>NZ_CP031292.1:0-15038 GCF_003355115.1 Bacillus sp. COPE52
ATAGGTTCGAGGTGGAAGCATGGTGACATGTGGAGCTGACGAATACTAATAGATCGAGGACTTAACCATATAATATGTAGCAAATGTTATCTAGTTTTGAAGGAATATGCCTTCATAGTTTGGTGATGATGGCAGAGAGGTCACACCCGTTCCCATACCGAACACGGAAGTTAAGCTCTCTAGCGCCGATGGTAGTTGGGACCTTGTCCCTGTGAGAGTAGGACGTCGCCAAGCAACTAAAACACGAGTCTTTGACTCGTGTTTTTTTATTTCCCATGAAATAGATTAGATTCTGATAGTAAAAATACTGAAATATAGTAAGGTATTTTTTGGGCAGAAATATTAAGGAATTGATAAATAAATGGATAATCTTCAGATCCATAACTACCAAGTAAGTCATACCACCAATCAGTTTCATACCTAGAAATCATGCTTAAATTATAGAGCAATAAGTAATGAACGAGGAGCTCAGGTAAAATGGGTTTAGAATTTCTAGGATTAGTCGTAAGTGGTAAGTAATAAGTATTAGTAAGGTACTCATAGTATAAAGGAGTACTATACATAGGATTCCACGATTGAATAGGCGCCGAAAAAAACACATTCGATTCACAATTTTTCTCAGCTACGTGTTGTATCGATAAATGTTTACAAGTTGTTTCGATGTAACGAGAAAATCGCTCTTTAGTCATATGTAATCGATCTAATATATTGACTGAAAAGGAGAGCTCATTTTTATTTGTTGAATCGATCTTATATAAAGTTGATACTTTTTGACTATAACGAAACAAATTTTGTAATTCAGGAATATTCCCCATCAGCTCTAACATATTAAACTTCTCCGCTTCTAAGTGTTTCATGTGAAACAGTTGTTCTGCAACGTGAGTAAATAATCCGTTTTTCTGTATTTTCACCTCATCTTCTAAAAATTGATACCCCTGTTTTTTTCGTTTACGAGTTGTAACGCCATGAGCTAAAACAGTAGTTGATTCTGGGTAGTTAGGATCAATAGTTAACAAGCAAGCTTTAAATAGTTGGCTAATTCCATAAAATAACAACATTGGTTGAATCGAAAAAGGGGCCGCCTTATATAATTCGTAATAATTTTTCCCGTGTTCTAAGTAGTAAATAAAGGGATAACAGTTTTCAAAACTTTTTTTTTCAGCATCTTGTATGGAGGATTTTTCATAACAACGGGCAAGATAACGTTGTACATTTTGAGATGAAAAAAAGAAACTTAATTGCTGCCAAGTACAATGTGTTTGATGCATATATTACGCTCCTTTTATTGTCTAAAAATTCTAACATATATATACGTCCTTGACAGTATTTTAACCAATTGATAAGCTACTAATAATAATTTCTGGTATCATGGGGGGAACAATTATGTGGGAATCTAAATTTGTTAAAGAAGGTTTGACTTTTGATGATGTATTACTTGTACCAGCGAGGTCAGATATATTACCAAGAGAAGTAAGTGTTAAAACAGTTTTATCTGAAAGCTTACAGCTAAACATCCCGTTAATTAGTGCAGGAATGGATACAGTAACAGAAGCTGACATGGCTATTGCAATGGCTCGCCAAGGCGGTTTAGGAATTATTCATAAGAATATGTCTATTGAGCAACAGGCAGAGCAAGTTGATAAAGTAAAGCGCTCTGAAAGCGGCGTTATTTCAGATCCTTTCTTCTTAACTCCAGAACATCAAGTATATGATGCAGAACATCTTATGGGAAAATATCGTATCTCAGGTGTACCAGTTGTAAATAATTTAGATGAGCGAAAATTAGTTGGTATTATTACCAACCGTGATATGCGTTTCATCCAAGACTACTCAATCAAAATTTCTGACGTAATGACAAAAGAACAGTTAATTACAGCTCCAGTTGGTACTACACTGGAAGAAGCTGAAAAGATCCTACAAAAGTATAAAATTGAAAAGCTCCCTCTTGTTGATAATAACGGTGTATTACAAGGGCTTATTACAATAAAAGATATTGAAAAAGTAATTGAATTCCCAAACTCTGCTAAAGATAAGCAAGGACGCTTATTAGTTGGAGCGGCTGTTGGTGTAACGGCTGATGCTATGCTTCGTATCGATGCATTAGTAAAAGCTAGCGTAGATGCAATTGTACTTGATACAGCTCATGGGCATTCTAAAGGTGTTATTGAAAAGGTAAAAGAAGTTCGTGCGAAATATCCAGCACTAAATATTATCGCTGGAAATGTTGCTACAGCTGAAGCAACGAAAGCATTAATCGAGGCTGGTGCAAACGTAGTTAAAGTTGGTATTGGACCAGGTTCTATTTGTACGACACGCGTTGTAGCTGGTGTTGGTGTACCACAATTAACAGCAGTTTATGATTGTGCAACAGAAGCTCGTAAACACGGTATTCCAGTTATTGCTGATGGCGGTGTTAAGTACTCTGGTGATATGGTTAAAGCTTTAGCAGCAGGAGCACACGTTGTTATGCTAGGTAGTATGTTTGCTGGTGTTGCTGAAAGCCCTGGAGAAACTGAAATTTACCAAGGTCGCCAATTTAAAGTATATCGTGGTATGGGTTCTGTTGGAGCGATGGAAAAAGGAAGTAAAGATCGTTACTTCCAAGAAGGAAACAAAAAACTTGTTCCAGAAGGTATTGAAGGACGCGTACCATATAAAGGACCTTTAGCAGATACAGTTCATCAATTAGTTGGTGGATTACGTGCAGGTATGGGATATTGTGGAGCACAGGATTTAGAATTCTTACGTGAGAATGCACAGTTCATTCGCATGTCAGGTGCTGGTTTACGTGAAAGCCACCCTCATCATGTACAAATTACAAAAGAGGCTCCAAACTACTCATTATAATGTCTTATATGTAAATAGATAGAGATTTGATATCTCTGTCTATTTTTTTTTGATTATGTTAGAATAACGGTTATGTGAGTACATAGATATTGGGGGTAGCAAAAGTGAAAGGTATGTTTTGCAAAAGATTCATGGCTTTGGTAACGGTGCTTACACTAGCTTGTAGCATGCTGTTACCATATAGCAATGCATCGGCTGAAACAGGAGCCGCTCTAAACATTGAAGCAGGTGCGGCAATTTTAGTAGAAGCGAATTCTGGGAAAATTTTATATCAAAAGAATGCAGATGAGTTATTATCAATTGCTAGTATGACAAAAATGATGAGTGAATATTTAGTTCATGAAGCAGTGGATAAAGGAAAACTTAAGTGGGATCAAAAGATTAAGGTTTCTGAATATGCGCATAAGATTTCACAGGATCGTTCATTATCAAATGTTCCACTAGAAAATGGTGGTTCTTATACGGTAAAAGAGTTATACGAAGCGATGGCGATTTATTCCGCTAATGGAGCAACAATTGCTCTAGGTGAAGCAGTGGCAGGAAAAGAAGTTAATTTTGTAAAGATGATGAATGATAAGGCAAAAGAGTTGGGATTGAAAAATTATAAATTTGTAAATTCTACAGGCCTAACGAACAAAGATTTAAAAGGACAGCATCCCGAAGGAACAACACCGGATGAAGAAAATAAAATGTCTGCAAGGGACGTCGCAATTTTAGCGCAACATCTTATTAAGGATTATCCCAAAACATTAGATACAGCAAAAATCCCTAAAAAAGTATTCCAAGAGGGTGGAAAATACCCGATTAATATGGATAACTGGAATTGGATGTTAAAAGGTTTAGTTAAGCAATACGATGGCGTAGACGGCCTGAAAACAGGATCAACTCCAGAAGCCGGTGATTGCTTCACTGGTACGGTTGAAAGAAACGGTATGCGTTTTATTTCTGTAGTTATTAAAACAAGTTCTCATACAGCACGTTTTGATGAAACGAAGAAGTTATATGATTATGGATTTGCTAACTTTGAAATGAAGCAAATGTATAAAAAAGATTCTTCAGTAAAAGGACAAGAAACAGTAAGAGTAGGAAATGCAAAAGATAAAGATGTAGCAGTTCAAACAAAACAAGTTGTTTCACTTCCAGTGCCAAAAGGAAGTAAAGATGTTTATAAAACAGAATTTAAAGAAGCAAGTAAGGGACAAGAAGCACCTATTAAAAAGGGTGTTGCACTTGGTCAGATGGTAATTACACCAAAAGATACGAATGACCCTGGATTTTTATCTGGTAAGTCATTACAAGTAGATCTTGTAACAACATCAGCAGTGGAAGAAGCAAACTGGTTTACTCGTTCTATGCGCGGAATCGGCTCTTTCTTTAGTGGTATATGGAATAGTGCTGTTGATACAGTAAAAGGTTGGTTTTAAAAGCTCCTCATTGTAGGAGCTTTTTCTTATTCCCATTTTTCATACCCACTTTATGAAAAAGTAGTAGACAAGCATCTGATAGTTAATGGTAGAATGTAAGAGTATTCTTAATTTTCGCCTTTAACGGGGGAAAGCAATTCACCTAGGGGGGTTTTTGTACATGACAAATGTAACAGGGACAGAACGTGTAAAACGTGGAATGGCAGAAATGCAAAAAGGCGGCGTTATTATGGACGTAGTTAACGCTGAACAAGCAAGGATTGCAGAAGAAGCAGGCGCAGTTGCCGTTATGGCATTAGAGCGTGTACCAGCAGATATTCGTGCAGCAGGTGGCGTTTCTCGTATGGCAGACCCAACGATTGTTGAAGAAGTTATGGGTGCGGTGTCAATTCCGGTTATGGCAAAATGCCGTATCGGTCATCTTGTAGAAGCACGTGTATTAGAATCATTAGGGGTAGACTATATCGATGAGAGTGAAGTATTAACTCCTGCTGATGAAGTATACCATTTAAATAAACGTGATTACACAGTTCCGTTTGTATGTGGTTGCCGTGATATCGGAGAAGCTGCACGTCGTATTGCAGAAGGTGCATCTATGCTTCGTACAAAAGGTGAGCCAGGAACAGGAAACATTGTAGAGGCAGTGCGTCATATGCGCCAAGTCAATGCAGAAATCCGTCAAGTTGCAAGTCTACGTGAAGATGAGTTAATGACATATGCAAAAAATACTGGTGCTCCTTATGAAGTACTACTTGAAATTAAACGCCTTGGTCGCTTGCCAGTTGTAAACTTTGCAGCAGGTGGTGTAGCAACACCAGCAGATGCAGCGTTAATGATGCAACTTGGTGCTGATGGTGTATTTGTTGGATCTGGTATCTTCAAATCAGAGAACCCAGAGAAATTTGCACGTGCAATCGTTGAAGCGACGACTCATTATGAAGATTACGAACTAATTGCAAGCCTTTCTAAAGGATTGGGTAATGCAATGAAAGGTGTCGAAATTTCAACGTTATTACCAGAACAACGCATGCAAGAGCGTGGATGGTAATTGAAGGAGAACTTTAAAATGGTGAAAATCGGTGTACTAGGTCTTCAAGGTGCAGTTCGTGAGCATGTAAAATCAGTTGAAGCAAGTGGTGCAGAAGCTGTTGTTGTAAAGCGTATAGAGCAACTTGAAGAGATTGATGGTCTTATTTTACCAGGCGGTGAAAGTACAACAATGCGTCGTCTTATTGATAAGTATGCTTTCATGGAACCACTTCGTACATTTGCGAAGTCTGGTAAACCAATGTTTGGTACATGTGCAGGTATGATTCTTCTTGCGAAAACACTTATTGGCTATGAAGAAGCACATATTGGTGCTATGGATATTACAGTTGAACGCAATGCGTTTGGACGCCAAAAAGATAGTTTTGAAGCCGCACTTTCAATGAAAGGTGTGGGGGAAGACTTTATTGGTGTATTTATCCGTGCTCCGTATGTTGTAGATGTTGCTGATAACGTTGAAGTACTTTCTAAGCACGGCGATCGAATGGTAGCGGTAAGACAAGATCAGTTTTTAGCTGCTTCATTCCATCCAGAATTAACGGATGATCATCGTGTGACAGCATACTTTGTCGAAATGGTAAAAGAAGCTAAAATGAAAAAAGTTGTGTAAGTAACTTGCAACTTGTATAAGATTATAGTAAATTGATGGTAACAATTTTATAAAATAAGCGTGTTGATAGGAAGTAGTAACAAATGTCGTTTCTTATAGAGAGTCGATGGTTGGTGGAAATCGATAGAAACAGTTTGTGAATCCATCCTGGAATGGAATGTGGAATATCTTTATGATTAGTAAACATTCCCGGTGAAGAGCCGTTATTTCTACTTGAGAGGAAAGTAGTAATGCTTTCAACTAGGGTGGCAACGCGGGTTAACTCCCGTCCCTTTGTATAGGGACGGGAGTTTTTTGTGTTTTATAAAATAAAAGGAGGAGTATATAATGCTTGATATTAAATTATTACGTACGAACTTTGAAGAAGTAAAAGCAAAATTGCAGCATAGAGGCGAAGATTTAACGGAGTTTGGTCGTTTTGAAGAGCTTGATACGAGAAGAAGAGAATTACTTGTTCAAACAGAAGAACTAAAAAGTAAACGTAACGAAGTGTCTCAACAAATTTCAGTATTAAAGCGTGAAAAGAAAGATGCAGAAGCTTTAATTTTAGAAATGCGTGAAGTTGGAGAAAAAGTAAAAGATCTTGATAATGAACTTCGTACAGTTGAAGAAGACTTAGAAAGATTAATGTTATCTATTCCAAATATTCCTCATGAATCTGCTCCAGTTGGTGAAACAGAGGATGATAATGTAGTAGCGCGTACTTGGGGAGAAGTGAAGGAATTTGCTTTTGAACCAAAACCACATTGGGATCTTGCTACAGATTTAGGAGTTTTAGATTTTGAGCGTGCTGGGAAAGTAACAGGAAGCCGCTTCGTATTTTACAAAGGTGCAGGCGCAAGATTAGAGCGTGCTTTAATTAGTTTTATGCTTGATCTTCATACTGACGAGCATGGATATGAAGAAGTGTTACCTCCGTATATGGTAAACCGTGCAAGTATGACAGGAACAGGACAACTTCCGAAGTTTGAAGAAGATGCATTCCGTATTGAAAGTGAAGATTACTTCTTAATTCCAACAGCAGAAGTACCTGTAACGAATATGCATCGTGATGAGATTTTAAATAAAGAGCAATTGCCTATAAGATATGCTGCATTTAGCTCTTGCTTCCGTTCTGAAGCAGGTTCAGCTGGTCGCGATACACGTGGTTTAATTCGTCAACATCAGTTCAATAAAGTAGAGCTTGTGAAGTTCGTAAAACCAGAAGATTCTTATGAAGAGTTAGAAAAATTAACAAATGATGCAGAACGCGTGTTACAATTATTAGAGTTGCCATATCGCGTTATGAGCATGTGCACAGGCGATTTAGGATTTACAGCAGCGAAGAAATACGATATTGAAGTATGGATTCCAAGCTATGGCACATATCGTGAAATTTCTTCTTGTAGTAATTTTGAAGCTTTCCAAGCGAGACGTGCAAATATCCGTTTCCGCCGTGAGCCAAACGGAAAACCAGAACATGTTCATACATTAAATGGATCTGGTCTTGCAATTGGACGTACGGTTGCAGCTATTTTAGAGAACTACCAACAAGAAGATGGTACAATTATAATTCCAGAAGTTCTTCGCCCTTATATGGGAGGAAAAACAGTTATTAAGTAAATTTAAACATTCATCGGTATGAGTGATTGGTAATTATGAGCGTTGTCAGTACTGTAATGTAGGAGGGGGAAAGTAAAATTTTCCTTTCCTCATAATTTATTTTAGTAGGGTTGACTAACTGTTTTTCTTTTGATATTATATTTGATGTCAATATGGAGGTATACCCAAGTCTGGTTGAAGGGATCGGTCTTGAAAACCGACAGGCGGCGAGAGTCGCGCGGGGGTTCGAATCCCTCTACCTCCTCCAGATATAATTGACAACAGCGCATATAAGTGGAGATTGGAGAACTCGTTACCAACACGTAACGAGTTTTTATTTTAAAACCAATCATAAAGTATGGTGTAAGGCGATTTTGTCCTTATTACACACTCATATTCCGATGATTATCTTCATAGATATGAAAGGAGTCAACATGGATCTTATTATACAAACGTTTCCTTTAGATGGAAAAACTTTATATTATGTACAATGTCCTGTCTGTAAGAACAATAGAATTTTAAACAGTGGTGCAAATGTATCGCGCATTATAAGCGATGATACATTCCGTAAACTTTGTGGTTGTACTTGTGATGTAAAGCAAGCTACGACAAAAGTAGAGGCGCCAAAAAAGGTTGAAAAACCAGCTGTAAAGAAAGAAGCAGCTCCAAAACGTACAGGTAAAGTACTAACGGCAGTGATTAACGGGAAAGAAATGACTGTTAAAGAGATTGCTGAAACATATGACATTAGTACAAGTACTGTTCGTCAGCGTATTAACGCTGGAAAACCTGAGAGTGAAATTATTGCTCCAACAAAGAAGAAGTAATTTAATAGGAAAACCCGTGCATATGCACGGGTTTTTTATTTTACAAGTTTACGTGTTTGTTTTAAGAAATGGCCAATTTTTTTAATGATTGGTTCGATTGAATCGCCATCTTTTAAAATATCGTATTCATTAATGTTTAATCGTAAAACAGGGCATGAATTGAAGTTGTTAATCCAGTTTTCGTAACGTCCGTGCATCTCTTTCCAATACTCAATTGGTGTTTGCTGCTCCATCGGGCGTCCGCGTTCTTGAATACGGTCTACAATATCATCGAAAGAACCTTCTAAGTAAATTAATAAGTCTGGATGAGGGAAGTAAGGAGTCATGACCATAGCATCAAATAAACCTTTGTATGTTTCATAATCAGTTTCCGTCATTGTACCTTTTTCATGATGCATCTTTGCGAAAATTCCAGTGTCTTCATAGATAGAACGGTCTTGAACAAAACCACCACCGTATTCAAAAATTCTCTTTTGTTCTTTAAATCGTTCTGCTAAGAAGTATACTTGCAAGTGGAAGCTCCAGCGTGTGAAATCGGCATAGAACTTGTCCAAATATGGATTAGAATCTACTTTTTCAAATGATGTGCGATAACCTAAAGCGTTAGCTAGTGCAGTTGTCATAGTTGATTTTCCGACACCTACTGTTCCGGCGATAGTAATTACTGCATCATTCGGTATATCATATTTTTGCCTTAAATTCATTATTATTTCGACTCCTTTAAGAGAGTATTTTGAAGGGTGGATAGGATGACGTTTAAATCATCGGGATTTTGTACAAAATCCATATCATCTCCGTTAAATTTCAACACTGGGATATCTGGATGGTCCTTTTTAAAAGTATCCATTGCTGTTTCGTAATCTTTTGTGAGCTGTAGTAAGTAATTTGGATCCATATTTTTTTCGAATTCTCTTCCGCGCATTGCGATTCGTTTTTGTAAGGTTTCCAGGCTAGCTGTTAAATAAACGATGACATTTGGTACAGGCATATCTTGTGTAAGGATACGATAGATTTGCATGTATTTGTCATATTGAGAATCTTTTAATGTACGGGATGCGAAAATTAAATTTTTAAATATATGATAATCTGCTACTACTGGCTTCCTTTGATTCAAATACTTTATGTTAATGTCTTCTAGTTGTTTGTATCTATTACAAAGAAAGAACATCTCTGTTTGAAAACTCCATTCGTCGATGTCTTCATAGAACTTTCCTAAAAAAGGGTTTTCATCAACAATCTCTTTTAGTAAGTGGAGTTGCATGTGAGTTGAAATTTCCTTCGCAAGTGAAGTTTTTCCAACACCAATTGGTCCTTCAACCGTGATAAATGGTACTCCGGTCACGCTGTTTCCTCCTTTCAATCAGTGATTTACCGTGACTACTAAAAACACAAAACAGAATTATTGTAGCACAAGAGGGAAGCGAGCGGGTTAATTTGATATAAAAAGTTAGAAAATAGATATATGTATTAATTAATTTTTATTTGAGATGACGGTATTATATTTGCTTTCAATGTAGCTTCCATTATTTTTAAAGCATGCAGATTGTCCTGATCATTGTTAGAGGCAATGCAATCCTGTGGTACATACAGTGTATAATTTCTCATATGAGCATCGTTAGCAGTAAATAGGATACATATATTTCCGGCAACTCCTGTTAATATCAGATTTTCTATTTTTAAATAGCCCAATAAAGAATTCAAAGGCGTTTCATAAAAAGCAGAGTAATGTGGTTTAATAAAAATGTAATCATCAGAATGTGGAGCAATCTTATGAATTATATTTTCACTATACTCATTTGTACAATGAGTAATCAGTTGGTCAATATCAGATCTCCAAAGTTGATAATGGTCATTAACATAAATTATGGGATAGCCGAAGGCTTTCATTGTTTTCTTTAATTGTAAAATAGGATTTGTTATAGTTTCGCATTTTTTTGCCAGGATGGGCCCGTGGGAAAATTGAAAGTCATTAATCATATCAATAATGAGCAAAGCAGTGTTTTTCATATGTAATCCCCTCTCTTTTTCTTTTAGGGTGGATTGAATTTATAAAAGTTATCCCACGTGTAGTAAATGGAAAAAGGTTTATTTTATTTGTGATGAAAGGACTAGGTTATGGAACAAGATCAAGATATTTATTTTATGCAACTAGCGATAGAAGAGGCTAAAAAGGCAGAGGAAATACAAGAAGTACCAATTGGTGCAGTCATAGTGTTAGATGGTGAGGTAATTAGTGTCGCTCATAATTTAAGGGAAACTGAGCAACGATCAATCGCTCATGCCGAGTTGTTAGCGATTGATGAAGCTTGCAAAAAGCTAGGGACATGGCGTTTAGAAGATGCAACGTTATATGTAACCTTAGAGCCCTGTCCAATGTGTGCGGGTGGAATTGTTTTATCACGAGTGAAGCGAGTTGTATATGGTGCAAGTGATCCGAAGGGCGGATGTGCAGGAACATTAATGAATCTTTTAACAGATGAACGCTTTAATCATCAATGTGAAGTAGTCACTGGTGTATTAGAAGAAGAGTGCGGTACGTTGCTAACAAACTTTTTTAGAGAGCTTCGTAAAAAAAGAAAAGCGATAAAAAAATTAGAGAAAAGTAACGAGAATTAACGCATTTGCATTTTATAAAAAAACAAGTTATACTGATAATGCCTTTAATGAAGGCAACCGAATATTGGTTTTAACTTTGCCGTGCTAAGCGGGGAGGTAGCGGTGCCCTATACTCGCAATCCGCTCTAGCGAGGCCGAATCCCTTCTCGAGGTTATGTTGCTGTAAGGTCTGCCTTAAGTAAGTGGTGTTGACGTTTGGGTCCTGCGCAACGGGACCCCGTGAACCTTGTCAGGTCCGGAAGGAAGCAGCAATAAGCGGGTTTTCTCGTGTGCCGCAGGAGTGCCTGAACCGAGCTAACTGCTTGAGTAACGCTTATGGTACGTAATCGACAGAAGGTGCACGGCAGTTATATATGTATACAAAACTCACCTTGATACAAGGTGGGTTTTTTGTATGGAAAATAACTTTTGGAATCTATAAACAGAATGGGTTATAATATATAAGATAATAACCTTTGAGGGAGGCCGTATTTTCGTGTCATACCAAGCGTTATACCGAACATGGAGACCGCAAAAGTTCGAAGATGTAGTCGGTCAAAAGCACGTAACAAAAACGTTGCAAAATGCCCTTCTTCAAGAGAAAGTTTCACATGCTTATTTATTTTCTGGTCCGAGGGGAACAGGAAAAACGACGATTGCAAAAGTATTTGCAAAAGCAATTAACTGTGAACATGCTCCGGTAGCTGAACCTTGTAATGAATGTCCTTCTTGTTTAGGAATTACACAAGGATCTATTTCAGATGTATTAGAAATTGATGCGGCTTCAAATAACGGTGTAGATGAAATTCGAGATATAAGAGATAAAGTAAAATATGCTCCAAGTGCTGTAGAATATAAAGTATACATTATCGATGAGGTTCACATGCTTTCTATGGGTGCCTTTAATGCTCTTCTAAAAACTTTAGAAGAGCCACCAGGACATGTTATCTTTATTTTAGCGACAACAGAACCACATAAGATTCCACCTACGATTATTTCGAGATGTCAGCGATTTGAATTCCGAAAAATATCAGTAAATGATATTGTTGAGAGATTATCGACGGTTGTGACAAATGAGGGTACGCAAGTAGAAGAGGAAGCACTACAAATTGTTGCTCGTGCTGCCGAGGGTGGTATGCGTGATGCACTTAGCCTTATTGATCAGGCTATATCTTATAGTGATGATGCAGTTACGACAGAAGATGTTTTAGCTGTAACAGGCTCTGTTTCTCAGCAATATTTAGGTAACCTAGTAGAATGTATACGTGAAAATGATGTATCAAGAGCATTACGTATCATAGATGAGATGATGAGTAAAGGGAAGGATCCAGTTCGATTTATGGAAGATTTCATTTACTATTATCGTGATATGCTTTTATATCAAACTTCACCACAACTAGAACATATGTTGGAACGAGTAATTGTAGATGATCAATTCCGCATGTTAAGTGAAGAAATGCAGCCGGAAGTAATCTATGAGATTATTCATAGTCTTAGTAAAGGGCAACAAGAGATGAAGTGGACAAACCATCCACGAATTTTCTTAGAAGTTGTGATGGTACAACTGTGTCAGCAGTTTATGATGCAAGCAAACGGTGCAGATCGTTTACAAGCGGTTATGAACAGAATGCAGCAACTGGAGAAAGAATTAGAACAAGTTAAAAAGAATGGTGTACCAGCTGGCGTGCAACCTGAAGTAAGAGAGACGCGTGCAACACCAAAACCAATGCGAACGGGAAGTATGAAAATTCCTGTTGGACGTGTAAATGAAGTGTTGAAGCAGGCGAAGCGTCAAGAATTAGAACAATTGAAAGCCGTATGGGGTGAGTTGTTAGGAAGACTCAAATCGTATAACAAAGTGGCATTTGCTGTTTTATTAGAAAATAGTGAGCCAGTAGCGGCTTCAGATGATACTTATGTGTTAGCATTTCAATATGAGATTCATTGTAAAATGGCGAGTGAAAATCGTGAAGCGATGGATACGCTGGAACAAATTCTTTTTGAATTGCTAAGTAAAAAGTTAAATATGATTGCTATCCCGAAAAGTGAATGGGGTAAAATTCGTGAGGACTTTTTACAACGCGAAGGCGGGGATTCTGAAGAAAGCCCAGAGCAAAAAGAAGATCCTCTCATAGAAGAAGCAGTAAAATTAGTAGGGCAAGAACTTATTGAAATAAAAGAATAACTATTATTAGGAGGAATTAAATATGATGCGTGGCGGAATGGGAAATATGAATAACATGATGAAACAAATGCAAAAGATGCAAAAAGACATGGCAAAAGCACAGGAAGAGCTTGGTGAAAAAACGGTTGAAGGTACAGCTGGCGGTGGAATGGTTTCTGTAATTGCAAATGGCCATAAGCAAGTTCTTGAAGTGAAAATTAAAGAAGAAGTTGTAGATCCAGAAGATATCGAAATGTTACAAGATCTAGTGCTAGCTGCAACGAACGATGCACTTAAAAAGGTTGATGAACTTTCAAATTCTACAATGGGTAAATTTACAAAAGGCTTAAACTTACCAGGTGGAATGTTCTAGGAGGATATTGATATATGCATTATCCAGAACCAATATCAAAATTAATCGATAGTTTTATGAAATTGCCAGGAATCGGACCGAAAACAGCGGTTCGATTGGCATTTTTCGTATTAGATATGAAAGAAGACGATGTGTTAGGTTTTGCGAAAGCACTTGTGAATGCGAAGCGAGATCTAGCGTATTGTTCTGTATGTGGACATATTACTGACCGTGATCCTTGTTATATTTGTGATGATTCACATCGAGATCAGACGGTTGTCTGTGTCGTGCAAGAACCGAAAGATGTGATCGCGATGGAAAAAATGAAAGAGTATCAAGGTGTATATCATGTGTTACGTGGTGCGATTTCCCCGATGGAGGGAATTGGACCGGAAGACATTAATATCCCGCAACTCTTAAAGCGACTGCACGATGAAACGGTGCAAGAAGTGATATTGGCAACAAACCCTAACATTGAAGGGGAAGCTACAGCGATGTATATATCCCGCCTCTTAAAGCCGACAGGTATTAAAGTAACTCGTATTGCACATGGTCTACCAGTTGGTGGAGATTTAGAATATGCAGATGAAGTAACTCTGTCAAAAGCGCTAGAAGGCCGCAGAGAAGTATAAGAGGAGAAACAAAAATGTTCTTTCAAAAAAAGGGTAAATTGCGTAAAGAGTATGACGATAAGTTAATTGTACTATTAGAAAAAGTAAAGAATGAATGGTTACGTCAAAAGAGAATGGTTGAACAAAGTGTTGAGCCGTCTCCAGATGTAATTTGTTCTTTGAAAATAGCAGAGGCAAAATATTTCTTCTTGTTAAAAGAAGCAAAACGTCGCCCTGTAAAAATGGAACAATGGTAAAAGGTTCTGCTGAAAAAGCAGAACCTTTTATTTTATTCGTTAAACATTTAGTGGTTACTTCGTTTGGAAAGAACGAATAGTGGTTTTTATGAAGGAAGTGTTGTCGAATAAAGGTGAACGAGATAAAACGACTGGAGTTATATGATACATGTTCTTTTTTATCGTCTTGTCCCATACAAATGAGTGTGTATAGGTCATTCATAAGGAGGGAGAAAATGAATTCTACAATTGTTATTGTTGGTATTCTTACTCTAGTTTTTATTTTTCTTGTTTTTGGTGTTTCTTCAAAGCCGTTACGTTTTATAGGAAAAGCGCTTTTTCATGTTACTTTGGGAATAGCATTACTCTTTATCGTAAATGTTATAGGAACATATTTTGATTTTCATATTCCAATTAACTTGGGTACAGCAGCAATCACAAGTTTATTAGGTCTACCCGGTGTTGCTGCATTAGTGGTTATTAAGCTTTATATCATGCCAAGATAAAATTATTTTGGCATTTTTTTAAAAAGTGTTGACGAACAAATGATTAATATGATAAATTAATAAGCGTCGTCAGGAACGAAAGAAAAAAGTTGTTGACAGATTTAACGCAAAATGTTAAATTATAAAAGTCGCTGAAACGCGATGTTGAACTTTGAAAACTAAACGAAACAAACAACGTGAAACGTCAATTTTTATTTTTAGATGCTAGACAAACTAACTTTATTGGAGAGTTTGATCC
>NZ_CP031292.1:15088-15312 GCF_003355115.1 Bacillus sp. COPE52
AAAAAATATGAGCTACACTGTTATCTAGTTTTCAAAGAACATACATTTATATATGAGAGATAGTTCTCTCAAAACTGAACAAAACGAAACACGGAAACTTATATTGATGAACAGCGTTCATCAATTCTCCATAGAAAGGAGGTGATCCAGCCGCACCTTCCGATACGGCTACCTTGTTACGACTTCACCCCAATCATCTGTCCCACCTTAGGCGGCTGGCTCCA
>NZ_CP031292.1:16931-65565 GCF_003355115.1 Bacillus sp. COPE52
GGATCAAACTCTCCAATAAAGTTAGTTTGTCTAGCATCTAAAAATAAAAATTGACGTTTCACGTTGTTTGTTTCGTTCAGTTTTCAAAGAACTACTTCGTCGCTCAGAAGCGACTTTATCAATATAACATTTTGTTATATTTTCGTCAACAACTTTTTTTAAATAAGTTGTTTTTCGTTTGTTTCTTTTGTTACCTCTCGTGGCAACGAATATAAATATACCAGTTCGCTTATTAAAATGCAATAGTTTTTCTAATAAAATTTTTAACTTAGTAAAAAAGCATAAAAATAGCATGTTTCTTCTATATAAATATAATTTCTAAACGATCCCTATCAAAACCCACTTCCTTCAAATCACTCATAGTAAAATAAAAAAAGCTTTGGAGAAATCTCCAAAGCTTAGTCTTGCTTATGACGCATAGCAGGGAATAATAGTACATCGCGAATAGATGGTGCATTTGTTAATAACATAACTAAACGATCAATACCGATTCCTAATCCGCCCGTAGGAGGCATACCGTACTCAAGAGCTTCGATATAATCATCATCCATCATGTGAGCTTCATCATTACCTTGCTCGCGCTCTTTTAATTGAGCTTCAAAACGTTCTTTTTGATCGATTGGATCGTTTAACTCAGTGAATGCATTTGCATGTTCACGTGCAACGATAAATAACTCGAAACGATCTGTGAATCGTGGATCCTCGTCATTCTTTTTCGCAAGTGGCGAAATTTCTACCGGATGACCATAAATAAATGTTGGTTGGATTAATTTATCTTCTACTTTTTGTTCGAAGAACTCATTAATAATATGACCAACTTCCATTGTATCCTTAATTTCTACATTATGTTCTTTTGCAAGTTCACGCGCTTCTTCTACACTCATTGGATTCCAGAAATCAGCTCCAGAGTGTTGCTTAATTGCATCTACCATATGAAGACGTGTCCATTCTGGTTCTAGATTAATTTCATAATCACCATATTGGATCGTTGTTGTACCCAATACTTTTTTCGCAATATGAGCAACCATATTTTCTGTTAGTTTCATAATATCATTATAATCAGCATATGCTTCATATAATTCAATCATCGTAAACTCAGGGTTATGACGAGTTGATACACCCTCATTACGGAATACACGGCCGATCTCATAAACTTTTTCTAATCCACCCACAATAAGACGTTTTAAATGAAGTTCAATTGCGATACGCATATATAATTCCATATCTAACGCATTATGGTGCGTTGTGAAAGGACGAGCAGATGCTCCACCTGCAATCGCGTGCATCATAGGCGTTTCTACTTCAAGATAACCGTTGTCATCTAAATATCTTCTCATCTCACGAATGATTTTACTACGAGTAACAAATGTTTCACGACTTTCCATACTTGTAATTAAGTCTAAGTAACGTTGACGGTAACGTTGTTCAACATCTTTTAATCCATGGTATTTATCCGGTAATGGACGAAGGGATTTCGTTAAAAGTGTAAATCCTGTTGCTTTTACTGAAAGTTCTCCAACGTTCGTTTTGAACACTTTACCTTCAATACCTACTAAGTCACCTAAATCTGCTGTCGTAAATAATTCGTACTCTTCATCTCCAACAGTATCTTTACGAACGTAAATTTGAACTTGTCCGTGTAAATCTTGAATGTGCGCGAATCCAGCTTTTCCTTTACCGCGTTTTGTCATAATACGACCAGCGATAGAAACAGTGATTTCTTTCTCTTCTAATTCTTCTTTAGAGAATTCTCCATATAGACTTACTAAGTCCGTTGTTGAATTTGTGCGTTCAAATCGTTTACCGAACGGATCGATTCCTTGCTCACGTAAATTATGTAGCTTTTCACGACGAACAAGCAATTGGTCGTTTAATTCTTCGTGGTTCATGTTATCCATGATATTGATATCACTCCAGCTCTATTAATTTTTACAATATATACAGTATAGCATTTTCTACTCAACTAGAAAAACTGCCAGCAACTAACTGGCAGTTCTTCTTTCTTTCACGTAATTATAGGAAGTGTGTAGAAGAATGTCAATCTTCTACATTCCCTTATTAACCAACATAAATTGTTTGTTGTTTCGCTTCTACTTCTTCTACAAATGCACCTAATACATTCGCAAGGTCTTGACGTGTGTTGCAAGTATTGATGCCATTACGCACACTCGCATTACCACGAACACCTTTTAAATACCAAGCCGCATGCTTTCTCATCTCTCTTACAGCAACATTTTCATTCTTTAAATCGATAAGACGATCTAGATGCAACATACATACATCAATTTTCTCGCGCACTGTTGGTTCCGGCATTAATTCACCCGTCTCTAAATACTTTACCGTACGATAAATCATCCACGGATCCCCAAGAGCAGCACGACCAATCATAACACCATCTACACCAATTTCATCAAGCATACGCTTCGCATCTTGCGGTGTTTCAACATCACCATTTCCAATAACCGGGATATTCACAGCTTGCTTTACTTGTTTAATAATATCCCAATCTGCTTTTCCTTCATACATTTGCACTCGTGTACGTCCATGAACTGCCACTGCCTGTCCACCAGCACGCTCAACAGCTCTAGCATTTTCTATTGCGAAAATATGTTCTTCATCCCAACCAATACGCATTTTAACTGTAACTGGCTTTTCAACAGCATCTACAACTGCCGCTACCATTTCATATATTTTATTTGGATCTAAAAGCCATTTTGCTCCTGCATCACACTTAGTGATTTTTGGTACTGGACAACCCATATTAATATCAATAATGTCTGCTGTCGTATATTTATCTACATATTTCGCAGCATCTACAAGCGTTTCTTTCTCTCCACCAAAAATTTGTAAACTTAATGGCTTTTCTCTCTCGTCGATATATAACATATCTAACGTTCTCTTATTATTAAGTAATATCGCCTTATCACTTACCATTTCAGCACAAACTAAGCCTGCACCAAATTCTTTTACTGTTAAACGGAATGCAGAGTTACACACTCCCGCCATCGGTGCTAGTACAACCGGATTTTTCATCTCAATATTTGCAATCTTTAACACTCGATTTACTCCTTCCTTCATAATTACTTTGGCATTAGTTCCTCTATCGAGACCTTTAATGCTTTAGCAACTTCTACTACAAAATCTTGGGAAGGCGATCGATTCCCTCTCTCAACTTCACCTAAAACAGATACAGATACCCCTAATTCTTTAGCAAAACCTTCTTGTGTATAGCCTTTCAGCTTTCGAAAAGCACGAATGCGTCTTCCCCATTTTTCTGCTTCCATACCGTTACTCCCTCTCGCCTTTTCATTTCTTCTACTTGTGAACGTGAAATGTCTTGTTTTATATCTTGATTAATTTCTAACAACGGAACGATAACAAAAGCTCTTTCGAACATCCGCGGATGCGGAACAATAAGATTCTCTGCTTCAATATTTTCTTGATTATAGAGTAAGATGTCAAGGTCGATGGTTCTCGGACCCCATCTAATTTCCCTTTTTCTTCCTAGGTCATTCTCTACTTTTTGCGTTACTTTCAATAATTCTTGTGGTGATAAATTGGTAGAAATTTTTATAACTAAATTTAAAAAGCAACTTTGGTCAGTATAGCCAACTGGATCAGTTTCATACACTGATGAAACATCATCAACTTGGATATACGGACTTTTATTTAAAAACTGAATCGCTTCAGTTAAATACGTATAACGCTCTCCAATATTCGAACCTAATGCAATGTACGCTATATTATTCATGAACGTTCTCTCGTAATTTCTACCGCTACAGCGCGATAATGCCCTGGTATCGGCGGATCTGGTTTAATTACCTTAATTGTACATCGTGAAATACTCTCATATTGTTTCAATATATTTGTAGCGATATTTTCAGCGATGCTCTCTACAAGCTTATACGTTCTATCTTCGACAACTTTCCTACACAATTCAAAAAGCTCTCCATAATTGACAGAATGCTCTAAGTCATCACTTTCTCCTGCACGTTTCAAATCCAATTCTACCGTTAAATCAACTTTAAACCTCTGACCTAATTTATTTTCCTCTGGGAATACACCATGATAACCGTAAAACTCCATATCATGGATATAAATTTTATCCAATTACTTTACCCCCTTACCAATCATCGCATCCATCATTTTAGCCATACGCGCCATTTCTTTCACATCATGAACACGAACAAATTCACAGCCCTTTTCAATACCGAGACAAACGGTAGCTCCAGTTCCCTCAAGACGTTCCTCTACCGGTAAATCTAGTACATGTCCAATAAAGGACTTTCTTGAAGTGCCTAAAAGAACTGGATAACCTAGTACATTTAACTGTTCTAAATTACGCATCGCTTCCAAATTTTGTTCAGGCGTCTTAGCAAAACCAATACCTGGGTCTAAAATAATATTCTCATCTCGTACACCAGCAGCTTTAGCAATTTTAATACTGTCATACAAATCAGCAATCATATCCGCCATTAAATTACGATAACTCATATTGTCACGGTTATGCATTAAGATGATAGGTACATCATAATGAGCTGCAACTTCAGCAATTTCCGGTTCCGCCTTCGCCCCCCAAATATCATTAATAATGTGAGCACCAGCTTCAATTGCTTGTTTCGCAACTTCTGCTTTATACGTATCGATAGAAATAGGCAATTCCACTTCCTTCGAAACCGTCTGGATCATCGGAACAACTCGTTTAATTTCTTCTTCCACCGAAACTTTAGCGAAACCCGGGCGAGTAGATTCACCACCAATATCAATAATATGAGCACCTTCATTTTTCATTTCTTTCGCATGGCGCACCGCAGCATCCACTTCGTTGTAACTCCCACCATCAGAAAATGAATCTGGCGTTACATTTAAAATCCCCATAATTAATGTCTTTTCATTTAAATTCAATGTATATTCGCCGCAGCGCAAATCATAATCCCACTTCAAATTACACATCTCCTCTTCGCAATTCATTTCTACTCCACAATTTCTCTCTCTGCATTTCATAAAGATGCATAAACCTTTTTGTAATCATTCCGACTTTACCCGGGAAATCTCGTCCCTCTATATGATAAAGCGGAACAATTTCTTGAATGGAATTCGTTACAAAAACTTCATCTGCTGAAAGCAATTCATCTTTCGTAAAGAAACCTTCCTTTATTTCTATACGAAGCTCCTCTGCAACCTTTATAATAAATGCACGAGTGATACCATTTAAAATCCCTGTTTTTAGCGAAGGCGTATACAAAACATTGTCTTTCACAAAAAAGAGATTCGAAACAATACCCTCTGCAACATAACCTGCTTCAGTAAGGAAAATACCTTCCTTATCCACAACATTTCCAATTTCGCGTTTCCCTAAAATGTTATTTAAATAATGATGGGACTTCAAGCGAAACGCACCCTCTGGTGTATTTCGCACTTGTTTTAAAACAACCCCTTCTTTTTCCACTATATCCCCTGGGGCTGGTAAAGGTTTTATAAAAACAATAACCGACGGCTCTTCATACATTTCCGTTTGCAATCCTATTTCATCTACACCCGCCGATACATTGAAACGAACATATGCATGCTCCAATTCATTCTTAACGAAGAGATTTTTCAAAATAAGCATTACATCATCTTTTGTCATTGTCCATTTGATTTGCAATGTATCTAGCGCATCTATTAAACGTTTATAATGATCATCCAACAAGAAAGGATGACCATTATAAATACGAAACGTCTCAAAAACTCCAAGTCCGTATAAATAACCATGGTCATAAGGAGAAATTTTCGCTTCATTCGCTTCTACATATTCACCATTTACGTAAATTAACATGATGCCACGCTTGGACTATATTTGCGAATGAAATTCTGTAATAATTCTTTCCCATGAGAAGTCATAATAGATTCCGGATGGAACTGCACACCTTCAATCGGTAATGTTGTATGACGAAGCGCCATAATTTCCCCTTCCTCTGTCCAAGATGTTACCTCTAAGCAATCAGGTAACGTCTCTTTCTTAACAATAAGGGAATGATAACGCGTTGCAGTAAATGGATTAGGAATGTCCGAGAAAATCGTCTTTCCATCATGATGCATAGGCGACGTTTTCCCATGCATTAATCGCTCTGCTCGAACAACTTCTCCACCAAAGACTTGCGCAATAGATTGATGCCCAAGACAAACTCCAAAAATCGGAAGCTTTCCTGCAAAGTATTTAATAGCTTCCATACTAATTCCCGCTTCATTCGGACTACATGGACCTGGTGAAATCATTAAGAAATCTGGTTTCATATTCTCAATATCTGCAATAGTCACTTCATCATTACGCTTAATAACAAGCTCTTGTCCAAGTTCTCCAAGAAATTGCACTAAATTAAATGTAAAAGAATCATAATTATCAATCATTAATATCATTTCTCTCACCTAACCGTTTCTTCGCTACTTTCTTTTGCACGCCATAAAGCAATTGCCTTTTTTAACGACTCTTTATATTCATTTTTCGGATTTGAATCAATTACAATTCCCGCTCCTGCTTGCACATGCGCTTGCCCATCTTTAGCAAGAAGCGTTCTAATTACAATATTCAATTCCGTATCTCCAGAATAACCAATCCAACCAATTGAACCTGTATAAATCCCTCGTCGAACAGGTTCTAATTCTTCAATAATTTCCATCGTACGTATTTTCGGGGCACCGGTAATTGTTCCACCAGGGAATACAGCTTTCACTAAATCGAAAGCATCCTTATCTTCTTCCACCTCACCACGCACATTAGAAACGATATGCATAACATGTGAGTACTTTTCAATTACCATAAATTCATCTACTTCTACAGTGCCATATTTACAAACGCGCCCTAAATCATTTCGTTCTAAATCTACAAGCATTACATGCTCCGCTCGTTCCTTTTCGTTCTCAATTAATTCCCTCGCTAATTCTTCATCCTCTTGTTCATTCGCACCGCGGGATCTTGTACCAGCAATTGGTCTTGTACTTACTTCTTGCCCTTGTTTTTTAATTAGCAATTCAGGCGAAGCACTAACAATTTGAAAATCCCCAAGCTCCAAGTATCCCATATATGGAGATGGATTAATTTTACGAAGACTTGTATAAATTTCTAGCGGATGCGTTTGTAAAGTTCTTTCTTGCCTTGTCGACAAGTTTACTTGAAACACATCACCATTTCCAATATATTCTTGAATACGTTCAACAGCCTTCATAAAGCCTTCTTCTGTAAAAGCAACCGCTTCATTTTTCTTTTCAGGACGTTCAAACGGCATAGTCACTTCAGGCACTTCTGCCGCCCAAAGATTCTTCCATTCATGTAATCGTTCTTCCGCCTCTGCATGCTTATCTACATAATGTGTAATAATCCACAATACTTTTTCTTCTTGATCATAGACGAACACATCGTCAAATAATAAAAAGAATATATCGGGTATATTCAGATCATCCTCTGCAAGAGAAGGGAGTTTTTCGATATAACGGATACAATCATAACTAAAGTAGCCAATCGCACCACCTTGAAACGGCGGGTACTCTGGATTGTAGTCTGTTTTCCATTTTTCCATATATTCTTGCATTAAATCTAATGGATTCCCTCGCTTTATTGTTTCCTTACCACTTTCGCTTATATGTAACGTTTCACCCTTCCCTTGGATTACCGCTACTGGGTTTAACCCCACTATGTTATAACGACCGCCACGTCCGCTTTCTAGCAAAATATGTTGCGGCTTATCCTGAGAAAGAAATTTATATTGCTTAAAGAAATCTAACTGATATGGAATAGAAAGCGCTAAAGATTTTCTTCGTTGCATATCAACACCCCGTCTTCTTTTATCCCACCCTCTTAGATTAACCACCTCAAACTACATAAGCTCTTTATATAGAAAATGATTATACTCGAAGGTTAGTGAAAATAAATTAATTATACTACCTCTTATTTTACATGAAGTTTTCTAGTCAATCACTCTTTTCCTATTTCCAATCCAAAAAGAAAAAAGCATCCTTTTTCAAGGATGCTTTTCAATCACATTCAATTATGATTCAAATTGATAAAGTGGTGTACTTAAATAACGTTCACCGTTACTTGGAATAATAACAAGTACTTTTTTCCCTTTACCTAATTTTTTCGCAACTTCTGTCGCTGCATAAATAACTGCTCCTGAAGAGATACCAACTAAAATACCTTCCTCTTTAGCCACTCTTCTCGCATATTCAAACGCTTGCTCTGTTTTTACTTGAATAATTTCATCATATACCTTTACATCCAATGTCTCTGGGATGAATCCCGCCCCAATTCCTTGGATTTTATGTGGACCCGGCTTCCCACCAGATAATACTGGTGAGTCCGCAGGTTCTACTGCATAAATTTTAATATCTTTATACGCTTCCTTCAGCACTTCACCAGCACCAGTAATTGTTCCACCTGTACCAATACCTGCAATAAACGCATCTAATTGATCACCCATTTGTTCAACAATTTCTGGACCTGTTGTTAAACGATGAATTTCTGGATTTGATTGATTTTGGAACTGTTGCGGTATAAAGTAGCCATGCTCTTTCGCTAATTCAGTCGCTTTACGAATTGCCCCACCCATTCCTTCAGGACCTGGAGTCAATACTAATTCAGCACCGTAAGCACGTAATAAATTACGACGCTCAATACTCATTGTTTCTGGCATTACTAAAATCGCCTTATATCCTTTAGCGGCCGCTACCATCGCTAAACCAATTCCTGTGTTACCACTTGTTGGCTCAATGATTGTATCGCCTTCTTTTAATAATCCTTTCTTTTCAGCATCTTCAATCATAGCTAATGCAATACGATCTTTAACACTGCTCCCAGGATTCATAAATTCTAATTTTAAGTATACATCTGCGCTGTCTGATTCTACGATGCGGTTCAACTTAACGATCGGCGTTTTCCCGATTAATTCTGAAACTGATTGTGCCACTCGCATTCCTGTCACTCCTAACACCGAGTATTTTTATTGGTTTTATCTATATTTAGATTTTGTCAGAAAATTCCCTGTTTGTCAATCTATCCGAGCGAACAATTCTCCACCCAAACTTCCTTATTACAAGTTCACAATTATGCTTGTAATATCTTCTTTAGAGAATTTATATCGTTCATTACAGAAATGACAGTGCACTTCCGTCTCTTCTTCTTCTTCACGAATTTGCTCTAATTCTGTTTTACCTAAACTAATTAACACACTCTCAATACGTTCACGTGAGCAAGTGCAATTAAATTGAACATCCATAGTTTCTAATACTTTTACTTTATCTTCCCCAAGAACTGCATATAATAGCTCTTCTGGAGAAAGACCTTGTTCGATCAATGTTGATACAGGAGGGATTTTTTGCAAACGATCTTCAATGAATGAAATTGTTTCTTCCTGTGCGCCCGGCATAATTTGAAGGATAAATCCACCCGCCGCTAATACGCTGTCATCTCCATTTACAAGAACACCAACACCAACAGAAGAAGGCGTCTGTTCAGAAACTGCAAAATAGTACGTGAAGTCTTCTCCTAATTCACCTGAAACAATTGGAGATTGACCAATAAACGGCTCGCGCATACCAATATCTTTAATTACAGTTACAAATCCTTCTGTTCCCACCGCTTGATATACACGTAGTTTTCCTTGTTCTGTTCCTTCAAAATCAACATGCGGATTCGTTACATAACCACGTACATCCCCATTTGCATGAGCATCCACTAAGATTGGACCAATCGGACCGTTACCCTCTACCTTAATTGTTAACTTTTGATTACCTTTTAACATCGCACCCATCATTGTACCCGCAGTTAAAGAACGGCCAAGCGCTGCTGAAGCAGTTCTCCACGTGTCGTGACGTCTTTGCGCTTCACTTACTGTATTTGTTGTACGCACACTATACGCACGTACTTCTCCATCAAATGCTAAAGCTTTTACTAAATAATCTTTCATACTTATTTATTCACCTTTCTCATACTGTAAATTTGCATTACGCTCATATAACATATACAAACCTTTTAACGTTAAAAACGGATCTACGATATCAATTACATTTGATTCTTCTGAAATTAATTTCGCTAATCCACCTGTTGCAATAACTTTTGGTTCCTGTTTAGCTTCCTCTTTCATACGCTTAACAATACCTTCCACTTGTCCAACATATCCGTAAAGAATACCAGATTGCATCGCACTTACTGTATTCTTCCCAATAACACTACTTGGTTTTGTAATTTCAATACGAGGAAGTTTTGCCGCTCTACTATATAAGGCTTCCGCTGAAATCATAATTCCCGGTGTAATAACTCCACCCATGTAATGCTTCTCTTCGTTAATATAACAATATGTGGTAGCCGTACCGAAATCGACAATAATAAGCGGACTTCCATATAAATGGATTCCCGCTACTGCATTTACAATTCGGTCTGCGCCTACTTCACGCGGATTTTCATATTTAATATTTAGCCCTGTTTTTATCCCGGGCCCTACTACAAGCGGTTTAATTTTAAAATACTTTTCACACATGCGCTCTAAAGCAAACATAATTGGTGGTACAACTGAAGACACAATAATACCTTTCACATCTTCAAATGAAAGACCCTCATGCTCAAGTAACTGCTTTACAAGCATTCCATATTCATCTTCCGTCTTGTGACGATCTGTTTCCATACGCCAATGCTGACGAAGTTCCCCATCTTGAAATACGCCTAGTACAGCATTTGTGTTCCCTACATCCAATACAAAAATCATATTCTCACCACTTATCTTATTTAATCTATATTTATGTAGTATGTATAAAACTTATAAAAACATCATATCACACATACTTATATAATCAGCTTTTCTATCCTCATCATTTTACAAAAAGATTACTCTCTATTTCAATTTTTAATACTAATTTTATTAAAAATTTTTCCGACTTAGTATTTTTCTACAAATAAAAAAGGAGCGACAATTGTCACTCCTTTATCTCTTACTTATCTTCTACGTCTTCATCGTCCTTCTTCATATTGATGTTTACTTTTACATCATCTGAAGATGTTGGACGCTCTGGCAATCTGCCGTAATCATATAAATGATTGATTTGCTCTGCATCTAACGTTTCTACTTCAAGTAACGTTTTCGCAATAATATCTAGCTTATCACGTTTTTCAGTAAGAATTTGTTTCGCGCGGGCATAACATTCTTTTATAATCGTTTGCATTTCCACATCGATTTCATGTGCAATTGCATCACTGTAGTTTTGTTCTGAATGGAAGTCTCTTCCTAAGAACACTTGACCACCTTGCGAGCTACCGAATTGCATCGGTCCAAGCTTATCACTCATACCGAACTCCGTAACCATACGTCTTGCAATACCAGTCGCACGTTGGAAGTCGTTGTGAGCACCTGTGCTTGCTTCACCAAACACAATCTCTTCAGCTACTCGACCACCAAGTAAACCAGTGATTTTATCAAGTAACTCTGGTTTTGTCATGAAGTAACGATCTTCTTTCGGAAGCATTACTGCATATCCACCAGCTTGACCACGAGGGACAATTGTTACTTTATGAACGATATCTGCTTCATCAAGGACAACACCAATTACAGTATGGCCAGCTTCATGGAATGCAACGATATTACGTTCTTTTTCAGAGATAACACGACTTTTCTTAGCTGGACCTGCAATAACACGATCCGTCGCTTCATCAATGTCACTCATATCAATTTTCTTCTTATCTTGACGCGCAGCTACTAAAGCAGCTTCGTTTAATAAGTTTTCAAGATCGGCACCAGAGAACCCTGGTGTACGAGTTGCAATTGCTCTTAAGTTGATATGATCATCAAGCGGTTTATTACGAGCATGTACTTTAAGTACAGCTTCACGACCATTTACATCTGGACGATCTACTGTAATTTGACGGTCAAAACGACCTGGACGTAATAATGCTGGATCAAGAATATCGGGACGGTTTGTTGCAGCGATGATAATAATACCTTCGTTTGCACCGAATCCATCCATTTCAACAAGTAATTGGTTCAGCGTTTGCTCACGCTCATCATGGCCACCACCAAGACCTGCGCCACGTTGACGTCCTACTGCATCAATTTCATCAATGAAAATGATACAAGGAGCATTTTTCTTTGCATTTTCGAATAAATCACGTACACGGGATGCACCGACACCGACAAACATCTCTACGAAGTCAGAACCACTGATAGAGAAGAACGGAACGCCAGCTTCACCTGCAACAGCACGTGCTAATAAAGTTTTACCTGTACCTGGAGGTCCCACTAACAGAACACCCTTAGGAATACGGGCACCAACTTCAGCAAACTTACGAGGATCTTTCAAGAATTCAACTACCTCAACAAGCTCTTGTTTCTCTTCATCCGCTCCAGCAACATCTCTGAAACGAACTTTTTTCTTTTCGTCATTATATAACTTCGCCTTACTTTTCCCGAAGTTCATAACACGGCTACCGCCGCCTTGAGCTTGGTTTAATAAGAAGAAGAATAAAATGAAGATAATGACAAACGGAATGATAGAAGTAAAGAAGGTTACCCAAGCACTTGTTTCTTCTGCTGGTTGATACTTAACTTCAGCACCTTGCGCTTTATCATTAATTTTCTTTTGTAATTCCTCAGTATTTGGTGCATAAGTAACAAATTGTTCTCCTTGGCTAGAAGTATTAAATTGTCCTTTTACCTCAAACACACCATTTTTCGGTTGAAGTTGCACATTGCGCACTTCACCTTTTTCTAGTTTAGTAATGAATTTATCGTAGCTAACTGATGTCGTTTTTTGCGTTGAACCATTAAAATAGCTCACGATTCCAATTACTACTAGGAATATCAGTAAATAAAAGATGGTATTACGGAAGATACGATTCATTCCTAACCTCCTCTCACGGCATAAACACTATTGTAAATCGTAACATAGAAAAACTTTCCTATACAATTGTAACGCCTGTATTTAATTAATTTGAGTAAACGCTTGGTTTTAATACTCCTACATAAGGAAGATTACGGTACTGCTCTTTATAATCTAATCCATATCCTACAACAAATTCATGTGGGACAGTAAATCCAACATAATCCGCTTTCAAATCTACCTTGCGGCCTGTTGGTTTGTCTAATAACGTAACAATTTTTACAGACTTCGCTTTACGATATTTAAATAGGTCCACTAAGTAACTTAGCGTAAGACCGCTATCAATAATATCCTCAACGATTAAAATATCGCGACCTTCTACAGAAGTATCAAGATCTTTTAAAATTTTCACTTCGCCTGTTGAAACAGTAGAGTGACCGTAACTAGATACAGCCATAAAATCCATTTCAAGATATGTATCTGTTCTCTTTAATAAATCTGCCATGAATGGCATTGCGCCTTTTAATACACCAATTGCAAGAGGTACTGTGTTTTTATAATCCTCTGCAATAATTGCACCTAATTCGCGCACCTTTTCTTGTATTTGTTCTTCAGAAATTAATACTTTTTCGATATCTTGATTCATCATTTCATTATCCTCCCGGAAGACTCCTTGCTTTTGTAGTGAATAATCATATATTTATCCTTCTTTGCCATCTCTTTCGAAACAGCAAATGCAGATCGCTTCAACAAGGGTATCCAAATAATATTCCCACTTGCATCACAAACGACCGGCCATGCTTCTCTTTTTTCTCTTGGTACTTTTGCTTCGATAAAAATAGTTTTTATCTTTTTTGTGCCATTCATACCTTGTATTGACATGCGATCTCCATTTTCCCTAGAACGAATACGAAGTGGATATGATATATCATTATACTTAGCAACAAATACTGTTTCATTCATGTTACTTGGTATATCTTCGCTCACCTCTATTACAAGTTCATCCCCGTTCGATAGCGTAATTGTCCCGGGTACTGATAAATCTTGCGAAAAAGGAGAAACAATTTCTTGTTTAAATCCAAAGCTACACTCCTCGTATGTGCGAACAATTTTTAAATCACCTGGGAAATCAAGTGAACCCGAAGGTTGTGTCCGCTTAAAAAACTCAATCACTTTGTCAATATGTATAGAGGAAAGAGAAGATGGAATCTTATATTCATAAAGATAGTTTAATATTAGTTGAATCCCTCTTCTTTGTAAAGGCATAGACATGGATTCAAAGGCAGGAATTGATAAGCTAATTTGTTTATCACTTTTTTTTGTAATTACTTTATTCATTTTCTCAAAAGCTAATTCCTGCAAATAAGCCTCATCCTCTTGCATCTGCACGCTAAATTTTTGAAATTTCTCATGCACTTGTGGATTTTCTTCTTTCAAATGAGGAAGGACATATTTACGTAATCGATTCCTTGTATATACTTCCTTTTTATTACTCGGATCTATACGGGGAATTAAATTTAGCTCATTACAGTAATTAACAATTTCTTCCTTCGTTACTCCAAGTAAAGGCCTAATTAAATATCCATTATGAAAAGGACGCTTCACTGCAATTCCTGCATACCCTTTCGGAGTACTCCCTCGTACAAGGCGCATTAAAATCGTTTCTACTTGATCATCTCCATGATGCCCAAGAGCTACATATCTCGCATCATATTTCTTCATTATTCTTTCCAAAAATGCATATCTGCATTCTCTAGCAGCAACCTGCGCATTCATTCCGTATTGCTGTTGATATTGCGACACGTTAACCCTTATCGTTTCGCAAATAACTCCCAGTCCTTTGCAAAGATCCTGCACAAACTGTAGATCCTCATGAGATTCATCGCCTCTAAACATATGATCCACATGCGCTACTACAATTTCCAACTGTTTTTCTGCCCTTTTTTCTAACAAATAATATAGAAGAGCTAAAGAGTCAGGGCCACCCGAAACTCCTACAACAATTGTTGAACGTTCCTTTAATACATCATGCTGCTTTACAAAGTCATCTACCTTTTCAACAAATGTATCTTTCAACTTCGTAATCACCTTTCATTAAACAAGAACAGCAACGTTAGTTACCTTGTCTATAATGGTACAACTTTTACAAACATTGTGCAAAAAAAAGATATACAAAAATTACATTTTTATCTTACATCCTCCGCACATATTCAAAAAAATAATAACATTACCTTTTAAAGCAAAAAAACCTAGGAATTCGCCTAGGTTTTTCAGAATAGACTATATGAATCAGTAGCAGATAAAAGTTTTACTTTATTGCGCCTGCATTCCTACAATTGGAATCGTAGCCCACTTTGGCATATTCTTCTTTACTTTCGCCACAACAATTGTCATATCGTCATTTATATAACCATCACAAGAACGAATCACTTCTTCCATAATGATATCAGCAATTTCTTGCGGGTCCTCGGTTTGCAGTTCCTTAATTTTTCGTTTCATCCATAATTCATGGTTCTCCACATGCTGCGCTCCTTCAAAAATACCATCGCTCATCATAATAAGAATATCGCCCGTTTTTAATTGCTCACCCACTACATCAACCTCAACATCTTCAATGATCCCCATTGGCAAATTACTTGCTTCAATTTTCAAAATATTATTTGCGCGTTTAACAAAACTCGGCGTCGATCCGATCTTTAAAAATTTCGCATTCGCATCCCGTAAATCTACCATCGCCAAATCCAGCGTTGTAAACATCTCTTCTGTCGTTCTTAAAGAAAGAATTGAATTGATCGATTTAATTGCTATTTCCTCATCGATACCTGATTGAAGTATCTTTTGTAATAATTTTACCGTTTCCTTACTCTCCATATGAGCTCGTTGCCCATTTCCCATACCGTCACTAATCGCAAGTGCATATTTACCCACACTCAAATCCATCATCGCATAAGAATCCCCCGAAACAAACCCACCGCCTTTTGCAGCTGTAGCCAACCCCGTATCAAGAGAATACGTCTTTGCTGAACCAAATGATATTAAACTGTGACCATTTGGATAAGAAGACTTTTCTTCATGTTTAACGACAATATTTTCTTTTAGAATATCCGAAAGCATCGGCGCAACTAATTTTTCGCACTCACCATGCTCATTAGATGCAGCCGGAATTAACATCTCAATATCAATGCTCCCTCTATCTAAACAATAAATATCAACATGCTCCACTTCGACGCCAAAATCACGAAACGCTTGCAAAATTTGTTCTTCCTGTACTTGATGATTTTCTCGCTCTCTTTGTATTTCCTGTGCGAAATCCTCCATAACTTTTGATACGCCTAATAATTGCTCCGCTACTATTCTGCGATTTTCTTTCATTTGTTTTCGTAATTTTTGTCCCTCATAAAAGTGATCTAATTCACCGGCTACTAAATCTGTTACTTTCTTACCTCTCACACAATGCTTGTCCCATTCACGAACTAACTTCCGATTATGCTGCAGTGTTCCTTCTTCCGTTTCACTCATTATTTGTTTCATATAATCATACGTTTTGTCGAAATTAACCACCCAGCATTGATCCTTTTTAAAGCACGTTTGACATGTTTTCGCAGTAATTGTACTTAAAAATAAATCTGCCTCTGTTTCTTTATCTTCCTCTTCCACATAACCATATACAGAAAAGCTATTAGATAAAGCCGCAAACACATTTGCAAATTGATTAATTTTGTTCGCTGTAACATCGCGCATTCTTCTTAAATATTGTTGTTGATCTTGTGAATGCTCTTGTGTTCCCGGCATAAATTTAGCAATGCGATCCAGAACAAGTTTCGGTGTTAATAAAAAGAAAACAATTGCCACACCTGATTCAATTAAAGTTGTTACAATGTTCGTTTGTTTATCTACATATAATGTAATTAAGCTTGTCCCAATTAACAAACCTAAACTAACGCCTAGACGCTTCCCTTCTTTCAATAACCCTCCAAGCAATCCAGAAAAAGCAAGAAGGCTAAGCTGAGACAAACTGGACACATTCGCTAAACTTAATATTAAGCCGGTGACAACCCCAACTGTGGATCCTGTAGCAGCGCCGGCGATGAAGGCAAATACTAACACTAAATATCTAGTGAAAATATGTTGAATAGAAGCGTCATATACAAACCAATCCGTCGTACCTGTTAAAACAGATGCTAGTAATATAATTAAACAAACAATTTCTTCTGTCTCTAATGCTTGTTGTTTCCCTTTCCTTTCTACTAAGAGCGGAACACTTTGTAAAAATATCATCGTTAATACGAAACTAAGCCCCGCTTCAATCGTACTAACGAGCAAATCGTACATGGTGATAGTTTGCTGTGCAAAATATACAACAACTAAATGTGCGGTTAATGCGGAGATAAATACTTGGAATGGTACAAGTCCAACAGTTTTACGTGTAAACCGACTAAAGAAGATATTATAAATGAAGAAAGTAAAGATAGACGCGAAAGTAAAAAATAAATTATCTATCGAAACTGAAAGTGCTCCTCCCATTAAAGCTAGGAATGCGAGCGGCATTTTATCTCGCTTCATAACATAAACGGCAGCGAAAAACGGTAATGCAAACGGTAAAATGTTTGTTAATATATATGCTCTTCCCAAAAGAAAACCAATAACAACAATAATAAATCCCCATCTAAAGAAAACTTGTTCAAACTTCATTCGCAACTTACTCGTCCACTTTATTCCTCCAAGCTGACTTTCATTCATTGCCAATGCACTTGTATTCATAGTATTCCTTCCTGCTTTAGGCATATTTTTAACACCACCTGCATAGTTTAATTACTGTCATTATAAAAGATGCTTATTGGGATTTTTGTCAAAACAACAGTTTTCACTTTTATAATCGTTCGACTTTTTATTCGAAATAACTCTACATATATACATAGTATGTAATTTATCTCTCTTTATTATATTGAAGATTCAGAAAATTTAAGGTGATTTTGTAGAAGTATTGTATGTCTTACTTTTTTATTTAACAAAAAAAGATCATGCAAGTTTGCATGATCTTTTTAGATGACCCGTACGGGATTCGAACCCGTGTTACCGCCGTGAAAGGGCGGTGTCTTAACCACTTGACCAACGGGCCGTTAAATTAAATATAGCGGCGGAGGGGATCGAACCCCCGACCTCACGGGTATGAACCGTACGCTCTAGCCAGCTGAGCTACACCGCCATGTCGTCTTATTTAACGGACAATTAGTATCTTACATCAGATATCATTTAAAGTCAACACATCTCAAAAATTTTTTTAAAAAATATATTTTCGCATATAAAAAAGCACCCTGAGCCATCACTCTGGGTACCTCTCTATATGTTAAAAACTAAACGTTCTTATTATCCGCGACGTGCGCCACGGCCACCACGTTTAGACTCTGTGTTACGCTTTAAAGAAGTTAAACGATCTTCGCTATCCTTTAAAAAGCGTGCCATCTTTTGCTCAAATGTTTCTTTTGGAGCTCGGTCGTTACCGCCACCGCGATTATCTCTGTTGAAAGAGCGATTATTACGTTGTGGACGTCCAGAACGTTGTTGATCACCACCGCGTTGGTATTCACCGCGTGGACGATCTCCTTCTGTTTTTTCACGTTCTTTCGCTTTTTTAATAGATAGACCAATTTTCCCATCTTTTTCAACATTAATAACTTTTACTTCTACTTGGTCGCCCACTTTTAAGTGATCGTTAATATCTTTCACATAATTATCAGCAACTTCACTAATATGAACAAGACCCGTTAAGCCTTCTGGCAGCTCCACAAAAGCCCCAAAATTTGTAATACCTGTTACTTTACCCTGTAACTTGCTGCCTACCTCGATTGACATAAAAAAAATGCTCCTCCTTAGTGATTAAAAAGTCAAATTTTACTTTATTATATATAATCCTAAAATATAGTGTCAATAAGACATACTTTACTTAGAAACAGGAAAAATTATCTCCCCTTTTCCGGAGAAGAAATAATCCCTTCTAGCAATCTTTAATACGTACTCTTCATCATTTAACTTTTGAACTTCGTCTTTTAGACTTTTTTCTTTATTCGTTAATGAATCTAGTTCTTTTTTCATGTCCTTAACTTTTGCTTCTTTTGCTTTAATGGAACTGTTTTGTTGATAAAAAGTTACACTAATACTCGCAATAATTGTAAAAGCAAAGACAAGAAAAACCGCTAAACGGCGATAAAGTCGCTTCCTGTTCTCATCCGTTTGTATTATATGCTCTTTAACAGGATTTGGACTCTGTTTTTCGATTGTTCTTTGTCTCAGTTCCCTCATTTCCGAGGTCCCCCTAACTTCTTTTTTATACGCTCCCATAGTTGGAAGATGTGTCCCTTCAATTTTGCTATATATTGCAGGAACCCTACATGTTTCATTATAAAAAGTTTAACACGATTAGGGAGAAGTTTCCATATGAGCAAAGCAATAAATCGAACAGGCCAGAAAAAAACTTTCCATATGAAAAGTAATATCCAAATCACCATTTTCCATAACACATGTCCAATTGAAAGCAGTATACGAAATAAGAATAATATAAATGCAATAAATAGCTGCGCTATAATAATAACAGGTTTTATCATGAGTAGCTGTATAATTCGAACAAAAAAATGTGTTGTTTGCACAAAAATATAGATGAGAAAATTTAGCAACCTCATGTATAGTGCTTTCAATAAGCTTTGATATGCCGCAAAACCACATAATAATGCCAAAAATACATATATACGTAGTTCAGCTTCATTTACGAGAAGTAATACATAAAAAACGAATAATGCTTGGACAACCCAAAATAGTATATCATGTATAAATACAATCCAACGTTTACGTTCCTGACGCTTTAAAAAACGTTGGTATGTATCTAATGATGCTCCAATCCAAGCACCCATTCCGATCATCGAAAGCATTGTATACAACTGAATTGTTAGACTCATTTAAACAACTTACTAAAGAAGCCTTTAGTTTTCTCCCCTTGATTCTCATCAATATACAACATCTCATGAATCTTGCCTTTAATCGATACAACACCTTTTTCCACATCTAAATTCTTCATTTGCAAATTTTGTCCACGAATTGTTAAAAAACCCATCACAGTCTCGAGTAAAAATTCTTCGCTATCAAAACTCTCTACTTGTTTTACACCAGTAATATCGATCACACGCCTACCACGCATAATAATATCATGCTCTACAGAAACATTTTGTTGATTAGAAGACATAGGTGAGTAACCATTATTCACGAAAATCCCCCCATAGCTTTATACTAGCTAATAGTAATGTATGAAGGGATAGCAGATTTTAGAACAAGCCCTCTTCTGCTTTTACTTTTTCTTCGCGAACTAGGCTATACATATTTGCTGCATCTTCTTTTTTTGTTGTTTCTTTCAATTCATTTACTTTCACCGTTACTATTTTTTGACCGAAACGAATTGTTAATTCATCAGCCACTTTCACATCTGAACTCGCTTTTGCGACTTGACCATTGATAGATATTCTTCCTTGATCAGATACTTCTTTTGCTAATGTTCTTCTTTTAATTAAACGTGACACTTTCAAAAATTTATCTAGACGCATATCAAATCCCCCTATTAACGCTCTGTTTGCTTTGCCTCTTCCCATAAAACATCCAACTGTTCTAATGACAGATCTTGCATTTCTTTATTCATTTCAGCTACTTTTGCTTCCATGTATAAAAAACGCCCCATAAATTTCTCATTAGTTGAACGTAATGCTTCTTCTGGATCTAATTTATAATGACGAGCTATGTTAACAAATGCAAATAGTAAATCGCCAAATTCACCTAGCATCTTTTCCTCATCCATATTTATAACTTCTTGCTGGAATTCTTGCCATTCTTCTAGGGCTTTCTCTATCATTGGCTGTACATCAACCCAATCAAATCCAACCTTTCCAGCTTTCTTCTGAATTTCATAGGCACGCATTAATTGCGGCAAACTTTTTGGAATTCCAGTTAAAACAGATTCTTTTACGAATCCCTTTTCTTGTTTTTTAATTTCTTCCCAATTCGCAATCACTTCTTCAGCATTATTTACATCTGCATTTCCAAACACATGTGGATGACGACGAACCATTTTCTCCGATAAAGTTCGAATAATATCATCGATGGAGAACCAACCTTCATCCTCTCCAATTTGGGCATGAAGCATGACTTGTAATAATATATCACCTAGCTCTTCTACTAAGTGATCATCGTCCTCTTCATCAATTGCTTCCAATACTTCATAAGCTTCCTCAATTAAATACTTCTTTAAAGATTGATGTGTTTGCTTTTTATCCCACGGACAACCATTCGGTCCACGAAGGTCTGCAATAATTTCTCTCAGTACATCAAACTGTTGATACAAGGATGCACGTTCCTGAACTGGTGGTACATACACACTCGTTAAATTATTCAATTCTGTTTCATGATCTAACATGTACAACGGTACCTTTTTGACTTGTTCAAACGAAGTTCCTGCAGCTGTTACGATATACACTTCATAATCATCTGGCAATATTTCCATTAATGTTAACTTCACATCTGAAGCAACGAACGCATCATACACTTGGCAAAAGATTAAATGTTGACGTAATTCTAATTGCCCTCTTTCAAATGATGTAGCATCAATTAATTGGAATCCTTCAATCGGATCGATTTTTAAACTTGCGAACATTGGATCAAGGAAACTTTGTCCACCTTCAATTCGCACTTCAACATTTGCTACTTCTCCTTTTTCTAAAAGTAGCTGAACTGTTCTTTCTGCTACTAGCGGATGACCTGGAACAGCATAAATAATTTCTGCACCTTCAGCTTGTTCTAGCAATGTATTCGCAATTGTTTCATATACAATTTCAAATGTATCATGCGCTTCATATATATTGTCGAAAGCCGTATATTTTATACCTTCTTTCTCCAACTCTTCTATAACCGGGTGCTCCTTCGTTCTAACAAACATATGGTCTGCTACTTTTATCTTTCGGTATACGCCCATCGTTAGCTGATCTAATTCACCAGCACCTAATCCTAAAATAGTAATGATTCCACTCACAACCTGTCACCTCTATCCACTCTTCTTCAATGAACCTTCTTTTTTCTCTTTTTTCATAACGGATCCTAATTCTTCTTTTGTAAATACACGTAATTTTAAAATTAAAAACATGTATGTCAATCCGCCAATAGCTACACCTAACAACGCTTCAAATGTCGCGATTCCTCTATGATTCCCATCAATTACTAACCCAGACATTTGTAACACACGAATAAACATTATTAATACAAATCCCATACCGATACCACTAATAACTATACCGAACATCTTCTGCTTATCAATAAGCGACCCCGATACAGATTGCATAAGTAATACACTATTTAACAAGGCAATTACAACAAGCGCAATTAAAGTTGCAATCGCAGCTCCTTTAACTCCAAAATGCGGCATTAACATATAGTTTAAAACTAACTTCAAACAACCTCCAAATACAACGAATATTGCTGGTTTTAATGTTTGTCCCAGCCCTTGTAAAATAGAAGCAGTTGTAATTGACAATGAACTAAATAAAATAGATAAAGATAAAATCGATAACACATCTGACCCATCACTATTCTCAAATAACATAATATTTGTAGGCTGAATAATGCAAGTTAATCCGATGGCTGCTGCAAATCCAATAACAAGTGTTATTTTCATCGCTAACTTTACCTTTTCTTGAATAAAAGCAAGATCTCCTCTTTCCTTTGCCGCTGTAATAATTGGAATAAGTGACAATGAGAAAGAAGTTGTCACGACAGTACCTAATTGCATGAGAGGGATACTTCTGTCATAAACACCTTTTAGTACCTTTGCACTTTCAGCCTGTTCCCCTGCCCCAATGAGTAAAGTATAGAAGGAAACTGAATCTGCCATTTGTATAAAAATAAGGACTAAATTACTAACACAAATAGCTATTCCTTGCCAAAAAAGGATTTTAACAATTCTTCTTTTTCCCCCAACTCTCTTCAAGCTTTTAAAGAAAATGGCGCGAAAATCATGACGCATATAAAGTAAAAGTACGATAATCCCAATAAGCCCGCCTGCAATCGAACCTAACATAGCACCTGCACCGACTGTATATAGATCAAATCCGTGAGCAATTAGGAATAGTGATAAAAAGACAATAATAGATACACGAATCGTTTGTTCAATTACTTGTGAAACAGCCGTCGGCATCATATTATTAAATCCTTGAAAATATCCTCTCGCTACGGATAAGAATGGCATTAATATGAATGAAAATGAAATAACACGTAATAACTTATATAAGTGTACATCACCCATAGCCGATGCAATCGTTTCGGCACCAAAGAACAATGTGAAAAACCCTATAAAGCCAATTCCTAATAAAAACCAAAAAGATACACAAATTATTTCTTCTGCTTCTTTTTGTTTTCCTCTTTCTAATCTTTCTGCAACCATTTTTGAAATTATAATAGGGAATCCATAAGTAGCTAAAATTAAACAAAATCCATAAAACGGATAAATTTGTTGGTAAATATAAAAACCAACATCTCCCGCTATGTTTTGATATGGAATACGGTAAAAAGCGCTTAATACTTTTGTAATAAAACTTGCGATCGTTAATATAATAGCCCCACGCCAAAAGGCTTGATACTTCTTCGCTTCCATACAAGAAAACTCCTTTTTCTATTCTCACCTCTCGTATTATATCACAAAGAAAAAACAGGCTCCCTTACACCCACGAGTAATAAAGAGTTCTTACAAAACTAAAAGTGTTCAACGAAAAAAGGTAGCAAAGCGCTACCTTCATTCAATATACCTATATCTCCAAATAATTGATTTTTCAAAAGAAATATCATAATTAGGAAAGATTGCAACTTCTAAAATTATATATCTTTACTGCTCCATTTGCTTCGCTAAGAAGCTCGCTGCTGTATTTACTGACTTATGCTCTACTTCACTTATAATAGCCTCTTTAGAGAAGATAATAACAGCTCCAATTGGATCCCCATTCGCAACAATCGGGCCAATTGTATAGGAGCTAACTTTTTCTGTTACTCCATCAATAATTGAAATTTCGCTTTCGTCCGTCATAATTACAGACTTACGCTCTTCCATTGTCTTCTCAATTAAATCGCCAACACTTTTATTTAAGTATTCTTTTTTAGATATGCCTGCTACTGCGATAATAGAATCACGATCACATACAAGCACATTATGTCCTAAGCTATCGTATAAAGCTTCCGTATATTCTTTTGCAAAATCCCCTAATTCACTAATCGGAGAATATTTCTTCAAAATTACTTCTCCATCGCGATCAACAAATATTTCTAGTGGGTCTCCTTCTCGAATACGTAAAGTTCTACGAATTTCCTTCGGGATTACTACCCTGCCTAAATCATCAATTCGACGTACGATTCCAGTTGCTTTCATTCTAATGCTGCCTCACTTTCTACTGATGATCAAAGTGGTGAATTTACCTGTTCATGTAAAAATCACCAACTGTTAGACATAGTATTTTACACATTAGTTCTTCTATGCACGTCGAATTGTATTTTTTTATCTAATATTAGGCATTTATTACTTCTTTTTTTACATCTGGTAAGCCTTTTAATAAATTTTCAGCAATTGTTAACCACTTCGATGTCTCTAATCCATTCGTTTTCATAACGATTTTCAATTGTGATCCTTCCATTCCAAGACCGATCATACGCCCAAAACTATTTCCAAGCATGAATAATTTTCCACCATCAATATTTTGGCTTGCTTGTTCTGAGAACAGAATTGTTACTTCAAATTTATTTTGCTTAATTAATTCGATTTGTTCTTTCATTGCCAATACTTTAATATTTGCAATTTGTAATAAATAACCAACTTCTTGTGGGTAATCACCAAATCTATCGATCATCTCTTCCTGTAATTCTTCAATATCCTCAATTGTAGAAACACCTCTAAATTGTTTATACATCATAATCTTTTGTTTACTATCTGAAATATAAGCATCTGGTAAATACGCATCTACTTCTAAATCAATTTCAACATTAACTGTATTTTCAACTCCATCGGTTCCTCTGCGCTGTTCAATTGCATCTTTTAACATTTGAGAATATAGATCAAATCCGACAGAATCAATAAACCCGTGTTGTTCTGCCCCTAACAAGTTACCCGCACCACGAATTGATAAATCTCTCATCGCAATTTTGAAACCAGATCCAAGCTCTGTGAACTCTTTAATTGCTTGTAGACGTCTCTCTGCAACTTCTGATAGCACTTTATCACGTTTGTATGCAAAGTATGCATATGCAACGCGATTAGAACGCCCAACACGCCCACGAAGCTGATACAACTGCGATAGTCCCATACGATCTGCATCAAATACAATTAACGTATTAACGTTCGGGATATCTACACCTGTTTCAATAATTGTTGTACTTACAAGAACATCATGCTGTCCCTCTAAAAACGATAGCATAACAGACTCTAATTCACTTTCGTTCATTTTCCCATGTGCGTATGTTACACGAGCGTCTGGAACTAGCATCGAAATTTCATCTGCTTTTCTTTCGATATCCTCTACCCGGTTATATAAGAAGTAAATTTGCCCACCTCTTGCAAGCTCTCGCTCTATCGCTTCTCTCATTAACGCTGGATTATATTCCACCACATACGTTTGGACTGGGAAACGATTTTCTGGTGGCGTTTCAATGACAGATAAGTCACGCACACCAAGCATAGACATGTGAAGTGTACGTGGAATTGGCGTTGCCGTTAGGGTTAACACATCAACATTTGCTTTTAATTGTTTAATTTTTTCTTTATGCGTCACACCAAATCTTTGTTCTTCATCAATAATAAGAAGTCCTAAATCTTTATAAGTAACATCTTTAGATAAAATACGATGCGTTCCGATTACAATATCTACTGTGCCATCTTTTAACCCCTTAAGCGTTTCGTTTTGTTGTTTCCGCGTGCGGAATCTACTTAGTAACCCTATATTAATCGGGTAATCTTGAAAACGCTCTCGAATTGTTTCATAGTGTTGTTGTGCCAGAATTGTTGTCGGTACTAAAATCGCAACTTGTTTTTCATCCATGATTGCTTTAAATGCTGCACGAATAGCTACTTCGGTCTTTCCATATCCTACATCACCACAAAGAAGCCTATCCATCGGACGTCCGCGTTCCATATCTTTCTTAATTTCTTCAATAGAACGTAATTGGTCATCTGTCTCTTGATACGGGAAGGAAGATTCAAATTCTTGTTGTTCTGCCGTATCTGGTGTATATGCATAGCCTTTTGAAGCTTCGCGCTCAGCATATAATTTAATTAGGTCATCTGCAATGTCTTGTACAGATTTTTCAACCTTCGTTTTGACCTTCTTCCAATCGTTCCCGCCTAATTTATAAACTTTCGGATCCTTACCTTCAGAACCCACATATTTTTGCACTTGATCGATTTGTTCAATTGGAACATATAGCTTATCGTTACCTTGATATTTAATATTTAAATAATCTTTATGAACACCATTAATCTCTAATGTCTCAATACCTAAAAATTTACCTATACCATGATTTACATGAACTACATAATCTCCAACTTTTAATTCCGAATAACTTTTAATACGCTCAGCATTAGATAACTTTTGCTTACGTTGTGATTTTTTAACTTTCTTATGAAAAAGCTCCTTTTCAGTAATGACAACGAGCTTTTGCATCGGCATTTCAAATCCTGCATGTAAATCACCTACAGCAATCTGTAACCTTCCAGGCAATAAAATATCTGTGCCCTCTACAATATCCGCTTCAATATCATAATCACTTAAAATATGTTGTAGTTTTTTTACACGTTCATCATCTGTTCCAAGCACAACAGTCGTAAAGTGCCCTTCATTCCATCTATCAATTTCAGTTTTTAATAACTGCATCTGCCCATGGAAATCTTGCATTGTTTTACATGTCACATTCACAATGTTTTGCGGATGCGTATGTGCTATATGGCGTAAGAATAACGTTAAATATACAAAACTTCTTTTTTTATGATGAAGAAATCCCTCAAATGAGTGGGAGAAAGATAAATCCTGAATTATTGTTCCTTCACCAAGAAGTGATATATACCATTCCGCTTCTTCCGTTTCAAGATGTGATGCTGTTTCTTGAATACGAGAGATTTCATCTAAAATTACAACACCATCTTCTGGTAAATAATCTATCAGACTAGCAGGTTCTTTATAGAAAATAGATAAATATTTAAACATCTGTTCTATACTTTGGCCATTTTTCAACATTTCAATTTCATGACTTACTGTCTCAAGCACTGCAGTCTTTAATTTGTCATCGGAAAGTTTTTGCATCGTCTTAGTCAAACCTTCTTCAAGATGCTTAATTCCCGATTTCAATTCTTCCTGTGAAAATAAAAACTCTGTTGCCGGACCAAACTTAACACTTTCCTTTTTATCTTGAGAACGCTGTTCATCCACATCAAATAATCGAATAGAATCGACTTCTGTATCGAAGAATTCAATACGGAATGGTAATTCTTCAGTTAATGGGTAAATATCTAATATGCCCCCGCGCAAACTGAACTCCCCCGGAGCTTCTACCATCGACTTACGTTCGTAGCCAATATGATGTAATGTATGCAAGAGCGCCTCTAAATCAATCTCTTGCCCTAGATTAATTTCAATTTGCTTTTGCTTCCATAATTCTTTTATCGGTAAAAATCTACGTAATCCTGCGACTGGCGCTACAATAACCCCATTCTCTCCTGCCGCTAAACGATTTAGCACCTCAATGCGTTGCGCTTTTAATTCTGGACTTGCAACACCGATTTCTGATGCAATTAATTCGTTTACTGGGTACAGCCATACATCTTTTTCACCAAGTAATGCCACTAAATCTTCATGTACCTTTTGTGCTTGATATAGATTGTGTGTGACAATAAGTTGCGATTTCTTTGTTTTTTTATATAAAGCTGCCATTAATAATGAACGAGAAGATGTTGCCATACCTGATATAAGTTGTTCTTTTAAACCATCTTCTAACCCATTAATAACCGATTGTATTTCTTCATTTTTATAAAATTGCTCTAATAAACCTATCATTATCAAAACTCCTCTCAACATAAAGAGCAAGTCACCATATTTTATGCAAATATTTTGGAAAAAGAAAACAGAAAAATGCTTTGGACATGCCAAAGCGACAACATTTTATTGTAGAAATTTTTCATATTCATAATACTCAGGATAAGATGCGAGCGTTTCTTGGCACGATTCACAAATCGTTTTTATATATATATTTCCATTCTCATGAAAATGAATCATCTCTACTACCTCTTGCTCTGTTAGTTGAAATAAAACGTCGCTATATACTTTTTCTGCGGTAACGGAGCCTACATTACTCCCGCAATGCCTACAATAATAATACCCTTCCATACTAGCCTCCTAAATATCCAGTTACTACTAGTATGGGTAAAAATAAAATAAAATATTCCCAATCATAACCTTAACTGTTGAAAGTATTCATGATTTGGAGAAAAGGCTTATTTAACCACTCTTCACATGCATCCGCTGCTTTTTCAATGGAATGATTGACATCAGGAATCTCTTCGGATGTAAAACGTCCTAATACGTAATCTACTACCTTCATCCCATTTTTCGGGCGATCAATTCCCATACGGATACGTTGAAACTCTTGCGTTCCTAAATGCGAAATTGTTGATTTCACGCCATTATGTCCACCGGCACTCCCTTTCATACGAAGGCGTAATTTACCTACCGGGATATCTAAATCATCATACATAACAACGAAATCATCAACATCAATTTTATAGTAATCCATAAGTGGACGAATACTTTCCCCAGATAAATTCATATATGTAAGTGGCTTTAATAAGATTACTTTTTCTCCATTAACAAATCCTGCACCAAATACGCCTTTAAACTTCTGTTCATTCAAAGAAATGTTCCAACGCTTTGCAAGTTCATCAATTGCCATAAATCCAATATTATGCCTTGTTAATTCATATTCTCTACCTGGGTTCCCAAGTCCTACTATCAATTTCATTCTTGTACCACTACTTTCTTTTTTCGATACGAAAAGACGTAACCAAGCTTGGTTACGTCTCATTCTATCCAATTAATTGAATAATACACTTACAGATTCTTCTTCGTATACACGAATGATTGCTTCTCCAATTAATGGAGCAACTGAAAGTTCATGTACTTTGTCGATTTTCTTTTCTTCTGGTAATACGATAGAGTTCGTTACAACTAACTCTTTAATATTCGAATTTTGAATACGTTCAATTGCTGGGCCAGATAATACTGGGTGTGTACAGCAAGCATATACTTCAGAAGCACCGTTCTCAACAAGAGCGTTTGCTGCTAATGTAATTGTACCAGCTGTGTCAATGATGTCATCAATTAAAATTGCTGTTTTGCCTTCGATGTTACCGATAATGTTCATTACCTCTGATACATTCGGACGAGGACGACGTTTATCAATAATAGCGATTGGCGCTTTTAGGCGATCTGCCATTTTTCTAGCACGAGTTACACCACCATGGTCAGGTGATACGATTACGATGTCTTTAAGACCTTTTGTTTCAAAGTAATCTGAAAGAATCGGTACACCCATTAAGTGGTCGATTGGGATATCAAAGAATCCTTGAATTTGTGGAGCATGTAAATCTAGAGTGATTACACGAGTTGCACCTGCTGTTTCAAGCAAGTTTGCTACAAGTTTCGATGTAATTGGTTCACGAGAACGCGCTTTACGGTCTTGACGCGCATAACCATAGTAAGGAATAACAATATTAATTGTTTTTGCAGATGCACGCTTTAATGCATCGATCATAATAAGTAATTCCATGATATGTTCGTTTACTGGGAAGCTTGTAGATTGAATAATGAATACATCGCAACCACGGATACTTTCTTCAATGTTAATTTGAACTTCTCCATCACTAAAACGATCAACAGAACATTTTCCTAGTCCTACTCCAATATGCTTTGCGATTTGCTCAGCAAGTTCCTTATTAGAGTTTAAAGAGAATACTTTCAAATTAGAATTTAGATATTGAGTCGACATCTAGATTAACCCTCCACATTATGATTTTTTCTTATTCAGCAATTGATCAACATAGTCTTCTTTGTTAACTTGACGTGCACGTGCTACTGATAATGCTTTTGATGGGACATTCTCTGTAATTGTAGAGCCTGCTGCCACATAAGCACCATCTTCAACTGTTACAGGAGCAACAAGATTTGAATTACATCCAATAAATACCCCGTTACCAATCACAGTTTTAAATTTATTCTTGCCGTCATAGTTCACCGTAATTGAACCACAACCAAGATTCACGTCTTCTCCAACTTGTGCATCCCCGATATAACTTAAGTGTGAGGCTTTACTTCTATTACCAAAAACAGTTTTTTTGATTTCCACGAAGTTTCCAACGCGTACTTCGTCTCCAATAACTGAATCTGGGCGAATATGTGCAAATGGACCAACCGATACTTCTGTACCAAGCTTACTATCATGTACAGTAGATTGACGAATTGTCGTACGATCTCCAATTTCACTATCGCGAATTACTGTATGCGGTCCAATTTCACAATCAGAACCAATTACAGTGTTCCCCTCAATAATTGTTCCTGGATGAAGAACTGTATCACTACCGATAATTGCATCAGCAGAAATATATGTGTTACTTGGATCAATAATTGTAACACCATTTACCATGTTCTTTCGGTTGATACGATTTTTCATAATAATTTCCGCTTGCGATAGAGCGACTCTGTCGTTAACACCTAACGTTTCATCGAAGTGCTCTGTTTGATAAGCTGATACGATATGACCTTCATTTTTTAAAATCTCAATAACATCTGGAAGGTAATATTCACCTTGTACGTTATCATTTGAAACTTTAGAAAGTGAAGCGAATAAAGCTTTATTATCAAAACAATACGTACCTGTATTGATTTCTTTAATAGCTAATTCTTTTTCATTTGCATCCTTATGCTCAACGATCTTTTCAACATGACCATTTTCGTTACGAACGATACGGCCATATCCAGCAGGCTCTTCTATGTATGCTGTTAGCACAGTTGCCATTGCTCCTGCTTCTTTGTGTTGCTGAAGTAATGCTTCCATCGTTTCAGCAGTTATTAAAGGTGTATCACCACAAATAACTAAAGTTGTTCCTTCTTCATTTGCAAGTACGCTAGCAGCTTGATCTACAGCATGCGCTGTACCAAGTTGTTCTGCTTGTAATGCAAACTCACTTACGTTTCCTAGCTGTTCTTGTACCATTTCAGCACCATGTCCAACGACCGTTACAAGTTTCTGCAATCCTAATTGAGTTACTTGATCGACTACGTGTTGTACCATAGGTTTTCCACATACAGGATGCAGCACTTTGTATAGCTTAGACTTCATACGTGTGCCTTTACCTGCAGCTAGAATCACTGCAAATCTGTTTGACATATAGACCCTCCATCGCAACCTATTTATCCATTAACGATATTATCCTAAATCATCATATATTTCAAGAAACACATTTTAACTATTAAATTTTACCATAATTCTTATAAGATGTTTTACTCTTTAGTATCTTTTTTAAGAAATAAGCTATACTATTTAAAATGATTTTGAAAAAATTAGTAGTTTCTTCTCTTCATTTTAATAAACGATGAATGTTTTAAATATAAATTATATAAAGTCAAAAAAAAAACAAACTCCTGTAAATGCTTACAGGAGTTTGCTACAAAATTATAAGACTTTCTTTCAAAAGCCCTTTTCATTCGAATTTTACGAAGCACCTGCTTCTTCAAACTCAACCTCTTCTAACTCGCCTAAACGATGATACTCCGTTAAAACCGCATCTTGAATTTTAGAGCGTGTATTAGAATTAATCGGATGTGCAATGTCACGGAATTCTCCATCTGGAGTACGTTTACTTGGCATTGCTACAAATAATCCATTATTACCATCAATTACACGAATATCATGAACAACAAATTCATGGTCTAGAGTAATAGAGGCAATTGCTCTCATGCGGCCTTCTGTGTTTACGCGGCGTAATCTTACGTCAGTCACTTCCATCTTGTGTTCACCACCCTTTTCTAAATAAGCGATATATTTGTATAAATTCCACAAATTTTCTATTTTCCCTTTAATTTTTTAAAAATTTTTAAGATAAAAATTTTTATTGCAATTGAATATAAGGATTAGTAGAGGTTATCGCTTACAAAAGGTTACTTAACTAGGGCGATTACTTCGATTTCAACTGAAACATCTTTCGGTAATTTTGCTACCTGTACACAAGAACGTGCTGGTTTATGAGTAGAGAAATAAGAACCGTATACTTCATTAACAGCATTAAAATCATCCATATCTTTTAAGAATACTGTTGTTTTTACTACCGTATCAAATGAAGCACCTGCTTCTTCTAATACTGCTTGTAAATTTTCAAATACTTGTTCTGTTTGTACTGTTACATCTCCCGTTACAAGCTCTCCACTTGCTGTTAATGGAATTTGTCCTGAACTGTAAAACATATTATTTACAATAATCCCTTGTGAATAAGGTCCAATTGCTTGTGGTGCCTTGCTTGTTTGAACAACTTTCATATTTTTTCACCCTTTTATTATTTATTTTTACTCTTTAAAAATAGTGCACGAAAAGCAGTTTGTCCATCTATTTTATAATTTATAAATAGAATAAAAAAAAGATAAAGCCATTTGCTTTACCTTTTTTATTCAACCTCTACAAGTCCTTCATCAAATGGTGTAAGTGAATAATTCCCCTTCTCCACTTGAATCGATTTTTCTTTCACATCAACTTCTGAAAGACGAATTAATGATACAAAGTTATTAATAAGTCGTTCTTCGATATCTGTGGATTCTACTAATACACCGATACCAACAACATTAGCCTTAAACTCTTCTAGCATACTCATCATACCTTGAATTGTTCCGCCAGCTTTCATGAAATCATCAATAATTAAAACGTTTGATCCCTCTGGAAGACTACGCTTTGCCAACGTCATTGTTTGTATTCGTTTAGAAGAACCTGATACATAGTTAATACTAACAGTTGGACCTTCTGTTACCTTATTATCTTTCCTCGCAATTACTACCGGTACATCTAAGTAGTTTGCCACTGCATAAGCAAGTGGAATCCCTTTTGTTGCTACCGTCATAACTGCATCGATTGGTTGCCTAGCAAAGACAGAAGCAAACAAACGACCTGCACCATTAATATGACGAGGATTACTTAAAAGATCTGTCATGTATAAGTAACCACCAGGCAAAATACGATCTGGATTTTCAAATAAGCTACAAAGCTCATCAATAATTAGATCTGCCTCTTCTTCACTTATATATGGTATATATTTCACTCCTCCTGCTGCTCCTGGTACCGTTTGCAATGTGCCGACCCCTTGTTGTTCAAACGTTTGCTTAATAATAACTAAATCTTCACTAATAGAGGATTTAGCCGATTGATACCTTTCAGCAAAAAAAGTGAGAGAAACTAGCTGACGAGGGTTTTGTAACAAGTAATATGTCATATCGACTAATCTTGTACTTCGTCTAATTTTCATACGCCCACCTCAAATCACGAATATTCTAAACAAATCATAACGTATTATACGTCTTTATTCAAGCGTTTCTCGCTCTCCTAATAAACGTACCGCATATACTTGTTCACAAAATCCTTTTAATCCGTTATAAATGCGATGCATTCGCGAATCATGGTGTACAAGTCCGAATACAGTTGGACCACTTCCACTCATTAATACAGCATCTGCTCCAAATCGTTTCATCTGTGCTTTAATACGAGCAACTTCGGGATGCATCTTAAATGTTACATCTTCTAAGACGTTACCAACAGTATCACAAATCCCTTTGTAATCCCCAGCATTGATGACATCAACCATTTTATCTACATTTGGATGTGTAACTCGATTTAGTTTTAAATTTCCATACACGTCAGCAGTAGATACACCAATATGTGGCTTCGCTAAAATAACCCAACAAGAAGGTGGCGTTTTTATATGCTCAATTCGCTCTCCTCTTCCAGTGGCAATTGCTGTCCCTCCATATACACAGAACGATACATCTGATCCAATTTCTGAGCCAAGCTCTGCTAATTCGTCAATTGTAAGCCCTAAATTCCATAATTTATTAAGACCACGTAATGTCGCTGCTGCATCACTACTTCCACCTGCTAATCCAGCTGCTACTGGAATCGTTTTTTCAATAGTAATAGATACACCTTTTTTCACATTAAACTTCTCTTTTAATAATTTCGCTGCTTGATAAGCTAAATTTCGTTGGTCGTCTGGGACATACCGATTATGGGATAAAATTTCAATACGGTCTTCTGCTAATTCCATTAGTTCTAAACGATCCGCTAAATCAATTGTTGTCATAATCATTTTCACTTCATGATATCCGTCTTGTCTTTTTCCCAGTACATCTAACGACAGATTAATCTTTGCTGGTGCTTTCACTAGTAGCTTCAATCTATTCACCCACTCTATGTACTCAATCTTTTATCGTTTATTTTACCATAAATTTATAGTAAGACGATGACACTTCCCTAATTATAACGAAAAGCATTCAGAATGAAACTACTTATGTAAAATGATGGCACCTTTCAGAGTACAAAAAGCCGAGGAATCTCTCCTCGGCTACCGTAGCATAGAAAGTAATCTTACAACTACTGGTTTTGTTTCATTAATTGCTGTTCTGCAATTTCTATAGCGCGTTTCACCATATTACCAGCATCTTTCGCACGAATTCCGCCCCATCCTTCTTTCTGAACAACATCATAAAAGCCCAGCTCTTTTGCTAGCTCTTCTTTAAACTGGTTTGACATGACACCTCTTCGTCTACTCAATGCAGAGTCCCCCCTTATTTTGCTACGGTATAATTAGTATGCAAAATAATATAACTTTTCATTTGTGGGAATATATGTAACGACACATGAGTTATAAAATAATTTCATTATGGGGTTCACCATAAAATGTTAACTCTACCGTCTCTGTTAAAACATCTGCATAACTATAAGATACACGTTGCAATGCATCTTCTTGTTGGTCTAACTGTACAACAAACACAGAACGATAAGTTTCTGCAAGTACACCTGATTGCTCCACTGTTTTTCTTCTTCCGCTATTCGCCTTTAACATAAGTCGCTGTCCAAGATGGTGATCTAATTCGCTTTTAATTTCATCTAAACGTTTTGACATATACCTTGCTACACCTCGCTGTAATTTAGATTGAACACTTAAAACACGATATATCTATCCCAATTATTAACCGCAATTCACAGACTATATCATTATAAAAGCATCATGCGTTCGAATAGATAGAAGAAATACTATATTGTAAAAGTATCATTGTATAGTCTTTACGCTCTTACCACTTTTTATCCAAATTCATTTCATTCTCTTACGCATAAAAAAGCAAGATACGTATGTACCTTGCTTATTCTTCATAATGTTGGAAGGGTAATCCTGTTCGTAAAATCCCTCTCGTTTCAATTCCACCCAGTCCTTTTTCACCAGTAATCGTATTACGTACAACATCCCATACATTTACTCTCTCCATAAATGAAGTGAAGCTAATTTTACCAACTACATACACAGGGTCTAGTGCATGAATGTTAATCCTAGACGGAGAACTAGCAAAGTTAGCACCCGCTCGAATTAACGCCTCGAAATGCGATTGACACGCCCCAGCAAAAATAACGAGTTGATCCAATGATGGATATTTTTTTCGTACTTCTCGGACAGCCTGTACAAAATGCCTTGAATGCCTATATGCTGCTAAATCTCCCTTTACCCCTTTGGATTTTGTATAGGCATCGTGTCCTGTAATAACTAAAATGTCTGGGCGGAAATGATCTATTAAGTCTACTACCTTTTCGTGCATCTCTGTTTCCTTACAATGAACACCTTGTACAGGAACACCAATTTTATTATATAGGTCTAAACACTTGCGCAAATACAAAGGGTCCCCATCTATATGCAATACGCGTCCTGGCATTTGAAAGTAATTCACTTCACTTGTGTATCCACCAGTTGAAGTGTGTTCATGCCTTTGTTTCATCAATACATAATCTTGTTGAAATAAACGGTACGTGCGCTCCATTGTTTCTTTTTCACGCTTCACTCTTTTTTTATGTTCTCGTTGATCTATACTAATTAAATCTTCAAGCGGCGCATCTGCCACAAGTCTAATTTCCTCCCCAAACAATATAGCTATCTCGCCTTTTATTTCTATAATACGAAAAAGGATATCCCTATTATGAGAATATCGTTCCACTAATTCTCCAACATGTAAAGCCATTCTCCTACCTCCAAACTCGTTAGGCCATCTTACCTGTTTTTAAAGTATGAATTTAGGAAAGGAAAGGTGACAAAAGGGACAGCTCAAATTGAACTGTCCCTTTCATATCCTTATGATAACTTATGAAGAACTAATGCGTTACTTAATGTTGCAAACTCTTCGATAGATAGCGTTTCGCCTCTTCGCTTTGGATCAATTCCTACTTCTGTTAAAATTCGATCCAACAGCTCTTTATCTTTCGGGAAACCATTTAAATTATTCGATAAATTATTCATTAAAGTTTTACGGCGCTGTGCGAAACTTGCTCTTACTACTTCAAAGAAGAAAGTCTCATTTGTCACTTCTACAACTGGTTTCGGACGCTTTAGAAGACGGATAATCGCAGAATCAACATTTGGTTGTGGTACAAACACTGTACGCGGTACAGTCATAACTGTTTCTACCTCTGTATAATACTGAATAGCAATTGATAAAGAACCATATTCTTTCGTTCCAGGTTTAGCAGCTAAACGATCTCCAACTTCTTTTTGCATCATAACAACAAATCCACGAACCGGTAATTTTTCTTCAAGCAATTTAAATAAAATTGGCGTTGTAATATAGTATGGTAAATTAGCTACTACCATTACATCTTGTCCTTCTTCAAATTGCTCACTAAACACTTCGTGTACATCTGCCTTTAGTACATCTTTATTTATAACTGTAACGTTACTATATGGAGCTAACGTCTCGTCTAAAATTGGTAATAATCTTTGATCAATTTCAAAAGCCACCACTTTTTTAGCACGCTTCGCTAACTGCTCTGTTAACGCACCGATACCTGGTCCAATCTCAATTGCACCACTTTCTGAACCGATTTCTGCGTGATCAACAATACGATTTAATACATTTGTATCAATTAAGAAATTTTGTCCTAAACTTTTTTTGAATGAGAATCCATACTTTTCAACAATGTCTTTCGTACGATTCGGCGTTGCGATATCTTTCATTTCTTTTCCTCCTGTATTACTTGTTTATAAGCTTCTGCAAACGTCTCTTTTGAAACTTGAAACATCTGTAAACGTTTATGTAACTGTTTTGCATTTGTATAACCAATCTTTAATAGCTTACCCATTCTTTCTCTGCGACTCTTTGCCATTTCTCCGCCCACTAAGCCTGCATCGACTAGATCACTCCAACTAATTTCACTTGTGTAAGCTTCCATTTCTTCATGTATATTCTCTAAAGCACGGCGAATCGATTCATTAGAAGCGTGTTCAATTCCAACACCTTTTTTTCTTTTAGCAAGCGCTTCTTCCTTCGGTAAGAAAGCATGCTTACATCCAGGTACCTTGTCAGAAATAATTTTTCGAATACGCTCTCCTGGATAATCCGGATCTGTAAAAATAATAACGCCTCGTTTTTGCTGCGCTAATTTAACTTGCTCAATAACATGATCACCGATTGCTGAACCGTTCGTTTCAATTGTATCCGCATCAACAGCACGCTTAATTGCAACTGTATCATCTTTACCTTCTACAACGATAATCTCTTTAATTTTCATGCTTGCCTCCACACTCATTTCGTCTCTACTTAGTAAAACAAAAAAATGACGACTTTTCCATTATTATTTTCCCCATTCTTACATTTTAAAAAATAGACTGGTACAAACTTTGTTCTCTCTCCTTATTGTAACACTTCCTAATTTCCCCTTATCTTCTCTTTCGCTTCTACTATTTCTTTTCTCAAAAAATAAAAAAGAATGGGTTCTCCCATTCCTTTTTTATTCAACACCAAATAAAGCCTTTGCATTTTTTGTTGTAACTTCTGCTACTTCCTCATAAGAAATCCCCTTTAAATTCGCAATTTCTTCTGCTACAAGCTTTACATAACTCGGTTCATTTCGCTTCCCTCGAAATGGATGTGGTGTTAAATATGGACAATCCGTCTCTATTAACAATTTCTCTAAAGGAATCTCTACTGCAACTTCTTTCGGTTTCTTAGCATTTTTAAATGTAACCGGTCCACCTAATGAAATTAAAAAGTTCATATCAACACATCGCTGTGCTACTTCGACACTACCACTAAAGCAATGCATAATGCCCCCTACTTCAGCCGCATTCTCTTCCTCTAGAATATCAACAATATCTTGAGTTGCATCACGGTTATGTATAATGATTGGTAATTTCACTTTTTTAGCTAATGCAATTTGTTTACGGAATACTTCCTTCTGTATTTCTTTAGGGGACTTATCCCAGTGATAATCTAGTCCCATTTCTCCAATTGCAACGACTTTAGGATGTGAAGCTAATTCTTCTAACCAAGCTAAATGTTCTTCTTTCATGTCGATAGCATCTACAGGATGCCATCCAACTGCAGCGTAAATAAAATCATAAGCCTCAGCTAATTCAATCGCTTTTTTTATCGTTACTTCATCAAATCCAACAACAACTGTATATGTAACTCCTGCTTCTTTCATTCGTGCAATAACTTCTTGTAAATCTTCTTCAAACTGCTCTGCATTTAAATGTGAATGTGTATCAAACAACATAATAAATAACTCCTTTTATATTGAAATCAATTCTATCATAGAGAAAAACGATTTTCTTTCTAACTCAACGATAACAATACTACAATTTTAATGCAAAAAAAGGAAATTTAAAAAGAAAAAAGACGCTTCACACATGTTACACGTGAAACATCTCTTTTCTTGCCTTAATTACTTGATTTTTGTACCATTCGGAAGATTTTGGTCGATTGTTGCTAATGACAATACTCCATTCTCTTCACCCGCTAAAATCATACCTTGTGATAATTCACCGCGTAATTTTACAGGTTTTAAGTTTGTTACACAAATAACTTTTTTACCTTGTAAGTCTTCCGGAGAATAGAATTTTGCAATACCTGAAACAACCTGGCGCTTTTCTGTACCTAAATCAAGCTGGATTTTTAACAGCTTATCTGCTTTTTTTACAGGTTCAGCCGATATTACTTCAGCTACTCGTAATTCTACTTTAAAGAAATCATCAATTGTAATTTCTTCTGCCTGCGGTTCTTCTTCTTTTTTCTCTTCTACTTTAGGCGCAGAGCTCTTCATTTGATCTTTAATATACTCTACTTCTACTTCCATTTCCAAACGAGGGAAAATTGGGTTTCCTTTTTCTACTTTTGTTCCACCTGGAATACATCCAATTGTAGATAGGCTTTCCCAAGATTTATGTGCTTCTTCAGTAAGACCAAGTTGAGCAAACATCTTGCTTGGTGCTACTGTTAAGAATGGCATAAGCATAATACCTGTTTGACGAAGTACTTCTGCTAAATGAGCCATTACAGAAGCTAACTTTTCACGATCATTTTCATCCTTCGCTAATACCCACGGTTGTGTTTCATCAATATATTTATTCGTACGGCTAACCAATTGCCAAATTGAGCTTAGCGCTACAGAGAATTCCATATTTTCCATTGCGTCTTCTACTTTTTGCAATGTATTTTTTGCAAACGTTACTAACGTTTCATCGAATTCCGTTACATTTGCTTTAAATGCAGGTATTTCTCCGTTAAAGTACTTATCAATCATAGCTACTGTACGATTTAATAAGTTACCTAAGTCATTTGCTAAATCGAAGTTGATACGTTCAACAAATCCTTCTGGTGTGAATACGCCATCAGATCCGAACGGAACTTCTCGAAGTAAGTAATAACGTAATGCATCTAATCCGTAACGATCAATTAATGTAACTGGATCTACTACGTTTCCTTTTGACTTACTCATTTTTCCATCCTTCATTAAAATCCAGCCATGAGCAAAGACCTTTTTCGGAAGAGGTAAATCTAATGCCATTAAAATGATTGGCCAATAAATTGTATGGAAACGAACAATTTCTTTTCCGACTAAATGCACATCTGCCGGCCAGAATTTCTTATACATCTCTTCATTTTCTGTTCCATAACCTAATGCTGTAATGTAGTTAGATAATGCATCAACCCATACGTAAATAACATGTTTTGGGTTGCCTGGAACACGAACTCCCCAATCAAATGAAGTACGAGAAACTGCTAAATCTTCTAATCCTGGTTTAATGAAGTTATTAATCATTTCATTTTTACGAGACTCTGGCTGGATAAAATGTGGATTATCTTCATAGAACTTTAATAGTCTGTCGACATATTTACCCATTCTAAAGAAATATGATTCTTCACGAACAAGTTCTACATCATGACCACTATCTGGACTTTTTCCTCCAACTACTTTGTCACCTTCCATAATTGGATCTACTAATTGATGCGCTGTATAGAATGTTTCATCTTGTACAGAATACCAACCTTCATATTCATCAAGATAAATATCACCTTGGTCTACTAGTTGCTTGAAGATCTTTTCGACAACATCTTTATGACGATCTTCAGTTGTGCGAATAAAATCATCATAAGAGATATCCATCTTCTCCCAAAGCTCTTTAATTCCTGCAACAATATTATCCACGTATGCTTGTGGTGTCACATTTAACTCTTCTGCTTTCTTTTGGATCTTCTGCCCATGCTCATCAGTTCCTGTTAGATAATGAACATTGTAGCCTTGCATACGCTTATATCGTGCCATTGCATCTCCTGCTACTGTCGTATAAGCATGTCCAATGTGTAACTTTCCACTTGGATAATAAATTGGGGTAGTAATATAAAAGGACTTATTTTCCTTTGTCATTGTTTTGGACCTCCCGAATAACCTCATATGTATTTATAAATAGTATATCAAAAACTCATATATAAAGTGAAACTTTAATCCGTAGGGGTGTTTATCCCCCACAAATTATTAACTCTCACTAATCAATCTTTTACGAGCAGCCCGACTCCAACTTAACTTCTTTGCTCCAACCGCATTTTAAAGCGGGAATCTTATTGCTCGTTAACGCGGGATAAACACCAGTTAATGCTACATATCTTTATCATCTATTACTCATATTCAAACAAAATATACAACCCTACTTTTAAATAAATATATTTTTCAGAAAATAATCGCAAAAATTACTCCCATTCTATTATATATAAGAAGTAAGAAATCTATAAATCTTTTTAAAAAATATAGAATTTAAGAATTGACGGAAATGTAAATGATTGGTATCATATGTCCATAGGGTATTTTGTCGAAAAATGACGAATCAAAAAAATAGACTCGAAACTTATAAACTATTTATTTAGGAGGAAAAGAATTATGAAATCTACTGGTATTGTTCGTAAAGTTGATGAATTAGGTCGTGTTGTAATTCCAATCGAATTACGCCGTACTTTAGGTATTGCAGAAAAGGATGCACTTGAAATTTATGTTGATGACGAAAAAATCATCTTAAAAAAATATAAACCAAACATGACTTGCCAAGTAACTGGTGAAGTATCTGATGGTAACCTATCTTTAGCTGAAGGTAAAATTATCTTAAGCAAAGAAGGCGCTGAGCAAATCTTAAACGAACTTCAAGATTATATCGAAACAGCAAAATAAGCTTCTCAATTATGAGAAGCTTATTTTTTATCGACATGATAGATTTGATACACATCGCGTTTCGACAAATCTCGATCTTTAGCGACTGTTTTTATCGCCTCTTTTGAATTCATGCCTTTTTCATTTATATAATGTTCAATATGATCATATACCGAAATAGATTCCCACCATTGTTCTTCTGGAGCAGGTTCTTCCGTTGAACCAGCTACTAAAATACAAAACTCACCACGAACTTCATTTTGCTTCGTCCATTCAATTGTTTCTTCGATTGTTCCTCGAATAAATTCCTCAAACTTTTTCGTTAACTCTCGACATAATACAATTTCCCTATTGCCTAATATTTCTTGCATCGAGATTAAAGTGTCATCTAGACGATGAGGTGCTTCATAAAACATCATTGTAGTTTGCACATAGCGAAGTTTTTCTAATTCCATTTTTCGTTCCTTTTTATTTCTTTGTAAAAATCCATAGAAATAAAACTGCTTTGTTTCAAGACCCGATGCAATTAACGCTGTAAGGGCTGCATTTGCCCCAGGAAGCGGAACCACATGATATTGCTCAGCTACGGCCTCGACAACAATATCGTAGCCTGGATCGGAAATACACGGCATACCAGCATCACTAACAAGTGCTATATTCTTCCCTTCCTCTAGCTTCTCTAATATTTTCTTTCCACTTACTTCTTTATTATGCTCATGGTAACTCATGACAGGTGTTTCAATTTCGAAATAATTACAAAGTTTTTTGGTTTGTCTTGTATCTTCCGCTGCAATAACATCTACCTCTTTTAAAATCCGAATTGCACGAAATGTCATATCTTCTAAATTTCCAATTGGAGTAGGTACTAGATATAACATCCCCTTTTCATTTTGTTGAAAGCTTTTTTGCTGCCACATAGCGTTCTCCTTTTTGCATATATTCTTCTTTTTGTTTTCTCGTTAACTGCTTAAAATGATATTCAGCCTGCATAGCTGTTCGTTTATCCTCATGATTCTCTACATACCTTAAAACAACTGGAAGTCTAGCACGTGTATATCTAGCACCTTTTCCACTATTATGAGTCTGAATCCGTTTTTCTATATGATTTGTATATCCAGCATAATAACTTCCATCAGAACATTCCACCACATAAAAACAATGCTTATTCTTCTCCATATAAAATTGAACGAATCTCCTTTGTATATTCGTTATTTTCTTCGTATACAAAAAGAGGTGGTAGGATTTTTAAATCTGCGTTCCCATCCTTAATTCCTTCAATTAACAATGTATTTGCTTCTTTACCTGCCTTAGGATAAACAAATCGCACACGCTTTGGTTCAATTTTGTATTTACGCATTAATGTAACAATGTCGAGTAAACGACCTGGGCGATGTACAAACGCTACTTTCCCGCCTTGTTTTACTAGCTGACTACTTGCAGATACAACATCTTCTAACGTACACATAATTTCATGACGAGCTATTGCTAAATGTTCATTCATATTTTTCTCAGACGTTTGAGGTGTTTGAAAATAAGGAGGGTTACATGTAACAACATCATATTGATGGCGCCCAAGTTTCTCTGGCATATCTTTCAAATCTCCATGTATGAGTTGAATTCTTTCTTCTAACTTATTGTATTGAACACTTCTTATTCCCATATCATATAAACGTTCTTGAATTTCCACACCTGTAATATTCCCTTTTGTTCTCGTGCTTAATAGAAGGGGCACAACCGCATTACCTGTGCACAAATCAAGTAAATTTCCTTTTTGAATTGGCACCCAAGCAAAATCTGCAAGTAAAACGGCATCTAAAGAGAAATTAAACACCGATGGACTTTGTATAATCTTCATATCTTGCGCTAATAAATAATCTAAACGTTCATCTTCGTATAAATTCATATATTACTCCTTTTCTTACACTTAACCTACCCTATTTCATCTTCTACTAATATACAAATACATTTTGTTCTATTCTCATGTATAAAAAATTACCTTTCCAATTATAATTGGAAAGGTAATTTCACTTTTTATTTAAAAATGACAGACAGAATAAACAATCTCCCTCTTTACGTACACTTCCATAATGTAGATTGCAAATATGGAAACCTTCTTGATATAGTCTTGCTAAATTGTCATAGCCTTCACCAATATCCGTCTTCGGCTTCACTTCTTTACGTTTTTGAGCTTTTTGTTTTTCTTTATTCTGCACTTCTTCAAAACGGTGTCGCAAATTTTCATTTTCCATTTTTATATGTTGATTTTCTTCCAACAACTCTGCAAGATGTTGTTTTAATTCACCCAACTGTTTATATAAATGTCCAATTTGCTCTTCCATACTAGAAACCGATGCAAAAATATCTTTTTTCTCCACAAGCACCCACCTCATTAATCTGTGGTTTGACTCGAAACGACCCCTTTATTCACTAACTCATCTAACGTATATTCTACTATCCGTTCCTTGTCTACTAGCTCCACTTGAATTAATCTTTCTAAAATATTTAATCCGATAACACGGCCAGTACCATGTGGTGTTTGTATACGTTGATCTAAATCAGGAAGTTGTTCCTTTGCTGCCTCATATTCATCATTCTCATATTTTAAGCAACACATTAAGCGACCACATAAACCAGAAATTTTTGCAGGATTTAATGATAAATTTTGATCCTTTGCCATTTTAATGGATACAGGTTCAAAATCTCCTAAAAAAGTAGAACAACAAAGCATACGACCACATGGACCAATACCACCAAGCATCTTCGCTTCATCACGAACACCAATTTGTCTTAGTTCAATTCTCGTCCTAAAAATTGCCGCTAAGTCTTTTACTAGTTCGCGGAAATCAATCCGACCATCTGCAGTAAAGTAGAAAATAATCTTATTACGATCGAACGTATACTCTACATCTACAAGTTTCATATCTAGATTATGCTCTACTACCTTTTGTTGACAAACTTGATATGCCTCTTTCGCAGCATGTTTGTTCTCGTCAACAATGGTACGATCATTTTCATTTGCGATACGAATAACCTTTTTTAACGGTAACACAACATCGTTTTCATCAACTTGCTTTTTGGTAATAACTACTTTTCCGTATTCAATACCTCTTACCGTTTCTACAATTACAAACTCATTCTCAGAGATATCGAACTGATTCGGATCAAAGTAATATACCTTGCCGGCCTTCTTAAAGCGAACACCTACTACATCATACAAAACGGTCATCCCTCCTGCAACCGCAACACTAACTGTTCGAACACAAGCTGCGCATTTACATTAGCGTTGATTCTATTTTTTGCCTCTAATATATTAAAGAGAGCTGATACAATGCGCTTCTGAGCATAGGAAAAAGATTCAAACATCTCTTTCTGCTCATGAAAAACAAGACGATCTTCTTCTCCAAGTTGAACATATAATAAATCCTTATAAATAAGGAGCAACATATCTAAACCTTGCTGTAACTGTTCTTTCTCTCCAAAGTGTTTTCCCCATTTTTCTTGTACAAAAAAAATAGAGGCTTTATCTTTTTCGAGCGCTTCACATAATTTTATCACTAAAGTTCGTGCTTGTGCAAACCATTCATCATTACATAAAGCTAAAGCTTCATCAAAACTATTCGTAAGCTGTGCAGCTAGAGTTGATAAAGAGGACGTAATGCCTTCATCCTGTAATCTTCTACTTAAAGACTCCGTAGGTAACGGTCTAAATGTAACAACTTGACAGCGAGATAAAATCGTATTTAAAATTTGATGACTTTGTTCAGTAAGTAAAATAGCTGTTGTATCACTACTCGGTTCCTCTAGAAATTTCAATAGTGTATTTGCCGCATTTGCTGTCATACGATCTGCATGCTCGATAATATAAACTTTTTTATTTGCCTCTAATCCTGTTTTTGAAAATTCTTCCTGTAAATCATGAATTTGTTGCTTTTTAATAGATAATCCATCTGGTTTTACAATATGTAGGTTAGGGTGGTTACCTGAGTCAATTCGTTTACAATTTGTACATACATGACATGGTTCTACCTCATTCCTTTGAGAGCAGAGGAAACTCTTTGCCATTTGAATCGCTGTTGCAAACTTCCCTGTTCCTTTCCCTCCTTCTAACAAGTAAGCGTGGGATATACGCTCTTTTGCAATGCTATTCATCAACATTTTTACACCGATGGGCTGTATAGCAGAAAGCTGCTCCCACGTCTTCGTCATAATGCATACCTCACTTATTTCATTCTTTCCTTCTATTATAACAATTTATCTTCTATAATCTGAACAACTTCTTCTATAAGTTTTTCCATTGGTTGATCAGCATTTACTAATACAATACGATCAGAAAAACGTTCTACAACTTGTAAATACCCTTCACGTACACGTTTATGGAAAGAGATATCTTCCATATCTAATCGATTCACTTCGCGCCCCGCATCTTTTTCAATGCGAGCTAAACCAATCTCTGGTTCAATGTCTAAGTAAATTGTTACACTAGGCATACAGTCTTCTGTTGCGAAGCGATTTATTTCAAATACTTTATCCATTCCTAAGCCTCTTGCATATCCTTGATACGCTAAAGAGCTATCTATAAAACGATCACATAATACAAGATAGTTCTCATTAAGCGCTGGCATAACTTTTTCTACTAAATGTTGTCTACGTGCAGCAGCATAAAGAAGCGCCTCTGTACGTGCTTCCATCATCGTATATTCTTGTTTATGTAGAATTGTTCTAATATCTTCAGAAATTGCTATACCACCTGGTTCTCTCGTCGCCATTACCTTTTGTTCTTTTTGCTCAAAGTATGGTAATAATTTTTTAATTAACGTTGTTTTACCCGAACCTTCTGGCCCCTCAATTGTTACAAATAATCCCTTCATCCTAAAACCTACTTTCTATATCATACACTTTCATATCTTTCGTGCTACCTTGAAAACGAGCTCCTGTTTTCTCTAAATACATAATTTGTTCTTTATGTTCTGAAGTAATTCTCTCTCCATACATAATCAATGGAATTCCAGGCGGATATGGAATTATCATTTCCGCCGCTATCATCCCTACCACTTCTTCTATAGGTACTACTTTTGTTTTGTATCCTTCTAATTGTTTATATGTATACGGTAAAGGAGAGGATTCTCTTTTATAAGTATAACGAATAGATTCGTTCTTGTCTTTCACCTCATAATGTTCCAACGCAACTCGAATTATCTCTATAGCCCTCATGTACTCCTCTTTTGCTTGTAGAGGTAAAATAAGTAGGACATTATATGGATCTGCCATTTCTGTATATATTCCGGCCCTTTCAAATACAGACTGTAATTCATATCCTGATAACTGACAACGAGTCTGTACAGTAATCTTTAAATCATCTTGCAACGGATATTGTAAAACAGCTATTTGCGAAATGGAACACAATCCTTTTTTAAATCTCCGTAAAAACTCGACAATTTCATCATGACCTTTTTCCTTTATACTTGCTAGTGTAAAGCGCGCTATATCAAGTGAAGCCATAATTGGATATGACGGACTACTAGATTGTAGCATACTCAAATAAGCAGAAACTCTTTCTTCATTCACTAAATGACTATTTATATGTAAATAAGATCCCATTGTCATCGCAGGTAATGTTTTATGTGCAGAATGAACCACAATATCTGCACCATATGCTAATGCTGACTTTGGAAATGGTTCCCCTAAGCAAAAGTGTGCTCCATGAGCTTCGTCTACTAGAACAGGGATTTTATGTGCATGTGCATAAGCAATACTTGCTTCTAAATCTATCCCCATACCATAATAATTAGGATGCGTTAAAATGAGGGCTTTAGCATTAGGATATCTTTTAATTGCCCCTTTAATAACTTCATCACCAATTCCTACTGGTACGTTATATGCCTCATCAATCCATGGGTCTAGAAAAATTGGATTCGCACCCGCTAGTTTTAATCCATTAATGATTGATTTATGACAATTTCTTTGTACAAGGACAATATCACGCTCACCGCAGCAAGATAAAATCATTGCTAGATTTCCGACCGTTGAACCATTAATTAAAAAATAACTTTTTTCCGCACCATATACATCAGCTAATAATTTTTGTGCTTCATCTATACATTCAAACGGACTATGTAAATCGTCTAACCCTGTTAGTTCGGTTACATCAATGGATAGTATATCTTTAAACTCCCTAATGGCTTCCTGAGGGAAGTTTACACCATTCTTATGACCTGGAACATGAAAGGACAGTGGTTCTCTTTCTTTAAACTCTATTAACGCCTCATATAAAGGCATACGCTTTTGATTCATATCTATCTCTTCCTTATTATTCATTCTGTATCTATTATACAGATATTAAGGCAAAAAAAATAATAGGCAGATGCCTATTTATAAATATGATACTTCTAACTTCCGAAGCTGTTTTAAATAATATATATATTTTGGATCATCTGTCTCAGTACTCACCATATCTTTTTCACATTCATGACATATCAAATTATTATAAACATATATACCTTCTTCTCTTTTTGTCTCACAAACAATGCAAATTTCACTTTGTAATTTCATAACCTTCCCTCCCTGTATTTAAATAAACATATTTGATACCTCTATTCCTTAACAATTTACAGAAAAATATACATCCATCTCTTATATAATATGATTTACTCTTGGGCAACGTGTTTGTATTACCATTACTTCTTTTATGCACTGTTTAACAATACAAAAAAACACAAGTCAAAAGACTTGTGTTTTAGTTGCTTGGCGACGTCCTACTCTCACAGGGACAAGGTCCCAACTACCATCGGCGCTAGAGAGCTTAACTTCCGTGTTCGGTATGGGAACGGGTGTGACCTCTCTGCCATCATCACCAAACTATGAAGGCATATTCCTTCAAAACTAGATAACATTTGCTACATATTATATGGTTAAGTCCTCGATCTATTAGTATTCGTCAGCTCCACATGTCACCATGCTTCCACCTCGAACCTAT
>NZ_CP031292.1:65615-124182 GCF_003355115.1 Bacillus sp. COPE52
GGATCAAACTCTCCAATAAAGTTAGTTTGTCTAGCATCTAAAAATAAAAATTGACGTTTCACGTTGTTTGTTTCGTTCAGTTTTCAAAGAACTACTTGGTCGCTCATTTGCGACTTCCTTATGTTAACATCTTCGTTTTTCGATGTCAACTAAGTTTTTCAATTTCTTTCTTGTCGTTTTCTGCGTTTCCGCATCAGCGACGTTTATTAATTTACCATATACTAATCATTAACGTCAACACTTTTTAATAAAAAATTCTTTTTCTTACATAACGAATACATTCTTCTGCGTTAGCAACTCTTCGAAATAAACAAAAAATGATTTTATATCTTTCTTCCATCGCTTTTTTTACAACCTCATGAATACGCTCATCTTCAAAATCAAATAAAAGTTCCTCTAACTCTCTCTTCAATATGTATTCCATTTCTTTTTTCTCTTCTTTCGTCAACATAAGCCCAAGCAAATCATCACCTCAATCATTCCTTACAGAGCAATACAAGTTCCGCTCATTTTTACTTATCAAAAACAAATCATCAAAATCCTATCATTCATTATATCCACCACTTACGATATTAATCCCTTGTTCTCTTTTTTATATTTAAAGCATATATGTAACTGAAAAGGATTGGACAAAGGGGCGTAATATTATGTTTTTCTTTTTTATTACGAGCAAAAGAACTTTTAAACACATTAGCTTAATAGTGATACTTTCCTTATTTACAGCATGGCTACTCTTTTTAAAAACATATTCACATGAATCTGCTTTTTCAACTGCTACAGGTCCTAAGGTAATTTACAAAGGAGATACTGCTAAAAAACAAGTTGCGTTCACGTTTGATATTAGTTGGGGAGACAAAAAAGCGATTCCAATCCTTGAGACACTCAAAGAAAGAGAAATTAAGAATGCAACCTTCTTCCTTTCTGCTGCATGGGCCGAAAGACACCCCGATATCGTCGAACGTATCATGAAAGATGGACATGAAATCGGTAGTATGGGTTATAATTACACGTCTTACACTTCTCTAGAGCCAAATGAAATAAGAAGAGATCTTTTACGAGCCCAAGATGTTTTTACGAAACTTGGCGTAAAACAAGTCAAGCTATTGCGTCCACCTAGTGGTGAATTCAACAAAGCAACTCTTAAAATCGCAGAATCGCTCGGATACACTGTCGTTCATTGGAGTAATAATTCAAATGATTGGAAAAATCCAGGTGTAAATACTATCGTTTCCACTGTCTCTAATAATTTGAAGGGTGGAGATATTGTCTTATTACACGCATCTGATTCTGCTCTTCAAACAAATAAAGCTTTACCGCTACTTCTACAAAAGTTAAAGAGTGACGGATATCAACAAATATCCGTATCACAACTCATTTCCAACACAAGTACGAAAAGTGAAGATGTGAAGTAGTTTCTTTTCTGCTACCCTTTACACATAAATAGCTCTATTACCTTATCGAAAGGTAATAGAGCTATTTCCATCTCACTATTTCTCGTAGTATAACTATCGCTGCGTAAAAATTCAAAAGTACTTTTCAATTAAGCAGCTTTACTCGTTTTTCCGATTAAACGATGTAATATAAGTAACTGATATGCATTACATAATAAAAGTGGTATAACCATTAAATATAACCAATCTGTATCATTAATCCTTAGTGCTGGCACCCATTCAAGAATTGTTACAACAACCATAAAGAACAGGGCAGGCACAAATGCTTTTTTATTTGTTTCTTTACTTTTTATATAAGCAACAATCGCTCCAAACACAAATAATATTCCAGCAACAAGTATGTTATTCCCTAATGAAACTTCTCCATTTGCAATGAGTACAGATCTTAAATACACAAAATCGAATAAAACGAATGCAATAAAGAAGAGCTGGACTACATTCCATAAAGATGACGATCGGAACATACCTAGTCCAAAACGATGAATCGTTAAATAGGCAAAGAACCCCATTTGACTTATAACACTAAAAATAAACCCTACACCCATCAACCAGAAAGAAACTGCTAGAATCTCCTTTACGTCGAAATTTTGAAAAAATTTATCGTACTTGTCCCACTCCAAAACAAACCCAATAATAACCGTGCTGACTCCACCAAGAAACAACGTCGTTAAAAATAGTCGTACCCACTTGCGGCTATTCACAACACATCCCCCATTATCCTTATATTTCTAATTAAATTGTATCAATGACAATTTCAAAAAGCTAGCCATGTTCATGTATAAATTCCTTAAAGATATTTATATTAAAAAGAGAGAACTGTGTTGAAAGGAGTTCCAACTTATGAAACGGATACTACTCGTTTTCGTTTCTTCTTTTCTACTTATTGCACTTGTAGCATGTGCACAAGGAAAAGAAACGAAATCCGAATTAGATTACGATCAAACAAAGAAAATGATTGTTGATATTTTAAAAACTGATCAAGGTAAGAAGGCCATTCAAGATGTATTAACTGATGAAAAAATGAAACAAGCACTCATACTAGATGAAACAGTAGTAAAGAAAACGATTGAAGATGCAATGGTATCCGACAAAGGGCAGCAATTCTGGGAAAAGCTCTTTAAAGACCCTGAGTTCTCATCGAAATTCGCTAAAAGTATGGGGAAAGAACAAACAAATTTAATGAAAACCTTACTAAAAGACCCTGAATACCAAGCAGGCGTTATAGAGATCATGCAAAACCCTGAAGTAGAAAAAATGATGTTGCAAACAATGAAGAGTAAAGAATACCGTCAATATTTACAACAAGTACTAACAGAAACTACTGAAAGCCCACTCTTCCAAGCTAAGATGATTGATATTATTAGTAAAGGTGTGCAAAAGGCTGAAAAAGGTGGATCTGATAAAAAAGATGCAGGTGGCGAAGGTGGCTCCCAAGGCGGGAGTAAGGAACAACAGTAAAAAATAATAACTATAATAGTGAGTGGACAATATATATCGTCCACTCATTATTATTTTATTTTTGCGCGACAGCTGTTTTATCAATTACTGTTTCAGCTATCGTGCGATAAATAATCCCCGTTGTATGCGTATCTTCATATACTGAAGGAGCGAAGTCTTCTTTATTCCAATCAGGTTGTTGAAGTGGAATGCGGCCTATTACATCTGTTTGTAATTCGGCAGCTAATTTATCTCCTCCACCTCTTCCAAATACATACTCCTTCTCACCAGTTACTTTACTTTCAAAATACGCCATATTTTCAACGACACCAAGAATACTGTGTTCAGTGCGCAAAGCCATCGCTCCAGCACGCGCTGCTACAAATGCCGCTGTTGGATGAGGCGTCGTTACTATAATCTCTTTACAAGCCGGCAACATGGAATGCAAGTCTAGCGCAACATCACCTGTACCTGGCGGTAAATCTAATACTAAGTAATCTAAATCACCCCATTCTACTTCTGTGAAGAAATGATTTAACATTTTCCCAAGCATAGGTCCTCTCCAAATAACCGGTGCATTATCTTCCACAAAGAATCCCATTGAGATTACTTTTACACCTAGACGCTCCACTGGGATTATTTTATCTCCTCTTACAATAGGACGTTTTTCTATCCCCATCATATCAGGTACACTAAAACCGTAAATATCCGCATCAATGATACCAACTTTTTTCCCTAGACGAGCTAAAGCAATGGCAAGGTTAACGGAGACTGTTGATTTTCCCACTCCACCTTTTCCACTCGCAACTGCTAAAAATGTCGTTTTTGAATTCGGTGACAATAAAGATTCAATTTGCTCTTCTTCTTGCGGTGGTACAAACTGAGCTAATTCCTCTTCTGTAAATTCTGCAAAACGAAGTCCAACTGTTGCTGCCCCAAGTTCCTTCACTAACTTTACGATGCCCGACTGCAACTGCATTTGTTCCGCAGTACCTGTTTTTACAATTGCAATTTTAACACTCACATGTTCCTTCTCCGGCTTGACTGTTACCTCTTTAATTGCATTTGTTTCTTTTAACGTTTTATGCAAAAACGGATCTACAATCCCTTCTAACGCTTCCACTACTTGCTCTTTCGTTACCATAATTAGCCCAGCCCCCTGTATGAAAAATAACGTAATGTTAATTGAATTTATCTCTCTTTATCCTTGAAATAAATGCGTTTACATTTTCAGTATAACATATTTTCCGAAAACTTCGTTAACGAGAGAAACTCAAAAAATCCCCCTTATTCTGGAGGATTTCCTTTTTCCGTGAAATAACGCAATATACCTCGATATACGGCAGCCGCTACCTTTTGCTGATATTTTTCCGAATTTAACATATACCTTTCGTTCACATTCGATAAAAATCCAGCTTCAATTAAAGCGCCTGGTGTTTTCGCATACTTTAATAAATACACATGAGAAATCGTTTTAGCAGAACGGTTCGTATTTTCTAAACTCGTTCTCAATTCAGCTTGTATAAACTTCGCAGCACGTTCATTTTCAGTTAAAGAACGATAGTAGAACGTTTGTGCTCCTTTAGAACCACTACTAGTTAATGCATTTAAATGAATACTTGCAAAGAAATCGACATCTGGCTTATTAATAATCTCCACACGTCTTCTTAAATCCTCTGCTTTACGTCTACTATACGACTTTGTATCTTTGTTAGCTAAATCATAATCTCCTTCACGTGTCAAAATAACTAATGCACCTTGCTCTTGCAAATAATCTTGCACTTTTTTTGTAATTTCAAGAGTTATGTCTTTTTCTATAATATCCTTTCCACCAACAGCTCCTCCGTCTGGTCCACCATGCCCTGCGTCTAATACAATTACTTTCCCTGATAAGGGTAAATTCCACGCTCGCCATGATTTTGTAATTTGAAATTCTTGTTTGACTAAAAAAAACAAAACAACCGCAGCGAGCGCAAAAGAGATAATTCGAATTCTCTTCATACCTTTCCTCCTCCAGCTAGTCCCTCTAATTACTTATATGGGACAAGAGGAAAGTTTATGCTTGTCTTAATGTAGCTTTAAACGATATCTTCTTTCACCTTTTTCATATCCTTCCTGCCACCACAATCCGATAAACTGCTGACAAGATTCAAAAAGTAATTCCTCATCTTTTAACTTAATTTCTCGTATAGTCATACTCGTTAAAAATTGAAATAGTGTTTCCGTTAATTGTTGCTCTTCTTCTAAAGCCCTATATTTCACATCAAAGAACGATTCGCCATAATAACCAAACTTACTGTATCTCGCTCCTAATAAATAAGATTCTATTCCTAGTTCAATACAGTAATCTTCATACTGACGATGAAGCTCTTGCATCTGAAAGGCATCACGAATATTTGAACGCAACGTTTTTAATGATAATTCTCGTAGCATCTTCCGCTCGTATTTTAATTGCTTTTCTTTTTGTTTTTCTTTTAAGCTGACAATGACATTCATAGTACTTATAAAACCTCCCTAATACGTATTAGTCTAAACTTCTAAAGAAGAAGCATACGCGGGACGGTAGCACTAAAATATTCCAAACTTCAAAAATAAATAAGAGGAATTAAACATAAAAAAACCCCAACCAAAATGGTTGAGGTTTGTAGTTCGCAAAAATTAACGTTTTGAGAACTGAGGTGCACGACGTGCGCCTTTAAGACCGTATTTTTTACGCTCTTTCATACGTGCGTCACGAGTTAATAGACCTGCACGTTTTAGTGTTAGACGGTATTCTGGATCAGCTTTTAATAAAGCGCGAGAAATACCGTGACGAATAGCACCAGCTTGACCAGTGTATCCACCACCATTTACGTTTACAAGTACATCGTAGTTACCTAAAGTTTCTGTTGCAACTAGAGGTTGTTTAACTACTTCACGTAATGCAGCAAATGGGATATAGTTTTCAAAATCACGACCGTTAATGATAACGCGTCCTTCGCCTGGAACTAGGCGTACGCGCGCTACTGAACTCTTACGACGTCCAGTGCCATAGTATTGAACCTGTGCCAAAGTAAGCCCTCCTTTAATTAATTATCCGCGAAGTTCGTAAACTTCTGGTTTTTGTGCTTGGTGTGGATGCTCTGCTCCAGCATACACGTTTAATTTCTTAGATACTTGACGTCCTAAACGTCCTTTTGGAAGCATCCCTTTAATTGCAAGCTCTAACATTTGTACAGGGTAGTTTGTACGCATTTCTAGAGCTGTTCTTTGCTTAAGTCCACCTGGGTGGTTAGTGTGACGGTAGTAAATTTTATCGTTTAATTTATTACCTGTTAAATGAATTTTCTCAGCGTTAATAATAATTACATGATCACCCGTGTCAACGTGTGGTGTAAATGTAGGTTTGTTTTTACCACGTAAAATGGATGCTACTTCAGTAGATAGGCGACCTAAAGTTTGACCTTCAGCATCAACCACATACCATTTACGCTCAACTTCGTTAGCTTTTGCCATAAAAGTCGTACGCATGTGTTTCCCTCCTCGTTATCTTTTCCATAGAAAAAATCTATTGTTTATCTTAAACACGATTTCCTTCCGGGGCTAATCGTGGTTTTAGAAACAATACCATATGTTATGATATACTTTTGAGTTTCTAATGTCAAGCAAATGTTACACCAGGATTAGTTGTTATAGTTTACTTGCCATAAGTAAAGTCCATGACCTGGAGCCATCTTTCCAGCAAACTGGCGATTTTGTTTTGCTAAAATCTCTGGAATGCTATCAGGATCAAGCTTTTCTTGCCCTATGTTAAGTAACGTACCAACAATAATTCTGACCATATTATATAAAAATCCATTACCTACAAAACGAAAAATTAATTCATCATCTTGCTCAATTAACTCGATTTCAAAAATTGTTCGCACTTTATCTTTTTTGTCAGTTTTTGCCGAACAAAAAGAAGTGAAATCATGCGTTCCAATAAAATAAGGAATCGCTTTTCTTATAGAGTTTATTTCAAGCGGATATGGATATTGATATACGTAATTTCTACGGAATACATCCGCAGTCTTTGATAATAATACACGATAACGATATTCTTTTCTCTCAACACCGTAACGTGCATGAAATTCTTCTGTTTTCTTCTCTACTTGCCTGATAACAATATCATCTGGCAACATTGTGTTTAAAGCATTACTCCATTGCCACTCTTCAAGAGACAAAGGTGTATCAAAGTGTATGACTTGTCCTTTCGCATGAACGGTAGAATCCGTTCTGCCTGATGCCTGAACACGAACAAGTTCACCCTTATGCAATTTCTGTAATGCCTTCTCTATTTCTTGTTGAACAGTACGATGCTGTGGTTGAATTTGGTAACCACAAAAATGCATGCCATCATATGCAACTGTACATTTTATTCTTTCCATCTTTCCGTTCTCCATTACAATCGCAACCATACTAAAATACAAGCTAGACAAAGTAAACTTATAATTGTTACTGTATCGCTCATTTTCCAGCGTAGTTGCCTAAATTTAGTTCGTCCTTCACCATTTCGATATCCACGTGCTTCCATCGCAATTGCTAAATCCTCAGCACGCTTAAAAGCACTAATAAAAAGTGGAACGAGTAGTGAAATAATTGCCTTCATCCTATCTTTTATCGGACCTCCAGCAAAATCAATACCACGTGACGCTTGTGCTTTCATAATTTTACTCGTTTCATCCATTAATGTCGGAATAAAACGAAGAGAAATAGACATCATTAATGCGATTTCATGAACAGGAACCTTTATACGCTTCAACGGCTTTAATAACGTCTCCAAACCATCTGTAATCTCAATAGGTGTCGTTGTTAACGTTAATAATGTCGTCATTAAAATAATAACAAAGAATCGTATAGAAATGTATATCCCTTGCTCTAATCCCTTTTCATGTATTGAAAACCAACCAAGCTGGAATAGTACATCCCCTTCTTTAGTTGTGAAGATATGCAGGAAAAATGTAAAAAGAAAAATCCATAAAATTGGTTTTAAGCCCGAAAGTACATAACGAATCGGCACTTTTGCAAAAAATAAAGCAATGAGTGCATATAAAAATAAAAATCCATATGAAATCGCATTATTTGCTAAGAAAACAACAAATACATATAAAAAGACAATCAACAGCTTCGTACGAGGATCAAGTTGATGAATGAGTGACTTACCTGGAATGTATCTCCCAATAATCAACTGCTGCATGATTCATGACCACCTTTTCGTAACACCTGTACAACTTCATGAGTAAGATCCTCTAAAGATAAGGTAGCCTTTGGAATTGAAATACCAAACTTCTCTTCAATTGCACGTTTATACTTTAAAGACATCGGAAGGTCCACACCAATTTGTTCTAGTTCATCAGCATGTGAAAATACTTCCTCTGCACTTCCTTGCAAAAAGACCGTTCCTTTATGCATGACCACAATTTGATCTGCATACTTAGCGGCATCCTCCATATTATGGGTAACAAGAATGACTGTAAGCCCCTGCTCCTTATGCAAACTATAAAACATCTCCATAAGCTCGTGCTGTCCTTTCGGATCAAGCCCCGCTGTAGGTTCATCTAATACAAGTACTTCGGGTTCCATCGCAAGTACGCCCGCTATTGCAACACGCCTCATTTGCCCACCGCTTAATTCAAACGGAGAACGTGCTAATAACTCTATATCCAATCCAACAAGCTGAATGGCATCTTTTGCCTTTTGCTTTGCCACTTCTTCAGATAAACCGAAATTAGTAGGCCCAAAACAAATATCTTTCTCCACTGTCTCTTCAAATAACTGATGTTCTGGGAACTGAAAGACAACCCCTACTTTTTTTCGTAGTGGCTTAAGCTTCTTCTCTTTCTTCCCTGCTGAAATTAAATGTTCACCAATTTGAACCGTACCATTTGTCGGCTGCAATAAACCATTTAAATGTTGAATCATCGTCGACTTACCTGAACCAGTATGACCGATAATGGCATAATAGCCTCCACTTGGAAACGACACGTCTACATCATAAAGCGCGCGTCTTTCAAATGGAGTTTTATATTGATAACGATGTTCTACTTTTTGGAATGTAATCTCCAAAGTTCGTTCACCAAACTTTCCATTGTAAGATGCGTATTTTGCAAAAGAATTTCACTTCTTTTTAATAATTCTGCTATTTTTACTGAAAAAGGTACATCTAACCCAATTTCTTGGAGCATATGAGAGGACTTGAAAATTTGCTTTGGGGTCCCTTCCTCTAATATTTCTCCCTTGTTTAAAATAATGACACGGTCTGACTGTGCCGCTTCTTCTAAATCGTGCGTAATTGATAATACGGTAATACCTTTTTGATTAACAAGCTGTCTAACCGTTTCTACTACTTCACGTCTCCCTTGAGGGTCTAACATTGACGTTGCTTCATCTAGTATTAAAATAGATGGCTGAAGTGCTAAAACACCTGCTATTGCAACTCGCTGCTTTTGCCCACCAGATAACGAATGGGGCTCATCATTAAGAAAATCTTCCATACGGACAAGTCGCAGGGCTTGTTCTAATCTTTCTACCATCTGTTCCCTTGGCATTCCGATATTTTCTAAGCCAAATACAACGTCATCTTGTACTGTCGTTCCAACAAATTGATTATCTGGATTTTGAAATACCATTCCAATTTGTTTTCGAACATCCCATACCGTTTCTTCTGATAAAACCATTGTATCATTTACAGTAATTGTCCCTGATTCCGGCAAAAACAAACCATTCAATAATTTTGCAAGTGTAGATTTACCTGAACCATTTTGTCCGATAACAGATACCCATTCTCCTTCATATAAGGAAAACGAAACATCTTTTAATGCATACGAGGCTGCCCCAGGATATTGAAATGATACATTTTCTGTCCGAAGTTTCTCTTTTTTCAATACAAGGCACCCTTTCCTTCGCCAAGTTAGCCTTTTTTATATTTAAAAAAAAAGGGCCATGACCAGTTACTTGAAAAGAACTGTCCTGCCCTTTTAATTATCATTATACTAACTCGATAATTACCATTGGTGCTGCGTCTCCGCGACGTGGACCAATTTTTGCAATACGAGTGTATCCGCCTTGGCGCTCAGCATAGCGTGGAGCTACATCAGCGAATAATTTTTGAAGTGCATCTTGACCAGTCTCAGCGTTAGCAACTTCATTGCGAATGAAAGCTGCTGCTTGACGACGAGCGTGAAGATCTCCGCGTTTACCTAAAGTGATCATTTTTTCCACTACAGAACGAAGTTCTTTTGCACGAGTTTCTGTCGTTTGGATGCGCTCGTTGATAATTAAATCAGTAGCTAAATCACGTAACATAGCTTTACGTTGCGCACTTGTACGGCCTAATTTTCTGTATGCCATTCGTAGTTCCCTCCTTTGTTGATGGGTTTAAATCCTCAGTCGTCTTTACGTAAACCTAAACCTAATTCCTCAAGTTTATGTTTAACTTCTTCTAAGGATTTACGTCCTAAGTTACGAACTTTCATCATATCTTCTTCTGTTTTGTTCGCAAGCTCTTGTACAGTATTAATTCCTGCACGTTTTAGGCAATTATAAGAACGAACAGAAAGATCTAGTTCTTCGATAGTCATCTCAAGAACTTTCTCTTTTTGATCTTCTTCCTTCTCGACCATAATCTCAGCATTTTGTGCTTCATCAGTTAAACCAACAAAGATATTTAAATGCTCAGTTAAGATTTTGGCCCCTAAAGAGATAGCTTCTTTTGGCCCGATGCTTCCATCCGTCCATACATCAAGCGTAAGCTTATCATAATTAGCCACTTGTCCGACACGTGTCTTTTCCACTTGGTAAGTTACACGTGATACTGGAGTATAAATAGAATCAATAGGAATTACTCCTATTGGTTGATCTTCGCTTTTATTTGCATCAGCTGGCGTATACCCACGGCCACGCTTTGCAGTTAAACGCACGCGGAAATGCGCATCCTTTGCTAACGTTGCAATGTGTAAATCTGGATTTAAGATTTCTACATCACTATCGTGAGTAATATCAGCAGCTGTGACAATACCTTCGCCCTGCACATCAATTTCCAACGTCTTCTCTTCTTCAGAGTAGATTTTAAGAGCTAACTTTTTCAAGTTTAAGATGATCGTCGTAACGTCTTCTACTACGCCCTCAACTGTTGAAAATTCATGTAATACGCCATCGATTTGGATAGCAGTAACAGCGGCACCAGGGAGTGAGGATAAAAGAATACGACGTAAGGAGTTACCCAAAGTAGTACCATATCCACGCTCAAGCGGTTCAATTACGAATTTACCATATTTAGCATCTTCGTTAAGTTCAACCGTTTCGATTTTCGGCTTTTCGATTTCAATCATTAACTAAACCCTCCTTCAAAACGTCGAAACCCCGGTTAAACAAAGGTATACCCCTTTGATTAACCGAAAGTCCCCCTTAGGCAGTTCCCGATTGTGCACAACAAGCGATGTTTCTGTACGAAATTTCTCGATAATGCATCATATCCATTATAGACAAAAGGGAAAATTCTATACAGAAAAATTACACACGACGACGTTTTGGTGGACGACATCCATTATGAGGAACTGGAGTAACATCTCTAATTGCTGTTACTTCTAGACCTGCAGCTTGAAGAGCACGAATTGCAGCTTCACGACCAGCACCAGGACCTTTAACAGTAACCTCTAAAGTTTTTAAACCGTGCTCCATTGCAACTTTAGCAGCAGCTTCAGCAGCCATTTGCGCAGCGAATGGAGTAGACTTACGAGATCCACGGAAACCAAGTGCACCAGCACTAGACCAAGAAAGTGCGTTACCATGAGTATCTGTAAGTGTTACGATTGTGTTGTTGAAAGTAGAACGAATATGAGCTATACCAGCTTCAATATTCTTTTTCACACGTTTTTTACGAGTGTTTGTTTTACGTGCCATTGTTAGTTCAACCTCCTTTACTTATTATTTCTTTTTATTTGCTACTGTACGACGTGGACCTTTACGTGTACGAGCATTGTTTTTAGAGTTTTGACCACGAACTGGTAAACCACGACGGTGACGAAGACCACGGTAAGAACCGATCTCCATTAGACGTTTAATGTTAAGAGATACTTCACGACGAAGGTCTCCCTCAACTTTAATGCTATCGATAACATCACGGATACGTCCTAGTTCGTCTTCCGTTAAATCACGAACTCGTGTTTCTGAAGAAATACCAGCTTCAGTAAGAATTTTTTCAGCAGTTGTGCGACCAATGCCGAATACGTAAGTTAAAGAAATAACAACGCGTTTGTCTCGAGGAATATCTACACCTGCGATACGTGCCATTCTGAATGCACCTCCTTCTGATTAACCTTGTTTTTGTTTATGTTTAGGGTTTTCACAAATAACCATTACTTTTCCACGTCTACGAATAACTTTACATTTTTCGCAGATTGGTTTAACTGACGGTCTTACTTTCATGTCTCGAACCTCCTTAAAGATTACGGAGTGCTATATTATTTAAAACGGTACGTAATACGACCACGATTTAAATCGTACGGAGATAATTCTACCGTAACTTTGTCTCCTGGTAAAATACGAATGAAGTTCATACGGATTTTACCAGAAACGTGAGCCAATACGACATGCCCATTCTCTAATTCTACTTTGAACATAGCATTTGGCAACGTTTCAAGAACGGTACCTTCGACTTCAATTACATCATCTTTAGCCATTCAATAGTTCTCCCTTCTTCAAATCAGTAACATTTTACACTGCTCTGAAATTCCGGAGAGCCAGCTACTTATAAAGTGGTAAGGATTTCGTATCCTGCTTCTGTAAGAGCAATCGTGTGCTCAAAATGGGCACACCATTTACCATCTACCGTTACCACTGTCCAGTCATCAGATAGTGTTTTTACATATCGTCTTCCTTGATTCACCATCGGCTCAACACAGATGACCATTCCCGGCTTTAATCTAGGGCCTCTATTTGGAGGACCATAGTGCGGGATTTGAGGGTCCTCATGTAAGTCTTGCCCGATTCCGTGACCAACATACTCCCTAACGATCGAGAATCCGTTCTCTTCAGCATGGGTTTGAACCGCATGTGAGATATTTGATAATCTTTCGCCTGGTTTTACTTGTTCTAAACCAAGATACAACGATTTTTCTGTGACATCAAGTAGCTTTTGAACAGATTCAGAAATGTTTCCAACTGGATACGTCCATGCAGAATCTCCATGGTACCCATTGTATTTCGCACCAATATCGATACTGATGATATCGCCCTCTTCGAGCTTTCGCTTCCCTGGAATTCCGTGTACAAGCTCTTCATTTACAGAAGCACATATGCTCCCCGGAAATCCGTTGTATCCTTTAAAAGATGGCGTAGCACCATATTTTTGAATCGTCTTTTCCGCTATTTGATCGAGCTCTTTCGTTGTAATTCCTGGAGTAATATGCTGTTTCAACTCTTGATGAGTTAAAGCAACGATCCTGCCAGCTTCTCGCATGATTTCTATCTCGCGAGGAGTTTTGCAGATGATCATTACGCTAAGCCTCCGATGAGAACATCGATATCAGCAAATACTTTATTGATGTCTTGCTCACCATTAATGCTTTGCAAGTAACCAAGCTCCTCATAGAAATCAAGCAAAGGTTTTGTTTGCTTAATATTTACATCTAAACGATTTGCTACAGTTTCTTCATTGTCATCAGAGCGTTGATATAAATCGCCACCACATTTATCGCACACATCAGCGTTTGCTGGTGGATTGAATTCTAAGTGGTAAGTCGCACCGCACTCTTTACAAATGCGACGGCCTGTAAGGCGTTTTAATAACAACCCTGAATCCACATTAATGTTTAAAACATAGTCGATTTTTTTGCCAAGATCTTTCATAATCTCTTCAAGAGCTGATGCTTGTGCAACAGTTCGTGGGAAACCATCTAATAAGAATCCTTTTACACAGTCTTCTTGACTTAAACGTTCACGAACGATTCCGATTGTAACTTCATCTGGAACAAGAGCACCTTTATCAATAAAAGATTTTGCTTGTAAACCCATTTCAGTTTCAGCCTTCATAGCTGCACGGAACATATCTCCTGTTGAGATGTGAGGGATGTTATACTTGGCAACAATCTGTTCGGCTTGTGTACCTTTACCAGCACCAGGAAGCCCCATTAAAATTAAGTTCATCCTTGTTCCCCCTCAGTACATGAGCATGTAGGGAAGACAAGCCTTCCCACTTACTCATTGCTTGATAAACCCTTTGTAATGGCGTTTTACCAGTTGGCTTTCTAGCTGCTTCATTGTTTCTAAAGCAACGCCGACAACGATTAACATACTCGTTCCACCGATCTGTGCAGATGGAGGAAGATTTCCCAATTTCGTAAAGATAACTGGTAAGATTGCAATCGCTGCTAGGAAAATTGATCCTACAAAGGTCAAACGATACAAGATTTTTGTTAAATATTGTTCCGTATTCTTACCCGGACGAATACCTGGAACATATCCACCTTGCTTATTTAGATTCTCTGACATTTGCTCTGGATTAACCTGAACAAATGCATAGAAATATGTGAAGGCTACAATGAGCGCAACATATATGATCATTCCCACTGGGTGAGAATAGTTAAAGTTTGCAATAATCCACTGCGATACATCATGTTTCGGGAAGAACTGTGCAATAGTTGGAGGTGTAATTAAGAATGAAACAGCAAAAATGACTGGAATAACACCCGCACTATTTACCTTAAGTGGTAAATGAGTGTTTTGTGCTCCAGCATGATTCCCATTCGCTCCTGTTACACGCTTCGCATATTGAATTGGGATCTTTCTAACAGCCTGTTGAATGAAAATAACACCAACAATAACCGCTAGCACAGCTAGTAAGATCAATACAACTTTAACGATACTCATGAACAATTGATCTCCGATATTTTGAAACTGTTGTTGATACACTTGAGATATAACACTTGGGATCGCTGCGGCAATACCACCAAAGATAAGGATGGAAATACCATTACCTACACCTTTAGCTGTAATCTGTTCACCTAACCACATTAAAAATGCAGTACCAGCAGTCAGTACCGTAGCAATGTATAAATAAGTGCTCCAACCAGGATTCAAAATTAATTGCCCACCTACCATACCGTTAAAACCGATTGACATACCAAACCCCTGAATAAACGCAAGAACAATTGTAAAGTAACGCGTGAATTGCGTTAGTTTACGACGGCCCATTTCACCTTGCTTCGACCATTCCGAAAATTTAGGAACAACATCCATCTGCAATAATTGCACGATGATGGATGCTGTAATATACGGCATGATTCCCATCGCGAAGATGGAGAAGTTTTTCAAGGCGCCACCGCCAAATGTATTTAGGATACCTAAGGCATTTAATTGATCTTGTGCTTTCAGTACGTCTCCATTTGTAAATGGCACTGGGATAAACGTGCCAATCCTGAATACGATTAACATCGCTAAAGTGAATAATATTTTACGTCTTATCTCAGCAACGCGCATAAAGTTGGAGATTGTACGAAACATTAGATCACCTCAACTGATCCGCCAGCTGCTTCAATTGCTTCTTTAGCACTTGAAGAGAACTTGTGCGCTTTAACAGTTAATTTTTTCTCTACTGCTCCGCTTGCAAGAATTTTAACACCGTCGTTTAACTTGCTGATAACGCCAGTTTCCAGCAATAATTCAGGTGTTACTTCTGTACCATCTTCAAAACGATTTAACGTTGATAAGTTTACAATAGTAAACTCTTTACGGTTAATGTTTGTGAAGCCGCGTTTTGGTAAACGACGGAATAATGGAGTTTGACCACCTTCGAAGCCAAGACGAACACCGCCACCAGAACGTGCGTTTTGTCCTTTATGACCTTTACCAGCAGTTTTACCGTTACCAGAACCGATACCACGACCGACACGGTTACGTACTTTACGAGAACCTTCTGCAGGTTTTAATTCATGAAGTTTCATTCCCAGGCACCTCCTTATATTAATGAGTTATCCTTAAGCTTCTTTTACAGTTATAAGGTGAGAAACTTTGTTGATCATACCAAGAATAGCAGGAGTTTCTTCCTTAACTACAGTTGAATTCAACTTTTTAAGACCTAAAGCTTCTACCGTCGCACGTTGATCTTGTGGACGACCAATTACACTACGAGTGAGGGTAATTTCTAACTTTTTCGCCATTTGTTTTCCCTCCTTAACCTAGTAGCTCTTCTACAGATTTACCGCGTAATTTTGCAACATCTTCAGCGCGCTTAAGTTCGCTTAATCCGTTCACAGTAGCGCGAATCATGTTGATTGGTGTGTTAGAACCAAGAGATTTCGAAAGAATATCTTGTACACCAGCTAATTCAAGTACCGCACGAACAGGTCCACCAGCAATAACACCAGTACCTTCAGCAGCAGGTTTTAAGAATACTTCACCAGCTCCAAAATGACCGTTGATTGTGTGTGGAATTGTTGTACCAACTAATGGTACAGCGATTAAGTTTTTCTTAGCGTCTTCGATAGCTTTGCGAATTGCGTCTGGTACCTCTTGTGCTTTACCAGTACCGAATCCAACATGACCGTTTTTATCGCCAACTACAACTAGTGCAGCAAAGCGGAAACGACGACCACCCTTAACAACTTTCGCGACACGATTTATCGTAACTACACGTTCTTCAAGTTCTAATTTACTTGGGTCAATGCGATGCATCAATTTTCCCTCCTTTGACCATTAAAATTGTAATCCAGCCTCACGAGCAGCTTCAGCTAGAGCTTTAACACGGCCATGGTATAAGTAACCACCGCGATCGAATACTACTTCTTTAACGCCTTTCTCTACAGCACGCTTAGCAACTGATTCTCCAACTTTCGTAGCAGCTTCAGTATTGCTAGTACCGTTAAGAGCAAGGTCTTTATCAAGAGTAGATGCACTTACTAACGTTACACCATTCACATCATCAATAACTTGAGCGTAAATATGTTGGTTAGAACGGAACACGTTTAAACGTGGACGTTCTGCAGTACCAGTAAGTTTAGCACGTACACGTGCATGTCTTTTCTTACGAGTCGCATTTTTATCAGCTTTAGTGATCATTCTTGTCACTCCTTTCTCTCACCTAACGGGTTTACTTAGCAGTTTTACCTTCTTTACGACGAACAACTTCGCCTTCGTAACGAATACCTTTACCTTTATATGGCTCAGGAGCACGTACAGCACGGATGTTAGCAGCAAATTCGCCAACACGTTGCTTGTCGATACCTTTAATTACGATTTTAGTTGGTGCAGGTACTTCAACTTCGATACCTGCTTCCGGAGTCATTTCTACTGGATGAGAATAACCTACGCTTAATACAAGTTTATCTCCTTGTTTTTGAGCACGGTAACCAACACCGACTAATTCAAGTCCGCGTGCGAAACCTGTAGTTACACCTTCAACCATGTTTCCGATTAAAGCACGAGTTGTACCGTGTAATGCACGGTGTTCCTTCTGTTCAGATGGACGCTCAACTGTTAGTGTATTTTCTTCAATTTTGATAGACATATCAGCATTGAATTTACGAGTTAATTCACCTTTAGGGCCTTTTACTGTTACAGTATTGTCTTCTGCAATTGTAATAGTAACACCTGCAGGGATTTCAAGAATCTTTTTACCAATACGAGACATGTGGTCACACCTCCGTTCGTTTTAAATATATATTACCAAACGTATGCTACTACTTCTCCACCAGTTTGTAATTGACGAGCATCTTTGTCTGTCATTACTCCCTTAGATGTAGAAACAAGAGCGATACCTAATCCGTTAAGTACACGTGGTACTTCATCAGCTTTAGCGTAAACGCGTAAGCCAGGTTTACTGATACGTTTTAATCCAGTGATTACACGTTCATTGTTTGCACCATATTTCAGGAAAATACGAAGGATACCTTGTTTGTTATCCTCGATGTATTCTACATCACGAATGAAACCTTCACGTTTTAAAAGTTCAGCGATCTCTTTTTTGATTTTAGAAGCAGGAACCTCTAATTTCTCATGACGTACCATGTTCGCATTACGGATGCGAGTAAGCATGTCTGCAATTGGATCTGTCATCACCATGTGTTTTACCTCCTTCCCATTTGTGGGTTTTACCAACTAGCTTTTTTAACACCAGGAATTTGACCTTTATATGCAAGTTCACGGAAACAAATACGGCAAAGTTTAAATTTGCGGTATACAGAATGCGGACGACCGCAGCGTTCGCAACGTGTATACTCTTGTACTTTAAACTTAGGAGTACGCTTTTGTTTCGCTATCATAGATTTTTTAGCCACGTTTTCGCCTCCTCTACTTAGCGTTGGCTTCCATTATTTTTGGAATGGCATACCGAATTGTGTTAAAAGTTCACGAGCTTCTTCATCAGTTTTCGCTGTAGTAACGATTACGATGTCCATACCGCGGACTTTGCTTACTTTATCATAATCGATCTCAGGGAAGATAAGTTGCTCTTTAACACCTAATGTGTAGTTCCCACGACCATCGAATGATTTCTTAGAAACACCACGGAAATCACGTACACGTGGTAAAGAAACTGACACTAATTTGTCGAAGAACTCATACATTTGCTCGCCGCGTAAAGTTACTTTCGCACCGATTGGCATACCTTCACGAAGACGGAAACCAGCGATTGATTTTTTAGCACGAGTTACAACAGGTTTTTGACCTGCGATTTGTGTTAATTCTTCTACTGCATTGTCTAAAGCTTTTGAGTTAGATACCGCGTCACCAACACCAGTGTTGATTACGATCTTTTCGATTTTCGGTACTTCCATCACAGATTTATAGTTAAACTTGCTCACTAGAGCAGGAGTAATTTCCTTTTGGAACTTCTCTTTAAGGCGATTCAATGAAGTGACCTCCTTTCTTAAGAAAATTATTTATCTAATAATTCACCAGATTTTTTTGCAATACGAACTTTTTTACCATCTTCTACTTTGAAGCCTACACGAGTAGGTTCACCTGTTTTCGGATCTAAAATCATAACGTTAGAAACGTGAATAGGTGCTTCTTTAGTAATAATTCCACCTTGTGGATTTAATTGAGATGGCTTAGAGTGCTTCTTAACGATATTGACACCCTCAACGATAACACGGTTTTGCTTTGGGAAAGCCACAAGGATAACGCCTTGTTTTCCTTTGTCTTTACCAGTGATTACCTGTACTTTATCACCTTTTTTTACATGCATCTTAATTCTGCACCTCCTTAGCAAGGCAATACCTTAAATTATAGAACTTCTGGAGCTAAAGAAACGATCTTCATGAAGTTGCTATCACGTAATTCACGAGCTACTGGTCCGAAGATACGAGTACCACGTGGGCTCTTATCGTCTTTAATGATAACCGCTGCGTTTTCATCAAATTTGATGTAAGAACCGTCCGGACGACGAGCTCCGCTCTTCGTACGTACTACTACTGCTTTAACAACGTCACCTTTTTTAACAACGCCACCTGGTGTTGCTTGTTTTACCGTAGCAACGATAATATCACCAATGTTAGCATATTTACGACCAGAGCCGCCTAATACTTTAATTGTTAAAAGTTCACGTGCACCAGAGTTGTCAGCAACTTTCAAACGAGATTCTTGTTGGATCATGTTATGAAACCTCCCTTCGGACTAAAAATTCCGATTCGTCTATTTAGATAATAACCGCTTCTTCAACGATTTCAACTAAACGGAAACGCTTAGTAGCAGAAAGCGGGCGAGTTTCCATGATTTTAACGATATCGCCAAGTTTCGCTTGGTTTTGCTCATCATGGGCTTTGTACTTCTTAGAATACTTAACACGTTTTCCGTACAAGGAATGAGTTTTGTAAGTTTCAACTAAAACTGTAATCGTTTTGTCCATTTTGTCAGACACTACACGACCAGTATAAACTTTGCGTTGGTTACGTTCGCTCACTATGCAAACCTCCCCTCAATTTATCGATTAATTCCGATCTCTCTTTCACGAACTACAGTTTTCATACGAGCAATTGCTTTACGCACTTCACGAATGCGAGTTGGATTCTCTAATTGTCCTGTAGCAAGTTGGAAGCGAAGATTAAACAACTCTTCCTTTAAAGCTTTAACTTTTGTTTCGATTTCGGCAGTGGTTAATTCACGAATATCATTAGTTTTCATTAGATTCACCACCATTTTCTTCACGTTTTACGAATTTACATTTCACAGGTAACTTGTGAGCTGCAAGACGTAATGCTTCGCGTGCTACCTCTTCAGATACACCCGCGATTTCGAACATAATTTTCCCAGGTTTTACTACTGCTACCCAGCCTTCTGGTGCCCCTTTACCGGAACCCATACGTACTTCTAGAGGTTTTGCAGTGTAAGGCTTAGAAGGGAAAATTTTAATCCATACTTTACCGCCACGTTTCATGTAACGAGTCATTGCACGACGAGCAGCTTCGATTTGACGGTTTGTAATCCATGAAGCAGCTTGTGCTTGTAAACCGAATTCACCGAAAGCAATTTCAGTTCCACCTTTTGCACGACCACGCATTTTACCACGATGCTCTCTACGATATTTTACGCGTTTTGGCATTAACATATTATTTTCCTCCTTCCTCAGAAGCTTTCTTTTTTGTAGGAAGGACTTCTCCACGGTAGATCCATACTTTTACGCCTAATTTACCGTATGTTGTATCAGCTTCAACTGCTGCATAGTCAATATCAGCGCGAAGTGTATGAAGTGGAACAGTTCCTTCACTGTAAGATTCTGCACGAGCGATATCAGCTCCGCCAAGACGACCAGAAACCTGTGTTTTAATACCTTTAGCACCTGCACGCATAGCACGTTGAATAACTTGCTTTTGTGCACGACGGAATGATACACGGTTTTCTAATTGACGAGCGATGTTTTCGCCTACTAATTTAGCGTTAAGATCAGCTCTCTTAACTTCTAAAATATTGATGTGTACACGCTTGCCTGTTAATTGGTTAAGAGCTTTGCGAAGTGCTTCAACTTCAGTACCACCTTTACCAATTACCATACCAGGTTTTGCAGTGTGAATTGTAACATTTACACGATTTGCTGCACGTTCGATTTCTACTTTAGCAACAGCAGAATCTTTTAAGCGTACAGTAATGTACTCACGGATTTTGATGTCTTCATGTAATAATGTAGCGTAATCTTTCTCAGCGAACCAACGAGATTCCCAGTCACGGATAACACCGACACGAAGACCAATTGGATTAACCTTTTGACCCATCGATTATCCCTCCTTCTTTTCTGATACCACAACTGTGATGTGGCTTGTGCGTTTGTTAATTTGGCTTGCACGACCCATTGCACGTGGACGGAAACGTTTCAACGTTGGACCTTCGTCAACGAAAACTTTTTCAACAACTAGGTTGTTAATATCCATCTCATAATTGTGCTCTGCATTTGCGATTGCAGATTTTAAAACTTTTTCTACAACTGGAGAAGCAGTTTTTGGTGTGTGGTTAAGGATAGCAATCGCTTCACCCACTTGCTTACCTCGGATTAAGTCTACTACTAAACGAACTTTACGAGGAGCAATACGAACTGTTCTCGCTACTGCTTTAGCTTGCATTGAAGTGCCTCCTCTCATTATCTTCTAGTTTTCTTATCGTCAGCAAGGTGACCTTTATACGTACGAGTTGGTGCGAATTCACCTAACTTATGGCCAACCATATCCTCAGTGATGTACACAGGTACGTGTTTACGACCATCATATACAGCGATTGTGTGTCCGATGAACTGAGGGAAGATTGTTGAACGGCGAGACCAAGTTTTAACAACTTGTTTTTGCTCAGATGCAACTAATTTTTCCATTTTGCTCATTAAGTGATCATCGACAAATGGTCCTTTTTTTAAGCTACGAGCCATTTTGGTGCCTCCCTTCGTGATTGGCGTACGGTTCTAGAAATGAACCGTACTACAATCCCATTATTTTTTACGACGACGAACGATAAATTTATCAGACGCTTTATTTTTCTTACGAGTCTTGAATCCAAGAGTTGGTTTACCCCATGGAGACATTGGAGACTTACGTCCGATTGGAGAACGTCCTTCACCACCACCGTGTGGGTGATCAACCGGGTTCATTACAGAACCACGAACTGTTGGGCGTTTACCTAACCAGCGAGAGCGACCTGCTTTACCGATTTTGATAAGTTCGTGTTGTTCGTTACCAACTTGACCGATTGAAGCGCGACAAGCAGATAATACAAGACGTACTTCACCAGAAGTTAAACGTACAAGTACGTATTTACCTTCTTTACCAAGTACTTGAGCAGATGTACCAGCAGAACGAACTAATTGTCCGCCACGACCAGGCTTAAGCTCGATGTTATGAACAACAGTACCTACTGGAATGTTGATTAATGGTAATGCATTACCGATTTTAATGTCAGCTTCTGGGCCAGACATAACTTCCATACCTACTTCTAAAGATTTAGGAGCAAGAATGTAACGTTTTTCACCGTCAACGTAGTTAATTAATGCGATATTCGCAGAGCGGTTTGGATCGTATTCGATCGTAGCAACGCGTCCTGGAATTCCATCTTTGTTACGCTTAAAGTCGATGATACGGTATTGACGCTTATGTCCGCCACCTTGATGACGTACAGTAATTTTACCTTGGTTATTACGACCCGCCTTCTTGCTTAAAGGAGCAAGTAATGACTTTTCGGGTCTGTCAGTCGTGATTTCAGCGAAATCATTCGTAGTCATATTACGACGACCGTTAGTAGTTGGATTATACTTTTTAATTCCCATCTCAATTTCCCTCCTTCTTTAGTAAGAATTAAACGCCTTGGAAGATTTCGATTTCTTTGCTGTCAGCAGTTAGCTTAACGATTGCTTTACGACGACGGCTAGTAAAACCAGCGTGACGACCAACGCGTTTTGCTTTCGGCTTGTAGTTCATGATGTTCACTTTTTCTACTTTAACACCAAAGATCGCTTCAAGAGCATCTTTAACTTCTGTTTTATTAGATTTAACGTCCACATCGAACGTGTATTTTTTTTCAGCCATCATTTCCATAGAACGTTCAGTGATAACTGGGCGCTTAATGATATCACGAGGATCTCTCATTATGCAAGCACCTCCTCTACTTTTTCCACTGCCGCTTTTGTCATGATTAGCTTATCATGATGAAGCACGTCTAAAACGTTTACGCCATCAGCAGTGATTACTGTTACTCCAGGGATATTGCGAGCAGATAACTCTACAGATTCGTTTGCATCAGCAGTTACGATAAGAGCTTTCTTCTCAACAGTTAATCCTTTAAGTACTGCTAGCATATCTTTTGTTTTTGGTGCATTTAACACTAGGTCTTCAAGAACTACAATGTTGTTCTCAACTACTTTAGTAGCTAATGCAGATTTGATTGCTAAACGACGAACTTTCTTAGGAAGTTTGTACGCATAGCTTCTTGGTGTAGGTCCGAATACCGTACCACCACCACGCCATTGAGGAGAGCGGATAGACCCTTGACGAGCACGTCCAGTTCCTTTTTGACGCCATGGTTTACGACCACCACCGCGAACTTCAGAACGAGTTTTTACTTTGTGTGTACCTTGACGTAAAGATGCACGTTGCATCATTACAGCTTCGAAAAGTACAGCTTCATTTGGTTCGATACCGAAAATAGCTTCAGCTAATTCGATTTCACCAACCTGTGAACCAGTTTGGTTATATACAGTAACTTTTGGCATTGGAATTCCTCCTTCCTATTGTGAATTATTTGCTAACCTTCACAGCGCCTTGAACAACTACAAGAGATTTCTTAGCACCTGGAACGTTACCTTTTACTAGTAATAAGTTGCGCTCAGTGTCAACTTGAACGATTTCTAAGTTTTGGATAGTAACTTGGTCTCCACCCATACGTCCAGCAAGTTTTTTGCCTTTGAATACACGGTTCGGAGCAACTGGGCCCATTGAACCTGGACGACGGTGATAGCGAGAACCATGAGACATAGGTCCGCGAGATTGTCCGTGGCGTTTGATAACACCTTGGAAACCTTTACCTTTAGAAATTCCTGTTACGTCAACGATTTCACCTGCAGCGAAAACTTCAACTTTTACCTCTTGACCAACCTCTAATCCGTCCACGTCTGCATCGCGGATTTCGCGAATGAAGCGCTTAGGAGTTGTAGATGCTTTAGCAGTGTGGCCTTGTTCAGGTTTGTTAGTTAACTTTTCACGTTTATCTTCAAATCCTAACTGGATTGCATTGTAGCCATCAGTTTCAGTTGTTTTCTTTTGAAGAACAACGTTTGGATTAGCAGCGATAACTGTTACTGGGATTAACTCACCGTTCTCAGCAAATACTTGAGTCATACCGATCTTTCTTCCTAAGATTCCTTTGGTCATGAGTTACACCTCCTACATTTTTAAGTTATATAATTTATAGTTTGATTTCGATATCTACACCAGACGGTAAGTCTAAACGCATTAATGAATCTACTGTTTGTGGAGTAGGACTCACGATATCGATTAAACGTTTGTGTGTGCGCATTTCGAATTGCTCACGAGAATCTTTGTACTTATGAACAGCACGAAGAATTGTGTAAATAGTCTTCTCAGTTGGTAATGGGATCGGACCAGAAACTGTTGCCCCAGAACGCTTAGCTGTTTCTACAATTTTCTCAGCTGATTGATCAAGAATACGGTGATCATAAGCTTTTAAACGGATACGAATTTTTTCTTTTGCCATTATTTTCCCTCCTTCGTTCGCCTATTTCTAAAATAGACCTTCTCCATGGAAATTTCCCCACACCATGCCATGGCAAAGCGGCCGGGTGTGTCAGCAACCTTCCACTTCATCGCAGTCAAAGACCAACATTGTCTATTATACAATGTTATTCGTCTAGATGCAAGCATCTTTTTGTTTGCATCTGCTTTTCTCTACTTTTGCTATTATACATGGCACTTTAAAGAATTTCAAGTTTTCATCTAACAGAATTCATTTTACAGTTTCTGGGTTTTGTTTTGTTGGTTTTATATTACTATAGAAGAAACTCGTCAAAACATAAAAATATAATCTTACTCATTATATAAACACAAACAAAAAACCCAAGGGAGAATCCCTTGGGTTTTTATATCAGTTAAGATTACTCAACGATAGTTGCAACTACGCCGTAACCTACTGTACGTCCACCTTCACGAATAGAGAATTTAGTTCCCTCTTCGATAGCGATTGGAGCGATAAGTTCGATAGTCATTTCGATGTTGTCACCAGGCATTACCATTTCAGTACCTTCTGGTAATTGGATGATACCAGTTACGTCAGTTGTACGGAAGTAGAACTGAGGACGGTAGTTAGCGAAGAATGGAGTGTGACGTCCACCTTCTTCTTTAGATAATACGAAAACTTCAGCTTTGAATTTAGCGTGTGCTTTTACAGAGCCAGTTTTAGCAAGAACTTGTCCACGTTGGATGTCTTCACGAGCAACCCCACGAAGAAGAGCACCGATGTTGTCTCCAGCTTGAGCTTGGTCAAGAAGTTTACGGAACATTTCTACACCAGTTACAGTTGTAGAAGCATTCTCTTCAGCAAGACCGATGATTTCTACTACGTCACCAACTTTAACGATTCCGCGCTCTACACGACCAGTTGCAACTGTACCACGACCTGTGATAGAGAATACATCCTCGATAGGCATTAAGAATGGTTTGTCAGTTTCACGTTCTGGAGTTGGGATGTAAGCATCAACTTCAGTCATTAATTCAATGATTTTTGCTTCCCAATCAGCTTCTCCTTGAAGAGCTTTAAGAGCAGAACCTTTGATTACAGGAATGTCGTCGCCTGGGAATCCGTATTCAGATAATAGGTCACGAACTTCCATTTCTACTAATTCTAATAATTCTTCGTCGTCTACCATGTCGCATTTGTTTAAGAATACAACGATGTAAGGTACACCTACTTGACGAGAAAGAAGGATGTGCTCACGTGTTTGAGGCATTGGGCCATCAGCAGCAGATACTACTAAGATACCGCCGTCCATTTGAGCAGCACCAGTGATCATGTTTTTAACATAGTCAGCGTGACCTGGGCAGTCAACGTGTGCATAGTGACGAGTTTCAGTTTCGTACTCAACGTGTGCAGTTGAGATTGTGATTCCGCGCTCTCTTTCTTCTGGAGCAGCGTCGATTTGATCGTATCCGCGTGCTTCAGCACCACCAGCTTTTGCAAGAACTGTAGTGATCGCAGCAGTTAATGTAGTTTTACCATGGTCAACGTGGCCGATTGTACCGATGTTAACATGGGGTTTAGAACGTTCGAATTTAGCTTTAGCCATTCTAAATTCCTCCTTAGTTTATATAGGTTATTTTATATTTAGACTAGAAAGCGAAACCGAAGTCTCACTTTCTAAGCTTACATAAGTAGTTATACTTGAACAATCGATAAAAATCAATTATTCACCTTTATTTTTTTTAATAATTTCTTCTGAAACAGACTTCGGTACTTCTTCATAATGATCAAATGTCATTGAGAATGTTCCGCGTCCTTGAGTGTTTGAACGTAATGCTGTCGCATAACCGAACATTTCAGAAAGTGGAACCATAGCGCGAACAACTTGTGCGTTACCGCGAGCTTCCATACCTTCTACACGTCCACGACGAGATGTTACGTCACCCATGATGTCTCCCATGTATTCTTCAGGAATTACAACTTCAACTTTCATCATTGGCTCAAGAATTACTGGGTTACATTTAGAAACCGCAGCTTTAAGTGCCATAGATGCAGCGATTTTGAACGCCATCTCAGATGAATCGACATCATGGTAAGAACCGTCAACTAATGCTGCTTTAATGTCAACTAGTGGGTAACCAGCTAGTACACCATTTTTAAGTGAGTCTTCAAGACCCGCTCCAACAGCTGGGATGTATTCACGTGGAACTACACCGCCGACGATTTTGTTTTCGAATTCAAATCCTTTACCTTCTTCGTTAGGTGCAAACTCAATCCAAACGTGACCGAATTGTCCACGTCCACCAGATTGACGAGCGAACTTACCTTCAACTTTCGCAGCAGCGCGGAAAGTTTCACGGTATGCTACCTGAGGAGCACCAACGTTTGCTTCAACTTTGAATTCACGGCGCATACGGTCAACGATGATATCAAGGTGAAGTTCACCCATACCAGCGATGATTGTTTGGCCAGTTTCTTGGTCAGTGTGAGCACGGAATGTTGGATCTTCTTCAGAAAGCTTAGATAATGCTGTACCCATTTTATCTTGGTCAGCTTTAGATTTTGGTTCGATAGCTACAGAGATAACTGGCTCTGGGAATTCCATAGACTCAAGGATAACAAGGCTCTTCTCGTCACAAAGAGTATCACCAGTAGTAGTATCTTTTAAACCTACAGCAGCAGCGATGTCACCAGCGTAAACTGTTGAAATCTCTTCACGGCTGTTAGCGTGCATTTGTAGGATACGACCTACACGCTCACGCTTACCTTTAGTTGAGTTTTTCACGTATGATCCAGAGTTTAACACACCAGAGTACACACGGAAGAACGTTAACTTACCAACATAAGGGTCAGTCATGATTTTGAATGCTAAAGCTGCAAATGGTTCTTCATCGCTAGACTTACGTTCTACTTCTTCCTCTGTATCCGGAAGAGTACCTTTAATAGCAGGTACATCTAATGGAGATGGTAGGTAGTCGATAACTGCGTCTAACAGAATTTGAACACCTTTGTTTTTGAATGCAGAACCACAGATTACTGGGAAGAATTCTACAGAAGTTGTAGCCTTACGGATACCAGCTTTAAGCTCTTCTACAGTGATTTCTTCACCTTCTAGGTACTTCATCATCATTTCTTCATCAAGCTCAGCTACCGCTTCAATAAGCTTTCCACGGTATTCTTCAGCTAGTTCTTTGTGCTCTTCAGGAATTTCGACACGCTCGATGTCTGTTCCTAAATCGTTACCGTACATGTAAGCACACTCTTCAACAAGGTCAATGATACCATTGAACTCATCTTCAGCACCGATTGGTAACTGAATTGGATGTGCGTTTGCTTGTAAACGATCGTGGATTGTTCCTACAGAGTATAAGAAATCTGCACCGATCTTATCCATTTTGTTAACGAATACGATACGAGGTACACCGTAAGTAGTAGCCTGACGCCAAACAGTTTCTGTTTGTGGTTCAACACCAGATTGTGCATCAAGTACTGCTACCGCACCATCAAGTACGCGTAAAGAACGTTCTACTTCTACTGTGAAGTCTACGTGTCCTGGAGTGTCAATGATGTTTACACGGTGACCTTTCCATTGAGCTGTAGTTGCAGCAGAAGTAATTGTGATACCACGCTCTTGCTCTTGCTCCATCCAGTCCATCTGAGATGCACCTTCATGAGTTTCACCGATTTTATGAATACGTCCTGTGTAATACAGAATACGCTCAGTTGCTGTAGTTTTACCAGCATCGATGTGAGCCATGATACCAATATTACGAGTGTTTTCTAAAGAGAACTCTCTTGTCATTTGGTGTCTTGCTCCTTCCATATATGGATTGGATTTTTTTATTTTAAGTAGCAAAAAAGCCACTTTATATTGTTACATATGCCAGTGTCCAGTACCCTCATTATGTAAAACGAGCGCCCAACGAAAGGGAGAGGCATTCTCCCTCTCCACACTTCCATAAGCGACAAATAAAGCGGTTTATGCTTACATTTATTTTACGTTGAATCCTACCAACGGTAATGAGCAAATGCTTTGTTAGCTTCTGCCATTTTATGAGTGTCTTCACGTTTCTTAACAGATGCACCAGCGTTGTTAGCTGCATCTAAGATTTCGTAAGCTAGACGCTCTTCCATAGTTTTTTCACCACGAAGACGAGCATAGTTTACTAACCAGCGAAGACCTAAAGTTGTACGGCGTTCTGGACGAACCTCAACTGGAACTTGGTAGTTAGCACCACCAACACGACGAGCGCGTACTTCAAGAACAGGCATGATGTTCTTAAGAGCTTGCTCGAATACTTCCATTGGTTCTTTATCTGAACGTTCACGAACGATATCGAAAGCGTTATAAAGAATTGTTTGAGATTTACCTTTTTTACCGTCAACCATCATTTTGTTGATTAGGCGTGTTACAAGTTTAGAATTGTACATTGGATCAGGTAACACGTCACGTTTCGCAACAGGTCCTTTACGAGGCATATTGAGTTCCTCCTTTCATTATAAGTTTATTATTTTTTAGCAGGTTTTGGTCGCTTAGTACCATATTTAGAACGTCCTTGCATACGTTTGTCAACACCAGCTGTATCAAGCGCTCCACGAACGATGTGGTAACGTACCCCTGGTAAATCCTTTACTCGACCACCGCGAATTAATACTACGCTATGCTCTTGTAGGTTATGACCGATACCTGGGATGTAAGCTGTAACTTCAATACCGTTTGTTAAACGTACACGAGCGTATTTACGTAACGCTGAGTTAGGTTTCTTTGGAGTCATTGTACCAACACGAGTACATACACCACGTTTTTGAGGTGCAGAGATATCAGTTGATTTTTTCTTTAAAGAGTTAAAACCTTTGTTTAACGCAGGTGATTTAGATTTCCATACTTTATCAGTACGACCATTTCTCACTAATTGGTTAATAGTAGGCATTTGATTATCCTCCCTTCGCATGTTTGTATGACCACATATCCAGGTGGTTCATTATTAGTTGAAAACAAAGTTTTTGCAAGGAAGAGCAAATGCTCTCTCCTCACAAAAACAGTTTTAACTTATTATTCCTATTGCTGAAGCTCCCACTTGAATCCCCGAAACTTTTCCAAGCTTACGAACTGATTCAACTTTGGTTATGGGTATGTTATGTTGCAAAGCAGTGCGAATGATAATATGGGTTAACCGCACATCAGCATCTTCTGCAATAACAACTTCTTTAACTATACCATTTTTGATTGCTTCCAATGTTCGTTTATGACCAACGACTACATTTTCAGCATTTGACACTTTTTGATAAGACATATAAATATCCTCCAAAGCATCGTTCAGGAGCAACCTTGATTATAGTAACATTTTGACTCATACAATGTCAACTAGGATTAGATGTTTTTATACAAAATTTACGACGGAAAATTTTACTGTTCCACATAAATCTCATCGTTTTCTACATTCATGTCATCTTGTGTTGTTTTTACAAGATCAACTTTGCGATAACGATTCATACCTGTTCCAGCAGGAACAAGTTTACCGATAATAACGTTCTCTTTCAGTCCTAGAAGCTCATCACGTTTACCTTTAATTGCTGCATCAGTTAAGACACGAGTTGTTTCTTGGAATGATGCTGCAGATAAGAATGAATCAGTTTCAAGTGAAGCTTTTGTAATACCAAGTAGAACAGGTCTAGCCGTTGCTGGTTGTTTACCTTGCAGTAACACCTTCGCATTCGCATCAGTAAACTGATGGATATCTAGTAATGTTCCTGGTAATACATCTGTTTCACCTGCATCACTTACACGAACTTTACGTAGCATTTGACGTACCATTACCTCTACGTGTTTGTCACCAATTTCTACCCCTTGCATACGGTATACTTTTTGAACTTCACGTAATAAGTATTCTTGAACTGCCGTAATGTCCGTTACTTTTAGTAATTCTTTCGGATCAATAGAACCTTCTGTTAACTCTTTACCGTGGCTAATTGGCTGTCCTGGCGTTACTTTCAGACGAGCACCGTAAGGAATAGCATACGTACGAGCTTCAACCTCACCCTGTACAACTACTTCTTGGCGATCTTTAACATCGTTGATCGCTGCGATAACACCGTCGATTTCACTGATAACTGCCTGACCTTTCGGATTACGAGCTTCAAAGATCTCTTGGATACGAGGTAAACCTTGTGTGATATCATCACCGGCAACCCCACCTGTATGGAACGTACGCATCGTTAACTGTGTACCTGGCTCACCGATAGATTGAGCCGCGATAATACCTACCGCTTCTCCTACTTCTACGTCTGTACCAGTTGCTAAGTTACGACCGTAACACTTCTTACATACACCATGGCGAGTGTTACACGTAAACGCTGAACGAATGTTTACAGTTTCAACACCCGAATTTTCAACGATATGAGCGATATCTTCAGTAATTAATTGATTTTCAGCAACTAATACTTCACCTGTTTCAGGATGTTTTACAGTTTTTCTTGCAAAACGTCCAACAAGACGATCATATAATGACTCAATTACTTCATTACCCTCTTTAATCGCACCGATTAGTAAACCGCGATCTGTTCCACAATCATCTTCACGAACAATTACATCTTGTGCAACGTCTACAAGACGACGTGTTAAGTAACCAGAATCGGCAGTCTTAAGTGCTGTATCGGCAAGACCTTTACGAGCACCATGCGTAGAGATGAAGTACTCAAGTACTGTTAAACCTTCACGGAAACTTGATTTGATCGGAAGTTCAATGATACGACCAGATGGATTGGCCATCAGACCACGCATACCAGCAAGCTGAGTGAAGTTAGATGCGTTACCACGGGCACCGGAATCACTCATCATGAAGATTGGATTGCGTTTATTCAAGGACTTCATCAGTTTTCCTTGGATAACGTCTTTTGCATTACTCCAAATAGAGATAACACGATCGTAACGTTCTTCTTCCGTGATTAAACCGCGACGGAATTGTTTAATTACATTATCTACTTTTGCTTGTGCTTCGTGGAGAATTTCATCTTTTTCACCTAATACAAGAATGTCAGATACCCCAACTGTAATACCAGCTTTTGTAGAGTATTTAAATCCTAAGTTCTTCATACGGTCAAGCATGCGAGACGTCTCTGTAATTTTGAAACGCTTGAATACTTCCGCAATGATGTTACCAAGAATCTTCTTGCTAAATGGTGCCACTTCTTCGCGACTAGCAATAATTTCTTTAATGTTCGCACCTTTTTCAACGAAATATTCCGCTGGTGTTTCTTTTTCAAGGTTTGAGTTTGTTGGTTCGTTAATATAAGGGAACGACTCTGGTAAGATTTCGTTAAATATTAATTTACCAACTGTTGTTAATAGAAGCTTACCTTTTTGCTCTTCAGTAAACGTTACATTATTTACTGAACTTGCAGCAACTGCAACACGCGTGTGCAGATGTACATATCCATTTTGGTATGCAAGTATTGCTTCGTTGGCATCTTTGAAGACCATACCTTCACCGATTGCACCTTCACGCTCAAGTGTTAAGTAGTAGTTACCTAATACCATATCCTGAGATGGAGTAACAACTGGTTTTCCGTCTTTTGGATTCAAGATGTTTTGTGCCGCTAACATAAGAATACGAGCTTCTGCTTGTGCTTCTGATGATAACGGAACGTGAACTGCCATTTGGTCACCGTCAAAGTCCGCGTTGTATGCAGTACATACAAGTGGGTGAAGACGGATTGCACGACCTTCTACTAGTGTAGGTTCAAACGCCTGGATACCAAGACGGTGAAGTGTTGGTGCGCGGTTTAGAAGTACTGGATGTTCTTTAATCACAGATTCTAAAACGTCCCAAACTTCAGGTTGTACACGCTCGATTTTACGTTTAGCACTCTTAATGTTGTGTGCTAAACCTTTTTCAACTAACTCTTTCATAACGAAAGGTTTGAACAGTTCAAGCGCCATTTCTTTCGGTAATCCACATTGGTACATCTTTAAGTTCGGTCCTACAACGATTACTGAACGACCAGAGTAGTCAACACGTTTACCTAATAAGTTTTGACGGAAACGTCCTTGTTTACCTTTAAGCATGTGAGATAGAGATTTTAATGGACGGTTACCTGGTCCAGTAACTGGACGGCCACGGCGACCATTATCGATTAATGCGTCTACAGCTTCTTGTAACATACGTTTTTCGTTTTGAACGATGATGCTTGGTGCACCTAAGTCCAATAGACGTTTTAAACGGTTGTTACGGTTAATTACACGACGGTATAAGTCGTTTAAATCAGAAGTAGCAAAACGTCCACCATCCAACTGTACCATTGGGCGTAGTTCTGGTGGGATAACTGGAAGAACATCTAGGATCATCCAAGATGGGTGATTTCCAGAGTTACGGAATGCTTCTAATACTTCTAGACGTTTAATAGCACGAGTACGGCGTTGTCCTTGTGCTGTTTTTAATTCTTCTTTTAAGAAGTCTACTTCTTTATCTAAATCGATATCTTGTAGTAGCTTTTTAATCGCTTCTGCACCCATAGCAGCTTGGAATGTGCTACCATATCGATCACGATATGCACGGTATTCTTTTTCAGAAAGTAATTGCTTCTTATCAAGTGGTGTATCTCCACTTTCTGTTACAACATAAGAAGCGAAATAAATTACTTCTTCAAGCGCGCGAGGGGACATGTCTAAGACAAGTCCCATGCGGCTCGGGATACCTTTGAAATACCAAATATGAGATACAGGAGCAGCTAATTCGATATGACCCATACGTTCACGACGAACTTTTGCACGCGTTACTTCAACGCCACATCGATCACAAACTACACCTTTATAACGTACACGTTTGTATTTTCCGCAATGACATTCCCAGTCCTTTTGTGGTCCGAAAATACGCTCACAGAACAAGCCATCTTTTTCAGGCTTTAACGTACGATAGTTAATTGTTTCTGGTTTCTTAACTTCACCGTATGACCAAGAACGAATCTTGTCAGGTGAAGCAAGTCCAATCTTCATATATTCAAAGTTATTTACATCTATCAAGGGGCCTACCTCCCTTTTAGTCTACAGGTTATCCCAATTATTCCTTAGTTGTCTCAACTTCGACATTCAATTTATCTGCTGATTGATGATCGTCGTCATCTTCTGTATCACGCATTTCGATTTCTTTATCGTCGCTAGACATCATTTTAACGTCCATACCTAAACTTTGCAGTTCTTTAATCAATACTTTGAATGATTCAGGAACGCCTGGTTCTGGAACATTTTCACCTTTAACAATTGCTTCATACGTCTTAACACGTCCGATAACATCATCAGACTTCACTGTTAAGATTTCTTGAAGAGTATAAGCAGCACCATAAGCTTCAAGTGCCCAAACCTCCATCTCACCGAAACGCTGTCCACCGAACTGAGCTTTACCTCCAAGAGGTTGCTGCGTTACAAGTGAGTATGGTCCAGTAGAACGAGCATGAAGTTTATCGTCAACCATGTGCGCAAGTTTGATCATATACATGACACCAACAGATACGCGGTTATCGAATGGTTCACCAGTACGTCCGTCATACAGGATTGTTTTCGCGTCATTTGCCATACCAGCTTCTTCAATTGTGCCCCATACATCTTCCTCACGAGCACCATCGAATACTGGTGTTGCAATGTGAATGCCAAGGTATCTTGCTGCCATACCAAGATGAAGCTCTAATACCTGACCGATATTCATACGAGATGGTACCCCTAATGGGTTTAACATGATATCGATTGGCGTACCATCTGGTAAGTAAGGCATATCTTCTTCTGGTAAAATACGAGAGATAACACCTTTGTTACCGTGACGTCCTGCCATCTTGTCACCTTCAGAAATTTTACGTTTTTGAACGATATACGCACGTACAAGTTGATTCACGCCCGGTGGCAATTCATCGCCATCTTCACGGTTGAATACTTTTACGTCTAAGATAATACCGCCACCACCATGTGGTACACGTAGTGATGTATCACGTACTTCACGTGCTTTTTCACCGAAGATTGCATGTAATAGACGTTCTTCTGCTGTTAGTTCTGTTACACCTTTAGGTGTTACTTTACCAACAAGTAGATCTCCATCTTTTACTTCAGCACCGACGCGAATAATACCACGCTCATCAAGGTTACGAAGTGCATCTTCTCCGACGTTTGGAATATCACGTGTAATTTCTTCTGGTCCAAGCTTCGTATCACGAGCTTCTGACTCATATTCTTCAATATGAATAGAAGTGTACACATCATCTTTTACAAGGCGCTCACTCATAATGATCGCATCCTCATAGTTATAACCGTCCCATGTCATGAAGCCAACAAGCACGTTACGTCCAAGTGCTAGTTCACCTAATTCCATAGAAGGACCATCCGCAAGGATTTCACCTTTTACAACTTCATTTCCAACACTTACGATTGGACGTTGGTTGTAGCAAGTTCCTTGGTTAGAACGAATGAATTTTTGCATTTTGTAGCGATCTAAGTCGCCTTTTACTGTTTGACCGTCAACATCTACATAGCGACGTACCCAAACTTCACGTGCTTCTACGCGTTCAACAACACCAGGGTGTTTACAGATTACTGCAGCACCTGAGTCTTTTGCTGATACGTACTCCATACCTGTACCTACAATCGGTGATTCCGGATTCATTAACGGAACCGCCTGACGTTGCATGTTCGCTCCCATAAGTGCGCGGTTAGAGTCATCGTTTTCTAAGAACGGAATACAAGCTGTCGCTGCCGACACTACTTGCTTTGGAGATACATCCATATAGTCGATGCGTTCTTTATTTGTGACAATGTTTTCACCACGGAAACGAGCTACGATATCTTCATCAAGGAATTCTCCTTCTTCAGATAATTTCATATTCGCTTGGGCTACAACATAATTATCTTCTTCATCTGCTGTTAAATAATCAACCTGCCCTGTTACAAGACCAGTTTCTGGGTCAACACGACGGTATGGTGTTTCAATGAAACCAAACTCATTTACTTTCGCGAACGAAGATAATGAGTTAATCAAACCGATGTTTGGTCCCTCTGGTGTTTCAATCGGACACATACGACCGTAGTGAGAGTAGTGAACGTCACGCACTTCAAAGCCTGCGCGCTCACGCGTTAAACCACCGGGTCCTAATGCAGATAGTCTTCGTTTGTGAGTTAACTCTGCTAATGGGTTTGTTTGGTCCATGAACTGAGATAACTGAGAACTTCCGAAGAACTCTTTAATAGATGCAATAACAGGACGGATGTTAATTAACGCCTGTGGTGTAATTGCATTTGTATCTTGAATCGACATTCTCTCACGAACAACACGCTCCATACGAGAAAGACCGATACGGAATTGGTTTTGTAAAAGCTCTCCTACTGAACGTAAACGACGGTTTCCTAAGTGGTCGATATCGTCTGTGTCCCCTACTTTGTATAGTAGGTTGAAGAAGTAGCTGATAGAAGCAAGGATATCACCTGGTGTAATATGTTTTATATCACGAGTAATATTTGCATTACCAATTACGTTAATTACGCGTTCGCCTTCTGACTCAGGAGCATAAATCTTAATGGATTGCAGCTCAACATCGCCTGCTACCACTCCGCCCATTGGTTTCGCTGTTTTGAATCCAATGTTTTTCTCTAAGTAAGGTAGAATGCGATCAAGCGTACGACGATCTAAGACTGTTCCTTCTGCCGCTAAAATTTCACCAGTTTCTGGATCCACCAGTGTTTCAGCTAAACGTTGGTTAAACAATCTATTTTTAATGTGTAGCTTTTTGTTGATCTTATAGCGACCTACATTTGCTAAGTCGTAGCGCTTCGGATCAAAGAAACGAGACACAAGTAAGCTCTTTGCATTTTCTACTGTTGGTGGTTCACCAGGGCGTAGACGCTCATAAATTTCAAGCAATGCTTTTTCTGTGCTATCTGTGTTGTCTTTTTCTAATGTGTTGCTTAAGTATTCGTTATCACCTAAAAGCTCGGTGATTTCTTGATCAGAGCCAAACCCTAATGCGCGTAACAAAACAGTTACAGGAAGTTTACGAGTACGGTCAATACGTACATATACAACATCCTTAGCATCTGTCTCATACTCTAACCAAGCCCCGCGGTTTGGAATTACAGTAGCAGTAAAACCACGTTTTCCGTTTTTATCCACTTTGCCACTATAGTATACGCTTGGAGAGCGAACTAACTGGGAAACGATAACACGTTCTGCACCGTTAATTACGAATGTTCCAGTCTCTGTCATGAGTGGGAAATCTCCCATGAACACATCTTGTTCTTTTACTTCACCAGTTTCCTTGTTGATTAGACGCACTTTTACACGAAGTGGTGCTGCATACGTCACATCACGCTCTTTGCATTCTTCTACAGAGTATTTAGGTTCACCTAAGCTGTAGTCGATAAATTCAAGCGATAGATTTCCCGTAAAGTCTTCGATCGGAGAAATGTCTTGGAACATTTCTCGCAAACCCTCATCAAGAAACCACTGATAAGAAGAGGTTTGAATTTCGATAAGATTTGGTAACTCTAATACTTCACTAATACGGGCATAACTTCTTCGTTGGCGGTGGCGTCCGTATTGAACTAGTTGACCTGTCAACTGCTTCACCCCTCAAATCATGAGTATTATAAATGCACAAAAAAATTTGTGCAAAATCACAAATAAATACAACTACTGCTATTAGCGTAGTTTTTTTCTCTTAAAGATAGATACGTTGAGTCTTTCTACCTGCTCAAAAAGAAAAATGGCTTCTTTAAGAAAACCATCATTCTGTTTCATAATCTGCTGATTTTACTATCTTTTCCAAGAGAAACAAAAATATACATCTTTTCTCAACGCAGAAAATCATATATTGGCATTGTATAATGTTAACATAGCCAAAAATAACCGTCAACGCTTTTTTGATTTTATGATATAATATCCTTTTTTCTTTTCTACAACTTCAACTTCAGAAAATACTTCTTCTAGTTTTTTTAGCGCAGATGGTGCACCTTGTTTCTTTTGAATAACAATCCACAATTCTCCACCTGAAACTAAATACTCTACAGCTTTTTCTAAAATCTCATGCACGATATCTTTACCAGCACGAATTGGAGGATTAGATAGAATAACAGCATACTTGCCATCTACATTTTCATAGACACTACTTTGCAAAATACGTACATTTTCAATTTTGTTATTAGCGGCATTTTCTTTTGCAAGCCCCAAGGCCCTTTCATTCACATCCACCATGTGAATTTCACGATCTTGAAACTCTTTCGCTAACGACAAACCGATTGGACCGTACCCACACCCTACGTCTAACACATTACCTTTAACATCTGGCATTTGAAACGCTTCAATTAAAAGACGAGAACCAAAGTCCACTTCGTTTTTCGAGAACACCCCATGGTCAGATAAAAAAGTAAATCGAGATTCACGAAGCGTAAATTCCCATCGTTTACGATCACTCTTACTAGAAGGGTCGTTAGAAAAATAATGGTCTGCCATATGGCCACCTCTTTTCTTTACAGTTAAAAAAAAAGCTCGCATGAGAGCGAGCTTTTTAAAGCATCAAAAGTTAATTACTTAACTTCTACAGCAGCGCCAACTTCTTCAAGTTTAGCTTTCATTTCTTCAGCTTCCTCTTTAGAAACGCCTTCTTTGATTGCTTTTGGAGTGTTGTCAACTAATTCTTTAGCTTCTTTTAAGCCAAGACCAGTGATTTCACGTACAGCTTTGATAACTTTGATTTTTTGAGCGCCAGCACTTGCAAGTACTACGTCAAATTCAGTTTTCTCAGCAGCAGCTTCACCAGCGCCACCAGCTACAGCTACAGGAGCAGCAGCAGTTACGCCGAATTCTTCCTCGATAGCTTTTACTAAGTCGTTAAGTTCTAATACAGTCATAGATTTAACTGCTTCAATGATTTGTTCTTTAGTCATTGTAAATATCCTCCCTTAAATAGGTTTGTATTGTTTTATAGATAACAAGTAATTATCTTTTAAAAAATTAAGCGCCTTGCTCTTCCTTTTGTTCTGCAACTGCTTTAGTAGCAAGTGCAAGGTTACGGATTGGAGCTTGAAGAACGCTAAGAAGCATAGAAAGTAAGCCTTCACGTGATGGAAGAGTAGCGATAGCTTTAACCTCATCAAGTGTTACAAGTTTACCTTCGATTACGCCCGCTTTAATTTCTAAAGCTTCATGTTTTGTAGCGAAGTCGTTTAATACTTTCGCAGGAGCAACTACATCCTCGTTACTGAACGCGATTGCGTTTGGTCCTGTTAAGAATTCGTTTAACTCAGCCATTTCAGCAGACTCTGCAGCACGACGAGTTAAAGAGTTTTTGTAAACTTTGAACTCAACGCCAGCTTCACGTAATTGCTTACGTAATTCTGTTGCTTCAGAAACTGTTAAACCACGGTAGTCAACAACGATTGTAGATTTACTAGCGCGAAGTTTGTCCGCGATTTCAGTTACAACTTGTTGTTTAGTTTCGATTACTTTGCTCATGTTATTACACCTCCTGTAGATTATATAGAAGATGTACCGAAAGTGCACTAAAAACCTCCATGCCCAACTTGTAGACATGGAGGCATATAGTCACAGAAAAAAGATTCCGCTTCGTATATTAACACCTAGGTAGGAAATTAAGTCGAATGACACCTACTGTCTACGGTACACTATTTAAATTCACAACATAAATGATTATATTAAAACTTCTTTATGAAGTCAACTTCCAATTTTTACGCAAGTGTAGAAACGTCTACGCGTACGCCAGGTCCCATTGTAGAAGCAACAGTTGCATTCTTCATGTAAGTACCTTTTGCAGCAGCTGGCTTAGCTTTTTGTAGCGTGTCAGCAATTGTTTTGAAGTTTTCTACTAGTTTAGCATCTTCGAAAGATACTTTACCGATTGGAACGTGGATGTTACCAGCTTTATCAACGCGGTATTCAACTTTACCAGCTTTGATTTCGTTAACAGCTTTAGTTACATCGAAAGTAACTGTTCCAGTTTTAGGGTTTGGCATTAAACCTTTAGGTCCTAATACGCGACCAAGTTTACCAACTTCACCCATCATGTCAGGAGTTGCTACTACTACATCGAAATCGAACCAACCTTGTTGGATTTTACCGATGTAATCAGCATCGCCTACGAATTCAGCGCCAGCAGCTTCAGCTTCTTTTGCTTTTTCGCCTTTAGCGAATACTAATACACGTTGTACTTTACCAGTACCGTGTGGAAGAACAACTGCGCCACGAATTTGTTGGTCAGCTTTCTTAGGGTCAACACCTAAACGGAATGCAGCTTCTACAGTTGCATCAAATTTAGCTGTGTTTGTTTTCTTTACTAATTCTACTGCTTCTGTTGCAGAGTAAGCAGTTGCACGATCAACAAGCTTCGCAGCTTCTACGTACTTTTTACCTCTTTTAGCCATTTTTATTTCCTCCTCGAATGTGGTTTTAGCGGAATAACCTCCCACGTTTACGCTTTTTTTCCAGGGATAACCTGAGGATGCGCGCCATCCTTTTATTTTAAAAAACGATAATCATTTACGATAATAAAGGTTGCGAATTGGAATTCCAGACCCGCAACCTTTTTTAAAAACAAATCGAATTAGTCTTCGATAACGATGCCCATACTGCGTGCAGTACCTTCAACCATACGCATTGCAGCTTCTACGCTAGCAGCGTTTAGGTCAGGCATTTTAGTTTCAGCGATTTCGCGTACTTTATCACGCTTAACAGTTGCCACTTTATTACGGTTTGGTTCACCAGAACCAGACTCAATACCAGCTACTTTCTTAAGAAGAACAGCAGCAGGAGGAGTTTTAGTAATGAAAGTGAATGAACGGTCCTCAAATACCGTAATTTCAACAGGGATGATAAGACCAGCTTGATCTGCTGTACGAGCGTTAAACTCTTTACAGAAGCCCATGATGTTAACACCTGCTTGTCCTAATGCTGGACCAACTGGTGGAGCTGGGTTAGCTTTACCTGCAGGAATTTGAAGCTTTACCATTTTAATTACCTTTTTAGCCACGAGACACACCTCCTTAAGTCCGTGATGTGGTCAATTGGACAGTGATTTGCCCTCCCACGTCATATTTTATCTGTAACGATAAAATCTTTCAAAAAACGTCTCCGATAACGAAGACGTACTGACTTAAAAGATATTATCACTTTTTACAATTCATTTCAAGTTTCATTTTATAATTTTTCAATTTGATGGAAGTCAAGTTCAACTGGAGTCTCGCGACCAAACATATCTACAAGCACACTCACTTTTTTCTTCTCCACATCAATTTCTTCAATAGCACCTGTATAATCTGCGAATGGTCCCTCATTTACACGTACTGTCTCATGAAGTTCAAAGTCGAAATCAACCACTTCATTGTCCATTCCCATATGCTTCATAATGGTAACAACTTCCTCTTCTAATAGAGGGGATGGTTTAGATCCAGAACCTGAAGAACCAACAAAACCTGTTACACCCGGTGTATTACGAACAACATACCAAGAGTCATCAGTCATGATTAGTTCCACTAACACGTAACCTGGGAACACTTTTCTTTTCATTATTTTTTCTTTACCATTTTTCATTTCTACTTCTACTTCTTCTGGGACAACAACACGGAAAATTTTATCTTGCATACCCATTGATTCTACACGTTTCTCTAGGTTTGCCTTTACTTTATTTTCATATCCAGAATAAGTATGGACAACATACCAACTTTTTTCCATTCATTTAGGACGAGCGTCCTTCCCTCCCTGACGTACATTTTTTTGCGCAAATGAAAAAACCCGTTCACCGGGCTTTTACACAGTTCTTATAAATAACATTATATCATGGATAAGTGCTTCTTATTCAAGAATTAACCAAGAATTAACCGAATTAAAGAAGAAATGCCCATATCAACTACTGCGAAGAAAATCGCAAAGAACACAACTGTAGCGATAACAGTCGCTGTTGAGCGGAGTAATTCATCTTTTTTAGGCCAACTTACTTTTTTCATTTCGCGACCTACATCGCCGAAAAAGTTCGTTAAACGCATCTGCGGGACCTCCAGTGTATTATTTATTTTGTTTCCTTGTGAACTGTATGCTTATTGCATGTTTTACAAAACTTCTTTATCTCAAGTCGCTCTACTGAGCTCGTATCTTTCATCGTAGAGTAGTTTCGATTTTTACACTCTTCACATGAGAGTACAACTTTTTTCCTCATTAGTTACACCAGCCTTGTAACATTATGTCCCTAAAAATGTATCATACAACAAAAGACAATGTCAATGTCATGACTCTCACTCTCGTTACAAAAAGAAAACAGGTGAATTAATTTACACCTGCGTTACTTTCTATGAATTTAAAGTTGTACTCTCTCTCATTTCCATATATCGTTCCAATTTTCTCTTCACCCGCTGTAAAGCGTTATCAATAGATTTCACATGTCTATTTAACTGTTCCGAAATCTCTTGATAAGAGCGACCATCTAAGTATAAAGAAAGTACTTTTCTTTCTAAATCGCTTAATAATTCAGATATTTTAGACTCTATGTCGGTATATTCTTCTTGACTAATGATCATCTCTTCAGGATCAGTCACCTTCGCTTCGGAAATAACATCCAATAACGTTCGATCAGATTCCTCATCGTAAATCGGCTTATCTAAAGACACATACGAATTTAAAGGAATATGTTTTTGTCTTGTTGCTGTTTTAATAGCGGTAATAATTTGTCGAGTAATACACAGTTCAGCAAATGCTTTGAACGAAGACAGCTTGTCCTCTTTATAATCACGAATTGCTTTAAACAATCCAATCATACCTTCTTGAACAATATCTTCTCGATCGGCACCCACCAAGAAATAAGATCTTGATTTCGCGCGAACAAAGTTCTTATATTTATGAATTAAATATTCTAGAGCGTCAGTATTACCTTTTCGAACTAACTCAACGATTGCCTCATCCTCTAAATCACGAAATGTAACGTCGCCTACACTTACGAAGCCTGCTTCCACCTTGATCCCTCCGACCGCTATTTATTTAGCAATATTATACAGTAAAAAGACAAAGAGCGTCAATGCTTCAACGCTCTCCTCTTCTTAATTTTTCTAATTTTTCTGTAATATCCTCACTAAATATCTTTCGCATGGCAGGTTGCTTTTCTTTCGTGTCTTTTGTACGTCTTCTTACTTGTTGTTCCATCGCTTGTACTTCTAACTCTAATTCACGCGCAGATTTCCGAAGGGCACCTTGCGCAAATATAACCCATTGTTCCGTATAATCAGAAGTCGCAACATATATTTGTGTATTTATATTTCTAAGCTCAATCGCAAGTTTCTCTATCTTTTCGTCCGCAGTTTGATTTTTGCGCGTGAATATTACTTCCACCCGCGATTGTTTCATCTTTTTTTCAATACCGTGGACTGTATAGGCATCAAAGACTATCATTACTTTCGTTCCTGTATATCCTTGATAATCCGCCATCTTATCAATAAGCGCGTCTCTTGATGATTGCAAATCTACATCCCGTAGTTTTTTCAAGTCTCCCCAAGCTCCGATAATGTTGTAACCGTCAACGATTAAAATATCGTTCATTTTTTATTTACCAATTTCGTGACGTTTACGATATACCTCATACATTAACAAACTTGCGGCTACTGAAGCATTTAAGGATGTAACTTTACCAACCATCGGTAAAGTAATTAAGAAATCACACTTTTCACCAATAATACGACTCATACCTTTTCCTTCACTACCAATTACTAATCCAATCGGCATTTTACCATCTAAATTACGGTAATCCGTTTTTCCTTTGGCATCTGTACCAGCAATCCAAAGTCCGCGTTCCTTCAATTCATCAATTGTGCGAGATAAGTTTGTTACGCGCGCAACTGGAATATATTCAATTGCTCCTGTTGATGCTTTCGCAACTGATGCTGTAAGTCCTACAGCCCTTCTTTTCGGAATAATAACCCCATGAGCTCCTGTGGCATCAGCAGTACGTATAATAGAACCTAGGTTATGCGGATCTTCAATTTCATCTAAGATTAAGAAGAATGGATCTTCATTACGTTTTTCTGCTACTTTGAATAAATCTTCTAATTCAGCATACTGGTATGCAGCTACTTGAGCAATTACACCTTGATGATTACCCTCAACTAATTGATCTAACTTCTTCTTTGGTGCATGTTGTAAAATAATCTTATTTTCTTTCGCTAATGCTAGTACAATCTGCACTTGCCCTTTGGCAGCACCTTCTGCGATCCAAATTTTATTAATATCTCTCCCTGATCGTAACGCTTCAATTACAGGGTTACGTCCGATAATATATTCACTACTCATGATGATGTGCCCCCTTCCTTTTCTTCTAAAACTGCAATTGCCTTATATACAATTTCGTCTAATCTTTCACGATTATTTAATAAGTGATGATAACCAATTAGCGCTTCAAAGGCTGTACTATGTCGATATGTTTGTACATCCGTATTTTTCGGAACGGTACCTGAATTTGCATTACGCCCTCTTCTTAATACCGCCTCTTCTTCCTCTGTCAAAAATGACGTCTCTAATAAATGATAAACAACTTTCGCCTGTGCTTTTGCCGAAACAAAGCTCGTCCCTAAGCGATGTAATTGATTAGGACGAACTTTTCCTTTTTGAAGGAGGTGATAGCGGATATATTGTTCATATACCGCATCACCCATATATGCTAACGCTAAGCTGTTTAATTGCTTTGCATCAATCATTCTTATCCTCTTTTCCATCTTGTACCTTGTGCGGTATCTTCTAAAATAATATTCCGTTCTTTTAAATCATCGCGAATTTGATCAGATAATGCGAAATCACGATTTTTACGAGCTTCAATACGCTTTTGGATAAGTGCCTCAATTTCCTCATCAAGCAATTCTTCTTTTGCTAATTCTAATCCTAAAATATCGAATAATGTTTCAAGTTGTTTCACGTATGCTTCAATTACAACTTTAGAAGTATGTTCTTCTAATAAATATTGATTTGCGTGATTTGCTACATTATATAATTCAGTAATCGCATTAGCAGTATTGAAGTCATCATCCATTGCTTCTTCAAATGCAGCCTGGAATTTTTCCATCTCAGCTAACCATTTCTCATTATGATCTGTTAAATTCGCGCTACTTTCCATACGATGCTTTAAGTTACCGTAAGCTGTTTTAATTCTTTCTAGCCCGTTATTCGTACTTTGTAATAACTCTTCACTAAAGTTAATTGGATGACGGTAATGTACTGATAGCATAAAGAATCTAATTAACTGTGGATCATATTGCTTAATGATATCGTGAACTAAAATGAAGTTTCCAAGTGACTTAGACATCTTCTCATTATCAATATTAATATATCCATTATGCATCCAGTAACGTGCAAATGTTTTTCCAGTCAACGCCTCGGACTGCGCAATTTCATTTTCATGATGAGGAAATGCTAAGTCTTGACCACCAGCATGAATGTCAATTGTATCCCCTAAGTACTTACGTGCCATCGCTGAGCATTCAATATGCCACCCTGGACGTCCTTTCCCCCAAGGGCTTTCCCAGAAGATTTCTCCCTCTTTTGCAGCTTTCCATAAAGCAAAGTCAAGAGGGTCTTGTTTCTTTTCTCCTACTTCAATACGTGCACCATGACGTAAATCAGCGATTGGCTGATGCGATAATTTACCGTAACCTTCGAATTCTTTCGTTCTAAAGTACACATCACCTTCTGATTCATATGCATACCCTTTATTCACAAGTTCTTGAATAAATTCAATAATAATATCCATATTTTCTGTTACACGCGGATGAACTGTTGCATGTTTGCAACCTAGTGCGGTTACATCTTCAAAATATGCTTCAACGAAACGGTCAGCAATTGTCGGTACATCTTCACCTAATTCATTTGCCGCTTTAATTAATTTATCATCTACGTCAGTAAAGTTAGATACATACTGCACTTCGTACCCTTTGTATTCTAAATAACGGCGTACTGTATCGAACACCATAGGGGGTCTCGCATTCCCAATATGGATGTAGTTATATACTGTAGGACCGCAAACATACATCTTTACCTTATTTTCTTCTAATGGAATAAACTCTTCCTTTTGACGTGTTAGCGTATTATAAATGTGAATAGTCATTTTTATCCTTCCTTTCTACCTTTACTTCAAGTTGCTTTTTCAATTTATCAAGTTCTGCTTCCATAACCTTTAATTTATCAAAAATCGGATCCGGAAGATCGGAATGATTTAACTCTTGACCAATCTTCACTCCATTTTGAATAACGACTCGGCCAGGTATACCTACAACTGTAGAATGCGCAGGGACTTCTTTTAATACAACGGATCCTGCTCCAATTTTAGAATTCTCTCCAACAGTAATTGAGCCTAGTACTTTAGCACCTGTTGCAATTAATACATTATCCTGAATTGTAGGGTGCCTCTTTCCCTTTTCTTTTCCCGTACCACCTAATGTAACACCTTGATAAATTGTTACATTATCACCAATCTCACACGTTTCTCCAATTACAACCCCCATTCCATGGTCAATGAAAAAATGACGACCAATTGTTGCTCCTGGATGAATCTCAATGCCAGTAAAAAACCGACTAACTTGTGAAATCCAACGTGCAATAAAAAAGAAATTCTTTTTATAAAAAGCATGTGCAATTCGATGGGCCCAAACTGCATGTAATCCAGAGTAAGTCAAAATGACTTCGAAATAACTTCGTGCCGCTGGATCCTGTTCAAAAACGACTTCAATATCTTCCCGAAGCCTCTTAAACATCGATGTCCCCTCCCCTTTATGGGCTGCTTTTTCGAGTGAACTAACTCCCTTAACTCCCCACTTATCCTCTAAATCTTTATACAAGGAGATCAAACTTATACTTATACCGACTTTTACGGTATAAAAAAAGACGCCTCTGTCATATTGACAGAGACGCCTTTTAAGCGCGGTTCCACTCTGTTTAGGCTAATAAAAAAGCCTCAAACTCATCCATGATAACGGTGTACACCGCTTCTGCTTACTTTACGCCCTAAGACATTTCACGAAACAATTCGTTGTTCAGCAGAAGACTCGAAGGGGCATTTCAAAAATCCGCTTATAAACCACTTCCAGCCTAAAGGTGGTTCTCTCTGTAAAAAGCCTGATTTTCTACTTCTCCTTCTCGTCGCTTTTCCTTATTAGATTTTAAGTATACTTATTATATTTCTAAACCTAGAAAATGTTAACCAATTACTTTTTGAAGACGATTTAAAACTTTTTCTTTCCCAAGAAGTGCAATCGCATTAGGAAGCTCTGGACCATGTGTTTGACCAGTAGTAGCAACACGGATTGGCATAAATAAGTTTTTACCTTTATGCCCTGTTTCCTTTTGAACTGCTTTAATAGCTGCCTTAATCGCTGCAGGCTCCATCGCTTCTAGAGCTTCTATTTGACCAGCAAATGCACGAAGTACTTCAGGTACCTGTTCACCATTTAACACTTCTTGTCCTTCTTCTTCATAATCAACATGATCTTTAAAGAACATTTCAGAAAGCTCTACGATTTCAGCTCCGAAACTCATTTGGTCATGATATAAAGCAATTACATCACGAATCCAAGCTTGTTCTTGTTCACTTAAAGTTTCGCCTACACGTCCAGCTTTCACTAAATGCGGTAAACTTAACTCTACAACCGTATCTAAATCTTGCTTTTTCATATACTGGTTGTTCATCCATTTTAATTTTTGAGAATCAAATAATGCAGGTGATTTTGATAAACGAGCTGCATCGAACATTTTGATGAACTCATCTTTAGAGAAGATCTCTTCTTCTCCTACCGGCGACCAACCTAGTAGTGCAATAAAGTTAAAGATTGCTTCTGGAAGATATCCTAGCTCTTTATATTGCTCAATAAATTGAATAATAGATTCATCACGTTTACTTAACTTTTTACGGCTTTCGTTAACAATTAGGGTCATATGACCGAATTGTGGGATGTCCCAACCGAAAGCTTCATAAATCATCATTTGTTTTGGCGTATTTGAAATATGATCATCGCCACGAAGCACATGTGTAATCTCCATTAAGTGATCATCTACTGCTACCGCAAAGTTATAAGTTGGAATTCCATCTTTTTTCACGATAACAAAATCACCGAAATCATTTGAATGGAATGCAACTTCATCTTTTACGATGTCTTTGAATGTGTAATCACGATCAGCTGGTACACGGAAACGAATACTTGGAATACGTCCCTCAGCTTCAAATTCTTTCATTTGTTCTTCAGTTAAATCACGATGGTTACCTGCATAACGAGGTGTTTCACCACGAGAAATTTGTCCTTCACGCTCTGCTTCCAGCTCTTCTTCTGTCATATAACATTTGTAAGCTAAACCACGCTCTAATAAATCTAGATATAATTTTTTATAAATATCTAAACGCTCTGTTTGACGATATGGTCCGAATTCACCACCAACATCAACACCTTCATCCCAGTCCATACCGAGCCATTTCAAGTATTTTAATTGGCTTTCTTCTCCACCTGCAACATTACGTTTTACATCAGTATCTTCAATACGAATAATAAACTTACCATCTTGATGACGAGCAAATAAATAATTAAATAATGCCGTACGCGCATTTCCGATATGTAAGTGTCCTGTTGGACTTGGCGCATAGCGCACTCTCACTTGCTTTTCCATAATTGGTACACCTTCCATTCTTAATGTCAACACATTCTATAATTGTACAACAAAAAAATGTGATTATCCATCTTACGAATTAAAAACCATTATTTTTTCTGTAATAATACCACTGCTTGAGAAGCAATTCCTTCTTCTCTACCTGTAAATCCTAATTTTTCTGTTGTTGTTGCCTTTACATTAATGTTATCTATAGACGTTTCTAACAGTTCACTAATACGTTTACGCATACTTTCAATATGCGGTGCCATTTTTGGCTTTTGAGCAATAATTGTACAATCTAGGTTTCCTAGCTCGTAACCTTGTTCGCGTACAAATTCCCAAACCTTTTGTAGTAATATAGCTGAATCTGCATCTTTAAAGGCAGGATCAGTATCAGGAAAATGCTTTCCAATATCTCCTGCTGCAATTGCTCCTAGACATGCGTCAGCAATCGTATGTAACAATACATCCGCATCTGAGTGACCGATTAATCCCTTCTCATGGGGAATTGTAATTCCGCCGATAATTAACGGTCTACCTTCTGCAAATTCATGTACATCAAAACCTTGTCCAATTCGAAACATTCTTTACATCCTCCTTGAGCTAAACCACTGAGCTTTATGACTCTATATTATATCGATATCCTTACAAAGAAAAGCCCGGCTATTGCCGAGCTTTCCTTTGTTATACACCATCACGGCTATTTTTTCTGAACATGAAGGAAACTTTCAGCAATTAGTAAATCCTCTGGAGTCGTCACTTTAATATTATAGTAACTCCCCTCTACTACACCTACTTGCTTACCAATGCGTTCTACGAGACTTGCATCATCTGTACCAAGAAAACAGCTCTGTTTTGCACTTCTATGAGCTTCTAACAAAAGCGAAACAGAGAACCCTTGCGGTGTTTGTACAGCCTTAAGCTGAGATCGTTCTACCGTTTCGACAACAACACCTTGTTCTACTTTCTTCACTGTATCCTTTACTGGCACTGCACAAATGGAAGCCCCATATTTTTCTGCTGCTGTTAATACATCTTGAATCACTTTATTCGTTACGAATGGGCGCGCTCCGTCATGCACAAGAACGTATTCCACATCACTTGCATGCTGAATCGCGTTATATACACTATCTTGTCTTTCAGCCCCACCTTGAATAAATTGCACCTGTTTTTCAATCGGATACTTCTGCATTAATTCTTCAAAATACGGGCGTTCCTCTTCGTTAATTGCCATAACAATACTTTTGCACGCCTTATCTCTTTCAAAAGCACGTAATGTATGCACGATAATCGGTACTTCATTTATAAGTAAGAACAACTTATTTTTGCCAGCACCCATCCGCTTTCCTTGACCGGCTGCCGGAATAATTAATGTATACATATTAATAATCCTCTACCTATAATGCTTTTTCTAATAATTTACGTTTTGCGAAAATCATACGACCAGCCGATGTTTGTAATACGCTAGTAACTAGTACATTAAGTTGCGAACCTACATACTCTCTACCATCTTCTACTACAATCATCGTACCATCATCTAAGTACGCAACACCTTGGTTTTGCTCTTTACCATCTTTCACAACATAAACACTTAATTCTTCGCCAGGGAGTACAACTGGTTTAATTGCATTAGCTAAATCATTAATGTTTAACACCGTTACTCCTTGTAATTCAGAAACTTTATTTAAGTTAAAATCATTTGTTACTACAGTTCCACCGGTGATTTTAGCTAACTTTACAAGTTTGCTATCCACCTCTTGGATATCCTCGAAATCGCCTTCATAAATTTCTACCGGAATCGGCATCTCTTTTTGAATACGATTTAAAATGTCTAGTCCTCTGCGACCACGATTACGCTTTAAAGCATCGGAGGAGTCGGCAATATGCTGAAGCTCTTCTAATACGAATTGTGGAATTACAATTGTTCCTTCTAAAAACTTCGTTTGGCAAATATCAGCAATACGTCCATCAATAATTACACTCGTATCGAGAATTTTCCAATGAGCCGTAGATTTTTCTACCTCTATCTCTTCGTTCTCACTATTGTTTTTCTTCTTACCTCCGCGTTGGGGTAATGTAAATAATCCTAGCAATTCATTCCTCTTTTTAAATCCTACTTGGAATCCTAAATATCCAAGTAAAAGAGTAAAGAACACTTGCAATACTGTGCTAATAACCGGAATTGTAAATTCACGAATTGGTATTAAAATTAAATATGCAACAATGAGACCAGAGATTAACCCTAATGTACCAAATAAAACATCTGCTACAGGCGCCTTTACAAGAGCCTCTTCAATATGCTTAATAAGTTGAACAATATAATCTACAAGCCAAAATGTTGTTAAAAATAAAATAATTGCACCAATAATTGCACGAACATACGATCCTTCCAATAAAGGAACAGCACCGATGTCTAATACATTAATAACTTTTGGGATTAAGTAAATCCCTAACGCTCCCCCAATTACTAGAAAGAAGAGCTGTACGATCCGTTTTAACATCCAACCACCTCCTACTCATTATTAACCATTGTTTCGCTAATCAAAACGCCGAATGCAAAAGCGGACGTGTTTTTTTATAAATAGTTTTATTTACCAATATATCATATCATATACCAAAAATGTTCTAGTGTCGTTATATTATGGAATCAATGTAATATTCTTAATTGTGTCTACTCATATAGAGATGCTCTTGAATTCTTTTTAAGCCTTCTCGTATTTTCTTCGCCCTTACTTCTCCAATTCCTTCCACATCATCCAATTCATGAATAGTCGCGCGACAAACACCTTGCAACGTTTTGAATCGATTAATTAAATTTTCAATGATAAGTGGCGGAACACGAGAGATTTTGCTTGTGATTCGATATCCCCTTGGCGTCACACTTTCTTCTAAACTCGTTTGCCCTGGGTAGCCAAGTAATTTAACTAAATCACTATCCTCTAAAAGTTGTGTATTTGCAAGGTCCTGCAACTTTTTCAAAATTTGATGATGGTCTTGTGTTTTTTCTTGGTGATAATCTTTGATTAATAATGCTGCCTCTGCCTCTAAATCAGCTAGTAGTTCTGTAAGTTGTAAACGGATTAACCTACCTTCTGTTCCTAGCTCATGAATATAGCTCAATATTTCATTTTTAATACGCAGTACCATTTCAACACTATGTAAAACGTGAACGACCTCGGACATTGTAACGACCTCTTCAAATTCTAGAATGCCCAAATTCGTAATACCATCATTCCATACAGCCTTATATTTTTCTAACGTTTGAATAGCTTGATTTGCCTTTGTTAAAATAACCCCTATATCTTTTAGTGTATAACGTAAGTTCCCTTGATATAGCGTAATTACGTTACGTCTTTGTGAAATAGCTACAACAAGGCTACCAGTCTGCTTCGCTACACGTTCTGCTGTTCGGTGACGCATGCCTGTTTCAATAGAATCAATAGATGCCTCTGGAACTAACTGTGCATTTGCTATTAAAATTTTACTTCCCGTTTCATTTAAAATAAGTGCCCCGTCCATTTTTGCTAATTCATATAAACTAGCAGGAGAGAATGCACAATTAATGTGAAAACCGCCATCAACAATACTTTTAATCTGCTCATTATATCCAAGAACAATTAGTCCCCCTGTTTGTGCGCGAAGTACATTATCTATCCCTTCGCGCAGTGGTGTCCCTGGGGCCACGAGCTGTAAAATATTAATCATACTTTTGACACGTTGCTTATTTTCTTCCATAGCCTAGCCTCCTAATGTCAAACGAAGCGCTTCTCCTAAATTAGAAACACCTACAACCTCAATCCCATCTGGAATTGTCCATCCTCCTAAGTTTTTTCTAGGAATAATAACACGTTGAAATCCTAATTTAGCCGCTTCTTGTACACGTTGTTCGATTCTTGATACTCTTCTTATTTCTCCAGTTAATCCTACTTCTCCTATTACTGCATCGGTTGGTGCCGTAGATTTATCCCTAAAACTTGAGGCTATACTTAAAGCCACTGCTAAATCAATTGCCGGTTCATCTAATTTCAAACCACCAGCTACTTTTAAATATGCATCTTGATTTTGCAATAGTAAGCCTGTTCTTTTTTCTAATACTGCCATAATAAGCGAAACACGGTTATGATCAATTCCCGTCGCCATTCTTCGAGGATTTCCAAAACTAGTAGGGGAGATTAAAGCTTGTATTTCTACTAAAACCGGTCTTGTTCCTTCCATTGAAGCAACTACTGTTGACCCTGCAACACCAACCGGCCTTTCCTCAAGGAAGATTTCAGAAGGATTTAAAACTTCCGCAAGACCAAGCTCTTTCATTTCAAAGATACCCATTTCATTCGTGGAACCAAAACGGTTCTTCACAGCTCGTAAAATACGATACGTATGGTGTCGATCTCCCTCAAAGTAGAGAACTGCATCGACCATATGTTCTAACATACGAGGTCCTGCAATTGCTCCTTCTTTTGTCACATGTCCGACGATGAAAATAGGGATTCCTTTTGTTTTTGCAAGTTTCATTAATTCCGCTGTACATTCACGTACTTGTGCCACACTTCCTGGTGCTGACGTCACTTCAGGTAAATGTATCGTTTGAATAGAATCAATAACAACAAAAGCTGGATTCATTTCTTCAATATGTGCTGCAATACGCTGCAGGTCTGTCTCTGCTACAACAAATAGATTGCTACCCTTTACATGCAAACGATCTGCACGAAGTTTAATCTGCTTTGCCGACTCCTCACCCGATATGTATAATACATCATATGAAGAATCTGCTAATTGCGATGAAATCTGTAATAGTAATGTTGATTTTCCAATCCCAGGGTCTCCACCAATAAGTACTAAGGACCCATCTACAATTCCGCCACCAAGCACACGGTTAAACTCTTGAAATTCCGTTTCAATACGTGCCTCAGACTTTGTTTCTACTTCAGTAAGACGTCTTGGTTTTGTTACTTCCGTTTGAATTGCATTCGCGTAATTAAGGCGCCTTGATGATACAACTGGTTCCATCTCTTCAACAAGTGTATTCCATTGACCACATCCGGGACATTTACCCATATATTTCGGTGACTGATAACCACATTCTTGACATATAAATTTCGTTTTCTTTTTAGCCATACCTTTTTATAGTTCACTTCACTTTCGTCTATAAACGTTTATCCTTCTCGTACAAGAAAGAGGGCTATCGCGTAGCCCTCTTTGTTTGTCTATACTTATTTTACCTTTTCCGCACTATGAATGACAAATGATTCTCCTTCTACATCAAAGATAACTTTTTGTCCTTTCTCAATAGCACCTTTTAAAAGTTCTTCAGATAGTCTATCTTCTACATGCTTCTGAATTGCCCTACGAAGCGGACGAGCACCGTACTCACGATCAAATCCTTTATCAGCAATAGCAGAAATTGCCCCTTCTGTTAATTGCAATTCGATTTCTTGTTCTTTTAAGCGATTCACTAACTGATTTACCATAAGAGTTACTATTTCTTGAATATGTTTTTTCTCAAGCATATGGAATACGATAATTTCATCAATACGGTTTAAGAATTCTGGACGAAATGCTTTTTTCAGTTCATCCATTACTTTGCCTTTCATATCCGAATAATCGCGGCTCTCATCTTGTACGTTAAATCCAAGATACTTATTACGTTTTAATGCATCTGCCCCAACGTTAGATGTCATAATAACAATTGTATTACGGAAATCTACTGTACGTCCTTTAGAATCGGTTAAACGACCATCTTCTAATACTTGTAGTAAAATATTAAACACATCCGGATGAGCTTTCTCTACCTCATCTAATAAGACAACTGAATATGGCTTGCGACGAACTTTCTCTGTTAATTGTCCACCTTCTTCATATCCAACATATCCTGGAGGAGAACCAACTAAACGGGAAGTAGAATGCTTCTCCATGTACTCTGACATATCGATGCGAATCATTGCATCTTCATCACCGAACATAGATTCTGCTAGTGCTCTTGCAAGTTCTGTTTTACCTACACCTGTTGGCCCTAAGAAAATAAATGAACCAATTGGGCGCTTCGGATCTTTTAATCCTGCTCTGGCACGACGAACAGCTTTTGCTACAGCTACTACCGCTTCATCTTGACCAATTAAACGATCATGAAGAATGGATTCTAAGTTTAATAATTTATCAGTCTCTGTTTGTGCAAGTTTAGAAACTGGGATACGCGTCCATGTAGAAACGACATTTGCAATATCTTCTACCGTAACCTCTGAATTTTCTTTTCCTTGTTGCTCTTTCCATTGACGTTTTGTATCTTCTAACTTCTCTCGTAAGCGTTGTTCCATATCACGTAAAGATGCAGCCTTTTCAAATTCTTGACTTTGTACAGCCGCATCTTTTTCTTTTCGAATCTCCTCAAGCTTCACTTCAAGCTCTTTTAAGTTTGGTGGTGTTGTATAAGAACGTAAGCGAACTTTTGAAGCAGCTTCATCAATTAAATCAATTGCTTTATCCGGTAAAAAGCGATCTGTAATATAACGATCTGAAAGTTTTACAGCTGCATCAATAGCGTCATCTGTAATAGATACACGGTGATGCGCCTCATAACGGTCACGTAAACCTTTCAAGATTTGAATCGATTCTTCTAAACTTGGCTCATCAACATGAATTGGTTGAAAACGTCTTTCTAAAGCCGCGTCTTTTTCAATATATTTGCGATACTCATCTAAAGTTGTCGCCCCAATACATTGTAACTCTCCTCGTGCTAAAGATGGTTTTAAAATATTCGATGCATCGATTGCACCTTCTGCTCCACCGGCACCAATTAATGTATGAAGCTCATCAATAAATAGAATAATATTGCCTGCTTGGCGAATTTCATCCATCACTTTCTTTAAACGGTCTTCAAATTCACCGCGATATTTCGTTCCAGCTACTACTGTACCCATGTCTAGTGTCATAACACGCTTATCTCTTAAAGTTTCAGGAACTTCATTATTTACAATTTGCTGTGCTAATCCTTCTGCAATTGCCGTTTTACCTACACCAGGCTCACCGATTAATACTGGGTTGTTTTTCGTTCTACGGCTTAACACCTCAATTACACGTTGAATTTCTTTACCACGTCCAATAACAGGGTCTAAGCGATTTTCACGTGCAACAACTGTTAAGTCCCTTGCTAAACTGTCAAGTGTCGGTGTATTTGCATTTGTTGCTGAACCACCTTGATGACCTGAACTAGCTTCATTACTTCCAAGAAGTTGTAACACTTGTTGTCTCGCTTTATTTAAACTTACACCTAAATTATTTAAAACACGTGCCGCTACACCTTCACCTTCACGGATTAAACCGAGTAAAATGTGTTCTGTTCCAACGTAAGAATGGCCTAGCTTACGCGCTTCATCCATAGATAATTCAATAACCTTTTTAGCACGAGGTGTATAATGTACAGTTTGAGAAGCTTCTGTTCCACGCCCAATTAACGCTTCTACTTCTTTTTGAACTTTCTCTGGACTTAATCCAAGAGCAATTAACGCTTTTGCTGCAATTCCTTCACCTTCGCGTACAAGCCCAAGTAAAATATGTTCTGTTCCAATATTATTATGCCCAATACGAATTGCTTCCTCTTGAGATAAAGCTAATACTTTCTGTGCTCTTTCTGTAAATCTTCCAAACATCATAGAAATCGCCTCCTACTTGCGCTTAGTTTTTTTCAATACGTAATCGCTCACGGATTAAGGTTGATCTTCGATAATCTCTTTCTTCTGGCCCTAAAGGTCCTCCTGCGTATTGTTGTAAAATGCCCGGTTGAGTAAGAACCATTAACTCCGTCAAAATATTTCTCGATATACCTTTTATATATCCTAGATCAATACCAAGTCGTACATCTGATAAGCAATTAGCAGCTTCTGCAGATTGAATTAAACGACTGTTTGCTAGTATGCCGTAAGAACGATAAACCTTATCTTCAAGTTCAATACTTGAATTTTGTACAATTAATTCTCTAGCCATTTTTTCTTGCTGTATAATTTGTTGAATGACACCTTTTAAATCTGCAATAATATCTTCTTCAGACTTTCCTAGCGTCATTTGATTTGACACTTGAAATATATTACCTAACGCTTCGCTACCTTCACCGTATATTCCTCTTACTACTAACCCTAATTTTTGAATTACTTGTATAATACGGCTAATTCTTTTTGTTAAAACCAGTCCCGGTAAATGAATCATCACAGAAGCTCTTAACCCTGTGCCAACATTAGTAGGACAGCTTGTAATATATCCAAGTGATTCATCAAAAGCGTATTCAACTTCTTTCTCAATCCAATTATCTATTTGATTGGCGCTTTGAAGCGCCTCTGATAACTGTAATCCTGAAAATAGGCACTGAATCCGAATATGGTCTTCTTCATTAAGCATAACACTAATATGTTCACTTTCTGATAGTAGACATGCTCCATATTCTGTCCCTGCAAGATTTGGACTAATTAAATGCTTTTCGACTAAAACTCTCCTTTGAAGAGGGGTTAATTCATTCATCTTTAATAGTCCAAACTCCCCAAAGGACCCTACTGCTTTATTTATAAATTTCTTTTTAAATAATTCATGAATCTGTTTAGCTTCTTCTTCGTTTTGCATAGTAGAAAATTGATATTGTTTAAAATTACGAGCCAAACGAATTCGACTACTTAAAACAATATCAGAATCAGGGCCATCCCCCTTCATCCATGGACTAATCGCTTCATTCATAATTTTGTCCAGTGACATAGAACTATTCCCCCTCTCTATGCTCACTAAGATGTATTTCAAGACCTCGAATCTTATCTCTTACCTCTGCAGCTTTCTCAAATTCCTCTTTCTGTACGCATTGTTTCAGAATGAGTTTTAGTTCATCTAATTCTTTCTTTAAGTGGATATTTCCTTCTATACGTTCCGGAATTTTTCCACAATGATCTGTATGCCCACCATGAAGACGTTTTAATAGTGGCTTTAAATGCTCCTTAAATGTATCGTAGCAAGAAGAACAGCCAAAACGTCCCACTTTTGTAAATTGTTCATATGTCATCTTACAATCTGGGCATCTTACTATATTTGCATTTGAAAATCCATTTTTTCCTTCTTCAAACATTGTTGATTCACCGTGTAATAAACCAGCGAATAAATCATGAAATGAAAAGTTAGACTGCGATGATTGAAAGAAAGACGTATAGCCACTTTGCTCTGCACATTGCTCACAAAGATGAACTTCCGCCTTCTTCTCGTTAATTACTTTTGTATAATGTAAAGTCGCTGGTCTTATATTACAGTTTTGACAAGTCATCACTATCCCCACCTTTACAACAGGAACGCTCTATCTCATGATACTTTTCATACATTACTAGATTGTTCGCTTTCCCGAATCCGTTTAAATAAAAGTGCATGTTCTTTTTCAAAACTTCTACAACATTTAACTGCTTTATCTTAGTCATCATTCTTTTACAAAAGCTATATTTATTTATATTTCAGTGTTCTTAACATTGCGCATAATATTCGAGCCCTAAGTTCATCTCGAGAAGGAACATCCATTGATAATACAGAACGATCTATTACGCTTAACATCAGTTTCGCTTCACGATTTGTTATGATTCCCTCTTCTATTAAACGTATAATCATGCTTTCTGCATTCCCTTGCGCAACACTATGATCAATCATATGAAGCATTTGATCAATAATGTCTATATCGTCATGCAGTTTGACTTTTATAATGCGAATGTAACCTCCTCCACCACGTTTACTTTCTACTACAAATCCTCTTTCTAACGTAAAACGGGTATTGATTACATAATTGATTTGAGATGGTACGCACTCGAACCGATCCGCAATCTCATTTCTCTTAATTTCAATCACATTATTATTGCTTAAGTCAATAACTTGCTTTAGATATTGCTCAATGATATCAGATATATTTCTCATTTATCCGCCACCTTTATTGACTTTGACTATCTTTGACTTTAATTATATACGTATTAATAAAATTTGCAACTCTTTTGCTTATTCACTATCCTAGCCACATTCTCCTGTATTTAATCAAAATATTAATACTTTAAACACATTTTTTTATTACTATGGATTATAAAATAAAACACGAAAAAACACGAGTCATTTGACTCGTGTTTTAGTTGCTTGGCGACGTCCTACTCTCACAGGGACAAGGTCCCAACTACCATCGGCGCTAGAGAGCTTAACTTCCGTGTTCGGTATGGGAACGGGTGTGACCTCTCTGCCATCATCACCAAACTATGAAGGCATATTCCTTCAAAACTAGATAACATTGCTTCATATTATATGGTTAAGTCCTCGATCTATTAGTATTCGTCAGCTCCACATGTCACCATGCTTCCACCTCGAACCTAT
>NZ_CP031292.1:124232-164731 GCF_003355115.1 Bacillus sp. COPE52
GGATCAAACTCTCCAATAAAGTTAGTTTGTCTAGCATCTAAAAATAAAAATTGACGTTTCACGTTGTTTGTTTCGTTCAGTTTTCAAAGAACTAAAAGCGGGTGAAGAGAATCGAACTCTCGACCAGAGCTTGGAAGGCTCTTGTTTTACCACTAAACTACACCCGCGTGGTCGGGAAGACAGGATTTGAACCTGCGACCCCCTGGTCCCAAACCAGGTGCTCTACCAAGCTGAGCCACTTCCCGTAATTGGCGCGCCCGAGAGGAGTCGAACCCCTAACCTCTTGATCCGTAGTCAAACGCTCTATCCAATTGAGCTACGGGCGCTTATTCATGATGTTTTTTCGTCGTTGTCTTTTGGCGACTCAATTATCTTATCATACTACATTTTCAAACGCAAGTACTTTTTTAAGATTTTTTTCGATGCGGCCGAGAGGACTTGAACCTCCACGGGGTTTCCCCCACTAGGCCCTCAACCTAGCGCGTCTGCCGTTCCGCCACGACCGCGCGGAAAAAACAAAAGTGAGCCATGAAGGATTCGAACCTTCGACCCTCTGATTAAAAGTCAGATGCTCTACCAACTGAGCTAATGGCTCGTAAATGGCTGGGCTAGCTGGATTCGAACCAGCGCATGACGGAGTCAAAGTCCGTTGCCTTACCGCTTGGCTATAGCCCAATGAAATAGTTATCTTCTTTTTAAAGACAAATGTTATTTTACCATAATGTCCAATAAAAAACAACTACTATGTAGCAGAAGTTAAAATGGCGGTCCCGACCGGGGTCGAACCGGCGATCTCCTGCGTGACAGGCAGGCATGTTAACCACTACACCACGGGACCATTTGGTTGCGGGGACAGGATTTGAACCTGCGACCTTCGGGTTATGAGCCCGACGAGCTACCGTGCTGCTCCACCCCGCGATAATACTATTCATATAAATTTATATGGTGGAGGATGACGGGATCGAACCGCCGACCCCCTGCTTGTAAGGCAGGTGCTCTCCCAGCTGAGCTAATCCTCCAAAGTGGTGACCCGTACGGGATTCGAACCCGTGTTACCGCCGTGAAAGGGCGGTGTCTTAACCACTTGACCAACGGGCCAATATGTATGGCAGAGAAGAAGGGATTCGAACCCTCGCACCGCGTTAGCGATCTACTCCCTTAGCAGGGGAGCCCCTTGAGCCACTTGGGTACTTCTCTGTATGGCTCCGCAGGTAGGACTCGAACCTACGACCGATCGGTTAACAGCCGATAGCTCTACCACTGAGCTACTGCGGAATAATGAAGACAATTTGTATCTTATAAAACTTCTCATCGTAAGTCAAGATGTTTTTTAACAATATCTTGCACAAACGTGACATGTTTATAATATACTGGATTGCGTTTTCACTGTCAAGATGTTTTCGCTACTGGTTTTAGTTTTCCCTTACAATTTCCACAGACATATCTTTTTGTATTTATTTGACGTCTTCTTACATATTGAAGCGAACACTCCATACATTCATACATATAAACCTTCTTTTCCTTCTCTTCATTAATTATTCGCTTACAAAAACGTGGTGCACCTACCTTTTTTAATAGTTCACGAAAATCCCTATCCCGATGCTTATATCCTCTCCCTGTAATATGCAAGTGATAATGACAAAGTTCATGTTTAATAATCCCGACTAATTCTTCTTTACCATACATTTCATAATATCGATAATTCAGTTCGATATTGTGACTCTTCAATAGATAACGTCCACCAGTTGTACGTAATCTATTATTAAACATCGCTTTATGTAAGAATGGCATCCCGAAGTATCGTAGGGATACTTCTTCCACTAGCTGCTGAATTTCTTTCTCATCCATTCTCATTCCCCCTAAACAAAAAAATATTTTTACACTTTTCTCCCTTCCTATACATATATTAAATAGTACATATACCCATCCTCATTCAAGAAGCGTGGTTTCTAAAAATACGACATTAATAGAAATCCACTCACCAACCTCTCGTCAATAGTACCTTAACTACAAAGGTAAATTTTTGAGAGTAGGATTATACAAGGAGGGATTCCTATGCCTACATGGCTAAAAAAACAAATGCAACGTGCATATTTTGAAAAAAACCGGTATCAAATTAAATTGCTAAATGAATGCTGGTTTTATTATAGCAAAATACATCAAAGCTCATAATCCATTACACTTTCTACTCCATAAAAAAAAGAGCAGTTTTATCTGCTCTCTTTTCTTACTATTCAATCGGTAACATAGATAATGCAACACGACCTTTTTTTGTATCAATATCATCTACCCATACTTTTACGATTTGCCCTACAGATACAACATCTAATGGATGCTTTACAAACTGTTTGCTTAATTTAGAAATATGCACTAAACCATCTTGTTTTACACCAATGTCAACAAAAGCACCAAAATCAACAACGTTACGAACTGTCCCTTCCAGTTCCATACCACGCTGTAAATCTTCTAATTTCAAAATCCCTTTTTTCAGAAGTGGTTTTGGCAATTCATCCCTCATGTCTCGCTCTGGACTAATTAAGGCATCAATAATATCAACCAATGTCGGCTCACCGATCTCCGTCTCTTGAGATAATTTAGAAACATCCACTCCCTCTAAACTCTCCTGCAAGTTCGGTTTCCCTACATCATTCTTCGATAACCCTAGACTCTTTAGTAGCAATTCGACATTTTTATATTGTTCTGGATGGATCCCTGTACGATCTAACGGATTCGCGCCTTCTAATATACGTAAAAACCCAATACACTGTTCATATGTTTTCGCACCTAAACGAGGGATTTTCTTTAATTCAGTACGCTTCGTAAATTTCCCATCTTCCTCACGCTTAGCTACAATATTTTTCGCAACTGTTTTTGATAACCCCGAAACATATTGTAACAATGCAACTGAAGCTGTATTTACATTCACACCAACTTGGTTAACCGCTGTCTCTACCACAAATGTTAACGATTCATTTAATCTCTTTTGAGTTACATCATGTTGATATTGCCCCACCCCTACCGATTTAGGGTCAATTTTCACGAGCTCAGCAAGTGGATCTTGCAGGCGTCTTCCAATTGAAACCGCGCTTCTTTCTTCAACTTGGAAATCAGGGAATTCCTCACGAGCTAAATCGGAAGCCGAATACACACTTGCCCCTGCTTCATTTACAATAATATAAAAAACATCCTGTTTCACACTTTGTAATACATCTACTATAAACTCTTCCGTTTCTCTAGAAGCTGTGCCGTTCCCAATTGCAATCATTTCAACTTGATATTTATCTATAATAGAAAGAACTTTCTTTTTTGCATCATCATATTTACGAACAGGTGGATGCGGATAAATAACATCGATATATAGAACTTTCCCCGTATCATCTACTACAGCTAATTTACAACCAGTTCTATATGCAGGGTCTACGGCTAGCACAACCTTCCCTTTCATTGGAGGTTGTAATAATAAATTACGTAAGTTCTCAGAGAAAATATGTATCGCTTGTTCTTCAGCTGTTTCTGTTAATTCTTTTCGAATTTCTCTTTCAATCGAAGATTGAATTAATCGTTTATAACCATCCTCAATCGCTAATTGTACATAATGCGCACTTTTTGAATCGTTATCACGGATTACTTTCTTATATAAGAAAGTTATTATCTCATCTACTGGCGGAACAACAGAAACTCTCAATATATCTTCTTTCTCACCGCGATTCATCGCTAATACACGATGCGGTACTACTTTCTGCAACGGTTCTTCATAACTGTAATACATTTCATATATATTCTTTTCATCTTTTTCTTCGTCTTTTACAACCGAAGACATAACACCTTTTCTAAAAGTAACATTCCGAATCCAACTACGATACGCAGCTTCATCTGAAACGATTTCTGCAATAATGTCTTGCGCACCTTGCAACGCCTCTTCTGCAGATTCCACTTCTTTTTCTGCATTAACAAATTCCATAGCCTTTTTAGCCGGATCTTCTTTTTTATATAACAATAACCATTCAGCTAGCGGTTCTAATCCTTTTTCTTTTGCAATCGTCGCTTTCGTTCTTCTTTTCTCTTTATAAGGACGATATAAATCTTCTACTTCCTGTAGTTTCGTTGCGGCAACAATATGACGGCGCAACTCTTCGGTTAGCTTACCCTTTTCACCAATAAGACGAAGAACCTCTTCTTTCCGATCTTCAAGCTGCATCATATATTGCCATCTCTCTAAGATTGCACGAATTTGCACCTCATCTAAAGAGCCTGTCCATTCTTTTCGGTAACGAGCAATAAATGGAACTGTGTTACCTTCTTCTGTTAATTGAATAACATGACGAACTTGCTTTTCGGTAAAGCCTAATTCTTTCACTAACATTTTCATTAACGCTTGTCGATTATCTACCATTTCCATATACAACCGTAACCTCCTCTATAATAAAAAAAAGTTGCCCTTCAAAGAGAGCAACTTAAACTGCCGATTTAAAAATCTATTAGTCCTAAACTAATTTGTAACGCTTCATCTACACGAATCATCATCACTTCATCCAAATGAGTGATTTTGTCCGTTAAGCGTTGCTTATCGATTGTTCGAATCTGCTCAAGTAAAATAACAGAATCTCTCTCAAATCCATACTTTTTCGCATCAATTTCCACATGAGTGGGTAATTTCGCTTTTTGAATCTGTGCAGTAATAGCCGCTACAATCACCGTTGGACTAAAACGATTTCCGATGTCATTTTGAATGACAAGAACCGGACGAACGCCTCCTTGCTCAGAACCAACAACTGGGGAAAGGTCTGCAAAATACACGTCGCCGCGTTTTACAATCAAAATATTACCCCCCGCTAACTAAGCGTTCTACCGTATGAGCTGCTTCATACTCTGCTAAGAAAGCTTCAGATGCAATACCAAGATTAATTTTTCCCATTTCAATGTACCCACGTCGCATTGATTCATGTTGGTAGCGTTTCTTCGTCTTATGTTGACGCAATAACAGTTGTGTTGCCTGGCAAATTAGTTCATGGCGATTCTTATTCTCTTGTTTTCCAATTCCGTCCAATTCCGTTACCATTTGCTTTGGCAACCGAACCACGATTTCAGTAGTTACACTTGATTCGGACACAAAAATACACCTCCACCGTCAACTACACACCCAAATATATATATGACACCTATTGTAATAATACCATTGTATGGAGCCTGTTGCAAAGACTTCCTTATTCCTTGCTTATGTTTTCCAATTCACAGGAAAAACATTCATCTTCTATTATTTTTCATCTTATTTTAAACAAGGAACAAAAGAATTCCTCTGCAAAACTTATATTAAAAGTGATTATAAGTAAAAGCTTCTCATCAAAAAAGAGCATATTCTCCATCAATAAAAAGCTCACTTAAATGACAAGAAGCAAATTAGATGATCTTCTATATATTATTCAAATAATTGATGATTTCTACAACTTTACCATGTCGTATAAATATTCTCGGCACACGGAAACTAATCGTTGCAATAATTTCATAATTAATAGTCCCGGAATATTCAGCAACCTCTGTAGCGCTAATATATTCATCACCTTGTCGTCCAATGAGTGTAACTTTCGTACCAAGCGGGACTTCACAAGGAAGATGAATCATGAATTGATCCATTGTTACTCTCCCTACAATCGGTACTCTTTTACCATCCACAAGCACTTCAAATCCTTGTAATCTTCTAAGCCAGCCATCTGCATATCCAATCGCAACAGTTGCAATCCATTCTTCAGTTTTTGTTCGGTAAGTGACGTTATAACTAATTCCATCCCCTTTAATCACCTGTTTAATATGAGCAACTTTCGTATGCAACGATAACGCCGGTTCTAATTTAAATGGTAAAAAAGGACGTATTTCTACAGATGGGGATAATCCATACATCGCAATACCAATTCGTACTGCATTAAATGTAATTCCTTGAAAACGTAAAGTTGCAGCACTATTAGCTGTATGGACAAATTTAGGATCCACTCCGAATTCCTTCAACCAACTTAACTGCTGCAAGAACGTGTTATATTGCTTATCAAAATACGAAGTCTCAACCTCATCTGCTGTTGCAAAATGCGTATATACCCCTTCTAACTCTAAAAATGGTGCACCTTCTAAACTCTTTAAGAATTCTTTTAATTCTTTGCGTTCGCGTATTCCAATTCTCCCCATACCACTATCAAAATTAATATGGAATTTCATTATAGATGAACCATCCCATAGTTTGATGGCTTCTTCCACCCATTCTTTTTGAAAAACAGTTAATGCTACATCATTTTCAGCAGCTACATTTATATCTCGAGGCGGGGAAGGACCTAGCACTAAAATTGGTACGGTAATACCAGCCCTTCTAAGAACTAAGGCTTCATCTAAAAAAGCAACTGCTAATCTTGTTGCACCTGCTTCTAATGCCGTTTTAGCCACCGGTACATAATCGTGCCCATATGCATTCGCTTTAACTACAGCAAAAATCTCAACATTAATCGGAATGAACTCTTTAATATGCGTAATATTGTTATAAATCGCATCTAAATCCACTTCCACCCAAGTATCACGGTAAAATGACGCTTCTTCCATAAATACACTTCCTTATACACGATATGCGAAGCTTATTCTTTTATATGCTTCTTTTATGAAATCCACCTTCAAACTAAGAAAAGACGTGGTGCACATATATCACCACGTCTAAGAAGTTTACTTCACCTGCTTCGCTGTAACTGAACGAGCTACCATTAACAACTCATTCGGCTCTAAACCTTTAGACACGAGCATATATTCTACTCCGTTATGTGACCACGTTACAGATTCTTTCGTCAATGCACCAATCGTAAACCCAAGATCAACCGGCTCTCCACTTACACTTACCGCTGACGAAGCCTCTGCAACTTTTGCCTTTTCTTGTATTAAGGTAAAGGATTTCTTATTTCCAGTGTATGTGAGTATCGCACGCTTGCCACCGTCTGTCTTCAACTCTTTTTCGTCTTTCAGAGTCATGCCTTGCGGCGTATCACGCGGATACAAAATAGCAAATGGTTTGTCTTCTTTCGCTGTTGTTTGAACATCTACTTGCGCTCTAGACATATTTTGTTTCGTATCAAATGCACCTTTATCAAATTTCGCATCGAATTTCACTTTAGAGAAATCTACTTTCACAAGAACATTTTGATCATTATCCATTAATTTCACCGAAACTGGTGTTAAATCGCTTTTCTTCAATGCAATCTCTTGTTTCGGTAACATATTTTGATGTTGATAGTTTGTTTTTGTTTTGAAAATATAATATTTATCTGTTTTCTCGAAAGTAAGGTTTTTCTTATCCTGCAAAATATCTCTTACAAGTGATTCATATAAATAGGCCTGGCTACTATTTTGCGGCCAATCACTTTGAAAACGGAAACTCTTATTAAGCGCTGGCGTTAATACAAATACCCCTTCTTCATTTCTTAAAATAATTTGGCTCTGATCTTTTTTTGCATTCTGTAAATTCACACGATAAAAAGAAGGTTCTTTATGCCAAATTTCCACGTTATACTCCTGAGGCTCATTCCCTGTTTTAATAGTTAATTTCGCTTCAGCTTGATAACTTTTCATCCCTTTCACTTTCGCTTCTAAATCTCTCACGACATCATCTTGTTTCTTTTCCATACAGCCCGCCAACACAAAAACGGTCAATAAACCGACAAGAACTAAAAACAGACGCCTTTTCATCACTTCAGCCCCTTTGCCCCTATAAATGAATGGAAGGTGTACCTTCCTTATCGCTACCTCAAATATATGAGACAAGGATATGAAATATGCAGACTAGCGTGACGAGCTTTCTAAAACAACTTGTGCAACAGCAAATTCCTTACTATGACTAATTGATAAATGAACAATATGCTCTGTATTTGCAATAAGAAGCGGCTTACCTCTATCATCATTTTTCACTTCAATATCTAAAAAACTCACTTCTTTCCCGATACCAGTGCCTACCGCTTTTGAATACGCCTCTTTCGCTGCAAATCTTCCCGCTACAAACTCTATAAGGCGACTCCCTTTCAGTTCCATAGCAACATTACGTTCACTTTCAGTTAAAATACGTTCCATAAATTTAAGCTTTCCATCTAGCATTTTTTCAATTCGATTTAATTCAATAATATCTATTCCAATCCCTATAATCATTTCGAAATCCCCTTCTTCTATTTAACTTTCTTCTTTCATATTGTAAGAATAACAGAGAATCATTCTGATGCAAAAGGAGTGATACTACCAACATGCTAATACGACCCACTCGCATTTCCTTAAATCCAATCATCCTCTCTTTACTTCTTATTCAACTAGTCATGATGATGTTAGACGACTTCTTTCTCTTTCCAATGGCAGCTAACAATGAATATATCACTAAAGGAGAATGGTGGCGTGTCATAACTTCTCTGCTCGTACACGTGGACTTACAACATTTTCTTTCTAATAGTATTTGCTTATTTATTCTTGGCTCTTCTATCGAAAAACAACTCGGACACATTTCTTTTATCATTCTATTTTTCCTTCCCGGTATTTCCGGAAATATCGCTTCTTATATCATTATGCCTCCTGAATACATTCATGCAGGAGCATCTGGTGGTATTTTCGGGTTACTAGGCGCCCAACTATTTTTATTGTACAATCGATACCGCCCTTCACACTCAAAAGAAATTGCTATTTTCTCAATCATGATACTTATATTACTATTATTTACTTTCTTTAATCCTTTCGCCAATCCTATAAGCCATTTAGCAGGATTAATAACCGGTGGTATTTTAACTCCTTTTTTAACAAAAAAATTCGATGGTGCTGAGCTTATTTAATGTAAAAGCTCGCACCATCGATAATTTCCACATCTATTTGTTTACTTAAGTCTCTCATGAGTTGAAATAAAGACTCATCCTTCTTCTTCGCCTCAATCATACAATCAATTTGCCCAACACTTCCCTTAATCCTTCTTAAAAAAGATAAGAATGCATCAACATCAATAAAATCAGCGTGTGCCCTCGGGTCTTTCTCATCTCTAGGACTGGAGATATGCATTTTAACTGGTAACAAAGATGTTTCCCACGTATGAACAACACGCGCCCAATCTTCATGCCAATCTTCTCGTTCATTGTTCATCGTATGATGATGCAAATCAAACACGACCGGAATGTCTAATTTTTCTCCTAAATACAATGTTTCCGCTAGCGTGAAGGTTGTATCATCATTTTCTAACATGATCATTTCTTGAATACCCCTTGGAACGTTAGACCAATTTTCTATAAAGCGTTCTAATGCGAGCTCTTTATCTTTATAACCTCCTCCAACATGTAATACACATCGTTGCTTATGTTCAATCCCCATACCTTTTAATATTTTTTTGTGCATCTGCAAAGTTTTTACTGACTGTTTAAAAATACTTTCCTCCGGTGAATTTAGTACAACAAAGTGATCCGGATGGAAATCAATACGCATATTCATACGAATTGCGTATTCACCTAGCACTTTTAAACTTTCTTTTAATGGACGAATATAGTTCCACTCTAACAACTCCTCATGATTCGCTAAAGGAATAAGCTTAGAACTAAGTCGAAAGAAAGATATATCATGCCCCTTATTATGCTTTAATAACCGCAAGCAATTTTCCAAATTCGAATTAGCGATTCTTTCAAGTTTACGAATCGCAGCCTCTCGATCATCAATCCGTTGAAACTGTGCATATGTCATCGTTTGAGATGGAGATGCGTTCTTCAAATGCACACTCATCGCAACATACCCAAGCCTTACAAGCATATCGCACCTCTTTTCTACATGAGTTATTATGTAGTATGTACAATTTTAGAAATAAAAAAAGAGAATGCCAACAAAGGGCATTCTCTTTTTTTATTAAGCTTGTGGACGGCTATGATGTTTTCTTTCGCCGCGTCCATTTGAAGAAGATCCAGGGCGACCTTGACCTTCACCTCTACGACCACGGTTACCATCACGGCCACCATCACGATTGCGATCACGGTTACGACCATCGCCACTGCGTCCATCACGGTTACGGTCACGGTTACGACCATCGCCACTGCGTCCATCACGACTACGATTACGGTTACCATCACGGTATCCGCCTCCGTTACCACCGCGTTTTTTAGAACCGCCACCTCTTGAAACAACTGGTGGTTCTGATGTTAAAGCGATTGGTGTTGTATCTGGCTCTTTTGTCATCATTTTTAAAGCAGCAGCTACTACTGTTACAGAGTCGTTCTCTTCTAACATTTCTTCTGCAATACGCTTGTAGTATGATAAGTTATCATTTTCAATTGTGCTTTGAAGTTTTTCAGCGATTAAACGTTGTTGACCTTCTAGTGCCTCGTCAAGTGTCGGTGCTTCCATACGGTCAACCTTACGTTTTGTTGTACGCTCGATATTTTTTAATTGTCCTGATTCACGTGGTGTTACAAATAACATTGCAATACCTTTTTTACCTGCACGGCCAGTACGACCGATACGGTGAACGTATGATTCTGGATCTTGTGGGATATCGAAGTTGTATACGTGTGTTACGCCTGAAATATCAAGACCACGCGCAGCAACATCTGTTGCAACAAGAACTTCAATAGCACCTTCTTTAAATTTACGTAATACAGACATACGTTTCGCTTGTGTTAAGTCACCATGAATACCTTCTGCTGCATAACCACGTAAGTTTAATGCTTCTGATAATTCATCAACACGACGCTTTGTACGACCGAATACGATCGCAAGCTCTGGAGATTGAATATCTAGTAAGCGCGTTAATACGTCAAACTTTTTCTTTTCTTGCACTTCTAAATAGAACTGCTGAATGTTTGGCATTGTTACTTCTTTTGCTTTTACTTTAATGTGTTGAGGCTCAGTCATGAAACGCTCAGCAATACGACGGATTGGATCTGGCATTGTCGCTGAGAATAATAATGTTTGATGTGTTTCTGGCACATCTGTTAAAATTGCTTCAATATCTTCAATGAAGCCCATGTTTAACATTTCATCCGCTTCATCAAGAACAACAGTCTCAACGTTTTGTAGGCGAAGTGTTTTACGGTTAATATGATCTAAAATACGACCCGGCGTACCAACAATAATGTGTGGGTGTTTTTTTAGAGCACGAATTTGGCGGTTAATATCTTGACCACCATAAATTGGTAAAATACGAACGCGTTTATGTTTACCAATTTTGTATAGCTCTTCTCCAACTTGAATTGCTAATTCACGCGTTGGCGCGATAACAATACCTTGAACTGCTTCTTTACGAGTATCTACTTTATCTAATAGCGGTAATCCAAATGCTGCTGTTTTCCCTGTACCTGTCTGCGCTTGCCCAATAATATCTTTACCTTGCAATGCATGTGGGATTGTTTCAGCTTGAATCGGCGTAGCCTCTTCAAAGCCCATACTTTCAACAGATTGCAATAAAGATTCACTTAATCCTAATTCTCGAAATGTTGTCAATGTTACTTCTCCTTTTCTATCCTATACTTATCATTTAAAAAAAGGCATTTTCCGAATTGGCGGAAAAGCCCTTTTCCTGAATGCTCACGTATATAAACGGGCGTATTTCTACACGAAAATACTTTTAAACGTTATTACACTTTATCAATTATAAGTTTTGTATGTGCAAAAAGCAAACCCAACTGTTACCTTATTTTCATATTCAGGACTTTTTTTCTTCACTTTTATTTTTTAACATCCTCTGTAAGCGCTTATTATAAGTTTCTTCTATTTTCGTGACTATCATCCCTATTTATATTCACCAATTATTTCAACATCGTAATAACTTCTTCTAATTTCATGCCACGAGATGCTTTAACTAATACAACATCGTTATTACCAACTACCGCCTGTAAATCTTTTACAAGCTCTTCTTTATTATGATAGGCCTTTACACGTTCACCAGGGAAATTAATTTCCGCTCCCTCAGCAATTTGAGCCCCTAATCTACCATATGTGAATACATATGAGATTTTTGCTGGGTCAATTAATTTACCTACTTCATAATGAAATTGAACCTCTTGGTCTCCAAGCTCTAACATATCACCAAGCACGACGATTTTTTGAGAAAAACCATCTAAACCATTCATTAAATGGAATGCTGCTTCCATAGCTGTCGGACTTGCATTGTAAGCATCATTGATAATTGTTAACCCACTATCCTTTTTTACAATTTCCATGCGCATACCTGTCATTTGAAGTGTTACTAAACCTTGTTTCATTTCTTCCCATGTCACACCAAAATGTTTCGCAATCGCCATGGAAGCAAGTGTATTATACACATTATGTTTCCCTAACACTGGTATATAGAATGAAATGTTTTCTTCTCTATTCATTTTAAAATGTGTGCCAGTTGCCTGTAATGTTACAGTCGTTGGATAGTAATCGTTTGCTCTCGCATCACCAAATGTTACTGTTTCCGTCGCTAAATTCATTTCAGGAACACGATTTGTTAATAATGGCTCATCTCCGTTATATACGAACACTCCGCCTTCTTGTAATCCTGCCACAATTTCTAATTTCGCTTCTGCAATTGCCTCACGAGAGCCTAAATCCATTAAATGCGCCTCACCAATGTTCGTAATGATAGCTGCATTAGGACGAGCTAACTTAGATAAGAATTCAATTTCTCCTCGGCTTGACATACCCATTTCTAATACAGCAACTTCCGTATTTTCTTCTAGGTTTAAAATAGTAAGAGGTAAACCGATATGGTTATTGAAATTACCTTCTGTTTTTTGAACTTTGAATTTAGTCGCAAGAAGGCTTGTTACAATATCTTTCGTAGATGTTTTACCGTTACTACCTGTCACACCAATAACTTTAACATCCAATTGATCGCGATAGTTTTTCGCTAACATTTGTAATGCCAATAGTGTGTCTTCTACAAAAATAACTGGAAGATTCTCAGGCGGATTTGCTACATCTTTCATCCATAATGTAGCAACAGCTCCATTTTCAACAGCTTTATCTACAAAAGCATGTCCATCGAAACGTTCACCTTGAATCGGAACATATAAATTTCCTTTTTCGATTTTTCTCGTATCAATAGACACTCCCTGTATAGTAATTCCCTCATACTGCTCTGCTAATCCCGTACCATTTATCATCTGTTCTACTTGTTTTAACGTTCGATTAATCATGAAAACACTCCTTACATAGAGGAAGCACTATTCCTTCGAATAGTGCCTCCTCCTTTTTTGTTATATTGTATATTTAATTTTTTGTTTTTCTTCGTGACGTTCAATCGCTAAACGAATTAGCTCTTCGATTAATTCTGGATATGGTAATCCAGTATGTTGCCATAATAGAGGGAACATACTAAACGGCGTAAATCCTGGCATTGTGTTTACTTCGTTAATATATACTTCTCCGTCTTTCGTTAAGAAGAAATCAGCTCGTGTTAAGCCTGCACCATCTAAAGATTGGAATGCAACAATTGCATCTCGCTTAATTACATTAGACTCTTCTTCTGTCATTTCAGCTGGAATAATTAACGCTGTATCACCATCGATGTACTTCGACTTATAATCATAAAAGTCCTTTTTCGGTACGATTTCACCTACAACTGAACATTTCGGTTCGTCGTTACCTAGTACACCAACTTCTACTTCACGACCTACGATATTTTCTTCTACAATAATTTTGCGGTCGAATTGGAATGCCTCTTCAAATGCACTCTCAAGTTCTTCACGATTTTTACATTTATTAATACCAACACTTGAACCAAGGTTTGCTGGTTTTACGAAGCAAGGATACCCTAACTTCTCTTCTACTTTGTCATAAGCTTCTTCGCGATTTTTTTCCCATGCACTACGAATGAAAGATGCATATTTCGCTTGTTTCAAACCAGCTTCTGCAAAGATATTTTTCATAACAACTTTATCCATACCGGCAGATGATGCTAGAACACCATTTCCTACATAAGGAATGTTCATTAATTCTAATAACCCTTGAACCGTTCCATCTTCACCATTTGGTCCATGTAGTAATGGAAAAATAACGTCGATAGCATCTTCCTCAGAAGTTGCAGATGGAATAATTTCCGTGCTTAATGATAACGGAGAAATCGAATTTTCTGCACCGCTCATTTTTAAAGCTTCAACATCCGTTACTTCACCTTCAATACGCTCACCGCGTACCCATTGACCTTGCTCTGTAATATAAATCGGATGAATCTCGAATTTATCTTGATTTAACGCTTTAATAGCAGCAAGAGCCGTCTGTAACGAAACTTGATGCTCAGCTGATTTTCCACCATATAATAAACCTAATTTAATTTTCGTCAATTAAATCACCCTAACCAATTGTTTTCATTTTTCTATTTTAGCACTTTTTATAAAAATAGGTAGTTCCTATTTGAAATAAAATGTAACTTCCACAAATAATTAAATGACACCACTTATTGGATTTCTACACTTTTCTATTTCATTTTCTTCACAACTACACAAAATGAAATGGCAACCTAATCTAGTTATGTACCTAAAATATGTAGAAATCCCCTTTTTGTGTATGTCACCTATTTTATTAAGAAGATTGTTTGGTTAGTGTGTCCTTTTGCCTTTGTTCCACGAGGCGATCTAAAGAAACGTATACAATACCTGCAACTAAACATCCTACACCTAAAATTGTAAATAAGAAATGTCCGAGTAATCTATCTAATAAAAAACCTCCAAGAAGTGGACCAAATGCACTTCCCGTAATCCACTGCAAACTCGCTGCTCCCATATAAGTTCCTCTCAAATGCTCAGGGGCCAAATTCGCTACAAACGTCATCTGTACAGGCGACATAATCATCTCGCCTAACGTATATATGGCATACACGAACATTAACGTCACTAAAATAATTGTAGCATTTGTATTAAATTCTCCAAACCACTTCGGTAACCACCCTATAAAAAACAAACCAATTCCAAACAAACACGCCCCGTATAACATCGTCTTTCCGACAGGTTTATCTGTCGCCCATTTTGAAATTTGAAACTGGAACAACACAACTAATAGTCCATTTAGCGCCATTAAATACGGGTATGGATTGTTAACTCCAAAAATATCCTTCATTTCATTATCAAAGTGAAGTGGTAACATGCCTTCTGTTTGGGAAAATCCCATAGAAATAATGATACCTGCTAACAAATAAATCATTAACGCCTTATCTCTCATTAAAACTTTCCAAACTGCACCTGATTCCTTCTCTGCATTCTCTTCTTTTTTATCTGCTGCTTTTGGCATTGTCTCCTGGATAAGAATTAGTACAAGTAATGCATAAAATAGCATCGTAGAAGAAGCAATAATAAACACAAGATTCTTTGACAACACCACTACTGATGCACCCATTATTGGACCGATTGCAGCACCTATATTGTGTCCCATTCGCAATAAACCATATGCTTCGGTTCTTTTTTCTGGCGCGGTCACATCTGCAACCATCGCTGATGCAGCTGGATGAAATAAAGAATTACTTAATCCTAAAAAAACAGATAAAATTGCATATGAAATAAACCCTTCTATAAATAAAAAACCGAGCATTAATAATGCATTACTTGCCATTGAAAATATCATAATCGGCTTTCTTCCATATATATCAGCAATTCTTCCACCTATAAGCGATCCAAAGCTTGCAGCAATTGGAGAAAGCGCCATAATAACTCCAACCTGTAATAAAGAATCTACCTTATCTTTTAAATATAATGCGAAAAAAGGCATTAACATCATCATCGCAATTCCATTCAATGTCTCACCGATAAATCGAATCCATACGTTACGATCCATTTCCCTTAGCTCACGCCATGTATTTTTCATATTTTCACCCCTTTAGTTGACCAACAATTATCTTATAATAGATTCAGAAAAATGTAAATTTTCAAACAAAAAATCCATTCTAACAGAATTAGAATGGATTTTTCCACTTATAAATTCGCTACATCATCTTCTTTTTTACTATTATTTAAAACACTATGTTTTCGACTATATAAGAAGTAAACCGCTATACCGATAACCATCCATACTCCAAAACTAATCCACGCTGTCCCTGATAATTGAAGCATTAAGTATAAACAGAAAATTACTGTTAACGCCGGTAAAAATGGTACGAGTGGCGCCTTAAATGCTCTTGGTAAATCCGGATGAGTCTTTCTCATCACAATAACCGCAACAGCTACGAGTGCAAAGGCTGACAATGTCCCCATGTTTACAAGGTGTGCCAATACATTTAAATCTATTAATCCTGAAATCAATGCTGCAATAATACCCGTTGTCCATGTATTTAAAAACGGTGTTTTAAATTTCGGGTGAACCTTAGCCAGACGCTTCGGCAATAACCCATCACGGCTCATCGCATATGAAACACGAACTTGCCCATACATCATCACTAGCATTACAGTTGTAATCCCTGTGATTGCCCCTACTGAAATTACCCCCGCTAAACCATCTTGTCCAATAAATTGAAGTGCAAAAGCAACTGGATCTGATATATTCAGCTGTCCGTATGGAACAATTCCTGTCAGAATAAGTGAAACAACGATATAAAGAACTGTACATATTAATAACGATGCAATAATGCCGATTGGTAAATCACGTTGTGGACGTTTCACTTCTTCCGCAGCTGTTGAAACTGCATCGAATCCTATAAATGCAAAGAATACTGTAGCAGCCCCAGCCATTACACCATCTAAACCAAATGGCATAAAAGGCGTCCAGTTTTCAGGCTTCACATAATTAAAACCAGCAAAGATAAAAATAAGAACAACTGCTATTTTAATAAATACCATAATATTATTTACACGTGCACTCTCTCGAACACCCCTAGATAAAAGAGCTGTCATCACTAAAATAATTAAGACTGCAGGCAAATCAATTATTCCACCTTTTCCTGTGCCTGGGGCCGAAGAAAGAATGGTCGGAATATGAATCCCAAATCCCTTTAGTAAAGACTGAAAATAAGCGGACCATCCATTTGCTACAGCAGATGTAGCAAGTAAATATTCAAGCATTAAATCCCAACCAATTAAAAACGCGAATACTTCTCCCATCGTCGCGTACGTATATGTATATACGCTACCCGAGACAGGAACTGAAGAAGCAAATTCAGCATAACAAAATGCAGCAAAGGCACAGGCTAATGCGGCTATCGCGAATGATAATATAATAGCTGGTCCAGAATGTTTTGCTGCCACTACGCCTGTAAGAACGAAAATACCAGTTCCAACAATCGCTCCGATTCCAAGCATAGTTAAATCCAGTGCGCCCAATGTTCTCGCTAACGTTTTTTGCTTACTTTCTTGCATTAACTTTGCAATAGGCTTCTTTTGAAAAATTTGCTTCATCGTCCACTCCTCCAAGTTTTAAATTTTCTGAAAATTTTTAATTCGCTTTTTCATTTTACTCATAACACTTTTTCTCGTCAATACTTTTGTCGAAATAAGTAGAAATCTTTCGGAATATACAATATCCTTATTATTCTTTCTGAGAATCTTTCTATCACCTTATTTTGGTGTCATTATACATATTAAAGAGGCGTGCTCCTTTATTGAGCACGCCTCTTTTTGCTTATTTCACAGTATATGAACCATCTTCAATCCAGCTATACATATACTTTTCATCTTCCGTTTCATGTGCTTGTTTTACAATACGAAGCGGACGGAATGTATCTATCATAACGGCTAATTCAAGCGTCTCTTTCTTTCCGATACTTGCCTCTGTTTTCCCAGGATGCGGCCCATGAGGAATTCCGCTCGGATGAAGTGTAATAGACCCTTCTTCCACACCTTTTCGGCTCATAAAGTTTCCTTCTACATAGTACAGTACTTCATCACTATTCACGTTACTATGATAATACGGTGCCGGGATAGATTCTGGATGATAATCGTATAAACGCGGTACGAAAGAGCAAATGACGAAATTATGCCCTTCGAATGTTTGATGTACTGGTGGTGGCTGATGAATACGGCCTGTAATTGGTTCAAAATCCTCCACATTAAAGACCCACGGATATAAATAACCATCCCACCCAACAACATCTAGCGGATGATGCCCTAAAATATACTTATGCATATATCCTCTCGACTTTGTCATTACGACAAACTCACCTTTCTCATCATATGTCTCTAATTTTTCCGGGCCACGAATATCTCTCTCACAAAACGGGCTATGTTCTAACAATTGCCCATATTCATTGCGATAGCGACGTGGTGTTGTAATTTGGCTATTCGCCTCTACAACAAGAAACTTAGTCTCTCCTTCATCTGGAATAACACGATAAATCGTTCCAATTGGGATCGTTACATAATCACCTTTTCTATAGTGAATCGTTCCGAACATTGTTTCGATTTTTCCTGTTCCATAATGAACAAATAACATTTCATCGCCATCGCCATTACGATAGAAATAGTCCATTTTTTCTGTCGGAGTCACTACTCCAATTAATAAATCCTCATTCCCAAGCATAAAATTTCTTCCGCTTACTGCATCGCCCGTTTTTTTATTTTCTTTCGTGCGAAAATGACGATGTGCAAGAGCTACATCTTCTTCATACTGCAACTGACAAGAATGAGATACTGCCGCATGACCTACTTCCGTTGGCATATAATGATGGTACAAAATAGACTGCGTACCAGAAAAACCTTTCGTTCCCATTACCTGTTCACGATAAAGCGCTCCATCTTTTTTACGAAATTGTACATGTCGTTTATGAGGTAGCTCCCCCATGTGACGATAAAACATGCCCATCACCTGCTTTCATGTCTTTTTTGACCGTATTACGTAACGTACCTAAACCAGTAATCGACAGCTCTACAACATCTCCATCTTGTAGCCACTCTTCTGTACCAAGTTCTAAAATACATCCTGTTCCTACTGTTCCAGAACCGATCACATCTCCCGGATATAAGGTCACGTCTTGTGAAGCACGTTCAATCATTTCAGCAAACGTATAGTAAATATCTTGGAAATTTCCCTTTGATAATAGTTTCCCATTCACGTGAGCAGTCATCTCTAAATCATATCGATTACCATTACGATAAATGTCTAATTCCTCTTTCGTAACGAGATACGCTCCTAATGAAGTTGCAAAGTCTTTTCCTTTTGCTGGTCCAAGCCCTACCTTCATTTCTGTTGCTTGTAAGTCCCTTGCACTCCAGTCGTTCATAATACAATAACCAAAAATATATTCCTCTGCTCGCTCACGAGAAATATTCCTTCCTTCTTTTCCGATTACACAAGCAATCTCTAATTCATAATCAAGCTTTTTAGACTTCTTCGGACCAATTACAAAATCATCTGGACCAATAACAGCACGATGGTTAGTAAAATAAAAAACCGGGACATCATACCATTCAGGTACAACATCTAGTCCTCTTCGTCCGCGAGCTGTTTTTACATGCTGTTCAAATGCATAAAAATCTCGAATGCTACCCGGATTAGGAATAACAGCTGTCAATTGTACTTCTTCTAAGGAATATATACCCTTGTTTGGATTCTTACTATTACGCAGCAACTCTACATACTCATCCGCTTTCTCTAAAAAGGCGAGCATAGAGGAAGGGACTTTTCCGTCACTAGCAAGATTCATATCGATTACTTTGTCACCTTCAAGCCACCCAGCTCGCATTTCTTTCGAAGGGAGACGAAATGTAACAAATTTCATCATAATTCCTCCCTATGAAAATGAAATTTCCACCAGCAAAAGAATTCTTACTGGTGGATACAAATCTTATAAATTTCCGCGACGCTCTTGTTCTCTTTCAATTGATTCGAATAATGCTTTAAAGTTCCCTTCACCAAATCCACGAGAACCTTTACGTTGAATGATTTCAATAAATAAAGTTGGACGGTCTACAATTGGTTTCGTAAAGATTTGCAGTAAATAGCCCTCATCATCACGGTCTACTAAAATCTTTAATTCTTTTAACTTATCAATTTCCTCATCGATTTTTCCAACTCGCGCAGTTAACTCATCGTAATACGTATCTGGTGTATCTAAAAACTCCACACCATTTGCACGAAGCGCTTCAACTGTTTTAACAATATCACTCGTTAATAAGGCAAGATGTTGTACACCTGCTCCATTATAGAATTCAAGATATTCTTGAATTTGCGATTTTCTCTTTCCATCTGCTGGTTCGTTAATAGGGAACTTAATACGACTTCCATTCGTCATAACTTTTGACATTAATGCCGAATACTCTGTACTAATATCATCATCGTCGAAATGGATCATTTGTTTAAAGCCCATAACATTCTCGTAATAACTAACCCACTCTTCCATTTTCTCAACGTTACCAACTACATGATCTACAGCAATTAAACCTGATTCTTCAAATGGAATATTAAACTCAACCTTTTGGAATCCTGGCATAAATGTTCCTTTATAATTTTTACGCTCTACAAGCGTGTGAATTGTATCACCATACGTACCAATAACTGCTTTTTTCAATGTACCATCCTCATCTGTTAACTCCTCAGGTGGAGCAATTGCGACGGCACCACGTTTCACCGCTTCCGAGTAAGCCTTATCAACGTCATCGACAAGTAATGCAACGTCTTTTACACCATCACCATGAGTTTTTACAAACTCTGCGATACGATTATCGCTACCTAGGGCCCCGGACACAACAAAACGCATATTTTTTTGCACAAGAACATAAGATACCTTTTCACGGTTTCCTGTTTCTAATCCAGAGTAAGCCACAATTTTGAATCCGAACGCTCTCGCAAGGTAATAACTCGATTGTTTTGCATTCCCTACGTAAAACTCCAAATGATCTACATCACGTACCGGAAAAAAGTCCTCCATTTGTGCAGCTAGCGTATCCATAGATTTTTGTTTCATAATATCTTCATCCCCCTGTAAATAGATTAAATGGTCCATACTTAAAACCAACCGAAAACGCTTCCAATATCAATTTATAGAAATTAGTTAGCAGGCTAACAATTTCTGACCTTTAAAATTTTCTATCTTTTCTGTCAAATTCCTCTTTTTTTCTTACATATAAAATTCGACTTTTTTCTCTTTAAAGTAAGGGGAAAATATTCATACTTGAAAGTATATATGAGGGGAAAACAAAAAAGACTCCAACATATTAACTACTTACTAATACGTTAGAGTCTTTATTTTTTTTGAATGATTGTATTTATATTTCTCATACTAATATATTTGCAAGGAATAGAATAAACGATGTTAATATTACTGCTCCGCCTAATGATCCTAATAAATCTGTTTTTGTTACTTGTAACACTTGTTCACTGTTCATATTCCTCATTCTCCTTTCATTTTGTACAATTTAAAACTTTTATTATACTAATACGCTTGATAGAAATACGATTAATGCTGTTAATACTACTGCTCCACTTGCTGATCCTACGAAGTCACCTTTTGTTACTTGTAATACTTGCTCTTTCATATCTTTCATTCTCCCTTCATTTATCTTTTGTTACAAAACTTCTATTATACTAATACGCTTGATAGAAATACGATTAATGCTGTTAATACTACTGCTCCACTTGCTGATCCTACGAAGTCACCTTTTGTTACTTGTAATACTTGCTCTTTCATATCTTTCATTCTCCCTTCATTTATCTTTTGTTACAGAACTTCTATTATACTAATACACTTGATAGAAATACGATTAATGCTGTTAATACTACCGCTCCACTTGCTGATCCTACGAAGTCACCTTTTGTTACTTGTAATACTTGCTCTTTCATATCATTTATCCTCCCTTTGAATAAGTTTTCTATATGTAATTTCTAAGAAATGTTTTTTTCATAGTTTTTATGTTACCGTTACATTGAATTTGATAACGTAACGTTTGTAACATTAATGTAACATAACTATTATTACGTTGCAATATGATTACGTAAATTTTATTACATTTTTTTTACGTTTTTTTATAAACACCCTTAAAAACCCTATTCCAATGCATTTTCCACTACATTCACGTTTGTAACATTCGTGTAACATTACAGTCATAAACCTAAATATAACTATATTCCTCTCTACTTTTGTTACAAATCAAGGTGAATCTTTAATAAGTAAGGTTGAATCTACTAGGTTTTCACTGGATGGTACACTATAGGACAAAATACTATCTTTCCAAGATAAGTTTATATGTTTCCTCTATATAACTATGTATAATAAAAACAAAGAGGTGGTCATTTTGAAATTAATCGCATTAGATATGGATGGTACACTACTATCATCTAATCTTGAAATCTCCAAAGAGAACTTACAAGCAATCCAAACTGCACAAGAAGCTGGACATATTGTAATGATTTGTTCTGGCCGCGCAAAAGAGGATGCTTTAAAACTATTGGAAGAATACCAATTATCTCTTCCAGTTGGAGCAAGCAATGGGGCAATTGTTTACGTGGATGGAAAAGTAATTAACTCGCGTTGTTTACAAAACGATAAAGTATACAAACTTGCAAAATTACTAGAAGCTGAAGGTTTTCCATATAAGCTATATACAAATAAAGGGGTTTACTCTCCTTCTACATGGCAAGATCAAGTGATGCAGGCATTCGAAGAAAACAAGCATGCGCTAGATGTTACATTAGAAGAACTCGAAAGAATTACAGAAAAACAAAAGAAATCAAACCTAATTACTGATTTCCAAAAAATCGAAGATGTTGTAAACAATCAAGAACTCGAAATATCTAAATTCTTCATTTTAACGTTCAATGCAGGTCATCGCGCCCAGTTATTAAGTATGTTACAAGAAGACACTGCTATTATGGTTACAGCATCTGCTCCTACTAATTTAGAAATTATGGATAAGAATGGCCATAAAGGAAATGGGCTACAGCAGATGGCAGCTCATTTTAATATACCAATTGAAGATACAATTGCTATTGGTGATAATTTTAATGATGTACCAATGTTAGAAGTTGCTGGTTTATCTGTTGCAATGGGAAATGCTGAAGAAGATGTAAAAAAATTATGTGACGTTGTAACATTAACAAACAATGAACATGGTGTTGCCCATGCAATCGAGCAATTTGTTTTAAAACAAACTTTATCTAGTAAATAAAAAAAAGACCCTTTCAACTTCTGAAAGGGTCCTTCTCTTTTATACATGATGACAAGCAACAAAATGATCTTCACCAACATTACGAAACTCTGGTACCGTTTGTGTACAAACATCTGTCGCAAACGGGCAGCGTGTATGAAAACGACAACCTGAAGGTGGATTTGCTGGACTGGGAATATCCCCCTCTAGTATAATTCGCTCCCGCTTCACTGTTGGATCTGGTATTGGCACAGCTGATAACAATGCTTTTGTATACGGATGAAGTGGATTCGTAAATAACTCATCACGCGGTGCCGTTTCTACAATCGTTCCTAAATACATAATTCCTATTTTTGTACATAAATGTTCCACAACACTTAAATCATGTGAAATGAATAAATAAGATAATCCCTTTTTCTCCTGTAACTCACTAAATAAATTAATGATTTGTGCTTGAATAGATACATCTAGTGCTGCCACAGGTTCGTCAGCTACAATGAATTCTGGATTTAATACCATAGCTCTTGCGATAACGATACGCTGACGTTGCCCACCAGAAAACTCATGAGGATACCGGTCAATATGATACGGAGCTAAACCACATAACTCCAATACTTCTATCACCTTTGCACGAACATTTTCTTTCGTCGCTAGTCCGTGAGCCAACATCGGCTCACCAAGTGCTTCTCCAATTCTCATTCTTGGGTTTAATGAACTAAATGGATCTTGAAAAACAAGCTGCATATTAGGGCGATGTTTTCTCAATTCCTCCTTGGATAAGGAATAAACATCGTGCCCTTTAAACTTTACTTCCCCCTCCGTTTTTTGGACGAGACGTAAAATTGTTTTTCCTATCGTTGTTTTTCCACTTCCTGATTCTCCAACGAGACCGAACACTTCACCCTTATTAATAGTAAAACTTACTCCATCAACTGCCTTTACATGTCCAATCGTTCTACTAAATATGCCGCCCTTAATTGGAAAATACGTCTTTAAGTTTTTCACTTCTAATAATGGTTCACTCATTGTTCCGCACGCTCCTCATATAACCAGCAAGCTACTTTATGGTTCTCATCGTGTACATTCAAATTTGGTGCCTCTTCTTTACATATTTCCATACAATGCTCACAACGACCACTAAAATAGCAAAATTCACCTAAGCCAACTAAATTCGGAACTTGCCCTGGAATAGAATATAGTTTATCTATTCGTTTTCCCATTACCGGTTTTGATTTCAACAAACCTTTCGTATACGGATGTTTCGGATTTTGGAATATCTCTAGTACTGGAGCTTCCTCAATAACTTTTCCGCCATACATAACGACAACGTAATCAGCCATTTCTGCTACAACGCCTAAATCATGTGTAATTAATAAAATCGATGTTTTAAATTCCTCTTTTATCTGTCTTAGTAAGTCTAATATTTGAGCTTGAATCGTAACATCAAGAGCAGTTGTCGGTTCATCTGCAATTAATAACTTAGGATTACAACTAAGCGCAACAGCAATCATAATGCGTTGTAACATGCCTCCACTTAGTTCATGTGGATACGAATGCACAATTTCATCCGCACGAGCTATACCAACTTTACGAATTAATTCGATTGCCTTTTTATACGCCTCATTTTTACTAAGTAATTCATGCTCTCTTAACGTTTCTACAATTTGTTCTCCTACAGTGAAGACGGGATTCAGCGATGTCATCGGCTCTTGGAATATCATCGCAATATCATTTCCTCGTAAACTACGAAGCTCTTTCTCTTTCATACCTAAAAGACTTTTTCCTTCATATAAAATGTCTCCACCTACTACACTTCCTGATTCAGCAATAAGTCCCATAATCGATAGCGCCGTTACACTCTTTCCGCAACCCGATTCACCTACAACACAAACTGTTTCACCTTCTCGAACTGCAAAGCTAACATGATTAACAGCCTTTACTGTTCCTTCTTCTGTCTGAAAATGTGTTTGCAAATCTTTCAGCTCTACTACCGCTTTACTCATATTCCCTCACCTACCGTCTCATCTTTGGATCTAACGCATCACGAAGTGCATCACCAAGTAAATTAATTGATACAACTGTTATAAAAATTGCAAAACCGGGCGGAATCCATAACCACGGACGCTTTTGGAAATCGATTAATGAGTTAGCTGCACTAATCATATTTCCCCATGATGGTGTAGGCGGGACGACTCCAAGACCTAAGTAGCTTAGTGCGGATTCCCCTAAAATAGAGCCTGCAACACCTAATGTGGATACAACAATTAAGATCGGTAAAACATTAGGGATTAAATGATATATAATTTTCCGGTAATCTTTTATTCCTAACACATCAGCAGCTTGCATAAATGCTTGCTCCCTGAGTGATAAAATTTGACCTCTTACAAGACGTGCAAGTCCTGGCCAACCTACTAAACTTAAAATAATCATAATGACATAAAGACGATAATCAGATGGTACTTTCCATTCTGATAAAATAGCTCCCATTATAATAAGCAACGGCAATCCCGGCATCGACATTAAAATATCTGCAAGACGCATAATAATATTATCGACAATCCCGCGATAAAAACCTGCAATAGCTCCTAATAAAGCTCCAAGTATAACCGATAAGACCATTGAAGCTAATCCAATTGTTAATGAAATGCGTCCTGCTTGCATAAGTCTCGTTAAAATATCTCTTCCCAATTGATCTGTACCGAGCCAATGTGAAAAACTAGGTGGTTTGTTAATTAAAGCGACTTGTATTTTCCCTGATGCATATGGCGAAAAGAGCGGACCGACAAAACAAAATAAAAACATAAACATTAGTGCATAAAACCCCACGAGTGCCATCTTATTTCTCTTTATTTTTTTAAGAGCCTGTCGCCATGGTGATGATTCATTTCTTCTCTTTTTTTCTTTTTTCTCTGTAATTGCTTTAACAGTTTCCATCTAATCCCCCCTTACTTCAACCGAATACGTGGATCAACAACTGCATATACGATATCAGCGAAAAAGTTTGAAACAATTGTTAAACAAGAAAGAAACATCGTAAATGCCATTAATACTGTATAATCACGAAAATTTAGTGCTTCTAATTGAATATTACCAATCCCTGGCCAGTTAAAAATTTGTTCAATAATAATTGCTCCCGAAAATAAACCTGGTAATTCAAATGCTAATAACGTAATCGCCGGTAATATTGCATTTTTTAACGCATGCTTATAAATAACAGTCTTCTCCTTTAAACCTTTCGCCCGTGCTGTTCGTATGTAATCTTGCCTTACAACCTCTAACATGCTTGTTCTAAAGTAACGAGTTAATGAACCCACACCAAGAAGAGTCAAAATAAATACTGGTAAAACCATATGCTTGGCAACTTCTATTACGTAAGCTAATCCAGTCGAATTACTCCCGACATCAATCATTCCGCCTATCGGTAATAACTTAAAGTCCACCGCGAACACCTTAATTAAAAACAAACCGATAAAGAATGAAGGAAATGACATTGCTGCAAAGACACCAATTGTTACAAGTTTATCGAATAAAGAATGTTGCTTCGTCGCTGAGAATACGCCGATAATAAGTGCAATTAGCCAAATAAAAAACAATGCAATAACAGCTACACTAAAAGAATTCCAAATAAATTTATTTAATAATGACGTTACAGGTTCCTGATATTGAAGCGAAAAACCAAAATCCCCTTGCAATGCATTACCTAACCAATGAAAATAACGCTCAACAATTGGCTTATTTAATCCATATAATTCCCTAAGTTCAGCTGCCCTTTCAGGTGTAATCTTTGGATTTGAATCAATATAGTCTCCTGGAAGAAGCGCAAACAGGAAGAAAATAATAATTGATGTTCCGAACAGTGTAGGAATCATTTGTAACAACCTACGAACGATATATGTTTTCACCCTTTTTCTCTCCAATCTTATGCCTAAAATAGAAGAACATTTTTTCAAAGCGGTACATTACTGACCGAATGAAAAAATGTCTTCTATTTATACATCCTTATCGTTATTTTTCAAATGATAAAACTGGTAAGTTTGCGCTAATACTATTGTATTTTTCAGAGTCAATTCCTTTTATATTCCCGTTATAACCAGTAATTGTTCTACGGTAGTTTAATAGAATTACTGGTGGGTCATCACTTAACTCTTTATATAATTCTTTATAAATAGGTTTACGTTTTTCAATATCAACTGTCTCAATACCTTTTTTAATTAACTCATCTACTTTCGCATTTTTATAACCAAGACTCTTATCATTGACACCAGACAAATATTCACCAGCTGTTTCACTCGGATCACTTGTAATCGGTGTCGAAACAGAAGCTAAATCATAGTCACCTTTATTTACCTTCGAAAGCATAGTATTAAAGTCCATAAATTCTGGATTAAATTCTACACCTATTTCTTTATAATTCTCTTTCGCAATTGGAATTAATAAATCACTATCTTTAGCCGAACTTGGGCCGAAATAAGAAAGCTTTAATTTTTGACCATCTTTTTCACGAACTCCATCCGAACCAACTTTCCATCCTGCTTCATCTAATAATTTTTTCGCTTTTTCTTTGTCGTATTCATATTTATTAACTCCTTCTTCCGTATAAGCCCAAGAAGTTGGATGAATTGGTACATTAGCTACCGTACCGTATCCTTTCAATGCTGTATCAACATATTTTTTACGATCTAATCCGTAAATAAGTGCTTGGCGAACCTTTTTATCCTTTAAGTACGGCTTATTATTATTCATATAAATATAACTAAATGACGCTGCTGTTTCGATTTGGATATTCGCAAATTCTAAACCCTTAGCCTGTTCAAGAATTTCATCACCAGTACCTAGGCCAGTGTAGTCAACCTCACCTGTTTGGAATAATTGAAGCTTCGTATCGCCAGAAGTAATTTTATAAATGAAGTTTGGAATTTTGGGTTTGCCCGCATAATAATTTTCATTTGCTACAAATCGAACTTCTTGCCCCGGGATATACTTTTCAAATTTATATGGACCCGCAGCTATCGGTTTTCCATATAACTCTTTTAAGTAATCTAAACTTGTATTTTGTTTGTAATCTTTTCCGTAATAAGCTTTTGATAATACTGTACCACCTAAAACAAATATAGCTTGTGAATTAACTTTTTCAGTGGTAATTTTAATTGTTTGTGGATCAACAACTTGAATACCTTCAATAGAAGTTGCCTTTCCTTCTTTATATTCTTTACCACCTTTAACCGCATATTGAGAGATATCTATTTCACCTTCATATGCCTTATCATGTAAAAGCGTCAATGTGAACGCTACATCATCTGCTGTTAATGGCGATCCATCGCTAAATTTTAAGTCTTTACGTAAATGGAATGTATATGTTAACTGATCAGAAGAAACGTCCCACTTCTCCGCTAATTCCGGAATTGGTTTCCCTTGTTTATCCGTTGATACAAGAGATGCAAAAATCACTGAAGTCACGTTTCCATCCCAACCATTTTGTTGGAAATATGGTAAAAATACGCCGCCAGGTTTACTAATACCAACTACTAGCGTATCTTTTCTATTCTTCGCTTTATCTGGTACTTTCGTTTTATCTGTCGCAGCGATCTTTTCAATTTTTATATTTTTTAAATCTTGTTGTTTAACCGGTTCTGTAGAAGCCGTATCTTCCTGTCCCCCACAAGCAGATAGCACAAGCGAACTACTCATTAATACCGAAAATACACCAGCCCATTTTTTCGTCTTTTTCTTCATTGTCCCCACCCTAACTTTTTTTTAATAATTACACCTTATGAACTGCTTGCCCTATGTATGCCTCCCACAGCAACATTTATAGCCAATCGGAAAAGTCGGTTTTAATCGTAAAAAAATAGATGTTTTTGAGGGGTAACAATCTTATTCCGACTTTTCCGGTAGACTTTATGGTTAATAGCTTATAACTTTCAATATATTTTGTCAATTCTTTCTAAATAAATATTTTTATGGTTTTTTTCAAAAATATTGTTTATTTAATTTAGGAAACTACATATCGTTGTAGTTATCTTCACTCAACCCCTACTATAGCTTTTTTTATAAGTCCCTTTTCGTTTTCAATATGTATCGTTTCTAATGTTTTTTAGTTTATGCATCCACATTTTATATTAAAAAACATAAAACTACTTCTATTCCTTCAGCATGAAACATAGAATACTAATAATCAATTACCAAAAAGGGGGCGAAAACATGGACAACCTATTCCAATATGTCCTGCACTACGTATTATTAACAATTATGATAGTCGGGGCGCTATTACTATTCCCTTTCTTCCCAAAATTCGTCCTCTTTTTAGCTTTTTTTATTATGCTCGGGACCGCTATTATCATTTCAACAAAAGAAGATACCACACAAAAAGAAAGCAGAGTTCAGCGCGTAAAGCTGTGACTCTGCTTTCTTTTTTATTTTCAATCTCAGATTTCCATCATACATACTTATGTCTCGGGAAATAATTAGCCTTTACTTTCGTAATTAATCCTATCGAAAATCTACTAATAACATATATATTTTGCCTCACCATTGCATATGTTTCACAACCTATGCAAGATGCGTAACAAAGATTTACCCAAGTTACTGTTTCACGTGAAACACACTTTTTCATTTATCTCTTACAGTAAAATATAGTTATAAAAAAAAAGAAAGCTAATCCCTTCAGCAAAACTGAAAGGAATTAGCTTTCTTTTTTTTACCCCACAATATTATCTAACTCATTATATAACTCCGCTCGTAACAACTCTTTTTTCGTTTTTTCTTCATACAATTGTTCAAGCATTTCAACATCAGCTACATGTTCCATTTTACATTCAAGTGCATATATATCTTCTTCTACACGCATTAACTCGGTTTCAATCCCCTCAATATTCCTAGCTTCTTTCTTTTTTACAGGGACTGTTTCAATACTTTTTCTCCCTTGAGGTTTCTGCTTTATTACTTGCTTCTCAATCCTTTCCTCCCACTTTTGACGAGCCCATGCATAGTTCCCTGCAAACTCAAATAATTTGCGTTCATCAATCCAATACGTCTTTTCAAATAACTTATTTAAAAAATAACGATCATGTGAAACAGCTAAAATCGTTCCATTATATTGCTCAAGAGCTTCCTCTAAAACTTCCCTTGATTCAATATCAAGATGGTTTGTCGGCTCATCTAAAATTAAAAAATTGATGTCTTGATACATAAGTTGCGCCAGTCTTAGCCTCATTTTTTCTCCACCGCTCAGTTGCGTTACATTCTTAAACACAGCTGGACCATAAAATAAAAACTTAGCTAATATATGTCTTGCTTCTCCCTCTGTTACAGCTACATACTCTCTGAAAGCTTCCAATACATTACTCTTCATATTTCCGTACGCATGCTGCGATAAATAACCAATTTTGACACTACTACCCATCCGAATTTCACCAGCATCTGGCTCTATTTCTTCTAATAGTAATTTTAGTAGCGTAGTCTTCCCTGTGCCATTACGACCAACGATAGCCGCACGCTCCTGAAAACGAACATGTAAATTCGCTTGTTCAAATAAAGGTTTGTCAGAAAAAACTTTACTCACTTCTTTCATTACAACAACATCTTTCCCGCTTCTCTCTTGCCCTTCAAACTGAAGTCCCATCTGTTTTCGTTCTAAAATCGGTCTCTTTAACTTCTCCATACGTTCTAACGCACGTTCCATATTTCTCGCTCTCTTATGGAGTCCTTCATTCGGCGGATTCGCTTGATTTGCCCATTCACGTAGACGCTTAATTGCTTCTTTCATTTTCTTTATTTTCTTTTGCTGTTCTTGATAAGCCTGAAACTCATGAAGCAACCTTTCTTCCTTCTCCTCAACAAACTGAGAATAATTCGTATGATACACGTGAATTTCTCCATCTTCTAAATCAAAAACTTTCGTTACAACTTCATCAAGGAAATAGCGATCATGTGAAATAACCATAACTGTTCCGGTGTATTCTTTTAAAAATTGCTCTAACCATTCGACTGCAAATAAATCCAAATGATTTGTCGGTTCATCTAATAGAAGTAAATCTGGTTTCTGCAATAGCATATACGCAAGGCTTACCTTCGTCTGTTCTCCTCCGCTTAATTCTAGAAATGATCGGAGGAATAGTTCCGTCACTTGTAGACCATTTGCTACCTTCATAATATTTGCCTCTATTTCATAACCACCAAGAAACGTAAATTTTTCTTGAATTACACCGTACCTCTCCATCAGTTTTTGCAAAGCAGACGCTTCCCGTTCCTCCGTCATATTTTTTTCTAAAACACGCATTTCTTTTTCTAATTCCTTTTCTACTTTAAAGGCGGAACCCAATACATCGTATACAGTCATGCCCTCATCAAACTTTGGAATTTGTGCGACATGACCAATACGTGTACCTTTCTTCATATGAACGGCTCCTGCATCCACATTCTCCATTCCTGTTAGAAGACCAAAGATTGTTGTCTTCCCACTACCGTTACGGCCAACTAAACCAACACGTTCACCATTCTTTATTTCAAGCGATATATTTTCAAATATGATGTTTCCACCAAAAGATTTCGTTACATTATTTACACTACAAATTGTCATTTTCCGTACTCCTTTCAATATAAAAAAATCATGGGAAAGAAACATTCCCCATGATTTTCGACATAGAAAAAGGAAGCCAAATAGCTCCCTTTTCACACGTTTATTAAAAATGGGTGAAGAGATTTCTATCGTTCAATAGCTACTATGCAATTGTTAAAAAAGGGCAGACGTATCCCGTTAACAATTACATCATGAAAAATCGCACGACAAAAATAGATAAAATCTAAAAATTTGGCACGCGCAGCTAAAGAACGTTTCATCTCATTCACCCCTTTCGTACGGAATTTAATACTTACTTCTTTATTATACTTCCCTATTTTATGTTTGAATAGTCATTTTTCTGAAAATAATGAAGATAGACTAAACATTTCAATAAGTGACATCAAATCTTACAAAACTGTTATGTTCACGTAATGGAAAGCGATAGTACGAAAAGATGCCTCCCTATACAATAAAGATGTAAACAAGAGAGACAAACAAAAGGAGGAAACAATCATGATGAAAGAAATCGTAAAAGCAATCTTTGAGGTATTAGTGAACGGACAAGCAGTTGTAAAAGAACTAAATGAACTATAAAAAGGAGTGAAGAAATATGATGAACATGGTGAAAATGATCTTACACGCTTTAGTCGATGCAAAGGCAGTTAGCCAAGAATTAAACCAACAATAAAAAGGGGTATATGAATATGAAGAAAGCCATTATTATAATCACAAGTACAGCAATCGCCTTATACACAATAAAAAATAGAAAAACGAAACATAGTGAAAATACTCTATATTATCCATACACATTATTAAAGAAAAAATAAAAGACAAGATACCCTATCGTAATGAGGATATCTTGTCTTTTATTTTTCCCTATTCACTTTAAAGGATTTCCTTCTCCTTTCCCCGAATGTATTAAGCGGGATTTTCACACATATTTTAAAGGGGTATATACAAATGGATACACAACAACTATATTTTTTAAACGATATCGGTAAACAAAAACCAGAAAGCATTCGGAACAGAAGCGCTGCATGTCCATTTTGCGATAGAGAAAATTTAACGGATATTTTAGAAACTGAGGGCTCAATTATTTGGTTGAAAAATAAATTCCCTACATTAAAAGATACATTTCAAACCGTGTTAATCGAAACGGATAATTGTGAAGATCATATCGCAACATATACAGAAGAGCATATGCGAAAACTAATTCATTTCTCTATTCAACATTGGTTAAAGTTACAGGAAAACGAAGACTTTTCATCTGTAATTTTATACAAAAATCATGGTCCATTTTCAGGCGGAAGTTTGCATCATGCACACATGCAAATTATCGGAATGAAACATGTAGACTATCTCGAGAATATTGAAGAGGAAAATTTCCAAGGGATAATTGTTCAAAAAAATGAATGTATTGAACTCAATATTTCAGAGCGTCCTATTATCGGTTTTACTGAATTCAATATAATCATTGATGATATTGCATGTATAGATGAAATGGCAAATTACATTCAGCAAACTGTACGTTACATACTGACAGATTTCCATAAAGGGTGTAGCAGTTATAACTTATTCTTCTATCACTTAAACGGAAAAATTATTTGTAAAGTTGTTCCTAGGTTTGTCGTTTCACCGTTGTATGTAGGATATAAAATACCACAAGTTTCTACAAAACTAGAAGAAGTGAACATACAACTAGCGCAGTACTTCACAAGGCAGGAAGACAAAAATATCCATAAAAAAATAGAGTAGGTATCGAAAACCTACTCTTTTAGTACACCTTTATTTCGATAGTATACGTTCTCTAATCCAACGTTATACTTCATATTATTATCCGTCCACTCTGGTCCTAAATTCCCTGGCCATCCCGATGTATTCGCTACATATTTCAATAATGCAAAATCAGTCAAACCTCTTTGCACCCCGCGCTTATATCCCTTCACCAAATGCGGCATTGCAATTTGTGCATTTGTACGTGGGTCTTTCAACTCTTCATCAGTTAAATGATCTGGCGCAAGTCCACCACCACGGTGCAATTGAAACAATCCGAATGAAGTTCCGTTGTCTCCAATACTTCTTGGATTCAATCGACTTTCATGTTCGGCAATTGTAAGAGGTATCCATTCTGGAAGATTTACTTTCTTTGCTTCCTCTATAATAATTTGTTTCATCTGTTTTGCTTCTTCTGAATCAACATAGCTTGTCTCTTTCACTAGCTTATCCATTCCTTCAGACTTTCCTTGGAAATATAAATACACCCCAAGAACGACTAAAAATCCTACAAAGAATTTCTTCACTACCTCTACCTCTTTCTCCGCTGAAATTTGTCCCCTTTCAGCCTTCCCTTTACAATTACCTATGTTCTATCATTCTCTTACTCTTTTATCATAGCAAATAACTATACATATTATCATCATGCTTTAGGCCTATTTTGTGAAAAAACATTTGGTAAATACGTGCAAAAATGTAACTTTCATAGACTATAACTTATTTTTTGTATATAATTGTAAATTGAATTCTAAATATAAACTAGGAGAATAATAATATGAAAAAATGGCTATTACTCTTATTCAGTTTACTACTATTAATTCCTGTCCCTATTTCCGCACAAAAAACCGAAAAGTCGAAAGTCCTTATTTTATACAGTTCAAATGATGATCAAATTACAAGTGATATCCAAATACTTAATACACAAGTAGGACATTTCACTAATGATATAACAATTAAAAATATAAAACAGTTATCTGAAGTAACTGATAAATCTTCGTATACACACGTTATTTACATGGGTGAAAAACAAGAAAAACTTTCTACTGAAGCAAAAGAATTTCTAGAAAGCTTCCCCGGACCACTACTAATTTTAGGTCAAAACATAGAACAGTTATCTAATCGTTTTTCGTTCATCACACTTAAAAACGAAGATATAAACTCTGATAAAATTGAATATCCAACACGTAAGCTAAAGAATACATTAGAGGAAGAGAGATCAATTAAACAACTTGATACAAATGGAACAATTCTTGCCCATGCCTTAAGAGACAATAATACTTATCCATTAATTGTACAGCAAAACAATTCGTATTACGTTGCAACTTCCAACCTCTTTGATTGGATATCTTATTATATTGGCGAAAGCTTATTTTCTTATTTTCAACAAAAACCTGAAACTAATAAAAAATTAGCCTATTTACGCCTTGAGGATGTTCACCCAGCTGCAGATATAAATCAATTACAGGATATTGCCGACTTATTAAAGAAGAAAAAGATTCCTTACATGATAACTGTTATTCCTGTATATACAGATCCAAATACAGGTAAAACACTACATTTAAAAGATAAACCCGAACTAGTCGATCTTTTACGCTCTATGCAAGATGATGGCGCAGCAATTATTATGCATGGTTATACTCACCAATTTTATGACAGTGAAACTGGTGAAGGGTTTGAATTTTGGGACGTAAAAACTGATCAACCCATTCGTCAACCGAAGCATGAAAAGCCAAAAACAAAAGATAATTTCCCAAATATAGAGGCATATAACCAATATGTAAAAAAAGGTGAAGCATTTGAAGAAAAATATACGACAGATCATATTGAAAAAGGTATCCAAGAACTTGTAGATGCTAAACTATATCCTGTCGCATTTGAAGCACCTCATTACACAATGTCTCAAAAAGGTTATGAAATCTTATCAAAGTACTTTTCAACTTATGTAGGTCAGCTGCAGTTAAGTGATACAACTTGGAAATCCATGCACTCTCCAGCGTATAGAAGTACACCATCATTTCTACATGGAATGAAATTAATGCCTGAAACAGTTGGATTTATTGAAGAAGATAAACCACGAGCTATTGCCCAAATGAAAGAGCGTGCTTTATCTGTTGCTAAATTATCCGATGGAGTTATTGGTGCATTCTATCATCCTTACTTAGGTGTGAAACCATTAAAAGAAGTATTAAAAGATCTAGAGAGTATTCCAAACATAGAGTGGATTGATTTACAAAAAGAAACGAATGAAGTAAAAATGAAAGATATTCATATTACTACTAATAAAGACGGTATCCACGTTGAAAAACCAACTAGTGCAAATGACGTAATTGATTATATAAAACAATATGGATTCTTCCTTATACTTGGGTTCGTTATCATTGTCTTTCTATTATTATTAAGACGTGCGAAAAAATTAGAATCCTAATAAAAAACACTAAGCGAGCTGCTTGGTGTTTTTTAGGATTCAGTCAATCGATAAAAGCGAACTGTATTCTTATATATTTGTTCTGCAACTTTCTCTACTGGAATTTTTTTTATTACACTAACTTCTTCTAATACATCTTTAATCATACAAGGGTGTGTTATAGTATTCTCTTGAAATTCCCACGGTCCATCCGTTTCTACCATCATATATTCCAGTGGATAATACGAAACGATCTTTCTAATTTTCTCCTTATGTAAAACATCTGGTGTGATAGAAATATAATAACCATTCCTCACCATCCGTCCCATTGTCGCTTCATTTCCTTTAAACCAATGGAAGTGTGCACGTGAAATTTTATATTCTTCAAGTAAATCACATACAATATCAGCATCTTCATAAACTGCGTGTAATACAATGGGCAAATCATATTCACTAGCTAGTTCTATAAATCGTCTCAATATCGCCACGTATGAATCTATAGTAACCCCTTCATCTTCTTTCGTTAAATAATACGGCAAGCCCACTTCACCAATCGCAATGACTTCCTCAGCATGAGCTTCAATTAATTTGAATATGCGCTCACATTCTTCTTTATGAATCGGTTGCTCCGGATGAAATCCTATTGCTGGGTGTATGAAAGGGAATTTCTTTCCTAAAGATAAAGTTTCCTTACATGATTGATAATTCATAGATACCGCAATAAGCCCCTTTACCTCTTTACTATTTTCCAAATCTTTAAGTAATCTACTTTTCTCTTCATCCTTATATTGATCAACATGTATATGGCTATCAATCCACTTCATCTTTATTCCTCCATAAAAAAAACAAGAAAGGAACCCCCTTCTTGTTTTATCATCTATATTATTTAACAATTAAGTTTGTTATGATATCAAATAATCCAATACATACTACGGCAACAGTAAAGTAGCTACAGAAATCTTTAATTGGAAACCTCACTACTTCTTCTTTACGCATCCCATTTTTCTCCCTTCTTACTAAATCCCTAATTATTTTCATCTATTTGTATCTATTATGCAAAAAATATGACAAATTTACTATCGAATTAACTTACGTAAACCTTACAATGTTGTAAGGTTTATAAAAAGAGCCCCATCTACATACAGATGAGGGTTATTAAAAAGTAGTTGGTTTTTCATTCTTCCTTACATTACAAACAGAAAGTAATACATTAGACTTTCTACTTATACTATATTAAATTTACTATCTTTTAACTATCGAATTACATTACAGAAGGCTTACATGTTTGTAAGCTATGCGTAATGTAATTCGATAGTTTTCCATATCTATATTTCGTACAATACAGTTAGAAAGTAAGCCAAATAAGAAGAACGCTCATATAACCAAATTACATTGCTAGTAGCTACTCTTCTTATACCTTTCACTCATACTACTACAATGTACCCCCTTCCCCTTTATATAATAAAAAAAGCCTTAGCCCATATGGACTAAGGCTTTTTTATGAACCTAAAAATACCCCTACCTAGTATTTTGATTTTCGACAAAAAATAGGCAGGGGTATATTCCGCTATCTCATCGCTAAAAGTTTACTCTTCGCATTAATAGGAATATTTACAGCTTCAATTTCTTCAATTGACTCGCCGTATCGTCCTTTTGCGTACACTTTTAATGCTTCATCTCTCTTTAACATATGCTTAACAGTCTTCTTTATTTTTTGTTCTCTTCCACGTTCGTCAAATGCAATAAATTCATATTCATACCACTCATCACCAACATGCTGACCAATTGTATTCACAACCGTATAGTATTCTTTCGTCTTATAAAGCGGATTATATTTATCAATAACTGGTCCAAGTTTCGTAGGCAGTAACATTACTACTATCACTAGCATCGCTATTATAGTAGTGATCATTTTTTTCTTCACAATAAACATTCCTCCTCTGCAGGATATATATACATCCATTTTAAAAAGAAGCAATAAAATCTACTATTGAATCTCATTACATTACACTTACATTTTTGTAAGAATAAAAAAAGGTGAACGATTTTACTCGTTCACCTTTTAGCTCGCTTTAAAGCCCCCACCAAGCACATCACGCACATCATGAATAACAACGAAAGCATCTTCATCTACTCGGCTAATAACTTGCTTTAACTTAACAAGCTCTTGTTTATTAATAACAACATATAAAACTTCTTTATTTTTTCCAGTATATCCGCCGCGTCCTTCTAATACAGTGACACCGCGTGTCATGTTTTTCGTAATAGCCTCACGTATTAAATCTGGTTGATTTGAAATGATTGTAACAGCCGTTTTTGTATCCATTCCTTCTACAATGAAATCAATCACTTTCGCACCGATGAATACTGCAACAAGTGTGTACATCGCTTTTTCTTGTCCTATTATAAATACAGAACCAGCAATTACAACGATATCAATAATAAGTACGCCTTTACCAACGCTCCACCCTAAATATTGATTTGCTAACTGTGCTAAAATTGCCGATCCTCCTGATGTACCTCCAGCTTTGAACATACAGCCTAATCCGATACCTACAAACAAACCAGCAAATAAAGCTGCTAATAGCGTATCACTATTTACATGATACTCAATATGTTCTGTAACATATAAAAACAAGGATGTTTCTACAATTCCTAAAATCGTATAAACCATCGTTTTTTTATCAAAAAACTTATAACCAACAGCTAGTAAAACTGCATTTATAGCAAAGTTCACAATCCCTGGTGACCAATCAAATAAGTAGTACGTAACAACCGTTAAACCAATAATTCCACCTTCCGATAAACGGTTTGGAATTGCAAAGTAATTAATACCAATTGCGAATAATAATGAACCAATTGTAATTAGTGTTATTTCCTTTATACGTTGATTAACCATAATTCATACCCTCCCCCATTTGACATTGTATCACTATCTCCTAGAGGTTTAGAAGTGGTTTTTATTCCGCATTTTACCTCTTAAAGATCGAGATATTATGTTTAAACAAAGGGTTGATTAATTATTCATATTTTCTCTAACTGCACGAACAAATCGCTCCACATTCCCTTTCTGAAGATACCTAGCTCTAACCCTTTCATGATTACAAGTAAATTCAAAATATGGACAGAGATCTATGTCATCTATATGCAAATACGGATACTCTTCAAATATTGCAGGGTAGCCCGAAAATTTCCCGTAAAAAAGGAGACGTCTAGTAGTAGCAGCGAAAATCCCATGCCGGTAAGCTACGGTAAAATCATCCTTCTCAAATATCCCTACCACAACAGCTAAAATCTTTTCGTCATCCTCTACATATTTTTTCATACTCGATAAAAGTTCATTCATGCATATTCCTCCAAATTCTATTCATTGTTTTAACACTTGAAAAGAATCCATGGATTATTACAGACCGGTTTAACTCTTTTATAAAGTATGAAACGCGTTTCCTGTCAAAGACATTTCAAAAAATAATCCGTTATGCGATTATACACATAACGGATTAAGACTAAACTGTAGAGCGTTCCACAAGTTCATACGGAATCTCCACCTTTTCTTGTTTATAACTCTCGTTGCTCACTTGCCTATAAAACATTTCAAAAGCGTTTTTGCCTATCTCCTTTAAATTTTGATCAATCGTTGTCAACTGTAACACTTGTGAAATAGGTTGATTATCAAAACCAATAATCGCCAAATCCTCAGGAACTTGAATACCTAACTTTTCAACTTCTGTCATAATCCCAATCGCAACTTCATCTCCTGCTACTATTAACGCTTCTGGGAGGACCTGCATCTCCTTTAACTTATGAGCCGCTCTCACACCATCTTCTAATGTAAAACATTCTGTAAAAATCCACTCTTCATTAACTTCTTCATCTATGGATTGTAATTGATGTTTATAAACATCAAAACGTTTTTGACTACTCGGCCCTAACTTCCTTCCCGTACAATAACCAATTTTTTTATAACCTTTTTCAATAAGATAATTCATTCCTAACTGAAAGGCTGCCGAATGATTTGTATATACACTTGAGATATTTGAAATATCATTATCTTCACAAGCAATTATTGTGCCGTAAGAAGCATACGGTTCTATCGTTTCCCAATCATTCGCACGCGAGCAAATAATAAGGCCGTCCAATTGTTTTGTTTTTAGCATATGTAAACTTTTCATTTCTTCTTTTTTATTGTAATTCGTTTGGCAAAGTAACACCCTGTAATTATGAGCTAACGCCACCTCCATCATTCCACCTACCATCGCATCAAAACACGGATGATTAATGTAAGGTAAAATTACACCAACAATATTCGTCTTCCCTTTGGATAAATGAACAGCGTTTGCGTTTTGTGAGTAATTCAACTTCTCAACTATCTCAATAACCGCTTTCCTTTTTTCTTCACTTACATATGGGTGATCATTTAGCACCCTCGAAACGGTCGTAACTGAAACTCCGGCCATCTTTGCGATATCTTTAATATTAGCCATACACTCACCTCTCCTTTTAACTTAATGAATTCCATGAACATATGTCAAATCTTCTCATCATTACACTTTCATTCGTTTTTCTTACAAAAGTGTAATTTTCCTGTAAGCTAATTCGATAGTGACTCTTCCCAATATCTTATACAATTAAGTCAGAAACAGGGCAACAACTATTCGAAAAGGAGCGGATCAATATGATGAACAAAATGAAGAACAACAAATTTACGAATACAATGGGCATGGTATTGTCCGCTCTTATCGATGCAAAA
>NZ_CP031292.1:164781-211250 GCF_003355115.1 Bacillus sp. COPE52
ATATGATGAACAAAATGAAGAACAACAAATTTACGAATACAATGGGCATGGTATTGTCCGCTCTTATCGATGCAAAATCTGTTGCTTCTACATTAAACAAGTAAGGAGAGTGTATTATGAATAACATCACTTTTAACAAATTAGATTTTTTAGGACTAGCTAGCGGCTCTCTTCTTCTTACTGCTTTTATTTACGCTGCTACGCTTATATAAACTTTGTGTCCCCTTTCCCCTTTATATATAGAAAAAGACGACCGTCTATGCCCGGTCGTCTTTTTTACTTTTGTTTCGATTGCAAAGTTTCCTTTAGTTCTTCAAATTTTTCGTTTAATTGATCCGTCATCATTTTCATAGCCGTTTTTCGATCTATTTGTTCTCCGGCATCAATTTGAATCGGATCTCCAAAAACTAATTGCGCTTTTTTTCCTTTTATTAATTCTTTTACACTTGATGGACCAATATAAGCTGCCGGCACTAATGGAACGTTAGAACGCAGTGCAATCGTAACAGCCCCCGCTTTTAATGAAACGTCTTCTGTTGATCTCGTTCCACTTGGGAAAATCCCTACTACTTTTCCCTCTTTTAATAAACGCGATGGAATTTTTAATGTGCTCGGCCCTGGATTCGCACGATCTACCGGAAATGCATTTACATTTTTAAAGAACCAGTTTTTGAATTTCCCTTCAAATAATTCTTTTTTGGCCATGTAATGAATTTGGGTTGGATACATCCCAGTTGCTAACATTAAAACGTCCATAAAACTCGTATGTGTACACGCAACAACGTAAGGGCCGCCTTCTGGTAATTTCTCTCTCCCTTGTACTTCTACTTTCCCAGCCATTTTAAATATATATTTCAACGAAAATGTAATTGGTTTATACATTTGTTTCGTTCCTTTCTAAATATCCGAAGTATAATCATTTTCTTACAATGATTATAACACTAAGTTTTAGGAGTTGGTAATAAAAATAAGTATTTATTGTTAAATTTCAATTCTTACAAAAGTGTAATTTTCTTGTAAGCTAATTCGATAGTGACTCTCCCCAATATCTTATACAATTAATTCAGAAACAGGGCAACCATTTGAAAGGGAGCGGATCGATATGATGAACAAAATGAAGAACAACAAATTTACGAATACAATGGGCATGGTATTGTCCGCTCTTATCGATGCAAAATCTGTTGCTTCTACATTAAACAAGTAAGGAGAATATATTATGCAAAACATCACCTTTAACAAATTAGATTTTTTAGGACTAGCTAGCGGCTCTCTTCTTCTTACTGCTTTTATTTACGCTGCTACGCTTATATAAACTTTGTGTCCCCTTTCCCCTTTATATATAGAAAAAGACGACCGTCTATGTCCGGTCGTCTTTTTAAATTTTTCTTTCTTTTAACTCTTTTAAAAGCTGTATCAGTTCAGCTTGTTGTTTTACCTTCTTACGACCATTTCGATTAATTGCTGCAAGCTCGCACGCAACTCCGACGGCGAAGAAAAACAATAAACTTTCTAACATGTTAAATCCTCCAATTGCCTATTAAACCGCTTGGCGTAATTGCTCTTCTTGTAAAACTTGCTTATTTATATTTTCTTCTTTTCTCTGACAAACGTTATTGCGAATAAGTGCTGCAATAACAAGTAAAGTTCCTACAATATCAAACATTGTTATTTGATACCCTTGTATCATCATAATAATCAAAGTCGTAATGGGTACAAAATTAATAAATAAAATGCCGTTAATCGATGATAAGATTTTCACACCGTAATTCCAAGCGAGTAGCGCTATGATTCCTGGTAATGTCATCATAAATAACAAATCATACTTCACGATAGAAATCGTTCCCATATTTGGGACTGGAACATACCCAAGCACCGTAATCATTACAGTTATAATTCCTGTGACAGTCGTACCAAATACACACGTCAATGTAGAATAGCGTAATGTTGACCAATCGCTACACGTTTGACCACCCATCGTATAAATAACCCAACCTACAACACCAATAAATATAAACGCTAGTGAAAACATGTTATCTTTCAATGTTAAAAAGAAACTCATATCACCTTTCGTAATAACAAACACAGCTCCTACAAAAGCGATAATCATGCTCGTTATCATATATTTTTTCGGTTTTATATGCTTATATCCCCATAAAGTACAAATGGAAATCATCGGCATGAGTGCTTCCATAATGGAGGCTACCATTACACCTGATTTTCCCATTAACATTTGACCTAAAAATATGAGTACATTATATACAGTAAACGCCATCGTTCCAAAAAAGACGAGTAACTTTCCCCTTCCTTCTAAACGAAATGCCTGTTTTCCTTCTTTCATTAACAATAATATAATCAGTACTATCGCCACTGCTCCATAACGAATAAGTGAAAAATAAAATGGATCTATGTATTCTAGCGCATGATCAGCAACCGGAAACATCGCTCCCCATGACATACTTGCAATTAAACATGCCAAAGCTCCTATTACTATTTGACCTCTTCTCACCATAATCCCCCGCTTCTTTCTATTTGCACAAAGAGAATTGTAAAAGAAAAAACATATCACGTAAAACGATTCAAAATGATGTTAACTATCATTTATAATGATAGTTAACATCAAGGGGGAGCATACAATGGAATTACGAGACTTACAAATCTTCCAAAGCGTTGCCGATCGCGGTAGTGTAAGCGGCGCAGCAAAGGAATTAAATTATGTACAATCAAATGTAACCGCACGTATTAAACAATTAGAAAACGAGCTAAAAACACCGCTCTTTTACCGTCATAAACGAGGCATGACTTTAACAGCTGAAGGAAGAAAAATGCTCGTTTATGTTAATAAAATTTTGCAAGATGTTGAGGAGCTAAAACAAGTTTTTCTAGATAGTGAAACACCATCTGGTATATTAAAAATCGGTACAGTCGAAACAGTAAGTACATTGCCTACCATTTTGTCTTCTTACTATAAAAGCTATCCAAACGTTGATTTATCATTACAAGCTGGTCTAACTGAAGAACTTATTAGAGAAGTCCTTGACCATCAATTAGATGGCGCCTTTATATCAGGTCCTATTAAGCATCCACTAATTGAACAATACGATGTTAGTACAGAAAAATTAATGCTCGTGACACAAAATAAAGCTTTTCATATAGAAGAATTTACTACGACGCCCTTACTTGTTTTTAATCAAGGGTGTGGATACCGTTCCAAACTAGAACGATGGCTTAAAGATGAAGGTTTGCTACCAAAAAGAATTATGGAATTTAACATATTAGAAACAATATTAAATAGTGTAGCACTCGGTCTTGGGATTACACTCGTGCCCCAGTCCGCGGTACAACATCTTTCTACAGCAGGTAAAGTACACTGTCATCCGATTCCTGAGAAATACGGTAGTATTTCAACTGTTTTCATACGCCGCAAAGATAGCTACATGACCAATTCAATGCGTAGCTTTTTAAAAACAATTGAAGAGCATCATCACATCAATATGCTTTAAAAGACATTCTTACACGAATGTCTTTTTTTCTTACAAAAGTGTAAGTCTCCCGTAAGATAATTCGTTAGTTGTAGTTCATCATTTTCCCTATAATTAAGACATAAAGCAGGGCAACAACAATTCGAAAAGGAGCGGATACGCATGATGAACAAAATGAAATCAAACAATTTTTTTAACACAATGGGCATGGTGCTATCCGCACTTGTCGATGCAAAAGCAGTTGCAACTACATTAAACAAATAAGGAGAGATTATAATGAACAACATTACTTTCAACAAATCAGACTTTATCGGACTTGCAAGTGGAGCGACTCTTCTTACAGCTTTCATTTACACACTTGCTCAAAGTCTTATTTAATAATTCGTTTCCCCAAACCCCTTTATATATAGAAAAAGCTGCTCGTCTTATAGACAAGCAGCTTTTTAGTTTGTTTCATATATAATTTGGCCTGTTTTCATAATATCGTATCCGCCAATCGCTTTTAACTCATTATGAAATTCTTCCGATTGCAGAATTTCTTTCATAACTTCAATAAGTTCTTCATTGTCTTTATTCTTCAAAATTACTAAATCATACTGTTCTTTCATTATCGGAATAAAGTCTACATTTACAATTTGCGAAACCTTTTCCGACCCTACCCCAACATCAGCTTTTCCGTTCGCAACTTGCGTGGCAACACCAAGATGACTCGATTCTTCCCATTCATATCCACTAATATGTTCTTTATTTAACTTTTGAATTCGTAATTGTTCATCCACTAGCACCCTAATACCAGAGCCTTTTTCTCGATTTACAAATTTTATAGAGGACCCGGATATGTCAGCCCATGTCTTTATTTTCTTTGGGTTTCCTTTTTGAACATAAAACCCCACATTTCTTGCCAATAAATTGATCATAATACATGGTTGTCCAACTAAAATACGTTTTACGTAAGGAACATTATATGTACCCGTTTCACCATCAAATAAGTGTAAACTAACTACACTTCCTTCTCCTTGGTACATCTTCACTAAACTTGTTAAACTACCTTGATACGCTCTTAATACATTAGAATTTAGCAATCGATTTTCTATACGTTTTGCCAACATATCTAACGTTAGTTCTTGCCCGCTAATGATGCATGTATTCAAGATACTACCATCGTCATTCTTTACAGAAGTAACTTGTATCTTTCCTGTTTTCATTTGCTTTATATATTGTTCTAAATCCGCTGTATCAATGCGCATCTGTCTACCAACTCTATAAGAAGGAAGTTCTCCTTTTTTAATTAAGTCGTATACAGTTAGTTTTGATACTTTTAATCGCTTCGCTACTTCTTCCGTTGTGTAGGAATGATGATCCATAGACGATTCCTCACTTTCTTCCTTCATTGTAACAAAGAAAAGAATATTTCTCCTATTTTTTAAAAACAACCATATTGTTCAAATTATATTCAATTGTAACTAATTATAATTAATTATATTTAGTTATAATTAATTATGTCAAAACGAAAGGGGATTTTTTTATGAACAAATTCACATTACGATCTATTGGGGCACTTATACTTTCTTTCCTTCTTATATTTAGTGCTGCTTGTACAAGCGGGGAAAAGAAAGAGAAGTCAGTTGCTAAAGAGGGAAAAACAGTCGAACTGACTATATCAGCTGCTACAAGCTTACAAGATGCATTAAAAGAAATTGAAAAACAATATAAAGAGAAAAAGCCTAATATTAAACTTTCTTTTAACTTCGGTGCTTCTGGTGCACTTCAACAACAAATCGAACAAGGTGCGCCTGCTGATTTATTCTTCTCTGCAGCAGAAGATAAATTCCAAACACTTGTTAAAAAAGGATTCATTAATGAAAAAGAAGGAAAAAACCTTCTTGGAAATGAACTAGTTCTAGTCGTCCCAAAAGATAGCTCTCTTACAAAAATTCAAGATTTAAAAGGTGAGAAAATCAAAAAAATCGCACTTGGTACACCTGAATCTGTACCCGCTGGGAAATATGCAAAGGCTTCTCTCACACATGAAAATCTTTGGAATGACATTCAAAATAAAATCGTATTTACAAAAGATGTTCGCCAAGTGTTAACATATGTAGAAACAGGTAATGTCGATGCTGGTATTGTATACAAAACAGATGCTCTCATTTCAGACAAAGTAAAAATTGGCGAGACGGCAGCAGCTACTTCTCATGAGCCAATCCACTATCCTTTAGGCGTTATAAAAGAATCGAAGCATAAGAAAGAGGCGACTTTATTTTATGAATATTTGCAGTCAACAGATGCACAATCTATCTTTAAGAAATATGGATTTACAGTCCTATCATAATTGCCATGAACTTTGATGATATTTTGTCACCTGTCTTTTTATCTTTACGAGTAGCTGCATACGCCACCATTATCGTCACAATTTTAGGAACGATTATCGGTCGGTCACTAGCACGCTCCTCATGGAGATATAAAGTAATACTAGAAACTATTTTCTTATTACCAATGGTACTTCCGCCAACTGTAATCGGCTTTTTTCTCATTATTATTTTTGGAAATAACAGCCCCATTGGAAAGTGGATAGAATCGTTATTTCAGCAGTCCATTATGTTCACATCTACTGCTGCTATCATTGCTTCTACAGTTGTCGCATTTCCGCTCATGTATCAATCAGCAAAAACAGGATTTTCGATCGCAAATGTACAAATTGAAGAGGGCGCTCGCGATCTCGGCGCCAGTGAATATCAAGTTTTTCTACACGTTACACTACCGCTTGCATTTCCTGCATTACTAAGCGGTATGATCTTAAGCTTTGTTCGTGCACTAGGAGAATTTGGTGCTACACTCATGTTTGCTGGGAATATTCCTGGCAAAACACAGACAATCCCAACAGCAATTTATATGGCCATTGATGCAAGTAATATGCAACTCGCTTGGACACTTGTAATTATCACTATCAGTATGTCACTCATATTTCTCCTATGTATTCAGCTCATTAATAAAAGAATTACTAATTCTTAAAGCAGCTTTCGACAAAAGCTGCTTTTTTATTTCTTAGGAAATAAAAAATACTATATAAAGTGACTGAATTTTACCTTTTATTTAAATATACATTCTATTTGAATTTACTTTCTAAAATAGGCAATTTCCTGTTATTATATGGAGGTGTTTGAAAAAATGAAGAAATGAAAACGCATTTATATCGTGAATTCTTCATCCTGTTTTAGCTATCGGTAATCTTCTACTCTATTAGTGGGGCATTACCGATCGTTAGAACGATATGTAATTATATTGGTATAGCAAACCGAAGGGAGTCTTGTAATGGACATTTTATTAGCGCTTCTTCCTGCAATTGCATGGGGAAACATCTTATTAGTAAGCGTAAAAATGGGCGGTGGTGCATATAGCCAAACGGTAGGTATGACAATCGGTGCTCTATTCTTCGCAACAGTTATGTATGTATTTACTCAACCAGCTTTAACAATGACAATCTTGATTGTTGGTTTTATTTCAGGTTTATTCTGGGCTTTAGGACAAGTAAACCAATTAAAAACAGTTGAAAAGTTAGGTGTTTCTACTACTGTAACGATTTCTACTGGTATGCAACTTGTTGCAACTTCTATCTTTGGAGTTATCGCTTTCCGCGAGTGGACTACTACAACAACGATCATTATGGGAACGATTGCAATCCTATTAATCGTAGTTGGTGTTGTATTCACATCATTAGATGATAAAGAAAATGCACAGCCACCAGGACAATTGAAAAAAGGACTTCTTACTCTAATTGTTTCTACTTTCGGCTATCTTGTATATGTAATTATTATTCGTTGGTATAACATTGATGGTTGGTCTGCTATTTTACCACAAGCAGTTGGTATGTTTGTCGGTGCGGTTGTACTGACATCTAAACATAAGCCATTTAACAAATATGCAATTCGTAATGCTTTATCTGGTTTACTTTGGGGAACAGGAAACTTATTCTTACTTCTTTCATTACCACGTGTCGGAGTAGCGACAAGCTTCCCATTATCTCAAACTGGAATCGTTATCTCAACATTCGGTGCGATTGTCTTCTTAGGTGAAAAGAAAACAAAACGTCAATTGATCTTTATTGCACTAGGTAGTGTTTTAATTATCGGCGGCGCTGTATTACTTGGTCTAACAAAAGCATAAACTTATATTCTATTAAAAACCCCTGAGGCATATGTGTCCCAGGGGTTTTTTCGATTTTAATTATTTTCTAAATATAATTATTTACACGCACTTGTCCTTTATAGTTCTTCTTCCACTCTAGCAAACCAGCTACACATATAAAGAGATTAATAACAGCTAGTATTAGCATGACATATAAACCAGTGGAAATATAAATTACAATGCTAACTACGTTATACAAAATCCATAAATGCCAGTTCTCTAAGATTTTTCGACTTAGCATAAATTGAGCTACTAATCCTAATACAGCATTTAAAGCGTCTAAATATGGACTTGTTGATTCTAAATAACGGACTTGATAATAGCCCCAACCAACCCAAGCAACTAAAATAAAAATTATATAAAAGGTCCACCCCTTTAAATCTAAATGAACAGTTGCTTTTACCTCTTCTTCCCCACTACGTGCAATCCAATAATACCAACCATATACATTAAATATAAATTGAAAGACTGCTAATACTGCCATTGCATATAAACCTTGTATAATGAAAATATACAGAAATAACGTAACGGTAATCATACCAAATAAAAAGTTGGATACTTTTTCTTTTGCTAATAACCAAACATTAACAATCCCCATAACCGATGCGAAAATTTCAATATAACTCGATTGAATGTAAAATCCAACCAATACGCAAATAATACTAGAAATGAGTAAAAAAAGTGGACTTCTAACCATATTTATCTCTCCCCAGATGTGTAATAAATTCCATATCACCAGTATAAGGAACTCCTCTTATTTTTATCATGAATTCCCTTATTCAAAAACCCCCTCATTATCTATTCCATATACGGTAAGTCTTTTCTTTTTACAAAATTCTCTTAAAAATGGTATCGTTTTTTATAACATATCTCTACTAGAAGGGAATAAAGGATATGCTTACTAAACATCGAATTTTATTTATTGGTGCCGGTCGTATGGCAGAAGCTATCTTCTCCGGGTTACTTAAAACGAGTAAAGAATATATCGAAGAAATTATCGTTTCCAACCGAAGCAACATAGAAAAACTAGAACAATTACAAGGGCGATATAATGTGTCCATCACTACAGACTGGAAGCAGCATATTACATCCGTTGATACGATTGTTTTAGCAATGCCACCAGCTGCACATGAACAGTTATTACAGGAGTTATCTCCTCTTCTAACTGAGCAATTCGTTGTGACCGTTGCTGCCGGGATTGGACCATCTTATTTAGAAAAAAGGCTTCCTAAAGGGACACCTGTTGCCTGGATTATGCCAAATACAGCTGCCGAAATCGGAAAGTCCATCTCCTTATATACGACGGGACATTCCGTAGGTGAAACGCATCAAGAAACGCTACAACTCCTTTTAAAAGGTATTGGTACCTCACAGTTTTGTACTGAAGAGGAAGTTCATCAACTTACCGCCATTACTGGTAGTGCACCTGCTTTTCTCTACCACTTTGCTGAAGGTTTAATTGAAGCGACGAAAAACTATGGAATTGATGAGAAAACGGCAAACCACCTTGTCATTCAAATGATTGCTGGTTCTGCCGCTATGCTCCAACAAAACGAAGATCCAGCTATGCTCCGAGAACAAGTAACAACACCAGGAGGTTCAACTGCTGAAGGCTTAAAAGTTCTATATGAAAATAATTTTTCAGAAGTCATTCAACAAGCAGTTGAAGCAACAAATAAAAAAGCTAGGGGGAAATAATATGAATTTAACAAGTTTAAAAGACTATACAACATTACATAATGGTGTAAAAATGCCTTGGTTCGGTTTAGGTGTGTTTAAAGTAGAGGACGGATCAGAAGTAATTGATTCTGTAAAAGCAGCTATTAAAAACGGATACCGCAGCATCGATACTGCAGCAATCTATCAAAATGAAGAAGGCGTTGGTCAAGCAATTCGCGAATCTGGTATTCCTCGTGAAGAGCTATTTATCACTTCAAAAGTATGGAATAGCGATCAAGGTTATGAAACAACACTTCAAGCATTTGAAACTACATTAGAGAAATTAGGCCTAGAATATTTAGATTTATATTTAGTACATTGGCCTGTAAAAGAGAAATATACTGAATCATGGAAAGCGTTAGAAAAGCTTTATAAAGATGGTCGCGTTCGTGCTATCGGTGTGAGTAATTTCCACATTCACCACTTACAAGACGTATTTGAAATTGCTGAAATTAAGCCAATGGTCAACCAAGTGGAATACCACCCTCGTTTAGCACAAGAAGAATTACATGCTTTCTGTAAAGAACATAACATCCAGCTCGAGGCTTGGTCACCATTAATGCAAGGGCAACTACTGGATCATCCAACATTACAAGAAATTGCGACAAAATATAGTAAATCAACTGCACAAGTTATTTTACGCTGGGATTTACAAAATGAAGTTGTAACGATTCCTAAATCAATTAAAGAGCACCGCATTATTGAAAATGCAAACATCTTCGATTTTGAATTAAGATCGGATGATATGAAAGCAATTCAAGCTTTGAATGAAAATCATCGCGTCGGTCCAGATCCAGATAACTTTAACTTCTAGTAGAAAAACCACTGCCATGTGCAGTGGTTTTTTTCACTTTAAAAAAACTGAAAATTTAAACTATATTCCATTTGATTGACACTTCATTATCCAAGGTGTAAGATTTTGAATTATCAAAGAAACACAAAAATTAATAAAATTTATTCGTTTACTCATTGTATCAAGAGAGGTGGAGGGACTGGCCCTTTGAAACCTCGGCAGCAGGTTCATTTTGAATACTGTGCCACTTCCTGCAAGCTTTATGCTTGAAAGATAGAATGAGGGACTTCGTTTATATACGGGTACATAACTTGTATGTGAAAATCCCTCTTTCTCAATCAGAAAAGAGGGATTTTTTATTTTTCATTTCCCTCATCATCATCCAATCTTATTAATTATTTAGGAGGAAAATCGAATGAAAAAGAAGTTTGTACCCGGTATCGCATCAGTTGTAGGAGTAAGTATTTTATTAACTGGTTGCGGTAGTTATAAAAACGAAGCTAGCGGAGCAAATGCAAAAGACGAGGCACCTAGTAAACAGGTTTTAAACTTATCTTCACCTTCTGAAATACGAACAATGGATACAGCTCGTGCTACAGATACTGATTCCGGTCAAGTAATGAGAAACGTATTTGAAGGTTTGTATAATCTTGGTGAAGGTAACAAACCTGTCCCTGGCGTTGCAAAATCCCATGAAGTAAGTGGCGATAAAACGAAGTACACATTCCACCTGCGAGATTCAAAATGGTCAAACGGTACTCCTGTTACAGCGAAAGATTTCGTCTTCGCTTGGCAAAGAGCTGTTGACCCAGCAACAGCCTCTGAATATGCATTTTTATTCTTTGATATTAAAAACGCAAAACAAATTAACAACAAAGAGCTTCCAGCCGATCAACTTGGTGTAAAAGCAGTTGATGACCATACGTTTGAGGTAGAATTAGAGCGTCCTGTTCCGTACTTTATTAGCTTAACGGCGTTCCCAACATTTCTACCAATTAGCGAGGAATTCTTTAAAACACAAGGTGATAAGTACGCTTTAGAAGATAATACAATTTTGTATAACGGAGCTTTTACACTAAGTGATTGGAAGCATGAACAAAGCTTTAAATTTAAGAAAAACCCTACCTACTGGGATAAAGATACTGTCAAAATCGAAGAAATCAATTTCAACATCGTAAAAGAAAAATCAACAGAAGTAAATTTATTCGAATCTAAACAATTAGACCGTATAAAACTAACATCTGACTTCGTTGATAAATATAAAAAGGATGCTAATTTTAAAGATCGTCCGAACGTAGGGGTACAATTTTTACGTATGAATCAACAAAACAAAGTACTTCAAAACGTTTCTGCACGCCAAGCAATTGATCAAACGATTGATCGAAAGTCCTTTGTCAATACGTTATTAAATGATGGCTCTACACCAACCTTTGGTCTTGTGCCAAAAAACTTTGCAAAAGGTCCTGATGGAAAAGACTTCCGTGCTACAAACGGCGATTTAACAAAAGTTGATACGAAATCTGCACAAGAATTATGGAAAAAAGCAAAAAAAGAACTAGGTTCTGAAAAGATAACATTAGAATTATTAACAAGTGACGGTGACCTTGAGAAGAAGACTGGTGAGTTTCTAAAAGGTCAATTAGAAAAGAATTTAGAGGGCTTAACAGTAAATATAAAACCGCAACCACGTAAACAACAAGTTTCACTCTTATTAAAAGGTGACTACGAAATCGGAATTGATGGTTGGAGCCCTGACTTTGCTGATCCAATTACATTCCTTGAATTGTTTACAACGAATAACCCTTACAACTTAGATCATTACTCTAATAAAGAGTTCGACGAAGCAATTGAAAAGGTGAAAACTACTTTAGCTGGTGATGAAAAAGCCCGCTTTGATGCATTACTAGCATCAGAGAAAATATTATTTAAAGACTCTGTTATTGCTCCTCTTTACCAAAAAGGCGAATCTTATTTAGAGAAATCTTATGTGAAAGGCATTGTACAAGTAGACTTTGCAGGTCAATTAAACTTCAAATGGGCAAAAATTGAAAAATAAAGTGAAACTTTAAACAACGTATTTCCACCAACTCCCATTGTTTTTTTGACAAAATATATTAAAAGTAGATTCCTTAATATGAGTGAATCTACTTTTTTGATATATTATTCCAAGAAATTAACACTTTGTTTTTATTATTGACATATAGTTCTTTCTGGTGTTAATATTCTAAATAATCAAAGAAACGAAATATTTAACCATCAAAATATAATGTCTACTACGTTGAAACATATAACGATACATTATAATTCAACATGTATATACATATAGAACACATGATTACCTATAAACAAATATTTATACTAGGTTTTATCTCTTTCTATAGCTACTTCAAGACATGGACATTATGACGTTATGAACAACACATTTAGGGAGGAACGAACAATGAAGAAAAAAGTTGTACCTGTTGTGGCATCTGTTTTAGGGGCAAGTCTACTACTAACTGCTTGTGCGGGAAATAAAAATAATGCAAGCGGTGCAAAAGCAAACGATAAAGCACCTGATAAACAAGCAATTAACTTATCATTTGCTTCAGAAATTCCAACAATGGATGTTGCAAAAGCAACGGATGGGGAATCCATGAACGTAATGCGAAATGTTTTTGAAGGTTTATATGCAATGGGCGAAGATAATAAACCAATTCCTGGTGTCGCTGAGTCGGTTGACGTTAGTCCTGATAAAACAAAATATACATTCCATCTTCGTGATTCGAAATGGTCAAACGGTACTCCTGTTACAGCAAAAGACTTCGCCTTCGCTTGGCAACGTGCCGTAAATCCTGAAACAGCTGCTGAATATGCATTCTTATTCTTCGATATACAGAATGCGAAACAAATAAACCAAAAACAATTACCGGTTGATCAATTAGGTATTAAAGCTGTTGATGACAAAACTTTAGAAGTACAACTAGACCGTCCTGTTCCCTACTTCTTAAGCTTAACGACATTCTCAACATTCTTACCAATTAATGAAGAGTACTTAAAGTCTCAAGGCGATAAATACGGTTTAGAAACAAATCATTTAATTTACAACGGTGCTTTCACATTAGATAACTGGAAGCATGAACAAAGCTTCCAATTGAAGAAGAATCCTAACTATTGGGATGCTAAAACTGTAAAATTAGAAGAAATCAACTTCAATGTCGTTAAAGATAAGTCTACAGAAGTTAACTTATATGATTCAGGACAAATTGATCGTGTTGCTTTAACTGCAGAGTTTGTTGATAAATATAAGGGCGATCCAAACTTCAAAGAACGCGCTGAAGTTGGTATTCAGTTTTTACGACTAAATCAAAAAAATGAAACATTAAAAAATCAACATGTACGCCTTGCTATTAACGGAGCAATGAATAAAAAGGCATACGTAGAAACAATTTTAAATAACGGCGCTGTTCCAGCTGAAGGAATGGTTCCTGCGAAATTTGCAAAGAGTCCAGAAGGCAATGACTTCCGTAAAGAAAATGGAAATCTAGTCAAGGATGATGTGAAATCAGCGAAAGAAAACTGGAAAAAAGCGAAGCAAGAACTTAGTACTGACAAAGTAACACTTGAACTACTAACAAGTGATAATGCTTTAGCTAAAAAGACTGGCGAATATTTAAAAGGTGAACTGGAAAAGAATCTAGATGGATTAACAGTGAATTTAAAGCCACAACCACGTAAACAACAGTTGAAATTACTATTAAGTGGTGATTATGAAATCGGAATTGATGGCTGGGGTCCTGACTTCGCTGATCCTATTACATTCTTAGATTTATTCACAACAGATAGTGCTTATAACTTTGATAAATACTCTAACAAAGAGTACGACGAGCTAATTCATAAAGTGAAAACAGATTTAGCTGGCGATGAAAAAGCACGCTGGGAAGCAATGAAACAAGCTGAAAAAATCTTATTACAAGATGGCGCTGTCGCTCCTTTGTACCAACAAGGTCGCTCTTACTTACAACGCTCTTTCATTAAAGGACTTGTAACAACTGACTTCGGCGGTGAATTTAACTACAAGTGGGCAGAAGTTGCAAAATAATAAGTACTAATAAAAAGGTATCCAATTGAAGGATACCTTTTTACTGTGTACTTCATTAATTACAAGGTCTCTTCCCTTTATCATTTCTTTTATACCTATAGTGAGCCCCGCTACTAATTGTGTAACTAGTCTAATAAATAATAATGAGATAATATTTTCTCTAAATTAACTCCGGCAAATATTATTTTGTAATAGCCATTCGCTATGCATGTTGCGGGAAATAATCCCACATACAGGAATAAACATTTGTGTTAAAGAAATGCGAAGAAGACTATTGTCAACAATCCTCTTTCCCATCTTTTTGTATTGAACTAAAACTCATAATAAATATAAATGCAAATATCAAATATGTTTTCCACGTCAAAGAAGGTATATGCCCTGACCAAAGATAGCTAATTAAATAGTTAATTCCCATAATACAAGATGACGCTACTAAACTAATACTTATTAGTTTTACATATTGGAGCATACATTTTCTCCTTACCTCATTCTTTTTCCATTTCTTCAAATTGCAGGTTCATTGGCTCTTCTAGAAGAGTTTCATAAAAACTTTCTGCCAAATCCGTTACAGGAAATTTTCCATCCACCTCATCAAATCGAATACTATCTAGCCAGACACAACCTTCTCCTGATAATAAAACACCAAATGCAATACCAAGTGCTTCTTCTTTTATATCTAGTACAACCGAGTACGATTGCCAGTTATTCGTATTTTTAATTGGACGATTTTGCATGTTATCCATAGCAATCGGCTCCGTATTTTTTCCATCTACTCGCATCCACAATCCTGCCCAATCTTTTACATTCTCACTCTTAATAAATGCTGTTAAACGTAATCTCTTACCTACATAGTTATCCGCTCGAAACATTTGCATTAATGTTGAAAATCCTCCGTGCGTAACGTTCTCTTTTGCTTTTATATATGCAGATACTTTTCCTTGATGGGCAATTTCGTAATCTAAACCCATCTCATATTCAGCGGGATGACTTCCACTTAATACCCATCCTTTCGGTATACCTTTTTCCATTGAAATCCCCTCTCTTTCTATATAAAATGACTGGAAATACTTTCGATATTTTTTTGGTGGTAATTGAAACATTCTTTTAAAAGCTCTAGTAAATGCCTCTTGTGAGGAAAAACCGTATTGCACTGCAATATTAATGACTGCTCTTTCAGTCGATACCAAATCTTGTGCAGCATGAGTTAATCTTCTCTTACGAACATAATCCGTTACACTCATCCCAACATATCTTTGAAAGATGCGATGAAAATGGTACATCGATACTGCACTGTGAGATGCCACTCTTTCTGTTGTAAGCTCCTCATGTAAGTGATTCTCTATATATTCAATTGATTTTTTTATTATCTCTTTATATTCTTCATGCATTTTAGTCCCTCCCTCACAACTTCAATTTACCATATACATACAAATCGTTTTTGATTTAAATTGCGGATTAGCCCTTATGACTGCAGGATAATAATTTATTTTCAACACATACATAATTACATGTTTTTGGGAAAAACTTGTATAGAACGAATTTACATAAGGAGGAATTTATAATGAGAATTCTACTATCAGTTTTATTAGCTCTTATGCTAGTACCTGCATTAACAGGATGTAAAGCTCCTGCAAAAGAAGACACAACTTCTAATAAAAAGACGACTGAAGAAGCAAAAAATGAGGCTCCTGCAGATTTAAAACTAAACTTCAATGAATTCGATTTAAAGGCAGACTACCAAGATACAAAGAAAGACTACGAAGCAGACTATAAAAATGTAGCAGCTGATAAGAAAATGGAAGCAAAAATTGAAGATCATAAAGCAGATGTAAAATTAACAGGAGACGAGGCTATCACAAAATTAAGCCCACTTCTACAAGAATTAAAATTTGATAAAGATACTGCTGACCAAGAAGTAATCGATCAAGTAGTGAACGTGTTCAAACTTGATAAAGACTATCAAAAATTCGATTTAGAAGTTGTCTTCTCTGATGGAACGAAAAAAGAATATAAAAGAGAAATAAAATAAAGAAGTAGGCGGTTGCCTACTTCTTTATTTTTTAATTTTTGCGTACCTTAGTTCTGGACTAGAACCGATAATGAATTGGACACCGGATACTGATGGTTTTTGTAAATATGAGGAACTTGGGAAAATAATTGGGATTAATGGTGAATCTGTAAACATAATATCTTCCGCTTTATGCAATAATTCAAAACGCTTATCTTCGTTTTGTTCAACTTTTGCTTCTTTTATTAAAGCGTCAAATTCTTTATTATGCCATTTTGCATAGTTATTCGGACCATCACCTGCATATAAATCTAGTTTAGTAATTGGATCTAATAAAGAGCCGCCCCATCCCATATAAGCTAATTGGAAATCACTTTGCTTGTATGTGTCGATGTAACTCTTCCACTCTTTATTTTCTAATTTAATATCTACTCCAAGATTTTTCTTAAACATTTCTTGCATTGCTTCTGCTACTTTTTTATGTTGTGTATCTGTAGTGAATTTTAATGTTACTTCAGGTATTGTAGACCATCCTTGTTCTTTCATACCTTCTTCTAATAATTTTTTCGCTTCTGCTGGATCAAATTTAACGTAATCACCTTTTTCTTTACGGAAATCACGGCCACTTTGTGTTTTTGCTCCTTCTGGAACGAATGCATATGCTTCTTGCGCATTATTTTTATACAATTTTTCAACGATAAATTTGCGATCAACCGCTAATGAAAATGCTTTACGTACCTTCGCATTTGTAAACGGCTCTTTTTCTACGTTAAACGAGTAAATATAAGATGAGAATCCTGCAACACGCTTATATTCTTTATTTCCTTTTTCTTTTTCAATCATCTCTTGTGGTAAGCTACTTAGTAAATCTAATTCTTTTGATTTAAATAATTGATACGCTGTTTTAGAGTCTGGAATAATACGAAACTCAATTTCTTTTAGAGTTACCTTTTTATCGTAGAATTCTTTATTTTTTTGTACTGTAATTGCCTGGTTATGCTTCCACTCTTTTAACGTGAATGGCCCATTCGTAATTAACTCTTTTGGATCTGTTTTTAATTTATTATTATCATCAATTGAATTTTTAGATAATGGAATAAATAGTGAGCTTGCTAATTTTTGTTTAATAGAAGCAACTGGATGTTCAAGAGTTACCTTTAATGTTTGAGGATCAACGACTTGAATACCAACTTGTCCCTCTTCACCTTTTCCAGTATTGTATGCCTCTGCCCCTTTAATAAAATACATTTCTGTCGCATTCATAGAACCCGTTTTCGGATTTAATAATCGCTTCCATGCAAATTCAAAATCATTTGCTATAATAGGAGAACCATCTGACCATTTAATATCTTTCTTTAAATGAATTGTATACTCAGTTCCATCAGCATTTACTTCTTCTTTCTCCGCTAATTCATTTTGATATTTCCCATCACTATCTTGTGTATATAAACTTGAAAACAACTGTCCAATTACATAACCTGACGTGCTATCTGTCGCAATGGCAGAATCAAGGGTATACGGATCACTACTAATATTCGTTACTAATCGATCTCCTTCTCCCTTACCAGCACTCGCCTTTTGCGTCTCTTTCTTACCGCATGCGACAGAAGTAATTGCTAAAACGGTCATAATGACAAACAGTAAAAACTTCTTCATCCTACATTCTCCTTTAGCCTAAAATTTTTGGTGTTGATGCTAATAATGTTTTTGTATAAGAATGTTGTGGATTACGGAATACTTCGTCCGTATTTCCAAATTCAACAAGTTCTCCTTTATATAAAACAGCCACTTTTTCACATAAATAGTGAACCATCGGTAAATCATGTGCGATAAACAAATATGTATAGCCTTGTTCCTTTTGAATTTTTTGCAACAGATGTACAATTTGAATTTGCAATGAAACGTCTAATGCTGAAATTGGTTCATCAAGAATCAATGCTTCTGGCTCACACAATAACGCTCTTGCAATAGCGATACGTTGACGTTGTCCTCCGCTAAATTCATGCGGATATCGATCAATATATCTTCTATCTAATCCAACACGCTCTAGCGCATCACCTGCTACTTTATCCTTCAGCCCTTTATCACCTAAACCGAATGAAATATAACCTTCCGTTACACTATCGCGTACTTTCCAGCGCGGATTTAATGCAGCTGTGGAATCTTGAAAAATGAACTGTACTTTCTGTAAAAAATCTCGCTTATGAGCTGACTTCAGCGTGTGAACAACTTGACCGTTATAATTAATTTCACCAGACGTTGGACTCTCAATCCCCGCTATGAGCTTTCCAAGTGTTGTTTTTCCTGAACCACTTTCACCAATAATGCCAAGTGTTGTTCCTTTCGGGATAGAAAGTGATATGTCTTTTAACGCTGTGATTTCTTTACTTTTACTTCCATATGTTTTCGTTACTTGCTTTACAGTAATTAAATCTGTCGTCATGAGGCATTCACCTTCTCTTTTGATTTCGCTTTATTATGCTCTAGAACATGCTGCCAACAATGTGAACTATGCTCCTTAGAATATGTTGTTCTCTCTGGGAAACGATGAATACATTCTTTTATCGCTACTGGGCAACGATTTACAAAAGGACAACCAAAGCTATTTAATGTTTCAATGGAAGGTGTCGTTCCTTCTATAGCACGTAATACCTTTTCGGAGTCATCCATATTCGGAATTGCTTGTAATAAGCTTTTCGTATATGGATGTTTAGGAGAACCTATTACCTCCTGTATCGTTCCTTTTTCAACGACACGTCCCCCGTACATAACAACTACTCGATCAGCTACTTCACGTACAAGTGCCAAATCATGTGTAATTAATAAAATACTCGTATTTTGTTTTTCTTTTCTTTCTTTTAATAGCCCCATAATTTGTTTCTGAATCGTTACATCTAACGCTGTTGTCGGCTCGTCTGCAATTACAAGCTTTGGATGACAAGCAAATGCAATTGCTAAGCAAATACGTTGCCTCATCCCCCCACTTAATTGATGTGGGTATTGCTCAAAGCGTTTCTCTGCTTCATGTATCCCTAAATCTTTTAGCAAGTTAATCGCAATTCCCTTTGCTTCTCTTTTCGATTTTTCCCCATGTTGCAAAATTACTTCTGTAATTTGTTTGCCTACCTTCATCGTTGGGTTTAAAGATGAAAGCGGATCTTGAAATATAAAGGAAATATCTTTTCCGCGAATTTGATTCCATTCTAATTCTTGTAAATCCGTTAATTCCTTTGATTGGAAAGATACATTTCCATCATCGATATGAATTGATTCTTGATTCAAGCCGATAATGGATTGTGCTGTAACACTTTTTCCTGAACCACTTTCTCCTACAAGTGCAACTATTTCACCTTCGTTAATAGAAAAGGAAACATGTTTCACAATTGCTTGCTTACTATTCTCTTTTTCAACGGCTAACGTTACGTTTTCTAAAGATAAGAGCTGTCCCATGTTTTTTCTCCTTTCGATTCCGTTTTACGATTTTTGGATCAATTGCATCTTGCAAACCATCACCAATTGCATTAAATGCGAACATAATGAGTGCAATCATGATTGCCGGGAAAAATAGCTGCCACCATTCTCCGCTCAATAATGTCCCGAGTGCATCATTCGTCATCGTCCCCCAACTTGCCGCTGGTGATTGTACCCCAAGTCCTATAAAGCTTAAAAATGATTCTGAAAAAATAGCTGCTGGAATTGTAAATGATAAATTGACGATAATAATCCCTGTTAAATTCGGAATTAAATGCCCATATATAATTTTCATATGGGATGTACCTAATCGCTCTGCTGCAATAACAAACTCTCGTTGTTTTAAAGACAATACTTGTGCTCGAATGAGACGAGCCATTCCAATCCATCCCGTTAATGCAAGGGCGATAATAATGGTGAAAAGACCTGGTTTCATAACAATTAATAGTAAAATAACAATTAGTAAATATGGGATGCCGTATAATACTTCAATTCCTCTTATAATCCACTCATCAATTAACGTTCCAAGGCGATTACGCCCTCTCACATATCCACTAAATCCACCAATCAGTACACCAAGCCCTATATCGAGGGCAGCTGCTACTAATCCAACTGTTAGTGAAATCTTCCCACCAGCCCAAGTACGTGCCCAAATATCTCTCCCTAGATCATCTGTTCCAAACCAATGTTCACTACTCGGCGGTAAATTTGTTGCCTCTTTTACTTGTTCACTCGCAGTAAATGGCGTTAAACTTTCGCCAATAAGCGAGAAAACAATAATTAGCAATAACGTCACTGTTCCTAAAACTGCGATTGGATTCGATATAAACTTACGAAACAATTCTTTCTTTCTGCTAATCGTTTGCTGATTTTTATTTATCGTTAATTCTTTTTTCTCTTCTTTCGTTAATAACTGTTCATTAATTTCATAAGCTCCCATTTAAATATCCCCCCTCCTTATGTAATAGAACGAATACGTGGATCAACAATGCGGTGAATAATATCTGTAATGAAAATACAAGTAATTAATAATGCACTATAGAAAATTGTTGTTCCCATAATCACCGGATAGTCTCGGTTAAAAATACTATCTACAAAATATTTTCCTAGGCCAGGAATTGAAAAGATTTTTTCAATAACGAAAGTCCCTGTTAAAAGTCCAGCCATTAATGGTCCAACAAATGTAAGTACTGGAACAATCGCATTTCGAAGAGCATGTCTTATAATAATCTTCTTAATTGGTATGCCTTTCGCTCTTGCTAGCTTAATATAATCACTCTGCAATACTTCGATCATATTAGAACGAACAAACCTTGTAATAACCGCAATTGGACCTAACGCCAATGCGAAAGATGGTAATACGGTATGTTCGAATGTTCCCCAAGACGCTACTGGTAAAAGCTCAAATTGAATAGCGAATACTTGTATAAATAGCGGTGCTAAAATAAAACTTGGAATAGAAATACCGAGAATTGCGAGCAAACTCACACTATAGTCAATTACTTTCCCATGATATAGAGCAGCAAATGTACCTGCAGCAATTCCGACTAACAACGAAATAACAAGTGCTTGTAGACCAATAATTGCTGATGGACCAAAGCCAGTTGTTATAATTTCTGATACACCTTGCCCGGTTGATTGAACAGATTCACCAAAATCAAAATGAACTACACCGTCTAAATAAGCAACATATTGATTCCATAACGGTTCATCAAGGTGATACTTCGCTCTCATGTTTTGAATCACTTCTTCAGGAAAGATTTTTGCATCTGATGAAAATGGATCCCCCGGAATAATATGCATAATTAGAAATGTCACTGTCGTAATAACCCATAGCGTGAACACCATAACTGATAATTTTTTAATTACATACACTTCAATAACCCCCTAAACATATATATTTACTTAGTTTTATGAACGTACTTTTTCCATTACTCCCTTTTCTCTTTTTAGAATACAAAAAGCCTTGATCTTAAAAAATAAGATCAAGGCTTAATAAACAAAGGCCCATCACTTATCTTTCAAGACTTGCTTGCTGGAATTAGCACGGTGTTCCTATTACAGAACCCGCTGCTGAGGTGTCATAGGGCCAGTCCCTCTACCTCTCTGGATAAGTAAATTGCTATATTATTATTTGGTTCAAATTGTATATTTCGAATTATAATTCTGAAAAAATGAAAAGTCAATCAAATTGGATATATTTAGAAAAATCAGTTTTTAATGAGGCCATTTATCTAAATCGCAGTTTTTTGTTTATAATATAAAGAAATGATATTAAAGGAGCTATATGATGGATCCCTTACTTCTAGCAACTATAGGACTGCCATTAACAATTGTCATACTTGTTATCATTGGATTTTATAAACTTTTCATTAAAAAGAAAAGCGTTACTTCTTTTTACACACCCTTCGATAATATTACCGGACAAACTATTTCCGAATTTCACGAAGAGCAAAAAGTGTTAGTATACGAAGATGAAGATGGTGATGGTAAGAAGAAAAAATAACCTTGCATGTGCAAGGTTATTTTTTCGTTTCTGTTTGAAAACGTTTATAGTATGTCGATGCTGTTGCAAAATTAATTTCTATATCACGAATTAATGATGAATCTTCTTCTTTAGCTAACTTCTGTAATTTTTTCATCGCTTGTTCCGATTCATTCAAGAAACCAACATATACCTCATGTTCTTGCTCTTTCGACTTCGGAACATGAATTTCTTTACGTATATTATCAATATCTTCTAACATGCTCGTTGTTACTTTTTGCACATCTTCTTTATATGTAGCATTCGTTATTTCCTTACCGCCCTTTTCCTTTGCCACTTCAAATAACTGCAGTGCTTTATTGATTTCTTTATTCATTTTTATATCATATTTTTCATGTACTGCAAGGTATTCTTTCATCTCTTCTGTTTGTTCTGTAGATTGCTCTACCTTCTCTTTCGGTTCTTTCGTATCTTTATTTCCATTACATCCCGCTAGCAGAATCATACTTCCCATTACAGCAATACCCAAAACCTTCTTCATCTCTTTTTCTCCTTTTATCTACATCTACTTCTATCTATAGTTTCTTTTATCTCCACTTGTTATTATACCGAGAACGCCCTACTTTTTACACTTAAGAGGATACCTTAATATATATACCAACATTTTTGTCACAGTATCGTCACTTTATGCAAATAACTTTTGCATCACCTTACAAAGCTGTATGAGTTATTTCAAAGAAATGAAAAAAGAGTTGATTCAAAAATATTTGAATCAACTCTTTTTTATAATTTAAGCTTCTAAATTTTGTCTTTGTTGCAGTTCAAACTGCTTTTCACTTCTTCTGGCCATAAATAGATAACATAATACAGCACCAATTTCACAAAGAGCTATCACAATACCCATCGGCAATGCCGTATTACTTCCACCAATACCTACTAATGGTGCAACAAGTGCCCCTGAAATAAACTGTAATAAGCCTAGTAAAGCTGATGCTGTTCCTGCCGCTTGTTTTTGATTTCTCATTGCTAACGAGAAGCCGGTTGTCGATACAACCCCAACACTTGATACAACAAGGAATAACGAGCATAAAACACCAATGAAACCTATTCCTAATACGATTGTAAGTAGTAGAGATAAGCCACCAACAGCGGCGATAATAATACCGGAAACAAATAATGTTTTCTCATTCACTTTCCCTGCTAAACGACCAGTAACTTGGCTGGCAATAATAATACCGATACCGTTAATCGCAAAGAATAAACTAAACTGCTGTGGTGATGCCCCGTATATATTTTGCAACACAAATGGTGATCCCGAAATGTAGGCAAACATTGCCGCTGTTACTAATCCTTGTGACAATGCATATCCCATAAACAAGCGATCTTTCAGAAGCTTTCCGTATGTCGCCAATGTTCCTGACAAACCACCTGTCTCTCTTTCTTCAGGAGGTAATGTTTCACGTAATACGAAAGTAGCCGAGATTAACATAAATACACTAATTGCTCCAAGAACGATAAAGACACCACGCCACGTTGTAAACTGTAATAATTGCCCCCCGATAATCGGGGCCAAAATAGGTGCTGCTCCGTTTACTAACATAAGTAGTGAGAAAAACTTCGTCATTTCAGAACCTGAGTACATATCTCTTACCATTGCACGGGATATAACGATACCAGCAGAGCCCGAAGCGCCTTGTAAGAAACGTAAAAGCACTAAAGTCCAAATAGACGGTGCTACAGCACAAAGTAATGAAGAAGCAACATAAATAATAAGAGCAATAATAAGAGGTTTGCGCCTTCCGTAAATATCACTAATTGAACCGACAAATAATTGTCCTACTGAAAGCCCAAGTAAACATGCTGTCAACGTAAGCTGCGCAAGGGATGCACCCGTTTGTAAATCATCCGTTAATTTCGGTAACGAAGGCAAATACATATCAATAGATAACGGCCCAATTGCCGTAAGTGTTCCTAATACAAGAATCATCCATAACCTGTTCATCTTTACAGGTTTATATATTTCGTGATTAACTTCATTCACTTTTTCCATTCACCCTTTCGTATACATAATGAATCGTAACAATTATAGTTACAACATAAACATACGTCAAGTATAGCGCATTTTCCTCTTTCATAATGTAAAAAAAAGCGATAGAAATTCTATCGCTTTACTTTTTCAAGTTGCTATTTGTAAATTTAGATACGGAAGACATCGCTTCTCCTGTATCTAAGTATGTGATTTGAATTGGATCTCCCACTTCTGTAAACATAGCATATGGGAATTTTTTCGCAGGTATCATAAATACTTTTTGTTCATTTTCTAACAGTACGTACACAATTGTATTTTCACCTGATTTTTCTTTATATACTCGCTGTACAATACCTTCTTTTTGCGCTTCTTTTCCACTCGAAGTTGGTCTAAATGAATCTCCACTCCCGCTTAGCGCATTTTTATAATTCTCAAGAGCTTCTTTTTGCGTCGAACCTGTTGCAAATATTTTCGCATTAGAAGCATAGATGACAGTATGGGCACGTACTAATCCCCCGTCATCAATAACAGGTACAATCCAAGAAGGTTTACCGTACACGTTATAAATAACCGGCATCGTTCCATGCCATTTCTCTCTTTTAAAGGAATTATCCACCACTTCTGAAGCAGCTGAACCATCCATAATTCCCTTTACTTCTTTTCCGTTATAGTAATACAACTTACCTGTACGTGCATCAATAAGTGAATAACCTAACGCAGAATCTACTCCTTCTTTTGGAGAGGTGAAATCAGTAAAGTAATATAGCGTTCCATCCTTACCGAAGATTGGTGTCACTCCTTCTTTCGTCCCCCACTCAGTCGGAATCTTCATATCAGTTTGCGAGAATTTTGTATTCCAAAATCCGTGAATATATTTACCGAAATACGTATTTAATGTAGATGCGGTCTCATGATTCAATACACCATCAACAAATTTAGGTGCCTTTCCTTTATCATATCTTTTCACTTCACCTGTTTGTGCATCTACTACAACAACACCCTCTACCTCAAATCCAGATCTCCCTGAAATAAATTCACCATATGTCATTGTATAATACGGTTTCCCTTTATCATCAACTTCAAATTTAGGTTTCCCCTTAAAGATTAAATTTGGTTCGGATTTTCGTACGACACGCTCTAAATTATTCCCGAAAAACATGCTTGGCACGTATTTCATCTTATAACCGAGATGCAGTTTCGCTTCGGCATCAGGGTTCGTACCTGACATCGTTACGTACCCTGGAATTGTTTCAGCTTTACGTGCTTTAAAAAACCCTGAAACTTCAATCGGCGCTACATATAAAGCCTCACCGTTTACCATTTGTGGCGTTAATTCTCCTAGCTCAAAATAAGCTACTTTCGGAATATCCCCAAATACTTTTTTCATCTTATTCTCCGCTGTCTTTGGCGGCACTGTAAACGGCTGATCATTTTCAGTAAATGGCTCTGAAATATCTTTCTCTACCTTAACAACAGAATCATATTTCTTTTGCGTGATTACTATATCGTGCAAATAACCAAAATAGCCGTAACTTGCAAGTAAAACAAACATTAGAAGACCTTTTAATGTACCTTCTAATTTCCCTATCTGATCTTGTGAAAATAAAACAAGCCCAATTAAAATTGCTACTGCAACAGAATAATGAGTAAGAATCGAATCTGCTCGATCATCAATTAGCCAAAAATATTCATAGATTGCAATACCTATCCAAAATAAAACAGGAATAACTAAAATGGATGATTTCTTACCCTTTACAACCTTCTCATCCCCCTTCTTATCCACTGCTCGAAGTTTACTACCGCTTCTTGTCCATGGAATCAAAAACAAAGTGAGAATAGCTAAAACTAAAAATTTCATCAAAGGCAATGTCCCCTTTTCTTTTGTCTTCCCTTTTAGTATAACAAACAAAGGGTATTTAGGTAAAAATAGGAATGGTTATATTTTTTTACTACTTAATACAACTCCACTTACTACATATAAGATAGATGCAATATAAAAAATCGTACCAATCGTAAAGAAATCTACTAAATACCCCGTTACAATAATCGCTACTGCGCCTCCAATTGATGTCCACACATGGTATTTTCCAATCTCATAACCAGCCTTTTCCTGCACAACCTTTCGTGCTAACGACGTTTTCTCAGTATTACGCTGCACAGCACCTAAAACTCCCATTACAACTTGAAGAATATACACATGCCAGACTTCCGTTGCAATTGGAAAACAAAGCATTAATATCGCCATGGACCAAGCGTATATTATTAATAATTTTTGATCACCTACTCTATCAGACGCCTTCCCTACTAACGGATATACAAGTGCTGAAGTTAATGCAAATAAGCCATAAGCCCACCCAAACTGTGAGAAGCTATTTCCAACATTCCGAAGCAATAAAATGTAAAAAGGAAATACCATACTTCCTGCCATCATAATGATGCTTTGTGAGGCTACAAATCTTCTATATGTCATTTCGTATACTCCCTATAAAATAAATTCACAAATCTCTCTTCTGGATCCACTTCCTTCTTCTTCTGAAGAAATTCTTCTATACGAGGATATGCTTTCTTTAGCTGTTCTTTCGTTGGATAAGAATAATACGGTAAATAATAACTACCGTTATGTTTTAAAGTAACATCAATCATCTTCCGAATGACATCCTCTGTTTTCTTCACCTCACTCTCGGAGCGTCCTTGGTTAATTAAAAGCACCAGTGCAAACATTTCATCTTTTGCATAGGATAAAACTGCATTTTCATTCTTTTCCACGTAACGAATCGTAATATTGAGCAAGTTCAGTTCTTCTTCACTTAATACGGCACGTAAATCATCTATATATTCCGTGAAGGAATCTATAGGCACAAAGTATTCTTGTAGCACTTCTGTAAGGTTCGGATTTTCATATTCCATAAAAGCACTATCTGATCTCATAACATTATTCCGCGTCTCAAACTGTCCATCTGTACGTTCAAAATAACTTCTTTGTATATCCCAAAATGTATTCTTTCCCCAATCACTATAACGTGATAATCCAAGCAAAAATTTCGGCGCAGCTATAATATTTTCTTCTTTTAATTCACTGTACTCTTCTCTCATATTTTGATTTTGTGTCAATGTATAATTCGTCACATACATCTCTTTTAAAAATGAGTTTGGAGCAACAGAAATACGTGCCAAGTGCATACGAACATTTTCTTCTTTTTTCACTTTCTCTTTGAAGTAAGACGTGTATTCTTTATAGTCTATCATTCTCGTATGCATTTCATATAATTCATCATCAGTTAGCTTTAATGTCACATCTAAAATGACACCAAATAACCCGTAACCACCGATGACATATGGAAATAACTCTGCATTTTCTTCTCTACTTATATTACGTACCGTGCCATCTGCCATTAACAATCTAAATGACTCTACTGTATCAATCAATGCTTCATGACGAATATCACGCCCATGTACATTTACACTTAATGAACCACCAACAGTAAAAATGTTTTGAGATTGCATCACTTGAACTGCAAGACCGTATGGATTAATTTTCTTCTGGATATCATTCCACGTGACACCACTTTGAACTGTAATCCGCTTCTTCTCTGGATCGAATGCTAATATTTTATTATACTCTTTCATATCAAGCATCGTACCGTTCGGATAGTACGTCTGTCCGCCTTGGCTATGTTGCATACCTGCAATAGAAATCTTCTCTCCAGAAACATTTGCATCTTGCACGACCTGTTTTAATGAACTTTCATCCTCAGCATGTTCAACACGTTTAATTTTCGTTGGAAGTAACTTTCCTACATCGCTCATAATGGGATGAATTAGTTGCTCTTTATATGTATTTACAGATGTTGCAAGCAACACTGTATAAGCTACAATGACCACCATCATCTTTCTTTTTTTCAAATGACACTCTCCTCTTCTACATCTTTTCCTCTTCATATTGTACCTATTTTCCTATGAAGAAAGTATACAAAAAAGAGGGTCCTTATTTTAGGTCCCCCTCATCAAAACTGTTACTTTGCTGCTGGCAATTTTATTGGGTCAAACTTTTCGTACGACGTATATTTTGCGTTCGTAATAATGTGTGCTTTATCCTTGCCATTACTACTCATAATCATGTCTATCTTTGCTGATTCATATTTAAAATCTTTTGTAATGATATATTCTGCATCCACTTCTTCTATCTTCGCATTTTGTGCTTGTAACATTTTCTTCTGCGTTTCATCCATGCTAGTTAACATACTTTCTGTTTCTTGCCCTTTTAATGTAAATTTCAGTTTATATTTATCTCCGCTTTTCTCCATCTTCATTTTATCTAAAACTACTTCCGGTACTTCTAACTTATCTATAATATCTTGAGTCGCTTTCATTCCACCAGCGTTTAATTGCTCCTCTGGTACGGTTATAACTTCTCCTGTATTAGGGTTTTTTACCTCACCAGCAACTTTACCATCCACAGTATACACTACAACATCTGTACCGGAAATATTCATTTCAGAACGAGAATTCTTTGTCTTTGGCTCTAATTGCATCTTAGCCTTTAATATGTCCATCTCTGTTCCCTCAGCTTTTACGCCTACACCATATGTCATCGTTACATGCTCTTCATTTTTAAAAGCTTCGTTCGTTTTCTTGAAAACATCCTTCGCTGCTAATTCCTTTTCTTTTTGAACTGATTCTTTTTTCGGCTCATCCGTCTTTGCTGTTTTCTCATTACTACACCCTACCCCTAGACTGATTGCAAGTACTAAACTTGAAACAAAAATAATTTTTTTCATAATGTCGCCCCCTTTCCCAAAATAATATCACCTCTTTTCCTATGAAATCTATATAATTTTTAATCTATATTCTCTATATAGCGACATGTTTAATGAAGATCTTAAATATGATGTAAATAATAACAACTCATTTCAGGAGGTTATTATGAAGGCGATTATTTGTACACAATATGGACCACCAAACGTTCTCCAGCTTCAAAATGTAGAAAAACCTAAACCTAAAAAGAACGAAGTATTAGTTAAAATTCGCGCAACAAGTGTATCGACTGGAGATTGTAGAATACGTGGCTTTAATAGTCCCCTCTTATTTTGGGTTCCTATGCGGATCATATTAGGTTTTAGAAAACCGAGAAAACCTATACTCGGCGTAGAGTTATCCGGTGAAATCGAAGAAATTGGAACAGATGTAACTCAATTTAAAAAAGGAGACCCAGTTTTTGCATTAACAGAACTAAACCTTGGTGGTTATGCCGAATACACATGCGTGCATGAAAGTGGATTAATAGCATTAAAACCTACCAATGTGACATATGAAGAAGCTGCCGTTATTCCTTTTGGCGGAACTTCAGCATTGCATTTTCTGAGGAAGGGCCGTATAAAAAAAGGGCAACAAGTGCTCATATACGGCGCCTCTGGATCAGTAGGAACAGCTGCTGTACAACTTGCTAAATATTTCGGCGCGACCGTTACAGCTGTTTGTAGTAATTCAAATTTTGAACTAGTGCAATCTTTAGGGACTGATAAAGTAATTGATTATACGAAAGAAGATTTTACTAAACAGGGCGAGAACTACGATATTATATTTGATGCAGTTGGAAAGTATAAAAAGTCTCTTTGTACAGACGCATTAATGCCTAATGGAAAATATGTATCTGTTAACGGAATGATGGCAAAGGTCAGTAAAGAAGATATGAACCTACTAAAACAACTAGTTGAAACAGAAAAGCTAAAACCTGTTATTGATAGAACTTACCGATTAGAAGAAGTTGCAGAAGCCCATACGTATGTAGAAATGGGCCATAAGAAAGGAAATGTTTCGATTACCTTAAAATAAAATATATTCAGAAAATAACATTGACAATTCCTTTTGTTAGATTTACTATTAGTACCATATTTAAAAACTACATATACATACTCTTATCAAGAGTGGCGGAGGGACTGGCCCGATGATGCCCGGCAACCGAGCTTATAACGTATAAGCTAAGGTGCTAATTCCTGCAAAACGAGTTTTCGTTTTGGAAGATAAGAGAGGAACCTATTTCGTCTATTCGGCACCTCTCTTATTTTGAGAGGTGCTTTTTATTTTGGAACGTATATTAAGGGGGAATTATAGATGAAGAAAGTATTATTGAGCATTGTAAGCGGAGCAGTACTATTATTAGGCGCATGTGGCGCAAATTCAGATAAAGATGTAAAAATATTAGACGAGAAAAAGATTACTGTCGGTGTAACAGGTGGACCACATGAACAAATTTTTGAGAAGGTTAAAGAAGTTGCGGCAAAAGACGGTCTCGACATTGATATAAAAATATTTAATGATTACGTAGCACCAAACGTTTCGTTAGATGAAAAAAGTCTTGATGTAAATAGCTATCAAACGAAATCATATTTAGATGTATTTAAAGCCGAACGCAATATGAAATTAACTGAAGTATTTTCAACAGTAACATTCCCAATGGGCGTATATTCTAAAAGCTTAAAAGATGTAAAAGAATTAAAAGAGGGCGATGCAATCGCTGTACCAAATGACCCAACGAATGAACTTCGAGCTTTAAAATTATTTGAAAAAGCGGGGGTTTTAAAAGTTGATCCAAAGGCTACAGAAAAAGCGACTGCAAAGGATGTAATTGAAAACCCAAAAAATTTAAAGATTGTTGAATTAGAAGCTTCTCAATTACCAACGCAATTAAGTGAAGTGAAAGCAGCTGCAATTAACACAAACTTTGCATTAGGTGCAAAACTAAATCCAGCGAAAGATTCCATTTTCCGCGAAGGAAAAGATTCACCATACGTGAACTGGGTCGTTGTTCGTACTGAAAATAAAGATGATGCTGTTGTAAGTAAATTAAAGAAAGCTTATCAATCTAAAGAAGTAAAAGAATTTATCGAGAAAAAATTTGATGGTTCAGTTTTACCATCTTGGTAGGAGCTGACGATAATGATTGAATTAAAAAACGTCTCCAAAGTATTTACAACAAAAAAAGGGACTGTTGAGGCTCTTAAGTCTACTTCCCTTAAAGTAGAAAAAGGCGAGGTATTTGGAATCATTGGGTATAGCGGCGCTGGTAAAAGCACATTAATTCGCTGTGTAAATTTATTAGAAAAACCAACGACAGGAAACATCATCGTAAACAACCAAGACTTAACCACTTTATCAACAAAAGAACTAGCAAAAGCGAGGCAAAAAATCGGAATGATTTTTCAAGGATTCAATTTACTTAAAACTGTTACCGTTTATGAAAATATCGCATTGCCGTTACGCCTTGCTGGCATTCCAAAAGAGGAAATTGAAAAAAGAGTAGAAAAATATTTATGCATCGTGGATCTTTTTAACCGTAAAGATGCTTATCCAAGCGAACTTTCTGGCGGCCAGAAACAACGTGTTGCCATCGCTCGTGCACTATCACATGAACCAGAGGTTTTATTAAGTGATGAAGCAACGAGCGCATTAGATCCAGAAACAACTGATTCTATTCTTGATTTATTACTAAAAATTAATGAAGAAATTGGAATTACGATTTTACTTATTACACATGAAATGAATGTCATCCAGCGTATTTGTGACCAGGTTGCCGTTATGGAGCATGGATCTGTAGTCGAAAGCGGGACTGTGAAAGACATTTTTACAAATCCACAACATGTAACAACGAAGAAGTTTGTAAATAGCGCATTTGCAGCTAAAATTCCAGAAGAAGTACAAAAAGAACTACAAACTACTGGTGAAATTGTAACACTTTCTTTTATAGGAAGTTCTTCAGGAGAACCAGCACTAGCTGTCGCTACAAAACGTTACCAAGTATATCCAAATATTTTATCCGGTAATATTACGCAGTTAAAGCATGAGGCATATGGGAAACTTGTCGTTCATATGCAAGGTGAAAAAAATGAAGTAAACCGCGCTTTAGCATTCTTACAAGAGAAAGGTATCATCGTAGAGGGAGGGAAAACAGACTATGGAAAACAAGTCCTTTTTGGATGAATGGGGTGAAGTCATATGGGAAGCAACAATTCAAACATTTCAAATGACATCTATTTCATTACTTATCTCTATCCTTATCGCATTACCGCTCGGCGTTACACTTGTTTTGACGAGACCTGGTGGACAGCGAGAAAATAAACTTATCTATCCTATTCTTAATACAGTTATTAATGCCATTCGCTCTCTTCCATTTATCATTCTATTATTCTTCATTTTACCTTTTACGAAGTTTCTAATGGGAACATCCATTGGCGTGCAAGGTGTTATCGTACCACTTGTCGTCTTCACAGCTCCTTATATTGCACGCTTAATGGAGACAGCTTTACTAGAAGTGGATCGTGGTGTTATTGAAGCTTACCAAGCAATGGGAGTCTCTACTATAAAAATCATTTGGCACGTCATGGTTAAAGAAGCACGCCCATCTCTTGTGCTCGGATTAACGATCGCAACAATCGGCTTAATTGGCGCAACAGCGATGGCTGGTCTTGTAGGCGCTGGCGGGCTAGGGGACTTGGCATATCGCTTCGGACATTTACGCTATGAACCTGAAGTAATGTATGCAACCGTCTTTATTTTAATTATCCTCGTTCAAGGATTACAATCTTTAGGGAATGGTGTTGCACGAAGATTGAAGAAAGATTAGAAAGAAGGCATCTCACCGGAAGGAGATGCCTTCTTTTTACCTTTTAAATCCACCTTCCGAATGAATCACTTGTCCCGTAATCCACTCTGCTTCTTCACTTACTAAAAACTTTATGAGTCTAGCTGCATCCTTTGGCTCACCAATTCTGCCCAAAGGAAACATCGGCTTTAATCCTTGCTTTATCTCTTCAGTCATCCATCCTGTACTAGTTGGACCTGGGTTAATTGCATTCACTGTTATTCCTAAATGGGCTACTTCTGCTGACAACGTACTAGTAAGAGCATCAATAGCTCCTTTCGTTGTTGCATACGCCAGTTCTCCTGCCATAGGCCCTTGAAATTGCCCCGAAGTCATATTCACAATTCTACCACCAAATTTCTTATCAAATCCTCGGGCAAATTGACTACTTAACAATGTAGTCGCACGAACATTTACCATGTAATGCTTATCCAGCTCTTCAGCAGACAAATTAGAGAAATCATTATTCGTAGAATATGCTGCATTATTAATTAATATATGAGGGTAGCCTAGTTGTTCAGTAACCCTATTTATAAGCTCTTTCGGTGCATCATTTTGAGTGAAATCTAACTCCATGCTCGATACTTTAACACCTTTTTGTATTAGCTCTTCTTTTAATTGTATTTGTTCATTTTGCTCAACGCCCCAAGGCATCTCTTTATCGTAAGCTGTCCAATACGTAAAAAATATATCGTATCCAGCCTCTGCTAACTCTGTGCAAATAGCTGCTCCTATACCGTCTAGACGACTTACACCTGTAACAACTGCTACTTTATTTTTTAATTGATTCATCATATACTCCTCCAATTTTAAAGGACGCATATTTTATATGAGAGATATAAATTTCCACACAAAAAAGATAGATACATAATAGGCCTACCCTTACCGAAGGAATGACTACGCCAAATATGCAGTCCTTGAATGATTTACAGATAGCTAAATAAACCCTCACTTATGAGAGAAAAATAATCTATCCAATTGCTAATCATTACAAGTTCATCTACATATCTAGTCTTTGCCTCCTTTTGATATATCTCTATTATTAGTCTATCAAAAAAGATGAAATGTTACAAAAAATAAAACAATTACTCACAACATATATTCGTTCACATTTCCTCCATTGTGAATTTATTCACAATGGATATATAATAAACATGTAAATACAATATTGGAGGGATTTCAATGGTTATCAATTTTTTAAGAACTGATAAACGTGCTACTTTCATATTATTACTTTTACGTCTTTACATAGGATATTCTTGGATTACTGCTGGAATAGGGAAAGTTTTAGGACAATCTTTTGATGCCAGCGGTTTCCTCAAAGGCGCCATCGCCCAAGCATCAGGCGATCACCCCGCAGTACAAGGCTGGTGGGCGGATTTCCTTCAAAACTTTGTTCTTCCACACGCAGACTTATTTAGTTTTTTCGTACAATGGGGAGAAATCTTAGTAGGTTTAGGTTTAATTATAGGTGGATTAACAAAAACTGCTGCATTCTTTGGAATCATAATGAATCTTTCATTCTTATTAAGTGGAACTGTTAGTGTAAACCCAAACATGCTTGTTTTAACTATGTTCATTTTAATTGCAGGTCATAATGCTGGACGTATTGGATTAGACGGTTATGTTTTCCCTAAACTTTTCCGGAAAAACAACCACGAAACATATAAATTAAGTAAAACTGCGTAGTAACAGTTTACTTTTAAAATATAAGTAAGAAAAGAGCCTAAGTATAGGCTCTTTTCTTACTTACTCCAAATTTAAACTCTTAACGAACCGCGAAACCCTCTAGCAGCATAGTAGGAATCTGCTCCATTGTGGTACACAAAAACGTGTCCAAAGCGATAATCGCAAAATAGAGCGCCACCGAGTTCGCGAATATCTGAAGGCGTTTGTACCCAGCTTGATGATTTCATATCGAAATCCCCAATTTGTTGCAAATCTCGATATTGTTCTTCAGTTAATAATTCAATGCCCATAGCAGTTGCCACATCAATGACATTATTTTCTGGTTTATGTTTTTTTCTTGACTCTAACGCTTCAAGATCATAACAAAGACTTCTGCGGCCTTTAGGACTCTCCTTTGAACAATCATAGAAAGTATACTCGTCCTTCTCTTTATCATAACCAACAACATCCGGCTCACCGCCAGTTACTTCCATTTCATTAAGTGACCATAATTTCTCAGCATTAACATCCAGCTTCGCTTCAACTTTAGCCCATTCAAGACCTTCATGACGATTCATATTCTTCTCAAAACGAGCTTTCAATACTTTGAATAATTCTTCACGCTGTTCTACTGGTAACACATTTTTATTTTCTGTCATATTAGTCCTCCGAATTACATTTCCTTATAATCATAATGGTTTGCATGCAGTTTACAACAAATTATATAATTTGTTGTATCTCTTTTTCAACAATATGACCCGATTGTACAACGAAAAATCCCTGTACGAATATCCATTATATAGTACGAAAGCCCTCCATACTTTCTCCAAGAATATAATGTGAAAACCACATCAAGTTCTGCTTCATAATAGCTACTCTCATTCCCGGCTGATCAGAACTATATGCCATTCCTTTAAATATAATTAATTCTGTATCAACTTCCATATCTCTTAATCCTTCATATAGCTCATATGCATTTGTAGTTGGAATTCTTGCATCCTTTTCCCCATGTTGAATTAAGGTAGGCGTACAAGCTGATTTAATATATGTCATTGGTGATGTCTTCGTATAGATCTCCGGATCATTCCATGGAGTATTTCCTAAATACATTCTAATAAAGTAAGGGATATCTGTATTTACATAATGGGTACCCCAGTTCGTAATTCCGCCCCCAACTGAAATAGCTTTAAATCTACTACTAAATGTAGAACAGAAAGCTGATATATATCCTCCGTTACTCCATCCCATAACTCCTACTGTATCTTTATCTACAATCCCTTGATCAACTAGTTTATCCACCCCTGATATAACATCATCATAGTCAGCGATTCCCTGTTTTCTGTAGTTTGCTTTTAAGAATTCATTACCATAACCTGAACTTCCTCTGTAGTTTGGCTCTAAAACGATAAAGCCTTTTTCGATAAACTGTTCAATCGGATATTTCTCATTGAAGCAGTCTGAAAATATCGGAAAGGATGCCCAAGCCGGGCCACCATGAATTACTACTAATAAAGGATATTTTTTATTTGAGTCAAACTCTGCTGGGGTTGATAACACACCCTCAATTTCAAGGCCATCACTACTTTTCCATGAGATGATTTCCCTATTACTTTTAAGCTTGTCTTCGAAAAAGCTATTTTCATTCGTTATTTTTTTATCATCCAAATAGATTTCAAAGGTTTCATTTGTTATAGCCTTATTATAGGTTATATGATTTCCATCCTTTGTTATAGAGGCATCCATTATAAAGCCATCTACCTTGTCGCTTAATGCTTCCACAGTGCCATCTTCAGCTAGTAATCCAATACGATAATTCGTTTTATCCTGCCATCTAATTAAAATTCCTTTAGCTGTCCACTGTAATGGCGTAACCGTACTATCAAAGTTTGTTAGAGGCTGAATTACCTCTCCAGTATTCATATCATATATCTCTAATGTATTATCTTGTATATGATTTCTATAGTAATCCTTCTCTCTTATGCTTGCTGAGTAACATATTTTATCGCCCTCAGGAGAAAAGCAGATGCTCGCTCCTAACAACGTATCTATATTCATCTTTTGTAGTTCCCCAGCTTCAACATCTAATATATATAGATCACCATTCATATAATCGTTTAAGCTTGGTGTAGCCATACATACGACCTTTTTCCCATCATTTGAAATATCAAAGTTATGTATATAAAAATCCTTACCGTCCGTTAGTTGATAAACACCGCTAACCTTCCGTTCCTGTTTATCATTTTGTTTCACTTTTTCTATTTCAATGTAGTATAAACAATTATTCTGATGTTCCTTACCTACATGATGGAAATCTCCATATCGTTCCTTACGTTTCTTTATCTCCTCACATTCTTTTGACTGTGCAATATAATAAAAACCTTTACCAGTAGGCTCCCATTTGAAATTACTGACTCCTTCTTTCTCATCAGTAATTTGAACCTCACTATAGCCGTCTAGTGACTTAAAAAAGATCTGATTTTTCCCATCTCCAACAGGGCTAAGATATGCGATACCCTTAGAATCTGGAGACCATAATGGATGTGTACTATCTATATCTCCAATTGTTAATGGGTAACTCTTCCCCTTTTCCTTTTCATATATCCATACATGATTTCTATATGTATTGTCTTTCCAGTTAGCTGTCTTTTTAACAAACGCTACATTTTTGCCATCATCACTTATATTTGTACTTGATAAGGCCGGTAATGAAATAATCTCTTCTATACTTAAATATGTTTTTTCTTTCACTTTCATTAATAAACACCCCTCGTCATGTCTAGTCAATTAATGCATCTACACTCCCAAGATTCCCGTTCAATTGGATCAGCTAGGTGTTTCATCCCAAGCTCTTCAGCAATAACAATCGTCTTTTCTTGTAGTAATAAAGAAAACTGTTCATGAATACTTAAAATATTACTAGAAAATTCAGATAAACAAAAGTGATTTCGTTCCAAACTCGATAAAGTGAACCTTTAATTAGTAGGATTCTGCCCATCCCCACTGCTAGTTCCTCGCTCCTCTTTAATCCACTTATCGATTTTAAATGTTCTCTTTCTTTTGGACACAAAAACACCCCTTTAGATAAAAATATCCAAAGGGGTGAGGCTTCACAAATTTATTTCAAATCTACCAACCTTCTACTCAACCGTAACAGATTTAGCTAAGTTACGTGGCTTATCAACGTCACACTCGCGGTGAAGTGCTGCGTAGTATGAGATAAGTTGTAATGGAATAACTGCTACTAGCGGTGCTAGTGCTTCGTGTACAGCTGGTAATACGAAGCTGTCTCCTTCCATTTCTAAGCCTTTCATTGAGATGATACATGGGTTAGCTCCACGTGCTACTACTTCTTTCACGTTACCGCGAATTCCAAGGTTTACGTGCTCTTGTGTAGCAAGTGCGATAACTGGTGTACCATTTTCGATTAAAGCGATTGTACCGTGTTTTAATTCTCCTCCAGCAAATCCTTCTGCTTGGATGTAAGAGATTTCTTTTAGTTTTAACGCACCTTCTAATCCTACGTAGAAGTCTACGCTACGTCCGATGAAGAAACAGTTACGCGTTGTTGCTAAAAATTGTTTTGCTAATGCGTCCATTTCTTCTTTTTGATCACAAAGTTCTATCATTGCATTTGCTACAATTCCTAGTTCGTGTGTTAAGTCGAAATCAAGAACTTCACCTTTTGCTTTAGCAATGTCAGCCGCTAAGATTGAAAGTACTGCAAGCTGTGCTGTGTAAGCTTTCGTTGATGCAACCGCAATTTCTGGTCCAGCGTATAGTGGAAGTGTATAGTCAGCTTCACGAGAAAGCGTAGAACCAGGTACGTTTGTAATTGTTAATGCTTTATGACCCATTTCATTTGTTTGCACAAGTACTGCACGGCTATCAGCTGTTTCACCACTTTGTGAAATGTAAATGAAGAATGGTCTTTCTGTTAATAATGGCATGTTGTAAGAGAATTCACTTGCTACGTGTACTTCAACTGGTGTTTTTGCAAACTTCTCGATAAATTGTTTTCCAACAAGACCTGCATGATAACTCGTTCCACATGCAATGATGTAAATACGATCGCTATCTAAAATCGCGTTGCGGATATCTTGATCTAATTCAATTTCGCCATTTTCATCTTGATACTTTTGAATAATATTACGGATTACAAGTGGTTGCTCATCAATTTCTTTAAGCATGAAATGAGGGTATGTTCCCTTTTCAATGTCACTTGCATCTAATTCCGCTGTAAACGGTGCACGTTCAATCGTTTCACCTTGTAAGTTTTTAATTGTAATGCTTTCTTTCGTTACGATTACGATTTCTTTATCCATTAACTCAATAAATTGATCTGTAACTTGTAACATCGCCATAGCGTCGCTCGCCACAACATTAAAGTTGTCACCAACACCTACTAATAGCGGGCTTTTGTTTTTAGCAACATAAATCATGTTTGGATTTTCAGCATCAAGTAATCCGATTGCATAAGAGCCATGTAAAAGAGATAGCGTATTACGGAACGCTTCTTCTACACTTAATCCTGTGCTCACTTGTTGTTCCATAAGCTGTACGATAATTTCTGTATCTGTTTCACTTACGAACGTTACATCTTGTAAATATTCCTTTTTCACTAATTCATAGTTTTCAATTACACCGTTATGAACTAGTGTAAAGCGCTTTGATGTACTTTGATGCGGATGCGCGTTTACCTTACTTGGAACACCGTGTGTAGCCCAGCGTGTATGTCCGATACCTACGCTTGCTGCTACGTTCTCATCTACGATTTCGCGAAGTTTTGCAATACGGCCTTTTTCTTTGTACACAACAACACCGTTCTCTGCTTGTACTGCAATACCTGCTGAATCATATCCACGATATTCTAGTTTTTCTAAACCTTTTAATAAAATTTCCTTTGCATCTTGTTCTCCAATAAATCCTACGATTCCACACATGTTTAGTCGCCGTTACAAATGCTTACACTGCTCTGCGAACATGTAACGACATAGTCCGATACCATTTTTATTTATACTAAAAAACGGATTACATATTGCTAGCCCTGTAAGCTTGTAACGGCTTTCACCTTCCTCTCGATTGGGTTTAAGTCCGTATATACTTATACAGCTAGTTTTCATCCGTTCCTTTTCTCTCATCACACTTTCACCTTTGTCCATTAAGTCACCTTAATGATTTAAGTAAAAGCTTGCGGTTATGATGAACAACCGGGAGTCATCCGCCGAAATCTCGATAAAACTCCACCTCGTCAACTACACTACTTGTAGTTCTGGCGCTTTTATAATTTACAACATTTACTTTGAGAAAAAGAACAAGACAATCTTATAACAAACATTATAAACCGTCAATGAAATTTTTTTCATCGTCTTTAAAACATATGAAAAAGGAGCACTTCTTGTGCTCCTTTTAAAATAAATTCAACAAATTATTAAGCGCCAACTTCAGCTTTAACAACTTCTACAATACGATGTACATATGCATTACAAACTTCTTGTGTCGGTGCTTCTGCCATTACACGAATAAGCGGTTCTGTTCCAGATGGACGAACAAGAATGCGGCCATCACCGTTCATTTCTTCTTCTACAACACGAATAATTTCTTTAATTTTTTCATTTTCTAATGCTAATTTTTTATCTGTTACACGAACATTTACTAGTAATTGTGGGAATTTCGTCATTTCTCCTGCAAGCTCAGATAATGGCTTTTTCGTCATTTTCATGATGTTTACAAGTTGAAGTGCACTTAACATTCCATCACCAGTTGTAATGTAATCAAGTAAGATGATGTGACCTGATTGTTCTCCGCCTAAGTTGTAACCACCGCGTTTCATTTCTTCCATTACGTAGCGATCACCAACTGCAGTTTTGTCACTTGTAATATTGTTTGCTTCAAGTGCTTTGTAGAAACCTAAGTTACTCATAACAGTTGAAACAACTGTATTGTGCTTTAGTTGGCCAGTTTCTTTCATGTACTTCGCACAAATAAACATAATTTGATCGCCATCAACGATGTTTCCTTTTTCATCTACAGCGATTAAACGGTCACCATCACCATCAAAAGCAAGACCGATATCAGCACCTTTTTCTTTCACTAATTCTGCTAGGCCTTCAGGATGCGTAGAACCTACTCCAGCGTTAATATTCATACCATTCGGTGAAGTTCCCATTGTTGAAATATCAGCTTCTAAATCCGCAAATAAGTACGGCGCTAAAGAAGACGTTGCACCATGTGCACAATCTAAAGCGATATGTAAACCAGAGAAATCTTCTTCTACAGTTTGTTTAATGTATTGTAAATATTTTTGTCCACCTTCAAAGTAATCGCTCACTTGTCCAAGGTTAGTACCTGTTGGACGTGGCAATTCATCAACTTCTTTGTCTAATAAAGCTTCGATTTCTGCTTCTTGCTCATCTGTTAATTTAAAACCGTCTGAACCGAAGAATTTAATTCCGTTATCTTGTACCGGATTATGAGATGCAGAAATCATCACACCTGCTTGTGCACCTAACGCCTTTGTTAAATAAGCAACACCCGGTGTAGAAATAACACCAAGGCGCATTACTTCTGCTCCAGTTGATAATAGACCTGCTACTAAAGCTCCTTCTAACATATGACCAGATACACGTGTATCACGACCGATAATTACTTTTGGACGATCTGTATCTTTTGTTAATACATAACCACCAAAACGTCCAATTTTGAAAGCTAATTCAGGTGTTAATTCCTCATTCGCAACTCCACGTACTCCATCTGTACCAAAATATTTACCCATTATGATTCGCTCCTTTTTCTTGCTCTTTTTGATTATCTACTGTTGGTTCTTGACTAAGTTCTTTATCTTTATCTTTATCTTTATCTTTATCTTTGTCTTTTTCCTGGTCTTTTTCTGGATTAGTTTCAGGATCTTTTGGTTTTTCAGTTTGATTATCTTGATTATTATTTGAATCTGGTTGTTCACCATTACCCTGTACTTCTTGATCTGGCTTTTCTTTCTTCACAATAGTAACTTTAGCACTTTTTTGTTTTGGCTCTATTGAAATATTACCAGGACCGCTCACTTGAATCGAAACATCCTTCGTCCCTGGCGATACATTTTGCAAATTAATTACCGCTGTTATTTGAGCAGCTGTTATTTTATCTACTATACTTGCTTCTCCTGAAATATCAACGCTTATCTTTCCATCCTGTGGCGAAAGTAACTGAGCAGTGACATCTTTAGAAACTCCATTTTTTTGAATCGAGACACCTTCAATTGTTCTAGTTTTCGTTTGTTTTACTTTTTGTACCCCTACGGAAACCTTCACTTGATTTGGTTTAGAACTCGTTACACCCTTTGGCAATAAAACAGAGGTATCGAATGTTGTAGACTCAGTCAATTGACTAAGATCTACTTCGACCCCCTCTATTGATTGTATATTATCCAAAATATCTTTTGGACCCGCTATCGTTACTTCTCTCGGTTCAACGCTAATATTTGTAACGGCCAATCCTTCTGGTAAACTCCCCTTTTTCGTATACGTTACAGGAACAGTTTTTTCCGTATTATTGGCCGTAGCTTGCGTCGCCACATTCAACGTTACACTAATTTTAGATGGACTTGTTCTTACATTTAAACGTTTTCCTTCTTTATTGTATAATGTAACTTCAGCTGTTTTTGTAACAGTTTTATTAACACCTTTTAAATCAATATACGCCTTAGCAGATGAAATACTTTCGATTTCTTCTTTCGTCCCAACTACCTCAACAGTATCAGGTTTAATGTTTGATTTTTCGAGAGTAGCACCCGCTGGCATCTGATCCTCATTTGATAACTTTAAGTCTACATGAACATATTTTCTCGCTTTTTCATGAAGAGTAACTTTAATTGTTGATGGCTGAACTGTTCCCTTCACATCATCTGGAAGCCCGTTCGTTTTCAAAGAAACTTCATAAGTCCCTTTTGGACTATCTCGCAAATCAACCGTTATATCAAATTGTTTTTTTGCTTTTGCTGTAGCAACTGCTGCTTTTGGACCTTCTAACTTCACCTTAACGCCCTCTGCCGGAATACCACTTACAATATATTTATCTTCATCATACTTAAGGTTAATAGCATGATTAGTTAATGTTTCTTTCGTATCATTTGCGAAAGGTAATATACCCGATGTCGTATTCTTTTCAGTTAAAGTTGCGGACATAAAAAGCATACACGCCAATAGTAATGAGATTCCTTTTAAAAACCAATGATTCTCCATTAACTTATCCATGACGCTTTCTCCTCCAATTCCATAAAGACGAAGAAGTCGTTTTTTCGTTCCCACTAAATTCTGCTAATAACATATCCTTCAGTTGTTCTGTCTTCAAATCACGATGCAACTTACCATTTTTCGTTAAAGAAATTTGGCCTGTTTCTTCAGATACAACTACTGTAATACTATCAGTGACTTCACTAACTCCCATTGCAGCACGATGCCTTGTTCCTAACTCCTTAGAAATAAAGGGGCTTTCTGATAATGGAAGATAACAAGCCGCTGCTTTAATTGTACTTCCTTGCATAATTACGGCTCCGTCGTGAAGAGGCGTATTTGGAATGAAAATATTAATGAGTAACTCCGATGATACATTTGCATTTAACGGAATACCCGTTTCCACATAATCACCCATTCCGGTCTCTTTTGACAACGTAATTAATGCACCAATTCTACGTTTTCCCATATATTCCGTTGCTTTTGCTATCGATGTTGCAACAATTTCAGGTTCATCATCCTCCTGAGTTCCAACACGCGAAAATAAACTTCCGCGTCCTAGCTGCTCAAGTGCTCTTCGCAATTCTGGCTGGAAGATAATAATAACGGCTAAAAATCCCCACGTTAATACTTGTTCCGTTAGCCAATAAAGCGTATGCAATTCAAGGAAAATACTAATCATCCGAACGACAATAATAACTGTAATCCCCTTTAAAAGTTGAACAGCTTTTGTCCCTCGGATTATAAGAATTAGCTTATATATAATAAACCATACAACGGCAATATCTAATACCGTACTAAGATATTTCAAAATGGTCGTATCTTCAAAAGGCATGCTAACCCTTCCTCCTACTTACGAGCAATTCTATCCATATATTGAAATATTATTTTATGCTCTATCTGTATGTATTTCCAACAACTAGTTAATTATACCATACATGAAACAAACGACAATTACAAACCCCCCCCTTTAGATCAAATTGGTAAGATGTCAAACAATCTTATCGTACAGTATAATATAAATCATTATTATACGTCTATTTTCAAATAAAAAAAGCAACTTCTCAGTTGCTTTTCTTACATTTATTTTAGTTTTTCACCGAATAAAGAACCCATTAAAGCAACCGCGGTTGTTGCCGTTCTATTTCTCTCATCTAAAATCGTATTTACTTCAACAAACTCAGCAGATGTAACAATATCAGCTTCCGCTAACATTTCCATCGCTAAATGGCTTTCACGATACGATAGACCACCAATTACAGGCGTTCCAACTCCCGGTGCATCATGAGGATCAAGACCATCTAAATCTAGTGATAGATGTACACCATCAGTATGAGATAAATAAGCAATTGTTTCTTCCATAACAGCCGTCATACCCATACGATCAATTTCATGCATCGAGAATACTTTAATACCTTCATTGCGAATAAAGTCTTTTTCTCCTTCATCCAATGCACGTGCACCGATAATTACAACGTTCTCTTTTTTCACCTTTGGATATGCCCCGTATAAGTCTATAAGCGTGGGATGTCCATAGCCTAAACTTGCTGCAAGTGACATTCCATGAATATTACCAGATGGTGAAGTTTCCTCCGTATTTAAATCTCCATGTGCATCATACCAAATAACACCTAAATTTTTATAATGTTTTGCCACACCAGCTAGTGTACCAATTGCGATACTATGGTCACCACCTAATACAAGTGGAAAACGACCTTCTTCTATAATATGATCCACCTTACTTGCCAATTCATTACATACAGTCGCAACTTGTGTAAGGTTTCTTAATTTTGTATTTTCATCAACTTCTTTTTCTCTCTCTATACATATATCTCCCATATCTTTAACGTTATATCCAATTTCTTCAATTCTTTCAATTACCCCTGCATAACGGATCGCGCTCGGGCCCATATCAACTCCACGACGCATCTGTCCTAAATCCATTGGAACTCCAATAACTGAGATTTCTTTTTTCATAGATAGTATCCCCCTTTTATGCCTTCACTAAATATTTTAAATCTTTTATATACTCTGACTCAACTCGACATTTTTCTGTATGGATATACAATTTATTCACTTATATTTATGTTGAAATCCAAATCTTAAGACCATTTTATGTATAAAGTTAACTTAATGAAACAACTGCTATCATTATTATTAGATAATAATAAAAAACACTTCTACATTTAGAAGTGTTTTTTCGATGCAATTTTCCATACTGCTGCAATATTTCTTGCTGTCATTTCAATATTCTCTTTTGCCATCTTATATGCCTCGTCTAGTGCCATTGGAAAAGGCGTAATACTAAATACTGCATCGATTCCCTTTTCGTAAACAACTGGATAATTTGGAGATACCGATCCTCCTATAGCAATCACAGGGATATGAAGACGTTTCGCTCGCCCCGCGACACCAACAGGAGCCTTTCCATATGCTGTTTGTTCATCTATTCTACCTTCACCAGTTATAATTAAATCCGCATCTTCTATATGCTTATCAAAATTTGTATGATCCAATACAATTTCAATACCCTTTCGTAAGCTTCCCTTTAACACTGCAATAACAGCTGCTCCCATACCTCCTGCCGCTCCTGCACCAGGTATTTCAGATACATCCAAAGATACATATCGTTTAAGAATAGTCGCATAATGCTTTAAATTCTCATCTAGCCTTTTCAGCATCTCTACATCCGCACCCTTTTGAGCACCAAACACGAAAGATGCCCCTCTCATTCCGACTAATGGATTATTTACATCACACGCCGCTTCTATCGTTATCTCCTTTAGGCGTGAATCCATTCCTGAAAAATCAATCGTGACAATCGAATGTAATGTTCCTCCAGATGGATCTATTGCTTCACCCTTTTCATCTATAAACCTTACTCCTAAAGCCGATAACATACCTGCTCCACCATCATTTGTAGCGCTTCCTCCAAGCCCCAAAATAATATGCTTAACTCCTTGGTCTAGCGCATGTAATATAAGCTCCCCTGTCCCTTTTGACGTTGTAATGAATGGATTTCGCTTTTCAACCGGAACGTGTTGTAGTCCAGATGCCGATGCCATTTCAATAAACGCTGTCTTTTTATCTGTAGAAATGCCATAAAAAGCTTGTACGCCTTCTCTAAGCGGTCCTGTCACATAAAGTGATACAACGCTTCCTCCTGTGGCATCAACAAGTGAATCAACAGTTCCTTCACCACCATCTCCAATTGGTATTTTTACATACTCTGCTTTAGGAAAAATTGCTCCAAAACCTCTTTCAATAGCTTCACATACTTCTATAGCCTTTAGACTTTCTTTGTATGAATCAGATGCAATGACAACTTTCACAATTATCCCCCATCCTTTATTTTTACGTTTTCTTCATTTTAAACGACAAATATGTAAGTTGTCTTTTTAAACACAAAAAAAGCGTACATCATATGATGTACACTTTCTCTATTTATATGGAGCCTAGCGGGATCGAACCGCTGACCTCCTGCGTGCAAGGCAGGCGCTCTCCCAGCTGAGCTAAGGCCCCGTAGTAATAAAGCGGAAGACGGGATTCGAACCCGCGACCCCAACCTTGGCAAGGTTGTATTCTACCACTGAACTACTTCCGCGAAAATGGTGAGCCATGAAGGATTCGAACCTTCGACCCTCTGATTAAAAGTCAGATGCTCTACCAACTGAGCTAATGGCTCGTA
>NZ_CP031292.1:211300-211507 GCF_003355115.1 Bacillus sp. COPE52
TACTTCCGCAAGACATGTTATGAGATATTTTATTAAAAGTGCGGGTGAAGGGAGTCGAACCCCCACGCCAAAGGCGCTAGATCCTAAGTCTAGTGCGTCTGCCAATTCCGCCACACCCGCATATTTTATTAAAAATGGTGAGCCATGAAGGATTCGAACCTTCGACCCTCTGATTAAAAGTCAGATGCTCTACCAACTGAGCTAATG
>NZ_CP031292.1:211557-211772 GCF_003355115.1 Bacillus sp. COPE52
ATGGCTGGGCTAGCTGGATTCGAACCAGCGCATGACGGAGTCAAAGTCCGTTGCCTTACCGCTTGGCTATAGCCCATTAATATTTACTAGTATGCTTATCTTCTCAAAAAAATAAACCCTCTCAGGTTATTTTAAAGAAAATGGTGGAGGGGGGCAGATTCGAACTGCCGAACCCGAAGGAGCGGATTTACAGTCCGCCGCGTTTAGCCACTTCG
>NZ_CP031292.1:211822-212026 GCF_003355115.1 Bacillus sp. COPE52
ACCATCGGCGCTAGAGAGCTTAACTTCCGTGTTCGGTATGGGAACGGGTGTGACCTCTCTGCCATCATTACCAGACTTTTATCATTATACACATTCTTTTCAGAATGTCAAAAGGAATTTTAAATATATATTCCTTCAAAACTAGATAACATTGCTTCATATTATATGGTTAAGTCCTCGATCTATTAGTATTCGTCAGCTCCA
>NZ_CP031292.1:212076-229891 GCF_003355115.1 Bacillus sp. COPE52
GGATCAAACTCTCCAATAAAGTTAGTTTGTCTAGCATCTAAAAATAAAAATTGACGTTTCACGTTGTTTGTTTCGTTCAGTTTTCAAAGAACTACTTGGTCGCTCATTTGCGACTCCCTTATGTTAACATCTTCATGTTTCAATGTCAACTAAGTTTTTTATTTCGTTTGTCGTTTTCTGCGTTATTGCATCGGCGACTTGTTCTATATTACACCTCTGTACTCTAATCGTCAACATGTTTTTCTAAAAAAATATAAAAAGGCGTATTCCTTTTAAAATACGCCTTTTTTACCATAGAACATTCTATTCATTTATTATTTTTCTATAATAGGTAACGCGACGATGAATTGGATAATACCATCCTCATATTCAGCTCGAATACTCCCCCCCTGCAATTCAACAATACTTTTCGCAATAGCTAATCCAAGTCCCGAACCTTCCGTTACTCTACTTCGGGATTGATCCTTCTTATAAAAACGTTCAAACAAGTTCCCTAATTCTTCTCTCGTAAACTCTTCACTATGATTTGCTATAACAATTTGTATATCCTTGCGCTGTCTTTGAAGAGAAACTTTTATCTCTCCATCATCTTTACTATACTTAATCGCATTCATTAGTAAATTATCAAATACACGGACCATCTTTTCCGAATCAACCGATGCATAGGCACGTTCCTCAGGAAATTTCTTAACAAACGTAAGTCCATGCTCTTCCGCTTGCGGTACTAATTCTTCTATTAATTGTTCCAGTAACTCATTTATACATACTTCTTGTTTTTCTAATACAACTTGTTCATTCGTTAACTTCGTATACTCAAATAAATCTTCTATTAAATTTTTTAACTGCTCCGACTTTGCAAAAGCAATTCTCGTATACTCATCATGTTGTTCTTTATTTTCATATTTAGAATCTCGAAGTAATCGTAAGTAACCCATAATAGAAGTAAGTGGTGTACGTAAATCGTGAGATACATTCGTAATAAGCTCATTCTTTTGCTTCTCTAATTTACGTTCCTTTTCTATATTATTCATAAGCTCTTCCGCCATATTATTAATATTCTCAGTTAAAGACGCAATCTCATCTTCACCTTTCTTCTCAATACGGTACGCTAAGTTACCTTTTTCTATTTCCTTTACACCTTCTGCCATCGCTTCAATTTGCTTCATCTTTCTCTTTGTTATATAGAAAAAAGAGAAAATGAATACAAGGACACCAATTAAAAACGGAAATGGTCCTTCTTGTGTTTCATACATTACCTCTCCCTCTGGAATTCCGCTAACAAACATGTACAAATTCTTTCCTTCAATAGTAATAGGTGAAAAAGCTATAAACTCTTTTCTTGTACTTTCAAATTCATTTCTACCATCTGTATAATTAATCGCAAATGATGCTGCATTACGAATCGTATTATGCAAATCGATTTGCTCTTCTTGCGCCTGCTTTGTTTTATATAAAACTTTACCACTTTCATCAGTAACCAATATTTTTAAAGCTCTATTTCCTCGCTCTAAATTTTGATTCTCCATTTCGATCATATTAGATATAGCTTCTAATTTATTTTCATGAACCGAACTACTCGCTGCTCTTTGAGCTTGGTAATTAATTTGTTCCATACCAGCTCGATAATCGATAGTCGCTTGACGATTCGCATTCTCAAAAAATGGCGCAGCTGCTTTCGCTGACAAAACTCCTAATAACGCACAAGCAGCAAAAGTAGTAATCAATTGAATTCTTATACTCTTCCGTACGCTCTTTACTAATTTTTCAATTAATTCTCTTGTTTTCCTTACATAAGTAAACGGATTAAATATCTTTTTCAATCTTATACCCCACTCCCCATACTGTTTTTATATATCTAGGCTTCCTTGGATTCTCCTCAATCTTTTCACGTACTTTTCGAATATGCACCATTACAGTATTATCAGACTGGAAAGATCGTTCGTTCCACACCTTTTCATAAATTTGCTCCGCGCTAAAGACCATACCTGGATTACGGGCTAGTAATTCTAAAATTGAAAATTCCCTCGGAGTTAGTTTCACTTCTTCTCCATCTACAATAACTTTATGGGTCGAAATGTTTATTTTCATCTCTCCAATTTCTAACTCGTCCTCATTTTGTATAGCGAAACCATTCATTTTCATATAACGACGTAACTGGGATTTAATTCTCGCGATTAACTCTAACGGATTAAACGGTTTCGTTACGTAATCATCTGCACCAGTTGTTAACCCTAAAATTTTATCCATATCTTGCGTTTTCGCAGAAAGCATAATAATTGGCATTTCTTTCGCTTCTCTTACTTTCATACACATATGAATACCATCTACTTTCGGCATCATAATATCCAACACAACTAAATGTACTTCATTCTCTTCTAACATACGTAGCCCTTCTTCTCCATCTCCCGCCTGCAGTACTTTATATCCTTCGTTCTTTAAATATATTGTAATAAGATTCCTAATTTCTTTTTCATCATCTACGACAAGTATTGTTTCCCCGGCCATAATATTTCCCCCATTCATTTTTTATCCCTAACTTCTATTATAGGAAAACTTCTGAAGAAAAACGCTCGGAAATCCTTAAGATTTTCTGAAGACGCAAAAAAGGCCTAGACTCCCCTTAAGTCTAGACCTTTCAAAAACCCCTTTATTTACGAACGTAGATGAAATACAGTACGAATAAAACTCCCATAACATACATAATCGGATGAACCTCTTTACGACGACCACTCACAACCATTGTAATTGGATAGAAGATAAATCCAATCGCAATTCCCGTTGCGATACTATACGTAAGCGGCATTGAAATGATAGTAAAGAATGCCGGTACTGCAATCTCGAACTTCTTCCAGTCGATTTCTCCTAAAGAAGAAACCATTAAGATCCCTACAATAATTAAAGCTGGTGCCGTTACAGCTGGTGTTACAACACTTAATAATGGCGAGAAGAATAGTGCCAGTAAGAAGAATCCTGCTGTTACAACTGCTGTAAATCCAGAACGTCCTCCCGCTGCTACCCCTGCAGACGATTCAATGTAAGACGTTGTTGTTGACGTACCTAAGATCGCACCAATTACAGTTGCAATTGCATCTGCGAATAATGCTTTTCCTGCACGTGGTAATTTATTATTCTTCATTAATCCTGCTTGATTCGCAACCGCTACAAGCGTACCTGCTGTATCAAAGAAATCGATAAAGAAGAACGTTATAATTACAATCCCCATTTGAATAGTGAAAATGTCTCCGAAATGAGTTAACGCAGCACCGAACGTTGGTTCTAGACTCGGTATCGCTCCCACTACAGCTTTCGGAGTATCAATCAATCCTGTTGCCACTCCTAAGATCGCTGTAAGAATCATACCGTAAAATACTGCACCATTGATTTTCTTAATCATGAAGATGATCGTAGTAACAACCCCAAAGATTGCTAGTAACGTTGTGCCCTTTGTTAAGTCCCCCAACCCAACAAGAACAGCATCATTTTTCACGATAATTCCGGCATTTTGGAATCCAAGAAAGGCAATGAACAATCCGATACCTGCTGCTACTGCAAACTTTAACTCCGATGGAATTGCATTAATGATTTTTTCACGAATACCTGAAGCTGTAAGAATAATAAAGATAATACCTGACATTAACGTTCCGGCAATTGCTGTTTGCCACGGAATACCCATCGTTAAAACTGCTGTATAAGCAAAGAACGCGTTAATTCCCATACCTGGGGCTAAAGCAATTGGATACTTTGCGAAAATACCCATAATTAACGAACCGATCGCGGCCGCTAATGCTGTCGCAACGAATACTGCACCTGGATCCATTCCTGTACCTGCTGGTAACCCTTTAACATTTCCAAGTGACAGCGTAGCAGGATTGACAAATAGTACGTAAGCCATAGATAGAAATGTCGTTAACCCTGCTATGAACTCAGTCTTATAATTCGTACCGAGCTCATCAAATTGAAAATAGCGTTTCATCCTACGTTTCCCCCGTTATATGATTACTCGCCGCATTTCACCCTAGCCCTCTTTTATCTATAAAAATAAAAAAGGCTTCCATTGCATATACATGGAAGCGTTCTATAAACAAAGACAAGTTTCCCCTCATCTTTATAAAAACGCCTCGTAGTCAAGCCATTTACGGTAGCTAGGTAGAAACTTTCGGGCCATATCCCCGATATTATACGACGGCATAATATTCACTTTTCGTTTGAATTACATACTCATATTAACTCCTGAAAGTATTTTTGTCAATTTAAAAACGAACATTTTTATAAAATTTCATATTTTCGTTCGTATTAATACTGAAAACAAAAAGATCCATCTATGCATGAGCAAAAGATGGATCTTTTTTATAATACTATTCCCACTCAATAGTTGCTGGTGGCTTACTCGTTACATCATACACGATACGGTTAACGTGTTTTACTTCGTTTACGATACGTACAGAGATTTTCTCTAATACGTCCCAAGGGATACGTGCCCAGTCAGCTGTCATACCGTCGATAGATGTTACTGCACGGATACCTACTGTGTAATCGTAAGTACGCTCGTCACCCATAACACCTACGCTACGCATACCAGGAAGCGCAGTGAAGTATTGCCAAATTTCGCGGTCTAAGCCCGCTTTAATAATTTCTTCACGTAAAATCGCATCAGATTCACGAACGATTTCTAATTTCTCTTCTGTGATTTCACCTAATACACGAATACCAAGTCCTGGACCTGGGAATGGTTGACGCCATACGATTTCATCAGGAATTCCTAATTCAGATCCTAATACACGTACTTCATCTTTAAATAACGTGTTTAAAGGCTCAATTAATTTGAACTGCATGTCTTCCGGAAGTCCACCAACGTTATGGTGAGATTTAATTGTTTGTGCAGTTGCTGTACCACTTTCAACGATGTCTGTGTAAAGTGTACCTTGTGCTAGGAAGTCCATACCTTGTAATTTAGAAGCTTCATCATCAAATACGTAAATGAATTCGTTACCGATAATTTTACGTTTTTGTTCTGGATCTTCTACACCTTTTAACTTGTTCATAAAGCGTTCTTGTGCATCCACTTTAATAACGTTCATATGGAAGCCTTCGCTAAATGTTTTCATAACGCCTTCTGCTTCACCTTTACGAAGTAAGCCGTGGTCAACGAAAATACATGTTAACTGGTCGCCAATTGCTTTATGAATTAATACTGCTACAACAGAAGAATCTACACCGCCACTAAGTGCACATAGTACTTTTTTGTCTCCAACAGTTTCACGGATCTTCTCTAATTCTACTTCGATAAAGTTCTCCATGTTCCATCCTTCAGAACAACCACATACGCCGAATACGAAGTTTTTAATTAAATCGTTACCGTGCTCAGAGTGACGTACTTCTGGGTGGAATTGTACACCGTATAAGTTTTTCGCTTCATTGCTCATACCAGCAATTGGGCAAGACTCGCTTGTTGCGTCTACTACGAATCCTTCAGGTAAACCAGTTACTAAGTCACCATGACTCATCCATACAACTTGCTCTTCTGGAAGGTTCGTATATAATTTTGATTCGTTCTCTACTTTAAGAACAGCTTTTCCGTACTCACGGTGGTTTGCACGTTCTACTTTACCACCGAAGTGTTGTGTCATAAGCTGCATACCGTAACAAATACCGAAAATCGGTAATCCTAGTTCAAAGATTTTTTCATCACAATGTAATGCACCTTCACCGTATACACTATTTGGTCCACCAGAGAAAATAATCCCTTTTGGATTCATTGCTTTAATTTCTTCTGCAGTAATTGTATGTGGATGAAGTTCACTGTATACACCGAACTCACGAATTCGACGTGCTATTAACTGATTGTACTGACTTCCAAAATCTAAAACGATAATTGTATCGTGCTGCTTTTTCAAAATAATCACCCCAACGTTAGTTCTCGTATATAAATATTTTCACCAATTTGGCGAAAAGCATTACCAATATAATAAAAAAAGCCAGTCCTCCGCCTCTAGTCTCATAACAAAGAAAAGGCAGGGGTCTGGCTTTATAAAGAAAGATAGTCTCCGCTCTTTATAAATATAAGACACACTGCCTTCATAGTCAGGTTGTTTACGGTAACCCGGTAGAGACTCTCAAACCATATCATTGAGGATATATGAAGGATCGTTTTATATTATCTTCCTAGATTCTAACAATGAAGTGTCGATGTGGTCAAGAGAGAAAGCGACAAAATTCTACAGAAATTAATTTCTTTCCCACTAAAACACAAAAAACATTTCCATATAGAAATGTTTTTTGTGTTTTATCCTATTATTCAACTTTTTTCTGTTGTTTTCTACCCATTAATCGTGTAACACCATTTTTCATTACAAATACCCCGTATCCCACAAATAAAAAAATAACGGGCAAAATGTCAAAACGATACCTAGTTTGAACTTCGACAAACAAATGAATAACCACATATCCACCAAACAAAATATATAAAAGAGGATATATTGAATCATTTCTTCTATATAATGAAATGGTACCAATCGCAAATATACAACATGTAATATACATAAGCCTTTCATATTTTGTCAGCATTTGTTGTAAGTGTGGTTTATTCAGTTCCCCCCACTCCAAAGCCCAACCAGGTGCATCATCAGGATTACTCCACATTTTTTCAACTTTCAATACAAGTAATTGACGAACTTTCTCTTTGTCCTTCAATCTGTCCTTGATCAAAGCAATGGAAGCATCATTTCTTTCCTTCCCAAGTTTAAATTGACTAAGGTAAACAACATCTGGCTGATTCCATCCACCAATCGAATCATAATTGAATCCCACAACAAATTTCCAATATGGCATTTGGTTCGACAATGGTTTTTTCGCTAATCCCGTGTTCATTAAGAAAATACTTACAATTTGCATCACTAGAAAATATACAATCACTATTCCCACTAATTTTTTTACGTAGTTTAACGTTTCTTTTTTTCTAAACGGAAGTATCTTATAAATTAATACATAAACAAAAACCGCCAATAAAAAGAAACTTCCTAACGGTCTCATAATATTTCCAATGCTTAACAGTAACCCTGTTAAACCCCAACCGTATTTAGTTGAAAAACCTTTTGTAATTAAAACATACAGTCCTAAAAAAAAGAAAAAGGTAGAAATATATTGATTTGTTAATACAGAGCTATAGATAATATTAGGTATGTAAAGCGCGTAAAATATTGCCGCAGTTCTCGCACTGTATTCATTAAAAATGGTTTTACCCATAAAATAAATAATCACGGCAGTACCTACGCTCCAAAAAATATTAAATAACTTCAATATAAACAGATAATTACCAAAAATTTTTATTAATATAGCCTCATAATATGTGAATCCCAATTGGTATGTCCAACTCATATAGTATTCATCTGTAATAAATGCAAAATTACCCTTTACAGCTTGTTGAGCACTTTCATACATTACAGAAAAATCCGAGATAGGTACTGTTTTTTCAAAAATGATCCATAACAACCTAATTGCAAAGGCTGTAACTATGAGAATGAGCAAAAATTGATTAACTGTTAAAAAACGATTTGCTAAAAATGATATTATTCCGAGCACCAAAATAGTTGCTACTATCTCCAGAATTAACACAGCGACCGAGGAATAGGTAGATTTCTCTATTTGAAATGAATTATAAAGTGTAATGACAAACATCGCCAAACCACATACTACTAATATTTTCGAAAAAATGTTTCTACCCAAATTTTCTTTAATCTGCATCATATACCTCACTAACTAGGCTACCGCCATCTTCTCTCATAGACAATAAGAACTAGGAGACTTATTATCTCGACTAAAAAATAAGAAAAATCCCTTTTGACTGTATCATAAATGTTAAAAGAATTATATATTCAATTGGAATTATATTGAATATTACCGTAATAAAAGAAGCTTGAATATTCCCCTCCATTCTCTCTCTAAACTTGCGACCTTCCAGAAACCTTTTATATACATCTTAACAACAAAAAAGACTACCTCCTTTTATCAAGGAAGTAGCCTTCTTCTAATTAACTATTTATACATTGAACAGCTTCACAGAGTGATGCTTATTACATCATTCCGCCCATACCGCCCATGCCCATGCCGCCCATGTCAGGCATTGCTGGTGCATTTGGTTCTGGCTTATCAGCAACTACAGCTTCAGTTGTTAAGAACATAGCTGCAACAGATGCTGCGTTTTGAAGTGCAGAACGAGTTACTTTAGCTGGATCTACGATACCAGACTCAAGCATGTTAACCCATTCGCCAGTAGCTGCGTTGAAACCAACGCCTACTTTTTCGCCTTTTAGACGCTCTACAACTACAGATCCTTCTAGACCAGCGTTGATTGCGATTTGACGAACTGGCTCTTCTAGTGCACGAAGTACGATGTTGATACCTGTTGCTTCGTCGCCTTCAGCTACGATAGAAGCTACTTTCGTGTATACGTTCATAAGTGAAGTACCACCACCTGCAACGATACCTTCTTCTACTGCTGCACGAGTTGAGTTAAGTGCATCTTCAATGCGAAGTTTGCGCTCTTTTAACTCAGTTTCAGTTGCTGCACCTACTTTAATTACTGCTACGCCACCAGCTAATTTAGCAAGACGCTCTTGTAATTTTTCACGATCGAATTCAGAAGTTGTTTCTTCTAATTGCGCACGGATTTGACCGATGCGAGCTTCGATTTGTTGTGTGTTTCCAATACCTTCAACTACAGTTGTGTTTTCTTTCGTTACAACGATTTTACCAGCGCGTCCTAAAGATTCAACTGTAGCAGATTTTAAGTCACGTCCTAATTCTTCTGTGATTACTTCGCCACCAGTTAAGATTGCGATATCTTCTAGCATTGCTTTACGACGGTCACCAAATCCAGGAGCTTTAACAGCCACTACATTGAATGTACCACGAAGTTTGTTCACTACTAATGTAGCTAAAGCTTCGCCTTCTACATCTTCAGCAATGATAAGAAGTGGTTTACCTTGTTGTACCACTTGCTCTAATACTGGTAAGATTTCTTGGATGTTAGAAATCTTTTTGTCAGTAATTAAGATATATGGGTTATCAAGAACAGCTTCCATTTTGTCAGAATCAGTAATCATGTAAGGAGATGCATATCCACGATCAAATTGCATACCTTCTACTACGTCTAATTCCGTTGTGAATCCTTTAGATTCTTCTAAAGTAATAACGCCGTCGTTACCAACGCGCTCCATTGCTTCAGCGATTAATTGACCTACTTCTTCGTCAGCCGCAGAAATAGCAGCTACTTGTGCGATAGAAGATTTACCTTCAATTGGTTTAGAAATCGCTTTTAATTCTTCAATTGCAGCAGTAACAGCTTTTTCGATACCTTTACGAAGACCCATTGGGTTTGCACCAGCTGTTACGTTTTTAAGACCTTCACGAATCATAGCTTGCGCTAATACAGTTGCAGTTGTCGTTCCGTCACCAGCTACATCGTTTGTTTTGCTAGCAACTTCTGCTACTAATTTTGCACCCATGTTTTCGAATGCATCTTCTAATTCGATTTCTTTTGCGATTGTTACACCATCATTTGTAATAAGTGGTGAACCGAATTTTTTCTCAAGTACAACGTTACGACCTTTTGGTCCAAGCGTTACTTTTACTGCGTTTGCAAGAGTGTCTACACCGCGAAGCATCGAACGACGTGCTTCTTCACTAAATTTAATATCTTTTGCCATAATAATTGACCCCCTTGGAATTTTTAAGATTTATATAATTAACCGATAACTGCTAAAATGTCACTTTCACGTAAAATCAAGTAGTCTGTACCTTCGTATTTTACTTCAGTACCTGCATATTTTGAGAAGATGATAAGATCACCTGCTGCTACCTCTAAAGCAACACGCTCACCATTTTCAAGCACTCGACCAGTACCTACTGCAATAACTTTACCCTCTTGTGGTTTTTCTTTTGCAGTGTCTGGTAATACAATACCACTTGCTGTTTTTTCTTCTGCTTGAACAAGCTCAATTACAACGCGATCACCTAATGGCTTTAGCATGAACAATAACCTCCTCATTGTGTTATGTAAATTTTTTATTAGCACTCGAGTCACCCGAGTGCTAACACACTTATAATAATAAATAATCTCAATTTCTTTTGCAAGTAAAAAAATCATAATTTTTTCGCAAATTACTATATATGCTCTTCTATATAAAATCCTTCTTCTACTACCTTTACTATATGAATCGTTGTTTCCACTACTCGTATGTTACAATATGAAAGACACCCTAAGTTGTTTTCGCTACACACACAACTTTTTCCTGTCTTCTATTTTAATTTCCAATGCAGATTTACAAAAAAAAAACATAATTCGAATGAAAGTTTATATCGTAGGTAGCATATTACATGTTATCCTGCCTTATCTCATACACTAGAGTTAGAAAGGATGGTTAAACCATTTGAAGAAACAATATTGGTGGATTATCGTTACATACATTTTAATGCAATTGTCGGGTATTGCCGGATTACCACTTCTTCTGAAAACCGGACTATACGATAATAGAGGATTTACCAACGAGGAAAAGTTTCAACTAATAACCGGACATTGGTCTATTATTAGCTTTTTCATTGCACTATGCGTTGTAATTTGGTTACTTAGAACAGATATTCGTGACAGGCATTTAGATGCAATGCGCTCTTCTGTTCCAGCTACAATCGGGTGGATTTTTATCGGGTTCTTCTTAGCAATCATCTCACAAAGTATTGCAGGTATGATTGAAATGTATCTATTAGGGATTACACCTGGATCTGAGAATACAGACCGACTTATGGACATCGCAAGAACGACACCTTGGTTCCTTATTGTTATATCTATAATCGGACCTATTTTAGAAGAAATCGTATTTAGAAAAATTTTATTTGGTACACTTTATAAGAGATTTAATTTCTTCGTTGCTGCTATTATTAGTTCACTCGTATTCGCAGCGATTCATTTTGATTTTACTCACCTATTGGTATACACTTCTATGGGGCTCGTATTCGCCTTCTTATATGTAAAAACGAAACGCATTATCGTTCCTATAGCAGCCCATGTAGCAATGAATACATTAGTTGCCATTGGACAGATTTTCATGAGCAATGAACAAATTCAAGAAATGATTAAAGAAGCTGAAAAAATGCAAGGCTTTATCGGAGGATTTTTTGTATGAGAAACTCACCATTGTTCATGGCTGCATTGTATTTCCTTCTCGGATGTATCTTTACACGTTTCGCCATTACGAACGTGACAGATACAATCTGGAATATGTGGACAATACTATTTGCAGTTATGGCAACAATTGATTTTAATTTGGCACTTCGCCTTATATTAGTGAAATTCACAAAGAAAAAACAATAATAAAACGCAGAGGTCACCTCCTCTGCGTTTTATTGTGGATAATTCTTTAAAAAGTAAACAAGCGTTTGTAGCTCTACAGCTAAATCAATATGATGAATTCTTATATTCTCTGACACATTTAAGCGTGCTGGTGTGAAGTTTAAAATACCGTGCACGTTTGTTTCTGCCAATCTATCGGCTACAGATTGCGCTACTGTAGCGGGTACTGTTAATATTGCCACTTGTATATCATTTGATAACCTTTCTTCTAATTCATCTAAATGATATACAGGAATACCCCCGATTTCTGTTCCAACTTTCTCTTCACTAACATCAAATGCCATTTCAATTTTTGTATTATTGTTTTTCGTGAAATTATAATGTAAGAAAGCGGTCCCTAAATTACCTACTCCAATAAGCGCTACACGTGTTATATCATCTTGATCGAGTGTTTCACGGAAAAATGATAATAAATAATTTACGTTATATCCATATCCCTTTTTCCCTAATGCTCCAAAGTATGAGAAATCTCTTCGAATAGTTGCGGAATCAACCTTTACCGCTTCACTCAATTCGGCTGATGAAACACGTTGCTTACCAGAAAGAGATAAGTTTTGGATAAATCGATAGTATAGAGGCAATCGTTTAGCAGTGGCTTGCGGAATTTTCTGCTGATCCATATAACCTCTCCTCTCTTCCTATCTTTATTCATATACTTGAATCGAATACAGAAGTTTAGTACTTATGAATTTCCTTGTATAATAAAGAGAAGAAGTATTCTCTCTTTATTTTAAACTATACACTATTTTTAGTATGATTGAGAAATATAAACATGGCAAAGTTAAGAAATTATTTGAGGTGAAAACATTGATTTTATTACAAGTAAACGGGCTTTCAAAATTATACGGTGCCGAAACGATTCTTGCAAACATAAAATTGGAAGTGCAAACGAAAGATCGTATCGCTTTAGTTGGACGAAATGGAGCCGGAAAATCTACATTATTAAAAATTATCGCCGGTGAATTATCTCATGATGGCGGCGAAATTATAAAACCGAAAGATGTCTCAATTGGGTACTTAGCTCAAAATACTGGATTAGAAACATCATTAACAATTTGGGATGAAATGCTAACCGTCTTTACACACCTACAGCAAATGGAGACAAAACTTCGAAGGCTAGAGCAAGAAATGGGAAAAGAAGAAAACTTTTCAAATGCCGCTACATATGAAAAATTATTAGCTGATTATGACCAATTGCAATTAGATTATAAAGATCAAGGCGGCTATCAGTACGAAGCAGATATTCGCTCCATTTTAAGCGGTCTTGGTTTCCCTGTTGAAACGCATCAGACGACAATTTCTACGTTAAGTGGCGGACAAAAAACGAGATTAGCTCTTGGGAAATTATTATTAACGAAACCAGACTTACTTATTTTAGACGAGCCTACAAACCATTTAGACATCGAAACATTAACGTGGCTTGAGCAATACTTACAAGGTTATCCTGGCGCAATTTTAATCGTTTCTCATGACCGTTATTTCTTAGATAAGCTTGTTACACAAGTATATGAAATTTCGAATAAAGAAAGCAGACGATTTGTTGGTAACTACAGTAAATATTTAGACTTAAAATCAGCCCTATACGAACAAGAAATGAAGCGTTACGAAAAGCAACAAGATGAAATCGCTAAACTTGAGGACTTCGTTCAAAAAAATATAGCACGTGCATCTACGACAAAACGTGCACAAAGCCGTCGTAAACAATTAGATAGAATGGAATTATTAACTAGACCATTAGGTGACTCTAAATCAGCCTCATTCCACTTCGATATTGAAAAACAAAGTGGAAATGATGTTTTACAAGTAAAAGATGCAACCATCGGTTATGATGAGGATCCTATTATTGAACATGTAAATATGCGCTTAACTCGGGGAGATAGTGTTGCCTTAGTTGGACCGAATGGAATTGGAAAATCCACATTATTAAAATCCATTGTGAATAAGTTACAGCTATTACATGGAGATGTTGCTTTCGGATCAAATGTATCTGTTGGTTATTATGATCAAGAGCAAGCTAACTTAACATCTTCTAAGCGCGTTTTAAATGAACTATGGGATGAATATCCGCTTCAACCCGAAAAAGAAATTCGCACTATACTAGGTAATTTTTTATTCACAGGGGATGATGTGCTAAAACCAGTATCTTCTCTTAGTGGTGGACAAAAGGCCCGATTAGCTCTCGCAAAACTTATGATGCAAAAATCCAATTTATTAATTCTCGATGAGCCAACGAACCATCTTGATTTAAATAGTAAAGAAATTTTGGAGAATGCTTTAATTGATTATCCAGGAACTCTTCTATTTGTTTCACATGACCGCTACTTCATTAATCGCGTAACGACTACAGTTGTCGAGTTATCAACAGAAGGTGCGCAAGAGTATTTAGGTGATTACGATTACTATGTGGAGAAGAAAAATGAAATGATTGAACGCGCAACATTTGAACAACAAGAACAGCAAGAAAATCAGGCACCTGTTCAAAAAACTGTAGCTCAAGAAAAATTAAATTATCTCGAAGAAAAAGAGCGTAAACAATTAGAACGTCAACGCACTCGAAAAATCGAAGAACTAGAACAAAACATCGTAAGCTTAGAAGAAGAAATTGCTACGTTAGAGGATCAGCTTTGCTTACCAGAAATATATGCAGATTATGAAAAGGCTAGTGAGATTACAACGAAAAAACAAACATTACAAGAACAACTTGAAGCCTGTATGGCAGAATGGGAAGAACTGCATATATAAGCTAATTTAAACAAAAAGGATGTCTCATCAGTCGAGGATTTTTGACTAGATGACATCCTTTTTATTTCCCTTTAGAATCAGTTTCGTAGTACATGAAATTATATCGACGATTTTTTGAATGCACATACCTTAACTTAAAATATATAAACAATTCGACAAGAAACATCGTTTTCCCGACAAAGATTGACAATTGCAGCAACCCATATGATAAGAGGAGGATTTTTCAAAAGTTTTTTAGGATATCTTCTCGTTTTTATTTCCCGAAAAAGAATTCATTTAAAGGTCAGACTTCATCCGTTTTATCCACAAGGTTATACACATATCCACCTTTATAAAATAAACATCAAAATAACTTTTCCACATTATCCACATTTAACAAAAAAGTTATTAACAGTTTATATACACAATAAAACCCACATTATCAACAGATAATATGGGTTTTATCCACAAGCTGTGGTTAATTTTGTGTATAACTATGCTTCAATATCTAAACCTGGGTTTGCATTTAAAGCTAATGTCGCACGTTTTCCTTGTTCGTATGCAATTGTACCTGCAGCTGCAATCATTGCTGCATTGTCTGTGCATAAAGATAACGGCGGGATAATTAGCTCTATATCTTCTTTTCGTGCAAATTCTTCTTCTAGACGTGCACGAAGCCCTTTATTAGCAGCTACTCCACCAGCAAGGAGCAATTGCTTTACATTATACGCTTCTGCTGCACGAGATGCTTTCGTTACAAGTACATCAATTACACTCTCTTGAAAGCTTGCTGCTAAATCTTCCGGTGCAATTTCTATACCACGTTGTTTTGCGTTATGCACAGTGTTGATAACTGCTGATTTCAATCCACTAAAGCTGAAATCATACGAATCGGGTTCTAGCCATGCACGAGGCAAATCAATTGTTGGCTTCCCTTCATGCGCAAGACGATCAATATGAGGACCACCTGGATACGGCATAGATAGCGTACGAGCTACTTTATCATATGCTTCTCCTGCTGCATCATCTCGTGTTTCACCAATCACTTCAAATGAACCATGTTCTTTCATATAAACAAGTTCTGTATGTCCACCAGATACAACAAGTGATAGTAGTGGGAATTGAACTTCTTTTACTAAACGATTCGCATAAATATGGCCAGCAATATGATGAACACCAACTAGAGGAATATCATGTGCAAAGGCTACCGCCTTCGCTGCATTTACTCCTATTAAAAGTGCTCCTACTAAACCGGGTCCCTCTGTTACAGCAATTGCATCAATATCCTCGAAAGTTATATTCGCTTCTTTTAAAGCTTCTTCTAACACAACTGTAATTTCTTCTACATGGTGACGGGATGCAATCTCTGGTACAACCCCGCCAAAACGCTTATGACTTTCAATTTGTGATGCAACGACGTTCGCAATGATTTCCGTTCCATTTTTAACAACTGCTACTGCTGTTTCATCGCAGCTTGTTTCAATACCAAGTATAATCGTATTTTTTTCCATTATATATTCACCCACATTACAAGACCATCTTCCTGATTGTCTGCATAGTATCGTTTACGAATTCCACCATTTTGAAATCCGTATTTTTTGTATAACTGCTTTGCTACTTCATTTGATACGCGTACTTCAAGCGTCATTGTTTTTACCCCTAGTTCTTTCGCTACGGAAATAACTTCTTTCAATAGGGCATCTCCTAACTTTTGACCTCGGTATTCTGGCAAAATAGCTATATTTGTGATATGTGATTCATCAATAATTATCCACAATCCACAATACCCGATTACAAGGCCATCTTTTTCTAGCACAACATAATGTGCATGTTCATTCATCGTTAATTCACGTTGAAAGGCATCTGCAGTCCAAGGAGTTGAAAAAGATGCTTCTTCAATAGCTACAATTTGAGCGATATCATCGAGTTCCATCTTTCTAAATATCATATCCATCTTCTGCAAGCTCCTACTTGTTTTGACTTTCTAACCACTTTGTTTCAGCTTCAGCTAAACGAAGGTAACTAGGAACAAATGAATGTACATCTTGTTCCTCTTTTTGTAACCCTAAGAAAGCTAACTCACTTGGTCTTGGGTTATTTTTAGTGAAAGGAGCAAATACAGCTTGATTGCCTAAATGTTCTATAATTGTTTCTTTATGCAATTTAACATCGTTACCGATAAATAAAACAGGCTGTCCTTTATGTTTTAACATTTGCAACCAGTCTACAATAAGAATAATTCGATCTTCTTCTATTGAAGTTAACTGCTCTCCTTCATATGTATATAATCCAGTATAAATTTGTCCACGTCTTCCATCAAATAAAGGACAAATTAACCCACTAAAGTTAGCACCGTTTGCAGCTACTACTTCTAAACTTGATACACCTACGATTGGTATTTGAAGTGACCAAGCTAATGTTTTTGCCGCTGTCACACCTATGCGAACACCTGTATATGATCCAGGTCCAGCAGCCACAACGATTTTAGTTAATTCTTTTGGTTTTACACCACATTCTTTTAATAGTTGCTCTACAGCTGGCATAAGGCGTACAGAATGGTTTTTTGTTAAATTTGTAATGATTTCCCCAATTACGTTTTCTTCCTCAATAAGGGATACACCCATTACGTAATTTGAAGTATCAATTGCTAGTACTTTCATCTTGTAATAGCTCCTCACATAATCTAATATAACGGTCTCCAACTGGCTCGAGTACAATTTTCCTTGTGTCATCTCCAGCATGGAATAAACTAATTTGTAACTTTTCATTCGGTAAATATGCTTCTATCAAATGAGCCCATTCTACTACCGTAATTCCTTCACCATAGAAGTACTCATCAAAACCTAAGTCTTCTTCACTTTCCGCTAAACGATACACGTCCATATGATATAACGGCAATTTTCCTTTATATTCTTTAATAATGTTAAAGGTAGGACTATTTACAACTCTTTTCACGCCAAGACCTTTTGCTAGCCCTTTTGTAAAAGTCGTTTTACCAGCTCCAAGATCTCCTTCTAAAATAATTACATCTTGTGCCCGGGCAAGTTCACCTAGTTTTTCTGATAATCTTTGTGTTTCCTCAGAAGATTTTGTTGTTACTTCATATTTACTCACAGACTTCACCTACTTTACTCACAATGTTCTCTGCTCTTTATTATACAGGTTTTGAATATATAAAAAAGTCCTTAGGAGTTGTCCTAAGGATAGTTTGACTGTCTTTATTAGTTTTTTGTTAAAACAAATAAAAAAATACGAAACAACTTGTTTCGTTCTTTTCTTTATATAAAATGGCGGTCCCGACCGGGGTCGAACCGGCGATCTCCTGCGTGACAGGCAGGCATGTTAACCACTACACCACGGGACCATTGGTTGCGGGGACAGGATTTGAACCTGCGACCTTCGGGTTATGAGCCCGACGAGCTACCGTGCTGCTCCACCCCGCGATGATATAAATAGCTTGGCGACGTCCTACTCTCACAGGGACAAGGTCCCAACTACCATCGGCGCTAGAGAGCTTAACTTCCGTGTTCGGTATGGGAACGGGTGTGACCTCTCTGCCATCATCACCAAACTATTGAAGGCATATTCCTTCAAAACTAGATAACATTTGCTACATATTATATGGTTAAGTCCTCGATCTATTAGTATTCGTCAGCTCCACATGTCACCATGCTTCCACCTCGAACCTAT
>NZ_CP031292.1:229941-238758 GCF_003355115.1 Bacillus sp. COPE52
ATAGGTTCGAGGTGGAAGCATGGTGACATGTGGAGCTGACGAATACTAATAGATCGAGGACTTAACCATATAATATGAAGCGATGTTATCTAGTTTTGAAGGAATATGCCTTCATAGTTTGGTGATGATGGCAGAGAGGTCACACCCGTTCCCATACCGAACACGGAAGTTAAGCTCTCTAGCGCCGATGGTAGTTGGGACCTTGTCCCTGTGAGAGTAGGACGTCGCCAAGCAAGCTTAAGACGAGTCAGAATGACTCGTCTTTTTTGTATGCTTTCATACCTCTATCGATTGCCTTTTTAACCGCTTCTAAATAGGAAAATCCATATTTTTGATCTGGTTCTAAGTAGGTTCCTTCTGCCCATTCGTTCCACGCATTGATAAATAAAAACTCACTGTTATAAACAGAGTAAGTACGATGAATTTGCTTACTTAAATAGATTGCGAACTTTTCAGGAGTAGAACCTATAAAAATACTGCTATTTGAATTTTTGCGTCGTGCAGTGTTATCCCAATCAACGAAAGCTCCAGGGAATGTTTTTTTCTTTGGAGGAGATCGTTTTAATATATACATCCATACTTTATCGTAGTCCCAAGCATTTAATTGCATACCAGACTCATATATTGTTTTATTTATGTCTGAAGAGCTATCATGGGCAATTGTATAAAATGGTTCAAACTGAATGCTAGCATCGAACCCATTTATATCAGGGAGTGGAAAACTGTTTAATGTTTCTGTAAAGTATATACCTTTTAAACCGTTTTCTCGTGCTAATGCATTCCAATAATTAAGCATTTTTTCACAATCAGGAATATGTCCCGGGCGATAAATAATGAATAGAGGTTTATCATCTATACGAATATATCTTTTATCTTGGAACGCTTGTAATAAATATTCAAAGTGCTCTTTCCAATCTGATACATCTCCATAATCTTGAGGCATTAATATATGTTTATCAAGACCATCCCAAGATTTTGTCCATGGCTCATTTGCCCAAGAAAGGCAAAATGGAAAATCTGGTTCCCCTATCTTAAGTACCTCATTAAAAGGTGTTTCTAATAGCCTCTTACCTTTAAACCAGTAGTGATAATAACAAAAACCATATATACCGTATGCTTTCGCGATTTCTGCTTGCCATTTTCTTACGGATGGGGTAGTTAAGTCATAATAAAAATCTTGATAAGGTTCCCTAGGTTGATAATGTCCTGAAAATAAAGGTTGTGCATTTTTAGTATTCGTCCATTCAGTAAAACCTTTACCCCACCAGCGATCATTTTCTTTTATTTGATGAAATTGTGGTAAGTAAAAAGCGATTATTTTCAAGTTATATCCCCCTTATGTTCTTCGAAGTTCAAGTGGTGGGAAGTTACTTTTGATTTTGTGGAGCAAGTTTAAAACGAGAGATTTTATATTCTCTTACTGTTTTTGTATGCTACGTATTGGATTTAGTTTTATAGTTTGCTTAATACGAGAGTCTTGGGTGCTCTCATATATATGTCTGAAATAAAAAGTATCATTCATCATGAAATTAAGCGGATTACTATGAACGAAAGAAGTTAATCTTTCTGGAGAACAAATAGGGCCTGTGGTAACCGGTTTACATCATCAAAAAAATCCCGCAGTTTTAGATACTTCTCATAATGCTTTTTAATATAGGTCATAGGTATAACAGTTTCTCCATAAAAGCTGCTATCTCTAACATCTCCTGCACCAGTAGGACTGTGTACAAAATTCCCATGTTCATAATCCGAGATAGCGCGATGTATATCTGGAAAAGCCTGAGATAAAGTTTTATGCCATCCTGTTTGAATTAATTCAGGGTGTTCCTTGAATTGTTGACAAAAATCGAGAAAATATCGTGCCTGTGTTGTTGCGATGAAGATTCCACCTGGACGCAGAATTCTTGAAAATTCTTTTATCCAATTTTCTGCAGTTTCTTCGGATAAATGTGAGAATACAGAATAAGCGAATATGATGTCTAATGAATTGTCACGAATAAATTCTACAGGAGGTTGTGGGCTTGCGGTTTTATATATCCCTCTTCCTAATGTTTCATTGCAAAGAGTAATCATGAAGGGGTCTACATCAATCCCAAGCAGATTTTCATCCCGAACATCTTTGAACAAGAAGCGTATAATTCGTCCCCAACCGCAACCAAAGTCTAAAACTTTACTGTCTTTATTCAAGGGAACCCCTAAATTTTGAGCGTATGTTTTTATATGACTATAAAACAAATATGCTTCATATAGGGCGTGTTCATAGGAAGCACCTACAAATTGTTTTTGGATTTCTTCAGGGGGGAACAAAGGTACGGGTACACCGTTTATTGTTGTTTCTGAGCAACTTTGTATAAATAGATTTAGAAGTTCAACGTCAGATAATGGACTAACAAGGTTATCAAAATCACTTCCTAACTTAAAATTATTCATTTGTTAAACCTCCAAATTACATAATGATAAAATTTATTTACGATTTTTTTGTACTAATAAAAACATGCAAAAATTCAGCATCTAACCCTAATGATCTATCCTTTTGTAAATAAACAGTAGTATACATATTTGCCTGTGTGTAAATATATTCAATCATATCTAGCCCCCAATCAAATGTTACTAAAGACCCATTCTCATCGATAGGGTTTCCATGATAAATGGGCTCTTCAATATGCTCAATTACTTCTTTATTCACTCTTGCTCTTTGCACAGTCTTTGTGAGTGCATGATACCAAGGGACAGTAAATACATGAGCACCACCAGGTTTTAATACTCGTTCTATTTCTTTAAATGCCTTGTTTGGCGTCATGACATGTTCAAAAACATCTTGAGTAATGAATAAATCAAAAGATTCACTGGGGAAGGTCATGTCTTCTAAATTTTCACATCTAATTCCTTGAAAGTATTGGCCGAGAGGATAGTTTTTAAAGTATTGAGAATATGTATAGTTTTTACAGTTTTTTATTAGTAGCTGAGTTGTAATTCCTCCAGGAGAGGATTCGTGGATATTATAGGAATTCCATTTTGGAAAAAATGTATTTAAAACATGGATTAAAGCTCGCTGCCTTGGTATAGATTGGCATGTAGAACATAAGTAATGATCTCTAAGCCAATCATTATGTTCTATAAATGTAGTTTCCTTCTCGCAAATAACGCAGTACCCAGTATTGTGTTTCAAATTGTCTTCCACATGACATCACTCCTGTTTTAAATGCAATGTGTTGATGGATAGTATGACACACTTCAACAATCAAAGGAATCAAAGAGAGTGGCTGAAAATTAGGAAACTCATACAAGTACGATTGATAGAAGGGGATAACCAGCTGAGGGATAATCTCGCGCGAATTACAGTGTCAATTTATGCTATGCGAGACATTCGCTTTTATTCATTGAAGAATGTATAGACTTAAAATATCCCTTTCTTGTATGGATACATTTCAAAGTCCTGTGCATATATTTCTGTAACTAAATCCATAGTTTCTTTATCGTAAAAGCTTTTATATGTTGGAAATCGGGGGAAGGCTTCATCTGTAATGCTAAGTTCTGCATAGCTGCCTTCATACATCATCTTATGAGTGCGATGATGATCTGAATTCGTAAGTATGGCTAGGTCGGACTTAATTAAACCGTATTCGTCTTCTATTTTGGGAATTTGCTTATTAAAATCTTCTAAAGGTATGTAGCGTTGGATGAAGGCTTCTTCCCCCTGAACATATTGCTGACTAAAATGTATATCCATTACTAGGGAGTTGGGACCAAGTGCTTGAACGTAATATAAAAATTGTTTAAATGATATTCCTTCATTACTATATTTGTCATTATAAAAACATTTTCGGATACTTTCCCATTGTGGGCTAGCATATGGATTGTCAGCAAGTAATAGAAATGAGCTAACGGCCCTTGTATAGGGATTTCGTACGAGTTTACAAACATCTTTTTTCCCTTTTAGAAGAACATTTTGTAACTCAGGTATGTAATTTTCTTTGTTTTTGTATACCCAGAACTCATAGTAATGAATAAAGTCATTGTATTTCTTTGCTTCAGTATATAATCCAATTTGAAAAAAGAACCAATTAGCTAATGCGGTGCATCCGCTTCTATGACTCCAAAATAGTATAAGGGGAAAGTCTTTATGGAAGTGTGGAATTCGATCTTTATGTAGAATTACATGGTTTAAAAGTTTTTGATTTATATTTTTCATGAGTTCTGTACTCCTTTTTCGAGAGTTTTGTGTATGTAGAAGCATCTTTAAATGGAATACACGAGTGGAAATATAGGAAGAGAAGGTTGATTTTTTATTAATAAACTATATTCATGGGGGTGAGTAAATATTATAAGTGTTTTTTCGGACATTTTAGATAAGATAGTGATTCTAAAATGAAAATATAAAATAAAGATAATGAAAATGTATAAGGGGCATACAATTACAAGAGGATGAATAATAACAATGATCGAGTTCATGTATTTGCATTTCTAGGTGTGAAGAGTAAAAAAATTGCTTACTAGAGAGAGGATATTATGAGGAAGAATAATTATTTAATAGTAGGTGGAAATAGTTTCATTGGTATTAACCTCACGTTAGGTTTATTAGAACAGGGGCAAAATGTAAAAGTATTTTCCAGGCATATAAATAATTTCCCTCGAAATATTATAAATGAAGTTGAATTTATTAAAGGTGATTTAGAAAATGTTGAAGATATATATAAAGCTTTAGTGAATGTGGATATTATTATTTATTTAGCTGCGACGTCTAATGTAGCAACTTCCATCGAAGATATTTTTGGGGATATTAACAGTAGCCTTTTTTTTCTTAATTTCATGGAAAGTGTTAAAGATTTTCGTATTAAAAAAATTGTATTAGCATCTTCAGGGGGTACAGTTTATGGGGAACCTGAATATTTGCCTATTGATGAGAAGCATCCGTTGAAACCACTTTCTCCATATGGAATCACAAAAGTTTCGCTTGAGAATTATTTGTATTTTTATAAGCGAAACTACGGCATCGACTATGTTGTATGTAGATACTCTAATCCATATGGGAAATATCAAAATCCTTTAAAGAAAGTTGGGGCAATAAATTGTTTTTTGTACCAACATCTTAGTAATGAAAGGATTAATATATACGGGAATCCACAAGAGATTATTAGAGATTATATTTATATCGATGATTTAGTTGAAATTACTATACAACTATCACAATTAAATCGATTGAAATCTTGTGTATATAATATAGGAAGTGGCAAAGGTCTTTCTTTAAAACGAATTATAGTGGAATTGGAGAAAATAACAGACAGAAAAGTAGACTTTATCTGTTATAAACCAAAACAAGAAAATGTTCAAAAAATCATTTTAAATATAGATAAGGTGAGACAAGAATTTAATTGGGAACCTAAAATAGATTTCAAAAGTGGAATTAGATTAAATAAGTTATGGATTGAAGAGTTCTTATATAGTAAAAAATAATAAACCATGCTCTACTTATATAAGCAGAGCATGGTTTATTATTTTACTTCTTTTTTTATTACCCAAAGATCTTGATGATCCCACCAAAACCCTTCAGTGTATTTTTTAATGATAGGGTTATAGGGTAATAACTTAATTTTGTCACACACGTAAGAGGGGCTAACTATCGTTTGGCCATATTGGTTAACATCTAAATCGAATTGTTCACTAGAAGGAAGGAACCAATAGCCTTGTTCATTTAAATTTGGAAATCCAAAGTATTTTTTACTTTGATACCCATGGGTGGTGAAAATGAATAAACCACCAGGTGAAACAGCACTATACAATGTTTGAAGCCAACGAAACCAAGTTGTATCAGGCATATGAGAAAAAAAGGATAAACAAAAAACAATATCGTACGTAGAAGTTTCCAATTTTAAATGTTCAGGTTCAGGGTGAGATAATATAGAAGAATGATTTAATGTGTTTTCAATAAAAGTAATAGCTTCTTCATGTATATCACAAGCAGTTATACTCAAGTTTGCTTGTAGATTTAATAAATGGCGTGTTACGCAGCCATATCCAGATGCAAATTCTAATAATTTAATTGGATTGTCTGCAGTAGGATAAAAGGAAGTAATTAAGTCTAAGAGTATTTGTGCTGATTTTTGTCCATCTTTAAAATAATAATCTATCGCTTCTTTTTTAGAAGGAAAGACTGGATTAGTGACAAGGAACTGAAAAATGTGATCCTCAGGATGGATATTTGCGTTTACATTGTAGTTGTTTGCGATTTGAGAAATTAAGTTTTTATTTTCCTCTATAAATGCTTTCAAAGAGTATTCCCCCTAAATAATAGTAGCGTCTTATAAAAACGCGGATAGTAAATAAAGTTCAAGGTTAAATGTTCAAGTATGTTTTTAGGTATTTTCTATATGTATACATCTTCATTTTAGAAATATCGTCGATAGTAAAGTTCTTTTTAATGAAATTCTGCATTTGTACAACTTCATTATAATGAGAATATGAATCTTCTGTTTTCGTTACACTATTTGTATGTCGTCTATGATAGTTTAGGGACTTTGGATTAAAGTGAATATGTCCCTCTTGCAGGATGGAAACATAGAAAAACCAATCACCAGCAATTTTAAATTTTGCTAGTTGTTTTTCTGTGTTTTTTATATCTATGTTTTTAAACACTACACTTGAGACATTAGGTATAGTGTTTTTAATAAGTAACGTATCTTGTATTTCATCTATGCCTTTTCGAAAATAGGGGGTTTTCCATTTTTCTTTATCGATATCATTTGTGTAATTTAAATAATGATCAGCTATTACATTTCCTTGTTCGTCTATTTGTTTTGATTGTGTGTAGCTTAAGGTAACCTTGTTATTTATATGAAATCCTTGTATCACCTCTTGTAAAAATGTCTTCTCACATAAGTCATCTGATTCTGCGATCCAAATATAATCACCGGTTGCTGCGGAGACTCCTTTTATCCATTGTTTAAATACAGAACCAGAGTTTTTTTCGTTAATAATTCGTTGAACTTTCAGATGAGGCTTATTTTCTTTTGAGAGCAGCTTTTCAAATGTTGATACGCTATTGTCAGTAGAGGCGTCGTCTAGGAAAATTAGTTCGTAAAGGGGGTAGGTTTGGTTTAATATTGATCTGACTCGGTCAGGTAAGTAGTGTTCATAATTATAGTTTGGTACAATTACACTTATTTTTTTGTAATTATGTTCGAGAAGCGCTAATAATTGATAAATGTAATTAAGAAAATTAAAGTTTTTTTCAATGAGCTCTTGGCCAAAGCTCCCCTTTTGTAAGCGTAACTCTTCATCTCCAATAAGTTCATATATTCTTTCGACCATTTTTGGTAAGTTTAAAAAGTCTACTAAGGCACCGGTTTTTTCTGTAACAACATCCTCAAAACCTCCAGCATTTTTAAAACCTATAACAGGAACCTTTGTATCTAATGCTTCTAAAACAACATTTGGAAAAGGGTCTTCCCTTGAGGTTAATAAATATAAATCAGCCCCGGCATTATATAAACCGATATCTGGAGTAGGATCAACTAATGTGAAATGTGCTTTATATCTTGGTGATAGAGTATCCATAAGGTGAACATCTGTTCTCCCTACCCAAATAAAATGAATATTAGTATGAACCTTTCTTACTGAGTAAGCAATAAATGAGAATAAATCTATTCCTTTTCGATAATCGGCGAAACCTACACCTAAAATAATTTTACTATCTAGAGGCAGGTTGAGTTTTTTGCGTAATTCATTTCTAGCCACTGTAATATTATTCTTATAAGGATTGTGGTTAAATAAACCTTGAGGGAGAATGTGACATTTTTGATGATCTAATTGCGTGATTGTAAGGAATTTTTCATATACGTATTGTGAAGGGAAGACAATTTTGTAAGCAGATTCAGCAATGTTTCTAGCTTTTCCTTCGGCAGAGTACTGTTGTATTAAATGCGGTAATTCATGTATTAACGAAATAACTTTTATATTGTGCCTAGCTAGTAATGCAACCATATCACCACTTATGACCGTACTGCATATGGCAATGGTATAGTCTTGTGATAATAAAGTCTTTATTAATAATTCGACCGTTTCTTCCGTGGGGTAGTCTTTCTCTAAGCAATAAACAGGACCATATTTTTGAAAATCGGGGATTAAAATGCCTGATCCAATAGAAATAATTGCGACGGAGTAATCGAAGTTTTCTTTAAGAGCTTTAATAGTATGTAAAGAAAGCAGCTGTGCTCCGTGGAAATGGGCATCATGGGATACATAAATGATTTTCTTATTAACATGCATTTCATAACGCCTCCTAAGTTTATTAGATTTCTTTACCTTTCTATCGACTTAGTAAAGGAAAAGAAGATAAGGAAGTATTTTATTTATAATCCCCCTAGAGATAAGCGAGAGGGGAAAATGGTAATTTTAGCTCGGGTGCACTACTACCCTTAATATATATTTACTTAGCCTGACATTCATTCTTTAGAAAAGTATTAGTATTAAGCTAAAGGTTATAAATTGCCGATTATTAATTTAACTAAAGGAGTTTTAGAATCTCTAGGGATGGATTAGAAATTAAGAGGTTTATAATTTATAAAATAAAAAACATAAAAGGTATTGACGATTAAGGGTTAGAAGTGTAATATAGAACAAGTCGCCGATGCAATAACGCAGAAAACGACAAACGAAATAAAAAACTTAGTTGACATCGAAACATGAAGATGTTAACATAAGGGAGTCGCAAATGAGCGACCAAGTAGTTCTTTGAAAACTGAACGAAACAAACAACGTGAAACGTCAATTTTTATTTTTAGATGCTAGACAAACTAACTTTATTGGAGAGTTTGATCC
>NZ_CP031292.1:238808-244658 GCF_003355115.1 Bacillus sp. COPE52
AATGTTATCTAGTTTTGAAGGAATATGCCTTCATAGTTTGGTGATGATGGCAGAGAGGTCACACCCGTTCCCATACCGAACACGGAAGTTAAGCTCTCTAGCGCCGATGGTAGTTGGGACCTTGTCCCTGTGAGAGTAGGACGTCGCCAAGCAAGCTTAAGACGAGTCAGAATGACTCGTCTTTTTTGTGTTTTATAAAATAAGCTCGTTATCTGTAGTTTTCTTGAGCTATAAATAACGAGCTTATTTGTGTTAAAAAATAGCAATATGAAATTTCAGTAAAGCTCTGTTTATTATAGTTCTGCTGTATTTTTCACATCAATGAGCTCAAATCGTTCGCAAACGAGTAGCATATCTTTAGAAAAAGTAAAACCAAGCTCATTTAGTTCCTTTGTAAAAAAACGAACATGGGTGTTTCTCCAGTAATTATAAGTACGATCGCCTTCGCCTTCAGCGATGGCGAATTCTTCGCTTACTTCATTCATCGGTGTTACAGTTACTTCTATTGTCTTAATAATCGCTACAGGTTCATCCTGACTATTGAGTATAATACTATAATCATTAGTCGTTGGTAGTGGTTCATTTTCTAATTCATAAAAAATGTGACCGGAGCATGTTGCGGTTTTGATACCGTCAATTACTAATTGTGCAAGATAATTAGGGGAATCCCCAAATTGCCAAGCTGTAACAGATGCTGGTTTTTCATTGTTTCCCCAATAAGTATCCCAATATGTTTGTGCTAATGGGTTCATTTGTATCGTTACCTCACTCTAATTAATCTTTAGTTTTTTTTATAATTCCTGAGAAATTTACTTATTTGTTATGCCTTTGTACTCATTTAAAATTTGTATCGGTGTGTTGCGAATTAAGAAAGAGAATATGCGGAATGAATATGGTTTGTAAACACGTTCTGTCCATATATGTGATTTTTAATTTTCCAATTGTGTCGTACGGTAAAGGATATAACTGTTTGAAGAATATTCGGATTATTAAGGGCGATTTATTACAACTATGCCATATTGAAGTGAGTAATACTAGAGGTGAAATAGAGAAAAAACTGATATTCCAACTTGAATATCAGTTTAGTAATATGTGACTTATATGAATCTATAGCAATATGAAAAGCGTAAATAAGATAGCCAGCAAAATACGATAATATGCAAAAGGTTTTAAACCAATCTTCTCTAAAAGCTTCAAAAAAGTTACTACGGCTAGCATTGCTACTATAAAAGAGGTAATGAATCCTACCGCAAACATAGGGATGTCATCAACGCTTAAATATTTCCAACTTTTTAATAAGTCTAAGCCTGTAGCTCCAACCATTACAGGAAGAGCAATGAGAAAAGAGAATTCAGATGCGGTCTTATAATTTACTTTCGCTAATAACCCTCCAGAAATAGTAGAGCCAGCTCTAGAGAAGCCAGGATATACCGCTAAGCATTGAAATAATCCAATTGTTAATGCTTGACGGTAGGTTAAATCATCCAGTGAATAGGCGGTTGCTTCTGTCTTTTTTACTTCTGCAAAAATCATAAGAATTGCTCCTGCTACAAGCCCAATGACGACAGTATATGGCTGGAATAAGTATGTTTTAATAACATCATGTAATAGTAATCCAGCAACTACCGCTGGGAATACACCAAGAAATACATGGAATGCGTTGAATTTTTTCTCTTTTCGTAGAAGAGGTTTAATATTACATAAAGAAACAAGACGTTTATAGTATAAAATCGCAATAGCTAAAATTGCTCCTAACTGTATAACGATTTCAAAGGTCTTTGCTCTTTCTCCTTCGAAACCTAATAAATGTCCGACTAATATAAGGTGGCCAGTAGAAGAGATAGGTAAAAATTCTGCTAATCCCTCTACAATACCGAGTATGAAGGCAATGATGATATCGCTCATAGTTTCACTCCTATAAATTAATGAATATCTACTCTCTTAAAATAGAATAGTGTTGCAATACATCCGAAAATTGCTGTTGCTGCAATGATGATATAAGAATACTCTGGTGGATATGTGGGTTGTAATTCGTTATTTGCGATATCTAGAGTAGCGGTCCACGGAAATAGATCTTTATGTTTAGAGTTCACGAGCATAAGGTTAGTCATTGTAATAATGACCGTTAATATAATAGGTGGTACATAGGTCTTCATTACAACGGTTAATAGTACAATAGGTGAAGACAATAGAAAGAGAAGTCCACCACATATTAAAAATTTTACGAGAGAGCTTAAGAGTAAGATGGTGCTAAATCCAGGGAAGCTACCTATTAGCCCTAATAATAAAGTTAGTGCCCAAGCGACTAAAGTAAGCATAATAATCCAAAGAAAGAGAATAATGAACTTACTTATAATAAAGCTAATGCGTGAGACTGGAATAGTTAGTAAATGTTTTAGTGTATCTTCTGTATATTCACGGGTAAACAGATAAGCAATCACTACCCCATATAAGGGGAATCCTATAACTAAAGTGGTATATAAGTTAACTTCAGTGAATAGTTGATGGAACAAAATAGTTGGAGTAGGTTGTTTTGTTTTTATGTGTATATAAGACGCTACGACCACTAAGAAGGGGGCGACGCCAGCCCCGATAATGCTAATCAAAAACATATTGGAACGTTTTAATTTTAATAGTTCTGTATAGAGCAGCTTAACCAATTGTTCCACCTCCAACTAGATTGGTGAAATAATCTTCTAATCTGTCTTCGCTCATCGCCATTTTTAATACATCAACATCGTTAAGAACGAACGTTCTGTTTATGTGTCCTTGCTGTCCAAAATGAGAATAAATACGAATATTCCCTTCATCATGTACTTCATAATCAAAAATTTGAAGATGATTTTCTAATAGCATCGTGGCTCTATTGTCATTATTCACTTGAAATTCTATGTACTTACGGTTGGATTTGCGTAGCGTATCAAGAGAAACTTCTTCTAGTAACTTTCCTTCGTGGATAATTCCCATACGATCGACTAGTTGTTCTACTTCAGCTAATATGTGACTAGAAATGAGTATCGTTATATTTCTTTCCTGAGCTAAAGATTTAATGAGTTTTCGCATTTCTTTAATACCGATTGGATCGAGTCCATTAGTTGGTTCATCTAGTATGAGTAGTTCTGGATAGTGGAGAAGAGCACGTGCAATTCCTAAGCGCTGCTTCATTCCTAAAGAATACTTTCCTACTAACTTTTTTGTTTCGTGCTGTAAGCCTACTATTTCTAATGCTTCTTCAATGGCATTCTTTTTGTGGATCCCAATTATCTTTGCATTAATTAATAAGTTTTCTTTTGCAGTTAAGTTTTCATAAAACCCTGGAACCTCAACGATAGAACCAATTCTTCTTAAAATATCTTTTTGATTTTGAAATAAATCCTCTCCGAATATTTCAATGTTTCCACTTGTAGGCTTTATAAGGCTAAGTAGCATACGTATGGTTGTTGTTTTGCCCGCACCGTTGCGTCCTATGAATCCATAAACTTCTCCTTGTTGAACATTAATATTTAGATTATCTACTGATTTTTGAGTGCCATATACTTTAGTAAGGTTAGTCGTTTTTATAATTGTATGTATAGGAGACACCTACTTTCTATAAGTTCTTACTTACATAATAAGAAGGAAGGCTTAACTGCATATTAATCATTTCTTAACTATTTCTTAAAAGAAGTGTATTTTGGAATGGAAAAACCAAAAGTAGTTCGTTTCCATGGGATACTTTCAACCCATATATGCCCACCATTTCTCTCAACGAGCGCTTTAGAAATCGAAAGCAAGAGACCGCTACTACCAAAAGAGGAGGTTCTTGATTGTTCGCTTCGGTACATTCGCTCAAATATGTTTTGTAAATCATGTTTTGGAATGCCAGGGCCTTTGTCCCAAATAAGAAGTTCATATTCTGTATTGGTTTCTAGTAGTTCGATTCCTACTGTTTTCCCATCTTTTCCGTAATAAATGGCATTTTTTATTAAATTACCTATAATTCGCATAAGGCTAAGGTGATCTGCGATGATAGGACAAGTAGATTCTGGTATAAGAACCTGTAGTTCGATATTATGTTTTGAGAGTTCAGGTGAAAAATCGATTAAAACTTCTCTAGTAACTTCAGAAAAATCGAGTTCTTCTTCTTTTAGTGGGAATTCATTGGCGTCTAGCTTTGCCATATTGAATATTTCATCAACTAGATGTTTTAAGTTATTTGATTTCATATAAAGTATTTTAAGATATTCTTGCTTTTCTATTTCAGAAGCAGCTACTCCATCTTTTAAAGCATCGATATATCCAATAATGGAGGTGAGTGGTGTTCGGATATCATGCGAGATACTAGACAAAAGTTGTTTTCTAGATTTCTCGTATCTTTTTGCTTCAATCCGAACCTTTTCTAATTCAGCTATTAGTTCGTTTATTGAAAAAACGATATTATGTAAGGAACGGTCATTGCTTGTGAATAATCTCGTTTGTAAATTTCCGTTTAATACACGACTTAATTTAGTATTCATTGATTTGTGATTTTGAATGAATTGTATCCTTGAAAAGAAGAGATAAGTTGTAATTAAGATAAGGGTAATAAATAAAGACATTTTTACTCTTGGGCCCATTTGTATATTTAAAAGTCCGCAAACTTATAACCAATTCCCCATATAGTTTGAATGAATTTTGGATTAGAAGGATCGATTTCTATTTTCTTTCTAAGTTTTCGAATATGTACCATAACGGTATTGTCATCTTCTATATAATTATCGTCCCACACATTTCGGAAGAGCTGCGTTTTTGTAAATACTTGCCCTGGGTTTGAAGTAAAGAATTTTAATAGTTCCAGTTCTTTTCCGGTTAAGTTGATTTCCTCTTTATTTGTATGAACTGTATATGTATTTAAATTGATAGTGAGTCCTTTAAAAGCTAAAGTTGTTTTTTCTTGAACGGTATTGTTACTTCCAAGAACTAAAAAACGCCGTATAAGAGCTTTTACTCGTGCAACCACTTCGTGAATGCTGAAAGGTTTCGTAATGTAATCATCAGCGCCAATGCTTAAACCTAAAATTTTATCAACTTCGTGATCTTTAGCGGTCAGCATTAATATCGGTACGTTAGTTTTATCTCTAAGCTTTCTACATACTTCAATACCATCTACTTTTGGCATCATAATATCTAATATAACGAGGTTATAATTTTTTTGATTAAATAACTGCAAGGCTTCATCGCCGTTAATCGCAGTATCTACCATATATAATTCTCGTTCTAAATATATTTTTAATAAATTTCGAATTTCTTTATCATCGTCTGCTATAAGAATACGTATATCTTTCATATTATCACCTGTTTCTAATAGAGTTTTATTGGTAGTACAACACGATAAGCAAAGAGGTACATTAGGGAATACAATAACTCTCTAATTATATACTAGTATTTGTTAAAATAAGGTTGCTAGTTTCTTTAGGGAAAACATTCTTATAAATTAAGTAAGGTTTGACGAATGAAGTATTTAATTGAATATGTTTCGGAGGATAGATTTAGTAAAGAGAAGGAGAAGAGAGTTTCTCGTTAATGAAACTACTGTAAGGGCTTATATAGCCTAAAGGGTATTAATATATTTAAATTAAATTTCTTTGTAAAAAGGTGTTGACGATTAGAGTATAGAGGTGTAATATAGAACAAGTCGCCGATGCAATAACGCAGAAAACGACAAACGAAATAAAAAACTTAGTTGACATCAATTAACGAAAATGTTAACATAAGAGAGTCGCAAATGAGCGACCAAGTAGTTCTTTGAAAACTGAACGAAACAAACAACGTGAAACGTCAATTTTTATTTTTAGATGCTAGACAAACTAACTTTATTGGAGAGTTTGATCC
>NZ_CP031292.1:244708-298516 GCF_003355115.1 Bacillus sp. COPE52
AGTGGTTCTGGTGGCAGTGGTTCTGGTGGTAACGGTTCTGGTGGCAGCGGCTCTGATGGCAGTGGTTCTGGTGGCAGCGGCTCTGATGGCAGTGGCTCTGGTGGCAGCGGCTCTGGTGACAGCGGCTCTGATGGCAGTGGTTCTGGTGGTAACGGTTCTGGTGGCAGCGGCTCTGATGGCAGTGGTTCTGGTGGTAACGGTTCTGGTGGCAGCGGCTCTGATGGCAGTGGTTCTGGTGGCAGCGGCTCTGGTAGCAACGGTTCTGGTGGTAGCGGCTCTGGTGACAGCGGCTCTGATGGCAGTGGTTCTGGTGGCAACGGTTCTGGTGACAACGGTTCTGGTGGCAACGGTTCTGGTGGCAACGGTTCTGGTGGCAACGGTTCTGGTGGCAACGGTTCTGGTGGCAATCGAGTTAAGGGCGATAGCAGTTTGCAAGATGGCAAAGGCTCCCAAGATGGCAATCGAGTTAAAGGGGATAGCAGTTCACAAGGTGGTAACGTAAAAGATAATGCGACAAAACAAGGTGATAAGTTACCTAATACTGCAGCACATTATCCTGCATCTATTTTAATAGGACTTTCAACATTCCTAATTGGTATGTTATTGTTTATTCGCCGTAAAAATGCAAAATAAAGACCAACATCCTTCCATCTAAAAAATACATGAAACCAATATAAAACTAAAAAGGGCTTTGGATTGCAGTTTATTATGCAACCCAAAGTCCTTTTGGCATCTATCAGAAAGCGTATTAATATGCTTTTCCCCAATAGACCATGTGCTTTGCTTCTTTACTACAGCAAATACATTCGTCAGCTAAATGTTCTTGCTCAAAAGGCATACAACGTGAAGATACTCCAACTTCTTCTTTTAATTTCTCTTCACAAGCTAGTTCTCCACACCACATCGCCTTAATAAACCCTTGCTTTTCATCAGCTGCTTTTTTCATCTCTTCGAAATTCGTCACACTATACGAATTCTCATCGCGAAATACTTTTGCTTTATTAAATAAAGAATGATGAATTTCCTCCAGTAATGATGGAATGCGTTCTTCTAATTGATCCATTGATATACATTCTTTTTCTTTCGTATCTCTTCTTACAAGTACAACTTGATTCTTTTCAATATCCTTTGGACCCACTTCTAATCGAATTGGAATTCCCTTCATTTCATACTCATTAAATTTCCAGCCCGGTGTTTTAGTGCTAGCATCTATTTTTACACGCGCAACCTTCTGAATACGTCCTTGTAACTCTGTTGCTTTTTCTAACACACCTTCTTTATGCTGAGCAATAGGTACAATAACAACTTGTACTGGAGCGACTTTTGGCGGCATTACAAGTCCGTTATTATCACTATGGACCATAATAAGTCCACCTATCATTCTCGTTGATACACCCCACGAAGTCTGGTGTACATATTGCCACTTACCGTTACGATCTAAAAACTTAATATCAAATGCTTCAGAGAAATTCGTTCCAAAGTTATGAGATGTTCCTGTTTGAAGTGCTTTTCCATCATGCATTAAACTTTCAATCGTATAAGTTGCCTTCGCTCCCGCAAACTTTTCTTTTTCTGTTTTTTGTCCTTTAATTACTGGTATCGCTAAGTATTCCTCACAGAAAGATGCATATAGATTTAAAATATTTAACGTTTCAGCTTGCGATTCTTCTGCCGTTTCATGAATCGTATGGCCTTCTTGCCATAAAAATTCAGTCGTACGAAGGAATGGTCTCGTTGTCTTTTCCCAACGAACTACTGAACACCACTGATTATATAACTTTGGCAAATCATTATATGATTGAACAATCTTTGAGAAATGCTCACAGAATAAAGTTTCCGATGTAGGACGTACACAAAGTCTTTCCGCTAACTTTTCATCTCCGCCATGCGTAACCCATGCTACTTCAGGAGCAAATCCTTCAACATGATCCTTCTCTTTTTGCAATAAACTCTCTGGGATAAACATTGGCATATACACATTCTCATGACCAGTTTCCTTTAACTTTTCATCCATCACTTTCTGCATATTCTCCCATAAGGCATAACCGTACGGACGCAGAATCATACACCCTTTTACACTTGAATAGTCAACAAGTTCAGCTTTTTTTACAATATCGGTATACCACTGCGCAAAGTCCTCTTCCATCTTCGTAATGGCTTGCACTTGTTCTTTTGCCATAGTCAGTCTTCCTCCTTTTAGAAAATACAAAAAAGCCCGCGCCCCTAAATAGGGACCGAGCTTTGCCGGCGTTACCACCCTGATTCATACACAAAAATTGTATATGCTCTCTTTTTGATAACGGGAATTTCCCGCTGCATATGCAGAACTCAAAGGTAGGTTCCATATCGCCCTTTAAGAATCTTTCAGCCAAACGGATTCTCTCTCTGCAAAAAAGGTTGGACATGTACTAGTCCTTTTTCAGCGTTATAACGAAATAAATTTGTTGATTATCATAATACAAATTCTTTTTTAAAACAATAGCTAATTTTCTTATTTTTATATATTCTTTTCATTTTTTGTAGTTTTATACGTAGCTCTTTCGAACGATTTTCACAAGTTGATGTGCAACCATACCGATAAGTGTACCAAGTAGAACGAAGAAACAAATAAATCCATATCCCATTCCTTCCCACCCACCAATAGCTATCATTGTTACAGGAAAGAAAGCTAAACAAAGAAGTACTAAACTAAGTGAAAATATAATATCAAACTGTTTGTCTGGAAAACGTTTCTTTAGTAAATATGAAATAGCAAATACTAGGAGAATCGTGATTCCACCAATGATGTAAAAAATACCAAATCCATCTAGCCAGTCCATAGTATTCCCTCCTTTCATTCAATCCCTTATACTTATTATATGTTTAATTTTTCTGAAAATAAATAATAAATTTTATTCAGAAACATATTTTTATTACTAGGTATTAATAGTAATATATAAGAATAGGTTTTATATAATTAGGAGGATTACTTTATGGATAAAGCATTAACTAATCGTGTCATTATTTTATCATTCGACTGTTTATCAGCTTTAGATTTTCCTATACTACAAAAATTACCTAACTTCCAATCTCTAATAAAAAAGGGCGCGGTTGTAGAAAAAGTAGAACCAATTTATCCTTCTGTAACATATCCAAGCCACTCAACAATCGTTACTGGAAACTACCCTAATAAACATGGTGTTGTTACCAATACTTTACTTCAACCAGGACGTGAATCACCAGATTGGCATTGGTACCGAAAATCGATAAAAGGAACAACATTATATGATGAAGCACGCAAAGCAAATTTAACGACAGCAGCCCTTCTTTGGCCTGTTACTGGAAGAGCAAACATTGATTACAATTTACCGGAAATCTTTCCAAATAGACCGTGGCAAAATCAAATTTTAGTTTCATTATTTAGCGGTAGCCCGCTATACCAATTAGATTTAAATCGACGGTTCGGTCATATACGAAATGGATTATCACAACCTGAACTCGATGATTTCGTTCTTGCTTCTGCTGTACATACAATCCTTACAAAAAGGCCTAATGTCATGTTTGTGCATTTCACTGATTTAGACACACAAAGACACTATCATGGCTTTGAATCTAACGAAACAATAGCAGCTATCCATAGGCACGACGAACGTCTAGGAAAAATTATTCATGCATTAGAAGAAAGTGGAATATACGAAGAAAGTACAATTATTGCCCTTGGTGATCATAGCGCTTTAAGTGAAAACAAATCAATTCAATTAAATGTGCTATTCCATCAAAAAGAGCTTATATCTCTAAATAAAGAAGGTAAATTAGTAGATTGGAAGGCCTACTGTCAAAGTTGCGACGGTTCTGCCTATGTATATGTGAAAGACAAAAACGATACGGATACCATTCGGGAAGTACAACTACTTCTTGAAGAACTGCTTCAAAATAAACAAAATGGCATTGAATTTATACTTCATGATGAAGCGGCGAAAGAATCCGGTGCAGATGGTAATTGTTTATTTATGTTGGAAGCACAAGAGGGGTATTATTTCACTGAAAATTATACCGGTGATTTTATAAAAGAAATTACTAAAAAAGATGTTACTTCTAGTAAAAAATATACATTTGGAACTCATGGTTACTCCCCAACAAAGCCTAACTATGAAACAATTTTTATCGCTGCTGGAAAAGGTATTCAAAGTGGCGTTACAATCCCGTATATGAGACTTATTGATGAAGGTCCGACTATCGCAAGATTACTCGGTTTGCACTTAGGCGAAACAGACGGATCCATTATAGAGGATTTACTACAATTGTAAAGAACTGTGTATATATGTAAAAGTTATGTAAAAATCATCACTGTTTCTCTTTTTATAATTTTTATTTTTGTACACTGTTAGTAGAACAATTTAAGGGGGAACATTATATGAAAAAAATGTCCAGACAAGAAAAAAGCTGGATATTATATGATTGGGCGAATTCGGTATATTCGCTCGTCATTACAACTGCACTATTCCCAATTTACTTTAAAGCAGCTGCAAAAGAAGCTGGACTATCTGGTGCAACTTCAACAGCATATTGGGGATATGCAAACTCATTCGCTACACTTTTAATTTCTATACTTGCTCCTATTCTCGGCACAGTTGCTGATTATAAAGGGTTTAAAAAACGATTTTTCACATTCTTCTTTGGACTCGGCATCGTATTTACAAGTATGCTAGCAGTCGTCCCAACATCCCAGTGGTACTTATTACTAGGTTGCTATATGCTAGCACTAGTCGGTTTTGCTGGAGCAAACATTTTTTATGATGCATTTTTAGTAGATGTTACCTCTAAAGATAGAATGGATCGAATTTCTACACGAGGCTTTGCATTAGGCTATATTGGGAGCACAATTCCTTTTATCGGTTGTATCGCTCTTATTATTCTTGCTCAAAAAGGCACTATCCCTTTATCAGTCGGCATTGCCAGTCAAATTTCATTCGCAATAACAGCTCTTTGGTGGGGATTATTTACAATTCCAATGCTAAAAAACGTAGAGCAAACACATTATATTGAACGCCATCCAAGACCAATTGCAATGAGCTTCAAACGCCTTGCTGATACTTTTAAAAATATTAAAGAATATAAAACAGTCTTTATGTTCCTAATCGCCTATTTCTTCTACATTGACGGGGTCGATACAATTATTACTATGTCTACCGCTTACGGAACAGATCTCGGTATTAGTGCAACGAATCTATTAATCATCTTATTTGTCACACAAATTGTAGCTTGTCCATTCGCTTTATTATACGGAAAATTATCAGAAACATTTACAGGGAAAAAAATGCTATATGTTGGTATTATTATTTATATCATCATTTGCACATATGCTTATTTCTTAAAAACGACACTCGATTTCTGGATTTTAGCAATGTTAGTTGCCACTTCTCAAGGTGGTATTCAAGCACTTAGTCGTTCCTATTTTGCAAAACTAGTACCTAAAGAATCGGCAAATGAATTCTTCGGATTTTATAATATATTTGGCAAGTTTGCCGCGATCATGGGTCCAGTATTAGTCGGTGTTACAACGCAATTAACGGGAAAAACAAACGCTGGTGTCCTTAGTATTATCGTATTGTTTATTATCGGTGGATTCTTATTAACTAGAGTTCCTGAAAATGATACACCCGTTACACCACCTAATCCGAAAACTAAAACGCTATAAAAAGAAGATCCCCTTCACACAAGAAGAGGATCTTTCTTTATTTTTAACGATAACGCTTTACAAGTAAAAACACTACAGCTGGCTTTACAACTCTAGCAGCACATAACGTAAGTAAAAGCGGTACATCATGAAAATCTATCCATTTATTAAAACCTACCGATGCGAAAAAAAACCAAAAAATAAATACAATGCGTACATAATATGTAACATTTGCACTTGTTTTTCATACATGTTTTTCTAAATCTTTCTTCTCCTCATTTGCCCCTTCAACATTATGCGATGCTACAAATAAATAGTGCATACCAGTTTACTTGAAGTTCAATTAACCAATAGTAAAGTGCAAAATGCTAGCATACTTATAACTACTAATGTCGTAACTAAAAGACTTATTTTCTCTTTCCCCTACAGCTTATACAAAAATAGTTTATCAACAGTTGTTCCCAATACTTCCGCTAAACGAAAAGCTAACGCTAAGCTTGGATCATATTTATTATTCTCAATTGCATTTATCGTCTGTCTTGATACGCTACACTTATCAGCTAATGCACCTTGTGAAATATTATTTTCAGTGCGTAATTCATAAATTTGATTTTTCACATCTTTTCTCCTAACATGTAAAATCGTTTTTACAACATTAGTATATAATCGGTACATTTCATTGTCAAAAGACTGCCACAAGAAAAGGGAGCAATTCTGCTCCCTTACAATGGTTATTTCGAGGCTAACGAATTTGTTAGTTCCTCTTTATTAGCGACATCTTCTTTATTTATTTGCATGCGTAGAACTGGTCCAATCGCTAATAAAATAAGTGACATCGCTATACAAAATACAATAACTAATGAAGTCATTTCCTTCAATCCTCCAGCTAGTGATGTTCCAATTAACATTGCCCCCATAAACATTGGTAAAATGGTTCCATTTACTCTTCCAATCATATTTTCTGGTACAAGTTGAATCATAAGCGTACCGACAACGATATTAACACAAGCTAAACAAATACCTGTTCCAAATCGCATCAAACTAGTAATCCAAAATGATGTGGACAACCCTTCGACTAAAAATGAGATTGCTAATATACTCATACCAAATACAAACATCTTTTTCGGGTTTACTTTTGAAGCGAAAACCGCAGCAACAATACCACCGATTAGCATACCTATTCCATCCGCTGCTGCTAAATATTGAACTGCTTCCTTTTCCATTCCAAGACGTTCTATTACAAGAAACACCTCTAACGGATTCGTTAATCCAACAGCTAAGCCCATAATTGTGAAAGTGATCGTAATCATACGTAAATTTTTCGTATGAAGAACGTATTTCCATCCTTCTTTTATATCATTTTTTAATGATTCCTTCACTGCTTGCTCTTGTTCAATCCATTTCGGTAAAAATGAAAGGGCGATAGCAGATAATAAAAATAAAATGATTAAACTATATAGTGACGTAAATAAACCAAGTTGTGTATACACAAGCGATCCTACAACTGGTCCGAAAATCATAAACAATGACTGTAATGTTTGGTTAAATGCAATCGCATTTGCTACCTGTTCTTCCTTTACATAGCGCTTAAATATGCGTGAAGATGAAGGCTGAGAAAACTGACCTACAATTGCGGAAACGAGTGTCGCAAAAAATATTGCCTGCCAGTAATCAATCTTTAACAATAAAACAATCCCTATAATAGACAGTACACTTAACACATCCCCAGCAACCATTGTTCTTTTCGGGTTCCAGCGATCTGCTAAGGCGCCACCAATGAAAGAAAAAATAAAAATAGGTGCATATTCCATGACCGATAATAGTGACACTGAAACTGGATCATTATTCGTCCGCTCCATTATGAAATACAATAGGGCCATATTTCTGATCCAAATCGCAAATTGTTGTAAAATATCGGATGCCATAACGAGCATAAATGCTCGATTTTTAAATAAAGCTTTCATTTCCGCTCCTCCTTTTATAAACCGACCATTCGGTCTAATTCGTTTTAAAAGAAAAGCCGCTGACTTATTATTCAGCTGCCATCCCTTTTAACAATACATCTATTGCCTTTTTATAAACTCGCTTTAACTCGTTATAATCTAGCTCATAGTAAAGCACTCCAAGCCCTGATAATAAGCCATGTACAATATACATCAAATCGCGCGCATTTTCTTCACGAAACTCTCCAGACTGTATACCTGTTTCGATTAATCTCTCAAACATAACATATGATTCTCTAGTTAAAGCTAATAATTCATCTAGAACCTCTTTGCTCACAACTTGGCTCATAGAAAATTCCTCTATTGCACTCGAAATAGGTTGTTGTATATCCTCTACATAATATTCTGCGAGACCATATAATTTTTCAATACTAGTACTATACAACTTCTCTTTTTCATTCCATTTTTCAAGCCAATCATACGTATGCTGTTTTACTACAAATAAAAATAATTCTTCTTTACTTTTAAAATGGTAATAAATACTCCCTTTACTTCGCTCTGTAATTTCACAAATATCTTCCATAGATGTGGCTGCATAGCCTTTTTGTGAAAACAGATTTTCTGCTTTGTATGCAATTTCCTTCTTTATCTCTTCTGCGCTTTTTCTCATACTCACACCTCTTTAAACCGACCGTTCAGTCTAATGATAACAAATGAAAAACCTCTTTCGCAAGAGGCTATATTCCTTATTTACGAAAACGTACTTTCAAACCAAGTTCGGATCATATGTATTGTTCCAAATTTAAATCCAAGTTTAACAAGAAATACACCTCCAGCAACTAATAAAAACAATGCTATTTTCCCTTTATTTTTCACTTTCGGTTCCCTTCCCATTTCTATTCTCCTAATCATGTTAAAAATATTAAACAAACGTTTATTTAACTGTTAGTGTGCGTATGTAAGCCAACTAATCAAACGTTTGTTTAAAAAAGAAATACGCCTATATAAGGCGTATTCTTATCAATCACCGCCACCACCGCAACTACCTCCACTATCTCCTCCAAAAGACCCTCCACAGTCATGTGAACTGCTATCATGTGAGCTGTCATTATTATCAGATCCAGCAAAGAAAAAAAGCGGTGATGAGTTATTAGACGAATTATGTATGTTATTTTGTTTCGTAAGGTTTACTTTCTTTTTATTTGATCGAACAGCTATTACAATTATTCCAATGACAACAAATAATAGTATGACAATAATAAATTCCATATAAAAACCTCCCTAATTCTCGAATAATTGAATGGTTCTCTCTAAATTTTCAAGTGAAATAAAGCGCGATTCACGAAGGATCTCTTTTCCATTATGAAATAACAAAATTGTCGGCCCTGTAAATACTGCATATCGCCCCGCAACTTCTTGCATGTCTTGTAGTAATATCTCTATTTTCTCTACGTAATCATAATTCTCTAATACGTAATTTACTTTCCTTAACATGACATCACAAACACCACAATTTTCTGTTTTAATAAATAGAAGTACTAATTGCTGTTCTTCAATATATGTTGCTAATTCTTCTATCGTTTCAAATGTATTCATCTTATCCCTCTTAACTTAATTTACGAAATGCTGAACTATCTTTCTCTTTTCCATTACCTGCTGAAAACACAACGTTTTTGCTGTTAACCCTTCTTGTAATTTTTTCCTCTCTACTTCATCATAACAGCAAGCAATTAAATCTTCTATTTTTAATATATCTTTTGTAAGTCCATTTCTGCTGGAATCATTCCCGCATTTTTTAAATTTTATAGCTCATCCTTAACTCTAGAGGTACCATTAAAAGATCTTCTAATTGTAGTGGTTTTCCTTTTCCCGAAATATAATCCAGATCACCATTCCAGATTGCTTGTCGAACCTTTTCTTCAGCAATGTTCAAAAACACATCCACACTATCCTCTTCCTTACATATTTTTACTATTATTTTATATGAAATTTCACCATCTTACCACCCCATTACAAGTTGACTTCATACAATTTTTTCTCAAATTTATTTATAATAAGCTATTTTCTTCCTCACCGGTCTTTCATTTTCATATGCAGTTTGTATTAAAGCCTTTTTGTATTGAGAAAGTCTTTCTTCATACAATAAAGCGTTTACACTAAATCTTACATTTGTTACGATTTAATCACCCCAGCTCTCTTGTATAGACTTCGTGATGTCTGATCATTTTTATCTAGACGTTTCATACGTCTAGATTCACTTTGATTTATCGGCAAATGCCTTTAAATATATCTTTTACCTTGAAAGGGGAAATGACTATGAGGTCAAAAAAATTCACATTACTATTGCTATCTCTACTACTCTTCTTACCTCTTTTTCTCGCAAATTTTATTACTCCAAATCTCGCATCAGCAAATTCACCAACGCAAAATCAAAAAATTATTGGGTACTTTCCTTCGTGGGGCATCTACGGACGTAATTATCAAGTTGCAGACATCGATGCATCAAAGCTCACTCATTTAAACTATGCGTTTGCTGATATTTGCTGGAATGGAAAACATGGAAATCCTTCTACACATCCCGATAATCCAAATAAACAAACATGGAACTGTAAAGAATCTGGTGTACCGTTGCAAAATAAAGAAGTTCCTAATGGTACTCTCGTATTAGGTGAGCCCTGGGCTGATGTCACAAAATCTTATCCAGGATCAGGTACAACTTGGGAAGATTGTGATAAATATGCCCGTTGTGGCAACTTCGGAGAATTAAAACGACTAAAAGCTAAATACCCTCATTTAAAAACCATTATTTCCGTCGGAGGCTGGACTTGGTCTAATCGATTTTCTGATATGGCAGCTGATGAAAAAACTAGAAAAGTATTCGCAGAATCAACAGTCGATTTCCTACGTGTATACGGATTTGACGGTGTCGATTTAGACTGGGAATATCCAGGTGTTGAAACGATTCCTGGTGGTAGTTACCGTCCTGAAGATAAACAAAATTTCACACTCCTTCTTCAAGATGTCCGAAATGCTTTAAATAAAGCCGGTACTGAAGATGGAAAACAATATTTATTAACAATTGCTTCAGGGGCAAGTCAACGTTATGCCGATCATACAGAGTTAAAGAAAATCTCTCAAATACTCGATTGGATTAATATTATGACATATGATTTCCACGGCGGTTGGGAAGCAACTTCTAACCATAATGCCGCATTATATAAAGATCCGAATGATCCAGCAGCTGATACGAAATTTTACGTAGATGGAGCTATTGACGTTTATAAAAATGAAGGTGTACCAGCTGATAAACTCGTATTAGGCGTACCATTTTACGGACGTGGTTGGAAAAGTTGTGGAAAAGATAATAATGGGCAATATCAACCATGTAAACCAGGTAGTGATGGCAAACTAGCATCTAAAGGTACTTGGGATGATTATTCTACTGGTGATACGGGTGTTTATGATTACGGTGATTTAGCAGCGAATTACGTAAACAAAAATGGTTTTGTACGCTATTGGAATGATACAGCTAAAGTACCTTATTTATACAATGCTACTACAGGCACATTTATTAGCTACGATGACAATGAATCTATGAAATATAAAACAGATTATATAAAAACGAAAGGTTTAAGTGGAGCAATGTTTTGGGAACTTAGTGGTGACTGTCGCACAAGTCCAAAATATAGCTGTAGTGGTCCAAAATTGCTTGATACGTTAGTAACCGAATTACTTGGTGGACCTATCAGTCAAAAAGATACTGAATCACCAACGAACGTAAAAAACATTGTGGTTACTAATAAAACCTCAAGCTCAGTCCAATTAAGCTGGACTGCATCTACTGATAATGTGGGAGTTACTGAATATGAAGTTACTGCTGGGGAAGAAAAATGGAGTACAACATCAAATAGCATTACAATTAAAAATTTGAAACCTAATACGGAATACACTTTTTCAATACTAGCAAAGGACGCTGCCGGGAATAAATCACAACCTAATTCTATTATTGTAAAAACTGATGATGCTAACACAACGCCTCCTGATGGTAATGGTAAGGCTACATTTTCAGTTACTTCAAATTGGGGAAGTGGCTATAACTTCTCAATTGTAATTAAAAATAACAGCACAAGCCCTATTAAAAACTGGAAGTTAGAATTTGATTATAACGGCAATTTAACACAAGTTTGGGATTCTAAAATTAGTAGTAAAACAAATAATCATTATGTAATTACAAATGCCGGATGGAACGGTGAAATTCCTCCTGGTGGATCTATTACAATAGGAGGTGCAGGAACAGGTAACCCTGCCGAACTTTTAAATGCCGTTATTAGCGAAAACTAGACGTAACATTCTTTAATTGTTTCACTAAAGTTTGAATTTAGGTTTGAATAATCTTTCCTAAATTCAAACTTTTAATTTTGCGAAAAATCACAAATTAAAATTACAATAACCGATTATAATTATATTTAGTTTTCAATATGAAGTTTGCGTGAAGTTCATCTGAATTTTACATGAATTTCCTTTAATTTCTATTGTCTTCCCATACTAATCACCTTATTCTTTATATATAGGAATAATTTTCATTCCATTTCAAGCTATCTATATATACAAAAAAGATAGTTGCCTATTAGGGAAAGGCGTCTAATATTATTATAAATATAAACATAATCGCAGAAAAAGCACGCTTATAAGCGCACCATAAGAGTGCTTCTTCATACAATTCTCATGTAAGAGTTCTCGAAAATCATGTTAATCACAAAGAAAAGGCCGTAGCTTATATAAGCTACGGCCTTTTCTTTGTGATTATTTTTAAACGTTCCATTCTTCGATATTCCATACTTTCGTTATCCACGTTTCATAGAAAGAAGCTCATGTGAAACGATTAAAACTGTTAAAAGACTTTTTCTATTTTTTCATATAAGGAGCTAATACACTTAAAATTTCTTCCTTATCCTTCTTTAACTCCAATGATGTTAACATATCCATCGTTCGAGGACGAGGTAATTTCACTTGCACTTCACCAACTATTGATGCTGGTCTTTGAGATAAAATAAATACGCGATCAGAAAGTAAAATTGCTTCATCTAAGTCGTGTGTAACCATAACAATTGTTTGCTTTTCTTGATGCCAAGAATTTAAAAGCCAACTGTGTACTTCCATTTTTGTAAATGCATCTAATTTTCCAAAAGGCTCATCAAGTAGCATAATTGGCTTCTCACATAAGTATGTACGAAGAAAGCTAATTCTTTGGCGCATACCACCAGATAATGCATCAGGATAATGATCCGCATATTCATCTAACTCAAACTGCTTTAATGCTTCCATTCCTTCTGTTAACCTTTGTTTTTTAGATTTCCCCTCAATTTCTAATGGAAGAACAATATTTTGTAAAGCCGATCGCCACGGTAATAATAAATCTTGTTGTGGCATATAGCTTACAACATCTTGTTTTCTCACATGTTCCTCATTATAAAATACCTCTCCACTCGTTGGCTCTTCAACACTCGCAATCATATTTAACAATGTGCTTTTCCCACAACCACTCGGACCGACAAAAGAGACAAACTCTCCCTCCTGTATAGAGGCACTAATATTTGCTAATACATTCTTTCCATCGAAAGATTTCACAATATCTTTTATTTGTAATCCGCTCATTTTTCACTTGGAAGGAATTCATTTGTAAAAGCATCTTTTACATCAATTTTCTTTTTAATAACTTTGTTGTCGTATAAGAAATTCATGTAATTCGTCCAAACTTCTTCCTTCTGTACTCCCCAGGCTTTTGCATCATCTTGATACTTCGTACTTAACCACTTTTGACTTTCTTGTACTAATTCCTTATTCACATCTGGAACAGCTTTAATTAAAATATCAGCAGCTTCTTTCGGCTCTTTAATTGCAAAATTATAACCTTCTGTCGTTGCAGTCATAAACTTTTTCACGAAGTCTTTATCTTGCTTCGTATGTTTTTCACTCGTAATAATAACAGGACTATAGAAATCAAGCGCTGGATCTAAGTCTTTCACCATAATCGTATTTAACTCTTTTCCTTGACGCTTCGCTTCAATGCCATCCCATCCATAATAAATCCATTCAAAGTCCGCATCACGACCGATTGATTTGAAGAAGTCTGTTTGTCCTAAGATGATTTTTTCGACTTTATTAAAATCAGCTTGATGTTTCTCCATAATTGTTTTTAACGTCGCTTCTTCTGCTGGTCCTCCCCAGCCACCATAACGTTTACCTTCAAAGTCTTTCGGTGACGTCATATTATCTTTTTTTAGTGATGCAAAAGCAGAGGTATTATGCTGAATAATTGCACCAACAGAAACAACTGGGATTCCTTCAACACGAGCTAATGTTACATTTTCCTGTGCGCTCATCGCAAAATCTGCTTTCCCAGAAGCAATCATCTGCTCTGCTGTGACATTATCACCAGGCTGGATAATTTCTACATCAAGCCCTTGTTTTTTGTAATAGTCTTTCGTTTTCGCTACATATAAGCCAGTATGATTCGTATTTGGAAACCAATCTAAAACAACTTTTACTTTTTTATCTTTACTTGCACTTTCTTCTTTCTTCGCCGGATTACACCCAGCCACACTTACTGCTAATAAAGCAGCTAACATAATTTTTAAACCTTTTTTCATTTTCTGCCGTCCTTTCTATATATCCATGGTGCTGTTATTCTTGCCATAAACTCCACGATAAAATACAGGCATAATGTCACCATGACGATAATTGCTGCAACACCAAATACTCGAGCAGTTAAAAAGGATTTTGTAGCTCTCGTAAGCATAACCCCTAACCCTTCACTTGCACCGAGCCATTCTCCGATAATTGCCCCCATCACGCTATATGTAACTGCAATTTTTAAACCCGAGAAAAAGTATGGGAGCACTGCCGGAAACTTTACTTTCTGGTAAATTTGCCATTTCGTTGCTTTCATTGTTTGCAACAATTTCAACATATTTTTATCTACAGTTTGAAAACCTTCTAAAATACTAAGCGCAATTGGGAAGAAACAAACGAGTATGACGACCATTACTTTCGGCAACATCCCATATCCAAACCAAATAATAAATAACGGTGCAAGTACAACGATTGGAATCGTTTGCGAAATAACGAGCAACGGATTTATTAAAATACGAAATAAAGGTATCACGTCCATAATAATTGCAATACTCGTCCCAAGTAAAATCGCAAAAAATAGTCCGATTATAACTTCCTGCAGTGTTTGCATCGTATTTGGTAATAGTAAATCCTTCATTCCAATTAATTCTTGAACAACGGCAGAAGGCTTTGGTAAAATCCACGGTTCGATTTTAAATAATGAAACAGATCCTTCCCATATCGCAATGAGAAGGATAAGCCAAATTGTTGTAATAAGTTTAGATTGCTTCTGGTTTTGCATATTCATCACGGTACTTCCAAACCTTTTCATCTATCGTTACACCAGTGCTTGGACGATAATGGATTTTAATAGAAGTAATCACTTCTTCAGCTCCAGCATCGACGCAAGCTTGCTGCGCACGTTTCACGACATCAAGAAGTACATCTAATTCTCCTTCCAACGTTGTTTCCATTGCTCCTACTTCATAACGAACTCCCGATTGTTGTACAACTTCAATTGCTTTATCAACAACAGAATATACATCTTTTGTTTTTGCTTGCGGTACTACTGAAAATGACATTGTAACTTGTTGTGACATAATAAAAATCCCCCTTATAAAATATGTTTCCAAAAAAAGAAAAGGCTTTCCTACCATGTAGGAAAGCCTTGTATACAAGTTATTCTATAATAACTTATGCTACATCACTTTAAAGTAACTCCCTACGCTGGCATTATCCAGATCAGGTTGAGGGTCGATGTATACTTACATCCTCTCAGCCAATTGGCTCCCCGGTTCTTAATTCGTTCTCATTGTAGCATGATTTATTTTATTGAACAAACAAAAACGTACATAATCATTTCATTACTTTTGGAAAATATCCAACTTTTTCACCATGAGCTAATAACAGCTGAATAAATTCTTTATTAATCGCTGGCACTATCAGCTCTTTTTTCTTAATCCATTCATTTGTTCTACGAGTACCCATGACAATTTCAGATTGCTGTGCTCCATCTCCTGCAACTTGAGAAGCAATTAACTCTGCTATTTCTTCATTTCCTTTTGCTAATTCAAGCCCGATATTTACATATTCCGAAAGTGGAACCATTTCAAGATTGTATCCACACCCCTCAATTAGCTTTATAAAATGTTCAAATTCAACTTGATGTGGATGGCAAATATGTAACGTCTCTCCTACAATTTTTGGATCTTGTAAATACGATACAATCGACTTACTGGCAAAGTCAATTGGTGTAAAATCAACTTTCCACTTCACATTTGGTGCCTTTCCAATTAGAAGCATCGTTTTAATAAGACGATAAAATGCATTTCCTTCAATGTTTTGTTGGAACGAACCCGTTTCTGAATGACATGCTAGGTTACCTGCACGATAAATATTCCCTCGTATGCCGCTCTTCAAAGCTTCACGAACAAGATTTTCCGCCTGTAGTTTACTATCGGAATACACATTCTCTAACTCTACATTATAATTGAAATCACCTGTTTCCATATATGTATCCCATTGCTCTACCGCTAATTCTATCGGAATACCAATTGTAGAAATAAAGTGGAATATAGCACCATTCTCGGCTAACGCTAGCATACGGTTCGTGCCTTGGACGTTCACATTTTTAAATTGTTTTACATCTCCAAAATGTCTTACATCTGCACCGCAATGAATTACCGTATCGACCTTAGAACTAATTAAAATAAATTCCTCTTCGCTCATCCCAAGATACTCTTCTCCCAAATCACCAGGTACAGCCTGTATACGCTGTAACCACTCTTCACATATATCATTAAAGTAGCTTGTTAATGTATCGATAATTCTTTGTTGCACATCTTTTGTCGGTCTTACTAAACAATAAATGGTAGCAGATGTATCTCTCAATAATTCATATAATATGTGCGACCCCAAATAACCAGTAGCTCCTGTTAAAAAGACATTTGAGATGTTAATGTCTTCTAAAACATTCGAATAAGTAATAGTATTCGGTTCGTGAATCACCTTATATTCACGAAATACTTCTTCTGTCTCTACTTTTACTTCTCTCTCAATTCTAGCTAATCCATATATCGTTCTTTCTTTAAAGAAATCTTGAATTGTTAAATGTGAAAAATCTTCTTTTAACAATGTTAAGACTCTCAATACTTTCAACGAATGTCCACCAATTGTAAAGAAATCATCATACACTCCAATTTTTGAAATTCCTAATACCTCTGCCCAAGCTTTTGCTATTTGTTTCTCTGCTTTATTAGAAGGTGCAACATATTCTTGTAGACGAACCGGTTCATACTTTTCTTCTAACTGAGCTAACTTTTTAACATCAACCTTTTTATTTGGTGTAAGTGGTAGTTCATTAATATAAATTAATTTAGATGGTACCATATAATCCGGTAACTGCTCTTGTAACTGATAAACTAATTCTGGTATTTCCTTTTTGTTCAAAGTTGTATAGAATGCGATTAAATATTGGCTACCTTCCTTGCTCTTCTTAGCAAAAACAGCATTTTCTTTTATATTATGATTTTGAGAAATTTTACTTTGGATTTCTCCTAGTTCAATACGATGTCCTCTAATTTTTACTTGATCATCTTTCCGATGTAAAAACTCTATATTTCCATCCTCTAGCAACTTAACGATATCACCTGTTTTATATATATTAACTATAGGATTAAAGGGGTTCGGAATAAAAGCTTCAATTGTTTTATTAGGCTTATTAAAATACCCTTTTGCTAATCCTACTGAATCTATATATAACTCACCAGGTACACCAATTGGACAAAGATTCATATTCTCATCCAAAATCATAACTTGATAATTAGCACATGGTTTACCAATGGGAATACTCGCAACATCCTCATTTAACTGATTAGGTATTTTATAGGTTGTCGTCACTACAGTACATTCTGTCGGTCCGTATACATTATGAATTTCAACATTTGTATTTATTCTTTCTCTCCACAATTTAATAACCTCTACAGGCAACATTTCACCGCCAATCGCAATTCTTTTCAGGGAAGCTAGCTTATATATATCTTCTTCTGCTAAATAAGTTGCTACTTGTCGAACAAAAATTGTCGCTAATGCCAAGATCGAAGTTGCTTTCACTTTATAGATTGCATTTGCAAATGCTTCTACAGACAATCGCTCTTCCTCTAATAATACATACAAGTTTCCTCCGCAGAATAAAGAAGCAAATGACTCCCATACAGAAGCATCGAAACTAAAGGAAGGAAATTGGGCAAATACATCCTCTTCTGTCAATTCATATTGCTTTTGCATCCAAGTGTACAGATTAACAACGCCTCTATGTGCTAACATCGTTCCCTTTGGATTCCCTGTTGAACCAGATGTATAAATCATATAAGCTACATCATCACAATGAATAGACAACTGTACATCTATATCTTCATAAGTTTCACTATCATACATTGAAACTGTTTGAACCCCATCACATGTTATAGGCGTCTCTTTCATCAATATAACTTTCGCTTGGCTATCTTGAATAATGTACTGTATTCTACTTTCCGGATAATCTGGATCAATCGGAACATACGCTGCACCAGCTTTTAATATAGCTACCATACTTACTACTGTCTCTATGCTACGTTTCATAAATATTCCAACATAGTCTCCTAATTGGACGCCGTTTTTCATTAACATATGAGCTATTTGATTACTTTTTTTATTTAGCTCCTCATAAGTTAAAGTACCTTCCCTTGAAGATAAAGCTATACGATTTGGAAATTGAGTAACAGTATTATAGAACATATCGACGATACTTTTCTCAGGATATACTGCTGTCGTATCATTCACTTGACTATAAAGTGCCATCTCGGCCTCTGTAATAACATTAAAATGTTTTATATGTTTATTCGCATTTTGTGATGAATCAATTAAAATACCTTGTATTTGTTGTGCATAACGAGTAATCGTTGTCTCTTTCCAATTAACACTATTATATATTATTTCTACACTTTGCATATTTTTACCAAATACAAATTGTAATGTATTTGTGTCTTGTAGCTCATAATATGTTTCACCAATAATAATAGATGACATTTCATATAATGTATTACCGTTTTGAAACTCTTCTATTTCTTCCTCATTCATTTCTTTAATTTGTTCCAGCTGCTCTTCAATCTGCAAATTCAAACTTTCATAGGAGAGAAAATTAGAAACTTTAATAGTAATCGGAAATAAACTTCCTCTTACATGATATAGCACGACAATATGTTTTTCTTTAGAAACATGATATAACCACGTCGCAGCTGCTCCTATTAAATCTACAATATGAGTCAATTTTGGAAATGGTATAGTTTTTCTTTTTATTCCAAACTCTATCTTTTGCGCATCTTTAGGTATTTGAATACTCCCTTCTACTTTCCCTAAAAATTCTTTTACCATCTCATTATAAGAAATCGCTAATTTCATATTTATGTAAATTCCTCTCCTAAATATAATAAAGGTGTGAAAATTCACACCTTTTTTATCCCGTATTAACGGGCAGATTTGTTCAACTCATAATCAAGGGGGCTACCCCCTTGATTAAAATTTCACTTTTCCTTATTCGCTTTTAAACTCACCAATTAGCTCTTGCAATTCCTGAGAAAGCCAACTTAAAGAAGTCGCTAATTCTGCAATATCTTGTACTGATATTTCTTGCTCCTTCATGCTTTCTTCAACATTACTACTACTATTCGCATAAGTATTTGCAATATGTGATAATTCATTTACGACTTGAACGATATTCTGGCTATTTTGTAAAATATCACTCGAATTGCCAGAAACAGCTTTCACTTGATTTTTAACAGATTGTGCTGATTTTGAAATTTTTTCAAAGAAAGCACCACTACTTTGAACAAGTGAAATTCCAGATTCTACTTCTTTTGAACCTTTTTGCATTGAAACTACAGCCTCTTCTGTTTCAGCTTGTGTTTCACTAATTAATTTTGCTATATCTTTCGCTGACGTTTCAGTTTGTTCTGCTAATTTACGTACTTCATCAGCAACAACTGCAAATCCTCTTCCAGCTGCTCCAGCACGAGAAGCTTCAATAGAAGCATTTAAAGCTAATAAATTTGTTTGATTTGAAATACCTGTAATTACAGTTACAATATCACTAATTTCTTTTGATCTTGTTTCTAACGAATAAATAATAGAAGATAAATCTTTCACTGCATTTTGGATTAAACTCATTTGATTAATAATTTGTCCAATCACTTCATTACCTTCAATTGAATGTTGCTCCATACCTTCTGAGGCAACCGCAACTTGTTTCGCAGCTCCAGTTATCTCTTCTACCTTATCTTCCATTCCATGCACAATTCCTAAGCATTGTTGGACTGAAGTTTCTTGAGACTGTGCCCCTACTCTTAAACCTTCAATAGAACTTGCAATCTCTTGAACTGCCATGCTATTTTCCTCTGTGCTTGCCGACAATTCATGTGAAGAAGAAGAAACTTGCTCAGCGGTCTGCCTAACTTTATCTATAATCCCTTTAAATTTCTCAATTGTATCATTGAAATAAACATTAATAATTCCAATATCATCTGGTCTTTCTTTTAATTTAATACTTAAGTCACCTTCACCAATCTTACGTAATCCCTCTCGTAAATCTTTTAATGGAGCTAACGAGTTACGTACGATAAAGAATTGAGCAATAGTCGCGATTGCTAATGAAATAATAATAAAGAGTAAACCTTGTATCATAAAATTCTTCTTTGTACTAGGAACGATAGAAGCATCTAAATCAGCCGCAACAATTGCAACAATATTGTTTTCTCCATCTTTAATTGGTTCTAATATTGTCACCCACGAACCTAATTCATCTTCATATACTTCTGTCATTTGGGCCTTTTTCGTGTCCATCACTTTATCATATGCATCCATCCAATGAGTCGGTTGTTCATAATAATCTCCCGGCTTTACAGGCACTGCATTTGTTAGCTCTGTAGTCAAACCAACGAGTTGTAATTCTCGTTTTTCATTTGGCTTTGCTCCTGTAACATACGTTTGTCCCACACTTTTTAAACCTTTTGTCACTTCATCTAATTGCTCTGTTAACTTTTCTTTTTTCACTCTTTCGGTTGTAGGATCTTTCGCCATATCTTTAACTAATTCTGTATCCAAGTCATGTACTACTATCTCTCCGGTTTCAATAGACTGCCTTTCAAATAAAGACATCATACTATTTTGAAACAAATTGAAACTTAACGCTCCCATACTTCCAACAAGCGTCAAAATAACTAATACAGTTAATAAGACGTTCTTTTGAAGAAACGATAACTTATGCCAATACTTTTTCATCAATATTCACCTTCCTTAATTACTTAAAACAAAAAAACAAAATATATCAATATTTTGTTTGAAATGATTCTCAATATGTTCGAGAATAAAAAAAGACCAATGTAAAAAGCATTGGTCAAGACCAACCCTATCCGTCCGGTAACTGGCTAGCATAGCCTTTCGACCTTAGCCCCTATAGTTTTGCGCCCTCATGTTTCCATCAGTTTGCCTTTCTCGCTGAACGAGTTGAACGATATGGGAGTTCTATGAGAATTAAATTATTCTCTTTCCAAGGTTACAACATTTAAATTAAAATGTCTACTTATTTAGAGATATAAATATAAAATTCCAATGTATTATTTTTTCGAAATAATTTAACAAAATACGTGAATGTTACTTTTTTTATGTTATATAATAAAAAACGTATATAAATCAAAGATCCCTTCGGATATTTCACTAATTTTCATTTAAATTAAATTATTCGAATATATCTTAACTTATGAATTTCGGAGGTAATTTATCATGTTTTGGCTACAATTTCTTACCTTATTACTCTGCATTTTTATTGGTGCACGCCTAGGCGGAGTTGGCTTAGGAGTAATGGGTGGAGTTGGTATGGCAATACTCGTTTTTGTCTTCCACTTACAACCAACCGCTCCTCCTATCGATGTAATGCTTATGATTTTAGCAGTAATTACTGCCGCTGGTGCTTTGCAAGCCGCTGGAGGAATGGACTATCTTGTTCATCTAGCTGAGAAAGCTTTACGAAAAAATCCAAAGCGCATTACATTTTTCGCTCCAATTGTTACTTATTTGTTCACACTATGTGCTGGCACTGGTCACGTTGCCTATTCTGTACTTCCTGTTATCGCAGAAGTCTCTCGTGAATCAGGAATTAGACCAGAGCGACCAATGTCAATTGCCGTAATCGCTTCTCAACAAGCAATTACAGCTAGTCCCATTTCAGCTGCCACAGTTGCCCTTTTAGCAATGTTAGCTGACTATAAAATTACTTTATTAGATATTTTAAAAGTAAGTATCCCTTCTACTTTCATCGCTTGTATGGTAGCTGCATTCGTTGCTAGTAAAATGGGGAAAGAACTAAATGAAGACCCTGAATACTTAAAACGATTAAAAGAAGGTATGATTCCTAAGCTTGAAAAGAAAAAAGAATTTGTAGGTGTAAAAGGCGCTAAATTATCAGTTATTCTTTTCCTAGTAGGAACTTTCCTTGTCGTACTTCTTGGTTCATTTGAAGCACTTCGTCCGGGATGGATGGTTGACGGGAAGTTAGTTCGTCTTTCCATGCCAAACACAATTGAAATGGTTATGTTAACCATCGCAGCTCTTATTATTATTTTCTGTAAACCAAATGTAGAAAGCATTGTGTCTGGTAACGTCTTTAAAGCTGGGGCAACAGCGGTTGTTGCTATTTTCGGTATCGCTTGGATGGGAGATACTTTCTTTAACGGAAACTTAAATATGATTCAAGGATCAATTCAGCACTTAGTTACAAGTGCACCATGGCTATTTGCTATCGCATTATTCATTCTATCTATTTTACTGTACAGCCAAGCAGCAACAGTTCGTGCCTTAATGCCACTTGGACTATCTCTTGGTATTCCGCCAGCATTACTGATTGCTATGTTCCCTGCAGTAAACGGATACTTCTTCATTCCAAACTATGGAACAATTGTTGCTGCCATTAACTTCGACCGCACTGGTACAACAGGTATCGGTAAATATGTTTTAAATCATAGCTTCATGATTCCCGGCTTAATCGCAACCTTTACTTCTATCGGAATTGGAATGCTCTTAATTTCAATTATGTTTTAAGTAAAAAGCACAAACCTATAATTTAAAAGGGTTTGTGCTTTTTTAATTAAACGTTTGTTTAATTTTTTCAATCAATAACTTCTACAACATACCCTTTCTTTTTTAAACCACTCAATATTTCTTCAATATGATTTCTATCTTTCGTTTCTAATGACAAGTGCAATTGCGCATATCCTGGAAATACCTTTGTACCAATCCGTTCTAAATGTATATTTAGTACATTCGCTTCAAAATTTGTTACAATCTCGAGCAAATGATGCAAATAGCCTGGCTTATCTTTAATCATTGTCGCGATGTGAATGAAGCGTCCTGCTTCAACCATTCCATGCTCAATAATACGCGAAATAAAGTTTACATCGACATTTCCACCACTTAGTACGGATACGACCTTTTTTTCTTTTATTGGGACTTTGTGATAAAGCAAAGAAGCTAATGAGCTCGCACCAGACCCTTCAACCAACAATTTGTTCCGTTCAAGAAGCATTAACATCGTTCGTGCAATTTCCATTTCATCTACACAAAACACATCATCCACATAACGTTGTACAAGTTCAAAAGTCAAATCACCTGGCCTTTTAACCGCGATTCCATCCGCCATAGTTGGCGTCGACTCTACTGTTATTACCTTCTTTTCCTCAAGTGACTGTTTCATTCCCGGACAAGCAAGTGTCTGCACCCCATATATTTTCACTGATGGCTTTTGTTCTTTAATTGCCATCGCAACTCCTGCAATTAGTCCTCCACCTCCAATAGGACAAATAACAGCCTCTACATCTTCCAGCTGTTGTAATATTTCCAGACCGACTGTACCTTGACCAGCAATTACTGCTTCATCATCAAATGGATGTACAAATTTCGCTCCTGTCTTCTCTTTTAAATCTAGTGCATAAGCTAATGCATCATCAAATACATCACCTTGTAATTCTACATGTGCACCGTACCTTTTTGTCGCAAGCACCTTACTTAACGGAGCACCTTTTGGCATCACAATCGTACAAGGAATACTAAGCATATTACTAGAATAAGCGACTCCTTGCGCATGATTTCCAGCAGATGCCGCAACAACACCATTTTCTAAATCACCTTTCTCAAGAGAAACCATTTTATTATAAGAACCACGTACTTTAAAAGAGCCTGTCTTTTGTAAATTCTCCAGCTTTAAATACACTTCATTCTGTGATAACTCACTAAATGTACTTGAATAATCTAATGGGGTCATATGTACAATGCCCTTCATTTTCTCATAAGCAGCTATAATATCCTGAAATACAATCATGCCTTCGCCTCCGAAACAATATATGTTTATACATACTAGTTTAGGCGGCATATTTTGTTTTATACGATAAAAGACCACGTAGTATTTTCATGCTACGTGGTCTTTTATCTACAAACACTTATTTACTTCCCCAGCTAATCGCTTCGTACTTTCATACGCAGAATCCGCTAGACTAATTGCAGAAATAACTGAAACACCATCAGCACCCGCTTCTATAACGGCAGCAGTATTTTCAATTGTAATCCCACCGATACCAACAATCGGGACTGTAATTCCTTGTTCTCTAAAATGAGCTAAACCTTTCGTTCCTTGAACAGCTTTCGTATCTTTTTTCGTACTCGTTGGGAAAATAGGGCCAACTCCTAAATAATCAGCTCCGTTTTCAATCGCCCATTTTGCTTCTTCAATTGTATGTGTAGATACACCGATAATTTTATCTCCCATCTTTTCACGAACAGATGTAATCCCTTCATCATCTTGTCCTACATGAACACCATCTGCATCTAATTCAACGGCCAATTCTACATCATCATTTACAATGAAAGGAACACCATATTCCTTGCAAAGCGCCTGCAATTTCTTTGCAAAACGCACTCTATCCTCTCCAGTTAAAGTCCCTTCTCCCTTTTCACGAAATTGAAAAAGTGTCACTCCACCGTCTAACGCTTCTTTCAATATAGCTAACGGATCCTTCGTGCAATTATTGCTTCCCATAATAAAATACACTTGTAATAGGTTAGACATTTTCTTGGTTTCAATGCGCATCATGTGTTTCATCCCCCTTGCTCTAACTCCTCAATCTTCCCATACTTCTCAATATCACCTGAAGTTGTATTCGCTAATTGATTTAAAAATTCAATTTGGAAACTACCAGGCCCTTTTTCTACCGTCTTAGCAGCTGCTAGTTCCGCAGCTACACCATAAAATGTTACTGCTGCTACTGCTGCCTTTACATAATCTTTTTCTACCGCAACAAATGCTCCTATTACAGAAGTTAGTAAACAACCCGTTCCAGTAACCTTTGTTAAAATAGAGTGACCGTTTCGAATAAGAATCGTTCGCTCTCCATCTGTAACGACATCTTCTTTTCCAGTAATGACCGCAACTGTATTCAATTCCTCTGCTGCCTGTTTTGCAATATTTACAACATTGCCATTTCCAGTACCAGCGTCTACCCCTTTAATTTCCCATCTCTCATTAATAACGTTAGCTACTTCAGCTGCATTCCCACGAATTATCGCTAGATCTATTTCAGCTGGAATATGTCTCGCAACTTCTGTTCGATACGATGTTGCTCCTGCGCCAACAGGATCAAACAATACTGGTACATCATTCGTATTAGCCGACTTACCAGCAAGTAACATCGCTTCTACTTCCTCGGGACGAAGTGTTCCCATATTTAATACTAACGCTCCCGCAATGCTAGCCATTTCTGCTACTTCTTCTTTTGCATACGCCATTACAGGCGATGCCCCTAGTGCTAACAAACCGTTCGCTGTAAAGTTTGTTACAACAACATTTGTAATATTATGAACGAGCGGATTAGATTCCCTCACTAAATCCACTACTTTACTAATTTCTTTCATATTCATCCTTTTCATCTCCTAACTATAATGATGGGAGATACACAAAAAGGCACTTTGCGCGTATGCAAAGTGCCTGAACATGTGCTTTTACACTCTCCCTACGCTGGCATTATCCAACAGGTTCAAATGGTCAATGACGGATTAGTCATACTCTCAGTTTGCATCCACAAACTCCCATGTGTTTCTTATTCATCTACTTCAAAGTCTACTCTTATTCTAGTAAAATAACAAGTTCTTTACTTTTCCGTATAAAGTGAAACTTTAATCAGTGGGGGTTTTGTTCATTCCACTAAAACAGCTCAAACCTCGAGCGAAACTGAATCTCAAGAAAATGTATGCTATATTTAACTTATGGAAATTTGAAAGGATGTTTTTAATATGTCAAAAAGCGTTGTAATCGCTGAAAAACCTTCCGTTGCGCGAGATATTGCTCGTGTACTAAAGTGTGATAAAAAAGGAAACGGATATCTTGAAGGTAGTAAATATATTGTAACTTGGGCTTTAGGTCATCTCGTTACATTAGCAGATCCAGAAAGCTATGATGTGAAATATAAAAAGTGGAATTTAGAAGACTTACCGATGCTACCGGAGCGTTTGAAATTAACGGTTATTAAACAAACTGGTAAACAGTTTAATGCTGTGAAAAGCCAGCTACTTAGAAAAGATGTAAATGAAATTATTGTCGCTACAGACGCAGGTCGTGAAGGCGAATTAGTCGCACGCTGGATTATCGATAAAGTTAAGCTCAATAAACCAATTAAACGTTTATGGATTTCTTCTGTAACCGATAAAGCAATTAAAGATGGTTTTGCAAATTTAAAACCAGGTAAGGCATATGACAATTTATACGCTTCAGCAGTTGCACGTTCAGAAGCTGACTGGTATATCGGCCTTAACGCGACTCGGGCTTTAACAACTCGCTTTAACGCTCAACTAAATTGCGGTCGTGTACAAACGCCTACTGTCGCTATGATCGCTAGTCGTGAAGATGAAATAAAGAACTTTAAGGCTCAAACTTACTATGGTATCGAAGCCCTAACAACTGATAAGTTAAAACTAACTTGGCAAGATGCAAACGGTAATAGCCGTGGTTTTATTAAAGAAAAAATTGATGGTATTGTAAAAAATCTAGATAAACAAAATGCCACTGTTGTGGAAATTGATAAAAAACAGAAGAAGTCATTCTCTCCTGGCCTTTACGATTTAACTGAATTACAACGTGATGCAAATAAAAAGTTTGGTTACTCTGCTAAAGAAACATTAAACATTATGCAGAAATTATATGAACAACATAAAGTGTTAACGTATCCTCGTACAGATTCACGCTACATTTCATCTGATATCGTTGGAACACTTCCAGAACGTCTAAAAGCGTGCGGTGTCGGGGAATATCGTCCGTTAGCACATAAAGTACTACAAAAGCCAATTAAGCCTAATAAATCATTTGTTGATGATAGTAAAGTAAGCGATCATCACGCAATTATTCCAACAGAAGGATACGTTAACTTCTCATCCTTTACAGATAAAGAGCGTAAAATTTATGATTTAGTTGTGAAACGTTTCTTAGCTGTTTTATTCCCAGCATTCGAATACGAGCAACTAACGTTACGCACAAAAGTTGGTAATGAAACGTTCATTGCACGCGGAAAAACGGTTTTACACGCTGGTTGGAAAGAAGTATACGAAAATCGCTTTGAAGACGATGATGTAACTGATGACGTAAAAGAGCAGCTTCTACCTCACATTGAAAAAGGTGATACATTAGCTGTAAAGTTAATTATGCAAACATCAGGTCAAACAAAGCCACCTGCACGATTTAATGAAGCGACTTTACTTTCAGCAATGGAGAATCCTACAAAATATATGGATACGCAAAATAAACAACTTGCTGATACGTTAAAATCGACTGGTGGATTAGGCACTGTAGCGACACGTGCAGATATTATCGACAAACTCTTCAATTCATTTTTACTTGAAAAGCGTGGTAAAGATATTCACATTACATCAAAAGGCCGTCAGTTACTTGATTTAGTACCAGAAGAGTTAAAATCTCCTACACTAACTGGTGAATGGGAACAAAAACTTGAGGCTATCGCAAAAGGTAAACTGAAAAAAGAAGTCTTCATTTCTGAAATGAAGAACTATACGAAAGAAATTGTTTCTGAAATTAAATCGAGCGATAAAAAATATAAACATGACAACATTTCAACAAAGTCTTGTCCAGACTGTGGTAAACCGATGCTAGAAGTAAACGGCAAAAAAGGAAAAATGCTCGTATGCCAAGACCGTGAATGTGGTCATCGTAAAAATGTATCTCGCACAACAAACGCTCGTTGTCCACAATGTAAGAAGAAACTAGAACTACGTGGTGAAGGTGAAGGTCAAATCTTTGCATGTAAATGTGGCTATCGCGAAAAATTATCGACATTCCAGGAGCGACGTAAAAAAGAATCTGGAAACAAAGCTGATAAGCGTGACGTTCAAAAATATTTGAAACAACAGAACAAAGAAGAAGAACCGTTAAATAACCCGTTCGCAGAAGCATTAAAGAAATTAAAATTTGATTAAACAAAAAAGGTTCCTACCTCTATCGGTAGGAACCTTTTTTTAGTGAATAATTTTACTTCCTTTTGCATTCTCAACGAATTTTTCGCTTGATTTATTAATTGGCGTTTTCAGTAATAATGCAGCAACAATCATAACTACTACGAAAACACTTAGTACAAGTAAATCTCTTGTTACGATATCCCAAAGCATTCCACCCACTGTTTCACGAATTGCACTAATTGCGTATGTGAATGGTAAGAACGGATAAAGTGCTTGGAAGAACGCCGGTGTCATTTGAATTGGGAATGTTCCGCCCGATCCTGCTACTTGCAGTACAAGTAAAATGATCGCCATCGATTTCCCAACGTTTCCGAAAATAGAAACGAGTGAGTATACGATACAAACGAAGACCCCACCAATAAATAAACTAAATAATACAAACCAGAACTTATCGACTACGTACGTACCGAGTAAGAATATATCTCCCATCGATACGATAAACGCTTGTGAAAGACCTATCGTTAAGAATGTTAATAAACGTCCGAAGTAAACTTCATGGCTCTTATAATTTGCGCCCTCTTCATGTACTTCTACCGTTAATAATGAAACCATTAATAATGCGCCTACCCATAATGCAAGCACTGTATAGAATGGTGACATCGCTGAACCGTAGTTCGGCATCGCAAATAATTTATTCTCTTTTAAATTTACTGGATTCGCAAAGTAATCACTTTGCTTTTCAACATCATTTTTCAATAAGCGTATGATGTCTTTTAAATCTTCTTCAGATTCAAAATCACGAATTTTATCTGCTAATTCTTTAATCTTTTTCTCAGTCTCCGGCATTTCAGCTTTAATGTCTGTTAATTTCTTTTTACCGTCAACTAAACCTTTTGATGAATCTTCTAGTAACTTTTTAACGTCTGGAAGCTTTTTGTCTGCTTCTTTTAAAATTTGAGATGTGTTTTTAGACATACGTTTCGTACGTTCAATTGCTGTGTTAAAGTTTGGAACGATTTCTGAATCATATGTTGCTAAGAAATCTCCTAATTGAGCTGAAGCATTTTGAGTTGCTTCATTAATACTTTCTACAACCTCTTTTGTAGGCTTCTGTCCATTGTTAATTAGCGTAGTTGCCTTATTCGTTGCATCTATACCTTTTTGAACAGAATTTTGTATTTTGTTCAATTTTGCAATTCCGCCATTAAGGTCTTTTCCGCTATTTACATCTGCTAATACCTTATTTGTGCTTTCTAACACCGGAATCGCATCACCAATTAGATTATTAGTAGCTTGTAATTGACCATTTAAATCGTTTAAAGATACTTTTGCCCACTCTAAATCAGTAACACCTTTATTTGATATGTTTGCTTTAGCATCTTCAACACCATTTTTGAACTTATCATATTCATTTTTCACACTATCATACGCTTCATTTGCATCAGCTTTAGCTTGATCAACTGTGCTAACTGCTTTTTTATAATCTGCTACAAACGTTTCATTATAATCTTTTTCTGCTTGATCAATTAATCCATTTGCTGCATCTAATTTTTGATTCGCTACATCTGTTACATCTTTCTTTACTTCTTGACCTGTGCCAATAACATTTACAATATCTTTAATACCGTTGTTTGCATTTTCCATACCGCTTTTAAGCTTAGTTAAGCGATCCACACGATCTTTGAAAAAGCTTTGACCAAAATCAGTCGTCGCCGATTTTTGTAGTTCAGTAAATACATTAATAAGATATGTGATACTATCTGTACGACCTTGAAGATTTTCAGAAACCGCATTAAGATCTTGTTTTGCCTTTTCTGGATCAAATTGACCATTTTGCAATCCGTTTACAACACTTTTACCGTATGTTGTTCCTGCACGTGCCGAGTTTAAAACGTTATTCACTGTTTGATTAATATTTCTTGCAATATTTTTATAACCTTCATCGTTTAACTTTGAAAGATCCGGACGCGCTGGAAACTCCGGCAATCCTTTCATACCAGAAAAGTCTATTCCCGGGTGCATTAAAAAATCCGTAAAAGCATTAGCTTTATCCATTACATTTTTAGCCGCTGTTAAATGATTTCGTATCGTCCCAGGTGCATTTTGCAATGTTTGATCATTGTTTGCAAAGAACTTATCTAAGTTCCCTAACGCTTCTTGCCCATCATTAATAACACTTTCTACAACTGGCAACTCTTTCTGCGTCACTTTCACAAGATCTTCTGCTCGAGTCGCATCATCTAACGCCTTATCCATAAGTGTATTCATTTCTGGGAACTGCGCTTCTAACTTAAATACAAGATCTTTTACTTTCTCGATGCTTGGTAAGTTTGTTTCTAAATCGATTCCAAGGTCATTGAAAATTTTAAAAATCTCACCGTTTGCTGTTTTAACAAAGTTTTTACTAATTTCTTCTGTAATACCTGATGCACCTTTTGCTGTAATTTTCGGTGCAATCGCATTTACTTTTTCATTTACATAGTAATCCAGTTCTGGTTTCTTTGGATTTTCATCCAGAACAGTTGCAATTTTTTCAGAGAAGTCTTTCGGAATCGTAATGCTCGCATAATAATCCCCACGCTCAACTCCGTAAATTGCCTGTTTTTCATCTACAAATTTCCAACCAAGGTTTTTGTTTTTCTTAAGAGAATCTACAATCTCTTTCCCGATATTGATATCTTTCCCTCTTAAATTAGAGCCTGCATCTTGGTTAGAAACTGCAATGGGAACCTCTTTTGTATTTCCATATGGATCCCAAGAAGCTTTAATGTTAAACCATGCATATAACGATGGTAAAATCATTAACCCTAAAACAATAACAATTGCAGCCCAATGTTTAGCTACATTCCGTAAATCTGTCTTATAAATACGCCAAATTTGTTTCATAGAAGTTATCACCTAATTATATATTTTTCCTTCTTTAGAAAATGATACATACATTTTGCAATTATATCACTTTCTACATCGTGGATTAAACGAAAATACACTATTTTTTCCATTAAATATTTCACTTACTTCATTATATAACGAAGTAAAAAAAGTATGCATACAAAATGACCAAATTAGTTTTACATTCAATAATAACAAATATATAGGAAATGTCATAAAAAATACAAGTATTTTCTCTTGGAAATACTTGTATTCCTAAAAAAAATCCTCACAGCTTTTCATCATCTGTGAGGATTTCTTCTATTATATATCTAATTGAACCTCTACACCGAAATGATCTGAAATTACATTTCGATTTGTACCATTAAAAATAATTTTTGAAGAACGAACTTTTTCACTTCGGTTACACAATATTAGATCGATTCGCAAATTATGTTTATTTTCATCCCAACCAGCAATCTCACCTTGGACAGTTGTTCCTTCATCCTTCTCTATTGCTAGTTCATATGTGTCATACAAACCTTTTTGTATCATATATTCATAACCCTCCCCTTGCAAACGGGCGTTATTATTAAAATCACCCATTAAGAAGGAAAGTTCATTGCTATCTACACGCTCCATCAAACAATCCACTTGATCTTTAAATGATTCTTCTTCGTCATTCCACCAACCGAGGTGGCAAGAGTAAAACGTGATGTTCTTACCATTATAAGCAATTGTTGCACTTACAATTTTGCGTGTTTTCCAATACGTTGTATCCTTATTTTCTGATACAAAAAACATATCTTCTTTTATAACATTATGTTTCGTTAGAATCGCTAATCCTTCTTCATACACATCATAACCAATATGAGAGAAATCCCAAGTAATATTGTAATCTTTTACATGTAACGCTTTTAACTCTTCTAATAGTAAAAGTCCAAAATTATCTTTTTTCTTGTTACCGCATACATTTTCAGCTTGTATCGACTGACTGACTTCTTGCAATGCGATGACATCGTATTCTTCTTCTTGAATGACTTTAGCAAGATATTTTATCTTTTCCATTTGATTCTCTTCTTGCCAAGAGTGACAGTTTAAAGTTAGCAATTTCATATTATTACGCACCTAACATATCTTGAATGTCTGACTTTAATACGTCAGCTTTCGGACCATATACTGCTTGTACACCTTTATCTTTTACGATTAGTCCTAAAGCACCATTTTGTTTCCACTGCGCTTCTGGTGCAACAACATCTAAATCTTTTACTGTTACACGTAAACGCGTCATACAAGCATCTACGTCAGCAATATTTTCTTTTCCACCTAATAAATCAATAACTTTTGTTGCTAATGAACCATCTTGTACATTTCCTGTTCCTTCTGATGACTCATCTTCATTATCAATATAGTTACCTGCACGTCCTGGTGTTGGTAAATTGAACTTTTTAATTAAGAAATTGAATAATGTAAAGTTAAGACCGAAGAATACTAATGAAACGATAACGAAATTGATTAAATCTCTTGTTAGTCCTGCATTAACCATCATCGGTGTACGAGTAATTAACTCAATAAATCCAAATGCGTGAACACGTAAGTTGATTAAATCTGCTAATGCAAATGCAAGTCCTGTTGTAATAGCATATACAACATATAGTACTGGTGCAATAAACATGAACATGAATTCAATTGGTTCTGTTACACCTGTTAAAAATACTGCTAATGCTGCTGATAAGAACATTGGTTTATATTTTGCACGTTTTTCTTTATCAACATTACGGAACATCGCAAAAGCAATCCCCATTAACGCTGCTGTTGAGCCGATAACTTGTCCAGCTTTGAAACGAGCTGGTACAACGTTATTTAATAAATCGTTATATGCTTTCGTATCTCCACTTGCTAATAAATTATTTAAGTCTGTAATCCATGCAAGCCATAATGGATCTTGTCCTGCTACAATTTGTCCAACTTTTGAGCCAGTTAACATCGTATATGTTCCGCCTAGCTCTGTGTAATTCATCGGAATCGTTAACATATGATGTAATCCGAATGGTAATAATAAACGTTCTAACGTTCCATATACAAATGGCGCAACAACTGGCGCACTATCTTTAGATGCTGCAATCCAGCGACCAAATTCATTTAATCCACTTTGGATAAATGGCCATAAAAGTGATAATACAATCGCAGTGACTGTAGACCAAACAATTACAACGAATGGTACGAATCGTTTTCCATTAAAGAATGCTAATGCCTGTGGCAGTTTATTATAGTTATAGTATTTGTTATATAAAGTAGCTCCTAAGAAACCTGTGATAATCCCTACGAAAACTCCCATGTTTAATGCTGGTGCACCAAGTACAGAAGTAAAGTAATCTTTTACAACTAAATCTCCTGCTAATACTGAAGAAACTGTCGCTTTTGAATCCGCTAACATTTGAGCGTTTACGCCAAATATTGCTCCTGTAATTCGATTTGTTAAGACGAATGCTAATAGTGCTGCAAATGCACCACCTGCGCGATCCTTCGCCCAAGATCCCCCAATTGCTACTGCAAATAAAATGTGTAAATTTGTAATAATTGCCCAACCGATGTCTTCCATTACACGAGCAATAGTATGAACTGCGTTAATATCCCCAGCAGACATTCCAATTAGCTTACCGATGGAAATCATTAAACCAGCTGCTGGCATTACAGCTACAACAACTAATAATGCTTTCCCGAACTTTTGCCAAAAATCAAAAGACGTAATTTTCATCTGTTCTTCCTCCCCTTTATTTATAACAACATAATGATTTAAATTATAATTTCTGTTTCTCTTATGAAAACGATTCCTCATATTGCTTTATCTTTTTCGTTACGCAACCGTTTTCATAAATCTATTTTAATAAAAGCGTTTTCACATTGCAATAGAAATTTATTTTTTTTCATAAAAAAAGATGCTCAAGGAGCATCCTTTTGTATTATGAAATGCGATAAACCCTTGTTTCATAAGGTTTTAACGTGATTGTAGTTAATTGTTCATGTTCCGCAACTTCATAGTTATTTAAAAGCAAACGTTTGCGTTCTAGTGCGAATAAAGGCTCATTATACACAGCTTCCTCTTTTGAGATATTACTAATTACAATGACTTTTTCATCCTGTAACGTACGTGTATATGCATAAATTTGTGAATCGTCCTCTAAAAGTAAATCGTACGTACCATAATTCAATACATCGTGCTCTTTTTTCAAGGCAATCATTGTCTTATAGAAATTGAAAATAGACTTTTCGTCATTTTTTTGCTTTTCAACATTAATTTCTTTGTAATTTGGATTCATGCCAAACCAAGGTGCACTTGTTGTGAAACCAGCATTCATCTCATCGTTCCATTGCATAGGTGTACGTGAATTATCACGGCAAGAAGCCCATATAATTTCCATCATATCTTGATGTGATACGCCTTCTGCAATTTTCTCTCGATATAAATTTTTAATTGCTACATCATCGTAATCTTCAATATTTGGTAACTGAACATTTGTCATACCAATTTCTTGTCCTTGATAAATAAACGGTGTACCGTGCATAAAGAAATACATCGCTCCTAGAGCTGTTGCACTTTCACGCCAATATTGTTTATCATCTCCCCACGTTGAAACGATACGTGGCTTATCGTGATTCTCGATATATAAAGCATTCCATCCTTTATTCTCTAATCCTTTTTGCCATTTCGTTAATACCTTTTTCAATCCTACAACATCAAGGTCTTTCTTCTTTTCTGCATCCCATAAGCTTAAATGTTCAAACTGGAATACCATATTGAATTTACCTTGCTCTTCTCCAACCCAAAGCTCAGCATCTTCAATCTTAACGCCATTCGCTTCACCAACAGTCATAATATCGTACTTAGAAAATGTATTTTCTTTTAACTCTTCTAATAAAGGTTGAATACCATCCACATTCATATGTTTATCAAAAGATGGTACATACTTTAATTCTTTTGGATTTGGCATATCGTTGAAGCCATCTTCTTTTTTAATATGGCTAATTGCATCAACACGGAAACCATCAATTCCCTTATCAAGCCACCAATTAACTGTATCGTATAACACTTCACGAACTTCTTTATTCTCCCAGTTTAAATCTGGTTGTTTACGTGAGAATAAATGTAAATAATATTGTTCTGTTACTTCATCATATTCCCATGCCGAACCATTAAAAATACTTTCCCAGTTGTTTGGTTCCGCACCATCTTTACCATCATGCCAAATGTACCAATCACGCTTCGGATTGTCTTTAGATGAACGAGATTCAATAAACCATGGATGTTCATCACTCGTATGATTAATAACTAAATCAATAATAAGCTTCATGTCACGCTTATGAACTTCATCTAATAAAGCATCAAAATCCGCCATTGTACCAAACTCATCCATAATATCTTGATAATCACTAATATCATAACCATTATCATCATTGGGAGACTTATACATTGGACAAATCCAAATTACATCTATACCTAAATCTTTTAAATAATCCAGCTTTGCAATAATACCTTGTAAATCTCCAATACCATCACCATTTGAATCCATAAAGCTTCGTGGATAAATTTGATAAGCAACTGCTTCTTTCCACCATGTCTTATTCATAGTCATTCTCTCCTTTTGCATCCCATCGGAAATTTTATGCAAACGTTTTCGTAACACTATCATAACAAAATATGAATAGTTTGCAACTGTTTTCATTGAACTCTATGTAGATTCCTTATTCTTATGCTTTATCCCGCTATTGGCCGAGCAGTAAGAACCCCACCTCAAAATTCAGCGAAAGCAAAGAAGTTCGGTGGGGATCGGGCTGCCCGTTAAAGTCCGATTGGTGAAGGCTAATAATCAGTGGGGGAGGAACAAAACTCCCACTGATTATTAGCCTTCACTTTATTTATTTCTCACAAAGGTAAATCTCATTCTTACCTGCTCTTGTCCACGCACGTTACATACGCTTTTCATATATTAATAAAAAGCACTGCTTATTTTAGAAAGGAGTGATAAATTGAAACAAACAAAATTAACAGGTCGTATCGTTGTTCCCTCAGATCCTGACTATGACGTAGCCCGAATGAATTTAAATTTAAGTATTCCAAAACTCCCTTGTATTATTGTTTTTTGCCAAAATAAAAATGATGTGTGTAATGCCTTAAAATGGGCACGTGAACGTCATATACCATTTCGCTTAAGAAGCGGACGTCATAGCTATGAAAATTTTTCTCTTTTAAATAGAGGACTTATTATTGATGTGAGTGAAATGCATCGCATTACTGTTAATACAAATAAATTAACAGCAACAATTGAAGCTGGTGCAAATCTTGGTACGGTTTATAAAGAACTTTGGAATTATGGTGTTACAATACCGGCTGGTACAAGTGCAAGTGTTGGAATTGTTGGATTAACACTTGGTGGTGGTATCGGTATGCTTTCACGCTTATTTGGATTAACATGTGATCAATTAGTAGAAGTTGAAATGGTACAAGCATGCGGTAAATTGGGCGCAAAAATCATTCGTGCAAACGAACAAGAAAACCCTAACTTGTTTTGGGCTTGCCGCGGCGGTGGTGGTGGAAACTTCGGAATTGTTACTTCTTTAACTTTTCGAGTACATCCTATAAAAAATGTATCAATCTTCTCCATCACATGGGAATGGGAAGATTTTATCGCTGCATTTCAAGCTTGGCAAAACTGGGCGCCTTATATAGATGAACGTCTCACTTCATCAATTGAATTATTCGCAAAGCAACAAAATAAAATTGAAGCACAAGGTGAGTTTGTTGGCTCTCCCTCTGAACTCCATTCCTTATTATCACCACTTCTTGAAACCGGTACCCCCTCTCTCTTTATAGATGAAGTTCCTTATATAAAGGCTGTTGAATTTTTTAACAGTGGTAACATCCCTGAAAACTTCAAGCGCTCCGGTTCCTACGTATATAAACCTATCCCTCTTAAAGGCATTCAGATTATGCAATATTTTCTTTCTCATGCACCAAATAAAGATGCGAGTATTTGGCACCAATCGCTCGTAGGTGCTGTGGAAAATATTTCGCCTACTGAAACAGCTTATTTCCATCGCAAAGCAATTATTGCGCAAGAATACATTACCTCTTGGAAATGCGATGATGAAGAAAATCGAAATATACGCTGGGTTAAAGATTTAAGAGAAAGCTTAGATCCTTATACACTAGGTGATTATGTCAATTGGCCCGATATCGACATTAAAAATTGGCAAACTAGTTACTATGGCTCTAACTTTCACAGATTACGTAAAGTGAAAACCATATATGATCCTTGCAATGTTTTTCGTTTTCAACAAAGTATCCCACCTTTTCATACGTAAAAAAGGGGATAAAATAAAAAATCATCCAATATGCCGTTACCTCGCAGCATGTTGGATGATTCAAGTTAATTTTCTATATCTTTTCAAATTATTGCTCCTACTCATAAACTTTCAATTACGGATTAATTGTATTTCTCATCATTTTTATGCAATGAATGTAATTTAATATTTGGTACTTTATCTTTTTCAATACCGCTATTATAAGCAACAGGAATTTGAAATTCCAATTGCTTTGTCTCATGTTTTTGTAAATAGACTGGTTTCGGTACTGGATAACTTTTGGAAGTCTCTGTTGCATTATCATATAAAACAATTTTTAATGCTTGTGAATGATTACGATAATTTTTTAAAGTAACAATGCACTTTTGTTCAATATCCCCTTCATTCTTCTCCATTCTACATTGACTATCTTCTTTTTTATATTCTATCGCCTCTACCCCTGTTTTTCCTGCGTAGTACCATGTTTTATTCAATGTCTGGAGGATGTTATTTAGCATAAACGGCATCATTAAAATCAAAATACTAATGCCTACTACTTTTATCTTATTCATTGTTCTAAATGTACTAGATTTCTTTTTTACTAACCATTTTACAAATAATATAAATGCGATTACATGTAGTATGAAAGAAACGATTACTATATTTGAGACTTTATAATCCATATAAGTATATGTATATACCGGAACATTAAAGAAATTGAATAGTTTTTCCCCAATTAATTCATTATCGTTTGGAATTTTTAATAATAACAAAACCCCTATACTGTAACAAATAGCTACTAATCGATCATACTCAATTCGGACCATTCTTTCTCTCCTTCCCCTTACTTTTTTATTATCGATTTTAGCTATTATTACCATGCTATACAATCTTTTTATAGAGGATAACGTAAAAAAGCTCCTTATAAATATATAAAGAACTTTATTAATATATAGTATGAATTAGAAAATCCATATGCAATTTTCACATAGAGACTTCCTCAAAATATGTTGGATTATGTATTGTAATTTTCTTATCCAGAATCGTAACAATACTATCGTTTTTTAATTGTTTTAATACGCCGCTAACCGTCTCTCGAGACGTACCAGATATTTTCGATATTTCAATTGTTGTAAGTGGGCAGGAAATTACAATCGTTTCGCCACTCTGTTCTCCTAAATCTTGCATTAAATAATTTAATGTTTGAATGACTCGATCTTGTGCATTAGGAATTGTAATGTTTTGCACTCGATTTTCGTTTAGTTTTAATATTGATGATAATTGCTGAACAACGTACATTAATTGCGTCCTACTAGATTTCACCATATCTTCAAAAATTACTGTCGGAATATAATATACCTCTACATCTGTCATCGCTTCTGCCGTATAGTTATATCCTCTGTCTGTAAACATACCACCATAAGGAAAAATAGAATACCGCTTTACATAGTCATCATATAATAAATTTCCACTTTGATTTACCCGCTCTAACTTTACAAAACCATCTAACATGAAGTAAATTCTTTCTCTTGAATCCCCTTCTAAAAATAAAAATTGACCCTTTTTATAAGTTCGCCAATAGACAAACTCCGTCAAACCTTTCAATTTCTTTTCTGTTAAATGAGCAAATAATTCAAATTGCTTTAAATCTTTAACTACGTTCCGTCTATTCATAAGATTCCCTCTCTCTTGCTGTATGTTGGAGCGAAAAATCAAGAAAGCGTATTCAAATTTAATTTTATCATAACTAACTTATATATTCAGATTTCATCATGAAAACTTTATGAACAATGAGTACAAAAAATATTAATACATAAAAAGAATGAAGTTACTAACTCCATTCTTTTTTACTAATAAATAGCGTACATAATTATTTAAACATACATGCATACATTCTGTTTAGAAATAATAGTACCAGCTTTTTCTTCTAGTGCTTCATATACTTTTTCTAAAGACGTAATAATTGTTTTTCTTTTTGGATTTGTATTAACAAAATTAATAGCAGCTTCAATTTTTGGAAGCATACTTCCCGCAGCAAATTGTTGTTCTTCCATGTATTCTTCTAATTGATTCACTGTGACATGCTCTAATTTCTTTTGATTCAGTTGATTATAATTTACATACACATGATCAACTGCAGTTAAAATTACGAGCGTATCGGCATCTACTAATTCAGCTAATTTCTGCGCAGCGAAATCTTTATCGATAACCGCTTCAGTTCCTTTTAACCCTTCTTCAGAATCAATTACTGGAATTCCACCACCACCAACAGCTATCACTATATTTCCATCCTCAACTAAAGAATTAATTACTTTATGTTCATGAATACTTACAGGCTTCGGTGATGGAACAACACGTCTCCACCCTCTGCCAGCATCTTCTTTAAACACTGCTTTTGTTTTTTCCATTAATCTTCTGGCCTCTTCTTCTGTATAAAAAGGACCAATTGGTTTAGTTGGATTTTTAAATGCCTCATCTTTTTCATCCACGACAACGCGTGTTATAACCGTTGCTACGTCTTTTTTTATATTCCTTTTTTTCAATGCCTTTTCAATCGCATTTTCCATCCAATATCCAATCATCCCTTGGCTCATTGCACCACAAGTATCTAATGGCATTGCAGGTGTCTTTTCCGTTTCTGCAGCTTTTTGCTGTAATAAAATATTTCCCACTTGTGGACCATTTCCATGCGCAATTACTATATCTACATCATTTTCCATTATTTTCACAAGTTGTTCCGCTGTTTTTTCTAACGCTTCTTGCTGTGCTCCCGCAGTAGCTTTTCCAGACTGTATCGCATTTCCCCCTAGTGCAACTACAATTTTTCTTCGTGCCATATTTCAGCCCTCCAGTTGATTTCGATTTCACAACGCTTTATAAAGTAATATTGCCTGTAATTAATCCATAAATCGCAAAGAATGCTAAAGCACCAATTGCTACCGATGATGCTAATTCCACTCGAGTAAATATTTGCTTCGAACTCTTTTGCCTTTGAACATTGTAAAAAATAAAAATACCTGGCGCATATAAAGTCATTGTTAATAATAAATACTCTAAACCAGCTGCATAAACTAACCACACACCGTACATACTTGCTATCAAACCAATTATTATATTTTTATTTCGATCCGCTTCTTCAGACTTTAAGCTATGCTTCAGTTGATAAAATGCTGAAAAAGCATATGGGATTAAAATAGCTGAAGATGCTAATGAGAATGCAAAGTTATACGCCTGATCGGAAACGACGAATGTTAATAAGAACATTTGAATTAAGCCATTTGTTATCCATAATGAATTTATTGGAGCTTTATTTTTATTTTCTTTTGCAAACCATTTTGGAAATACTCCGTCTTTAGCCGCCAAATACGGAATTTCAGATGCGAGTAAAGTCCAACCTAACCAAGCACCTAATACAGAGATAACTAAACCTAAATTAATAAAGATAGCACCCCATTTTCCAACAACACTTTCAAATAAATAAGCCATAGACGGATTTTTTAAATTAGCAATATCTGCTTGCTGCATAAGTCCAAGAGACAGTAATGTAATTAAAATGTAAATGATGAGTGTACCAATTAAGCCAATAACCGTTGCTTTCCCTACATCACTTCTATTTTTTGCTCGACTTGATAAAACAACAGCCCCTTCTACCCCAATGAACACCCATAAAGTTACAAGCATTGTACTTTTAACTTGGCTGCCAACTGCTCCCCATGAAAAAGAACCAGTTTGTCCCCAAAATCCATCTAGGAACGTATCAATATGAAACGCGAAGATTCCTATAACAATAAATACAAATACAGGTACTAATTTTGCGATTGTAGTTACTAAATTCACAAGTGCTGCTGATTGAACTCCACGTAAAATTAACATGTGAACACACCATAATAATACGCTTGCACCAATAATGGATGCTACATTTTGACCGCCCTCAAAGATTGGGAAGAAATACCCTAATGAAGAAAACAATAATGTGCCGTAAGCTACATTACCAAGCCAGGCAGATAGCCAATATCCCCACGCACTATTAAATCCCATAAAATTCCCAAATCCTGCTTTTGCATAACTAAAAATACCACCATCTAAATCTGGCCGTTTTACAGTTAGATTTTGAAAAGATAATCCAAGCGCAATCATCCCAATTCCTGTTATAACCCAACCAATAATAATGGCTCCAGCACCAGCACCTTTTGCCATATCACTTGCTAAATTAAATGCTCCACCGCCAATCATAGACCCCACTACAAGCGCCGTTAATGTAAACAACCCTAATTTCTTATCTTCACCCATTCCACTCACCTCTCTTTAATTGCAATAACAATACGAAAGCAATAGTGAATGATAGTGTCTAAAGGAGGAGAAAGAAGAAAGGAAGACTCCCTTTCTTCTTTACTCCATGTTTCCTAAAGTAGCTGCCATAACCGCTTTAATTGTATGCATTCTATTTTCAGCCTGATCAAATACTTTTGAATGTTTACTGCGGAATACTTCGTCAGTTACCTCCATTTCTCTCAGTCCATATTTCTCATAAACTTCCTCACCATACATCGTTTCAACATCATGGAATGCGGGTAAACAATGCAAGAAAATCACGTTTTCATTCCCTGTTTCTTTAATCATTTTCATATTTACTTGATAAGGTTTCAATAACTCGACACGTTCAGCAAATTTTTCTTCTTCTCCCATAGACACCCATACATCTGTATAAATTACATCTGCATTCGCAACAGCTTCTTCCACATTACTTGTTATCATTACCTGTTCATTATATTTTTTTGCTAAATCAATTACTTCTTGTTCTGGCCATAAAGATTCCGGTGTACAAATACGTACATCCATTCCAACAATTGCTCCACCAACTAGTAAGCTATTAGCAACATTATTTCGTCCATCTCCAACGTAAACAAGCTTCACATTTTTTAATTTCCCTACATGTTCTCTAATTGTTAATAAATCTGCAAGTGTTTGTGTTGGATGCCACATATCTGTTAATCCATTCCAAACCGGTACACCAGAATTTTGTGCTAAAGATTCTACAGTTTCATGATTAAATCCACGAAACTCAATTCCGTCAAACATACGTCCTAACACTTTTGCTGTATCCTCTACGGATTCTTTTTTTCCAAGCTGAATATCACCTTTCCCTAAATATTCAGGGTTCGCACCTAAATCTGTACATGCTACTGTAAATGCACATCGCGTGCGAGTAGAGGTTTTTTCAAATAATAGCGCTACATTTTTACCTTCTAAATAATGATGTGGGACACCGTTTTTCTTTTTCTCTTTTAATTCTGCTGCTAAATCTAGAAAATATAATAATTCTTCTTGTGTAAAATCTTTTTCAGCTAGAAAACTTCTTCCTTTTAAATTTGGTCTAGTCATTAACATACTTCATCCCTACTTTCTCCGTTATTTATACTAAATATCTTTACGAACAATTGGCATACTCATGCAACGTGGACCCCCACGCCCACGAGATAATTCCGAACTTAGCACCTCAATGACTTCTATACCGTGTTCCCGTAATAACGTATTGGATACATAGTTGCGATCATATGTAACAACTACACCTGGCGCAATTGCTAATGTATTAGAACCATCATTCCATTGTTCGCGAGCGGAAGCAATTGCATCTCCTCCTCCACAAGGAATAAGAACTAATTCACTTAAACCTAATACCTCTTTTAATGCTTCCATTAAAGAAGTGCGATGTGTAATTTTAAGAGTTTCCACATCTGGACCTTTTTCTAAAATATAAATATTCATATTTCCTTTTGGCCCTTGAATGGCTGGGTGAATTGTAAACTTGTCATAATCAACCATTGTAAACACTGTATCTAAATGCATAAATGCTCGGCATTTTGGAATTTCTATTGCTAACACTTTCTTAATTTTATTTTGTCGACTAAAAAGATTTTTAGCTAAACGTTCAATTGCTTTAGCTGACGTACGGGCAGATACTCCAATTGCAATTGTTTCTTCATTTAAAATTAGCTCATCGCCACCTTCAATTGGAAACTTATAATCACGATCTAGCCAAATTGGCACATTGTGATTTGCAAATCTTGGATGATATTTAATGATGTACTCCATGAATAATGATTCACGTCTACGCGCCGGTTCTCTCATCTTATTTATCGTTAATCCATCGCCCACGCTAGCTGCTGGATCACGAGTAAAATATAAATTAGGCATTGGGTCTAAGTAAAACGGATAATGATCTTCCATTAATTCATATAAATGTGTCTTCTTACTTGTTTCAATCTCGTTTTTCCGTACACCACCCATAATTTTTTGAATTAATTCTTCATTTGAAAAGGAAAGTAAATATTCTTTTAAAGTTTGATGTGCAACATTTACGTCAGCCTGTCCTTCTTCTAAAATACGATCAACAAATTCTTCTCGAAGTTTTTTATCTACTAATGCCTCAGCAGCTAGTTTTTCTAAATAAAGAACTTCAACACCCCGATTGCGTAATGTTTGTGCAAAATAATCATGCTCTTTTTGAATAATTGGTAAGTATGGAATATCGTCAAATAATAATTGTTGCAAATAATCTGGCGTTAAGTTTTCCACTTCTTTACCAGGTCGTTTTAATAAAACTGTTTGTAATTCCCCAATCTCTGAAGTAACATGTATCGGATGCTTCATTTGTTGTACCTCCTTTTAAATATGTTTGATGTCTTACAAGTACATAATAAATGCTACGCGCCTTCATCTTTGTGAAAGTATCCACATTATCATTGTGAAATATTAAACAAGTTATTTTTTTAAAATCATATGAATTTGTATTTTTATAACACTTCATCCCGATTTTTCAATAAAAAAATACATATATTACGCATATATGTTGAATATTTAACTTCCGTATTTAAACAAAAATCCTGTTTTTAATTTTTATTAAAAACAGGATTTTGCATCTAAATAATTAAATTTAACCTTTCTTCTAAAATCTCCCTATCTGATTTTGACTGAGAAATGATAAGGCATGTATCATTTCCACATACACATCCTATTTTTTCTTTCCAATCTAGCTCATCAAACAAAACACCAATAACATGTGCATTACCGGGTAATGTTTTAATAACCATTAATTGATCTACACAATCAATTTTTACAACAACCTCTCGTAATTTTTTCTTTAACTTTATATCAGTTTGTAAATGCTCTTCTGAGAAAAATTTATATATCATTAATCCTTCTTGAGAAGGTACCTTCGTTAAATTTAACTCACGAATATCTCGAGAAACTGTAGCTTGTGTTACTAATACATCTTTTTTTGCTAACAATTCTACTAATCTTTCTTGCTTCTCTATTTCATACTCCTTTACAAATTGTTTAATTAATCGTTGTCTTTTTTCTTTTTTCATAAAAGACACCCCTTTTAATATTATAGCTCGCTATAATTTTCATCCGAAAGGGACAGAAAAGAATGTTGCGGAAACGTTCATAGTTTATACTTTTTAACTGTAGATATTAAATCTAGCTAAAAAAAAAGAAGAACAGCATTCTGTTCTTCTCTTTTACATTGAAAACCGTTCAATTGTTTGTTTTAAATCCGCTGATTGCTTCTCTAAGTCTTTTAATAATTGATCGATTGCTATCATATTTTTAGACTGCTGCAACGTCACACGTGCCACTTCTTGTGAACCAGCTGACGTTTCTTCCGCAATTGCTGCTACAGCCTTTGTTTGTGCTCCTGTTTGATGAATGTGATTCACTTGTTCATTCATATAACTACTAATTTGCTTAGTTGCATCGGCTACTTCCATAACACTTGATGACATTTCTTTTAAAATTAATTCTGTAGCTTCTCCGCGTTTCGCCTCTTCTTTAGCTGTCTTCACCTGCTCTGTCATTTTCAATGCGACTTGCTGTACTTCATCTTGCATATTCCGTAATAACTGCGATATGTTTCTTGCGGAATGATCACTTTCATCAGCAAGTTTACGTACTTCTTCTGCTACAACCGCAAAGCCCCTTCCATGCTCCCCTGCACGAGCTGCCTCAATAGAAGCGTTGAGTGCTAATAAATTTGTTTGGCTAGCAATCTCACTCACAACAGAAACAATGTGTTCAACTTGTTTCATTCGCTCTTCTAATTTCTGTACATTTTCCATCGAATCTTCATTTTCTCTCGCCAATGTTTGAATACCTTGAATTAAAGAAGTAAAGACACGTGTACTTTGTCCTAAAGCTTGAACCATTTCTGAAGACAACTCGTCAGACTGTTTTGCTTTTCCTTCTACTTCATTTGCAATAGAAGTCGTTGTATCAACAGTAGAAACGATCGCTTGAATCGATGCTGCTGATTGCTCGGCACCGGAAGAAATCTCCGCAAGGGTTTCAGACACACCTTGTGCTTGCTTTGTCGCTTCACCTGTTTGTTTTCTAATTTGCTGAACTTGATTATTTGTATACGAAAATGTAGTATCGATATTTTTTACCATGCCCCTTAAGTTCCCTAGCATCATATTAAATGCAACACTTAAAGATTTTATCTCATCATCGGTCTTTGGCAATGGGACATCTTCACGAATATCACCTTCAGCCGCTTTCCTTGCTGCTTCTTCCAACTTTCGAAGTGGTTTAATTAAAAATATTGCTGCCCCATACGCTAAAATTCCAGACCATACTACACCTAATAACATAACGATAATATTATAAACAGTTTGACTTACATAACTTTGAAAATAATCATATATAACGTAAATGAAAATTAAACTTGTTGAATATGTAATGAAAGCTAGAATTGTAGTAAATAACATAAGCTGTATACGCAAGCCAAAGGAAAATGTTTTTCTTTCTTTTCCCATCTCTTCTTTCCCCCTTCTTATAAGCAATATAAGTACTACCTATATATTATTATCCATATTTTCGTTATAGAAAGATATAGGGATTTTAAAAATCATTATTTCTTTGAATATTAAATCCCCTGAAAAAAATAAAGGATTCTGACAATTTATGACTAATAACAGAAATAAGGGGCAACATTTGTAAAATATATTTTTGACTGGGGGTTTTGTATGATTCAAGTTCGAAATCTAGTAAAATCATTTGGCTCACTTGATGTTTTAAAAGGAATTGATTTAGAAGTAAAAGAAAAAGAAGTTGTTGTTTTAATCGGTGCCAGTGGTTCCGGCAAAAGTACATTACTTCGTTGTCTTAACTTTTTAGAAATGTACGATGAAGGTGAAATTCACTTACAAGGTGAACGAATTGATCCAAAGCATTCAAATTTAAACAAAGTCCGTGAAAATGTCGGTATGGTTTTTCAACACTTTAACCTCTTTCCTCATATGACCTCACTAGAAAACATCATAGAAGCACCTATTCACGTAAAAAAATTGGAAACAGCAGACGCGAAGGACGTTGGGAATCAACTCCTACAAAAAGTCGGCCTACAAGATAAGGCGGATGTAACTCCTCACCTACTTTCAGGTGGTCAAAAACAACGCATTGCGATTGCACGAGCTCTTGCTATGAATCCTAAAATTATGCTATTTGATGAACCTACCTCAGCCTTAGACCCTGAACTCGTTGGAGAAGTATTGCAAGTTATGAAAGAACTTGCTGAAGAAGGAATGACAATGGTTATTGTTACTCATGAAATGAATTTCGCAAGAGATGTAGCTGATCGCGTCATCTTTATGGATGACGGAAAAATTGTAGAGGATGCTCCGCCAGCGCAATTCTTTTCAGCCCCATCACATGAACGAGCAAAACAGTTTTTACGTAACGTTTTATAATGTAACTTCTATTTCAAACGTAAAGAAATACATTTATACGGTGCACAACTAATTGTCCAAATAAAATATCTCGATAACATACTTAAAACCATCCGTATGATCAATATATAGGAGGGGTCTTATGAAAAGAAAACTATTAACCATTGTTGCGAGTATTACACTATGTACATCATTCATACTGGGAGCCTGTAGTAAGGAAAGCTCGACTACTTCATCAAATGGTGAAAAGGAATTTCGTTATGCGATGAGTGGATTATACAAACCTTTTAACTATAAAGAAAATGACGGAAAACTTGCCGGATTTGATGTAGAAATAGGTGAGGCGCTCGCGAAAAAGATGGGAATGAAACCCGCTCCTATTACAAATCCGTGGGAAACGCTAATTCAAGGTCTACAATCAAAAAAATATGATGCAATCTTAGGAAGTATGGCCATTACAGAAGAACGATTAAAAGCTGTTAGTTTCTCAAACCCATATTATCGCTCTGGTGCCCAGATTTTCGTAGCTAAAAAGAATACATCTATCTCTTCTCCAGAAGATTTGAAAGGAAAGAAAATTGGTGTTGTAAAAGCTAGTACCTTTAAAACTCTTGTTTCAAAACATACAGATCAAATTACGGAATACGATAGTGATATTACCGCTCTTATGGACTTAGAGCCTGGGCGTGTGGACGCAGTAATCACTGATCAAATGGTTGGTCTTCGAATGATTAAAGAAGGTAAATCAAATATAAAAGAAGCTGGAAAACCATTAAATCTTGATGAAATGGGAATTGCTATTCGCAAAGATGATAAAGAAATGGTTAAGAAAGTAAATAAGGCTTTAGATGAAATCATTAAAGATGGTACGTACGAAAAGATTAGTAAAAAATGGTTTGGTCGTAATATTCTTGGAGAAGAGGCAAAAACGAAGTAAGTTAACTATTCAAAGATTCCATAAATCATGCCCCACTTTTTATGTGGGGTATTTCATTCCCTACTAAAATCTATACACTATGAGGTGAAACGCATGTTTGAAATTTTTATCTCTACCTACCCCACACTCTTAAAAGCTACTATTGTCACATTACAATTAACATTAACTTCCCTAGTACTCGGCTCATTAATTGGATTACTATTCGCTTTCTTTCGAATCTCTAACAATAAAGTTCTAAATAGTATCGCTCATGTCTACATCGCCATTATTCGTGGTACACCTTTAATTGTTCAAATCGCAATTCTCTATTTTGGTATTACATCTGTTGTTGTGTTCACCCCTTTTTGGGCAGGAGCAATTGCTTTAGCAATTCATAACGGTGCATATATTACCGAAATTTTCCGTGGATCCATTCAATCCGTTGACCGTGGACAATTAGAAGCTGCTCGCTCTTTAGGCATGCCTTATCCTTTGGCGATGCGCCGAATTATATTACCACAAGCATTTCGTCTATCTCTTCCTCCTCTAGGTAATCAATTTATTATTGGATTGAAAGATTCCTCACTTGTTGCTTACGTAGGACTGTCCGAATTATGGGGATCGGGTTTATCAATTGCCGCAAGTAACTTCCAACAATTAGATACATATGTAATCGTTGGTTTATATTATCTCGTACTCGTTCTCCTATTTACTTATTTTGTTAACCTTTTAGAAAAACGATTACAGCGCAAAGAGACAAACTCTATCCAAGTCCATACAAAGAATAAAAAAGAAGTTTCTTTATAAAAAAAAGCAAGCCTGAGATGGCTTGCTTTTTCACTGCAAAATATATCAACTTTTACTGATTTACTTTTTTAATATTCTCTTTTTCTTCTATATGTTCCTCACGATATGAAATATTATGAGGGTCTAATCCATTTCCTAAAGAACCGTAGAAATGTTCTCTATGCGGATCAACTAATTCACTTCCATGATAATACACACGTGGTGTATTCCAAAGTGCTGCCAATGCTTTTGTCATCGGCATTTCGTGATAGCGTTCCGGCCACATTTCTTTAATCTTCTCTTTTACTAACGGATAGTATTTAGAGCTCATAGCAGGGAACAGATGATGTTCTGTATGATACGAGAAATTGAAATGTAAAACGTCTACCCAGCGCGGCACTGTTACTGATAAACAGTTTGCTAACGGATCATTTACTGGAACAATTGGATTTAAGCGGTGATTTGTTGCGATATATGCCATTACAATAAAGTTAGCAATTAACAACGGAATTACATATGCAAATAACCATTTTCCAGGTCCCATAATAAATAATAAACTAATCCAAACTGTCCAAGGCAAAAGAAGTTGAAGCCATACAGATTTTTGATTCGATGACTTAAATTCTTTTATAAAATGAAAGAACATTCGAGTCGAATGCAATGTAAATTGAATTGTTAGTGACAGAAAACTAAAGAATGAACGTACATGTAAAGGCATACGATATACCCAACTCAAAAACTTACTCTTCTTAAGTTTCTCAAGTGTCGGCCATGCATCCGGATCATTCTCTTCATGCTGTGTATGAACATGATGCGTTGCATTATGCCACTTTCTCCAAAGCTTTGGTCCTGTTGATAATGGCATAAATGCAATCGCGCCTAAGAAGTCACGAAGCCATGCCTTTCTTACAACAGTTCCATGTAAAATTTCATGCCCTAAAAATCCTAGTGAAGCAAAACATAATCCAAGAACAATCGCAATTCCTAGATTCGCCCACACATTCAATTCAAATACACCAATCGATATTAACCCCGCCAATGCCACAAGCAAATAAGCCAGTCCACCAAATAAACGAGTAGGCACTGGTTTAAATGCTTTTTTCGGCAAATGTGGTGATACACGTGCTGCATACCACCCAAACGTATGAAGCTCCTTCATCCTTTTGCCCCTTTCTTATGCCGCGCCTTGCGCAACTTACATATATCAATTCTTGCTTCCAGATTGATTTTACTAGATGATCCAAAAAGCATCTATTATAAGGAAAATATACTCACTCTATCGTCACTTATTTTTCGCTTTTATTATCAATGAAAAACATTTCTCTTTTTACTCTCTATCAACCTTTCCACATGATGAATCATAACAATAGAATTTCTATATTGTCAACAACTTTTATGACCTAGTAATAAAAGTTGGTTATATTTTTATAATCATACTTTATTTCACTAAAGAAAATGTATAGATTCCATAAGGATTCACCTACTATATATAGACATTTTCTTAAACGCCATAGACTCTATCTCATTCAATAACTCTCTATGTAATCAACAAACAGAATCACTTAAATTTAGTTTTATATAAATCCTACTTCTTCATAATGCCCCACCTAATTAATTATATCAAAATAATTTATAACCTCTTTTAATAAAGATAGACTACTTCTAAAACAATACACATGAATTTCATATAATATGGAAATATTAAAAGGAAAATTGTTCTAAAATTAGGAGGTTTCCGCAATGACAAGTGATACATTTCCACAACTGCCGCTATCTTATTGGATTGAATCTACTCAGTTTCCTACTTTCTCTCGTTTATCCGAAAATATAAAGACGAAAGTTGCTATTATCGGTGCTGGTATTACAGGTATTACTACTGCCTATTTACTTGCAAAAGAAGGCATCGACGTTGTTTTAATTGATTCTGGTCGTATTTTAAACGGAACGACTGGGCATACAACAGCAAAAGTAACAGCACAACATGATCTTATTTATGATGAATTAATAAATCATTTCGGTGTAGAAAAGGCCGGGCTTTACTATGAATCAAATAATAAGGCTCTACAATTCATAAATGAAACTGTTCAAACATATAAAATCGACTGTAATTTCTCAAATGAAAATTCATATTTATATACAACTACTGATAACGGATTAAGAAATTTATCGAAAGAATATGAAGCTTATCAAAAATTAAATATACCTTGTGACTATGTTCAATCTCTATCGATTCCTATTCCAGTACAATCTGCACTTGTAATGAAAAATCAAGCGCAATTCCACCCCCTCCTTTATTTGAAAATACTTTTAGAAAAGTTTGTGGAGATGGGAGGAAAGGTCTATGAACAAACAACAGCTATGGATGTGGAAAAAGGAGATTATCCACAAGTAATTACAAAGGAGGGGCATCGCATCACTTGTGAATATATCGTCTCTTGTTCTCACTTTCCTTTTTATGATGCGAATAGCTTTTTCTTTACGCGAATGTACGCAGAACGCTCCTATGCTCTTGCAATAAAAGCAAAAACGGATTATCCAGGTGGCATGTATTTAAGTATTGATGATCCAAAACGCTCCTTACGCTATATAACAAACAATGGAGAAAAGTTGATTTTGATTGGCGGAGAGAGCCATAAAACGGGACAGGGAATAAATACGATGCTTCATTATGAAGCACTCTATTCTTTTGCTGAAGCAACTTTTGGAGTAGATGAAGTTCCCTATAGATGGTCAGCGCAAGATTTGATTACGCTAGACAAGCTCCCTTATATCGGACATATTAACGAAAGCAATCCAAATATATTTGTTGCAACTGGATATCGCAAATGGGGAATGACAACTGGAACTGCTGCAGCTCATTTACTGAAGGATTCCATACTAAAAGTCCACAGCCCATATAAAGAGCTGTTTGCACCATCACGGTTTCATGCAAATCCAGATATAAAAACATTCCTTTCTCAAAACATTGATGTTGCTAAACATTTAATTGAAGGGAAACTTGAAACTGCATTACGTAAACCAGAGGATCTTGAAGTTGGCGAAGGATCCGTTGTACATGTCAACGGTAAACGAGCAGGTGCTTATAAAGATAAAGAAGGAAAACTACATATCGTCGATACGACTTGTACACACCTCGGCTGTGAAGTTGAATGGAATAACGGTGATTGTACTTGGGATTGTCCTTGCCACGGTTCTCGTTTTTCCATTGATGGCGATGTTATGGAAGGGCCAGCAGATCAACCATTAAAACGAGTTGATAACGAATAAAAAAACAAAGAAGTTCAACAAGAATCCTGTTGAACTTCTTTGTTTTTCATGACACCTTTTCATATAAATTTCGACATAAGAAGGGAAATATTAACAGTAAATAAAATAATATATTCATCTACAAATAAAAGGGGTGAATACTATGCAACCTTCTGCTCCACCTCATCTAGAATCTACAGAAACTATCTTTTCAAGCTCTATTACAAAACTTGTTGTTTTTATTTGTTGGCTCGCCATTCTAGCTGACGGATATGATTTAGGTATTTACGGTGCCGTTCTGCCAAAGCTTTTAGAAGACAACAGCTGGGCACTATCACCAGCTCAAGCTGGAACAATTGCCAGCTATGCTCTATTTGGGATGTTTATTGGCGCTATTCTAGTCGGAACCATTACAGATTTAATTGGACGAAAGTGGACACTTATATGCTGTTTAGTTCTTTTTTCTATCACAATGGGCTTAGCTGCAATTGCTCCTTCTCCTGAATTATTTGGGCTATCTCGATTTATCGGAGGAATCGGATTAGGCGGTGTTATCCCAACAGCTTCCGCACTTACTGTTGAATATTCACCAAAAAAACGACAATCTTTTATTTATGCTCTTATGTTTACCGGCTATCCTTTAGGTATCGTGTTAGGTGCTATTTTATCCATGTTTATGTTAGAAGATTTCGGATGGAGAATTATGTTTGGCATCGGCATGATTCCGCTACTCCTCATTCCTTTCATTATTCGTTATTTACCTGAGTCCATTCAATTTTTATTGTCGCGGAATCGACAAGAAGAAGTGAACAAAATTCTTAATCGCTTTCAAATTGAATTCCATGTAAAAGATGAAATTTCCGAAGCACCATCTAATATACAAAAGAAAAATGGATTTCTTACGTTATTCTCAAAAGAATACATAAAAGCAACGCTACTTTTTTGGATCACTTATATAATGGGAATGTTTTTAATATACGGTTTAAATACTTGGTTACCACAGATGATGCGTCAGGCAGGATATCCTCTTGGATCTAGTTTATCATTTCTACTTATGCTAAATATTACTGCAGCTATCGGCGCATTATTTGCCGGGGCGATTGCCGATCGTATAGGAGCAAAAATTGTTATTAGCATCTCCTATCTTATGGCAGCCATATGTATTGGACTACTAACAATTAAACCATCTGTTACAATCATTTATCTTTTAATTGGTCTTGCTGGAATTGGATCAGTCGGTATTACTCAAATATTAAATGCTTATGTAACACAATACTTCCCATCACATATACGAGCTACCTCCTTAGGCTGGGGACTTGGACTTGGCCGAGTTGGTGCAATTGCTGGACCTATTCTTGTCGGTATTATTATGACAATGCAATATGACTTAGCATGGAATTTTTACTTATTCTCTTTTGCAGGTCTTATCGCAGCTATATCTGTTTTCTTTATTCCTACAAAATAAAGTGAAACTTTAATCAGTGTTGAAGTGCATCCCCAGCTGATTATTAGTCCACACCAATCAGGCGTTTACGGGCAGTAAGGCTCCCACAAATAGCGGGATAAAAAAAGAGCACAAATTTATGAACTGCACCCCAATTGTTAGACACCGTCTAACAATTGGAGGTGCAGTTTTTCTATGGTTAAATTTACAGCTGATGAAAAAATACACAT
>NZ_CP031292.1:298566-380618 GCF_003355115.1 Bacillus sp. COPE52
TAAAGGCAAAATTAAAAATGAGCCCGGTGCAATACCGGACTCATTTGGATCAAGCTGCCTAATGAAATAACCGTGTCTAACTTTTAGGGGTCACTTCATTTACTTGTGCTCTTTTTTATTTACTTCAAACAACATATTTCTAAATAGTGTATTCAAACTCTCAATATCAATCCCTAATCCCTTTTCAATCCCTTTCACGTATTGCTGATAATAATCAATTTGTTCTTCTAAAAATTGATTTAACACCTGAATTTTCAATCCAACATCTAATTCCGTACCCGCTTTTTTCTTTATTAACAACTTCTCAATCTCATTCAATACACTACGTTCTATAGATAGTTCTGTAATCAATCGATTAAATTCTACTGGAGGTAATGTCCCTTTCTCTTCTAGCCACTGACAAGCTAAAATAGGACGTAATACATAAAAGTACTTTTTCAACTTTACATTCTCGCCTTGCAAAAATTCACGATAATTTTTTGAAGCCATATGTAAGTAATGATATATCGTTGCTTTTGGATCAAAATTCTTTTCACTCATTTGCTGAAGCTGCTCTGGAAAGTTAGAGTTTTTCGAATAAAAAATTGGTGATCGAATCCACTCAAGTAAAGCTGGATTTGACTTCGCAAACAGTTGTAGTGCCTTTTTAATATCCCAGCCACTTATATCTAAGTCATCACTAATTGGATATTCAATTACATCACGTTTATCATGAATTGATAAATACCATTCTACCGGATGTATATAAACAAACCTAACATCATAATCGCTATCTTTCGATGGAAATCCCCAAGCACGACTCCCCGATTCCACTGCAAATAAAATTTTCACATCATTCTCTTCTTCAATTCTTTCTAACTCTAATTCAATTTTTTCTCTCATTTCATACCATCCCCATTTTTTGATTATTTCCTTGGAAATTCGACAAATATACTATTAATTTTACTACACACTAAAATAACTGTCAGAATTTTTCTGACAGTTTAACAAAGACTATTTTTTCTTTTCAATTACAGTAGCGGTAATTCGTTCAAACTCTTTTTGAATTTCCTCTTTATATGCATCCACTTTTGAAAAATCCATAGCAGCAATATAAATTCGTTCTAATTTATCACGAACTGATTTTGCTTTTGCTAAGAAAGACATCGCCTCATTCATTTTTGCTTTATATTGAATGGAAACGTCACGAATTTCTGTAGCATACTTCTCATCCGTCCCCGGTTTAACAATAAGAGCATACATATCTATAATCTCATCACCCACGCGACTTGGAAAATATTCATGTGGTGCGGTACTATCAAAAATTGCAAACCCTAATTCTCTTACAATAACCATATCAAGACTATTCGGGTCAAATCCGCAATGATATACTTCAACGTCAAAACCTTTTTCTTCTGCTGCCTTCGATAACTTTTTGAGCATTGTTGATTTTCCAGAGCCCGGGCGTCCTTTTATAAAATAACGATGTGGCAATCCTTCTGTTAAATTAGGAACAAAATCAACTGCTCCTTTCGGTGTAGCAGCTCCTAAAAAACGATGTTTCACAATCGATTGTTGTCCCTTTTTATCTGCAAATAATTTCTGAATTAGCTGATCTGTTAGTTCATTTGCTTTATTAAAATCAATGTTATTAATATATATTTTCTCCCACTCATCATGTATAATTAGCGCCTCGTGAAAACAAGCGTAAGCAGTTTGAAAAGCTTTGCTTGCTTCTGAAACAAATCGTTCAATTTCCACCTTCTGCTTTCTTAATTTATCTGAGTCCCAAGCAACCCCTAAATTGATATACTCCTCAACAACTCCTGGCATTTTTGGCTCGATAACATGCGGAGATGTTCCATCAACAATTCCTACTTTTAGCTTCGGGATAATTACACCATCAACCGATTTATTATCGGAAGAACAATGCAAAAGCTCAATATCATATCCTTTTTCAACCCATTCACGACCTATTGCCTTAATTAAAGAAGATTTTCCCGTTCCTGGACCACCCTTTAAAATAAACAACCTATCTAGCCCTTTTAAATTCTCTTCGTATAAATTATGAAATCCTCTAGCTGTATTACCACCAGCATAATAATTTAACACATTCCCTGTCACTGCACTCACTCCTTCGCAACAGTCTACTTACATAAGCTACAATATGCGAGCAACTTTATTTGGGTGAACACCTAATTTGTATTGCGTGAAAAAAGGAAATGAATTACAATTTAAATATCATGAATATTCCGAATTCTGAAACTGAATAAACCTTTATCAAGAGAGGCAGAGGGACCGGCCCTTTGAAGCCCAGCAACCTCAGTTTATAAGAACTGAATAGGTGCTAATTCCTGCAAAATGCATTGCATTTTGGAAGATAAAACGCAACTAGTATGTAAAGCCCATCTTTCTTGATCATGAAAGATGGGCTTTTTATTATTTGAAAAACATATATTGGAGGTATTTAAAATGAAAGTAATTGATCTATCACAAACGTTTGAAAATAATATGTCTCAATTTCCCGGAACACCAACAATCCAACTAGAAACCATTACAAGCGTTGAAGAAACGGGATATCAAGTTACAGATTTCCATTCGGTCGTTCATGTCGGTACACATTGCGACGCTCCTGCGCATTTTATTTCTGGTGCAACAACGATTGATCAATTGCCCCTTGATCAGTTTGTAGGTGAAGCAGTTCTCATCGATGTCACTCATGTTCAAGAGAGAAAACTCCCTAAAGAAGTATTGCATAATGCCGACATAAAAAAAGACGATATTGTCATTTTCCATTCTAATCTATCTAATAAATGGAATACAGAAGCTTATGAGAAAGAAGCATTTTATCTTTCCGAAGAATTAGCTGAAGAACTAGTTGAATTAAAAGTAAAATCAGTCGGTTTAGATTTTATTTCTCCCGATGAGGTAACGACAGAAACATCACCCATTCATCACATACTGTTAGGCAATAATATTTTCTTAATTGAAAACTTAACAAATCTAGATGCTATTAAAGCGAAACGTTTCTTTTTCTCAGCAGCACCTTTAAAAATTAAAAATAGTGACGGTGCTTTCGCAAGGGCATTCGCTGTTATTTTTTAAAATATGGACTACAAAAAAGCAAAGATCATCACTGACCTTTGCTTCTATATTTTTTATTTACATTAAGGAAAAATTGTTCCAACCGGGGACGTATCCAAGCTAAATAATCTTTCTCTTTCTTCTTTGTACAAGCTATCTCTTCCCCATCTACCATTCCAACAAGTTCTAGCTCTAACAGTTGCCTCGTGAATGCTAGTATATTTACTTCTTCTGCTGGATACTCTTCTTTTAATTTCTCCTCAATTTCTCCCAATAAAAAACCGTCACGCATCATTGCCAATGCATCAATCCAAATTGGCGGCATTTCATATTTTTCTCCTGTAATTGTATCTTTTACAATATAATTCTTTTGCTCTTTTCGAAATTGAATCGTGTGTAAGCATACAGTCGAATTTAATGTTAATTCCATCAATACCACCTCTTTCATCATATCTGCATAGAAAAAAGGATGCGCGGGCACCCCTTCTTTTCTTTTCATAACACTACCGAACCGTTACATGAGTAACCAATCTCATGTCGATATTTTCCTCCATTATAAACGAAGTATTTTATAAAAAAAACCCTTCTTGAAACATTTTATAAAATGTTTATATTTACACAACAAGAACACTTTTCTGAAAAATCTTTTCTCCCAATACATTAAAAGGTCGGCAAAAAAATTTCTACTTTCGTTCCTACTCCTACACTACTTTGGATCGTGATACTCCCTTGATGTTCCTTAATAATTTTATATGTAATCATTAACCCAAGTCCTGTACCAGTCTCCTTTGTTGTGTAAAACGCCTTGCCGATTTTTTCTAACTTCTCATTCTCTATACCAAATCCTTGGTCTTCAACAGAAATACACAAATGTCCTTGCGTTTTTTGATATGCACGAATATGGATTTCTCCACCCTCTGGCATTGATTCTATTCCATTTTTAATGATATTTAATAACACTTGTTTTAATTGCTTGTCATCACCGTTTATAGCCGGTAAATTCCCATCTACTTGTAAATGACATTTAACTCTATATTGCGTTGCATAACTTTCCATTAGATGCACAACATATAGAAGGATGTCTCGTATATTACACCTTTCATAATTTGTTGGCTTTGGTTTTCCTAACAACATCAATTCACTAACAAATCCATTGACTCTTTCAATTTCTTGTAGCATAATGTCGTAGCTCATCGTATCAGTTGGATTTCTTTCTTTTTGCATTTGCGTAAACCCCTTCAAAGCCGTTAATGGATTTCGGATTTCATGCGCAATTGTTGTAGACATAGTCCCAATTACAGCTAAATTTTCCGTCTCTTTCATATTGTTCATCATTTCAACAACCGTTCTTACATAAGATTGAAATCGTTTCAACAAAGAATGTGAAATAATGAAATAGAATACACATAAGACAAGCGGAATCACAACTTTTAGATCTTGTAGTATCAATGTAAAAAGTACGTACTTTCCAATTACACTAAAGGAAACTAAATAAAAATATTTTCTGTTCACGAAAACCGGTGCAAATAAAATTAATAACATTTCTACCATACTACCATGTTCAAAAGCTCTATCCGTTCGCAAATAAATCATTAAATTATTTATAAGATTGATAAACATGTAGCCAAATAAAAATAAATATTTTATAGAATATACATAACCTCTTTTTTGAAGATACATTGAAATAGGGAATAATGCTATTACAAATATATATACGCCTATCCCAAGGCTTCCTTCTGGCCACCCTACCGTTGTTCCATTAATATTCATAGCAGGATATACAAAATAATATATAGCGTCATATAAAAAGAATATAATATAGAATAATAATATAAATACCTTTAAAGCTTTTCTTTCTTCATAAATCAAGCTCTTGTATTTGTTCATATAAAAACTCCCCTTGATCGATACGAAAAAAAATCCCCACCGTTATCTCCTTAAATTATAAATATGAAATTGCTTTCAGGGCAATACGTAACCTTATAATACTAAAAAGGAAGGAGACTTCTCCTTCCTTTCTAGTCACAACTTATATCCATCTTACCCTATCATGTAGCAGTCCATCCGTAATATCATTATGCCCTATTACAAAATCCTTCATATATAAATTTAAATATTCACCGTACTTACTTTCTGTATTTAATAATAATTCCTCGACATAATAAGCACCTTGTCCAAAGTGATCTAAAAGTAAACTACACAAACCTGCATAAATTCCGCACCCTACTTGGAAGTAAGTTGCATTCGTTTTATATTTATGAAAAACTTGGCTACTATTCATTACGTTATACATATACGTCTCGCCATTTTCATAAACGAGTAATACACCTACTAGATCCTCTCCTGCAACCTCTTCTTCCGCTGGATTGAATACTTTACGATTCCAGTTCCATAAATCTTCTACCTTATCTAAGTTCTGTCTAATTACATTTGTTGTATACTCATTAATGCGGTAAAGAAAACCAACTTCCATGTTGAAATTTTTCCCTAAAATTAAAACTTCCTCATGTGGCATTAAGCAACCATAAAACTCTCTTTCTCCTAACTTCACTTTATACTCTGAAGCATATACATCCTCATAAAAATAAAGAGGACGATGATGACTCATATACATCGGATAACTCCATATCGCTTCGTCTAGAAATCGCTCTACTGCCCATGACGTATAAAGTGTATACGGCTTTATAAGTGCCGTATCATTCAAAAACGACGTATCATGTTCTACAATATAGCATGCTTGTGGCTGTTCATTCGGCCGTTCTTTCATAAGTTCAACAACCATCCATTGAACAACACCTGGATTCATACCTGAACCTATAATCGCTTTTGTATTTGTAAATTTTTCTTTCTCCTTCTCAAACCTCGTATATCGTTCCGTAAGCTGAAATCCAAGTAAACTATCGTCCTGATCTACTGCCTCATTTTCCAAAGCTGAATTAATATAAAAGATTCCAAGTTCATTACAACAGCTCAGTACCCTGATCGTATCTGCACCCGAAACATCAATAACAACACTCGTACTTTTTTCTGTTAAATGCTGTTTAAATTTCACTACATCTTGAAGGTCTATTTCATATAATGACAAATGACCTTTCAAATTTGGAAACAACTCATCATAATAAGCCCTATCTTTTTGTTTTATATCAACCAAATGAAATGTAACATTCTTTATCACTTCATAAATTGGATCTTTTTCATTTGCTATCGCTTGATTTAAAATTGCTAAAACTGCCTTCGCTGCTCCACCAGCACTACCAAGTAATGTAATCGATAACGAATTTGGAAACGGCTCCACAAATAAAACCCCTTTAGTAAATTAGTTGAGCAGTTCTTCCTCAAAAAATAAATTGAATACATCAAAAGGTGGCTCGTACATATTTTTTATAATTTAGCACAAGATTGCCTCTTCAAAAATCATACTAACATAATTTATATTCAATTCATTTTTCCCCTCATATCCAAATCGAACTAAACAAACAGGCCCGACCTTTCCTTCTGCATATAAAAGAAAAAGCCAGCCCTTTCAACTAGCCTACGGACAATGGACAGATTTTACATGTTGAATATTCACATACATTTTTGCATCACGCGCTTTTAATATTTCAATATGTCCTTCATCGATCTTCGCCATTTTTCCAATTTTATTGGATTCCTCACCTAAATCGAACACCATAATCTTTCCATACATTTTAATAAGTTGCTCCTCAAACGTTCGGGCTAACGTAATATTTAATGGATTTACGGGGAGTTCATTTTTATTGAGGGAATAAGGCACTTGGTTTTCTTTATACGGAATTAACCATTTTAAGTGCTTTAAAGATATATATACAGTTTTATAGACTGGACTATAAAAAACAATATAATCGTTCATTACACTTGTAACATATCCATGTATTGGAGCATTACCTGCTACATAAATTTCTGTGAAAATCCCTTTAGATGTGCTTAGTACTTTCCTCAAAGAAATTGAAGGAGATTCCCTTTTAATTACAGAATCTACATCAGGTTTTAATATTTCTTCATCATATGGTCTTAAAAACTTATAATATTGGATATGATATAAAGATATATATACGTAGTCTTGTCCATTGTAAAGAACAACAATATCATTTCCTACATCGATTAATACGCCTTTAAATCTCTTTTCACCAATTAATTTAACATATATATTTTCTCCAATACTTTTGTGTAACTCATTCATCTATATCCTCCTTCCTATGAAATTACAATTTCCCTTTCTTTTATTCTAAAAATAATCAGGGGCAATGTTCTGTTTTTTAATAGTAAGAAACCCTTTTTCATATATCCAAAAATAATTACAGAGAAATATGAAATCATTCTTCATTTTCAATCATAATGCCCCTTTTATTTATTAAACATTATTCTTCTTCATTCTTTTTGTTTTTAACTATTTGACTCACACTCTTAATATGGGAATTAATCACATAAATAACCTCATCACCATTAACTAGTGTAATATTCCCATCATGTATATCACTTAATAAACCTTCCACACACTCAGGTCCACCACGATTAATCTTTATCCATTTATACTTCAAGTCATTTAATGCATCTAAAAAAGTATCTTCTTCCGCATAAAAACATGAACCACATTCTCCTTGTGCCTCTTTCACTTTTCTAACTAGACTCTTCACATGTTTCAGCTGATAATACACTAATTCTCCATGAGGTAATTGTAGTGTAAGGTAATCTTTTCCTAACAATGACAGTACACCTACTCGACTTTCCGGTCCACGAAGATTTACTTTTACATTCTCACCAACTAAACCTTTGATTTGATCACAGCATAATACACTCTCCAATTTTGTACCCTCCTTTCTTATTATCTTCCTCTACTTGATTGTCTTTGTGCACGAGCGCGACCTGAATTATTGCTGTTTTCATTACTTTTCTCATCGCTACTCTCATCACTACTCTCTCCACTTACTGGTGCATTATAATTAACACTCTTAATATGAGATAGTGCAATTAATACAACTTCTTCTTTAATAATCAATGTTACATAACCGCCAGAAACATCTTGTAAAATACCTTCAATTTTCTCTGGTCCACCACGGTTAATTTTCACCCAGCGGTATTTGAAGCTTTGAAGTAGCGTTTCAAAGTCTTCTGCAATGTCTTCTTCCACCCATTCTAAATCACCTACTCCACCATCTTTCGTATTTTGAGTAATGCTTTTCAGATGGCGAAGCTGGTAGTAATGGCTCTCTCCTTTTTCATTCTCTAATCCGAAGTAGTCCGCACCTAATGATACTATTGTTCCTTTTTGAGATTCTGGTCCACCTCTGTTCACTCTTACATAAGATCCAATTAAGTCTTTCAAAAAATCCCAATGAAATAAACTCACGAGAAAACCCCTTCCATTAATTTATAAGCTTTTGCACTGATAGTATATGTATCTGTACAGGTTACGTTCTCTATGTTTGTCCTAGCTCGAAAAAAATATGCTTTTAACATGGTAGACTACTACCTATCAAAATTCTAAGAAATCCTGAGGGCTCCTTAGGATTTTGATGTCTTTAGATAAAAAAATCCCGTATGAAGATACATTTCTGCATATCTTCATACGGGATTTCCTAAAGTTTAGTCTTCGTCTTTAACGTCCATATCTTCTGGAATTGGTTCGTTTAATATTTCTTCCACTAATTGTTTATATTTCTCCATTTGTTCTAAATGCGTGTTGAATTGTTCTTTATTTAATAAATATTGCTCTCCATCGAATAGCGCACGAACTTTCTTTTGCTGAATTAGCTCTTCAATATACGATTTTGGTAAATTCAAATACTCCGCAGCTTCTTCTATTGTTATATACAATGCGTTCATTCCTTTATTGTTTTTTCATATATACTGTATCTTACTTTATTTTTGTAAACAAATAAAAAAGATTTTGTAAATGCAGTTTAAAAAGCAGGTAGAACCATTCCATATATTGTATAATAATATAGTAAGTATTTTTTTAAATATAGAATGGTATCACCCATTTACACAAAGGAGAGTTAACATATGGCTACTCGTCACATCATTACAATGTTAGAAAAAACATTACAAGTTGAAACAGAAAATACAACTTCTCATTTAACTACATCTTTATCTGATCGTATTCTTTCTCAAGGCGTAGCAATACACGAAAACAATTGTTATCATACAATTGGTGAATGGTACAAAAATCATTTCTTATTCCAACAAGATGATTTTCTATGGGCTAAATATGCTTTCTACGACGCATATTGTGAAGCGATAAAAAAACAAGGGCATCTTACAAAACGCGTTCGTCAAATATTAGAATCATTGGCTCGAAAACATGGAAAACAATACATTGCTTCTATACTAAATATGCCATTTCCTAATGAACGAGCAAAAGGAACAGCGTAAACAAAACATAGATTCATTGTTTTCTAGACTGATTTACAAATAAAATGTTCATGTCATATGAACTGATGAAACCGGTGTCATAATAATGATTGAAAATATAGTAAACAGGAAAACCCCCATTTACATCTCTCGTCTATTTGAATAGAGAAGTAAATGGGGGTATACTTGTACCTTTATCCGGCTATTTTTGGGTAGTAAAAGCCCGATTGGTGAAGGTTAATAATCAGTGCAGGATAGCCCCCACTGATTAAAGTTTCACTTTATTATTTCATCATTTGCTTTATCAATTCTCGATTTCGTTTTTTAAATATTTCATTATGCGAAGAAACCATTCCGTACTCACTTGCATCTGGCCGAATAAATTGTTTCGCTTTATTCACAGCATTTCCAGCATCTTGGAATGCTCCCGCAATTAAATGCAATTTCCCATCATGTTTCAAAATATCTCCCGCAGCATATAATCCATCTACAGAAGACTCACTATTTGCATTACCTGCAATATAAAAATTATCTATAATCGCAACGTCCAACTCACTATTTTCTAATAATGTAATGTCACGTTCATATCCATGATTAATAATAACTTCATCAATAGGTAAATGAGAAACTTCACCTGTCTCATGATTCGTTAATTCTACATATTCAATCGCTTCATGATTATCACCAGCAATTAATTTTGTAATCGATGTATTCAGAAAACACTCCGCTGAGCTGTTCATTAGTTGTTTTACTTGTGCTTCATGACCAGATAATTCTTCTTTTCTATATGTTACATACACTTTTTTCGCGATTGGTTCTAATTCGTTCGCCCAATCAACGGCAGAATTTCCTCCACCAGAAATAATGATCGTTTTATCTTTGAAACGCATTAAAGATTTAACTGTATAATTTAAATTCGATACTTCAAATCTCTCCGCACCTTCAATCGATAACTTTTGCGGTTTCAATATACCGCTTCCAGTTGCGACGATAATTGTTTTTGAAAAATGTTCTTCGCCAGTACTTGTTTTTAACGTAAAAGTTCCATCTTCATTACGAATAATTGATTCTACTTTTGTATTTAATACAACTTCCGGTTTAAATGTTAGCCCTTGCTGTACAAGTTGTTCAATTAATTTATCACCTGTAACTGGCAATAGCCCTCCTACATCCCAAATCATCTTCTCCGGATAAACATGTATTTTTCCACCTAACTGTGGTTGAAATTCTATTATTTTCGTTTTCATCTCTCTAAGTCCACTATAAAAAGCTGAATAAAGCCCTGCAGGTCCTCCGCCTATTACAGTTACATCAAACAATTCTTCTCGATTCATTCGTGCTCACTCCTCAGCTACTAATCATTGATTATCATTCTCAATAAAATATAACCTGTTTCCGCAAAATTTACAATCAAAATTACTATTGACAATACACCCATATAAAATTATATTATTTAAAGAATCAATAGTGATAATCATTATCAACTTGTTAATAATTAGCAAATTTGGGATTACATCTTCTTTCATTAATATGGTTAATACTATATTGTAAAATCTCACATTCAAGATTTTTAATAAATATTTTGCATTACCACTACTCTTTCAAAAAGATTGCAGTTAAACAAATTATTGTATACACATACATCTATGTTAAAGGAGAAAGACGATGAAAAAGTTATTTATTTCACTAACAGTTCTTTTCGTTCTTGTTATGAGTGCTTGTAGCAACGGCTCTACAGACAAAAAGAACGATGCAAAAGGTAGTAAATCAGAAACAATTACATACCAATCTGAAAATGGTAAAGTAGAAGTTCCTGCAAATCCAAAACGCGTTGTTGTTTTATCAGCATTCGCTGGTAACGTAATGTCATTAGGAGTAAATGTTGTTGGGGTAGATTCATGGTCTAAACAAAACCCACGTTTTGATAGTAAACTTAAAGATGCTGCTGAAGTATCAGATGAAAATGTTGAAAAAATCGCTGAACTAAACCCTGATTTAATCATTGGTTTATCAAATATTAAAAATGTCGATAAGTTAAAGAAAATTGCTCCTACTGTAACATACACTTACGGAAAAGTTGATTACTTAACACAACATTTAGAAATCGGTAAGTTATTAAACAAAGAAAAAGAAGCAAAAACTTGGATTGATGATTTCAAGAAACGTGCACAAGAAGCTGGTAAAGAAATTAAAGCAAAAATTGGTGAAGATGCAACAGTATCTGTTGTTGAAAACTTCAATAAACAGCTTTATGTATACGGCGAGAACTGGGGCCGCGGAACAGAAATTCTGTACCAAGAAATGAAATTAAAAATGCCTGAAAAAGTAAAAGAAAAAGCTTTAAAAGAAGGTTACTACACATTATCTACTGAGGTATTACCTGAGTTTGCTGGTGATTACTTAATCGTAAGTAAAAACAAAGATACTGATAACTCCTTCCAAGAGACAGAATCATACAAAAACATTCCAGCAGTAAAAAATAATCGCGTATACGAAGCAAACATGATGGAATTCTATTTCAATGATCCACTTACATTAGATTTCCAACTAGACTTCTTCAAGAAAAACTTTCTTGGTAAATAATACAAACATGAGGAATTCTTAATTTAAGAATTCCTCTTCCTTTATTCTATGAACAGAAAAGATGTGAAACGAATGACAAAAGATCATGACAATCCACGTTCTATAGCTTTTACATACAAACTAATTTTGAGCATAATTGCATTCTTTCTAATTTTTATGGTTGCAATGGTATTAGGGGCTGCAGATACTTCTATAAAAGACGTATGGTTAGCACTCACTTCCTCGGCTCAAGGAGACAAAATATCTATTATTCGTGAAATACGTTTACCACGTGAAGTTGCTGCTATTTTTGTAGGGGCTGGACTAGCCGTTTCTGGGGCAATTATGCAAGGATTAACACGAAACCCCCTTGCAGACCCTGGCTTACTTGGGCTAACGGGTGGCGCAAATGCTGCACTTGCACTAACACTTGCTTTCAACCCTTCCATAAGCTATCTGTACTTAACATTAGCTTGCTTTATCGGGGCTGCGGTAGGGGCAATTATGGTATTTGGAATTGGTATGGTGAAAAAAGGCGGACTTTCTCCTCTTCGAATTGTATTAGCAGGTGCTGCAGTTTCAGCATTTCTACTCGCAATTTCAGAAGGAGTCGGCATTTACTTCAAAATTTCACAAGATGTATCACTTTGGACTGCTGGAGGGGTGATTGGAACTACTTGGAGTCAATTGAAAATTATTATTCCAGTCATTTCAATAAGTATCTTTATCGCTATCTTATTTGCAAGAAAATTGACAGTCCTTAGTTTCAGTGAAGAAGTTGCTGTTGGACTCGGTCAAAAAATCATTGTTATTAAAACAATTTTGTTTATCATTATTATCTTACTTGCTGGTGCTTCTGTGGCGCTTGTTGGAAATATGGCATTTATCGGTTTAATGATACCTCATATGGTGCGTCCTATTGTTGGTCCAGATTACCGATTTATTATTCCGATGTCAGCAATTGCTGGTGCTTCCTTTATGTTACTTGCAGACACAATCGGACGTACAATTAATGCTCCGTATGAAACACCCGTTGCTGCTATCGTCGCAATTGTAGGATTACCATTCTTCCTATTTATTGTTCGTAAAGGAGGAAAAACATTCTCATGATGCCATCTATTTTAAGAAAACAACGTCTTATTATACTCGCATTACTTATACTAACTATTACAACCATTGTAATTGGAATGGGACTCGGTTCAGCATCTTTATCTTATGATCGACTACTCCCAACGCTAATGGGACAAGGTTCATTTAAAGAAGAATTCGTTTTATATTCTTTAAGACTACCTAGAATTATCATTACAGTATTAGCTGGTATGGCACTCGCTTTATCAGGTGCTATCCTTCAAGGCATTACACGTAACGATTTAGCTGAACCTGGTATTCTCGGGATTAACTCTGGTGCTGGTGTTGCTGTTTCTATTTTCTTTTTATACTTTCCAATAGATGTAGGTTCATTTCTTTATTTACTACCAGTCGTTGGATTTATCGGGGCTTTTCTTACAGCTGTTTTAATTTACGTATTTTCATATAGTCAATCAACAGGGCTTCAGCCAATACGATTAACATTAACCGGTATCGGTTTTTCATTTGCACTATCTGGAGCAATGATTGTCCTTATTTCATCTGCTGATCGTATGAAAGTCGACTTTATCGCCAAATGGATTGCCGGAAACATTTGGGGAGATGATTGGATCTTCATTTTCGCAATGCTCCCATGGTTAATCGTATTAATTCCATTTGTTTTCTATAAAGCAAATCGATTAAACATTTTAGCATTAAACGAACCAGTCGCAATCGGCGTTGGAATTGAAATTGAAAAAGAACGCAGATACTTATTAATTGCAGCCGTTGCACTTGCAGCTGCAGCAGTTTCCGTAACAGGAGGAATTAGCTTTATCGGGCTGATGGCTCCTCATATCGCAAAATCTTTAGTAGGCCCAAGACATCAAATCTTCATGCCTATCGCCCTTTTAATCGGCGGATGGCTATTACTATTAGCAGACACAATCGGACGAAACATCGTTGAACCTAACGGTATTCCGGCAGGTATTGTCGTTGCTTTAATTGGTGCTCCTTACTTTATGTATTTATTGCTTAAGAAAGCATAAAAAACACCCTCAAGAGTGCAATCTTGAGGGTGTTTTCGTTTCATTCTACCGCTGCCCATATCCTTCAAACTTCTTCGCTAAATTCTCCATCTCATCTTCTGGCAATAACTTCGGTTCTCCGACGCTTTTCGTTTGATAATAAATTTGCGCACAAAATTCAATTTCTTCCGCAACAGTAAATGCCATTTTTATATTATTTGCACCTGCAATTAAACCGTGGTTCGCAAGTAATACTGCACGGCGATTAATCATGCCTTCAAAAGCAGCCTCTGCTAATTGCTTCGTACCAAATGTTTCATACGGTGCACAGCGTACATTCGGGCCTGCGAAAGCAATTAAATATGAAACAGCAGGAAGCTCCCACCCTAATGATGCAATCGTCTTCGCATAAGGTGAATGTGTATGCACGAGCGCATTTATATCTTCACGATTCCTATAATAAATAAGATGCATATCTAGTTCACTTGACGGTTTTCTCTCACCTTCTACTACTTCACCATCTAAGTTTAATATAACTACATCCACGGGCGTTGTTTCATAATAATCTAAACCACTTGGGCTAATTGCAACTAGGCCTTGTTCACGATTGAAAATACTAATATTTCCGCCGGTCCCCTTTGTTAAACCGCTAGAAATCATTTTCCTTCCGTACGCTACAATTTCTTCTCTTTCTTTTTGTAATAACATATACATCCCCCTAAGTATGAAGCTTATGATGACTGACTATATACCTATTTACTAAAATAGATTTTTTAAATTCTCCGTAAACGGTGCCTTTACAATCCCTTTTTCCGTAATAATTGCTGTTATATTTGCATGTGGCGTAACATCAAATGCTGGATTGTATACTTTACTTCCTTTCGGAGCTGAATATTGTCCGAAACGATTGATTACTTCAGAAGCATCTCTTTCTTCGATCGGAATTTCGTTTCCTGTCGGTGTGTTTAAATCAATTGTCGGTGTTGGTGCTGCTACATAAAACGGAATGTTATAGTATTTAGCTAAAATAGATACTCCTAATGTTCCAATTTTATTTGCTACATCACCATTTGCTGCCACACGGTCACATCCAACGATTACTGCATCAATCTTCCCTTGTGACATGACCATAGCTGCCATATTATCGGTAATGACTGTTACATCAATTCCCGCTCGCTGTAGTTCTAATGCTGTTAACGTTGAACCTTGTAATCTAGGTCGTGTTTCATCAGAGTAGATTTTAAGGTCCCATCCTTTTTCTTTCGCTAAATACATTGGAGCTGTCGCAGTACCATACTTAGTCGTTGCTAACGCACCTGCATTACAATGAGTTAATAATCCCATGCCATCATGGAATAATGTTAATGCATGTTCTCCAATTTGACGGTTAATTTCTTCATCTTCTCTATGAATCTCTTTTGCCTCTTCTAACAATCTATCTTTCAACCGTGCAATCGATAAGTGAACATTATCTATCGCTACACTTTCCATTCTTTCCAGCGCCCAAAATAAATTTACTGCCGTCGGTCTTGATGTTGCTAAATATGCACATACCTTTTTTACTTCTTCAATACATCCTTCTACCGTACTTTCAGCAAATTCCTTTACCCCTAAATACACACCATACGCTGCTGAAACCCCAATTGCTGGTGCACCTCGCACTTTCATGACTTGAATTGCATCCCACACACTTTCAGCTGTTTTGAAAGATTCATAGACAACTTCGTTCGGTAATAACGTTTGATCTAATAAAACTAAAGCATCATCTTTCCATTGAATTGGTATTAATTGCTCTTTCATCATTTTCTCTCCTTACTTCGCGCTATGAATGGACTGTTTTTTTAACGTTTCTACAAAACTCGTACCTGTTTTATATTGATTCGCTCGTAAAATAAACTTCTTCGCTACTTGAAGACAAATTCGCTCCGCTCTAGCACGTGCTTCATCATTCTCAATACAAGTAATATCCTTTACTTTCGCTAATCCAACAATACGACGAATTAACTCAAGACCCGTCACTGCAGCTGTATCCTCTAACACAGATTGTAAATATACGCCATTAAAGCCTTCTTCCTTCGCCATAATTTCTGTCACATGAATATCCCAAGCAACTAAAAACTTCTTCTTAAATAAATCAATTACCTCTACCATCGTCGTTTTTAGCCAATCCATATACGTATCTTTTTCAGCTCCAGGTAACATCGTTGCATCTGCATTCACCCAAGCAAATATTAAATTCGCCATTACATTCCCAATGTCATATCCCATAGGTCCATAAAAAGCAAACTCAGGATCAATAACTTTTGTAGAATCAATTTTTACGAAAACAGAACCAGTATGTAAATCACCGTGAAGCAACGCCTGCGCATTCGTCATAAAAGAAAACTTAAGTTTCGCTACTTCCATACGAAGCTCTTTATCACTATAAATATGCTCTCTAATCCATCCTTCATTTAACTGAAATAACTCATTACGTTTATTATGATTTGTAAATGGTTCAGAGTATACGAGGTCCTCTGTAATCTCACATAACTCTGGATTTATATAATTCTTCATAAGTTCCTTCTTCTCTTTATGATTCATTACAACATCTGATGTTAATAGAAGAGTATTTACCATAAAAGTAGTTAAATCTTCAGCAAGCCTCGGAAATATTTGATGATTTATAAGTGCTGTACGTAATATTGTGTGATCTGATAAGTCCTCCATCACGCAACAATTCATCACACTATCAAACAAATATACTTTTGGAACAAGCCCAGGTGCTAACTCCTCCTCTAACTGCAAAACATCTGATTCTATACGAATACGATTCGTCGACAACTTAAACTCATCTGAAATACGTGCTGTATTCCCGGCCTGCTTTACGATGACAGACATGGTCTCTTTTTCATCCCAAACGCGGAACACATAATTTAAATTACCATCACCTATTTCTTTACACTGTAACCCCTTTGCATGTTCAAACTTAGATATTTTCTCTTTCACATATGCAATTACATCTTTATCTTCCATTAAAAAATACTTTGTGAACTTAGACATGGTTTCTCCTCCCACACTAATTGTAAGCGTTTTCTAAAGGCTATAAAAAAATAATAGGTTGAATGTTTTTCATCCTATATTATATATTCTTCTTTTTGAAAGATATATCTAGATTTTATTATATCTTGTTAGCCCTTTGAGTCAATGTTTCTAATTATCATTGCAATATACTTCCTAATTATATATTTGAGCGGACAAAAATTGTTCAAAAAGATTCCGATTCATTTTATTTTATTTATCGCACAATTCTTTGTAAAATAGAAATAAGCAGTTCCTTTTCAAATCTACAACTTCTAAGAAATATCTCCTTCCTAAGAATTTATACTTACACCATGTCTCTAACATACACACTACTCTTTCAAACACTCATTGAAAATTTATGACATGAAAATTACCTTTTCATTCCCTAATAACCTTAATTGAGAATAAATATTAATTAAATTGGTATAAAGTTGGTTTATTCTCTTGACAAAATAACCACTTCTATATGATAATTAATATCGAATTAGAATTATTATAGTTAATTAAAAAATATATTTTATGAGCAAACTATTTTTTGATGCTCAAAACCAACATTTAGGAGGAAATTTAATATGTTATTAATCGGCACAGAAGTAAAACCGTTTAAAGCTAATGCTTACCATAATGGAGAATTTATCCAAGTTACTGACGAAAGTTTAAAAGGAAAATGGAGTGTAGTTTGTTTCTACCCAGCTGACTTCACATTCGTTTGCCCAACTGAACTTGAAGACTTACAAAACCAATATGCAACTCTAAAAGACTTAGGCGTTGAAGTATACTCTGTATCTACAGACACTCACTTCACTCACAAAGCATGGCATGATAGCTCAGAAACTATCGGCAAAATCGAATACATTATGATTGGTGACCCAACTCGCACAATCACTACAAACTTCAACGTTTTAATGGAAGAAGAAGGTCTTGCTGCTCGTGGTACATTCATCATCGATCCAGACGGCGTTATCCAATCTATGGAAATCAACGCTGACGGTATCGGCCGTGATGCAAGCATTCTTGTTAACAAAATTAAAGCAGCTCAATACGTACGTAACAACCCAGGTGAAGTTTGCCCAGCTAAATGGCAAGAGGGTTCTGCAACACTTAAACCAAGCCTTGACCTTGTAGGCAAAATCTAAGGAGTTCGATCAAAATGATACTAGATGCAGATATAAAAACACAACTATCCCAATACCTTCAGTTAATGGAGAACGATATTTTACTTAAAGTTAGCTCAGGAGACGATAATGTATCTAAAGATATGTTATCTCTAGTAGATGAATTAGCTACTATGTCATCAAAGATTACAGTAGAAAAAGTTGAACTAGAGAGAACACCAAGCTTTAGTGTAAATCGCCCTGATGAAGACACTGGTGTAGTATTCGCTGGTATTCCATTAGGACACGAATTTACTTCATTAGTGTTAGCTTTACTACAAGTTAGTGGACGTGCTCCAAAAGTTGAACAAAAATTAATCGATCAAATTAAAAACATTCAAGGCGAATATCATTTTGAATCTTATATCAGCCTAAGTTGTCATAACTGTCCTGATGTTGTACAAGCTCTTAACGTAATGAGCGTTCTTAACTCTGGTATTACACATACTATGATTGATGGCGCTGCATTCAAAGAGGAAGTAGAAAGCAAAGACATCATGGCAGTACCAACAGTTTTCCTAAATGGCGAATCTTTCGGAAGCGGTCGTATGACACTTGAAGAAATTTTAGCTAAAATGGGTAACGGTCCAGATGCATCAGAGCTTTCTGATAAAGATCCATACGATGTTCTTGTTGTTGGTGGCGGCCCAGCTGGTGCAAGTGCAGCAATTTATGCAGCACGTAAAGGCATCCGCACTGGTATCGTTGCTGAGCGCTTCGGTGGTCAAGTAATGGATACTATGGGTATTGAGAACTTCATCAGCGTAAAACGCACTGAAGGTCCTAAGCTAGTAGCAAGCCTTGAAGAGCACGTAAAAGAATACGACATCGATGTAATGAATCTACAACGTGCGAAACGTTTAGAGAAAAAAGAACTTATTGAAGTGGAACTTGAAAACGGCGCTATTCTGAAAAGTAAGAGCGTAATCGTTTCTACAGGTGCTCGCTGGCGTAATGTTGGCGTACCAGGTGAAGCTGAGTTCAAAAATAAAGGTGTAGCATACTGCCCACACTGTGACGGTCCATTATTCATCGGAAAAGATGTAGCAGTTATTGGCGGAGGTAACTCTGGTATTGAAGCAGCTATCGACTTAGCAGGTATTGTTAAGCACGTAACTGTTCTTGAATTCATGCCAGAATTAAAAGCTGATGCTGTATTACAAGAGCGTCTTAACAGCTTACCAAACGTAACTGTTCTGAAAAACGTTCAAACGAAAGAAATCACTGGTACTGACAAAGTAAACGGTATTTCTTACATCGATCGTGAAACTGAAGAAGTTCATCACGTTGAATTACAAGGTGTATTCGTTCAAATCGGTCTTGTGCCAAACACAGACTGGTTAGGCGAAACAGTTGAACGCGCTCGCGGTGAAATCGTAACAGACAAGCACGGCGCTACAAACGTACCAGGAGTGTTTGCTGCAGGTGACTGTACAAATAATCCGTACAAACAAATCATCATCTCTATGGGTTCAGGTGCAAACGCTGCTTTAGGCGCATTTGATTACTTAATCCGTAACTAATAAAAAAGCAGGTGCCTTAGCATCTGCTTTTTTATTATCCTAACGTATACACTAAAAACCTCTCATTCCCATTCTTCTCATAAGCACCTGGCAATCTAACTTCTTTCTTTAGCTCAAACGCAGTCTGATTTTCTAAGAAGAAAATATAGTCCTCAGAAGGATAATATAAAATAATATCCACTTCTCTCCCCGTTTCTTCTACTGAAAGCAAAATGTTATTGACTACATTCATAAACACTTGCACAGAAAACGGATTAAAGAAATAAAACCTATTATCATGTGGATCAATCTCATATTCCTGCGCTAAACAACATTGGAATTGAATTTTCCCCTTACTGTTTCGTGCCTTTCGTGCATAACGATCTCTATTATCCATCGCTTCTTTATAAAACTCTTCATTCATTTCAATTCCAACTGCTGAAGCACCACATTTATGATGCATATAAAAGTTTAATCGCCCTTTTCCGCACCCAAAGTCTACAATTCGGTCGCTACTTCGTATTTCATATTGATTCAATAACTCATCTAACCCGCTATACGGCGTCGGTTCATAGCGGTGATAATGCATAGACTTGTTAAACCCTTTTTGCTCACCGACTGTTTTTATATGTAAAACTGCATCGTAATATTGTTCGTTCATTCGTTTTCTCCTATTAAAAAATGGTACTTATTATTATACACCATGTACTGGAGGCTCATTTTTCATCAAATTAATAGGTCCGTGAAATTATACCAACGATTTTCTTAATATATCTATCGTAACTTCAAATATATCAACGATTTTCTCAATATATCTATCGTAACTTCAAATATATCAACGATTTTCTCAATATATCTATCATAACTCAAAATATATCAACGGTTTTTCAAATATATCGATTTACCGACAATTCACGATAAAAAAACAGGAGCTCTCTAGCCCCTGTCTTCTAACACTTTCAATACAGTTTGCTTCAATATTTCTACCCCATCCATAATACAACTATGATCAAACCTCATATACGGATGGTGTAATCCAGGTTGTAGATCTGCTCCTAGTCCAAGCATGACAGCTTTTAAATGTGGTCTCTTCACTGTGTAGTAATGGAAGTCATCGCTTCCTGTCGTATAAAGCGGCCCTGTGCATTGCTCTTCTCCATACACTTCGAGAATGCCTTTACGCATGTAACGCTCCGCTTCTTCTGACACCTCTGCTCCTGGAGCAAGATCAATCCATTCGTATGAAGTTTTCGATCCCATTGATGCGGCTGATTCTATTACATGCTCTATCTTTTTCTTTAATTCTTCTAATAATGTATTATTCTCCGCTCTTACATCTAAGCTAAAATGGCCGTTACCTGGAATGATATTTAGATTATCTCCACCAGCTTGGCACCGCGTCATCTTCACTGAATATGAACTTTGTGGCGGCAACCATATATTTTTCAAACCGATATTAATCATGGAAATGACATCAATTGCATTCACACCTTGGTGTGGTCTTGCCCCATGTGCATCCTCCCCATGAATCATACCCTCTAGAAATCTTGCTGCTCCGTGACGAATAGATGGGGCTGCTTGTTTCAAAGATAATTCTTCGATTGGTCGTAAATGGACACCGAATAAGAAATCAGCATCATCTACAGCACCTTTCTCTACCATCTTTAAAGCACCATTTCCCTTCTCTTCTGCCGGTTGAAAAATAAATCTAACCGTTCCACTATCCCATCTCATATTTTTCAATTGTAAAATAAGCCCCATTACAATCGTCATATGAGCATCATGACCACACGAATGATTCGCTTTAAATTCTCCATCTACTTCTTGCCAAAGTGCATCCATATCAGCACGAATCGCAATAACCGGGGTCCTATTCCCAATCTCAGCGATTACGCCTGGGCAATCATCAAATGTTTTATATGAAATTCCTTCTTCTTTTAAAAAGTTAGTAATATAAGCTGTCGTTTCATACTCTTTCCAACTTACTTCAGGGTTTTCATGTAAATGCTGAAAAATTTCCGTTAAACGCTCTTGTAGTTCTAATGTTTTCAAAGCTCCATTCTCCTTCCCAAATTATAAACCATTCAGGTTAATTATACTTATGAAAAACAGATGTTTTTATGAACATATTGAATTTTAAGAAAAAAGTCAATTGTTTATTTTTAAACTTTTTAAAAGCTTACTCTGTATCTATATTACAAATTGAATAAACAACTAGAACATTCCTTATTTTCTGTTTTTTGTTGACGCTTACATATATTTTTAGTTATCATAACCTAATAACCGTCTATTTTACGACAATTCTAAAAAATACAAACAAACATACGTAACAAGGAGGAAATTTATGAAAAAAGAAATACCTTTTGGAATAGCGATTATCCCTATTATCATTACCGTTGCAGTTATGATGGTTACAATTGTTGTATTAAAACAAAGCCCTCACGTTCCACTTATTATCGGTACGACCGTTGCTTCTATCGTCGCTTGGCGTTACGGTTACAAATGGAATGATCTTGAAGAAGCAATGTATAAAGGAATTCGTCTTGCATTACCCGCTATCGTCATTATTATTCTTGTTGGCTTAACAATCGGTGCTTGGATTGGCGGTGGAATCGTCGCAACAATGATTTATTACGGTTTAAAACTTTTAACTCCATCACTATTTTTAGTATCCATTACCATTATCTGTTCTATCGTTGCATTAGCGATTGGTAGCTCTTGGTCTACAATGGGAACAATTGGTGTTGCCGGAATGGGCATTGGTCTAAGTATGGGTATTCCAGCTCCAATGGTTGCTGGTGCCATTATTTCAGGCTCTTATTTTGGCGATAAAATGTCACCGCTTTCAGACACAACAAACTTAGCCGCAGGATTAACAAATACAGATTTATTCGCACATATTCGTCATATGTTATTTACTACAATTCCAGGTTTAATTATTACTCTTATCGTCTATGCTTTCTTAGGAAGAAGCTTCGGTGATAACAATATTGATGCGCAAAGCATCGATCAAACATTACAAGTCTTACAACAAAACTTTGTTATTTCACCTTTCCTATTAATCATACCCGTAGCCGTTATGGTATTGGTCGCTAAAAAGGTTCCTGCCATACCAGCCATTCTCGTCGGTATTATTTTAGGATTCTTATCTCAAGTCTTTATTCAAGGTGGTTCTGTCTCAGCATCTGTCGGTGCACTCCAAGCTGGATTTGCTATAGACACTGGAAACAAGCTAGTAGACGAACTATTTAACCGCGGTGGCTTAGATTCGATGATGAATACAGTCTCTATGACAATTGTCGCTATGACTTTCGGAGGAGTATTAGAACATACAGGTATTCTTCGCTCAATTGTAAATCAAATTTTAAAGTTAGCAAAATCAGCAAAAGGGCTTATCGCTTCTACTATCGCATCTTGTTTTGCAACAAACCTTACTTGCTCTGAACAATATATTTCAATTGTTGTTCCTTCAAGAATGTACGCAAATGCATACACAGAAAAAGGACTACATTCAAAAAATTTATCCAGAGCATTAGAAGATGGCGGAACATTAACTTCTGTCTTCGTTCCTTGGAATACGTGCGGTGTATTTATTCTCGCTACACTTGGCGTAGGTGCATTTGAATATGCCCCTTATGCTATTTTGAATTTCATCGTACCTATTATCTCAATCATTTATGGTATAACAGGCTTCACAATTGTAAAACTATCAGACATTGAAAAAGCAGAACTACTAAAGAAACAAAAAGCGCAACTAGAAGCTTAGAAATAGCGGTAAATTCAGTTCATATAGTGCGCGAGGTCGCCCTTGTTGATAGGGCATTTCCTCGCCGCAAATATGAGCATACCCGTAATCAACTAATTTTTTTAACAATCTTTCTGTCGATCGCCGGGTCACTTGTAAGTACTCAGAAAGGTCAGCTGCTGTAAACTTCAATGACGGATGCGATTGACTAAATTGAATGATTTTTGACAAGTTAGCCGGACTAAGCTTCGTTTCCTTCGCTATTTTCATTAGTTCCGGATTATCATTTTTCAAACTTTGTACTCTCTGTTCTTTCGGGAACGGACCAAATAAATCTTTATCACTTGTTAGTATATAAAAACAACGATCTATTGGATTATTCTTTGCAAAACTTTGAGCAATTTTTGCATTTTGCTCCGCCTCTTTCACGGTTTTTCCATAACCAAATCCAATAGCTATCGTTCCTTCTACGCTCGCAAACAAGTTATGTATCGCATTTGTTTTAATAATCGATTCGATATCACCACGAGTTGTATACAAAATGCATGTCATTTCATCCACTTGTTTAAATGAACCACGTAGTTCTTTTGAAATGACATCTAGTTTTTCAAGCAAACTCGTTCGTAATTCTAAGGAAGAAATAATACAAGCACCAACAGTAGCTGAATAGCTTTTTGCTAACTCAGCTTTTATTTTTGCATCTTTTAGCCCATGTATAATGGGCTGTGTTGGATCAATCATACGCTCTGAAGGAACACCTATTTTTTGAAGCTCATCGTAAACAGCGTGAATACTAGTTAAAGCTAAATGAGCCTCTCCAGATTGATATTTAGCTACATGAAAATCAATGACTCTATTTATTTCCTCTTTACTCCACAACATATTTTCATAATCCAACACTTGTGGCTTTTCTTTTATACCGATATCGCGGCATACATTTGTAATAAACGAACGGTCTACTAAATCGATTGAAATTTTATGCGGTTGAATACCTTGATGATACATGACAGAAAGAAGTGAAGATGCAACCGTTGTCTCATCTTGCTGTAAGTACGTACTTGGAATTCGTAATTGTTCTCTTATTTCTTTTGCCATATAATAAGGTAAAGCACCTGAGAAAAAGATAACATCACAAGGCTTTAGACACTTTAATAGTTCAGAAGATTCCGCCGGATGAAGGTAAATATATGGATCAATTTCTATTCCCTCTAATTTTTGAGCAATAGGAAAAAGGTTCTCCATAAACTCCTTTGAACCGACAACTGCAATTTTTATCATCATTTTCTCTAACTCCTTATTATTAATTAACGACTATTTAACGTCAACTATATCAAATGTATAAAACTATTGTAAACAGGAAGGGGTTTCTATTCAATGAAAATTACAGCTATTCACCTTTACGCAATTCGTTTACCACTTCGCAATCCGTTTGTTATTAGTTATGGTTCTTATTCTGATATGCCTTCTATTATCGTCAAAATGGAAACAGACGAAGACATTATCGGTTACGGTGAAGGCGTTGCTGATGATCACGTCACAGGTGAATCATGGGAAAGTACTTTCCATACTTTAAAACATACGCTAGCTCCTGTTCTAATCGGGAAAAATCCAATGAATATTGAAAGAATACACGACATAATGGACAATACCATTTACGGTGTGCCGACAGCAAAAGCTGCGATTGATATTGCTTGCTTTGATATAATGGGCACAAAACTAAAACAACCTGTATATCAATTAATTGGCGGGCGCTACCATGAAGAATTTCCTATCACTCACGTTTTAAGCATTGCTCCTCCAGAAGATATGGCGGAAGAAGCTGCTTCCATGATTCAGAAAGGTTATCAATCTTTCAAAATGAAAGTCGGTACGAATGTAAAAGAAGATGTAAAAAGAATTGAAGCTGTGCGTGAACGTGTAGGAAATGACATCGCCATTCGTGTTGATGTGAACCAAGGCTGGAAAAATAGCGCAAATACATTAACTGCACTTCGTTCATTAGAACATTTAAATATCGACTGGATTGAACAACCTGTTGTAGCGGATGATATTGACGCAATGGCTCATATTCGTTCGAAAACAGACCTTCCGCTTATGATTGATGAGGGATTAAAAAGTTCTCGTGAAATGCGCCAAATTATTAAATTAGACGCAGCTGATAAAGTAAATATAAAACTAATGAAATGCGGCGGCATATATCCCGCAGTAAAGCTCGCTCATCAAGCAGAAATGGCCGGCATTGAATGCCAAGTGGGATCAATGGTCGAATCATCCGTTGCCTCTTCCGCAGGATTCCACGTCGCTTTCTCAAAAAAAATCATTACAAGTGTTGAACTTACAGGTCCGTTAAAATTCACGAAAGATATCGGAAACCTACATTACGACGTACCATTCATTCGCTTAAAAGAAAAGCCGGGACTAGGCATTGAAATAAACGAAGATACATTACAAGAACTAACCGTCTTTCAAGACGTTGTACGCTAAAGGAGGACTAACGCATGACTGTTCTATATGAAGGAACATTAAAACAAAACGAACAACCATTTCACGTTACACTACTATCAAGAAAGCACATCGAACAAATTTTATCATTACAAAACATTATAGTTGAAGCGTTGGAAGATAAAAGTCGTTTACAACCACTCTCACAAGAAGAATTTCAATATATTCTAGAAGGAAACGGCATGATGATCGGTGCTTTTATTAAAAACAAACTCATCGCATTTCGCGCTCTACTCGTCCCTCCTATCGACGATGAACATTTAGGGCTTGATATTGGTTTGCCAGAAAGTGAACTACACCGCGTCATCTATCAAGAAATCTCAAACGTTCATCCGAACTGTCGAGGAAATGGGATGCAAAAAATATTAGCAAACGTCATCATGGACGAATTACAAAAAGAAGATAGCAAATATGATTATGTATGCTGCACTGTTGCTCCTTTTAACATTCCGAGCTTGAAGGATAAGTTTGCGCAAGCGATGGAGATTGCTGCGCTGAAGGAGAAGTATGGTGGTAGTCTGCGGTATGTTTTTGTGAAGAAATTGCGCGGAGATAAAGAAAGAGATTGGACAGATGTTCAAAGTATTCTAATGAGTGATGCTAATGGACAGCAGGCTTTGCTTTCGGAGGGGTATCGTGGGTATGAAATGGAGAAAATGGATGGGGATTTTGTTGTGATGTTTGGACGCTAATCTATATACTCGAAAAGAGGAGATGTCTGCTGTGACATCTCCTTTTACTTTCTCTTCATTGAACATATCGATTGCAACTCCAAATATATCAGCGATTTTCAAAATATATCGGCGCAACTCTAAATATATCAGCGATTTTCGAAATATATCGACTTACCGACAAAGATTGACAATAATTGCAACCTATACAAAGCGCAACATTAGACCGTCATTTTCCAACTAGATAAGGCTAACCAATTCTCCATTTCTTTATAATCAGGCATTATCTTCCCGACAAGACGCCAAAAAGAGCGATCATGATTTAAATGAACCATATGACACATTTCATGAACGACTACATAGTCAATTACTCGCTGTGGTGCCATTGCTAGCTTCCAATTGAATGTTAGTTGTAAATTCGAATCGCAAGTACCCCAAGTACGACTACTATCTGTAATACGAATAGAACGTGGTTTTGTCTTAAAGTTACTTTGATGCACTTTAATGCTCTTCTCTACTAAAGTTTTACACTGCTTATAATAAAATCGTTTTAAAGCTTGCTGTATTTTCTCATCCTTTAGCTCTTTTACATAAATATGTAACTTATCCCCTTCAAAAATCGCATTGTCTTGCTCAATGCTTGCATCTTGGGAAATCTGTATCGGATACGTATTCCCTAGATACAAAAAGCCTTCTCCTTGATCGTAATCCTTTTCCTGTGGTCCACGCGCTCGCTCCGCCATTTCCTTACGAGTTGTCTGAATCCAATTCCACTTTTCCTCTAGCAACTGGACTAAGTATTCAACAGGTGTCCCTTTCGGAGCCTGCACTTCCACATTTCCGTACGAATCCACAAAAAGACGCACGGACTTTTTCTTCTTATAAGTTATATGAAAATTAATTGTCTCACCTAAATATGTATGTACCATTTCATCACCTAGCATAGTATTTTTACAAATAAAAAAGAGTAGGATACGAACGTCCTACTCTACCTATTATATCATTTACTGCTTTAACGAACTCATTATCCTCTATACTTTACACCTAATCCCTTAATGAAATTCCTTGCGTATCTATCGCCGCACTCTTTGTAATTTTTATGACCTTTTTTTCTTAATAGAGCGCCTAACTCTCCTTTTGTTACCGTAACGCCTACGCTATCTAATATATCAAGTACATCCTCACTCGTTAAAGATAGTGCGATTTTCATTTTCTTTAGAAGAAGGTTATTGGTACTCTCCTTGCTCTGTACAGGTGCAGGCTGCCCTGGTTTCGGATCTTGCTTTCCTCTTTTTAAAGTAATAAATCCATTTAAAAATGCCTCTAACATCATCATATCGCATGTTTTTACGTACTCATCTTCAGCTACCTCATCATTTTCAGCTTCATGCTGAGGAGCTCTCTTTATTTTTGTAAGCATATCAACTACGTCTTCTTTCGTTACTTCCATCCCGCCAAGTTTAAAGATTTCCACCATATCTATATCTCTTATGTCTAAAGCGTATCGTACTCTTTTTAATATATCGTTGTTGCTCATTGCCATTGGGTTTCCTCCTGAAATGTTGATTATAGTAATGCTTTTAGCATGTGTAAATTAATGTCGTTAAGTTACTACTTTAACATTTTAGGGGGAGGTTTTGTAGTCTTGGGTGGATTAATGCTTTTGGGGATGATTTTAAAACAGCAACATATGTTGTTTAGGCACTTGGTATTATCCATTTATACCCAATTAAATTATTTAATTGGGTATAAAAATGCTGAACGAAATTTCGGACATGAGGACCCAATGCTAACAGAATATACATATGGAGAGTCAGGAGCTAATACCGAAAAGCTCCTAAAAGTACAGAAGGGAGATTCACTATTAATTAACACACTTGAAAATGGACTAACCTAATATCGGTTAGTCCATTTCTTTTTCTACAACTCTAATTTAGCGGGCAACTCAAACATGAATGCTACACAAAACTCATGTGAAATATATTGATTATGTTTACTTAGTCTTTACTTAAATAAGACTATTTTTCATTATTATCATAATTAAATTTAACAAAAAAGGTAGTGCCTTCCGATCCTGTTTGAATTTCTATTTTTGCATTATGACGGGCAGCAATGGCATAACATATACCTAGCCCCAATCCAGTTCCATTATCTTTGGTCGTGTAAAATGGAGTACCGAGTTTCTCTAATACTTCAGGTCTGATACCTTTTCCTTGATCACGCACTGCAAGCACCACACAATTTTGACCTTCCTTGTAGGTACTGATGGTTAGAACTTGCCCTGTGCTCATCGCTTCTAAGCCATTACGGTATAGGTTTATTAATAATTGCCGTATCTCATTACGATTTAAAAGTAATTCCGGAATGTCATTTGTATCGACTTGAATATATTTATTTTGATTATGCGTATCAATCTTTATTAAAGGAATCGTATCATGAATAATTAAATTTAAATCTAACATCTGCAAATCCGATTTCTTTGTATTACCCATTGAGAGAAATTCAGTAATAATAGAATTGGAGCGATCAAGTTCTTCTATCATTAAATCAAAGTAATTATTATGTTTCTCATAGATGTTCTCTTCTTTTAATAATTGCAAAAATCCTCGTACTGTTGTCATTGGATTTCTAATCTCATGGCTAATACCTGCTGCCATTTTCCCTATTAAATCTATGTTTGATAACCTTTTCAATTCCTGCTCATATTGCTTTTTTTCCGTTATGTTTTTAAAAATACAACAAATACCATCATCATACGGGTATGCACTAACTTCGTACCAATATTCATCAGATATAGAAAGAAATTCGAAATGAACTGTAGTTCGCTCTGACATTGCACGATGAAATTCCTTATACATAACTGTGTCGACGCTACTCGGAAAAACCTCCCGTATATTCTTGCCTAATACATCTTTTGCTGTTTTTCTTTGTGGAAAATATTGATGCTTATTTACGTACGTAAATTCCCATTTATTATTCAAAGTAAAGAATCCATCCGTAATACTTTCGATCACACTTGTAACTTTTTCATTAGCAGCAGCTAGTTCTCTCGTTCGCTCTTCCACCATGCTTTCAAGTTGATCCATATATAACAAGTTTGAAAACGTAGGAGCTGTGGCATCAACGATAGATTTTGCCAATTGAATTTGGGAATTATCGTAATTATAAGATTTTCCCTCTTTACCAACGACAATTACCCCTAATACTTCTCCTATTGAAACCAATGGGATCATCAAAAGACCCTTACTATCTATATTTTTTGTTTGAATAACCTCTTGGATCTTGGCGTCATAGCTTTTTTCCATCCAATCCACTTCTGTCCAATTACAGTCCTTACTTAACTTCGTTGTTTTAATCGTTTTTTTGTCTAACGGGTCAAAAAGGTGGGCAGCCACGTTTTTACTCTCTAAAATCTGTCCTAAGTAAAAAAAACATTTATCAAAACTCTCCTGTATCGAGGAACACATTGATAAATCACGGGTAACATTTAGTAACAACTGCTTCTCGGCAATAAGGTTTTCCTTTTGTGTTAAATTATTTGCGTTTTGAATTGCGACCGCAGCCATATTTACATAAGCTTCAACACTTTGAATTTCTGAATCTGTTAAGTTCATTGGAGTTCCATAATCAAATAAAAAAACCAGACCAAATAACTCTTGCCCGAATGAGATAGGCAAGGCTAATAAGGACTTAATTTTGAACGCATCAACTGGTCTAGGATCCGGCCGATGATCCTTTGAGGTATCAGGAATATAGATCGTTTTTTTGGTTTCAATAACTTCTTTTGCCAGTAAGTCTATTTCAGGATCAATTACTTGCGTATCGAGCGTTACACCATTTATGGTCTCTGGTTTTCCTGCAAACCCTCTAAATGTTCCATCTTCCTGGGGTAAATAAATTCCAACAGCATTGCACCTAACAATCTCCTCTGATATCGCCATTGTTACACGCTGCAATACTTCACGTAGTTCTAATTTTGTATTTATTATTTTTGTTATATTCGCGAGCCTAGAATATCTCGCCTGATCACTTAACATTCACATGGCCTCCAATTATAGGCATAATAAAATAAGCATGATAATATCAGTGAAAATCAAGATCAACCTGCCATTTCCGATTTTCTCCTGTATTCTTTTCTTCCCCCTGTTTTACATAGAATACCTCAATTACTTATGATACAGCTCACCTTAATTAAACTGAAACAAACGCTCATAAAATCGATACACCCCAGCAGCTCTAACTTTCAAAAGTTACACTGTTTCACTATCTCCAGCCGTGTTAACACTAACCTCAAACTTATCAAGCAACGCACGCACCTCATCAGTCGATTTCGTGCTCATCAATTGATTTCTTAGTTCCGCAGCTCCAGGGAATCCTTTTACATAAATTTTGAAGAAGCGATGAAGTCCCGTGATTGAGCGTGGCAGTACTTCTGCATATTGATCTTGTAAATCAAGCTGTAGTCTTAAAAGATCTAAGTGTTCTTTACTGCTATGCTCTCTTGGCTCTTTTTCGAAAGCAAACGGATTTTTAAAAATACCTCGCCCGATCATAACGCCATCAATACCATATTTTTCAGCAAGTTCCATTCCAGTTTGACGGTCAGGAATGTCTCCATTGATTGTTATTAACGTATTTGGTGCAATGCGGTCACGTAATTTTTTAATTTCCGGAATTAGTTCCCAGTGCGCATCTACTTGGCTCATTTCTTCTCTTGTACGTAAATGAATAGAAAGGTTTGCAATATCTTGTTTAAAAATATGCGTTAACCAATCTTCCCACTCACTTAACTCTTTAAAGCCAAGTCGCGTTTTTACGCTGACAGGTAATCCGCCCGCTTTTGCTGCTTGAATTAATTCTGCTGCAACGTCTGGACGTAGAATAAGGCCGCTACCTTTTCCTCTCGATGCTACATTCGGTACTGGGCATCCCATATTAATATCGATACCTTTAAATCCTAACTCTGCCATACCTATACTCATTTGACGAAAATATTCAGGATTATCTCCCCAAATATGTGCTACCATTGGTTGTTCATCTTCTGTAAAAATTAAACGGCCACGTACACTTTTCATACCTTCTTGATGGCAATAGCTATCCGAGTTTGTAAACTCTGTGAAGAATACATCCGGTCGGCCAGCTTCACTTACTACGTGACGGAAAACGACGTCTGTCACATCTTCCATTGGTGCAAGTACGAAAAATGGTCGTGGTAATTCACGCCAAAAATTATCTATCATTTCAAATTCAAATCCTCTCATTATGAATGCAATTTCAAACTCTCAATTTATAATTTGTGAAAATCAGCAATATTTATTTTAACTAAAATCGCTTATGAATGGTATTTTTGTAAACCAAAAAGCAGATGGTATAGATTTTTCCTATATCAACTGCTTTTCTATTATACCAACTTAAGCCAAGCCACACACTCCACATGAGTCGTATGCGGGAACATATCAACAGGCTGTACTTCCTGTGTTTTATATCCGCCTTCTTCTAGTACTTTTAAGTCGCGTGCTAATGTTGCTGGGTTACATGATACGTATACGACGCGCTTTGGTTTCATGTCGATGATTGTGTTTAATAGCGCTTCGTCACAACCTTTACGCGGTGGGTCTACGACCATTGTGTCGGCGATTACGCCTTCTTTGTACCATTTTGGAATGACTACTTCTGCTTCTCCTACGCCAAATTCAGCGTTTGTCATGTTGTTTAGTGCTGCGTTACGGTTTGCGTCTTCGATTGCTTCTGGGACGATTTCAACGCCGTACACTTTTTTCGCTTTTTGCGCTAGGAATAAAGAGATTGATCCGATTCCGCAATATGCATCAATTACTGTTTCGTTACCATCTAACTTTGCGTATTCTAACGTTTTATCGTATAGCACTTTCGTTTGTTCTGGGTTTACTTGATAGAATGAACGTGCTGAAATCGCGAATTTAATGTCACCGATAAAGTCATAAATATATTCTGATCCGTACAGTACTGTCGTTTTATCACCGAAAATAACGTTTGTTCGTTTCGTATTTACGTTTTGAACGATTGATTTTACTTCTGGGAATTTCGCTGCAATTTCTTCAATGATTGCTTTTTTGTTTGGTAATTCTGCTGTACGTGTAATGAAGACAAGCATAATTTCCCCTGTTACTTGTCCGTAGCGAGCCATTACGTGGCGTAGTGTTCCTTTGTTACGCTCTTCATTGTATGCCGAGATACCATGTTTCTCACAAATACGTTTCACTTCTTGAATTAATGCATCGTTTTCTTCTGCCTGAATTAAGCATGATTCCATATTAATGATGTCATGCGTTCCTTGACGATAGAATCCAGCTACAAGTCCGCCTTCACGTTCCCCAATCGGTACTTGTGCTTTATTACGGTATACCCATGGGTTTTTCATGCCAAGTACAGGATGAACAGGGATATCGCTTAACCCACCGATACGCTGCATAACGTCACGTACTTGTTTTTCTTTCGCTTGTAATTGTCCTTCATATGTTAAGTGCTGAAGCTGACAACCGCCGCACTGGTTGTATACTGGGCATTCTGCATCTTTACGATACGGGCTCTCTGTATGAAGTTTTATCAAACGACCAAACGCGAAGTTTTTCTTCACTTTAATAATTTTAATTTGTGCTTCTTCACCTGGTAGTCCGTTTTTAACGAAAATAGGATAACCCTTTACTTTCGCAACACCGGCACCATCGTGTGTTAAATCTTCAAATACTACATCTATAAACTCGTTTTTTTCAACTGGTGGCGTCATTTTTGTACTCATTTTCCGACCTCTCTTTTTCATAACACTGCGTTACATTTTATCATACTTATATGGTCTATTTCTATTGGAAGAAAAAAAGCTATTGACGATAGTTCTCTAGTAATGTTACGCTACTACTAATTTAATACGGACGATGTTACCTCATATATACTCGATAATATGGATCGAGAGTTTCTACCCGGCAACCTTAAATTGCTGGACTATGGGGAAAACTAATGAATATTAGCCTATGCGCAAAAAAGGACTCATATTGATTAGCTTTCTCTCATAGATGAAAGTGAATCCATATGGGTCTTTTTTTATTTTTACTTTTCTAAAAGGTCAGACATCTTACGTATGACATAAAACCTCTTTGTTTTATTTTTAGTAATATAACGAGCGTTTTATGTACAAACTTTATACGAACTTCTGAAAGGGGCAACTACATGCAATATGTAATGAGCATTATTGGTATTCTTGTCGTTTTAGGTTTATGTTTTGCTTTGTCAAACAACAAAAGTAAAATCAACTTCCGCGCAATTGCAATTATGATTGGTTTCCAAATTTTAATCGGTTGGTTTATGTTTGCTACAAAGGTTGGTCAACAAATCATTATTTTCATTAGTAAAGTTTTCAACAAACTAATTAAACTTGGTACGACAGGTGTCGATTTTCTCTTTAATGGGATTCAAAGAGATTTTGTCTTTTTCTTAAATGTATTATTAATTATCGTATTTTTCTCAGCACTACTTTCAATCTTTAGTTATTTAGGTGTTTTACCATTTATCGTTCGCGTTGTCGGCGGTGCAATTTCAAAAATTACTGGTTTACCACGCGTTGAATCATTCCACGCAGTAAATTCTGTATTCTTCGGTTCAAGTGAAGCGTTAATCGTTATTAAAAATGATTTACAGCATTTTAACAAAAACCGTATGTTTATTATTTGTTGTTCTGCGATGAGCTCCGTTTCTGCTTCTGTTACAGCATCATACGTAATGATGTTAGATGCGAAATATGTACTAGCTGCTCTTCCGCTAAACTTATTCTCAAGCTTAATCGTTTGTTCGTTATTAACACCAGTTGATACGAAAAAAGAAGACGAAGTGATTCAAAAATTTGATAGAACTCTATTTGGAGACAGTTTTATTGGCGCAATGATTAACGGTGCGCTTGACGGTTTAAAAGTAGCTGGGATCGTTGCTGCATTAATGATTGCTTTCATCGGTGTTATGGAAGTTGTAAACTACGTAATTAGCGCAGCTTCAGGTGCAATGGGACATGCTATTACGTTACAACAAATCTTCGGTTATATACTTGCTCCATTCGCATTCTTAATGGGTATTCCAACTCAAGATATTATCCCAGCTGGTGGTATTATGGGTACGAAGATTGTATTAAACGAGTTTGTAGCAATCCTTGATTTAAAAGAAACAGTTACAACATTAGCTCCACGTACAGTTGGAATCGTTACAGTATTCTTAATTAGCTTCGCAAGTATTAGCCAAATTGGTGCAATTGTTGGTACAATCCGTGCCCTTTCTGAAAAACAAGGAAGCGTCGTATCTAAATTTGGTTGGAAAATGCTATTTGCGTCAACACTTGCTTCTATTTTATCTGCGACAATCGCTGGATTGTTTATCTAATAAAAAACTCCACCTTACTTCTATTTTTCTAAATGAAGTTTGAGTGGAGTTTTTTACTATCTTCTATATGTAAACTACTCCAAAAAAACGTAAGACTCCTTTCCGAATTATTCCAAAAATGTATTCCCCTATATATTCTATGATGATATGATGGACAAGGGTATAAGTGACTATAATTAAAACACAATAGAAGGATGATAGAATGAAAAAATATACATATATCGCTTTACTTTCCTCTGCTATTCTCGTAGGTTGTAACACTAGTAATGCTAGTGATAAACAAATAAAAGAAACAACAGCGGAACAAGCAGTTGAACCAAAAAAAGCACAAGCAAAAACAGTAGAAATCCCTTTAACGCAAGGGGCTATCACATGGGATTCGTATGAATATAACGCACAAAACACCACGCTTTATACAAAAAACTTAAGAGATTCATTTAAACAAGTACGTTACAATATTTGGCGTACTGCCGATGGACCTGAAAGCAAACAAACTTTTACTTCACAAGAAAAAGATCGTGATTTTGCCCTCCCACTTCATTTAAAAACATTTCATTTAAAACGTGGAGAATTTCAAATTGAAACAGTAGGGATTAAAGAAGATAATACGGAAACAAATCTAGTAACATCTAAAATTACATTCCAGCAACATGTACCATTTTTGATGTATCATGCGATTGAAAAATACCCTGGACCAGGTGATGGTGATTACGGCTTATACGTACCGCCTGAACAATTCGAAAAACATATGCAATATTTAAAAGATAACGGTTATACGATGCTTACATTTGAACGTTGGAATGATATAAACCGTGTTAATAAACCTATTTTTATAACAATGGATGATGGTCGAAAAAATAATATGAATGCTCTTCATGTTTTACAAAAATTAAAAGATGATACATTCCAACCTGCAGCAACTGAATTTCTTACTTCAAATGAGATAGACAAACCGAACCGTCTATCAACAGATGATATAAAACAAATGATAGATTCAGGTATTTTTTCTATTCAATCTCATACTGCAAATCATACAATGATGGCTCATTCAGGTAATTATGATGAGGAATTACGCGGTTCTAAAGAAAAAATCGAAACTCTTACCGGTAAAAAGATCATCGCTCTCGCCTACCCAGTAGGCTCTTATAATGACGCCGCTGTCGAAGAAACAAAAAAACATTATGAGTTCGCAGTAACTACTGATCACGGCAATCACATTACAAAAGGTACCCCAAACGAGCAACTCTTAATTAAACGCCATTTTGTAGGACCTGATATGTCCATGGAAAAATTCGCATCTCTTATAAAGTAAACCATAAGATATTTTAAATCTTACTAAAAAACGAAAGAAGAGATCTGTTTACAGTCACTAACCTATCCCCCATCTAAAAATGATACGATAAACAAGGGTAATTCCCCACCGCTCTTACAGCGGTGGGGATTTTAAATATAAGTAATGCAACATACTACACAATAGAAGGTGATTTTATGAGAAAATACGCAGCAATTGCTTTATGTACGTCTGCTATTCTAGCAGGATGTAATACTAGCACTGTAAGTCCAGAACCTAAAAAAGAGAAAAAGGTTCAAGAAGTTAAAAAACAAGAGGAGACTGTGCAAGAACAAGGTAAAATTTCTTATAATCCGATTACACACGATTCTACAAACACAAGTATCCATATTACAGAAATAAAAGATTCTCTAACCGAAGTACAATATAAAATTTGGCGCACTGCGGATGGAAAGGAACATGCTAAATCTTTTTCTTCTAAAGAAAAGGAGAAACAATTTACACTTCCATTTGACATAAAAGAATTTGAAGGAAAACGCGGTGAGTTCCAAATTGAAGCAACAGGAGTCAAGGAAGATGGAAAAATCATCTCACTCACAAAATCTGCTATTACTTTCGAGCAAAAGGTTCCCGTTCTTATGTACCATGCAATCGATGATTATCATGGACAAGGCATTAAAGATTTATTCGTATCACCTGCTAACTTTGAAGGCCAAATGAAATATTTAAAAGATAACGGTTATACATTATTAACGTTTGAACGCTGGGGCAATATTAATAAAGTCAACAAACCAATTTTTGTTACATTTGACGATGGTATGAAAAATAATATGAATGCATTTCATATTTTGCAAAAACTAAAAGACGATACTTTCAAGCCGACAGCAACAGAATATATGATTGTTGATAATGTCGATGTTGAAGGCTCTCTCTCTACAAATGAAATAAAGGAAATTGTTGATTCCGGTATTTTCTCAGTGCAGTCTCATACAGCAACACATGCTGATTTACCGAAGATTACAAACTACGAAGAAGAATTAAAAGGATCGAAAGAAAAGCTAGAAAAAATAACAGGTAAGCCCGTTATCGCAATTGCTTATCCATTTGGCCATGTAGATGATAAAGTCATTACAGAAACGAAGAAATATTATCAATTTGCGACGACAACAAAGCCTGGAAAGTTCATTACGAAAGGTGAACCGGATGAGTTGCTAAAAATGAAACGTGTTCGTATACACCATACAACTACAGTTGAACAGTTTGCTTCTTCCATTAAATAAATGTGAGAGCTCAATACATTTTGAGCTCTCTTTTTACTTTATATTTATATATATTTTTAGAATTTTCTTGTATTATATATAGTAAGAAATCTTTCAAACTAAAGGAGATTATACATATGTCATTTGAACAAACGTTAGAGAAGTATGCTGCCCTTGCAGTTAATGTTGGTGTTAATATTCAACCCGGACAAACTTTATCAATTAGCGCACCTCTTGAAGCTGTACAATTCGTACGCCTCGTTACAGAAAAAGCATATAAATCTGGTGCAAAACACGTATATGTTGATTGGAATGATGAGACGTTAACACGCTTAAAGTTCGATCTAGCTCCTGAAGAAGCATTCGCTGAATTCCCTTCTTGGAAAGCACATGCTCGTGAAGAATTAGCAAAAGAAGGCGCTGCATTTATGTCTATCTATGCAGAAAACCCTGATTTATTAAAAGGTGTAGAAGCAACACGTATCGCAACAGCTCATAAAGTAGCTGGTGAAGCGATGAAAGTATACCGTGATTACGTACAAGCCGATAAAGTAAGTTGGTGTGTAATTTCTGTTCCTACGAAAGAATGGGCTGCGAAAGTATTCCCTGACGTAGCGCCAGATGAACAAGAAGCAAAGTTATGGGATGCTATTTTCAAAGCTACTCGTGCTGATTTAGAAAATCCTGTAGAAGCATGGAAAGAACATGATGAAACATTACATACAAAAGTGGATTACTTAAACGAAAAGCATTATAAAGCTCTTCACTATACAGGTCCTGGAACAGATTTAACAATCGAACTTCCAGAAAAACATGTATGGGCTGGTGCTGGTAGCTTAAATGAAAAGAACGTACCATTTATGGCTAATATTCCAACTGAAGAAGTATTTACAATGCCACTTAAAACAGGTGTAAACGGCCAAGTTTCTAGTACAAAACCGTTAGTATTTGCAGGTAATATTATCGATAATTTCACGTTAACATTTGAAAACGGACGTATTGTAGACTATAAAGCTGAAGCTGGTGAAGAAGCTTTAAAACATTTAGTAGAAACAGATGAAGGTTCTCACTTCTTAGGAGAAGTAGCTTTAGTACCTCATGACTCACCAATTTCAAACACAAATGTTTTATTCTACAATACACTATTTGACGAAAATGCATCTTGCCACCTTGCAATCGGAAATGCTTATGCATTTAACTTAGTTGGCGGAAAAACAATGTCTAAAGAAGAACTTGCTGAAAACGGAGCAAACGCTAGTATCACACACAACGACTTCATGATTGGATCAGCTGAGCTTGATATTGACGGTATTACAGCTGATGGCAGACATGAGCCTATCTTCCGTAAAGGTAACTGGGCGTTTTAAATTAATTACCATAAAGAAACACATTGGATAATCCAATGTGTTTTTTATTTATTTGGTTTCAATTCAAATTTTATCGTTCTATTTTCACGCGTAAACTCCGGTCTATACGTAGCGATATACGTATTTTCTTTCGCTACGTCAAATAGCATGATATCTTGAATTTTTTCATCTGGTGCTAATTTTTTACTAATAAAGCTATCAGGGTTATTATATTCTTTAAATCTTGTACCTTTCTTATCGGTAATCTCAAATTCATAAAATGCAAAAGGTATTTCCTTTTTACCATTATTTTCCACTTTGAAAATAATCCCCAAAATCTCTTCTTTCTTTTTATCCTCATCATAATCCGGATATCCTAATTTAACTGAATCGATAGTTACTTGCAAACCATCTACGTCTACTGTCTCCCCTATTTTATACACTTTATCTTGAACATCTTCTTGTTTACTTTCATTACTATCTTTAGTCTCAGTGCAAGCACTTAAACTAAAAGCTATGCCAAAAATTAAAACAATTTGACTCACCTTTTTTAACATACTCTTTCCTCCACATAAGACAATATTTCATATGTATCATAACAAAACGCTTTACTCTTTCTTGTCATATTTTGTCGTATTAATTGCTAACTGCACAAATAGAAAAAAGCTATCTTCTACAAAAGATAGCTTTCATGATGCCGATGAAACCTTAAGACCAATGACACCCAAAACAATAAAGAGAATACAAAATGCTTGAAATAAACTAATATGCTCTTTAAAAAAGTACACACTAATGATTGTAATAAGTAACGTTCCAACGCCAGACCAAATGGCATAAGCAATACTTAAATGAATCTTTTTAACGACGATAGCAAAGATACTGAAACAAATACCATAACAAACGAAAATAAGTACACTTGGAACAAGCTTTGTTAAGCCATTCGATAATTTCATCGCAATCGTTCCAGCTACTTCAAAAATAATTGTAACAAGTAATAATAGCCAATATATCATACTGGAATCTCCTTCTCTGTTACCTTATAGAGATTCTAGTGTATTACTTATAATCCTAATGAAATGTATTTGATTTCTAAATATTCCTCGATGCCGAAATGACCGCCTTCACGCCCGATACCACTTTCTTTAAATCCACCGAACGGTGCTTGTGCAACTGACGGAAGACCATCATTTAAACCGATAATACCGTACTCTAGCGCTTCACTAATTTGGAACGCTTGGCTAATATCCTTCGTAAAAATATACGCAGCTAAACCGTATGGTGTATTGTTTGCACGTTCAATTACTTCTTCAACTGTTTTAAATTTCGCAACTGGTGCAACTGGTCCAAATGTTTCTTCAGTCATACAAAGCATTGTATCATTTGCCAATCCAATTACAGTCGGCTGAATGAAATGTCCATCTAGCTCTGTAACCTGTTGGCCTCCATATAAGAGTTCTCCACCTTTTTGAACTGCATCTTCAATATGTTCTTGTACTTTTGAAACTGCACTCTCATCAATAAGTGGTCCTACAGTAGTTCCCGCACCGAATCCGTCTCCGACTTTAAGTTGCCCTACTGCCTTTTGGAACTTCTCTACAAATCCTTCGTATACTTCTTCTTGAACGAATACTCGGTTTGTACATATACACGTTTGTCCTGCGTTACGGAATTTCGAACCAATAACGGCTTCTACCGCTTTATCTAAATCTGCATCATTCATTACGATAAATGGAGCGTGACCACCTAATTCTAATGAAACTTTTTTCATCGTTTGCGCAGCGCTAGCCATTAGCTCTTTCCCAATTTCCGTTGATCCTGTAAAGGACACTTTTCGAACGCGCTCATCTTCCATCCACGTATCAGCAATCGCTTTTGCACTACCTGTTACAATGTTTATTACACCTTTTGGAATGTCCGCTTCGTGTGCTAATTCAGCTAATTTCAATGCAGTTAACGGTGTTTGACTTGCAGGCTTTACAACTGCTGTACAACCTGCTGCAAGCGCTGGAGCTACCTTTCTCGTAATCATAGCCGCTGGGAAGTTCCACGGTGTAATAGCTGCCATAACCCCAACTGGTTGCTTCATAACTAAAATACGTTTGTTCGGATGAGAAGCAGGAATCATTTCACCGTATACGCGCTTCCCTTCTTCTGCATACCATTCAACAAAGCTATTTGCATAATTCACTTCACCAAGCGCTTCTGCAAACGGCTTTCCTTGCTCCTTCGTCATAATCGCTGCGATTTCTTCTTTATTTTCATCAATAAGTGTGAACCACTTTTTTAATTTCGTTGCACGATCCGCGGCTGTTAATTTTGACCATGTTTTAAAAGCCTCATGCGCCGCATCAACAGCTTGCTTTGCCTCTGTTATCCCGCCCTTTGGTACAGTTGCAAATATTTCTTTCGTTGCTGGATTGTTTACTTCAATTTGCTCTTGCAGTGTAATCCACTCACCATTTATATACATCGCTTTTTTCTCTACATTTACAAACGTCGCTTTTTTATCCAATGTTTTCTTCCTCCTCTATGAACTTCTTAATCTTCCTAGTAGCAGCAGATTGACTTATTTTTAGAAACTCTGCTACTTTATAGCTTGATCCACATGTTTTATACGCTTTTAAAATAATATTTCGTTCCACTTCTTCCAACATTTTATAGAGACTTTGACCTGACTGTTCAACTGTTGATTCCTGCATTGCTATTGGTAAATCCTCTATCGTAACGATATCGTCAGCAGTAATAACAATTCTTTCAATTACATTCTCTATTTCTCTATTGTTTCCTTCCCACGGGTATCCAACAAACATTTGTAACGTACTAGGTGCTAACTTTACATCACGTCCGTACTTTTTATTAAAGTGCTGTAAATAATGATAAACGAGTGGTAAAATGTCTTCTGTTCTTTCCCGAAGTGGTGGAATTGAAATCGGAATGACATTCAGACGATAATATAAATCTTTCCGAAATGTTCCTCGTTTCACCATCTCACTTAAATCTCTATTTGTTGCCGCTACAATTCGAACGTCCACCTTTTTTAATTCTCTTCCGCCTATAGGACGAAATGTTTTTTCTTGCAATACTTGCAGAAGCTTCGCTTGAATTTCAAGCGGCATTTCACCAATTTCATCTAAAAAAAGAGTCCCTTTATGTGCTGACTCTAATAATCCCTTTTTCCCTTCACGATTTGCACCTGTAAAAGACCCACCTGAATATCCAAAAAGCTCCGATTCAATTAAATTTGTTGGCAAAGCCGCACAATTAATTTCATAGAAACTTTCATTCTTCCGGCGACTTACTTCATGTAGATGACGTACTAAGCGGCTTTTTCCCACGCCTGTCTCACCTAAAACGAGAACAGTACTATCTACCACAGATACTTTTTTAATCGTTTCTATTATTTTTTGCATAGCAATGCTTTTAAAAATAAGTCCTTCATGTTCATATGTTTCTCTTAATTCTTTTTTGTATGTTTTTAACTGATTATCCATTTCCTCTACCTTTTGTCGTAATTGATAGAGTTCAGTAAGATCTCGAGAATAACTAATCACTCTTCTTAAATTTCCCTCATCATCAAAAACTGGCCTCGTCCGAACATGTAAATACTCTCCCGATTTCGTCGTTTGAACGAGTTCAATCGGTCTCTTTTTTTCAATTACTTCTAATGTTGCGGATGGATAAAAGATCCCATCCTTTTGTAGTTCCTTTACATGTTTACCTACTAACTCTTCAGCAGCTAGTTGATAGTGCCTTTCGCATGTACTATTTACACGTACAACGATTCCCTGCTCATCTGTAACAAAAATTTCGTCAAACGCATATTCAAATACATCTTTTAAATCCATTAACACTCGTTCCTTTTCTGCAACCATCCTAGCCACCCCTAACTTCAGATCCATCGATTCACTTCACTACCTTTATTATAAAGTGAATTTTCTGCATTTTATATAGAGTCAGCTAGAATGTTTGCGATTTATCATTCAGTTTTTATACACGGGCGATATTTGCTTGCTCATAACAAGCTTGTAATGATTCTTCAATAATCGTTAAACCTTCCTCAAGTTGCTCATCTGTAATAACCAATGGCATTAATACACGGACAACATTTCCATATGTCCCCGCAGATAATAAAAGTAATCCTCGTTTATTTGCTTCCGCACACAAATTAGCTGTTAATGTTTTGTCAGGCACTTTCGTCTTACGATCTTGAACGATCTCAAATGCACACATTGCCCCTAATCCGCGCACATCACCGATGCAATTATATTTATTTTTCATCTCTTGGAATCGGTCCATTACGACTTTTCCTAATTCTATCGCTCTATCATTTAATGTTTCTTTTTCTATTACATCCAGAACCGCTAATGCAGCCGCACATCCTAATGGACTTCCTGCATACGTTCCACCGAGCTCTCCAGGTGCAGACTCATTCATAATTTCTTTACGTCCAATAACACCGCTTATCGGTACACCAGCTCCTAATGACTTAGACACTGTAATTAAATCTGGAACGACATCATAATGATCAATTGCAAAGTATTTTCCTGTACGGCTAAATCCAGTTTGAATTTCATCCGCTACAAATAAGATGCCATGTTCTGAACAAATATTGCGTACTTCTTGAACAAATTTCTTACTTGGGACGATAAATCCGCCTTCCCCTTGAACCGGCTCCATAACAACAGCTGCAATTGTTTCTGGTGCTACTTCTGATATAAAGAAGTTCTTAAACTCTTCAATGATAAAATCATCGTACTGCTCTTCCGTTAACCCCTCTGGACGACGGTATTCATATGGGAATGGCGCTTTATATACTTCTGGAGCAAATGGACCGAATCCAAATTTATATGGCTTTACTTTACTTGTCATCGTCATTGTCATCAATGTACGCCCGTGGAAACCTTTAGAAAACGCAATAATACCTGATCTTTTCGTATATTTACGGGCGATTTTCACTGCATTCTCTACGGCTTCAGCACCACTGTTTAAAAATAGTACTTGTTTATCAAAACTTCCTGGCGCTAATGCAGCAAGCTTTTCCGCTAATTCAATGTATGGCTCATACATCATGACATTAAATCCCGTATGAATGTATTGATCTACTTGTTTATGAAGTGCTTCTTTAACAGCCGGATGACAATGCCCTACATTAATTGTCCCTATTGCCCCAGCAAAATCAATATACTGATTACCATCAACATCTGTTACAAGAGCTCCATTTGCAGATTGTACAAACGTTGATATGCCATTACTTACTCCTTTTGGTACTATATTTTGGCGGCGCTCTAATAAAGTTGCTGCTTTTGGTCCTGGAATTTGTTCATTTACTTTAGCAAATTTTTTTGTGTTCATTGCGTACCCCATCCTTTTCTTTACATTGTTTTCTCTTTTTATTGCAAAATACATGCCAACTTTCCGTTCTAGTATTCATCCTATACTCTTTGTATCCAGGCATAAAAAATAAGTCTATAAAGACTCACCAAGAGTCTTTATAGACTTATTTCCCTTGCATACTAGACTTTCCTTGTTCCCAAATAAACTCACCTGAATGAGAAATAAACTCACCAACAGATTCTACGACTAAGTCCGCAAGTGGTTCTAAAGTTTTACGGTCTCCCGTACCAGATAGTACTCCAATAGCATAACAATCACCACCGTTTTTAGCTAAATATAGATCGGTTGGCGTATCTCCAACGACTGCCACCTCACATGCCTCTAAATGAAACCTTTCACAAAAGGATTCTATAATTCTTTTATCAGGTTTCTGTGCCGGAAACGTATCAGAAGCTACAATATAATCAAAAAAGGATTCTAATTGATATTGTTTTAAAAATAATTCTGTCGGCGCAAAATCATCAGCTGTAACAACACCTAAAATAAATCCTTTATCTTTTAAACTTTGTAAAATTCTTGGTAGATCTGCCGTCATTTTCATATAGGAACGATGCTCGTACATAAGCGAAAATAATTTTTCACTTACCCATTCATGCATCTCCTCTTCCTTAGATGACTTAATATACTTACAAAGCCCCTTTGCTACATCGAGGCTTGTTCCAGCCGCTAGTGCGCTACTTGGATGAACAAATACCCCATCCACACCAATCTCTTTTAATAAAGCTTGCTGCATTGACTCTGGTAATTGATATAAATTTATACATTCCGCTACAAGCTCTTCCGCTACTTTTATCCAAATTGAGTGAAAATCCATTAATGTCCCATCTTTATCAAATAGTATTGCTTTTACCTTCTCCATAGCACCCTACCTCTCATTTCTTATCCTCTTAAGTGTATCAATAAAATATGGATATAAAATAAACGAATTGTAAAAATACCATAAAAATCAAACTAACTTCCAATTTACAATTCTAATAAAAAAAGATGCCCTTACAGGGCATCCTCTTGATGTTCAGGAACAAATAATTCCAGACAATGATATATGTTTTCGAATTCCATCGGTGCATCCCCACCGTACTCACCATCTAAATTAATCATTAGTTTATCTGGTGAATGCACTTTAATTCGATTCGCTTGTGTGTATAGTACTTTCGGATTGTTAATATGTTCCCCACGTTGCGCTTGTGTTGCTGCTTTAATTAAATCAGCGATAGAACCTTTTTTCAGCACTAATAAGTCAAATAATCCATCGTTAATCGATGCATACGGTGCTACTTTTTCAAATCCACCAACTGAACGAGTATTTGTAATTAAAAACATCGTAATTTCTTCTTGTAATAACTTCCCATCATACTCGATTTCAACATATGTTGGATGTAATGATGGTAACATTTCTATTCCTTTTAAATAGTAAGCAAGTTGGCCTAATACTGTCTTTAGCTTGCTTGGTACTTCATATGTTAATTCTGTAATACGGCCGCCACCAGCAATATTAATGAAATATGTATCATTCGCTCTACCAAGATCTAAAGGAACTGTTTTCCCTTCACAAATAATATCGGCTGCCTCTTCTATAGCGCGAGGTACACCGATCGCACGTGCGAAGTCATTTGTCGTTCCAACTGGAATAATTCCAAACTTCGGACGATGCTCATGTCCTACTAAACCATTTACCACTTCGTTTAACGTACCGTCACCACCAGCGGCGATAACAACATCAAACTTACGATCCGCAGCTTGTCTCGCCGCTACAGTTGCATCTCCAGGACCAGTTGTCGCATGACAAGACGCTTCATATCCAGCTTGTTCTAATTTTTGTAATACTTCTGGTAAGCTCTTCTTAAATAGCTCACGCCCAGAAGTAGGGTTATAAATAATCCTTGCTCGTTTCATCATTTATTAGCACAGGAAATTCCTTATTCATTGAAAAAAAGAATACACCGAATTCTTATTCAGTATCCCTATGCCTACCTCCTCTCATCTTCCTATCCTTCTTTTATCCCGCTCAAACAGGCAGTAAGAACCCGATTGGTGAAGGCTAATAATCAACGGGGGATGAACACCCCCACTACTGATTAAAGTTTCACTTTATGTCTATCCATTCTTCCATAAAAATTTAAATATAACGAATAATAATTATCTATTATTTCATGAGATGAAAAAAAACCTCTATGTCTAGATTTATCATTATTCCCACCTTTTTGCAACTATCATACCATAGTTGCTATACAAACATTTTTTCACTTTTGACAGTTAATCAAACGTTTATTTAAATTATTTTTCACCATTTAAACAAACGTTTGATTAACTCAGAAAAAACACCCAAATAAGGGTGTTTTTCTGTTTAATCTTTAAGAATCTATACTATTTTAGCGTTCAAAAATAAGAATCTCTCTCTTATTTTATCGCTTATTAATCTCTTCAAGTAAGATTTTGTTAACAAGCGGTGGGTTTGCTTGTCCTTTTGTCGCTTTCATAATTTGACCAACTAAGAAGCCAATTGCACGGTCTTTACCGTTTTTGAAGTCTTCAATAGATTGTTCATTATTATCAAGGATTTCTGTTACGACTTTACGAAGTGTACCTTCGTCAGAAATTTGAACAAGACCTTTCGCTTTAACGATTTCTTCTGGATCTCCACCTTTTTCAATTAACTCGTTAAATACTTTCTTCGCGATTTTAGAAGAAATTGTACCTTTTTCAATTAATTGAACCATTTTAGATAAACCAGCAGGCGTTAATGCAACATCTTTTAATTCTTTTTGTTGTTTGTTTAAGTATGCAAGTACTTCACCCATTAACCAGTTTGATGTTAATTTCGCATCTGCTCCATCTGCAATTGTTGCTTCAAAGAAATCAGACATCTCTTTCGTTAATGTTAATACGTGTGCATCATAAGCTGGTAATCCAATTTCAGCAACGTAGCGAGCTTTACGTGCATCTGGAAGTTCTGGAATAGAAGCACGCACTTCTTCTTTCCACGCATCATCGATATAAAGTTCAACTAAATCTGGCTCTGGGAAGTAACGGTAATCGTCAGATCCTTCTTTTATACGCATTAAGATTGTTTTCTTCGTTGCTTCATCATAACGACGTGTTTCTTGTTGGATGATACCACCAGATAACAATTCTTTTTCTTGACGCACTTGTTCGTGCTCAAGACCTTTTTGTACGTAAGTGAATGAGTTTAAGTTTTTCAGTTCTGCTTTTGTACCGAATTTCTCTTGTCCAACTGGACGAAGGGAAATATTCGCATCACAACGTAGAGAACCTTCTTCCATCTTACAATCAGATACGCCAGTGTATTGAATGATTGATTTCAACTTCTCTAAGTATGCGTATGCTTCTTCTGGCGTACGCATATCTGGCTCAGACACGATTTCGATTAAAGGCATACCTTGACGGTTATAGTCTACTAATGACCCGTCAGCTGTATGCGTTGATTTACCAGCATCTTCTTCTAAATGAAGACGTGTAATACCGATACGTTTCTTTTTGCCATCTACTTCGATTTCAATCCAACCATTTTCTCCAATTGGCTTATCAAACTGAGAGATTTGGTAAGCTTTCGGATTATCTGGATAGAAATAGTTTTTACGGTCGAACTTCGTTTCCGTTGCGATTTCACAGTTTAATGCCATTGCAGCTTTCATTGCAAAGTTAACTGCTTCTTTATTTAAAGTTGGAAGTACCCCTGGGTATCCTAAGTCAATTACACTCGTTTGTGTATTTGGCTCTGCTCCGAATTCTGTTGGACTCGCAGAGAAAATTTTCGAATTTGTTTTTAACTCAACGTGAACCTCTAAACCAATAATTGTTTCTAAATTCATCTATGCTCGCCTCCTTACAGACTTGCTTTTTTTGTATGATAGTCTGTTGCTTGCTCAAACGCATGTGCAACGCGGTAAATTGTCGCTTCATCGAAGTGTTTACCAATGATTTGTAATCCAAGTGGCATACTATTAGCACCGAATCCACATGGAACAGAAATCGCTGGAACACCTGCTAAGTTTACTGGGATTGTTAAAATGTCGTTTGCATACATTGTCATTGGATCATCCACTTTTTCGCCCACTTTAAATGCTGGAGTTGGCGTTGTTGGTCCAATAATAACATCGTAGTTAGCAAATACATTTTCAAAGTCGTTTTTAATTAATGTACGTACTTGTTGTGCTTTTTTGTAATATGCATCATAGTAACCAGAGCTAAGTGCAAATGTACCAAGCATAATACGGCGTTTTACTTCGTCACCGAAACCTTCGCTACGTGTGTTTTTGTAAAGATCTAATAAGTTATTTACATTATCAGAACGAACACCGTAACGTACGCCATCAAAGCGTGAAAGGTTAGCAGATGCTTCAGAAGAAGATAATAAGTAATACGTTGCTAGAGCGTATTTAGAGTGTGGAAGAGATACTTCCTCCCAAGTTGCGCCCATACCTTCTAATACTTTTAAAGCAGCTAGTACTGACTCACGAGCTTCTTCGCCAACACCTTCGCCTAAGTATTCTTTCGGTACAGCAATGCGTAAACCTTTAACATCGCCTGTTAAACCAGCTAAGTAGTTTCCAACTTCAACATTTGCAGAAGTTGCATCCATGCGGTCAATACCTGAAATAGCTTGTAATAAGTATGCATTGTCTTCTACTGTACGTGTAATCGGTCCGATTTGGTCAAGTGAAGATGCGAATGCTACTAATCCGTAACGAGATACGCGTCCGTAAGTTGGTTTTAAACCTACAACACCGCAATATGCAGCTGGCTGACGAATAGAACCACCCGTATCAGAACCTAGAGAGAATAATACTTCTCCTGCTGCTACAGCTGCTGCAGAACCACCACTAGATCCGCCTGGAACGTAATCTAAGTTCCATGGATTTTTTGTAGCGTAGAAACCTGAGTTTTCATTTGAAGAACCCATTGCGAACTCGTCCATATTTAATTTACCGATTGTAACTGTGTCAGCAGCTTTTAACTTTTGCACAACTGTCGCATCGTAAATTGGATCAAAGTTTGCTAACATTTTGCTCGCACAAGTAGTACGAAGACCGTTAGTTACAATGTTATCTTTTACACCGATTGGCATACCGAATAACAAACCATTATCTTCAGCGCCGATCTTAGCATCTAATTCTTTCGCTTTCGCGCGTGCATTTTCTTCATCTAATGTAAGAAAAGCTTTTACGTTATCTTCAACATCCGCAATACGTTTGTAAGATTCTTCTACTAAATCCGTAACGGAAATTTCTTTGTTGTTTAACTTCTTATGTAACTCTGATACAGAATGATCAAATAATGACATCGAAATTCCCCTCCTCTATTCTAATACTGCTGGAACACGGATTTGATTATCTTTGTGATCCGGTGCATTTTTTAATACTTCTTCTACTGGTAAACCTTTTTCTGGCACATCTTCACGCATAACATTTTTCATAGTTAATACATGAGTTGTTGGTTTTACATCTGTTGTATCTAATTCATTTAACTGTTCTGCAAATGTAACAATTGCATCTAGTTGTTTTTGAAATTTTTCTGCTTCTTGATCAGTAATTGCAAGACGTGCTAAATGTGCTACGTGCTTTACATTCTCAACGGAAATTCTTGACACGGCTAGGCCACCTCCATAATATATCGTTCAATCTACAATACTATTGATGATACCAAATTTTCAGTACTTCAAGCAAGTCAACACATGGCACTTACGGCATTTTTACATAAAAAAAGAAAGGCAAACGCCTTTCTTTACAATTTACTCTTTATCTAACGGTTTATTTTTTGGAAATCTCTCGTTATCTTCTTCATTATCACGAATTGTTTTTTGTAATACAAAACAAGACATCGTTAAAAATAACGTTCCAATTAAATAGTACCCTTTTACACTAAGCGTTTCATCTAACGTGTAAATCCCAATTAGCATCCCTGAAAGCGCACAAACAAATGAAGTCCATGCTAAAAACGTGAACGCTTGCGTATTTCTTCTTCTCATCATTATCCCCCTTGTTAGATGCACATCCATTATAGATAAATATATTTACCGTTATGGATTTTTATGTAAAATTATTTTTCTATTTATTAATCTATCATAAAAAAATGCCATTTTAAAGATTGTTTTCTTTCTAATCTGAAAAATCAATTAAAATTATTGACATTTATTTCTATTCTGCATAAAATAAAAATAAATATTACGAACTTCGAAATATACGGGAGTGGAATTAATTGTTGCAATATGAACATTTTTTAGACTTACTGCTAGATAACGCCAAGAAACTTTTCTATCCTGAAGAATGGGTAAGCCTTGATTTAACACTTTCAAAGACAGAAGTATTTTGTTTACTTTGGATGGAGCGAAATACAGATATTACAATGACAAAAATTGCTGACCTTCTTGATATACCGATGAGTACAACGACAGGTGTTGTAAATCGCCTTGTAAAAAAGGGGTATATTGAACGGTACCGTGATGAAAACGATCGACGTATTGTATTAATTCGTTTAACAGAAAACGGCGTAATGCTCGTTCAAGAAGTAAAACAAAATGCAGCCCATTACTTTAGCTTAGTGACAGAAGCATTGTCAGAAGAAGAAAAAGCATTCTTACTACAAATCTTCCAAAAGATTATGAATCACATTGCTACGACACAGCAAAAAACAGAAGAAAAGGTTTCTACACCTAGAATGAAAAACATTCCGATTGAATAAAGTGAAACTTTAATCAGTGAGGGGTTTTCTCATCCCTCACTGATTATTAGTTGAACCAATCGGGCATTTACGGGCAGTTGACCTCCCACCTAATTTCTTTGCTCCAGCCGAATTTTTGGACGGAAGTCTTACTGCCCGTTAATGCGGGATAAAGCCCTAACTGGGTTTTTATTCAATTAAATACTTCGATGTTCATAATATTCGATAACCGAAATAAAGGGGATAGAATGATGAGAATTATTTTGTATACAGGTAAAGGCGGCGTAGGAAAAACTAGCATTTCAGCAGCAACAGCACTTCAAAGCGCAAAACAAGGATTAAAAACATTAGTAATGAGTACAGATCCTGCTCATAGTTTAGGAGATTCATTTGGTATAAAGCTATCTTCTGAGCCATTAGAAATTCGCGAAAACTTGTGGGCACAAGAGATTAATACGATTTATGAAATGGAAAAAGGCTGGGGAAAGTTACAGAAATACATTACCTTGTTATTCACTTCCAAAGCAGCTGATGATATTACAACAGAAGAATTAACGATGTTTCCTGGTATGGAAGATTTAATTAGCTTACTTCGCGTGCTCGATTATTATAAAAAAAACACATACGACGTTATCATCATTGATTGCGCTCCAACAGGAGAAACATTAGCAATGCTTAGTTTTCCAGACATGCTCGGCTGGTGGATGGAAAAATTATTTCCTATTAAAAGAAAAGTTTTAAAAGTCGTTCGTCCTGTAGCTCAACCACTTCTTGATGTCCCCCTTCCAACCGATGATATTATGGACGAATTAACAAATACACTTGAACAGCTTGGAGAAATGAGAGATATTTTATCGAACCGAGAAATAACAAGTATCCGCATCGTTGTAAATCCCGAAAAAATGGTCATTAAAGAAGCTCAGCGTAGTTTTACTTATTTAAATTTATACGATTATAACGTAGATGCCATCATGATTAACCGTGTCATCCCTAACACTGTCACCGATCCTTATTTTCAAGCATGGAAAGATACGCAAAAGAAATATAAAACATTAATTCAAGATAGTTTTCAGCCGCTTCCTATTTACGAAGCTCCCATGTTCGAACAAGAAGTTGTTGGTTTACCTATGTTAGAGCGTGTAGGCAATGCTTTATTTAAATCCGATTCCTCTCCTACTGAAGTGAAATTCAATGGTCGCACACAATATGTGAAAAAAGATGGCGATGAATATATTTTCGTTCTATCCATCCCCTTCTCAAACAAAAGTGAACTTTCATTAAATCAAAAAGGTGATGAGCTTATTATTCGAGCCGGCTCTGTTAAACGGAACATCACATTACCAAAAACATTAACACACCTTTCTATTCAAGGAGCCAAGTTTGAAGAGGATGTACTAAACATTCGATTTGGAGGTGTGGTGCATGCATGAGGAATTACTACGAAAAGTAATTCGGACAAAAGTAAGAGTCGGTATGCGTATATTAGAAGAGCTACCTACTCCAATCCAGCAATCAGCTAAGCAAATGCTAAGTATTTTGCAAGAGGAGCTAGCTGCTTATCCGAAAGAACGAGAGCATCATGAAGATAATTTAAAAAGTATCATAATTGAATAATCATCTCTGTATAGAGGGCCTTTTTAGGCTTTCTATACTTTATTGGAGTGATATAAGTTGCTAAAAAAACATTCCACTATTACGCTTTGGATCATTCCTTTATTATTTTTCATTCATAACCTTGAAGAAGCTTTCCAAATGCCACAATATCTTGCTAATCAATTTTCAATTCATCTTATAACTAGCCAACAATTTTTCATTGCCATTTCCATATTAACAATCTTCGTCGTACTTATCGTCTTTCTATATCAACTAAACTTCTTGTCTTCTATACACTGGATTATTTTTATACAAGGAGCCATTTTCTTTAACGCTGTGCAACATATTATTTTGTTTTTGATTTATCGCCCCTATAATCCTGGCGTAATATCCTCAGTTTTCATTGTTATCTTTTCTATTTTCTTTTTTTCATCCAAAAAACAATTAATTCATAAAAAGCAATTCGTAATTACACTCATTTTCAGCTTACTTTCTTATCCCATTATAATTTGGATTACCTTACTATTCGCTAACTGCTTTCAGTAATAAAAAAAGACCAGGAAAACTCCCGGTCCATCACTCTACTTAACAAACATTGGATTCTACGTTATACAAAATTGGAAGGTACAAAATTAGGGTTTTGTTTGTTAAGTAGATTATATGTTGAACGAACTAACAGCGGAGGGGTTCCTTCTGTTAGTTCATTAAACCCAATGATTATTTTACGATTTTTTCAAGCTCCTCAAGTGAAAGATCTACTGAAATTGAACCATCCTTTGTTTCTTTCTTAACTGCATCTGTTACTTCTTTTGAATGATATAATTCAATTACTTTTTTCAGTGTTGGATCGTCTTTATCTTTCGTACGAGCTGCGAAAATATTAATATAAGGCTTCGCATTTTCATTCTTTGGATCTTCTAAGAAAATAGGATCCTTCGCTGGATCTAATCCAGCTTGACCAGCCACACCGTTATTAATAACTGAAGCTGCTACATCTTTTAATACACGAGGTGTTTGCTGTGCAATAACCGGTGTAATTTTTAACTTCTTCGGATTTTCAGCGATACCACTTGGATCCCCAAATAGACCAAAATCTTTTTTAAGTTTCAATAACCCCGCTGCATCAAGAAGTTTTAATGCACGTGCTTGGTTCGTTGGATCATTTGGAATAGCAATTTCTGAACCATCTGGGATTTCATTTGCTTTCTTATATTTTTCAGAGAATAAGCCCATTGGTGCAATTTGTGTTGTACCGACAGCTGTAATATCTAACTTATGCTCTTTTTTAAATTGCTCTAAGAAAGCAATATGCTGGAATGAGTTTAATTCAATATCTCCATCAGCTAACGCTTTATTTGGCGTTGTATAATCAGAGAACTCAACCAGTTTAATTTTAATCCCTTCTTTTTCAGCTTTTTTCTTCAAAATTTCCCAAACGTCTCCATCCGTTCCAGTTACACCGACGCGAACTACTTTCTCTTTCGCTCCTGCACCCGTGTCTCCACCTGAGCAGCCGCTTAGTGCTGAAATTCCTACAATCGCTGATAATGCAAATGCTAAAATTTTCTTCATTTTCTTTTCCCCTCTTCCTTTTTATGATCTGCGTAAAAAGACTTTCGCAAAGTAGTTCCCTAAATTTTGAGCTATCTGTACGAGAATAATAAGTAAAACGACCGTTACGAACATAACTGATGTATCAAAACGTTGATAACCATATGTCATTGCTAAGTCACCAAGACCACCACCACCGACAAGCCCAGCAACTGCAGAAAATTCAATTAAACCAACTGTCATAAACGTAACACCTAAGATCAATGGTGCTAACGCTTCTGGCACGAGAATTTCAAAAACAATTCTAAGTGGTGAAGCGCCCATCGCTTGTGCAGCTTCAATTACTCCTTTTGGAACTGAGACAAGATTTGTTTCAACCATTCTAGCAATACCAATAGATGCCACTAACGTCATTGGGAAGATTGCTGCCGCTGTTCCAATCGTCGTTCCAATCACGCTTCTTGTTAGTGGGCTTAAAGCTACTAAAAAGATAATGAATGGAACTGGACGAATTGTATTAATGATGACGTTAAGAATAGAAAAAACCCATTTATTTTCTAAAAAATTACCTTTTCTCGTTACATATAAAAGTAAACCTAGAGGTATACCGAGAATTGTAGCGAATATAAGGGTTACAATTACCATTAAGAGGGTGTCCCCCGTCGCATCTAATATACGAGGCCAAAATATACTCCAATCAACTCGCATGAGCTTCTACCTCCTTCAGCTTCACTTGCAGTCTTAAATGTTGTAATGCTTTTTGAATTTCCTTCTGTTCACCTTGCAATTCTACAAGAAGATTTCCAAATAGCACATTTTGAAGTTCAATAATATTTCCGTACAGTACATTTACATCGACGTTATAGTTTTTTGCGATATATGATAGTACCGGCTGTCCAGTCTCCTCACCAGTAAAAGTTAAGCGATAGATCTGACCACCATTTTGAATTTTCGCTAGAACACTTTCTGGCAAGTGGTCATTAATAACAGAACGTACAAAGTTTTGAGTTGTCTTTGTTTTTGGTTGTGTGAAAACATCAAACAGTTTTCCTTCTTCAATAACTTTTCCCTTCTCCATTACAGCTACACGGTGACAAATTTCTTTCACAACATGCATTTCATGTGTAATAAGAAGAATTGTTAAATTATATTCACGATTGACTTTCTTTAATAAGTTTAAAATCTCTGTCGTTGTTTCTGGATCTAAGGCTGATGTTGCCTCATCACATATAAGTATATCTGGTGATGTTGCAAGTGCCCTAGCAATCCCAACACGTTGCTTTTGTCCGCCTGATAACTGCTCCGGATAATAGTTTGCTTTATCTTCTAGCCCTACAAACTTCAGCAGTTCATTGACTCTTTCTTTTATTTCATTCTTTGGTACTTTCGCTAACTTTAATGGATAAGCAATATTCCCAAACACTGTTCTTGAATTAAATAAATTAAAACTTTGAAAAATCATCCCAATTCTTTGTCTAAGTTTCCGTAATTCTTTCGTTGATAATGATGTAATATCTTTATCATTTATTGAGATCGTTCCTGCAGTCGGTCTCTCTAACATGTTTACTAGGCGTAATAACGTACTCTTTCCAGCACCACTAAATCCGATAATGCCAAAAATTTCGCCCTTCTCAACTGATAATGTTACATCCTCCACAGCATGAACAGATTGCCCACCTGATTCATATACTTTACTTACGTTATTAAAAAAAATCATTTTCTTCCCTCCTATATGCTGTAAAAACTAGAAGTAGAGCTTGCGAGGTAAAATAAAAAGTGCTCTCCTTCTTATCAGTAATAAAAGATAAGAAGGAGAGCACTTATATGTACTCGTTCACATCTTCTCATCTTCCAAGCCTATAAAGACTTGCTGGAGTTAGCACGGTATTAAAAAATCCGTTGCTGAGGTATCGTAGGGCCAGTCCCTCCACCTCTCTGGATAAGAATGTATCGATTTAATTGTCGTTTAATTAATTCTCATTATAGAACTCAGAATAGTGAGAGTCAATACATTTTTTAGAAAAATATCAATTATTTCTTTATTAAAATTTTCAAATAAAAATTCATAATAAAATAGTAATCTTGAAGGTTATGTAAAATTCTTCTCCCTCATATTTTTTAAAAGGATTATTTTTTCTATGAATTGAATACTATTATTTGAATATGAAATCAGAGGAAGGTGAATATATGAAAACAGCTCTATTACTCGTTGATATCCAAAATGATTATTTTCCAAATGGAAAGATGGAATTGCGCAATCCGGTAGAAGCAAGTGAGTATGCCAGTGAGCTACTAAAACACTTTAGAATGAACGGCGAACCTATTTTTCATATCCAGCATGTAGCAATAAAAGATGATGCTACTTTTTTCCTACCTAATACAGAAGGTGTCCATATTCACGAGAATGTCCGTCCGCTTAGAGAAGAAACTGTTATACTCAAACATTATCCAAATAGCTTCCGAGAAACTAATCTTTTAGAACAATTACAACATTTAGACATTGAACACATCGTCATATGCGGGATGATGACTCATATGTGTATTGATGCTACCGTAAGAGCTGCTTTTGATTTCGGCTTTCATTGTACCGTTATACACGATGCTTGTGCTACAAAAGATCTTTCTTTTAAGAATGCTACTATACCAGCTGTTTATATTCACAATACAATTTTGGCCAGTTTAAATGGAGTATATGCAAATGCAATGAGTACAGAGGAATTTTTGGTTACAAAAAAACACTCCATTCAGTGAGCAAAACCGAAAAGAGTGTTTCTTGTCAAACCATAGATTTTCTTTCAAATTGTATTATACAGGAAATTCTTAAAATGAATACTAAAAAATGTGACTAATAAATCAACTTTTCCCGTCACTTTATTTCTATTTACATGTTTGTCCCGCTATTAATAGGTTTTAGCTCGTCCTCTTCGCATAATAGTAATATATGGGATTCTAATTTAAAAAGGAGCTCTTCACATTCTGTGAAAAGCTCCTCTACTATTTCTTATAAAGTTTCAGAAGTAGTTTTTGCTTGCATGTGAAGTGCTAAGTAATCTGGGCCACCAGCTTTAGAGTCTGTACCAGACATGTTAAAGCCACCGAATGGTTGATAACCTACGATTGCACCAGTACATCCACGGTTGAAGTATAAGTTACCTACATGGAAGTCTTCACGTGCTTTTTCAATATGGTCGCGGTTATTAGAAACAACTGCTCCTGTTAAACCGTATTCTGTATTGTTTGCAATTGCAAGTGCATGATCGAAGTCTTTTGCTTTACAGAATGCTACTACTGGTCCGAAGATTTCTTCTTTCATTAAGCGAGCATCTTCTGCAACATCAGCAACGATTGTTGGTTGGATGAACCAGCCTTTAGAATCGTCTCCTTCGCCACCTGCTAGGATTCTACCTTCTTCTTTACCAATTGCAACATAGCTCATTACTTTATCGAATGCAGCTTGGTCATTAACAGGACCCATATTTGTACCTAATACAGCTGGGTTATCAACTGTTAATTCTTTTGTTAATTCAACAGCACGATTTAATACGTGATCATATACATCTTCGTGGATTACAGCACGAGAACATGCAGAACATTTTTGTCCTGAGAACCCGAATGCTGATGCAACGATAGATTTAGCTGCTAATTCAAGATCTGCTTCTTTATCAACAACGATTGTATCTTTACCGCCCATTTCAGCGATAACACGTTTTAACCAGATTTGACCTGGATTTACTTTCGCTGCACGCTCATAAATGCGGATACCTACATCACGAGATCCAGTGAAGCTTACGAAACGTGTACGAGGATGATCTACTAAGTAGTCACCAACTTCAGAACCATTACCTGGCACGAAGTTTACTACGCCAGCTGGTAAGCCAGCTTCTTCTAATACTTCCATGAATTTCGCAGCTACTACAGGAGTTGTACTAGCTGGTTTTAGTAATACTGTGTTACCAGAAACTAAAGCAGCTGTTGTCATACCTGCCATAATTGCGAATGGGAAGTTCCAAGGAGAAATGATAACACCTACTCCTAATGGAATGTAAGAGAAACGATTATATTCAATTGGACGGCTTTCTACTGGAATACCGTCTTTCAATTTCAACATTTGACGAGCATAATATTCCATAAAGTCGATTGCTTCCGCTGTATCAGCATCTGCCTCATTCCATGGTTTACCTGCTTCTTTTACAAGGATAGCAGAGAACTCATGTTTTCTACGACGAACAATTGCTGCAGCACGGAATAAAATGTCTGCACGCATTTCTGGTTTTGACTTTCTCCAAGTTTGGAATGTTGCATCCGCTACTTGCATTGCTTTTTCAGCTAATTCACGGCTTGCTTTTGAAACACGACCAACAAGTTCCTCTTTATTTGCAGGGTTTACAGAAACAATTTTATCTTCTGTAGTGATTTTTTCTCCCCCAATAATTAATGGATAGTCTTGTCCAAGATAAGATTCTACTTTCTTTAAACCTTCTTCAAACGCTAATTTGTTAGCCTCTACTGAAAAATCTGTAAATGGCTCATGTTTGTATGCTACTACCATTCTTTTTAGCCTCCCCTTAGAAAAACGTTTACATTTTACAACATTATTCTACACGATAATTTAGATTTATTCAAATATTCCTAGACTTATATTTTAAAAATTAATAAATTTTTAAAATATAATAAAAAAAAGAGATTCATACATGCGTATGAATCTACAAAATATGAGTATATTCCAAAACATTTTTTCCGATCAATAATATAGTAACTAATAAAAATAAAGTCCTTACATATCCAACGCCTTTTTGAACTGCAAACTTCGATCCAAAATAAGCACCTAAAATCATTGATAATCCCATAATAATACCGTATTCAAAATGAATTATATCTAAAAATAAAAAAGTAATTAAAGATACGATATTACTAACAAAGTTCAAAAGTTTTCCAGATGCCGCTGCTTGAATAAAATCCAAACCTATTAATAAAAATGCAAAAATTAAAAAGGATCCTGTCCCTGGTCCAAAAAAACCATCATAAAACCCTATCATTAAAATAACAAAGAAAAATATTAATGTTTTCCTTTTCGTCATCTTCTTATAGGTAGATACGCTTCCCCAATCCTTTTTTGCAATAATATAAATGGCAATAAACACCAACATTACAAGTACTAATGGACGTAAAATATCCGGTGGAATAAATTTTACCACTAAAGCACCTGCGACCGCTCCAATAATAGTTAATGGGATTAACTTTCCTACAATTTTAAAATCGACTTTTCCTGATCGAATAAAATAAATTGCACTCGTAAACGTCCCCATCGTTGCAGCTAATTTATTCGTTGCAATTGCCGAAGCTGGTGACAAACCGACAAACATTAGTGCAGGAAGCGAAATTAATCCTCCACCTCCAACAACTGAATCAATAAAAGCTGCTAAAAATCCGAATGCAATTAATAAAATAATGACTTGAAGACTTAGTTCGTCCATGACCTTTACCCCTTATCCCCTTATTTATAACATTTAAAATTATAACAAAATTCCTCAAGAAAAAAAGCTGTTCCTTTGTGGAACAGCTTTTATCTTTAATCTAAAATTTTTACGAGTGGCTCATCTTGCTTCGCTTCACGTATAATAATCGCTTCTGGACGTTCTACAGATTTAATCGTTACTTGTACTCTCATATAATTTGGGAAGTATTCCATAACAAGCCCTGCTACATATTGTGTAAAACCAATTATTTCCGCTTTTCCATTAAACTGGACAGGAATATCCAGCTTCATTTCTTTTAATTCCTCGTCTCTATACATACCAGTACCGATAACAGCGGAATAATCGCCTTGGAAATAATCGCTTAGTTTTGCTTTGAAGTTAGATACCCTTGCAAGATCTTCACGCTTATTGTCTGTTTTTGCTTGTTCAGACGGGAACAAATAGTATTTCTCGTTAATTTGTTTCCAATCTTCAACCGTTTCACTACCTTTTTCCACATTAGCATAAGAAACATAGTTTCCTGGCACAAGTGCAGACTTTGGAGATTGACGATAAATCGCAAATGTAATCGGAACGTTTTTTATGTCGGGCTTTTTTTGGTGCATAACTTTCAAGATTTCTTGCGCCATTTTTTTCCCTTCAGCTAACATTTTTTCGTCCTCGATTTTAGCCTCACGCGGATAACCATGCTCTTCATTAAAATATTGAACAGAATTCATTGCTAAACCAACTACAATACCACCAAGTTCAACATCTTTATCGCCTTTTTTCACATAATAATTATGCTCTAAAATATTTGAAATATATATTGGATTTTTTTTATTTTTCACTTCTAGTGATTCTGATCCTTCGCCTAACGCTGGATTGAGCCCTATATTCGGAAATTTAACTGCATCTTTTTTTAATTTGCTCTCTAGTTCCTTTTGTTCGGCATCTGTACGCTTTCTTTTTACAAGCATTTTTACGGTTTGATCATCTAGAGTACTTCCACCTTTAAAGAAATAATCTTTCGTATTAAATGATTCTTTTGCAATACGCATTAATCCTGTTTCAAATTCATCTATATCAAGACGATTATTTAATCCCTGCACAACTAATCCACGTGCAGATCCTGCATCAAATGGAACAGTCGTCTTATAATATTCATCCGAAATAGCATACTTCGGAACGACTGCTTGCTCTTTTGCTTTCCCTGATTTCTCAGCCACTTTTTCATCTTTGTCGGCACCTGCGCTACAACCACTTACAAGTAGGCCAAGACTTAATACCGCTAATGCTATTTTTTTCATGGTAAGTTTGCACCTCTTACTTATTTAGCTCTTGTAAGAACCTCTCTTCATTCCAAACTTCAACATTGTGCTTCTCTGCTTGCGCTAATTTTGAGCCAGCAGCTTCACCAGCAACAACTAAATCCGTACTTTTACTAACACTTCCTGTTACTTTTCCACCTAATGCCTCAATCTTCTTCTTCGCTTCACTGCGTCCCATCACTTCTAATTTCCCAGTTAAGACGACAGTTTTCCCTGCAAAGTAAGATTCAACATTTTGTAAATCTGCACTTTTTATGCCTTTGTATGTCATGTTCACGCCATACTCTTTAAACTGTTGTAATAGCTCTAATACATCTTCATTATCAAAATATGTTACAACGGATTGCGCCATTTTTTCACCAATTTCATTAATTGATTTTAGCTCCTCTTCCGTCGCTTTCACAAGTGCATCCATCGTTTCAAAATGCTCTGCAAATGTACGTGCTGCTTTCGCTCCGACATGGCGAATTCCAAGGCCAAATAATAATCGCTCTAACGAGTTTTCCTTCGAATTCTCAATTGCTTGTATTAAATTTGTTGCTGATTTTTCACCAAAACGCTCTAGCTGTAGTAATTGTTCTTTCGTCAATGCATATAAATCTGCAAACGTACGAATATAATCTGCATCAAAGAGCTGTGTGATGACACGCTCGCCAAGTCCGTCAATATTCATTGCATTTCTTGAAACGAAATGAATTAATCCCTCGCGAATTTGGGCAGGACAAGTTGGATTTATACAACGAAGTGCAACCTCTTCTTCTAAACGAACTAGTTCACTCTCACATGCCGGACAATGCGTTGGCATGCGGTATTCTTCTTCCTCACCAGTACGCTTATCAAAAATAACGTTCACAACTTCAGGAATAATATCTCCAGCCTTTTTCACAACAACGTAGTCACCAATTCGAATGTCTTTTTCACGAATTAAATCCTCGTTATGTAAGGAAGCACGACGAACGATCGTACCAGCCACTCGTACTGGCTCTAACTCTGCAGTCGGCGTTACAACCCCTGTACGGCCAACACTTAATTCAATGCCCGTTAATCTCGTTACAACTTCTTCAGCCGGGAATTTATAAGCAATCGCCCATCTTGGACTCTTTGCAGTAGTTCCTAGGCTTTCTTGAAGAGCAACATCGTCTACTTTTATAACGATCCCATCAATCTCATAATCAAGATTCGGACGTTTTTCCTGCCATTCTTCTACATAAGCTATAACCTCTTCAATTGTTTCACATGTACGGCGATTTGGATTTGTCTTAAACCCCAGTTCACCTAAGAAATCAAGTGATTCGCTATGCGATGAAATTGTTTTTTCTTCTACATTTGCAAGACCATATACAAACATGGATAGGTTACGCTTTGCTGCAATTTTCGTATCAAGTTGACGTATTGAACCTGCTGCCGCATTACGCGGATTCGCAAATACATCTTCACCGTTTTGCTCTTTTTCTTCATTTAGTTTAACGAATGAACGCTTCGGCATATAAGCCTCGCCTCGCGCTTCTAACGTTACCTCTTCATTTAATCGAAGTGGAATTGCTTTAATCGTTTTCAAGTTTTGGGTAATATCTTCACCTGTTATACCATCACCACGTGTTGCACCTTGAATAAAGCGTCCTTTTTCATAATGAAGTGAAACAGCAAGTCCGTCAATTTTTAATTCGCATATATATCTTACATTCGCATCATCAATTCCTTGACGTACTCTTCGGTCAAAATCACGCAAATCTCCTTCGTTAAATGCATTTCCTAAACTTAACATCGGTGACTTATGCGTTACTTTTTCAAATATATCAAGAACAGTTCCCCCAACGCGCACGGAGGGAGAGTCTTCACTCATGAACTCTGGATTCTCTGCTTCTAATTTTATAAGCTCCTGCATATTACGGTCATACTCCGCATCAGAAACAGAAGGATTGTCTAATACGTGATATTGATAGTTAAATGTATTTAACAAATCACGTAGTTCTTCTATACGTTTTTTTGCTATCTCTTTTGACATATCCTCATTCCTTTCCTATTGTTTCGTCACAGGTGCAAATTTTGCTAATAAACGTTTAACACCAATCGGGCTTGGGAACGCGATATCTAATTCTTTTGAATCACCTTCGCCTTTTACACTTACAACTGTACCGACTCCCCATTTTTGGTGGGAAGCTTTATCGCCTACTGCCCAGCCAATTTGCTCGCCGCCTGTTGTCTTAACAGCCGGACGTACGAAAGCTGAACGAGAGCGTGTTGTTGCCGCAGCTCCTGTCGTTCTTCCTTTTGCACTAAACGAAGTTTCACGCTTCGGCGCTGTTTCATTTAATGGTTCCACCAGCTCTGCCGGGATTTCTGTAATAAATCGAGATGCTGCATTCATACTTGTCCTACCAAATAAAGTACGCATTTGCGCATTCGATAAGTATAATTCTTCTTCTGCACGAGTAATACCTACATAAGCAAGACGACGCTCTTCTTGCATTTCATCTTCTTCCATAAGAGAACGCGTATGCGGGAATATTCCTTCCTCTAAACCAACGATAAAGACTACAGGGAACTCTAGCCCTTTTGCTGAGTGCATCGTCATTAAAATAACTTCTTCACCAGCAGTTGGATCTTCATCTACACGATCAATATCCGCGACAAGAGCTAAGTCTGTTAGGAATGCAACAAGGCTCTTATCTTCACTTTGAGATTCGAACGTTTGCGTAACAGATAAAAACTCATCTAAGTTTTCTAAACGGCCTTCTGCTTCTAAAGAACGCTCATTTTTCAACATCTCGCGATATCCTGTTTTTTCAATGACTTCTTCTACTAATTCTGTAACAGATAAGTACTCTTGCATATTTACCCAGTTGTGTAGTAAACTTGCGAATTCTTTTACTGCCTTTGTAATTTTTGCACTTACACCAACATGCTCAATTTCATCAAATACAGCCGTTAATGAAATTCCGTTTTGCACACCGTAATTAATAATTTTATCGATAGAAGTCGCACCAATCCCGCGCTTCGGCATGTTAATAATACGTGCGAAACTAATCTCATCATCAGGATTCCCAATTAAACGTAAGTACGCCAAAATGTCTTTAATTTCTTTACGGTCGTAGAACTTCGTACCGCCGACAATTTTATAAGGGATATTAGATTTCAGGAAAATCTCCTCAACCATACGAGACTGAGCATTCGTACGATATAATACTGCAAAGTCAGTATATTTTCGGTTCCCCATTTGAATATCATCACGAATTTTTTTCGCAACAAAATACGCTTCGTCCTTTTCAGTTGCAGCACGATAATACGAAATTTTGCTCCCAACTTGGTTGTCTGTCCATAATTTTTTCGGTTTACGATTCGTATTTTTTTCAATAACAGCATTGGCTGCATTTAAAATATTTTGTGACGAACGATAGTTTTGTTCTAACAGAATAACTTGCGCATTCTCATAGTCTTTTTCGAATGACAAAATGTTAGAAATATCCGCACCACGCCAGCGATAAATAGACTGATCTGAGTCACCCACAACACAAAGGTTTTTAAAACGTGCTGCTAAATGTTTAACAAGAAGGTACTGCGCTTTGTTCGTATCTTGATACTCATCCACGTGAATATATTGGAACTTACGCTGATAAAACTCTAGTACTTCTGGAACACGTTCAAATAGCTGAATCGTTGTCATAATTAAATCATCAAAGTCTAATGAGTTATTTTTCAAAAGACGTTTTTGATATTCTGTATATACATCGCTCGTTAATTTTTCATATGGATCAGCGATTGTAATTTTTTTTGCATATTTATCTGCAGATAACAGTTCATTTTTCGCATTACTAATACCGGCTAAAATAGCGCGCGGCTCAAATTTCTTCGGATCAATATTACGCTCTTTCATAATTTTTTTGACTACAGTTAACTGATCGCCTGAATCTAAGATTGTAAAGTTACGATTAATACCAATACGATCGATATCACGTCGTAAAATACGTACACACATAGAGTGGAACGTAGAAATCCAAATATCTTCTGCTTCTGGTCCGACAAGTGTATCAATACGCTCGCGCATTTCACGAGCAGCCTTATTTGTAAAGGTAATAGCTAGTACATTCCATGGCGCTACACCTTTTTCACCAAGTAAATATGCAATACGATGTGTTAACACACGTGTTTTACCACTACCCGCTCCCGCCATTAATAGCAGCGGTCCATTCGTTGTTTGCACTGCTTTTTGTTGCTGTGGATTTAAACCATTTAATAACTTATCCGTCATACTCATATACGCCTGCACCTACTCTCCTTTTACTGCTTTAACTGTTTTTAACGCCGATTTTATATCATCATAAATAACATTTCCAACAACTACTGTATCGGCATACTGCGCTACTTCTTTCGCTTGTTCTGCATTAGAAATGCCACCGCCATAATATAACTTAGCTTGTTTCAATTCTGCTTTTACATTTTTAACAAGTTCAATATCTCCATACGTACCGCTATATTCTAAATAGAATATCGGTAAATGTAATAGCTTGTCTGCTAAACGCGCGTATGCAATAACGTCATCTTCTGTTAAATCACATTTTGCATCTGTAAGCTGGGCTACTTTCGCTTCAGGATTTAAAACACAATACCCTTCCATGAAAATTTCGTCCCAGTCCATAATATCCCCAAATTCTTTCAATGCCTCGTGATGAACACCTGTTACCCATTCTACTTTTCGGCTATTTAATACGCTTGGGATGTAATAAAAATCAAAGCCTGGTGTGATTGCTTCCACATCAGAAACCTCTAACACGCAAGGAACTGCATATCTACGAATGCTAACTAGCATGTGTAATACGTTATCAATTGTAACTCCATCACTTCCGCCTACAATAACAGCATCGGTTCCAGACTCACAAATCATTTCTAAATGTTCATCGCTTAACTCCTTATTTGGATCAAGCTTAAATACATGTTTCCATCCGGAAATATCGTACATGAAAACACCCTTTCTTTTCTCTAGTTATATCTATAGTTCTGTTTAAAATAACAGTTAGTTTTCATCTTGTTTTTTTTAAATAGCTATTAAATATTTTTCAAAAAGAAGGATTTCATTTTACCTTCTTTTTATGCATTCTTTCATTATAACAAAAAAAGCTACTGACACACACGCCCATTCCAACATCTTTTTCAACGTCAAATGTTGGATTACATATCCCCAAAATCACACGGAATACTAATAAGAGAAGTAGTATTTACTATTTCAATTTTCATAAAAAGGAGTGTTTTTCTAATGAAGCAAAACATCGGGACAATAAACGCTCTAATTCGAATTACACTTGGTCTTGTCCTCTTCGGATGTAGTGCAACTAAACTTGTACGCAATCCGTGGTGCACTTGGTCTAACATTTTTCTATGGATTGGTGCAATGAAAGTTGCAGAGGGAATTGTTCGCTTCTGCCCTATTGTTGAAGCATGGAAATTTGGAAAATACATGAATATGGGCGCATTTAAAATGCCTGGCATGAATTTTACTGAAAAAGGACATGCTAAAGAAGAAGTGAATCAAACTTCCGCTCATGACAAGCCAAAGTCAAAGGGAAGTTATGATGCTTCTGACAAAGAGATTGAGTCAGCGATTGAAGAAATAATCCTGGCAAAACCGCTTTGAATCATTTGTCACGATGCAAGATGCTCTCAAAGGGACTTAGCTGCTGCAGTGGGCGGTTAAGTCCTCTTTATTTTACCACAAAACAGAACGTACATTCCTTTTCATCCCTAACACGTACATAAAAAATACCAAATAAAAAAATTCAGAAGATTAGGTATGAATCCCTTGCTTAAAATGATATAAAAATGATATCATTTTTATATCAGGAGGCGATCATATGAAAGAAAAACAAGTATTTTATGTAAATGGATTTCTGGGTGTTATTGGAATTTTAGTTTTAGCCGCTATCGGTGTATTTTGCCTTGTACAAGAAATGTTTGTAATAGCTATTTTAGCTCTTATATTAGCATCTGTTTTGGCTACAGGCATCGGTATCGTTCAACCGAATCAAGCGAAAGTTATTACGTTCTTCGGTAATTATTTAGGAACAATTCGTCAAAACGGTTTATTTTTAACAATTCCATTTGCATTCCGTCAAACTGTATCTTTACGTGTTGAAAACTTTAATAGTAAGAAATTAAAAGTAAATGATGTCGAAGGAAATCCAATTGAAATTGCAGCTGTTATCGTATATAAGGTGGTTGATTCTGCAAAAGCAATGTTTGGTGTTGAGCATTACGATCGATTCGTAGAAATCCAAAGTGAAACAGCAATCCGCCACGTGGCAACAAAATATCCTTATGATAATTTCCAGGATGAAACTTGTATTACGTTACGTGGAAATACTGAGGAAATTTCAGAAGAGCTAAAACGCGAATTAGAAGCGCGTCTTGAAATTGCTGGTGTAGAAGTATTAGAAACTCGTTTAACGCATTTAGCTTACGCAACAGAAATTGCCCATGCAATGCTACAACGTCAACAAGCAAAAGCAGTGTTAGCTGCTAGAAAAGAGATTGTTGAAGGTGCTGTGAAAATGGCCAAAGATTCAATCCATATGTTGGATGAAGAAGGCGTGCTGGAACTCGATGACGAGCGTAAAGCAAATATGGTAAACAACTTATTGGTTGCCATCGTTTCAGATAAAGGTGCGCAACCAGTTATTAATACAGGAAGCCTATACTAATAGGTTGTAAATAATTATGGCTAAAAAGAAAAGCTTTCCATTACGTATTGATCCTGAATTACACGCAGTCATCGAAAAATGGGCGAATGATGAGTTTCGTAGCGTCAATGCACACATCGAGTATTTACTTCGAGAAATGGCAAAGCAAAAAGGAAAATTGAAGAAAGATAAAGATGCATAAAAATCCCGCTGAGAAATCAGCGGGATTTTTTATACATTAGCTTCTCGTCATCTCATGCCCAATTGCACGATATCCTATATCACTTCGATAAAACAGACCATCACTTTCAATTTTACCGATTTCTTTATATACTTTATCTTTTGCTTCTTGTAAACTATTCGCCTTGCAAGCAACAAATAATACACGACCACCATTTGTTACAAAATCACCGTGTTTCATTACTGTCCCCGCATGGAAAACAATCACATCTTGCAATGCATCTAATCCGTTAATAACTTCACCTTTTTTATACGCTTCTGGATATCCTTTAGAAGCAAGTACAACACCGATAACAGCATCTTCTGACCATTGTAAAGTTAGTTCACTTTCATCTAACACAGCGTTGCATACATCAACTAAATCATTCTCTAAGCGAGGTAATACAACTTCCGTTTCAGGATCACCAAAGCGAGCATTAAATTCAATTACCTTTGGACCATCATTTGTTAAAATAAGCCCTGCATATAAAATACCTGTAAACGAACGATTTTCTTGGATCATCGCTTTAGCAGTTGGATGTAATACTGTTTCAATCGCCTCTTGAACTGCTGATTCTGGAATTTGTGGTACTGGAGAATATGCGCCCATTCCACCTGTATTAGGACCCTTATCGCCATCAAAAGCTCGTTTATGGTCTTGAGCAATTACCATCGGATGTACAGTTGTTCCATTTACAAATGCCATCAATGAAAATTCTTGTCCATCTAAAAACTCTTCAATAACGACCTTCTTACTTGCCACGCCGAATTTCACATCTTGTAGCATTTCTTTCACAGCTTGTAATGCCTCTTCAAGCGTCATTGCTACCGTTACACCTTTACCAGCAGCTAATCCATCAGCTTTAATAACAATTGGCGCACCAACTTTTTGAATGTACTTTACTGCTTCATCATAGTCTGTAAAAGTTTCGTATGCAGCAGTTGGTATATTATACTTTTTCATCAACTCTTTCGTAAAAGCTTTACTGCCTTCAATAACAGCAGCCGCTTTATTCGGACCAAATACGCGAAGTCCTTCTTCTTTAAAACGATCAACAATTCCATTCATAAGCGGAATTTCTGGCCCAACGAAAGTTAATTCAACATTATTCTCTTTGGCAAATAAAACTAATGCATCAAAATCATTTTCATCAATATCAACTGGTGTTGCAACATCTCGCATACCTTCATTACCTGGTGCTACATACACCTTCTCCACCTTTTCAGATTGTGCAAACTTCCAAGCTAAAGCATGCTCACGCCCACCGCGGCCAATTACTAAAACATTCATATTTCATCCCCCAATAATTAAATAGGTACAAACTAGAAGCTATGCTCCTAGTTTGCTTTTTCATATCAATAGAAGTTTAAAAGGGAGGATCGAGAGAACCGAGCAGGTCGAGGCGCATTTTCCAAGAGGATACGGAGTATAGTTTTCCTACATGAGTACCGCACTGGCATTGCAACGACGACATGCGAAGATTATCTCGACCGGACCTTTTAGACATCCTCTATTAGTGTTTGAAATGACGTACGCCAGTGAACACCATCGTAATCCCATACTTATCTGCCACTTTAATAGAATCCTCATCACGAATTGATCCACCTGGTTGGATAATTGCTGTAATACCAGCTTTTGCTGCTTCTTCTACTGTATCTGGCATTGGGAAGAAAGCATCAGATGCAAGTGCGCTACCTTGTGCTTTTTCGCCAGCTTGTGTAATTGCAATTTTTGCAGAGCCTACACGGTTCATCTGTCCCGCGCCTACACCAACCGTCATGTTATCATTCGCTAAAACAATTGCATTTGATTTCACATGTTTTACAACTTTCCAAGCTAGTTTTAAATCTTTCCACTCTTGCTCTGATGGTTCACGTTTCGTTGGAATTGAAATTGTGTTCTCATCTAATGATAACGTATCTTCCTCTTGAACAAGAAGACCACCTTGTACAGAAGTTAGTTTTTTGCTTGCACTTGTCGCTTTTTCAATATTTACAGTTAGTAAGCGTAAGTTCTTCTTGCTTTGCAACACTTCTAAAGCTTCTTGCGAGAACGAAGGAGCGATAACAATTTCTAAGAAAATTTCGTGTAACTTTTCTGCTGTAGCTTTATCAATTTCACGATTTGCTGCAATAATACCGCCGAAGATTGATACTGGATCCGCTTCATAAGCACGAGTATATGCCTCGTGAATATCAGTTCCTACTCCAACGCCACATGGATTCATATGTTTTACTGCTACTACTGCTGGTTCTGTAAATTCTTTTACGATGCTAAGCGCTGCGTCTGCATCATTAATATTGTTATAAGATAATTCCTTACCATGTAATTGTTCTGCATATGCAACAGAAGAAGTTGCAGCAAATGGTGCTTTATAGAAAGTAGCCCTTTGATGTGGGTTCTCTCCATAACGTAAGTCTTGCTTTTTCTCAAACGTCACAGTTAACGTTTCTGGACTTTCTTCACCCATTTGTTCTGTTAAGTAGTTAGAAATTAACGCATCATATGCCGCTGTATGACGGAATACTTTCGCTGCTAATTTACGTTTCGTCTCTTCTTTTACTTCGCCGTTCTCTTTCAGTTCTGCTAATACAACATCATAATCTACTGGATCTACGATTACCGATACAAATTTATGATTTTTCGCAGCAGAGCGAATCATTGTTGGGCCACCGATATCAATATTTTCAATTGCATCAGCAAATGTTACATCAGGCTTAGCGATTGTTTCTTTAAATGGGTATAAGTTAACAACAACAAAGTCAATTGGTTGAATGCCTAATTCATTCATTTGCGCTACATGTGTTTCATTATCACGAACTGCTAATAGACCACCATGAATATTTGGATGTAATGTTTTTACACGGCCATCCATAATTTCTGGGAAACCAGTTACTTCAGAAATACCGATTACTTGTAAACCATTTTCTTCTAGTAATTTTTTCGTACCACCTGTTGAAATAACTTCAATCCCTTGTTCTAGTAAACCTTTAACAAATTCTACTACTCCTGTTTTATCTGAAACACTTACTAATGCACGCTTTTTCATTTATCCTTCACCCCTGGTTGTATGTTAGTTAACAGTTGGTTCTTTCACAGACTGAACAATTTGATTCACTGTATTTACGTATAATTTATGTTCAACTTGTTGAATTTTCTTTTGTAAGCTTTCTCTCGTATCACCTTCAGAAACAACTACTGCTTCTTGCGCAATAATTGGACCTGTATCCATACCTGCATCTACATAATGAATTGTTACTCCAGTTACTTTCACACCTGCTTCTAACGCTTGACCGACAGCATCTTTCCCTGGGAAACTCGGTAGTAGTGATGGATGAATGTTAATAATCTTCCCGCCATATGCTTCTAGTAAAGTTGGCCCAATTAAACGCATATATCCAGCTAAAATAACATAATCAATTTCATACTCTTCTAGCTTCTTTAATATTTCTTTTTCAAATGCTTCTTTTGACTCATATGCTTTCGCTGAAAAAGCGAAACATGGGATATGATGATAATGTGCCCGTCCAATAACGCGTGCTTCTGGTTTATCACATACTAATAAACTAATATCTGCATCCAATCTCTTTTCTTCTACCGCATTAACGAGAGATTGAAAGTTAGATCCGCTTCCAGAAGCAAAAACTGCTAATCTACTCATAGTGCTGTGCCCCCATTGAAGGTAACGCCATCCCCTTGTACAGTACGACCAATAATACGAGCTGTTTCTCCTTGCTCTTCAAGAAGACGAACAATATCTTTTGCATCTTCTTCCCTTACCGCTACTACCATACCAATACCCATGTTAAAAATATTGAACATTTCTTTCTCTTCTAGTTTCCCAACTTCTTGAAGCAAATTGAAAATCGGCTGAATTTCCCAAGATCCAAGTTCAATCTCAGCACCAATTCCTTCTGGCAACATACGTGGAATATTTTCAATGAATCCACCACCTGTAATATGAGCCATACCGTATACTTCATGTTTTTTCAATAGTTCTAAAATAGGTTTGACATAAATTTTCGTTGGTTTTAATAACTCCTCACCAAGAGGTAGTTCTAAGCGTCCATAAATACGATCTAAAGATAGTTCTCCATCTTCTAGTAACACTTTTCGTACTAAAGAGTAACCATTACTATGAATACCGCTAGATGCTAAGCCAATTAATACGTGACCAGCTTCAATCTTTTCACCTGTTACAATTTTCTTTTTATCAACAATCCCAACTGTAAAACCAGCTAAATCGTATTCTTCCGTAGAATACATTCCTGGCATTTCAGCTGTTTCCCCACCAATTAATGCACAACCAGCTTGGCGACAGCCCTCTGATATACCTTTGACGATGTTTTCAATTTTACTAGGTTCAGCTTTACCACAAGCAATATAATCAAGGAAGAAAAGCGGCTCTGCCCCTTGGACAACAATATCATTTACACACATCGCTACTGCATCAATACCAATTGTGTCATGTTTATCTGCCATAAAAGCGAGCATCAATTTTGTTCCCACGCCATCTGTTCCAGATACTAATACAGGTTCTTCTAATGCAAATTTTGATAGATCAAACATACCTCCAAAACCGCCTAAACCGCCTAGTACTTCTTTTCTCATTGTTGTTTGTACGTGTTTTTTCATGCGAGATACCGCTTCATATCCAGCTTCAATATCTACTCCTGCTTGCTTATATGCATTCGCCATCGTTATTTACACCTCGTCTTTTAATTTCTCCCCATCCAGGGCGGCCGTTTTTAAGAAAGAAGCTAGCTTCTACATCAAAAGAAGTAGAAGCTTTTTTCACTTTCTTATTTCATACTTTCTAAAAGCTCTTGCTCATAATCATAAAGAGCTGTTGGATAGTCTCCATTGAAGTAAGCCATACATAGGCCGCCATATTTCCCTTCATATGGACGTCCAATTGCATCTACTAATCCATCTTCACTTAAAAATGTTAAAGAATCCGCTCCGATCATTTCACGGATTTCTTCTACTGTATTATTTGCTGCAATTAATTCTTTTCTCGTTTGAATATCAATACCATAGAAACATGGATATTTTAGAGGCGGTGAAGCAATTCTTACATGAACCTCTGTCGCTCCAGCTTCACGAAGCATACGAACAATTCGTTTGCTTGTCGTTCCTCTTACGATAGAGTCGTCAATCATAACAACTCGTTTCCCCTCAACTACACCTCTTACTGCGGAAAGCTTCATCTTTACCCCTTGCTCTCGCAATTCTTGAGAAGGTTGAATAAACGTACGTCCAACGTAACGATTTTTAATTAATCCTAACTCATATGGAATACCTGTCGCCTCAGCATAACCGATCGCAGCTGAAATACTAGAATCTGGTACACCAGTAACAACATCAGCTTCAATAGGAGCTTCTGCCGCTAAACGTTTCCCCATGTTTTTACGTGCTGCGTGGACATTAATACCAGCGATATTAGAATCCGGACGCGCAAAGTAAATGTACTCCATACTACAAATTGCATGATCTACTTCATTTGTAAAACGATCTACGTGAATTCCTTCATCATTGATGATAAGTAATTCACCCGGTTCTACATCACGAATGTATGTTGCACCTACTACATCGAAAGCACATGTTTCTGATGCTACAACGTAAGCATCACCCATCTTTCCAATTGAAAGAGGACGGAACCCATTCGGATCTAGCGCAACAATCATTTCATTCCCAGTTAGTAAAAGATATGCAAACGCACCTTTCACTTTATTTAGTGCCTCTTTTACACTTTCAATTAAAGAATCTTTCGTACTACGCTTAATAAGATGTAAAAGTACTTCTGTATCTGAACTCGTTTGAAAAATACTTCCCTCTGCCTCTAATTCGCGGCGAAGCATTTTTGCATTAATTAAATTTCCGTTATGAGCTAATGCCATACTATGATCAGAAAAACGGAATAATAATGGTTGAACGTTAGCTACTTCACTTCCACCAGCCGTCGCGTATCGTACGTGTCCGATTGCTGATTTTCCGTCCAATCCTTCTAGCTCACCTCTTGAAAACACTTCCGATATTAAACCTAATCCCTTGTGACCGACGATTTTTTCCCCATTATTTACAACAATGCCTGCGCCCTCTTGCCCACGGTGCTGCAAACTGTGCAATCCGTAGTACGAAACTTGTGCCGCATTTTCATGCCCCCAAATTCCAAAGACGCCACATTCTTCATTTAACCCCTTTATTTCAGCAAGCATGGGATTGCCCCTTTCCAAGCCTGTCTCATTTCATCTACATTTGCTGTAAGTAATACTTCATTTTCTTCATTATGAATTGTTACCTCATTTGTATCTGTCACTGCTCCAACTTGAATTGCTTCGACGACTTTCTCGAACGCTTCTTTGTTTTCACGTTTTACAGTTAGAACGAAGCGAGATTGTGATTCCGCAAATAATACCGCCGTTGCTTCACCGTCTAATTTCACAGTAGCACCTAAACCGTTAGCACCAATTGCACTTTCAGAAATTGCAACTGCTAAACCACCTTCAGCAACATCATGTGCCGATTGAACAAGGCCAGCTTGAATTGCTTCTAATACTTGTTTTTGGCGTTTTAATTCTACATCTAGATCGATACTTGGTGATTGGCCGAAAATTTTGCCGTGGACTATTTTCTGTAATTCACTTCCACCAAATTCAGCTTTCGTCTCTCCAATTACGTACACTAAATCGCCAGCTTGCTTAAATTCTTGTGTTGTTACATGTTTTAAATCATGGACAAGACCAACCATCCCAACAGTCGGTGTTGGATATACCGCTTCACCACTACGCTCGTTATACATCGATACGTTTCCGCCAATAACTGGCGTTTGTAATGTGCGACAAGCTTCACTCATACCATCTACCGATTTCTCAATTTGCCAGAAGATTTCCGGTTTTTCTGGGTTACCAAAGTTTAAGCAATCTGTAATTGCAAGTGGCTCTCCACCAGAACATACGATATTACGCGCTGCCTCTGCTACTGCAATTTTACCGCCCGTTTCTGGATCTAAGTAAATATAGCGAGAGTTACAATCTGTCGTCATTGCTAATCCTTTTTCTGTACCGCGTACACGTACAACCGCTGCATCTGAACCTGGTGTAACAACTGTGCTTGTGCGTACTTGATAATCATATTGATCATATACCCACTCTTTACTTGCAATTGTCGGTTGTTGTAGTAAAGCGAATAACGTTTCTTTATAATCTTCTACTTGCGGTGTTTCCACTTTCATCTGCTGGAACTCAGCAAAGTATGCTGCTTCTTTTGATGGTTTATGATAAATTGGCGCTTCTTCTGCAAGAGCATCTGCTGGTACTTCAGCTACCATTTCACCTTTATGGAATAAGCGAAGCATTTTGTCTTCCGTTACTTTCCCCATCGTAACTGCTGCAAGACCATACTTCTCAAATAAATCTACTATTTCTTGCTCTCTACCTTTTTTGATAACAATTAACATACGCTCTTGTGATTCAGATAGCATCATTTCATATGGTGTCATTCCCGTTTCACGCTGTGGTACATCATCTAAGTACATTTCAATACCCATACCTGCTTTACTTGCCATTTCTGCAGAAGATGAAGTTAAACCAGCAGCTCCCATATCTTGAATTCCAACAAGTGCATCAGACTGAATAAGTTCTAAACATGCTTCGATAAGAAGTTTCTCCATAAATGGATCTCCTACTTGAACTGCCGGACGTTTCGCTTCTGAGCTTTCAGATAGTTCTTCAGATGCGAATGTTGCACCGTGAATACCGTCACGACCAGTTGATGCTCCTACGTACATTACTGTATTGCCAGCACCGTGTGCTTGCCCTTTTTTAATATCCTCGTGGTTAATTAAACCTACGCACATTGCATTTACAAGTGGATTTCCTTCGTAACATGGATCGAATTGTACTTCGCCACCAACAGTAGGAATACCGATGCAGTTACCGTATCCTGCGATTCCTGCTACTACTTCTTCGAATAAATATTTCACACGTGGTGATTGTAGTTCACCGAAGCGAAGTGAGTTTAATAGAGCTACTGGACGTGCTCCCATAGAGAATACGTCACGGATAATACCACCAACGCCTGTTGCTGCTCCTTGATATGGTTCAATAGCAGAAGGATGGTTATGGCTTTCCATTTTAAATACAACCGCTTGATTATCACCGATATCTACAATTCCAGCGCCTTCTCCAGGGCCTTGCAGGACACGCTCACCTGTTGTTGGGAACTTGCGAAGAACTGGTTTTGAATTTTTATAACTACAATGTTCAGACCACATTACAGAGAATAAACCTGTTTCTGTATAATTCGGCAAACGGCCTAGAATCTTTTCAACCATGGCAAACTCTTCGTCTGTTAGCCCCATTTCCGCATATATACGCTCTTCTTTAATTTGTGTTGGATTTGGTTCAAGCATTAACGACATATGTTTCCCTCCACTGTTTTAAGATAGATTGAAAGACTTTTAACCCTTCAGCACCACCAAGCAATTCATCTACAGCACGCTCTGGGTGTGGCATCATACCAAGTACATTTCCCTTTTCATTTACAATACCAGCAATATCTGAAACGCTACCGTTCGGATTTTCTACATAACGGAATGCGATTTGATTATTCTTTTCTAATTGTTTAAGAGTTACTTCATCACAATAGTAATTCCCTTCACCATGTGCAATTGGAATATTGATTACTTCATCTTTTTCATATTGTGATGTAAACATCGTTTCGTTATTTTCAACACGTAACTGAACAGTGCGACACATAAATTTTAAGTTTTCGTTTCTTATTAGTGCTCCTGGTAGTAATCCTGATTCAACAAGAATCTGGAATCCATTACACACTCCTAAAATTGGTTTTCCTTGCTCAGCAGCTTTTTGCACTGCTTTCATTGCGTTAGCAAAGCGAGAAATAGCACCACAACGTAAATAGTCACCGTAAGAGAATCCACCAGGTAGTAAAATTGCATCATATTCATCTAAATTCTCTCTATCGTGCCAAACGTAATCTACTTCTTCACCAAGCTCATCTTTAATTGCATGGAACATATCGACATCACAGTTCGAACCCGGAAATACTATTACGGCAAATTTCACTGTGCGACAACCTCCTCAACTTCATAACGGAAGTCTTCCATTACAACGTTTGCTAATAATTTTTCACACATTTCCTTTACCTTTGCGTCAAGGTCAGATACAGATTTATCAATTGTTAGTTCCATGTACTTTCCGATTCGAACATCCTGTACTTCTGTAAATGAAAGACTATGAAGTGCCCCTTTTACTGCTGTTCCTTGTGGATCTAATACGCTTTCTCTTAACGTTACATATACCTTAACTTTATACATGTGAAATTCCCCCTAAACGTTTTAAAATCTCTTCATAAGCTTCTGTTAAATTTCCAAGATCGCGACGGAATACGTCTTTATCAAACTTTTCATTGCTCGTTTCATCCCATAAACGGCAAGTATCTGGTGAGATCTCATCCGCTAATATGATTTCTCCTTCTTCCGTTACACCAAACTCTAATTTAAAATCTACTAATCTTACACGACAGCTTGCGAAATGCTCAATCAATACTTGATTGATTTGTAGAGCCATATCTCGTAATACGCTTACTTGCTCTGGTGACGCAACATTTAATACACGAATATGATCTTCCGTTACAAGCGGATCTCCTAAATCATCATCTTTGAAGTAAAATTCTACGATTGGTTCTGCAAGTACAGTTCCCTCTTCCATTCCTAATCGCTTTGAAAGGCTTCCTGCAATTACATTTCTTGTGACAACTTCTAAAGGAATAATACTCACTTTTTTTACAAGTTGCTCTGTTTCAGATAACTTCTCAACAAAATGTGTTTTTATTCCTACTTCTTGTAACTTTCTGAACAATAAAGTTGTAATCTCATTGTTCAAACGACCTTTTCCTGTAATCGTCTCTTTTTTCTCCCCATTGAAAGCAGTCGCACTATCTTTGTACTCTACCCAAACCATATCTGCTGATTCTGTACGATAAATTCTTTTTGCCTTACCTTCATACAGCAATTCTAGCTTTTGCATTTCGCAAGCCCCCTGTAGTTTGAAAAATGTGAATAATATTTTTATAAAGAATGGCACAGAATGACTCTATTCTGTGCCATATAAAATTTTACGCTTCGTTTAATCCTAGGCGTTCAAAGATTGTATCAACATGTTGCATATGATGCTCATAGTTGAAGCATTCGTTAATTTCCTCTTGCGTTAATTTGCTCGTAATACGCTCATCAGCTTCTACAAGCTCTTTAAATTGTACTTGTGTTTCCCAAGCTTCCATCGCTTTAGGCTGTACGATATCATAAGCTTCTTCACGTACCATACCTTTGTCGATTAGTGTAAGCATTACGCGCTGAGAGTAAATTAAGCCGTATGTTCTTGTCATATTGCGTTTCATATTCTCCGGGTATACAGTTAAGTTTTTAACGATATTACCAAAGCGATTTAACATGTAATTTAATGCGATTGTAGCATCTGGTAGAATTACGCGTTCTGCTGAAGAGTGAGAAATGTCGCGCTCATGCCATAATGGAACATTCTCGTAAGCCGTCATCATATAACCGCGGATAACACGAGCTAAACCAGTCATATTTTCAGATCCAATTGGATTACGTTTATGTGGCATTGCAGAAGAACCTTTTTGACCTTTTGCGAAAGCCTCTTCAACTTCACGTGTTTCACTCTTTTGTAAACCACGAATCTCAACTGCCATCTTTTCAATAGATGTTGCGATTAGCGCAAGTGTTGACATGTAATGTGCATGACGATCACGTTGCAATGTTTGTGTTGAAATTGGTGCCGCTTCTAATCCTAAGTTTTCACAAACAAATTTTTCTACGAATGGATCAATGTTCGCGTATGTACCAACTGCACCAGATAATTTACCAACGCGAACTGTATCCGCAGCTTGTTTGAAACGCTCTACGTTACGTTTCATTTCTTCATACCAAAGACCAAGTTTTAAACCAAATGTCGTTGGCTCTGCATGAACACCGTGCGTTCTTCCCATCATAATCGTGTATTTATGCTCTTTCGCTTTGTTAGCTAAAATGCTAACGAAGTTTTCTAAGTCTTTTAACAAGATTTCATTTGCTTGTTTTAAGATGTAAGATAAAGCTGTATCTACTACGTCTGTAGATGTTAAACCGTAATGAACCCATTTGCGTTCTTCACCTAATGTTGGTGTTTCTGATACAGCACGAGTGAAAGCAACTACGTCATGACGTGTTTCTTTTTCAATTTCATAAATACGATCAATATCAAATGATGCATGCTCACGAATTTTTTTAACATCTTCTTTTGGAATATCGCCAAGCTCAGCCCATGCTTCACAAGCTAAAATCTCAACTTCTAACCATGCTTTAAATTTATTCTCTTCCGTCCAAATAGCACCCATTTCAGGGCGTGTATAACGATTAATCATCTTTTTCCCTCCAACAGTTGTTCTTGATGGTCCCAAATATGCAAACTCTTCGCTTTTTCTAGAGCGACTTCAATATTATCATTTAAAATATTAACATGCCCCATTTTTCGCTGCGCTTTTGCTTCTTCTTTTCCATACAAGTGTAAATAGCACCCGGTTAATCTATTCACTTGTCCTAGGACCCCTTCTATATGTTCGCCTAAAATGTTTACCATGACAACTGGTTTTAACAAATTTGTTTCTCCAAGAGGTAAATTACAGATTGCTCGAATATGTTGACCAAATTGACTCGTTTCACATGCATCCTGTGTATAGTGTCCTGAATTGTGAGGTCTTGGTGCTAATTCATTAATGTAAATCTCACCATTAGCTGTAGCAAACATCTCTACCGCTAGTGTTCCCACAAGTTCTAATTCATCCGCAAGTACCTTTGCGTAAGCAATTGCTTTTTGAGAAAGTTCTTCTGTAATGCGAGCTGGAACGATAGATTCATGTAAAATGTTATTCACATGAATATTTTCCGCTACTGGAAACACTTTCGTTTCACCACTTACACTACGAATGACAATAGCTGATACTTCTTTTTCAAAAGGCACCCATTTTTCTAGAATGCATTCTGCTTCATTCGCAAGATTTCGTGCCTTCTCAACATCAGCTTCACTTCTTAAAACAACTTGCCCTTTCCCATCATATCCACCTGTCGTTGTTTTTAAGACGGAAGGATATGATAACTCAGCAATCGCTTTAGTAAGCTGCTCTTGATTTTGAACTAATCTATACGTCGCTACCGGTAACCCGGCTTTTTCAATTGCATTCTTTTCTGTAAAACGATTTTGCGTTTTATTTAACAACTGACTACCTTGTGGTAAGTAAGCATGTTTTTCAAGCCATTGTAAACATCTATAATCAATATTCTCAAATTCATATGTGACAACATCACTTATCTCTGCTAAATGCTGAATTGCTTTTAAATCGTCATATGGTGCAACAATTTCAACATCAGCAACTTGTGCACATGGTGAATGCTTTGTAGGATCTAAAACAGCAATTTTATATCCCATCTCCTTAGCTGCCAATGCCATCATTCTTCCAAGCTGGCCGCCTCCAATAATGCCGATTGTTTTTCCAGGTAAAATGATTCTCGTCATACTAGCTCACTACCTTCACGCACATCTTTTTCAATTGCTTCTCGTCTCAATTCCAATGCATCATGTATATCATCATGGAATGATCCAAGTATTTGTGCAGCAAGTAATCCAGCATTTGTTGAACCAGCTTTACCAATTGCAACAGTTGCAACTGGAACCCCTCCTGGCATTTGGACGATGGATAATAATGAATCTAATCCGTTTAACGCTTTTGATTGAACTGGAACGCCAATTACAGGAAGATTTGTCTTCGCTGCAACCATTCCTGGTAAATGCGCTGCTCCACCAGCTCCAGCAATAATAACTTTCAATCCACGTTCACGAGCCGTCTCTGCATATTCAAACATATAATCCGGAGTCCGATGAGCGGATACAACTTTTTTCTCATACGGTATATTTAATTCATCTAAAATGTCACAAGCAAATTTCATTGTTTCCCAGTCTGACGTACTTCCCATTATGACTCCAACTAGTGATTTCATATTAGAATCCCCCCGATTCAAATAAAAAAAGCCTGAAATAGAACAGTTTCTCTTTTACTATGAGAGAAAGCGCTCTACTCAGGCATACGTATCCCTTGTGAATAGAAAAATACCGAGTGACTTTCCCTCATAGTCTAACGAATAACGGTCGTTAGGTAGAGACTTGCAGGCCATATCCCCGCGATTATATGAGGTCTTATATATTATTGTTTCTATGGCTATATTAACAATATTTTATAAACAATGTCAATAAATAATCGAATGTTTTTTTACTAGTTACCAATAACGTTCGTGTTTTAGTTATATTCAAAAGAAGAATTGCAACTATATGCAAGAAGGAAAGGGAATTAGAATATATATTTCTAGAGATCTATTTTACGTACAATTGTTTATATGGTACTTCAGTACATTTTAATAAAAGTATATAAACTCTTATTTTCTATACATCAATAGAACTTATATTATAGCGATTTAATTTTTAGGGGGAGAATAACCGTGAAAAAAAATAACTATGCTATTATCTTATTTATTTTTCTCTATCGCAGTAATTGCTATAATGATTGAATACTTATTTATATCATCCCATTTTTTCTACTCTCATTTTTTAAAATATATACTTATAATAGAAATAATGTTTCCTGTTCTTAAGTATTATTTTAGGGCAGTCGGAAAATCAGGAACACAAAAAATCATTGCCATTATTTTAAACAGTCTCTATTTCATTCTTTTTTCATTTTTGGCGTTATTAAATTTATGGATTATGACATTTGGTAAATAAAAACAAACACAAAAAAGACGAGTCATTCTGACTCGTCTTAAGCTTGCTTGGCGACGTCCTACTCTCACAGGGACAAGGTCCCAACTACCATCGGCGCTAGAGAGCTTAACTTCCGTGTTCGGTATGGGAACGGGTGTGACCTCTCTGCCATCATCACCAAACTATGAAGGCATATTCCTTCAAAACTAGATAACATTTGCTACATATTATATGGTTAAGTCCTCGATCTATTAGTATTCGTCAGCTCCACATGTCACCATGCTTCCACCTCGAACCTAT
>NZ_CP031292.1:380668-455839 GCF_003355115.1 Bacillus sp. COPE52
CATCACGATGATTTTTTAAAGCACCCATCATAAAAAATCTCTCCTTTACCTCTTTTTTATCAGTGTTGACACATAAAGAGAGGTTCAGACACATAAACAGGCTGTGGAGAAGACTTTCTCCACAGCCTGAGGAAAAAAGAAAGGTTACCTTTCTTTTTTCCTTTTTTCTATTTCATAAATCCCGCATTAATAGTATAATTATTCATAATTATCTGTTTTATATTCTTTTAGATCGTTATTATCTCTGTGTACAAGGTGATTTACACCTTAAATAGTAAGATTATTCAATCTTTTACAAGAGGGGGGATTGACGGATGCTCAATAAAAAAAATACATGGACACCGTCTTTATTTCGAGATTATAAAAATGCAGAACATGATGCGTGTGGAATCGTTTCCGTTATGGAAAAAAGAAAAATTCCTACAAAAGAAAATATCGACCTTTGTATACAATCACTAATCAAAATGAACCATAGAGCTGGTTTCATCAATGGCGAAGGCGATGGTATTGGAATCCATATTGATGTACCAAAAGCACTTTGGAACGAAAAATTGAAAAGTAGCGGATATAATCCAACGATTGTGGATCATCCCCACTTTATCGTTGGACATTTTTTTCTAAACAAAAAAGAAAATATTGTTGACTTAAAAAATTACATTCGTACGCAATTAAACAATGAAAACTTTACTATTATTTTCGAAAGTGATGATGTAATAAATTCCGATGCACTCGGTCCACTTGGTAAACAGGAAGAACCTTTATTTTGGCAAGTTGCCCTTATCGCTGAAAATGAAGTTAAAAGTATTGAGCAAACATTATTTGCTGTAACGATAAAAATAGAGGAAAACGAAGCGATTCACGTTGCTTCATTAAGTCGTGATCATGTTGTATATAAAGTTCTAGGTGCTGGAGATACACTTGTTGCCTATTACAACGATTTACAACACCCACTTATCGCTTCAACTATGACACTAGGACATAATCGCTATTCTACTAATACATTATCTAATTTTTTTCGTGTACAACCATTTAGCATTCTCGGACATAATGGTGAAATTAATACAATTGCCAAATTACGTGATCAAGCCGAAATGATTCATGTACCACTAACGGCAGGGGGAAGTGACTCCCAAGATTTAAACCGCACCTTAGAGACTCTTCTTGTTCAATATAACTACAGCTTATTTGAAGCGATGGATATACTATTCCCACCAATTATTAATGAAATAAAACTATACGAAACAAACTTACAAAACTTATACACTTATATAAGAGAAGCTTGGGGACATTTCGCACAAGGACCAGCTGGCATTATTTCACGCTATAAAGATGAAGCTGTATTCAGCGTCGATTCCCTTGGCCTACGACCAGTATGGAAAGTAGAAACAGAAAGCTCTTATATTTTCTCTTCTGAACCTGGAGTTGTATCACCAACCGAATATGTAGAAGAACCGAAACCACTCGCTCCTGGAGAAAAGGTCGGATTAAAATGGAATGAACAAGATGAACTTGTTCTTTATGAATACGACAAATACCAAATTGAAGTATATAATCGTTTCCAAAAACGAATCGATGTTAACAATTATCATTTAAACTTATCTATCCCTGAAGCGAAAGAAATCCAAGGATTATGTGATTCTGTTCAAGTTGAAACGAAACAGTACGTTTCTTTCGGGTGGGATCGAGAGCATATTCAGCTCCTTGAACAGATGGCAACAAAAGGAGTTGAGCCAATTCGGTCACTTGGTCATGACTCGCCACTTGCTGCACTCGATACGGATAGACGAAATATTGCTGACTTTATTAAGGAAAGTGTAGCCGTTGTTACAAATCCAGCAATCGATCGCGATCGAGAGGTCGAACACTTCTCCACACGGACGATACTTGGAGAGCGTCCAAGTTTATTAAGCGGCGCTAAACAGCCATTTGTAGTTGAGATGCTTTCACCAATTATTTTAGAAGGAAGTGTTGCACAATCTATCGCAGAGGAATTGCACACAATTACGTACGAACAACTTATACAGTTGTTCGTTACACATAGTTCTATCGCTACAATTTCTGCCACCTTCAGTCCGTTAGAAACTTTACAATGCGCATTAAATCGAATTAGTTCCGAAGCGATAGCTGCCGTTAACAATGGTGCTTCCCTACTATTATTAGATGACGCAAAAGCTCATCTAAATGAACAGTTATGGATGGATCCACATTTAGTTACCGCTAAAGTACATCAAGTATTAAGTGAAAATAAATTACGCAGAAACTGTTCTCTCGTTATACGTTCTGGTGCCCTTCGTTCCTTACACGATATCGTCACACTATATGGATTAGGAGCAGACAGTATTAATCCATATTTATTGTTCGCGACCGTAAATGATGGATCAAAAACACCAATTATGAATCTGTATAATGCACTTAATAAAGGACTAGAGAAAGTCATTTCAACAATTGGAATTCATGAGTTACGTGGTTACGGCCGCCTCTATTCCTCTATCGGATTACATGAGGAAATCGCAAATATATTACAAATTACGAATTTCTTCGGTTCAAATGATTTAGCTTTTTCACTTGAATCGCTTGCTAAAGATGCGAAATCGCGGGCAAATGATTATAACAACCCTAAAATTAGAATGCGAAAATCATTTCATATATTCCCACGGATTTGGAAAGCAATTGGTGATGTTGCAAAAGGAAATTCTTATGATGATTACCGCGAAAAGTTAAGTGAATTAGAAGACAATAATCCGATTGCAATCAGACACCTTGTTCAAACGAAACAAACAAAGCATGTCGTTCCGGCTGAAGAAGTGTCTATTAGCATTCAAAATCATGATTTACCGTTTATTATTAGTTCCATGTCATTCGGTTCTCAAAATGAAATTGCCTTTCGTGCATATGCAGAAGCTGCCGATCAGCTAAATATGATTAGTTTGAACGGTGAAGGCGGCGAAATTAAAGATATGATTGGCAAATACCCAAATACACGTGGACAACAAGTTGCATCTGGCCGATTTGGAGTAAACGCTGAACTACTAAATTCATCAAATTTAATTGAAATAAAAATCGGTCAAGGCGCAAAACCTGGCGAAGGCGGACATTTACCAGGTTCTAAAGTAACCGCAAAAATTGCTGAGGCACGTAACGCTACAATTGGATCAGATTTAATTTCGCCTTCTAACAACCATGATATTTATTCGATTGAAGATTTAGCTCAAATGATTACAGAAATTAAAACGGCTAATCAACTTGCAAAAGTAGCCGTAAAAGTCCCTGTCGTTCCTAACATTGGAACAATTGCTGTCGGTATCGCTAAAGCTGGCGCTGATTTTATTAACATTAGCGGATTTGACGGCGGAACAGGGGCTGCACGTATTCATGCATTACAACATGTAGGTCTTCCAGTAGAAATCGGTGTTAAAGCTGCTCACAACGCTCTACTAGAAGCAGGTATGAGACATAAAGTAGAAATTTGGGCAGATGGTGGTATTCGAAGTGTAAATGATGCCTTAAAAATCATGCTTCTTGGAGCAAACCGTATTGGGTTTGGTACATTATCAATGATTGCCATCGGCTGTACAACTTGCCGTGGTTGTCATCTAGATACTTGCCACGTTGGAATTGCAACACAAATTGAATCTGAAGCACAAGCGAAAGAACATGGATTACGCCGCTTCGTCCCGCGCGAATTAGAAAGCGCAGTTGCTGGCCTATTAAATTTATTCACCACTTTCGGTTTAGAATTAAAACGGTTAACAGGGCAACTCGGTTATACAAATTTACAAGAAATTGTCGGGCGTTCCGATTTATTAGAACAAGTTCGAGGTCAAGATTTGTTAGAGTTATGTAATTTACTACAAACGATAGAAAATTCAACTGTTACAACAAGAGTATCTGTGGAAGAAAAACAATTTGAAACAGTGCATTCTCCTCACTCAAAAGAATTAGTAGGAGTTGGCGTAGAACAACGAGTTATGGGCGGTTTAGAATCTTGTTATCGCGTTCGTAGTAAATTATATGAAGATACAAAGCTTGAACCACTTACATTAAAGTATACAAATGGCTCTGTTCCTGGAAATGGATTAGGTGCTTACAATAGTGAAAACTTATTTATACACGTAAATGGCGGCGCACAAGATGGCATTGGCAAAACTTCATTTGGCGGTGGCATTTATATAACGAAAGCAAAAGGTAAAAATGGAACATATTATAATGGGTCTGTCGGAAAAGGATTTGGATATGGTGCACAAAAAGGTGCATTATACGTGCAAGGTAACGCTGACGCTCGTGCTGGTATTCGCCTTTCTGGAGCAGACATGATAATTGGAGGGAGAATGACAAAACCACTCCGTGAAAAAGAGCAAGGAAATATAGGATCATACTCGAATATTAAAGGTTTCGCTTTTGAATATATGACAAATGGGCGGGCTCTTGTTTTAGGAGATCCTGGTCCATGGATCTGTGCTGGTATGACTGGTGGTGTTGTTTATTTACGTCATGATTCAAACTTAGGTTTAACAGAAAAAGCCTTAAAAAGAAGAATCGCAAAAGGTGCAAATGTTACATTACAATCAATTAGTAAAAATGGTGTGCAAGATGTAACTGAACTATTGCTAGATTATATTCGTGTATTAAATGAGCATGAGCAATATGAGGAAGTTGCTTTGTTAACCCCGTTACTAGATGATATGCAGCAGCAATTTTTTGAAATTATCCCGAAAAAGGAGCAGGCTGATCCATCTATCTCAACTGAGTGATATATACCCTTTTTATTTTCAATAAAAAATTGACGAAGTATACTTCTCATAGTAATCTATAGTAACAATTTGAAACCTGCTGAAATTCAGCAGGTTTTTTTACTAAAAATTAATGTTTAAAAAGAATTAGGAAAAAATTATAAAGTGAAACTTTAATCAGTGGGGGTTTTGTTCATCCCCCACTGATTATTAGCCCACACCAATCGGGCATTTACGGGCAGCCCGACTCCCACCTAACTCCTTTGCTCTAGCCGAACTTTGAGGTAGGAGTTCTACTGCCCGCAAATAGCGGGATAAATGAATCTTAATTTCTTTTTTTATATCACTAAAATATCACTTGCTAACATATTGTAATGAATGTATAGTATCATGTTGTACATTCATTATGACAAGAGAAAGGATCTTATTAAGGGTATGAAACTTGGTGCTCGCATTTTAAAAACGGGTATTGCCATCACATTAGCTTTATTTGCTTGTATTTTACTTCACTTACCGAGTCCGGTATTTGCGGGAATCTCAGCTATATTCGCTGTTCAACCGTCTGTATATCGTTCATATTTAACTGCACTTGAACAAATTCAAGCAAACGTAATTGGTGCGGTATTCGCTATCGTATTTGCTACTGCTTTTGGACATAATCCTTTTATTATTGGATTAACATGTATATTAGTAATTGCTCTTACATTACAATTACGATTAGAAAACACAATATCAATTGCTTTAGTAACAGTTATCGCCATTATGGAGTATCAAGGCGAAGATTTCTTTAGTTTTGCCTTACTTCGCTTTGCGACGATTATGATCGGAATTATTGCGGCTTCAATTGTAAATTTAGTGTTTATGCCGCCAAAATACGAAACAAAGCTTTATCATCGTATCGTTGATAATACAGAGGAAATTGTGAAATGGATTCGAATGAATAGCAGGCAAGCTTCTGACTTTACAACGTTAAAAACTGATATTGATCGTATGAAAGAAAAAATGATCAAACTAAACCATTACTATTTGCTGTATAAAGAAGAAAGAAGCTACACGAAAAAAGTACAGTTCGCAAAAATTCGTAAGCTCGTTTTATTCAGACAAATGTTAGCGACGACAAGCCGTGCTTTAAGTACGTTAAAATCATTACATCGCACTGAAAATGAACTGCGCTATATGCCAGAAGAATTTCAGGAATCTATTCAAAACGAACTTGACTCATTAACGCATTATCATGAACAAGTTTTATTAAAATTTATTGGTAAAGCAAAGAAACAACAATCCGTTGAGATGCTTGATGAAGTTGAAACAGGTAAACAAGAATTAATTGATATCTTTATGGAGTATCAAAACAAAGATGATGAGGAAGCATATAAAACATGGTTACATCTATTCCCTCTTATTTCTTCAATTATTAATTATAGTGAAGAAGTAGAGCATTTAGATTTACTTGTGGATAGCTTCTACACATACCATAAACCAGAAACAGAACTCCAAATCGACGATAAAAAAGAAGACGAATAAAAAACAGCTCCTTTTACGCTAAAGGAGCTGTTTCTGTTATATTTTGAAGTTGATATAAATTGTAATAGAATCCCCTTTTTTTCATTAACTCTTCATGAGAACCTGTTTCTTTAATTTCACCATCTTCAATGTAAATAATTGTATCAACATGCGTAATCGTTGCTAATCGATGTGCAATTATAATCGTCGTCCGATCAGCAGCTAACGTTTGAAGTGCCTCTTGAATATACCGTTCGTTTTCTAAATCTAAAGCAGAAGTTGCTTCATCTAATATAAGTAACGATGGATTCTTTAGAAATACTCGCGCAATTGCTACACGTTGCCTTTGCCCACCAGATAACTTCACACCACGTTCTCCAACAACAGTATTGTAACCATCTGGTAACTCTATAATAAAATCATGAATTTGCGCGGCTTTGGCTGCTGCAATCACTTCTGTCTCTTTAGCTTTCGGATTTCCATATAAAATATTAGCTCCGATTGTATCGCTAAATAATAAATTATCTTGCAGTACAATTCCAATATGGCTACGTAAATTTCTCATATCATACTTTCTTACATCTATCCCATCTACATAAACTGACCCTTCCGAAACATCATAGAAACGCGGAATTAAACTAGCAAGAGATGACTTTCCTCCCCCACTCGCTCCTACAAGTGCTACCTTCTCTCCTGGCCGCATAGTTAATGACAAGTTATGTAATATCTCTTTTTCATCTGTATTATAACGAAAAGACACATTATCAAATACAATTTCTCCATTTAATTTTTTCGCTTGTACCGCATTTGGCACATTAACAATATCGTACTTTTCATCTAACAGTTCAAACACTCGATCCATCGAGGCGAAAGATTGCGTTAATGTTGTAGATGAATTAACAAGGCGGCGAAGCGGACTATATAAACTATCCATATAACCAACAAAAGCTACCATAGTCCCTAGCGTTAACCGACCTTGAATTACTTCATATGCTGCAAAACCAATGACAAGTAACGGGCCTAAATCAGTTAAAGTATTTACTGCCGAAAATGTTCTCGCCGTCCAACTTGTATGCGTTAATGCTTTCGTTAAAAATTCATTATTTCTTTTTTCAAACTGCTTACCCTCATACTCTTCTAATGCAAAGCTACGCGTCACTTGCATTCCTTGAATACGTTCATGTAAATAACCTTGCATAGTTGCTAACGCTTGTGAACGTTCTTTCGTCAATTTTCGAAGACGTCCGAAAAAATATTTCACCGCAACAACATAAATAGGTAAAATCAATAAAGCAACAAACGTTAACTTTATGTTCATAGAAAACATAACAATAATAGCAATCGCAATTGTCGCAGTATCTAACCAAACATTCATTAAACCGGTAATTACAAAATCCTTCGTTTGCTCTACATCATGGATTACACGTGAAATAAGCTCTCCTGTTTTTGTATTCGAATAATAACGCAAGCTCAATTTTTGCAAGTGACCAAAAATATGTTTCCGCAAATCATATAGTATTGTATTCGCGATACGTTGCGCGAAATATTGACGATAATATTCAATCGGTGGCCTTAATACTGCAAAAATAAAAAAGGCTATCCCAATCGCCGTTATTAATTGGGACGTTTTATCTTGAAGTGAACCCCCACCTTGGATTACATCGTCGATAATATACTTTAATAACCATGGCATAATAAGCGGGATACCGAACTTAACTAGACCGATAACAATTGTAATAGCAATAAGCCATCTATATGGTTTAACAAATTGTAAATATCTTTTTATACCTTGCACATAATCCCCCCTCTAATAGGACAAACCTGCCGGGAAATCCCCTGCAGGTTTGTTTTAATTTCTGTACATTAAATATCTCTCATACCACATATCTACGAAATCTGGTGCAAATGGACCTTTTCTTTGATGAATCCACTGCGTTAAATGTGCTACATTTCGCTTTAAAATTGTATCAATAACAGGTGGATATTGCATGATTTGACTATGCTTTTCATACTCATCTTCATCTAACAGTGTATATGTCATATCTGGATACACTTTAATATCTAAATCATAATCAATATACTTTAATGCTTCTGAATCATATGCAAAAGGAGAACTTAAATTACAATAATAATATACACCCTCTTCTCTTAGCATCCCAATCACATTAAACCAATAGTTTGCATGAAAATAACAAATTGCAGGTTCCCGAGTAACCCATGTTCGGCCATCTGATTCTGTAACTATTGTTCGATCATTCGCTCCAATTACAAGACTCTGTGTCCCTTTTAAAATCGTTGTCTCTTCCCACATTCTATGAATGGAGCCATTATGTTTATAACTATGTATTTGTACTTTTTCTCCTTCTTTGGGAAATGCCATATATGCTCCCTTCTTTCAACTGCAAATGCCCTTCTTAAATTAAATCAACTATCCTTTGAACTGCATTCACTTTTTTTCTATTATAACTTTTTTGTCGAAATTTTAAAACTAAAGCGACAAGACTCTATTTTTCACACTGCATGTTTATTGTTGAATACCATATCCCTACTGAGGCTTTTCCTGACTCATTTATAAATGAGGAAATAATAACAGAAAAAGCCCTTCCTTATTTTCATGTTAAGAAGGACTTTTCATCTGAAGGTAAGAACATATCTTATCCTAAATTTGAAATCATTTTTTCAGTTTCAAAAGATTTAATCACACTATTCGTTTGCTTTTCGAATTTTTCATGTAATAGTTTCAATGCTATTTCTGTTCTATATATTTCTTGGCGAATAAAATGTAAGTCTTTTTTATCGCACGTATCCTTTTCACTCACTTCAATTTGCTGATACTTCTCTAAGTGTGATTGCAATTTTAACAGCTCATCCATCGTTTCCAATTGCTCTCCTACCAACTTATCAAAATCCTTCATTACTTACCCCCTTTTAGATTTATTCATTAGTTATTATTCCTAATTACATATTTCTAATCTTTAACTTCCTTCTCCTTTGACTACATTTGTTGACTTATTAGAAGTTATGTCGTTCACTTTCTTTTCATTACAATGACCCGCACACAAAGAAAACACTTCTCTCGAATTGGAGAAGTGTTTTTCTTTCATTACTCGTTTGAACTAGAAGATTGTGATTGTTTTGCAGCTGATTTTGCATTTTGTTTTTTCACAGCATGCACGTCTGTTTCAGTTGCAAATTCTGTACCATAACTAGCGTTTGCACTTTGTGCACCAGAAGCTTGTGCTTTCTTTGCTTCTGATTGTGCGTTTGCTTGTTTTACTGCTTGTACATTTGTTTCAGTCGCAAACTCTGTACCATAACTAGCATTTGTACTTTGAATGCTAGCACCAGAAGTTGCCTTGTTATAACCTTGTTGTTTTTTACTCATCTTTCTCACCTCCACAACCAATAATGTAACCAATTCACTCGGAAACTATCCGTAATTTTTTGTTGAAAAATTTCCGCATATATCTCTTAATACTCATTCAAACTATAGGGTACGGAGGTGGAAATATGTATATAGGACGCGATATGACTGAACTAACGATGATTTCAAAAAATGAATGGAAAGAAGATGAATTAGCTTATTTTCATCATTCATTACAACAGATTTTGCCCTATTTAAACGCAGAAGGTCAAAGTATTTATAAAGAAATTGTAATAGAAATTGAATCAAGAGGTGGCTTACAAGAAGGTAATGCCAGTTGGACTCATGGGACAAAAATTTCTTACGATTAAAAAAGTGTTCCCAATCTAGGGAACACTTTTTTTGTTTATCCCGCTTTAATGGGCAGTAAGACCCCCACCTCAAAATGCAGCGAAAGCAAAGAATTTATGTGGGGGATCAACTGCCCATAAAAGTCCGATTAGTTCAACTAATAATCAGTGGGGGATGAAGAAAACCCCCACTGATTAAAGTTTCACTTTATTGCATTGTAATTTTCTCAACACAACTCTCATAAATCGTACGATGCGATTTAGAGAAAGGTAACTGCTCAAATGCTTCTTTCGATACAAACTTTAATGTATCTGTTTCAACAATATCACCAGTTACTTTTCCGTAAAATACGAATATATCCCAGGTGCGATGCGTAAACGTATGTTGCACATTCATTGCGTACTCATCAATAGAAATCGAAAGCTCAAACTTTTCCTTCATATAATCTATAAGCTGTTCTTTCTGACTTCGAATCCCTTCACCAAGTTCAATATTCGGAAACTCCCACATATTAGCTAATAATCCGCTACTTGGACGTTTATTAATAACGTAACGACCATCTTCAGTTTGAAGTACTCCTGCAACAAGCGGTACCATTGTAGGAGCTTTCGCTTTACTTTTTACTGGTAGTTCTTTTTGAACACCTTCAGCATATCCCCTACAATGCTCACGTACAGGACAAAGTAAGCATGCTGGATTTTTAGGAATACAAATTAGTGCACCTAATTCCATCAAACCTTGATTAAAATAAGATGGATTTTCAGCTGAAATAATTTCCCGCACAATCTCTTCAAACACTTTTCTAGTTTTCGGTTTTGCAATGTCATCCCATACTGATAAAATACGGGATAACACGCGCATAACATTTCCGTCAACTGCTGGCTCTGGTATACCATATGCGATACTTAAAATTGCACCTTTTGTATATGGTCCCACTCCTTTTAATTTTTCAATTTTCTTTACATCACTCGGTACTATCCCGCCATATACTTCTTTTACCTCTTTTACAGCCGTGTGTAAATTTCGTGCTCTAGAATAATACCCTAAACCTTCCCATGCTTTTAATACTTCTTCATCATCAGCATTTGCTAAAGCTTCCAACGTAGGGAACTTCCCCATAAAATTTGCGTAATATGGTTTTACAGCTTCTACCCTTGTTTGCTGTAACATAATTTCCGAAACCCAAACACGGTATGGATCTTTATTTTTTCGCCACGGTAAGTCGCGTTGCTCTTTTTCAAACCAACCAATTAAATCATTTTGAAACTGCTCTATGTTAAATTTTTCTAATATTTCAAGTGTCAAACTTGATCCCCCTCATTTTTTTGCATATACGTACTATTATAAAGATTTTTAGGAAAAAATTTAAGTAAGATGACATAGGAAATAGAAGGCAAAGGACTTGAGGTATCGAATAAAAAGAGTTACATTAATAAAAAACGGAGGTGGATTTCTATGGACACAGCCACTCACCTTGTTATGGGTGTCACTTTAGGTAGTTTGGCAACATTAGACCCAGCTATAGCGCAAAGTGATATTGGACCACAAGCAGTTATGCTCGCTACAATTGCTGGTTCCAATATTCCTGACATCGATACAGTTTTAAAATTGCGTAATAACGCTAAATATATAAGAAATCATCGCGGGGTTACTCATTCCATTCCTGCAGTAATTCTTTGGTCATTCCTTATAAGCGGCATCTCTTTCGCCTTCTTTTCAGACGCTCCATATCTTCATCTACTACTTTGGTCATTTATAGCTGTCTTTCTTCACGTCTTTGTAGATATTTTCAATGCCTACGGTACACAAGCGTTACGGCCTTTCACAAAAAAATGGGTCGCACTCGGCATAATTAATACGTTTGATACTGTGATTTTCTTTATCCATATACTTGCGATTGCTTGCATGCTCGTAGGTTCCCATAAAGGATATACAGCCTTAGCTGCATATATATTAATGATTGTTTACTATATCGGACGGATTATGATGCATAGAAATATAAGAAGCGTTGTACACAAACGTTTCAAACATGTTGAGAAGATCATCATTTCTCCTTCTTATCGATTTTATCATTATCATTTAGCAGTCGTTACGACTGATTATTACTACGTTGCGAGATGGCATCGTGGTAACATTATGATATACGATAAGTTCGATCGGGTACCGTTCCCAGATAACGCTATTATGAGAGCTGCTAAACAAGATGAAAACATCTCGGCCTTCTTATCTTTCTCTCCTGTATATCGTTGGGATATTTTTGATTATGATAACTATTACGAAATTCGATTCATTGATTTGCGCTATCGAAGTAAAGATTATTATCCATTCGTTGCAATCGTTCAGCTCGATCAAAATTTAAATATTATTAATTCTTATACCGGATGGATTTTCAGCGAAGAAAAACTTCGAAAGAAACTGGAATTGCTTCCACATTAAAAAAAGCGACTTTAGTCGCTTTTTTAATGTTTTAAATGGTCTTCTTGATTAATTAAATGGCTGTATTTCGGATTATTTGTACGCATTTCATGAAGACGCGCTCCATGATTATTAATCCATGTTCTTACTACTTGCTCAGTCATCTCCTCCCCTTGATAACGACCTGATTTCGCATAAGTTGTTTGAAAATCTTCCCAAAGTAATTCAACCCACGCACGAGCTTGTCCGTAAGAAAGCTTGTCATTCTTGTCTAATAATTCTTTCGTTAATGCTTCATAAATATCATTCATGTTCTAATCTCCTTTTACCTATTTATCCCTTCATTTCTAAAGGATAGTTTCTTCTATTTTGCACATTCTATAAGTGATACTTCTTAAAGAGGTATCAACTGATGATGAGGAGGGCGTTCGCAATGGGTAAACAAGCCGAATTTTGGTCTGAGTCAAAAAACAACAGCAAAATCGACGGTCAGCCGAAAGCGAAATCACGCTTCGCTTCGAAACGACCTAACGGCACAATTAACACGCACCCACAAGAACGTATGCGTGCTGCAAATCAGCAGGAAGAGTAGTACAGGTACAGCCTAAAAAATTAACTTCCTACACGAGGTGATAAAGATGAGCTACCGTGATCGTTTAGATAGTCGTTCTGAATTATTTAACCATACGTGGACTCGTCCGAAACATGCGAAAGCGCAAGTTAACGGACAGACGCAACAAACCCAGTCTCTCATTATATTGGCCAACGAATGTAAAAAACGCCAATTTTAGAATCTCCTATCTCCTTTAACGCCTACCAAAGATGAAAACCAGAGAGATATTCGCTCTCTGGTTTTTATTTTTCTTGCAACAAGGAAATTGGTATCCCAATCTCTTCATTATCATTTTGCTTATAACCCCAAGCAAATACCCCATTGAAGTACGTAATTTTAAATAATACACCAGGTTCTTCTACTAATTCATATGTCTCACCAATATGGAATTTGTTTATATCAGTCATGTAAGCACGGGCCATGGCCATCTTTCTCATTAATACATCGAATTCATTTACAATTCCAAGTTGCTCAGCCTTTACTGCTTGCTCCTTCAAAGCGCCAATTTCTTCTCTAAGCTCATGCGGTGTCATTTCACTGTAGCGTTTTGGCATATTCATCTTATTATTCCCCTCATCCCTCTTCACGTTTCATTTGTAAAAATATCTCTATTTCATCAATAGAAAATCCTTTTCGATATAACGCTTGTTTCATCTTATTTTCGAATGTCCATCCATCATACTTCCTATATTTCTCATAATATTTATTCCCATGATAGTGTAAAGCTTCTTGTTGCTTTTCGTCATCTTTTTCGTCTTTCAATTCTTCCAAACAAATTTGAATCACATCTCTAGAATATCCTTTACGAACAAGCATTTCATCTAACTTTAGCTTCATTTGTAAAAATGAATGCTTTTGATAAGATTTTTTCTTTTTTTCTACAAGAATCAAAGCATTTTCAATTTGCTTCTCCTTTGGATACTCTTGTAAACTATGTGTAATGATTAGATCCTGAACTCCTTTATTTAACAGCTCTCTTTTTATAACAGTTGGACCTTTTCGATTCACATTACTTTGCGTTCGCGTATATAAAATGGCATACTCTTTATCATTAATATATCGGTCATGTAATAATTTCGAAACGACTTCAGAGATGATGGCCTGTCCCACTTCTTTTTTTCGTAAAAAATCTTCTATTTCTTGTTTCGTTCTCATTTGATAGGATAAATAGGAGATTGCTTGTAAATATGCTTTTTGTACCTCTTCATTGAACAAAATATTGCCTAACTCTATTTCATCAATTTCTAAACCTTTTTGTAATCCATGTTTCATTAAGATTACTTGATCCACACTAAATCCGTACTCTTCACCTTGACCTTTATCAATATAAATATTAAATCGCTCTTTCGATCGTTTTTGCACTTCTATTTTTGTAATGACAGCCATACTCTCACCTCTCTATTATTTTAACATAGTCAAGGAACATTTTTGCTTTTCAAGAATATATATAATGAGGAGGAAATAATTATGAAAATTGCAATTTCTGGTGGTACTGGCTTTATCGGCAAATATCTATCTACTTTTTTCATTCAAAAGGGATACACAGTCTATATCCTTACCCGAAAAAATAAAATTGAAACTTCAAACCCTAACCTTCAATACGTACAATGGACACCAGATTTACCTACTTTCCCCCTCTCTTCTATTGATATAGTTATTAATCTAGCTGGAGAGTCAATCAATAGTAGATGGACAAAAAAACAAAAAGAAGCAATTTTAAACAGTAGAATTCAAGCAACAAGAGGACTTATTAAACAACTACAAACACTCAGCACAAAACCACATACATTTATTAACGCAAGTGCTATTGGATACTACGGAACTTCTGAAACAGAGTCTTTTACCGAGCAGCAAGAAACTCCCGGAAATGACTTTTTAGCAGAAACAGTATTTTTATGGGAGCAAGAAGCATGTAAAGCACGTTCTCTTGAAATCAGAACAATATACGCAAGATTCGGAGTCATATTAGGTGCAGACGGAGGTGCTCTTCCAAAGATGCTACTTCCCTATCAATTTTATATCGGAGGCACAATTGGATCTGGAAACCAATGGTTATCATGGATTCATATAGATGATGTCGTTCGCATGATTGATTTCATCATACACAAAGAAGAAATTAATGGTCCTCTTAATATTACAGCCCCGTTACCTATAAGAATGAAGGAATTTGGAGAAACCATGGCAACTATAATGAGAAAACCTCATTGGTTACCTGTCCCTTCATTTATGCTTCACGCTTTATTGGGTGAGATGAGTATACTTGTACTAGAAGGGCAACATGTATTACCTAGTAAAGCAATTGAACATGGGTACCAATACACATTTCCGACAATAGACCATGCATTACAAAATATACTTTCGCATACAATGTAGTACTTCTAAAACACAGTTTTACAAGGGGTTCCCTTTCAAAACTTTCATTTTCTAGGATTCAGAGCATTACTACACAAATAACCTTTCAGTTACTTTTTCTTCAATCACATTAATATTGTAAAGTAACAGAAATGAGGTACCTATGAAAATATTGCTCAAACAAGCCATTGTGTATCCTATTACATCTCCCAAGTTTCAAGGTGATGTACTCGTTATAGGAGAACGAATTGCTGAGGTCAAACCTTCTATTCAGCCTACTCAAGATATGACCGTTATAGATGCGCGAGCTCTTCATCTCTTACCTGGATTTATTGATGTCCATACTCACCTTGGTCTCTATGATGAAGGCACTGGTTGGGCTGGAAATGACGCTAATGAAACCTCTGAAGTTTCAACACCACATATCCGTTCTTTAGACGGAATCCATCCTTTTGATATCGCATTTCAAGACGCTGTACAAAACGGGATCACAACTGTTCACGTTATGCCTGGGAGCCAAAATATTATCGGCGGTACTACTTGTGTAATAAAAACAGCTGGAACTTGTATTGATCATATGATTATTCAAGAACCTGCCGGCTTAAAGATTGCCTTTGGAGAAAATCCTAAAAAGGTCCATAGTAATGGAACGAAAGAGTCCATAACACGTATGGGGATTATGGGATTACTTCGGGAATCATTCTATGAAGCACAGCACTACGGGCATGAAGCTGATTTTCGAATGCTCCCTATTTTAAAAGCATTACGCCGCGAAATACCGGTACGTATCCACGCTCACCGTGCTGACGATATTAGTTCTGCTTTACGCTTTGCAACAGAATTCAATCTTGATTTACGTATTGAGCATTGTACAGAAGGACACTTTATTGTTGAAGAGCTTTCAAAACACAATTTAAAAGTTTCAGTTGGTCCCACTCTTACACGCCGGTCTAAAATCGAACTAAAAAACAAAACATGGGATACTTACCATATATTATCTAAAAATGGAGTAGAAGTTTCTATAACAACTGATCACCCTTATACACCAATTCAATATTTAAATGTTTGTGCTGCTGTCGCAGTAAGGGAAGGATTAGACGAGAAAACTGCATTGGAAGGAATCACTATATTTCCAGCGAGAAATTTGCGTTTAGAGGATAGAATTGGAAGCATTGAGGTTGGAAAAGACGCTGATCTCGTGTTATGGACACATCATCCTTTCCATTATTTAGCCAAGCCTGTACTAACTATGATTGACGGAAAAATAATTTACAAAAAAAATAAAAAAAACTAGTTTATTTTTTTGACTAGATAAAGTATTATACGATTATAAACTGAATGAAACCATAATCAATTTGTGTCGTGATTATCATTTTCAAATTGATGAATGGGGAAGGCAAATGGTGCGCCACCAGCGTTATAAACTGGTTCTAGTGGGTTCGATTCCCACCCCGAAATTTTTTAAAGATTGATATAAAAATTTCGAGGGTGGGGTGCTTTTTCGTCATGCTACCCTCGTGTGAGGAGGAGTTAGTGTGTTGAAAAAACGCGACTTACACGACAGCCACGTTCTATACGAGTTAATGGTGGATCCAGCTGTCTTCCCTTTTGTGCGTCAAAAGGCTTATTCTTATGAGGAATATTTATTTTTAACGAAACAAACCATTGAAGCCGAAGAGCGTGGAGAGTTAATTTCACGCACAATTTTAGATGAATGGGGTAACCCTATCGGAACAATTACTTTATTTGATGTGCAAGAAAAAGCTGGATTCCTTGGAACATGGCTTGGAAAACCATACCATGGCAAAGGCTATAATAAATTGGCGAAAGATTCATTTTTTAGCGAACTTTTCTATGAGTTAGATATTGAAACCATCTTTATGCGTATTCGCAAAATAAATATTCGTTCTATTAAAGCTGCCGAAAAACTACAATATGTGAATCTAGCAAATGAAACGAGAAAAGCCGTTTATGATGAAATTAACGTAAATGAAGAAGTATATAATCTATATGAAATTCCAAAAGATCAATATACACTTGCAACAATGCGTGATACAACATTCCAAGACGCCCACCACTTAAAAGAAGCGTAATCTAAATTTTTAGAAATAATAATTAATCATTAACCGTTTGGCATATATGTATATCACCCCATGTCTTTGGAAACGATAGATAGTGACTTTAGGACACGAGGTGATTTGTAATGGATAAAAAGAAACGTGACAAAGCGAAAAATACATTATCTAGTACACAAGAAGTTCTATACCAACGAGAATTTCGAAAAGCAGATCGTGCAGCGGGATATCGCTCAAAAAGTATTTAAAGTGAAAATGAATAATTAGAAGTTTTCCCCCCTAATTATTCATTTTCATTACATAATTTTCCCGACTGACAGAAATAACCTAAAAGAGTTCCCTTATACATAAGGGAACTCTTTTGTTGTGGACAACTTTATCCACAACATCGATATGATTGTGAATATTTTTCTAAAAACTTTGATATTTTTATATATTTTCGCACATATCAACTACTGGAATTGTGGATATTTTTCTAAAAATTGTGGACAATGTGGATATAGTTGTTAATATTCCGACTTTACCGTCTAATGAAAGCGCATCCCTTTGTGGATAAAGTGAAGGCTTTTACGGGAAGCTATCTCCCACCTAACGTCCTCGCATTCGCCCAATTTCAAGATGGGAGTCTTACTTCCCTCAAATAGCCGGATAAAGGAATCTTTACAATAAAAGGAACCCTCTTTAAACATATAAAAGAGGGTTACATATTAAGTAAATGATTCTGCAAGAGCAGGTGATTTCATAGGTATATGATTCGGCTCTGCATGATTTTCTTCCAAAATTGTATCCACGATATGACATGCCGGTTCAGGACGATAAATATTTTTCATTGCTTCTTTCATTTGGAGAAGCTTCATATCATCTTGTAATAACGCCTCTGTTTTTGCAAAAACCTCACTGTCATCACGGATTACAACTGCAGCTCCTTTTTTTTCAAAATACAACGCATTTTCATTTTCTTGTCCTGGGACAGGCTTATATAAAATGACAGGTACTTGTAATGCTGCTGCTTCGCTTAATGTAATACCACCTGGCTTCGTAATCATACAAGAAGTAACACGGAATAACTCATCAATGTTTTCAACATAACCAAATACTTTTAAAGCATCCGAATTTTGTTCCTGTAATCCTAATAAATCCTGTTTTAAAGCTTCATTTTTTCCGCAAACGACAACTACTTGTAAATTAGGTACGGCCATAAATGACTGGCATAGTTCTTTTACACTTCCTAGTACCCCATGAGCACCTGCTACAATTAGTAAAATCTTTTTATTCTTACATAACTGATACTTATTATATATAATGTCTTGATTTATCTTTAGCTCAAAACTATTGCGAATTGGAATTCCAGTTTCAACAATTTGTTCCGCAGGTACACCAATATCAACCATCACCTTTTTCACGTGATCAGTTGCTACAAAATAACGATCTACTTCACGATGAATCCATATTTTATGCACACAAAAATCCGTCAACACATTATAAACAGGGATTGAAATACCTGTTTGCTTTTTCAACTCAGGTACAGCTATGATTGGAAAGGTATTAATAACGATATCCGGTTTCTCCACTTGTAAAAGTGATTTCAAACGTTTCCTTCCAAAATTTGCGTACCAAGATGCTATTTTTTTATCATAAATTTTTTCTACCCCGTAATAAAACAAACGATATAATTCTTTTCCTATTGTATAACTTTTTAAATATAAATATTTTGTAATGTCAGTTATAAATGGATGTGATTCTCCAAACAAGTCGCATACAATTACATTTTCAATTCCTTTTTGGCGAAATGTTTGTTCTAATGTTTTCGCTACTTGCACATGACCATTACCGTAATGTGCAGTTAAAATTAAAACCTTGGGGTTTTTTATCAAACAAATCCACTCCTAGCTTTTTGTTTCTCCATATTGCATATACGACAATAGGAAAAACATTTTCCTTAAACATTACATACTTGGATTCCAATATTCCCCTGTTAGCTATGTACCTGTCGTGGATATGCAAAGCATATAAGATTGACCCCTTAATCCTATCCGTGCTCATATCTTTACATTATACTTTCCTATAAGAGCTTTCGCAATAACTTACAAATGTTCTCTATTCCATGATACTCACTCTTTTACTTCTTAATTCTTTTTACTATTTTGATTTCCCTTTACAATTATGTAAATTTCTCCACTTATTCCTTACAAAAATATGGATATTCTTTTTTCAGTATACTCTTTTCTATATATATACTCTAGGTTTTATTGTAAAGAAAGCAAAAAGTCTAATCCAATATTTGGATTAGACTGCTTTTAAAATATGTCTCGCTTGTTCTACATTTTTTTCCGTAGGTGGTTCTACATTTGCGAGTGGATATTTATGCCCAAGCGCCTCCCATTTATATACACCAAGCTTATGATATGGTAGCACTTCAACTTTCTGAACATTAGACAGACTTTGAATAAAGCTAGATAATTTTTGCAGATCCTCTTCATTATCAGTAACACCTGGAACTAATACATGTCGTACCCAAATCGGTTTATTCTTATCCGATAAATAACGAGCAAATTGTAAAATATGTTCATTTGATTTCCCTGTTAATTTACGATGTTTCTTTGAATCAATATGTTTCAAATCCAATAAAACTAAATCTGTATAATCCATTAATTTATCCAACTTTTGCTGGAATTCTGGCCCTTCAGAATAACAACCTCCAGAAGAATCAATTGTTGTATGAATTCCAACTTCCTTACATTTCTTAAATAATTCAATTAAGAAATCTAACTGTAATAATGGTTCTCCACCACTAACTGTTATACCGCCTCCAGAAGCTTCAATAAATGGAAGGTAACATGTCACATCCTGCATTACTTCTTCAACTGTTATTTCTTTTCCTTTACCGATCTCCCACGTATCAGCATTATGGCAATATTGACAACGTAATAAACACCCTTGTGTAAATATGACATAACGAATCCCTGGGCCATCAACAGTACCACAAGACTCTACAGAATGTATTCTTCCTTTTACCATGTTACTTCCTCCTTTATTGAAACAGCCTCCCTCCACTACATATTAAAAGCGGAGGGACACTTTTTTCACTTACATGCTTTCATGCATTGTACGGTTAATTACATCAATTTGTTGTTCACGAGTTAATTTAATAAAGTTAACAGCGTAACCAGATACACGAATTGTTAATTGTGGATATTTTTCAGGGTGCTCCATTGCATCCATTAATGTTTCACGATTAAATACGTTAATATTTAAGTGATGTCCTTCTTTTATTGCATAACCATCAAGCATAGATACTAAGTTGCGTACTTGTACATCATCTTCTTTACCAAGTGCTTTTGGAATAATAGAGAATGTATTGGAAATACCATCTTGTGCATCTTCATATGGTAATTTAGCTACAGATAATAGTGATGCTAATGCACCTTTTGTATCACGACCATGCATTGGGTTTGCGCCCGGTGCAAATGGTTCTCCAGTACGACGGCCATCTGGAGTATTACCAGTTTTCTTACCGTATACGACGTTAGATGTAATTGTTAAGATTGACATTGTATGAACAGAATTTCTGTATGTTTTATGCTTACGAAGTTTATTCATAAATGTTTTCACAAGATTTACTGCGATTTCATCTACACGATCATCGTTGTTACCGTATTTAGGGAAATCACCTTCAATTTCAAAGTCAACTGCAATACCATTTTCATCACGAATTGGTTTTACTTTTCCGTATTTAATTGCACTTAATGAGTCTGCTACTACAGACAATCCTGCGATACCTGTCGCCATTGTACGAAGAACATTTGTATCATGAAGCGCCATTTCAATACGCTCGTAGCTATATTTATCGTGCATATAGTGGATAACGTTTAATGTATTTAAATATAGACCTGCTAACCATTCCATTGTCATATCAAACTTATGCATAACTTCTTCATAATCTAATACTTCAGAAGTAATTGGTGCGTACTCAGGACCAACTTGAGCTTTAGATTTTTCATCTTTACCGCCGTTAATCGCATATAGTAATGCTTTCGCTAAGTTTGCACGTGCGCCGAAGAACTGCATTTGTTTACCGATTCTCATTGCAGATACACAACAAGCAATACCATAGTCATCACCGTAGTCAGCACGCATAATGTCATCATTTTCATATTGAATTGCTGATGTTTTAATAGACATTTTTGCACAGTAGTTTTTAAAGTTCTCTGGTAATTGTTTAGACCAAAGAACTGTTAAGTTTGGTTCTGGAGCTGGTCCTAAATTATCTAATGTATGCAAGAAACGGAATGAGTTCTTTGTTACTAATGGACGACCATCTAAAGCCATACCACCGATAGATTCAGTTACCCAAGTTGGGTCACCAGAGAATAATTCATTATAATCAGGTGTTCTTGCGAATTTCACAAGACGTAATTTCATAATGAAGTGATCCACGATTTCTTGTACTTCTTCTTCTGTTAAAGTACCATTTTCTAAATCTCTTTCAATGTAAATATCTAAGAATGTAGAAGTACGTCCAAGACTCATTGCAGCTCCGTTTTGCTCTTTAATCGCTGCAAGATATGCGAAGTATAACCATTGGAAAGCTTCTTGTGTATTTGTTGCTGGTTTAGAAATATCAAAACCATGAGAAGAAGCCATTTGTTTTAATTCTTGAAGTGCACGCATTTGCTCAGATAACTCTTCGCGTAAACGCATTGTCTCTTCGCTCATTACACCACCAGTTAAATTAAAATCAGCTTTTTTCGCTTCAATTAAATGATCTATACCATATAGCGCTACTCGGCGGTAATCACCGATAATACGTCCACGTCCATATGCATCTGGAAGACCAGTAATAACACCTGATTTACGAGCCGCTTTCATTTCTGGTGTATATGCATCAAATACACCTTGATTATGAGTTTTACGCCAGTCTCTGAAAATCTTACTAAGTTCTTTATCCATTTCGTATCCATAAGATTCACAAGCTTGTTCCGCCATACGAATACCACCATATGGTTGTAATGAACGTTTAAATGGCTTATCAGTTTGGAAACCGACTACTTTTTCAATATCTTTATTTAAATATCCTGGTTCATGTGATGTAATAGAAGAAACAATTTTTGTATCCATATCAAGAACGCCACCGTTTTCACGTTCTTTTGTTGTTAAATCCATTACTTGATCCCAAAGTGTTTTCGTTGCTTCTGTTGCTCCCGCTAAGAAAGATTCGTCCCCTTCGAAAACGTTTACATTATTTAAAATGAAATCGCGAACATCAATCTCTGCTTTCCATTTTTCACCTTTAAAGTTTTCCCATGCGTTTTTTACATTTTCTAATATTTGAGTCATCCTAATCTCCTCCATTTTTGATTAGTACAGGAATAAGATTTTTTATATAACAGCTTACACACTTAGAATACTACTTTTTTGCGAAAGTGAACGAAATAGTTGTGACATGTTTGTGAAATGTTGAGCAAACTACTGTATGCATAGTGTTAACTTCACTCAAAAGTCTTTATAATTAACCCTTTCTTTAATTGTATTTTTTTGGTATCCTTATATACGAGTCCTATTTTGTAATATAAGAACAATACCCATTGTAGAGCTGTAATACTCTTATCTCCTAATCTGTTATAGTTTTTATAACGGAACAAAAAAGTGTACATATGTTGTACACTTTTTTTGTTACCTATAAAACATCTCTTTTTCTATTTCCATCATAGAATCCACCCCGACTGCCCTTTAATGCAATTAATTGCTCTAATCCTTCGATATGATCACCAATAATTCGAAGTACAGCTGGAGGATGTCCTATTTTTGCAAAATGTTCACTGGGACGAATACGGTTCATTTTATCGACCTCAACACGACTGACACATGCAATTTCGAATCCTGAAAGAACAGCTTTCACTTGCGCTACACAAGGTGACAGTAAAGATCCATATCCTATTGCTTTCAAACACGTCTTACTAAATGCATTAGGTACGGCAATAAGAGAGCCTACTCCTAAATCTTTTCTATCACAAGCTAAATTTAACGCATATTTAAATGCAGTTACGAGATGAAGTGGTACTCTTAAATCTAAATAATGATTTAGATCATTTAATGCGACATCTTGCCCATCTGCAATAGCTTTTGCAAAAGGATATAGCTCACTAGCTGGAATAACAAAATCACCGTCTATAAATAACACAATCTCTCCTTTTGCAAAATAAGTTCCAAGCGAACGCCCCACATCGTTTCCGAGTGCTTCTTTATATATAATTGTTGTTGCTCCTTTTTCTTTTGCAATTGTTGCCGTTTTATCTGACGAACCATTTACAACAACGATGATTTCAAAAGGTTCAATTTTACGAAGCTCCTCTATAACGTTTCCAATTGTTTTCTCTTCATCTTGTACAGGAATAATTACCGATAATTGCTTTCCTTTATACAAATTAGATGTAACGCCCCATCCTTGATAAAAATCTTCAAAATTTAAAGTATGATAGACACTCTCTCTTTTCCGATTTCCATCATAATATCCTCCACGCTCATCGCTGCCTATTATCCGCTCCGCTACAGCTTCTATATGGTCACCTATCATTCGTTTTTCAGCTTGTGCAAGATCCGTGCCATATGCTGCATGCTCGAGTGGCCGAAATTTATTCGGCGTAATAACGTCAATTGCACAATGACGACTAATTTTCCATTTACTTTGTGCTAAGCGTAAATGAGCTACAATAGGATTAACAAAACATTCATATCCAATACTTTGAACGACTTCTTTCGTCAACGCATGAGGTACAGATAATAAAGAATCAATTTTTAATTCTTCGCGCTCTAACATTGCATTTAATATTTGGCGCCATACTGTAACGGAATGTGGTTTTTGTTTTTTTAAAAATAATGCATCCAAATTATTTAAAACGATGTCAGCCTGATCATGTAAAATCGGATTAAGAAATAATTGCAATTTTGAAGTTTGAATAGCGAAATCTCCATCTATAAACAGTAATACATCACCTATCGCATGTTTTGCACCAACTGCGCGGCCAACGTCGTTACCAAGTGACTCTTTATTCTGAATTACTCTACATCCTAAACTCTCAGCAACCCCTTCTGTACCATCATTACAACCATTAGCTACTACAATAATCTCTACTGGATTGAATGGCTTTACCGATTGAATCACGTCTGAAATCGTATCCACTTCATTACATACGGGAATAATAACCGATAATGACTTAGCCATTGTTTTCTTCACGAAACCATTTAATAGTTTCTTTCAATCCTTGTTCCCACGTTATTGTCGCTTGAAATTGAACAAGTTCTCTTAATTTTGTTACGTCTGGTCTTCTATTTGGAATTTCCTCAAAACCATGTGGATATACTTTTTCAAAAGGAACTTGTACAATTTTTGAAGAAGAATTTGTTAGTTTTTTGATTACTTCTGCTACTTCTTTAATATTTTTTTCATTCTCAGAACCTATATTAATAATCTCACCATTTACATTCTCATCCATTGCTCGAATCGTTGCCTCTACTGCATCACTTACGTACGTAAAGCAACGTGTCTGCTTTCCATCGCCATATACGAGAATGTCTTCACCTTGCAAAGCCGCACGGATAAATCGTGGGATTACCCCTGCATACGGACCATCTTTCGCTCTTGGACCATAAATATTAAAATAACGAACAATCGTTACCGGTAAACCTTCTAATGCGTATCCTAAACATAATGTCTCTTCTAACGTTTTACAAACTGCATAACTCCAGCGTATTTTAGAAGTTGCCCCGTATAATCGATCTCCTTCTTCAGAGAAAGGTGGCTTGCCCTTACCATATACTTCTGAAGTAGACGCAAAGACTACTTTTTTCTTGCCTTTTAATGCTGCTTGTAAAATGTTTCTCGTTCCATCAAAATTTGTTTCAATGAGTTCTATACTTTTTTCCATTGTCGTTTTAACACCTAATATTGCTGCCAAATGGAATACTACATCGTGTTGATTTACTAATTCATCGATTGCCTTTTTGTCTAAAACACTGATTGGAATAACTGGAATCTCTTTCATTAACTCATTATGATATTTATTTTTCCCTTTATAGAAGTTATCCACAATTGTGACTCCATAACCTCTTTTCACCAATTCTTCAGCTAGATGTGATCCAATAAATCCTGCTCCACCTGTAATTAAACATTTCTTACTCATGCACTCACCTTCTTTATAATTCCACGTGTATCGATTACTCGCTTTATTCTTTTAAAAAGCTCCCAATCGATATTAGAGTGATCAGTTAAAATTAATATACAATCTGCTTGTTTAACCTTTTGTTCATCCAAGGAAACAGATTGATACACCCTATCTCCAATTTCCGCAGAAGAAATATATGGATCATGGTATTCTATCTCGTATCCTTCTTTTATTAGTAATTGAATAATTGGCAATGCTGGTGATTCTCTCAAATCATTTACATCTTTCTTATACGCAATCCCTACAATTAAAACCGTTGCGGGTGATTGCACCATGCCTTTTACCTTTCCGACTATTTTCTCTGGCATTTCTTCATTAATTACATGTGCCGCCTCAATTAATTGACTAATAGCCCCATTTTTCTTTATTCTCCATTGAAAATATAAAGGATCTACAGGAATACAATGTCCTCCTATTCCTGGTCCTGGCCAATACGGAGTAAATCCAAACGGTTTTGTAGATGCAGCTTCAAGCGCCTCATAAAAATTAATATTCAAACTTTCACATAGCATATTTAACTCATTTACTAACGAAATGTTAACTAAGCGCTGAATATTTTCAAATAGCTTACACATCTCCGCTACTTTTGGAGAACTAACAGGAACAACTACATCGAAGATAGTGCTATACAAATCCTGTACCTTTTGTTTACATTGTTCTGTTTGTCCACTAATAACCTTTGGAATCGATTGAACTGAATAGTGACTATTTGCCGGATCAATTCTCTCCGGTGAATAACCAATATAATAATCCACTCCTACCTTTTTACCAGTTCGAGAAATAATAGGAATGATAACTTCCTCAAGTGTACCTGGATATGTGGAGCTTTCAAAAATGAAGGTTTGTCCTTTTTGAAGGTTTTGTTGTATATAATGCGAAGCTGAAATGAGAGCACTTAAATCCGGTTCTCTTTGCTCATTAATTGGAGTCGGGACAGTAACAATAACATAATCACTCTTTTGGAACTCAGTAACACCTTTATCTGGTGTATTTACTAGTAAGCTTTTTTTAGTTAATAAACTCTGTAACTCTTTAGAAGAAACATCTGGAATATAACTTTCTCCTTTTATAATCGATTCTATTTTCCTAGTATCTTTATCTAGTCCAAGTACTGTATATCCTCTTTCTGCGAAATGGACCGCTAAAGGAAGACCAACATACCCTAATCCAATAATAGCTACTTTACTACTAGCATTCATCTGTATTCTTTTCTTCCTTTCTCAATTGTTGAATAATATCTCTATCCCGTTCTCCATCTGTAAAACTCCCGCGTTCGTCTGTATATTGTAATAGATAAGCAATCGCCTCAAGTTGATCACCGAAAATACGGTCAAATGCTGGAATACGTCCATTAACAAATCCATGTTGCTCTGGGCGTACTCGATTTGTTTTTATAACATCTACAAATTGTACTGCTGTAATAGAGAATCCCTCCAAAATAGCTTTCATTTGAGCTAATGGCGGGATAATGAGAGAGTCATATCCAATTTTATCTATTACCTTCTTATGCATAGCATGTGGCACTGCCGTTAGTGAGTTATTCCATAAATCTGGTCGTTTCGCTACTAAATTTACAAAGTATTTTCCCATACTAATTGGATCCGCGGGATGAAACATATCTAATAAACATTGCAAATCATTTAATGCCATATCACTCCCATCTTCAATAGCATGCAAAAAGGGAGTTAGTTTTTTTGACGGAATAGCAAAATCACCATCAACAAATAAACAAATATCAGCTGTAGCATGGATGGCTCCTATCGCTCGCGCTACATTATGTCCAAGCGCCTCCCCGAATTCAACAACAATAACATTCTCTAGCTGTGCCTGTTTAATAGTCTCGATATCCGCTCCATTCGCAACAACAATAATTTCATCTACTCCTGCTTTTTTCACTTCTTGTATAACAGATTTTATAGTCATCTTTTCTTCTGACACTGGTATAATCGCACTATATTTCGCTTTTTCCTTCTTTAATACAGCTGGTTTATATTTCCCTATAAACTCTCTATCTCTGTTTCCCTCCGAAAAACCACCGCGTTTACCATATATTTCAATTACATATTGCAAAGCACGTAAATGATCACCCATAATACGACTAGTCGCTTTCGGATAAGGAGAACCAGGTGATGTTCCCGTATGCACAGGACGAACCTTATTTGTATGAATTACATCGACCGAAGCCATATCGACAATATCTACTCCTCTAGACATCGCCATCGCTTGAAATAATGCTGGATCTGCTAAATTCCACCACCCAAGTTTCTCAATAACTTCCCTACTCATCGCATGTGGAATTGCGATTAAAGATCCAACAACAAGCTCCTTTTTATTCAAATAGCGATTCAACATGAATTTTCCAACTGTCGTATAATGTGGTCTCATCTTTAAATAAACCGACCATGTTAAATTATTCACAACAATTTGGTGCCCCTGCCGAATCCCTTTCACGAAACTTTGTAACTCTTTACTCTCAATAACGATGTCACCATCTAAAAACAAGACAATTTCACCTTTTGCTTCTCTTGCTCCAATTGCCCGTCCCACATCATTGCCAAGAGAATGTTTATAATAAATCACATGACAATGATGTTGTATTGCTATTTCTTTCGTCCCATCTGTCGATCCATTATCTACTACGATAATTTCATACGGCTTCAGCTTCTCCACTTCTACTAAAACTTGAGATAACGTACTTGCTTCATTATGCGCCGGAATAACAACTGATACTCTCATACTTGTATCACGCTTACCCTTCCAAGCGAACATAGGCAATAATAGGAGTACGCACAATTACATCTTCCGGTGGTCCATAGGAAGGAGAAGTACGAACACTTACTGCCCCGTCTGTCACAGATAAAAGAATGCCTGCAACAATTTCTACAGCTGTCACAACTTGCACTAACTCACCAACATGGTTACGCAGTTCATCAGTAAATAACATATATAACTCTCCTTTCTTACACTTCTTTAATTGATATAATACTTGTAAATGGTAATAAAACTTCAGTTCCTATTCCTTCTTGCAGTATTAAGAAATCGTCGCCAACTGCTACAATAACACCTGTTAACTGCCCAACCGTCACAGTAATTTCGACGTTTTTATCTAAATATTGCTTTGCAATTTCTTTAAACGGTGATGTATTACATTCTTTTAAAATGTTACAAATAATCGATTGAAATTGACTTGATTTAATAAATTCTTCTGTAGCTTGCTTAGAATTTCTTTGAATAAATCTCGCAAAATTTTGCGAAAATAAAAGTCGTTCCACAGCAGGCAGTAACTTGTCATCTAAAAAATAACCTAATTGTCTATTAAACAGTCGGGATAATTTATGCCAATATTTTCTGAACAGACACATACACTTCTCCTCCTATTTATTTTTAAAATATAAAAAATACATTCATACATCTTAATGTATACAAAGCAGGCTTTTTATGTGATAGGTAAGACATACATTTTTCAAAGAAACAAGAATTTTTAACTAAATAAAAAAGATAGACGGTATCCCATCTATCTTTATAAGTATTTTAATTTTTAATTGTAACAATGGCAGCTGTACTGTAATAAACCGCTCGTGGTAATTCTGCCTGTTCACTGATAGAAGCTGTAACAAGAGAACCACCGCTTGCCGAAAAATACTTAACAGCTTCTAACGGAATACCATCTTCTTTCACATCAATATGCGTGCCATCTCGCCAGTCTATTTTCTGCATTGTTGCTGAAAGGTCCCCAGTCACTTTACCAAATTCTTTACCATCCACCCCTAAAAAGATCCATTCCCATTTTGTTAAACTTAGTACTTGTTTCAACTCCCCAATTTTCTTTCCATCCATATTCGAAAAAATATAGAAGTTGCGTACTCCCATATTCTTTTGAACACGCAACAATCTTTCTCCTGAGTGATTATATAAATAAAATTGTTGCTTATGTAGTCCCTTAAAAAGAAAAGAGAGTACAGCTTGCCATACACTTTGAATAACAAAATCATACTCTTCTTTTAAAAAACCTACTGTATTTCCTTCTAATCCAAAGTACGTTATTACTTGAAATATCCCTACCTCTTTCCGAACAACAAATTTTTGTTGCTCAAGTAATTCAGAAGTCTCTATATTATAATTTTCCTGTTTAAGTATTTTTGATCTTCGTTTTTCTATAAAGCTATATATTAATAATCCAAATACTGGTAGTACAATACCTATTAATTGCAGATTGTCTTTCTCTGAAGTGAATAGCATCCCTTTTTTATATTCCATCACTAATCCAATTGCAACGATAATCCATACAATGACAGATACAAAAAAAATACGTTTCGCATTACGTGCGTGATGCTTATGTATACTCATATCCCGTCCCCTTTTCCATTTATCCCGCTATTTGCCGGGCAATAAGACCCACACTTCAAAATTCGGCGAAAGCAAAGAAGTTAGGTGGGTGATCGACTGCCCGTAAAAGCCCGATTGGTGAAGGCTAATAATCAGTGGGGGATGAAGAAAACCCCCACTGATTAAAGTTTCACTTTATTTCATTATCCCATTGCACATACACTTCCTCAATAAAAAAAGACTATCCAAAAAAGACAGTCTTTTACACTTCAATATTTCGTAACATCGTATAAATATCGTTATTCACTTTACCAAATGATTTAATGTTATTTTGAATGTTAGATAATAAAACAACATATACACTACCATTTTTACTAAAACCATTTAAACAATTCCAACCTGGCATTACACCATGATTTGAATAGCTTCCTGGATCAACATACCAGCCAAATCCGTAATCTTTTTTCACAGCAGTAAACATTTGATTATAACTCTCTTTTGAAATTAATTTTCCAGAGAAGAGTGCTTCATTAAATAAATATAAATCATGTGCGCTCGTATATATATCACCACAACCATATAGTTGTGACATGCTCGGAATATTAGGTGTTGTCATATTGTTATTCACTATTTTATAACCCGTTGATGGGAATCTTGTTTGTTCCAACGCTGTACCAAAACCAGAATGTTTCATACCCGCGGTCGCAAAAATATGCTGTTTTATATATTCTTCGAGCGACTGTCCACTTACCTTCTCAGCAATGTAAGCAAGTATAGAATAGTTTGAATCAGAATACTTCCATTTCTCTCCCGGACTCCCAATACGCTTTTGCTTTCCTATTCGTTTGATCAATTCTTCATGAGAAATATCCTCTGTCCCCTGCTCATACTCTGGAATTCCTGATGTATGTGTTAATAGATGTTTTAACTGTATGCTATTACCTTGAGGAAAGTCTGGAATATACTTTGTAACTGTATCCTCTACTTGTAACTTATTTTGATCTTTTAATTGCATAATAGCAGTCGCTACAAACGCTTTTGAAATAGAACCAATATAAAAGGTCGTCTCTGAATTATTCGGCACTTGATTCTCTTTATTAGCCATGCCGTATCCTTTATTCACAAGAACTTTCCCATTCTTCACAATAACAGCTGTTCCACTAAATCCCATGCTCTGTAAATATTGATCCAATTGAGCATTTTCATTAATTTCTTGAGGTGGTCCCTCAGCAGGCTTCTCCACAGCTTGCGCTTGCTTCACTTGTTCTTCCTGCTCTTTTTGTTTTTGTGCTTCTTGCTTCTTTTTTTCTTCTTCTTTCTTTTTTAGCTCTTCTTGTTTTTTCATTTCTGCTGCCGCTTTTAAAGTTTCCTCTTTCTTATTATGCGCAACAATTTTTGTATACATGAAATATACAAGTGATAATAGTAAGACGAGAATGATTGTTCTTTTTATGTATACAATCGGCCGACGTGCTTTCCCATTCGCATTATTTTTTTCCTGATCCATGATTGCCTTTTTCCCCTTATTTACCGATAATTTACTTTTAATTTTCACCTATATTTTGGATAATCTATTCTATAACATCACTACTTTATCACGCACTGTACATATAACCAACCTATATGTACAAAAAAGAAAAAGAAAATTTACAAAAGTAAGATTCCCGTTAAATTTTTAACATAAAAAAAGAGGATATCCTCTAAAAACTGATATTATCAGTTTTTTTGGATATCCTCTTATTTAATTATTTATACGTGTTTTTTCATATCATCGGCAACAGATTCAACATTTGTACCTACGATAACTTGTACACTTGTGTTACTTAATTTCATAACACCTTTCGCACCCGCACGTTTTAATGCAGCTTCGTTTACTTGACTAGCATCTTTCACTTGTAAGCGTAGACGTGTTGCACAGTTATCAATAACTGTTAAGTTGTCTTTTCCACCTAAAGCTGCTACGTAAGTTTCACCAATTGAACCTGCAACTGGTGCATCACCCTCTTCAACTAACTCATCGTCATCTTCACGACCAGGAGTTTTCAAGTCAAACTTCTTAATTAAGAAGTAGAATACTACAAAGTAAATTACTGCGTAAATTAAACCGATTCCCGCTAGCAATACTGGTTTTGTTGCAATACCAAAGTTTAAGAAGTAATCAATTGCACCGGCACTAAATGTGAAACCATCGTGAATGCCAAGTGATGTTGTTACGAATAAAGAAATACCTGTTAACACGGCATGAATACCATATAATACTGGTGATAGGAACATGAATGAGAATTCAATCGGTTCTGTAATACCAGTTAAGAATGAAGTCAATGCTAGGCCACCTAACATACCTGTAACCATTTTACGTTTTTCTGGTTTAGCAGCTGCAATCATTGCGAAACATGCTGCTGGTAAACCGAACATCATAACTGGGAAGAAACCAGTCATAAACATACCTGCTGTTTTATCCCCTGCAAGGAAGCGAGCAATATCACCATTTACAACGTTACCTGCTGCATTTGTAAAGTCACCAAATACGAACCAGAAGTATGTGTTCATTACATGGTGTAAGCCAATTGGAATTAATAGACGGTTTAATAAACCAAATAGACCTGAACCAACTGCACCTAAATTAACAATTCCATGAGCCAATGCATCGATGCCATTTTGAATTGCTGGCCAAATTTGTGCGAATAGAATTCCTAATATTAGCATCACAACCGATGTAACAATCGGAACGAAACGTTTTCCAGCAAAGAAACCTAACCATTCTGGAAGTTTAATCTTATGGAATTTATTATAAAGGAATCCTGCTATAACGCCGACAATAATACCACCTAAAACTTTCATATCCACTTTAGTCGATAATTCGGCGGCCTTAGATACTTGTGTCATTGTATCTGCCAGCTTAGATGGATCTATATTTGCGCTATTACCTATTAAATCTTGAACTTTACCTAATTTATCTTGTAATTCTACAGTAGAATATCCCTTACTAAGTGCATCAATACTGTTTTTCATAACCAGATAACCAATTGCACCTGCAAGACCTGCTGCACCACTACCATCAACTGAAAGACCGATTGCAATACCAATTGCAAAAATAAGTGCTAAATTATCAAAAACCGCTGCGCCGGCCTGTGCCATAACAGGAATATCAAATACATCTGGTTGCCCTAAACGAAGCAATAATCCTGCTGCTGGTAGTACGGCAATTGGAAGCATTAGCGCTTTACCAATACGTTGTAAAAACTGCAACATTTTAATTCCCCCTATCAAGTTTATGAAATCGTTATCATTATAAGTACGCCTTAGAAAACGCTTTCTATTTACATAACCATAATAACATATAGTTGTATAGATGTGTAGTTTTTATTTCCGAACTTTTTATGGATAAGTTTTCTATTTCCAAACTGTTATATAAAAGGAAAATTCTCCTTTTTCAATATAGCATAGTCGGAACGAACGACTCACTATAGAACATGTAACTTTCGTTTTATCATTCCACTTTTTCATGTTATTATTTATTTCCGAGCATATCGGGAAAAGTAAACTTAGTTAATTCGAAATAGGAGCGTTGGTACTATGCAGTGCATTGAAACAAACAACTTACAACAGTTGTTAGAACAAGTAAAACCATATACGAAAAAAGGAAAACTTGCTACTTATATCCCCGAACTAGGAAATGCAAATCCAGACGATTTAGGGATTGCCATTTTCCATAAAGAAACAGAATATATCCATGCTGGTAACTCACAGACATTATTTACTCTTCAAAGTATTTCCAAAGTAATTACACTTGCACTTGCCCTTTTAGATCGCGGTGAAGAATATGTATTTTCTAAAGTTGGAATGGAACCAACTGGTGACCCATTCAATTCTATTATTAAGTTAGAAACGACAAGTCCTTCCAAACCTCTTAATCCAATGATTAATGCGGGAGCATTAGCTATTACAAGCATGTTAGCGGGACAAGATAACGAAGAAAAAATGGAGCGCATTCTTCATTTTGTACGTGAAATAACAGATAATCCTACTATTAATTATTCTTCTAAAGTTGCCAATTCAGAATTAGAGACGGCTTACTTAAATCGTTCACTTTGTTACTATATGAAACAAAATGGAATTATCGATTGTGACATTGAGGAACTTATGGATTTATACACTCGTCAATGTGCAGTTGAAGTAAACTGTATTGATTTAGCACGTATTGGCTTAATTTTTGCAATGGACGGATATGATCCATATAAGAAAAAACAAATTATCCCTAAACATATTACGAAAATCTGTAAAACATTTATGGTTACATGCGGTATGTATAACGAATCTGGTGAATTTGCAATTCGCGTTGGTATCCCTGCAAAAAGCGGTGTAGCTGGTGGTATTTTCGGTTGCGTAAAAGGCGAGATGGGTATCGGCATTTTCGGGCCAGCTTTAGATGCAAACGGAAATAGTATCGCTGGTTTTAAAATTCTTGAACTTCTTTCTGCTCAAGAAGGTTGGAGCATTTTTTAATTGGGCGGTATCCTGCTAATATAGCAGGATTTTTTTACGGAAAATTCATTGTTACTGGTCATCAATATCCTTACGAAAACAGTACTGAAAGTTTCTCTTTATTATGCATATTTGCTCCCCCCTCCTGAATAGTATAGTACAACCTAGCGCTATATGTGGAGGTGTAAAAGATGAAACTAATATTTCAAATGGCGAAACAACCTGTTCTTGAAAAAACAATTGTTCTTTTTATATTGAGTATTGTAGAAAGCTTAAAGCTAAAAGTTGTTTCACTCGACGAAGCTCACCGATACATATTCAATTTAGAAGTACTTGAACTATTAATGGATCGAAACATCGATGATCAAGTACTAGAGCTTATACATTTCGGAATGGGACTCGAAGATATTCATCATGTACTCCCTGAAGAACTTGAGCATAGTATTGAGGAACTAAAATGGCTTTGTATCCAAGTTTTAAGTGAATATAGTATGCACGAAGAATCGGAACAATTAATTGAAGATATACGCTAAGAAGCACCTTTGTAGGTGCTTTTTATGTTTATTAAGAAATAAATATCCGATGTCGATATATGAAATTTATTCAAGTATTTCCGAGGAAATGCTCGAACATTGCCTTTCTATGTTTACAACAACTGATCTATCCCAATAAGAATTAATAATACGCCTGCAATTATCGTCGCCCATTTCCCTAAGTATTCAGCTAAAAATCGTTTTCCTATATATGAAAAGCCACTAATACAAATGAAACTAAACACCCCAGAAATACATGCCGTAAGCCACAGATTCAAATTTGTTACTCCAGCATCAAACCCACCTGCAATATTATTAATAGATAATGCCACCCCTAAAACAAGAGCCTCAGAAAAACTAATTGTTTTCGATCCATCAAAATCTGCTTTTTCTGGATCACGTAAAATCCCCAAAAGTACACTACCATCTTTAGATTCTATGGTGTCCTTTTTACTCAAGAAAGGCTGACATAAAATAAACACTCCGATTATCCCTAAAACAATTGCTCCAATCAGGTTTGCTGTAAACTCTGAAATAAATAATGCGATCCAATCCCCCAAAAAACCAGCTAATAAAGTAAATAAAAAACCAAAAAATGCGATGATAAAATTGTTAAACCACGAAATACGAATTTTACGAATGCCATATGCAATCCCAACACCTGCATTATCTAAATTAGAAGCAATTCCGATTAAAAGAATTGAAAATATACCTGCCGTACTCATAAACAGTCACCCCTTTTTCTCACTTCTCAATGCATATTATGAAAATGTTGAGCAACTGTGCCTGTCTGTTTCATATACTTGTAATAAATGCTCAACATTTTTTCAACAATAAAAAGGGGTGCCTTCACTATGCCTAAAGAAAACCCAAACGATCGGCTTGGTAAATTAATCAAAAAGCTTTTAAAAGAACGTGCCTTATCCATGCGCCAACTAGGAATACTTACAGATATTGATCCAGCAACAATCTCAAGAATTATGAATGGTAAACAACAACCAAAACAAAAACATCTACAAAAATTTGCAGAATGTCTGCAAGTTCCGCCTCAATTGTTATTTGATGAAATGTATCCTAATTCTCCTCACATAAATAAAGAAAAGACGGATATGTATACATCTCTTGATACAATTCAGCAAACTTTACAATCCTCTAACTTATTCGACTTCGATTACACAACAACTCGCGTAAAACAAGAACTTGAAACTTATGAACGCTATGCTCAAACAACAGAAGGTGAAAAACGTATTCATGAAAGTTTTTCGAGCAAGTTAGAACAGATTGATAGTGCAGGCCCTTTCATTGAACAATTAACAGATATGTATCAACAATTTTGTAATGAAACCATTTCAAAAGAAGAACGTGCAATTCTTGGGGGTGCATTACTGTATTTCATTTTATCGACCGACATTATACCCGACTATCTCTTTCCAATTGGCTATTTAGATGATGCAATTGCTGTTGAATTAGCAAAAGAGAAATTAATTGAACTAAAACGAAAGACATAGAAAAATAAAGTAAAACTTTAATCAGTAGGGGTTTTGTTCATCCCCCACTGATTATTAGCCTTCACCAATCGGGTTTTTATGGGCCGTTGATCTCCCACCTAACTTCTTTGCTTTCCCTGAATTTTGAGATGGGGGGCTTACTGCCCGGCGAATAACGGGATTAAAAACTATTTCAGTTGTTGTTTAAGTTCAACTCTGAAATAGTTCACTAAAAAATCGTACAAGTTGCAGACCCGTACGATTTCAATATACAAATCTATTTTTTCGTATGACACCATTCATATATGAACGTCGTTATTACTTTTGTAAATTCAATTAACTGTTCAACTTCAACTTTCTCATTTACAGAATGGGCCTCTTCTAGTGTACCTGGCCCATAAATAATGGCTGGGATATGAAATTCACTAAACCACCCACCATCCGTTACTGTTGCAGACATATCTAAAATTGCATTTTTAGATAAAATAGATTCATGTACCGCACTAAGAGTTTTTACAGCTACATGTTCACTATCTACTTCTAAAGAAGGAAAAATTTCACCACGATCCACAATCATCGACTCTCCGCCCCACTTAAATTGCGGTGGATTTTCACTTAACCATGGATCAGCAGCTGCTACTTTTCTTATATACGCTTCTATTTCTTCTATTATTTGTTCATGCGTTTCGTTTGGATAGAAGTGTACTGTTATCCACAATCGGCACTCATCAGCAATAAACGCTGCATGCCGGCCACCTTCAATAACAGCTGGATTAATTGTTGTTGTTCCCGATGGATAGCCTTCATACGTTTTCATGACTGCCCAGTGGCGCTCCAGTTCTTGTAAGCTTTGCACAATTTTCATCATTTTTTCAATTGCACTCGCTCCAAATAGACGTCCTCCGGCATGAATCATTTGTCTACGTGTTGCATCATGAAACGTTCGCGGGCTTTTCACAGTAATCCATCCAGTAATTACGCCCCCCTGTCCTTGCATATGTAAATTGCTCGTATCCACTACGACTGCAAAATCAGCATCATAACCACGTTTACAACATTGAAGTGTTCCTGCTTCTCCTACTTCTTCTCCAATTACTGATTGAAATATTAGATCACCCGGCAATTCAATTCCCGCTTCTTCTAAAAGCTGAATAGCAAATAAGGATCCAGCTAATCCACCTTTCATATCTGCCGCGCCTCTTCCAACTAACCAGTCGTCTTTTATAAACGGCTCAAACGGATTTGTTTCCCATGCCTCATCTATCGACACTTCAGCTACATCCATATGTCCATTAATAATAAGACTTTTATATGTCCCGCTTTCCGTCCCTTTTTTTACACCAACAACGTTCGGGTCATTCGGATATACCTCCCATTTATCAATACTAAAATTTCGTTTTCTTAGAAAATCTGCAACAAATTCTTGTGCTTCATTTGTATTTCTCGCTGGTGGCGCTGGTGTTTCAAAACGAATTAATGTTTTTGTAAGTTCGAGCAATTCCTCTTTCCTTGAATCTATTTGTTTTAACAACTGCGAAATTTCTGGATTCATCGCTAATTCCCCTTTGCATACGTAGTATGTTTCCAGCTTTATTTTCACAAAAAAAGAGACTGTTTACAATTTTACAGTCTCTAAATGACTCACTATTATAAAGTGAAACTATAATCAGTGGGGAGGTTCATCCCCCACTGATTATTAGCCTTCACCAATCGGGCGTTTACGGGCAGTTTATCTCCAGCCGAATTTTGAAGTGGAGTTTTACTGCCCGTTAATGCGGGGTAAACTTTCTAATTCAGTTGTGTTTGTCTTTTCAATATGTTCTACGCTACTTCTCTTATTTCTGGTAGCGCGATAAAACAGTAAACAAACAATCATAAATGGAATACCACAATATAAAGCCATTCTTTGTTCAGGAATAAAAGCCATGCCAACAATTACTGTTAAATTTAATACTAACGCAAGAAGTGGAACAAATGGATACAATGGTGTTTTAAATTTCAAATCCTTAATATCCCCGCCCTGCTTTACGTATGTCCTTCTAGCTAATAAGTTAGATAAAGCAATCGATGCCCAAACTAATATTGCTCCGAACCCTGCAATTGAAAGAAGCCATAAATAAACTGTATCTTCCGCATAAATACCTGATAATAATGAGAGGCATCCTACAATCGTGCTTACAATCAACGCATAAATAGGAACACCGTTTTTAGATAACTTACCAAAAATCGGGCTAATCATTCCTTGATTAGACATAGACCATAGCATACGGGAAGTTGCATATAATCCTGAATTCGCAACCGATAATACCGCTGTAATAATAACAAAATTTATAATATCAGCCGCATAAGGAATACCAATTTTATCAAATACGACTACAAATGGACTTTCTATCACGCCTGCTTGCTGCCAAGGAAATAGTCCTGCAAGAATAAAAATAGATAGTACAAAGAAAACGAGTATGCGCCAAACTGTATTATTAATTGCCTTTGGGATCGTTTTCTCTGGATTTTCACTCTCACCAGCTGCAATTCCAACTAGTTCTGTTCCTTGGAAAGCAAAATTAACTGCAATCATTGTAATTAAAATTGCTGATAATCCATTTGGAAACAACCCTCCATAATCAGTAAAACTAGAAAACATCGGTGCTGGTTCATTTCCTTTCATATCTAGAAAACCGAACATCGCTGCCCCGCCCAAAATAATAAATGCAATGATTGTAATTACTTTAATACTTGCAAACCAAAATTCAACTTCCGCAAAACTTCTTGAAGATAACGCATTAATAGCAAAGAGCAGTACTGCGAACACTACACACCAAATCCATGACGGTACATCGGGAAACCAGCGTTTCATCAAAATACTAACTGCAATTAATTCAATGCCTATCGTAGCAGACCAGTTTAGCCACGACATCCAGCCGACTACATAACCCGCTGCAGGCGAAATGTGCTTTGTTGCATACGTTTGATAAGATCCTGCATCAGGCATTGCAACCGCTAACTCTCCTAGACAGAGCATCGTTAAATACATAACAAACCCGCCAACAAGATACGCTATAATCGCTCCTCCAGGTCCAGCTTCATGAATTGTATAACCAGATCCTAAAAAAAGACCCGTACCAATAACCCCTCCGAGTGCAATCATAAATATGTGCCGACTTTTCAATTCCCTTTTTAATCCTTGGCTTTGATCCATCACATAAATCCCCCCTTTTCATTTTTTAAGACCCATTAATTGTAAGCGCTTTTAAAATTCTTCATCGTAAAATTAATTATTAAAAAGTGCAAAATACATATCACTTATATTAATCACTACCTGTTATTAAAAGGTCATCCCTTACTGTTATTAATAGTTTTTGATCAGCGATAGCTTGTCCTTCTACCACTTCTAAAGATTCGATATAACCACTGATGCCTACCTTAATTTCTACTTTCTGTTTATCTATCGTTTCAATTAACGCTAATTTCTCCCACTCATATACGTAAGAACTTTCAGTAACAAATAATTTCTCTACTTTCCCGTAACAAGGACTATACACGCCTTCTATAACCGTCTTCACTTAATAAATTCCTCCTCTTAATTAATTTGCACTGAAATGTCGCATACCCTATGAAAAGTTCTAATTCACCCACTCCTTCCATTTAAAGATTTCAATTATTATTTATGCAAGATACGTACCAACCTCAATATCTATATAAAAATTAAGATTTCGTACAAAAAAATCTACATAACCGCAAAATTTTTCTATGATTTAAAAAGTTTTAAAAGAAAATAGCAAAAAATTTTTGCGATTTTATGAGAATTTTAATAAAATTATAAAAAGTCAGTCTTCATAGGGTGAAACGAGGAGAAGATGATACATGCATACAGAAGAAATTAATTTCAAACAAATTATTGAAATGAATGCACTATATGAAGCTTTACTCAATGAACTCGATATCGGGATTCATATTATTAATGAGGAAGGTAAAACGATTATCTATAACCGCAAAATGATGGAAATTGAATCAATGGACCGCTTAGATGTGCTATATAAAAGTCCCTTAGAGGTATTTGCATTTGAAGAAAATAAAAATAGTACTCTTATAGAGGCATTAAAATTTGGAAAAACAAAAAAAAATATAAAACAAACGTATTTTAACAATAAAGGGCAAGAAATTACGACGATTAACGATACTTTCCCTATAATAGAAAATGGAAAAATTAAAGGCGCTATTGAAATTTCAAAAGAGATTAGTCACTTAAAGCAACCGATAAGAATGAGCCCTTCTCGAAAACAAAATACTAAATTCACCTTTGACCACATAATTGGTGATTCTGGAGCTATTCAATCAATCATTGCAGAAGGAAAGAAGGTAATTCGTACATCCTCATCTATACTTCTTGTAGGAGAAACAGGGACTGGCAAAGAACTATTTGCACAAAGTATACATAATGAAAGTCAGCGTTCAACAAAACCGTTTATTTCACAAAATTGTGCAGCTATACCTGATACCCTAATGGAAAGCTTATTATTTGGTACGAATCGAGGTGCCTTTACAGGAGCAATAGATAAATCTGGTTTATTTGAAGAAGCAAATGGCGGGACTTTGTTGTTAGATGAAATCAACTCATTAAGCCCAACGCTTCAAGCTAAGTTACTACGGGCTATACAAGAAAAAACAATACGAAGAATCGGAGGTGCACAAGAAAAAGAAATTGATGTTCGTATTATAGCAACTATTAATGAAGACCCTCTTGAAGCTATTGCACACAATCGGTTAAGAGAAGATTTATATTACCGATTAAGCGTCGTTACTTTATGTCTTCCACCTTTACGGGAACGAAAAGAAGATATTCCAGCTCTTGTTCAGCACTTTATCGAAAAGTACAATATTCAATTCGGGCTCAGCGTAACGGATGTAGATGTACATGTAAGAGAATTCTTTTATGTATACGATTGGCCCGGAAACGTACGAGAATTGGAACATATAATTGAAGGTTCAATGAACTTAATAGAAGATGAAAATATCATTACAGCGTTTCATATACCCACTCACTTTCGCGAACGAATAAAAAAAGAATTCAATATGCAACCTTCACTAACTAATTACAATGCTGATACACCTAAAACTTTAAAGCACACGATAGAAGAAATAGAAAAGAACTACATCACTCAAATTCTTAAAGAGAATAATGGTAATATCTCACAAGCAGCAAAATTTTTAGGATTGAGTAGACAAAACTTACAATATCGAATTAAAAAATTACATTTACACATATGAAATGAACCTTTCTCCAATCGCGGAAAAATTGGTAAAATATGTTACACTAAACATATAACATGCTAGAAAGGGGCGATATATATGAGTAATGATAAAAAATTAAAGTTAATACAATACTTATACTTTTTCCCTACTATTCTCTGTATGATGTTATTCATTAATGCCGATGTAAGCAGCTCTCCTTATGCAAAGCTATTAGGAACAATTTTCGGCTCCTTTGCAGCTATTATGCTTGCTGCTTTTTGGAATTTGAAAATACGTATGAAGAAAGAGAAATCTTCTTAACAGCAAAACATAAAAAAATCGAGCCTACACAGCTCGATTTTTTACTGATTAAAACTCAACACTCTCCAAATACAAACCACTTGCCTCAGCAAGACAATTAATTTGATTGCGCTGTTTTTCCTCTAAAATGTTCGGAATTGCTTCAGCATCTAATTGTCCTAATCCAACTTCAATTAATGCTCCAACAATTTTTCGCACCATATTATGAAGGAAGCCGTTACCACTTACTCTAATTTGTACAAATCCTGCCTCTTCAGAAACCTCAAGCGTATATACTTCTCGAACCATAGACTTTTTCTTAGATTTTGCATTTGAAAAAGCAGTAAAATCATGTGAACCAACTAAATGTTTCGCAGCTTTTTTCATGCTTTCCACATTTAATTTTTTATTCACGTGCATGCTGTGTTTACGCATGAATGGGTTCGTGTGCTCTTCATTCCAAATCTTATAAAGATATGTTTTCGCCTTAGAGTTGTAACGAGCATGGAAACGATCTGGCACTTCTTCTACATTTGTAATACTAATATCATTTGGTAAATATTGATTTAAATACTTTTTCACTTTATGTTCCACTAACTTCTCATCACTCTTAAAGTTAGCCACTTGATTCAAAGCGTGTACACCAGCATCCGTTCTACTACAGCCGATAATTTCAATTTCTTTCCCGACCATTTCAGATATGACACTCTCAATTTTCCCTTGAATCGTATTATCATTATTACCGAGACGTTGCCACCCTTTATAACGCGCACCGTCATACTGAATCGTTAATTTATAATTATGCATAGTATTCTCCTTCATAGAAAATATTCCCTCATATCGTGAGGGAATATGAATAAACTTTATTTTTTAACAAGTCTTACTACATTTTCTACATGAGCTGTATGCGGGAACATATCAACTGGCTGCACATATTCCACTTCATAACTCTTCATTAATGCATTCACATCACGTGCTAACGATGAAGGATTACAAGATACGTACACAACTCGTTTCGGCTGTACTTTTAAAATTGTTTCCAATAATTTATCATCGCAACCTGTACGTGGTGGATCGACAACAATTACATCTGGACGCCATCCTTCTTTTACCCACTTTGGTAACCATTGTTCAGCTTTACCTGCTTCATACTTCGTGTTTGTAAATCCGTGACGTTTCGCATTTTTTCTTGCGTCTGCAATCGCTTCTGGAATTACATCCATACCACGTACTTCCGCTGCATCATTCGCAAGCCAAAGACCAATTGTACCAACACCACAGTACGCATCTACAATTTTCTCATTCCCTGTTAAAGCAGCTGCTTTTTTCGCTTCATCATATAAAACAACCGTTTGCTCTGGATTCAGTTGGAAGAATGCACGTGCTGATAATTCAAATGATAAATCACCAAGTGTTTCTTGAATTACTTCTTTTCCAGCTAATTTAAATGTTTTGTCGCCAAAAATAACAGATGTTTTACGCCAGTTTACGTTTTGCATAATTGATTTAACAGCTGGCATCTGTTTTTGTACTTCTGCAATAAATTGTTCTTTATTTGGCAGTTCTTCTTTTGTTGTAATAAGTGTAACTTGTACTTCCCCTGTTTGAACTGCAGTACGTGTTACAATTGTGCGTACTAAACCTTTTTGTTTTTTCTCATTGTAAATAGAAACATTTAGTTTTTCTAATATACGTCTTACAACTTTTGTCGCTTCATTCGTTGCTTTATGTTGAATCATACAATGGGCAATATCAATTAACTGATGTGAGTTTTGTTTATATAACCCTGTAATAACTTTCTCGTCTTTACGCCCCACTTGTAATTGACTCTTATTACGATAATGCCATGGATTTTCCATACCAAGCGTCGGACGAATTTTCTCTTCCAAAGTGTTATTCATGTACTTCTCAAATGCTTGTACAACGATATCACGTTTTTGATTTAATTGTTCTTTATAATCTAAATGTTGTAGCTGACAGCCACCGCACTCCTCATATACTGGACATGGCGCTTTCACACGATGTGGTGAAGCTTTACGAACCTTTTTCACTTTCGCTTCAGCGAAGCCACGCTGAATTTTCGTTGTCTCAGCAACGACTTCTTCTCCTGGTAATGCCCCTGGAATGAAAACAACTTGTCTCTTAAAATAACCAACGCCTTCTCCGTTAATCCCAAGACGTTTAATTGTCACAGGAAACGTTTGACCAACTTCCAACTTACTCTCATGTTGCTTTTGTATCATGATTACACCTCTACTCTATACTTTTCCATAAATATAACGCTGCATAACTGCAGTATGGTTCACACTCTTGTTTCACGTTTTCTAAAAATGCATCATCAGGTTTATCATCTAATTGAAATACACCTTGCACTGCACGCTGAATCCCAATGTCCGCTTTCGGAAACATATTTTTCCGCCCAAGCCCAAACATTAAAAAGTTTTGCACTGTCCATGCACCAATTCCCCTAATTGGCAACAATTGTGCTGAAACTTCTTCTTCCGTCCCAGTTTCTATACTCGCTAAATCTAATGTACCACGGGCAATACGTTCTGCTAATCCTACTATATATTCAGCCTTTCGCTGACTAAACTTCTGCTCTCTCAATTCTTCTATTGAAATATTTGCTACTATTTCCGGAGTGGGGAAAAAGAATACACCGTTCTTCTCTGTTCCATACCGTTTCACAAATTGTTCTGTTAGCACAGTAGCAAATTTCAAATTTATTTGTTGGTGAATGATACAGCGAAGAAGACAAGCAAAATAATCAAATTCTAAAATAATTGGAGTATAAGCATATGTTTCAAATAGTGGACGTAATGATGTGTTTAAAAAATGATTTTGTATATCTTGAAACGGTTCATTCCAATGAAAAATGGCCTTCATTCGTTTCATGACTTTCTCCGGATCTCCTGTCTGACTAGAAATCCAAAACTGTGGATTTTGAACAGTACCAATCCCTTGCAAGCGAACAACAACCTGTTCCTCGTCTATACAAAGCGGGACATAAATGACTTTCTCATCTAATTGAATGACGTTGAGAGGATCAAAAGATAAACGTTTTAATACTTCTTCAAAATGATACGGATACTCTAACGTAACATGTTCGCTCCACATACGTTTCCCCATCCTTTTTACACATCATTATAGCATGAGAAAACCGCAAGCATACATGCTTACGGTTGATTGCTTTTCACTAAGTCATCTAGACTTTTAAAATGATACCCTTTCTCGCGCAAATCATCAATGATTTTCGCAAGTGCTTCTGCATTATCTTTTGATATTGCATGAAGTAATAAAACAGATCCTGGATGAATCATCGTCATTACATTGTTATGCGCATATTGCCACCCTCTTTGCTGATCCACTTTCCAATCAAGAAATGCAAGTGACCAAAATACATTATAGTAGCCCATTTCTTTCGTAAGAGCTAATGTTCTTTCACTAAATACGCCGCGCGGAGGACGTACATATTTCACTTCTTTTTGCCCTGTTACTTTTTTTATTTCCTCTGTTACACTCGTTAATTCTTCACGAAGTTTTGCATCGTTTACTGCTGTAAAATCTGGGTGACTCCAAGAATGATTCCCAATAATATGCCCTTCATTTTTCATTCGTAACAACAAATCTTTTTGAGTTTTAATATAATGCCCTGTTACAAAGAACGTGGCTGGTACCTTCTTCTCTTTTAATACATCTAAAATTTGTCCTGTATAACCATTTTCATATCCATTATCAAATGTTAAATAAATATCTTTTTTCTTCGTATCCCCTAAATAAAATCCGCCATTTTTTTGTAGCAATTCTGTATAAAGTTTCCCTGCATCTGGTACTGTTTCATTTTTAGGACGCGGAATTCCCCAGTTATGTGGAGTGTTTGTATAAGCCAATGTTGAAACTGGAACAAGTGCCATCATAATTGAAAGAATGAGACCTATATATAACCATTTATATTTCATAAATAGTCTCCTTTCCATATATAATCGTACCTGTAGTTTCTGTTTCCCTGCTTTCTTTCATGCTGAACATGTTTTTCTATATATACCAAAAAAATGCACCTCGAATCATTCGAGGTGCATTTTTGTTTACTTAAATACTGGCTCTTTAAAGCTCGCTAATTTTTCAAGCGATGTTTTATCAACATCGGCATGCAAACTATTGCCATGAGAGTCCATCGTTACAACGGCTTTAAAACCTTCAATTCGTAAATGCCACATTGCTTCTGGAATACCAAATTGTAAGAAATCAACATCTTTCACTTCTTTAATACATTCCGCATAATATTGCGCAGCACCGCCAATTGCGTTTAAGTACACGCCGCCGTGTTCTTCTAATGCTGCTAATGTTTTTGCACCCATGCCGCCTTTACCAATTACAGCACGAATACCAAATTTCTTCATAATATCCCCTTGGTATGGTTCTTCACGAATACTTGTCGTTGGTCCTGCTGCTTTAATTTGCCAATTGTCATTCTCGTCTTTCACTACAACTGGACCACAGTGATAAATAACTTGTCCATTTAAGTCTACTGGACAATCGTTATCCATTAAATGTTTATGGATTGCATCACGACCTGTATACATCATGCCATTAATTGTTACAACATCACCAACGCGAAGTTCACGAATTTGCTCTTCTGTAATTGGTGCTTGCAATACAATTTCACGTTGCTCTGTTTTTTCTTGCACTTCTTGCTCCAGTGTATCGTCGCCTTCTTGATATAGCCAATCCATAATTTCTCCTGTTTCAGGATGGATTTTTACACCAAGGCGGCGATATGCCCAACAATTATACGCAACAGATACGTAGAAGCTAGCTGGCAGGCGATTATATACGCCAATTTTACAACCAAGTAAAGTTGTTTCTCCGCCGAATCCCATCGTACCAATGCCAAGCTTATTCGCATTTTCTAATACGTATTCTTCAAGTTTTTGTAACTCTGGTACAGGATTGATGTCATCTAATGTACGGAATAATTGATTTTTCGCTAATTCGTAACCTGATGTTCGGTCTCCCCCGATACCAACACCAATTACACCTGCACTACATCCTTGACCTTGTGCTTGATATACAGCATGAAGAAGGCATTTACGAATTCCTTCTAAATCACGGCCTGCGCGTCCAAGTCCTTCTAATTCACACGGTAAGCTATATTGAATATTTTTATTCTCACAACCGCCGCCCTTTAAAATTAAACGTGCATCAATATAATCTTTTTCCCATTGCTCAAACTTAATAACTGGTGTACCTGGTCCTAAATTGTTTCCACTATTGTCTCCAAAAAGAGAATCAACAGAGTTGGGACGAAGTTTACCATCTTTTGTCGCCCGCTCAAGTGCACTATAGATAGCTTCCTTCAGTTTTAATTGATTCACACCAACTGGTGTATAAATTTTAAAAGTTGGCATCCCTGTATCTTGGCAAATCGGCGAGATGTTATCATCTGCCATTTTAATGTTATTCGTAATTGTGCCAAGTGCCATCGCTGAACGAGTCCCTGCGTTTTCTCGCTCTTTCGCTTGTTGAATCGCACGACGAACATCTTTCGGTAAGTTCGTTGACGTTTCAACAACTAGTTGATACATACTTTCTTGAAGCTTTTCCATTGTTACTTCCCCCTCAATTGTGAACGCTACCAAAACGTTACGAGATGAAAATTCCATCGTTATACTCTTCAGCCCTTTATTTATCCCGCATGAACGGGCAGTAAGACTCCCACCTCGAAATTTGACTAGAGCAAAGAAGTTAGGTTGGAGCCCTGCTGCCCGTAAACGCCCGATTGGTGAAGGCTAATAATCAGTGGGGAATAAACTTCCCCACTGATTAAAGTTTCACTTTATTTCATGCTATTAAAGTATAAATGAGATTTTTCACAACTTGATTATACCTTTTTTTCTATATTCCTTCTATTATCCGTACAGAAAAAGGCTACCAATTTTGTATTGGCAGCCTTTTTAATATATTATTCGTCTTTTTTAAATTGCTCACATTTTAATTCTAATTCATCTAACATCGCAAGAAGACGATCTACATCTTCTAACTCTACTTCTTCAGGTTCAATTGTATCAATTACTTCAATGAACATATTTAAACGCTCTTTTAAATATACTAATTGTGTATCTTTATCTTGAATTGCTTTTCCCATGAAGGCACTCTCCTTTTAATTCGAGTTACTTTTATTATACCGCAAAAATGATTGCTATGGGCATGAAATTTCATCAATTTTGTCACGATTATCCGCTATAATGTAAGCCCTCTCTCTTTTTCCGCTAAAAAGTTTCACTTTATAAAAAGTACATATTCTTCTATTATAGAGAATGGACAAATTGTTATTTCAATAGTCAAAGGAGTATTTCATATGACGATATCACAAAAAATGAAGCCGATTACTCCTTCTTACGATCCATGGGAAGCGTATATGGACCTTGAAGAGTACGGCAAACTACTATTAACAAACGTTGAGTTTACAACGACAACGTTATGCAATATGCGTTGCGAGCATTGTGCTGTTGGTTACACATTACAGCCGAAAGATCCAAATCCGCTTCCGATGGAGCTTTTATTAAAACGATTAGATGAGATTCCTCATTTACGTTCTTTAAGTATTACTGGCGGAGAACCTATGCTTTCAAAGAAATCCGTCGACAACTATGTAACACCACTCTTAAAATACGCTCATGAACGAGGCGTTCGCACTCAAATCAACTCAAACTTAACTATAGATTTAGCACGTTACGAACAAATTATTCCTTATTTAGATGTGCTGCATATTTCTCATAACTGGGGAACAATTGATGACTTCGTTGAAGGCGGATTTGCAATGATGGAGCGTAAACCTACTTATGAACAACGTGCAAAATTATTCGAACGAATGATTACCAATAGTAAAGCTCTATCCGATGCAGGTGTACTCGTATCAGCCGAAACGATGTTAAACAAAAGAACTCTACCACACATTGAACATATTCATCGTCAAATCGTTGAGGAAATGGGTTGTAAACGTCATGAAGTGCATCCGATGTATCCAAGTGACTTCGCTAGCACACTTGAAATTTTAACAAAAGACGAAATTCGAAAAGCTATTGAACATTTATTAGAAATTCGTGACGAAAATGTATGGATGTTATTTGGAACATTACCTTTCTATGCATGTAGTGATGATGAACGCGATTTAGCTACATTTAAGAAATTACATGAAAGTAAAAATGTAACTGTACGTAATGATCCAGATGGCCGTTCTCGTTTAAATGTAAACATTTTCGATGGAAATATTATTGTGACGGACTTTGGTGATGTTCCGCTTCTAGGAAACATACAAACAAACACATTACAAGAAGCATATGAGAAATGGAGCGCTTCAAAAACAGCAAAATCATTAAGCTGTCATTGCCCTGCGGTGAAATGTCTTGGACCGAATGTTCTTGTAAAGAACAGCTACTATCCAACAGAAAATTTCTTATCAAAAAAATCAAACCTTATGTTATAAATAAAAACGTCAGCTTATATGGGCTGACGTTTTTTTATTTCATTGCGCATGCGACGAGGAAATAAATTTAAAAAACAAATGATCATGAATTGGAATAGCTGCTCCAATTCCTTGAGAGGTAACATTTTTTACAACAAGTCTTTTTTGATTTCCTTTTAAAACAAGGTACACTTCTCCAAACGTTACTTTTCCTTTTTCATTTACTGCTGGCGTATAAGCATATAAATATCCAAGTTGACTCGGACTAATATTATACACACGCTCATGTCCTGTACCATAACCAATGGTCGTTTTAAATGAAAGTGGCAACTGTACTTTTTCAAGCGCTTTTAGCAGCATCATTTTTTTCACATCTGTAGCATCTTTCATATCTGCTGTTAAATCGCCTTCAATCGTCTTTTGAGTTTCTTGCTTATAACGAAGTGGATATAAGCGATCTCCTCCTCGATTATCGTACACATTACGATTCACTTGTTTATATTCCCAATTAATCGATGTATCTACCGATTCATAATTTAAAGCCCATTGACCTAAATAAATTTTCGCGCGGTACCCTACTGCAAGCGGTGCATTTGAAATTGTCGTTTCATTAAACATCCGAATTAAGTCCGGATTTTCAATTTTAATATTTGCTGTTTTCAATAGTTCTTGAGCAAATTTACTAGGCTGCAAGCGCGGCAAATCTTGCGCATCGTTTGGAAACGTATTGTCTTTTGAAATATTTAAAACAGATGAAGGCATTTTTGTTTCTACCGTTGTCTTTGCAAAACTACTGTTAGGAAATAATAAAATAAACGAGACCATGGCTGAAAGACATATGCTGTATACTCGTTTCACCTGTCTGGCTCCTTCCTACATAAAGGTATATATACTACTTTGTTTATTGTTTTCTCTGAGCACAATTGTTATGCCTATTTTTCATAATAAATAAAAACCAATTCCCATAATGACGTACGCAGCTAATAACGTGCCTCCTTCAAACCAGTTTGTATCCCCATCATTGGAGATTGCAATCGTTAAGAAAACAGCTGTAATCATGGACACAAGTTCTGGTATTGTAAACACTAAAGGCATCCTTTGTACAAAAAACATAGAAAGCAATACTAATACAGGAGCAACAAACATCGCAATTTGTAATGTAGAACCTACTGCAATTTCAACTGCAATATTTACTTTATTTTTATAAGCCATAATAATTGCAGATGCATGTTCCGCTGCATTTCCAACAATTGCAACGATAATAACCCCTATAAATAACTCTGACCAGCCAAATGACTTCGCAACCGTCTCAAATGTATGCACGAGAGCCTCCGACACATAAGCTACTGCAATCGTCGCTATCGCTAAAATAAGGAGTGCTTTACCTTTCGACCACTCTGGCTCTTCTTCATGCGCTACTTCGTCACTTTTATGTTGATATACACCACGGTGCGTAACTAACTTAAATAGCAATGCAGCAAGGTACATAATAATCATAATAATAGATACGCCAATACTTAATTGATACGTCTTTCCCGCATCCATCTTCATTGAAAAAATTTCTGGAATAACAAAGGCTACGACAACAGCAAAAATTAATAAAGCTGAATTATGTCTTGCGTCGTAAACATTAAAGCTTTGTCTTTTATATTTTAATCCACCTATAAAAAAGGACAGCCCTCCTACTAATAGTAAATTTCCAAGTACAGAACCCGTTAACGAAGCTAACACAACTTCAATTAATCCTGCCTGAAGTGCGAAAATTGAAATGATAAGTTCAACGGCATTACCGAAAGTTGCATTTAATAATCCACCTATTCGAGGTCCAGAAACAATTGCCAAACTTTCTGTTGCTCTCCCCATAAACCCCGCTAATGCGATAATTGTAATGCAATATACAGCAAACATAATCGTTTGAGGCCAATGCATTGTTTTTCCGAGTACAGAAAGTGGTACACCTATAAGCGCTACTATAAGAAATATTTTATTAAACATGCTTTCCATCCTTCCATCGTATGTATTTCTCCTCATCATTAATATTATTCTTCTCCTAACTTGTCCGATTTCATCACAATTACGTTTAAAAAATCAGATTGAAGAAAACAGTATGAAAGATATTTAATTTATCTTGTTTAAACGGAGAAAATTATAAATTATGAAAAGAGGTTAAAAGTATGCACTTAAAAGAAAAAATTGCAACGATTATTCAAGGACAAAGAACAGGTGTGTTATCTACTGTACGTAATGAGAAGCCACACAGCGCTTTTATGATGTTTTTCCATGAAGATTTTGTACTATACGTTGCAACAGATCGACAATCAAAAAAGATAACAGATATCGAAAACAATCCAAATGTACATGTACTGCTTGGACGAGAAGGAAAAAAATTAGATGAAGATTATATAGAAGTTGAAGGCTTAGCTTCAATCGAGGAAGACTCAACATTAAAAAACAAGTTTTGGAATAATAGCTTAAAACGCTGGTTACTTGGTCCTGAAGACCCTAATTACGTATTAATAAAAATCAATCCTGACACAATTTATTACATCGATGGTGCAGGTACGACGGAGCCCGAGTTTTTACGACTATAAAATAAAACAAGCCCCCCTTAGGTGGGCTTGTTTTGTCGAAAAGTTCTTCTGAAAAAAACAATAAAATAGGTGGAACTTTCTAAAGATTCTGTTATATAATAGCAGTAACTTAAATAAACTGTATTAAAACAGACTGAGAGGAGAAATAAAATTGATGAAAAGAGAAGAACGTAAAAACATGATTGAGTTTATTGAAAAGAAAAAAGGAATTGAGCGTGACGAATTATTGTTTATGACAGACGATGAAGTAGAACATATTTATAATGTAACTTACTTTTTATATGAGGAAATTGCAGAGTAGTATAATAATCCCCACCTTATTAAAAATATAAGGTGGGGATTATTTCGTTATTAATACATGAGAATGATTTTCATGTATAATAATGTAAGATTGGAGGAATTTTACTATGAGCTCATGGCTATTATTCGCACTATTATCAGCAATTGCTGCTGCCCTTGTATCTATTTTTGGAAAGATTGGTTTAGATGGAATCGATGCCAATGTTGCTACGACAGTTCGTTCTATTATTATGGCATTATTTATGATAGGCGTTATTATTATACAAGGTAAATTTCAAAATATCGGCGACGTACTGCTAAATAAAAAAGCACTGCTATTTATCACATTAAGTGGGGTTGCAGGTGCTTCGTCATGGCTATTTTATTTTCTTGCCTTAAAAACAGGAAAGGTCTCTCAAGTAGCCCCTATCGATAAATTAAGTGTAGTGTTTTCTATTATTCTTGCGATGATTATACTCGGTGAAAAGTTAAACTTTATGACTGGTATCGGTGTAGTCTTTATTACAGCTGGTGTACTATTTATTGCTTTCAGCTAAAAAAACCGCTATTAGCGGTTTTTCTTTTTCTTTATGTAAAACCATACAATGCATGTAACAACTGCTGAAATGATTAAAATCCATATTCCATAATGATGTAAACTATACTCGACAAATCGCCACTTCTCTCCTAATTTCCAGCCAAGTCCGATAAAAACACTTATCCAAATGAGCGCACCACCGTAAGCGTACAAGCAAAAACGCCAAAATGTTAAATTCGAAACCCCAGCAAAATATGCTGTTAAATGACGTACTCCTGGTATAAAGTAACCAATCATTAAAAGAAATGGACCGTATTTTTCAAATAAAACATGTGTTTTTTCAATGTGATGTTCTTTAATTCTAACTTTCGGCCCATATTTTTTTAAAACAGGCAGACCGAGTTTTAAACCTAATATGTAACTTAATGTAATACCTAACATCGCACCCGCCATCCCACTTGAAAAAGCAGCAGTTCCTGACATAACGCCTTTTGAAACATTATAACCAACAAAGGTCAATAAAAACTCGTCTGGTATCGGTAATCCGACAATCCCACCAGCCAATGCTATAATAATTCCAAAATACCCATAATGCGCGATTAACTCGCCAATATGTTGTTCCATTCGGAAGACACATCCTATGCACGATCGTTATTCCACATTTTGCCCGTTCTCTCTTTAAGACAAACATGGTATACATATTCACTATACATTGTTTTTATAATGAACTCTACTTCTACCCATTCTTTTAACAGCGATCAAGTGAAACTTTAATCAGTGGGTATTTTGTCTATCTCCACTGATTATTAGCCCACACCAATCAGGATTAAAAAATAAAAATTCATATGCTTGTTTTTTTGTTACAATAAAGGAAAGCTACTTTTCGCAACGGTTTAACTCTCAAGAAAAATGATACATCTAGCAAAAACATAGTTTGGTCTATATAATACAACTTCTATCTATTAAAAAACATGTACCCTTTTACATACAACATCATTTTTCTAAATTATACAGGGGGGAACGAACATGACCATTGAAAATCAATTTATCCAAAAAGTTTACTATAAAACATTTTTAACAGAAGAAATTTCTACTCCAGTATCGGAAGTACTCGGTGAAGCATACATAAATGAATCTAAAAATGAATTCTCCAACATTTCTAATATTCGCTTTGCTCAAGGTGAATTTTATTATCAAAATAAAGATTTTGAAGCAGCCATATTTAAGTGGGAGAAAGTAAATAACGACCTTGAACTTTGGGCAACCAAAAATATTGCTGATGCCTATTTTGAACTCGGATTCTTACCAAAAGCAGAAGAAATTTATCAATCTATTCAAACTGAAGGTACAACTCTTACGATGGAAGTTTCCTTGCAACTTCTTTCTCTTTATATCGAGCAAGATCGTTTAGGATTAGCTTTTAAGACGATTAGTGAAGCTGTGGCATTTCAACCAGACTATCCGAATATTACTGCAATCGCACGTTCTTTCTATGAAAAACAAGAAGATTGGAACAACGCTATCGAACTTGCAGTTCAAGAGGGAATTCGAACAAAGTCATTACATTGGTTCGATACTTTAATCCATTACGTAAACCAAGGATTTACTAAACAAATCAAACCAGAATATTTCTATGATTCTTTAAAAGCTTTATATGCAATTGACCAAGTCCAATTTAAAGAGTTTGTTATTGCCCTTTGGAACAGCTATCAAAATGAACCATTATACCTTTCTTGGATCCAAAGCATGAATCATTTATTTTTACATATTGAAACAGATAACAATGACAATTGGAATGAAATTTCTATCCGCTACCAAGAAACATACTTTGCATTAATTACTGGCGATCATTTTATGCATGAATTAAACGGTCTTGTTCCTGATTTATTAACAAATTGGTTTAGTTTAACAAAAGCAAAGGATTCCTTACTTGTTTCTGCCGCCGTATTAGCATGGAATGAAGTTGCACCTACAACTTTAGAATCATTACTCGTAAAAAGTGCTGGAGCCTTACTTTCTAATTCATCAGCTGAAACAAATGTAGATATGGAAACCGTTTCTCATCTATTCGAAACAATTGCTGAATGGGCCGAGAAAAATGATGTAGATTTAAGTCATCAATTTACGCTACTCGTCCATGAACTATGTGATTTACATGTTAATAAACTACTAATAGCTGGAACAAGTGACCATGATAAAGCGTCATTCGTTAATTCAATATTAGGAGAGAACATCTTAACTGAGACTTTAACAGCTCCTATTCTATTTAAAGACGATAGTCAAACTGCAATAACGGAATTCAATGATCTAGATGTAAAAAACATCTCGAACTTTGATGAAGTCCATCAAATAATGGATACATCTTCCCAGTCAGAACTTGAGAAAAAATGTATAGAAATTAAGTTACCAAGTAGATTTTTAAGAAAAAATAAGTTTGCATTTCTTGTTACACCATCTGTTCAAGGACAATTGGATAAAAACAGCTCATACTTTGAATACTTACAGGCAGCAGAGAGCCTTATTTACATATTAAATTCTGCCTCACCATTACATGGCGAAGAACTTGATACATTACTTTATTTACGTGAACAAGTGCCAAACTTACAAATTCATTTCGTATTACACACAAATAATACGACTACCAATGAAAATCTAATTAGTAAACTTACAGTCCATTTCCCAAATGCAAAATTCTTCCCGTACTCTCCTTCCCAAGAGAGTAGCCAGCAACTTGGGGATGTAACAGAGTCCATTCTCTCTAATCTTGCAGAACGTGACATAGAGAAAGAACGTATAGAAAAGCTAATATGGTTTACTCAAAAGACAATCGCTTACCTTGTAAATGAACGTGTAGAATTAGAACATACATTAGTGAAATCAGTACGCTGGAATAAACATATATCTGTAAAACTTAATGGATTTATTAACAATCTTACTGCTCTTGAAAAAGACAAAATCCGTTCTATTACAGAATCTTATCTTTTAACGAAAGAAGAAATTACACAAGATATACATTCTCAAATTCCTGAATTATTACAGAGCTGTTCTGACCTTGTTCAAGAAGATAGTGATTTCAAATTAGTTCATGAAGAATTAAATGCTGCGATGAACGAACGAATTGACAAACATGTACAACAAGTGCTTCTTCCTAAATTTACTGGGTCTATTCAAGACTGGATTGAAACAGCACATAATGAATTTATTCAAGCTCAAGCTTATTTAGATGAAATGAGTGAAACGTTCAATAAATTATATAAAGAAGAACGTATGAAACTTCCTTGCGATTTCAAATTACTAGATGATTGGCATCGAGATGTCGTACGAATGACAAATAGAATTACAGTAACGAACATCAACATTTTATTACGCTTCACACCGACACAATTTTTCTTAAAGAGTGCCGGAAAATTATTTGGTAATATGCAAAAAAACCAATCTATGCTCGCAAACAAATATAAACAATATATTGAAACGGAAGACTATACAGAAATTGCCCAAACAATTTCAAAACAATTCTTCCTTCAATTTGAAGTATTTGAAGGTGCACTAGAGCGTGATATCATGATGTTCTTTAAAGATCCACTTAGCGTATTGAAACAAAATGTAGAAGCCGCTCAACTTGAAATACAAGAAGACGAACAAACATTAGCAACGCTAAGAAGCAACCCAGAAACTTATCATGATCCTTTAGCATTATTTAAACTACAACTATTGCAACACAAATTTGTTATAAGTACTAACCAAAACAATGAAGACGTCTTTGTATCTAACGAGTCTCCTACTGTTTAACATAAAAAACCAAGCAAACTGAAATTTGCTTGGTTTTTTACTTTAATTTATTATTTTCACATGTTCAAATGGATAATAAATTGCCGCTAACTTTCCTAATACATCTGCTCTATCAATAAGTCCTAAACCATTTCTACTATCCCTACTTATTAAGCGATTATCTCCCATAACAAAAATCTTATTTTTAGGAATTGTAATAGGTCCAAAGTCCTCTGTTAAATTCATCAGTTTTTTTTCAGCTTGTTTTTTATTACTATGCAAATACTCCTCATTTTTCACCTCATGATTCACATATAATTGGTCATTTCTCATCTCAATTACATCACCCGGTAACCCAATCACTCTTTTCACATAAAAATTATCCGTCTTCACAACAATAATGTCTTCTCTACCATAACTTTCAAATTGCTTTGCCAACTTATTAACAATTATCTTATCCCCATCTTGTAACGTTGGCTTCATAGATGCTCCTTTTACAGTTGTAGGGAAAAACAAAAAGATTTTTGCCAAAAACGCTAATAAACATGCACTTGCAATTATTCCAAAGAACTCACGCAAACGTTTTTTCTTTTGCATCATTCCACCATCTCATTGTCTTTTTATTTATATTATAAATACTTCAGATAGTTGTTTTCCATAAAATTCTAAATTATATAATTATAATATTACAAATTTTAAAACACTATTCCTTACAAGTTTATTATTTTGATATATCATATTTTATATTTATTAAGCAGAAATTTTCCTATGAATTTTACACTTAACAAATACTAAAACTAATTAAACAAATATATTAGAATATCAAAGAAAAAGATACTCTCAAAATAGTCTATCTACTATTTTTGAGAGCATCTTTTTATAGTCCTACATATACAATACACATCTGAGCAGCGACATATGTAAACCAAATCCAAAGTGGTTCATACTTCAGCTTGCGGCCACCAATATCTGTCACACCAATAATAAAATCAGAAATCACAAACAGCAAACCACCAAGCGCTGGTATCCACCATATTCCTGTATTCTCATAGTATAAGGCGAATGCAAAGCAAGCCATTCCCCCAACCCACAAGCCGTAAATTAGGGCTCCTATCGTAAACAGTTTGTCCTGTTTTTCATTTCGGATAAAAAAGAACCACCCTATAATTAGAAAGAGTCCGTATACGAGTAAACCAATCCAAAAACCATTCCATGAAATACCTGTTTGCAAAAATGCTTTTACATAAAAACAATGGGCAAGAGCAAAAGTAACCATCCCTCCAATTAATCGATGGCCAAAGGGAATCAAACCTGCCATAAATAAATCTCCTAAAGTCGATAAAGTCATTCCTAATGCAACCCAGCTGCTATACTCTATCGATGGATCTTGTAGCCATATCCAAATCGCACTACCTGTTAAAGAAAAACTAAGAATAAGACGAACTGCTAAAGGTAACGGCATATTTTCTCTTGTTCTTTTTGTCTGTCCTATTGCATAAATTGCTCCTGTTAAAAAAATAATTATTTGTCCGATTAACACAATGTAAAGTACATTCATAATATGTTCTCCTCAATAAATGCTTTAATGTATCTTTTTTCGTTATATATAGTCTGTTCTCCTTTTTCTACATAAAAAAAGAAGAACAATACTGTTCTTCCATTTTAATCGCTTTTTTGTTCTCTACGCTACTTGTTTTTTTTGCTCCATTTTCTGCTTAGCCGGGGTACGATTTACGACAATGATTCCCACTGCTACACATGCTAGACCGAATAATACAAATGAATGAATTGCTTCTCCTAAAATCATGCTTGATAATAACACACCAAAGACAGGTATGAAGAACATATACATCGAGACTTTTCCTACTTTGTTATACTTCATAATTGTATTCCATATACAAAATCCCGCTGCCGATAAGAACGATAAATATATGAGCATAAGTATCGTATATAGGTTAAAAGTAAATGGCATCGCTCCAACTTGTAATGCACCTATACATAGTAACCCAACTGATCCAAAAATCATTTGGTATGCTGTCATATACCCAATATCTAACGTTTTACTACCCTCTTTTGCTAATATATTTCCATACGAATACATCATCGCTGCCCCAAGAAGTAATAAGCTACCTATTCCAAAATGGAATGATAAACTTCCATCACTCGGTACATTCACTAAAATGACACCACAAAATCCGATTGATACGCCCATTATTTTTCTCATATTGAGAGCATCATCTTTATATAAAAAGTGTGCGAGTAAAATTTGAAAGAATGATGATGTTCCTGAAATAATCGCTCCTTCAATTCCTGAGCTATAACTCATTCCAATATAAAAACATATATATTGAAGAAAAGTTTGGAACAAACCAATTTGAACTAACTGCTTCCCTGTTCCTTTTTTGAACTGCATATCTTTTCCTAGCGCTTTAAAAAATAATAAGAGCATTACACCAGATAAGAAAAAGCGATAACCAGCAAATAATATTTGTTCTCCGACTTCTTGTGGCCGAATCCCAAGTTCAGCATAGCTTAATTTAATAAAGGGAAATGCGCTTCCCCATAAAAAGGTTGCTACTATCGCAGCAATAAATACACCAATCGGATGAGTAAAAAATTTCTCTGTCTTCACTTGTTGTCTTCCTTTCCGATCTTTTTATGAACAATATTCATATATACCAAAGGAACTGTAAAAACACAAGTTTTCGGTTTATACTTGAAACAAAAACATATCATCTCTCAAAAACATATGCTATACTATAGAATAATTACAACATAATAACTATTAAAATCAGATTTAACAGAAATGCTGCTATCCGTTACGGATGGCAGCTTTCGTCGTTTTATAGGGGTTTCGATTTTGATTCTTTTTCTCAATAAGAATTTGAAAGGGGCGAGTAATAATGAACTCGGAAGTAAAAACATTACCATCAAAACAGAACGTACCTAGTCCATCTTGGATTCAAACACTAAAAAAGCACTATGAACTTATATTTGCAATCTTATCTGGTATTTTCATTTTAGCTGGCTGGTTATTCACAAAAAATGAGGCGATAAGTGTAGGTATTACTTTCTATATCCTCGCTTATGTAATTGGAGGATTTGCAAAAGCGAAAGAAGGCATTGCAGACACAATTGAAGAGAAAGAGCTAAATGTTGAAATGCTCATGCTCTTTGCTGCTATCGGTGCTGCCATGATTGGCTATTGGGCAGAGGGTGCTATTTTAATCTTCATCTTTGCGCTAAGTGGTGCAATGGAATCTTATACGTTAAGTAAAAGTCAAAAAGAAATTTCAGCACTTCTTGATTTACAGCCTGAAGAAGCATTACGTATTTCAAATGGAACCGAGGAATGTGTTCCTGTTGGAGAATTACAAATTAACGACATTATTTTAATTAAACCCGGTGAACGTGTTCCTGCTGATGGCACAATTCAGAATGGTGAAACAAATATTGATGAAGCTGCTATTACAGGAGAACCTATTCCGAATGAGAAAAAATTCGGCGATGAAGTGTTTGCTGGAACTGTGAATTTACGTGGTGCTATTGAAATTACAATTACAAAGCCGAGCGATCAAACATTATTCCAAAAGATTATTCGTCTCGTTCAAAGTGCACAAAGTGAAAAATCACCATCACAACTATTCATCGAAAAATTTGAAGGAACATACGTAAAAGGTGTACTACTCGTTGTTGCGCTTATGATGTTCGTTCCTCACTTCTTACTGGATTGGAGTTGGAATGAAACATTTTATCGCGCTATGATTTTACTTGTAGTCGCTTCTCCTTGTGCACTAGTTGCAGCTATTACACCCGCAACTTTATCTGCAATTTCTAACGGAGCGAGAAACGGTATTCTCTTTAAAGGCGGCATTCATTTAGAACGTCTAGCTTCAGTAAAGGCGATTGCCTTTGATAAAACAGGAACATTAACACAAGGAAGACCTACTGTAACAGATGTATATGTTCGAGAAGGTATAGCAGAAAGTGAAGTACTTTCTATTACAGCATCAATTGAAAGTCACTCTACACATCCTTTAGCTGAATCCATTGTTAAATATGCAAAACATGCTTATGATATTTCGATAAAAAAACCCGAAAACGTTGAAGATGTAACTGGTTTTGGATTAAAAGGAACATTAGAAAATAAAGCTTATAAAATTGGTAAAGCTGATTTTATCGGGGAACAAACAAAGACATTTCATAATGGTATTTCTACCTCCCTTGAAAAAGAAGGGAAAACTGTCGTTTATATAAGTGATGAAGATGGTATTCTTGGACTTATCGCTTTAAAAGATACACTCCGCCAAGAAACCATTGCTGCCATTCGCGATTTACAAAGCATTGGTGTGGAAGCAATCATGATTACTGGCGATAATGAAGAAACCGCAAAAGCCATTGCTGCTGAAAGCAATATAAAAGAATATTATGCATCCTGTTTACCAGAAACAAAAGTTGAAACGATTAAAAAGTTAAAAGAAAAATACGGTACAGTAGCAATGGTCGGAGATGGTATAAATGATGCACCCGCGCTCGCTACTGCTAGCATTGGTGTTGCAATGGGTGAAGGAACAGACGTAGCTTTAGAAACTGCAGACGTTGTACTTATGAAGAACGAATTGTCTCGACTTTCCCAAGCCATCCGTTTATCAAAACGAATGAACCGTATTGTAAAGCAAAATGTAGTATTTTCTCTAGCTGTAATTGCACTGCTAATCTGTTCAAACTTCTTGCAATTTTTAGCTCTTCCATTTGGTGTTATTGGGCATGAGGGAAGTACAATTCTTGTCATTTTAAACGGGTTACGATTATTAAAAGGAAACAAATAAAAACGGGTCCCTCATAGAGGACCCGCTTTTTTTAATGGTAGCTATTATGCCCGTTCGCACTACTACTTGTTTTATGCTTCGGATGCGAACTGCTCTTTTGTTTATTGTTGTTTTTATTATTGTGGTTCTTTTTATTATTACTCATGAAATATCCCCCCTGTTCCTTTTTATTATGGAACAAGAGCTCATTATTCATTACGGGAATTATTGTCACCCGTTCTATAGTGATGGAGTAGACCATTAATTTCACCGCCAAGTAAAATTACCCATCCAGTTAAGTAAAACCATAACATTAAAATAATAATTCCACCGAGACCACCATATGTATTGGCGTAATTCGCAAACTTATCTACATAATAAGCAAATGAGTACGATACCACAATCCACCCTACAGTAGCAAATATTGCTCCTGAAATGACTTCTCTTCTTTTTAACTTTCGATCTGGTGCAAATGTATATAAAAAACTAAACAAGGCAAATAGTACGAAGAAACTCGCTACTAATCGTGTAATACTCCATACGTAAGAAAAACTATCCGATAAACCAATTGCTTTAAATACCGCTGCCCCAATCACTTGTCCGAACACTGGGACAATTAGAGCAAACACAATCATAAAAATGATGGCTAATGTAAACACAATTGATAAAGCTCTTGTTTTAATAAAGGAACGTGTTTCGGTTACATCATACGCACGGTTAAAAGCATTCATAACCGCATTTACTCCATTTGAAGCAAACCATAGCATCGACAGTAAACCAAATGATAATAAACCACCATTTTGCTCATTTACAACTTTATCTACGTTTACTTCAATTAAGTACATTGCATCTTCAGGTACGTACGGTTCTAATAAATTGAGCACACTTTCTGTTTGAAGGTCAATAAATCCAAGAAGCGTAATTAAGAAAACAAGCCCAGGAAAAATAGCAAGTAAGAAGAAATAAGCGAGCTGTGCTGCCAAGCCCGCTACATCATCACGCATCGTCCGATCGTATAAATCTTTACCGAACGAATAAGTGCGATTTCTTCTTACCTTTTCTAAAATTTTTCTCATATATGTTTAAACGCTTTTCTTCTCTTCTTTATCTTGCTTTAACTCAATGTACGCTTCAGTTTTTTTTTCCTCTGCATGTGAGTCTTTCATAAATAATTCACGTGCTTCTTTCATACCACCATCTTCAGCAACTACTGGCTCTTCTTCTGCTTTAAGCTCATCTACCTTTGGAGATACAGCTTGAATTTCAATCGTTTCTGGCTTTTCTTCTCGCTCCATTTTTTTCTTACTAAAAATTTCTTTCGTTTCTTTTAACGTCTCTACAACTGACGGCGTCAATTTTTTAATTTCTGCTACTTTCGCTTTCACTACATTGAAATCAGCAAGTTCGCGTCCTTTATCTGTAACAGTTTGCACTTTTTCTTTAATCTTTGCATTTTCACCAATTTCAATCATCTTTGTTTTTGCTTTTTCAGCAGTGTTTTTTACTTTTTCACGGTTTTCTTTCTTTAACATGGATACAGCTACACCTGCCGCTACACCAAGCGCAATGTTTCGAGCAATATTATTTTTCTTTGCCATATTCCTTCACCCTTTCATTTCTTATGTTAGAAAGTATTTCTTTCTAAGCTTCCTCATATTCCTTGTTCATTTCGAATGAAAGCTAATAGCTTTGCACACCCTTCTGTTACAAGGTCATACACTTCTTGAAAGTTCCCTGTATAGTAAGGGTCAGGAACGTCTGTCCAGCCACCGTCTGGAACAAAGTCGGACAGCCTACCAATATAGCCTCCAGTTTTACCTAAACTTTTTAAATCTGCTATATTCTTGTTGTCCATGGCAATAATATAATCAAACTTTGTTAAGTCTTCTTTTTCTACTTGCCTTGCTTTAATTCCTTCAAAAACGACTTCATTTTCTTTTAAAATTTTTTGTGTTCCTTTATGTGGCGGATGACCAATGTGCCAATCTCCAGTTCCTGCAGAATCAATGACAATTTTCTCTTCAAGTCCCTCTTTTACGACAAGATCTCGAAAAATCGCTTCTGCCATTGGAGAACGGCAAATGTTCCCAAGACAAACAAATAATACTTGAACCATATTTTTGTTTCTTCCTTTCTTGGTGCATTTCTTAATATATACTTATAGTATAAACAACCAATTATTAAATATAAAGGAAATCCCTACTAATTTAATAGGATTGAAAAGATTCATTAACGAAAATGATAAAAAAATGTTAAGATAGCCTTATGTTATTTTAAAGGGGGACACTTCGGTGGATTTATCCGTAAAGTCAGAAGAAAACGTTGAATATATGGTCGAAGCTATTAAAGAAAAATTACGTATGGTTAATGCTGGAGCGATGAGAGCTGCTAGCTTTAACGAAGAAATGTACGAGGACTTACGTGACATCTATGAGCATGTTATGAAACGTGAAACATTCAGCATTAGTGAAATGCAAGCTATTACAGAAGAATTAGGTACATTAATTAAAAAGTAAAAAAGCCTCTCTTATATGAGGCTCTTTTTTATTTCCAACAAATTCATGACAACTCTTCTCTTTTCCTCAACCAACTGTAAAATATTGTACAATAGAAGTAGAAGCTCATCTTAGATTTTTTCTCCGTACATACTACTCACAAATAATAGCAACACTACCATTGCTAACTGTTTTTACTGGAGGTGCTTACTTATGAGCAAATGGTACAGTAAGACGAAAGATCAAATATTAACGGATCTTAAAACAAATGAACAAAGTGGTTTAACCACTGACGGTGTAAATGAACGCTTAAAACAATTTGGTTCAAATGAATTAACAGTAAAACAAAAACGTACTTTATGGCAGCGGATTTTTTCCCAAATTAATGACGTCCTCGTATATGTTCTTCTTATAGCTGCCCTTATTTCTGCCTTTGTAGGTGAATGGGCAGATGCAAGCATTATCGCGCTCGTTGTCATATTAAATGCAGTTATTGGTGTCATCCAAGAGTCAAAGGCTGAGCAAGCTTTGGAAGCACTAAAAAAAATGGCAACACCTAAAGCTATCGTAAAACGAGACGGCGAACTAAAAGAAATTCCATCTGAACAAGTCGTTCCAGGTGATATCGTCATGCTCGATGCTGGACGTTATATACCATGTGATTTACGACTTATCGAAACAGCAAATTTAAAAGTTGAAGAATCTGCTCTAACTGGTGAGTCCGTCCCTGTTGATAAGGATGCACTTTATCATCCTTCTATGCAAACTGATGAACAAGTGCCACTGGGCGATCAAAAAAACATGGCCTTTATGTCGACGCTAGTAACATACGGACGTGGCGTTGGTGTTGCTGTTGAAACTGGTATGAACTCACAAATTGGTAAGATTGCTACCCTTTTACATGAATCAGATGATGATATGACACCACTTCAAAAAAGCTTAGCACAAGTAGGAAAATATTTAGGCTTTGTCGCTGTAGCCATTTGCGCTATTATGTTTCTCATCGGTTTTTTACAAGGACGCGATACGTTAGAAATGTTTATGACTGCAATTAGTTTAGCTGTAGCGGCTATTCCTGAAGGACTACCAGCTATCGTTTCCATCGTTCTTGCAATTGGCGTGCAGCGTATGATTAAACAAAACGTTATCATTCGTAAACTACCAGCTGTTGAAGCTCTCGGGTCTGTCACAATTATTTGTTCAGATAAAACAGGTACATTAACGCAAAATAAAATGACCGTTACTCACTTTTATAGTGATAACACATACGCTCAGTTAGAAAATTTGAATGTAAATAATGACGTACACCGTCTATTGTTAGAAAATATGGTGTTATGTAATGATGCGTCTTATAGTAGTGAATCCCAAACTGGGGACCCTACTGAAATTGCCCTTCTCGTTGCTGGAAGCACTTTTAACATGCAAAAAGATCATTTAGAAAATAAACATGAACGTGTTAACGAGCTACCTTTTGATTCTGATCGTAAAATGATGTCAACAGTGCATACATACGATGAAAGCTACTACAGTATGACGAAAGGTGCTATTGATAAACTTTTACCTCACTGCACCCATATCTTTATAAATGACAAAGTTGAGGTCTTCACAAATTCTGATAAAAATCAAATATTAGAAGCTGCCGGGGCAATGTCTCAAGAAGCTTTAAGAGTACTTTCATTCGCATTTAAACAATATAATGCGAATGATGTGGATATAAATCATCTCGAAGAAAATCTCATCTTTATCGGTCTTGTCGGTATGATTGATCCACCACGCACAGAAGTAAAAGATTCCATTACAGAGTGTAAAAAAGCTGGTATTCGTACAGTTATGATTACTGGTGATCATAAGGATACCGCCTTTGCAATTGCTAAAGAACTTGGTATTGCTGAAGAAAAATCTGAAATTATGATTGGAACTGAACTAGATAACATTTCAGATACAGAACTAGCAAGCAAAATTAATCACTTACATGTATTCGCTAGGGTTTCTCCAGAACATAAAGTGAAGATTGTAAAAGCATTACGTGCGAAAGGAAATATCGTTTCTATGACTGGTGATGGCGTCAATGATGCTCCATCTTTAAAACAAGCAGATGTTGGCGTAGCAATGGGCATTACAGGGACAGATGTTGCAAAAGGCGCAGCAGATGTCGTTTTAACAGACGATAACTTCTCATCTATCGTTAAAGCCGTTGAAGAAGGCAGAAATATTTACCGTAACATAAAAAAATCGATTCTCTTCCTACTCTCTTGTAACTTCGGAGAAATTATCGCTTTATTTTTAGCTATTTTACTTGGCTGGGCGACACCATTACGCCCAATCCACATTTTGTGGGTTAATTTAATTACCGACACACTTCCTGCATTGTCACTCGGTGTTGATCCTGAAGATTCAGATGTGATGAAAGAAAAACCACGACGTGCGAAAGAAAGTCTATTTAGCGGGAGCGTCCCTTTTCTTATTTTCAATGGTGTTGTAATTGGATTTTTAACGTTAGCAGCCTTTATCGTTGGGGCGAAACTCTATGCTGGAGATACAAACTTATTTCCACTTTTCCCAGAGCAAATTGATGAAGATGCTCTATTACATGCTCAAACGATGGCATTTGTCGTTCTTAGTTTTTCTCAGCTCGTTCATTCATTTAACTTGCGTTCAAGAACGAAATCGATTTTCTCAATTGGGATATTTACAAATAAATACTTAGTCTTCTCACTTCTTATTGGTGTTCTTATGCAAGTATGTATCATCTCCATCCCTCCTCTAGCGAATATATTCGGTGTACATGCATTAACATTACGCGATTGGGGATTTGTTCTCTTGTTAAGTATCATTCCGCTCGTTGTGAATGAAATCATTAAATTAGTTAAGAGAAACTAAAAGGCAATGAGGACTGTTCCTCATTGCCTTTTCTTTATCCCACTATTTTCCCGGTAGTAAAACTCCCACCTCAAAATTCAGCTTGAGGTGGGAGATCAACTGCCCATAAACGCCCAATTGGTGAAGGTTAACAATCAGTGAGGATGAACAAAAACCCACTGATTAAAGTTTCACTTTATCCTTGTAATTCTTTTTTGATGTTTTCTGTTAGTGTAGCCATGCGCTTACGACTTTCTTCACGCTCACGTTTATTTTGCTCTTCAATTTGTTGTGTTTCTTGCATACCTCTTGAAATAATGTTCCAAGTTTCTTCAAGGGTTTCCATCTTAATACTAGAAGAACCTGATAATCTCGCTACTTCCACACTTTGAGTTGCGATATTTTGTGCATTTTTCTTCAGTAACTCATTTGTACGACGATCAAGTTCAGCCATAGAATCTGCAACAAGCTTTTGACGTTTCGCATTTACCGCTTGAATGATACCATTTTTAAAGATAGGAATCGTTGTAATAAATGCTGTATTAATCTTACCGATTAATTTATTGTTACCACGTTGAATCATACGAATTTGTGGTGCTGTAAGTAGAGCAACCATACGTGCCTTTTCTAAATCATCAATACGTTGCTCTAAAATTTCAACAGAGTTTTTAAGTGATTCTAATTCAATACCTGCTAGTTGATCATTATTACGTACGCGCTCTTCATACATCGGGACTAACTCTGTATTTAAACGCTCTAATAACATTTCTCCTGCCACTACGTACTTTTCTAAATCTAAATAATACTTTAAGTTTTGCTCATACAAGCCATCTAACGTACCAATTGATTTTTTCATTTCATCTTGATACTTCGTAATTTCTACGTATACTTTATCCATTTCGCGACCCATTGTCTGATACTTACTAAAGATTTGTTCAATCATTTTATCTGCTTTTTTGAACATACGTGAGAAGAAACCACTTTTCTCTTCCGCAAAATCTTTACTATCAAACCTGTCCATAATTTTACCAAGCTGTTTTAATAATTCACCAGAATCTTCTATTTTTGATAAAGACATTGTATGTAAAATTTGATCAGCGAAACGTGAAATTTCCATAGACGGTTCTTTTCCAAGCTCGATTAATTCTAACTGATCTTTAATATCTACCGCATTATAAATACGTTGTACTTCCGCATCTTGTCTAAGTTGTAAACGGACATCTTGTGCGGTTTGCTCATTTAATTCTGTTTTTGAATCTAGTACGACTGGGTTATTCATATGGTATTCTCCCTTTCCTTATAAAAATGGACGAAATAGTCCTTTTATTGTTTGTGATAAATTTTTATAGGCTGATGAACCATGAAACTCAAGATCAAAATTAACTTCCTCAAGCCAATGTGAATCAAATGCGCCTGCTTCAATATACGGTTCAATATCGTTTCTCCCCGTTGGATTGAAATGGAATACATCTACTCCAATTTGATTTAAAAATAGTAGTAAAACAGCATCGGAACGAGTTAATTCTCCACTCTTCTCATTATTAAATATAACAATTTTCGGTACATCTTGTGAATAATCAAATTTCTCAAGCTGTTCTAAAATATTCGGTGGTATTTGAGAGAGCTGCGCGAAAACATATAGTGCTACCTCTTGTTTCATCTCTTTCCCAACTGGTTTACACATTTCACTTTCACACGTATGGATGATTGCCTCTGCAATACCATGCTGTAAACCTTCCGGTAAACGCTTATGCGGCCACCAATGGCTATTCATAATTAAATCCGGGTGTAACTTTCCTCCGCGGTCCAATGCATCTCGGTAATGATATTGGAAATTCGCTTTTTGTTCTTTCGTAAACGGGAATGTATTAATTAATAAACTGTTATCGAATGATGTAACTGCCTTTAATCGTTGAAAATATTCTTTATCGTTCTTTGAAACGCCTGATATTTTTGCAAATAAAGAAGGGATATAAATGTGTTTATTTTCAACAAAGAATGTTGGGCGTACAAACGACTTTTCTTTCGTAATTAAAAAGAGTTCATCATATGTCGTTTTTAATGTACGTGCTACAGGTGTATACGAACGGAATTGCCACGGCTTATACAGTAGTGAATTATCATGGTGAAGTACTTGCTCAATTTCCTTTGAAGCTTGGTACGCTACTGTTGCGACGCGTTCGCGACGACGATCGGGAAATGGTTCAAGAGAAATACGGCTTGAATGAGACACAACAAAAGTTCTTCCCGCTTCATCGATATTCTCAAAGCCATCTTTTCCTTCCGGGTGATAATAAAGTACATCACAGCCGAGCATAATAAGAAAGTATAAGAAATATATACGACTTTCCTGTGCATCACCATACCAAATGATACGCGGCATTTGTTTCTTATAATTAATCGTAGAAAACCACTTCGTTACATAATTCTCACTTAACTTAATCATATCGATTAAGAAACGACGGAATCCTTCTGTCTTTAAAGATTGATTATGTTGTTTCTCATACAATTTCAATACAGAAATAAACGTCGTATGTATATAATGTTGCAAATCAGGATTGTCTACTTGCGGTAATAGTTGCTTTCCAGACAAATGGGCTACAAGCCTATTTACTGTAAGTCCATTTGGTGCTTCTTGATGTAACGCAAAAACTTCTTGAATATGACGCAGTTTTTCGGAATCAATCACCTTATTTAAATTTTGTTCATGCAAAACCTCAATCCCTTTTGCTTCACTATAATCAAATAAATCATTGAAATATTCATCTACATCATTAGGAACACCAAGAATACGCGTTGCTATATAACTAAATTTCATTTCATTCTCTGTCAGTTCATATTGTGGGCGTTTTTCTAAAAGCGCTTCAAATTGTTTTAAATCTGATTCTTCTTTTAATGCACATGGTTGAAGTGTAAAACGTGAAAACACAACAGTTCACCTCCAAAAACATTTACGTTTTTATAAAGTCTCTCTTCTATTATAAACTATTTTTAGTTATAAAAAATGGGCGCTCGCATAACGAGCAAACCCATTTCAATTATTTATGATTATTTTTAGTAGCTGCAACTTCTTCTTTAGCCTGTCCAGAATTCTTCATGTAGTGAATTATAAATGTTGCTCCAAATGCTACAAGTAAAATAATAAAGAACAGTGTATGACTAATGTGAATATCAATTAGAGACAATAACATTTTCGCTGCAATAATTAGAATTAAAATATACGCTGTTGTTTCTAATTCTGGAATACGCTCTAACAATTTTAAAAATACGCCAGCAATACCACGCATCATTAAAATACCGAGCATTCCGCCTAATAGTAAAATCCAAACTTCATTTGATACACCAAATGCAGCAAGTACGCTATCTACAGAGAACGCGATATCCATTAATTCAACCATCGCAACCGTTCCCCAGAAGACACCGAACATTCTAAAGAGAATACTATTTTGATTCATACCATGAGCTTCCTCTTCTTCACTTGCACCTTTACGCTTATCAATAAAGTATTTCACTGATAACCAAGCAAGGTAAAGCGCACCAAGAAGTTTTACCCACCATAATTTAATTAAGAACATTCCAATTCCAATCGCAATAAAGCGGAACACATAAGCTCCAATAAGTCCGTAGAATAATGCTTTTTTACGTTTCTCTTCCGGAAGATGTTTTACCATTACCGCTAACACAAGTGCGTTATCAGCAGATAGTAACCCTTCAAGTACAACAAGTGTACCAATTAATCCCCAAGATACTGGATCTTGCAACACTTTAATCCACATATCTAAGTCGAAAAACTGAGCATACGTATTAATGATTTCTTGCAAAATGCTCATCTTACCTTTATCCCCTATTCTTTGCTAGATTTATAGAAAGGTCAAAAAAAGGAAACGAATGTCGTTTCCCTTCTTATGCATCCAAGCCATACGCTCTTACAAGCGCACCTAATCCACCTTGGAAACCGCTTCCTACTGCATTAAACTTCCACTGTCCATTATGACGGTATAATTCACAAAAGACAACTGCTGTTTCAATGGAGAAATCTTCCCCTAAATCAAAACGAAGAACTTCTTCGTTTGTTTCCTCATTCGCTAAACGAACGAATGCGTTTCCGACTTGTCCAAAGTTTTGATTACGGCCTTCACCATCATAAATTGTAACTGTGATTGCAATTTTATGTACATCTGCTGGAACTTTCTTCAAATCGACAACAAGTTGCTCATCATCGCCTTCACCTTCACCTGTACGGTTATCTCCTGTATGCAGAACAGATTCACAAGGAGACTGTAAATTGTTATAGAAAATAAAATCAGTTTCCTTCGTACATTTTCCGTTCGCATCTAATAGAAATGCCGATGCATCTAAATCGAAATCAGATCCACCATCATAAGATTTAATATCCCACCCAAGACCAATTACCGCTTTTGTTAAACCAGGGCTTGTCTTACCTAAATCGATCTTCTGTCCTTTTTGTAACTGAATAACCATTTATATTCACCTCTATATTTTAATCTTTAAAAATATATCCATCAGTAAACATGCGTTTCACCGATGGATATATAAATCTATTACTCTACATCTAAACCAAAGTTATTACATAGAGAACCTAATCCACCTTGGAATCCACTTCCAATTGCATTGAACTTCCATTCACCTGCATGACGGTATAATTCACCCACTACTACCGCTGTTTCAATAGAGAAGTCTTCTCCTAAATCGTAACGAATTAATTCTGCATTTTTCTCTTCATCTAGAATACGTACGAAAGCGTTAGAAACTTGTCCAAAGTTTTGGCTACGGCCTTCTCCATCATAAATTGTAATTGTGAAACAAATACGTTCGATGTGAGCAGGAACATTTTTCAAATCTACTTTAATTGATTCGTCATCGCCTTCACCTTCGCCTGTGCGGTTATCTCCTAAATGCTCTACAGCACCATTCGCACCTTTTGGATTATTGTAGAAGACGAAATCCTCTGCGCCTGAAACTTTACCATTCGCACCTACTAAGAAAATACTAACATCTAAATCGAAATCGTTTTGTCCGTCATAACGATTCGTATCCCAACCAAGTCCTACAAGAACTTTTGAAAGACCTGGATTCGTTTTTGTTAAATCTACCTTTTGTCCCTTTTTCAACGAAATTGATGCCATATACAATTCCTCCTCAGTTTATTTTATTGATAACGTGATACAATCTCACTTAAATTTTTATCTTGTGTTCCTTCTCCAACCGCTGAAAATTTCCACTCACTTCCGTGTCGGTACATTTCTCCTGCAATTAGAGTCGTTTTGCCAGCATAGTTATCTGACAAGTTATAACGTGCTAATTCTTCACCTGTTTGCGGGTTTTGAATACGAATATATGCATTACGAATCATCCCAAAATCTTGACGACGATTTACACAGTCATAAATATTTACAACGAATACTAAACGATTAATACGGCTCGGAACTTTATGTAATTCTACGAAAATTGTTTCGTCGTCACCAGCGCCTTCACCTGTTAAATTATCTCCTGAATGAATAATACTACCACAAGTAGAAAGTTTGTTTCCAAAGTAAACTAAATCATTTTTATTTAAAAAACGCTCTCCTTCTAACATAACAACTGATGCATCACAATCTACATTTGGTTTACTTCCAAATAATGAAGACAGAAACCCACCTGATTGCCCAATTGGATCCCAGCCTAAGCCAACCTGTAGTTTTGCTACTCTCGGTTGTCCTTTCGTTAAATCGATCTTTTGTCCTTTTTCTAAAATAATAGGCATGAAGTTTCTTCCTTTCTACAAAGCATTTTCCTAATCGGAAAATATTGTATTCTTCTCTTATATTGTAGCATTATTTATCTATTGAGAAAAAGAATAAATTCTCAATTATATGAAAACACCTATATCATTTATTTATATTGATGTAAGAAGTGGTAAATCGAACCAATCATTCCTGCGTGATTACGATTTTTTGCGATTTTAATCTCGCAATTACTATAAATCTCAGGATTTAAATATTTTCGTACCTCTTCCTTTACTTCTTCTAAAAATCGATTACCTCTATTAGTAATCCCTCCACCAATAATAATTACTTTTGGATTGAAGATATAAGCAAGATTACTAATTCCAATGGCTAAATGTTTAAAGAATATTTGAACGGCATGTATAACTTCTTTATCCTTCTGATCATATAATTCAAAAATTTTTTCACCGTTCCAATTCCTGCTACCTTTATACTTCCGCACAAGAGAAATTAACCCTGAAATCGAGGCAACCTCTTCAAATTGTTTCCCTTCGATCAACATATTGCCCCATTCACCAGCACTAAATGAATGACCTCTGTACAGTTTTTTATTAATAACAATAGCTCCCCCTATTCCCGTTCCAAGGGTAAGCATAATACAATTATTTTCATCTCTTCCAACACCTTGCCACATCTCTCCAAACAAAGCACAATTGACATCATTTTCAATGGATATAGGAACTTTTAATACAGCTTGTAATCTATCAATAATAGGAATACCAGCATAGCGTGGAATATGATCCACGCCGCCAGTTATGATTCCTCTATGAATATCTACAATTCCGGCTGTACTAATACCAATTCCAGAAACAACATGTTCATTCATTAATTGCTCCGCCAAGCTAATAATCTTTTGAACGATTTGTTCCCCACCTAAATGGGCCTCTGTTAATGTAGTTTCGTGATTTAGTAATATCCCAGATTTTGAAATAATCCCATATTTAATCTGTGTACCACCAATATCAAATGCGATATATTTTTTCACACTGTCACTTCCTCTAACATTATGAACTTCACTTTTCTGCATTGAAATGATGATGTTTTCCTTTAATAAGAGTTCACGAGATTTACAGATCCAGCTTTTACGTAGACACTGTTGTATTCTTTATTATCCGAAACAATTTCATAATACGATCCTTGTGGTGTATTAACTGTTTTCTTAATGGCTACCATAATGTTGCGAGATGTCATTCCAGTCTGACCTTCAGCCATACTTTTGAATATCGGAGAACCTGCGGTTAACGTTCCAAGTCGATATTTATTTAAATCTTTACTTCCATTCATTGCATCAATTCTATACATAAGCGAGGCAATTTGCTGTCCCCAATTTTCATCACTTGCATACATGACGTTCATTCCTTGTGCCTTATCTCCTAAGTTTCCACCATTATATGTATTTCCACTTGGATTTAAGTAATGCTTATCTATATATGCCGCACAAAAATCAATACCTTCTTCCCATGTTTTGAATCCAGTTGCACCATTATATGGATCTGAATCTACCGCTCTAAAGCCAAATAAATTTTTCTTATCTTGCGCGATACGACTTGTTCCCCATCCTGATTCTAAAATTGCATGTGACACTAAGTAACCGGCATTCATCTTATATTTCTCTGCTGCACTTACAAAATATTTTCCTAATCCAATAAGTGGACTCTTTGCATTCGATTTACGTAAGAAATTATCAATTTCATCTCCTGTATAAGTAGATGTTGCACGAAGTGGCATATACTCAAAGTATTGATAACTATCTTGTCCTCCAATTTGCTTCTTATCAAAAGCCTCGTAACGCTCTCCTTCTTTTAAATGTTTCGGAGCATTACCAATTTGATACGTTGCATGTTTACCATTTTCCGGATTGTATACATAATGATATAACTTGCCATTTTTAGTTGCATAATACGACGTTTTCTCACCAGTCATTGTCGGATGTAATGTAACATCATTTATATTCACATAACCTGTCATACCATCAATTTGGACATGAATACGATCATCAACAGCTTTTACAAATTTCAGGTCAGCTCCACCCTTTACATATGTGAGCTTTTTACCCGTCGTAATATCATAAATATTAATAACACCATTTGCACGAACGAAACCTTGCTTCATATTTACAACTTTACCGTCACTTTTAATGTAAGCATCTTCTTTCATATTCTGCATAATTTGTGTTGCTTCCGCTTCATTTGGTTTTTGAACCTTTTGTGATGAGGTAACAATTTCATAAGAAGACGCACCTTGTTTAATTTTTAAGAACTGTAACGAAACATAACCCTCTCCGCCATTAAAACGGATTTTTGCCCAGCCATTTTCTTTTCCTATGATCGTAACAGTCTCTCCATTTTTCAAATGACCGACAGCTGCCGCACCTGTTGATGGACCTTTACGTACATTTAATAAAGACGCATTTACAACTGCTCGTTCTTCCGTTACCTGTCCAGGGTTTGTTGGGTTTGTTGGGTTTGTTGGATCTATGGAATCTTTACCAATCGTTATAAACTCTAACGACACATAACCTTCTTTTCCTTGGTAATTGATTTTCGCCCAGCCGTTTGCTTTTCCTAGTACTGTTACTTTTTCACCATTTTTTA
>NZ_CP031292.1:455889-573275 GCF_003355115.1 Bacillus sp. COPE52
TCAATTCAAAGTAACATTCTTCCGGTAAAAACAAAAGATCAAAATACATCTTATGAGAAATGGGATCCAAAGAAGGCGTATACAAAGGGAGACAAAGTAGAACATCAAGGGAAAGTGTATGAAGCTATTCAAAATCATCAAGGAAATGGTGACCCAAATTGGATATTCGCTTTGGCATTATGGAATCCACTGAAATAGGGGGCTGATGGCATTCCACAAAACTTAAGAACGGAGACAAAATAAATTGATGGACATGTATGGTGACCCAATTTAGAGTATTTAATGAATCGGTGTTTTTTTAAAATGTATTATTGTAACAATTACACCATCTAAAATTAAAATACAAGTTTATGCCATAATTCACGAATAAACAAATTTCAGATTCCTAAGAAATTACATTTTCTCAATACCTATTTTTTCTATTATTTATATATTTTAGTTAGGTTACGGTAGTAATCTAACTAAAATATATTAAGCAAAGAGTTGAATCTTTAGGAACTTATACCATGCGTAAAACATTTGGATATTGGTTTTGCAAGCAAACAAAAGATATTGATATGTTACAAGAGATATTGAATCATAGTACACCACAAATTACACTAAGATACATTGGTATTAATAAAGAAGAAAAAGATAATGTACTAGATACATTGAGAATCTAATTTAAACTAGATTCTTTTTTATTTATGGAAGCGTCAAATATTCCCCATCTACTATTTGTAAATAACCCATAAGTTAATCTCCTTACATACTACATGTGGATTCTTTTTTGCATAAACAGTTAAATAATGGGGTTATAGAAGTTGTAGCGACATTTCAGTTCACTCATACACATAAGGCGACTAAATCTTTTACTTGATACTTACTGGTCCGTTACACAAAACTAATATTTTTAGCAAAATCTCGTTAGATATAGAAACAGACAGATAAAAAAATGCCATCCTTTCTAATTTAGCTTGTATAGAAAAAATAAAGATTTTCAAGTGATTTTGGGTATTAAAATAGCTTAAGCTAAAGGGCATTTATGATGAAATCACTAACTGGAAGTTAGATTCCCTAGTACTATGATCTAGTTTTACACGTATCTCAACTGAATCTCCCTATTATACAAGCAGAGTGGACTATTATAAAATCAGGTGTATGAAAATATATAATGAGCAAATTTTTTAGAACGCCAATAGAATAGAAACGAAATGATATAGGAGCAGGGTAAAATGAATCGAATTTCAATTTTAATAACTGATGACGAAGCGGAAATTGCTGATTTAATTGCGATACATTTAGAAAAAGAAGGGTATCATGTTGTGAAAGCGGCTGATGGGGAAGAGGCGATTCGAGTTATTCAGTCTCAGTCAATCGACTTAGTTGTGTTAGATATTATGATGCCAAAAATGGATGGATATGAAGTGACAAGGCAGATTCGTGCGAAACATCATATGCCAATCATTTTCTTAAGTGCGAAAACGTCTGATTTTGACAAAGTGACAGGTCTTGTACTAGGCGCGGACGATTATATGACGAAACCTTTCACCCCAATTGAATTAGTTGCGCGTGTAAATGCACAACTACGCCGATTTCTTACGTTAAATCAGCCGAAAGTAGTGGAGAATAAATCCGCTTTAGAAGTAGGCGGAGTTGTTATTGACCGTGAGCAAAGATCAGTAAATGTGTACGGAGAACAAATTGGGTTAACGCCAAAGGAATTTGATATTTTATACTTATTAGCGAGTCATCCGAAGAAAGTGTGCAGTGTGGAAAATATATTTCAGCAAGTATGGGCAGATGATTATTATGAAGGTGGGAATACAGTTATGGTACACATTCGTACGTTGCGGAAGAAGCTTGGGGAAGATAAAAGAAAGAATAAGTTAATAAAAACAGTTTGGGGGGTAGGGTATACTTTCAATGGCTAAAAAGATGAGAGGTTTTCGTTCAGAGATGGTTATGCTATTTGCGTTAAGCATGATATTAGCTGCTGGCGTAACGTATATGATGTATGAGGGATTACGGCTCTATTATAAATTAGCAGTTCGTTATGAGGATCCCTTAGCTCAAGTTCGTTCAATGATAAGGAAAATTGGGGATATTAATTTCTTTTTAATTATACTTATCCCTCTATCCATTATGTTTTTCTTCTTCCTTACTAGACCGTATTTAAAATATTTTGATGAGATTTCTAATGGGATTCATCATCTTGCAAACGGTGATTTTACAAATCAAGTTCGTGTTTCATCCAATGATGAGTTTGGTTATATCGCCCGCGAAATTAATGTAGCGAGTGAGAAATTAAAAGAAGCAGTTGAACGAGGAGATTTTGCGGAAAATAGTAAGGATCAGCTTATTGTTAACTTAGCTCACGATTTAAGAACGCCGTTAACATCCGTTTTAGGTTATTTAGATTTAATTCTTAAAGATGAGAATTTGACGAAGGAACAAACAAAACATTTTTCCACAATTGCTTTTACGAAATCCGAAAGACTGGAAAATTTGATTGATGAATTATTTGAAATTACGAGAATGAATTATGGGATGTTGCAGCTTGAAAAATGGCCGATTGATATAAGTGAATTGATTATACAGTTAGATGAAGAATTGTATCCGTTATTAGAAAAAAAGAAATTAGAGGCGAGATTGAATATGGATCCTCATTTACCTATTAACGGTGACGGGAATTTATTAGCCCGAGTATTTGAAAATCTTTTAACGAATGCGATTCGCTATGGGTATGATGGAAAGTTTGTTGATGTGAACGGATATATTGAGAGTGATCAGGTAGTTGTACAAATTATAAATTACGGAGGTAGCATTCCAGAAGAGGATTTACCGTATCTTTTTGATGTGTTTTATACAGGTGATAAAGCTAGAACGGAGCAGAAAGGTGGTACAGGTCTTGGGTTATTTATTGCAAAAAATATTGTCGAGCAGCATAATGGTACGATTTCTGCTGAAAGCAATGTAATTAGAACAACATTTGAAGTGAGATTGCCAAAAGAGGAGAGCAAAGCAATTTAATAAAAATTTAAACTTTACCCCACTTTTTATTTTAATAGTTTTTTGTATTCTATACGTAAGTTGCGTTAAGGAGGAACTAGAAATGAAAAAGTGGGTATTTATTTTTTTTTTTATATTATGTATAGTCTGCGTAGGCTTTTATATATCACCATTATTTCAAAAGGAGATCGATGTTAAAATTGCAGAAAAAGATGATAAGGAAAAAGCTGCAAATACTAAAAAGATAGAGGTTACAGAAGAACAAATTTATAAAGGGGATTTATTATTAGTTAACAAAGATTATTCAGCTAAGAAAGATAGTGTTAGGTCTGATATTATAAATGTAGCTCAAAATAGTGAATTAGTAAGAGGCTATGGTGTATTGGATAGAAATATTCGCTTATCAAAGGATATTGTGAAAAAGTTTTTGAACGTTATAGATGCAGCAGGAAAAGAAGGTGTTAATTATTTTTTGATTAGTAGTGGCTATCGGGATTTTCAAGAGCAAAGACAGCTATATGAAGAAATGGGCTCTGATTATGCACTCTCACCAGGATATAGTGAACATAATTTAGGGTTATCACTGGACGTTGGATCAACTCAAGATAAAATGGAGAAAGCTCCTGAAGGAAAATGGATTGAAGAAAATGTGTGGAAGCACGGTTTTGTGTTACGCTACCCCAAAAATAAAAGTAACATTACAGGCATTCAATATGAGCCATGGCATATACGTTACGTCGGTTTGCCTCATAGCGCAATCATGTAAGAAAAGAAATTTACTTTAGAAGAATACTTAGATTTCTTGAAGGAAAAAAAGGAGATTTCAACTAATGTTGAGGGGAAAGAGTATAAAGTTTCTTATTATAAATTTTCAAACAATACGACCATTAGTGTCCCGATAAATCAGCATTATGAAATTTCAGGGAACAATATGGACGGAGTAATTGTGACGGTTCATCAATAGTAGTTTATAATTTATAAATTAAGCCGATATCATTAACTTTAAAACATTTGAGTGGTAAGGCTTTTTTATTTTATCTTTAGACATAAAAACTTTATGACGAAGTAGAGAGGATTCTTAAGTTGATGGGCATGCGGCACTATATCATTTCGGAAAAATCGTACGTTTAGACATAATTTTGACACATTTAACCCGTTCCCTGTACGTTAAGGAACGGGTTATTTATTTTATCGATTTTTTATAGGATTTTGGATCAGGCAACGAATAGCAAGCGCTCCAACTCCATACAGCACTGGTACTGTACTCAGCCCTGAGGGCTTAAACAAACGCTTAAATACAAAGGCTTTTTTGTTTTTACAAGGTATTTTTTCTTCATTGTTACAACAAAAATGCTGTGAACAAACACAGACTTTAACATTTAAAATAAATATATTTATGCGTTTCAATAAATTGGAATACCCTCTAAAAAAACTTTAGATAAAGTTTTTTTCTTTCTATCTTATATACCACAGAACTCATTACCGAATGAATGGATTCTTACGAAAATGTAAGGTTACTGTTATATAAATCAATTGCAGTTCATCTCCCAAAAACGCAAAATAGGTAATGGAAAAACAAATGTAGGAGGATATATATGACGAAACCAGTTGTGGACGTGAAAAACGTTCAAAAAGTATATGGTAAAAAAGGTGAGAACCAATCACACGCATTAAAAGGTGTTTCATTCTCAATTCAAGAAGGTGAGTTCGTTGGTATTATGGGACCTTCTGGTTCTGGTAAAACAACATTGTTAAATGTAATTTCAACGCTTGATAAGGCGACAGGCGGCGTTGTTGAAATTGCCGGAACGGATATTACGAAAATGAAGCAAGGTGAGCTTTCTGATTTCCGTTCGCAAAAGTTAGGATTCATTTTCCAAGACTTTAATTTATTAGAGAACTTATCTATTTACGAAAACATCGCACTTCCGCTTTCACTTCAAGGTGTCCCATCACGAAATATTGGACCAAAAGTAGAAAAAGTAGCTGATATGTTAGGCATTTCAGCAATACTTCAAAAGTATCCATCTGAAGTATCTGGTGGACAAAAACAACGTTCAGCAGCAGCGCGCGCTTTAGTCCATGAACCAGCAATTATTTTAGGGGACGAGCCAACAGGAGCTCTTGATTCTAAAAATGCAACGAGTTTACTGGATGCAATGACAAACTTAAATAAAGAGCAAGGCGTATCTATTATGATGGTTACTCATGATCCATATAGTGCAAGTTACTGTCAGCGTATTTTATTCATTCAAGATGGTGAGCTATATAAAGAAATTTATCGCGTTGGTACACGTGAAGAGTTCTATAAAGAAATTTTAGACGTGCTTGCAAACTTAGGTACACAAAAAGCGTAAGGAAGGAAGTTCAATCATGTTATTTAAGCTTTCCATGTCTGGTCTAAAAAGTAAGTTGCAAGACTATATTGTCTTACTTGTTGGTCTTATCGTATCTATTTCTACTTTTTATATGTTTCAAACGTTATCACTAAATAAAGCGTTCCTTGAATCCAATCCACATGCTGATATGGTTGCAATTGCATTCCAAATCGGTTCCTTTTTATTAGCGATTGTAATGTTTTTCTATATTTTATATGCAAATTCTTTCTTATTATCTCTTCGACAAAAAGAATTTGGTATGTACATGATGTTAGGGGCAAAAAAGCATAAAGTTGCCTTACTTATGTTTATCGAAACAATTGTAATAGGTGCCGCATCTCTTGCAATCGGAATCGCAGTTGGTGTAGGGCTTGCAGAAGGTATTGGTCAGTTATTAATGAAGCAGTTGGAATTTTCTGGTGAAGATTATAAAGCATTTTATATTCCATCTATGACTGTTACTTGCCTCTTTTTCTTTGCACTATTTATAGTATCAGCAATTATGAATAGTATGAAATTATCTCGCATTTCTGTATTACAACTTGTACATGCAGATGCAAAAACAGAGCGTATCGCTGTAAAAGGAAAAATGACAGGTGTAGTTGCATTTCTTGGTCTGATTTTGCTAGGTATTGGGTATGCATCACTGATCCATATAGCATATTTACAGGAAAAAGAGCTATTAACCGTACCTAAATTCATGGGTATTGGATTAATCACAGCAACAGTCGGTACTTACATGTTATTTGGATCACTTCTCCCAGTTATGCTCAACAAGATAAAGAGTAATAAAAAACGTCGTGAAAAAGGGCTGAATGCTTTTACTTTTGCACAATTGAATTTCCGAATTAATAGCTTAACACGGGTGCTTGCAACGGTAGCAATCCTAGTGGCTCTTGGCGCTGGTGGGATTGCGTGTGGTATGGCATTTAAAAATAACGTTCTAAAGACGACTGATAAAGAAAAAGTTTACGATTCAGTCGTTCATAATCCAACAGCGGAAGAAAAGAAAATTTTGAGTGGCATCTTATTTCAGGAGAAGTTTGAATATCGCTACAAAGTAGATAATCAGTATGTGTATTATATAAAAGAAGATGTAGAGAAAAATCGTCCTTTAGCACAAGATAGTGACAATAGGAAGATGACGAAAGTTTCAGAAGAATTTCCCAAGGATGCATTTACATTGCCAAAACAACTGTATAAACTGTATAACGATGATACGAAAACAAAACAATGGAAAGAAGCTTTCTTCACAATCCAGCCAACTTATATGTATCCTGATCATGAAATAAAAATTATAGACCAAAGCATATACGATAGTATGAAGTATAAAGAAAATACTGTTTTTATTGGAAAAACAGATGATTTTGGAGCACATTTGAAAGAATGGAAAAAACTTGATGAATTACAGGTAGCGAAATATAAAAATGTGAAAGCGGAAGAATTAGGTAGTACGTATCAAATGTATAATCTGAGTCATAGTATGGCCAGTGGATTCATGTTCATGGGCTTCTTCGTTGGAATTGCGTTCTTAGCAATGATGGCAAGTTGCCTAATGTTTAAAATTCTATCTGGTGCATCGAAAGACAGCACACGTTATCAAATGCTTCGTAAAATCGGTGTCCGCCAGGGGTTATTAACACAATCGATTTATAAAGAGTTATTCTTCATATTCTTAGTACCGGCAATTGTGGGTATTGCTCATATATTAGTTGGTATGAACATGTTCGGTCCGCTTTTGATTGATCCGTATTTCCGAATTTGGTTGCCACTTGTCATTTTCGTAGTGATTTACTTAATTTACTACTTGATTACAGTTCAATTGTATAAAAGAATTGTACTTCCGAAAGAAAAATAGTTTTACAAAACATACAAAATGTTAAACTGGGGTACAGAAACGATTCAAGGAATAACCCGCCACACCTGAAAGTTTCCAATTTGGGCGGGTATTTTTTATTATGTTTTGTCTTGTAGTATTCTATATAAAGCAGCTCTTGAAACATTGGTAATTTCACAAATATGGTCAAAAAAGGACAAACTCTCCAAGGGGGGAAGCCTGTCCAAAGGCAGATATATCTTATCAATGAACTCTTTGGTTTAACAGCATAACGTTCAATACCGTTAGGAATCTTTTACCCTTCTTTCATATTCCACTATTTTTGCAACAGAATCTAAAAAACGGCACCCTTTCTCATTTATATTATTAAGAAAGAATAACGCCTTTTTTAAAAATTCTTAAGTTGATGGGCATGCAGCTGTATCCCAACATTCGTTAGAATAGAAAAGAGGCATCTTTCCGAAGTAGGAGAGATGCCCTATTTTACAACAATTGAAATTCAAGATGAAATTTTTTTCTACCAGAATCCTATAATTTAATTTAGTCTCTGTAATTTAAATTTTTGATTATTACTAGCTGTAAATGGATATACTATAACATTTGTTCCATCCTTAGTACCAGAACCAGTTACATCTAAATACCTAGAGTTTTTCTTATTTTTTAAATAAAAATATCCATTTCCTGCATCTTCAACTATCCAATAATGCTCTTCATAGTATTGGTTAGGTGTAGCAAAAACATTGTTAGAACCTTGATAGTCATTCCAAGCTAATATTAAATTTTGATTTGTTACACTTTTAATTTGATAGGCCTTTTTATTTGAATCATATACTAACTTCCATTTTTGATGATTACCGCCGTTATTGCTCCATAAGGTAACATTATTCGTTGATCGATCCATATCTATAACGCTACTATTATTTAACGCAGAAAATAGTTGATAGGTACCATTCAAATTAGCTCCAGGAATGTTTTCTCCTACTTCTTTATATATGACATAATCCATTCCATTGACCGTTGCTATTACCGCATATTGGTCTTTTAAGTTTAATGGAAGCTGGTCAATCCACATGCTTGCATTTGGTCCTCCGCTCCACATATTATGAGTAGTCCGTTTTGTTAAATTCATAACTTTATAGGACGCATTTGGTGCATTTGCTCCCGTTCTTATTTCAAATGTATAGGCATTGTGTATCGGTTTATAGAAATATTGAACACTTGACGGACGAAGTCGATCTATCAGATCCTGCTCTTCTTTCTCCGCAATTTTCACCGATTCATATAATTTATCAGCATAATTCTTAAGATCTTGCCAGCTATCTTTTGCTGTATTAAGATCTGCTTTTATAAAAGCAAATTCTTCTGGGCTAATGAATGAGATATTTTTTACTAAATTATTATATTTTGCTGCTACAGTATCCCAACTATTAGACATTTTCTGTATAGAAGTAATAGCTGTGTCAATTGTTTCCGCCATATTCGTAGTCTTATTTTTTGCATCAGTTATAATAGCTATTTCTGCTTGTGCCCCAGAAATTTGTGCCTTTAAAATTTCTATTTCTCGCTCAGCAGATGCAATATTACTTTTTGCTGTTGCAATCAGCGGTCCACCAATGATACACGTTATTAACGTCGCGCAAAGTACTGAACCTGCAATAATTTGATCATTGCTTTTTTTGATAGACTCATTATACCCATTAATTCGCTGTTCTAAATACGGAATACCTGCAGTTGTACTAGCTAAAATAGTCGTTAATTGATTTGTATCTTGTTTAAAGTTTTGCGTATCTGCTGTCATTTTAGTTCGGAATGTTTTCAGCTGTTCCAATAGCTCGTTAACTTCACTTTTATTAGTCAATATACTTTGATACAATTTATCGAGCTCAGTTTTCAATTTTTCAGTATCTTTTTGATCTATTGCATCTAGTAAAATACTATAGTGTGTTTGAAATGTATCATTATAATTTACAATGTTTTGATTCGTATTCATAATACGTGGTTTAAGATTATCTAACCAATAGGTCGCGTTTTTTTTTGCATCGTCCTGGTGCTTCAACATGTTTGCTCGTAAATAACTATTAAGAGAACTTATACCACTAAGGTCTGTCTCTTGTTGATTGCGTATTGTTTTGGCATATGAATCCATAACAAGTACATTAGACATTGCTGGTGCTAGTACATCTTGAAAGCCCTCAGGACCAAGTGAATAATTATGAATGGTTTCTTGCGATATAGTTGTATGGACTTTTTGTTCTGCCGCGAAAGTATGAAGTGGTACTATATTACTTGTTACCATTCCAGCAATCATCATTGATAATAGGAATTTCTTGTACAATTTCTTATTCATATTATCCCACCTACGCTTTTTAAGAATTCGTATCTTTTAGTGAGCATTGAGGAAGTTCCCTGCTCAAGTTTGAACAGGGAACCCTTATCACATAATATCAATTGATTATTTTGTATCTACTAATTTAATATCAGTTTCATAAAGATTTGCAGCAGTATCTCTAACTTCTTTCCAACTATCTTTAGCCACATCGAGATCCTCTTTTATGAAAAATAGATCGTTAGGGTCCATAACTGCAATATTTTTAAGTAAAGATTTATATTTTGATCCAACTACATCCCATTTGGTTGAAAGATTTTGTAGTGCAGTAATTGCTATATCAATAGTCTCTGTTAAGGATTCAGTTTGCTCTTTTAGATTGGTTAAACCAGCTACTTCTAATTGAGCCTGGGTTATTTGTCCTGTTATATTCTTAATCTCTTCCTGAGCCTTATCCATCTCTTGCTTTGCTATAACAATTCCCGCTATACCTCCTGCTGTTGCTCCTAAACCACCTACAATGAACACCACTCCTAGTTTAGCTCCTAAACCAGTACCAATTAGAACTGCTCCGCCTATAATAGCAAGTGGGCCTAGAGCCGTTGCAACTGCTGAGGCAATAAGCAGTTTATTATATTCAGCAATTGTAGCATGATACGTTGTGAGTTGATTTTGCAACAGCGGAATTCCAGCATCTTGACTTGCTAAAATAGACGTTATTTGAGTTGCATCTTGTTTAAAGTTTTGCGTATCTGTTGCCATTTTCTTTCGGAATTCTCGCAGTTCTCCTAATAATTCGTCCACATCCGCCTTATTTGCTACAACATCATTATTTAGCCTTGTAAGTCCATTTGATAATGTTTCCTTGTCCTTATTGTTTACAGCTTCGATTAACGTATTATAGTAATTTTGAAATTTAGTATTATAATTAATAATGTTTTGATTCGTTGAAATCATTTGCGGTTTAAGTTTATCTAACCATTGCCCTGCATTTATTCTGGCAATATTTTGATCATTAATTATTTTCGTTCGTAAAGATGTATCAATTGAATTGAGCCCATTGAAATCAGCATTTGCTTGTTTAATGATTGTGAGAGCATAAAGGTCCATTACTAAAGCATTTGACCCTGTATTTGTTATTGCCTCTTTAAGACCCTCTGGTCCTAATGAATAATCCGGGTAATCGTCCGTTGTACCTGTTTTAGCGTGAATAGGAGTTGATTTAGCCGTGCTTTCCGCTGCAGAAGCATATGTTGGCATGATACTACCTGCTGCCATTACCGTTATTAATGCGGATAAAGCCATTACTTTATAAGGCTTTTTTGTCATTTTTGTCTTCTCCTTTAACTTTCAGTATAGTCATATTTCACTCTTTGCTTAAACTTAATTGATTGTTACATTTGAAATGAAATTTTCAAACTTTTTTGTTTGCAAATACAGTTCATCACTGAATTCTTTGAGCTGAATTAATTGATTTTGTAATCCAACACTATCCATGTGTGCCCCTACACTCAGATTGAGTTGGATTTGGATCATTGTATCATTTAGCGCTTTCCAATCATTCATCAAATATTCAAAAGTAGTAATTTGCCTCTTAATCATCTCAGTAAAACCATTCATTTGATCCTCAATAAATGTCATTTCAGTCACTTGAATTTGGGTTTCTGCTAACTGCTGAATTAGTGGTAGTAATTCTTTTTGTTTCTGCTCAATGATCCTAGCAGAAGCAGCTGTTTGGCTGTCGAAAAGATCTAAAATTCCACCACCAAGAGATGAAATAGAGATAAAATCTATAGTTTGAGTCTGAGCTGCTCCGCCCGCAATCGTAAAGACTTGCTTCCCAATATTTATAACGCCGTTACGAACTTCATTTGGTCTATTTAAAATTTTTGCGAGCTCTACCAGTATCTCTTCTTGAAGTCTTTTAATATCAGCTCTTAGCTGTGTAACAGTTCCATCTGACCCCTCTAGGGATTGAATTGCTATTTTTGCTTTTTCAGAAAACCCTTTGTTATCTTGAAGCAATAAATCATTAAAACGATTTAGCTGCAATAAGGTTTGGTTCATACTATCTTGGATAGTTTGTACGTCCTTTTGTAGTCTATTAAAAGCATTTACAAAACTCACTTTTGTTTCCGCATCTGTATTTACCGTTTCTGCTAAATCATATAATGTACCATAATAACCATTGAATCTTGTACTAAAACGCTGCATATCTTGATTTAAATCAACTAACTTAGGATTATATTCATCTAACCATTCGCGAACATGATTTTTTACAAATTCTTGGTGATTCGTTAAACTGCTCATACCAGTCCCTTTAATGGTTGGTTGCTGTAAAATAATTAATCCATATGCTTGCGCTAAAGGTGATTGTGAACCTAACGTTCTAATTGAATGTGATAATGTATTCGCATTTTTGACATTTTGTACATATGTGGGCTCTGATTTAGACTGCACCCTCTCCGCATAAGCACTTACATAGTTGGAAGGACTTGCTAATATTGCTGTAACCATTAATCCTGTAACTAAAGTTTTTTTCACTTGAACTCCTCCTTTTCTTATTTTTTAAAGAGAGATTCTAGATTAAGTCTGTTACAATTACTATTTTTATAAAGGAAATAGCAATAGATATTAACTAGATTCTTTCTTATTCTCCTTTTTCAGGGGATGGAAAAAGATACCCCCTATTAGAATATATAAACGTCAGAAAATACGCAATTTTATGATTAATTACCCACTATAAGACAATAGTGACTAGTTTTTTTATGTTTTGTTATATATATACCATTTGAAATATATATATTTTTTTTGGTAATGTCATATTTATAATAAAAAGATATATATGAATTAAGAAATCCAACGTTAATTGTCATAAATTCTACAATATTTTTGAATGTGCTTATCTTTCCAAAATGTAAAAATAAATACTCTTAAATTATGTTGGGGAATAAAATTTAACCTGTGACCAATTTTTACACGTATCTAAGCTTGTACCCCGTGCCATATTGGGAAAATTATACACTCGGACACAATTTGGACACATTTTAAGCGTTTTCTGTACATTAAGAGACATCTGTCCAGAAAATCTATGTTTATGGACAGGCGATAAAACTCAATAATATCAACGTTTTTTAGCTATAATCGTGTTCATAAAGTGTGTATATAAATCAGTGTTCAATTAAACTTAGTATTTTATCTTTATGAACATATACTCATCTAAAAAAACACTGTAATGATAAAGGTTTGTAATCCTTAACGTACAATTTTCCCGAAATAGTATGGTGAGGTCTAAAAGCAAAATAAAATTGTCAAAAGATGATACCAATTTGATACTATCCAATATTGATATCGAGAATGAAAATAATTTAAGAAGCTAAAAAAACAATATGCAGAAATTTTTATCAATTTGTAAATAAACAACAAAAATAAAAGAGAATAAGGCGCATATAATTCTAATGGAATTGTTGCATTAGAAATGGATAAAAACGTTTCTTCATCATCTTTACCAAATTGTGAGAATTGGGATTGTATCGTTAACAAAATATTATCAGCTGGTAATGCATATATTTGAATGCGCGTTTCTTTTCCAGACCAATCAAATATCTTTTTTTGAGTAATAGGGTCAGTATGTTGAAGTTTTAGAGATTACTTACACATCTATTAAAATTTTTGCACCAGAACCATACAATGTAATTGAAGCAATCCAGGAAACGAAAGATGGGGGGGGGGGAATAGTCAATATTCAGTAAATTGTCTGCTTTTGTATGGAAGAAGAACGTCGGTTGGCATATGCCAACATGTTTGCTATCATTTACTTGTACAGATTGCTCTTCGAAAACTGAAGATATGAGGTTGGTTGCAGAAAAACGCTCCAACCGTAAAATCTTCAACGTTCTATCGCCCCATGCTTGCCGAAGTTGTGAAAACCAAGCTAAAGTAGGGAGTGTGGTGCGTCAATGTACAAGATACTTGTGTTCTCACCGTAGGGACTACGGGTAGAGCCTGCTAAGATAACCGGTGGATACATCGGTTATCTTAGCAGGAATCTCCCACTTCAAAAAGTCCGTAAGGACGTTAAGTGGTGAGTAGTTCAAACAATCGTTAGTAATTGATATAGTTCATTATACGTCGAAAAAAACGAAGTTTGGTTGTTGCAAACTTCGTTTTCGTGTATCTAGAGCATGAACTGTTTCAACGTCTTTTTACATGTCTATAGTCTTGTTCGACGAGATTGTTCAAATGTTTGACTGTGCAATGAGTTGTTTATAAAAACCTTGTACTTTTAATTTGTTAAATGCGCAAAGTAGTACTGGGGCCTTGTCTGTTTTGAGAACCGTTGGCTCTCCAAAAGCCTTCACCAATCTTTTCATAAAGGCATAGGCTGTCTGATGATCTCTAGTTTTTTGAAGTTGAATATCCAATATACATCCATTATTAAAGATTTTATGATATAAATAACAACATTTTCCTTTCACTTTTATATAAATCGCATCTAATTTCTAGAATGATTGAATCTTTCTATTTTTCTTCTTCCAGATTTGATAGATCAAATTACCATATTCATGGACCCAACGCATAATCGTTTTTGGATGAATATGAAATCTTCAGATTCTTTGAGGACCTCAGATACACCTCGATAACTAAAAAAACAAAAGTAATAGCCAACGGCTATCACAAAACTATCTTTCTTGAATTGTATTACCTTTCAAATATCCTATCTGTGATTTTTCTCATTTTCTTTTCTGAAAGTGATCTATTACTCAGGATTTAAGCCTCCTTTGAACTATATGGTCATAAATGAATTACATTTTTCTTTGGCCGATAAATTTTTGATAATCGTAAAAAAAGGAATTAAACCCGTGTCCATTGAGCATTTCTTCCTCGTGAAGCTAGCTTTATAAGACCAAGAGACTGGAAGGAAGCTAATGCTTTACTGATTGTACTTTCGGCAATATCTGGATAAACGTCACGAATATTTTCTTTAGTAAAAGGTTTTTTTTGCCTAATTATATAATTTTTAATTCGCTCAATTTTAGTATCCCTACATATAGAATCCTGAACTGTTAGATGCAAATCCTGATATGCTTCTAATATAATTGTTAAGAATATTTTTATCCAAAAACTAATATTATGCCCACGACAGTACCAATTAACTGAAGATTTAAAGATTGAATCATAGTATTTTGATTCATGTTTCTTTATATATTTATCTAAACATACATACCTTATAAATGTATGTTCACTCTTCATTAATAGTAATTGTATCAATATGAATGCGAGTCTTCGATTTCCCTGGTCAAAAGGGAGAATACAATAAAAATTCAATATAAATTGAGCTATTAATATAAGTGAATGAAACTCCTTATTCTTCACTAATGTATTATATTGCTCACATAATAGTTTTACAGATTGGGGAATAAGTTCCCGAGCTACTGGACGATAGCTACTGGAATGCATCCCATATTCAGGAACACCTGGGACAATAAATTGTTTTTTACGCCACATTGCACAGTCAGAAGTAATATAATGGATTAATTGAAAATGTAATTCTTGTATTGTCTCTGAGTTAACGGGTAGATTATGGAACTTTTTTTGCACAAGAGACATTGCTTGATAATAACAATATACGGCATCTTCTTCTATTGTTTTGGGTAACATTTCGTTCAAAATCAGTTCTTTTAACCTTTTATTCGGAACGTTTATATCCATAAAAACAGTATTAAAGTTTTTTATGTAATGAAGGGGGATAGTTTTCTCCAAATTATTGAATATATCAGGGTTTCTGTCTTGATAAGCGGATATTTTTCCTTTGTATTCACTAATTTCACTTATTAAACTTACCAGGTCTCTTTGTAGCTCTATATCTAAGTATTTCTCCTCAAAAAAATCTCTCATTTAATACCTCCATTGATTATTGAGTGTTGCTACATAAATTAATCTACTCTAAAAATATTTTACAATAATTTTTTACGATATTACTACTGAGGGTGTTGCAAAACTCATAAATATCCAATCTTTTTATATAGATAGGCTCTCATACAAGAAAAGCATGCGAGCCTATCTATAATCGGGAACTACCTTTCATTATTATAAAGAAAAAATCCATATACAACCAATAAGTTTTTCTATATTAAAACGCTACATTTTTTATATTTTATAGTAAGATTAGTGATTGAGGGTACAATTTTTCAAGAGAAAAAGGCAAACAATATAAATACTTTCTGAAAGTGATCAATTCAAGTTCAACAAAAAGCATTTGTTATTCTATAGCAAATGCTTTTTTACAAATTAAACACTTTTTTATAACATAAAAAAGGAATTGAGTGGCTAGAATCAATTCCTTTGGTGAAGCTATTTGTCAACGAACACCAGGTAAAAGAATCCTTCGTTAAACGTTGGATTCTTTTACTTTGTCTGTAACATGAATTTTAATACTGGATATGCCATTTTTCTTGTTGAACATCCTCGTTTGAGCGCTAATTGTTGTAATAGTTTTTATTGAAATGGTGATATTTCAATTTTTACAAAATGCTGAAAAGCATGAGATTACATTACAGATATACCCTCTTTATAGATATAGTCTAAGCCCTCTATTACTAACTCCGATGCGGTTTGATTTAGATTTTCGTTATACAATGCGAACTCTTCCAGTCTTCAAACAAATGTGGTTCTAATGAAATAAATAACTTTTTATTTTTTTTTCGAAGCTTATGTTTTTGACCTTTCCAGTAATTTTGCTCTTGCATAACTGCATGATTGTCGATAGGTAAGTCTTTGAGGTTATTTCTAACTTTTCCCCCGATCCGCACAGTACGTGCCACTTTCATGGCATACCGCGCTCCATCTATATTGTAGTTTTCTTCTCACCCAATAATGATAAGTTCTAAGTAAACAACGCTAGTTTTTCGTTATTTGTTTCCACTTCAGTTTGTGATTTTATACAGATTTCCTCGTTTTTAACTAGTTTTCGCAATTTGTTGAGTTTGTTTAACTGTTCCTCGTTAAGTTGTAGCTCAAAGAATAGTTGGTTAATGATTTCAACTTTGGTTGCCCCAATTAGTCTGTAAATACTCGATTTAACAATTGTAAGGTTTTTGTAGCTATCATCCTTTGTTTCATTCCATAATTGCTTGTGACAACAATGGATGTCCCACAGGGTAGAAGTTTCTCCCCAGTTACACTACATCTGCCTTTTTGAGCGACGTATAGGGAGATTCGAGGTACATTTAATTTCTTAAGTTGATAACGATGTGGTGGGACCCCATCGCCATCAAGCTAAGAAAACAGATTAACCCCAAAACAAAAAAATCCTTCGCATAATATGTGAGAGAAAAGGAGAGATAAAGGTATTTTAACCTTATCTCTCCTTTTCTATATTAATTTATTTTCAGGTAAAAAGTTGATTAGTTATTACTATTTATAAGAACGTGAAGAAGTGTTGATGCCGGTTGGAACAGTGGTAAAGGTTGAGGGGGGAATCCAAGGAAATATCAGAGATGTGCATGATGATTTGGCGCAGGGTTATTAATCTATCTTCTATGAAATCGTGGGATTATATAAACATTTATTATCTTGGAGATTTTAAAATAAAACCTATCTAATTATAGAAGTGATTTGAACGTAAGGAAATTGTAAGAAAAGGATAAGAAAAAAGAAATTTTTATTGTATAGGATACAAATATAGAGAAGAGTAAAAGAGGGATTTACTATTTGTTAGGATTCAATAGCGTTTGTGAAAATAATATTGAGTAAGATAATTGCAAATTTACCTCGTTTTTTATCTGAATTTTCTAATTTGATTATTTCAACTTTATGAAGATAGTAGCTAGAAAATTTGTGTGATAGTATTTTAAATAGAAAAAAAAGACAATTCTGAAAAGAGGGTGTAATTTGGATGGTTTAACTATTATAAATTTTAGGGTTAGATAGCTATTAATGGATTATTTTCATTGAGTAGAGTTTTAGCTTGTAGAATATGAAAATCAAAGAAAGTTGTTCAGATAAATTAATGAAATATTATCGTTTTTTACTGTGGTTGTAATGACGATATAACTAGAAATCATTTAATTTATCCACGTTTATAGGTGAAAAAGATTATTTAGAGTCAGAAGTGAACGTATAAAAACTAAAAATAAATATATTTGAATGCATAAATAATATCAAAGATATTGAATTTTATAGTTATTGAAGTTTGAATACTATTAAATTTCGGATGGATATATGTAGAGTTATAAATTATGTGCAAAAAAGAGGTATTGTGTACACCAAAACATCCGTTTTAGTAAATTTAAGGAGCACATTTTATGAAAACTACCGATTCAAAAGGCCTATTAGGAAATAGGGTTTATTTACAAGTTTTCTCTGCCTATTCATTGCTTATGCTTGGTGTTTTTATTGATATGTTAGCGATTATGACTATAGTTGGGTTTGAATGGGAAGTAGATCCTACTATGATTGGATTGATTCCTGTTGCATATGCACTTCCTGGAATTATTTTTGGCTCATGGGCAGGTGTTATTGCAGATCGTTTTAGAAAAATTCCAATTATGATGTTCTGTAATTTGATGGTTGGTTTAATAACAATTGCTCTTTTATTTGTACAAAATATCCACTGGCTCTTAGTGGCATTAATGATTCGTTCCATTTTTATTGTTTTCTATTATCCTGCACAACAAACACTAACAAGACAGATTGTATCCCCAGATTTGCTTACTAAAGCAGTAAGTATCAACGGAATAGTAGAGCAGGGTACCAAGATAGTAGGCCCACTTATAGGGGGCATGTTGCTGAGTTGGTTTCAGCCAGAGTTCTGCCTCATTATAAGAGCTATAAGTTGTTTATTAGCTACGTTAGTTCTGATACCCACAATAAAATTCAAAGAAACTATATCGAAAGAACTTGTTGAAAAGCAAAAGCAAAGCACTTGGGCCGCTTGGGTACAAGGGTGGGGCTATGTGTTATCTAATCGGATAATATTATCAACTATGATTTTCGTTACAATAGCCATGGCAGTATTACAATTAGTAGACTCACAATTCCCGACTTTATTTAAGAGCTTATTCCCACATGATAAAAGTAAAATGGGATATATCATTTCTATTATTGGTCTTGGCGGAATACTTGGTGCATTACTAACTCAGAAATTAAAACAATTTCAATATGGTTGGGTAGTATGTGGAGGCATGGTTTTAATGGGAATTGGTTTTGGGGGGATTGGTTTGATAACGCCCGGTACGGTCTTCGTTTTGGCCTATCTGATTAGTTTTATCGCTGGTATTGGAAGTGGGCTGATGCTTGTATCTAATCAAGTCATTTTACAAATAAAATCTGATCAAGATCAAGTAGGAAGAGTATTTGGTATTCAAAGCAGTTTAACAAACGCAGTTCTAATTATTTCTCCTGCTATGAGTGGCCCATTAGTGCATTTGTTTGGAGTAACTCAACTCTATGTTTATGGTGGGATTGGGCTTGTTGTCATTGGAGTAATTGGAGTTTCACTGCAGAAATATTTATGGGCTAAACATAAACACGAACCTATAAGAGCAAATAATTTTTGAAGGGAAGATTTTTTATGACCAATGAGGAATGTTTTCCATTAAGTCACCCGCAGCGAAGAATATGGTATACAGAAGTTATTCATTCTGATAAAGGGATATGTAATTTAAGATTTTTATTTAAACTTCATCGAAAAATGGATTATTCAAAATTAAACCAAGTTGTGAATCGTGTTATCAGTGAAAATGACGGTCTGTGCATTAGATTAAAAGAAAATGGGCATCAGGAACCTAAACAATATTTTATTAAACATGAAGAACAAGAATTTGAGTTTTTCGATTTCAGTAATGTGGAGAATTCAGATTTACTTGAGGAATGGATTGAGCAGAAAACAAAAGAAACGTTTACATTATTTAATTCGAATTTATACTATTTCGCCTTAATAAAATTAAACGATAATGAATGTGCAGTCTTTGGAAATGTTCATCATATTATCATGGATGGTTTATCAATTCAAATATTTACTGAGCAGATTGCAAAACATTATTATGAAATGCATAACGAGACTGAGGAAGGCGAAATTAAAAATTCATATGTTCAATTTCTGGCTAATGAACAAACATACTTGAATAGTAGTCGCTTTCAAAAAGATCAAAAATTCTGGTTAGAGGAATTTAAAACACTTCCATCTGTGACCGGATTGAAGCCCTATAATACGTACCAAGTTAGTACCAAAGCATCACGCGAAACGTTTATATTATCGGAGCATTTGAAGAGAAAAATAGAATTGTTTTCCGAAAATTACAAATTTAGTTTATATACTCTTTTTGTCGCTACTTTCTCGTTGTCCATGTATCGGTGGACTTCATCGCTTGATATTGCATTAGGAATGGCTTACGGCAACCGTATGACTAAAATGGAACGAAAATTGATTGGAATGATGGTGAGTACAGTTCCTTTAAGAATGGATATTGACCCAGAAGAAGAAGTGCTTTCATTTATTGGTAGGGTGTCCAGAAAACAAAGTAAATCATTAAGACATCAGAAATATCCATTTGATTTATTATTAAAGCAGATTAATAAAGAGAATAACAGCAATGTGAGACTTTTCGGAACTACGATTGATTATAGGGATCGTGATGAAAGTGGTGACTCACTATGGATCGCAAACCGTGAAGAGGTACAAGATTTTGCAGTGCATATTGAAAATCTAATTGATATAGACTCTTTACATGTACATATTGATTATCGTGAGGAGCTATTTTCTAAGGAAGAGATAAAACGCTTTTTTAACGTTATGTTAGCGATAATGGAAAACACTTTTGAAAACCCAAAGCAGAAGGTAGCTGAAATCGAAATTATTTCTGATGAAGATAAAAGAAAAAGTTTAGTTGAGTTCAACAATCCTAAGCTGGATTTCCCACCTCGGGAAACTCTTCATGAATTGTTCGAACGACAAGCAATGATTTATCCAAACGCTATTGCAGTTACGTATGAAAAAGAAAAAGTTACTTATAAGGAGCTTAATGAACGTGCAAATCAGTTAGCTCATTATCTGCAGAAAAAGGGAATAGGACCTGATACTTTAGTTGGACTGTGTGTTGAACGTTCTCTCGAAATGATTGTAGGTATTTTAGGGATTTTGAAGGCTGGTGGGGCTTATGTTCCACTTGATCCAACATATCCAGAGCAGCGACTTCAATATATTTTAGAGGATGCAAGCATTCAGTTATTCGTAACGCAAGAAAGTTTAAAAGAATTGAAATGGTTACCAGAAAATGTTGAATCGATTTGCCTGGATCGTGATCAAGAAGAGATTGGGAAAGAAAGTAAGACCTTGCCGGTTTCTAATGTGAATTCCCAAAATCTTGCTTACGTAATCTATACTTCGGGATCAACAGGGAATCCAAAGGGCGTTATGATAGAGCATCACAATGTCATTCGGTTATTTAAATCGACGGATTGTTGGTATCAATTTAATGAAAAAGATACTTGGACGCTTTTTCATTCTTATGCATTTGATTTCTCAGTATGGGAAATTTGGGGAGCTTTATTATATGGTGGAAAATTAGTTGTTGTTCCGTACTGGATTAGTCGATCGCCAAAAGATTTTTATCAATTATTGGTGGAGGAAGAAGTCACAGTTCTAAATCAGACACCTTCCGCATTTCGACAATTAATACGAGTGTGTGAACACGAAGATAAGAATAAAAACTTGCAGCTGCGTTATGTGATATTTGGCGGAGAAGCGTTAGAACCCATTAGCTTGTTACCGTGGTTTCAAAGATATGGGGATAAAGAACCACAGCTAATTAACATGTATGGAATTACAGAAACTACAGTTCATGTTACGTATTATCCAATTACTCTAGATGATGTGCATCATGCTTCGAGAAGTAATATCGGAAAACGGATTCCAGATTTAGAAGTGTATATATTAGATGCTTATCAACAACCTGTTCCTATAGGTGTAGAAGGTGAGCTTTATATTGGCGGGGCAGGGCTTGCACGTGGGTATTTAAATAGACCTGAATTAACAGCAGAGCGCTTTATATCTCATCCATTTAGTAGTGATCCGAAAGCAAGATTATACCGGACAGGAGACTTAGCGAGGTATTTGCCAGATGGGAATCTGGATTATCGTGGAAGAATTGATCATCAGGTTAAAATACGTGGTTTCCGAATTGAGATTGGGGAGATTGAGTCTACTTTAAATGCATATGCATCTATAAAAGAGGCAGTTGTAATTGTAAGAGAGGATCAACCGGGTGATAAACGATTAGTAGCTTATGTTGTAGGAGATGGAAATGTAGGTGCGTGGAGAGAGTATGTTAAAGCGAAACTACCGAGCTATATGGTACCTTCGGGATATGTGACGATGGAAGGCATTCCACTTACAGCTAACGGCAAAGTTGATCGTGAAGCCTTACCTATGCCAGAGGAAAAGCAGATTAATAGTGAATGTGTTGGTCCTCGGAATAGTAATGAACAGATACTGGCTACTATTTGGAAGCAAGTATTAGGTATTAAAAAGGTGGGAATCTATGATAATTTCTTTGAAATTGGTGGCGACTCGATTCTCAGTATTCAAATCATATCTCAAGCAAGTCAAGTAGGGTTAAAACTTACTCCAAAGCAAATGTTTGAATGCCCAACTATTGCCGAGCTTGCACAATTGGCTATAGAAACGCAGGGAGTACAAGCGGAGCAGGGGATTGTAACAGGAGATGTGCCTCTTACTCCAATTCAGTACTGGTTCTTCGAGCGAGAACATCCACATCCAGAGCATTGGAATCAATCAATGCTTTTAAGAGTAAAAGAGAGATTGGATGTGAAGTTACTAGAGGGAGCAATATTAAATTTAATCAAACATCATGATGCTTTACGTTTTCGGTACGAGCAGTTACCAAACGGAACATGGAGGCAGAGAAATGAAGGGACTGATGAGCTGTCAGTACTCCATGTTGTAAAGCGGAACAAAGTTAATGAAAAAGAGTGGAATAAAATAATACAAGAAGAGATGAACATTAATCAAGCTAGTTTCAATTTAGTTACTGGTCCGTTAATGAGAGTAGTTTACTTTGAGGATAACTTGACTGGAAATGATCGAATATTCTGGGTGATTCATCATTTAGTAGTAGATGGAGTATCGTGGAGAATTCTATTGGAAGATTTACAGGTGGTATATAACCAGATGAAACAAGGTCAAGGAATTCGCTTACCTGCGAAAAGTACATCTTTTAAAGAATGGTCTGAACGACTCCAGACATACAGTGATTCGGGTATTTCAAAAGAAGTACAGGATTATTGGAATGAACAAGTAGAAAAAGAAACGATGACAATTCCAATGGACTATCCAATACAAGAAACAACAGAAGAATCGATTGATCAAGTGACGAGGACTTTAGGAGTAGAAGAAACACAAGCATTGTTACACGAAGTTCCAGTCACTCATAAGACAAGGATAAATGAGGTACTATTGGCGGCATTAGGACAAGCTATCGTCGATTGTACAAATCAGCAAACGGTTTCTATTCATCTAGAAGGACACGGGAGAGAAGAGATGATTGAAGGTATTGATTTATCACGGACAGTGGGCTGGTTTACGAGTATTTATCCTGTTCATCTAAATTTTCAAGGAACTAAAACACCAATTGAAGGCTTAAAGGCTGTCAAAGAACAATTGCGTCGAATTCCGAATCACGGAGTAGACTATGGTATTTTACGTTACTTGAATAAAGAAATACTTCCGTTTTATCAGCAAAAGCCTTCAATAAGCTTTAACTATTTGGGCCAATTTGATCAGGTGTTTTCAAAGGAATCTTTGTTTATGCAAGAGGCAGGGTTTACATTTTTAGATCATGCTCCAGATTCCAAGCCATCTCATCTAATTGATGTTATCGGAATGGTGAAAGATGAAAAGTTACATTTTATTTGGATGTATAGTAGAGAACAGTTTTCCAAATTAAAAATTCAAGTAATAGCAGATGGTATGTTGAGGCATCTTCGCCAACTTATAAATAAACCAACAACAGAGTCAGCTTTTACGGTATCAGATTTTGCTGATGCAGAGGATCTTACGGAAGAAAGCTTGAGCAAAGTATTACTTAAATTAACAAAGAAGAGGGTGTAAAAATGGGAGACATTATTGATATATATGGTTTATCACCTTTGCAAAAAGGAATACTGTTTCATACTTTATACGATCAAGATGATGAATATTCTTTTTCCTATATTGTACAAGTAGGTTTCTTGCTCGGGGGGCAATTGGATGTTGCTACTTTTGAAAAAGCTTGGGAATATGTTATTCAACGACATGAGGTTCTGCGCTCAGTATTTGTTTGGGAGGAAGTAGAAAAACCTCTACAAGCAGTTTACGAACGTCTTCCTTTTACTATTCATCAAGAGGATTGGAGTACCCATTCGCATGAGGTGAAGGAGAAGAAATTACACCAGTTTTTGACTGCAGATCGTAGGAAAGGATTTTTATTGGATGAAGCACCATTGATGAGAGTCACTGCGATTAAAGAAGCAGAAGGGGAAACGAGAATTATTTGGACACATCATCATATTTTGCTAGATGGTTGGAGTGTTTCATTGGTGTTTAGTGAAGTGATGGAAGTTTATCTCAAGATGATAAAGGGAGAATTGTTGAATCTTCCTAAATCTCTTCCTTATAAAAAATATATCCAGTGGATAAATAAACAAGATCAAAGTCAAGCAGAGGAATTTTGGAAAGAAGAATTAAAAGGGTTCTATGCACCTACGCCATTAGCGATGGAAAGAAAGGATCAAGGGCAGGAGAAGGGCTATGGAGAGTGTGTTTATCAGGTATCTGAGGAACTCACTGAGAATTTACAAGAGTGGGTACGAAATAGTCGATTAACATTGAATACATTAGTACAAGGAGCATGGGCCTATTTGATGGGTAGGTATAGCGGTGAAAGTGACATCGTATTTGGCGTAACTAGCTCTGGACGTCCTACTGATTTGATAGGAGCAGAGAATATGGTAGGCCTATTTATTAACACATTACCTACTAGAATTCGATTAACGGATAATACATCTGTAGTAGATTGGCTTCGTAAAATACAGATGAAAGAAATGGAACGAAGACAATATGAGTATAATTCATTGATAGATATTCAAGGGTGGAGTGAGGTTCCGCGAAATAGCTCCTTATTTCATACCTTGTATGTGTTTGAAAATTATCCAATTCAAGGTGAGAGAAATGATGATTTAAGATTACTAGATGTTAAAAGCGCGGAACAAACAAATTATCCTTTAACACTCATTGTAATGCCTGGTAAGAAAATTACTTTAAAGTTGATGTATGATCGAAGCTATTTTAATGAAGAAACAATAAATCGGATTCAGAATCACTTATTACAAATATTAATCCAGATGACGAAGAGCCTAGATTCAAAACTCTTTGAAATTACTCATTTAACAGCGGAAGAACAGATACAGTTATTAGAGGAATGGAATCATACTCAAGTAAATTATTCGGCTGAAGGCATGATTCATACGATGTTTGAGGAGCAAGTTAAAAAAACACCGGAAGCAATCGCGGCTATTTACGAAAATGAACAAATTACCTATAAAGAGTTGGAGGAGCGTGCGAATCAGCTAGCTCATTATTTACAAAAGCGTGGTGTAGGCTCAGAGTCTCTGGTTGGGGTATATATAGAACGTTCATTACAAATGATGATAGCGTTATTAGGTATTCTAAAATCAGGAGCAGCGTATGTTCCACTTGATCCTACTTATCCAGAGAGTCGGCTTCGATATATATTAGAGGATGCTGGAATCGAAGTACTAGTGACGGAAGAGAATTCTAAAAATTTGTTTGTATCTGAAAATATTGAAACGATTTGTATGAATAAAGATTATACTGCAATTGAAAAAGAAGAAACAACCCCATGTATAAGTGGTGTAACAGGAAGAAGCTTAGCGTATGTTATGTATACTTCAGGATCTACAGGGAATCCAAAGGGAGTAATGATTGAGCATCATTCAGTAATCAATTATCTAGAATGGATGCAACATAAATATCCACTTTCTGAAAAGGATGTGGTCTTGCAGAAAACGCCATTCTCATTTGATGTCTCTGTTTGGGAGTTGTTTTGGGGTATTCACGTTGGTGCAAGTGTATCTTTCCTGCCTCCAGGTGGAGAAAAAGATCCTTCTATTATAGCTGAAGTGATTAAAAAACATCAGGTTACTATAGTTCAATTTGTACCTTCGATGTTATCTGTTTTCTTAGATCACTTCAATCATATTGAATTGAACATGAATTGTTCGTCCATACGCCATGTATTTTCTGGTGGGGAAGAACTAAGTTCAGGGTTGGTTAGACGATTTCAACAGAAATGGAATCATAGTGGACAAGTGAAATTAACCAACTTTTATGGACCAACTGAAGCCACTATTTATGTGAATGCATTTGATATTCAGCCAAATCAAGAATTTGTTTCTATTGGGCAGCCGATACAGAACACGCAATTATATGTATTAGACCAAAATCAACGCTTGCAATCAATAGGAATTGAGGGTGAGTTATATATTGGTGGTGCTGGTTTAGCACGTGGATACTTAAATCGTCCGAATCTTACTGCTGAAAAATTCGTTTCGCATCCATATCGATTCGGGGAACGACTATATCGAACAGGAGATTCAGTAAGATATCTAACTGATGGAAATTTAGAATTTATAGGTAGAATGGACCATCAAGTCAAAATGCGTGGTTTTAGGATTGAATTAGGAGAAATTGAAGCGACTTTAGAAAAATGTTCGTTTATTAAAGAGGCTGTCGTATTAGTTAGAGAAGATCGTCCAGGTGATCAACGATTGGTTGCATATGTAATGAGCGATGGAAATACCCAAGAGTGGAGAGAGTATTTACAAAACCAATTACCGAATCATATGATTCCAGCGCACCTTGTAGAGTTAGAACACTTCCCGCTTACTCCGAATGGGAAAATTGACCGAAAGGCCTTGCCAGCACCTGATGAGCAAACTATTGGAGGTTTAAATGTTCTACCTCGGACGCCATCGGAAGAGCTTATTGCCTCGGTTTGGAGTCAAGTGTTAGGAACTGAAAATATCGGTATTCAGGATTCCTTCTTTGAACGGGGCGGGCACTCACTACTCGCTACTCAAATTGTTTCTCGATTACAAGAATTGTTCCAAATCAAAATCCCATTACGTGAACTTTTCAAGCACGATACAGTGGAGGCATTGGCGAAACGAGTAGATCAGTTACGAAAAGAAGATAAAAAACGAGAGGCCTCCCCCCTTGTACCTATGAAACGAGAAGAAGCTATTCCGCTTTCCTATGCGCAGAAACGTCTATGGTTTATTGATCAATTAATGTCAAATAGTGCTATGTACAATATTCATGCAGCGTGTCGCTTAACAGGTAAATGGTCAATTGAAGCGTTGGAGGTCGGATGGAATCAGTTGTTGGAGCGTCATGAATCATTACGGACGATAATTCTAGAACAAGAGGGTGAACCTTTCCAACAAGTTCAATCTCATGTATTCAGACATATCCCTCAATCGAATCTAACAGATCTCTCTTTGGAAGATAGGGAAAGAGAAATGAAACGGCTCATTCAAAACGAAGCGGAGGAACCATTTCATTTTGGACAAGGTCCTCTGATTCGAACACGAATATTGAAAGTGGACAGAGAAGAATGGGTTCTCATTTGTACGATGCATCATATTATTTCAGATGGATGGTCAATGGGGATTTTACTTGAAGAATGGATGGCTTTTTATGAAGGAGCACTAAGCGGAAAACCGGCGGAATTGAAGGAGTTATCTATCCAATATGCAGACTTTGTTATGTGGCAGAAGGAATGGCAAAAAGAAGAGGATTTGGATCAGCACCTTCGATATTGGAAGGAAGAATTGGCTGGGGAGTTACCGGTTTTACAATTACCGATGGATCGTCCTAGACCTGCGGTTCAAACCCACCGTGGTGCAAGTCAGTCCTTAATGGTGGCGAATTCCCTACAGGAAAAGCTCAAAGATTTAAGTCTGCAAGAAGGATGCACTTTATTTATGACATTGATGGCAGCGTATCAAAGCTTCCTTTCTCGTTATACAGGACAGGATGACATCTTGGTTGGAAGCCCAATCGCTAATCGAAATGTTAAAGAGATTGAGGGATTAATAGGTTTCTTTGCAAATACGTTGGTTTATCGAGCTGATTTCAGTGAAAATCCAACGTTCCAAGAACTTTTGTCGCAGGTAAGAAAAAAAGCACTAAAAGCATACGAGTATCAGGACATTCCATTTGAGAAAGTGGTAGAATCCGTAAAGCCGGAACGGAATACAAGTCATTCACCAATATTCCAAACCATGTTTACTTTACAGAATACGAAGCAAGAATTTCCTCAGCTATCTGACAGACAAATGGAACTCATGGAAAGCCATGCTTCTGTAGCGAAATTTGATTTGAGTTTATTTGTTACTGAGACGGAAGAAGGATTATCACTAACCTTTGAATACAATACTGATTTGTTTGATGATACAACCATTGAACGTATGGCAAGTCATTTTGAGCATTGGTTAAATCAAATTGTCTCTCATCCAAAATGTTTATTATCAGAATTGAATATGTTATCGAAAGTAGAATATAAGCAATTACTAGAAGAATGGAATGAATCAGCTGTTATAGATATAGAAGAATGCACGATTCATACATTGTTTGAAGAACAAGTAGAAAAAACACCAGAAGCAATTGCAGTAGTATGCGAAGATGAAGAACTAACATATCGAAAGTTGGACGAACGCTCGAATCAGCTGGCACATTATTTACAGAAAAATGGTGTAGGTTGCGAATCATTGGTTGGGATTTGTGTTACACGTTCATCTGAGATGATTGTAGGCCTCTTAGGAATTATGAAGGCAGGAGGAGCATATGTCCCAATAGATCCAGCGTATCCGGAAAGTCGACTGCAATACATTTTAGAGGATGCTCAAATAAAGGTACTAGTAACACAGGAAAAATTACAACAAAAAATGGTTATACCTAGATCCGTTGACGTGATTTGTATTGATCGTGATCGAGTAGAAATAGAACAAGAAGTAACTACGGTGTGTACGAGTGAAGTGACGGGCGATAACTTAGCCTATATTATCTATACTTCAGGTTCCACTGGAAATCCAAAGGGAGTAATGATTGAGCATAGGAATACAGTAACAATGATTCGTTGGGCGCATCACACATATTCCCGAAAGGATTTAGCGGGAGTGTTGGCCTCCACTTCGCTATCCTTTGATCTATCTGTTTTTGAAGTGTTTGTTCCCCTAACGATGGGTGGTAAGGTGATTGTCGCTGAAAATGCTCTACATCTAGACAAGTTGTCTACCAAGGATGTGACTTTAGTCAATACTGTGCCATCGGCAGCGAAGGAACTGGTTCGAGCAAAAACACTCCCTTCTTCGGTAAAGGTGATGAATTTGGCTGGAGAACCATTGCCATATTCACTTGTTCAAGATTTATACGAGAGAAGTACGGTTGAGAAGGTGTACAACTTATATGGACCGTCCGAAGATACTACGTATTCCACATATATGGAATTAGAAAAGGGTGTCGTCCATAGGGTACCACCGATTGGTAAACCAATCTTCAATACAGAAGTATATGTACTAAGTATTGAACAAAAAATGGTTCCAATTGGTGTAGTTGGTGAGCTGTACATTGGTGGATCGGGATTAGCACGTGGATACTTAAACCGTCCTGACTTAACGGAAGATCGTTTTATACCGCATCCATTTAAAGAAGGGGAGCGAGTATACCGGACTGGAGATCTAGTAAGGTATTTGCCGGATGGAAATTTGGAGTATCTTGGCCGAATCGATCATCAGGTAAAAATTCGTGGGTTCCGGATTGAACTAGGAGAAATTGAAGCGACATTACAAAAGCATACATTAGTTAACGAAGCTATTGTGACGATGAGGGAAGATTATCCTGGTGATCCACGTTTGATTGCCTATGTTGTAGGAGATGGGGATGCTCAAAAGTGGCGTGATTATCTCAAGGACCAGCTACCAAATTATATGATTCCAGCCTATTTTGTCGGATTGAATGCATTTCCACTCACTCCAAATGGAAAAATTGATAGGAAGGCCTTACCAGCACCAGAGAAACAGGAGATAGCAAGTGGTTATATTGCTCCTCGTAAGCCTACGGAAAAAACAATCGTTTCAATATGGAATGAAGTTTTAGGTATGGAAAACATCGGAATTCAGGATTCGTTTTTTGAAATAGGTGGTCACTCATTACTTGCTACGCAAGCTGTTTCCAGTCTTAAAGAGGCTTTTGGAATTGAGATACCATTGCATGATTTATTTATGTTTCATACAGTGCAGCAATTGGCAGAACAGATAGATCAATTGCTCCATAACAAAAATCAAGAAATGCAGAATGATAGTAAGGAGAATGTAAGTCTTCAAGACTATATTCAAAAAGAAGCAGAAGTGGGTAATGATGAAGAATTACTTGAACTGCTTAAGCAATTAGAAGAGCTATCAGAGGAAGAAGCACAAGGAATATTTGAGAGTAATTTAGTTGAGGAAGGGGTAAAAAAATGAGAAGTGATTTACTTGCAAAGCTGAGTTCACTTTCTCCTGAGAAGAGAGCTTGGCTTCAGAAGCAAATGCAAAAAAAGGAGAATAAAGAAGCGCTTCCGTTGTCTTATGCACAACAACGTTTGTGGTTTATGGACAGATTTAATCCAAACAGTTCTTTATATAATATTCCAACGGTATGGAATCTAAAAGGAAATTGGATACCTGAAGCATTAGAAAAGGGATTCAATCGACTTATTGAACGTCATGAATCATTACGAACTGTTTTTAAAGAAGTAGAAGAACAACCTGTACAACAAATTGTCGAATTCCTTCCTAGAGCATTACCTGTAAGAGATTACTCTCAACTTCCTCTAGAAGTAAAAGAAAAAGAGGTAGATAGTTTAATTGCGAGAGAAGCGCAAGAACCATTTGATTTAATGAATGGTCCTTTAATTCGTAATCAGCTTGTTCAATTAGAAAAGGATGAATGGTTATTACTGTGTACGATGCATCATATTGTTTCTGATGCTTGGTCCATTGGTATATTCATGAATGAATTACTTGCTTTCTATGAAGAGGAAACGGGCGGAAATCCTGCTAAATTAAGTTCATTATCCATTCAGTATGCAGACTTTGCGAAGTGGCAAAAGGAGTGGTTGCAAGGTGATGTGCTAAATCGTCAGCTTACGTATTGGCAGGAAGAATTGTCTGGTGAGCTCCCTATATTACAACTGCCAGTGGACCGACCTCGACCGGTTACGCAAACTTATTCTGGGGATACGCATCACGTTATTTTTCCTTCTAGAATACTCAGCCAATTAAAAGATTTAAGTCGACAAGAAGGATCTACCTTATTTATGACTTTAATGGCTGCATATCAGAGCTTTCTTGCACGTTATACAGGACAAAAAGATATTCTAGTCGGAAGTCCGATTGCAAATCGGAATCATAAGGGAGTAGAAGGATTAATTGGTTTCTTTGTTAATACGTTGGTTTACCGATCAGATTTGAGTGGCACCCCTACTTTTCGGGAGATTTTGAACCAAACAAAGAAAAAGGCGTTAAAAGCTTACGAATATCAAGATATACCATTTGAAAAAGTGGTAGAAGCTGTGCAACCTGAACGAAGCATGAGCCATTCTCCTATCTTTCAGACCATGTTTACGCTACAGAATATAAAACAAGAGCGACTAGATTTGCCTGGTAGAAGTATTGAAATGGTAGAAAGTAATATGTCTATTGCAAAATTTGATTTGAGCTTAACTGCCTATGAAGTGGAAGAAGGTCTATTTGTCTCATTTGAATACAACACGGATTTATTTGATAGTAGTACCATTGCACGTATGGCAGGCCATTTTGAGAACTGGCTAAATGAAATCGTGCATCATCCAGATGAATCATATACAAAGCTGTCAATGTTATCGGACACTGAGCAGAAACAACTCCTAGAAGAATGGAATGATACAGAAGTAGTTTATGGTCATGATTGTATGATTCATGAGCTATTTGAGCAGCAAGTTGCACGTACACCTGATGCAGTGGCGGTAGTTTATGAGGGTGGAAAGCTAACGTATCAAGAACTCAATGAAAAATCGAATCAATTGGCACATTTTCTACAAAAACGAGGTATTGGACCTGAATCATTGGTTGGTATATGTATTGAACGTTCTCCTGATATGATTATTGGTCTCTTTGGGATTTTGAAAGCAGGTGGGGCTTATGTCCCACTGGACCCAAGTTATCCCGAAAACCGTCTGAGATACATTTTAGAGAATTCACAAATTCAAGTGCTGTTAACAAAAGAGGCACTACAGGACTGGTTACCTAAAGATATTCAAGCAATTTGTTTAGACAGGGATCAGGTAATGATTTCTAAAGAGAGTAATTTAGCTCCGGTGAGTGGAGTAACAGCAAATAACTTAGCCTATATCATATACACTTCGGGTTCAACGGGAAATCCAAAGGGGGTAATGATTGAACATCATTCGGTTATCAACCGCCTACAGTGGATGCAGAAAAAATATCCATTGTCCGAGGAAGATACAATCCTACAAAAGACACCGTTTTCGTTTGATGTTTCCGTTTGGGAATTATTTTGGTGGTCATTTGTAGGAGCACGTGTTTGTTTGCTTCCACCAGGAGGAGAGAAAGATCCTGCAGTGATTGAGGAGTATGTTAAACGATATCGTGTGACCACCATGCACTTTGTTCCGTCGATGTTATCTACTTTCTTGGATTATATGGAACAATATAATTCGAAAAGGGATGTATCGTCTTTAATTCATGTTTTTACTAGTGGAGAAGCATTAAACTCTGAGCAGGTTCGCCGGTTTAAGTGGATCTTTTACAATGTTCAGCAAACACAGTTAATTAATTTGTATGGTCCTACTGAAGCGACTGTGGATGTGACTTATTATGATTGTGATTTAGAAAAAGAATCAATGCTTATTCCAATTGGTCGTCCAATTGATAATACAGAGTTGTATGTGTTAGATCAATATCAACAGGTGGTCCCAATTGGTGTGTCGGGGGAACTTTACCTTGGAGGAGTAGGATTGGCACGTGGCTACTTCAATCGACCAGATTTAACTACTGAACGTTTTATTCCACATCCCTTTAAGGAAGGGGAACGATTATATCGAACGGGTGACCTGGTGAGATATATGAATAATCGTAACCTGGAATATATTGGAAGGATAGATAACCAAGTCAAAATTAGAGGATTCAGAATTGAATTGGGAGAAATTGAAGCAGCTTTACATGATCACTCATCTGTAAAAGAGGCTGTTGTGTTGGTGAAGGAAGATCGTCCAGGAGATAAGCAGTTAGTAGCTTATGTAGTGGGTGAAGGGGATACTGGAGAGTGGCGTGAATATCTCAAGAAGCAACTTCCACATTATATGGTTCCGGCATACTTTTTCCAAATTGAAGGGATGCCACTCACTCCAAATGGTAAGGTGAATCGGAAAGCCTTACTGGAATTGGAAGCACAGTTCATAAGTGAAGATATTACTTCATCACGAACACCAGTGGAGGAGCTCATCGTTTCCGTATGGAGCCAAGTGTTAGGTGTAAAAAATATTAGTGTTCAGGATTCCTTTTTTGAAATCGGTGGTCACTCACTACTAGCTACTCAAGTAGTGTCACGTTTACAGGAAATCTTTCAAATCGAATTACCAGTACGTGAACTATTTGAGTATGCAACGGTGGAGTCACTGGCAAAGCGATTAGATCAGTTACGTAAAGGAGATAGAAAACGAGAGATTCCGCCACTAATGCCGATGGAACGAGGAGAAACTATTCCACTATCTTATGCGCAACAGCGCTTATGGTTTATTGATCAATTTACACCTAATAGTGCCCTTTATAATATGCCAATGGTATGCCGCCTTACAGGGAGTTGGCTACTTGAGGCACTGGAAACAGGATGGAACCAACTAATAGAACGTCATGAATCATTGCGGACGGTCTTTCATGAAGTGAACGGTCAACCCGTACAGCAAATTGAACCGTATGCTTTTCAATCAATTCCGAAAACGGATTTAACTATGCTTTCTCCAGAAGACCGAGAAGAAGAAGTTAAACGTTTGATTCAACAAGAAACAGAAGTGCCATTTGATTTAGCAGAGGGCCCACTAATCAGGACAAGTATTTTGCAAGTGGGAGAGGAAGAATGGATTCTCCTTTGTACTTTACATCATATCATTTCAGATGGATGGTCGATGGGAGTCCTACTTGAAGAATGGATGGCATTCTATGAGAAAGAAACGGATGGAAAGATAGCAGAACTTGAACCATTACCGGTTCAATATGCCGACTTCGCTCAGTGGCAAAAAGGTTGGCTGAAGGAGGAGGTGCTTGATCAACAACTCCAATATTGGAGGGAAGAATTGTCTGGAGAGCTTCCTGTACTCCAACTTCCTATGGATCGTCCGCGTCCTGCAATACAAACTCATCACGGGTCGACATACACTCTGGTTCTGCCAAGCACGCTACATGATAACTTGAACAAACTTAGTCGCAAAGAAGGGGCTACACTCTTCATGACGCTGTTGGCTGCATATCAAAGTTTTCTATCCCGTTATACGGGACAAGAAGATATTCTGGTCGGAAGTCCAATTGCGAATCGAAATTATAGAGAAATAGAAGGACTAATTGGTTTCTTCGTCAACACGCTGGTTTATCGAGCTAATCTGAGTGGTAGACCGACATTTCAAGATGTTCTGTCTCAGGTTCGTCAAAAGGCATTGAAGGCGTATGAATATCAGGATATCCCTTTTGAAAAAATTGTAGAAGTTGTGCAACCAGAGCGGAGTACAAGTCATTCGCCAATCTTCCAGACCATGTTCATCTTGCAAAATATGAAACAAGAGTTCCCGGTGTTATCTGGTAGAAGTATTGAAATGATAGAAAGCCATAGTCCAATTGCAAAGTTTGATTTAAGTGTAATGGTAGCTGAGACAGAAGAGGGATTGCTTTTTACTTTTGAATACAATAAGGATTTATTCAATGCATCTACTATTGAACGGATGGCAGGACACTTTGAGAAATGGCTACACGAAGTTTCACATCACCCACAAAATCCGTTGCATGACCTGAGCATGCTATCGGAACCCGAGCGTACTTTGTTATTAGAAACATGGAATGACACTGTAATGGAAATGTCCCATCAGGCTCTTATTTGTGACAGATTTGAGGAACAAGTAGCAAGGCGCCCTGATGCGATTGCCGTTGTTGATCAAACAAAAAAGTGGACTTATGGTGAACTGGATGCACAAGCAAATCAGTTGGCAAATGTTTTACAGCGAAAAGGAGTCGCCCCAGAGTCAGTGGTGGGAGTTTATCTTCCGAGGTCAGCTGAGCTCATGGCAAGTTTACTAGGCATTTTAAAAGCTGGTGGAGCTTATGTTGTTTTAGATCCGTTGTATCCAAAATCAAGGTTAGAATACATGATTGAAGATGCAGGAATTCAATTTGTAGTGACGGCGGAAGGACAAGAAGGCCATTTCGCACACGTCGAAACGGTGAGGTTAGAAGAATTAACAGTGGAAAGCGTAATCGCACCTACACGTCAGTTAAATCCAGAGAACTTAGCTTATATTGTCTATACCTCTGGTTCTACAGGAAAGCCAAAGGGTGTCATGGTTGAATATCGCTCATTAATGAATATGGTTTCTTGGCATCAAGAAGTTTATCGTATTACAGCAGAGGATCGTGCGACCCAGATTGCAGGGATTGCTTTTGATTCGGCTGTCCAGGAAATTTGGCCGTATTTAACTGCTGGTGCAGCACTCTACTTGTCAACAGAGGAACTGAGAATTAATCCAGAAGCACTAAGGGACTGGCTCATTGATTCACGAATAACAGCTAGTTTTGCACCTACACCTATTCTGGAAAGACTCTTGAAATTATCTTGGCCAGATAAAACAGATCTTCGTTTTATCCTTACAGGTGGGGATCAATTAACGCAGTATCCATCTAAAGATATTCCTTTTGCGGTAATTAATCAGTATGGTCCATCGGAAAATACCGTTGTTACTACAGATTGTTATGTGCCTGTAGGAGTGACAACCGGTACGCCATCGATTGGTCGGCCGATTGCGAATACAGAAGTTTATGTATTAGATTCTCATCTTCAGCTAGTACCAATTGGTATAATTGGAGATCTCTATATTGGAGGGAAGAGTCTTGCACGTGGATATGCTAATCGCCCGCATCTCACAAAGGAAAAATTTATTCCACATCCTTTCAAGTCAGGAGAACGTCTTTATTACACAGGAGACAAAGCAAGTTATCTTTCTGATGGTAATCTCCAGTTCCATGGTCGTATAGATGACCAAGTAAAAATTCGTGGTTTCCGGATTGAATTGGGAGAAATAGAAGCTGTTTTGCAGGCGCATTCTTCTGTGAAAGAAGCAGTTGTATTGGTACGAGAGGATAATCAAGATGACAAGAGATTAGTAGCTTATGTAGTTGGTGAAGGAAGTGTACATGAATGGCGAGAACATCTACAAACACATTTACCAAATTACATGGTTCCAACAAACTTTATTGAGATGGAATTTTTACCACTTACACCGAATGGAAAACTTGATTTGAAGGCATTGCCTATACTTAGTGAACAATCCGCCGAAAATACTGTATACCCACGAACTCCGCTGGAAGAACTTATCGCTTCAGTGTGGAGTCAAGTGCTAGGAATAAAAGAAATTGGTGTTCAGGATTCTTTCTTTGAGCTTGGTGGTCACTCTCTACTTGCTACACAAGTGGTCTCGCGCTTACAAGAAGTCTTTCAAATCAAATTACCGGTACGTGAACTGTTCGAATATCCAACGGTCGAGGCACTATCGAAACGAATAGATCAGTTGCGTAAGGGGAGTGAAAAACGAGAAATTCCCCCATTGATGCCGATGGAACGAGGAAATAATATTCCGCTGTCATATGCCCAACAGCGCTTATGGTTTATTGATCAGTTTGAACCTAATAGTGCACTTTATAATATGCCAATGGTATGCCGCCTTACAGGGAATTGGTTACCTGAAGCATTGGAGTTGGGATGGAATCAGTTAATAGAGCGTCATGAATCTTTGCGGACGGTATTTCATGAAGAGGAAGGTCATCCTGTGCAACAGATTCAACCTTATATTTTCCGTCCTCTTCCGCAAATGGACCTAACTAAGCTTTCATTAGAGGAGAGAGAAAGAAAGTTGCAGCAATGGATTCAAACTGAAGTTGAATCTCCATTTGATTTAGAACAAGGACCATTGTTCCGTGGACAAATCATAAGAATTTCAGAAGAAGAATGGGTTCTTCTGTGTAATATGCATCACATTATCTCAGATGGATGGTCGATGGAAATCTTGCTTCAAGAATGGATGACATTTTATGAGAATGCGATTGGTGAAAAACAAGCAGAGCTGGAACCACTACCAGTTCAATATGCCGATTTTGCTCAGTGGCAAAGAGGATGGTTGAAAGATGAGGTACTAAATCAACAACTTGCATATTGGAAGGAAGAATTATCTGGTGAGTTACCAGTCTTAATGTTGCCAATGGATCGTCCGCGTCCGCCAGTGCAAACCCACCATGGATTAACTCATAATGTGCTGTTGTCACGTTCATTACTGGATAAATTAAACGAAATAAGTCGTCAAGAAGGGGCCACGCTTTTCATGACCTTATTGGCATCGTATCAAAGTTTCCTTGCCCGTTATACGGGACAATCGGATATTATTGTTGGCAGCCCAATTGCAAATCGAAATTATCGAGAAATTGAGGGGCTGATTGGTTTCTTTGTCAACACATTGGTTTATCGGGCTGATTTAAGTAATGCACCGGTATTTCAAGAGTTGTTGTCTCAAGTGCGGATAAAAGCATTGAAGGCGTATGAGTATCAAGATGTTCCGTTTGAGAAAATTGTAGAGGTTATCCAACCTGAACGAAATACAAGCCATTCCCCGATTTTCCAAACCATGTTTACTTTGCAAAATACGGGACAGGAGCTACCAGAACTACATGGAAGAAATATAGAAGTAATGGAAAGTAATGCTCCAATCGCTAAGTTTGATTTAAGTTTAACTGCTGCAGAAGTGGAAGAGGGTTTATTGCTTACTTTTGTTTATAGGACGGATTTATTTGACAGCTTAACTATTGAATCCATGGCTGAACATTTTGGAAACTGGTTGAATGTAATCGTGGAGAATCCTGATAAATCATTAGCTAAGTTGCCTATATTATCAGGATTACAGCAAAAAGAGTTGGAAGAGTGGAATAATAATGCTGTAGTATATCCACGGGAAAGTGCGATTCATCAGCTGTTTGAAGAGCAGGTAAATCGTACACCTGACGCGGTGGCAGTGGTAGATGAAAAACAGCAGTTAACATATCGAGAGCTTAATGAAAAAGCTAATCAATTGGCCCACTATCTTCAGCAATGTGGGATTGGGACTGAATCATTAGTTGGACTTTGCTTTGAGCGTTCAGTTGAGATGATTGTTGGTATTATGGGGATCTGGAAGGCTGGAGCAGCATATGTTCCATTGGACCCATCCTATCCAGAAAGTCGTCTACGATATATTTTGGAGGACACTGGAATTCAAGTATTAGTTACGAATGAGTCATTAGAAGATTGGATACCCAAAGAAGTCAAGGCAGTTTGTCTAGATAGGGATCAAGCAATGATTTCAAAAGAAAGCATTCTTTCACCAAAATGTGAAGTAACAGGAGAAAACCTAGCGTATGTTATCTATACTTCGGGATCGACGGGGAATCCAAAGGGTGTCTTGATACAGCATCATTCTGTAATAAACTTGTCGCATGGTTTACAAAAAGAGGTTTTCGAACATGAGATACCATCTAACATGCATGTCGGTTTAAATGCGTCAATTGCCTTTGATGCATCTATTCAACAATTACAAATGCTGTTGTATGGTTCAAGTTTGTATATTATTCCGAATGAAGTACGAAGTGATCCGGAACAGTTTGTAGCTTATATTAGGGAGAACAAGTTAGCAATCTTTGATATAACACCTTCATTGCTTCAATTACTTATAGATGCCGGATTGTTAGAAACGTACGATGGCGTTCATGTTCCAAGTAAGGTATTGGTTGGCGGCGAAGCGATTATGCCGTCATTATGGGAACAGCTAGTAGAGACTGATAAAATTGAGTTTTATAATGTATATGGTCCTACAGAATGTACGGTTGATGCAACATGCTATCATATCAAAAAAGATAGTGAGAGAGTAACGATTGGGCGTCCGTTGCCTAACGTTCAAACTTATGTATTGGATAGAAATGGGTTGCCAGTTCCAGTTGGTGTGATGGGTGAACTTTATATCGGAGGAGCGGGTCTAGCGAGGGGATACTTAAATCGTCCAGAGTTAACATCCGAACGATTTATTTCTCATCCATTCAAAGAAGGCGAGAGATTATATAGAACAGGCGATCTCGTGAGATATCTTCCTGATGGTAATATAGACTATTTAGGAAGAATTGATAATCAAGTGAAGATTAGAGGATTTCGAATCGAACTTGGGGAGATTGAGTCGACTTTACAGGAGCATGACTTGATAAAAGAGGCAGTTGTAATAGTTAGGGAAAATCAGTCGGGAGATAAGAGGTTGGTAGCTTATATAGTGGGCGAAGGCAGTTTAGAAGAATGGCGCGAGTATCTTAAAATAAAACTGCCAATCCATATGATACCTTCCTACTTTGTCGAAATGGAAGAGTTACCGCTAACCATAAATGGAAAGATTGATCGGAAATCATTGCCTATACCAGATTATCAAGGAACACAAGAAGGCTACGTAGCCCCAAGAAATGAACGTGAACACAAGCTTTCTATCATTTGGGAACGTGTGCTGGGTTCAAAACGTATTGGTATTTATGATAACTTTTTTGAAATTGGTGGAGATTCAATTCTTAGCATTCAGATTGTCTCTCGTGCGAAGCAAACTGGTTTACAATTGACACCAAAACAAATATTTGAACACCAAACGATTGCTGAGTTGGCACAGGTAGTCAAAGAAGAACAAGGTGTACAAGCCGAACAAGGAATTATAACTGGAGATACGATACTTACACCTATTCAGCAAGGTTTTTTTGCACAAAATCATCCTAATCCACATCATTGGAATCAATCCATGTTCTTTAGAACGAAAGAGAAACTGGATATAGTATCACTGGAGAAGTCAGTGCGTAATCTTCTACTTCATCATGATGCCCTGCGTTTAAGATATGAACGTTTAACTGATGGGGCTTGGAAACAGTGGAATGAAGGAATAGAAGAACAATTGATACTTACTGTCATTTCATTAGACGAAGTGCCGGAAGCCGATTGGCATGAAGTTATTCAAAAAGAGATTAATATTGCACAAGAAAGTTTGAATTTACATGATGGTCCGTTAATGAGAATGGTGTATTTTGATGAAGGTGAGAAGACTGGCCGATTATTTTGGACAATTCATCACTTAGCCGTGGATGGTGTTTCTTGGCGAATTTTATTGGAAGATTTGCAAACAGCGTATACTCAAGCGATTCAAGGGCAGAAAATTCAATTACCTATGAAGAGTACATCCTTTAAAGAGTGGTCGGAAAAATTACATCATTACGCTGAAACTGGAATATCACAAGAAGTGCTGCATTACTGGGAGCAGCAGTCTGAACAAGACGTAGTTAAACTGCCGATAGATGGTACTATAAGTAATTCAGTAAGCGCAGTAACTGAGGAAATTACTGTGGTGTTAAATGAGAATGAGACCCGTATGTTATTGCAAGAGACTTTAAGCACTCACCGTGTCCAAATCAATGAAGTATTATTAGCAGCATTGGTACAAGCTACAGCAGCATGTACAGGGCAGAAGATATTGAGCGTGGATTTAGAGGGGCATGGTAGAGAAGAAATTATTGAAGATGTTGACTTATCGAGAACCGTGGGATGGTTTACAAGTATTTACCCTGTTCACTTAAATATTACTAGTGCTAATACGCCAATTGCAGCATTAAAAGCAGTTAAAGAACAAGTTCGCAAAATTCCTAATAAGGGTGTTGATTATGGAGTGTTGCGTTACATGAACGCAACAATGTGTGAGCAATTGAGCTCTCAACATACACCGTCTATTAGTTTTAACTATCTTGGACAATTTGATCAAATGTTTTCTAGAGATGCAATGTTTATGCCGGAGAACGAATTTAAGCGTTTAGATCATGCTGCCGGTTCCAAGCGATCGCATGTAATTGATGTAATTGGGGTTGTAACGAATGGAAAACTTCAGTTCACTTGGGTATACAATGTTGGACAATTCGCCAAATCAACGATTCAAAATATTGCACAGAATATGCTATATCAACTGAGCAGATTGATTCAACCTTCAGATAGAGAATCTGCACTGACCATTTCGGATTTTGCAATGGCTAATCTTAACCAAGTAGGTTTGACAAATGTACTAAACAAAATGAATCGTGGAAAGAACAATCAGATTACTGATTTATATCCACTATCACCTTTGCAAGAAGGTATGATTTTCCACACATTGCATGACCAAGGGAATGAACATGTTGCACCGTATATAGTGCAATTAAGTTTTATGATTAAAGGGAAAATGGATATTCCTACTTTTGAGCAGGCGTGGAAATCTGTAATTCAGCGGCATGAAATTTTTCGTACAGCATTTGTTTGGGACGAAATTGAAGAACCATTACAAGTGGTGTATGAAAATATCCCATTTAAAGTGAACAAAGAAGACTGGCGTACAATGACAACTAAAGAGATAGAGGAAAAAAGAAAAGTCTTTTTGGCATTAGATCGAAAACAAGCCTTCCAATTTGATGAAGCGCCATTGATGCGAGTAACGGTCATTCAAGAAGGTGAGGAAGAATATCGAATTGTTTGGACACATCACCATATTTTACTGGATGGATGGAGTTTACCATTGGTCTTTAATGAATTACTTACAGTCTATCAGAAGAAAATGAATGGAGAAGCCGTGAAGTTACCTAAGCCCTCACCGTATAAGAAATATATCCAATGGCTCAGAGAACAAGATAAGGAGCAGGCGGAACAATTTTGGAGAGAAAAGCTTAAAGGTTTCACTGCACCAACTTTGCTGGGCTTAGAAAGTAAAGAGGAAGAAAAAGGTTACACAGAGAAGGTTATGTATTTATCAGAAGAGCAGACCCAAGCGTTACAGGGATGGGCGAAACGCAATAAACTTACTTTGAGTACAGTAATTCAAGGTGCATGGGCATATCTCATGAGCCGGTATAGTGGAGAAAATGACATTGTCTTTGGTGTAACAAGCTCAGGGCGTTCTACGGAGATTATTGATGTTGAAAACATCGTAGGTCCTTTCATTACAACGTCACCGACGCGAATTCAATTGATTGATGATATAAAAGTAATGGATTGGTTGCAGAAGATACAAGAGGAAGAGATAGAAAGAAGACAATATGAGTATGCTTCTTTAACAGAAATTCAGGGATGGAGTGAAGTTCCTAGAGGAACACCGTTGTTTAATAGTTTATATGTGTTTGAAAATTATCCAGTGAAAGAGGAGTCTTCAGAAAATCTAGAAATTGGTGAATTGGAAGGAGTAGAGCAAACCCACTACTCATTAGGGCTGGCTGTAGTTCCAGGAACCCAGTTATCGTTAAAGTTAATGTATGACTGTAGTAAGTTTAATAGAATAACTATTGAACGAGTGTTGGGTCATTTACACCAAGTGTTGATGCAAATGCTCAAAAACATTGATCAAACTCTATCAGAGCTGGTATATATTACGGAAGCTGAACAAAGACAACTATTAAAAGAATGGAATGATAATGCTATATCCTATCCACGTGAGAATGTGATTCATCAACTATTCGAAGAGCAAGTAAATCGTACGCCTGACGCGGTGGCAGTGGTAGATGAAAAACAGCAACTAACATATCGAGAGCTGAATGAAAGAGCTAATCAATTGGCCCATTATCTACAGAAATGTGGAATTGGGACAGAGTCATTGATTGGCCTCTGCTTTGAGCGTTCAGTTGAGATGGTTGTTGGCCTCATGGGAATTTGGAAGGCTGGAGCAGCCTATGTTCCATTGGATCCATCGAATCCGGAAAGCCGCCTGCGATATATTTTAGAAGACACAGGAATTCAAGTATTGGTTACAAATGAGGTATTAGTAGGCTGGATACCTAAAGAAATCAAGACAGTTTGCTTAGATAGGGACCAAGCAATGATTTCTCGAGAAATCAAACTTTCGCCGATATGTGAGGTAACAGGGGAAAACTTAGCGTATGTTATCTACACTTCCGGTTCGACAGGGAATCCAAAGGGTGCTTTAGTACAGCACCATTCTGTAATAAACCTATCATATGGTTTACAAAAAGAAATTTTCTCACATGAGATACCTAGTAATATGCGCGTCGGTTTAAATGCGTCAATTGCCTTTGATGTATCTATTCAGCAATTACAAATGCTGCTTCATGGTTCAAGTTTATATATTATCCCAGGTGAGGTTCGCACTAATCCGGAACAATTTGTTTCCTATATTAGGGAGAATAAATTGGAAATGTTTGATATGACACCTTCATTACTTCAATTACTTATAGATGGAGGATTGCTAGAAACAAGTGCTGATGTTCATGTACCAAGTAAGATATTGGTCGGTGGTGAAGCAATTATGCCGTCATTATGGGAACAGCTAGTAGAGACTGAAAAAATTGATTTTTATAACGTATACGGTCCTACAGAATGTACGGTTGATACAACGTGTTATCATATCCAAACAGATAGTAAGCGAGTTACAATTGGACGTCCATTGCCGAACGTTCAAACTTATGTATTGGATAAAAATCTGTTACCTGTTCCAGTTGGTGTAACAGGTGAGCTATATATTGGTGGTGCAGGTATAGCGAGAGGATACTTGAATCGTCCAGAATTAACAGCAGAGCGATTCATTCGTCATCCATTTAATGAAGAAGAGTGTTTATATCGTACAGGAGATTTGGTTCGTTATTTACCTGATGGTAATTTAGATTACTTGAGAAGAATTGATAATCAAGTGAAAATTCGGGGCTTCCGTATTGAACTTGAAGAGGTCGAAGCGAATCTAGAGAGTCATCCATTGGTAAAAGAAGCAGTAGTTTTGGTAACAGAGGATAAATTAGGAGAGCAGAGATTGGTTGCTTATGTAGTTGGAGCTGGAAGCATGCATGAATGGCGTGAATATCTCAAGACACAAGTACCGAATTATATGGTTCCCGCACACTTTATTGAGGTAGACGAGATTCCTCTTACAATGAATGGGAAAGTTGATCGAAAGGCATTGTACAGTTTAACTATTCAAAGAGAAAATAACTTCTCTACACCAATCATTCCAAGGGATGAAATTGAATATCAGTTGGTTAAAATCTGGCAGGATGTGTTACAGATAGAAGATGTCTATGTAAATGATGATTTCTTTAATAGAGGGGGACACTCTCTCCTTGTAATCAAATTAGTTTCAAAAATTAGGGAAAAGTTTGGAAAAGAGATTAAGGTGTCTACATTGATTAAGAATCCAACATTGGAAGGAATCGCATGCCTTATTCGTGATAAGCATGATATGACAAAATCTGTATCAGCGCTGGTACCACTACAAGAATCAGAGAAAAGACCTTTCTTCTGCGTTCATCCGTTTATGGGGAATGTATTTTGTTACATTCAACTAGCAAGATTGCTTAAGAATCACTGTTCATTTTATGGTTTACAGAATCCTCTCATAGAAAAGAGAGAGATTGACGACTCGACCTTGCCGGAACTAATTCAACTTTACATTAAAGAAATAAAAAGTGTTCAGCCAGAAGGCCCATATCGTCTTGGAGGATGGTCTTTAGGCGGTGCAATTGCTTATAAAATCGCAACTGTACTAAGAAATCAAGGAGAGGAAGTTGAATTGTTGGTACTTATGGATACTAAAGTACCTTCAGAGCAGGATCATAAAACAAGGGAGGATATGCTCTCATATATATATGAACATTTCATTCCTAGAGGTCTTACTGAGCAGGAAGAAGGCCTCGTCCATAAGCAAGATATGCTTGTGGAACGATTTATTATGGAAGGAGTACTCCCGCCTGATGCAAATCTTATGAATTTGAAGCAAGTTATCAATGCTCATAGGAAATGCCTGAACTTAATGGCAGAGAATGATTTGATACCATTCTTTGGAGAAGTTATCTACTTTAGTGCTGAGGAAGGAAAAGAGTTGTTTACAGATTGGGGACCTTTATTAAAAGGAAGAGTAAATAAGTATTCTGTCCCTGGATCACATGAAGAAATAGTAGACTTCCCCGCAGTTGAAAAGATAGCTAAGTATCTATTAAATGAATTTGAAGGAATAAAAGAAACATCCCTTTCATTAACTGAAAAGTAGAGAGTGCAAAAGATGCAACGCTATGAAAGAAAAGGGCAGCCCAATAACTGCAAATAAAGTGTAGGCAATAATGAATATATCAAGAGTATTACTTTTTAAGAGGGTAATGCAAAAATTACTTGGTAGAGACATAGAAACCTATATTAGTTGCTCATAGAATGATGTAAATGCTCTCCATTTTTTGTAATAGAAGCTAATGCTTTGATGATATTACTGAGGAAAGTTGTATATTTTCATTGATATGTAAATATGCACCTTTTCTATTGTATTTGCAATTTAATAAGGTTAATTTGAATTTATGTAACGCACATATGTGAAGCCATCCTTTAAAAAAGGAAGTGATATATCATACACATTCAAGCTGTGAAAATACCAAAGAATATTGAAAGTCATTTGTTTAAGCAACTTAGTAACTTGGTTTCAAATGAGAAGAAAGAACGAATGAAGCGTTTATTAAACTCATGCGACATTAATAGGACCCTGATAGGGGATTTACTAATCCGATCTCTAATCTGCCAAAAATATAAAATTAATAATGAAGAAATTAGATTTATATAATGAGTATGGAAAACCTTTTGTTGAAAATTTTTCTGACTTTCATTTTAATCTGTCACATTCAGAAGAATGGGTGGTTTGTACTACTGCTAATTTTAATGTGGGTATTGATATAGAAAAGGTTTCAGAAATAGAGGCTCTTAAATTAGCAAATGAATTTTTTTCAGAGGAAGAATTTTATGATATATCTAAAATGAATTCTGATGAACAAATTAATTATTTTTATGATTTATGGACATTAAAAGAAAGTTATATAAAAACGATTGGAAAAGGGCTTTATATCCCGTTAAATTCATTCTCTATAAAAAAAGAGTCACGAACTTTAATTTCATATAAGTATATACCTCAAAACTTTTACTTTAGACAATATAACATTGAGCCAAATTATAAGATATCTGCTTGTGCAACAAGGGATGAATTTCCGCAAGAGATAATAATTAAAGACATTTATTCAATTTGCCAAAATATATACAAATTTGAAAGTAAGGAGAAAATCAATGCAGAAGACTAAACTTTTTTGCTTTCCACATGCTGGGGGATCTGCGTTTAGTTACGAAAAATGGAAAAATCACTTTAATCCATATATTGAGGTAGTCCCGATAGAGTTAGCTGGTAGAGGATATAGAATTGAAGAAAACCTGTACCAAAGTATGGAAGAGGCCGTAAATGATGTCTACAATAATATAGTTATGCAGATAGATGATTCGCCCTACATTCTATTCGGGCATAGCATGGGAAGTTTGATTGCCTATGAAGTAGCCAGAAAAATAAAGGACTCTAAAAAAGTATCGCCTGAATTTCTTGTTTTATCCGGTAGAAACCATCCAAATAGTAAAATAAAAAATATCCGATATAATCTTTCTAATGAGCAATTTAAAAGAGAAGTTATTGCAATGGGAGGTACACCATCCGGGGTACTTCAATCAGAAGAATTAATGGAGATTTTTCTCCCAATTCTAAGAGCAGATTTTAAAATTGTCGAGACATATATTCATGACAATAATATACAACCATGTGATATTGATTTTCTTATATTTAATGGGGAAAATGATGAATTTACTACATATGATCAAGTAATAAAATGGGAGCAATATACAAGTAAAACGTGTACTCTCCATTCTTTTGAAGGTAATCATTTCTTTTTAAATGAAAATATTGAAGAAATAGCAAAGAGTATTATAAGAAAGTTAGATTCTAAAAGATTATCAAATAGTTTTTAGAGGTTTTCTAAGTATATTCATGGCTAAGGAACAAAAATATTAAATGTGAAAAATAAAGGTACTGCTGAAATATCATTGAATAAAGGCATTGAAGCCTAAACGAACTGTTCAAAGGCGGGAAAAAAGACTCATTGAATCTTAAGAGCTACTTCCCGTATTTATGTAAAAAAGTGATGCAACTTACTTGCATCACTTTTTTCATCTTTTTATTTTCTTTCTAAAGGTTCTTGCGCCCTCATTTTACAATAGTTATTTCTAAAATTATTATACTGTTTATATATATCTTTGTTATTTCTAAAACTTTCCCCTGATTCCACATAACAATGCAGTGCTTTAGTAAATTCCTCATTTTTATTAGCTAATATTTCGACCATTGAACCAGGTTCTTTTTGCGTTAAATGATGTAACTCTATTTATTATAATCTTTTTTTATCTCCTTTTGTTCAATATTATTGTGTACAGAACTATACAATTTTCTGTACACAAAAAGAGATTTAGCTGTTATGCAAAATATAGGCGAAATCTCTATACATATGAAGTTTTAAAAAATAGGCTATCACATATAAAATTTTCAAAATATAAATTTCATTAAAAAGCACTGTCTAATAAGGTTCTGGTTTAAAAATCATTTTGAACACATATGCATTAAGAACTTTAATGTTTTTAAAAATATTCTAAAGGTATCCTTAATCTACTCTTCACAGGAATTGATGGTAATTTCTTATTTTGGGGAAATGGATGGTAACCCTTGTATATTTTCCTTCTGGTGATTGAATAGAAATATCATGCCCTAATTTTAAAGCCATTTGTTTCGCAAGATACAGGCCCATTCCAGTAGATTTTGTATGTGTTCTTCCAGTAGAACCTGTAAATCCTCTTTCGAATACACGATGTATATCTTCTTGCTTTATCCCAATGCCTGTATCTTGAATAAGCAATCGATTTTCTTTATGATCCTCCTCAAAACGGAAAAAAATCTCTCCACCATCATTTACATACTTTAAAGCATTTGCAGTAATTTGGAAATATGCCTATTGATCCCATTACAAAAACTGATATGTCTCAAGTTACTATAAAAACATCGATAGAATTAAAAGACGAAGGGGAAAAAAATGCCTGTTTATAAAGATTACGTTACAAAAAAATCACATGTTCGAGATGTTGAAATTCTTTCTCCAAAGGAAGCATTTCAAAAACTGAAACAAGGAGAATTTGATCCTATAGGATCTTTCAAAGCAGGTGATACATTATTCATTACAAAATATAATATAGAATACTACACTGATACAAAAGGTTTTTCTCAACCTATATATGTTTTTGAAGTACATTTAAATGATAATGACGAAGATATTTGGTTTCAACCTATTTCTGCAAGGAAATAGCGTAAATTTGGTTCTTTTGCAAAATTTGTAAAGAAATAAACAGAGACATGAATGTATGAGGAAATATTATGAGGAGGAGTACTTGCTGTAATTCATGATACATCCAAAAGGCGGAGTCCGTTTAAAGACTTCGCCTTTGTTTGTATAGTGAATGCCCAGGGGATAAGGGGCAGCATAAAATGCTTATTTCTTTTGGTGTTTCGATTTTTCTTCAACAGGAATTTGCATATTCATAATTATCTGTCCTTCTGGATAAAACAGATTCAATTCATGTAAATCTGTTTCAATTACATTACATGATCTAAACTGTAAACCATTTCTCTCTATATAGTCTGTAATATTTGTATATATTTGACGTCGTATTTCATCCATATGCTCTTCTGTACATACGTAATCAACGCAAAGATAATTACCTGCAGGTATACTAAGAATTTCAACATGCTCTATCTCTGTATCGTTCAAAACAGGATAATAAACTGAAAGTCCCAGATCATCATTGAATAAATTCTTAATAGAACACATTGTTATAAATTGTTCTTGAAAAAATTCACCTTGCTTAAAAATAGAACGGAATTTCTCAAAAAAGGATTTTACACTATTAAAGTTTTCTCCTTTGATGTGATAATATTTTCTTTCCTCAAAATAGACACTTTGAATCTTATTGAAGCTTCTACTTCTATTTTGAAGGAGATCGAGGAGCCTAGTAATTTTCTTTTGCATTTCAATAAATCGATAAATTTCAGTTTCAATATCATTTTTTTTGTTCTGTAAGATATTTATATTGTTTATTATATTTCTCTTATTTATTACTAAATCAATTTCTTCAATTGAAAAGCCTATATCTTTACAAAAGAAGATCTGGCTAATTCTCTGTAGGTCTTCATTTCCATAAAGTCTATAGTTATTTTTACCCACCTTTGGCTGAACTAATCCTTTTTCTTCATAGAATCGAAGTGTTTCTTTCGTTGTATTAAAAATCTTAATTACTTCACTTTTAGTTAACTTATAGCTATCCATCTAATTATATTGCCTCCTATAAGGAATAATATTCATACTATAAACTATGTGGTTACTTCATAGTCAATAAAAAAAAGAATTCTTTTTAACCAAAAATGGTCATTTTGGAACGAAAAGTTTCTAGTACAAAATTATGTTTTGTTTTATGTAATCCCATTACCTACAAATATACAATTATAATAAATTTTCAATTTTAGGGTTATCCCTGCATTTTATCTTTATACCAGTAGGCTATTATCTTGATATAGCTATGTTACAGGTAGTAGTGATGGAAATAGTGAAAGGTTTTTAATTGGTTAAAATATAAAATGAACTATTTCTTCATAAAAATAAAATTAATCGTGGAGAAGATAAAAGATGCAAAGAACAATATTAATTGTAGAAGATGAAGATATTTCAAGTGAAATTATGAAGGATTATTTACTAAACCAAGGGGATAACGTCTTAGAGGTGATTGATGGGAAAGAAGCATTATCTATATTTGAAGAACATGAGGTGTATTTAATTATTTTAGACATTATGTTACTGGAATTAGATGGTTGGGTGGTCTGTCGGCGAATTCGTAAGAACTCTAATGTATCTATTATTATGCTAACAGCTCGGGTGGATGAGGATGATACTTTACTGGGATTTGAACTGGGAGCGGATGATTATGTTACAAAACCATATAGTCCTCCTATTTTATTGGCAAGAGCAAAACGATTAATTGAAAGCCGAGATTCTTCTGTTCATGATGCAGCTAATGAATTTAATGCAAAATCAAGGGATTGTGATTACAAGAGAACAACTTATCACTAAAATTTGGGGTTATGAATTTGTTGAGGATGATCGGACTGTCAATAGTCATATCCGTAATCTGCGTCAGAAATTAAGGGGGAAAGCAACTTGTATTGTAACCGTTGTTAGAATTGGCTATAAATTTGGGAGGCAGGTATGAAAAAAGGAATTGTACTAAAATTGTTTATATTAACTACAGCATTATGCACACTTATTTTAGTAACTATTTTTATTGGGCAAACCATATTTTTTAAGCAATACTACGCAAATCGAAAAGTTAATGATATTAAGAAGAATATTCAATCGTTTGAAAAAGCATATGTAAAAGCTGGAGATGACGTAGATGCAATTCAAGAGTTGGAACAAAATTTTTATCAAGAAAATACGACATGGGTTACAACGCTAGACAAAGTAGGGAATATAAAATATGCAAATGATTTTTCTTTAGAAATTCAGTTAAACCCTAATCAAAATAAGACCTTTTCTCAACGTTTAATTCAGATTCCATTGTATAGTTTTATCGATTTAGAAGATATACAAAGGGTAAAATATAGTTTAGAACAGGATAGTCATATTATTATCGATGGAGTACAGGAAGGGGATGCAGTAGTCCCTGCGATGTTAACAATAAAAGAGAAGAATTTTGGGCTGGAGAACAAGCAATTGTCAGAAAGGTTATATGGCCCAAAAGCTGCATATTCAAAAGAAAGGGCACAGTTATATTTAGCAGGGAGCATTAAGAAAGTACAATTACCGGAGGGGACTGTAGGAACTAACTCTATTTATCGAAATCGTGTATTTATAGATAGAATAAAACAATTTCAGGTTGATTTAATATTAAATCAAAACCCAAGTAATATTACTTCTACAGAAATAGTGGATTATGAAGAAAATGATATTAAATATAAACTATTAATCAAACCGACAATAGATGTAGATGGTAAGGAAAATTATATATTTGCTATGACATCATTGCAACCAGTTGATGAAGCTGTGCAAATGATAAAGGATTATTATATATATTTAATTATCTTTGTATTGATTTTAATCGTTTTGATATCGTTCTATTACTCAAAGAAAGTTGCCAAACCACTGTTACAAATAAATGATACTACAAAAAAAATCGCTGGTCTAGATTTCTCAGAGACGATACCTATTACCACAAAAGATGAAATAGGTGATTTATCACAAAATATTAATACACTTTCTAAAGCTTTGCATTCGTATATTAATCAATTACAGCAAGATATAGAGAAAGAAAAGCAATTAGAAAATACACGTAAAGAATTTATCGCGGGTGTTTCACATGAGTTAAAAACACCTTTAAGTATTATGAAGAGCTGTATTTCAATTTTGGAGGATGGTGTTGCTAGTAATAAAAAGGATTATTACTTTAAAGCAATGTCAAAAGAAGTAGATAAAATGGATATGCTCATTATTGATATGCTGGAGTTAGCAAAATTCGAGTCTGGTACGTATAAAATGAAAATGAATGTTTTCCATATTGATGAGATGATTGATTACATATGCGAGCAATTAACCTCGGATATAACAGCTAAGCAATTACATGTCCATAAACAACTTTCTAAAATTGGGGTAGTTGCAAATCCTCATCGAATAGAACAGGTTATAACTAACTTTTTTACGAATGCGATTCGTTACACACCAGAACATGAGAATATTATTATTTCTACAATAGAAGAGAACGAACGTGTAAAAGTATGTATAGAAAATAAAGGGGCTCATATCGCGCCAGAACACTTAGAAAAAATATGGGATCGTTTTTATCGAGGAGATACGTCTCGTCAACGTTCTAAAGGTGGAACAGGATTAGGCCTTGCGATTTCAAAGAATATACTAGACCTGCATGGCGTGGAATATGGTGTATTGAATACAAAAGATGGAGTGTTATTTTTCTTCTATTTAAATAAAGACGTGTAGAACGAAAATTCTACACGTTTTTATCATTTTTAAACAAAATCGACATTATCTGCATCTTATCTTTATCCGTCTCTATTAATCTATTTATTGTAAATACTGGTTGAAACTAATGATTCAGTCGAGTAAAGGCTCAGCCTTATAAATAATGAATATGAAAATTAATAGGGAAAGGATTGAAAAATAATGAAAGAATCACAAAAAAAGAAAAAAAAAAGTGTATTAACTAAGGCAATAATATCTCTAGGAGTTGTATTAGCAACGACCTTTTTCACATTCTTTTTAATTGGGGAATGGAACTCTACCCCAGCGAAGGGAGTGGCTAAGGAAAGTATGAAATATGTTAATACGCAACAACAAGAAAAGAAAAAGGAAACATCACCGGCAAAACAAAAAAGACCTGATGGAAAGCCAGTAGGAAAAGTTGTTTATTTAACATTTGATGACGGTCCTAGCGAATTAACTGGGAAATTTTTAGATGTACTAAAAGAGCAAAATGTTGCTTCGACATTTTTTATGCAAGGTAGCAATTTACAAAATACAGGTTTTCAGGAAAATGTAAAACGAGCAGTAAAAGAAGGGCATTATATTGGTGCACATAGTATGACACATAATAGTGATAAGTTATACAAAAAAGGACAATTTGTACCAGAGATGAAAGAAACGTTAGATCTTATCCATAATATTACGGGTACAACTCCTAAACTAGTCCGTCCACCATATGGATCTGCACCAGGATTAAAGGGTGAGGAAATTCGTAATCGAATTGTAGAAGCTGGAATGAAAGTTTGGGATTGGACAATTGATTCAAATGATTGGAAATTAAAAGATAATCCCCAGCAAATTATAGAGGATGTAAAACGTACAACAACAGAGGATGTAGAAGTGGTGTTAATGCATGAAAAACCACAGACATTACAAGCACTTCCAGAAATCATTAAATTTTATAAGGAAAAAGGATATGAATTTGGAGTATACAATGAATCGGATCATTTTCAACTAAATTTCCAGAAAGATCAACGTCTATAGTATATAAATGGTTATCTTTAAAATTTGGTTTTTATCAGTAAAAATGTTATCTAATTTTACTAATAAAAGCACTGTAAGGAATGAAATTGTATATGATTAAAAAAATAATTACAATCCCATTGATAAGTATCATCGCTTTATCAGCTTGCGGAAATCCAGATAGTAAGACAGTTATTACTAGTCCAGTCCCTAAAACAGACTCTTCTTCTACCACTTTTGAAAAAGAGCACATCTCTTCGTCTAATATAGATACTTCGACATTTAAATCTATTTTTAAATCAAGTGTATTTTTAGGGGATTCCATTACAGATGGACTTCATGATATTGATATATTAGACGAAAAAAACATTGTAAGTGGTATAGGGAAATCAATTGGAGATGCTCAAAAAAATATTGAGCAAGTAGTTAATCAAAAACCGAAAAATATATTTATTTTACTTGGGTTATGTAATCTTAGTGAAACAAAAGAATCTGCAATAACCCAATATTCCCAACTGATTCAAAAAATAAAAGAAAAATTACCTCATACAAAAATAAATATCCTATCAATTACACCAGTTACACCAGAGCGTATACAAAAAGAAGGGCGTTATAATAACATTAATGATTTTAACGAAGGATTTAAATTGTTAGCAAAGAAAGAACAGGTGAATTTTATCGACTTGTCCCCGATATTTAAAGATAATCCAGATCTCTATGTTAATGATGGCATCCATTTTAAACCTGAATTTTACTCGATTTGGTTAGAATATTTAAAAAATCAATTAAAATAAACAAAAACGTGTTTTTATTTATTTCTTTTAATTTGTTTAATGTATATAAAGCAAATATAAAAAGGAAGTGAATTATTGCTAGCTACAATAATTCACTTCCTTTTTTGTTTAAACTAACACATATTCCCTACCTTGAAATCGACAATTAACAAACCATTTCATGGGTTATTAAACACATTTTCTTCAAACAAATTTCATATTCAATTTCAGAAATATAAGCATAAAATTATTCATCTGTTAAGTTATTTAATAACTAATTTTCAAACTGTGGATTCTTTAAATTATATCTATATAATCTGCATCTAATCTTTACCTATAACGCTTAATCTATATTTTGTAAACGGAAGGTCCATATTGAAAACAAAATAGCAGTGCTATATACACCAGCGCTTACGAAATAATGATTTGAGAGGAAGATAGAAATGTTAAAGAAAGTATGCGTTTGTCTACTTACGGGGGCTGTTGTATTGTCCTCCGCAGCTTGTGTAAATAACGGGACTGAAAAACCATCAAATAAGGTTACTCAAAATGCTACGCATGAAAAAACATCAAAAGATAGTGCGTATAAACCTATTTTTAAAAATAGTTTATTCTTTGGAGATTCCATTACTGAAGGAATGATTGATCAAGAATTAATAGAAGATAAAAATATTATTGCTGACAAGGGGAAAGTTACAGCAATCGCTATAGAGGAAGATGTTAACAAAGTAATAGAAAAAAAACCTGAACATATTTTTATGAGTTTTGGAACGAATGATTTACTGATGCCTATGGATCTCGAAGGAAAACCTATCGAAAATCCAGTTAAGTTTTCAATAGATAACTATTCCAAATTAATACAAAAAATAAAAGAAAAACTTCCAAATGTAAGCATACACCTTTTATCTGTTACACCAGTTGCAGATAAGGTATTACAAGAATACCCACAATATAAACATATTGATGAATATAACGTGAAACTTAAAGAATTAGCAAAAGCTGAGAAAGCAGAGTACATTGATTTATCTCCAATATTTGAAAAAAACAAAGATTTACATGATCAAGATGGTGTACATTTTAAAGCTAATTATTACAAGCAACTACTTGAACAATTAAAAGGTGCTGTTAAGTAGTACCTATACTTGAAATTTACAGTTCTTATGTAAGGACTGTAAATTTTCAAGAAAAAATAATTGTAGGAGGTGAAAGAACAATGGTGTTCAGTAGTTTAATTTTTCTTTTCATGTTCTTACCATTAGCTCTTATTATTTATTACGTATCACCTAAAGTTCTTCGAAATTGTATATTATTTATCGTCAGTCTCATTTTTTATGCATGGGGTGAGCCAGTGTATATAGTCATTATGATATTCTCTACCATATTTGACTATATTAATGGGGTGCTTATAGATAAATATAGAGATAGAAAGGGTATTACAAAAGCGATATTTATTAATTCCATAATAATAAATTTAGGAATACTTGGTTTCTTCAAATATTATGGTTTCGTGGTGGATAACATCAATACGATTTTTAACTTAAATCTTCCGGTCGAGACTCTTCCTCTTCCAGTAGGGATCTCTTTTTATACTTTTCAAACGATGTCTTATGTAATTGATGTTTATCTAGGAAAAGTACAAGCGCAAAAAAACATTATTTCTTTTGGTACTTATGTTACGATGTTTCCTCAACTTGTTGCAGGTCCTATTATAAAATACAGTGATATCGATAAACAATTACAAGAAAGAAAAGTAACATTAGATCGTTTTGGTGAAGGTATGGAATTATTTGTTAGAGGACTGGCGTTAAAAGTACTTTTAGCTAATAATATAGGACTTCTTTGGACAAGTGTAAAAGAAACTTCTATATCAGAACTTACAATCATTACAGCATGGATGGGGATTATTGCTTTTGCTTTCCAAATTTATTTTGACTTTAGAGGATATTCAGCTATGGCTCAAGGACTAGGTAAAATGTTTGGGTTTGATTTTCCAGAAAACTTCAACTATCCCTATATCTCAAAAAGTGTAACCGAATTTTGGCGTAGATGGCACATATCATTAGGTTCGTGGTTTAGAGAGTATGTATACATTCCTCTCGGCGGAAATCGGACTGGATTAATTAAGCAACTTAGAAATTTATTTATAGTTTGGTTCTTAACAGGATTGTGGCATGGAGCGAACTGGAATTTTATTGTTTGGGGATTGTATTTTGGATTATTTGTAACACTAGAAAAGCTATTTCTTTTAAAATGGCTTAAAAATAGGATGAGCTTTATCGCACATGTGTATACACTTATCATTGTTCTAATTGGATGGGTGTTTTTTGAATTTGAAAACTTATCAGTAGCAATGAATTTCTTAGGAACAATGTTTGGCTTTAATCAATCTGTTTTCTTGGATAATAAAACTCTATACTATATAACAACCAATTTTATGCTATTTATTGTCCTAGCAATTTGTTCAACACCATTCCCAAAAAGAGCGTTTGTATATATTAGAGAAAAGCTAAAGTTACCGGGCGCTATTGGTATTCCAGTTTTTTATGTCATACTAGCAGTTCTTTCAACTGGGTATTTAGTAAATGACACATATAATCCATTCTTATATTTTAGGTTTTAATGATATCGTACTTGTTTGAAAGAGGTGAGTTACTTGAATCGGTATGAAAAAATATACAAATGTACGATGGCAGGATTATTGTCACTCTTTATAGGAGGAATGTTCAGCGTAAATTTACTAACTCCTAATAAAATATTTTCAGATACAGAAAATAGAAAACTAGAACAGTTGCCAGAGTTTTCTTTCCAAAATCTAATAGGAAAAAAATTCACTTCTAATTACGAAAAATATATTTCTGATCAGTTTGCATTCAGGGACTTTTGGATAAGTGTGAAATCTGATATGGAACGAACAATAGGAAAGAAAGAAAATAATGGTGTGTATATAGGTAAAGATGGATTTTTACTTCAAAAGTTTAGTAAGCCTGAAGAACAAGATGTAAAAAACAAAATAGAAGCAATAAATGATTTTCATATTGCTAATCCTAACGTGAAAATGCAAGTCATGTTAGTACCTACAGCAATTAGTATTTTAGAAAATAAGCTCCCAAACTATGTTTCTCATAGTGATGAGCTTACGTATATTAATAAAGTAAAAAAATCTTTAGATAAGGATATAAACTTTATTGATGTATATCCTGTATTGAGTTCTAAAAAAGATGAATATATATATTACAAAACCGATCATCATTGGACCACTAAAGGCGCATATTATGCCTATCAAGAGCTGGGAAAAAACATGAAATTCACTCCTAATAAAAGTGATTCATTCAACATTAAAGAGATTACAAATAGCTTTTATGGATCCCTATATTCAAAAGCAGGCTTTAGAAATATAGATCCTGATAGTATTGAATTATATGAACAAAAGAAAGCTAATAAATATAAATTAGAGTATGGTGATGAAAGGAAAACGTCAACTTCTCTTTATGAAATGGAGAACATCAAGAAAAAAGATAAATATACTGTATTTTTCAATGGGAATCATCCATTAATAAAAATAAAAACTGATAATAAGAGTGGGGGAAAATTATTAGTTTTCAAAGATTCTTATGCAAATTCTTTACTGCCTTTTTTACTACCACATTTTAGTGAAATTCATATAGTCGATCTTAGATACTATACAGATAGTCTAAATATGTTGGTACAGAAAAATAAAATTAATGATGTATTAGTGCTTTATAATGTAAATAACTTCTTTGAAGATTCATCTATAAGTAATTTATCTGAATAAGAGAATCAATTGTATTTAATATATGTCCTAGCTATCAAGAGCGTTATCCTCGTCTTTAATTAATTTATGTTTATGGCGATATTCATTAAATATGAATCGTTAGAATCCTTGTTTAAATTAAATGCTTGAAACAACTAAATGAAAAGGAGAAGTTAAACTAATGATAAAATTGTTGAAAATTTTTAATATAAAATTCGTTATTACTATTATTGTTTGTATGATTACTTTAGGAGCTTTAAGCGGTTGCTTTGAAAAAAAAGAAAATGTTAATAACCTTTCAGCTACAGAAATAGGGGAGAAGATTAAACAGGTTGCGAACTTAGAAGAAATGAAGGAAGGAGATAGTAAAAAGCTTCAAAAGCTATATAACATAAATACTGATGAGATCGAAAGTTTTGTGCTATATACTGCTCCTACAAATATTAAAGCTGATGAAATTGCTGCGATTAAAGTAAAAGATATGAAAAATGTAAAAAACATTAAAGAGAAAATTTTAAGTAGGATTGAAAAAAAATCCAAAAGCTTTAAAGACTATCTTCCGGACGAATATTTTTTAATAGAAAAACATGTCTTAAAAACAAAAGATAACTATATCCTTTTAGCAATATCAAAGGATGCTGATAAAATTGAAAAAACATTTGATAAAATTTTAAAGTAATCAACCTCTAAATCAATAACTACGTATTTAGCTGATTTTCTTTATGATAAGGAAATCGTGGGAAATAGACAACAAAATGCTGAAACCCAAACAGTACCTATAAAAGTAGGGGATTATATAGAATTAACTCATATAGAAGGGGAAGCAGCAAAGGAAAAAACACGAGCGACTTTAACTAACCTTGAGTATGGAAAACAGGAATATATAGGAAAGAAAAGAACATATCAGGTTACATCTACAGGATTAATAAGACAATAAATGTATAAAAAAGTTGGGGGAATCCTCAACTTTTTTATTGTGTTGCTCATTTCTGGAGAAATTGTAGGATTAATTTGTGCCTCTACAACTCAAATAGGGATTGATAAAAATATTGAGAAGATTTGCGCCAAAGGCCCTTATAATATCTTAATTCAATAGATAGTTAGGTCCACATAATCTGTTAAGTTTTAAAACGAGTGTTCTAACGTACAGGAAATCGATTGAAATGATTTCGAATTATGTCTAAACATATAATTTCTTTTTTTAATACAGTGAGCTCGTACAAATAATCACAAAAAATAACAATGGCTATATATAGTGTTTAGCCATATTCATTCCAAGCGTTCTATGTGTAAAGAAGCTTTGCATTATAAATTTCAAATCTTATACATATCTTGCAATAAAATCTATTTTTCTTCCGGATTTCCATATCAATAATCACATAGAAAAATTTACCTCTCTTTTTTTTATACATATATTTTATGTTGACACGTGGGTAGGGCCTTTTTTTTTGCAGATGTAAAGATAAAATGCATTTTATCTTTACATAAAACATGTATCATATAATCGTAACTAAAAGCTATGACAAAATATGTAGATGGTTAGTTGTAAATATATAAAGCAAAAACAAGTTGATCAAGGGAGTTTTTTATAAAACATGTATCTTAGCTGTTATTAATTGGTGTGATTGTATAGTGAATAGAAATGTTGGTGAAACATGGAATGAATGGGAAGGTAAATTTAAGAGTGTTATGATCATTGTCGAGCAGCTTGTTAACTGGAGGTCAAATATTGAAAAGAGGAATTGTATTAAAATTATTTATGATAACAACAGTGTTGTGTATGTTCATTTTGGCAACCATTATTGTTGGACAAACAATATTCTTTAAACAATTTTATACGAATAAAAAAGTAAATGATGTCAAAATAAACGTGAATTCTTTTGAAAAGGATTATTTGAAAAGTGAAGGCAATTCACAAGTTAATCAAAAACTAGAGCAAGATTTCTATCGAGAACATAATACATGGATTACCACATTAGATGGTAAGGGGTATTTAAAGAATGTAAATGATTTTTATATAGAAGTAAAATTAAATCCGTCTAAAAATAAAGAAAAGCAATTCGCGGACTCTACAATTTCTATACCACTGTATAATTTCAAGTTTGAAGGCGATTATACGAGAGATATGTTAAATGAAATATTCCCTTTAGGAAAAACAGTTATGTTGCAGGGGATAAAAAATAATTCTACATTTATTCCATATCTTTTATTCTCTAACACAAAAAATCTAAATTTGATAAATCCGATATTAGAAAAAAGAATAACTGATATTTTAATACAGCAAAAAAATAAATATAATTCTATAGAAGTCCCTAAAATAGATACTAAAGAATATAAAAGAGCATCCGAAGAACAACTACCTATAACATACCTAGAAGGGAATATTACAAATGTTCAACTTTCGGGTGGGAATGAACAATCTAATTTTGCTTATACAAATAATTTATTTATGGAAAGGATACAGGAGTTTCAGGCAAATTTATTGCTTAATAAAAAGAATGCTAACTACAATTCGTTACAAGAAATAGATTATGAACAGAATGATATTAAATATAAGATAATAATAAAACCGATAAAGGACAAGAATGGTGAAGTAACATACATTTTTTCAATGGCTTCCTTGCAGCCGGTTGATGAAGCTGTACAAATGATAAAAGAGTACTATGTCTATATTGTTTTGCTTGTGTTGGTTCTTATTTTTCTATCTTCTTTTTACTATTCAAAAAAGATAGCCAAACCCTTATTACAAATAAACAAGACAACTAAACGAATTGCAAACCTAGATTTCTCAGAAAGGGTTTCAGTCGAATCGAGAGATGAAATTGGTGATTTATCTCAAAATATTAATTTACTTTCAAATACATTACACTCACATATTGAACAGTTACAACGAGATATAGAGAAAGAAAAAAAATTAGAAAATACAAGAAAAGAATTTATTTCCGGGGTATCGCATGAGTTAAAGACACCTCTAAGTATTATGAAAAGTTGTATTTCTATTTTAAAAGATGGTGTTGCAGATCATAAGAGAGAGTATTACTTTAAGGCTATGGAAAAAGAAGTAGATAAGATGGATATGATGATTGTAGATATGCTTGAGTTAGCAAAATTTGAATCCGGTACGTATAAAATGCAGATGGATGTTTTTTATATTGACATTGCCATTCAGCATATATGTGAACAGTTATCTTTGGAGATAACAAAAAAACAATTACATATTTACACACATCTTTCTGCGATTGAAGTCATTGCAAATCATCGTCTTATGGAACAAGTAATCACAAACTTTATCACGAATGCTATTCGTTACACTCCAGAAAAAGAAGACATTATTGTTTCTACAATAGATGAGCCAAGTCGAATAAAAATCTGCATCGAAAATAAAGGTGCCCATATCGAAAAAGATCAATTAGATAAAATTTGGGATCGTTTTTACCGGGTTGATACAGCACGACAACGGTCGCAAGGTGGAACAGGACTTGGACTTGCCATTTCAAAAAACATCTTAGAACTTCATGGAGCAGAGTATGGGGTATATAATACAGTTGATGGTGTGTTGTTTTATTTCTATTTAGAAAAAAAGGTGTAGAACTTTTGTTCAACACCTTTTTTCATTTATTTTAATCAGGTCTCAATATTTCCTTTAATGTACAGAAAAATGGGGGAATAAATTGGTAAAATGAAGCGCCCTGTAAACAGGGTGCTTTTTCAATTATATCCTACTCATCCAATTGAAGTGTCAACATACTATTTTAAGTAAAGAAAAAAAGATGAATACCATCTCTATTATGTTTATTAATTTAGAAACAATAAATATACACTTTAATGGATACTTATTGCATTTAAGGGGGGATATAAGATATCATCTTTTTTAAATAAATAAAATATAAAACACTAAACGAACTTTAAAAATTACACCTAAATTAAAGGAGATTACGAAATGAATACAATCATGATTGTAGAAGATGATATGAAAATCGCTGAATTACTGGGAACTCATATAAAAAAATATGGATACCAAAGTGTTATTATAGAGGATTTTGAAAATATCTTAGAAATATTTCAAGAGATAAAACCAGATTTAGTGCTATTAGATGTAAATTTACCTAATTTTGACGGTTATTATTGGTGTCGCCAAATACGAGCTATTTCTACTTGTCCAATTATATTTTTATCTGCAAGGAGTGGAGAGATGGATCAAGTTATGGCTTTAGAAAATGGTGGTGATGACTACATTACGAAACCTTTTTATTATGAAGTTGTAATGTCTAAAATCCGTAGTCAACTCAGGAGAGCATACGGTGAATATGCTCCTAAAGTAAAAGAACGAATAGTTGAGCAATCAGGATTATTCCTGTTCCCAGAAAGAATGGAACTTCAACTAGAAGATAAGACAATTATACTTACTAGAAAAGAAACAACTTTATTGGAAATATTGATAACAAAGTCTCCACTCCTTGTAAAACGTGAAGTGATTTTAGAGCAACTATGGGATAGTTCATATATAGACGAGAATACATTGAGTGTAAATATAGGGAGAATTAGAAGGAAATTGCAAGATTTAGGTATTGAAAACGCACTGGAGACAGTTCGTGGTGCTGGATATCGTTTGCATGCTACTTGGGAGAGGGAAGGAAAGGAATAATGAAATTATTTTTACAAGAACATATTCCACTCATTTGTTATACATTTGCCCAATTGCTTATCATTCTTTTTATATATTGGTTTGATGGTTATCCACATATTTTGACAGCATTATATTCTGTATTTTTGGGTGTTTTTTTATTAATGGGTTATTTAATATATCGTTATTATAGTCATCGTTCATTCTACAAGCGTCTATCAACACCAATGGAAACGTTAAATGAATCAATAAAAGATAGTGATTTGACTCCGTTATCAATGGCCTTAGAAACATTACTACAAACTCAATATCAATATTATCAAAACCAATTAAAAAAATGGGAACGAAAACAACAAGAACAAATGACTTTTATGAATCAATGGGTTCATCAAATGAAAACACCTCTTTCTGTTATTGAGTTAATTACACAAGATGCAGATGACTCTCAATTTGACAGTATTAATGAAGAAACGGAAAGAATCAAAAAAGGATTAGAAATGGTCTTATATGTTGCTCGTTTAGAAACATTTGAACAGGATTTTCATGTAGAACGATTGCAATTATTGGGAATGCTTGATTCTGTTATTCATGAAAATAAACGTCTGTTTATACGTAGTTATGTGTATCCAGAAGTAAAAGTAGACCCGAGTCTTATTGTAGAAACAGATAAGAAATGGTTTCGATTCATACTCAATCAAGTACTGTCAAATGCAATTAAATATTCATCAAGTAAGAAAGGGAAAGTAATAGTATCGGCGTATTCAAAAGGACGAGCAATTATTTTGGAAGTAAGAGATTATGGAGTGGGTATTCCTACTGTTGATTTACCACGTGTTTTTAATCTGTTTTACACTGGAGAAAATGGTAGAAAATTCAAAGAGTCTACAGGAATGGGATTATATCTTGTTAAAGAAGTATGTGAAAAATTAAATCATAAGATTGAGCTAGAATCTGAGGTAGGTAAGGGAACAAAAGTCAGAATCATATTCCCGTATGCATCTCGTTAACCGATGAAAGGTATACTTTTCATCGGTTTTTCTTTTGAATCTTACAAACTTGTTAGGTAACTGTTAGGGAAATCGATATGAGACAGACTATATATAGGTTACACTTCATGTATCGAAAAGAGAAATGGAAGGTGAAATACTTGTGGAGATACTACATGTTTCAGATTTAGGGAAGGTTTATCCTGGGAAAATCTCTTATACAGCATTATCCCATATTGATTTAAAAATAAACAAAGGTGAATTTGTAGGAATTATGGGACCATCGGGGAGCGGTAAAACAACGCTATTAAATATGGTGTCTACTATAGATGCTCCAACATCAGGAGAAGTATTAATTCATGGAGAAAATCCATATCTGTTATCTCCAAATCAGCTGTCTTTATTTCGAAGACGTGAATTAGGGTTTGTTTTTCAATCATTTAATCTCCTTAATACATTGACAGTGAAAGAAAATATTGTTCTTCCACTTACGCTTGATGGTGTCAGTCCTAGAGAAATGGAAGGGAAAGTAGAAGCTATTGCTAAAAAACTAGGGATAACTGAAATATTAGATAAACGTACGTATGAAATTTCTGGTGGGCAGGCACAAAGAACTGCAATCGCACGTGCTACTATTCATAATCCGAAATTATTACTTGCGGATGAACCTACAGGAAATCTGGATTCAAAATCTGCTAGTGATGTGATGGAATTATTGACAAAGCTTAATAAAGAAAACAGCACAACGATGATGTTAGTGACACATGATGCAATGGCTGCAAGTTATTGTGATCGAATTGTGTTTATCAAAGATGGACAGTTATACAATGAGATTTATTGTGGAGATAAACGCAAAGTATTCTATCAAAAAATTCTAGAGGTTTTAGCATTATTAGGAGGAAATGCAAATGACTTTTCGACAGTTCGCATTTAATAACGTTATTCGTAGTAAAAGAACATATTTGGCTCATTTTTTAAGTAGTACGTTTGCTATTATGATTTTCTTTACTTATGCATTACTTGCATTTCATCCTAATTTACAAGGCGATCTTGCTGCCAGTGTAACAATCAATACATTTGCAAAGTCAGGATTACAGATATCGCAGGGGTTAATATTTTTCTTCTCATTCTTCTTTATCCTATATTCTGTAAGTGCATTTTTAAAAACAAGAAAAAAAGATTTTGGAATTCTGATGCTACATGGGATGTCACGTTCACAGTTGAATAAATTAGTATTTATTGAAAATATAATAATTGGAATCGCTTCTATTTTAACAGGAATTACAATTGGAATGGCGTTTTCTAAGTTTATCTTAATTATGAGCAACAATCTGCTAATGATTGATAAAGGACTCTCATTTTACATGCCATTTAAAGCAATTGGGATAACATTTGGAGCATTCTTATCACTATTTTTATTTATTTCACTTTTCACTTCTCGACTAGTAAATGTAGAGCAATTAGTAGAATTGATAAAATCAGAAGAAAAGCCAAAGCCTGAACCCAAAGCATCCCTGTGGCTATCTTTGTTCGCACTAATTTGTATTGGATTAGGATATACAGCTGTTTTCCATAGTGTTAACGCAATTCATTACAAGGATGTGAAATATGTATTATTCATGATGGCGATAGGGGTGAGCTTTGTTGTACTTGGAACGTACTTCTTATTTACACAGCTCAGTGTGTATGTGTTACGTGTATTAAAGAAAAGGGAAAATATTTTCTTTAAGAAAACAAACATACTCACCATCTCAGATTTAGTGTATCAATTAAAAGATAATGCAAAAATGTTTTTTATGGTCACTATTATATCTGCTGTTGCCTTCACTGCAGTGGGAACTTGTATGGGATTAGGTAACACAGCCATGGCTGAATCAAATAGTCCCTTCGCATTTTCTTATCAGTCTTATAATAATAATCCTTTAGAAAAAGAGCATCTAAAAAGAATAGAAAGCGAACTCAATAATGGTGGGTTTAAATTCAAACAAGTAGCTTATTCCATAAAACAAATTCCAGATACCCTTTATAACAGCAATGTATTATTAAGCGTTATAAAAATAAGTGATTACAATAGGTTAGCAGAATCATTTGATTTTGAAAAAGAAAGCTTAAAAAATCAAAATAGTAGTTTTGTCATTCCTTCAAAAAAAGTCGCTAATACAAAATCTAATCAAAATGAATTTCAATTGTTGCACGAAACTATAAAAAAAGATATGCATGTAGATAAAATACTAGCTCCGAAAGAACTACAAGATACAACCGTCACGATAATTATTGTACCAGACGTTTTATATAATCAAATGATTGTAGACCCAGAGAAACAATATGGACAATCAACTATCAATGGTTTTATTGTGAAAAATTGGGATCAAACAAAAATGGTTGCTGAAAAAATCGTGACTACTCTTCAGAAAGATAATGAAGGTATACATGAGCCTGAATTATACAACAAACAATATAAATTTTCTTCTTTAATATCTACATGGATAGTGATGAAACAAGGTTTTGGACTTGCATCTATCATGAGTGTATTAATAGGCATTGTTTTCTTTACGTTTGCTGCAAGCTTTTTATATTTCCGATTATACACAGACTTAGAACGAAATCAGCAGCAATATAAAATGATAGCAAAAGTTGGTTTAAGTAAACCTGAATTAAAGAAAATTGTGACACGTCAACTTGCATTACTATTCTTTTTGCCCATTGTAATAGCAATTACACATAGTGCCGTAGCTTTTATGGCCTTGCAAAAGTTAGCTAATTTTTCAGTCTTGGGTAGTTCCGTTATAGTATTGGTTTGTTTCTTAGTTTTACAAATTATATACTTTTACTTTGTTCGATCTCAATACTTGAAAAAAATGTATAAAACGATTTTTTAATTCAAATATAATTAAAGGAAGGAGAATATAGATTGAAAAAAAGACTTGGGTTATTAATAGTAGCTGGTATTTCAATTACCGCGTTAGGAGCATATTCATTATTTGGTACAAAAGACTCTCCAGCAAATGGAATTTCAATAGAAGTAGGAAAGATAAACGAACAAACAAGAAACTCTATAATTGACTCATACAAAGATATAACAACCTCGCAAGACTTATATCAATTAAAAGAAGGGACTATAGATAATAACAAGCTCAACATAAAGCTCCCGACACAGTTTGGGGATGCTGGGGCAGATACGCCTAGTAATTTACAATTTATTAGTAGAACAACCGCTGAAAAAATGAATAAAAAAGGGCTCATACGTGAAAGGGATAATAACGAGGGGCTTCAATCTTCAGTCCCTTTTGATTCGTTACCGAAAATAGGAAAATATGAAACTATCATATTTGCAAATAAAGAATATAAGGACTTAAAAGAAATAACATATGACGGTAAAAAAATGAGTACTAAGTATGAAGGTGATGTATGGCTAGCGCCATATCGTGGTGGATCCAACGAAATCCTTTTAATTGTAGATGATACTTTATTTAAAGAAATAAATGGGAAAGAAAAAACAAGACAATTTCTATCTTTTAATAAATCTTTTGGGAATCTTAATTTAGTCAATCAGGGGAAAGAACCAGAATTAACAAAGGAAATAAATAAATTGAATACGGCTTTAGGTACTGAGGGTAAGGGAGCCGTTGAATTTGTAAATATTACAGAAAAGTAAAAAATTACGTCTATATGGGTAAAAACTGGTCACCATCAAGTTAAGAAAAATAAATACACCAAAACGAAAAATCTCACTTCTTATCTGAAAAAAGATGAAAAGTGAGGTTTTTTGCTTAGCGTGATAATGTTCCAAAACGCTGATGGTATTACATGTCTATCAAGCTAAGATTGGATTTTCTATGAAATTCTATTCCTCGTTGTTGTCCCCCTATTAGCGTTTCGGTTCCGTTACTATACAAACTCAAATTTCTTCCTCATATTAAAGTGGAACAAATTTATTACTTAAATTGTCTATTAAATGTAATCCTAAAAACTTAGTACCCAAACATGATACATTGAGTCTGGTTTGACATCTATTTTAAATACTGCTAAACACGAAAGGACTGATTATCTTGAAAAGTACAAGGATGTTAAAAATAGGGATGTGTGTTGGAGTATTAAGTTTAAGTCTTGCAAGTGTAAAACTTTTACAGGTGAACCATTTTAGATGGAAGCTAAAGAAAAAGTAGAGAAAACTAAATATGAAAATCATACGCCTCATTGAGCACCCACGCAACTTGAGAAAAGTTTGACGCTTGACTGGGTTACTATCCAATCGACGCTGATACAAAATGGGCAGTTACCTATCGATTACCTTACGAATGGTTTGTTTACGCATCTACCTTTAAGGTGCAGGGGCATTTTTACTACAATAGCCAATTGACAAATTAGGTGATATTTTCACTTATACAAAATATGATTTAGTCAAGTATTCACCAATTACAGAGAATCAAGTGGATACCGGTATGACTCTTGGGGGAAATTGCGGAGACGGATATTCATTATAGTGATAACACAGTGGGGAACATTTTATTCGAAAAATTAGAAGTCGATTCTTTTTTACATCAAAAGAATCGTTTTTTACATTCTTTTCATTACGATTATGCTAACAAGAACCATTATATTAGACGAGTAATGTAAGAACTCGCTATTACAAATATTAGATAAAGTGCAAAGAGATGAGGAACAGCTCACAATTTTCTTGCTTTAAGGGGCAGCATTATTATACAGAATAGAGATGGAATAGTTAGTTCAAGAGTTAATCTACGTTTTATAATCTATAGATTATAAAACTATGTACTGTTTCTGCTTAGCACACTTTTTAAATATAAGTATATTTCTGAAGGTAACCTCAATAATTTTAAGTAAATCAACAGGAGAATTGAAAGGCAGGAGAAAGTAGCATGTCAGAAAATTATCGTTCTCGAGAGGAGCGACGACAAGTTAAAAAGAAAAAACAACCAGCTGCTAAAAAACAAAAACCAAAAGGTAAAACATCATTTTTTCGTAAGTTTTTAATTAGTTGTTTATTACTTGGTATTGTAGGGTTAGTCGCAGGGGTTGCTACTTTTTTCGTTATGATCAAGGATGCGCCAAAACTTGAGAAAACAAAACTTGTTAATCCGTTATCCTCAAAAATTTATAATAAAGATGGGAAATTGATATATGAATATGGGAAAGAAAAACGAACAAATATTATGTATGGTCAAATTCCTAAATTAGTAGAAAATGCGTTTTTAGCAGCAGAAGATGCACGTTTTTATGAGCATAGAGGTGTAGACTTTAAAGGTACTACACGTGCAGTTTTAGTCAGCCTAAAAGGGGATTACGGCTCTCAAGGTGGAAGTACGATTACACAGCAAGTTATTAAAAATTACTTCTTATCAATGGAAAAAACGTCAAAGAGAAAGGTGCAAGAAATATATTTAGCGTACAAGTTAGAACAACAGTATTCAAAACATGAAATTTTAGAAATGTACTTAAATAAAGTTTACTTAGGCAACCGTTCATATGGAATCGCAACAGCGGTACAAAATTACTATGGTAAGGAATTGAAAGATTTAACACTACCAGAAGTTGCGATGCTTGCTGGTTTAATGAAAGCGCCTAATAGCTATGATCCAACGAAAGAACAAAATATCAAAAAAGCAACAGAAAGAAGAAATGTTGTACTTGAATTAATGAATCGACATGGTTATATTACAAAAAAAGAAATGGAAGAAGCATCAAAAGTTCCAGTAACAGAAGGACTTAAGAAAGCAACTGAACAAAAAGAAATGCCATATCCTGCTTTTATGGATGCGGTTGTGAAAGAAGTTGAAAAAGAGTTGCCAGATGCTAATATTGGATCTGACGGTTTAGAAATTTATACAACATTAGATCCAAAGGCACAGGATTTTGCGGACAAGATTTTAAATGAAAATATTATTAATTATCCAAATGAGAGATTCCAAGGGGCGTTCACATTTATGGATACGAAAACTGGAGAAGTTCGTGCAATTGGTGGCGGACGTGGTGAAAATAAAACTGTATTTAAAGGGCATAATATGGCGATTGAATTAAATCGCTCAGCAGGTTCAACGATGAAACCAATTTTTGATTACGCTCCTGCAATTGAATATTTAAAATGGGCTACTTACCATCAAATTGATGATTCTCCATTTAAGTATTCAACAGGACAAGAAGTTAGAAATGCAGATAGAAAGCATTTAGGACCAATTACAATGCGTGATGCATTGAAAACGTCCCGAAATATACCGGCAATTAAAACTGCAAAAGAAGTAGGAATTAATAAATCAAAAGCTTTCTCTGAAAAGCTAGGTATTACATTTAATGTAGCACCGACCGAATCAACAGCGATTGGTACAAATGAAGCGTCACCAACTGAAATTGCAGGTGCTTATGCGGCATTTGGTAATGATGGTAAGTATACGAAACCGCATTTTGTTAAGAAAGTCGTTTATACAGATGGTAAATCAAAAAGCTTTGAGCAAAAGCCAAAACGAGTTATGAAGGATTTTACAGCATATATGATTACTGATATGCTTCGTACTTTTGTTTCATCTGGATTGGGTACGACAGCTAATATAGGTTCTTTAGATATAGCAGGTAAAACAGGTACAACAAACTATTCTTTAGAACAAATAGCAAAATATAATCTACCAGAAAGTGCAACCCGTGATAGTTGGTTTGCTGGTTATACACCACAATATACGATGGCAGTATGGACTGGATATATAAAAGATAGTAAAGAAAATTATATTAGTAGTAAAAATACGAAGATTGCTCAGTTGATTTTTAAAGAAATGATGACTAATTTTGCTACAGATAAGTCGCAATTTAAAATGCCGAACAGTGTAGTTCAAGAAGGTAGCGAATTACGTATTAAAGGTGAGAAGCGTGATTCTTCTCCAAATGCGAAAATAGCCAATACGACTGAACAGCCGAATGAAAATAAGCAAAAAGAAAAGCAAAAGAAACAAGAAGAATTAAAGAAACAAGAAGAGCAAAAGCAAAGTGAGCCAAACAGTGGTAGTAGCGAAGGAAATACAAGGCCACCAAACAATGGTAGTAGCGAAGGAAATACAAGGCCACCAAACAATGGTAGTAGCGAAGGAAATACAAGGCCACCAAACAATGGTAGTAGCGAAGGAAATACAAGGCCACCAAACAATGGTAGTAGCGAAGGAAATACAAGGCCACCAAACAATGGTAGTAGCGAAGGAAATACAAGGCCACCAAACAATGGTAGTAGCGAAGGAAATACAAGGCCACCAAACAATGGTAGTGGCGAAGGAAATACAAAGCCACCAAACAATGGTAGTGATCAAGGAAATACAACACTGCCAAACAATGGGGATGGCCATGGAACGCCAATGCAACCAAGTAATGATGGGAATTCAGGAGAGAATCCAGCCAATAATGGTTAATAAGTAATATGAAGATATTGTTGGTCCTTTTGCAAATTTAAAAAAAGCATAAACAGATTAGTAAATGAGGAACAACGTTTAGGAAGTAGCTAGTAGTCGTTGAAGTACATTGTAAGTTGAAAGGGTGAAATCTCTTTATATAGTACCTTTTATATGAAAAATACGCTATTCTTTCTACAGAATTATAGGAAAGGATGGCGTTTTTCTATGTATTTATCGATTCGAGATGAATTTCACTTCTTCGGTGAATCTCTACATATTCTTCTACAACTTGCAAAAGAGCCGGGATTTATAAAATCTAAAAATAAGCATGGTACACAAGAGCGGGCTGTTTTATGTAATTTGGCTTATTCAACATGTGGCATTATATACATTCTAAAAAAGTATAATTTTTTCCGGAACTCCACACGTAACTTTCATTGACTAATATTGAGAAAGTATTAATTAAATTAAAAAATAACATTTTTTCAATTTATTGTAATTATAATTAAAGGTATTCTGTTAGTCTTATTCAGATGTATCTCTCGATTTATTCCATGTATGAATCTAGTCTGGCTATCAACAGAATATGGCACATACCATTGAAAAAGGGGGAAAGTTTATGCAAAGAATTTTTAAATTCCTGTTCATGTCCGTTTTTTCTTTAATTTGTGTTTTGTATGTTCAAACGAATGCTTTTGCCGCACCAGCACACGATGGAATTGTCAAAATGAAGCAGCCTTCAGGCGAATCTTTTGAGGGCACGTTACATGGAGATGAATGGTTCCATTGGGTAAGTACAAAGGATGGCGAAGTGATTTTACAAGATCAGAAGGGGTATTGGAATTACGCTGAGCTTACATCAGATGAACTACAATCGACGGGGAAAAAATATAAAATTGATAAGAAGCCTTCAATGGCGGTAAATGAGGACAATTTGAACAAATGGATAAAGAAATACAACCCTCAAGCAAAGAAAAAACAGGAGCACATGAATAAATTACAAAAAGAATCACCAAAAAATATTGATGGAACTGTCACTCCAGTTATAGGGACCAAAAAATTACTTGTTTTGTTGATTGGGTTTACAGATGTTGATATTGCATATAGCGATAACGATTGGAGTAACAAATTCTTTTCTACAAATCAAAAGTCAGTAAAGAATTACTATAATGAAGTAAGTAATGGAAAAGTACAGATCACTCCAGCTTCCGAAGCGTATGGTACGCAAAATGATGGGGTAGTTAAAATAAAATTAGACTATGCTCATCCGAGTACATCGGGAAAAAGCATGAGTACGGTTATAACAGATGCATTGGCTAAAGCTGATTCTCAAGTGAATTTTGCTAGTTTTGATACTAATAATGATCAAGTCATTGACTCTAAAGATGGCTTCTACATTGTAAGTTTTCTTGCTGGAAATGAACAGGCTGCTCCTGGTGCTCCACTTCCTTATATTTGGGCACATCAGTCGTATGCTCCCGATACAAATCACGATGGTGTTACTGTATCAGGAATGTATACGGCGCAGGGTGAAAAACAATATGGTCATATGGCAACGATTGGTATACCTGCTCATGAATTAGGTCATTCCTTTGGCCTGCCAGATCTATATGGTAATAATAATCATGTGGGTAGTCTAAGTATAATGGGTAACGGATCTTGGAATAGTCTTCAAGGAGAAGATTATGGAGCTACACCCGGTCATATGGATGCTTGGTCAAAAGTAAAATTAGGATTTGTAACACCAAATGTAGTAAATACTACTAACAATTTTACTCTAAATGCGATCCCAAATAACTATAATGTGTTAAAGATTCCTTTAAAGGATAATACGTATTTTTTAGTTGAGAATCGCGCAAAGGTTGGATATGATGCGAGCTTACCAACAAATTCTGGTGGTATTGCGGTTTGGCATATTGATGAATCCATGAATAATAATTCCAGTGATCCTCATCCTTTCATTGATATAGAGCAATCCATCAGTGAATACCAAGACCCGTTCTATTACACGAATCAAAATCATGCTGCTTCCTTTGGTCCAGACACCAATCCGAATAGTAATACCTACACGGGAGAAAAATCAGGAGTAACGATTACGACTACAAGTACAAGTAATTCTGCTATGAATGTAGCAGTCACAACAAAAGAAGCTAGTTTAATTCCGCAAACAAACTGGTCACTAAAATATGTAGATAGCTATAATTGGTACAATTTAGGTACGTATGCCTTTGATGGAAACAAAGACACATTTTGGCATACAAACTGGAGCCCTGTAGCTCCAATGCCACACGAGATTCAAATTGATTTGGGTGCGAGCTATAACCTCTCCAAATTTAGCTACCTGCCAAGGCAAGACGGCCAAATAAATGGGACGATTAAGGACTATGAGTTTTACGTCAGTGGTGATGGAGTGAATTGGGGAACAGCTGTGTCCATAGGTGCTTTTGCAAATAATACTAATTTGAAAGAAGTCAGCTTTGCAAACAAGACAGGTCGTTATATTAGACTACGAGCATTAAGCGAGGTAAACAATAATCCATGGACAAGTGCGGCTGAAATCAATGTATTTGGAGTGGCTCAATGATATATTTGTAAGTAGCTATCTAAATCATTGATACAATATTTCAAAAGGTTATCATCCGCTGAGAGTTTCGTGCAGCCTTTGATAACCTTTTTATCTTCTTGATAACCTCTTATCTTTCCGTAAGAGGTCCTTTTTGAATCACTCCGTACTGCATAGTCATTAAAATACTATTCAAAAATACTACAGACTACAACAATGTGATATTCTCTAATATTTCTTCTTTACCCAGATAATTTATTGCTGGTAAGCAACAAATTATTCCTTTTTTTGTATAATTTTCGCAAAATTTCTTTGACCCATTATTTATTTCACTATAAAATAATAAAAAGATATATCTGGTTAACGGTTATATGCATAGGTATGTCCTTTTTTGTAATGATATTACGAATTAATGCCTAATACTGATACGGTAAATGAGATAAATCAGGCTGAAATAGGTAGTAAGGAAAGCAAAACAGTAATAGCAGACAATACATATCGTGAAAACATTAATAATGGACTATCTATGGATGGAGAGAAGAAGTACGAAAAGATAAGGGGCAAAAGAATATGAACAGATCACTCAAAGGTATCGCATTAACAGGGCTCAGTGTAAGTTTCTTGCTAGCGGGTTGCACAACAGAAACATATGGACTTACACAGTCAGAGTACAAACTGGTAGATAAAGAATTTAAAGCAGATAAAATGGTAGAAGACATGAAGCGTTTGCACTATAGTGATGAAGAGATTGAAAGACAATTAAGAGGTGCATTAGCTACAATTAAAACTGAAAAAGATGAGAAGAATAAATCTGAAAAGAAGGCTGAAGTGAAAACTGAGTCATATAGTAGAGAAAGTAAACCAGAAACAAACAAGTCAGGATACGATAACGATGTAGAGGGGTTTCCTTCAGACGAAGTAGATAATGCAGATATAAAGATGGTAAAAGTTTCAGAAAAAGAGTATCCGTATCGTTTATACGAACAATTTGTAAACATTCAATATGAAGCGAAGGAACTAGAGAAGAGAAACAATTTATTATTTACAGGTGATAAAGTTCATATAACTCGTGTATTAGACCAAATAGATACAACAAAGAATGATGTAAACAAATTTGCAAGCCTAACTCCACCTTCCCATTTTAAAGACTACTATGAGCATGCGATCCTAAGAGGGACAAAGGATATTAAAGGAAACTTACAGAAAGTAGAAGATGCGGTTAAAAAGTATGAAGACGGTACGTACAGTACATCTAAAATGAAAGAAATCGTAGAAAATGGTACGAAAAGTATAGAAGAAGGGATTTATATGTGGTTAGGGCTGTTTGAGGAGATAGACGAGAAATACCCTGATGCAAGGCAAAAAGCACTTGATAAGATGAAGAAGGATATGAAGGATTCTGTCAATAAAACCTATATTGATGATGATTCTGTGCCTGATCCTAAAGATGGAATAATTGAACTTTCTTCAAGCGGCAAGGAGTTAGTAGGAGTATGGGACTTTTATAAATTTGAAAAGGTAACTTTTAGTATAGACTTCAAAAAAGACGGAACGATGACCATGTATGAAAGTCAAGACAAAGAACAACAAAAGAAAAACTATGCAACAGGAAATTGGTCATACGATGGAGACAAAAAACAAATTACCTTATCATTAAAAGAGTTTATTGAAAACGGTAAGAAAAACGAAGAGAACGATTATGAAAAGAATCTACCCTTCACAGTAAAGTCTTTCACAGGTGATTCTTTACGAATAGCCGATGAAAGAGATAGCGTTGAAAAAGCGAAGAAACATAAGTAATTTCGTATAAAAAGAGTATGTAAAAAAATAAAATAATGAAGTTCATTACACTAATATGAAATCAGTAGTAGAGGGGATTGAAAATCTCCTAAAGAGATATAAATGAGGTTGAAGATGTGGATAACTAAGTTCAGTATCCTGACTTTCTATATAACATAAGTGTATTCTGTAGAATGAATCCCTCGGAGGGCAGGGCTATTATGGAACCTTTAATCGATGTTATTTTATACTTTGTATTTTATTTTGGAGCACTGTTTCTTATACTGGGTACTGCATTGGTTTTATCTATCGCGTCTGCATTACCAGTAATCAGGAAGAAGAATCTATCATTCATAATGATTAGTTTAGGTTTGAACTACTCACCACTTAACGCCCTTACAGATTGTTTGAAGTGGGAAGGGTAGAAGGCAGGAAAATGAATCTTTGAATCGTAAGAGCTACTTCCCGTATTTATCTAAAAAAGTGATGCATTATGAGTGCATCACTTTTTTCATCTTTTTATTTTCCTTCTAAATGTTCTTGCGCTTTCATTTTCCAATAGTTATTCCTAAAATTTTTATACTGTATATATATATCTTTGTTATTTCTAAAACTTTTCCCTGATTTCACTTAATAATGCAGTGCTTTATTAAATTCATCATTTTTATTAGCTAGTATTTCGACCATTGAACCAGTTTTTTTGCGTTAAATGATGTAACTCTATTTTATGATTATCCTTTATTAAAGGAACGTCACCTTCGAAAGCTAGTTGATGGTTCGATTTTCTACTTGTATTAACGGATGGGGAGTAACAAAATTCCAGTCAATATTTTTCATACGGTAAACCCGTCTACTAATATCTTTCGTTTACACAGCTAGCATGTTTAATGCGTAATCAGACGCCTATAAATCAGCATCACTATTTAAATTTTTACCGGAGAGTAATTTAGTTAATTGATTGAAAAAGGAAGGTGCTTATTTGGCTCCTTCCTTTTTCTCGTACATACATAACGCTTGTTGACAATTTATGAAATAATAGCATTCATCGTACTATTGAACAAAACTATTTATCTCTTTCGAGTTGGGGAACAAATAGACTCAGGTATACCTAGGGTAAGTACACCTGATCATTGATTACTGGTTAAACCATAATTCTACGTATCTAAAACGAGTTATTTCACTGGATTGCATGTTAAAGAGGGTGAGGGCTTTATGAAATGTAGATTGTTCCTTGGTGTATAAAAATGATTAAAATAACAAATATAATAACTTAAAATCTATATATATTTATAAATAATATTAAATTAGAGTTGGATTTATCAATAAAATTCCGATTTTTCAGTTATGTATAAAATATACATTTATTTCAAAATAGAATTTGAAGAAATATGAAAAATAGCTTGGATTTACTAATAAATAAATAAAAAAATGCTAAAAAATACACAATTATCGAAAAATGTAATAATTTGTAGTATTTTTTGCATTCCAAAAAATAATTCCTGTGTATAAACTTTGGGTTGTAACATTTATTACATAATTTAGTAATTATGGAGTTGGATGTGATAAAAAATACTATATGTATTGCAAAGTTTAATTAAATAAAAAGGAGAGGATCTTTAATTAATACTTTAATATTTTCAAAGTTAGAGGAAACGACTGATTTTATCCCAATTTTAGAAAAACAAAAATGGCAACTAGAAAGAATTAATGAAGTTTTATCTTTAGCTAAGGAATATTCATCATTTTATAAAACATTTTATAAAGAAGTGAAAGTCAATCTTAATAGTTTGGAGGAGTTCCAAAAAATTCCTATGATAAGTTCTAAGGATATTATTAAAACGACACCTCCCATACATATGCTGACAGGTTCACCCCGGAATTCGTATGTATTTACAAGTGGAGGGACAACTGGAGAACCTAAAATTATTTATTTGACCTCAGATGAATTGAAAGAGAATATTTTCTTTCATGGAAAAGGTTATGCAATGGCTGGGATTAATGAAAATGATGCAGTTGCTACATTTGGAGTGCCTGGATTTTTAACATCTGAATTTACTGTTTACCTAGGACTTGAAAGAACAGGATGTAAAATTGTTCCCATTGGTATTAGCTCAGACCTCGAAAGACTGTTTAATTATATAAAAATGTTTAATGTTACAACGCTATTAGTTATGCCATCTGATGTAATACCGTTAGCGCAATATATAGAGAAGTCAAACAAAACTCTTTCAATAAATCAGATTGTTTATGGTGGCGAAAAAATGTATTCTTCTACAAAGAATTATTTAGAGTCCATATTAGGAGTAAAAAGTTTTAAATCTGTATTTCAAAGCATGGATGTTGGTACTATAGGTTTTCAGTGTGATTACTGTGAGCCAGGTATGTATCATATACATGATCAGCTACAATATACTGAAGTTTTAAATGAAAAAGGTCAACCTACACAAGATGGTAATATTGGTGAACTTGTTATTACGAATTTAAAAAGAAAATTAATGCCAATTATTAGATACCAAACTAACGATTTAGCAATGAAAATAGATACTTTATGTCCATGTGGTAGAACAAATCCTAAAATTAAATTAGTGGGGAGAAAAGGAGAGATAATTAAATTAGGTGGGGAACAAATATTTCCACAAATATTCGCCCAAGCATGTAGTCATTTAGAAGAGTTAACTGGGGAATTTCAATTGTTAATAACTAAACATCAAAATAGAGATAAGATTCAAGTGTCCTTTGAAGTTTCAGGGAAAAATCTGGATGAGAAAATTGAAGAACATTTGATAAGTATAATTAAAAATCGAATATTAAACTTTACACCTAAATTAAAACAAATGATTCAATTACAAGTTATTGAGCCATTGGAAGTTAGCTTAGTAGGACGAGAAAAAATGAAAATTTCAGAAAGTTCAGGAAAAGTCGTTCGTGTAATTGATAAAAGAAAATAAAAGGAGGAGTTTTATATGTTATTTAAAAAACTTGAATCAGAATTTCATTCTTTAGCAACAAAAAATGAAGTGGGTTTAAAAGAAACATTAAGGAAAGTAGATCAAATAATTCAGAATGAGGGTTTGGTTTTTAAAGGAAAGGCACTCCCTTTTTCTGTGCAACCTTTAGCAATTACAGATGAAGAAAACGATTATTTTAAGAGGGCTTCTGAAATATTATCTGATTCTCTAGAAATAGTATTAGATGCTTACGAGAAAGATACAGAGATTAGGGAATACTTTTCATATTATAGTAAATATGAAAAGCTAATTAATATCAATCCAGGTTATGAGAGAAAGATACGCATTTCAAGGTTTGACTGCATATGGAATGGTGGATATGAATTTAAAGTAGTGGAACCGAATGCTTGTTGTCCTGGAGGCGTTGTTGTATTGGGAAAATTGAAAGAGAAATGGCTTGATTTACCTATAATTAAAGAAATCACTAATTCTTATGAAAAGAAGCAATTTCTGTGTGATACACCTAATGGATTCCTTAATGAACTAGTCAGTGCTTATAGAGAAATGGGAGGTAATGAGGAAAATCCTCAAATTGCGCTTGTGAATTATGCTGAAAAATACTCATATGAATTAGAGCACATTCAAAAATATGGGTGTGAAATGGGTTACAAAATTATTATTTGTGATTTGAGAGATTTAAAATTAGACTCACAAGGAAAACAATTAATATTTAATCAACAACCAATTGATATTATTTATAATAAAGTTGACCAATTAGAGTTGGGAAATGAAGATATGAAGGATGTAATTGAAGCATGTGAACGAGGATTAGTCTGTAACGTTAACTCGTATTCTTCTATGTTTATTGGAGAGAGTAAAATGACTTTAGCGTTACTTACAGATTCAAAATTCCAAGAAAAATATCTATCTAAAGAACAAATTGAAATGGTTAATAAGCATATTTTATGGACAAGGAAATTAGAAGAAACTATTACCAGTTTCAAAGGAGAAGAAGTAAATTTAATTCAATATATTATTGAAAATAAAGATCTTTTTGTTTTAAAAGTAGACAATTCTACACGTGGAGAAAACGTATTTTTAGGTAAATATACAAATCATGAGACATGGTCCAAAATTATAAATGATAATAAAAATGAAAACTGGATAGTCCAAGAGTATAATGAAATTCCAAGTGTGCAGATATTGGAATGTAAAGGCGAAAATATTATAAAAGAAAATAAAAAGTTTGGCATTGATATATTTATGTTTGGAGGTAAATATGCTGGGATTGTATCGCGTATTTCAGATAAAGCTGTTATAAATTTGGGACAAGGTGGATACGAGCAGCCTGTAATAGCATTAAAAGCTATAAAAGAAGAGGTAGCGAGTATATGAGGGCACTTATTGATGATTTCAACTTAAAGGTGTTAGATATGCCTCAACTGGCAGTTGATTCATTTAATAAGTTACAAAATAAAATGGTTGAAGACCGAATCCTCCAGTATTATTTGGATAAGGAAACAGAAATCATTCCAAAACCGGGAATTTTAGATGAATTACAATTAAACCTTATTGGTGAAGATACTAAATCATTGTTAGATATTATTGTATCTTTACCCGAACGTATATTTAAGGGGAATATTTTAAATATGTGCACAGCTTTAGGGTTTTCAGAGAAACAATATGAATTAATGATGTCGACATATCAGAATGATAATTTAATAGCCCGTAGTGATTTATATTTCACTAAAATTGGACATAAATTTTTAGAATTAAATGTGGATAGTAGTGTCGGGGGAATAGATATAGGTCATTTAAATAAAATGATGACATCTTATGGGTTTTACAAATCATTAACAGGATCTGAAAGATGGAATTATATTGATCCGATGGATAAACTAATAAAGAGTATCCAGAATTTAGCTATAAAAATTGGAAAAGAAAATAGTGAAATAACAATTGCTGTTATGGATTGGGATGAATATTTGGATAGTTATTATGGGACTTTAAATTATATTAAATTAAGGTTAATAGAAGCTGGATATAAGGCAGTGATATGTTCTCAAAAAGATGTAGAATGTAATAATGATATGCTAGTAGTAGGAAATCATACAGTTGATATTGTATATCGAGTATTTTTGTGTGATGATGCTCTTCATAATCCTGAAGAAGTAAAACCAATCGTTCAAGCTTATCAGGCAGGGAATTTGGAACTATTAACAGGATTTCATACAGAGCTTTATAGTAATAAAGGGAATTTTGCATTTCTTTCAGATCCAAAGTATAAACATTTATTTACAAAAAAAGAGTTGAATTTAATAGAAAGGTGTATCCCATGGACGCGATTTTTAAAAGACATTATAATTCCAGATAATAATTTGGATACTAATGGATTTGATTATATCATAAAAAACAAAGATAACCTTGTTATTAAACCTACAATTGGATATGGGGGAAATGAGGTACTATTAGGGTGGAAGTTTAATGAAAATGATTGGGAAAACAAAATTTCGAATTTATTAAAAACTGATGCCGTATATATTGTTCAAGAGAGAGTATATCCAATTGAAGAGGAGATTCCTTTTTTGATAAATAAATCAATCGAATTAAAGAAAGCTATTTTATGTTGGGGGCTTTATGTTATCAATGGAGAATTTGCAGGAGCAATGTTAAGAGGTTTACCATGTGAACAAAGCGATGTAGTAAATTTGGGAAATGGTGCAGCAGTGACATGTCTTTTTTATAGGAGTTGAAAATGAGTAAAAATAAGAAAATTTTAAAGATGACAATTCCTACCATAATCGAAATGAGTTCAACTAACTTTATGGGGGTAATAAACCTTATAATTATTGGTCATTTAGGCTATGAAGCTATTGCTGCAGTAGGCATTACAAATGTAATTATATTAAATTTGTTTGCTCTATTTAGTGGTATTGGTTTTGCTGTAAATTTCTTAGTATCCCAATCTTATGGAGCTAGAGAATTTAAAAAATGTAGTATATATACTTATACTGGAATCTATTCTGTTATTGCTCTGCTTCCATTCTTTATACTATTTGCATTTTTTGCGCCTAAATGGATCTTTGAAGTGATGGGAGTTTCATCTAGTATTGCAATGATAGGGATAGGATATTTAGGATTAAGAATAATCGCATTTTCTATAAATATGTTTCGTGTAGTATTAAATGGATTTTTTAGAGGTATTGGAAATACAAAAACTCCAATGTATTTTTCTATGCTGGGTAATACTTTAAATGTTTTAATAGCATTGTTACTAGTAAATGGCTATTTATTTTTCCCTAAATTAGGTGTGCTAGGGGCAGGTTGGGCATTCATTGTTTCAGAAATTGTTCAGGTTACTTGTTTACTAGTATGTTATTTAAAAGAAAATAATTGGTATGCTACAAAGAAATTAATAAGTTTTAAAGAGACGAAATTCAAATTAGTAAATTTCGAAGGTTTAAAAATCGGTCTAGAAGAACTTGGAATGAGTGGGGCGATGCTTCTCTTTACTGTGTTCATTTCTAGAGTTGGTGATATTGAATTGGCTGCCACGGAGATTGTGTTGAATGTAATATCACTTGCATACTTACCTGGAATAGGATTTGGAGTAACAGCAACTATATTGATAGGTCAACAGATTGGAAAAGGAAGTCCATTGATTGCAAAAAAAATCGGTATTGATGTTGTAAAAATAGGGACATATTTTATAGTTCCTTTTACAATTATTTATTTTTTAGGTGCGGAATATATCGCAAAATTATTTACTACAGAAGAAATGGTACTGTCCTTAACTGTTGAGATATTACGGTTTGCTTCATTGTTTGTAATTTTTGACGGACTTCAGTTAATTTTGGCTGGGGGACTAAGAGGAATTGGAGATAATTATTATACAATGAAAGTCGCTTTGATTTTAGGGTGGTTCGTGTTTATACCATTATCTTTTATATTTACCTTTTTATTAGATTTTGGGATTTACGGTCCTTGGGTAGGGTTTTATATTTATATTGCGGGACTATTTGTTGCTTTTGGTTATAGGTATTTGAAACTAGATTGGTCTAGTATAGCAATAAAAGATGCTGCTGCAAGTGGCTAATGATATTAGTAAATTACTTAAGAGAACTTTTGATTAACCGTTTTAAAATAGTGAAAGTAATAATGTATGTAACGTTATTTCCTTAATATGTTATCAAGAAGAAGCATTATATCGTCCGGGTTAGGGAATGAGCTTTAAGATTTATTAATTAATGAGCTGCATGTAAATTGTAAGGAATTATCAACAATTTACATGCAGTTTTTTGAAGTACATACTAATTCGATCTTGTTATCAGTTAACACTTGGTAGTTATTAAGTGGTTTAAGTCGGAGAAAGGCACCTTAGGGTGTCTTTTCTTTAAAAAATATATAACGTTTTATAACGATAAAATGAATGAAAGTAATAGATCCAACAAATATAAATTGGTAAGTTAAGTATTGAATCATTTGCTTAATGGAATCTGTACCTAAAAACATATATACATAGCCTTTAATTTCATTTCCGATTTGAATGGGACTAATGGTATAAATAGAATTAGATGTTTTCCAACGGTCCTCTACAACACTCCCGTTTGTATTAACATCAGACGTTTTTGTATATAGATGTTTTTCCATGGAAGCATCTACATCACTTGATTTTGCAAGTATTTCACCAGTTTTAGAAGTGATTACAACTCTTGTTTCAGCTTCAGATTCCATGTGAGCTACATGGGATATCGTTGGATTATAAAACATCACGGTGACTATTTTCTCTGGCAAGGAGCGATTTCAATTCTTCTTGAACTCTTGTATCGACTAAGCAGTAATGCAATAAAAGAAATAATATGCTTTCAATTAGAAAGGTGCAGATAAAAAAATAAAATCAAAATTTAACTGAAATACGCTTCATAAGAACCTACTACCCTTGTTGTTTGTTTGGTGATATTTTACATCTTTATCTTCATGTGCCCAGCGGTATCCAATTCCGTATATAGTTTTTAGGTACTCATTAATTGGAAATGAGTATTTAAATTGAATACTTTAAAAAGCATAGAAAGATTCAATTCCTACGCTTTTTCTATTTAATAAATATTTATCGTTGTTCTAAATCTCTTATATAAGATTTTACAGCTTGCAATAAGAATTCTTCCTGTCCCATACCAGCATCCGCGGCCATTTGAACTATTTTTTGTTTAAATTCATGATTAGCATGAAAAGTTAATGGCTCTACATTACTTTTAAAGTAAATCCCTTCTACATGTGGAAGTATCGTGCCGGATATCATATGAGAATGTAAGTATTTAATCTCTTCTTGAAATTGTAATGGCTCTACTTGTAATACGAAAGGTTTAATTTCTAATTTGATAGTATCTGATGTAATAGTCAATCGCATATTTGTGACACCAAGTTCTTTATAAAATAAGTTAATTAGATTATAAGTAATGGAATTATATAATTGAGGCTTTTTAAATGAAAAAGATAAATACCCACGTTTTGTAATTACCGCTTGTTTCTGAAGAGGTTCAAAGGAATAATCATGTTCCTTATAAGTGGATAGTGGGAAAATTTCTTCATCCTCTGTAAGAATTTTTCCATCTGCTCCATTGATCTCTATTACCCTAGCTGTTTTTCCGGTATGTAGATGTCTTAATAATTGATATAGATATATATCTTCATCTTGAATCTTAGTGATGAATGTTTTTCGCTCCTTTGTTTTAGCTTTTTCATAATCAAGCATAAAAATCTCTAGCTCTTCTTCATCGATAAGATATACTTGTTTTCCTCGTCTTTCTACCATTGTCGCAGGTAATTTTCCAGATTTGATGTATGTAAAGATAGTAGATGGTGCTACATTAAGAATTTCAGCCACTTCTTTTGTGCTAAGGCCTTTAACTACATCTTTATTTTTTAAGCGTTCAATATCCTCCAAATAGAAAATCTTACTGCCAAATTGTTTCCAGTTATTTTTATATACACATTCTATTAATCCATCTTTTTCTTTCTTTAATATTGTCTGTACGGTTACTCCTAATAAGTCTGCTGCCTCTTTTGTCGTTACAGTAGGTTTTGTAATAAATAATAAATCCTGTGTCATGAAAGGATACCTCCTTAACTATTGTTTACTAGTATTTTAGATATGTATATATCATATCAGAATATGATTTATATTTAAAATAAGAAATAGAATTTATTAAAGTTCTTATACAGTATTATAATCTAAAAATATCTGTATTTTGTTATATATTTTAATAGTTTTTTATATTTGATTTTATTATAAATTCAATTTTGATATTAAATAGTAAATGATTAAACAATATCTATTTACTAATAAATTATAAAAAAATATAAGTATAAGTAAATAGAGAAGAATATAAGATTCTTACAGAAAGAAAATGAATTATCATTTGTATAATTGGTAGAAGTAAAATAAAATATTAAGTATAAGTAATGAAGAGAACTATATTCATAATCTTCAATAGGAGAGGTGAATTCGAAATATGGATAATAACAATACAAAAGATAATTTATCTATTATAAACAATCGAAGCGAGTATATAGATACATATGTAGAGAATATAAATGATATCGTTCCATTTCTGCATAACAATGTTTATGTAGATAAGGTGGAAGAGAAGATGGAGGTTGCAGAGAAAGAGGGGAAGAGTAAATATACGTATTTAAGTGACCTAGAAGTCATTTATCATTTCGTACATTTACAAAAAGATATGGATGAGAAGAAAAATAGAAAAGAAGATACGAAAAAGAGTTATGTTTCTGAAATCTTATCATTTTGTCAGTGCATGGTGCAGCATGCAGAAGAATTTGAATTAGATGGGGAAGAGGTACAGAAAAAGGATTCTTTATTAAAAACATTACAACCTTGGCATATTCGCAAATATAATGCTTGGTTGAAGCAGGTAGAGAACGGTAGGAATGGGGATACGTATGCGGTCGCAACACTTGCAAAAAAATCTGTATTGATTCGTTCTTTTTTTAAACACCTTCATGTATTTGCTTATATTGAAAGACCTCTTCATGAAGAACTGCAGCGCGCAAATGTAAATGAACAGGATCGGCCGAATCGGGACCTATCCTATGAGGAAGTTATGAAAATTTTAGGGTTTTATAAAGAAAAAGGCCATTTAGTAAACTATACAATTTTACTAGCTCTGGCAAGTACCGGTGTAAGAATTCAAGAATTATGTACAACAAGGGTTAAAGACTTACATTATGACGGAAAGCACTGGTTAAAAGTTATAGGTAAAGGAAGTAAAGTACGTGAACTTTTCATTTCTGAACATTTATATGAGTGTATTTGTGAAATGAGAAGAAGAAGAGGGTTCCAAACTGTATTGGACCGAGGAGATGAAAGTCCTTTATTTGTAAATCAAAGAGGGAACTTTTATAATTCAAAAACGTTATCGAACCAGGTAACAGATATGATAAAAAAGACCAATTTAGAGTTTCTGCATTATCGTGAAAATCCTGTAACGGCGCATACATTCCGTCATGCTTTTGCAATCATGGCAGTTGAACAAGGAAATGCGGATTTATATCATTTAATGCAAACGCTTGGGCATGAAAATATTCAAACAACAAAAATCTATTTAGAGAAGCATATGAAGCGAAAGAATAATGTAGGTACTTCATTTGCGGATATGTTGCAATAAAAATTAGTATTCTATTACTGGCCGAAGAAGAGGCTGTTAAGTAGACATCATACTTATTAGGGAAATTTACCTTGGTATTTGATATACTTACCCCAAGGAATGGTAGTTATGAAAACCGCGAAACGAGTTATCCACGGAAGGGGTAAGAAATTAACACTTGTGATATTATTAATCATAAAGTAGGTGATTTCCGATAATGGTTTTTGAAAATGTTAGTACGATAGGGGCACTTGCTTTTCTATTTCTAATGATTTATCTTGCAACAGATCCTAAAGACGTAAGCTTGCTAACAATCCCAGTTTATTTTGGTGGAATGTGGATCACTAACTGGATTACTGAAAATGGATTTCAGGGTACATATATTTATCATTTTAGCCAAGAAGACTCCTTCCTCAAGGAACGCGAAGTGAGTAGGTGGGAGATGAATTGGCTTCGAACAAGAGATGGCAGGAAGCCATCTTAATTGTTCCACATACATAAACTGTTACTTCGCTATCTATAGAATGTATGTTTGTTGTATGATAGATACATGCCGAAATGGAGGTGAAAGGAATGATGATTAATAAAGCATATAAATTTCGTATCTATCCAAATCAAGCACAAGCGACCCTAATTAATAAAACAATTGGCTGTTCTCGTTTTGTATTCAATCATTTCCTATCTCTATGGGATAACGCATACAAAGAGACGGGGAAAGGTTTGACATATGGTACATGCTCTGCCAAACTTCCTGCCATGAAGAAAGAGTTTGTCTGGCTCAAAGAAGTGGATAGTATTGCGATTCAGTCGTCTGTTCGCAACCTTGCGGATGCGTATACACGTTTTTTCAAAAAACAAACTAGTGCCCCACGTTTCAAATCTAAGAAAAACAACGTACAATCTTACACCACAAAACAAACAAATGAAAACATTTCTATTGTAGGAAAAAAGATAAAGTTGCCGAAACTAGGTCTTGTTCGATTTGCCAAGAGTCGCGAAGTAAAGGGACGTATTTTAAATGCTACGGTTAGAAGGAACCCTTCTGGCAGATACTTTGTGTCATTGTTAGCTGAAACAGAAGTGCAAGAACTTCCGAAAACACAATCTTACATTGGAATGGATGTGGGACTAAAAGATTTCGCCATTTTGTCAGATGGAACAACCTATAAAAATCCGAAGTTTTTTCGGTCATTAGAAGAGAAGTTGGCGAAAGCACAGCGTGTTCTTTCTAAAAGAATGAAAGGATCTTCTCGCTGGAATAAACAGCGAGTACAGGTAGCTAGAATTCATGAATATATGGCAAATGCTAGAAAAGATTACTTGGACAAAATCTCAACTGAAATCATCAAAAACCACGATGTTATCGGTATAGAGGATTTGCAAGTATCGAATATGTTAAAGAATCATAAGTTAGCAAAAGCAATTAGTGAGGTATCATGGTCACAGTTTCGAACTATGTTGGAATATAAGGCAAAATGGTACGGTAAACAAGTCATTGTCGTATCGAAAACATTTGCTTCAAGCCAATTATGTTCTTGTTGTGGATATCAAAACAAAGACGTTAAAAATCTGAACCTACGTAAATGGGATTGCCCTTCTTGCCGTACACACCATGATAGGGATATTAACGCAAGTATCAATTTAAAGAATGAAGCGATAAGGCTTCTAACCGCAAGGACTGCCGGGTTAGCCTAATAAATTAGAGTTCGTTAGAACTCTTTACTTAGGAATTCCTCACTTTTAAACGAAGTGAAAGTCGGGGTAGTTCAAACGAGTTGGTTAGTAGTCTACGTCATTATAATGATTTACCTTATCTTCGCTTCAATTCAATTCGTCTAGGCATAAGTAACATAAAATATATTAAAGAAAAAATAAAAAAGCGTAGAGCCATAAAAAAATAACGAAAAGAGAAACCGTTCTTACAGGCGGTTTTATTTTTATACTGAAATGCAATGTACATTATTTAACTTTTGAGGAGGGTTAATTATAGAGTACTCAAAGATCTACACATTAAGAAATAGTCAAGAAAAGTCAAGAAAAGTAGAGTCCTGGCGTTCATTTATAGAAGAAGCGAATGTTTTAGGAATTAAGGATTCAGATGTGTTTCAAATTCAATTAGTGGAATATAGGAAAGAGAGAAAGAAAAAGGGTTCCCCTAAAAATACTAGAAGAAACTAGGTTACTCATGCATAAATATCATAATTAGGCACAAGTTATATACAAATATAATGGAGGTGCAATTATGAATATTCAAAGACACGAAAGTAATACAAATGAAATTCTTGTTTCAGCTGCTGCAAGTGCTATTGAGCAAATGAAGTATGAAATTGCTCGTGAATTAGGAGTCACATTAGGACCTGATACATCATCACGTGCAAATGGCTCTGTCGGTGGAGAAATTACAAAACGTTTAGTTCGAATGGCTGAAGAACAATTAACAGGTCAATACAGATTACACTAAGTTAAAGCAGTAAATAAGAAGAATTCATGTGCAAATGGATTCTTCTTCCTTTTATTTACAAAAACTTAAAAAAATAAATTTTTAAGTTGAAAAACAGACCCTCAGATTACTTTGTAACAACCTTTTGTGGATGCGTTAATATCATAGGTATCAGTATAAAATAAATTCAATATGATTAGTGTAAGGTTGTTTAAAACCGTTTTGTTATTATTCGTAATTTTAATTCCATAATATTTAAGCCAATATAATACAATTTCATTCATAAATAATTTGATTCTTAATTAAAAATAAAGTGAGAAATTAAGAGGGATATCTATATCAATTTATAAAAAGTAGTGCACAAAGTATACTTAATATTTAAATGGATTTAAAGATATGTCACTTAAGAATTTTTTTGAGGTCAATTTACTGTGCACCTTAATTATGGATGTTGTTTTTGTTAATTAACAGCTATTGTATTAATTATAATGGGTGTATTAAAAGTTAAGGGGGATGAATTTGATAATTTTCACCATGTTATTTCTTATATTAGCTGGTGTATTTCTTATAATTGCAGGTTCAATCTTCTAATAAGTACGGATCTCAAATGGGTCAACCGACGATGAGGTGCGGGATATTACTAATTGCTTTTATTATACTTATATGGCCTTAATTATAACGTGCTAAAAACCAAGCCCTATATATATCAGGGCTATTTTCTTTATAGGAATTCCTTAACCATCATGGAATACTGTTAATACAGTATGCAAATATGGATATTGTTTTTATTTGGATTTTTGTATGTTAAAATTAAATATAGGAATTTTTGTATATAATGAGCAGGAATATTCAATGAATTTTGCGAGGTGTTATATGTTTACAAATAAGAAATTAATTCGAATGGGCCTAACGTTATTTGTATTTTTAAGTATAATTAGTTTTACAATCGGTTATTTTCAAGCTTATCTTGAATCGGCAGCAGATATTAAATGGGTAATGCCAGAAATTTGGAAAACTATTTTAATAGATGTTCCTCAAGGTATACTTGTTCTTTTAGGTGCAATCGCTTTGTATGATTTCACAAAAAAGACATCCAAGAAAGACGCATCAATCTAATTACATCCTTCTTCAATTAACAATTACATGACAGTCGTCTTGCAAAAAGCCCTGATCGGGCTTTTTTTATATGCAGGAATTTTCTAAACATCATGGAATACTGTCACTAGGAGGTGTCGTGACATTATGGCGGACGAGATTGTATATTCTGCTAGTGAAGTATACAAACGACTAGGAATAAGTGATATCTTGTAAAATAATGATAAAATATAAGCCTAATATGTTAATGGGGTGTATAAATTGAGTAATGAACATGAATCAATTATGGTCATAGATGTAAGCAACATTTATAATGCAAAAGAATTGCATTTACTTCTTCAAGAGAAGCTCTAGTTTCCTGATTTTTACGGGGAAAATTGGGATGCCTTTTGGGATTGTATTACAGGATTTGTGTTCCCTTTGCCAAACAAAATGATTTTTGACGGATGGTCAAAGTTAGATAAAAGGTTACCGAGAGATACAAAAATAATGAAAGAGTGTCTTCTTGATTATAATAAAGAGGATAGAAAAGATCCTGAATGGATAAGCGAATTCTTATTTAATTAAATAACAGGAAATATTTGTGATGTGAATAATAATCTTAATATAGAAAAAGAGTCTCTAAATGGGGCTTTTTTCTTTGCAAGAATTTCGGGATGAGGTTGCTGCTGTGAAAGAGAAGAAGCCATGGTGGAAGTTTTGGTGAGAGCAAGGAGGTTCCCTTGTGAGAGTAGGGGACTTCCTTATCCTTGCTATCGATAATGATGCGTTATGTTAAACCCACTGAAAAAAGTATATTTTAAGTAAAACATTAGGAGGGACGTACTTATGTCTAATGAAATTTTGCCTTTTACTGTAAGAATAGCTACTTCAGAAGATTTTTGGGATATATCAAATATAAACAAGCAAGTTCAACAGTTACATATAGAGGGAAGACCAGATATTTATTCTGATACTTCAGCTTCTTTGGATCACGATGCATACGAAGAATGGCTTATTGATACAACCATAGAGATATTTGTAGTAGAGGACAATAATAAAGAGATTCTTGCTTACATAATCTTAGATATTAAAGAACCATCCGAAAATCCAAAGTTAGTTGAGCGAAAAGTACTCTTTATCCGCAATATTGGTGTAAGCGAAATATGTCAAGGAACTGGAATCGGAAAAATATTAGTACAAAAAGCATTTGAGTATGCTAAAGAAATACAAGCAACAAGCGTAGAATTAAATGTTTTAGAATTTAACAAGAAAGCTATACGATTCTACGAAAAACTTGGGTTTAAAACACAGAGTAAGCAAATGGAATTTGTATTACCTGATGCTTAAAACTACTTATCCTTATACTACTTGTAGCTTTGATATGGTGGTTTATTTGCAAGGGCAAAGAAAAAATCGATACATAGAATTTTTACCAGCTTTGATTGATATCGCGACCCTAAGCAAATTGTGTTTAAATCATTAGAAATGGAGCATCCTGATGGGTGCTTTTTTCTTTTGGAATAGAAATCCGCGTGTTAACTATATTTTATATATAATTAATAATTACGGTGCATGAAATTTTATAGAGCGGATAGCTATGAGTTTACCTGTAATAAAAATAGGGACGAATAGCATGTTAGAGTATTAATTAAAAGTATTTACTATTATACAAAAGGAGGAGTGTTATGAACGCATTTTTTAAAGAGTGTAAACGGTCGTTAAACGTGATAGGAGCTGCCAATACATATTGAGATAGCTTATTGCAAACTAAAACGTATCTGCAGCTCCTAATACTAATCTTATTTTGTATCGCTATTATTCTTTTGGCACAAGATTACACTAACCTTCATAATAAGTCCCATTACTTCAATTACAACCTCTTTAATATTGTCTGGAAGCTCATTTGGACTACTCCACCTTTCTATATATAATTATAACCGGATGCAATGTTTAACCATCATCGGTATACCAGTTATCGCTCAAATGATTTTCTTTCTAGTATTTAAAAATATCCATATGGGATATTTACTTCACTTCAATTACAATTTAATTAGTATACTTTTTAACTACATAGCTTCTATTTAAAATATTTTATAAATAAAAACAAAAGAAAAGGTACCCCTGCTGCAAGGTACCTTTTCCAAGGGGTATAACTCATTACCTAAGCGGTCGTTGGTTAAGTTTACCGCATAATCTATTACATGAGTTATAATTTTATTATACATTGATCATAACAAAAATATTATCAATGGTGAAATTAACTTTAATTATTTATCATTTTAGGGGTAGCACCACATGCTCATCAAGCTAACATTTTGAAGTGCCCCCAAAGTGAAAATTTCATCTTTTCATAGGTGTCCATAAGAATTGAGCCCATTTTTTACATTTTGGGGGTATTTGTATTTCTTAGCTTGATAGCGATGGAGCGTGTCCCCTTTTAGAACAAAAAATAGGATTCCCCTGGCCAGGAGAATCCTATTATATACCTTAAAATTATAATAGATAATGGCATAAATAAATTATTTTATCAAGTGAAAATCCGTGATCACAGCTTTTTTCGTACCAATATTGACACCTAGCAAGCGTTAAATGGATAAAAAGGCTTTTCTTTAAGTAGCTCAAAAAAGAAGGAATTCTTGCCGTACCCCTTTTTGAATTCCGTTTCTATAACTTGGGAATCCCATGATTATGGAAAAATTCTATAATCCTACTTATTTGAATGCTTTTCCGGTGGGATGTTCCGCTGCAACTCATTAATAAATTTATAAGTTAATGGAGCTTTTTCTTCTAACTCAGCCTTCGTGTCTGGACCAGCATAAAAATAGGCAAAGGCTTCGGCGAAATATTCTTCCTTGTAATCGAAATATGGATTGTCATTAAAATCATCATGCTCCAAAGCGTGAATTTCAGTAAACTTATTTGAATAACTAATATTGTCAAATACATAACAATCAATGGAATGGGCTGTTTCATGCAGCTCAAGGCTTACAGAACTATGCATCTTTTTATAGCTGTAACCGATTCGAGCAACAACCGTCTGCCCACCTGCACCTGGCACATCATCCCACGTATATGGAGTATGTTCCCATCCCCTAGGAACGGTTCCCCTTAAATATTCATACTCCGGCAAATCAGTAAGAGGGAAATTAATCAGTTTAACTTGAACTCCCTGTTTATGCATGGTGATCAATATATTAGTTGGGATGCTCCAGAGACGATCAACCATATTTCGGGTCTCTTTACGATCAAATTCACCCTTTGCTTCAACCGACACAACCCTTTCAAGAACATTGTTCATTTTAAGTGATTGGGTAGTTCCGGATTCTCCAAATGCAGCAGTAGAAAATGAGAATGTTAAAACTGTGGTCAATAATAACGCGGAAAATGCTTTTTTCAATAAGTTCCTTTTCATAAGCTCCTCCTAAATTTAGTATTTTATAGTTAAATATTTGACAATTAATTCTTTTTCCCTTTATAGGGTACGACACATGCCCATCAACTTAAGAAAACAAATCCACCCCAAAACGAAAAAAGAGCTTTTTTATTACAAGTTAGGACAAAATCGCGTTCTGGGAGAGTTGTATTTTCTTAGATTGATAGCGATGGGGTAGTACCAAAAACACGAATTTCGTACGCTAAGCAAAATTTCATAAAGAAAAATTCGATTTTCTAGATGGGTAAGAATTATACAGTGTTGTAGGTAGAAAACATATCCAGATAATTTAAATCCGCTCATATTAATTTGGTCAATAATCTTTAAGGGAATCCACTCTAAGTAAATTGGGTAATGAAGAAAAGCCTTGAATCTTATTAAAATATAAAAGGAGTAGAAAAAATTTTCTACTCCAATCTCTTTTTGGTAATTTGTATTTTATTTCATTTTAAAAATGTACTTTATACTTTGATAATCAATATCTTTAATGCTACGATAATTTTTTTAATAGCTATGACCTATTAATCCTCATAATCTTCAATTGCACTTTTCAATTTCCTAGATAAGAACTCATAGAAATCTTTAGCTTCGAGTACTGTCTTCTTACTTACAAAATCCCACGTTACCACTGGGCATTCACTATTTACAAGACTTGATGTATCTAGGCAATATACGTATTCACCTACATCCCATATCACAACATAACTGTTAGGAAGTCCCATTTTACGATGCACTCCAGTTTCTGAAAGTATTGGTGAATTATCTATGTAACCTGCACATGTTAAATCTATTCCGAGTATACCTCCGCCACCGTAATGCTTTAAAAACCAGCGATAGTTATCTGGAAATTTACAATCTAATCTTTTTTCAAGTTGGTTAATAAATTCATCTTCAACTCCTCCAAAAAAATCTCCTTTTTCCTCCCGTTCGGAAAAAATGTTAGCAATCCATTCCTTCATTTATATTACTCCTTCTTTTATTTTATTTTTGATAATCTTGTGCTCTTTGTTTCCAGTAATACTCACGAAATCTCTCATACTGAGCTGTTAAAACTGGATCATTTCTAAAACTATCTCCATCCTCAATTTTACCATGAAGCTGCTTTGAGTATTTCCGATGTTTACTAGCCGGTAATTCAACCATGCTTCCTGGTTCTCGCTGAGTCGTATGGTGCAGTTGAATTTGTGTATCATCCTTGTAAAAAGGATTCCTCTCTTTTTTTGCTAGTTCTAAATTTGATAAACCTTTCGCTTGCGGGTTTGGTGATACATAATTCCAATCAATATCTTTCATCTAATATACACGTCTATCTAAATTTTCGTGATAAAGGAATAGATGGAAAAGAGACTGTAACGAGACATGGCTATGAGGAGTATATCTCAACTGATAAAAATAAAGTTATTTCACACGTAGCAGTTCTTGCCTTCCCAAATGTAAATTTACATTGCATAATGCCTGTATTTTTAATAGAAATACAAGCGAGTAAGTTTACACGAAAAACAAACGAAGAAGGAGCGGATTCTTCATTACTTAAAAAGGAACAAGTGTCTCGTTGTGGACACTTGTTTTTCTTTTCTACTAGAGAAATATATGTACAAAGTACAAATTGGCACAAGATTAAAGGAATATATACTTTACATTAAGTAATATATAAGTTACATTTATATAGGAGGTTGCATATGGAAAATCACGTGAAGCTTGCTCGAGTAAAAGCAGATATGACCCAGCAGCAATTAGCTGAGGCAGTTGGGATTACCAGACAAACTGTTAGCCTTATTGAAAAAGGGAAGTACAATCCTTCATTAAAGTTATGTTTACAAATTTGTTATGCGACAGATGCAACATTAGACGAAATCTTTTGGATAGAACAGGGGGATTATGAATGAAGAAAATTACAGATGAAAGACTTGTACTAAGGAATCTACAAAATATCCGTATTCTATTCTTTGTACAAACTATGGGTATACTCTGCATTCTTGGATATGATTTGATACATGACGGTTTTGAACATATGCGTGATAATCCGCTATGGATGCTATTTATTATCACTTCGGTCGTGTCAGGTTATTTATCCATGAGCATCAATGTGCAGCAAGAACATACGAAAAAGAATCCTAAAAAATCACTCCTTACAAGTTTACTCGTATTGGTAGTGATTGTACTTGGCACATCTTACCTTACATCGATCAGCCCAGAATCTAGTACAAGAGATGGGCTACTGTTAGGCATTATCTTATTTATTTGCGGACTCATTCCAATATTGTATGTTTATAAGTTACGAATGAAACAACTTGCTGATTTAGAAGAGGAATAATACATATTTATATACTTTTACTCGTACTACCAAACCACTTGGACACTTGTCTAAGTGGTTTGTTTTTTGTGAAATTTGTTGCAACTCGACTAGTGAAATCGAAAACAGTACAGTAACAACATGTTTGAATGATAGACTCGTAATTACAATTATGACTTCTTATATTTATACAACCCTTCTGAAAATTCCCAGAAAACATAAATTTCTATTCACTAGCAGTTTATGTTTAATCAGCAAGAAGCATATACAATAAATAATTCTGTTTTAGATAACACCCAACCACTCAAAAAATCCAGTCATAAAAAAAAGAGGGAGAAGGCATCTTTTATTGAAGTTTGTTTATAATAGTTTTTTAATTTGTTAGGGGGAATCGTAAAGGAGATTAGTGATCTCTTTGATAATTTTTATTTTCCTTATAGTATTTGGCATATTGTATTAAAAAATTCAAATTTTGAAGGGAGAAAGAGATTATCAAGTTCAATCAAAAATCGAAATTCCTCTATGGAAAGAACAATTAAAAGAACGAGGTCACGTTGATTATCGACTATATCCAAAGTTAAATCACTTCTTTACAGAAGGAGATGGGGAATTAAGTAAACCGGATGAATAGTATAGTCCTGCTAAAATCCCTGAGTATGTTATAAATGATATTGCTGCTTGGGTGCAAGGAAGATTGAAATAAAATTTGAAACCATATTTTTTAATAGAGGTCAAGATACATGCTTACCAACTTAAGGATGGAAATTAAATATGTTTTTGTTCAAATAAACTAAATAAAGGGGTGTTCTTTATGTGTACTAGTTTGACATTACAGACAAAAAGCGGTCAGCATCTTTTTGCAAGAACGATGGATTTTACATTAGATTTCAATCAAGAAGTAATAATAGTTCCTCGAAGTTATCAATGGAACAATATAACTGGTGAAACCATCGAGGCGAAACAAGCTGTTGTCGGGATGGGGATTAACCATCAAGGAAGGATAATACTGGCGGACGGAGTAAATGAATCAGGTATGACATGTGCAACACTCTATTTTCCAGGATTCGCTACTTATAGTAACAGTATAGATGATAATAAAACGAATCTAGCTCCATTTGATTTTGTGGCATGGAGTCTCACACAATTCAATTCTGTCGAAGAGTTAAAGAAATCTGTAGATAGTATTTCCTTTTTGGATGTACCATTACCTGTTTTAGGAGTTACTCCACCGCTACATTGGATTTTAGCGGATAAATGGGGAGATTGTATTGTGCTAGAGCCGACAACTGAAGGACTAAAAATATATGATAATCCTCTTGGGGTAATGACCAATAGTCCTGAGTTTAACTGGCATTTACAAAATTTAAGACAATTTATTGGTCTTAAATCGCATCCATATGCACCAACACATTGGAGTGATTTGCCGTTAAGTGCTTTTGGACAAGGATCGGGTTCGATGGGACTACCTGGGGATTTCACCCCACCATCAAGGTTTGTGCGGGCAGCATTTGGGAAACAAAATATTCAAGGTATAGATAACGAAGAAGAGGGGGTATCGGCCATATTTCATATCTTATCAACTTGCGAGGTTCCAAAAGGTGGAGTGATAACGGACGAAGGTACATTAGACAATACCATCTATACAAGTGCAATGTGTATGGAATCCGGTACATATTATTACCATACCTATGATTGTAGACAAATTATAGCTATTCATTTATTTCATGAAAATTTAGATACAGAAGAAATAAAAACATATCCCTTCCACAGGAAGCAGAAGATATTTTATGAAAACTAATTAGATTTAGAAGAGTATTTAAAAAAGCAAACTTAATTAAGTTTGCTTTTTTATAATAGACGATACCCCGTTACCATCAACCTAAGAAAATAAGTCACCCCAAAAACGATTAAAATAAATTTCAGATCTATAAAAATATAAAATTTCCATTTAGAGGGTACTTTAAAATCTTATCTTGATAGCAAAACATCTCCATATATATATAATGTTTTTAACTAAAATAGGTCGCCAGTCATTACAGTCATAAACTCCTTAAAAAACTGTTCATAATTCATCTGTACTGCAATCCTATGTTTTGGACGATTACCGAATGTTTCTGGTTCAAAGGTAGATCTAAAATCTCCTATACTTTGTCCTCTTACAGTATCAAGTACATTAACTGTCACTGCTGATTGATGGTACGTAAAAATATCATCACGATTAATCGCAAGTAAAGTAAGTGCATCATGAACCGGGCTACCTTGTATTCCAGGGACTTTTTTTTGATAAAATTGATAATAGTAATAGTCTAAAAGAGGCTTTAAAAATTTAGTTTTCCCTTTAGAGTGGATATAATTGACCATTTCCGGTGTTACAATAGCCGATTGTGTAACATTCAAAGGATAAATTGATAGATTCTTTGCGTATCTCATTACAATATTGGCTGATCCAGGATCGCCATAAAAGTTAGCTTCAGCAATGGGAGTAACATTTCCTGGATATAGAAAAGCTCCTCCCATAATATAATAAGAATGTACATATTCCATCACATCACCATAAAGGAGAAATAAAGTTGCAAGTGAAGTTAGCCGTCCGGTATTCACGATAATAAGTTCATTTTTATGCTGCTTAATAAGTGTGAGAACCTCAAAAAAATTCTCAAATGTCTGAATCTCTAGTCCTGGATAAATGGGCCCTATCCCAAATTTACCGTGAACTTCTGGATAAAAAGTTTCAGCTTCTGAAGACATGGAATGCTCCGCCCTACCAAAAACTTTTACATATTCTTTTCCTACACTTTTAAGTAAAAAGCGAACATTTCTAACAACTTCAGCTTTAGGTACGTTCCCATAGTCTGCAACAATTCCTATAACATCAATTTTATCTGTCAAATGCGCGTATATGATAGCTATCGTATCGTCAATTCCGAAATCCCCAAAAAACAGTACTTTTTTCCCCATACAATGCTGCTCCTTAATTTTAATAATTTTTAAAACGGATCATAATTATGTATCGTAGGATAAGATTGTTCTCATGTTTTTTTGTAATACGGTATATGAATGAATTCATCAAGTTAACATACACTTTCGTTAATAATGAGCAAATTCCCTTTGTATGAAATGAAATAGTATGGAATTACTAACCTTAACAAGTTTTTTCTGATATCCTATACTCATTATGTGGTCCTCAAAATGAATAAATTACATTATTCTTTCTGTAGAATTATAGGTAGGGAAAACGTATTTTTGCTATATGGGGTAGCACCACATCGCTATCAAGCTAAGAAATAAAAAATACCTCCAAAACGAGAAAAATGAGCTGAAGGCTCTTAAATAGCTATTTAGAGATAAGGCGATGTTTTAGGAATTTTTAAAATATTAACTTGAATAGCATATGTACTACTGACAAAACGTTGATATTGTGTATTATCAAGATCTAAAGTATAAATATCCTTACGAAGTATAGAAAAGTACATATTAGACACGAGCGATATGTACTCTCCTTTTATCAAATTAAAGAACTTGATAGATTAATGATAAGAAGCATAATCAATATACTCTCTAATAATAATTGTATAGTTTATATATATTAAGGTGATTTTTTACTTTTATTAGATAACTTATACTTAATAGTTTTAAAAAGGTTACACATCACTTGTATACTAAAGCCATTTATCTTATTCGATATTTGATGTCCACAATTGTACTCTATTTTTAGCTTTGTATATTTAAACTCTGTTTAGACAAGAGAATTTTCTAATCTTCTTGACGAGGAGACAGGAGCAGATTTTGTAATGCTTTTCCAAATAAATTTAAGGGCATATGTTCTTCGCTAATATAATAACATAGGGCCATACCATTTTCTAATGAAAGAATAGTCCATGCCATTTCGTTAGCAGATAGAGCAGATTCATTCTCATTCTCTTTTGACATTAATTTCTCAATCGCTTTGGAAATTTGTTCTACCGATTCTGTTATCATATTCGACCATTTATGGCGCACCGATTCTTCACGCATCGCATAAAGGAGAAACTCCATGTTAAGCATGCTCCATGTTCGATTTTTTTGTCTACTTGAATGGGAATGTTGATCCAAAATTCCGATGAATTGTGATAATGAATGCTGTTGGTCTATTATTTGATGAATGTTATGCACGTGTAAATGCATTTGTTTTTCCAAGATGGCTAGAAAGAGTTCTTCTTTGGAATTAAAATGAGCATAAACAGCTCCCTTACTAAACCCGGCATACTCTGCAATTTTATCAACAGAAGCTCCGTGAAAGCCTAATTGAGCAAAAACCTCAACAGCTGATTCTAGAAGTAATTGCCGTGTTTCCTTTTTTCTTTCCTCTTGAGTTAATCTTCGTCTGATCATTTCTCCTCCTCCGTATCTTGACAATTATACTTTATAGAACTAATATACCATATAGTATATAAAATCTATATGGTATTTAAATTACGGAAGGGATCTATGTATTAATTAATCAGTAATAATGTCATTTTAGATTAGAGTATGAGAATTGTAGATAATCTAGTAAAAGGAGAGACGAGAAATAATGCAAAAAATAGAGACCCCTAAAATACCAAAACAGACTCCGGCAAAAATTTTAGCGCAAACAGTTAAAACCGGGATTATTAAATCAAACCTGATTCCAATGTTTGCTGGATTGACATTGGCATTATATACATATCAGATTAGCTTGCTTGGGAAACTTCCTGAAATTATATTTACTTTGATTGGCTCTATTTTAGTGATGGGTGCAGCAGGAGCTTTTAATAACTTGTATGATCGTGATATTGATTCTATTATGGAGAGAACAAAAAATAGACCCACTGTGACAGGAGAAATAAAACCGAAAACTGTATTATGGCTAGGAACTTTAATGGCCATCTTGGGATTATTTTCTCTTGCACTAACAACTCTTCTAGCAGCATTCTTAGGATTTTTAGGCTTATTTTTTTATGTAGTCCCATATACAATGTGGAGTAAAAGAAGAACAATTTATAATACAGAGGTTGGAAGTATTTCTGGAGCAATGCCTCCTCTCATTGGATGGGCTGCTATTTATCCAGACATTACACATCCGGCTATTCTTGGTCTTTTTTTGATTACAGTCATTTGGCAAATGCCTCATTTCTATGCAATAGCTATTCGCAGGCACGATGAGTATAAGGCTGCTAAAGTTCCTATGCTTCCAGTAGTCAAGGGTGTTAAAAGAACATATATGCAAACTAATATTTATTTAATCATTTTGATTGCAATGAGTTTCCTTTTTAAATCTTTAAGCCTCGGCCTTATGTTAGTAGCACTTCTTTTAAGTATTTTATGGCTCGTTTTAAGTATCTTCGGCTATAAAAAAATGGATTCAGAGAAATGGGCAAAATCAATGTTTGTTTATTCGCTTCTTCATATGACTATCTTGTTTTCGACCGTAATTATATATTCTCTTATGGGCATTTATTTTAGTTTATAAAAATTATAATTTTGTAGTCATAACACGAAAAAACACTATTCTTTCGATAGAGTATAGGAAAGGATGGTGTTTTTGAAAAGAAGACATCTATTAAGATGTCTTCTTTTACTTGTACACTTAGTGTTAAGAAAGTATGAAATTGCTTAAAAACCATAAAAAAATATAACAATCATCGAGTAAACTTATTATAGAGGTACCGTCACATTGCCATCAACCTAAGAAAACAGGTTCCCCCAAAAACGATAAATAAGCTTTTTCGTTACAAGAAAGCCTAAAAATTTCGTTTTGGGGGTGTAATAAAACTTTAGCTTGATGGGCATGGGGTAGCACCACATTGCTATCAAGCTAAGCTCATACAACATCAATTATAGTAGAGGTTGTTTTCTTTTTTCTAAGCTAAAGAATCATCAGCCAGTATTTTTTATATCGGATTAATTTAAGTTTCTGGAATAATTGTAATAGCGATGGTCCGAACTGGAGCCTCTATTTCGTTGCCCCTACTTTGGGTATGGTAGTATTTAGTCATTAATTCGTTAAGTTCGTTTTGAAATTTTATAAAGTGTTCCTCATCTAGCTTTAATTCCACTACAGAAAAAGTAGCATTATCTTCTTGACTGTTGTGTTCACCTAATTTCTTAAGGTAACTTTGATATTGTGTCATAAGTGATAACTGGTAATAGGAAATATAGTTTAACTTTTCATCATCAGATAATCCTTTCCATTCACTTCCTTCAATTTTTGCATCTTCTTCATTTATTGCGTAATATTTTTCAGAAACAGATTTTACCTTTTTTTCTTTAATTACATGGACGATACCAGAATCAACCATAGTTTGTAGCTGTCTATATAAAGTTGCTTGTGGTACATTTTTAATGATTTTTACCATTTCTAATGGTGTTAGCCCATCTTCCTTATTTCTCATTAACACTTGGCAAATTTTCATTCTTACAGGATGCATTAAAATTTCAACTTTATTACTCATTAACTCACCTTATTTATCATTTATTTTTATTCTCATTATAAATAATGAGAATAATATTTGCAATTCATCCGTTCTTGTTTTATCATTATTATTATCAATAATGATAATGAATTTAGAAAGGATTGATAATAATGCAATTACATTACGGATTAAATGACCTTAAAAACATTGATCTTATGTCTATTCTACCCATCATATTGCCGGTTATTGCGGTGGGGGCACTTTTAGTATTAATTGCATTCATTGATTTATATCGGCATAGAAAAATAAGAAAAAATGTACTTGTATGGACGCTAATTATTCTTTTCATTAATATATTGGGACCTATTCTGTACTTTGTTATAGGGAGAAAGGACAGTGAGAAATTATGAAATTAGAAATTAGAAATGTGACAAAAGTATTTAAAGGAAAAATTGCTGTCAATAATTTCTCGATGGAACTGCAATCGGGGGAATGCGTCGGATTAATTGGACCAAACGGAGCAGGGAAATCCACATTAATAAAAGTAATTTCAGATATTATTAATTCAGTTGCTGGTGAAGTCTTATTGAATGGGATAAAAATATCAAAAATGAAAAGAGAAATTGGTTATTTACCACAATACCCTAATTTTTTCCATTGGATGACAGCGAGAGAAACGCTTACGTTTATGGGCCAACTTTCGGGATTGAAAAAAGAAGAATTATCAAAGTCAATTCCAAAAATTTTGGAGAAAGTTGGACTAAGGGGCGAAGAAAACTCAAAGGTTGGTACGTTTTCTGGTGGAATGAAACAACGACTTGGTATTGCACAAGCATTACTGCATAAACCTTCGCTTATTGTCATGGATGAACCGGTATCCGCATTAGATCCAATCGGTCGACGAGAGGTATTGAATCTAATTGAAGAAATAAAAAAAGATACAACCATTTTATTATCAACCCATATATTAAGTGATGCAGAAGAAATCTGTGAACGATTTGTCATTATAAAAGATGGAACAAAAATAGAAGATACAACGATTACTGAGCTTTTACACCGTAATAATGAAAATAAATTAATTATTGAAATAACAGCTAAAGATAAAAAGTGGATTGAAGTTGTGCAAAAATTATCTTATGTGAAAGACGTAGAAGTGATTGGGCTTAAAATCAAAGTGAAGGTTGAAAGTATCGAAATAAACAAGAATTTATTGCTACAAAATGCACTTGAACATAAAGTGGACATCGTTAAGTTTGAAATAAGCAACGATACTTTAGAAGAAATTTTCTTAAAGTTGGTGGTGCAAAAATGAATAACTTACTTGTATTGATAAAAAAAGAATGTGTTCAAATGTTACGTGATTTTAAGATCCTTTGGCTACCAATTGTTTTTATATTTTTAGGCGCAACACAGCCAGTAGTAACTCATTATTTACCATCAATTCTGGAAGCATTAGGTGGAGGACAGGGAATTACCATTGATCCGAGTATGGCAACACAAAAAGGAGGCGCAGTATTAGCGAGTACTTTGGGATCCCAGTTTGATCAGCTTGGACTTATGATTCTAGTGATTTCTATGATGGGTACTATTCAAACAGATAAAGCCAATGGTATGTTGGCCTTTATTTTAACAAGGCCCGTTACTGTTACTTCATATTTAGGTGGGAAAATAGTGTCGAATTATTTAATGGTAGCTTGTAGTGTAACAATTGGATACGTTACTTCTTATCTATATGTAAATTATCTTTTTACTGCTGTTCCATTTTCACATATGATTACTGGATTACTATTTTATCTAATATGGATTCTTTTTATCGTATCTTTCACAACAATGATAAGTGCTATTTTTCACAGTCAAGGTATTATTGCGTTAATTTCAATTGTCTTCCTTTTAGCCTGTAGAATAATCGTCGGTTTGAATCCAATAATGGATCAGCTTAATCCAGCCAGTATGAGTAAGCATGCAATGGAAACGTTAGTTACGGGATTAGTAAATTCAAATGTAATAGATAGTGTGTTACTAACAATTGTATGGATTTTATTGACACTCTTCGTAACGAATTATTGGATTGTTAATAAAAAGTTTAATCATGAATAAACAGGGAACAACTTTGATGAGGATATGGGATTTTTGCTTTGGTTTAGTGGCAAGGATCTTACTTCTGTATTTATTACCTTACTATCAATCTTAATAATTGATAACCATTTACTTACTCCTGAATATACAGAAACTTATAATTTTAAATAAATTAAAACCGATAGTTTTTTAACATGGGAATAATCGGCTTTTTTATGTCGAAATTTACTTAACTTATATTTCGTATGCAAATCTTTCAATCGCCTACACTAGCCCTTTAGAAAAAAGAAACAATATCTCCTAAAATTTACTTTGCGTAAGCTTAGCTTGATAGCAATGGGGTAGCACCACATGCCCATCAAGCTAACAGAACAGGTTGCCCCCAAAATGATAAAAATGAACTTCATTGCTATAAAAGACTCTAATTTTTCATTTTGGGGCAAATATTATATTAAATGATGTTGAAAATAATAGATATGTCTGAATCACTAGTTTCAAAAAAGCCTTCACGCAATGATGATTCCATGAAGGCTTTTGATGTTTTCTTATTTTTTTGTCTCATTGACCCATGTAATAATGTCCTGGATGACGTACTCGGGAACATTTGCAGGGATTTCGTACTCACTTGGAAGACTCAATTCCCCGTCACCCTCCGTGAAGAAATGATTCAATTTCGGATATTCTTTGAACTGAACATTCCCGCGGTTTGAAAGTCCTTCCTGCCATTTTGTATAATCTTCTTTTACTGTTACTTGATAATCGCGTGCCCCTTGCAGAATCAGCAAAGGCTCTTTTCGTGATTTTGCCTCCTCAACTGGACGCCACCTAGTAACATCATACATAAAATGAGGAGACGGAAACGGAAAATTGTAGCCAGCTGGCGGATGGTCAGGATCGAAAGTAGGATCCAGGATAAAAGCGAACTGTCTTTTTAGTTCATCGATTACTTCCTTTGGCGCCCCAAGGTATTGACTCACATCAATGGCAGTGTCAGTCAAAGGGCGTGCAGGTGGTGCGAGTAAGATACTTCCTCGAACAAGTGAGGAAGGCGCTTTGCTCAGTATTCGCGGCATTGTGCCAGCTCCTTGGCTATGTCCGAGAATGAAAATATTATTTGGATCAATGCCTTCCTGCTGCGCTGCTGACTTTGCTGCATATACGGCATCATCTGTAGTATCACGGTCCAACGTAACAGGTTCTGCACTCATCTTTAATGCATGTTCTAAGGTACGTTTTTCATAGCGTAACACTGCAATTCCGTTGGATGAAAGGCCCACCGCAAGGTCTCGTAAGATTTTTGTTCCCAAATAGGTAGCATCGCGATCATGGATGCCAGCACCATGAACAAGAACAACAACGGGTACCTTTTCACCAGGCTTATGTTTCGGAACTGTTAATGTGGCTGGTAATGGATAAGTAGAATTTCCAATGACGATTTCACGTTCTTGATAGGAAGCAGGTTGGTCATATCTAGGATGCGGAATGTAAGATTCCTGGGGCGGCCTTTCTCCAACTTCATCTACTTTCCCGCCAGGTGTGAATTTAATGAGTAGCGGTATGGTAGTTCCTTCAATAGCTCCTGGAATTTCCACCGTCTGATGGACCAAGTTTCGTTCTTTTATTACAGGTGTTCCCATGATTTTCATCCCACTTTGTGTCCACCAGTTTTGTAATGTGTTTGCTGTAAACTTGGATTGAAAAGCAGCAGACGTCAACTGAAGTGCCTCTGCATACTTACCTTGCTGGAGATATTCAAAAAATAATGATGTACGCTCCGTTAAAGAGATTTGTTTCTTTTCTGCAGATTGCTCCTCACGTGTATCTGCGTGAATAGCTGTTGTAAGCGGGAAAGATGAAACACCTAAAGAAAAGAGTAGGGTAAAGGTAAGTACTGATTTTTGTATTTTCTTTTTTTTATTCATGTTTTAACCTCCAATATGTGATGGTAAAAAACAGGTATGGTAATTAGGATTCTGGTGCAAAAACTTCAAAATATTTGCAAGTAATCTCCAAAACTTTGACATACTGATATTATTACTCTAAAAAACCGTAGATTTCTACTTTTTCCACATGCATATAAACTTCAGAAATGATCTTTCTTCCTTCATTTTATATTTTGATTATAGGAAACAAAGCTCTCGTTTTTCTTACTTGATACTTACAAATTCCTTAATTAGAGGATATTTTAAAATCTTAGGTTGATAGATATGTGGTGCTACCCCATTAATAAACCGAAATCTCTTGATTAAATAAAAGTGAATTCGGTTTTATTACTGTATAGTACAAAATTGTTTTAAATTGACAGTAAAACAAAAAAAGATACGTGAAGTTACTGCTAACAGCACCCTTCAAAAGAATTGTTATAACAACACACACATTATTGATACAATATAATTATTCATTGAAATAAAAAAAATATAAATTTAGGGGGAGAAAAACTTTGGAAATAGATCAAATAAAGAATGTCCTAAGAAAAAGAGCAACTATCTTTCATACAGGAGGAAAAAGACCCGATTTATCTATAAATGAAAGTTGGATTGGAAAGATTACCTATTCATTACCGGATGAAACTTACCCAATCGACCGCTATCAAGACAAAATGTATGCAACCATGATGATTAATTTAACTCAAATACCCTTTGTTCCAGAAGCAGTAAAAGATATGAAAGCCATCGCAGTATTTCTTTCTCCAAACTTTGCTAAAGACTTGTCCAACTTATCAGGAAATTTTTGTATTAGAGAATATGATTCTTTAGAGGAACTAGTACCAAATGAGATGTCACTTACGTTTCCAAATCTAAAACCTTTTCCCTTAATACCTAGATTAGTAACTGATGAGTTTCCACAATGGGATACGGAAGATTTTCCAAACAACATGCAAGATAGAATTTTAGAACTTGAAAACACAATTGATATTGACTACTACGAGGATATTTTTGAAGAAAATCATTACATACATAAATTAGGTGGCTATGCTTGTTTTGCCCAATCAGGCATCCAATGGCCCGAGGATTATGAATTTGTTTTTCAAATAACAGACGATCCAAAAGCACATTTAAAGATTATTCATGGCGGCGGAATTTATTTTGCTAAAAATAGTAAAACAAATGATTGGATCGCACATTGTGATTTCTTATAGGGGTCCCGCCACATGCCCATCAACCTAAGAAAAGCAAATACCCCAAAACGAGAAAATTGACATCACCAGATGAAAAAAGAAATTTTTATTACATATTAGGACAAAATCTAGTTCTGGGAGTAATTATATTTTCTTAGCCTGATAGGTATGTGGTGGACCCAAAGAAGGAGATATAGTTGTTGAAGCTCGGATGAATCGATTAGCCAAAAATTTAAAACACATGTTAGAACTCGTTGAAAACTTGGCAAAGCGAAATGTTCATATAGTTAATCTGGATTATAATTTTGATACAAGAATAGCAACTGGAAAAATGCTCATTCATATTATTGAAGGTGTTGCTGAGTAGGAACGAGAGTTATTGAAAGAAAAGCAAAGAGTCGGATTAGGCATTGTTAAAAAAGGGGGACAGCTGGGTCGTCCTCGTAAGTGCGGGAAGAAACATGAAGGGATGGAACATGCTATCCATTTATATAAAGAAGATAAACGTACAATAAATCAAATTTGCAATATTACCAAGTGAGTCGTTCAGCGTTTTATCGTGAAATTAATAAGAGAAATTTGAAAATGAATAAATAATGTTCTATGAATTTATTAGCAAATAAAATTCATAGAACATTGGAAAATGTCATAATTTCAAAAATTACTTTGCTAAATATTGATGCTAATTTTTATAGATATTATTGGAAGTGGGGTAATGTTGTATGAAATCGATAAATGTAAATGGGAATATATATCATATTGAATGTATTCCTTTTGAAGATAAGAGTGAGCAGGACGAAGAGGGATACTACGAATATTTTTACAAAGGAGTCAATTTATCGTTTCACTCCGACAAAGAAACAATAAAAGCTCGAATTTATGATGGGGAAGAAGTAATATATTTCTTAAAAAATCTAATTCTTACTTTGGATAAAGATTTTGAAGCGATAAAGGTATATATAATTAAAGAATATGATGTAAAAAAATTTAAGATTCCGGGTGGGGAAAAGGCCTATATAGAATTATAGCAATAATCGATCTCAGTCTTTACCATGGATATATTAAATACAAAAGGTAGGTAGTTATATGATTCGTGAAGCTCAACCAAAGGACAGCAATGTAATTGAAAATCTATATAAAAAATTAGCACCACATAGCAAAAATATTAAGGTTTTACCAGAAAGAATTGAGCAGATAAGGAATGATTCTAATAATTTTTTATTTGTCTATGAGGAAAGTGGTAACGTCAAAGGAAGTATATTTATGACGTTTTGCCTTGATCCTGGATATCAATTTAGACCGTATACTGTTTTAGAGTATGTGATTGTAAATGAAGATTTTCGAGGTAATGGGATAGGGGAAAAGTTATTGAAACATGTAGAAGAGATATCAATTGCAAGGGGATCCACAAGAATTATCTTATTAAGTAGTGCAACTAGAATAAAAGCACATAAATTCTTCACTAAAAATGGATACAATGGAACCATAAGTAAGGGTTTCAAGAAGTATATACCAATTATTTGAATTTTATTTATAAGTGTTTTTCTTTAGAATGCTCCTTCATGATTCTAGACCAAAAACGAATTTCATTTAATGATCGTTCAACAAACTTTACAGACGTAACACCCGTATCAGGGTGTAATGAGGTTTCATCCCTATTTATTCTTAATCCCCCACTAAATACTAAGCTAGTTCTATTCTTATGAGTAAATATATATATAAATACCATCAATAAAAATTCATGATGATATTGATAAATCTCATATACATGTAAAATTAACCTACCTTATTATTATCAGTAACCAAAGTAAGTCTACTCCTTATACAAAAATAGGTAAGGAGCGGGCTTACTTTTCTTCTGAAGTTTTATTGGGCTACAGTCACTTTGATCATAAAGTAAGAATTCATTACTTTCCTGTCCGAGGAGATAGGAAAGAGGCCTGGGATACCATTGACTTTGAAGGTTGGTTAGGAGAACGAATGACAATGAAAATTAATTGGTTAGGTATTGATTCGATTTTAGCTGCTCCTCTAATAATTGATCTGTCCCGTTTTATGGATCATGCACTTAGAGAAGGAAAGGTAGGAATAATGGAACATCTTTCACTCTTTTTTAAATCACCAATTGGAACAGGGGAGTATGCCCTTGATCAACAATACCAAACATTATTGGAATATGTGAAGAATTCCAATAATGTTTGGTATCCGCAATGACCTTAGAGTTGAAAAAATATGAATATAGTATTTGTGATAAATAGCTTTATTATTATCTGAAATAGGTAATTAATTAGGAGAGCTTTATTAGAACGTGATTTAGAGCACTTTATTTCATATAAAATGACCCCCGCTGATAGTTGTGGGGGCCATATAAAATCCTAATGTTTTAATGTTTATACTAAAAATTTTCTTGATTCATGCTATAAATAGTTTAGTATAAAACCATCTATACTAATAAATAGGATTTTTTAAAAATTATCTAATTTTATTTTCAAATCTTTACAGTAATCTCTTTTGTCATACTCAATGTAAGCTATGTGACCATCGGGGCGAATTAAAATGACATCCATATTTTTTAACTGAGAATCCTGTGTTTCTCCTACAATCACCTTTATGTGCGAATTAATGTTCATTTTATCTATTTCTTCTTTATAAGACGGATGTATTAATAAAATATATTTACCATCTTGCATCAATTCAAAGAGTTTATAAGTTTTCTTATTTTGAGAAGAAATAGTAAGATTTATACATCTTTCCCCTGTAAATGGGTGCCTTTCTTTCGTATGCATAGAGGAATATATAACCCCTAAGCCACTTACTCTTTCAGCTAAATCTTGATTCACCTCTGGGTATGTGAGTAAATGCGAGAATAACTCTCTTAACTCTATACCTGCATTTGAGAAGTTTATCATTAATTGTTCTTGCGCTTGTACTTCCTTGAAAAATTGTCTTCCCACAGCATGTCGTTCAATATGATAACTTTCTAATAGGCTTTCATATTTTTTTTGTTTTATAGCGAGTCCCAATTTCCATCCTAAATTAAAAGCGTCTTGTAAACCTACATTTAAGCCTTGTCCTCCTGCAGGGAAATGAATATGCGCCGCATCACCTGCCAAGAATACACGCTTATATTGATAAGTATTCGCTAGTTTGGTTGCATTTCCAAAACGAGAAAGCCATATTGAGCTCTTAATTCGAATATGTTCACCTGTAATGTTATAAATACTATCTATAAGCTCTTTTTCTGTGACAGCAACATGAACAGGTTTTGTCTGATTCTTAGGATCTACAATTGCAAAACGAAATACATCACGTGCAATAGGTACCATCATTATTATCCCATTTATATTAGATGTAGATAAAAATGGATTATCTGGTACATTTTCTAAAATGACATCACCCAATATAGCAGTTGTTGTTGTATCTGTTCCATTAAACGATATATGTGATAACTCACGAACTACGCTTCTTGCGCCATCAGCGCCTACTACATAAGGAACTTCTATTTTATATATTGTTTCTCTTTGCTCTATTTCTAGTTGTACGAATGTATCATACTGTTTTAAATTTTTTAAAGTATGACCACGTTTAATGTCTACACCTAATTCCAATGCACGCTCTTCTAATATTTCTTCTGTAATAGATTGGGGAATAAAAAGCGTATATGGAAAATCAGTATCTAAATTTTTAAAGTTTAATCTTGTATCTAGGGCAGCAAAATGGCTTGTATCTGATTTCTTCCCTCTAGATAAAAATCGATTTTCAATACCTCTCATAGCCATTAATTCTAAGGAGCGGGGGTGAAGTGTGAGTGCTCTAGAATTTCGTATCCGAGTTAACCTTCTCTCTAAAACGACAACTTTTACGCCTTGAATAGCTAATTCACATGCTGTCATAAGTCCAACTGGACCACCACCAATTACCGCTACATCATAATAATTTTCCATTTCATGCCCTCCATTTATTTTCGTAATTAAGAGCTAATGCAAAAATGTGTACAATAATAAATTTGTAAACGATATTTATTGTACGTATATAATTATACTCCATTTTGGTTTCCTTGGAAACTAAAATGGAGTACCCTTGGAATATCCCTTATATCCAGCATCCAATTTAACAGTTAGTTTATTCTTTTTATTTCCATAAAGTTTAGAAAAGCATATAAAATGGAAGGATAATGTGGGTGCTTTCTTTTTCCCAGAGCTAGGACTTGGAACAATTGTTGTACGTGCAAGCGTTATGATAGATGGAATGTTCGCAGCAGCTACTGAAGCAGTTGCAGAAGGTATTGCTAGAGAAAACTTAAGGGATAACGATATCAAGATTGCAGTAAAAGAAGTAATGTGGAAGCCTTAGTATCGTCAAATAAAAGTGGTAGAAAAGGTTAGCATATAGAAAGCCTGTTTATAATAATTAGGCGTACGGTCCCATTATAATCTAGCCAATTAGGTAGATATCGGTATTATTATCCAATACATTAAATTAATTAGGAGCATGTAGTTGAATCTAAAATACGAATCCGCTTGAAAACAGAAGTGTATGGAGAAGAAATCGGCATAGATGAGGTCATTTTTTGCTTAGTTGTTCGGCTAGTAGGTGTTGTAAAAGTTGGACGGCCGTTTTATTAAACCATTGATTCAGTCCCTCAGGGCAGATGGGTACTTCTGTTGATGCTTCTAAATAGCTAGATAACTGAGTTAAAGAAGTCATAGCTACATTTTGGCTCACTCATACACATAAAGCTGTTAAATCTTTTGCTTGGTACTTACTGGTTCGTCGTATAAACCCAATATCTCTAGCAAGATTCCGTAAGGTATTTGGAGGTGAAAAACTTTGAATCTCTTGAGCAAATAGTTGTAATTCGTCAGACACAGACATAAAAACGCCATCCCTTCTTATGATTCTACAGAAAGATTAGTGGTTTTTTTCATTTTAGGGGGCATTTTATTTTGTTAGATTGATAGCAATGGGGTAGCATCACATCACTATCAATCCAAGGTTTTACACTATCCATAAAGCAAAAAAGACGTTAACCTTTCCTATGATTCTACAGAAAGATTAGCATGTTTTTTCATTTTAGAAGGACACTTTGTTTTGTTATGTTGATAGGGATAGGGCTTTAAATTTTGAGTTCGATAGATCTATTATCCTTGGATTAAAGTTAAATCCGAAAATCTATTCTGTGTAACCGGCTGTGTCTATGTACTCAGATAGGACTTTACTTGAAGTGGTAGGTATGATAGGCTCGTTATTTGGAAAAGATTCCGATTGAGAAAAGCAAATTTATAAAGGAGGATTGATATTTATGAGCGATAAAATACTTGTCGTAGAAGATGAACGCGAAATCGCCGATTTGGTTGAGCTATACTTGAAAAACGAGAATTATACGGTTTTCAAATACTATACCGCCAAAGAAGCGTTGGAATGTATAGATAAGACTGAGCTTGACATTGCTATATTGGACATCATGCTCCCCGATGCAAGCGGTCTCACTATCTGTCAAAAAATAAGGGACAAGCACACCTATCCAATTATCATGTTGACGGCGAAAAATACGGAGATAGATAAAATCACAGGGCTAACAATCGGCGCGGACGATTATATTACGAAGCCCTTTCGACCACTAGAGTTAATTGCGCGAGTCAAGGCGCAGTTACGCCGATACAAAAAATACAATGGAGTAACGACACAGAACAAAAATGTTATCGTCCACTCTGGCCTTGTCATTAATATAAGCACGCATGAGTGTTCTCTGAACGAGAAGCCGTTATCCCTCACTCCCACCGAGTTTTCAATCCTACGCATCCTCTGTGAAAACAAGGGGAATGTGGTTAGCTCTGAGCAGCTATTTCATGAGATATGGGGTGACGAATATTTCAGCAAGAGCAATAACACCATCACCGTGCATATCCGACATCTGCGTGAAAAAATGAACGACACCATTGATAATCCAAAGTATATAAAAACGGTATGGGGGATTGGCTATAAAATTGAAACATAAAAATAAGAATATAAAAATCGATTATTCCAAACTAAAACGAAAACTCTATCTGTATATCTTTGGGATTGTTATGGCAGCAGTTGTGTTCGTGTTGTTTTTGCGTCTATTTATCCAGGGGACACTTGGGGAGTGGATCGTAAGTTTTTTGGAAAACAGTTATCACTTAGAGCGCTGGGACGCGATGATAATTTATCAGTATACTATACGGAACAATATAGAAATCTTTATTTATGTGGCAGTTGCCATTAGTATTCTTATTCTATGTCGCGTCATGCTTTTAAAATTTGCAAAATACTTTGACGAGATAAATACCGGTATCGATATACTTATTCAGAACGAAGATAAACAAATTGAGCTTTCTGCGGAAATGGAGTTCATGGAACAGAAGCTCAACACATTAAAGCGGACTCTTGAGAAACGAGAGCATGATGCAAAGATGGCCGAACAAAGAAAAAATGAAGTTGTTATGTACTTGGCGCACGATATTAAAACGCCCCTTACATCCGTTATCGGTTATCTAATCCTGCTTGATGAGGCACCAGACATGCCGAGAGAGCAAAAAGCAAAGTATGTACATATCACGTTAGACAAAGCGTATCGCCTCGAACAATTAATCGACGAGTTTTTTGAGATTACGCGATATAACCTCCAAACGATTACGCTCATGAAAAAACATATAGACCTATACTATATGCTGGTGCAGATGACTGATGAATTTTATCCACTGCTTGCCGCGAATGGAAAACAGGTGGTCATCCATGCTTCCGAGGATTTGACCGTATTCGGTGACCCTGATAAGTTGGCGAGGGTTTTTAACAACATTTTAAAAAACGCCGCTGCATACAGCAAGGACAACAGCGTCATTGAAATTACGGCGGGCCTTTCCAGGGATGTGGTATCCATCGTTTTCAAGAACGCCGGAAACATCCCCAAAGATAAGCTCGCTACCATATTTGAAAAATTTTACAGGTTGGATGATGCCCGTTCTTCTAATACGGGCGGCGCGGGACTTGGATTGGCGATTGCAAAAGAAATCATTGTTCAACATGGCGGACAGATTTACGCGGAAAGTAATGATAATTTCACGATGTTCACGGTAGAGCTTCCGGTCTTCCCAGACTTGGTTGATAAAGGGTGTTCCTAAGAAATAAACCTTGTTTCTTAAGAAAATCTTAAGGTCATCTCTACTTTTTCTTAAGAAATTAACAATTTAATATTAAAAAATGGCTCGTTCTTATGCGGTAGACTTAAAGCGTAAGAACGAGCTTTTTTTGTTTCGTCAAAGAAGGATATGATAAGTTATACATGGATTAAAATAGCTCACATGTTTAGAAAAAGAGAGATACAAATATTCCTTTTGGCGACTTGTACACCGTGCGGACAAGCATATTCCCTAAAAAGAAGATGGGTCTTACGGTGACAAATGGCAAACTCACTACCGCGTCGGGCTGCGACTTGTGTCAAATGAGCAATCTGCTGTTTTGAATGTTCCTGCACACACACTGAGTGGGGCAGCAACGTTTAGCATCGCCCTTCAGAAAGCAATCGTTAAGAGCTACATACCCGAAATCTCCCGCGCTGACCCAGTGCGGGATTATCATCAAGCAGCTCACTTAAGGAGGAAACTGAAAATGAAGAAGTGGGGTTTCTTATTGTTAGGTTTATTGTGCTTAGGTTTTACCTTCATTAATAAAGAACTATTTTTTTCAGGATAAAATAGAGATTCAAAAATATGATCAAAATCACAAAGATAATATAGGGACCACCTTAAATATCCAAAAGAAAGAGATTGCAAAAGAGCAGATCTATCAAGGCAATCTGCTCTTAATCAACAGTACATACCCTATTCGCCAAGAGAGTGTAAAATCGGATATTGTAAATTTATCTAACCATATTGAATTGATAAATGGATACGGGGTGCTTAATACGGATATTTATCTGTCAAAAGGAATAGCACAAAAATTTTCAGAGATGGTCAATGATGCTTTAAAGGAAGGGGTTAGTCAATTTTGTATTAATAGTGGATATCGTGACTTTGATGAGCAAAGTGGATAGAAAAAAATGCTTGGAGATACGGCTTTATCTTACGCTATCCCTCGGATAAAACGGATGTTACAGGAGTTCAATATGAACCTTGGCATATTCGCTATGTCGGTTTGCCTCACAGTGCGATTATGCAAGAAGGAAGAATACCTGGATTATTTAAAAGAAGAAGAGAGCATTTCAGCAAGTATTGATGGGGAAAAATATACGATTTCATAATATCCCTTTTTTCAAAACAAGACAATTGACGTTGAAATACCAGCAAATGAATTTTATGAAATATCTAGAAATAATATAGATGGGGTGATTGTGACCACCCGTTCTTGAATTATATTCTAAAATGACACATTTATAGATTAAAATGTAAAGTTAGGAGTTTCTATATGCATTCAGGAGTTTTGATTAATTATTTATATACTTATTTTTTTACTATTATTTTTTGTATAGTGTTTCAAATTGGATTTTATTTTAAAACGAAAAAAAAAATATCTATTCAGCATTTTCTATGGGTGTATGTTTTTCTATTCTACCTTTCACTAGTGTATAAGGTGACGCAGATAGGGACTATATGGGACATAGGGAGATACGAAACATTAATTCGCGCAAATCAAATTAACTTGATTCCATTTGCTTCTGAAGGTATGGCTACTTATGTCTTAAATATTTTACTGTTTATGCCATTAGGTTTTTTATTGCCGACTATTTGGCCGCAGTTTAGAACAATAAAAAATACTGCCTATGCTGGATTCGGTTTTTCATTGGCTATTGAGTTAGGTCAATTGCTAGATAATAGAATTACAGATATTGATGATTTATCTATGAACACCTTGGGAGCAATTATTGGGTATTTATTATATAGAGCTTTATTTAAAATACTATATATAAAAGATGAAAAAAAGCTTAATAATAACTCTTCTCTATTAATAAAATACGAGGCAATTTTTTATTTAGTTTGCTCATTTGTAGGTATGATGTTAATTTATTATCCAGTTTTATTTAGACGTCCTCTAATCTCCCAATAAGGTGATTAAGATACTGTCAGGTAATATAAATATAGTAAATTAATTTTTAAATAATAGGATATCACATATACCCATTTATATTAAATTCTCACAGAAATCTTTCGACACTATTCTTACTGAAGGTTGAGTAATTATTAAATTGATTTCTATCGCTCCCGTTTTATATCAAATTACCAGCCTTTAATTAACAATTATATCCATTTCAAAAAAATAAGATAGGCTGTAATATTTACCAGTATTTAAATGCCGAAAATTATTTAAAGCATTTCAACCAATATTTAAGAGGAGAATACAATGAACAAACTAAAAAGCTTACTAAAACGCAAAACGACTTGGATAATTCTTATCCTTTTCGTATTTGTTTATGTAAATAACAGTTCTTTTTTTGCTAAGAGGGACGATGGAACTCCTCTTCTTCTTGCTCACCGAGGACTTTCGCAAACATTTAGCATGGAAGGGATCGAGGGTGATACATGTACAGCAGAAAGTATACATAAACCTGAACATCCTTATTTAGAAAATACAATTCCATCTATGGAAGCGGCATTTAAAGCTGGAGCAGATCTAGTAGAGTTTGATGTTCAACCAACTAAAGATGAAAATTTTGTTATTTTTCATGACTGGACTCTTGATTGCCGTACTAATGGAAAAGGTGTTACAAGAGATTTTACAACAAAAGAATTACAAGCACTTGATATTGGTTACGGTTATACAGCTGATGGGGGTAAAACGTTCCCATTTCGTGGTAAAGGGATTAATCTTATGCCAACACTTGATGAAGTACTTAACCATTTTCCAGATCGTTCTTTTCTTATTCATATTAAAAGTGATGATGAAAATGAGGGAATCCAATTGGTTTCTTACCTCAAGAAACTTCCAGCGAAACGCCTTGATCAACTAACTGTATATGGCGGCGATAAACCCATTGCTGCGATAAAAGATCGTCTCCCTAGTTTACGAACAATGTCAAAAGCAACCATGAAAAAGGATCTTCTGACTTATCTTGCGATAGGATGGACTGGCTACATACCTTCAAGCATGGAGCATGGAGAGTTACATATACCAGATAAAGTAGCTCCTTGGCTTTGGGGATGGCCAAATCGTTTTCTTAATCGAATGGATAAAGCAGATACTCGAGTTATCGTTGTAGGAGGGAATGGGCTTGGGTTTTCAAGTGGATTTGATTCGTCTGAAGATATAAAACGCCTTCCTGACGATTATACAGGTGGAATTTGGACAAACCGCATTGACAAAATAGCACCGTTATTCAAAAAATAAGTGATGATATAACAATCGAAGTTTTATATACTGAAAAACACCTCTGATTTCCTATACATAATGGGAATTAGAGGTGTTTTTGTATGGAGCTTACTTTATTTATATACAAATGTAAGACAAGGACCAAAGAATAAACCGCTAGATGTACAAAATAAGCTGGATCTTCATAACTAATTGTAGATAAGTAAATTTTTCGTTTGGGGGTACTTTAGAATCTTAGCTTGATGGGTATGGGGTACTTTCAAACTCTTAAGTTGATGAGCAATTGGTACTATCCCCGTCGCTATCAACAGCTATTATGGAAATGCTAGAGCTAAAGAAAATTACGTTTTATAAAATAATGAAGGAATATGAGGAAATAAAGTAGCATCTCTACTATGAGAAATCCTACTTTTTCTCTGGTTGTAAGAATCTTGAAGTATTTGCATCAGAATAGTATTATGTATATCGAAAAAAATAAAAGACAACTCCAATTAAGAGTTGTCTATTTGTGTAATAAAATTCCCAAAATATGAAGGTATACAAACGAATATAATACGTTATGGTTGATATTATAACAAAAACGAATAGTATTGTGAATAAAAAGAATATTGCAATGATTTTTTATGGTTTTAGTTAAAAATCTTCGGAAATAAACCTTTTATAAAGGTTTATTTTCAGGCTGTGGAGAAAGTCTTCTCCACAGCCTGTTTATGTGTCTGAACCTCTTTTTATGTGTCAACACTGATAAAAAAGAGGTAAAGGAGAGATTTTTTATGATGGGTGCTTTAAAAAATCATCGTGATG
>NZ_CP031292.1:573325-580744 GCF_003355115.1 Bacillus sp. COPE52
GGATCAAACTCTCCAATAAAGTTAGTTTGTCTAGCATCTAAAAATAAAAATTGACGTTTCACGTTGTTTGTTTCGTTCAGTTTTCAAAGAACTACTCGGTCGCTCATTTGCGACTTCCTTATGTTAACATCTTCGTTTTTCGATGTCAACTAAGTTTTTCAATTTCTTTTTTGTCATTTTCTGCGTTTCCGCATCAGCGACGTTTATTAATATATCACGCAGTATATATAGGGTCAATACTTTTTATAAAAAAATTTCACATCCCGTTAAGGAGTTAAAAAACCTTTGATAACCATCATTATTTACGTTCGTTCTTCATTCCTCCTTATTTCATATCTTATCGCTTTAACATAATCTCCAGCGAATGAAAATTCTAAATTTTGTGTTATATTATTATTATAGGAGTGTGGTGAGAATGAGCATTAAATATTCAAACAAAATCAATAAAATTCGGACCTTTGCATTAAGCTTAGTATTTATCGGCCTCTTCATTGCATACTTAGGTGTCTTTTTCCGCGACAACATTATTATTATGACAACATTTATGATGGTTGGTTTTTTAGCTGTTATCGCTAGTACTGTCGTTTACTTTTGGATTGGTATGTTATCTACAAAGACTATACAAATCATTTGTCCAAGCTGCGATAAACCAACAAAAATGCTCGGTCGTGTCGACGCATGTATGCATTGCAATCAACCTTTAACACTTGATCGAAATCTAGAAGGAAAAGAATTTGATGAGAAATATAATAAGAAGAGCTATAAATTATAGGGATATAGGGTACAGTTCTATTTACAAAGCTAAAGAAGTTTCAACTCATTAAAAAGTCGATTTCTTAACCAAGAAATCGACTTTTTAATTTTTCCTTATTAAACTGAAGTTCCCGTTAGTTTAATAAGGAAAAAGGCTATTAGAAAAACGATGCCTTTCATATCGCTTACTGTCTTCTTCTAAAATTTATTATGTCTATTTTTTCGATATTACAGTAAACATCCCCGTCATGTTGGGTGAGTAATCTTTAAAATTATATTTTTCATAGAATGACGTTTTACCTTCTGATGCAAACAAACCAACAAACGCTTTATCCGGTGCAGTCTGATTTAAGTATTCAACTAAAGCACTCATTATTTTCTTTCCAATACCATTCTTTTGATAATCTGGATGAACCACTATATCTTGAATATAGAAATAGATAGCCCCATCACCAACAATTCTCCCCATACCCACAATTCGATTATTATCATTGACTGTGACGCAGTAAATAGAATTTTGAAGTGATGTTTCCACCACTTCAAAATTCATATAATTAGTCCACCCGACAGAGTCACATAAATACTTGTATTCTTCCAATGTTGGAATGTTATTTTTAATCTCATATGTTTTCAAAGCGCATCCCCCAAGATGTTATTTTCACTACATAAAATCTATTCGACGCAGTTTTATCTAACCCTCTTACTAACGTAACTTGCTCCCATGGGCCTTTCCACTTAACGCTGTAATTCCAAATAAACATAAGATACCTTTATATAATAAAAAAAGAGGCTGACGTAACCGTCAGCCTCTTTTTTTATTATATATTACGCCTTATGACACTCTGGACAAACGCCATAAATTTCTAAGCGATGACTATTAATAACGAAGCCTGTCGTTTTCGCAGCTTCCTCTTCAAGCTGTTCCAATCCTCCATAAGGAAAATCAACAATCTTACCACATTTTTCACAAATCACATGATAATGTTGACTTGTAACATAATCAAATCTACTTGAAGCGTCTCCATAAGTTAATTCCTTTACAAGTCCAACTTCTTTAAATACACGTAAGTTATTATAAACAGTTGCAACACTCATATTTGGAAACTTACCTTCTAATGCTTTATAAATGTCATCCGCTGTTGGGTGCGTCATAGATTCCACAAGGTACTCTAAAATAGCATGACGCTGTGGAGTAATGCGTACACCCGTATTTTTCAGCATTTCTAGCGCTTCTTTTAATTCTTCTTTGACCACCGTCATGCACCCCGATTCTATACGGATTATTATTTTATAATTCTTATAAAGAGTGTACTCCTTTTCTTATAAATCGTCAATATTTCTACTATAAGTATGTGGTTTATTTTTGTATATAGCCTTATTCTTATGTATCTTTCCCCAGTTTCTATACATTTACATAGAAAAAAGTGCGACATAATCGCACTTGGAATACTATCATCTGAGGAGGTATGCCCTACACTTCCACTTTATGTAAGACGATAAAATATGTATAGACACTTGCCTTACTTCTATATATTTTACCTCCACTATAGGTTTACTTTATATAAGAAAGAACGTCCTCGGTATGCCCTTTTACTTTTACCTTACGCCACTCTTTTACAAGTTCACCGTCTTTATTAATAAGAAATGTCGAGCGTTCGATTCCCATATACTCTTTCCCGAAGTTCTTTTTCAATTTCCAAACATCGTACAATTCTGCCACTTTATGATCTTCATCTACTAAAAGTGTAAATGGAAGTTCGTGCTTCTCAATGAATTTCAAATGTCTATTCGCTGAGTCAGGGCTTACACCAAGGATAACCGTATCCTTCTCTTGAAATAATCCATATGCATCACGAAAATCGCATGCTTCTGTTGTACACCCTGGAGTCATATCTTTCGGATAAAAATATAGAACTACATTTTTCCCGCGAAAGTCAGCTAAGCGAACTTGTTCTCCGTTACTTCCTTCTAACGTGAATTCCGGTGCCATTTCTCCTACTGTAATCATTATTATCACTCCTTATTGTTTCTTTTACTATATCAAATGCGATCTTATTTTTCATTGTCTATTACAGACCTCATCACAAAAGCAAACGGTAATGTATATCCAATCAGTGCTTCTCCGATTGCAATCCATCTCCCTATTCCAATCGGAGCTATATCACCATATCCAACGGACAATAAAGTGACTGCACTAAAATATAAACAAATTTCAACAAGCTGAAAAGAATGAGCGGTCAACCTTTCACCATCTTCTTTCAAAACTGTAAAACCCATTTCCTCTAATACAACATAACTTAATCCAAATGCAATCAGTACTGTTGTATAAATTAAAAATAACGAGGCTAAATTATATAACGAAAAGAAACGTTTTGAATCTGAATACGAACTCCATAATAATTGGACACTTCTTAAAATAGCTACTGCTGCAATTAATAGAATAAATCCCCATAACATGTCCTCCACCTCATTTTATATGTATGAGATGGGCGGCTGATTTATCCCTTTGAAACGAACAAGCTTCTATAATTAATTCCCCGCACCACGATATCGTTTTACCCCTTGATTCCAGAGAGTAATTGCAATAGTAAAGCAAATGACACCAACAATTGGCGTTGCAAATGCATAGCTATTCCACTCTGTTTTTCTTAAGAAGTACGCCGCTGGGTATACTCCAACAAATGCAAATGGTAAAACAAACGTTAAAATGAAACGAATTACACGGTTATAAATATTAACAGGATAGCGGCCATAATTACCTATGTTATACATAAGCGGCATAATGGAACTTTTCGCATCCGACCAAAAACCAAGGCTCGCAAGCGTAACAAATATCCCGCCATACACAAGCGCTCCTCCTCCTACCATCAGTAAGAATAGGAAGAAATCATACCAGTAAAAGGATAAATTTAGTTCCACTGCTGCGTATCCCATTACAATAATTCCTGTAACCGCTCCAATTAAAGATTCAAGTTCCATTCTTTCTAATATAATTTGAAATAAGCTATGAATTGGTCTCGTCAATACACGATCCATTTCACCTTTAATAATGTAACGATCATTAAAGTCCCATATGTTAAAGAATGCTGAAAAAATGGCAAACGGTACTAAAAAGAAACCATAAATAAAGATGACTTCTTCTCGGCTCCATCCTTTTAATGCTTGTGTATGCCCAAATACTACGAGAATAAAGATTAAATTAACCGCTTGTAGTGATAAATCCGAAAGTAATCCGACGATAAAATCGCCTCGATACTCTAATTTAGTTTTTATATATTGGCTTGCGTATTGCAAAAATAATTTTATATATAGCATCCTATCATCCCCCTTGTACAATTAGACGTTTTCTCGCCGTTTTCCACATGAGTACAATTGGAATAATAAGTATAATTGCCCAAATTACTTGAAATAACAAAGCTTCATATAACTCACTTCCCTGTATACCTTCAGAGAAAATCATACTCGGAATATAACTAATTGCTTGAAACGGTAAAAACACCATTGCTTTTTGGGCCCATAATGGATAAAAACTAATCGGTAATAATAAACCAGAAAATAAATCAATCACAACACGTTTTGCATACATAATTCCACTATTATTAAATAAGAAGAATGTAAGCATTCCCGTCATTAAGTTTATTTGTGTATTAATGATAAAGCTAAATATTAACGATAAGAAGAAATATAACCACGTTTGAAAATTCGTTGTAATTTGTAATGAAAATAACAAAGTAACGATGACCATACCTGGGATTGAAAAGAACGCAAAACGAAATATCCCTTCGCCAAGACCTTGCATAACTTTCATTCCTAAATAGTTATATGGACGAATTAGTTCTACCGCCACACGCCCTTCTTGAATCTCCATCGCAATTTCTCTATCTATATTATTGAAATAAAAAGCACGTGCCATCCATGCGATCGCAATATACGTGGTCATTTGCGAAATAGATAAACTTTCAATATTCTCTTTCCCGCTATAAATCGCTTGCCATAAAAAATAATACGCACCGATATTAATCGTATAAATTAAAATCCCGCTGTAATAATTTGTACGATAAGCAAGCATCATTAAAAAGCGAATGCGAATCATTTCAATATACTTACCCATGCTTAATACCTTCTTCATAAATGTTACGAATTATTTCCTCTGTAGACACTTCGTTAATTTTTAAATCTTTAATTTGAAAAGCTTGTACTACTTTAGAAATAAGCATTGAAATAATAATTTCTTCATTCGGTATTTTTGCAAGCCACGCATTTTCCTCTTTCGCTTTTGACCAAACGACTTGACTATCTGGCATAACCATCGATAACATCTGATAAGAAACTGGAGCGACAAATTGAAAATGGATTTCCTTCTCTGCTCCCCACTGTGTGCGAAGGTTATTTAAAGAACCGTCATACATAATATTTCCTTCATCCAGCATGATAACGCGCTCACATAAAGCTTCAATGTCAGTAATATCATGTGTTGTTAATAAAATTGTTGTTTTATAACGTTCATTCATCTCTTTTAAGAATTCACGTATTTTCAATTTCACAAGAACATCTAGCCCTATTGTTGGCTCATCTAAAAATAGTAACGGTGGATTATGAATTAATGCTGCCGCTAATTCACAGCGCATCCTTTGGCCAAGAGATAACTTTCGGACAGGCTTATCTAATAAAGGACCAATATCTAACGTTTCGATTACGTGCTCCATATGTTCCTTATACTGAGTGTCTGAAACACCGTACACTTTCTTCAATAAACGAAACGATTCTTGTACCGCAATATCCCACCAAAGCTGAGAGCGCTGACCAAAAACAACACCAATTGTTCTCACAAATTCTTCTCTTTGTTTATGTGGATTCATTCCGTTCACCGTGATTTGCCCTGAAGTCGGAGTCAAAATCCCTGTAAGCATTTTAATCGTCGTTGATTTACCAGCACCATTCTCACCAATATAACCAACCATTTCACCTTGCTTCACAGTAAAAGACACATCATTTACTGCTGGTACTATTTTATAATTACGATTTAATAAATCGCGAAATGCCCCCTTTAATCCCGGACGACTTGAATAGGCTGTAAACTCTTTACGTAACCCTTGTACCTCAATTACCGATTTCATAATCGGACCCCCTTCCTAAATGTCACAACGAATAGTTTACCCAACTGCTCCTTCTATCACAAACAATACGTCTTTTCTAAAAACATGTTAGAATAATACATAGATTTTTGTAAGGAGATGAATTGTAGTGAATTTCACGAAATCAGAAGCATTACATAAAGAAGCTTTAGAACATATCGTTGGTGGTGTTAATAGTCCTTCTCGTTCTTTCAAAGCAGTTGGAGGCGGTTCTCCCGTTGCAATGGAACGTGGAAAAGGTGCTTATTTCTGGGATGTAGATGGAAATAAATATATCGATTATTTAGCAGCATACGGTCCTATTATTACTGGACATGCTCACCCCCATATAACAAAAGCAATTACAACAGCTGCTGAAAATGGTGTACTATACGGAACGCCAACAGCACTAGAAGTAAAATTTGCAAAAATGTTAAAAGAAGCAATGCCTGCATTAGATAAAGTCCGCTTCGTAAACTCTGGTACAGAATCCGTTATGACAACCATTCGTGTTGCCCGCGCTTACACTGGTCGCACAAAAATTATGAAATTTGCTGGTTGTTACCACGGTCATTCCGATTTAGTACTTGTAGCAGCTGGTTCTGGCCCTTCTACTCTTGGAACTCCTGATTCAGCTGGTGTGCCACAAAGTATTGCACAAGAGGTTATTACCGTTCCCTTTAATAATGTAGAAACTTTAAAAGAAGCGTTAGATAAATGGGGACATGAAGTAGCAGCTATCCTTGTAGAGCCAATCGTTGGAAACTTCGGTATTGTAGAGCCTAAACCTGGATTCCTTGAGAAAGTAAATGAGCTTGTCCATGAAGCTGGTGCATTAGTAATTTATGATGAAGTTATTACTGCTTTCCGCTTTATGTACGGTGGTGCTCAAGACTTACTTGGCGTAACACCAGACTTAACTGCACTTGGTAAAGTTATCGGCGGCGGACTTCCAATTGGCGCTTATGGTGGTAAGAAAGAAATTATGGAACAAGTTGCCCCGCTTGGACCTGCATATCAAGCTGGTACAATGGCAGGAAATCCTGCTTCTATGGCATCTGGTATCGCTTGTCTAGAAGTTCTTCAACAAGAAGGCGTATACGAGAAATTAGATGAACTTGGCGCAATGCTTGAAAAAGGAATTTTAGAGCAAGCTACAAAACATAATATCGATATTACAGTAAACCGCCTAAAGGGTGCATTAACTGTATACTTCACGACAAATACAATTGAAGATTACGATGCAGCCAAAAATACAGATGGTGAAATGTTCGGTAGATTCTTCAAACTTATGCTCCAAGAAGGTATTAATTTAGCACCATCTAAATATGAAGCATGGTTCTTAACGACAGAACATACACAAGAAGATATCGAATATACAATCGAAGCTGTTGGAAGAGCATTTGCTGCTTTAGCAGACAATAAATAATACTGTCATTACAAGGAAAAAAGAAAGGTTACCTTTCTTTTTTCCTCAGAGTGTTGGGAAACCCTTTAGGGTTCCCAACATTCTGCAATCCTTTTTAATTTTAGTAAATGAAAACAATATAAA
>NZ_CP031292.1:580794-581008 GCF_003355115.1 Bacillus sp. COPE52
TTGTGGCGAAGTGGTTAACGCACCGGATTGTGGCTCCGGCATTCGTGGGTTCGATTCCCATCAGTCGCCCCATTTTTTAAAAATATATTAATATGCGGGTGTGGCGGAATTGGCAGACGCACCAGACTTAGGATCTGGCGCCTTTGGCGTGGGGGTTCGACTCCCTTCACCCGCACTTTTAATAAAATATCTCATAACATGTCTTGCGGAAGTA
>NZ_CP031292.1:581058-790115 GCF_003355115.1 Bacillus sp. COPE52
ATGATGGCAGAGAGGTCACACCCGTTCCCATACCGAACACGGAAGTTAAGCTCTCTAGCGCCGATGGTAGTTGGGACCTTGTCCCTGTGAGAGTAGGACGTTGCCAGGCTTTATTATTCCGCAGTAGCTCAGCGGTAGAGCTATCGGCTGTTAACCGATCGGTCGTAGGTTCGATTCCTACCTGCGGAGCCATTATGCTTCCATAGCTCAGCTGGTAGAGTACTTCCATGGTAAGGAAGAGGTCACCGGTTCAACCCCGGTTGGAAGCTTGGAAAAAGTTTTTAAATTTTTGGCCCGTTGGTCAAGTGGTTAAGACACCGCCCTTTCACGGCGGTAACACGGGTTCGAATCCCGTACGGGTCACCACTTTGGAGGATTAGCTCAGCTGGGAGAGCACCTGCCTTACAAGCAGGGGGTCGGCGGTTCGATCCCGTCATCCTCCACCATATAAATTTTATATGAATAGTATTATCGCGGGGTGGAGCAGCACGGTAGCTCGTCGGGCTCATAACCCGAAGGTCGCAGGTTCAAATCCTGTCCCCGCAACCAAATGGTCCCGTGGTGTAGTGGTTAACATGCCTGCCTGTCACGCAGGAGATCGCCGGTTCGACCCCGGTCGGGACCGCCATTTTTTAATAAGGCTCGGTAGCTCAGTCGGTAGAGCAGAGGACTGAAAATCCTCGTGTCGGCGGTTCGATTCCGTCCCGAGCCACCATTTATCTTAATACAATACGCCGGCTTAGCTCAATTGGTAGAGCAACTGACTTGTAATCAGTAGGTTGGGGGTTCAAGTCCTCTAGCCGGCACCATGTAAGTTTCGGAGGGGTAGCGAAGTGGCTAAACGCGGCGGACTGTAAATCCGCTCCTTCGGGTTCGGCAGTTCGAATCTGCCCCCCTCCACCATTTACATAGGGGCATAGTTTAAAGGTAGAACTGAGGTCTCCAAAACCTCCAGTGTGGGTTCGATTCCTACTGCCCCTGCCAAATACATTTACACAACATGGCGGTTGTGGCGAAGTGGTTAACGCACCGGATTGTGGCTCCGGCATTCGTGGGTTCGATTCCCATCAGTCGCCCCATTTTTATTTTTAAAATTACAAATAATCTAATTGATACTTACATATAATTAAGTAAGAATTCGATGGGCTATAGCCAAGCGGTAAGGCAACGGACTTTGACTCCGTCATGCGCTGGTTCGAATCCAGCTAGCCCAGCCATTTTTGCGGAAGTAGTTCAGTGGTAGAATACAACCTTGCCAAGGTTGGGGTCGCGGGTTCGAATCCCGTCTTCCGCTCCAATTAAATTAAATATGGCGGCATAGCCAAGTGGTAAGGCAGAGGTCTGCAAAACCTTTATCACCGGTTCAAATCCGGTTGCCGCCTTTATTATTGTGCCGATGTGGCGGAATTGGCAGACGCGCACGACTCAAAATCGTGTTCCTTCGGGAGTGTCGGTTCGACCCCGACCATCGGTATCAAGAACGGCGTAACATCAGGCTCTATACTAATTGTATAGAGTTTTTTTGTGTTTTCATCGTACTACAAAATAAGGACTAATACTATCAAAGCTCATGCTATACAGTTAAAGCAAACTGTGAAACACTAAAGGGATAAAAATGAACATTCATTTTTATCCCTTTAGTGTTTCATTTTATAGAGAATCTCTCCACCCTGGTGACATGAAGTTAAATCCGACACCACCAGTAGATATTAGCACATTATCAACTGTTAACTTTGTAATTTCTAAAAACTTCTTTTCAAACTCTTCTCTGTTGTACTTGTACATAGTTGAGTGGCACGACCACATTTGCGTTGAAGTACTCAACCATTCCCCTAATTCCTTTAATTTAGGGAATGACTCAAATTGAATTGGTTCATCTAATTTCATGAATCTCACTTGATAGATAGTTGGGTTTAGCTTTTCTCCTATCCCTTTAAGACCATGTGCTTTTTTCATGTAAATGTGTCATAATTCTCCCCCATCCTTCAAATCTTTGAATTCCAAAATTATTTTCCTGTTTTAATTATACAGTAATAAAAAGTAATTAGGGGGATGTGGTGGTAATTTTTCCCTTTTTCTTATTGTTTAGCGAGAAATAAAGTAATAAATGAAATATGATAATTTTAATCAAGAGAGAAATGAAAGTAAAAAGTATCAGTTATTTATTGTGATTCCATTTTGGCTTCGTTTCATTTTAATTCATCATGTTTAAAGAAGATCAAAATTTTTAAAATACTTTAAAATAAAGGATTTTAGGGGGAACGCTCTATATAACTATATAAATGTCACCTAGAAAGACTCAAAATCGTGTTCCTTCGGGAGTGTCGGTGCGGCCCGGACAATCGGTATCGACGATGTAAAAAGACTCTAACAGAAATGTTAGAGTCTTTTTTGTTAAATTATATTATGTGATGCTAAAATTCGTAATAAACGTAAAAATTCATGTATAATATAACTTGTCGAAAGAACAAAATGATAATGATTTATATTATGTCTGTAATATGAATCAAAAGTGAACTTTTTATATTTCTTTTAAAAATGTGTTGAATACACATTATATTTCATATTAATATTTTTATGTAGATTTAAAACGAGAAAGAGAGTGAAAGTATGGGCCGTAAATGGAACAACATTAAAGACAAAAAAGCATCAAAAGATGCAAATACAAGCCGTATATACGCGAAATTTGGACGTGAAATTTATGTGGCAGCAAAACAAGGCGAGCCAGATCCTGAATCAAACCAAACGTTAAGAGTTGTATTAGAGCGTGCGAAAACATACAATGTACCAAGAACAATTATTGATCGTGCAATTGAAAAAGCAAAAGGCGGTTCAGAAGAAAACTATGATGAGCTTCGTTACGAAGGATTTGGACCAAATGGATCTATGGTAATTGTAGATACACTTACAAATAACGTAAACCGTACCGCAGCAGATGTACGAGCTGCATTTAGCAAAAACAGTGGTAACATGGGCGTAAATGGTTCTGTAGCTTACATGTTCGATGCGACAGCTGTTATCGGTCTTGAAGGTAAAACATCAGATGAAGTTCTTGAAATTTTAATGGAAGCAGATGTAGATGCACGTGACATTCTAGAAGAAGAAGATTCTGTTATCGTTTATGCTGAACCTGATCAATTCCACTCAGTACAATCTGCACTTAAAGATGCTGGTATTGAAGAATTTACAGTTGCAGAATTAACAATGCTTGCACAAAATGATGTAGAACTTCCTGAAGATGCTCAAGTACAATTTGAAAAAATGGTTGATGCATTAGAAGATTTAGAAGATGTACAACAAGTTTACCATAACGTAGACTTAGGCGAATAATAAAAAAGGACCCTTTCGTTTAACGAACTGGGTCTTTTTTATTGAAATAATTAAGATGATAAGGTTTTAAAGGTGTTTTGTTGTAGTTATGGAATAGGATTATAGATAGTATTTTAAATGATTGTATTTCTAGGAGGTATTTCTATGGAGCATAAAACACCAAAGCATATCGTTGCTGTAGCAGGCTATTTAACAAATGAAAAGAATGAGGTGCTTTTAACAAAAGTACATTGGCGAGCGGATACGTGGGAAATGCCTGGGGGACAAGTAGAAGAAGGAGAAGCACTCGATCAAGCTGTTTGTAGGGAAATAAAAGAGGAAACAGGATTATCGGTGAAGCCTATCGGAATTACAGGTGTCTATTATAATGCTTCTATGCATATTTTAGCTGTTGTGTTTAAAGTGGCATATGTGAGTGGTGATATAAAAATTCAACCTGAAGAAATACAAGAGGCTAAATTTATTGCTTTAAATGAAGAGAACATCGATGAGTATATAACGCGTCCTCATATGAAATCAAGAACAGTTGATGCGATGAGAGCAACGCATTTCATCCCATACGAAACGTGGGAAGTACAGCCATATAACCTTATAGGCAGGTTGTAAGAAAAGGGTAGCTATTTGAGTGTATCTCAAATAGCTACCCTTTTCTTATGTATATTACTTCAGAAAAAGGTCAAAATGATAATAAAGCTAGTATTGATTTCAAGAACATTAGTTCTGTATAATTATGATATATCATATATAATTAGATTACTAGATGTTTAAAAATAGAAATTTATAGATGATATAATAAAAGAATAAAGTGGAATCAAGGAAGTATAACGCTCTTAATTTCTACGCTGCTGTTTGTTATGAATGTTTTAAAATAATGTATATTCAATATTTCAGATGAATAGTAGATAGAAAAAGACTGTGATACAATACATTTTTATACCTTACAATGATGTAAGGTAGGTGTAAGAGAAATCGATGGGATATTTTTTTACAACAAGGTATTCTTAAGTTAAGAGATATATATGCTGTGTGGAAAAGAGGTGTTCAAGATGAAAGAACGAGTATTATCTAGAGTGAACTATCATCAAAAAGTTGCATTAAATCCAATGACTAAATTCTTTTATAAAGCCATTATTTTATTATTATTGTTAAGTTGTACGTTATTATTCGTTGGAAATATAATGATCGAGAAAAGTGATATTAGTAAATTACATGTACCGCCTAAGTTAGAGGTGCCAGAATCATTAACACATGCATTTATCGCGACAGAAGATAAAAGGTTTTATCATCATAATGGTTTAGATTATATAGCAATTATTAGGGCGTCTGTTGAGAATATAAAAGCTGGTGGTGTTGTGCAAGGAGGAAGCACAATTACACAGCAATTATCGAAAAATGCTTTTTTAACGAATGAACGTACATTTTCTCGTAAGTGGAAAGAGATTTTTTATACAAAAAAAATTGAACGTACATTTACGAAGGATGAAATTTTAAAATTGTATGTAAGTAATATTTATTACGGAGAAGGAGCATGGGGAATTGAAAAAGCAGCCAACCTTTACTTCGGTAAAACGGTGAACCAATTAACGTTGGCTGAAAGTGCGATGATGGCTGCTGTAGTGAAAGCACCTGCTTATTACTCACCTGCGCAAAATTATGATAAAGCGGTCGAGAGACGAAATGTAGTTTTGAGATTAATGGAAAAAGAAGGATATATCAATCATGATGAGTATGTGCAAGCAGTTAGTGAGAAATTAGTAATTCGCCATGATATAAAAACAGAGCAGTCGATGTTAAATAATGCGCGTGAAAAAGCAGTAAGTTAAGAGAAGCTCTTGCATAGGAGCTTCTTTTTTTGAATAAATTGTGACAAATTGTGACACAATATCGTCACAATTATTGTGTTTTTGTAATTTATGTGAGCGTGTTCATTGCGTGACGTATATAAGTGTTGATATTATGTGTATTGTGTACAATGCTGTATACAGAATATGAATTTAAAGAGGAATGTATATGAAATCAAATAAACTCATGGCTCTTGGTGTAGTTTTTTCTATCGCAGTATTGATTGTAATCGGAACAATTGCGTATAGCATCATAAATGACAAAAAAGATAAAGGGAATGAGATGTTTGCTTATTCTACGCAACAATCTTTAGGTAAAGATGATGCTCCGGTTAAGGTAGTTGAATTTGGAGACTTCAAATGCCCAGCATGTCGTACTTGGGATGTAACGGTATTACCACGATTAAAAGAAGAATATATTGATAAAGGTAAAGTGCAGTTATATTTTATTAACTTCCCATTTATTGGAAAAGACTCTGATTTAGGCGCAGCAGCTGGTGAAGCAATTTATAAACAAGATAAAGATTCATTCTGGACTTTCTATGATGAGATTTATCAAAGTCAAAAGAAAGATACGGAAGAATGGATTACAGAAGAATTACTTCTTAGCATTGTGAAAGAGAAACTTCCAAAAGTTGATGTAGAACAGTTTAAAAAAGATTTACACAGTAAAGAAATAAAAGAAAAAGTACGTAAAGATTCAGATCGTGCTCAAAAATTAAAAGTTCAAGGTGCTCCTTCAGTATATATAAACGGGAATCTTGCAAATCCTGATTTCGATAGTATGAAGAAGGCGATTGATAAAGAATTGAAAAAGTGATGAGGTCTCTCATCACTTTTTCGACTTTTTTCGATAAAATTCTTGCTTCCGTTTTTTTTACATGCTATACTACTTTACATAAGTTATTCTAATATCTTATATGTATTTCATATTTGCGGGTGTAGTTTAGTGGTAAAACAAGAGCCTTCCAAGCTCTGGTCGAGAGTTCGATTCTCTTCACCCGCTCCAAATTTTATTTAATGTTTTTCTAATAAATTGTGATCAACGCAGTGTTTCGTTTCTGAGATAAACGAGGCATTGCGTTTTTTAATGTTTGAAAAGCATAATTGTATGCGAAAATAGAAGTAAAGAATAGTATTCCAAAAGTGAATTGCTAACCAATATAGTCGTTACATAAGGGATGGGTTCATCTGAGGAGGCGATTAAGAATGGATTTTGAACAATTAAAGCAAGATGTAATTGCATATAGTAAAACAATTGGTATAGATAAAATAGGCTTTGCGAGTGCTTCTCCATTTGAGGAGCTAAAGCAGCGGTTAATCCAGCAGCAACAATTAAATTATCAATCTGGATTTGAAGAGTCTGATATAGAAAAAAGAACGAATCCACAGCTTTTATTACCAGGTGCAAAATCAATTATTGCGATTGCTTTAGCGTATCCTTCAAAATTAAAAAACGCACCATTAAGTAAACGTGGAGAACGCCGTGGGATTTTTTGTCGTGCCTCTTGGGGACAAGATTATCATCTTGTTTTACGAGATCGTTTGCAAAAGTTAGAGGCATATTTAATTGAAAAGCTTCCAGATATAGAAGTGAAGTCAATGGTTGATACAGGTGAGTTAAGCGATCGTGCTGTATCAGAACGTGCAGGTATCGGATGGAGTGGTAAGAACTGCGCTATTATTACACCTGAATTTGGTTCGTATGTATACTTGGGAGAAATAATTACAAACGTTCCATTTCCACCAGATCAGCCGATAGAAGATCAATGTGGAAGCTGTACAAAATGTATTGATGTTTGTCCTACAGGTGCTTTAATACAGGGTGGACAGTTAGATTCGAAGAAATGTATTGCTTTTTTAACACAGACGAAAGGGTTCCTACCTGAAGAATATCGCGATAAAATAGGAAATCGTATATATGGATGTGATACGTGTCAGACTGTGTGTCCAAAAAATAAAGGAATGGATTTTCATAATCATCCTGAGATGGAGCCAGATCCTGAATTAGTTAAACCGCTCTTAACACCACTTTTAACAATTAGTAATCGTGATTTTAAAGAGAAATATGGGATTATGTCAGGGTCATGGAGAGGTAAAAAGCCATTGCAACGAAATGCGATTTTAGCATTGGCGCATTTTAAAGAAGCATCAGCAATTCCTGATTTAATCGGTGTTATGAAAGATGATCCAAGACCAGTACTACGCGGAACAGCAGCGTGGGCACTTGGGAAAATTGGTGGAGATGGAGTAGGCGAAGCTATTGAGAAAGCGATGGAACGTGAAAAGGATGAAGAAGTTCTTCATGAAATGAATCGTGGGCTTGCATTGTTAGCGCAGAAAAAAGAGTAGATAATATCTCCCTTTTTCATATTGTAATATGGGAGGGAGATGAAATGGTTGTAAAAGAAAATATTGAAACACAAGTACAACAGTTTTTAGCATATGTAACAGAGAAACGAACAAATGTGGATGGTATTGCTAAAGATTTATTACAACTAGCACAAAGAAAGAAACAATTGTTTCAAAAACGTAGTGCAGATATAGTGAAAGCAACAGCAGATGTTTCTTTCATTAGACAGCTAAATAGTAGTGATTATCAAGAAATTGATTATCAAGTACATTTTAAATATTTAATTAAGCATAAAGAATTATTTTATATCGAAGAGGAACAATTAAAACGAAGAGTTTGTTTAAATAATAGCCGGATAATAGGTGATTATGCTATTGAAGTGCCAGAAGAGATTGGAATAGGTGAGACATTAGAAAGAGAAGTTACGAAAGAGAAATACGGTTCTTATCAGTATAATCGTTTAGAGGCAGTAAAATATGCAGAGCGTTGGTGGGATGATCGAAACCCAGTGTATCGCAATTTTCCTGATAATTGTACAAATTTTATTTCTCAATGTCTTCATACTGGAGAAGTACCAATGAACGGATATCCTAATATTCGTAAAGGTTGGTGGCAAAGGGAGAACCAGTGGAGTTGGAGCTGGGCTGTCGCACACTCTTTTTACTGGTACTTGTCAGGTTCTACAGTTGGCCTGCGAGGAGAAACTGTAGAAAAGCCGGAAGACCTTATTCTTGGTGATGTCATTGCTTACGATTTCGAAGATGACGGTAGGTGGAATCATACGACGATTGTAGTAGCAAAAGACGCAGATGGTATGCCACTTGTAAATGCACATTCAGCAAATAGCCGGCGGCGTTATTGGAGTTATGAGGACTCTAGTAAATACACACCACAAATGAAATATAAATTCTTTCATATTATTAATGGGTAGAGATTTTTCGTTCAAGTGGTATAATACGTAGTAGACAAAAAACAGAGGTGAATATCGCGTGGGCGTACATGTTGTTTTATATCAACCAGAAATTCCAGCAAATACAGGAAATATTGCACGTACTTGTGCAGCAACTGGAACAGAATTACATTTGATTAGACCGCTTGGGTTTTCAACGGATGACAAAATGTTAAAGCGTGCAGGATTAGATTATTGGCAGCACGTAAAAGTTACGTATTACGATTCAATTGAAGAGTTTTATGAGAAAAATAAAGACGGTGAATTCTTCTATTTAACAAAGTATGGTGAGAAAGCTCATACAGCATTTGATTATAGCAAACGTGAGAAGGATTATTATTTCGTGTTTGGAAGAGAAACAAATGGCTTACCAGCTAATGTAATCGAAGAAAACTTCGATCATTGTTTACGTATTCCAATGACGGATAAAGTACGTTCATTAAATTTATCTAATACAGCAGCAATTTTAATTTATGAAGCGTTTCGTCAACAAAATTATCCAGGATTAGATTTAGAAATCGTTTATTAAAAGTCGCCATTAGGCGGCTTTTTTTATAAATAAAAATAATATGTAGTCATACATTTTAAAAAAGGTACATATTCATATAGAATGGGATATATGATTAAAAATAGATAAGACGGGTTGAGATAAATATGAAGGAACAATATAACAATCAAAATACCTTTTTAAGTATGATAGATATGGATTTAATAAGACAAGGACTATTACATGCTATTCAAGATTTAGTATTTATTGTGAAAGTTATTGATGATGAGATCTTTAAATATATTTATATAAATAAAATAGGGATGGATTATGCTGGATTAAGTGAAGAATGTTACGGAAAAACATTTGCAGAAGTGTTATCAGGAGAAAAGGTGAAAATATTACAAGAGCAATATACAAAAGTGGTGAGAGAGGCGAGAGCACACACATTTTGTGATGTAATCAGTTTCCCAACTGGTAATTTACATTATGAGTCTTCAGTTAATCCTGTATACGACGAAGAAGGGGTATGTCAATTTATTATTTGTATTACAAGGGATATTACAGCTCAGATTGAGGAGAAAGCAGAGATAGAGGAAAAACAAATGTTATTTAAGTCATTACTAGAATATAATAATGACTCCATTATATCTATAGATTCTATAGGTAGAATTACATATGCTAATCCGGCAACGTATGAAATATTTGGATACCGATATGAAGAGTTAAATAATAACTTTATTTTTAACTTTATTATTAAAGAATATGAAAAAGACTTTCAAATTATATTTAAGGAAGCTTTACAGGGGAGAGCAAAACAAATTGTTTCAAAGAAATATGTTCATAAAGAAGGATATGAATTATATATTTCTTTGAGAACGATCCCGATTATTGTGAACGGTGAAATTGTTGGGGTGTATATTGTTACGAGGGATGTTACAAGGCAAGTATTAAATGAGATGAAGACGGAATACTTAGCTTATTATGACCAATTAACAGGTTTAATGAATAGAATTTCATGCACAAACAAGCTAAATGAGTTTTTAAATGAAAATAAAGAGCTTGCACTAGTTTTCATGGATTTGGATGAATTTCATCTTATTAATGATACATTTGGTCATAAAGAAGGAGATAAAGTATTACAAAAAGTTACAGAATGTTTAAGCAATCTAGAAATAGAAGGTATGCATTTATTTAGAGAACATGATGATCAATTTGTTATGTTAATAGAAAATATAACGAAAGAATATGTAGAGGAAGTTGCAAAAAACATATTAGAAAAGATTAGTGAACATTTTGTAATTGAAGAAGAGGACGTGTATTTAAGTGCATCAATTGGAATTGTAATGGCACCAACAGATGGAGCCGATGAAAAAATACTTTTTCAAAGAGTTGATGCTGCTTTGGAAAAAGCAAAGGAAAAAGGAAAAGGGCATTATCATTTTTATTGTAAAGGATTAGATTGTGAACGTGAGAAAAGGTTTGTAATGGAAAATCAGTTACATCGTGCTATAGAGAAAAATGAATTTTTCTTATATTACCAGCCGCAGGTTAATATTGAAACGAAAAAAATAGCTAGTATGGAAGCTTTAATAAGATGGGAGAATAAAGAATTAGGATTTGTCCCTCCCAATCAATTTATTCCACTGGCAGAAAGAACAGGATTTATTATTAAGCTTGATGAGTGGGTAGTAAATCAAGTGTGTCAGCAAATACGTGAATGGTTAAATAAAGGGTATGAAGTGGTTCCGATTGCAGTTAATATTTCAGCTAGACATTTTCGATCTATTACATTAATAGAGATGATTACACGTGCTTTAAATAAGTACAATGTACCAGCTCATCTATTAGCGATAGAGGTGACAGAAGGAGCCCTTATACATAAAGACATATCAAAGAGAGTGTTGCTACAATTAAAAGAACAAAATTTAAAGATTCATTTAGATGATTTTGGAACAGGGTATTCGTCTTTAAGTTATTTGAAAACATATCCAATTGATACCTTGAAAATTGATCGCTCTTTTATGGAAGGTATACATGTAGATGAACGTGATACGAATATTACGGCTGCAATTATTCATTTAGCTCATACATTAGAATTGAATGTAATTGCAGAAGGAGTAGAAAAAGCAGAACAAATACAGTTTTTGAAGGGAAAAAATGTAGAAATTGTACAAGGTTATTATTATAGTCGCCCTTTATCAAAATATGATGTGGAAAATATGTATTATACATGATGTATAAAGAAAAAAGTGATGTGCTAAAAGCACATCACTTTTTATGTGTACCTGGTTTATCGTTGTAACCAGATGTGAAAATAGCTGTAAGAAATGTGAGTGATACACCTAAAATTAATAATAATTTCATATTAATATTCCCCCTACTTTTTCGATTTACGAATTCTATTTATGAATTGAAATGTATGTAAGGTTCTTAGAAGAAAAGAATTTATTTATAATGAATAGCAGTGTGAAAACTTTAATACCTATATTATACAGAATTTTCTTTGAATTTTGGAGAGAATTTTATAGCACTACTATATATTTCGTTTTGATTTAAAGAATGTTTAAGGACATCCTAGCATACCTTTTATAATAATCCGATTGAACAAGGAGATGGGGGAGGAGCTATAATGGATATTCTAAAAAAGATTGAACAGCATCGAGCAGCAGAAGAACGTTTACAATGGGAAGGTACGTTTGCGGAGTATTTGGAGCTTGTGAAAGAAAGACCATGGGTGGCTCAAACAGCACACTCTCGCATTTACAATATGATAAAAGATGCCGGAATTGAAGAAGTTGATGGTAGAAGAAAATATAATTTCTTTAGTAATCAGCTGTTTGGACTAGAGGATGCACTAGAGCGTCTTGTTGAAGAATATTTTCATCCGTCTGCAAAAAGATTAGATGTTAGAAAACGTATTTTATTATTAATGGGTCCTGTTAGTGGAGGGAAATCAACATTAGTTACGATGTTGAAACGAGGATTAGAAACATACTCACGTACAGATCGTGGAGCGATTTTTGCAATTAAAGGCTGCCCGATGCACGAAGATCCACTGCATTTAATTCCACATCATTTACGGGATGATTTCTTTGATGAGTATGGAGTGAGAATTGAAGGGAATTTATCACCATTAAATGTAATGCGTCTAGAGCAAGAATATGGGTCAAGAATTGAGGATGTAGTTGTAGAGCGTATTTTCTTCTCGGAAGATCGTCGTACAGGGATTGGTACATTTAGCCCGTCTGATCCAAAATCACAAGATATTGCCGATTTAACAGGTAGTCTAGACTTTTCAACAATTGCAGAATATGGTTCAGAATCAGATCCTCGTGCGTATCGATTTGATGGAGAATTAAATAAGGCGAACCGAGGGATGATGGAATTCCAAGAGATGTTAAAATGCGATGAGAAGTTTTTATGGCATTTATTATCGCTTACGCAAGAAGGTAATTTCAAAGCGGGAAGGTTTGCGCTTATTTCAGCAGATGAATTAATTGTAGCGCATACGAACGAAACAGAGTATCGCTCATTTATAGCAAATAAGAAAAATGAAGCATTGCATTCAAGAATTATTGTAATGCCAGTTCCATACAATTTACGAGTGAGTGAAGAGGAACATATTTATGAGAAGATGATTCATGAAAGTGATGTATCGAATGTGCATATTGCACCACACACACTTCGTGTTGCAGCGATGTTTACAATTTTAACTCGCTTAAAAGATCCGAAGCGTCCAGATATTGATTTAAACAAAAAGATGCGTTTATATGATGGTGAAATGGTAGAGGGTTATAATGCGATTGATGTAGAAGAATTGCAACGGGAATACCAAGATGAAGGTATGAGCGGTATTGACCCACGTTATGTTATTAACCGAATTTCTTCTACAATTATTAGAAAAGAAGTACCATCTATTAATGCACTAGACGTACTTCGTTCTTTAAAAGATGGATTAGACCAGCATCCATCCATTAGTAATGAAGATCGTGAGCGCTATATGAACTTCATTTCATTAGCAAGAAAAGAATATGATGAAATTGCTAAGAAAGAAGTACAAAAAGCATTCGTATATTCATACGAAGAATCGGCTAAGACACTTATGGATAATTACTTAGATAACGTTGAAGCATATTGCAATAAATCGAAATTACGTGATCCATTAACAGGTGAAGAAATGAGCCCAGATGAAAAACTAATGCGCTCAATTGAGGAACAAATTGGAATTTCAGAAAACGCGAAGAAAGCATTCCGTGAAGAAATTTTAATTCGCATCTCTGCTTATGCGCGTAAAGGAAAACGTTTCGATTATAACTCGCATGAACGTCTTCGCGAAGCGATTCAGAAGAAGCTATTTGCTGATTTAAAAGATGTCGTGAAAATCACAACATCAACGAAAACACCAGATGAAAATCAGCTTAAGAAAATCAACGATGTTGTTGCACGTTTAATTGATGAGCATGGCTATAATTCTTCTTCGGCAAATGAATTATTACGCTATGTAGGTAGCTTGCTAAATCGATAGTTTGATAACAAAACGCTGTCTCTTGTTTTTTGCGGGACAGCGTTTTGTTATCCATTCATATGTGTAAAGTGTCATACCTTGTCCAAATATAATAAATTAAGATGCAATTTCATGAATTTATTGTCAATTATTTTTACAATATGCATATGATAGAGTAACCAACCATTCATACGAAAAAAGCCAACACAATACAATATGTTGCAAAGTGAAAATGTGTGCAACAATGCATTGTGTTTCTTTCTTATCAGAGGCTGAATATTTCTTTCTATTATGTGAGTGGCAAAATTTTGTTTAGGATGCTCGGAGTATTGTATGTAAAACGTTATATATGTTTATGGGGTGATTTTCGATGGGCAGTTACCTTTCAAATATTTTAGCTTGAACATTATAGAACAAAATTTATAGATTGCTGTTCATAGAGAAAGACAATTACAGTAAGGAGGGAAAGGAATGAGCGAAGAAAATCAACCAAATTATACGATTTCACAGGAAAACTGGTCCCTCCATCGCAAAGGATATGACGACCAACAGCGCCATCAAGAAAAAGTACAAGAGGCAATTAAGAATAATTTACCCGATCTTGTAACAGAAGAAAGCATTGTTATGTCTAATGGCAAGGATGTTGTAAAAATACCAATTCGTTCTTTAGATGAATATAAGATTCGGTACAATTATGATAAAAACAAACACGTTGGGCAAGGAACTGGTGATAGCAAAGTTGGTGATGTCGTTGCGAGAGATGGATCAGGTGGTCAAAAGCAAAAAGGCCCAGGAAAAGGTCAAGGTGCAGGAGATGCAGCTGGAGAAGATTATTATGAAGCTGAAGTTTCTATTTTAGAATTAGAGCAAGCGTTTTTCAAAGAGCTAGAGCTTCCTAATTTAAAGAGAAAAGAAATGGATGAAAACCGGATTGAACATATTGAATTTAATGACATTAGAAAAACAGGACTATGGGGAAATATTGATAAGAAACGAACGATGATATCTGCATATAAACGAAATGCAATGCGTGGTAAAGCGTCTTTCCATCCAATTCACCAAGAGGATTTAAAGTTCCGTACTTGGAATGAAGTGTTAAAGCCAGATTCAAAAGCTGTTGTATTAGCGATGATGGATACGAGTGGATCGATGGGAATATGGGAGAAGTATATGGCACGTAGCTTCTTTTTCTGGATGACAAGATTTTTACGTACAAAGTATGAAACAGTTGATATTGAATTTATTGCTCATCATACAGAAGCGAAAGTTGTTACAGAAGAAGAATTTTTCTCAAAAGGAGAAAGTGGCGGAACGATATGTTCTTCCGTGTATAAAAAGGCATTAGAGCTTATCGATAATAAATATTCACCAGACCGCTATAATATTTATCCATTCCATTTTTCAGACGGTGATAATTTAACATCAGATAATGCGAGATGTGTAAAGCTTGTTGAGGAGCTGATGAAGAAATGTAATATGTTTGGGTATGGGGAAGTGAATCAGTACAACCGCCATAGTACGCTTATGTCAGCCTATAAAAATATTAAAGATGAGAACTTTAGATATTATATTTTAAAGCAAAAAGCAGACGTATTCCATGCGATGAAGAGCTTTTTTAAAGAGGAATCAGGAGAGAAAATGGCATAATCCCTTTTAAAAGGGATTATTTTTTTGTAAACTTTTTATTTTTTTAGTTGACAATGATAATGAAAATCATTATCATTTATTCAAGAAATGATTACATTTTGAATTATATATATTGGAGGAGATGTAAAGTTGAAAAAAAATAAAAAAAAACATATAAATGCAATGATTATAGCGGCGGCGTTATCACTTCCATTTGCTGTGTATTCGACACCTGCTTTAGCGGCGGTAGCAATTGAGGCGAATAAAACGGGACAAGGTTTAGAAGATGGTACATATGACGCTGTTATTAAAGCATATAAAGATAAAACGAATGAAGAGTCTATGGCAGCTGTTTATATAAAGGATCCGAAATTAACCATTGAGAATGGAAAGAAAATTGTAACAGCAACGTTAAGTGATAGCGATTTCTTCCAATACTTGAAAACAGAGGATATTCATACTCCTGGTGTGTTTCATGATGTAAAGGTTATATCAGAAGACAAAAAGAAAAATGGAACGAAGGTTATTCAATTTGAAGTTGGGGAATTGGGAAAAAGATATAATATGCAAATGCATATTTATATTCCAACGATGGCCTATGATAATAAATATCAAGTACAGTTTGAAGTAAATGCTTTAAATTTAGAAAACAATGTTCCAGAAAAGGAAAATAAAGAGGATAAAGTGGAACAACAAGATGAAAGCGGAAATGTAATATTAGATAAGCAATTACAAAGGCATATTAATAAACATAATTTAAATAGAGAAAATATAAATGATCCAATAACTAAGGAAGATTTATTAAAGATTAAAACATTATCCATTTATTCAGGTGAAGGAATAAATGAAATAGCTGGTTTAGAACATATGACAAATTTAGAGAAGTTGACGTTAAGAGAATCTAATGTAACAGATATATCAGCCATCTCGAAACTGAGAGATTTGAAGTACGTAGATTTAACTTCTAATCCAATTAAAAATATTCATCCAATTGAGCAGTTAGAGAATATTAATATGCTTTTTTTAAGAGATAATAAAATTTCTGATCTTACACCATTAAGTAAAATGAAAAAAATTAAAACATTAGATTTAGTTGGTAATAACATTGAAGACATCCAGCCATTATTTACATTATCAACTATGAAACAGTTATACTTAGCCAATAATCAAATCAGTGATCTTACTGGAATTAACCAATTAAGTAATGTGGAACTATTATGGATAGGGAACAATAAAATTAGTAATGTTGAATCTATTAGTAAAATGAGTAATCTTATTGAACTAGAAATTGCTGATAGTGAAATAAAAGATATATCACCATTATCTAAATTAGGAAAATTACAAGTACTGAATTTAGAAGAGAATTATATCTCTGATATATCACCGCTGAGTAATTTAACAGATTTACATGAGATGAACCTAGGAGCGAATGAAATTGCTGACGTAAGGCCTGTTGAGGAATTGGGTAAGCGAATTTCAATTGATATTCAACGACAAAAAATCTTTTTAGATGAAGCAAGCGTAGATGAAGAAATACAAATTCCAATATACAATCTTAAAGGGGAGCCACTTCAAAATATCAATTTAAAAAGTGAGGGGGCCATTCTGAATAATGGATTTATAAAATGGAATAGTCCTGGAGAAAAAACATATGAATTTAGATTAGATACAAGCTCTGGTGAAAGTAAAATAAGATTTAATGGGATGGTTGTCCAGAAAATAGTTGAAAAACAAAAAGAAAGTCAAAATGTAATCCTGGATAAACATTTACAACAACATATTAATAAAGAGAATTTAGGTAGAGAGAATTTAAACGCTCCTATAACAAAAGAAGATTTATTACAGATTAAAACATTAGAGATACTTAAAGAAAAAGGAAAAGAGATAAAAGATGTAACAGGTTTAGAGTACATGACGAACTTAGAAAACCTCACTTTAGAAGGAGTAGGCTTGAAAAATATTGAGTTCATCTCAAATTTGAAACAATTAAATATTGTGAATGTATCTCATAATCAAATTGAAGATATAACACCGTTATCTTCATTAAAAAACTTACAGTGGTTAAATCTTGCAGACAATCATATTAAAGATGTAACGGTTATTGGTTCAATGCTGGACTTACTTAGCTTGAATTTAGCAGGGAATGAGATTTGTGATGTAAGACCGCTAATACAATTAGGGCAGTGGTTTTCAATTGATGTCGGGAGACAAACAATCATTTTAGATGAAGCAAAAGTAAATGAAGAAATTCAAGTCCCTGTATATGACTTAGAAGGAGAAGCTATTGACAATATCAAAATGACAGGTGAGGGCGGAACGCTTAATAACGGAGTAATAAAATGGAGTACCCCAGGTGAAAAGGTATATAAATTTGATTTAGATCCTGATGAAATTAGTATAAGTTTTAACGGAACGGTAATCCAAAATATAGTTGAAAAAGAAGAAGTGACAGAACCGGTAAAAGAAGTTGAAGAAACGAAAGAAGAAGTAAAAGAGCCAGTAAAAGAAGTTGAAGAAACGAAAGAAGAAGTAAAAGAGCCGGTAAAAGAAGTTGAAGAAACGAAAGAAGAAGTAAAAGAGCCGATAAAAGAAGTTGAAGAAACGAAAGAAGAAGTAAAAGAAGTTGAAGGTACAAAAGAAGAGGTAAAAGAATCAACAACTGGATTGAATCAAGAGCCAAAAGGGGATAATCAAGTTGGACCGGTGAAGGTGGTAGGACAAGAGAGTACGCAAGAAAAAGTTTCAAATAAGCAACAAGCTAATAAGCAAGAGGAAAATCAGAAGTCTTTAGCAGCAACTGGTAGTCAAGCTAACACATCGAGTTTATTTTCTGGATTAGCATTTGTTCTTTCAGCATTAAGTATGTTTGTATTTAGAAAGAGAGTATTTAAGAAATAAATAACGTTTTATCTTATTATTACAAAAAATATATAATTATTTGAGAAGACCTTATCATAGCAATTTCATGTTGAAATATGCTTATGATAAGGTCTTTTTGAATAGGAGAAGGATATGGATACGAGGATGTTTTAATCACTAAAATAATGGAGAAACTGTAGCGGAAATTGTAAGTACTTTTCGTTCACGATACGTTCAAATTGTATGAAGAAATAATATGAAATATTGCATTTTACATCTTTTTATCCAGATAATATGTTAATTTCGTGAATGGAATATATAAATAGGGGGCAATGATATGAACAAGAAATCAAAGATTAATAAAATGATGCTTAGTATTAGTACAATGGCGCTATCGTTAGGAGCAATTCAAACGAATGTATCAGCAGAAGAAAAGGTGCCATATAATGTATTGCATTCGAAACCAGTTGGAATTGAAAAACCAGTAGATGAGATTGGACACACTTCTAAAGCCGAAGAAACATTATCATTTCAAGAACGTTTAAAAGTAGGAGATTTTTCACAGCGACCAGCATCTATTACGAAGAACTCGGCAGTAAAGCAAGCTAAAGAAAGCTATTCAATGGCTGATTTAAACAAAATGAATGATCAAGAGTTAGTTGAAACGTTAGGCAGTATTAAGTGGCATCAAATTACAGACTTATTCCAGTTTAATGAAGATGCAAAAGCCTTTTATAAAGATAACGGAAAAATGCAAGTAATTATAGACGAATTAGCCCATAGAGGTAGTACATTTACGAAAGATGATTCAAAAGGAATTCAAACGTTTACTGAAGTGTTACGTTCAGCTTTTTATCTTGCATTTTATAATAATGAATTAAGCGCTTTAAATGAAAGAAGCTTCCAGGACAAATGTTTACCGGCTTTAAAAGCAATCGCAAAAAATCCAAACTTTAAGCTTGGAACAAATGAGCAAGATACAGTAGTATCTGCATACGGTAAATTAATTAGTAATGCATCAAGTGATGTTGAAACAGTGCAATACGCATCGAATATTTTAAAACAATATAATGATAATTTTAATGCATATGTAGACGATCGTATGAAAGGACAAGCTGTATACGATATGATGCAAGGCATTGATTATGATATACAGTCTTACTTAAATGAGGCCCGTAAAGAAGCGAATGAAACGATGTGGTATGGAAAAGTAGATGGGTTTATTAATGAAATAAATCGTATTGCTCTTCTAAATGAAGTAACGTCAGAAAATAAATGGCTCGTTAATAATGGAATTTATTTTGCTAGCCGTTTAGGGAAGTTTCATAGCAATCCAAATAAAGGATTAGAGGTTGTTACACAAGCGATGCATATGTATCCACGTTTAAGTGAACCGTACTTTGTTGCGGTAGAACAAATTACAACAAATTATAACGGGAAAGATTATAGCGGGAATACGGTAGATTTAGAGAAGATTCGTAAAGAAGGAAAAGAGCAATACTTACCAAAAACCTATACATTCGACGATGGATCTATTGTATTTAAAACTGGGGATAAAGTGTCAGAAGAAAAAATTAAGAGATTATATTGGGCTGCGAAGGAAGTAAAAGCGCAATATCACCGCGTAATCGGAAATGACAAAGCTTTAGAACAAGGTAATGCGGATGATGTATTAACGATAGTAATCTATAATACTCCAGATGAATATCAGTTAAATAGACAATTGTATGGATATGAAACAAACAACGGTGGAATTTATATTGAAGAGACAGGTACATTCTTTACATATGAGCGTACGCCAGAGCAAAGTATTTATAGTTTAGAAGAGTTATTCCGTCATGAGTTTACTCACTATCTTCAAGGGAGATATGAAGTTCCCGGTTTATTTGGAAGAGGAGATATGTATCAAAATGAAAGATTAACTTGGTTCCAAGAAGGGAATGCAGAATTTTTCGCAGGATCTACTCGTACAAATAATGTAGTACCGAGAAAGAGCATCATTAGCGGATTATCATCTGATCCTGCAAGCCGTTATACAGCAGAGCGCACATTATTTGCTAAATATGGTTCTTGGGATTTCTATAACTACTCGTTCGCATTACAGTCTTACTTATATACGCATCAGTTTGAAACATTTGATAAAATTCAAGATTTAATTCGTGCGAATGACGTGAAAAATTATGATGCATATCGTGAAAATCTAAGTAAAGATTCTAAGCTAAATAAAGAGTATCAAGAGTATATGCAGCAGTTAATTGATAATCAAGATAAGTACACTGTACCGGAAGTAGCAGATGATTATTTAGCTGAACATGCACCAAAGTCGTTAACAGAAGTGAAGAAAGAAATTAGTGAGACGTTGTCTATGAAAGATGCAAAAATGACAAAACACGAGTCTCAATTCTTTAATACATTTACATTAGAAGGTACGTTTACAGGTAGTGTAACAAAAGGTGAATCAGAAGACTGGAATGCAATGGGTAAAAGAGTAAATGAAGCTTTAGAACAATTGGCGCAAAAAGAATGGAGCGGCTACAAAACGGTTACAGCATATTTCGTCAATTATCGTGTGAATAGTTCCAATGAATTTGAATATGATGTAGTCTTCCATGGTATCGCAAAAGATGACGGAGAAAATAAAGCTCCGACAGTTCATATAAACGGTCCTTATAATGGGCTTGTAAAAGAAGGAATTCAATTCAAAAGTGATGGATCAAACGACGAAGATGGAAAAATCGTTTCTTATTCATGGGAGTTTGGAGACGGAAGAACAAGTACAGAAGTTAATCCAGTACATGCATATGAAAAAGAAGGAACTTTTAAAGTAGTGTTAAGAGTAAAAGATGATAAAGGAAAAGAGAGTAGAAGTGAAACAACTGTTACGATTAAAGATGGAAGTTTAACAGAATCTGAACCAAATAATCGTAAAGAGGAAGCAAATCGTATCGGACTAAACACTACTATAAAAGGTAGCCTTATCGGCGGGGATCACACCGATGTTTATACATTTAATGTAGCAGCAGCGAAAGATCTCGATATTTCTGTTTTAAATGAGTATGGAATTGGGATGACGTGGGTACTTCACCATGAATCAGATATGCAAAATTATGCTGCTTACGGTCAAGCTAATGGAAATCATATAGAAGCAAAATTAAATGCAAAACCAGGTAAGTATTACTTGTATGTATATAAATATGATAATGGCGATGGAACGTACTCATTATCACTAAAATAAGTGCTTTTCCAATGTATGTTTAACTTTACTTTTTGTGGAAAATAGTATATTATATAGATATATAATATATCGGTTATTTTCTAGGAGGAGCCTGTCACAATAGGTTTCTCCTGTTCTTTTTTAGAGACCTGTCTTACAGGTTTTTCTTTAAAGGGTAAATAACTGAAAATTGAGATTAATAATCTTTGAAAGAGGTGAGGCATACACATAACAAAAAAGGGATTGTTTAAGAAAGGGGGATAAGAAATGTTTTTGTTTGGTTATCCACTTGAAACAATTTATTTATATGGATTTGTTATTGCGACTATACTCACTGTTATTTATATTTTCTTTGGAGATATATTTGAATCAATATTTAGTTTTGGGGGCGGATCTGTATCCGTTGTTACCTTATTACTTAGTTTCTTCGCTATGTTATGTGGAATTAGTTATATAGGAGAATATTTATTTTCCTTTAATAGTACTATTATTTTCGCTGGTTCATTTGCTATATCTTTTATCGGTGTTTTCATAATGAAAATATTAATTTTAAAACCGATTGCAGAAGCAGAACAAAATACCGTACAACGTATGGATGAATTCATTGGTTGCAAGGGAGAAGTCATTACGACAATTCCTACAGAAGGATTTGGTGAAGTATTAATCTCCTCCCAATTTGGAAGTAATGCAATCCCAGCTAAAACAATTGGAAAGAAAGACATTTCACAAGGAACCGAAGTTATTATCGAGGGGGTTCAAGATGGTGTTTTGCTTGTACAGAACATCGCTTATTCTTTAAAGAAACCAAAATTATAAGGGGGAATTTACATGACGATTCCATTAATTATCGGTGGAGTTTTACTCGCAATTTTAATTCTACTCATTTTAGTATTCATTACGAAGTATCGAACAGTTGGTCCAGATGAAGCGTTAATTGTTACAGGGAACTGGCTTGGTGGTGGGAAAAATGTTGTTACCACTGATGATGGAAAGAAGATTAAGATTATTCGCGGTGGCGGTACTTTTGTAGTTCCAATTATGCAAAGAGCAGAGCCTTTAAGCCTATTAAACTACAAATTAGAAGTTGGTACACGTGATACGTATACGAAACAAGGTGTACCAATTACAGTAAATGGTGTTTCTATTATTAAAGTAGGATCGACAATTGAAGAAGTTTCTACAGCAGCTGAACAATATTTAGGAAAAGAAACGGAAGAGTTAAAAATAGAAGCAAAAGAAGTTTTAGAAGGGCATCTCCGTGCTATCTTATCTTCTATGACAGTAGAAGATGCGTATAGTAATAGAGAGCAATTTGCTCAAAAGGTGCATGAAGTAGCTTCTACAGATTTAAAGAAGATGGGTCTTCGCATCGTCTCTTTTACAATTAAAGAAATAATGGACAAAAACGGATACTTAGATGCGCTTGGACAGCCGCAAATTGCAATGGTTAAGCGTGATGCAACAGTTGCAAATGCAGAGCGTGAAAAAGAGGCACGAATTGAAAAAGCTCGTGCTGAGAAAGAAGCAAAAGAAGCAGAATATCAACGTGATGCACAAATCGCTGAAGCTGAAAAACATAAGGAATTAAAAGTGCAGTCCTATAAGAGAGATCAAGAACAAGCTCGTGCAGATGCGGACCTTTCTTACGAATTACAACAAGCGAAAGCGCAACAAGGTGTTACAGAAGAGCAAATGCGCGTTAAAATCATTGAGCGTGAAAAGCAAATTGAATTAGAAGAAAAAGAGATTGCACGTCGTGAGAAGCAATATGATGCAGAAGTGAAGAAAAAAGCAGATGCAGATCGCTATGCTGTCGAACAATCAGCAGAAGCGGAAAAAGTAAAACAAATGAAAAAAGCAGATGCGGATCAATATAAGATTGAAGCAGAAGCAAGAGCACGTGCAGAAGAAGTTCGTGTAGAAGGTTTAGCGAAAGCAGAGATTGAGAAAGCACAAGGTCAAGCGAAAGCGGAAGTACAAAAAGCACAAGGTACAGCAGAAGCAGATGTTATTAGATTAAAAGGTTTGGCTGAAGCTGAAGCCAAACAAAAAATTGCAGAAGCATTTGAATTATATGGTCAAGCGGCAATTATGGATATGGTTCTTAAAATGCTTCCAAGTTACGCGAAAGAAGTCGCAAGCCCACTTAGCAACATTGATAAAATTACAGTTGTCGACACAGGCGGCGGTGGTAAGAATAGCGGTGCTGGAAAAGTAGCAGGGTATGCGACTGATTTAATGGCAACGATGCAGGAGACATTAAAAGCTTCCTCTGGTATTGATTTAAAAGAGTTATTAGAAGGGTTTGCAGGTAAAGGTGCAGTACAGCAGTTATCGAATGATAAACCTGTCGTATCTGTAGTAGAAGATAAGAAAAAAGAAGTAGAAAAAGATAAAGAATAGTAAGGTAGGAAGAACCTCTAGCATGTGCTAGAGGTTCTTCTGTGAATCGTAATATTTCGAATAATATACATTTTTATACATTGTTTTAATTATTTAATTTTTATAGAATGAAGTAAGTATGCAATAATCCTTTAAATTTAGAAAGATGGGTAAAAGAGAAATAGAGAGTCTCGTCAATCTATTTATATCTTAAAATTTTTATAAATGGATTAATTGTAATTTATTGCATGTAAAACGGTATGGAGGGGTAGAAATATGTTTCAAAGGAAGTTAAGGAGTAGTAGTTTAAAAACAAAGTTACTTGTTTCATTTATTATCATTTTAATTCTTCCAAGTATTGTAATTGGTTGGACGTCTTATCAGCAGGCGAAAACAAATTTTAATGAAACGATTTTAAACTCGGCGAAAGATAATATAAAAATTTTGGATAATGTAATTAATAAGGAATTGGATAGTAAAAAAGTAGATGCAACTTATTTTACGAAATTATTTACACAATCAAGTTACCAAGCGGATCAAATACAAAATATCCAAAATAAACTAGAAGAATATAATAAGTTACATCCGGAAATGGAAGCTATCTATACTGGGTCTAGCAATGGACAATTTATTCAATCACCGGCAATTCAAATGCCGGAAGGATATAATCCTACAGAAAGAGATTGGTATAAAGAGGCAGTGAAAAAAAGCGGAGAAGTGATTGTAACTGCTCCATATAAGTCAAAAACGACAGGGAATACGGTTATCACATTGGCAAAACAAAATGAGGATAAAAGTGGCGTTCTTGGGATTGACTTAATTATCAATAATATTGTAACTACTTCCAAGATGGTTAATATCGGTAAGGAAGGTTATGTAGCGATATTTGATCAAGATAAAAATGTAGTCGCACACCCGACACTGAAGCCGGGTGAGAAGTTAGAAGAGAAACTTAGTAAGGAATTTTATAAACAGGAAGCTGGTGATTTTCATTATTCATTAGATGGTGAAGATCGTAACATTACTTTTAAAACGAATAAGAAAACTGGATGGAAAATAGCGGGGATAATGCCTTCAAAAGAAATTATTCAAGCGGCTGAACCTATTTTCTATAAAACGATAACTGTTATTGGGATTTCATTAATGATTGGTGGGGTTTTAATTTACTTCATAATTGATTCTATTATTAAACCGTTAAAACAACTTGTTCTATCATCTAGGAAAATTAGTGAAGGTGATTTAACAGAATCTATTACAGTTCATTCTAAAGATGAAATCGGGCAGTTAGGAGAAAGTTTTAATGAGATGGCATCATCATTACATAATGTCATTTCCAATATAAATATTTCAGCAAGTCATGTAGCAGCATCTTCAGAAGAATTAACAGCTAGCATGAAGCAGACAAGTGAAGCGACAGAACAAATTACACAAGCTATAGAGCAAGTGTCGAGTGGGGCTGAAATACAAACGAGAGAAGTTGAAGAAGGAGCGACGTTATTAGAAGAAGTTACAGAAGGAGTTCAGCGTGTTGCTGATAGTTCTTCATTAGTATCAACAGCTTCTATGTATACGAAGAAAAAAGCTGAAGATGGTGGGAAGTTAGTTGAGCAAACTGTGAATCAAATGCAATTAATTCATGAGTCAGTTTCAAATTCAGATAAAGTCATTGCTTTATTAGATGATAAGTCGAAACAAATCGGAGCAATTCTGGAAGTGATTCAACATATTGCAGAGCAGACAAATTTATTAGCATTAAATGCTGCAATTGAGGCTGCAAGAGCTGGGGAGCAAGGAAGAGGATTTGCAATTGTAGCGGATGAAGTGCGAAAATTAGCTGAACAATCAGGACAGTCTTCTACGGAAATTGGAAAACTAGTGAAAGAGATTCAATTTGATATAAAAGAAACGGTAAGCTCTATGAATCAAGTTGGAACAGAAGTACAATCAGGTCTTGTAGTTGCAAATGAAACGAAGCAAAGCTTTGCTGAAATATTGAAATCTACAAATGATACAGTTGTACAAATTGATAGTATGGTAGAAGTAGCGAAACAAATGACGGTAGATGCCAAACAAGTAAGTGCATCTATTAATGAAATTGCAGCTACGATTGAAGAAAATGCAGCAAGTGTTCAAAATATTGCTGGCTCTTCTGAAGAGCAATTAGCTTCAGTAGATGAAATTAATGGAGCAGCAGTTCACTTATCACAAATGGCAGAAGAATTGCAAGAGATGATTGGCAAGTTTAAAGTGTAATAAAAAATATTAAGAAACGAGGTAGTAATTTTACTTCGTTTCTTTTTTTATGGAGATAAAAATAAAGAAATGTGTAGTAACCGTGTTATGATTAAGTTTAACAATTTAAAAAACTGTATTTTCTTTAAATTCTATCTTTATCCATGTTAGGGGAATGGTTTTGAAATTTAAAAAATTAAAACTACAACCGAGAATTACATTAACTATTAGTACACTTATTCTTGTTGTGCTTTTGTTAACAAGTTATTTGTTTTACTACATATTATCTGAAACAGTAGAAGAGCAAATTGGTAAAAGAGCTTTGCATGTTGCGAAAACAGTTGCAGCTATACCGGAAATCGCGGAAGCTTTTCAAAAAGAAAATCCAGCTGCTATTATTCAACCGATTGCAGAAAAAATTCGAATTGATACAGATGCTGATTTTATTGTGGTTGGAAATAAAGAAGGGATTCGTTATGCACACCCCAAGAAAGACAAAATAGGAGAAGTAATGGTTGGTGGAGATAATAAAGGAGTGCTATTAGAAGGGAAATCTTACGTTTCGAAAGCAACGGGATCATTAGGACCTTCCTTACGCGGAAAAGTTCCAATCCGTAATCAGGATAATAAAATTATTGGTGTAGTATCTGTTGGATTTTCAATGGATGATATTCATGGAGCGGTAGAAGTGTATGGAAAGCGTGTATTTTGGATTACAATAATCGGTTTGTTAATGGGGATAATCGGTTCCATATATTTAGCTGCAAGTATAAAAAGAATGATGTTTGGGATGGAACCAGAAGAAATTTCATCTTTATATGAAGAGCATAGTACAGTGATTCAATCTGTACGAGAAGGGATTATCGTAATTGATAAAAAGGGCATGATTAGTTTAGTCAATCAAGCAGCCTACGATATTCTTTCACTAGACAACCGAAAAAATATCATTGGATCATTTATTTTAAATATAATTCCTAATTCATCCATACTAGATGTACTTCAAACTGGTGAAGAACAGTTTGATCGTCAATTAAATATAAAAGGGCAGGCTGTTATTGCTAATCGTCTACCTATTAAAGTAAATAATAAAGTAACCGGCGTCGTATCGAGCTTACGTTTGAAATCTGAAATGGATCAGTTAACAGCAGAGTTATCTCAGACGAAGCAATATACAGAGGCGTTACGAGCACAAACCCATGAATACAACAATTTATTGTATACGCTTTCAGGTCTTATCCAATTAGAGTCATATGAAGATGCTCTAGAGCTCATTCATAAGGAGACGGCGGTATATCAAGATTTTGTTCAATTTATTATGAAGCGAATTCAAAATCCATGGCTAGGTGGAATTTTAATTGGATTTTATAATAGGGCAAGAGAGTTGAAGATTGATTTTGTACTAGATCGAGAAAGTAGTTTAGAAACATTAAGTCCGCATATTGAGAGTAATTATGTCGTTTCGATTTTAGGGAATTTAATTACGAATGCATTTGAAGCAATTGAAAAAAATCAAGAGCATGATAAGAAAGTTAGAATGTTTGTAACAGATATCGGAGAAGAAATATTAATTGAAGTGGAAGATTCGGGGCAAGGGATTCATGATGAAATAATTACTAGCATATTTTATAAAGGCTTTTCAACGAAAGAAGGAGAGAAGCGAGGATATGGATTAGCAAAAGTGAAAGAGTTAGTAGAAGATTTAAATGGAAGCATTGCAATTGAAAAAGGGGATTTAGGTGGTGCGTTGTTCATTATTGCATTACCGAAAGAGAGAGGCGAGTTGTAATGGGTGAGGAGATTGAAGTATTAATTGTAGAAGATGATATTCGGATTGCGGACATTCATCGGCGTTTTACTGAAAAAATTGAAGGATTTAAAGTAATTGGAACAGCAACGACTGGGGAACAAGCGAAGGAATGGCTAGAGCTTGTGAAGCCACAACTCGTTTTATTAGACGTGTACTTACCTGATATACAAGGAACAGAACTTGTCACATATATTAGGCATAATTTGCATGATACAGATATTATTATGATTACAGCTGCATCGGAAACAGATGTAGTAAGGCATGCTTTACGTGGTGGAGTAACTGATTATATCGTAAAACCACTTATGTTTGACCGTTTTAAAGCGAGTTTAGAAAGTTATCAAAAAAAGATTAGGCAGTTAAAGAAAAGCAATCAATTATCTACAGAACAAATTGAACACTTATGGTCTCAAAGAGGTGTGAAGGGAAATACAGTTGAATATGCTCCAAAAGGAATAGATCCTTTAACTTTAGCGAAAATAAAAAAGCATATGTTAACAGTTAATGAAGAAGGAATTACCGCAGAAGTGTTAAGCTCGATGGTTGGAGTAAGTCGATCAACAGCGAGACGCTATTTAGAGTATTTAATATCTGGGAAGAAAGTACATGCAGAGCTTATATATGGAAGTGTAGGGAGACCAGAGAGAAGGTATTTTCTCGTTTCTTCATAACAAAAACAGTAGAGGATTTATTTCTTCTACTGTTTTTTGCGTCTTATATTGGAATAATCCCAATTACAATTCCAGTAATCAACATCACCATTGTCGTTCCAACGGCCCACAATAAAGTGAAGCGTTGATGTTCACCAAAATCAACTTTAGCCATTCCGACCAATAAATAAGTGGAAGCGACAAGAGGACTTAATAAGTGAACGGGTTGACCGAGTAAGGAAGCGCGTCCCATTTCAGCTGCACTAATTCCATAAGTAGCAGCAGCCTTCGTTAAAATAGGTAATACCCCGAAGTAAAATGCATCATTGGACATGAAAAATGTGAACGGCATACTAAGAAGAGCTGTAATAATTGGCAACTGTGGTCCAAGTGCATCTGGTATAAGAGTTACTACACTTTGAGCCATTGCATCTACCATTTTTGTTCCAGATAAAATACCAGTGAAAATTCCAGCAGCAAATACGAGTGAAACAACAGCTAATACGTTTCCTGCATGAGAGGCAATACGTTCTTTTTGTTGTTCTAAGTTTGGATAGTTAATCATAACAGCAATAGCGAAAGCAACTGTAAAGAGAACAGGTAACGGCATAACTTCTAGTATGAGACAGACAAGTAATGTAGCGGTCAATAAAAAGTTAATCCATAGAAGTTTAGGGCGTTTATGCACGGCAGCTTCTACTGTGGCAGCTTGCTCATCCATTGTTTGCATTTGTTTTAAATATTGCACATCCATAATGCCTAAACGTTTTCTTTCTTTTTTTCCAAGATAGTAGGCAACGAAAACTACCCAAATTGCACCGGCAATCATTCCTGGTATAAGTGGTGTAAAGAGCTCTGATGCATCTAGTCCAAGTGCACTCATAACTCGAGCAGTTGGTCCACCCCAAGGTGTAAGATTTGTCACACCTGCCCCTAACATAACAACCCCAGCTAATATAAGTGGATTCATTCCGAGACGTTTATATAATGGGTACATTGCGGAAACAGTAATCATATACGTTGTTGTTCCGTCCCCATCTAATGAAACAATAATAGTAAGAATGGCTGTACCAACAACAATTTTTAAAGGATCCCCTTTTACAAATTTTAATATTTTACTAATGACAGGATCGAATAAACCGCTATCGATCATAATTCCAAAATATAAAATGGCAAACATAAGCATAATACCGGTAGGTGCTAATTTTTGAATGCCCTCTAACATCATAGTACCCATGTCTGCATAAAATCCGCCAATTAATGCGAAAGTAATTGGAATTAATATTAATGCTACTAATGCTGACATACGTTTCGTCATGATTAAAAACATAAAGACAAATACCATTGTAAATCCAAGTAGAGCTAACATCCGATCTCCCCCTTAAAAAAATGATTGCGCTTTCAAAATAAAGTAAAAATTCAGAACAATGTTTTTTGTTTATCATAAAAGCATCTATCCAAATGGTAAATAATTTGAAAAATAACACCATTAGAAGCATAATTTTTATTTTGGTCATATTGTTCACGAAGGTAATTTTGAATTTTTAAAAATATAATTTACTTCTAACAAGAGTGATAGAATAAGGTGAAAATAGTGAAGTGCGAAGTAGGGAGTAGATTTTGAATGGAAACGAGAATAGAAGAAGTTTATAGTTCTTATGAGGGGAAGATAGAAGAGATTTTTGTTAATGAATCTTCTTATGTATATGAGTGGGAAAAATTAATGATGGTCCGAAAAAATAATGGTGAGCTTGAAAAAGTCGCGGTCGGTATCAGTGGAAATATAAGATTAGTAAATGTAGAAGTTGGGCAGAAAATTAATACAGATACATTATTAGTTAAGTTAGAAGATGATTTATTAATTACAGGCTGTGAATGATGAAAGATGTGTAGAAATAGCTACACATCTTTTTTGTTTTCTATATTACAAAAAGCACATTGTTTTTTCACAAATCCCACACAAGTTTTTGATATTCTCCTTGTGGAGTATACGGTTTTTAGGGAGGAATAGTGATGAGAATAAAGTATGTTGTGCTTGCTATATGTTTATGTTTCTTATTTACGATAGTGGGATGTGGGAAAAAGGAAACAACAGCTGTGGCAATTGATGAGAAACATGATAAGTGTGATATTTGCCAAATTGGGGTAACGAATAATCAATTTGCAACAGAAATCATTTTAGAAAATGGAAAAGCGTTAAAGTTTGATGATATTGGTTGTATGTATAAATGGATGGAGATTAATCCAGGCGAAAAGACGAAAGAAAAATTTGTTCGAGATTATGATTCGAAAGATTGGGTTTCGTTAGAAGACGCTACTTACGTATATGATAAAACAATAACGACACCAATGGCTTATAATGTCATTTCATTTAAAAATAAAAAAGATGCAGAGAGCTTTGTATCTAACTATAAGGGTAAGGTTCTTTCGTATAAAGAGCTAGCAGAGCATAAATGGGAAATGAATAAAGAAATGATGGGGAAACCGAAAACAGGGAATCACGGTGGGCATCATTAATACTAGAAAAAGACAACTATATAGTTGTCTTTTTCTAGCATTACTCAGGTGCAAATATAGAAAAGGTGTAAAATTTTTAGAAGAACGGTTACAATGGAATATAGTGACCTAAAGCAATCATTTATCCCGCATTAACGGGCAGTAAGATCCCCACCTCAAAATTTAGTGAAAGCAAAGAAGTTAGGTGGAGATCAACTGCCCGTAAAAGCCCGATTGGTTCAACTAATAATTAGTGGTAGATGAACAAAACCCCCACTAATTAAAGTTTCACTTTATGTACTTTTTAGAAATGTATACAAATGCGGTTAAAACGTGCTAAACTAATTGCTTCATAATGTTAATGATGAGGCCATCAGGCGTATCATTCCAATAGGTTGAGAAACATAGGATAAGCTTAAGATAATCCGATTAAAGAAGGAATATAAAGGGCTTATGGATAAATGTACTCAAGAAGAGTTATTGTATGTGATGGAGGAATGGTTAAGAAAACATTATCTTTCATAGGAGCTGTAGTTGTGAGAAAACAAAAAATTTTATTATGTATGTTATTAGGACTTTTAATGACGGTAGTGGCTTGCGATAAGCAAGAGGAACCAGAATCGAAACCGGTTCATGTGAAAAACGAAAAGAAAAAAGAAAAGCATAAAGAACAAGAAGAAGTTAAAGAAGAAAAAAGTATAAATTTACTGGACAAACAGTTGTTACTTTCAGCGACTCTTGGAGACACAGAGACAGCTATGAAGTTGATTCAGGATGGAGCGAATATAAACGTAGAAGGTGACAACCGAGAAACGCCTATCCTTGCAGCAACGTACCAAAATCATGTAGAGACAGTTAAAGCATTAATTGGTGCAGGTGCAAATATTGAAGTCAAAGATGAGAAACAAAGCAATCCATTCCTTTATGCAAGTAGAGAAGGGTATACGGATATTGTAAAAGTATTAATTAATGCAGGAGTTAATACGAAAGAAACGACTAAGTCAGGTGGCACAGCACTCATTTCTGCATCTGAGCGTGGTCATGTAGAGGTTGTTAAAGAATTATTAGAGCATACAGATATTGATGTGAATTATAAAAATGAACGTGGTGGTACAGCTTTAATAGAAGCAATTGTATTGGGAAATGGTAGTGAAAGCCATAAGAAAGTAATTCAAATGCTTATTGACCACGGGGCAGATGTAAATATGGCCAATAAGGAAAATATTACGCCGCTGCAATATGCTGAAAAAAGAGGTTTTAAAGATATTGCGAATGTGTTGAGAATAGCTGGTGCGAATGAAGTAGTGCAGCCGCAACCACAACCGGTGGAATAATAAGAAAAAGACATAAAGAGTACGAAATAATCCCATTTAGATAGACAGAATGAAGAAGTCATTTTAGTATGATTGATTCAGTAATGTGTATTTAAATGGGATTTTTGTTTTGAACATCAGAAAATAGAGTATGAATGGATGGTATATGGAGGCTACACAGGGTAATGAAGGAGGGCATAAATGCGATTTTCAGAACTTGAGTTAATAGTAATTCAGGCAGAGGTTTTATTTGTTCATAATCAAGTGGGAAGAATAAAGAGTGTAAATGAACAGGGAAATCCGAAAGCACCACGTTTTTTTCTTAGCAAAACTCGTGAAGGGAATATAACGAGATATCATTGTAATCTGAATGGTGAAATAATAAGTAAGATTGAGAAATTAATTCGAGAACATTCAAATCACATAGAGATAGCAAAGATCATGAAAGTATTAAATGAAGAGAGAACGGTAGAGAATATTTGGATGGGTCCTGCTTACATGTTTCCAAATAATTCAAATGAGCCGACTAGGGTGATACGAATAACAGAGAAGAATAAAGAGCTCATGCGAGAAAATTTTCCTAATCTAATAGAAAAGATGAAATGGAGGCAACCTTATTTTGCAATTGCTGAAAATGAACAAGTCGTTTCTATATGCTGCAGTGCAAGAAGTACGCCTATAGCTGCTGAGGCAAGTGTGGAAACTGTAGAGGGCTTCCAGGGAAAGGGATATGGTGCTGATGTCGTTAAAGCTTGGGCAATGTCAATAAAAGAAGAAAAACGTATTCCGCTTTATAGTACCTCTTGGGATAATTGTGCTTCACAAGCAGTGGCGAGAAAACTAAAACTCATTAACTATGGAATGAATTTACATATTGATTGAAATGTAAATATTGTTGTGTTCTGTTAGAGTTTATTCGTATATCTAGATTATTGTAAAAATAATATGGTGAATATTAACATTCGATTAACACCTAATTAACAATTTATCAAAACTGACTTAATAAATGCGTAATATAGTAAAGGTAACAAAATAACTAGGGTAGAGAACATTTGAGAACACCCGCTTACATATAACGTACCACTTTCTTAGGTGTGCTCTATTCCCTAGAGTTCAAATAAGGAGAAAGGTGTTCTATGTAAGTAGGTGTTTTTAGTTTGGATAAAAATAGAAAAGCTAGGTGGAATAAATGTTTAAAGAACCTCATATCGCGATGATAAAGGATTGGAAAGGGTATAAAGCATACAAAAAATTACCGAAAACAGTTTTTCTTATGACTGGTTCAATGCTGGAGTTACCAGAGCGTGTATACGAATTACAGAAACATGGACATGATGTATTTCTTCATTGTGATTTTATACAAGGCTTAAATACGAACACAGAGGAAGCCCTTTTGTATATTCAAGATGTTATCGGAGCACAAGGTATTATTTCAACAAAAGGTTCGACAATTCGAAATGCCAATAAAATTGGATTAAAAACGATTCAACGAATTTTTATTGTCGATACTTTATCTCTTACAAAATCAATTGAAAATTGTAAAACGACTAAACCAAATGCGGTAGAGATTATGCCTGGAATTATGCCTTCTATTATAAAACAGCTAGCAGAGAAAATAGAGTTTCCTATTATTGCAGGTGGATTGATTCAAACGCGGGAAGATGCGGAAACTGCCATTCGTGCAGGAGCAAGTGCGATTTCAACGAGTCATTATGAAGTATGGATACAAGAAGAAAAAAGGAGTGCAACCTTGTGATCGAATTGAAAGATGTTTCAAAGGTATATAAAAATGCGGAAGAGACAGCGGTTAAAGACGTATCGGTTCATATTAAGAAGGGAGAATTTTTCGTTTTAGTTGGACCTTCGGGATGTGGAAAAAGTACATTACTACGAATGATCGCTGGCTTAGAAGAAATCTCTTCGGGAGATTTAATGATTAATGAACGTGTTGCAAATGATTTAGAGCCGAAAGACCGTAATCTATCAATGGTATTTCAAAATTATGCACTATATCCACACCTAACTGTAGAAGAAAATATTTTATTTGGACTTAAGGTAAGGAAGGTACAAAAAGAAGAGCGACAAAAGCGATTAATAGAAGCTATTGAAATGGTAGGGCTGAAAGAGTATGTGAAAATGAAACCGGGCCAATTATCAGGCGGACAAAGACAGCGTGTTGCGCTTGCCAGGGCGATCGTGAGTCAAGCACCGATTTGTTTAATGGATGAACCACTTTCGAATTTAGATGCGAAATTACGTGCGCAAATGAGAATTGAAATTAGAGAAATTCAGCAACGACTCGGAATTACGATGATTTACGTTACTCACGATCAAATAGAAGCGATGACTATGGGAGATCGTATCATGGTCTTGAATAAAGGAAGTATACAACAAGTTGGAACACCTCTTGATATATACAACGAACCAGCAAACGAATTTGTTGCAAGTTTTATAGGTTCTCCTTCTATGAATATAAATGATGGAGAAGTGGATAAAGAAAAAGGCGTATTACATATAGGGCAATTGCAAATTCCATTATCTATTGGACAGTTAAAGCAATTACCAGCAGGGACAATTCGAATAGGTATGCGTCCTGAGCATATTGCATTGTCTGAGGCAGGACAAGAAGTTACGCTGCAATCTGTAGAAGTATTAGGGAATGAGTCTATATTAAACTTTGCGGTAAATGGAACAACTTGGAGTGCGAAAGTCATCGGACAGTTACTCCTGAACAAAGGTGACAAAGTAAAATTATTATTCTCGCAAGAAAAACTATGTTTCTTTCACCAAAATAAGAATGAACGATTAAAAGTGTTGGCTGACGAAGAGTTGAAAGTGGTGGCGAAATAATGATTGAAGTAGGGAAGTTACCAGTTCAAACAGCAGTGTCAAAAAAGAAGAGTTTATGGGGCAGAACGAAAGATTTAAGAATAGGATTATTGTTTTTGGCTCCATCTATTTTGTTATTTTCAATTTTTCTTTTCTATCCATTGTTTAGGACGATTTACTATAGCTTTTATTTAACAGATATACACGGAGAAGCCAATCTTTTCGTTGGCTTAGAAAATTATCAATATTTATTTTCTGATCCTGCTTTCTACAAAAGTATAAAGTCAACTTTATTATTTGTTTTATATACAGTGCCTACTAGTATTGTATTCGCCTTATTTCTTGCATTAATTGCAAATGAAAAAGTAAGAGGTATTGGATTGTTCCGTGTTCTCTTTTCTTCAACGATGGGAATATCAGTAGCTGCTAGCGCAGTGATTTGGCTATTTTTATTTCATCCAAGTGTAGGGTTATTTAATAATATATTAGCCGCTATGAATCTTCCGGCAATCGCATGGTTAACGAGTCCGGACTGGGCACTGTTTTCTGTATCGGTTACAACGGTTTGGGTGAATACAGGATTTGCATTTTTAGTTATATTAGGTGGTTTGCAAAATATTGATACGTCTTTATATGAGAGTGCATCTATAGATGGTGCTAGTTATTTATATAAGCTTCGCCGCGTTACATTACCGATGCTATCACCAACTTTATTCTTTATCGTGACAGTAACGTTAATTAGTGCATTCCAAAGCTTTGGACAAATTGATATTTTAACGCACGGTGGACCGAATGATGCAACGAATTTAATTGTGTATTCGATTTATAAAGAGGCATTTGTGAATCATCAATTTGGAACAGCAAGTGCACAAACGATGGTATTATTTGTTTTCATTTTTATTGCTACATTACTTCAATTTAAGTTTGCTGAGAGAAAGGTGCATTATAAATGATCGTTAAACAGTGGAAACAAAATTTCCTATTATACATGCTGCTCATTATTAGTGCAGTAATGGTGTTTTTTCCTGTACTCTATGCGTTTTTAATAAGCTTTATGACACCAGATGATATTCAAATGAGAAGGTTATTTCCGACCCAATTTACTTTCGATAATTTTATGAATATCTTTCGAAAAGTACCGCTTTTTACATACTTGTACAACAGTTTAATTGTATCGACGATTGTTATGATTGGACAACTTATCGTATCCAGTTTAGCAGCTTATGCTTTTGTTTTTCTTCAGTTTAAAGGGAGAAACGTAATTTTCTTCTTGTTTATTTCAACGATGCTTATTCCGTGGGAAGCAACGATGGTACCGAACTTTTTAACGATTCAAAACTTTGGTTGGATCAATAGCTTTGCTGGGATGACAGTGCCATTTTTTGCAACAGCTTTCGGTATTTTCTTATTACGCCAACATTTTATGACGCTTCCGAATGAATTGAAAGAAGCTGCTTTTATTGAAGGGATTGGAAATGTAAGGTTTTTATTCAGCGTTGTAATTCCGTATTGTAAAACGAGTTTTATTACGCTTGGAGTATATAGCTTTTTAACAACATGGAATATGTACTTGTGGCCCCTCTTAGTGACCACTGATGAAAAAGTCAGAACAGTTCAAATTGGTGTGAAGCAACTTCAATCTCAAGAAGTTGCAACTGATTGGGGAAGCGTAATGGCCGGTGTTACGGTTATCGTCATTCCAACGTTGATTTTACTATTTTTAGGGCAAAAGCAATTACAACAAGGATTAACAAAAGGTGCAATTAAATAAGCATACATAGGAAAAGGTGGGATTGAGATGAGTTTATTGAAAAAAAGTGCTGCTCTTTTAATGGCAGCCACAATGGCATTAACTGGGGCTGCTTGTTCAAATAGTAAAACAGAGGGGAAACCTGAAGCGCAGGCAAAAGTAGCACCAGTTGAAAAAAATGGTGATAAAACTGTAATTCGTTTTTGGCATGCGATGGGTGGAAAAACACAAGGTGTACTAGATGGGCTTGTTGCAGACTATAATAAATCGCAGAATAAGTACGAGATAAAGGCAGAGTTTCAAGGAACATACGAAGAGTCTTTAACGAAGTTTAAAACGATGTCTGCTACGAAAGAAGCTCCAGCTCTTGTTCAATCGAGTGAAATTACAACGAAATATATGATTGATAGCAAAAAGATTACGCCTATCGATAGTTGGATTAAAAAAGATAAGTACGATACATCAAAATTAGAAAAAGCAATTACAAATTATTATTCAGTTGATGGAAAAATGTATTCTATGCCATTTAATTCATCTACGCCAGTATTAATTTATAATAAAGATGCTTTTGCAAAGGCTGGGTTAGATCCAGAGAAAGCTCCACAAACATATGCTGAATTAAAAGAAGCCGCGAAAAAGTTAACGATTAAAGAAGGCGGAAATGTAAAACAATATGGATTCTCTATGCTCAATTATGGTTGGTTCTTTGAAGAATTGTTAGCGACACAAGGGGCTTTATATGTAGATAATGAAAATGGCCGTAAAGATGCTGCAAAGAAAGCGGTATTTAACGGTAAAGAAGGACAGAAAGTATTTGGAATGTTAGATGAATTGAATAAAGCTGGTGCACTAGGAAAGTATGGAGCAAGTTGGGATGATATTCGTGCCGCGTTCCAATCTGGACAAGTTGCTATGTATTTAGATTCTTCAGCAGGTGTTCGTGATTTAATCGATGCATCTAAGTTTAATGTAGGTGTTTCGTATATTCCGTATCCAGAAGATTCAAAGCGAAATGGTGTTGTAATTGGCGGTGCATCATTATGGATGACGAATATGGTTTCAGAAGAAACGCAGCAAGGTGCATGGGACTTTATGAAATATTTAACGAAGCCAGACGTACAAGCAAAATGGCATACTGCAACAGGATATTTCTCAATTAATCCAGATGCATATAATGAATCGTTAGTAAAAGAGCAATATGAAAAATATCCACAGCTAAAAGTAACAGTAGAACAATTACAAGCGACGAAGCAATCTCCAGCAACTCAAGGTGCATTAATTAATGTATTCCCAGAATCACGAGATGCAGTTGTAAAAGCATTAGAAGCAATGTATGACGGAAAGAATAGTAAAGAAGCGTTGGATGAAGCTGCAAAAGCAACAGATAGAGCGATTAGCATTTCAGCTCGTACGAGCCAAAAATAAAAGAAAGCCGTATCCTAAAGGGATACGGCTTTCTTTATAGGGAGATAAGGGATCAAAGAAATGATGAACTCTTATCTCTTTTATATGAGTAAAGGGTCTAGAATGAATATTGTCCTTTTCATTATTTATTTAACTCCATTGCAACTTGTTTACCATTTACGAAAACCTCTACCACCGCTACTACAACTTCCATCACTTTTTTCATATCTCATCTCTCCTTGTTTTTTGTTTCATTTCTTACTTTTAGTATAAGGAAATATAGTAATTACAACTATCGAATTGAATGACAAGAGACTTACAGTGTTGTAAGGAAATTAGCTGCATTTGTAATAATAATACTTTCTAGTAATTGAGTTCAGAAAATTCCTTTAAATAAAGTTATAATTAGAAATAACTTTATTTAGAAAGAAGGAGAAAAATGAATAGGATACTTGTCATTAGTGATATTCATGGAGGGATTGATAAATTTAAAAAGTTACTTGAGGAAATACAATACAACGCAAAACAAGATCAATTAATTCTATTAGGGGATTATGTGGATCGTGGTCCGAATGCACGTGCTGTACTTGAAAAGGTGAAAGAGCTAAAAGAAGAAGGAGCATTCGTTTTAAAGGGAAATCATGAAGATATGATGATTAAAGCGCTAACGACAGATGAGGAACGTTCATGGAACCATTGGGTAAAAAGAAATGGTGGAGATAAAACGTTATATAGCTATGGATTTGTAGAAGAAGATATTGCAGTTAATGAAGGGGACTTCCAAAAGCCAATTTTACAATCTCACGTATTAGAGGAACATGTAAAATTTATTCAAGAATTAGATCATTACATTGAAACAGAAGAGTATATATTTGTACATGCTGGTGTTGAGCCAATGAAACGAGTTTCTGAATCTGAACCATATACGTTAATGTGGATCCGTAATGAATTTCATAGTGGGTATAGTGGCGAAAAGGTTGTTGTATTTGGCCATACGGAAACAAAAACGCTTCATGGTAGTGAGAATTGCGGAGTATATTTTGGTAGTAATCGTATTATTGGAGTTGATGGCGGGGCTGTGTATGGCGGTCAATTAAATTGTTTGGAGTTGCCGAGTAAAAAGGTGTACGTAGTAAAAAATTGAAAGAGATAAGGGGAATCTTATTTCTTTCAATTTTTTATTAAGCAAAATTTAAGAAAGAGTTTTTATAATAAAGGCTCAAAATTTTATATCTAGCAAAAACTTAGAAGGAAATAGTTGAAAATGAAATTACATAATAGGATTACATTCTTTCGTTATGAAGAGCAGAAATGTAATAATAAATAGAATTGAACTATAGTATGGAAGGTGAGAATATGCGCTTACTTGTAGTAGAAGATAATGCTTCGTTATTAGAGTCTATCGTACAAATTTTGCGTGATGAATTTGAAGTAGATACAGCGTTAAATGGAGAAGATGGATTGTTTTTGGCAATGCAAAACATTTATGATGCAATTTTACTTGATGTGATGATGCCAGGAATGGACGGGTTTGAAGTAATTCAAAAAATACGTGATGAAAGAATTGAAACGCCAGTCCTGTTTTTAACAGCAAGAGATTCTTTAGAAGATCGAGTGAAAGGATTGGATTTTGGCGGAGACGACTATATCGTAAAGCCGTTTCAAGCACCAGAACTAAAGGCGAGAATTCGTGCTTTATTACGCAGAAGTGGTAGTTTAACAACAAAGCAGACAATTCGATATAAAGGAATTGAATTGTTTGGAAAAGATAAAGATGTTCAAGTAGAGGGACAAGATATTAAGTTGACATTAAAACAATATGAGCTTTTAGAGTATCTCATTCAAAATAGCGGAAAGATTTTAATGCGTGAACAAATTTTCGATCGTGTTTGGGGATTTGATTCAGATACGACAGTAGCAATTGTAGAAGTGTATGTGCATCATTTACGTAAAAAATTAGAGCCATTCGGTTATCAGAAAGATATTCAAACTGTTCGTGGTATTGGATATATATTAAAAGAGAAATGAAAAAAGGAAGTATGTTTCAAAAAACACGCATTCGTCTGACTATAGTGAACTCATTAGTATTTATCCTATTAATAGGAGTATTAGGTAGTATTGTTTATTCGTACACATATAAGCGTATTTATAATGAAGTGGATCAATCTATAAAAATGATGGCTCAGTATGGAGAAAAACTAGATGTTAAAATACCACCAAGAAAACGCATGGAGAATATCCAAATTGGAGATCCGCGGGTAACTAGAATAACTTGGAATGGGAAAATAGTGAAAATAGAGGGCGATAATCGTAAATTTCGTTCTATTTTTGAAGAGAATTTGGAAAAGTTTTCTCCAAAAAAGTTAGAGGATTTGCAAGATATTGAAGTGCAAGGACGATATTTTAGAGCATTTGCGCTTCAAAAAGATGGAGAAATAGTTCAAATCGTGCGAGATATAACAGCGGAAGAAGGAATGTTAAATACTTTATTTTTAATTCTCGTTATAGGTTGTGGTATAGGAAGTCTCTGTGCAATAGGTATCGGCTTTTTCCTAGCTGGCAGAGCACTCATACCGATTCAAAATTCATGGGAGAAGCAGCAGCAGTTCGTTTCCGATGCATCGCATGAATTAAGAACGCCACTTGCAGTTATTCAATCAAAAACGGATGTGTTATTTCAGTCACCATCCGCTACGATAGAGGAAAAAGCGATGGACATTTCTACAATATCTAAGGAATGCAGGCGGTTATCGAAACTAGTTAGCAACTTATTGTTGTTAGCACGTTCGGATTCTAATCAAATTGAGATGGATAAAAAAACATTTGAAATGGGTAAATTGTTAGAAGAAATAGTAGATCCATATAAAGAAATTGCTTCTTATCAAGAAAAAGAGATGATATTAAAAGTAGAACGTAACATGTCTTTTATGGGTGATAGAGAACGGATTCATCAAATGATGGTCATATTGTTAGATAATGCGATGAAATATACGAATGAAGGCGGTCATATTCGAATTGATTGCACACAAACGAGCAGCTTGATTTGTATACAGGTGAAAGATGATGGGATAGGCGTGAAAGTAGAGGATATCCCCAAATTATTTGATCGTTTTTATCAAGGGGATAAAGCAAGGAGTACATCAGAGGGAGCTGGATTAGGTCTTTCAATCGCCAAGTGGATTGTAGAAAAGCATTACGGAAAAATATTAGTAGAGAGCAAATGGGGAGAGGGTACTTGTTTTGAAGTAGTGCTCCCTAAAAATCAAAAAATATAAGTAAGAAGACGATCTTGTTTTTACAAGTTCGTCTTTTTTTAAGGAAAAGTTAAGAAACTATTTATATTATGTATTGCATAAAGAAAGATCGTTACATGAAGAAGAGATTAGAGAGGTGTATGTGAGTAAATTTTTTAAATCATAATGTTATCTCAGGCAGTGATGAGATGTATGTATAGTATTAAAAAAATGATCCCGCTATTTTCCGGGCAGTAAAACTCCCACCTTAAACCTCGGCTGGAGTCGGGTTGTTCGTAAATGCCCGATTGGTGAAGGCTAATATTCAGTGGAAGATGAAGCTTCCCACTGAGTATAGTTTCACTTTATGGGAATGATGGGAAAGAAAGTATAAGAGGGAGGAATTAGTTTTGAAGAAGAAAATGATGACGGTATTCACTATTGGAGTAATGAGTTTAAGTATATTAGGCGGTGCCTCTCCTTCTGAAACATCGAAAGGAAAGACAGACTATGCGCAGCGCAGTAAAGAGCAATTAAACAATGGAAAGATACATGCAATAAATACAGAAGAAAAAGCAGAGAAATTAGGTATTGAAACGGAAGGAAAAGAACAAATTACGCTAGAAAAAGAAATTCATGAAACAGAAGTAGGCAGAGAAGCCGAACAGTTAGGGATTTCGATTGAAGGAAAAGATGTTGGAATTCTTTCAGAAGAAATCTATGAAACAAAAGTGAAGCAAGAAGCGTTAAACTTAGGGATATCTGTAGAGAACAAATCGATTGTGGATTTAATAAGCCAAATCAATGCAATCAAAATTAATAACGAAGCAGAGAAATTAGGCGTTTCGACTGAAGGAAAAGAAATAGAAGAGGTTGCGGAAGAGATTTATGGAACGAAAGTAAGAGAAGAAGCAGGAAAGTTAGATATTTCTCAAAAAGGAAAAGAGATAGAAGAGTTAGCGCAAGAAGTGTACGAACAAAAAGTACAGGCAGAAGCAAAAAAATATCATATTGATTTGTATGGTAAAGATATATATCAAGTATTAAGAGAAATTAATGAGCAAAAAGTGCTACAAATGGCAGATGAGCTTAATATGGACAAAATGAATATGAACATTCAAGAATTAGCAGAAAAAATAAAAAGAGATCAGCCTGAAAAAGGAAAAGAACTAAATTTTGTACCGATGGTTCGAACGGATGCTGACGCGTTTTATTCTTATTTAACGAATTAAAAAGGGCGTGAGAGTGATACGAAAATTGAAGTGGTATATATGCATAGCTTTACTTGGCGTAGCAGTATGGAGTGTATATACAAATGGAATCACAAAGTATATGGAGAAATTAACATCCTTCATACAAAGCGGAAAAAGAACGGAGTTTAGTAATAATGATGAAAAGATCCTCTTATCAAATGTGCCTTTAATTCAGCAGTTACCAGAGCTGGATAGAGGGTGTGAAGTGACAAGTTTAGCAATGATGTTACAATACGCAGGCGTTTCAGTAGATAAGATGAAATTAGCAAATGAAATAAAAGAAGTTGATTTTATGGTTGATGGTGTACGCGGAAATCCGAATGAAGGGTTTGTAGGAAATATTTATACCTTTTCTGAATCCGGTTATGGTGTATATCATGGGCCACTTTTTCAGTTAGCGAAAAAATATTTATCTAATAAAGCTGTGGATTTAACAGGAAAGAGTATAGAGGAAATGTATAAGAGTGTAAAAGCAGGGCAACCGGTAGTCATGATTACAAATGCAACATATGCCCCTTTAGATGAAGATGAATTTACTACATGGAAAACAAATAGTGGGGATGTTTCTATTACATATAATGAACATTGTGTTGTACTTATTGGGTACGATAAGGAATCTGTATATATTCGAGACCCGCTTGATGATAGCTTAGATGTGAAAGTACCAAGAGAAAACTTTGAACAGGCATGGGTGCAAATGGGGAGTCAGGCAATTAGTTATGTAAAGAGCTCTAAATAAATTAGGACGGAGAGTTTTAACAATATAGCTATAAGGTGAAGGATAGAGATTTAAGGATTATAAGAAAAGTTTTGTAGGGTGTTTTGTTTGGAATAGAAGCTGTTAAGAAATAAGAGAACTTTAGCATATATAATGCTAAAGTTCTCTTATTTTTATGATTAAAATGCTTAGAAGTAGTGAATATGTAAAAATGCATAATTGACGAAAAAATTACATGTTATCATTATATATTGTTTTATATATGTTAATTGTATAAAATTACACAAGTATTCACATTACATAAAGGAGGCTTATTATGCAAAATATATTTAACTGGGTTAAATGTATGAGTATCAAGAAAAAATTAATCATTTCATTTTTTATTATTTTAACTATACCAGGACTTATTATCGGTGGTGTTTCATATCAAACTGCCAAAACAAATTTTGAACATCAAATGACAGATAAAGCAAAGGAGAATATTTCAGTTTTAAATACTGTTATTTCTCAAAATATAGAAGAGAAATTTGTTGATGCGACGTACTTTGCAGACATCTTAACAGAGGATACATATCTAAATGGACAAGAAGAAATAGTAAGAACGAAGTTAGCACAATATATAAAGCTTCATCCAGAAGTAGAAGGTATTTATATTGGAGCGCAGACGGGGAAGTTTATAAGAGAACCATTTATTCAAATGTCTGATGGCTATAATCCAACAGATAGATCATGGTATAAAGAAGCGCATGAAAATAAAGGAAAGGTAATTGTTACTGCACCGTATCAATCAGCATCTACAAAAAATATGGTAGTGACAGTTGCTAAAGAAGTAAAAGATGGTAAAGGTGTTATAGGTATTAACTTGAATTTGAATAACATCCTAAAGGTTTCAAAAATGATTAATATTGGTGAAAAAGGCTATGCAGTTATTTTAGATCAAAATAAGCAAATTGTTAGTCATCCGTCTAGAAAGCCTGGTTCAAAGGTTACTGATCCTTGGATTAAACCAATTTATGAAGATAAACAAGGAAATGTATCTTATACAGAACAAGATGATAAAAAGAATTTAATCTTTGCAACAAATGAGAAAACAGGATGGAAAATAGTTGGAGTTATGTTTGACGAAGAAATTATGCAAGCTGCCAGTCCAGTGTTTTATAAGACTTTGATTGTCATAGCTATCGCTATTGCATTTGGTAGTGTATTAATTTATTTCATTACAAATTCTATTACAAGGCCATTACGAAAAATAGCTGAATCGGCACATAAAATTAGTAAGGGAGATTTAACCGAGAAAATTACAATCCACTCCAAGGATGATATAGGGAAACTAGGGAATTCATTTAATGAAATGTCTACGTCTTTACAAGATGTGATTACCCAAATTAGCTTTTCAGCAGAGCATGTTGCAGCATCAGCAGAAGAGTTAACAGCGAGCGTACAGCAAGCGAATGATGCGACAGATCAAATTACAATTGCAATGGAACAAGTATCAGGTGGGGCTGAATCACAAAGCCAAGGTGTTGAAGAAGGCGCGGCTACATTACAACAAGTAAATACAGCAATTCAAGATGTAACTGGAAGCGCAGAGTCAATTTCTATTTCCTCATTACATGCGCGAGAAAGAGCTGAAGAGGGAGAAGATTTAGTTGAACAAACCGCAAAACAAATGCAGTCTATTTCTAGATCGGTATCCGAGTCAGATGCTATTATTAAACTTCTTGATGAGAAGTCAAAGCAAGTAGGAGCTATTTCTGAAGCAATTCAAAACATTGCAACTCAAACAAACTTATTAGCTTTAAATGCGGCTATTGAAGCAGCAAGAGCAGGTGAACAGGGACGAGGATTTGCTATTGTAGCCGATGAAGTTAGAAAATTAGCAGAGCAATCAGGAGAATCATCTGGAGAGATTGCAAATTTAATTGCAGAAATTAAGGCTGATATTGAACATACTGTTAAGGCAATGGATAATGTGAGTGGGGAAGTTCAACAAGGCTTAGATGTTGTAACAAAAACGAAAGTAAGTTTTACAGAAATTTTAAGTTCTACTACTCATATTGTTTCTCAAGTTAATCAAATGGTAGAAACAACGAGGAGAATCGCTGGAGATGCAAATGAAGTGACAAATGCTATTGATGAAATTGCAGCGGCTGCAGAAGAAAATACAGCTAGTATGCAAAGTGTTGCAGCTTCAACAGAAGAACAAGTAAATTCGATGGAAGAAATTAGTTCGGCTTCGCAAAACTTAGCTGAGATGGCCGAAGAACTACAAGCAATGACTAGTAAATTTAAAGTATAATAACAGCAAATAAGTAAGGTGAAAATAATATCACCTTACTTATTTTTCTATTCAGCAATTAGGGGAGTCATTAGTGGGATGAAAAAAAGAAAAAAACTATGGAATTTATGGAAAACGATTACATTGTTAGTTTGTACAGTTGTAATTTTTTCTTTACTTGTTACAGATATATTAATTAGTCATAATGTAGAGCGGACAACGGAGGATAGCCAGGCAGAGAAAGCAAAAACGATTGCCCATATTGTGGCGAATGATTCGATTGTAATTGATGGTTTGATTGGAAAAGCAGATACTTCTGCAATTCAAACGTATACAAATAGAATATTAAAAAACACAGGCGTTCAATTTATTGTAGTTATGGACATGAATGGAATAAGAAAATCACATCCAAACCCTCAAAAAATAGGTCATCATTTTATTGGAGGAGATGAAGGGCCTGCATTGAAAGGAAAGGAACATGTATCGCTAGCAGAAGGAACGTTAGGTATTTCAATGCGAGTGTTTGTACCTATATTTTCTGAAACAGGTGAACAACTTGGAGCGGTAGCCGTTGGTATCTCGGCAGATAATGTAAAAGAGAGAGTTAAGGAAAGTAGACATATTATTTATATCGGTGTCGGAGTTGGAGTACTAGTCGGAATTATAGGAGCAATATTGCTAGCTAGACATATAAAGAAAAGTTTATTCGGTCTTGAGCCGCACAGGATAGCGAAAATTCTTGAAGAAAGAAATACGATGTTACAATCTGTAAAGGAAGGCATTATTGCTGTAGATAAAGAGGCGAGAGTAACGTTAATTAATAATGAAGCGAAACGTCTATTTAAAAAAAGTGGACTTGAAGAAGATTTTATAGGTAAAGACGTTGAGCTATATATGCCGAATTCGCGTATAAAAGAAGTATTGCAAACGGGAGAGGTACAATTAAACGAAGAACAAAATATTTACGGAATTACGATTGTGACGAATCGTGTTCCTTTATATGTAAAAGGAGAAATAGTTGGCGCGATTGCAACATTTCGTGATAAAACAGAGATTAGAAAACTAGCAGAGGAACTAACTGGTATTAGGCTATATGCGGAAGCATTACGGGCACAATCTCATGAGTTTATGAATAAAATGCATGTCGTATTAGGGCTTACACATATGAAACAATATGAAGAATTACAAAAGTATATAAGTGGCATGGTATCAGAGCATCAATATGAAATTGGTGGAGTTATGAAAAGAATAAAAAGTCCAGTATTTGCTGGTTTTTTACTAGGTAAACTTAGCTATGCTAGGGAGAAAAATATTAAGTTAATTATAAGTGAAGATTCTTACTTGCCGGAAATATATGATGAAAGTATTACTCATGAACTTATTACGATTGTAGGGAACTTAATAGATAATGCATTAGAGGCAGTGATACATTGCAAAAAGAAACAAGTTGAAATTGGGGTGCAATATCAGAATACATTAACTATTACAGTGCAAGATACGGGGAAAGGTATAGAAGAAGACGAAGTGGATGCATTATTTACAAAAGGTTATTCCACAAAAGGGGATAATCGCGGTTATGGTTTGTATCTTGTAAAAGAAAGTATACAGCGAATAAATGGGGAGATTCACATTTTCTCCTTATTAGGAGAGGGAACAACGATAACAATTGAAATACCTAAAGGTAGGGATGAGAAGCAAATATGATTAAAGTTTTAATTGTAGAAGATGACCCGATGGTAGCAATGTTAAATACACATTATTTAGAGCAAGTAGGAGGATTCGAACTTGTTCAAGCAGTTAACTCAGTAAAATCGGCGATAGAAGTATTAGAGAAATCACAAATAGATTTAGTCTTACTTGATATTTTTATGCCTGAAGAGACTGGGTTTGAGCTTTTAATGTATATTCGGAATCAAGAAAAAGAAATCGATATTATGATGATTTCAGCTGTACATGATATGGGGAGTATTAAAAAAGCATTACAATATGGCGTAGTAGATTATTTAATTAAACCATTTACATTTGAACGATTTAAAGATGCATTGACTATATATCGAGAAAAACTTACTTTCATGAAAGAACAACAAAAAATTAGTCAATCGGAATTAGATTCGTTAATTTTACAAAAAGAAAAAAGAGAGCCTACTGTCAATAAAGAGCTCCCGAAAGGATTAACGAAGCAAACGTTGCAATTAATTTGGCAGAAGATCGAGTCACTGAATGGACGAGCGTTTACAACAGATGAAATGGCACAATTAGTAGGAATTTCAAGAGTTTCTATTCGAAAGTATGTAATGTTTTTGACTGAAATTGGAGTGTTAGAAAACGAAATGGTGTATCAGCATGTGGGAAGACCTGTAAGTAAATTAAGATGTGTTGATCAAAATAAAATAGGTTTTTACGTATAAGCGACTTATTATAAGTCGCTTATACTTTTTTTAATTACAAAACCAATTACAAAACTTACAAAAACTATTTTTACTATTGAAAGCGTTTTAATATTGTTATTAAGAAAACAAGGGGGTGCCATATGGGAATTCAAAAGAATGTGGAAGCGGTATCATTTGCTGAAGGAAATGAATTGAAAAATGAATCTTTCGCTTCTAAAATTATGAACGTTAAAATCGGTGTTATACCTTTACCGTTATATGTAGTATTGGCTGCTATTATTTATGGGGCATCTGTATATAATAAATTGCCAGCAGACATGATTGGTGGTTTTGCAGTTATTATGATCATGGGTATTTTCTTAGGTGACATTGGGATGAGAATTCCAATTTTAAAAAATATCGGTGGTCCAGCAATTCTCTCATTATTTATTCCATCATTACTTGTATTTTTTAACTGGATGAATCCAGCTTCAATGGAAGCTGCGACTATGTTAATGAAAAAATCGAACTTTTTATATTTATATATTTCTTGTTTAGTAGTCGGAAGTATTTTAGGAATGAATCGTAAAGTGTTAGTGCAAGGTTTCGTTCGTATGTTTATTCCTTTAGTAGTAGGAACGTTAGCTTCTGTAGCAGTAGGATTATTGGTCGGTTCACTATTCGGGTTTGAAATGAAGCATACATTCTTCTTTATTATCGTACCAATTGTGAGCGGTGGTATTGGAGAAGGGATTTTACCATTGTCATTAGCATACAGTGACATTTTAAATGAATCATCAGCAACATTCGTATCACAGCTTATTCCGGCAGCTATTATTGGGAATATGTTTGCAATCGTGAGTGCAGGGTATATGAAGCGTTTAGGTGAGAAGAGACCTGAGCTTAGTGGTAATGGTGTATTAGTGAAAACAGACAATCAAGCAGAATTATTAAAAGAACAAAATACAGAGAAGCCAATTGATTTCTCATTAATGGGAGCAGGTTTATTAATTGCATGTACGTTCTTCATCTTCGGAGGGTTTGCTTCTAAGTTCATCGGTATTCCTGGGGCAATCATTATGATTTTCTCAGCAGCACTTGTGAAATACTTTAAACTAATGCCAGCAAAAATGGAGCAAGGAGCATTCCATTTATATAAATTTATTTCAAAGAATTTAACTTGGCCGTTAATGGTCGGATTAGGATTGCTATATATTCCGTTAAAAGACGTAGCGGCAGTTCTTTCAGTGGGATATGTTGTTGTTTGTGCATCGGTTGTTCTTACAATGGTAGCATCAGGTTTTCTTATAGGAAAAGTGATGAAAATGTATCCAGTTGAATCAGCAATTGTAACTGGATGTCATAGCGGTTTAGGCGGAACTGGAGATGTTGCTATTTTATCAGCTTCAAATCGTATGGAATTAATGCCTTTCGCACAAATTTCGACGCGTTTAGGCGGGGCAGCAATGGTTGTAACAGCGACAATCTTATTAACAATGTTTTCATGATCAAACAAGCTAGCTATATTCATATAGCTAGCTTGTCAAATTAAGGGGAGATTATAAGTATGTTAGAAAATCAAATTAATGAAAGATCATTGTTATTGCATAAAGAGTTGGTAGGGAAAATTGAGATTACAAGTAAGGTAGAAGTTAATACAGCAGATGATTTAAGCCTGACTTATACACCAGGTGTAGCGGAGTCTTGTAAAGCAATTGCAGCAGATGAAGAAACAGCGTATGACTATACAGCAAGAGGGAATATGGTTGCAGTTGTTTCAGATGGAACAGCAGTACTTGGTTTAGGGAATATTGGACCGAAAGCGGCTATGCCTGTTATGGAAGGGAAAAGTATTTTATTTAAAAAGTTTGCGAATGTAGATGCTTTCCCGTTATGTTTAGGGACGACGAATGTGGATGAAATCGTTACCCTTGTGAAAAATTTAGAACCTACATTTGCAGGTATTAATTTAGAAGATATTGCAGCACCACGTTGCTTTGAAATTGAAAAACGATTAAAAGAAGAAACGAATATCCCTGTATTCCATGATGATCAACATGGAACAGCTATTGTCGTCTTAGCAGCTGTTATTAATGCATTAAAAGTTGTAAGTAAACAAATGGATGATGTGAAAATTGTTATTAACGGTGCGGGTTCGGCAGGAATTGCAATTGGAAAATTATTATTAAAAGCTGGTGCAAAACACATTACGTTAGTTAGCTTAGAAGGTATTGTTTGTGAAGGTGAAACATGGATGAACGAAGCGCAAATTGAAGTTTCAAAGAAGACAAATCGAGAATATGTGCGTGGAACATTAAAAGAAGCGATTCATCAGGCTGATATCTTTATTGGCGTATCTGCGCCTAACGTATTAACGAAAGAACTTGTAAAGACGATGAATGAGAAAGCGATTGTGTTTGCAATGGCAAATCCAATTCCAGAAATATTCCCAGAAGATGCATTAGAAGCTGGAGCTGCTGTAGTTGGAACTGGTCGTTCTGATTATTCAAATCAAGTAAATAATGTATTAGCGTTCCCTGGTATATTCCGTGGTGCTTTAGATGTACGCGCGACTGATATTACAGAAGAGATGAAATTAGCGGCAGCATATGGGATCGCTAACATAATTACGGACGAAGAGCGTAGTGCAAACTATGTAATTCCAAATCCATTAGATAAAAGAGTTGTTCCGAATGTTGCAGAAGCAGTAGCGAAAGCAGCCATAGATTCAGGTGTGGCACAAATTACGAAAATGCCAAGTTATAAATAGTAAAAAGCAGTGCCTTCGAGGCACTGCTTTTTTGAGGTAAGAAATCAAAATAATGAAGAAGTGTAGAGTTATTCGTGCTCCCGCATTATTTATCCCGCCCAAAATTCAGTGGATGCAAGGAAGTAGATTAGTTTTGACAACTTACTCAACAGTGATTACAAATTGATCATAATATTTTTCATTCACATATATATTTAATACCCATAATCCGGATGAAGGTAGCGATATAGTGAGAGGGAGTTCGTTTGTAGTAGAATCGATTGTATTTGAAGTAGTCCAAGTTTGTTTGGAAGTTTCTTGTTGATAGAGTATTGGTGTTGGAGTTACAGATCCTTGTTTTAGCGCGATAATAGATAAATTTCCAGTTGGTATTTCAGGGTCTAGAAAGTACCACATAATTTCATTTTGTTCATTTGCGACAATAGGTGTATCAGCAATTGCAATTCTTCTTTCAATCCCCTTTAAAGGTATCTTTCCGTCTACGAAGGAGGGCGCTTCTTCCCAATTTACATCTTTTAAAACACTAAGATGAAAAAAGGAAGGGGCGTTAACCTGAGATGATGATATTACTATGGCTTCTTTTTTTAGTGCTTTTGAATCAGGTTGGGCCTGTGTGCATCCAGTGATGAGAAAGGAGAAAAGTAGCATAGTTCCGATTTTTTTCATGGTGCCACGCTCCTAATTATTATTGTTAGTGTAATTGTATTTGCTAGATAGCGGGACAATTCCTTTAAAGTATAAAAAGAGGTCGTAAGTTTTGTACGACCTCTTTTGACATTTTTTTATATTTGTTCAGTTGTGTAGGTTGGCTCGGTCTCTTTTTGAGGCATCGTCAAAAAAATAACAGACAGAACGATACATACGCCGCCTAATAATTGATATGATCCAAACGATTCATTTAGCCAAGTGATTGAAACGATGGCTGCTACAAGTGGTTCAATACTAGATAAAATACTTGTTTCTGTTGCTGCTAAATATTTAAGACTACCAATATAAAGAAGGAAAGAAAGGGTCCCACTAATAATGATAAGAATAAGCATAGAAAAAGTTTTTAGTGTAAGAGTTTGTGAAAATTGATTCCACCCAAATGAACGATTATAAATAAGCAGTGCAATTCCTCCGATTAACATCCCCCACCCAATTACTACAGTTGTTCCGCATTCTTTAATGAGAGAAGCTGGATGAAGGGTATAAAATGCAAATCCAATTGCCGTTAATAGTCCGAAAATAATGGCTGCTTTGGATAAAACAATATTTTCGATTGAGCCATTTGTAATAATAAAGTATGTTCCTGTTAGCGCAGTTATAATTGCAAGTAGTTGCATAGAAGTAGGGAATTTTCTTTGCTGAAATGCAACATACATTGTAATAAGAACAGGGCCTAGAAATTGAAAGAGTGTTGCTGTGACAGCATTACTAATATGAACTGTTTCGATAAAGGCATATTGCGCACCGAGCATGCCAAGAATAGAGAAAATAATAAGCTGTATAGAATGTCTAGGATGTTTCCAAATTTGAAATATGTTTTGTTTCTTTATTAGTAGGATAGACAAAATAAATACTCCTGCAAGCAACAAGCGAATTGTTAAAAAATCAATTGATGATACGTTCGTATGTTGAAATAGCCATTGAATCATCGGTCCAGATAATCCCCATAATGTGGCTCCTGTAATAATCATAATGAGTCCAATACGTCTACTTTTGTTCATGATCATGCATCTCCTCTTTAGTATTTGATTTTTTATGTGTGACATGATAAAAGGAATTATATATAAAATCTGGTACTGTAAGAAGTATCAGGTTTTAGTTTTATTAAGGGGTCAGATATTATGTTAGAATTAACGCCTAATTTAAATATGAATGGTAAGAAGGCATTGTATGTGCAGTTGTACGAGTATATAAAAAAAGAAATTAAAAATGGAACGATTCTATCTTTTACGAAGTTACCGGCTAAGCGAAAGTTAGCAACACATTTACAAGTAAGTAAAAATACAGTAGAGGCAGCTTACGAGCAATTACTTGCAGAAGGTTATATTGAATCAATTTCGAGAAAAGGTTATTTTGTATGTAAGATTGAGCAAATGGTTCATGTAGAAGAAAACGAAGAGAGAATAGAAGAAGTACCCTTTCAGGAGAGGGATTATAAATTTGATTTCACACAAACAGGAGTCGATACAAATGCTTTTCCGTTCAATATGTATCGGAAAATTATAAATGACGTATGGCAGCCTCATAATAATGAGTTGCTCTTTCTTGGTCACCCACAAGGAGAATGGAGCTTAAGAGAAGAAATTGCGAACTATTTGTATGAATCTAGAGGTGTGCGTTGTGCAGCTAGTCAAATCGTATTAGGAGCGGGAACACAAATATTAGTGAAATTACTGTTTCAATTATTAAAGGGAAGTAATTATGCAGTTGAAAACCCAGGATATCATAGAAAAATGGTTGTTTTTGAACAGGGAGAAAAAAGAGTTCAAATGTTATCTTTGGATAGAGAGGGAATTTGTATTGTAGATTTAGAGAATAGCGATGCGAACGTTGTATTTGTTACTCCTTCTCATCAGTTTCCATGCGGAATGATTATGCCTATCACGAGAAGGATGCAGCTTTTACAATGGGCGAAGAAAGAAGAAGGTAGGTATATTATTGAAGATGATTACGATAGTGAATTTCGCTATTCGGGAAAACCTATACCGGCACTGCAAGGGTTAGATACAGACGGGAAAGTTATTTATATGGGGACGCTATCGAAAGCATTGTTGCCATCATTACGGATGAGCTATATGGTGTTACCAAAGAAATTGATTAAAAAGTATCAGCAACAATATTTATTTTATACACAAAGTGTTTCAAGAATGGATCAAGAAGTGATTAGAAGGTTTTTAAATGAAGGATATTGGGAAAAACATATTCATAAAATGCGTGTCGTCTATCGAAAGAAGAGAGATCGACTTGTTTTTGAACTAGAAAAGTACTTCTCAAATCGTGTTGAAGTGATAGGAGAAGATTCAGGATTGCACATTTTATTAAAGGTGCATAATGGAATGCGGGAAGAAGAATTAATTAAAGAAGCTGCGAAACATAGTATCAAAATATACCCTGTGTCTACGTACTATAAAGACGGTACTGCACCTGAAAATATAGTACTACTTGGATTTGCGATTTTATCAGAAGAAGAAATTGCGAAAGCGATTCAATTATTAAATAAGGCATGGTTTATAAAAAAGTAAAAAAACATCCTCATATATGAGAGGATGTTTTTTATTATTTATTTTCATCTAGGAATAAGACCATATGCTCTTCATCCCAATATTGTCCGTTATATTTCAGTGAACGTTCTTGTACACCAAACGTTTTAAAGCCTAATGACTCATAAAGTTTCTTCGCACCATCGTTTCCGACAACAACATCAAGCATAACTTGTTCTACGTCTAAAGATTTAGCAAGCTCAAGACATTCTTTAATAAGTGCTTTTCCTGCTCCAAGTCCGCGTGCTTTTGGAGACACATATACGGAACCAATTTTTGCTTTATGTTCTTGTTTTACATATGGTTTCGTTTCCAGTGTAGCAACTCCGATTAATTTGCCGTTTTTAAATGCACCTAGTGTATAGTTTTCGTCTTGTGCTAATTTTTGTGCTTTATATTCAATAGCACACTCTTTATTAATAATATCTTCATAAGAAGAGCTGAAAGCCTCAGGGTTTTGCTTTAATCCTTCTACGCGAAGTTCTAAGTAAATTTCTGCTTCGTCTTTTGTTAATACATGGATATCCAATTATATCACCCTCCAGATCTTTGACAAATGTACCTTTATTTTATATTGAAATAAGAATAATTTCAAAAGCTTAGCTTATAAGGGCAGATTTTATGAACAAAATAACACCAGTAGTGTTTACTACTACTGGTGTTTTCACACGCATCTTATTCAAAAGGAATCTCGATTATAAAGTTTGTTCCCACTCCTAATTGGCTTGTTACTAGAATGGAACCTTTATGCAATTCTACAATTTCCTTTGCAACAGCCAGTCCGATACCTTTTCCTCCAGTAGCCCTCGTTCTGGATTTATCAACACGGTAAAAGCGATCGAAAATATGCGGGATATCTTCTTTTGGAATACCTTCACCTTCATCTTGTACACTTATTGTAAAATAATCTGCTTCCGTTAGTACACGTATTGTTATAGTAGTGTTTTCTGGTGAATGCTGATAAGCATTATGCAATAAATTTAACATAACTTGTTCCATGCGTCTTTCGTCTATGCAAACTTCTAAATCGTTTTTACAATATACATGAAGTTGCATTTGTTTGTTCGTTAATGTTGTTTTTGTTTTTTCAACCATTCTTTCTAAAAATGGTTGAAGAAGCATCGTTTGTTTTTTAATAACAAATTGGTGTTGTTCTAATTGTACAAGCATAAATAAATCTTGTACGAGATCGGTTACACTATCCGTTTCGTCCTCAATGATTTGTAAATATTCTTCGCGTTCTTCTTTCGTTAAAGAGTCTCTCTTTGCTACCTTTGCATAACCTTTCATATAGGTTAATGGAGTTAATAATTCGTGAGCAACACTAGCGAGAAATTCATTTCGTTCTTTTTTCATATACGTAAGTTCACTCGATAAATCTTCAATCGTTTTTGCTAAACTTCCAAGTTCATCATTTCGTTTAATTCCTAATTGAATTGGCTTATTTAATTTTGAAATTTTTTCGGTCGCTCTTTTCATTTTTATAAGCGGCTCTGTAATAACTCGAGAAAAAACAAAGACAGAAATCGTTGTTAAAATAATTGTTAAAATACTGATGATAAGAAATTGGTCCATGAGTTTAATTAACATATTTTCTAAAAAAGATGTCTTTAATAACATATGTAAGTTACCTTGAAATCCAGTTATTTCAAGTGGGCTTACTGTTGAGATGAATTTCGATTTTTTCCAATTTTTTTCTACGATCACCCCGTTTTGGGGGATATTTTTCGTTTTGCAAATAAGTTGTTTTTGCATTTCCTTTGTTACGGGTTCTGAGGTGGAAATGATTTTGCCGTTCTTGTCAGTTATAATGATAGTGGTATCGGTGTTAGCAATTAATTCTGAGCCAATTAATTCTTCAGCTGCATGCTCGATAGTGAACTCTTGATACCAAGGGCGTTTAGGTCGTTCGGTGTTTGGTTTTTGTTTAGAATATTCATTCCATTTTGCGCGGTTTACAATTTTGTCACGATACCGATTGCCTTTTTCTAATAGAGCACCTGTTTCTTCTGTAATCCGCATTTTTGAAATACTTTTGTAAAAGGATACGAAAGCAATTGTTTCAATACATAAAGCTAATATTAAAAAGTATGTCCCAATTTTAAGTGAAAGTTTACTCATTTTCCCACCATACCTTATTCATAATAAAGGGTCAGTGGTATGATATTTCCACTGACCTAAGTAATTATTCACTTTTCCATTTATATCCGACTTTATAAACGGTTTCTAAATAATCCTCGACTGGAAATCCTTTTTTACGTAATTTATCACGGATATTGCGAATATGCGAATCAATCGTTCTATATTCGATGTCTGTTTCATAGCCCCAAATTTTTTCGATTAAATCATCTCGGCTGTAAGCACGGTTTGTATTTTGTAAAAACAGTCCAAGTAATGAAAATTCGATAGGAGTTAGTGAGATTTTTTCGTCATACACTGTGACAGTATGTTTCGTTTTATCCCACTCAATACCATTGAAGCTAACAAAGCCATCTTTCTTTGTCCGGCGTAATATAGCTTCAATTCGTGCGACTAATACATGCTCATCAAATGGTTTTGTGATATAGTCGTCTGCTCCCATAGTAAGGCCTTTAACCATATCGTAATTTTGATTACGAGCTGTTAGCATAATGATTGGAACGTTGGAAATTTGACGGATTTGATAGCAAGTATCCCATCCGTCCATATTTGGCATCATAACATCTAATAAAATAATATCGAATTTTTTTTGCTCGATTAATTCCAGCGCTTCAAGGCCAGATTTAGCTTTCATACAAAAATAGCCGCGAGGGCTTAAGAAAAGATCTAGCAATCGTAACATACGTTCTTCATCGTCTACTAATAAAATTTTTACCATAATCTTGTGCACCCCAAACTATTCATTCTACTTGTATAGTTTACATGAAAATAATAAAAAACTCTTTTTATGTGATTGAATGGATGGCTGATTTTTTCGCTCAGGGCAATTGACATAAAAAATGCACTAGTTTTGCACAACTATTATTTATAATAGAAAACGTAGCGACACAAATACCCTATGTTGCGACATAACGTCATGTCATTTTATTTATAAAATGACAATTCCATTCTATTGTGTATGTGAGATAGAGAGGGTTTTCGTATTCACCTCGCATCGGATAAGAAAAATTTCCTATCTCACACTTTTTTTAAAAGGAGATAATACACATGAATCCAAAAGAAGAAGTTTCAAAAAAAGAAAAGCAAGATCGTAATACGGTTGTAATGTGTGTTGCCGTATCTATGATTATTATTATAAGTTGCGTAAATAAAATTTTGGGAATTTTATAATATATAAAAGCTGATTACTTGTTAACAAGCAATCAGCTTTTTTTATTTTATCCGATTGGTGTGGAGTAATAACTAGTGGGGGAATGACCTTCTGGATTAAAGTTCTACTTTATCAAGAGGCATATTTTTATATAATAAACCAAGGTAAAATTGCTAATCCAGAAGTTATCATTGCTGTAGCACATATTAAAAAGATAGCTCGTTTTTTTTGTTTCATGTCACATTCTCCTCTACATATCAATTGAATGCTGTTCGTTCATTTTATATTTTTAGTATAGTGAATGGAAAGGATTGGTACGATCGATAAAGGTGACATGAAGATTACATTGTTGTAATGAAAAAAGCATCTTTCTTAATAAGAAGATGCTTTTAGAAAACTATCCCGCTATTTGTGGATTAATAATCAGTGGGGATAGACCCCCCCACACCAATTAAAGTTTCATTTTATATTGAAGTATTAATCATTTAAGAATAAAACCATATGTTCTTCGTCCCAATATTGACCGTTGTGCTTTAATGAACGTTCTTGCACGCCGTAAGTTTGGAAACCTAATGACTCATATAGTTTTTTTGCGGCATCGTTACCAGCTACAACATCGAGCATAAGTTGTTCTACATGTAATTTATCGGCATTTTCAATAATGGCTTTAATTAGAGCTCGTCCTGCCCCAAGGCCACGTGCTTTTGGGGAAACAAAAACGGAGCCGATTTTTGCTTTATGTTCTTGTTTAATGAATGGTTTTGTTTCTAAAGTAGCAATACCAATCAAATCGTTATCGTTGAAGACACCTAGAGTATACTTATCCGGATTGCTTAATCTTTTTGCCATAGCAGCTACAGGATTTTCATGTTTAAGAACATCTTCATAAGAAGAGCTAAAAGCTTCCGGGTTCTTCGTTAAACCTTCCATACAAACTTTTAAATATATTTCTGCGTCCTCTGTTGTTAATAAGCGAATTTCCATAGTTGTAACCTCCTTGGTGGATTTCAAATAAATCCATTACTTTTATAAGATTGAGTATGCGTTTTTTAGCAGTCTCTTTTAATTTGTAAAAGAATGAAAAGATATATGCTACAATGTTTTGATTTAATTGTGTAATGAAATTATATATTAACTTTATTAACTATTCAAGTCTTTAATATATTACATTTTTATAACTAAAATAACTCCTCGATCGAGGAGTTATTTTTTAAACATTCAATTGATAGCCATCAATTCGTTTTGGATGTGTGTAAATATTACAAGAGTCATTTCTAATAAATCCTACGACTGTAATGCCTAAGTCATGAGCAAGTTGCAAGGCTAGTTTTGTTGGAGCGGATTTAGATAGAACAATTTCACAGCCGATTTTTGAAACTTTGAGTAAAATTTCAGATGAAATACGTCCGCTAAATGCGATAATTTTTCCTTTAACAGATATATCATTACGTAAACAATAGCCGTATATTTTATCTAATGCGTTATGTCTTCCGATATCCATTCTTGATATAAGGATATTGTTTCGATCACATAGCGCAGTATTGTGAACACCGCCGGTTTGGCGAAATGTAGTGGAAGATTGTTGTAAGGCATTCATTAAGTAAAAGCATTCTTCAGGAGTAATTTTTACATGTATATCATGTAAATCTTTTGCTTTTGCGGCGTCGTTTACGAAAATAAAACCTTGTCTACCTTTTCCGCAGCAAGAAGTGATGTATCGTTTGTTATATAAAGTTTGATAGAGTGGATTCACTTTTGATGATTTTACATGGACAATTCCGTTCTCTTCTTGAACCCATATTTCTTCAACATCTTTATAGGAAGAAATAATTCCTTCAGAAATTAAAAAACCAACTACCATATCTTCAATGTAATTTGGTGTGCATACAACTGTTACGTATTCTTCACCATTTAATTTAATAGTAATAGGAGATTCTGTAACAATCTCATCAACTTGTTTTGAAAATGAGCCAGATTGATAGCGTACAATCGTATATGTCTCTTGCGTAAACTCCATATTAAATTCCCCTTTTATATGTATTTTTCTCCCACATTTATCATAAAACATTGAAAAAATAAAAACACCTATTAGCAGGGAAATCACAGATTATTTTGGTTATTATTGTATATGTACGATATAATAGAACTGTAGAATAGTGACATTTTCAAGCTTTCGTAGTTATACCTTATAACATCAAGAATCGACTTCATAAGAAAAGGATTTCAGCAGAGCGTTTCAAAAATATGTACAGTAACTCGTTTTTTTGAAAACGGATTCATAAACGTGTTGTACAGTTGGTTGTAAGGAGTGGGGAAACTATGGCAGAACAGACAGTCCGTGTAACCGTTGATGGTAAAGAATTTGCTGCATCAGGTGAAAAGACGATACTACAATTATTTAACGAGAGTAACTTGGAACATCCTCAAATTTGTCATGTACCAGAAGTAGATCCAATTCAAACTTGTGATACATGTATTGTAGAAGTAGATGGGAAGTTAATGCGTGCTTGTTCAACGCAAATAGAGAACGGTATGCATATTGAAAGACAGTCGCAGCGCGCAAAAGAGGCGCAGACTGAGGCGATGGATCGAATATTAGAGAACCATTTATTGTATTGTACTGTTTGTGATAACAATAATGGTAACTGTAAAGTGCATAATACAGTGCATATGATGGAAATTGAAGAACAGAAATACCCGTATGAACCGAAAGTAAGTGCGTGTGAAGTGGACATGTCACATCCGTTTTACCGGTATGATCCAAATCAATGTATTGCTTGTGGACAGTGTGTAGAAGTATGTCAAAACTTACAGGTCAATGAAACTATATCGATAGATTGGAATTTAGACCGCCCGCGTGTTATTTGGGACAATGGTGTAAGTATAAATGACTCGTCTTGTGTGAGTTGTGGGCAATGTGTAACAGTTTGTCCATGTAATGCGTTAATGGAAAAAACAATGCTAGGTGAAGCTGGGTTTATGACAGGATTAAAACCAGATGTGTTAGATCCGATGATTGATTTTGTAAAAGATGTAGAGCCAGGATATAGCAGTATTTTAGCAGTTTCAGAAGTGGAATCTGCGATGCGCAAGACGAAGGTTAAAAAAACGAAAACAGTTTGTACATTTTGCGGTGTCGGTTGCTCGTTTGAAGTGTGGACGAAAGACCGTCATATTTTAAAAGTACAACCTGTTTCAGATGCACCGGTTAATGGTATCTCTACATGTGTAAAAGGTAAATTTGGATGGGACTTTGTAAATAGTGAAGATCGCATTACAAAGCCATTAATTCGCCAAGGAGATATGTTTGTTGAAGCTTCTTGGGAAGAAGCTCTTGAAGTTGTTGCATCTAACATGCAGCATATTAAATCAGAATACGGCAGCGATGCATTTGGGTTTATTTCTTCTTCGAAAGTAACGAATGAAGAGAATTATCTTATGCAAAAACTAGCTCGTCAAATATATGGAACAAATAATGTAGATAACTGTTCCCGTTATTGTCAATCTCCAGCAACAGACGGCTTATTTAAAACTGTCGGTATGGGTGGGGATGCTGGAACAGTGAAAGATATCGCTGAAGCAGGTCTTGTTATTATCGTTGGTGCGAATCCAACAGAGGGACATCCTGTACTTGCGACGCGTGTGAAACGTGCTCATAAATTACACGAACAAAAATTAATTGTAGCAGACCTTCGTAAACATGAAATGGCTGAGCGTGCGGATATATTTGTTCATCCGAGTCAAGGAACTGATTATGTATGGCTTGCTGGTATTACGAAATATATTATCGATCAAGACTGGCATGATAAAAAATTCTTAGCTGAAAATGTAAAGAACTTTGATGAATATAGCAAAATGTTAGAAAAGTATTCGCTTGATTACACAGAAGAAATTACGGGGATTTCTAAAGAAAACCTGAAAGCAATGGCTCGTATGGTATATGAAGCAGATGGTACTTGCGTACTTTGGGGAATGGGTGTAACTCAAAATACAGGAGGTAGTACAACTTCAGCTGCAATTTCAAATTTATTACTTGTTACGGGTAACTACCGTCGTCCCGGTGCAGGTGCATACCCATTAAGAGGACATAATAACGTGCAAGGCGCTTGTGATATGGCGACCTTACCGAATTGGCTTCCAGGTTATCAAGCGGTATCTGATGATACGCTCCGTGCTAAATTTGAAAAAGCGTACGGTACGACGATTCCGAAAGAGCCAGGATTAAATAATATTGCAATGTTACTTGCGGCGGAAGAAGGAAAACTGCGCGGTATGTATGTTATGGGTGAAGAAATGGCTTTAGTAGATTCAAATGCGAACCATGTGCAACATATTTTAGCGAATTTAGATTTCCTTGTTGTTCAAGATATGTTCTTATCAAAAACAGCTCGTTTTGCTGATGTTATTTTACCGGCAGCACCGAGCTTAGAAAAAGAAGGGACGTTTACGAATACAGAACGTCGTATTCAAAGATTATATGAAGTATTGAAGCCGCTTGGTGATTCAAAACCAGACTGGTGGATTTTACAAAAAGTAGCTCGTGCACTAGGCGGAGATTGGAATTATGAAAACCCAAGTGAGATTATGGATGAAATAGCATCGCTTGCACCGTTATATTCTCAGGCAACATATGATCGTTTAGAAGGATGGAATAGTTTATGTTGGGGTAGCCATGATGGTAGCGATACACCGCTATTATATGTAGATGGATTTAACTTCCCAGATAAACTTGCTCGTTTATCATTAGATGAATGGGTACCACCAGTTGTGGCGCCGGATGAGTATGATTTACTATTAAATAATGGTCGTATGCTAGAGCATTTCCATGAAGGGAATATGACGAATAAGTCGGCTGGTATTTTATCTAAAGTATCTGAAGTATTCGTTGAAATTTCACCTGAACTTGCTAAAGAGCGTAATGTGAAAGATGGTGGTCTTGTAGAATTAGCATCGCCGTTTGGTAAGATTAAAGTACAAGCACTTGTTACAGACCGTGTAACGGGAAATGAGTTATATTTACCAATGCATGCGACAGTAAATGAAGAGGCTATTAATATTTTAACAGGAACAGCGACAGACATTTATACGTGTACACCAGCTTATAAACAAACGATGGTGAAACTGCGCGTATTACGTGAAAAAGGAAATCGTCCATTACCATCTTCAAACCCACGAGATAAAAAACGCCATCCACAAAATGGTGTTGAAATTCAGCAAAAATGGCAAAGAAAACAATACGTATCACTGGTGGACTAGGGGGCGGAGATAGTGGCAAAAGAAATTACGTTAATTAAAAAGAAAGTTGTAACAGAAGAAGAGAAGAAACAGCAATTAGCAGAGGAACTGTTCACGGAATTAGCGAATAACCGTGAAGCAGTTGAGGAAACGATGCAATTACTAGCGCAATTACAGAAAGCTGGTATTTTAGATGCGGCGATTAGTTTACTTGCTGCGAAAGAAGATGTTTCGAAAATTGCTGTTGAGCAATTAAATCGTGAACCAGTGAAAAATGCACTGAACAATATGATGGGGGCAGGAGAGGCTTTATCTTCAGTTGACCCAGAGGTAACAAAACAAATCACATCGAGCTTAGTTACTGGATTGCAATTTGCAACAGATGAATTAAATAGTGGTAAAAAAACAAAAGTGATGGATTTCTTTAAAGTATTAAAAGATCCAGATATCAATAGAGCAATCACATTCGGTTTTAGCTTTTTGAAAGCATTTGGGCAAGGATTAGAGAAAAAATAGAGTAGATGAAAAAAGTGATGGGAAGTAGCCATCACTTTTTTCATTATATGTATAAGAGTGTTCATGTTAAGCGGAATATATTATTATTAAAAAGATGGATTAGAAATGGAAATGTGGAATCCATCTCAAATATCGTTTTAGAATGTGGAGGAATATATGCAACACCGTAAAAGACTATCTATACCAGGAGTAATGAGCCATTCCTTTCAAACAGTAAAATTTGCTTTTTGGAATGTATTAACCTTTCAACTTGCTTATAAATTGTTAGCAGCGATTGTATTTGTTCCACTGTTTGGGATCATTTTTAATAAATTATTGTATTTTGGTGGTTACGCAAATGCGACAAATGATGAATTATTGGCATTTTTGAAAACACCATACGGCATTTTGGCAATCGTAATTTTATCATTGTTAGCACTGTTTCTTATCTTTACGGAATTTGCGGTGCTTATTATTATTTCGTATTTCGCTCATAAAAGACAAAAGGTGAAATTACGTCCGATTTTATATAAAACAGTAACGTACTTACCTACGCTTTTCACATATTGCTTACCGGGATTTATTTTATATGCTGTCGTATTGTTACCTCTTTTAAATATGGGATATGAAACGGCATTAATTCCGCAAATTCAAATTCCTAATTTTATTACAGGAGAACTGTTTAAGACGACGATGGGACAAGTAGGTTATTACACGTTCTTTGCCGTAGTTGCGTATTTGAACCTTCGCTGGATTTTCGTTCTACCTATTGTCGTTTTAGAACAAAAGCCGTTTCGCACAGCAGCACGCAAAAGTGCAGCTTTAGTAAAAGAAAGCTTTTTTAAAGTACTATTCTTTTTAGTAGGGTTTTTTATTTCAATAGGAATTGTTTATATTGTGTTTTTTGGAATATATTTATTGTGTCTATGGGGTGTGTATGAATTTACAAACCCAGAAGGAACATTTGCTTTATTAGCTGAATCAACGATTTCTGTATTCCTAACAAGTACATTGTATTTATTTAGCTTTATCGTTACACCATTTTATATTATGGCTATAACAAGATTGTACTTACAAAAGGTTCCGGTTGAAGATGTTTTATTAGAAGAAGGATTAGATTATTCGAAAACGAAAGCGGATAAATGTTTCTTTCAAAAACATCGCTGGAAATTTATTAGTGTATATATTGTAGGGATTATTACGGCCGGAATGGTCGTTGCCTTCATTGTAACGTTTATTTCAAATTCGTATAAAGAACCGATTATTATGGCGCACCGCGGATATATATCAAAAGGGGTAGAAAATACGAAAGAAGCTGTGCAAGGTGCTATTGATGCAAAAGCAGACTACGCTGAAATAGATGTATTACAAACGAAAGACGGTGAGCTAGCGGTTATACATGACTTGAAGTTAAAACGTCTTGCAAATGCCAATGTGCATGTGTCAGATTTAACGATGGATGAATTAAGACAGCTTACTCTTAGTCAAGATGGATTTTCAGGACAAATAAGTACACTTGATGAAATCATTAAGCTTGCAAAGGGGAAAATCAAACTCAATATTGAAGTGAAGCTTCATGGGGGCGAAAAAGACTTTGTAAATAAAGTATTAAAAGCGATTAAAGATAATGAATTTGAGAAGCAATGTGTAATTCAAACGTTACACTATCCACTCATTAAAGAGTTTAAGCGTGCAAATTCAGATATAAAAGTAGGATATATACTGTATGCAAGTAGAGCTAACTTAAAGAATGTAAAAGCTGACTTTTATGTAGCAGAAGAATACATGTTAAATAAGAAATTAGTAAAAGAAGCAAGGAAGTTAAATAAGCCAATTTACGTATGGACAGTAAATGATATGGAGAGTTTAAAGGCATATTATAAGTTAAACGTAGATGGTATCATTACCGATTATCCTGAAGATGCACGTGAAACAATTAAGGAGTTAAAAGAGCAAGAAGCGGAAGAAAGTGATCTGTTTGATAAAATTACTGAAACAACAGATGATTTGTTTTCAAAGTTATTTATAAGTTATCCAGCTGCTGGCTAAATGCCAGCAGCTGTTTTTTTTGTAAAAAGAATATATTTCTAAAGTATTGTGTAAAGTAATAACTGTATATGTATACGTCTTCATTTGGAGTTTTTACATTGTTATATTATTGTCAAATAATAAATGATTACTGCTTATTTTGAAGGGATATAATAAAAATAGAGTAATAGATAATGAAATAGAACGAACTTCCTAATAGAATCAATGTTTTATATATTTACACTATTCTAAATATATAAACTTTAGAAAAATGATATGTTAGCGTTTTCATAACTTTTAAGTTATGCTAGAATAAGGACATAAGTTATTAATTATTACAAAAAGAAAAAAGACTTTCTTTTTTCTGTTAATTATAAGGGGGCATTTCATTATGCGTATTGGGGTACCAGCAGAAATTAAAAACAACGAAAACCGTGTGGCAATGACACCAGCTGGTGTTGTACATTTAATTCGTAACAATCACGAAGTATTTATTCAAAAGGGTGCAGGTTTAGGATCTGGTTTCACAGATGCTCAGTATGTTGAAGCGGGAGCAAAAATTGTTGATACAGCTGAAGAAGCTTGGAACATGGAAATGGTTATGAAAGTTAAGGAACCAATTGAAAGCGAATACAAACACTTCAGTGAAGGTTTAATCTTATTCACATACTTACACTTAGCTCCAGAACCAGAATTAACAAAAGCTTTAATCGAGAAGAAAGTAGTAGCTATTGCGTACGAAACAGTACAATTAGAAAACCGTTCATTACCATTACTTGCACCTATGAGTGAAGTAGCTGGTCGTATGGCTGCACAAATTGGTGCACAGTTCCTTGAGAAAAACAAAGGCGGTAAAGGTATCTTACTTGCAGGTGTTCCAGGGGTTAAACGTGGTAAAGTAACAATTATCGGTGGTGGACAAGCTGGTACAAATGCTGCTAAAATTGCAGTTGGACTAGGTGCGGATGTAACAATCATCGACTTAAGTGCAGAACGTCTTCGTCAATTAGATGACATTTTCGGAAACCAAGTAAAAACTTTAATGTCTAATCCTTACAATATTGCAGAAGCTGTAAAAGAGTCTGATCTTGTAATTGGTGCAGTATTAATCCCAGGTGCAAAAGCGCCAAAACTTGTAACAGAAGAAATGATTCAATCAATGGAACCAGGTTCTGTTGTTGTAGATATCGCGATTGACCAAGGTGGTATTTTCGAAACAACTGACCGTATTACAACTCATGATAACCCAACTTACGAAAAACACGGTGTTGTTCATTATGCAGTTGCAAACATGCCAGGTGCGGTTCCACGTACATCAACTCTTGCATTAACAAACGTAACAGTACCATATGCAGTACAAATTGCTAACAAAGGCTACAAAGCTGCTTGCCTAGGCAACACTGCATTATTAAAAGGTATTAACACATTGGATGGCTATGTAACATTTGAAGCTGTTGCAGAAGCTCACGGTGTAGAGTACAAAGGTGCTAAAGAATTATTAGAAGCAGAAACAGTATCTTGCTAATAGAAGCATTATACAAAACAAAATCGAACAATATATAAAACAACATGATAAGAGCTAAGAGATAATACCTCTTAGCTCTTCTTGGCAAAAGGGGGCATTCATCGTGGCCAACCTATTTAAAAAGAAATCCGTTACGCAATTGTTAGGGGAAAGTAAAAGTAAAACTTTAACGAAAACGCTAGGGGCATTTGACCTAACAATGCTAGGGATTGGTGCGATAATTGGTACAGGAGTTCTAGTATTAACTGGATTAGTAGCAGCAAGAGATGCTGGTCCGGCGGTTATTTTTTCATTTATGATTGCAGCAATTGTTTGTGGATTTGCAGCTTTATGTTATGCGGAAGTTGCGTCTACACTTCCTGTTTCAGGTAGTGTGTACACATATTCGTATGCAACAATTGGTGAGTTTGTTGCCCATTTAATGGGATGGACATTGTTATCCGTATATGTCGTAACGACTGCCGCAGTAGCTGGTGGATGGACGGGTTATTTCCATAACTTAGTGAGTGGATTGGGACTTGAAATTCCAAAAGCATTGCTAACGATTCCAGCGCAAGGTGGTATGGTAAACTTACCAGCAGTTATCGTTACGTTAGTGATAACTTGGTTATTATCACGAGGTACGAAAGAAAGTAAGCGTGTGAATAACATAATGGTATTAATTAAAATTGGTATTGTTGTTTTATTCATTGCAGTTGGTGTATTCTACGTGAAACCAGAAAACTGGATACCATTTGCACCTTACGGTTTAAGTGGAGTGTTCGCAGGGGGAGCAGCAGTATTCTTTGCTTTCTTAGGATTTGATGCATTAGCAACTTCTGCTGAAGAAGTAAAAAATCCGCAACGTGATCTACCAATTGGTATTATTGCCTCGTTAGTTATTTGTACAATCATTTATGTTGTAGTTTGTCTCGTTATGACAGGTATGGTTTCTTATAAGGAATTAGATGTACCTGAAGCTATGGCATATGTGTTAGAAGTTGTAGGACAAGATAAAGTGGCTGGTGTAATTGCTATTGGAGCTGTAATCGGTATTATGGCTGTAATTTTCGCTTACATTTATGCGACAACGCGTGTATTCTTCGCAATGAGCCGTGACGGTTTATTACCAAAATCTTTTGCGAAAATTAACAAGAAGACTGAAGCGCCAACATTTTCAGTGTGGTTAACGGGAATTGGTAGTGCTTTAATTGCTGGATTTATCGATTTAAAAGAATTGTCGAATTTAGCGAATATTGGAGCGTTATTAACATTCGCCATGGTGGGTGTAACTGTTATCATTCTTCGTAAAACGCATCCGAAATTACAACGTGGATTTATGGTACCACTTGTACCGATCTTACCGATTATTTCAGTTGCATGTTGTCTATTCTTAATGGTAAATTTACCATTAAAAACATGGATATACTTCGGTGTTTGGTTAGCAATCGGAGTAGTTGTATACTTTGTTTATTCGAAAAAACATAGTCATTTAAAAGAAGATGGAAGTTCGCAGGATAATTTAGATCAAGCTAATTAAAGGGATATAAAATAGTAAGCCTTGTGCGTCTAGGGAGCGCACAAGGCTTTTTCTTTTGGATAAGGAAGGAAATAAATGTTAAATTGTCGAATTTTTATGTCGGAATATGAAAAAAGGGGAGAAGAGGAATGCTAGAAACGAAAGTGGTTGTTGGAGCAGAGGAGTATAATAATAACCCTGGTTGGTTACATACGAATGAAGAAGAATTAAATTTATTGCGAAGAGAAACTTGGCTTGATAAATTTCAACCTAATTCTTTATCAGCAATTTTAGCGGAACATGTATGGGAGCATTTATCGTACGAAGAAGGAATCGAAGCTGCAAAAATTTGTTATGAGTTTTTAACGGAGGGTGGATATATTCGTTGTGCAGTGCCAGATGCATTTTTCCCAGATGAAGAATATCAGCAAGGTGTACAAGTAGGTGGACCAGGGCCATTAGATCATCCAGCAGCAAGTCATAAAATCGTTCATAACTATAAAACAATCACGTCCATGTTTGAATCGGCAGGTTTTCAAGTTAGGATTTTAGAATACTGTGATGAGAATGGTAAGTTTCATTATAATGATTGGAATGAGAAAGATGGTTTTATTTATCGCTCGAAACGTTTTGATCATAGAAATCAAGATGGTACATTAGAATTTGCTTCGTTAATTGTGGATGCAGTGAAACTTTAATCAGTGGGGGTTCTTCATCTCCTGTTGATTATTAGCCTTCAACAATCGGGCTTTTACGGGTAGCTAATGTAGGGGAAATAAGAGAAGGATGCACAATAGTTTTCGTGTATCCTTTTTGTATGAAGAGTATGATAGGTGCGGAGAATATTGATATGTATATGTTGAAATATGAATGGAATTGTCAAAAAAATCTTTCGGATTTTATTGACACATATGAGTAGGCGCTCATATAATAAAAGTATAAGATATATGAACAGTTGTTCATATGTTCAATTAAAGAGGTGAGCTATAATGGCTGAAAATAAAGTAGAAACACCGCAGGAAACTTGTTCTCAAACGGTAATTCATGAGGAAGTCGTGGATCAAGTGAAGCAAACAATTCCGACTGATGAAAGTTTAAGTAAAGTAGCAGAACTATTTAAAGTATTAGGTGACCGTACGCGTACGAGAATATTACATGCATTATTTGAAGCTGAAATGTGCGTTTGTGATTTAGCTTATTTATTAGGAATGACACAATCGTCTATTTCACATCAGCTACGTGTGTTAAAGCAAGCGAAACTTGTAAAGAATCGTAAAGAAGGAAAGGTCGTTTATTATTCGTTAGCTGACCAGCACGTAATTCATATCTTCGAGCAAGCGTTTGAACACGTAAACGAGGAAGAATAAAAACGCGAGGAGGGAGAACGATGGCAGAAGCATTAGTGAAAAAGAAACTGATGTTAGAAGGTTTAGATTGTGCGAACTGTGCAATGAAAATTGAAAAAGGCGTTGGGAATATAGAAGGAGTAAATTCTTGCTCTGTAAACTTTGCAACAAAGACGATGGTTTTAGAAACAGCACAAAATAAAGAAAATGAAGTTGTGACAGAAGCAAAACAGCTTGTTACAAAGTTAGAACCACATATTAAAGTGCAAGAAGAGCAAAAAAATAAAGTTGCAAAAGAAGTTTTTATATTAGAAGGTTTAGATTGCGCGAACTGTGCAATGAAGATTGAAAATAAAGTTAAGGAAATGCCGACAGTTTCAGAAGCAACTGTTGATTTCGTATCAAAGAAATTACGAGTAGAAGTTGCGAATAAAAGAGAGTTAGAATCGACTGTAGAAGATATAAAGAATGTCGTTCAAAAGTTAGAACCAGATGTGAAAGTTGTTCGTGAAGAAAAGAGCGGCCATGACCACGGACATAGTCACGACCATGGTGAAGCAAATGTGAAAAAGATGATAGGGCGATTAGTAGTCGGTGGAATTTTGACAGGAATTGCTGCCTTAGCTGATTTACCACAAATGATAACAATTCCATTATTCGTCCTTGCGTATTTATTAATAGGTGGAGATATCGTTTGGAGAGCGGTAAGAAACATAACTCGCGGCCAAGTATTCGATGAAAACTTTTTAATGGCAATTGCAACTGTAGGAGCTTTTGCAATTCAACAATATTCAGAAGCTGTTGCGGTAATGCTATTTTATCAAGTAGGGGAACTATTCCAAAGTATTGCAGTAAATCGCTCTCGAAAATCAATTACTTCATTAATGGATATTCGCCCTGATTATGCGAATGTAAAGGTTGGAAATGAAACGAAACAAGTATCACCGGAAGATGTACAAATCGGCGATTATATTATCGTAAAACCGGGTGAGAAAGTACCATTAGACGGAAAAGTAGTCGAGGGAACATCAATGATGGATACTTCAGCACTTACAGGTGAATCTGTACCGCGTGAAGTAGAAGTTGGTAATGACGTATTAAGTGGTTTTGTAAACCAAAATGGTGTATTAACAATTGAAGTTACAAAAGAATTTGGTGAATCTACTGTATCAAAAATTTTAGATTTAGTTCAAAATGCAAGTAGTAAAAAAGCACCGACAGAAAACTTTATTACGAAATTTGCGCGCTACTATACTCCTGTTGTAGTTATTACAGCAGCGATCATGGCGTTTATTCCACCGCTTATTTTAGAAGGTGCTACATTCTCCGAGTGGATTTATAGAGCGTTAGTATTCTTAGTTATTTCTTGTCCATGTGCGTTAGTCGTATCCATTCCTCTTGGATTCTTTGGAGGTATCGGTGGTGCATCCAAAAGTGGGATTTTAGTAAAAGGAAGTAACTATTTAGAAGCATTGAATGATGTGAAATATATCGTCTTTGATAAAACAGGTACATTAACAAAAGGTGTCTTTAAAGTTACAAAAATGGAGCCAAGTGAAGGTACTACTAGTGAAGAACTGTTAGAGTATGCAGCGTTTGCAGAAGTATATTCAAACCATCCAATTGCACAATCTATTCGAAATGCATATGGAAAATCAATCGATGAAAATGCTATTGAAGACTATAGTGAAATTTCTGGTCATGGTACAGTTGTAAAAGTGCAAGGAAAAGAAATTTTCGCGGGTAATGCTAAATTAATGAGAAAAGAAAATATTGAATTTAAGCAACCAGAAACAGTAGGTACATTAGTTCACGTTGCTGTAGATGGTAAATACGCAGGTTATATTGTTATCTCAGATGAGGTAAAAGAGGATTCAAAACAAGCGATTCAAAAGTTAAAAGAACTAGGCATCAAGAAGACAGTGATGTTAACTGGGGATGCAAAAGCAGTTGGTGAAGCTGTTGGAAAAGAATTAGGTTTAGATGAAGTTCACGCAGAACTACTACCACAACAAAAAGTAGAAGAGATTGAAAAAATTGATGCGGCTAAGCGTGGAAAAGAAAAAGTTGCTTTCGTTGGTGATGGTATTAACGACACGCCAGTATTAGCACGAGCGGACGTTGGTATTGCTATGGGTGGCTTAGGATCGGATGCAGCGATTGAAGCTGCAGATATCGTTATAATGACTGATGAACCTTCAAAAATTGCAACAGCTGTTAAAATTGCAAAACGCACAAGAAGCATTGTATGGCAAAATATTATATTTGCATTAGGTGTAAAAGGATTAGTTTTATTACTTGGTGCTTTTGGTATAGCGACAATGTGGGAAGCTGTTTTCTCAGATGTGGGTGTGACGTTAATTGCAGTATTAAATGCAATGCGTGTACTAAGAGTGAAAGATTTATAAAAAAGAGGACGCAATTGCGTCCTCTTTTTTATCGGTTATTTTGTTGAAAGTGACTCAATAAAATAATATCAAATATTATTTTAGTTTTTAATAACGTAATATTAAATTTTGCAAATAAAAAATATTCACCTTGTTATTTTAATATATTTTTTACAAATATCCATATAGTATTGAAAAAACAGAGAAGGAGGAAACTTCTCTGTTTATTTTTGGATGTTTTTTTCAACTTGTTCACGAACAGTTTGAATATAATTCATTTTATGATCCCAGCATTCTTGGCTTAAATCCACAGGATACTCTTCGGGGTTTAAAGTTCGCATGTATTCTTCCCAAAATAGAGCGAGACTCTGTTCGTTATACTTTTGAATATCTAATATACTTGGTAGTTCGTATGTTCTTTCACCGTTAACGAAAATGTCTTTATGCAGTTCACGTGCTTCAAAGTTTGTTACGAATTTACTTATATATGTGTGAACAGGGTGGAACATTTTTAAGCGTTCTTCTTTTTCAGGCTCTTCAGAATCTAACGCAATATAATCGCCTTCAGCATGATTATTAACCCTGTTGACTATACGATAAATTCGTTTAAGCCCTGGAGTTGTAATCTTTTCAGGGTTAGATGAAATTTTAATCGTGTCATTTAATTTCCCGTCAGTATCTTCAATCGCAACTAGTTTGTAAACAGCCCCTAATGCTGGTTGTTCAAAGGATGTAATTAATTTTGTTCCAACACCCCATACGTCAATTTTTGCTCCTTGAGATTTAAGGTGCATAATTGTGTATTCATCTAAATCGCTAGAAGCGATAATTTTTGTATTTGTAAACCCAGCCTCATCTAGTAATATTCTTGCCTTTTTAGACAAATAAGCCATATCACCACTATCAAGACGAATGCCATAGAAATCAATACGATCTCCAAATTCTTTTGCAACACGAATCGCATTTGGAACACCAGATTTTAATGTGTCATATGTATCGACGAGAAAGACACATTTTTTATGAGTTTCAGCGTATTTTTTAAACGCGACATATTCATCGCGATACGCTTGAACGAAAGAGTGAGCATGTGTGCCGGCTACAGGTATCCCGAAGCGTTTTCCAGCACGAACGTTGCTTGTAGATGAGAAACCGCCAATAAAGGCAGCGCGTGTTCCCCAAAGGGCAGCATCAAATTCATGAGCACGTCTTGTGCCAAACTCTAAAAGTTCATCGTTATTTGCAGCATGCTTCATACGAGCAGCTTTTGTTGCAATTAATGTTTGGTAATTCACAATGTTTAAAAGGGCAGTTTCAATAATTTGTGCTTCACCGAGTGGTGCATCAACACGTAATAAAGGCTCGTTATTGAATACAACTTCACCTTCTTGCATACTACGAATAACCCCAGTGAATTTCATATTTTGTAAATAATGAAGGAATTCTTCTTCAAATTGTAATTCTGCTAAATAAGCGATATCGCTCTCGGTAAAACTGAAATTTTCTATGTACTCTACAATTTTTTCAAGACCAGCAAAAACAGCGTAGCCATTCTCAAATGGAAGCTTTCGAAAATATAAATCAAAAACAGAACGGCGATTATGAATACCATCTTTCCAATATGTATAAGCCATGTTGATTTGATATAAATCTGTATGTAAGGCATAACTATCGTCTTTATAATAATTCATTGCGAAAACACCTCCGTAATTTGGTTATAGTATACCAATTTTACGACGTTCGTAGCAAAGAAGAGATATTGATGCGAAGTCAAGAGAGAAAAAAATGAAATAATGCATATTTTTTAGAAAATTAACATTTATCAATTTATATTTCTCTAGATTTTATGTATTATTAGAGTAATGGGGGTAATGAGAATGGAGGAGGACAATGCAACAAACATTAGAAAAAATAGGCAAACAAGTCTTTTATAAACGGCTACAGCAAAAAATGACACAAGAAGAATTATGTCAGGGCATTTGTTCTGTCTCATACTTAAGTAAGATCGAAAATGGAAAGATCGAAGCATCAGAAGAAATTCTACAATTGCTCTGCGCAAGATTAGAGATTGCTGTAACGGATTTAAGAGATGTAGAAGAAGATGTGAAGGGGAAGCTGGATGAATGGTTGAATGCACTAGTTCATTTGGACAAGCAACAAGTAGAACGCATATATGAAGAGTTGCAAGGTGAAATGAAGCATGTTTTGGATTTTGAAATTATAAATTATTATAAACTGCTGTATACACGTTATTTAATTATGAAAAGGGATTTTCCTGCTGTTGAAGAAGAGTTAGAAAGCTTAAAGAAGATGTATAAAAAGTATTCACCATTCCAGAAATTATTATATACGTATAGCAAAGGGTTATATTATTTCTTACAACATAAATATAAGACAGCGTTGGAGTACTTGGCTCGAACGGAAGTAATGGCGAAGGAGCAAGGGTATCGCGAAAATGGAATATATTTCAATTTAGCTCTTGTTTACAATGAATTAGAAGTTGAACATATGACTTTACATTTTGCTAATTTAGCAATGGAAGGATTTAAGAATGAATATAAGTTTCGGCATGTAATAAATTGTCAATTGCTTATTGCATTGAGTTATATACAGAAAAGGCAATATAATGAAGCGCTTTCTATTTATAATAATATTTTGAGAGAGGCAAATTCTTTTGCTGATAAAGAAAGCATAACAGCTATTGCTTTAAATAACTTAGGATTTTTGTACTATAACTTAAAAGACTATGCAAAGGCTAAAGATTATTATTTGCAATGCTTACAGTATAAGAAGGAAGAGGATTTAAATTATATTGATGCAGTGTATGAGATTGCTTTACAGTGTATAGAATTAAAAGAATTTGAAGAGGCAAAAGAGTGGATCAGTAAAGGGATAGATGTCGCGAAGAGGGATGAAAAGTATAAAAGTATGCTATATATACTATTGGTACTTAAGTATAAATACTTTGAAACTAAAGATGTTTATAAAAGATTTTTAGAAGTTGAGGCGATCCCATTTTTTAGGGGTGCAGAGAATAAAAAGGATTTAAAAATGGTGTATTTAGAACTGGCAGGGTATCATGAAGAATTATTAGAGTTTCGAGAAAGTAATAACTATTATAAATTAGCAATTAATTTATTAGAAGAAAAGGGAGGAAAATAATATGAAGAAAATAATTATTGGTGCTTTAGCTTTGATAGCTGTATTGGTGGTATTGGAACCTCAGTATGCTTGGACATCGGATATCTATGGCCAAGGAGAGAATGTAGTTGAAGTGGTAAACTCTTAATAAAAAACTGAAGTGAACCTCGAAAGTGGGACACATATCAAAACATCTAAACCACCTATCGCCTAAATTCTTTAGGCGATAGGTGGTTTAATTTTTCTTGAATTCGCGCACAATTGTAGTAATGAATGTATTCTAGCGCAATCTTTCGCAAAGTTGTGTTGGATACTCTTGTTATCTTTTGTGAGTAAAAAGCTTCACTTTTTAAATGACTAAAGAAGCTTTCCATGACGGCATTATCATGGCAATTTCCTCTCCGGGACATGCTGGTGATATTGCCTTTTTCTTTAATATATGCTTGAAATTCCTTCGCTGTATAAATACTTCCTTGATCAGAGTGAAGGATGACATCTTTTACTTTTTGCCCTCCCATTGCTTGTTTTAATGTCTTCATCGCTAATGTCAGTGTTTGTGATTCGCTTATGACATAACTAATAATTTCGCGATTAAAGGCATCCATAATCGTTGATAAATACAATGTACGCTCTTCAAATAATAGATACGTCATATCGATAAACCACTTTTCATTTGGTGCTGAAGCTTTGAATTGAAGCTCCGATCGATGAGGGAATACTACTGATTCTGTACCGTTGAATTTGCATACTAAGTATGCAAATTCAGGAGGTCTTTTTTTTCAATATTTGTTCCTCAAAATTCTACAAAACTTGAGAAAATAATTATTTGAATTTTTAGTATATTAATAGTGGAAACATAATGCTAATATGAAACTACTCTTTTTCAAAAAAATTTTTATTAGGGGGAAGGTTCATGAAAAAGAAAAGTTTAGCGTTAGTGTTAGCGGCAGGAATGGCAGTTACTACATTTGGAGGGACAGGCTCTGCGTTTGCAGATTCAAAAAATGTGCTCTCTACGAAGAAGTACAATGAGACAGTGAAGTCGCCTGAGTTTATTTCTGGTGATCTAACTGGAGCAACTGGCAAGAAAGCGGAATCTGTTGTGTTTGATTATTTAAATGCAGCAAAAGGTGATTATAAGCTAGGGGAAAAGAGTGCGCAAGATTCTTTCAAAGTGAAACAAGTGAAAAAAGATGCTGTAACTGATTCAACAGTAGTACGTATGCAACAAGTTTACGAAGGAGTACCTGTATGGGGTTCTACTCAAGTAGCTCACGTAAGTAAAGATGGTTCTTTAAAAGTATTGTCTGGAACAGTTGCACCTGATTTAGACAAGAAAGAAAAGTTGAAAAATAAAAATAAGATTGAAGGCGCAAAAGCGATTGCAATCGCGCAGCAAGATTTAGGTGTAACACCGAAATATGAGGTAGAACCAAAAGCGGACTTATATGTATATCAAAACGGTGAAGAAACAACATATGCATACGTTGTAAATCTAAACTTCTTAGATCCAAGCCCAGGAAACTACTACTATTTCATTGAAGCAGACAGCGGTAAAGTGTTAAATAAATATAATAAACTTGATCATGTAACAAATGAAGATAAGTCACCAGTTAAGCAAGATGCTCCTAAACAGGAAGCAAAAGCTGCTGCAAAGCCAGTAACAGGAACGAATAAAGTGGGAACTGGTAAAGGTGTATTAGGAGATACGAAATCGCTTAATACAACGTTATCTGGATCATCTTACTACTTGCAAGATAATACGCGCGGGGCAACAATTTTCACATATGATGCGAAAAATCGTACTACATTACCGGGAACATTATGGGTAGATGCAGATAATGTTTTCAATGCAGCGTATGATGCAGCGGCAGTAGATGCTCATTTCTATGCTGGTAGAACATATGATTATTATAAAGCTACATTTAATAGAAACTCTATTAATGATGCAGGAGCACCATTAAAATCAACAGTTCATTACGGAAGTAAGTATAATAATGCATTCTGGAACGGTTCACAAATGGTATACGGAGATGGTGATGGTGTAACATTCACTTCATTATCTGGTGGAATTGATGTAATTGGTCACGAATTAACGCATGCTGTTACGGAAAATAGCTCGGATTTAATTTATCAAAATGAATCAGGAGCGCTAAATGAAGCAATTTCTGATATCTTTGGTACTTTAGTAGAATACTATGATAATCGTAATCCAGATTGGGAAATTGGTGAAGATATTTACACGCCTGGTAAAGCAGGAGATGCACTTCGCTCTATGAGTGATCCAGCGAAATATGGTGACCCAGACCATTATTCTAAGCGTTACACTGGTACTAGTGATAACGGTGGGGTTCATACGAACAGTGGTATTATTAACAAGCAAGCTTATTTATTAGCAAATGGCGGTACGCATTCTGGTGTAACTGTAACTGGTATTGGTAAAGATAAATTAGGTGCGATTTACTACCGTGCAAATACACAGTATTTCACGCAATCTACTACATTTAGTCAAGCTCGTGCTGGTGCAGTACAAGCTGCAGCGGATTTATATGGTGCTAGCTCTGCAGAAGTAAATGCAGTGAAGCAATCATTTAGTGCTGTTGGTGTAAACTAAGGATTTAAGGGATAGATATTAATAAAATACTTCAAAAATAAAGAAGGAGCATAGGCTCCTTCTTTATTTTTTTCTCCATTTTTTCCACAAATAGAACAATCCAATGCAACCTGCGATTGTTACAATCCACTTCGCTTCATTTGTTCCATTCATAACATGATATGCCGAATATACTTCAATCAATAAGGCCGGTATTTTACCTATTGTACTGGCAATACTGAAGGAGAGTAATGACATTTTCCCTAGAGCTGCAAATAAAGTCACGATACTTGATGGGATGAAAGGTATCAATCGAAACGATAGAACGAGTAGAAAGGCCTCTCTACCTTCTACATAAAGAAGACGCTCTACCTTTGGATACTTATTTACTTTATCGTGAGTGAACTTTTGAAGGCCTATGCGATAAATATAAAACGAGATAATAGCCCCTAATGCTTCGCCTGCGATCGAAATGAGTGTGCCATTTGTAACGCCAAATAGCTGTATATTAATGGCGGTTAAAAAGATGCTAGGGATAAAACCTAAAAGACTGATGATGATATTGATTAAGATACTAAGTGGAATTGCAATTGAATAGTATTCTGTTAGGAAATTTTGAATCGTTTCTGCCATATTATAAAATCCTTTATCTTTTTTTGCATTACACCATATTTCGAATGGATAGGCAAGGAGAAATTTACATAATGTAGAAAACGTTGACAGAACGGCGTTTGTATACCGTATATGGGTATTAGGTATATGAAAATGGGGGTATATTATAATTTATTGAAAAACACTGCATAAACCTTGTTTTTAAAGGGTTTATGCAGTGTTTTAAATGGTGTTTTAATTCGGGAAATAATTATAAAATCATAGGGGTATATTTTAAAGTAGGTGAAAAACAGTGGTTTGATGAAGATAGAGTGGTAAATATAGCAAAATAGCTGAAGGGTTTAAAAAATGTATGTGTTTTTTCGTTGTGAAATTGACTTTTAGTGAAGTTACGATAATAATCATGGAAGAGGTGATATGATGAAACGAATAAATAGTCTTTTCTTCAGTAGTTTACTGGCATTGATGCTGATCTTAAGTGGATGTGCAGGAAAAGAACAAAAAACTGAGAAACAAACAGGGAATCAAGGTACGTCAGTAGAAAAAATTAGTGATAATATTTTAGATGAAATGGAAGGGCCGCCTAAAAATGGTCATACGATTGAAAGGCATGTAGGAAAATCAGAAGAGGATTTGAAGAATCGTTTGAAGACAGATAAAGTATCAGCGGCAAGTACATACTATGATAAAGAAACAGCGACGAAAGCTGTAAAAGATAGTTTGAAGCAACATGATAAAGAAATTCAAGATTGGTTAAAAAATTCTAAAGAGGCTCGTCTCGTATTAAATACAACTCATTCATTCCCGGTCGGGAAAACGGTAATAAAGAAAAATATGAATGTAAAAGATAAGTTAGTAAAAACTGTTACTGTTTTAGCGAGAGATAAGTCAGGAGATTTAGGATATAAGATTATTACTTCTTATCCATCTGACAAATAAGAAGGGGGAGTACATATGTATACGACATTACAATACTTTCTTAAATCATACTGTACGTTAAGTATTCATGAGGATGAAATAGTAAGCGTGATGGCAGAGTTTATAGAGCAAGAAGATGAAGAAATTGTTTTGAAATTACGCGATGAATTAGTATATATGAAGAACAAGAACGCGTGGGAAGAAGCGTGCGTACTAGCTGCGAAGCAAGGGAATCGTATATGGTCTTTAGAAGAAACGAAGGATCATCTTGAAACTTTTTTACTATTACTGCAAAAGAAAAAGGCGTGAGTAGATCACGCCTTTTTCTTTATGCTTTTTGAAATTTGTCCGTTTGATAGTATCTCATTGTTTTGGGGCACTTTTATATACGCTTTTTGAAATTTGTCCATTTGATAGTACTTCGCCGTTTTGTGTTACTTTTTTATACGTAACCGCTGTTATTTTATCATTAGTTCTACTAATTACTTGAGAAGAAACTTCAACATTTTTACCAGTATTTGTACCGAAAATGCGTGTAGTAATACTACCTCCATTTGAAAATGCTTGAATATAAATATGATTACCTGTATTGTTTTTAAATTTTAAATCCGGACCATAGTCTGCCACTGCTGCATCTTGCCCAAGTGGTAAATAATTTACGGGCATAGAATGATTACTTCGAGAAACAATTCCTAAATCTGCCCTTAAAGCTGCGCTATATAAAGTACTACTGACTTGGCAAACGCCTCCGCCTGCACTTTGTATAACTTTACCTTGTGAATATACTGCGGCAGATTTATAACCATGTGCAGCATCAGTTACACCAACACGGCCATTAAAACTAAACGTTTCATCAGGTGCTACAATAACTCCACTTAAAGTATTAGCTGATTTATTTACGTTAAAGGATTGATTACCATTACGGCCAGCCATTGGAGTAGAGTACTCAGCAATTACTTCTTTAATCCCCATTTTCTGTATATCTTCTGTAGAACGTTCTGGTTTTATTAATGTAACCGGTAATGTAACATCTGATTTACCAGTAGTAATAGCTTCGTTTGTTAAATCGCGTAGTTTGCCTTTATCAATTTTTTCTCCGTTTTGACTTTGACTAACATTTACAGTAGAGCCTTCAATACTTAATTCTGCATTAACAGGATTTTTTAATGTTTCATTATATTTATCTTTTATAAAGGTTTCATAAGCTGGTGTATTTAATTGTGGTGTTAATTTATAGTCACGTTTTAATTCATCGTTTTCAGCTTGCTTCCGCATTTTGTAACGACTCATTACGTTTCCTTCTTGTTCTTTAAAGATTTTGTTTACGATATCTTTCTCTTTATAATTTATACCTAAATTTTTCCATATGTAAGTTTGTTTATCATCTTGGAATATGTAGGTAAGAGATTTTTGATCTAATTCATTTATTTTTTGATTAATAATTGCTTGAATATCTGCTTTATTTTTTCCAGCAAGAGAAATACCTTCAAACGTAGTATTTGGTAATGCGGTGTTATTTAATTGATTATTTAATTTGGATACATATTGATATCCACCAATACCGCCTACACAAAGTAATATGCCCCCTGCAATTGCAGAACCGATCAGTATTTTACTTAGCTTCATTTATTTCCCCCCAGAAATTTGTGTATAAATATATGTATTACATTTTTTGTATAAAAATGATGGAAATAACAGTATGTAAGTTCTAGTATACTATTATTTCCATTGTATGTGTAATGTTTTTATAAAAAATGTTACACTGTTGTAATAATTGTCTCTTTTTGTCACAATATGCATGAAAAATTTGTTGAAAATTATAATAAAAAGGCTGTCTAGAAAAATCTAGCAGCCTTTTTATTATAATTTTTTATGCTCATTTTTATTCGTAACACCGAGATGTTCTTGAAGTGTTGTCGATATATTATTCACGCTTTTTTCGTTTGGAACGTAATAATAAATACCATCTATATATTTATCTGTACCTTCCACTTGAAATTTGTCCATTTTTAAACTTGAATCCATTGAATTTTTTGCAATTGTCATCATATCATCAAAAGTTAAATTTGTTTTTAAATCATTATCGACAGCATCTAGTAGGCCACCGATTTTATTAATGGAATTAAGAGATAGTGCTTTTTCGGCAATAGCTTCTAAAACAAGTTGTTGTCGTTGACCGCGCATATAATCGCTATCGATGTGACGAGTTCTAGCTAGTGCAAGTGCCTCTTCTCCGTTTAAATGTTGACGTCCTTTTTTAAGATGAATTGCATTTGCTTCGTCTTTACTATTTTGTTCTGAAAACTCAACAGGAACATCGACAGTAATACCGCCAAGGGAATCAACGATTTTGATAAAGGATTTAAAGTTAAATTTTACGTAGTAGTCAACAGGAACGTCTAAAAAGTTCTCTACTGTATCAATCGTGCTGTCTACACCGCCGAATACGTGTGCATGTGTAATTTTATCGTATTTATCACGTGACTTAATGTAGACGCGTGAGTCACGTGGAATGCTTACAAGTTTAACGGATTTATCGTTTTTATTAATTGTTGCAAGTAATAGCGCATCCGTACGAGTTGCTTTTCCATAATTTTTTTCTCTAATATCACTTTCATCAACACCCATAATAAGTACGGAAATGTTATCAGTCATAGGTTTAACTGCTTTTTCACGTTTGTTGGATTTATCTCCTCGACCTAGTTCAGAATAAGCGTTATTTAAAATGGATTTTGCTTTACTGTATATATGGAAGGAGTAACCTCCTGCTCCAAGTGCTACAATTAGTAATGGAATAAGAAGGAACCAAAGTAGGCGTTTTTTCTTTGAGCGTCCTTTTTTGGCTCGCATATTGTTGTTTGTGTCGGATTTCATCATTTTTTCTCCTTTAAAACTATCAAAGTGTATACATCTAGGTGTATTAAAACACATAAAAAATATTTTACGCTAAATAAAAGCGATTGTACATGTATAAAAAATAGATGTCTTGATTATTTATCCCGCATTAACGGGCAGTAAAACTCCCACCTCAAAGTCCAGCGAATGCAAGGAAGTTAGGTGGGAGTTAACTGCCCGTAAAAGCCCGATTGGTGAAGGCTAATACTCAAAGGGGGATAGCCCCCTCTGAGTAAAGTTTCACTTTATAAGACACCTATTCGTTATTGTATACAAAAGATAGGGATAAGAAAATGATAAAATTTTACCTAATTACAACATAATACTTACGATAATTGCAGATAAAATACTAACGAGAGTAGCTCCATATAGTAATTTAAGCCCAAACCTTGCCACAACATTTCCTTGGTCTTCGTTTAACCCTTTTACTGCACCGGAAATAATTCCAATAGAAGAAAAGTTGGCAAAAGAAACGAGGAAAACAGAAATGATACCAACTGTACGGGGAGAAAGGCTATTGGAAATTTTACTAAGATCCATCATTGCTACAAATTCATTCGTTACAAGCTTCGTTGCCATAATGCTACCAGCTGCGACAATTTCAGAACTTGGTACACCGATAAGAAATGCAATAGGTGCAAATACGTAGCCGATTAATTGCTGAAAAGTAATGCCGAATATAATGAGGAATAGGTCATTAATGCAGCTAATCAATGCTACGAATCCGATGAGCATGGCGCCAACGACAATGGCTACCCGGAAACCATCAAGAATATATTCGCCAAGCATTTCAAAGAAACTTTGCTTTTCACCTTTTATTTCCAAAATATCTTCTTCATCTTTAACGTCGTAAGGGTTAATGATGAGTATGATAATAAAACCGCTAAATAAATTGAGAACGAGTGCAGTTACTACATATTTAGGTTCAATCATCGTCATATAGGCACCTACGATAGACATAGATACTGTTGACATGGCTGATGCACAAAGTGTATAAAGACGGTGTTTTGGAATTTGTGCTAATTGCTTTTTTACCGTAATAAACACTTCTGATTGGCCGACAATAGCGGAAGCGATGGCATTGTAAGATTCTAATTTCCCAAGACCATTTATCTTGCTAAGAAAGAAACCAATCCAATGAATAAAAAATGGTAGTATTTTGAAATGTTGTAATATACCAATTAAGACGGAAATAAAGACAATCGGTAATAATACAGTAAGGAAAAACGACATCTCACCTTTATTTGCAAGACCGCCAAACACAAAGTTTATACCATCAGCAGCATACTCGAGTAGCTTTGTGAAAAGGCTGGAAATGAACCGGATAAGTATGAGACCAATTTCTGTATTTAATAATAAATAGGTTAAAATTAACTGTATAATAAGCATGATGAAAATAGGTTTGAATTTAATGTGTTTCTTATTATTGCTAGCAATATAAGCAAGGAAGAAAACGACGATAAGTCCGACAAAAAAAGTGATAAATTTCATAGTAAGCCCCCTAAAAGAGATGTTCTGCTATATATGTTTTTCATTTCAAGGGAGAATATGCATCTTTGGTAAAGAAAGGAATAGAGAAATCATGAATATATGTAAAGTGCATCACGTTGCAATTATTTGTTCGAATTATGAAGTGTCAAAGGATTTCTATACTAGAATATTAGGTTTTAAAGTGATAAATGAAGTATATAGAAAGGAACGCGATTCTTATAAGTTGGATTTATGTGTAGGAGAAGAGTATCAAATAGAATTATTTTCATTTCCAAGTCCGCCTGAGCGCCCAAGTTTTCCAGAAGCAGCTGGTCTTAGACATTTAGCATTTGCAGTTATAAATATAGAAGAAGCTGTGACGCATTTAAATCAATGTGGTGTTGAGACGGAATCGATACGTATTGATGAAATAACGGGGAAGAAATTCGTCTTTTTCCAAGATCCTGACGGTTTACCTTTAGAATTATATGAGGTTTGAAAATTGGTGAATTTTATATAGGGTTGCTTTCTAATAATTGAAGAAACTAAAGTGAAACTTCTTTTTAAAAGGAGGTGTAACTTTAGCTAAGAAAGCTAAAGGACATACGTGGATATTTTAAAATTATTGATGGTAGCCATTCTTATTGCATTAACAGCTTTTTTTGTGGCTGTTGAGTTTGCAATTATTAAGGTGCGTAGCAGTCGCATTGATCAACTCGTTACTGAAAAACGACGAGGTGCATTGGCTGCTAAAAAAGTAACTGCAAATTTAGATGAGTATTTATCAGCATGTCAGTTAGGTATTACGATTACTGCGTTAGGGCTCGGGTGGTTAGGAGAGCCAACTATAAAACATTTACTCGAGCCATTGTTCTTAAAGTTACAATTATCTCCTGCCATTGCTAGTACAATTTCATTTATTATTGCCTTTGCAGTGATTACATTTTTACATGTTGTTATTGGGGAACTTGCCCCAAAAACATTAGCTATACAAAGGTCAGAGCAAGTTAGCTTATTATTATCGAAGCCACTTATTTATTTTTACCGAGTTATGTATCCGTTTATTTGGGCTTTAAATGGTTCGGCAAGGCTTGTAACAGGTTTATTTGGATTACATCCAGCTTCTGAACATGAAGTAGCTCATTCAGAAGAAGAATTAAGGTTAATCTTATCGGAGAGCTATGAGAGCGGAGAGATTAATCAAAGGGAATTTAAATACGTAAATAATATTTTTGAATTCGATAATAGAGTAGCAAAGGAAATTATGGTACCTCGTACGGAAGTTGTAGGATTATATGAGGACGAGCCGTTTGAAACACATATTACAGTAATTGCGCAAGAAAAATATACGAGATATCCTGTATTTGGTGAAGATAAAGATGAGATTATCGGAATGGTTAATGTAAAAGATTTATTTATTCGTTATATGGATGGTAATCGAGAGGAAGAGTGCTCGATTACACCATATACAAGGCCAGTTATTGAAGTATTAGAAAATATCCCAATTCATGATTTGCTATTACAAATGCAAAGAAGGCGAATTCCGTTAGCTGTATTATATGATGAATATGGTGGTACAGCAGGCATTGTCACGCTAGAAGATATTTTAGAAGAAATTGTTGGAGAAATTCGAGATGAATACGATGAAGATGAACACCCGCCTATCGAACACATAAGCGAAGGATGTAAAATTGTAGAGGGAAAAGTGCTTATTAGTGAAGTAAATGATTTATTTGGCATACATTTGGTTGCTGATGATGTAGATACAATTGGTGGTTGGATCATGGTACAAAAACAAGTCGTTGCTGAAGGGGATGTTATTGAGAAACATGGCTTTTATTTTAAAGTCCTTGAAAAGGATATGCATCAAATTAAACGAGTGGAGATAAAGAAAGTAGAAGAATGATTTTCTATAAACTTTAATAAAAAGGATATATAGAAAATTAAATGTTTGCGCTTTCAAAAGAGGTGCTATATAGTGAAGGTGGATCCTGAAAAATTCTTCTGAATAATACTCGTATTTTGAGATGGCGGATTTTTTTAGATAAGGATTTAGAATGAAAAAAGTATAGGTGATGCAAATGATAGCAACGAAGGATATACGTATAGAAAAAGACTTTTTAGGTGAAAAGGAAGTACCAAGTGTAGCTTATTATGGTGTACAAACATTACGTGCCGTAGAAAACTTTCCAATTACAGGATATCGCATTCATCCGTCACTCATTACGGCAATGGCAATTGTGAAAAAAGCGGCGGCACATGCGAATATGGATACTGGTTATTTAGCTAAAGATATTGGGCAAGAAATTGCGGAAGCAGCACAAGAAATTGTTGACGGAAAGTTCCATGATCAATTTATTGTAGATCCGATTCAAGGTGGTGCTGGAACTTCCATTAATATGAATACAAATGAAGTAATTGCGAATAGAGCATTAGAACGTATGGGATACGAAAAAGGTGAGTATGCGAAAATTAGTCCAAATACGCATGTGAACATGGCTCAATCAACAAATGATGCGTTTCCAACGGGAATTCATATTGCAACTCTTATGATGTTAGAAGAGCTTCTTATTACAATGGAAGAACTTCATGCTGCTTTCCGTACAAAGGCAAAAGAGTTCGATCACGTCATTAAAATGGGACGCACACATTTACAAGATGCAGTGCCAATTCGCCTTGGACAAGAATTTGAAGCGTATAGCCGCGTGCTTGCGCGTGATATAAAAAGAATTAAACAGTCTCGTCAACATTTATATGAAGTGAATATGGGGGCGACAGCTGTTGGTACGGGATTAAATGCAAATCCTACGTACATTGAACAAGTGGTAAAACATTTACGAACATTTAGCGGATTCCCACTTGTCGGCGCAGAGCATTTAGTTGATGCAACGCAAAACACAGACGCATACACAGAAGTATCTGCGGCATTAAAAGTATGTATGATGAATATGTCTAAAATTGCAAACGATCTTCGTATTATGGCGTCTGGGCCACGTGTCGGATTAGCAGAGATTCAATTGCCTGCACGCCAACCAGGTTCATCTATTATGCCAGGTAAAGTAAATCCAGTTATGGCAGAAGTAATTAATCAAGTTGCTTTCCAAGTAATTGGTAATGATCATACAATTTGCTTGGCATCAGAAGCAGGACAATTAGAATTAAACGTAATGGAGCCTGTGCTTGTATTTAATTTAATTCAATCTATTAGTATTATGAATAACGGATTCCGTGTATTCCGTGAATACTGTATTAAAGGAATTACAGCAAATGAAGAATTGCTGAAGCAATATGTTGAGAAAAGTGTTGGAATTATTACAGCAGTTAACCCTCACATTGGTTATGAAGCAGCATCTCGTATTGCACGTGAAGCAATTGAAACAGGAAAATCTGTTAGGGAGTTATGCTTAGAACATGGTGTACTGACAGAAGAAGAATTGGATATTATTTTAGATCCATTCGAAATGACGCATCCTGAAATTGCTGGTGCTTCTTTATTAAAGAATAAGAAGATGTAATGTGAAAAAACACCGATCCATTTGGATCGGTGTTTTATTTTTAAAAGATATTAAATACAGCATTTAATTGAAGTAAGCTAATAATAGCTAAGAAGATTAAACTATATTTCATCACTGTTTTAAATAGAGCAGATTCTTTACCAACTAGTCCAACTGCCGCACAAGCAACTGCTATGGATTGTGGTGAAACCATTTTTGCTATTGTGCCACCAACTACGTTTAATGAAACGAGAGTAGATGGGACGATATTTAATTGATCGGCAGTTACTGCTTGAAGTGGTGCGAATAGTGAACCACTAGATACTACTGAACCAGTAATGAATACGCCAATCCATCCTAAGATTGGAGAAAGAATAGGGAATGCATTTCCAGTAGAAGAGAATGCAAGTCCAAGTGTAGATGACATACCAGAGTAGTTTTCTACGTAAGCTAAAGCGATAACGCTACAAATTGTATATACTGGAACCTTTAATTCTTTTATTGTTTCAATCATTAATTCTTTAACCATTTTACCTTTTACGCGGTAAACGATAAGTGAAACGATAATTGCTAATACAATCGCAGTAGTTGTAGAAGAGAATACATCTAGTTTGAAAATCGCTGCGAAAGGTGTATCAGCTTTTGTGATTGGTGCAGTTTTTATAACTTGATTATGAAGACCAGGGAATTGAATGTTAAATACTAAGTTTGCCAATGGACCATCCGGAGCAAATAAAGCTTTAATTGGTTTTAAATTAAAGATTGTTACAAATGCAGTTAAGAATACGAATGGAGACCAAGCATATAAAATTTGATTGAATGTATGAGATTCTTTTTCTTCTTGTTTTTCTTCTTTAGCAGAAGACTTTGGTTGCCAAACACGTAAGAATAATGCAAGAGCGACCATACTTATGACTGCTGCGAAAATATTAGTAAGTTCAGCGCCTAAGAAGTAAGTTACAACGAACTGAGTAATTGCGAAAGAAACACCACTTACAAGAATACCTTGCCAAGTTTCTTTAATGCCTTTAAATCCATCTACCATTGAAACAAGTAAGAACGGTAAAACAATGCTAATGAATGGCAAAATGTAAACTGCTTGACGACCGACAGTTAATGCATCTATTCCAGTTAATTGTGCAGGTACTGTAACTGGAATACCCATAGCCCCCATAGCACCACCAGCGATATTAGCTACTAAGCAAATGCCCGCTGCTTTTAATGGATTAAAGCCCATACCTACAAGTAATGCAGCTGTAATAGCAACCGGAACACCGAAACCAGCTGCGCCTTCTAAGAAAGCGCCGAAAGAATAAGCGATTAATAATACTTGTAAACGTTGATCATTTGTAATACTTGAAATGCTATCACGAATGACATTGAATTGTTCTGTTTTAACAGTTAATTTGTAAAGGAAGATAGCTGCGATAACGATAGTACAAATTGGATAAAATCCAGATAAAACACCAAATCCGGCAGATGCTACTGCTGCAGTTGTAGGCATTTTATAAACAAATATAGCAAGAATAATAGCAACAATTACACTGTAAAGCCCAGCCATGTAACCTTTCATTTTGAATCCCACTAAACAAATAATGAAGCAAAAAATTGGAAGTGCTGCGATTAGTGCAGATAGCCAAATATTGTTTAATGGGTCATAAATTTGTGTCCAAGTACTCATAATAATGACAACTCCTATCTATTTTATGTGAAGAAATTCACATTATTTGTGAAACAATTCACAATCAACTTACATGCTTAGTATATTCTCCTTCAACACTATTGTCAACGTAAAAAAGTATAATTATTCCATAATAGTGTTAAAAGAAAGCTTTGTTCATAAAGTAGACAAAAAAGCGCACTTAAATGTATTTGAGTGCGTTTTTTAAAGTGAAACTTTATTCAGTGAGTATTTTGTTCATATGTCATTGTCCCAATAGGTGTATAGTAGATGCCGTCTTTTGTATCGAATATAAAGTTTGATATATTGCACTTATCTGTCCTGTTTGATCTAGTGGGGGAAGGAGTGGTTTATTTCATTATGAGGTTTTAAATAACATTCCAGCCAAATGTAATATGAATAAAAAATAAGAAGCAAATTCTTAATACTAGAGCATCTCTTTTTACTGAAAATTCCTTTTAGTGTAACAAAGAGGTTAAGTATACTCCAACTACTTTACGGAAGTTTATCAATTATAGACGGTATTTTACAATATCATTACTTTGCATTTCAATGAGGTGAAAATATAACAAAAAGCCTGATAAAACAACGTTTGCAAGCAAAGTATTTGTAGCCCTTTGTTTTGCTTTTTCGTTATATCATATAGTATAATATTCAAAATCAGTAAGGATTTTTTCCTGAATTCTATGCTGATGAAGGTGGAAAAAATTTTCAGCGTTATAGGTTGATAAAGTTATGTCGTAACAGGAAATATAAGAACAGATATATAAATAAATAAAAAGAAAATAAAAACGAAAATGAGGGGAACTTTATGAGCCAAAATCAATTCGAATGTCGTATTTCAGAAGAAGATGTACAAATGTTAAGAGCGTTAGCGCATCCGTTGCGTCTACGCCTAGTAATGGAACTAATGCAACGTGGAACGTGTAATGTAACACAACTACAGGAAGTATTAGAAATTCCGCAATCAACGGTTTCACAACATTTAACGAAGTTAAAGCAAAATAAGGTAGTACGCTTTGAGAGACGAGGATTAGAAGTGTATTATCAAATCCATAATGATAAAGTAAGTGCAGTAGTAAAAACATTATTTTCTTAAAATTTGAATATTATGGAAAAAGACGTGTGGAATATACGTCTTTTTTTATTTGTCAGAAAGGTAGCGATAGAGTAAATATTAACATGTGAGGAAGAAATGACTATCAATCAACATGCTGCCTTACGGAATATATTCTAAAAGGAAAAGAAAAAATACAAAGGAGTGTAGTAAGCAAAAGGAGGGATAGTAGTATGGATGTGCAACGTGTGAAACAAATCTTATCTTCTTCAAGTAGAATTGACGTTACATATGAGGGCGTACCAGTATGGATTGAGAGCTGTGATGAGCAGAAGGGGAGTGCCCAAGTGTATGACGTATCTAATCCTGGTGAGAGCGTTCATGTGGACGTGACGGCTTTAGAGGAAAAATAATAAAAAAGACGCTTCTAATTTTAGAAGCGTCTTTTTGTTATTCCATCATATGTGCAATTTTCTTAGAGAACATAAGAAGTACTAATCCTAGTACGATTACGATAACACCGATGCTTGCAAATACTTCTAAATATCCTAAAGATTGAGTGAAAGCAGCTAATTGTCCTGCTAATAAGTTTGCAAAGCCAGTACCAGCTAACCATACACCCATTAATAATGATGCTAATTTAACAGGAGCGATCGCACTTACCATAGATAATCCAATTGGTGATAAGAATAGTTCACCGATTGTGTGGAACATGTAAGTGAATACAATGAATAGTAAGTTTGCTTTCATTGTAATGTTACCTTCATCGCTACCAGTTTTTAGAACAGCTAAAGTTAAAACTAAGTACCCGACTCCTAGTAAAATCATACCAAAAGCCATTTTTGTAGGGATTTTTAAATCACCATTTTTTGTTTTTGAAAGTTTAATCCATAATGCAGAAACTGGTAATGCTAATAAGATAATGAATAATGGGTTTACAGATTGGAACCAAGGTGTTGGAATTGTAAATCCACCAATTGTACGATCTACGAACTTATCTGTGTAAAGTGTTAAAGAACTACCAGCTTGTTCAAATCCTGCCCAGAAGAATACAACGAAACAAGTTAAAATTAAAATTGCAACAGTACGTTTTTTCTCTTGTGGTGTTAAAGGTTTTTTCTCAACAGCTTTTGCATTTTGTTCTTTAGATTTTTTACCCACAACTGTTGTTCCAGCTGATCCTAAGTAACGAGGTGCTAATAAGTTAAATGCAATCTGCCCAATAATCATACCGATACAAGCTGTTAAGAAACCGTATCTGTAATCTGCGAAGTAACCGCAAATGAATGGAGCGATAAGAGCTCCTAAGTTGATTCCCATGTAGAAGATAGTGAAGGCACTATCACGACGAGAATCGTTGTCGCTATATAATTGACCTAGTAAAGTCGAAATATTTGGTTTGAAGAATCCGTTACCGATAACTAATAATCCTAATCCTAAAAATAGTCCAGTTTTCGTATTCATTGAAAATAGTACGAAGTTACCAATCGCCATAATGATACCGCCAATAGTAATGGCGTGTCGTTTCGTAATGAAGTGGTCAGTTAACCAGCCACCAATAATAGGTGTGAAATATACAAGCATTGTGAAAATACCGTAAATTTGAACTGCAACTGCTTTATCAAAGCCTAAACCGCCGCTTACTAAGCTCGTTGTTAAATAAAGAACTAATAAGCCACGCATTCCGTAATAACTAAATCTTTCCCATGCTTCTGTAAAGAACAACAAGTATAACCCTGGTGGATGTTTTTTTGGTGATTGTTGCTCTCCAGCTTTGTCTAATTTTAAAGCTGCATCCATTTTTGTTTCCCCCTAATCCTGTATAACGGATATTTATGTAATCATTTTAATTTACAAAATATTTAGAAGTCAATAGAATTATATGGAAATAGAAAGAAAATTTCTAAAAAAGTTCTATTTTCTTCAACCGTTATTGTATTTTGCCCTGAAAACTTGATAATAAGCGTTTTCAAATGTAGTAATTGAATTCTAAACGAATTTAAAATAGTGATTAATCAGAAAATTTAGATTAAAATATTTATTCTGATATAGAGAAAATATATTCTATTTACTTTTATAATATAACATATTGGGAATAAAAATACAAAATGAAATAATGTGACACTTCAGTGAAATGAAAAAACCAGCTCCATAAAAGAGGGGAGCTGGTTAGAATAAATTTATTTAACGAAGCGTTTTTCAATGTCGTCTAGTAGCAAGTTAGCAGCCATTACACCGCCAGCTGTATTCCAAATAACGTCGTCAACTTTGTATGCTTTTCCGTTCTTTACTGCATTTAAGTTTTTAAATAGAGGATCGTTTATATATTCTTTTTCTAGTTCAGAACCTTTTTTCTCATTGCCTTTATCGAATGTGAAGTAGAATAATACATCGCCATCCATTGCCGAAATACGTTCTTTAGATACGTTACGCTCTGCAAAATCATCTTTATTTTGATCACCAGGACGTTTAAATCCAAGTTCTTTTAAAATAACACCAGAGAATGTATCACCGTGATAAATACGAACATCACCAGGCATAAAGCGTACCATAGAAATTTCTTGATTTACTTTATCACCAAGTTTGCCTTTTAAATCTTTCATACGTGTTTCGTAATCAGCTAAAACCTTTTGGCCTTCTTTTTCTTTATTTAATGCTTTTGCATAAAATTTGAAGTTATCTTTCCATTCACCACGTAATGTTTCTGAGAACACAGTAGGTGCAATTGCTTTTAGTTGTTCGTACACTTTTTCGTGGCGCATTTTGTTACCAATAATTAAGTCCGGTTTTAAAGAAGCAATTGTTTCAACGTTAACTTGTCCTTCATCACCAACAACTTTTACATCTGTCATTTTATCCTTAATATGTGGATACCATGGGTCACCAGTCCAAGACTTTACAGCACCAACTGGTTTCACACCTAATTCAAGTAAAGCTTCAGTTCCTTCATTTGTTAAGATAACTACACGTTTTGGATTAGCAGGAACTTCTGTTTTACCCATTGCATGTTCTACAGTAACCACTTCTTTTTTATTATCTTCTTTTGTAGATTCTTCTTTGTTATTTGATTTTCCACAAGCACTTAAAAGCATTGAAAATGCTAGTAAAAATACAAATACTGTAAACGATTTCTTCCGCATGAAATTCATTATGTACCCCCTACATGTTGAGAATATTTTTCAATAGCAAGCATGATATTAAGCCTTTATCTTTTGATTGTCAATACATATGGATGAAAATAATTCTCATTTCCGTTGACAATAAGAATTAAGTTGAAATACACTAACAACGTATCATTATACATTGAAGGGGAAACGCTGCATGTTATTAAAAACAAATCGAGCAAAATGGATTGGATTATTTGTTGGAATCATTGCAGTCGTTATTTGTATTTGGGGAAGTATTATTTTCGGATATACAAATACGAGTTGGAAACTAGCATTGGATGCTTTTTTCCATTTTAATGGTTCCAATGAACATATTATTATTCAAAATGTACGTCTGCCTAGGGCGTTAATTGCAGCTAGTGTTGGTGCTAGTTTAGCCATTGCAGGCTGTCTTATGCAAACTTTAACTAAGAATCCACTTGCTTCACCAGATTTTATTGGATTAAATTCAGGCGCTGCGTTCTTCATAGTTGTAGCAATTGTTATCTTTTCCGTGACGTCATTATCGGCTTTCACGTGGATTGCCTTTTTAGGAGCGGCAATTGCAGCTGTACTTGTATTTGCTTCTAGTTCTTTAGGAAAAGAAGGGACGACTCCTCTTAAGTTAACATTAGCAGGTGTCGCGATAAGTGCTTTATTTTCATCATTAACACAAGGGTTGCTTGTTTTGAATGAAAAGGCAATGGAAGAAGTATTGTTTTGGCTTGCCGGATCTGTACAAGGAAGAAAAATAGAAATTTTACAATCTGTATTTCCGTATTTATTAGTAGGATGGATTGCCTCTCTTATGATGGCAGGGAAAGTAAATACATTGATGATGGGAGAAGATGTTGCAAAAGGTCTCGGACAACGAACAATTTTAATGAAATCATTCGTACTACTCATTATTGTATTGTTGTCGGGTGGTTCAGTTGCGGTTGCTGGCCCAATAGGATTTATAGGAATTGTAACTCCGCATTTTGCCAGATTTCTTGTTGGAGTTGACCACAGATGGAGAGTGCCCTATAGCGGATTGTTAGGTGCAATACTATTAATCTTAGCGGATATAGCCGCAAGATATGTCATTATGCCACAAGAAGTACCAGTAGGGGTTATGACAGCATTTATCGGGGCCCCATTCTTTATTTATATTGCACGTAAGAGAGGGCTTAGCAAATGAAGAAGTATATCCCGTTTCGTATAGGAAAAGATGGATTCTCGTTTTTAATGTATAAACGAGCTAGTCTCGTCTTGGTGAGTTTATTAGTAATTTTAATAGGATTATTTTTTGCAAGTGCAGGTATGGGAGATATGAAAATTGCTCCTTATGACGTATGGCAAGCGATTACTGGAAATGGCGATGCGATGTCAAATATGGTTGTAAATAAGTTTCGTATGCCGCGTATTTTAATTGCGATCCTTGTAGGAATTGCACTTGCTGTAGCAGGTTGTATTTTACAAGGGCTCGTTAGAAATCCGCTTGCTTCCCCTGATATCATTGGAATTACAGGTGGTGCAAGCGTAGCAGTTGTACTCTTTTTAGCTATATTTAGTGATAAAAACAATGCGCTAACAGTAAGCATTCATTATATGCCGCTCGCAGCTTTTGCTGGAGCGACGATTGTAGCGCTTTTTGTATATTTATTTGCATGGAAAAATGATGGCTTATCACCGATTAGTCTTGTTTTAATTGGTGTTGGATTTTGGGCGTTAACGAAAGCGGCAACAACGTTATTTATGTTACTAGCACCAATTTATCAAGCGAGCCAAGCAAATGTATGGATTACAGGTACTGTTTACGGCTCTTCATGGCAAAATGTGATGGTACTTGCGCCTTGGGTTCTCATTTTAACGGTAATATCTTTTATCGCTGCTAGACATTTAAATGCACAAGAGCTAGGGGATGATATAGCGGTAGGACTTGGTGTTCCTTTAACGAAGTCGCGTGTATTTATGTTATTACTTAGTACAGCTTTAATTGGTGGGGCGGTTGCCTTTGCCGGAGGGATTGGGTTTGTTGGTTTAATGGCACCTCATATTTCGCGAAGATTAGTTGGTTCTTTATACGGTGCATTACTCCCAGTTGCAGCTATTGTCGGTGCAATTTTAGTACTCGCTGCGGATTTAATTGGGCGCACAATTTTCACACCACTTGAAATTCCAGCAGGGGTATTTACATCAGCAATTGGTGCACCTTATTTTATTTATTTACTTTATAAAAGTCGGAATTCATAAAGGGAGATGAATATGCAAAAAGCATTGGAGACAAAACGTTTGACGCTGTCCTATGGTGAAACAATTATTATCGAGGAGTTGGATTTAGAAATTCCAAAAGGTGAAATTACAATCTTCATCGGTTCTAACGGTTGTGGAAAATCAACTTTATTACGTTCACTAGCTAGATTATTAAAGCCAACAAATGGTAATATTTTGTTAGATAATCAAGCGTTACAAAGTATGCAAACGAAGCAAATTGCTCGTCAAATGGCAATCTTACCGCAAGGACCCCAAGCACCAGAAGGGCTTACAGTATTGCAACTTGTAAAGCAAGGACGTTATCCATATCAAACTTGGTTAAAGCAATGGTCAGAAAAAGACGAGGAAATGGTACAGAAGGCACTTGCAGCAACAGGTATGACAGAATTTGCTGAACGGGATGTGCATGCTCTTTCAGGTGGGCAACGTCAACGTGCTTGGATTGCAATGACGCTTGCACAAGATACAGACATTATTTTACTAGATGAGCCAACTACATATTTAGATATGACTCACCAAATTGAAGTGCTAGATTTATTATTTGAATTAAATGAAACAGAGCAACGAACAATTGTTATGGTATTACACGATTTGAATTTGGCATGCCGTTATGCAGACAACATTGTAGCTATTCAAGATAAACGAATATATGCACAAGGTAAACCAGAAGAAGTTATTGACCAGAAGTTAGTTCGGGATGTATTCCGTATGGAGTGTCAAATCAGTACGGATCCGTTGTTTGGAACACCACTATGTATCCCGCACGGAAGAGGAAGACGATTAGTTAAAGAAGTTGCTCAAGCAATGAGATAACGAAAAAAGACGATGGGGATTCATCGTCTTTTTATTTTTTACAAGAAAATAATAGAAAGAGGGGAATTCGTAAACGTTGTTCATATTCCTCTTCACTTTGAAAATAGGTTTGATTTGGTGTAGCTTCTTTTAGATTTATAATGGTAAATCCGGCTTGCTGTAATAATGTGAAATACTCTTCCGTTGTACGATGATATTTAATAACTTCTTGGTCAATCCATGGTTCAACCCGTTTACCTAGTTTAAAATAATCATCGACGAACCAGTTCGTTCTTTTACCACTCGTTTGCAAGCTTTCAAATGAAGAGGTAATAACAGGATGTTGAACGCTAAAGATGAAGGTTCCATTTGTTTTTAAAGTTTTGTACACATTTTGAAAAATGATATGAAGATGTTCAATATAATGTAAAGCGAGTCTAGATGTGACTAAATCAAAAGTAGATGGGGAGTATGTATAATCTTTGAGGTTTATCAAATGAACAGATCCATTTTTATTTTCTAGTTGTTTTTTAGCTTTTTCATACATAAGCTGAGAGCCTTCAATGCCGGTGTAAGAGTGGCATCCGTTTTCTAATAATTCCTCGCCAAACTTAGCATCGCCACAACCTAAATCGAGAATTTGTTTTCCTTTTACATCACCAATGAGTTGAAAGAATGCTGGCTTTTCAATGGATTCATTGGGGCTATTTTCGCGGTATCTTCGTTTCATATATTGCTCAAAAAAAGCTTCGTTATTATATACATCGGATTCTGTAAATGCCATGTTTGAAGCCTCCCTAAATATTTTTTTAATTCTATCAAATATGGAATGTAAATGATAGATTTCTTGTAATGAATCATATATAATTAAAATTTGTAAGCGGTTTCTTTAAACTATTTTTCTATAATAAATTCTGAAAACGTGTTAAGCTAGTAGAGGGATTATTAGAACTATTAAGATAATAATCCGCTTACATGAACGATGGGAGGCTTCACGATGTCTAGTAAAACACTTGCGAAATTTTTAGAAGAAAATTTAGAGGATTTAAAATCAAAGGGGCTTTATAACGTAATTGATCCGCTTGAAAGTCCAAATGGACCGATTATTACAATTGGCGGCAAAGAATATATTAACTTATCTTCAAACAACTATCTTGGATTAGCGACTGATAATCGCTTACAAGAAGCAGCGATTGGTGCAATTCATAAGTACGGTGTTGGAGCAGGAGCTGTTCGTACAATTAACGGTACTTTAGATTTGCATATTAAATTAGAAGAAATAATTGCAAAGTTTAAACATACAGAAGCAGCAATTGCTTATCAATCAGGATTTAATTGTAATATGGCAGCGATTTCAGCTGTTATGGATAAAAATGATGCGATTCTTTCAGATGAATTAAATCATGCATCTATTATTGATGGTAGTCGTCTATCAAGAGCGAAAATCATCGTTTATAAACATTCTGATATGGAAGATTTACGCCAAAAAGCAATCGCGGCGAAAGAATCAGGTCTTTACAATAAATTAATGGTTATTACAGACGGTGTTTTCTCAATGGATGGAGATATTGCAAAATTACCAGAAATTGTTGAGATTGCAGAAGAGCTAGATTTAATGACATATGTAGATGATGCACATGGTTCAGGGGTACTTGGAAAAGGTGCAGGTACTGTGAAGCACTTCGGTCTTTCTGATAGAGTTGATTTCCAAATTGGTACATTATCAAAAGCAATTGGGGTAATTGGTGGATATGTAGCAGGGAAACAAAACTTAATTGATTGGTTAAAAGTTCGTTCACGTCCATTCTTATTCTCTACAGCATTAACACCAGCTGATGCAGCAGCTTGCATGAGATCAATTGAAATCTTAATGGAAAGCACAGAGTTACACGATCGTTTATGGGAAAATGGTCGCTATTTAAAACAAGGGTTAAAAGAACTTGGCTTTAACATCGGAGAAAGTGAAACGCCAATTACACCTTGTATTATTGGTGATGAAGTATTAACACAAGAATTTAGTAGACGTCTAAATGAAGAAGGCGTATACGCAAAATCTATCGTGTTCCCAACTGTAGCTAAAGGAACAGGACGCGTTCGTAATATGCCTACAGCAGCTCATACGAAGGAAATGCTAGATGAAGCAATTCTTAAATATGAAAAAGTAGGGAAAGAAATGGGCATCATTTAAGTAACGACATCTTTTGAATAGCTTGCAAATGAGGAGTGGGGAAAATGAAAAAAATTCTAGTAACCGGTTCTTTAGGGCAAATTGGTTCTGAACTAGTAATGAAACTTCGTGATGTATACGGCGCATCAAACGTTATTGCAACAGATATTCGTGAAACAGATAGTGAAGTAGTAACGTCTGGTCCATTTGAAACGTTAGATGTAACAGATGGGCAAAAACTACATGATATTGCAAAGCGTAATGAAGTAGATACAATTATTCATTTAGCAGCTTTACTTTCAGCAACAGCAGAAAAAAATCCGTTATTTGCTTGGAATTTAAATATGGGTGGACTTGTAAATGCATTAGAAGCAGCTCGTGAATTAAACTGTAAGTTTTTCACGCCAAGTTCTATCGGTGCATTCGGTCCATCAACGCCGAAAGATAATACGCCACAAGATACAATTCAGCGTCCTACTACGATGTATGGGGTAAACAAAGTAGCAGGAGAATTACTATGTGATTATTATCATCAAAAGTTTGGCGTTGATACGCGCGGTGTACGTTTCCCAGGCTTAATTTCTTACGTAGCTCCTCCAGGAGGCGGAACAACTGACTATGCAGTTGAAATTTATTATGAGGCGATTAAAAAAGGTGCATACACCTCATACATTGCTGAAGGAACGTACATGGATATGATGTATATGCCAGATGCTTTACAAGCGATCATTTCATTAATGGAAGCTGATTCAAGTAAGCTAGTGCATAGAAATGCGTTCAACATTACAGCAATGAGCTTCGAGCCAGAGCAAATTGCAGCATCAATTCGTAAACACATCCCGACGTTTACAATGGATTACGCAGTAGATCCAGCTCGTCAAACAATCGCTGATAGCTGGCCAAACTCTATTGATGCAACAGCAGCAATGAAAGAGTGGGGCTTTAAAGCAGAATACGATTTAGACAAAATGACAACGGACATGTTGGCTAAGTTAAAAAAAAAGCTCACAGCTGAGTTAGTGATGAATTAATAGGAAGGGTCGATTCTTAGGAATCGGCTCTTCATTCTTTTTGAGAGGGTGAAAATAACATGCAAAGAGTTGATGTCGTATATGCACTAATACATGACGAAGAAACAGATAAAATATTAATGGTACATAATGTAGAACAAAACGTTTGGTCATTGCCAGGCGGGGCTGTTGAAAAGCGTGAGACGTTAGAGGAAGCTCTAGTAAGGGAAGTAAAAGAAGAGACAGGTTTAACTGCTATGGCAGGTGGACTTGTTGCAATCAATGAAAAATTCTTTGAAGAATCCGGGAATCACGCACTACTTTTTACATTTCGAGCGAAAGTACTAACGGGCGAGGTACATGCAGAAGATGAGGGAGAAATTTCTGCGATAGAGTGGGTGGAGCGAACAATCGCAACTGAACGATTCCCATTCTACGATGGAGGATTCGAGTCATTGTTAGAAGTAGCTATTCCATACAAGTTTCAACCAGAAAAAAAGTAATTGAACGAGAAAAAGGAGCCAAAAGGCTCCTTTTTCTATTCAATCGTCTTCAGTAATAGTTTTTTCAGCAATGGTTTAATCTTCAATCGTAAATCTTCAGCATGATTTGCAACTAAGAAGTGATGATTATAAATGTTTTTCATTAATTGATAAGTTGCTTCTTTCACTTCGCCTTCTTCGATGAAGATACCGATTACTTCCATACCACTTTTACGAGCGAGTTTCACAGCTTCATGCGTATCTAAAATTCCGTCTTGTTGATAGTCTAGGGCAGAAGGTTCACCGTCTGTGAAGACTAATAGAAATTTATGTTTTTCTGGTCTTTTCGCAAGCTTTTCAGAAACGATACGAATAATATATCCGTCGCGGTTATCTTCTTCTTCACGAAGTTGCATAATTTCTGGACCAACGTTTGGTAACGTTGAGTTTTTGTAATTTACAACCTCATGGATAACGTTCGGTTTATCTTCAGGTTTAGCACTAGAAGCATCTTCCCAAAATCCGCTAATAGCGTGCGGGATTTTTAAAGATTTCAACGCTTCATGGAATAAGACAACACTCTTCTTCGTTTCTTCCATTTTGTTATACATAGAACCAGAACAATCCACTAATAGTTGGAATGCAACGTCGAGCTCTTGCGATTCTTGTCCTTTTTTATAAAACATGCGCGGCTGCTTTTCAGTATAAATACGAAGGAATTTCTTCCGAAGTCTTCCGTAGTATTTATCACTATTTGCATTCGTTTTATTTTCAATCGTTTTTTCGATAATTTTCTTTAATTCTTTTACATCTTTATTAACGACTGATTTGATAGCTTGGTAATCTTTTTTCTCGTCAGGATTTGATTTGCGAGCTTCTTTAAATGTATGAGAGGCACCTACATTATACTTACCATATGCACCCTCGCTTTGGCTAGAAGCGTGTGAAGCTCTTGCTTCTTCTGTATCAGCACCATCAAAGTTGGATTGTGTACTTTTTTGAGAAGTACCTTGTACAGAACCAAGTGCTTGATCGCCATCTTCTGATTCACGAGCAGTATCACCCATCATGTTTGTTTTTGTTCCGCTTTCTAATTCAAAGCGTAAAAAGTTCTCGTTTTCGTTATTTTTATTTTCACGATGCCATGTGGAGAAGCTTTCATCCATTTTGTTTTTATTGTCATCGTCATCTATGAGCTGTGTATCATCATTTGCTAAATCTTCAACGCGGCAGTTCTTTTCATCTGCAATGACAGATAAATAAAGCGGAGCATGTCCGAAATAATTGTTAAGCATATCATTTTCAAGAAGCTCCTCTAAGCGGTAGCGAATTTTCTCAACGATATACATAATATCTTCCGTATTACGGGCTTGGAATGTCTCATGCAAAATTACTTCAATTTGCTCGAAATATTCATTAGTAAACATTTCATATTTATCGCTCGTTAATGAAAGGTAACATAGACAAAATAGACGATCACCGTGATAGTTACGAACGCGGTTTATTTCATTTTGTGAGCCGAAGTAATTGCGGTACATTTCTTTTCGGCGTTTAAAAATATGTTTCGTGCCAGGTCGTAAGTTTTTTACGATTTCCTCGACACGTAAATCTTCTAATAGAACAAATAATTGTGTTAAGAACTTCTTTAGGGGCGATTCTTGTAATTCAATCGCGTAAGAACGAATTAAAGCCATGTCCGAGTAATGTTTATTACCAAGTGCTTTTAAGAACACTTCGCTTTTTAATCCGATTACTGTATCTTCTTCTTTTCGATCATCCCAAAAGTGACTAATGACAACCTTTTTTTCAATTTCGTCGTAGTATGCTTTATAGCCATATTCAAGATAGGCATCGTCTTCTTTTAGAAGGGCATACATTAAGTTTTCCATTTGTAGAAACAGCGACGCATCAATTTTTTTGTCACTAAAAATTTGTCTCATGAATTATCCCTCAAAGAAATAACTTTCTGCTAATTCACGGACAGTCATTTGTTCTGTTTCATCATTTAATTTCGCAATAATGCTTCGCTCAATAGCGCGCATAACAGGAATATATACACCTAAATCGCATGCGTCGATAATACCACGAATACTTGCTGCTTCTTCACTTACACGGCCATCACGAGCTAAAGGCATAAGGTCGCTTGCAAATGCAACGAACTTTTCAATTGTTGCAACATCATTTAATTTTGATTCAGATAGTAATAGTTCTTTTAATGTGTCACCTTGAATATAAGGAACTTCAATAATAACAAAACGGTTTTTTAATGCTTCGTTTAGTTCACTTGTCCCAACGTAACCTTCGTTAATCGCAGCAATTACGCGATATTCGTCATCACCGTATACAACTTCTTGTGTAAATGGGTTTGTAATCATTTTACGGTAATCTAGTGCACCGTGAAGAAGTGGTAACGTTTCAGGTTTTGCCATATTGATTTCATCAATATATAGGAAGTGACCGTTCTTCATTGCTTTCATAAGAGGACCGTTAACGAACGTAACTTCAGATGCCCCGTCTTTCGTTTGTAATGTGTTGTATCCTAAAATACCTTCCACATCTAAATCGACAGAACAGTTAATGCTATGCATTGGTTTTTGGAATAAAGAAGAAAGAGTTTCCGCTAGTACCGTTTTACCACTACCAGTTGGTCCTTTTAATAGAATATTTTTGCCAAGAAGAAGTGCCGTAATAGCATCTTCGATAATGCTGTTATCAGATGCTTTATATATTTTAGTACCGATTAAATGAGCATTTTCACCAGCTTCTTGTTTATTCTTTTCATGAATTGTAGAAAGCTGCTGTTTTAAATCAGAATGTATATGAAATTGTTCTAACATGTATTTCCCACCTAACATTATTTTCATAAAGTAATACATCTTATGATAACTTGTTTTAATATGGTATGCAAAGAAAAGGAGAAGGGGGAAATATAAAAGAAAAAGCAATCAATATCACATTGATTGCTTATAGTAAAGGAGAAATCAGTCGCATAAAGGACTCTAATATTCTTTTTTTGATACTTCTTTTTTGGAATGAGTTCCATTTAATTTCAGTAGAGTGTTTAAAGTCTTCTTCAAAATCGCGTTTAATATCATGAACGGTTTCCGATTCATAGAGTACGCTAATAATTTCATAATTTAATTCAAAGCTACGTACATCCATATTTGCTGTTCCGATTGTTGCAATTTTATCGTCAACGAGTACAATCTTTGCGTGCATAAATCCATCTTTATAACTGTAAATAGAAGCACCGGCTTTTAAAAGTGGAGTGAAATAGGATTGAGATGCTTGATCGCTAATAATACTATCACTCTTACCAGGATATAAAATGCGTACATCTATGCCAGATATTGCACTTAAGCGTAATAATGTTAAAGTTTCTTGATCCGGAATAAAGTATGGTGTAGCGATCCAAATAGATTTTTTGGCTGAGCCCATAACAGCTAGTAATGTATTACGAATGCTTTTATCATCTGAGCTTGGTCCACTTGCTACAATTTGCACCGCACCTGTTGCATCCAGAATTTCTTTTCCTGGGAAGTATTGTCTATTCATAAATTGATCCCAAGAATAAGTATTCAATCCACTAGACGCATAAAGCCAATCTTCTAGAAAGATGGCTTGTAATTTATACAATGCTTTTCCTTCTATTTTTAAATGACTATCACGCCAAACAGGGAATTTTTTTGAGCGACCAAGATATTCATCACCTACGTTAAGCCCTCCGGTAAAACCAATTTCTCCATCTACAATGACGATTTTACGATGATTACGATAATTAACTGTCTCCAGTAACCAAGCTGAAAAAATAGGGTCAAATTCGACAATTTCAATTCCAGCTTTTTTCATAGGTTGTAAAAATCGTCGTCTTAACGTATTACTTCCGAGTCCATCATAAAGGAAGCGTACAATAACACCCTCGCTTGCCTTTTGTATTAAAGCATCTCGTACTTTTGTACCAATCTCATCAGATTTATAAATATAGTATTGAATATGTATGTGATGTTTTGCATTCTCGATTGCTTGCAAAATTTCTGAAAAGGTTTGATCGCCGTTTGTTAAAAGTTTTGTCGTCGTTCTATCTGCGGCAGGCCCGCCTCCAAATTTTTGTACGACTTCTGTTAAATGTATGGAACGTTCATGTAATGGGACTGTGAGTGATAATTCTAGTCGTCTTCCTTCTAATATTTCGCGGAATAATTTTCTTTGTTCTTCTGAACGATGGAGATGTTTTTTTCTTCTCCAACGGCTACGCCCGAAAATAGAGTATAAAAGTACACCTACAACGGGAAGAAGTGCTAATACTAAAAACCAAGCTAAAGTACTTTGGGGAGATCTATTTTCTATAAAAATAACGAATGAAATTCCTACGATTGTGATGGACCATAGAGCACCGACAAACGTATATAACGAAATAACCGATGTATTTAATAGGAAAAGAACGATAGATACGATTGTAAATATTAATAATAATTGAACGATAGGTTTCTTCATTTCTATATAATTCCTCTAATCTTTCTTAAATATAGACTTCTTAAATAGAAGATATAATCTGACATCCTTATTATAAAGTGTTTTGTTTTTTTTACAAAATATAGACATTTGTCCTATACTTTCCGCATTTGTCCTACATACAGTATATTGTTACGTTGTTATCCCGTTATTTGCTGGGTAGTAAAAATCCCATCTCAAAATTCGATGAGTGCAAGGAAGTTAGGCGGGAAATGATTGTCCATAAATGCCCGATTGATTTGGGCTAATAATCAGTGGGGGAGGGACAAAGCCCGCGCCGATTAAAATTTCACTTTATATAGCAAAAGGGATGAATAAAATGTATGGTCGTCCAATTGGAGGATTTGGTCATGGCGGATATGGTTATCCATATTACTCGAATTATGCTTATTATCCAGATTACCAACAAGATCCGTATTATTCATACAATATTAAAGTGAGGAAATTGAAAGGGAGAGGTGAATAATGAATTATATAGAAAATAACGGAGTGTATTATCGCAATCATCATGGAGGACACCATCATAATGGCGGACATAATCATCATGGAGGACACAACCATTATGATCATCACCATCATCATCATCATCACGGTGGTGGATGGGGCTGGGGTGGAGGCGGCTCATGGGGCGGCGGATTTTTCCCAGGAAGTTTTGCGGGAGGTATGTTAGGTGGGCTTACAGCAGGTGCATTAACGGGTGCAGCAAGTGGAGGTTATTATCCAGCACCGTACCCAGTAACATATCCAGCACCATATCCAGTTCCATACCCAGGTTATCAGCAAATACCATATCAGTATTAAACAAAAAAGAGGTTATCCTCTTTTTTGTTTAATACTATATTTATTTATAAAATACTTCCAAAATAAAGGTAAAAATATGTTAATATTTTATTATTGTAATTCAAAAACATATATACCAATTTAAACTTTTATATTATTATTCGTGAATAGTTATATAGTATGTTCTAATGTCTATTTTGCTATTAAAAAGCATAGAGGTTAGACGCGAGTGGAATGAGTAGGAACAAGGGTTGCATAGAGCAAGTTAAAGGAATGCGGTATAATAAGGCAAGCTAATTAGGGAGATGAGAAGCTACTAATTATAATTGGAACGGTATTATATTGCTTTTTTTTACAAATAATATTATGTTATTTTAATCGGCATAATTCAAAATGTGATGTATGTAAAGGGTTATTATTAGAAAATGAAATATCTCTATTTCTATGAAAAGAAACAAGTTGTGTTTTAGTTAGATAGGAAGCAAGGAGAGATGCGCATGCTAGAACAAAGAGGTCATGCATTATATGACTCTTCATTGCGAGATTTAAAGTTAGCATTAGATGAGTCTTCAATTGTTGCAATTACAGACCGAAAAGGTCTTATTACATATGTAAATGATAAGTTTTGTGAAATCTCCAAATATAAAAGAGAAGAGTTAATAGGAAAAGATCATCGTATTTTAAATTCAGGATATCATCCGAAAACTTTTTTTCAAAACTTATGGAAGCGTATTTTGAATGGGAAAGTATGGAGAGGTGAAATCCAAAATCAAGCAAAAGATGGTACATATTATTGGGTTAAAACCACAATTGTTCCATTTTTAAACGAAAAAGGAGAGCCGTATCAATTTATCGCGATCCGAAATGACATTAGTAGTAGAAAAGAAGCAGAACAGAGATTACGATTGAGTGAAAGCCGTTATAGGGAACTTGCATATCATGATGCTTTAACGAGTTTACCGAACCGATTACAGCTAATAACGACTGTTAATGAACTGATTGCAGGGAAAAAGGAATTTGGCATAATATACTTTGACTTAGATCGTTTTAAATTAGTAAATGATACGTTAGGTCATATGATAGGAGATTTACTTTTAAGCGAAGTTGCTTCACGGTTGCATTATGTGTTAGGAGAGAAGGATGTTCTGGCTAGGCTAGGTGGCGACGAATTTGTGCTGTTAACAAATGAACATACACAAGATGAGATGCGGCAGTTAGCGACATCGGTATTGTCATGTTTTCAGGCACCATTTATGCTTGAAGGTCATGAAGTATACATTTCAGCTAGTCTAGGACTTTGTTCATATCCACAAGATGGACAAGACGTGGAAACACTATTGAAAAATTCGGATTTAGCTATGTATAGTGCGAAAGAACAGGGAAGAAATGCGGCGTGTTTCTTTACAGATGAGTTACGTGCAAAAATAAATCGTAGAATGAAAATCGAGTTTGCTTTGCAAAAGGCAATTCGTGATGAAGAATTAGATGTAGTATTACAACCTATCATTGATTTGAAAACGAAGAAATATACTGGCATTGAGGCTTTAGTGCGCTGTATGACAGAAGAAGGGCCTATTTCACCAAGCGAATTTATTCCAGTAGCTGAAGAATCTGGACTTATTATAAAATTAGGAGATTGGGTATTAGAAAAATCGTGTCGCCTGTTTAAAACATTACCGGATTACCAAGAAGGATTAAGGTTATCTGTGAATTTATCCATACAACAATTAATGCAGAAGCGTTTTATTTTGTCTGTACGTAGCATCTTAAGGAGAACTGGTTTTCCTCCGAATCGTTTAATTTTAGAAATAACGGAAAGTATTGCTGTTCGCCATTTTGATTATATTATCGCTACATTACAAGAATTAAGAAGTATGGGCGTATTAATTGCTTTAGACGATTTTGGAACTGGCTATTCCTCATTGTATTATTTAAAACAATTGCCACTTGATATCGTAAAAATTGATCGTAATTTTATTCGTGAATTTCATTATGATCATGCACAGCCAGAAAGAACGATTGTAAAATCTGTTATTGAAATTGCCCATAGTTTAAATTTAGCAGTAGTTGCTGAAGGGGTAGAAACGGTAGAACAAGAAAGTTTATTACAATCCATGGGCTGTGACTATGTACAAGGATTTTATTATGCAAAACCTTTATCCGTAGGAGAGTTAAAAGAAAAGTTAATTACGGATTTTTAATAGAAAAGAGAAGCTAAAAGCTTCTCTTTTTTTAATTCGTTTTTTGTGAGTTTTTCATTAATACGGGATAAAGAATAAGACCTAATATAAACAATCCAATTCCTAAGAAGAACGTTTTTAAATCAGCAGTTCCCGTTTTGATAACCCAAATAGAGTATACAAATGCTAATGTAGTAATAACCCCGTCTTTTATTCGAGATCCTGGCATTATATCATACGTTTCTCCTGTAATAACCAATTTAAATTGGTACAGAGTAGAAACAAGGTATGGAATTAAATAAGCTAATGTTGCTACAACGATAGCGAAATTATATGCTTCTGAAACAGTGCCAGAAATCGTTGAGAATAAGAAGATTTGTGTCATCATATTTGTAATAAATAATGATTTTGAAGGACTACCCTTTTTATTTGTTTTACTGAAAAACTTAGGGAAAAGTCCATTTTTGGCAGCCTGGTAAGGTACTTCTGAACTAACAACAATCCAGCCAACAGTAGATCCAAATAAAGATACAAGTGCTAGTAACGCCATTATATATGCGCCTTTATTGCCGATTGCTAAATTTAATGCGTCTACTAATGGTTTTTGAGACTCTTTTAAAGCTTCTTGCGAGAGAGCTCCCATTGTAAGTAAAGTAATTGACATGTAAATAATAAGAGCAATAATTAGGCCGAAAATTGTAGCTTTTTTTACATCACGCTGTGATTTTGCGCGGTTAGAAAGCATAACTGCTGATTCGATGCCGATAAACGCCCAAAGTGTTGCAATAGCAGCTGAATTGATTTGTCCACCTAACGAGATGGATTGTCCAGCTTCATTCATAAATGTTTGACCGTCTCCGAAATTAGAGGCGTTGAAAATGAATAATGTAATCACAATAAACATTGTAAATCCGATAATTTTTGCAATGGTAGCAAGAAGATTCATATTTCCAGCTCGATCAATATTTTGAGAAAGAATATATTGAATTCCCCATAACATAAGGCTACATACTAAAAAAGTTAACCCTTTTCCTAGTTCTAGTGAAAATCCATTTATTGAAAAGAGAATTTGCTTACTTTGTAAAACTGGAAAAAATGTTGATAAATATCCAGCAAAGGAAATAATAACAGATGCTGTTGCTGCCCAGTTCGCAGCCCAATATCCCCACGCCATACTATACCCTGCAACTTTACCTGCTTTTTTTGAAGGAAACATCGCTTGAGCGTAACTTTGTGGTCCTGCTTTTAATTCTGGTTTTCGAATTGCTAAATTTCCAAATACGAGTGCAATCATAAATACGCCAAGTCCTGTAATACTCCATGCGAGTGTAGAACCCATTGGACCTGATACTTGTGCTAAATTTGCTGGGAGCATAAATACGCCACCGCCAACCATATTCCCGATAACAAAAGCTGTTAAAACCCATAATCCCCATTTTTTCGTTTCCATTTTTGTTAACTCCTTTGTAGTAAGATTTGCTTAAACATCATTTTTTACTAGCTTTTTGGCAATAAAAAAAGAGCCATGTAGATAAAAAATACCTACATGGCTCTTCGCCAAAGCGTAGGTACAACGGGAATAACCCTTGTACCTACGCGTAAATTTTCCGCTAGGTTTCAAGGGTTACGTATGATGATGATGTTTTTGTGCAAATGTAACTACAATTGTTGTATAAGTAAGCATAGTTCTTTGCTCCCTTTCTCCTCTGATTTTGAAGTTAGTATACTACATGTTTTTTTGAATGAAAAGAAAAATATAAAAACTTTTATAAAAATACGTTTTAGAGATTAAATATTTACCTATATTTTTCTTGTACTGGAAAATAAGTGAGAGATTGGCAGAAGAGTGTAGCATGGTATAATACATATAGAATCAGAAGGTGACAAGGGGCTATTGTAGATGATGAGTAAGTATGAGCAAATTTATATAGAAATCAGTAAGTCTATTGATAATAAGCACTTAAAAGAGGGATGCAAAATCCCATCAGAAACAGAATTAATGAAGCAGTATGAGGCAAGCCGAGGTACTGTAAGAAAAGCAGTAGATTTATTACAAGAGCGTGGATATGTGCAAAAAATTCATGGAAAAGGTGTTTTTGTATTAAAGCGAAAAAATATTGAGTTTAACTTCGGTGGCATTGTAAGTTTTCAAGAAGAAAATGAGCGTCTAGGACGTCATTGTATTACAGAAGTCGTGGAAATGGAGAAAGAAGAAGCGACAAAAGAGGTTGCAAAATTATTAAACGTGAAAGAAAAAACAGAAATAGATCATATTAAACGTGTACGAAATATTGATGGAGAAAAAGTAATTTTAGATATAAATCATTTTGTATCTGAGTTTATTCCAGGATTAACGAGAGAAATTGCAATGGCATCAATTTATAAATACATTGAGAAAGAATTAGGGCTACATATTAGTTATTCGCAGAGGGTAATTGAAGTGCAGCCGTGTACAGATGATGACCGAAAGTATTTAGATTTAAATGGCACAGATTATGTTGTCGTTGTGAAAAACTTTACTCATTTATATGATGGGAGTCAGTTCGAATATACGGAATCACGTCACCGCTTAGATATTTTTCACTTTTCGGATGTGGCGCGAAGAAAGTAAAGAGGTGAAACGAAATAACGTTTCATCTTTTTTTATAAAAAAAACATCAACTCGTATATACGAGTGTTGACTAACTTATATATACGAGTTAATATGTAAGTGTAAACGGTATCAAAAAAAGAAAAGAGGGACGGGAATATGGGGAAAGACTATCGTAAAACAGCAGAGGAAGTGTTGCAGTATATTGGTGGGAAAGACAATATTGAACAAGCTGCGCACTGTGTAACGAGGCTCCGTATCGCTTTAAAAGATGAAAGTAAAATAGATAATGGTAAATTACAGTCTGTTTCATTAGTAAAGGGGGCGTTTCATAATGCTGGGATATTTCAAATTGTAATTGGTCCAGGGGATGTAGATCGTGTTTACGCTGAATTGATAACGCTTGCAGGTATGAAGGAAGCGACAGTGGCTGACGTGAAAGATTCTGGAAATCAAAAGTTAAATCCAGCTCAAAAGTTTGTAAAAGTATTTTCAGATGTATTTATGCCGATATTACCAGCAATCGTAACAGCTGGTTTACTAATGGGGATTAACAATTTATTAGGGGCAAAGGACTTATTTTTTGATGGTAAAAATTTATTAGATGTTTATCCGAATTTAGGTGGGCTTTGGGATTTAATTAATATGATGGCCAATACAGCATTCGTATTCTTACCAGCACTTGTCGGTTGGTCAGCAACGAAGCGTTTTGGTGGTAGTCCAATACTAGGTATTGTTATGGGCTTAATGCTTGTGCATCCGGCCTTATTAAACGCCTGGGATTATGGAAAAGCAGCGACTGGTTTAGAGGGTCAAAAGATTGAGTACTTCAATATTTTAGGATTGTTCCAAATTGAAAAGGTAGGATATCAAGGTCAAATTTTACCGGTGTTAGTAGCAGCATTTGTATTGAGTAAAGTAGAGATTTTCTTAAAGAAACATGTACCAAATGCAATTCAATTATTAGTTGTACCAATTACAACAATCGTTGTAACAGGTGTATTAGCATTAGGAATTATCGGTCCAGTTACACGTCATATCGGAGATTTATTAACAGCTGGATTAGTAGGCGTATATGAAACAGTACCAGTAGTTGGAGCAGTATTATTTGGAGCATTGTATGCACCACTTGTAATTACAGGTATGCATCATATGTTTATTGCTATTGATCTACAATTGATTGCACAACACGGCGGTACATTTATTTGGCCGATGATCGCTCTTTCTAACATTGCGCAAGGTAGTGCGGCACTTGCAATGTTCTGGATTTCTAAAAATCAAAATGATAAAAGTATGGCATCGACATCAGCAATTTCCGCGTACTTCGGTATTACAGAGCCAGCGATGTTTGGTGTGAATTTACGAAATAAGTTTCCGTTTTATGCAGCAATTATAGGATCTGCTGTGGCAGCGATATTCATTACATTAAATGGTGTATTAGCACCTGCTATCGGAATTGGCGGATTGCCAGCATTTATTTCGATCATTCCGAAATCGATTCCAATGTTTATTGTAGGAATGATTATCGCAGTTGTAATCCCATTTACGTTAACATGGTTATTTGCGAAAAGAGTTAAACAGAAGTAGGAGGAAGTTAAACATGAAGGATTGGCATAAAAGTGTAGTCTATCAAATTTATCCGAAGAGCTTTAATAGTTATTACAATAAAGAAACCGGTGATATAAAAGGGGTTACAGAGAAACTAGATTATTTAAAAAAACTCGGAGTGGATTATATTTGGTTAACACCGATATACCAATCACCACAAAATGATAATGGGTACGATGTAAGTGATTATTATAGCATTGATCCATCTTACGGAACGATGGAAGAGTTTGAAGAGCTTCTAGAAAAAGCGAAAGAACGTGACATTGAAATTATGCTTGATATCGTTGTAAACCATAGTTCGACGGAGCATAAGTGGTTTAAGGAAGCAAAAGAAGATAAAAATAGTCCATATCGCAATTATTACATTTGGCGTGATGAAAAAAATAATTGGCAGTCTAAGTTTGGTGGATCCGCTTGGAAGTACGATGAAAAGACTAAGCAATATTTTTTACATTTATTTGATGAGACACAGGCAGATTTAAATTGGGAAAATGAAAAGCTTCGTGAAGAAGTGTACGATATGATGCGCTTTTGGCTTGATAAAGGGGTAACTGGATTCCGCCTTGATGTTATTAACTTAATTTCAAAAGACCAACGTTTCTTAAGCGATGACGGAAGTACCGCGACAAGTGATGGACGTAAATATTATACGGATGGTCCGCGTGTTCATGAATATTTACAAGAGATGAATAGAAATGTATTTGAAGAGAAAGAGGTAATTACAGTTGGAGAAATGTCATCGACGACAATTGATAATTGTATTAAATACTCAAACCCTGAGCGCAATGAACTGAGTATGACGTTTAGTTTCCATCATTTGAAAGTAGATTATCCGAATGGTGATAAGTGGACGAAAGCTGATTTTGATTTTATTAAATTAAAAGAAATTATGTCTAACTGGCAAATTGAAATGCAAAAGGGCGGGGGATGGAATGCATTATTCTGGTGTAACCATGACCAGCCTCGCATCGTGTCACGCTTCGGTGATGATGGGAAGTACCGAAATGAATCTGCGAAAATGTTAGCGACAGCTATGCACATGCTGCAAGGAACGCCTTACATTTATCAAGGAGAAGAAATAGGTATGACGAATCCTAAATTCGAATCCATCGAGCAGTATCGGGATGTGGAATCGTTAAATATATATGATATAAAGCAGGAAGAAGGCTTATTAAAAGAAGAGATTATAGGGATTTTAAAACAAAAATCTCGTGACAATTCTCGTACTCCGATGCAGTGGAATGAAGAGGTGAATAGTGGTTTTACAACAAGTACCCCTTGGATTTCAGTAGCTGAAACCTTTAAAGAAATAAACGTAGAGAAAGCATTACAAGATGAGGAGTCTGTATTTTATCATTATAAAAAGTTAATTGAACTTAGAAAAACTTACGATGTTATTACAGAAGGAGAATATGCTATTTTAGATGAAAATCACCCTAAGATTTGGGCATATACACGTACTGTAAATAATGAAGTATTACTTATTATTAATAACTTCTATGGAGAAGAAATAACGTATTCTGTACCAGCCCATGTTCAATTAGATGGAATGAAACAAGAAGTACTACTGTCGAATTATAAAGATTCCAGCAAGGATATTACAAAACTTAACTTAAGACCATATGAATCAATTATATATCGATATACGAAATAAAAGGTTGTATGCCCACGCGGCATACAACCTTTTTATTTTAAGACACCACTATACAAAATATTTACGTCTACTTCTGGTTTGAATTTTACTTTTGCATAATCTTTATTCCAATTTTTTTTCTTCCATAAGTCAGGATGATATGCGATAAGATGTCTTCCAATACCGAAAGCATCACAATTTGCTTTTTGTAGTTTGTTTGTTATTTTTTTCGCTTCTTTCGTAAGTTGTTTCGATAAGTCTTTATTTAGTTTTTTTCGTTCTCCCATTTTATAAATATTATCTCTTGGGGCTTCAAGTGCTATTACTTTTAGTTGGAGCTTAATGTGAGCATAAACATTTCCTTTTTTATCTGTTGTTATTTTTAAGTCTCGTTTTAACTTTCGATTGCTAATTTCCATTGTTAAATAATCAGATGTTTTCTCTGATTCATCGCTAGTAAGTTTTTGGGTTATACGAGCGCTTGTTCCCATTTTTCCGGTTAATAATACGAATAAAACAGATTGTTTCAAAGGTAAATGCCCAGTTAATTTATCATTGTTAAATAAAGCTAACCCGTTTGTAATTACTTCTTTTCCTTTTATTTTTATAGAAGGGAGGGTAAAGTCTTTACCGGGATCTAACATTTTTGTAGCAGCTGTTTCTAAAGTTTCTTTTGGAAATACACTCATATCTTCTAAGCTTTTCACTTTTTTCTTTAGAAAATCTCCAATTAGTAAATTTCCTACTTTCTTTTTTTCTAGTATCTCGGATGTTTCACCCTCTACTGCAATAAGTTTTACTAAAGCAGTTGGGTTTGTGGGGTCCCGAAAGCTGACATCTAAATAGGGTAGTATACCCTTTTTTAGAATTTTGGTTCCTAGTAATTGAACACCATATTTGAAGTAGCGAATATTACCAGTCACATTTTTTTTTAGGGCATCGCTTGTATCCCGTATGTTATACCCGTTTGCTGAATGTATTTCATTCTCGAATGAAGATTGCTCTCCGCTTGAACTTTTTACGAGTTCAAGCGTTTGCTGTAGTTTATTCTCTTCCGTAATATCATATCCAATACTATAAGCTAATCTCGCTTCTCTTAATGGTTCTTGATCCCAACAGCCAGAAAGGAATGAACTAGTACATAATATAAAAAATAATTTAACCCTTTTTTTGAACATACTGTTCTCCTTTCTTCTTTCTTATTACTGAATAAAGTAGAAATAAAAGAGGGAGGACTACGATGAAAATATAGGTGAACTTATCAGTGAAAGTTGAAATTACTTTTAATTCTTCAGGTGTATCTATAAATAAGGCTACACTAAACGCAATAATTCCAACGATTGGAACAGCTTGTTTATGATTAGCAAGATTGAATATATGTCCAATTCCGATAGAAGCAGCGCAATAATAACTAGCAATAGAAGCTACAACTGTTATCATCCAAATTGGTATGAATAGTAAATCAGTTCGGTCTATAATCCCGATATGTAAAGAGCGCAATAAGTAAGCAACTGGTTCTGGAATAAGCTCAACTTGCTTTGGACTAAATACGATAAAGCAAATCCAAACAGTAAAAGTATAAAAGAGAGTCACAAATCCATTAGCGATAGAAATTGCCTTTAGTTTTGCCACAGCAGTCCCATTTACTTTTGGGAAAGCGATAAGAATAATTTCAAAACCATACATAGCTGTAATTGTTTCTTTGGATGCTTGAATAATATTCCACCATCCAGCTTCTGTAATGGGAAAAATATAAGAAAAGTCAGCCCGTGAGAGTCCAAGTCCAATTAACAGTGCCATTGGGAAAATAAGAATAGAAGCCATGACATAAAACCGTACGATGACTTTAAATGTGTTATAGGCTACATAGCAACAAGCTATTGTAAATAGTATGAGAATGGCAGACCAAGGAGTTGCTTGTAATATCCAAACTTTAATGACATTACAAGCATTTAACATAACCGTCATACCGATAAGGGTAAAATAAAAAACATAAGCAAAACCTAATAGTTTTCCAAATTTATTACCAAATAGCATACAAACACTTTCATACATATCAGCATCAGGAAATCGTTTTAAGAAAAGCCACATAAGTAAAATGATAAGTTGAATGGCAAGCCCAGCGATGAGAACAGAAATCCAGCCACCACCTTTCGCTATCGGGTGAAGACGATTTGGTAGAGAAAGGATACCAACCCCGATTTGGCATTGAATAACGAAAAAAGTAAATTGAACAAGTGAAATTTTACTTTGCGTGTTTGTCACCGTTCTCATCCTCTCTCGTTACATGTTGTCGTTGCATTTTTTTCGGCTTTGGATCATGAGGTCGTTCCCAAAATGACCAAATTGGGAATCTTACAAAAGAATCTTTCATATCTTTTATCCGCATTGGGGCAATGGGAGAAAGATATGGTGTATGAAATGAATGTAACTGACATAAATGAACGAAAGTTATAATTAGACCGAATGATATTCCGACATATCCGAATATAGCAGCAAGAATCATTAATGGAAAACGAAGGATGCGAACTGCTGAACTCATATCGTTTGATGGAACGAGAAAAGATGAGATTGCAGTTAAAGCTACAACGATGATCATCGTATAAGAAACAAGTCCGGCTTTTACAATCGCATCACCAATGACTAAACCACCTACAATACCGATTGTTTGTCCAACGCGGCTCGGCAGACGAATACCAGCTTCCCGTAATAACTCGAAAATTAACTCCATTAAGAGAGCCTCAAAAATGGGGGGAAGTGGTACTTTTTCTAATGAAGCTTTAATTGTATAAACGAGTTCGAGTGGCAACACATCAGGATGAAAAGCAACTGTTGCGATATATATAGCTGGTAAGAGAAAGGCAATTAAAAAACTCACTAAGCGAATCATTCGGACGAAAGAACCGACAATCCAGCGATTATTATAATCATCAGGTGATTGATAGAAAGCGAATAACGTAACAGGTACGATGAGCGCTGTTGGGTCTCCGTCAGATAAAATAGCAACTCGTCCTTCCATTAAATTAGCGGCGGTTCTATCTGGGCGTTCTGTATTTAATTGCTGCGGAAAGGGTGAGAAAGATGTATCTTCTATAAATTCCTGTATGTAGCCTGGTGGCATGAGTGCGTCTGTCTTAATCATTTCCAATCTTCTTTTTACTTCTGCAACGAGATCGTCATTAGCTATATTTTGAATATAAGCAATTGCTACTTTCGTGTGCATTTCTTCACCAAGTGTGAAATATTTAACGACGACATTTGGGCTTTTTATGAGTTTACGAATAGAAGCTAAATTGGTTGCTAAATCTTCTACAAAACCGGTATGTGGTCCACGTACAATGCCTTCATTATCCGGCTCTGTTATATCTCTTTTTAAAGATAGAGCTGTTTCGAAAATACAAAAACTATCGACATGTTCATGAAAATATAATGATTTTCCTTGTAATAAAAGCTGCACCCCATAATTTAAATTCGTTTCTTTTTTCATATTTAATGTGGAAAAAGCTTTATCTAAAGATAAATCCGACCGCGTTAATAATGGCTCAAGAGCTAATTGATGAATTAAATTTGGATCTGCTAAAGATTCGATATATATAATCGTTCCTTTTCCGTTTTGAAAAGGGATATCTAATTTTTTTATATCATCTGAATGACAGAGTTTATTTTCAATGTAATTAATATTTTCCGGAAGCGATGGAAACATATGCTTTTGATTTTCACTCTTTTGTTGTTCTTTTTGCTCTGTCATAATTTCCACCTCTTTTAGAATAAAGTCGCTTCTGTTAATTTTTGCTTTTTGTGAGAAATTTATGCTTGTATTATTTGAAAATAAGTAGCTTGAAAGTTACGTTACGTCATCTTTTAAACTAAAGAAAATGAGAAGTAGGGGATGGAAAGAAAGTATATATTAGATTAGCGGTGTTGATATAAATCTTTTGTACTATAGAGGATAAGCCTAGCGGTATAAATAATTACATCATTCGATGAATAGGAAATTTATGAAAGGCAATTTATACTATTAGTATTGTGTCTTGCCTTTTTAGGTGCAGTACACAGCCGGTGATTGGCTAGTGGAGGTTCTTCCATTTTGCCAGTGCCGGTTTTTTATTGGATAATAGAGAAAATAAAGTTCTATAAAGAAAGAAGGGGTTGTTTTGAAAGCTGTAAATTCTATCTTTATGAGAGAAAAGATTGCTAGTTCTTATCTTTATTTTATTTCTTTTCTTGGTTTGATTACTATAACTATATCTTTACTTGAAATTAAAATCCCTTCTCATCCAACAATACTAATATTGTTATTAATATTTATGGGGATTGCAGAGTATTTTCCTGTACGATTTTGGAGAGGGACTAGCTCGCTTACCTTTCCGATAATTTACGCTATGAGTTGGCAGTTTGGAATCCATATAACTATTATTTCTATTGTACTCGTTACGCTAATTATTCACCTGCACCGTCGTTCACCGATACAAAGAATGTTATTTAATAGTACTCAGCATGCACTTAGTTTAATCTTGGCCGAATGGTTTTCAAACAAATGTATGTCCTTATTAATTAACAAAATAGATATATCAGTTCTGTATGGAAATTTAATATCTTTGTTATTATTTTGCGTGTTTTTTTGTTTTTTCAACAATCGTTTTTACGATTTGTTAATGATACTCCTTCCGCAGCCATATTCAATCTATCAGTGGTATAAAAAAACTGTAACGGTATTTCTTTGCGAAACTTTTGGTTTTTCTTATGCGGCACTGATGCACGTATTAATTAGTACATATAGTGTGGAAGTAAATGAGATTACAGTACTGTTTTTCTTTTTTCCACTTGTAGCAACTTCCGTTATTAGTTCTTTTTCTGTACGGATAAGGATGGAGAAGGAACGATTATATGAGTTATTTCTTATTACGACCGAAATTAGTCGAGGATTAACCGGAGGAAACTTGAAACATATTAAACAAGCACTTAAAGGTTTTTTTGGCATACAAGCATATGTAATATGGACAAAAGATGATGGGAACTGGAATATTCTATTAAAAGATGGGAAAGTCCGCCTAGATGTATCTGATGATTCAGAAAAGTATGGGGCGTTTGAGGAACTTTCTAAAAATCTTGTATTTAATGATTGGAAAATTGGTACGGCTCCTGGAGATGAAATATTTGATAATGTTATACGCTCACTTGTATATTTTCCTCTTATAGTAAATGATGAATTAGTCGGAATGTTTGTTGCAGGGAAAAGTAGAAATGCGGGTTTCTTTCCGGAAGATGTACAGTCGTTAGCTACATTTTCTAACCAATTAGCTAACGTTGTTAAAACAAGGATATTGATTTCTGAACAGGAAAAAAGAATGATCTTAGAAGAAAGAAATAGAATCGCCCGTGAAATTCACGATGGTATTGCGCAAACATTAGCCGGGGTGATATTCCAACTAGAATCCGCGCAGAAAAAATACCGTGATAAACCAAAAGATATGCAGCAAATAGTAGAGAAAAGTATAAAAGATTTAAGAGGAAGCTTAGGAGAAGTTCGCTATTCTATTTATGCTTTAAAACCATATCCGACACAACAATTAGGGCTAAAGCAGGCGATAGCAAGTAAAATAAAATCTTTAAAACAAGAATATGAACTAGATATTACATATCATGAAAGAGGTCATGCACGTGCGCTTAGCTTTTCAAAAGAAAGGGTTATTTTTGATACATTACAAGAGAGTTTGCAAAACATTGTAAAACATGCACAAGCAGACAAGACTGATGTTTTACTTAGCTATCAAAGTGAGCACGTGCTTTTAAGGGTTAAGGATAATGGGATTGGCTTTTCACTATTTGAGTCTATGGTTAAAACGAAGAATGAACCACATTATGGTATATTACATATGAATGAACAAGCTGAACAATTAGGGGCTACTTTACAGATTGATAGTTCTGTAGGGAAAGGGACAAAAATTACACTATTAATTCCAGATTCACAAACAAGGGGTGCGTAAAATGATTAAAATATTAGTAGTGGATGATCATGCTTTTTTACGAGACGCAATTCGGAACATACTAGAGGATGAATCTGATATGAAAGTGGTTGGAGAAGCTAGCTCTGGGGACGGAGTATTGGGAAAAGTAGAAGAATGCAGACCAGATTGTATTTTGATGGATATTAATCTTCCGGGGAAAAATGGGATTGAAGCTACAGAGTTGGTGAAAAAAAATTATCCGAATTGCCGAGTACTTGTGTTTACAATGTATGAGCATGATGAATATTTAATGGATGCACTCCAGGCTGGTGCTGATGGTTATTTATTGAAAGATTCATCATCGGAGCAGGTAGTAGCAGCAATTCGGATGTTATATCGAGGGGATTCAGTTATTCATCCGCGTATGACTAAAAAATTAATTACATATCATCAGCAAAAAATGAAATTAGAATCAAATGAAAATGAACTGACGGAACGTGAAAAGGAAATTCTTTTTGAATTAGTAAAGGGACTTAGTAATAAAGAAATCGCTGAAGCTCTATATATTAGTGATAAAACAGTTAAAATTCACATCAATAAAATTTTTAAAAAACTAAATGTGAAAAGTCGATCGCAAGCGGTGATTTATGCTGTTCGAAATCAATTGGTTCCGTTGGATTAAATAGGAAATGTTTAAAAGAACTATCATGTTTATTTATTCTTTATTACAAAGAATAAAGAGCAAGATAGTTCTTTTGTACTATGTAGGTATAGAATCATTAGAAAAAAGATACTCCTTTTGTTCAATTTTCAGAAAAGTCAGAACGTGAAATAATAAATATAGAATTATATTTTAATCCTATTAATAATTCATTTTATGAAAATTTTTTATTGAAAATAAATGATGGGGGGCTTTTATAGAGAGTAAAGTAAGTGATTAGCTATATAGGGATGGTAGTAGTGTTGAAAATTCTTAATGATGCAAAATAAAAGTTTAAGATTAATAGAATTTTCAATGCTAAATGGGAGCTTAAGAATCAATTTGGTTAGAAAAATAATTTTAATAGTGGGGAGATGCAATATGAAACGAGGGAAATTTGGAAAGGTTCTTATTGGAACACTAACAGTTGGAATGTTATTGTCCCAAGGAATTCCATATAACGTATTAGCTGAAGAGGTAAATACATCTAATTTAACTGGAATTGATGATGTAAATGCTATCTTGAAAGGTCTTACAAAGGAACAACGTAATGCTTTGAAAACGTTAGATACAAAACCGGGTTTTGTTATTTCACCAGGTATCAATACAGCAAGTCCTAATAATGTGAATGTGATTATAGAATTTAAGCAAGCACCTAGTAAGATTGAGGTGTTAAAACAAGCGGCTAAAGGGAAAAAGTTAGCTCTTTCAAATGCGGAACAAAAGGTAGAGGCATCCCATAAAGGATTTAAAGCAGAGCTTGAACAGCTTCAAAAGAATAAAGATAAAGGGAAGAATTTTAAATCTGCCAAAATAACAAGAGAATATAAGAGTGCTTTTAATGGTGTGGCGATTTCGTTGCCTGCGAATATGATTGAAGACTTAGTTCGCACTGGTATTGTTAAGCGCGTATGGGAAGATCATGAGGTTAAAATTGATTTACCGAAAGAAACAGCTAAGGCGGCTGTTGAACCAAAAATGGCAGATAGCGTACCACAAATTGGTGTGGACAAGCTGCATGCTGAAAAAATAACAGGTAAAGGAATTAAGGTGGGTGTACTGGACACAGGTATTGATTACAACCACCCGGATTTGAAAGATGCATATAAAGGATATCGTGCAAAACAAGGTGAAGATCCAAGTAAAATAGATCCGAACTCAATAAAAGGATGGGATTTTGTTAATAATGATGCTGATCCAATGGAGACAACGTATAAGGATTGGCAAAATTCTGGGGGATATCCTGAAATTTATGATGGAAGTGCATATTATACATCCCATGGAACTCATGTAGCTGGGACAATCGCTGCAGACAAAAAGAATAATGTTGATTACGCGGTTACGGGAGTCGCTCCAGATGTAGACTTATATTCATATCGCGTATTAGGTCCGTATGGAAGCGGACAAACAAGCGGTATTCTTGCTGCAATTGATAAAGCAGTAAAAGACGATATGGATGTTATCAATTTATCATTAGGTGCGTCTATTAATGATCCTTTATATCCTACTTCTGTCGCAGTGAACAATGCGATGTTGGCTGGTGTTGTTACAGTAGTAGCAGCTGGTAATAGTGGTCCGGAAGAAGGTACCATTGGATCACCTAGTGCAGCAGCACTTCCGATTACAGTTGGAGCCAGTGACGCTGCAATGACTATCCCGACGTTCTCCGTCGATGCAGGTGATTTACATGTGGATAAGATGATGCTACTTGGAAAAAGCTTTACTGATAAGATTGAAGATTTGAAAGGTCAATCCTTATCGGTTGTATATGCAGGACTTGGGAAAACAGATGATTTTACAGGGAAAGATGTAAAAGGAAAGTTAGCTCTTATTCAACGCGGTGAGCTTACATTTGATGAAAAAATTAAAAACGCTAAGGAAGCAGGCGCAAAGGCGGTAATTGTATACAACAATGTAGATGGGGAAATTACAAGTTATCTTGGAGAAAGTACTTCATCTATTCCATCGTTCCGCTTAACAAAAGTAGATGGTGAGAAATTGCAAGCAAAAGCTGTACAAGGAGATGTGTCGTTAGCATTTGGAGAACTTAGTAATATAAAAACAGAGGGAGATCACTTAGCTGATTTCAGCTCCCGCGGTCCTGCAACTAAGACGGATGATATTAAGCCGGATATTGTAGCGCCAGGTGTGTCTATTTTCTCAACTGTTCCTGAATATATTAATGATCCAAAAGATGGAGAAAATTATCCGGTAGCGTATGGGCGTATGTCAGGTACATCTATGGCAACTCCTCATACTGCAGGGGTAGCGGCACTCATTTTACAAGAACATCCAAACTATAATCCATTTGAAGTAAAAGAGGCACTTATGAATACCGCAGTTGACTTAAAAGAAGAGCGTTCTGTATTTGAGGTGGGCTCAGGACGAATTGATGCATATCGTGCAGTTCATGCAGATACATCTATCGAGGTTGTCGATAAAACATCAAACGTTGTAGATGATGAAGAAGTAGAAATTGAAGAAAAAACAGGCTCTATTGCATTTGGGTATAAAAATCAACTTGAAAATGGACCTATTAAAGATAGTCGAAAAGTCTTAATTAAGAACAGCAGTAAAACTGATGGGAAAGAGTTTAAATTGGAAGTAGAGTTTTCACCTACAAGTGTAGGTGTGCAAGATGCAGCGAAGAATGGTGTGAAGCTAAACGTAAAAGATTCTATCAAATTAGCTTCTGGTACATCAGAGGAAATTAGCCCTGAAATTATGATTCCAGAAAACGCTGAATTTGGTAGATATGAGGGATATATTCATATTTCAAATAAAAACAATGAAAAAGAAGTATATCAAGTACCATTTGCAGTTAAATTCACAGAAAAAGGGATTGCGTCTGTAGATTTACTGAGAGATGCAATGGCAACAGATGCATCTAAATTCCATCCATTTATGGAAAGACCAAGTTCGCCTTTGACATTTAAATTAAATAGTCCTCTTGAAACCATTGATGCAGTTGTGAAGGACCGAAAGACAGGGAAGGCATTAGGAGTCGTTGGTACACTTAATGCAAGTAGTCTAACACCGAATGTTGAATATATGATGTTTTCTGGTATGGGAGGGTATGTACTTCCATTCACAGGAGATCCAGCTCATCCAATTGGGGATAAACCTGTTATGTTGCCTGATGGAGATTACGAATTGAACTTTGTTGGATATGATAAAGAAGGTAAATCGTATACAAAAGGCGATAACATTATTATTGATAATGTTATACCTGAAATGAAATTTATGGATGTACAACCTGGTATACACGAAGTCAATGATTCTATGTTTAAAGAAGAAGACGGCCAGCGTGCATTATGGGTGCATGGTAATATTTATGATTCTACAGTAGATGCATTAAAAGCAAAAGGCTTGCAGTATGATCAAAAAGCGAATCAAATTGTATATTATCAAAACTCAGCCTTCCCATCAGGTTGGTTGAATACAATTCAAGCAAATGGTGATTTTAAATTTGGAGTACTTCCAGAGGAAATAAATGAGCCGTTAAATTTAAAATTATTTGGATATGACCTCGCAACTGCAGGGAATATGGCAACGGGATTTAAAGATTACGTCTTTATAAAAGAAGGGACAGAATATGCTGTTCCAAGCTATGACAAAGATAAAATAAAATTGGGCGAAAAAATTACGTTAACTTTGAGCCTCAATAATGTAAGGCAACTTATGACAGGTACATTTGAAATTCCTTATAACAAGCAGCTATTTAAATTTATAGATGTGAAACCAAATTCAGCACTTACGGAATATGCAAAACAACATGGATTAAACTTGAAAGTAGAAGATCCGGCTATAAATACAGAAGAAACTTGGGAAAACAAGGTGAAAGTTGGCGCGTCATTGGAAGGAAAAGAATTTAAAGGACTAGATGGAGATACACCATTTTTAGATGTTACATTTGAAATGACAAGCGATGAATATTTTAATGATGTAACTGCATTTGGAGTAGATAAATTCTCTTACACAAAAGCTGGTACATCAGAAGGTATTGAAATTCCTGTGTTTAAGGATAAATCCTTCTCTATTATTTCGAAGCATTCAATGATTACAGGATATATTGGGCCAGAAGCATTTTTACATGGAGAGGGATATTTAGGTAAGAATGATTATACAAAATTAGGAGTAAAAGTGTACGCAGTTGGCAAGGATGGAAAGAAATATACAGGAACGGTTAGCGATAATGGACAATTTGAAATTCATAATGTTCCTGTAAGCGATAAGGAATACGATATTTTCGTAGAAATGCCAGGTCATTTAAATAGTAAACTGACAACCAAAATAGGGAAAATGCAAGACGGAGAATTAGTGGGACAAAACTTTAGAGCTGATATGGATGATAACCTTGCAGGTGATGTAAACGGCGATAAAATGGTAGATATTCAAGATGCTAGAATAGCAGCTTTATCGTATGGAAAAGGAAAAGTATCTGTAAAAGATGGAGATATAAATCAAGATGGTGTTGTAGATGAAACAGATATTCGTTTTATTGAGAAAAACTTCTTGAAAAAGGGTCCAGATGCTAAAGAAAATCAGAAACCGAAAGAAAATGTAGGGCCAGTGACGTTAGAGAAAATCTTACGCTCGATTGGTTTAGAGCCAAAAAAATAAGGGGATACACTTCTAAGGGAAACTAAACGATAAAGCAATGAACACAGAAAAAATGGTTTTTGCTAACAACGAACCGGTAATGATTCACTGTAACATTACCGGTTATTTAAAAAATAGCTATTTGAGTACATGAAGAAAATAGTTTAAAGCTAGTTTGCTTTCGTTATGGGGCAAGGTAGTTGCTTAATTAATATTGTTTGTGGGATGAAAATAAGGTTGTTGTTTGAACTTTAAAATAGGGGGGCTTGTGAAATGAGTATTAAGAAAAAACTTGGTATGGGTGTTGTAACTGCAGCACTTGGTCTATCTTTAATTGGTGGGGGAACATATGCGTATTTTAGTGATAAAGAAGTATCACAAAACGCGTTTGCAGCGGGTACTTTAGATTTGAGTGTTAATCCTGAAGTTGTTATTAATGTCGACAATATTAAACCGGGTGATGAAATGGAGCGCGGTTTTCAATTAGTTAACAAAGGAACCTTAGCGATAGGAGACGTGAAACTTCTTACAGATTATAGTGTTATTGATGCTAAAGGAGATAATGGAAATGCTGATTTTGGTGATCATATCCGTGTTGATTTCTTATGGAATTTGGATAAAAATGAGGTTCCAATTTGGTCTACTACATTATCTGAGTTAAAGGTAGCTACGCAAAATGGAAGTATTCCTGATCTTGTACAAAAAGGTGTTGTAGACCGGGAAGGAAATGGACTTGCTCCTGGTGATGATGATACTTTCTATGTAATGTTCACATTTGTAGATAATGAGGAAGAACAAAATGTATTTCAAGGAGATTCATTGAAATTAAATTGGACCTTCAATTCAATGCAGACAAACGGTGAAGAGAAATAAAGATAAATGTTATATATAAGAATGAATTGATGAAGAATTGAGAAATAGTATTTTTAATAGTGTAAAGGTTGATTTAGTGAATCAACCTTTTTTGTTTTTAGATTTCTTTATGTGTAGAGATTGCATTTTTATAGTGGGCATAACGGTACTTTTCACATTCATAGCAGTACTTCTAACATTTATGTCGAATTAAGAAGATATATAGGAGGGATACATATGGAAATAGCTGTAGAACGAGTTTTTACAAAGGAGATTTTAACAAGAGCTGCAAGTTTGTTTCATGTAACGGTGGAAGAAAAGCCACTTGGAGATTTTGAAAATTACATTTTTAAGGCGAAGGGTGATAGTGATGAAGATTACGTATTACGTTTAACGCATTCTTCCCATCGTTCTAAAAAAGAGGTAGAGGCTGAACTAGATTTTTTACGATATGTTGCGGAGAACGGTGCAAAGGTAGCGGGACCTCTTTACTCAACATCTCAAAATCTTGTAGAAGAAATTGTAGTAGAGGATGGAACTTTCTTTTTTGCTTCCTTATTTACATACGCAAAAGGTGAGCAAGTAAAAGGAGAAGGATCGCCATATTGGGGAAATGCTTACTTTGAAGTGTGGGGAAAAGCGATTGGACAATTGCACCGCCTTACAATGAATTACCCTAAAACTGACTACCGTGATACGTGGGAAGAGGATGAAAGTAGTATTGTTAATGAATTAGAAGATGAGAACGTGAAAGAAATTGCAGCTGTATTAATGGAGGAAATAAATGCTCTTCCAATTGAAAGAGAAACATTCGGCCTTATGCATGGTGATATTCATCCAGGCAATTTTCACTATGATGGAAAAGAGTTAACAATCTTTGATTTTGATGATGCGGCCTATAATTACTTCATTCATGATTTGGCAATGGTTCTTTATTACTCTGTTCTTTTTACACCGTGGACAGTGGAAGAAAAGACGACATTCGCTCGTAAACAGTTACAAGTGTTAAGAAAAGGGTACGAATATGAGCACAGGCTGGCGGATAGTTGGTATGAATCGTTACCGTTATTTTTACGTTTACGTGATATAGGTTTGTATGGCACGCTCCAAAAGAAATTTAAAGGGAAAGATATGCCAGATCATTTCAGAGAATTAGCTGAACAACTCTATGAAAGAATTATAAAAAGAGAAGCGATTGTGAATATATAATACATTCATGTGAAAACAAAGTATATAAAATAAATATATACTTTGTTTTTTTATACAAAAATATGTTTATTTTATTAAAATAATATTGTTATAGATTCGGTATGCACGTATAATTTTATGTATATTCTGAATATTCTTTATAAATGAGGAGGGGGAATGTTGGAAGCTATCGTAAGTTGGATCAATAATATTGTTTGGAGTCCAGCACTTGTTTATTTATGTTTAGGAGCAGGTTTATATTTTTCCATTCGAACGAGGTTTTTACAAGTAAGGCATGTAGGAGAAATGGTGAAGCTTACATTTCAAGGAGAAAAATCGGATGCTGGTGTTTCTTCGTTCCAGGCGTTAGCACTTTCATTATCAGGGCGCGTTGGAACAGGAAATATTGCGGGTGTTGCAACGGCTGTTGCATTTGGTGGTCCAGGAGCTGTCTTTTGGATGTGGGCGGTAGCTTTTCTAGGAGCAGGTTCTGCTTATGTAGAATCAACACTTGCACAAATATATAAGACGAAGCATCAAGGACAATTCCGTGGTGGTCCAGCTTATTACATTGAAAAAGGGCTAGGAGTTAAATGGTATGCATTAGTATTCGTTGCAGCAACAATTCTTGCAACGGGGATGCTGTTACCGGGTGTTCAGGCGAATAGTATTGCTGTAAGTTTGGAAACAGCTTTCGGTATTAATACTTCTGTATCTGGAGCGGTATTAGTAGCGGCATTAGCGCTTATTATTTTTGGTGGAGTTAAGCGGATTGTTAACGTAGCACAAGTTGTAGTGCCGTTTATGGCGCTTGGTTATATTTTAGTAGCTTGTGTAATTGTAGCTATGAATATTGAAAAGTTACCAGATGCTTTCATGTTAATTTTAAAAAGTGCATTTGCATTAGAAGCAGCTTTTGGTGGGATTATTGGTTTAGCAATCTCTTGGGGAGTAAAACGTGGTATTTATTCCAATGAAGCAGGGCAAGGAACTGGGGCACATGCGGCGGCAGCTGCTGAAGTATCACACCCAGCTAAACAAGGGTTAGTACAAGCATTTTCCGTTTACATTGATACATTATTCGTCTGTTCAGCAACAGCATTTATGATGATTATTACAGGCATGTATAACGTATTTGATGCAAGCGGAAAAAACTTTATCGTCAATAAATTAAACGGTGCACAGCCGGGTCCTGGTTATACACAGGCAGCAGTAGAATCTGTTTTCCCTGGATTTGGAAACGGTTTCGTCGCAATCTCGCTATTATTCTTTGCATTTACAACAATTATGGCGTATTACTACATTGCAGAAACGAATATTGCATACTTAAATCGTGATAAAGACCGTCCTTGGATGTCCATCGTACTAAAGTTTGTATTCTTAGGAGTCGTATTCTATGGTTGTGTAAAAACAGCTGCAACAGCGTGGGCTTTAGGTGACATCGGTGTAGGAATTATGGCATGGGTTAACATTATCGCGATTTTACTACTACAAAAACCAGCATTGATCGCCTTAAAAGACTATGAAAAGCAGAAAAAAGAAGGGAAAGATCCAGTATTTGATCCGCAGGAATTAGGAATTAAAAATGCTGATTTCTGGGAGCATGAATATGGGAAAGATAAAAAAGAAGAAGTATCTTAATAGGATAGGAACGAAGGAGCAAAGGGAACGACCTTTGCTCTTTTTTTATGGACAAAATGAAGCTGAAAGTTATTTTTTTGCCTATTTTTGAATATAAAAAGAATGTACATGCTTTGTTAGAGGAAGGGGGGGAGTATGGTGATTGAGTTTCGTAATGTAAATAAATATTATGGTGACTTTCAAGTTTTAAAAGATATTAATCTGCAAGTACAAAAGGGTGAAGTGGTAGTAGTTGTTGGACCTTCAGGGTCAGGGAAAAGTACATTGCTTCGGTGTATAAATCAATTAGAGACAATTACAGATGGAGAATTAATTGTACAAAATACAGAGGTACACAATAAGAAAACGGATATGAATGAATTACGCCGAGATATCGGGATGGTCTTTCAACATTTTTATTTATATCCACATAAAACGGTTCTTCAAAATATTACACTAGCGCCTATTAAAGTAAATAAAGTTTCAAAAGAGGAAGCTGAGAAAACAGCGATGTTTTATTTAGAGAAAGTAGGAATCCCGGAAAAGGCTAATGTATACCCGCATCAATTATCCGGAGGTCAACAGCAAAGGGTAGCGATTGCTAGGGGACTTGCGATGCAGCCTGAAATTATGCTATTTGATGAGCCTACGTCTGCTCTTGATCCGGAGATGATTGGAGAAGTGCTTGACGTTATGAAAACGCTAGCTAAAGAAGGAATGACGATGGTCGTCGTCACGCATGAAATGGGATTTGCACGTGAGGTAGCAGATCGGATTTTATTTATGGATGATGGTCAAATTATCGAAGATACAACACCAGTACAATTTTTTGCGAATCCTGAACAAGAAAGAGCTCGTCTATTTTTAAGCCGAGTGTTAAATCATTAAAGGAGGAATTTCATGCTTAAAATGAAAAAGTTGTTTACTTTAATTGTATTTTCATGTTTATTCGTACTCGTTGTCGCTGGGTGCGGAAGTAAAAAAGATGATGTGAAAGAAACGAATACGAAGCAAGGCGGGGCCATTGAACAAATTAAGAAGCGTGGAAAATTAGTAGTTGGAGTGAAGAATGATACGAATTTATTTGGATTGAAAAATCCTTCAACAGGGCAAGTAGAAGGATTTGATGTTGATGTCGCAAAGGCACTTGCGAAAAAAATTCTTGGTGATGAAAAGAAACTAGAGCTGAAAGAGGTAACGTCTAAAACACGTATTCCAATGTTGAAGAATGGTGATATTGATGCAATTATTGCGACAATGACAATTACGGAAGAACGCAAAAAAGAAGTAGATTTTTCAGATGTATATTTTAAAGCGGGACAATCGTTACTTGTGAAAAAAGGAAGTAATATTAAGAGCATTGATGATATAAAACAAGGCGTTAAAGTGTTAGCGGTAAAAGGCTCAACATCTACAAATAACATTCGTCAAAAGTCACCAGAAGCGACTGTATTAGAATTTGAAAATTATAGTGAGGCATTTACAGCGTTAAAAGCAGGTAAAGGCGATGTTTTAACGACAGATAATGCGATTCTTTACGGAATGGCAAAACAAGATTCGAATTATGAAGTTGTAGGGAAAATTTTTACGGATGAACCGTACGGAATTGCAATACAAAAAGGTGCAGATGATTTAACGAAAGAGATTAATAACTTACTAAAAGATATGAAGACGAGTGGAGAGTACGACAAATTATATGAAAAATGGATCGGTCAAAAACAAGAGAAGTAAAGTGAAACTTTATTTCTCGTGATAAATAGTAAGAGTGAGAGGATGAGAGTACTCATCCTCTTCTTGTAAAGAAAGAGGGGAGAATATGTGCCTGATTTTTCTATATTAACGAATAACATTGATATGTATTTAGAAGGATTTAAATATACGGTTATGTCTAGTGTAATCGCATTAATAGGTAGTTTTATTTTAGGGGTAATTTTGGCGGTAATGCGTATTGCACCGATTCGTATTTTAAATTGGGTGGGGTCCGCTTTTGTAGAGTTTGTAAGAAATATTCCACTCGTATTAATTGCATTTATATTTTATTTCGCTTTACCTGTAATAGGAATTACTTTAAATGGTTTTGTAGCAGGAACACTTACGCTTACCGTATATACTGCAGCGTTTATTGCGGAAGTAATTCGCGCTGGCATTTTATCAGTGGCAAAAGGGCAAATGGAGGCTGCGCGTTCTTCAGGATTAACGTATGTGCAAGGAATGTATTATATCGTCTTACCCCAAGCTATGAAAATTGTAATCCCCCCTTTAGGAAACCAATTTCTCAATTTAGTTAAAAACTCCTCAATACTTGGAATTATTGCTGGTGCTGATTTAATGTATCAAGGAGATTTAATTTCAACGAAGACATTTGTTACGTTCGATGTGTATATATTTGTCGGGATGTTTTATTTAATATTAACAATTCCGCTCAGTATGCTAGTGCGTTATTTAGAAAAACGCTTGGCAAAGGAGGCGGTATAAATGGATTTTAAAGGAGCAATAACAGGTGATCATATCCTCTTTTTGTTAAAAGGATTACTTATAACGTTAGAGGTAGCGCTCGTAGCAATTGTACTTAGCTTTATTATTGGTAGTGTAATAGGAATATTGCGCTATACGAAAATACCTGTCGTTTCACAAATATTAGGAGTTATCGTGGAAGTGATTCGAAATTTACCGCTACTTTTAATTATATTTTTTACGTATTTTGCACTTCCAGAAGCGGGATTGAAGTTAGAAATTATAACAGCTACAATTGTTGCTTTAACAATATTTGAAGCGGCAATGATATCTGAAATTGTTCGAAGCGGTCTATTATCTATCGAAAAAGGGCAGATTGAGGCTGCAAGGTCTTCAGGGTTAACGTATGTGCAAGCGCTTTGGCATATTATTTTGCCGCAAGCATTAAGAAGAATGGTCCCCCCGCTTGTTAGTCAGTTTATTTCATTGCTAAAAGATACGTCGCTCGCAGTTGTTATATCATTGCCAGAGCTTATGCATAATGCTCAAATTATTAGCGGGCAAAATGTAAATTATATGATTCCGACTTTTATAGTAGTGGCTTGTATGTATTTTATAGTGAATTATAGTTTATCAATTTTATCGAGAAGATTAGAGCTTCGTTAACTCTTACAATATATGTAAGGGTTTTTTCCTTGTTTCTCCTTATTTTCCTCTAAATAGTATCTAAATCTTGCAATAATTCGATTTTTTATATTATTTTATCAGAAAAGTGTTAATTTTATATAGAAATTGTAATCGCTTTCGTGTATATTTTTATTATCAGAAAATTTTAAAAAGAGATAGGGGTACTTGTAGGGGGAGGATTAAGATGCAGCAACCAACAAATGAGAAATTACATCGTACGATGAAGAGTAGACATTTATTTATGATCGCACTTGGTGGTGTAATCGGAACTGGTTTTTTTCTAGGTTCAGGTTACACTATTAATCAGGCTGGACCAGGGGGGGCCATCCTTTCATATTTAGTGGGCGGATTTATTATGTATTTAACAATGCTTTGTCTTGGAGAACTAACGGTAGCAATGCCAGTTTCAGGGTCTTTCCAAAAGTATGCGACGAAGTTTATTGGACCAGGAACAGGCTTTATGATCGGCTGGCTATATTGGCTTGGCTGGGCAGTAACAGTAGGACTGGAATTAACATCGATCGGTTTAATGATGAAAAGATGGTTTCCAACTGTTGATGTTTGGGTATGGTGTCTCGTATTCGGAGTTATTTTATATGCTTCAAACGCTATCTCAGCGAAAAGTTACGCTGAATTAGAGTTTTGGTTCTCTAGTATTAAAGTAGTTACAATTATTGCATTCGTTCTACTTGGTGGTAGTGCATTACTAGGATTTTTACCATACGACGGAAAAGAAGCGGCACCTCTTTTCTCTAACTTCGTAAGCGATGGCGGGTTATTCCCGAATGGACTAGCTGCCGTATTACTTACAATGATTACGGTTAACTTCTCATTCCAAGGAACAGAGTTAATCGGGATTGCAGCAGGAGAAAGTAAAGATCCAGAAAAAACAATTCCACGCGCAATTCGTAATACAGTATGGCGCATTATGTTATTCTTCATTTTAACAATGACGATTTTAGTAGGATTAATTTCTTGGAAAGAAGCAGGCGTAATTGAAAGTCCATTCGTAGTTGTATTTGATAAAATCGGTATTCCGTATGCAGCTGATATTATGAACTTCGTTATTATTACTGCTTTATTATCTGTAGCGAATTCAGGATTATATGCAGCAACGCGTATATTATGGTCACTTGCAAATGAAGGAATGGCACCAACTTCTTTCAAGAAAGTAAATAAACGTGGTATTCCAATTACAGCGCTAGTCGTAACGATTGCGGTAGCTGGATTATCTCTATTCACAAGTTTCCTTGCAGAAGATACAGTGTACATGTACTTATTATCGATAGCTGGTTTATCGGCTGTTTCAAGTTGGATCATTATTGCGCTATCGCAACTTCGTTTTAGAAGTCAGTATATAAAAGGCGGAGGGAAATTAGAGGACTTAAAGTATAGAACACCACTATACCCGATTGTTCCAATTTTAGCTTTAATTACAAATAGCATCGTTGTTATTAGTTTAGCGTTTATTCCTGAACAAAGAATGGCGTTATATTGTGGTATTCCATTTATCATTTTCTGCTACATATATTATTATATGAGTAAGAAACGGAAGAAACCGATGAAAGTGGAGATGGAAAAAACAAATGAAACTAACAATCAAACACGATGATATAGAAGCAGATTTATCGTACGGTCAATTAGCGATTGGAAAAGAAAATGGGTATTCACCGTTACAATTACTCGTTTCTTCTATCGCAGGGTGTAGTGCAATTGTCTTTCGAACAATTTTAGAAAAGAAACGTATTACATATGATACGTTTACAATTGAGACTGAAATTGGTAGAAGTGAAGCATTATCAAAACCAGTTGAAAGTGTTCATTTACATTATAAAATTAAAGCAGAAAACATTACAGAAGAGCAGTTGGACAAGGCGTTACAGCTTGCAGTGAAAAATTGTACGATTGTTCAATCTGTAAAAGATAGTATAAAGGTTACGGAAACGATTGAACTAATCAAGTGAAACATAAAATGGAACAGTCAGGAAAATTCCAATAAACAAAAGCCCAATTTCTCAGTTACAATAGAGAAATTGGGCTTTTGTTTATTCTATTATTAAATTTTATCTATAAAAAGATTTTGCAGTGTCACAAAGTATATCGCTCATTCGTTATATAGAATGAGAGGAGGAATTATATGAAAGTTACAAACAACGATTATGAAAAGATGGAAGAGCTATACGAGTTGTACGAACAAAAAGTTTATTATGTAGCGTATTCTATTTTAAATAATCTTCAGCAGGCTGAAGATGCAGTTCAAGAGACGTTTATTACTCTTTATAAGAACTTGGAAAAGCTCCATAGCTTGAACACTCAAGAGCTTAAACGCTACACTTTGAGGGTCGCGAAAAATAAGGCGATTGATAGTTACCGGAAAAATAAACGACATGAAACATTTTTAGAAGAATATGAAAGAGAATCAATAGAAGCAGTAGATGAAAATATTGAAGAGTGGGAAAAACGTCTAATGTCCGAGGTTCAAATTGATACATTGCTAAAAGAGTTAAATGAATCGAACAGACAGGTGTTTAAGTACAAAGTCTTCTATAACTTAACGTATCAAGAAATTTCAAGTGTAATGGGGATAACGGAGGCAAATGTCCGTAAGCAGTTTGAACGCGCTCGAAAACGAGTTCAAAATATGATAGGAGGTATACAACATGACGAATTCAAAGAACTCCAAAGAAATATATGAACTTGCTGAAAAAATTGCTTTAGATGATTTTGATAAACTCGAAGAACAGCATGAATTTTCACATACATATACGCGCAAAAAGAAATTGTTTATGGAGGAAATGCAGCTGAAAGATGGACAACCGCAGAAAAAGCGTAAAAAACATCGTATGTTAATCGCTGCTGCTTGCTTATTGATTGGCATGCCGACAACCGTTTTTGGGGCAGTGAAAGTTTATAATATGATTGTCCAAAAACAAAATTACGAAGTAAATGTTTCAGTAACAAATAAGGATTCGAAAAAGAGTGATAAGTGGTATAAGTTGAAGATTGGTAAATTGCCAGAAAATATGGAAGCAATTGATGACAGTGCTATGAAATATTCATTTAAAGATAACTACGCAATGGGGGGATTTTCATTCGCTCTTCGGAGGGTAGGGGAAAATACAGATTTTCAAACTCTGTATTCGAAAAGTTACGAAGAAAAAGAGATAAATGGTAGGAAAGCAGTAATTGTCCATAAAGAAACAGGAAACAACAATGTAATGTTTGACAGAAAGGTCTTTCTCTTTTTTGAGAAAGAAGGGATTATGTTAGAGAGTTATATTGGATCCGATATAAACGAAGAACAAATGATGGAAGTGTTAGGGAGCATTTCACTTGAGCCTACGTCAAAAGAAAAGGCATCACATATAGTAGAATATGATGAAAATCGTTTTAGCAAAGCAGATGAACCTAAAAAAACTAAGGTGATTCCTTTGAAAAAAGATAGCAAACGACTATTTCATATAGGGCAAAAGGCTCCAGTAACTATAATCATGGATAACAGCCAAATTGAATATGTGATAGAAAAAGTTGAAGTCTTCGATTCAATCAAAGATTTTAAACAAGAAAACTTTAATGAACTTGGCTTAGAAATACTAAGCAAGAATAAGGCTTTAAATCAGATAGGAGAATTGCTACCATACAGACGGGATGAATATAAACTCGGAAATGGTAAAGATTCAATTGATAAACTAGTAGAATCAAAATTAGTTAATCCTAAATTTGTTTACTTAACAACAAAAGTGAAAAATATTGGGAAAAAGTTTTTACAATATTGGCAGTATCCGACCAGGACAAACGGTAAAAGTTAACTTAGGTTATTTTGTAGATGAGGATAAGCTAGATTCAATCTTCCTTGATGCTTTCCGTTACAGTGGGTTTAGTGGGACGGAGAATATGAATGCGAAAAATCGTTGGTGGTTCGATATTCGTCAATAATAAAACAATAGGAATAACTAGACTAAAAAGCTGCTTATATTTAGCAGCTTTTTAGTCTTCATACATATTTAAAATTTCTTTCGCACGTATACGTAAACCATCTATCAATTCTCTCGGTTCTAAAACTCGTGCATCTTTTCCCAGTCTATAAAATAAAGGCGTAATAAAATGGATTTCACCTTTATCAATTGTTGAGTGTATATATCCTGTCCCATCTTCGTTTACTTCAACGAACTCTTCAAGGTAAGGAACGCTTTTACATTGACGTACGCCTTCGGTTGTGAGTAAAACATGTAACTGAGTAGGAATGTTTATTACGTTAGAGTTAGAGGCAAACCATTCTTCTAAATTCATAAAAGTATCTTCGTTTTCTTCCGTGTATAGTATAGAAAGAATACGATCAACACGATACAGTAATACTTTCTGCCTGCTAAAGTCATAGGATGGCAAATACCATAAACCATCGTGAGCATATACACCGATAGGGTGAACGTGTTTTGTTTTTATCCCTGATTTAGATTCGTATTGAAAGTGTAAATTTTTATTTTCAATAGCCGCTGTTAACACTTCTCTTAAAAGTGGTGTATCAATTGTTCTCTTAGGATTCCAAAAGGCGATATAAGAGCGGATTTTATCAACTTTCGCTTTCGCATCGTTTTGAAGAGAGCTATACAGTTTATGAGTAACAGAATTGATTTCTGTATTGAAAGGCAAGTCTCGATAGTAGCTTAAAGATTGAAAAGCAAAAAAGATGGATACGGCTTCTTCTTCGGTAAATAAAATAGGCGGAATGACCCTATTCGTTAATACTTTATATCCTCCGTTACGACCTTGTTCAGCATAAATAGGTAACCCCATATCACTTAAATCTAAAATGTATCTATGAACAGTACGAACGGAAATATTAAATTCATCAGCTATTTCTTGCGCTGTAAATGTTTTTTTCGCAGAAGCAAATATAAGAATATCTAATAAGCGTTTAGCTTTTGACAAATATACCACCTGTTTCTTTTTAATATGACATTAATTGTCATGTTTTACTGTTAGTATATTGCTTACATCATAATTTTATCAAGATGAAACGTAAGGAGGAAAAAATATGTCACGTGAAATTGTTTTATTTATTGCGGCGAGCTTAGATGGATTTATTGCGAAAGAAGATGATGATTTACAGTGGTTAATGGAAACGGAAGGAGAGGGAGACAACGGTTATACAGAAATGTACGAAACGATTGATACAATAATTATGGGAAAAAGAACGTACGATTATGTAGTAGAGCATACGGAAACATTCCCGTATGTAGATAAAAAATGTTATGTTTTTTCTAACTCGGAAAAAGGCTCAAACGAACATGTGGAGTTTGTAAATGAAGATGTAGTAGAGTTTACGAAAAGTTTGAAAGAGCAGGAAGGATCTAAAATATGGATGGTTGGTGGAGGGAGTTTATTAAGAGAGTTCTTTAAGAATAATCTAATTGATGAATATGTTGTCACGATCACACCGCATATATTAGGTTCTGGAGTTCCGTTATTTCAAGACAAGAACCCGGAAATCAATTTAACTTTAACGGATACGAAACGTTTTGGGCAATTTGTAAATCTATATTATAAAGTGAAATCTTAAAGGATAAAGAAACACGACTACTCATAGTAGTCGTGTTTCTTTATAGATGGCAATGAAATTGTAAAACAAGATCCATGATCAACTTCACTTGTGACTGTAATATTCCCGCCGTGTAGTTCTACGATTTCCTTCACGATAGAAAGCCCTAAACCGGTTCCGCCTGTAGCTCGTGTTCTTGCTTTATCAACACGATAAAAGCGGTCGAAAATGTGAGGGAGGTCTTCAGGGGGAATACCTTCACCGTCGTCCTCAATGTTGATGGAAATATGCTTATATTCTTCTGTAACAGAAATGTTGATATGAGAATGCTCTTTTGAATGTCTATAAGCGTTATTTAAAATGTTTATTATAACTTGTTCAAATCGCTGTTCATCTAAGTTGACTAACAGTGTAGGAGGACAAGTGAAAGAAACTTTAATGTGTCTTTCTTTATACATTGCATTTACTTTTTCGGCTATGCGAGTAAGGAAGGTGTGTAATTGTACCTCGTTTACATGAATAGAAAAGTTATGTTGTTCCATTTGAGCGAGTGAAAATAAATCTTGAACTAAGTTCGTAATATAATCAGACTCATCTTTTATAATAGATAAATATCGTAAACGTTGTTCAGGAGGTGTGCTGTCTTTTAAGGCAATGTCAGCGTAACCTCTTACGTATGTTAAAGGTGTACGTAATTCGTGAGCAACACTTGCTAGAAATTCACTTCTTTCCGTTTTCATATAATGTAAATCATTTGCGAGCGTTTGAATAGATTGTGCGAGTTCACCAATTTCATCATTTCGAGTAGTCGTTAATGAAACGGATAAATCACCTTTACTCATTTTTTCAGTGGCATGTTTCATGTGTAACAATGGCTTTGTTAATAAACGGGATAATAGAAAAATGGTGATGACTGTTAGTAGAAATGTGATGATACCGGCAATAATGAATTGTTTTGTTAGCCTATTAACCATCTCTTCAATTGATTCAGTTCCAAGAAACATGTACACATAGCCCTCATGTTTTCCACCTACTACAATGGGGCTAACTGTACAAATATAATTAGATGTTTTCCAATGATTTTCTATAATAGCTCCGTTATGGTCGGTTCGAGTTTGCATTCCACTAATATGATTTTTTATAGTCGTGTTTATTTCGTTAGATTTAGCTAGTACTGCTTTATTTGCATTTGTAATAACAACAGTAGTTTCAGCTTCAGACTCCATTAATGCAACGTGAGAGATTGTTTGTTTATCATAATATTTTTCAAGTACATCTCGATGACTATTTCCTCGTTTTAATAGAGCAGTCATTTCTTCATTCACTCTATTGTTTACAAGACTATAATAGAGCAAAACAAAGAGGACGCTTTCGATTAAAAGTGTAACAATTAAAAAATAAAATCCGAATTGAATAGAAATTCGCTTCATCGTTTCGCTCCTAAATATTCGGTATCAACCCACCTGTAACCTACCCCGTACACAGTTTTTAAATGATGATCAATAGGGAAATTTGCTTTTCGCAATTTATCACGCAAATTACGAATATGTGAATCGACTGTGCGATCTTCGGTATTTGTGTTTAATCCCCAAATTCGTTCAATGAGCTGATCACGGCTTAATACATAATTTACATGGCGTAAAAATAATCCGAGTAAAGAGAATTCGATTGGTGTGAGAAGAAGTTCTTCATTATATACAGAAGCAAAGTGCTTCGTCTCATCCCATAGAATGCCGTGATATTGGATTTGTTTATGTTCATTTGTGCGCCTTAAAACAGCTTCAATTCTTGCGAAAAGTTCCTCTTCATGGAAAGGTTTCGTTACGTAATCATCCGCTCCGAGTTTTAATCCTTGGACGACATCTACTGTTTGATCACGAGCGGTAACCATAATAATAGGAACGTTACTAAATGAGCGGATTTTTTTGCACGTGTCCCATCCGTCCATCTTTGGCATCATAATATCGAGTAAAACAAATTTAAAGTTTCGGTTTTCTATATGTAAAATAGCTTCTTCTCCTGACGTCGCACATACGCAGTTATATCCGATTGGAGTAAGATAAAGCGTTAATAATTCAAGCATTCTCGGTTCATCGTCTACGAGTAGTATATCGACCATAGAGTACCTCCGCATTTTTAGTTATTACTTAAATTGTAAGTCAAAATCATGAAGAAATGGTGCAGATTATCATGCATCTGCATAATTTCTTCAGAATTGCTTGTTATTGTAAAGGTGAAATTCTAATTTAGGTAATGATATTGGCTCGAAAACGATTGATACGGAGGCGGTATAGTGAAAAAAGTGACCCGAGTTTTTGGGATAACAATAATTACAGCAGTTGGTCTTGCTGCATGCGGACAAACGAATACAGACCATAAAAACCATGAATCTACAAAAGAGAAGAAAACAGAGCAAAAAGAGATGAAAATGAATCAAGAGGTAACTGCGCCGAAAGAAATGAATAAAGGGGCATCTAATGATTTATTAACAACAAGTTTAAAAAATATAACGAGATTAAATACAAATGATCCATTGCAAATGGCAGTACTAACTTCGCAAACGATATGGCCAGCAACGCATCAAGAGAATCAGCCAGGCGCTATTATTTTAGTACCAGTAAATGAGTGGCAATTAGGTATTGCGAGTGCGGATCTTATTCACCATCCGAATAATGGGCCGATTTTATTTATAGAAAAAGAAAAGGTACCTGAAATGACGTTAAAAGAAATAAAACGATTAAATCCGCTCGGAACGAAAGATGGAACACAAATTATGGTGATGGGGGATGTAGGTGCATCTATCCTTGAGCAATTAAAAGAATATAAAGTAAAGCAAATAAAAGAAACGGATCCAGCTATATTTGCTAAAGCTGTTGATAAAGAATATGCCGATATAACAGGAAGCTATCCAAATAGCGTTATTGTCGGTTCGTCTGAAGAAGAAGGACGTTTGTATACAACACCAGCTGTAAACTGGATTTCTCATATGCCAGAGCCACTACTCTATACAGAAAAGAATAAAGTGCCAGAAGCGACAATTGAGGCGTTAAAGATGAGAAAAGATAAAGCGAATATATATGTGTTAGGACCAGAGAAAATCGTGTCAAAAGAAGTAGAACGAGAGTTAAGTAAATATGGGAAAGTAACGCGTATTAGTGGAGAGACACCAGTAGAAAATTCTATCGCATTTGCGAAGTTTAAAGATGAAAAAACAAAATTCGGCTGGGGATTCACAAAACCAGGTCACGGTTTGTCATTTGTTTCAAGCGAAACACCAGACTTAGCAATTGCAGGAGCACCTTTTTCACATATGGGTAAACACGCACCTGTTGTCTTGCTGGGGGAAGGTAAAGCTTCACAACCAGTTTATGACTTCCTTGCTAGTATTCAGCCGAAGTTTAAAGATGACCCAACACTGGGACCGTATAACCATGGCTTCCTTTTAGGTAGTACGAGTAATATTTCATTTGAAACACAAGGAATATTAGATGAGAGATTAGAAATTGTTCAGGAAAGTGGTCAAGGTCACGGTGGACATTAATGAAACGAGAAAAGACGCTATGAAGATAGCGTCTTTTTTTAGGAAACTTTTACATAGCGCAATATCCTTTCCTCGTTATATAATAGCCTTCGTGCAGTCGGCTAGATTTTCTTATGGAGAAAATCAAATGATAAAGGAGTAGAGGAGTGGTATTTTGTTTCAAACGATAAAAAATGACTGGTTTTCTAATGTGAGAGGGGACGTGTTATCAGGAATTGTCGTTGCTTTAGCATTAATCCCTGAAGCGATAGCCTTCTCTGTTATTGCAGGCGTGGATCCGACAGTTGGACTATACGCCGCCTTTTGTATTGCAGTTACCATTTCATTTGTTGGCGGAAGAACTGGAATGATTTCAGCTGCAACAGGTGCAATGGCATTATTAATGGTAACGCTCGTTAAAGATCATGGTTTGCAATATTTATTTGCTACAACAATATTAACAGGTATTGTCCAAATTATTTTTGGCGTGTTCAAACTGAGCTCATTTATGAAGTTTGTTCCGAAATCTGTTATGAGTGGTTTTTTAAATTCACTTGGAATTTTAGTTTTTACAGCGCAATTGCCACATTTTAAAAATACAACTTGGCAAATGTATGCACTCGTTGTATTAGGACTTGCAATTATATATTTATTTCCACGTATTACAACGGCTGTGCCGTCTACGCTTATTTCAATTATTATTGTGACGAGTATTGCACTTATAAGCGGATTACAGTTGAAAACAGTAGGAGATATGGGAAGCCTGCCGAAAGAATTACCGTTCTTTAGTATTCCTGACGTGCCTTTTACACTTGAGACATTAGGGATTATTTTACCTTATGCAGTTATGCTTGCAATTATCGGTTTACTAGAATCATTATTAACAGCTTCAGTTTTAGATGATATGACGCATACGGAAAGTAATAAACATAAAGAGGCACGTGGACAAGGGATTGCGAACATTGTTGCTGGATTTTTCGGAGGAATGGCAGGATGTGCAATGATTGGCCAATCTGTTATTAACATTAAGTCAGGTGGACGAGGGCGTTTATCAACATTTATAGCGGGCGGATTTTTAATCGTATTACTATTTGTTTTAGGTGATTATGTTGTTCGTATTCCGATGGCAGCTTTAGTTGCAGTTATGATTATGGTTTCAATTGGAACATTTGATTGGAACTCTGTAGCGACGATTCATAAAGTGCCAAAAGGAAATGCGTTCGTCATGATCGTAACGGTTGTCGTTGTTCTTATCACCCACAATCTAGGATTAGGCGTGATCATCGGGACAGTAATTAGTGCTGTTTTATTTGCATTCAACATGGCAAAGATTCACGTGAAACATTTATATATTGAAAATAAGAAAATATACGAAATTCATGGCCAACTATTCTTCGCATCTACGGCAGATTTTATAAATGCTTTTTCATTTGATGAAGATGTAAAAGAAATTGAAATGAACTTTACTCATGCACACGTATGGGATGATTCAGCAGTGGCCGCAATTGATAAAGTTATCATGAAGTATGAACAAAGTGGTGTGAAAGTAAGTATAACGGGATTAAATGAACGTAGCTCAAAACTTGTTGCAAATTTAGCAACTTATAATAAAAGAATTGCTAGTTAAAAGCCTCCTTTTTAGGGGGCTTTATTATATAATACGAGTAGGATAACGAAAAGGGGATTCAGCATATGTACAAACAAATTATATTAGCATGTGATGGTTCTGAACATGCACTTCGGGCAGCGGAGCATGCAATACATATTGCGAAATGTAGTGAAGAAGCAAATGTTGAAATTGTATATGTCGTAGATAATAGAACAGCAAAATCAGATATTATACACGGACAAACAGATTTTGAAACAATATCAGCTAGTCGGAAAGATAAATTAAAAGAGATTGAAGGATTATTAAAGGAAGAGAAGATTTCTTATAAATTTACGATTCTGCATGGTGATCCTGGTGATACGCTCGTTCAATATGTAAATACAGGGGATATAGATCTTGTTATTGCTGGGAGCAGAGGATTAAATACATTACAAGAAATGATGCTTGGTAGCGTAAGTCATAAAATAGCAAAACGAGTGAAATGTCCAGTAATGATTATAAAATAAAATGAAATAGCACGTAACTAAGACTTTGGGATACCCGAGGTCTTTTTTTATGTATAAATGACATCCTTTTGTGGAAATACTAGATATATAAGTTGAAAAGATGTTAACTTACAAATTTGTAAGTTTGTTGTTAGGAAAATCGATGTTATGAAAATTTTCCCATTGGTAAAATAAAAGTATCAAAGGGGAGATAGGGAGGATGGAAGGTATGAAATCATTTCAAAATTTATCATATAGTCAAGGGGTAAGCTTAATTTGTTTAGGGGGATTTGCTGCATCTGTTACGTTAGCTGTATTAATAAAGGTATTTCATCAAATTTTTTAATTTTATAGTAGGGAAGGAATTGATTGTTATAGCTAGTAAGAAAAGTGCTGTAAATAAAGAATAGCTCTTAGCGTATAGAATAAACGCTAAGAGCTATTTTTATGTTTGTTTACATATTTATATTTTGTTTAAGCTTGTTTTGACTTTGCAGATCCTGTATTTAAAGTAAGGGCAAGGAAGAACATTGCAAGTACGCAAGATACAAGTAATAAAATGAATCCGCCATCCCATCCGAATGCATCTACAATAAAGCCCATAGCTGCGCTAGCAAAAGTAGCTCCGCCTAGGTAACCAAAGAAACCAGTTAGGCCTGCTGCAGTTCCAGCAGCTTTCTTTGGTGCTAAGTCAAGTGCGTGAAGACCAATTAGCATAACAGGTCCGTAAATTAAAAATCCAATGGAAACAAGTGCGATACTATCAATGATTGGGTGACCAGCAGGATTTAGCCAGTAAACAAGAACGGCAATGAATACACCGACCATAAATAAAATACCAGCAGGTGCGCGGCGTCCTTTAAATAGTTTATCACTCATCCATCCGCAAAGAAGTGTACCTGGAATACCAGCCCATTCATATAGAGCGTAAGCTGTACGTGAGCTACTATGAGTAAAGCTTTTTTCCTCTACTAAATAAGTAGGAGCCCAGTCTACAACGCCGTAACGTACGAAATATACGAAAACGTTCGCGATAGCGATGTACCATAAAAATTTATTGTTTAGTACGTATTTAAATAAAATTTCTTTTACCGAAAGTTCGCGTTCGCGATCTTTCACTTTTTCACCTGATGGATATTCGCCAGTATGTTCCTCAATAGACGGTAATCCACAAGATTGGGGTGTATCTCTCATCGTAATCAATACATAAATACCAACTAAAATTGAAAGAATACCTGGGAAGTAAAATATACTTTTCCAGTCATTTGCAAAGAAGTATAAGCCTAATGTAACGAGAGAAGGCATAAGTGCGCCGCCGACGTTATGAGCGACGTTCCAAATAGACATTTTTGTACCACGTTCACTAATAGAGAACCAGTGAACCATCGTACGACCACAAGGAGGCCATCCCATCCCTTGTACCCATCCATTTAAAAACTGAAGTACAAACATAAGTATAATGCTCGTTGTAATGAAAGAAAATGAGCCGAAAATAATATTAATGATACCTGATAAAAATAGCCCAGCTGCTAAAAAGTAGCGAGGATTACAACGGTCGGATACGATACCCATAAGAAATTTACTTAATCCGTAAGCGATAGATACTGCTGAAAGGATAACCCCAAGTTCCCCTTTACTAAAGCCTTGTTCAATTAAGTATGGCATTGCTAGTGAAAAGTTTTTTCGAACAAAGTAGTAACCTGCATAACCGATGAAGATACCTAAAAATACTTGTAAACGTAATTTACGGTATTCGCTATCAATGCGATCAGCTGGTAAGCGTTCTGCATGGGGCGCAGGTTTAAATAATTGTGTGAAAAACATAAAATGAAAATCCTCCCCTAATTAATTGGAAGCGTTTAAGACAGAGAGAATATAAAAAGGCCATGAAATATAAAAAAGTTCCCTTTTTTATGATTCATAGCCGTATACTCCGATTCTCCGTGACTGTCAATATTAACTTCGACGAAAATTATACAACTTTGTGACAAAAATGTAAACGTTTTTATGAATAAAAGGTATTGACGGATTTTGTTCGCGGGATTAATATTTAAATACGTTAAATATTTTATTGTTTAAATAAGAGGTGGATAACATGCCAAATGATATGACTCATATTGATAAGATTCAAGCTCTTACATTCGCTATAGGAAAGAAAATGCAAACAGAGCTATTGGAACAAATGCAAGCATCAGGACTTACACCACCGCAATTTTATATTTTAAAGATTTTAGATCATTACGGAGCTTCAAGAGCGACACAATTGGCGGAGAAAATGTACGTAAAACCGAGCGCGATTACAGTAATGATCGACCGTTTAATTGATCATGAGTTAGTAGAGCGTTATCACGATGATAATGATCGCCGTGTTGTTGTCATTGAGCTAACGAAAAAGGGGAAAAATACAGTAAAAGAGGCGATGGCAGCTCGTAATGAGCATATCGCAAAATACTTTTCACAATTAGAATTACAAGAACGAGAAGATTTGTTGCGCCTCTTTGAAAAGTTAGAAACCATTATTTGCGGGACACAAGAGAAAAAAGAGAATAAATAAGAGGAATTGAGGAGATTACATGGAGCAACAAGGCAATACAAATAGAAAGTTGTTGTTAATTGGTTTAGTAATTGCGATGCTATTTGCTGCGTTAGACGGAACAATCGTTGGTACAGCGATGCCGCGTATCGTTGGTGAACTTGGCGGACTAAGCTTAATGACATGGTTAACAACAGCTTATATGTTAACATCAACGACAGTCGTACCAATTGCAGGTAAATTAGCGGATTTACTTGGGCGTCGTAACGTATATATAACAGGGCTAGTTATTTTTATGATTGGTTCAGCGTTATGTGGTATGGCAAATGGTATGACAGAATTAATTATTTTCCGTGGTATTCAAGGTCTTGGTGGCGGTATTATGATGCCGATGGCTATGATTATTATTGGAGACATGTTCACGGGAAAAGAACGTGCGAAATGGCAAGGTATTTTTGGTGCGTTATACGGTCTTGCTTCTGTAATTGGACCACAAGTTGGTGGTTGGATTGTAGACGCAGTGAACTGGAGATGGGTATTCTACATTAATTTACCAGTTGGTATTTTAGCAACAGTCTTTATCGCAATGGGATTAAAATCACATAAACAAACGGGACCAATTAAAATTGATATCGCTGGAATCTTTACGATGATTCTCGGTGTTGTAAGTTTATTACTTGCGTTAACGTTTGGCGGAAAAGATTACGCATGGGATTCTTGGCAAATTATCGGTTTATTTGCACTAGCTGTAATTGGTATCATTAGTTTCGTTATCGTTGAAACGAAAGCTGAAGAACCAATTTTACCGATGCATTTCTTTAAAAACCGTACGTTTACAATACTTAATGCGATTGGATTCTTTATGAGTATCGGAATGTTCGGTGCGATTATGTTCGTACCATTCTTCATGCAAGGTATTGTAGGAGTAAGTGCTGCTGAGTCGGGAACGATTATGACACCGATGATGATTACAATGATTGTTATGAGTATTATTGGTGGGCAACTTGTATTAAAAGTCGGTGTAAAACCACAAATTATCGCAGGAATGCTTATTATGGCTGGTGGTTTCTGGTTATTAACAACGATGGATATGCACACAACTAAACTGACTGCAACTTCTTATATGATGGTTATCGGTTTAGGCATGGGTCTTGTAATGCCGACATTAACATTAGCGTTACAAGAAAGCTTCCCGAAAAAAGACCTTGGTGTCGTAACATCATCAAGTCAGTTTTTCCGTCAAATCGGTGGGACATTCGGTATTACAATTTTAGGATCAATTATGAATAACACGTCAGGTACAACATTAACAAATAAGTTAGTACCTGTATTAGATACATTCCCGAAAGAAGCGGGACAAATGGTAACAAAATTTAAAGATATGATTCATACAGACCCACAAGGTTTATATTCGATGCTATTTAGTCCAGAGGCATTAAAACAAATGCCAGAAGCATTTGCTAACAGTATCGTACCAATTTTGAAAAATTCTTTAGTAGACTCACTTCATACTGTATTCTTAACAGGATTAGTATTTATCGTAGTAGGCGCTATTTTTACGATTTTCTTACAGAAAATTAAACTGTCGGATCGTAAAAAAGATGCTGAAAAGCCTGCTGTAGAAGAACAAGAAAAAACTGTATCATATACGTAATGAAAAAGCATCGCCATTAGGCGATGCTTTTTTGAGTATAACCTTAAAAGCTTTTTTGTGAGAAATGATTGACGTATTTTTATAAATGCGTTATATTATTTTCTGTAAACGGTTACATGAAATGAGGAGAAAAGAGAATGAGTACGATTAAAGACGTTGCGAAATTAGCGGGAGTATCTGTTGCGACCGTTTCCAGAGTGTTAAATAAAAATGGATATGTTCATGAGGATACGTTAAAGAAAGTAGAACGAGCAATTGAAATGCTAGATTATAAACCTAGTACAGTAGCGCGTTCTTTATATAATAAAAAATCTCGTTTAATTGGGTTAGTAGTTCCAAATATCGTGAATCCATTCTTTCCAGAAGTTGCACGTGCCGTAGAAGATGTAGCACATAAACAAGGTTACACAGTTGTCCTTTGTAACTCTGATGAAAGTTTAGAAAAAGAGAAACAATACATTGATGTACTTAGACAAAATAATGTAGATGGATTTATTGTAGCAACGAATCCACAAAATAGTATAAATTACATGAATTTATCAGTTCCAGTCGTTGCGATTGACCGTATGTTTAATGAGCGTATTCCTACTGTATATGCTGATAACTATGCAGGAAGTCAGGATGCGACAAGGTTGTTAATAGATAAAGGATGCAAACATATTGCACATATTCGTGGACCACGTGATGTAAGTACAGCAAATGAGCGTTTTGAAGGTTTTGTAGATATCATTACGCAAAATAATCTTTCATATATGATTGCAGAGAGTACATTTGACCCAGCAAATAGTGCGCGTGTAGCAATGGAATTATTAGAAGAATACCCGCATATTGATGGTATTGTTGCTGGGAATGATTTAATTGCAATTGGTATTGTAAAGGCTGCACTTCAAAAAGGAATGGCTATTCCTGACGATTTACAAATTATCGGATTCGATGGAATTTCTTTAACAGAAATGATGTACCCATCTATTACAACTGTTGCACAGCCAATATATGAGATGGGGAAAATTGCAACAGAGTTGTTGTTAGAGCAAATGGAAGGAAATGCATTGGAAGAGAAACACTATCGTTTACCGATTAAAATTATAGAAAGAAATACAACGAAGTAAGGAGATGAAACAGATGCCAAATATTGCAGTAGTAGGTAGTATTTCAATGGACTTAGTGGCTGTTTCAAAGAAACGGCCGAAAGCAGGAGAAACAGTAATTGGTGAAGCATTTCATACGATCCCAGGAGGGAAAGGGGCGAACCAAGCAGTTGCTGCAGCTAGATTAGGTGCCAATGTAGCAATGGTTGGAGCAGTAGGAAATGATGATTACGGAACAGTAGTTAGAAAAAATTTAGAGAACGAGCGTGTTTTTATCGACTATGTGGTACCGGTTACAGATGGAACGACAGGAATTGCTCATATCGTTTTAGCAGAAGAGGATAACAGTATTGTTGTCGTACAAGGAGCCAATGCTCTTGTGAATGAATCGGTTGTAGATCGTTCAAAAGATCTTCTCGTAAAAGCTGATATGGTTGTTCTACAATTAGAGATTCCGCTTGAAACAGTAAAGTATGTTCTATCTATTTGCGAAGAACATAAAATTCCAGTTATGTTGAATCCAGCGCCAGCACAAGTGTTATCAGAAGACATATTAGAAAAGGCAACGTATATTACGCCAAATGAACATGAGTGCCGCATTGTATTAGATGATTTTACATCACCAATTGAAGATTTACTGGCGAAATATCCAAATAAACTATTGATGACAGAAGGTTCTAACGGTGTTCGTTTCCATAATGGTACGGAGATTCTACATATTCCTAGCATTGCTGTTGATGTAGTGGATACGACTGGAGCTGGTGATACATTTAATGGTGCGTTAGCAGTTGCACTTTCTGAAGGAGAAACGCTTCAAAAAGCAATTCGTTTTGCGAATATTGCTGGAGGCCTTTCTGTAACAAAACTTGGGGCACAAGGCGGTATGCCGACGAGAGATAGAGTACGTGAAGTGCAGGTGATTGTCGGATGAAAAAGCACGGTGTATTAAACAGTGAGATTGCGGCAGTCCTGGCTTCACTCGGACATACAGATACGCTTGTAATTGCTGATTGTGGATTACCGATTCCTGATGGAGTAAAGCGAATTGATTTAGCTGTTGAACTTGGAAAGCCGAGTTTTTTAGATGTATTACAAGTTGTAGCTGATGATATGGCAATTGAAAAAGTGACGTTAGCAGAAGAAGTCATTATCAATAATGCGGAAGTAAATAAAGAGATTGAGCTGCAATTAAAAGAACCAGCATTTGAATATGTATCACATGAACAATTTAAAGAAAATACAAAAAAAGCGAAGGCAATTATCCGTACAGGAGAGGCTACGCCTTATGCCAATGTAATTTTACATGCAGGCGTGATTTTTTAATAAAGGGAAGTGATGAGAATGCGTATTGAAATGAAAAACATTTCAAAGGCGTTCAGTGGAAATCCTGTTTTGAAGAATGCACAGTTTATGATTGAAGCAGGAGAAGTCCATGCATTGATGGGGGAAAATGGAGCGGGTAAATCGACGCTCATGAAGATTTTAACAGGTGTATATACAAAAGATGGTGGAACAGTCACGATTGATGGGCAAGAACGCACTTTTAAAAATGCGAAAGAAGCGGAAGAGTACGGCATTGCATTTATACATCAAGAACTGAACATATTGCCAAATTTAACAGTAGCTGAAAATATGTTTCTCGGTAAAGAGTTAATGTATGGGAAAACAGGTATTTTACGTACTCGTCAAATGAACGCGATTGCGCAGCAGCAATTGGCGGAGCTAGGATTACATGTAAAAGGTGCTATGTTAGCAGGAGAACTATCAGTTGGACAACAGCAAATTATTGAAATTGCGAAAGCATTGATGACAAGCGCAAGCGTTATTATTATGGATGAACCAACTGCGGCACTGACGGATCGTGAAATTGAAACGCTCTTTACAGTTATAAATAAGTTACGTAAAGAAGGGGTTTCATTCGTTTACATTTCACACCGCATGGAAGAAATATTCTCAATATGTGATGCTATTACAATTTTGCGTGATGGAGAATATGTAGGGAAAAGATTAATTCCGGAAACGTCATTTGATGAAGTAGTGAGTATGATGGTGGGGCGCAGCATTGGTGAACGTTACCCAGAGCGAAATAGTCAAATTGGTGAAGTAATTTTTGAAATGCGTAACGGAACGAAAAAGGGGAAATTTGAAAATGTTTCGTTTCAAGTTAGAAAAGGTGAAATTCTTGGTGTAGCTGGCTTGATGGGAGCTGGTCGCACAGATATTATGAAAGCGATATTTGGATATGAACCTTTAGACTCTGGACAAATTTTTATAAACGGACAAGAAGTAAAGATTGATAGTCCGATAGATGCAATTAGACAAAGAATTGCTTTCATTACAGAGGATAGAAAGTCTGAAGGATTAGTGTTAGATTTCTCAATTCGAGAAAATTTAGCGTTACCGAATTTAGAAAGTCTTTCAAAGGGAAGTGTCCTTAGTAACGAACTAGAACAACAGTTTACAGAGGACATGATGAAACTTCTTAATGTGAAAGCATCTAGTGGAGAGCAAGCGGTGAAATCTCTTTCTGGTGGAAATCAGCAAAAGATTGTAATTGCGAAATGGTTAGGTATTCATCCGCAGTTACTCATTTTAGATGAGCCAACAAGAGGTGTGGATGTTGGAGCGAAAAAAGAAATTTACTCTATTATGAATAAGCTGACTGAACAAGGAGATGCCGTTATTATGGTATCATCTGAGCTTCCCGAAGTTTTAGGGATGAGCGATCGAGTTCTTGTTATTCATGAAGGAAAAGTCGGCGGTATTTTAGGGAAAGATGAGGCATCACAAGAGTCTATAATGGCACTAGCTACAGGGGGAGAGTAAGGATGGCTAAGAAGGGGAATGTATTACAACAACTCGGTTCTTTAATCGGTTTAGTATTAATTATTGTCGTAATTACAGCTTTAAATCCAGCATTTATTGAAATTCCAAATTTATTTAATATACTGCGTCAAGTATCGATTAATGCGCTTATTGCATTCGGAATGACCTTTGTAATTTTAACAGGGGGTATTGACTTATCGGTAGGTTCTATTTTAGCATTATCAAGTGCACTTGTTGCTGGAATGATGGCAAGTGGCATGGACCCGTTCCTTGCAATGGCAGTTGGGCTACTTGCTGGTCTTGTAATGGGAATTGTAAACGGTATCATCATTGCGAAAGGAAAAGTAGCTCCATTTATTGCGACTTTAGCAACAATGACTATTTTTCGTGGGTTGACGCTTGTTTATATGGACGGACGTCCGATCACTGGTCTTGGTGATCATTTAATGTTCCAAATGTTTGGCCGCGGTTATTTTCTTGGTATTCCGGTACCAGCTGTTACAATGATGATCGCTTTCGCAGTGCTGTACTTCATTTTGAAGAAAACGACATTTGGTCGCCGTACATTTGCAATTGGTGGAAATGAAGAAGCAGCAGCACTATCAGGTATTAATGTTACGAGAATTAAAGTAATGATTTACGGTCTTTCCGGAATCTTGGCCGCGCTTGCAGGTATTGTCTTAACATCACGATTAGATTCTGCACAGCCGACTGCGGGTACTTCTTACGAATTAGATGCAATTGCAGCAGTTGTATTAGGAGGGACAAGTCTTTCTGGAGGAAGAGGATGGATTGTTGGTACATTCATCGGTGTACTTATTATCGGTGTACTAAATAACGGTTTAAATTTATTAGGTGTATCTTCTTTCTTCCAACAAGTTGTAAAAGGACTTGTAATCTTACTAGCTGTATTAATTGATCGTCGAAAAGAAGCGTAATGGAGGGACAGTTCATGAAGAAATGGTTACTTATACTCGTTGCATGTATTATGGTCATTACTGCTGGTTGTTCAATGGAACCACCAGAATGGGCAAAGGATTCTAGCGATAAAGGTCGAAATAAAACTATTAAAGTTGGATTCTCTGTTTCAACTTTAAACAATCCATTTTTCGTGACTTTGAAAAAAGGTGCAGAAAAGAAAGCGAAAGATAGTGGCATTGAATTGATTGCTGTTGATGCACAAAACGATGCAGCAAAGCAAACGAACGATGTTGAAGATTTAATTCAAAAAGGTGTGGACGTAGTTGTTATTAATCCAACCGATTCAGATGCTGTTGCTTCAGCAGTCAGTGCGGCAAATGCAGCGAATGTTCCTGTTATTACAGTAGACCGCGTTGCGAATTCAGGTAAAGTTGTTTCGCACATTGCTTCTAATAATATCGAAGGTGGTCAAATGGCTAGTGATTACATTCGTGAATTAGTTGGCGGGGGAGCGAACGTTGCTGAGTTAGAAGGAATCCCTGGATCCTCTGCTGCTCGTGAGCGTGGGAAAGGATTCCATAACGTAGCTGATAAGTCTTTAAAAGTAGTAGCAAAACAAGCAGCTGATTTCGATCGTGCAAAAGGTTTATCTGTTATGGAAAATATTTTGCAAGCGAATAGCGATATTAAAGCGGTATTTGCTCATAACGATGAAATGGCATTAGGGGCACTTGAGGCATTAAAATCTGCTGGGAAAACGGATGTAGTAGTTGTTGGATTTGATGCAACAGACGATGCTGTGAAAGCGGTTAACGATGGGCGTATGGCTGCAACAGTCGCTCAAAAACCGGAATTAATCGGAGAGAAGGCGATGCAAACAGCAAAAGAAATAACACAAGGTAAAAAAGTGGACAAATCTATTCCGATTGAATTAGAGCTTATTAAAAAAAATAAATAAATATAAAATGAAAATTAGGAAGGAAGAATAACAAATGAAATTCTTTATTGATACAGCAAACATTAACGAAATTAAAGAGGCAAATGCATTAGGCGTAGTAGCTGGAGTAACGACAAACCCATCACTTGTAGCAAAAGAAGGCGTAGATTTCCATGAGCGTATTCGTGAAATTTGCAGTTTTATAGAAGGACCTGTAAGTGCAGAAGTAATTAGCTTAGAAGCTGATAAAATGATTGAAGAAGGAAAAGAATTAGCGAAGATTGCTCCAAACGTTGTTGTAAAAGTACCGATGACAACGGAAGGTTTAAAAGCAGTAAAAGCATTTTCAGATTTAGGAATTCGTACAAACGTTACATTAGTATTCTCAGCAGTTCAAGCATTACTTGCAGCTCGCGCTGGTGCGACATACGTTTCACCATTCTTAGGTCGCCTAGATGATATCGGTCATAACGGTATGGACTTAATTCGCCAAATCGCAGAAATCTTTGCAATTCACGGCATTGAAACAGAAATCATTGCAGCATCTGTACGTCACAGCGTTCACGTAACTGACGCAGCACTAAATGGTGCACATATTGCAACAATCCCAGCAAACGTAATTGCTTCATTAGTGAAGCACCCATTAACAGATCAAGGGATTGAGAAATTCCTAGCTGATTGGGAAAAAACACAAGAGAAATAATATGAAATCGAGAATCCTAGTTTAATTGACTAGGGTTCTTTTTTATTTGAAGGAATTTTCATGCAATTTTGCATATTGTCTTTTAAATTTTTAATATAAGCTATTTAATATATACAAATCACTCTTTATTTTTTATATTTCGATATAAAGTAACACTTTAATCAGTGATGGGGGTTGTTCATCCCCCACCGGATTATTAGCCCTCGCCAATTGGGCTTTTACGGGCAGTTAGCTCCCAATTAACTTCCTCGGGTTCGCTGAATTTTGAGGTGGGAGTCTTACTGCCTAGCAAATAGTGGGATAAAAAGATAGAGGGTCTGACCAGAAAACTGGAGGGCATGATTCTATAACAGAAAGCTTAACGTTTATAGAATTATGCCTTTTTATATAGGGAGGGCAGAAAGCCGGGATTTCGATTTAAACGCACTTATTTATCTGAATTTTAAGTTTTATAAAAGGAGAGACAGAGGATGAAAAGAAAAGCTCCATTTAAAGTACTATCAACGTTAGCAATTGCGGCAATTATCGGATGTACATCTGTAATGAGTGCTCCGTTAGCATACGCAGAAACGCCAGCGAAAGAAAAAGATAATGTGTCTACAACACCAATTGATTACAATTTAATTCAAGAAGATCGTTTAGCGGAAGCGCTGAAAGAAAGAGGAACAATTAATCCAGCATCTTCTAAAGAAGAAACGAAAAAAGCTGTCGAGCAGTATATTGAAAAGAAGCAAGGAGATCAAGCGAATAAAGAAATTCTTCCAGAGGATACGGCAAAAGAAGCATCTGATTTCGTGAAAAAGGTAAAAGAGAAAAAGATGGAAGAAAAGGAGAACGTAAAGAAGGCTGAAAAAAATGTTAGCCCTGAGCAAAAGCCGGAACCAAATAAAAAGCAATTGAATGGACAAGTTCCAACTTCCAAGGCAAAGCAAGCTCCATATAAGGGATCTGTTCGATCTGATAAAGTATTAGTGCTACTCGTTGAATTTAGTGATTATAAACATAATAATATTGATCAAACACCAGGTTATATGTATTCGAAAGACTTTAGTAGAGAACATTATCAAAAGATGTTGTTTGGTAATGAGCCTTATACATTATTTGATGGTTCGAAAGTAAAAACATTTAAACAATATTATGAAGAGCAGTCTGGCGGTAGCTATACGACAGACGGATATGTAACGGAGTGGCTAACTGTTCCAGGAAAAGCATCTGATTATGGAGCTGATGGTAGTAGTGGTCACGATAATAAAGGTCCAAAAGGTGCACGTGATTTAGTGAAGGAAGCTTTACATGCAGCTGCTGAGAAAGGGTTAGACTTATCTCAGTTTGATCAATTCGATAGATATGATACAAATGGCGATGGGAATCAAAATGAACCTGATGGTGTAATTGATCATTTAATGGTAATTCATTCTGGTGTTGGTCAAGAAGCTGGTGGCGGTAAATTAGGTGATGATGCAATTTGGTCACATCGTTCAAAATTAGCTACAGATCCAGTAGCGATTGAAGGGACAAAATCAAAGGTAGATTACTTTGGTGGAAAAGTAGCAGCGCATGATTACACAATTGAACCAGAAGATGGCGCTGTAGGTGTGTTTGCACATGAATTTGGACATGACCTTGGTTTACCGGATGAATATGATACGAAATATACTGGAGCTGGGTCACCTGTTGAAGCTTGGTCATTAATGAGTGGAGGCAGTTGGACAGGAAAAATTGCAGGAACAGAGCCGACTAGTTTTTCACCACAAAATAAAGACTTCTTACAAAAGAATATGGGTGGCAACTGGGCAAAAATTTTAGAAGTAGATTACGATAAAATTAAGCGCGGTGTAGGAATTCCTACATATATTGATCAAAGTGTTACGAAATCAAATCGTCCAGGTGTTGTACGTGTTAATTTGCCAGGTAAGAGTGTTGAAACGATTAAACCTGAGTTTGGAAAGCATGCATATTATAGTACAAGAGGAGATGATATGCACACAACACTAGAGACACCATTCTTTGATTTAACAAAAGGAACACATGCAAAATTCGATTATAAAGCAAATTATGAGTTAGAAGCAGAGTGCGATTTTGTTGAAGTACATGCAGTAACAGAAGATGGAACAAAAACATTAATTGATAGACTTGGAGAAAAAGTAGTACAAGGAGATAAAGATACAACAGATGGGAAATGGATTGATAAATCATACGATTTAAGTCAATTTAAAGGGAAGAAAGTGAAACTACAATTCGACTACATTACAGATCCAGCTGTAACATATAAAGGTTTCGCGATGGATAATGTAAGTGTAACTGTTGACGGACAAGGTGTATTCTCTGATGATGCAGAAGGACAGTCAAAAATGCAGTTAAATGGATTCGTTGTTTCTGATGGGACAGAGAAGAAAGCTCATTATTATTATTTAGAGTGGAGAAACTACGCTGGATCAGATAATGGATTAAAAGCAGGAAGAGGTCCGGTATACAATACAGGTCTTGTCGTTTGGTATGCAGATGATAGTTTCAAAGATAACTGGGTTGGGGTGCATCCAGGTGAAGGCTTCCTTGGGGTTGTAGACTCTCATCCAGAAGCGTTTGTTGGTAATTTGAACGGGAAATCAGCGTACGGTAATACAGGCATGCAAATTGCAGACGCTGCATTTTCATTTGATCAAACACCAGCATGGAGTGTAAATTCATTAACACGTGGACAGTTTAATTATGCTGGATTACAAGGTGTTACAACATTTGATGATTCAAAAGTATACAGTAACAAGCAAATTGCTGATGCAGGACGAAAAGTGCCAAATCTTGGTCTTAAATTCCAAGTTGTTGGACAAGCAGAGGATAAGTCTGCAGGTGCGGTTTGGATTAAGCGTTAATAAAATAAAAGCACATTCTTCATATGAAGAATGTGCTTTTTAATTTGTACAGTAAGTTATTATTTTAGTTTATGTAATACAAGTGTCTGTTCATATGTAGTGTATCAAATTATATGGGGAAAGGAAATATTTCCGAGGAAATTGTCGAAGTATCGTCGGTATTTATTCAGTTTCTTTTTTTTAGGGAGAATGTAGTATTGCTTTTATACATAAGTTTATTTACAGTATTACTTGGTTATAAGCAAAAGTAATGTATATTAGGCGAAAAAAGAGCTCTATTCGATAGAGCTTTTTTTTGTGAGTAGAAAGGAGAAGTTATAAATGAAAGAAACAATTGTATGCCCACAGTGTGAAGGAAATATTACTGCACAACATATTATCGACATCCCACATCTTTTTTCATTAAGGTGTCCACATTGTAAGGTGAAGCTGAAAGAAATAAGGATAACGCCATGTTTAATATTAGCGGCAATTTGTATAATCCCACTGTTTATTATGATTGGTGAGAGCACTAAAGAATTGCTAGGAAAATATTTTTCTATTATAGACAATGTACCAACCGTACTTATTTTCTTCTTATTTTGTTATCCGTTGTATTATTTCTATGAAAAATATAATGCCAGCTTATTTATTAAGTATGGTTTATTGAAAGTGAAAAATTGAACAGGAGCTTATCATTATGTTGTGGAAAATTTATTTAATAATTGTAGTGATATTAGCTATTACTTCATTAATAAGAGGGATGTTTCAAACACCAATTCAAAAGTTTGATTTTGTAGTATCCATTATTACGTGGATAGGGCTATTTGGTTTTGTCTTCGATGTAGAAATATTAACCTCAATCGTTTGGAAATGCATCTTCGTGTTTAGCATTATTTGGACTTTGAGTGCCGTTTTTGTTTTACGTTTATATGAAGAGAAGGATGAACCGCTACCTTTTATATTCAAATTAATTGGTGTGATTCCAACTTTGCCGTTATATTATGGGTTATATCAATATGCATTTTAAAAAAAGACAATGATGGAATTAACCCATCATTGTCTTTTTTACTTTGCTTCTTACGTAAATCATACCGGCAAACGTTAATAAGAATGCAGTTCCGATAACGAAGCTGACACTAGGTGATGCCCCGATTGCTCCAACTGTAAAGGAACCAGCAACAACTCCTAATGAGAAGAAGGCATAAAATAATCCGAATGCCTTTCCGCGATTATCGTCTGTAGTATTTTCAACGAGTAAAGCGTTAATAGACGGAAAGAGGATTGCGAATCCAATTCCATAAATCATCATTACGATAAAGAGCATACCTTTTGTAGCAAATAATCCGAGTAAAGATAATGCGAATGCCATAACTGCAATTCCGATTAGCATTAGTTTCGAACGATTAAATCGATCGAAAATACGATTTGTTGGAAGCAAGAAGAAGAGGATAGCAGTAATACCAAATACACTTAACATCATGCCTGTTGTAGATGCTTTAAGCGCTAATGCCTCAACTTTTACTGGTAACATATATGTGACAATTCCTTGTGAAAACATTAGAGTGAAAGCACCAATATATGCCTGTAATAACGGTTCTGATTTCAATAGTTCAAACATGTCTTCTTTGTACATCATTTGTGTTCTTGATGTATCTTTTCTTGACACGTTATTTGGTAAGAAGAATAGAGATACGATTGTACCAAGAACCATTAAAATAGAAATAGTAATGAAAACCCATTCTATTCCAGCTGTCGCTTTCATAATACCGCTGAAAGCAGGTCCTACGATTGCCGCTGTTCCAACAGCAGCACCAGATAGAGCCATTGCCTTACCTTGCTTTGCTGAATTTGTTTGTTTTGATAAAAATGTAAAGGCAGCAGGAATTAAAAATCCGTCACTAAAACCGTGCATAAAGCGCACAACTAATAGTTGTTCACCACTTTGAACAACGGTATATAACAAGACTATGAAACTCGTAAATCCCATGCTTATATAAAGTATTTTTTTTGCACCAAATTTATCGACAGCAGCTCCAGCAATAATATTACCAATCATATTAGCAAATGAATACATACCGACAACTAGCCCAATAATAAGAGGAGTTCCTCCAAGGCTTTGAGCGAACGTACTCATAATAGGTAATTGTGAAAATGTATCTAAAAAAGCTACGATAACAATAAAGTAAATAAAATATTTCAAGCGATATTCACCTCTCCTATGCTATTATGGCATACTGCTAATTTCAACTGCAATGAAATTGAATTAACAGATGTGGAAAAAAGTACAAAGTGACAAAATATTGAACGTTATTTGTTAAAATTTAGTGGAAATGAGATTGTTTTTTTGAAATATATGGATAGAAGTATTATAATAGATTTGTAAACTTCACCAGGTTAAGTATATACATAGAGAGGGATGTTTAAAATGAAAGCATTACTTTGGCATAATCAACGTGATGTAAGAGTAGAAGAAGTACCAGAACCAACTGTACGACCAGGAGCAGTAAAAATTAAAGTTAAATGGTGTGGTATTTGCGGGACAGACTTGCATGAATATTTAGCAGGGCCAATTTTTATTCCGACAGAAGAGCACCCATTAACACATGCAAAAGCACCGGTTATTTTAGGTCATGAATTTAGTGGTGAGGTAGTTGAAATTGGTGAAGGTGTTACATCTCATAAAGTGGGAGACCGCGTTGTTGTAGAACCAATTTATTCTTGTGGTAAATGTGAAGCTTGTAAACATGGACATTACAATGTTTGTGAACAGCTTGTTTTCCACGGTCTTGGTGGAGACGGTGGTGGTTTCTCTGAATATACAGTAGTACCAGAAGATATGGTTCATCATATTCCAGATGAAATGACGTATGAACAAGGTGCACTTGTAGAACCAGCAGCAGTAGCAGTTCATGCAGTACGTCAAAGTAAATTAAAAGAAGGGGAAGCTGTAGCAGTATTTGGTTGTGGTCCAATTGGACTTCTTGTTATCCAGGCAGCTAAAGCAGCAGGAGCAACTCCTGTTATCGCAGTTGAACTTTCTAAAGAACGTCAAGAGTTAGCAAAATTAGCAGGTGCGGATTACGTATTAAATCCAGCAACTCAAGATGTATTAGCAGAAATTCGTAACTTAACAAACGGTTTAGGTGTAAATGTTAGCTTCGAAGTAACAGGTGTTGAAGTTGTACTACGTCAAGCAATTGAAAGTACAAGTTTCGAAGGACAAACGGTAATTGTTAGCGTATGGGAAAAAGATGCAACAATTACTCCGAACAACCTTGTATTAAAAGAAAAAGAAGTTATCGGTATTCTTGGATACCGTCACATCTTCCCATCTGTTATTAAATTAATTAGCTCTGGTCAAATTCAAGCAGAGAAATTAATTACGAAAAAAATTACAGTGGATCAAGTTGTTGAAGAAGGATTTGAAGCACTTGTAAAAGATAAAACACAAGTGAAAATTCTTGTTTCACCCAAATAATAAAGAATTGAAAAAAGTAGTCCTTTTCTAGAAATAGAAGAGGGCTACTTTTTTTCTATACGGAAAGGTGATAGACTTTCCTTTGACTAAATGTACTTTTGGTTGGGAGGGAAAGTTGAATGCTTTCATTTTTTTTAACATTGAAACGTATGCTAAGAGCCTGTTTGCGAGCGTGGAAGGATAAAGAATTTCAAGTTTTATTCGTATTAACAATTTTGACTTTAATATCGGGTACAATCTTTTATAGCACAGTGGAGGGATTACGTATCCTTGATGCTTTATATTTTAGTGTTGTGACACTGACAACTGTAGGCGATAAAGATTTTAGTCCTCAAACTGATTTTGGAAAGATATTTACGATACTATACATATTTATCGGGATTGGATTAGTGTTTGGATTTATTCATAAGTTGGCGGTTAATGTGCAACTACCAAGTATATTATCGAATAGAAAAAAAGAGTAAAGCATGTAATTGCTTTACTCTTTTTTTACATTAGTTTAGACAAGTATTTGCAGTAGCTTAACAATACTTTATTACAATGTAAGTGCATTCATTCATTATATTCACTATGTATAAAGTTATAATGATATGAACATTTGCATATTTTAATTTATTGATAGAAATTTTATGAAAGGTGGGATATTCTAGTCATAGGTTAACCAGACGACATCATAGGATCCTAGCAAAATGTTTACAATAATTCAATTATAAAATGGAGGATTTCAGATGAAAAAGAAAGTTCTTGCTTTAGCAGCAGCTATTACGTTAGTAGCACCGTTACAAAGTGTTGCGTTTGCTCATGAAAACGATGGAGGACAGAGAGTAGGCGTTATTCCGCGCTGGTCTGCTGAAGATAAACATAAAGAAGGCGTAAACTCTCATTTATGGATTGTAAACCGTGCAATGGATATTATGTCTCGTAATACAACACTTGTAAAACAAGAGCGAGTTGCACTATTAAATGAATGGCGTACGGAGTTAGAGAATGGTATCTATGCTGCTGACTATGAAAATCCTTATTATGATAATAGCACATTTGCTTCACACTTCTATGACCCTGATAACGGGAAAACGTATATTCCATATGCAAAGCAGGCGAAGGAAACTGGAGCTAAATATTTTAAATTAGCTGGTGAGTCATACAAAAATAAAGATATGAAACAAGCATTCTTCTATTTAGGATTATCACTTCATTATTTAGGGGATGTAAACCAACCGATGCATGCGGCAAACTTTACAAATCTTTCGTATCCACAAGGGTTCCATTCTAAATATGAAAACTTTGTAGATACGATAAAAGATAATTACAAAGTAACGGATGGAAATGGATATTGGAACTGGAAAGGTACAAATCCAGAAGATTGGATTCATGGAGCGGCAGTAGTTGCGAAACAGGATTACGCTGGCATTGTAAATGATAATACGAAAGATTGGTTCGTGAGAGCTGCTGTATCGCAAGATTATGCAGATAAATGGCGCGCTGAAGTTACACCAATGACAGGTAAGCGTTTAATGGATGCACAACGTGTTACTGCTGGATACATCCAGCTTTGGTTTGATACGTACGGAAATCGTTAAGTATTTAAAAAAGGTCAAATCTCAGAATAGAGTATTTGGCCTTTTTATCACTACACACATGGAGGTATGAAACATGAAAAGTAAATTGCTAAAAGGTGTACTTAGCTTTGGAATTGGTTTAGGAGCTTTATATAGCGGATCTTCAGCTCAAGCAGAAACGCCTACAAATCAAAATAATACATTAAAAGTAATGACGCATAACGTGTACATGCTATCAACAAACTTATATCCGAATTGGGGACAAAGTGAGCGTGCTGATTTAATTGGAGCGGCAGATTATATAAAGAATCAGGACGTTGTTATATTAAATGAAGTGTTTGATAATAGCGCCTCAGATCGTTTGTTAGGAAATTTGAAGAGAGAATATCCAAATCAAACGGCGGTATTAGGTCGTAGTAGTGGAAACGAATGGGATAAAACATTAGGGAACTATTCATCTTCGACTCCTGAAGATGGGGGCGTTGCGATTGTGAGTAAATGGCCAATCGTTGAAAAAATTCAATATGTATTCGAAAAAGGCTGCGGACCAGATAATTTATCAAATAAAGGATTTGTATACACGAAAATTAAGAAAAATGATAGTTTTGTTCATGTAATTGGGACTCATTTACAAGCTGAAGATAGTATGTGTGGAAAAACTTCACCTGCATCTGTACGTACAAAACAGCTACAAGAAATTCAAGATTTTATTAAAAATAAAAATATACCAAATAACGAGTATGTGTTAATTGGTGGAGATATGAACGTAAATAAAATAAACGCTGAGAATAATAGTAATTCAGAGTATGCATCTATGTTTAAAACATTACATGCTTCTATTCCATCTTATACTGGACATACAGCGACTTGGGATGCGACGACAAACAGTATTGCGAAATACAATTTCCCCGATAGCCCTGCCGAGTATTTAGATTATATTATTGCAAGTAAAGATCATGCAAACCCATCGCATATAGAAAATAAAGTGTTACAGCCGAAATCTCCACAATGGACTGTTACATCATGGTTTAAAAAATATACGTATAATGATTACTCTGATCATTATCCAGTAGAGGCTACTATTTCTATGAAGTAGTCAAAAAAGTTTCTTCGTAAAGAAGAAACTTTTTTTATTTGCAAACAGGAAAATCACTCTTTCTTTCCAATATGTATAAGACATATATAGAAGAGGAGCGAAAAATGTGGATCGAGGAATTTTTAAAGAAGTTCCATTACCGTGTGCATTTTTAGATGAAGTAGCTTTAGAAAGAAATATTCAATCGGTTATTGAACTAAGTGGCGATAAAAAGATTCGAATAGCGAGTAAATCATTACGATCCGTTCCAATTATGAAACGGATTTTAGCTGCAAACAACCGATTTCAAGGTATTATGTGTTTTTCACCTAGAGAGGCTTTGTTTTTAATTGAACAAGGATTTAATGATTTATTATTAGGATATCCAGCTTATGATGACAGGGCTTTATATGAAATTAGTTTGCTAACAAAGAAAGGGCTTATTATAACTTGTATGGTGGACTGTGAAGACCATATTGTTTATTTAGAAAAAATTGCTGAGAAGTCTAAAGGGTGTTTTCGTGTTTGTTTGGATATTGATATGAGTAACCGTTTTTTTCAATTTCATTTTGGTGTAAAAAGATCCCCGGTAAAAGATGTGCGGAGCGCTCTGGAAATAGTAGAAAAAGTGAAGGACTCATCATTTTTAATACTAGATGGTGTAATGGGATATGAAGCTCAAATTGCTGGGGTCGGAGATTATATACCGAATCAATGGATAAAAAGTAAAGTAATTTCTTATTTAAAGAAGAAATCAGTGTTAGAAGTTAAAGAAAGAAGAGGACGTATCGTGAAAGAAATACAAAACCTTGGTATTGAACTTAGGTTTGTAAATGGGGGTGGAACAGGAAGTATAAAAACAACTGAGCAAGATAACTCAGTTTCAGAGATTACAGTAGGTTCTGCTTTTTATGCCCCTAGACTGTTTGACTATTATAAAGAAGTACAATTTCATCCAGCTGTCGGATTTGCTTTACCAGTTGTACGTAAACCAGCTCCGTTTATCTATACTTGCCTAGGTGGTGGATATATTGCTTCAGGCGCAGTTGGTAAAGATAAAGAGCCTGAGGTTTGGAGACCAGATGGTGCAAAACTATTAGATTTAGAAGGTGCTGGTGAAGTACAAACTCCCGTTCATTATAACGGTGAGGAGCGAGTGAATATAGGAGATTCTATATTGTTTCGTCATAGTAAAGCTGGAGAATTATGTGAGCGTTTTCCAATTCTGTATCGTGTGAAACAAGGGAAGATTATTGGGGAGTATTCAACATATCGGGGGGATGGCCAATGCTTTCTATAGAGGGGAAAAAATGGAGAAATTGGACAGGGAATGTAGAAGGAACGCCGCATTATACGATGTATCCAGAAACTATACAAGATGTAGTAGAAGTTGTAGAACTTGCACAAAAAAAAGGGAAGAAAATTCGTGTTGTCGGTTCAGGGCATTCGTTTACGCCTCTCGTGCAAACAGAAGAAATTTTAGTTTCTTTAGATGAATTGAAGGGCATTGTGAATATTGATGCGGAGAAGATGGTTGCCGAAGTATGGGCAGGAACAAAGCTACATGACCTAGGGAAGTTACTTGAAGAAAAAGGTTATGCACAAGAAAATTTAGGGGATATTGATTCACAATCTATTGCAGGAGCAATTAGTACGGGGACGCATGGGACGGGTGTTAACTTTGGGAGTTTATCAACACAAGTTATAGAGATTACGACAGTTTTATCAACAGGTGAGAGTATAGTTTGTTCAGAAACCGAGAACGTCGAATATTGGAAAGCATTTCAGTTATCGCTTGGAATGCTAGGTATCATCGTAAAGATAAAATTAAAGATTATCCCATCATATTCGCTCGTTTATGAAAGCGAAAAACAGTCACTATCTACTGTAATGAACAAGCTAGAAGAATATAAGAAGAATCGTCATTTTGAGTTTTTTGTTTTTCCTTATTCAAATGAAGTACAGGTGAAGTTTACAAATGAAACAACGAGTAAAGGAACTGATTTAAAATGGCATAAACTAAAGGTGGAGTTACTTGAAAATAGGATGTTCTCTTTGTTATCTAAAGGGTGCAAATGGTTTCCTTCCATAAGTAAAGGAGTAAGTCGATTATCAGCTAAGGCTGCACCAAACACAAAAATAATTGGCCCAAGCTATGAAGTGTTCGCTACATCACGTACGGTTCCATTTTATGAAATGGAGTACAGTGTCCCTTCAAAGCATATGAGAGCTGTTGTAGAAGAAATTTCAAGTCTTATTGAAAAGAAAAAGTATAAGGTGCACTTCCCGATTGAATGTCGCTACGTGAAAGGTGATGATATATGGCTTAGTCCAGCGTATGGAAGGGACTCGGCATATATCGCCGTTCATATGTATAAAGGCATGAAGTATGCCGCTTATTTTGGTGAAGTGGAGAAAATTTTTCTGAAATATGAAGGTCGTCCACATTGGGGGAAAATGCATACGTTAACATACGAAAAGTTACAAAACATATATCCAGAATTGCATTCGTTTCTAAAAATGAGGAAGTCGCTAGATGAAACAGGAATGTTTTTAAACCCTTATACAGAAAAGTTATTTACGATTATGAAAAAAAGCTGACAAAATATTACTTGTCAGCTTTTTTTAGTATAATCGCATTTCTTGTTTGACTAATATGCTCGTAGAATAGTAACTTATCACGGCTAAATACATGTAAGAAAACATGAATAATAAATATGCCGTTAATTACGAATTGGAATAACAGTATAACTAGTAATACTAAAGGCTCTGTAAAATTTAAGATAGAGCTACTAGAAAGAATATAGTTGATTCCACCTAAAACGAAATAGAATATACCGTAACGGATGAATAGTTCCTTCATCGTAATACGATCTGATTTTCCTTTAATGTAAATACGAAGCAACGCTTTTCCTATCGTTCTTCCATTTGTAAAGTATGGAATGATAATAAAGTAAATAAAGATTGAACATGTAATGAAAAGGAGTTCGTATACATTTGTGTAAGATTGGATATTAGAAATAAATAGAGAGTTTCCTTTATTTTTAATGACAGGAACGACGATAGATAAGAACAGCCAATCAATTTGCATAGCGATAAGACGACGAACGAATCCAACTGGTTTCGTTTCTAAATCAATATGACTATCTAATTCGCTTGTTTTCGGAAGGAAGTACGTAAATATTGGTGCAATGATAAAACCAATTACGCCGCCTAATGTGTTTAAAAATAGATCATCGATATCGAATAAGCGATATGCACAATTGTATATACCGTATAGTCCAGTTACCTGTGTCAGTTCGAAAAATAGTGAAAGACAAAAAGAAATACAAACTGTTTGTAAGAAACTACGTCGGAAATAATAACGTAAATAAACACCGAATGGAACGGTTAATAGAACGTTAAATGCTACTTGTAAGAACGCAGATTCTTTTAATAGATAGAAATAAGTAGCTGGTTTCGTTAAAATTGCCGAAGTATGATTACTAATTTCTTGTATGAAATAAAATGGTGATAGTTGCATGTGCTGTGTATTAGCCGGTTGTAGGCTACAAGTATCATATGTTTGTGGTAACGGCAAAATCACAAGAAAATAGGCATTTAATAAGTAAAGTAATAATGAGTACAAAATAAATGAACGCCATTTATTTAAATAACCATACTTTCGGTAGTTAAATATTAAAAAAGGTATTAAGAGAAACATTGCTAAAAAAGGAAATAAAATAAATGCTGTTTTTACTGGAAATAAATATGCAGTCAAAATGAGGCTCCTTTCAATGAAAATTCGTTTATCATTATAACGTTAAAAGAACCTTAAAACAAAATTAAAATATTTTGAAATAGAAAAAATTATAAATTTTAATGGAATTAAGTTATACTAAATTTAATATAAGGATATTGTGATTATTATAAGTTGAGAGAGGGTACAAGATATGCGATATGAGCTTTTTTCTGTAAGTGGGGATCATATTACAACTTTTGAAAGTGTGTGGCGTTTTCAAGAGGGAGAACAGGTTTTTGTTCATGATGATCAAACAAAACGAAATTTTATTATTATCCGCCTAACGCATGATGTATTTCAACAAAATAAACATGTTATTCGTTTGTATTGTCAAGAAAAGAAAGTTTATAAATAAGGGAAGCCCTCTTACTGGATGAGAAAAGGTAAGAGGGTTTTATCATTTTATATTAGGAAAAGCTCCTTAGGAATATCGAGTGAAGTTTAATGCATATAAGTAGCATTGGATGTGGAAGAAAGGATATAGTTTTGCATTTTGTGCTTCCAAGTTTCATTTTCGTTTCTTTGAGAAAGCCACGCATGGTAATCTTGTTGTGTTTTCCATAACATACGGACCATATATTTTGCTCCATCATCTGTACGATGCATATGTGAAAATTCTATGTTAATAAAACCATTTGTTCCAGTTGATGGATAATATTGTTTAAGTGAATATAGTAAATCATTCTCATAGCCATATTTAATATGAATTAGTTTAGTAACAATAAACATAGGAACACCTCTTTTATAATAGTAGTAAAGAAGACGGATTTTTATTAGTAGGAACATAATTAATAATATACTATTCTGAAAATTTAAAGTAAATAAGGCACTTCAACTTAATAGAAGTATAAAAAAGCGAGCCATCTTAGTGTAGTAGAATGACTCGCTTTAAATTTGTAAGTTTACTTTATAAGAAAATGATAGTAAGTACCCCTACGATAATACAATAGAAAGAGAAATATTTTAAATTTCCTTTTGCCATAATGTTCATAAACCATTTTAATGAAATATATGTCATGATAAATGTTGCTATAAACGCAACGATATATGGTACGAATAATGTGTCTAAATTAGGATCTTTAGCAATATCTGTAATACTTAGCAATAACCCACCTAAGCTAACAGGAATATATAGTAAGAATGAGAAGCGAAGAGCGGTCTCTTGCTTCATACCGAGTAACATCGCTGCTACAATTGTAGCGCCAGATCGGCTAATTCCAGGGATAAGTGCACAAGCTTGAGCTAATCCGATAATGATTGCATCTTTCATAGAAAGGTCACCATCATTTTTACGCCCGCGTAAGTTTCTAATAATCCAAAGACCGACAGCGGTAATAAGAAGGGAAATCCCAACCATTTTCACGCCTTTTAAGTACTGGTCGATATAATCTTTAAATAAAACGCCAATTACACCTGCTGGAATAGTTGCAATTACAAGGTAAATAATGAAGAAGAAATCTGATTTTGCATCTTCTGCTCTTGTAAATATATAAGATAGACCATTCTTTGTTAGACGAATTAAATCATTTCTATAAATAAGTAATACAGCTAGTAATGAAGCTGAATTAACAAGTAGTTCAAAGCTAAATCCTTCTATTTTTAGTCCTAGCAAATGTTGTGCTAAAACGAGGTGACCACTTGAAGAAATCGGAATTGGTTCTGTTAGTCCTTGGAACAGACCAAGAATTAAGTATTTTAAAATGTAGTAAAATTGTTCCATAACATCCTCCTTGTAAATTAATTTAAAGAAACAACTTTTCCATTATAACAAAGATATAGATGAAGATTGAGAAGAAATAAATATTCGAAATATAATAAAAACCCCTTATAGCGATATAAGGGGTTCTTATTGTTAATGAGAAGATACTGTTTCTTGAAGACCATTAGTCAATTGAACATCGACTTTTTCAGCATCATGAATATGGTTCATAATAGTAGTATTTAATTTTTGGAACATTTGTTGTGTGTTTGCAAATTCTCTTAATATATCATCATTACAAGATTTTTGGTTTTCAATTGCTTGAATAACGTTTGTAGCACCATTTTGTAACGTTTGAATCATAATTAAAATATTTTCGATTCTAGCGTTTGTATCGGCACTCATTTCTACACCTTCATCAACTAAATGTAAATTATCTTTTGTATTTTCGTATGCTTTTTCAATTTCTTCTTGAATTTTTTTCGTTAAGTTGCCGATATTTTTTGTACTCTCTGCCGTACTTTCTGCTAGTTTTCTTACTTCATTGGCAACAACTGCGAAACCTTTACCGTGCTCTCCAGCACGCGCAGCTTCAATACTTGCGTTTAGCGCAAGTAAATTTGTTTGTGCTGCAATGTTTTGAATGACTTCTACAATTTGCTCGATTTCTTTTGAGCGTTCACTTAAATGATTCATACTGTTAGATGTGCGCTGAGATTGTTCACCTAATTTATTAATTACAATAAGTAAACGGTGAACAGATTCTTTTCCTTCATTAGAGCAGTCAATAATCTCTTCAATAGACTGAATTAAGCTTTGTTCTTTTTGTAACATTTCACTATTTAATTCATTAGAATTTGTTGTACGTGTTGAAACATTTTCAAAACACGAGTTTAATTGCTGAATTAAATTTTGGAGTGTATGGTGCTGGTTATTTACAAGTTGATGCTCTTGAATGACGTTTTGCACACGGTCATGGATAGAAGAAATCATATTTTGTTTTTCAATGTCTTTTTGTTTTAATTCAGCCTCTAATTCTTTTATACGATCTTCTAATTGATCAATTTTATGTTGGAGTGATTTCTTTTGAGTAAACATGTATTTGTTTCAACCGCCTTTGGAAGTTATATTTTCTCTATATTTGGATTTTAGCATCTTTTATAATTTTTAAATATAGGAATTGTTAAATATTTAAGAATCTATTACATTTTATTTATAATTCCCTATTTTTTGTCATGAAAAATAAACTGTATTTAATAGTATTGTAAACAAACTGTAAAATAAATCATGTATAACTGTATAAGAAGGGAGTCGGATTATGAACTATTTTAAGCGAATCAGTAGTCTAGTATTAGCAGGAATTATCGTTCTTTCTAGTACAGTCGCTGTAAAAGCAGAGTCAAACGACGAGAAACTTAACAACATGCAACAGCAATTGCAGCAAAACGATGCAGATATGCAGAAGAAAGAGCAAGAGAAGCAAGCTGTTAGTAAAGAGATTCAAGGTATTGAAAACGAACTACATAACTTAAATAATACAATTGCAAAAAATAAAGAGGATCAAGCTGCTATTCAACGTAAAATCGATGAAACGCATAAGCAGATTGAGCAAAAAAAGAATGAAATTGTCGTTTTAGAGGATAAAGTCCTTGCTCGTAAGGATATTATGAGAAAACGTATGGTTTCTGTTCAAAACAGTTCAAATACAAGTTTAGTAGTAGAAGTTGTTGTAGAGTCAAAAAACTTTGCAGATTTCTTACAACGTATGAATGCAGTTTCTACTATTTTAGAAGCTGATAAAGAAATTTTACGTCTACAAGAACAAGATCTTCGTCAAATTGAAGAAGATAAGAAAACAATTGACGAAAAAGAAGCATCTTTAGTAGTAGACAAACAAAAATTAGCAAAAGCGCAAGCTGATTTGCAAGATAACTTGAAAAAGCGTCAAGATAACTTACAAGCAGTTCAAGCTAAATATAACCAGATTGCAAGCCAACTTAATTTAGCAGCAGAAGAAAAAGCTAAAATTGAGTCAAATATGAAGGCAGTACAAGAAACGATTGCCCGTGAGCAAGAAGCAGCAAGAATTGCAGCAGAAGAGCGTGCGAAAGCAGAAGCGGCTGCAAAGGCTGAGCAAGAAGCTTTAGTGAAAGCACAAGCAGAAATTGCTGAAAAACAAAAGCAAGAGAAAGCTAATAAACCAGCTGAACCTGTTGCGAATAATAATTCGAAGGTAGAACCTGCACAACCTTCGAAGCCAACTGCTGGTGGAAGAGAAATATATGTACATGCAACAGCTTATACAGCAGATCCAGCTGAAAATGGCTATGCGCCAGGACAACAAGTTTATTCTGCATGGGGAGGCTATAATCTAACTGCAAACCCAGGAATGAAATTAATTGCTGTAGATCCAAGTGTTATTCCATTAGGTTCTACTGTATATGTTGAAGGTTATGGACAAGCAATTGCAGCAGACACTGGTGGCGCAATTAAAGGTCACAAAATCGATGTTTTAATGCCTGATAAAGCTTCATCTAGTAATTGGGGCAGAAAAAATGTTAAAGTTACAATTTTAAACTAACACGTAATCCAACTTTACAATACGTAAAGTTGGATTTTTTTGTAAAAATAATGTTAAGTTGAGTTTACATTTTGTTAAGGATAGCATACAATAATGGTGAGAGGTGGTAAAATTGACCATTTTAAATAGAGTGAAAGAATTAAGGGCTCGCTTCAATTTTTCGCAAAGTGTATTAGCAGAAAAGGTTGGAGTGACGAGACAAACAATTGCTGCAATTGAAAAAGGGGATTACGTTCCTTCGTTGTTATTGGCACTTACGATTTGTGATGTGTTCCAGTTAAAGATGGAAGATGTGTTTGTTTTAAATAAGGAGGGGAAAGAGAATGAATAGACTTGTATTTTCTTATATGCTAAATGTACTTTTAATGGTATTAGCAGGTTGGGCTTTTATTGAGTTGTATTATTTTACTATTGAAGTCGCTAATTTTATTCAAACGAAGAGAGTACCATTTGAAGTTTCAATAAGTTTAATACCGCTCGGATTACTTTTAACATTTGGTATTGTATCGACGGTTATTTATAAAATTCAAAAGAAAAAATATAAAGAGCTCTCGTATTGGATGTTTCCACTATTATTTCCTCAAGAAGATGAGCGTGAAAAGGCAATTACAGAAAAGGCTTGTCGTACTACATTTATGTCATTATGGTATGTGTTGCCTTGTGCGGTTGGGCTTTTAACTCTTTCTCCAATTATTATTCTATATGTTCCTGCATATCCGATATATATTGCATTTAGTATCTTCTTTATTCAGATGACGATTTTTCACGTGTCTTTATATCGAAATAAAATTGCTTAAAAAGAAACCTTCTTGCATCGGCAAGAAGGTTTCTTTTCAGCTTATACTTGTACATATAGCAATATTATTTTATCATTTTATATAGAGTAAGATTTTGTAAGGGAAAGGAATTGTATATGAATAAGCAAAGAATTTATAGTATAGTAGCAATCCTTCTATTTGTTGTAGGTGGGTTTTTAATTGGAAAGCCATTTTATGATGGATATAAGGCTGAAAAGAAACAGACTGAAAATGTGCAAGCTGTTCAAAAGATGGATTATGAAAAGCATGAGACAGAATTTGTAGATGCGTCAAAAATTAATCAACCAGACTTGGCAGAAGTAGCGAATGCATCGTTAGATAAAAAACAAGTAATCGGTCGTATTTCGATTCCAAGTGTTTCATTAGAAATTCCTGTTTTAAAATCTTCTACTGAGAAAAACCTGTTATCAGGTGCAGCGACAGTAAAAGAAAATCAAGTAATGGGAAAAGGGAATTACGCACTAGCAGGGCATAACATGTCTAAAAAAGGTGTTTTATTTAGTGATATAGCATCTTTGAAAAAAGGCGATAAAATTTATTTATATGATAATGAAAATGAATATGAGTACGCTGTTACTGGTGTATCTGAAGTAACTCCGGATAAATGGGAAGTTGTAGAAGATCATGGGAAAGATGAGATAACGCTTATTACATGTGTATCTGTAAAAGATAATTCTAAGCGTTATGTTGTAGCTGGTGATTTAGTAGGAACAAAGGCGAAGAAATAAAAAAGAAGGTCAACTCTTTAAAGGGTTGACCTTCTTTTTTACTATTGTTGAGAAATAATAGAATATTTTAGTTTGCATTTAAAAATCCTTCTATTTATGTATAATAAAGTTAGAATTCTAGATTTTGGGAGGAACAAGAGTGAGACAACAGGTGAAGAAACTTCTTTTAACAACAAGTGTAGCGTTATTGGTAGCTCCAATTTCAGCTTATGCGCATCCAGGACGTACAGATGCGAATGGTGGACATACGTGTCGTACAAACTGTGAAAAATGGGGATTACAGTACGGGGAATATCATTATCACAATAAACCAGCTTCTAGTAGTGGTGTAACGAGTCCAGCTCCTAGCCCAAATAATAATGGTGCTGTAGAAGCTGAAAGACAAGCAGAAGCACAGCGCAATGCTGAAGCTGAAACACAACGTGCTGTAGAAGCACAGCGTAAAGCTGAAGAAGAGAGACAACGTGTAGCTGAGGAACAAAGAAAAGCAGAAGAGGCACGTAAGCAAGAGGAAGCAAAGCGCCAAGTTGATATGGAGAAAGGTCAACTTGAAGGTGAAAAAAATGGAGAGACTGATTTTAAAGCAGGGAAAAATGATGTTCAAGTACATTTAGCTGGAAAATCAGATACATATAAACAAGCATTTACAACTGCTTATACTACTACTTGGTCTTTAGAAGAGCAGAAGAAAACGCATTTTGAAAAAGGAAAAGAACAGGGCTTAGCACAAGAGACGGTGGACGATAGTCAAATTACTCCAGAGTTTAAGCCAATCTTTGCAGAAGGTTTCCAAGTGGGAAATAAAGAGAGAACAGAAAAAATTGAAAAAGAGCAAGCTGAACTAGGGGAAAAGGCTGGTAAGGAACTAGCTGAAAAGAATCCTGGAAATAGTGAGAAAGATGTATACGTGAAGTCATATGAAACAGCGTATGAAAAAGGCTATAAGTCTACAAAAAAGGCAGTAGAAAAGGCTGGATATAAGTATGCGTTTGAAAACTATGATTTGAAGATTCCTGCCAAGTATGAAAAGAATGACTCATTAAAAAAATGGTTTACTGAAGGATTTAAATCGAATAAAAAAGCAACGGAAATTCGAGAAGAAGGATTTAAAAAGGGAGACAGCTGGTTCTCATTCTTCTATAAGAGTTTCGTACCAAGTGAATATAAAGAACATAAAGAGTTGTATGAGCAAGCAATAGAAAAAGGTAAGAAGGCATAAAAAAGATGAGGAGAAATTCCTCATCTTTTTTTAATCCATCCATTTTACTAGTTTTTTAGAGATTAATAATAAAACACAACCTAAAACAATGGCTACAGCGCCGATAACAGTAAACACTTCAGCATATCCAAGTGAAGTTGTGAAGCTTGCAAGTTGTCCGCCTAAAATGTTGGCGATACCTGAACTTGCTAGCCATACACCCATTAGTAAAGAAGCAAGTTTTACTGGAGCGAGAGAACTAACCATTGATAGTCCGACAGGTGATAAGAATAGCTCACCTAACGTATGGAAAAGATACGTAAAGACGATAAATAGTAAGTTTGCTTTTTCCGTAATGTTATGTTCGTCACTACCTGTTTTTAATGTAGCGATAACAAGTATGATATAACCGATACCGAGTAAGATCATACCAAGTCCCATTTTGGTTGGGATTTTTAAATCCCCGCGCTTGCGAGTTGCAAGTTTTGCCCATAATGCTGAAATGACTGGAGCAAGTAAAATAATAAATAATGGATTGACCGATTGGAACCAAGATGTTGGAACTTCCCATCCGAACACAGAGCGGTCTACAAATTTGTTTGTATATAATGTTAATGAACTACCAGCTTGTTCAAAACCAGCCCAGAAGAAGACAACGAAGCACGTTAAAATGACGATAACTGCGGTACGTTGTTTTTCTTTTTTTGTTAACGGTGTATCTCCTACTGATGGTTGTCCAGCAGCTGTTTGCAAATCGCGAGTTGGTTTTTTACCGATATCACCAAGGAAGCGATTTGATAGTGTTGTAAATAAAATTTGTCCAATGATCATTCCGATTGAAGCGGCTAAGAAACCGTAACGGAATCCGAAATGAACAACGCCATCCACTGTTGTTTTGAATAAATTTTCTGATAAAAATCCGCAAACGAGTGGAGCTAAAAATGACCCGACGTTAATACCCATGTAGAAAATGGTAAATGCACTATCACGTTTTGGATCATTCTCTTCGTATAATTCTCCAACCAGTGTAGAGATATTCGGTTTGAAGAATCCATTACCGATAATAATAAGCGCTAATCCGAGGTATAGGCCTAATTGGTTTTGCAAGGCAAATAGTGTAAGGTTACCGATTGCCATCGTTATACCACCAATTGTGATGGCTTTTCTTCTACCTAGAAAACGGTCTGTTAAGTATCCACCAATCATTGGTGTGAAATAACAGGCTCCAGTATAAAATCCGTAAATGGAGAGTGCCCATGCGGGACTAAACCCAAGACCACCGCTTACTAAAGCTGTCGTTAAATATAATGTTAATAATCCTCGTAATCCATAGTAACTAAATCTTTCCCACATTTCTGTAAAGAAGAGTAAGTATAAACCTGGAGGATGTTTCTTTTTTCTTTGCTGTTTTTTTTCTAGTTGTATCGCTGATTCCATGTTATTTTCCTCCTGACACAAACAAAAACAAGGTTAATAATTTTGTATATTTAATATTTTACTTTATTAACTATTATAAGTCAATGAAGTGTAACTTTAATCATATTGGAAGATTTTATTCCAATATGATTATTAGTTGAACGAATCGGGCCTTTATGGACAGTTTGATTCCCACTGGATATCCGGTTATTAGCTTAATTATTAGGGGGGAGTCTTACTGCCCGTTAATGCGGGGAAAGGTTGATTTTTCAGAAGAAATTGGAAAAGGGAAATAGCTATAGAATGGGCATTTCTTTTGTGATAGACTATGGACTATGTTTTCTTTGTAAGGAAGCGGATTACCGCGTTTTTTCATGTATGGAATTGATTTCACAAGAGATGAAATTGAAGAAGGAGAAAGAAATGAAATTGTTACAGAAAAAAGAAATTTTACTTATTAGTCTTATGCTATTCTCTATGTTTTTTGGAGCGGGGAATCTTATCTTTCCACCTTTCCTTGGATATGAAGCAGGAGAACACGTGTGGATTGCGCTGTTAGGTTTTATTATATCAGCAACAGGTCTTCCGATATTAGGTGTTATTGCTGTTGCAAAAGCAGGCAGCTTTCAAACGTTAGCGGGTAGAGTACATTCTTCATTTGCAATTATTTTTCCGTGTATTGTGTACTTATTTATTGGACCTGGTCTTGGTATACCACGTGCAGGAAGTTTAGCATTTGAAATGGGACCAGGTCAGTTATTCCCAGAATCAGGTAGTGTAGTTTTACTAGTTTATACGATTGCTTTCTTTAGCTTTGTTTACTGGTTAAGTTTATCGCCATCTAAATTAATGGGCTTATTTGGGAAGGTTTTAACGCCTTTATTATTATGTATGATTGCACTTATTTTTATAAAAACTATGTTTACACCAGTTGGTAGTGTGAAAGAGGTTACTGGAAATTACGGACAAGCTCCTATGTTCCAAGGATTTTTAGATGGATATTTAACGATGGATGCGCTAGCGGCTTTAATCTTTGGTATTGTTATTGCAAATGCTTTACGTGCAAAAGGTATTGAAGATGATCAAGGCTTAGCGAAATATATGAGTATTGCTGGTATTGAAGCAGGTCTTTTATTATCTATTATTTATGTCATCCTCGGATATGTGGGTTCAATTAGCGGTTCGTTAGGTACGTTTAATAATGGGGCGAATGTGTTAGCACAAGTGATGACGACGTTATTTGGACAAGGCGGAGTAGTTTTGTTAGGCCTTATTTTTACTATTGCGTGTTTATGTGTTTCAATTGGACTTGTTACATCTTGTAGTCAGTTTTTTACAAGTGTATTTCCGAAAGTATCGTATAAAGTTTGGGCGTTTATATTGAGCTTTATTAGTATGGTTTTAGCTAATTTAGGGTTAACACAAATTTTAAAAGTTTCAGTACCGATTCTTGGATTTATTTATCCAATTGCATTAACGCTTATTATTTTAGGGTTATTCCATAAATATATTGGGAAGTATGTGTGCATATATCCTGTTACAATTTTGATTGTAGCGGTATTTAGTGCAATCGATATTTTAAATAAAAATGTGATGACGAATCAGTGGACGCCAATATTGAAGTATATTCCGTTTTATACAGAAGGTGTAGGATGGATCATTCCAGCTCTTGTAGGTGTGTGTATTGGTGTAATCGTTAGTATCATGATAAATAAGGACAAATAAGTGAAAGGGTGTTTTCCATAATGGGAAAACACCTTTCTTTTTTTGGAAAAATAGTTTTAAAAATGAATAGACTAAGAGTATGATAAAGATAATTGGTAATATATAGGTTTCGAATGAATGGTGAGGGGGGAGTATATGAAGGAAGATTTGAATAAGAAAATAGAAGCACTCGAAACTGCAATTGAAACGATGCAAGAGGCACTTTTTGAGTTGAAAGCAAAACAAAGGGAAATAGAAGTAGAAAACGCTCAGCAACGTGTTAGTAAGGAAAAGAAAGTATATATCGAAACGATAATAGATGAAAAATTACAAGAAGATGTAGTAAAGATCAAAGAGCCCGTGCAAAAATTTGAGGAAAAACAAGTAAATATATCTGCTTTTAAACCGGAACCATTCAATATTATTAAGTTTTGCCAAACATGGTTGCCACGTATATTTGTCGGTATTATGCTACTTGGGGTTATTTGGTTATTTAAAGCAGGGGTAGATGCTGGTTTATTAACACCAGCGATACGAATTGTGTTTGGTATCGCCTTATCTATCGGTTTGTATTATATAGGGGATATTCAAATTAAACGAGAGCGGCAAGCGTTAGGGTTAGTATTAGCTGGAGGAAGTATTACAGGTATTGTTTTAACGACGTTTGCGGCACATTATTTATATGGATTTATTCCAGCAAGTATTGCGTTTATCTGTAATATTGTATGGGTTATTTTAGGGATTTATTTAGCGAAAAAGTATCAATCGGAATACCTTACTATCTTCGTAGCGGTCGGAGCTTTCTTCGTTCCGTTCTTGTTAAATAGTACGACTCCGAATCCTTATATTTTCTTTGGATATGAGACGATATTAACACTTAGTTTATTATGGTATGCGTTGAAAAATCGTTATAAGTACTTATATATGATTTCTTATGTTGTTGCTGCCATTGTCCTGTTTGTCTTCTTTGCTGTTATGTCGATATTAGTAGAGAATTTGCAAATACAGTTAACGATTGTATATGGTGTAATTCATTTGCTGTTATTTTGGCATATGTTTTCAGAGAGAGAGTTTATACAAGAAGCAAGAGTAGCGATATTTAGTACAAATGCCGTTTTCTTTATTTTATCTATTGCAAAAATACCTGATTTTACTACGTGGGGATTGGTCATAAGTGCACTCGTGCATACTGTTATGTTTGTACTTGAATATAGGAAGAATAAACAGTCTATATTTGCAAATCTCTTATTTGGTTTTGCAATGGGGTCATTTAGTTTAGCGATTTTATACGAGTACAGTTTAGTGAATGCAGCAATTGTATTATTGTTACAAGGTTTTCTCGGTATGGTTACTTCTATTAAAGCAAAACAACAAATTAAACTGTATGTAAGTGCCACTATTTATGCGATTGGAATGGTACAGACGATTTTTAGCCCGTTTGATCATTTTGTTTCAGCTGGGTTTGTTGCTCATATTATTTTAATAGGTACATTTTATTACTGCATGAAACGAGCGAAAGATGTATTAACGAGTTTTGGAAAATATGTTTATTCTATAGCTCTCTATTGGTTCATGGTCATTGTATTTATTACAATTACTAGTGTTGGCGAAGTTCTTTCTACAGATGGAAGTATAATAAGCGTATCAGTATCGTTATTATGGATGGTATATGCATTATTTGCAGTTTGGCTTGGACGGAATAAAAATATGAATGAAATATTGTATGCTGGCTTAGTTGTTTTAGTAGTAACGATAGGAAAGTTATTCCTTCTAGACTTACCAGAAGTTTCAATGATGATCAGGGCAGTGTTATTCTTAATTGTAGGTAGTATAGGTATCGTCATTTCCAGAATGTTTTTCTCAAAAGAAGAGAAATGAGAAGAAGGCAATCCGCATGTGGATTGCCTTTTCTTTTACTTCTTATTAATCGTTACAGCTTCATTATATTTAGCAGTTGTATTTTGGCGTAGACGAAGTGTTGCTTGTCCAGTTGTATTTGAATCAAGTTGTACGTTCACAATTTTTTCAGCAGAACCAAAGCTGTTTGTTGTGAATGAGAAGGCGCTACTATATCCGAAAGTAGATGGCCAAGTGCCGTTTGTATTTTGGACTTTTGCTACTTGTGTTCCGCCAGTCGTGAAGATACCTAAAGAATAGTTATTATAAGTTGTATTAGGTAATAAGTTGTTTACCTGAATCTTTATTTGGAACACTTCATTGTTTGGTAGAATGCTAGGGCGTGTAATCACATAATCGTTTGCTGTTACGGCGCCGTTATATCCGTATGAACCAGGTTTAAATGTATTTGTATTAAACCATTGGTAACCAGCGTTTGGTGCACTCCAAGGTTCTGGTTGTGGCTCTGTTGATAAGCTTGGTTGTTCAAATGTTTGTAAAGCAGTAGGTGAATCAAGTTGTAAACCGTTTACTTGATCTAAGCTTGTAAATGTCTCTTGTTTCGATAGCCAATTTACGATATTTTCTAGTAAAACAGCATCGTTTTCTTCTTTATAACCATCGTAAGTTTTCTTTGTTTGGCCAGAATCTTCACGAACGTATTTTGGCGTAGCATCTTCAACAGGAGAAGAGTCACCGATAAAGGCAGCTTTTCCAAGTCCTACTTTTGCGATTGCAGCATATGGACCCTCTGCAACGCCACCGCCGTTATAAACACCACTATCAACAGCGTTATTCCATTTTGATGGGTTTTCTGGAAGATAAATAAGTCCTTTTGCTAGTTTTGGATTTGTAATTGCTAGAGTAGAACCAGCATGCATTGCTACCGATGAAACACCTTGTGTAATTCCGAATGATTGTTCAGGCGAAACAATGTTTTTAGCTGAAACATCACCAAGTGCATTGTAACGGAAGCGAATACCAAAATTATTAGATAGCCAATCAGAACTTTCTACTCCTTGCATAGCTTGTGAGTTTGCTTCTTCGTTAGACATTCCTTTTGCGGGATTTTCCCAAGCACCGCGTCTATATCCATTAAATACTTCAGAAGAGTCCCAGCGATTTTTATTACGATCTGCATTATAATGATCGGCAATGAAGAAGATACTGCCGCCATTTTTTACATATTGTAACATTGCATCTTGTTCAGATTTTTTGTAAGGAATATTTGCCTCTGGAACGATAAACACGTTGTAATTTTTTAAGTCTTCGTATGTAATAGGTGTTGATTTACGAAGTTCTTTTACATGATATCCATTTTGGGCAATGCCGTTTCCGAAATCAGAAAAGCCGCCATCAATAACCCAGTCAGCTGTCCCTGCAGTTTGACCGTGCGTATTATCAAATAATACTTTCTTCCCATTGTTTTGATTTACAACCTTTGCAGCGATTTCAGGAGCTGGGTCTACAGAGCTTTCGGCATAAGTAGACGGTATGAACGAACTCCCCATACTAAGTGTAATTGCTGTTGCTAAAGAAAATGTAATCCATTTTTTATTCTTCATAGAAGAATCCCCCTAATAATAAATATATGTGCTTTAATAATGTAATTTATTTTTCTGAAAAAATAAAGACAGAAAACGTAAAAAATATTAAAAAATTGTAAAAATACCGTGAATTTTGTTGAGAAATATTTATGTACACAATAAAAAATCCCTTCCAATTAATAAGGAAGGGATAACTTGTTTAACTAATCTTTGAATTAGGTGTTTCATCAATCTTATGAAACCCTTTCATGTAATACACGATAGCTAAGCCAATAAGCCAAATTGGGCCAACGATTAATGCAATTCGTGTATCTTCTGAATACGCCATTATACATAGTACAAGTGCAAGGAAGCCAAGTGAGAAGTAAGAGCTTAATGGATGTAAAGGCATTTTATACGTTAGCTTGTCTTTTTTCTCAGTTGATAATCCTTTACGGAATTTAATTTGAGCGACTAATATAATTCCCCAGGTCCAAATTGCCCCGAAAGTTGAAATACTAGTTAACCATGTAAACACCTTTGCAGGCACAAGGTAGTTTAATATAACACCAACAAGTAAAACGATAGCCGTTGCTACAATTCCTTGACTTGGAATCCCATTTTTATTTAAACGACCGAATCTTTCAGGAGCTTTCTTTTGTTGTGCCAATGTAAATAGCATACGCCCTGTACTAAATAAACCACCGTTACAAGAAGAAAGTGCAGCTGTTAATACAACAAAGTTAATAATACCTGCTGCTTTTGCAATGCCGATTTGTTGGAATGTTAATACGAATGGACTTCCTTTCTCACCAAGTTCGTTCCATGGATAAATTGCCATCATAACGAATAATGCCCCGACGTAAAAGATTAGGATTCTCCAAAATACGTTATCGATAGCTTTTGCGAGTGTTTTTTTCGGATTTTGAGCTTCACCAGCTGTAACACCAATTAGTTCAACGCCTAAATAAGCGAATAATACCATTTGTAAGGAAAGTAGTAATCCGGAAAATCCATTTGGGAACCAGCCACCATGTGACCAAAGATTTGAAATACCAGTAGCGATACCACCATTTCCGAATCCGAATAAAATAATGCCAGCTCCAACTACTATCATACAGATAATTGTGACAATTTTAATGAGGGCAAACCAAAACTCAAGTTCTCCAAATACTTTTACTGATAAGAAGTTGAAAGCGCTCATTAATAATAGAGCGAGTAGTGCCCAAGTCCAGCGCGGGATATCTGGGAACCAGTACTGCATGTAAATTCCAGCCGCCGTAATTTCAGCCATACAAGTAACAACCCATAAGAACCAGTAGTTCCAACCAGTAATATAGCCAGCAAGTGGGCCGATATAATCATTAGCGTATTTACTAAAAGAACCGGCAACCGGTTGTTCAATTGCCATTTCTCCGAGCGCTCGCATAATGAAAAAAATAACGAGTCCAGCGATCATATAACCTAGTAAGATGGAAGGACCAGCTAGTTTAATAGCAGAAGCAGATCCTAAAAATAGCCCAACTCCAATAGCTGAACCGAGTGACATTAAAGTAATATGTCGTTCTTTTAAACCTCGATTTAAAGTTCCAGATTTGTTTGTGTGCTGCATAAGAAGAATCCCCCTTGTAGAATGAGCTACCTAAATATTTAACTATTTCAAATTATAAAACATTTCTATCTGTTATGCTACAAAAATAATCAGAAAAGAACTGTACTACATCTGAAGTTGTCAGACTTAAACTTAAAATTCTCACTATTAGAGAATATATTGACTCTTCTTTTTATTGATTGTTAAGATTAAGTATTATATTTTCTCACATACTAGTAAGAAAAGAATGTGTGATAATAATTCAGATGTAGGAAGGGTACATAAGCATGTTTCAATTACAAAAATATAACACTTCTGTGAAGCAAGAGCTTTTAGCTGGCATCACAACTTTTTTTACATTTGCGTATATTCTTGTCATCAATCCGAAAATATTATCTGATGCAGGTGTACCATTTGATCAAGCTTTTACAGCAACTATTATTGCGACAGTTATTGGGACGCTATGTATGGCGTTTTTAGCTAACTATCCAATTGTTATTGCTCCAGCTATGGGGATGAATGCATATTTTGCTTATTCTGTTGTTCAACAGGCCGAGGGGATTACATATGTCATTGCGTTTTCGGCAGTATTTGTAACAGGTATTATTTTTCTTTTATTATCTTTCACTTCATTTAGGCAAAAGTTAATTGTCGCAATTCCTGATAGTTTAAAGCATGCAATTGCAGGTGGAATTGGACTATTTATTGCTTTTATTGGATTACGTCTATCTGGAATTATCGTGGATCATCCATCTAATTTAGTTACGATTGGTGATTTTCATTCTCCAGCCGTTATTTTAACTTTAATTGGTTTAATTTTAGCTGCGGTATTAATGGTATTACGTGTGAGTGGTGCATTATTTATTAGTATGATTGTGACAGGAATTATCGCCTTCTTTACGGGGCAACTGAAGTTTGAGGATAAAATTGTAGCGATGCCTCATTTACCAGAGGGTATTATCGTTTCAAATCCAATCAATGCCTTTTCAGATGTAATTCAGTATGGATTATATGGTGTTGTATTTTCATTTTTACTTGTACTTTTATTTGATACGACAGGTGCATTACTCGGTTTAATTAAACAAGCAGGTTTAATTACAGATAATACAGAGAAACGTTTTGGTAAAGCGTTTATTGCAGATGCGATTGGCGGAACGACAGGTTCTATCTTTGGTACAAGCCCAACAGCAGCGACAATTGAATCGTCAGCTGGTATTGCTGCGGGTGGTAAAACGGGATTAACAGGTATTGTAGTTGTTGGACTAACAATTATAACGGCATTTTTCAGTCCTGTAATTGCATCTTTATCAAGTGTAGCTGCTATTACAGCTCCTTCATTAATTATTGTCGGTAGTTTAATGGCACAAAGTATTCGTGATATTAATTGGAATGAGTTTGAAGATGCATTACCAGCATTTTTAATTTTCGTAGGTATTCCGTTAACGTCTAGTATTGCGAATGGAATTGCAATCGGATTTTTAGTGTATCCGGTCTTAAAGATTGTGAAAGGGAAAGGGATGGAAGTACATCCGTTACTATACTTATTTACAATTTTATTTGGATGTCATTTATTCTTATAATATAGATATAGAAGAGGGGCTTCTTATGAGAGGCTCCTTTTTTGTGTATAATAAAGTGAAACTATAATTAGTGAGGGGTTTATTACCCGCAAATAGTGGGGGAAAGTGAAAATTAAATTAATTACGCAAAATATAAATTACTTAATGGAATATATATGTTACAATTAAGGTAGAGGAGGAACATGAATGGCTGTAAGTAAAATAAAAGTCGCGCGTGTTCAGTTAGATTTAACACAGCAAAAATTAGCAGAAAAAGTAGGCGTTACAAGGCAAACGATTAGTTTAATTGAAAAGGGGAAATACAACCCGTCTTTAGATTTATGTTTGAAAATTTGTTATGCGGTAGATAAAACATTAAATGATTTATTTTGGGAGGAAGAGGAGTGAGGGGATGAGAATCGTGAAAGATGAACGTTTAATGATTGAGGGGCTAAAACATATTAGACTCGTTTTCATCTTACAAAATATCGTCATACTAGGTATTGTTTTTTATCGCTATGTTTTGCAAGGTGCAGGATATGAAAGTATTTCGGATTTATTAATGGTATTTATGTGTGGGATAATAGGTATTAACTTTTTAAATTTAAAAAATTCGGTGCAAGTGTATGAGCATACGGGCGGAGTATCACGCAGCTATTTTATGAAACTATTATTCATTCCGGTAGGTATTATTATTGGGATTTTAGCTATTTGTATCATTGTAACACCAGATATTTCGATAAAGGAAATTAGTATGACAGGACTTATTATGTTTGCTTGTTTTTTAGTTCCTAGTTTGTTTGTATACATATATATGAAAAAAATAAAAAGTGAAGATTGAAATATAAGAAAAGCTTTCCCGTATTGCGGAAAACTTTTCTTATATCTTTTTATATACAATACTTTATGAAGGCCAATCGGTTCAATTTCAAAGATTACACCATGTTCCTAGAAGCCTAAGCGCTTGTAATAGTCAGTTACAGTAATTCGGCCATTACACCATAAAATATTTGCTTTACGCTCTTGCAAGACTTGTTACGCTTTTTGAATTAAAGAGCTTCCAGCGTGTTTGTTTCGAAAGTTAGGTAATGTTGCCATTCCACGTAGTCGATAATGAATACCTGTTGGTAAGTCAAGGTATATTTTTTTGAGAAGGAAGCGATACTAATCGGTTCATCGCTTAGAAAAGCACCTAAGTGAAAGGTATCTGCTTCGTAGTCGGAAGAGTATTTACAATCTGTTACTGTTTGATTCGGGTGTAAAAATTTTTGACGTAATACGCAAGTTTCAGATGCATCAATACATTTCACGGTAATTATATTAACATCCTTCCTTATAAGCCTTTTTCTGTTAGTTGTATAAAGAAATAGGCAGGTGCAGCGAAAAGTCCGAGTATGCTAGCGGTTCCGAGAAGGAGCGAAAGCAAGAGACAAGTATATTTGACGCCAGTTGATTTTTTCCAGCCGTAACTACAAATTTCAATGCTAACACCGATGAGAATAATAGCAACGAGTACTTCCGCTAATAATAATAGAGCTAAAGTTACAATAGACATAATGTGATCCATCCCCATAATATGTGATAGTAACATTTTACCATATAGAATGGAAAAAAATGCCCCTCAATTATGTGAGGGGCATTTTCTATTCTAATATGTTTTTTAGTGTATTAATATGTTCTTTTGAACCTGTTACAAGCAGTGTGTCACCATGTTGTAACCTCGTATCACCATGCGGTATTAATGCTTTATTACCTCGGTAAATTTGGATGACAAGTACATCACCTAAAAATGGAAGGCGGCGAAGCTCGATGCCGTTATATTTATTGCTACGTAGTTCAACTTCACGTACTGTTTCGTTCGCTGTTGTAATTAAACGAACGAGACTCGGTTTATCGATAAGAGCACGTAATAAAATACGTGTAGAGTTAATAGTCGAGAATACAGCGATATGTTCTTGTGTTGCTTTTTCTTGTAGAAGTGGATCTTCTACACTTGCAATGACATGTTCAACACCTAGTTCTTTCGCATGTTCTGCTAATAATAAGTTTTGTTCATCATCGCTTGTTGCAACGACAACGCGATCTGCATCAAATGCTGTTCGTTCAGTTAATGATTCAATTGTAATATCATCTAATTTCACGATAGGGAAGTCATGTGATTTCGCTTCCTCATCATTTATTTTATTTTGGTGCATCATATATAGCGTTACATCATAGTCTTCTCGTTTTAAATCAAGTGATAATGGAAGAGTAATTCTGCTCGCGCCAATAATAGATACTTTCGGTTTTGGTGTTTCCACTTTTGGGAACATCTTTTTAAATAATATAGGTGCAAAAATGCAAGTAATAACTGCACTTAAAATAAGAGAAGCGGATAAACTTGGGCTGATGATTCCTAGTTTTTCACCAATTTGTGCCGCCGCAATAACTAAGGAAAGTGTTGATGTTAATAAGATGGCACTTCCGAGTACGATATTACGCGGATACCATTTACGTAGGACGAGTGATGGTAAAAGTTTTGAAATAAAGAGTCCTACAATTAAAATTGGGATCATTAGCATACTAGAAGGTTCTTTAAAAATAGACCAGACTTCTAGATTTACACCAACCATTACGAAGAAAATAGGAATAAAGAAACCGTATCCGATGGAATCAAGTTTTTCAACCATATCTTCATTTGGTGATAATAACGATACGAGTACACCTGCTAAGAAGGCACCTAAAATATTTTCTGCACCAACAGATTCAGATAACCCTACTAAAATTAAGATAAGTGCAAAAACAGCTCGAGTATCAATTTGTACACTACCAGCTTTTAAGCTATCTAAGTATGGGATGTTTTTGAAGCGTTTTGCAATAAAGTAAATGATAATACCTGCTCCGAATAGAAGGAGTAGGAGCCACATGCTTTGGCCGCTTTCAGAATTTAATCCGACAAATACAGCGAGTAAAATCATTGTAACTAAGTCTGCAATAACAGCGACTAATAAAATGATTTGTCCGATTGCGGTTTTTCCTAAGTTATTCTCTTTTAATGTTGGTACGACAACACCTAAAGAAATAGTTGAAATAATTAAAGTCATGAACATTGCATTATCTACAAATCCTAGCCATACGAATAGTAATGATAAGGCATAAGATAAGATGAAAATAAACAAGAAAATAATGCTTGCTGCTTGGAATGTGTTCGGTTCGTTTTTCGTACTTTTTTTCCCTTTTTGTTTAAAAATAGAAAAGTCAATTTCTAACCCGCTTAAAAACATGAGGAAGATAAATCCTAGTGTTGATAAAACTTGGAGCCACATATCTGGCTCAATAATATTAAACCCACTTTTACCTACAAAGATTCCCGCGATGATCTCTGCAACAACGACAGGAAGTGCTTTTAATTTAAAGCGTTGTAACAAAAGGGGAACGAAAAACGCGATTGCAACTACAACCATAAGTGATAGAACAGAAGTATGATGTTCCATTGCGTTCTCTCCCTTCAAATAAATATAGTACCTATTTAGCCATATAATAGGTAGAAAATCAACGCATATGGATTCGATTTCATAAAGAAAGAGTTTTCTTAACATTTGTCATAATAAGTATATTTTTCATGATTCTGCTGTTAATGCTGTAATGTGGATGTAATAGAGGAGGGGAATAAAAAAAGACTGCTGAGGAATCTCAGCAGTCTTTTTCATGTACATTACATTGAGAAGAAGATCCATACAGTTAAACCAACTGTTGCAGTTGCAACGAAGAAACTGTATATCATTGTAAGAATTTGAACTCTTCCTTCTCCTTCTTTTAAATGCATGAACATAATTAATTGTAATAAAGCTTGCGCAACAGCCATTATGATAATAGTTGTTAAGACTGTTGAAAGTGGTAATGTTGTGTAAAGTGCCACGTATAACGCTAGAAACGTTAGTGCAAGCGATAAAATAAATCCGAAAACGTGTGACCAAGGGAATCCGCTATGCGCATGCCCGTTTGCTTGGTTGTTATTTTGACCCATTTACGCCACCATCCCGTTCAAGTAAACTAGTGTGTAAATAAAGACCCAAACAAGATCAAGGAAATGCCAGTATAAGCTGATAATGAATACTTTACGAGCTGTAACTGGTGTTAAACCTCGTTTTAAAATTTGGATAATAACACAAATTGCCCAAATGATACCGCCTGTTACGTGGGCACCATGCGTTCCAAGAAGAACGAAGAATGCAGATAGGAAAGCACTTGTTTGAATTGTTGCGCCTTCACCAACGTATAAAATGAATTCTTCAATCTCGAAGAATAGGAAGCCTGCACCTAAAAGTAATGTAAGGATGAACCATCCAAGCATTGCTTTTTGGTTGTGCTTACGCATTTCGTGAATTACGATACCACATGTGAAACTACTTGTTAAAAGTAGTAATGTTTGAATTAAAAGCGTTTTAAGTTCAAACAGTTGTGCTGGAGTTGGGCCATCTGCCGTACGACCAGCAAGGACTAGATAAGAGGCGAAAAGTGTTGCGAACAGCATAATTTCAGCCCCAAGAAAAATCCAGAATCCTAGGATATTCAATCTGCTTTGTTCGGATTGATATTCCAAAGGTAAGCTTTTATCTAAAGCCGCCATGTCATTTCACCTCTCATGCTATATGTTCTGTTTCTTTAATTTCATCAACACTTACGTAGTAACCATCGTCGTAATCGAATGAACGATAGATTAAGCAAGCTAAAATACCAACGCCGCCGATTGCTGCAAGCCAGAACCAGCTAAATACTAATGCGAAACCTGCAAGACCGAAGAATAAAGACGCAATAATAGGCACACCAGAGTTACTTGGCATGTGAATTGGTTTTAAATCTTCTGCTGCTGGTGTAACTGTTTCTCCGCGTTTTTTCATGTACCAGAAAGCATCAGCTTCTTTAATTTCAGGAAGCTTCGCGAAGTTGTAATGTTGTACAGGAGATTGAGTTGCCCATTCAAGTGTACGACCATCCCATGGATCTCCAGTTGTGTCACGTTCACCGTGACGTGCACTCCAAATTACGTTGTAGCAAAGAAGTAGGAAGCCGATACCCATCATTACCGCACCAACAGATGCGATTTGGTTTAGCCATCCCCATCCAAGACTTTCAGAGTAAGTGTACATACGACGAGTCATACCGTCTAAACCTAAGAAGTACATTGGGAAGAAACAGATGTTGAATCCGCTCATAAAGATCCAGAATGTCCATTTACCTAGGCGTTCATTTAACATATGACCAGTCATTTTTGGATACCAGAATGTGAATCCAGCAAGCATAGCGAATACTGTACCTGCGATTAATACGTAGTGGAAGTGAGCAATTAGGAAGTAGCTGTTATGGTATTGATAATCAGCTGCTGCCATTCCAAGCATAACCCCTGTAACCCCACCGACTACGAAGTTTGGAATAAATGCCAATGACCAAAGCATTGGAACTGTAAAACGAATACGTCCTTTATACAGTGTAAACAACCAGTTAAAGATCTTAACCCCGGTTGGAATCGAAATCGCCATTGTCGAAATCGAGAAGAATGAGTTAACCGCTGGACCTGCACCCATCGTGAAGAAGTGATGAAGCCATACGACGAAACTTAGTAAAGAAATTGCAACCATTGAGTATACCATCGCACTGTAACCGAATAGACGTTTACGTGAGAATGTACTAATGATTTCAGAGAAAATACCGAATGCCGGTAAAATAACGATATATACTTCAGGGTGACCCCATACCCAGAACAGGTTGGCCCATAACATCGGCATACCGCCGCTCGCCATCGTAAAGAAGTGAGCATCGAATAGACGGTCAAATGTCATTAATGCAAGAGCAACTGTTAATACTGGGAAAGCGAAAATAATGATAATTGTTGTAATTAAGATTGACCAAGTAAACATTGGCATTCTCATTAAAGACATACCAGGTGTACGCATTTTTAAGATAGTAACAAGGAAGTTAATACCGGTCATTAGCGTACCGAGACCTGAAATCTGTAATGCAATTGCGTAGTAGTTATTTCCTACACCAGAAGTAAACTCTGTACCTGCCATTGGGAAGTAAGAAGTCCACCCAGCGTCTGGAGAACCACCGATTACGAAAGCGATGTTAAATAACATTGCTCCGACAAAGAATAACCAGAAACTTAAAGCATTTAAGAACGGATATGCAACGTCACGAGCACCAATTTGTAATGGTACTACAAGGTTCATTAATCCCATAACGAATGGCATCGCCATGAAAAGAATCATAACTGTACCGTGTGTTGTAAAGATTCCGTTATAGTGTTCAGCGTTTAAATAAGTTGTTTCTGGGAATGTTAATTGTGCACGGATCATTAAACCATCCATACCACCACGGAATAACATGATAACCGCAGAAATAATATACATGGCTCCGATTTTTTTATGGTCAACAGTTGTCAACCATTCATCCCAAAGCCACTTCCATTTTTTATACTTTGTTAGTACGAAAATGATTGCTAATGTCACAAGAACGATAGAAGCGTCTGCACCGTAAATAATCGGGTCACCTGTGACAAAGAATTCATCAAGCTTCACTGTGTTCACTCCAATCTGTTGGAATAATAGCTATTATTTTTTGTTTTTGTAGTAGTTGTAATCACAATATTCAAGTGATTTTGGATCTACATAACTTAAGTGATGACTAGAGAATGTCATACGACCAACTACACCAGGTTTAACAATTTCGTTGTACTTATCTTCTGTTAGTTTAGGAGCAGTTTGTTGTACTTCTTTTACCCACTTGTCATACTTTTCTTTTGTTTTTGCTTCAACTTCGAACTCCATGTGAGTGAATCCTTCACCAGAGAAGTTCGCGCTACGGCCTAGGTAAGAACCTGGCTTATCAGCTTGTAAATAAAGATCCATAATCATGCCATCCATTGTGTACTTCATACCACCAAGTTCTGGTACCCAGAAAGCATTCATTGGGCCGACAGAAGTCAGTTTGAATTGAATTGGTACACCAGCTGGGATGTTTAAATAGTTAACGGTTTCAATTTTTTCCTCTGGGTAACTGAATAACCATTTCCAGTTTGCAGATGTAACATAAATTTCAACTGGTTTAATATGTTTGGACTCTTCCGGAACCTCTTCCGAAGCATAAGTTGCTTTTACTGTTGGGATCGATAATGCGATAACGATAATAACAGGAACAAGCGTCCAAATAATTTCTAATAATGTGTTACCGTGTTGTTCAGGTGGCTCGTAGTCCATATTCTCTGGTTTTTCACGATAACGAATCAAGATGACTGTAAACAGGATGAATACAATTGCGATAATTAATGACATAAGCAAGAATGACCAAACAATTAAATCATACTGTGCTTTTGCAACAGGTCCTTGCGGATTTAATACTGCGAGTTTCTTATCACAGCCACCGAGGAACAGAAGTAATGATAACGGAAGAAGCGAAGCCAACTTCCAAAATGCTTTCTTTAGTTGCACGATTGAAAATCTCCTTTCTCCTTGGATTGAAACTATGCCAATAAAACAATATAAACCTATTAATTTATAGAAGGCAATAGTTTTTGAGATATTGTTAAAAAATAGACACAAATGCACACTTTTTAAGGTGAATATCATTTGTAACTTGATTATATTGTAAACTATTTTCCAGAGAAAAACGTGATTGTGAAAATTTTAAGATAAATAAAGTTATACCAAGATATCCAATAAATAGAAAAAAGCTATCTTATTATAAGAAAGATAGCTGAATATTTTGTATATTTAGTTTATTTCCTGAGTTATACTTTTTTTCTGTTCAAATGTGACAACTTTTTTATATTTAACTTGATATAAAATGTAGCAAATAATCATAAATGGAATTCCGCAATAAAGAGCAATTCTCTGATCTGGAATGAAAGCTAAACTAACAAATGTAATAAAGTTGAGTGAGAACGCTACGATTGGAACTACTGGATAGAGCGGTGTACGATATTTTAAGTCATTTATGTCGCCGCCATTTTTCAAGAAATTTCTACGGAAGAAAAACTGTGAAGCCGCGATTGACATCCAAACGACAACGGCCGCCATTGCTGCAATAGATGTTAAAACTAGAAAGACAGTATCTGCCGCAAACACGCTTGTTAATAAAGAAAGGCTTGCAAAAATAAGACTGAAAATGAGTGCATTCAGTGGTACCCCTTTTTTAGTTAACTTCGTAAAAGCTGGACTTGCCATTCCTTGTTTTGCCATCGCCCAAAGCATACGAGAATTTGCGTATAAACCAGAATTAGCTACGGATAATACGGCTGTAATAATAACAAAGTTCATAATGTCTGCTGCATATGGAACACCAGCTACATCAAATACAAGTACAAATGGACTTTCGACTAGATTAGCCTCTTGCCATGGGAGTAACCCTACAACAACTGATATTGCTAGGACGAAGAAGAATAGAGTTCGCCAAATTGTGTTTTTAATTGCTTTTGGAATTGTTTTTTCAGGATTTTCACTTTCTCCTGAAGCAATTCCGATTAATTCTGTTCCTTGGAAGGAGTAATTTACTGTAATCATCGTAAGAAGAACAGCTAATGCACCATTTGGAAATAGCCCGCCATTTTCAGTGAAATTGTGAAGCATTGGAGCGGGTTTTCCGTTAAAGTCTAGTAGACCAAACATAACTGCACCACCAAGTACGACAAAAATAACAATTGTTGCAACTTTTACACTTGCGAACCAAAATTCTGTTTCTGCATATGCCTTTGCTGATAGAGCGTTCACAAGAAAAAGTGCTGCTGCAAATGTAACGCACCAAATCCACGAAGAAACGTCTGGAAACCATCGTTTCATTAAAATACTTACAGTTGTTAACTCTACTCCAACTGTAACAGCCCAATTTAACCAATACATCCAACCGACAACAAATCCAAAACCAGGTGAAATAAATTTGCTTGCATAGCTTTGGAACGAACCTGCTTCTGGCATAGCAACGGATAATTCACCAAGACATAACATCGTTAAATACATAACAAATCCACCGACTAAAAATGCAAGAATTGCACCACCAGGTCCAGCGTTATGGACGATTTGACCAGATCCCATAAATAGTCCAGTTCCAATAACGCCACCAAGTGCGATCATAAATAAGTGTCTACTTTTCATTGTACGTTTTAAATTTGTTTGTTCTACTTGTTGATTCATATGCCCCTCACCCCGTTATTTTCTTGTATGTATTAACTGGTTTTCATTCTGAGTGTTTAATCATTAGCGGGGGATGTGACACATGCTCAATTTATTTGTTATGAAATGAATGGAGTATGTAAAAAACGAACTATGACTAAATACTCTAAGAATGTTTATTAACAAGGTGATATCTTCACTATGTTAATAATTTCGATTTTAGCAAAATGTTCCGAAAAAGTATATTGTTTTTTCTTTTTATTAAAAATAATTAGAATTTTATAACGATATAAATGTGAATAATAATTCACAGAATCTTTCTAGCAAACTAGTTAGAAGAAGGGTACAATGATAAGAGTTGTGTCTGTAAAATAATAATTAATGGAGTTTTGTTTATAATGAAAAAGTTAAAATATCTTTTTGTTTTTGGGATTATACTTGCGGCCGCGTTTTTTATAGGGAAAGATAAAATTATACAAAAGGCGCAAGTGCTACGCTTAGATTTTCTATCTGAAATGAAAGAATCAGCTATGATTGAAGATGTTCCATTTATAAAACAATTACCAGAATTACCTCGTGGATGTGAAGTGACAAGTTTGGCTATGTTACTGCAATATAAAGGTGTACAAGTAGATAAGATGCAGCTTGCTAGCGAAATCCATCGTGTTCCATTTGAACAAAATGGTTTGCGTGGAAATCCTTATGAGGGGTTCGTTGGAAACATTTATACGAAGGCTGAACCTGGATATGGTGTATATAATCAACCAATCTTTAATTTAGCAGAAAAATATGTTCCTGAAAAAGTAATTAATTTAACAGGTAGAGACATGCAAGATATATATAAAGTAATTAGTTCTGGATCTCCAGTATGGGTCATTATTAATACAACGTTTAAGCCACTAGCTGAAAGTAGTTTTGAAACATGGAATACGAGTTCAGGTGAAGTAAAAATTACATATTATGAGCATAGTGCAGTAGTAATTGGATATGATCAAAACTTTGTATATGTAAATGATCCTCTTAAAAACAATCCACGTTTGGCTGTTCCACGAGCGGAATTTGAGAAAGCTTGGGAGCAAATGGGAAAACAAGCAATTACTATTTTGTAATAAGGAAAAAGTCATCTTTTAGATGGCTTTTTATTTTTAAGTCTATAACACGGAAAATTCGGAATATTCTTTTAAAAGTTAATAATTCGCGTTATAATAACATTTAACTTGGTGAAGAAGGAGAGAAGAGTAATGGATGTTGCAAAGGAACTTGTTTTGTCAAAAAATCAGTTGGTTGAGTGGAGAAGGCATTTTCATAAGTATCCAGAGTTATCTTTTCAAGAAGAGAAAACATCGCAGTTTGTGTTCGACATACTTCAAAAAATCCCATATTTAGAAGTGTCACGACCGACTCAATATAGTGTGATGGCAAAGTTAGTAGGTAAACAGCCCGGTAAAACAATTGCGGTCCGGGCTGATATGGATGCTCTTCCTATTCATGAAGAAAATGATTTTGATTTTATTTCGACATATCAAGGTGTGATGCATGCATGTGGTCATGATGGACATATGGCGATATTACTTGGTGTGGTACATAAGTTAGTAGAGGAAAGAGAGAAGGTTAAAGGGGAGATTCGTTTTCTATTCCAACATGCAGAAGAAAATTTTCCTGGTGGCGCAGAGGAAATGGTTGCAGCAGGGGTAATGGAAGGTGTGGATTATATTATTGGTGCTCACCTGTGGGCGTCGTTAGAGGTTGGTAAAATAGGTGTAATTTATGGTGCGGCAATGGCTGCGCCGGATGTTTTTAAAATTACGATTGAGGGCAAGGGTGGGCATGCTGGAATCCCTCATGAAACTATTGATAGTATTGCAATCGGTACACAAGTTGTTTCACAACTTCAGCAAATTGTATCTCGCCTCACGAATCCGTTAGATTCTCTCGTAGTATCTGTTACGCAATTTCATGCCGGAACAACCCATAATGTGATTCCAGAACAAGCGGAAATTGAAGGAACAGTGCGGAGTTTAAGACATGAGTTGAGAGAAGAAACAGAGGGGAAGATTGAACGGATTGTAAAGTATATTACAGAATCTTACGGAGCGAAATATACATTTTCTTATGAATATGGATACCGACCAGTTGTAAATAATTATGAAGTTACAGAGCTTATTGAACGCACGGCATTGCAACTTTATGGACGAGACAGGGTTGTTCGTTTACAACCAACGATGGCTGGAGAAGATTTTTCAGCATTTTTACAAAAGGCACCAGGGACGTTCTTTTTTATCGGAGCAGGAAATAAAGAGAAGGGAATTATTTATCCTCATCACCATCCTCGTTTTACGATTGACGAAGATGCACTGCCGATTGGCGTGGAAGTGTTTGTATCATCCATTATGAATTTCATAAATAAAGGAGAATGAGATGAAGAAAATACACGTGCTAGCACTTATTCCCGTTCTTTGTTTAGTAGTTGGACCAGTATTTGCAAATTCGGTCACTCCTTACGTACTAGGGATGCCATTTTTATTATTTTGGGTATTATTATCGGTGCTTATTACCTCTCTTTGTATGGGGATTGTGTACGTATTCGATCCTGCTAATAAGGGGGATATGGAATGACAGCATTATTTATCATTATTTTATTCTTATTTCTAGCGCTATTTTTAGGTATTCGGGCGCAGCGTGGAAAAGATATGAATTTAGAGCAATGGTCAGTTGGAGGAAGAGGATTTGGAACGATTTTCGTATTTCTCCTTATGGCAGGCGAAATTTATACGACATTCACATTTTTAGGAGGAAGTGGATGGGCGTATAGTAAAGGAGCGCCTACTTTTTATATTTTAGGTTATGGCGCACTAGCTTATATTTTATCGTATTTCTTATTACCGCCAATTTGGAAATATGCGAAAGAACATAACCTTGTTTCACAGCCAGATTTTTTTGCGAAGAAATATAGAAGTAAAGCGCTTGGATTGATTGTTTCAATTGTTGGTGTTGTTTCCATCATCCCATATCTTGTTTTACAGTTGAAGGGATTGGGTATTATCGTTTCAGAAGCTTCTTATGGAAGGGTATCACCTGTTGTTGCAGTATGGATTGGCGCTATTGTTATAACTATATATGTAATGGTTTCAGGTATACATGGATCAGCTTGGACAGCCGCTTTGAAGGACATTATGATCCTGTTTATTGTTATGTTTTTAGGTATATATTTACCGTATCATTATTACGGAGGGTTTCAGCCGATGTTCGAAGCTGTAGAAGCTGCGAAACCAGGATTTTTATCTTTACCTGAAGAAGGGATGAGTATTTCTTGGTTTGTTTCTACTATTATATTAACGGCCCTAGGTTTTTATATGTGGCCTCATACATTTGCTTCTGCTTTCTCTGCTAAAAATGAAAAAGTATTTCGTAAAAATGCGGCAATTATGCCATTGTACTCTTTAGTTTTACTTTTCGTATTTTTTGCAGGGTTTGCTGCTATCCTGCAAGTTCCTGGACTAAAGGGAGGAGATGTAGATCTTTCATTATTCCGTCTTGCTTTACAAACTTTTGATCCTTGGTTTATTGGAATTATTGGTAGTGCTGGAGTATTAACGGCATTAGTTCCAGCATCCATGCTTGTTATGGCCGCGTCTACATTGTTAGCGAAAAATATTTACCGAACGATGATCCCATCTGCTTCAGATAGACAAGTGGCTAAAGTAGCAAAATTATTTGTGCCTGTAGTAACGTTTATAGCAGTTTTATTTACATTTAAAGGAGGAGAAACAATAGGAGCTCTCCTTTTAATGGGATACAGTATTGTAACGCAACTTTTCCCTGCACTTGTATGTAGTTTGTTTCCACGTCAAATTATTACGAAGCAAGGGGCGATTGCAGGAATGGCGATTGGTCTGTTAGTTGTTGCATATATTACTTTATCTGGTTCTACTATAGCTACCATGTTTCCGAGTTTCCCGCAGTATATAAAAGATTTAAACGTAGGTATAATCGCATTATTAATGAATATGATTGTGATGTTTGTAGTGAGTGGGATTACGAAAAGAGTATCTATAAAAACAGACAATATAATAGTAGAAAAATAACCTGTGCACGAGAGCTATCTTTGAAAAGAGATAGCTCTTTTTTGTATATATTTTCTTCTATTAGCGGAATCTAACTAAAAACTTGTTGAAAAGGAAGTTAGGTGGGGGAATTGTTAGAGTTAGAAGGTAACTTGTTTGAAGTTATGGAGAAAATAAGAGATGAGTTAGGTTCACCTAATGATTTAACAATTAGAGAAGTTGCTCTTGCTGGCAGTTTAACGCGCTGCGCTGTTATTTTTTTATGTGGGTTAACAGATAAGGATAATGTTTATAAATATGTAGTTCGTACGCTTCAATATGAAGAAATACAAAAAGAAGCAGCTATTGTTCAAACGTTATTGGATCGCTTTATTTCTATCGCAGAAGTCGGTATGAAAACAACATTTCCGGATATTATAAATGCGATTTTAGCGGGAGATACAGTTATATTAATTGATAATATTCAAACGGCTATTGTTGTTAACAGTAGAGCTTGGGAGAAAAGAAGTCTAGAGCCTCCAGTGACAGAAGATTTAATACGTGGACCAAGAGTTGGGTTAAATGAAGATATTAATGTAAATAAAATGTTAATTCGCCGTGGTTTACGTGATCCGAAGTTACGGTTTCAATCTTATATTATGGGGAAACGATCGCAGAAAGAAGTAACCTTAGTATATATAGAAGATATTATTAACCCGTATATTGTAAAAGAACTAGATCGGCGTCTTCAATCCATAGTGACAGATGTCATTTTTGAGACGGGAACGATTGAGCAATTAATTCAAGATAATAATTTGTCACCCTTTCCGCAGTTTTTAAATACGGAAAGGCCTGATAATATTGTGGCTTCATTAGCGAAAGGAAAGGCGGCTATTTTGGTGGATGGATCACCGTTTGCTCTTATAGCTCCACTTGTATTTGTTGATATTTTTCAATCTGTCGAAGATCATTATGAGCGCTGGGTGATTGGAACGTTATTGAGAGTTTTACGGATGGTTTCTGGTATAATGGCAGTTTTGCTACCAGCTATGTATGTAGCACTTGTATCATATCATCAAGGGCTTATCCCATCTAAACTAGCTTATTCTATTGCGGGAGCCAGAGAAGGGGTACCATTTCCGGCATATATTGAAACATTAATGATGGCATTAACGATGGAGTTAATACGAGAAGCGGGAATTAGATTGCCAAAACCGATGGGACAAACAATTGGGATTGTAGGCGGTCTTGTAATTGGGGAAGCGGCGGTGAATGCAGGAATTGTAAACCCGTTCTTAGTTATTATTATTGCAGTTACTGCAATTGCTACATTTTCACTGCCTGTATATAGCATTACAATTACGTTTCGCATTTTACTTTTTGTTTTTGTATTAGCAGCAACTGCTTTTGGATTGTACGGAATCATTTTAGCTCTTATTTCACTTGCGATTCATATTACGAATTTAAAGAGTGTTGGTATTCCTTATACAACGCCTATTGCTCCTGCATTTTATAAAGATTGGAAAGAAGAACTTATTCGTATGCCAAAATCGATGTTGAAAGAGAGACCGGAATATTTGCAAACAAAAGATTCTACAATACGTCCAAAGGAGCGAAAATAATTGAAACCATTTGAGTATGGCGATGAAGAGATTGGATCTCGGGAAATTGGGTTTGCGGTATCGTCAACCATTATTGGTATAGGGGCATTGTCTATGCCGAGAGATATTGCTGATCAAACTTTATTTTCGGACGGTTGGATTATTTTACTTTTGGGTGGATTGATATGTGCGGTTTTAGGTTGGTTTGTAACGAGGGTAGCTATTTTATTCCCAAAACAAAACTTTGTTCAATATACGAGTGCGCATTTGACGAAACCTGTTGCATACACAATTAGTAGCATCTTAGTATTAACATTTGCAGCTTTGACAGCATATGAATCGCGAATGATTGCGGTTATTTCACAAACATATTTATTTAGTGATACACCAATACAGCTATTGTCTTTCTTCTTCTTATTAGTTGTTATTTATGGAGTAGCTGGATCGAGAGCGGCTTTATTAAGGTTAAATGTTCTATTCTTGCCAATTGTTTTAATTGCGATAGTGCTTCTTTCTTTATTGAATGTGAACTTAATGGAAATAGATAATTTACTACCGGCTTTTCAAACGAATGTCAGTCAATATGCTGTAGGAGTTAAAAATTCTATTTTTACATTCATCGGGTTTGAGGTAGCTCTGTTTTATGCTGTGTTGTTGAACGATAAAACAGCGAAAAAAGCGCCAATGGCAGTTGCAAAAGCGGTGATGGTGAACGTATTGTCATACATTTTAATTTATGTAACTTGTATTAGTGTTTTTACATATATGACAACACGTGGATTGACATATCCAACAATTGAACTAGGAAAAGAAATTGAAATTGGCGGAGGGTTTTTAGAAAGATTTGATGCAATTTTTTTTACTACTTGGATTATTACTATTTATAATACTACAGCAATGTATTATGACGTCGCATCTTTATTATTTTGTGCTATGTTTCCGAAAGTGAAGAAGCATATTTTCATTTTTGTAAGTGCCCCGATTATTTTTATGGTGAATATGATACCTAGTAATTTGAAGGAATTGTCAAGTTATGGGACTTATCTAGCTTGGATAGATATGGGGTTTGTCGTGTTAGCGCCTTTGTTAGTTTTTATTGTATATAAAATAAAAAGAAGGAATGGTAAAAATGAAACACCTTCTTAAAATAATAATGGTTATGGTTTTAGCTGGATCTATAAGTGGGTGCTCTGAGTTAGAAGAAATAGAAGAAAGAGGATTTGTAGTAGGTGCAGCTTACGATATTGTAAAGGCAAAGAAAGCAAATCCAATTATGAAAGGGACGTATCAGATGGTACTCCCCAGTAAATTGTCGCAACAAGGTGGACAAGGTGATGGAGATGGCGAAAATTATATTAATGTTAGTGCGAAAGCAGATAGTGTCTTTGAGCAAATCCGAATTATCGCCAAAAAAATTAGTCGTTCATTATTCTTTCCGCATATACAAGTGATTATTTTTTCTAAAGATTTACTAGCGAATCCATATGTTTTGCAAAATACGTTAGATGTATATATTCGCGATCATGAAATGAGAAGGAATATTCGTTTGTTCGTTTCTAAGAAAAATGCAGAAGCTATTTTAAAGCAGAGTGCCAAGCCTGAAAATTTGCCAGCGCAGTATATCGATATGTTAGCTGAACATCCTCCGAAAAATGCCCAAATGATTGAGGCTGCAAGAATTGGTGAAGTCCAGGAAAAGATGATTTCCAATCGGAGTTTTGTATTACCTATTCTCGAACTAACAAAACAAGGGGTACAAATGAACGGGGCAGCGTTGTTTCGCGGGAAGGATAATAAGTGTGTAGGTATTTTGGGTGGGGAAGAAACATTAGGAATGAATTATATAATAGGTAAAAAAATTGGAGGCTTTTTTACCATTCGTAAAAAGGATCAACTTATTACATATGAAATTCATAAGCTGCGTCGGAAAATTAAAGTATCTACAACGAATGCTACAAAACCAAAGTTTGATATTCACATATATCTGGAAGGCACATTGGCGGAGTTGCACTTTAGTGATCATAAAAAAGTTTTGAATGAAAAGCGTTTAGAGAAGGATATTTCGGAGGAAATGGAGAAACGCATCCAAAAATCGATTAAGCTTGTTCAAAAAAAATATAAGGTAGATGTATTAGAATTAGGGGAAGTGTATAAGAGACATAATTATAAAGAGTGGAAAAAAATAAGTAAGAATTGGGATCAAGGTCAGAATTATTTTAGTGATGCTGAAATTACTGTTCATGTTCATCCGATAATTGAACATTCAGGCTCAGCTTTACCGAAGAGAGTGAAATAAGGTGATGAAAGTTGTTTACTGGATTAGGAATTAGTTGCACGATATTAATGGCGGTTCTTCCGGGAACCATATACTTCATCCATAAAAAACTCACAACGTATGGGGCGCAGCCGTGGAAAGAAAAAAAGAAACCTGAATGATTTTCAGGTTTCTTTCGCGCAAAGCATATGTGGAGGGGGATACCTTCTATACATGCTTTGTTTTTCTCCCGCGTTAATGGGCAGTAAGACTTTTACCTAAAAAATTCGGTGGGAACAAGATGTTAGATAGGAAGTCAACTACCCGTGCACGCCTGATTAGTGAGGGCGTGTACAGGCCCCTACTGAGTAAAGTTTCACTTTATACAAGCCCTAACCAATGTACCAATTGTGTAGAGAGGAATGTAACAACAATGGCGATAACGGTAGGGATTGCAAACGATAAGAATGTCCATTTTGCACTTTTTGTTTCTTTATATATGTTAACTAGTGTTGTTCCGCACGGGAAATGAAGAAGGGAGAACAACATTGTGTTTAACGCTGTTAACCAAGTCCAACCGTTTTCTAAGAATAGATTTTTAATCTGATTAAAATCATCTATTTCAGTTAAAGATCCAGTTGATAAGTAAGACATTAATAAAATCGGAATAACAATTTCGTTAGCTGGTAGTCCAAGAATGAATGCAGCTAGAATAAAGCCGTCAAGTCCTAACATTTTAGCGAATGGATCTAGGAAGTTTACAAAATACATAAGCAGGCTTGTGTCACCGATGAAAATATTAGCGAGTAACCAAGTTAATGCAGCGGCAGGAGCAGCTACAACTATAGCTCGTTTTAAAACATAGATGGATTTATCGAGTGTTGCACGTACAATTGTATTCCAAATTTTTGGCTTACGGTACGGTGGTAACTCAAGTGTGTAGTGAGTTGGAACACCTTTTAAAGCTGTTTTCGATAGTACCCAAGAAACGGTTAACGTCATAATAACACCAATTACAACCATTCCAACTACAACGCCAGCGGTAACAAATGTTTGCATACTACCTGTATAACCAGCAGCCATAAATAGTGAAGCCATTAAAATTAACGTAGGCCAGCGACCGTTACATGGAACGAAGTTGTTTGTTAAGATAGCAAGCATACGTTCACGTGGCGATTCGATAATACGCGTTGACATAATAGCAGCTGCATTACAACCGAATCCCATTGCCATTGTTAAAGATTGTTTACCATGAGCACCAGATCGCTTAAATAAACGATCCATATTAAACGCAACACGTGGTAAGTATCCGTAGTTTTCTAATAGTGCGAACATAGGGAAAAAGATTGCCATAGGTGGTAACATAACGCTAATAACAGCACCGATACCACGGAATAAACCAAGTATTAAAATACCATGTAACCATTCAGGTGAATGCATTGCTTGGAACCAAGATGTTAAATATCCTTCTACCCATCCAAAGAACTCAGCAATCATATCAGATGGTACGTTAGCGCCTGCAATTGTAAGATAAAAAATGATAGATAAAATACCGAGCATAATTGGAAATCCCCAGATGGGAGATGTGAAAATTTTATCTAGTTTTTCGGAACGATACAATTTATCAGTATTTGTATATTGAACAGATTCTTTACATATGCTTGCAGATGTTCGGTAAATATCTCCGACAATATCATCTCGTATATCTTCTTTTGATAGTGTTTGTGCATGTTGAATAATATAGTCCAATGGAAGAGCTTTACTGGCTGAGTGAGATTCCATTTATTACGACCTCCCTTACAAGTGGTTCATTATGGTGTTTTTGAAGTGTAGTTAAGAAATTTTTATCCCCATCTAATATACGTAACGCAATCCAGCGTGCTGGATACGCATCACCGAACACTTTATAAATTTGTGGTTCTAATTCCTGAATCATATTTTCGATTTTTTCGCTGTAAGTAATTTTAATTGGTGCTGGAATTATTTTTTTATTTGCTACTTTAGCGATGACATTTAGTAAATGCCCGATACCAATTCGGTTTCGAGCTGAAATCTTTACTACCGGTACACCGAGTGATGTTGCTAATTTCTTTTCATCAATAACGATGCCTTTTTTCTCAGCTTCATCAATTAAGTTAATACAAATAACTACGTTGCTCGTCATTTCCATCACTTGGAGTGCTAAATTTAAATTTCTCTCCATAGCAGTTGCGTCTATAACAACTACAGTGACTTCTGGCTTTTCAAAGATAATATAATCTCTCGCCACTTCTTCATCCGCAGAGTTTGAATATAGTGAGTAAGTTCCAGGTAAATCTATTAATGTATATTTATTTCCGTTATGTTCATATTCCCCTTCGGCCTTTAAAACAGTTTTTCCCGTCCAGTTTCCAGTATGTTGTTTTAAGCCTGTTAAAGTATTAAATAATGTACTTTTCCCGGTATTCGGGTTGCCAGCTAAAGCAATACGGTGGTTGCTCATCTGAAATCATCTCCTATTAATACCCCGAAAATAAGGGAGCTTTCTTCTTTCCGCAGTGCAATAGTTGTATTGCTTACTTGATAAGCGACCGGATCTCCAAGTGGACTGCGCTGTAATACTTTAATCGTTGCCCCAGGGATAAACCCTAGATCTAATAAACGTCGTTTCATAGTTCCTTCTAATTGTATCTTCTCAATTTGTACAAACTCTCCTGTTTTAAATGCAGAAAGTGGTCTTGTATTAGCCGATACCATAAAAGTTACCTCATCTCTATATTGTTAGTTTAAGTTTAAAAAGTTTCCTTAGGTAAACTTTTTGCTACTAATATAGTAGACTACATTGAATGATGCTGTCAATTAGTACTTTAAAAATATTCAATTATTTTTAGAATTGTTCCAATTTATTTAGTTGTACTAAAAAAAAATACTGAAATTCTGTTTAATGTAAATAAAATGAGATTGTAAAAGTTAAAAATATAGTGGATTTGTAAATATATTTTTAACTAAAAGGTGAAAAGAAAGAAAAACATTTACATTGAGTTTACATTATTAAGAATAAATTTACATTACAGCTCGTTTAGTGTGGATTTTGTTGGGTTCTTTAACTACAAATGTTGGGATTCCTAGCTTTTTAGGATTATTATCGCCATTTACTTAAAATTAAAAATTGCTTAACACTCACATAATATTGTTGTCCTACAATGAATTTGTGTTCGAAAAAAGTAGACGAATGTGAAAAGTGATAATCCAAATGGGGGTACAAGACATGGTTATGAAAAAGGGTATTAAATTTTCTTTAGCAGCTTTAGTGGTAGCAGGAGCATTAGTTGGATGTGGGAAAGCAGAAGATACAGCTAGTAAAGATAATGCTAAAGGAAGCGATAATGCAAAACAAGAATTGTCAGGTACGATTGCAGCTGCAGGTTCTACAGCGCTTCAACCTCTTGCAGAGGAAGCTGGAAAGAAATTCATGGAGAAAAATTCAAAAGTTTCTATTCAAGTTCAAGGTGGCGGTAGTGGAACAGGGATTAACCAAGTAGCATCTGGTGCAGTACAAATTGGTAATTCGGATGTTCCATCTGGAGATAAAATAAAAGATGCTGATAAAGCAAAAGAATTAGTAGATAACAAAGTTGCGGGTATCGCATTCGCGCTTGTCGTAAATAAAGATGTAAAAGTTGATAACTTAACAGTACAACAAGTACAAGATATCTTCACTGGAAAAGTAACGAATTGGAAAGAGGTTGGCGGGAAAGACGAAAAAATCAACGTAATTAACCGTCCAGCTTCATCTGGTACACGTGCTACTTTTGAAAAGACAGTGATGAAAGACGCGAAAATTAATGATGGAACTGGTACGACACAAGATTCTAATGGTGCTGTAGAGCAAGCGATTAACTCTACTCCAGGTTCAGTGAGTTACTTAGCAATGTCTTACATGGTTGGTGAGAAAAAAGGTGCGCTACAAACGGTTAAAATTGATGGATCTGAACCAAAAGTTGAGAACATCGCTGCTGGTAAATATCCATTCTGGTCTTACGAGTACATGGTAACAAAAGGTGAGGCAAAAGAAGCAACAAAAGCTTACATTGACTATGTAAAAGGTAAAGATTTCGAAAAGCAAGTAGAAGATATGGGTTACATTCCGATGTCTAAATTAAATAAGTAATAAAATTTATGGGGCTGGCTGCAAGGTCAGTCCTGTTCATTTCAATTTATGAAGTGGGGTCTGTCCTGTGATGAAGGGGAAAAAACAAATAAATTACGTAAAGAGTGAATATATAGGAAGATCACTCGTTACGTTTTGTGGTATTTTTATTGTTTTAGTTACATTAGCTATTATTGCGTTTATTTGTGGTAAAGGAATTCAATCTTTTACGCAAAGTGGTATCTCATTTACTGAGGTATTAACATCGACAAAATGGAATCCGAACGCTGACGAAGGAACCTTCGGAGCTGTAATTTTTATTATAGGTTCAACATTGGTTTCGATAGGTGCAGTTATTATTAGTGCGCCAATTGCTATAGCTCTTGCTATATTCATGAATTTAATTTCGCCGAAGTTCGGAAATAAAGTATTGAAGCCTGTTTTAGAACTATTAGTTGGTATTCCTTCAGTTGTATACGGATTATTAGGGGTTACGATTTTAGTGCCACTATTACGTGATTCGTTTGGAGGAGTGGGCTTTAGTTTAATTGCGGGTATTATTGTCCTAAGTATTATGATATTACCTACTATTGCTAGTATCGCTTCTGATGCAATACGCTCTGTTCCATTTGATTATTTAGAAGCTTCTTATGGTCTAGGATCAACGAAATGGCAAGCGATTAGTCGAGTGATTGTTCCTGCTGCAAAACAGGGGATTTTAACAGGTATAGTTTTAGGGTTAGCGCGTGCTTTTGGTGAAGCGTTAGCGGTTCAAATGGTAATCGGGAACACGATTAAATTACCAGAAGGAATATATAGTCCAACAGCAACGTTAACGGGTATTCTGACAATGGATATGACGAATACATTGAACGGAACAGCTTGGAACAATGCGCTATGGACATTAGCGATGATTTTGCTTGTTATTTCATTCCTGTTTATTTTAGTAATTCGAGCGATTGGTCAAAGAGGTGAGCGATAATAATGAATGCAAGAACGGTAAATAAAGTTTGGACAGGTATCTTTTATGCGGTTGCGGCTTTAGTTGTAGCTTTGCTAGTGTTCTTAGTGTTTGAAATTTTACAAAAGGGATGGGGATTTTGGGATCCTAATTTCTTGTTTGGAGAACCAAGCAATACAAGAGCTGGTGGTGGGATTGGTCCGCAGTTATTCAATTCCTTCTATATGCTTGTTATAACGCTTATTATATCTATTCCTCTTGGATTAGGTGCTGGAATATATTTAGCGGAGTATGCAAAACAAGGTCGATTTTTAAGTTTTGTTCGTTTATGTATTGAAACAATGGCGTCTTTACCTTCTATTGTTGTTGGTTTATTCGGTTTGTTAGTGTTCGTTACAATGACAGGCTGGGGATACACGGTAATGGGTGGTGCTTTAGCTTTAACTATTTTAAACTTACCAGGTTTAACGCGTGTGTGTGAAAATGCGATTTCAGAAGTTCCTCATAATGTAAAAGAGGCGAGTCTTGGATTAGGTGCGACAAAGTGGCAAACGATCGCGCGTATTATTATCCCGTCGTCATTACCGCAAATTATTACAGGTGTTATTTTAGCGGCTGGCCGTATATTTGGTGAAGCAGCGGCATTAATTTACACAGCGGGTTTAACATCTCCAATTTTAAATTCAGCAGCGGACTTCTCAAGTCCTGCGCATCCTTTAAATCCATTTAGACCAGCTGAAACGTTAGCGGTTCATATTTGGAAGTTGAATTCTGAAGGGATTATCCCGGATGCGAAGTTGATTGCGACAAAATCTGCAGCTGTATTAATTATTATGGTATTACTATTCAATGTTATTTCACGCTTGATAGCATCTTTATTGCATAAGCGTTTTACAGGAACGAAAAGAAAAAGTAAAACGACGAAGAAGGTAAAAGCGGCATAAGTTATAAAGAAGAACTCTCTATTTATAAGTAGGGGGTTCTTTTTGTATTTTAATATAGAAGAAATGGATATAAAGGGGGGGGAGTAAAAGACCTTCAAATAACGAATATCTTATTGTAGACTTTGGTCAACCTATAGAGCGATATGCGCAAAAGAAGGATGGATTATATGGGTAGGTAAAGAAAAGGCGTTATCTTCATTCGTGAAGATAACGCCTTTTTACTTTAAATATCAGGTGTTTCTGTAGATGTACTGATTTTTCTGCGTGAACGTCTTTTTCTACCGATTTTATCCAGTAATTCGTACATAACAGGAACGACTACTAATGTAAGAACAGTTGAGACTGCCAAACCGCCGATTACAACAACTGCCAAACTTTTTGATACCATACTCCCTGCTTGAGATTGACCGAATAGGAGAGGGAGCATAGCAACGATTGTTGTTACAGCTGTCATAATAATTGGACGAAGTCTCGTGGACCCAGCTTCTAGTAAGGCGTCCCTTGTTTCCATGCCATTTTCTCGATTTTGTTGCACTCTTTCTATTAATACAATTGCATTTGTGACGACAATCCCAATTAACATTAATGCGCCAATTAAAGAATTTATATCGACAGGTGTTCTTGAAATGATTAATCCTAAAATACCACCGACAGCAGCTAATGGTAAGGAGAATAAAATTGCAAAAGGAGCACGCGCTTGCCCAAAGGTGATAACCATAATTAAATATACAATCCCAATTGCAATCCCCATGATTTTGAATAAATCTGTGAAGTTCTCTTGCATAGATTCAGTGGCGCCGGCGATATTTACTTTTGCTCCACTAGGTAAATCTAAGTTGGTTATCGCATTGTTTACTTCTGCGCTTACTTTACTTAAATCTTCACTTGAGGCTTCAGCAGTAATTTGAATTGTTTCTTTTCCGTCTTTATGGAAAATTTCTGTTTGAAGTTGTTTTTCTGAAATAGTTGCAATGTCCTTTAAAGGAATTGGTCCGTTAATAGGTGACAGTATGTTTGCGTTTAAAATATCTGTTTGTTTATTAATATTTTCTTTTTTGTGATCTATCATAATAGTAGTTTTTTCATTGTTAATTGAAATTTCACCAATAGGCGATTTCTTCATAAGGAATGCTACTTGTTGTGCTGCTAATTCTGGGGTTAAACCTAATTGTTCGGCTTTTGTTTGATCAATATGAATTTGCCATTCTTTCTTAGAGTCTTCTAAATTCGTTTTTACTTTAGAGAGAGCATCCATACTCTTTAGTTTTGTTTCGACGATGTTAGCGGCTTTTTTTAGATTCGTTTCGTTAGTAGCAGTTACGTTAAATTGTAAATTGTTACCCCCACCAGAGCTTGAATAACTCGTTTTTATATAATCAAGTTCGGCAGGTTCAAAAGATTTATGATCTTTCTTTAAGTCTTTAATATATTGGTCGATATTAGACCCCTTTTTGAAGACTACAAATATACTGGCAAGATTATTTTTAGTCGTTTGCCCCCATTGTGCATCTTCTGCGCTAGATCCCATTCGTAAAATAACATCTGTTACATCAGAATTAGAGAGTAGTTTCTTTTCGAAGTCAAAGGCTTTTTGCTTTTGAGATTCAGAATTATAATCAGCTGGAAACGTCATATTAACGGATAACATTGTATCATCTTCGGACTTTATGTTCGATTTTGGTAGTAATATATATGCAGCGATTGATCCCGCAAATAATAAAAATGAAGTTAGTAGAATAATAAATTTATGAGAAAGAGCCCACTTTAATGTAGCTACATATCGTGGTGAAGAGCTCGGCTTGCGATGCTTTGTTTTTTTGAGTAGTAAAAAAGCCATAAGTGGAACAACTGTTAATGCGACGATTAAAGAAGAAAGGATAGAATATACAACTGCTAATACCATAGGTAACATTAATTTTCCGATTACTCCTGATACGAGGCCGATAGGTAAAAAAACAGCGACCGTTGTTAAAGTAGAAGAAGTGATTGCGACGGCAACCTCTTTCGTTGCATCGATAATAATATCTTTAGAGAAAGGTTCTTTTTGTAAACGGCGAAAAATATTTTCGATGACAACGATACTATCATCGACGAGACGTCCAACTGCAACTGCTAAGCCACCGAGAGTTAAAATGTTAAGTGTGATGTTAGATTGGTGTAGTAATAAGAGTGTTAATAAAATAGATAATGGAATACTGACAACAGCGATGAGTGTCGTTCGGAAGTTACGCAAAAAGATTAAGATAATTAGAGTAGCGGCGATTGCGCCAAGGATTACTTCTTTTCCCATACTAGTAACAGCATTTTCGACTTGTTCATGAGTTGAGGCTAAAAGTTTAATGGAAAACTGATCTTTATATTGCTTACTTATGTCTTTAATTTTTTTATCAATCTCTTTTCCAATTGCAACCGCGTTTTTACTCGGCTCTTTCATGATGATTAATCCAGTTCCTTCTTCTCCGTTTATGTGTGATATTGTATCGTAGTTTTGTTTCAGTTCAATTTGAGCAATATCTTGCAATTTCACTTGAGGTGCTACGGTGATGTTTTTAATCTCATTTATATTTTTTACTTCCCCGATGACACGAAGATTGTATTCTTCTTTATTAACAGTAATTGCTCCAGTGGGAGTGGAAGTTTCTTTTCCCTGTACAACTTTTAATACTTGCTCTGACGTTACGTTTTTATCTTTTAGTTTGTTAGGATCAAGAACGATGGATAATTCGGAAGTTGATTTTCCGAAAAACATGACATTGGCAACACCATCAATGCTTTCGAGTTGTGGTACGATTTCTTTCTCGATTTGTTTTTCGTCAGCTTTTGAAAATCCATTTTGCTTCTGAATGGTAATTTGAGCGAGTGGAATCATAGAAGTATTTAATTGGCTAACTACAGGTTTAGTTACATCTTTAGGTAATTTAATCGTATTAATTGCTTTTTCGACTTCGCGTGCTGCATCTTTCATATTTGCCTTGGATGTATATGCAATGTCGATGCGTGATAATCCTTCGTGTGTGGAGGAAATGATGCCATCAATATGTTCTAAATTACGAAACTGTTTTTCAAGGGGATCAGTTACGTCTTTAGTCATCGTTTCAGCATCGAGCCCTTGAGATAATGTTGTGACAGTTATTGCAGGGTTATCGATGCTTGGTAAAAATTCCATAGGTAATTTAGAGCCGGAATAAACACCGAGTATGGAAATGAGAAAAACCATGATAATAATAGCAGCTCGGTTTTTTAATGAAAATTTTGTTAACCTATCCATAAGATAATTCCTCCATTAGTATTTATAGTTTTGTGGGCACTTTCTTACTATATAACAAAAAATGGATATTTTTCATTAATTAAATGTAAAAAAATTCTAACAACAATCTTAAGATAATGTTTTTGGTGAGATTGTATTATTTGTATAAAGTGCAATTTTTGATGGGGGAGGAAATTGTTCGTTCGAATTGCTTTTTAATGTGGATTGATTCGTTTCTTACGGCTAATTTATATCGTTATTCTATAGGGAGTAAATGATTATGAACTTTAATATAGAAGAGAATGAAAATCTGAGAAGTTATTGTGACCTACAGTTTGGTTGCTCGGAGTGTATTGGTATACAATCAAAATACCTGTTTTCAGTAGAGAGGATAAGGAGTCCTTACATAGAAGAAAGTAGGATAGGTGATTTTTTTATTTTTTTTATAAAAAGTACTTGTTATTTCGAAATCACGATGGTATATTAATAAACGTCGCTGATGCGGAAACGCAGAAAACGACAAAAAGAAATTAAGAAACATTGTTGACATCGAAAAATGAAGATGTTAATATGATGAAGTCGCTTATGAAGCGGCGGACAAGTTCTTTGAAAACTGAACGAAACAAACAACGTGAAACGTCAATTTTTATTTTTAGATGCTAGACAAACTAACTTTATTGGAGAGTTTGATCC
>NZ_CP031292.1:790165-790482 GCF_003355115.1 Bacillus sp. COPE52
TGGGGCCTTAGCTCAGCTGGGAGAGCGCCTGCCTTGCACGCAGGAGGTCAGCGGTTCGATCCCGCTAGGCTCCACTTTATTTATTATATGTCTCGGAGGTATACCCAAGTTCGGCTGAAGGGATCGGTCTTGAAAACCGACAGGCGGTGAGAATCGCGCGGGGGTTCGAATCCCTCTACCTCCTCCATTTTTTTTGAAATGGTTTAGCTACATATAATAATAAGATATTTTTTCCTTCATGGAGGTATACCCAAGTTCGGCTGAAGGGATCGGTCTTGAAAACCGACAGGCGGCGAGAGTCGCGCGGGGGTTCGAAT
>NZ_CP031292.1:790532-790849 GCF_003355115.1 Bacillus sp. COPE52
TCGGTAGCTCAGTCGGTAGAGCAGAGGACTGAAAATCCTCGTGTCGGCGGTTCGATTCCGTCCCGAGCCACCATTTTTTTTATGCCGGCTTAGCTCAATTGGTAGAGCAACTGACTTGTAATCAGTAGGTTGGGGGTTCAAGTCCTCTAGCCGGCATCATTTAGGGGCATAGTTTAAAGGTAGAACTGAGGTCTCCAAAACCTCCAGTGTGGGTTCGATTCCTACTGCCCCTGTAAAGTATATGGGCCTATAGCTCAGCTGGTTAGAGCGCACGCCTGATAAGCGTGAGGTCGATGGTTCGAGTCCATTTAGGCCCA
>NZ_CP031292.1:790899-924018 GCF_003355115.1 Bacillus sp. COPE52
GCCTATAGCTCAGCTGGTTAGAGCGCACGCCTGATAAGCGTGAGGTCGATGGTTCGAGTCCATTTAGGCCCACCATATATTTATTCCGCAGTAGCTCAGTGGTAGAGCTATCGGCTGTTAACCGATCGGTCGTAGGTTCGAGTCCTACCTGCGGAGCCATGGCCCGTTGGTCAAGTGGTTAAGACACCGCCCTTTCACGGCGGTAACACGGGTTCGAATCCCGTACGGGTCATAAAGAAAGAGTCAGCAATATGCTGGCTCTTTTTTATTGTGTATAATCCTCTTTTTTATCATCTTATTTTCCTCAAATAAATAAAGGGATTTAGGAAAAACTATGGTATGTATTAAAAGGAGGAGATAAAAAATGACGCAAGTTAGAGACTTTATGAGTACTCATATTGTACATTGTACACCGTTAGATAATGTATATGAGGCTGCTGTAAAAATGAAGGAAGAATCAGTTGGATTGATTCCTGTTCTTGAAAATGAACAAGTCGTTGGGCTTGTTACTGATCGAGATTTAGTTGTTCGAGGGATTGCTGAAAAACATCCTGGGTCTAATAAAATTACAAATGTAATGACGACAAACATTGTTTCGGTTTCTCCAGATGATTCTATTGAAAAAGCTACAGAATTAATGGCACAGTATCAAATTAGACGATTGCCAGTAGTTGAGGACGGTCAACTTGTCGGGATGCTAGCATTAGGTGATTTAGCCATAAGAGAAGCGGCAGATGATCAAGCTGGGTTCGCTTTAAGTGAAATCTCGGAACGTACGGAATAAAGTTAAACTTTTAATTAGTGAAAGTGTTATTGTCCGCAAATAGTGGGATAAATGATGGATAAAAATCAGATACATTATTCTAGTATATGTGGATTAAACTAATATATTAGCGTGATGTATCTGAGACATTATATAATAAGTACATAGTTCAGGTTTTCGACAGTTTATTTAAATTTTTCATTCCTAATTTTAAATAAGAGAAAAAGTGATATACTGATAGATATAAGTATTATGTTAGGTTTTGAATATAACAATATTTATTTTTAGTGTTGTAATAATGAATTAATATTTCCTACGTAGATAAAGTGAAACTTTAATTATTGGGGGTTTTGTCCATCCTCCAATGATTATTCGTTGAACCAATCGGGCTTTTACCGGCAGTTTTATTTCCCACCTAACTTCCTCGTATTCACTGGATTTTGAGGTGGGCGTCTTACTGCCAGGCAAATAGCGGGATAAAAAGGGAAGGGGAATTATATGAGGGCTGTACAGGGCGATCCAAATTGGAATTTGGTTACAGATACATATATAGAACCAAATAATTTTGCTGAATTATTATCTTTACTTGTACCTTGCCACCCAAAAGGTGAAGGAAAAGAGCGAACTATATTAGCATGGAAAGAAAAAGAATTTTATAAAGAAGAAAATTTAGCAGCAGTTATCGTTTATGGAATGAATAGAGTAAAGAATTTACCACAGTTTCATAAAGATGAAATTCCAACCTTAGTACGTATTCTTCGTTTATGTCAAGAGATTGGTTGGTATGAAGAGGCAAATACTTTTATGGTAACACAAGGGCTAGCTGAATTTGTCCAAACTTCATTGGAATATGAAACATGGGATCTTTTGACACAAGCAGTTGCTTTAAACTATTTAGTTATTAAATATCGTGTCGGGGAATTAACAGATGGGGATGTAGAAATTTGGGATAGAGTTAAATTTAATGAGAAATGTATAACAAATTGTAAACATCTATTATCTCAAAAAGAAATATTAGAGTTTACATTTTTCTATATGTGTAAGAGGGCTAAAGCACAGTCAAAAGAGCAGCTGAATAGTGATATGATGAGTCTAGCGATGTATTGTAATACTTTTGTGTATGATTTATATACACATGACTTATTACGAAAGTATCGTAAGTGTACAGATTTTCTATCATATTATGGACCTAGTCAAGTAGTTTTAGCTTGTCAAAGAGCTGTACTTTCTCAAATTTCAGATCGATTAGACCCACTAAAGACAACTCATGTAGATGATTATTTATATGTGATGAAAGAAATGATGGAACATATGACAATAGGGATAATGGATCGATATAACCATTTTATCGGAAAGTTATTATCATACGTGCCATTTTTCGAAATGATTCAAGTTCCACAGCATGCATATTATTGTGAAGAATTACTGTATATTTGTAAGGGCATTGAATATAAAGAGGAAATACTACGCAATTATATATTTATACAATTACATGATTGTTTACCGTCATTCTTTAAACTATTTCTTAAAAATAAGCGTTATGCGACGATTCATGATATTCTTTTCTATTGGTGTGACGATGAACAAAGAATGGGTTTAGAGAAAAAATATAATCTTAGTTTTATTTATGAAAAATATGCTTGTGGCTAAACAGTATTTTACATATGAAAAATTAATATAAATTAAAAAGGATCTCAATGTTATGTGAGATCCTTTTTTGTTAGTAAAACAAGGAGAAAGTGATTAAGATGAGAAATAACATTCCATATAGGAGAAGTTGTGCAGTATAACTTCCTTGTATACCAAAAAAAGTATTTAGTTTTTCGTATAAATTTAATATATATTTCATTGTGTTATCTTTGAAAGATTGGTACACAGTGTCTCCTCTTTCTAAGCTTCTTGTTCATGTTTTTTATTATTAGGGACATTAATGTATCTAGCTATGAATAATAAAACAGCCATAAAGAATACGGGAATTATAGTAGATAAATAAAAGCCATTACTAATAACATTTGTTATAAGGGCACTTAATAGAAAAATAGCATTATAAACATGGGCAACTTTTTGCTTTAGTCGCACTTGAAATGACTCCATCATAATTTCTAGAGCAACAAAAGCAATGATAATAGATAAAAATACAGTGTTTGTATTGTAAATTATTAAACAACAGATTAAACCTAAAAAGGCTAAGTATTCAATGAAGAGAGGTATATTGCGTGGCATACAATTTACCTAACTAAATACGGCAGTGGATTTACTGCATTTGTTTTTTCAAAATTCCATTCTCCATTATGTAATTCAAAATGGAGGTGTTGTCCGTATGAATGACCTGTGTTACCCATATGACCTAGTAATTGTCCAGTTTGTATTTGATCACCAGCTTGTACAGTGCGATCTTTCATATGAGCATAAACTGTTGTATATAATTTCCCGTTTATTTGATGGGCGATGAACACTACATTGCCATAACTAGCTGAATAATATGATTTAATAACTTTACCTGCAGCGGCAGCTTGAATGGAGACGTTACCTTGTGCTGCAATATCTATTCCATAATGCATTTGTTCCCAGCGTATATCAAAGGTTGAGCTGATTTTTCCTTGAGTAGGGAATTTGAAAACTGCTGGAATAGCTGAAGATTGAGCTGTTTGAGCTTGTGATTGCTGTTGATTTTGTACCACATAGTGTTTGGCCACATACCCGTATCCTGTGCCAAAACGAATTTTATACCAAGTTCCTACTGTTTCTACTACTTGTACCTGTGTACCGTTTTGTAAAGAACCAAGTAGAGTGCCATTTGTGCTAGCATTGCTACGTACATTTAATTTAGGTGTTGCAACAGTATATTTCGTATCATTTTGAACTGTGATTCCTTTTACTAAGGGCTGCGAACCATTAGATACGAATGCTTTTTGTACATAACCTGTTTGACCGTTATGTGAAATTTTATACCATTCGCCTTGTTCTCCTTGAATAGTCACGAACTTACCATTTGGTAATACATCTAAAATGGAAGATTCTAAATTAGGTTCAGAGCGAACGTTCAATGCATTAGCATTGACGATGTATTGATTAGTAGATTGAAGTTTGTTTTTTTGCAGAATAGCATCTTTTTGTACATAGCCTACTTTATTATTAACAGATACTTTATACCAATCCTTCGTTGTTTTAAGTATGTTAACTTTCGTATTAAAGCGAATTGTATCAAGGGATATGCTATTTGTATTATCTTCTTTATGTAAGGCTACTTGATCGACTTTGACATATCCAGTTTTGACATTAGATAATTGTTCAGCGTTTGCTTTTTGTACATTTGTTTCGCCCATAGAAGGAAGTAATGAGGCGATTGCGACAGTAGTTGCTGTTAGAGCTGTAGCTTTCATATTCATATAATAGAGACCTCCTCTAGTTGTATAGTTAGTTGTAATTTTATTATAGTATAAAGATATAATATAGTGGGTGTATTCACATAAATGTAATATGAAATCAATATAAAAATAAATTTTTTCAGGATAATGATTCCTTTTTATAGAATTAATTGGGATTTTATTTTACGAAATAGAATAATAAGTATTATATAACTCTGTAATTTTGTTGACAATTGAGAAAATTAAAATAGTTGATGATGTCTTATTAGGGTGTTATACTGACAGTGATAATTTTATAGTTTGCTAGGAGAGCTGGTGTTGCCAGCTGAGAGTAAGACCTTAAGTCTTTGATCCTTTTCATTACCTGATCTAGATTATGCTAGCGTAGGGAAGCAATTCGGACACTAATGATGAGTCCCCGTTTCTTTGCGTATAGAAACGGGGCTTTTTTATTTGAAAATTTTATATTGAAACCACTAGGGGTGCTTTTCGTGCTGAGAGAGGAATAATCCTTAACCCTTACAACACCTGATCTAGGTAATACTAGCGAAGGGAAGTGGAACAACGAATAAGCTATAATTTTATTTGTTGTAACCACTTCTGATTATAGAAGTGGTTTTTTATTTAGATACATATATTGAAGGGGGAAATAGAAATGAAATTTTGTAATAGATTGTTAGAAACTGTACAACCAGTTTGGGAGATGAGTCATAATCATCCATTTGTAGTAGGGATGGGGGATGGCACGTTAGAAAAAGATAAGTTTCAGTATTACATTATTCAAGATTATTTATATTTGTTAGATTATGCAAAGCTATATGCCATCGGTGTTGTAAAGGCAACGAATCCACAAGTAATGGGAAAATTTGCTGAACAAATTGATGGAATATTAAATGGAGAAATGACGATCCATAAACAGTATGCAAAAAGGCTTGGAATTTCTATAGAGGAGATAGAATCAGCAAAACCATCTGCTAAAAATTTAGCTTATACAAATTACATGATGTCTGTATCTCAAAATGGCACACTTGCGGAATTAATAGCAGCACTTCTTCCATGTATGTGGAGTTATTGGGAAATTGGAAAGCGTTTAAATGATATTCCTGGAGCGAGAGATCATGAGTTCTTTGGTGAGTGGATTCAAGGATATAGTTCTGAAGAATACGGCAACCTTTGTATTTGGTTAATAGATTTATTAGATGAAATGGCAATTGGAAAGTCAGAGCGAGAGCTAGAAAGATTAGAGGAGATTTTCTTATATTCCAGTCGATTTGAATATTTATTCTGGGATATGTCCTATCGTAAGGAGATGTGGGGATTTGAGGAGCAAGAACATACTACAGTTTCATAATGTTTCTTTTCATTATGATGAGAAGCCAATCATCGATGAATTAAATGCTTCTATACAAGAGAAAGAGTTTGTAAGCATTATTGGGCCAAGTGGCTGCGGGAAAAGTACTCTATTTCGTCTTATTACAGGCTTAGAAGAAGTCAGTACTGGACGGATAGAGCTGACAGAAACAAAAAGTCATCCTGTAGGGTATATGCCTCAAAAAGATATGCTCCTGCCGTGGAGAAAAATTATTGAGAATGCTGCTTTGCCACTAGAATGTCAGGGTGTACAGAAGAAAGAAGCACAAGTAAAGGCAAAGGAACTGCTACATAAATTTGGTTTACAAGGATACGAGGGAAAATACCCGAAAGATTTATCTGGCGGTATGAGGCAGCGCGTATCTTTTATCCGAACATTATTAACAGGCGGAGAGATATTATTGCTAGATGAACCGTTTAGCGCATTGGACGCTTTAACGAAGGCATCTTTGCAAGAATGGTTGTTTGAACAATGGAAAGAGTGGGAAAAACCAATTATATTTATCACTCATGATGTGGAAGAAGCGTTGTTTCTTTCGAATCGAATTTTAGTGGTGGAACAGCAGCCGATAACTACTTTGACTGAACGGATTGTGCCGCTTGATCATAACAGAACACGAAAAGATTTATATAAACCGGATGTGTTAGCGCTGAAAGATGAGCTTCTTAGTATGTTACAAAGGCAGGTACTCGTATGATGAACCGATTGAAAGAATTAGTTCATGCCATTACACTTTCTAGCATTTTACTCGTTATGTGGGAAATAGGAGCAAGAATTGTAGATGAAATGTACATTTTACCGTCACCGTCAGCAATTGTAATGAAGATATGGAAACTAAAAGACATATTATTTACGGTTCATTTACCGGCAACGTTATACGTCGTTTTAATAGGTGTTGTTATTTCTATCGTATTAGGTGTAGGGCTAGCGATGTTAATGAATGCGAGTACATGGATGGAAAGGGCATTTTATCCATTATTAGTTGCCTCACAAACGATTCCTATTACAGCGCTTGCTCCGCTTTTCGTTTTATGGTTTGGATATACCATCTGGAGTAAGGTTGTTGTTACAGTTTTAATTACGTTTTTCCCTATTGCGGTCAATACGTATGACGGACTGCGTAGTACGAAAAAAGAATGGGAGGAGCTCTTAGTTACATATGGAGCAACGAAGAAAGATGTTTTTCTTAAGTTAAAGTTACCGTCTGCTCTTCCTTATTTTTTTTCAGCTTTAAAAATTGCAGTTCCGCTTAGTGTAATTGGGGCAGCAATAGGTGAATGGCTCGGTGCACAAGCTGGGCTTGGTTATTTCAGTAAGAGAATGATGACACAGTTAGATGGAGCTGGTGTATTTGCACCCATTGTATTGTTATCATTATTAGCTATTTTCTTCGTCATACTTATTTCCATATTAGAAAAGAAATTCATTAGTTGGAGGAAGCATTCATGAAATTTTTAAAACGCATCTTTGTGTTTACATTATTAGTTGCAATGATTGCAGGATGTTCGAGTAATTCAGCATCAGATAAAAGTAAAAAAGAGAAAGAAATAACGGTTATGCTCGATTGGTACCCAAATGCGGTACATAGCTTTATTTATGCAGCAATTGAAAAAGGCTACTTTAAAGAAGAAGGAATAAAGGTAAATATAAAATTCCCTTCTAATCCAACTGATCCATTAACTTTAGCTGCAGCAGGGAAAGTGACAGTTGGTTTGTATTATCAGCCAGATGTTGTTATGGCCAGAGCAAATGAACAAATTCCAGTGAAATCAATTGGAGCTGTCGTACGTTCACCGTTAAATCATGTCGTATCGCTGAAATCAGCAGGTATTCAATCACCGAAAGATTTAGAAGGAAAAACAGTAGGATATTCTGGAACTCCTTTAAGTGAAGCATATTTAAAAACGATGATAAAAGAAGCTGGTGGTAATCCTGATACGGTGAAAGTAGTTGATGTTGGCTTTGATTTAGTACCAGCGTTAATTACGAAAAAAGTGGATGCTGTAACAGGAGCATACATTAACCATGAAGTACCTGTTATGCGTCATGAAGGCCATGAACCAGCGTACTTTAATCCAGCAGAATATGGTGTGCCGAATTATCATGAACTTGTTTTCGTAACAGGTGATAAAACGTTGAAAAAAGATAAAGAAGCATTGCAAGCCTTTTTACGTGGGGCAAAAAAAGGGTATGACTTTATGAAGAAAAGCCCTGATGAAGCATTAAATATTTTATTAGATCATCAAGAAAAAGAAAACTTCCCGCTTGTACCAGAAGTTGAAAAAGAAAGCATGAAAATTTTATTAGAGAAGATGGAAACGAAAGATGAGCCATTTTTATCAGATTCAAAAGAGTCATGGGAGAAACAAAACAAATGGTTGAAAGACAAAGGAATGACGAAAGAAATTGTTCCTGCCGATGAATTATTCGAAAACATTTTAAAGTAGGCGAATGAATATGAAAAATGAGCTCCATGTAATCTCAAATGGCCATATGCCATTCGAAGAGTTAGTGAATGTAGCGATGCAAATTGAGAGTGAGATTGATTATTTGCATATTCGTGAGCGTGAGAAAAGTACGAAGGAATTATATGAAGGGGTGGAAAGTCTTTTGAAAAAAGGCTTTCCAGCATCTAAGCTTGTTATAAATGATCGAATTGATATCGCCATTTTATTAAACATTCCGCGTGTTCAACTAGGATACCGAAGCGCAGATGCAAGGTTAGTGAAAGAAAAGTTTTCTTATTTGCATGTCGGTTATTCAGTACACTCGTTAGAGGAAGCGATAGTAGCATTTAAAAATGGAGCGGATTCACTCGTTTATGGTCATGTATTTCCGACAGATTGTAAAAAAGGTGTGCCAGCGAGAGGACTTGAAGAAATTTCAGACATTGCAAGCTGTTTATCTATACCGATTACAGCGATTGGAGGAATTACCCCAGAAAACACAGTAGATGTTCTTACTAACGGTGTAAGCGGTATAGCAGTTATGTCCGGAATTGTAAGTAGTAGTAACCCATATAGCAAAGCGAAATCTTATAAGGAATCAATAAGAAAGTGGGCGGAAAAACATGTGTGAGAAGTATGATGTAGCGATTATTGGCGGTGGTGTAATTGGTAGCTCAGTTGCACATTTTCTAGCAGAAAGAGGACATAAAGTAGCAATTATAGAGAAGCAAAAAATTGCATCGGAAGCTTCTAAAGCAGCTGCTGGCCTGCTTGGTGTTCAAGCAGAATGGGATGCGTATGACCCGCTATTTGAACTTGCTAGAGAAAGCCGAGCTATATTTCCACAACTTGCAACAGTTTTACGTGAAAAGACGGGTATTGATATTGGATATGAGGAGAAAGGGATATATCGTATTGCACAAAACGAAGATGAGAAGGAAAGAATTCTTCACATTATGGATTGGCAACAGAAAACAGGTGAAGATTCATATTTTCTAACGGGAGACCATTTACGGGAAAAAGAGCCATTTCTATCCGAATCCATTATAGGAGCGGTATATTATCCGAAAGATGGTCACGTTATTGCACCAGAGCTTACGAAAGCATTCGCGCATTCTGCATCAATTTCCGGTGCGGATATATATGAACAGACAGAAGTGTTTGATATTCGTATTGAAAATAATAAAGTGACTGGTATTGTTACGAGCGAAGGTATAATCACATGCGAAAAAGTGGTGATTGCCGGTGGCTCATGGAGCACGAAGTTACTAGGTCATTTTCACCGCGAATGGGGTACATATCCAGTTAAAGGAGAAGTAGTAGCGGTAAGAAGTAGAAAACCACTTTTAAAGGCACCTATTTTCCAAGAAAGATTTTATATTGCTCCAAAGCGCGGCGGACGTTACGTAATTGGAGCAACGATGAAGTCGCATACGTTTAATAAAACTGTACAACCGGAAAGCATTACTTCTATATTAGAGCGTGCTTATACAATATTGCCAGCTTTAAAAGAAGCAGAGTGGGAAAGCGCATGGGCAGGATTAAGACCACAATCGAATCACGAAGCTCCTTATATGGGAGAACATGAAGAAATAAAAGGTTTATATGCTTGTACGGGCCATTATCGAAACGGCATTTTATTAAGCCCTGTTTCTGGTCAATATATGGCGGATTTAATAGAAGGAAAGCAGGAGAATCACTTGCTAGATTCATTGCTTTCTAAAACGGTTTAGAAAGGGGATGGAAGTTTGAATTTAAAAATTAATGGTAACCAAATTGAAGTACCAGAGAGTGTAAAAACAGTAGCTGAGTTACTTACACATTTAGAGTTAGATAACAGAATTGTTGTAGTAGAGCGTAATAAAGATATTTTACAAAAAGATGATCATACAGATACATCTGTTTTTGATGGAGACCAAATTGAGATTGTAACTTTCGTAGGAGGCGGTTGATTATGTTAAACATTGGACCATTGTCATTTCAGTCTAGACTTTTATTAGGAACAGGGAAATTCCCTGATTTTGACGTACAGCAAAAAGCAATTGACGCTTCTGAAGCTGAAATTTTAACGTTTGCAGTACGTCGTATGGATATATTTGATGCAAAGCAACCTAATTTATTAGAGAAGCTTGATGTGAAAAAATATACGTTATTACCAAATACAGCTGGAGCAAAAAATGCTGAAGAAGCTGTTCGTATTGCAAAATTAGCAAAAGCTTCAGGGCTTTGTGACATGATCAAAGTTGAAGTTATTGGTGATGATAGAACGTTGTTACCTGATCCAGTAGAAACGTTAAAGGCATCTGAAATGTTACTAGAAGAAGGGTTTATCGTACTTCCGTACACATCTGATGATGTTGTATTAGCACGTAAATTACAAGAACTAGGTGTGCATGCAATTATGCCAGGAGCATCACCAATCGGTTCAGGGCTTGGTATTGTAAATCCGTTAAATTTAAGCTTCATTATTGAACAAGCGACAGTACCGGTTATCGTTGATGCAGGTATTGGTAGCCCAGCTGATGCAGCGTTTGCGATGGAATTAGGAGCAGATGGTGTGTTATTAAATACGGCTGTATCAGGAGCAAAAGATCCTATTAAGATGGCATACGCAATGAAGTTAGGTATTGAGGCAGGTCGCATAGGCTTTGAAGCGGGGCGTATTGCACGTAAACGTTGTGCAACTGCAAGCAGTCCTTTAGAAGGAATGAGTGTAGTTGAATAATCGATATTCTCGCCAAGAACTATTTTCTCCAATTGGGGAAGAAGGACAGCAAAAGATAAGAGAAAAGCATGTGCTTATTATCGGCGCAGGCGCACTTGGTAGTGCAAATGCAGAAATGTTTGTAAGAGCTGGTGTTGGGAAGATAACAATTGTTGACCGTGATTATGTCGATTGGAGTAATTTACAAAGACAACAATTGTATGCAGAGAGCGACGTGAAAAATAATCTTCCGAAGGCTATAGCGGCTAAAAAGCGTTTAGAAGAGATTAATAGTGATGTAACAATAGAGGCCCTCGTTCAAGATGTAACAGCTGAGGAGCTAGAAGAACTTGTTACAAACGTTGATGTAATGATTGATGCGACTGATAATTTTGAAACACGTTTTATTGTGAATGATATAGCACAAAAATATTCTATTCCATGGATTTATGGTGCATGTGTAGGCAGTTACGGTCTTTCTTACACAATTCTTCCTAGTAAAACACCATGTTTATCATGTTTATTACAATCGATTCCGCTTGGCGGGGCGACATGTGATACAGCGGGTATTATATCACCTGCTGTATCTCTTGTCGTTTCTCATCAAGTAACAGAAGCTCTTAAACTGTTAGTAGAAGATTATAAATCACTTCGAGATGGACTTGTATCGTTTGATATGTGGAAGAATGAGTATTCATGTATGAATGTGCAAAAACTTCGCAAACATAATTGTCCTTCGTGCGGAGAGAATGCATTATATCCGTATTTAAATAAAGAGAACACATCGAAAACAGCAGTTTTATGCGGGAGAAATACAGTTCAAATTAGACCACCTCATAAAGAAGAAATAGATTTTGAACAATATAAACAGCTACTAGAAGGCCGTGTGAATGATTTAAATGTAAATCCATATTTACTATCTTTCTCTGTTGAAGAAAAGAGGTTAGTTGCCTTCAAAGATGGCCGTGTACTGGTACATGGAACGAAAGATATAAGCGAAGCAAAGACGATTTATCATCGCTATTTTGGATAGAAAAGGATGAGTGAGATGGAAGTGAATAAAGCTTTAACAATTGCAGGATCTGATAGCGGCGGTGGTGCTGGTATTCAAGCGGATTTAAAAACATTCCAAGAGCTTGGTGTGTATGGGATGACGGCAATTACGGCAATTACTGCTCAAAATACGCTTGGCGTTCAAGGGGTATATCCTGTTCCATTAGAAGGTATTACGGAACAGCTGAATTCAATTGGTACGGATTTAACACCAAATGCAGTGAAACTAGGGATGTTATTTAGTAGTGAAATTATTCAAATTGTGGCAGAACAGATTAAGAAATTTGGTTGGAATAATATTGTGCTAGATCCTGTTATGATTGCAAAGGGCGGAGCATCATTATTACAGCAAGAAGCAGTTCAAGCATTAAAGGAATATTTATTACCAGTAGCAACAGTTATTACACCGAATGTTCCAGAAGCTGAAGTGTTAACTGGGATGGAGATTCATAATATAGAAGATAGTAAGAAAGCTGCGAAAGTATTGCACGAATTAGGTGCTAGATATGTGCTTATGAAGGGCGGACATGCGGAATATCAAGGTAATGAAGTAATTGATTTACTCTTTGATGGAGAAGAGTTTATTGAATTTAGAAGTGAACGAATTCCTTCGAAACAAACGCACGGAAGTGGCTGTACATTTGCTTCAGCAGTTACAGCTGGACTTGCGAAAGGATACTCAATGGACGAAGCAGTTCAAGAGGCAAAACGATTTATTAGTATAGCAATTGAAGAGCCATTGAATATTGGTAGTGGTCATGGACCGACGAATCATTTTGCGTATAAATTGAATAAAGCATAAGCATGAAGAATGAAAAGGCCAGTTTTACAACTGGCTTTTTTTGTTTACTTTTTCCAAATACAAGAGTAATATATCAGCCAGAATACATTTTTTTGTAATACGCTGAGTCCAAATATATGGAGCGGAGGAACCAATTTTGTGCATCGTCACTTGGGGTGAATCTTTCAGTTTTGAAAGTAGGGCTACTCTCAAAGCCCGAATCCGACAGCTAACTTCGTAAGCGTTTTGAGAGAGGACGGTGCCATGATGGATACATCACTTCATCGATCCGATTAGTATAGGGGAATATCAATCTACGTTTGAATTCTTTTATGCTAAGGAGGATGAGGTACATGGAACTAACACTTATTTGTGTTGGAGAAAAAAACAAGGTAAAGAGTTTAAGAGAGCTAGTAGCATTTCAGCATGAGTTAATTATTTTTACAGTCAATGAAGAGATAGCGGCTGAAGTTAGAGATTATGGGTTTGAATCAGCTTATAGCTGTAATAAGGAGAAAGATTTTACTAGTATGTGCACACGAATTAAGAAGGTGATTTTACTAGGGGATGAGCTTCCAACAGTTAGTTTCTTCACAGAACACATTCGTTTTTCTTTTCAAGCGCCTATTACTGTTGTTACAAGGAATAAACGATATCCAGCGCGGCTCTATGAAACAATTGGAGCTAAATTTGTCGTGTTTACGAACTGTGATAATATTTCGTTTTTATTTTTTGAATAGGGCGGGGGAAGAAATGATGAAGGTACTACTATTTGGAGATATAGCAAATCGTTGGGCGGTATCGATCGAGAGGGTTCAAGAATTGGCACAGATTGATCCTATTTTTCCAGGTCCATATATTTTATTACCATCAAAAGATGCTTTGTATTTAGAGGCGGATATTATTGAATATGAGCAGTTACATGCAGAATTATCACAAGTTTATATCCGTGGGAGAAATTTACGTGCTTTTTTACGTGGTAAATAAATTCTGAATGAAAACGAGAGCGAATGTTAAGTGTGCCTAAGTGGGGTGCTTATATACATTCGCTCTTTTTTTATATATAAAAGGTCATTTCTATGAAAAAGAAAGAAAAGACAAGAAAACAGATGAAAGAATATTAATAATACGTAATGTAAGCGTTTAAATAGCGTAATATTTTCTTATTTTAAGTAATTTACCTCTTTACAAGTGAAATATAGAGGAGTATATTTACTCTCATAAATCATTTATCAAATTTCCAAAAAAAACCTAAAATCGCTGAGTTCCAGAAATGGAGCGGGGGAACCAATTTTGTGCATCGTCACTTGGGGTGAATCTTTCAGTTTTGAAAGTAGGGCTACTCTTTAGGCCCGAATCCGACAGCTAACCTCGTAAGCGTTTAGAGAGGAGGTTTACTTTTTGTTGTTCATTTTTTGAACACTGAGTAGAGCTCAGTGTTCTTTTTTAATATTTTAATGGTAAATTTTAACATTAAAAGTGAGGGATTGTTATGTTAGATGTTGTGATGATCGGAATTTTTGTTGTATTAGTAGCATCGATGGCAAGTCTTGCAAGTTGGTCAGATAAAGTTGTGAAAGAAGGGAAGCAATCATGATGATTGCCTTATCGGTTATTGTTGCAGCGATTACGGTGTACTTAGTATACGCATTATTAAATCCAGAAAAGTTTTAATTAGGGGGAATCATTCATTATGATTTGGGTTGCAGTCATTATTACAATGCTCTTGTTTATTTTAGTAGCAAAGCCAACGGGGATTTATTTAGAGAAAGCCTTTCAAGGTAGCAAAATGCTAGATAAAGTATTCGGGCCTTTTGAGAAACTTATTTTTAAAATTACAGGTGTAAAAGGATACAATCAAACGTGGAAACAGTATGCATTATCATTAGTTCTACTCAACGGATTTATGATTGTCGTTGTATATTTCATTTTTAGATTACAAGGTGTATTGCCATTAAATCCAGCGCATATTGAAGGGATGGAGCCTACGCTCGCTTTTAATACAGCGATTAGTTTTATGGCTGATACAAACTTACAACATTACAGCGGTGAAAATGGTTTATCTTATTTATCACAATTAATCGGGATTACATTTTTAATGTTTGCGGCACCAGCAACGACGTTAGCGATTGTTATGGCTTTTATAAGAGGACTTGCTGGAAAAGAACTTGGTAACTTTTTCGTTGATTTTACGAGGGCGTTAACGAGAGTGTTTCTTCCTATCGCATTTATTGCAGCGTTAGTCTTTGTCGCACTTGGTGTACCACAAACGTTAGATGGGGCGGTTACAGCACAAACGATTGATGGAGCAAAACAAAGTATTTTACGCGGGCCTGTTGCATCATTCGTTTCTATTAAGGAACTTGGGAATAACGGCGGTGGATTTTTCGGGGCAAACTCTACACATCCTTTTGAAAATCCAGGACAAATGAGTAATATTTTGCAAATGATGCTTATGATGTTATTACCAACAGCACTTCCATTTACGTACGGACGAATGGTAGGAAATAAAAAACAAGGGCGTATCCTTTTCGTTTCACTATTCATGGTGTTTTTACTAGGATTTATAACGATTACGACATCTGAACTAAACGGGAATCCGGCATTAAATGGAATGGGTATCGAACATGTACAAGGAAGTACAGAAGGGAAAGAAGTACGATTTGGAACAGTATTTTCTTCACTATACGCAACAGTAACGACAGCTGCTGAAACAGGGGCCGTTAATACGATGCATGATACGTTAACGCCAATTGGCGGTTTAGTTCCACTCGTAAATATGATGTTGAATACAGTATACGGCGGTGTTGGAGCGGGCTTTATTAATATTATTATGTATGCAATTATTGCAGTTTTTATATCTGGGTTAATGGTCGGAAGAACACCAGAGTTTTTAGGTAAAAAGATTGAAGGTAAGGAAATGAAATTAATTGCAGTAACGATTCTATTTCATCCATTACTTATCTTAGGATTTTCTGCATTAGCTCTTTCAACAAGTTTAGGAACGGATGCGATTTCTCATTCCGGTTTTCACGGTTTAACGCAAGTTGTATATGAATACACATCGTCAGCTGCGAATAATGGATCTGGATTTGAAGGATTAGCAGATAATACACCGTTTTGGAATATTACGACTGGTTTAGTTATGTTTTTAGGACGCTATTTCAGTTTAATTACGATGCTAGCTGTAGCAGCTTCATTGAAAGAGAAGACGGTAGTACCAGAAACAGTCGGAACGTTCCGTACGGATAATGGTTTATTTGGAGGAATCTTTATTGGAACGATTGTAATTGTTGGTGCATTAACATTTTTCCCGATGTTAGTACTTGGCCCAATTGCAGAATTTCTTACATTGAAGTAATGGAGGGTAAATAATGAGACCGGTAGTAGTAAAAGAAAAACAATTGAACGATTCACAAATACATGCTGTAGAAGATGAAGTTAGACAAGCGAAAACGTTGGATCGTGATATCGTGACGCATGCGATGAAACAATCCTTTGCGAAATTGAATCCGAAAGTAATGATAAAGAATCCGATTATGTTCATTGTGGAAATTGGGTTTATCATTACGTTCATTTTATCTTTTCTCCCAAGCAGTTCTAGTAGTGTACCAGGATGGTTTAATATAACAGTTTCTCTCATTCTATTATTTACAGTTTTATTTGCTAACTTTGCAGAAGCGTTAGCTGAAGGCCGTGGTAAAGCGCAAGCCGATTCTTTAAAACAATCGAAGAAAGATGTGTTTGCAAATGTCGTAAAAGAAAATGGAGACATTGTTCAAGTTTCAGCAACTGATCTGAGAAAAGGTGACGTTGTTATCGTAAAACAAGGGGAAATGATTCCGAATGATGGTGAAGTAATAAAAGGGTTAGCGTCTGTCGATGAATCTGCAATAACAGGAGAATCAGCCCCTGTTATAAAGGAAGCGGGTGGCGATTTTTGTTCCGTAACAGGCGGAACGATGGTCGTAAGTGATGAGATTACAATTGTTATTACAAGTAATCCTGGAGAATCATTTATTGATAAAATGATTTCATTAGTAGAAGGGGCTGCTCGTCAAAAAACGCCGAATGAGATTGCTTTAAATACAGTATTAACGAGTTTAACGCTTATTTTCTTAATCGTTGTTGTGACGTTGCCAATTTTCACGAATTATTTAGGGTTTCAAATTGATACAGCTGTACTTGTAGCATTGTTAGTTTGTTTAATTCCAACGACAATTGGTGGGTTATTATCGGCAATTGGTATAGCTGGGATGGACCGGGTGACAAAATTTAACGTGTTAGCGATGTCAGGGAAAGCAGTAGAAGCTGCGGGCGATATTAATACAATTATTTTAGATAAAACAGGTACGATTACTTTCGGGAACCGAATGGCACATACACTGCTTCCAGTAGGAAATGAAACGATTGAGCAAGTTGGAAAGTGGGCTGCTATTAGTTCTGTTTTAGATGAAACGCCAGAAGGTCGATCTGTTATCGAGTATGTGCAGGGAAAATCTATATCATATAATAGAGAACTTGCAGAACAAGGTGAGTTTGTTCCGTTTAAAGCAGAAACGAGAATGAGTGGTGTTGATTTACAAGACGGAACGAAAGTGAGAAAAGGTGCTGTAGGTGCCGTTATTGAATGGGTTGGGTCACAAGGCGGAACAATTCCGAAAGATGTAAATCAAAAAGCAGATTTCATTTCAAAAGAGGGTGGAACACCACTTGTAGTTGCAGTAGATAATCGTATTTACGGTTTAATTTATTTAAAGGATACAGTAAAACCGGGTATGCGTGAGCGTTTTGAACAGTTACGCCAAATGGGGATTAAAACGGTTATGTGTACAGGTGATAATCCGTTAACAGCAGCAACGATTGCAAAAGAAGCTGGAGTAGATGAATTTGTTGCTGAGTGTAAACCGGAAGATAAAATTGCTGTTATTAAAGCAGAGCAAGATAAAGGGAAACTTGTAGCGATGACAGGTGATGGTACAAATGATGCTCCAGCATTAGCGCAGGCGGACGTTGGATTAGCGATGAATAGTGGTACGACAGCAGCGAAAGAAGCGGCGAACATGATTGATCTAGACTCGAATCCAACGAAAATTATTGAGGTTGTAGGAATCGGTAAGCAATTGTTAATGACACGTGGTGCGTTAACGACGTTTAGTATTGCGAATGATATAGCGAAATATTTTGCAATCATTCCAGCAATGTTTACACTTGCGATTCCGCAAATGGAAGCATTGAACATTATGAAATTAACGTCACCACTGTCAGCAATTTTATCAGCATTAATATTTAACGCTGTTATTATTCCATTACTTATTCCATTAGCGATGAAAGGAATCGCATATAAACCGATGAGCTCTAATGCATTGCTTAGCAGAAACTTACTCATTTACGGGCTTGGCGGGGTTATCGTTCCGTTCATTGGAATTAAGGTAATTGATATGATTGTCGGCTTGTTCATATAAGGAAGAGGGGAAAAAGATGGCGAAGAAACAAAGTATACTATCACCAATTATTCGTATTACTTTTACATTTTTAGTTTTGTGCGGCCTCGTATACCCGCTTATTGTAACTGGTATTGCACAAGCGGTAATGAAGGATAATGCGGATGGAAGTCTTATATATAATGATAAGGATGAAATAGTTGGTTCGAAGTTAATCGGTCAAAATTTCACAGATCCACGTTATTTTCATGGACGTGTCTCTAGTATAGAATATAAAGCAGAAGCATCTGGTTCAAATAACTATGCACCGTCTAATCCAGATTTAGAGAAACGAGTAGAGAAAAGTATGGAAGACTGGAAGAAACAAAATCCAACCGTTCCAGTTACAGAAGTACCGATAGACTTAGTGACGAATTCAGGTTCAGGGCTTGATCCTGACATTAGTCCAAAGGCAGCGTCTGTGCAGGTAGATCGCATCTCTAAATTAACGAATATTCCGAAAGAAAAGTTAAATCAATTGATTAAGGAGCAAACAGAAGGTGCTGCCTTCGGTTTATTTGGAGAAGATTGCGTAAACGTCTTAAAGTTAAACTTAGAATTACAGAAATTAATGAAATAGTAACAGTACTACCTCAATCTAACGGATTGAGGTAGTGTTGTTTCGCAAGAAGGGTTGTGAGTGTTTTGTATGCGGATGATTATAAACCGACGTTTCAAAGGCGAACGCCAGAGGAATATTTAGAATACATTCGTCAACAAAATCGTGGAAAATTAAAGCTATACGTAGGGGCTGCCCCAGGCGTAGGGAAAAGTTATAAAATGCTTTTTGATGCACGAGAGATGAAAAAAGACGGTATTGATATTGTAATTGGTTTAATTGAAACACATGGTAGAAAAGAGACGGAAGAAGCAATTGCTGATTTAGAAAAAGTTCCTTTAAAAGAAATAGAGTATAAAGGAAAAGTATTTTATGAACTTGATGTAGAAGGAATTATAAAGCGTGGCCCGCAAGTAGTTGTAGTGGATGAACTTGCACATAGTAACATTCCTGGGTCTAAAAATAAGAAGCGTTACATGGATGTGCAAGAATTGTTAGATGCCGGTATATCTGTATTATCTGCGTTTAATATTCAACATTTAGAAAGCGTTCATGACATTGTAGCTCAAATTACGAATGTAAAAGTACGGGAACGTATTCCAGACTTTATTTTACAAAAAGCAAATGAAATTCAGCTCGTTGATGCAACGCCCGAGGTATTAAGGAAGAGATTAATAGATGGAAAGATATATAAGGAAGAAAAAATTCAGCAAAGCTTACAAAATTTCTTTACGCTTAATAATCTAGGGGCACTCAGAGAGTTATCACTTCGAGAAGTTGCTGATGATATGGACGAGAAAATTAGCCAAACAGTAATAGAACCAATTGGCGTAAAAGAAAAAATTCTCGTTTGTGTACAATACAGTTCAACAGCGGAGAAATTAATAAGACGGGGATGGCGCATGGCTGATCGGTTAAATGCTGAATTGTACGTATTAAACGTTGAGAGGGAAAATATAGATTTTATTTCAGCTGGAAAAAAGCAGACGATTGAAGAGTGGAAATCGTTAACCAATCAATTTGATGCGAGTTTTGTATTAGAAGAGGCGAAAGGGAGAAAACCAGCGGATGTTATTATTGAAGTCGCAAAAAGATTACAAGTGACGCAAATTTTACTTGGACAATCTGCAAGAACAAGGTGGGAAGAAATACGAAAAGGTTCTATTGTAAATGAAATTATGAGACAAACAAAGTATATTGATATTCATATTGTTGCCGATCAAAGAGCTTAAATAGAGCCCACCTTTCTGGGGCTCTATTTTGCCTTTTGTGCGGTAGAGAAACGTAACATTTTTATTGCGTATAAAACTATAAGTAGAAATGTAACTGCTCCTATAAAGAAAATCCAAAAGTAATTTTGATTAAATAAAAGAAACCCACCTACAATAGGTCCTGTACCCATGCCAAAATAGCGAATGAAGTTGTACATACCGATAGCTGTTGCGCGTTCTTGTACGAATTCTTCCGTTAATAAAGTAGTGTGAGTTGGCATAGAAAGTCCCATGCTAAAACCGTATAAAGAGGTAACGATAATGACGGTTGGGATATTGTTGCTATATGCGAAAGAGAATAAAGTGATACATATAATATTGAAGAAACTAGTGATGAATAAAGCTTGCTTTGTTGTGAACTGTTTTTGCAAAAATTTGTAGCAATAACTTCCTAACATAATAGAAAGGGACATTGGTACAAACATAAGACCAATTTCACTTGCGTGTAGATGATATATATTTGTTAATATGCTAGGCAAAAAAACGAGGAAACAGAAATACATACAAAATTGAATAAAGCCAATAAGTGTAATAGAAAATCCAGTTTTATTTTTTAAGATAAGCCAGTAATTCTTTTTTGCTTTAGGTTGTTTAATTACATTTGGTTTTGTTTCTGGAAGTAGTGAAATGTTTATAATTAATAAGATGATGCCAATTGTAGATAAAAACAGAAATACAGATAAGTGGCCGTGTATACTGCTGAGATAACCACCTATAAGAGGGCCGATCGCAGGTGCGAGAGCGAGTAACATTTGATAAAGGCTCATCGCTTTTCCGCGTTCTTTTCCTTCAAATAAATCACCGATAATCGTTGCTGCAACTACAGGTATAGCCGCTATTCCTATAGCTTGAACAGCTCTAAAAAATAGAAATAAGTAAATGTTTGGTGAGAAAGCACAACCAATTGAGCCGATTGTACTAATAATTAAACTAGGGATAAGGACAGATTTTCTTCCTTTTGTATCAATTAAAGGTCCATATATGAGCTGCATAATCGCAAGAATGAATGTGAAAAGTGAAACGGTTAAACTTACAAGATAAAGAGAAGTATGAAACGAATTTTGAATCATCGGTAAGATCGGTGTGTAAATATTTTGAGCGAAGGAACTGAGTAAGGCACTCATACAGACAACATATAAAATGAAATTCAGTTTGGTTTTTTCCATAATTGCTAACCTCCTTATTTTTAGTTTCCTTGGAAACTAAATTTATTTTAACATGATTTTCTCACTTGTAAAGATGGAGAAATGATTTTAAAATGGTATATAGTTAAATTGTTTCTTTGGAAACTTAGGAGGCGAACGGATTGGAACGTACAGCGAAACAAATGGAAATAATTTCGGATATTCGTACACTTTTTCATAAAAAAGAAGAGCATTTGAAAGAAAATAATGAGAAGTTTCTTCGTGAAACAGGTGTAAGTGGTATGTCTTTATCTGAGTTACATGTTATCGAGTGTATCGGACAAAATGGTCTCATGAATGTAACGGCTATTACAACAGAAATGGGAATGACGAAGGGCGCGATCTCTAAAATTTGTACAAAGTTATTTCAAAAGCAGTTCGTTGAGAAGATGCAAATGTTAGATAATCAAAAAGAAATTTTCTTCCGCTTAACGGAAAGAGGAAATGAAATATATAAAGCTCATGAAAAGTTGCATAAACAAGCGGAAGAAGAGTGGCTGTTACTTTTAGATGGATATACGAAAGAAGAGCAAGATTTTATTCAAAGGTTTATAAAGGATGTCTCTGATCATTTGGAAATATAATTGGAAGAAAAAATACTTTTTTCTCAAGCCTTTTGAATATAATTTCTGAAAGAACTCATATATAATAGAAAAAGATACTTAACATAGTGAATAATTAAAGAGTCAATATATATAGAGGAGAGAGTAACATGCTTGAAAATACGGGGTTAGTATTAGAAGGCGGCGGTATGCGTGGTGTATATACGGGCGGGATATTAGAATATTTTATGGAACAAGATTTATATTTTCCATATGTGATTGGTGTCTCGGCTGGTGCTTGTCATGCAGCGTCGTATCTTTCCAGACAAAGAAATAGAAATAAAACAGTCAATATTGATTATGCATCACATCCACAATATTTATCGTATAAAAACTTGTGGAAAAAACGTCAACTATTCGATATGGATTTCATTTTTCATGAAATTCCAGAAAAGCATGTGCCGTTTGATTTTGAAACATACTTCAATAGTCCAGAGCGTTTCCTTGTAGGGACAACAGATTGTGAAACAGGGCAATCTGTTTATTTTGAAAAAGAAGGAACGAATGATGATGCGCTAAATTTATTACAAGCGTCTAGTTCATTGCCTTTCATTGCACCGGTAGTAAATTACCGCGGTAAGCAATTGTTAGATGGCGGGATTTCTGATCCGATTCCAGTTCGTAAAGCGCAAGAAGACGGATTTAAAAAATCAGTCGTTATTTTAACGAGAAATCATGGTTACGCAAAGAAAAAATCAAAGTTTGGATGGGTTGCAGCGAAAGCTTATAAAAAATATCCGAACCTTGTTAACACGATGCTGAATCGTTATGAAGTGTATAATGAAACACTTCACTACATTGAAAAAGAAGAACAAGCTGGGAATTTATTTGTTATTCGCCCAGAAGTGCCGCTTCAAGTAGATCGTATGGAAAAAGATACAGCAAAATTACAAAGTTTATATGAGCAAGGCTATGAGGATGCAAAGAGACAATTTGCAGATTTACAGGCGTTTTTGCAAAAATAAATATTAGGCTGCGGAGAAGAATTTCTCTGCAGTCTTTTTTATTAGTGGTTTCAATACCGAATGTTGGTTATACAAATTTTTGGGGTATGGTATAATATGGATAAAGGTATGTGGAGAGGTGATACATATGGAAAATGTATATAAAGGACTTAGACATACTGGATTTACTATGTTGCTTATTTTTGGTGGTGTATTTTTATTTCGTTTGCTCATGCATGATGAAATGTTATTAGATCAGCTTATTAGTTTTAGTATAGGAATGGTAATGATTATTTCATCAGTGTTCATTCAAAAGTATAGTAAAGAATTACAGGTAAATGAGAAATATTAAAGGTTTCTAACCTCTTTTAATTAGTTTGGTCGTAGAGGAGGTTTTCATTTCTTCTATTATTTATGTATTTAATAATGGGAGAGCTGATGATAGCAATCTTCTTAGGTGTTACAGCAATAGCAAACGGTCTTCTGCTCCTTGCGTTGAAGTAGTTCGTGTGATTGTTGCAAAAGGAAAGTAGCACATTAACGGGCAGTAAGACCCCCACCTCAAAATTCGGCGAAAGCAAAGAAGTTAGGTGGGGGATCAACTGCCCGTTAATGCGCGATTGGTGAAGCCTAATAATAAGTGGGGGGAAGAAAACCCCCACTTATTAAAGTTTCACTTTATTTACGTTTCTTTTTAATAAATGAAAAGGCTAAAGCTGCAATTAAAATACTGCCTTTAATGATATCTTGTGCATAATAAGGAACGTTCATCATTGTAAGGCCGTTTAATATGATCCCGATTAATACGGAACCAAGAAATGTTCCGATGACATTTGGTTTCTTAGCACCGAACATTGCATAACCGATATAGGCAGCTGCAACTGCATCCATTAATAATGGGGCGCCAGCTGAAACTTGTCCTGTGCCAACACGGCTACATAGAATAATACCGCCAATAGAGGCAAGTAAACCGCTAATCATATAAGCATATACACGGTAACGATCAGTAGGAATACCAGCTAGTCTAGCAGCTTCTCGATTCCCACCTGTCATATAAAAGAAACGACCGTACGTTGTTTTTTCTAAAAATACATATGCAATCAAAACGACAATAAGCATGATAATGACAGGGACTGGAATTCCTAAGACAGAACCTTGACCGATAAATAAAAAGGATGGAATAAAATGTCCTTTGGCACCAGACATTCCTTCATAAATAGAAGATCCTTTTGAAAATGTTAAGTGTAGTCCATTCACGATATACATGATACTTAATGTAGCTAGTAAATCTGGTAGTTTAATTCGGATAACGAGTAGTGCATTTAATAATCCAACTAATAGCCCACAAAGAATAGGAACAAGGAGTGTGACTAATAGTTCTTGTCGATATAAAATGAGACAGGAAGCAGTGGCAATGGTTGCTAAACTAGCGGTAGAGCCGACCGATAAATCAAACCCATCTACAATTAATGTAAAGGTAACACCAATTGCAAGTAACGTTACGATAGAAATGGAGCGTAAAACATCACTAATATTGTTGTATGTTAAAAAAGAATCGTTGGCGATAGAGAAGAAAATTGTAACACCTATAATGATAGCAATCGTACTAAATTGATAAAAAAGATGAGTAGGTAAATATAGTTTCTTAGTTTTTGTTTTATGAATGAGATTCAATGGAATAACTCCCTTCAGATAAATGTAAAAGCTGTTCAGGAGATAGTTCGTTTGGTAAGTATTCACCTACAAATTCTCCGTTTGCCAGTATAAGAATGCGATCAGCGATATGCAGTGCTTCATCTTGTTCTCCTGTGAAGTAAATTACGGAACTTCCGTTTTCAGTAATGTTACGAATGAATTGAAAAATGTCTTGTTTTGCAGCTATGTCTACACCTTTAGTCGGCTCGTCTAAAAGAAATAGATTCGGTTTGAATCCATGCCACTTTGCAATCGAGACTTTTTGTTGATTTCCACCGCTAAGTGAATGAATAAAGGCTTTTGGGTCATTCGGTGAAATGCTGAAAGAAGAAATTGCCGTAGTAGCATTATTTAATTCGGTTTGTTTTCGTCTCCAACCTGATTGGTGTAAATTAGTGTGACTTATAATGTCTTCCGAAAGAAATACGCCTTGTTTTCTTCTTTCTTCTGGTACAAGTGCGATTTTCGCTTTAATCGCATCTCGCGGTGTTTTAATCGTTATATTTTGACCGTTTATTTCTGCGTGATAAGTATGATGAGCACCAAATAACGTTTCAGCAAGTGTTGTTTTGCCACTGCCAATTAATCCGTATATCACAACAGTTTCACCTTTCCGTACGGTGAGAGAAAGGGGAGAATGTTTTTTGTGTAATGGAAGTTCTTGTGCTTTAAATAATTCTTCGTTCCCTTGTTTTGGTGCTGCATTAATAGGAAGTGTCAGTTGTTTTCCAGTCATCGATTCCACAATTTGTTGATCTGTAACCTTTGTAATCGCTTCAGAAAGTGCGACTTTACCGTTATGTAATACAGTTACATCATCCGCAAAATTTCGAATCTCTGATAAACGATGAGAAATTAAGATGATGCCAATTCCTTTTGATGTTAAATCTTTTAATAGTTGTCCGAAGGTTTCAACTTCTTTCGGTCCAAGAGAAGAAGTAGGCTCATCTAATAAAAGATAATTTGTATTGTTGGATAAAGCTCTTGCGATAAGAAGTAATTGTTTTTCATGTAATGAGCAGTTTGAAACATCTTCCGAAACATTTAAATCTACCTGTACAGTTTGCAAATGTTGTTTAGCGAGTGCGACTAATTTTGACTTTGAAAATAGTACTTTATTTTGCATTGCTAAATGATCGATAAGTACATTTTCTAATACAGATAATCCCGGAATAAGTCCGTGATCTACTTCTTGTGTTACGAAAGAAATACCGTGCTTTTTTGCATCGCGTGGCGAAGTAAAGGAAACAGACTGATTATCAATTTTTATATCGCCAGCAACTGGTTGAATTTCACCAGTTGCTATTTTCAGTAGAGTACTTTTCCCAGCACCGTTCATTCCTAGTAGGGCATGAACTTTTCCTTTTTGAATATGGATAGAAACATCTTCTAGAACAGGTGTAGCGGCATGATAAGAATGTGTAATGTTTTGAAGAGAGAATGTCATCATTTTTTCTCCTTCTCTAATTTTTTCATCCAAGGAGAATACGCATCTTTCGAGTCTCCCCAACCGTTTATATGTTTTGATAATTGATCCATTGTTATATTTTCTTTTGGTAAAATATTTTTCTTTACTAAATAAGGTTCTAGTGAATAAATATCTGGCGTTTGTTCACCGGCAATTTTTTTGTATAAGAATCGTACTTGAACTTTCCCTACTTCAGCTGGATCCGTTGCAGCCGTAGCAGACCAAGGTGAGTTTTCTTTTTGCATAAGTTGTAAATCTTCATTACTTAAGTCAATGCTGTATACTTTTATATCTGTACGACCAGCTTGTTCAAGTGCTTTAACAGCTCCTTTAGCAAACTCATCCCACGAAGCGAAAATGGCTTGTAAATCTCCTTCTTTCGGATATTTTTTTAGTAAAGCTTCTACTTGTGTTTGTGTATCAAGTGGTGTGTTATTACTAGCAGTACCGAATCGCGCAACTTCTTTTATATTTGGATACCGTTTATAAAAAGCATCAATGATAACGTTACGACGTTCCATTGGAGCAAATCCGCCAACCCATACGACTGCGATATTTCCTTGTCCATTCAAATCTTCTGCTAACGTTTTTAATGATTTCCATGCAAGACTATAGTCATCTTGATCAATAATCGTTACACCTGGTAAGCGTAGATCGTTATCAAACGCGACTACGGGAATGTTCGCCTGTAACGCTTTTTCTACCCCAGGTTTTAATGCTTCAGATCGGCCATGATCAATTAAAATACCATCCACTTTTGAATTAATAGCAGTATCTAAATTTGCAGCCATTTTTGCTAAATCGTTATCAGAATTGTAGACTTGTACACTACCGCCAAATAGCTCGACTTGTTTTTTGACGCCCTCAATATATTGAGAGGAAAAAGTTCCGATAGACATTTGCATAATTAATGCGATTTTTAATGGCTTTTTTATTTGCTTTGGAATTTCTGTTTGTAAATGATTTTCAACTGTTGTAGTTACTTTTTTCACCGTTTGTTGCTTTTGTGAAGAGATAGCATCTTGTTCATTTGTACAAGCCGTCAATGTAAGTAATAGAAAAATAAGTACGATGGAACACAATTTTTTCATAAAAAAATCCCTCCTAAACTAAGAAGAGAGGGGAGGGAGTGAAAATAAAAAACGCCTTTTCATATAGAAAAGACGTCTTATCATATTACTCTTATCTTTCAACACAACGTGTTGTAAGAATTAGCACCGTGCCCATAAATGGGTCGGTTGCCGGGCTTCGTAGGGCTCATCCCTCCACCTGCTCTTGATAAGACATCAAATATTTAACTATTTTGAATTATTCCATGATTCTGTACAGTTGTCAAATGTTTTTTGAAAATAAAAAATCCCTCAGAAAGAGGGATTTTAATGTGGTAAGAATATCAATTGATAAGCGAACAAGATTCCGAATACATACACAAGTGGGTGAACAGAACGGAATTTACCTTTTGCCACTTTCATAAGTGGGTATGAAATAAATCCAAGTGCGATACCTGTTGCGATACTTGATGTAAGTGGCATGCTTAAGATTACTAAGAATGCTGGGAATGCTTCATCAAATGAATCCCAATCGATGTGGCGAACTGAACCCATCATAAGACTACCAACGATAATTAGTGATGGTGCAGTAATAGCTGATACACCAGATACAGCGCTCACTAATGGTCCAAAGAAAGCTGCTAATGCGAATAGAACAGCTACTGTAACTGTTGTTAAACCAGTACGGCCACCAGCTGCAACACCAGCAGAAGATTCAATGTAAGCTGTTGATGGTGTTGTTCCGAACATAGAACCGATTGTTGCTGAGAATGAGTCAGATAGAAGAGCTCGTCCTGCTTTTGGAAGCTTTCCGTCTTTCATAAATCCACCTTGTTGCGCAACGCCAAGTAGTGTACCTGTTGTATCGAATAGTGTAACAAGGAAGAATGAGAATACAACGCCGTATAATCCGTAGTTAATTACATCAGATACAGCAGTAATTGGATTTGATACGATAATTCCTTCTGGTAATCCAGGCATTGATGTAACACCGTTTGAGAACGTTAATTGTCCTGTGAAGAAAGCGATAAGACCAGTTAATAGCATGCCGATAAATAGCGCACCATTTACATTTAAAGACATAAGGACAATTGTAATTCCAAGTCCAGCTAATGCTAGTAAAACTGGAGCAGAGTGAAGATCACCAAGTCCAACTAAGTTTGCATCGTTTTTTGTAACGATACCTGTTAAACGTAAACCGATAAAGGCGATAAATAGTCCGATACCAGCAGTAATTGCGTGTTTTAAGTTTTCAGGAATGGCTTCCATTAATTTTGTACGGAAAGATGTGAATGATAACAAAATTAAAATCATACCTGCTACGAATACAGCAGAGAATGCAATTGCGAAAGTCATGCCTTCATGAGCTTTTACAACAGAGTAAGAGAAGTAAGCATTTAATCCCATACCTGGTGCAATTGCGATTGGTAAGTTTGTAAAGATCGCCATAAATAATGTTCCGACAACAGCAGCGATAATTGTTGCTGTAAATGCTTGTTCAAATGGAACACCTGCATCCCCAAGGATGACAGGGTTTACGACAATGATATATGCCATTGTTAAGAAGGTAATAATACCTGCCATAATTTCAGTTTTAATAGAAGTTTTATGTTTTGAAAGGTTAAACATATAAACATCCTTTCTGTTTACGAATAATTTTCACAACAGTTATATATAATATTCGTTTTTTAACTATTTTGCAATAGTTTTGTATAAAAAGTTTACAACAATTCATATTTTGTGTCTTAAATTCGAATATTAATCGTAAAACTATGTGTGAATTGTAGTTTTTTATTGTGCACATGATAAGGAAAAGGAGCTGAAGGAAGTTATGCCACAGCAAAAAAGCTTTTTAACAATGCCAGCCCAACATCAAAATAAACAGCCTGGTATTGAATCATTAATGAATCCACTTCCGCAGTTTGAAGAGCCCAATTATAAGGGAAGTGAAAAGTTAAAGGGGAAGAATGTGTTAATTACAGGGGGAGATAGTGGGATTGGACGAGCTGTTTCCATCGCTTTTGCAAAAGAGGGTGCAAATATTGCAATTGCTTATTTAGATGAGGAGGAGGATGCGAATGAGACGAAACAACGTGTTGAAAAAGAAGGTGTAAAGTGTGTATTACTACCGGGAGATTTAAGTAATGAACAACATTGTAAAGATATTGTGGAAGAGACTGTTTCGCAGTTAGGTGGTTTAAATATTGTTGTGAATAACGTCGCACAGCAATATCCGCAGCAAGGACTAGAATATATTACAGCAGAACAGTTAGAAAAAACATTCCGTATTAATATTTTTTCTTATTTTCACGTTACGAAAGCAGCACTTTCTCACTTCAAACAAGGGGATGTCATTATAAATACGGCGTCTATCGTTGCATATGAAGGAAATGAAACTTTAATTGATTATTCTGCAACGAAAGGAGCTATCGTTGCTTTTACAAGATCTCTCTCTCAATCGTTAGTGCAAAAAGGAATTCGTGTAAATGGTGTTGCGCCAGGCCCGATTTGGACACCTCTTATTCCATCGAGCTTTGATGAGAAGAAAGTGTCACAGTTTGGAAGCAATGTTCCGATGCAAAGACCTGGTCAGCCATATGAATTAGCACCAGCATACGTATACTTAGCATCTGACGATTCATCTTATGTTACGGGGCAAATGATACATGTAAACGGAGGCGTTATCGTAAATGGATAGTTTTCATTTATAAGAGCAAAGTAAAGCTAATTGCATTTATTATGATGTTAGTGCTAGGGAGGATTTAGATGAAAAAAGTATTGTTTATCGTAATCCTATTTTTCTGCCTACCAGCTAGCGTTTTTGCTAATACAGATCATTTAATATTAGTTAATCTTACGACGAATCAGCTGTCTTTCTTTGAAGAAGGAAACTATACGAGAACGTTTCCGATAACGACTGGAAGAGATCGTACACCTACGCCAGAAGGTAATTTTTGTATTATAACTAAATATAAAAATAAAGAATACCATCGAAAAAAGATACGTGGTGGTGCACCAAACAATCCTCTCGGTACGAGGTGGCTTGGACTAGATAAAAAGGAATATGCGATTCACGGGACAAATCGGGAATGGACGATTGGAAGTAGGGAATCAAATGGTTGTATTCGCATGCATGACAAGGATATAAAATGGTTATATGACCGAGTACAGTTACAAACAAAAGTAATCATTTCTCGTTTTCATACGAGTCCGGAATATGAGGCAAATACACTTGGTTATCGTGTTGTGAGCTGGAATGGTCGTAAAGTAGAAGAAGAGCAAATTGGAATACTTACGTTAGTAGATCGCGCGGATATATATTGGCAAGAACCGAATGGGCAGTTAACAAAAGTAAAAACGGTATTGCCGAATGAAAGATATACGGTGTACTCAAAACGAAAAAATGGAATATATTATATAGGAAACAATTTATATATTGTAGATGAAACAGGAGAAAAAATTCGTTACGAGCAAATTCCTACTTCGACTTTAAGTAATATATATAAACGGAAATACAATGTTCCGTAATAGCTACCGTTTTATAGACGGTAGCTTATTTCTACTTGGAGTTTAACTGCAACTATTGTATTTTGCTGAATATAATACAATACAGATAGGGGGCGGTTACATTATGAAAAGCGAATTTGCATTTAAAGTTTTCTTAGTAACGACCTGTTTATTCATTGTGTATTTGTATGCGTTTCTCGTCTTTTCCTTTTATGTTCCATATGTTGATTTAATATTGTTCTTCGGATTTATTTGGGCTTTTGTAAAAGCAAGGGAAGGAGAAAAGAGTATATATAGGCGCATTACCCTATGTGGGACGGTTGTCCTCGTTATTTTGTACTTTTTTATCATGCATGATTTTTGGAGGGGAATGTAAAAAAGCATACGATTCATCGTATGCTTTTTATGTTTAATATTTTGGTTTAAATGTATGGCAACAAGTTTCTACACTCGTTGCTACAGAGCTTTCTAGCGTCTCGTTTGTTAAAACCGCGCTTGTATACGAATCATTTTCAGTTTGACCAGCTTCATCTACATCAGGCTGAACGATGATAGCACTTGCTTGACAAAAGTTACCTTGTCCCCAAAATGAGCAATTGGAAACAGAGCATTTTACTTCTGGCATAAAACCCCCTCCTTATACATTAGTGTGAGGTTTTACGCCCATTTCATGTGTAGAAGGAGTTTCCTTTTCTCGTTATTTCTTCGTTTGCTCAAGCCATTCTTTTAATTTGTCTTTCGATTGTTCGCCGCTAATACGGCTCACTTCTTTACCATCTTTAAAATGAATGATTGTTGGTGTACCTTGAATTTTATATTCATCCCAAGGAGCATCTAATTTTTCAATATCCATAACTTTCATATCAACATTCAAGTCTTTAGCCATCGGTACTACGACAGGAGATAATTTTTGGCAATGAACGCAAGATGTTTGATAAAAGTATACTGTTTCTTCTTTTTTCTCTTTTAAATTCTTTTGGAGATCTGAAAGAGAGATTTTATTTGTGTAGTAGTCAGCACCATCTGTTTGACTACCAGTAGCATTATCAATTTTTTGGCTAGTTGAAGCATTTTTTTCTTCCATTTGTGTGACAGCGAAAATTGCTGCAAACAAGGCAATAATAATACCGCCAAATATAAGCATTTTTTTCATTCTTTCATCTCCTTATTTGTTTTTGATTACGATAAAGCTACAAACAGCGATTGTGATAAAGCCGATAAGTGCTAAAAACGGGATGGTCACAAAGCCGAACCAGTTTATGTATTCTCCCGTACAAGGTACGCGGCCGCAAGCTGCCCCAGCAGCTGAAAATGCTGCAATTTTTTGAATTGCATAGTGATATAAAGAAATACAAGCACCAATACTTGCGATTGGTAAAGAATAACTTGCAATGCGATAGTCTTTCTTTACTACAGCGATACCAAGCCATAAAACAAATGGATACATAAAAATACGCTGATACCAACAAAGGACACAAGGCTCAAATTTCATGATTTCGGAAAAGTATAGACTTCCTAATGTAGCAATAAATGAAGCTCCCCATGCAGTAAGTAAAGCATATTCTTGCTTTTTTTCTCGTCCCATATTTTATACCTCACTTATAATAGTTACATACTAAATTATAGTATGAAGTAGTAGGGAAAAGAAAGAAAAAATATGTTTATCAATAAAAGTTTTATAAGGAGAAACATTTATTGATATCAACATTTTAAAAAGCGCCATTCTCATAAAGAGAATAGCGCTATATTTTACATTTGAATTTGCTCTACTTCTTCTACATGTGACTTTTGAGATGCGTGGTCAATATATTGAAATAGGAGCTGCAATTGTTTATCAACTTCTGGTAGTTCTTTACTGTATTGATAAGCATGTAAAAAATGCTCAATACGCTTAGAAAATAATTGATCGTTCGTCTGAACCATGAGAACGAGTAATTTATCCCAATTACAGCAATACGTGTAATAGAGAGCTTTATCATAGTCGTTATATGTTTGCACTGTGTACCCTCCTTACCGAGAGTTATATATAGTGTGTGATAAGTAAGGAGAAATACACTTGAAAGAATTTGTTAAGAAAAAAAGTGAATGAAAAAAACGAGGTATTTCCTCGTTTTTTAAGCTTTTGGCATTGGCGTAGGTGTTGGTTTGCCATAGCCTTCTTTGTATTTATTGTCAATATAGTTACGAATTTCAAGCGTTGATTTTCCTTTTTGTTTCATCGCAGCCGATTCAACTGCGATTTCTAGGCAATTGACGCAAGTCGTTGCATGGGAATCCCAAACAACTTCACCATTCTTCTTAATTTCACGAATAAAGCAATTTTTATTGTTTTTATGTCCTACACTTTCACCGCAACCGCAGTAACATGGAATCCAATCTAATAGCTCTGCATTTTGTCCAGCGACAGTGTAAATGTCTTTCATTTGTGGATCAAGCTTGTCTAGGAAGGCCGGAAGTGTGTCGACTCCTTTTGTTTTTTCTTGAATGTCAGCTTGCTGCGTGTGCGATGCATGGTCATGCTCTTCTTTTGATTCAGATGATTTTTTTTCATTTGTACTAGTAGCTCCGCATCCAGCAAGAATTAAACTCAGTACTGCAAGTAAAGAAAATACATATTTCTTCATACGCTTGTCCCCTTTACACATGTATTAATCAAATTGTATCAAATATCATGGTGTGTCGGGTGAAGATTCTTTCGACTTATTTTTGAAGCGCCACCGCAATGAATGGAATAGAAATAAGATTGGGATATAAGCGTATACAATATATAAACCAGCTTGAGACAGTACTGTATTCAATGTATTGATACTTTCGCGGTTTGTGAAATACAAGGATGAAATAAATATAGTTGCGATAAAAAATGGCAGTGTAATGTTAAATGGTATGCGAAAAGATTTCTTAGTAATGCAACAAGAAGACCAGATCGTTAAACAAAGATTAGGTAAAATAATAAGATACCATAAGAAAATAATAATATACTCAAACCTTTGGATAAAAGGAACTTTAATGATTTTTAGCATCGTTAATGTTGGCCAAATTGTATGATGTAGTTGCCCTTGGCTATAGTACATAATGGACACAATCGCTAATATTACGTATAGAATGGTTGTAAAAGCAATACCGCTATGTGCCCATTTATTTAACGATTTTCCTTTTTTTATAAATGGATAAAAGATAAGGATTGCTTCAAATCCAAGAAACTCTAATGCAGATGCTTTCGCTGAAGTTAAAATGTCTAAAGGTGAATGAGCGAGAATTGGGAAAATGTTACGGACATGTGCGTATTTCATTGGGAAAACTAAGAAAAATAGTACGAAAATCGGGATTATGACGCCCCAAAAGCATATTCCTGTCACAGAACGAAAGCCGCCTCTAATTATGTAATAAGTTACAAGTAAAAATAGTAAAGTTAATTTCCACGGTTTAATTGTAGGAAAGACCCAAACTTGAATGACTTCAATATATGAACGAAGAACAGTAAGGCAAAATAATAGAAGGTATGCAGCAAAGCATACGGAAAAAAATGTTCCAATCCACTTTCCGAAACATGTCGTATGAATATTCATTAAATCATTATCTTTTTCTAACATTTTCAGCATACAAAATAACACGATGTGAGTTGCAATACCAGCGATAATAAGAGAAATCCAAGCATCATAACCGGCAAATTGCGCAATAATCCTTTGGTACCCTAACACACCTACTCCAATTTGAAGGGAGTGTAATAGAAGGAATGTGAAATAAGGGGAAACAGTATGTGTTTTATCTTGTTCAGCCATTATAGCACCTCCACTATTCTCCGATACCAGATTGCACGACATTGATTTGCACATGAACAGCAACGTCTACATTAGGGTACATTTCTTGAATTTGTTTTATGTTCCATGTTCTTGAATGACTACGAATTTCTTCACGTATACCAATTGGATCGATTTTATTTTCTTGGAATTGTTTTATTAATTCGTTTAAATCCTTCTCAAGTGTTTTTTCTACATGTCTTTTTACGTAAGTTACATTTTTACTCTTTGATAAATCAAGCCAGCTGGGAGCATTTTTTACGAGTCCATTTAATTTTAAGTGAATGTTAACTTTCGGAATATCACCGTTTTGCGAAAGAGAACAAACACTTTTTCCAGATAAGTTTTGAGTAGCGATCAATCCTTTATGCTTACCTTGACGTATTGGAACTTCGTAGCGACCATTTTTCGTTGGATTAATAAGTAATTTTAATAAAAAAGATTCTTTTTTATCGGTGTACATAACCACTTTATCCTTTTTTAAAAAAGCAAGTCCTTTAATGGAAGCAGATTTGTCTTCTGATACTTGAATGTAAGGAAGAAATGGATCGCATCCAGATGAATAGAAGTTATATAAAAAAATATTTAAAGCTGTCCGCGGGATTGTCTCGTTTTTTATATTTTGCTCCAGTAAATCAGATAGATAAAGTGATCCATTTGTTTTGACATGTTTCAGTAATTCTTCTGCTGAACCATCTACAAGTGCTAGCTGCACATCACGGCCAATGTTAGGATCACGTTGTAAGTTGTTAATAACATCTCCAAGTCCATGTTCACCAAATGCTTTCCCAAATAGGACAACACGCATTTGACCTACAGCGATCGTATGTGGAGATTTGGCGTTTAGAAGGGGAGAGATTGTTTCAATTGTACCTGCATGAGTTGATTGAGTTTCTGGTTTAGATTGTACGCCCTTTGTGTAATCGGGATATAAAATGGTTCCGCGAAATTTTTTATCTTTTATTATATCGAATCCACCTACGTGAATCATTCGCTGTGTATCAACTATATGTGCTTCTGTACAACCAGATTGAACAATTAAAATGATAATGGAAAAGCATAATAAAATATTTTTCATTTCTCTTCACCGTCACGTTTTTCTTTCGCTTTGTTTGGGTCATAGCGCCATTTCTTTTTTGGTCTCAGAAAAGAGGCACGTCCAGCAGTTTGACTAAACGGCAAACGAAGGAGTCCTTCTGCTGTCCCTAAACCGCGAAATGGATATAGAGGTAATAAATAAGGTGATCCAAGTGATTTTAAGCGAATTAAATGAGCTAATATGAGTACGAATCCTACAATGAGACCTAAGCCCCCAAATGCACCAGCTAAAAGGATAAGTGGAAATCGTAGTATCCGGATAGTAGAAGACATTTTTACAGTTGGTGTTGTAAAAGAAGCGAGTGCTGATAAAGCAACTGCAATTAATAAAATGTTACTCGTTAAAGCAGCTTGAACAGATGCTTGGCCAATTACAATCCCGCCAACGATGCCGATTGTTTGTCCAACTTTTGTAGGTAAGCGTGCTCCAGCTTCACGGAGCAATTCGATTGTGATTTCTAAAAAAAGTGCTTCTAAAATGGGCGGAAAGGGTACATTAGCTCTTGAAAAAATAATCGGACCTAGTAAATCCGCAGGAATCATTTGATAGTGATACGTTAATACAGCTGTATAAATAGCTGATGAAAATAGCGAGAATGCTGCTCCGAAAAAGCGAACCATTCGAAGAAATGAGCCTGCTATCCATGGTAAATAATAATCTTCTGGCGAGACGAAGAAATCAAGTAACGTCGCTGGTCCAGCTAATGCGTATGGTGAACCGTCTGTTAAAATAACAACGCCTCCATTCAGTAATGCGTACACAGAGCGGTCTAGCCGCTCTGTAGGTAGTAAAACAGGGAAGGGTGAGTTACTATTATCGCTAATAAACTGTTCAATCATAGTTGCATCAAAAGGAACATCAAAGTCAACGTCTTGTAAGCGCTGCATTGCAGTATTGATGTGTTGTTCATTTGTAATGCCTTCGATGTAAGCAACTATAACCTTTGTTTTTGATATAGAGCCAACTATAACTTCTTTGAAAACTAATTGCTCTGTTACTATATTTCGGCGAAGTAAGTGTGTATTTGTATCAATATTTTCAACAAATCCGACTTTTGGACCGATTACACTATATTCATTTTCGGTATCGTTATATAATCGTGTACCTAAAACTGAACTTTCAGCACGAATAAGTACATATTCTGCTGTTTGAGAATCGTTTTTAAGCTGTATGAGTACATACCCAACTAATAATTTTTCACGAATATCATCAATAGAAGGGTTGGTAATAATCCCTTCGAGTGTGACGATATTTGCTATATCATTTATAGTTTCAATGTGATCCAATTCTCTTTTTATAGGTGTTAAAATGAATCGATTAATGAGGAGTGATTCAGCTGTAGATTTATAATAAAACAAACATAGCGTCCCATCTTCTACGATGTTATAAGAAACGAAATCACTAGATTCTTTCATAGTTTGGATAAAATCTGGAATGGAACAGATTGTTTTTTTCTTCTTTTTAGACGATAAACGAAACAATTTCTCACCCCTTACTACATCATTTGTTTATGTTAGTTTTTGGGAAAGACGGGAATTTATACTTCAAAGTTGAAAGTTCATAAAGAAAAGGAAGAGCAGTGAATACCTCTTCCTTTTTTGCGTGTTAATTTGTTTGCTTCTCTTTAATAGACTTCACTAATTTAATCATCTCTGCTCGTATATCTTCTCTTTTAACATTTAATTTTTCCGCGATTTGTTTAATATCCATACCATCTTTTTTCATTTTTAGTACATCATCAAGAGGGGTATTACTTTTTTGAGAGATGATTGTTAATACCGTGAGCTGACGTAAGCCGATATTATATTCTTTCATTTTTTGTTTTAGTCCATCTGGTGTGGATTTTTGCATCGTTGCTAATTGTTGCAGTAATGCTTTTTTTGTTTCCTTATTCATATGATGCTTTTTAAGCTTACTTGGATCTACACCGAAATGTTGTGCGGTTTTCTCCCAAGATTTATTTTGCTTATAGTAAGCCAAAACGTCCTTAGTTTCTTTTTTGCTGATTCTTGCAATGTGGGCAGCTTTCCAAATTTCATGTTTATTATAGCCGAGTTTTTCGAGCGATTGCATTTCTTCTTCTGAAATAGGTTTATGATGATGCATTGCAACTTCCTTTGGCGTGGTAGCAGAAGCAGGGAAGGTAGATACCCCGCATAATAATGCGGCCATAGTCATACTTACTGCGATTTTTTTGTACATGTAAACTCCTCCTAGATGGATAATGTGGAAAACTTTACACATATCATTTCCATAAAATGTGAAAAACTTGTGAACAAGCTAAGTTTTTTTATTCACAGTAGAAAAAGAAGTTTTTTATATGTTTTCCAACATAAAACATTGATTAATAGTGAAAAACTAGGTTATAATCGAAATTGAAAATCAATATCAATAACAAACTTATACATATAGATGAAAAATAAGGGAGAGAAAAATATGACTACATATACTTCCATCGCAAATGTTATTAAAGAAAGACGATCTGTTCGTACATTTACAGATAAAGCAGTAGACAAAGAATTATTAATTGAACTATTAAACGATGCAACATGGGCACCAAATCATAAACACCGTGAGCCATGGAATTGTAAATTATACATTGGGGACGGCCGTAAGAAACTAGTAGATGCGGTATTAAACTCTTTCACAGAAGAAGAAAGAGCGAAACGCGGTAAAATTTTATCTGATCGTTTCTTAAGCACACCTGCACAAATCGTTGTATATATGAATGAAGATCCGCGTCAAATTCAGCGTGACGAAGATTACGCTGCAACATGCGCATTTATGCAAAATTTCCAATTGCTTGCTTGGGAACGCGGCTTAGGCTGTGTTTGGAAATCAGGTGGATTAAACTATAATCCATTATTTATAGAAGGAATCGGTTTAACAAGAGGCCAACGTATCGTTGGAATTCTTCATATTGGTTATTTCGAAAAAGCGCCAGAAGGAAAAGCTCGTACACCGATTACGGAGAAGATGGAGATTATTGAAGATTAATAGATGAGACATTCTCGTTTTTACGAGGGTGTCTTTTTATTATGCAATCAATCCTCATGAAAGCTTGTTCCCCATCATACACTTTCTTAAGGGAAAGTGTAAGGAGGGAAAATAATGAGAGCAAGTGACGATAAAGCACTGCAATATGCGATTGCGGAAATTACGGAAATTGCGACTGGATTTGGGCTTGATTTTTATCCGATGCGTTATGAAATATGCCCAGCGGAAATTATTTATACATTTGGTGCATATGGGATGCCGACGAGGTTTTCACATTGGAGTTTTGGGAAGCAATTTTTCAGAATGAAATTACAATACGATTTAGGACTTAGTAAAATATACGAACTCGTTATTAACTCTGATCCATGTTACGCCTTTTTATTAGATACGAACTCTTTAATCCAAAACAAATTAATCGTAGCGCACGTTTTAGCACACTGTGACTTCTTCAAAAATAATATTCGTTTTTCAAATACGAAGCGGGATATGGTAGAGAGTATGGCGGCAACAGCGGACCGTGTGAAAGCGTATGAGCATAAGTACGGAAAGGCAGAGGTAGAAACATTTTTAGATGCCGTACTTGCCATTCAAGAGCATATTGATCCGTCGCTTATGCGTCCGAAACTTGCATGGAGTATTGATGATTTAGAAGAGGAAGAAGTGGAAAAGAAAAAAGCATCACAATACGATGATTTATGGAATTTAGATGATCGAAATAAAAAGAGGGAACGATCGAATATACGCAAAAAGAAGAAGATTCCACCCCAACCAGAGAAAGATTTACTACTCTTTATTGAAGAATATAGCCGTGAGCTTGAAGATTGGCAGCGAGACATATTAACGATGATGCGTGAGGAAATGTTATATTTCTGGCCACAGCTTGAAACGAAGATCATGAACGAGGGCTGGGCTTCCTACTGGCATCAACGTATACTGCGTGAAATGGACTTAACATCTGATGAAGCAATCGAATTTGCGAAATTAAATGCAGGTGTCGTTCAGCCATCAAAAACAAGCATTAATCCATACTACCTCGGTATTAAAATGTTTGAAGATATTGAAGAACGCTACAACAACCCGACAGAAGAAATGAAAAGGCGTGGTGTGAAGCCTGGTTCTGGTCGAGAGAAAATGTTTGAAGTACGCGAAATTGAATGGGACGTATCGTTCCTAAGAAACTACTTAAATAAAAATCTTGTTATGCGAGAAGATATGTACTTATTCCAGCGCCAAGGAAAAGAATATAAAGTAATTGATAAAGAATGGGAACATGTACGTGATCAACTCGTAAATATGCGGACAAATGGTGGATTCCCGTACTTAGTAGTAGAAGATGGAGACTACTTAAAGAACGGAGAATTATACATTAAACATAGTTACGAAGGAATCGAGCTCGATTTAAAATACTTAGAAAAGGTATTACCATATCTTCATCAGCTGTGGGGAAGAACGGTGCATATGGAGTCGATTGTGGAGAGTAAGGGCGTTGTGTTTTCTTATGATGGGAAGATGGTGCATCGGAAGTATGTGTGATGGAAAGAACGGACATAGCATGCTATGTCCGTTCTTTTTATTTGGAGCAAAGTTAAATATGCTATTCTTGAAGAAAGGGAGTTACATAGAGAAATGGAGCGATTCAAATGAGCCAAGTAGGGGTATGTAAGGTAGATATTACGCCACCTTTAGGTATCGATTTTATTGGATACCATAGAGATACAGGAATTAATAATATTGAGGAGCGTATTTACGGGACAATCTTTGTATTTGAAAAAGATGTAATAAAAACGGTGTTTATAAGTATTGATAATATTGGGATGTTAGTAGAAGATACGAATTTTATTCGTGAGCAAGTAGCAAGTAGGCTTCATGTGCCATTTGAGCGAATAACGGTTGTTTATACTCATACGCATTCCGGTCCAGAAACGGTCGGTGATGATCCGCTAGTACAGTCGTATAAAACGCTTTTAGTAAAATAATGTAGTACACGGTGCTGTTACTGCGAATAACAATTTGAAGCTATGTGAAGTTGGATGGAGTGTTACGACAGGTAATATTGGAGTAAACCGAAGAGAGAGAACATCTGATGGAAAAGCGAAGATGGGAACGAATATAGAGGGTGTTGTAGATAAGCGAATTGGGATGTTAGCAATAAGAGATGTTGAAACGAAGGAGTTATCTGGAGTTGTAATATTTTGTACTGCCCATCCGAACGTTTTAAAAGGTGATAGTGATGTATTGTCAGCAGATTATCCGGGGATGACGAGAGAGCTTCTTGAGAAAATAGTAAACTGCCCAGTTATTATTGTTCAAGGTGCTGCTGGAAATGTGAATGCGAAGTATCGCGGTTCAAGGGAAGCATTAAACCAAATGGCTTACATGCTTAGTGGACATGTATTAACGATGTTGCCAACAGTTACATATAGCCCAATTGTAAATGTAAGGACAGTTTCAAGTACTATGCAAATGAAGTTGAAGGATATTCCTGAAATTGATGAGATACAAAAAATGGCCCAACTAGCTGAGAAGCAGTGGGGTGTGAATGCGGATGAATGGCTTGCTATCGTTTTAGAGAAATATGAGCAAGGTATGCGGCGGTTAAGTATTGATTTAGAAGTGCAACTGTTTCAAGTTAATGATGGGATTTTCTCTGGCATACCGATGGAACCTTTTTCAGAAAATGCCCTAGAAATGAAAGAGATTCTTCAAAATGAATTAGCTTTCTTTGGTGGATATATGAATGGATATATTGGTTATTTACCAACGAAGGAAGAATTCTCATATGGTGGGTATGAAGTGGAATTAAGCCCTGTTGTGTATGGACCGGTTACGAATTTATTGATGCCACCGGAGGAGAATACTGCGGAGTTGGTTGTGAAGAGAGTTATGGAATTATATAACGCGTAAAAAATATATTCAGTAGAATAAAATTTAAAGAAATTCATGATTTTTAATACAGCTATAGAAAAACGAATCCATTTTGAAGAAGATGAATCAAAATGGATTCGTTTTTTGTTTACCAGACAGGTCGTATATTTGATGATAATTTCTCTGTATTTTCTTTAGTAACGAATGTTGTCAAATCTTCTTTTAGCATTTGCATTCGTTCTGTACCTATGTTTTCAATCCATCGCTGCTCTATTTCAGCTACTATTTCTTCTTTTGCCTTCATTACTGCTAAACCACGTTCGGTTAAAACAATGATTTTACCCCTTTTATCAGTAGGGTGTGTTTTACGTGTAACGTAGCCACTATTCTCAAGAGAATCCACCATTTTACTTACAGCTTGTTTGGAAACCCCTAAATATTCAGCTAGTTCTATACCAGTTGCCCCATTAGGGAGGATGCGTTTGAACATAAAACCATGTGCTGGCCTAATATCTTCAAATCCTAATTCACTTAATTTGTCATGTAGCTCAGTAATTAATGTGCTAAATGATAATGATAAAAGCGATGTAAGATCTAACTCGTTAAATGTTTGATCCATATATATAACCTCCGCACTTGTAGTCAATTAAGTTGACTATATGTAATGCTTATTGTACTATACATAATACAGTCAATCAAATTGACTATATTATGTTGGTAGAACAAATAATGATTTATATAATATAGAATCGATGGAGGTTTCACATGGTTAATATCGTTAAAATTAGAGGGAGTGTATTTGCACCGTATGCTTCGCTGAAACCTATTCAGGATCCTGCAACGGGAAGAGTTTTTGAATATGCTGGAGATGCACGTGAGTTTACACCATACGCTGTGAATACAAAGCGTTCAAGATTAGAACAAGAAGTGAATATTGATTTTTATAAAAGAGAAATTTTCACATATGCAGATGCTTGTATCGTCACTGTGAAAATTACAAATCCAGATGGCTCAATTGAGTATCAAAAAGGAGAAACAAGTACAGAAAACATTGTATGTACAAATATTGTATGGAGTGAAGATGAAGTTTCGTTTGAAATGAGAGCAAGTGCAAGCAATCCGTTAAATGCGGCAGCACCTGCAGCTGATTATTTTTTGACTATACGAGTTAATGAACGTGGCGCTGTGCACGTTGAAGGTTTACATGATGGTTTCCCTTGCTATGAATTTTATAAACAAGTAGATTTTGGTTCGTTTGAATTCATATACACACATGATTTCAGAAAAACGGATGATACCCCAGCAGCACTAGCTGGAGAGATGGAATATAGCTTTAAAACGATAATCTAGCTGTAAATATAGCGCTATTTTTCAGAAGGAAGTAGTAAGCGTAAAAGAGAAAGCTATTTATTATGGAGCGATATTGTGGTCTGTTTTACTCGATATTATGCAGTATCTAAAATAAAATTATAGAGGTGTATCTTATGATTCATATCGTAAAAATTAGAGCGAGTGTATTTATTCCAATGTCTTGGACGGAAGCTAAGAAGGATATGGAAACAGGAAAAGTAATCCAATTTGAAGGTGATTCACGTGAATTTACACCACATACGGTAAATACTATGCGCTCTAGAGTTGAGCAAGAGGTAGTAGTTGATTTCTATAAAGAAGAAGTGTTTTCATATGCAAATACGGGTATTACGACAGAGAAGGTTACAAATCCAGACGGTTCTGTGAATAAAAGAACAGGAAAAGCGAGTACTGAAAATATTGTGTGTACTCATATTGTATGGAGTTCTGACGGTGTGCAATTCAAAATGAGTGCAAGCGCTAGTAATCCGTTAAATGTGTATGCACCTCCTGTGGATTATGTATTAAATGTATGTGTGAAACAGGATGGTAGTATTGATATTCAAGGAGAGCATGATGGATTCCCTTGTTTTGAATTTTATAAGCAAGTAGATTTCGGTTCATTTGAGAAAATTTATACACATGATTTTAGAGAAACTGGTGATACAGCTGCAGCGTTAGGTGGCGATATGGATTATCTTTTTACAAAGAGTTTATAAGGAATAAGGTAGAGTAGACCACTTAACCGCTAGAAGGTTGAGAAACAAACATCCCCCTTTACAATATACCCTAAAGGGTATATGATGTTATACAAGGTTATAAAGTAATATATAATATAGCTATAATTACGGAGGTGGTCTACAGTGGAATACAATCAAGATATGAAAAATAGATTAAAACGTATTGAAGGCCAAGTGCGCGGTGTGCTTCGTATGATGGAAGAAGGAAAAGATTGCCGAGAGGTTATTACACAGTTAACGGCATCTCGTTCTGCATTAGATCGTACAATTGGATTAGTTGTTGGAACAAATTTAGAGCAATGTTTGCGTGAACAGTTTGAAAGTGGCAATGGTTCAAATGAAGAGTTAATTAAAGAAGCCGTTCAATTACTTGTAAAAAGCCGATAATCTGTCAAACATAAGTGTTGACAGATTTTCAAAAACGTTTTAATATACCCCTACAGGTATATGTATATAGAATATGGAGGAATCGATAATGAGTATAAAAGTGGATATGAGTTTAGATTGTAAAGGTTTGGCTTGTCCGATGCCTATTGTAAAGACGAAGAAGGCGATGGAAGGATTGGCATCAGGGCAAGTGATTGAAATTGAGGCAACAGATAAAGGATCTACGGTAGATATACAAAGTTGGGCGAATAAAATAGGGCATCAATATATCGGGACGAAACACGAGGGTGCTATATTGATGCATTATGTGAGGAAAGCGCATGAACATGAAGTGAATGAAGTTGTGAAATATCCTCATACAATTACGAATGCGGAATTACAGGATATATTATCTCACGGAGAAGAGTGCATTGTATTAGATGTTCGTGAAGCAGCAGAATTTGCTTTTGGTCATATTCCATCTGCTATTTCGGTGCCACTAGGTGAACTAGACAGTACATCGTTAGATCAGACGAAGCAAATTTATGTTGTTTGCCGAACTGGTAACCGCAGTGATGTAGCTTGCCAAATGTTGAAAGAGAAAGGTTTTTCAAATGTGAAAAATGTCATTCCTGGTATGTTAGGGTGGCAAGGAAATGTGGAGAAATAAAATTTTTAAAACGAAAATATACCTATGGGGGTAATTAAATGGGCATTAAGATGTTACAAGCAAAAGATGTTGCAGAGAAAGTTTTATTCGGAGAGTTGTTTATTTTAGATGTTCGTAATGAGACGGATTATGAAGATTGGAAAATTGAAGGGAAACAAGTATCTTCTATTAATAAACCTTATTTTGACTTGTTAGATGGTGTAGACCATATTGTAGATGAATTACCGAGAGAGAAAGAGATTTTAGTCGTATGTGCGAAAGAAGGTTCTTCGCAGTTTGTCGCGGAGCAATTGTTGGATGCTGACTTCAACGATGTTTCCTATTTAGCTGGTGGGATGAAAGCTTGGAGTGAATATGTAAAGCCGCTCAAAGTAGGAGATGTACAGGGCGGAGGGAGTATATATCAATTTAATCGTCTTGGAAAAGGCTGTTTATCTTATATGGTCGTTTCTAACGGTGAAGCAGCAGTTATTGATGCAGTAAGAACGATTGAATCATATGAGAAGTTTGCGAAAGAGCATGGAGTTACTATTACGAATGTAATGGATACACATTTACATGCAGACCATATTTCTGGCGGTCGTAAGTTAGCTGAAAAAGTAGGTGGTACGTATTGGTTACCTCCAAAAGATGCGGAGGAAGTCGTTTTCTTATACGAACCACTTGTAGAAGGATCTGTTATTACGGTGGGGGGTACCAAAATCGAAATTGATGCGCTATACTCACCGGGGCATACGATTGGGAGTACATCATTTATTGTAGATAATTCCTATTTATTATCGGGCGATATTTTATTTGTAGATTCAATCGGGCGTCCAGATCTTGCTGGTAAGGCTGAAGATTGGGTGAGCGATTTACGAAATACATTATATAAGCGCTATAAGGAATTATCTCAAGAGTTAATTGTTTTACCAGCTCATTATTCAAAAATAAGTGAAATGGATGAAAATGGGGTTGTGAGTGCTAATTTAAAACAATTGTTTGAAGTGAATGCAGGATTAAATATGAAAGATGAGAATGAATTTCGCAAAATTGTAACGGAGAATCTACCACCTCAGCCGAATGCTTATCAAGAAATTCGTCAAACGAATATGGGGAAAATTCATCCGAGTGTGGAAGAAGAACGTGAAATGGAGATTGGTCCAAACCGCTGTGCAGTTCATAATTAATAACAAATTGGAGGAATAGATGATGAATATAAAACAAGTTTTAGATGCGAAAGATTTAGCATGTCCAATGCCAATTGTAAGAACGAAAAGAGCGATGGATACTTTACAATCGGGCGAAGTGTTAGAAGTACATGTAACGGATAAAGGGTCAATTAAGGATATTCCAGCGTGGGCAAACAAAACTGGTCATGACATCGTAAAGCATGCAGAAGAAAGCGATGTACTAAAGTTTTGGATTAAGAAGGCGTAGTAAAGAAATAATTTTATAAATGTAGAGGGGGAGTTATATGAACACAATAGTAAGTACGCTTTTCGTTGTATTGGCTGCATGGTTTGTTATTTCACGGTTCTTACCGGTGAAAGGTGTTCAAAATATAAATGGAAAAGAATTAAAAAGTATAGTGGGAAAACAGGGGAAGTACTTTATCGATGTTCGTACAGTAGGCGAATATAGAGGGAACCATATGAAGGGCTTTCAGAATATCCCGCTAAATGAGTTAGTTAGTAAGGCAAATCAATTAAATAAGAATAAGGAAGTAATCGTTATTTGTCAGAGCGGGATGAGAAGTAAGCAAGCAGCAAAAGTATTAAAGAAATTAGGATTTCAGCGCATTATAAATGTTTCAGGTGGTATGAACGCTTTGTAAGGAAAGGAATATTAAGATGAAAGAAATTACAGCGAGAGAAGTAGAGGAAAGATTGTTACGAAATGAAGAGATACATGTAATTGATGTTCGTGAAGTGGAAGAAGTGAGGGAAGGGAAAATTCCAGGCGTGCTTCATATTAGGTTAGGCTTACTAGAGTTTCGAATACAGGAGCTTGATAAAAATAATGAATACATTATCGTTTGTCGCTCGGGAGGAAGAAGTGCAAGAGCAGTTCAATTTTTAGAAGGTTACGGTTTTCAAGCGATCAATATGGTAGGAGGTATGTTAGCTTGGGAAGGTAAAGTCATATAGCATAGAGATAAAAGATTTGAGCCTTTTTATAAACAATTAAATACCCCTATAGGTAATTTAGAGGAGGAACAACATGGAACAACAGAAGAAAACGACAATCGTGTTATTTAGCGGAGATTATGATAAAGCGATGGCTGCCTATATTATTGCAAATGGTGCAGCGGCTTATGATCAAGAAGTGACTATATTTCATACTTTTTGGGGGTTGAATGCTCTTAGAAAAGATGAGCATGTGAAAGTAAAGAAGACTTTTATAGAGAAAGTATTTGGGAAGATGATGCCGCGCGGTGCCGATAAGATGGGATTATCAAAAATGAATTTTGCTGGCATGGGGCCGAAGATGATTAAAGGCATTATGAAAAAACATAACGCAATGCCTTTGCCGGATTTAATTGATTTGGCAAAAGAACAAGGAATTAAACTTGTAGCTTGTCAAATGACAGTAGATTTATTAGGGTTAAAAGAGGAAGAGATTATGGAAGGGGTAGAGTTTGCTGGGGTAGGAGCATATTTAGCAGATGCTTCGGATGGGAATGTAAACTTATTCATTTAAATCACCTTCTTTTAAGAAGGCGGGGGATGTAAGGTGAGCTTAGTCGTATTACTTTTTATAATTGGGTTTATAGGATCGTTTATATCAGGAATGGTTGGGATTGGCGGCGCGATTATTAATTATCCGATGATCTTATACATTCCAGTATTGCTAGGGTTTACTGGTTATACTGCACATGAGGTGAGCGGTATTACAGCGGTACAAGTATTCTTTGCAACTTTTGCAGGTGCGTGGGCATACCGAAAAAGTAATGACATGAATAAAACGTTAGTTATGTATATGGGAGCTAGTATATTACTAGGAAGCTTCATAGGGAGTTTCGGTGCTAACATATTAGAGGAACATACAGTGAATGTTGTTTATGCAGCATTAGCTACAATTGCAGCTATTATGATGTTTGTACCGAAACAAAACAATAGTGGAGACGTGAAGTATAATAAATGGTTAGCGAGCTTGTTAGCGTTCGTTGTAGGGGGAGCTTCAGGCATTATAGGAGCTGGAGGTTCGTTCCTTTTAGTTCCCATTATGCTAGTTATTTTAAAATTACCACTGCGCATGACGATCGCAACATCTATCGCTATTACGTTTATTTCCTCAATAGGGATTACTACAGGAAAAGTGATTACTGGGCAAGTAGTTATCATTCCAGCTCTAATTATTGCGGTTGCAAGTATATTTGCTGCGCCACTTGGAGCACGAGTCGGGAAGAGGCTAAATCAAAAAGTACTGCAATATGTATTGTCCACTTTAATTGTAGGAACTGCTGTTAAAATGTGGGTTGATATGATATCGAAGTAAAAGGATGGTGCTGCTTGCAGCCCATCCTTTTGTTTTGTGGGTAGTAAAACGTCACTGATTATAGTTTTACTTTATGCCCAAATAACTTTCATTAAGTTTTTATATTCGTCGTTCGCTAATTTATACAGCATTCTCGTATGCTCAAAAACAAGTGCCGGATTAAAGTTTGGTTCTGAGAATGCAAGAGATGTTGAAATATCAATTGCATTTTGCTTATTTAGTGTGAATTTTGCAAATCGGTAAGATGTGTTTAATTCATTGATGACATGTAAAATGTCATTTGTTGATGTTTCGTCAGGTACGTGAGCAACATTGAAGCAGTATATATCCACAGTCGGATTTTCATTTTCGAAAGCAGCGATAAGTTGAATTTTTGCGCCAGCTTCTGTTTCTAATCCTACTGAAAAATGCACCGAACCATCATTTTCATCTATATTTTCTTCCATGTATATATCGTTGGATTTTAAGTAGTCTTTAAAATCTGAAATGTTATGTTTTACTGCAGCTTTCATATGTATGAGCCCCCTGATAATTGGAATAGATTACTATTATTTATTATAATTTAAAAATATTAAAAAAGATAGTTGGAAAGTTCTGATTTTTTATGTTTAAAAAAAGAAGCCGCACTCTACCTCCATAGAGTACGGTTTCTTTTTATTCATTGTTATTAGATGATGTTTTTATATCTTCATTGTTATTATCATTATGGTTGTTGTTACTTGACTCACGTTTGTTTGTATTTTCAGAGTCAGTGTCTTTTATTCTCTCAGAGTCAGTGTCTTTTATTCTCTCAGAGTTAGTGTCTTTTATTCTCTCAGAGTTAGTGTCTTTTGTTCTCTCAGAGTTAGTGTCTTTTGTTCTCTCAGAGTCAGTGTCTTTTGTTCTCTCAGAGTTAGTGTCTTTTGTTCTCTCAGAGTTAGTGTCTTTCGTTTTCTCTGAATCTGTTTTTTTCGAATCAAAGTCAGTTTTTGTATAGGCAGGTAATCCAAGGTGAGTACGAAGTTCGTTCGTAACATTTGCTAGTGCTTTTTTATCTGGATTGTAGTAATATGTTCGACCGCCACCAGCAGATTTGCTACATGTATCATCACCTTTTTCCATATAGCAGTCATCACCTTGAATTTGTAACTTTTCAACTGAAGAATCTGCGCCATATTTATAGAATGAAAGCATATCATCGAATGTTAAGTTTGTAACGAATTGTCCGTTAATATCATCAATGATGTTGCCAACTTTTGTTACAGATCCAACGTTTGTTATTTTCTTTAAAATAGCTTCAATAACGAGTTGTTGACGTTGCCCACGCATTGCATCACTATCGATGTGTCGCGTTCTAGCAAGAGCAAGAGCCTCTTCGCCATTTAACTTTTGGACACCTTTTTTCAGGTGAATTGCATCGGCATTATCATTACTATCTTGTTCTGAAAATTCAACAGGTACATCGACTTCAATGCCGCCTAAATCATCGACAATTTTTATAAATGATTTAAAGTTAAATTTTACAAAGTAATCGACAGGAACATTCATTAATCTTTCAACTGCATCGATACTTGCTTGTGGTCCACCCTTTTTACCGTTTTTAGCAGAACCGAATGCATGAGCGTGTGTAATTTTATCTTTTTTCTTTTCTACTGGAATGTAAGTATATGTGTCACGTGGAATACTTAATAGTTTAACAGTTTTGCTGTCTTTATTAAAAGTTGCAAGCAACAGCGCATCTGTTCTTATAGCTTCACCATATTCTTTTCCTCGGACATCGCTTTCATCAACACCCATTATTAAGACAGAGACATTGTTCGTAATAGGTTTTACAGCTTTATCACGTAAATCAGATTTATCACCGCGTGCTAAATCATGTGCGGCATTTCGAACAGCAGAAGATGCTTTATTTACTAAAAACCACGTATAACCGCCTCCTACTATTAAAAAGAATAGAATGACGCTTATAATAATTTTTGTTTTTTTCTTACTTTTTTTCGGTTTATTGCGTGTATTTTCTTGCAAAGATGGGTTTTGCTCCATTTCTTGTACTCCTTCATTTGGATTGAAATACGACACTCACATCCACTTATTATAATGAAATTTGACGAAAAAAAACATTACAAATCATTTACATTTCGTAAAAATTCAATTTATTTATAAAAAGTCAGATTTTCTATATGTTATTTTTCAGATGTAGGATAAGTATATGTTTTTTTAGTAGAAATGAAAATATATATTGTGAGAAAGTGAGAGAGAAGTAAGATTTGTTGAAATATAGCCAATAAGAAATTGGTAGTACTACTTATTTCTTCTATATAATAAAGAAGAATTTTACGGATGAAGGAGAGAGCATAATGGGTCATACATCATTCCGAGCAATCGTCGTGAAAGAAAAAGAAAATAATCAATTTGAAAGAAAGCTTGTCGAGAGAGAAATCAATCGTTTACCTGAAGGAGATGTGCTAATACGAGTTCATTACTCTTCATTAAATTATAAAGATGCGCTTTCAGCTACTGGTAATAAAGGTGTAACGAGAATATATCCTCATACGCCAGGAATCGATGCTGCAGGAGAAGTTGTGAGTAGTGAAGATGGTTCCTTTAAGGTAGGGGATCAAGTTATTGTAACGGGGTATGATTTAGGTATGAATACGTCTGGTGGATTCGGAGAATATATTCGCGTGCCATCATCTTGGATTGTTTCTTTACCAGAAGGAATGTCTTTGAAGGAAAGTATGATGTATGGGACAGCTGGTTTTACAGCTGCACTATCGGTATATAAGCTCATTGGAGCAGGAATTATGCCTAATATGGGAGATGTTTTAGTAACGGGTGCTACGGGCGGTGTAGGTAGTGTAGCGGTTAGTATTTTAAGTAAGTTAGGATATAACGTAGTCGGAGCAACAGGGAAATTGGAAGAAGAAGAGATGTTACTACGTTTAGGAGCAAAGAAGGTAATTCAGCGTGAAGAGTTGAGTGATGAATCAGGAAGGCCAATGCTTAAAGGAATATACGCCGGGGTTATCGATACTGTGGGCGGAAAGATGTTAGAAACAGCATTGAAATTGGTACGATATGCCGGTTGTGTAACGACATGTGGTAATGTGGCAGGGCATGAATTACACACAACAGTATATCCGTTTATTTTGCGAGGTATTAGCCTTGTAGGAATAGATTCCGTACAATGTCCAGTAGATATGAGAAGAGAAGTGTGGGCATTGTTAGCGACAGAGTGGAAAAACTTAGAACTATTATCTTATACAGAAGAATGTACATTAGAAAAATTAGATGAGAAGTTTTCGCTCATATTGCAAGGAAAGTTAAAAGGAAGAACAGTTGTAAATATGAAATAAAAAAGAGACGCTAACTTGAGCGTCTCTTTCCTATTATAATGATTGTTTTAGATTGATTTTTCCTTGTTCACCTAAAACACCGTCAGCGATATTTACAGCGTGATCACCGATACGCTCTAAGTTACTTACCATGTCAACGAAGATGATGCTTGCATCGCCTGAACAGCTGCGTTCGTTTAGACGTATTACGTGACGTTTGCGAAGAACACGTTCCATTTGGTCGATTTTACGTTCTTTTGCAATAACAGTTTGAGCTAGTTCAGTGTCAAAGTTTGTTAAAGCATTGATTGCATCTTGTAATGTTGAAATTGTTAATTCAAGCATTTCATTTAATTCAGTTAGTGCGTCGTCTGATAGTGAAACGCGGTTTGAAATTTGGAAATCTACAAGTTCTACAAGGTTTTCTACATGATCACCGACACGTTCAATATCTCCAACAACACCAGCTAAAACAGAATGCTTCTCAGAATCTGCTGATGAAAGTGGTTTTTCTGATAGTAAAACTAAATACTCGGTAATTTTTTTATCTAAATTGTTAATAGCTCCTTCTAATTGAGTAGCCATATTAGCGTGTTTTTTGTCTTGTGTATTTAAAAACTGGTTTGCTTCTTTTAATCCATCTAATGAAAACTCCGCCATACGGATAATCTCTTTTTGAGCTTCTGTTAAAGCAATAGCTGGAGATTGTTCAATAAAGATTGGATTTAAATGTTGCGGTTTGAAGTTAATAGATGCATCTTCACCACGAATAATTTTTGTTACAATCCAGGCTAATACTGCAATGAATGGGAACTGAATGATTGTATTCGTTACGTTAAATGTTCCATGTGCAAATGCAATTGTCATTTCTGGATTCAAGTTTAATGACGTTTGGAAATATTGAATTAAATTTGTAAATGGTATCAATATAATCGTAAAGATAATGGTACCGATAATATTAAAGATAACATGAACTAATGCTGCACGTCTTGCTGCAATTGAAGTACCGATTGCTGCTAATACAGCTGTAATTGTCGTACCGATGTTATCACCGAATAATACAGGAAGGGCAGCTTGTAAATCGATTGCACCTTGACCGAATAATTCTTGTAAAATACCGATTGTTGCGCTTGAGCTTTGTACAATTAAAGTGAAGACTGTACCGACAATAATTCCTAAAATTGGATTATCACTCATGCTAATCATTAAATCTTGGAATGCCTCTAATGAACGAAGAGGTTTCATACCTGCGCTCATTAATTCTAAACCGAAGAATAACATACCAAAACCGAATACAACTTGACCTACAGAATGTACTTTTTTATTTTTAAAGAAGAATAGTAAAATCGCTCCAACTGCCATAACTGGGAGAGCGTATTCTCCGATTTTAATCCCGATAATAAATGCAGTAACTGTCGTACCGATGTTCGCACCCATAATAACACCAATTGCTTGTCTTAATGTCATAAATCCGGCACTTACAAGTCCAACTGTTAAAGCGGTTGTTCCTGAACTTGATTGAATTAATACAGTAACTAACATACCTGCTAGTACACCCATAAGTGGGTTCGTTGTAAAACGATCTAAAATATCGCGAAGACGATCTCCAGCTGCTTGTTGCAGTCCATCGCCCATGTATTTAATCCCGAATAAGAAAATACCTAATCCACCAATGAATTGGAAGATCATTTCTTGAACATTATATTCCACGCATTCCACTCCTTAAATTTCATGTACGATGTAATTATTAACTAAACCTTGAGGCACTGTAAACGGTTTGCTAGTAAAATTTACACTAAATTTACAAAGAGGTGAAAAGTTTACAATCCTTTAAAGAAACAGCTGTATTTTAATGGTTTTCGTCTTTTGTAAATAGTGTTTTTGTAAAGAAATCACACTTTTTAGAATAGTATTATTCAATTGTATATCAAAGAAATCTTCTACAAGTTCATTGTATATTTTTTGATGATAGTTAAAAAAATATGTAGGGAAATGCATGTAGTTTTATAAAGCCAACATGGGGTTTAATATTTATTAAGTAGTCTTTTTTTGCAAGAAAAAAAGCCGCTAAATTATCCAGCAGCTTTTTCTGTATTTTTATCTCCGTGCTTTTGTTTTCTTATACTTGTAATGTAAATGAACAGAAAAGCAATAAGTAATAGGGAAGAATAACGATATACAGTCGCATAGTTTGTAAAATGTGCAATGAATCCGAAAATAATCGCTCCCGCACCAATTCCAAGGTCAAATGCTGAGAAGAATGTAGCTGTTGCGACTCCTCGTCGGTGCGGTGCTACTCGGTCGATCATCCATGCTTGTAGCGCAGGCTGAATCGCTCCGAAACCACTTCCATAACAGGCTGCCGCAATAATTAAGCTCGGAATTGTCGTTGTATACGACAATAAAATAATACCTGCGAACGTTATAATAACCCCTGGAATGATGACGAATGTATGGCCTTTCGCATCATATAACTTTCCGGAAAATGGACGAGTTACAGCGATTGCTAGCGCGTTACATAAAAAGAAGAGACTAATATCAGCAATGCCAACTTCGGTAGCAAATAGTGTGATAAAGCTGCCGATTCCTCCGTACATTAATGTAATACATAATATTAATAATGAAGGAAGTAAAGCTTTGCGCTCAATAAATCCATCGAGAAAAGTACCAGATGATTGTTTTGGTGGTTGTTTCGTTTTTTGGATTTGAAGTAGTTTCGTTAAAATTAATGAAACGATTGTGCATGAAAGTGCACATAAAAAAAGAACGTTGAAATTATATGCTTGCATAAGCCATAGTCCGATTAGTGGGCCGAGAGCCATTGCAATGGTTCCAGAAAGTCCGAAATATCCCATGCCTTCTCCGCGGCGAGCTGCTGGAATTAAATCAGAAACGACAGTTCCATATGTAGTCGTTGTAATACCGAAGCCAGCTCCGTGTAAAATACGAACGGCAAGCAAGAGAAAAATGGTAGAGGCGAAAAGGTAACTGCCCATAGCGAGTAAACAAATAGCAGTACCGATCATTAAAATGATTTTTTTATTAAATTTCTGTAAGGCGTTTCCAGTTAGCGGTCTAACAAAAAGTGCCGCAACGGTAAACATACCGACGACCAATCCGATATTTGAACTTGTGCCACCGATTTCTTTCACATAAACAGGTAAAGTTGGAATTAACATTTGAAACCCTAAAAACATACATAAGTTTGCAAAAATTAAAGCAACAAACTCTTTTGTCCATAACGGTTCTCGTTTTACGAGTATTGCCTCTCCCATATATTCATCCCCTATATACATTTTTTCCGCTATTTGCGGACAGTAAAATTCCCACCTCAAAATCTGGCTGGAGCAAAGAAGTTAGGTGGAAGCCCTGCTGCCCGCAAACGCCCGATTGGTGAAGGCTAATAATCGGTGGGGGATGAACAAAACCCCCCACTGATTAAAGTTTCACTTTATCTCTTTTCTTTTGAGTATATGTATTGGTCAATGTAGCAGTCAAGGAAGGTGTCTTGAAAGCGGATAACAATTTTTAAAATGAAAAACTGACAAATTTGTGTAAACGCTACACAACTATGAAAAAAAGATGTAAAGTATAGATGTATAGACTTGTAGTTGTTATGAATGATAGAAATTGTTTTTTCTTTAAAGAAAGCGGATTCAAAAGGTAGTGAATGAGAAGGGGATATATACTTTTTTACTACATATATTTGAAAAGGTTTACAAAACAATGAAGAAAGAGGCGTGTACATATGAGACGATTAGGTATTTCTATTTATCCAGAACATTCAACGGTAGAGAAAGATAAGGAATATGTAACATTAGCAAGTAAATACGGATTTACACGTGTGTTCACATGTTTACTATCTGTGGATGGAGAAAAAGAGAAAATTATTGAAGAATTTAAAGAAACGATCTCTCATGCGAATGCATTAGGGTTCCAAGTATTAGTTGATATTAGTCCATCTGTTTTTGAACAATTAGGTATTTCGTATAATGATTTATCATTCTTCCATGAATTAGGTGCGTACGGTATTCGTTTAGATGTTGGTTTCTCAGGATTAGAAGAATCAATTATGACTTATAATCCGTATGGTTTGAAAATTGAGATTAATATGAGTAATGGTACGAAGTATGTAGATAACATTATGAGTCATAGACCAAACCGTGAGAATTTAATTGGCTGTCATAATTTTTATCCGCACCGCTATTCGGGGTTATCATACGATCATTTCATTACATGCTCGAAACAATTTAAAGATTACGGCATGAGAACAGCTGCATTTATTTCATCATTTGATGCAACATACGGACCTTGGCCAGTAACAGAAGGTTTATGTACGTTAGAAGAGCATCGTGAATTACCGATGACAACGCAAGCGAAGCATTTATTTGCGACAGAATTAATTGATGATGTTATTATTGCGAACGCTTATGCTTCAGAAGAAGAATTACAAGCACTAGGTGCGTTAAATAAAGAGAAACAAACATTTGATATAGAACTATACGATACAACGACAAATTTAGAAAGAATTATCGTATTAGAAGAACCTCATTTTTATCGCGGGGATGTATCTGAATATATGATTCGTTCTACACAAAGTCGTGTGAAATATAAAAAAGAAGAGTTTAAACCTCATAATACGCGTGAAATTAAGCGTGGCGATCTTTTAATTGATAATGAGCAATATGGCCAGTATAAAGGTGAATTACAAATTGCATTAAAAGATATGGTGAATACAGGAAAAACAAATGTAGTTGGTCGAATTATAGAAGAAGAGATTTTCTTACTAGATTATTTACATGCTTGGGATAAATTCGGATTTACATTAAAGAAATAGAGAGAATATAAAGGGGAAAAACTACTGATTTCAGCAGCTTTTCCCCCTTTATATATAAAGAGCGAGAGGAAGAGCTATGACAAAGGTGCATCAGCGATTAATTTCTATTTTAGAGGAGTTTTTAGAAGAGAAATCGATGTTAAATCGAGCTTTTTTAGCGAACCGATTACATGTATCAACGAAGACGATTCAAAAAGATATAAAATTATTAAATGATATATTGGAAGAAAACGGAGCGAAAATCGAATCGCAAAGAGGGACTGGATATGAACTAGAAATTATACAAACGAAGATATTTGAAGAGTTTTGTGTGAGTCTATTTCAAAAACAGACGGAAAAGATCCCAACTTCTTATGAAGAAAGAGTTGCGTATATTTTACAACGTGTTTTAACGACAGAAGGATATGTGAAGCTTTCGCAGTTAGCAGAAGAAATTTACGTGAGTAAATCAACTGTAAATTTAATTATGAAAGATGTTACAGATATATGCGGTCGCTATACATTGCAAATTGAAAAGAGACCGTATTATGGTATACGTATTGTGGGAGAGGAATTTAATATTCGTTCTTGTTTATCACAATATGGTTTACCACGTTATGAACATACTCCGTTTCATGAGCAATTTGAGCAGACGGATACATATGTATCGTTACCTCATATATCACTCATTCGTTCAATTATATTAAAGTATATTGAGGGTGGAACAATATATTTATCTGATATAGAAATTGATAATCTAGTTATTCATATTGCAATCGCATTAAAGCGTTGTCAAAGTCAACATTATATGACAGGACTGCATGTGGAGCAATCAGAACTTATAATAAAGAAAGAATATACAATTGCGAAGCAGATTTTAGGAGATTTAGAGAAAGAGTTAAAACTTTTATTTCCAGAAGAAGAAGTATTATATGTGACAGTGCATTTGTTAAGTACTGCTGTTACAGCGAGAGATCGCTATGAAAATGTAGAAGAGCTATTAGGAAAAGATATATATGCATTTATGCAACATATTCTTTTTAAAGTAGCGGAAGAACGGAATCTTATTTTTTATTATGATGAAGAATTATTATTTGGATTTGGTGTTCATTTAAAAACGTTATTAAATCGTTTGAAGTATAAGTTAAATACGAGAAATCCTCTTTTGGCAGAAGTGAAAAAGAATTATCCGTATGCTTTTGAAATTGCGGTTCTCGTTGGAGATATAATTGGTGAATATACGGGTGAATCGATCCCTGAAAGTGAAATTGGTTATATTGCTATTCATTTCGGCGGAGCGATGAGCCGTTTGCAGGAGCAGAATCAAAAGAAAAGATGTTTACTAGTTTGTGCGACTGGTCAAGGGAGTGCACAACTATTAAAATATAAAATTTTATCACAGTTTCGAGATAAATTAGAGATTGTAGGTATTACAGGTTATTATCAATTGAAAGTAGAAGACCTTTATAAAGACAAAATAGATTGTATTATTAGTACGATTCATATACCGAGTGGTTTGCCTGTTCCAGTTATAAAAGTGAACTCAATATTTGATGATAAAGAGATTAAATCGATTGGTCAGCAATTGTTTACGCATGTGAATAATAGTGTGCAGCAATATATAAAAGAAGATTTAATCTTTTTAAATCGTAGTGCTTCTACGAAAGAAGAAGTTATTCAATTTTTATGTGAGAAAGCCGCTGAGAAAAACTATGTGCCAGAAAATTTTTATGCTTCTGTTATGGAAAGAGAAAATACATCTCCGACAGCGGTTGGAAATTTAGTGGCGATTCCGCATCCGATGCAGTTATTAAGTGAGGAAACATTTTTGATATTTTGTACACTTGATAAGGCTGTTGAGTGGGGAGATAAAAAAGTACAATTGATTATTTTATTTAGTGTGAAGCGCAATAATAATGAAGATTTGCAACGGCTTTATGATTTTTTATATGATATTATGTCTAATCAGAATACGATAGAGAAATTAACTCAGGCTGAATTAATTGAAGGTTTTCAAGAGATTTTATTATCGTATTGAAAAAGTATATAAAAACTTCCGTTACATAACGGAAGTTTTTTATGTTTAATTGTATGCGTTTTCATAATAAGATGAACATATAGAAAAACAAAGCTTGGGGGAAGTTAAAATGACTGATATGCAAACTCCATTTGCGTTAATTTTACATGGTGGCAACGCGAGAAGCGCGGCGCTTGAAGCAATCGCTTTTGCAAGACAAGGAGATTTTGAGAATGCGAGTGAAAAGATGGAACTTGCTAGTGAAGAAATTTCAGCAGCTCATCGTATTCAGACGGATTTAATTCAAGAGGAAGCAAGAGGAAATCATGCAGAAATAAGTTTACTGTTAGTGCATGCACAAGATCATTTAATGAATGCAATTACAGTGAAAGAACTTGCTGAAGAATTTATCGCTCTTCATAAACGTGTGGAAGAGAAAGTGACAGTATAATATGTATATTTTATTATGTTGTGCTGCAGGTATGTCAACGAGTATGGTTGTAAGAAAAATGCAAGAAGAGGCGAAGAAACAAGGGAAGGATTATAAAATTAAGGCAGTTGATTCAGAACTTGTGAAGCTTGAAATTAAGGAAGCAGATGTCGTTTTAATTGGTCCGCAAGTGAAATATTTATTTCCGGCCGTAGCGTTTCTTGCAAAGTCATACGATATACCAGTTGCTATTATAAACCAACGAGATTATGGCATGTGTGACGGTTTGAAAGTACTTAAGCAGGCAGAAGAATTAGTTTTAGCGTAATTATATTTTTTTAAACATAAACATTATAATGTTATAACTTTTAGTTATATTGAACAAAGGGAGGGCTATTGATGAATGGGTTTATGAGTTTTATGGAACAGAAGATTATGCCAACAACGCAAAAGATTGCAGGACAGCGACATTTATTAGCAATTCGAAACGGGGTTATTTCTACATTACCATTAACGATCGTCGGATCATTTTTCGTTATCTTTTTAAACTTACCAATTGATGCATATATGGAGTGGATTGCACCGTTTCGTCATATTTTAGATATTCCATTCCGATTTACAGTAGGCTTAATGGCATTATACGCAGCTTTTGGGGTAGGGGCTTCGCTCGCTAATTTTTATCAGCTCAATCAATTAAGCGCAGGGTTACTCTCTGTACTCGCCTTTTTATTAGCATCAGTTGAACCAATTCAAATTACGAAAGCTGTACCAGGTGTTATTGATGCGGGTAGATACATTTCAGTAGGAACATTAAGTGCCACGTCTTTATTCGGCGCAATTGTTACTGCATTAATTGCAGTAGAAATTTATCATTTTATGATTAAGCATAATATTTCGATTAAATTACCAGAAAGTGTACCTCCAGCAGTTGCAAACTCGTTTGCAGCATTAATTCCAACTCTAGTAGTTATTCTTTTATTCTGGGGTATTCGTTACGGTTTAAAATTTGATGTAAATACAACGATCACATATTTAATCGCACCATTAAAGTCAGTATTAGTAGGAAACAATTTATTCGGCGGTTTATTAACAGTATTTTTAATCGTGTTCTTCTGGTCATTCGGTATTCATGGCCCAGCGATTTTAGGACCAATCATTCGTCCGATGTGGGATTCAGCAATTCTTGAAAATATGGAAGTGTTCACAGCTACAGGAAATGCACATCAGTTACCAAACTTATTTACAGAGCAATTTATTCAATGGTTCGTATGGATTGGTGGGTCGGGTTCAACGTTAGCTTTAGTCATTATGTTTATGTTCTCTAAATCTAAGTTCTTAAAAGAGTTAGGTAGATTATCATTCGTGCCAGGTTTATTCAATATTAACGAGCCAATTATTTTCGGGGCACCGATTGTAATGAACCCAATCTTAATTATTCCGTTCGTTATTACACCGTTAGTTACAACGACGGTATCATATTTCGCAGTTGTTTCAGGTATGATTCCACTTATGATGGCGAAGTTGCCATTTACGATGTTAGCGCCAATTGCAGCAGTGATTAGTACGGACTGGACAATTATGGCTGGCGTACTTGTAATTATTAACTTTGTAATCTCATTTATTATTTACTATCCATTCTTCAAAATGTATGAGAAACAACAAATAGCAGGAGAGGAGAAAACAGAATGCTCGGAGCAATTATCATCTTAATTACATTTGTGATCGGACAATGCATTGCTCATTATTCGAAATGGGTACAAAGTAAATCTTTATTAGTTTTACTACTCGTATCAGTTTTGTTTATCGGTTGTTCAATGGGTGCATATGTAATGCTAAGCTTACAATCACCTTACGTAATTATTATACCGACCATTTTATGTGCAACATGTTTATCTGCAAAATATAGATTTACGGGCATGGCATTAATACAACGTGTGAAGGAGATGCAAAAGCATGGAGCGTAAATTAGGAATTTCACTTTATCCAGAGCATTCAACGAAAGAAAAAGATATGGCTTATATTTCCGCAGCGGCACGACACGGTTTTTCAAGAATATTTACTTGTTTGTTATCTGTGAATCGTCCAAAAGAAGAAATTGTAGCTGAATTTAAAGAGATTATTAATCACGCAAAAGATAACAATATGGAAGTTATTTTAGATGTAGCTCCAGCTGTGTTTGATCAGCTTGGTATTAGTTATAGCAATCTATCATTTTTCGCAGAATTAGGCGCAGATGGTATTCGTTTAGATGTAGGCTTTGACGGGTTAACGGAAGCGAAAATGACGAATAATCCGTACGGTTTAAAAATTGAGTTAAATGTAAGTAACGATATTGCGTACTTAGAAAATATTCTTTCGCATCAAGCGAATAAATCAGCTTTAATCGGTTGCCATAATTTTTATCCACAAAAGTTTACTGGTCTTCCGTACGATTATTTCATTCGATGTAGTGAACGTTTTAAAAAGCACGGTATTCGCAGTGCAGCCTTTATTACATCAAATGCCGCAAACATCGGTCCATGGGATATTAACGACGGTTTATGTACGTTAGAAGAGCATCGTAATTTACCAATTGAAGTACAAGCGAAGCATTTATGGGCAACAGGGCTAATTGATGATGTCATTATCGGAAATGCTTATGCGAGTGAAGAAGAGTTAGAGAAATTAGGAAACTTAAATCGTTACATGCTGCAGCTGAAGGTACACTTTGTAGACGAAGCAACGGAAGTAGAGAAGAAAGCGACGCTGCAAGAATTACACGTAAGACGCGGCGACATAACAGAATATATGGTACGTTCTACAGAAGTGCGTAAAAAGTACAAAGACTATGACTTCCCGGTGCGCGAAAGTGTGCTACAGGAAAGAGGGCAAGTTGTAATTGGTAATAACTCATTCGGAAAGTACAAAGGTGAACTGCAAATCATCTTGAAAGAGATGCCGATAGATGAACGAAAAAATATTGTCGGTACAATTGCGGAAGAGGAGTTATTCTTACTAGATTATGTAGGGGCTTGGACGCAGTTTACTTGTGTGGAATAGGGAAGATAGGGGGCGTTCTAAATTTTGGAACGCCTTTTTAATAGTAAAGTGCTTTTAATGTGAAAGTTTGTCGATAAATCGATATCTCTTGTCGAATCGTTGATATATTATAAGTTACGATAGATATATTCGAAAAATCGTTGATATATTGTAGGTTACGATAGATATATTTGAAAAATCGTTGATATAATTTCATTTACTGTGACATTTTTCAGTAGTTTAATAGAGTAAAAAAAAGAGTCAGCCTCAACAATGAGACTGACTCTTTTTTTATAGTAATTAGTTTAAAATTTTCACTGTAACTGTTTTACGTCCCCAGTTACTTGAAGTGCCTTTATCTGGCATTAAAACGTCGATTTTATTTCCTTTAATAGCTCCACCAGTATCACCAGCGATTGCTACTCCGTAACCTTCAACCCATACTTTTGAACCTAATGGAATGACACTTGGATCAACTGCAATTAGTTTCATGTTTGGATTAGCTGTTAAGTTGTGGCCTAAAGCTGATTTTACTTGGTCGCCTGCTTTATAACCATTTTCAAGTGGATCTGCTGTATAAGCTGTTGCTACAACACGTAACTCACGAGAAGATGATGGTGTGCTTGTTTCAGTTTCTTTTGCAACAGGTTGTTGTGTAGCTGGTTTTTGAGCTTTAGCCGCTTCACGAGCTTTAGCTGCCTCTTGAGCTTTAGCCGCTTCACGAGCTTCAGCATCTGCCTGAGCTTTAGCTTCTTCACGAGCCTTAGCCGCTGCCTCTGCTTTAGCTTCTGCTTGAGCTTCAGCTGCTGCCTGAGCTTTAGCTTCTTCACGAGCTTTAGCTGCTTCCTCTGCTTTAGCTTCTGCTTGAGCTTCAGCATCTGCCTGAGCTTTAGCTTCTGCTTGAGCCTTAGCTTCTTCACGAGCTTTAGCTGCTTCCTGAGCTTTAACTTCTGCTTGAGCTTCAGCTACTTCACGAGCTTTAGTTGCTTCCTCTGCTTTAGCTTTTGCTTGAGTTTCAGCTACTTCACCAGCTTTAACTGCTTCACGAACTTTAGCTGTGTCTTGAACTTTAATTGCTTTTTCAACTTTAACTGCTGGTTGAACCTTAACTGGTGCTTTACCTGTTAAGTAAGGAACATGAACATAAGCTGTTTTTCCGTTATATTCAAATTGAATCCAGTCATTTTGCACTTCGTGTGTTGTTTCGATTACATCATCTTGTTTCAACTTACCAAGAATTTCTGAGTCTGTGTTTGCTCCAGCACGTACGTTTAATACGTTTGCTGTTACGTAGTAAGTATCTTTCGTATAGTCAGCGCTTATGAAAGCTTCTTTACCGCTATTCAATTTAACTTTTGACCATCCGTTTTCTGTATGTAAAACATTTACTTTATATCCATCTAATAATTTTCCTACAACTTTTGATTCAGTAGTTGGGTTTTCTCGTACGTTTAGTACGTCAGTCGTTACGATTGTTTCTGCTTTAGCAGATGTTGTGAAAATCCCAAGACCAAAAACCGCTGCTGTTGCTATACCCATAAATTTTTTCATAATAGCCTCCATTGCATTTGTTTTCGTTGACCTCATTATAGCAACCATTATTTTCTTATTTGCGAAAAACATAAAATTACAAAGCTTTCGTAACGGGGCATTAATATTCTGTAATAATTCCATAAATAACCTGATAGCGCTTCCTTATTGTTTTTTGGAGGATTAGAGCGTGTGAAACATAAAATGAGTGGTATTTCAATTTCTATAACGTTAATAGTATTACAGTAATGTTTCTAATTGTTTTCTGAAGTATTACAAAAATGGTGTGTTTTACTGTCGAAACGAAAATTTAGTTATAAAATAATAATATTTTTGACTGTGGAAATATATAAATGAGGTGAAATTTAATGAAATATCGATAGAATTGTTACAAAATAAGTCGATGCATGGAAAAAATTACGCCTTGTATTTTGTCTATTACATATTATTTTTGCAATAATAGGATTCGATAATAGCCCGAGTATCTATAAAGAATGAAGAGTATTAGAAAGATAGTTGTAACGTGAAACATATATAATAGAAGAAACACAATTTGATAGGTAAATAAAAAACGTAGGAGTGTACACTCCTACGTTTTTTATTTACTCATATCGTAAACATTCAATTGGATCAAGTTTTGCAGCTTTGTTAGCTGGTAGTAGTCCGAATGCAATACCGATTAGCATTGAAATACCTACTGAAAGAAGTCCAAGTTCTTTTGAGATAACAAGTGGCCATCCGGCAAAGATTGAGACGATCCAAGCGAAGAAAATACCGAGCATGAATCCGATAAAACCACCTAGTCCTGTTAAAATACAAGATTCGATTAAGAATTGCGTTAATACTTTACCGCGTGTTGCACCAAGTGCTTTACGAATACCAATCTCACGTGTACGTTCTGTTACAGATACAAGCATGATGTTCATTACACCGATACCACCAACAAGTAATGAAATAGCAGCGATACCACCGAATACCATTTTCATCATACCTATTGATTCATCTAGTTGCTTCGTAAATTCACCCATATCTTGAGCTTCAAATTTATGCTCAAATTTAGGAGCTTTCATATCGTTTAAAACAGAAGCGGCTTGTTTTTCTACACTTTTACGTTCTGCTGGTGAAGTTAATATTAATCTTACAGAGTCATACTCAGTTACTCCTGAGATTACAGGAGCGTTTTCAAGTGATGTATAACCTTCTGACATAGCCATTCCGAAATCATTTTTCGTTTCATACACACCGACTACTTTATATGGCTTTCCTTTTATGTCAGTGTATAAATTTGATTCCCAGCCGTTAAATAATTTATTGAAAGCTTCTTCATTTAAAATAACAGCAGGAATCGCTTGCTTTAATTCACTATCATTTAATTCACGACCGTGAACTAATTTTATTTTCGCATCTGTCATGAAGGCGCCTGTTCCACCTCTTAAATCAAGAGAGACATCTTTTGAACCAGAAGATGCTTTTACTTTCATACTTACATCTGGATAAACATCTTTAACGCCTGGCACAGTTTGAAGACGTTTTAACATATCAGCTGTAATTTTGGCACTATCAGTTCCGTAATCAGGGTTGTTGTAGTAAATCGTTACTTCTGTATCTTTTCCTTGGCCTAATTCTTTTTTAAACTTTGCATTTGTACCATCACCCATTGAAATGATAGTAATAATGGCGCTAATACCAATAATAATACCTAGCATTGTTAATATAGAACGCATTTTATGAGCAAAGATAGAGGAAAGGGCCATGCGTATATTTTCACTCGTGTTCAAAATTAACCTCTCCAATCTTGGACGATATTTCCGTCACGAATTACAATTTGACGTGCTGCAGCTTCCCCGATTTCACGATCATGGGTAATCATAATGATTGTTGAGCCTTGTTTGTTTAATTCGTAAAAGAGGTCCATAATTTGTGTACTCGTTTTCGTATCAAGTGCACCCGTTGGTTCATCAGCTAAAATGAATTTTGGGTTATTTACAATTGCACGGGCAACGGCAACACGCTGCTTTTGACCACCGGATAATTCGTTCGGTAAGTGAGTAGCTCGATCTGCTAAACCAACTTTTGTTAAAGCGGCTAATGAGCGTTCACGTCTTTCTTTTTTATCGACTCCAGCGTAAATAAGAGGTAGTTCTACATTTTGAAGTGCTGTAAGTCTCGGTAATAACATGAAGTTTTGAAATACGAACCCGATCTCTTTATTACGAACGCGTGCAAGTTCGGTTTCAGACATGTTTGAAATATTTTGTCCCGCTAATTCATACGCACCTGTCGTTGGTTTATCTAAGCAACCGATAATGTTCATTAAAGTTGATTTACCAGAACCAGAAGGTCCCATTATAGAAGTGAATTCTCCTTGGTTTAGTGTTACGTCAATTCCGTGTAATATTTGAACGGACTCTGCACCATTTTGGAAGGATTTCGTGATGCCTTTTAAGTTAATCACTGGGCGACAACCTCCATACCATCTTTTAAGTCTTTTTCAGGTTTAGAGATAATTTGCTCTCCTTTTTTTACTCCAGAAACTTTTGCTTCGCTATCTGTCTCGAATTCAACAGTAATCGCTTGTTCTTTCGCTTTACCATCTTTTACAACGAAGACAACATTTTTGTCACCTTTTTTCACGATGCTGCTTTTCGGAACAATTGTACCAGTTGCTTCGCCAGATTTACTTGTTACGTAAACGTGGAAGCCGTTTTGTAATTCTTCACTATTATCTAATGTGACAGTGAATTGATAGTTAGAAACAGTTTTATTTTCGTCCATGCTCTTTAATGGTGTAGAACCAATTTCCGTTACTTTTCCTGTCCAAGTCTTACCAGCGACCGTTTTTGATGAAACAGTTACTTCTTGCCCAACTTTCATACTAGCAAGCTCATATTCAGAAAGTTGACCTTTTACTTTAAATTGACCAGCATGACGAAGAGTAATGCCACTCATACCTGTTTTTTCATCAGCAGTTTTCACGATATCATCAATTACACCATCAACAGGACTTGTTACAGAAAGAGTGTTTACTTTCTCTTTTGCTGCTTTAATCATTTCATCAGATTTTTCAACTTCAAACTTTTTCATTTCAAGTTGTGATTCTAATTGTTGCACTTCGACTTCCGATGCTTTTAATGCTTCCTGAGGAAGACCTGCATTTTTATCTTTTTGTAATTTTTGTTTCGCTGCATCAATTTGTTTTTGGAACAATGTTACTTCTTTTTGTGCGATTTTCTTTTGCATTTCTGCTTCCGTTACACCTTGTTTAGCAGTAGGGTCATTATATTTAAACAGAAGCTGCCCTTTTTTCACTTCATCGCCTTTTTTAACCGCTAATTCATACGTGCCTTTTGTTGGATCAAATGAAATAGTTTCAATTCCGTTTGGAATAACTTCACCGCCAAATTTTTGCGCGTTTTCGATTTGTTTTTCTGTTACTTTATAACTGCTATATGCCATTGCAACATCTGAACCACCACCACCAGCAAATGCAAAGTATGATCCAGCTGCAATTCCGATTGCTACTACACTAGTAATTAACACTTTATTTTTCTTCTTCATCTATTTATCACCTTTTCGTTCGTTTTAGTATCTACATTAAGTATAGAAGAGGTGAAGAATCTGACAAATCGTTTTAGCTTACAATAACCTTACAGTTTTGTAAGGTATGAATATGTAAATGTAAGGTAGAGGTTGTCCTAGCTTAAGCAAATGAATTGACTCGTTGTTTCTTTCCTACAATAATATTGTAGGAAGGAGAGGAGGAAGGAAGATGGAAACTTATTTTAGTGCGCATCCATTAAAGCCATTTATTCCATACTCAAGGCAACATGCCATTATATTATTTATTATGTTGGTGGGGATCGTTTTTTTATATCAATACCAAGATGTATTACGTCAAATTGAGTGGAATATAACGGTTCGATATGCGATTGCATTTCTATTTATAGGAAGTGAAATTGGGCTTCATATGTGGGAATGGAAAGCCGGGATTTTTGACCTAGGCACTTCATTACCATTTGAGTTATGTACGATTAGTTTATTATTAGCGTCAATTATGATTGTAACGAAAAGTTATCGCATATATGAGATTGTGTTTTTCACAGGAATTATCGGTGCATCACAAGCCATTTTAACGCCAAACTTGCAGTATGCTTTTCCGCATTTTCGTTTCATTGAATATTTCATTGCGCATGTATTGCTCATTTGGGCACCGCTCTTTATGACCTGGGTAGAAGGGTATCGTCCGACAGTACAATCTATTAAACGCACAATGATATTTTTAAACATATTGATTCCAATTGTTTCGTTTGTGAATTACAAAACGGGTGGAAATTATATGTTTTTAGCTCATAAGCCAGAAACTGCCTCATTACTCGATATGTTAGGACCGCATCCTTACTACATTATTTCATTAGAACTCGCAGCGCTTATTGGATGTTTTATTGTGTATATGCCGTTTGCGAAAAGAGAAAAACATGTACATAAAGAATCACTAGGATCATAACCTAGTGATTTTTTATGTTTGAATATTTACAATTCAGAAAATTAAGAATAGAATTAAAGGGTAAATCATAGAGAGAGAAGGGGAAAAATGGTCAAAAAAGTATTTTTGAATGGGATGGAAGTGACGATTCAATTTCTTATTTCGATTTTGGGGATTATTATTTTAGGGGCTTTGCCGAAATTATTTTATGGATTTAAGGTGGATGTATCAAAGTACATACAGAGTTTAAAAGAAGTGTTTGTGAACTTAATGGATATTTCCAATTTGCAATATGTGAGAGGTAAATTTTTATTTCCACAGTTGTTCGCCCATTATAAAGAAACGATTATTATTTTTTTGGCTGCTTTTTTCATTTCATTATTTGTAGCATTTTGTATCGTTTATGTAATTATGAGTAGTTCACCGCGTATACAACATCGAATTAAATCATTTCTTATCTTCCTAGAATCCATTCCAGATATTCTTCTTATTTTAGTATCACAAATTTTAGTTGTATGGTTTTTTAAACAAACAGGTTTTTTACCTTTTAAAATTGCTTCAATTGGAGGCGAGTCGATTAGAGGATTGCCGATACTTTGTTTGAGCATCCCGACTACGATTATGTTTGTAAAAATGGTAGTGCTTCGTTTTGAAAATGAATTAGAAAAAGATTATGTACTATTTGCTAAGGCGAAAGGTTTGGGGCGTTTTCATATTTTAAATCGTCATATTTTACGAAATGTGTTGCTTAGTACACTTTTCTTTGCGAAAACGAATATCTTTTTTATGTTATCTAATTTATATATTATAGAATGGATTTTTAATACGGGTGGTATTTTCATGTTTTTAAAATCGTACGAAGGTATTAGGGTGGAGGTTTTCATCGTTAGTGTACTGCTTATTTATATTCCGATTTTTATTTTATTTAAATTGTTTCATTATCTCATTCCGGCTGCGATGAAGGAGAGATTATAATATGTGGACGTATATAAAACGTGATAAAAGATTTTGGATAAGCATTGGGTTTCTTTTCATATTAGTTCTTTTGAGCATCGGAAATACGTTATGGAATGATGGACACATTAGGCAAGTTACATTGCAATATGATGCGGATGAAAATCCACAAGTGCCACCGTTTTCACCTTCATTCCAATTTTTACTCGGGACAGATCGGAAAGGATACGACCTTTTACATTTAGTTATTGAAGGCGCGAAGTGGACGATTGGTATATCTATTTTAATTGCGGCACTTAGAATGGTAATAGGTGTGTTCTTTGGTGTTGTACTTGGAACATATGTAAGAAGAGGTTTTTCAAAGATTGAGGCTTTTTTTGATAGTTTCACAGTTATTCCAACAGTTATGATTGCGTATTTTTTTCTTCAATTTGCAAATCTATTTGGAAGCGGGGAGGAAACAACAAGCTTTTTTGAAAGGGCTTCGTTTCAAGTTGTATTACTTGTAATGCTTGTGATGCCAGTTATTGCACTGTATGTTGCGAAGGAAGTTCGTAAATTACAAACAGAAGAATTTGTTGATGCCGCGCGCATATTAGGTGGATCGAGAAGGCACATTGTTATAAGGCATCTTTTTCCGCATCTCTATATGACGTTTATACTTGTATTTCTTCAACAGTTTACTCAAACCTTGACCATTTTACTTCATTTAGGGTTACTTGAGGTGTTTTTTGGAGGGACAGTCCAGTTTGGTGGACCGATAGGGATAAAAGAAATAGACTCTTACACACATGAATGGTCAGGGTTAATAGGAGTCTATTTTAGATCATTAACAGTGCATCCGTGGATTCCTCTCGTCCCAATTACCTTTTTCGGGCTTACTATTTTTTCAGGAAATATGATTGTAAAAAGTATAGAAGAGGCGATGTTAAAAGTAAGGTTAGGCGGAGAGATAAAGAAGCCAGTTGTAGAAGAAGAACAATCTGTTGTGCAGTCAAAAGAAGAGTTATTTACTTTTAAACATACGATGTGAAAATAAAAAAAGAAGCAAGCATAATCAATGCTTGCTTCTTTTTTTATTTCGTAGAAACTTCACCTTCAGCTTCTGTTTGCGGAATAAAGTATCCGATTATACCACCGATAATTGCCGGAACAATCCAGCCGATTCCTAAGTTATAAAAAGGAATTGTGTGTACGATATTAGCGATAAAACTTGGAATCATTTCCACATTATCAAGTGCATGAATACAGCTAATAAGGAATGCAGCGATCATTGCTCCGATATAGACAGAAGGTTTACGGTTCGTATATTTATCAATAAATGATACGAAAATTAAAATGATTGTAATTGGATATAAAATAATTAATACAGGTAATGTAATTTTAATTAATAAGCTTAAGCCTAAGTTTGAAATGATGAAGCTAAATATACAAACGTATAGTACCAATTTCTTGTATGAAACATTCGTTAACACTGTTGCGAAATAGTTTGCGAATGCACTTACAACACCGATTGCAGTCGTTAAACAAGCGAAAATAATTGCGATACTTAATAAAACATTACCGCTTGTCCCAAAGAATTGATACATAATCGTAGCTAATAGCTGACCACCGTTTTCAAATTGTCCTAAGTTTCCGTTTGAAGCCCCGATATAACCGAGTAAGAAATAAACAATTGTTAAGAAAAGGGCAGCAATGCTTCCGCAAATAATTGTATATTTTGCGATGGATTTTTTATCTTGTATACCGTTTTGGCGAATTGCATTTACAACAATTGTTGATAATACGAGCGCCCCAATTGCATCTAACGTTAAAAACCCTTCAAGAAATCCTTTGAAAAATGGGATGTCTTTATAGTCACCGATAGGTTCTGTGAATGATCCTGGTGAAAGAATCGCTTTTGTTGCCATAATTGCAATAATTACAAGTAAAATTGGCGTTAATATTTTACCGATATGATCTACTAATTTGGATGGATTTAATGATAGGAAGTAAACGACTGTAAAGAAAATAGCGCTAAAAGCCAACATAGAATACCATTGATCTGGGAAAAGTGGTGCAATCCCAATTTCGTAAGATACAGATCCAGTTCGTGGAATAACAAATAGTGGGCCGATTGAAAGATAAATAATGATAGCGAATACTGCTGCGAATTTTGGATGAACACGGCTTGCTAAAGTGTTAAAACTACCACCGGCAAGGGCAACAGCGACGATAGCTAGTAAAGATAAACCGACGTCTGTAATAATAAATCCTGTAATGGAAACCCACATGTTCTCTCCGGAAGAAAGACCGAGAAGGGGCGGGAAAATCATATTACCAGCACCGAAGAAAACTGCGAATAGTAGTAAACTAATCGAAAGTATTTGCGCTGGTTTTAAAGTTGTACGCATATAAAGAAAATCCTCCTAATGAGTATTTTTGTCGAAAATTCAAATAATTTGTCGAGTAACTGTTATTATTTTAAAGGTCTGATGACTAGAAAGCAAGAGGGAATTTTATAAAAATTAAAAAATAATGCATTAAATTGAATAAATATACTATTTATATGTTAATTAGGAAGGATTTAACTTTACATATAAAAAAACACACATATCGTTACGATATGTGTGTTAAAAGAAAATCTTTTTATCACGTTCTTCTTTTAAAATTTCAACTGCTTCTCGGAAGCGTTGTGAATGCACAATTTCTCGTTCACGTAAAAAGCGTAAGCTGTCATTTATATCTGGATCATCGGATAAGTTAATGAGCCATTGATATGTTGCGCGCGCTTTTTCTTCAGCGGCAATATCCTCGTATAGGTCGGCAATGGGATCGCCTTTTGCTTGTATATAAGTTGCGGTAAATGGAACACCAGCAGCGTTATGATAATGAAGAGCGCTATCATGGTCAACGTAGTGAGGATCAAGGCCAGCAGCTTTCATCTGTTCAGGAGTTGCATCTTTTGTCAGTTTATAAACCATCGTAGCGATCATTTCAAGATGCGCAAATTCTTCTGTACCGATATCAGTAAGTAGGCCAATGACTTTATCAGGAATTGTATACCGTTGATTTAAGTAACGTAGTGCAGCAGCTAATTCTCCATCTGCACCACCGTATTGCTCAATTAATAATTTTGCAAGTGCTGGATTGCAGGTTCCTACTTTAACAGGGTATTGTAATTTTTTTTCATAAATCCACATAGTTTCTCTCCTTTATCCTGCGTTAACGGGTGGTAAGGCTCCCATCTCAAAATTAGGTTGAAACAAAGAAGTTAGGTGGGAGATCGCTTGCCCGTAAACGCCCGATTGGTTTAACTAATAATGAGCGGGAGATGAACAAAGCTCCCACCGATTAAAGTTTTACTTTATATTTGCCATGGCCAAGGACCTTTGCTCCATTCCCATGGAGCGTTAGAATAACTATTTCCAAACTGCTGAAGTGGTCCGTATTTTTCTTCCATCTTTTGTTTTAATACCCTTCGTTTATAGGAGAAGTCATTAAATTGATTAATCGCAGCAGTGTCATCTGGATGTGTATCTAAATAAAGAGTTAGTTCAACTAGTACAAAGTCTAGTTCTTGAAGCTCCAGTAAAAGTTGATAATATTCTTCTGGTAGCGATTGAGTCACGTCAGTAGTCACCGCCCTTTTTTATAAGGATTTTCATAATAGTCATAAAAAACAGGCCATAAAGTTCCTTTTTGTAATGCCTCTTTTGGTGTGAATTGCGGTAAATTTGGCGGTTGAAAACCTAAAAATAAATTAGGAGGAGTAGAATAATATTTTTTTCCGATAGGAGGACAAGGATCTTGAGGGCTATGGTATGGCACGAATGATCTCATATATTTATTCATGAATAAACCTCCTTAACTCTTCATCACTACGTATTGTATTCAGACATAATAGGCATTTATGACACATATAAAAAAGTAATAGGTACGGGGGGAATGAATGTGGAGACTGTGAAACAATTCATTGTATTGGAAGTGAAAAACTTAAAGGAAACTTTGTATTTTTATGAAGGGATTTTAGGAATCAAGCCTAGTTTAGAAAGACCCCAATTAGATGTAACAGGGGTTTGGTATGATGCTGATTCAATGAGAGTTAGTTTTGTAATGAATCGTAGTTTGGGTGGGCGTGAGAAGAGTGTTACGGATGCGGTTGATGTTCTAATGTTTTCAATTTCTAACATAGAGAACTTAAAGAAGAGGTTAGTGTTTTATAAAATTGCATATACAGAAAACAAAAGTGAGAAGAGTATTGTAGTACAAGACCCAGATGGATATAAACTTCAAGTGATAGAGAAGGACGAATAAACGGAGGGGATTTAGTGGAGAGGAATTATGAAGAAAGTGCATTGTTTGAGCATCAATTTTGGCTAAAGGTGCTTACTGATCATTCGCAGTTTTTACTTGATGCATTAGCTCCGAAGGAAAAAGAGGATATAAAAAAGGCCACTTATTTTCTTGAAACATTTACGAATCTGTTAAATAAAGTTCGTAATGTGAATCTCATTGCATTTTCAAAAGAGGCAGAACGAGCCGCTAAGGAGATTCGGACGTTTAAATTAAATATTATACAGAAACAGTTGGAGGGGAAAATTACTATTCATTTTACGCCAACTTTTATTAATCATATGGTAAATGAAGTAGAAGAGTATATAACGGTGTTAGAGTTTTTAAAGAAAGGAGAAGTTCCGCCTGTTTTTCATGAACTGCATTACCATCTTGTTTGGTTAACGGATGCGGCTGGTCATGCGGGCTCTATTTCTGGTGGGTTAGATCTTGTTGAAAAAAGATTAAAAGAGAAAAGCGAAGAATTTACGAAGCATTTTGAACAATTTTACTTAAAGGCAGTTGAAATGACGGGGTATTTAAGAACAGAGCTTCATCATTTTCCCGCATTAAAGAAGTTTACAAAAGATGTTTCACTTGAATTGAAATTATTTTCACATTTTCTCCATGAGGTTGAAGAGCTGGAGTTATCGAATGAAATATTAAGCGCATTATCAGCGAGAATGGCAGATCATATGGCAAGAGAGGAATGTTATTATTTATTAAAATTAGCCCAATCATCTGGACTCGAAATGCCGAAATGTAATCCGCTTTAAAGAAAAAGAGGTCAATTTTATTTGGCCTCTTTTTCTGTTTTATTGTCTCTTTTTATTTTTGCTTGCTCAATACTTGCCTGTAATGTCTCCATAATATTGATGATGTTTGGAGCTGGGGAGATTGTTTCAGTTTTTTCCTGTTGTTCAATTTTGTTTTCGATTAATTCGGTAAGAGCTTCTTTATACTCGTCTGTAAATAGCTCTTGTTCGAAAGGATTTGTAAGATGATGAATTAAATTGATTGCCGCGGTGAGTTCTTGTTTTTGAATAGGATGATCTTCGTTACTTGGTAAATTAGGTGTAGTTGTTATATTGCGAATTTCATTAGGGTAATGAATGGTTTGTAACATAAGCCCATCTTCAAAGCTACGGATAATAGCTAAGTGTTGTTTTTTTCTGATAGAAATATGAATAAGACCAAGTTTATTCGTACGTTCAAGAGCTTCTTTTAATAATAAATATGACTTTTCGTGTCCCGGCGTAGGGCCTATAAAATAAGAACGGTCATAGAGAACAGAATCAATTTCGCTATTTTGGACAAAAGATATAATACGAATGGACCGTGGCTCATGAACTTTTTGCAGCTCAGCTAATTCTTTTTCATCAATAATGATGTATTTATGAGGTGCATATTCATAGGCTTTTACAATATCTTTATCATCGATTTCTTCATCCGTACAATCAGGAGCAAACTTTTTATATTTAATAGGTGTTAGGCATTCTTTATGGAGACTTAAAAATTTTATATCGTTTTCTTCTACGGCACTATATAGTTTGATTCCTATATTTAATAGCCCAAGTGAAAGTGCACCTTTCCATACGGTATGCATATGAAATTTCTCCTTTCATTTAAAAAAATAAGTATGTTTATTATGAGATAGTAAGAAATTTCATATACGTTTTTTATTTTTAGTCAAGGGTAAGCTAGATAGTTCGAGTCATAAAATGTATTGACAAGCCCTCTAAAATATTTTAATGTGATTGTATAAAATTGTGTATATAAAGGGGAGTAACTTATCACAGTAAAGTCGTCATTACAGGGAGAAACCCTCGGCTTTATTGGCAACGTTTCGTTGTTAGTGAGACCTTTACCAGCAATGGTACAGGCCCCTTATTGTCTTTTTTAGGACCCTTACCATATTTGGTAGGGGCCTTTTTGTATACAAAGAGAGGAGATAAAAAATGAAAAAACTTATTAGTAGATTAAGAGTTGTATTTCGTGTCCGCAAGTTTGTTCCATTCCTATTTGACTTTTTCACTTCAAAAGAGGTTTCAATAAAGAAGAAAATTTTATCTGTTGCTTTTTTAGTTGGTTATGTGGCGATGCCGCTTGATTTAATTCCAGACTTCCTGCCGTTTATCGGTATTTTAGATGATATTGGAATTGTGTTATTCATTTTGAATCGAATTGTAAAAATGGCACCAGTGCAATTACAAGAAAAGCATAATGTAAATATTGGATAGGAGTTAAAAGAATGGAGCAAATTATTTTAGATATAATCGAGTTTTTAAAGCAGTTTTCTTATTTTGGAGTTGTGTTAGCATTAACGTTTGAATTTATTCCAGCAGAAGTAGTTTTACCCATGGTTGGATATTGGGTGTACGAGGGAGATATGAATTTTTGGCTAGCTGTATTAGCTGGAACGCTTGGTGGAACGACAGGACCATTAACGTTATATGCACTCGGTTATTACGGTGGTCGTCCTCTATTAATAAAATACGGAAAATACTTCTTCATTAAAGAAGAACAAATTCAAAAGGCAGATGATTTCTTTGAGAAATACGGACCGGTTGTAGCATTTGTTGGACGCTTCGTTCCAGGAGTTCGAACACTTATTTCCGTTCCATGTGGTATGGCGAAAATGAACATATGGAAATTTAGCATATATACATTTGTAGCGATGTTCCCGTTAACGGCTTTGTATATATATGTAGGAATGAAATTAGGTCCGCATTGGGAAAAAGCAGCGGATGTTGTTGGACAATATATGCTACCGATATTAGGAGGCGTTCTTCTTATCGTGGCTAGTATCTTTATCTATAAATTTATGAAAAAACGAAACAAAACGGAATCTATCTAGTTATTAGCACTGAGTTTTGAATAATTTTTGAAAATGGATGAATAGTACAGGCAAAAGACTCTAAAGGACATACACATATAGGGAATATAAAAGAGAGAGGGGAAACAACTATGTCTTGTGAGTGCTCAGGGTCCGCGTTAACTTGCTGTCCAGATAAAAATTATGTGCAAGATAAAGTGTGTAGTCCGTGGTCTGCTACTGTAGTTGCAACAGCAATTGATAATGTTCTCTATACAAATAATATTAATCAAAATGTAATTGGTACTGGCTTTGTGAAATATGATGTTGGACCAGGTCCAATCACTGTAGAAGCACTTGATTCTGCTGGGGCTACAATTGATACACAAACATTAAACCCAGGAACGAGTATTGCTTTTACGTATCGCCGCTTTGATAGTATACAAGTTGTGTTACCGGCAACACCTGCTGGAACGTATCAGGGAGAGTTTTGTATTACAACACGTTATCCACTTTCATAGCAGAATAGGAGAGGATCAAAATGGGAATGAGAAGTTCCAGTTTGTCTTGTTGTTCTAATAAAACGCTTGTACAAGATCAAGTATGTACAGACTGGTCTATTACAGGTGCTGGTACTCAAATTGTATATACGAATAATATTACGCAAGAAGTGTATGGTTCAGGTTATGTGAAATATGATGTAGGTGCAAATCCAATTACAGTTGATTTTTTAGTAGGTGCTACAGTAGTTGATACGATTACTGTTCAACCGCAAAGTAGCGGTACTTTCACTGTACGATATTTTACTACAATTCGAATTACTACGACAGGAACAACTGTTAATCAAGGAGAGTTTTGTATTACAGTACGTTATCCGGTTTCATAAAAAAAGCATACCGTAAAGGGTATGTTTTTTTTATTGAGGAAGTAATGAAATTGGTATTCTATAAGCAACATGTAAATTGGCAACAGTACTTGCCTTCTAAATATAGTGAAGAATTACTTTGTATATTAATAATACTAACGGATATTAAATCTTTACCTGTGTAAGATATTGTATTGCCAGGAAACACAGTGAAAATATTAGTTACTGCTCCAACGATTTGAATTGTACTTGCTTCAGTGCTGCTAGTACTATTGTAAACCGAGACAGTACCTGATATAAGGAGTATCCCATCACTTTTCCATAGTATCATTGATCGTAATGCATCTTTGGCAGAGGGAATGGTGTTATTAGTTATGAGGAAATTCCCTGCAAATTCATTTGTTACTAGCTCGCAACTTGGATTTGGAGGAGGGGGCGGTGGACAAGGGTCTGGACAAATGATAGATAAAGGAGCGAAACAGCCAATATTTTTTTTATTCTTCAATACAACCCCTCCTTTTTAAGTTGTCTTTTACTACTATTAAATGTAGAAGCATGGCCGATGTGTTAAGAAAAGAAGAAAATGTTAAAAATTAAGATTGTCTAATAGGCTTACATCTTAACGTATCATTCATGTTATAGAAAAGAGTATATGTGAATAGACATGGGAAAAGAATGATCAGAATCTTTTAGACAAAAGGTGGTTGTATACAATAGTACGAGGAATGTGGGACTTAATTTATAATTAACTGTATATTTACAAAAATCTAATAAAATTCATTTGTGATTTAAACGACATTAATATGCTTTAGATAAAATAGCCCTTGTAATGAATCAATTATTATGAGGAGGATTCACGTGGACAGAATTGCTTTAAGAAAAGTAAAAGGTCTTATTGGATTATTAATGATTTTTGTATTGGCGTTTGTATCATTTCCATGGAGTACATCAGTCAAAGCGGAAGAGAAGAAACAAGAAAAGATGCAGAGTGAGAAGAAGTTAGTTTTTCCAGTTGTAAGTGATGTACATATTAAAAACAGTGGAACGGATGATACGTTTCGCTGGAAAAGAGCGATTGAACAGTTTAATACACTTGCTCCAAAACAAGATGCATTTGTAATTGTAGGAGATTTTACTGATTCAGGATCGGTACAACAATATGATCGCTTCATGCAAGTGTATAATGAAAATGCAAATAAAGATGCGGTACGAATGAATTCTCTCGGTAATCATGATTATTGGAACGGCTTATCTGTAGATGGAGCGCAGAAGCGTTTCTTAGAAAAAACAGGAATGGAATCGATTTATTATCATAAAGTGGTGAAAGGGTATCACTTCCTTGTTATGTCTCCGGAAGATGGGACAACTCATGGATATTATTCAGACAAGCAAATTAACTGGTTAAAAGAAGAAATGGCAAAAGCGCAAAAGGATGATCCAGAAAAGCCGATTTTCGTATTTTTACATCAACATATTAAAGATACAGTATACGGTAGCCAAGAGTGGGGAACGAAAGATAGTACGAAAATTAATGCAGTATTAAAAGAATACCCACAAGTCATTACGTTTTCAGGTCATTCTCATTATCCGTTAGATGATCCAAGATCAATTCATCAAAAAGACTTTACGTCTGTTGGTACATCTTCTGTAAGTTATATGGAAGTTGAAGGCGGTAAAGTACAAGGAAATATCCCGCCAGGAGCTAGTACGTTAAGCCAAGGTTTATTAGTAGAAGTAGATGATGAAGAGGTAACGATTAACCGTCGTGATTTCCATACGAATGCTTGGACGGGTGAGCCTTGGAAAATTAAATTGCCAGCAAAGAAAGAAACATTTACACATGTAGAAAATCGTGATAAAGAAAAGCCATACTTCGCTAAGGATGCAAAGCTTGCTGTATCAAATGTAACAGAAAACGCAGCAACAGTAACATTCCCGCAAGCATTGGATAACCTTCTTGTTCATTCTTATCGTGTACAAGCGAAGGATAAACAAACAGGTGAGATTAAAAATAAGTTATTAGCATTCTCAGAGTTTTACCGTGACCCAGTGCCGAAAGACCTTACATTTACGCTTGCAGGGTTAGATGGTGGGAAAACATACCTACTTGAAGTCGTCGCAATTGATTCATTTGGCAATGAAAGTGTGCAGCCGTTAACGGCAGAAATTACTACGAAAAAAGATAATATCGATCCGAATGTAAAAGTGCCAAAGGCTGATGTTTTCGATGTGAACTTTGCAGATGGTACATTTAAAGACAATTCACCATTTGGTACAAAAGGTGATGTGAAGGGCAATGTGACTATTGAATATGAGAAAACATTGAAAAAGAGTGTTATGAAGTTAAACGGAAAAGCAAATACATTTGGGTATCTTCCGTTTTCAGCAGCCCAAAAAGAAAAAGTAGCAAATGCATTTACGTTAGAAACTGTATTTTCAATGAATGAAATTCGTGGACAAGGTATTTTGCAAAATACAGAGAGTGGTGGAATTGGTTTTGAATCTACAGGAAGTGGAAATGTTGAATTGTGGGCTCATATTGGTGGTAGTTATAAACGTGTTGGCGTTCAGTTAGAAGCGAACAAAACATATCATTTAACAGGAACGTATAACGGAAATGAAGTAGCCATTTATGTAGATGGTAAAAAAGTAAATAGCCAACCAGCTCAAGGAAAAGTGTATCACCCGAACGTACCGTTTGCATTTGGAGCTGATCCAGATAGCAATGGAAATGGTGGCATTCCGTTAAATGGTCAAATTGCGCTAGCAAAATTATATAGTAAAGCATTAAGTTCTTCAGAAGTATTAGCAGCGTACAATGAGTTTTTTAATCGTACGAAGTTAGAGCAAGTAAACGCGTTATATGAAGAGCTAGGAAAAGCAAAAGCAGTGTTAGCTGGTACGTATGAATTTGGTGATAAGCCAGGTCAATACTCAAAGGAAGCATTTCAAGAACTAGAGAAAAGCTATAACACTGCAAAGCAAGCGTTTGAAAATATCGGAAGTACTGGGGAACAAATTATTCAAATGTATAACGAATTAAAAACAGCTAATGTAACATTTGTACAATCAAAAGTGGCAGAAGAACAACCAAAAACACCGAAAGAAAAATTACAAATCAACATTGAAAAGGCTAAAGCTGTCGTAAAGAAAGCGCAAGCTGCAAATGTAACGGACGGTTCAGTGAAATCATTACAGCAAAAAATTACAGTTGCAGAAGCTGTATTAAAAGATGCGAAAGTGAAAGACGAACAGGTAGAAACGATGAATCGTACGATAGAGTACGCGATTTCACTTGTTGAAAAAAGCATGAACAAATAAGAGGGAAGGAAAAGAAGCTTATCATGATAGGCTTCTTTTTTGCTATACTAAAAGTAGTATAGAAAAAGGGTAATTAACTGTTACGATTTATTTAACCAATTATAACGAAAGTTAATTAAATATATCAGTAAGCCCTGCTAGTCAAGTGATTGGCTAGTAGTGAGGGTTTACTGCGGGCAATCCCTAAAGCTGATTGAACTACAACGTGGCTAGAAATGGCGAGCGTGAATGTCGCGAAAGCAGAAAAAATCAATCAGATGGTGCAAGGTTAAACCCTAAACACTAGAACAATGGGTCTTCCGCCTCGAATCATCTAAGTCAAAAGTGATAAGATGAACGTTCAACGACTATCTCGTATAACTGACGAGAGTACATCACAAGCCTATGGTGGTGGAAAAATCCTCTATCTCTAAAGAGATAAACATATAGTCTGCGCTCATGTGAAAACATGAGAAGTTCATAAGAGAACTGGCTAAGGAATTGCGCCCTTAGTTGAACGAGATACATTTAATTAAATCTATTAAGTCTCATTGAATCTACCGAACACATGTGCTATGGTAGGTTCAATGAGGTAAGAATAATAATGAAATTTTCACGAGTTAGTCAAGTATCAGAATTAACAGGTTTGCATCCGAGTAGTCTTACGAGAATGCTGGTGGAACACGCTACTATTCAGAAGAACAAATCTTTCGTTAAAGGAGTTACATTCTGATGATATTGGCGAAGAAAGTCAGACTAATTCCAACGCCTGAACAAGAAAAAGTGCTTAGAAACCATGCTGGCGCTGCAAGATTCGCTTATAACTATTGTAAAAGAATGAGTGATAGATACTATAAGCTATTTGGAAAATCTGTTTCACAGTTAGCTTTACAGAAACGATTTACAAAGATCAAGAAGCGAAAGAGATATGAGTGGTTAAAAGACATCAATGCACAAGTTCCCAAACAGGCTTCAAAAGATTTTGATACGGCGAGAAAAAATTCGTTCAAAAAGTACAAAAATGGTTATCACACTTCTTATAAATCCAAAAAAGATTTAATTCAAGGATTTTATGCCAATTATGAAAGACTGGTTATAGGAAAGAAAGTAGTTCATATTCAGTCTATTGGAGAAGTGAAAACAAGCCAACAACTACCAAGAAATAAAAAACCATCCAATCCAAGAGTTACCTTTGACGGTCGTCACTGGTGGATGAGTGTAGGGTTCCAAGAAGACTTTGAATCACAAGAACTAACCGATGAGTCGATTGGTGTGGATGTTGGTTTAAAAGAGCTTTTTGTAGCTTCTAATGGTATGAAAGAACGAAATATAAACAAAGATGCTAAGGTTAAAAAACTTTTGAAAAGGAAAAAGTCAGCACAAAGAGATATGTCGAAGAGATTTAAAAAAGGTGTAAAAATTCAATCTGCCGGATATGAAAAAGCGAAAGCTGAGCACCTGCGGTTATCTAGGAAAATTACGAATATCCGAAATAACCATATCCATCAAGCAACAGCTAAATTGGTGAAAACCAAACCAATGAGGATTGTTGTGGAAGACTTATCTATCTCAAACCTGTTAAAAAACAAAAAACTATCGAAAGCATTTTCATTTCAAAAATTACACTTCTTCTTTCAATGTCTGTCATACAAGTGCGAGAAGTACGGCACTGAGTATGTAAAAGCTGATAAATGGTTCGCTTCAAGCAAGATTTGCTCATGTTGCGGCGTAAAATACGACCATATAGTTCAACCAGAAGGACAGTGGAGTTTAAAAATACGTGAGTGGTGTTGTGCTTCATGCAATAGCCATCACGATAGGGATGTAAATGCTTCGATAAATCTATCAAGATGGGTAAAATAAATGCTTGATAATAGGAGGTAACGATACTGCCTCGTGTGGAGTGTTATACCCCTCGTCCCTTCGGGGTTGCGAGAACACGATGAAGCACTAACTTGTGTAAATTTGATTGAATTGTATAGATTTAGTTAAGTTTATCGTATCGGAGCGAATAATTTGGAACAGAAAAAGCTAAAAAGAATTCTTGAATATGTATGGATCGCGGTTGTGCTCCTTGTAGGATATTATTTCTTAAAAGAGAAAAGTATTTGGGTTTTATTTTTAATGACTTTCTTATTAGCAGGACTAGGAACGTTATTTATTAACTTTTTCTTTGATAGTTTGAATGCCTGGAAGAATAAAAAGAAGGGAACGAAGTAAAGGAGGGAATATATGCAAAAGTGGAAGCTCATATATCAGGTGATTATTTTCCTATTGCTTGTGGGTATTGGAATGGTTAAATACTCGACACCAAGAGGAAATTAGGCATGGTTTACAGCTTGCATTGGCATATTCATCATTTTACAATCGTTGACGAAAAAAAATAATAAGATATGAAGGTAGCTCGCCGTTTTTATCGGCGAGCTACTTTATTATGCCTTTTTCTCTTCATCATTTGTTTTTTCAATAGCTAAATGACTATGTTTTCTAGAGTAGAAGAAATAGAAGCATAAGCCGACTATAAGCCAAACTGCAAAGCTAATCCATGTTGTTTTAGACAAATTGATCATTAAATATAAGCAACAAAGGATTGCGACAACTGGTAGTACAGGTACGAATGGAGTACGGAATCCGCGTTTTAAGTCAGGATGTGTTTTTCGTAAAATAAGTACAGCACAGCAAACGAATGTGAAGGCTGTTAACGTACCGATGTTTACTAAATTCGCGAGTAAATGTAGGTCTAAAAGTCCTGCTAATAAAGCAGCAACAACGCCAGTAATCCACGTATTTAATAAAGGGATCTTCACTTTTTTATTTACGCGTGCTAACGCTTTTGGAAGTAAACCGTCGCGGCTCATCGCATATGAAACACGAACTTGTCCATACATAACGACTAAGAGAACGGTTGTCATTCCAGTCATCGCACCAACAGCGAGTAATCCTGCAATTGTATCTTCACCAACGAAATGCAATGCAAATGCAACTGGATCAGAAACATCTAATTGTGTATAAGGAACCATGCCTGTTAAAACGAAAGATACAATCATGTATAAAACAGTACAAATAAGAAGGGAACCGATAATGCCAATTGGTAAATCACGCTGTGGTTTTTTCGTTTCTTCTGCAGCGGTTGCGATTGCATCAAACCCTAAAAAGGCGAAGAATACAGTGGCAGCTCCAGTAATAATACCATCGTATCCGAATGGAATGAACGGTGTCCAATTTTCAGGCTTTACATATTTTGCGCCTGCAACGATAAAGGCAATGATAACAGCTAGTTTAATAAGAACCATAATATTATTAATGCGTGCACTTTCACGTATACCAAAACTTAAAAGGCCAGTAATAAGAAGTAAAATACAGACAGCTGGTAAATCGATGATACCACCTTTTCCAACACCGGGGGCCGAGGCGATTATGGCGGGAAGGTGTATGTTAAATCCTTGTAGTAAAGATTGTAAATAACCAGACCACCCAACAGCTACAGCTGCAACGGCAAGTAAATATTCAAGCATTAAACACCATCCGACGATGAAGGCGACGACTTCTCCGACTGTCATATATGCGTAAGTATACACACTTCCTGAGACAGGTATAGAAGAAGCAAATTCAGCATAACAAAAGGCTACACAAGCACAAGTAAATGCAGCGATAAGAAATGATAGCATAATACCAGGACCAGAATGTTTTGCTGCAACAATACCTGTTAATACAAAGATCCCTGTCCCAATTACGGCGCCGATTCCTAAGAACGTTAAATCGAGTGCAGTTAATGTTCTATCTAGTTGCTTTGGTGATTCAGTACTGAGCGCTTTTTTTCGTAATAATGACTTCATTTTGGACTCTCCCCCCGTTTTTCATTTCCATAACTGCGAATATAGTATGAGCCCATTAGAAAAGAGTACGTAAGTAAATGGAGGTACAGTTATGGTATGTAGTTTTTTAAAGTTTCTGGATTAACTTTATTATAATTCAGAATATTTTGTCAAATAAAAATTTAACAAATAAAATCCGGATGAATAGGGGAAACTATGTGCGGAAATGGATGCGGGTTAACAAATAGATTTATTTTATCCCACATTAACGGGCAGTAAAACTCCCACCTCAAAATTCGGCTGGAGCAAAGAAGTTAGGTGGGGGTCGGGCTGCCCGTAAACGCCCGATTGGTGAGGGCTCATAATCAGTGGGGGATGAACAAAACCCCCACTGATTAAAGTTTCACTTTATATAGTAGGAGAAGATGCTATGTTATTTTATTTTGAACTTGTCGTCATTTTACTTTGTACGAAATTAGCTGGTGATATTAGCGTTAGACTCGGTCAGCCTTCTGTACTTGGTAAATTACTTGTTGGTATTATTATCGGTCCTGCGGTGCTAGGTATTATTAATAGTTCAGAACTTATTGATGAGCTTAGTGAAATTGGTGTTTTGCTACTTATGTTTATGGCGGGACTTGAAACAGATTTAGAAGAGTTAAATCGGAATTTGAAATCGTCGTTTGCAGTAGCGGCTGGTGGAATTATTTTTCCTTTCATCGGTGGATATGTGACAGGACTGTTGTTTGGATTAATGCAATCTCACGCCATTTTTTTAGGATTATTACTTTGTGCAACATCGGTTAGTATTACAGTGCAAACGCTAAGAGATTTAGGGAAGATGAATACGAGAGAAAGTACAACGATTTTAGGTGCTGCCGTATTTGATGATGTAATTGTCGTTATTTTATTAGCGTTTGTTATGAGCTTCTTAGGAACGCAAGATGTGAATATAACACTTGTCATTGTAAAGAAAATTGTTTTCTTTGTAAGTATTGTTTTTATCGCATGGAAAGTCGTTCCTTGGATTATGAAAATGCTTGTGCCGCTTCGCGTAACAGAAGCTTTAATTAGCGCGGCTCTTATTATTTGTTTCTCTTTTTCGTATTACAGTGAAATGATGGGAATTGCAGGTATTATTGGAGCATTTGCAGCAGGAATTGCCATTTCTCAAACGGAGTATAAGCATGAAGTGGAACATAAAATTGAACCGATTGCTTATGCGATATTTGTACCAGTGTTCTTCGTAAGTATCGGAATGGAAATTACATTTCAAGGAATCGGGAGTCAGCTTTGGTTCATTATCATTATGACGCTCGTTGCGATTTTCACAAAGTTAATCGGATCAGGTTTAGGAGCAAGACTGACAGGATTCAACCTCCAATCTTCTATTAGTATTGGTGCAGGGATGGTGTCACGCGGAGAAGTAGCGCTGATTATCGCAGCAAATGGACTGACGGCGAATTTATTAGCGAAAGAAAATTTCACAGCGATTGTTATTGTTGTTATATTGACAACGATTATTACGCCGCCACTTTTAAAGAAGTATTTTGTATAGAGGGAAAGAGCTTATCTAACGTAGGTAAGCTCTTTTTATTTCAAAAAGCAATGGGCATGTAGCATGAGTGGTTTGTAATTATGGTAAAATCTATGTATATGATGTGGACGAGGAGAGGGATGTTTGAAGATTACGAAGGGGAAGGTTATAGGCGTAATCATACTTATTGCACTATGTATACCATTTACCGCATGGAAAGAATCAAAAAGTGAAATATTTTCCAGTTTCTATTTTTTCTTCCTATGTAGAAGATGAAAACCGAAAGGCTATAAGTACACTGCTTTTGTACCTGACTTTGCAATTTGGATATATGGATGGGAAAAACAGAGATCTGAAGGTGAAATAACGTCATATAAAAAAGGGGATCGAACTGTAATTGTTCATCATCCACCTGGTAATGATGGTTTTTATCTATATGATACAAATGATATTAGAGAATATACGCAACCGTAAGAAGTGGAGGTTAAATAGTGAAAGCTTCAACATTACTATTTAAAATTGAAAATAATATGGATCAATTTTCACCAGCTGAAAAGAAGGTTGCCATGTACATAATGGAGAACGCAGAGATTGTTCCAAATTTAACGACAAAAGAAGTGTCTACAAATGCGGGATCGAGTGAGGCGAGTGTTGTACGTTTTTGTAAAACAATCGGTATTGGAAGCTTTAAAGCATTTAAGATAGCGCTTGTTCGTGAATTAACGATTGCTGATTATAATATTAACGATTTTTCAGTAATGAATAAGGAAGATGGACCGTACGATTTGTTTAATAAAGTTACGTATGTGAATAAAGCTGCAATTGAGGCAAGTGTTACGGCGATAGATAAGAAGGAACTTGAGAAAGCTGCAGATCGTATTGTAAATGCGGATAAGATCTTATTTTACGGCGTAGGTGGGTCAGCGACACCGGCGATGGATGGGGCGTATAAATTTACACGGCTCGGATTTACAGCGATGATGCTATCTGATTTTCATATGATGTTGCCGCTTGTGACGAATTTAAAAGAAGGCGATATATTTGTGGCAATTTCAACATCTGGGCGAACGAAAGATGTGCTTGAAATGGCGCAATATGCAAAGAGACAAGGTGCAACTGTTATCGGAATTACAAAACTTGACCAATCATCACCTTTATATAAAGAAGCGGACATTCGCCTTTGTATGCCGGATGTAGAGCAAGATCATCGTATTGCGAGTATTGCTTCGAGAATGACGCAACTGAATATGATTGATGCTTTATATGTGATTACTTTTAATCGAATTGGCAATAAAGTGCTGGATCAATTTATGGAGACGCGAGAAGAAGCTTTGCGGTTACGGAAGTTAAAGTAGAAGAAAAGATGAGGGGACTCATCTTTTTTTATCCCGCTATTTGCCGGGCAGTAAGCCCCCTCCCTCAAAATTCAGTGGAAGCAAAGAAAGTTAGGTGGGGGTCGGGCTGATTAAAGTTTCACTTTATTATCTTTGACAAAAATATGTCATGTTGTGAAATTTTATTTCATAAAATAAGAAAGAGTTATTGATTTTTAGTTTCTTAAAGTTATAATAAAAGTGTGAAATATAATTTCAAAGAGGGTGGCAATATGTTAGAAAATTTATCGACAGAACACCGTAATGAGAAAACGACGAATCTAGATGAGATGAGTATAAAAGAAGTGTTACAAAGTATGAATGAAGAAGATCGAACTGTTGCGTTAGCAGTTGAAAAAGAAATAGAACACATTGAAAAGGTCGTACAGACTGTTATTAAATCTTTTGAAGAAGAGGGCCGATTAATTTATATTGGGGCTGGTACGAGTGGCCGTTTAGGTATTTTAGATGCGGTTGAATGCCCACCAACATTTGGAACAGATGATAAAATGGTGCAAGGATTTATAGCAGGTGGATTGAAAGCGCTTACTAAGGCGGTGGAAGGTGCCGAAGATCGCGAAGAATTAGCAGAAGAAGATTTGAAAAGTATTGGCTTAAACGAGAAAGATACAGTGATTGGTATTGCGGCAAGTGGTAGAACCCCTTACGTAATTGGCGGATTGAAATACGCACATAGTGTGGGAGCAAGTACGGCGAGTATTTCTTGTAATAAAAATGCTGAAATAAGTAAGTATGCAAAACTCAATGTAGAAGTAGAGACAGGTGCAGAAATATTAACAGGCTCAACACGTTTGAAGGCTGGTACAGCGCAAAAATTAGTGCTCAATATGATTTCAACAGCGTCAATGATTGGTGTAGGAAAAGTATATAAAAACTTAATGGTAGATGTTCAATCTACGAATGAAAAGTTAGTAGAACGATCAAAACGAATTATTGTGGAAGCAACAGGAGTTAGTTATGAAGTAGCGGCAGAGTATTACGAAAAAGCAAATCGTAATGTGAAAGTTGCTATCGTTATGGTATTACTACAGTGTGAGTATGGGGAAGCACTAGAAAAACTAAAAGAAGCGAAAGGCTTTGTGAAGAAAGCATTATAAAGTGAAACGATAAGAATAGGGAGGGGGATTCTATTATGAAGAAAGAAGAGAGAATGGCCAAAGAAATTTCAGAGCAACTTGGGGGAATAAAAAATATTCGTGGCATTGCTCATTGTATGACGAGACTGAGGTTAACGCTTCATGATGAAAGTAAAGTGAATATGGATCTTTTGAAAAAGGTTGAAGGCGTTATGGGCGTCATTGAAGATGAAACACTTCAAGTTGTTGTTGGTCCAGGAACTGTAAATAAAGTAGCAGCTGAAATGGAAGTTTTAACAGGATTACGAATTGGTGAGGTTGCAGATCATCATCTTGAAGATATTGGTCAAGAGATTAAATCAGAGATGAAGAAGAAAAATAATACACCAGTGAAGAACTTTTTACGAAAAATAGGTAACATTTTTATTCCGTTAATACCTGGTCTTGTTGCATCAGGAATTATAAACGGAGTTGCTAACTTTGCGAAAAACGCTGGTGCTGATCCGAATGCTACATGGCTACAAATGTTACTACTCATTGGCGGCGGTATCTTTACATTTTTAGGGATTTTAGTCGGTTGGAATACAGCGAAAGAATTTGGCGGGACACCAGTTCTTGGGGCGATTGCGGGTATTTTAATTTTCAATCCGGCGATGGCAAATGTGAAATTATTTGGTGAGGCAATGGTACCTGGGCGGGGCGGATTGTTTGCAGTTATTTTTGCAGCGTGGCTTATGGTAGTAGTTGAGAGAAGAGTACGAAAAGCAGTGCCGAATGCAGTAGATATTATTGTAACACCGCTTATTACTGTATTAGCTGTAAGTATAGTAACGATGTTAGCGATTCAGCCAGCAGCGGGATTTTTATCTGATGGTATTACGAGCGGTATTAACGTAATTTTAAATGTTGGTGGGGCATTTGCTGGAGCAGTGCTAGCCGGAACGTTTTTACCACTCGTTATGGTCGGATTACACCACGGTTTAACACCGATTCATATGGAATTTATTAATCAAACGCACGTAACACCTTTATTACCAGTACTCGCAATGGCTGGTGCTGGTCAAGTGGGCGCAGCGATTGCAATTTATGTAAAAACAAAAAATAAACGACTTCGTAACGTAATTAAAGGTGGATTGCCAGTTGGGTTTTTAGGGATTGGTGAGCCGTTATTATACGGGGTTACATTACCACTTGGAAAACCTTTTATCACTGCTTGTTTAGGAGCGGCTGTCGGTGGCGCATTCCAAGCAGTTATGAAAACGGCTTCACTCGGAATTGGCGTATCAGGATTATCTTTAATCCCGTTAATTGCTGATAATAAATATTTACTATATTTCTTAGGTTTAGTCATTGCATATACTTTCGGATTTATCTTCACGTACTTCTTCGGATTTAAAGAAGAAATGGCAGAAAACATATAGAGAAAGGGATTCCTTTCTCTTTTTCTATTCATAGAAAGGGAGATTCATATGATAGGAGTTTCAATTTATCTTTCAAAAGGGCAAGCAGACAAACAAAAAGAGTGGCTAAAAATAGCGAAGGAAAACGGATTTTCATCTATTTTTACATCACTTCATATTCCGGAAGATGATCCAGATACGTATAAAGAGTTAATCCAAACATTAGGGAAACAGGCTCTCGAAAATGAAATGGAATTAATGGTGGATATATCTCCAAAGTCGTTAAATCATTTAGGAATAACGTATGAAAATGTGGAAGTGTTATGGGGGTTTGGTATTACTGGTTTACGAATGGATTATGGCATTGCGCCGAAGGAAATTGCGCGTGTATCTCATAAGATGAAAGTAGCTTTAAATGCGAGTACGATTACAGAATCTTTCTGGGAAGAGTTACTTGCGGAAAATATACGGGTAGAGAATGTAGAAGCGTGGCATAATTTTTATCCGCGTCCAGAAACAGGACTAGCAAGGTCCTTCTTACAAAAGCAAAATCAATATTTACATGCGTGTGGAATAACAACGATGGCATTTATTTCGGGAGATGAGGATAAACGTGGCCCGTTATATGAAGGGTTACCAACGTTAGAAAAGCACCGCAATATGCGCCCGCTTGAAGCGTTTTTAGAACTTGTTCAAGATTGTGATGTCGATAAAGTGTTGATTGGAGATATAAGTGCTAGTTTAGAAAGTGTACAAGAAATTGCGAGCGCGAGTAGAGGGATTATTCCGCTGCGATATGAGTCATTTATAAATGAAAATGAAGTATTAAAAGTAGTAGAGCAAGTGCATACAAATAGATTAGACCCAGCACGTGATGTCATTCGCTCAGTAGAATCAAGGGAAGGAAATAAAGTGATTTTACAGCCGATGCATGCAATCGCAAGAAAGAAAGGCAGTATTACAATTGATAATGAATTGTACGGTAGATATGCCGGGGAGATGCAAGTTGTTATAAATGATTTGCCTACAGATGAGAAGGTGAATGTTGTCGGAATGGTTGTGGAAGAAGACGTGCCGTTATTGCCTTATATTGGTGCTGGAAAAAAGTTTCAACTTTTTCTGTGCGATTGAGTAAAAGCTGGAATTAGCGCTATTTTATAAAAAACATTATTCGTAAAACGGATAATGTTTTTTGTTTTCTTTAAAAAAAGCATTTGACGAATGAAACGAAATACCGTATTGTTTTGTCTTGTGAATAAATATTTACCATAACAAAACAAAAAAGGAGAGTTCAAAATGAATCAATATATTGGGAATTTAATTATTCGTATCGTGTTAGGAGTTACGTTCTTTGCACACGGTTTAGCAAAGTTTCAATCAGGTATAGATAACGTAGCAGGATGGTTTACAAGTATCGGTTTACCAGGTGGTCTTGCGTATGGCGTAGCGACAGTTGAATTAGTTGGTGGTATATTATTAATTATCGGTTTAGGTGTTCGATATGTAGGATTGTTATTCGCTCTTATTTTAGCTGGAGCTATCGTAAAGGTAAATGGAGCAGCAGGATTATTAGGAGATGGTAAGAATCCAGGATATGAATTAGATCTTGCATTATTATCAATGGGTGCGTATTTATTCGTTGTAAAAGCAGAAGGATATGTAGATCGTTTCTTAAAAGAGAAAGTAATGAAAACGAGGTAAATTTTATTTATAAATTGTTGACTTAAAGAGTATCTGTAACTATAATGATTACAACAATTAAGTTAAGAATGAAGTTAATTAGCATATTTTTTTACACAAGTTGTAACTGGAATAGTTACGATTTGTGTAAAGAATAAATAAACGTGGGAGGAATTACTATGCTTAAATCAAATTTAGAAATTATTCAAAGCACGTATGAAGGATCAGCTTCTTCGAATGCAAAACATTTAGCAGAAGCCCTCTCTGAAAAAATAGAATGGACAGAGGCAAAAGGTTTCCCGTACGGCGGAACGTATATAGGTACAGAGGCTATAATGGAAAATGTATTTAGTCGTTTAGGATCAGAATGGGATGATTATAAAGCGAGTGTAAATATGTATCATGAAGTAAACGGAAAAGATGTAATTATTGCTGAAGGTGTGTATTCAGGAGTTTATAAAGAAACGGGAAAATTGTTTGAAGCAGAATTTGTTCATATATGGCAGCTTGAAAATGGAAAAATCATAAAATTTAAGCAATATGTGGATAGTTATATTGTGCGAGAAGCGATGAAGGTTTAAAATGGAATAAGGAAACAAATGGAATCGGCTGTACGCAGGCGATTCTATTTGTTTATGTGATTATTAGGGGAATGGGGAATACATAATATGAAAAAATGGATTATAGGGACAATTACAATGATTGTAATTGCGATAGGAGCTGTATTCGGTGTTACGAAACTTCTAAATTATATAGAAGAAGAGGAGAAGAGTCTGAAAGCACAAAATGTAACGGGGCAACAAGGGAAGAAAGAAAAGGAAGAGAAGCAACAAGCTAGTGAAGATGAAATTATTTCTACCATGCATAGGATGGTACATCAAAAAGTGAAATCCTCTGAAAAATGGGGATTTATTGAAATGACAAATAAGGAAATTCGTAGTGCGAAGGAAGCAGTAGAAAGCAGTACAAATTTTAAAAATAAATCAAAGTTACTTGCTACTTTGGAGCGCTGGGAGAAAGGGGATTTTTCACAAACGGTTGAGGAGCATAACTTTTTGTGGGAAATTCAAGGTGGTGATACTGGAAAGGCAACAGAACGTTTATCGCCAGAAGAAGAAAAGAAGTATGTGAAAGAAATGAAAGGTAAATAAAAACATCGCCACTTTGGTGGCGATGTTTTTTTGATTAAGAATGTTTGCGCAGTAAAACTCTAGTTGGCTGAACAGCAACTGTTTTGAAATGAGAAAATAAATAACATCCTGTCACGACGACAATTGTACCTAAAATTTGTATCCATGTTAATTCTTCTCCTAGGAAAAGGAATGCTAAAATAGCTGTGAAAATCGGATTGAAGTTTAGAAAAATTCCCGATGTTGTAGCTCCTAATTTTTGTACACCAATGTTCCAAAATACCATACAAAGTACTGTTGAAATAATTCCTGTATATAAAAGCGATGTAATGAATGATGTATTTATATTTGAAACAGTGAAGTTCCCGATGTTAAATGGCAATAATAAAATAATGCCGAAAATACCAGAATATAACGTCGCCATTAGCGGTGTAGTTGTTTTTGTTGCCCATTTACTGCACACAGAATATATCCCCCAAATACAAACTGCCGCAATCATCCATAAATCTCCGCTATTAAAATGTAGTGAAAATAAAAGTGAGAAATCACCTTTTAATAGAACGAGGATAACCCCGAAGAATGAAAGGGTCATGGATAATATTTGAAGTGTATTTACTTTTTCTTTTAGAAATAATACCGAAAATAGTGCAATTGAAATTGCATTCAATGTAGAGATGAGACCCACATTCGTTGCGGATGTTTTTTCTAATGCTAAAAATTGAAAGATGTTAAAGAGAGCGACTCCTGAACCCCCCATCAGTATTAAAGGTAGTATCGCAGCGCGCGGTGGCAGGATTTTCTTTTCTTTAAACCATACCATAGGTAATAAACAAACGATCGCAATGATCCATCTTAAACTCGTCAGTGTCATCGGCGAGGCATGATCGACGAGAGATTTCCCAACGACAAAATTCCCTCCCCATAATAAGCTCGTTAATAATAGTAAAAAGACATAAAAATAAGGCATATTAAAATCCCCTTTGTTATAATCAATACGAATTGTAAATAATTTTAGCATTTTTCTTTATTGTGTAATATATTCTTTTGTGTAATGGTTAAAAATCAATAAAATATTTCGTTTCGTTTGTATCTTAAAGAATAATATTCAGTTTCATTTGAATTAAGGGATGTTTTTTCGAATAATCATCGGTAAGAAAAAAGGGGGAATTATAATGGAGTCATCTGTTATTAAAGTGTTAGATGATTTGGATGTACAAATTTTAGATATATTGCAGAAAGAATCACAAGTAAGTAATGCAGAACTTGCACGCCGTGTTAATTTATCTCCAGCTGCGATGCATGCAAGAATAAAAAGGTTAGATGGAGAAGGTTTTATTGATAAGCAAGTAGCAATTTTAAATCAAGAAAAGCTCGGTTTTGATTTACTATGCTTCATTTTTATGAGCACAAATATTCATCAGTATGAAAAGCTTGAAGTGCTAGAACGAGAATTAGAATCGATGCCTGAAGTGTTAGAATGTCATTGTTTAACAGGGGAATATGATTATTTATTAAAAGTTGCAAATCGTGATCGTAAAGAACTGGAGCAGTTTATTAGAAAGTTGAACAAGCTTGGTATTACACGGATACAGACAAGTTTAGCACTGCGTGAAATTAAATATTCGACGGTATTGCCGATACGAAATGAGGAACCGAGCATCGATTAGATTGCTTGGTTTTTTGTTTGTATAAAGTGATTGACGAGGAGAAAAGAGAGATGTATTATTATATAAAATTATGTATTAAAATTCATTAAAGTTTATAAATATTAATATTGGGGGCAAGGGGATATAATATGAAAATCTGTAATGCGGTTACGAGTGATGTGAAAGAAATTTATAGTCTCATTGAAGTTTATGCAAAAGAGGGGGTTGTTTTACCGCGTTCTCTTTTGTCTCTCTATCAATATTTGCAATGTTTATATGTTATGAAAGAAGGAGAGGAAGTCGTTGGAGTTGCTGGCTTACATGTGTTAGGAGAGGATCTTGCAGAAGTACGATCTTTAGTAGTTTCGCATACATATGCAGGGAAAGGGATAGGGCGTATGTTAGTGAATCATGTTATGAATGAGGCGGCAAAGATAAAAGTGAACAGGGTAATTTCTTTAACATATGAAACGGAATTTTTTCAAAAGTGCGGGTTTGATTTTGTGAATAAGGAAGTGTTGCCAGAGAAAGTGTGGATTGATTGCAGGCATTGTCCAAAAGTTGATTATTGCGATGAAGTGGCGATGATTAGGTATGTTGGGTGAAATGTTTAGAGAGAAAAAAGCCCACTATTATTTAAGAAATAGTGGGTATCTATATTTTAGGCAGAAATGAGATGTTGTTAAGAATTTGAATTTGTTTTTCTTACTGCAAAATTAAAAATGGGATTTTTAAGCTCATAGTTATAAGTAGAACCATCGACAAGCCCTATAACTTTATCGCTATCATAAAGGTCGAGCATAAATTGTGCCATTTGTTTTGCAGTGTGGAATTTTGGTACAACATTATCGTATTGGAATTCATCAACATCAAATGATCGTTTCGCGAACTCTGTTTCAGTTGCACCAGGAGCTAAAACTTTTGCTTGTAATTTTGCACCTTGTTCTTTCAGTTCGTGAGATAATCCTTCTGTAAATGCACTTACATAGAATTTCGTAGCGCAATACGTAACAGCATTAGCGACAATCGTATATCCACCGCCTGATGAAACGTTAATAAGCTGTGTTCCATCAATCATTGAATAATCTCGAACGAAAAGGGAAGAGAGTATTGTTAGTGCTTCTATATTTACATGCAACATCGTTTCTATTTTATTTAAATTTTGTTCAGCGATTGAGGCAAAATTACCAAAACCTGCGTTGTTAATCCACGTTTCAATCTGGAAACTTTGGAGACTTTCATAAAGTTTATAAACATTTTCCGTGACGGATAAATCAGTTCTTCGAATGACAACATCTAACTCCGGATACATTTCGTTAATTTTCAATTTTAATCCATCTAATTCTTCTTTTCTTCGAGCTACAAGTATTATATTTTTTCCACGAGATGCAAAGGCTAAAGCCGATTCATAGCCAATTCCAGAACTAGCACCAGTAATAACAGTATATTTCATATAAAATCCCCCTAAGTTCAAATTCATTTATGGTTAGATTGTATTTGTTAGAGTATACTCTAAGTCAAATGTTTTTTATAAATTTGATAAGAACGCAAAATATATGAGAGCAAATGGCATGTGGAGGGAGTATGAGTATGTACACAATTAGTGAGGTAGCTACATTATTAGGAGTGAGCACACATACATTACGTTATTATGAAAAAGAGAACATACTAATTGCAAATCGCGATACAAATGGAAATCGACTGTATGAAGAATCACATATAAAGTGGTTGCAGTTTGTAATGAAGTTAAAACAAACGCAAATGCCAATAGCGAAAATAAGAGAATACGCTAGATTATATTTAGAAGGGGAGCATACAACTGAAGCTCGTTTACAGCTCCTAGAAGATCACAGGAAATCTATTCAGATTCAAAGAGAAAACTTAGAAGTTACAGAGAAGATGCTTGAAAATAAAATCATTGCATACAAAGACTCGTTGAAAAATACATAGATTAAAAAATACACTGTTTCCTGTTACGTGATGAAAAATGGATTTGATCTATGAGTATTTCATCATAGTGTGCGGACAAATAAAAAGAGCAGCTAGCAAAAGCTAACTGCTCCATTCAAGGGATCTCTCCAAGGGGGAGTGGAGAAAGTATCGTATTATCAATATTATTGACGGAATATTGATTTTATTAAACTAGATTAAAAATTTGAAAGACTATTGTGTTAACTAAAATTATAACAGTATTAAAAAGTTCATGTATACGCTCAAAGTTTTGACTACTATGAAATCCATACTTTTTATCTTTTTGATATTTGGAACGAATGAATTACTTGGAAAAATGGATGATTAATTATAACGATTATGTAATTATAATTACATTAAAAACTCATATGTTTCTAATTTATAAAAAATATTACAATTACATTACAAAAACTGTTGACTATATTTAATTAACGTAATACAATTCTGTTTGTGGAAATAAAAACTAAAAATATTCATTAATTGGGGGATTTGGAAAATGAAGAAAGTTATTTTGCCGATTTTAATGTCTTCAATGTTTATCATACCAGCAGTGTCTCATGCAGAAGAAAATGTAGTTTCTCAAAAGAAAGCGGATACAATTGAGCAAGTTCAAGAAAAACGTGGTTGGTTTCAAGGGACGGGATACTGGTTGTACTATAATGAAGATGGTTCTTTGGCTATAGGTTGGAAAAATATTAATGGAAAATGGTATCACTTTGATGAAACAGGCATGATGGCTACATATATGAAAAATATTCAAGGAAAAACATATTATTTTAATGAAGATGGTTCAATGCAAATAGGATGGAAGAAAGTTCGAGTTTGGCATTATTTTAACGAAGATGGCTCTATGGCTAAAGATTGGAAAAAAATCAATGGTTCATGGTATCACTTTGACAAAGATGGTTACATGTCTGATGGCCGTAGGACTATAGGAGGAAAAACATACACTTTTAATGCAGATGGAACTATGGTTACAGGTTGGCAAGAGATTAAAAGTGGGCCTTATACAGGGAAATGGTTTTACTATAATGCAGATGGCGCTATGGCAACAGGTTGGGCACAAGTGAAAGGGAAATGGTATTATTTTGATGCATCTGGTGTCATGCAAACAGGTTGGTTAAAAAATAATAACGTATGGTATTACTTAAATACAGATGGATCAATGAAAAGCACAGAAAATAACTGGAACGAGGGCTGGTTAGAAGAGAACGGAAAGCGTTATGTTTTTGATGACACTGGTGCTATGCGAAAAGGGAAACTAGCTGAAGGCGGTACGGTTTGGTACTTTAATGAAGATGGTTCAATGCTAACAGGATGGAAACAGCTAGAAGAAGGATGGTATTACTTTAATGATCAATCTGGTGCAAGTGAACAAGGTTGGTTTAGCAATAAAGGGAAATGGTATTACTTTGAAGATGGCCCAATGAAAACAGGTTGGTTACAAGAAAATAAAAATTGGTATTATTTACAGTCTAGCGGTGACATGGCAGTCGGAAAACATTTAATTAATGGAAAATGGTATACGTTCAAACATAACGGTATTATGATGTAACAAAAGGTTTTTAAATAGAAATGTATTTTAAGAGATTTCCATAATGAAAAGGACACCTGTGAGGGTGTCTTTTTTTACGCTAGCCCCCTATTAATAAAGAAAGAATAACATTTTTAACAATAATGAGTACCGATTTTTATTAAGTTGATTGATGGAGGAAGAGACATTGTTGCCATCAAGTTAAGCAATTTACGGTTTCTAAAAATGTAAAGTATTACAAGTAGTTAAATTGTTTATGGAATGTTGGTATTGACATTTTATAAATTATTCGTGTAAAATAATTTATGAATGACATTCAGTCATTTGTTATGAAAGGGTGTAGATAAGTAATTTTTAATAACTGAACAAATATAAGGATAAATGAGGCTGATATTGTTTTTTAAAATAGTAGTTTGCGTGAGATTATATTTTTTAAATTAAAAATGACTGACGGTCAGTCATATAATAATAGAAGGTGAGAGATATGAAAAATAAAGCTTGGTTATATGTGATATTAACATGTATCTTTGAAATATTTTGGGTGTTCGGTTTTAATACAGCCCATACTTGGTGGCATTGGGTTGTTATTGTAGGAGTTATTGCTGTTGATTTTCATTTTCTTTCTAAAGCGTGCGAGCATCTTGCAACAGGGACTGTATATGCTGTGTTTGCCGGAGCTGGTACGGTAGGTACTTTCCTAATGGATGTATTCCTTTTCGGCGGCAGTTTCAGTGTAGGCAAACTATTCTTTATCGTGATGGTCGTAGCGGGTGTTATCGGTTTAAAACTGGCTGATAATAAAGAAGAAACCGCGGAAGAAATTGTGAAAGGAGCTGCTTAAAAATGGGTTGGATTTTCGTATTTTGTGCCGCAATTAGTGAAATAGTCGGTGTGATAGGTCTTAAAATGTATAGTAAAGATAAGACGTTAGCAAATGGAGCGATTTATATAGGTGGATTTGCAACTTCCTTCGCATTCTTATACACTTCTTTCTTGTTTTTACAAGTAAGTGTGGCTTATGCGGTTTGGATTGGTATTGGAACAGCAGGCGCAGTTTTATTAAATATGTTTCTGTTTGGTGAATCGAAAAGTAAGGCACGTTTGATTAGCGTAGCTCTTATCGTATGTGGAGTTACAGGATTAAAGGCCCTTTCATAAGAAAAGGATAGTAAAGCTAAATCTCCTAACGATCTGTTGGGAGATTTTTATTATGAAAGTACATGATGATTGACAGTACAGCTAGTTATTTTATAAAATGAGTGACAGTCATTCAATATGTGTTTGAAAGGGTTAGATGATGAATAAAAAAGAAAAAATTGTCTATGCAGCTATTGAAGTGTTTAAGGAAAAGGGCGTTGAAAAAACGAAGATTTCTGATATCGTGAAATTGGCTGGCATTGCACAAGGAACTTTCTATTTATATTTTCCTTCTAAGCTATCTGTTATGCCTGCAATAGCAGAAGTGATGGTTGAGAAGATGATACTTGCAGTGAAAGAAAAAGTACAGAACGATGCATCTTTTTCAAGTAAAGTTGAGCAAGTAATAGATGCAGTATTTAACTTTATAGCTGAATATCGTGAAATACAAGCATTAATGTATGCGGGTCTTGCATCTACTGAACATATAAAAGAATGGGAAGCTGTATATGAGCCTCTTTATATGTGGCTAAGCGAATTTTTAAGCGAGGCAAAAGAAGCTGGTGAAATTCGTGATTCGGTTCACGCAGAGCGAACAGCCAAGTTATTTATCGCTCTTGTTGAATCAGCAGCGGAACAAGTTTATTTATACGATCATAAAGATGATGAGCAAGTGGAGCTTCAAAAGGCAGAAGTACTAGTTTTTTTAATACATGCACTACATATAAAGAAATAAAGGGAAACTTTAATTGGTAGGGGCATTCCCTGCTGATTATTAGCCCGCATTAATGGGGACAAAACAGTTAGGTGAACCTATCTTAAGAGGGTAGGTTCATTTCTACGAAAAACTGAATGATAGTCATTCACCCTGTATTTGTGTATGTGTGGAAGGATAAAGTGAAACTTTAATGAGTGGGGGTATCTCCACTCATTATTAGCCCACAAATAGCAGGATAAAGAAAAAATTTCTTGGGCATTATTTTTGAGAGGAACTTACGGGAAGAGGTGTTAAAAAGTGAAGAAACCGATAAAAGAACAAAAGATGGTATTGGTCATTCTTTTAAGCAATATATTTATCGCTTTTTTAGGGATTGGGTTAATCATTCCGGTTATGCCGTCCTTTATGAATGATATGAATTTAACAGGTAAAACGATGGGCTATCTCGTTGCAGTGTTTGCAATGGCTCAGCTCATAACTTCACCTATTACAGGTCGTTGGGTCGATCTTTACGGTAGGAAGAAAATGATAATCATTGGATTATTTATTTTTGGTGTTTCAGAGCTGCTTTTTGGATTAGGAAAAGATGTGTGGATGCTTTATGTAGCGAGGGTGTTAGGTGGAATTAGTGCTGCGTTTATTATGCCGGGAGTTACAGCATATGTTGCGGATATTACATCGATTCAGGAACGACCAAAGGCGATGGGTTATCTTTCAGCAGCTATTAGCACTGGATTTATTATAGGGCCTGGAATCGGCGGGTTTATTGCAGAATACGGAATACGTGTGCCGTTCTTTGTGGCAGCAGTGATTGCCTTTATAGCATGTGTGATTTCGATCTTTATTTTAAAAGAACCGTTAACGAAAGAAGAGCTTGCAGAAATTTCTTCTAATACGAAAGAATCAAGCTTTATTGGAGATTTAAAGAAATCATTAAACCCAATGTATGCAATTGCATTTATTATCGTATTTGTACTCGCATTTGGATTATCAGCATATGAAACTGTGTTTAGTCTGTTTTCTGATCATAAATTTGGTTTCACGCCGAAAGATATTGCTGCAATTATTACAATTAGTTCAATCTTTGGGGTAGTCGTGCAAGTATTTATGTTTGGAAAATTAGTTGACATGTTTGGTGAAAAAGTGTTAATTCAAATATGTTTAATTGTAGGTGCAGTGTTAGCGTTTGTATCCACTGTAGTCTTTAATTATTGGATTGTACTTCTCGTTACTTGCTTCATTTTCTTAGCATTTGATTTACTTCGTCCAGCTTTAACGACGTTTTTATCCAAAGCAGCTGGAAAAGAGCAAGGATTTGTTGCTGGTATGAACTCAACGTATACGAGTTTAGGAAATATCGCAGGACCTGCTATGGGCGGAATATTATTTGATATGAATATTCATTATCCATATGCATTTTCAGGAGTTGTTTTAATCGTAGGTCTCGGCATTACATTTATGTGGAGAGAGAAACAGCTAGCTGAAAGTTTTGCGAAGTAATGTAGTGAATAATGAAAAGCCTCTTACTATTTGTATGGTAAGGGGCTTTTCGTTTATAAACTTAATCCAAACCGCTTTAATTCAATAAAAATCCCCTCTAATTGCTTTCCTTTATCCGTTAAAGTGTACTCTACGCGGGGCGGAACTTCTGGATATACTTTTCGCGTTATAATCCCTTGTGCTTCCAATTCTTTTAGGCGAAGCGATAATGTTTTTGGGCTAATGCCGTCCATTGATTTTTGTAAATCACTAAAACGTAAAGTTCCTTCAATAAGAAGGTCACGAATGATTAAAAACGTCCATTTTGTACTGATTACGTCAAGCGTTTTAGCGATAGGACAAGGTATGCCAGGTAAACCTTTCGTTAATACAACTGAATCTATATTGTTCATGGAACTAGCCTCCATAAAAATTTTTTGAATGAATTTGCTTTATAGTATCACAAAACTATACTTTTGGTAACTATATGAAAAAAATATCACTACTTCCATAAAGGAAGTTAGTGCATATACAATAGCAATATGAAATAAAAAGGGTTTAGATGAAGAGGAGGTGATTTCCATGAGTATGAAAAAATTGTTTATGTTCCTTAGTTTGTTTGTTGTTTGTATTGTACTTGTAGCATGCGGCGTGGAAGAAAAAACTGAAATTCAGTTATTAAAAGAAATGCCAAAGCCAAAAGCAATGACAATTGATTCTTCATTAAGTAAAAAGGAAGCGACAGAAATGGTTCATGCAGCGCAGCGTTTTTATGCATTTTGGGATACAGGTAAAGAGGATCTTATTCCGCAGACTGTTACGGAAAATTTCTTTGATAATACATTACCGAAAGGTCGTCCGCAAGGTACTGAAGGATTAAAGGTTGCGGCGCAAAATTTTCGTAAAGTCGTTCCTAATATACACTGCGAGATTGAAGATTTATTAGTTGTTGGGGATAAAGTAACAGCTCGTCTTTCTTTTACAGGAACGCATAATGATAAAAAAATCAATTTTTTTGCAATTGATATTTTGCATGTGAAAGACGGAATGATAACGGAAGATTGGCATTTAGAAGATAATCTTACGCTAAAGCAGCAACTGGGCTTAATAGCTGAAGAGTAGATCATATAGGGGAGAGAAAAGCGATGAAAAATATTTTTATAATAAATGGACATGAGAAATACGGTACGAAAGAAGGACGATTAAATAGAACGTTAGTTGATTATATGGTAACGGTATTAAGCGAGAATCATCATGTGAAAACAACAACGATTCAAGATGGCTATAGTATTAAAGAAGAGCAAGAGAAGTTTTTATGGGCGGATGTTGTGATTTATCAAACACCAATTTATTGGTTTAGTGTACCTGGACTATTTAAAACATATATGGATGAAGTGTATGAATACGGTTTGTTCTTTAAAGGTGCTGATGAATATGGAACAGGTGGTTTACTAAAAGAGAAGCAATATATGTTTTCTACAACTTGGAATGCACCTGAAAAAGCATTTGGAGATAAGACGAAGTTTTTTGAAGGAGAAAGTTTAGAGTCAGCGCTTAGTCACTTACATCGCGTACAAAAGTTTCTTGGCATGAGTCCGTTAAAGAGCTTTGCTTGTTATGATGTGGTGAAGAATCCGAATATTGAGCAATATTTATTGAACTTGAAAAATCACTTGGATGGAGTAATTTAATAATAGTTTGTATTGTGAAGAAGGTACTACTAAGGATGTAGTACCTTCTCTTTTATGAAATACGTTGAAAATCTTTACTTATACAGGACTGCTTTAGTTTTTTTGATTTGATTAAATGTTTCATATCAGAGATGTTATCGTATGAAAGCTGAGTATGATAATAGTTAATGTACTCAAGTAATGCAAAAATATAAATAAATAGGGTGAATGATAGCCCACCTAAAGGTAAGTGGGGATACCAAATTACAAAATCAATAGTAAACGTAATAAATCCCGTGATAATTAATGATATATTTATCTTTTTAAGTATTTTTAAATATTGAATCATCCTAATGGGCGTAACAGATGTTTTCTCTTTTTTTAGTCGTTTCCACTTTACGTACCAATAAATTACTCCTTGTAATAAGATAAACTCTAAAAGAAGAAATGAGACCCAAAAAGAATATAGGGAATATAAATGTAATGTAGGATAAGCATAATTAAGTAAGTAACTTGTGAAGATAAAAGTAATGACTGAAAATAACTCACCTGTGTATAGATAGGAAAGTCTTTTTTCTAGGTTGCGTTTCATAGTTCCTCTCCTTTTATAATGACTCACATTTTAAGACATGGATGGCTGTATCCATAACTTTGCAAAATTTGCCCAACCGAATGAATCAATCGTTACGTTTTTTAAAGGAGAAGGATATGTTTTTCTTTTTAAAACGTGATAGTTAAATAAAATGATGTGTTCTGTTTGTAAAAATTCTTCGATTTCATACATGAGCTCGTAGCGCTTCTCCTTATTTCCTTCTAATAAAAATGTATCTAGCAAACAGTTAATTTGTTTTTCATAGTGCGGGTCCATGAACCGGTTTACGAAGCAACTTTTATTTTTAAATACATTTAAGAATGCAAGTTCATGATCGGCAGCAAATACTTCTCCCATAAAAATAATATCAGCATGTTGATCAATAGAACGATTCATATAATCTGAAACGAGAAATGGGTGAAGCTCTACTTGTATACCTAAACTTTTACATCGTGCTTTTAGGAAATGTGCATCATTTGCACTATCTTTAAATGCGAAGAAATAAATATGTATCGTTTCTCCATTATAGGTACTCTTTTTCAAATACTCTTTCGCTTTTTCTAAAGAGTAGGACCTATTAGGAACTTGGCGACTTCTTTCAGGGAAAAAGCTTGATGCAGCAATTGTTCGTCTACCTTCTATGCTACGAATTATCGTTTCAACATCATATAGTTCTCTCCAAGCCTTTCGAAAGTACATGTCATGATGAGGACCGGTTTTTTTTAAGTTGAAGCTAGCATAAATACAACCTATTTCTTCTATTTGTATATTATGCCTTTCATTTTCTTCTTCATTTGGTAGTTCATAATCAGCATCGATTTGTACATGATCAGGAATACCCCAAAATTCAATACGGTCTAATAACGCGCGCTCTTTAAAATAATGAGTGAACGCTTCGAACACGATATTATCTTCAGAGTAATGAGCAAGTTTGAAAGGTCCAGTACCTATATAATGATGATTTTCAATACTAGCATCATGTGGCAAAATTGCTAGTTGTATGGAACTTACATAGTGTAAGAAAAATAGATTTGGTTTTGCTAAATGGAATCGAATTTGCAATGGTGATGGTGTTTCAATTTGAACAATTTCTTCTGTTAACCATTCGAAAGGAGAGTGAATTTCTTTTAGTCTTTCAAATGAAAATCGTACATCTTTAGAAGTTAAAACTGTTTCGTTATGAAAATATACATCCTTTCGTAAATAAAAAGTCCACGTAAGCCCGTCTTCACTTAATTCCCACGTATGCGCAATGTGTGGTTCCATTTTTTCAGTAACATCGTTATAAACGACTAACGTATCAAAAATTTGACTCGTAAGATGGCTCTCTGTAGTTACAGCCACAAAAGCCGGATCTAATGGAAATATCTTTCTCGATATAGGAATCTTTAATATGTCGTACATATCATTTGAAGGTTCGTATCCAAAATGATGATGTAGTTTATTTTCTATCTTTTTTTGAAGTGCAAGGGGTAGGGGTTCTTTTAAAAGAAGAAAGATATCTTTTAATTTTTCTTGCGCTAACAGTTCATCTGTATAGGACTCAATCGCTTCTACGAAATTATGTATAAATAGAATTTCCGTTTTATTCCCGCGGCCTCGCCCTGGAGTCCAGTTAATTAATTGCTCCTCGCTCATTTTCTTTAATAAAATCTTTACGTTTTTCGTACTGCAATATAAAACATCCGCTAATTCTTGTAAGCTATTTCGCATATGTTGTTGATCTTGTGCATGTAGTCTTAGTCTAATGTAATAGTCCATAATTTTCATATATACACTTCCTTCTATCATAAAAGGGGAAACTCTTTAGAATATTCTAACCTTTTTCTTCCTTTTTTTCAAAGTAAAATAAGTAAGCATAAGGAGGGGGAAACGATGGGATTTTGGAGTATGCATCGAAATATAAAAATTAGAATTATAACTTCGTTTTTAACACGTACTGTATCCACGATGATTTTTCCATTTATGGCGATTTATTTTTCAATAAAATTAGGTAGTGCAATTGCTGGTGCGTTACTACTTATTAATGTAATTGCTTCATTAGTAATTGGTTTATACGGTGGATATGTTGGGGATCGACTTGGTCGTAAAAAAGTAATGATTATCGGTCAAAGTATACAAGTCATTTCAATCGCTTGTATGGGGATTGCAAATTCAGATTATGTAGATTCACCGTGGCTAACATTTATCTTTATGTTAGTGAATAGTTTAGGGTCTGGTCTTATGAATCCTGCGACAGAGGCGATGTTAATTGATGTGAGTACACCTGAAAATCGAAAAGTGATGTACACCATTAACTACTGGGCGATTAATTTATCCATTGCAATTGGAGCGATATTTGGAGGACTATTGTTTGAAAACTATAGATTACAATTGTTTATTGGATTAACAGTTATTGCAGTTATTACTTTATATGTGATGGCTCTATATATGGAAGAAGTGTATGTAGCACGAAAAACGGTGGAGAAGAAAAATGTATTAAAAGATATGGCGGATAGTTATAAAGTCGTAATAAAAGATAGAGCGTTTTTAATTTTTTGTGCAGCAAGTATATGTACATTATCTTTAGAGTTTCAGGTTAATAATTATTTAGGAGTACGTTTGCAGCAGGAATTTGAAACGGTGCACTTTTTCTTTAGGAATGGTGTGACGTTTGATTTAACAGGTATTCGAATGATGAGCTGGATTTCAGCAGAGAATACAATTTTAGTTGTGTTATGTTCGGCACTCCTTATTAAAATGCTGAAAAGCTTCAACGATTTGAAAATCTTATATGTAGGTTTATTCATTTATACAATTGGATTTACAATACTCGGAACGAGCAATAGTTTATTGATTTTATTAATTGCAGGGCTTTTCCAAACGGTAGGCGAGATGATGTATGTGCCAGTGCGTCAATCTATTATGGCAGATATGGTGCCGGATGAGGCAAGAGGTTCTTATATGGCGATTAACGGGATGGTCTTTCAAATGGCGAAAATGAACGGAGCATTAGGTGTTATGTTAGGTTCATTTATTGCATCTTGGGGCATGAGTGCTCTGTACTTTATTGTTGGTATGAGCAGTATTTTATTATTTATGAAGGCGATAGGGAAAGAGAAATATCAAGATGAAGGGAAGGTTTCTCAGATCGGATAAAGTGAAACGATATAAAAAGCGAACCAGTTATAATGAGGAGCGCTTTTTATACCGTTTTTAAAACGGATCAACTTCAGCTAAATTTGGAGTGGTATTCGGCTGTAGTAAAAGATTTTTTAACGTTCCTACTTCAGAAAGTGCTACTAATATGTAGCCACTAATCAGTACAATAAGCCCAATGACGCGTAACGTTTGTAAGCTCACTTCATTATTATTCGTTTCCGTTGGATTTGGGGGCGTTGAAGGTGGAGTATTGTTCATAGTTAGGCTCCCATCTTTTGTATTTATATATGTGTAAAATCATGATTTAACTTATGGATAGGAATTATATAGTCATTTTCACTATATGAGAACTGCCTATGAATAGTGATTGGGAATTTTAGAGTGAGATAAGAGGTGTATTTGTGGGAGTCGGGTTGCCCATAAACACGCGATTAGTGTGAACTAATAATCAGTGGGGGATGAAATAAATCCCCCACTGATTACATTTTGTTTTTCATACAAATAAAAGAGGTTAACCAAAGTAGCTATCCTAATATACGCAACGATTCTTCAATAAAAGCGGGGATATCTTCCGGTTGTCTACTTGTGACTAGCTGATTTTGGCATACGACTACTTCTTTATCATGAAAGTTTCCGCCAGCATTTTTCAAATCGACCTCAATGGATTTATATCCAGTCACATCGCGTCCTTCAAGTGTTTGTGCAGTGATGAGTAGCTGAGGTCCGTGACAAATAGCGAAAACGGGTTTTTCCGCATCCATAAATGTTTTGCTAAAGTGAACAAAACGTTCATCGGCACGAAGTATATCTGGGGAAAATCCACCCGGTATGAAGAGGGCATCAAAGTTCTCTGGAGAAACATCATCAATACTTTTATCAATTACGACTTCACTTTTTCTTTGCTTACCGTGTACCGTTTTACCTTTTTCCATTTCAATAGTTGTTAATTCATATCCCTTTTGCTTAAAAGCTTCTACTGGCTCTGTATATTCTGTATCCTCGAAATAATCCGTTATTAAAATAGCAATTTTTTTACTCATTGCAGTCAGCTCCTTATATTATAGTATCGGTTCCAGAATCATCCTTGAGCAATGCCTTTTATAAAGTGAAACTTTAATTCATGTTTTTTCATTCCCTCCAGTTCCTTTGCCCTGTTAATTTAATAAATACCCTTTTTATTAGGACGTAAACATGTATTATCGTTTTTGTATGTAAAAATCATAAAATATCGGTTGTTTGAGGAAGAAAAATAAAAAAGCCAAGGAGATAATTTATTTTCTCCTTGGCTTTTAAGATAATTCTTTTCGTTAAAACGAAGAAACACGTTGCTTCGTTTTTGGTACAATAATAAATTTAATCCAGATTACCCCGATTATCATAATAATCAAGGTATGTAGTAATTGACCTGTAGCAATGAGTATAACACTCGAAAATACAATGAGTTGAATGCTTAGTAATATAAAGATTAAGCGAAGAAATTGATTCATTCGTTTTTCAGTATCAATCGGATACAATGCTACAATAATATTTCCCGAAAAATATTTCCACAGGGAACGAAGCTGCATAGAAATCATATATAGGACGATATATGCGATAGCGCCTTTTACGTATGTGTTTGGTATAAAATATAAGGCGAAGGCACCAATCAGCCCTAAGCGAATATATATACCGAAATAATCATTCCCGCGTAAAAATGCTAGTGTATGTAAATAGAAGAAAGTTGCTCGTTTTTTATGTAATAAAGGTTCAATCCAATTTGTAAGCCATTTTCTTTTGTTTACTTGCTTATTAAGTTGCGGAACATCAGTAAAGATGCTAGCAAATTGATAAAAGCGAACATCCATTTTTTCTTCTTGCTCAATTATGTAATCCCACGGTATTCGTTTTGTAGGCTGTTTTTTCGTATATAGAAGTAGGAAAGCAAGTAGTAAGAGCAATCCGCCTAATATGAGAACATGTGCCGAGTAAAATAGCATGTAAATGATTAGGGCGTTACAAGCAATACGAATAATGAACCATATGTTTTTTTCATGGCTATCACGCCACATCCAATGTATGTACAGGTTCCAAGCTTTCGTAATCATTAAAACGATAAAGATTGTACATAAGAACGGTACAGTTAATTGTAATGATTGCATAGCAAGCGGTACGAGAATAAGGAACGTAAATAATAATGGGAAAAGTTGAATGATGTAATTATATAGAAGAGATTTTTTAAAATAAGATGTTAATTTCTCTTCTAACGCAAGTAAATAGACGGCATCTGGTCTTTGAATAAAGGTGCGAATGGGACATCTCATTATAATAAATGTAAGAACGGTCGTTATGAGTATGAGAGATATTCCTTTAGAAGGAGATGCTTTTAGAAACTGAGCATAATAATATGCGCCAACGCATGAAATAAAGATAAAGCTATATAGTAAACCGTTAATCATACGTGCAAAGTATGTAATGATATTTTGCATATGTTGTTGGAAGCGACTGCTCCATAGTGATTCAATTGACATGTTTTTCACCTCTTTGTTCTATTATATATGTTTTACAAAAGAAAAAACGAGCAAATTGCGTTATGCAACTTGCCCGTTTTTCTTTTCGTTATTTTTCTTCTGATCACGATTCATTAATGGATAGAAGGCAAAGCCGATTACGAATAAACCAATTCCGAGAAGGAACGTTTTTATATCGGATGCGCCCGTTTTAATAACCCATAGTGCGTAGCAAAGTGCAATAACTGCGACTATACCATCTGTAATTCTTGCCCGCATTTCATTTTTATACGTTTCACCAGTTGCGACTAGTTTTAACTGGAAGATCGGTGAAACGAGATATGGAATGAGATAGGCCAGTGTTGATACGGTAATAACGAATGTATAAGCTTCCGCAATGGTTCCTGATAATGTTGAGAATAAGAACACTTGCGACATAATGTTTGTTAATCGTAATGAGTAAATTGGACTTCCTTTTTTATTTGTTTTTGTGAAGAAGGAAGGGAAGAAACCTTCTTTTGCTGCTTGATACGGTACTTCTGAGCTTAATAAAATCCAGCCTAAGATAGAACCGAACAGGGAAGTAAGAGCAAGCAATGCCATCAGTTTCCCGCCACCATGACCCATTGCAGCATTTAGTGCATCTGCTAACGGACGTTCAGAAGCTTGTAATGTATCAACGTGAAGGACACCCATTGTTAAAATTGTAATTCCTAAGTAAATTGCAACTGTAATAAGTAATCCCGCAACTGTTGCCCGTTTTACCGTTTTTGGAGAAACAGCCCGGTTTGATAAAAGAACGGCTGATTCAATTCCGATAAACGCCCAAAGCGTTGTAAGAGCAGCTAAATTTACTTGTGAAAGAAGGCCGTGTGATACACCTGATTTATCAATCATCGGTGTGTACCATTGTCCAAACTTAGAAGCTTCGAATGCAAATAACGTAACGACGATAAATAAAAGGAATCCAGTTACTTTCGTTGTTGTTGCTAAGAAGTTTAGCTTTCCAGCTCCGCTTACACCATTAGTTAATATAATATGAGTTCCCCAAAGTAAGATGGAACAAATCGTAAATGTAATTAGTTTTCCGACTTCTATGTTAAACGAACCGATTGAAAATAGTAGTCGTGTATCTTTCATAATTGGGAAGAAGAGTGATAAATATCCCGCGAAAGATGTAATGATGGCAACGTTACTTGCCCAGTTTGCAACCCAATATCCCCATACCATACTGAAACCAGCCATTTTTTTCTTTTTTGGTGTTGAGAATAAAGCATATGCATGACTTTGTGGTCCTGTCGTTAAATCAGGACGACGAATTGCTAAATTACCAAAAACAAGAGCTAGCATTAAAACACCAAACCCTGTTGTTAACCAAGCTAAAGTGACACCGAGTGGGCTTGCTGTTTGTGCCAACGTACTTGGCACCATGAAAATACCAGCGCCAACCATGTTACCGACAACGAAAGCTGTTAGTACCCAAAAGCCCCATTTTTTTTGTTGCATAGAAAATACCTCCAAAGTTAGTATAACCAAGTCAAGCGAGGAGATATGTATGTCTTCCGATTAGAGAAGAGAAGTCCCAAACAAAACAAAAAAAGCACGTAATTTGCCGCTACATGCTTTCTATCTTATAAGAAACCCACGACATACCTCTCGATAGCTCTCCACAAACGAAACGTTTGTGACAGTTCTGCACTTATTAAATGCAGACCCAGCAAGTGTGCATGGTGGACACGACTTACTTCGGCAATCATTCCTTTCTCATTTCTTCATCAATGCCACTACATCTCCTGAAATGATACTCTTAATGACTGCAACCTCTACCTCACCGAGATACGAATGAGGATTTAAATATTAAATTAACGTATTTAAGAGTAACAAATGTATTTTTATACGTCAATGGATATAGTAATAATCAGATTATAGAGAAGAGTTTGTGATTAAAAGAGAAAGGGATTATTATGTAATATTGAATTTTCATAATATAATAAATGTTATTGACGCTAGAAGATTGAGAAGGGGATGAAGTATATGTCTGTATGTCATAAACATTCAGTAATAGGTGTGCTAGATTCGGGAGTTGGGGGATTAACAGTTGCGAGTGAAATTATAAGACAATTGCCTAAAGAGAGCATTTATTATATTGGTGATAATGAGCGTTGTCCGTATGGGCCAAGAAGTGTAGAAGAGGTACAATCTTTCGTATTTGAAATGGTTGAGTTCCTCAAACAGTTTCCGTTAAAAGCGCTAGTGGTAGCATGTAATACTGCTGCAGCTGCTGCATTGACTGCGCTGCAAGAAGCACTGTCTATTCCGGTTATTGGCGTTATACATCCGGGAGCAAGAGCGGCAATTAAAGTGACAAAGAAAGGGGAAATCGGAGTAATTGGAACTGTAGGTACGATACAGTCTAATATGTACGAAAAAGCATTACACGAGCTTGATACATATTTGGAAGTGCATAGTCACGCGTGCCCGACTTTAGCTACAGTTGTAGAAAATCAATTAGAAGATACAGCATATGTAACGCAGCAAGTGAAACAAGCTTTACTGCCATTAACGAAAGAAGATATAGATACGTTAATTCTTGGGTGTACGCATTATCCACTTCTAGAGTCCTATATAAAAAAGGAACTAGGAGAAGATGTAACGATTATTAGTTCTGCAGAAGAAACAGCGATAGAATTAAGCACAATTTTACAGCATAAAGGAATCCTGTCTGACAATTTGAATCCGAAGCATCGATTTTTTACAACAGGCTCTATTTTATCATTTGAACATATTGCTGAGCGTTGGCTAGGATATGAAATTTCTGTAGAATGTGTACATTTACCTATAAAAAATGCGCGTGTGTATAATTAGGAATTATGAAATTACGTTTGGTTTAATAAATTAGGTTAGTTGCATAAGAAGGAAAGAACAAGCTTTTAATTGAAAGGATTAAGGTCATTTCAATTAAAGGAGAGGTTTGATTATGGAATTATCAAGGTCTCAATTATTTGCTTTAGAGTATATTTCAAAATATGCAGAGAACGAAAAACGTGGGGCTAAAGCAACAATTAATCATATACTTAATATGTCTAATATTACAGATGAAATGTTTGAAGAAGCTGTCGTTAATTTAAAATCAAACGCGAGGATTGCTTTACACTTTCATCCAGACAGACTAGATTCGAATATGAAAAGTATTGCTGAAGCACTGTTTGAGCAAGGAATATATAAAAGTCAGTTTGAAACATTGCTATCTAACGGAAGCGTATCTGCTTATCCTGGTGGTGAACGTGACCTTTGGGAAAAGAGAATATTTGGAGGGGCATATCAGCTTGAGGGTGTAACGAATGATCAACGGCCAAAGTATGGAGCGCTAAATTTAATGTTACATCCAGATGGGCCTGCTCCGCGTTTTGGGTCCTGTTATTTTCTCTTATCTCCAAAAGTTTCTTATCGCTCTACATATACGTATTTAGATTCGCATCAAGATCCAAAAGAAAAGGGGACTTATGAAGAGTTTGATATGATTTTAGCTGCTCTTTTGGAAGAGGCATTCGTAAGAGAGTGTGCAATTGGTAAGGAGAATTTGACTCCAACAAGATTAGTTAATCATTTACTGGCTAATCTGGAAAGGCCGTTGATAGATTTAATAAACAAAGAGTCAGCCCGTAATCTTAACCATTATATTGAAGCACAAGTTCATGGAGATATTTCTCTTAAAGAAGACGTGGAGGCGCTTGTTGTAGATCCTTCATTTAAGGGTACGGATGTAGGAAGAACTTTAGAAGAAATTTGCCTGAAGTATGCTATTGATTTGTATTGGCACATGGGTTTTGTACTTGCGATAGACGAAGTTCCAATGGATTTTAGAGGTTCAAAAATGCCATCTTTAGCAAGGCGCATTGCACAGAATCATTGTATCGATGCAAATATAATTGGTTCTGCTGTAGTGGATTTGAAACGCAATTCATTATCTTGGAGTGATCGTGGAACTTATGAAGAAGTGCTTCAGGAATTAAAATTATTATGGCATGTTTTAGTTCGATTTGGAAAACCAAATCGAAAGCAAAACTAAATGCCCGTTTTTTGGAAGTATCCATATAAAAAGAAGCTGATCTAAAACTAGATCAGCTTCTATATAAGATTAAACTAAGTTCAATACAGTTACTTTTTCACGTGTCATAGACTCAAGGCTCTTACGAATACCTTGTGCGCCCATACCTGAACCTTTTACACCGATGAATGGGAAGTGGTCAGGGCCGCGCTCTGTGCGTCCGTTAATTTGAACAGAACCAGTTTCGATTTTGTTAGCAATTGCAAATGCTTTGTTAATGTCTTTTGTGAAGACACTTGCTTGTAAGCCGAACTCTGATTTGTTAGCAATTTCAATTGCTTGCTCATCTGAAGAAACGCGGATGATTGGAAGGATTGGGCCAAATGGCTCTTCCCAAGCAACTTTCATTTCTTCAGTTACGTGGTCGATTAATGTTGGGTAAATTAAGTTACGCTCACGTTTGTTACCGATAACGATTGTTGCACCTTTTTCAACAGCGTCGTCAACTAAACCTTGAACGAAGTCAGCAGACTTGTCGTCGATTAATGGAACGATTGTGCTGTCTTGTTCTGGAGATCCAACTGATAGCTCAGCTACTTGCGCTTTTAATAAGCCAACAAGCTCGTCCGCTACGTTTTCGTGTACAAGTACACGTTTAATAGCTGTACAACGTTGACCAGAGTAAGAGAATGCACCGCTTACGATATGGTTTGCAGCATCTTGTAAGTCAGCATCTTCACGAACGATACCAGGGTCTTTACCACCAAGTTCTAATACAAGTGGAATCATTGCAGCTTTTTTCGCTAAATGTTTACCTGTGTTTGTACCACCTGTGAACGATACCATATTGATGCCTTCGTGTTCTACTAAGTAGTCACCAATTACAGAACCGCGTCCTGTCGCTACGTTTACAAGACCTTTTGGAAGGCCAGCTTTATGAAGTGCTTCAACCATTTTAATACCACTAATTGCACCTTGAGTTGCTGGTTTGAAAATAACAGCGTTACCCATAATTAATGCTGGTGCAAGTTTTGCAGCAGATAAGTTTACTGGATAGTTAAATGGTGCGATTGCTAATACAACACCAAGTGGTGCGCGTTGGATAATCGCAAGTTTAGATTTCGTTCCGCCAGGGAAGCTATCGCCCATCATGCTTTCTCCGTGCATATGTAAAGCTTCTTCGATAGTATAACGAATGAAGTCAGCTGTACGTACAACTTCTTTTTTCGCATCTTTATAACCTTTACCGACTTCTTTCATAATGATATCGGCAATTTCATCTTGCATATTTACGAGCTCATCAGCCCATTTATATAAATATTTTGCGCGATCTTGTAGAGAAGCTTCAGCCCATGATTTTTGAGCTTCTTTTGCAGATGCAATTGCTTCATCTACTTCTCCGCGAGTAATTGCTTGTACTTGACCAATTACTTCGTGTAAGTATGGAGATGGAATGTCGATTGTTTGTCCTGAAGAGCTTTCTCTCCATTCTCCGTTTAAATAAAATTTGTACGTATTGCTAGTTGTCATGATTAGTCCTCCTAAAATAGCAACTTGTAAGAGTGAGTATAAGGTGATTGTAGGGGGTTTGATAATATTTTTCAAATGAAATGTTTGTGAAAACGATTTCTTATTCTTTTTTTATTTTGTATGCCCTTTCTTACAGAAGATTCCCTTATTTCAAACTGCTTTATCTCGTCAGAAATCCTCTTCATTTTATCGTGATTGGTATCTATTTTCTTCAATTTGCAAAAAAATAATTGACAGAATACTCAAAGAAGTTATAAGATTATAAATGGAAAATAAATGAAAGGGGTGTGCGTAATGATTGTAATCGTAAATGTAATGGGCTTAGCTCTGTTAAATAACGGAAAACATTCATATCATTACGCAACCCGTACGGATATATAGGGCATTTTTGTCTTATAAAAAGCGTACGTTGCGTATATCGTAACGTACGCTTTTATGCATTTTTGTGCATATCGTCAAGCGACGGTATGCTTTTTTTTGTCCAATTTGCTTGTTTCCATACTTTGTATGGTTACTATAAAACTGAAATTTGGAAGGTGGAAAAATGTGATGAGATTGTATGGGTTACGAAATGTAAATGTGATTGGTTTGGATAGCGGATAAAGAAATGAGAGTGAAACGAAAACGAGAAGGGAGAGGTTACATTGTTTTCAGTATTACTAAAGTTAAGATGGTTTTTTAAAGAGCATTGGAAGAGATATAGTATCGCAATTGGTGCGCTTTTAATTGTAAATATAGTTGAAGTTATTCCCCCAAAAGTACTAGGGGTTACGATTGATAACATAAAAACAGGAACGTTAACGAATGCAGCAATTATGGAGTCTATTCTTATTTTAATAGGAGTTACGATAGTTGGATATGGCCTTACTTTTGTTTGGCAGCATCAATTGTTTGGAGGTGCGTTCGTACTTGAGAAGACGATGCGCTCGAAATTTATGGGGCATTTACTCAAGATGACACCGACGTTTTATCAAAAAAATCGTACTGGCGATTTAATGGCGAGAGCAACAAACGATTTAAAAGCAATCGCTATGACAGCTGGTTTTGGTATATTAACGCTTGTAGATTCTAGTTTATATATGCTTACAATCGTTTTTATGATGGGATTTACAATAAGTTGGGAGCTTACATTAGCGGCCCTTATACCGCTGCCAATTATGGCATATGCGATGAATATATATGGAAAGAAATTGCATGAAAGGTTTACAGTTGCGCAAGATGCGTTCGGTGATATGAATGATAAAGTACTTGAATCAATTGCTGGCGTGCGCGTGATTCGTGCATACGTACAAGAGAACGCAGATCAGGAAAGATCTCATCATTTAGGAGATGACGTCTACGAAAAGAATATGAAGGTAGCAAGAATCGATGCGTTATTCCAACCAACTGTGAAAATGCTTGTCGGTCTTAGTTATTTAATTGGTTTAGTGTACGGTGCATACCTTGTATTTCAATCAAAGGTGACACTTGGCGAACTCGTTTCCTTTAACGTGTATTTAGGGATGATGATTTGGCCGATGTTTGCAATTGGCGAATTAATTAATGTTATGCAAAGAGGAAATGCTTCGTTAGATCGTGTGAATGAAACGTTAGCATATGAACCAGATGTAAAGAATCCGAAAAATCCAAAGCTTGTACACGAGCCTGATTATATTCAGTTTGATGAAGTTTCTTTTTCCTATCCTTCATCATCTGAAGAAAATTTAAAAAAGGTTTCTTTTACATTAAAACAAGGAGAAACGCTAGGGGTTGTCGGAAAAACAGGAAGCGGAAAAACGACGCTTGTACGTCAGCTTCTTCGTCAATATCCGCTTGGAGAAGGGGATATTGCAGTTTCTGATGTGACATTAGATAAAATGACGAGTGATAATGTACTCGGGTGGATTGGATATGTACCTCAGGAGCACATTTTATTCTCAAAAACAGCGAGGGAAAATATTTTATTCGGAAACAGGGAAGCGACTGAAGAAGAGCTCGAGAAAGCCATTGAAATTGCTGCGTTTACAAAAGACTTAGAGTTTTTACCAGAAGGATTAGAAACGCTCGTTGGAGAGAAAGGTGTTTCGTTATCAGGAGGGCAAAAGCAAAGGATTTCGATTGCGAGAGCGGTTATTCAAAATCCAGAAATATTAATTTTGGACGATTCGTTATCAGCTGTCGATGCTCGTACGGAAGCGGCGATCATTGAAAATATAAGAACGGAAAGAAGCGGAAAGACGACGATTATTACGACGCACCGTTTATCTGCCGTACAACATGCAGATTGGATTCTCGTTATGGATGACGGCGAAGTTATGGAAGAAGGCACGCATGACCAGTTACTTCGAAACGGAGGCTGGTATGCTGAGCAGTTTGAAAGACAACAAGGTGAAAATGAGAGTGCGGATAGTGGGGTGAAAATATGAGTGTTTCAAAACGATTGTTTCAATATGCGATGAAAGTAAAAGGGACGATTTTTGCAGCGATGGCGATGTTATTTATTTTCGTTATCGCTGAGCTTGCCGGTCCGTTCGTCGCTAAAACGATGATTGACGATCATATCGTCGCGATAGAAAAATCTTGGTATGAGACAGAAAAGAGTGAAGATGCTGTTGCATATAATGGCGCCTATTATATGCGAAGTGATCGCTTTGCACAAGGTGAGAAAAAAGGAAAAGAAGTACGCGTGATGCAAGTCGGTTTTCAATATTACTTTGTACCAAATAAAGTAAATATTGAAGGGTCACGTTCTGTGAAAGGGGATATGATTACCATTCAAAATGGTAAGGCGGTGCAAGTGTATAAAGCGAAAGCATTAACGAAGGAAGAAGTGTTTGCGTTTTATAAGCCAGAAATAAACCCCCTACTGTTACTTGGTGGAGGCTATTTTGCTCTATTAGTAATTGTGTCATTATTTGCATATGGAAAGCAGTTTTTCTTACAGAAGGCAGCAAACAAAATTATTCAAATTATGAGGGAAGACGTCTTCTCTCATATTCAAACGTTACCGATCAGGTACTTTGATCATTTACCAGCAGGGAAAATCGTTTCGCGTGTAACGAATGATACAGAGGCGATTCGGGATTTATACGTAACAGTGCTTGCGACATTCGTCTCTAGTTTCATTTATATTATCGGGATATTTGCAGCGCTATTTTTACTCGATGTGAAACTTGCGTCGTTCTGTTTATTAATTATCCCAATTTTAATTGTTTGGGCGATTTTATATAGAAAGTATGCATCTGTATACAATCATAAAATGCGTTCACGTTTATCCGATATTAACGGTACAGTGAATGAATCGATTCAAGGGATGCCAATTATTCAAACGTTCCGTCAAGAGCGTGAAACGAAAAAAGAGTTTGAAGAATTAAATGGCGATTATTTTAAGTATCAAAATAAAATTTTAAATTTAAATGCAGCAACTTCGCATAACTTAGTGTCTGTATTACGAAATATCGCTTTCACAGGTGTGATTTGGTATTTCGGGGGAGCTTCATTAAGTGCTTCAGGCATCATTTCTCTAGGGATACTGTATGCGTTTGTCGATTATTTAACGAGATTGTTCTCACCAATTACAAATATGGTAAATCAGCTTGCTAACTTAGAACAATCGCGCGTTGCGTCAGAGCGTGTCTTCGAATTGCTAGAGGAAAAGGGAGAGGCAGTGGAAGAAGAGCGCATGCCTCGCTTGCAAGGAAATGTGAAGTTTGATAATGTTTCGTTTTCTTATAATGGAAAAGATGAAGTGCTAAAAAATATTTCTTTTGAAGCGAAGCAAGGCGAGACAGTAGCACTTGTCGGTCATACTGGATCAGGAAAAAGTTCCATTATGAATGTACTCTTTCAATTTTATGAGTTTGAAAAAGGGAAGCTTACGATTGACGGTCACGATGTAAAAGAAATGCCGAAACAAGCAACTCGTGAGCATATGGGAATCGTATTACAAGATCCGTTTTTATTTAGCGGGACGGTCGCTTCCAATGTAAGCTTAGAGAACGAAAAAATTTCAAAAGATCGCATCGTAAAAGCATTACGTGATGTGGGTGCGGAAAGGTTTGCGAACAATATAAACGAAGAAATTACGGAGAAAGGAAGTACACTTTCAACCGGAGAACGCCAGCTTATATCGTTTGCTAGGGCACTCGCTTTTGATCCAGCCATTTTAATTTTAGATGAAGCAACATCTAGTATTGATACAGAGACAGAGGCAATGATTCAACAAGCGCTAGAAGTTGTGAAAAAAGGGAGAACGACGTTTATTATTGCTCACCGTCTTTCAACAATTAAAAGTGCGGATCAAATTATTGTACTCGATAGAGGAACAATCTTAGAAAAAGGCTCTCATGATGAATTAATGAAAAAGCGTGGCCGTTATTACGATATGTACAAAACGCAAATGGAAGGAAACCAGAGCGCTTAATGCGGGGAAGAACTTGCGATTGTCGCAAGTTCTTTTTTGTTGGCAAAATGTCGGCGATAAAGGTACATAATAAGAAGTATTATTTTACCTTTCCTACAATTAATGCTATATTAAAAAATGTTACTTATTTTTTGTATGTAGCGTTATTTTTCCATTTTGTTTGATTATGAAGAAAAAGGATAAACTAAATAAGAACATTTTCATTGAAAAATTGTTCAAGATTGCATACAATCAATATAGTTTTTAAATTCCTATCAGAATACTTGGAGGATTACCATCATGAAAAAATTATTTTCAGTGCTTGCAGTAACTACATTAGCGATCGGGATTGTAGCCGGCTGCGGTAAAGAAGAGAAAAAAGATACAGCTAGTCAAGACGCATTACAAAAGATTAAACAAAGCGGTGAACTTGTAATTGGTACAGAAGGTACATACCCACCATTTACGTTCCACGATTCAAGCAATAAATTAACTGGATTTGACGTTGAATTAGCAGAAGAAGTTGCAAAACGTTTAGGTGTAAAACCTGTATTTAAAGAAACACAATGGGATAGCTTACTTGCTGGTTTAGATGCGAAGCGTTTCGATATGGTTGCGAACGAAGTTGGTATTCGTGAAGATCGTCAAAAGAAATATGATTTCTCTAAACCATACGTTTCATCTTCAGCAGTATTAGTTATTGCAAAAGATAAAGATAAACCTGCTACATTTGCTGATGTAAAAGGGTTAAAAGCAGCGCAATCTTTAACAAGTAACTATGCAGATATTGCTAAGAAAAATGGTGCGGAAATTACTAACGTAGAAGGCTTTAGCCAAGCGGCAGAATTATTAAACACTGGCCGTGTTGATTTCACAATTAATGATAAGTTATCAGTATTAAACTACTTAGAAACGAAAAAAGATGCAAAAATTAAAATTGTAGATACAGAAAAAGAAGCTTCACAAAGTGGATTCTTATTCCGTAAAGGTAGCGATGAGCTTGTACAAGAAGTTGATAAAGCGTTAGAAGATATGAAAAAAGATGGTACGTACGACAAAATAGCGAAAAAATGGTTCGGTGAAAATGTATCTAAGTAGTGCATTGGTTTCAGATCGATTGTCTACTTGGATAGATATTATGCAGTCTTCCTTCATGCCTATGCTGAAGGAAGCTGTCTTTACGACAATTCCATTAACGCTTATTACATTCATTATCGGAATTATACTGGCGACGTTAACAGCGCTCGCGCGTATTTCAGGTAGTCGTATTTTACAATGGATTGCTCGTATCTATGTATCTATCATTCGCGGAACGCCACTTCTTGTACAGTTATTTATTATTTTCTATGGTCTTCCAACTCTTAATATTGAAGTTGAGCCGTATACAGCAGCAGTTATTGGATTTTCATTAAATGTTGGTGCGTATGCATCTGAAATTATTCGTGCTTCTATCCTTTCAATTCCGAAAGGACAGTGGGAAGCAGCTTATACAATTGGGATGACATATCCACAAGCATTAAAACGTGTTATTTTACCGCAAGCAACGCGCGTATCAATTCCGCCGCTTTCGAATACATTTATTAGCTTAGTGAAGGATACTTCATTAGCATCGTTAATTTTAGTAACAGAAATGTTCCGAAAAGCGCAGGAAATTGCGGCAATGAACTATGAGTTTTTAATTGTTTATTTTGAAGCAGGTCTTATTTATTGGGTTATTTGTTTCTTATTATCAATCGTACAACAGATGTTAGAAAAGCGTTCAGAACGCTACACATTAAAATAATCCTTTTACAAAAGGAGTTTTTGTTTTTATGATTTCAATTCAGCACTTACAAAAAAGTTTCGGAGATAATACCGTACTAAAGCATATAGATCTATCAGTTGAGAAGGGTGAAGTTGTTGTTATTATCGGACCTTCTGGATCTGGTAAAACGACGTTTCTACGTTGCCTAAACGTTCTAGAAACACCGAACGCTGGTAGCATTCGTATCGGCAATAAAGAGCTTGATTTCGCTCAAAAAGTATCCAAGAAAGATATTGTAAATCTTCGTACACAAACAGGAATGGTGTTCCAACATCATAACTTATTCCCGCATTTAACAGCCATTCAAAATGTAATGGAAGGGCTCGTTACAGTGAAAAAGATGGGGAAAGAAGAAGCGAAGAAAAAAGCAAACTACTTCCTTGAAAAAGTTGGTTTAGCAGATAAAGTGGATTTATATCCGTTCCAATTATCAGGGGGACAACAACAGCGCGTTGGAATTGCTCGCGCGCTTGCGATGGAGCCGGAAGTGTTACTATTTGATGAACCGACGTCAGCACTTGATCCTGAACTCGTTCAAGAAGTTCTAAAGGTAATGAAAGAACTTGCTAAAGAAGGCATGACGATGGTTATTGTAACGCATGAGATGCGTTTTGCTCATCAAATTGCGAATCGCGTTATTTTTATGGATGGCGGTGTCGTTGTCGAACAAGGTATACCAGAAGATGTATTTACAAATCCAAAAGAAGAACGAACGAAGAAGTTTTTACAAATGCTTCAATAATTAAGAAAGGTCTCAAGGCATATGCCTTGAGACCTTTTTGCCATATATATTTATTTTTGGAATCCGCCAAGGCTTTGCTCAGCCATTGCAACTAGACGTTTTGTGATTTCTCCACCAACAGAACCGTTAGCACGAGCCGTAGAATCTGCTCCTAATTGTACACCAAATTCTTGAGCGATTTCGTACTTCATTTGATCGATTGCAGCTGTTGCTCCTGGTACTACTAATTGATTTGAAGAATTTTGGTTTGCCATAGGAATATATCCTCCTTAGAGTTATAAAAATTTTTTTGGTTGGACTAGCTGGATTTGAACCAGATATTATCGCCCCGTTTGGCGCTAATCCATCGGTAATTAAGTTTGTACTCATAGTATGGATGTTACCTAGAAAGATATACAAAATAATAATTTGTAAATTTTGTCAAAAAAATGTAGTGATTTCGTAAATTATGAAATAAGAGTAATCGTTGTATTTTTAAGAAAGAAGGCTAAACTAAGAGCGATATTAAATATGGTGTTCTCTTTGAATCCTGCTATGTTAGGGCTAATAATTAGCTTTTTATTAATCGTTTATGAAAGTGAGATACATTACAATTGCAGCTTAGTAATATAAAAACTAAAAGGCATTAACTTCTCATTTCTAGTTTAACTAAGGATGGGGCATGGAAAGGAAAGGAACTGACCGTATCTACTCATGGCTAGATGCTTTCTTCAACCTAAAAAGAAAGTCTTTAAATGATTTTAAACGATAATGTATGGAGGAATCATGATGGGGATTTGCCCGCTTTGTAACGCATTAGAATCACAAACATATTCTTGTCAAAATTGCCAAGGTATACTCCAAGATTATGGGAAAACTGTTGATTACATAGACGATTATAGTGCGTATATGGATCAGGAATTATTAAGTGAGGTAGATGGATTAACACATAATCATTCACAAGAATATTGCAATCATATTTTTTATTGCGGAGTATGTAACGTGGAAACGGAGGTTGTAGTAAAACTTGTGTAAATAGAAAACTTCCACCTTATGAATGAGGTGGAAGTTTTTGTTTTCGTATTTGTGAGTGAATCATAGGAGAAGGGATGTGTTCGGTGTTTGATGAAGTCCCTAATTTCATTTGGGACATTTTTTCTTTTGCATCGCGCAAAGAATGTTCAGTTAAGTAGATAGCATATTCGTAAAATAATTGGCGCGTCAGTTCACTTTGTTCTTTTAACTTTTCATCTTGGAATACAGTTCGCCCAGGTTTTGAGTTTGCTTCAAATAGCCACGGATTTTCCTGCATGTCTAAACCAATATCAAAACCGATTTCTCCAATGTTCCCAGTTACTTGCCCATCGAGCGCGTAACTTATTTGCAAGGCTGTTTGTTTTAATTTATTTTCAATTTGAACTTGTTTCGTTGAATCTGGAAAAAGTTCTTGTAGTAATTTTGTATCACCACCGCTATTTACATGTGTAGTTAAGCTACCTTTGCCAGCAATTTTGGCGACGATGGCACTGACGACCCAATTACCGAAATGGTTTTTATTTGTATGAATGCGAAAATCAACAGGTTGCCCGTCGAAGCGAAGTAAAGAAATACCTTGCTGTACGATAAACTTCTTTAAATCATGTCCTTTTAATACGTGGTTCAGAAGTGTTTCTAATGATTGATACTTTCTTAGTTTATTCTCTTCATTTTCGCGATAACGACAGTAGTAGCAATTCTCTGTTTGAGAATAAAATAGTTGATGAATATTTCTTCCGAAGCTACCGTGTATCGGTTTCATGTAAATTGATTTATATGTGCCAAGAAACCGTTCTACTTGTTCGAAGTGCTGAAATGTCTCTGTGTTTGGTAATAAAGGCACAATTGAATCGTCCTTCATAAGAAGTTGATGAACGTCCCATTTATTAAAAAATCCTGGGTTAAACCATGGAATGTTATAGTCATGTTCTAATTTCCTTTTTGCTCTAACGATTGGTTTATAATTTTCTGCTTTACGATTTGGTAGTCGATCGTAAATGACATTTGGCAAAGGAACTTTTTTCTTTAGCCATTTTCCTTCTTGAAAGAAATACCCATCAATCGTTTCTTCTTCCCAGTTTATATGTTGAACGCCAAAAACGAATACGAACGGTCGTAATGTAAATGGTGGTGTTAGCAACTCACTGAGAGATGTGGAACGGTTTCCTAAAGGAATAGGTGAGTCATCGTTAAAACCAGTTGTGAAAATACCGACTAATGGTCCGAAAATAATTGTTTCATCTTGTGTAAAGGCATGAATGGTAGTGGAATGAGGGAGTAAAAGTTTTTCTGCAATTCGTTTTCCAATCATAATTTCACGAGTAAAGGAATAATGAATTTTTACCTCTTCACTTGCAACATGGCGTCTGCCGAAGGAAAGGGATGTAATAGGTGGTGTAATAGAAAAAATGTAAGGTAAAGTAATACTATTTGGATGCTCATCTGAAATGTTTAATGTATATATGTGCTCTTTCAAAATGGGATTCCCTCCTTTCGTTATGGTGTAAAGCGGCTAAATTTTAGTGGTCCGTGAAAGATCTTTTCAGCTAACGAATCATTATGATGAATGTAACGTTCGTAAGGGGGAATCGTGTTGACATACATAAGCCAAATCGCCCCTTTTTGATCCATAATTGTGGAAAGTTCTAGTTCGAATAAAGAAGAATAAGATTGATCTAATGTTTGAAACACTTCATTTATAATGTCGTGTAAAGCGTCTTGTAATAGTTGCACACCGGTATTAGATAGTACATATTTAATTTTTGATAATGAATGCAGCGAGGAATCATCCGTTACGGAAAGTAAAAATTGGTTCGGAAATGAGCTTTTTTGTATAAATTGACCGATAACGTTCCATTTTTGTTCTTTATTTTTTTGCAAAATGGTTCGAATGTGGAGTGGATACGTTAGTTGATTCGGTGGTTGTAGCATCGTATGGGTGATATAACGTGCAGATTGTATGTTAGATTTGTACCAAGATATAAACTCATCTGTCCGTTTGATTGGAGTAGAAGTATGATATGCGTCATGTATTGTATCGATATGAAACGTTTTATTTTTATAAGCGATCCGGTACAGACTTTCATTGGAATGTGTATGAGTAGGACGTATAATAATATCTTTTGTTTTTAATAAAAGTTTGAAAATGTTTTGTATCGTTGCTATTTCAAATTTTGGTATATAAGGAAATAATTTTTTATTAGTAAGAAATAAATCATGTAGTTCGCTTAAGTCAATAAGTGTGTTATTTAAAAAGGTAGTGGAAGGACGGTTGTGTAATGAATGAATAATTGATTTAGCTTTTTCAAAGTCTGTATCCTCGTTAAAAGAAGAACGATCGTATATATAAGAAGGAATAGGGAATGTTTGCTCTTTCCATTTTCCTGTATCTGTATCATAAATAAGACCAGAAACAAGGTCTGTTTTAGGATCAATACAAAATGGTGTAAACTGGGCAACGACATTATGATAAAGCCGAGCGCGTTTGGCGATTTCGGTGTAATACGTTTGCTCATAATGAGGCCGGGAAGTTAAAATACCGAGAACCAACGAAATCACTCCTTTACTAACAAAGTGTTGGCATAATAGGCGAAGCTATATATTGCAAATACTTTTTTATACCATTATACTTTTGTCCGTATGATGATATGCTATAGTTTTGGAGAAGCGAAAGGTTGATTGTAATGAATATATGGTTGAATATGTTAACGACGACAGGGCTCGGAGCGATTATTGGAGGATATACGAACCACTTAGCGATAAAAATGTTATTTCGTCCCCATCGTCCTATTTATATTGGAAAGTTTCAATTGCCATTTACACCTGGATTAATTCCGAAGCGACGTGATGAGCTTGCTGTTCAATTAGGGAAAATGGTAGTCGAGCATTTGTTAACGCCAGAAGGAATCGGAAAAAAGCTAACAAATGAAGAGTTTCAAAAAAGTTTAATTCGCTGGGTGCAAGTGGAAGTGGATAAAGTCATTACGAATGAACAATCACTGCGACATATGTTAGAAAAATGGAATGTAGCACATGTAGAAGAAGAGGCGACCGGGAAAATCGAGCATGTGATTACAAAAAAAGTTCAGGAATTTTTAGCGGAGTACTATACATATACATGGGAACAAGCTTTACCTCATTCTGTACATGAAAAAATAGAGAATGCCATTCCAAATGTCTCGGCTTTTATTTTAGAGCGAGGAATTGAATTTTTTGAAAGTGAAGAAGGGAAAGCGCGCCTTTCAAAAATGATTGATGATTTCTTTGCTTCTCGTGGAACATTACTTAACTTAGTCGGGATGTTTCTAGGGAATGTAAGTGTAGTGGATCGTGTGCAGCCAGAAGTAATTAAATTTTTAGGTCAAGATGGTACGGAAAAGCTTTTAACTAATGTACTGCAAAAAGAGTGGGAAAAGTTAAAGGGAAGAGATGTAAAAGAATTAGAAACGTTTGTAGAAAAAGAAATGATTGTAAGCTCCATATTGTCTGCAGTTAAAGTTAAGGAAACAGTGAGTAAGTTTTTAAACCAATCTGTACAGCAAGTGTGTGCGCCAGTTCGAGAAACAATCATTGAAAAAGTGGTTCCAAGTGCAGTAACGAAAGGCTTGAAGTGGGGGACAGAAAATGTAGAGACCATACTAAATAATCTACATCTTGCGGAAATTGTCCAGCAAGAAGTGTCTACGTTTTCAACAGAGAGACTAGAAGATTTAGTTCTGTCCATTACAAAAAATGAGCTGAAAATGATTACGTATTTAGGTGCCTTATTAGGCGGAATGATTGGACTCGTGCAAGGGTTGTTACTGTTGTTCCTTAGGTAGTAAAGATAAGTACATAGAAATAAGAGTGAAATTTCTTCACATCTCTTGCATAGTTTGATATGGTAAGAAGAGGTGCGTATGTAAATGCACTTAAAAGGCAGTGTGAGCGAAAAGCGCTAGCCTTCTAAAGGAGGAAAAATAAAATGACAAAAAACATTCATGATGTAGCATATGAATTACAAAAAGCAATCGCTGAAAACGAAGACTTCAAAACTTTAAAAGAGAGCTATGCGGCAGTACAAGGAGATGCAGCTTCAAAGAACTTATTTGAAGAGTTCCGTACGATGCAACTTAGCCTACAACAAAAAATGATGCAAGGCCAAGAAATTACTGAAGAAGACAACCAACAAGCACAAGAAGTTGTAGCTCGCATTCAACAAGATGCTAAAATTACAAAATTAATGGAAACTGAGCAACGCCTAAACGTTGTAATCGGCGACGTTAACAAAATTATCATGAAGCCACTTGAAGAATTATATAGCGCGCAACAAGCGTAATAGTGGAAGACGCTCCTAGTATAGGGGCGTCTTTTTTGTTTAGGGAATTAAGTTTAAAAGTAAATGTTATTTTAAAAAATAAATTAATTGTAAGCGTATTCTTTAAGGGTTGTCAAAATACTGTCAAATTCATATTGTTGGAAAAATAATGCATTTGTAATATAATGATAAATGATACTTCACCACGTTAATTAACTAGGTGAAATTAAAATCTTTATTACACACATTATGAAATAAAGGGATGATTAGTTTGAGTACAGGTGTAAAAGCAAACGACGTGAAGACAAAAACAAAAGGAGCAGATCTTGTTGTTGATTGTTTAATTAAACAAGGTGTTACACATGTTTTCGGTATTCCAGGAGCGAAGATTGACTCTGTATTTGATGTATTGCAAGAAAGAGGACCAGAGTTAATCGTTTGTCGTCATGAACAAAACGCAGCATTTATGGCAGCTGCTATTGGTAGATTAACAGGGAAACCGGGTGTGTGTCTTGTAACTTCAGGACCAGGGACATCAAATTTAGCGACAGGTCTTGTTACTGCGAATGCGGAGAGTGATCCCGTTGTTGCTTTAGCTGGTGCAGTTCCACGTACGGATCGATTAAAACGTACCCATCAATCTATGGATAATGCTGCACTATTCGAACCAATCACAAAATATAGCGTAGAAGTAGAGCATCCGGATAACGTACCAGAAGCACTATCAAATGCATTTCGAAGTGCTACCTCCACAAATCCGGGAGCAACTTTAGTAAGTCTTCCGCAAGATGTTATGACTGCGGAAACGAATGTAGAGTCTATCGGTGCGCTTTCTAAGCCACAGCTTGGAATCGCTCCCACACATGATGTTACATATGTGGTAGAAAAAATAAAATCAGCGAAATTACCAGTTATTTTACTCGGTATGAGAGCGAGCACAAATGAAGTGACGAAAGCTGTTCGTGAATTAATTGCTGATACAGAACTTCCTGTCGTTGAAACGTATCAAGCAGCTGGTGCAATTTCACGTGAGTTAGAAGATCATTTCTTCGGCCGCGTTGGATTATTCCGTAATCAACCAGGTGATATTTTACTAGAAGAAGCAGACCTTGTTATTTCTATCGGTTATGATCCAATTGAGTACGATCCGAAATTTTGGAATAAACTTGGGGACAGAACGATCATTCATCTTGATGACCATCAAGCAGATATCGATCATGATTACCAACCAGAACGTGAATTAATTGGCGATATCGCTTTAACTGTAAATAGCATTGCAGAAAAATTACCGAAACTTGTATTAAGCACGGAATCAGAAGCAGTGTTAGAACGATTACGCGCGAAGTTATCAGAGCAAGCAGAAGTTCCAAACCGCGCTTCTGAAGGTGTTACGCATCCGCTTCAAGTCATTCGCACACTTCGTTCTTTAATTAGTGACGATACAACGGTTACGTGTGACATCGGTTCCCATTCTATTTGGATGGCGAGATGTTTCCGTTCTTATGAACCACGTAGACTATTATTTAGTAACGGTATGCAAACGTTAGGTGTTGCACTACCTTGGGCAATTGCGGCTACTTTAGTTGAACCGGGAAAAAAAGTTGTTTCCGTGTCAGGTGATGGTGGTTTCTTATTCTCTTCGATGGAGTTAGAAACAGCGGTACGTTTAAATGCACCGGTTGTACATCTCGTTTGGAGAGACGGTACATATGATATGGTTGCGTTCCAACAAATGATGAAATACGGTAGAACATCAGCTACAGAGTTTGGCGATGTTGATCTTGTGAAATATGCAGAAAGTTTCGGGGCGTTAGGTCTTCGTGTTAACACGCCTGATGAATTAGAAGGGGTATTAAAAGAAGCATTAGCAGCAGATGGTCCTGTCATTATTGATATTCCAATTGACTATCGTGACAACATTAAATTAAGCGAAAAATTATTACCAAACCAATTAAATTAATGGAGGCAGATTTGAGATGACTGTTGCGCAATTAATTGATATTGATGCAAAAAAAACGAAAACGAGTAATGAAGTATATCAAACATCTACAATGCTTGCGCTATTAGATGGTATATATGATGGTGTGATTAGCTTTGAAGACTTGAAAAAACATGGTGATTTCGGCATCGGCACATTTGATCAATTAGATGGTGAAATGATTGCATTTGATAATGAATTTTATCATTTACGTTCAGACGGTTCAGCAGAAAAAGTAGAGCCAGAAGAAACAACGCCATTTGCGACTGTAACGTTTTTTGAAAAAGAAATGAGTTATACGGTAGAGCGTCCGATGAATCGTGAAGAAGTTGAAGCGTTATTACATGAATTAATGCCAAGTAAAAACTTGTTTTACGGTATTCGAATGGACGGTACGTTCCGTGAAGTAAGGACGAGAACTGTTCCAAGACAAGAAAAACCGTATACACCGCTCGTTGAAGTGACGAAATCACAGCCGATCTTTTCATTTAAACATACAGAAGGTACGCTAGCTGGATTTTGGACACCAGATTACGCGCAAGGCATTGGTGTAGCTGGGTTCCACTTACATTATATTGATGATGAAATTCGCGGGGGCGGACATGTTTTCGACTATGTTGTTGAAAACTGTACGATCCAAATTTGTCAAAAAGCTCATATGCATTTAGCACTTCCAGAAACAGCTGACTTTATGGCGGCTGAATTATCAAGAGAAAACTTAGAAAATGATATTGCGACTGCGGAAGGTGCAGAGTAAGAGGGAAAGACTGTTCCATTTTGGAACAGTCTTCTTTTATTCGTAATGTTATTATTTGTCGATAAATCGATATTTCTTGTCGAACCGTTGATATATTGTAAGTTACGATAGATATATTCGAAAAATCGTTGATATATTGTAAGTTACGATAGATATATTTGAAAAATCGTTGATATCGCTTATTTCTTTGAAACAAACCGATGCCCCTCATAATAAAACCGCCACGGATAATGCACAGCTTCTTCTGCATAGTCGATATTAATACGAGGTCCTGCTGTTATTTTATATTGTGATGACATATGTTCTTCTTCTGGAACGAGTTCAATATGTAATGTGTCGCTTTGTAATGATACGCCTCGTTCTTCTAAAGTAATTCCGAGGGCACGGCATAGTTTGCCAGGACCATTTGTTAAATTTTTGTACTGTGCTTTTGTAATGTCGGTTTTGTTGTAGCGCGCTAATTTTATTTCCTCAATCCCATCTATAGGCTCAAGGGCTCGAATGAGAACGCCTTGCGGGGTACCAACTGGCGCTGTAATGACGTTAAAACAATGATACATACCGTAAATTAAATATACGTAAGCATGCCCCGGTGCGCCAAACATGACTTCTGTACGATCCGTTCGTCTGCCGCCATAACTATGTGCGGCCTTATCATCTGGGCCTTTATATGCTTCTACTTCCACAATGATGCCACTTCGTTTTATTCCGTCTACAATATGAACGAGTTTTTGGCCGAGTAATTTCTTTGCGACTTCTAACGTGTCGCTTTCGTAAAAAGAAGGTGGTGCCTGCATTGTACTATCTCCTTTACTGAGTGTATATGTATATAGTAAACCAAATTTTCAGTAGTAATTCTAACTCGTTCTATTTGCTACATTTATTTCATAAATTATGGATAGAGTACAACAGCGAAGAGGGGGAGTGCGACATGATTTATCGCTTACTAGCTCTTAATATAGATGGGACACTACTATACAATAACGGAAAAATCGCAAAAGGATTACGAGAAACAATTGAATTTGTGAAAAGAAAAGATGTATACGTTACATTATTTACGAGTCGTAATTTTCAATCCGCTCATAAAGTAGCAAAGGCGTTGAAATTAGATTCTATATTAGTGACACATGGCGGTGCTTTCGTTTCAGCAACGTTAGATAAACCGTACGTTCAAAAGAGGTTATCCGAAGAGAAGACTTTTAATATTGTGCAAGTGTTAGAGCACTTTGATTGTAATGTACGCATTTCTCATGAGCGGTTTTCAATCGGAAACCGGGAGAGAAATACACCAAACTTAATTGCGCGTACTGTATTATCAAGCGCAGATCCGTTATTTTATCCAGTTCAATTTGTAGATTCGTTAGGCGATGCGCTTCGTGATCATCCGGTAGCGGCACCAAAAATTGATGTTGTTTTCCATAGTAATGGTGAAAAGGAAAGAGGGCTAACTACGCTAAGAAAAGCATTCCAAGATATAGAGTATGTTGAATGTGACGCAAAACGAATAGAAATTTTGCCACAAAATGTATCAAAGTTACGCGGATTACAGTTGCTTGGAGAGTATTTAAATATTTCGCTAAATGAAATGGTTGCGATTGGGGATAGCATGGAAGATTTAGAGGTCATTGAAAACGTTGGACTTGGGGTAGCGATGGGGAATGCGCCTGTAGAGTTAAAGCAAGCGGCAGATTGGATTACACGTTCAAATAGTGAGAACGGTGTAGAGTATATGATTAAAGAGCATTTCCGTAAGCAATTCCCACTTCCGTTTTTGAAAAACCATAAAAATACACCGAAACGATGAAAGAAAAACGTAGCTTTGTGGCTACGTTTTTTTGTTGAACTTACTAAAAGGAATGAAAGCGTTTTAGGTTGTGAATTGTGTATGAAATCTATACAATTCACTTGAATCCTTTAGAAAACTAATGTAAAGTGGATGATGTTCCCAAAATAGTTACACCACATGAAATATTCTTCAGATAAATTTTATTGAGCTCCCGTATGTAAAACATTTCCGCATGATAGTGTAGTTCACGTATTATTTCAAAAATGAATTGTAGTAATTTTATTAATTAGTTGTAGCGTTTCTTTGTTTTATTTAAATGGATTATTTTAAGTTAATGTGAGTAAGATCTGGCACATATGAAATGTGTTTCTTTTTATGATTTTAGGAAGTTTAAAAGGGGGAATGAATTTCTTGAGGAAATCATTTAATCAAAAAATTAAAAAGTTAAGTAGTAGTTTAATAGTTGTATTACTAATATGTATGAATTTTTTAATCCATTTACCATTTAAAGCAGAGGCAGCTACAACAGAATTAAAAGGTTTAGGTGATGTATCTTATTACAACGCCATCATTTTTGGAGATCATAGTGCAACGAGTGCGGATATTGAAGGTGCGATGGCTGTTCAGAAAAATATGAACGCATCAAGTTATACAGTCGTAGCGGCTGCAACTGGAGCAAATAACTTAGCTGGAGCAACTTGGGTAGATGAAGGATATCCATCATTATTACTAGGCGGTCAATTTACGAAAGCGGGAGCAGGACAAGTAATTATTCAAGATGGAACAGTGGCGATGACAAAAGACGGTGACCCAGATGGCGCAATGAAAACGTCATATGACCGTATCTCTTATAAAGAGCAAGCGGAGATTGATGCTAAGTTTAAAGAATTTAGAAAAGACGTTGATGGTGTAATCGGGGATGCGGGCCAATTACACACTGATAAGCCAACACTTAATATGAGCTTTGGAATCGGTGAAGATGTAAACAACCCTAATATTTATGTCTCTTCAGGCCAAACGGGAAAGAAAACATTTGATGTAAAAGACGTTTATCTTCCAAATGTAGAGAATAAAGACTTCATTGTTATTTATTCAGATGCAGAAGAAGTGAGTTTTGGTGGCGGTGCAATTTTGTATGATACAAGAAATACTGGGATGGCAACAGACTTAATTAATACATCTCAAGCATACGACCCTAATTCATCTTTTACTGAGTTAGCTAGTAAGGTAATTTGGGTGTTTCCTAATGCTACAAAGATAACAACTAAAGGTTATGGTGTAGTAGGTAGTGTGTTTGCACCTAATGCAGTTGTAGAGACAAAAGGTGGTTCTATTAATGGACAAGCCTATGTTGGAGGATTACACCAAAGAGATGGATTTGAGGTTCATAACTTTAAATTTAACTGGCCGAAATGGAATAAGCCAGCAGCTGAAAAAGGAAATTTACAAATTAAAAAAGTTGATGAAAACGATGAAAACATTGTTTTAAAAGACGCAAAATTTGATGTTATAGACAAAGATAATACTGTTGTGGCTACTGTTACAACAAACGAAAAGGGTATTGCGGAAGTTAAAGATTTACCACTTGGTGATTATTTTGTAAAAGAAATTAGTGCACCAGAAGGATATATAAAAGTTGATACACCAGTAAAAGTAACAATTGATAGTACAAAAGTAATTGAACTTGTTATGAAGAATACGAAAAAAGTTGAAAATGGCCAATTTAAATTGTTGAAAAAAGATAATGAATCTGGTCAACTTCTACCAGGTGCAAAATTTGATGTTATCGATAAAGATGGGAAAGTTGTCGAAACAATTATTACAGACAGTAAAGGTGAAGCTTTATCAAAACAACTTCCAGTTGGAACATATACATTAAAAGAGGTAGAAGCCCCGAAAGGATATGAACTATCATCTAGTTCAGTTCCTGTAAATGTAGAGGCTAATAAAGTAATTACTGTAGATGTGTTGAATAAAAAAATCCCTGAAAAAGTAACAGGTCAATTCGAAATCGTGAAAGTAGATGCAAATGATAAAGAGAAACTATTATCAGACGCAGAATTCGAAGTGTATAAAGACGGTAAAAAAGTAGAGACATTACGAACAGATAAAACAGGTAAAGTAATCTCTCAAAAATTAGAACCAGGAAAATACACATTGAAAGAAACGAAAGCACCACAAGGGTATAAATTGCTAAAAGAAGAAATCGAAGTCGTTGTAGAAGCAAACAAAGTAGTACAAGTACAAGTAGAAAATGCGAAAGAACTAGGAAGCTTACAAGTAATCAAAAAGGATGCAGAGAGTGGAAAAGTTCTAGCGGGCGCAGAATTTAAATTAAAGAACGAAGCTGGTCAAGTAGTTGGAGAAACGAAAACAGATAAAGATGGTGTTGTGAAATTCGAAAACGTAGTGCCAGGAAAATACACGTTAGAGGAAACGAAAGCGCCAGAAGGTTATAAAGCGCTGGAAGTGACAGTAGAAGTAAACATCGTAGCAAATGAATTAGTAAAACAAGAAGTATTGAATGAAAAAGTGAAAGAAAAAATAAAAGGTCAAGTAGAAATTACAAAGGTAGATGCGAATGATACAAATAAAATATTAGCAGGCGCAGTTTTTGAAATTTTGAAAGACGGAACGAAAATAGACAAATTAACAACAGATAAAAATGGTAAAGCAACTTCCAAGAAACTTGAACCAGGAGATTACATTTTAAAAGAAGTACGGGCTCCAGAAGGATACACTTTATCTAATAAGGAAATTAAGTTTACGATTTCTAATCAAAAAATTGAAGTTATAAAACTTCAAATTACAAATCAAAAAGAGCCAGGTGGAGGAACAGAAACACCAGGTGGAGGAACAGAAACACCAGGTGGAGGAACAGAAACACCAGGTGGAGGAACAGAAAC
>NZ_CP031292.1:924068-1099408 GCF_003355115.1 Bacillus sp. COPE52
GGAGGAACAGAAACACCAGGTGGAGGAACAGAAACACCAGGTGGAGGAACAGAAACACCAGGTGGAGGAACAGAAACACCAGGTGGAGGAACAGAAACACCAGGTGGAGGAACAGAAACACCAGGTGGAGGAACAGAAACACCAGGTGGAGGAACAGAAACGCCAGGTGAAGGAACAGAGAAGCCTAACTTACCCGAAAAAGGGCAAGGTTCTTCTAATAATCAACAACTTCCAGCCACAGGACATGATATGAACTATCTTCCATTCGTTGGTTTTGTTCTTGTGTTATTAGGAATACGTTTAAGATTTATGACTAAAAATAGTTAATAGATGTATAAAAGGCATAAGAGAAATATTATCTCTTATGCCTTTAAGTTATTAATAGAAGGAATAAGGTAAAACCTTCTGTATTGACCTGCAAACGCCCTTCAAGTAAACTAAAGAGAGTTTGCAAATGAAAAGGTGATAATGTTGTTAATTTCAATTAAAACGTTACAAGATGATCGTTTTTTACGTCCGCTGCAAAATATTGGCGGCTTATTTTTTGAAGATAGTACGATTGGATTTGAACAAGAGGAAGCAAATCTTATCGTTGATATACACATTGAAGAGAATGTGAAAGCATCAGCTCGTTTAACAGATGTTGCTACTGGAAATGTGTATGAAGAAACATTCGCAAAAGATTTATCTGCTTTCACAGATGAAAAAGAGCGTATGAAGCAAGTGAAGCACGTTGTTTCTTATGTATATCTTTCTGTTCTTCAGCAGTTAACTGGTCTTGAACAAAGCTGGGGCATTTTAACTGGAGTTCGTCCGACGAAACTTCTTCATAAAATGCTTCAAAGTGGTATGTCAAAAGAAGAAGCACACCAAGAACTTCGTGAAAGCTATTTAATTCATGAAGAGAAAATTGAACTTCTTCAGCGTATTGTGGATTGCCAATTAGCGGTAGTTCCGGATTTATACCGTTTGAAAGAGGAAGTAAGTATTTATATCGGTATTCCATTCTGCCCAACAAAATGTGCATATTGTACATTCCCGGCGTATGCAATTAACGGACGCCAAGGCTCTGTTGATTCATTCTTAGGTGGTTTACATTATGAAGTTCGTGAAATTGGTAAGTTTTTAAAAGAAAAAGGTGTAACAGTTACGACGATTTATTACGGCGGCGGTACACCGACAAGTATTACAGCAGAAGAGATGGATATGCTGTATGAAGAAATGTATGAAGCGTTCCCAGATGTGAAAAATGTGCGTGAAGTAACAGTTGAGGCAGGTCGCCCAGATACAATTACGCCAGCAAAACTAGAAGTGTTAAATAAATGGAACATTGACCGTATTAGTATTAATCCGCAGTCATACCATCAAGAGACACTAAAAGCAATTGGACGTCATCATACTGTAGAAGAAACAATTGAGAAGTATCACTTAGCTCGTGAAATGGGAATGAACAATATTAATATGGACTTAATTATTGGTCTTCCTGGTGAAGGGCTAGATATCTTCAAGCATACGTTAGATGAAACAGAAAAGTTAATGCCAGAATCATTAACAGTTCATACGTTATCATTTAAACGTGCTTCTGAAATGACGCAAAACAAACGTAAATATAAAGTAGCAGGTCGTGAAGAAATTACAGCGATGATGCACGAAGCAGAAGAGTGGACGCAAAAGCATAATTACGTACCATATTACCTATATCGTCAAAAGAATATTTTAGGTAACTTAGAGAACGTTGGTTATGCAATGCCTACGCAAGAAAGTATTTACAACATTGTTATTATGGAAGAAGTACAATCGATTATCGGACTTGGCTGTGGTGCTTCAAGTAAGTTTGTTCATCCGAAGACGGGCGCAATTACGCATTTCGCGAATCCGAAAGATCCAAAATCATATAACGATGGCTTTGTAAAATATACAGAAGATAAACTGAAAATTTTAGAAGAGCTGTTTGTGTAAGCATAAGAGGACTGTTCCGATTTGGAACAGTCTCTTTTTTATCCCGCTATTTGCGGGGGGCAGGCTGCCTGTAAAAACCCGATTAAAGTTTCATTTTATTTTGTCAGTTTTTGTCGGTAAGTCGATATATTCGAAAAATCGCTGATATATATTGAGTTGCGGTCGATATATTTTAAAAATCGCTGATATATTTCAAGTTACGGTCGATATATTCAAAAAACCGCTGATATAATTTTATTTACTGAGAAGTGAATCAAAACATACCTTCATTTGTAAAACTATGTCGATAATAATCAGAAAAATTAGTCAATTTTATAGAGGACAATGTCTACTTATAGACGAAATGATAGATTTATGAAAGAGAAAAGGGGGAAATTGTTGGCATGTACATGACGATAGGGAGAATTTTTGATTTATCTGTTGGTAAGTATCCGAATAAAGAGGCGTTAGTGGAACCAGAAAAAAATATTCGCTGGACGTATAAACAGTGGGATGAACAAATAAATAAAACGGCGCACGCTCTATTAGAAGAGGGAGTAAGAAAGGGAGATTGTGTATCTGTTTACTTATATAACTGTCGTGAATTTGTAAACGTTTACTTAGCTTGTGCAAAAATTGGTGCAATCTTTAATCCAATTAATTTCCGCTTAAAAGCGAAAGAAGTATCTTATATTCTTCAGGACGCATCCTCGAAAGTAGTTGTCTTTGAAAAAGCAGTTGAGTCAACTGTTGCTATGATTGAAAGAGATTTTCCAAATACATCCTTTTGGTATGTAGAAGACGATAAACCTTCCTATGCAAGCTCCTACCATGAAAAAGTAAATGCAGCATCTTCTGAGAAAGTAGATATTGAAATTGATGAAATGGATTATTGCTCTATGCTTTATACGAGCGGTACGACAGGGCATCCGAAAGGCGTATTGCATCGTCATCGTGAAATGACTGAGCATAGTATGATTTGTACGTATTTCTTAAAATATAACAGGGATAGTGTCGGGCTTGTAGTAGCACCTTTATATCATTGTGGTGAGTTGAATGCTGGGATTATACCGCGCATTCAAGTTGGCGGAAAGAATGTTATTTTGCATCACTTTGATACTGAAACAGTATTACATACGATTCAAGAAGAGAAGATTACAACGTTCTTTGCAGCACCGACGATGTGGAATATGTTGCTGCAAAAAGATTTATCCCAATATGATTTAACTTCGATGAAAATTGGTATATATGGCGGAGCGGCAATGGCACCGGCTTTAGTGAAGGAATGTAAAGAACGTCTTTATATTGATCTCGTCCAAATATACGGAATGACAGAAATGGGGCCAGTTGTTGCGTTTCTCGTGGAAGAGGATCAAATTACGAAAGCTGGTTCAGCAGGGACGCCATGTTTTAGCCATGAAATTCGTATTGTAAAGCCGAACGAAGATGCACCTGCAGAGCCAAATGATGTATTACCTCCTTATGAAGTGGGAGAAATTATTTTGCGCGGTCCGACTATGATGGCTGGCTATCATAATCGTGAAGAAGCAAACACAAAATCGCTGTATAAAGGATGGTATCATTCAGGTGACTTAGGTTACTTTGATAAAGATGGCTATTTATTCGTTGCAGATCGCGTGGATGATATGGTAATTAGCGGTGGTGTAAATATTTATCCTCGTGAAATTGAAGATTACCTCCATAGTCACCCTGGTATATTAGATGTTGCAGTGCTTGGTGAACCTGATGAATTATGGGGAGAACGTGTTGTAGCCGTTATTGTAAAGAAAGATGAAGCGATCACAGAAGCTGATTTAGAAAAGTATTGTAAAGAAAGTGATGAATTAGCAGATTATAAACGCCCACGTCATTATTTATTTGTGGATGAACTTCCTCGTAATGCGAGTGGGAAACTGCAGAAATTTGTGCTGAGAGAGTCGTTAAAAGGTACGAAAAAATAATAAAAATGCCTTTCCAATTTGGAAAGGCATTTTTATTATTTACGTGAAAAACCTTCTTCATCAAGGTATTCCGCTGCTTCTGGATAAGAGTTGAATGTACCGTCTAAGTTTACGCCAGCATAAACGTTCCACATGTCATCCTCTGATATAAGAGTAAGAATATGACCATCTTCGTTATGCCATTCTTCTTCTTTCGCAGGTTCTGCAGGGATTACTACTTCTTCTTGTGATAATAGTTCAATTGATTGCTCAATTACTGAACGTAATTCTTCCGCTGAAAATTCACGGATGTTAATCATACCTTTATCGTCCGTTTTGTAACCTTTAATACCGCTTGCATATACAAATCCGTTTCCATTTGGGTGTAAATGATATACAACGTTCTTTTTATCTAAACGACTTTCTTCAAAGTGAAAGTTTACGCGTTTTAATGATACGTTCTTTCTTTCTAATTCAGGGAAAGATTCAATGATCGATAATTTTTCTTCAAAAGTTAGCATAGTGCCTCCAAGTATATAGTAAAAGATTTAATTTGTTCATTATAGCATAGTTGCAATTGTTTCCAAAGATAAGGGGGAAATTTTTCATTGAATACGTTTACTTCACGAGACTGTAAAAAGTACGCTAACGAATAAATCTTTTTAGGTGTACAATGGAACGTGGACTTTATCCCGCATTAACGGGCAGTAAGACTCCCACCTCAAATTTCGGCGAATGCGAGGAAGTTAGGTGGAAGCCCTGCTGCCCGTAAACGCCCGATTGGTGTGGGCTAATAATCAGTGGGGGATGAACAAAACCCCCACTGATTAAAGTTTCACTTTATACGAAGGTGGTTATTTTATGTTTCAAAAAATTGCAAAGGAATGTTTAGCAGGATTTACGGTTGCGATTGTTGCGTTGCCACTTGCCATTGCGTTTGGTATTGCGGCAACGGGAACGTCTGAAGGTGCACTGGTCGGATTGTATGGTGCCATTTTTGCAGGTTTATTTGCGGCGTTATTTGGTGGTACACCTGGGCAGGTTACTGGGCCAACTGGACCGATTACGGTTATCGCGACAGGAGTTATTGCGACGCACGGGTTAGAGGCGAGTTTTATAGCATTTATGATGGCGGGACTTTTTCAAATTTTATTCGGGGTATGTAAGCTAGGCTCTTACGTTCGATATATTCCGTATCCTGTCGTTTCAGGATTTATGAACGGTATTGCACTGATTATTATTTTAGGTGAAATAAAACACGTGCAAAATAGTTTTCTGCTCGTAGTATTAACGATCATTGTAATGATTGTTTCTGGAAAATGGATTAAGGCCATTCCATCTAGTTTAGTTGCGTTAGTCGGTGTGACTGCGTTGTTGCCTTTATTTTCTTCATTGTTAGAAGGGCTTACAGTGAAGGTACCGATTATCGGAAATCTTTCACTAAATAAAGTAATTGAAAAGATTGGAACGATTCCAGAAGCGATGCCTACGCTTCATATTCCATCTTTAAGTGGAACAGGATTAGCAGAACTTATTTTACCAGCGCTTAGTATTGCTTTATTAGGTTCGATTGACTCTTTATTAACGTCAGTCGTAATGGATAATGTGACAGGTACACGTCATAAAAGTAATAAAGAACTTGTCGGACAAGGTATCGGTAATATGATGAGCGGATTGTTCGGCGGATTAGCAGGTGCAGGTGCGACTGTACGATCTATCGTTAATATAAGAAGTGGCGGTAAAACGGCGCTTTCTGCAAGTATGCATAGTGTTATATTGTTTATTTTCATTATGGGACTCGGTTCAGTCGTACAATACATTCCACTTGCTGTATTATCAGGTATTTTAATTTTAACGGGTATTGGAATGTTCGATTGGGAAAGCATGAAGAAAATGCATGTAGCGCCAAAAGGTGATGTTATTGTTATGCTCGTAACGATGATTGTCACAGTAAAGTTTGATTTAATGATCGCTGTTGCATTCGGGATTATTCTTTCCTTCATCCTATACATTGTGAAATGTAAAGAACGTAAAACTTCGATTGTAAAAGAAAGAGAAGCAACGTATACGATTCAAGGACCGCTCTCTTTCCTATCAGTAGATCGTATTTTTACTACTTTACAAGATGTGAAGTCACCGATTGTTTTACGTATGAAAGATGTGCGCTATATGGATGTGTCAGGAGCGATGGCATTATTAAATTTTGTTGAGCAGTCAAATAAAGCTGGAGCGAGTGTAACGCTTGAACAAGTACATCCAAGCATTGAAAAAACAATTGTAGTAATGGCGAACGATGAACAGAAAGAGAAATTGAAGTTTTTAGGTGTTTAGACGGTATAATAAAAATATCGCAAAAGAAAATTTAGAGTATGTAAAACACGAATGAAATAAAAAGAAGGTGCTCGAAAATCCAGTATAACGGACTTTTCAGAGTACCTTCTTTTTGTTATTCAATTCCCAAATCAACAATCATATAAGCAAGTATAACAACGAAGAAAATACTTACGGCTGGTGCTGTTAATACGTGACCAGACATAAAGCCGATGCCGAGCGATAAGACGAGTGTGTTAGCTAGTAGCATATGTTTTACATTTAATAGTTTCTTGAAGTTAGTGATGATGTGAATGAATATTTTAATACCGAAATAAAGAAGCGGCAGCAAATACATAAGGAATCCAACAATGCCGAACGCAAAGAATAAGTCGTAGAAATCCATTTCGACTAATTTAGGTGTAGTTGTATAGTTACCAGCGTAGCCCATTCCAAATAGTTTTTGAGATAGTGGTGCGTCTTTATAGTATTGTTTGTATACGTTTAAAAACTTGTCACGATCACTGTAAATTAAACTCTTCATTTCAGAGTCTGTTAGTTCACCCTGCTCACGTTCTTCTTTCGTTACCTCTCCTTCTTGTACTGGATTTTTATATTTATATATTTGTAAATGGATGCTCATGTTTTTGGCGATAGGAGTATATGGTGTAAGTATGAGTATACCTCCTAATACGATAGCAACAACAATTGTATTTACAAGATATGTGAATCCTTTTCCTTCTTTTTTACGATGAATAATATATTCAATGAATAAGAAAAAAAGAGCGATACCAAGTGTAATAACAATGGCACCATAGCCTACTTTCGTTCCAATCATAATGCTTGCATACATCGCAAGTACAGTTGGAATCCAGTAATAGATTTTCGAGAAAGAAGTTGTTTTATGAATTGAGTACAAGACAACGATGGGGAACGTAATGGCGAAAATGGAACTTAACTCATTTCCAGCAAAGAACCATCCCCTTGAACCGATCTTTGAGTTCGGATAACTTGGGAAATCTGTACTAGTCAACATTGCCACAATAATTGAGATACTCAAAATTAACGTTGCATATAAGAAATAGATAATGATTTTATGAAACGCATATTCGTTATTTTTTAACTCTTTAAGAGCGATAATATACCCAAACAGTAGTACCATTGGATATACACTTTTTAAAATGAATTTCACTTCTTCTCCGAAAGAAACTGGAGATTTGACCATTAAATTATTAACAAGGCCGATTGTGAGTACAGTTCCAAGTAAGCATAAGTAGAGAATGTATTTTTTCGCACCTTGTTGTTTGTGATGAAGAAGTAGATACCCTGATGCAAGAAGCATAAAGGCGAAACGGACTACGATTCCGACTGTTGCGCTCATGTGTAATACATAGATTGAAAAAGATGTTAGTAAATCTAAAATTGGTTGAAACACAATGAATAGCAGTAGGAAATGTGGGAAGTAGTTATCCGTCTGTTTCAACTTATTAACCATATGTTCCTCCATTTCTTCATTCTTTTATTTCAGCACCCGAGTGAGGGGATAAATACCTTTTTATCGGGCTATTTACCGCGCAGCAAAACTCCCACCTCAAAATTCAGCTGGAGCAAAGAAGTTAGGTGGAAGCTCTGCGGACCGTAAAAGCCTTCACTTTATAGTAAGGCGAATGAATTTCAATATTTGTTTTTAAGCAGTACATGCAAGAAGACATTATTTCATTGTAATGATAGATAGATGAAAGGTATGGATAAAACGAATTTGATTGCTATATTTTTTAACGAAATGGTATGTTTTATACAGGATATATACAAATTGCGAGATTATTAGACAGAAAATTAAGAAAAAAGAAGGATTTTTTACCTGTTTTCTATAATTATATAAGTATAATCTTTATGTAGAAAAGAGGGGTATATGATGGAAGTAACGAGTAAAACAGAATCTGTGGTTGTGAAATATGAAGGAAGCGTAGCAACGGTGATGGTCAATCGCCCAGAAGTGTTAAATGCATTAGATGAGCCAACGTTAAAAGAGCTATTACAAAAGTTGAAAGAAGTAGCGGAGAGTTCTGCGCATATTGTTGTGCTATGCGGGAACGGCCGTGGTTTTTCTGCGGGTGGGGATATTAAATCGATGCTTTCAAGTAATGATGAAAGCAAGTTTGACGGTATTATGAATACCATTTCTGAAGTCGTTGTAACTTTATATACGATGCCGAAGCTTGTGATTAGTGCAATTCATGGACCAACTGCTGGTCTTGGATTAAGTATTGCATTAACTGCTGATTATGTGATGGCAGATATATCGTCAGTTATTGCGATGAACTTTATTGGAATCGCTTTAATTCCAGATGGTGGCGGTCATTTCTTCCTACAAAAGCGCGTCGGTGAAAATATGACGAAGCAAATTATTTGGGAAGGCAAGAAATTATCAGCAACAGAAGCGTTAGATATCGGCTTAATTGATGAAGTAATCAGCGAGAACTTCCAAACGGCTGTGAAACAAAAAATTAATGAATGGTCACAAAAGCCGATTAAGGCGATGATTCAAACGAAGCAAATTTTATGTGAAGTCAATCGCTCTAATTTAGAACAGACGCTTCAGCTTGAAAAACGCGGTCAATATGCGATGAGACAAACAGCTGACCATAAAGAAGGCATTGCTGCGTTTTTAGAAAAACGTCTACCAGCATTTAAAGGGGAATAAAGTAAAACTTTAATTAGTGAGGGATTTTGCTCACTTCCTACGGATTATTAGCCCATTAATTCGGGATAAAAGGGAGAAAGTGCTAACACATTTTAGTATAATTGTGTTAGCACTTTTTTTTAGGAGTCATACATGAAAAAAATTATAGGTATTACCGGTATAATTTTGTTTGTATATTATGCTTTGCACAGTACACCATCTATGGCTGTACGAACTGCATTATTTTTTGAAGGGCATCCAAGTGTTGCGTTTTCTGGCGGGGTGACGAAAGAAAAAGATGTGAAAAAAGAAGCGATTCCAGATGAGTACCAAACTTTATATGGTAATGAAGAAGAAAAATCAGAGCACTATTTCTTTCCGCATGTAAGGGCGCACGGATCAGGAATTGATATGTTAAGTGCGTGTGTGAAAAAAGAGTGGTTTTTCTATAAAGTGAAACTTTAATCAGTGGGGGTTTTGTTCATCCCCCACTGATTATTAGTTGAACCAATCGGGCGTTTACGGGCAGTTGATCTCCCACCTAACTTCTTTGCCCCATCTGAATTTTGAGGAGGGAGTTTTACTGCCCGTTAATGCGGGATAAAGCAGAGCTCGGGTGTTATTGAACATAGGAGGATGAATGATGTCAACTTATAACAAGTTAGTAAGAGACCGTGTTCCAGAGAAAATATTAATGTCTGGAAAAACATATACAGCACAAAAATTAACAGGCCAAGCATACATACAAGCTTTAGCAAAAATTGGCACGGAAGAAGTTCGTGAATTTGCTTCTATGAAAGAGCGTGAACATGCGTTAGATTCTCTTGCGGATGCACTGGAAGTGATTATGTCATTAGCGCGTGCAGAAGGAGCAACAATTGAAGACGTAGAACGCCTTCGTAAGCAAAAAAAAGAAGAGCACGGTGGATTTGAAAGAGGGATTTATTTATTAGATGTTTCAGAAGAATAGTTTTATAGGAAAAGCATAGCGTTACTCACTAACGCTATGCTTTTTTGCTGCAATGAAGCTAATAATGAAGAAGATAGCCGTTAGTCCCCAGCCGATTGTAATAGAAGTAGTAGTATGAACGGCATAAGAAACTTGTAAACAAAGTAATGATGCTAAAAACCAAATGAGTGCAATGTGTATATATTTTTTTGATATATTCATATTTTGTAGCTCCTTTTTACATACTAAAGAGAATTTTACTATAATTTAGAAAATTAGACCATATAAGTAGAGGTTTCATAGCAAATTTTGTATACTGAATAATAGAGAAAATGAGGAGGAAACGACAATGGCACATCATACGAAAGAAACGATGGAACTTATTAAGGAGCTTGTCTCTATTCCGAGTCCATCGGGAAATACGGCGAAAATTATTAATTTCATTGAAAACTATGTGAGTGAGTGGAACGTAGAGACGAAGCGTAATAATAAAGGCGCTCTTATTTTAACGGTAAAAGGGAAAAATGATGATCAACATCGTTTATTAACTGCTCATGTTGATACGTTAGGTGCGATGGTAAAAGAAATTAAATCTGACGGTCGTCTTCGTTTATCTATGATTGGCGGATTTCGCTGGAACTCTGTAGAAGGGGAATATTGCGAAATTGAAACGTCAAGCGGTAAGGCGTATACAGGAACGATTTTAATGCATCAAACATCTGTACACGTATATAAAAATGCAGGCGAAGCGAAACGTGATGAGCAAAACATTGAAGTGCGTATTGATGAGCGTGTTTCTTCTGCGAATGAAGTACGCGAATTAGGAATTGAAGTAGGAGACTTTGTTTCATTTGATCCACGCGTTCAAATTACAGAGAGTGGATACATAAAATCACGTCATTTAGATGATAAAGTAAGCGTAGCAATTCTATTAAAATTAATTAAAAGATTGCAAGATGAAAATGTAACATTACCATATACGACGCATTTCTTAATTTCTAATAATGAAGAGATTGGATACGGTGGAAACTCTAACATTTCAGAAGAAACTGTTGAATATTTAGCAGTTGATATGGGAGCGTTAGGTGATGGACAAACATCTGATGAATATACAGTATCTATTTGCGCAAAAGATTCTAGTGGTCCATACCATTATGCATTACGTAAACATTTAGTTGGGCTTGCGAAAGCGAACAATATTGAATATAAAGTAGATATTTACCCGTACTACGGATCTGACGCATCAGCTGCGATTCGCGCTGGATTTGATGTGAAACATGCATTAATTGGAGCCGGTATTGATTCTTCTCACGCTTTTGAACGTACGCATGAGAGTTCCATTGCACATACAGAATCATTAGTATATGCGTATGTAATGTCTAATTTAATTGAAGACTAATTTCATAGAAAATAAAGTGGGCTGATTAAAAATATTATTTTTAATCAGCTTTTCATTTAGGGGGGCAAGATGAAGAAATTATTGATGGGGAGTATCGTTGTAAGCTTAATGTTAAGTGGATGTGCTCAAGGAGATTCAGATGAAAAAGTAGTGACGAAGGTAGAGGATACCCAGGGGAATAAAAAAGAGAGTAGAAAAATACAAGGTTCACAAATAAATCCACAAGTGCAAAGTCGCTACACGGTTTTAATGAATTCTACTGAGGGAGAAGCGTATACTTTGCATGTTTTTTCGAATAATGAACAACATGAAACGCAAAAAGAACCTTGGGTTGGTGCACAAGAAGGGGATCAAATATATAAAGGTGAATATCAGCTTGCCTTACAATCTACAAGCGCGACATTATATTTGCAAGAGGCGAAAATTGGAGAGTTTGTATTTAATACGTCTAGAAAAAATGGATTTGTAAGTAAAGGTACACCAGATTTTTTCATAGCACTGCAACGTGAGTCTTCTAATTTTTCAACAGTGAAAGCTTTTTACATTCATAAAGGGAAAGTGCTCGAAGTGAAAATTGATGAAGATGATTTTGGTATTACAGGAACTTGTTTTAAAGCTTTAGATAAAGGGAAGTTTCTTATTGGGAATTATGATAATGGAGAAGGAATGTGGTATTTTTCAACTTTCCAAACCGATCTTGAAACGGGAAAAGCGAAGCGGGTTGATCAGAAAAAGCTTCCTTTGGAGGAAGGGAATGTATATGTTAAGGACAATTTCAAATGATACATTAGGAGAAGCAACTTATGGTGGTATGCTAGATTACTAGGAAGAACAAGCTCAGAATGTATCTTCTTTCTGTTATTAAACATAAAGAGATTGCCAATAGGCAGTCTCTTTTATTTGCGAAAGGATTTAGAAAGGTTTCTCTTTATTTCCGGCATATGATATCATTTAATTTTATATACAAAAATATTCGAGTAATTGTGATCATAACAATTTTAAACGATAAAGGATGATAATAGATTGAGTAATCATAGTAAAACACCTGCATGTATATATACGTATGCGTTTCGCGAAGAGGAGCGTGCTTTATGTTACTTGGAAATGCGCTCGTTCTTTGGGATGGAGTCTCACGTTAATATTTTGAAAAGTAAAGTCAAGATTGCTCCGAGTAGAAGTCCGTTTATTAAAGAGCGCGTTGAGGTTATGTATGAAGGGGACGACTTAGAAAGCATTTTAGAACAAGTGGAACAAATTGATTTAGCGGGAGCGACATTCAAAGTTATCTTCGTTAAAATCAATGATCTTGGTAAAGAAAATAAAATTGAATATGGGGAAAGACGCCTTATTGAACGAGACCTCGGTATGCATATTGAAGGAGAAGCAGACGTTCGTAATCCAGAGCGCGTATTCGGGATTGTTCCTCTTGGAGGACGTTGGTACTTCGGGCACTATGTAGAAAGTGATCCAGTTTGGTATCATCACATAAAAAAACCGCATAGCTATTCGACATCACTGAGCACACGTGTTGCTAGAGCTGTCGCAAATATCGCTGTACCAAACCCAGATGGAGTACGAGCAATTGACCCGTGCTGTGGCATTGGAACAGTAGTAGTAGAAGCACTTTCTATGGGGATTAACATCGTTGGTAGAGATATAAATCCACTTGTAGTTCTTGGAACGAGAAAAAACATCGCACATTTCGGGTTTGAAGGAACAGTAACAAAAGGCCCAATTGAAGAAATTACTGAGAACTACGACGTCGCAATTATCGATATGCCATACGACCTATTTACGCACGCAACACCAGAAGATCAACTCTCGATTCTTTCAAGTGCGCGCCGTATCGCAAAAAAAGTAGTCGTTGTCACGATGGAAACAATGGACGACATGATTCATGAAGCGGGATTTGAAATTACAGACCGCTGTATCACAAGAAAAGGATCATTTTCTAGACAAATTCTTGTTTGTGAATAAGAAAAAAGGTCACCTGTTAGGGTGGCCTTTTTGGTTTGTATGAATGTGTGATTGGTTGGTGGAATGGGGAGATGATTTGTCGATAAGTCGATATACTATGTTGAACCGCTAATATATTTCGAGAATCAATCGATATTAGATTGCTCTTCTTTCGTTTTCTCTTGTTGTGCGATTAATAAATTGCGCAATACGTGTCCGCGGTAACTTTCTAGTTTTCGTCCTTCATGATAGCGGACACCTAATTTTTTAAGCTCAGCTACGTACCAGCCTTTTGTTCCGTAATACATGAGACCACTTCCTTTTTTCTTTTGAACAGTATATGTTGGGGGGATTTGGAACTTTCTTATCAAATTAATATTGAATATTCAGTTTATTTACATTATGATTAATTTAGTATCGGATGGCAGTGAGTAGCCTCGCTGTAAGCCCGGATTTATATTTGAAAATGAAGAGAGTAGCTTCTTTCCACTTGAGCTTCTTTAGCAGGAGTACGAGCTAGAAGGATAAGGGGAGTAAATAAAATTCAATGCAGCTGTATACGATGCTTTTCTGGCTTTTAACATAGTAACGGAGGGTGAAATATGCGCAAAGGAACTTTTTTTATGGCTGGACATTCGAGACTTCCGAAAGGGATGGCGGTTCGCAGTATGTACGAAACGTTAACAATTACAATTGAAGCAGATCATAAATATCATGTCATTATTGAAGCGTCATGTACGCTTGCAACAGAGCACGGGAGAGGCTTCGTCGCCCAAATTTTAAGAGGACATAGTTTACGAGATGGTATTGAAGAAATTGTGCAAGATATTACAGATCATTATCAAGGAAAAGCGCAAAATGCTATCGTCAGTGCGGTCAAAGATTTGCATCGCCAATATGTAAGTTATTTAAATGATGAAAAGCCTGTGGAAGAGTACGAGGAAACAAATTTATAATCAATGTCTAGTTTATAACGATAAATGAGAGCCAGTTGTATTTCCTTTAAAGAGATGCGACTGGCTTATTTTATTTGGGAGTAAGTAAGATGAATACGTGAAAAGAAATTCAAGTTGTAAAACAAGAAGCGAAAAAAGGGGATTTATAAAATGTGTAAAGTATGTCGAGGAAATAATAAAAAACGAATTGACAGTTAGAATATTTAGAATTATTATTTAATTAATAAGATCCATTCGAGAAATTAGCCTTCTCTAAATTCGATCTTGTTTTCCTGTTTACACATGTTTTCATATGAACTGTCTATTATTATTGTACTTTAAGAGATTAAAGACACTCGTAATGATAAGCCAGTTGTACGTTTCTACGATTTTCTGTCGTGGTGCGTATGACTGGCTTTTTGCTGTTAGGGCAGTAAGACCAAATCTCGGCATAAGAAGATAAGGATAACTGTCTGTAAAAAGCGTCAATACGTTCTTCATATTTCATTTAGGGAGGAATTGAAATGTCGATTATTACAGAACAAAGTACGAAGATGAAGTTTGCAAAAAAATATGAGGGTTATGAAATTATTCCTCATCCGGAGCATAAACGTTTATATCATATTATGTTAAATCAGCAATTGCTTAAGCAGTTTTTTGAAGAGGTAAAAGAGCATTCAGAGCAGTCATTACAATACATTCCGTATTCACGGTTTAATCTTGCTGATGGAATGAGAAAGATTTTTGGGCAATCATTTATGGATAACATTCGCGGCATTATTCATGACCGTGAAACGGGCGGATTTACAATTGGGGTGCAAGGTGAAACGGCAGATCCAGCAGATTACGTGAAATTTGCAACAGCAATAACACATTTAATTGGGGCACCAAACTTCGATGCAATGACAGGAACGTATTATGCAAGATTTAATGTGAAAGATACGGATAGTAGTGATTCTTACCTTCGTCAAGCGTACCGATTGTTTACACTTCATACGGATGGTACATTCGTTGATGAACCGACAGATTGGCTTCTTATGATGAAAATGGAAGAGCAAAATGCAGTAGGAGGAGAATCTCGTTTACTACATTTAGACGATTGGGAAGATCTTCAAAAATTTAGAAACCATTCACTCGCATCTGTTAAAATTACGTATAAAGCACCACCAAGTAAAAATGCGCAAGAAATAGTCTATCGTGAAACGTTTTTTGATATAAATAACGCACCGTGCATTTGCTTTATTGACCAGTTTGCATATCCGGATAATATTGAACAAGCAAACTATTTGAAAGACTTATCCTATTCAGTTGAAAACTCACGGGCAACACATGCATTAAAATTACCAGTTGGTGACTTAGTTCTTTTAAACAATTTATTTTGGATGCACGGAAGAGCTGCATTTGAGAAAAATAAAGATTTATATAGAGAACTCATGCGTCAGCGCGGTTATTTTTCTAAATAATATGTACGGCGGGTCTTTCGAATAGACCTGCCTTTTATACGATTAAGGGGGAATTAGAGTGTATGACTTTATAATTATTGGCGGAGGAATTGTTGGTCTATCAACTGGAATGGCTTTAACGAAAAAATTCCCTCGTGCGAAAGTCGCGATCATTGAAAAAGAAAAGGAACTTGCACACCATCAAACTGGACATAATAGCGGAGTAATTCATTCTGGCATTTATTATAAACCAGGGAGTTATAAAGCGAAGTTTGCCAAAGAAGGAAATGCAGCTATGGTTCAATTTTGTAAAGAAAATGACATCGCTTATGACATGTGCGGAAAAGTAATTGTCGCTACAGAAAGAGAAGAACTTCCTCTTTTACATAACTTATATGAGAGAGGCTTACAAAACGATTTACACATTTCAAAAATAGATAAGGAAGAATTAGCTGAAATTGAACCTCATGTAAAGGGACTAGGGGCTATCCGTGTTCCTTCTTGCGGGATTGCTGATTATAAAGGAGTCAGTTATGCATTTGCTCGCTTAATTCAAGAAAGCGGCGGTGAAGTACACTTAGGAACAGCCGCAGAGCGTATTACGGAAAAGAAAGATGCCGTAACAATTGAGACAAACAAAGGCACATTTAAAACGAAATTTCTCATTAACTGCGCTGGCTTACATAGCGATCGCATTGCGAAAAAGACAGGTATATTAACTGATATGAAAATTGTTCCGTTTCGTGGTGAATATTACGAACTTGTCCCAGAAAAACGCCATCTTGTAAAACATTTAATTTATCCAGTTCCAAACCCAGAATTCCCGTTTTTAGGTGTTCATTTTACAAGAATGATAAATGGAGACGTACATGCAGGACCAAACGCAGTAGTAAGCTTCAAGCGCGAAGGTTATACGAAAACGGACTTTAATATGAAAGACTTCATGGAAACAATGACATACACAGGCTTTTGGAAAATGGCGATGCCAAATATGAAAGAAGGCATAAAAGAGATGGTGCGCTCATTTAGTAAACAATCATTTTTAAAAAGCTTACAGCGCCTCATACCAGAACTAACAGAGAAAGATATCGTGCCAACACATGCAGGGGTAAGGGCACAAGCTATTTTATCAAACGGAAAAATGGTTGATGACTTTTGCATTATTCCTGGCATCAATTCTCTACATATTTGTAATGCACCATCTCCAGCTGCAACGGCAAGTATAAAGATTGGTGAGGAAATTGCTAAGCAAGTGCCGGATGTGGTGGCGGTGAGGGTTTGATGGGTCCCCCAGGGTTTTCGGGTGATTTTTTTGTTTTGAGGTTTGGTGAGTGTGGGGCTAAATTGGAGGCTAATAGTCACCAACTGTTTACTGTATAAAAAAGTAGACAGTAGTGTATGTTTTTTGAAAAATGTATACAGATTTATTCCGCTATTCGCCGGGCAGTAAGACCCTCGCCTCAAAATTCAGCGAAAGCAAAGAAATTAGGTGGGGATCGGGCTGCACGTAAAAGCCCGATTGGTGTGGGCTAATAATCAGTCGGGGATGGACAAACTCCCTACTGATTAAAGTTTCACTTTATACTCTATCCGTTGGCATGATACTTGCAATGAAAATAGTATTAACATATAGGGGAGAGATAGAAATGAAGGTTAGCAAAATATACACAACTATTGATGCGCACGTAGCTGGGGAACCGCTTCGAATTATTACGGGCGGCGTGCCAGAGATAAAGGGAGAAACGCAACTAGAAAGACGCGTATACTGTATGGAACATTTGGATCACCTTCGTGAAATTCTTATGTATGAACCGAGAGGGCATCACGGGATGTATGGTTGTATCGTTACACCGCCTGCAAGTGCTCACGCTGATTTTGGTGTTTTATTTATGCACAATGAAGGCTGGAGTACGATGTGCGGCCACGGCATTATTGCTGTTATTACAGTAGGAATTGAAACAGGTATGTTTGAAGTGACTGGTGAAAAGCAAAAATTCATTATTGATAGCCCTGCCGGGGAAGTTATTGCGTACGCAAAGTTTAACGGGAGTGAAGTAGAGTCAGTATCATTTGAAAATGTTCCTTCGTTTGTATATAAAAAAGACGTTCCTATCAAAATAGATAACTATGAATTTCAAGTAGATATCGCGTTTGGTGGAGCCTTTTATGCTGTAGTGGATAGTAAAGAATTTGGTTTGAAAGTCGATTTCAAAGACTTACCTGCTATTCAAACGTGGGGCGGAAAAATTAAACATTATATTGAAAGTCAAATGGAAGTAAAACATCCATTGGAAGAAGGTTTAAAAGGAATATACGGTGTTATTTTCTCAGATGAACCGAAAGAAAAAGATGCTACTTTACGAAATGTGACAATCTTTGCTGACGGGCAAGTAGACCGTTCTCCTTGCGGCACAGGAACTTCTGCGAGACTCGCAACCCTTTTTGAAAAAGGTGCCTTACAAAAGGGAGAAACTTTTATCCACGAATGTATCACAGATGGTCATTTTGTGGGAGAAGTATTATCTGTAACAGAGGTAGCTCAATATGAAGCAATCGTTCCGAAAGTAACCGGGCAGGCATTTATTACAGGATTTCATCAGTTTGTATTAGATCCGAGAGATGATTTGAATCGGGGATTTTTGTTAGGATAAAGTGAAACTTTAATCAGCGGAGGGGTTTATCCTCCATTGATTATTAGCCCACACCAATCGAGTTTTTACGGGCAGTTGATCTCCCATATAACTTCTTTGTCCAACCGAATTTTCAGATGGGAGTCTTACTGCCCGTTAATACGGGATAGAAGGAGGAGGTGGAAAGATATGCTAGTCATAAGCGCAAACGAACAAAGAAACTTAGTAAATATGAACGAAGTCATTGCATACGCGGCGCTTGCTTTACAAGAATTTTCCGCAGAAAGAACGATCACACCAATACGTACTTCATTACCATTTGCAAGCGAACAAAATACGGCATTAATTATGCCTTCAGTAGCGGAAGGACTTGAGGCACTCGGCTTAAAAGTAGTAACAGTCGCCCCGCAGAACAAAAAGATAGGAAAGAAAACGATAAACGGGATTGTAATGCTATCAGACTTTCAAACGGGAGAACCACTCGCACTTTTAGAAGGATCGTACTTAACGATGATCCGAACAGGTGCCTTATCAGGAGTAGCAACAAAACATTTAGCTCGTCATAACGCAAAAACTTTATGTATTATTGGAACCGGTGAACAGGCGAAAGGAATTGCAGAAGCAGTATTCGCGGTTAGAAATATCGAAAAGGTCATTTTATACAATCGAACGGAAGAAAAAGCGTATGCATTCGTGCAACATATACAAACGACATTCGGCAAACCTGCTTACGTTTATAGAAATCCAAATGAAGCGATAAACGAAGCAGACATCATCGTCACAACAACAAATGCATCCACACCAGTCTTCTCAGAAAAACTACAAAAAGGTGTCCACATAAACGGTGTCGGTTCATTCAGACCGAGCATGCAAGAACTACCATCTCACGCCATCGCGAACGCAAACAAAGTAGTAGTCGAATCAAAAGAAGCAGCATTAGAAGAAACGGGCGATCTTCAAGTGCCAATAAAAGAAGGTTTATTTAAAGCTAGCGACATACACGCCGAACTTGGTCAAATTATAAGCGGTGAAAAAGCTGGTAGAGAGAATGAGGAAGAGATTACTATTTTCAAATCAGTTGGCTTGGCCGTAGTAGATATTATCGTTGCGAAGTATTTGTATGAGAAAGCGGTGGAGCGTGGGATAGGGAATAGGATTGAGTTTTGAGGCTGCCTTTTGGTGGTCTTTTTTTGGAGGGAGATAGTCGTTTCTATTAATAGATTTAAAACTTTTAACATTTACAAAAAAGTTTGACAATACATACGGGTAGTGGTAATTTAAAACTTATAAGAAAACTCGGGATTAATTCCGAGTTTTCTTATGGGTATAAACAGTTCGAGGGGGCCGAAAGATGAAACGGAAGTTATTTGCATTACCATTTGTCCTAATACTACTTATTGCATTAGCGGCTTGTTCTGGGGAAAAAGATTCTTCGAAGCAAGCGGGCACTAGTAAGTCAGGGAATCCGAAAGATGGAGGGGCGTTAACGATTGGTGTTAGCGATAATCCAGATACGATGAATCCGCTTTATGCGAATGATCGTGTGTCATTAACTGTGCAGCAAGCTTTATATGCGCCGCTATATCACATGGAAGACGGTAAGAAAAAGTTTGTTCTTGCTGAGAGCTTTACGCCTTCAGAAGATCAATTAACGTGGACGTTGAAATTAAAAGATAATTTAAAATGGCATGATGGTAAGAAAATTACATCAGACGATATAGCATTTACATTCCAATCTATTTTAGATGAGAAGCAAAATAGCTCAAGTCGTGAAAACTTTATTTTTAAAGGAAAACCGCTTGAGGTGAAAAAAGTAGATGAGTTAACGACTCAATTTGTTTTACCGCAAGTAAGTGCATCTTTCGAAGGTGTGATGAATGATTTCTTCCCAATTCCGAAACATGTATTTGAAGGGGAAGCAGATTTAGCGAAGAGTACGAAAAACTTACAGCCTGTTGGATCAGGTCCGTTTAAGTTTAAAGAGTATAAATCAGATGAGTACGTTGCATTAGATCGATTCGATGATTATGTAGGTGGTAAAGCTAAATTAGACTCTATCGTATACCGCGTTGTAAAAGACCGTAATACAGCAAATGTTTCACTGCAAAATGGTCAAATCAACATGAAGATGATTGAGCCGCAAGACTTTAAGAAATTAGATAGCACTGGGAACTTCTCAATGGTGACATTCCCTGAAGGTAGATTATTCTACTTATCTTATAACATGAATACAGATTTGATGAAGAAAAAAGAAGTGCGCCAAGCAATTGCGCATGCGTTAGATAAGAAAGAAATGATTAACTCAGCGTTCGTTTCAGGTGAATTTGCAGAACCAGCAAATTCAATCTTAACGCCAGATGCTATGTATTATGCGAAAGATATTAAAGACTATAAGTATGATAAAAAAGAAGCGAAAGATTTATTAGCAAAAGCTGGTGTGAAAGATAAAGAAAAAGTACGAGTTATGTATGTAACGAATAATAAAATTATGGAAAGCTTAGCGTTATATACACAACAAAAATTACAAGAAGTTGGCTTACAAGTTGAACTAAATGCATTAGATGCTAGTGCGGCAAGCGAAAAAGGCTTAGATAAAGAGAATAAAGAATATGACATTACATTTGGTGGTTACATTATGGGACCTGAGCCAGATTCATATAAGAGCTTATTCTTAAGTAATGCAGAATACAATTATGCACGTTATAAAAATGCTGACTTCGATAAGCTATGGGAAGAAGCTGCAGTTGAAACTGATAAAACAAAACGCGCAGAGCTATACCATAAAATTCAAGAGACAGCTAGAGAAGACGTACCTTATCTACCAATCGCTTATCCGAAAGCAGTTATTGCAGTAGATAAAAAGTTTGATGGATTAAAAGAAGCGAAAGCAATTCCTGTCACAATGTTTGAAGATCTATCTAAGATTTATGAAGTGAAATAAGAAACAGTAAAGAAGCTGGTGGAAATCAGCTTCTTTATCCCGCTTTAACGGGCAGTAAGACTCCCGCCTCAAAACTCGATGAATGCGAGGAAGTAGGGCGGGAGTCGTCGGATTGTCCATTAAAGCCTAATTGGTGCAGGCTGATTAAAGTTTCGCTTTATCCTGAGGGGGGAAGTTTGTGTATAAAGTAATTGCAAAGAGGCTTTTAAATGCAATTCCGCTTTTATTTGTTATTTCTATTATTTCTTTTCTATTAATAAAGTTAGCGCCAGGGGATCCGGTTCGAAACTTTGTCACGCCGAATATGAGTCCAATTGACGTGGAGCGTATTCGCAAAAGTTTAGGACTAGATCAACCCATTTACGTGCAGTATTTTTTATGGTTAAAAAACATTTTAACAGGAAACTTTGGTTACTCGCTTCAAAATCATCGTCCTGTTTTGGAGCTTATCACAGAAAGATTACCTGCAACAATTGGGTTAATGGGATCATCTTTACTCGTCTCATTCGTAATCGCAATACCACTTGGATTATTTACAGGTGTGAAAAAGAATTCATACTTTGACCGCATCGTAAACTTTATTTCATACGTTGGTATTTCTATGCCAGTCTTTTGGTTTGCACTACTATTAGTCTACTTATTCTCTTTAAAATTGAACCTACTTCCGAGTATGGGTATGCGCACCGTAGGTAAAGATTCTGTCTGGGATATTGTGCAACACGGCATTTTACCTTGCATGGTGCTAGCGTTCCAAAACGTATCTGTTTATATGAGATATATTCGTTCAAGTACGATTCAGCAATTAGAAGAAGAATATGTACAAATTCAATATGCGTACGGCGCTTCAAAGAAAACAGTGTTATTTAATCACGTGCTTCGAAATGTATTAATACCGATCATTACAATTTTCGGATTATCGATTCCAAGTTTAGTAGGCGGAGCGTTTATTACGGAGACAGTATTCTCATGGCCAGGACTTGGTTCACTTGGGGTAAATGCTATTTTTAGATTTGATTATCCGATTATCATGGCAATTACATTACTATCATCATTCATGTTAATTCTCGGTAACTTAATTGCTGATATTTTATATGGCGTAGTAGATCCGCGCATTCGCATGAGGGGGTGATTTGGAATGAATAATAGGAGATTTCAAACGATAAAAAGTAGTTTTACAAAAAATAAGTTTGTAGTAATGGGAGTTATTATACTTTCGGTTTTAACGATTGCATCAATTTTTGCATTCGTATCGCCATACGATCCTAGTAAAATGTCGATTCCAGATCGTTTACAAGAACCGAGTTTAAGTCATCCTTTCGGAACGGATGATTATGGAAGGGATTACTTAACGAGGGCGTTATATGGCGGACGCGTTTCACTTGCGGTCGGTTTCCTTGCGATGGTTGTTTCTATTACAATCGGCACTGCAGTTGGAACAATTAGCGGATATTTTGGCGGAAAGTTAGACAACTTTTTAATGCGAGTTGTTGAAGTACTTATGTCAATTCCATCATTCTTTTTAATGCTGCTATTAAATGCGTATTTAAAACCAGGAATTACGACGTTAGTTCTTATTATTGGATTACTAACGTGGATGGACACTGCGCGTATCGTAAGGGCAGAAACGTTATCTGTAAAAGAGCGAGAGTACGTTTTATACGCAAAAGTATCAGGACAAAAATCACTCATGATTATTGTAAGACATATCATTCCTAACATTTTATCAACCATTATAATCGCCGCGACATTAACTATTGCGACATCGATTTTAATGGAATCATCACTTAGCTTCTTAGGTTTAGGTATTAGAGAACCAGATTCTTCTTGGGGCAGCATGCTAAATAATGCGCAAGGATATATCGGTGAAGCTTGGTATTTAACACTCTTTCCAGGGTTCCTTATTCTATTAACAGTACTAAGTTTTAACGTGATCGGTGAAGCGTTGAAAAAAGCTTTCGCACCAAAATGGGCTCATCATGAGAACTAATGCTTTAAGTGAGGGGGAGTGAAAAGCGTGTCTGAAAAACTATTAGAAGTAAAAAATTTAAAGACTTCTTTTTTCATAGAGGGCGGCGAAGTAGAAGCTGTTCGCGGCGTTTCATTTAGTTTGAAAAAAGGTGAAGTCGTCGGGATTGTTGGCGAATCGGGAAGCGGAAAGAGCGTTATGGCAAAATCCGTTATGGCTCTCGTTACGTCTCCGGGGAAAGTGAAAGAAGGAGAGATTCTTTTTCAAAATGAAAACGTACTTTCTAAATCAGAAAAAGAATTACGCTCTATTAGAGGAAATCAAATTTCACTTATCTCTCAAGATCCAATGTCGGCGCTAAATCCAGTCGTGAAAATTGGGAAACAAATGACGGAAGTAATTATACGTCATCAAAAAGTGAAAAAGAAAGAAGCAGAGCAGATCGCGATCAATTTGTTAAAACAAGTCGGCCTTTCGTCACCAGAAGAAAGGGTAAAACAATATCCGCATGAACTAAGCGGCGGTATGAAGCAGCGAGTTATGATCGCAATGGCGATGTCTTGTAACCCTGACCTTCTCATTGCGGACGAACCGACGACAGCACTTGATGTAACGATACAAGCACAAATACTAGATTTAATGAAAAACTTAAAGAACGAAACGAATATGGCGTTACTTCTTATTACGCACGACTTAGGAATTGTCGCGCAAAACTGTACACGTGTCATCGTTATGTACTGCGGGCTTATTATGGAAGAAGGACCTGTACTTGATATATTCCAATCGCCGAATCATCCATATACGAAAGGGCTATTAAACTCCTTGCCGAAAATATCGAACGGCGTAAAAGAAAGACTCGCGCCAATTCAAGGTGTAACGCCAAACTTACTACATCCGCCGAAAGGTTGCCCATTCGCAGAGCGTTGTCCGCATAAAATGGATATTTGTGAAAAAGAACGTCCGCCATATTTTGAAATCGGAAACGAAAGACGCTCTATGTGCTGGCTAAACGATGAAAAAGTAGGTGATTCCCATGAGTGAAGAAAACTTAATTGAAGTACGGAATTTAAAAAAGTATTTTCCTATTAAAAAAGGACTATTCGGCAGAAAAACAGAGCAATTAAAAGCAGTCGATGACCTTAGCTTCACAATTAAAAAGGGTGAAACATTCGGATTAGTAGGAGAATCTGGCTGCGGAAAATCAACGACAGGAAGAAGTATCATTCGTTTACACGATGTTACTTCAGGCAACGTTTTATTCGATGGAAAAGATATCGCAAGCTTAAAGGAAAGTGAACTAAAAGAATATCGAAAACGAATGCAAATCATTTTCCAAGATCCATACGCATCATTAAACCCGGCAATGAATGTGTTCCAAATTATTAGCGAACCGATGAACATTCACGGCTCTTACACAGCCGAAGAAAGAAAAGAAATCATTCTAGACCTACTCAAAAAAGTTGGCCTAAAAGAAGAACACCTATATCGCTACCCGCACGAATTTAGCGGAGGCCAAAGACAGCGAATTAGCATCGCGCGCGCACTATCTGTAAAACCAGACTTCATCCTATGTGACGAACCAATCTCAGCACTCGATGTCTCAGTCCAAGCACAAGTCGTAAACATGCTACAAGACATCCAAGAAGAAACAGGCGTCACATACTTATTCATCGCACATGACCTATCTATGGTAAGACACATATCAGACCGAATCGGAGTCATGTACTTAGGAAATATAGTAGAAATTGCCGACAGCGAAGACCTATACACAAAGCCGGCACATCCATACACACAAGCACTACTCTCATCCATGCCAGAACCAGACCCAACAAACGCAGGAAAAGAACGAATCATCCTAGAGGGTGAAGTTCCAAGCCCGCTCAATTCACCATCCGGCTGCAAATTCAGAACGCGCTGCAAATTCGCCACTGAAAAATGCGCGCAGGAAGTACCAAATATGGTCGAGATTGCGAAGGGGCATGAGGTGGCTTGTCATTTGTTTTAGATTTGAGGAAAAGCATTGGGGGGACCTGGTGCTTTTTTTCTTTGTAGGTGGACGTGGTGTGGGATTGGTTGTTAGTTTAGGAGATAGCACGCTCGAAATTTGTCGGTAAATCGATATGTTGTGTCGAAACGTTGATATATTCGGAGTTACGATCGATATAATTGAATAATCGTTGATATATTTTTGTAAAGAGTGGGATTGGTTGTAGGCTAATTGTCAGCGACTGTCTATATTTGCATCTCCTATCATATAATTCTCCTTATTTTTAACTATAATTTTAATGACGAACTTCTTTTTGTTGGGAAAGCACGTAAAGTGAAACAACGTATTAAAAATCATCGTGATGAAGTGTATCGTATTGATGTATGTATTGTAGAAGATCTGATGGAAAGAGAAATTCACGAAATATATATGATTAACGAATTTCAAGCGAACTATAATGTGGATAAAGTATTTTATAAATAACATCAACGTAAAACATGATCTTGATACTACATCAAGATCATGTTTTTTTATATGCAATAAAAACAATTGATTATTCTTAATTATTCGACAATATGCAACAATTTAAGATTGTATTTTTTGCTATGATAAGTAAGGAATTTACATATCGTGTTATTGGGGGATAAAAAGAGATGTTGAAAAAATTTACTACATGTATTTTAGGTGGTGCTTTAGTATTTAATTTATCTGGTTGCGGCAATACATCCGACAAAACTTCTTCAGAATCTAAAGAAACCAATTCTAAACAAGAGGAAAAGAAAGTGCAAACAACTGATGAGGCGAAAACGAAAGAGAATGCAAAGCAGAAAAATACAGAACAAACAAAAGAAAAATCAAAAGTAAAAGAAAAAGAGTATGCTGTAAACAAGGATTTTCATACACCTAAATTTGATGTAACTGTAAAAAGAGTTGTAGAAAGAGATAAGGTTGGTAAAGAAAGTATAGGATTCCAAAAACCTGAAAATGGACATGTCTTTATTGTTGTAGAAGTAGAAGGGAAAAATATCACAAACGAATCGATGAAATTAGCCGCTTTACCATCAGTGGATTTAGTGGATGAAAATGATAATGCTTACCAAAGTGATGTGTGGGCAGCTAGTAGTTATGGGGTTGAAAAAGGCGAGACCTCTACTATTACTAAGGAATTAAAACCAGGAGATGTAAAGAAAGAAAATAAAGTTTACGTAATTAATAAAGAAAAATTTGATACAGGAAAATGGTATGTACTTGTTAACCATGAGTATAAGGAACAAATTAAATAGAGTTTATTTATTAAGAGGAGATGGCTCCTCTTTTTTTGTTATAAGTTAACACAGAATTTCGTTATGAGGGACTGCCTTTTGTTGGCCTTTTTTGCATAAAATATTGTAAAGCAAGAAAAAGAAGAATAATGCCTTTCCAATTCAATTTCAATCACAAGTCGCTTCTACAGATGTTATTGAACAAGAATTATTAGAACAAATTCTAGGAATTGACCGAATGAAAACAAGTATGGAAGCCATCAATCAAGCTATGCCAATCCCGGGTATGGACGCTATGGCGAATCTTTTTACTGTCATGAGGAAAAAACTGCAAGAAAAATTAGAACATCTATATGAATTTAATTATACTTCTAGTAGTAATTATGATACGGCACTCCAACTAGCCGCTAGCATTGCGACGGGTTTGGCGGAAGTTCAAAGTGGAAAAGGCTTTAGCCCTGCAAGTGGTACATTTAGTACGCAAGGGTTGAATATGGAGTGGACAACTTCTATTCAGGCGATTGGAGAAGAGATAACACGTAAAGAGGACAATTTTGTAAATAGCAATTTATCAGGTGATCATATAGAAGATAGTACAATGTTTGATAAACCCTTTGAAAAATCTATGCTCAGAAAAATTTGGGATGGTATATACGTTGGTTCTGGGCAAGTTATTGGAGGTATTGTAGAAGGGTTTGATTCATTAGACGATACAGTAACAAAAGAAAATATTAAGTATGCTATAGGTCATCCCTTAGAGACAGCATATACTATGTATAATACTTTTTCAGATTCATTTATGAATGATGTTTGGCATGGTGATTTAGAAAGTGGTACAAAGTGGGGAACAAATATTTTTATGGAATTTGGGTTAGGATGGATTGGACATCAATGAGATGTGGTTTTTTGTTCACGGATTTTAGACTCTTTTATTTGTAGTGTTTTGAATGTATACTTTTGTTTCGTGAATTGAGGGTTTCAGGTTATTTAGTGAAGAGTCAATGATTTAGCGGTAATGAAAGTAAACTAATTATTTAAAAGTTTACATTCAGGAATAACAAAAAAAGAGTCCTGTATTAAGAGGACTTTTTTTCTATTTCCCTTATTTTTTTCCGCAACTGTTTGCCAAGTGAACATGCTCATTAAAAACTTTGTTGTTAATTTGTTTTTCATATTTTTTTAATGTTTCATTTATTTTACTACCAGTTTTACTTTCGAAACTTTTCTCTAGTTCTGATGCTATATCTCTTGTATTTGTTTGTAAATCGTGAAATATCCCTATGTTTTTTTGAAGAGCATATGTATCTTCTTTTATAATATCTATTGATTTAAACTCTACCTCTGTTTTTAACATCATACGCTGCATTTCTTTTTCAATTTGTTTTTTAGCAGCTTGTAATTCATCAACAACCTGATTTGCTAAATCTCCTGCAGCTCCTGCAGCATTTTCGATTTGTTTTTCTATCTTTTTAATTTCTCCCATAAAATCGATCATATAATTATCCCCTTATTTAATTTGAAAATTTGATGCTAATTGGTTGTCTTTATCTCTTAGTGAATTTGCTGCATCACTAATATCATCTCCGAATCGGCTTAAACTCTTTTGTTCTTTTTTTAAAAGATGGATTAATTCTTCTGCTAGGTTTGCGTCATGAAAATAGTCATTTCCACCTTTTCTAATTTTAGCAATTTGTGAGATGGCTTCATCTACTTCGTGTTTTTCTAATAAATGATATCTTCCACCTGGCCCTGTTTCATGTTTTAATTGATTTTTTAACTTTTGAACTGCTTCAGCTTCGTTTCTTTGAAACTCTTCTATATTTTTTGCGATATCTGATAATCGATTGCTGAGTGTTTGAATTTTTTTTGCTTGTTTTATAATATCTTCAGGTTCTAATTTTAATATGGGGCTTCCATTTGAATGAAAGGATCCCTTAAATGTATCTCTGCCGTGTCCGTCCATAGTTAAACGTGTAAAAAGTCCTTGTTTTGTATCGTTCTGTCTCACTGTGTATTGCTTACCAATTAGAGGTGCACCAAATTGAGTGTGGTTACCAATCGGGTCATTTTCATGTGTATAATCAGTTGCTTTATTTTCCATTTTCCCTTCATTTACTCGTTTTTTTGCTTCAGGACTTAGTACACCATAGGGATTCGGTGCAGCCCATGTAGTTGCATAACAATCTAATTCTGCAGCGATAAGGTCTGCTTCTGCACCACCTTTACTATGTCCAGTGGTATGAAGAGAAGAAGGGTTATATTTTGCTACGATGTCATTTTTTGCCCATTTTAATCCAGTATTAAATGATGTTTCAGAATCAGGTTTTATAGTTTGACTGTTACTTGGAGTAATTACTTTAGAATGTGTTTTAATTCCAAACGTAATCTGATCGATATCTGTTTCGAAATCTGCTAATTGGTTAGGCTCTGTCCCACGAAATGCTAGGATTATCTCATCATAATGTGTTGCATTTTCATCATATTTGTTTGCTGGTACTACCGCGATAGCTTCTAATCCATTTTTTACTTTTTGGCAATCTGCATCTATTGATTCTATAACTATCCATTTTTTACCCCCTACTCCTTTTATTTCGGCTCCTTTGTATAAAAATTTATCGTTATAAACATCACTTGATAGTTTGAAAAAATCTTCATCTGTCGCAATTGTATTCTTTGTAAATTCACTCATATGTTTCAACTCATTTCATGGTATATTTTAACTATATTGAAATATAAGGGGATTTCCTATGAAGAAGAAGTTGATAATTTTCATATCCATTATTTGTATTATAGCAGGAGGGTATTTTACAATGGAATACTTAAAACAAAAAGAAATAGAAGAAAAGTTTTGGAAAATACAAGAAACAAGAGTAGAAAAATATATTCATTACAATATTAAAGATGTGAAATCTATTATGTTTACAAAACATGAGGTGAATCCGATGGGAATCCCTACTATAGAAGGATATATAAATGGTGATCAAGAATTGTGGTTTGTAGCAAGTATTAGTACCACAGAGAATTTTGAAGATCATTTTGGACGTTCTGGAGAACTGGGGAAACTTATAAAAGATCCTGAAAAGTCGGTATCTGAAATTGAAAAAGAAGAGAAAGAAAAAAAACAAGAGTAGTCTTTGTACTACTATTTTCTTCTCCGTCTCATTTTAAGAAGAATGCATTGGTAAGTTTTTTATAAGGGGATTTTCCATGAAGAAAATAGTCATTTTGATTGTATCTGCTGTGGTGATCATAGCAGGAGGATATTTTACTATGGAATACTTAAAACAAAAAGAAAAAGAAGAAAAGTTTTGGAAGGCACAAGAGGCACGAGTAGAAAAGTATATTCATTACAATATTCAAGATGTAAAATCGATTACATTTAAAGAACACAGTGTAAGTCCAATGGGTGTTCCCAGATTAAAAGGTTATATAAATAATAATGAAGAATTGGATTTTATAGCTTATATTAGTACTACAGAAAATTTTGAAGATGATTTCACACGTTCTGGAGAACTTGGAAAACTTATAAAAGACCCTGAAAAGTCGGTATCTGAAATTGAAAAAGAAGAGAAGGAAAAGAAACAAGAGTAGTCTTTGCACTACTCTTTTCTTTTCTATCCCATTTTTTAGAAGAATACATTGGTAAGTGTTTTTTATAAGGAGAATTTCCAATGAAGAAAGTAATGATTTTAGTTGTATCTGCTGTGATGCTCATAGCAGGAGGGTATTTTACTATTGAATATTTAAAACAAAAAGAAAAAGAAGGTAAATTTTGGAATGAACAAAAAGACCGAGTAGAAAAGTATATTCACTATAATATTCAAGATGTAAAATCTATTACATTTACAGAAAATAAGATAAGTCCAATGGGAGTTCCTCATATAAAAGGCTATATAAATCATAATAAAGAATTAGATTTTATAGCTAGTATAAGTACAACTGAAAACTTTGAAGACAAATTTACGCGTTCTGGGAAATTAGGAAAACTTATAAAAAATCCTGAAAAATCAGTATCTGAAATTGAGAAAGAAGAGAAGGAAAAGAAACAAGAGTAGTCTTTGCGATTACTCTTTTATTTTTATTATAGAAAAATAAAAGAGTTGAAAATATGAAAGTAAACTAATAATAAAAAGTTTGCTTTCAAATTAGAAAAGATTAGTCCCTCACTCCACTCCAGCTAAAAATCTCACACCCAAAAACAAAGGGGAACTCAATTGTTCAAAATCATATAAAGTTTCAATCTTGTCTAAGCATCCATTAGAATATACAATTGATCATCTATTTTTCTTTACATAATCTCCAGATACGTTCCATATCAACTATAGATTCTTGTCTTATGCTAAATGTAATCAAAAAGCAAGTAGATAAAGATAATGACTAAAACATTAACTCTAGATACTTTTTTGATGAATATTACAAATAAACAGGAGGTAATGAAAAATGATTAAAACACTATTAGCAGGAGCACTTTTAAGTACAGGATTGGTAGCGGGAGGTGCAGTAGGTGCAGATGATGTGAAAATGGACAATTTAAAGTCAAATGAAAATAGTTCAAATCAAGTAATTACACAGAGTGCAGATGGAACAACGTCTTTCTCACAAAACTTTGATTTACCTAAAGATGCAGTGCCAGCAACTCCTAAAGGAGACGCAAAAACTGTTGAAAGAACAGAAGGTACAGGTTCTCAAGAAGGAAAAATGGTACCAACAAAAGAAGGTACAGATTCTCAACCTGGATTTGAAATGGGAGCCCATGAAAAACTAGAACATGCAAAAACTGTTGAAAGAACAGAGGGTACAGACTCTCAAGAAGGAAAAATGGTACCAGCAAAAGAAGGAAATTAAATAATATATAGTTATAACGAAGAGCATCCAAAAAGTGATGCTCTTTTTATATTATAGGGATCAACTGGTTTTACTTAATATAGAACTGTAGCGGGAATTCAAGCTAGAATATGGGTTACTGTCTCTTCAAATCATGGTGTTGGAAGCGCTAGTTTTGGTGGTAACGTTACAACATAAACATTTTATTAGAGATTTTTTAAATTTACATACACTCTAGGTAAACTACATATCAACTTCAGATACTTGTTTTATGATACAAGTAATCAAACAAAAGGAGGGCAATACAAAATGATTACAACAGTATTAACAGGGCACTCTTTTAAGTACAGGAGATTATTAACAGGTGGAGAAAATGTTGAAGATGTACAGACAGATCAACATATTCCATATGCACAAAATGAATTGCAGCAAACTCTAGAAAAGTACGATTCGAAGAAGTTTGAGTTATAAAAAGAAAATAGATAAATATAGTGAAAATAGATAAATTAACAAGAGAAAAGTATTTTGTGTATATAACAGGTGATTTTCATTTGGATATAGGACTTGAATCAAACTTTTATACTAAAATATATACGGCAAAAAGGAGGGAGTACATTGCACAAAATTATTTATGGAATATTAATTTTAATGTATACTTTGTATTCATTTTTTGTAAGTGATGGAAGTGAAGTAAGATTTATTATGGTGTTAACTATAGCACTTATCTTTTCTGTGGTTTTAGAAAAAGGAAATGCAAACAAAACGACTGATTAAAGGTCTTTTTGTTTGCATTTTTTAGTTGGCTATTAAAGTCCAGATGTTTTAGGGATAGCACCAAATCGCCATCACCTTAAGAAAATAGAACCACCCCAGAACGTAAAAATGAGCTTTTTATTACAAGTTAGCACTACATTTCGTTTTTGGGATACTATTAAATTTTTAGTTGATAAAAACGCCCGCCTAAAATAGAAAACTTTTAATCTATTATCCTTTATTCCGTAGCTTTTAAGGTATTTAATACGACTTTGGTTGCGTCTGCAATAAGTTTATCATCGTATTTAGCATCCTCTTTATCATGATTAGAAAGTATAGCAAGAACAATCGGTTTTTTATTTGGTGGCCAAATAATTGCGATATCATTTCTTGTTCCGTAAGATCCCGCGCCTGTTTTATCAGCTACTTCCCATCCTTTTGGTACGCCCGCACGAATCAATTTATCTCCAGTTGTATTTCTCTTCATCCAATCTACTAATAGTTCACGTTTTTCTATTGGAAGTGCAGTTCCTAATGTAAATGATTGAAGTGTCTTAGCTATCGCTTCTGGTGTACTGGTATCATGTGTTTCTCCTGGATGCACTTCATTTAATTCAGGTTCAAATCGTTCTGAGGTAGTAACAGTATCTCCCATTTCTCTCAAGATTTTTTCAAATGCAGAGGGCCCTCCTAACTGTTTAAGAATCAAATTATGTGCTGTGCTGTCACTATATCGAACTGAAGCATCTGCAAGTTCTTTTAACGTCATGCCTGTATCAACATGCTTTTCAGTAATTGGATTATAATTAGAAAGATCTTCATGAGTATACGTAATCCTTTGATCAAGAGCTTCTAATGAGTTCTTGCGTAAAAGAGCGCCCACAGCTAATGATTTAGATGTAGATGCAAATGCAAAACGATCATCTGAATGATAAGCAACAGTTTGATTCGTACCTGTGTCCAGTGCATAAATACCAAGCTTAGCATCATATTCTTTTTCAAGTTTAGCAAAAGATTGATTACCTGTATTTTCTTGTTTAATTTGATTAGCTTGATTCGTTTGTTTAGGTGATTCAGATTGAGTGTTACTATTGGAACAGCCTATAAGTGATACACATGAAAGTAATACTACAGGCACAATCTTTTTGTAATGTAAAATGTTAAAGAACTTGTTTAAAATGAACATAAATTTTCAACCTCTTTCAAGAATATATGGATTTTGTCTAGGTATTCTAAATACCAATGCAATTAAAGATGGCATAGGGGAACAATACTACTGCAGCTAAAATCTCACAGGTTAAATAACATCCAAAACGTTTATCCCGCATTAACGGGTAGCCCGATTGGTGAGGGCTGATTAAAGTTTCACTTTATATGATTGATAATTCACGGTTTGGGTTGTTTCTTTTTTGTTTTCACTTGTAATGGTTCACCTGTGAAAGTATTAAACTTGTAATACTTAACAGTAGTATTACGATGTATATTTTTCACTTTTTGGGATAATAAGTCCTTTCATTTTTTTGTAATACATAAAAATAGATGTCAAACGGGATATGTTGTATCCAATTTGGACAACTCATATTAGAAATACACTTATTAGACACTCTAAGTGATAAATTTGTTCCACTTTAAGATGAGGAAGAATTTGGGGTTTGTAAAATAACAATGGAACTACGTGTTTTTTCGTCATACAAAAACCTCTACATATAAGTAGAGGTTTTTAAATTGTATATTAATGAATTATGCTTTTTTAGATAAAGAAAATCGAGTTCAGGTAAACGAAGAACATAGAAGAAACGTTGTTTGATAAACTTAAAGATACTGTTGAAAATAACGTAGAAGCGATGGATCAGTTGTACGAAAAATTTATTCGCCAGATAGAAAATACTCCTATTATCGGGCAATATCATAACTACAAAAAAGGGCAAAATGAAGCGGTGTTAGATGAACTTAAAGGAATATTAAACACAATTTTACATCCAATAGATAGTGTTGAGGGCGCTGTGTATGCTCTTTCTCACATCGACGGAACATTTGCTGCTATGGAATGAAAGATTTGGATTAAATGCACCTATTATTACATTCGGAAATAATATCTCTAACGCTGAAAAGATATTTGATCTAGGGATTCTTTTCTATGTTTTAGAAACAATTAAAGCGAGAAGAAGTAGAATATTTAATGATTAGAATTGATAATATTCTAATATTTAAATGAAGCTAAAGGTACAAGTGAAGTTAATAAGAAAGTCAGCGGAACTAGTGTAGGAGAAGAAAACGTTACTTATCGTAGGGTTCAAGGTGGTGATAGTAAAGAGTTAATTTTAGTTAATGATGATGGTACACTCTCTTTAAATAGTAAATGGAGGGCAGATCATAATTTAAATGTATCTACTGGAAAAGATCACTCTACATATTTCAAAAATAAACGAGCAGACTCATATATTGTGGAATTTGATGTACCACAGTATTTAGATGATTTAATTAGAGAAAATGCGATTTCTCAGAAGGGTTATAAAACTAATCCACTTAACCAAGGTAGAACAGCTCCTAAGATTGTTGACAAGGGTATTTTTGATAAATATGGATTTGAAGGTGTTGCATACGAATTACCTGACCCCATTAGTCGGTGGTTGGTAGAATACGGACGGAATGCTAAACTTATTAAGTAAGAGAGGAGAGCGTGTTAAATGATTAAGCCTTTATACGCCGAAAATATTATAGTAGGTGTAAAATATAAAAATAAGCTCAATTGGTATATAACTGAATCGGATTTATGGTATTTAGATTATAATCAAGCTGGATATTCTCCTAGTGAATATCCAGAGGAAAGAAAAGGCATTAGTATTTTAAATGAGACTACAATAGCTAACTTTTTAGAAAGAATAGAAAAATATAAAAGATTTACAGAAGATATTAGGTTAGAATTTTTAAGGGAACTAAGAACTAATAGAGAAGAAGCCTATTATGATTATAATCCATGTTTCCTAATAGACTTTGAGCGTTTAATTTTTTATTCTAATTATCCGGAATCAATATCTTTTGAAGAATATATTCCGAATAACTGGAGAGGTTATTTACAGCGATTTGATGAACAAGTACCCTATGAATATAGATATTGGGAAGATGAGAATAAAAACTATTTAGTTAGAGAGGATTAGGTCATGGAAGAAAATAAAGTAGTTATGATAAAAGAAACATTTAAAAATGAAGAAACTGGTGAACTAACGCCAGGAGTTACTATAATACTTGATGGGAATTTAAGGGAAGTGTTGGAGATAATTATGGAAAAAGAAGGCTATTCGGATTATCCAGAAGCTTTAAAAGAAGTAATCTTTGAAGGGATTCATCATTTTGTGAAAAGAAATAAATAATAAGCTGACATATACTTTTAAGGTAAAGGGCAATTCTGAAAGGGATATGCCCTTTTTATTTTTTAAATTTGAAATGTAACTCAGATATTATCTTTTTCTTCCTTATTGATACCAATATATTTTAAGTGTAATTTATGAGGTGCTATGATTGAGTATTTCTTACAACATAGCGAAATCTTTTGTTTGTTTATAGAACCAATAGCCGAAGGTTTTGCGCATGGTGTGAGTCCCAATAGATTCGATACCAGCAAAATCTTTGGCTTTTTGAAATTTTTGATAAGCCTAGATCTTATTAGTGGGTTGATCTCCTTTTCGAGTAGGGAATAATATTTCACAAAAGGTGTACAATGAGATGTTGATTTAGATGGTGAGGGTGAAGATAATAGTATTAAAGATATGGTGAAAACGGGTGCGAAAAAAACTTGGTCAACAGTAGCGGGGTGGTTTAATTAACATGAAAAAAAATACAGATTTTAATAAAAAAGTTTTTGAATATTATATGGCTCTTTATGCTGTAAATGATATAAGATCGACTATAATTACTCTTGTGATTGGGATAGCAGATATATTTGTGCTTTTGCCTGCTTTTGCGAATCCTGTTCAACCGATATATATGTACATAATAGTTCCTCCAGTTGCTTTTTTAAATGTATGGGCAATATGGATTGTTATAAATCCTAGGAAGCGGCAATTACAATACACTCTATTTCGTGGGGTATTTGGCATTGTATGTTCAGTAGGATTATTAGTTATAACCCAAAAGTTTGCATATGGAATGTTAGGGTTACAAACTCCCATCTATTTTATTTTTTCGGTTGGTTTGTATATTTTTGCTTTGAATTATTATTATAAAAATCATATTAAAAAACTTCAGGAACCAATCAAAAAATCAAAGTCATCGAAAAAAAACTCTGGTTTCGGAGTAGTGGCTTTTGTAGGATTGGGTCAACTCATTGCTAATATCAGTCTTGGTTTTGCAACACAAAAGATGGTAGCAATTGTATTAATGTGTGTATACTCCATGCTTTCGTTTATGTTGTTTCATTTCATTATGGAACTCCATAGGTATTATTATTTAAGGAAGCATATAGAAGGTGGAGGTAGAACACATGAAACCTTTTAAAGAGGTTTATTGAATTTTAAGTATTGTGATTTATGGAAGGGAACCAAAACTTATGGTTAAAGAACCTGTGATGTATGACTATATTGGCTGTTTTTATCCAGAAGGAGGAAAGCTGATATGCAAGCATTTAAAGTCGGGAAATTAGTCACATTCCTTGCAATTATAATACTTCTTGTAGTTGCTATTTTATCTCCTTACAACTTATTTAAAAAGATTTATTTTATTATTGGTGTTCTTATTATTGGCGCAATTTCACTTGGTGCAAATAAATTCTTTGAACTGATACACAGTAAATTTAATAAGAAATGATATTACTTATGTGATAGGGAAATTCCCCTCTAAATCCTTAATGATTTAGAGGGGAATTTCTACAATATGATTTTACCGGATTACGTGGAACTAAATTAGTCCATCACCATATTGGTGGTGGTCAAGCTGTTGGGATTCCGCTGCTACTACATCCTGGTTTTGGAGGGATTCATAACGCAGAAAAAGCGATTGAAGCATGGGGGAAAAGATGCAGGGATTGAACCACCCCCATATTCTAATGCAGCACATCATCTAACACCTTGGAACGATAGTAGGGCAGAAAAGGCACAAAAATTATTAAAGGAATTTGGGATAGACCATGATTCGGCGGCCAATGGAGTATTTTTACCTTATAAAGTTAATGAATACGTGACTACTGAGGTCTTACACATAGGGAAGCATAGTTCAGAGTACATACTTAAAGTAGAGAGTATTAAGTCTTGTTAAGAAACGGGGCGGTACTCAAGAAGATGCTGTTGACGCCTTACATGATATAAGAGAGCGTTTATTGAATGGTGAATTAAAATTAAATAAACCGAAGAAAGAGTAATCTTATAATAGAAAAATAACAAAGGAGAGTAAAAATGAAAATTTGGGAATTAAAGAGTTCATTTGATGACTATGAATCCTTTCAACTATTGAACTTAGAAGATTCTAAAAAGTATTTTGAAGGAAAAATTGACTCGGCAGTAAAAGCATCTGATTCATGGGGAGAAATACGTATTAAATGTGTAGAAGAAGGAAATCAAAGTAATTTGCCTCATTTTTGGGGAGAAGTTGGTACACCAATGGTTAGTGGGAAAGCTAAAAAATTCTTAGAGTCTATACTTGGTGATAATGTAGAATTTCTTCCCCTAATTCATGATGTGACCGGAGAAGTGTATTATATAATTAATATTTTAAATGCACTAGATTCTATTGACTATGAGAAAGCTATACTAAAGAAACTACGTTCTGGCTTAGTAATAGATTTCAAAAAATACGCATTCTTACCTAATATGGTTAAGAACCAAACAATATTTAAAGTTTACTTAAATGAAATATTACATATTCCTTCCGTTTTTGTATCAGATGAATTTAGAAATACAGTGTTAGAAAGTGATTTAAAAGGTTTTGAATTTATAGAGGTATGGGATTCAGAAGCAAACATGTAAAAGAAAGTCCTAAAACAATTGATAGGAGTTAGTGACATGGATGCAAAGGTTTTAGGAATTCTAAGAATGTTAAACAATTATGTGGGAAATGAAAAAGAAATTTTTGAACTGATTCAAGCTGAAGCAATGGTGAAATTTATATGTGGAAAAATCTGATTTTAGAAATTGAAAAAATAGAGAAAAGTTTTAATGATAAACTGAATACACCAGCAACAGATAGTGAAGTTAAGAAATTAAGAGAACGCATGAAAAAGAGTTTTAATGTTGATCTACCGAGTGAATATGAGGAGTTTCTTAAAACTGTAAATGGATTAGATTTTAACGGGCTAGTACTTTATGGAGTTGACTCTTATTTGTTAGATACAGAAAGGGACGAATCAATTTGCGGGCTTATAGAAACCAATGAGATTTGGTATGAAAATGAATTTCAAAAAAAGTATCTTTTCCTTGGAGATTCCAATATAGCATGGTTCTGTAAAAACTTATCTGATGGTACTTATTTAGAACTTGATAAACCATCTGGTACAGTGATGAATACATATAATGATTGCAACACAATGCTTGAGGAAGCATTGAAAACAGCTCTTCTTTAATAGGGGGTATTAAAAATTATGTTTAATTTTTTAAAAGAATATGTTGTAGCAGACAGAAGTGTTCGTTCTAAACAAAAAACTATTTTCTATCCTATATATCAAGATGAGATAGATGAGGCAGAAAGCTTATTACAAATGGAACTTCCAAAAGAACTGAAACGCTTTTATCAAGAAATAGGTTGTGGGTTTTTAAAGTCTGATAAAAGAACGTTTTTCAACAGATTTATGGACCTGATTTTAGTTGCAGATTTCCGTTTAAGGCAAGATATTTATGAATATAATCCAAACCTAGATGGTGTAGATGATGAAGAATCATTAGTGTTTTTTGAAGTAACAGAACTTAACTTTTTAACCATTAAATTTAAAGAGGAAAATGAATTAAGTCAATGTCCTATTTACTATGAGGATGAGAAAATAGCGGATTCTTTAGAAGAATTTTTAATTAAAATGGATGAAAATCCTGGCTATTATATTTAATCGTTTTAAGACTTGCTTTAAGGTGTAGCATTTGAAAAATATCTAATCATGAGTAAAAAAGCTTATGTATAACCTGCATAAGCTTTTTTAATGACATGTTAGATTGTATATTCCGTTCTTAATATATTTAAAGTGTGATTGGGTATTAAGATTAATTAATGGAATGAAAGATTTGGATTAAATGCACCTATTATTAAATTTGGGAATAATATCTCTAACGCTGAAAAATATTTGATTTAGGGGTTATTTTCAGTATTTTAGAAATAATCAAAGCGAGAAAAAGTAGAATGTTTCATGATTAGAATTGATTATATGCTAATATTCAATAGAAGATTAGCATTTTGAAAATTCATAATAAAATCTTATGATGCATTCGGTAAAATCAACCAATTTATGTTTTACTCATTATGTATTAAAGGGGAAATGAAAAAAACTTGGTCAACAGTAGCGGGGTGGTTTAATTAATATGAAAAAAAGTATAGATTTTAATAAGAAAGCTTTTGCACATTATATGGCTCTTTATCCTGTAAATGAAATAAGAGTCCACGTAATTGGTCTTGTCCTTTTGGGGGCAGATGTGTTTGTTCTTTTGCCTGCTTTTGCGAATCCTTTTCGATTACTCTATGTATATATAGTAACTCCTCCAGTTATTTTCTTAAATTTGTGGGCGATATGGATTGCTATCAATCCTCGGAAACGACAATTACAATACACTCTATTTCGAGGAGTATATGGCACCATATGTTCAGTCGGATTATTGGTTATAACTCAAAAATATGCCTATGAAGTGTTACAATTACAAACTCCTATCTATTTTATTATTTCAGTTGGTTTGTATAGTTTTGCTTTGTATCATTTTTATAAAAACCATATTGAAAAACTTCAGGAACCAAGAAAAAAATCAAAATCATCGAAAGGAACTGGTGGTGTAAAAGTAGCAGCTATTGCAGCGGGATTGGGGCAGTTAATTGCTAATATAATTCTTAGCATTGCAACACAACAGATGGGTGCGATTGTATTTATGTGTGCATGCACAGTGTTTTCGTTTGGTTTGTTTTATATGATTATAGAACTCCATAAGTATTATTATTTACGGAAGCATATAGAAGATGGAAGGAAAATACGTATAGGCTTTTAAAGAGAATTTGTTGCATTTCAAGTATATAATCGCATTCTTCTTATAGTTGGTTAAAGGATAGAAAAAATAGGAGGGACAAAAAAGGTTGTAATTTACGGGAGAAACCAACTACTTATGGTTGAAGAACCTGTTATGTATGACTAAATTGGCTGTTTTTATCCAGAAGGATATATTGATCCTGATTATACATGTGTATTTAATCATGAGGATATTGAAGGAATTATATTTGTAGGTTTTATAGATGAGGAAGAAGAGGCATTTATAGGATAGCTTAATTGAATAGGATCTAGAAACAGGTGATTTTCAAATTTTGATAAAACTAGCAATCTCCACGCCGAAATTGGTTGAATTATAAGGAGGGAAAAGCTGGTCACGAAAATGATGAAGAGATTACTATTTTCAAATCAATTGGTTTGGCTGTAGTAGATATTATCGTTGCGAATTATTTGTATGAGAAAGTAGTGGAGCGCGGGATGGGATTGAGTTTTGAGAGACTGCCTTTTGATGGTATTTTTTTATAAAATCTTGTAAAGCAAGAAAAAGTAGGATATTTAATGATTAGAATTGAATATTCATATTCTAATATTCAATAGAAAGATAAAACGTTTAAAAGTTCAGAATAATAGATTATAATATGTTTAGTAAAATTAACCAATATATATTTTGCTTATTATGTATTAAAGGGGAAATGAAAATGGCTGGACAAATTCGTATGTCACCAGAGGAGCTTAAATCGAAAGCGGCTCGATATGGACAAGGTGCAAATCAAATTGAGGACATTTTAAGTCAACTACAAAACTTACAAAATGAATTAAGAGGAGAATGGGAAGGACGTGCTTTTGAAGGTTTTGACCAACAGTTCAATCAATTAAAGCCAAAGGTACAAAACTTTGCACAGCTATTACAAGAAATTAATATGCAGCTTAATAAAACTGCAGAGGCTGTTGCTTCTCATGATGAAGAATTATCACGTAATTTCGGTTTGAAATAAAAATTATCATGCTCTATATAACAAGCATTTCAAATGAGCCATACAGCTTATATTGTATGGCTCATTTAATTGCATGCCTAGCGAGCGATTGATAGGGATATATATTTAATGAGATTTCTTTGATGCGTTTGGAAAACTTATAGAAAGGGTTTGAAAGAATGGGACAATTTCAAAGTAATTTACAAACAGCAACGCAAATTGCTACGAAAATGGGATCAGCCTCTGATAGGATTCAAAGTGCAACCAGTCGTTCTATAACAAAGGCGGCGCGTACAACGTTGTCTGTTAATTTCAAATCACAAGAAGCGAATCAGCAAGTTTTAGACTTGACGAAACAATTTTCCGCTGCCTTCCAGCAAGCGGTTGATAATATTCATTCGGTAGCTAAAGAATTTGAGAGAATGGATAACGAACTTCACAATACTTTTCGCTGATGTGACAACCTACGTAAAGTAAAATAGTAGGAGGAAAAAGATGGGTCGAGATATTGAAAATAAAATTAAAGAGTTAAATCTAAAGTTACGAAATGTATTTGAAGAACAGGACCGAAATCAATTCGCGATTCAAGCTCAGGAACAAGCGGAAGCAGATTTTTATGAATGTAGGAGTCGAAATCGTCGTTTGTTTGAACGAATTTTAGGAACTTGGCATGGTGATAGAGAAATGTCCCAGTTTTTTATGAATACGTATCAAGATGCACAACATATTGAACGAAAAGTCACATTTGAATTGGAAAACAAAAAAGAAACATTGTTTAAAGAGAAACGAGATCTTAGTGATTTAGAAAACGCCCTTTCATATCAGCAACAACAATTAGTAAAGGAGGCTAATTCATGAGTTTAAATATGTATTTGGGAGAAGTACAGAACCAAACTCAAAGTATGAATGCTGTATGTACGGCCACCATTCAAGGTATGGAACAAGCGATTCAGTCGATTGATGCTTTTGCAATTGATACTGTGTTACAAGGGCAAACGTATAGCAGTGCAAAATCATTTTTTGTACAAACTTTTCGTCCTCTAGCACAAGGAATTATTTACTTATGTGAAGAACTAATCCGTCAGAATAATGCCTTTCCAAGTCAATTTCAATCACAGGTAGCTTCAACTGATGTTATTGAACAAGAAGTGTTAGAACAAATTCGAGAAATTGACCGAATGAAAACAAGTATGGAAGCTGTCAATCAAGCTATGCCAATTCCGGGTATGGATGCCATGGTAAATCTTTTTATTGTTATGAGGAAAAAACTGCAAGAAAAGCTGGATCATTTGTATCAATTCAATCAGACCTCTAGTAATAATTATAGTACAGCAATTCAATTAGCAGCGAGTATTGCTGCAGGTCTTGCGGAAGTCCAAAGTGGAAAAGGTTTTAATGCTTTAACAGGGATATTTAGTGTGAAAGAATTAAATATGGAATGGACAGTAGCTATTCAAAAAAAATCAGAAGATAAAGTTCATGCTGTTCAAATTGAAAAAGAAGCTGTTAAAAATGATTGGTTTTTGATGGATTCAAAAGAGGTAAAGGAAACAGCTGAGGAAACAGCTAATGGAGTAGCAACAGTTACTGGAGTAGTTGTAAAAGGAATTGGTAGTATAATAAATGGTAAAAAGTATGAAAAATCATTTACTGAGGAAAAGGGATATGGTGGTATATTTATTAAAGGTCTTACACTTGAAGCAGAGCCATTTGTAAGTTCTCGTACTTATGATCAATTTAATGTAAAAGATAAAGAAAAGAGGGAACAAACTTATGGACCTAAAGTTGGGTTTACAGTAGCTCAAGCTGGAATAGAACAAGAGGATATTGTTTTTGGAGCTGGAGCTGAAGCTAAAGTAGCGCTTGCTTCTGCAGAGTTAGGTGCTCATGTGGAAAATGGAAATTTACATATAGGAGCTGAAGCTACTCTAGTAAAATATGAGAGTGCTATAAAAATTCCTATTCCATTTATGGATAAAAAGTTACAAATTGGGGGATCTGCATCGCTTGGAACACTCGGGGGATCTTTTGAAGCTGGAAAAAGTGGATTCAAATTCCATGCACCATTTGGTCCTGGTGTAGGTTTATGGGGATTTGGTTTAGAAGTTAGTGTTAAGGAATAAAGGAGATAATTAGTATGAATAAAAAAGTGAAAAATTTTAAATATCTTATGATTATATTAGCTTGTATTGCAATTTTTGGTACAATTTTACCTAATGCATTGGATCCAAATGAAACATTAGCAGGTAACATTTCGGTTGCAGTTTTTGGTACAATTGGTACTTGTTTGTTGTTTTCTGTCACTTATTTCATTATAAAAAAGGCTATTTTAAGAAGGGGAAACTAAGATGGTACAAAATTTAGAGTTAGAATTACTTCCAATAGGTTCTGTTGTAATGTTTAAAGATTGGGAACATCCATTAATGGTTTATGGAAGAAAACAGATGGATTCTGAAACAAAAAGAACATGGGATTATGTGTGTTGTTATTTTCCTCATGGTAATATTTCTTCGGAGTATAATTTCTTTTTGAATCATGAAGATATTTCTAGTGTTTTACATCTTGGTTTTATTAATGAAACAGAATTAGAGTTTCAAAAATTATTTAAAAAAGAAGTTGAAGAAAAACGGTGATTCTTTTAAGCTGTTAGTGTTTTTGAAATAGTTAATGGATGAATGTTAATACATATATATTTAAAGGAAGGGGACTCTCTATGAAATTGCTTCGTTCATTTCTTATTTTCACTCTTGTTGTATTGTTAAGCGCATGTAATACAGCAACAAAAGTCACAAAGGTTCAAAAAAATGGCGAAACGACTTTAACAATTGGTTCTTTGCAGGGGTATTACGATGTACAAACGCTTAAAGCTGAAAAAGGAAATGTGGAAATTCCTTATGAGGCAGCAGTTGAAGAAGGTACGATTTTATTGCAAGTCACAAAAGACGATAAGGTCATTTATGAAGAAGAAGTCACTTCTCAAAAAGAAGGTTTGCTTTCTTTTGAAGCGCCAAAATCCGGATCATATGATTTAATTGTACGTGTGAAGGGTGAAGAAGAGAAAGCGAAAGGAATTCAAATACATACGAAGCTATGAAAAAACGGCAAGCGGAGTATACTCGCTTGCCGTTTCCATTTCCAGTTGGTTCTGGCATAACAAATGCTCATCAATTTCAAGAAGTGAACGTAAAGTAATTCAGAAGTATACAATATTTTACTTTCAGCGATGTAATCCCTAATAAAAGATTCAATAAATTTTATAATGTAAATATTTAATTCTAATCATTAAAAATCCTACTTTTTCTTACTTTAATTGTTTCTAAAATATAAAGAAGAATACCTAAACCAAATATTTTTTCAGTATTAGAAATATTATTACCTAATTTAATAATAGGTACATTTAAGCCAAATCTTTCACTCCATTCTAAAGGCATATATCCCCTCTTGCAGTTTATTAATATACGATCATCCATTGTACGAAAAGACGTTTCGAAAAAATCAAATTCCACTTCTATCTCAGAAATTTTTATCTCTTTTTCATTCATCAAAGAACCACGTACCATTCCAAATCCTTGTATCATATTTTCTTTAAACATACCTACACAATTATAATTCGAATCATAAATAGCCCAATCATAATTTTCAACTTCACTATGAAAGTATGCAAGAATTTCTCCATCACTTGCTTCCAATCCAACAACGTGTTTATTTTTTAAAGAAGATACTGTCATCATATCAGTTGAAATTAGCTTTGTTCCTGCTACATAAGCTCCATCAGGAGTATATAATCCAAAATGTTTATTACCTTCTGGTAATTCTAATAATACAAAAGTATTAGTATCCCAAAGTGTTATACTATTTTTAACAATATTTTTTTCTAATAACTTCCCTTTTCTTAATTGCAAAAAACCAATTCCTAAAAAAACAAACGAAACTATAACAATAAAAATAACCTGTCCCCAATTAATATGTCCCCACTTTTCATATACAGCACATAGTGCCAAAATAAAAACACCAATTCCAATAAAAAATTTAAACTTCCCTTTCTTTTTATAATACTCAAATAATTCCACATAAACACCTCTATCAGTTGGTATTAATATTTCAATTACCCTTCAAATAGGGGGCACATTACCGAAAGTGAAAAATTGTATGCTAAGGGTGTAAAAACCTATTATAGCAGGTTTTATAGAGAATATAAGTCTATGTTGATGCTACCCCTTATTATAGTTGTTTTATAAGTTTAGTGGTGAATTTTTTATTGTGAATAGAAAGGAGAATGATGTTGAAAATTTTTAAAAATACAATTTTATTTGTTTTATGTTTAGTAGTTCTTAGTGGTTGTTTTACAAGGGCAAACATATAGCAGTGCAAAAGCATTTTTTGTATAAACCTTTCGTCCTTTAGCGCAAGGAATCATTTACTTATGTGAAGAGCTAATCCGACAAAACAATGCCTTTCCAAGTCAATTTCAATCACAGGTAGCTCAGGGAGATGTAATTGAACACGAGATATTAGAACAAATTCGAGAAATTGACCGAATGAAAACAAGTATGGAAGCTGTTAATCAAGCTATGCCAATCCCGGGTATGGATGCCATGGTAAATCTTTTTATTGTTATGAGGCAAAAACTGCAAGAAAAGCCGGATCATTTGTATCAATTCAATCAGACCTCTAGTAATAATTATAGTACAGCAATTCAATTAGCAACTAGCATTGCTGCAGGTCTTGCGGAAGTTCAAAGTGGGAAAGGGTTTAGTCCCGTAAGTGGTACATTTAGTACACAGGGGTTGAATATGGACTGGACGACTTCCATTCAAAAAATGACAGAAGCTAAGGCACACGAAGCGGACAATTTTGTAAATAGCAATTTATCAGATGATAATATCGAAGAAGGTACAATGTATGATACCCCCCCTGAAAAATCTATGCTTCGAAAAGTTTGGGACGGTATATACGCTGGTTCTGGGCAAGTTATCGGAGGGATTGTAGAAGGATTCAATTCACTAGATGATACAGTAACAAAAGAAAATATTAAGTATGCTATAGGTCATCCCCTAGAGACAGCATCTACTGCGTATAATACTTTTTCTAATTCATTTGTGAATGATTTTTGGCATGGTGATGCAGAAAGTCGTGCAAAATGGGGAACAAGTATTTTTATGGAAGTTGAGATAGGATGGATTGGGGATAAAGGGATAGGCTGAGTAGGGAAAATAACTACACTCGGTGAAGGCGCGAATCTAGCAAAAGTCTAGAAGGTATCTCTTCCGTTTCGAATCAAATACCATTGAAAGACCAATTTGCTTTTGCTGGCGGAAGTGGTGGACAATCCAGGTTTAATATACCTGAGTTTAATCAAGCAAAGGATACGCTTTTATCCGCTAAAGTATAATATGGAGCTCATTATGAAAGAGTTAAACGCAGAAAAGTACTTGCACCAGATGTAGAGTATAAATCACCATCAGGTCATACATATAAAACTGATAGTGAGAGGCGAATTACTAGTGTAGAAGGAGAATTAATAATAGGAGATGCTAAAAGAAATCCTTATGCACAACGAAAAGCTGGACAAAATGGACCGAATGGAAGAAATGATAGATTAAAAGATGATGATGGAGGTCATTTAATCGCAAGTATGTTTGAGGGATCTGGTGATATTGATAATTTGGTGGCAATGAATTCACAAATAAATCGTTCTGGAGGTAAATGGTATAGTCTTGAACAAAAGTGGTCGCAAGCTTTAGCGGATGGAAAAACGGTGAAAGTAAAAATAGAGCCTATATATTCGGATGATAGTATAAGACCTTCTCAATTTAAAATAGCTTATGAGATTAATGCAGAAATTAAAAAAATTAGGATAAAAAATCAATCTGGAGGATAAGTATGGAAACTGAAAAAATGGAAATAGTTTATCAAGAAATAGGTACAAAAATAGATGAAATTATACCAGGGGAATGGAACGAAATTTATCTATATGCTGAATTATTAGAGGATTCAACAGAAGCGTACTTCTTCTTTACTACTCCTAAAAAAGATGGTTTTATTTATTCGAATAATATTCCAAAAGTATATGATGTAGATGAGGAGATTTATGATGACTTATTATTCGAACTATATGACGTATTAGAGAAATTACGTGAAGAATTTAAGAAAAATGAACAAGAATTATGGACAAACTTAACATTAATTCTACATGATTCAGGAAAATTCAAAATAGAATATGATTATACAGATGTGTTATCCCCTGAACATAATCTTACAAAAAGGGAGATAATATGGAAATACAAATATCTTGGTATTACTCCCGATAATGAAATTGATAAAAAGTTTTTAGATAATTATCTTAAAACTATAGAAGATAAATAAAAATATTGATAATTGTGTGTTATGTTATCCTCTATGAATTATCATTCATAGAGGATTTTTTATTAAATTCAATAGTTAAAATGAATAATTCTCATACTTAATTATGAGAGGAGTAGATAGGAACAGAATATAGTTCCGTTCGGAACAATGAAGTTTGAGGGTTTACTTCATATCTTTGACCTCTTTATTTTCAATGTCTTGAATGTATACTTTTGTTGTGTATTTTGAGGATATTAGGGGAATTGGTGGAAAGTCAACTTTTACTTTCAAATTAGAAATACACTTATTAGACACTCTAAGTAATAAATTTGTTCCACTTTAATGCGGAGGGAGAATTTTGGGTTTGTAAAATAACAATGGAACTACATGTTTTTTCGTCATACAAAAACCTCTACATATAAGTAGAGGTTTTTAAATTATATATGAATGAATTATGCTTTTTTAGATAAAGCAAATCGAGTTCAGATAAACGAAGATTATAGAATACATAATTTTAACTAGACTTATTATTAGCTAGTTTATCCCACCACCAAGCTCCGCCTCAATCTGCGAAGTCTTCGATGACTCATCCATACGCCAATACGTAATAAAGCTGATCGCGATACATCCAGCTACGTAGAAGTAGAAGAGTGATTCCATTCCGATACTCTTTAGCCATAATGCGATGAACTCAGCTGTTCCGCCGAATATCGCAACGGTTAGTGCATATGGTAAACCTACGCCGAGTGCGCGAATTTCAGTTGGGAAGAGTTCTGCTTTTACAATTGCGTTAATCGATGTGTAACCAGTAACGATAATGAGACCGACCATCATGAGTAAAAATGCTACGATTGGTTCTGTCGTTTTTTCCATGAAGAAGAAGATCGGTGCTGTTAGTAATGTTCCGAGAATGCCGAAAGCCATTAATAGTGGGCGGCGTCCAATTTTATCGGATAATAGCCCCGCAATCGGTTGAAGTACGACGAAAATAAGTAGTGCGACAAAGTTAATCCAGCTTACAACTTCTTTCGGAAGGCCGACTGTGTTTACCATGAACTTTTGTAAATATGTTGTGTACGTATAGAATGCAACAGTGCCTCCGAGTGTTAGGCCGACTACTGTTAATACTGCTTTCGGATGTTTCATAAGAGCGCTAATGGTTCCTGCGCTTTCGCGTTTTTGCGATTTTATGTTTGAGAATTGCTCTGATTCATCCATCGTGCGGCGAAGCCATAATACAGCTACTGCGCCCATCGCCCCAATAATGAATGGAATACGCCATCCCCAAGCTTTCATATCTGGTTCGCTTAGTAATTGCTGAAGAACAATTTGAACACCTAACGCAACCATTTGCCCAGCAACGAGCGTTACATATTGGAAGCTTGAATAAAAACCACGGCGACCACTACTAGCCATTTCAGATAAATACGTTGCGGAAGTTCCGTACTCTCCGCCAAGTGATAATCCTTGAAGTAAACGAGCAAGAACTAAAATAATTGGTGCCATAATACCGATACTTTCGTAACTAGGTGTACAGGCGATAATTAAAGAACCACCGGCCATAACCGTAATCGAAAGCGTTAATGCTGCCCGGCGTCCGTGCCGATCCGCATAACGTCCCATTAATAAACTTCCGATAGGGCGCATTAAAAATCCAACTGCGAAAATAGCTGCTGTGTTCAGTAATTGACTCGTTGGATCACCTTTAGGAAAGAACTCTGCTGAAAAATAAACAGCAAAAGCAGAGTAAACGTACCAGTCGTACCATTCAATTAAATTGCCGACAGAACCTTTAAAGATATTGCCGGCGACTCGGTTAGATTTTGCTTGAGCCATACTAATTCCTCCTCTTGCTTAGTAATAAAAGGTATATATGAAAGCGTGTTCATTGTATTTGAATTGTACTGTTCTTTATTTGTAATCTCAATATTATGACAATTTTATTCTTTTTGTACTTTATGTACATGGATATTTTTAATAGTTGCTTCATTTTCAGTTTTGTCATAATAATAGAAAAAGGAGATTGATAGTTTTGAATATTTTATCAAAGGATATGAAATATGAAGAAATCACGCAAAGTATCATTGCAAACGAAAATAGTAAGCTTAATTATTACGTTAATTTTATTTGTCGTTCTCCTATTAGCAGGAATATTTGTTTACATTCAGTCCGTTGATACGAAACGTCAAGTGGAACAGCTAGCACTGCAAACGGCTAAATCTCTTTCTTTTATGCCAGCTATAAAAGATGCTTTTCAATATAACGAACATAAAAGTAGCATTCAATCCATTGCGGAACAAGTTCGTGAGCAAGCTGGTGCGGATTATGTAATTGTGGAAGATCGCTATGGGTTTATGTATTCCCATTCTAATTCGGAGTTGATTGGTACAAAGAGTAACAATCCATATAACTATGAAGCACTCACTTTTGGTGGTTATTATACGCTCGAAGGAAATGGTGTAAATGGCCCGGCTTTAATGGCGAAAGCACCGATTATTGTTCAGAACGGAGACTACGATCAAGTTGTAGGCGTTGTGACAGTAGAGTTTTTAATACAAGGTATTGAATCTAACATATTGAGCAGAACGAAAGAAATTATCCTCTTTTCCTTAGCGGTATTATTAGCCGGAATTGTTGGTGGCATTCTTTTAGCACGTAGCATTCGTAAAGATACACTCGGTTTAGAGCCAAATGAAATCGCAGCGTTATACCGGGAACGAAGTGCGATACTACTATCTATAAAAGAAGGAATCATCGCCATTGATCAAAACGGTTTTATTACGATGATGAACACCTCGGCAGAAGAAATGCTTCATGTAAATGATGATTATATGCAGCAACACATTTCAAAAGTTTTACCGGATTTTAATATGGAAAGAGTGCTAGAAACCGATCAAGAAATCGCATTTCAAGATAAAGTGTTTATTTTAAACATGACACCGATACTTGAAAACAACAGTACGGTAGGAGTTGTATGTAGTTTTAGAGATAAAACAGAACTGCAAAACCTTGTGAACACAATATCTGAGGTGAGAAAGTATTCAGAGGACTTACGTGCTCAAACGCATGAATTTACAAATAAGCTCTTCGTCTTATCCGGCTTATTGCAGTTAGGGCATTACAAAGAAGCAATTGAATTCATTCAGCAAGAATCTACTATTCATCAAAGCCAAAATCATATTTTATTTCATCAAATTCACGATGCGAAAGTACAAGCTATTTTATTAGGAAAACTCGGAACAGCGTCTGAGAAGAAAATCGATTTTCATATTGAAGGAGATAGTGCGCTTCATCCGTTACCAGATCATATAAAAGTTTCACACCTCATTACGATTCTTGGAAACATAATCGATAATGCGTTTGATGCGGTAAGTGAACGAGAGGAAAAGAGTGTTTCCTTCTTCGTTACGGATATTGGGCACGATATTGTATTTGAAGTGATAGATAGCGGGATAGGAGTACCGGCAGAAAAAATCACGACCATTTTTCAAAAAGGATTTTCAACGAAAGGAAATGATCGTGGTTACGGACTAGCAAATGTGAAAGAAATAGTAGATCTACTAGAAGGAACGATTGAAATTCAAAACGAGAAAAATGGGGGAGCTATTTTTACAATTTACCTTCCGAAAACATTGAAAGAAAGTACATGACAAACAGGGGGATGGCTATATGTTGAAGGTTGCAATTGCAGAAGATGATTTCCGCGTCGCGCAAATTCAGGAAGAGTTTTTATCAAAAATAAAGGACGTAAAAGTGATTGGAAAAGCATTGAATGCGAAAGAAACGATGGAATTACTACAAAAGGAAGAAATTGATTTGCTTCTATTAGATAATTATTTACCAGATGGAATCGGAACAGACTTATTGCCGCAAATCCATGCTAATTTTCCAAGCGTTGACGTCATTATGGTTACTGCGGCGAATGAAAATCATATGTTAGAAAAAGCAATTCGAAACGGCGTAAGCAACTACCTTATAAAACCGGTCACGTTAGAAAAATTTGTTCGCACAATTGAAGACTATAAAAGAAAGAAGCAATTATTACATAGTAACAATGAAGTGAATCAAGCACTCATCGATAACTTCTTCGGTACTTCGCAAACACAAGACATAAAAAACTTACCGACAGGCGTTGATCCGTTAACATTGCAAAAAGTGAAAGGGATTATAAAAGGATTCGAAGAGGGCATTACAATAGAAGAAATGGGAGAACAAATGGGTGCCTCCAGAACAACCGCAAGAAGATATTTAGAATACTTAGTAGCGACAAACGAATGCACAGTAGAGTACACATACGGCATTATCGGACGACCAGAACGAAAATATCGCATAGGACGAGGACTATGAAAAAACGATTATTACTATGTATATGGATCATGACAGGAGTAATAGCTGGTTGTTCTGTAGAAAAAACGCACACGAATAAAGTGAACATAGACAAAGTAGAAATCGTTGCGCCGAACGTTCAAGGAGCAGGATGGGACTTAACGGCACGAGCGATGCAAAAAACACTAGAAGAAGAAAGAATCTTCACAAAACCAATCACAGTCACAAACAAAGTAGGAGGTAGCGGTGATGTCGGATGGAAATATACGAAACAAAAAGGCGGACACGTACTGGCGATTAACTCAAGCTTACTCATAACGAACAACCTACTAGGCCACAGTAAACTAACATATAAAGACTTCACACCGCTCGCAATACTCGCATCGGACTGGGAAGTCGTTGTCGTATCAAAAGACTCAAACATAGAAAACGCAAACGAACTAATGGAACAACTAAAACAAAACAAGAAAAACTTCAAAATTGGTGTTGCCCCTGGCCTAGGAAACGACGATCACCTATCCTTCGTACAAGTAAGCAAAGCATTCGGCATAAACCCTGCCGAACTACAATTCTTCGTCTACGAAAACAAAGAAAAAATTATAAACGCCCTAACGAACAAACAAATAGGCGCCGCAACCATGACCCTATCCGAAGCCGAAAAACAATACAAAGCCGGCAAAATAAAAATACTAGCCGTATCCGCACCAAAACGCCTAGACCGACTACCAGAAATCCCAACGTGGAAAGAACAAGGAATCAACGTCACATTCCAGCACTGGAAAGGAATTATGGGCCCAAAAGATATGACGGAGGAAGAGGTTGCTTATTGGGATAATATTATTAAGAAGATGGTGGAGAGTGATAGTTGGAAGGGGATTTTGAGGGAGCGGGGTTGGAATTCTTATTATAAGGATAGTGGGGAGAGTAGGGTGTTTTTGGAGGAGAGTAGTGGGTGGTATGGGGGGATGGTGAAATTTAGTGATTAATACTCTTCTATTGGTTTATTTGTAAGTGATGATATATGTGACGTGAATAATACTGGATTTCAAGTTATCATTTTATGATAACAAGTTATGAAAGGTCATTATTGCTACAAATTTTATTAAAATACAAAATAATAATATATGTATAGGAGATTTACCAATAATGAAATTAGCAAAAACACAGTTAAAACAATTTATATTAAAACAATTGAAAGTCTGCGAGTTGAAAGAAATAAACGTCGAGTTCGCAGTTCGGGGGCTAGATTTTGATCCGAACATGTTTATTCGTGCGGGAGAGATGGGATTAGAAATAGGGTTTCATAGATTAGTATGGAATTGTCCTGTCGTACCAGATATGACACGGTTTACGCATCATATATTATTATGGGAACATCTAGAAGAATTAAGTGACAGTGAGAAGGCTGTGGAAATGAAAGAGAGCATTAGTATGGTAGCTGATTTTAGAAAGAGGCGGTATCAGCAGTGTCGGTTTTGTAATACAAAAACTTTGCCAGAACATCTTTTTGAGGATGGTGTATGTCATGGGTGTGCTACTGTGCATTTTGGGGTGATATATTAATGTTTTGGAAGTATATAGAAACAATTTAAAAGCTGATTCTATTCTTTTATACTTGAATGAGGATGGATGAATAGAAAAGAGGAATTATATGAGTAAATTAAGCAACTGTCTGTATATGATTGAACTCCTGCATGCGAGAGGGAAAATGAGAATTAGTGAATTGGCAGAGTTGTTAGAAGTGAAAGAGCGGATGGTCCGTATTTATCGTGATGATATTGAAATGGCTGGTATAAAAATAGAGACAACGAAAGGCAGGTACGGTGGTTACTCTCTCTCGAATACATCGCTATTTCCTATTAAAAATATGTCTCAACAAGAGCTAGATGCATTAACATTCTCTATTAAAAAACTAGTTTCAAAAGGTAATGATATTTATGCAAAGGACGCACAAGTAGCGTTAGATAAATTGAATGCTGTTCGGAAAGTGGAAACGAATAAAGACCGTCATATTTATTTTGTGCAAAGATCGAAGCCGAATTATGCGTTTTCGAATGAAAACCAAAAATATGTACAACTGCAAGAAGCGTTATTTACAAGAAGCAAGGTGAAAATTCAATATGAGAAACGGTCTGGTGAAAGATCAGAACGAATTATCGATCCGTACGGCTTTGTACACTACAATGAATTCTTTTATTGCCTAGCCCTGTGTAATGATAAAAAGGAAAAACGTATGTTTAAACTATCTCGAATAAAAGATATTAAAACTTTGTATGATACATATAAAATACCCGATAATTTCGATATCCGAGAAGAATTTCCGAAATTCGGCATTATGAAAGAACCGATAGAAGTAGAGTTACTCATATATCCACCATTCGCCGTATCCGTACCAGAATCCATTTGGGGAGAGAATCAAAAGATAGAACATAATGATGATGGTAGCATCCTTTTCCGAGCGACGATGAGCGGGAAAGAGTCGATTAAGAAGTGGATTTTGGGGATGGGTGCTTCGGTTAGGGTGTTGGAGCCTAGGGAGTTGAGGGAAGAGGTTGTTGAGGAGGGTAGGAGGTTGTTGGAGATGTATAACTCGATTGATTTGTAAAATTTCATGGCTGTTAGTTGCTAAGTTTTAATAGTTATTTATTGTTTAGGCAGATAACTGAGTATCAGATTATTAGTCTGAATTAGGTTAAACGATAAATTATAGACTAGTAGAACAGTGTTAAATATGAAGGATATACATATAGGAAAGTAATTTATAAAAAAATTTTGTCTGTAATTAATAGAAAAATAGCACATATATAGAAGAATTATGTAATATGAAAATATGTTCCTATTTTTTCCTTATTCCAAAATGGAAATTTAAAAATGTAAGAAGGAGAAATGTGCTGAAATGAAAAAACTAAACTCTCATCTTGAACGTAGAACAGAATTAATTGCTGATCTTGAAAAATTTTTAATCGGACCTATAGAAGAGTATGAAGTATTAAGTAGTAAAAAAACACCTATGGCACTGTATTTAACAGGCAAGTTAGTTCCTTTTGGATCAACAGTTGAAGTTGTAAATGAAGAAGAATATGATGTTCAAACAAATGAGTTGTTAGATACAGAGAATGTGGATGAGTTAATTGCAAACCGAAATCCGTTTCGAGCTTCATCTATGGGATTTAGTTTTCGAATGAGTCAATTAGTTCCTATTAATATTAAGATTTCATGGGGAATGTATGGTGAAAATCATGTGCGAAAACCCATTATGGTTACGCTTGATAAGCTTATTCCAGAAAATAAAGAGTGGCAATTAGAGGAACCGGGAGTTCTCCGATGTAAGGTAAAAGAAAGAGATGGAATATATCATGTTAGTTTTTATTTGTTAAATGAGTATAAACGTGATTCTTATCCACTTCAAAATGAGATTATGTTTCAAACAAAGCTTGCCGTAGAAGTTAAAGAGGAATCGATAGCGAAGTTTAGTTCACGAGCAGATCAATGGAATTTGGAAGATGAATTATTGTACCGTCATGTAAATGAATATGCTATCGGCCATGGTGTTGGTATAGGTTGTAGTTTCAATGAAGGAAAATGTTTATTAGAAACTACATGGCTACCAACTACAGAGGTGCCAATTGTCGAGCATAAGGAAATAAAGGAGTTAACAACTTCTATGGTTGAACTGGCTGAGATGTCGGCAGAAGAATTGCAAACTAATTTAGATAAATTAGTTTATTCGTATAGGGTGTGGGTAAAAGAGCAATCAGATAAATTCGAAGGAATTCCTAGTCATTTACATAGTGTAGTGAATAATAATTTATCTAAAGTTAGCCGAATCATTGAAAGAATTGAGAATGGTATTTTATCGGTAGTATCAAATGAAAAAAAATTAAAGGCATTTAGATTTATGAATAGAGTAATAGCGATTCAACAAGCTCAATCTAAAGTGGCATTAAAATATCGATCTAACAGTGAAAGAGTTGCGCCGATTTATAATGGTAAGTGGAGACTTTTTCAATTGGCATTTATTTTAATGAATATTGATGGGGTTAGTAATCCCGAACATAAAGATCGTGATTTGGTTGACTTGCTATGGTTTCCAACGGGTGGAGGGAAAACTGAAGCGTATTTAGGAGTGGCAGCTTTCTTAATGGGGCTGAGACGGTTAAATGGTGTAGCACATCAACGTGAAACATATGCAGGAGTAACTGTTTTGATGAGATATACACTAAGATTACTAACTACCCAACAATTTCAACGTGCTACTGCAATGGTTTGCGCAGCGGAGTTTTTACGCCAAAAGGATCCTGTATTATGGGGGTTAGAGCCTTTTTCAATTGGGTTATGGATTGGCCAAGCTTCAACACCAAATAAAATTGAAGAAGCAAAGGAAAAGTTACAACAAATTATTGATGGGAATGAAGTGACTGAGGCAAATCCAGTGCAGTTAGAAAATTGTCCTTGGTGTGGTTCTAGTTTATCCGCACACGATTATCACTTTGAAGATCATAGACAGAGAATTACTTGTAGTCACTCAGAATGTTATTACGCTAGTAATGGGGGCATTCCAGCCTATACTGTAGATGAAGTTATATACAATCATGTGCCTACAATCTTAATTGGTACAGTAGACAAAATTGCGCAGATTGCTTGGAATAAACGTTTTTGTGAGTTGTTTGGTTGGAAAACACACTATAGTCCTATCGAAGGGTTTGTAAATGATATAGATTATAAGGGTTATCATTTAATTAATAAGCAACGGATTTATACAGACGAAATAGATGGTTTAATACCACCTGAATTAATAATACAAGATGAACTGCATTTAATTAGTGGACCATTAGGCTCCCTAACAGGACTGTATGGATTAGCAATTGATTATTTATGTCAATACAATGGAAAAGGTCCTAAAATTATTGCTTCAACAGCAACGATTCGTGGAGCACAAGAACAAGTTAAACGCCTGTATGGTAGAGAAGTGTCTCAATTTCCTTTATCGGTAACGGATGCGCGTGATAATTATTTCTCTTATCAAGTTCCGATAGAAGAAAAACCTGGTCGTTTTTATTTAGGTGTTTGTGCACCAGGTGTGAGTGGGGCAATTCATACGGTACATGTTTACGCTGCATTACTCTCTATCGTTCGCAACTTGGAGGAAAAGGATGATTCTATTGACCCATATTGGACTGTTCTTGGTTACTTTAATACAGTAAAAGAATTATCTGGTACATCAACGAAGTTAAAAGACGAAATCCCGATTCGTTTGAAATTACTAAGTGATCGGAGTAAAATGATCAACCCATTAATTACGGAAGAATTAACTTCGAGAAAAAAAGCGGCTGAAATCCCACAAGTGTTAGGTGCGATTGAACGTAAATATGATGAGAATGGATTAGATGTAGTATTAGCAACTAATATGATTTCTGTTGGAGTAGATGTGAATCGATTGGGGCTAATGGTCATGCACAGTCAGCCAAAAACGGCCTCTGAATATATTCAGGCTACGAGTCGTGTTGGTCGTAGCTATCCAGGTTTGGTTGTTACTTTATTTAATTCGATGAGATCAAGAGATTTATCACATTTTGAACGTTTTAATGCATTTCATCAGGCGATGTATCGTTATGTTGAACCGGCAAGTGTAACTTCCTTTGCAAGTGGTAGCCTTGAAAGAGGATTAACTGGTCTTGTAGTCGGAATGATTCGACAAACCGATTATACATTGCGTAAAGAAAATGGTGCGGTAGAGTTTAGGCAAAACAGCATAACTGATGAAATTCTAGAATTTATTATAAAGCGAGCGGTATCTACAAGTGAAGTAGAGTTAAATGATATAAAAAAAGAGATAGAGAAAATCTATTCGTGGTGGGAAGATAGGGCGATTTCTGAAGAAAAATTGAGTTACCGACAAAACGTCAAACAAGGAAGAACAAGGCATATTTTAAAAAATTTCAAAGAAAGAACAAATTATCAATATGCAAAACCTACATTAAATTCATTAAGAAATGTTGAAGGTGAAATTAAAATTGTGGAGATGAGAAATTATGAGTAAGCAGGAAATAGGTAAATTGCGTCCTTCTCAGTTATTACACTATCATGGACCGGGTGCTATTGTTGATTTAATAGAGGATAGTGTAGTTATCTCTGCAGCGGATGAGTGGTCAATTCCAAGAGAAAATCGTTATCAAGAGCCAAGAATAGAAAGAATGTTAAATATTGATTATATTAAGTTGATTAGTGAGGAAGAAGACCGTATAAAAGTTGGAGCGAGATCGTTTCCGCGATGGAGAATATGTCCGTCTTGTGGGATGATGGATTCGTTTGCAAGTAAAGAGTGTTATTTTTGTAAGAAAAATGAAGACAAAAGTGTTAAATTGTATCCGTCCCGTTTTATTCTCGTTTGTGAAAAAGGACATTTAAGTGATTTTCCTTGGATTGATTGGGTACATAATGGTGAAAAATGTTCTAGTGGTAAATCAGTCTTGAAATATAAATCGAAAGGTTCTGCTGGTTCATTATCGGATATTGTTGTTTCATGTGTAAAATGTGGTGAACAGAATAGTCTTGCTCAAATTATGAAAACAGAGGAAATTGAAAAATATGTTCCCCAATGTACTGGTGAGCGCCCTTGGTTAAATGATAAAGAAGAATGCTCGGAAAGTATGAAAACAAGTTTGCGTGGAGCTTCCAATATTTATACACCAATTATTACAAGCGTTCTTTCAATTCCTTTAACAGCTTCGTCTGGTGATGAAATCATGTTTATCGTTGATAGCAAAAGGGATGTAATTGCAAACTTACTAGAAATGCAGAACTATGATGACAATGCAAAAAAGACGTTGATTTGTTCAGTTTTAGGTAGAACAGAAAGTGACTATGAAAGGATCATGAATCATTATCTAAATGAGGAGACAGTACATTACGATTCAATACGTAAACAAGAATGGTTTACATTAATTTCTGGTGATATTAATGACCAAGAAGAAACAGGTTTTGTTAGTAAACAAGTTGCCATACATGAGGAAATGTCTACATATTTTAATTCGATTGTTCGTGTAGACCGATTACGTGAAGTAAGAGTGCTAAATGGGTTTACACGTTTGAACTATCCAGATCCATTTTTTGAAGAAGCTCTAGATGTACTTCCTATTATGAAAGAAAGACAAAATTGGTTACCTGGTGTTTTAGTACATGGTGAAGGAGTATTTTTTGAATTTAATCCTAAAGCGATTTACAAATGGCAAGCAAATCAAAATGTACAGCAGCAACTTAACAAAATCGTTAATAAGTATAATGTAATGCGAGAAGAGCTTGGTTATAGTAGGCGAGATTTAGCACCAAAGGATATTCTAATTCATACATTTTCACACATGCTAATCAAGGAGTTTGCAGCACATTCGGGATATTCATCAACATCTTTAAGAGAAAGATTATATTGTGGACCTGATATGATGGGCGTATTAATTTACACAGCATCTTCTGATTCAGAAGGCAGTTTAGGTGGTTTAATTGAACTATCTAAGCCAGAAAAACTGTATCCAATTTTTATACGGGCATTAGAACGTTTTGAGTATTGTTCTTCAGATCCTCATTGTTCTGATGGCGATTTTGAGTTGCAAACTTCTATTAACGGTGCTGCTTGTCATGCATGCTCCTATGTTTCAGAAACATCATGTGAATGGAATAATCATCTATTAGATCGTCGTACGATAGTTCCGCTATTGGGATTTGAAAATATGACACTTTTTAAGTGGGAATCCCATTTTTAGGGATTTTTTCGTTGCCGTTTTTCATTGTGAATATATTTAAGTTATATTACTATATTTTATATAAGGGAATTTTAAATACACAAAAAATAGGGATTTTTGAAAAGAAAATTTGATTTTATGTATTGTAATTTTAGTTGAAGAGGATGTATGATAGATGGATTTTCATTTTTTAAAAAATGAGATAAAAAACATGGGTTCCTGGTGGCATAAATTGATTTTTATATGTAATGTTGAATCTATAGTGGATGAAATAGTTAGTTTAAATTCAGATATAGAAGTATTGAATGTAAATCTAATACTAAGTGAATCATTAGTGAGTGTATCTAAAAACAAATATCCTCTTTATATTGAAGACGTTATGCAACATAAGATTAATAATCCATCTAAAATATATTTACTTCAATATATTGATATTTTATTTGATCCTGTTTTACAGATCAACCCAATTCGTTTGTTAGAAAACATAAGTAAACGAAATAAACTCATTGTAATATGGCCAGGAATATATATAAAAGGACAGTTGATTTATGCTGAGAATGGACATCCAGAATATTATTCAAATAGTAATTTTGAAGGGAAAGCAATTACGAATTAAATAAAGGAAGTGTTGTAAGGATGTTAAAATATGGAGATTTAATAAAGTTTGAAGCAGTTGAATCGGTTGTTCAACTAAAAGAAGCAAATGATACAGATTATGCAATTTCACTATTAAATACATATGTTATTTCAGATAACATGGCAGAAAAACTAACGAATGAGATTATTGAAAATATTCAATTCGATCGTTGGGTTGATAATAAAGGAATGCTTATTGTCGGTAACTATGGAACGGGTAAATCTCATTTAATGAGTGTTATTTCTACAATTGCAGAATTACCAGGAGCGAGTGAGCATTTACGTCATAAAGAAGTAGCTGAAAAGGCGAAGGATATTGAAGGGAAATTTCAAGTTGTTCGTGCTGAGTTTGGTGCGGTTACAATGCCATTACGCGATATCATTTGTCATGAACTAGAACGTGGATTGGAAAGAATGGGGATTGATTATACATTCCCAGCGGCAGACCAAGTTACGAATAACAAAGAAATGTTTTATGAAATGATGGAATTGTTCCATGAGCAATATCCAGATAAAGGGCTACTTTTAGTAATTGATGAGTTACTTGACTATTTACGTGGTCGCAAAGAACAAGATCTGACTTTAGATTTAGGTTTTTTACGTGAAGTAGGAGAAGTATGCGGTAAATCACGTTTCCGTTTTATTTCTGGTGTACAGGAAATGTTATTTGATAATCCTAAATTTAGCTTCGTTGCTGACTCACTTCGTCGTGTAAAAGAGCGTTTTAAAGAAGCTCGGATCGTTCGTGAGGATATTGCATTTGTTGTATCTGAGCGTTTATTAAAGAAAAACGATGAACAAAAGGCATTAGTTCGTGAACATTTAAGTAAATTTACGAAATTATACAATGGATTAGCGGAAGATATGGAAACGTTCGTAAACATGTATCCAATTCATCCTTCCTATCTTGAAACATTTGAAAAAGTAAATATTGCTGAAAAACGTGTTGTACTTCAAACAATTAGTAAAGAAATTAAAAAATTATTAATGCTTGAAGTTCCTGAAGAAGCTACAGGATTAATCTCTTTTGATCGTTATTGGCAATACATTGAGGAAGATTCGTCTCTTCGAACAAATGATAACGTGAAGTTGGTTATGGATAAAGTTGAAATGTTAAAAGGATGTATTCAGACAGGTGTGAAGCGTCAATACAACAATATAGCAAAGCAGTTAGTTAACGCATTAGCTGTATATCGTTTAACGACGGACGACTTAAAGACACCAATTGGACTTACATCTGAATCATTACGTGACAAATTATTTATAAGTCACCCTATGATATTAGAGTTAGATGAAGACGCAGCCGAATTTTTAATGACAATGATTGAAGCAGCTATGAAAGATTTAATGACTGCAGCGAGCTTCCAATTTGTTTCGTTAAATAAAGATAATGGTCAATATTATATTGATATTGCGAAAGTGACGGCAGTGGATGAGTTAATTCAACAACGTGGGGAAGGTTTAGCAGATAACCAGCTGGATAGTTATTACTTCCAAGTGTTAAAACAAGCAACAGAAGTAGCTGAAACATCTTACGTGAATGGCTATAAAATTTGGCTACATGAAATTCCATGGATTGATCGTCGTGTCAAACGACAAGGATATATATTCTTTGGAGCACCAAACGAACGCTCTACAGCGCAACCTGAACGCGATTTTTATATTTATATGCTTCAACCATTTGAAGAACCTAAGTTTAAAGATGAACAAAAAGAAGATGAAGTGTTTTTCCGTTTGATTAAGAAAAATGCCGATTTTGTTAATCTGTTGCGCTTATACAGTGGTTCATGTGAAATGTATAATGATACAACAACAAATCGTCATCTATATAAGCCGAAAATGGATGACTATTTGAAGAAGCTCGTAAAGTGGTTAAAAGAAAACTTTGTTGAAGCTTTTGAAATTGTATATAAAGGAAAGCATGCAGATGTTTTAGAGCATGGATTTTTCCTTCCAAGTAATCCTGATACACTAATTCAAATTATTGATTCTGTTTCACAAGATTTACTTTCACAATGGTTCGAAGTAAAGTATAGTGAATACCCAACATTCCGTAAATTAGATAAATCATATGTTACAAAATCAAATATGCACACATACGTAAAAGATGCGTTGGAGTATTTAAATGGAAAGAAAACAAGCCAAGGAGAAGCGATTTTAAATGGCCTTGTTCTTCTTGATAATAATGAAAATTTAACTACAAGAAACTCTGGTTATGCGAAGTGGGTATTAGAGCTACTAAATCAAAAAGAACCGGGACAAGTATTAAATCAAAATGAATTAATAGAAGTCATTAATACAGTGCAAGGCACGCCAGATCAAAGATTAACAAAACAGTTTGCAATGGAGCCAGAATTAATAGTAGTTGTGCTAGCGGCTTTAATTCAAAGTGGTGAAATTGTTGTTACTGTAAATGGTACAACATACGAAGCAATGAACTTTACTGAATTTGTTCGTTTGCCGATATATGACTTAACATACTTTAGTCATATTAAAAAACCGAGTGGCTTACCCGTTCCGATAGTGCAAGCCTTAATTGATATGTTTGGTGGAAAACCAATTGACTTTACTGATCTAGATTCTGTAGATTTTTCTATTAAAAAAGTTATCTCTAAAGCGAAAGAAGAGACAAATAAAACAGTTGAGATGATTGCTAACATTCGAAATCAATTCGTAATTTGGGATGGACAGTTATTCTCATCGGAAGAGAAAGAAGAAAATATTGCAAAGCTAAGTAGTTTAAGTGAATTTTTACAAGGATTACAGGTTTACAATACGCGTGCTAAAATGGTGAACTTGAAATATGATGTACAGCGTATTGAAAAAGAGAAAGAGCACTTAACAATTGTTCGTCAGCTTGAGAAATTGCAACAAAAGATTAATGAGTATACAAAAGTGGCGAATTATTTAGCGCAAGCAAGACATATTGTGTCGCCAAGGCAAGAGTGGATATATGACGTCGACTTGTCTCTTGGGAATTTAAGTAGTGCCTTAAAAAATGGTGAAAATTGTTCTAGAGAAGTGACAGAGCTTGAAAAACTGAAAAAAGAATATATTGAACATTATATAGGGCTTCATCAAACTGCACGATTGAATGCCACAGAGAACAAGAAGAAATCAGAACTTCTAAAGGATTCGCGATACGATGCTTTAAATACATTAGCTTCTAAGATATCGTTCTTACCTCGTCAAGCCTTTGATGAGTGGCAAACGAGTTTAAAAGTGTTGAAAGATTGCTATAACCTGACAGTAGAAAAGCTGCAACATACGCCGGAGTGCCCACATTGTAGGTTTAATCCAAGGGAAGAACAAAATAAAGTTAAACCCTCATTGTTACAGCTAGAAGGTCAATTAGGAGAGCTTTTAAATTCATGGACAGAAACACTATTAACAAACTTTAATGATCCGATTGTAAAAGAAAGTATTGGGTTACTTGAATCTGAACAAAGAAGTTTAATAAATGAGCTAATTGAAAATAAAGCATTTACACTTCCAATCCCATTAGGTTTAATTAATGCTATTAAGGCGGTCCTTAAGGGTATTCATAAAGAGCAAATTGGAATGGAACAGCTTATGAAAGCATTTGGAGGTGGAAATCCTATCACAGTGGATGAAGCGCGTAAAAATTTTGATATGTTATTAAAAGCTTTAATTGGTACAAATGAACCAAACCGCGTTCGTTTAACGGTTAAGAAATAAGTGGGGGGAAACAAATTTGGATAAAGATACGAAACAACTATCACTGTTAGACGAATATACTCAAGTAGACAACAATCCCGTTATCTGCTTGAGTATGACGTTTGAAAATGATCAAGCGCGTCGGGAATATTTTCGAAATGAATTGCGAAAATTGCTTCCGGAATTAAAGGAAATAGAAGGATTTCCTATTGGAGAAGACGAGGATATTATTGCATTGTCAGATCCACCGTACTATACAGCATGCCCTAATCCATGGATTAATGACTTGATTAAGGAATGGAAAGGAGAGAAACCAGATATATATGGTACAGATGAGTTTGAGGAGTACCATCGTGAACCCCTTGCGGCTGATGTAAGTGAAGGTAAAAATGATCCGATTTATAATGTGCATAGTTATCATACGAAAGTTCCGTATAAAGCGTTAATGCGTTATATACTTCATTATACTAAACCCGGTGATATCATTTATGATGGTTTTTCAGGAACAGGCATGACAGGATTAGCTGCACAAATGTGTAATAATCCTGATATTCTAACCAGTTTAGGATATAAAATTCAAGATAATAGCATTATTAATGATGGAGAAGTTTTTTCACAAATCGGGTTGCGAAAAACTGTACTAAATGATTTATCTCCAATTGCTACATTTATAAGCAAAAACTTTAATAGTTCCTTCGATTTAGAAAGCTTTAATTCAAAAGCACAAACGGTTTTAAATGAATTAGATAGGCAATGTTCTTGGATGTATGAAACTAACCATGTACTCGATAATCAAGAACAATATGATGCAAATGGTAAAAAAATAAAGGGGAGAATTAACTTTACCATATGGTCCGATGTTTTCATTTGTCCTGAGTGTTTAGGTGAAATGATTTTTTGGTATTCGGGAATAGATAGAGAAAATGGAAAAGCTAAAGAAAATATAGAATGTAATTCATGCGGATGTATAACAACTAAGAGGAACTTGGAACGTTCATATCATAGTATTTATGATGAGAGTACTGGTGAAGTAATAAGTCAAGCTAAACAGGTACCAATTCTAATAAATTATTCAGTTGGTAAGGGCAGGTACGAAAAAACAGTTGATAACGATGATCTAGAGCTATTAGATAAGATTCAAAAGCACCAACATAATTTATGGTTCCCTTCTTATCAATTACCAAATGGATATAATACAGCACAACCAATAAAAAGTCATGGGTTTACGAACATACATCATTTCTATACAAAACGAAATTTAATAGCTTTATCGGTATTAAAATCTATAATTGGGCTTCAAAAGTATGAGAGCTTAGAATTTTTATTTACAAGCATGCTGCAACGAGCAACCCTGATGAGTAGGGTTCACTTAAAAAACTTTTTCTTTGGAGGTGGAGGATATAATGCTGGTTATTTAACTGGAATATTATATATATCTTCTTTACCAATAGAAACGTCGATTATAAAACAGGTGGAAGACCGTATTAAAGGTTTTTTAAGAGGCTTTAAAGGGATAAATACTAATAAAGAAAATCTAGTTATAGGTACAGGTTCAATGACGAATTCGCAGGTTTCAGACAACTCTGTTGATTATATTTTTACAGATCCTCCGTTTGGTGGGAATATTATGTACTCAGAATTAAATATAATCTGTGAGTCTTGGATGAAAATATTCACTAATAGTACATCTGAAGCAATAGTGAATCCGGTTCAAAATAAAGCAATATTAGAATATCAAGGCTTGATGTATAGTTGCTTTAAAGAATATTATAGAATTTTAAAACCTGGTCGTTGGATGACTGTAGAATTTAGTAATTCTAAAGCAAGTGTATGGAATGCGATTCAAGAAGCTATTCAAAAAGCTGGTTTTATTATTGCTAATGTTGCAGCGCTGGATAAGAAGCAGGGGAGTTTTAAAGCTGTGACTTCTACAACGGCAGTAAAACAAGATTTGGTTATTTCTGCTTATAAACCTAAGAAAGAAAATATCGAAAAAATGAAAGAGGAACAAAACACAGAAGAATCAGCTTGGACTTTTGTAAGGCAACATTTAGATCAGTTGCCAATATTTATCGGTATTAAAGGCGAAGCGCAAATTATTTCAGAAAGAACACCTCGTATCTTATTCGACCGCATGGTAGCTTACCATGTCCAAAATGCTTTGCCTGTTCCAATTTCATCCGCCGAGTTTCAATCGGGTGTTGTACAGCGATTCCCAATGCGTGATGGTATGGCATTCTTGGAAAGTCAGGTTGCTGAGTACGACAAGAAGCGTACGCTAGTAAAAGACTTTGCACAGATGAGCTTATTCGTATCTGATGAAAACAGTGCGATTGAATGGATTCGCCAGCAGCTGTTGAAGAAGCCACAAACACGTCAGGATTTGCATCCAAACTATATGAAAGAGATTCAGCATATCGCGAAGCATGAATTGCTTCCTGAGTTGGACGACTTATTGCACCAAAACTTCTTACGTTATGAAGGTGATGGCGGAGTACCGGATCAAATTGCTTCTTATTTAAGAAGAAATTATAAAGATTTACGCGGCTTGGAAGCAAATGATACTGTGTTGATTGAAAAAGCGATGAATCGTTGGTACGTACCAGATCCAAACAAGCAGGCAGACTTAGAAAAACTTCGTGAGAAATCATTACTTCGTGAGTTTGAAAGTTACTTAGAAGAGCTTGAGAATAGCAAGAAAAAGTTAAAACAATTCCGTACGGAAGCCATTCGTGCTGGATTTAAGAAAGCATATAGCGAGAAAGAATTTGAGCAGATTGTGAAAGTTGGAGATCGCCTTCCTGAAAAAATAATTCAAGAAGATGATAAGCTGTTAATGTACTATGACAACGCTTGTATTCGTTTAGGACTATAGTAGGTGATGATGATGGGGAATTGGCGTGATGGAATACTGAAAAAATTTCAATATCAAAATAGCAAAATGATATTAGTCCATGATCAAGATTTTCTTTTAAATGATGAATTACTATTAAATCATTTAAAAGAGGAAGGTTATGAGGTTATTCGTTTTGAAGATAGTGTTTCTTTTAGGTATTTGTACGAGCAGCAATATCGTGATTCATTACAGTCTGATAAATTATTGGTATACACAAATGATGATGTTATGTTCCCGTACGAGTATATAAAGGGTAACTTTAGTATGAAGATTGATATTAGTACAATCTTTCCAAAGTTTTCTGCGCCAATACTCCGAAGTATGAACCGTGAAGATTTAGATGCCTTGTTTACTGTGCATGCACAGTATCAAGGCTCTTCTTCTAATAAAGATACTTTGGAGTATATCGTAAAATATTTATATAAAATATCATATGAAATTATTGATAGTGAAGTGGAATTGTACAAGCTCCTTCTTTTTCTTCATTACAGGAAGAAAGAAATACCACAGGTTGTACAAGAATTTCTTATAGAAAAGTTGAATCAGTGTAAAGTGTTTCATAAGTTACCGATGGAAAAATTGATTTCTTCAGCTGGATTTTTTTATGTTTTTTTAGAAGATCAATGGGCCTATTTTGTATCTGAGTATACAAAGTGCGAGAGTGAGAAAATCTTGGAACCTTCGTCGTTATATAGAACACATCCATTTAAAAATGATGATGTATGGAGACTAATGGTCAACTTATTTATGGAAGGGACCATTTCAAAAATAAAGAAAGGATCAACTTTACAGATTCCAAAGTGGATGAAGGTAGGAATTGAGGAAGAATCCAAATTAGAGACTCTTCATGAAAAGCTAAATCACATTAATAAAACGGTGAATGAGAAACTTGCAAGGATTAAGTTGTATAAAGACTGGATTGAGTTAATTGATCTAGTTGCTGAATATAAGTACACTGCATTGGAAAGTAATGATGTAGTATATGTGGAAGAGGCAAATGCATTAATGATGAAAGTAAACCAGGATTTTCAGGATTGGATGTTAAAGCAGTACCATACTTTAATAAGCTTGCCTCCGATTCCAAAGCCAAAGATGGTTCACCATGTGCCGCATGTATTACATGCACAAAGAAGAGAAAATGAAAAGGTAGCTCTGCTAGTGCTGGATGGTATGAGTTTTGTTCAATGGAAACAAGTGAAAAAACATTTGAAAGAAAACGGTTTTTCTTTTGAGGAAAATGGTGTATTTGCATGGGTGCCAACACTAACTTCTGTATCCCGTCAAGCTATTTTTTCAGGGGGTATTCCATTTACATTTAGCAAAACAATAAAAACAACTGCGGCAGAAGAGAAGCATTGGAAAGCTTTCTGGGAAAAGCAAGGAGTGTTGAAGCAATATATAGCATATCAAAAAGGATTAGGTAAAGAGGATTACAGTAGGGAGAATATTCTTGCGTTAAAAAGAAATTCTGTGAAAATATATGGAGCAGTAATTGATGTAATTGATAAGTTCACACATCACGCAGTTTTAGGTGAAAAAAGTTTGATTTCTAATTTAGAAATATGGTTACAGACCAATTATCTCATAAATTTATTAGCTGATTTAATAAAAGAGAAGTATACTATTTATCTCACTGCTGACCACGGTAACACGATAGCTAAAGGAATAGGACGTATTTCAGAAGGTGTTTTAGTGGATCAAAAAGGAGAAAGAGTACGAATATATAGTGATGCAATACTTTATGAAGATTCGGCATCTAAAATTGATGCAGTGAGTTGGAATAATGCTGGACTTCCCGAAAATTACAATGTTCTTTTATCTCAATATGGTCAAGCGTTTGTTCAAAAAGGTGAAGAAATTGTGACACATGGCGGAATCAGTATCGAAGAAGTAGTTGTACCTTTTATAAAAGTACAACAAAATTAAGGAGAGGATATTCTATGAACAAACCTGTTGGATTTGATCAAAAGGTATTATTGCATCATTTAGATTTTACAGCGAATCATACCAAAAAATATTCTCGCAAAGATATGTATGAAGTGTTAGATGGGTATTTACGAAATGATATTACAGGAGCGAAGTCTAGAAAAAACGCTGTTACGATGTTAATGAAAATATGGTATTTAGTTGATAAGGATTTAATCGAGATTCGTGATAGAGTTTTGGAAGTATTACCTGTGTTAACAAAAGAAGAGCGTGTGTTTGTACACTGGGGAATGACATTAGCAGCTTATCCATTTTTTAAAGATGCTGTACATGAGCTAGGAAAGTTGTTTCAATTACAAGATACAGTTCCTAGTACAGTGATTGGAAAAAGAATGAAAGAAGAGTATGGTGATAGGCGGAGAGTAGAAGTAGCTACTAGTGCAGTATTAATGAGTATAAAGGCATGGGGAATTATAATTCCAACTAAAAACCGTTCATATCAGTTACCAGATAAAGTATTTATTAACAATCCGCTTCTACAGGTATTTATTGTGAAAATAATGCTCCATGTTTTAGAGCATACAGCATTACAGATTGATATACTGAAAAATCATCCTATGTTATTTCCATTTGATCATGAGTTTGATTTGTTTGAATTACGTCAAAATGAAGGGCTAATGTTCCATCATCAAGGGGTAGATACGTTAATAGTAGAGTGTAAGAAAAGTTAAACCTTATTCATTGGTGAATAAGGTTTTCTTATGAATAGAGGAGGTATTGTTCATGATGAAAGTAGGTGAAATTGTCTCAAGTTCACAGTTTCCTGAAAGTGTAGAAATAAAAAGGTGCGAAGCTTTTGGAGAATACTTCATTATTGAGGCGATTGGTCAAGAAACAAACAAGTATTATGAAATTATGTTAGAACAAGAAAAAATTCATGACTTTAAACATCTGAAACAAGAAAAGGACATTATAAATTTAACAGCGTTAGATGTTCAAAGATACATACAATATGTATTGTTAAAAAATGAAGTGAAATTTTCTAAAACAAGAGCGTTAGGAAATAAAAATTTATTACCATTACCGCACCAAATTGAAGCCGTATATGGGAAAATGCTTCAAGTGCCACACGTTCGTTTTTTATTAGCTGATGATCCAGGTGCTGGAAAAACGATCATGTCTGGAATGCTCATTAAGGAATTAAAAGCAAGGTTGAGTGTTGAGCGAATTTTAGTTTTAGTTCCTCCACTTGTATTGAAGCAATGGCAAGAAGAGCTGGAACAGAAATTTGATGAGCATTTTCATATTATTAATCGAGCGGTACTGAAGGAGTACGGTGGTAAGAATCCGTTTATGTCTAATAGATTGTGTTTAATTTCTATGTACTGGGCTATGAGGGATGATGTAAAGGTGTTAATTCAAGAAGCACAGTTTGATTTGGTAATTGTTGATGAAGCGCATAAGATGGCGGCGTATACACATGGGACGGTTAAAAAGAAAACATTTCGAACAAAGTTATATCAGTTAGGGGAATCACTTCTAAGAAAAACAAATCACTGTTTATTACTAACTGCAACACCGCATAAAGGTGATTCTGAAAACTTTAGACATTTAATGAAGCTAATTGATGAAGATATTTTCTCCAGTAGTAAGACAACTGAAAGTTTAAAAGAAAAAACGAATCCATTTATTATTCGTCGTTTAAAAGAAAATTTAAAGAATTTTGATGGCACGCCATTATTTCCAAAAAGAACTGCGAAAACAATTCAATTTAATTTAACAGATGAAGAATTAGCGTTGTATGATGCGGTAACTGAATACGTTCGTGAGTATTTTAATCGAGCAATGAATAATGGTAGCAATAGTACAGCATTTGCGATGATGTTATTGCAACGTCGATTAAGTTCTTCCATTGATGCGATTTACTTGTCTTTAAAAAGAAGATATAGTCGATTAATTAAGTTGTATAAACAAACAGAAGCTGAGCGCAGTAAGTACATAAAGAAAATGAAAAATCTTGAAACAGAAAACTACTTAGAAGAAGGTAGTGATATTCAAGAAAAACTAGAAAAACAACTAGAAAAATCAATTGATGTAATTGATACGAAAGAATTGAAAAAAGAATTAATCGTATTAAAAAAGCTAATTCAGCAGGCTGAAAATATTAAACTGTATGTTGCGGAGAAAAAATATCAAGAGTTAGAAGAAACGTTATTTGGAGCGAGTGGGCTTTTAAATCATGATGAAAAGATTTTAATTTTTACAGAATCTGTAGATACTTTGAGTTATTTAGAAGAAAAGCTTTTGAAACGGGTACCGAAAATAGCCAAAATTATTGGAAGCTTATCTATGGAGCAACGTCGGAAACAAGTTGAAATGTTCCGTAATGAATGCCAAATTATGATAGCTACAGATGCTGGCGGGGAGTCTATTAACCTTCAATTTTGTAATCAGATGATAAATTATGATATTCCATGGAATCCGAATAAACTAGAGCAACGTATGGGACGTATTCATCGTATTGGACAAAAAAATGAAGTGTTGGTTTTTAATTTAGTAGCCCAAAATACGCGTGAAGGTAGTGTGATGACTAAGTTACTAGATAAAATGGAGTTGATGAAATCAGATTTAGGATCTGATCTCGTATATGATTTTATGGGGGATATTCTGGAAGATCATTATGATAGTTTAGCAGATTTAATGCAACAAGCTGTGATAAAACGTGAAAATCTGGATGAAGTCATTGCAGGTATGGAAAAAACCTTATCTGAAGAGCATCAGAAGTTGTTAGCCTTAATGAAAGAAGAGCGAATGACGGAGGATAACGTCGATCTTACAAATTTAAAGCGTGAGAAAAATGATTTAACTGTACAATTGATACCAAAGCGTACATTTACAGATCTAACAACATATGTCTTAGAAAAAAAACGTGTGCGTATTTTCAAATCTCAAGATGGGAAAGTTATGCGTATTGAGCGTTTGCCAAAGTTTATACGAGATTACATTCCAGAGTTACAAGATTATCAAGGAGATAGCTATCGCTTTACAAATTCAATAGAATTTGAAGAAGCTGAATTACCAATGATAACTGAAAATCATCCGTTATTTAATGCAACTTTGGAATTGATGAAAAAAGAAGTGGAAGGCCGGACATGGCATTGTTATAATGTGACGGCTCATGTTCCCGAAAATCTATATGTGGAAATTTATCATGTAAGTATTGTGGATGGTACAGGGGAAGAATTAGAAAATCATTATATTCATCTTGCAAGGCGAGAAAACGGAGAATTTATTACGTTAGATCAAGGTTGGATTTTCGCTAATGATTTTATTAATAATGGATTTTATACAGAAACAGATGCCACTAGTCAATGTATGAGTGAAGTAATGAAGCAATCTATCATAGTCAGAGATAACATTTTAACAAAGAGAGAAAAACAGTTAAATAAACTAGTAACATTTCTGGAGAAGACATTTAATCAAAAATATCGCGAAACATTAGAAAGACTAGAGACATATCAACAGGAAAACCTTGATAATCGAAATAGTGCTCTAATAAATCAAATGAATGCGCAACTCATTGATTTAGATATCAAAAAAGAAGAACGATTAAATGTAATTTATCGTCAAAAAAATATTTCTATGAAGCCGCCAAAGAAAATCATATCAATGAAATTAATGCCAAATGGTGTATGTGATAGAGTAATAGCAAAAGATTATTATGAAGCTGTAATGAGCTATGAAAGAGCAAATGGTCGTTTAAATATAAAAATGTATAATAATCTAGGTTTGGTAGATTATTATAGTGAAAGGTTTAATGGAGAAGAGCGTTATATTATTCTCACAGAAAATGAGCAGTATACTCCTGGTGATTTTTATGTTGAGGATTTAAATGAGATATTAGAAAAAGTATATGTTTATGTGGTGAAAGATGGAGCGGTTGTGGAAGAGAGAGCGATGAAGGATGTAATAGTTATAGGCTAGTTCAAAATAGAGATGAATTAATATTTTTAAACTATGGAGGGGATGAAAGATTGAGTTGGTTAGTCGGAATGGTGCTAGTGATGTTGATTTTTTCCTCGTCTTATGCTCTGTATTATTATCATAAAGAAAAATTTAAAGGTATAGATCGAACGAATATACCAATTGCTGCAGCTAAAGACACAGTAATTGAAGAAAAGGACGTGCAAATATATAAAGAAAATCCGATACCCTGGCAGTTTATTAAGATGGATAATGAGTATCAAGGTAAAGAGATTCCATTAAATGAGGAGTTAAAAGATTCAATTATTTCTATGATGAATATGAGTAAAACTGAGGCTTTCAGGAATATAGGGAGAGGGAAAGAAATATATGAGCTTGTATTTACTGACGAAATAAAAATGGAATTTAAGAAAGGTACTATTCATTTAATGGATTCAGTAAGGAATGCGGGATTTAAGAGAGGTATGGCAGTTGATGGAGCAGGAAAGATAGTTACGCAAGCAGAGTTGAAAAAAATGAAATTTAAGCCTGGACAATTAAAGAATTTAGCTATTGGTGTTGCTACTGTTATTGTATCTCAAGAACATTTACAGGAGATTAAAAAGGAACTTAATGTATTGAATAAAAAGGTTGATGAAGTCATAGGTATGATGAAAAATGAATATGTAGGTAGAGCAAAAGGGACATATCGTTATATAAAGGATAATCTTTATCCTTTATATAACAGCTATAGTTGGACAGAATCTAATAAAATAGAGTTAGAAAGAAGATATCATCAAACAATAGACGATATAGAAATTTTGTTGGAAAATTTAAAGTCAATGAAAGATGGGATAGATCGTATTAAAAAGAGAGTTTGGATAAGTTATAAGGAGGAGTATGAAAAAATTGAGAGTTTATCTCACGATTTTAAAAATCAAGAAGAGGTTATAGAGGTAAGCTTACAAAATGCAATATTACTTTTTAAATATAGACAGTTACATGGTTTGGATATTGCTATAGAAAAAAATACTAAGGAATCTCTAGAAGAATTATATGGAATTTTCGTTGAGACTCATAATGATTTCCAAAAAGAAATAAAAAAATTCATAGCGGATTTTAAAATTAAATTTTTCACTTCAAAAAATGAAAATGAAATAAGAAATAGATTAACGAGGGAATTAAGTGGAGATTATAAAGAGAAAAGAGAGAATTTAAATTCAATTAGTAATATACCTGCTTCTATTAAAATAGAAATTTTAAATGGAGAAATCGTTGGATTAAAGAAATAAAATGATTTAATAGATTATTCTTCGGAATAAGATCTAGAGAGAAATATTAGATTTATATATTTATGGATATAAAGGTTAGTTTGCTTATTAATAGTAAATTTCTTTTGTGAAAGTGCTATTAGGAAAATTCATAGACAGGTGTAGGATAATCAAAAAGATTTCCTGAAAGTTGGTATTAAAGATAGAATTACTTATACATCCACCATTTTCTGTATCCGTACCAGAATCAATTTGGGTGGTAGTATTCGCTTTCATACAATAATGAGTGGGGAAAGAATCGATAAAGAAATGGATTTTTGATATGGGAGCGACTGTGGAGGTAATAAAGCCTGATAGCCTAAGAGATGACATGATTAAAGAAGGAAGAAAATTGTTAGAGTTATACGAAAAGTAAAACGAAATATATTTAAGGAAGTTTATGCATATGATAATAATAGATTTTATGGAACTCCAATCACCCAGTAAGATTTTTAGGTGATTGGAGTTTTTGTATAAAAAAAAATCATATATAAGAAATTTTGTAATTATGTGACGTTATAATTGCCGGAAAGATTGTTAATATGAAGATGTAACAATGATTATATTAAGAAAAGGAGAGTGGGATTATGCAGGATATAAAATTGTTTTTGTTTTATTTATTTTTAATTGTATTAGGAGGGGCGATATCTTACTTTCTTATCAATAAAGTGATCTTCCCGTTTTTAGAGAAAATTGGGGAAAAAGGCGCAAAAAGATTAATGAGGAAGTCAAAACAAACAATTAAAAATGTTTTGATTGTGTTTGAAGGGTTAGTTATTATTGCGACAATATTCCTAAGCTATTTTGCTTTCCAGGTTATTATTGGGGCGGATATAGAAAAAATGCAATGGTCAGTTTTAAGTGTAGTATGTGCTTATCCAATATTTGTTGTAATAGTTAGTCGGATTAAATTGGACGTAGAAAAAGAAATAGGTACTTTTAATAGTATTATCAAAAAAATAGTAGCAAAAATTAATAAAGATAATTATTTGATAAATAGATTAGACATCCTATTTGGGAAAACTACACTTAGTTTAATGATTCATATCACAATAATATGTGTTTTGTTTGTTGGGGCAGTCAATTTTAAACATATGCCATATCAAATTTACTATATAGTGATCATTATATTACCCATTTCCTTAATAACTTTTATATACTTTACTGATCGTGATTTAGTCTCACAAAATATGAGAAGAATCCTTAGTTACTTTTTATTAATGATGATAGCGCTTGGAAAAGGCTATAATGATTTTAAAATTTTGATGGGAATAGATACTCCTAATCAATTTAACGATTATTTCGTATTTCTTTTTTTGACCGTATTTATTGCAATGGATAGGTTGATAAAGAGTATTGTGGATGATTATATTGCTTATCATGGCCCAAAGAAGAAAGAAGCTTTGAATGATAAAGGTGAATAAAGTTGAACAGCTATTATTATGAAGTACTTTGCAAAGTAGACAAAGATCATTGAATAAATCGAAGGTATTAAACAAAAGTCATATAGTTTTTAAGAAGCCACTAAGTGAACAAAATTCGATATTTATTAGTGGCTATTTGTTATGAATTTTTAGAGTGTTATTCCGTTACTGTAAATGACTTGCAAGTGGGCAGCTAATTGATATGCTAAATTTTATATACCTATAACTTCTGCACCTTCTTTAACAAATAAACTTTTTCCTTCCTGTACTATGTTACTTTCGTGTACTCGAAGTTCATAATCGTCATGATCTTTACTTTGAGCGGTCCAAACTTTGAATCTTTTTCCTTCTTCTTTTAATTTCTTGTTTGGTTCATTTGTATACACTATCTTAGTTTGCACTTAATTCTCCTCCCAAATTATGTACATTATTTAAATGTTTATGTTATGAGGATTCAATGAAACCTCCAAGTTAAGTCCTCATACTATTAAACATACCTCATAATACGTTGTGTAACAAATATATAAGTTATATGAAGTTGAGATGTTGAGAAAAATTAAAAGTAAGATAAAGTGAAAGGTATTAGAATAGTTATCTTTGTCTATGCTGAGAGTCTTCCTAATCAAAGTAACCGATAACTAGCCCCTCCTAAGCCACTTACAAGCCCCTACCAAGTAATAAATCACTAAGAAAAAACACAACAAAACAAAAACACCAACAAACACCGTAGTAGGAGTCGAAAAAAATTTTGAAATAACACGCCAAAAACCCTGCCATCCTCCCATATATATTATGAAGAGGTTTTCACTTTTGAACGGAGACGGGAGGAATTAGGATGGCGGTGTATCGTAATGTGCAGGTGAATTTTTGGCAGGATGATTTTGTTTTGGATTTGACGCCGGAGGAGCGGTATTTTTATATTTATTTGTTAACTTGTTCGAAGACGACGCAGTGTGGGATTTTTCCTTTTCCGAAGCGGTTAGCTGAGATGGAGACGGGTTATAACCGGGAGACTGTTGATAAGCTCTTGCAGCGCTTCATTGATTATGGAAAGATCCTTTATGATGCGGAGACGCGGGAGTTATTCATTTTAAATTGGCTTCGTTATAATCCTGTGACGAATACAAATGTGGAGAAGTGTGTGCTCCGTGAGCTGAAGGGTGTGAAGAATAAGGAGTTTGTACATATGTTTTTGCAGAAGTGCGTAGAGGAGGAGCTGAATGTTCCGATGCTTTTAGCACATTTCGGTATGCCTAGTGATATGACTATGGATGATGTTGATCCAGTTTGCGAGGAGGCAGAGAAAGAAGAGGATATAGAGGAAGAAACGGGAAGTAAGGTGTTCACGTTTTATGAACAACATTTTGGTAGTTTGTCTCCGTATACGGTAGAGGAATTGAATGCGTGGATGAATGATTTGTCAGAGGAGCTTGTGCTGAAGGCTCTTCAAATTTCGTATGAGAATAAAAATCGGAAGATGGCTTATGTGAAGGGGATTTTGCGGGGGTGGCACGGGAAAGGATTTACGAAAGTGTCTGAGGTTGAGGCGGATACGGCAAGGTTTCGAAAGAAGGAGTCGTCTGTTAGTAGCGGAGAGACGGAGAATTTTTTGGCGAAGTGTGAGGAGTGGGAGAAGAATACGCCGTCAGAGGAAGAGTTGCAGCGCTTTTTAGCGGAACGCGGGTGGCGGCCATGAGTATTCAAAATGTAGAGGCGGAAAAGACGGTGCTAGGTTCTCTATTACTTGATGGAGAGCTTATTAAGGAGTGCCGTTTGACGGAGCACTATTTTTCTATGCCCGTGCACAAGTCTATATTTCAGTTAATGCGAAAAATGGAAGAGGAGGGGCAACCGATTGATCTTGTGACGTTCATTTCTAGAGTAGATCCGAATTTTTTGAAGGGGATCGGGGGAATGGAGTATTTTATAGGATTAATGGATGGTGTGCCTGCGACTAGTAACTTCTCTTATTATGAGGGGCTTGTTCGAGGTGCCTGGAAAATGTATCAGGCGGGTGTTCTCGGGCACAAGATGGGAGAGCGTCTTATTGCGGAGAAGAATGAGAAAGTTATTGGTGAGACGATTACGGCACTTTGTGAGTTAGAGGAAAAGGACTGCGTATGTGAGTTTGATTTGAAGGATGCGTTAGTTGGTTTGTATGAAGAGCTTCATCAAGATACGAAAGAGAATACTGGTATTGAGACTGGTTATATATCGCTAAATAAAATGACGTGCGGATTGCAGGAAGGTGATTTCATTGTCCTTGGTGCGCGCCCTTCTATGGGAAAGACTGCGTTTGCGTTAAATGTTGGACTGCATGCGGCGAAGTCTGGAGCGGCGGTTGGATTGTTTTCGTTAGAGATGAGTAGTAAGCAATTGTTAAAAAGAATGGCTTCTTGCGTAGGTGAAGTGTCAGGTGGTAGGCTGAAAAATCCGAAGCACCGTTTTGCGATGGAAGACTGGGAAAAGGTGAGTAAGGCGTTTGCGGAGATTGGTGAGTTACCACTTGAGATTTATGATCATGCAGGTGTTACGGTGCAAGATATTTGGATGCAAACTCGTAAGTTAAAGCGGAAGCATGGTGATAAGAAGCTTTTAGTAATTGTAGATTATTTGCAGCTTATTACGGGAGATCCAAAGCATAAGGGCAATCGATTTCAGGAGATCAGTGAAATTTCACGTAAGCTCAAGTTGTTAGCGCGTGATTTAAATGTTTGTGTAATGGCGTTGTCGCAATTATCTCGTTCTGTAGAGTCGCGTCAAGATAAGCGCCCGCTTTTATCCGATTTAAGAGAGACGGGACAAATTGAGCAAGATGCGGATGTTATTATGCTTATGTATCGCGAAGATTATTACGATAAGGAAACGATGCAGAAAGAGATGACGGAGATTCATGTGGCGAAGCATCGGAATGGACCTGTGGGGAGTTTTAAGCTGAGATTTTTGAAGGAGTTTGGGCGGTTTGTGGAGAGGGTGAATTAGTGGGAGGGAGAAGCTTGTGTTTTGAAGAACGGAGTAGAAGCGGCTTCAATTATGAAAGGAAAAGAGAAAGGGAAGATTGTTCGTTTAATAATTGGAGGAAATACAGATCTTAAGACGGAAAATTTGTATATTATTTTCATTTTCTTTAGCGGTTCTGGTGCAAAGATAAAATAAAGCACTTCATTCATATTTGTATAAGCTAGAACATTGTTAACTCGTATCCCTATCCCTATCCTGTTTAAAGCAGGGAGAACCATCGCTAAAAATAGATTAGGTTATTACAAGGTAAAGGGAGTCCATTCTACTGAATTCCCTTTATTATTCCTTCTTTAATATCAACATGAATGTTTAACAAATCGTATTACTTAAAAATCTTTCGCAAAATATTAATTTTGTTCCTATACGGTGGAAATAAAAACCCTAAATCTATCCTTGAGCTTTTCTTTAAAATGCTTTTACGATGTGTAAAAGCATCAAAACTGTGTTTCCCATGATAGGAGCCAAATCCTGCAGTTCCTACTCCGCCAAAAGGTAAGTGGAGATTAGCCATATGTGACATTGTATCGTTGACGCATCCTCCTCCAAAAGAAATTCGTCCTAATACCTGCTTTTCAACATTTTTGTTCTCAGTAAACACATACAAAGCTAACGGTTTGGGATGGGTGTTAATCGTATGAATGACTTCATCTAAATCATTGTAATCCATAATTGGTAAAATTGGCCCGAAAATTTCTTCTTTCATAGCTGCATCATCCCATGATTTTACTTCAAGAAGTGTTGGTTCAATATATAAATGGCTTCTAGATGAATTTCCACCAAATACTATATAATTTTTGTCTTGCTCTAATATAGAAAGAAGTCTATCGAATTGTCTCTCATTAACAATTCGACCATAATCATTGCTTTTTAATACATCTAATCCATAAAAGTTTGTAATGACTTCTTTCATTTTCGAAATCAGTTTTACTTTGATAGATTTGTGTGCAATAACATAATCAGGTGCAATACAGGATTGGCCAGCATTTATGAATTTTCCCCAGATAATGCGCTTGGCTGCTATATCGAGGTTAGCGGTTTCATCTACAATAGCGGGGCCTTTTCCACCAAGTTCTAATGTTACTGGCACAAGATTTTTCGCCGCAGCTTCCATGACAATTTTTCCAACTTGAACGCTACCAGTAAAAAAGATGTGGTCAAAAGGTGCATGAATCAATAAAGAAGTTATTTCCCTGCCTCCTTCAATTACACGAATGTATTGCTTATCAAACGTTTCACTTATTATTTTGTTCATTACAGCTGAAACATTTGGTGCATTTTCTGAAGGCTTGAGAACTACACAATTTCCTGCTGCAATTGCCCCAATGAGAGGTTCAATTAATGATTGAAATGGATAATTAAAAGGCCCAATAATTAGCACGGTACCATATGGCTCTTTTATTATGTAGCTTTTGGATGGTGCAAAATGAATAGGGTTTTTTACTTTTTGAGGTTTCATCCACTGTTTTAGATATTTCATTATAAAATTGATACTGTTAAATGCGAAACCAACTTCTGCAGCGTATGCTTCAAACTCGCTTTTGTGTAAATCTTGATATAATGCGCTCAGCACTTGACTTTCATATTTTTGAATAGAATTTTTTAGCTTTTCTAACTGTTTAAGCCGAAATTGAAGACTTCTTGTATGATCATGATGGAAAAATTGTCTATGTTCTTGAATAAGTTGTTGTATATCATCAAGCATTAGGAAATCCCTCCAATAGTAAGAAAATATTCACATACCATGTCCATCAATTGTATAAAGCATTTCAGCCACATATCCTATTTACTATGCATCCGTTTGTTGATAAAAGTTACTGTTAAACTAAGGGTGATAATCTTTGAAAATTTCTCCTGTAGATCTGACGTTTTTTTGTTTACGTAAGTGGGATGTATTGGACTATAAATTATTATTAATTATCAGCTTTTGATGAATTAGAATTGTTTTCTAAAAAAATAGGGGGGCATTATTTTTAATCAAACTTTATTCTAAACTAATATCAACAACAGGAAATAAAATTCCTGTCGCTGAATAAAAGGCATAGCACAGTATGCTTCAGTCACCTGAATATTCTTCTGAGGGACAGATATTCACTTAGAAGTACACTTAGATTAAGAGAATAATACAAACAAATCTTCTTAATGTGGATGTGTAGTTATTTATTTTGGTAAAATATCTATCCCATATTTTTCTTGTAATTTACCTTTAGCAAACTCTTAAAATCCATCTCAGCAATCAACACACTTACTAATATAAGCGTCGCTCCTAAGTATCCTTTTCCGGTAAGTGTTTCACCTGTGAAAACGAAAGCAAAGCCTGCTGAAAAAACAGGTTCTAATGAAAAGATAAGGCCTGTATGTGTAGGCGTCGTGTATTGCTGGGCGATCACTTGCACGATGAATGCGACTGCTGTGCAGAATATGCTTAAGGCTAAGATGATTAGCCATGAGTTGGTTGTGCTAGGCAGTTTTGGCGTTTCTATAATGAATGAAAATATAAGACTAAATAGACCGACGAAACCGAGTTGTATGACTCCAAGTGCAATGGAGTTCACATGTTTTGTTACGCTGCCAGTAATGATGACGTGAATGGCATAAAATAAGGCAGACAGTATACAAAATATATCGCCGTTACCAATTTTGAATTCGCTCGTTAATGTTAATAAGCCGATTCCTATTATCGTTAAAATAATTCCTACTATAACTTTCTTTTCAGGAATGTGTTTTAAAAATATAGCTGATAATATTGGAATAAAAATGACTGTGAGACATAGTAAAAAACCGGCATTAGAAACGCTTGTATACTTTGTACCGAAAGTTGCGAAAATGTAAACGATAAATAAAACAGAAGCGAGTATAAATGCATATTTTACCGTTTTAAAATCGATCTTAAATAAATGTTTGTAAAATATTAAACCTGATAAAAGAAAGGCAATAATAAATCGTAATGCGATTAAATTGTATTCTTCTATGCCTTCGAGTCCAACTTTTGTAAGTAAGATGGATGCACCCCAAAAGAATGTAACTAGTAGTAGCCCTAAATCTGCTTTTAATTGTAGTTTCATTTCTATTCCCTCGTTATGTATAAATTTTATAATTCCATACCCCTATCCCCATTTTATATTTTAATATTAATTCTGAATATTTAAAACGTAAATTTATCGACGGTTTTTTCTTTTCCGCATAATTGGGAAGTAATAGCATGTATAAAAAAAGCCCAGTTTAGAAGGGCTTTTTTTCTATGTAAAATTTCATTTGTTTTGTTTACATAATATCTTTACAATTATTTGATAAGATAAAGTCAATTGCGTATTGTGAGGGTGGGTGGTTATCCCTTCTTTCTATTTGGAAGGAAAGGAGGTGATAATATGGAGGTTTTGTTTGACCTTGTAAAAGAGTTTGTCAAAGCGACTGTGCGCGAAGTTTCAGCGTATTTTTTGCGGAAGCAACTTCTAGATAAGGACAACAAAAAACCCACTTCGCGCCGTAGGAAGCAGAAGGGTGGGTTTCGTAAAAAGAAATAGCTTATAATAACTACCACCCATACGGTAGCAGTTAGGGAAGAGATGTTATCGCATCTCTTCTTTTATTATATGCCATTTTATTTGATGTCATACTTATATAGCATTCTACCGAAAATATATCATATTCCTATTTTGTGGTCAATTTGATTGCATAATTGAAAAGGTGTAGTCTTATGCCTCTTCAAACTGAAAAATATCCCGATTAATAAGTTGATGGAGATATTGGTCCATTTCAGCAGCAGAAACGCTTCTTTCATTTTTAAACCACCATGCGCTTAATGAGGTGATCGCCCCTGAATAAAATTCAATGATTAAATCATTTGGCATCGTATAATTTTTACAAAGTTGATTTAAAGCTTCTATTTCTTGTTTTCTCGTTTCGTGACTTAAATATTGTGCACGGCTAATAAATTGTTTATCAGACATTTGCGTTTCTAATATTTTACCGATTTCTTCATGATGTAGGAATTGTTCCATTACTTGAAATGGTTTACTTAATCGATCTGAAACCGGTATTTCAGCAATCATCTTGCCGTATCGTTTAAATCCAAATGTTAATAAAGCATCTTTATCTTCAAAGTGTTTATAAAAGGTTGTTCGGTGTACCATCGCACGATCACAAATTTGGTTAATCGTGATGGTACTATATTTTTGTTTTGATTGCGTCATTAATTCGAATAAGGAATCCCATAGTAATTTATGTGTACGTCTAATACGTAAATCAAGTTGTTTTTCATTATCATTCATCTACAATTCTCCTTTTTTGTAGATTAAGTATACAATGGCTGAAAATTGATTCTCCCTTTTTAATCTACATATGTATATTATATTACATGTGTTCGTGTTTATATAAAGCTTTTTAAGTAAGAAACAGGAGGAGAATTTGTAAATGAATATGACAACTAAGAGCCCTGCAAGTGGCAAAGTTGATACTTCTAATATAAAACATACCCCCATTTTAATTGCATTACTTCTAGGGGCAATGGTTGCATTATTAAACGAAACGTTACTTGGTAATGCATTAACGGTATTAATGAAAGAATTTGACGTAACAGCTTCAACGATTCAATGGCTTTCTACAGCTTACATGTTGGTGGTTGGGGTTTTAGTCCCAATTACAGCATTACTTCAGCAATGGCTCACAACGAGACAGATGTTTTTGATCGCTATGGTAACATTTTTAGTCGGTACATTAATTGCGGGATTCGCACCGACATTTTCCGTTTTATTAGTCGGCCGTATCGTCCAAGCTGTAGCGACGGGGTTAATTTCACCGTTATTAATGAATACGATTTTAATCATTTGTCCGCCTGAAAAACGTGGTGCCACAATGGGATTAATCGCACTTGTGATGATGTCTGCTCCGGCAATTGGTCCTACATTATCTGGAGTAATCGTTGACTCACTGAATTGGCGCTGGTTATTCTATATTGTTATTCCTATCGTGATCATTTCAATTATGATTGGGATGAAGTACATTCAAAATGTTTCAGAGTTAACAAGGCCAAAAGTAGATTATCCATCTATCCTTTTATCGACATTAGGATTTGGTGGGCTTGTGTATAGCTTTAGTGCATCGGGTGATTTAGGATGGTCCGATGCGAAAGTGTATGGCACTTTAATTGTTGGGCTTATCTCATTATGTATTTTTGTCGTTCGACAATTGAAAATTGAGAATCCAATTTTAGAATTACGAGCATTTAAAGTCCCGATGTTTACATTATCAGTTGGATTAATCGTCATTGTGATGATGTCGTTATTTTCAACGATGACTTTATTACCGATGTTCCTGCAAACAGTTTTACTCGTTACAGCCTTTAAATCAGGAATCATCATGCTTCCAGGAAGTATTATTAGCGCCATAATGGGACCAATCGCGGGTAAACTATTTGATAAATTTATTCCGAAAGTTATTATCGTTCCTGGCATTGTGTTAGTAGGGATTGCAATGTTCTTATTTAAAGACATTACGCCTGACACATCAATGTTACAAATTATTGTCATGCATAGCGTATTAATGGTTGGACTCATGTTTGTCATGACAGCACAAACATACGGCTTAAATCAATTAACACCAGATCTATATCCGCACGGAACAGCGTTGTTTAATACGTTACAGCAAGTAGCTGGCGCAATTGGTACAGCTATATTTATATCGAAAATGTCTTCAGGAACAACTAAGTATATGGAAAGCTCTGCAAACCCAATGGACCCAGTGGAGAAGTTAAACGGTTTAACGTCAGGGTTCCAAGGTGCATTTGCACTTGGATTAATCTTTATTGTTGTTGCTTTTATCGTATCGCTATTCTTAAAAGAAGAGAAAAAGGGAGTAGAAGTAAAGGGGGTTTTACAGAACGAAAATTAAGTTTTATATAAAAAGACATCTTTACGATTAAAGATGTCTTTTTATATTTCTTTCGTAATAATAGTTCAAACAGCCGAGGGAAATGTGGTGTATGTATTATCTGTTTTTTAGTAAGAAGAACTATTGAGAATAACGATGTAAAGCTTTACTAATAACTAAAAGTCCAATAATGAGGGAAAGTGTTCTTATAATAAGTTCTGCAACTAATAAGTCACCCATCGTTTTAGTGACATCATACATAGTCCCTGTAATGAGAATAGGTGCGATCATAATGGTAATTCCAATTACTATTTGAAGAAGTAAATTCACGTTTTTACTCAAGATAATCACCTCTAAAAATATTATAAAACAAAATATTTAATTTTCTGTATTATATATTTATTATACTGTGTCGAATTAAGATTATGGTAATGTTTCTAAAGTAAAAAAGAGGTGTCACATAGTTATAAGGTGACACCTCTTTGTAGCTAGTAGAAATTAAAGATGCTTCAATAATATAGCGATCTGGGGCATCACCGATGTAGTTAAAGGGGTAACAAGTTGTTAATGTTAGTTTCTCTTTTTTTACAATGACAGTTCGATCTTCTGCATCTGTTATCCAATGGGTGTTAACCTTACATTTCCTCCGTAACATCATACCGCAACAACTGCCCCTGATCATAAAACTTCTCAAAAATAAGGCCCATTACATAGAAGAATACTAAACCGAAGCAAATGTGAATAAGTGTGAAAGTAGCTCCAAATGAAGAAAATTCATATACGATAATTGGTAATTTTGCAGTTGTCCAAACGCCTAAGAAAAATACGATGTATTTAATGCTAGCCCCTTTTTTCAAAAGTAATGCGGCGATTGGAAAGGCGACGTAGAGGGGGCCAGCTGCAATTCCGCCTAATAATAGAGAGAATAGGATACCATATATGCCCGATTTTTCGCCCATATATTTCATTAACGTTTCTTTCTTCACCCATTGATCAAGTAATCCTACAAATAGTAGGACAGGAGGAAGGAGAAACAGCATATCTAAAATGCTATTCCCTGTTAGTTGTAATGCCGCCTTGCCTAAAGATTGATTTATAAAAGTTAATATAAAGAGCCCCAGTAGTAAAACGAAAAAGAAGCGATATCTTTTTAGTTCGTTCATACCATCACCACCCAAATGATATAGGAGAATAGGAGAGACATGAGCAGAGCAGATGCATTACGTGCGTAAGCGAAGCTTCGCCCAAATATCTTTTGTTCCATCGGCATAGTTGTAAGCCCTACTGACATGAGTGTAGACATAAGTGCCGCAACTTGAGGAAGACCTGCACCATGTTGAACTAATGTATTTCCAAGAGGGAATACGACAAAGCTTGGGATGAGTGCCACAGAACCGAGGATTGCAGAATAAATAATACCTAACAATCCAGACTGCTCTCCAATGATGGAAGAGATGAAGGACGGCGTTAATACGGAAAGTGATAAGCCAACGAAAAGCATGATGGAAAGCATGGCAGGTAGAAGATTTCGAAACATTTTCCATGACTTCATTAGAGCTTCTTTCGTTTTATTACGATCTTTCATAAAAGAAATTCCCGTAAGGACAATGGCTAAAGTGTAAAGGATCATACCGTTAATCATGATCGGATTCCTTTAAGTCTTTATATTTGTCTAGGAAAAAGGATAAGTTCTGCATTTTTTCTTCAATATCCATTTGAAAATCTGCTAATTGTTCCTTTCCAGCAGGCGTAATTTTGTACATCTTTCTCGGTTTATCTTGATGAGCTGTACTTACATAAGATTCAATTGCACCTTCGTTTTCTAATTTCTTTAGTGTGCGGTATAGGATGGCACTATCGATTGGATTGACCGGAAGTTCTTCTGCACACTTTTGCAATAATTGCCCGCCATAGTGATCCCCCTCGGCTAGAAATAATAAAAGGAATGCCCCTGTATGTCTTCCTGTATGTTTCATGAATAGACCTCCTAAAATAGATTATGTTACTGTTAATGACAGTATACTGTTGTTAACAGTATATGGTGAATGAAATGCTATGTCAATTTTAAAATGTGCAATTTTTGAGAGGGAACATAACAATAAATATGAAACAAACAATACAATGGGGGTGCACTTCATTGTGAAAGTAGCCTTTAGTGCTGGGAAATTACTATATGAAGTAATATGTATGTAGAACATAAAAAAAAGACACTCTCAAGAGTGCCTCTCCTTAGCAGCCGAATCCGCCGCCCCAACAGCTAGCTCCAACGATGATTAATAAAATAAAGAGTACAACAAGTAGGGCGAATCCGCCGCCGAAACCACAGCCTCCACCACAACTACCGCCATAACCCATATTAACTCCTCCTTCCATAATGGATTTAATTCACTTTATGTTTTTACGGATAAACTTGAGCAGGTCCCTTTGAAAAATAAAAGTACTTGGGATTTTATCCCGCATTAATGTGCAATAAAACTCCCGCCCGAAAATCCGGCTGGAGCAAAGGAGTTAGGTGGGATTCGGGCTGATTAAAGTTTCACTTTATAAGAGTTGACGAATTTATTTTTGTCACCGGTATTCCGTCGTTTACATATTGTATTTTATTCTGTGTATTGGGAGAAGGAGGATCTTTATGGCTAATTCTGAGATGATTTTACGCTTACTTACAGATTTAAAGATTGAACAGCAAGCTTTAAGAGAACAGCTGGAGAAAATGCAAACAGCTTTGACTATTCTTGAAGAAAAACCAAACACTCCTGAAGAGAAATCAACTATTATTGAAGAAAAATCAGCTGTTACAAAGCAAAGAGCTTATTCTGGACGCCCAACATCTTTTCGTGATTGGAGAGCATCAACTCAAAAGAATTCATAAAAATATAAGAAAAGAAGACATCCATTAAGGTGTCTTCTTTTCCTTGTACAATCCAAATGCGATTAGAAGGTATATCCATATTGCTTTAAAACTAAGAAGAAAATAACAATTATCGACTCCAGTTTTAGTATAGCATGTAATAATAAATAATTTAATGTAATATTGCATATATATAGATTAAATAATGTTTATTCGTATATATTTTAGTTGTCTGTTATTTCTTTTAATTCATTTATTTATATTATTTTTTGAGCGCTCCAGTAATGGGGCCTTTTTTTAGTTATTATTCATGCAGTTCGATTGCTTTACATTGAAATTTTTATGGTAGTTTTATTAAGAAATAGATTCATATCTTTTAGGGCAGAAATGAGAACTACTCAAATGCGGAATGATATACTTGAGTGGTTTTGTGTATGTAATATTATTTATAAAAGTTTACAACAATATAAATATATGACCTTTTACTTTTCTCCTATATCATATATGATATAGTCTGGGACGCCACTGCACTTATGTATATTTAGGAGAACTAGAATGAATAGGAATGATTACATTCAAAGGTTACTATTTAACGAACCTATTGTTTGAATATAAATCTAGTGTATTGAATATTTGGAATATAGAATGTATAAAACAAGAGAGAAGTTAATTTTACTAATGCATTGTAGTAAGTTTCCGAAAAATCTGTTCTTTAATTTTGGTGGTATCAGATGCATGGAATGAATGTTCTATTTCATAAATCTGGAAGTAAAAAAATCATGTATAGGGGAGGAAGGTATTACTACTAATCTAGTAAAATATACCGTAATAACTATGACAAGAAATCTAGGAAAATACGTAATTACTTTAACAACAGGACTAACTTTATTATCAACTGTGCCATTAACAACTTTAGCAGAAGAGAGTGTTAATCAACCGAATCAATTGTCAATTGCAGACGGAGAAAAAGACGCACATGTTCATGGTGATATAGAGACCGTTAAAGAAGCTAAGACAGGAAAAGTCACGGAAGCGGAAGCTTTAAAAAATATTGAAAATGCGTTTAAAGATGTAGATGGTAAAGGAGATGGAAGCTCTCGCTCTATGCAACCCAAAATGCGTAGTTCTAACCGTATAGGGTATTCAGCAGCAGACCCATCAGCAACGAAGAAAAGTGGAACAATTAGTGGAATTCCGTTTGTAGAGTGGATTATACCAGCTGGTAACACAGATATTCGACCTGCAAACCCAATGAAAGCAAAGTATATTACGATTCATGAAACAGCAAATACGGCACCGGGTGCGAATGCTGAGAGTCATGCAAAGTATTTATACAATCAAGCAACAAGCGGCACTGTTAGAACTGCTTCTTGGCATTTTACTGTAGATGATAAAGAAATTTATCAGCATCTACCAACAAATGAAAATGGCTGGCATGCAGGTGATGGTGGTACAGGTACAGGAAACAGAGAATCAATCGGTATTGAGATAGCGGTTAATCAAGATGGTGACTACAATAAAGCGGTAGAAAACGCGAAAAAATTAGTAGCGCATTTAATGAAACAAGAAGGAATCAGCGCGAGTAATTTACGACGCCATGAACAATGGAGTGGAAAGAAGTGCCCTGATATTATTATCACAAGGGGGACTTGGAATTCATTTGTAGAAGGCGCTAATGGATATCTGAATGGGGGTACTGGAACGAATCCTCCGTTAGTAGACGAAAAAGAAGATGTAGATGGTAACGAAACAAACCCAGCTGAGCCAAATATTGAGTTAGAAATCACTGGTACAAGCGTGAATGTGCGTAGTGGTGCAGGAGTGAATTATGGAGTTGTCCGCATTGCTAAGAAGGGTGAAAAATACAAAGTGTTATCTATTAAAGATGGCTGGTATGAAATCAAGAAAGGTGAGTGGGTGAAATACGATCCAAGCTGGAGTAAGCTCACTAACAATGCTCAAGATAAAGACCCTAATACAACAAAAGAAGGTTGGGTATTTAAAAATAACAATTGGTATTATACAAACAGTGATGGCAAAATGGCTACTGGTTGGAAAAATGTTGGTGGTGCATGGTATTACTTAAATAGTAGTGGTGCAATGGTAACAGGTTGGCAATCAATCGGTGGTGCATGGTATTACTTAAATAGTAGTGGTGCAATGGTAACAGGTTGGCAATCAATAGGTGGTAAATGGTATTACTTAAATAGTAGTGGTGCAATGGTAACGGGTTGGCAATCAATCGGTGGTAAATGGTACTACTTAAATGGTGAAGGTGCAATGTTAACGGGCTGGCAATCAATCGGTGGTAAATGGTACTACTTAAATGGTGAAGGTGCAATGTTAACAGGTTGGCAATCAATCGGTGGTAAATGGTACTACTTAAACGGTGAAGGTGCAATGTTAACAGGCTGGCAATCAATAGGTGGTAAATGGTACTACTTAAATGGTGAAGGTGCAATGTTAACGGGTTGGCAATCAATTGGTGGTAACAAATACTATTTTGACCAATCGGGTAGTTGGATTGAAGGAAAACTCTAAATAAGTATAGTTTGATATATTTTGTGTATAAAAGAGATAACTTCTATGAAAAAATAATGAATAGAATGTAAATAAAAAAGACACTGTAAAGTGTCTTTTTTATTTAAGTTATGCGCATTGCTTAATAAGACGCTAGTTCCTCAGTCTGACTATGAGTAACTATGTAGGGTGATTTAATTATAACATTTTAACCAGTAATGGGTCTATATGGAATTTTATCGATGGTTTTGTTTAATTATTCAGAATGATACATGTGGTAAAATATACATATTACCTATAGTAATTGTAAAATATAATGATGTATATAACTAGCCTTGTAATGAATTTCTATTATATTTAAGATTGAAATATAATAGAAAAGTACAAAGAAGGGGCTGTGGAATATGGGCGCTTGGGGAACTGGGTTATTTGATGATGATACAACTTGTGATGTGAAAGAACAGTTTATTGAGTTCTTAGAAGAAGATAATAGTGTAGAAGAAGCAACTAAGCTCATTTTAGAAGAGTATTTAGATGAGTTTGATATAGATGAAGATTTAGAGGTTATGTCTTTAGTATATATTGGTCTTGCGGCAATACAATTGGAGAAAGGGTGTCTTCAGGATGAGGTTCGCAACAATGCGATTGCATTAATTGAGCGAGGGGCTGATCTTGAGCTTTGGGAAGAAGCTGATGCAGAAGATTATGAAGAGAGAAAGAAAGTTTTAAATACATTAAAACAACAGCTGATAAACTATTAGTATATCGAAAAAGGAAAAATACTTTTTGAAATGATTAGTCTTTGTTTTCTCTTGTAAAAAAATGTTCAATAATTTATCATTGCAAACGCTTACTTGTTGTGTATAATAAAAGTAAGTTAATAAGTAAAAGGATTGTTACTGTTCGACAGGCAAAACCTAAATTGATCTAGAGGCTACGGGTGTAGTGTAGCTTTTGGAATCAGTTTAGGTTTTTTTATTACCTTTTGTGACTTTAAGAAGAAGAAGGCGGAACAATATGAGAATCCATAAAATCTTAAATAACAATGTTGTTTGTACGATGAAGGATAATGAGACAGAAGTTGTACTTATGGGCAGAGGTTTGGGGTTTCAGAAAAAAGTAGGCGATGCGATTGATGAATCTAAGATAGAAAAGACCTTTGTACTAGAAACAAGAGAATTATCAGAGAAACTCGCTAGGTTACTAACTGAAATTCCTGTAGAAAATTTAGAGATTACAGAGAGAATTATTCAGTTTGCTAAGACAGTTTTACCGGGGACTTTAAGTGATTATATTTATCTTACATTAACGGATCACTTAAGTTTCGCCTTAACTCGGCATAAAGAAGGAATGGATCTGAAAAATACTTTGCTTTGGGAGATTAAGAGATTTTATCAGAAAGAGTTTGAAATTGGTCTACAAGCTTTGAACATAATTGAAGAGGAGACTGGCTTTAGACTTTCTGAAGATGAAGCAGGGTCAATTGCCTTGCATTTCGTGAATGCGCAGCAAGGAGAGCCGGCAATGCAGCAAACGGTGGCGATGACGAAAATCGTCCAAGATATTTTAAATGTTGTAAAGTACCACTATAAGATGAACTTAGATGAAAATTCATTTAATTATAGTCGGTTCGTAACGCATTTACGATACTTTGCCCAGCGTTTAATGCAGAAGGAATTGCATTCGGCAGAGGATGATTTTTTATACGAGCAAGTGAAAAGTAAGTATGAAGAGGCATATTGTTGTACAGAAAAAATTGAAGCATACTTACAAAAAGCACATAATAGTCATCTTTCAAAAGATGAAAAAGTGTACGTAACGTTGCACATTCATCGTGTAACGAAACGCAATGAATTATGTAATTGAATAAACGGGATTGTTACTGTTTGGCAGGCAAAACCTAAATTGACTTGTAATGGAGTGATTCGTATGTATCGCGCCGTTATGGTTAGTTTAGGTTTTTTCTTTTACCCACCTCAAAATTCGGCTGAGGCAAAGAAGTTATGTGGGAGTCGGGCTGCCCGTAAATGCCCGATTGGTGAAGGCTAATAATCAGTGGGGGATGAATCCCCCCACTGATTACAGTTTCACTTTATAAAAATGATAAATGGGATGATTGTAGGGAGGAGAAATAACTATGAAGTATGAAAAATTAGCAAAGGACATACTGAAACATGTTGGCGGGAGAGAAAATATAAATAGCGTTGTACATTGTATAACTCGCTTACGATTTCAGTTAAAAGATGAGGGGAAAGCAAATACAGAAGTACTGAAAAGCATGGAAGACATTGTGACTGTTATGAAAAGCGGCGGACAATATCAAGTTGTAATTGGTAACCATGTATCCGACGTATATAAAGCGGTTATTGCTGCTGGAGGGTTTCAAGAAACAGAGGAAGAAAGTGCGAGTGAGAAGAAAAAGAGTAGTCTTATAGATATTCTTTCTAGCATTTTCACTCCCATTTTAGGAGTACTAGCTGCAACTGGGATGATTAAAGGATTTAATGCACTATTTGTAGCGTTAGGCTGGTTAAGTACGCAGTCAGGAACGTATCAAATATTAAATGCAGTTGGCGATTCATTATTTTATTTCTTCCCTATCTTCTTAGGATATACAGCAAGTAAGAAATTTGGAGGATCACCATTCATTGGTATGGCAATTGGGGGAGCGTTAGTGTATCCGGCTCTATCCGGTTTAAAAGCAAGTGAGCCATTATATACGCTATTTGCAGGAACGATGTTTGAATCACCAATTCATATTACGTTTTTAGGAATTCCAGTTATTTTAATGAACTATGCATCATCTGTTATTCCAATTATTCTTGCTACTTATTTTGGAGCGAAAGTAGAAAAGTCTTTAAAGAAAGTCATTCCAGATGTTGTGAAAACATTTGTACTACCATTCTTAACGTTACTAATCGTTGTACCAGTTACATTTCTTGTTATTGGTCCGATTGCGACGTGGGCAGGTCAATTTTTAGGACAGGCTACACTTTGGGTTTATCATTTAAGTCCATTAGTAGCAGGGATAGTACTTGGTGCTTTCTGGCAAGTGCTCGTTATTTTCGGACTTCATTGGGGAATTGTCCCGATTGGCTATAACAATTTAGCAGTGCACGGTATTGATCCTATATTAGCGCTTATATTCGCTACTTCATTTGCTCAAATTGGGGCTGTTCTTGGAGTTTGGATGAAAACGAAAGATCGGAAATTAAAAACACTTAGTATTCCAGCTTTTATTTCGGGTATTTTCGGTGTTACAGAGCCGGCGATTTATGGTGTTACACTTCCTCTTAAAAAACCGTTTATTATGAGTTGTATTGCGGGAGGAATTGGCGGCGGAATACTTGGCGTATTCGGTACGCAAGCTTATATGACAGGTGGACTTGGTATATTTGCGCTTCCAACATTCATTAGTCCGAAAGAAGGGATTACAGCTGGATTTTGGGGCGCAATTATTGCGATGGTTGTCTCTTTAATAGTAGGTTTTGTTCTTACTTATTTATTTGGTTTTACTAAAAAGAAAGATTCTACAGAATCAGCTGAAACAATTGATAAAATTGCTGCATCAAACGATGATGAAGCAATTCTGAGTCCATTTCATGGCGCCGTTATGCCACTTCAAAATATTGACGATGCTGCATTTGCATCAGGTGCGTTAGGTGAAGGGGTTGCGATTGAGCCTTCAGAAGGAAAGTTGTTTTCACCAGTTTCAGGTACGATTTCTGCACTTTTCCCGACGAATCATGCAGTAGGAATTACGGCGGATTCAGGTGCTGAAATTTTAATCCATATTGGAATGGATACTGTGAAATTAAATGGCGAATTTTTCTCCTCTCATATTGAACAAGGAGCGAGAGTAGAAAAAGGGCAATTACTTATTGAGTTTAATATAGCTGAAATTCAAAAGGCGGGTTATGTTGTGACAACACCAGTTGTTGTTACAAATTATAATAAATATAGTATTAAAAAAACTGAAGTAGAAAAGATTCAAGCTGGAGATTCCTTACTAGAGTTAGGAGTTAAATAGTAGTTACATTTCATACAGGTTCACACGAAGAAAGGTATTCTTTAAAACTTACAATGCCTTTCCTCGTTAATTCTTATATAAAGGAGTTTTTCTATATGTCTAAAGTTATTTTTCCTAAAGGATTTTTATGGGGTGGAGCAATCGCAGCCAATCAAGTTGAAGGAGCATATTTAGAAGATGGAAAAGGATTGACGGTAGTTGATCTATTGCCAACTGGTGAAAAACGTTGGGATATTATGAAGGGGAATATTCATTCCTTTACACCGGCAGAAGGGGAGTTTTATCCATCACACGAAGCGATTGATTTTTATCATCGTTATAAAGAAGATATCGCGCTGTTTGCAGAAATGGGATTTAAAGCGCTACGTGTATCTATCGCTTGGACACGTATTTTCCCAAATGGTGAAGATGAAAAGCCGAATGAAGCAGGATTACAGTTTTATGATAATTTATTTGATGAACTGTTAAAGCAGGGCATTGAACCAGTCGTTACGATGGCTCATTTTGATGTTCCTATTCATTTAGTAGAAAAGTATGGAAGCTGGAGAAGTAGAAAACTTGTCACTTTCTTTGAGACGTATGCAAAAACGATTTTTAATAGATATAAAGATAAAGTGAAATATTGGATGACATTTAACGAAATTAATATGCTTTTACATTTACCTTTCATGGGTGCAGGGCTAGCATTTAAAGAAGGTGAGAACAAAAAACAAATTCAGTATCAAGCAGCGCATCACCAACTTGTCGCAAGTGCGTTAGCTGTAAAAGCGTGTCATGAAATGATTCCAGACGCAAAAATCGGTTGTATGCTTGCTGCTGGTGCAACGTATCCATACACATGTAATCCAGACGATGTTTTTCGTGCGATGGAACAAGACCGTGAATCATTCTTCTTCATTGATGTACAAGCAAGAGGACAATATCCTGGATACGCAAAACGCTTCTTTAAAGATAACAATGTAACAATTGAAATGGAAAAAGAAGACGAGGAGATTTTAAAAGAGCATACAGTTGATTATATTGGATTTAGCTACTATTCAAGCCGAGCAACAAGTACAGATCCAGAAGTGTTAAAAAGCATAACGAGCGGGAATGTATTCGGTTCTGTTGAAAATCCATATTTGGAAAAATCAGAGTGGGGATGGACGATTGATCCGAAAGGCTTCCGTATTACAGCGAACCAACTTTACGATCGTTACCAAAAACCTTTATTTGTTGTTGAAAATGGTCTCGGTGCAATCGATCAATTAAATGGTGAAGACGAAGTGAATGATGAATACCGTATTGATTACTTGCAAAAACATATGATCGAAATGTCAGAAGCAATTCAAGATGGAGTAGATATTATCGGGTATACAAGCTGGGGCCCAATTGACCTTGTAAGTGCTTCTACTGGAGAAATGAAAAAACGTTATGGATATATATACGTTGATAAAGATAATGAAGGAAAAGGTTCATTAAAAAGATCGAAGAAAAACAGTTTCAATTGGTATAAAGAAGTAATTGAGACGAATGGTGAGAGTTTGGAGTCTTAAGTATGGAAAGGAGACATCTTAAATGATGTCTTCTTTTTTCATTGTAAATAAAGGATAGAGCTATATTTCCCTTTACACGAACATAACGGTATTATATAGTTAAGTTAAGTGAACTTAACTATATAGCGAAACGAAATAACAGCATGGAGGAAGAATGCTATGACTAGATCGTATAAAGAAGTAATTAATGAAATGAACCGGGCTTATAATGAATTTTACATTTTACTATTTCAGGAGCTAAAAGATGAGTACGGTCTTACAGGACAGCAAGAGAGCATGCTATTTCATATTAATTTAAATGAAAATACGACAGCGAATCACATTGCGACTACTTTTAATATATCGAAAAGTGCTGTGAGCCAAGTTTTATCGAAATTGGAAAAACAGAAGATGATTTCGAAACAAGTAAACCCTAATAATAAACGGGAGTATTTCCTTACGCTTGGTCCAAACGGTAGTAAGTATATAGAGCGGTTGTCTGATTTAGATGATGTATTAATTGAGAAGTACTTTTCGAAAATCGATATACATGCTTTAGAGCAAATGACCGATACGTTAACGAAAATAAATAAAGTTATATTAGAAGAAAAACAGAAGGATCTTGATTGTAATGAGTAAGAATTTAGATGAAGCAATTAGTAGAAAGGAGGAGAAGCATGTTATGAGTTACATACCAAATATGATTACGATAGCAAATTTTGTATGTGGGCTTTTGGCTATTTACGCTGTTTTCGTTCACGATATTTATTTAGGAGCAGTTTTTATTATTACAGGTATGTTATTTGATTTTTTTGATGGTATGGTCGCTCGGAAACTTGATGCTGTTTCGGAAATTGGCGGAGAGTTGGACTCGTTTGCGGATTTAGTTACCTTTGGTGTGGCACCGTCTATTCTTGCATATAGTGTCGCATTGAAAGAATTACAGTCTTTCGGGATGATATGTGCGCTTGCTTACAGTATTTGTGGCATGCTTCGGCTTGCGAGATTTAACACGCAGCAAAGCAAACTCCCGACATTTATCGGAATGCCAATACCATTCGCGGCAATGTGTCTCCTCATTTTATGCTTTTTGAATAATCCAGTTTCCGTGGCGTTTGGCACATGCGTACTCGCTTATTTAATGGTGAGCAAAATCAAATTCCCTCATTTTAAAAAAGATATATCGGAAAGCTTGAAGTCCGAAAGATGGGACTAATGAGAAAGGTAAGGAGCATTGCATGATTCGTATGGCATTAAGATCATTCAATATACAAATGTATTGTTTGCTAGGGGTGATGGTATTAGGATGGCTTATGACACCTTTTTCAGCCCAGTTTGTAGGGGGGGGCATTGGCCTTTTAGTGAGTATGTATTGCGCCTGGATTTTAGGAAGGCGTATTGAAAAGTTCGGAGACAGCATTGTGAAAAAAGAAAAAGCGCCGATGCTTGGAATGATAAATCGGTTTGCAGCCGCAATACTTGGCGCGATTATTATGTATGAAATTGAACATCATGATTTCATGTGGACATTTGCTGCTGGAATTATGGTTGGGTATTTCTTAATTATTATTAATTTAGGATATTACAGCATGAAAGATGTGAAGGAATAAAGAGTTGTGTGAATCACTAATTTGGATGACTTACATGTATAAACGTAAAAGCTTTCCTTTATGGAGAGCTTTTTTATTATAAAGAAAAGACACCCTGAGGTGCCTTTCTCCGACTTGAACCATTTTCATTTCATACGAATCTATCCGTACTACCCCTTTGTTATAAATGTAAACACACCCTATAAAACAGAATCGTTTATATACACCAGATTGTTAGTTCATAAAATAAAAGAGATTTGAGATCAGTATCGGAGTAACGCCACATCCCCTATAATAATTGATATGTTACGCCTGTCAAAAGAATCTGCTTTATAGAACGTGTCCACAATTTATATTTTACTATATTTAATATTCATTAAGTGTATTTTTTCACTAATATGTATAATTACATAAAGTTTACGGGGAAAAGAGAGTATACTTTAATATTGTGTAATAAAGATAAAGGCCACCTACGGAAATAGGGGGCCTTTTAACGTAAAAAGAAAAGACACCCATATATGAGTGTCTTTTCCGATAGTTTTTTAGCAGAAGCAAGAAGCTCCAACGATGATTAATAAAATAAATAATACAACTAATAAAGCAAAGCCTCCAGAAAATCCACAGCCGCCACAACTACCACCAAATCCCATAATAGTTCCTCCTTTTAATAAGAGGGGAAAACAAAAGGTCACTCATGTATTTTAACGGATTCAATTTACTTTATGTTTTTTACGCAATAATTGAGCAGGTCCTTTTGAAAATAAAAAAAGACACCCTAAGGTACCTTTCTCTGACTTGAACTACTTTCATTTTAATAATATCGTTGTAAGTTTAAAAACTATAGAGATTTTTCCTATGGGCTTTGTAAGTAGTTTTTACGAAATTATGAGTGTTTTTTATTTTGTATTTCAATCAATTCATCTTTAATCATTTGTATATGATGTTCTTTTTCTGTTAGTTCAAATATAAATAATGCTTTTTTCATGTTATTCACAACATCTTCTTCATCATGTTGTTTAATCTTTAATAAATACTGACCTTTTAAATAGAATAGTTCACCTAATAGGTATAAAGTGTTTAGATTAATAGCTAATTTGATGCCCTTATCAAGGTGTTTTATTGCTTCTTCATATTGATAGGTGAAGTCTAAACATTTTGCTGAATTTAAAATAATTTTTAATTTAATTTCTTTATCTCTAGGAAAATCTAACTTATTAAAATTAGTTAAACATTTTTTTAACATATTAATACTTTTTTCGTATTCTTTGTTTTCCGCATACAATATAGCAGTTGATTGCATAATATCTATTTCTCTTTCTGATAAACAATCAACATTGGTTAAAGTTAGTTTTAATGCATTATTAAGAAGAGTTAAAGCCGCTTTTGTTGAGTTATTCACACGATATATAGCAATTGCTTCATACCATATTAGAAATTGTTTATCTTCTGTTGATTGGAAATTGTTTTCGTTTTTCTCTTTTTTTACTATTTCATAAAGTTCTTTATATTGTTTTTGCTTTACACAATCTCTCATTACATATTTTACATTTTTTACGTATTTTAATTTTTTGTTTTGAGTTAGTGCAAATATATTATTTGGATCAACACCAAGTCTTTCTGATAATTGATATAACAATATGCTAGATGGATAAATCATACCTTTTTCTATCTTGCTAATTTGACTTTGTGAACATATGCCATGACATAATTCGGATTGTGATATATTTTTTTTAATTCGAAGTTCTTTAATGGTAATACCCAAATCACAAAATTCCATTTTTCCCCCTACTATTTAGCGCTTTATTAGTATAATAATATTCTCCATCCTTAATGTAATGTAAAATTAATATAGTTGCAATTATTGTTTTTTAAGGCCTTTTTATAAAAGGCTCCTTCTTCCGAATCGAACCATCATGCATAAGTGTAAAATTACATAAAGCCCACCTACGGAAATAGATGGGCCTTATTATTAGGTGTTACTACTTCATTGTACAAAAGGGAATTTGCTAGCATATCCTTAAAGTTCTTACATTGAGAAATAAAGAAAAGACACCCTAAGGTGCCTTTCTTCGACTTGAACCATCCCAATATTATTTTACCATGTTAAGTTATTTTATTCATTGAGAAATATGTTTCAAATATATATTTTATTGGGATTTTTTTATATAAGAGGCTATATTTAAACTATATGTAAGTTTTTTAATAATAATATCTTATGAAATTCTGTTTCTCCCCTTTAAATGTAACAATTTATGAGTATAAGAATATTTTTCAACTTTTAATATAATGTAAAATTAGTATGGAACTTATTTTATGAAAAAACGTTAACCGAAAGAGAGTTTGAATTGGCTATTTGAAGAAATTAATAATATCGTGTGTATTGGCTACATTCTTCCTAAATATGGTAGGATGTTCTAATAATATGGGTACACTAAGGGATAAGTCTAAAAATTCAACAACTGTGAAGTGTGAACGCATCAACAAAGCGTGGTACAAACATATGTAATAGTTTAAAGAAATTTGAAACAGTTGATGCTAAAGGTCATAAGGAAAAATTAATTAGGCCGATAGTAGATGCTGATAATTGGAATAATGATAGTACTTATAAATCCAATTAAAGCTTTTCTATTCATATTGTTTATTCCTCTCTTTTGTTGATCTACATAGTAAAAGCACTCATCCGAGTGCTATCACTTACTTCACTACTTTGTTCATAATCCCCTTATAAAGGCAATGTGAACTTTAAAAATGTTTATTGTTGATTTTTTGTTTTCAACTGTTCTTCATAAACAAACTTAGCTTTCATAAAATCGTTAGGAAAATCTTTTAATGCGTTTTTCATCATGTTCAATTCTTCTTGTGATTTTATTTCAATGCCATATAAGAAATCGTACGCTTTCGTTTGCTCACTAGCAACAAAGTTTTGAGTCATGTAATCATCTTTGAAGTCTTGCTTCGCTTTTTCCTTCACTCTATTTATTGCTTCGGTTTTGTTGCTATACTTCACTGGATTTGCAAATGAACCTGTAGATTGTTGTTGTTTAACTTCTTCTTTCTTTTCCGGTTGAGCAGCAGGTTGTTGCGTTTCTCGTTTTGATTCTTTTTTTTAGGTTGTTCTTTCTTTGCTAATTCTTCTTTTAATCTTTTCACTTTAGCATCTAGCGTTTTATTTTGCGTTTCCAATAGTGATATATCCCCTTTTAATTTATCCCGCATTAACGGGCAGTAAGACCCCCACTGATTAAAGTTTCACTTTATCAATCTCTTTAGATTTATCATCAGTTTCTTTATAAACGATATCTAATAGTATGTTGATCTTTCACATGAAAATTTAGAGCTAATACCATTCCTGTTATGATTAGTAAAATGCAAGATACAGCTGATACTCCAAATACAGCCAACGGTCCTAGAAATGGTTTTTTAACATATTTAAAAACCCCCTCAAGTATGGAACGATATACTTGAGGGGGATGGGTGATTACAATCATGCTATTAATAAGAACCCCATAAATGATAAACCATTCCACTAACAAAAAACACTAATCCTAAAACCAAAACAATTATAGCAAGTATTCCATTTTGATTATGCTCCATAAAGTAGTAGCTCCTTTGAGATTTATTTTTATCCCGCATTAACTGCCTGTAAAAACCTGATTAGTGAAGGCTAATAATCAGTGAGGGGATGAACAAAGCCCCGGCTGATTAAAGTTTCACTTTATATACAAAAAAGCCTTTAGTCGTAATTATGGCTAAAGGCTTTGAGCATTATACTTTTTAGTTTGGAAAATCTTATAAGAAGAATAACCTGTATGTTATATAGAGAAGAATTTATAATATTTTTATCAAATTTGGAACTGTAATGTACTAGCTTGATAATGAAGCTGGACTATTAGAATTGAAAAATTTTAGTTTTATTATAATTAATAGAAAGGAAAGTAGTGTGAATAGAAATCCACTCCAAATAAGTTGGTGAATACCTAAGTTTGAAATGAACCAGCCTCCAATAGTTGTTCCTAAAGTAATTCCGAGATTTGAGAATGAAACGAATAGGCTATTACCAAATTCAGGTGCTTCTTTTGCTTCACTTATTAACCATGTTTGACCAACAATTAATCCGCCAGCATGTACGATTCCCCAAATGAATACCATAAAAATCATTGGAACAAGGTAGGAACCTAAATAATAAACCAATATGTAAACGATAGAATATAAAATAGGGAAGGATAGTACTGTATTTACTATACTTTTTTGCAGGAGACTACCAAATAAATGATTACCTAAAATCATAACTATACCAAATATGAATAGCATAATACTGATGAGAGATCCATTCATGGAAGTTACTGTTGCAAGGTATTCAGCGAAGTAGCTGTATACGGAAAACATGGCTGCAAAAAGGAATGTGACGGTTAAAATATTTAACCATAATCCTGGTTTGCCGAGTATACGAATTTGTTTGCCGAAAGACATTTTTTCTGTAACAGGCATAGAAGGAAGGTAGATTAGTATTCCAATGAATGCAAGAGTGTTAACGAATGCTCCGAATAAGAAAGCAATTTCTAGTGAAAATTGGTCTGCAAGGTAAGAGGTTAATGGTACGCCTAGAGCAAAACCAACTGTAATTCCCATGAAAACTTTTGTAACGGCTTGACCACTTTTCTCAGGAGGGACAAGTTTAGCAGCTGTTACAAGAGCGATTGAAAAGAAGAGTGGATGAAGTGCAGCCGGTAAAATACGAAAAATAAGCATGATTTCAAATTGTGTTGTATAAGCGTAGATTATATTTGAAATAACAAATGTAAAAATTGCTGTTAATAAAATTATTTTGCGATTAATCCCAGAGACGAGCAAAATTAGAAACGGACCAGAAATAGCAACAACTAGTGCGAATATACTTACTAAAAATCCTGCTTGTGCAGTTGAAATGCCGAATTTCTGAGTGATTTGTGGTAATACACCGACAATACCCATTTCGGTAGTAATAATTCCGAACACACCTATTGCGAGTGTCAGAATAAGTAAAGGATTTACTTTTTTCATTTATAAAACTCTCCATTCGTACTAGTATTTTGAAAGTAAATTCATTAACAAAGAAGCATTATTGCAAGCATGATTGGATGTCAATATTATTAGGACTATGTAATTTGAAATACAATAACAGATATCTAAATAACTAGATATGATGTGTTAAAAAAATTTCTCCTTTCCATGTTTCTTGCTTTTATAGGTAGTGCAATTTTATAAAAAAAGCAGAATGTGTGAAGGCTAATAATCAATTGGTATGCTAATTGATTATTAGCTTTCACTTTATAATTCATTTTGGACGTATTCAGAAAACTCTTGTATTGTTTTTTCATTTCGACGATAGTAAGTCCATTTTCCAATTCGGTCAGAGTCTAGTAGTCCTGCCTTTTTCATAGTTAATAAATAACTAGAAATAACCGATTGGGCTAAACCAGTTTTAAGCTGGATATCTCCTACACATACTCCAACTTGAAAGTTAAGGCCTTGCTCTAGATAAGGTTTTTCATCGAAATGGTTTTCTGGATTTTTCAACCATGATAAAATTTGACATCTTGTTTCATTTGACAATGCTTTATAAATTAATAAAGGTTCCATAAGGATATTATATCTACTTTTATAGATTTGTAAATGGGTTTTAGTGATTTTAAGGGAAGAAGGTATAGTTGATCCCTTTGAATAGGCATAAGGTGTTCTTGATCTGTACTCTTTGTAAAGGACATTCTAAAAAAAGTTAGGTAACCTAAAAAAGATGATTTCTGTATGCAAACAGGAGTCATCTTCTTTAAATTCTATTGATAGCAAGAGTGATTATAGTACGTCATATATTTCTTAATTTCATGTTTTAACTGAACAAACGATTCACATGATTTTATATATGTTTCATCGATTAAAGTACTACGAGGATTACGTGCAAAAATGATAATCTTGTTACGTTCAAGCATGTTGTTGCCTAGCTATCAATGGCGGATTCCTAAGAAGAGTAATAATAAAACCCAACTGAAGATTTAAGAAAAATTTTATGTTTCCCCCACTTTTTATTTTAAAAGTTTTTCCTATCCTATAAATGAGTTACATCAAGAAGGATACTAAAAACGACAAATTCATAGATGAAAATGTAAAGTTAGGGGATTCTACATGCATACAGGAGTTTTGATTAGTTATTTGTATACGTATTTTTTTACGATTATTTTTTGTATTGTGTTTCAAATTGGATTTTATTTTAAAACGAAAAGAACTATATCTATTTGGCATTTTCTATGGGTGTATGTTTTTCTGTTTTACCTTTCGCTAGTGTATGGGGTGACGCAGATCGCGACTGTATGGGATATAAGTAGAAATGAAACGTGGATTCGTGTAAGTCAAATTAACTTGACTTTATTTGATACTGCAGGTAGTACTGCATACCTTTTGAACATTGTACTGTTTATGCCGTTAGGTTTTTTATTACCGACTATTTGGCCGCAGTTTAGAAAAATGAAAAATACTATATATGCGGGATTCTTTTTTTCACTTGCAATTGAGTTAAGTCAATTACTAAATAGTAGAATTACAGATATTGATGATGTATTTACGAATACTCTCGGGGCGATTATTGGGTATGTATTATATAGAGTTTTATTTAAAATGATATTTACAAGAGAAGAAAAAAAGTTTGATACCAACTCTTCTTTAGTCATAAAATACGAGGCTGTTTTTTGTTTAGTGTGTTCATTTGTAGGTATGATGTTCATTTATTATCCTGGGGACCTGTAACCCTTCAATGAGATACGATCTCGTTTATCACGTAAACGCCCGATTGGTGAAGGCTAATAATCAGTGGGGGATGAACAAAACCCTCACTGATTAAAGTTTCACTTTATAAAATGATTCTAGTTTTCCTCGCTTAAACAGGGTAAAATGTGAATAATTAATCGCTTTTTCTAACTTAATAGATGCAGTTTATGTATTACATGATAGGTAGGTGTAAATGTGTTAAGTGTTCAATTATCTCAATACTTACTAAAAGGGCCTCAACCAGCTCTTCATACAGATGAAAAACGAGTATATATGTTAAAAGATGAAGGGTTATCACCGTATCCTATTTATTTAAATCACCCTATTATGATAGGAGTGGGAACGAATTGGAATCAGCATACAGGATTCGAAGAAATCATTAAAGGATTTATGGGTACACATAACAAATTTCCTATGTATATGTTATTTGAAACTTATTTATGTAGAGACTTTATTGAAGGATTTTTAGAAGAGAATAAACTTCATTTTGAGCTAGTTTTTACTAATAAGAAAAAGGATACGAACTTTTTTAAAGTGTGCATTACCAATAGTGATGATATAACCACACTTATGAAGTATTTCTTCCAATCAGCACAAGATTCTCTCTATACGCTATTAAGCTATTCAGCAGACTGTAAGATGATCAGTAATCGTACTGGTGGGATTGAAATAAAAGCGGACAGTTTCTATCCAAGCTTTTCATTTATGTATGATGCGCAATAATTATTTATTATTGGTGGAGAAGAAAAATGGTCTGATATCCATTATATAAAAAGATTTTTCCATTTTGAGCAGATTACAGATGATCTGACTATTGATTTAAGAAAATGAGAGATGAGAAGGAATAGATGAGTAAACCCTCAAGTATAGAACGATATACCTGAGGGTTTTTATGTATGAAGAAGGCTTTTCTATTTTTCCCTAGAATGAACAGTAATGAATAATCTAATTCCTTAATGTAATAAGGAGGCAGTAAAATTTGAACAGGAAAATTTGGTTTGTATTTACTTTTTTTGCTCTTTTAGTAGCTGGCTATGTTGTTGTCCAATATTTTATTATGGATGGATTTCAAACAGGGCTTGTAAAAGTGAAGCTTATGTTTGGATCTAAATTAAGTGCGTTCTGGTATATGATGCTATTTATACATATTACAACCAGTATAGTAGCATTAGTAATTGGTCCTTTTACATTATCCACTAAATTTAGAGAAAGGAATATCAGCCGTCATCGAATAATTGGGAGAATCTATCTGGTTGGTGTATTATTAGGAGGCGTTTCTGGACTATATCTATCCTTTTATGCTACGGGAGGATTGGTAGCGAAGCTAGGTTTTGGTTTGTTATCTGTATTCTGGCTAACATCAGCATATGAAGCGTTACATAGAGTTAAGAATAAAAAAATTAAAGAGCATCGGAATTGGATGATTAGAAATTATTCTTTAACTTTTGGAGCAGTTACATTAAGAATTTGGCTACCTTTGTTTATAGTTCTATTTGGAATAGAGCGGTTTGAACTTAGTTACGCTATTATTGCTTGGTTAGCGTGGGTACCTAATTTACTTGTTGCAGAATTGTTCATAAGAAAAAGATTTAATAAAGGAAAATACGAGGAAAATGAGGATTTACATTTTTAATGTAAATTTGCTGTCATATTGAGGGCAGAATTTTTTTAATAGCTGAATTTCGTACAAAAATAGGATGGCCAATTGAAGCCATCCTATTTGTATTACCAACTAGCAGTTTCCGTATTTTCTTTCAACCACTTCACCCAATCCAAATCCTCTACCTTAAGCAAACTGAGCGAAACACCCTTCATATCTAAAGAAGTTAGCAGTGTACCGACTTTTACGAACTTCACTTGTAATCCCTCCAGCTCACATAAACGGCGAATATCATTTGCGAAAATGTATTGTTCCATTAGTGGAGTTGCGCCGAGTCCATTAATGAGAATAGCGAAATTGTCTCCTTTTCTCCAGCGGTAAATACTTTTTAGTTTGTTCATCAGTTCGATCGCCAATATTTCAGAAGAGGATAGCGATTCTTTACGGTAACCTTGTTCACCGTGGATACCGACGCCGTAAAAGACTTCATCTTCGTTTAATGAGAAGGAAGCTTTTCCTTGTACTGGATCGTTTGCAGGTGAAAGGGCGACTCCTAATGTGTGTAAGTTTTCGGTGATAGAACGGCCAATTGCTGTTAGTTCTTCTAAAGAATGACCTTCAAGAGCAGCCGCACCAAGTATTTTTTGAACGAAAACAGTGCCAGCGACGCCGCGTCTTCTTTTATTAAAAGAAGCATCATCTTCAATTGAAACGTCGTCATTTACGATGATGTGGTCAATTTGTCTTCCTTCTTCTTTAGTGATTTGCTTTGCCGTTAAAAAGTTCTCAACGTCATCTTTAAAGTTTTTAATGATGAATAAAATACTTTTCTCCTTTGGTATTAAGCGAGTTGCTGCCACGATTTGTTCGACTGTAGGCGGAGTGAAGATACTTCCGTTAACTGCCGCCGTAAGCATTCCTTTTCCTACATAACCAATATCAGCAGGTTCATGTCCGCTACCACCGCCGCTTATAATAGCGACGTCTTGCTTCAGTTTTTCGATATCTTTTACATAAATGATGTTGTTTGTTTCGTCGTAATTCACTTTGTCGTTATGTTCAAAATAAAAGCCATGCAGCATATCTTGAACGATATGTTGTACATCATTCATAATCTTTTTCATTGCTTTTGCCACCCTTTAATTACTTTGCTGATTGCTCCAGTAATAGTAGTAATTGATTGTTGATCATATTTTTCATGAGAGAAGACATAATGGAAGGATCTACTTCGCATTTGCTTTCAATCCAATCCTTTATCGTTCCAACGAAGCCGTGACTATAAAAGGAGGCAATCGTATTTTTTGTCTCGTCAGAAAGGCTGAATCCACAGCTCACGGATAGTTCATCAATAATCTTCATATATAAGTTTTTCGTATGCTCAAATAAATAGTGATTAAACGAGTTTTGTTCAATGACTTTAAAAGCATTTCGGTAAAATTTTTGATTTTCATAAAAGTAATCAAATAATAAATCGAAAATGTTTTCCCACGTTTCATAGTCGAGAAAGTCGATAATGTTTTCTTTCGTTTCTTCTCTATAAATCCAGCTTAATAGTTCAAATTTATCTTTAAAATGATAATAAAAAGTTTGTCTACGCATTTGACAGTGTAACATAATATCGCTTACTGATATTTTATGAAACGACTCTGTTTCCATTAAATATTTCAATGAGTTCGCGATTATCTTTTTAGAAATTATAGAAGAGGTCATCTGAATCATCCCTAGAATGTTATTAATATAAAAATCCTATCTATAAATGAGAGCGGTGTCTTTAGACAGATTGTCCATTTTGTCCGTTTACTATAAAACGCTTTCATTTTAACATGGTTAGTAAGAAGAAGATTTCAAATATATCACAATATATTAAAGGAATTGAGGGAGAACTACAATGAAAAAGATTATAAACAAACCAGAAACATTAGTTATGGAAATGTGTAACGGAATGGTTATGGCTCACCCAGAGCTTGAGCTTTTGAAAAAATATAAAGTAATTAAGAAAAAAGAAATGAATGAAAATAAAGTAACGTTAATTAGTGGCGGCGGTAGTGGTCATGAGCCAGCACATGCAGGACTAGTCGGAAAAGGAATGTTAGATGCGGCAGTGTGCGGAGATGTGTTTGCTTCTCCTTCGCAAATTCAGGTATATCAAGCAATTAAAGAGACAGCTAGTAAAAAAGGTACGTTATTAATTATTAAAAACTATAGCGGCGATATTATGAATTTCAAAAACGGTGCGCATTTAGCGACTGAAGATGGAATTGAAGTTGACTACGTAAAAGTTGAAGATGATATTGCAGTAGAAGATAGCCTGTATACAGTAGGACGCCGCGGCGTTGCGGGCGTTATTTTCGTTCATAAAATTGCCGGCGCAGCAGCGGAAGCAGGTATGGATTTAGGAGCGGTGAAAGCAGTCGCAGAAAAAGCAGCGGCAAACGTGCGCACAATCGGTTTAGCGTTAACGTCTTGTACAGTTCCAGCGAGCGGATCACCTACTTTCACACTTGCGGAAGATGAAATGGAATATGGCGTTGGTATTCACGGTGAACCAGGAATTAAACGTGAAAAAACGATGTCAGCTGATGAGTTAGCTAACCGTATGACAAATGATTTAATAAAAGATTTAGGAGTAAAAGATGGCGAGGAAATCGCACTTCTAGTTAACGGCTTTGGCGGAACACCACTGCAAGAACTATACTTATTTAATAACGCAGTTACGAGAGAATTAGCTGCTAGAAACATTAAAATTAATAGAGTATTCGTCGGTAACTATATGACGAGTATTGATATGGCTGGTATGTCTTTAACAGTGATGAAGTTAGATGATGAGCTAAAAACATTACTATCGAAAGAATGTAATACACCAGCGTTTAAAGTAGATGGACCAGTTGAAAGTGTAGAGTACGTGAATGTACTTGAAGAGGCAGAAGAGAAAGAAGTTTCATTTGAAATAGAAACAGCGGAAGAGCACGCTGTGATTAAAGATAATGTCATTACATTAAACAACATGATTTATCTCGTTGATAAAATGAGCGACATTATTATTAAAAATGAAGTACCGTTCTGTGAGTTAGATACACATGCAGGTGACGGCGACTTCGGAATGAGTGTTGCGAAAGGATTTAAGCAATTAAAACGTGAGTGGCATTCTATTGTAGAACAAGAAAATGTAACGATCGGATCATTCCTTGACGGTTGTTCGATGATTATTATGGAACATTGCGGCGGCGCATCTGGTCCAATTTGGGGTGGTGCATTCCGTGCAGCTAGTAAAGCAGCAGGCGAAAAACGTGAACTAACAGTGAAAGAATTCGCTGAAATGCTACAAGCCGCACTTCAAGGCATACAATCTATCGGTGAAAGATCGTTCGGTAGAGGAGCAGTAGTTGGTGACAAAACACTTGTTGACGCACTTGCTCCATGTGTAGACTCTTGGTTAGATAGCGCTTCAAACGAAGTAGACGTGAAAACTGCCTTTGAAAAAGGAGCAGAAGCAGCGGTTAAAGGAGCAGAGTATACGAAAGAAATCGTAGCTCGCATGGGCCGCGCTGGTACAGTTGGCGAAAGAAGTTTAGGATATCCGGATGCAGGTGCACATGCACTTGGGGTTATCTTTACGGAGATTGCGGGTAGTTTGAAATAGGAATGAGAAAATCCCCTCTGCCTTAAGGTGGAGGGGATCTTTATTTATAATCATCATTCTTCCAGTGAAAAATTTTATTTGTTAGCCAATCTAGAAGCTGCTTCTTCAATTTCTTTATACACATTTTGTAATACTTCATTTGGATCTAGTACTGCTGTTCCTTGTGCACGAACGATTTGATAATCTTCAATACCAAAGAAATTAAACATTGCTTTTAAATATTTATGAGAGTATTCCACTTCTGTATACCAATCATCATTTGTATAGATTCCTCCACTTGCTTGTATAACAAGCATTCTTCTTCCATCTTTAAGTAGTCCCACTGATCCAGTTTCAGTATATTTAAATGTTTCACGTGCAATCATGATATTGTCCATGTAATCTTTTAACTTTGATGGAATATTAAAATTGTGCAAAGGTAATACGATAACATACGTATTTGCACTTTTAAATTGTTGTAAAATTTCGGACATACGCTCTGTTACTTTTTGTTCTTCATCAGTTAACTTTTGTCCATTTCCTTGCTTTTCCCATGCACTTAAAACAGTTTTATCTATCATTGGTACTATATCATCGTATAAATTAATTTGTTCAATCGGTTCATTATTAGGAATTAATTCTTTATAAGATACTAAAAAATGGTTAAGAACTTTAATGCTGACTGATGATGTATCATCCACTTTTGGATGTGCGTTTATGATAAGTGTTTTGTTCATTTGTATTTCCCCTTTTTAAAAGTTTTTATGTTTTAATTGTCGACAAAGTTAATCGTCGATTAATTTTGTCTTTAATATAAGCTCTGAAATTATTTTTGTCAAACGAAATACATACTATTCGAAAAGAGCCTTTTTTTATTTGACTAAAATTCTAAATGGTCCTAAGATACAATTTGATAACCCTTAAAATAAAAAGCAGGTGATTTGTATATGCAGTATAGTGTTGGGGTTGAATATGCCTTGCATTGCCTAGTTTATTTAATTAACACTCCTTCCAAGGAAAGTGTCGGAATAAAAGATTTGGCAGAGTTCCAAGGGCTTTCTGAAACATTTCTTTCAAAAGTTTTCGGTAAATTATCTAAAGCTGGCATTGTAAATTCTGTCCCAGGTGTAAAGGGCGGGTATAGGTTAGCTAAGTCTCCAGAAGATGTTTCTTTTTGGGATGTAATAGAAGCTGTCGAAGGTCCAAAACCTATTTTTCAATGTAAAAATATTGTACAGAATGGTCTACTATATCGAGACGAGGCCGAGGCTTGCAATTCTTGTGAACCTAGCAATTCTTCTTGTACAATTAACTTAGTAATGCTTGAAGCAGAAGAACATATGCGTGAGTTTCTTCGTAAAAAGACTCTTGCATGGTTAGATAAAGAACTTGATATTGTTTTACCTGAAAAGATAAGGGTAGATACTCGTGAATACTTCAAACAAAAAAACTCTAACTAAATCGCCATGACGAATTAGTTAGAGTTTTTTTGTTTTTTAACATGAATGCCATCATGTGAGTTCCTAAAAATATGGAATTCACGTTGCTTAATTATATTTTTTAATCTTCGTGATCGATTTCTATTGTGCCTGTTCTAGCACTAATTTTTAAAACATTTAATAGATTATCAGGTGTCTTGATTTCCACTTCATATTCGAATTGAGATTGTGTTAAGTTGTCATCTTCTAATTCAAATTCTTTTTTCACATGAATAATTTCTCCATTTGTTTGTGCTAAAGCAATTTCACGAACTTGTTTTTCTGTGTAGTTGTCATTCTTTTTTGCATAATTGTAACCCATACCAAAATATCCACCAACAATAGCGATACCAATTACTAAAGTAGCAATTACACTTATCATTATTTTCTTTTTATGTTTTAACATTTTCATTCACTCCTTAATGATTAATCATCTATTCCAAATCTTGCTTCAAGTGCATTTTCTGCTTGCTCTAATTGATCTTCAAGTATATCTTGTACTCTTTCTTGTGTTTGATATTGTTCAACAGTTATCGTTCCAGCGCGATAATCTGCTTCTAGCTGATTATCAGATAGATCTATTTTGTCATCTAATTGGTCAATTTCTTTTTTTGCTGCTAAGTACGTATTTAAGTTCTCTTCTTTTGCTCCAACTGGTTTCGTATTATTTGCCTTTTTTACAATAGATGAGACTTCGTTTTTGAAATCTTGTGTTTGCGTAGTATCATTCGTAGCAGGCCCTGTTTTGTTTGGTTCTTGTTGTAGTTGAGCACTTTCTTTTTGTGACGTATCGTTTTCTACTTTCAGTTGTTGTACTTCTGTATCTTTATCAGTTTGAGTAGAACAAGCTGTTAAGAATAAACAAGACATGGCTCCAATTATCATCCAGTTTCTCATTATGTTTGCCTCCCTTTAATTGAGCACCTGATCCTTGCCTTTATATTACTGAACAAACATTAAAGGAAGATTAATGTGCCAAAAAATAAAATGATATAATTAAATCGTTTCTAATCTTTCTTTAATGTTTTGGAACTATAGTGATATATATAATAAGAAAAAAGGAGGATGCTAATGCGAGTTCTTATTGTCGAAGATGAACAAGACTTACAAAATATATTAGTAAAACGATTACATGCAGAATATTATAGTGTCGATGGATGTGGGAATGGAGCAGATGCCTTGGATTATATAAGCATGGCTACTTACGACTTGATTGTGCTTGATATTATGATTCCCCGAATAGATGGGTTACAAGTGTTACAAAGATTACGCGCAGACAATAATACAACTCCTGTCTTGCTTCTTACAGCTAAAGATACAATTGATGATCGCGTAAAAGGACTCGACTTAGGTGCGGATGATTATTTAGTAAAGCCATTTGCTTTTGATGAACTATTAGCAAGAATTCGAGTGTTGATGCGAAGAAAAACAGGGAATACCTCTAATGTGTTTGAAATTGCGGATCTAGTGGTGGATTGCAATATGCATAAAGTAACAAGGGGAGACCAGGTTATTAATCTTTCCAGTAAAGAATTTGCTATTTTAGAATATATGATTCGTAATAAAGAGGTTGTGTTGACACGAGATAAAATTGAGCAACATGTGTGGAATTACGACTATGAAGGTGGCTCAAATATTATTGATGTTTACGTTCGATACCTTCGTAAAAAAATTGATAGCCAGTTTGAAACGAAGTTAATTCATACGGTGCGAGGCACTGGTTACGTATTGCGAGTAGAATCATGAAAAAACTATCAATAAAAATGAAAGTAACCCTGTGGTATACGGGGTTAGTTGTAATTATTATGGCACTCGTGTTAGCTTTTATTTTAACTTCTTCAGATAAAGTTGTGCTTTTTAATATGAAAAATCAATTAAAGAGCACGGTGAAAGATAGCATTGAAGATATTAAATATAAGCATGGACAGTTAAAGATTGACGATGAATTTGAAACTTTAGAAGATGGAGTAAATATACTCATTTATAGTAAGCAAGGTGAGCTACTGGCAGGACATAATCCGGCCGGCTTTAATAAAAAGGGATTGCTTAAATCCGATGAAATACAAATCATTAAAAATGGTAATAAAGAATGGATCGTATATGATTTTCTCTATCATGCGGGCGGGGATGAGCAAGTCTGGGTTCGTGGAATCATGACCATGAATCAATTGTCATCAACGATGAGTACGATTGTTTTGGTAACACTCATTACCTTTCCATTACTTATTCTCATTGCGGCAGTGGGCGGCTATTTTATTACGAAAAGAGCGTTTCGACCTGTGAAACAAATGAGTGATTCAGCGAGTGAAATTGGTGATGGTAAAGACCTTTCGAAGAGGATTAACTTACAAGGTTCATCGAAAGACGAAATGTATCATTTAGCACAAACCTTTGACAAAATGTTTGTGCGGTTGGAGACATCATTTGAAAGTGAAAAACAATTTACATCTGACGCATCTCATGAATTAAGAACACCAACATCTGTTATTATTTCGCAATGCGAATACGCTTTATCGCAGAAGCATAATCCGAAAGAAATGGAAGAATCGTTAGAAGTAATTTTAAGACAATCGCGTAAAATGTCCTCGTTAATCTCGCAACTGTTATTATTAGCAAGAGTTGACCAAGGAAAGCATGATACTTTTCAATTTGAATGTATCAATATGAGTGAATTAACGGAAATCGTTGTAGAAGAACTTTCATTAATGGTTCAAGAAGCTTCGATTGATATAACAACCAATATAGAGGAAGACCTGTTTATGAAAGCAGACCAAACATTGATGATGCGTTTGTTAATGAATTTATTAACGAATGCGATTGCTTATGGTAAAGAGAATGGTAGTGTGAATATACAACTGTGCCGTGATGGAACGAACATAATAGGTAAAGTCTCCGATAATGGCATAGGCATCAGCGAGCAACATATTACGAAAATATGGGAACGCTTCTATCGAGTTGATGCAGCGCGAACATCTTCAAATATTGGAAACACAGGTTTAGGATTGTCGATGGTAAAATGGATTGTCGAACTACACGGAGGAGAAATTACCGTTGAAAGTAAATTAGGGGAAGGCAGTACTTTTACATTTAAACTACCAATTGAAAAACGAGCATAATGTATGCTCGTTTGTAGCTTTAGAATAAAGATGGATTTAAAAGCTCTCTTTAATCTTTATTTAAAAGTAAATGAAAGTAAATCGATTTGGTTATAAATTATGTTTTCAACATGATACAACACATTCCTTTTTAGTATGAAATTGAAACAACAAGAACAGATCGATTAGTCTGTTTCTAACATCATAGATTTATATTTTCGAACGTGTTGCGCAAATGATTTCGGTGCGGAGTTCAAGGTTAAATGGGCTGAAGTTAATAAGTAGTCTGCTATATGTTGTCTATTAATTAGGAAAAGGGCACTCCATTGAGGGAGTGCCCTTTTCTTAATTAATGATGGTAACAGATAAAAAACTCTTTGTATTACCAGGAGTCACCGTGGCTGGATTGCATGTACATAATTGTACTAGATTTAGTCGAATCAACTTGTTTCTTAGAATCTGATTGTGAAGGGAATGCTAATCCAATAGATAGTGCAACTGAAAGTGATAAACCTAAAATCGTTCCAAAAAGTTTTTTCATTATTTTAACGCTCCTTTTTCAAAAGTTTTTTCTTTAGCTTGATGACTAATATAAAAGTATTTACTAGCTTTTACAGTGTCGCTTTCTTCGTAAAACTTGATTGCTAATTTTTCAGTGTATTCTTGTGTGTAAGTATAGAGTTGTTGTGTGTCGAAAAATGAGATAGCTTCCAAAGATAATTCTTCGAGAATAGCAGCTGAAACACCTTTATTTATACAATCTAAAAGTTTGAAATGATATAGGTATTCTTTATTGTCTAGCTTCTCACAAATTGCTAATCCTCGTTCGATTAACTCGGCCGACTGTTCAAGTTCCCCAATCTTTAAATGTTCTCTAGCTTTAAGGAAGATGGCCCTAAAATGCTCTGGATTTTTAGTTGTTACTTCTGATAAGTGTCGAATTGCTAAAGCGGATAAGTTTTGGCTACTATATAAAAAACCTAAATTATTGCGGACTCTTAATATTAGGGAATCCTCATTATTTTTACGTAAAATATCTATTGCAGAATTAAATTTTTCTTCTGCTACAGGGAATTGTTTTATATCAATACATGCTAAACCGTATAAGTTCTCACAAGCGGCAACATTATTTTCATAGCCATTATGTTTAGAGAAGATTTCTTTAGCTTTAGTCACATGTTGAATTCCTAATAGAGGTTGATAGGTATGAAGATAGAAGTTAGCAAAACGATAGCTAAACTCGGCTATTTCAAGATCGTCATGAATATGTTGTAATAGTGTTTCGGCTTTTTCGTAGTATTTCCAGGCTTCATTGTTGTTGGAAATTAGTGTGGCATGAATCCCTTTGAAAAAGTGATAATAATAAGACAACGATTCATTTTTTGGTATATCCAGTGAATCAATTGTCTGGAAGCTTGTGGGTGTGATGCTTAAATGATCGAGCAAAACTTTAAAGCGAAAAGTAAGAAGTGAGTAATGGAATAGTAAATTTGGATCTTCATTAATACTTTTTATGTGTGTATCAATCTCTGTTTTTAAATGTTTTGCTTCTTTTAGGTGCTGGGCACGTATCTCTTGATACCAATTATTTAAAAGTTGTGTGATTATATCTTTTGTTTTTAGATGACTTACCATAATTCTCCCCGCTTTCTACTATATTTATTTGTATATTGATATGTATATACTAGCAAGAAATTAAGTGTGATAGAGTGATAGATAGCAAAAAAACTTTTTCAATAATTTTCTGATAATTTAAAAGGTAATTAGAATATAAATAAGATTCCTTAGATGGTGATCATTTATTTATTGCCAAAAAATAAGTGCATCGAGCAAGTATGACTATTGTACTTAAAACAAATAACAGCCTGTTTGTATGTTGTATTTCCTTAGTATTGTAAATAAGCATTTTACTCCATCGCTATCAATTTGAAAGAACAAGTGATCCCACTTTATGGTTATATGCAAAATTTAAAAAACATAAACAAGCAGAACCTTTGTATTTTGCTATCTTACGTATTTCATCCTGCACAAAAAAATATTTCTCAACATTTTGTCTATTGAAAAAGATTGAATATTCGTATTATAACGAATATTATGTTGTTATCGACAAAAAAACGATAATTTGCAGACACTGGGGAGGAAATGCATTGAAAAAGGATAAGAAGTTAAAACCATTATCAGTTTTAGCAACAGCGGCAGTACTAAGTAGTAGTTTTGCTTTTGGAAGTCATGCAGCGTATGCTGATACGCCATCATCTCTACCGATAGATGAGCATTTAATACCGGAGGAGCGTTTGGCAGAAGCGCTAAAACAACGGGGCGTAATTGATCAATCTGCATCACAAGCGGAGACGTCAAAGGCTGTCGAAAAATATGTTGAGAACAAGAAAGGGGAAAACCCTGGGAAAGAAGTCTTGACAGGAGATAGTCTTACGCAAGAAGCTTCTGATTTTATGAAAAAAGTAAAAGATTCAAAAATGAAGGAAAATGAACAGGCGCAGCAGCCAGAAGTAGGACCAGTAGCTGGACAAGGTGCAGGATTAAATCCAGGGAAATTAAATGGAAAAGTACCTACTACATCAGCGAAGCAAGCTGAGTACAATGGAGCTGTCCGAAAAGATAAAGTACTTGTTTTACTCGTAGAATTTAGCGATTTTAAGCATAACAATATTGATCAAGAGCCAGGATACATGTATTCTAAGGACTTCAATCGTGAACATTATCAAAAAATGTTATTTGGTGATGAACCGTTTACGTTATTTGATGGATCGAAGATTAACACATTTAAACAATATTATGAAGAACAATCTGGTGGTAGCTACACAGTTGATGGAACTGTAACGGAATGGCTTACTGTTCCAGGAAAAGCTTCAGATTATGGTGCGGATGCTGGAACTGGTCATGATAACAAAGGTCCTTTAGGGCCACGTGATTTTGTGAAAGAAGCATTAAAAGCAGCGGTAGCAAAAGGGATCAATTTAGCAGACTATGATCAATTTGATCAATACGATCAAGATGGTGATGGAAATAAAAACGAGCCAGATGGCATTATTGATCATTTAATGGTTGTACATGCTGGTGTTGGTCAAGAAGCTGGTGGCGGTAAATTGAAAGATGATGCAATTTGGTCTCATCGTTCAAAACTTGGGTCAAAACCATATGCGATTGATGGCACAAAATCTTCTGTTTCAAATTGGGGCGGAAAGATGGCTGCATACGATTATACAATCGAGCCTGAAGATGGAGCGGTTGGTGTGTTTGCGCATGAGTATGGTCATGATTTAGGCTTACCAGATGAGTACGATACGAAGTACTCAGGACAAGGTGAACCTGTTGAGTCTTGGTCTATTATGAGTGGCGGTAGCTGGGCTGGAAAAATTGCAGGAACAGAGCCAACAAGTTTCTCACCACAAAATAAAGAGTTTTTCCAAAAGAATATGAAGGGCAATTGGGCGAATATCGTTGAGGTAGATTACGATAAACTTCGCACGGGAGTCGGTGTTGCAACATATTTAGATCAAAGTGTTACAAAATCAAAACGACCAGGAATCGTTCGTGTTAACTTACCGGATAAAGATATTAAAAATATTGAATCGGCATTTGGTAAGAAGTTTTACTACAGCACAAAAGGAAATGACATTCATACAACACTTGAGACACCAGTATTTGACTTAACAAATGCAACGGATGCTAAGTTTGATTATAAGGCATTCTACGAACTGGAAGCGAAGTATGATTTCCTTGACGTATATGCGATTGCAGAAGATGGAACGAAGACACGCATTGATAGAATGGGCGAAAAAGATGTAAAAGGCGGCGTGGATACAACTGATGGTAAGTGGGTTGATAAATCATACGATTTAAGCCAATTCAAAGGGAAAAAAGTAAAACTGCAATTTGAGTATTTAACAGATATTGCAGTAGCTTATAAAGGATTTGCATTAGATAATGCTGCATTAACTGTAAATGGAAAAGTTGTTTTCTCAGATGATGCAGAAGGCCAACCAGCAATGACACTAAAAGGATTTACGGTGTCTAACGGATTTGAACAGAAGAAACATAACTACTATGTAGAGTGGAGAAATTACGCTGGTTCTGACACGGCTTTACAACATGCGCGTGGTCCAGTATTTAATACAGGAATGGTTGTATGGTATGCGGATCAAAGCTTTACAGATAACTGGGTAGGGGTTCATCCAGGTGAAGGATTCTTAGGAGTAGTAGATTCTCATCCAGAGGCAATCGTAGGGACATTAAATGGACAACCGACTGTGAAGAGCAGTACGCGTTATCAAATTGCTGATGCTGCATTCTCATTCGATCAAACACCAGCATGGAGAGTAGATTCGCCAACTCGCGGTATCTTTGACTATAAAGGATTACCAGGTGTTGCGAAATTTGATGATTCTAAGCAGTATATCAACAGCGTGATTCCAGATGCAGGACGTAAGTTGCCGAAACTAGGATTAAAGTTTGAAGTAGTAGGCCAAGCAGAAGACAAGTCTGCAGGTGCAGTTTGGATTCATCGATAAAATAAGGTGAAGTGAAGAGGAGCTGTCTCATAAGTTGGTGAAACCGACTTATGGACAGCTCTTTTTTTATTGTAGAAAAGGGACCTTTTAGGAACTAGTTCATGGACAAGAATGATATAAAATTTATCCCGCTATTTGCCGAGCAGTAAGACCCCCACCTCAAAATTCAGCGGAAGCAAAGAAGTTAGGTGGGGGTCGGGCTGCCCGTAAACGCCCGATTGGTGAAGGCTAATAATCAGTGGGGGATGAACAAAACCCCCACTGATTAAAGTTTCACTTTATTTTCAATACGAGTGAACAAACGTAAACTTAAATATTAGAAAATATAGATGAAATTCCGCTATTATACCTTTCAATAAAATAATAATAGCATTATATATTATAAGGAATGCTTGTCCTTAATTGTAAATGAAAGGGGGAAATTGATATGAGTTATGGCTATGGTTATTCTTCTAAAAAATGTTGTAAAAATTACAATGAAACGTTATCAACGGGTGTATTACGTAGACATTCTGCTACTTTATTTCTTACTGTTGATGCTATGAATGTTGATCCAGATGATACTCATAGAGTAACTGTTGAAATGTTTGATTGGTCATCTGGTTCTCCTGTATTGTTACCATTAGTAGATCCTTCTACACGAACATTAGCACCTAATCAATATGTTACTTTTCGTTCGGCAGCTCTTCCTCCAGGACTTTTTGCTTACGAAGTAAGAATAATTCATCCAAATGATAGAGATGTTGTTACGAATGTTTTTGGTCTTAGTGCAATCGTATTTAATCCACAAGAAGGAAATAATGTTTTACAACATGATTTAGCAAAATTAGACCTTAAATAGATTTTATAAAAGTCTAAATATGGAAATGGTTAAGCAAAGGAAGTAGGATGTAAAGCTACTTCCTTTACTTAACATCAACTATATAAAAAAATTTAGTGTCATCATCGGTACATAGGACAGCACGATTTAGCAAATCAATATTAACGATAGTCATATAATTAAAGAGTAAATAACCGTCTCCATAATATATAATTAATATTTCTTCTTCGGATGATAAGGAGCATAACAATAGTATGTATTTCGTTTGCTTGTATAAAGCAAATTGTATAAAGAGAAGAAGGATCTCCTTAAAGGAGATCCTTCTTACGTTTTATCATTTTTAAAGAAATCTTTCATCATTTTAGAGTGTTTCATGTTTAATGTCACAGCTTCTACTGTACCTTTCTTTTCATCTTTAGCAATCGTAATTTGTTTCTTATTATCAAACCACACAAGAAACTCTTCTTTTGAGTCATCTTTATATGTAACGGTTATAGTAGAATGCACAGATTCTCGCTTTTTTTGATCTAATGTAATTGTTTTCGAGGTTCCATTTTGAACTGCCGAAACGATAGGTTTTATCATTTCTTCATTGTCTGTTTGAGATTTGGAAATAGTATTATTTGTTGTTTTCATTATTTCAATGTCTGTAATATTAGCGGAATTTGATTGAAATGTATTTTGTGTATGTTCTTGCTTAGCCTGCGAAGTTTTATCTGTAGCAGAGGTGTTTGTACAGCCTATTAAAGTGAAAGATAGAGCGGTTAGAGCGCATATAGATATGATTTTTTTCATAGTATCCCTCCTTAAGTTTAATTGTAACAATTTTCAGTTAATTTACATAGTTATTGTAAGGAGAAGATGTTTTAAAGTGGTAAATGATGTTGTTCATTTTCTATTAAAATCAAAATTCACATAACTTTTTTCATATTTTATGTTTAACATTGGGAAAATGGGTGTACTACATATAATATAACAAATAATTCATTTTAAAGGAGGAAGTTAAAGATGGAAACGAAGTATAGTAAACCTTTTGTATATGAATTTATTACGGAGAAAGAGGTCATGAATGCGGCGAATGATCTCGTGAAGAAAGGAATAGACCAAAAAGATATTTACGTATTAACACATGAGAAAGAAAGGACAGATAGAATCGCAGATAATGCAGACGTGAATACAATTGGAATAAAAGAGGAGGGACTTGGGACAAGCATTATTAATGTCTTTCAAAAAACGGGAGATCAGTTAAGAAATAAGATGCAAGAGTTAGGACTTAATGAGGAAGAAGCTAACTTTTATGAAGAAAAGCTGGATGAAGGAAAAATCTTGTTATTCGTTAAGGATTTAGAAAGAGTCGGTGAATGGCTACAAGAAAGAAGATGCACATATTCTCTTTAAATTTGTATCCTTTAAATCTATAAATCTATTACGAAAAGGAGATTGGAAATATGAGTGAGAGCGGGCTAAAAGAACAAATTACGGGTAAAGTTGAAAAGAAAAAGGGACAAGTAAAAGAAGGAATTGGTGAAGTTACAGAAGATAGAGAGTTGAAAAATGAAGGGAAGTGGGAGAAGACCAAGGGAACGATAAAAGAAAAAGTCGGAAAAGTGAAACAAAAGATAAGTGATGGATTGGATAATAAAGAATAATACATGTTTATCAAGCTTTGGTTACATACCAAAGCTTGATAAATCAAATATAAAAACAATATAGGAGGTTTAATTGTGGGACTTATTATTACGTGTATTGTAGGTGGACTTATTGGTGCGTTAGCTGGAATGATTACAGGAAAAGACTTTCCTTTAGGTATAGTTGGTAATGTAATTGCTGGATTAATCGGATCTTGGGTAGGTAGTGCGTTATTTGGTCACTGGGGCCCTGAATGGGGAGGCATTTTTGTTCTTCCAGCGTTATTAGGTGCAATCGTCTTTATTTTAATCGTTACATTCTTCTCTAGAATGCTACGGAAAGCGTAAGTATGATAATGAATAATAATCTTAAGTTTATTATATATAACTATAAAGTTAAAAGAGTGATAAATATACATAAAAAAGCATCCAATTAAAATAATTTGGATGCTTTTTTTATGTAATCTGCATAGGAAAGAGTGGGGGATGAAGAACCCCCACTCTTTGAAATTACACTTTCTATTATGTATTAAACCATCGTTACTTTTTCACAATTATTTATCCTTACGACCTGCCTTGGTTCTATATGAGATAAGTCCTCACTATTACCTATATCAACTACAATTGTATTCGTCAGTATGTTAATAATGGAACCAACTAATTTTGTAGCATGATCGTGTCGATAAGAAAATTGAACGAAATCTCCCTTTTTAAAGTTGTGCTCTTCCATAGATAGATCCCCCTAAAAATAATGTTTATACATTATACATACACAAATTTATAAGGTTTAAACATTTAGTAGTATTTTTTAAGTGTTAAGCCGAGAAAGGTGTAGAAAATTTATTTATAATGAAAATAAAAAATATGTTTAAAATTAATTTTTATGGGTAATTAACATAGTAGTAGTTTGAGATAAGGGGGCGGAAATGATGAATTTGGCAATAAATATTTTGCAAAATGATGTAGGTTATACGGTACAACTTAATGGTGAGATTGATGCATATACGGCATCAGATTTAAAAAATAAGATGATGCCTATTGCAAGCGAAAAAGAAGTTCATATTGTAGTAGATTTTCATAACGTAGATTATATGGATAGTACCGGTTTAGGTGTTTTTATAGCGCTATTAAAAGCAGTTAAGAAAAATGATGGCAAACTAGAGTTTATTGGTGTATCTAAAAGACTAAAAAGATTATTTGATATTACAGGACTAACAGAAATATTAAATTTGAATTCCGATTTTGAAAAAGTAGAAAGAAGGTGACTAGGGATGATGGAGAAATTTGAAAAGATAGAAATGAAAATTCCTGCAAAAGCAGAATATGTGGCTATTATTCGTTTAACGATGGCTGGTGTTGCGAACCGAATGGGCTTTGCTTATGACGATATAGAAGATATGAAAATTGCTATTAGTGAAGCATGTACAAACATTGTACAACATGCATACAAAGAAGATGTTGGAGAAATTACAATTGTCTTTGGTCTATATGAAGATCGATTAGAAATTATGGTTGCTGATAATGGGGTTAGCTTTGATTTTAATAACTTAAAAAGGAAAGTTGGTCCGTATGATATTAGTAAACCAGTAGAACATTTGCCGGAAAATGGTTTAGGTTTATATTTAATCAATACGTTAATGGATGATATACAAATCATGCATGATGAGGGCATGACGGTTTTAATGACAAAATATATACAAAGAGAGCAGGTGGAGAATGATGGAAATCCAATCTCAACCTACGAATCTTACTAAAGACGATGTTATTAAGCTAATTGCAGAATTTCAACAAAACCAATGTGGTGAAGCACAGGAAAGGTTAGTTGAGCATTATAAAAATCTCGTATATTCCATTGCATATCGCTATTCAAAAGGCGGGCCAATGCATGAGGATATTATACAAGTAGGGATGTTAGGGCTCTTAGGCGCAATAAGAAGGTATGATTATTCGATAGGGAATGCTTTTGAGCCGTTTGCAATACCTACGATAGTAGGAGAAATAAAGAAGTATTTACGTGATAAAACTTGGGGCATTCACGTTCCAAGGCGAATTAAAGATTTGGGTGGGAAAATTAAACTTGCGATAGAGGAGTTAACAGATCACCTGCAGCGTTCACCGAAGATTATAGAGATTGCGGATCATTTAGGACTATCCGAAGAGGAAGTGCTAGAAATTATGGATGCGAAAAATAATTATCGAGTATCTTCCTTAGATGATGTAGTTGAAAATTCATCTGATGGAAGTTCGGTAGCGAGAATTGAATCTGTAGGTGAAGTAGAGCAAGGATATGAACAGACAGAAAGGCGTCTCGTTTTAGAGGATATTTTTAACGTATTAAATGAGACAGAAAAGAGTGTTATTCATTATATATTTGGAGAAAATTTAAATCAAAAAGATACAGGGGAACGATTAGGTATTTCACAAATGCACGTTTCTCGTATTAAAAGACAAGCGATAAGTAAATTGAAGCAAGCCGCGTTTTTAGATACATAAAAAATTAAAATAATGATGTTTAAAACATGAGAAAAGGGGTAGTTATTAAGTATAGGAGGAGATATTAAAATGTCACACGATGTGAAAGAACTAATAGAAGGATTGAATGAAGATTTAGCAGGAGAATACTCGGCGATTATTATGTATAACCATAATGCTGCTACAGTTTCTGGTATATATAGACAAGTGTTAAAACCTTTCTTTGAATCTGAAATTAGCGATGAACAAGGACATGCCCTATATTTAGCGGAAAAAATTAAGACGCTAGGTGGTACACCTACTACGATCCCTTTACCAGTGAAACAAGTGGAAGATGTTCGAGAAATGTTAGAATCCGCTAGACAATCAGAATATGAAACAATTAAGCGTTATGAAGCGAGAAAAGAACAGGCAGCGAAATTAAATATGACAGAGTTAGTTGTAAAACTAGAAGATATGATTGCAGATGAAACAAATCATATGGAAGAATTAGATCGTCTTTTAAATGATAAAGCCATGGTGTTAAATTAAAAGTAGAAATTTATAGAGTGAAAGAACAAATTCCTATTTCTAGGGGTTTGTTCTTTTGTTGTATAAATATGTTTGAGTACGAAATTTTCATTTTGTAACTGAGTATGTAATACTAGAAAAATAGAAAATGATAATAGATTTACATTTTAAATAAGAAAAGGGGAAATAACTTGTGTCCATTTTAATTGTTGATGATAATCCGGTTAACATATTTGTAATTGAGAAAATTTTAAAACAAGCCGGATATCATGATCTTGTATCGCTCAATTCTGCACAAGAGCTCTTCGAATACATACAGTTTGGAAAAGATTCTTCCAGGCATAATGAAATTGACTTAATACTATTAGATATTATGATGCCTGAAATTGATGGACTTGAAGTTTGTAGGCGATTACAAAAAGAGGAGAAGTTTAAAGATATCCCTATTATTTTTGTTACAGCTTTAGAGGATGCAAATAAATTAGCCGAAGCTCTTGATATGGGAGCAATGGATTATATTACGAAACCTATAAATAAAGTTGAACTATTAGCGCGTATGCGTGTAGCGTTACGCTTGAAATCGGAATTAAATTGGCATAAAGAACAAGAAGAAAATCTTCGGAATGAACTAGATTTAGCTACACAAGTACAAAGAAACTTATTAAGTAGCCCATTAAGAGAAAATCATATAAAAATTGAAGCAAGTTACTTACCGTCATTCAAACTAGCTGGAGATATGTATTATTGGTATAAAATCGATGAAAATCGCTACGGTATTATATTATTAGATGTCATGGGACATGGTATATCTGCTTCATTAGTTTGTATGTTTATCTCGTCTGTATTACGTGAATCGATTAAATGTTTAATTGATCCAGAACTCGTCATTAAAGACTTAAATAAATATATGACTCTTTTACATAATGACAATGACAATATCCCATATTATTTTACAGCGATATATTTAGTAGTGGATACAGAAAAGAGAACAATTGAATATGTAAATGCAGGACATCCTTCTGGATACGTGCTAGTTGATGAAGCGAATGTAGTGGAACTAAATCGCGGGAGTTGTGCGGTAGGATTTTTTGATGAAATAAAAGTTGAAAAGACAGTTATACCTTTTGAGAAGAACGCTCAAATAGTATTATTTACAGATGGTGTTCTTGAAGCAATTGCAAATGATGAATTTGAGTCTGAAGAGAAATTACGTGCTTTTACAGAAAGAAAATGGGGAGATTTAGAAGAAGAGATAGAAGGGTTTTATAAGGAAGAACAGAAGAAAACACAATCAGATGATATGTGTCTCATTATGATAAAAACGAATGCGAAATAAAAAGCGTATGAAATCCAAACAGAGGATTTCATACGCTTTTTATTGTATTTTTTGATAAATTTGTTCACTAGGATTAAATTGGGTATAATGCGGCATTATATTTGAAAAACGAAGAGTTTCTTTATTTCCTAAACATAGGAATCCATTGTGACTTAAACTTTCATAAAATAGTTGCTGTACTTGGTTTTGAAGTTTACTTGTAAAGTAAATTAAAACGTTACGACAAAGTATAATATGAAATTCGTTAAAAGATTGATCGGTTACTAAATTATGCTGTGCAAAAATAATGTTTTGTAAAAGTGATGGATTGAAATAAGCAAAACGACTATCCGTCGAATAATAGTTAGAAAATGCTTGTGTACCGCCAGCTTGTAAATAGTTTTTCGTGTAAGTTTGCATTTTATTTAACGGGAGGATGCCTTGTTTTGCTTTTTCTAACACATTTGTATTCATATCTGTTGCGTAAATAACCGACTTTTCACTTAATCCTTCTTCGCGAAGTAAGATGGACATTGATAATACTTCTTCACCAGTTGCGCATCCAGCATGCCAAATTCTAATTTCAGGATGCTTTTTTAATTCAGGAATAACATGCTCTCTAAGCGCTTTAAAAAAGGCAGGGTTACGAAACATCTCAGTTACATTAATCGAGAAATCATTTAATAACTGTTCTAAAACCCCTTCCTCGTGAATTACTTTTTCAATTAATTTTGAAATGGTCGGGATATTAGAGAGCTGCATTCGATTACAAATCCTTCTATAAATAGATGTGCGAGCATATTGGCGAAAATCAAATCCTGATAGTTTAAATACCGCTTCCAATAGTAATTCAATTTCTAAGTTCGTGCGCTCATCCGTATCTACTGATGGATCAAAATTATAATACTTATTTTCCACTCCAACTAAACCTCACTTATTTTATTAACCATACACTCATTACCGAATAGAGTTGATGTAGATTTAATGGTTTACTTATATAATCTGAAGCGCCAGCAGATAAACATTTTTCCTTATCATTTGGCATTGCTTTAGCAGTTAATGCGATAATAGGTATTTCATTTAACCCTAAATTCATTCGGATATTTTCCATCGTTTCATAACCGTCCATATTCGGCATCATAATATCCATTAAAATAAGGTCAATATTTGTATTGCTTTTTAGTATTTTTAAACACTCTATGCCGTTTTGGGCAGTAATAATGTTGGCATTTTGTTTTTTTAATGCATTTTGTAACGCAAATATATTTCGATGATCATCATCGACAATTAAAATGGTTTTCTCTTGGAAGACGTTATTTGTTTCGGTAGTAATGATAGTTTCCTCAATAACTTCAGCAGGAATAACATCTTCTATCGTTGCTGCGACTTCTAAATTGGATACTTGGATTGCATTTAAGCCATTTGGAAGGTTAGGAATATATACCGTGAAAGTACTACCTTCTCCTACATTACTCTCTAATGTAATCCAACCACCTAACAATCTAGCAAACTCTTTACAAATAGATAACCCTAAGCCTGTACCACCATATTTCCTAATTGTTGCTCCATCTGCCTGTTGAAAGGCTTCGAAAATAAGTTGATGCTGTTCTTTAGCGATACCAATACCAGTATCTTTTACTGAAATTGTAATCCAATCTTTACTTATAGACTGCATATCATGACTTAAATTGTTTGTTTCTATTGAATCGAAATGTAAAGAAACGGCTCCTTTTTCCGTGAATTTAAATGCATTGGATAGTAAGTTTTTAATAATTTGTTCAATCCGTTTTGCATCTGTATAAAACAAATCTGGAATCGTGTCACTGTCTTCAATAGTAAATTCGACATTTTTTTTTGCAGCTATATGTAAAAAGTTTTGATGCATATTGGCTGCCATGTCACTTATGTTCGTTGCTTCAAAAATGATGTCTAGTTTGCCTGCTTCTACTTTAGATAAATCTATTATGTCATTAATTAAAGTAAGTAAGTCTTTCCCTGATGAATGAATGACAGTTGCTAGTTCAATTTCATCATCCGATAAATGATTATCATGATTTTCTCTTAACATTTCAGATAATAGTAAAATACTATTTAACGGTGTGCGTAATTCATGTGACATATTTGCTAGGAACTCTGATTTGTATTTTGAACTACGTAATAACTCGCTTGCTTTTTCTTCTAATTCTGATTTGGTAATTTGTAAGTCAGCTGTCTTCTGCTCAGCTTCTTCAGTTCTAGACTCTAATTGTTCATTCGTTGTTCGTAATTCTTCCGCTTGCATTTGTAGTTCTTCCGCTTGCGTTTGTAATTCTTCTGATTGAACTTGTAACTCTTCTGTCATTGCTTGTGATTCATGTAAAAGAGTTTGAATTCGCATACGTCCTATAATGCTATGGATTGTTAAACCTAGATTATCAATAGTTTGTTGAATTAAATCTTGATGTAAGTCTGAAACCTCAGTTACACTTACTAACTCCATTACTGCAATCACTTCATCCTCAAATAAGATAGGGATGACTAGTAGATTTTTAGGACGTATTTCTAATAAGCCAGTAGTAACGTAACGAAAATCTTCTGGTATGTCCCTGAGAATAAAACTTTTCTTTTCTAAGGCAGACTGTCCAATGAAACCTTCACCCATTTTAATAGATTGTTTTCCAATATCAGTACCTTGATCGGCGAAAGAAGCTTTTTTCACATAGTAGACAGTTTCTTCATATTCTTCGCGTATATAGAATGCACCGCAGGAAGTTTGCGTTTTTTGTATAATTCCACTAAGAATTTTTTTACCTAACATCTCAATAGAAGATACACCTTGATACATTAAAATTAATTCTGCAAGCTCAGTTTGTAACCACTCTCTTTTAGATATTTCGTCTAGTAGGTGGTTCGTTGTATGAGCAAGATCTTTTATTTCATCATGTGTATTTACATGAATTCTTTCCGTAATTTTTTCTTTGGAAGAAATTGATGTAATAGCTTGAATTACATTTTTAATCGTTTTTGTAATGGAATTCGAAATATAGAGTGAAACGATAATGGAAATAAAAGAAAGTAAGAACAATAAACTGTATAACCAAATCTCTAATTTATTATTTTCAATATCTAATTGTGCAGCTCTTTTTTTCGTTAGTTGCTCCTCAGTGCTCCGGAAGTTAGTTAGCTGCGACTGTAATGACTGAATTTGAGTCGTGTCGATTGTTTGTACATTATTACTATTATTATTTGTAATAAGTGGGTGAATCTCTTTATTAATCCAACTAGTAATGTTTTCGTTAATCTGTTTTAATTTTTCTTGCTGAGAGGGGTTATCCTCTAATAAAGAAAAAAGGTCTTGAAAATGTTTTTCGTAATCCTTTTCCGCAGAGTTAAGGGATTGCACGTAATTAGGGTTATTAGAAATGATAAACCCTTTCGCTTTATTTTCAATTGTTAGTAACTCTTTCTCCACTTGATTCGTTAAATTGAGAACTTTAAAATCGTGATCAATAATAAAATTACGAGATTTTTGTAAGCTAGAAATCTCATTGTTTAACATAATGAAAGAAACAAGTAAGAACAAAATGATAACTAAATAACCAGCCATAATTTTGTAGCGAATACTAAATTTTGCTTTCGAGTTCATTAAAAATTCCTACCTTCAAGGTTATTAAAACTTTTCTATTTTAAAGAATGAAAAACGTAATATACATTATATCAGTTTTCATAAGGCCAAACTAGAAATCCCCCTATTGTAGTAGGGGGTTCTTTTTTAATAGAGGAAATCATTTTGAAATATAAAAACATATATGAAAGGTAGTAAACGAGGGAATAGAGGATAACAAACATTCTAAGAAGGGAAGAGTGTTCTTAAAGCTCTTTTTGCATCTATTCCTTCAAAAATAAATAATACAAGCTCTCTCTTTTTTACCGTAAGGAAAAAGGATACTAATGTGCTTAAGTTTTTAATAGAAGTAAGTGTTCCGTGTTTACTTATAAACAAGTTCGTTTGAAATGTTGTCATTAAAGCGTAAAAATGATGAATCTGAGTTATTGTAGGCGTTTCATTATAAGAAATAGTAGTAGAGTGAATGGCGTTCATTGCAATATTCCTTTCCATATAGTAAGCATAACAATATAAACATACCCGTTTTAAAAAATGTTAAACATATAAATAAGAAAAAATATAAGTATAGTTTTTTACGTTTAGAAAAGGTTAGGAAGGGTATACATATACTACAAAGAGATTGACTGAAGATGAATTGTAAGATGTCTATGTTTAGTAGATTAGTCTATCAAAATATACTTTTAATTTAAATAAAAAGGAGCCTGGTATACATGAATGAAATGATGATTGATATTACGTTTGATTTAATTTACTTGTTAAGTAGTTCGCTTGTAATACTGTTACTATTCGCTTTTTTCGTAAATGGTTATGTTAATAAGAAGATTGGTGTATACAGAAATGAAGAAGGATAAAGATGCATTATATAAAAATAAAAGGGCGTATATGTATATAAAAATTTAGGAGGTTAATAGTTATGAATGTAGATAGAAAAATAGTAGGTGTTTTTAGAACAATTGATGATGCGGCACTCGTTATTAATGAATTAAATGATAAAGGATACTCAGCAGATAACATTTCAGCTATTGCGAAAGATCAAAAGGAAATTGAACATCTGGAAGAAAAGTCGGGTGAAAAAGTGAATAGCGAAACTGCACATAAAGCAGATATCTTTTCAGCGACAGGGCTTGTAGCAGGAGGAGTAGCAGGGGGACTAGGTGGTTTATTAACAGGTCTTGGTATACTTGCCATTTCTGGAATGGGTCCAATTGTAGCAGCAGGACCAATCGCAGCAGCTATTGGAGGAGCCGGTATTGGCGGAGGAGCTGGAAGTTTAATAGGAGCATTTATCGGCTTAGGAATTCCAGAAGAACATGCTAAAAAGTATGAAGAATATATTTACGATGGAAATATATTAATTTTAGTAGATGCAAAGTTAGATGATAAGTTAGAAATCTATAAAATATTTGATAAGCATAATGCCTATAACTCTGATTTCTTTAAATAAAATAATGGAAAATGTAAATAAAGTGAATATCGTTTTTTGATCTTACAACTTTGGCGCGGCCGAGGAGTCGTATGACTATAAGAGAGGAAGGGCTTATAGTAAAAGATCAAGTTCTATTCTGTTATCCCGCTATTTGCCGGGCAGTAAGACCCCCACCTCAAAATTCAGTGAAAGCAAAGAAGTTAGGTGGGGGGCGGGCTGCCCGTAAAAGCCCGGTTGGTGAGGGCTAATAATCAGTGGGGGATGCGCCCCACCACTGATTAAAGTTTCACTTTATTGAAAAGGAAAGAGGTGTCTTTTCGTGATTGTAAAAATATTAAAGGATAGTAGCGATAGTTTCCTTTGCACGATTCAAAATAAAAATGGAGAGAAGTATGTGAAGAAATGGTTTCGTAAACATGAGAACAATGAAAAATTAGGACGACCAACTTTCAAAGAAGTAGAAAAGGACTGGAAAGAAAATAAAGAATCGTTTATGTATCCAAATATTAAAGCGCTTTATTAAAATGAAACATAATGCGCGTTTCATTCTTACAAAACTGTCACATTCCTGTAAGGTAATTCAATAGATTAGTTGTTTGTTCCATGTCATAATAAAGACATAAGAAAGCTAATCAAAAAACTATAAGTTATTAGGAGAGTGTCAGTCATGATTGTAACAACAACGTCTGGAATTCAAGGTAAAGAAATTATTGAGTATATCGATATTGTAAATGGTGAAGCTATTATGGGTGCAAATATTGTCCGCGATTTATTCGCTTCTGTTCGTGATGTTGTCGGTGGTCGTGCTGGTTCTTATGAAAGCAAGCTAAAAGAAGCTCGTGATATCGCAATGGATGAAATGAAAGAACTTGCAAAACAAAAAGGTGCGAACGCTATCGTTGGTATTGACGTAGATTATGAAGTTGTTCGTGATGGCATGTTAATGGTTGCTGTAAGTGGTACAGCTGTACGTATATAAGTAAATAAAAAAACAGGCTCCCCCTCGAAGCTTATGCTTTGAGGGGATTTTTTTTGTAACTCGTTAAAAATACTTTTCCCTTTGTTTTTTCAGCAGAATGCACAACGGCAACCGCAGTTTTCACATCCGCTAAGTCATACGTAGAATGTACTGTCGTAAAACGTAATTTTTTATCCTCAACTAAACGAATTAAGTGACGAAACGTTTCTTGCCATTTATACGGTGACACGTCTGTATTCCAATGTCGTAAATGAAATATGTTAGCATGCACCTTTGCTTTCGTAACAATTTCGGCCCAGTTTACTTGTACGCCTGATAGAAGACCGATAGTTAAAAAGTGTCCATTTGGACGTACACAAAATGCTAATTCATTTCCATCGGATCCTCCAATAGAATCAATCGCAGCATCTGCGCCTATCCCGTTCGTTAACTCCAAAACGGTTTCATAAAGCGGAACAGTGGAAGTATCTATTACATATTCAGCACCGAGCTGAAGTAATTTCTCTGTATGTTTACTATTTCTAGTCACTGCAATGAGTCGGAAGTTTAAAATTTGTGATAACTGTGCAAAAAGATGACCTATAGCGGATCCACAAGCGTTTACTAATAAAACGTTATCTCGTTTTAAGTTTAGCGTTTCTGTACACGTAACCCAAGCTGTTAATGGGTTGATGTACATTTGTGCAGCTGTAAAATCATCAATTGAATCGGGAATAAGGACTACAAAATCAGCTGATGTCTTCACATATTCTTGCCAAGTACCTTCCCCGCGTAAAGGTAGCATGCGTTTACCGATAAGGTCTCTAGAAACACTCGCACCAACATCTTCAACAATACCAACACCTTCATAACCAGGTATGTTAGGTAAAGGAATTCTATGTGCATACGCTCCAGTTACAGGAATTAAGTCAGATGGATTAATCGGTCTAACTAACATACGAACTAGCACTTCATTATCTTTTACTGGTTCTATATTTTTATATTCAACTTGTAATACATCTTTTGGGCTACCAAACTTATGAAATTGAATGCATGTTCCGCGCAAAATAATGGTTCCTCCTTAATGTAGTCAAATGTATTATAGCATTTTTAGCTTGGCTACTTATTTCGTTATATATATAAGGGAATAGAAATTTTAAAGAGGGAGTAAACATGAAGAATTAGCCCAATAAAAACTAAAGTTAAAGGCACCCGAACGAGTGCTTTTATTTTGTTTTTACCAATATAATTTAAAGATTATACATAAATGGGGGAGTCAGCATGAATAAAAAGATAATCTGGGGAATTTTAGGGATTGTTGTGATCATGATAGCCCTTGTGAGTATGAATGTATTACAAAAAAATGCCAAAGAAGCTACTTTTAAAGTAGCTTCTTCTATTTGTCTATTAAGCCGAAGCCTTTTTCATTCTCTCAAGTAAACTAGATAAAATATGCGTACGATAAGATTCTAGTTTTTTACCTTCATAAGTACGGATGCCTAATTTTTTAAGTTCTTTTACATACCAACCTTTGCTTCCGAAATACATGTGATCGCTCCCCTTCAACTTTGTTTTATTTGTTCTGATTGTACTTGGAGGTACAGGTAATATAATGAAGGAAATGAATTTCGTGCGAAAATGGTTAACTTTGTTGCAAAAGACATATATACTAAAGGTAGTATATAACGAGGTGGGCAAGACGTGATTATAGAGAAGCACGAAATTCAAATTGACCAAATTACGAGCGGTAAAGTGAATATCTTTACTTTCTATAGAAATAGAAAGCAAATTGATGATCATTTTTTACGTTTACAAGAACCATCGCTTACAGCAAACTACTTCTTCCATTTTCATTTTGATGCAGAGAGCTTACACCTTCTGCAGGAAGAGTTTCCGGGTGTATATCCGTACGACGGTAGTGAAACGATTCATAACTGGACGGAAAAGATGAAGGCAGAATTGCAACATCAGATCCAAACAGGTAAATGGAATAAACGCGTACGTATCGGTAATCGCATTCTAGATGTGGAGTTTACGTGGTGCGACGAAGATATAGTAGAGTGAAAAAGAAGCGGATGACGCTTCTTTTTTTAGCGCTGGAATAAAACGAGCTTACCTGCAGAAGATGTGCAGCGATGTGTTTTTTCGTGCAATCCTTTTTCTTGTAAAATAGATTCACCTTTTGCTTTCGCTTCTTTTTCAGTTGCCGCCTCAAATGATTCGTCCAATGCTTTTGAACCATCTTTTTCAAAGACTGTTAGAACGTATACTCCCATGAAAATTCCCTCCAAAAATTAAAATCAGAATCTTATAACTATTTTGGCATAAATCACTAGAATATGCAAAGAAATATATGACATTGCATGTTACAATAAAGTGACACTTTAATAAGCAGGGGAGTTTTTCATCCCCTGCTTATTATTAGTGGAGCCAATCGGGTATTTAAGGGCAGTTAACTTTCAGATTGCCTTCTTTGCCTATTGCCCGTTAGTACAGGATAAAATGAAACTTTTGAAATATAGAAAGGATCGTTATTTGTGAAACAAGTGAAGTTTATACATGCGGCTGATTTGCATTTGGATAGTCCGTTTAAAGGGATGGAAATGAATGTACCGCAGTCTGTTTGGGAGAGAATGAAGCAAAGTACGTTTGAATCGTTCGAACGTATTATTGATAAAGCGATTCAAGAGCGCGTTGATTTCGTATTACTAGCCGGGGATTTGTATGATGCGGAGACGCGAAGTTTGCGGGCGCAAGTGTTTGTGCGTGAGCAAATGAAGAGACTTTCGCAGTACGATATCCCTGTTTTTATTATTCATGGTAACCATGACCATTTAGGTGGGAGCTGGGCTGCAATTGAGTTTCCAGAAAATGTTCATGTGTTTACGGAGCCTTATGTAGAAGAGAAATCATTTTATAAAAATGGTGAACTGTTAGCTTCTATTTACGGATTTAGTTATTTGCAGCAAGCAGTAACGGATAATATGACAGCGCAGTTTACGAAAATGAGTGATGCGCCTTTTCATATTGGCATGCTTCACGGAAGTGTGGAAGGAGATGCAGAGCATAATCGCTACGCACCGTTTCAAATTCGTGAGCTGAAAGAAAAGCAGTTTGACTATTGGGCTCTTGGCCATATACATAAACGTGAAATTTTATCAGAAGAGCCGTACATTATTTATTCAGGTAACATACAAGGGCGTCATCGTAAAGAGACAGGGGAAAAGGGTGCGTACCTTATTGAACTTACGAAACAAGGAACGCATTGCTCATTTTTCCATACGGCAGATGTTGTATGGGATGAAATAGAAGTGAATATTGATGGACTTGAAACTGTTGATGAAATTATGACGAGCATATCTACTGCGATGAATGAGTGTCGAAGAGAAGAGGGAGGGACGCTACTAACTGTCGTATTTACAGGACAAGGGCCGCTTTCTCCTTATTTGCGTGACGAAAAGCGTGTGGAAGAGATTTTTCACATTTTAGCATCTGGAGAAGAGCGAAAAGATTTCGTATATGCGATGAAGTGGAAAAATGAGACGGTTTCTTTTGCAGAAATAGAGCGTTTGAAAGAAGAAAATCATTTTGTCGGTAGTGTACTGAAAGAGTTAGAAGCTTTCACAAATATGGACGGCGTGTTGCGCGCCATTTGGACATCTCCTGTAGCGCGTAATAGTATTGAATCTTTTACAGAAGAAGAGAAGAAAGAGATTCAAAAGGAAGCGGAAAATATTATTTTAGAACAATTATTCCAGCAAGAGAGGGATAAGAAATGAGAATGGAAAAACTCCATATTTATGGATACGGAAAATTAGAAAATGTGGAAATGGATCTGTCGATGCTGACGGTGCTATACGGTGAAAATGAAGCTGGGAAATCAACAATTCGTTCATTTATGAAAAGTATTTTATTCGGTTTTCCAACGAGAGGACAGCGCCGTTATGAGCCGAAAGAAGGCGGCAAGTATGGCGGTGCCATGACTGTACAAACAGAGAAGTATGGCCGTTTGAAAATTGAACGATTGCCAAAGACGGCAGCTGGCGAGGTGACCGTTTATTTTGAAGACGGAAAAACGGGCGGCGAGGAGATTTTACACGATATATTAAGTGGGATGAATGAAAGTTTATTTGAATCGGTCTTTTCATTTGATATGCACGGTCTTCAAAATATTCATCAGCTCGGCGAATCGGATATCGGCAATTATTTATTTTCAGCAAGCGCAGTTGGAAGCGATGCGTTATTACAGCTCGATAAAAAGCTAGAGAAAGAAATGGATCAGCGCTTTAAGCCGAGTGGTCGTAAGCCAGAGATTAATATGTCACTGCAAGAGATGAAGAAGCTTGAAGAGAAGATGAAAGAGTGGCAAGGGAAAATTGGCACGTATGAAAAACAGGTCGAGCAGTTAAAAGAGGATGAAGAGAAGCTTGCCTCTGTTCGTGCGGAGAAGGAGAACGCGGAAAAGCGAAAGCAAGATTATGAAATATTAGCAGCGCTTGAGCCTCTCGTTATTGAAAAGCATGCGCATGAGAAAGTGTTAGAATATGAAAAAAGGCAATTTCCTGTAAACGGAACGGCGCGCTATGAAGCGATAAAGGCGAAGATGGAGCCAATTCAATTACAAGTTGATTCGCTCCATAAGAAAATCGAGAATGTGCAATTGGAAATTGCCTCGATTCAAATAGATGAAGAGTTTTTACAAAAAGAAAGTTATGTTGAAGAACTTCGCATGCAGCATATGTCGTATGAAAATGCACGCCAAGAAATGCGAGATATGACGGGGAATATTGCGAATATAAAAGAAGAAATAGCAGAATTAGAGCAACAAATCGGTGCTACTTTTGAAAAAGAAACAGTCCTTTCGTTTGATATGAGTTTGGCAACGAAAGAGTTAATTACGCAAGCAGTGCAAAATGCGCGTGAATTAGAAACGCAAAAAGCACAGCTTGATGATCGCTTTAAAGTAGCGCAGGAGCAATTAGAAGAACAAGAGGAAAACATAAGACAGATTAAGCAACAAATGTTAGCTGATGAAGAGCGAAATACGTTAGCTGAGAAAGAAAAATCGTTCCAAGATGCGGCGTTTATCGGTATGGGTGCTGAGAGAATGAAGCGTAAGTATGAGGAAAAAGCAGGAGCGGCTATGCAAAAGAAAAAGCAGTGGCAAAGAGTTTGTCTTTTGTTACTTCTTATTAACACAGGTGTTTTATTCACGAGCTTATTTATAGATAACCGCCAGCTTTTATTTATTAGTGTCATTGTTTTTGTAGGGATTGTTCTCGCCCTTGTTTTGTATAAAGATCCGTCAAGTGGATTACAAGAAGAACTTCTTACTCTTCAGCAAAGTGCTGGCGGAAGACAAAGTGAAGAAGCGATGTCCGTTCGCTATCAATTAGAAAAAGATGAAGAGATCCGTAAGCTATTTGAGCGCGAGTCATATAAGTTACAGCAAATGGAACGAGCTTATGATAAAGTCGTTTCATCGTATGAGGAATGGGAGAGAGAAACGTTCCGCGCAGGAGAACAAGTCGATGCGTATAAAACGCGCTATATGTTCCCTGAATTTTATACGTATGCACACATATTGCCGGCATTTGAGCGGATTGAAAAAATGCAGCAACTGTATCGTGAAGTAGAGAAACAAAGCACGAGGAAATCTTCATTATATGAAATGATTTCGCACTTTGAACATAAACTAGAAACTGTTATCGGTAGCGCGGAGTATAATAAGCTGCACGGGGCACAAAGTCGTATGCAAAATGAGAAAGAAAAGCGCCAAACTTGTAAGCAACTAAAAGAGAAGCTGACGGAATGGCAAGAAGAATATGAGTTCATGCAAGAGCAATTGAAACAACTGCTAGTAGAACGAAATGCATTATGGAATATTGCAGAGGCTACAGATGAAGAGATGTTTTTAGAAGCAGGTAAACTGGCAGAGAAATGTGAAGATGCAGAGAAACAAGTGGGGCGTTTATTACCGCAAATTGAGCTTTTAGAGCAGCGTTTAACGAGTTTGTCATTAGCTGAACATTATGAAGCTGAAGGTTATGAGGAAAAATTAAAGCGAGAAATGACAGTCGTGCGAAACTGTCTTGCAAAAGAGAAAGAACTGACAGAGCGCATTGCGAAACATCGTATGGAAATTGAGAATTTAGAAGAAGGCAGTACGTACGGTGATTTAATGCATGAATGGGAAATGAAAAAAGCGCAAGTGCGCGAACAAGTGAAAAAGTGGGCTGCTTATGCGGCAGCAAAGACGGTGTTAACGAAAACGAAGCAATACTATCATGAGGTACATTTGCCTCGTATTTTACAAAAATCAGAAGAGTATTTCGTCTATTTAACGGGCGGGCGCTATAGTAAAATCTTTTCACCGTCAGAGGCGGAGCCGTTCATTGTTGAACGTAACGACGGTATACGTTTTTACAGTCATGAACTAAGCCAAGCGACAGCGGAGCAATTGTATTTATCGTTACGATTTGCATTAGCGAAAACATTTGAGCATGATTATCCATTTATTATTGATGATAGTTTCGTGCATTTTGATGCGGTAAGGACGAATCGAACGATTGAACTAATAAAGGAAATTGCGAAAGATAGACAAGTCATCTTCTTTACATGTCATGCGCATTTGTTAACGTATTTCACAGAAGAACAGATTATAAAATTAACGCATAAGCGTAAAGAAAATGAGTTGTAGTGTGCTATACTAAAAGTAACTGATTTGGTGGAGGAATTCGAATGAAAAAGAAAATTGCAGAATATGAAGTTGGTGAACAAGTCGATGTTTTCTTGTTAATTAAAACAGCGACAAAAGGTCTCGCAAGTAATGGAAAGCCGTTTTTAACAGTAATCTTACAAGATCCAAGTGGAGATATTGAAGCGAAGCTATGGGATGTATCACCAGAAGTTGAGAAACAATATGTAGCAGAAACAATCGTTAAAGTAGCTGGAGATATTTTAAACTACAAAGGACGTATTCAATTACGTGTGAAACAAATTCGAGTTGCGAATGAAAATGAAGTAACAGATATTTCGGACTTCGTAGAAAAAGCACCCGTGAAAAAAGAAGATATGGTTGAGAAAATTACGCAATACATATTTGAAATGAGAAACCCGAACATTCAGCGTCTAACAAGACATTTATTAAATAAGCATCAAAATGAGTTTTTAGAATATCCAGCAGCGACGAAAAATCATCACGAGTTCGTATCTGGACTAGCTTATCACGTCGTATCGATGCTAGATTTAGCGAAAGCTATTTCGGCTCTATACCCATCGTTAGATAAAGACTTACTATATGCAGGCGTTATTTTACATGACCTTGGTAAAGTAATTGAGCTATCTGGTCCAATTTCTACAACGTATACGTTAGAAGGAAATTTACTAGGCCACATTTCTATCATGGTGAACGAAATTGGGAAAGCAGCAGACGAATTGCAAATTGATGCAGAAGAAGTATTAATCTTGCAGCACATCGTCCTTTCTCACCACGGAAAAGCAGAATGGGGTAGCCCAAAACCACCATTAGTAAAAGAAGCAGAAATTCTGCACTACATCGACAACTTAGATGCAAAAATGAATATGATGGACCGCGCATTAGGACGCACAAAACCAGGTGAATACACTGAACGTGTCTTCGCACTTGATAATCGTTCATTCTATAAACCGACGTTCCATAATTAAGATTGTAAATAGAATGGCCTCATTAAGCGTTAAAAGCTTAGTGAGGCTGTTTTTGTATTAAAAATTAAATGAAATAGTTAAGAAGTACGCATGGGGTTAACGAAGAACGATTAAAACATATCTCACCACTAGAATGGGAGCATATCAACTTTAATATGGCAGATACTTAGAATCGCTTCAGCCTGTACAATAGGCCTAAAAATAAGAGTTGAAATTTGTTTAGCATATATTTTTGTTAAAAGGTGGGAGGGATCCCTATATAAAAAAAGACACCCTAAGGTGCCTTTCCTCGACTAGATCGGAGTACCGCCAGCATTTCAGAAAAAATACAATAAGCTGTCCATATGGGCAGCTTATTTACATAATTCTCGTTCTCGGAAGTTGATCTTGTAGCGTTCTTTCTCGTAATTCACTATGTTTTCCAAAGAAAATAGTGAAAGGCAAGGCGCTGAATACATTTACAAAATGACAAAACTGTAAGAATACACGAATGTTTGTAAGAAAGTTCGATGTTTTCCTTTTTCTTTTTTTATTATAGTGAAAAAGAAGAACGAAATATTCTCTTATGTAGGAAAGGAAGATAATAATGATTGATCTATTAAATAAATGGATGTTAGAAAGTACAGGCAATTTCAATATCGTTGTAGGACTTACAGCACTTCTATTTTTGGGTTCAGTAATTGCACTTATTATTATTTACAAAAAAATTGGTAAACCATATGAAAGAACAAATGCTATTTATTTAAAAATTACTTCTCGTATGTTTACTATTCAGATTCTAATGAATGCTATATTTATTTCTTTAGTTGGTAAAGATATTGAGAATTTCCGTCAAATCTTTATATTATTTGAAGCTTTTGTATTCTTTATTGGAGCTATTTATTCGTTTAAATTATATAAACAGGAATGCAAATAATCCACTTATAAGAAACAATAAAAAATGTAAACTTTTCATTTTTAGTTAACTGTATATTCTATACATATGGGGTCAACATAACGTCTCATTATGAGGAGTCAATCTATCTAGAAACCTAGAAAAGCCCCTTCAGATTTTCTCAAGGGGCTTTTCGTTCATATAATCAGTGTTATCGGTAGTTAGGTCTCTTTAGTTGAATGGGAATATTTTGATCCAGTAGAAGAACGCAAAACCTCCAGCTACAAATAAAGCAGCTAAAATGAATGTTATTAGAAGTATTTTATTTTTCATACTTCCCTCCCCTTTTTCCTAATTGTACCATTTGGAGGAAGTGATATGTTGTATAATTTTGGTTGTATATGATATTCATGTAAGGTTAACATAACGTCTTATTATCGGTAGCAAGGACAAGGAGGAACCCCTATTCTCACAAGGGAACTTCCTTTTTTTTGTTTTATGGATCTATGCATTTTTTAATACATTCCTATCCTGGAGCGGCTTTAGAGTCCTCGTTTGTTGCTGAATTAGCTGAAAAACTGTATAAGATCTTGCATACTCTTAGCTTGTTTTTTCAAAAATGCTGGCGATATCCTACATCCATCAACTTATGAATTTTATAATGTCCTCAAACCAAGAACCTCGCGTGTTTTTAGTCCAAGAACGTTAGTTATTAGATCTTAAAAGAACAGCCCTTCAAAATAAGGGATAGCACTAACAAAATCTATATTTTCTAGTTTGTGGAAAATGTTTATTGTGATAAAATATCAGAAAAATCAAATAATATAAAGGAGATAAGGAATATGAACATATTAGAAAAAATTAAAGAAAACGTTTCAAAGGTTATTGTAGGAAAGGAAGGAGTAATTGATTTAGCGATGATGGCATTAGTTGCAAATGGACATGTTTTATTAGAAGACGTACCAGGAACAGGGAAAACAACATTAGCCAAAACTCTTGCGAAAAGTATTGATGGGGCTTTTTAGCGTGTTCAATTTACATCGGATACGTTGCCGGGTGATGTAGTAGGATTAGAATACTTTGATATGAAAGAAAGTGATTTTAAAACGAGTAGGCTATGCACCAGAAGATCTTCTCTGAGTTAGTATCTCTCATTTGTGGTAGGAAGAAAAATAATGTAACTCCTCATCGCCATCAGATTAAGAATTTCATTATTCTCCAAAACGACAAAAGTACACTGAATTCTCATAAACAACCAACTGTGGTGAGATAAAATTTTTGTTTTGGGGCATGGGGAGCCTGGAGTCTTTAGCTTGATAGTGATGTGACGCTATCCCACATAGAAATTAATGATTTTACACCCTAAATGTTATTTAACAAAAAAAATATCTCAAATTCGAGATTTTTTACTTGCTTTTTAATCACTTGAGTTGTAAAGTGATAGTAACGAAAGCAAATGAGTCATCTGAAAAACATATACTCAGTTACTTTCGGTTTACAAGACAAAGTAATTTATGAATGAATTCAATGCAGCTTATTTAGTAAACACTACGACTAAGTTATAAAAACATAATGAGAATAAATTGAAAAGCTAAGAAGCATATTATTTTTTTGTTGTCACTTGACTAGTAAAATGAAACGGAGGAATGACCGATGTATGAAATTAAAGGGCATCATCACATTTCAATGGTTACGAAAAACGCAAATGAAAATAATCACTTTTATAAAAACGTGCTTGGTTTACGTCGTGTGAAAATGACGGTAAATCAAGACGATCCGTCAATGTATCACTTATTTTATGGAGATAAAACAGGAAGCCCAGGTACGGAGCTATCATTTTTTGAAATTCCTTTAGTAGGAAAAACATATCGTGGTACGAATGCAATTACTCGAATTGGATTACTCGTCCCTTCCGAGGAAAGCTTACATTACTGGAAAGAACGATTTGAGAAATTTGATGTGAAACATAGTGAAATGACAACATATGCAAATCGTCCTGCTTTGCAATTTGAGGATGCTGAAGGTCTTCGCTTAGTACTACTCGTTTCAAACGGAGAAAAAGTGGAGCATTGGGAGACGTGGGAGAAATCAGAAGTTCCTGCAAAGCATCAAATTCAAGGAATGGGTGCTGTGGAAATGACAGTGCGTAGACTTGATAAAATGGCGAGTACACTTACAGAGATGTTTGGTTATACAGAGGTTAGCCGAAATGACGAAGAAGCAATTTTTCAGTCTATTAAAGGAGAGGCCTTTGGGGAAATCGTTGTGAAATATTTGGACGGTCCTTCTGAAAAGCCGGGCCGCGGTAGCATTCACCATTTAGCGATTCGTGTGAAAAACGATGCAGAGCTTGCTTATTGGGAAGAACAGGTGAAACAAAGAGGTTTCCATTCTTCAGGAATCATTGACCGCTTCTATTTTAAAAGCTTATATTTCCGTGAATCAAACGGAATTCTATTTGAAATTGCGACAGATGGACCAGGATTTACAGTTGATGGAGATGTGGAGCATTTAGGAGAAAAACTTGATTTACCACCATTCTTAGAAGATCAGCGAGCAGAAATTGAAGCAAATTTAGCTCCGATTGAAGAGAAGTAATAGAAGAAAAAATACAAATTTAATATATAAATGAAAACCATTGGAGGAATATAAAATGAACCAATTAAAAGGAATTCATCACGTTACAGCGATTACAAGTAGTGCAGAAAAGAACTATGAGTTTTTCACTCATGTTTTAGGAATGCGTTTAGTTAAAAAAACGGTAAACCAAGATGATATTCAAACGTACCATTTATTCTTTGCAGATGATAAAGGTAGTGCCGGAACAGATATGACATTCTTTGACTTCCCAGGTGTTCCAAAAGGAGTACACGGTACAAATGAAATTTCAAAAACTTCATTCCGCGTTCCAACTGATGCAGCATTATCATATTGGGTGAAACGCTTTGACCGTCTTGAAGTGGAACATACAGGAATTAAAGAGCAATTTGGTAAGAAAACTCTTTCTTTCGTTGATTTTGATGATCAACACTATCAATTAATCTCGGATGAACTTGATAAAGGGATAGAATCAGGTACACCGTGGCAAAACGGTCCAGTTCCATTAGAATATGCAATTACTGGTTTAGGACCTGTATTCATTCGTATTGCGAACTTTAGCTTCTTTAAAGAAGTGTTAGAAAAAGTTCTATTATTTAAAGAGATTGCGCAAGAAGGAGAATTCTATTTATTTGAAGTGAACGAAGGTGGAAACGGTGCATCTATCATCGTAGAACATAATACAGTTCTTCCTGAAGCACAACAAGGTTTTGGTACAGTTCACCATGCTGCATTCCGCGTAGAAGATCGTGCGGTACTAGAAGAATGGATTGAAAGAATAGGTAGCGTTGGTCTCCCTTCATCTGGTTATGTAAACCGTCACTTCTTCGAGTCATTATACGCAAGAGTGGCACCGCAAATTTTATTTGAATTCGCAACAGACGGCCCAGGGTTTATGGGAGATGAGCCATACGAAACACTTGGAGAAAAATTATCTTTACCTCCATTCCTAGAGCCAAAACGTGAAGAAATTGAAAAATTAGTTCGTCCAATTGATACAGTGAGAAGTACGAAGGAATTTATTAAAGAGTAAAAACAGAGATAGTAAGTAGAAGAGCAAGTAGTTTTAGCAGAGTGCTGGAACTGCTTGCTTTTTATTTGGTCTATAAAGTTTTCTGACAAATGTTTCTCAAGTTTTCGAAATAGAAATATTTGGTATAATGATTTTAAATTATAAATTTTCTGATAATTATTTTTCAATACATAGAAAAGAGGTGATAATATACAATTTGGATAATTGTATAAATATCCCAAATTTATAATTTGGCAAGGGAGAGGCGAAGGTATGGGAACGAATATAGTAACGAAGGAGCAAATGAAACATTCTTTAGATGATTGGTATCGTGTAATGTTGCAGCAACAAATAGAGCAAGTTACGGAAATGAAAGAGGAGATTGATAGTAAGATTAGTGGTTTGGAAGTGGATCAAGATGTATTACTTTATCATGCGTTATTGAACTTTAGATACGATGCATTAGTTGATTGGATTGGGGTTAGAGAAGATAGTTTTGATAAAGTGGAATCTTTCGAAATTCCGACAGAAGGCTTTCTAGCGTATTACTATCACTTCTTTAAAGGGTTTCATTGTACATTAATTTCAAATTATAACGAAGCGAAAGAACAGTATGAACAAGCTGAGAAGTTATTGAAATATATTGCAGATCCGATAGAGCATGCGGAGTTTAATTATCGAATGGGGAATTTTTATTACCAAAAATATGACCAAGTTCATGCAATAGATTACTTGAATAGAGCCAAAGCGGCATTTTTGAAATATCCAGGCTATGAAATAAAAGTAGGGTTATGTGAAAATACTTTTGGGCTATGTTGCGTAGACATAGATCACTATGAATTAGCGGAAGAGAACTTTAATGCTGCTATGGAAGTATTGCAAAAAGCAAATCAAAAAAAATATATGCTAATGGTTCGACATAATTTAGCTTGGCTTTATGCCAGTCAAAACCTTTCAGAATTAGCGATTCGCCATATATCTGAGGTGACAAAAAATTACCCAGAACATTTTAAAGCCTTGTTTGTAGAAGCACGTGAACATTACAAATTAGGAGAATATAATTTAGCGAATCCAATTGTTGAAAAAGGTTTAAATATTTGTATTGATTTAGGCGAAAAAGAATTTCAACATCGGTTTAAAATTTTGAAAGAACTCAATGGAAATTCTTCTATATCAATTATTGAAGATGTAATTTTAAAAGGCCTTTCTTATTTTGAGAGAGAAAGATTATGGGATTGTATTCAAGAATACACTGAAATTTTAGCAATGAAATTTTATGAAGTTGATGATCATGTTAAGGCAAGTAAATATTTTTATATGAATAATAAGGCTCAAAAAAATATATTGGAAAAGGGAGCGTTAAAATAATGAAGAAATTTCGTTTAGCTATTGTTGGGGCTGCATTAGTAGGGGTATTATCAATTGGATTCAATAGTTCTTTTACAAATCAAGCTGTAAATATAGGGGACACGGGAGGAGCACCAGCAAGACCAGACTACGTTAATATAGGAGACACAGGTGGAGCACCAGCAAGACCAGACTACGTTAACATTGGAGACACGGGTGGAGCACCTGCAGATAATAGAGGCGACGGCGGCGGAGTAAGCCAACTATAATAAAAATAAAGAAGGGACTTCATATGGAAGTCCCTTCTTTATTTTTTGGCCATGCAGAGAAAAGAATTGACTTACTTTTAATATGTAACTATAATAGTTACAAAATAACCATCAGTAATAGAGATGAGTTATATTTTTTTAATATAATTGTAACTGATTTAGTTACAATTAAAAAATCAATCATAAAACAACCAAAAAATGTAAAAACTTTAAATAGCAACATGAGAAAGGAGACGGAAATTTTGAAACGGTTTAAGTTTTATATGATTAGCGGTATTGTGCTCGTTTTGTTAGTAGTATGTAACTTCGTCGATAAGCCGATTGCGAAGGTTAGAGAAGTGAAAGATACTGTTATGATGAAGCTGAATACGAAAGAGAGTATGGCACAGATTGATGGGCAGACGATTTACTTTAAGCAAATTGGTGAGGGGAAGCCGCCTTTACTTATGCTTCATGGATTTGGTGGTTCTTCAGATGGGTTTAGTGATATTTATCCGGAACTTGCGAGAGATCACACGATTATTGCAGTTGATATTTTAGGATTTGGGCGTTCTTCTAAGCCGGTTGATTTTCAGTATTCGTTTCCTGCGCAAGTGAATTTATATTATAAGTTAATGAAGAAGCTCGGATACGATCAGTTTGCGGTACTTGGTCATTCGATGGGGGGAGAGATGTCCCTTAATTTAGCGTATTTATATCCGGACGCAGTGACACATCTCGTTTTGGCGGATTCTACAGGAATCGAGTCTTTCCAGCAAAAAGAAAGTTATGAAGTGCCGCCCCTATCAACGGATCTTCAAACAGTAACAGAGATTACGGATTATAATAAAAATGAAGTGAAAAATAGTCGTGATGATAAAGAGCATTACGATCAGCTTACGAAAATGAGAGAGCGCCGCATTGCGATGGAGGCCGATAAAATTAAAGTACCGACTTTAATTATATGGGGACGACATGATAAGAGCGTTTCTTGGAAAAACGGTGAGCTGTATCATCAGTTATTTACAAATAGTACATTTCATATTATTGAAAAAGGATACCATGCTCCGTTCCGCCAAGAGCCAATCGAATTTATGGAATATGTACAAGCATTTTTCTCAAAGCATCCACAATAAAAAGTTTTTAAGCATAAATCCACTTCTTTCCTCATACAGTGAAACTAATAAGGCTTGTCTAAAGAAAGGAATGAAGTGATTTGGAAATTTTACCATGGTGGGTGTATCTTGTAATTGTTGGGATTGTACTAAGTGGCTACATGGTTTTATATACTTCGAAAAAAGAGCAAGAGATGGATAATGAGTTTATTGAAAAAGAAGGCGAAGTATATATGAAACGTTTAGAAGAAGAGCGTGAGAAACGTAATCAGGATAGTGATAAAGATTCGGTATTACTTTAATAGAGATTGTAAAGAAGAGGAATATATTTTATTTCTCTTCTTTTTTGTTGTATGAAATATTTGTATAAGAGAAAAGTGTATGCTTCGTTTATTAGCTGTCATTTTAAAATTGAAGATGTACTAAATAAAAAGGTAATTGATTTATACAAGAGAGTATTTTATATTTTTTTTATCTAATATATAATTTTATTAATTTTAAAAAGGATGTGAACTAACATGAATACAAAAAAATTTCAAACCTATGTGGCGTTGTCAACAAAAGACTGGAGTGCTGAAACATTTGTAAGAACCTTAGAAGAGATTGTAGCTTCGGCAAAAGAATATGAAAATGATTATATTGAAGTCCATCAAGTATTAGAAATGGTAGTAACAGAAGTTGAAATTGAGTATGTAATCATTCTAAATCATACGAGAAACTTAGATGATTTGGGGAAATACCTTAAATAATAATTTCTAAATACAGTTTATAAAAAAGGAACGCTTTCTGTTTATTATTCTAAAACAGAGGGCGTGTTTTTATGTTTAGTCCTGTTTTTATTGGGATCCGTTATGTATATTATTGTTCGGGAAATTATTATAGAAGAAAAGTATAAAAAATTTGCATGACATAAAGTGCGCAATGACTCTATGTTAAGGGGTAACTCATAAGTTGCGTAGGTTATGCAACGATAACTAGCTTTACTCTTCATCATTTATTTGACCATACTAGGCGTAGAGAGGTGATAAACACAGTATGATCTTTAGTGAGCGTTTAAAAGAAGAACGAGAAAAACGGAATTGGTCCCAAAATGATTTGGCTGAAAAACTTCATGTAAGTAGGCAATCTGTTTCGAAATGGGAGACGGGAAAGAACTATCCGAGCATTGAAATTATTATTCATTTAAGTGATCTGTTCGGTATTACAATTGATGAGTTATTGAGGAGTGATGAAGAGTTGACGCAAAAAGTAATTGAGGATAGTAAGCAATTAGCGTATCCGAAATGGAAGGTGTTTTTCGATAGTCTATTTATGATGGGCGTATTTTTGTTTGTTACAAAAATCATTGTGTGGATGTTAAATAAGTTTGCAGGAGCGAGCGTTACAATTGTAGCAGACGCACCGTATGTGATGAACTTTCTACCTCTTATATTAATGATTATAGGTGGCGCGGTTTCTGATAAGTTGAAGAAAATATATAAATAGAGGAAAGGTTTGAAAGAAATTCCCTACACTAGCTGTTCTTTTCATATAAATTGTGTACTATAAAGGATAGGATGATATAAAGAAGGGGACATTTAGAATGGAATTTCATGAACAAAAGATTTTGCCAGCAGTGAGGCAAATTAAAGACTTGGAAAAGCTATTACATAGTTCGTATGAATATATTGTTATTTTAGATATTCATGTTGGTCAATTGAAGAGTGTTGTTTCACTCGCGAAGCAACACGGTAAAAAGGTGTTTTTACATGTTGATTTGATCCATGGGTTACAAAGTGATGGGCATGCGACGGAGTTTTTATGCCAAGAATATAAACCGTACGGGTTATTGTCAACAAAGGCGAGCGTAATTATGAAGGCGAAGCAAAAGGGTGTCGTCTCCATTCAACGCATCTTTTTGATTGATTCTAGTGCGATGGAAAAGAGCTGTAATTTGTTAGAAAAGACGAAACCGGATTATATAGAGGTGCTTCCTGGTGCGCTAACGGATGTGATCGCTGAAGTAAAAGAGCGTACAGGTGTACCGATTTTAGCGGGTGGTTTTATTCGTACTGTGGAGGATGTTGAAAGAGCTTTACATGCTGGTGCGACAGCGATTACGACATCGAAAAAAGAATTATGGAAACATTACCAAAAAAAGTGACGAAAATGTGAAAAGATTCTGTTGACACCGCTTTCATTAACAGTTAACATTATAGACAAGTTAATAAACGTGACGGAGAAAAGAAGAGATCCACATTTCATTGTTTCTATATACTTTTATATAGAAGCGTGTAAGCTGTGGATCTTTTTCTTTTGAAAAAAACGAATGGCCATTCATTTTACCTCTATCACATTTGAAAGCATTTAAATTGATTGTGGAGGGATTTTATGTCAGCATTTTTAGGGGAATTAATAGGGACAGCGTTGTTAATCGTACTTGGTGGCGGCGTTTGTGCGGGTGTAAGTTTAAAGAAGTCGTTTGCGAAAGATTCTGGTTGGATTGTAATTACAATGGGCTGGGGCTTAGCAGTAGCGGTTGCAGCGTATGCGGTTGGATCAATTAGTGGGGCACATTTGAATCCAGCTTTAACGATAGGACTAGCATTTAAGGGAGCGTTCCCATGGAGTGACGTACCAGGTTATATCGCAGCACAAATGATTGGGGCAATTATCGGGGCAATTATCGTATATTTACACTACTTACCACATTGGAAAGAAACAGAAGATCCAGGAACAAAGTTAGGCGTATTTGCAACAGGTCCAGCAATTCCGAACACATTTGCAAACCTTTTAAGTGAAATGATTGGAACATTCGTTTTAGTATTTGGTATATTAGCAATTGGAGCAAATAAATTTGCGGATGGATTAAATCCATTTATCGTAGGTTTCTTAATTGTAAGTATTGGTTTATCATTAGGTGGAACAACAGGATACGCAATCAACCCGGCTCGTGATTTAGGTCCGCGTATTGCACACTTCTTCCTTCCGATTGCAGGAAAAGGCGGTTCAAACTGGAAGTATGCATGGATTCCGGTAGTTGGTCCGATTTTAGGTGGATCACTTGCAGGTTTATTCCATCAAGTTGTATTTGAAGGAAAACAAAATTCAGCACTTATTTATGTAATTATTGCAACTGTGGTTGTACTAGCAATCTCATATATGAAAAGTAAAAAAAGTGGAAGCACTACAAATAATAGAAAAGTAGCATAGGGGGAAACCGATATGAAAAAATATATTCTTTCATTAGACCAAGGAACAACTAGCTCACGCGCAATTCTTTTCAATAAAGCAGGGGAAATCGTTCATTCAGCTCAAAAAGAATTTACACAACATTTTCCAAAGCCAGGCTGGGTAGAACATAATGCACAAGAAATTTGGGGATCTATTTTAGCAGTTATCGCAACTTGCTTAAGTGAAGCGGATGTAAAACCAGAGCAAATCGCTGGTATCGGTATTACGAACCAACGTGAAACAGCGGTTGTATGGGATAAAACGACTGGTAAACCAATTTATAACGCAATCGTATGGCAATCTCGTCAAACAATGGAGATTTGTGATGAGTTAAAAGAAAAAGGTTATAGCGAAATGGTTCGTGAAAAAACAGGTCTTTTAATTGACGCATACTTCTCTGGTACGAAAGTAAAATGGATTTTAGATAACGTTGAAGGTGCAAGAGAAAAAGCAGAAAACGGTGAGTTATTATTCGGAACAATTGATACGTGGCTTGTATGGAAACTATCTGGTGGTAAAGCGCACGTAACAGACTACTCAAATGCATCACGTACATTAATGTTTAACATTCACGACTTACAGTGGGATGATGAGCTTCTAGACATGTTAACAGTTCCAAAGAGCATGCTTCCTGAAGTACGTCCATCATCTGAAATATATGGTGAAACAATTGATTATCACTTCTTCGGTCAAAATATACCGATTGCAGGTGTAGCTGGTGATCAGCAAGCAGCATTATTTGGACAAGCTTGTTTCGGTGAAGGTATGGCGAAAAATACTTACGGAACTGGTTGCTTCATGTTAATGAACACAGGTGAAAAAGCAGTAGCTTCTGAGCACGGTCTATTAACAACAATTGCATGGGGTTTAGATGGTAAAGTAAACTACGCATTAGAAGGAAGTATTTTCGTAGCAGGTTCTGCAATTCAGTGGTTACGTGACGGAATGCGCATGTTTAAAGATGCAAGTGAGAGTGAAGTGTACGCATCACGCGTTGAATCAACTGACGGTGTATACGTTGTACCAGCATTTGTAGGACTCGGAACACCTTACTGGGATAGTGAAGTACGCGGCGCTATGTTTGGCGTAACGCGCGGTACGACGAAAGAGCACTTCATTCGTGCGACGCTAGAATCTTTAGCATACCAAACGAAAGATGTACTTTGTGCAATGGAAGCAGATTCAGGTATCGAACTAAATACATTACGCGTTGATGGCGGAGCAGTTAAGAATAACTTCTTAATGAAGTTCCAAAGTGATATTTTAGAAGTTCCTGTAGAGCGTCCAGTGATCAATGAAACGACAGCTTTAGGTGCAGCATACTTAGCAGGTCTTGCGGTTGGATATTGGAAAAACCAAGATGAAATTAAAGCGCAGTGGCATATGGACAAACGCTTTGAACCAACGATGGAAGCGGAAACAAGCGAAGAGCTATATGCTGGATGGAAAAAAGCAATTGAAGCAACAAAAGCTTTCAAATAATCATAAACAGTGTTATAATGATGACAAGTTAATAATTCGGTAGGAGATTTGGAGAGACCACAACACGCTATAGAGGCGAAATCTATAGCGGAGTTCGTGGTCTCTTTTTTCGTTATCAAAGGGAGGAATTACCATGAAATTTTCAAGTAAACAACGTAAAGACGTATTAAACGGAGTAAATAAACAAGAGTTAGATGTGATCGTAATTGGTGGAGGTATTACTGGTTCTGGTATTGCATTAGATGGGGCAACACGCGGGTTATCAACAATTGTGTTTGAAATGCAGGACTTTGCAGCAGGTACATCAAGTCGTTCTACGAAACTTGTACACGGTGGTCTACGTTATTTAAAACAACTTGAAGTGAAAATGGTAGCAGAGGTGGGGAAAGAGCGTGCGATCGTATATGAGAACGGTCCCCATGTAACAACACCAGAGTGGATGTTACTTCCGTTCCATACAGGCGGTACGTTCGGATCATTCAGTACATCAATTGGTCTTCGTGTATACGACTTCTTAGCAGGTGTAAAACGAAGCGAGCGCAGAAAAATGTTTAACCGTGAAGAAACATTAAACAAAGAGCCTCTTGTGAAAAAAGAAGGATTAAAAGGCGGCGGTTACTACGTAGAATATCGTACAGACGATGCGCGTCTTACAATTGAAGTAATGAAAGAAGCAATTGAGCATGGTGCGAAAGCTGTTAACTACGCAAAAGTAGACAGTTTCTTATATAAAGATGGAAAAGTATGCGGTGTACGTGTAATCGATTTACTAGACGGAGAAGTGTACGAAGTTTACGGTAAGAAAATTGTAAACGCAGCTGGTCCTTGGGTAGATACACTTCGTGAAAAAGATAACTCGAAAAAAGGAAAAGTACTTCAGTTATCAAAAGGTGTTCACTTAGTAATTGATCAAAAACGTTTCCCATTAGGTCAAGCAATTTACTTCGATACACCAGATAAACGTATGGTGTTCGCGATTCCTCGTGGCGGAAAAACATACGTAGGTACAACAGATACGTTCTATGATAAAGATGCAGCTGTACCACACATGACAACAGAAGATCGCACATACATTATTAATGCGATTAACTACATGTTCCCAAGCGTGAAAATTACGGAAAAAGATGTTGAATCAAGCTGGGCTGGTGTACGTCCATTAATTTATGAAGAAGGTAAAAATGCATCTGAAATTTCTCGTAAAGATGAAATTTGGACTTCTGAATCTGGTTTAATTACAATCGCAGGTGGTAAATTAACAGGATACCGCAAAATGGCTGAAATGGTAGTAGACTACGTAACGAACTTACTACAAAAAGAAGGTCATAGTGCATATCCGAAGAGTGACACGAAACATATGCCAATCTCTGGTGGACATGTAGATGGTTCACATGGATTCCCAGCATTCGTTGCGAAAAAAGCAGACGAAGGTACGAAATCTGGTTTAACGAAAGCACAAGCAGAAGAGTTCGCGAAATTCTACGGCTCTAACGTTGACGTACTATTTGACTTAGCGAAAAAACATAAAGACGAAGCAAAAGAATATAACATGCCGCTTGACGTTCTAATCCCACTTGTATACGCAATGGATTACGAAATGACAGCAAAACCAGTAGACTTCTTCGTACGCCGTAGAGGTGCTGTATTCTTCAACATCCACTGGGTATACGAGTGGAAAGAAGCAGTAATCAACTACATGGCTGCGAAACTAGGCTGGAGCAAAGAAGAGCAAATGAAATACACAGCAGAATTAGAAAAAGCATTAACAGACGCTGTCATTCCTGTGGATCAACAAGAGCAGGCAGCTGCGTTAGCTTAAAATAGAGAACCACCTGAAGGGGAGCCCTTTAGGTGGTTTTTCTCTTGACTAAAAATAAATAAAATGTGTTACAATGATGATAGAGTATTTAGTGTGAATTTTGCATAAAATAAAAAAGACAGAAGCCTGAGAAACTTCTGCCTTGTGTAACCTAACTTGCTATTGTGGTGGTAGTAGGTGCGGTTATAAGACAATTACATTAACGTTTTAGCCGAGAACCGCCCTTACCTTTTCCACGAAGCAGGGTGGTTCTCGCTTTTTTGTATACAGAAATTAGCCACGGACCGACGTATCTTCTACCGATGACAACGCCAGCTCCGGTTAGGATACCATACACTAATTTGATTACAAACATCGCGATCATTTTATCACCTCCCCCCTTTTTTCAAAATGGAAGAGATGATTACCACACCTACTAGTTATAGCTTATTAAGTTACATTTTAATTGTATTATGTTTTAAAATAGGGAACAAGATATATGGATGAAAATTCCTGTCTTTAAGCAGAGCATTAGTGCGTGGGGACAATAAGCAAATAAAAATTCATAAAAAACGGTATGGACATTGCCAGCCGTATTTTTTTATGAATTTATAAAACTTTTCCATACAGTGCGTCGTCTAATATATGGGAAGGAGGAAATGATGTGGATGAATTAACGATAGAAGCGTTTGAAATAGAAGATAAGGAGGACCTTATCGACGAAATAATGAACAAGTATGGACAAGAAGTCCTGCAGCTTGTGTATTCATATGTGAATAATAAAGAGGTTGCGGAGGATTTAACGCAAGATATATTTGTGAAATGCTATAAATCTCTTCATACATATAAAGGAAATTCGAATGTGAAAACATGGTTATGGAGAATTGCGATTAATCATTGTAAGGACTATTTAAAAAGTTGGTATAACAAAAGAGTTATCGTTACAGAGGATGACTTTACGTATATGGAGAGTCAAAAAGAAAGTGTGGAACAAACTGTTATTCAAAATGCAGAGGATAGTAGGCTTGCTTCTGCAGTAATGAATTTACCGATAAAATATCGAGAAGTCATTTATCTATTTTATTATGAAGAATTATCAATTAAAGAGATTGCTATTGTAATAGACGTGAAAGAAAACACGATAAAAACAAGACTGAAAAAAGCGAAGGAACTATTGAAGGAAGGATTGGAGGAATAATCAAATGGAAGATCGATTAAAAGGCTTGCGAAAATCAATGGAGAATACAACTTTTAAACATTTGAGTTTTTCTGATCAGCATCGAAAGCGGGTGCGCGAAAAAATCAATCAATCGTCCGAAAAGGAAGAAGATATCCTTTTAGCAGTGTTGCAACTTCTTATGAATGAAAAAACAGGTTATGAATTGATGCAGTTACTACGTGGGAGAGGAATTCAAAAATTCGAAGGTGATGAAGGATCTCTATACACTTTATTACATCGTCTAGAACAGAATCGCTTTATCCAATCTAGCTGGGATTACGAAGGAGCTAAATATTATCAATTAAATGATAAAGGAAACAAGATGCTGCGAAAGGCTGAGAAGAATGCTACGAAGGCACGATTTATATTAAAAGGCTTAGTACAGGAGTGAGGCGGAATTGAATAAAAAAGGGGAGCGTTTTGTAAGCGAAGTTACCAATCATATTAAATCAAAAGAAGCAAAGAGCTTTGTGGCAACTGAACTAGATTTTCATTTGAAAAAGGCGAAGAACATGTGGGTAGAGAAAGGGTTAAGTGAGGAAGTTGCTGAAGATAAGGCTGTTGAACAAATGGGAAGTCCAATCAAGCTTGGCCAGGAACTTAATAAACTACATAAGCCAAAGGTTGATTGGTTCTTAATTGGTTTATTAGTGGCTGCGATGGGGCTAGGTTTTTTGCCAATTATAGCTCTTGGACATACGAATGATTTACTACTAAATAAAGTGATTTTTGTGATTCTCGGCATTGCAACAGCTATTGGGATGATGCTATTTGATTATCGGAAGTTAGAGAGACTCGGGTGGCTGTTTTATACAATTGGAATACTTATCTTGTTAGCTATAAAATGTTTTCCGACTATTTCTGTGAATGGGGAAGCGTTAATAAAAATTGGTCCCATTAAAATTGACGGTTTAATGACAATACCATTCTTTTTTCTAGCCTGGGCTTCATTTTTTAATAACAGTAGATTAAAGTTTATACATCTGCTCATGTTGTACGTATTTTCTTTATATCTATTTTTAACTACATCATTTATGGTGCCAATTTATATTTATATTACGATGGTATTCGTTATGCTTTGGTGGAGTAAGCTAGGAAAGAAAACGGCATGGCTCATTACGATGTTACCGATTTTTCTCTTTATTATTAGGGATTTATTTTCCTGGTCTGCTGTAAAAGAATACCGGATAGCTAGAATTTTAGGAATGTTAAACCCAGAGCATGATCTATGGTATTTACGTTTAAAAGAGGCGATGTCGTCGGCAGGTTGGTTTGGTACATATGGAAATATAAAGTCTATCCCTGCTGCCCATACTGATTTTGTATTCGCTAGTTTGACTTACTATTATGGATATGTGCTTGCGCTATTTCTTGTCATTATTCTTTCTCTTTTTGCAGTAAGGATAATGAACATAGCTTATAAAATAAATGATGGTTATGGTAAATTACTTCTCGTTGGCGGAGTGACTCTTTTTGTAATCCATTTTATTTGTAACGTTGGCATGATCTTAGGATTATTACCGCGTGCTTCTATATCATTACCTTTTATTAGTTATGGATTAGTACCAACTCTGTTTCATGCATTTATAATGGGTATTGTGCTGAGTATATATCGACGTAAAGATATGTCGTTTAGAATGAGAAAAACACCTTGATACTTATATAAGTTGCATATAAAAGAATGCATTATTATGATTAAGTACAAATGTAAATAGATAGTAGAAGAGGGTTATGAGAAATAACCCTCTTTTCGTGTTTAAATAAGTGAACTCGCTTCAATAGAAGTACATAATTCAGAACGAGAGATTGATTCAGCTAGTTGTTGTAAATAGGCGTACTCTTCCGCATCTTTTTCAGAAGTGTTAGGATCTAATAAATGAGAAGAAAGAAGTACATCAATTGTCAGTATATCCGAATCATGAGAAATGATTTTATACCCTGCAAATACAGGGCGTTTTAAATCTTTTACTTTTTGAATCATCTGATGGAAATTCGTAACGCTTATATTGATTTTTGCTAATGGAAAGCATTTTTCGGTAGGATTCTCGATGGTCTTTCTAATTTTATAATCGTATACGTAGTAGTACTTTTCTTGCTGCTCAAGTGCTTGTAATTCCTTCGTTAATAAGTGGTATTTATCTGTAAGTCCAGTTGTGAGTGCATCGTTTTCTTCTCCAACTACTAATGTGAAAGGTCTTGGTGATGAAATTGAAATGGTGCGGACGTTTAAATCAATAAAAGTGGGGTTCAATTGTAAAATGGTATGTAATTTTTCGGTAGGAAACTCACCGTCATAAATAGCAATGAAATAATGATTCATTTTTCCACTCCTTATTTTTTTCTAAAATGATATATTCTATTTTAAAGTTGTAAATCCTGCATAAAAAAGAAACACCTTGATTCGTATCAAGGTGTTGTAATAAGTTCAAAGCTCTCTGAAGCAGCCCCGAGTATAAAAGGACTAACCTCGCCAACGCTATAAAGTTGTAATTCATGCATAGCTCGCGTACAAGCAGTGTAAAACAATCTACGAACGCTCTCATCACTGTACATATCTTTAGAAGCATTATAAATAATAACAGCGTCAAATTCGATACCCTTCGCTAAGTAAGCCGGGATCACGACAATGCCTTGCTCATACTCGGCGGAGTTACTTTTCACGAGTTTAATATTCTCGATATGATTAAGTGCTTCGTAGGCAGCGGCACTTTCAGCTGCGGATTTACATATAATTGCGATTGTATTATGCTGTTGTTTTTGAAGTTCAGCAACTTTGGAAGAAATACAGTCGTGCAGTTCGATATCATTCGCTACTTTCGTTACTGTAGGCTTCTCACCGTCACGTTCAAATGCGTGAATGTTTTTTCCTTCCGGTATGAGAGCACGTGTAAATTCAATAATCGGTTTTGTGGAACGATAGCTACGAGTTAAGTTGATGCCGTTCGTTTCATCTGGTCCGTATAAGCTAGTAAGTGTATTGAAGTTCACTGTTTCACTCGCATGGGCAAATATCGCTTGGTTAAAGTCTCCGAGTACCGTCATTTTTGCGGCAGGGAAGAGACGTTTTAAAAATTCGAACTGAAACGGAGAATAGTCTTGCGCTTCGTCTACGAGTACGTGTTTAATCGATCTATTCGTTTGGAAGCCTTCAATTAGTTCTTTTAAAAGTAAAAATGGAGTCGCATCCTCGTAATATAATTTTCCTTCATCAAGCATGTTCACAGTTAATGAGCAAATGTCGTCCCATTCTTTCGGCTTTTCTCCAGTAACCCATGATGCATCTGTGAAGAGTTGTTTATATATGCCTGTAAAATTGATGAAACGTAATGTTTGAATGCCTTTACGAAGCGGCTTCAATTTTTTACGGACAATCATACGTCCAAGTACTTTCGTTTCTTTCTCATAATCATGAAAGGAGTTATCTTCAAACTCGCCTTTTTTCTGTAAGTATTTATAAGCTTTTTGATATTCATCTTTACTAAGTAATTCAATTTCTTCTTCTACCCATGGCTTTTTCAGTTCTGTTTTTTCGATTGCGTCTATTTGTTTGTTTAGCCAATCCGTTAACTTCTCGATTCTATTATGGAAGCGGAGGGAGGAATCCGTATTATAAAATTGCTCTGTAATTTCTTTAGCAGAGGCAATCAATTTCCCTCTAAATTTCATTCCTCTAAATAGCATGCCTGAAGATTCAAGAGATTGTCTGTACGCTCTAATCATCTCGAAAAATTGAGTAGATGCTTTAAATCGAATGCTCGCATTTCTCGTTTTATAAGCAGGGCTATTCGTTTCAGTTAGCATATATTCTAGTTGTTCATAAGGATCTTCAACATCAAACGATTTACTTAGTCTATGGTTTAAATATTCTTGGAATGTGACTTGCTGCATATTTTCTTCGCCGAGTTCTGGCAGTACATTAGATACGTAACTGTTGAACATAGAGTTAGGGGAGAAGAGAATAATTTGGTCCGCTTTTAGCCATTCGCGATATTTATATAGTAAATAGGCAATGCGTTGCAGGGCAGCTGACGTTTTACCACTACCAGCAGCTCCTTGCACGATAAGGAGTCGCCCTTCATCGTGACGGATAATTTCATTTTGCTCGCGCTGAATCGTAGCGACGATACTTTGCATATGTTTATTCGTACCTTTTCCAAGCGCCTGTTGCAGAATTTCGTCGCCAATTGTAAGGCTCGTATCGAACATAGAATCAATCTCGCCATTTTGAATAATGTACTGTAATTTTTTCTCCACATTACCGCGAACTACGCCTCCTGGTGTTTTGTATTCAGCTGGTCCTGGTGGATAGTCGTAATAAACGCTCGAAATAGGTGCACGCCAGTCGTATATGAGGAAGTTTTCTCCGCTAGCATCGGTAAGTGTGGCTACGCCGATATAAATTTGCTCTGCAGCAGATTCTCCTTCTTCTTTGAAATCAATTCGTCCGAAATAAGGTGCTTTATGCATGCGTCTTAATGCGGCAAGTCGATTGAAAGTGTGCTTATGTGTAATTTGTGTGACAGCAAGGGACTGAGCTTGTTGCCTTAAGTTGATAACTGTTTCAAGATAATCATCAAAAGTATCCGTGTTCACTTTAACGTCATCCCAAAAGTGTTTACGGATGTTGATTACTTCTGCCCGGCGTCTGCCAGTTTCGTTTTCCAGTTTATCAATTTGCTGCGTAATCGTTTCGATCACGGTATCCAATCGTTTTTGCTCTAGATCAAGTTTTTTTTTCATACGGTAGCACTCCTTTAAAAGTGAAAAATAGAGGTTGACTGAAGATGTGTTTTGGTGTAAAATTAAGATACGGATAATTACGTTCCTTTTATTTTATGAAATGTGTTTCTGTACTAATTTAACATAGTTTTTTCATTTAATCAATGATAATAAGATAAACCTTGGTTCCATGCTACGTGGATCAAGGTTTTTTTGTTTTTGTAGAGGGAGTCACGCTTGTTGTCGGTAAGTCGATATATTTCGAAAATCGCCGATATAATTGAAGTTGCGGTCGATATATTTGAAAAATCGCTGATATAATTCATTCAGAGGACCAACTATATAATTTCATTTATCGAATCTGGATATAACTCCCGAGAGAAGAGGGTATACAAAAAGCTCAGGCCTAAGCCCGAGCTTTTTATTTCATTATTTCTTTTCTTCTTTTTTCTCGTCAGCTTTTTTCTCTTCGAAAAGATCTTTCAAATCTTTATCTTCAACTTTTACGTCAGCTTTTTTGATTTCTTTCATCATAAGATCGTTCATGAATGCGCCATCTTGTGCTTTCTTCGCAATTAGTTCTTTTTTGATGTCTGCTTTAGATTGTTCGAATGATTTTTCTGGCTCTTTAATGTCTGTAACTTTAATGATGTGGTAACCGAATTGTGTTTTTACAGGTTCGCTTACTTCATCTTTTTTCAGTTTATAAGCAGCATCTTCGAATTCTTTAACCATTTTACCATGTTCGAAGAATCCTAAGTCTCCACCTTTTTCTTTTGAGCCAGTATCTTCAGAGTATTGTTTCGCTAACTCTTCGAAAGATTTACCTTGTCCAAGTTCTTCTTTAACCTTTTTCGCAGTAGCTTCATCTTTTACAAGAATGTGGCTTGCTTTAATTTCAGGTTTGTAGTTTTCTTTTAGTTCTTTATCAGTGATTGTTTTTTCAATTGCTTTTTCTTGAGCTAATTGAGCACGTAACATATTTTTAAATGTTTCTTCTTTCATACCTTGTTGTTTTAACAGTGTATCGAATTGATCACCAACTTGTTTTTTCGTTTCATCGAGCTTTTTATCTACTTCTTTGTCGTCTACTTTGTAGTTTTTAATAAGTACTTTTTCCATAACCATGTTGTTTAGTACTTGTTTACCAGCTTGTGTCTTCATTTGATTGTAAAATTCTTCTTTTGTAATGTCACCAGCTTTAGATGTAACGATTTTGTCTGATGATGATGTTCCACATGCTGATAATGCGATTACACTTGTTGCTGCTAAGGCAAGCATAGCTTTCTTCATTCGATAAACACTCCTACTATTATGTATTTTTAATTTATCCTACACCAATGAACTTAAGTTCATAAGAGCCCGATTAAGTCTCACTGATACTTTTGCTTTTTATATTGTTAAAGCGCGCTTAACAGGGCTTACCGAGGCTGAGGATAAAGTTTTGATGAATGTTATTTGTTCTATAGTATAAGCAATATGTACAAAGTTTAATATATCATATTTCGACTCGTTTTCATATTGATAAAGAAAAATTAACCATATCGTGTCAGATTTTGAAAGTGTGCCATATTGGGCGTATGCCGCATATACAGAATAGAGGAGGGGATGGGGATGAATTCTCAACTTATTTTATTACTTGTACTGTTTATTTTATTGGTTATAGTAGGTATAATTTGCTTATAGAGGAAAAAAGTGAGGAAGGGGCTTTCCTTCCTCACTTTCCATGAAATATAATTTCTATATAACTAGAAATTAATAAAATTGTTATACATACATTAATAACCCGAAAGACACCGGGCTGGCGGCTCGCAGCTATTTGTTTTCGTTCACACAGTGTATGTGTCATGGAATTCGTGTAAAATATAACAAGAAGTGCGAATGCGACAAAAACAACTGTTATAAGTGTCATGAGGCGAGACCTCCTTTTGGCTAAAATACATATACTTTATATATTGTATCATACGATATTTTGTTCGTGTTATAAAATTCAGAAATAGAAGACTTTGTGTTAGAAAGTGAGGGAGAAAATGGACGTTGTTAGAAGATTAGAACAAGCTGAATACTACGTAGACCTACTATTTAAAATGATTGATGAAGAAAAGTGTCCATTTTATTCTTTAATCATAAAGAAAAAAGCTCGTAAAAAAGATATTGAACGTATACTGAAACTTTGTGAAACATTGAACGAACAATATGTAGCGGAGAAAGCAGAAGGCCTTTTATTGTTCGATGCGCTGTTAGATCAATTTGAAAAAGCGCTTCCACATCAGCTCGAAGTAAACGAAACTGCGGAAGCGCTAGCAAAACAAGGTTTATTTAACCCACTTATGAATGAATTCTTACGCATGAGTGCGAAAAAATAAATAGATTATTTCTTAACTAACTTCTGATCGGATTCCGTAAAATTCTCCTCAATATCTTCTAATGATTTCTCAAAAATATCGATGAAGTCTTGTCCGTAAATATTGCGCAAGATAGCAATCAGCTCGATATTTTCTGGGAACTTCCCATAAAAATTACGAAGTGCAAGAGCCCCATTAAACACTGAATTACTTTCAGGGTCATACTCCTCCATTAAGCGAAGTAGTAATTCTTCCCCTTTATCTGTAATTTCAATGTACGTATTTCGTTTATCATCTTCTTTTTTCGAGAATACAAGATAGCCGCGTTCCTCAAGCTTTTTCGAGAAGTTAAACGCCGTTGATACGTGCATAACTCCAAACTTAGCAATCTCAGAAATAGAAGCCCCTTTTAAATGATAAGCGATTGTTAAAATATGATGCTCATTAATATTTAAATCGTAAGGCTTAATCCACATTTGCCAATCTTTCTCTACACATTTCCATAACGCTTTCGATAATTGAGCAATGCGTTGGCTGAAAATCATCGCTTCTTTTACCGAGTAATCTTTTTCTCCACTTTTCATTTACTCACCCACTTTAACATTCTTTTTCATTACTATCTATTATGCCAGTAAAATAAAAATTAATAAAGTCTTTTTGTGAGAATTGTGAAAATTTTTTAAAAAAATGACATTCTATACAAATCATGCATAACTATGGAAGCGGTTTATGAGTCGTGAGTACATGTGTTGTCCTTACATGTTAATGGCTAACATATATTGTAAATGCATAAAAACACGGCATATCTATGTGATATGCCGTGTTAAGGTCAATTTATATAAAAAATATTTGTTATATGCAAAAACTAAGCAGGAATTTGTTTACGCTTTTTCTGGAACAGCTTCTTGTAGTTTCTCAATTGACTTTTGAATGTCCAAAATTTCTTTTTCAATATGGCGCTTGTTTTGAGAAATATCTTGTTTCCAGTTAGAAAGCGTGTCTTGCATGTCGTCTTTTAATTCTTGAAACACTTCTTTACCTTCTGAAGCAGTTTCAACGATTTGACGCTTTAATAACTTTGTATCAGCTGTAATATCAGCTAAAGTCTTTTTAATATCATTTCCTTTTTCTTTTAACTTGCCGCGCATGGCTTTGCCAGAAGAAGGAGTAGAGAAAAGAACTGCTAATCCAGCAACTGCTCCGCCGCAAAGGACACCTGTAATAAAGGATTTAGCTTTTGACATAAAAAGAGACCTCCTTATTTTTCGTTCGTATTCATGATGTGAAATAGTATGCATATCTTTAAAACAAGAGAAAGAAAAGAGAACTTTTCCTTCTTGTAAGTGCGCTATGCACAGAAAAGTATACCCCGGTATATGGAGTGAAGAAACAAGCCTTGCAATATGTAATTACTTCGGGGAATCGGCTTGTTATGTATTACGTCTTCTTATAGTGTCACTATTTCACACTATTTGCAATTGTGCTTGCGATGTTTTGTAAATTTTCCATTGTATATTCATTTTGGTGTGATTTCCAAACGGCACCGAAACCATCGTTTTCACCGTAGCGTGGAATTAAATGAAGGTGGAAGTGGAACACAGTTTGTCCAGCTTTTTCACCGTTATTGTTAAGTAGGTTAAAGCCAACTGGATTAAACTCTGCTTTAATCGCATTTGCGATTTTTGGAACGACAGAAAAAATGTGTGATGCGATTTCTGGCGTTAACGCAAAAATGTCTTGTTTGTGAACTTTCGGAATAACAAGAGTATGTCCTTTTGTTACTTGACTAATATCTAAAAATGCAAGCACATGTTCATCTTCGTATACTTTTGAGCAAGGGATTTGCCCGTCAATGATTTTACAAAAAATACAATTGTCTGCTGTATGATTCATCGATCTCATCCTTTCAAATATCCTTAGCCGTATTTTACCATAATTACATAAGAGAACAAACACGAAAAACAGGAAGCTGACTCAGCTTCCTGTTTTCTGAAGAGGGATTGAAAAAGCATTATCGTAATTTACGTTTCGCAGACACCCCATTTATTTAAGAAATGCATGGTAAATCGGCTAAAGTTTCTGCCGTAGACACCCCATTTTCAAGTGAAATGAATTGCAATCTTTTTAAAATGAAATTGTTTATTTTTTAAAACAGTATATGCTCTTTCGGAGACACCCCGTTTCGAAAATGAAACAAATGATCTGGTTATGTGTAAATTTCATTGTCCAACATGGACACCCCATTTCATGATGACTTCACTATGTTGTTATACTCATCAATTGGTGGTTGCTTTTTCAATGTGTTCCTTCTTCACTAATTATGATGTCCGCTTTCGTAAAAATATATGCTAACAAATTTAAATTTTTTTTGAACACATCGATACTATGTAGTACAGCGCAATTTTTGGTAAGATGAATATAGAATGAATACTAATGAAGAAAGTGGTGTCGTATGAGCGAGTTATTGCGTGTAGAAAATGTTACAGGAGGATATACGAAACGACCTGTATTAAAAGACGTTTCGTTCTCTGTTAATAAAGGCGAACTTGTCGGCTTAATCGGTTTAAATGGGGCTGGTAAAAGTACGACGATTAAACATATTATCGGTTTAATGGAACCGAAAAAAGGAACTGTCACAATTAATGGGAAAACAATTCGTGATGATATGACAGCGTACCGTTCTAGCTTTTCATTCATTCCAGAAACACCGGTATTATATGATGAGCTAACGCTAGAAGAGCATTTGAAATTAACAGCGATGGCGTACGGTGTCGATGAAAAACAGTACGAAGAACGTGTAGGACAACTATTGCAAGAATTTCGTATGAAAAATCGTTTAAAATGGTTTCCATCTCATTTCTCAAAAGGGATGAAACAAAAGGTAATGATTATGAGTGCATTTTTAGTGGAGCCATCTCTTTACATAGTAGACGAACCTTTCGTTGGACTGGATCCGTTAGCAATTCAATCTCTACTTCAAATGATGGATCAAATGAAAAAGAGCGGCGCAGGTATTTTAATGAGTACACATATTTTAGCGACGGCAGAGCGTTATTGTGATTCGTTCATTATTTTACATCAAGGCGAAGTAAGAGCGATGGGAACATTATCTGAACTGCAATCACAGTTTAATATGCCAGGTGCAACGTTAGATGATATTTATATTGCCTTAACAAAGGAAGAAGATTATGAATAGTACAGCATTATGGAAAGAACGATTTCGTCACTTTCTAAAAGAAGTTCGTACATATAGTAAATACGTATTTAACGATCATTTGAAATTTATTTTCGTGTTTATCATCGGTGCGGGAGCGTATTATTACCAACAATGGTTACAAACGTTAACACCTTCGTTTCCAACTGCGCTCGTAATGGCAGTGCTAATTGGACTAGTTTTAACAGCTGGATCAATGCAAACGTTATTAAAAGAAGCAGACCTTGTTTACTTACTGCCAGTTGAAGAGAAGCTAAAGCCTTACTTCACAAAGGCCTTTCTCTTTACGTTTATGATTCAGTTATACATAATCGCAATCGTAGCAGCTGCGCTTGCCCCGTTATACTTCCAGCAAATGAAGCAAACAGGAGCGGCTTACATATGGATTGTAATCGCGTTTGTCATTGTGAAAGCTTGGAATTTATTTATAGCGTGGGAAAAGTCCTTTTTAACAGATCAAAATGTACAAAAGGCGGATTGGTTCATACGTTTTATCTTAAACGGTTTATTTGTATATTTCCTTGTAGAACGTACTTCAGTTCTTTTTATTGGCGGAATTGTTCTATTCATGGTGTTATACCTTGCTATCATGCATCAAATGGTGAAAGGGAAGCCGCTGAACTGGGAGTATTTAATTTCTGAAGAAGGTAAAAAGATGATGTTACTGTACCGCATTGCGAATATGTTCGTTGATGTACCAGCATTAAAAGAGAGAGTATCCCGCAAGAAATGGCTTGATTTCATTCTTTCGATAATCGGCGAAAAGCGTACATATTTATACTTATATACGAGAACATTTTTAAGATCAGGTAACTATTTTGGATTATATGTGCGTTTGCTCGCTCTTGGAGGAGTTATTCTTTACTTCATTCCATTTTTATATGGACGATTCATCGTGAGTTTTATCTTCCTATACTTAATCGGCTATCAGCTATTAACTTTATGGAAACATCACCGCATGAAAATTTGGCTTGATTTGTATCCAGTAAAGGTAGATGAAAAGAAGAAAGATTTTCTTACTTTATTAAACGCGATTCTAATCATCGGGAGCGTAATCTTTACAGTTATATTTGCACTAGCAACGAAAGATTTCATGATGACAGGAATTTTACTTATCGTAAGCATATTATTTAGTATCGGTTTCGTTTACCAATACGGGGCGAAGCGCATTGAGCGTTTAAATTGAAAGGAATGAACCTATGATTACATATGAAGAGAAGGTTATAAAAGAATTGGAGCAGTGGAAAGCTACATTCATGAAAGATTCTTCTATGATGACACGGTTCTCCAAAAAAGTGCAGACGAAAGTACAACAGCTCATTCCGGCGAAAGTACAAAAGGTGTTAACAGAGACGATTCGTATGATGGTGCAAACGATCAGCGCCGGATCAAACTTTATAAAGCCGAAATTAAAAGAGACGACATGGTCACTGCAAAGACGTGACGATGAAGTACGCAAAAAAATGGATGAGTACAAAAAAATAGCAGCGGCGGAAGGAGCAGGGACTGGAGCTGGTGGTATTCTCCTTGGCCTTGCTGACTTTCCGCTTTTACTCGGCATTAAAATTAAATTTTTATTCGATGCAGCAACGTTGTACGGATTTGATACGAGTAACAAAGAAGAGCGCCTTTTTATACTTCACGTTTTCCAACTCGCCTTTTCAAGTGATGATCATCGAAAAGAAATATGGAAAGCCATCGAAACGTGGGATACAGAAGAAAAAAATCATATGGACTGGGAAAAGTTCCAAACAGAGTACCGAGACTATATCGATTTAGCAAAAATGCTTCAGCTCGTACCGATAATCGGTGCCCCGGTCGGCGCATATGCGAACTATCAATTACTGCAAAGACTTGGAGAAGTGACGATGAATTGTTATCGTATGCGATTGTTGAATAGGGATTAAAAAGAAGGCGTCCTACATGTGTAATGTAGGGCGCCTTTTCTTAGAAGCCAAGTCCACTATAGCTAGCTCCAACTATAATTAATACGATAAAGAGTACAATGATGAATGGAAATCCGCTCTTACCAGCTTGTCCATCTTCACCGCCACCAGTTCCGCCGCTACCGCCTTTACCACCAAGTCCCATATGAACATCCTCCTTATTGTTATATATTGCTTTTACTTTATGTTTTTCTACATTTACCAATAAACCCCTTCTAAAGCGCTAACTAACTTGAAAATCATTTCGTTTCATTTTATAATTTACTTACCGACCGGTAAGTAAAAATAAGTGAGGTACAGTATGACAAAGAATTTACAAACATCGCAGAACATTGTAGAGGCGTCATTTAAACTTATGGCAGAGCACGGTATTGAGAAAATGAGCCTTTCCATGATTGCGAAAGAGGTAGGTATTTCAAAACCGGCCATTTACTATCATTTTTCTTCTAAAGAAGCGTTAGTAGATTTTTTATTTGAAGAAATTTTTTCTGGGTATCATTTCTCTTCTTACTTCGATAAAGATCAATATACGAAAGAAAATTTTGCAAAAAAGTTAATTGCAGATGGTTTACATATGTTGTCTGAGTATGAAGGACAAGAAGGTATATTACGCGTCATAAATGAATTTATCGTAACTGCGGCGCGAAATGAAAAGTATCAGAAACGTTTATTTGAAATACAAGAAGAGTTTTTAAATGGCTTTCATGATTTATTAAAGCAAGGTGTAGAACTTGACGTTGTGTCACAACATGCAACAGAAGAGAATGCTCATACGTTAGCGCTCGTTATCGATAATATGAGCAACTACATGTTAATGGGATTCCAGTTAAAGTATAAAGAAATTTGGATTCGAAATGTGAAAAACGTCATAAAGGAGGAGTAAAAGTGAAAATGCAAAAAAACTGGTGGCTCGGTTTTCTTGGATTCATTGGAGTGTATAAAATTCCAGGTATGATAGAGGCTTTTCAGGCGGATGGAAGTTGGCTGAAGTTAATCGGTTTCATTTGGTTACTTTGGTTCGGATATTTTATTCCAGAGAAGAAAGATAATTAAATTTCAATTTTCTGTAAAGTTATGTAAAATATAGATTGAGAGTATTCATATATTAGATTACTAGATTTGGAGTGGTTACATGGATCCATTGAAAAATGAAATTCACCCTGACATGGTCAAGGTGTGGAAAACGCGTTCCTTAATTGAGTTAGGAATTAGTATTATCGTCATTTTGGCATATCTTTTCTTTATGATTAAGTTTAATTGGTGGGCTTGGATTTTTTATGTGCTCATCGGATTAACAATTGTATATACGCCGTTTGATTACTTTACATTCCCGAAATTGCGTCAACGTTACTATAGCTACCAACTAAATGAAGAAGAACTTGAAATTCAGCACGGTCTTTTCGTCGTAAAACGTGTATTAGTACCGATGATTCGTGTGCAGCACGTTACAATTGAACAAGGGCCAATTATGAGGAAATACGGATTAGCAGAATTACACATTTCAACAGCGGCGACTTCTCATAGTATCCCAGGTTTAACGATGTATGAGGCAGAAATGTTGAAAACGAAAATCGCAGAATTAGCGAAAGTGAGTGATGAGGATGTATAAGAGGCAGCATCCAATCACGATGTTATTAGAATTAAAAATAACAGATTTTATACCATTTATTATTTTTCTTTTTAGTTTAAAAGGAAAGTTTCCATTTTGGTATTTAGTTCCTATCGGTTTTGCGGTAATCACGATTGTTTCAGCTATCGTAGGCTGGTACTACAAAGTATATTGGGTCGAAAATAACGTATTACATATTAAAGAAGGGCTCTTTGTGAAGAAGGAGAGCTACTTAAATAAAGAACGTGTTCAAACGATTAATACAAGTTCAGGCATGCTGTACCAAGTGTTAGGACTAAAGAAAATTAAAATTGAAACAGCTGGCGGAGGAAATGAGCCGGAAGTTAGTTTAGCTGGTATTACGGTAGAAGAGGCAACAAAGCTTATTACAATGTTAAATGAGCCAACCTCGGTAGTAAAAGTAGAAGAAACATCAGAAGAAGTAGTACAAAAAGAAATTATTACAGAGGAAAAACAAACGACAGAGTACAAGTTAACGTGGAAAGAGATTTTAATAGCGTCTGTTACATCTGGTCAATTTGGATTATTATTCTCTTTAATATTTTTCGTTTATAACCAAGTGGACGAGTATATTCCGAAATGGATCAAAAATAGCGTAGAGTCTTATGTTATGGATCATGATATATATGGCTGGATTTACATGGTAGCTATTTTACTTGTCGTTTCTTGGATTATATCTACAATTGGATATGCGTTAAAACATGGGGATTTCACAGTCAATCGAAAAAATGATGAAGTCCGTATTTCGCAAGGATTACTTGAGAAAAAAGAACTCGTATTAAAGTTACACCGCATTCAAGGTATTACGATAAAAGAAGGTATATTACGCCAACCATTCGGTTATTGTGCTGTGCAAGTAGAAGTCATTCAAAGTGAAGGGAAAGAAGAAAAAGTTACGCTACATCCTATCATTCGAAAAGATCGCGTGCAACAGTTACTCACCCATTTACAATTACCATACGAACTGAATACAAACATTATTTCATTACCAAAAGCAGCATTGCGTCGCTATCTCATTGATAGTTTCATCTTCTTCGCCATGCTAGCAATCCCGCTGACGGGAATCAGCATATACTTTGAAAAGTATTACATCATGTGGGCATTATTACCGCTCGCGATCCTCATCTTTACACTTGGATACGCAACATTTAAAACAAATGGTTACGGTGTAAACGGAGAACAAATTACAATTGTGTATCGTAGTATTGGAAAATATACAGGACTTGTAAGAAGAAGACACGTCCAATCAATGGAGAAGACACAATCATATTTCCAGCGCCGCGTAGACTTATGTACGTATAAGTTTTCTAGTGCATCATCGAATTATAAATTAGAGCATACGAGAGTAGTAGATGCAGAGAGAATGCAGGATTGGTATAAGAAAAGAATAAGTGAGGATTAGTTTAAAAAGGCTTGCCTAGTATGATAGGTAGGCTTTTTTTATAGAGAAATGAGTAGTTTGCAATTGAACTAAGTTTTCTTTAGTCCAATCCATATATGAGTACTACAGCGCACATATATGAATATGTATCAGAAAAAAGGAAGTGTGCTTCTATTTAAGGGGAATTCGTGAAATATTTGATATAAATGGTATAATAATGTAGAAATAATATTAGGAGGCTATGTATGATAAGTCAGTTGAAAAGAGAAGCACTTGATGCATTAAAAGGAAAATGGGGATTAGCAGTAGGAGCAACCTTATTAATTGGAATTCTTATTGGAGCTGTGGAATTTCTAACCACAGGTATTTTCTCAATGTTTTGGGGTTGGGAAGAAGCAAGTGATTCGCTTACAGTAACTATTATTGCAATGCTTATTATCGGTCCGTTAACAACGGGTGCTTATTACCTAGTTTTAAATGTAATTCGTGGAACTAATGCTAGTATTGGTCATGTATTTAGATGGTTTAGCGATGGAAGTAAGTTTATGAAGGCATTTTTAACATATTTACTAATGTATGTATACGTAATTCTATGGACATTACTTCTTATTATTCCGGGTATTATTAAATCATTTTCTTATTCTATGACGTATTTTATTTTGAATGATCATCCAGAATACACAGCGAATCAAGCAATTACCGAAAGTCGCCATATGATGAACGGACATAAAATGGATTACTTTTTACTATGCTTAAGTTTCCTTGGCTGGTTCATCTTAAGTATTCTTACTATAGGAATCGGTTTCTTATGGTTAGCACCTTACTTCTATTCGACATCGGCAGCGTTTTATGAAGAGATTTCAAAAGAATATTACAAAAAAGAAGGTACTACTTTCTAATAAAGTGAAACTTTAATCAGTGGGGGGGGCTTCATCCCCACTGATTATTAGTTGAACGAATCGGGCGTTTACGGGCAGTTGATTCCTCACCTAACTTCTTTGCTTTCGCTAAATTTTGAGGTGGGGGTCTTACTGCCCGCAAATAGCGGGATAAAACATCTAAACCGAATATAGGGAGCAGATGGTTTAGGTGTTTTGATATGTGTTCTGTTTTCGGAATTCACTTCAGGATAAGGTATAGGTTTTTATATAGAAATTCTTCCCTCTATGTTTTATCATAGAGGGTTATTTTTTTATGTGAAAATGATAGAAAATAGTGAATAATATATATGAAAGGAAAAAAGTGAGGTGAATGAGAGTGAGCAAATTTTTAATTCCGTATTCATTTTCTATATTAAGTTTCTTTATTTCAGCAACGGCACTTGATTTATATGATAGGATGGGAAAAAATAATGAGATGATTTCGCCGAACATACTTGGAAAGATAATTCAATCTATTTCGCAAATGGGAGTCCTTACATTGTATTTCGGAGTACCTATTATTTTAGGTGGATGTCTTCTTGGTGAGATATTGTTTAGAGGTATCATTTTACGATTTAAATTTAGCTATATTATATCTTTATTATTATATTTACTCTTAGCTTTTAGTATTGTTTTCATAACGGTAGGGATTCCAAATACATATGAAGATTCCAATGTTTTTTTCATGGGGATAACTATGATTTGTGCTGTTACATTCTTTGTGGGTCGGGATATATGGGAGAAAAAACAAGTTAGTAATGGAGTGGGAACATGAAATACACTTGTCCGTGTTGTGGGTATAAAACAATAGAAGAAGAACCACCAGGTACATATGAAATTTGCAGTATATGTTATTGGGAAGATGATGAGGTTCAGTTTAACAATCCTGACTTTGAAGGCGGGGCAAATGAACCTTCGTTAAGACAAGCACAGAAAAATTTCATTACGTTCGGTGCTTGCGAGGAATGTTTTGTGAAATCAGTTAGAAAACCGACTAGTGAAGATGTGAAGGATGCTAGTTGGAATCAAATTTGTTAAGTAGTTTATAAATAAAAAATGTTATTCCTCCATTCAACGGGAGGAATAACATTTTTTATTTAGTACTGAGAGAATTACAGTTGTCTAATAAGATAAACTAATGAAGGTGATAAAGTAATAGGAAAAGCTAAACTAATAAATCCTATTCATGAATATATTAGAAATGAATATAAAAGTATAGATGTATAGTCAGTGTTGTGTATTTGATGTTATCATATTGAATGATATGGAAATTTTTAATAGAATAAGTAACTAAAAATTCAAAGGTAATGAAGCTTTTGTTGTATAAAGAAAATAGTTAGTAGTACTCAACAATATTAAAAATAAGATACGTATTTATATAATTTTAGTCGAAATGGGGTTTTAAAAAGGAATGAGTACAAGCATAACACGGCAAAAAATTTTATCAGCTGCTTCTCACATTGTGCAATATAAAGGGGTTGCTAAATTAACCTTAGAAGCAGTGGCAAAAGAGGCGGGCGTAAGTAAAGGTGGATTGTTGTATCACTTTTCAAATAAAGAAGCTTTAATAGAAGGTATGATACTCAAAGGAACGGAGGAGTATCAAGACGCTATTTACAATAAAGTAGAGGAAGACTCAGAGAGAAAAGGAAGATGGGTTCGCTCTTTTGTAGAGGAAAGATTAAGTAATGAGAGAAGATCAGAAGAGCTGTCTAGTAGTATGATGACAGCATTCATGTTAAAACCTGAATTACTTGAGCCATTACAACAAGCATTTCACCAACTTCAGAATAATATAGAAAATGATGAAATAGATTCAGTTTGTGCCACAATTATTAGATTAGCAGCAGATGGATTATGGTATTCGGAATGTTTAGGGATTGGAAGACTAAGCCCCGAGTTAAGAGAAAAAGTGATTCAAGCTCTTATTAATAATTCATATAAGTAGAATATACTAACTATATAATATACGATAATTCACCGTTGGTTATTTAATCCAGTGGTGAATTATTTTTTTTGTTAGAATAATAGAACAATTTTGTAGGGTGTTGAATTATAACCGTCCAGACGGTATAGTAATATTTGGTTTAAGAGGAAAATGAAACAAAAAAAGAATAAAAGATATTTTTAGCACACTATTCGAAAGGATAGGCCGCAAAGCTTAGAGTCTACGGTAATATATATTGGTTACTAAGATCGTCTGGTTGCACATTTTTGATGCAACCGGACGGTCTTTTTTTGTTATATAAATATAAAAAATAGGAGGGAACTATGCAAATGAAAAGTACTAAAAGGCATATTTCAATGGTTTCATTAGTTTTTCTAGTATTATTTTCAGTGCTGAATGTGTGGGCTCCAGTTATTCAAGCTGCTGTGATGAAAAGTCCAGTGGACGAAATTAATATTTCCCGTACTGATGGCACGACATCTGAACCGTATCAAGCCTCAGATGGTATGAAAGTAGAAGTGAAGTGGTCAGCTAAAGAAAAAATAAAAAGTGGAGATCAATTCACAATTGATATGCCAAAAGAGTTTCGAAAAGACCTTATGAATATGAGTTTTCCTTTAAAAGATGCTGAAGGAAAAACAGTTGGTACATGTGAGATGAAAAAGGGCCTATTAACATGTACTATGGGTGATTACGTAGAAGGAAAGAATAACGTTAAAGGTTCTTTATTTGTAGAATTCTACTTTGGTCTAGAAGCATATGATGGTGTCAAAGAAATTCCATTAGAATTTAACGTTGATGGTCAAATCGTAAATAAAGAAGTAAATGTAAGTAATACGACAGAGAGACCGAAGCCACAGCCCAATACAGATAATCTATTGAAATGGGGTTCTTATAATCAAGAAGATCCGTCCATTGCTGATTGGCTTGTATATGTAAATGCAACTGGAACAGAAATGCAAGATCTTAAATTAACAGATACATTAGGACCTGGGCATGAGTTAATTACAGACAGCGTAGTATTAGAAGAGGCTGTATTTGAAGATGGTTATGCACCAACAAATATTAAGCCAGCAGATTTATCTAACATTAAAATTAATGCGACAAAGGCTGGATTTACAATTGAATTTCCAGACAGTTCCAAAGGCTATGTTTTAAGATATAAAACAAAGGTTACAAATCCTGCTGCAAAACCTCATAAAAATACTGTGAAATTAGAAGGTAAAAATATTAAAACTGAAGAAAAAGTAGGACAAGTATTTGTAAGTGGTGGGGGAGGATCCGGTTCAGGTGACGATAATCCACCTAGCATTGAAAAAAATATAGTTGATGAGAATGGCAAGCTTGTAGAGAATGAGCAGTTAACACAAATGGATCAAGTTATTCAATACCAAGTTGGTACACATATACCGAACGATCCTCCTAAATACACATCTATGGTAATTAGTGATGATTTAGAAGATGTTTTAGAAGTATTAGAGGCAAAAGTGTATGATCAAAATGGTCAAGATATTACTTCTAAAGGAACATTAAAGATAGATAAACAAAAAAGTGAAGTGACATTTACGTTCGGTGAGAACTTTGACTATAAATCATATGAAGACCAGATAATTAACTTGAATATTAAGGCGAAAATTAAAGCTAATGCAGACTTATCTTCTTACGTAGATAAGAAGATTCCTAATAAGGCAGAATTACATTTTGATGATAAGAAATTAACATCGAAAGAAGTAACTGTTACGCCGCCTGAAACTCCAAAAGACGGTACAGTATCAATTCATAAAATAGATGCTGAGGATTCGAATAAAGGGTTAAAAGGTGCCGAATTTGAAGTTCGAAATAGTGCAAATGAAGTTGTTGCAAAACTGAAAACGGACGAAAAAGGTTTTTCAGTACCTCAAACTTTAGCTCCTGGGACGTATAAAGTTTATGAAATAGTAGCACCAGAAGGATATCAAAAATTAAAAGAACCAGTAGAGGTTACACTTCAAGCTGGAGAAACAAAAACAATTGAAATTAAAAATACTATACAAAAGGGTCAAATTGAATTAAAGAAAATTGATTCGGAAAATGGTGAAAAGCCATTAGCAAATGCAGAGTTTGACATAGTAAAAGACGGTGTAGTAGTCGAACATATTGTTACAGATAAAGATGGTAAGGCAATTTCTAAACCGTTAGTACCAGGGAAATATATTTTAAAAGAAACGAAAGCACCAGAAGGATACCAATTAAAAGAAAAAGAGTTCGAAGTAAATGTAACAGGGGACGGCATATTCCCAATAACAGTAGAAAATGCAATGGTAGACAAAGGTAATGTAGAAATTACAAAAGTGGACAAAGAAAGCGGTGCAGTATTAGCGGGTGTCGAATTTGAAGTCCAAAATGAGAAAAGTGAAGTAGTAAGAAAAGTAACAACAGATAAAGATGGAAAAGCAAACGTTTCAGATCTATCAGTAGGAAAGTACAAATTAGTAGAGACGAAAAGCTTACCAGGTTACAAAAAGCTAACAGAACCAGTATCGTTCGAAATCAAAAAAGGTATGACAAAAGTTTTATCATTGAAAGTAGAGAACGAACTGTTAGATAAAGGTTCAGTAGAAATTACAAAAGTAGATAAAGATAGTCAAAAAGTATTAGAAGGCGTAGTCTTCGAAGTGCAAGATGAAAACGGTAAAGTAGTAACAGAAGTAAAAACAGACAAAGATGGTAAAGCAAAAATCTCTGATTTATCAATAGGAAAATACAAATTAGTAGAGATGAAAAGCTTACCAGGTTACAAAAAGCTAACAGATCCAGTATCATTTGAAATTAAAAAAGGTATGACGACAGTCTTATCATTGAAAGTAGAGAATGAGCAGTTAGATAAAGGCTCAGTAGAAATTACAAAAGTAGATAAAGACAGTCAAAAAGCATTAAAAGGCGTAATCTTTGAAGTGCAAGATGAAGCTGGAACAGTAGTAAAGGAAGTAACAACAGATAAAAATGGTAAAGCAAAAATCTCTGATTTATCAGTAGGAAAGTACAAATTAGTAGAGAAAGAAAGCTTACCAGGTTACAAACAATTAACAGAACCAGTATCGTTTGAAATCAAAAAAGGTATGACAGAAGTTCTATCATTAAAAATAGAAAATGAAATGGTAGATACGGGAAATGTCGAGATAACAAAGGTTGATAAAGATAATAAAGCACCATTAGCGGGAGTAATATTCATCGTCCAAGATGAAAAGGGTAATGAAGTTAAAAAAGTAACAACAGATAAAGCTGGAAAAGCAAATGTTTTAGATTTACCTGTAGGAAAGTATGACTTAGTAGAGGTAGAAAGTTTACCTGGTTATAAAAAGCTAGAAAAACCAATATCATTTGAAATTAAAAAAGGCATGACCGAAGTCCTATCATTAAAAGTAGAAAATGAAATGGTGGATACAGGGAATGTCGAGATAACAAAAATAGATAAAGATAGTAAAGCACCATTAGAAAATGTTGTATTTGAAGTACGTGATTCAAAAGGAAAAGTAGTTGCAAAAGTAAAAACGGATAAAGAAGGAAAAGCAAATGTTTCAGATTTATCCATTGGGAAGTATGAGTTGGTGGAAGTAGAGACACCAGCGGGATACAAACCACTTGAAAAACCAATTTCATTCGAAATTGAAAAGGGTAGAATAACAGCACTACAATTAACTGTCGAAAATGAATTAGTGGATACAGGAAATGTAGAAATTACAAAAGTAGACAAAGAAAATAAAGATGTTTTAGCTGATGCAGTATTTGAGATTCAAGATGAAGCAGGAAAAGTAGTCGCTAAAATAACGACAGATAAAAAAGGACAAGCACAAGTTACTAATTTATCAGTTGGCACATACAAATTAGTAGAAGTAAAAGCACCAAAGGGATATAAACAATTAATAGATCCGATTACTTTCCAAATTGAAAAAGGTATGACGAAATCTCTTGTTTTAACAGTAGAAAATGAAATGTTAGACAAGGGTAACGTAGAAATTACAAAAGTAGATAAAGACAGTCAAAAAGTACTAGCAGGTGTAGTCTTCGAAGTACAAGATGAGCAAGGCAAAGTAGTAACAGGAGTAAAAACAGATAAAAATGGTAAAGCAA
>NZ_CP031292.1:1099458-1509591 GCF_003355115.1 Bacillus sp. COPE52
AGGTGTAGTCTTCGAAGTACAAGATGAGCAAGGCAAAGTAGTAACAGGAGTAAAAACAGATAAAAATGGTAAAGCAAAAATCTCAGACTTATCTGTAGGAAAATACAAATTAGTAGAGAAAGAAAGCTTACCAGGTTACAAACAATTAACAGAACCAGTATCGTTTGAAATCGAAAAAGGTATGACGAAAGTTTTATCATTGAAAGTAGAGAACGAACTGTTAGATAAAGGTTCAGTAGAGATTACAAAAGTGGACAAAGAAAGTGGCGCAGTATTAGCGGGCGTAACATTCGAAGTGCAAGACGAAAAAGATAAAGTAGTAACAAAAGTAACGACAGATAAAGAAGGAAAAGCAAACGTTTCAGATTTATCAGTAGGGAAATATAAGCTAGTAGAGGTAGAAAGCTTACCAGGATATAAAAAACTAGCAAAACCAGTATCGTTTGAAATTAAAAAAGGTATGACAGAAGTTTTATCACTAAAAGTAGAGAACGAATTAGTAGATAAAGGTTCAGTAGAAATTATAAAAGTGGACAAAGATAGCCAGAATGCATTAGCAGGCGTAGTCTTTGAAATCCAAGATGAAGCAGGAAAAGTAGTAACGAAAGTAAAAACAGATAAAGAAGGAAAAGTGAAAATTTCAGATCTATCTGTAGGAAGTTACAAACTAGTAGAAGTAGAGAATTTACCAGGCTACAAAAAACTAACAGAGCCAGTATCATTCGAAATTACAAAAGGTATGACGACAGTCTTATCATTAAAAGTAGAGAATGAGCAGTTAGACAAAGGCTCAGTAGAAATTACAAAAGTAGATAAAGACAGTCAAAAAGTATTAGAAGGTGTAGTCTTCGAAGTACAAGATGAGCAAGGCAAAGTAGTAACAGGAGTAAAAACAGATAAAAATGGTAAAGCAAAAATCTCAGACTTATCTGTAGGAAAATACAAATTAGTAGAGAAAGAAAGCTTACCAGGTTACAAACAATTAACAGAACCAGTATCGTTTGAAATCAAAAAAGGCATGACAGAAGTTCTATCGTTAAAAATAGAAAATGAAATGGTAGATACGGGAAATGTAGAAATCACAAAAATAGATAAAGATAATAAGGCGCCGTTAGCAGGTGTAGTCTTTGAAGTTCAAGACGAAAAAGGCAAAGTAGTAACGAAAGTAACGACAGATAAAGCTGGAAAAGCAACAGTTGCAGATTTATCAGTAGGAAAGTACAAGCTAGTAGAAGTAGAGAGTTTACCAGGTTACAAAAAATTAGAAAAGCCTGTACCATTTGAAATTAAAAAAGGTATGACAAAATCTTTAGCGTTCACTGTAGAAAATGAAATGGTAGATACGGGGAATGTAGAAATCACAAAAATAGATAAAGACAGTAAAGCACCATTAGAAAATGTTGTATTTGAAGTACGTGATTCAAAAGGAAAAGTAGTTGCGAAAGTAAAAACGGATAAAGAAGGAAAAGCAAACATTTCAGATTTATCTATTGGAAAGTATGAGTTAGTAGAAGTAGAAACACCAGTAGGATACAAGCCACTTGAAAAACCAATTTCATTCGAAATTGAAAAAGGTAGAGTTACAGCATTACAATTGACTGTAGAAAATGAATTAGTGGATGTAGGAAATGTAGAAATTACAAAAGTAGACAAAGAAACGAAAGATGCTTTAGCTGATGCAGTATTTGAGATTCAAGATGAATCAGGAAAAGTAGTCGCTAAAATAACGACAGATAAAAAAGGACAAGCACAAGTTACTAATTTATCAGTTGGCACATACAAGCTAGTAGAAGTAAAAGCACCAAAAGGATATAAGCAATTGGTAGATCCGATTACTTTCCAAATTGAAAAAGGTATGACGAAATCTCTTGCTTTAACAGTAGAAAATGAAATGTTAGACAAGGGTAACGTAGAAATTACAAAAGTAGATAAAGATAGCCAAAAAGTATTAGAAGGCGTAGTCTTCGAAGTACAAGATGAGCAAGGCAAAGTAGTAACCGAAGTAACGACAGATAAAGATGGAAAAGCAATAATTTCAGATTTATCAGTAGGAAAGTATAAATTAGTAGAAAAAGCAAGCTTACCAGGTTACAAACAATTAACAGAACCAGTATCGTTTGAAATCCAACAAGGTATGACGAAAGTCTTATCATTGAAAGTAGAGAATGAGCAGTTAGACAAAGGTTCAGTGGACATTACAAAAATGGCTGCTGAAAGCAAGGAAGTATTAGCAGGAGCTGTGTTTGAAGTTCATGATGAAAAGGGCAAAGTAGTAGCGAAAGTAACGACAGATAAAGCTGGAAAAGCAAAAATCTCAGATCTATCTGTAGGTAACTACACACTTGTAGAAGTAGAAGCACCAAAAGGATATGAAAAATTAACTAATCCAATTCCATTTGAAATTACAAAAGGAATGATAAGTTCGGTTCAATTAGAAGTGTTAAACAAATTGAGTCATTTAGCACCACCAGGTCCAGAAAAGCCTGAAACAACAGATCCAGAAAAACCGGAAACAACAGATCCAGAAAAACCGGAAACAACGGATCCAGAAAAACCGGAAACAACAGATCCAGAGAAGCCTGGAACACCAAATCCAGAAAAACCTGAAAAAGAATTACCGAAGACAGGACAGAAAATGCCTGTGGAACCATATATGGGAGCATTTCTTGTAATGATGAGTTTTGGATTACTCGTATTAGGTAGAAAACAGCAGAGATAATAAAAGTGAAAAGGTATCCTTCAAGTATTTGAGGATACCTTTTTTATTTTATTTGGCATAAAAAAGCATCTAGCAAAAGTACTAGATGCAAATAAAAATACAAGGGAAGATAAATGTCCTCACGTTTTCATAGTGTTTTGTTGAAAAAAGGGCTATCTATGTAATTAATTTTAACGCGTAAGGAAAGAAGTTTCTTTCCTTACATGTTTGAATGGGGATAGTCCAACGGTAGGTGGGGAAAATAATGTAAAAAAACTATTGTATGTTTAAAAACGTTATGTTACATTTGTGTTACATATAAGTTACAAAACGTAACTTTTGTTACGTTTTGTTTTCTTATGTTTTCGATAGATTACGAGTTGTAGTTCGTATTTCCAATCAACTGAGAATATTTAAAGTTGAAGAAATAACAAACTATAAACTAAAAATGGTTTTTCTATGTGTATGAGAGTGTGTAGTAAAGATTTTGAGTGGGAGCTTTATCCGCATTATTAAAATTCCTTTCGGTCTTAAAAGAAGAAGACTACCAACTATTTAGGAGTTTTAAGTAATGATAGTAAATGAAATGTATTTCCTTTCCCGCACACAATGTAGTACATATTTTACTGTTAGTCTAAGTACTACACAGATTTTTATACATATGATGTTATTGTTTTAGGAGTATATAGGGGGAGAGAAAATGAGAAAGTTATTAACGGTAATTGGACTTACATTTTTAATGTTGGCTGGATGTAGTAATGGGAACTTTGAAAAAGCAATGGATGAGGGAAAGACTGCACTAACGAATAAAGAATATAAAACAGCCTTATCGTCATTTGAACGAGCGCTAGATGAGAAAAAAGATGATTCAGATGTAAAAGTACTTATAGAACAAACGAAAGCAATGATTGAAGCAGTGAAGTTAAAAGAGGAAACAAAGGTAGAAGAGTCAATCAAGTCATTTGAAAAAGTAGAGAGCGTGAAGAATGGAAGTAATACGCTGATAAAACAAGCGAAGGAAGAACGAACAGCATTACTAGCCATCTTAGAACAAAAAAAGAAATATAGCGAGCAACTGACGAAAAGTGAAGAGTTCATAAGTAAGAAAAATTATGCAGAAGCGAAAGAGATATTAGATAAGCTAGTTTCCGAAACGAAAGGTAACAAGAACTTTGAAGAATATAATAAAAAAGCTGTAGGATTAGTTACTAAAATTAGTGAAGAGGAAAAAACTGCAAAGAGTGAAACAGCAGCAGCGAAGGCACAAAAAACAGATGCAGGAACGAGTCAAAAAGTAGAGGCAGAAAAGAATCAAAAGGTAGAGACAGGAAAGAATCAAGATGCATTTACTTTTGAGAAAGCTAAAGAATATATTAAAAATGAATATAAAGAAGAATATGATTACACGCTAGAGAATACGCAAGTAGAAAATGGAAAGAAACATTATCAAATAAGAGTGCGTACGACATATAAAATAGAAGGTGCAGCTGGATCAGGATTTACTGGTGTATTCAAAGTATTCGAAGATGGTACAATTGTTGAAGTGCACTAGATTGATGAAAAGAATATGATACAAAACAGTAATCTGTCAAAAATAGAGATAATAAAAAGGTATCCTTCAAGTACGAGGATACCTTTTTACATTTTAAATCGTTCTTTATGACTAATCTTTAATTATTAATCCGAGTAATGTTGCAAACTGAATAGCTTGATATGATGATACTTTACATCCTCTTAGATTGTTCACTGAAACGGTAAGTGTATCAAAATTAGAAGAACTAATATCTATTCCCTTCAGTGATGTTTGATCAAAATTTGCTTCGTCAAGGCTACATGAATTGAATTCAACTTTTTTTAGTTTACAGTCAAAAAAATCTGCATTATTTAATGAAGTTTCATTAAATATGATCTTTTCTAGTTTAGAATTTCCAAGTGAAGCTAAATTCAAAATTGAATTTTCAAATGTAACATTTCCTAAGCTAGATTCCGTAAAATTAACGCCAATTAATTTACTGTTTTTAAATTCGACTCTGTGAACAGAAGAGTTGCTTAAATTAACATTTGATAAATCGCAGTTCTCAAAACAAACATCTGTAATATCAATATTGCTAAAGTCTGTATTGGTAAACTTACAATTTTTTATCACTGCATTATATAAACGCACTCTATCTACAGATTCATTTTCAAAAGTGGAATCGATGATTTCACACATTTCTAATGTTGAATCTTCTTCATAAAAAATATCGTGAAAATTCTTTAAAGATAACTCTGGCGAAATTTTTGGTCTATCAATTTTCATATTATATCCTTCTTTCATTGAATTAGTTAGCTAGAAAAAATGTATCATCTATTTTAACCTCTTTTTTAAATAAATTCGATGATTGTAATGGCACCTAGTAACTTTTCTAAGACTGCCAAGTTGATTTTTAACCTCACTTATTTATAATCTTTTCTTTTAAGGTTTCCATATTTTACACGACCCATTTTTATTATCCTTCCACTAACTTTAACGATAAAATAATAACGTCTCCCTTTAGAGGAGAGTCAAGAATAAGGGGGCAATATAAATTGGAAAATTTATTTTCTATTGGTGAAGTTGCTAATATGAAAGGCATTACAATAAAAGCTTTAAGATATTATCATCAAACAGGCATTCTTATCCCAGTATATATTGATGCAAAAACGGGTTATAGATACTATTCGGTAGATCAATTTGTTTATATTGATATAATTAAAGTTTGTAGAGCTTTAGGAACGAGTACGAAAGAACTGCAAAAAATTTTCACGGAAAAGAATATGGATGAATTATTAAAATTTTTAGCATTAAAAAGAGAAGAAACTGAGCAAAAGATAAAAGAGATGCAAGCAGTCATTCATACGATTGATAAACTAGATAATAGTGTACAAGTCGCTAAAAAGGTACTAGTACATAATCAAATAACAATACAGTATTTTGAGAAACGTTATATCGTCACTGCTCCATGCAAAGAAGTGGGTAATTTTAAAGAATTCCTTTATTATTCAGAGGTAGATAAAATTATTCAGGAGAGAAATTTAGAAACAACGATGGAGATTGGTATAGCATATACGGTTCATTCAAAATATAGATTTGAACCAAAGTATGCTTTTTCTGTGTTATGTAAATATGATTACACACAGAAAGAGCAAAATATAGATATCTTACCAGAAGGTAACTATTTAACGCTGGCCTATAAAAAGAATAATAAAGAAGAAAGTATGGAGAAATTAAAAGATTATATAGAGAAAAATAATGTAACAATTAAAAATTGCATTGAAGTGGAATTATTAGATGAGTTTTTTAGTATGGATTCTTACAGTTGCCAAATGCAATTGCTTATAGAGAATGAATGAAAACGAACTTTAGAGTATACTCAGAAATAATATAAACTAGAAAATGAAGCTGGATTATGTAAGTACAATTGTTGAAAAGGTATCCTCACATACTTTGAGGATGCTTTTTTAGTATAAAAAAAGGCATCTAGCAAAAGTACTAGATGCAAATAAAAAACACAAGGGAAGACAAAATTCTTCCCTTTTCCCGTATGTAATTATATCAAAAAATTTATAAAAAACTAGCTTTATTTTTATATAATTGATGTGTGAAGCCGTGAAAGGAAAAGATTACACTATTTTCGTAGTTTTTTGTTAAAAAAAGGAGCTGTACATATGATTAATTTTAAACCAGAAAAATTAAATCAATTATTAAAAGTGACGCTCATAAGTGCGAATAAGTCGTATGATGCGATTAAAGATTATGAGTTTACAAAAGAAGCAGTAGTATTCCGTGTAGATTTCGAATATATTGACGTTTCTCTTATGATTGTAGATATGCTAGGAAGATCGGCGGCGAGATTTAACATTTTGCCATTTGCTAAACCAGATACGAATGAGATAGATTACATCCAGTTTCAAGTGTATTCGATTAATGAAGGGAATTTTAAAGAAATGCTTGATACGATGTAAAAAACTATAATTTTACAAAAATGTATATACCAACTAATATATAAGTAATACATTCATATAATTGGAGTGATGAGATGCAGCCGTTAGAAAGGGAGATTCATTCTAATATGCTGAAAGTGTGGCGAATTCACGCTTTAATTGGGGCGGCAGTTATACTAGCAGTCGTAATTACGTATTTCTTTTTTATGATTAACTTTAACTGGTGGGGTTGGCTGTTCGGATTGTTAGTAACAGGCGCTATTACATTTATCCCGCTTGATTATTTTGTATTTCCAAATTTACGTCAACGCTATTATAGTTACAGATTAAATGAAGAAGAGATTGAGATTCAAAAGGGAATGTTCGTTGTAAAACGTGTACTTATTCCGATGATCCGTGTGCAGCACGTAACGATTGAGCAAGGGCCGATTATGAGAAAGTATAATTTAGCAGAATTACACATTTCAACAGCAGCAACTTCTCATAGTATTCCAGGTTTAACGAAAGAAGAAGCAGAACAGCTGAAAAGACAAATTGGAGAACTTGCGAAAGTGAGTGATAAGGATGTATAAGAGGCAACATCCGATCACGATATTATTGGGTATTCGAATTTCGGGTTTATTTCCTTTTATCCTTCTTGTAATATTTCGCTCTGATGAAAATGAGCCTTGGTATTTATTTTATTTTGTTTTGTTGTTTCTTTTATTCGTGATGGCTATTTTCTCCGCTGTGAAATGGTATTTCAAAGTGTACTGGATTGAGAATAATATTTTACATATAAAGCATGGTGTGTTTGTAAAGAAAGAAAGCTACTTAAATAAAGAACGTGTGCAAAATGTTAGTACATCTTCTAACATCATTTATCAAATACTTGGACTTACAAAATTAAATATAGAAGTTGCAGGCGGCGGTAGTGAGCCAGAAGTGATGTTAGCTGGTATTAAAGAAGATGAAGCGAAGGAACTAATTGCTTTATTGCATAAAGAAAGAAGCGTTGTGGCTGAAGAGGTGCCTGCGGAAGAAGGTAGTAAGACAGTTTATCAGTTAAAAGCGAAAGAAATTTTATTCGCATCTATTACATCTGGTAGATTTGGATTAGTGTTTTCTATGTTAGTAATCCTTTACACAGAGTTTAATCAATTTCTACCAGAATGGCTCATCAATAAAGTGGAAGCGTATGTGATGGATAACGGTGTATATGAATAAATCGTTATGACCGCAATTTTAATGGCAATTTCTTGGGTTATTTCAACAGCAGGCTATGCGTTAAAATATGCAAACTTTAAAATTGAGCGAAACGGAAATGAAATTCGCATCGTACAAGGGTTATTTGATAAGAAAGAGTTTGTGTTAAAATTGCACCGTATTCAAGCAATTACTGTGAAAGAAGGCATTCTCCGTCAGCCTTTCGGTTATTGTTCTGTGGAAGTAGAAGTCATTCAAAGTATAGAATCCGCTGGGAATGAAGTGATGTTACATCCTTTTATGAAGAAAAAAGATGTGCAGCAGTTACTCGCATATTTACAGTTGCCGTATGAAATGGAAGAGGAAATCGTTCATTTACCGAAAACGGCATTGCGCCGTTACATCATCATGGGCTGGATTACAACTGCTGTGCTCGCTGTGCCGATCGTTAGTGCGAGTATATATTTCAAACAATATATCGCGTTATTCACTCTTATCCCGCTATGTATCGGATTTATAATACTCGCATACGCTCGTTATACTAGCGGCGGTTATATGATGAGAGAAAATCAATTAACGATGGTGTACAGAGGTCTTGCGAAATATACAGGAATCATGCGTAGAAGGCATATTCAAGCGGTGGGGTACAATCAATCATATTTTCAAAAGAAAGACGAGTTATGTACAGCTGCCGTATCGGTAGCAGGGCATCGTTATAAAGTGAAGCACATGCGAAAAGAGGACACACTTCGTATATATAATTGGTACAAAGAAAAAGGAAACACCGGTGCGTAGTGGTGTTTCCTTTTTTGTTATTAAATGGATATCTTTAGTCGAATCGTTGATATATTTCAAGATGTGATAGATATATTCGAAAAATCGTTGATATATTTCAAGATGTGATAGATATATTCGGAAAATCGTTAATATAATTTCACGTACTGATAGTGTTGTATTACTTTTTAATTAAACTAACACATCAAAAGTAGTCACAAAAGAAGGACGAGAGAAAATACTCTTTTGCTGTTCTGCATGTGGATGTGCCTGAGCCTGTGATTGTCCCTCTGCTTGTGCAGGACGTTTTTTATGAGCGTTTTCGAATGAACGTGATTCTGTCCAGTCTTTAAAGTTTTGCTCTGTTTCCCACATCGTTAAGATGACGTATGTATCGTTACTTAATGGGCGTAGAACACGGATTGCTTGGAAGCCGGGTTCGTTTTCAATAAGGCCTGCACGGTTTTTAAAACGGTTTTCAAATACCGGGCGACCTTCGTCTGTGACAGAAATGTTATTACAAACAATATAGCCAGGTTGTCCTTTAAATTCGCCAACAGCATCTAGTACGTCATATTGAAGAGATCCTTCTACAGATTCTTCTGTATTTTCTTTATAAAACATATCTTTTTCATTATTTTTTGCAGTGAGATGTGCTTGTTCTAGAGGTGTTTCGTATGAAATAATAGCCTTCATTTTAATGCCCCCTTACTTATTTGTTTCTATTATATCAACTCTCTTAAAAAACTTCGAAGATTATATACATAAAGATACTTCTTTTTCAAATAATAAATGTACCATCATTTGGAAAGAAGGCCGATGTATGAAGAAAGTAAAGTGGACTTTATTAGGTGGGTTAGCGACGCTTGTATTAGCGATTGTAATCTATAAACTTATTGTGTTAGCTGGTGGCTATATGATGGATGAAAAGCAGCTCGTTTTCCACTCTTCATCACGTATCGTTGACCAGAAAGGGAAAGAAATTACGAAATTATACGTAGAAAATAGAGACCTCGTACCAATCGAGCAAATTCCAAAATACGTGCAGCAGTCGTTTATTGCGGTGGAAGATTCTCGTTTTTATGAGCATCAAGGAATTGATTATCCGTCAATATTCCGTGCTCTTTATAAAGACACGTTAGCTGGAGAGAAGGTCGAAGGCGGTAGTACGATTACGCAGCAACTTGCTAAAAACGTCTTTTTAACTCGTGAAAAAACATTTACGCGTAAGTTGAAGGAAGTCGCAATCTCCCTTCAATTAGAGCAAAAATATACGAAGCAACAAATTCTTGAAATGTATATGAATCATATTTATTTTGGCCACGGGGCTTACGGTATTCAAGCTGCAGCAAAGTTGTATTTTAATAAAAATGTAGAAGATTTAACAGTAGAAGAAGGGGCAATGCTTGCAGGTCTTCCGAAGTCACCAAACGGATATTCACCGTATTTCTCTCCAGAGAAGAGTAAGGAGCGCCGTGATCTCGTATTGTCACTTATGCATAGACAAGGTTATTTGACTGCTGAAGAAAGCGTTCGCTATCAAGGAAAGACAATTGCTCTATATAAAAACTTAGATGAGAATGAACTCGCATATATGCCGTATATTGATATGGTCATAGATGAAGCGGCTCGTTTATACGGATTGTCTCATCAAGAAGTACTTCGCGGAGGATATACGTTTGTCGTATCGATGGATGAAAAGATTCAAAAGGTGGCGTATAACCAGTTTCAAGATGCGCGAAATTTCCCTGGTAAAGAAAATGGGGCGCAAGGTGCATTTTTATTAATGGATAATCGTACGGGCGGGATTAAAGCTGCGATTGGCGGAAGAAAGTATGTCCCGAGAGGATTTAATCGTATTTTTGCAAAAAGGCAACCGGGCTCTGTTCTGAAACCACTTATCGTCTATGCACCAGCATTAGAAACGAAAAAGTATAATCCGTATTCGTTATTAACAAATGACAAAGCTTCTTTTGAAGGTTATGAACCTCGAAATTACAATCGTCAATATACGAAAGAAATGACGATGTATGATGCGATTTTAGATTCAGCAAACGTACCGGCAGTTTCTTTATTAAATGAGTTAGGGGTCGAAGAAGGAAAGCAATATTTAGAGAAAGGAAATGTTCATATTGCAGATACTGGGTTAAGTACAGCGCTTGGTGGGCTGAAAAACGGTGTTTCACCATTTGATCTTGTAAAAATGTATCGTGCATTTTTAGCAAACGGCAATATTATTGAGCCACATGTTATTGATAAAGTGTTAAATAGACACGGCGCAGTCATTGGAGAATCGCCAAAAGTAGAGACGAAAGTCTTCTCGAAACAAACAGCATGGTATATGACGAAAATGTTAGAAGGAGTTGTAAAGGAAGGGACAGCCAAAGTAGGTGTCTATAACGGTGCGTTGGCTGGAAAAACGGGTACCACTTCAATTCCTAATGATGATAATGGAGCAAGGGATATGTGGTTTGTTGGATATACGCCGAATTTAGTGGGAGCAGTTTGGGTCGGCTATGATCACACGGATAAAGAGCACAAATTGCAAGGCGAAAGTGCAGCTGCAACGAAGTTATTTAAGAAAATTTTAACGAAGGCAAATGTAGAACAGAAAGAAAAGTTTATGCAGCCAGAAGGTGTAGAAACGATTGGTGCCCCAATTCGGTTGCGCAAGATTGAAGATGTAAAAATGAAACTATCATTTAGTCCTTTCGGTTTATTTAAAGCAAAATTAAGCTGGACACCACTTCCAGATGAAAGAATTATGTATCGAATTTATAGAGTGGAAAACGGAATTCATACGCATGTGAGTACTGTAACAGGTGTCGGAGAATATGAGGAAAAGTTTATTAACATATTCTCAAAACCGAGTTTTTACGTTGTGCCATTTAACACACAAACGAACCGTGAAGGAGAAAAGTCAAAAGTAGCTAAACCGTAGATTTTCTCTGTGTTATAATAAGAATGTTGTGAAAATAGTAAGCGGTTTTACGAATGTTTGTGTCAATTTCATGAACAACGTACATAATGTTATGCAATTTGTTTTTACAAGCTGTATAGTAAAAAAAGATAAATATCGGAATAGAACGTATTTAAAGCAAAAGCATTGGTAGGGAAGGGAGCAAGGGTCTTGGTAAGAACTATAAATGAGACATTTTTAAAAGCATGTAGGGGGGAACGTACAGAGTATGTACCAGCATGGTATATGCGTCAAGCAGGTCGTTCGCAGCCGGAATATAGAAAGATAAAAGAAAAATATTCTTTATTTGAAATTACACACAATCCAGAGTTATGTGCTTACGTTACAAAGTTACCAGTTGATCAATATAACGTAGACGCAGCAATTCTTTATAAAGATATTATGTCACCACTACCTGCAATTGGTGTGGATGTAGAAATTAAATCTGGTATTGGACCAGTAATTGATAATCCAATCCGTTCTTTACAAGACGTAGAAAAACTAGGGGAAATCAATCCAGAAGATGACGTACCATACATATTAGATACAATTCGTTTATTAACGACAGAAATGTTAGATGTACCGTTAATCGGTTTTTCAGGAGCTCCATTTACATTAGCGAGCTATATGATTGAAGGCGGTCCATCTCGTAACTACCATAATACGAAAGCGTTCATGTATGCAGAGCCAAAAGCTTGGTTCGCTTTAATGGATAAACTTGCTGATATGGTTATTACATATTTAAAAGCGCAAATTAACGCAGGAGCAAAAGCAGTTCAAATTTTCGATTCATGGGTTGGAACAGTAAATGTAGTAGATTATCGCGTATTTATTAAACCAGCAATGGAACGTATTTTTGCAGAAGTTCGTACGATGGGTGTACCGATGATTATGCACGGCGTAGGAGCTGCACATTTAGTGAACGAATGGCATGATCTGCCTCTTGATGTAGTCGGTTTAGACTGGCGTTTACCGATTGAAGAAGCGCGTGCACGCGGCGTTCATAAGGCGGTACAAGGTAATATGGATCCTTCGTTCCTACTTGCACCATGGTCTGTTATTGAAGAACATGTAAAAGGTATTTTAGATCAAGGGATGAAGCAGCCGGGTTATATCTTTAACTTAGGTCACGGTGTATTCCCAGAAGTAAATCCAGATACATTAAAACGTTTAACTACATTTATTCATGAGTACTCTAAAGAACAGTTAGCGAAGTAAAGGAGATTTGCTGTATGAAAAAGAAAATTGGTTTGCTTGTAATGGCATACGGAACGCCATATAAAGAAGAAGATATTGAACGTTACTATACACATATTCGCAGAGGAAGAAAGCCAAGTCCTGAAATGCTAGAAGATTTAACAGAGCGTTACCGTGCAATTGGTGGTATTTCTCCTTTAGCTACTATTACATTAGAGCAAGCTAAAAAGTTAGAAATGCGTTTAAATGAAATACAAGATGAAGTAGAGTACCACATGTATCTTGGTTTAAAACATATTGAACCGTTTATTGAAGATGCGGTACAAGCTATGCATAACGATGGAATAGAGGATGCAATCGCACTTGTTCTTGCGCCTCACTATTCTACATTTAGCGTGAAATCATATGTTGGACGAGCGCAAGAAGAAGCTGAGAAACTTGGAAACTTAACAATTCATGGCATTTATAGCTGGTATAAAGAACCGAAGTTTATCCAGTATTGGGTCGATGCAGTGAAAGGTATATATAACGGTATGTCAGAAGCAGAACGTGAAAAAGCAGTATTAATCGTATCTGCTCACAGCTTACCAGAGAAAATTATCGCACTCGGCGATCCATATCCAGATCAATTAAATGAAACAGCTGATTATATTGCAAGGGGCGCTGAAGTAGCAAACTATGCAGTAGGATGGCAAAGTGCAGGAAACACGCCAGATCCTTGGATCGGTCCGGATGTACAAGATTTAACGAGAGAATTAAATGAAAAGTACGGTTATACTTCATTTGTTTATGCACCAGTTGGATTTGTTGCGGAACATTTAGAAGTTTTATATGATAATGACTTTGAGTGTAAAGTGGTGACTGATGAAATTGGCGCGAAATATTATCGTCCAGAAATGCCAAACGCATCGGATGCATTCATTGATTGCTTAACGGATGTTGTATTAAAGAAAAAAGAATCTGTATTGTAAGAAGAAAGGGGGAGCCTGCTTGAGGAAAAAAGTTGTGATCATCGGCGGTGGTATCACAGGATTAACAGCTATGTATCACTTACAAAAAGATATTCGTGAGAAGGACTTGCCGATAGATACATTACTTGTAGAAGCGTCGGGTAAACTTGGCGGGAAAATTCAAACCGTTCGAAAAGATGGATTTACAATTGAACGCGGACCGGATTCTTTTTTAGCACGAAAAGAAAGTGCGTCTAGATTGGTGAGAGAATTAGGTCTTGGCGATGAACTTGTAAATAATAAGGCCGGTCAATCATTTATTCTCGTAAACAATCGGTTACATAAAATGCCGAGTGGATCAATGATGGGAATTCCAACGCAAATTACACCGTTTCTATTTTCCGGGTTGTTCTCCCCAATTGGTAAATTAAGAGCTGGTTTTGATCTGTTAATGCCTAGATCAAAACCAGTATCTGACCAATCACTCGGGCAGTTTTTCAGACATCGCCTCGGAAACGAAGTGGTTGAAAACTTAATAGAACCATTATTATCGGGTATTTATGCAGGGGATATTGATGAAATGAGCTTAATGTCGACCTTCCCGCAAATGTATCAAATTGAGCAGAAACATCGCAGTATTTCACTCGGTATGCGTACGCTCGCTCCGAAAGAAGAGAAGGCTGAACCGAAAAAGGGAATCTTCCAAACGGTGAAAACAGGTTTAGAATCTATAGTAGAATCTCTCGAAGTGAAGATGCATGAAGGTACGATAATAAAGGGAACTCGCATTGAAAAAGTTGCAAAACTGGGGGATGGTTACACGATTACTCTTAGTAACGGAAAAGAAATAGAAGCGGACGCCATCGTAGTGGCAAGCTCACATAAAGTATTGCCTTCTATGTTTGCGCAGTATAAACAATTTCGTTTCTTCCGCAACATTCCGTCCACATCAGTTGCGAATGTAGCACTTGCTTTTCCGAAATCAGCCATTCAGCGCGATATTGATGGAACGGGATTTGTCGTATCACGAAATAGTGACTTCTCCATTACAGCATGTACGTGGACACATAAAAAATGGCCGCACACAACGCCAGAAGGTAAGGTACTTCTTCGCTGTTACGTTGGACGCCCTGGTGATGAAGCGATTGTAGAACAAACCGAAGAGGAACTCGTTCAGCTCGTACTAGAAGACTTACGAAAGACGATGGATATTATAGAGGACCCGGAGTTTGCAATCGTAAGCCGCTGGAAAGAAGCGATGCCTCAATATACAGTAGGTCATAACGAGCGAATGAAAAAGCTTACAACATTTATGGAGAAAGAATTGCCAGGTGTGTACTTAGCTGGAAGTTCTTACGCTGGTTCTGGTCTGCCAGATTGTATTGGGCAAGGTGAGTTGGTAGCGCAACGTGTGTTATCATATATTGAAAAAATAGTAGAATGTGAACGAGATGCTTTGAATGTATAAAAAACTACCACTTCCTAATGAAGTGGTAGTTTTTTATTGGAAAATAGAAGTTTGTACCTTACATATTCCATCTGTTTTTAGCATAAGTAATTTTTGTTTTAAACGTATAGCTGAGATTAATTTTTTGTAAAACTTGTCGAAATATAGTTCTATATAACGAATCATTTGTTATGATAGATATGCTGAGAAAATATGAAATAGGGAGAGGAAAATAGCTGTGAAGAAATTGTTAAGTGTCTTTTTATCATTATTACTATTGCTTTCATTTACTGGAACTTTAGCACAAGCAGAAGAAACTACTTCTATGTCGGTAGAAAAAGCAATTCAAGTATTCAAGCAGCAAGGGAAAACGAAGGGGATAGTAGAAGGATATATTGTCGGATATACGCAAAGTCCTTCTAAGTACACGAGGGATCCGGCTAAGTTTGACGACACAAATGTGGCAATTGCCGATTCACCAAACGAAACAAATCCAGATAAAATCATGCCTGTTCAGTTGCCAAAAGGCGATGTGAGATCGGCAGTGAATGTGAAAGATCATCCTGAAAATATTGGGAAGAAAGTTAGCTTAACAGGGACGCTTGAATTATATTTTAGTAGTCCGGGTTTAAAATCAGTAACAGCCCATAAGTTTCAAGGGGAAGAACAAAACCGTGTTAGCGATGTAGTGGCTTCACCTGGGGGCGGGGAAGTTGCGAAAGGAACAGCGGTAACATTAACAACGAATACAGAAGGAGCAACAATTTACTATACGTTAGATGGTTCTAATCCTACAAATAAGAGTGTTCGTTATAGCGGACAAATTGTAGTGAATGAAAATAGTGTGATTAAAGCAATCGCAGAGAAAGAAGGACTTACTTCTTCGGCGATTTCTACATTTTCATTTATTATCGTAAATAATGAACCAGTTCGTATTCATGATATTCAAGGGAAATCACATATTTCTCCTTACAAAGGGAAGAAAGTAAACAATGTGGAAGGCGTTGTAACAGCGCTTGATAAAAATGGTTTTTATATAGAAGATAATAAACCGGATAATGATCCAGCTACTTCAGAAGGTATGTACGTATACAAAAAAGAGGCAAATGTAGCAGTTGGAGACCTTATTCAAGTTGATGGAGAAGTAGAAGAATATGTTGGGCCTGGATATGCAGAAAGGTTTGAAACAGACTTAACAACGACGGAAATTAAGGCGAGTCGCGTTGCTGTAATCGCAAAAGATCAACCTTTACCAGCACCCATCGTACTCGGAGAAAACGGTGTGAAAATTCCTGATCAAATTATCGATAATGATGCATTCGGTTTATTTGATCCAAATGAAGATGCAATCGACTTTTATGAAAGTATAGAAGGTATGCGCGTTACGATGCCAACACCAAAAATTATTGCACCTCAGAAAAACGGAAATTTATATGTAACAGTAAAAAATAGCGGGGATAAAGTAGTAACGAAATATGGTACACCTCTTTTAGATGAAAATCAATTAAACCCAGAGCGTCTTTCTGTAAAAGTACCTCGTGATTATGTAGCAAAAGTAGGAGATACTTTCACAGGAGATATAACAGGGGTAGTAGGATATGATTACGGTTCGTTCCGTATTTCGCCAGTGACGGAATTACCATCTGTAGTGGACGGTGGGTTTAAGCGAGTAGGGGCAAATATTCAGCCACGTCTTGATAAATTAACAGTTGCTACATATAACATTGAAAACTTCTCAGCAAATAAAAAAGAAACGACGGACGAAAAAGTAAAAGAGTTAGCGTATTCTATTAAATACAATTTAAAAATGCCAGATATTATCGGTGTAGAGGAAATGCAAGATAATAATGGATCAATTAATGATGGGACAACAGATGCTTCATTAAGCGCAAAACGTATCATTGATGCAGTTCTAGAAATTCGCGGACCGAAGTATGAGTATGTAGAAATTGCGCCAAGCAACAATCAAGACGGGGGAGCGCCTGGAGCTAACATTCGCGTCGGTTTCTTCTATAACCCATCACGTGTGAAATTAGCAACAGTACCGAAGTTACTTGATAAAAATGTAGTTCGTATTGGAGACGAAAATGCATTATTTGATAGTACACGAAAACCGTTAGCAGCAGAATTTACATTCCAAGGACAAAACGTTGTTGTCGTTGCAAATCACTTAAACTCAAAACTAGGAGATGCAACGCCATTTGGAAAAGTGCAGCCGCTCGTATTAAAGAGTGAAGAAAAACGAATTCAATTAGCGCAAGAAGTAAATCATTTCGTACAAGGTATTCAGAAAAAGAATGCAAATGCACCTGTTGTTGTATTAGGTGATATGAACGATTTTGAGTTCTCGAAACCACTAAAAGCATTAGAGGGAACAATCTTAAAAGATATGCTAAACACTGTGCCGAAAGAGAATCGTTACACGTACATTCATGAAGGGAATGCACAAGTGTTAGATCATATTTTAGTAACGAACAACATCGCACCGCACACAATTGTAGACCCAGTACACTTAAACTCAAACATTATGAAAGAGCATGGACGCGTAAGCGATCACGACCCAGTACTTGCTCAAATTGATTTGAAGAAAGCTTCTTAAAGTGAGAGAACGCTTAGGTAACTAAGCGTTCTTTTTTTGTTTTTGCATCGTCATTTAATTACAAAGAGGGGATTCCTTTTTTTGTAATCTGACGATATAATTAATCGAATATTCTGTTTTGTAGAAAGGGAGGTGTAGATATATGGTAGCCCAACTAAATGGGAAATTAATGAATCAACTAGCGATTTTTTTGAGTGTTTTTATATTGATTCAGTTTGTAGCTGATGTAACAGGTCTTACGCAATCACTAGGTATTCATTATTTAGGTACAATAAGGCAGAGCATCACTTATACAGCATTTGGTTTAGCTGTGATTTTTACTATATTGGGTATGAAAAAGGAATTAAGTAAATATGCAATTATTTCTTTATGTTCGGCGATAGGAATACAAATAATTTATATAGTTGTTATTGTAGTTTTATGGATGTTGGCAGGGACACCGTAAAGTATTGTTCGTTTTTTATAGAAAAACCTATTATTATGAAGTGCACCTCCAATTGTTAGACACGGTCTAACAATTGGAGGTGCACTTTTATTCCGATTAGTAGTCTTCACCAATCGGGCTTTTACGAGCAGTTGATTTCCCACCTGACTTCCTTGTATTCACTGAATTTTGAGGTGGGCATCTAGCTATTTAGAGCTTGATTTCTGTGGGGAATTTTAGGGTTTCTTAAGCAAACCGTAGCGGTGGTCATTTTATTTGGAAAATAGAGTGTAACTAATTGCAAAAGATTATATATAGAAACTCTTTTTTGTAAAATTCATGGTAAAATTAATTGAATATTCAGGTTTATAAAAAGGGGGGGCAACGATGCAGGTACAACTAAATGGAAAATTAATGAATCAAATCGCAATCTTTTTTAGTAGTATCGCCATGCTTCAGTTTATAGCTGAAGTAACAGGATTTACGCAAAATTTAGATATTACGTATAACTTAATAAATACAACAACGTCATATATAACATTTAGCTTGGCAGTGATTTTTACTTTAATAGGTGCAAGAAGAGAATTGAGTAAATATGCAATTATTTTATTATGTTTAGTAGTAGCTATTAAAGCGATTTATTTTGTAGCTGTTGTTATTTTATGGGGATTGGCTGGTACGCCGTAAATGAATAAAAAACCTAATTTCCAAGAAGACATGAGGAAATTAGGTTTTTATGCTTGAAACGCTTTTCTACACCGATCCCTTCTTTGCAATCTTCTTTTGTACCTTTTTCTATCACGCTGTACGCCTTTTATATACATGCATAGGCTGAAGAAGAAGAAGAAGGCACATTGTATCGTTAATATATACGATGACATGCCCTGTAACGGTTGCTTTGGATCATATAAATGAATAGGTGCTCCGCCTATTGTAGGGAATATCGTATTGAGCAGGACGTAAGGAATGGAGGTAACTGCAAATGGAAACAGAATCGCCATATAGTCCTTTTGTGACCATGCAGATGCAGCAAGTCCTAAAAGAGCCATTAACCCTGCAAATAAAAAATTAATTCCGATATATACAATAATATAAGTGATGGGGGAGCCGTAATATAAGTTTGCGAACATCCCGTTGTCATTTATAATACCTGAACCCGCTGCGGGTGCTCCGTTTGGAATGGTTAATTTGCAAAATAATAATGATAAGATAAATGGAAACGTATAAAGAAGTCCTCCGCAAAAAAATGTAACGATATATTTCGTTACTGAATAAGGAAGTAACGAAATTTCTTTACTTATAAATGTCTTAAAACCATCTGATTTATCTGAGTTGTAACTTGTACTAAAGGGAAGACTTGCAATAACTGGCATTAATAATAAATAAACATCCATTTCATTGTCGCGAAATCCAATCCATTTAAAAGCCGTTGTTACAAACGCATCCGTTCCGTCTCCAATATAACGAATTACATAATAATAATGATAGATAGAGATAAGAGCTAATCCACTAAACATAATAATTAAAGAAACACGATTACAAAAAGCTTGCTTTATACTTAAACGAAGCGCACGCATCATGACTGAAAAAGCCTCCACTATTTTGATAAACTTGTCTATTTTCTATATTACTATTAATTGTAAAGATTTTCTTGTTTTTTTATTTGATTATTTGAAAAAGAGGAATTTTGTTGTTGTTAAGTAAGGTTTATCTATACATCTTAAGAATACCTTTTCTTTTTCTCTTTCCTTCTGATACACTATGACAGTATTATATGAATGGACTGGAATTTTTTCATACTGGGAATAATTAAAAAAGAGAACTTGTATAGAATGTGAGCGTGTGGTAATATCAAATATGTACTGATTGACTATATTATCCAATTGGTCATTTTTGGAGGTGACGATGTGGCGATAGATCGAAAACGTTCTATTATTGAAGCTGCAACAAAGTCTTTTTCAGCGTTCGGTTATAAAGCAACAACGATGGATCAAGTAGCGAAATTAGCGAATGTAGGAAAAGGAACGATTTATACTTTTTTCAAAAATAAAGAAGAGCTATTTGGCGAAATTATTTCTAATTTAATTACAGAAATGAAGCAAGTGGCAGAAAACGCAATTCGTTCAGATGTTTCATTTTTTGAAAATGTACATAAAGCATTATATAGCATCTTGGAATTTAGAAAAGAACATCAGCTCATGATTAAGTTAATTCAAGAAGAGCGCGATATGGGAACGAAAGAAGTACAAGAAGTGATGCAACAAGTAGATGTGGAAATCGTTTCTGTCATTCAATCGTATTTAAAGATTGCGATTGAAAAAGGTGAAATTAGCAAATGTGACCCAGAAATTACAGCATTTATTATGCTTCGCCTATACGTATCACTTATTTTTGATTGGGAAAAAAATCATGAACCACTAGAAAAAGAAAAAATTGCAGAATTATTTGAACTTTATTTATTAAAAGGATTGTCAAACTAAGATAATCCTTTTATTATTATAAAAAGTGACCATTTGAACAAAGTAGTCATATATTTATTTTAGGAGGGATAATATAAATATTCATTTCATAGTAAGGAACAGTTGCATAGTATAAATTCGGGGATAAGGCATATGTATGAATAAGTATAGCCTTTTTGTTTGGGTGAAAATGACTAAATGAACATTTTGGTCATTTCGATAAAGGGGGAGAAATGATGAAATGGAATCAGTTACTTCGTAAAGAGTTTACTGAAATTATAAAAAGCAAAAAAATATTAATTCCAATTATCGCAGTTCTATTCGTGCCGATTTTATATGCGGGTATGTTTTTATGGGCCTTTTGGGATCCATATAAACAGTTAGATGATTTACCAGTTGCGGTAGTCAATTTAGATAAAGGTGCAGTATTTGATGGGAAACCAATTGAGGTCGGAAAAGGGCTCGTTGATAATTTAAAAGATAATACAAGTTTTAAATGGGAATTTGTAAGTGAAAAAGAAGCGAAAAAGGGAATGGAAGGTAGAAAGTATTACATGTTAGTACGCATTCCAAATGACTTCTCAAGTAATGCTACAACGTTATTAAAAAATGATCCAAAGCCATTAAACTTAGAATACATTCCAAATGAAAGCTTAAACTTCTTATCTTCACAAATTGGCGGAACAGCGATTGAAAAAATTAAAGGTGAAGTAGCAAGTACGTTAACGAAAACATATGCAGAGAAAATGTTTGATTCTATTCAAGACGTCTCAAAAGGATTAGCAGATGGAGCGGAAGGTGCAAATAAACTGCACGACGGATCAAGTGAGCTGCATGATGGTTCAAGTAAAGTGACGGATGGCCTTCATACACTTCGAGGGAAGTCTGGGGAGATGAAGGATGGAGTTCAGAAATTAGCGGATGGATCAAATAAATTAGTAGATGGGTCAGGAAAAGTAACAAACGGTTTAAATACGCTAAATAGCAAAACAGGTGAAATGCAGGTAGGTATAGGGAAATTAGTAGATGGGTCAGGAAAAGTAACAGATGGTTTACATGTATTAAATAGCAATACTGGTATCGGAAAATTAGTAGATGGCTCCGGAAAAGTAACAGGTGGTTTACATGTATTGAATAGCAATACTGGTATCGGAAAATTAGTGGATGGCTCCGGAAAAGTAACAGATGGTTTACATGTATTAAATAGCAATACTGGTATCGGAAAATTAGTAGATGGCTCCGGAAAAGTAACAGGTGGTTTACATGTATTGAATAGCAATACTGGTATCGGAAAATTAGTGGATGGCTCCGGAAAAGTAACAGATGGTTTACATGTATTAAATAGCAATACTGGTATCGGAAAATTAGTAGATGGCTCCGGAAAAGTAACAGATGGTTTACATGCACTAAATAGTAAAGCAGGTGTAGGGAAATTAGTAGATGGCTCCGGAAAAGTAACGGACGGTTTAAATACGTTAAATAGCAAAACGGGTGAAATGCAAAAAGGAATTGGCGAATTACGTGATGGATCTGAGAAAGTGACGGATGGCTTGAACAAATTAGTAAGTAAATCTGGTGAATTTAAAACAGGAACAACTGATTTATCAAATGGTATGGAACAGCTGGTTGGGGGACAAAGCAAACTAGAGGAAGCTTCTCAAAAAATTGAAAAGGGTTTGCAAGATTTGAATAGTAAAGTGAAAAGTTCTGCTGCCGGTTTAGAGGAAATGCAGTCGAAAGGCCCTTCTATATTGAATACAGTAAAAGAAAAAATAGATGGAGCTGGGGCAAATGTAAATCAATTAAATGAGCTTACGCAATCAACAGCAGGAGATGCAAAAAATGCAGCGCAAGATGTAGCGAATTTACAAAAGCAAATTGAAAGTTTACCGAAAGAATATCAAGAGCAGTTACAACCATTCATAACAACTGCTGTAAAAAGTACAGTGACAGTTCAGCAAAAAGCTGCCGGAGTAGCAGGTGGAACAAATAAATTAAATGAAGAAGTAAAACAATTAAAAGGTGAAATAGATCAAAGAACAAGTGATGCACAAAACAAACTACCGAATACAGCAGGATTGCAAACTTTAACGAGTGGTATTGATGAATTAGCTAGTGCACAAAAGGGGTTTGTTGAAAAGTTCCAAGGATTTGGAAGGAATTTAAATGTAGCAAAAGAAGGCGCAAATAAATTTAAAAACGAATCCGGCCAATTTATTGATGGAATAAATCAATTAGCAGATGGCTCAGGTCAAGTAACAGACGGTTTAGGTACATTATCTGAAAGAGCAAATCAAATGGCAGGTGGAATAAATCAATTAGCGGATGGCTCAAGCCAAGTAACAGGTGGTTTAGATACATTATCAGTAGGAGTATCCAAATTAGCAGATGGCTCAAGCCAAGTAACAGGTGGTTTAGGTACATTATCAGTAGGAGTAACAAAATTAGCGGATGGCTCAAGCCAAGTAACAGGCGGTTTAGATACATTATCAGTAGGAGTATCCAAATTAGCAGATGGCTCAAGCCAAGTAACGGGTGGTTTAGGTACATTATCTGTAGGAGCCAACCAAATGACAGGTGGCATAACGCAATTAGCGGACGGTTCAAGTCAAGTAACAACTGGATTAGGCACTCTAAATGGCGGCCTAAATAAAATGTCAACTGGCTCAACACAGCTAATCGACGGCGTAAATAAACTAGCAGATGGCTCAGGAAAAGTAACCGATGGCCTCGTAAAAGTAAACGACGGTTCAGGTGAACTTGCTGAGAAACTTGGCGAAGGGGCAGAAAAAACAGGTGAAGTAAAAGGAACGGATAAAACGTATGATATGTTTGCAAACCCTGTAAAAGTGAAGACAGAGAAACTAGCGGAAGTTCCAAACTATGGAACTGGGTTTACACCGTATTTCTTATCACTCGGTTTATTTGTTGGGGCATTACTATTATCTATCGTATACCCATTACGCGACACAGTCGGCGTTCCGAAATCAGGATTTAGCTGGTTTATTAGTAAGTTCGGCGTTTTACTATCAGTCGGTATTATTCAAGCGATAGTAGCAGATGTCATATTACTGTTCGGATTAGGTGTAGAAGTGCAAAGTATTCCATACTTCATACTCTTTAGCATCGTTACAAGTTTAGCGTTTATCGCATTAATTCAATGTTTAGTAACAGCATTCGGTGATGCAGGGCGATTTATTGCCATCATCACATTAATTATTCAGCTTACAACAAGTGCTGGAACATTCCCACTAGAATTGATTCCGAAGTTTTTACAACCATTTAATACGTGGTTACCGATGACATACTCTGTATCAGGATTGAAAGCAGTCGTATCAAGCGGAGACTTTAACTTCATGTGGCAAAACATAGGAATACTCATGATCTTTATCGTCGTATTATCACTTGGAACAATCGCTTCCTTAACTTGGATGCACAAACGACAATTTAGAAATGTTGTTGAAAATCAATCGATTGAAGTTTAAAAAAAGCACCTTGTAGGTAAATATTTATAATAACGAAACATTGGAATGAAGAGCCTGTATCAATAATTACTCAGTGATTATCGATACAGGCTCTTTTTATTGGATCTGTTCATAAAGATTGTTGTTACTAGAGCATTTTTCTTTTCGTTCTTTCATTCCATTTTTATTCTTTTTAATGCTAATTCAGCTGCCATTTTCCCATTATGTTGTCCGTGTTCTTTAATCCAATTTAGTTTTTCACTAGCTGGCACGTATATATGGAAACCTAGAATTTCAGCCGCTCTCTCTTGTACCCACATATCCGATTCGTCCAAGAGGGGAAGTATTTCATGCAATTGTGTGTAAGGAGTTAAAGCCATAATTGAAAATAAATATTGAGCTCTTTTTTCTTCCGTTAATTCAGGTTTTTTAAGAAGGTTTTTCAATTCTTCAATGGCTTGTACATCTTGCTGTAGTTGCAGTTCATCCGTATTTTCTTTGGAACAAGGATAATCTTTAACTTCTAATTGCAGTCTAAACGAAAGAAAAGGACTTACAGCAATTTACAGAGAAAACTAGAATAGGGGAGTTGATATGATGAAACAAAAATCTCGCTTCTATTTTATAATATATCCACTAATTACCTTCTTGGTTTATACACTATATCCGATTTTATTTCACAAAAAAGAACATACGAGCATAAAGGATATATTGGGAATGATTGTAACGTATTACATTTTAATTAGTGGATATTACTTTATTGATTTTTTAAGTGAAAGAATAAAGAAAAACGGTAAAGAAAAACAGTAAAGTTTCACTATTTAAAAGCTGATGGAGGATAACAAAATGACCGAAAGCGAAATAAAATTTAGAGATACGACCATTCGTAACTTTTTCGATAAAGAGGATCGTTTAAAATCGATTCCAGGTCAAAAGAAAAAAAATTAGTGTTATTAGAACATTTGATTAGCAAGTTAAACGTTGAAAATCAATATACAGAGAAAGAAATGAATGTGTTCATAAAACAATATCATGATGATTTTTGTACGATTAGAAGAGAATTTATCGTGCATGGGTTTATGGATCGAGAGGATAATATGTACCATATAAATGGGAGAGAAGTTTGGACGAAGTGGGAGGAGTTATAAATGTAATGAGTAATTCCTAGTTTGCCTCTCTTATCTAAAGAAGGAACTATTATGGGCTTTGGTGGTAGTTGCGGTGAATTTGCTTTATTAGTTATATTGTTTATTTTATTAATCATCGTTGGAGCTGCTTGCTTTTGCTAAAAAACTATGGAAAAGACACTCTTATAAGAGTGTCTTTTCTTTATGAAGATGTAATCCCACAAAAACATTTATTTATGGGGGCTTGCCAAATACTCATCAACCTAAGAAAATAGATCACCTCATAATGAAAAATTCACGTTTTTACAGTTAGTACTGAAAATTCGGCTCATCCTTTTCGTTTTAGAAAAAGTAATATTTTAAGTTGATAGATGTGTAATATTACCTATATTGTAACGTATAAGTGAATTTGATGACGTTAACTATACTTTTGTGTCGTTTTATTTAAAAATATTACGATTATATTACAAAAACTATTGATTATATCTAAATAGCGTAATATAATACTGTTTGTGGAAATAAAAACAAAAATTATTCATTATTTGGGGGATATGGAAAATGAAGAAAGTTATTTTACCAGTTTTAATGTCTGCTATGGTTATAGTTCCGGCGGTATCACATGCTGAAAAACAAGATAATGTGAAACAGACTACTGCAAAAGCAGAGCAGACAATTCAGCAAAGTGGTTGGGTAAAAGTAGGGGATACATGGTATTTCTATGACCAAAAAGGTATGAAGAAAACAGGCTGGTTACAAGATGGTGGAAAATGGTACTATTTTGATGGTAATGGAAAAATGCAAACAGGTCATATTGTATATCAATATGAGGGTTACTTACTGGGAGCAGACGGTACAATGTATGCCAATGAAGGTTGGATTCAGTATGGTGGAAAGTGGTATTATGTACATCAAGGTGGAAAGCTACATTACGGATTGCTTGAATATAATGGGAAAACTTATTTTTTAAATCCAGATAATGGGCAGATGTTTACGAAAGCTTGGATTGGGGAATATCATACAGGCAATTATTTTCTCGAAGATGGATCAATGGCAATAGGTTGGACTTCAATTGATAATAAGTGGTACTATTTTAACGATAAGGGGCTTAGTTATAATGACTGGCTAAGCTATAACGGAAGCTGGTATTATTTTGTAGGTGGTAAGATGCAAACAGGTTGGGTACAAGATAATGGAAAATGGTACTACATGAATACAGACGGCACAATGAAAACAGGCTGGGTAAAAGATAATGGAAAATGGTATTATCTGAACTCAAATGGCACGATGAAAAGTTCAGAAAATGGATGGAAAGACTGTTGGTTAGATGAAGGAGGAAAGCGCTACTTTTTCGATGACAGTGGTGCTATGCGTACAGGGAAACTAGCTGAAGGCGGCACTTCATGGTATTTTAATCCAGATGGATCTATGGTGACTGGATGGAAAATAGTGGATGGTGACTGGTGTTACTTTGATGAGAAAAGTGGAGCGAATCATGAAGGTTGGTTAAACTACAATGGCAAGTGGTATTACTTTTATGATGGCCCAATGACAACTGGTTGGGTACAAGTGAATGGCACATGGTACTACTTGAATGAAGATGGAACGATGAAAACAAATTGGTTACAAAAAGATGGAAAATGGTACTATTTACAATCCAATGGTGCAATGGCAGTGGGCAAACATTTCATTAATGGAAAATGGTATTCATTCAAAAATGATGGCGTTATGATGTAACAAAGATTTTTAATTGAATAAATGACAATAGATATCTATTTTAAGATATTTCTATGATGAAAAAAACACCTGTGAAGGTGTTTTTTTCATCTTTACAGTTAGTTATTACTTATTCCTCTTATTCTTGCACTTTTCGTTTTCACTAGTTTATTAGCGAGCATGGCTGGATTTATGCAGGAAATATCTAAACTGTAAGGATATGTGGGAAGTAGAATTATAAAACTTTTGTTTCCAATCTTTCTTTCTGACGAAGATGATGTGCAAAATGCATAGAAATGAGCTGAAACCATTCTGCCGCATTTAAGTAACCAAGCCCAGGGTGTTCGACTTTATAAGCACTTGGAATAGAAGTAATTGTTGGTTCAATGTCTTTAACAACTGTAATTAATTTCAGAAAACGCTCTTGTACTTCTTCTTTGTTAATTGGATTTTCTGGCGTATATCCAGGATGATTTGGTACTTTGATTTGTATGTCTGGGAAAGCACCAAGTTTATATACTTTTTCACCCATATCCGTTTTTTTGTTAGTTACTGATGGTGTTTCGCCTTTACATTTTGTGATTGCATCTAATTGCATGTATGTGGAAGCAATTAAATGATTATACATTTGACCGAGAGACCATTCCTCACTAGAAGGCTTCATCCTAAATTGTTCTATAGAGTACTTTTCTAATTCCCCTATGTAGTACGTTGCTAACTCTTCAAAATTCTTCATATCACTAACTCCTTTTTATGAAACTGTATTTGTTACTACCTACTATAAAGAAGTAATGCTGACAACATTATGTCAGTAGTGAAATATAAAAATTAAAGTTTTAACATTTTTTTTGCTTCATCACGGATTTTCTCAGAAAGAATTTTTGGCTCAAGTACTTGCACTTGGCTCCCAAAGCTTAATACCCACTGAAATACTTCGTCTATGTTTCTTGATTTCAAAAAGACATGGAAACCATTATCTTTATGCTCGTATGAATCTATAAAAAAGTATCGTGACTCAATAATTTTATGTGCAATATGAGATGGAAACAATAAATGAATCGTAACAATACGATTGTTTTCAGGTTGATAGTCTTGTAAAGAAAAGTCTTTCGGTTTTGTAAAAAATTCTTGTTTTTGCTGTAATGTATCCATACGGTCTAAACGAAAATTACGTATTTGTTTCCGAAGTAAGCAATGAGCAACGATGTACCAAATTCCTGAAATATTGACTAAACCGTAAGGATGAACAGTCCGCTCTATTTTTGTGGTTTCTCTTGGCTTACGATAAGAAAAAGAGATAGCTTGCTCGTTTTGAATTGCTTCTTGTAGCAAGAAAAGTTGGTTCTCTAGTTTTTCTTGCTCGGCTTGCTGGTTTGAAAATATAGGAGAAAGGAAACGGAAAGTACCTCGTAACCCCTCAACTTTCTTTTTTTGATCAGTAGGGAGGATAACCTCAAGTTTCTCTTTTGCCGATTGTGCATGTGCAGAAAAAGAAGAAGTGAAAGTTTTCTCGATATAATCACCGCCTAATAAAAGGGTAACAGCCTCTTCAGGGGTAAGCTGAATGGGTGGTAAGAAATATCCATCCATTAATGAGTAGCCGTGGCCGGGCATTGCAAAAATTGGGACACCAGATTCACTAAGTGCATCCATATCTCGATAAATAGTTCTTATACTTGTCTCAAATTTTCCAGCTAAACTTTGTGCTGTAACAGTTTGTTTTCTTTGTAATTCAATTAATATCGCTAATAAACGATCCGTTCGATTCATGAAATATCATCCTTTATTTTTATAAATATGATCACTGTAAATTTCTAAAAGTAATACATTTTCCCCTACTATTAACAGACTTTTCCCTATGTATAATATTAATATAGTAAAATCATAACAACCGATATTGCAGTTTCCAATAATATACTATATAATCAATTTAAGAAAACGTTTTCATGCAAAGGGGGAGAATTTCGTGTCGACTATCGAGGACGTGGCGAAATTAGCGGGGTTATCAAGGACAACGGTTTCTAGGGTGATCAATAATCATCCATATGTTTCAGATGAGAAGAAAAAAAGGGTTCAATTAGCAATGAAGCATTTAGGCTTCGTTCCTAATTCTGCGGCGAGAAGGCTTCGTAAACAAAAAACAGAAACAATTGCGGTGCTTGTTCCAAGGATTACAAATCCTTTTTTTAGTAGATTTATTGAAGCAATCGAGATTGCTGCTTCTGAGCATAAATATAAACTGATTATTTGTCAAACAAGATATTTACCAGAAAAAGAGATGGAGTATTTACAATTATTATCTACGAAACAAGTAGATGGGATTATTCTATGTTCACTAGAAAATCCGTGGGAAGATGTAGAGCCGTACTTACAGCACGGTCCAATCGTGTTATGTAATGAATATATTGAGGAAGCAAATGTTCCAACAGTGAAATTTGATCATGCACAAGGAGCATACATAGCTGCCAATCATGTATTAGAACAAGGATATCGTAATCTTATTTTTTGCCGTGGTAACGAAACCAAAGTTGTTGGCCAACAGCGGAAAATGGGCTTTTTACGTGCAATAACTGAGAAGAGCCGCCAAGTAGAAGCGATTGATTTTCTTGAAAACGCTTTCTCTTGGGATGATGGGAAGCGAATATTCCATGAAGTATTAAAGGACAAAAAAAATCCTACCGCGATTTTGGCAGGAGGCGACGAGGTTGCAGCTGGAATTATCTCAGAGGCGAAGCGCCATAACTGGAGTATTCCAGAGGATCTCGCTGTTATCGGTTTTGATAATCAAATTTTATCGCAGATTACTGAGCCAGGTATTACGACAATTGAACAGCCAATTGATGAAATGGCTCGAAAAGTTGTCGACCTGATGATGGATAAAATCCATACGAAAAATTATCGTAAAAAAGAATTGTATGAGTTTGAACTGGAGCTCTTGGTGAAAGGTTCAACGATGAAGGATACGATGTTATTAGCCTAGTAGACTATGTCTGCTAGGTTTTTTTTCTGTTCACAAACTACTACTCTTCGTGAACGCAGTCATCACATTTGTTATGGTATGCTTCGTGCTGCTCATCAATTTCTTTCCCGCAGTGCGCACAAGTTTTCGTCGGTAAATTTCTGAAAAACTCCATTGGTTGATCGATCATGTCAATTCCTCCATTTCCATTTCTTACTATCATTGTATTAGTACAAAAAATAAAAGTCAACAACTGTTTTATAACAAATTGAAAATTAATGAAAAAGTTTAGGAAATGGATTATAGTTAACAATGTAGGATGTAAGTAAAAAACTTTCTCAAGTACGGAGAAAAACTGCATTCCTACTCGGTTTTAGAAAGGATGGATACATATGAAAATGACTGTTGTCGGCTTTTGGGGCGGCTTTCCAGAAGCGGGAGAAGCAACGTCGGGGTATTTGTTTGAACACGATGGTTTTCGTTTACTTGTAGACTGTGGTAGTGGTGTACTAGCACAGCTTCAAAAATATATAACACCATCTCATATAGATGCAGTTGTACTTTCGCATTACCACCACGATCATGTTGCAGACATTGGGGTATTGCAATATGCGAGATTAATTACAAGTGCGACAAAGGGACAACTACCGGAATTGCCAATATACGGTCATACGTTTGACGAGAATGGATTCCATTCTTTAACGCATGCACCGCATACGAAAGGAATCGCGTACAACCCAGAAGAAACACTTCAAGTTGGACCGTTTTCTATTTCATTCTTAAAAACTGTTCATCCTGTTACATGCTTTGCGATGCGTATTAAAGCTGGTAGTAACGCTGTAGTATATAGCGCTGATTCAAGTTATATTCCTGAATTCATTCCATTCACAAAAGATGCTGATCTTTTCATTTGTGAGTGTAATATGTATGCACACCAAGAGGCTGCAAAAGCAGGGCATATGAATAGTACAGAAGTAGCAAGTATTGCGAAAGATGCGAATGTAAAAGAACTTTTATTAACGCACTTACCGCATATAGGAAACCCATCTGATTTAGTAACAGAAGCAAAACAAATTTTCAGTGGCCATATTACGTTAGCTCATAGTGGCTACGTATGGAATTCATGAGGTGATACGATGTTATTTATTGATAATAAAGGGATTACAGATCCTAGAATAAACTTAGCGATTGAAGAATATTGTGTGAAGAATTTAGATATTAACGAAACATATTTACTGTTCTACATTAACGAACCTTCCATTATCATTGGTAAAAACCAAAACACAGTAGAAGAAATTAATGCAGATTACGTAAAAGAACAAGGTATTCATGTCGTTCGTCGTCTATCAGGCGGAGGCGCAGTATATCACGATTTAGGAAACTTAAACTTCAGCTTTATTACGAAAGATGATGGCGACAGTTTCAGCAACTTCAAAAAATTCACAGAACCTGTAACGAAAGCGCTTGGTAAATTAGGCGTAAATGCAGAACTAAGTGGTCGTAACGACATTTTAGCTGAAGGTAGAAAAATTTCAGGTAACGCGCAGTTCTCAACGAAAGGTCGTATGTTCAGTCACGGTACGTTACTATTTGACTCTGAAATCGATCACGTCGTATCAGCGTTAAAAGTAAAAATGGATAAGATTCAATCAAAAGGAATCAAATCAATCCGTAGCCGCGTTGCGAACATTACAGAATTCTTAAACGAAAAAATGACGACAGAAGAGTTTAGACAACTTCTTCTAGAAACCATTTTCGAAGGTGAAACAGAAATTCCAACGTACGAATTAACAGAAGCGGATTGGAAAGAAATACACAAAATTTCTGAAGAACGTTACCGCAATTGGGATTGGAACTACGGAAAATCTCCGAAGTTCAACTTACAACATTCGCACCGTTTCCCAGTTGGACAAGTTGACGTTCGTCTTGAAGTGAAAAAAGGAACAGTAACAGAATGTAAAATTTACGGTGACTTCTTCGGATCACTAGATGTTCATGACATTGAAGAACGCTTAACAGGCGTACAGTTCGATAAAGATGCATTCACTACAGCTTTAGAAGGCGTAGATATCGCACGCTACTTCGGTAATATTACAACAGAAGATTTCTTACATTTATTCTTCTAAAAATGGGGGAGGCTGTCATAAAGGACAGCCTCTTTCTTTTTGTGTGGATTGTCACTTTTGGTTTTGAGTTGCGGCTAATATAATTTCACTTATCACAAATATCTTCCTCAAAACACCACTCACAAGTCATCTGCCCCTTATAAAGGAATATACATAATAAAAGGAGGTGGATCAAAATGAAAAGAATAATGTGCGTTGTATTATTGCTCAGCTTCCTCATCGGGATGACAGCGTGTAACGATGAAACCTCCTCAAGTCGTACAACTTTATCTATTGGAAAACCAGCGAAGGATAATGTTATATATTATACGCATACGGATAACAAACGAAAGATAGATGATATACAAACTATGTTTCAAAATAAGAAATGGAAAAGAAATGAAATGTTTAGTACTGTTGGTAAAATACCAGATGTTGTCTTGTCTATAGATGAAGACGCTACAGGGTTACCGATAGTATATGTTACAGTGTACTTTCATGAAAATGGAGCGGACGCGATAAACTTGTATGGAGAGCATACAAGTTTAAATAAAGAAGAACTTGAAAAGCTTACAGAAAAGATAGGTGCATATTATCCTAAAATGATTTCTGTCCTCGTTTAATAATTTGTTGGTAAGTGAAATCACTATATTTTCCCAAAGTTATTCAATAGGAAGTACGCCGTGTATATGCAGTTAATAGGATATTACTTGCCACTTTAATTTTCTTTTAATATAATTAATTTAGAATTTTTAAATATTCTAAATTTTATAAAGGTGGGGTTTGTGTGAATCTCGTTCAATCTTTGGCTGAAACGGCAAAAAAGAAGGGGGATAAACCGGCTTATGTTTTTATGGATCAGTCGGTCTCATATGACCAATTAAACAAAATGGTCACAAGGTTTTCTAGCAATTTAGCAGAAATGGGCATTGGAAAAGGGGACAATGTCGCATTAGTTGTTGGGAATTCACCACATTTTTTAGTCGGTTTATACGGAACAATGAAAGCCGGGGCAACTGTTATACCAGTTAATCCAATTTATACAGCAGACGAAATGCATTATATTTTACAAAATGGAGATGTAAAAACAATCATCGTACTCGACGTCCTTCTACCTGTTATACAATCTCTTACAACAAGACTTCCTTCACTAGAGAACATCATCATATGCGAAACCTCATCAGATTTTAATCATATAGAAACCGAAAAAATGAAAACGTTTACTAGTTTTATAGGAACTGGAGATGCGACTTACGAAGGTCCGGAACTAGATGAAGAAGATGTAGCGGTTATCCTCTACACTTCAGGCACAACTGGAAAACCAAAAGGTGCTATGTTAACACATAAAAATTTATATAGTAACGCAAGCGATGTGGCGTCGTATTTACAATATACGGCCGATGATCGCGTCGTTGCGGCACTGCCGATGTTCCATGTATTCTGTTTAACAGTTGCGGTAAATGCACCGATTGTGAACGGGGCAACGATTTTAATGTTACCGAAGTTTAGTCCGAAAGAAGTGTTCCGTATTTGTCGTACGTATGAACCAACGATTTTTGCTGGTGTACCGACGATGTACAATTACTTATATTTATTTGAAGAAGCAAGCGCAGAAGACGTGAAGACACTTCGTCTTTGTATTTCAGGTGGTGCGTCAATGCCTGTTGCTCTTCTGCAAAACTTTGAAAAACGTTTTGACGTAATTGTTTCAGAAGGATATGGTTTATCAGAAGCATCACCAGTTACTTGTTTCAATCCGTTAGATCGCCCGCGTAAACCAGGGTCAATCGGCACAAATATTTGGCATGTAGAAAATAAAATTGTGAATGAACTTGGGGAAGACGTACCAGTCGGCGCAGTCGGTGAATTAATTGTTCGTGGACCTAACGTTATGAAGGGTTACTATAATGCACCAGAAGATACAGCTGCGACATTAAAAGATGGCTGGCTATATACAGGAGACTTAGCGAAAATGGATGAAGAAGGTTACTTCTATATCGTTGATCGTAAAAAAGATATCGTCCTAGTTGGTGGTTATAACGTCTACCCTCGTGAAGTAGAGGAGGTACTATATACGCACGAATCAGTAGCTGAAGTTGTCGTAATTGGTGTACCAGACGAAAACTTAGGAGAAGCAGTGCGTGCTTTCGTCGTTCTGAAACAAACGAACGTAACAGAAGAAGAGCTGATGCATTATTGCACGTTACATTTAGCAAAATATAAAGTGCCAATGAGCATAGAGTTTTTAACAGAATTGCCGAAGAATACGACGGGTAAGTTGTTAAGAAGAGCTTTGAGAGAAAAAGCGATGCAAGTGTAAGAATGGGGGCAACCAGCTTTATGAAGTTGGTTGCCTCTATTTTTTTGCATTGGTTAAGCTATGACGCCATATATTTAAACCGTAATATGACTAGTAGGGAGGAGATATACATGGAGCAGAAGGAATTACGTTTGCGGCGAGTGCAATATCTTATTTGTGACATTATGGATGAAATGAACGCTGAAAATGAGAAGAAAAACTTAGAAACACTGCAGAAAGTAATTGATCAGCTTTCAGGAGCAATTGGTGATTTAGTAGATCCATCTGGTACGTATTCAATTGATTATTTGGAGAGGAAAGTTCATACAGCGCACTATTTATTATTTAAAAATGATCGTAAAGCATATTTGTGTAATAAATAAACATTCATCATTTGATGGGGTGTTTATTATTTTTGATATTTATTGATAATTGTTATCAATAAAAGGATGAGTACAATGGGTTTAAGACGATAAATTAATCTGCTTATAATTGTACTTATAAATAATAAAGCTCGAAATAAAAGCCTTGCTACACGTTTGTAGTAAGGCTCTTTACAGTTGTTTTGTTCTTAATGAATGAAAGCACCTGCCACTTTTTAGTTGGAAAAGTTACTCATTAGAAGTGTTATTAATCGCTTGAATAGCAAGTTCCAAAGATTTAATCCTTCTTTCTAAAAGAGTTCTTTGAGGACTACCAACCTTTGACTTAACGTAAATTTTTTCAATTGATGGAAGCAAACCGGTAAGAACATTGCGAGCTTCTGCTAAATCTTCCTGGTTGTAATGATGAGGTTTTTGATTCCAAACACTATCTAGCATTGCTAAGCCGATACAAGCTGCCTGGAGGCGTTTCTTTACTAACGTAGTATTTGAGCCTTTCTGAGTCATTTGTGACAAGGCACTTTCGAGTTTACGGATTGTTGACTGTAAGGATTTTATTGATTCCTCTTTATGTACATCTGATACGTTTTCCATGTTAGTACCATCCTTTCTTCGTTTTTAAATGATTTTGTTTAATACGTGATAAAATCGTTAAGGACAGAAACTTACTCGCAATATTTTAACATAAATAACGAACTTTCTTTGAGAGGGAGTCTTAAAGAGCTAGCTCAGTTGTTGAAAGTAAGGTAACGAACTTTAAAAACCGAACCGTCATCTAAGTGGCGATTCGGTTTTCTTTATTTTTTCTCTACTAATTTTTTATTCTTTCAATCTAGTGTAAATGATTTATTAAATGTTTTTTGATCAACATCTTTTACGTTGTTTCCAACCCAACCTGCATCGCAACATATTCAATATCATTATCAATTTGGCCTAACACGTAAGATTCTAAAATGCCCATTACAGCAGTTCCTAAAAATTTTAAAACGATGTGCTTATCAATGTTTTTATTGTGAAGATTGCTGTGCTTAATATTTACGTTAAACGTGCATAACAAGTTATAATAGAAGAAATCAATAAGGAGGCTAGCTGTGAAGAATCTTCGTTATTTCAATATATTTACTATGTTAATTATATACACGCTACTTATGTTTTACATCGGCTGGAACGGATGGGTTTGGCTTCATGCAGTATTTGGCTGGGAGTCCTGGGGGTATTATGCTTTCGTAGTCGGATTTATTTCTTATGCGTATATTCTCGTGCAAGCGTTTAAGTTTCTCCCATTCCTTCGAACGATTGGTTCAATTTGGTTTGCAGTCATACAATACGCCCTTATGTTATTGCCGTTAGCTGATATAACAGTCTTTCTTTTACAGTTTTCGGTTGAGAAAGAAACAGCAATTATTTGGACAGGGGTGGCTGTGTTAGCTGCGTTTATCTTTATCTTTGCATATGGAGTATTTAATGCGTATAGTCCGGTAGTAAGAAAATATGAAGTGCACATACCGAAAAAGGTGAAGGGCCGCAAAAGTTTACGTATTGCGATGGCTTCTGATATGCATTTCGGTAAACTGTCTGGTGTTTCGCATTTAAAAAGACTTGTCCGTCACGTAAATGAAATGCAGCCTGATATTATTTTACTGCCAGGGGATATTATCGATGATCATCCAGGGGTATTTATTCAAAAAAACATGGGTCATATTATGAAACAAATGAAAGCTCCATTAGGCGTATATGGTGTTTTAGGAAACCATGAATACTACGGCAGAGCGGTTCCAGAGTTTTTACAAGAGATGGATAAGATTGATATTCGTATTCTTTTAGATGAAGTGATCACAATTAAAGATGACTTTTATCTCGTTGGAAGAAGAGATAAAACAGAGCGAGATCGCCAAAGCTTTGAACAACTTATGAATACAGTGGATAAATCGATGCCTGTTATAGCAATGGATCACCAGCCATTTGAGTTAAAACAAGCAGCAGCGGCAGGTGTAGACTTATTATTATCCGGTCACACGCACCGCGGACAAATGGCACCAAATCATATTGTAACGAGAAGAATGTACGAGCTAGACTGGGGATACGCACAAAAAGGCGCATTCCACGCAATTGTTTCTTCTGGATTCGGATTTTGGGGACCGCCGCTTCGACTTGGTAGTAGGTCGGAGATTGTGCAGGTAGAAGTTACGTTTGAATAAGGTTAAATAAAAGGGATTATACATGATTAATATGTATAATCCCTTTTATTTTTTATTTCGTAATCGCGACCTTTACTTGAATATAATCTCAATTAGTTGTTGTGGATGTGCATTAATTAATCCATGGACAATAATAATTACCCATACCTTGCGATAACGCGCCCACAAATATCCAAGGAATAGACCTACGATACCATGGTTCACAATGACCGTAGCTGTATCAATATCCCAATGACCAGAGCCGTGTAATGCAATATGCCAGCTCGCCCATAACAATGATGTAAGAAGTATAGCCGGCCAAGTACCTAGTAATAGTTCCAAACGTGTTTGCAACCAAACTCTATAAAAAAGCTCTTCCAGTACACTATTTATAAGAAATCCTACAAGTAAAATTAAGATTAAAATCGTGGGTTCCATTCTCGCTGAAACAAATGGTGTAGAGAATGTAGAAAAGAAGTTGAAGTAACCCCAGACTATAATGACAATAAGTGGTGTAAACCGATACCATCTATTACCTCCCGTTGATTTTACAGGCTTTTGTCGTTCTTTTTCGGGGTTACTTTTATAAAACAAAAGAAGCATGAATGGAGTGAATAATAATAAAATAATTTTAAATATCATAAACCACAATTGTAATGTCATTCCTTCAAAGTTCGTGGTGAGGAGACAAATCGTGAAGAGGGAACCACTCGAGAATAAAATAACAGTTTGAATTATGATGCGCCTTAGTTCAAATTGTTGAAGGGGATTGTAGTTTTTATGGTGAGATGGTAAGAAACGAACAAGGAGTATACCGACAATAACAGGAATCCATTTGTTCCAAAAAGGCAGTGTGCCCGTATGATCCCCACTGTAACGAATGTTTGTTTCTCCGATCCATATAAGCCAAAGAGATGAAAGTAAAATAAGAAGTATAATGATTCCACCAATGAGCTTCCCCGCTTTTGGAAAATAACTATCCATAGTTATCCGACCTTTCATACTATAATGGTGAAGCGATTTCAAATTATTTCTGTTTTTAAATGAATATGCATTTATGAATCTATTAAAACAAAAAAGAAGAACTGTGGGAATATTTTAATTTTTATAATTTAACTTGATGAGAATAGAGGACCGCTTTTTTGAAAACAGAACGTTCATATTGGAATGACAGAATAGTATATTTACTCTTCTTTAAAAAAGAGATATTATAAAAAGACTCTGCTTGAAAAGGGGGACTGTAAGTGATCATATCAGATGTACTATACGGAGAATTTGAAGTAGATCAAGTGTTAGAAAAATTAATTTTAAGTAAACCAGTGCAAAGGTTGAAGGGGATTCATCAAGCCGGAGCAAGTTACTTAATGAATGAGAAATGGAATGTAACGCGATTTAATCATTCAGTTGGTGTTATGTTGTTAATAAAAAAACTAGGTGGTTCGGTAGAAGAACAGATTGCTGGTTTACTGCATGACGTATCACATACTACTTTTTCTCATGTAATAGATTACGTTTTTGATAATATGAATGAAAGTTATCATGAAGAGATATTTAGTTCTGTTGTGAAAAACTCAGAAATTCCAGCAATTCTTTCAAAGTATGGTTATAACTATGAAGATATTTTGTTAGATGATTCGAAGTGGACGTTACTGGAAAGATCCGCGCCGGAATTATGTGCAGACCGGGTGGATTACACATTACGAGATATGTATACATACGGATATGTTTCTTTAGAAGAAGTTCACAATTTTTTATCGGATGTCATCGAAGTAGATGGGAAAATGGTTCTTCAAAATATCAAAATGGCAGAATGGTTTACAGAAACGTATTACAAAGAAGTAATCGATTTCTTTATGCAACCAACTAATATTTACGGAAATGATATGTTAGCTAAGACGTTAAAGTTAGCTCTTCATAAACAAGTTATTCATGCAGAGGATTTTCTTCTTGAAGATCATGAGCTTATAGTAAAATTGCAGCTATGTAACGATTCAGAAATACATGCTTTATTAAGAAAAGTCCATCCAAATGTAAAAGTAAGAGAAGATAGAAGTGAGTATGATTTACATCAGAAAAATAAAGTCCGTCTTATTGATCCGCCATTACTTCGTGAAGGGAAAATCGTTCAGTCATCTGTCGTATCAGAAAAAATAAGAGAGATGAGCGATATCGCTTATGAAAAATCGGTGAGAGGGATGTATGTGAAAGTGATTTCTAATTAAAAAGAAGTAGAGCATCACTTTTGGATGCTCTACTTCTTTCCTGTTAATTATCAAACCAATTCCACATCTCAATATCTCCAAGAGTCGCATAACGTACGTGCGGGGAGTTTTGTAATTTTAATAATTCTTTCGACGGGCCGGTAATGACAATGCCATATACTTTTACGCCGTTATCTTTTACATATTGATAACGTTTATCTAAGTTTAGTTCGTTTTCTGGAAGCGCAGCTATTTTGCTTACCGTTTTTTTATGGGTAGAAAGGACGCGCATCATTTCGATTACTTTGTCTTCTTGCGTTTTCTGCCTGTCAGTTTCATTACCGAGGAATCTTACATGTTCTGGAAATCCTATAGTTTCTCCGCCATGGAGGATATAGTCTTCTGCATTTTTTCTTTCTTGTCCTGTATCTAAAGCGTACCATACAGGAGTTGGGGGGAGTTCTTGTGCTTCAAATATGCTATATAAAAGCGGTTCTAATTCTTTTAAAGTGTAAGCTTTATCAAAAGAAATTGCTGCTTCTGCAACCGTGCCATCATGTACTTTTGCAAGTGTATCCCATACTTTTTTTGAGGAATCCTTTAGATCATCACCCTGCTTTGTTTTAGGATGAACAAAGAAAAGCTTTGGTTGATAGAACGGATTCATCCAAGTTTGTTTCGTGACATCTACAGATGATAAGAAGCTTTTTGTTTCTACTGTACCGAGTGGCATTTCTTTTTTACCGACGGTTCTTACTAAATCAAAGCTGCTGTTCGTACGGAAAAAAGCTTCTACACTTGTTCCGCCCCCCATAACGCGGCTATTTGGGATCGTTGCTTCAAGTGCAAGTGAAGGAACCTCTCTAATTTCTTCTAGCCTTTTATCATTATTAGCTTGAAAATAAAAGGCTGATAATACCCCGCCGATTATATATATAACGATGCAAATGGATAATATAAAACCAAACGTTTGTAACCGATGTTTCCACTTAATTCTCCAAAAAGGAACTTTAAGATTTTTTGGCGGTAATTTTTTCTTTACGGGTTCACTCTTCGTAAGCAATTCATCTAAATGAGCTTCACATTCTGCACAAGTTTCTATATGACTTTCTAACTGCTCTTGTTCATCATGCGTGAGCGTTCCGTTTTCGTACTTTTCCCATAGTTTTTTAAACTCTGCACAACCCATCTGTATCACTCCTTTATGCTTTTTGCTTCTTTTCGTCCGCGGTGTAATTCAATTTTCACTTTCGCTAATGAGAGACCGGTCATTTCTGCTATTTCCTTATAAGAGAATCCGTAGTAATCTCGTAGTAGCAGCACGTTTCGTCTTTCGAGCGGAAGTGAGGATAAACGGTCTAACCAACTAGTAATCTCATGTTTTACGAAATATGCATGTTCTGTACTTGGCACGTTTGGTAAATGGAATTCTGCAACTTCAGTTGTTTTATATTTCTTTTCTTTTCGATACCAATCGATAAAGGCGTTGTAGGCAATTGTAAATAACCAAGGTCTAATTTCTTCTCCTTTGTAATAGTCAATATGGACGAGCATTCGGTAAAATGTTTCTTGCATAAGATCTTCCGCGTAGTGGGAATCTCCGGTTAGGGAGAGAAGATAGCGAAATAAATCATGCATATGATCTGAATAAATGTCTTCTAATGATTGTTTGCGTTTCACTAATTTCCCTCCCTTCATACATAACAACGAAATACATATAAAAAAGTTACATTTGTTTTTAAAATTATAGTAAAAAACGTCAAGAATTGGATAGGATTCTCTTTTATCATAATACATATAAGGCGGGTGAACAGAGATGGAAAGCTATGAAATACAAATTCAAAGGTCCATTGATTATATTGAGGAAGATGTAATGGAAAAACAGACGCTGCGTAATTTAGCTCGCATTGCAGGTTTTTCTGAGTCGCATTTTCATCGTGTATTTCAGGCGTTAGTAGGTGATACGGTAATGGAGTATGTTCGAAAGAGGAGGTTAGCCCGGGCAGCTTATCAACTTTCTCATACGGATGAAAAAGTTATTGATATCGCATTTGAGCATGGCTTTCAATCTCACGAAACGTTCACGAGAGCCTTTAAAAAATTATTTCAAATGACACCGAGTGAATATCGAAAACAAGAAATTGAAACACCGATGTATTACAGTGTGAATGTAAAACAAAGAAAATTAAATCCGTATTTAGGGGGCATACAAATGGAATATCGTATTGTAAATAAACCAGAATTTTTAATGGCAGGTTATGAACTGAAGACGACAAGTAAAGAAGGAAAAAACCATCAAGACATTCCAACATTTTGGCAAGAATATTTACAAAAAGATCTTGGAACGACAATTCCGAATCGTAAAGATACGAGTCAATGGGTAGAGCTTGGATTATGTACTGATTTTAATTTAGAAACAGGGGACTTCACTTATATTATCGGAATGGAAGTTACAGGCTTTGAAAATGTACCAAATGAAATTGCAAAGCGTACATTCCCAGCAGCAACATATGCCGTATTTACAACACCGAAAGTTCCTCATGCAGAAATGGTGTCGTCTATTCATCAAACGTGGAATGCAGTATTCTCAGAATGGTTCCCGCATTCAGGATATGAACATTGCGGCGTTACAGAGTTTGAACTATATGATGAGCGTTCCCATGCAGATAAAAGTGAGTTTGCTCAAATTGAACTTTGGCTACCAGTGAAGAAGAAATAATAGGGGAAAAGCGAACCAGAGAGGTTCGCTTTTTTATCCGTAATACGGGGAGAATATTGAATTGTTTTTTGTAAGAAGTATGAAATACAGATCCTCTTATCATATAGATTGCTATATTTGATGATTTTTGTCGACAAATCGATATATCTGGAAAATCGCTGATATATTTCGAGTTGCGGTCGATATATTTGAAAAATCGCTGATATATTTCGAGTTGCGCCGATATATTTAGAAAATCGCCGATATAATTTCTTTTACCGACGAACCACTGATAAAAGACACGCGACATAATTTCATTTACCAAAAAATCACTCCAAAAGAGAAAAGACGCCACATAGCGCCTTTCCTACGAACGAAACGGAAATACAAGAACAATCGTCGTTCCTTTCCCGAGTTCACTATCAATAGAAATTGTCCCGTTATGGGCATGAACGAGCTGTTTCGTAATGGCGAGACCAAGTCCAGTTCCGATGTTGCTTTCTTCTGTATTCGTTCCTCTGTAATATCGCTCGAATAGAAGTTCTTTCGTTTTATCGTCCATTCCTTTTCCGTTATCTGAAATAGATAGTGTAAATGAATTTACATCCTGCGAAAGCTTTACGATTACGTTTGTCGTTTCATTATTATGTTTCACAGCGTTTGCTAGTAAGTTTTCGATAATACGCTGGAACAATTTTTCTTCAATGAAATATTGAATTTTATTTGAGCTCGGTACGAATTCAATATTTTGATTTTGCAGTGTCGGATTATTAATAAATTGTAATAATACTTTTTGGACGAATTGATTCATTTCAATGTTTACGTGCTGGGCAGGAAGGCTATTGTTTTTTAATTGATACGTTAAGCTTAAATCGTCAATTAGTGTAGTCATATATTGAGATTTCTCTTTCATAACGCTGCCGAATTGCTGAATGTCACGATCAGTCCAGTTATACTGCTTTGATTCTAGTAATAATGCGTATCCATATATAGAGCTAAGTGGTGTTTTTAAATCGTGTGTGAGACCGGTAATCCATTCTTCACGTGTTTGCTGCAGTACTTGCCTCATCGCATCATTTTTATTGAGTGTAATTGAAAGGTGCTCTAGTGAGCTAGTAACATCTCTAAATAAGCGAAATGACCATTTTTCTTTACCAGATCGCCTGAATCGAACTGGTTTTCCTTTTTTACTAACAGGCTCTTCATATTTTCCACCAGCGATATTTTTAAGCCAACGCATTGCGTGTAGTAACGGTTTCCCAAACTTATTTCCGTACCAAATAGATAGAATGACTAAATAAACAAAGACGATAAGAAGGATTAATCCACATCCGATTAGAAACTTCTTAGTAAATATATCCTCAATTTCATCATCTGGATAGTAGCGTTCATTTTTTGCGGTAATGACGAGAAGCTGACCGCTATTTGCATCGTAAAAGCTAGACGTGTTTTCTTTATGATTCCACGGTTCTTTTTCGTTAAGAGCAGTCTGTATTGTTGAAAGTGTTTTTTTCTTTCCAGTCGGATAGGAAAAAATCTCTTCGCCATTATGATTAAATATTTGCATTGTTGCTTTTTCTTTAGAGAGTAACTGTTTTTCTTGTTCCGTTAATGTGAACGAATCTGTAGAAACAGAAGGGTGTTCTTTCTGAATTGTTTTTAGTAATGCATTACTTTTTAACATACCGCCATAAATAACAAGTACGTTCTTTTCTTCTACTTCAATTTCCCAATATGTAAATGTATAAGGGCTTTCTATATGATTCTGTATATGTGCGAGTAAAGATGTTTTCGTATAAGAAGTTGGGACATCACTTGGTGTATTAAATTGATAGAGGACTTTGCCGTTTTCTTTTACAATCTGAATCCAATCATTTTTCTCTTTAATTAAATCTTTTACTTCCTTTTTTAACGTAATATCGCCATCTTCTGAAGAGATATATCTTGAAATTGTAAAACTATCAGAATCCGGAATATTAGGTTCGTATGAAATACTAGTAACAAGAAAAATTAAATAAGTGAAAGCAGCGACTACAGCAATAAGTAATGTAACTAAAACAAAAACGTGTTGCAGTATAAATTGGATGATAAGTCGTTTATTAAGATTCATATTGTCACCCTACTTTGTAACGAACTTATAGCCAAGTCCGCGAACAGTTTTTATGTATTCTGGTTTACTTGGGTCTTGTTCAATTTTTTCGCGTAGCTTTCGAATGTGGACCATAACAGTATTGTCATCGCCATTATAGGCGGGTGCTCCCCAAACTTTTTCGTATATTTCTTCTTTCGAAAATACGTAGTTCGGATTCTCACAAAAGAAGAGTAGTAGTTGAAACAGTTGAGCGGAACATTCGACAACGTGTCCATTTACTGTAAGTTCTGCGGAATGTTGATCAATTTCAAATCTCCCAAATGAAATGGAGTGTGCTTTTTGTTCGTGTGGTACGGTTTGTTTCATATGTCTTCGAAGTTGTGCTTTCATACGAGCTACGACTTCTAATGGATTAAATGGCTTCGTAATATAATCATCTGCACCGTATGAAAATCCAGATATTTTATCTAAATCAGATGCCTTCGCTGATAGGAAGAAAATTGGACAATCTGTTTGTTGGCGAATAATTGGACAAATATCAAAACCAGATTGTCCAGGAAGCATGACATCTAAAATAATTAAATCGTAATTGTTTTGTTCGGTGAGAGATAAAGCTAATTCAGCTGATGTTGCAGTTGTAATATGAGAAAAACCTTCTTTTTCAAGAATGGTAGTTAGTAGTTGTAAAATTGCTGTTTCATCATCGACGAGTAATATATTTGCTTGATACATAAGAATCCCCCTTAATTTCCTCGAATATCATATCATCTTTTTGTAACATATGGAATTTTTAAGGAAAATTTAAGGTTTTCTTTTATAAAAAATTAAGAATCAAATGATATGATAAAAGTAACATAGGGGAGGAGATGAGTGTGAATCCGTTTCAAATGATGCGAGCTAGATATTTTTTAATTGTATTTGCACTATTAATTTTAGTAGCGAGAAGTAGTGAAAAATTGCTAGAAAGTACATTTCATATACAAAATTCATCTTTTATAAATATACTTATATTTTATATCCTTCCGATTGCATGGATTTTTTATGAGTATAGAAAGCACCGTGTTTCATTTTCATTATTTCTTAATAAAAATGAAACATTTAACTTGGTGCAAGTTATATACATTACGATTATGTTGTGCATGTTCAGTTACGGGTATCTGATTTTATACATGTACAGCTTTGCATGGATTACACCAGATTTTATTATGAATGCTTTACACAAACCGATTGTAGATAGTGCCGGGGGATATATATATCAATTTATTATGGTTGTATTTATCGCACCTATTATTGGAGAATTTGTTTTTCGTGGATTTTTACTTCAGCGCTTTGCTGCGAAATGGGGAACGAGTATAGCGATGATTGCAGTGGCACTTTTATTTGCGATATTACATGTCGATTTTCTCGGTGCCGCCGTATTTAGTATCGTATTATCAATCGTATATATTCGTACGAAAAGCTTACTCATGCCAATTGCGATACATATGTTAAATAATACATTTGTACTTTGTGCATCGTTCCTAGTAAGTAGAGAAAAGATCATGAGTTTTGCAGATTTCTCAAACTATACGACGTTCTTTCCAGGACTGATTATTTTTATAACAGGATTAAATTTAGTACTCATCTTTTTATTTGTTAACCGCAAATACTGGAGTAAAGAAGTGCCAGTTATATACGCAGAGCAGGTAGAGAGTTTTGCAGATGTAGTGGGAGATAAATGAGACGAAGAAAACGATTGAAAAAATATTGAAAGACATTATAGATGCTACGTCTATTACAGATATGTGTGATAAAGGCTTTTGTCATTGGCTTTTTAACCTGTAGTAGATACAATTGTGTTTCCGGAGTATTACTTATTTTCTAGTACTCATTTAAAAGAAAATATTATTTCTCTTCTTATTGTATTAGGGATTTTAATAATATTCGGTCTAATGTTAGAAGCAATGATGAAGCGTATCTTCAGAAAAAATGAAGAGAAGTATGTGCGGGTTCATAAAGTATTCGCGAAAGTAATGGGAGCTTTCCTTTTGTTTTATGGTATGAAAACAATCATTTACTTTATAGCTTTGAGACATCATTAATTCTAAATTTGAAAGGAATGTATAAAATTATATGAATGAAACAATATCATCAAATAAGTTTTTTTATTTGATTTTACTTAGCATAGTGCTAATAACGACAGTAAATGTTATTCTCCGCTGGGAGGAAGCCTACTTTTTCATGTATTTAGCGCTCCATTTATTAGGGGTCTTATGTATAAGTGGTGGCATGGTTACTGAAAAAAAGGGTGACGAAAGTGTTAACTATATGTGTGTGATCGGTCTTGTTTTACTTTTAGCTGTACAAGGTATTATGAAATATAGTTCTTTTTCTGTACAAGATTTCAGTTTGTTAATAGATGTACTGCCTTAAGGGGGATAAGTATTTATGTTATCGAAGAAACAAATAGGGTATATATTTGTTTTAGTAGGTTTTTTTACGATTATTATAACGACGCTATTTTTTCAAGACTATGAATATGTAAAATATGTAAAAGGCGCTGGTTTAATGTGCTGGTTTGTAAGTGCTTTTCTTATTCCGAATTATGAACCGAGGAAAGTGTCTAAAAATAGGTAAAACTCTTCTTATGTAGAAGAGTTTTTTTTATCCCGCATTAACGGGCAGTAAGACTCCCACCTCAAAATTCAGTGACAGCAAAGAAGTTAGGCGGGGGATCAACTGCCCGTAAAAGCCCGATTGGTGAAGGCTAATAATCAGTGGGGGATGAAGAAAACCCCCACTGATTAAAGTTTCACTTTATGTAAATAGAAGGCTCTCGAGCAATTCTCGTAATTAGCTTGTTCTAATTTAGCATGTACGAACTTACAATAATAATAGACAGGCAGCATAGAGGAGGGAATAACGTGAGGAAAGTTATTGGGTGGTCGCTTTTTTTGTACGTTGGATTTGCGTTATTTATATATTGGTATTTATTTGGATGGAATCATGAACTCATTCCGGACATGTATAAAGGAACGAGTGCAGATCCAGAAACCTTTATGAATGCGAAAGAGCTTACGCTAAGCCAAGATTATTCGCGCGTGAAAAATTTACTTTTCTTTTTAGCGACGCCCCTTGAATGGATTATTTTATTATTTGTACTCGTGCTCGGTATTTCAAAAAAGTTTGAGAAGTGGTCGAAGGAAACGACCAAAATAAATGTCTTACAAATTGCGATTTATTTCTTTTATTTATCACTACTGACAACCATTCTTGCATTACCGATGCAATGGATCGGCCGTAAAGTGTCCGTTGATTACGGTATTTCCACGCAAAGTACACAAAGCTGGATAAAAGATCACGTTATCGATTTTTGGGTTAATTATGCGACGATGTTACTCATTGTTACAGTTCTTTTATGGCTTATCCGTAAATTTCCGAAGAGATGGTGGCTAGCAGGATGGGCACTCTCTGTACCGTTTACAATTTTCTTAACGTTCGTGCAACCTGTTATTATTGATCCGCTTTACAATGACTTCTCGACGCTGAAAAATAAAGAGTTAGAAACGAAAATTTTAGCGATGGCAGACAAAGCTGACATTCCTGCTAAACACGTATATGAAGTAAATATGTCGGAAAAAACGAATTCGTTAAATGCATATGTAACAGGAATTGGCCTTAACTCGCGTATTGTAATGTGGGATACAACGCTTAAGCAATTAAAAGATAAAGAGATTTTATTTATTATGGCCCATGAAATGGGACATTACGTAATGAAACATATATATTGGGGCGTTGCGAGTTATATTTTCATATCGTTTATAGGTATGTATGTAATTAGTCGTATTTTAAATATGTGTATTCGAAAATGGGGAGATACGCTGCAAATTTCCAAAATGGCATGTTTTTCAATTTTACCTTTGTTTTTCTTAATTTCCTCTTTATTATCTTTTGCATCACAACCAGCAACAAACTACGTTTCACGAATAGAAGAACGAGCGGCAGATCAATACGCTTTAAATATGACGAAAGATGGGAAATCTGGTGTGAGAACTTTTCAATATTTATCAAAAACAAGCTTAAGCCAAGTGAATCCACCTGCGTTAGTCAAATTTTTCTTATACACACATCCACCAATTTTCGAAAGAATTCATACGTTTGAACAATATGAGAAACAAAAAAACAAGAAGTAGCGATTATGCTACTTCTTTTTTATAGAAATATCAGTTTGGTATTGGGAATATTTATCATTGCTTTTTATTGAGATTTTGTAAATAATAAGCTATAAAATTCTAAAAATCTATATATAAAGGAATAAAGGTGGAAATATGTATTTTTTACAAAATTTAAAAGTGAAACATAAATTATTCTTACTTATCTCATTAGCAGTTTTGGGCATGACAATTATGAGCTGTGTAGCAATTAATTCTATTAATAAGATTAAGCGCGATACAGAGATTGTAGTAGATGATTATCAAAATTCTGCAGTTATATTAGAAGGAATGCTTCGTACACAAAATTCACTAGAATATAACTTACTAGAATTAATTACAACGTCACAAAATGAGGGGACAAATAAAGAAGGGATTATTAGTAATGTTGAAAAGGATCTTAAAAAATATGATTCTTTATTAAAAGAATATGATGATGGCGTTAATTTAAGTAAGCAAGAGGATGAGCTGTTTCAGAAGATGAAGAAATCTTTGCCAAGTTATATGGAGACATATAAGAAGTTGTTTGACAAAGCGAAGGGAACAAATGAATCTCAAATGGTAAACGAATTTCAAAAGGACTTAAAACCGAAGGGAGTAGAGTTAGCTGGTTATGCTGTAGATTTAGAAACTTATGTTTCAGACTTAGCTGACCAAGTATTTAAAGATTCTCAAAAAATGATAGATCGGTCCGTTATTACCTTTATCATTCTTGCAGTAGTTACTACAATCATTATATGTATAGTAAGTTATATTATTAGCAAGCTTATAGTTGCTCCTTTACAAACGGTTAGTCGTATGATGGAAAGAGCAAAAGAGGGAGATTTAACTGTACATGGTGATTATAATGCTAAAGATGAATTAGGTATATTAGTAAGTGATTTTAACGAGATGATTGCAGGGCTAAGAACAAATATGCAAGAAGTAGAGAATAATATTCAGCTTTTATTCCAACATGCAGACGGAGTAGTATCTGCATCAGAAGTATCTAGCGGTGCAGCAAAGAAAATCACTATGGATATTGAAGAAGTTGCCAATGGCGCAGAGAGCCAAATGCAAGCAATGGAACAGACTGCGGGTGCGATGGAAGAGTTGACACAAGGAATGCAGAGCATAGTGAATACATCATCCTCTGTAAATGAATTGTCTGCTCAATCAGCATTAGATGCAGAGAGTGGTAACAAATTAATGAAACAAATGATTCAGCAGATGGATACAATCCAAAATTCAGTACATAGCGGTGTGAAACAAGTAGAGACGATGAAAGAACAATCAGAAGAAATTGTTAAAATCATTGATGTTATGCAAGGTATTACCTCTCAGATTAACTTATTAGCATTAAACGCCGCAATTGAGGCTGCACGTGCTGGAGAAAGTGGTAGAGGATTTGCAATTGTGGCAGATGAAGTACGAAAATTAGCAGAACAATCTAGTGATTCTGCTAAACAAATTGAGAAGCTTATTACTCAAGTTATGGGAACAACGAATCATACGGTACATATGATGGGGAAAGTAGATAATGAGGTACAGGCAGGTACACAAGTAGTAATGCATACAGAAAAAGTATTTGGAACTATTACAGAAAAAGTGCAGCAAGTATCTGAGCAAATTCAAACGGTATCTATGTCTACAGATGAAATTGCAGCGAGTAGTGAGGAGATTTCTGCTTCTACAGAAGATATGGCGCAAATTTCTCAAAGATCATCTGATCGAACTGATAGGGTAAAAGAGTCTATTCAACAGCAAGAAAAATCTGTTCAAGAGATTTCGACTTCAATTGAACATCTGCACAACGTAGCAGGAGGACTAAAACAAATAGTTTCCCAATTTACTCTTCAAAAATAGTAGAGTATATGTAAGTCTTTATAAATATATAGACCTCTCAATACGTATAAAAAATCATCCTATGGAATACAAAAGGATGATTTTTTATTATGAAAATTTTGTGTGGATGTCACTCGTTATATTCTAGTTTTTTACAATTTTTTGATTGTAATATATAATAATAAGTAATGTTTTTAGAATTTTTAGTTTTATAAGAGAGTGATTGTAGGAGGAGAGAAAGGGTGTACAATAAAAAATCAATGCCGACTATAAAAATGATCCTTTCGATGTCTATTTTCGGATCAATTGGATTTTTTTCTGTCCAAACAGGTTTACCGTCTTTTGAATTAGTATTTGTTCGTTGTATTTGTGCAACTATATTTTTAGCGTTATGTTGGTTAGTGACCGGACAATATAAAAATGAAAAGTGGAATAAAAAAGAGATTGTGCAAATATTAGCGTGCGGCGTATTTCTCGTTTTTAACTGGGTATTTCTATTTAAAGCGTTTGAAGTTATGTCAATTACAATTGCAATTTCTGTCTATCATCTCGCTCCAATTATCGTATTAATGATTGGGAGTATCGTATTTAAAGAGAGGCTAACAGCGTTTGCCGTTATGTCCATTGTCATTTGTTTCCTCGGCACGGTTTTAGTAGCTGGAGTAGATGGAAGTGTGTCGCTCGAGAAACTCATGTCATCTGGAATGGTATGGGCACTACTTGCAGCGTTATTTTATGCTTTTACGACTTTATTAGGAAAAGGAATCAAGCATACGAGTGCATATGCGATGACATTTGTACAAACGTTTTTAGGTATATTTTTATTGTTACCATTTGTGGATTTCGGACAGTTTCAAGGTTTAACAGAGACGAACTGGATGATGATAACGGCAACAGGACTTATACATACTGGGTTTGTATATTACTTGTTTTTTGACAGTTTAAGAGATTTATCGACGAGACTTATTTCTGTATTAGTGTTTTTAGATCCTGCTGTTGCAATTTTGTTAGATACGGTCTTTACCGGATTTAGACCGACTAGTATGCAAGTTGCAGGGATTGTCCTTATTTTTGTAGGAATGGCACTCACTTTTCGTAAAGGAAGAGAAAAGGAGCTATCGGTGAAGGGAAGTGCTACCTCTGAAATGTAAAGTTGTATTTGATATAATTTCATTTTTAATTTTGGAAGATGTTACGAAAAGGCCGTTGTTGTATAACAGTGGCCTTTTTTGTATGGAATAGAGCACGAAAGAACGGCGTTTTCAAAAAAAATGAAATGAATTTTCAAAAAAAACTTCCTTTTCTGAAGATTTGTTATATAATATAAAACATAAAATCAAATCTGTTATAAAACAGTTTAAGAAGGGGATGCTAATATGTCGACGCAAACTTCACGGGTTACATTGCCCGGAGAAATGTTACCAGCGTACAACGAAATATTGACACCTGAGGTGCTTAGTTTTTTAAAGGAACTACATGAAAATTTCAATGAGCGCCGCACAGAACTATTACAAAAACGTGTAGAGAAACAAAAAAGAATTGATGCAGGGGAGTTTCCGAAGTTTTTAGAAGAAACAAAGCACATACGTGAAACGGATTGGACAATCGCCAAGCTTCCGAAAGATTTAGAGGATCGCCGCGTAGAGATTACTGGGCCGGTAGATAGAAAGATGGTCATTAACGCTTTAAATTCAGGAGCTCATCTTTTTATGGCGGATTTTGAAGATTCGAATTCACCAACTTGGGAAAATGCAATTGAAGGCCAAATTAACTTACGAGATGCAGTAAAGGGAACGATCTCACACAAAAATGATAAAGGAAAAGAATATAGATTAAATGATAAAACAGCTGTACTCATTGTGCGTCCAAGAGGATGGCATTTAGAGGAAAAGCATATGCAAGTTGATGGGAAAAATATGTCTGGCAGCTTAGTGGATTTTGGTCTGTATTTTTTCCATAATGCGAAGGCACTTTTAGAAAAAGGAAGTGGCCCGTACTTTTACTTACCGAAAATGGAAAGTTATTTAGAAGCGAGATTATGGAACGATGTATTCGTATTTGCTCAAAAATACATCGGTATTCCAAACGGAACAATTAAAGCGACTGTGCTATTGGAAACGATTCACGCTTCGTTTGAAATGGATGAAATTTTGTATGAGCTAAAAGATCATTCTGCTGGCTTAAACTGCGGAAGATGGGATTACATTTTCAGCTTCTTAAAGGGTTTCCGTAATCATAATGAATTTTTACTGCCAGATAGAGCGCAAGTCACGATGACGGCGCCGTTTATGCGCGCGTATTCTTTAAAAGTAATTCAAACATGTCATCGCCGTAATGCACCAGCAATCGGAGGAATGGCAGCACAAATTCCGATTAAAAATAATCCAGAAGCGAATGAAGCGGCTTTCGAAAAGGTGCGTGCTGATAAGGAGCGGGAAGCTTTAGACGGTCATGATGGGACTTGGGTTGCCCACCCGGGACTTGTACCGGTTGCAATGGAAGTATTTAATCACATTATGAAAACGCCGAATCAAATTTTTAGGAAACGTGAAGAAATACGTGTTACAGAAAAAGATTTATTAGAAGTACCAGTGGGAACGATTACAGAAGAAGGTCTTCGCACGAATATTAGTGTAGGTATTCAATATATTGCATCTTGGTTAAGTGGACGGGGAGCAGCGCCAATTTATAACTTAATGGAAGATGCAGCAACTGCGGAAATCTCCAGAGCACAAATATGGCAATGGATTCGTCATGAAGGCGGAAAGCTAAATGATGGCCGCAATATTACGCTCGAATTAATGGAAGAATGGAAAGAAGAAGAATTAGTAAAGATAGAAAGAGAGATTGGTAAAGAAGCCTTTAAGAAAGGGAGATTCCAAGAGGCGACAACATTGTTTACAAACCTCGTTCGGAATGATGAGTTCGTACCATTTTTAACATTACCGGGTTATGAAATTTTATAAAGTGAAAAGGGGATGGAATAAATGAAAAACGAAAGAATCGATAAATTACAAGAGAACTGGGAATTAGATACGAGATGGAAAGGAATAACACGTCCGTATTCAGCTGAAGATGTAATTCGTTTGCGTGGTTCGATTGATATTGAACATACAATAGCACGCCGCGGTGCTGAGAAGCTTTGGACATCGCTTCATACGGAAGATTATATTAACGCACTTGGTGCATTAACAGGAAACCAAGCGATGCAACAAGTGAAAGCGGGATTAAAAGCAATTTACTTAAGTGGTTGGCAAGTAGCGGCTGATGCAAACCTTTCTGGACATATGTATCCAGACCAAAGCTTATATCCAGCGAACAGCGTACCAGCTGTAGTAAAACGAATTAACCAAACACTTCAACGTGCGGATCAAATTCAGCATATGGAAGGAAGCGATGATACAGATTATTTCGTACCGATTGTAGCAGATGCAGAGGCTGGATTTGGCGGACAATTAAACGTATTCGAGCTTATGAAAGGTATGATTGAAGCGGGTGCATCAGGTGTACACTTTGAAGATCAATTATCTTCAGAGAAAAAATGCGGACATTTAGGTGGAAAAGTATTACTGCCGACACAAACAGCGGTACGTAATTTAATTTCCGCACGCCTTGCTGCGGACGTAATGGGAGTGCCGACAATTATCGTTGCAAGAACAGATGCAGATGCAGCTGATTTAATTACGAGTGATATCGATCCGGTTGATCAAGCGTTTATTACAGGAGAAAGAACACCAGAAGGATTTTATCGTACGAAAGCAGGACTGGATCAAGCAATTGCACGTGGTTTAGCGTATGCACCGTATGCAGACCTCGTTTGGTGTGAAACGTCTGAACCAAATTTAGAAGATGCAAAACGATTTGCAGACGCAATCCATAAAAAATATCCAGGGAAATTACTCGCTTATAACTGTTCACCGTCATTTAACTGGAAACAAAAATTAGATGAAAAAACGATTGCGAGCTTCCAAAAAGAAATCGCATCTTACGGTTACAAGTTCCAGTTCGTAACACTTGCTGGATTCCACTCATTAAACTACGGCATGTTTGAATTAGCACGTGGCTATAAAGACCGTGGCATGGCAGCATATTCTGAATTACAACAAGCGGAATTCGCAGCAGAGAAACACGGTTACTCTGCAACTCGTCATCAACGCGAAGTAGGAACAGGTTATTTTGATGAAGTAGCACAAGTCATTACAGGCGGTACTTCATCAACAACAGCGTTAAAAGGTTCTACAGAAGAAGCTCAGTTTACGAAATAAAAGGAAGGTGATCACAATTAAGTGATCACCTTTTTTATTACTCTTTATATAAACTGATAACATCTTCTCCCGTTAAATATATTACGGTTACTTTTTTATTATCCTTCTCATAAACTTTCATTCCACCCTCTGCAAAATTTTTATCCCATCCTTTTAATTTTATATGTATTTGATACCATATAGATAAACCTGATTCAAAACAATCGCCTTTATATACATACTCACCTATCTCCTCAGTAGTATGAATTAATTTAGCTTCATAAGGTATAGGGAATCCTTTAATTTCAGAATCAATAGTCTTATTAAAAACTAGAAGGTATGTTAACGTAATAATAGTAGCCAATAACAAAAATAAAATCTTTTTCATGTATGTAAATCCCCCATGGCAAACGGCCTTGTAATTTTATCCCGCTATTTGCGGCAGTAAGACTCCCGCCTCAAAAGTTGGCTGGAGCAAAGAAGTTACGTGGGAGATGCACAAAACCCCACTGATTAAAGTTTCCCTTTAACTAGTTGCATTATAATATAATATTTTTATAATGTGATTTTAATTATTATAAAATTTTTGTGAAACGAAAAAATGGGCTGAATTCTCTTACATAACTATAGAAAGCTAAAATTTCGTTAGGGGGTATCTCGAGATTTTAGCTTGATAGTGATGTGATAGTTCCGGTAGGAAAAGAAACGATATGAACGATTATTCGGATATATGTAACACAACTTAAAATATATTTACGATTCGAAAAGATATATCGATTTACTAACAAAAATAGAAATAATATTAGATCCACTCTTTCCCATGCTCACGAATAAACGTCATATCTTTTTCATAATGATCTAGATGTCCTTCATCAATCATTCTTTGGAAATTTCCGTCTCCTTCTTGTGCTTTTCTTTTCACATATGTACATAACCCTTCTAAACGTAGTAACACCATTTCGAAGTAATCTTCGTCCATATCTTTATCGTAGGACTGAGCAAACAACCTCACTCTTTCTTTAATACGACCTGCGTGTTGCGATGAGTCGTAATGAACGGCTTCTCCTGATTCTGTATAATACACTCGACTTAAAGGTACACAAGTATAAAGCGTATAAGCGATATCCCACATTCTTGGACCAGGAGCAGCGACGTCAAAGTCAATAATACCGACTGGCTTTTCATTATTAAAAATAATGTTATATATAGCAAAGTCATTGTGGCATAAAACCTCAATGTTATGTGGGGTATGATCCATCGGTTTCCAATCAGCTAATAACGGAAAGTCACTTACAGCATCATGGTACAGACGGAGCATCTTTGCGATTTCTTTCAGCACATCATTAGACCACATGAATTCTTTTAAAGGATAATTGCCTGCGTCGCCTTCTATAAATGATAAAATCTCTCTATCTTTTTCATCTATGCCCAAAAACTTTGGGGCATAATGAAATCCTTTGTTTTCTAGATGACGTAATAGCTTATGAATTTTTTTACTGTCTGGCTTTAATTCCCGCCGAACAGTATTTTCAGAACGATATACGTTTGAGACGTTTCCCCCTGTTAGCTTTTCTTCTTGTTCGTAGTTTGACATGTGAAAATTCCCCCTATAATTAAAAAATCCAATTCCAAATAGTGAATATACCGACAATAGCAGAGAAAAGAAGGAAAGCAAGGAATACTAGACACCCAAGAGAGAGTAACTTATCTTCCCATGTTTCTTTATATTCATATACTAATTCCTCTGCTACTTTTTTTGTACTGGAGATAAAGGCTGCTCTTTATACAATTTCTTTATCTTGCTAGAATCGCCTTTGAATTTTAAAGCACGCGCAATATGATAAGGATCATTTCCCATTGATTTTTCAAATAATAAACATGATTCATGCATAATATCTGTTTTATGCTCCTCTAGATACCAATAACGTCCAGCCATTTCTGGATATTGTAATTTATAATAAATGTCTCCGAGTTGTTTTCGAAGATGTAATTCATTTGGATATGTAAAGATGAGACCATGTAATCTTTCTCTTGCCTTTCCAAGATTATTATTTTCAATATCCTCCTCAATTCTCTTTAATGTTTTTTTAGGAATTTTGGTTGTCATGAATTCCTCCTTATATAGAATAGAGATAATTTTATTTTATAAGAAATACTAAAAATTAGAAATTCTATTTTCAAAAAAGATTGTACATTTTATTTTAAGTATGCTATGATGATGTCAGTTGAATAGTTAAATTAAGCAATCCATATATTATCAAGTGCCGAAAACGAACGAGAAAAAGTATGTGAGAACTAGTTTATGTTTCGTGTTTGATAATGTGTGGATTCTTTTTTTATACAGGAAGACTAAAATAATTTGTATTTTCTTAGGAGGAAATAATCATGGCAGTAACAGGACAAGTAAAATGGTTTAACAACGAAAAAGGCTTCGGTTTCATCGAAGTTCCAGGCGAAAACGATGTATTCGTACATTTCTCTGCAATCGAAACTGAAGGTTTCAAATCTTTAGAAGAAGGTCAAAAAGTTAGCTTCGAAATCGAAGAAGGCAACCGTGGACCTCAAGCTAAAAACGTAATCAAACTATAATTTTATAGTTGATGATGGAAAAAAGGATGGCTCATGCCATCCTTTTTTTGTTGTTGAGATATATGTAAATGAAGTTGTACTCGACGTTTATAGAGGCAATGAAGAAGAGTAAAAGGCCTTCCAAAAAGGAAGACCTTTTACTCTTCTTTCCCTGCTTTTTTCTTCTCGCGTTTTTTACATTCAGGACATTTCGATTTACGAAATGGTTTAGCGAAGAATAGCAGAATGAAAAATAAACCGAATATAATACTAGCTGAATTTTTCACGATAATGACGCTACTATTTTTCATTTGAATCGATGGTTGGATCTCTTTTTCTTCCATAATGGCCCTCCATATATTGGATTTATATTTTAATTATAGCAAAGTTAATTGTTGTAATGATGTAAAAAGAGGAAGGGATAATAAATATTTATAGGTAGTATAAATGCTGTTTTTATGGTTGGAAAATTACTTAATTTATATATTGTGATTTTATTTTTTGACAAATGTTTGATAAATGATAAAAAATTGTAAAAAAGCGGAACCTGTTACCTATTTCCTTTTCGTAGGTGCTAAAATTATATATGCAGCTGCTAATATAAATAGAAAATGAAAAAAGGAGATAATAGGATATGGAAAGTAAAGTAGAACGCTATGTCGAAAATTATGTTGTAACTAAAAATACAATGGCCTTACTTCCTGTTATTCTAAGTGAAAAGAAAATTGTTACGCGAGTTGTTGAAATGGAAGATTCTTTTTTCGTATTTCAAAAGCCTCTAGATATTATAGAGAGAAGTTGTCGTAAGCATGGATCTAGTTTTTTGGGCAGAAAAGAAGGAACGAAAGAGTTAACGCACATTACACATAAAGCACCGATTGCAATCAGTCCGACAGATCAACTTTATTTTTTCCCTACTTATTCTTATTCTAGAAAAGAGTGTGCGTGGCTGTCGCATTTTTATATCGAAAGTAATCGAGAATTAAAAGATGGAAATCTTATTATTCGATTTATAAATGGCCTTGCTGTGAAATTAGAAATATCAAAAAATAGTTTTGAAAATCAACAAAATCGTACAGCGAAACTGCGTACAGAATATGAAGATCGAAAGAAGAAACAAGGAAATCCTTGTTTTAAAGAAATTGATAAAAGAGATGAATCAACATTAAGACCAGCTTATGAGAAAGTGTATTTTGTTAGGGAAGAAGATGTGTGAGAGGAAAAGGATGAGGAGACTCATCCTTTTTTTATTTCATTATATATATACAGTTTACGCTGTAAGATTCATAAATAAAACGAGCGAGATGTACAAATATATTGTTCTTTAATGGAACAATATAATGGTAATTTCCTTATATATATTTAATGTCGTGTGAATATATATCATTTTATATTTGTGGTATACATGATACTTCTTTCTATATAGGTAGAAATACCCTTACGTGCAGTAAGGGTATTTTTTTGAAAAAGACGAATTATTACTTTCTGTAGTTTCTGCTTTTTCATCAAATGTAACCGTTAAGTTACAATTTGTGTATAGTGTCTAAATTATCTTCATATCCTGTCGAATATTGAAAGATTATCATAGCTAAATAATGAAGGAATTCTAATGAAGGACATGGAAACTTAATAATTACATCTCCATATGTCGTATCTACCATTTCCTCTTTCAGAAAAGCAATGATACAGTAGAGGTAGTAATTAGAGTAAAGGGGTAAAGTGTAGAATGGATTTTCAGTCAATCAAAGAGTATTTTTCACCAGAAAATATGGATCATATTGTTGAAAGTTATAAGGCGTTCGGACCGCTTCTTGGCATCGGTTTGCCGATGATAGAGGCACTTATTCCAGCATTACCACTTATTGTGTTTGTACTAGCGAATGCTGTTGCATTTGGATTTTGGCTGGGTTTCCTTTATTCATGGCTTGGATCAGTAATCGGTGCTATGCTTGTTTTTTTCATTATCCGCCATTTTGGACGAAGCCGTTTCTTTTCTTTTGTAAATAAGCATGAGAAAGTGCGGAAGGCAATGGGGTGGATTGAAAGGAAAGGATTCGCGCCAGTGTTTGTTATATTTTGTTTTCCGTTTACACCGTCTGCGCTTATAAACGTTGTAGCTGGTTTATCTCGCATTAGCGTAAAACAGTTCGGACTTGCGCTCGCATTCGGAAAGCTTGTGATGATTTTTATTTTAACGTACATCGGTCATGATTTAATGTCGTTTATTCATAAGCCGGTGAAATCAGTTATTGTAGCGATTGTTATTTTTATTTTATGGTATGTCGGTAAAAGAATTGAAGTAAAGTTAGAACTACATTAAGAATAGTCTTCTTTGTCCCACTATTTGAGGGCCGTGAAACTCCCTCCAAAAAATTCGGCTGAAGCAGAGAAGTTAGGTGGGGATCAAACTGCCCGATCGGTGCGGGATGAACAAAACCCCCACCGATTAAGTTTCACTTTATAAATGCAAGCTTCATTATTAAAGGGTAAGGGGAGAAGCGGATGAAGAAAACTTTGAAAAAAGAAGGCCTAGAGTGGATACGAACAATTTTAATTGGTGTACTATTAGCTGTATTTTTTCGAACGTTTTTCTTTTCAACGTACGTTGTAGAGGGGAAGTCAATGATGCCGACATTGCAAGATGGTAATATGCTCGTTGTAAATAAGGTGAGTTATCAAGTGGGGGACTTGAACAGGTTCGATGTCGTCGTTTTTCATGCGAATAAAAAAGAAGACTATGTAAAGCGAATTATCGGTTTACCTGGAGACCATATTGAATATAAGCATGATAAGTTGTATATAAACGGTCAATTTATTGATGAGCCTTATTTAGAGAAGTACAAGAAAGAGATAAATGGAAGGCAACTAACAGGTGATTTTACATTAGAAGAGTTAACGAAAGAAAAGGTGGTGCCAGCTGGTCATATTTTTGTAATAGGCGATAACCGCCTTGGGAGCTGGGATAGTAGACACTTTGGCTTTGTGAAGGCTGATACAGTTGTCGGTAAAGTCGATTTACGATATTGGCCAATTCAAGAGGTGCAAACGAATTTTTCAAAAGGTTGATATAATGAAGTAGAAGTATAGAAAAGACAAACAACTCCGTTTGTCTTTTTTCTTGTACTATAATACAATTATAGTAGCAAACTAACGTTCGTTGTGTAAGTGAAAGGTGGGGTTACATGTCACTTCGATTGGTGATTGGTAGAGCGGGAAGTGGAAAGAGTACACTTTGTTTACGAGAAGTGCAAGAAGAGTTAAAACAGCGCCCGAGAGGCAAAACAATATTATATCTTGTGCCAGAACAGATGACATTCCAGACGCAGCAGGCGTTAATTGAAAGGGAGGATGTAAGAGGTTCTATTCGGGCACAAGTTTTTAGTTTTTCACGATTAGCTTGGAAGGTGTTGCAAGAAGTTGGCGGAGCGAGTCGTCTTCATATTGATGAAGCGGGTGTGCATATGTTACTTCGTAAAATTGTAGAATCTCGTAAAGATGGATTATCGGTGTTCCAAAAAGCAGCGGAGCAAAACGGTTTCTTTGAGCATCTTGGCAGTATGATTGCGGAGTTTAAACGCTACAATGTGACGCCATCTAACGTATATGAAATGTGGCAACAATTAGATGCGCATAGTAGCAGTGCTGAGCAAAAGTTATTAGCGAATAAAGTATATGATTTACAGCTATTATATGATGATTTTGAACGTGCTTTAATCGGGAAGTATTTAGATTCAGAAGACTATTTACAATTGCTAGTGGAAAAGCTTCCGCAGTCTGAGTATGTAAATGGTGCTGAAATTTATATAGATGGGTTTCATTCATTTTCTCCGCAAGAACTTGAAATTGTAAGACAGCTCATGATTTGTGGAGCGAGAGTCACAATTACGTTAACGATAGATGAAAAAACATTAGCGCAGCCAGTGAATGAACTGGATTTATTTTATGAAACGACGTTAACATATGAAAAAATAAAACAAGTAGCGCGTGAAGAGAAAATAGAAATTGAAAAAACAATTCCACTTATGGAACAACCGCGTTTTCATTCTCCGGCATTAGCTCATTTAGAAACGCATTATGAAGCGCGTCCGAATGAAAAGTATTATGATGAAGCAAGTGTAACAATTAGTACAGCGGCGAATTTACGAGCTGAAGTAGAAGGGGTTGCTCGTGAAATTCGTAGACTTGTCGCGGATGAAACGTATCGTTACCGAGATATTGCAGTACTTCTTCGTAACGGGGAAAGTTATTACGATGTGATGCGAACGTTATTTACAGATTATAATATTCCACACTTCATCGATGAAAAACGCCCGATGTCACATCATCCATTAGTAGAGTGTATTCGTTCTGCCTTAGAAATTATTAGCGGAAATTGGCGTTATGACGCGGTGTTTCGCTGCGTGAAAACAGAGCTTTTATATCCATTAGACGTAAGGAAAGAAATGATGCGTGAAGAGATGGATGAGTTCGAAAACTACTGTTTAGCGTACGGTGTACAAGGGAAGAGATGGACTTCTGAGGATCCGTGGATGTATCGCCGTTACCGTTCACTTGACGATACAAACGGAATGATAACAGATATTGAACGTGAAATGGAAGAGAAAATAAACAGGCTGCGTGACGTTGTAAGAACGCCAGTTATTCGCATGCAAAAAAGGTTAAAGCGTGCGGGAACAGTGATGCAAATGTGCGAAGCGGTTTACTTATTTTTAGAAGAACTTGACGTTCCAAAGAAGTTAGAAGAATTACGTATACGTGCAGAAGAGAGCGGAGATTTCTTATTTGCAACAGACCATGAACAAGTATGGGAAGAAGTAATGAGCCTTCTTGATACGTTTGTAGAAATGCTTGGTGAGGAGAAGATGTCACTATCTATGTTCACGGACGTTATGTCGACAGGACTTGAGGCACTTCAATTCGCTAACATTCCGCCATCATTAGATCAAGTATTAGTTGCTAATATTGATCACTCCAGGTTATCAAACGTGAAAGCAACATTCATTATCGGCGTAAATGAAGGCGTCATACCAGCAGCACCGATGGATGAAGGGATGCTTTCTGATGAGGAAAGAGAAGTTCTTGGTGCGGCAGGAATTGAACTCGCGCCAACGACGAGACAAACTTTATTAGAAGAGCAGTTCGTTATGTATCAGATGATAACGAGAGCGTCTGAGAAATTATATATTTCATGCCCACTTGCAGATGAAGAAGGAAAGACATTACTTGCATCTAGCTTTATTAAGAAAATAAAAAGAATGTTCCCTAATGTGAAAGACTCGTTTATTACGAATGACGTAAACGACTTATCGCGTTCGGAACAAATTTCATACGTAGCAACGCCAGAAGTGACGTTATCTTATGTCATGCAGCAACTACAAACGTGGAAGCGATACGGATTTGAAGGGAATCTAGATTTTTGGTGGGACGTCTATAACTTCTACGTCACTTCGGATGAATGGAAACAAAAAAGTAGTCGCGTGTTATCAAGTTTATTCTATCGAAATCGTGCGCAGAAACTAAGTACGGTAGTAAGTAGAGATTTATACGGAGATAAAATAAAAGGAAGCGTTTCTCGTATGGAACTCTTCAACCGTTGTGCGTACGCTCATTTCGCGCAGCACGGTTTATCGTTAAGAGAGCGTGATATTTTTAAACTAGATGCACCAGATATCGGTGAACTATTCCATGCAGCACTGAAGAGAATTGCAGACAGGCTATTACGCGAAAACCGCACTTGGGCGGATTTATCAATAAAAGAGTGTGAGCATCTTTCTGTTTTAGTAATAGAAGAAATCGCACCGTTATTACAAAGACAAATTTTATTAAGCTCAAATCGTCATTTCTATTTAAAACAAAAACTACAACAAATCATTTTCCGTACGTCAATCATTCTTCGTGAACACGCGAAGTCGAGTGGTTTCGTACCAGTTGATTTAGAGGTGCCATTCGGTATGGGCGGTACGGGATCGCTTCCGCCGATGGAATTCTCATTACCAAATGGTGTGAAGATGGAAGTTATCGGCCGTATTGACCGTGTGGATAAGGCTGAAGATGAAAACGGAACATTCCTTCGTATTATTGATTATAAATCAAGTTCAAAAGCGTTAGACTTAACGGAAGTGTATTACGGATTGGCACTTCAAATGTTAACGTATTTAGATGTCGTTACTACAAATGCACAAACGTGGATGAAAAAAGGCCACGCAGCATCACCTGCTGGTGTACTGTACTTTCATATTCATAACCCGATTGTTGAAATGAAAGGTGACGCATCTGAAGCTGAAATTGAAAAAGAAATTTTAAAGAAATTTAAAATGAAAGGCCTCGTACTAGGAGATGCTGACGTTGTTCGTTTAATGGATAATAAACTTTCAACAGGAAGTTCAGATATTATTTCTGCTGGTCTGAAAAAAGACGGTAGTTTTAGTGCACGTTCTAGCATTGCAAGTGAGCAAGAGTTTAACGTGCTGCAAAAATATGTACACCATACGTTTGAAAATATCGGAAAAGACATTACAGAAGGTGTTATTGATATTGCTCCTTACAAAAAGGGGAATAAAGCGGCATGTACGTTCTGTAACTTCAAATCTGTCTGTCAGTTTGATGAATCACTTGAAGATAATCAATTCCGTACGTTAAAAGATATGAAAGATAGTGAAGCGATGGAGAAAATTAGAGAGGAGGTTGACGGAGAATGATAGAAAATTGGCCTAAAAAACCAGAAGGTAGTCAATGGACAGATGACCAGTGGAAAGCCGTTGTAGCGAATGGACGTGACATTTTAGTCGCAGCAGCAGCTGGATCGGGAAAAACAGCAGTATTAGTTGAACGTATGATTAAAAAGATTATTAATGAGGAAAATCCAGTCGATGTCGATCGCCTGCTCGTTGTGACATTTACGAATGCAGCGGCGCAAGAGATGAAAAATCGAATTGGAGAAGCGTTAGAAAAAGTACTAATTGATGAGCCAGGATCTCAGCATGTAAGAAAACAGCTGAGCCTATTAAATAAAGCATCTATTTCAACGATCCATTCATTTTGTTTACAAGTAATTAGAGGGTATTACTACATGCTTGATGTTGATCCTCGTTTTCGTATTGCAAATCAAACAGAAAATGAGTTGTTAAAAGAAGAAGTGCTAGATGACATATTAGAAGAAGAGTATGGAATCGAAGATAATAGTATTTTCTTTGAATTAGTTGATCGCTATACGAGTGACCGTAGTGATGATGACTTACAAAGAATGATTTTAGCGCTTCATACAGAATCAAGAGCGCATCCAAATCCGGAAAAATGGCTCGATAAATTAGTAGAAGCATACGACGTGGAAGGAAAGACAATTGAAGATTTAGTGTATGCTTCTTACCTATTAGAAGATGTGAGATTCCAGCTTGAAACAGCGGAACAACATATTCGTAAAGCAACCGAACTCGCAATGCTTCCTGACGGCCCGGCGCCTCGCGTTGAAACCCTGCAAGCGGATGCAGCTTTACTTGGAATGTTATCATCAGCAGCTCGTGAATCGTGGACAAGCGTGTATGAAGCGATGCAAAACGTATCGTGGCAAACGTTAAAGCGTATTAAGAAAAGTGATTACAACGAGGATGTTGTAAAACAAGTAGACTCTCTTCGTAATAAAGCGAAAGATGAAGTGAAGAAATTACAAGAAGAGTTATTTAGCCGCAAACCTGAAAGTTTCTTACGAGATTTTCAAGATATGCATCCTGTATTAGAAAAACTCGTGAAGCTCGTAAAAGTATTTACAGAGCGTTTCCAAGCGATGAAGCGAGATAAAGGAATGGTTGATTTCACAGATTTAGAGCATTTCTGTTTGCAAATTTTAAGTGAACAAAGTGAAAATGATGAAGTGAAGCCATCAGCAGTAGCGCTTCAATATCGTAATAAATTTGCAGAAGTACTGGTCGATGAATATCAAGATACGAACTTCGTACAGGAATCCATTATTAAATTCGTAACGAAAGATTCTGAGAGTGAAGGGAACTTGTTCATGGTTGGTGACGTAAAACAGTCAATCTACCGTTTCCGACTAGCAGAACCAGGCTTATTCTTAGGAAAGTATAAACGCTTCACGCAAGAAGGATCGGGCGGCGGTATGAAGATTGATTTAGCGAAAAACTTCCGTAGTCGTCATGAAGTACTAGCAGGTACGAACTTTATTTTCAAACAAATTATGGGCGAAGAAGTTGGAGAGATTGACTACGACGCTGACGCTGAATTAAAACTAGGCGCTAGTTATCCAGAAGGTGAAGATGTAGCGGCTGAATTATTATGCATTCAGCAAACGGAAGAAGAAGTACTAGAGGGTGAAGAAGGTACGGAAGTCGAAAAGGCGCAACTGGAAGCTCGTCTTATGGCGCAGCGCATTAAAGCGATGGTCGATTCAGGTTATGAAGTGTATGACCGAAAAACGGATAGTATGCGACCAGTGCAATATCGTGATTTCGTTATTTTACTTCGCTCTATGCCGTGGGCACCGCAAATTATGGAAGAGTTAAAACTACAAGGAATTCCAGTATATGCAGACCTTGCGACTGGTTACTTTGAAGCGACAGAAGTAAATATTATGATGAACGTATTCCGCGTTATTGATAATCCGATGCAAGATATTCCACTTGCAGCAGTACTTCGTTCACCGATCGTTGGATTAAATGATGAAGAACTTGCGACGCTTCGTGCTCACGGAAAGAAAGGGTCATTTTATGAAGTAATGAGCTCATTCTTAAAAGGTGCACCGCTTGAAGAAGAACAAGAACTTCATGAAAAACTAGAATGGTTTTATAACTTACTGCAAGGATGGCGTGAATTCGCGCGCCAACAATCACTTTCTGATTTAATTTGGAAAGTGTACGGTGAGACAGGGTATTATGACTTTGTCGGCGGTTTACCAGCTGGAAAGCAAAGGCAGGCAAACTTGCGTGTATTATATGACCGCGCAAGGCAATATGAAGCAACATCATTTAGAGGATTATTCCGCTTCTTACGTTTTATTGAACGTATTTTAGAACGCGGTGACGATATGGGGACGGCGAGAGCTCTTGGTGAACAAGAAGATGTTGTTCGCATTATGACGATTCATAAAAGTAAGGGACTTGAGTTCCCGGTCGTATTTGTAGCTGGACTCGGTCGTCGTTTTAATACACAAGATTTAATGAAACGTTTCTTACTGCATAAAGACTTCGGTTTCGGTTCACAGTTCATTGATCCGCGTAAACGAATTAAATATACGACATTATCACAGCTTGCAATTAAACGTAAAATGAAAATGGAATTAATTGCGGAAGAAATGCGCGTATTATACGTAGCTTTAACGCGTGCAAAAGAGAAGTTAATTTTAATCGGAACAGTTAAGGATGCAAATAAGGAAATGGAAAAATGGCTCGATGCGAGGGAACATAGTGAGTGGTTATTACCAGATCACATACGTGCTGGAGCGTCTTGTTATTTAGACTGGATTGCACCTTCATTATATAGACATCGTGATAGTGAAATGCTTCTTGAATTAGGACAAGGAAGTATTCCAGATGAAATGTACGGGTATGACACTAGCTGGAAAGTAGAAGTTGTGGACGGTAACACGCTACTTGCACCAGAGCCAGTTCAAGAAGAGAAACAAGAGTTGTTAGAAGCACTTCGTGAGAAAAAGGCTGTGCCATTACAAAGTGAACGAAAAGAAGAAGTGTACGATAGGTTAATGTGGAAGTACGGGTATGAGGAAGCAACCTCTCATCGTGCGAAGCAATCCGTTACAGAAATAAAGAGAAATTATCAGTCTGAAGAAGGCAGCGATAACGCCTTTATTAAAAAACTACGTGCACCAATTAAAACACGTCCGCGCTTTATGGAGAAAAAAGGGTTAACGTACGCAGAGCGTGGGACGGCAGTCCATACCGTTATGCAACATGTAGATTTGAAGAAGCCGATTACGGTTGAAGTTCTTCAAGAACAAATTGCTGGAATGGTAAATAAGGAATTATTAACATTCGAGCAGGCGGAAGAAATAGCGATTGAAAAAGTAATTTCATTCTTTGACAGTGACTTAGGTAAAAGGGTATTAGCGGCGAAAAGTGTTGAGCGTGAAGTTCCATTTACGATGATGCTATCAGCAGAAGAAGCATATCAAGATTGGCAAGGGAATAGCGGGGAATCGATTCTTGTCCAAGGGGTTATCGACTGCATGATTGAAGAAGAAGATGGTATTACGCTAATCGATTTCAAAACAGATACGATTGAAGGTAAATTCCCAGGCGGATTTGAACAAGCAAAACCAATTTTAGAAGATCGCTATAAAGTGCAGCTTTCGTTATATGCAAAAGCACTCGAAAAAAGCTTACAACATCCTGTGAAAGAGAAATGCTTATACTTCTTTGATGGGAATCATGTTGTGAAAATTGAGGAATAGACAACAGAAAGGGGCTATAAAAAATGACAACGTTAAGAACTTGTGAACAGGGACACGAGTACTATAAAAGTAGCGATTGTCCAACTTGCCCAACCTGTGAGAAAGAGAGAAAGCCAAAAGAAGGTTTTCTCTCTCTTCTTTCAGCGCCAGCAAGAAGGGCATTAGAACACCATGGAATTCAAACTGTAGAAGAACTCTCAAAATATAGTGAAAAAGAAATTTTAAAACTGCATGGTATGGGACCTGCGTCTTTGCCGAAGCTTAGGAAGGCTTTGGAGGAGAGCGGGTTATCATTTAAATAAATGGTGATGTGATGAATAATTTTCAAAGAAAAGATCCGTTACTATTTCATATAAAAAAGAGGTGTCACCTATAGGAGACACCTCTTTTTTATGCCGTTCCAATCTGGTCTTGATCTGCCACATCAGAATCAAACGTATTTGTTGCACTAACGCCGTTAAAAGTGTTGACGACAAATCCGACATTAGAAGCTCCGGACCCGTTATAAGCTTTCGTGTTTTCTTTCGGAGACACGTTATAAAAATCTCCTAAATTGAAAGAACCGTTACTGTTTTGAACGACGAGATTTCCAACAACAGAAGGCATACCATCCACCTACTTTACTAAGCTTTTTAATTACTATATGAATTATTGAGCGGAAGGTTCATCCGTAATATATTGGCGGATTTGCATAATACGAGAGTTATTAAAAACATAATCAACATTTCCGATTTGAAAGCAACCAGAATTTAAAAGTGTTCGCAATTCAACGTTATTTACTTCAATAAAAGGGCATTCATTTATAATATTTAATTTGACATCTGTCGTTCGCTTTGGGATTGTAATGTGTTCATCTGTAAAGATTTCAAATGCATCTAAGCGCCCTTCACCTTTTATATAACAAGGGATTTCCCTGTGGACGGCAAGAGCTCTACTTTTTAATTCCATTTGATTTGCATCTCCAACTTGAAATACAGCAGTAATCCCTAAAGAAATAATAGAAACATTTTGGACAATAGACACATGATGTAACATAATTTCTCAGTCTCCTTAACCTGGAGTAGGAGGGACATCTGTTACTAATGGTACAAATGGACCCTCTGTAACAGTTTCAAACGGTGTATCAAGAATAGAAGATAAAATGAGGAAATTTGCATCCCCAATTAAAAAGAGAGCGGACGAAGATACACCGTTCATTTTAATCTGTCCGACTTTTAACTCACGATTTACAACGTTAAGATTCATACATACTTACTCCTTTCGGAAATTTCCCGGTATGTGCTGAATAAAGGATAGAAAGGCTTTGTCGATATCTTGTTTCATTGCTTGAATAATGAGGTCTCGTAAATAATCTGGATCCGTTGAAATACCTTCATATGATTGAGCTTGTGATAAATAATAAGGAAGTCTATGCTCCATCTGTTTTTTTATGTCATCAACCATCATTTGTCGATACATTTCATCAAGCGGTGTTCTCTCTTCTTGTTCAAAATGGAGAATTCGATTATATGCTTCTTCATCTAAGTAGCGATGCATTTCTTGAAGGATACCTTGATAAAAGTCAGGGTTGGTGTCAGTTTCAGGATTGACCTTCAATGTTTCTGTATCAACTTGAAAATCTTCAATTTGTTGTCCTTTTGTTGAAAATGGATTTAAACCAATATTTAAAGTGCCATTTAAATTTTCGACTTTTAATTGATCGAATTTGTATTCCACTTTTCCTATAGAAGAGGAGGGGCGACTTTTTAATTCATTAAGCTCTTCTTGTAATTGGCGGACTTGATCTTCTAGGCTAAGGATGGTTGCTTGTTGTATTTGGAGAGCTTGCTGAAGTTGGTGTAAGTAAGTATATATATCTTGATTCATTTTGTGAAACCTCCTTTTCAATAGGGAGGGTAAATATATTCCTGCTATATATTTATGACAAGGATGCCTTAAGAAGAACTATTTGATGGTTTGATAGAAATAATTTGTCCTTTCGCCTGTAATGGGCGAAGAGGCTCTGTAAATCCACCCGTATTTGAAAATTTAGATAGAGCTTTAATACTTCCGGCTGTACCAATTTGGAATACAGAAGAAGTCGTAATGCTATCGATTCTAATACTGTTAATGATAATACTTTGGTTCACGTAAAAATTCAATGCAATTGCCTCCTTTAAGTTGAACCAATTATCGCTTGATCGATTACATCTGAATCATTGACAGTCGTTGCGCTTTGATAATTGTAGACAGAAACATTATCTCCAACGTTAAAAGAGCCGGCCCCAGCGAAAGCACGTGAATAACTAATAGGCCTAATCGCAAATACATCTCCAATGTGAAAAATACCACTTGACCCAATATTGACGATACGAATATGTCCGACCATAGCTGGCATATAAAACACCTTTCGTTTTTAAAATTTTCTTTTCTACTATTGTATGGGCGTTTTCAATAAAATGTGTGTTTTTTTGAAATAAAAGAAACACACACGTTATTGCGTGTGTGTATCGAGTGTTTGATTATGGTGAAAATTCGTATGTACATGCCAAATTACATTTAAGAGCCTGTCCAGTTCTTGGCTACAATCCACTGTTTTTTGAGAAGTCATTCCGTAGCGTTCAGCAAAATAGATCATTTTTTCACGTTTTTTTTCAATAGCTTGCTCAAACATTGAAATCGGCTCCATCTCTAAATGAAATTTTTAGTATATATGTAGTACATATTATACAAAAATCGCATAAAAAAGAAACAACTTCGCTAAAAAAAGTAAAAATTCTACATTTTATGTCAAATAATGAATGAGTAACGAATAAGGCGTGAGAAGAATATTGTAAAAATTAGCGTGCATGAGAAGGTTTTTTTCTTATAGATGCGAATACAATTAAATGGTATGAGTTTTAGGATGGAGAGTGGAAATATTGCGTTTTGTAACGGCGAAGAAAGAGGAAAAGGTATTTGTAGGTATTGTAGACGAAGAGGAAGAAAAAGTACTGCACTTAAGAGAAGCGCAAAGACAAAAAGGGGAAAAGGTTACGATTCCGATTACAATGTTAGAGTGTATTGAAAGAGGGACTGAATGTCTTGAGAAAATATGTGAAATTGTACATTGGGCAAAGGAAAATGAAGGGGTAGCGTATTATCCGTTAACAGAGGTGAAAATATTAGCACCAATTCCAAGGCCAAGAAAGAATATACTTTGTGTTGGGAAAAACTATCGTGAACATGCAATCGAGATGGGCGGAGTAGAGTCTATTCCGGAAAATATAATGATTTTTACGAAAGCACCAACAACAGTTATTGGAATTGATGAGAAAATCAATGGGCATTCCCACGCAACGAATGAACTAGATTATGAAGGGGAACTAGCTATTGTTATTGGTAAGCGCGGGAAGCAAATAAAAAAAGAAAAAGCGCTAGACCATGTTTTCGGATATACAGTTATAAATGATGTAACCGCTCGTGACATTCAAAGGAAACATAAACAGTTTTTCCTTGGGAAAAGCTTCGATACGTTTTGTCCGATGGGACCGTATTTAATGCATAAATCAATGGTTGAAACGCCGAACGCATTACACATCGAAACAGTAGTAAATGGAGAAGTAAGACAAACTTCAAACACAAATAAAATGATTTTTTCAATTGAAGAAATTATTTCAACGATAAGTAAAGGGATGACATTAGAACCAGGCGATATTATCGCAACAGGAACGCCGGCTGGTGTCGGAAAGGGCTTTACACCACCGAAGTTTTTACACGCTGGTGATGAAGTGGTCATTACAGTAGAGGGAATTGGTACTTTGCGAAATGTAGTGAAATGAAGAAAAAAGCTATCTTGTATAAAGATAGCTTTTTCTATGGTCTCGGGTTATAGAGGTAATCGATAACGGCAAAAGTGTAAAGACCAATTAATGCAAGTGTACAAATGCCAAATAATATAACCGCAAGTGCGCTTTTTTCTCGTCCAAATCCAATAATAGTAAGAATAACAGCAGTCCAAAATGATGCTTTCAGTAGTGTGAGTGTAGTAGGAGTTGAGTAATGAAACCATGTTGTGGAAAGGATGAAACCAAAGAATGTAACTAAAATAAAAGCTGTAGCTAAATAGTTAATATGTTTACCATATCTTAATAGCATGTCGCACCTCCTTCTATGAATAAAAAACAGAAAATTACAATTAAACTTTAATATAAATCACTATAAAAGGAAAGAGGTTGTCCTAACGTGTAGGACAACCTCTCTATCATTACGATAAAACAGCTTTAATTTTTTGGAATGCCCACTCTAAATCTTCTTCAGAGATTACTAGAGGTGGTGCGATACGAATTACATTTTCGTGTGTTTCTTTACATAACAGACCAGCTGCTTTTAGTTGTTCACAGTAAGGACGAGCTGGCTCGTTTAATTCGATACCGATGAATAAACCTTTACCGCGAACGTCAGTGATCATTGGGTTATCAATTTCTTTTAATTGCCCAACTAATTTTTCTCCTAATTGAAGAGAACGCTCTGTTAATTTTTCTTCTTCTAACACTTCAAGAGCTGCGATAGAAACAGCACATGCAAGTGGGTTACCACCGAATGTAGAACCGTGAGAACCTGGCTCGAATACACCTAAAATGTCGCGGTTTGCTGCAACGCAAGAGATTGGGAATACGCCGCCACCAAGTGCTTTACCAAGTATGTACATGTCAGGAGTTACATCGTCCCAGTCGCAAGCAAATACTTTACCAGTACGGCCTAAGCCTGTTTGGATTTCATCTGCTACAAATAAAACGTTTTCTTTTTTACATACTTCAAGAGCTTCTTTTAAGAAACCAGCTGGTGGAATGTTAATTCCTGCTTCACCTTGAATTGGCTCTAAAATGAATGCTGCTGTATTTGGTGTAATTGCAGCTTTTAACGCTTCTAAATCACCGTAAGGAATTACAATAATGCCAGGAAGCATTGGACCGAAGCCACGCTTGTACTCTTCGTTTGATGACATAGAAACAGCACCCATCGTACGTCCGTGGAAGTTATCTTCACAAACGATGATTTCAGCGCGGTTTGCTTCTACTTTTTTCACATCATAAGCCCAGCGGCGAGCTGTTTTAATTGCAGTTTCAACAGCTTCTGCACCTGTATTCATTGGAAGTACCATTTCTTTATTAGTTAGTTTCGCAACTTTTTCGTACCAAGGGCCTAATTGATCACTATGGAAAGCACGAGAAGTTAACGTAACACGATTAGCTTGGTCAATTAAAGCGTTAATAATTTTTGGGTGACGATGACCTTGGTTAACTGCAGAATATGCACTTAATAAGTCCATATAGCGATTTCCTTCAGGATCTTCTACCCAAACGCCTTCTGCTTTAGAAATAACGATTGGAAGTGGGTGATAGTTATTTGCTCCGTATGTGTCTGTAAGTTCGATAATATCCTTAGTTTGAATCATGATTGTTCCCCCTTTTGTTATTACAAGAAGTTTGTAAATACTCTAAATATTATATCATTTAAATGTAAAAAAGCGAAACATTTCCTGAAAATAAATGAACATGTTATCATATAGAGTGAAAAAGTGTGAAAAGAGGAGGTAGGGGATACGATGGTACATATGCATATTACAGCATGGGCGTTAGGTTTAATTTTATTCTTCGTTGCGTATTCACTTTATTCAGCAGGAAGAAAAGGGAAAGGTGTACATATGGGGCTTCGTCTTATGTACATTATCATTATTGTGACAGGTTTCATGTTGTACATGGGTATTATGAAGACTGCAACAAGTAACATGCACATGTGGTACGGTTTAAAAATGATAGCTGGTATTTTAGTTATCGGTGGAATGGAAATGGTTCTTGTGAAAATGAGCAAGAATAAGGCAACAGGGGCAGTTTGGGGATTATTTATTGTCGCACTAGTAGCGGTATTTTACCTTGGACTGAAATTACCGATTGGTTGGCAAGTATTCTAATAAAAAATAAAACCACCGTATCTCTCAAATGTTTGGGGGATACGGTGGTTTTTATTTTTATGTCGCATCGATATGCAACTCTTCTCCATTTACTTTCGTAAAACGGAAAATATTTTTATTTGAAGAAGAGTGACGAACGAAATGGTGCTGCAGTGTACAGATCATCTCTTCATTATCAAATAAAAGAATATTTACTCCCTCGCATGCTTCCTCTTTCGGTAAGAAGGATAAATAATTATGGCAATACATGCAATCATATAGAGAGTAATGAAGTGATTGCAATGATTCTGTTAATAACGCAAAAACAGAATCGGGTAATTCCTCAAGCCATTCATGATAGCTAAGGAGTAATTTTTTACGAATGCGTATCATTTCCCCGTTTTGGAGGGGATGTTGTTCATTTGCGATTTGCAATATGTTTTGTTCATAAAAACGAGCTGGTAGCCAGTTGTTGTTATATAAAACCTCAAAGCCATCTTCGGCAATATCTTCTAATAAAAATGCTTCGTCATTTTCATCATCAAAGAATACCCATTCATTGTTTATATATTCTACATTACCGACTGAATGAGCACGAGGCTGGTTATATAAAATATGTTTACGTTGTATCATACACGATTTCTCCTTTATGAAAAGTAGTTATTCTTGTTATAGACAGTTCGCGCGTTCTTTATAACTAGACACATCCGGACATAGGTGGGCATACAATAAAACACGTTTTACTGAGTGAAATTACTATTCCGTATACGGATGGTAGGTTATCGTCAAGTTTGTCATTTTTTTGTATCCGCACTTTTAGAGTGGGGATTACTGCACGTTCAGGAAAAGTAATAAGATGGAAGGATGATTTATATGTGCGGGATTACAGGATGGGTGGATTATAAACGCTCATTAGAAGGAGAAAGGGCCGTCGTTATGAAGATGGCTGAGACGTTAGCGAAGCGTGGCCCAGATGATAATAAAGTTTGGATTAAGGGTAATGTCGCGTTTGGGCATAAACGGTTAATCGTTGTTGACCCTGAGGGTGGTAAACAGCCGATGACTTGTTTAAAGGATGAAGCGAATTATGCAATTTGCTATAACGGCGAACTTTATAACACGGAAGACATTCGAAAGGAGCTTTTAAGAAGAGGATATACGTTCAAAGGTCATTCTGATACGGAAGTATTATTAGCATCGTATATTGAATGGAAAGAAGAATGTGTCGATCATTTAAACGGTATATATGCGTTTGCTGTATGGGACGAACGGAAAGAACAAGTATTTATTGCAAGAGATCGATTAGGTGTAAAACCGCTATTTTATAAATATGATAGTGGACGATTACTATTTGGCTCAGAGTTAAAAGCGATACTAGCGCATCCTGATGTGAAGGCTGAAGTAACGTTAGAAGGGTTATCAGAAATATTCGGCCTCGGACCATCTAGAACGCCTGGTCACGGTATTTATGCTGGTATAAAAGAATTACGACCGGGCCACGCAATGACATTTTCAAAAAATGGTTTATGTATATGGAGATATTGGAATGTAGAAAGCAAAAAACATGAAGATTCCTTTGAAGAAACAGTAGAGAAAACACGCTTTTTATTACAAGATGCTATTACAAGGCAACTCGTTTCTGATGTACCGTTATGCACTTTTTTATCAGGTGGTGTAGATTCAAGTGCTATAACAGCAATTGCTGCAAAAGAATATGAAAGATCAGGGAAAGGGCCATTACACACGTATTCTATTGACTATGAAGATAATGAAAAATATTTTAAAGCAAATGCATTCCAACCCAATTCAGATGCGCCGTTTATTAACTTAATGACTGAAACGTTTCAAACGACTCACCATCGTTGCGTCATTTCAAATGAACTGCTAGCAGAGTGTTTAACAGAAGCGGTGCTCGTTCGTGATTTGCCTGGTATGGCAGATATCGATTCCTCATTATTATGGTTTTGCCGCGAAATTAAACAAGACTTTGTCGTCGGTTTATCTGGAGAATGTGCAGATGAAATCTTCGGTGGGTATCCGTGGTTTTATAGAGAAGATGATTTACAATCAAGTGCATTCCCATGGATGCGCTCTACAGAAGCACGTGAACAACTTCTGAAGAAAGAATGGAGAAGTAAATTAAATTTACAACAATATGTACAAAGGCGCTATGAAGAATCCATTCAAGAAGTTCCTATTTTAGAGGGAGAAAGCCCACTAGAAGCGAAGAGACGACAATTATTTTATTTAAATATGGTATGGTTTATGACAACATTATTAGACAGAAAAGACCGCATGAGTATGGGAGCAAGCTTAGAAGTGCGCGTTCCATTTGCGGACCACCGACTTGTCGAATATGCGTGGAATATTCCTTGGGAAATGAAAATGTATGAAAACCGCGAAAAAGGTCTATTGCGTAAAGCTTTAGAAGGGATACTTCCACATGACATTTTATATAGAAAGAAGAGTCCTTATCCGAAAACGCATAACCCGCATTATACAAAAGCGGTAACAGTATGGCTACAGGATTTATTAACGGATAAAGGCTCAATTTTGCATGAATTGTTTGATAAAGAGCAATTGAATGGATTAATCCACTCAGGCGGAAGTGCATTCCAAACACCTTGGTTCGGTCAATTAATGACTGGGCCGCAACTTCTAGCTCATTTAGCACAAATTCACGTTTGGTTTAAAGAGTATGGGGTAAATATTAAAGAATAGCAAAAAAGCGGCTTACATGTACGTGAGCCGCTTTTTTTATTAAATAAATTGTCATATAAAATTAAAAACTACCTTATAAATAATATTTATTTAGAATTATTATTTTGACGTACTTATTATTGCTTGTTATAATTGGAAACAAACGTTCTTGAAAAAGATTCTCATTTTCAAAAATTGAGGTGTGAAATAGATGGCAAAGAAAAAAATAGGTTTACTCGTAATGGCGTATGGAACGCCGGAGTCATTGGATGATGTAGAAGCGTATTATACACATATCCGTCATGGGCGTAAGCCAACAGAAGAAGCGCTCCAAGATTTAATCGGGCGTTATAAAGCAATTGGTGGAATATCACCGCTTGCGAAAATTACGAAAGAGCAAGCGCATAAATTAACGGATTCAATGAATAATATATTTACAGAGTATGAATTTACTTGTTACTTAGGATTAAAACATATTGCACCATTTATAGAAGACGCAGTAGAAGAGATGAAGAAAGGTGGGATTGAGCATGCGATTAGTATCGTATTAGCACCGCATTACTCTACATTCAGCATTAAAGCGTATAATGAACGCGCGATTCGTCTTTCGGAAAAAATTGGTGGCCCTGTTATTGAACCAATTGAACAATGGTACGACGAATCGAAGTTTATTTCCTATTGGGCAGATCAAATAAAAGAAACGTTTACAAAAGTTAAAGATAAAGAAAAAGCAGTCGTAATTTTTTCGGCGCATAGTTTACCAGAGAAGATTATTGCAGCAGGTGACCCATACGTAGAGCAATTACGGCAAACAGCAGATTTAATTGCTACAGAAGCAGGTGTAAAGCACTATACAATTGGTTGGCAAAGTGCAGGAAATACACCAGACCCATGGATTGGACCAGATGTGCAAGATTTAACGAGAGATTTATTTGAAGAGCATGGATATGAATCTTTCGTATATTGCCCAGTTGGATTTGTGGCAGAGCATTTAGAAGTTTTATATGACAACGACTATGAATGTAAGGTTGTAACGGAGGAATTAAACGCCCAATATTTTAGACCGAATATGCCAAATGCACAACCTGTATTTATTGATTGTTTAGCTGAAATTGTTTCCAAAAAAATGAAGGGAATAGTTGACAAAGATTTAGTTTTGAATAATAATTAGTTTATAATAATTTTAAATAAATAATAATTACTACGAAAGAAAGAGGAGGATCCCCAGATGAATCCAAATAATCGCTTAACAACAAACCAAGGTGCTCCAGTTGGAGATAATCAAAACTCTCGTACAGCTGGTCGCCGTGGACCGGTATTGTTAGAAGACTATCATTTAGTAGAAAAACTTGCACATTTTGATCGTGAACGTATTCCAGAGCGTGTTGTGCATGCGCGTGGTGCAGGTGCTCACGGTGTATTCGTAACGAAAAACAGCATGAAGCAATATACGAAAGCCGCATTTTTACAAAATGAAGGAACTGAAACGCCTGTATTTGTTCGTTTCTCAACGGTTATTCATGGTCAAGGTTCTCCGGAAACAGCTCGTGACCCACGTGGGTTCGCTGTTAAATTTTATACAGAAGAAGGAAATTACGATATCGTAGGTAACCACTTACCAGTCTTCTTCATTCGTGATGCAATTAAATTCCCTGATATGGTGCATTCTTTAAAACCAGCACCTGATACAAACATTCAAACGCCAGATCGTTACTGGGATTTCATGACGTTAAGTCCGGAATCTACACATATGATGACGTGGGTATTTTCTGATTACGGTACACCAGCGAGTTATCGTGAAATGGAAGGTTTCGGTGTCCATTCATTTAAATGGATTAATGCAGAAGGTAAAATCGTCTACATTAAATATCACTGGAAACCACAGCAAGGTGTACGTAACTTAAATGCAAAAGAAGTGCAAGAAGTGCAAGGGAAAGACTTCAACCATGCAACTCGTGACTTGTTCGATGCAATCGAAAAAGGAAATTATCCGAAGTGGGATTTACACGTACAAGTGATGCAACTAGATGAAACGGATTCTTTAGACTTTGATCCACTAGATCCAACGAAAGTATGGCCCGAAGATCGTTTCCCATTAATGGAAGTAGGAACAATGACGTTAAATCGTAATCCGAAAAACTTCTTTGCGGAAGTAGAACAAGTGGCGTTCTCTCCGAGTGCAACTGTAAATGGTATTGAACCATCTGAAGATAAATTATTACAAGGACGTTTATTCTCTTACCCAGATACACAGCGTTATCGCCTTGGTGCAAACTACTTACAAATTCCTGTAAACTGCCCATATGCAGCTGTTCATAACCAACAACGTGATGGTGCAATGCAAGTAAATCAAAACCCATCTACGGTAAACTACGAACCGAGCCGTCATACGGAAAATCCGGTTGAAGATCCAACTTACCGCGATTCAACTATGAAAGTAGAAGGCTACGTATCTCGTGAAAAAATTGAGAAACCAAATGACTTCAAACAAGCAGGGGAGCGTTACCGTTCATTTTCTAAAGAAGAGCAAGATAACTTAATTGCAAACTTAACAAACGACTTAAAAGACGTAAATGAGCGCACGAAATTATTAGCTGTTTGTAACTTCTTCCGTGCAGATCAAGAGTACGGTATGCGTTTAGCTCAAGCGTTAAATGTTGATATTACGCAATATGTAGGGAATGCTCCGAAATAAATAGAAAAAGACGACCGGTTTTCGGTCGTCTTTTTATGTGTAAAATAAGCTTTACACGGGGTATTTTTCGTTTTTATCATGTCGGAATTTGTTGGTAAATCGATATTTTGTGTCGAAACGTCGATATAATGAAAGAATCGCTGATATATTTAAAAAATCGTCGATATATCCGAATAATCGCTGATATATTCATGAATATACCAACTAGGGTATACCACCGACAGTATAATAAAAAGAGATGCAATCTACTAGTAGTAGATTGCATCTCTTTTTTAATTCACTCGCTCAGTATACTCATAAGCCTTCTCACCGTGCATCGAAATATCAAGTCCCATATGTTCTTCGTGCTCATCTACCCGAACAGGGAGGAAGTAGTTGATCGCTTTAATAATGGCGTATGTCATTATAATTGTGAATGCATATGTTGCTCCGATTGCGACAAGTTGTTTAAATAGTAAAGCTGCGTTTCCGTAAAACAGACCGTTAGCGCCATCACCGTTTACAGTAGTAGTTGCGAAAAGTCCAGTTGCAATACCGCCCCAAGTTCCTCCGATGCCGTGACATCCGAATGCATCAAGTGTATCGTCGTACCCAAATTTCGTTTTCAAGAAGAAGACAGCACCGAAACATAATACGCCCCCGATTGCTCCGATAAGAAGGGCGGAGAAAGGTGTAACAAATCCGCAAGCTGGCGTAATTGCGACTAAACCGGAAACAACCCCGCAAGCAGCTCCCATCGCAGTCGGTTTCGATTGGAAGAACCATTCAGATAGCATCCAAGTTAGAGCAGAGGCAGCGGCGGCTATATTTGTATTAATAAATGCAGTTAAAGCGACGTCGTTTAATGATAATGCACTCCCGACGTTAAAACCGAACCACCCGAACCATAGTAAACCTGCACCTAACATCGTAAATGGTAAATGGTGAGGAGAGGTACCGTTTATGTTTTTTCGTTTTCCGAGGAAGATCGCTAATACAAGACCGGCAACACCAGAAGTGATATGAACGACATTACCACCAGCGAAGTCTAACGCGCCAAGTTCTCTTAGCCATCCGCCAACGCCCCATACCCAATGAGCGACGGGATTGTAAACGAGTGTTGTCCATAGAAGAATAAAAATAAGAAAGGCAGAAAAACGCATTCTTTCAGCGAATGCACCTGAAATTAAAGCTGGAGTTAAAATAGCGAACATGAGTTGGAACATCATAAATAAATTGTGAGGAATAGTAGATGAGTAGTCTGGATTTGGTACGTAGGTAACTCCGTTTAAGCCGAACCAATCGAGATTGCCTATAAGTCCGTGCCAATCTGGTCCGAAAGATAAAGAATAACCGATTACAATCCACTGAATTGAGACGATAGCCATTGCGCTGTAGCTGTGCATCGTTGTGCTCAATACATTTTTACTACGAACCATGCCTCCGTAAAAAAGTGCTAATCCTGGTGTCATTAACATGACCATTACTGTCGTTACAAACATAAAAACTGTATCTCCCGTATTCATTCAATCCCCTCCTGTAATGTTAGAAAATATTACATTGTTTGTTATGTTTCATATCATATTCGAAATTGAGGAGAAAATCAACTGAATTTTTAGAAAATTTTATTAATCATGTAAGAAAATCTAACATTATGTATTTTTGAAGGAATGAAATCAGCGTATGCGATTTGCTTGGATAATTGGTATAATATTCTTACAATTAAAAAACTTGGGGGATGCGTGTGGAAAAAATATGGACTAGGAACCTATTCATTTGTTTTTGTTTAGCTGTCGTTTTGTTTGTACCAATACATACTTTTGCAGATGAAAAAAGAGAGTGGCGAGATGAAGTCATATATTCGATTATGATTGATCGCTTCAATAATGGAGAACCGAAAAATGACAAGCAGTTAGACGTTGGTAATTTAGAAGGTTATCAGGGCGGAGATATAAGAGGGATTATAAAAAGGCTGGATTATATAAAAGAAATGGGTTTTACGACTGTTATGCTTTCGCCGCTTTTTGAAAGTGGACAGTATGATGGATTAGACGTGCGAAATTTTCAAAAAGTAAATGAACATTTCGGAACAGAAAATGATGTGAAAGAGCTTGTAAAAGAAGCTCACGAAAAAGGAATGAAAGTTGTATTTCAATTTCCATTTGGAGAAAACGAACAACAAGTAATCGACTCGATGAAATGGTGGGTAAAAGAAGTCGATTTAGATGGAAGTTATGTAATACATAGTGAAAAAAAGCCGCGTTCTTTCTGGGGTGACGTTCAAAAGGATATGCAAGTGATAAAGAAAGATTTTCGTATTATGACAAAAGAAGATAGTGAATACAATGAAAAAATAGTAGAATCGTTTTCCGAAGCGGATGTATCGGTGAAATCGTTATATGATGTGAGTAAAAAAGAAGAGGAGTTTGTTACGTTTTTAGATAATCAAGAAACAAAAAGGTTTGCACGTATCGCAAAAGAAAATATGTATTATCCGCCATCACGTTTGAAACTAGCTCTTACCTATTTATTAACATCACCAGGGATTCCGAATTTTTATTACGGAACTGAAATCGCATTAGATGGAGGAAGCGTACCGGATAATCGCCGATTAATGGATTTTAAATCAGATGAAAAGTTTATGCAGCACATAACAAAGCTTGGCGAACTTAGACAAATGAGACCATCTTTACGACGTGGTACGTTTGAACTTTTATATGATAAAGATGGAATGAGTATATTAAAACGAAAGTACAAAGATGAAGTAACATTAGTAGCAATTAATAATACGAAAGAAACACAAAAAGTTGCCTTACCTGCAAGTGCAATTGGTGAAAAACAACAGTTAAGAGGATTGTTAGAAGACGAAATTATAAGAGAAGAAAACGGGAAGTTCTATCTCGTTTTAAAGCGCGAAGAATCGAATGTGTATACTGTTAGTAAAGAAACAGGTGTGAATTGGTTATTTATCTCCTTAATCGTCGGTGTGAACGTATTATTTATTGCGTTTTTAATTGCGGTTAAAAGGAAACACAGATGAGGTGAGATATTTGCAGAAAAAGAAGTTGCTCGCTCTATGTTCATGTCTTCTTATCGTATTTGTAAGTTTGTATTTTGGGGACATCGGTGACGATAGGGAATTTGTTCGGTGGGGTGATAGTATTCATTCTGTTGACACAGCAGCTCTTAAGAAAAATAATATTCAATACAAAATCGAAAATGATAAAGTATATATTCCGAAAAAATCATTTGATAAAGCGATATGGTGCTGCTCTTAATAAATACAAAAACTCCTCTAATTAAGAGGAGTTTTCTTTTTAGCGATAGTTAATGAATTGTACGTCAATCGGTAAGTCAGCACTGCGAACGGCTGCGATTACTGCTTGTAAGTCATCGCGGCTTTTCGCTGTAACACGTACTTGATCATCTTGTACTTGTGTTTTCACTTTTAATTTCATTTCTTTAATGATGTTGTTAATTTTTTTCGCGTTATCTTTATCGATACCTTGTTGTAACGTTGCGCGTTGGCGAACAGTGTTACCAGTCGCAGCTTCCACTTTTCCATAGTCCAAGTTTTTAATTGGAACGTTACGTTTTACAAGTTTAGAAATTAAAACGTCTTTTACTTGGTCTAATTTGAACTCGTCGTCAGAAGTTAAAACAAGTACTTCTTTTTCTAGTTTAATATCACTTTTACTTCCTTTAAAGTCATATCGGTTTTGGATTTCCTTTAATGCGATGTTAATTGCGTTTGTTACTTCAGGTAATTCTACTTTCGAAACGATGTCAAAAGAACTATCTTTTGCCATAGTTAGCACCTCCAAATAAATTTCTAATCTTTTTATGTACTGTACATACTAAAGTATAGCTGAAAACGAGCTTAGACTTAAGTGTTTTCATACTGATATTCATGTAGCTTCACTTTATTATAGTGAATTTTGGGCAGTTGGACAAATAAAGGAAAAATCGTGTTATAATTAACTTTTGTTTGGAATGATAAAAAAGATAACTTTATATATATAGAAGGGAATTAAAAAATATGTATTTGCAATTAGGATCGATTGAACAGGTAACTGTTTTACGCGAAACGGAAATCGGATATATGGTTGGAAACGAAGAGGAAGAAATCTTCCTACATAAAAACGAAGTAGCTGGAGAAATTGCAGAAGGCGATACGATTGATGTATTCTTATACCTTGATCATCAAAATCGTATTTCAGCAACAATGAAGGAACCAATTATTACAACACATGATTGGAATTGGGTAAAGGTTGTAGAAGTTATTCCTAGTTTAGGTGTGTTTGTTGATATTGGTGTATCAAAAGATATACTAATTCCACTTGATGAGTTCCCGATTTATATGCCAGTATGGCCAGAAGTAGGCGACGAATTATATTGTACGTTAAAATTAACGAATCGTGATCGTTTAATCGCTCTTCCAGCAAGAGACAGTGATATGCAAGAAATTATCGTAGATGCGACGCCATCTATGCGTAATAAAAACGTCAATGGACGTGTGTATCGTTCACTTCAAGTTGGTTCATTCATACTAACTGATGAGCATTTCCGTGCTTTCTTACACCATACAGAAAGAAAAGAACAAGTCCGCATCGGTGAGCGTGTAACAGGTCGTATTATTGACGTGAAAGATGACGGTACAATCAACATTTCACTTCTTCCTCGTAAAGAAGAAGGAATGGAAGATGATGCTGCAGTAATTTATGAATATATGGAAGAAAGAGGCGGAGCAATGCCGTTTTGGGATAAGAGCCACCCAGAAGACATTAAAGAACGTTTCAATATGAGTAAAGCTGCGTTTAAGCGTGCGCTTGGTAAAATGATGAAAGAAGAAAAGATTTACCAAGAAGAAGGTTGGACTTACTTTAAGAAATAAAGTGAATGAAAAAGAACTATTTTTTCTCTAAATTTTTAAGAGAAAAAATAGTTCTTTTTTTTATTATAAAGTAGATAAAAAGTAAATAAGGTGTAATAAAACGTTTAATCTACAAATATTTTACTGTATTTATAAGGAAAAAAGAATATAAAATGGTAAATTGTCGGAAAATATACATTTTTAGAAAAAAGACACAATATTGTCGTTTTTATATTGAAGACCATCAGAAAATTCTTTAAATTGTTAATTGTAAGAATGAAAACAGATGAGAACGGCCACGTACGTACGTATATCGCACCGAATGATGCTAGTGCAACGTATAATTATGATCAAACAGGGAAACTATCGGATTTAGCTATTGCAACACCAAAGCAAATGCTACTATTAGAGAAATATGAGTATGACAAAACAGGAAAACGTACGAAGATTAAACATGAAAGTTCTGATGGGAAAATAACGGAAACGGAAAAGTCCTCCGTCAATACGTTTACAATAAAGACGGCGTCCGCCTAGCAATGAAAATACAAGATCAATCGGTATACTACCACTACAACCCGCGCGGTGACGTAATAGCAATGACCGACAAAGATGGACAAATAGTCGCAAGCTATGAATATGATGCATGGGGTAACGTATTAAAAAGCGAAGCAAAAGGAATCGCAGCGGACAATCCATTCGGATATGCAGGATACATGTATGATAAAGAAATGGGTATGTATTACTTGATCGCTCGTTACTACAATCCGGATCATGGTGTGTTCTTATCGGTGGATCCGGATGGGTATAAGGCAAAAAAGTTGTAAGTGGATATAAATATTGGAAAAAAGGTAAGCATGAATATTACCAAAGAAGTTATAAGCAAACTAAATTTAATTATTATTCAGGACAAATTGCGAGAGCAGTTGTCAGTTTTAATGCTGGTAATGTAGTTAAGAACATTGGTTTAAAATATATAAAAGCTCCAAGTCGACAGAAGAGTTTAGAGATAGTAGGGGGCTATTATGTTGGGGGAAAATTTATAAAGCCAGTCCCAGAACCAGGTACTAAAATTACTTTAACTTATAGAAAAAAATTGAATTCTAAACAGTGGTATTTAAAATATGACGAAGGTAAATCAAAAGGGAAATGGAAGAAAGCCAAATGGTAAAAGTGAAGAATATGCTTAAAAGGTTCAGAATTATTGATTTGCTATTTATATATATAGTAGCTTATGTTTTAGTAGATCAGCCTTCGGATTTGAAAAAGATAGTCTTCTTTCTTGCTGGCATTACCATATTTATACTAGAGAAAGTTATGCTGTCTTCAAAAGAATTCAATCAATATTTAAAAAATGTCAGGGAAGGATTTATATCTGATGTACTGATAGGAGTGTTGTTTTTTTGGTATATCTTTAATGTTCTTAATATAGCTACTTTACTTGTTTTATTAATAATTTGTATTTTGAAATTCAAGGAAGATATTGATGTGCTTTTGCGTAAGTAAATAGTTTTCTCTTGAATTTATTATTGGCGTATGGATTAACGCGAATGGAAACAGAGCAAATTGAAACATTAATAGATTATAAAATTAAGGGAAGAGGCGAGAAAATGTCTTCTTCCTTTTATATACACATGGAATGAAGCAGATGGCTCTGTTGCAAAGTTTTTTACAGATTTAGGATGGGGCATATACGTTTACAACAAAGACGGTGTCCGCCTAGCAATGAAAATACAAGATCAATCGGTATATTATCATTATAATTCTCGTGGTGATGTAATTGCGATGACAGATCAAAATAGAGAAGTTGTCGCAACGTATGAATATGCTGCATGGGGTAACGTCTTAAAGAGCGAAGCAAAAGGAATTGCAGCGGACAATCCATTCGGATATAAGGAGAAAATATGGATAAATATATTGAAATACACAAACCTGCAACGGAAAAAAACGAATATTTTCTAGTATTAGATGAGCATGATAATTTTGAAAATGATAAAATTTTGAATTTGTTATCAACAATTAATAGATATATAGTTGATGTTGATACAAGCATGGAACAATTTATGGAAACAATGATGTCGAAATTTCATTTATATCTTTTAGTGAATTGTGAAGGGGTTCAAGAAGAATTAACAAAGGTGCAAAATTATATTTGGGAAAAAGAATTAAAAGAGTTAAACTGGAAAAAGTCGATCGTAAAGAGCGCAATTTTAATAAACCAGTATGATCCTGCAACTGATATTTTCGATGTGATTTCTCCTGTATGTATGGAGGGAAGCCTCATGTTCCTTTTCTCTGAAAAGGAAGTAAACGAAAATGAGTTAGAGAGTATCATAAAGTATATGAAATTTGATCGGACAAGAGTATATTTCAATAAAGAAACAATTGAACTGGCGGGGGAAATGGGTTATATAGTAGGGCATTTTGAAGATGAGTATTATATAGTATCTTTACGTTCGGAAAAGCAAGTATTTGTTTGCTATGCAGAAGAATGTATCATAGGCTAGAATACAAGCAATAAAACATGAAATAAAAAAAGCACAGTCTTATCTTTTTAAATAAGACCGTGCTTTTTTAGTTTCCCCGCTCAAATATAAGAGAAAATGTATCGTTTAATTCACTATCATTTATTTTAATATTTGCCTTTTTTAATTCGTCTTGTAATAGTTTTTGACTGAATGTAGGGTCAGCGATACGTTCTTCTTCTAAGTTTTTACGAATGGAGTCTTTCACTTCATCGTAAGGCTTTAAATCCTTTTTATCAGTTAATTTAATAATGTGATAGCCGTTCGTTGATTTGACGGGATTGCTAATTTCGCCAACTTTTAGTTTGTAGGCAGCTGTTTCAAATTCAGGCGCCATTGTACCTGAATTAAAGTATCCGAGGTCTCCGCCTTTTTCTTTTGATAGTAGATCTTGTGATTCTTGTTTTGCTAATTCTTCAAATGAAGCACCAGCGTCTAGTTTTTTCTTTATTTCTTTCGCTGCATTTTCATCGCTTACTAAAATGTGACTCGCTTTAATTTCTGGTTTATAGTGGTCTTTCACGTCTTTTTCTGTAACGCTTTTCTTAACCGCTTCATGCAGAGCGAGTTTGAACTTCATTTGATTTTTGAAATCAGCCTCATCTTTTAAACGATTGTTTTCTAAAAATCCTTTGAATTGGTCTCCAAATTGATTTTTTACTTTTTGGACCTCGTTATCTACATCATCGTCAGATACTTTATATTTTTTCGTAATAACGTCGTATGCCATCATTTCGTATAGCATGTCTTTTCCGTAACGATCTTTCAATTGTTTTTCGAAGTCGCTCTTCGTAATGGTTGAGTCTGTTGCTGTAGCGACTGTAGCTGAGCCATTCTTTTGTCCGCAAGCAGAAAGCATTAATATACTTATTAGTGCAGTAATAATGAAAATATGTTTCCCTCTCATGCTAACACCTCATCCGAATATGTTATCGCTATTGTAGAATATAGAAGTGAACATGAAGTGAATTTTTAATGTTTTTTCCTGTGAAATGTAAAAAAAGTACATCAACAATTATGTTGATGTACGATGGGATCAAAGGTGATCAGTCTTCTTGGAATATGCGCGCTTGCCCTGCTGAATATTTTTTTGCTCTTGCTCATTTTTTTGCGTGCGTTTTGCATTATTATCGCGAGCTTTTTTGTCGTTATCACTCGTATGTGGCATATGTATCAACTCCATTTCTAAACGTTGTACGTTTATCATTTCCTTTTTCGTAAAGACTATGTATAGCGGTGCATTTATGAAGGGTAAAGGTGGATTAGAGATGGATTTGAAGTTGAATTATACCGAACTTATTAAGAAATTAATCGTTGTAATTATCGCAGGCTTATTAAATGCGATTGGAATGAATTTGTTTTTAACACCAGCGAAAGTGTACGCGAGTGGCTTTGCTGGATTGTCTCAATTATTATCACAAATATTAGGTGATTTTTTATCTATTCATATATCTACAGGAGTATTGTTTAGTTTGTTTAATATTCCTGTCGTTATTTTAGCGTGGAAAAAGGTTGGGAAGGCTTTTACGTTTTTTAGTTTTCTATGCGTTATATTTATGACCTTGTTTTTAGAAATTATCCCAGTTCGAGCGGTTTCGAACGATATTATACTAAATGCAATTTTTGGCGGCATTATTTCAGCGATTGGGGTAGGGGTTGCGTTAAAATGGGGTGCTTCTACAGGTGGTTTAGATATCATTGCGATGATTTTATCTAAGATAAAAGATAAACCTGTCGGTACATACTTTTTCTTTTTTAATGCAATTATTATTATCGCTGCGGGTTATGTATATGGGTGGGAGAAAGCGTTATATACGTTAGTAACTTTATATGTATCAACGAGAATTATTGATGCCATCCATACTCGCCATGTGAAAATCACAGCGTTAATCGTTACGAAAAATGGTGCAGACGTACGAAAGGCGATTCACTCACGGTTAGTGAGAGGGATTACAACTATACCTGCAACAGGTGCTTACACAAATGAAAATAAGGAAATGTTAATGATGGTTATTACTCGTTACGAGTTGTACGAATTAGAAAGGGTTATTAAACAAGTAGACCCAGGTGCGTTCACAAATATACTGCAAACGGTCGGGGTATTCGGATTGTTTCGAAAAGATTAAAGAGGACCAAAGCTGGTCCTCTTTTTTAATGCAAATTCGTAATGTTTTGCAACTGCTCCTGCATCTCGCGTAGCTGAACTTTCTCAGCAGTTGAAGAGTTTGCATAAGCGGATTGCAAAGCGTTTTTTGCTGTATATACGAGATCTTGTTGTTCAGCGCCGCTTGAACAAGATACGGCATTTGCAACAGCATCTCTAGCTTGTTGGAATAGTAAGTTCCCCATTTAAACCCCTCCAAAAGAAGAGTTACTTCTCGCTTTTTCTGCCTCAGCTAATGTACCTCTGTACGGGAATCTTGCATCATGCTTCATAACAGCATCGGCTCCTTGTTGGATAAAACGTTTTGATTTGTTCTTTTTACCCATTCGAAAAACCCCCTTTATTTAGCTGAAAACAATCGACGCGTTAACTCGGCGTCTAATTATAGTATGAGCGTTTGGCGAGAAACTATAAGCAGGGAATTTTTAGATTACAATCCAAGAACCTCTTCTAAATATAGAGCGATGCCATCTTCTTCATTTGTTAATGTCGTATGATTGGCGAGTGATTTTAATTCAGGTATTGCATTACCCATTGCGATACCGTGACCAGCAAATTCAATCATTTCAAAATCATTATCTTCATCACCGAAAGCGATAATGCGCTCTTTTGGAATGTTGTAATGACTAGAAATTTTTTGCAATCCGACCGCTTTATTTAATCCACTTTTTACAATTTCAATAATTGGCCAAGGTGCGCCCCATTTTCTATGATCGATCACTTCAGCGTGCATATCAGTTAAATGTTGACGAATTGCAACGGAATGATCATCGTGTGCGTCAATTAATAAACAAGTCGGATGGTCGTTTAAAATATTTAATAAATCTCCTGTGAAAATCTTTGGAGAACCAAATTCGAAAATGTGTTTTTTATCTTCATCAATTTCACGAACGTACACATCATCCATCACTTCAGCGTATATATTTTTTACGCCGAAATCAAAGCAAGCTCGGACAATTTCTTGGGCTGTTGCTAGCTCAAGTGGAGAGTGATGTGTGCCCCAATTTGAATCAAGAGGGTGATGCACGTAAGCACCATTAAAGTTTACAATCGGTGTATTAAGATTAAGTTCTTTATAATAATCAAAACTAGCACGGAATGGACGTCCTGTTGAAATGACGACGATATGCCCTTGTTCCTTTGCTTTTGTAATTGTCTGTTTCGTTCGAGTGGAAATTATTTTGTTGTCTGTTAATAAAGTGCCGTCTAAGTCTAATGCGATTAAATGTTGTTTACTCATAATTTCACCTCTTATAATAATTTTTTTGTATCTATCTGTATTTCCGTTTTTAATATGCAGAAATAAGAGGTTAGACTGGGTGAGACCACCATAGATGGAAAGTTCACTATATATCCATCTTACGTCGCAAAGTACGGTGGTGTCTACTATTTCTCGTTGGAAATCAAGAAAAGTCAATATTTTTTTAGAAAGTTCAAACAATGTTTCTTTCATTATGTACAAATTGTGAAAAGGGTTACATTGCCCGTATGAGGAGGCTTATAATAAACATGTAATCTTCTCGTATATGTTTGACTCTCCTTTGAAGCTAGCCTACAGGTAGGTTGGTTTCTTTTTTTTCTACAAGTAAGGAAGTAATCCCTGCTTAAGCTTGTGTAATTATATATATTGTAAATCGGTGAACTGTAGTACTTGTTTCCTAAACATGACAGAAAAGCTTTCTTTTAAAATGGATATACTAATGAGGCAAGACGTCATGGAAGGAGAATGAAGATGGGACAAAATCGCAGGTTTCGTTCTGGACAAAAAGCGCCAAATGATGGCGTTTACGTAGAAATTGGTGAAACGGGAAGTATGGTAAAAAATCCGCAAATGGTACAATTAACTGCCGGTGAAAAGTTTCCAGATAACACGAATCATAACCGTCAGTGGACATATAAAAGAAAACCGTAACAGAAGCCGCAATCTTTATTGCGGCTTTTTTTGTTACATAATATAATTTCATTTACTGTACTTTTTTAAGTAGCATAATGAATGCTCCCTTTTTCTTTTTCCAATAATAAGTTTGAAAATACATAGGCAAATTTATTGTATAAAAAAGTAAGTTGGCGTATAATCAAATCAAAGGTCAAAGAAAGTCAAACTTTTGGAGGGCTGTAAAGATGGACTTAAATCAAATGACAACGAAAACACAAGAGGCGATTATGAGTGCCCAATCTTTAGCGGTATCTCATCATCACCAAGAGGTGGATACTGTTCATCTATTACTTGCATTATTAGAGGAGCAAGATGGATTAGCAGTACGTATATTTCAAAAAATGAATGTTGATATAGAAGCATTGAAGCAAGATGTAGAAAATGTAATTAAAAAGAAACCTTCTGTAACGGGAAGCGGAGCAGAAGCTGGGAAATTGTATATAACAAGCAATCTGCAGCAACTGCTTGTAAGAGCAGGGAAAGAAGCAGAAAAACTGCAGGATGATTACATTTCAGTAGAACATGTATTGCTTGCTTTTTCTGAAGAAAAAGGCGATATCAATCATTTATTTACAAGATTGCATATTACGAAAGATAACTTATTACAGTCTTTAATGACAGTTCGGGGGAATCAAAGAGTGACTAGTCAAAATCCAGAAGCAACTTATGAAGCGTTAGAAAAATATGGCCGTGATTTAGTGGCGGAAGTGAGAGCAGGGAAAATTGATCCTGTTATCGGACGAGATAGTGAAATTCGCCGCGTTATTCGCATTCTTTCACGTAAAACGAAAAACAACCCTGTTTTAATTGGTGAGCCAGGTGTTGGTAAAACAGCAATTGTTGAAGGATTAGCACAGCGTATCGTGAAAAAAGATGTACCAGAAGGGTTAAAAGATAGAACAATCTTTGCATTAGATATGAGTGCACTTGTAGCCGGAGCAAAATTCCGTGGTGAATTTGAAGAGCGCCTGCAAGCTGTATTAAATGAAATTAAAAAGAGTGAAGGCCGTATTTTATTATTCATTGATGAACTTCATACAATCGTCGGTGCTGGTAAAACAGAAGGTGCGATGGACGCAGGGAATATGTTAAAACCGATGCTTGCTCGTGGTGAACTGCATTGTATCGGGGCAACGACATTAGATGAATATCGTAAATATATTGAGAAAGACCCAGCGTTAGAAAGACGTTTCCAACAAGTATTAGCAGAGGAACCGACTGTTGAAGATACAATCTCCATTTTACGTGGTTTAAAAGAGCGTTTTGAAATTTATCACGGTGTAAATATTCATGACCGCGCGATTGTAGCAGCATCTGTTTTATCAGATCGATATATTTCAGATCGCTTCTTACCGGATAAAGCAATTGACCTTGTTGACGAAGCGTGCGCAACAATTCGTACAGAAATTGATTCTATGCCAACAGAATTAGATGAAGTAACGCGCCGTATTATGCAGCTGGAAATTGAAGAAGCCGCTCTTGGAAAAGAGAAGGACTTTGGTAGCCAAGAACGTCTGAAAACATTGCAACGTGAATTATCGGATTTAAAAGAAGTTGCAAGTAGCATGAGAGCGAAATGGGAGAAAGAAAAAGAAGATATTCACAAAGTTCGTGACTTACGTGAACATTTAGAGCGTCTGCGCCGTGAATTAGGAGAAGCAGAAGGTAATTACGATTTAAATAAAGCAGCTGAACTTCGTCACGGAAAAATTCCTACAATTGAAAAAGAGTTAAAAGAAGCAGAAGAAATGAGCGCACATAATAAACAAGAAAATCGTTTATTACGCGAGGAAGTCAGTGAAGAAGAGATTGCTGATATTGTTTCACGCTGGACTGGCATTCCTGTCGCAAAACTCGTTGAAGGTGAACGTGAGAAATTATTACGATTAGAGCAAATTTTATCAGAGCGTGTCATCGGACAAGAGGAAGCGGTAAGCTTAGTATCAGATGCAGTTCTTCGTGCGCGGGCTGGTATTAAAGACCCGAATCGCCCGATTGGTTCTTTCATTTTCCTAGGACCAACTGGTGTTGGTAAAACAGAGCTTGCAAAAACGTTAGCACAGTCTTTATTCGATAGTGAAGAGCAAATGATTCGTATCGACATGTCTGAGTACATGGAGAAACATGCTGTGTCACGCTTAATTGGTGCACCTCCTGGATATGTTGGATATGAAGAGGGCGGTCAATTAACGGAAGCAGTAAGACGTAAACCGTATTCCGTTATTTTGTTAGACGAAATCGAAAAAGCGCATCCAGAAGTATTCAACATTTTATTACAAATGTTAGATGATGGACGCATTACAGATTCGCAAGGACGTACAGTAGACTTTAAAAACACGGTTATTATTATGACTTCAAATATTGGATCTGCTCATTTATTAGATGGATTAGAAGCAGATGGTTCCATTAAAGAGGAATCAAGAGAACTTGTCATGGGACAATTAAGAGGACATTTCCGACCAGAGTTTTTAAATCGTGTCGATGAAATTATTTTATTCAAGCCTCTTACAACGAATGAAATTAAAGGTATTGTTGATAAAATTGTAAAAGAATTACAAGGTCGTTTAGCTGACCGTCATATTACGGTAGAATTAACAGACGCAGCGAAAGAATTTGTTGTAGAAGCTGGATTTGATCCGATGTACGGAGCTCGTCCGTTAAAACGATATGTGCAGCGTCAAGTTGAGACGAAATTAGCGAGAGAATTAATTGCAGGCACAATTACGGATAATAGTCACGTAGTTGTTGATGTAGAAAATAACGAATTAGTTGTTCATGTGAAATGAAAATAAAAAAGAGTTCGGATAAAATCCGGACTCTTTTTAGTGTTGTTCTACTGGCTCGTTTGGAATTGCAGCTGAAATCGCTAATACTAATACCGCAAGAACAACTGAGAAAATAGACGCTTGGTTAAAATCGTATGTACCGCCAGTCATAGAGCCGATTACGTAGCTCATCATATGTACAAGCGCGAACGACCAAATTAATGCCCAAATGAAACGCATATTTTACACCTCTATTCGTTCAATCTGTCCTTATTGTAACACAATTGAAAAAAGAATATAGAAAAATATTTGTAGATTTTTCAACGCAAATTTGCATTCCGTTCATACATTATAAAAGAGTGGTTTTATACGTTTAGAAAATAAGGCGGGGGAAAAATGAGTATTACGGAACGTTTTTTTTACTTAGAAAAAGAACCATGTGTCATTTATTTACCGGAGAAGCCAAATGGGTTTTCAGTTATGCTCCTCGGTGATTACAACTACTTTATTGAGAATGGTACAAGTTTATGGACACAGCATGCGGGAAGATCTTATTTTTTACATGGCCTTATTGAGGAAGGCTACACGGTCTTTTCTTCTAATTTATATGGAAGACACTGGGGGAATGACCAATCTGTTCGTCTAGCGAAACGTTTATATGATGTTGTTTTGAGAAAAGAGACATTAAATACGAAAATGCACATTATGGCAGATGGTATGGGTGCGCTTGTAGCGCTTGAAATGATGAACAAATACCCTGAAAGTATACGTTCTGTCATTATGTTAAATCCGTGTTTAGATTTGCCAGAATATGTGGAGTTCGAAAAAGAGCATAAGTTTTTTTACAAAAGATTAGTGAAGGAATTAAGTTTGGCGTACGATTCCAAAGAAGAAGAATTAGAATCAAAAATAAATAAGAAATCATTTACGCTTCTTCCGTCTTGTGTACCTGTTAAAATTTTCGTATCAACACAAGAAAAAAGAGGAAGAAAACAATTGTTACGTAAATACGAGAAAATGAGGCAATTCAATCAATGTGATACTTCTGTCTTATTCCATCTCCAAGATGTGAAATATAAAATGGTTAGACAAACAACGGATTTCTTTAAAAAATATGAAGAAGAATTGTGAGGCTCCCATATACATAAATGAGGAGCTATTTGTTTCAAGGGGAAAGGGTTGGTGGTATGGAACGCGTGCTGATTATAGGTGCACTTACGTTTGTAGGTTATCACCTTGTGAATAAAATGATTGCAGAAGAAGTAGAAGTGTATGGTCTTGATTTTGATGAATACGATAGTATGACAAAAATTAATGAAGAGAAGTTATTGTTAATTGGGCGAAACGCTTTATTTACGTACTATCCAATAAGAGATGAAGATGGATGGAGATCAGTAGAGGAAGAGAATTTCGATGCAGTTTACTTTTGTTTGTGTGAACCAAACCAGCAAAGTGGCTTTCGGAATGAAAGAGTCATATTACAATATTTAAAGCGGATTATAAAAATGTGTGAAGAAAATAAAGTAAAGCTAAATCTAATTTCTTCTATTGAGGTAGGATGCACAGGGGAATCCGAAAATAAACGCCTATTTTCGAAAGTAGAAGAAGGGTTAAAAAAAGGGGAATTACAATATAGTGTATTTCGAGTTCCTACATTATATGGTCCGTGGCAACCATCCTTTATGATGTATCATCAGCTCATTTTATCAGAACTGGATGAGAAAGAGTGCCGTTGTACGAGTGAGGAAAAAGGAAGCGATTTACTTTACATTGAAGATGTATGCGAATACTTATGGGGAAATGGAACGAACGGAGAGCATCTCGGTATATACAATTTACTTAGTGGTAAACGGTCGTTATGGGAAAAAGGGATGAATCTTTTACGTGCAGATGATAAAGTGAATAAAAATAATAAGGAAGAAAGAGATGAAGCGGCCGAGGATATTCCGATAAAAAGAAATACCCCGTTAGAATACGGTTTAAATAAACAATTGGCACATATGAAAAAATATAAAGAGTTATACGAAGGATAGTGCACGTGTTACACTATTGTATGGATTATGAATTGAAAGTTTTAATGGAGAGGAAGAGTATAATATGAACGAAAAAAGCATGCAATTTTTACAAATCGCAATGAAGCATTTACCAGAAGCAAAGGCAATTTTAGATTCGAATGGAATTGAGCTTGATATGGAGAAGGCACAACCAGTGTTAGAGTTATTAATGAAAGTTATGAATGAAGCATATGAGCTTGGGAAAGCAGACAAAGAATAAAACCCTTCTTTTTGAGGGGAGAGAGGCTCGAACCGTGAGTAGAAGCGGTTCGGGTCTTTTTATATTTCGAGCGAAGTAAGGGGAAGAATAGGGGAAGGTATGTTTTCGTTGTTTTTACTGAAAAATAAAGAGAATAAAACGCTAGCTTTCTGTTTTAGCTGAAATATATTCTAGACAAAAGTAAATTTATGTTTTAAAATTAGTACCAAGTCATAATAATTGATATAAAACGGAGGGCTGCGATGTGAACGTGGGCATTTTAGGGATCGGAAGATATGTGCCAGAAAAAGTAGTCACAAATCACGATTTAGAGAAAGTAATGGATACATCCGATGAATGGATTCGTACGAGAACGGGAATTGCAGAAAGACGCATTGCCGATGAGACAATAGATACTTCATATATGGCCGTAGAGGCTTCTAAAAAAGCACTTGAAGATGCAGGGATTAGCGGAGAGGATATCGATCTTATTTTAGTGGCAACAGTAACGCCAGATCGTGCTTTTCCAGCAGTAGCTTGTGTGATTCAAGAGGCAATTGGAGCGAAACACGCAGCGGCAATGGATTTAAGTGCAGCGTGTGCGGGTTTTATGTACGGAATGATTACAGCACAGCAATTTATTCAAACTGGAACTTATAAAAATGTATTAGTAGTTGGTAGTGATAAACTATCTAAAATTGTAGACTGGAATGATCGAAACACAGCAGTACTATTTGGAGACGGAGCTGGCGCTATCGTAATGGGAGCTGTTTCAGAAGGAAGAGGCGTTTTATCTTTCGAATTAGGAGCAGACGGAAGTGGCGGCAAGCATCTTTATCAAGACGAGTATGTTATGATGAATGGCAGAGAAGTCTTTAAATTTGCTGTTCGTCAACTTGGAGATTCTTGTCTTCGTGTGTTAGATAAAGCTGGTCTTACGAAAGAGGATGTGGATTTCTTAGTACCACATCAAGCGAATATTCGTATTATGGAATCTGCGAGAGAGAGATTAAATTTACCACAAGAAAAAATGAGTATGACAATTGAAAAGTTCGGTAATACATCAGCTTCTTCCATTCCAATTGCAATGGTAGAGGAATTGCAAAATGGACGTATTCAAGACGGTGATTTAATTATACTTGTTGGTTTCGGCGGTGGATTAACATGGGGAGCAGTAGCTCTTCGTTGGGGTAAATAAGGATTGAGAGAAAAAAGGAGTGTATTTTGTATGGAAAAAAAGAGGGTCGTAATTACAGGACTAGGAGCTGTTACACCGATCGGAACAGATGTTGAAACAGCTTGGGAAAACATAAAAAAGGGTGTATCTGGAATCGGGCGACTTACAAGAATTGATCCGGAACTATTTCCAGCAAAAGTAGCAGCAGAAATTAACGACTTTGAAGTCGAGAAATATATTGATAAAAAAGAAGCGCGCCGTATGGATCGCTTTACACAATATGCAGTAGCAGCAGCGAAAATGGCAGTTGCGGATGCAAAGCTTGAAATTACAGAAGAAAACGGACCTCGAATTGGTGTATGGATTGGTTCTGGTATTGGTGGTATGGAAACATACGAAGAACAATTTAAGATTTTTACTGAGAAAGGTCCACGCCGCGTGAGTCCATTCTTCGTACCGATGATGATTCCAGACATGGCAGCAGGTCAAGTATCTATTGCGACTGGAGCGAAAGGAATTAACACTTGTTCTGTAACGGCTTGTGCATCTGGTGCAAACTCAATTGGTGATGCATTTAAAGCAATTCAGCGCGGTGATGCGGATGCAATGATTACAGGTGGAGCAGAAGCACCGTTAACAAGTATGGCATTCGCAGGATTTAGTTCAGCGAAAGCATTAACATTTAATGAAGATCCAGCAACTGCTTGCCGCCCATTTGATAAAAATCGTAGCGGTTTTGTAATGGGTGAAGGTTCAGGGATTCTAATTCTTGAAGAATTAGAGCATGCATTAGCACGTGGTGCTCACATTTATGCGGAAATCGCTGGTTATGGCGCAACTGGAGATGCATTCCATATTACAATGCCTGCTCCTGGCGGTGAAGGCGGAGTGCGTGCAATGCGTCAAGCTTTAGCGGATGCAGGTCTAGAGCCAGAAGATATCGATTACATTAATGCACATGGTACAAGTACAGATGCAAATGAAAAATACGAAACGATGGCAATTAAAGAAACTTTCGGTGAGCATGCATATAAAGTAGCCATTAGCTCAACGAAATCTATGACAGGTCACTTACTAGGTGCAGCTGGTGCTGTTGAAGCGATCTTCTCTATTAAATCAATTACGGACGGAGTAATTCCTCCAACAATTAACTATGAAACACCAGATCCAGAATGTGACTTAGATTACGTACCGAATAAAGCGAGACAGCAAGAAGTAAAAGCTGTATTAAGTAACTCACTAGGGTTCGGCGGTCATAATGCAGTATTAGTATTTAAATCGTATAAATAATAGATGAAATAAGGTGTTTTTTCGTAATAAACTACGAAAAAACACCTTATTTATTTTTACGCCTTTTTCTTCTTTTGCATATACATAAGAAAAAGGGGGGATAAAGATGGGGGTTGTTGAAACAGCCGAGTGGTTACATCTATATTATGGACGGCCAGAAAAGCTTTGTGAGAAATTTACGAAGTATATTCCACTGCCAAAAGAAAGGTTGTATCGCTTTTTAATTTCTAAAGGTATGTATCGCCCAGTAATGCGAGGAGAACGTGAAATTAAAGAATTAGAGAAAAAAGAAATTTGGAAAGAGTTACGTATGGAGTATGATAAATTGAAAAATTGGTTAAAAGGTCCGGATGTCCCTATCTTTATTTTATTATCAGATTCGTATAATCGAACTGTACAAGAAGAGTATAACGGAAAAGCTGGATTATCTATGCGTCACGTTATTTTCTTATTCGTATGTGGACGGAATTCGGTGGAAGAATTAAAAGTGTTATTGGCACATGAATATCACCACATATGCAGGTTACATCAAATTGAGACGAAAGAAACAGAGTATACGTTACTTGATACGATGATTATGGAAGGGTTAGCTGAGCAAGCAGTAACGGAAAGATATACAGAAAAAAATAATGCACCGTGGACGAAATATCTTTCAAAAGAAGAGGCGATTTATTATTGGCAAAACGTTGTTCAAGAAAGAATAAGTATAAAACGAGGAACGAGGGAGCATGACGTATTATTAAACGGACTTCATTCTTATCCGAAAATGCTTGGTTATGCGCTTGGGTTTCACATTGTAAAAGATTGTGTAGCGTTTGAAGGGGAAGATACACTGTCTTTATTACCTATAGATGCGAAAGAAATATTGAGTAAAGCAAATACATTTCGTATTCCATGAAAAACAGGAGGTCTATCTCCTGTTTTTTTAGATATTATAGAAGGAAAAATAATAATTAGAATATATTTCCTTAAGTGGAATAAAGTTAAGCGAAAATGAACATAATGATTGGTACAAACAGTAGTGAAGTGAGGGATAGAGAATGTTATATCTACATGATGTATGGGTAAATTGGTTTGAAGGTGAAGAAAATGGGTATAACGTTTGTCATTTTTACGAATGGCGGAAAGATGATACGATTGAACTATTAGATCAAGTGCCATTATTAAAAGTAGATGCCACATTATATCATTACATCGAGAACGAATTGTTAGAGCTTCCGCAAAAGTTGTTGGAAGACGTACATCATAAGGCTTATATTCGTAAAAATCATGAACGTTTGCAGCAAGAGTATTGCTTTGTTGTTACAGATGGAAAAGGAATTATTGCGATTGATACAATTGGTTACAATGTACCAATTAGAAAAAGTAGACTTATACCTCGCCAAGAGCAGATGGTATATGAGATGGTGGAAAACGTACAAGCAGAAAAGTATGAGTTCCAAGTAGAGGAAACAGAAAAGGAACATCATATTTTATCACCATCGCCTTTCATTATGAATGGCTTAACTCGTAAAGAGAGACAGCTAAAACAATTATTATTTATGGCGTTAGATCAATTACATACAACGAAAAACACAGCGGAAATTCGTTATTGGTACACAGAATGGGATCCGTCAGCATATGGAACGGTCCAACATATGGAATTTGAAGATATTTGGGCAAGACTATATGATGAAGCGAAATCAGGCTGGTCTGAGAAGCACGAACAATTATGCGAGCGCCTTGTAAAAGGACAGCCGTTTTTTGAAAAGTTATGGGAAATGGAAAATGAGCAAAAGGTAAATTAAAAAACCGCCAATTGGCGGTTTTTTAATTTGATGAAATCCAGCTTCAGCGGCAAGAATGTTCGGTGGCTTCGCGCCTTCCTGCGAGGCAAAAAGCGCCTCTACGTCAGGAGCTCCATCCCCCTCACATTCTAAGCGAGCCGCTTCCGCTTTATAAGTTACCTACGTTTTCTGCTTAGTCCCATTGCGTTTTCTACTTTGCGTAGTTGTTTGAATGCAACGCGGTTTGCTTTTTCGGCACCTTTGTCTAGAATTTCGTCTAGTTCTGGGGAGCTGATTAGTTCGTTATATTTGTCTTGGATTGGGCGAATTGCTTCTACGACTACTTGTGCTAAGTCGCCTTTGAAGTCGCCGTATCCTTTTCCTTCGTACATTGCTTCTATTTCTTCAACTGTTTTTCCTGAGAATGAAGAGTAAATTGTTAATAGGTTAGAGATTCCAGGTTTATTTTCTTTATCGAATTTCACGATACCTTCTGAATCTGTTACAGCACTTTTAATTTTCTTTTCAATTGTTTTTGGTTCATCAAGCATACTGATCATTGATTTTGGATTCGGATCAGATTTACTCATTTTTTTCGTAGGTTCTGTTAATGACATAACGCGAGCTCCTACTTTTGGAATACGAATTTCAGGAACTATGAACACTTCACGGAAGCGTTTGTTGAAACGCTCTGCTAGATCACGTGTTAATTCCATATGTTGTTTTTGGTCATCACCAACAGGTACGATTTCTGTGTTATAAAGTAAAATATCAGCAGCCATTAATGGTGGATACGTAAGTAATCCAGCTGGAACTGAATCTCTACCTGAAGCTTTATCTTTATATTGTGTCATACGCTCTAATTCTCCAACGTAAGCAACAGATTGCATGATCCATCCTAGTTGAGCGTGTGCAGGTACTTCTGATTGTACAAATAAAGTAGCTTTTTCAGGATCGATGCCGCATGCTACATAAAGTGCAGCAAGACTACGAATGTTTTTGCGAAGTTGTATAGGATCTTGAGGTACTGTAATGGCATGTTGGTTTACAATACAGAAATAGCAATCGTGTTCGTTTTGAAGCTCTGTAAATTGCTTCATAGCCCCTAAATAGTTTCCAAGTGTAATCGTTCCGCTTGGCTGAATACCAGAAAAGATAACTGACATAATTATTTCCTCCTAAATTTGAATGCGTGATAGGGAAGAGAAGGCAAACAAAAAAGCCCATTCATCCCAAAAAACTATAGGGACGAATGGACCGCGGTACCACCCTAATTATTTCACTACTGTGAAATCTCTCTAATCCATAGTAACGTCTGGATATAACGCCAAGGCCTACTACTTTCGGTTCGGTTTGGTGCTCAAAAGCCCATTCCACATTGTACAATTACTTGTTCACACCAGCCACAAGCTCTCTGAAATTGTTTCAATATGTACTCTTCTTTATCATCGCATACATATAAATTTATTTATTGTTAACTGAGCTCTTTTAATATGAAAGAACTAAAGTTTTATAACAAAATGTTTTGCTGATAATTATATCATATGGGATAGTGTTTGCAAACTACATCAAAATAGTAAAGCTAATGAGAGTCGAGAACGCTCCGAGTATGATACCTGTAATACAAATAGGATATGTCCATTTGAATGAATATGTTTTATAAATACGTTCTTTCTTATTCACCGGTTCCTCGGATTCTTCAATTAACGAGTCTATTTTTTTGTTCGTGCCAAATACTCTCTGGAAAGCGTAAAGAGTCACATTGAAAAATCCATTTTGAAATATGAATAAAAAACCACCTATCAGAATAAAAAATAGCGCGATATAAAACGAAATGTTGACAAAGTTCAACAAAAATTGAGATGAAATGAGGAATGCACCAATACTAGAAGCAATCATCGCTATAAAAATTAGTATACAAGTATGAAAAAAAACTTTATTCAAAATATTCCCCTCCGTCAAAATATTACTAGAATTATTATACTATAAAAGCTATAATAAGTACTAGAAATAATTTTTTGAAAATTATACGCAATTAAAGGTCTGATTTTAAGATGATGGTAGCAATGTTAACGTATCCCTTTACGAAAAATTAAAAATATAAACATTTTATTAAAAATTTTAACAAAAAAACAAAAAACTATATTCACAATCGTCGTATTATATGTATAATGAAAATTGTAGAAACTTGGAGATTATTCTTTCAATTCTACTTTTTAACAAGTGAGGGTACAGGAAGTGCAATTAGGGGAGGCAACACAACATGAAGAAAAAGATACCGTTATTACTTGCATCAACTTTAACTGCAAGTATGTTGCTTGGCGCGTGTAGCTACCAAAAAGATGACGCAAAAGCAAAAGGGAAAGAGAACGCTACGAGTAGTAGTAACGGAAAACAGATTCTTAATTTAACAGAGTTATCTGAAATTCCGTCAATGGATGCATCATTAGCATCTGACTCTTCATCTTCTACAGCATTAAATAATACGATGGAAGGTTTATATCGTATTGGCAAAGATCAAAAGAGAATGCCTGGCGTTGCAGAAGATGTCGAAAAGCTAGATGATGGGAAGAAATACATATTTAAATTAAGAAAAGATGCGAAATGGTCAAATGGGGAACCTGTAACAGCTAAAGACTTTGTGTATTCATGGAAAAGAGCCGTAAATCCAGATACAAAAGCAACGTATTCGTACATTATGTTCGATATTAAAAATGCAGAGAAAATTCATAAAAAAGAATTACCTGCTGACCAATTAGGTGTAAAAGCGATTGATGATTATACATTAGAAGTGGAATTAGACAATCCCGTTCCTTACTTTATCGATTTAACAGTTTATCCAGTATTTTACCCGCTAAATGAAAACTTTGTAAAAGCACAAGGTGATAAGTTTGGTTTAGAGGCAAATACAACATTATATAACGGTCCATTCGTTATGAGTGATTGGAAACATGAACAAAGTTTCCAATTCAAGAAGAATCCTTCATATTGGGATAATAAAACGGTTAAAATCGAAGAAATCAACTTTAATATTGTAAAAAATACAGCAACTGATGTAAATTTATATGAGACAAACGCGATTGATCGTGCGGCTTTAACGTCTGAATTTGTTGATAAGTTTAGACAAAGCCCAGAGTTCCAAACAAGAAAAGAAGCAGGGGTTGCTTACTTAAGATTTAATCAAAGTAATCAGTACTTAAGTAATAAAAACTTAAGAAAAGCAATTTCAATGTCCTTTGACCGTGATAACATTGCGAAAGTTATTTTAAATAACGGTGCAATTGGAGCTTACGGATTTGTTGGAAAAGATTTCGCTGAAGGTCCGAATAAAAAAGATTTCCGAGCTGAAAATGGAAAGCTAGTTGAAACAAATCCAAAAGAAGCGAAAAAGCTTTGGGAAACAGCGAAGAAAGAGCTTGGAACTGATAAAATCGAACTAGAATTCTTAAACTTTGATAATGAAGATGCTAAAAAAGTTGGTGAATTCTTAAAAGGTGAGATAGAAAAGAACTTACCAGGTTTATCAATTAAAATTAAACAGCAACCATTCGCACAAAAAAATAAATTAGAAGATTCTCAGCAATATGATATTGCGTTTGGTATTTGGGGACCAGATTTCCCAGATCCAATCTCATATTTAGATATGTTTGTTACGAATGGTTCTCAAAATAAAACAGGGTATTCTAATCAGAAGTATGATGAGTTAATCCTAAAAGCTAAAACAGATACAAAAGATTTACAAGCTCGCTGGAACAACCTTCTAGAAGTAGAGAAGATGTTAATTAAAGAGGATGCAGTTATCACTCCAATCTTCCAAAAAGGTTCAGCGTATGTAGTAAAAGGTGCCGTAAAAGATATTATCCCAATTAACTATGGTGGTAAATTAACTTACAAATGGGCATCTGTTGAACAAAAATAATCTTTTTTTTCCATCGTTTACAAGGGTATATGCCTATGATGGGCATATGCTCTTATTTTAAAAAAATAAAAGTAAGAATATTTTAAACTATCTTATTGCTTTTGAGAAAAACGGGGAGGTGCTTGACTATGGGACGTTATGTATTAAAACGTTTCGTGTACATGGCTTTGACATTATTTTTAATTACTACACTGACTTTCTTTTTGATGAAATTACTTCCGGGTTCTCCGCTTAAAAACCAGGAGAAGCTATCACCGGCACAAAAAGAAATCATTCTTGAAAAATACGGATTAAATGATCCGGTACCAGTTCAATACGCACGTTACTTAGGTAACTTAGCAAAAGGTGATTTAGGGGTATCATTCCAATATGATAACCGCCCAGTAACAGACATGATTGTGGATCGTATTGGACCATCAGCCCAATTAGGTTTACAAGCGATTATATTAGGGACATTTATCGGTTTAATTTTAGGTATTGTTGCCGCACTTCGTAATAATACGTGGGTGGATTATAGTGCAACAGTTATTTCGGTACTCGGAATGTCGGTACCATCATTCGTATTCGCCGCATTACTACAATATTTCGTAGGGGTAAAACTTGGTTGGTTCCCGGTAGCATTCTGGAAAGGACCAGAGTTTACTGTAATGCCTACAATTGCATTATCGATGGGAGTTATCGCAACAATCGCACGTTTCTCTCGTGCAGAATTAATTGAAGTTATGCAGTCAGACTATATTTTAACAGCGAAAGCAAAAGGAATTAGTCAAGGCGTTATCATTGTAAAACACGCACTTCGTAACGCGTTAATTCCAGTTGTAACAATTTTAGGACCAATGGTTGCGGCATTAATTACAGGAACACTTGTTATCGAGCAAATTTATGCTGTACCAGGACTTGGGGAACAATTCGTTAAATCGATTACTTTAAATGACTATACAGTTATTATGGGAACTACGATTTTCTATAGTGCAATCTTCATTTTAGTTATTTTCATTGTCGATATTTTATACGGAATTATTGATCCTCGTATTCGTTTAGCGGGAGGGAAAAAATGATGAAAGATGTACAAAAATTATCTCCAGATTTATTTCAACAAGCCAATCAAAATAATGTTGATAATGAAGTCATTGCCCGTCCAAGCTTAACGTTTTGGCAAGATGTAAGAAGACGTTTGTTCCAACATAAAGGTGCGATGCTTGGCCTTGTATTATTAGTAATCATTGCGCTATTAGCGATTTTTGGACCGATGGTAAGTAAACACTCGTATAAAGAGCAAGATTTAGGTCGTGCGAAATTACCACCAAAAATTCCAGTTATTGAAAATGTTCATTGGTTACCATTTGACGGTACAGATCAATATGGTGTTGACCAATATGAAAAACGTGATATTAAAGAGTACTTCTGGTTTGGTACAGATGATCTTGGCCGTGACTTATGGACAAGAACATGGGAAGGTACACGCGTATCATTATATATCGCTCTTTTAGCAGCAGCAATTGACTTAGTAATTGGGGTTGCATACGGAGGTATTTCAGCATTCTACGGCGGTAGAGTAGATAATATTATGCAACGTATTATGGAGATTATTAACGGTATTCCATACTTAATCATCGTTATTTTAATGGTAATCATTATGGGATCTGGTATTTGGTCGATTACACTCGCGATGGCGATTACAGGTTGGATAGGGATGTCGCGGATTGTTCGTGGACAAATCTTAAAGTTAAAAAACCAAGAATATGTATTAGCATCTCGTACATTAGGTGCAACGAACACGCAATTAATTGTAAAACACTTAATTCCAAACGTAATGGGACCTATTATCGTAATGACAATGTTTACAATTCCATCAGCGGTGTTTGGTGAAGCGTTCTTAAGTTTCATTGGTTTAGGAATTCAGCCACCATTCGCGTCACTTGGTTCTCTTGTAAATGATGGTTATAAATCTATTCAAACGTATCCACACATGATGTTCATCCCTGCGGTTGTCATCAGTATGTTAATTCTAGCATTCAACTTAATGGCAGATGGATTACGCGATGCGTTAGATCCAAAAATGCGTAAGTAAACGAGGAGGGAGAAGTAAAAATGAAAACATTGTTAGAGGTAAAAGATTTACAAGTCTCCTTTGATACACATGCAGGTGAAGTACAAGCAGTGCGCGGAGTTACTTTTGATTTGAAAAAAGGGGAAACATTAGCGATTGTAGGAGAGTCTGGTTCTGGGAAATCAGTTACTTCTAAAGCGCTAATGGGGTTAATCCCAAATCCTCCAGGCCGTATTAAAAATGGAGAGATTATATTTGACGGTCGTGATTTAACGAAATTAACGGAAAAAGAAATGCAGCAAGTTCGTGGTAAAGATATCGCAATGATTTTCCAAGATCCAATGACATCATTAAATCCAACGATGACAATTGGGAATCAAATTATGGAAGGTCTTATTAAACACCAAGGGATGAGTAGAGGAGACGCACGTAAAGTTGCGTTAGAATTAATCGACCTTGTAGGTATTCCAAATCCAGAAGCACGTTTAAAACAATATCCTCACCAATTCTCAGGTGGTATGAGACAGCGTGTAGTTATTGCGATGGCGTTAGCTTGTAACCCGAAATTATTAATTGCCGATGAGCCGACAACAGCGCTAGACGTTACGATTCAGGCGCAAATTTTAGAGCTTATGAAAGACATTCAGCAAAAGACAGAAGCAGCAATCATTTTCATTACGCATGACTTAGGTGTAGTAGCAAACGTTGCTGACCGAGTTGCGGTTATGTATGCTGGTAAAGTTGTTGAAATTGGAACTGTAGATGAAATTTTCTACAACCCAAAACATCCGTACACATGGGGCTTAATCGCATCTATGCCAAGTTTAGACGGATCAGAGGAAGAGCTATATGCGATTCCAGGAACGCCTCCTGACTTATTAAAACCGCCAAAGGGTGATGCTTTTGCACCACGTAACCCACAGGCGCTGAAAATTGATTTTGAAATGGAACCGCCTTTATTTAAAGTAAGTGATACACACTATGCGGCAACTTGGTTACTTCACGAGCAAGCACCAGAAGTAAAACCGCCGGCAGTTGTTGAAAAACGTATTCTTCAAATGAAAGCAGGTGAACAACATGACTAAACAACGTGAGAAATTAATTGAAGTAAAAAATGTAAAACAACACTTCGACGTGAGTGGTGGTGTTGTCAAAGCGGTTAATGATATTTCATTTGATATTTTCCGCGGAGAAACATTCGGGCTTGTAGGAGAATCTGGTTGTGGTAAATCAACAACTGGAAGAACGATTATTCGTTTATATGATGCAACTGCTGGTGAAGTGTTGTTCGATGGTGAAAACGTACATGGTAAGAAATCACGCGCAGAACTGAAGAAGTTCAACCGTAAAATGCAAATGATTTTCCAAGATCCATATGCATCATTAAACCCTCGTATGACAGTAGGGGATATTATTGCAGAAGGTATTGATATTCACGGATTAGCAAAAAGTAAAAAAGAACGTATGGACCGTGTTCATGAACTGTTAAACACAGTTGGTTTAAATAAAGAACACGCAAACCGTTTCCCGCACGAATTCTCGGGTGGACAACGTCAACGTATCGGTATCGCTCGTGCGCTTGCTGTAGAACCTGAATTTATCATTGCCGATGAGCCAATCTCAGCACTTGACGTATCGATCCAGGCGCAAGTTGTAAACTTACTGAAACAGTTACAAAAAGAAAAAGGTTTAACATACTTATTCATTGCCCATGATTTATCAATGGTAAAATACATTAGTGACCGCATCGGCGTAATGTATCGTGGTCAAATCGTTGAGCTAACAACAAGTGATGAGTTATATGCGAATCCAATTCATCCATATACAAAATCACTATTATCAGCGATTCCGCTTCCAGATCCAGATTATGAGCGCAATCGTAAACGTATCGTATACGATCCATCGCAGCATGATTATGGTAATGAAGCACCAACAATGCGTGAAATTCGCCCAGGACATTTCGTATTATGTTCTGAAGCAGAGTATAGGAAATATAAAGAGATTTATCAATAAAAAAAAGGTCATTCTTCCGTTACGGAAGAATGACCTTTTTTACTATATTTGTCGATAAGTCGATATATTTAAAGAATCATCGATATAAGGTGCATTTATCAATAAATGCACCTTAATCAAAGAAGTGTTACTGCGCCTGAACAGAAACATTCTCTTCTTGCTCATTCGGCTTAACAAGTGCGTAACTTTCCCATGCTCTACTTCTCCAGCGGAAGAACATAATAATTGCCCGCGTCCATTCATCGATAGCAATCGCTAGCCAAATACCAACGAGTCCCATATCTAAATGGAAGGCAAAAAAGTAACCGAGTGGCAAACTCATTAACACCATAGAGAACGCACCAATTAAAACTGGATATTTTGCATCACCGGCTGCACGAAGGGAATTAATGATGACGATGTTCATCGTACGTCCTGTTTCGAGTAGTACACTTAGTAAAAGAACGCTTGCCCCTAGAGCGATAATATGAGGATTATCAGTAAATACCCCCATTAATTGTGTGCGGAATGTAATAACGAGAGCGACCATAAATAAAGTCACACCAATTGCCCATTGTACACTTTTCCATACACGTGTGTATGCTTCATCTTTTTCATTTCCGCCAACTAGGCGTCCCACGATAATAGCTGTTCCCATACCGATTGCAATTGCGAATAAATAAGTAAACATGGAAATGTTAGTAGCATATTGTCTAGCAGCTAACGATTCTGTTCCTAAGTAAGTTGCGTAGTACAGGAAGACAATTTGGCAAGCTTGATACATGACTTGTTCAAAAGCAGATGGAATGCCAATTTTTAAAATTTTCCCCACGTATTCTTTTGATAAGGTGAAGTAATATTGTAATTTTACACGGTATTCCATAACGCGGTATAGTAACCAGAAGAACACAATCAGTGCCAGTAGTCGACTGACAGCGGAAGAAATCGCGGCCCCTTGTACACCAAGTTCAGGGAAACCGAACTTCCCGAAAATAAGTACGTAGTTTCCGGCGATATGAATAATATTCATTCCAAGCGAAACAAACATTGCTTGCTTTGTAAAGCCGTGAACGCGAATAATTGCGGCTAACGAGTTAATAATAGCTTGAAGGAAAATGGCTCCTCCGACGATGGATAAATAGCTTTGTGCATACGTTAGTACATCGCCTTGTAAATTCATTGCCATCATCATATGTTTTGAAAATAAAAGAAAACCAGCACTTATAACGAGTCCGACCACTAAATTTAATGTGACGGCTAATGCTGATATTTTAGATGCTTCCATAAAACGTTTGGAACCGAGGTATTGAGATACGACGATCGCAGCGCCATTCCCGATTACTTCTAGTACCAAAATAGCGATATGAAGATATTGATTCGCTGCACCAACCCCAGATACAGCATCGTCTGATAATGCACTTAACATGAAAGTATCAGCGATCCCCATCAACATAAAAAGAAAAACTTCTAGAAAAATAGGCCATGTTAATAAGAATAAACTTAATTTTTCTGTCGGCCCGTTTTTTGAGTGAATTGCTGTCATGTCCGTCCCCTCTTTACCGATATCTATTTTTAGCAAAGTGTATCGTAACATACTTTCTTATCCTTTGCACTCATTTTAACCTACATATTTTTAATATGAAGAGACCTTCATTTTATGCTAAAAAGAGAAGGATAATTATACAAAAAATATTATAAAATATAAAATTCGTTTTTCTCTGATAATTTAGAAAAGTTTAAAATTTGTTATTTCCGACACTTCAGTCGGGTAAACTGGTAATATGAAACGTTTTCAAAGATTTATTTTTTCACAGGAAATTTTAATAAGATAGAAATATAAATATACAAAAAATATATTTGTGTGTATAATATGAATTATTAGAACATATATATATTTCTTTTTGTTTGAAAATGAAAGGGCTAACATTTTTATGGAGGGTGGAAATATGAAAAAAAAGATGCCGGTTTTTGTATTATCAACGGTAGCAATGAGCATGATTTTAGGGGCATGTAGTTATCAAAAAGATGAACAATCGCAAGCGAACGCAAAAGGGGATAGCGGGAAGAGCGGTGCGAAGCAAGTTATTAACTTAATTGAAACGCAAGAAATTCCAACGATGGATCCAGCATTATCAGCTGATGCAGTTTCTTCAAGAGTAATGACTAATACGATGGAAGGCTTATACAGTTTAGGAAAAGATGATAAGCTAGTTCCAGGTGTAGCGAAGGAATTCAAAAAGTCAGAAGACGGTAAAAAATATACATTTAAATTACGTGAAGACGCAAAATGGTCAAATGGTGAGCCTGTGACGGCGAAAGATTTCGTGTACGCATGGCAAAGAGCGATTAACCCAGACACAGCTGCGAAATCAGCGTACATTATGTATGATATAAAAAATGCAGAGAAAATTAATAAAAAAGAGATGAGTCCAGACCAATTAGGCGTAAAAGCAATTGATGACTATACATTAGAAGTGGAATTAGACAATTCAATTCCATATCTTGTAGATTTAATGGTATATCCAATCTTCTATCCTGTGAATGAAAAGTTTGTAAAAGAGCAGGGGACGAAGTTTGGTTTAGAAGCAAATACAACACTATATAATGGACCGTTTACACTAAGTGATTGGCAACATGAACGTAGCTTTAAAATGACAAAGAGCCCATCTTATTGGGAAAATAAAGAAGTGAAGATTGAGGAAGTAAACTTTAATATTGTAAAAGATACGTCTACGCCAATCAATTTATATGAAACAAACGCAGTCGATCGAGCGACGTTATTAGCAGAGTTCATCGATAAATATAAAGGAAAACCAGATTTCCAAACAGTAGAAGATACATCTGTATTCTTCCTTCGTTTAAATCAAAAAGATCCAGCGTTAGCAAATAAAAATATTCGTAAAGCAATTTCTCTTGCTTTTGAACGTAAGCCGTTTGTTGACACGCTATTAAATAACGGTTCTAAGCCAGCGACAGGATTAATTCCTGATAACTTCATTAAAGGACCGGATAAAAAGGACTTCCGTGCTGTAAATGGAGATATTGTAAAACCAAACGTGAAAGAAGCGAAGAAGTATTGGGAAGCTGGTAAAAAAGAGCTTGGTAAAAATGAAATCGAATTAGAGCTATTAAATGAAGACGTTGAATTATCGAAGAAAACTGGTGAATATTTAAAAGGTGAGTTAGAAAAGAATTTACCAGGTTTAACAGTGAAAATTAAACAACAACCATTTGCACAAAAACTAAAATTAGAAGATGCGGGCGATTACGTCATGTCATTCTCTGGATGGAGTGCAGACTTCCCAGATCCAGTTACATACCTTGATATGTTTGTAACGGACGGATCACAAAATAAAATGAAATATTCTAATCCGAAATATGATGAGATTATCATGAAAGCGAAGAAAGATGGAAGCGATGTAAATGCTCGTTGGAAAAACTTACTAGAAGCAGAGAAAATGTTACTTGATGATGCTGCGATTGTTCCAGTATATCAACGTGGTAGAGCATACTTACAAAGAGATTCAATTAAAAATATGTACAACCATAAATATGGTGGCGATTTAAGCTTTAAATGGGCGTCAGTAGAGAAATAAGAAAAAAGCAGGTGATTACCTGCTTTTTTTTAATACGTACGTTTCTTATAAATACCTTTTCCACCAACTTGGTTCCATCCGGATTGTACATCCAAACTTTTGTTAACAAACTTCATTTTTTCTTTTCCGCCAAAGAGTTTTTCACCGATGCTATTTGAAATGACACCAATCAATGCTGTGATTCCGATGATGAGGGCAGCAACAGTAACAAAATCAATAAAAAAAGCAATCATTTGCAAATTCCCCCTTTGCCTGTCTGTATTTTTATTGTATGAGATAAAAGATAAAAAAGAAAGAAATGTCAGAAAAATATTTGGTTTACTTTAGAAATCGTGTAGACAGGAGGGAGAATGTTTGTTAAAATAAGAACAAACGTTCCTTTTGATTCTCATTTATATAGTCTTACATTTCTTAATTGATTTATCAAGAAAAAGTAAGAAAACGTTCTCTTTTTTTAGGTGAAATTATAGATAAATAACTATATATTATATGAAAAATCAATGGGAAGTGAGTATTAAAAGGTTTGAAGGTCATTGTTAAAGTACAGCTAAAGTGAGCGTAATCATGTTACATAGCAGTGGAATACGCGGAAGAGTTTTCTCAACTAGTAGGAAATTTACTGTATATTTCTTGCAAAATCTATTGTATAATGATTATAGAAGTTACTTATTAAAAGTAATTGTTGTTTATTATAAGTTGTTGCTTACATGAAATGCGATTTTTGTACTTTGTTATAAGACAAGTTATCGCGAAAAATTACTGAAGTTAGAATTTTAAACTGTAATTAGTACAGAATTTGTACTCTTTAAGGAGAGTGAGCTTTGTATGGTAACATTATATAGTTCTCCAAGCTGTACGTCTTGTAGAAAGGCGAAATTATGGCTAGAGGAAAATCATATTCCTTATACAGAACGTAATATTTTCTCAGATCCATTAACGATTGAGGAAATTAAAGAGATTTTACGTATGACAGAAAGCGGAACAGATGAGATTATTTCTACTCGTTCGAAAGTTTTCCAAGAATTAAATGTAAACTTAGAGTCTTTACCACTTCAAGATTTATATAAGATGATTCGTGACTATCCAGGGATTTTACGTCGTCCAATTATGATTGACGAGAAGCGTCTTCAAGTAGGTTACAATGAAGATGAAATCCGTCGTTTCTTACCACGTACAGTAAGAACGTTCCAATTACGTGAAGCACAGCGTCTTGTAAATTAATTATAATAATATGAAAACCTTCTACCTATTATATAGTAGAAGGTTTTTTTTATTGTTTCACATTTCGTATGCGAACTTGTTGAACGATAATACCGATGCATAGAACAGTGAAAATGAACAAGAAAGGAATGCTTGTAGTGAAACTTGGGTTGTTATGAAAAAAGGTTGCAAGTCTGTCTTCGTGTGTAATCATCTTTCCAGCTGTATAGGCGAGTATCGCTGCTCCGCAATAAATGAGAAGTGGAAAGCGTTCCATAAGGATTAAAATAAGTTTGCTGCCCCAAATAATAATCGGAATAGAAATGAGTAACCCGATTATGACGAGTAATAATCTTCCGTGAGCCGCACCTGCAATAGCGATGACATTGTCAAACCCCATAACGAGATCCGCGAATACAATTGTACGCACAGCTTGGAATAAAGTTGTTTTCCCTTGAATAGAAGAAAGATCGTTGCTATTATCAGTTAATAAATTTACTGCAATGAATGTAAGTAAAACGCCGCCGATAAGCTGTAAAAAAGGAATGTCGAGTAAGTAGACAGCTATTATTGTAAGAAGAATTCGTAGCACAATTGCTAAAAGAGTACCGATCAAAATGGCTTTATTTCGTTTTGCTTCAGGTAAATTCCGGCTAGCTAATGCAATGACAATTGCATTGTCACCACCTAATACAACATCAATACCAACAATCATTAGTACAGATGTTAAAAACTCTAAGTCCATTCGTCTGCCTCCATTTATGATGTTTTAATAAGCGAAATATATGTATGTGATGAAGAAAGTGGGAACTAAATAATCTCCTCTAATAGAAGTTTCACTTTATTACAGTGTACGGGGGAATATAGAAATGTATGTCCAAATTTTTCGTGTGTAAAGAATTGTCATAATGATATATTTATGTAGACAATCGAATAAAGATAGGCATATAACTATTTTTGTAAAATAAATCGATTTTATTTCCCTTCTGGAGAATCTTATCATAAAATGAGAGTACAAGAATCTATTGATTTGTCATATGAGTGGGGGATCCCTTCATAACAATTCTAAACAGGAAGGGAGAGTTGTATTTTGGAAATTGAAAGAATTAACGATCATACGATGAAGTTTTTTATTACGTACATTGATATAGAGGACAGAGGGTTTAATCGTGAAGAAATTTGGTATGACCGCGAACGTAGTGAAGAGCTCTTTTGGGAGATGATGGACGAAGCTCGTGATCATGATGACTTCTTTATTGATGGACCGTTATGGATTCAAGTGCAAGCAGTCGATAAAGGGATTGAAGTACTTGTCACGAAAGCCGAGCTCTCAAAGGATGGACAAAAGCTAGAGCTACCGATAGGTGTAGACAAAATTATAGACATTCCTTTAGATGAGGGTATCGAGTCATTATTCCAGCAAGAATTAGTGGAAGAGGTAGAAGAACAAACAGGAACAAACTTTAATGAAGATGGTACGTTTGGCTTTTTAATTAAGTTTAATGATTTTGAAGATGTTATTTCATTAAGTCATCGTCTTATCTTTGAAGATATAAAAGATGAGCTGTATTCATTTGATGACCGCTATTATGTATATGTGGAATTCGATGAAGTGCTACATGATGAAGAAGAAATTGATCGTATTTTAAGTATTATTTTAGAATATGGAGAAGAATCAACTTTAACAATTCATCGTGTGAGTGAGTATGGGAAACAAATTGTGAAAGAGCGTGCGCTTGAAACAATTCGCAATAATTTTCCTGCTAAAACGTAGGCCGATTTCTGTAGTATGAAATCGGCTTTTTATATGAAGAATAGGAAAGCTTTCTTAGTAAGGAGGTAAGAGATGAAAAATACGTTAAAGTTGATTTTCTTTGTTCTACTATTGTTCGCATTATTTGTTTCGTTACGTATGTTTATTGATGTAGCATTTTATTCGGATGTAATTGGGATAAAAGATGTTTCGATTTTAGGTATTATTAGTATTTTATTTACGGTATCTGCATTTTTAATTGGCTGCGTTATTTTCTTAGAAAACCGTCACCCGTCTAAAACACTTACATGGCTCATTGTGTTAGGTATTTTTCCGGTATTTGGATTCTTCGCTTATTTATTATTTGGACAAAACTTTCGGAGAAAGAGAATGTTCCAAAAGAAGGCGTTACTGGATGAACAGGCGTTTTTACAATATAAGGGGCATGAAGATTATGAAGAACGGATGTTACGTAATCATAAGCATCAAGAGCTGTTATTTCGTTTAGCGGACCGCTTAGGTGCTTTAAATATTTCATTTCAAACGGAAACGAGAACATTAACAAATGGGGATGAAACGTTTCAGGCCATTTTAGATGGATTAAAACGAGCGAAACACCACATTCATATGGAATATTACATTGTGCGTGATGATAAGCTTGGAACAGAAATTAAAGATATTTTAATACAAAAATCAAAAGAAGGCGTAGTCGTTCGGTTTTTATATGATGCGGTTGGAAGTTTTAGGTTATCGAATTCGTATATTGAAGAATTAAATGACGCAGGTGTCGAAATGATTCCGTTCTTTCCTGTGCGCTTTCCAATTTTAAACGATAAGATTAATTATCGAAACCACCGGAAAATCGTTGTTATTGATGGAAATGAAGGGTTTGTAGGTGGGTTAAATATTGGAGATGAATATTTAGGGAAGGATAAATATTTCGGTTTTTGGAGAGACACACATTTATATTTGCGTGGTGAGGCTGTTCAAAGTTTACAGCTTATTTTCCTTCAAGATTGGTTTTATATGACTGGTGAGGCAGTGCTGGCTCCAGAATATTTACAGGCAAAAGCAGTTGAAGGTGATCATTGGGGCGGAGTTCAGCTAATTGCAGGTGGACCAGATAATAAATGGGAAACGATTAAACATTTATATTTTGCAATGATCTCTTCTGCTCGGAAATCTATTTGGATTGCAACACCGTATTTCATTCCGGATGATGATATTTTATCTGCATTAAAGGTAGCGGCACTTGCTGGTATTGATGTTCGTTTATTAATGCCGAGTAAGCCTGATAAGCGCACTGTCTTTTATGCATCAAGATCATATTTCCCTGAGCTTTTAGATGCAGGAGTAAAGATATATGAGTACGAAAAAGGTTTTCTTCATAGTAAAGTTGTCATCGTTGATTCTGATTTAGCTTCAATTGGGACAGCAAATATGGATATGAGAAGTTTTCATTTGAACTTTGAAGTGAATGCCTTTTTATATGATACAGATAGCATTCGAAAACTCGTTCAAGACTTTAAAGATGATTTAGAAGAATCAAGTGAAATTCATGTCGATCGTTTTCATAAAAGACGTCTTCATAGACGAATTGTTGAATCGACATATCGATTATTATCACCTTTATTATAAAAAGAGATGTCCGAAATTGGGACATCTCTTTTTTAAAAGGGATTTGTAATAAATTGTAGAATATAAGGAGCTGAAAGGGTGTGATTATAATGTTTATCGCTAAAAGAGAAAACGGAGAGAAAATTCATCTACTCTATAATCGAAATGAAGAGCTTTTACAACGTATGCGTAAAAGGGAGTGTTTCTTTTGTATAGCTTGTGGGAAGGAAGTGCAAATGAAATTAGGGAAACAAAGAAGTTGGCATTTTGCTCATAAGAAAGTGGAGTCATGCCTTGCTTTTTATGAAGCAGAATCTATATATCATATGCACGGTAAAGAATTGTTATATAGATGGTTGAAACGTCAAAATTTCCATGTGGATATAGAGCGTTACCTTCCAAAAATCCAGCAAAGACCAGATATTTTCGTAGAGAGAGCAGGTAGGGAAATTGCGATTGAATATCAATGCGCCAATCTCTCCATAGAACAACTTTCTAAACGAACATACTCGTATTGGCAAGCGGGCATTCAGGTCATCTGGATCATTGGCGGAAATCAATTCAAAAAGCAAGCTGCATATTGGATGAAATTTTCCTCACTTCTGGCTTTCTCCTTACAATCTTATCCTCAGCCATTTCTTATTTTCTTCTGTCCGAAACAAAAATCATTTATGAAATGTGCCTTTATCACTCCGTTTTCTACAAACGTCTCTTTCTCACATATTATGTATTTACCAGACGATACAACTACTTTTGAATTACTCTTTTCCCCTATTCCTTTCCGGAAAGAAATATTAGGACAGGAATGGAAGAAGCGAAAGGACTACTTTCGGCAAAATGCCCTATCTATTTGGAATTATAATCATAAGTCACTATTACGCCTCTTATATCAATTTAAATGTACTCCAGCGAGCTTTCCTTCTGAAATTGGTGTGCCACTCCCGTCTTCATTTGCTTTTCAAACAAATCCATTTACATGGCAAGCTTTTCTATACATGAAGTGTATAGAAAAGCTTGCGGTAGGGAATTGTATTTCCCTTCAATATGTGTGTAGTTATGTAAAAAAATATACGAAAAGGCGCTTACTTCCGTACTTTTCACAACATATATGGAAAGTAGCGGTTACTGAATATATGACTTTTTTATGTTTTGTAGGCGTGTTGCGTAAAATAGGAACTTATACGTACCGAAAAATGAGGAATATAGTTATGTTACAGACGGAGGAGGAAGTTAGGAAATATGATGAGATTTGCCTAACTTATGCGCTATCTCTATTTGAGACAAAGTTCAACATGGGAGAAGAAAAAGGGGATATAATAAAGAATGAACGTGAAGGAATTACATAAGAAAAACAGAATTGTACTTAAGTAGAGATATTTAAAGGAGGGCTTACAGAATGTCTGAACAAAATAAAGCAAAAACATTACCAGATCGCAATGAGATTGAAGAAGCAAGTACGTGGCGATTAGAAGATATTTTCCAAACAGATGCAGAATGGGAAAAAGAATTTCAAGCGATTAAAGAGTTATTACCGCAGTTAACTGAATTTAAAGGTAAGCTTGGTGACTCTGCGAACAACTTACTTGAGGCACTGCAATATGAAGATGAAATTTCAATGCGACTAGGCAAGCTATATACATATGCTCATATGCGCTATGATCAAGATACAACAAACTCTGTGTATCAAGCTTTAAATGATCGTGCGACGAATTTATATTCACAAGTATCTAGTAGCACAGCGTATATCGTACCTGAAATTTTATCTATTTCAGAAGATACACTACAAGCATTTTTAAAAGAAAATAGAGACTTAAGTGTATATGAACATGCATTAGAAGAAATTACACGTCAACGTCCACACGTATTATCTGAGGCTGAGGAAGCTTTATTAGCGGAAGCATCTGAAGTAATGAGTTCATCAAGTAATACATTTGGTATGTTGAATAATGCGGATTTGAAATTCCCGTCTATTAAAGGCGAGGACGGAGAAGAAATAGAAATTACGCATGGTCGTTACATTCAGTTTTTAGAAAGTGATGATCGTCGTGTTCGCGAAGATGCATTCAAAGCTGTATTTGAAACGTATGGGAAATTTAAGAACACATTTGCAAGTACGTTAAGCGGAGCAGTGAAACGTAATAATTTCAATGCACGTATTCGTAAATATGACTCTGCTCGCCAAGCTGCATTGAGCAATAATAATATTCCTGAAGCAGTTTACGATCAACTCGTTGAAACGGTAAATGATCACTTACATTTATTGCACCGTTACATCGATATTCGAAAGCGTGCGCTAGGACTTGATGAACTTCATATGTACGATTTATATACACCACTTGTACAAGAAGTGAAAATGAATGTGAAATATGAAGAAGCACAAGACATGTTATTAAAATCTTTAAACGTACTTGGTGATGAGTATGTTGAAATTTTGAAAGAAGCATATGAAAATCGCTGGGTAGATGTGTATGAGAATAAAGGAAAACGAAGCGGAGCATATTCATCTGGTGCATACGGAACAAATCCTTATATTTTAATGAACTGGCATGATAATGTAAATAATTTATTTACACTTGCTCATGAGTTTGGTCATTCTGTGCATAGTTATTACACAAGAAAGACACAGCCGCACGTATACGGTGATTATTCAATCTTCGTTGCAGAGGTAGCGTCAACTTGTAATGAAGCGCTTCTAAATGATTATTTATTAAAAACGACAGAAGATAAAAAAGAGCGCCTATATTTATTAAATCATTATTTAGAAGGATTCCGTGGTACTGTATTCCGTCAAACGATGTTCGCAGAGTTTGAGCATATTATTCATAAGAAAGTACAAGAAGGACATGCTGTTACGCCAGATATGTTAACGGAGATCTACTACGACTTAAATAAGAAATATTTCGGTGACGCTTTAGTAATCGACGAAGAAATTGGGTTAGAATGGTCTCGCATTCCGCACTTCTACTACAACTATTACGTATACCAATACGCAACAGGATTTAGTGCAGCAACGGCTCTATCTAAACAGATTTTAGAAGAAGGGCAACCAGCGGTAGAACGTTACATTAATGAATTCTTAAAAGCAGGAAGCTCTGATTATCCAATTGAAGTGCTGAAAAAAGCAGGAGTTGATATGGCATCTCCTGAACCAGTGAAAGAGGCACTACAAGTATTTGAAGAGAAATTAAATGAATTAGAAGCGTTATTATTTGAAGAAAAGTAATGAGAAAAGACGAGGGATTTTATCCTCGTCTTTTTTGTTTAAAAATACAATTTGTCGATATTTGTCGAAATGAAAATCGGTTTTCCTTACTATTTCTAAATTTGAAGACAGTTTTATAGTTAATTTTTGAATTCAAAATCCTTTAAATCGTTTTCTATGGTTGAAATAAGAAAGAGCGATGACGATGACTCCGAATAGAAGAGGAAAGGCGATAATTTTAGGGAAAGCTTGTAATAGAGAGAGAATGTACAAGAAAAAAGAAACAAGGACACATGAAAAAATTAGTAAAATATAGGATTTCTTTATGAAAAACACCTCCTAAAGGGCTTTTATATAGCTTATTCAAAAATGAAAACGTTTAGAATGTGACAAAAGTGTGAAATTCGACAAAAGGGGTTGTCATCTGACGTCGAATCTTGTAATATAATAAGCGTGAACGAATTCACATACAAACATATACCCCTTTGTTTGAACGTGAAAATTTCTCCCATCCCCTTTAATATTTTTATAAGCCGTAAAGAAAAAGACCTGGTGTTTACACCAGGTCTTTTTCTATTGCTATCCATTTCCAATAACGCTCACATTTTACGTCAATCATTTGTACTTTGCGTTTCAGTTGTAATTTTTTTAGTTCGCGCTCGATCTCTTGTTGCGAGCAGTCATATATAAATGCTACTTCTTTTGAAGATATAAATTGCGTTGCTTCTAGTAACATTTCTAAAGGCGGTAATGGTTCTGGCTCGATTTCACATTTTACGAGCTCTTTTAATAATTGTACGTATACATCATAGGAATAAGTTCCAGCGATTTTAATGCCTTCTTCATCTGAGTTCGCATGAAAAAAGACGAGGGAAGGTATTTCTGTAATATGCATTTCATTTGTGAATTTTAAGTCACATTGGAAAGCTTTTTTTGCGCTGGCGGAATGTAGATCTTTTTTAAATTCTTCTACATCAATATTGCTATCTTTTGCACATGCAAGCAATAATTCGCAGTCAGGGTTTGATACATTTTCAAGGAAAATGTATTCTTGGAGTTTTCGCAAAAACTTCGAACCTGCTTTTCGGCCTTGTAACTCCGCTGCTTTAATTGCCATCGAAACTAAATATGGTGTTGATGATGCCTCTTGCATATGTACTTTTCCATCACATGAAAAACCTTGTAAACTTGTCGTCTTTTCCCACACAAATCGAATATTAGCAGGTTTATTCCATTTGTGTGAGGAAGCGTTCGTTCCATCCACTTTTCCAGTTACAATATGACGAATAGAGAAGTATTTCCCGTATTCAAGCCATAGTTTAATAATAAAGGGTTCAATTTCCCAGCAATCTTTACAAAGTGGATCAATAAATAAATATGCTTCTACAGACTTATGCTCACATGCGGAAGGAGATGGCATATTGATATGCTTTGCTTCCTGTTTATCCATTATATTTCACCTGTTTCGTTTGGAGTATTAACCATATGCTGAGCAGTTAATGCTAAACGTTCAAAAACGAACTCTCTTATATGACCGTGTACTCCTGTGTCATCCATTGCTTGCTCCATACATGATAGCCAAGCCTCTGCTCGTTTTGGCGTAATCTCAAACGGAAGATGGCGTGCTCTTAACATAGGATGACCATGTTCTTCAGTGTACAAATTAGGACCACCTAAATATTGTGTTAAAAATTGTTTTTGCTTCCTAGCTGTTTCTGTTAAATCATCCGGGAAGATGGGAGATAAGTCAGGGTGTTTACTGACATAGGAATAAAATGTGTCTACTAATATTGCAATGCATTGTTCACCGCCAATTGCTTCAAATGGTGTCATCGGTTGCTTGCTCATCCTTTATAAACTCCTTTTTCCATGAAATGTATATCTATTGTAGCAATGGAATGTTCGAGAGGGCAAATAAACAGCCTTCCTAACATTCTTTGCTTCTTCTACAGGTGTAAATGAACCTTTTACTTTTTAAGAAGTGAGATGTATCCACTAGTAGAACGGATTCACTAGTGGAATTTTCACTTTAGCGTGCTTTGTTTTGTTTGGCAAGGAAAAAGCGTTTTACTTTGTTATTTGTATGGCGAACTGGTACGTTATGCTGTGTTAACAAATGAATAAATGCAGCTTTTCCTGTTTCTTCGTCTTGCACTTCATATTCAATTTCATAATCATCGTGATTGTAATAGAAACTATGATCAAAGACAAGCGTTCCGCCTTCAAATAATGTTTCAGCTCTTTCAGTTGTTAAACTGCCCATATAAGTTAAAGCGGAAACAGGAATTTGTAATTTGTGTAGTTGGTCTACTACAGCACCTTGAATGATTGTGTTTGTTTCCATCATCATTTTTGCTTCGGCCTCGGTTACAACTTGATGCGTTTCTAACAAGCCGATTTCTGCAGGTTGTTTTAACGTTAATGTATAAGTTTCCCCTTTATGACGAATACGAAGTGCAGAACCAGCTTCTTTTAATGAAAAGTCGGGCGTTTCAAAGTAGTGATTCACTTGTTTCGTGAAAGCTTCAATAGAAAAAGATTTGCATAATGATTGGAATTCTTCTTCTGTAACGATATTTTTAAATTCAATTTCAATTTCTTGTGTCATTGTATGCGCTCCTTTTGAAAAATAATTCTTTACACATTATCGCTTTTTCACAAATTTGGTTCAATGTTTTATTTGTTTGCGTCCATGTTATGATACAATAATACTGTTAAGTAAGACAGGAAGTTGAGATGGAGGAGTTCGAGCATGCAAAATAAAATTCAAGTAAAGAGCGTAGAAATGAGAGAGAATGCGCTTATTTTTTGTGCGGAAAATACTGAAATAGAGGTAAAGGAGTTAAGTGCGCGTAATCACGTACTTGTAGACTCAGACAATTTATCATTTTTATATATCTTAGAAAACGAATCATCTTTCATATATGTAAGTATTCCGCATACATGCTGGGAAGCAATGCGTGAAGCAATGAATAAAGATACAGCGATGTTTATTCAAGTGAATGATGTTGAAATGGAATTAGAAGGTTTAAAAGAAGAAGTAGAATATTTAGTTGAAAATATTGAAGGTAATGCAAATTACGGAGAAGAACTAGTAACTGCTGTAGAAAAAGTATTTCTATAAGCAAATGGATTGATTTTGGTGGTGGTTGAAATGAATCGAAATTGGGAAGAATTTTTAGCACCTTACCATCAAGCGGTGGCAGAGCTGAAAGTGAAACTAAAAGGAATGCGTACTCAATTTGCAATGTTAACAGAGCATTCTCCAATTGAGTTTGTAACAGGAAGGGTAAAGTCGGTTGCAAGTATCATTGATAAAGCGGAGAAGAGAAATGTACCGCTAGACCGGCTCAGAGAAGATATGCAGGATATCGCGGGCCTTCGAATGATGTGTCAATTTGTTGATGAGATTAAGCCTGTTGTAGAATATCTCCGAAAACGAAATGACTTTGAAATCGTGGAAGAGCGTGATTATGTTACGCAAAAGAAAGATAGCGGTTATCGCTCTTATCACGTTGTTATTAGTTATCCTGTTCAAACGATTCAAGGGGAACAAAAAGTATTGGTAGAAATCCAAATACGCACGCTAGCAATGAACTTTTGGGCAACGATTGAGCATTCTTTGAATTATAAATATAGTGGGCGTTTTCCTGAAGATATTAAAATACGCTTGCAACGTGCAGCGGAAGCGGCGTTTTTATTGGATGAAGAAATGTCTTCTATTCGTCTTGAAATTCAAGAAGCACAAAAGGCTTTTTCAAGAAAGCAAGAAACGAAAGATTCCGAATCATAAACTAAAGGGTGTTGGCGATGAAATTTACAATTATGTCAAAGGGAGATCAATCATCAGATACACTAGCAAGCACGATGAAAGAGTACTTGCTAGATTTTGGATTCATTATGGATGAAAAGGAACCCGATATTGTAATTTCTGTTGGGGGAGATGGAACGCTTTTATATGCGTTTCATCGTTATTATAATCGATTGGATGAAACAGCATTTGTTGGTGTACATACAGGGCATTTAGGTTTCTATGCAGATTGGTTACCGACAGAAGTAGAGAAATTAGTAATTGCGATTGCTAAAACGCCATTCCAAGTGGTGGAATATCCGCTTTTAGAAGTGATTATTCGCTATGTGAATGGAAGTAAAGAGTCACAGTATTTAGCGATGAATGAAGCGACTGTAAAAAGTGCAGAGGGCACATTAGTAACAGAAGTGGAAATACGGGGAGAGTACTTTGAAACATTCCGCGGGGATGGTCTATGTATCTCAACTCCTTCAGGAAGTACTGCCTATAATAAAGCACTTGGCGGTGCAATTATTCACCCTTCTATTGAAGCAATTCAAATTGCAGAAATGGCATCCATTAACAACCGTGTGTTTCGTACTGTAGGCTCGCCGCTTGTATTGCCGAAGCATCATACATGTGTGTTGAAGCCGGCTCCAGGGATGAACTTACAAATTACGGTGGACCATTTAACGATGGTTCATCAAGATGTGAAATCAATCCAGTATCGCGTTGCAAACGAGAAAGTGCGATTTGTTCGTTTCCGCCCGTTCCCATTCTGGAAACGTGTCCGTGACTCGTTTGTTGCAGATAAATAGAAGGGGTTTATATATTGAACAGATTTACATTGAAATGGGATATAGAGTCAGCTGAAGAGGGAACTTTAGTTAGAGAATTTTTGAAAACAAAAGGGATTTCTAAAGCTGCTTTAACGGATATAAAGTTTCATGGCGGAGCCATTGAAGTAAATGGTCAATATGCAAGCGTTCGTCATCAACTACAAGCGGGCGAACAATTACGTGTTTTTTTTCCAGTGGAAGAAAGAAGTGAAGGGATGATTGCGGAAGATATCCCACTATGCATTGTATATGAAGATGATGCAGTTCTTGTCATCAATAAAGAAGCGAACATGTCAACGATTCCGTCTAGAGAACATCCAGAGGGAAGTGTTGCTAACGCGCTTTTGTCTTATTATGATAAGCAGCATCTTGCCAGTACGGTGCACATTGTAACAAGGTTGGATCGTGATACGTCAGGACTCATGCTTATTGCAAAAAATCGTTTCGTACATCATCTTTTATCGAAACAACATCAACAAAAAGCTGTGAAACGAACGTATGAAGCAATTGTTCATGGAGAGATGATAAAACGTGAAGGAACGATTGATGCACCGATTGGTAGAAAGTCAGATAGCATCATTGAACGAACAGTTTGTGAGGATGGACAGAGGGCAGTTACTCATTTTAGAGTGATTCATAGTTCCTCGCAAAAGACGCATGTATCTCTTGAACTTGAGACAGGAAGAACGCATCAAATCCGCGTGCATATGGCTCATATAGGACATCCGTTACTTGGTGATGACTTATATGGAGGAAGAAGGGATGAAATGAAACGACAAGCACTTCACAGTACATCTTTGGCGTTTTATCATCCTATTTTAGAAAAGGAAATGTCTTTTGCTACGACGATTCCAAGCGATATGCAGCAGTTATTAATGCACGCTTAAAAAGGGACCAAAATTCTTATGTAATAAAGAATTTTGGTCCCTTTTTTCTTAGCGGAATAATATTAAAATTTGATTATCATCCGTACGCTTAATAACGAAAAATCCACTTTCAGCTTTTGTAGCAATGCCGTCATCATTTGGACGACAATATCCATGCGGTTCGCAAGTGCCATCATCACGTACTAACATTTGTCCAATTAATCCGACAGGAAGCCAACCAGAACGGTCTTTTCTTGCTATATATTTGCAAGCTGGATCCCATTCTGTATTTAAAAGTGGTTGTATTTCTTGTGTTTCTGTACGTACATATTGACGCTTTCCAAAGTTATCTGTTTTATAGCGCTTTTGCCAACTTAAAGCACCACTATTTCCTATAATAGCGGGGGTTGCACTAGATATTCCTAAAATGAAAGAATCGTTTGAAGTAGCTATCCGAATTTTTTCTTCGCTACTAAATGTAACGAAATAACCGACATCAATAGCTTTATGGTCCGCGGTTTCAAACATTTGTGCAAAATCCGTTCCGCCTGCATTGTAAGAAGCACCCTCAATGTACATTTCTCCATTATGAGCAAGCCATTTAGCACCGATATTATGATCGGTATCGTTTGTTCCATTTGCAATAAACCAAGAATAGGCTTCTTCGGCCGTGCCGAATCGTCCCATAATATGGCTTCCTGCAAAATGAGCTGTTGATGTATGATTACCTTCCGCATGAGAAGAGAATCCATTAGCGATAGTTGCGGTTCCTTCTGCGTGTGCTGCTTCGCCTAAAGCAATCGTATGTTTACCTTCCGCGTGAGAATAAGAGCCGCCTGCTGTCGTTTCACTTCCTTCACTATGCGAACTATGTCCAGTTGCTTTTGTTTTCGATCCTTCTGCATGGGAGCAAGTTGCTTTTGCGTGTGTAAGAAGTCCTTCTGCATGTGAAACTGTACCCTCTGCATGAGAGTGAAGCCCCTCTGCATGTGAATATCGGCCTTCTTTTTTTACTTTCGTATTTTCAGGTGCAGGAGTCTGAATTATGATCGTTTTTTCTGTTTGTATATTATTTGATGGAGTTAATGCTTCTTTTATTTTTTTTACTTGGTTTATAATATCGGTTGGAATTTCTGGTTGTATTTTTTTATTTATTGCTACAGGAATGTTCTCTTCCGTATTTTCCTGTTTTTCTTCAGAATGCAGTATTTGTTCATCGTGATGAGAGAGATGTTTATTTTTTTGTTGCATCTTTACTTTTCTACGATTGATTATGCGACTCATTACAGCATTTTCTAAAGAGACATATTTTGTTTTAGCTTTGCTCTTTTTTGATGACTCTTGTTCTTCTAGTTCTTCTATAGCTGCAGCTCGAATGCCGCACCAGTTGTTAATTCCATACATGGGCTGATATAAAGGGTGGAATTTTCTTTTTTGTTGAGAAGATTTTTTCTTCATTCTGTCACCTCCTGCGACATTATATGTCGTGCAATTAAAAAAAGATGCACTTTATTGCATCTTTTTTTAATTGCTTTACCTAGATTTATATAGGATACATCTAGAAAATATGATAATCTCTCGTTATTCGTGAATTGTACGAAGTAGAGAGGATTATGAAATTGGGCGGAATTTCTCAGGGACAAAAGGAAGGGAAGAAGGGACAGAAACGGTCTCCATTTCAGGATAACGTAATCCAGTTAGTTTACCTCCAAATACAGCGCCAGTATCGATATTGACTGTATGATTTACAAAACGAGGTTCTTTTACTGGTGTATGTCCATATATAATCCAAGCGTCGCCCTTATATTCTTTCGCCCAGTCGCGACGGACAGGAGAGCCATCATCATGTTTTTCACCTGTAATATCGCCATATAATACAAACGTTTGTACTTTTTTATCTTGCCTTCCGATGTAATCTTTCCGAATGCCAGCGTGACATACAATTAACCTTTTCTCATCGAGCACGTGATATAAAGGGGAATTTTCATAAAGAGTGATGAACTTTTCTTTTATGATTTGCTGTTTTTGAAAAGATAGTGCTTCGTATTCAGCAGCAGTTGTTTCAAGTCCGTGAGCGATTGTCACATTACGTCCGAGGAAAAATCGGTACAGCTTATTACAGTGATTTCCAGGAGCGTAATAAGCCTCTTTTTTATGTATGACAAGTTCCCATACAAGTTCAATCATATGTAATGAATGAGGGCCACGGTCTGTAATATCACCAACGAATGCCAGCTTTCGCTCGTCGGGATGAACTGGCATGCCACTATTCCATTTATATCCTAGTTTCGTCGTTAAGTTTTGAAACTCTTGGAAGCAGCCATGAATGTCACCTATAATGTCATATTTCATATGTAAACCTCCAGCCTATTTTTCATTAGTATAACTAAAAAAGGATAGAGATAAAAATATCGTTTTTTGCACGATTTATTTAAACATAAAAACTTTCGTTCGTGAGCGAACGTTTAAAATAAATCCAATTGCAATCATGTATGTAAGCAACGAACTTCCTCCGTAGCTCATAAGGGGTAATGTGATTCCTGTAATAGGTAGTAATCCGATTGTCATCCCGATATTTTGAAATACTTGAAAAGTAAACATTCCGATTGTACCAGCGCAGATGTAACTACCGAAAGGGTCATTACTTTCTAAAGCGATATGAATCATGCGGAAAATAAGTAGGAAAAAAAGTGCAATAATGACACTTGCGCCTAAAAATCCGAATTGCTCAGCGACATTAGTGAAAATAAAATCTGTATGTGGTTCTGGAAAGTATACTTGTCCATTTTCCCAACCTTTTCCTTGCATTTCTCCTGATCCAGTAGCTAAAAAAGCTTGTCTTAATTGATAGCCTTGCGCGTCATATTCGTAAGGGGCCAGCCAACCATAGAAGCGGTTTAATTGGTATTCTTTTAAGATATACTCCTTAAAGAATTCTGTATGAGCAATATAAATATACGTTAAGGTAACACCTGCTGTGAAAATAACGGAGACTAATCCGAAAATAAAGCGCCAACGTATACCGGAAACTAGTATCATTGCTGCCAGCATCGCTGAAATTACCATTGTGTTTCCTAAATCAGGTTCTTTTGCAATAAGTAGTAGCGGTGGCAAACTCGTTGCGAATATTTTTCCGAGTAAGATAAAATCTTCACGAGGTGTTCGAAAAAAATATTTTTCGTTATGATTAGCTATAATTCGTCCAATGACGATAATTAAAAATAATTTCATAATTTCTGAAGGTTGAAAATTTCCGATGCCTGGGAGCCTGTACCAAGCGGTAGCCCCTTTAATTGTAACGGCACCTGGAACCTGAAGTTCTAGCCCGATAAGTAATATCATTGCAAAGCTATATAAATACCAAGCAATTTTTTGGTACCGATCGAAATCGATAATCATAATAACACTAATAGCGACAAATCCAATGAAGTACCATTGTATTTGCTTGAGTGCAAAATTTACATTTTGTAAAAATGGTGGTAAAGAGGTTTGCGCACTTGCAATAGCAAAGCAACTAACAGTCCCAATGGCAAATAAAATGAATAGTAATACGTAGTCTATTTGATATTGAGAATTCGTATCTTTCACTGTATGTAATCCTTTCTATCGCCTAGTAAATATGTTGATGACGTCATTCTAAAAGTAATATAAGCAGACTGTCCATACATTTATTCCACTATTTATGTAAAGTCATACATAATAGGGAGGAATAGCTCCTCCCTTATGCAAAGCTATCGTGGATTTAGCTCTTTTATAATTATATTTAAACAACGAGAAAGACGTATATGTGCATCTGGAATGAGATTGGGGTATTGTTTATAAAACTCGAATGCACCCATACACCACTCATAGGCTTTGAGCAGACTAGTTCTATAATCATTGAAATCTTGTAAGAAACCATACTTTTTTGAGGTTAAAACGAGATGTGAAAAATCTTCAGATCCTTCAAGTAATTTATGGTGTACTTGCTGTCCATCATGAAAGCGAAAGGAACTTAAAGGTTCAGTGATATAAAATGCATCACCTTTTGAAAGTAAACCCATCCAAGAGGCCATATCAACACTACAACAATAGTTCCTTTCATTTAGAGTACCAAAAGGTTCTGTTAATAGTCGCCTTCGAAAGAGTACAGTCGTAGGTTCACCAATAATATTCTGTCCAGATAAAAGCATATGGTTTCCAAAATCTATCCCACTTAGCAGGGTATCTTCGCTATACAATCTATTTACAGCGGGATGGTTTTCAATTATATCTCCATTTTCATCAATCCAAGTGCGATATGATGTAATAAGTGCGAGTTTTTGATTTAAGTCTTGTTGGAAATAGAACATCATTTTCTCAATTTTATTACTATGGAATAAGTCATCGTCCATTAAGAAGTTTATGTATTCGCCACTAGACTGTTCTAAGAGCATGAGGTCATTATGGAATTGTCCTAAAGTAGTACTATTCCGGATATATGTTATATGGGAATGGTTTAGTAAGTATTTTTCATGCATTAATTTTTCAGTTTCATCATTCGTACTATCGTCTCCTACAATAACTTCAATGTTTGGATAAGTTTGTGCCAAAGCACTTTCTAAAGCGATTTTGAAATAATGTGGTCTATTATAGGTGGGAATAAGGATGGAAACAAGAGGTAGATTTTTTTCATTTGTCATACGTAACTTCCTTTCAGAAGCTTTTTTTTGTAAGAACAATATCTTGATAACTTGTATATTCATGTCGGCCGCACCATAAACCATAGTGTGGTTTATTCATTACCTCTAAGCCATATTTATTCAATAAAGCGCAAATATCTGTTTCAGGATAAGCAACTGCGAAATTAGGAATATCTTTATTTACGACATAACAATTTTCAATTTGATGATAAAATCCTAACGTACTTAGTCCTGCATTTAAATAATAGGATGACTCAGGGTTTATTAAAAAGAACGTAATAAAACATCTCCCGTCTTTTTTTAATACACGTGCAATCTCAGATACGTAATGTTCTAATTCTGTTGGGAGAAGGTGCGTAAATACAGAAGTTAAAAAGATGAAATCGAATGTCGCGTCTTCATATGGAAACTTATAGTGAGAGGCATCTTCTTTTCCTTCTGGATTGTAAAATTGATTGTATATGTCAACGTGTTCAAAATGAAAATTATTACGGGTAGTTGTAATATTATTTTTACACCAAGTGATACCTTCTTTAAATAAATCAAATCCATAATACGCTCCATCATCAGTTAAGTAATTCATTAATGGAACAGCCATTCGGCCGACGCCACAGCCTACATCTAATACTTTTTCGTTTGACTTTAAAGCCCCAATTTGAATGAAATGCTTTAGGAATTCTTTACCGACCTTTTCAAAATCGCCACCTACATATTGGACGAGTCCAGGAGGGGGGAGTAATTTTATTTCTTTTTCAAGTTCGCTCATAAATACACTCCTTCCTTGTAGTAAAAAGGCAAACCAATACAGTATCCATATTATCTCGATATTTACAGACAAATCTCACCTCAAAACGAGGAGTATGGGGAAATTAAAGTTTTATTTGATAGCGAAAGAGGATAAGATGTGACCGCTTATTACATACAAGGAGATTCCTAAAACGGTTCATGTATTCAAGTATTAGATTAATAGGAATGGAACCTCCTTATAATCAAAATTTCTCTTATTCTTTTCGCCAATATACACCAAAGATATCAATTTTAGTAATAGGAGCTTTTAAGTTTCTTTGATTTCTAAAGTCCGTCACAGCTTCTGCACAAGCTGGTAGTCCATAGTCATCAATAATAATATAGCCACCTGTTGAAACTTTATCGTATAAGTTCACGAGACCATCCATCGTAGATTCATACATATCCCCATCAAGTCGTGCAATTGCAATCTTTTCTATTGGTGCTGTTGGTAAAGTATCTTTAAACCAGCCTTTTAAAAATTTTACTTGATCATTTAATAAATCATATTTTTTAAAGTTTTCTTGTACTTGTTCTAAAGAAACACGTAAATAATCGAATGTGTGTAAATAATCACCGTAGTCTTTCGGATATTGTTCTAAATTTGGTGCTGGCAAACCTTCAAATGAATCTGCAACCCAAATATTACGATTCGTAATGTTATTGGCTTGTAAAAAGCCATTCATAAAAATGCAAGAGCCTCCGCGCCATACACCTGTTTCGATAAAATCTCCTTCTATATTTTCACGAACAACGGTTTCCATTGCCTCATGTAACTGATTCATACGTTCTCGGCCAATCATACTATGGGCTGCTCTTGGCCAATCCAGTCCATCATGACGTTCACTTTTTGAAACATCTGGCTTTACAATTTTTAAGTTGTGATTTTCGGCATATTGCTTAATGAATAAAGGGAGTGGTACGGTAACTGGCTCGAATTGAAGTTCTTTTGATATATGTAGAGATGCAGGTAAGTACTCCTCATATTCTAACCATATTTCAAATAAAATTGTCTTCTTTAGCAATTCGAGATAAAGCTGAACAGCGGATTTATTTTCCATATTTATGCCTCCTGAAAAATGTCATACAACAATATGATTATGTAGATAGCAAAGATTTCATGATTGAATTCGAAATAGAAAAAGCAGTAAAACCAATATCAGTTTTACTGCTAAGTAAAAGATTAAGCGATTTTCTCAATAATAATAGATGCACTTGTACCAAGAGCTAGAGATAATCCAATTCCAGTAACAACTGCTTCAACCATTGATGGAGTTATTGTAATTTGTGTAATTGCTTGGATAACGATAGGTGCGCCAATTGAGATTAAGCTTGTGCCTGCACCTGGTACAGTAACACCATTAACTTGAATTGCAAGGCTACCTAATAAACTTACTGCTGCAGTATATGCGATAACAGTAATTTTATAGAATCCAGTTTCACTTATGATGAAAGTATCAGCGTCCAATTGAGAAATTGCAGTACCAAACTGAGATCCAACCGTGTTAAACGGTACAGGATCATTAATTCCAAGAGCTAAAGAAACTGTAGCAGAGTTAAATGCATACAATCCTGCTGGAAGTCCTAATCCAGATGGCCCAGTCGGTCCAGTCGGTCCAGTCGGCCCAGTCGGCCCAGTCGGTCCAGTAGGTCCAGTCGCACCAGTGGATCCAGTTGCGCCAGTGGATCCAGTTGGCCCAGTCGGTCCAGTTGCGCCAGTACCTCCAGTCGGCCCAGTCGGTCCAGTTGCACCAGTACCTCCAGTCGGTCCAGTCGCGCCAGTTGTACCAGTACCTCCAGTCGGCCCAGTAGGTCCAGTTGGCCCAGTAGGTCCAGTTGGCCCAGTCGGTCCAGATGGCCCAGTCGGTCCAGTCGGCCCAGTAGGTCCAGTTGGCCCGGTTGGAAGTGTAAACGGTGGTATTGGTGGTAAAGTTGGACCTACAAGATTAGGATCAAATGCACTAGCTGATAATGATTCATCAGGATTTAAGCCATCTGAATAATTATTATTTGACATAAATTCACCTCCATAAAGCTTTCATTATATAGTAGATGCAAAATCGCAAGAAAATGACACGGACATTTGAATTATTGAAAAGAAATCTAAAATAACTTGAACAATATAAAAATGTGGAAAGTTTCGCGTTTGTATAACATATGATTGAGTTGGAAGAAGGTGATTATATTGAACAAGCAAGGCATTACAATTAGTTTATGTATGATAGTCCGAGATGAGGAAAAGACAATAGCTCGATGTTTGGATGGGGTTGAAGAAATTGTTGATGAAATTGTAGTAGTTGATACAGGTTCTGTTGATCGAACGAAAGAAATTGTAGAGAAATATACTCCTAATATATATGATTTCCAGTGGATTGATGATTTCTCGGCGGCTAGAAATTTTGCTTTTTCAAAAGCGACGCAACAGTATATATTATGGCTAGATGCAGATGACGTATTATTAGAAGATGCTCAAGAAGCATTGAAACAATTAAAGGGCCAATTAGATTCTAATGTGGATGCTGTTTCGATGCCTTATCACCTCGTAATGGACTCTAACGGGAAGCCTTTATATTGCACAAGAAGGTATCGGCTTGTAAAGCGCGAAAAACAGTTTCAATGGTTTGGTAAAGTACATGAGTATTTAGCGGTTTCCGGTGAAATTTTTAATAGCAACATTGCTATTACACATAAAAAGGAAAAAGAAGTAACGGATCGTAATTTGAAAATTTTTCAAAATGCTGTAGCAGCTGGAGAAGAATTGAGTCCGAGAGATTTGTTTTATTATGCAAATGAATCTATGGATAATCAAAAATACAATGATGCGGTTCTTTTATATGAAACATTTCTGAATCAAGATGAAGGATGGTATGAAGAGAAAATCTATGCATGTGGTAAGTTAGGGGATTGTTATGCGAAGCTCGGACTGTGGGAGAAAGCAGTTGAGGCTTGTGCAAAATCGTTTCGGTACGATGTTCCTAGAGGAGAGAATTGTACAAGAATAGGATATATATATATGGATCAACAAAAGTATAATGAAGCGATATTTTGGTTTAAATTAGCAACGGAAGTGCCGCTGGCAAAGGATAGTCCGTTTCACAGTCCAGCTAGCTACACATGGCTTCCTTATTTACAAATGTGTATTTGCTACAGCAAGTTAGGGGAGCAAGACAAAGCTTATTATTACAATGAATTAGCAGCTTCTTATGTTCCGAATAATGCTGCAATCGAGTATAACCGTAAATATTTTCGAGGTGTTTTTGATAAACAATATAAGGTGTAATGCATGCTATTTTTAGGAAATAACTTGTCACGATTCTAATAATGATAGATTGGCTATATATTAGAGTATCGGCAGGGATGGTATTGGTTATAAAGTGTATTTTGTTCATATGAGATGTATATTTCAAATTCAATTTACATAAGGAGCGTGTGAAATGAATCGGGAAAAAAGTTCTTTATATGAAGAAAAATCTGATTTTTATTATAATGCAGCGAATCCAAATTTATTGAAGCATATAAAAAAGGAATGGAAAGAAGTTCTTGATATTGGTTGCTCGAGCGGTGCATTAGGAGCGACTATAAAAGAAAATGGTACACGTGTATCAGGAATTGAGGCATTTTCAGAAGCAGCGGAAAAAGCAAAAGAAAAGCTAGATCATGTTGTTTTAGGTGATATAGAGACAATGGATATGCCGTATGAGGAGGGCCAATTTGATTGCGTCATATTTGGTGACGTATTAGAGCATTTGTTTGATCCATGGGCTGTGGTAGAAAAAGTGAAACCATATATCAAACAAAATGGTGTGATTTTAGCTAGTATACCGAACGTTGCTCACATCTCGGTGTTAGCCCCCTTACTCGCTGGAAACTGGACGTATACAGAGTATGGTCTGTTAGATAAAACGCATATTCGTTTCTTTACTTTTAATGAAATGTTAAGACTGTTTTTAAAAGCTGGATATTCAATTAGTAAAGTAGATCGTGTATATGTTGATCATAAAATATATGAGCCACTTATTGAAGAGTTATATGGAATTTGTAAAAAGTATCGTCTTGGAAGTGGCTTCATGGCTGAGACGGTTGTATTTCAATATATTATTGAAGCAGAAAAATCACAATTATGAGTGCGGCAGACAAAACAATATTATTTGTTACATGTATAAATGATCGGAAATTGTATGCACAATGTGCGCGACATATATTGAAATTGGCAGTACCTCCTGGATATACTATACAATTCATGCCGATTCGAAATGCAAAAAGCATGACGAGCGGATACAATCAAGCCATTTCACATCCAGCAAAGTATAAAGTGTATTTACACCAAGATGTATTTATTATAAACGCAGCCTTTTTATACGGATTAATTCAATTATTTGAGGAACATGAACATCTTGGAATGATTGGGATGGTTGGATCGCAATATGTTCCTCCAACTGGTATATGGAACGAAGGGCGTGGAATTGTCGGGAAAGTCATTGGTTATATGAACGATTTGTTTTATATGGCAAGTTTAGAGCAACCATTTCATGAATCAAAGACGTTTATTCCTGTTGAATGTATTGACGGTTTGTTAATGGCAACACAATATGATATCCCGTGGCGAGAAGACTTATTTGACGGATTTGACTTTTATGATGTATCTCAATCATTTGAATTTAAAAAAGCAGGATATACAGTCGGTGTACCTGTACAGCGCGATGCTTGGTGTATTCATTATCATTTCGATGTGAATATGACAAACTATGAAAAATATAGAAAAGTATTTGTAGAAAACTATATGTCAGATGTGAATAAGGAAGAATAGAGGGGCTACAAAATGAAAGATCACACAATATTAGTCGTTGTTTGTGTAAATAATGAAAAGCTTTTCGAGCAATGCGAGAGGCAAATAAGAAACATTTTTGTTCCCCCTGGCTATGCTGTGCAAATTTTCCCGATACGAGATGCAAAAAGTATGGCAAGTGCATATAACCGTGCTCTTTCATTTCCAGCAAAGTATAAAGTATATATACATCAAGACACGTACCTTATTAATCGTGATATGTTTTATAATCTTATTTCTCTTTTTAAAGAAAATGAAAAACTTGGTTTAATTGGAGTCGCTGGTGCTCAGTTTTTACCGAGTAACGGGATATGGTGGGAAGGGAAAAATTTAGTGGGGAAAGTGATTGAGTATAGAAGACGGAATTATCAATTATTAAATTTAGATCAAGGGTTTTATGGAAATCAATCTTTTATGTCAGTGCAGGCAATCGATGGTTTACTCATGGCAACGCAGTATGATATTCCGTGGCGAGAAGATTTATTTCAAGGATTCCACTTTTATGACGTTTCACAGTCTTTAGAGTTTCAAAAGGCTGGCTATCTAATTGGTATCCCTAATCAAGCAAATTTATGGTGTATTCATTATAACGGAGATGAGTTTGATGCCGATACATACGAGAAGTATCGGAAAGTGTTTGTAGAACAGTATAAAGATATACTATCTCCATCATAAGGGAGAGATGTAGGATGAAAGGGATTATTTTAGCGGGCGGAACTGGATCGAGACTATATCCAATTACGAAAGTCACGAATAAACATTTGCTTCCTGTTGGACGGTATCCAATGATTTATCATGCAGTATATAAGCTAAAACAATGCGGGATTACAGATATTATGATAATTACAGGTAAAGAGCATATGGGAGATGTTGTTAGCTTTTTAGGAAGTGGCCACGAATTTGGCGTGTCTTTTACGTATCGGGTGCAAGATAAAGCGGGCGGGATTGCACAAGCTTTAGGTCTTTGTGAAGATTTCGTCGGAAATGATCGTATGGTAGTTATATTAGGAGATAATATTTTTTCAGATGATATTTATCCGTATGTTGAAGAGTTTACAAAGCAAAAAGAAGGTGCGAAAGTGCTATTGCAATCTGTAGAAGATCCTGAAAGGTTTGGTGTAGCGCATATTCAAAACCGAAAAATAATTGAAATTGAAGAAAAGCCGAAAGAGCCGAAAAGCTCTTATGCTGTTACGGGAATTTATTTGTATGATTCGAAAGTCTTTTCCTATATAAAAGAATTAAAACCTTCCGCAAGGGGAGAACTTGAAATTACAGATATAAATAATTGGTATTTAAAACGAGGAGTACTTACTTATAATGAAATGAGCGGTTGGTGGACGGATGCGGGAACTCATGCTTCTCTTCAAAGGGCGAATACGTTAGCACGGGATATGAACTTTGGGAAACAGTTTAACGGAGAATAGGTGAGAATATGAAAGTTATAGAAACAAACTTTACCGATGCAAAATTGTTAGAACCGAGGTTATTTGGAGATGAGCGTGGCTTTTTTACTGAAAGTTATAATAAGAAGGTGCTAGAAACATTAGGGGTTACGTATTCATTTGTACAGGATAATGTTTCTTATTCAGCAGAAGCGGGAACAATTCGCGGATTACACTTTCAAAAAAATCCGAAAGCACAAACGAAACTTATTCAAGTTATGCAAGGAGCAATCTATGATGTTATCGTTGATTTGCGAAGAGATTCACCAACCTTTAAACAGTGGAGAGGATATATTTTAAGCGCAGATAACCACAGGCAATTATTAGTGCCAAAAGGATTTGCACATGGTTTTTGTACACTTGTCCCGCATACTATTGTTATGTATAAAGTAGATGAATATTATAGTGCTAATCATGACTCTGGTGTGCTTTGGAACGATAAAGAATTAGCGATTTCATGGCCAGTAACAAGTCCTATTTTGTCTGATAAAGATCGAATATTACCGTTACTTCAGGAATGTGAAGATAGCTTTTGAGTAGGAGAGTTGTTTATGAATATATTAGTAACAGGTGGGGCCGGATTTATTGGAAGTAACTTTGTCCATTACATGTTACAAAGCTATGAAACATATAAAATAATAAATTTCGATGCATTAACATATAGCGGAAATTTAAATAACGTAAAGTCTCTTCAAGATCATCCGAATTACTTTTTTGTAAAAGGGGAAATTCAAAATGGAGAGCTGCTGGAACATGTTATTAAGGAACGTGACGTGCAAGTAGTTGTAAATTTCGCAGCTGAATCACATGTAGATCGTAGCATTGAAGATCCGATCCCTTTTTATGATACAAACGTAATCGGGACAGTCACTTTATTAGAATTAGTGAAAAAGTATCCGCATATTAAGCTCGTACAAGTATCAACAGATGAAGTATATGGTTCTTTAGGGAAAACAGGAAAGTTTACTGAGGAAACCCCATTAGCTCCAAATAGTCCGTATTCTTCAAGTAAGGCGAGCGCGGACATGATAGCTTTATCTTATTATAAAACATATAAATTACCAGTTATAGTGACGCGTTGTTCCAATAACTATGGGCCGTATCAATATCCCGAAAAATTAATTCCATTAATGGTTACGAATGCGCTGGAAGGAAAAAAACTACCGTTATATGGTGATGGATTAAATGTAAGAGATTGGTTACATGTAAAGGATCATTGCAGTGCAATTGACATCGTTTTGCATAAGGGGCGTTTAGGAGAAGTATATAATATAGGCGGAAATAATGAAAAAAGAAATGTAGATGTTGTGGAACAAATTATTACTCTCTTAGGTAAAACAGAAAAAGATATTGAATTTGTTACAGATCGTTTAGGTCATGATCGTCGTTATGCAATTGATGCACACAAAATGAAGAATGAGTTTGATTGGGAACCGCAGTATACGTTTGAACAAGGGCTAAAAGAAACAGTGGAATGGTATGAAAATCATATAGAATGGTGGAAACCACTAAAAGAAAAGTAAGGGGCATGAAAATGAAAGAGCGGGTTATCATAACAGGAGCAAATGGTCAGTTAGGAAAGCAACTGCAAGAAGAGTTAAGTCCTGAAGAATATGACATATATCCTTTTGATAAAAAGTTACTAGATGTAACAAACATATCCCGAGTTCAACAAGTGGTACAAGAGATAAGACCACATATAATCATTCATTGTGCAGCTTATACGAAGGTGGACCGTGCTGAGAAAGAACAAGATCTTGCTTATTTAATAAATGCAATAGGAGCTCGAAATGTAGCGGTTGCTTCACAATTAGTAGGGGCTAAATTAGTTTACATTAGTACCGATTATGTATTTCAGGGCGCAAGACCGGATGGGTATGGGGAATTTCATAATCCAGCGCCGATAAATATATACGGGGCCTCTAAGTATGCGGGGGAGCAGTTCGTCAAAGAGTTACATAATAAATATTTTATCGTTCGTACATCGTGGCTGTATGGTAAATATGGAAGTAATTTTGTGAAAACGATGATGCGATTAGGTAAAGAAAAAGATGAAATAACCGTTGTAGCGGATCAAATTGGCTCTCCTACGTACGTGGCAGATTTAAATATGATGGTTAATAAGCTCATTCACACTTCTTTATACGGTACATATCACGTATCCAATAGAGGATCATGTTCTTGGTTTGAATTTGCACAAAAAATATTTTCTTATGCAAATATGAATGTGAATGTATTACCTGTTTCAACGGAAGAATTTGGATCGGAGGCTGCGAGGCCGAAATATTCTATCTTTCAACATAACATGCTAAGATTAAATGGTTTTTTACAAATGCCTTCTTGGGAAGAAGGATTAGAACGTTTTTTTATAGAAACAAAAAGTCATTAACAAATTTATGTTAATGACTTTTTTGTTTGCCTTTAAGCGGTTTTATGGTACTATAATTATAGTATCAGGTACTAATAACAAGTATAAGTATTTCTGGGAGGATATATCATGGAACTATTACAAGGGAAAACATTTGTTGTTATGGGCGTTGCGAACCAAAGAAGTATTGCATGGGGAATTGCTCGCTCTTTGCATAATGCAGGTGCAAAATTAATATTCACATATGCAGGAGAACGTTTAGAAAGAAATGTTCGTGAATTAGCGGACACATTAGAAGGACAAGAATCACTTGTATTACCTTGTGATGTAACGAATGATGAAGAACTTACAGCTTGCTTTGAAACGATTAAGCAAGAAGTTGGTACAATTCACGGTGTAGCACATTGTATTGCTTTTGCAAATCGTGATGATTTAAAAGGTGAATTTGTAGATACTTCTCGCGATGGATTTTTACTTGCACAAAATATTAGTGCATTCTCTTTAACAGCTGTAGCAAGAGAAGCGAAGAAAGTAATGACAGAAGGCGGAAATATTTTAACGTTAACATACCTTGGCGGTGAGCGCGTTGTGAAAAATTATAACGTTATGGGTGTTGCGAAAGCTTCATTAGAAGCGAGCGTAAAATATTTAGCGAACGATTTAGGCCAACATGGCATTCGTGTGAACGCTATTTCTGCAGGACCAATTCGTACGTTATCTGCGAAAGGTGTAGGCGATTTCAACTCAATCTTAAGAGAAATCGAGGAGCGTGCACCACTTCGTCGTACTACAACGCCAGAAGAGGTTGGAGATACAGCAGTATTCCTATTCAGTGATTTAGCACGCGGTGTAACAGGAGAAAATATTCACGTTGATTCAGGATATCATATTTTAGGATAAATATTAATTATAGTTTTTAAAGGACAGTCTCTAAACGTTGAGGCTGTCCTTTTTTATTGTTCTCAGAAAGAACGATTTTTAACGAAAGTTCTTGCCACGTTATGAATATAACTATAATAGTACACGATTTATTCAGCGACGTATGGAAGTGGGAGGGACGAGTGTGAAGAATAAAAATAAAAGTTCAACAGTTGGAAAACCGTTGTTATATATTGCGCAAGTAAATTTAGAACTTGCTGCACCGAAAATAAAACGAATTATATTAACGAATTTTGAAGATGAGGACCGAAAAGAGAAAAGTAATAGAAACGAAAATGTTGTAAGTAGTGCTGTGGAAGAGGTGATAGAACAAGAAGAGCAGCAAATAGAAGAAAAAATAGAAGAAAAAATAGAAGAAGAGAAACAAGAAGAGCAAGAAGAACAACAGCAAGTGAGAGCCGTCCCATATAATAAATCATTTAAGGATATGGATAATGAAGAAAAAATTCATTTTTTATTAAATCGTCCTCATTACATTCCGAAAGTAAGATGTAGGATAAGAACGACTACCGTCTCATATATAGGATCGATTATATCGTATCGTAATGGCATTGTATCCATTATGCCACCAAATAGTATGAGAGATGTTCGGTTATCTATAGAAGACATCAAATCGATTGATATGGCCGGCTTTTAAATATGTAAAGGTGGTAGAAACCTTCTACCACCCCAATAGTTTTTTAGTTTACTTCACTTATTAGATAGTAACGTCGCGTAGGCATTGAATCGCACAGAAACAGCTTAAATCTACAGTAATGCAAGTAGATGTCGATATTAACCTTGCACCTGGTACATTTAAAAACACACAAATTGGATCATCACCATTTGCAGGTGGAGAACCATCGCTTAATACTACACTTAATACACGTAGTACAGCACAGCTATCATCATCTACACTTTCCACACGGAAAATTGGAGATCGGCAGCTAATAAGGCTTGAATTTGGTGCAAATGCTTCAAAAGGTTCACCAGTTTTTGTGTATAAAATAAAAGGGCGCGTATTTGCTACTGATGCAGTATTGTGTGCACCTAAAAATGGAATTTCACAACCAGATCCACACGTTGTTGTAGAACAATCTTGTAATTCATTGATGAATTTTACAACGTCAACTACACAATGAGAAGAGCCATGGTGTTTATTTTCGTTACAACTCATTAATGTCACTCCTTATCTTCTTGTTTGTATTTACATTAATAAGATATTGGAGTCGAGGAGATTTGGTCACAATCTCAAGACCTTTTTTTTTAAATAGGCGAAAGAGGATAAGGGAAGGTGGAATTATGCTGTTTACAAGCTGGCTTTTATTTTTTATTTTCGCGTTAGCTGCTTTTAGGTTTACTCGTTTAATTGTTTATGATAAAATTACAGGCTTTTTGCGAAGACCATTTATTGATGAATTAGAGATTACAGAGCCGGATGGAAGCGTATCGACTTTTACAAAAGTAAAAGGTAAAGGATTAAGAAAATGGATTGGAGAATTATTAAGTTGTTATTGGTGTACAGGTGTATGGGTTAGTGCTTTTTTATTAGTTTTATTTAATTGGATCCCGATCGTTGCGGAGCCATTACTTGCATTATTAGCTATCGCAGGTGCAGCTGCAATTATTGAAACAATTACAGGATATTTTATGGGAGAATAATATATTTTTATAGCATCAAGAAAAAGCGGAGTTTAAAAGAATGAGGGAACGGAAATAAGGAGTTGTTCATATAGTGAATAGACAGAATTGACAGTAGAGGAGATGTTTGCTGTGAGCAATAATCCAAGGCAGAATTCATATGACCTGCAGCAGTGGTATCACATACAGCAACAACACCAAGCACAACAACAGGCATATCAAGAACAATTACAACAACAAGGATTTGTGAAGAAAAAGGGATGCAATTGTGGGAAAAAGAAGAACACAATAAAACAATATGAAGAATGAAACACTCATGCTACTGTGAGTGTTTTTTATTATATATAAAAAGCGGTATTTCTGTATTAGAAATACCGCTTTTTACTAGCTAATTTGTGCAACTGTTAATGCTGCTGCGCGGATGTCTACAGTTCCAATTAACTGAACTGGCACAATTTGAATTAAGTCACCAGGATTTAAGTTAATAAGAATAACACCGCTAGATACGTCTACTTCACCAGTACCAATAACGTTAGAACGAACCGCTGTACCTGATCCAGGAATAATGTTAGCTGGTGTATTTAATGATAAGAAGAAACGACCAGCTTCTGGTGCAACAGGTGAGTTATCAAGACTAATTGTTAATGTATAACTAATTTGATAAATACCAGCTCGTAGAATTCGAATGCCATCTCCGACACTTACTGTATCATTTATTACAGGAACAGTAATATTTGGGTTTGGACTTACGCTAGGTAATAATAGTGGTGTAAATAGTGAAGCGAACTGAGGTGCAGACGCGTTGAAAGCAAAACCAAAGGCAGGTAGTGTACTAGCTGGCTTCGCCTCGCAATCGATTTTAGTAAATTCGCAATCAGAAGAGAACATGTTTTTCACTCCTTTATCTGTTTCTACTTTCAGTTAATGAAAAGGACAGGTTCTATGTTCTAGACAAGTTCCCAATTTTAAGAAATTTACATAAGAATACTCTTTAAGCATGGATTGGGTGGCAGAATTATCTGCCACCCAATCCATACTTAAATCATTATTTAGTTTTGAATCGTAACATCACGTAAACATTGAATAGCACAGAAGCAACTTAAATCAACAGTAATACAAGTAGAGGTCGATACTAATTTGGCATTTGGTACCGCTAAAAACGTACAGATTGGATCGTCACCAGGTGGCACAGGAGAATTGTCACCTAATAATACAGTCAATACCCGCAATACAGCACAATCATCATCATCTATACTCTCTACACGGAAAATTGGAGATCGGCAACTAGTAAGGCTTGCATTCGGTGCAAATGCTTCAAAAGGCTCTCCGGTTTTTGTGTATAAAATAAAAGGGCGTGTATTTGCTACTGCAGCAGTGTTATGTGCTCCTAAAAATGGAACTTCGCAACCAGATCCACATGTAGTAGTTGCGCACTCTTGTAATTCATGTATAAAACGAACGACATTCGATACACAGCTGAAATCACAATCATGGTGATGATGGTCTTCGTTACAATTGCAGCTCATTATGTTCACTCCTTATCGTGAGTTCTGACATACACTATTACAATATGAATGAGATATGGTTGATATTACGTTAATTCTTATGATAAAAGCAGGTAATTTGAATAGGAGGGGGGAGTACGAGAAAAGACATCCTTATTTAGTGGATGTCTTTTCAGGTAAGTCTTTTCTTGTAGTATATAAAAAACGAGATATGTCTAATTTCTTTCCTCTGAAAAATTGCGGAGAAGAAATGTAAAGTTCTTCTTTCGCACGTGTAATTGCGACATAGAGTAATCGTCGTTCTTCCTCTAGTGCTTCAGAAGTTTCCGTTACACGGTCATTTGCGTCTTTTAAAGAAGAAGTATGCGGCAAAATACCATCGCTCGCTCCAAGTAAAAAGACGCATGGAAACTCAAGGCCTTTTGCGTTATGAATGGACATAAGCGAAACGGCATCTTTTTGCGGCATAGTTTTTAATGCTTCCATTTCTTTTTGACCTTGAATCGCCTCGTCAATAAATTGTAAGTAAGCTGGAATATCGGTGAAACGAGTTGCAGACTCCATTAATTCTTCTAACATTTCTTCTTGGATGTCTTTATGCATCGTAAAGGAAGAACGATCGTTACTTTGTAAGTACTCTAAATATTTTCCTTTACCATGAATAATTTCTTTTAATGCTTTTTTCGGTTCTAGTTCTTTTATAAATTTAATAAAATCAATGCGCTCATTTACCTTTTTTACTTGAAAAGGTTTCAAGCTCGGATTTAATAATAAGAAATGAAGAAGAGAAGGGAAACGACCTTCACCATATTTCCATTGCTCACGTTCAATAAAGGAAATGCACTCATCTCGGCCGATATACATAGTTGGCAATATGTTAGAAAGAGATTCTAGGCGAAACGGTTCAATCACGAGTCGTAAATGATCTAATACAGGTCTAATTAAAGAGTGCTCGTAAAAGGATTGACTCGCACCGTGTTTAATAAACGGGATTTTATGAATTGTAAGCTGATCAAGTAACGAACGGCTTACAGAATGTGTGCGATACAGTAAACAAAAATCTTTATAGTTTCGTTCGCCACTATCTACTTTTTCTTGAATGAGCTGTAAAATTTGATTTGCTTCATCAAGAGTTGTAGCTGGTCGTGCGTAAAATGGTTGTACACCTTCTTCACGAACAGAATATAGCTCTTTATCAAAACGCTCTTGATTTAGTTTGATAACTTCATTTCCAAGTCCAACGATAAATGGATTGGATCGATAATTCGTATTAAGCGCGATAATCGTTGTATTATCAAATTCCTTTGGGAAAGATAAAATAATTTGATGACTTGCTCCTCGCCAGCCATAGATCGCTTGATCATCATCACCTGCGATAAATAAATTATTTCTTGGCGTGGCTAACAATTTTACAATTTCATATTGTGCGTAAGATGTATCTTGGAACTCATCTACTTCAATATAGTGAAAACGTTGCTGTAATTGAGTAAGTAAGGGAGCGTTATTTTCTAACATATAATATGTTTCTAATAAGATGTCATCGAAATCGATATAATTATATCGTTGTTTTACCTCTTCAAAACGTTCGTATACTTCTTTAAACTCTTGTTCAACTGGTGTTTTCGCTTTTACATCTTTCGGACGATTTAAGTTGTTTTTTTCAAGGGAAATCATAGCGAGCATCGTTTCCGCATCATAACCGTCTTTTAAACGTAATTCTTTTAAAATTTTCTTTATCATAATTTGTTTATGTTTTTCATTTGCTAAAATTTGCTGATTATATCCTTGGCTACGAAGCAATTTTAAAAAGACAGAGTGGAATGTACCAGCAACAACATAGCTACTTGCGGCACGATTCATACCTGGTAAATTTGCTACACGACTTCGGATTTCTTCAGCCGCTTTTTGTGTAAATGTAAGCAATAAAATATTCCGTGGATGAACTTGTTTTACATTTACTAAATAACCAACGCGGGTTGTTAAAACAGATGTTTTTCCGCTTCCGGCACCAGCCAATGTAAGAACAGGACCTTCTGTCGTTCGCACAGCTTCTAATTGCTTTTCGTTTAGAAAAACATTTTGCTGTTCGAGAGCGCGGAAATACGCCGCATCTGCATCTTCTTCCATAATTAAATGGGTAGATGTTTTCGGAATATGATATGTGGCACGCGGAATATCAGCGTGTGTTAACGATTTTTGTGAAAATTTTTCTTGTGTCATATATTCACCTTCAAAACTATAGCATCAACATTTAACTTTAGCGGAAGAAAAAGAAAATAGCAATGTAAAAAACAGGAGGGGATACCTCCTGTTTTCAAATTACAATTCTTTTATCATAACGATGTGAGGAATATTTGCTTCCATAAATACATCAGAACTCGTTACGTATCCAAGTTTTTTATAGAAATCTTCAGCATGTGTTTGGGCATGAAGTTTCAATTTTGGTAGCGAGTTTTTCTTTGCATATGTTTCAAGTGCATCCATTACAATTTTTCCAATGCCTTTTTTACGATGGGAAGCTAGTACGCAAATGCGTTCCATTTTCCCTATTCCATCAATGGTGCGAAAACGACCAGCACCAACTGGAACATCATTATCATATATAACAACGTGTGTTGAAGTTTCTTCAAACTCATCATACTCTTCTTCAGCAGAAACGCGTTGTTCATTCACGAATACTTGCTTACGTACAGAGAATGCATCTCTTAGTTGTTCGTCTGTTTGTACGATCTGTGCGTGCAAATTAGTTGTTCCCCTTTCCAAGGTGGAATGTTTCGTGTACAGTCCATGTTCCGTTTTCTAATTGATATAGAAGATGGAAGCGATCAATTGGTTGTTCATAATAGAAATCTTTCATACGTAATCGACCTAATACATCAGCATGCTCTGCATCTGATAAACCTTGTCCGATTGTTAAATGAGGTACGAAAGCGTATTCGCGTTCTTGCGTGAATAATCCGCTATGCATTTCTTCATTTAAGAAAGTAAGTTCAGGTGTTTTTTCTACTTTAAAATAAAGAACATTATTAACAGGTGCGAATGAACCAACTTTTCCGACATGAAGGGTGAAAGGGTTCGTTTTATTTGCGATTGTATGTAGCTCGTTTACAATCGATTCTAATTGTTCATCTTGCGTCTCAAAGGGTGTTTTCAATGTAATATGTGGCGGAACTAATGCGTAGTGCGGATCATAACGCTTACGCAATCCGTTCGCTTTATCTTGAATCATTTTAGATGGAAAAATTACAATGCCTAATTTCATGTTCCAATTCCTCCCTTTGTAAGTCTAGTTAGATTTTGAGAAAAATAAATCTCTTTATCTATTATATCAAATTATTCTGAACACTGCTCTCTATTATTTCATTGATAGAATATGAGAGAAGGCTTTCGGTAAGTCAGCCTGCCAATACTTCCAAGTATGATTACCTTCAAACTCTTCGTAATGCGTGATGAAATTTCTATCTGTAAGAAGAGTATTAAGCTCACGGTTCGGTTCTACGAAATCAGATACTTGTCCATCAGTGCGCTTTACAGCTGTTTCTTCTGTACCAATGACGTGATAAAGTTCTAAAGCCTGTGGATCTTTGAATTCTTTTGCTAAGTTCATTACTGTTTCGTCAACAAATGGTGATTGCATAACAACTTTACCGAATGTATGCGGATACATAAGTGCAGTCATAAAGGAAACTGTACCGCCAAGAGAATCTCCAATTAAAACGCGACCTTTACCCATTTGATACGTTGGATAATTTTCATCGATATATGGAGCAAGCTCGTGAGCAAGGAAACGAATATAAGCAGCATTCTTTACATCGCTTGGGAAATATTTTTCCTTACGATCGTGTACGTTTTTATATGGAATACCGACAATAATTGTGCGGTCAATTTCTTCAGTTTCACGAAGGCTTTCAATTACACGGTGTGCTTTACCGAGCTGAAAATAATCTCTACCATCTTGTGCAATTACAACTGTATGTTTGTGCAGTGGCGTGTAATTTACTGGTAAGTAAACTAAAAGCGTAACATCTTCTTGAAGTGATGCGCTATAAAATGAAATTTCCTCAATTCTCCCTATTGTTTGATTCATGTAGATCCCCCTAAATAAAAGTTTACTGTAATGATTGTAAGGGCGACGCTTATAGTGAAAATGAAAGAACGATTCACTAATAGGTGCCTTAATTTCTATTTTACCATAATGGTACGAAGAATCTAAAAAATTAGTATTTAAGTTAGGAAAGAAAACGGATATAATGAAGTGGGATTTTTGACAGGTGAGAGGGGAGACAGAATTTGAAACAGGAAAGATCAATTGCACTACCGTTAGCCATTTCCATTATAGCTATTTCATTCGCAGCAGTTTTTGTAAAGATGTCCTCAGCACCATCTTCCATCTTAAGTATGTATCGTTTATGGATTATTGTACTTATTATGCTGCCTATCGTTTGGAAGAAACGGGAAGAGTTCCAGAAGATTCAAATAAAAGATTGGGGATTTTTAATTGGATCTGGATTCTTTTTAGCGCTACATTTTCTTTTATGGTTTGAGTCTTTAAAGCATACAACAGTTGCTAGCTCGACAATTATTTTAGCACTTCAACCGATCGTGTCTTTAGTTGGAGGTTTTTTTCTATTTAAAGAAAGAACAACCTACTCAGCCATTGCAACGATGGGTATCGCTATATTAGGTGTAATGTGTATTGGTTGGGGAGATTTAGGTTTAAGTAAACAAGCAATTTATGGAGATATATTATCCTTTTTAAGTGTAATAGCGGTTGTCGGTTATTTATTTATCGGGCAAACGACAGTAAAGAAAGTATCACACTGGATTTATAGCTTTACAGTTTTTGCATTCGCGGGTATTTTCATGGGAATTTACAATATCGTGCTGCAAGTGCCTTTTACAGGTTATACGAAGTGGGACTGGACCGTTTTTCTTTTACTTGCGATTGTACCGACAGTGTCACATGTCATTAATAATTGGTTATTAAACTACGTAAATGCAACAACAATTTCGATGAGTATTTTAGGAGAACCAGTTGGGGCGTCTATACTAGCATTTTTCTTACTGGGAGAAAAATTAAACGCAATGCAAATTATCGGCAGCACGCTCGTATTGTTTGGTGTATCTGTTTTCTTATTACAGCAACAAAAAAGAACAGCAAAAAATGTGGTGAACGAGCCAGTGTATACACAGGAATTATAATGTTAGCGGAGAAAAGAGAAGTTAAGATACTTCTCTTTTTGTTTTGTAGAAATTTAGGTGAAGAAGGGGGGAGTGTAGTGGAATTTCCATCAAAAAAAGACGCATGGTTATATTCAATCTTTTTCATTATTTTAGGCGCCTGTTTTGCTCCAATATTTGCAGGGAGAGAATATTTTCTTTTGTTTTTTACAATTCCATTGGCAATAGTATTTATTTGGAGTTGGTTTTCAACAAAATATATTGTCGGGGAAGAAACAATTATTATTAGATCAGGTCTCGTAAAAAAATGTATATTTATACGAGATATAAAACAAATTTCAAATACGAAAAACCCAATAGCAGCTCACGCATTATCATTCGATCGACTTGAAATTGTTTACGGCGTACATAAAACAGAGATTATTTCTCCTAAAGATAAAGAACAATTCATCAATCTCGTAAAAAGTAAAAATCCCCACATTGAAATAAAGTAAAAGAGTGGCCTCGTAGCCACTCTTTTACTTTGGGTTTGTCATATAAGGTTGTACATGAATGACGCATAGGTCACGAAATTTTCCTTCAGCAGTTGTAACAATTACGACTGCTCTTCCTGCACTTTTTCCAGTAATCGTTACCGTATCTCCTTTTGGATATATGGTAATGATGTCAGAATTCATATTTGTCCAAATAAGTTCTTTATTTGCTGCTTGCATTGGCAAAACGGAAGCTGATAAATCCGCACTTTGTCCAGTTTTTATTTTCAACTTATTTTTTTGCATATGAATACCGATAACGGAAATAACAGAAGGAGCAATTGAAATTTTGGGTGGATTAGGTTGAATGTTTAAACGAGAAGCAGAAGTATTTGTAATAGGTGAATATTTTCTTATATGTTGTTGCTGGAAAGCTGCTAACATGTTGGAGTCCCCTTTCTGTATAAGTGCTAATACTAGTACTATAAAGGAGTAGTGTTATGTTAAATTTAACGAAACATAAAGAATTTGTTAAATTTGAGAAGAAGATTGTCGAACTGTAAAAAAATCTCTGCTGTTACGATAACAGCAGAGATTTCTTTTTTATAGACTATCACTATGTTGTTTTTCGAAATTCTCAAATTGCTCTTCAACTTCTTTTGAAGGTTGTGTTAGTAAACTAACGATTACGATTGCTAGTAAACTAATTGTGAACCCAGGAATCATTTCATATAAGAAGTTTGTTAAGAATTTAAATTGAGTCCATATTATAACAGTAGCGGCACCAGAAATCATACCAGCAAGTGCGCCCCATTTCGTCATGCGTTTCCAATATAGACTTAATAAAATAGCTGGTCCAAATGAAGAACCAAATCCAGCCCAAGCGTATCCAACAAGAGCTAAAATCGTATCATTTTGTTTAAACGCTAATGCGCACCCAACTAATGCGATACCAAGAACAGCCATACGACCGACAAATACAAGCTCTTTATCAGAAGCAGAGCGTTTAAAGAAGGTGCGATATAAGTCTTCTGTTACAGCACTTGAAGTAACGAGAAGTTGAGATGAAATTGTACTCATAATTGCAGCTAAAATCGCAGCTAATAAAAATCCAGTAATAAGTGGATGGAATAAAATTTTTCCAAGCTCAAGGAAAATTGTCTCTGGGTTAGATAATGTCAACTCTTGTTGTGAATAGTAGGCAATACCGATAAGACCAGTAAACATAGCTCCGACAACAGAGAAAATCATCCAGCTCATACCAATTCTTCGTGCGCTTTTCAGTTCTTTTACAGAAGAAATTGCCATAAAGCGTACGATAATATGAGGTTGTCCAACATAACCAAGGCCCCATGCGAATAAAGAAATCATTCCTAAAGTGGAGGCACCTTTAAAAATATCTAAACGTGTTGGATCTACAGAGCGAATTGTATCAAATGCAGGTCCAAGTCCGTTTGCATTCATAATTGTTACGATAGGAACAAGAATAAGAGCAACTACCATAATGATTCCTTGCACGAAGTCTGTCCAACTTACTGCTAAGAAACCACCAAATAATGTGTAAGCTACAACGACGCTTGCTACAATGAATAATCCAATATGATAGTTCATACCAAATGAATTTTCAAATAATACAGCGCCTGAAACTAACCCTGAAGCTACATAGAAAGTAAAGAAAATCATAATAACAAGTCCGGATACTAAGCGTAGCATGTGAGATTTGTCGTGGAAACGGTGTTCCAAAAATTCTGGGATAGTAATAGAGTTGTTTGCAATTTCAGAGTAGGTACGTAAGCGAGGAGCGACATATAGCCAGTTTGCGTATGCGCCTAGTGTTAGGCCAATTGCAATCCAACTACTACTTAATCCAACGCTAAACATTGCACCGGGTAATCCCATTAAAAGCCAGCCACTCATATCGGATGCTCCAGCACTTAATGCTGTTACTGCGGGGCCTAGTGTACGACCGCCAAGCATATAATCTGTTAAGTTGGATGTTCGTTTGTAGGCGAAATAGCCGATTACTAACATCCCGAGCATGTAAATAGAGATAGAAGTTAAAGTTAACATCTGCGTACTCATGTAGTTCCCCTTTCTTTTGTCATGTCTTTTGATGCATTTTGCATATTTATAATCTATCATGATTATTCTGAAAAATCCATATACAAATATGAATTTTCAGAAATGTAAGCGTTTTTTGACATCGTTTTACTTTTTTAATATATAAATTTTAGCCGAAAAAACCTTAATTTTAATAGAGTATTTATTATATTTACATAAAAACACGTTGTTTTGTCAATATAATATTGAAAGAAGGGAAAAATATTTTTTCGAAAAAAGTATTGACTTGTGAAAAAAGTTAAGTCTATAATGAGTGCAACTTAAAAAAATGCAAGCGTTGATGAAGAAGAGTACACATGATGAACATGTCAGAGAGCTGATGGTTGGTGCGAATCAGTATGGGATTGATGTGGAATGGGCTTCGGAGCTTCCAAACCGAAACGAAAGAAGTAGGCTTTGGCGACAGGATCTCATCGATACAAGAGACACGTATTGTTTTTGATACGGTAAAGTGCGTTACATTCGTAACGAATTAAGGTGGCACCACGGGAGTACCCGTCCTTTCTATAGGATGAGTACTCCCTTTTTGTGTACAAAAAATTAAATATGTTAAATCGTTTAAGTAAGAAGAGTACGTATATTGGAGACGTTTTAGAGAGTCGGGGACAGGTGGGAGCCCGGTACGGTGCCATATACGGAATGGGCTTACGAGAGGTATGCTGAACAATTTTATTCAGTAGGCAACCCGGGTTCCGCCGTTACAAGGATAAGGTATATATTTTGTACCTGAATAAAGCGGGATGCTTTTGCGTCCAACATGAGGTGGTACCACGGTAAATTTATCGTCCTCTACATATTTCGATATGTAGGGGACTTTTTTATTTTTCAGAGTGAGGTGAAAGGCATGATGACAAAAGAGGAATTTATGAAGCAAAAAGAACAAGGAAAAACATTTTTAGTAATCGCTGAAGAAGAAGGAGATAGCATTACGCCAATTTCTTTATATAGACGTATGACAGGGAAGAAGAAGTTTTTATTAGAGAGCTCACAGCTTCATCAAGATAAAGGGCGCTATTCTTACTTAGGTTGTAATCCGTATGGAGAAGTGAAAAGCATTGGTATGGAAGTCGAACGAACGACATATGGGCAAACAGAAAGGTTGCAAGGTAACGTACTGCAAGTGTTAGAAGGGGTAATTGCATCATCGCAAGTAGAGAGCCTATTCCCATTTTGCGGAGGAGCAGTTGGTTATATAGGGTATGACGTCATTCGGCAGTATGAAAACATTGGAGCAGATTTACACGATCCATTAAATATTCCAGAAGTACACCTTTTACTATATCGTGAGTTTATCGTTTACGATCATTTACGCCAAAAGTTGTCGTTTGTATATGTATGCGGGCAAGATGATTCAGCAGATTATGAAGAAGTATACGAAAGGTTGCAAGTATACAAAGAAGAAGTGCTAAAAGGAGAAGAAGCGGAAGTAAAGGAAATACAATCAACATTATCATTCACTTCTTCTATAACGGAAAAAGAGTTTTGCATGATGGTAGAAACAGCGAAAGAGCATATACGAGCAGGGGACATATTCCAAGTCGTACTATCTCAGCGTTTGCAAAGCGAGTGTAAAGGTGATCCTTTCGCTTTATACCGCAAGCTTCGCATTGCGAATCCATCACCATATATGTTTTATATCGATTTTCAAGATTATGTTGTACTCGGTTCTTCACCAGAAAGCTTGTTATCAGTTAGAGACGATAAAGTGATGACAAATCCAATTGCGGGTACGAGACCGAGAGGGAAAACAAAGCAGGAAGATGCGGAAATTGAAAAAGAACTGTTAGAAAACGAGAAAGAACGAGCAGAGCATATGATGCTTGTGGATCTTGGACGAAACGATATTGGCAGAGTGAGTGAAATTGGATCTGTGACGATAGATAAATATATGAAAGTAGAAAAATATTCTCACGTCATGCACATTGTATCTGAAGTTTACGGAACATTGCGAAAACGAATGAGCGGATTTGACGCATTAGCGTATTGTTTACCAGCGGGGACGGTTTCGGGAGCTCCGAAAATTAGAGCGATGGAAATTATCAATACGTTAGAGCATGAAAAAAGAAATGTATATGCCGGAGCTGTTGGATATATTTCATTCTCAGGAAATCTTGATATGGCGCTCGCCATTCGAACGATGGTTGTAAAAGATGAAAAAGCATATGTTCAGGCAGGAGCAGGTATCGTCTACGATTCAGATCCGGTAGCTGAATATGAAGAAACGTTAAATAAAGCGAGGGCGCTTTTGGAGGTAATGAAATGATTGTACTCATCGATAATTACGATTCGTTCACATATAACTTGTACCAACTATTAGGCGAATACGAAGAAGAAATTGTAGTCGTAAGAAATGATCAAATAACGATAGAACAGTTAGAAGAGATGAATCCAAAAGGAATTGTGCTTTCACCAGGACCAGGAAAACCAGAAGATGCTGGTATTTGTATCGAAGTTATTCGTCATTTCTATAAGAACGTTCCCATATTAGGGATTTGTCTCGGCCATCAGGCAATTATATCGGCATTTGGAGGAGAAATTGTAAGAGCGGAGCACATTAAACACGGAAAAACATCGCGTGTGAAACATAACGGAACGGCAATCTTTTCGTACGTGACGCAGCCACTAACAGCGATGCGCTACCATTCACTTGTTGCAGAGCAAACGAGTTTACCACAATGTTTTGATGTGTTAGCAACTGCTATGGATGATGGAGAAATAATGGCGGTTCGTCATAATTATTATCCGCTTTTCGGGTTACAGTTTCATCCAGAATCAATCGCAACAGAAGAAGGCGGAAAGTTAATACGTGCTTTTTTAGGAGAAGTAAAAGAGGAGGAGAGAGTATGAATACCTATCTTCGTAAATTAGTGGAGGGACAACATTTAACAGAAGAAGAAATGTATGAAGCGGGACTTCTTTTATTAAGTGACAACATATTGGAAAGTGAAGTAGCAGCTTTCTTAGTATTACTGAAAGCGAAAGGTGAAACAGCAGAAGAAATATATGGCCTCGTTCGTGCTCTTCGTGAAAAAGCATTGCCGTTTTCAAACCATATAGAAGGCGCGATGGACAATTGCGGAACAGGTGGTGACGGTGCCCAAACGTTCAATGTAAGTACAACATCGGCATTCGTACTAGCAGGAGCAGGTGTAAAGGTGGCAAAGCATGGTAATCGTGCTGTTTCTAGTAAAACAGGAAGTGCGGATTTATTAGAAGAACTCGGTGTAAATATTAGCAGTACGCCAAGCGAAATTGATTATTTACTAGAGCATGTCGGTATCGCTTTCTTATTCGCACCAGCGATGCACCCAGCATTAAGGCGCATTATGAAAATAAGAAAAGAATTAAATGTGCCGACAATCTTTAACTTAATTGGCCCTTTAACGAATCCTGTTAACTTAGAAACACAATTTGTCGGTATTTATAAACGAGATATGTTATTACCAGTTGCGCAAGTATTACAGAAGTTAGGGCGGACACAAGCGCTTGTCGTAAATGGAAGTGGTTTTTTAGATGAAGCATCATTACAGGGAGAAAATCACGTAGCCCTTTTAAAAGATAATGAAATAGTAGAAATGAGTATCGATCCGGAAAAGTATGGTTTCTCAAAAGTGAAAAACGAAGAAATTAGAGGCGGGAATTCAAAAGAAAATGCAAAGATTACGCTCGGCGTATTAAATGGAGAAAAGAGTGTTTACCGCGATACCGTTTTATTAAATGCGGGGCTTGCACTTTTCGCAAACGGAAAAGCGGAAACGATTGAAGAGGGAATTAAACTAGTGACACATAGCATTGACTCTGGAAAAGCATTAGCCAAACTAAACTTATTAATTACAGCAAGCAACGAAAAATTAGAAAGGGTGAATTAAGGTGGGGACGATTTTAGACAAAATTGTAGAGCAGAAGAAAAAAGAAGTTGCGGAGCTATATGAAACATATATACCAGGCAATGCAAAAAGAAAAACATACTCACTCGTAAAAGCTTTAGAGCAATTTACTGTCATTGCAGAAGTAAAGCGAGCATCACCATCAAAAGGAGATATTAATGTACACGTTGATGTACGAAAACAAGTGAAAACTTATGAAGAATGCGGTGCAGGAGCAGTTTCGGTTTTAACAGACAGTCAATTTTTTAAAGGATCGTTTCCCGATTTACAAACTGCAAGAGCAGAAAGTAACATTCCGCTTTTATGCAAAGATTTTATAATCGATAAAATCCAAATTGATAGGGCGTATGAAGCTGGTGCAGATCTTATTTTATTAATCGTAGCGGTGTTAACGAAAGAAAAGTTAAAAGAGCTTTATAGCTACGTGCTAGAAAAAGGATTAGAAGCGATCGTTGAAGTTCATGATGAACAGGAATTAGAAATTGCAATCCAATTAAATCCGCACGTTATCGGTATTAACAACCGTAATTTAAAAACATTCGAAGTCGATTTAAGCCAAACAGAAAAACTTGGAAAACGATTAAACGAGGAGAAATTACTTTGGATTAGTGAAAGCGGGATTCATTCAAAAGAAGATATTATTCGTGTCAAACGAGCTGGAGCGAAAGGTGTATTAGTTGGAGAAGCACTCATGACATCATCTTCTATTCGTACCTTTTTTGAAGATTGTAAGGTGAACATATGAAAGTGAAAATTTGCGGCATCACTGATGTTGAAACGGCAAAACGTGCTTGTGAATACGGAGCTGATGCACTCGGATTTGTTTTTGCAGAAAGTAAGCGGAAAATCACTCCAAGGCTAGCGAAAGAAATCATTCAGGAGATTCCAGCAACCGTATTAAAAGTCGGTGTTTTCGTAAATGAATCAGTAGAAGAGATCCAGAAAATTGCAGATGAATGCGGGTTAACGCATGTGCAACTACATGGGGATGAAGATAATCATCAAATTAGAAGATTGAATATTCCGTCTACAAAAGCGCTAGGAGTAACTTCAGAGGCTGATATGAAAAACGCTCAAACATATGAAACGGATTATATATTGTTTGATAGCCCGAAAGAAAAGTTTCACGGAGGAAATGGAAAGAAATTTTCATGGGCACTACTTGAGCATATGCCAAAAGAGTTGCGAGAGAAAACGATATTAGCTGGTGGATTAAACGCTCTTAATATAGAAGAAGCGATTCGAACTATTCAGCCGTATATGGTCGATGTAAGTAGCGGAGTGGAGACAGAAGGAAAGAAAGATTTAAAGAAAATAAAACAATTTATTAAAAAAGCGAAGGAGTGTTCCAAATGAACTACGCATATCCAGATGAAAAAGGCCACTACGGTATATACGGAGGACGATACGTTCCAGAAACGTTAATGCAATCTGTATTAGAACTAGAAGAAGCATATAAAGAAGCGATGCAAGATGAAGCGTTTCAAAAGGAATTAAATCATTATTTAACAACGTACGTCGGAAGAGAAACACCGCTTTATTTCGCTGAAAATATGACGAAGTATTGCGGCGGTGCAAAGATTTATTTAAAACGTGAAGATTTGAATCATACAGGAGCTCATAAAATTAACAATACAATCGGTCAGGCACTTCTTGCAGTACGAATGGGCAAGAAAAAAGTTGTCGCTGAAACAGGGGCTGGACAACACGGAGTGGCAACCGCTACTGTATGTGCCCTACTTGGATTAGAATGCGTCATCTTTATGGGGGAAGAAGATGTGAGACGTCAAAAATTAAATGTGTTTCGAATGGAGTTACTCGGAGCGAAAGTAGAAAGTGTAGCGGCAGGTAGCGGAACATTAAAAGATGCGGTAAACGAGGCGCTTCGTTACTGGGTTTCACATGTGCATGATACGCACTACATTATGGGATCTGTTCTCGGGCCACATCCATTCCCACAAATTGTCCGTGATTTCCAAAGTGTAATTGGGAAAGAAACGAAAAAACAATATGAGGCGTTAGAAGGAAAGTTACCAGAAGCAGTCGTTGCTTGTATTGGCGGTGGTAGTAATGCGATGGGCATGTTTTATCCGTTCGTACACGATGAAGAAATCGCTCTTTACGGCGTAGAAGCAGCAGGGAAAGGCGTTCATACAGAACAGCACGCAGCGACTTTAACGAAAGGAAGCGTTGGTGTTTTACACGGATCGATGATGTACCTTCTGCAAAATGAAGAAGGACAAATTCAAGAAGCACACTCTATTTCAGCAGGACTCGATTACCCAGGTGTTGGGCCAGAACATAGTTTACTAAAAGATATTGGACGCGTTTCGTACCATTCCATTACAGACGATGAAGCGTTAGAAGCATTTCAATTATTAACGAAAAAAGAAGGGATTATCCCAGCGTTAGAAAGTTCACATGCTGTCGCGTACGCTTTAAAACTAGCTCCGAAAATGAAGCAAGACGAAGGACTTGTCATTTGTTTATCTGGCCGCGGTGATAAGGATGTAGAGAGTATAAAACGTTATATGGAAGAGGTGTAAAAAATGGGAGTAGAAAAAATTAAAGCAGTATTTGAAAATGGTAAAAAAGCATTTATTCCGTACGTAATGGGCGGAGATGGTGGACTTGAAAAGTTAAAAGAAAGAATTCGTTTTCTAGACGAAGCAGGAGCAAGCATCGTTGAAATTGGTATTCCATTTTCAGATCCAGTCGCAGATGGTCCAACGATTCAAAGAGCAGGGAAACGAGCGCTAGATAGCGGCGTAACAGTAAAAGGCATTTTTCAAGCGTTAGCAGAAGTAAGGAAAGAAGTGCAAATTCCATTTGTACTCATGACATATGTAAATCCAGTACTCGCATTCGGAAAAGAACAATTCATTGAGAGATGCTTAGAGGCAGGTGTGGACGGTATTATCGTTCCAGACTTACCGTATGAAGAACAAAATATTATTGCCCCGTTACTTCGAGAGGCAAACATTGCGCTAATTCCACTCGTTACAGTAACGAGCCCAATTGAGCGAATCGAAAAAATTACGAGTGAATCAGAAGGATTCGTTTACGCAGTTACAGTAGCAGGTGTAACGGGAGTGCGTCAAAACTTTAAAGAGGAAATTCATAGTTACTTAGAAAAAGTAAAATCACATACGCATTTACCGGTAGTGGCAGGGTTCGGTATTTCAACAAAGGAACATGTAGAAGAAATGATTACAATATGTGACGGAGTTGTCGTTGGAAGTAAAGTTATTGAGCTGTTAGAAAATGAAAAACGAGAAGAAGTATGTGAATTAATACAGGCAACAAAACAAAAAGAAGAGGCGTAAGTCTCTTCTTTTTGTTTTGCGTAATAAATGTTAAAATATACAGAAAATACATATAATTTAGAGGGTGAGAAAGCATGCTAAGACGTAAACTACTATATCTGCTTTTAACTGTACCACTGTACGCTTGGCTTATTAGCATGACGAAAATAGAGTTGATGGCTCAATTTGTAGGGTATGTATTCATCTTTTCCAACTTAAATCGGATTCAAGAGCAATCTATTTTAGAAGTATGTATATTTTCAATTAGTATAGAACTATTTAGTATCGTTTCGATTGTATTATTAAATGAATTATTTCAATGGATTTATTCATTTTCATTAATGAAACTTGGGAATATTGTACTGCAAGCGATATGTGCTTACATTGTGTTTGTTGTGTTAGGAAAAATAATCGGACAGCAGACGGTTTTTGAGGATAATAGAAAATGGGAGTGAATCAAAAAGGAGCCAAACGGCTTCTTTTTGATTCTGTTGTAAAAACAATTGAAAAATATTACATCTGTTATATAATAGTTAGAAATTGTATTTTTAACGAAATGAGATGATAACATGGCCATATTGTTGGCACTTATCCCAATTATGATGATTTTTATTTGTTTATTTTTATTTAAACAAACGTCATTAAGGTCCTCATTAATTTCTTATGCGGTGTCTGTTGGAATCGTTTTACTCTCGCCAACGTTTCAATTAAGGATAAGTGAAACTGTGCATGCAACGATTAAAGGTTGGTTAATTTGTTTTATTGTCGGGTATGTTTTATTTTTCGGTATTTTTTTATTTCACCTCATGAACAAAATGGGGTACATCGATCAAGTAGCGCGTTTTTTAGAAGAAGTGACGCAAGATCGTTTATTACAAATGCTTCTTATGTGCTTTGGTATTTGCCCACTAATTGAATCGGTAAGTGGATTCGGAATTGGCTTCATGGTTGCAGCACCTATCTTTCTTTCATTAGGCTATAAACCGTTTCAAGCTGTACTACTTTCATTTATTGGTTTACTAGCTAGTTCATGGGGCGCAATGGCAACTGGTACGATTATCGGTTCGCAGCTTATAAATATGCCGCTCACAACTCTTGGTACAAATACAGCATTATTAAGCATCCCGATTTTCGCATACTTTATCATCCTTTCTTTATACGTTGTCGGTGGCTTTCAGGCAGTTATAGAAAAGTGGAAGGAAGGGATAGGATTCTTTCTATTATTTTCTCTCGGAATCTATCTTTCTAACGCATACGTAAGTGTTGAACTAGCAGGTATATTAAGTTCTATCGTTACAATTACATTTGGCTTTCTTATCATTAAACTAAAAGGGAAAAATGAGCAAACCTTTATAACAGAACATGCTGCGGCAACGGAGAGAGAAGTATCCATTATAAAAATTATTAGCCCTTATATCTTCTTAACAGTTTGTATTTTACTTTCTCGCCTCGTTCCACCATTACATGATTTGTTCAGATCTTATGCAGTCCTTGATTTAAAATCATATTCTTACAAATTAGAAATGTTATATTCACCAGGTTTTTGGCTCGGTATGACTTGTTTATTTACAATTATTTTTTTCCGTATTCCATCAAATATTATGAAACAATCACTCTCACAAACGATAAAACAATGGATTCCTTTCGCTATTACAACGACAATGTTTATCGCCATTTCAGAGTTAATGGGTGCATCTGGCATGCATTCATTACTCGCAAAAACAGCTGGTGAAACATTTGGTACCTTTTTCGTTTTCGTTGCTCCGTTCATCGGTGGTATCGGTGGTTTTTTAACAGGTAGTAACGCAGGATCAAATGCGATGTTTATAAAACTACAAATGCAAACAGCACAAAACGTAGCACTCCCGTGGCAATACGTCACAACACTTCAAAACACCGCATCGTCAGTGGCGACAATCGCTTGTCCATCACGCATTACACTAGGTGCTTATTTATGTAATATCCCGTATCGTGAAAATGAACTATTAAAGAAGACGACGTTAATGATCTTTGGTGCGGTGTTACTTGTAGTGGTGGAGGTTATTTTTTGGTATATGTTGAGAAAATAAGAAAATCCTCCTGAAAAAGGAGGATTTTCTTTTTATATGGATAATGCCTTAAGTATGAAAAGCTCCTACTAAATGAATAGGAGATGAAATGTATGCCCCTAAAAAACTACGGTGTGTTAAAAGGTACAGTTATACAATCAAAGATTGGAAAAGGGAAAACACCTCATTATCAAGTTCATTTACAAGGCGAAGCAGGAGTAGATTATCGTATTGCAATTAACGTGAAATCGCAAAGTTATCCGTCGGAAGTTTTATATTTTGCGAGTAACAATATTAGGTCAGAGGCGATTCATGTTTTACCGACATTACCATTCGGTTTTACAGAAATAAAAAACAATGAACCGAAAGTAGCTTTAGATTATGTAAGAGGAAATCTATTTGACTCAAATCAAATGATCCCTTTACCACCTGAAAAAGCAGGAGCTGATAATGATTTAAATGAAAAAATTGAGCGGTATATAAAGCGAGCGATAGAAGAAAGTGCGATTATTTACGCGTTCGGTGAAAGATGGGGGCCAGAAGAAAATACACCCGATTCTTACTTTCATTTTGAACCAGGAAACGGTATACATGATATTCATATGAATCAAGGAAATGTAGAAAAATGGCAAGGTGATGATGGTATATGGCAAGACGGAGGAATACTCATTCATTTTGAAAAGGAAGAAGAATGGATCGGTATCTTTCTTGCATTCCAGTCGCAGTCATGGTGTACGGATGAAGAAGGGCATGCTCGTGTTCCGGTTGAGAATTGTAATTATAAGAAAAATAATTGATGAAAAGAGCTCGTTCGACATGAACGAGCTCTTTTCGTTTCGAAAAAGAAGTAAATGGAAAAATCACACGTTACTTCTACGATGGTGACAGTATTAATCCGTTATACGAGACAGATGGTAGTGGAAACGTACTTCGTCAATATGTATACTCAATGGCCGGCGTTCGTCTAGCAATGAAAGCACAAGGACAAACGTTATTCTATCACTACAACCCAAGTGGTGACGTAGTAGCGATGACAGACCCAAATGGACAAGTTGTCGTAAACTATGAATATGATGCATGGTGGAACGTATTAAAGAGTGACGCAAAAGGTATCGCAGCAGAGAATCCATTTGGATACGTGGGATACATGTATGATAAAGAAATTGTTATGTATGGTGATCGCTATTGAAGGCATAGAAACTGTTCATGAATTATTAATAGTGGTATTTTTCATAATGATTGAAAATGATAACTTATAAAAGGTTTTTGATAGGATCAGAATTCATGGTCACTACTTTTTACTCTTTATAAGTCCTTTCTAATCCTTTGTCACATGTATGATTTATTAAGTGATTTTTACACATTGTGTAGTATTTGCATATGGTTACTTTTAATATAAGGGATATAGGGGGAGTCTGTAAATGATTTACGAGGAATTGTAGGAATATTTTCGTAATTACAAATGAAAGTGTTTCTACATGTAAAATCTATCTTGTTTTTTTTATTCTTATCCTTTAATTTATGTAAGGGGATTGAACGGATGTTCTGTTTTTAATGGATAATAAAAAAGAATGGTAAGATAGTTTTGGAGTTTACTATATTATTCTAGACTTGTCTGTTTTCCACCCTGAAAGTCACAATTTTATGGATGCAGGAGGCTACATATATATGGGTACGAGGCAGAAAATTTTGATGCAAGCGATGATGCTTGTAGTCATGGTTATGATGAGTGTGGTGTTTAGTAAAGAAGTTGGTGCAGAATCAGAAAACAAGAGTGATTGGATCGATAGTGTTCATGTAACGCCAAGTGAGGTTTCTTTTGGTAATGAAATGAAAGTGAAAGTTACCGTCAAGGTTAATAATCCAAATGGCATAGGTTCTGATATAAGCATCAAGTATATCCTTCCTTATTTAGATGAAGAGGAAGAAGAAGTTTATGAGTATGTAAATTTAAAATATAATTCGGAAACAGATTTGTATGAAGGTGTATTAAATACTTATTTTGATTTTGAGCAGGTTGGAACTTGGGAGATTGATATGATCCATTCAGGAGTTTTGGGCTTAATAGCATATAACTCTAACGTTCATGAGCCACGAGATAGCTCAGAGAGAGAAAGCATGGAAGAACTGAGCAGTGGTAACATTACGTTATTGGAGCCAGTAGTTGGTTGGAATTATTTCAAGGAATATGGAGAAACACAAGGACACTGGTATTATTTTGATGAGAAAAAATTGGAATTTGTGACAGGTTGGTTTAAGGAAAATGGAAAACAATACTACTTGAATGACAACGGAATGATGGTAACAGGTTGGGTACTAGTAGATGGCAAGTGGTATTACTTGAAAGAAAACGGATCTATGGTGACCGGTTGGACGTTAGTAAATGGTGAGTGGTATTACTTAAGTGCAGATGGAGCGATGAAAACAGGTTGGACGCTAGTAGATGGGAAGTGGTATTACCTGAAAGAAAGTGGCTCCATGATGAAAGGATGGGCGTTAGTAAACGGTCATTGGTATTACTTAAATGCAGAAGGCTCCATGGCGACAGATTGGATATTAGTAAATAATACATGGTACTATCTAAACGCTAGTGGTTCTATGGTGACCGGTTGGTTACAAAAAGATCGAAATTGGTATTACTTACACTCTAATGGTGCAATGGCAGTAGGAAAACATTTCATTGATGGTAAATGGTATGGTTTTAAAGAAAACGGTGAAATGATGTCTGACTGGAAGAATGGAAAAACAGGATGGAGAATAGAAAACGGTAAACTGTATTATTTAAACCAGAACGGTGTAAAAGTAATTGGGTGGCTACAAGATAGTGGAAAATGGTACTACTTTAATACAAAAGGTGAAGCGGTAATAGGTTCGATGTTCAATAATGGTAAGGGCTATTATTTGCAAAATGATGCTTCGATGGCAATAGGGTGGATTTCTCTTGAGGGTGAAAAGTATTATTTTGATGAAAATGGAGTAAGGGCAGCAGGTTGGAAAGAGATAGATGGTAAGTGGTATTCTTTCTTCCCACCTACTGGAAAAATGAGCAAAAATACGTGGGTTGATAGCAAATACTGGGTAGATGCAAACGGTGTATGGACAAAGACAAGATAACTGAATAGTAGATAAAAAATACAAACCTCATTAAAAAGGTTTGTATTTTTTATGAGAACTAACAGGAATGGGAAAAATATATAATAAAGTAAAGAAGGGATTTTGTATGGGGCATGATCTGGGTGAAGAGGATGCCTCTGTAAAGCAGAATGGGTATACGTATGGTGATAATAATCCAGTGATGCTGACAAATCCAGATGGACAGGCACCTTGGCTTATTCCTGTAGCGATAAGTGGCTATAGTGCTTATAAAGGATACAAAGGCAAATCACGTGTTAATTGATTAAGGAAGTCTTATAAGCAAATACGTCATACATTAAATAAAAAACGTTAGAAAAGGATGAAAAGCTACATGAATAGTATTAATATACAGTCTATATTAGATGATTTATGGGGCGCTACCATTTTAGAGACACATATAGATTTGTTAAATGATAGTATTAAATTTACATTGCAGGTAATTGATAATGGAGTGATAAAAGATTATAAATTAGTATTGATAGAAGTGTCATCGTTTTATTATGTTAAAGATGATGAAAAGCGTAGATTTGCATTTTATGATAGAGAAAAAGTAGATTATTTAGAATTAACAACGATTTATTATGAAGATCCAAATCTGAGTGAAGTTAAATTGAGTTTACAAAATGAGAAAGAATGGAGTAGCAAATATTCCACAGGAGTAAATATTATAATAGAGATTTGGGATTCTATTTTGTTAGTTGAAGCAAAACAATTTTCTCTTAATGGTAAAGTGATTAATCTTAAAATGTAGTTGTTTTTTAGTATAGTTATTTCGTTTGGAGCTGGGTATCGTTTAGGGGCAAAAAATTACAAGCTTGCCAAGACACCTTCGTCCAATAAAAAGCACTTAAAACAGGGAATGCAAAAAGCGGGAACAAAACTAGAATTAAAAACAATGTGATTTAACATTTTCTTTGAGCAATTAGAGTGTAGTATATAAATTTATAATGGAGAGTAAGCATCAAATGTATTAATATAAGAGGGTTTTGCAGCACCCTCTTATTAAAAAAGAAGAAGATGTACAATAAAAACTAACGAGCTGACTTCACAAATCAACTTTTTCCAATCCTTCTATGAACATGTTCCTTTATAAATTCCCCCTAAAAACTCAATATTAATAATTTGAATATTATACTATTAAATATCTACAATGTTATAGTTGTTTTTTTCCTCTTCCTTGTTACAATAGTAGTTAGATAACTATTAAACTAAAAAATTAATAAAAGGAGTACTAGGAAGAAATGTTTAAAAAAGCTGCAGCAATTGTCTTAACATCTAGTATAATTTCTATTCCTATAACAGGTTTAGCTGAAACTGTAACAACTTCTAATACAGCAACTGTAAATGTAAATGCTGTAAAACAATCTGGATGGGTCCAACAAAATGGGAAATGGTATTACTTCAATCCAGATGGCACTATAAAAAAAGGCTGGCTTCTTGATAATAATAAATGGTATTACTTAAATTCAAGCGGCATTATGCAAACTGGCTGGCTGTTTGATCAAGGGGTTTGGTATTATTTAAACGCTAGTGGAGCAATGCAAACTGGCTGGCTATTAGATCAAGGAGTTTGGTATTATTTAAACGCTAGCGGAGCAATGCAAACGGGTTGGCTATTAAATCAAGGAGTTTGGTATTATTTAAATTCTAATGGTTCTATGAAAACTGGCTGGCTTCTTGATAATAATAAGTGGTATTACTTAAATTCAAGTGGCGGAATGAAAATTGGTTGGCTACAAGATGGAAACAACCGTTATTACCTCCAAAATGATGGATCAATGAAAATCGGATGGCTGCAAGTGAATAATACGTGGTATTATTTAAACGCTAGTGGAGCAATGCAAACGGGTTGGCTTTCAAATGGCGGCGCTTGGTACTATTTGAATTCTAACGGTACGATGAAAACTGGTTGGTCATTTATAGATGGAAGTTGGTACTATTTACAAAATAATGGTGCAATGAAGACGGACTGGCTACAAGATGGCGATACATGGTATTATTTGCAATCCAACGGTATGATGCAAACTGGAACTGCTTCAATCAATGGAACGACGTACCATTTCGACAAGAGCGGTGCTTGGATTCCTGAAAATAACATCACTGCTACCACATATTTAGATCTTGATTTAACGTACGCTTCAAATGTGACTGGTGCAGAAATTGATGCTAATATTAAAAAATATCATCCAGACAGCCCATTAATTGGACATGGGAATGATTTTGTTGAAGCTCAAGCTAAACATGGTGTCAATGCTCTTTATTTAGCTGCACACGCTATTTTAGAATCGGGATATGGTAAATCTGAAATTGCATATCGTAAACATAACCTATTTGGGTTACGTGCTTACGATGCTGATCCATTTAAGTATGCGAAATATTTACCAACTTTCGGTGATAGTATTTCTTATAACGCAAACTACGTAAGAGAAAAGTACTTAGAAACAAACGGATCATACTTTAACGGACCAACATTAAAAGGCATGAATGTCATGTATTCAACAGATCAAGAGTGGTCTACTAAAATCGTAAAAATAATGGAACGTATTAAACCTTTCCAGAAAAAAGATTATGTATATGCGCAAAAGTTACCTAAAAATCCAAGCTCTTTAAATGTCGACGCTCTATCAAGTGATATTCCATATAAAACATACTCACAAGGAACGACAAAAACTGTTAAACTGGCTACTTCCTATTACGTTGTACCATATCCATTTGATGGTACAATTAAAAGTCAGTCAGTTACGAAAAATGATCAAGGTACATTAGCAACGGGTACACCTGTATTTATTTATCGTGAAGATCCAAACGGATGGATTGAATTCTCACTCACAATGAATGGAAATAAATATTGGGTATTAAAAGCTGGATTAAATATGTAAATAAAACACCCCTTTTAGAAAAAGCTAAAAGGGGTATTTTATATGTTTTAAATTATTAATAGGTTTGATGAGGTTAAAGTTGCTGTGCGCAAATATATGCACTTGTATAACTATCAAAGATTTCAAAAAAATTAAGCAGCCTGAGTCCATATAAATATAGAACTCAGGTTGCTTAGTTGCGCTTTTTTAATACGGGGGCATTTCACAATGAACGCCCTCCTCTTATTTTATAAAACCCAAAACTAACAAGTGTAGAAATACAAGAGAACAGCAGTGCCACACTAGAAAATGCAATGAGATACATATTATATTTCATTACTTTCCCAATGAGTTGGTTACTGTCGTACTGAAAAAGTTCTGCTATTATATTAAATAAAAACAATACGATAAACATGACGATGACACCGTCAATGGATCCTTTAATGTCTGGTTTACTTAAAGCGATATGTGCAGAAATACAAATAGCGATAAATAAAAATAACCAAAAGGAAGGGTTCAATAAATTGTTTATTGTAAATAAGCTTTTCAATAATACGAACGTCGACAAGAGCATGTTTTGAACCATTTCTAAAGTAATAGAAGTAGATGCAATCGTCTTTTCGAGAGTTGTATTAAATAAAAAATATGAATCTGGCACGAAATAGCGCATGAAAAGGATTAATGCAGTAATACCAGAAATAATAGGGCCAATTCCAATGAAGAAATTCCCAATTCGTTGATATACACTTTTTTGATTGTATTGATGTTGTACGTAACCTAACGCACCTTGGCTCGTATCTGTTGGGAAGAACTGCGTTGCTACAATTTTATGACGAAATAGTACGCACATAATGGCATGTCCAAGTTCATGAATAGGAACACCAATCCACGCAGTCAAAAGAAATCCTTTTCTTCCGAAAGCCCTCGACCAATACATTCGTGTGAGAGATTCTAAATAACCTAATAGAAATCCGATTACAATGATGACTCCAATTAAAGAAAATAACTGGATCACGCTTGTAAGGAGTATTTGAAAAATTGAGTTTACAAATTCCATTGCCTTTCATCCAATCTGTTTAAAGTTTCACTTTAGTTGCTCTGTTTCATAATAGCATTATTTTTCTAGATTACTAGTCTATATATTTTCTTTCAAAAGCAGGATTTCATAATCTGTTTCTTGTAGTCATGTTTTATGTCCAAAGTCATATATTGAACTTGTAACATCCTATAAGATATATGCTTAAGGAGGGATGAGAGCGTGAAATGTCCAGCATGTCATACAGAAAATGCAGTAGAAGCAAAGTTTTGCGGGAATTGTGGACATTCGTTAACCGAAGAAGTAGTAGCAAGTGGTGTCCAAGAAGAAAATCAGCAATCATCGCATGCAGAGCAAGCGAAGGAAACTCGTCCAAATGAAACGGTAGAGCAAGCAAAGCGGTTTACGAGTGGCTATTTTCGGTTTTTTAAACAGGCATTTCAAGCACCGACAGCGATTATGCAAAGTGGCAATGTCGAAGTGCGAAATGGAATTGTCAGTCTTGTTCTTATTTGTTTTTTAGGAGCATGTATTTTTTATAGAATGATGAGTGCTGGTGCAGCTGTTACGAGAACGCTAGTGCCAGAAGTATATACTCCTACATTTTTTGGAGAATCTGTAACGGTATTTTTCTTTTTATTAATTTTAACTTTGTTTGTTGGATTCATTATTTTTATAAGTGGTAAGATGATGAAATCCTCTTTTTCGTTTCTTGAAGTATTCGGCATATGGGGAACGATAGCAACGCCGGTTATTGCTATATTAGTTCTTACTTTTCTTTTTAGTTTCTTATTAATCTTTTTCTCACCGATATTATTATCTTTAGCTACAACTTATATAGGGATTAGTATAATTGTAGCCATATTAAAATTAGATAACGGCGGATTAGATCTTGTTTATACACTTCTTATTGCAAATGTTTTCATTGGAATCGCAACATTTATGGTACTTTGGTCTTACATTAGCACTGTAATTCAAGCCTTTACACAGGGATTAACTGGCTTCTAATGCAAAGGTGGTTGAACGGATGAATGTATGTACAAAGTGTGGAACGCAGTTTGTAGATGGTGTGCAATTTTGTCAAAACTGCGGTACAAAGAGAGAAATTCCAGTAGTGAAGAAGAAAATGGGGAGCGGTACAAAAATTGGCATTACACTTTTAGCACTACTTGTTATAGCGATTGTTGGATTGTATTTGTATGGATCATCGTATTATGCGCAGGTGGCACAAGTAGACCGGATGATTACGATTTTACAAGAGAGAGACGGAGAAAAATTAGCTGAGATTGTTACGACAGATGACCCATCGGTTATTGTAACGAGAGAGAGTTTCAAGCCTCTATTTTCATATATAAAAGAAAATCCGTCTTACGTGAATGAATTGAAACAATATTTAAAGCAAGGTGAAAAGCAAGGGGACGGAATTGAAAGAGCGGATTTTTCTTTAACGAAAGACGGGAAACATTACTTTATATTTGATCGGTATAAATTGAAGGCAAGGACGTATTATACGACTTTGCTTTCAAATGAAAAAGGTGCATCTTTAAAAATGAACGGAAAAGAAATCGATAAGACAGAAGACAAAAATTTTCAGAAGCAATATGGACCGTTTCTTCCAGGAGCTCAATTGTTTCAAGTGGAATATAAAAATGACTATGTAAAACTATCACGCGAGGAAAAAGTTGTACTTATGAAACAAAGTCAAAATAATGTAACGATAGATTTAACGTTGCAAGGGCAATATATTACAGTTCAAACGAACGCGCCTGGTGCGACATTATATGTGAATCAAAAGCCAGTTACCGCATTGACCGGAGAAGAAATTACGTGGGGTCCCGTAGCAACTGATGGAAGTGCGACGATTTATTTAGAACGCAATGGAGACAGCGGAAGGGAAACGACAAAAGTAGAAACGGTAACAGCACTTTCGGCTTATAACCTTCCATTCGAAAAGAAAAGCGTAGAAAAAACAGTCGTTTACAATGTTACTCCGCCACCTACAACTGGGTATGTATATAATGGTTTTATCTTCCCTGATAGTGATATTCGAAAATTAACGAATGCAGATTTAACGTATGTAACGAAAGAACAGTTGAAAATTGCTAGAAACGAAATATATGCAAGACATGGAAACATATTTCAAACGAAAGATATGCAAGCGTATTTTTCAAAACAGTCTTGGTACAGAGAAAATCCGTATTTTACAGGGAATTTAACGGATATTGAAGCTTATAATGTTGAATTGATCAAATCAAGAGAATAGAGTGCATAAAAAAGGTACAGTGTATATTACTGTACCTTCTCTATGGTTGTTTAGCTGGACCAGGATCTCTTGAGAAAAAGATGTGAAAGAGGAATGTGACTTTACTTGCTCCTCCTGATGTACTAGCTTGCACATCAGATAATGCACTAGATGTTAAAACACCTTCAGAACGAGGCGGTACGACTATTTTGAGGGCATCATCTGATTCTGATGATGCAGTAACTGTTATTGTATCATCAGATAAGTTCAAAATTTTAACAGTACCGATTGGTAAGATGGACTTGCCAGCGTGTGATGCTGAAGCGAAGCGAGAGCCTTTCCAAATAGTTTGAGCGAAAGTCTCATCATTAGATAACCAAGCGCGAGCACTATAAAGTGTTGCGTTAATAGAAAATTCTTGGTCAAGCGACAAGGCGGCTTTCGGTTCTTGCGGTTCCTCTGGAAGCTGGGCGAGAAGGCCTGCGCACATGTATGTTTCACCTACTTTCAATAGTAACTGTTATAGCATATTAAACATGTTGTTTATAAGACACGACGGTTACCTATTCAGGCATAGGTTTGTGCACTAAATTTGTAGATGAAATATTATTTCTTTACAATGGGAATAGGTGTTATTTCTGTAAAATATGGAAATTGTAAAGAGTAGGTAAAAAAGAAGGAGTGGTAAAGTGAACTATGTCATTATTGGCGGAGATGCAGCTGGGATGAGTGCAGCCATGCAAATTGTAAGAAACGATGAAACTGCAAACGTTGTGACGTTAGAAAAAGGTGAAATCTATTCATACGCTCAGTGCGGATTACCGTATGTTATTAGTGGTGCTATTGCTTCGACGGAAAAATTAATTGCACGTAACGTGAAGACGTTTCGTGATAAGTACGGAATTGATGCGAAAGTGCGACATGAAGTAACGAAAGTAGATACGGAAAAGAAAATTGTGTACGCAAAGCATACGGAGACGAAAGATGTTTTTGAATTTACGTATGACCGTTTATTAATTGCGACGGGAGTGCGTCCTGTTATGCCAGAATGGGAAGGACGAGAGTTACAAGGCATTCATCTTTTAAAAACAATTCCAGATGCTGAGCGTATATTAAAAACGTTAGAAACGAACAAAGTTGAAGACGTAACAATTATTGGCGGTGGTGCGATTGGACTGGAGATGGCAGAAACATTCGTTGAACTCGGTAAAAAAGTGAGGATGATTGAGCGAAATGATCATATCGGTACGATTTATGATGCAGATATGGCGGAATATATACATAAAGAAGCGGATAAACATCATATTGAAATTGTAACGAATGAAAATGTAAAAGCGTTTAGAGGAAAAGAGCGAGTAGAGGAGATTGAAACGGATAAAGGTACGTATAAAGCAGATCTTGTTTTAGTATCTGTCGGAGTAAAGCCAAATACTGATTTTCTTGAAGGAACCAATATACGTACAAATTATAAAGGGGCAATTGAAGTAAATGCATATATGCAAACGAATGTGCAAGACGTATATGCTGCTGGTGATTGCGCGACACATTATCACGTTATAAAAGAAATTCATGATCATATTCCAATTGGAACGACTGCCAATAAACAAGGACGACTTGCTGGACTCAATATGGTTGATAAACGAAGATCATTTAAAGGTACGTTAGGTACAGGCATTATTAAATTTATGGATTTGACACTCGCGAGAACAGGCTTAAATGAAAAAGAAGCGAAAGGGCTCAATATCCCGTATAAAACAGTTAAAGTAGATTCAACAAATATGGCGGGCTATTATCCAAGTGCGAAACCACTTCACTTAAAATTGCTATATCGCTCCGATACGAAGCAATTGTTGGGTGGACAAGTAATTGGGGAAGAAGGTGTAGATAAGCGTATTGATGTGATTGCAATGGCGCTTTTCAATAAAATGAGCATTCACGATTTAGAAGACGTCGACTTAAGTTATGCACCACCATATAACAGCGTTTGGGATCCAATTCAGCAAGCAGCAAGGAGAGCGGAGTAGCACTTTTAAAGTGCTACTTTTTTTGTAAAGGGAAGTAATCTTTTTTATTGAATAATAAAGAGGGGGAAATAGTTACATATAGAAAAGGGGATTTTTAAAAATGGTTGTAGCACTTCAAAGAATTCAAGAATCAGAAAAAGAAATATTACGTAATTTGTACGTATTATACCTTCATGACCTTTCTAAGTTCACTATGAATATAACTATCGGAGCGGATGGTTTTTTTGAATACGAAGATTTGCACATGTTTTGGAAAAATGACGGAATCACTCCGTATTTTATAAAGGTTGATCATAGTATTGTAGGATTTTTATTACTATTAGAACGTCCATTTTTGAAGAAAGAAAACGATTTTTGTATGAATGACATTTTCATATTGAATCAATATAGGGGAAAAGGAATCGGTAAACAAGTTATTGAAAATTTACTAGAAGAGAAACGAGGACAGTATTTCGTTATCGAACTTCTAAAAAATGTACCGGCAGTTTCGTTTTGGAAGAAAGTATATAGAGAGTTAAACATTGAATTTGATGAACGAAAACAAATGATTGATGATGATGAATGCCTCGTTCAAACGTTTAAAATATAATGAAATAAGTGTTCCTAGTATATTACTTTGAAATTTAGCTTTATCCCGCTATTTGTGGGAGTCGGGTTGCTCGTAAGCGCCCGATTGGTGAGGGCTGATAATCAGTGGGGGATGAACAGCCCTCCTACTGATTAAAGTTTCACTTTATTTTGAATATAAGGTTCACCCTTGAAAACAAAGTACGTATCGCTTATATTGTCATATAGTATTTGTTTTTTAACAAAGCAATGAACGAACCAGGGGGCGCAGTATGGCAATTAACATGAAAACAATCGAGGAATGGATTGCGGAATCAAACGCAAGACAGGAAGAAGATTTTGGACACGTTGTTGAAGAGATGAAAGAAGTATGTGTCGGACTTGATAATGCGACATTAATTTATACGAAAAATGTATTTTGCTTCGGTAAGAAAGTAGAAGTATTGTTTTTCTTCCAAGACCATGTCGTTATCGGACAAGAAAAAGACGAATATGTTGAGATTGAAAAATTAAAGTATGATGCCATTACAAATAGTAATTTAAAAACAAATGACAAAAATACAACGTTAGAATTAAAGTTTGCTAACGGACAAACTATCAATTTAGATAGTTTAAATGATAACTATGGTACGAAAAATTGGTTATTTGCAAGACAAATTAAGAGTATCTTTAAAGTAATCTAGTAAAAAGCACGCCGGTGGACGGCGTGCTTTTAATTATGCAAAGACCCTTTTAACCAATTCCGCGCTCGATACGCCCCAACAGGAATTTGAATAAGTGATGTTTCATTTCCACCATCAATCCCGTACAATTGATCACAAGAATTTGTATCAAAACTTAGTAACGGATGACCACCCATCCCCATAGCGGTCGCAGCGAAAACGAGTTTATGAACGAGTATACCAGCTTCCATTTGGTGAATGCGATATCCTCTATAGCCTAATGCACGTGTGTAGTAATCCTTCTTTCCAACTACATGTAAGCAAAGTGGTACTTGAAAAAGGTTTACGTTATCCATCGTCATACTAGACTGAAGGGGGTAACGAAGGTCTCCATACCGAATTGGGTGTATGGAATGTGTTTTACTGTTATAAGCATAAGCCCCGTTTTCAATAGTTTTTACGTTATAAAAACATCCATATAAGGAGACGCGTGCATTTTCATTTATATACTTGCCATCAAGGTCGTTGTAATAGGGGAAGGAGAGACTCGCTTCTTGTAGTAAAGTAGCGAGCTCAGCTGCATCCCATTTCGTTAAAGTAAAGTCATCGTTAGGGGAGTACCGTTCTTTACAAAGTTGTAAGAAATTATACGATAAACGCTCTACTTTCGGTAGCTGTACAGTGTGCGCATGATGTTGATAGTACTCTTCATGAGCTAGTGTTTGGAAGTGTTCTGTCGATTCAATCATAGATGCTTCATTTATTTTTGTTATCATTGGATATCCTTCCACATGTTTGGAACGAATGAAATGCTCATGTGCTAAAGGTGGAATTTGCTGCAATAAGTCATGAGAAGTAACGGTTTTATTTTTACGATAATCATCGTGGAACCAATCTATATTCGGTTCTGTACTTAAAGGAATAACAGCATACACACTTTCTTCTCCTTCGGTCAGTCCGAGTAAATGATTGATTGCACGGTCTAGAAATTGAAAGTATATGCCATTTTTGTAACCGAACTGTTTCGCACATTCGAGTAATTGACCGATGAGAACGCCGCTATCTAATCCTTGCAGACGATACGAAAAGTTATTGTATTTAAAAAAGTTTTTCCAAAACATAGTGGATACAAATGCAGCACCAAAGCAAGAATGTATGTTACAGCGATTGCCGAGTGTGTCTGTAAGATAAGAATCGAAATTTCCTTCGCGAAGTAAGATAAGTCGGTGATGCGCAGCGTCATAATGGTAAATGCCGTCTGGATAATGATCCAATTTTAAATATATATACAATTCATTTGGGTATAAAGCACCACCTGAAGGGATAGACCTCCGGAATAAATTTCTTTCGCTATTGAGCTGACATAATTGGGTTATACCAAATGAATACAAAAGGTAAGCACCAATCTCATCCAAAGTAGGTGTAGTAGAAGAGTTCGGCAAAGATATTGGGATTTCTGAAGAGAGAGGGATGACAGGTACATTTCGATATAACTTATAAGGAAGCGGTGCGTCTTCCCAGTTCACCTCATGATTCGGCATAATTTCATCAATAGTGAAATGGAGATGATGTAAAAAAGTATCTAGCTGCATGAAATCCCCCCTTTACTATGGAAATGGATGAGGATGTGGATTTAATTGTTCGTTTGTTAAAGGCTCAGCCCTATATCCAAGTGTCATCGGTACAGTGTACACTCTATCCAGTCCGGTAACACGAGTGAGATGGTGACCGAACGTCATCGGTAGCATGCCTGGGATCATGACTTTTACACAATGTAATCCGTTCTGCTCTATAAGGGGGACGGTTTGATCTACAACGATTACTTCGAGCCCAGATTGATGCAAACGATTTAAAAGTTGATGAAGATCAGATGTCAAATCCATATCAAACGATTGTAATGCATTCATTTCTTGGAACGATTGCACCGGAGCATCTTCACGTAAAAGGAAATGAAGACGTTCTTCCGTTTCTTTTAATCCGTACAGCATACTATGGTCTTCCATTTTATTAACGAGATAAGGATCTTGTAAGCATTTTTCGTAGTACTCTCTTTTTTGCTCGAGCTCATCATCTGCTATTAGTAACATGCCTGCTATTTCGTGAATTGCACTTTTTATAGCTCGAATAGGATCTAAATGAGAGCCCCCTGCACAAACAACGTTCATTCCATTTGCACGCGTATTTTTCGCAATTACCCATAAACTCGGGATGCCGTGTTCCATCGTCGCGTTAAAAACGTGTAATTTATACCCGGTAATCGTGCGTAACCGCTGAATCATTAATTGTAATTCCGTATCGTTTGCTGAGCTAAGATCAAGGCGGGACAGAGGTAATTCAGCATACCAAGTGAGCAAGAAGGCATCACGCTCTACAATTTCTAAAATGCCGTGAAAAATTGCTTCTTCTAAACTACCACCAATTGCACAACCATTGGATGTTTCATATACGAAAGCATCCCGATGACCGAGGCTATAATAAGCGATTGATTCTGGAACTAAAAGTGGCTTGTTTTGTGATAAAGAATAGCCCCATACCCAGTTTTGTTCATAGTTGGGATCAAACGGCTTAAACGGAAAACTATCACGATTATAATGTTCATTTGCATGTACACCGAGTGTGAGGGGATTCAGTGCATGATCCTCTAAATCATGAAAACTACTATGCACATTTGTCTTTTTTCCTCGAGGTGACATACCACAATATCGTTCTAAACCTTCTAAAATAGCAGTTGCTTCACTCAGTGCAAATGAATGGGTTCGACCTGCAACACCTTCATTCCCAAACATTAACGGCATGTTTATAATGACGTCAGCGAATGGTAATAAAGAATGCTGCATTTTTCCATTCAACATACCAACCCGGTAATCTAAATAGTCTCTCGTTAAAAATGTATTTAGTTCATGAATAGAACGACAGCGATACGTTTCAGCACTTGTTTTTAAGCTCGGTTGTAAAGAAATCTGTGCCGCATCCGCAGTATCAGCAGGTAAATTACTACATATAGGACAGAGAGGATCTGGAAGAAAAGAATGCCGCGTACATTGCAGTGTTTGTAAGTTTAGTAAAATGAGTTCATTTTCTAAAGAAGAATGTCCGTGAGCTAATATTTTCTCCGTTTCAGCATGAATGAGCTGGCACATTTGCAGAATGCCATTTTGGGTGGCGCGTACATCACGCCTCGTTACGTGCTCTGATTTCAATGCATATTTCCGCTGTAATTCCCACATTTCTTGTTGATCAAATCCGGCGATAAAGCGTCGTCCATCGGCACAATGGGTGCATCCCGTTGCAAGAGGACGAATATAAGGTCCGATAACACCTTCACCAAATGAAGTAAACGCACGTAGCCACGGAATATGATTGGAACGAAAAACAAGCTCAGCATCATGATGAATAGTAGAAGGAGAGCCGTCATGTAATACGAGAGCGAGGTTGATATTTTCAGGGAGTTCATCTGTAATTGTATGTTGGCGAATGATGGAATATTGTTTGCGTAATTGATCATGTACATAGTCTGCAAGTAGGCCATCTCCTATAAGCAATATATGTTGAGTCATAGACCGTCCTCCTTTGCAATTAATACCCCGTACACACCATCTAAATTTTCTTTCAAAAATGATTCAATCGCTAAATCAAACACGAATGGATAAAAATTATGTTCTCCTAAATGCTGCAAGGCAAGCTGTAAAGATTGCACATCTGGAATCTCTTCGTCCGCTTGTATTTCTATTCGAAAAGAATCAGTGTCATATAAAATAATAGATGATTCAGGCAAAACAGTAGCTCTGTATGGAGTTTCTTCATTTTGAATGTGAAGAAGAGATAGTTGTAGTGCGTTACGTAACGCTAACGTCATATTAATACTGGATGCGCCATACCATCTATCATTTACACCGACCCAAACGACTGGAAAACTAAGAATCTCTTCACTCATTGCTATTTTAGGTGCTTCATGAATTGTAGAGAGAGCATCGTAATAAAACTTACAATGTGTATCATGAATTTCAGCTAGGTCGATCGTTGTAATTTCTTCTAGCATATGTGATTGCCGCTCATATAGTTTATTGTTTAAATGTTGTTGTAGTGCCCGGTATACACCTTCTGTCATCGTTTCCCCAGCACCAATACCGATATCGTTATGTTCAGGAATAAGGCGATGAATGATTTCAGCTACATATGTTTCAATTCCTGTTAAACCAGCTTCACGGCGAGCTTCATTATGAGTCAAACTAGCGCAAGTCATAAGAGGCAGGAGGGAAGCGGGACCATCGGATAGTGGTGTAGCTACTTGAATATTGCATTGTGATAACGGTAGTTGATATGAATTTTGTTCATCCCACACATGGAATATACCAGCTTCTTTAGAAGTTAATGAGTCGAAAAAACGGAACAATTCAGTTGAAGTACGTTGGTTGGACCGCTGCGCAAGTTTTTCCGTAAGATTTTCTATTGTATCAATTGTAAAACTTTCATCAGTTGCGAGAGGATGTTTTATAAAAGGATGCCATGTCCCTTCGAGTGTTTCACAGTTTAATAAAAAGAATTGTGGCTCTTTTTCTCGATATGAATCATCAGCGACGTGTTTAAATAATTCAAAAACAATTATATTTGCTAACATTGCGCCAGTAATTGGTGAAAAAGGAGCTGATGCATTTTCATTTTGCAAAGTAGTTTCATGTAGCCGATGCCAAGCTGATTCCCAGCATTCTTCACGATCAGCTGTTACGACAGGACCAGCCAAACCGAATGTTGATAAACAAATGGCGGGTATGAAGTTCTTTCCTACTTCCTTGCAAATCGTGTGAACTGTTCTTAAGCCTTCAATGTCTCCATTTTGAGAAACGTATAAAATCCAGTCAAAGGGTTCGAACACTTCATGCAGGGGGCGGTCAATTGTAGTATCTATTTCTTGAACAAGTACATTGTCATCAACTTCATATGCACGTTCTACTAGTTCATGAATTCGGTCGTAATTTGTTTCCATATAATCTGTGACAAGGTAATGAAATGTAGGTAATCCGGATTCTAGTAAAGAAGAAACTAAGGAAGTAAGCATATCCCCAGAACCAAGTATAAGGACATTTGCTGCGCGGTACGTCTGGAATTTTAAAGCACCTGAATGAGAATCAGCTTCTAGAAATTCAATTTGCGAAGCATACCTATCGAGTAATGCACTGTTTAATTCATGAGGTGCATCTTGACTTACATCACGAACAAAACCATTTTCATATAAAATCTCTCCAATTTCAAATACACGATGTTGATAGGGGAGAGGAAGACCATCGGTTATTTCTGCTAAAGAATGATCACCATTAAACATAGGCATTAATTTTTCAATCCAGTTATAAATTCCATCACCGTCCATGCGGAATGAACTGGCGTTATTTCGAAAATAGACACCCCCGTTTGAGTCGGGGAGGAAGAAAGTATCCTTATTTGCTTTAAGCTTTGCATGAGCTGGAAGGTTATTCATTTTAATCCTCCTTACGTTTTAAGCATACATTATTAGCTTATGTCATGAAATTTGTCCCGTATGAACGCAATAAAAAAAGGCTGTAGAATGATTTATTCTACAGCCTCTAATAGACTATTAGTCTATCAACCTTCTAATAATAATGATTTTGGATCTTCAAGCATATCTTTAACAGCAACAAGGAAGCTAACTGCTTCTTTACCATCAACAATACGGTGATCGTAGGATAGTGCAAGGTACATCATCGGACGGTTTTCCATACGCTCTGCATCAATTGCAACTGGTCTTACTTGGATTTTGTGCATTCCTAAAATACCTACTTGTGGGCTGTTTAGGATTGGTGTTGACATTAGAGAACCGAATACACCACCGTTTGTAATTGTAAATGTACCACCTTGTAGCTCTTTTAATGAAAGTTTATTATCACGTGCTTTCATACCTAAATTACGAATTTCGCTTTCGATTTCAGCGAAGTTTAATTGGTTAGCATCGCGTACAACTGGAACAACTAATCCATCTGGAGCTGCTACTGCAATACCGATATCATAGAATTTTTTAATGATAAGCTCGTCGCCTTGAATTTCAGCATTTAATAATGGGAATTGTTTTAATGCTGCAACAACTGCTTTTGTGAAGAATGACATAAAGCCAAGACGTACATCATGTTTTTTCTCGAAAGCATCTTTACGCTCTTTACGTAATTCCATGATTGCACTCATATCAACTTCGTTAAATGTTGTTAACATTGCAGATGTTTGTTGTACTTCTACAAGACGTTTTGCAATTGTTTGACGGCGGCGGGACATTTTCACGCGCTCAACTGGTTTTTCAAATTCCGTTTTTGCAACTGGAGCAGGAGCTGGACTTTTTGGAGCAGCTGGTGCTTCTTTTGGTGCTGCAGCATGAGCTTGTACATCATGTGGTCTCACACGTCCAAGTGGATCTGTGCTACGTACGTCGTTTAAGTCGATTCCTAATTCACGAGCCATTTTTCTAGCAGCTGGTGATGCGATAGGACGGTTCGTATTTGGTAAACCTTGTAGAGCCGTAGCTTGTTCAGCAGTTGGAGTAGCAGCTTTCGGTGCTTCAGCTGTTTCTTGTTTTGGTTGCTCAGCCACTGGTGCAGGTGTACTTACTGCCACTTGTGCGCCATTTGCATCTAAAATTGCGATAGTTGCGCCAACTTCAACTGTATCCCCAGGCTCGCCTAGTAACTTTGATACAATACCTGAATCTTCTGCAATGATTTCTACATTGACTTTATCAGTTTCAAGCTCAACAACGCTGCCACCTTTCTCAACTTTGTCACCTACGTTGATAAGCCATTGTGAAATAGTTCCTTCTGTAATAGATTCTGCAAGCTCAGGTACTTTAATTTCGATCATTTTAAATGTCCTCCCCTTATTTGCCTAACGGTGTGTTTTGTCTTCTTTAATCTTCGGTAATCTCCATTTGTTAGCTCGACTTGGGCAGAATATCTGCCCAAGTCGAGCTGGGAAAAATTCATTGTTACTTTTAGTTGCTATAAACTTCAATTTCTTGTTTATCTTGACGGAAGTTATACTTCACATCTAAAGCGTGCGCCACAATTAGTTCTTGCTCAGCTTTGTGAGCGAACGGATCGCCACCAGATGGGCTAGAACGATCTGGGCGTCCAATGTAACCTGTTTTCACTGTATCTCCAGCTAGTTCGAACAGAATTGGAGCCATGTAATGCCATGCACCCATATTACGAGGTTCTTCTTGAACCCAAATAATTTCTTCTAAGTTTTTAAAGCGTTTCATAATAGATTGAACTTTTTCAGCAGGGAATGGATACAACTGTTCAATGCGAACGACATGAACTTCATCTAAGTTGTATTCATGTTTACCAGACTCGATTTCCGCTGCTAAGTCAATCGCCATTTTACCTGTACTTAAAACAAGACGTTTAACTTTATTTGGTTTCATGCCAAGGTTTTCTTGTTCTAAAGCAGGTTGGAAACGTCCTTCGCTTAACTGACTAGCAGTTGAAAGCGTAAGTGGGTGACGTAATAAACTCTTCGGCGTCATAAGTACTAAAGGTCGAACAGCTTCTGTTCCTAAAATAGATGCTTGACGACGCAAGATATGGAAGTACTGTGCTGCGCTCGTTAAGTTTGCAACTGTCCAGTTGTTTTCAGCAGCTAACTGTAAGAAACGCTCTGGACGTGCACTAGAATGCTCTGGTCCTTGACCTTCATAACCGTGTGGTAATAGAAGAACTAAACCAGATTTTTGACCCCATTTTGCTCTTCCAGCTGAAACGTATTGATCAAATAATGCTTGCGCAGTATTTGAGAAGTCACCATATTGCGCTTCCCACATAACAAGAGTTTCTGGAGCAAATACGTTATAACCATACTCGTAACCAACAACAGCAGCTTCTGATAACGGACTGTTATGAACAGAGAATGAAGCGTTAATGTTTAGTAAGCGATGTAATGGTGAATATGTTTCATTTGTATCAGTATCGTGTAATACGATGTGACGATGCGCGAATGTACCACGCTGTGAATCTTGACCAGTTAAACGAATTGGCGTACCTTCTTGTAAAATAGAAGCGAATGCTAATGACTCAGCAAGTGCCCATTCAATTTTACCGTTCTCTTCAAGAGCATCTTTACGGCGTTCAAGAATTTTCTTCACCTTCGGATATACGTTAAAGCCTTCTGGCCAAGATAATAGACCTTCATTCATTGCACGAAGTGAGTCAAGTTCAACACCAGTATCAATTGGCTGAATGCCTTTTGCAACAACATCTGGTACTTTAACGTGAATTGTTGCATCGCTCGTATCAGCTGGTGGTACTTGTGCATAATCAGATTTTAATTGTTCTTGTATAAATTGAGTAATTGTTTCAACCTCATCTGCATTTAGAACACCAGCAGCTTGTAATTGATCTGCATAAATTGCTCTTACAGTTGGGTGATTTTTAATTTTTTTGTACACTTGTGGTTGCGTAACTGCTGGGTCATCCATTTCGTTATGACCGTAGCGACGGTAACCAATTAAATCGATTAAGAAGTCTTTTTTGAACAACGTACGATATTGAATCGCCAGGTTAGCAGCAGCAAGACAAGCTTCTGGATCATCAGCGTTCACGTGAACAATCGGAATATCAAAACCTTTTGCAAGGTCGCTTGAATATTTCGTAGAACGAGAATCATAGCTATCAGTCGTAAAACCAACTGCATTGTTTGCGATAACATGAATTGTTCCGCCCGTTTGATACGCGTTCAATCTGCTTAAGTTTAGTGTCTCAGATACAATACCTTGACCAGGGAATGCAGCGTCACCATGAACTAAAACTACGAATGATTTAGAAGTATCTTGTTCTGGAAGACCAGACTTTTTACGATTTTCTTGAGCCGCACGTGCGAAACCTTCCACAACAGGATTAACGAACTCAAGGTGACTCGGGTTATTTGCTAATGTAACGCGAGTGCTAACTTCTTCATTCCCAACGACTTGTTCTCTACCTAAATGGTATTTCACGTCGCCAGTCCAGCCAGCATTTGCCACTGCGCCTTCTATTTTTGCATGTTTGAATTCAGCAAACATGTGAGTATATGGTTTTTCTAATACGTGAGCAAGTACGCTTAGACGACCGCGGTGAGCCATACCAATCATGACATCTTCAACGCCGCCCTTAGCACCTTCTAGCACAATTTCATCTAGAACTGGTACAAGCATATCAACGCCCTCGATAGAGAAACGCTTTTGCCCAACGAATGTTTTATGCAAGAATTGCTCGAAACCTTCAACAGCTGTTAAACGTTTTAAAAGAGCAGTTCGTTTTTTATTTGATAATGGTTGACGCAATGAATTTGATTCCACCATTTGATGCAACCACGCGCGTTCTTCACTATCTTGTATATGTGAGAATTCATAAGCTAAAGATTTTGTATAAACGTCTTTTAATCTATGAATTACATCAAGTGCAGTGTGAATACCCTCTGGTGCATCTTGCCATACTGTTTTAGCTGGAATCGCTTTCAAGTCAGCATCGCTCAATTCGTTCATTGCTTTCTCAAGAAGAGATTGTCCGTTTGCAGCATCTTCCATCGGGTTGATGTGAGCCAACGTATGCCCGAAAGAACGAATCTGTTCAACAAGTTGAACGACTTTAAGAATTTTTTCAATGTTACCTGTGTTTTGAGGAGAAAAATGTGTTGCTGTGTTGTCCCCTGTTACGACATCATCTTGAAACGAAGGAGCTCCAAAAATTTCAAAAAGCTCTTGTAATTCCGGATCAACAGAACCTGCTCCAGTTACGTAAAGATCATACTGTTCAATAACATAACCAAGGTTCGGACCATGGAACTTGGCCCAAGGGTTTGTCGTTGTATTCTTCCTCGTCATTTGTTTAAACCTCCCAATGCATATAATCCTTTTCCTATACAAAAGGTGCATTTTGCTCTTTTTCAATAATTGATGAACTAATAATTAATGTAAATGTTGTCTTTACTCTTATGTTATTACAATAATTTACATAATACCAAACACTATTACTTATCTGTTTTGTAAAAAAACATTCACAATAACTTATCACCCAAGTTAATCTTTCATGTTATAAAGTAATTTTACAGAAAAATGGAGTGGATATATTTGGTATACCTACACTAACAACTATAATTGTTGCATTTACATATAGGTATAATAGTTAGAATGTTTCGATAAAATAAAGTTCGAATTATGTATATTGAAATAATAAGCGCTTTCATTGATATTATACAACAATATAACGGAATATAGTATAAAAAATAAAAAATTATGAATTTAGAGTAAACTTTATTTCGGTAGTGTTAAATATTGAAAGGAAAACGAAGGATTTCTACAAAAAAAGTGGCTAAACATAAAAAATGCTTCATAAACCGTTAGTTTCTATTAATATGCCGAAAAATACCGTAAAACAAATAACGCATTTCATCCAATAAAGCGGCAAATGAAATATTTTAAAAGGATAAAACAAATATGGAGATATTAAATTTTTATAAAAATGGAGAAGGGATATAGTAACGGATATATACATTGTTCCATGTTGCATTACAAAATAGACGTGCTGAAATTGAAAAAGTTTCTTCTATAATAAAGTGAAACTTTAATCAGTGTGGGGTTTGTCCATCCACCACTGATTATTAGTCTTCACCAATCGGGCAGTTATTTCCCACCTAAATTCCTCGCATTCACTGAATTTTGAGGTGGGAGTCTTACTGCCTGCTAATACGGGATAAATAGCGTGAAACAAACTGAAATATATGTAAAGGAAACTTGACGTAAAGTTTCCTTTACATATATACTCGATATAAGGGAGGAGGGAGAAATTTCCTTGGAAAATAAAATGGTCGAATATCGAAAAAAATTTGGACTATCTCAAGAAAAATTGGCTGAGAAACTTGGAGTTTCCAGACAAACCATCATTTCAATTGAAAAAGGGAAATATGATCCATCACTTCCATTAGCATTTGAAATAGCGAAAACATTTCAAACAACGATAGAACATGTATTTATTTATGAAGGAAAAGAAGAGGGGGAGAAAGGATGAATGATTCACAAAAGTACTTTGTTATTATGGGAATTATCTTTTTAATTATGAGTGGATTTATGATACTAGCAGGTATAATGACACATTCAGCACCACCAAGTCCTACTTATACGTTACTAGCAATGATGATTATGTGTTTCTGCTTAAGTTACTTACACCCGCAATTTAAAGAAAAAGATGAGCGAATGAAACTCATTCGTTATAAAGGGATGTTCTTCAGTTTTTTTGCATTAACAGCGTATTATCTCCTTTTCTCTATCGGCTTAAATTTAAAAGTAATGACACTATCTGCGGTTGAACTATTAAATATACTTATGGCACTTACAATGAGTACCGTCTTTATCTCATTTGTTGTTTTGGCAAAAAGATATTAAGATGGAAGAGAGAAAGGAAGATTAACATATGCAAATGATGTATGCTTTTGGTATGGGGATCGTTTTATTTTTAGCGGTGTTCCTATTCATTCGTAAAGACGTTCAAGGCGGGACGTTAACGAAACGAGGATTTTATAAAATGATTGGCTGTTTAGTTGTTATGTTTATAGCGATCATCGTAATGATTGTATTAATTACTCAATCATTATAAATTTTAAAAATGAAACCTTACTTTTTGTAAGGTTTTTCTTTTTGTGTAAAAACCTAAAAATTACCATAAAAACCATTTACTACATGGAAACTATATTGTATAATCCAATAAAATAATAGAAAAGGAGAATAGTATATGAATAAAAAAGCTATCTTCTTTTTATTAACAAGTCTACTACTTATAGCTAGTATTACTTATATAATATGTAACAAAGGAGAACAAGTACCACCTATATTAGTATGGGAGGACCAAGAATACTACGTTACGGATGAACCTGCTCAAGCAGAAGAAGTCGGGCAAAGGCTCGGAGAAGTGACAAAGAAAATTGAAGCAAGTAAAGCACCTACTAAAAATAGTGAATCTAATACATTACAAGAAAAAACAGAAGTATTCACAATGATTGAAGAAAAAAAAGATGATCAATCGCCTTTAATCATAAAGGAACCTTATGGTGACGAATATAGACTAGTAAGGCCGATGTTAAAGCAAGTACTATAATAGAAAAGGAGACTCATATGCAGACAATGGCTTCATATCCGTGGTCGTTAAGAAAAATATTTGTCTTTTTCCTTTGCTTTATTCTGCCTCCTATCGGTTTCATTTATATTTTGATGAATAGAGAAGCACTACAAAAGAGAGATTTCATTTTATATGTATTATTTGCTGCTATTAATATATCGCTTTGGTTATCATTGATGATTTTTGATAGGAGTATGTGGATGGTAGCGGGGCATGATGTGCTTAGCGTAATTGTTATTATTGTTTCGAATATGAATAAGGGATAACCCAGCAATTTTAAAGTTGCTGGGTTTTATTTTGATATTTATAATGAAGTAACAAATCTTTAATAGAGAGTAGTGGCGTTATGAGATGGAGAGCAGGAACGTTTGAAAAAATAGAAACAAACCATGTATCTATTGAACAAATTATAAATACATATAAGAAACAAAACTTAAATGGTGGAGCGGTTATAAGCTGTTTTAAAGTACATAACGAAAACTTTTTCAAAGAAATACCACATGGAGAAGATGGACACGAGCACTTTTTCAGAAGAATCTGCAAATCTTTAGATATAATCAATAACTTAGAAGAATTAAAAATACATACATCAGATAAATATAAGTTTCGTTTTAAAGAGCATCAGGCAGTCATGCTTGATGGTAGCATTGCCGCTCAAATTTTGTGGGGCGGAGCGTATGAAGCATTTCAAGAACGACCGGTTGCTGCGAAGCAATTAGCGATTAATGTATGCCAATATATGTTCCAAGATCGATACGAAGATATTAAAGTGTTTGAAAGTTACCGCCCTTGGACAGACTGGTTTTACGATGTTGCATGGGATGCTACTTGGATGGTATTAGATAGTAAGGAGCATAAAATGTGGTTAATTTGTGCTACGGATACGGATTAAAAGATAAAGAGCCTTGTAGAAATGCTACAAGGCTCTTCATCTTTTGGGAAAGAATAGAAAACAAATCGTATAAATGTTATATTAAAAAATATTTGTAATGTAAGTTTTATACTGTTGTATAGTGATGGCTTACTAGAAAAGAAAAGGTAAGAGGAGAATGAACGTGAAAAAGGTAAAGAAATTATTGCTACTAATGATGGTAATAGGGTTAATAGTTGGTGTTCTAGCAGGATGTGCAAATCCGAGAGATACTGCTGAAGAATTTTTAACAGCAATACAAAAAGGGGATGTAGAGAAGGCTCGTACATTCGTTGAAAGTGACAAGGAATTTAATAAACTAAATGAAAAAACAGATGATGCTGAAGCAAAAGAAATGCTAAGCGCAATTACGAAAAACTTTAGATTTGAAAAACTAGAAGAAGTATCAAAAACAGATGACAAAGCAGAAGTGAAAGTGAAAATTACATCTGCTGATCTATCTGTTGCCGTAACGAAAGCAATGGGAGAAGTTATGCCAATGGCCTTCGCTAGTGCCTTTAGCGAAGATAAAGAGCAATCTGAAAAAGCAATCGAAAAAACAATGACATCAGCTGTCATTAAACACTTATCAGATAAAGATGCAATAATGGCAACACGCGAAGTTACATTGAACTTAAAGAAAAACAAAGATGGTGATTACAAAATCGTTGCTGACGATAACTTGAAAGAAGTATTGTTTGCGAATGCTAAGGCTTTGGAGAAGATGTTTGGTGGGAAGTGATTGACTTACATAAAAAAGAGACATCATATCACGTAGTAGGGTGATATGATGTCTCTTTTTTTATGAACCTGGAGAGGTTTGAACTCACGATATCCATTCTAAAAATTTTTATAAATATATAACATAAAGCTAGTTGTAACAGGGGAGATACTGTATTCTATGTTTTCTTAGGCAGATCCTGTAATGTAGAAAAGTAAAATTTTTGGACCAGATTTTAATTAGTTTTTTTTCAGTTTTAATGAGGAAGTGTACGAAGATGTTGTGACTATGCCTGCTGAATTGTGAAGTTAAATAAGACAACAATTTATTAGAGGAAGATTAGTTAGTTTAATTATAATATTTAGGTGTTTAACAGGGTTACTAATTAATTTCAGTTCTCCCATGAAAAATTAAAGAAAAAGTATTGATGAACAAATTCGTGTTTGCAGTGAATGTGAGGACTTCTCTAAATAAAGGTGGTCAACACTATGTAAATAATTAGGAGTGCTAAAATATGCAAAATTGCATATTAATTATTTTAAATCTTATGCTAACCTTATAATGCGAAATATAACATTTGTTGGTAATGATTCATTTTTGAAGCATAAAAAATGAGATATTACAGTGAATTGTGTGCCATCGTCCTATATTATAAACGATAATAACGAAAGCTATTTGAGGTCCTTTGAGGGAAATAAGTTATTAAAGAAGATACCATATAGAAGATTTGTCGGAATTTTAGATGTTACAAATGTCATCTTATTTTTAATGTCTGATAAAAGTGATGCCATTAGAGGGCAAAATATTGTGGTTGACTATGGATATACAATTGTATAAATAAATCATCTTGGGAATTAAGGTTGTGGAGAATGAGTTTACTAATTAAAGATTTAACAAAGAAATTTGACGAGCATGTTGCAGTGAATAATTTGAATATCGAGATACCGAAAGGTGAAATATTTGGATTCTTGGGCGGGAATGGAGCAGGCAAAACGACTACATTTCGAATGATACTTGGACTTTTATCGAAATCAAGCGGAACCATTTCATGGAATGGTAAACCTATAAATTATGATGTTACAGATAAGATTGGGTATTTACCAGAAGAACGTGGTCTTTATGCGAAAATGACTGTCAAAGAACAAGTTAACTTTTTTGCAAAATTAAAGAATATGAAAAGTAAAGATGCAGAAAAAGAACTGCACTATTGGCTGGAGCGTTTTAATATAACTGAGTATCTGAACAAAAAGGTAGGAGAACTTTCAAAAGGGAATCAGCAAAAAATTCAGCTGATAACAGCGATTATACATAAGCCTGAACTCTTAATTTTAGATGAACCATTTAGTGGTTTAGATCCAGTAAATGTTGAAATGTTAAAAGAAGCTGTTCTTGATATGCAAAAACAAGGGTCTTCGATTCTTTTTAGTTCACATCGTATGGAACATGTGGAAGAATTATGCCAACACATTTGTATCATGCACAAAGGAGTACCTGTTGTTCAAGGAGACATTGCCAAAATTAAAAGTGACTTTGGTAAAAAGAATGTTGTAATCGTTGGCGATCATGACTTTGACCATTTGAAAGAAATAAAAGGTGTAGAAAGTATGAAGAAACGTAAGAATGCAGTTACTCTTAAAATTTCATATGAAGAAGTTTCGCATGTTTTATTTAAAGAGATAACGAAATTAGGGTATGTTAAAAAGTTCGCAGTAGAAGAACCTACATTAAATGACATCTTTATTGAGAAAGTAGGTGCACAGCATGAATAGTTTCTGGACGATTTTTTTACAAAACTATAAATCTAAGGTAAAAGCTAAATCATATATTGCTATTACAATCATAATTTCTATGTTAATTATAGGAATGATGAATTTTGACAAGATTTATGACTATTTTGCAGGTAACGAGGAAGAGCAAGTTGTCATTGTTACAGAAAAAGAAGAATTATATACAACTATTCATCAAGTGTTTAAAAACGTAGATAGTAAATTACATGTTAAATATAGTATGGATAAACAAAAAGCAGAATCGGGCGTTAAACATGGTGATTATACATATGCAATTGTTGTAGAGGAATTGGGTAATAAACAACTAAAGGCTACGTATATAACTGAGACAGATGTAAATCAGCAAGATGTTAGCAAGGTCCAAACGATTTTATCTCAAATACAATCTTCTAATTTCGCTCAGCAATTGAATCTATCGCAAGATGAATTAAAGGTGTTAACGACGCCAGTAGAAATTCATACCAAAACTGTTTCAGATAAGGTTAAAGATGGAGAACATACAGAGGGTGTAGGAATTTTAATTAATACCTTTATCATGCTAAATTATTTAATGATATTATTGTATGCTGCACAATTAGCTACAGATGTTGCAACAGAAAAATCTTCTCGTGTAATGGAGTTAGTTGTTTCAAGTATTTCGCCTACAAAACATTTATATGCGAAGCTATTCTCAACATTATTGGCAGGTATTACACAAATGATAATTTGGGGCTTGGTCGCAACTGTTGGGTATAAAATAGCAATTAATGAATCGAAAAATGATATTTTAAATAGTATTGATTTAAATTCTGTTGCTCCTACTCTAGTGGTGTATGGGATTCTATTCTTCACATTAGGATTCTTATTATATGGCTCATTATCTTGTCTACTCGGCTCTATTATTAGTCGTATAGAGGAATCTTCTCAAGCTGTTATGCCACTGATGTTTATGTTAATTGCTGCTTTGTATATCGCACTTTATGGAATGTCAAATCCAAGCAGTACGGTTGTTACCATTACTAGTTATATACCTTTCTTTACTCCTATTGTTATGCTCGTACGAATTGGATTCCTCAATATCCCAGTATGGGAGATTGCTCTTACATTAGCGATTCTATTAGCAACAATATGTATGATGATTGGTTTAACGAGCCGTGTTTACCGAGGTGGTGTATTATTATATGGTAAAGGTGCATTTAGTAATATAAAAAAGGCAATTAAGTTAGGGAAGAAATAAGATTAGCCCATTCATTTTTGGGACTTATATTTACAAAGAACTACATGGTTAATCTATGTAGTTCTTTATTGTTGTAAAATGTATATAAATAAATATAAAAGAATGTATTGTCAATTTAGAAAGCGTTGATAATTTAGAAAACCTTATGTTGCAAACGATAGAAAAAGAAGAGGTAGGATCATAAACACATATGCACCATTAGGTAAATACGTGGAATTTATAAAATAGGTAGGGACTGTTTCGTTCCCTACCTATCCATTTCTGAATATTAATATTCAATTTTATATATAAAAAAATAAGCTCCGAAAAGCTTATTTTTTCATGATTATTCTCCTCTTCCTATAACTGTCATTCCTGCTGTGTAAATTGTATCTACAGAACCATTAGCGCTTACAATTTCAACTTTGTAACGGTATGTTCCATTATCTCCAATATCTTCGCCATATCCTGTGAAAGTAGAAATTTCATCATTACTTCCAGCTGGAACCCATTGTTTTTTCCAATTGAAGAAAGTATCATATTCTCCCCAGCTATCCCCATATTTCTTTTCGATGCTGACATTGTAATGAATGTCCTCAGTTCGGTCATTTGTAATTCTTGCAATTACGTTTTGCCCAAATCGGTATTCCGTAGCGTGTACTTGAACTGTAACACCATTCACCGTTTCGCTAGGTCCACAGATATAACGACAGAACTCGCTTGCTCCGTCAGCATGTGCTTTAGTTGTATCAATGTTCATAACCGTGAAACCGCCCAAAGCTAAAGCTCCTGTTAATAATACTTTACCAAATGTTTTCACTTGAAATTCCTCCTAAGTATATTCTCAATTCGTTCAATAGATATCACATTAAGTAGTTTTATAACATGAATCTAATCGAACGCTGTTTTTCCTCGAATGTATTCGCTAGTAATCTTGTGTCGTGTAGTAATCTAATCTCTACATAAAATTCCATAGTTTTGATTCCATATATGTATCATGATTTACATAGAATAAATCTGTTAATACGTTTTGGGTATTTACTTATCCCACCTTCTTTGTTACCTTTTATTGGTAAAATGTTATTTTTATTATATACTACTATTACCTATTTACAAGAGAAAATAATCCTGTATGCAAAAGTGCATAATAAAAAACGAACCAATACTATAGTTCGTTTTTCATCATGCTAAGCCTGATAAAGTCTCATTAACATTTTCTTTAATTTTTTGATGATACGATTTTTTAACATCTTCAATTATAGATTTGTACCCTCATTCCATATCCTTTAACCATTCTTCACGTAGAAATATACTCGTGCCTTTCGTCCGTCTGAAGGGTTTGATTTGTCCCTTTTTCAATAGCGCATTCATACGAGCCATTGAAATCCTCAATATTTCAGTCACTTCCGAAGTCAATAAAATTTCTGTTTTGACAAATTCCCTTTTATCGAATGGTTGCATTATATATACGTCGATCATAGCAATTACTCCTTATAAAAAATGGGCCTATGTTAAACATAGACCGTTGTATACCATTGTGCTGAGTAAGTGCTTGGGTTACCTCGTGAGATATGTTCAATTTGCTCAGCGGATTGAAAATCAAACAATTTTATTACATGCAGTAAATCACAGCATCTCGTTTCCTTGAGAATTTCCGCTACCAAACTTGCATCTTCTAACAGCCCATTTCTACATAGCGCTCCATTGTTCTGATTCCTATTTCTGTATCTTGATGCACGTAAATATGGCCATCAAAGCATACACATTCATTTTTTAATCAATAAACCCAGTCATAAATAAAATTTGTTGTAATATCGGTCATATAGAATATTTGAGCATTTTGTGTTCCATGAAATGCTTTTATACTATTAAACATAAGAAGGAATTGATTCAATGATTTTGGGGCGTGAATTCTGTTTTACTTTACTATCAATAAATCTTTCGAATACGCGTTCAACAGAATATTCTTTTGAAATTTTGCTAGTTTTCCGTTTGTGGGGTTGTCATTTTTTTTACGATTTCTTTTTCTGTGAAGTATGTTAAAGACATAAAAAAAACTCCTGCATTCCCATTTAGAGTTAAAGGAGGAGTTTCGATCAAAACTTGAGCGGTACTCACCGTTAGTTTTGCTCAAAATATGAAATTATCAACAGTTGATACAAAAGGATATGACCCCGGAGAGGCTCGAACTCACGACCTCCACCCTGTCAAGGTGGCGCTCTCCCTGCTGAGCTACGGGATCTTCAAAAATACTTATGTAATAGCATCTTTAATAATAATGCTAAAGCAATTATATATAATTAACTGAAATTTTACAATATTTATACAGGAAGTTTTTAAAGATGGATCTTGTACAATCATGCTAGAAGTGAATAAAGGAATAATTAATAAGAAGGAAACTGAATAGAAAGTAGGTTTTAAATGTAGAGGTTATATTATTTACGATATTTATCTAAAGGGTTTTCATCGCTTAAATCAACAAGTAAAGGACATAAGAATAGCAAAGGTAAAGCAGCATTAGCATGATGAAAGGTATCGTTAGAAAGATATTGCCTTCCAAAACAATACGGACAATCTTTTTCAAATGTCATGAGTAACGACCATACATCTTTTATTTTCCACTTCGTCTTACAATATGTACAACGTGTCATAGAGTTCCTCCTCATTTTTAGTGTTTTTTAATATATTCCATTTAATTGTACGAAAGCAAAGTGTATTTGATGTGATAAAATGTAAGTTGTGTTGTTTTTATACGGATGTATTTAGTAATGTATGACAAATTGTATAACGTGTGATGGCTATGTAGAATAAGGGATTTTCACTTTCGATATTCAAATTGGCCAATATATCCTTTTTACAATTTACTTAAAATCATGTATAACAGAGATACAAGATTTTTTTACCCCGCATTAACGGGCAGTAAGATCCCCGCTCAAAATTCAGCGAAAGCAAAGAAGTTAGGTGGGAGATCAACTGCCCGTAAAAGCCCGATTGGTGAAGGCTAATAATCCGTGGGGGATGAAGAAAACCCCCACGGATTAAAGTTTAACTTTATAAATATTCAAGAGTAGAGGGAGAATTATTGTAATGGTAAGAAAAACGTTCAAGATGCGCGTTTCTAGAAATAGAACGATTTCGATTAATGGCTCGATTCTTGATGTAGATGTTACGCATGATGAGTTTTTGCAAGAGCTTGTTGAGTGGGTCGATTCTAAAGGTTGGTCATTTATGGGGATGACGGATGAGATTACGCCTGAGGAAGCAAGTCAGAAGTTAATAGATTCGTTGATTGATGAGAAGGATAAGAAAGAGTAATTCCTTCTTATTTTTATTGTATAATTATGTCCTTTATCGTAAAAATATGATATAGTAAAAAATAGTGATTTTTCTTCCAATTTAATACAAATTACATATAGATTGGTAGATTCATTTTTTATTTGTAGGAGTAAAGTGAAAAGGGAGAGTCATATGGTAAATTTTAAGAAGATTTTGGTTTTTATTACAGTTATTAGTTTGTTTTTATTGACACCTATGACGTTGCGTGCTGAGACGAATATTGGAGTGAATCCGGAGCAAGTGGCACCACCACCTAAGGAAGGGCCAAATGTTTTTAGTCAGTTTGCAGCTACGATTGATGCGAAAACAGGTGATTTGTTGTATGACAAAAATGCACATCATCGTGCGTATCCAGCTAGTGTGACGAAAGTGTTAACAGCGATTTTGTTAATGGAGCATACGAAGCCAGAGGATCAGTTTACATTTTCGCAATTAGCATTAGATCAAGAGAAGAGCAATTATCAAATTGAGTTTCAACCCGGTGAGACGGTGAATAGAAATACCGCGCTTATGATTTTAATGGTGTTAAGTGCGAATGATGTGTCGTATGCGATTGCAGAGCATATTGGTGGAAGTGTTGAGAATTTTGCTAATATGATGAATGAAAAGGCAAAACAGTTAGGTGCTACAGATAGTCACTTTGTAACACCAAATGGACTGCATGATCCGAACCATTATACGACGCCGTATGATATCGCTATGATTACGAGGGGTGTGCAAAAGTATCCTGAAATTTTGCAAGCGATGAATACGAAAAGAACGACAGTTACTACATCTAGGCAGACGGTGTCTATTTTTAATAAATCTATTTATTTTGAGAACCCATATAGTATCGGCGGTAAGACGGGGTTTACGAATGAGGCACGTAATACGCTCGTTTTATTAAATGAGAAAGATGGAAATCGTATTATAAATGTAGTAATGGCTTCTCAAAGACCTGAAATCTATGAGGATTTAAAGCAGATGGCGGAATATTCTTTTGGGCAATTTACGAAACAAACGGTGCTAGATAAACATAGTTGGCATCAAAAGACAACGTATTTAAATAAAGATATTGATAGCGAACTTGAAAAAAGTGCAGAGCTTGTGCTTAAGAAAGATGAAGGGAAAAATGTGAAAACTATTTTTCGGGCCGCTTCATTAGATAAAGACTCTTTGTATCATAAGGGAATCCATCGTGGTGAGGTAGTTGGTGCAGTTGATATTACGAAAAATAATCAAACAATTGCGACGATAAATGTTCTTTCAAAAGAAGATGTTACTTTTGCGATGCCTAAAAAAGATACAATTGAGCCTGAAATAAAAGAGTCAAATGTGAAAGTGATAAGTATTGGGATAGGTGCGATTGTATTAGTTGGAGTCATTATATATGCTGTGGTGCGCCATAATAGACAAGGAATAAAATCAGAAGAAAAGTAAAAAAAGCATGAGGGCTGTGAAGAGATTTTGTCACAGTCTTTTTTATATGCGGAAAAGAAGTTTAACTAATAATTGTAAATTTTCTTATTGCAATAACTCGAAGTTCGTTATATCATTTACTTGTGTTCTTGTTAAAGAACAAAAGAAGCATTGCATACTTCAAATAATATAAAACAACGGAGAGGGAGAGAGACGATGAAATTAATTTGGAAGATAATTAGCAACGCGATCTCATTTGTTTTATTTGCATTGATGGTTTTCTTAGCTTTTGTAGTCATTTCTTCAAAAGCGAGCGGTGGGGATCCGACAGTGATGGGATATCAGTTTAAGAGCGTTCTTTCAGGATCGATGGAACCGACGTTTTTAACAGGATCAATCATTGCAATAGAACCAAAGAAAGATGGTTCTAAATATGAAAAAGGTGATGTTATTACCTTTAAAGAGAAAGATCAAAAAATTATCACTCACCGTATTATCGGTGTGAAAGATACAAATGGAAAAGTAATGTATGAAACAAAAGGGGATAACAACAACGGACCAGATTTAGAACCAGTACTTGCAGAAAATGTAGTTGGGAAATATGCAGATATTACAGTTCCGTACGTTGGTTATTTACTGAATTATGCGAATTCAAAAGCGGGAGCAGCATTACTTCTTATTATTCCAGGCGTCTTTTTACTTGGTTATTCCGCGATTTCTATTTTTGGCGCTATTCGTAGCATTGACGGAGAAAAGAAAGATAAAAAAGTAGAACAATCCGTCTAGTTCGTTTGGTTATACTTTCCGTTTAGGAAGTTAACAAATATATATATATTAAGGGGATATGGACATGACTTTAAAGAAAAAGTTAGGAATGGGTATCACATCAGCAGTACTAGGAGCAGCATTAGTTGGTGGAGGAACATTTGCGTTTTTCAGTGATAAAGAAGTGTCAAACAATACATTTGCGGCTGGTACACTTGATTTAGCATTAAATCCATCAACAGTTGTTAATGTATCGAATTTAAAACCTGGCGATACAATTGAAAAAGAATTTAAACTAGAAAATAAAGGCTCTTTAGATATTAAAAAGGTTCTACTGAAAACAGATTATAATGTAGAAGATGTAAAGAAAGATAATAAAGATGATTTTGGTAAACATATTAAAGTAACATTCTTAAAAAATATAGATAAGCATGAGACAATTGTGAAACAAACTACATTAGATAAATTGAAAGGTGACACACTTACAGCCGTAGATAATGATTTAGCTGCTTGGTTCTGGGATGAAAAAGGTATTTCTGCAGGTAAATCTGATAAATTCAAAGTGAAATTTGAGTTCGTTGATAATGGAAAAGATCAAAATCAATTCCAAGGCGATAAGTTACAATTAAATTGGACGTTTGATGCACAACAAACAGCAGGTGAAGAAAGATAATAATAAAAAAGGGCTATCATATGGATAGCCCTTTTTCTATTTTTCTAGTATATAGCTATCATTTTATATAGTTCTTTATTATAATAAAGATAATGTTCTGTATAAAGAACGGAATGTTCGATGGGAGAGATTAAGATGCTGAAAAGACCACGTAATTTAAAAAAGATGCTTATATTGCCGTGTATGTGCTCTATTACGTTTTATTTAGGATCTCAAGTTATGACGCATACAGAAGCGGCATTCATTCATGAAACGAAAGTAGAAGCGAGTATTTCTACAGCAATTATATTTCCGAAAACAGTTACTACATTAAAAGAACAGGCTGAGCAACATAAAAAGTTTATTGAGCATGAGTATGGAACAATGAAGGGGAAACTGAAAGTAACTTCTATTGAAGAAATAAAACAGGCAATTTCTGTATGGCAACAAGGTCGTGAGAAAATTGTTTCTGAGAAGGAAGCCTTGCAAAATGTATATACTGAAATAGAAGCTCCTTACAACCAAATACAGGAAGAATTAAAAGTAACTAAAGATGAGTCGATTCAAAAAGTAGCCTTATATGTGAATGAAGGCTTTCAGATTATAAAAGAGAAGCGAGATTATATTGAGAAAGAAGTTAGTTTGAAAGCTATTGATGAGCAAATTCAGGCTCTACAGCAACAATTAAACGTTGCACTTGAAGCGGAAGGACAAAAGAAAGTAGAAGAACAGAAGAAAGTAGAAGAACAAAAGAAAGTAGAAGAACAGAAGAAAGCAGAAGAACAAAAGAAAGTAGAAGAACAGAAGAAAGTAGAAGAACAAAAGAAAGTAGAAGAACAGAAGAAAGCAGAAGAACAAAAGAAAGTAGAAGAACAGAAGAAAGTAGAAGAACAGAAGAAAGCAGAGGAACAGAAAAAATAGAAACAGATAAAAGCGGGGTAACTGCTTTAGTGAAACAGCTGGAAAACAAGAATGTGGTGCAAGAGATAACGAGCGAATAAGCAAAACGATTAATGTTTATATGAGTGTGAGGGGACGTTAGCCCTCACCTCTTTGTCTTTCTTTTTTCTTATAATATGAAATGTATTTGCGTGTGAAAAAAGTTATAAATTAGTATAAAGTAGCATATATTATTTTCTGAAAAATCAAAACAATATTGAGAAATAAAAATAATTGAAAATACTAAAAAATGTTGTTGTATTTACATAAGTTTGTTCGTTATAATGAACTTAAGGTTTTTGAAAAAGAACAAATATTAGCATCGCTAATATAGTTTTATTTACATCTCTTAATTTATATAAGAGATAGCAATGTAAAAATACAAAAAACAGCTAGGGGGAATTGATTGTGAGTCTGAAAAAGAAATTAGGTATGGGAGTTGCATCAGCAGCATTGGGGTTATCTTTAATTGGTGGAGGAACGTTTGCATTCTTTAGCGATAAAGAAGTATCAAATAATACATTTGCAGCTGGGACGTTAGATCTTACATTAAACCCTAAAACGCTTGTGGATATTAAAGATTTAAAACCAGGGGATTCTGTTAAGAAAGAGTTCTTACTAAAGAACGATGGTTCGTTAACAATTAAAGACGTTAAATTAGCAACAAAGTATACTGTGAAAGATGCAAAAAATGATAATGCTGGGGAAGACTTTGGCAAGCACATTAAAGTAAAATTTATTTGGAACTGGGATAAACAAAGTGAGCCTGTATATGAAACAACTTTAGCAGACTTACAAAATGCGGATCCAGATCTTTTAGCTAAAGACATCTTTGCTCCTGAGTGGGGAGAAAAAGGTGGATTAGAAGCTGGTACAGAGGATTATCTATGGGTACAATTTGTATTCGAAGATAATGGTCAAGACCAAAATAAATTCCAAGGTGATACATTGAATTTAGAGTGGACATTCAATGCTAACCAAGAAGCTGGGGAAGAAAAATAAAAAAAAGCGGGTATCCCCCGCTTTTTTTTATAAAGAAAAAGAAGTGCCAGTTTTTAAGCACTCCTTTTTATATATTATTTTTGATTTTTCTTCCACTGTGTAAATTCAAGAAATTCACGAAACTGTTCTTTAGAGACACCAGAGTTCATTGCGTCTTTAACGAGCTGTGTCCATTCGGAGTCTAGGCGAGCTTCCTTTTCTGTTTCGTCATGAAGTAAAGTATCAACTGGAATTTGTAGAACTGCTGCGATTTTTTCAAGAAACTGAATGGAAGGGTTTTTTTGTAAATTTCGTTCTATAGAACTAATGTAAGATTTAGCAACACCAGCTTTTTCGGCAAGTTCAGTTAATGAAATACCTTTTTGTAAACGAAGGCGTTTTATACGTTCTCCAATCATGTTTGCGCACCTTTCTATCAATATGTCGTCGTCTTATGATGTCATTATTATAACATAAACTTCGTTAAAAAGAACAAGGCTATTGAGCTTGACTTGATGGCTTCATACGTTGGAAAAAGTGTTCGATATCTTGTAGGGCGATACCAGCATCTAGAGCTTCAAGTATTAAATCAATCCATTCTTGATCCAGTGTGTCCGTCTTATCTTTGTACAATTGTAATTCCTCCCTAATTATCGGTCATAACTGCTGCTACAGAATAAATGATAATAAAACCGAATTTTTTATTTTATGTATCGAATTATCAAATATTGTGTAGGTAAAACAAAGATAAAATCCCCATTAAACTCCCTCGATGGAAATAATTATAAATTGTTCGATAAAAACTTTCAATATTTTCAGAAAACATTGTTGAATTGTGATATATCCGTATACTAACTATGAAATTTTTACAAATATATTAAAAAAATTACATAATATAACTAAATATTGAAAAAATATTGAATTTTTAATAAAATTCAAATTGTAATACATATTATTTATTAGGGGAGGAAATAAGGGATGAACAAGAAACCATTCAAAGTATTATCATCAATTGCTTTGACAGCTGTATTAGGTCTTTCATTTAGCGCGGGCACTCAGTCTGTGTACGCTGAAACGCCTGGGAATAAAGCAGCTACGAGCCCAGTTGATGACCATTTAATTCCAGAAGAGCGTTTAGCAGATGCACTGAAAAAGCGTGGGGTAATTGATTCGTCAGCTTCAGAGAAAGAAACAAAGAAAGCTGTCGAAAAGTATGTAGAGAACAAAAAGGGTGAAAATCCTGGGAAAGAAGCAACGAATGGGGATCAACTTACGAAAGAAGCATCAGACTTTTTAAAGAAAGTGAAAGATGCGAAAGCAGACACGAAAGAAAAACTAAATCAGCCAGCAACAGGGACACCTGCAGCGACAGGCCCAGTTAAAGGCGGATTAAATGGTAAAGTACCAACTTCTCCAGCAAAACAAAAAGCATATAACGGCGATGTTCGTAAAGATAAGGTACTTGTTTTACTTGTAGAGTACGCTGACTTTAAACATAACAACATTGATAAAGAACCTGGTTATATGTATTCGGAAGACTTTAACAAAGAACACTATGAAAAAATGTTATTCGGTGATGAGCCATTCGCATTAGAGGATGGAAGCAAAATCGAAACGTTTAAACAATATTACGAAGAGCAATCCGGTGGTAGTTACACAGTGGACGGAACAGTTACAAAATGGTTAACAGTTCCTGGTAAAGCTGCTGATTACGGTGCAGATGCTGCTACAGGTCATGATAATAAAGGACCAAAAGGACCACGTGATCTAGTAAAAGATGCATTAAAAGCAGCTGTAGATAGCGGTCTTGATTTATCACAGTTTGATCAGTTCGATCAATACGATGTAAATGGTGATGGAAATCAAAATCAACCGGATGGTTTAATCGATCACTTAATGATTATTCATGCGGGTGTTGGACAAGAAGCTGGCGGTGGTAAATTAGGTGATGATGCAATTTGGTCACATCGCTGGACAGTTGGACCAAAGCCGTTCGCAATTGAAGGTACGCAAGCGAAAGTTCCATATTGGGGCGGAAAGATGGCAGCATTCGACTACACAATTGAACCAGAAGACGGCGCGGTTGGTGTATTCGCACATGAATATGGTCATGATTTAGGTCTTCCAGATGAGTATGATACGCAATATAGCGGTGCTGGTGAGCCAATTCAAGCTTGGTCTATTATGAGTGGCGGAAGCTGGGCGGGTAAAATCGCTGGAACAACGCCAACAAGTTTATCACCACAAAATAAAGAGTTTTTCCAAAAAACAATCGGTGGTAACTGGGCAAATATCGTAGAAGTAGATTACGAGAAATTAAATAAAGGTATTGGTCTAGCAACATATTTAGACCAAAGTGTTACGAAATCTAACCGACCAGGTATGATTCGTGTTAACTTACCAGATAAAGATATAAAAACAATTGCGCCAGCATTTGGTAAACAATACTATTACAGCACAAAAGGTGACGATCTTCATACGAAGTTGGAAACGCCGCTGTTCGATTTAACGAATGCAACGAATGCGAAATTCGATTTCAAGTCACTATATGAAATCGAGGCAGAGTATGATTTCCTTGAAGTACACGCTGTAACAGAAGATGGACAACAAACGTTACTTGAAAGACTTGGCGAGAAAGCAAATAGTGGAAATGCAGACTCGACAAATGGAAAATGGATTGACAAATCATATGATTTAAGTCAATTCAAAGGTAAGAAAGTAAAATTAACATTTGATTACATTACTGATGGTGGTTTAGCATTAAATGGTTTCCTACTTGATAATGCTTCATTAACAGTAGATGGTAAAGTAGTATTCTCTGATGATGCAGAAGGTACACCACAATTCAAATTAGATGGTTTTGCTGTTTCTAACGGAACAGAGAAGAAAAACCATAATTACTATGTAGAGTGGAGAAACTATGCTGGTTCAGATAACGCTTTGAAATTTGCTCGCGGTCCAGAATATAACACTGGTATGGTTGTATGGTATGCAGATTCAGCTTACACAGATAACTGGGTTGGTGTACATCCAGGACACGGTTTCCTTGGTGTAGTTGATTCTCATCCAGAAGCAATTGTAGGAACTTTAAATGGTAAGCCAACAGTTGAAAGTAGTACACGATTCCAAATCGCTGATGCGGCGTTCTCATTCGACAAAACGCCAGCTTGGCAAGTTGTATCTCCAACGCGTGGAACGTATACGTACAATGGCTTAGCTGGTGTACCGAAGTTTGATGATTCGAAAACGTATATTAATCAACAGATTCCAGATGCAGGACGTATTTTACCGAAGCTTGGTCTGAAGTTTGAAGTAGTAGGACAAGCTGATGATAATTCTGCAGGTGCTGTTCGTTTATACCGTTAATACCGTAAAACTACCGAGAGATTTTCTTTCGGTAGTTTTTTTGTGAGCAATGAATTTTATATAAAAGAAAAAATTATATATAATGTAATTTTACGAGTAGAAAAGTTCTATATAAATAATGAAAGAATTGGATAAAAATAGTGGGAGAAGGTGAATAGATGAGCATTTCTTCTATTGTAAATAAACAAAAGCAATATTTTTATAATGGATATACGAGAAGTATAGAAACAAGAAAAAATAATTTAAAAAAGCTTTATGATGGAATTCAGCGTTTTGAAGAAGAGATATTTCAAGCATTGAAATTAGATTTAAATAAGTCAGTTCATGAGTCGTTTACAACGGAAGTGGGATATGTATTAAAAGAAATTTCTTTTCAATTGAAACATATGTCATCGTGGAGTAAACCGAAGCGAGTTCGAACAGCATTAACTCATTTCGGATCGAAGGGGAAGGTAGTACCAGAACCGTATGGTGTGACGCTTATTATTGCGCCATGGAACTATCCGTTTCAGTTAGCAATTGCACCTCTAGTAGGAGCGCTGGCAGCTGGGAATACAGTTGTTTTAAAGCCGTCAGAGTTAACGCCTAACGTTTCAAAAGTGCTTACGAGAATGTTAGAGGAATTATTCCAAGAAGAGCTTGTAGCGGTAATAGAAGGCGGTATAGAAGAGAGTACGGCATTGTTAAAGGAAAGGTTTGATTATATTTTCTTTACAGGTAGTGTTGGTGTTGGAAAAGTTGTGATGGAAGCAGCAGCCAAAGAGTTAACGCCGCTTACGTTAGAACTTGGCGGAAAAAGCCCATGTATTGTACATAAAGATGCAAAAATAGATGTGACAGCAAGGCGGATTGTTTGGGGTAAGTTTTTAAATGCAGGGCAGACATGTGTAGCACCGGATTATATGTACGTTCATTCTTCCGTGAAAGAACAGTTAATCGAGGCGTTAAGACATGAAATTACGGAGCAGTATGGAAAAGAGCCACTGAACAATGATAATTACGTAAAAATTGTGAGCGAGCGTCACTTTGAACGATTATGTCGATTCTTACAAGATGGTCAAGTCGTAATTGGCGGGAACTATAAAAAAGATACATTACATATTGAGCCGACAATAGTAACAGATATCACGTGGCAAGATGCTGTTATGGAAGATGAAATTTTTGGTCCGATTTTACCGATTATAGAGTATGACAAAATAGAAGATGTTATTGGCACAATTCAGCAACATCCGAAGCCGTTAGCGCTATATGTATTTTCTGAAAATAAAGAAGTGCAAAAGAAAGTGACGAGTAATATTTCATATGGCGGAGGGTGTATTAATGATGTTGTCTATCATCTTGCAACGCCATATTTACCTTTTGGGGGCGTTGGAAGTAGTGGATTAGGTAGTTATCATGGGGAAGAAAGTTTTCGGACTTTTTCACATTATAAAAGCATTTTAGCCCAATCTACGGCATTCGATATGAAAATTCGTTACTCTTCTACAAAAAGTGCTTTAAAATTCATACGAAAGTTGTTAAAATGATGATGGTGTTTATCAGTAGGCGTAGCCGTATGATAATAGCCCCTTCGCAATGGAAGGGGTTTTTCTGTTCGACATTATGTATCATGAAAAAATGAATCAAACATACTACATAAAGAATAGAAGTGAACGCTTGCTAAATAACCATTTTGTTTGGATCGAAACAAAAAATAGTCTATAAAACATAAATATTTATTCATCAATATAAAAATTAAAATTTAAGGTAGATAGGACGGGAAAATGAAAAAAATTATTAAAGTTGAAGCAGTAGAAAAACATTTTGGAAATCAAGTGATTATCCCACCGCTTTCTTTAGATATTAAAGAAGGAGAGTTTTTAACAATTTTAGGGCCGAGTGGTTGCGGGAAAACGACGTTACTTCGTATGATCGCAGGATTTGAAACTCCAACTAAAGGGAATCTTTTATTAGATGATGAAAAGATTAACGATTTGCCGCCATATAAGCGTCATATGAACTTAGTGTTCCAACATTATGCACTATTCCCGCATATGAATGTGGAGAAAAATATTTGTTTCGGTATGAAAATGCAAAAAGTACCAGCGGCAGAACAGAAAGAACGTGCTGAAGAGGCAATGCGTTTAACGCAGTTACTAGAGTTCCGTAATCGTAAACCTATGAAGCTGTCTGGTGGGCAGCAGCAGCGTGTAGCAATTGCGAGAGCGATTGTAAATAACCCACGTGTATTACTATTGGATGAGCCACTTGGAGCGCTTGACTTTAAGCTAAGAAAAGATTTGCAACGTGAATTGAAAAACTTACAACGCAATTTAGGAATTACGTTCATATACGTAACGCATGATCAAGAAGAAGCGATGAGCATGAGTGACCGTATTGTCGTTATGAATAAAGGACATATTGAACAAATCGGAACACCGAAAGAAATTTATAATAAGCCGAAAACGTTGTTCGTTGCGACATTTATCGGTGAAAATAATATTGTGAAAAACGGGGAAGACTACGTAGCAATTCGCCCTGAAAATGTAAAGGTACGTTCGGTTGAAGAACCAATTTTAGAAGATTACCATCTTGGACATATTGAAGACATTGAGTTTGTTGGAAATATGGAAAAGCTTTATGTACGTGATGAGAAAACAGCAGAATTATTGATGGCGTATCAAACAGCTGAAGAAGCAGCACAGTGGAGCATTGGAGATAATGTATATGTAGGATGGGAGCAAGAGGACGAGGTGACCTTAAATTGAAAAAAGGGAAATTACTCGCACTACCTACAGTCGCGTGGCTGTTAATCTTCTTCCTAGTTCCACTTGTATTCGTATTGGGTTTTGCCTTCATGCAGCGCGGAGCATACGGAACAGTGGAAATGCAATTTACGTTAGATAATATAGTACGTGTGTTTGACCCATTGTATATGGGAACATTATGGGAAACAGTAAAGATTGCTGTTATTACAACAGTACTTTGTTTATTAATTGGTTATCCATTTGCGTATACAATTACAATTGTTGATCGTAAATATCGTTCTATTCTTTTATTATTGGCAACGATACCGTTTTGGATTAACTTCCTTGTTCGTTCATATGCGTGGATTGTTATTTTACGTTCACAAGGTCTTGTGAACACACTGTTATTAAAATTAGGTATTATTAGTGAACCGTTAAATTTACTATATAATACGCCTTCTGTAATACTTGGAATGGTATATTCTTTATTACCATTTATGATTTTACCAGTGTATGCAGCAATTGAGCAGCTGGATAAGCGTAAGCTAGAAGCAGCTTATGATTTAGGTGCAACACCAGTAAAAGCATTTTGGAATGTAACAGTACCAATGACGATGTCAGGAATTGCTACTGGTTCTATTTTAGTATTCGTTTCTTCTATCGGAATGTTTGTAGTATCAGACGTGATGGGTGGATCGAAAGTAGCATTAATCGGAAACGTAATTCAAAACCAATTCTTAGGTGCGCGTGACTGGCCGTTTGGATCTGCGTTATCTATGATTGTTGTTCTATTCTCTGTTCTGTTAATTTACTTATATTATCGTGCAACGAAAGTATATAAATATGATGGGAACGGAGGGGAATAGGCAAAAATGAAAAAGTTTTTAGTTTCTTATTCTTGGTTAATTTTATTGTTCTTGTATTTTCCAATGATGGTTTTAATGGTATATTCCTTCAATGATTCTCGAATTAATGCGGAATGGGAAGGCTTTACATTCCATTGGTATACAGATTTATTTCAAAAACAAGATGTTATTGATGCGTTTGTAAATAGTATGACGATTGCAGTTATAACAACAGTTGTAACAACGATACTTGGTATGTTTTTTGCGATAGCATTACATCGTTACAAATATCGTTTTGAAGAGGCCATTAATGGTCTTGTATATTTACCTATTTTAATTCCTGATATATTAATGGGATTATCTTTACTTATCCTATTTAGTCAATTAGGTATGGAACTTGGACAAACAACAATTATTATCGCACATATTACATTTAGTATTTCATTTGTTGTTGTTATTTTAGCGGCCCGTCTTTCTAGCATGGGACGTGATTTAGAAGAGGCTGCAAATGATTTAGGAGCAACGCCATGGCAAACGTTTCGCCATGTGACGTTTCCGGCAATTGCACCGGGAGTTGTTTCAGCAGCGTTATTAACATTCACATTATCAATTGATGATTTTGTAATTAGTTTCTTCGTATCAGGACCAGGATCAACAACATTGCCATTATACATTTACAGTATGGTTAAGCGCGGAGTATCACCTGAAATTAATGCCCTTTCTACAATTTTAATTGTTGTTATTGTAGGATTAATGGTGCTATCGGAAATCTTCCGTAACAAAGGTGCAGATGGTGAAGAAAACTCTGGAGGACACCTTCCTTTATAATACGAACGATATAAAAAGTACGAGGGGGTAAAACCGATGAAATTAATGAAAAGAATAGCTGGCGCAGCAATTAGCTTTAGCCTTGTTGCTGGTGTACTTGCCGGTTGTGGTGAAAAGAAAGAAGAGTTAAACATTTATAGCTGGGCTGACAATTTTGATGAGCAAGTGCTAAGAGATTTTGAAAAGAAATATAACGTAAAAATTAACTATGATAAGTATGCAAGTAACGAAGAAATGCTTGCGAAATTACAAGCCGGTGGCGCAAAGTATGACTTAATTCAGCCGTCTGATTACATGGTTAAGACAATGGCGAAAATGGATTTATTAGCGCCGTTAGATAAGAAGAATATCCCGAACATCGAAAATATGATTTCTAATTTCAAAACGCCAGCATTTGACCCAGAGAATAAATATTCTTTAGTATACACTTGGGGCGTAACAGGGATTGCATACAATAAAAAGTATGTGAAAGAAGCACCTACAAGCTGGGCTGACTTATGGAACGAGAAATATAAAGGACATGTAACATTACTAAATGATTCTCGTGAAGTATTAGGAATGGGTCTTAAGAAGCATGGATTCTCAAACAGCACGAAAGACGATGCAGAGTTAAAGACAGCAGCTACTGATTTACAGAAGCTACTTCCAAATTTATTAGCATTTGATACAGATAACATTAAACAAAAGTTCATTACAGAAGATGCTTGGATCGGAACAGTTTGGTCTGGAGATGCAGCATTTATCGCAAAAGATAATAAAGATGTAGAGTACGTTGTACCAAAAGAAGGCGGCACAATTTGGGCCGACACGTTAGCAATTCCAAAAGGTGCAAAAAACAAAGAGCTTGCAGAGAAGTTTATGAACTATTTATTAGATGAGAAAGTAAGTGTGAAAAACTACGAGTCAATTGGGTACAGTAATCCAAATGAAAAAGCTCACCCTCTTCATAGTAAAGAATATCGTGAGAACCATATGATCTTCTTAACGAAAGAAGAATTAGATCGCACAGAATGGCTTGTTGATGTAGACGATAAGTTAAAAGACTATGATCGTTACTGGACAGAATTAAAAACAAAAGGTAAATAAGTAAGGAAATGCGGTTTCTAAAGTAGAAATCGCATTTTTTCATAGTAGGAGGAAATCGTTTGAAGAAGAAGTTACATCAGTATGAGGTAATATGTGTTATTTTATTACTTACGGTATTTAGTATTATTGCTTGGCGCGTACATGCAGGTGGCGTTACAGTGATGGATACATATGTCCGCGGATTAGTAAAGGGGTTACAAACGGAGAGCTCACTTACTTTTTTCTCATACTTTACAAAGTTAGGATCAGCAATTGGAATTGTAACTATACTTATTATAAGTTTGCTTGTTTTTTTGCAGAAACGTTATTATGCTGCAATGATCGTGTATCCAATGGGGATTTTGATCACACATCTCGTTAATAAAGGAATAAAAGAAATTGTGAAAAGGGAGCGTCCGTCGTTAAATGAAGCATTAGATGCACTTGGGTATAGCTTCCCTAGTGGGCATGCAATGTTATCTATTATGACATTCGGTTTTCTTACTTATATCATTGCGGCAAATTTGAAGAGTGTAACTGGGAAATATGTTATAACCATTTCGATGGGTATATTAATTGTATCGATTGGATTAAGTAGAGTTATTTTAAATGTACATTATCCAACTGATATTTTAGCAGGTTATTGCGTAGGTGGTATTTTGTTAATTATCGCGATTTATTATCATCGTTTACTTACTAAGAGGCTTCAGCTCAATAAAGAGAGATAAAAAACGTCTGGAAACACTATAATGATAGTTTTTCCAGACGTTTTTTGTTTGTATGAAGATGTGATACAGTATAAGTGATAATTGAATTATTTAAAGTAGGTGAAAATGTGTGAAGACAAATGTACATAAAGTGGATAAGTGGGGGAAGTTAGGAACTTTCTTGTATCAGTTTCGTTATACAGTAATTGTAGCGCTACTATTGCTTGCGATAGCACTCGGTATTTTTGCTCCAAAGCTACCGGGAGTATTAGGTGGTGATGGTTTTCAAACGGAAGGGGACTATCAAAAGACGAAAGAAATTTTAGATAAAGATTTTAAGAGGTCTCAAGATACGCTCCTACTTGTTTTTGAAAGGAATAAGGATGCTTCACATGAGGATTTTAAAAAGCAAATAGAGAGCATTGTAAAGAAGGTTGAAGAGAACGAGAAATATGAATCTTTCCATCATCCAGTGCAAAATAAAGAAATGTTACAAGATAATATCGGTTATGCGACAATATTATTTTCCGGGAAAACAACTAAAGAACGTATGGAAAAGACATTACAGTTCGCTGATACTATTGAGAAGGAAAGTAATACAGCATTAAAAGTAACACCTACAGGATTTCCAAAAATTAATCAAGAGATTAATGAAAGAACACAAAATGATTTAAAAGTAGCAGAGATGATTGGTTTACCAATTGCATTTCTCGTATTACTATTTTCATTTGGTAGCCTTTTGGCATCTATTTTACCGATTGTAAATGGCGCGCTTAGTGTCATTAGTACGATGGGGATTTTATATTTTATAGGTAGCGACAAAGAGTTATCTATTTTCGTATTAAATGTTGCACCGATGATTGGACTTGCACTATCCATTGATTTTGCACTGTTATTTGTGAATCGTTTTCGAGAGGAAGTTGCGAAGAGAACGGTGAAAGAAGCGATAGCGATTACGTATCAAACGGCAGGACGTGCGATCGTATTTTCAGGATTATGCGTATTCGTTGGTTTATCAGGCTTATTTTTCTTTAAAATTGATTATATTCAGTCTGTTGCCATAAGCGGGATGATTGTTGTGATTATGAGTATTTTATTCTCACTTACACTTCTTCCAGCACTGTTATCTTTAATTGGAAAACGAATATTAAAAAAGAATCAAGTAGCACATACACCGGCAAAGGCATGGCGTAAATTTGCACAATTTGTAATGAAACATCCAATCATAATGATTATTGCTGTTACAACATTTATTGTTATTTGTTTATTACCGCTACGTACAGCTAATTTGCAGTTTCCTGGTGTTGAAGCGTTACCTGAAAAGAGTGACACTAGAGTTGCTTATGAGAAATATGAAGAAGCATTTAATAAAACGGTTCAAACACATGCTGATGTTACATTAGTAGTAGAGACGAAAAAAAATATAAAAGAAAAAGAGAGTTTACAAAAGATAGAAGAAGTTGTTCAAAAGTTAAAAGATGATGAGAAAGTATATGAGGTAAGAAGTTTATACGATGGGTTAACCGGAATGAAAGCAGATCAAGTTGCTGGTATATTGCAGTCGCCAGAAGCGGCAAAAATAGCTCCTGTATTTGAAGCGTACTCAAAAGGAAATAAGACAATAATAGAAGTCTTTTTGGATACGAAGCCTCGTACAGAAACTGCGAAACAGTGGGTTCGTGATTTCAAAAGTAATTATAAAGAAAATGATGTTACGTACTACCTAGGCGGAATGACGACGTTCCAAAAAGAGTTAGAAGATGAAATTAAAGATAAAGTTGCAATTGGTATGTCAGTTATATTCGGATCAACCTTTGTCATTTTATTATTTGCATTCCGTTCTATACTCATTCCAATTAAGGCAATTATTATGAACGTACTTAGTTTAAGTGCAACAATTGGAATTGTCGTTTGGTTATTTGAGGGTGGTCATTTTGGTTTAGAAGCGAGTCCTGTTTTATTTGTATTACCAATCTTCATTTTCGGCCTTGTATTTGGGCTTAGCATGGATTATGAAGTATTTCTTATTTCACGTATTCATGAGCTTTATGAAGAAACAGGAGATAATGATCAAGCAACGTTAGAAGGGCTCGTTTCAACGAGTAGAATTATAACGTCAGCTGCTTTAATTATGATCGTTGTAACGGGTGCGTTCGCATTTACTGATATTTTACCAGTAAAGCAAATGGGTCTTGGCGTGGCATTAGCGATATTCCTTGATGCAACCGTTATTCGTCTTATGCTTGTACCAAGCTTAATGAAGTTGTTTGGAGACTGGAATTGGTGGCTGCCATTTCGGAAAAAACGAGAAAAATCATCATAAAAAATACTCATCTTATAGATGAGTATTTTTTTATGAATAGCAAGGCCTACATTTTGCAAATAGTATGTGATAAGAACATTACATATAAGTAGGTGAAGGCAATGTTTCGTTATTTCAAATTTAAGCTAAATGATACAGTACAATTTTCAGAAAACGATGGGCATATGTATCGCATTGTCGGTTATCGATTAGAAAAAGGATTTTATCCAAAAGATGAATGGACTCATATCATTTATGAACTGCTTAGAGAGTTTGATGGATATACGATGGACGCAGAAGAGGAGGAACTTGTAAAGGTTATTCAAGTAGAGGATGAGTATTACAAAATACAAGAGCTATCGGGCTATCGGTATCCAGTAAAAATGAAGCAAAAGCAGCAAGTTATGAAAGGAGAGAAAATAGACGACTTATTAGATACATACAACGACTATAAACGATTGGCGGATTTCTTCAAAGATTTATCGTATGAGCAAAAAGCTGAAGAAGTATTGCAGGAAATGAAAAGGCTTAGAGCGTGAGGGGCAGTCGATTATAAGGCTGTCCTCTATTTTTGACGATGCATCAAAGCGTGTTTTCCGTTACAATGAGAGAATCAATAGAAATAAGGTGATATAGTATGGAAACAAAGAAGAAGGGCGAATGGTGCGAAATTACTGTACCGGCTAAATGGAATGGTATAAGTATCGAATCGTTATTAAAAGTAGAATGGGAACTACCGAAAAAGTTATTACATCAGCTTCGTATGGAAAAAGGTGTTACTGTTAACGGTGAACAGAGAAGATGGAATGAGCTTTTAAAAGAGGGCGATAAATTCCAAGTTCACATGTTTATGGAGGAAGAGTACGGTGTAGAGCCAGAATATGGTGAGCTACATGTAGTATATGAAGATGATCACGTACTTATCGTAAATAAACCAGAGAAAATGGACACGCACCCTGCCGAAAAAGGTGGAACGGGAACACTTGCAAACCTTGTTGCTTTTCATTTTCAAATGCAAGGTTTAGAGACGAAGGTTCGCCATATTCATCGTTTAGATAAAGATACGACAGGTGGTGTCGTGTTTGCTAAACATAGAATTGCTGGCGCGATTATGGATCGTTTATTAATGGAACGAAAAATAAAAAGAACGTATGCTGCGCTTGTTGAAGGGAAAGTGAAAAAGAAGAAGGGTACAATTGACGCTGCTATTGGAAGGGATCGACATCATGCTACGAGACGTCGTGTTTCCCCAAAGGGTGATGAAGCTATTACATACTATAAAGTAGAAAAGTATTTTAAAAAGCACAATACAACCTTTGTAACCTTACAATTAGAAACAGGTAGAACGCATCAAATTCGTGTGCATATGAGCCATAATGGTAATCCGCTAGTTGGGGATGTGTTATATGGTGGACAAACAACATATATGTCAGGGCAAGCGTTACATGCAATGAAAATTAATTTCTTGCATCCAATTACGAAAGAAGAGATCGAAATTGATGTACCGTTTCCTACAAAATTAAACAATATAATGAAAGAATTTCAAAGGGAAAATGTGTAAAGTGTAAGTTTTAATTTGAGAAAAGTAAATTTTTGCAGGAATTTCTCTAAAAGAAGCGAAGCCGTAAAGAGAAAAGAGAGGTGAGAATTACTTGGTCAAATATAAATATATACTAGGAATATTTTTCGCTTGTCTTTTATTTACCCTATGCATCTATCCATATTTACCAGAACGTTTGGCAGTACATTGGAACGAAAATGGTGGGCCGAACGAATTTATGAGTAAACAAGTTGTTGTTGCATTTATTCCGGTTCTTATTATTTTTTTACATGGATTTGTGTATATTATTTCACATAATATATATAAGTTTAATGGAGGAGAGCATTTCATTATAGGCGGATTTATAAAGACGATTACTTTATTTATGTTGTTTATTCATATGCTTATTCTCGTTATTAATTTTGGAAGTTTTATATCCTTTCAGACAGGATTAACGATCGGGATTAGTATGTTTCTTTTTATGCTTAGCAAAGATTTTAAAAAGATAAAGGGTAAAGAAAAAGATCCAATTAAATTACAAAAAATTCGTTTAGTGAGTAGACGAATTTTTCAAGTGATGGCATGTGGTATACTGTTTTCCTTGTTTTTGAACTTGAAGTGGGGATTTTATGTATTGCTTAGCGTAATAAGTTGCGGATCTATTTTGTTTATGTCCTACATTTTATATTCATACATAATAGAAAGTTACGAAACTTAAAAAGAGTCTTCTCATTATGAGAAGACTCTTTTTATCTATTTACTTCGTAATAAATTGTTGTGTCCAGTAGTTACCGCTTTCTACATAACCAACACCGATGTGAGTGAAGCCGTTATTTAAGATGTTTGCACGGTGTCCAGCACTGTTCATCCAAGCTTGTACTACCTCTTCAGGTGTACGTTGGCCTTGAGCGATGTTTTCACCTGCAGATGTATAAGAAATACCAAATTTCTTCATCATGTCAAACGGAGACCCGTATGTAGGGCTGTTATGATCAAAGTAGTTATTTTTTTGCATATCTTCAGATTTAACACGCGCTACTTTGCTTAATTCAGTATCGATTTTTAGTGCTGGTAAGCCTTGTTTTGTACGCTCAGCGTTTGTTAATTCAACAACACGTTGTTCGAACTCGCTTAAAGATTTTGCTTCTTCAGCAGGCTTTTGCTCAGCTGGTTTTTGTTCTGTAGGTTTTTGCGTATTATTGTTTTCAGCAGGCTTTTGAGCTTCTGGCTTTTGTTCAGCAGGCTTTTGCTCAGCTGGTTTTTGTTCAACAGGCTTTTGAGTTTCTGGCTTAGCTGTTGGTTGCTCAGTTACAACATTTTCAGTAGGTTGTTGACCAGGAACGAAGCAATTTGGTTGGAAGTTTCCTTGTTGCCATTGTGCTAATGATTCAACTCCCATAGATTGTAAGAATGCTTGTAACTCTTGTTGGTTCATTTGCTTCATCATCACTTTTGAATGCTGAATATTTTGAACCTTTATGTTAGATGGTTGTACTGTTGCAGCTTGTGCATCTAAAGAAGATACTCCTAAAGTAAGAGCTGTTGCAGCAGCTACAGATAATAAAACACGCTTTTTCATGATGTGTGTCCCCCTATATAAAGTTTTAATTTGTTTTCACACGATTTGTTTTTGACAGCCTGTCTGACTGACAAATCCATCGTAGCATACAATTTACGAGAAAAAAGATGGAAAAAAATTCATAGACTTAAAATTTACCTAATTTATCCTAAGGAGAGAAAAGGAGAGAAATAAGAGAAACGTAGAGTGTAAAAGGAATTTTCAGCATTTTTATACTTCGTTTTAATAGGAGGTTTTTGGATAAATGTACCTATATTGAAAATGAAGAATCCTATTGTATCAATGGTTTGAACGTTTTTTTAAGGAATATAATGGATTGTTTTTTACAAAACTGTAATGTTTCTGTTGTTCTTTTTTATAATAAAGTAACATATTTTTAATGTTGTAGCAGACAAAAAAGCGGCTATCTCTTTACATAGACGAAGGAGATAGCCGTTTTCCTATTATTACGTATGTTACGAGTTATTACGAGTTAGTTTCAATTGCTTCTAATAATAAATCTACAATGTGAATTCCTCTCATTTTTTGAGAAAGACCTTCACGTTCAATACCTAGTTTCATTTGTAATAGGCACCCTGGATTTGCAGTGACAATTGTTGCTGCATCTGTTTCATGTACACGGTCCATTTTATAATCTAGAAATTCCATTGATAATTCTGAGTGTACAATGTTGTATATACCAGCCGAACCACAGCAGCGATCCGCATCTTTCATTTCACGGTATGTTGCGCCTTGAATGGCTTCTAGTAGCATACGAGGTTCAGAAGATGTTCGCATAACGTTACGTAAATGGCAAGAATCTTGATACGTAATAATTTGCGGCGTGAGTCGTAAGTCAGTTCGTTTATGGAAATCTAGTTCTACTAGAATAGCGGTAATATCTTTAATTTTAGAAACAAACTGCTTTGCACGTTCAGCCCATTCTGGATCATCTTTTAGAAGATAATCATAGTCTACGAGGTAAGCCCCGCAACCACCTGCATTCGTAATAATATAGTCGATGTTTAAGTCTTCGAATGCTTTTATATTTCGTTTCGCTAATACTTTTGCTCCACTCTTTTCACCAGCATGTCCATGTAATGCACCGCAGCAACTTTGTGTTTGCGGGATAACGATATCACAACCGGCTAATTGAAGAAGTTTCATCGTTGCGTTATTTGTTTCTAAAAACATCGTATCCATTAAACAGCCTGTGAAGAATGCAACTTGTTTTTTCTTTGTACTTTCAGCAGATAAAAATGTAGGACGATCTTTCATTGCTTTCATTTTAGGGACTTTTGGTAAAACGAGATCCATCGTTGCAAGTGTTTCAGGGAATAACTTCATAATACCTGTTTTATGAGTTAACGTTTGTAAGCCGGAACGTTGGTAAAATCCGATAAGTCCAGTTAAAGTTCTCATTCGATTTTGATGTGGGAATAATCCTTCAAAAACGATTTTACGAACGGCTTTCACTGGCATAGAGAATTTTTTATTTTGATTAATAATATCACGGGCTTCTTCTAATAAATGTCCATAATTCACACCAGATGGACAAACAGGTTCACAAGCACGACAGCCAAGGCAAACGTTTAAAGTATTTTCAACATCTTCATCTGGCTCGATTAAACCATCAACGACAGCTTTCATTAATGCGATACGTCCGCGCGGCGAATGTGATTCTTTATACCCAGATTGAATGTAAGTAGGGCAAGTAGGTAAGCAGAACCCGCAGCGCATACAGTTTAGTAGCTCATCTTCACTTAATCGTTCTTTAAATTCCTTTTGAATGTTTTCTTTATTTAATGTTGTCATCGCTCAACCACCACTCTTTTACGAGTGTCTTTCGCGAACATCTTTCCAGGATTCATAATGTTATTTGGATCGAAGGCTTGTTTAATCCCTTGCATAGCGGCAATACCTTCTTTACCTAATTTCATTTCTAAATAGGGAGCTTTCATCGCACCAACACCATGTTCACCAGTAATCGTACCACCAAGCTCAATTGCTTTCGCAAATATTTCAGCAAAAGCTTGTTCAGCACGGTGCATTTCTTCTTCATTACGGGCATCTGTCATACAAGTTGGATGTAGGTTTCCATCACCAGCGTGTCCAAACGTACAAATAGGAATATTAAATTTTTTTGCGATGGCATTAATAGCTTCAACCATCGGAGCAATTTGTGAACGAGGTACTGTTGCATCTTCTAATATTGTCGTCGGTTTTAATCTTGCAAGTGCTGATAGTGCGCTACGGCGTGCTGTACGAAGTGCATCTGCTTCCGCTTCATCTTTTGCAACGCGAACATCAACTGCATTCATAGAGTGGCAAACGTTAGCCATTTTTTCAATATCTCGATCGACCACTTCGGGTGGACCATCTTGTTCAATTAATAAAATTGCTTTTACGTCAGTTGGTAAACCGATTTGTGCAAACTCTTCTACAACTTCAATTGTCGGTTGGTCTAAAAACTCAAGTGTCGCTGGAATAATTTTATTTGCAATAATAGAAGAAACAGCACGTGCAGCTTCATTAATATCTTCGTAGAGTGCCAGCATTGTTTTCTTCGTTTCAGGCATAGGAACAAGTTTTAATATCGCTTCTGTTACTACTCCAAGTGTTCCTTCAGAACCGATAAATAGACGAGTTAAATCGTAACCAGCAACATCTTTTGCTAATTTACCACCAGTACGAATGATATCACCATTTGGTAAGACAAGTTCAAGACCCATTACATAATCACGTGTTACACCATATTTTAACCCACGTAATCCGCCTGAGTTTTCATTAATATTACCGCCGATTGTAGAAATTTTCATCGAGCTTGGATCTGGCGGATAAAATAATCCCTTTTCTTCTACTGCTTTAATAATATCAAGTGTAATGACACCAGCTTGTACGGTAATTGTTAAATTTTCTTCATCAATCTCTAAAATATTGTTCATATGGCGGAAAATAAGGACGATACCGCCTTCTAGTGGACAAGTTCCTGCACAAAGGTTTGTTCCAGAACCACGAACATACACAGGGATTTTGTGAGAGTTACATACTTTTAACACTTCAGCTACTTCATTTGTATTACGAGGGGCAATGACTGCATCAGGCATTGCTTGGAAGTTTGGAGTGGCATCATAACTATAAGTTAAGCGCCCCATATTGGATGTATCTACATTATCTTCGCCAACAATGGATACGAATGAATGAATAATTTGCTTTTCTAACATTGGAAATCCCCCTCAAACTGTTAACGTGTTTAGTCATAATAAAAACGTTGTAACAGTGCTTTCATTATAATGATAAAAAAGTTGGAGGATTCTTTCTATGTATAATCATCTGAAGATTAATCTGTTTTATCGTTCTTTTTTGTATGATTATCTAATAAAAGGAGTGCGAAGTATAAAACATTTAAATCTTTGAATTGTTTCGGATCAAGTCCGGTATGTTCTTCAATTTTTTTTAGTCGGTAATGCAATGTATTAATGTGTATATGTAATTGCTCAGCTGTCTGTTTATAAGATTGGTTATAATCGATAAATAAACGTAAAGTGTGCATGAGCTCAGGAGATTGTACTAAGTTTTCAATGGTACGCTCTAGAAACTGTTCTCGCGTTTCGATAGAAATATCTTGTAAGCACATTTCTAAACGTAAATCTTCATTAAATACAATTTTTTTCGTTTCAAGTGACACAGAAAGCGCTCGTAGTGCTTGTTCATATGATATGTGCATCTTGCTTGGCGTAACGGTTTGCCCAATCCCGATATATAAAGGGATAGAAAATAAAGTTTCACAGTCATGTTTTAACCGTTTTAAAAATAGGTAAGTTTGTTCTTTAGAGCTCATCGCTGAAAATAAAATAAATCGATCATTTCCCCAGCGAACAAATAGATGGTCTTTTGCTAATAGATTGCGAATATGTTGCCAAACTTTACGCTGGAGCATCGTATCATTTTGATCAATCGAAAACAAAATAAGTTGTTTCTTCTTATATAAATCAACGCCAAGTGTTTTTGCACGATCGAGAAAACTTGAAGACCAGTCTGTATTTTGAAGCCAATCAAAGACAAATGCTTCATAAGAACGGTGTTCAAGTTCTAATTGCTCTAAAAAGTAGTTTTCATGAATTAATAATTCGGTCATCTTCCGTAATATTTCTCCGTATTGTGAAATATTGTCGGGTTCTCCTGTAATTCCAATAACACCAATTACTTCGTCATGAAATAGTAAAGGAAGATTCATCCCGGCTTTTACACCTTGCAACCGTCGTTCATCTTCTTTTGTAATGATGACGGTTTTCTTTTGTTTCGCGCAGCGGAGTGCTCCCTCATGAAATTGACCGATTCTTTTTGCATCTGTACTGGCGATAATAACACCTTGTATATTAATGATAATAATATTTTCTGTAATTAGTCTACGTACTTCCCGTACAATTTTATTCGCTAAATCAGGAAAAAGCATAATTTGCACACCTCAAATTCTATTTGTTGTACATTATATATGTAAGTTGAATAAGAAAGTAAGATTTCACACTTTCCACACATTTATTTGTTATTTTACAATTATAACGAAATCATTCGAAAATGGAGGGAATCTTTTGAGAAAGTATGTTTTTCTTCTCTGTTTTTTATTTCTATTAGTAGGGTGTCAAGGAAGTTCATATACACCAATTACTGAAGATAAGAGTATTATTATAACAACGAATATAAAAGAAGGCAGTATTAGTTTTATTGATAAAAAAACTAATAGATTAATTACGACATGGGAATTAAATGAACCGATGGCAGGAATTGCACTACTTCCAAACGGCGAGGACATACTTGTATATGGTAAGCAGTTAGAATACATGTATGTATATTCACTAGCAGAAGGAAGGCAAGTGGAAAAATATAAAACTGGAAAAGGCATTGTAAATGTGGTTGTATCAGAAGATAAAAAACAATTGTTTGCCGCCGATCAAAATGCACAAAAGGTTAGGTTCTTTACGATAGAAGGGAAAGAGACAGGAAGTGTTTCAACAGGAAAAGGACCGATAACCCTGGTAGAGTATCATAACCAGTTATCTGTACTAAACTTTTATGATACGAAGCTAACGACAATTGATACAAAGAAAAAAGAGGTTATACAATCCTTTATGATTCCACCAGCATCAACAGGAGCAACGATTAGTCCGGATGGAAAAGAGATATGGATTGGCGGACATGGTGATGGAAATCAAGTGAATGAGAAAGTATTAGTGTATTCTTTACAGAGCGGCGAAATGGTACGTTCTTTACACGCTCCGTTTATGCCTGTGAACATAACGAAAGATAATAAGTACGTATATGCATTAAGCCATGGTTCGAATACGCTTAGAAAATTTGATATTAGTACGTATAAAGAGGTAGCTTCCGTTGAAGTAGGCTCGAATCCATTTGCATTTTTGAAAAGCGGGGCAGAAGGATATGTAGCAAGTTATGATAGTGATGAAGTGTGCGTCATGGATATGAAGAGTATGAAAATAAAACAAACAATTAAAGTCGGAAAAGGACCATTTCAACTCATAGAGAGGGAAGGGAAGGACAATGGGTAAATATAGAGTGCTAGTTGTAGATGATGAAAGTGACATGAGGCAACTTGTCGGAATGTACTTAGATAACTTCGGATACGAGTGGGGAGAAGCTGAAAATGGAAAAGAGGCTCTTAAAAAATTAGAGTCAGATCATTATGATTTCGTTGTATTAGATATTATGATGCCAGAGATGGATGGACTTTCAGTTTGCAAAGAGATTCGAAAAACGTCAGATGTGCCAATTATATTTTTAACGGCAAAAGGTGAAGAGTGGAATAGGGTGAACGGTTTACGCATGGGAGCAGATGATTATATTGTAAAGCCGTTTAGTCCAGGTGAATTAATTGCTCGTATGGAAGCTGTACTAAGACGTTATACAAAGCAAGAACAGCAAGAGGAGATTCAATTTGGTCCCATTCTTATTAATGAAAAAAGTAGGAGGATTGAGGCAGATGGCGATCCGATTTCTCTTACAGTAAAGGAGTTTGATTTACTATATTTCCTTTGCCAACATACAGGACAAGTATTTAGCCGGGAACAATTGCTTGAAAAGGTGTGGGGGTATGATTATGCGGGAAGTACAAGAACAGTAGACACACATGTGAAAACGATGCGTTTGAAACTTGGAGAAAGTGGAAACTACATTCAAACTGTTTGGGGTGTAGGCTATAAATTTGAGGTGTAACGTATGTTTACGATGGTACAAAAGCTTTGGCTTACAGTAGTATGTGCAGTATGTGTAACAGTTTCCTTTCTTTATTTTGTATCTTTATACTCGTATGAAAAGTTATATGTTGATAATTTAAAAGACTCATTAGTAATGGAAGGAAAGCGTCTTGCAACGCAATATGATAAGAATGAAGGAATGTCAACTTTTGAAGAGAAAGTAAGAGCATTTGATCAAATATCTAGTTCAGACGTTCTTTTCGTTTCCAATCCACGTGATCTAAGCGCATGTTTGCCTTTTGATGTGCATCATCATTCTCTTATAAGTGAAGGGGATAGACAAACACTACTAGATGGTAAAACGGTGACAAAGGTAGGATATGAAGAACATTTTGATCGGAATATTATGGGTGTTGTTATCCCTGTTTTAGATAATAAAAAGTTAGTTGGAATTGTATATTCTTATATTCCTTTAAAAAGTATAAAAGACTTAATATATGATATGGGTCTTATTTTAGCCCCGCTAGCAATTGCTATGATTTTAATTACGATATGGATTGGGAGAAAAATTATTATAGCGATTACGAAGCCGCTTTCGCAAATGGAGCGGGTTGCCAATCATTTCGCTACTGGAGATTTCTCGGAGCGGATTACCATTTCTTCAGAAGATGAAATTGGACGATTAGGAAAAGCATTTAATAAAATGGCGCATTCTTTAGAAACAGAAGATGTAAAGCGTAAGGAATTTTTGGCTAACGTTTCGCATGAACTTAGAACACCGCTTAGTTATATAAAAGGATATAGTGAGGCTATCTTAGATGGTGTAGCAAAGGGACCGCAGCAAGAAAAAGTGACGCAGCTTATTCATAAAGAAGCGGATCGTATGCAGCGTCTCGTTCATGATTTATTAGATTTAGCGCAACTAGAAGGTGAACATTTTCCTCTAAAGAAGCAACCTATTGTGTTCTCGCAGCTTATTGAAGATGTGTTAGATACGTATGAACTAAAGTTTATAGAAAAAAAACTTCGTATTTCAACGAATTTAAATCCTGAAATTATCGTAATGATTGATGAAGATCGTATGCAACAAGTTCTTCATAACGTGTTAGATAATGCGATACGGTATACAAATCAAAATGGGAATATCATAATAACGCTAGAGCAAATAGACGATTACTGTAAGTTGAAAATAAAGGATACAGGAATAGGTATTGATGCAGAGCATTTAGAGAATCTTGGTGAGCGTTTTTACCGAGTTGATAAAGCGAGAAGTCGCCAACATGGTGGAACAGGTTTAGGTCTTGCGATTGTAAGGCAAATTGTTCATATACATGATGGTGAGTGGAAAATAGAAAGTGAAAAAGGTAAGGGAACAACAGTATTTATTAAATTAAACATACAAGATGAAGAAAGCATGTTCTAATGTGAAGGACATGTTTTTTCAATTGAATGTAAATGAATATAGGAATAGATATAAATTAATAGCAAATAAATATTAAAAATTTGACTATTTTATGAACAAAACATTTGTACTTCTTACCAATTCGTTCTAAAATAGGTATGGATGCTAAGTTCTTATAAATCGTTTCAATTGTTGTTTGGAAGATACTGAGGTGATTTAACTGGAGTACAAATCTATTAAACCGAAAAAAATTTACGAAGAAGTATCTGAAGCTATTTTAACAATGATTAAAAATGGTACGTTAAAACCTGGTGACAAGCTACTTCCTGTGCATCAATTAGCTGAGCAGTTTCAAGTTGGCAGATCTGCTGTTCGTGAAGCGTTAAGTGCGCTAAGAGCGATGGGCTTAATTGAAATGAAGCAAGGAGAAGGCACATATGTGAAGAACTTTGATTCTTCTTCATTAACAAAATCATTAAACAATAGATTATTAATGAAGAAAGAAGATATTTTGAATTTATTAGAAGTGCGAAAGGTGCTTGAAGTGGGGGCAGTTCGAGCAGCAGCGGCAAAACGTACGGAAGATAATTTGCAAAATATGAAACATTGGTTAGATGAAATGGCAAAGAGCATTGGAGATGAAAAGGCTGGCGAAAAAGCAGATTTTCAGTTCCATATGGGAATTGCAGAGTCTTCGCATAATAGCATTTTGCTTGAACTCATGAATCATGTTTCAGAGATGATTGCTGAAACGATTGGTGAATCAAGACGCATTATTTTATATGGTGAACAAACGACATCAGAACGACTTATAGAAGAGCATCAAGTTATATATGATGCGGTTTTAAAACAAGATGTAGAATTAGCGCAGCAAGCAATGCTAGATCATTTAACAAATGTAGAACATATTGTCACAGGTAGAAACGATATAAATTCGTAATTTAATCTTTAAAAAATCTAATTTTCTGATAAAATAGAGAAAGATTAAGTAAGCGTTTTCTTTAGAAAAGGGAGAGGATAGGTCATGGTTGAGCCTATTTCTTTTCTCTTAAGTCATCTGATGACCATATGTTTGTTGGCGAAGTTGTAAAGAGGGGGAGTAATAATTATGAAAGTTACTTTATTTGTTACTTGTTTAGTCGATATGTTTGAAACAAATGTCGGTAAAGCAACAGTTGAAGTGTTGGAGCGTTTAGGTTGTGAAATTGAATTTCCGGAAGCACAAGTTTGTTGTGGTCAGCCTGCTTATAATAGCGGCCATGTAGAAGCAGCAAAAGAAGCGATGAAACATATGATTGAGACTTTCGAAGATGCAGAATATATCGTTACGCCATCTGGCTCTTGTGCGACAATGTTTCATGAGTATCCGCATGTTTTTAAAGATGACCCGAAATGGGCTAAACGTGCACAAAAGGTTGCTGATAAAACATATGAATTTACACAATTTATTGTAGATGTTTTAAAAGTGACAGATGTGGGTGCAAGTTTACCAGGAATAGCTACTATTCATAAGTCTTGTCATATGACACGCCTGCTTGGAGTAAAAGAGGCACCAGGAATTTTATTGTCTAATGTAAAAGGATTAACTGTGAGAGAACTGCCAAACGTGCAAAATTGTTGTGGGTTTGGGGGAACGTTTTCAGTTAAGATGACTCCGATTTCTGAGCAAATGGTAGATGAAAAAGTAGATAGTGTAATGGAAACAGGTGCTGATTATTTAATCGGTGCAGATTGTGGGTGTTTGTTAAACATTGGCGGACGAATTGAGCGTTTAGGAAAAGAAGTAAAAGTAATGCATATTGCTGAGGTACTGAATAGTCGCTCATGAAGGGGGAACATAAGCTATGTCTATGAAAATCAGTGAGAAAAAATTTAATGATCGCGTAGGCGATGGAATTCAAGATTCGTTTATGCGCGGAGCAGTATCTTCTGCACAAACGCGTTTATATACGAATCGATTAAAAGCAGCGGACGAATTGGGAAACTGGGAAGAGTGGCGTGAACTAGGTGAACAAATTCGTCAACATACGTTAGAAAATCTTGATTATTACTTAATGCAGTTAAGTGAAAATGTATCAAAAAGAGGCGGCCATGTGTACTTTGCGAAAACGAAAGAAGAAGCAGCAAAGTATATTCAAGACGTCGCGAAAAAGAAACAAGCGAAAAAAGTAGTGAAATCAAAGTCGATGGTAACAGAAGAAATTAGTATGAACCATGCGCTTGAAGAAATTGGTTGTGAAGTGTTAGAAAGTGACTTAGGAGAGTATATCTTGCAAGTAGATAACGATCCACCTTCACATATTATTGCGCCTGCACTTCATAAAAATAGAACGCAAATTCGCGATGTATTTAAAGAAAAACTTGGCTATGAAAATTCTGATGATCCATATGAGATGACAAAGTTTGTTCGTAAACAACTTCGTGAGAAATTTATGGATGCAGAAATTGGTGTGACGGGTTGTAACTTCGCTGTTGCAAATACGGGATCTCTTTGTTTAGTAACGAACGAAGGTAATGCGGATCTTGTTATGTCGATTCCGAAAACACAAATAGCAGTAATGGGTATGGAACGTATGGTTCCGACGATGGAAGAGTTAGATGTTTTAGTTGGTTTACTATGCCGTAGTGCGGTAGGTCAAAAGTTAACAAGTTATGTAACAGTAGCAGGACCAATTCAAGAAGAGGAAGTTGATGGACCTGAAGAGTTCCATTTAGTTGTTGTTGATAATGGTCGTTCTCAAATTCTTGGATCTGAATTCCGTTCAGTATTGCAATGTATTCGTTGCGCAGCTTGTGTAAATGTATGTCCTGTATATCGTCACGTTGGTGGACATTCATATGGATCGATTTACTCAGGACCAATCGGTGCGGTATTAACACCACTTTTAGGTGGATATGATGATTACAAAGAGCTTCCTTATGCATCTAGTTTATGCGGAGCATGTACAGAGGCTTGTCCAGTAAAAATTCCATTACATGATTTATTATTAAAGCATCGCCAAGTAATCGTTGAACAAGAAGGACGTGCGCCACTTGCAGAAAAATTAGCGATGAAAATGTTTAGTATGGGTGCTTCTTCAGCTGCATTATACAAAATGGGATCAAAAATGGCACCAGCAGCAATGAGTCCATTCACATCTGGTAACCGTGTATCCAAAGGTGTTGGACCACTTAAAAACTGGACGGATATTCGTGAATTCCCAGCGCCAAGTAAAGAAAGATTCCGTGATTGGTATAAAGATCATAAGAAAGGCGGGAATAAATAATGGCAGGATTAATTCAAAACCGTGATTCCTTTCTAGATAACATTGCAAAAGAACTTGGGCGTGCGCGTAAAAGAGAAGGTGTCGAGCGTCCAGTATGGAAAAGTAATGTGAATATAGAAACGTTAAAAGATTATTCACAAGAAGAATTACTAGAAGTATTTAAAAAGCAATGTACAAACATTCATACAACTGTAGTAGAAACGACAAATGACCGTTTGTATGAAGACCTTCAAAAAGTAATCATGGAAAACGGCGGGGGACCTATTTTATTATCAGCAGATGAACGCTTTGATGCATATGGTTTAACATCTTTATTTAAAGAAGAACTTCCAAAGCGAGATATTGAAGTAAACTTATGGGATCCAGAGAGAAAAGACGAAAATATGCGTATAGCTGAAAAAGCGAATATCGGTATTGCATTTAGTGATTATACATTAGCTGAATCTGGTACAATTGTTGTACAAAGTCATAAAGGGCAAGGACGTTCTTTACACTTTTTACCGACTGTATACTTTGCTATTATTCCACGTGAAACACTTGTGCCTCGTATTACGCAAGCAGTTCAGGATATGAACTCACGTGTAGAAAATGGCGAGACAGCGGCATCTTGTATTAACTTTATTACAGGACCTAGTAACTCTGCTGACATTGAAATGAATCTTGTTGTCGGAGTACACGGACCATTAAAAGCGGTATATTTCATCGTATAAAAGAGGGGAAAGCAGGCCAGAAAATGGCCTGCTTTTTTAGTAGAATAAAGGATAATATGAAGTAGAAGTTCTCTCCTTTTTTTGTTATGTTCTTTTGGAAAGGAGAGGAAGGGATGTTCACTTATATATATGCATTGTTAGTGGGTATGGTGTTTGGTTCTTTTTTTATGCTAATCGCAATAAGGGTTCCTTTAGGCGAGTCTATTATTATACCGCGTTCGCATTGTCATTATTGTAAGTATGTACTAAAGCCAAAAGAACTAATTCCAATCATTTCATTTTGTATACAAAGAGGGCGCTGTACGAATTGTAAGAGGGGAATTCCGATTCTGTACGTAGTATTTGAATTTGTAACCGGTACAATATTTTTTCTTACTGTATATATGATTGGAGTAGAACGAGAGCTTCTCATCATTTTATCGCTTTTTTCGTTACTTCTTATTATTTCCGTTACAGATTATATATATATGTTAATTCCTGATCGTATTTTAATTTCGTTTGCTTTTCTGCTTATTTTAGAATGTATTTTTGTACCGTTAGTTACGTGGATAGATAGTATAGTTGGTAGTGGGGTTATACTCATTTTGTTATATTGTATGCAAAAGATATATCCAGAAGGGCTTGGTGGAGGGGATATAAAATTACTCTCGCTACTTGGATTTATAGTGGGATTGAAAGGGGTTTTTATTATTTTATTTTTAGCATCTTATTTTAGTCTTTGTTTTTTCGGGATGGGTATTTTATTAAAGCGTATAGAAGCAAGTAAACCAATTCCATTTGGCCCTTTTATTAGTCTTGGAGCAATATGTTATGTATTAATTGTGTATTCAAAATAGAGGGGGATAGAGAATGAATATATATATGGATGATCAAAGAAGTTGTCCGTTCGGATATGTGCCCGCAACTACAGTAGAAACTGCCTTGCAATTTGTTAGGGAGAATGAGGTAAATATTATTTCTCTCGACTTTAATATGGGATGGCGGCAGAGTAATGGATTTGATTTCGTAAATATTTTTTGTAAAGAGGGATTATATGTTAAGGAAATCCACTTTCACACAAATGATGTCATTGGTATGGATAAGATGAAACAAAGAATAGAGGGTGGAAAAGAACAAGGAGAGATTGAAGCAAGTATTATTGTGAAATATGTGGGGAGCTAAAAACTCCAAAGTCTAACTTTGGAGTTTTTAATGTTTCATATGTGCTTGTAAAGGAATAATCTCTTCTTGTTGAGCTGCTGCGATTACAGTCTCTTCCTGTTTAACATCAGGTGTTTTCTTTGTTAAGTAGTGGTATACCATACCGACAAATACGGACCCACCAATAATGTTACCGATTGTAACTGGAATTAAGTTATGAATAGCGCCTGCAAAAGAAATTGTCTCAGGATGTGGTGATACTAAAGATAAAGCAAACAGTGATAAGTTTGCAATGCTATGCTCATAACCAGATAAAAAGAAAGTGAAAACGAGCATCATCATCATTAATATTTTGGCTGTGTCACCTTTCACTTGAGAAGGTAAGAAGCAGGCAAGACAGACAAGCCAGTTACATAAAATTGCTTTAAAGAATAATTGCATTGTAGGTGTATTCATCTTTCCCTCAACTACTTTATTCATTAAATGACCGTGATCAATCGCTTCGAAAATGCCAGTTGCGTAAAATAGTAAGGCAAAGAATAGAGCGCCCGCTAAGTTACCTGCATAACATGCAACCCAGTTGCGAAGTGTATCAGAAATCGTTGTTTCTTTTCTTAAAGTTGCTACTGTGAAGTACATTGTATTTCCAGTAAACAATTCAGCACCACCATATATAATAAGTACGAGGGCAATCCCGAAAAACATGGAAGCAGCTAAATAAGTTGCTGGTGAATCTGCAATGTGAAAAAAGTTACCTAATTTAAAACATAGTACAATAATAAAACCGATATAAATGCCCGCAAGTGCAGCACGAACGAAATATTGCATCGGATTTATATCTAGCATTTTCTTTTTGCTCTTAGCCAGTTTGACAACATAATCTAATCCTTGTTCTAGCATGAGTCATACGCTCCTTTAGTAAATCTTCTATAAATACTCCTTATATGAATAAAGTACATGGATTCGTTCACAGTTTCAATAAGTTTGTGCAATGTTTCACAAAAAGGACATACATAAAATAAGAAAGCGATTACAAAAGGTAGTATAATGGAATTTTTTCTAAAAATAGAGAGGGAATTGAAATAAAAAAGAAAAAGCGCTGTAATTACAGCGCTTTTTCGTCTAAATTCTTTTCTACTTTTACTTCTACTTCTTTCGAGAAGAACCAACCGCCAACTGCGATTCCAACTAATACAATCCAGAATGTAAGTTTCCACGGAGTAGATTCTGGGAATGAATGCGGAATTACATTTAATGCAGGGTGTGCTAATGTATAGATTGCTAACTTCACACCAACCCAACCTACAATTAAGAATGCTGCAGTTTCAAGTCCTGGTTTACGTTTTAATATTTGTACGAAAGCAGTTGCTGCAAATCGCATAATGATTAATCCAATAAGTCCACCTACAAAGATAACAACGAATTGCCCAGTATCAAGACTACCAATTGTACCTAGTCCTGTTTTCGGTAAAGTCATTGCTAATGCAACAGCAGCTAAAATTGAATCAACTGCAAAGGCGATATCAGCAACCTCGACTTTAAATACAGTCCACCAAAAATTCTCTTGTTTTTTCTTTGCTTCTTTTTCTTCTGTGTCTTCATCCGTATTCTTTTTAACATACGTTTTAAATAAGTGATTACCAGCGATAAACATAAGGTAAATAGCACCGATTGCTTGCACTTGCCATACATCGACTAAGAACGAAATCATAAATAACGATCCAAATCGGAAAACAAATGCCCCCGCTAATCCGTAAAATAGTGCTTTTTTACGTTTTTCTTCTGGTAAATGTTTTACCATAATTGCAAGAACAAGAGCGTTATCAGCCGCTAAAATCCCCTCTAGTGCAATCAGGATGAGTAATACCCAACCATACTCCAATAATAATGATACATCCATGTACATTCTCCTCTCATTTCTATAAGTACTAAATAAGTGAAGAAGTTCCCCACTATTTAGTTTCCCCATACTCCTGCCTATTAACTTTGGAAGAATTTGGAAATTAATACAAAAAAGACCTCTGCCGTTAATAGGCAAAGGTCTTGCTAGACATATGTAATAAAAATGCCAACAAAGCCGGAAGAACTAAGTTCTACGTAATGACGACTTTGTTTCCAAGAAATATTCTTGGACGCTACTCCCCTTTGGAGATATGCTATTGTACTCTCATTATATGGATAATTTATACGGTTGTCAACCTGTTAAAATATCTTCGTTCGGATATTTTATTTTCCGGTTCTTTTTACGTGCAAATGAAAAAGCCAATGTTAATGGTCCCATTTTTCCAAAAAACATCATAAAGATAATAATAGCCTTTCCAATTATCGTTAAGTGTGGCGTTAAATTCATACTGAGACCGACTGTTCCAAATGCTGAAAATACTTCGAAAGCACTCATCAATAGAGGAACTCGCTCAGTAATACTTAAAATTAAAATAGCAGCGAAGATAAATGAAATAGAAATAATAGTAATGGTCAATGATTTGACAATGAGCGTATCTTTAATGGATTTTTTAAACACAACAATATCATCTTGTTCTTGTAAAAATTTAAATACGCCAAAAAACATAATTAAAAATGTTGTTAACTTAATTCCACCACCAGTTGAAGCACTACCAGCACCAATAAACATAAGAAGCATCATTAATAAAAGGGAAGGTTTTGTTAATGCAGAAATATCAACGGTGTTAAATCCGGCAGTGCGCGTTGAAATTGCTTGGAAATAAGCAGCCATTCCTTCTTCAAATGGGGTAAAACCTCTCATCGAAAGAGAATTATGAAACTCGAATATGAAAATAAAAACGGTAGCAATAATATTGACGATTAGAGTAGAAGAGAGCATGAGTTTTGAATGTAATGTAAGGTTTTTAAAGTTCTTTTTTCGTTTTATATCTATGATCACTGTAAAACCGATTCCACCTAAAATAATGAGAGAAGAAATAACGAGATTGACGAGAATACTATGAGAATGGGATATTAAATTATCGCTCCACACAGAAAAACCGGCGTTGTTAAAGGCAGAGATCGAATGAAAAAAACTATAATAGAACCCTTTAGCAATTCCGTATTTTGGTATCCATTCAAAAGAGAGGAGCAAAGTAGCAATACATTCTACTGTAAAAGAGAATAGAAATAATGCTTTGGCAAGACGAATGACACCGCCAATATTCGTTTGATTTAGTGCTTGTTGTAACAAAATTCGGTTCTGAAGACCGATTTTTCTGCCAAGCATAATTGCAATTAAAACAGCAAAGCTCATAATGCCAAGACCGCCAACTTGTATAAGTGTTAAAATTACACATTGGCCAAATAAGGTAAATACTTTTCCAGTGTCCACAACACCAAGCCCTGTAACTGTACAAGCAGAAACCGTTGTAAATAAGGCATCGAGCCATGAAATAGATGTTGTTGTAGCAATTGGTAGTTTTAATAAGCATGTGCCGACAAGTGATAATACAATAAAAGATAGAGTAAGAACACGAGGAGGGCTCATGCTAATATTAATCCGTTTCATCTCACATATCGTTCCTTTCAGTTTGTTCTTACTAGTATGTGAAAAAGCACTATTATGTATGTTGCAAATAGAAAGAGGCAGAGAATATCTGCCTCTAAGCCATATGTTATAGTATTATCCGCGTAATTGTTGTTGAGCTAAAGCAACAAGACGTTTTGTTACTTCGCCGCCAACTGAACCGTTAGAACGAGATGCTGTATCTGAGCCTAAGCTAACACCGAATTCTTGTGCAATTTCATATTTAAATTGTTCAAGTGCTTGTTCTGCACCTGGAACTAGTAATTTGTTTGTTTTTACCATGTTGACACACATCCTTTTGAGTAGTCCAGTTCAGCTAAGTTAAGTACTATCTAAACTGGTAACGTTATTTTATGTGGAAACGATGTACTCATACCCGGAAGTAATCGGTGTGATTAGAAGTTCTTGGATAGAAAAAAGAGTAGCAAAATTGCTACTCTTTTTTCAGTATTGTCGCTGTACCTTCCACGACAATATCATCGGATTGATTGTAGATGTTTGTTTGTAATGTAATGATTTTTTTATCATCCCGTTTTTTTATGACTTCTGCCACTACACGAAGTGTATCGCCGATTTTGACAGGAGCACGGAATGAAACGTTTTGGGACAAATAAATCGTATTTTTGCCTGGGAGTTTCGTTCCAAGAACGGTAGAAATAAAACTTGAAACGAGCATACCGTGAGCAATACGTTCTTTAAACATTGTCGTTTTTGCAAAAGAGTCTAAAATATGAATAGGATTTACATCTCCAGTCAATTTTGCAAAATTGATAACGTCCTCATCCGTAATTGTTTTTGTTAGAGATGCTTGATCACCGACTTGAATCTCATCATAACGAAGCTCCGGAACAGTTTGTGCTTCTTGGAATGGATTCATTTTGTCCTCCTTCTTTTCCATATCGAAAAATGTAAGCCATCTTGATGTAGTAGGAGGAAGAAAGAGTTTTGTTTGTGCTGCAGTTAGTTGCCACATTTTTCTTACTTGATGGAAGTAAATAGATTTTTTGAGTTTTCCTCGAACTGCTTTGCGAGTTCTAGTTGTTTGGACTTGAACTCTCCCAAAAAAACTTCTAACTGTTTTTGAACCTCTTCGCGTTGCGATTGTTGTTGTTCTATAAAGTGTTTTGTTGTTTCTTCAAATTGACCGCTAGTTTGAGTAAGAATAGACAAAGATGTTTTTGTAGGAGAAACAGTAAGTTGATGCATTTGAGTAGAAAGCTCATTCCATTTCCCTTGCCACTCGTTAATTTGATCATTTAAGGAGTTTCCAGTTAATTGCTTCACATAATCTGTATATTGGTTATTGAACTGAGCTGTGAATTGTTGTAGTTCTTTTTCTAGTTCATTTACTCCTGATGTTAATTTATGCAAAGCGTCTTGTTGTTGTTTTAACGTTTCTAAAGTAAGTTGCTCTAATTGTTTTCCAGCTGAAGAGAAGAGGGAAAGAGATTGAGACCAGTTTTTCCAAAATGCATCGACTAATTCGTATGGTTTAGTTTCCATTGTTTGACCTCCAAATGTTTTTTTGCATATTGTGAACGCAGATTACTCTGCTGTACCACCAGGTGAAGATGAAGAATCCTTTTCATCCTTTTCTGGAGAAGTAGAAAATGGAAAGAATGCATTGGTGTATAACGTGAAAAACGTCCGCAACATATTTTGATAATGTTCAAAAGAAGTCGCACATGTTGATAAATATTGCTCTCCATATTCAGTTAAAGAATAAATTCTTTTTGCTGGCCCTCCATCGCTTGTATCCCAAGTAGAAGAAATAAGGTTTTCTTTTTCTAACTTGCGTAGTGTTCTATAAACATTACCTTGGTCAACAGAAGAAAAGCCGATGTCCATTAGCATTTGAATGAGTTTGTAACCATGAAGACTCCAGTCTTTTAGACAGAGAAGTAAGAAAGGAACTAAGAAGTTTTTTGGCATGGAGTTTGGTTGTTTCGCTTGGTTTTTTTCCAAACTTTCTGGGTGTTCTGGTTCATTATGTAGCATGATTGTGCATCACCTCATGAATCAGTTAGATGGAATTTTTTGCTTATAAGTGCAATTTACACCTATCTGTTTTTAATGTCAATACATTTGTTGGAAAATAAAGAAAAATAAAATATAGACTTGAAGTTTTATTCAGAATATTAGAAAATAGTGAATAGGTTGAATTGTTTCAAAAACAAAAAAGGGAGTGTAGGCGAAGTGATTGATCAAAAATTCGATCCATTGCAAGCATGGAAAAATGCTTATGAACAAACCGAAACATTTTGGGGAAAAGCGCTCAATGAAACAATTAAAACAGAAGAATATTCTGCTTGGATGGGCAGCGTTCTAGACTTGAATTTGTTTTATCAAAAAGCATTAAATGATACGACAAAAAGTTATTTAGAACAAGTGAACGTGCCAACGAAAGAGGATATCGCTAGAGTAGCTACGCTTGTTATTAACTTAGAAAATAAAGTTGATAATATTGAGGAAGTTCTAGAAGAGAAAGTGGATTTGTTAGGACAAGCTCCTACATTAAAGCGTGATGTTACGAAAGTAAAACAAGATATTCGCACGTTAGAAGCAAAAGTTGATCAAATTTTAGAATTGCTAGAAAAGCAAAATGCAGTACTAGCTAAACTACAAGTACCTGTAAAAGAAGAAGTAAAGCCGGCGAATAAGCCAGAAAATAAAAAATGATAATAGCGTTTGTTTACAACGTGTAAAAGAGAGAGGGAGAATCTCTTTTTCACGTATAAACAACGAAACATAATTAATATATGGACTCTATTAGTATGAGTACCAAAATGATTCATAATAATCGTTCACAAATTCATTTAAGGGGGAAAAGAAATGGTTCAATTAAATGGCAAAGTAGCAATCGTAACAGGTGGGGCAAAAGGAATTGGAAAAGCAATTACAGTAGCATTAGCACAAGAGGGAGCAAAAGTAGTTATTAACTATAACAGCAGTAAAGAAGCAGCTGAAAACTTAGTAAATGAACTAGGAAAAGAAGGGCATGACGTTTATGCAGTTCAAGCGGATGTTTCTAAAGTAGAAGATGCAAACCGACTTGTAGAAGAAGCTGTGAATCATTTTGGTAAAGTGGATATTCTTGTTAATAATGCTGGTATTACAAGAGATCGTACATTCAAAAAATTAAATCGTGAAGATTGGGAACGCGTAATTGACGTGAACTTAAGTAGTGTATTTAATACGACAAGTGCGGTACTTCCATACATATCGGAAGCAGAAGAAGGAAGAATCATTAGTATTTCTTCTATTATTGGTCAAGCTGGTGGATTTGGACAAACAAACTACTCAGCAGCAAAAGCAGGTATGCTAGGATTTACAAAATCATTAGCGTTAGAACTTGCAAAAACAAATGTAACTGTAAACGCAATTTGCCCAGGATTTATCGATACTGAAATGGTAGCAGAGGTACCAGAAGAAGTGCGTCAAAAAATCGTTGCGAAAATCCCGAAAAAACGTTTTGGACAAGCTGATGAAATTGCAAAAGGTGTAGTATACCTATGCCGTGACGGTGCGTATATCACTGGTCAGCAATTAAACATTAACGGTGGATTATACATGTAATGAAGTAAGAAAAAAGTGCATATCCATATCAGGAATGCACTTCTTTTTTTAGAAAGAAATCGACCGAAAAGGAGATAGAAAAATGACTACATTCGTAACAGAATGGGAAAAGCAATTGGAGTTGTACCCAGAAGAATATCGCAAAGCATATCGCCGTGTGAAAAGAGCGAGCGAAATTTTATTACGCGAACCAGAACCACAAGTTGGTTTAACACCGAAAGAGGTTATTTGGACGAAGAATAAAACGAAGCTTTATCGTTACATTCCAAAACAAGAAAAAACACAGAGAGTCCCAATCTTATTAATATATGCTCTTATTAATAAGCCATATATTATGGATTTAACTCCTGGAAATAGTTTAGTGGAATATTTAGTAGATCGTGGTTTTGATGTGTATATGCTTGATTGGGGCACATTTGGTTTAGAAGATAGTCATTTGAAATTTGATGATTTCGTGTTCGATTATATTGCAAAAGCAGTGAAAAAAGTAATGCGAACTGCAAAATCGGACGAGATTTCTTTACTTGGTTATTGCATGGGTGGAACGCTAACGTCTATTTATGCGGCACTTCATCCGCATATGCCAATTCGGAACTTAATTTTTATGACAAGTCCTTTCGATTTCTCTGAAACAGGATTATATGGTCCTTTATTAGATGAGAAATATTTCAATTTAGATAAGGCGGTTGATACATTCGGAAATATTCCGCCAGAAATGATTGATTTCGGAAATAAGATGTTAAAGCCAATTACGAATTTTGTTGGTCCATACGTTGCTTTAGTTGATCGTTCAGAAAATGAGCGCTTCGTCGAAAGCTGGAAATTAGTTCAAAAGTGGGTTGGCGATGGCATTCCGTTCCCGGGTGAATCATACAGACAGTGGATTCGTGATTTTTATCAAAATAATAAATTGGTTAAAGGTGAACTCGTTATTCGTGGACAAAAGGTAGACCTTGCAAATATTAAGGCGAATGTCTTAAATATTTCCGGGAAACGTGATCATATCGCTCTGCCATGTCAAGTGGAAGCTTTACTAGATCATATTTCTAGCACAGATAAACAATATGTATGTTTACCAACAGGACATATGTCTATCGTTTACGGTGGAACAGCTGTAAAACAAACATATCCGACGATTGGAAATTGGCTTGAAGAGCGTTCCAATTAAAAATAAAAAATCCAACTAGCGTTGTGTTAGTTGGATTTTTTTATGGAAAATAACAAAACATAGAAAGGAGAAATTTACATTTTAGGAGTATAATTATGAAGCTTATGACTGGTAAGTTGTTTTGGAATAGAGGAGTTTCTGTACCTTGTTATCCAACGTTAGAAAATGATATGATATGTGATGTGCTCGTAGTCGGAAGTGGCGAAGCGGGTGCTCATATAGCGTATTCATTAGCGAAGATAGGAATGCGTGTTACGCTCATTGAAAAAAGAGCAATTGCATGTGGTAGCACAGCTGCCAATACAGGTTTATTACAATTTCTTCATGATAAATCGTTAACCTCTCTTATTCATACATTTGGGAAAGTAAAAGGGGTACGAGCATATAGGCTTTGTTATGAAGCCCTTAGAACAATGGAGAAGGTTGTACCGACTCTCGATATTAATCCCCATTTTATTCCGCGAAATAGTTTGTATTATGCGAGTAGAGATGAGGATATTTCATTTTTACAAGAAGAATATAATACGTTACGCTATTATGAATTTCCGGTTGAATATTTTACAGAGTCTGATATTAAGAAACGTTATTCATTTGCAAAACAAGCAGCATTATATACAAGCGGTGACGCAGAAGTGAATCCATATTTGTTAGCACATAGTCTTTTGCATAAAGCAAAGCAAATGGGTGCTACTATATATGAACATACAGAGGCAATACATATTAAACGAATGCAAAATGATCTAATTTGTTACACGAAGACAGGAAATAAAATAGCAGCAAAGAATATTATTATGGCGACAGGTTATGAAGCGCTTTTTGGAAAGAAAGAAAAAAATACAATAGTAGAAACGTCTTATGCAGTTGTTACAAATAAGATAGATCAGTTCGAAGGTTGGCATGAGCAATCATTAATTTGGGAAACGGCACGGCCTTACCTATATTTTCGAACGTATCAAAACCGCATTATTGTAGGCGGGTTAGATGAGGTGCTGAAAATTCAAAATATCGGCGATTCGAAATTATTGCATAAGCGTGATATCCTTATTAATATTGTAAAAGAAATGTTCCCGCAATTTAATAATATAGAGGCAGAGTACTATTGGGCAGCAGCATTTGGTGGTAGTCATGATGGTCTTCCTATTTTAAAAGAAGATAAAAAGATACATAATTTATATTACGCACTGCCATATGGGGGAAATGGAACTGTATACGGAATGGTATTTGCAAAACTATTTCAGCAGTTATTTACAAATAAAGAAAGTGATGATTTTTCTTTATTTAATCGATAGAAAAAAGGTAGCGAAGTGATGGAATGAGAGATATAAAAAAGTTTTTACAAAAATTACGTCCCGTACAACTTATTGTTTTGTTTTATTTATTAGCAGTAGTCGTATCGGTAATATTACTTAGTTTACCGTTTGTTACGAAGGCTGATGTGAAATGGACATTTATCGATGCCCTATTTACATCTGTTAGTGCGGTAAGTGTTACAGGACTTTCAGTTGTTACGATTTCAGATACGTTTACAACAGCAGGAATTATTGTATTAGCTCTAATTTTACAATTAGGCGGATTAGGCATCATGGCACTTGGCACATTCGTTTGGATTATAACGGGTAAAAAGATTGGTTTGCAGCGAAGAAGATTAATTATGGCAGACCATAATCAAGGAAATTTATCGGGTCTTGTAGAATTAATGCGTTCTATTTTAATTGTAATTATTTCGATAGAAATCATTGGAGCGATCCTGTTAGGTACAAGATTTTTACTGTACTTTCCGACTTGGCAAGAAGCTTATTTTCACGGTTTCTTTGCCGCTGTTAGTGCAACGACGAACGGTGGATTCGATTTAACAGGACAATCGCTAATCCCGTACAAAAAAGATTATATCGTTCAAATGATTCATATGTTACTCATTATTTTAGGAGCGATTGGCTTCCCTGTGTTAATGGAAGTGAAGCAATTTCTTAGTAAGAAGAGAGAACAACTTTTTCGTTTTTCGTTATTTACAAAATTGACGACAACAACATTTTTTGCACTTGTTGTTGTTGGAACCATCATGATTTTTTTACTAGAACGAAATCATTTTTTAGTAGGAAAGTCATGGCATGAAACGGTTTTCTATACGTTATTCCAATCTGTGACAACGCGAAGCGGTGGACTCGCTACAATGGATATACGTGAATTGTCACAACCAACGCTTTTATTTATGAGTATATTAATGTTTATTGGAGCATCTCCAAGTTCGGTTGGGGGCGGGATACGTACGACAACATTTGCGGTTAGTATATTATCGTTATATACATTTGCAAGGGGCGGTAGAACGGTTCGAGTCTTTAAAAGACAGCTACATGAAGAGGATGTATTAAAAGCATCTGTCGTTATGACAATGGGAATATTATTATGTGCCACGGCACTATTTATTTTATCCATTACGGAAAATGTACCGCTTATGAGTTTGATTGTTGAAGTTTGTTCTGCTTTCGGGACGACAGGTTTATCGACAGGTATTACGCCAGATTTAACAACTGTTGGTAAACTTGTACTTATTGTACTCATGTTTATCGGACGCGTCGGTATTTTAACATTTATATTAGCTAGTGGTGGAAGAGAACAACCACCTCGCTATAAATATCCGAAAGAAAGAATTATTATTGGATAGCATGAAGCCATTCTACCTGCGTTAGGTAGAATGGTTTTTTTAATCGTTAATTCCGAATTGGGGATGCATAAAAGCGTCATTTTTATTATCAACTTCTTTTTTAAGTAATTCTTGATTTTCTTCTGCAATCCACCCGATATCATTTGTAGGATGGATCCATTCATCCCCAGCCATAATGGCAGGGTCTACCTCATCACTCCAATTGTTTAAGGGGCTGTTCTCGGAATTGTATTTACTGTCTCCAATTACAACATCATATTGATTTACAAAAGGTTGTTGCATCTTTTTTCCTGTTCCTTTAAAAGAAGGGAAGTTCATTTGATGAGGGAGCGTCTCGTCTAAAATTGGCGATTGGATTGTTTCTTTCTCTTTCAAAGTAATCGCTCCTTTTTGTAATGGTTTGTTCGTATGTAGTATTTCCATCTATAAGCTCTTATGTACTTGTTAACACTTGCCAGTAATAGTTATTTCAGATTGCTCCAAACTAGAGTAGAAAGTAATTTCTTGAAAGCAGGTGAACGTATTGGTAAAAAGAAAAGTAAAACAAAATGCGGCAATTAACAATAATAAAACTCCGAAAGAAAGCTTACCAGATGCAGAATTTGCATTAGAGTATGAAGGAGAAAACAGTGCAAAGTATGCAAATCGAAATTCAAAAAAAGGTAAACAAAAATGAGGCGTTTTTTACAAACGCCTCATTTTTTTGTGGGATTATAAAGGTTTTTTTAATTATTTGTAAATTTCACATTTTCTATTAGCAGAAAAATGTGAAAAAACATAGAAGTAGCAACGTATTACACAAAAACAAACAACAAACAAAAGATTAATGTTGGTTTAATACTGCTTTTACACTAATTGTTTATATTTGAGTTGTACATAAGATTTGTAAAAGGAGAGAGAGACAGTGAAAAAAACAATCTTTAAAGCTGTAGCAACTGGAATGGTATTTTCGTTATTAATGGGGTGTGGTGCAAAGAAAGAAGAAAGTGCTGGAGCAAAAGTGAAAGATGATAAATTATCTGGATCGTTAACTGTTTACACAGCGATTGAAGAAGAGCTTGTACCGATTTATCTTGATTCCTTCAAAAAGAAATACCCGGATGTGAAGTTGAACATTGTTCGTGATTCAACAGGAGTTATTACAGCGAAATTGCTAGCTGAAGGAAAAAATACACAAGCAGATGTTGTGTGGGGAACTGCGGCGTCTAGTCTATTAGCTTTAGAGAAAAAAGATATGTTAAAAGAATACTCTCCAAAAGGAGCGGATCGTGTCCTTCCGCAATTTAAAGATGATAAGAAACCTGAAAAATGGGTAGGTAATACTGCGTTTATGACGGGGATTGCTGTAAATAAAGAAGAATTAAAGAAGAAAAATTTACCGATGCCAGAATCATATGAAGATTTAACGAAACCAGAATATAAAGGAACACTTGTTATGCCACATCCAGCTTCTTCTGGAACAGGATTTTTAACAGTTTCTGCATGGTTGCAAATTATGGGTGAAGATAAGGGCTGGGATTACATGAAAAAACTTCATGATAATATGGCATCTTATACGCATTCCGGTTCAAAACCAGCGAAATTAGCAGGTGCAGGTGAATATCCAGTTGGTGTGTCAATGGTTTATAGCGCTTTAAAAGAGAAACAAAAAGGTGCACCAGTTGAAGTTGTACTGCCGAAAGAAGGACTAGGCTGGGAAGTAGAAGCGAATGCACTTATTAAGAAAGATAATGCGAAAAATGATAAATTAGCACAAGCGTTTTTAGACTGGGCAATTACAGATGATGTAATGAAGTTATACTTCGAGAAAAATGGATTTGCGACAATTAAAAATGACTATAAACTTCCAGATGGATTCCCGAAAGATGTGACAGAAAAGTTATACAAAAAGAATGACTTTAAATGGGCAGCAGAAAATCGTGACAAAATTTTAGAGCGTTGGGAAAAAGAGTTTGGTCAAAAAGCAGAACCGAAAAAGTAAGTGAGTGGGAGAGAGAAAAATGAGCGAATATTTATCAATTCAACACATTCAAAAACAGTTTGATGCATTTACAGCGTTAAAAGATATTTCTTTTACAGTGAAAAAAAATGAGTTTGTTTGTTTATTAGGCCCGAGTGGTTGTGGGAAAACGACGTTGCTTCGCATTTTAGCAGGGTTAGAAGAAGCGACAACAGGTAGTATAGCTGTGAATGGGAAAGATATTACAGCATTGCCGCCTGGTAAGCGGAACTTCGGAATGGTTTTTCAATCGTATGCATTATTTCCGAATTTAACGGCGCTTGAAAACATTGAATACGGCTTAAAGACAAAAAAATATGGAAAAGCAGAAGTAAAAGAGAAAGCGCTATTGGCGTTAGAACTTGTTGACTTACTGAATGTAAAAGATAAATATCCTGCTCAAATATCTGGTGGACAACAGCAGCGAGTAGCACTTGCACGTGCGCTCGCTCTGTCTCCCGATATTTTGTTACTAGATGAGCCGTTATCTGCTTTAGATGCAAAAGTGCGTGAAAAGTTACGTAGAGAAATGCGTGATTTGCAAGAAAAAGTCGGAGTAACAACTATTATGGTAACGCATGATCAAGAAGAGGCATTAACGATGGCTGATAAAATTATTGTAATGAATCATGCGGAAATTATGCAGATTGGAACACCAGAGGAGATTTACCAAAGACCAGCCAATCCGTTTGTGGCAGATTTTATTGGTTCTATTAATTTCTTTTCAAAAAATAATGAAGAACATGCAATTCGTCCTGAACATGTAACAGTTGTGCACAATAATGGTATGAAAACTGTTGTAGAAAGCATGGAATTCCGGGGGGCTGTATACCGGACGGAAGTGCGGGTCATAGAAGAGAAAACACACCTTTATAACGAGAAAATCGTAGTGGATATATTGGCATCAGAAGTAGAAGCAACTTCTATTAGGAAAGGAAAGCAAATTCAAATCTCTTTCTCAGAAAATCATATGTTGTCATATGGAAAGAAGGTCATTGTATAGATGGAGATGTTAGAAAATTATCAGGTAGAAAATACGAAAAAAAAGATTAAGAGACGTATCGGTAAAGAAGAGTGGATACAGAGACTAGTAATTATCGGTATGCTTCTTTCATTTCTTATCATACTTGTATTGCCTTTATTACAATTGTTTACACAAGCCTTTTACGATAAAGATGGAGCTTTCGTTGGTGTTGCGAATTTCAGTAAATATTTCACAACATCAACTTTAGTTCAATCATTACAAAATACGATATGGATTTCGGGCGCGACAACAATTATTTCCGTTACACTCGCTTTCGTTTACGCATATGCGATCGCTCGTACGAATGTTTTTGGAAAGCGCATATTTCAGTACGTAGCGTTATTACCATTATTCGCGCCAACGATGATGCACGGTATAGCACTTACATATTTATTTGGTAATCAAGGATTAATAACGAAAGGGATGTTTGGTTTATTTGAAGGAATCCAAATACCGTTATATGGACCGGTAGGAATTGTAATGGCTGAAGTTATGTATACATTTCCGCAAGCATTCCTTATTTTATTAATTGCTTTTCAAGGATCTGACTATCGTTTATATGAAGCTTCTAATATGTTAGGAGCGAGTAAAACAAAGCAGTTTCTTACTGTTACTTTACCTAGTGTAAAGTACGGATTAATTAGTGCAATGTTCGTTGTATTTACACTTAGTTTCACTGATTTTGGGGCGCCAAAAATTGTAGGAGGACAATATAATGTGCTTGCTACTGACGTATATAAACAAGTAATTGGACAGCAAAATATGCCAATGGGGGCAACTGTCGGAATGATTTTATTAATCCCAGCTATCTTTGCTTTTGCAGTTGATCGTATTACGCAAAGAAAACAGGCGAATTTTTTATCTTCAAAAGCAGTACCTTACAGAATAATAAATAATAAGAAAAGAGATGTTATTTCGTTCGTATATTGTAGCGTAATAACGCTTATGATTATTCTTTTATTCGTTGCAGTTGGTATTGCTGCAAGTGTAAAAGTATGGCCGTATAATATGAGTTTTACATTTGAGCATTTTAATTTTTCAAGTTTAACGGGAGATGGACTTGAAGCGTTTAAAAATAGTGTAATTGTTTCAGCGGTTACAGCGGTTATTGGGGCAATTTTAACATTTGTATTCGCGTATGCAATTGAGAAAATAGACCAGCTACAATTTTTCCGAAAAACAGGTTACTTTTTCTCTATCGTACCTTTAGCAATACCAGGTTTAGTACTTGGGTTAGGCTACGTTTTCTTCTTTAGTCAACCAACAATACAAATATTTGGACTTTCCGTAACGAACCCGTTTCATTCTCTATACGGAACAATTGCTGTGTTAGTACTAGTTAATATCATTCATTTTTATTCTGTAACATTTGTTACGGCAACGACAGCTTTAAAGAAATTAGATCGAGAGTTTGAACTAGTTTCACAGTCGATGGGGATCCCGTTTTATAAAACATTCTTTCGAGTTACGGTACCGATGTGTCTACCAGCCATTTTAGAAATGGTAATGTACTATTTCGTAAATTCCATGGTGACTGTCTCGGCAGTTGTATTCTTATACGCAGCTGATTTTAAACTAGCTGCTGTGTCAATTGTAAATATGGATGATGCAGGAAATGTGGCACCAGCAGCTGCGATGAGTGTACTTATTGTTGTTACTAATATTGTAGTAAGAGTTGTATATGAATGGGGAACGAAAGCACTTCATAACCGAACGTCAAAATGGCAACAAAGATAAAGTGAAACTTTAATCAGTGGGGGGCATCCCCCGCTGATTAATAGTTGAACCAATCGGACTTTTAAGGCAGTATGATCCCCGCATAACTTCTTTGCGAGGGGGAGTCTTACTGCCTGGCGAACAGCGAGATAAATAAGAAGGGTGATGGATAGAATGAAAATAGAAGCAGTTATTTTTGATTGGGCAGGTACGACAGTTGATTACGGATGTTTTGCACCACTGGAAGTATTCATGAAAATTTTTCATAAACGTGGTGTTGAAGTTACAGCAGAAGAAGCACGTAAGCCAATGGGATTATTAAAAATAGATCATGTAAGAGCACTAACAGAAATGCCTCGTATTGCGAATGAGTGGAAGCGTGTTTTCGGACAATTACCAACAGAAGCAGACATTCAAGAGATGTATAAAGAATTTGAAGAAATTCTCTTTGCTATTCTGCCAAACTATGCCACGCCAATTGATGGGATAAGAGAAGTGATGGCTTCATTACGTAAAAGCGGCATTAAAATTGGCTCAACAACTGGCTATACGAGAGAAATGATGGATATTGTTGCAAAAGAAGCAAAATTACAAGGGTATAAACCTGATTTTCTTGTGACGCCAGATGATGTTCCAGCAGGTCGTCCGTACCCGTGGATGTGCTATAAAAATGCGATGGAACTTGGTGTGTATCCGATGAATCATATGATAAAAGTGGGAGACACGGTGTCAGATATGAACGAGGGCAGAAATGCTGGGATGTGGACTGTTGGCGTAATTCTCGGTAGTAGCGAGCTCGGCTTAAGCGAGTGGGAAGTTGAAACTATGGATCCGGTAGAACTTCATGAAAAGATGGAAATAGTTCGTAATCGTTTCGTTGAAAACGGAGCTCATTTTACGATTGAAACGATGCAAGAACTCGAGAACGTAATTGAACATATCGAGAAACAAGAACTTATTATTTCATAAAAGGGGCAAAGGATCATGAATGGAAATCACTACTTATTATTAACGCCAGGACCATTGACGACAACAAAAACGGTAAAAGAAGTTATGCTATACGATTGGTGTACATGGGATGTTGAATATAACACAATGGTGCAAGATGTAAGAGCTAAACTTGTATCGTTAGCAACGAAAGAAGAAGAGAAATATACAACGGTTTTAATGCAAGGAAGCGGTACGTTTTCAGTTGAAGCAGTGATTGGTTCTGTCGTTCCTAAAAACGGAAAGCTTCTTGTTTGTACAAATGGTGCATACGGTAAGAGGATTGTGCAAATGGCAGAGATGTTACATATAAATGTGGTCGTGAGTCAAACAGAAGAGTGGGAACCTACTAATATTGCAGAAGTAGAAAAGTTATTGCAAGAAGATAAAGAGATTACTCATATTGCAGTAGTTCATTGTGAAACAACTACAGGTATTATTAATCCAATTGTAGATGTATGTAAATTAGGAAAGCGATACGAGAAGGTTACAATTGTTGATGCAATGAGTAGTTTCGGCGGGATTGAAATAGACATTGCTGATTTGCAAATTGATTTTTTAATTAGTAGTGCGAATAAATGTATTCAAGGTGTTCCTGGATTTGGTTTTGTTATCGCAAATCGTGATGAATTATTAAAGTGTAAAGGGCAAGCACGCTCTTTATCTCTTGATTTATATGATCAATGGGAAACGATGGAAGAGCAAAATGGGAAATGGCGTTTTACTTCACCTACGCATGTTGTACACGCTTTTTATCAAGCCTTGCTTGAACTAGAAAAAGAGGGCGGAGTAAGAGCACGTTGCAATCGATATTATAACAATCAAAAATTATTGGTGAACAGAATGGAAGAAATTGGATTCGAATCATTAGTAGATGAAAAATATCAATCTCCTATTATTACATCGTTTATTTACCCAGAGGGATTTGAATTTCAGGAGTTATATAACGAGTTAAAGAGGTATGGATTTGTAATTTATCCAGGGAAAATTTCGAAAGTAGATACGTTCCGTATTGGAAATATTGGTGATGTACATGAGGAAGATATAAATCGTTTAGTTGATAGTATCGCCAAAGGAGCTGTTATAGGTTGAAAGTATTTTGCTTAGGTGGAGCAGGTAAAATTTGTCGTGAAGCGATTTTGGATTTAGTTCAATTTTCATCTTTTGAGACGATTACAGTAGCCGATTTTAACGAAGAAGAAGGCCGTAAAGTAGTAGAATGGCTCAACGATCCTCGTGTTGATTTTGTGAAAGTCGATGTGACAAATCATGAGGATATAGTTGCAAAAATGAAAGGCTATGACATTGTAATGGATGGTACGACGATAAAGTTAAATGGATTGTCTACTCGTTGTATTGCGGAAGCTGGGTGTCACGGTGTCAATTTGAATGGATTTGGTGAAGAAAATGAATCACATGCTATATTTGTTCAAAATGAAAAAACATGTTTACCCGGATTTGGTATGACACCAGGTGTAACGCAAATGATGGCCATGCATGCAGCAAATCAGCTAGATACTGTAGAGTCTGTTCGTGTAAGTCACGGTTCGTATCGTCCAATTGCTTTTTCTGCATCAATTACAGAAACAACGACATATGAATATGATCCAAATTTACCATCGCGTACAGTATATGAAGATGGTAAATTTAAGCAAGTACCTCCTTTTGCGCGACCAAGAGAAATTGAATTGCCAGCGCCTTATGGTAAAACAATGCAGTATATCATTCCGCATTCTGAAACGATTACGTTAGCAAAGGCACTAGAAAATAAAGGTGTCAAACTGATAGAGACAAGAGGAACTTGGCCAAAGAAAAATATGCAGCTCGTACGTGCTTTATATGATTACGGCATATTGCGTAATGATCAAATTGAAATAAACGGGAAAGAAATTGGCATTATGGATTGTATTTCGCAGTATTTATTACAATCGAAAGAAGGTCAAGAGACGGAAGTATACGGTTATGCACTTCATGTAGAAGTAGTAGGTATGAAAAATAATGAGAAACAGAGACATGTATTATATCATACACATCCGTTATCTGATGGATCTATTGTAGGATGGGAAAATTTAAGAGCTTATACGAGAAACGTCGGTATTCCATTTGGAATTGCTACCGAGTTAATTGCAAATGGGAATGTAAATAAAATGGGTGTTGTTACGCCTGAAGAAGCTTTCGAAAATCCACAACTTGTTTTTGATGAACTAGAAAAGCGCGGCATTTATATTCATGAAGAGGTTTCTACTTACAAAGAAAATTATAATTTTGTATAAGCAAGGAACTTTATGAGGTAGATACAAATGGGGTGAAGCTATGTCTGTAGTAGGAGAAGAAAGAAAGCGGACTATTCTTGAAAAAGTAGAGTTTAAAGGAAAAGTAAAGGTTTCAGAATTAGCGAGAGAATTCGCTGTATCAACAGAAACAATTCGTCGATATTTAGAAGAGTTAGATCGTGAAAAAAAGTTGAAGAAAGTGTATGGTGGAGCTGTTCAACTTCCAGGTGCCGGGATAGAGGCGCCGATGTTAGAAAGAGAAATGCTACATATAGAAGAGAAGAAAAGAATTGGTTATAAAGCAGCAACATTTGTAGAAGATGGTGATGTCATTGCAATTGATGACGGAAGTACACCACTTCAGATGGTTCCATATCTTGTTCATCGAAAAAATTTAACGATTGTTACGAGTTCTTTTCCAGTAGCGACACAATTAATCTCTTCTATTAATAAAAAGATGTTTCACGGTGAAGTTTTATTTATTGGTGGAAAAGTATCCCCAAAGCATTCGCGTGTATCAGGATCTATTTCCCAGCAAGTGATTCATCAATTTCATTTTCATAAAGCGTTTGTTTCGATTGATGGGTTATTACCTAGTTTTGGCGTTTCCAGTTTTGAATTAGAAAAAGCAAAACTGTCGGAAGCGATGATGAAATTAGCTGAGAAAACATATATTTTATGCGACCATACAAAAGTAGGTGTAAAAGGGAATTATAGAATAGCAGGATTTTCTCGTATTCAACATGTTATTTGTGATAAGAAAATGCCATATAGTTTTGAAGAAGAAGTTAAGAAGCATAATATTCAATGGACAGTGTGTTAAATAAAGTGAAAGCAGTAATGAAATAAAAGGTTTGCATTCATGCAAAAAGTGGACACATTTTCTCATTTCCTTCATATAATTTACCAATATAAAAAAAGTTGGCTGAAGGAAAGAAGGGAGAATATGTCAGAACGCATATATAATAAACTTGTATTGTATGCAAATATTTTACAAAAAATTGGTTTTATTAATGAGAAAGAAAAAAGTGAAATTCTTCATACGATAGGTAAAAAATCCCTTTGAATAAAGGGATTTTTATTGTGTATCGCTAGAAACATATTTTACATGTAATATTGCAGTTATCAATATAAGGGAATTTTATTTTGAAAAAATTATATTAAGGCGCTAGTAGTAGTAACATTAGGCGACAAAGAAACAGAGAAAGCAGATGATAACTCTAATTCATGCCATACGGAAACAAAGAATCAAGTAGATAGCCAAAATATGATAACAGATAAATAATTAAGAGAATTTGTTAATAAAAAAGTATGTAATAGAAAAGATTTAAATACACCAATTACGAAAGAAGAGTTATTGCAAGTAAAGGACTTGTTTTTAAATACGAATGAGATTATTGATTATCGTGCATTGAAATATATGCCGAATTTTAAATTTTTAACAGTTGTGAATGCGAAGATAAAAGATCCGTCATTCTTTACGAACTTAAAGCAAATGAGAAAAATACGTTATTCTTTCATTAGAAGAATAACGTATTTTTTATTGTAAAATGAAGTAGGACATGGACGGCGGGATTGGTATGTGAGTAGCCTATTTTTACGAGGAGCGTTGAAATCATATTGACAAAAAAGCATTCTCATGTGATAATTCAATTAAATTTTTAGAATAATCAAAAAATACTCCTTTTACATAGAAAGGATTCGAACATTATATAAATATTACGACGGGGGTGACGAAATGTTATTTTTTCTGAAGAAATGGAATGAATTAAAAGATGTGAAATCTGAATTGGCACTTCGTGATTGGTTTTATGGTACAAAAATTAGTTTATCGTTATGTACGTCAAAAGAGCCATTAACATTTTTAGTGAATGTCGAGGGAAGAGATAAAGGATTGTTTTCAGAAGAGGATTTTATTGTTGTCAATTGCATGTGTGAGCCAGTGTTTGAAAACGAGGAAAAACCAGCGGTAGAGTCATTCATGCATGCGGATATTTATAAAAAAAGCAGTGCGGAATGTATTTTACAAGTACAGACTGTAGATAGCCATTTAATATCAGAGTTATACGGAGAAGAAAGAGAAGTAACATTCGATAAACGTAGCGTGGAACGTGTTTTTGGAAAAGAAGGTATAACAGAAATGACAATTCCAATTGTAGAAGATGAAAAGAAATTTGCTGATTTGTTAGAAAGTAATGTTCCGAATTTTATTGAAGGTGGAGGAGTAGTTCTCGTTCATAATTACGGCATGATTGTGTGGGGGAAAACGCCAGAAGAAGCGAAAAAATGGCTAGAGGGTATAGAATATTTAATGAACTATCATGTAAAGTTGTTAATGATAAAAGGTGCGAAGAGCTCTGTTATATAAAAATGTTTGAGATGTTGTTACAATTCCATAAATAAATGAAAGCGTTTTAAAAATAATTTTACTCATAAAATATAGGTCTCCTTATTATATATAGATTACATGTTGACATGTAAGGAGGAACATATTTTGCGAGTTAAATATCATTTTCTGCCAAAACAGCAGGTGACTTATTGCAAGATAAATGATACTGGTGAAAAAGCATTACAAATTATGAATGAAACGGGATTTCGAGCAATCCCTGTATTAGCAGAAGATGAGAAGCTATTCATGGGGATTATTTATAAAGTAGATTTATTAGAAAAGAAGTGTAATAGCGGATTAGAGCATGTAAGTGCAGGAGATATGTTAGAAAATTCCTCTGCATTTATTTTTGAAAAGGATTCTTTCTTCAGAGCTTTTTATGTGATTCGTCGTCTCCCATTTTTAGCGGTGCTAAATGATTATAATGAATTTGTTGGTATCTTAACACATTCCAATGTATTTGATGTTATTGAAGACTCATTCGGTATGCGGACGGGTGGTTATATATTAACAATTGCAACACAAGATTGTAAGGGAACGATTAAAGAGCTTGGGACATTGTTAAAAGCATATAATATCGGTGGGTTGTTTACGCTAGATAACGGTGATCAATATATTCGCCGTATTATCGTAAATATATCAGATGAGTTAGATGAAAAAAGATTAAAGAAATTAATCGAAAAAATAGAAAAAAAAGGATTCAGAGTGAGTCATGTAGATTATATTTAAGTGAAAAGGTAAGGTACCAATCTGCTATATGTAGAGTGGTACCTTTTTTTCGTGTAAGTGATGAATTGTCTCCCACTATTTTTGGGAGCACCGCCGCCCGTAAACGCCCGATTGGTGAGGGCTAATAATTAGTGGTGAGTGCCCCACTAATTAAAGTTTCACTTTATTTTGAAACAGCAGGTGGAGATAATGCTAAATCAGATAAAAAAATAAAGTCTGCATGCTCGCGAATTTTGGGAATAGAGGTTTCTATAACACGTGATGTAATTTCACCTGGAGGCCCAACGTGTCCGATAGCTACCATAATTGGTTTTTCTTGAATTTTTTTGATAAGTAATTGAGCTTGTTTTGAAATATGTCCTGCTGTATAAACATCATCAAAAAATAGTTGGTTTTCAATAATAGGCACCCCTAATTCTTTTCCGATTTGTGGGACGACACTATTAGGGTTTGTTTTGCTATCTAAATAAAATAAACCGTGTTTTTTACAAGCTGTAAGTATAAGACGTACAATTCTTTCGTCAGCTGTTACTTTTGATCCCATATGATTATTCATTCCAATTGCATGTGGTACTTCTTTAATCGCTTGTTCGAGTCGGTTGTTTATTTCTTCATCGCTTAAATCAGTTGTAAGTGCTTTTGGTCCAAGCCATTCTTTTTTACCTTTAATAGGTTCCATTGGCATATGTATAATAACTTCATGGCCTTTTTTATGGGCTGCTATTGCATCTTCTTTTGTAGAAGGAAGGAAAGGCATAACAGCAACAGTCAGTGGAATGGGAAGTGATAACATTTTATCAGTTCCCTTCATATTATTTCCGAAGTCGTCAATGACAATAGCTACTTTATTTGTATGGGCATTGGCTTGAATCGGAAACAAGAAGGATGGTAAGAACATAGTAAAAATGAGCAATGCAATCGTATATTTGCGCATATAAATATTTCCTTTCTATTTTATCCCGCTATTTGCGGGCAGTAAGATTCCCACCTCAAAATTCGGCTGGAGCAAAGAAGTTAGGGGGAGATCCACTGCTCGTAAACACCCGATTGGTGAGTGCTAATAATCAGTGGGGGATGAACACCCCCCACTGATTAAAGTTTCACTTTATCAATCATCATTATGTTTTGCGTTTTTATATAAATTAAACAAAAAATGTCGAAGAAAAGTATATGTTAAATAGAGAAACCGCTATTTAATTGGTATTTGTAAAAAAAGAAGATGAAAAAAATGTCTATTATTGCGAATGTATTTACAAAGATAGAATAATTTGTAATAATTCTCAAAGTGAGGGTAAAGATTTGTAAATTACAGGGAGAAAATGTTTAATTTTCTGATTCTTCAAATTTGAATATGATTAAGCAGGTAAAAGGTCAATAGTGAAGTTGAGAGCATGGAAGAATAATAAGGGGGATATGGATGTTTACTGTAAAAAGGAAGTACACATTAGAAAAGCTTTCACGTGATATTCATATGAAGCGTGAAGAAATGATTCAACTAGGATTAACAAGCGGGTTAACTAGTAGGGAAACAATTCAAGTTAGTCAAGAATTGGACAAGCTTATTTTACAATACCAGCGCTATAAAGAAAAACAAACACCAAAATGGTTTTCCATTATAAAGGTACCTATTTTCCAAATCGGATATGAAGGAAAATCGAATAATTTTTGGCGAATGCTTGTGGCGGGTTTTATGAAATAAGTATAATTACCCTTTTGTGATAAGGATAATTATACTTTATGTAACGGTATCTCGATATGAACTGTCGTTCCTTCGTTTTCTTTACTGTCAATAAAAATATGCCCATCGTACATCTCTACAATTCGTTTACATATGACAAGTCCAAGACCTGTTCCAGTATCTTTATTAGTAAAGAACGGATGAAAGAGGTGTTTTTGAATATGTTTTGGAATACCTTTTCCAGTATCAATAATTTGCAATTGTGCGTGTGTTTCATTGTCTGTTACGACAATGGTTAGTGTGTCACTAGAAGTCATGGCTTCAATTGCATTTTTTGTAATGTTTAAAACCACTTGTTTCATATGGTCTTTTGAGCAACGGATATGAACAGGATGGTCTGGCAAATGTAGATGGAATACAATGTTATGTAGATTCGCCTCAGATTGAATAATCAATGCTACCTCATTTAGAATAGTTCTCACATCATATGTTTGTTCAATGATAGCAGTTGGCTTTCCAAGAATAAGGAATTCACTTACAATTTCATTAATTCTCTCTATTTCTTGTTCGATGATGGAAAAGTAAAACTGATCCTGTTCATCTTTATATTTTTCTTTTAATAGCGCAACGAGTCCTTTAATTCCCGTAAGAGGATTGCGGATTTCGTGGGCTGTACTCGCTGCAAAAGTTCCAACCAATTCAATTTTTTGCAGTTCATTTTGTTGTCTTTCCAGTTTTGTTTGCCGTTTTAATAACATATATTGAGCGAGTAAAAATAAGATAGACATTAAAAATAAAGTAGCTATACATTCTATTGCAACCCATTGGTATAAAGTTTGCTTGTGGATAGGTAATGGAGAAACAGAGACCTTCCAATTTAACCTTTGGAGTGGGGTAGTGAGCATATTAGAATGCGCATCGCTTGTTTCATTATTGTCATCAGTTAGAAAAACTACATCATGTTTATCAGTTACTTCGAAATGGTATTGTGGTTTAATAGCATTTAAAGAAGATGAAATGTAGTCAAAGCGTAAACTTGCTAACAATAAGCCTGAGAGTTCCTTCTGTTTGTTAAATATTGGGGAAGCGATTATAATAGCTTGATGTCCAAGGACGCGGTCTGTAATGACGGATGATACAGTTGTTTTCTTAGTTTGTAATGCGTCTTGAATATACTTGCGGTCTGAGACGTCTACAGGTCTTGATTCGCTTTCTGATGCGATGGTAATGATTCCTTCTGGTGTAACGTAATATAGACCAGAAAAGCGCGCATCGTTTCCATCTGTATCATGCACAATTTGTTTAATCCCATTTATGTTACCAGTTTCGGTACCTACGACTTTTGCAAGCATTTCTAAGGCAGAAATTGCTTCACCAAGGTGATGATCTAAATAGTCTCTATATAAAAAGAGAACCGTATGAGCAGATGTTTTGTTTTCCTGCTTCATTTTATACGTATGATAGGAATAAAATGTAGCACCAATCACTATCGTTGGTAGGATAACAAGCAATATATATAAAACTATGCTTTGGAATTTGACTTTCAAATGTGGTACTCCTTCTTTTTTTATTATCATTATATATAAACTATGTTAAAATTGTCATGTTTTTATTGAAGAATCATTCGTAATATATTAGGGGAGAAGAAATGGATGAGTGAATGCTCATTCGGAACTCACATGAAGTATTAAGCTGTATTTTCTTTTTATTGCTGAGAATTTAAGTGAAGGGTTGAAAGTTGTATGACATCAAATAATGAACGAGAAGATATTTCTCAATCTTTAAAAGTATTTATTGCATTATCTCGTGTACACCGTTCTGTTATGGATACTACAAATAAATCTATACAAAGTAACGGGTTAAATCCAACTGAATTTGCTGTATTAGAACTGCTATATCATAAAGGTGGTCAACCACTTCAGCAAATTGGTGAGCGTATTTTAATAGCTAGTGGCAGCATTACATATGTTGTAGATAAATTGGAAAAAAAGGGATTAGTAAAGAGAATCCCATGTCCGAATGACAGACGTGTTATTTATGCGCAATTAACGGAGTCTGGGGAGAGCTTCATTGCTTCTATTTTTCCAGGTCATGAGCAAGTTATACATCAGTCTTTTGAAATGTTAACGAAGGATGAAAAGGATGAATTACTTGATCTGTTGAAAAAAATTGGAAAGTATGAAAAGTGATACTATGTTCCAAAGGAGCTTTGGATAAAAAAATCCAAGGCTTTTTTGCATATAAGTAAGATGGCAGCTGCCGAATTTTGTTGAAAACTAAGAGGGAATTTGGGAATAAGTATTGAATTATAGTAAAGGTATACATAATGGAGAGGAGGCTCGTTCATGTCATTTAAAGACTATGAATATAAACGGCCAAATATTGAAGAATTAAAAGAGAAATTTACTGTTGCTTTAGAGAAATTTGATAACACAAAAACTGTAGAAGAACAAAAACAAGTTATCAATTCAATTAATGAAATTCGTAATGATTTTGGTACAATGGGGAATCTTTGTTACATTCGTCATTCTGTTGATACGACAGATGCTTTTTATAAGGAGGAGCAAGATTTCTTTGATGAATACTCTCCAGTTGTACAAGGATATGGAACAAAATATTATAAGGCGTTAATTAGTTCTCCATTTCGTGAAGAATTAGAATCCTATTACGGAAAGCAATTATTCGCTCTAGCAGAATGTGATTTAAAAACATATTCAGATGAAATCGTGAAAGATTTACAATTAGAGAATAAATTGTCTTCACAATATACACAGTTGTTAGCATCTGCAAAAATTGACTTTGCAGGAGAAGAAAGAACATTGTCGCAACTGATTCCATTTATGCAAGGAAAAGAAAGAAGTGAACGTAAATCAGCAAGTGAAGCATACTACGGATTTTTAGCTGGAAATGAGGAAGAACTAGATCGTATTTATGATGAGCTTGTTAAAGTAAGAACGAAAATTGCGAAATCTTTAGGTTTCAAAAACTTTGTTGAACTAGGATATGCAAGAATGTATCGTACAGATTACAATGCGGAGATGGTTGCGAATTATCGTCAGCAAGTACTTGATTATATCGTTCCAGTTACAACGGAATTAAGAAAGAGACAAAAAGCACGTATCGGTGTAGAAAAGCTAGCATATTACGATGAAAACTTTGAATTTGCTACAGGTAATCCAACTCCAAAAGGAGATGCAGATTGGATTATTAATCATGGGAAAACGATGTATAAAGAGTTATCAGCTGAAACAGATGAATTTTTCAATTTCATGTTAGATAATGATTTATTAGACTTAGTTGCGAAAAAAGGAAAAGCTGGTGGCGGATATTGTACATATATCGAAAATTATAAAGCGCCATTTATTTTCTCAAACTTCAATGGAACATCTGGTGACATTGATGTATTAACACATGAAGCTGGTCATGCTTTCCAAGTATATGAAAGTCGTAAATTTGAAATTCCAGAATATAATTGGCCAACATATGAAGCGTGTGAGATTCATTCTATGAGTATGGAATTCTTTACATGGCCATGGATGAAACTATTCTTTGAAGAAGATGCAGATAAATATTATTTCTCACACTTAAGTTCAGCACTTCTATTTTTACCATATGGTGTATCTGTCGACGAATACCAACATTATGTATATGAAAATCCAGAAGCATCACCAGCAGAGCGTAAGACAGCATGGCGTAACATAGAGAAGAAATATTTACCGCATCGTGATTATGAAGATAATGATTATTTAGAGCGCGGTGGCTTCTGGCAACGTCAGGGACATATTTATAGCTCGCCGTTCTACTATATTGACTACACGTTAGCTCAAATTTGTGCACTGCAATTTTGGAAGCGTGCAAGAGATAATAGACAAGAGGCGTGGGAAGATTATGTGAACCTTTGCCAACAAGGTGGAAGTAAATCATTCTTAGAATTAGTAGAAGTGGCAAATTTAACATCACCATTTGCTGAAGGTTGTGTGAAAAGTGTCATTACAGAAATTGAAGCATGGTTACATGCAATTGACGACACAAAATTGTAAAAAACATGCGCTTTTTTTCACATGTTTAACATCGACATAATGGGAAAATGATGAGATAATAAAAGAAAATTCAGAATACTAAAGAGGTGTTTCTAATAAGGAGCACCTCTTTTCACCAACAAAAAGGGGGGAAAGAAGTATGCTTCAATCTAATATGGATGTGAGTTTAGAAAGTTTGGTGAACTCATTGCAGTCTACCCGAAGCACGCTATTATCAGAAATTGAAATGTTAAATGATACAGAAGTGAATGTAAAGCCACGCCGTGATAAATGGAGTATTATTCAAATTTTACATCACTTACATTTAGTTGAACAATCTGTCACATCTGCCCTTGTATATGCTCTACACAAAAATGAAAGAAATGCGACTCCATTTAAAGACCTCCAACTTACGCTTGATCGCACACATAAAAGAGAAGCTCCTCAGCAAATGCAACCAACAGAAACTTTAATGAAAAAACAGCAAGGAATTCAATTGCTAGAACATTCACGACAAGAACTATTACATGCGCTTCATAGTATCATAGATGAAAAAGAATTAGTTGAAAATGGATTAAAGCATCCTGTTTTTAATGATTTGAATTTGTATCAGTGGGTTCAATTTCTTGATTTACATGAACAAAGACATCTTACACAGTTAAAAGAGGCGAAATACGCAATTTTGCAGCGATAAAGTGGAAGAAGTGGGAAACCACTTCTTTTTTGATACATGCATAGTTTTCTTTCTTACTTTGGAATACTACATGGAGAAAGAAAAGAAGGAGTTGAAAAGTATGTCCAAGAAAAAGAGAGAAGAAGAGCGTGCTTGGAAAGCACGTAAAGAGAATCAAAAACCACATGGAAAAGTGAAAGCTTTTGCTGAATTAGTTGAAGGAACAGAAAAAACGTGATGATTATTTCATCACGTTTTTTGTATGAGTGGAAAGGTTAATAAGAAGGTTGTACCGATTCCTTTTTCACTTATAATATCAATTTTTCCATTCATAGCTTGAACAACACTGAATACAACCATCATTCCAAGACCAGTCCCTTTTTCTTTCGTTGAATAGAAAGGAGAACCGAGGCGCTTCACCTGCTCTTGATCCATGCCAACTCCTGTATCTTTTATATATAGCTGGATATGCTTATGATCAGGAACTAATGTGAAATAAAGATCGCCACCTTTTGGCATAGCTTCAATGCAGTTTTTTAAAATATTTAATAAGCATTGGTTTAGTTTTTGCTTCTCTCCAGCGATAAAGAAAGAAGTACTTTGCTTTATGTAATGAGTACGGACATTTGTTAAATTGGCAAGTGGTGTAATTAAAGATAGTGCATGCAGTAATTCTTCCTCGAGTTGTAGTGTTTGTTCTTTTTCAATACTCGGTTTTGCAAAGGTTAAATAGTCTGTGAGAACATGATTTGCTTGCTCGATACCATTAATGGCTATATCGATATATAATTTCCGTTCTTGCTCGGTACATGTATCAGACTGCAATAGTTGTAAAAATCCTTTCGTTGAAGTTAAAGGATTGCGAATTTCGTGCGAGATGGAAGCTGCCATTTCACCAATTAAATGAAATTTCTCAGCGTTCATAAGCTCATTTTGGAGACGAACCTGAGTTTGTAATATGTGTAGTAAATATAAAATAAGGATCGTACCAAGCATCGTACATAACTCATACACAATAATATGGGGTATATAATCTACCTTATTTGTAACTTCTGAAAGGAAGAAGGGTATCCAGCTAAATCCATATGTGAGACTGTAAATAATAGCAAGTGCTATTTTTATACGATTAGAAGTTCGATTGAAAAATTTGTACGTTAATAGTAGAACAATAAATAGAACAATAGAAGCGATAAGGGATGGGAAAACACCTATTCCTCCTAATAAGAAGCGATATATGTTTAATACAGCTAAAATAGAACCACCAGCAATAGGTCCTCCTGTCAATGTACCGACAATTAATACGATATGACGCATATCAAATTGAAAACCATTATTTGTTTTTGCTGCAAAAGTGATACATAGTATTGTAGCGAGGCAACACAGCACAATAAATATAGCTGAATTTAATTTAGGAGACCGTTTCCCTTTTTGATTCCAAAATAAGTGATAAATAAGCATTGTAACGAGAATAGATAAAATATTTAAAAAGAGGTAAATAATAAAGTGTTTCAGTGGGATGCCTCCTCTCTCCGAATAGTAAACTAATCATACTATAAAATGAAAGAAATGGAATATAAAATAGCGGAAAAATCAGAAATTTTTTCTGGTAGTATACAATATGTTACAATATGTTTTGTCAATGAAAGAAGAAATTCCATGCATCGCATGGGAGAGGTTCGCGAACTCCCTCTATAAAAAACTATGGAAACAACAATATCCTTAGGTATTGTTTTGTTTTTTTATTGTGACAGTTCAAGAACGTTCTTTCTTCTTATTCGTAGTAGAGAAGGAGAATGAGTGAAATGAAAAAAGAAAAAGCAGTTGTTGTTTTTAGTGGTGGACAAGATAGTACAACATGTTTATTTTGGGCAATAGAGCAGTTTGCAGAAGTAGAAGCTGTAACGTTTAATTACAATCAACGTCATAAATTAGAAATTGATTGTGCAGTGGAAATTGCGAAAGAGCTAGGAATTAAACATACGGTACTAGATATGAGTCTATTAAATCAACTTGCTCCAAATGCGTTAACGAGAACGGATATGGAGATTACACATGAAGAAGGTGAATTGCCATCGACATTTGTAGATGGACGAAATTTACTATTCTTATCATTTGCTGCTGTATTAGCAAAACAAGTTGAGGCACGTCATATTGTAACGGGTGTATGTGAAACTGATTTTAGTGGTTACCCAGATTGCCGTGACGTGTTTGTGAAATCGTTAAACGTTACATTAAATTTATCTATGGATTATCCATTTGTCATTCATACACCACTTATGTGGATTGATAAAGCAGACACGTGGAAATTATCTGATGAACTTGGCGCATTCGAGTTTGTTAGAGAAAAAACATTAACATGTTATAACGGAATCATTGGTGATGGTTGCGGTGAATGTCCAGCATGTCAACTTCGTAAAGCAGGATTAGATACGTACTTACAAGAACGCGAAGGAGCGAACAACTAATGGATAATTTCTTTGGATTTCGCATCGTAGAAAATTTGCAAAAAATGGACAAGGATATTCAACGTAAACAACTCAAATATCATAATAAAAGAGTAATGGTCAGCAAGGAATTTACATTTGATGCAGCACACCATTTACACTGTTATGAAGGGAAATGTAAAAACTTACATGGTCACACATATAAAGTTGTATTTGGGATTAGTGGATATGTAAATGAAATAGGCCTTGCAATTGACTTTGGAGATATAAAAGAAATTTGGAAAAACGAAATTGAAATATATTTAGATCATCGTTATTTAAACGAAACATTACCAGCGATGAATACGACTGCTGAGAATATGGTCGTTTGGATTTATGAAAAAATGGCAGAAGCATTAACGAAAGATAATCGTGTGAACGAATATAAAGGAGCTCGTGTTGAATTTGTTCGTCTATTTGAGACGCCAACTAGTTATGCGGAAGTAAGACGGGAGTGGATGCTCGATGAGTAAAATCCCTGTCTTAGAAATATTCGGTCCGACTATTCAAGGAGAAGGCATGGTTGTCGGGCAAAAGACTATGTTTATTCGAACTGCTGGCTGTGACTATAGCTGTTCTTGGTGTGATTCTGCTTTTACATGGGATGGATCGGCAAAAGATCAAATTAGACAAATGCCAGCGGAAGACATTTGGAATGAGCTTGTTGAAATTGGAGGAGAAAATTTCTCTCATGTTACGATTTCGGGTGGGAATCCTGTTTTATTGAAAAATATTGAGTCGCTTCTTTCTATATTAAAAGAGAATGGGATGCGAACGGCGATAGAAACACAAGGGAGTAAATGGCAAGATTGGTTACTTCAAATTGATGAGATAACCATTTCGCCAAAACCACCAAGTTCGGGAATGAAAACAGATTATCAAAAGTTAGATGCTGTAATTCAGAAACTAGCAGGAAAAGATATTAGTTTAAAAGTAGTAGTATTCGATGATCGCGACTTTGAATATGCAGTTAAGATGCACGAACGTTATCCATCTGTACCATTTTTCTTACAAGTAGGGAACGATGATACGAAAACAGTGGATGATGCAATGCTTATTAAAAAATTATTAGATAAGTATGAGTGGCTTATTGAAAAAGCTGTTAATTGTAAAAAAATGAATGATGCGAAAGTATTGCCGCAGCTTCATGCGTTAGTATGGGGAAATAAACGAGGCGTATAAAGAGAAGGGATGTTTAAAATGGCAGGAAGATTAGATGAAGATTTAAAAGATGTAACATTATTAGGAAATCAAAATACAAAATATTTATTTGAATATAGCCCAGAAATTTTAGAGGTATTTGATAATAACCATCCAAACCGTGATTACTTTGTAAAATTCAATTGTCCTGAATTTACAAGCTTATGTCCGAAAACAGGACAACCAGACTTTGCAACAATTTATATTAGCTACATTCCTGAACAAAGAATGGTAGAGAGTAAATCTTTAAAGTTATATTTATTTAGCTTCCGCAATCACGGTGACTTCCACGAAGATTGTATGAATGTAATTATGAATGATTTAATTAAATTAATGGATCCGCGTTACATTGAAGTATGGGGTAAATTCACACCACGTGGTGGTATTTCAATTGATCCATATTGCAACTACGGTCGACCAGGAACGAAGTATGAACAAATGGCAGATTACCGTATGATGAACCACGATCTATATCCGGAAACGATTGATAATCGTTAATAGAAAGAAAAGTCCTGTATAGTATACAGGACTTTTCTTTCTATTATATTATGCATTTTGATTAATGACAGTATAGTTTTTATGACTTACAACTGTAAGAGGTTCCATATCTAGTTCTCTAAAATTCTCCATAATTGTTATATCAACAATAACAGAGTTTTGATTTACCTTTTGAACACGGCCTTGCATTCCACCTTTAAATTCGATGATATCTCCAGTTTCTGCGATCTGCATAAGCAACTCTCCTTGTTACAGTTTTTCCAAAAAAGAATAATTTGGGATTTTTTATTTTCCTTTATTTTGAACTATGTTTCCTGTTTTGTAAATGTTTTCAAAGGAAAAAGTCGAAAAATATTCATATTTTGTAAGATAATATCCATATTTCATATGATGCTGGAGAAAAAGTGTTTATATCTTTATAATGAAAATGGATGTTGGTCTGTTTAATATGGGGAAATAGGAGCGGTAAAATAATGTTTGAAATTATGGGGATCTTTATAGCTTTGTTCTTATATTTATTTTCTTATACACAGTTGAAGAAAATTCGTCAACATGAAACGAATACATATTTTGATGGAATAGATGCTTCAGTTACTCATAGTAGTGGCGGAGATATGTAACAATATGTAACTTTTATTTTCAGCATGTTATGATGAATGTAAGAAATAGTACATAATATAGTTCGTAAGTGATGAATGGAGAGTGAAAAGAATGTGGATATCTTTTATTCGTCATGGTCGCTTGAATAGTACTATAGAACCGATGACAATTACTTCATTTCATGAATGGCTGAAGAGATATGATGTAGATAGTATGAGTAGGGAATGTAACATACCGATTGAAACAATTGAGGCAGTAGAATCGGCAAATTTAATTGTATCGAGTGATCAAAGACGTGCTGTACAGTCAGCAGCGGAGTTAATGAATTCTTTGTCCTTTGTGCAAAATTCTCTGTTTAGGGAAGTAGAAGTACCGTCAAGTTTTTTTGCACCAGAATGGTTTAAATGTAAGCCGGGGACTTGGTTTTTTATTGGACGTGCTTTATGGATGGTTGGGTATCATAAAGATGTTGAGTCGTATAAGGAAGCAAGGGGAAGGGCAAAAGAAGCTGCTAACATGTTACATCACTATGCAATGGTGCACGGGAAAATCGCGATAGTAGGACATAGCTATTTTAATGCCATGATTGGTGCGGAACTGAGGGCGATGGGATGGTCTGGACCTCCTATTTTTCATCGAAAGCCGTGGGGATATACAAAGTATACGTTCCATGAGGCGATGAGTGGAAGTGTATTAAATACAAAATTAACTTAAAAGCACACGATTTTATATAAAATCGTGTGCTTTTTTTTAAGATATAGAAACCAATGTACGTAATGGTTTTATTAGATGAGCATAAGGTTCGCCAACGAGCATTACGGTTTTATCTTTGTTGTAACCTAGTTTTTCATACAGTGAAAAAGCACGCTTGTTTTCTAAATTAACAAGTAAGGCGATTTTTTCATAACCTGTTTCAGCTGCATGAAGTTCAGCTGCATCGATTAACTTAGAGCCAATGCCACGTCCGCCGTACATATTTGAAACTGACAACGTGTCAATATAATACTCATCAAGTTCAGCTTCTTTTTCTAACGTAATGGATTCATCTTCATGTAGTTCTCTTAAGTGGCGTATGATTGGTGCATCAAGTTGTTCAACGTCACTACCGTGATAAGCGACAATAACCCCAACTACCTTACCATCTTGTTCCGCCACTAAACAGTTTTCATAGCTCAATCGATTATTTTCTTTTACGAACCATTTTTCAAGTCCTAGTAATACATTTGCTTCAACTGTGCTACCAGTGATTTTTTCAGCAATTTCATGCAGAGCATTATACAATAAAGGAGATATTGCCTTTGCATCTGTCTTTGTTGCTTTCCGAATCATAGTATCCCTCCTAGTTCTATTTATATATTGTAACATAGTGGTATGGAACTTTGTATGATTGAATGCCAAAATGTTTGATATAGAGAAGTAGCTATGTTAGTATATGATATTTAGTGGACATATAATAAAGCAATACTGCTTGTAAAATAATGAAAATGAAATGAAGGCATAGCAACAGGAAAAATTTACAGTTGTTGACCGATAAAAGATACGATAAAATAAAATATTGCATAGAGGTGAAATACATGGATGAACAATTAGCAAATACAATTTTGGATCAGCTGAAAAATGGTGAGATAAAGGAGTATGTTGTAACGAAAGATGTATTTTATACGTTTAGGAAAGTTGTAGTAAGTCGAGAAGATTTTAAACATATTATTGGGAACGCACAACGCGGCGGACAGGTAATTTATACATATTCAAAAACGCCACGTTCATAAATAGAAGATAAAGGGGAGGAGAATTATGGGCGATTTTAAACAAGGCATTTTACCGCATTGGGATTATATGTGGAAAGATAGAGCCGGAAATAGATGTATGGGAATGGTTATGTATCCAGAGAAACGAAAATGTTCAACAAAAATGCTTCAGAAAATAAAAAGGGCGCATGAGCAAGCGGCAGAAATTAAAGTAACTGTACAAGTTCAACAGACATATGAGTACGTAGAAGGAATGATCGTATACTTTGATGAAGAAGCTCCTGTATGTACAATGCTTGATAAAGATGAGAATCCGCATCACATATTTGTAAAAGATATTTTGCGTATTGAGCACTCTGAATAAACTTTTCATACATAAATTGAAACGCCATAATAATAATCTTTTTCTATAATAGTTATCTTTTATTATGTAACGAGCAACGAAAGTATATGTATAATATTTAATAAAGTAAAATTGATAAATGTAATCGTTTGTTAGAACAGATTATCGTTTCATGTCTGTTCTTTTTTGCGTGATGCTGGAGAAATATATTCCTCCAGCATTTGCCGTTTTATGACAAAATATATTGTTAACTTTTTTTAAAATGAGGTTAAATTCGTTGACAACTTTTTTGAAAAGCACTTTATTGACATGAGTTTTAGAATGTTGTTTCATAGTCATTGTATTGAAAAAAATCGGCGGTCTTGTCGAAAAGTAAAAGTTAAAAAAAGAAAGAATTTATACATATATCTTGTGTCTTGTTTTGAAACGTAATACAATATATAGAGAAATCAAGAAACGACATACAAAGAGTATAGATTGGAGAGGGAGGGTCGGAAATGTTAGTTGCATATGATTCTATGACAGGAAACGTGAAGCGTTTCATTCACAAATTAAATATGCCGGCCGTTCAAATTGGTGAAGATCTAGTAATAGATGAAGACTTTATTCTTATTACGTATACAACAGGTTTTGGCAATGTACCAGAACGTGTTTTAGAATTTTTAGAGCGCAATAATGACAAATTAAAAGGCGTATCTGCAAGCGGCAATCGTAACTGGGGAGACATGTTCGGTGCAAGTGCTGACAAAATTTCTGCTAAATATGAAGTGCCTATTGTATCAAAATTTGAGTTATCAGGAACAAATAACGATGTAGAATATTTTAAGGAAAGGGTGCGGGAGATTGCGACACATTGAACTGAATAATGAAATCACGCAAATGCAGGACGGTTTTTATCAGCTTCATAAAGATAAAGAGGCATTAGAAGTCTTTATGGAAGAAGCTAGAGAGAATACCGTTCCTTTTAATAGCGTGGCAGAGCGAATGGAGTATATGAAAGAACATGATTACTATTACAACGTTCTGGACGAGTATAGCTTGGAGGAAGTAGAAGAAGTATATAACATCGCTTATGGTGAAAACTTCGAATTCCAATCTTATATGGCAGCATCTAAGTTCTACAAAGATTATGCGTTAAAAACGAATGATCAAAAACAATACTTAGAAAGCTATGAAGATCGTGTAGCAATTGTGTCATTATACTTAGGACGCGGTGATGTTGCGAAGGCAAAACAATTCGCAAGCATGATTGTAAAACAAAACTACCAACCAGCGACACCAACCTTTTTAAATGCGGGAAGAAGCAGAAGAGGAGAGATGGTGTCTTGTTTCTTGTTAGAGATGGACGATAGCTTAAATTCAATCGGCTTTAACATTAATACTGCAATGCAATTATCAAAAATTGGCGGGGGAGTAGCTTTAAACTTATCTAAGCTACGTGCACGTGGTGAGCAAATTAAAGGTATTGATAACGCTGCAAGTGGTGTAGTACCTGTTATGAAATTGCTTGAAGATTCGTTTTCATATGCGAATCAACTTGGCCAACGAAAAGGTGCTGGTGCAGTATACTTAAACATCTTCCATTGGGATATTATCGAATTCCTTGATACAAAGAAAATAAATGCCGACGAGAAGAGCCGTATTCAGTCTCTATCAATCGGAATTATCGTTCCAAGTAAGTTCTTTGAGCTTGCTGAAAAAAACGAACCTTTCCATGTTTTCGCGCCTTATACGGTGTTTAAAGAATATGGCAAGCATTTAGATGATATTGACATTGATGAAATGTACGATGAATTAATGAGCAATCCGAAAGTGAAGAAGAAGCCGCTAGATATTAGTGCACGTGATATGCTTATTAAAATCGCAATGATTCAGCTTGAGTCTGGTTATCCATACTTAATGTTTAAATCAAATGCAAATAATCAGCATCCACTGAAGGATATTGGAACTGTGAAGATGTCGAACTTGTGTTAAATATGTAGCACCTTCTAGTAGAAATGCTAGTCGAAAACTCCGTTAAACGGGGAAAGCCTCAAGTTTGAGGTAACCTACCGTGCTAAATCTTATCTTAGAATGAAAATAGAAAAGTTCAGAATGTATCTTATTATTTTGTATAGCAGAGTGATCGGACAACATAAAGTAATAAGAGACTTTCTGAAAGATTAAGATAAGTAAAAGCCTAACGACTATCCCTTATGGGAGTAGAGCGCAAGTGATTGGCGTTCGAAAAGCGGAGCACCTAATCAGGTAATGCTGTAGGTGATGATATAGTCTGTCCTGTATGGTGACATACAGCAGTTGCATGAGCAACGGACTGAGGAGTAGCGAACTCGGTTGAACATTCGAGACAGAAATCTTCCAGCTACAAGAAACTTCTGAAATAAATGATTACGGTACAGATGACATTATCCGCCGCGATATTAACTGTAACTTAGGATCACTAAATATCGTAAATGTAATGGAAAATAAAGAAATTCGTGAAGCAGTTCATGCAGGAATGGAAGCTTTAACAGCTGTTTCTGATATGACAATCATTCCGAATGCACCAACTGTGAAAAAAGCAAATGATGAGCTTCATTCAGTTGGACTTGGAGCAATGAACTTACATGGATATTTAGCAAAAAATAAAATCGGTTATGAAAGTGCAGAAGCGAAAGAGTTCGCACGTACATTCTTTATGATGTTAAATTACTACTCTATTGAGAAAAGTATGGAAATCGCTAAAGAAAAAGGCGAAACATTTAAAGACTTCGATAAGTCTGATTATGCGAACGGCACATACTTTGAGAAGTATGAAACGACAGATTACAGCCCAGTAACTGAAAAAGTTCAGCAACTATTTGAAGGAATTCATATTCCAACAAAAGAAGATTGGACAAGTTTAAAAGAGCAAGTGCAGAAGAATGGATTATATAATTCATACCGTCTTGCTATCGCTCCAACACAATCTATCAGTTACGTTCAAAATGCAACTTCAAGCGTAATGCCGATCGTAAGTCAAATCGAATCAAGAACGTATGCGAATGCGACAACATATTATCCAATGCCGTATTTATCAAAAGATACGTTCTGGTATTATAAATCTTCTTACGATATGAATCAGTTTAAATTAATTGATTTAATTGCAGAAATTCAAGAGCATATTGACCAAGGAATTAGTACAATTCTTTATGTTAATAGTGATATTTCAACACGTGAGTTAGCACGTTACTACATCTATGCACATAAAAAAGGCTTAAAGAGTCTGTATTATACGAGAACACGTAAATTAAGCGTGGAAGAGTGCGTAGCTTGTACCGTTTAATATAAAAAAGTGAGACATTATGAGCAGGGTTTTCTGAACCCTGCTCATGCTTAGTTATCAATTTTTCATGTTTATTTAGAGAAGGGGCGATTGAATGCGTGCGGTAAACTGGAACAAAAAGGAAGATGATTTTAGTTTAATGTTTTGGAAGCAAAACATCGCTCAGTTTTGGACAGAAGAAGAAATCGCGGTGTCTTCTGACAAAAATACTTGGGCACAATTATCAAAAGAAGAGCAAATTGCTTATAAGCGTGTATTAGGTGGTTTAACACTTTTAGATACGAAACAAGGTGGCGAAGGGATGCCACTTGTACTTGTTCATCTTGAAAATTTACAAGCAAAAAGTGTATTAGCTTTCATGGGAGCTATGGAAGAAGTACATGCGAAGAGTTACAGTCATATTTTTACAACGTTAGCTACGGAAGAAGAAATTGATGATATTTTTGAATGGGTAGACAATCATCCATTACTTGAGAAAAAGGCTGGTATTATTACTCGTTACTATCGTCGTTTATTAAAGCCTCAAGTAACGAAAAAAGAGTTATACATGGCAATGGTAGCAAGTGTGTTCTTAGAAAGTTACTTATTCTATAGTGGATTCTTCTATCCACTTTACTTAGCAGGTCAAGGTAAATTGACGGCAAGTGGTGAAATTATTAATCTAATCATTCGTGATGAGTCCATTCACGGCGTATTCGTCGGTATTTTAGCACAACAACTTTTCGCAGAGCTTTCTGCAGAAGATCAACAAGAAGTGCAAAAAGAAACGCAAGAGTTATTAATGGAACTATATGAAATTGAAATGGCATACACAGAAGAAATTTACACTTCAATCGGTCTTGTAGATGATGTAAATCGTTTCGTTCGCTACAATGCGAATAAAGGACTTATGAATTTAGGACTTGAGCCGAAGTTTGAAGAAGAAGAAATTAACCCAATCGTTTTAAATGGTCTACGTACAGATACGAAAAACCATGATTTCTTCTCTGTAAAAGGAAATGGTTACGTAAAAGCAACGAACGTTGAAAAGTTATCTGACGATGACTTCGCATTCAATTTTTAATATCGTGTCATAGAAAAAGCTGTCTTTATAGAAAAGACAGCTTTTTTCTATGGATAGTTTACATAATGTTATTATTTCATGGAAATATTCCTATCTCATAAAAGCCAAATTTGTAAGGGAGTGAAAATAAAAAACACGAATTAAAGTTTTATTTTTTATATTTAGCAGTATGAGAGATTGAATAACTTATGTCAAAATGAATAAAAAATGAGAAGAAGTGAGGCCTCATTCCACCTATATGTTTTCTTTCGAATTGAATTTTTTAATTACATACATTTTGGCTCGAAAATTGCATGATATTTAAAAACAAAAGGGAACTGTAATAGTTGGTGTGATGTATACAGCTATTTGAAAGCGTTTCCTTTTTGCTGTCAATTTTCAAATGAAAATGAGATAGAGAAAGTAGGGGGAATGATAGGTGGGAAAAGTAGTTGGTTTAAAACGTTCATTAGGACTTTGGTCAATTGTTATGCTAGGGGTCGGGTATATGACACCGATGGTTGGATTTGATACGTTTGGAATCGTTTCGGAAAAAACGGGTGGACATGTTCCAGGAGCTTATTTGATTGCATTAGCAGGGATGTTGTTTACCGCTGCAAGCTACGGCAAAATGGTAAAGGTTTTTCCTACCGCAGGATCAGCTTATACGTATACACAGAAAACAATTAGTGCAAGACTTGGGTTTCTTGTTGGATGGTCCGCATTATTGGATTATTTGTTTCTGCCGATGGTGAACGCACTATTAACGAGAATTTATTTGTCAGCATTTTTTCCAAGTGTTCCTAATTGGATATGGGTCATTGGTTTTATTCTACTGATTACACTTATAAATGTTATTAGCGTAAATGTTACTGCTAACTTCAATACGTTTTTAGTAATATTTCAAGTGCTAGTAATGGCCGTGTTTGTTTTTCTAGTTATAAAAGGTTTATTAGCGGGAGAGGGAACAGGAGAAGTTTTTTCCATTCAGCCGTTTTTTCAATCAGATATACAAATATCACCGTTAGTTGCAGGTGCAACAATTCTTTGTTTTTCATTTTTAGGTTTTGATGCAGTAACTACATTTTCGGAAGAGACACCAAACGCGAGGAAGACAATACCTCGGGCTATTTTTCTTACTGCTTTAATCGGTGGAGTTTTATTCATTACAACTACGTATTTTACACAATCTTTCTTTCCAGATACATCTGTATTTAAAGATAAAGAATCAGCGTCTCCAGAAATTGCGCTATATGTTGGTGGAAAACTATTTCAAGCTTTCTTTTTAGTAGGAACGCTTATGGGGACACTCGCGTCTGGTTTAGCTTCTCATACAAGTGTGTCTAGATTATTGTACGTAATGGGGCGAGATAATGTCATTCCGAAAAAAATATTCGGATACATTCATCCTCGTTGGCGAACGCCAGTATATAACATTATTATTGTAGGAGTTATTTCACTCTCTGCGATATTCATTGATTTAGAAACGGCAGCATCACTTATTAATTTTGGAGCGCTTATTGCATTTACATTTGTTAATTTATCTGTAATTTCCTACTATGTAATTAAGAAAAAAAGATATAAAACGATAAAAGACTGTTTAAATTTTTTAGTGATGCCTATTTTAGGTGCTGGTACTGTAGCAGTACTATGGTTTAATCTCAATGTTCATTCACTTATTCTCGGTATTTGCTGGGCTGCTATTGGAATGGGATACCTTTTATATATTACAAATATGTTCCGCTTAGCTCCTCCGCAAATGCATTTTGAAGAAGTGCAGGAAATGTAAAAAGCAAAAGACATCGGATAAATCCCGATGTCTTTTGCTTTTTATATTTAATAATCATGCAGTATTGCATAAGTCATTCAAAGCGTCATAAGTAGGAGGGTGACACAATATGATTATCGTAGCATTTTCACTTGGCACGATTATTGCTTTGTATAATTAGTAAAAATAAAAAGCGGGGTGTTATCGTGCCGATTCAGTCAGAAAAACATACAGGTGAGGTTGAAAATCCTTTAGAGGAATTTCAAGCTATATTAAAAGAGGCGCTTCATTTTTTACATTATCCAGACGAAGTATTTGAATTTCTGAAAAAACCAATGCGTTTTTTAGAAGTAAGTATTCCTGTTCGTATGGATGATGGAACAACAAAGGTATTTCAAGGGTATCGTGCTCAGCATAATGACGCAGCTGGGCCAACGAAAGGTGGTATTAGATTCCATCCAGATGTTACGGCAGAAGAAGTAAAAGCACTTGCTGGCTGGATGAGCTTGAAATGTGGAGTGACAGGACTGCCATATGGAGGCGCAAAGGGCGGGATTATTTGTAATCCACAGGAGATGAGTTTTAGAGAATTAGAGTTATTGAGTCGTGGGTATGTAAGGGCAGTAAGTCAAATTGTGGGACCGACGAAAGATATTCCGGCTCCTGATATGTACACAAATGCGCAAATTATGGCTTGGATGCTAGATGAATATGACCATATTAGGGAGTTTGACTCTCCAGGCTTTATAACCGGGAAACCATTAATGCTAGGAGGATCACAAGGACGGGAAACAGCAACTTCTAAAGGTGTATTGTATACGCTTCAGTTAGTAAGTGAGTTAAAACAAATTCCATTACAAAATATGAGAGTTATTATTCAAGGATTTGGGAATGTTGGAGGGTATTTGGCGAAATATTTATATGATATTGGTGTGAAAGTAGTTGGGGTATCAGATGCTATAGGAGGAATTTATAATCCAGACGGCTTAGATGTTCCTTATTTATTAGAAAACAGAGATTCTTTCGGTGTAGTATCGAATCTTTTTAGTAAAACAATTTCTAATCAGGAGTTGTTAGAAAAAGAATGTGATGTACTCATTCCAGCGGCAATTGGGGGAGTCATTACGAAACATAATGCAGGAAAGCTTGGATGTAAGATTATCATTGAGGCTGCAAATGGTCCAACAACAAAAGAGGCGATAACGATGTTAGAAGAAAAGGGAGTTTTGGTTGTTCCAGATATTTTAGCAAACTCGGGTGGGGTTATTGTTTCTTATTTTGAATGGTGTCAAAATAATCAAGGATATTATTGGACAGAGCAATATGTTGATCAATGTTTAAAAGAGAAAATTACATCTAGTTTTTCTAACGTACTTGACACTTCAAAACACTTTGGAGTAAATATGAAAATTGCTGCTTATATTGAAGGAGTTCGTAAGATTGTAGAAGCATCGCGCCTAAGAGGTTGGTTGCATTTTTAACCTAAAGGAGGGCTCAAATGAAACTGGATATTTTATTAGAAGAAGTGGAGAGACAACCAATCGGTTATTATTGTGTTTTGTCGAAAAGTCATCGTTACGATATAGCTGTTACGTATTCACAACAGTTTCTTGGAAAAGCAATGGTTACCTCTATTCAAAATGGGAGAATGATTTTGTTAAGTCAAGAAGATATTGTAGAGGAACAATATTGGGCACCGAGGTTAGGAATTGAGATTGAAGACATAGAAGAGTTTCAAAGCTTTTTTTATATGATTCTTCAGTCACAAAGGTTAGAAGAGCAATATTAATAGAATAAAAGAAGGGGATGATTGATTATGTACTATGATATTATTACGAGTCCATGCTATGGAACAATTGAAAAAGTTTCTATTGTTAAGGATTCTCGAGTTTATGAATGGGAGCCATTATTTTCGATTAAAGATATGAATGGTAAACTGGAAGTAATTAAGATGGGATGTAGCGGAGAAGTTCACTCTTTAGAAGTAGAGGCAGGAGATAAAGTAATTCCAGGTATGGTATTAGCTTATATTCAAGAAGACCTTTTCGTTAGTGGTAGTGATTAATGATAGAACAATGAGGAAGATGGAGGTGCTCATCTTCCTTTTTTTATTAAGTAAAGGAAAGAATGTTTTATTTTCAGATTAATTAAAAAAATCTGTATTTAATGATACAATACAAATTAAGTAGCCCAAAGGAGGAATAGCAGAATGTTTTCCATTGCTCGTAATAAAATTAGACCTATTGTTTCTCTACCTATCGATCAATCCGAAAAGGAATGGAATATAGACGTTGAAAATATAAAAGAACCTTTTCTATTTTTAAAAAGGGGAGAGAAATTATTTGCATACGTTCATGTCAAGGATCTGCTATCAAACAGTAAGGACTTACATTCCAAGGCATTGCTTGCAAATGCAGTTTCGCTAGATACAATATGTTATCTTAGTAAAAATATTTCTTTAACAGCTCTGTTTCAAATTATTGGAGCGCCGATTGCGATAGTGAAAAATGAAATGGATGAGTTAATAGGATATATAAGAAGAGAAGATGTTTTTGCAGAACTATTTAAACAAGAAAATCAGAGTGTTGATATATTAAAAATTATTTTAACGTCTATTCCAATGGGGATTTTTGTAGTGGATCGTGAAAAGAAAATTGTAAATTGCAATGAATCTGGTTTGAAGATGATTAAATCTACACCTGAAAGAGTAATGAATGTACCAGCAGAACAAATTTTTAACGAAGGACATATTAATAACGTATTTGCAACGGGAAAGACAATTTTGAATCAATTACAAATCACAAATGAGATGGGTGTATTAGTTGACTACAGTCCCATTCCAAACTTTGATGGAAATATTGAAGGAATGGTTATTATCGTACAAGATTTGCCGATGGTTGAGGACATGGCAATGGAAATTGAATATATAAAGGATTTAAACAAAGATTTGCATGCAATTTTGTCTAGTATTTATGATGAAATATTAGTTGTTAATCATAAAGGGGAATTAATTCGTTACAGTGAAACCGTTATTAATGATTTTTGGGGGAGTAATTTGAAGGATCTTTTAGGTAAAAACCTTTTAGACTTAGAACAGAAAGGGTTATTTAGTCCATCTGTTACGCGATTAGTATTGGAGCAACAAAAAAAGGTATCAGTTGTACAAGAAACAAAAAGTGGAAGAAAAATATTGGCAGTTGGAAATCCTGTATTTGATGAAAACGGAGAGCTTCATCGTATTATTATTGCTTCAAGGGATATTACAGAAGCTACGAGATTAAAGACGGAATTACATGAAATAAAGAGAATATCAGAGCAATATAAGAAGGAATTAGATGATTTTAAAAATAAAGATCGTTTTCTTAAGAAACTTATTTACTGTAGTCCGAAAATGGAGCAAATTATAAACCAAGCTAAAAAAATAGCAGATTTCTCTTCCAATGTTCTTATTTCCGGAGAATCGGGCGTCGGGAAGGAAGTAATTGCTCAAGCAATTCATCAACTTGGAAAGCGATCTGCAAAGCCATTTTTAAAATTAAATTGTGGTGCAATTCCAGAAACTTTGTTAGAAAGTGAACTATTTGGTTATACGAAAGGTGCTTTTACAGGAGCAGATAAAAATGGAAAAGAAGGATATTTCAAGCGAGCTGATCAAGGTATTTTATTTTTAGATGAAATTGGAGAAATGCCTCTACATTTGCAGGTGAAATTGCTTAGGGTCCTGCAGGAACAAGAAGTAATTCCTATTGGAAGTACAATACCTACGAAAATAAATGTACAAATTATTGCCGCTACAAATAAAAGTCTGGAAAAGATGGTAGAGGCAGGAACGTTCCGTGAAGATTTATTTTATCGTTTAAATGTAATTCCATTGCAAGTGCCTCCTCTACGAGAGCGAATGGAAGATGTCCCAGTACTCGCTTTTCATTTTTTACAACAGTTAAATGAAAAATATAATAAAAACTATCATTTAACTCCGGATGCACTTAACTTACTAGAGTTTTATTCATGGCCAGGAAATGTACGTGAATTACAAAATATGATTGAACGTTTAGTAGTATCAGCAGACGATCCAGTAATTGAAGCTGAGTTTGTTAGTAAGTTTTTAACCCCCGGTTATGACTTTAAAAAATCAAAACCAGTTATTACGAGAGTATTACCGTTACAAGAAGCACTACATTCTGTAGAAGAACAATTGATTTTACTTGCAATGAAGCAGTATAAAACAACGACTAAGGCAGCAAAAGCTCTTGGCATTAGCCAATCTTCAGTGAGTCGAAAATATCAAAGGATTGTCAGTGAAAAAGGAATGCCAACTGATATAATCTCGTATTCCTAAAAAAGGAGAAGGTCACATAGACTTCTCCTTTTTTGTTAGTTTAGCGAGTTTTCCGCTATTCGTGGTTGGCAAGTACTATCATCTCACATTTCAGCAAAATGAAAGATGGTAATGGTACTGATCTATGTTTTGTTTTATGCAAAGTGGAATAGTGTATGCAACAACGCATACTTCTTTTTTATTACACGTAAGAATATAGTTAGTTTTTATAGGATTCCTTTGTGCTTTAAATGTTGGCATGAAACTTGCTTATAAATATATAAACGATCAATAAAGGAGGATTCAATATAGTGCTAGATTTAAAAATGTATGTAAACGGTGAATGGAGAGAGTCTAGTAATCAAGAAAAAAGAACAATAATTAACCCTGCGAATGGCAAGGGTATAGCATATGCACCTGAGGGAACAATTGAGGATACAAAATACGCGATCGAAGTGGCAAGAGCGACTTTCGATAGTGGAATTTGGTCAGAAACATCCACTGCTGAAAGGGCATCATATTTATTTAAAATAGCAGATGAAATTGATAAAAATATGGAAGAGTTAGTGTATCTTGAAACAATGGATAATGGAAAAACATACCGTGAGGCAGAAGGAGATATTGGAGATGCAGCGGCTTGTTTTCGCTATTATGCTGGATTGATTACAAAGCCAGATGGGCAAACATATCATGTAGCCGATCCAATGCAAGCAATGGTTGTAAGAGAGCCAGTTGGTGTTTGTGGATTAATTGTTCCATGGAATTATCCGCTATTGATGAGTGTATGGAAAATTGCACCTGCTTTAGCAGCTGGAAATACAATTGTGTTTAAACCTTCTGAAGTGACACCAATTACTGCGACAAAGCTATTCGAAATCCTTGAAAAAATAGGGCTACCAAAAGGTGTTGCTAATATGGTAATGGGGGCCGGTCCAATAGTAGGGAATGAAATTGCAGCGAGTAGTAAGGTGGATATGATTTCCTTTACAGGTGGAACAAAAACAGGCAAGCACATTATGAGAACTGCAGCAGATAATATGAAAAAGATTTCGCTAGAACTTGGAGGCAAATCACCGAATATTATTTTTGCAGATGCAGATTTTGAAACAGCTATTGATTATGCACTATTTGGTATTTATGCAGGTAGCGGACAAGTATGTTCAGCAGGATCGAGAATCCTTGTTGAAGAAAGCGTTTACGATAAATTTATTAATAGTTTTGTGGAGCGAGCGCAGCAAATTAACGTTGGGCCTGGTGATAATCCTGAATCAGAAATGGGACCACTTGTAAGTCAAGAACATATGGAAAAAGTATTACGCTACATTGAAATTGGGAAAGACGAAGGCGCAGACATTGCTTGTGGAGGTAAGCGAATACTGACAGATGGAAAAGGTGAGGGTTTCTTTATTGAACCAACGGTCTTTGTCAATGTAAAACCCGATATGCGCATTGTACAGGAAGAAATTTTCGGTCCTGTTGTAGTAATTCAAAAGTTTAAAAATGAACAAGAAGCAATTGAGTTAGCAAATGGTACAGATTATGGCTTAGCTGGAGGGGTATTTACAGTTGATGGTGCGAAAGCAATGCGTGTAATTCGCAAGCTTCGCGCAGGAATTACGTGGATTAACAGCTATCATCCAACATACAATGAAGCACCTTGGGGTGGATATAAGCAAAGTGGTATAGGTCGTAGTCTAGGAACGTTTGGTTTAGAGGAATTTCAAGAAATTAAGCAGATTAATATAAATCTAGAAGTAGAACCTATTGGTTGGTTTGCAAATAAAAAGAATATAGGAGTGAAATAAATGGGAACGAACGTGGAAAATAAATTGAATGAACAAGATGTAAAAGGTTCAAATGTAAATGAGTATATTACGAAAGTACTACAGTTAATTGAAAAAGAAAAAGTTCCTGAAGAAGAAGCAAACTGGATTCAAAAAGAAACAGTAGATGGATTTAGAGAGCATGTGAATCCTGGTTTTCTAGCATATAGAAAAACAGTAACAAAGGATGGACAATTTGCGGCAGTAGAATGGTCTGATGAAGGATCTTGTTTTATGGATATTAATGGTAAAAAATACATTGACTGTTTAGGTGGATTCGGAATTTACAATGTTGGTCACCGTAATCCGAAAGTAGTAAAAGCTGTGACAGATCAACTAAAGCGTCAAGCATTACACAGTCAAGATTTACTAGATCCACTTCGAGCGATTCTTGCAAAGATTTTAGCGGATATTACACCTGGTGATTTGAAATATGCCTTCTTCACAAATAGTGGAACAGAAAGTGTAGAGGCAGCATTAAAACTAGCAAAAATGTATAGTGAACGAACAACTTTCATTTCTACAACTCGTGCTTTCCATGGTAAGAGCCTTGGTGCTTTATCTGGGACGGCAAAAGGAATGTTCCGCAAGCCATTTTTACCATTAATTCCGGGTTTCCGTCATGTCCCATTTGGCGATATTGATATGATGAGAAAAACATTTGAGACATGCGCATTAGTGGGAGAAGATGTTGCAGCAGTTATTTTAGAACCAATTCAAGGAGAGGGCGGTATTATTTTACCTCCAGAAAATTATTTGAAACAAGTACGAGAGCTTTGTGATGAGTTTGGATCACTCCTTATTTTCGATGAAGTACAAACTGGAATGGGACGTACAGGGAAAATGTTTGCAGCGGAATTATATGATGTTGTGCCGGATATTATTTGTCTGGCGAAGGCATTTGGTGGAGGCGTTATGCCAGCAGGAGCTATCGTTGCGAAAGAGAAAGTATTCCAAAGTTGGTTTGAAAATCCATTTATGCATACAACAACATTTGGAGGGAATCCGCTGGCATGTGCGGCTGCAATTGCAACAATCCATGTATTATTGGAAGAGAAATTACCAGAACGTGCTGCTGAAGTTGGGGCGTATTTCTTAAATGGATTGAAACAAGCAGCAGAAGGGCACGAGGATAAAATCTTTGAAATTCGTGGTCAAGGTTTAATGATTGGTATTGAATTCCATAAAGACGAGATTGGTTACGAAGTGTCAAAGGCAATGTTTGATCAAGGTATTCTCGTTGCTGGAACGTTAATTAACTCAAAAACAATTCGTATCGAACCATCTCTTACAATTAGTTATGAAGAGGTAGATACAGTTATTAATACGTTTAAATCTGTACTAGCGCAAGTAAAAGGAAAGTAATTTTTGTATAAAATTATATACGGATTCAAACTAGTAAAACTATCATATTGTTTACTGTACTAGTTTTGATTGCAAGGAGGCAGTGTAACGAAAGTTGCACTGCCTTTTTATTACATTTTATTTGTAAGTATTTACATATATTCTGTCTTAGTGTACTATTTAACTAGTACACTAAGACGGAAGGAGGGAAGAAATGAAAATAGAATTTTCTCCAAATACACCCATTTACATTCAGGTAATGGAATACATAAAAAAAGAAATTGTAGTTGGGCATTTATCGCCTGGTGATAAAATTCCCTCTGTACGTGAATTAGCGAGTGAATTACAAGTAAATCCAAATACAATTCAACGAACATTTCAAGAATTGGAACGTGATGGTGTTGTTGTAACGCGTAGAGGAATGGGACGATATGTAACGAATGAAGGGGAGAAAATTATGGAGCTGCGCAAAGATATGGCGAAAGAATTACTTCATTCTTTTATAGATGGAATGGATAACTTAGGGTTTTCAGAAGACGAAATCCTTTCAATTCTTCGTTCTTCCTTACATGAGAAGAGGGAGGAGAGCAAATGACAGAACTATTAAAAATAGAAAACTTATGGAAGAGATACGGGTTAAAAGCAGTGATTCGTGAATTGAACATAGAGATTACGGAAGGGAAAATTATAGGGCTTGTTGGAGATAATGGGAGCGGGAAAACGACGTTATTGAAAATGATTGCAGGTTTGCAGCACCCTTCTGAAGGTAGCATTACAATTAACGGTAAAAAAGTTGGGTTAGAGACGAAAGAAATTGTTTCATTTATGTCCGATAAGCCAGTCTTTGATGATTGGATGACTGTAAAAGATGCTTTATTTTTCTATCGAGATTTTTATAAAGACTTCGATATTCAAAAAGCGGTAGATACGATTGCGGAATTTAAAATACCGTTAGAAGAAAAAATTAAAGCATTGTCAAAAGGGATGATTGAGAAGCTACAAATCATTTTAACATTTTCTCGAAAAGCGAAGTTATACGTACTGGATGAACCGCTGGGCGGGATTGATCCTCTTTCTAGAGAACACGTATTGGATTTAATTTTACAGTTTTATAGAGAAGATTGTACTATATTAATTTCAACTCACTTAATAAATGAAATTGAAAATATTTTTGATGAAGTAATCTTTTTAAAAGATGGGGAAATTGTTCTATATGAAAATACAGAAGAACTTCGTTTTCAGAGAGGAAAAGCAATTCATGAACTGTTTAAGGAGGTGTTTAGTAAGTGAAGTCAATACTATCCTATTTGTGGAATGTAAATAAGAAAAGATACATTGTTACTTTTTTACTTTTTGTGCTAATTGAAGCGGTTTTATTTTCGCAAATGATTGTAAGAAAGAGTGATGCGGCCATCAATAGACAAGAGGGCATATTTGGGATTATTATGGTTATCTTTCTTTTTTATGTAATTTATATGTTTTTGCAAACAATGAAGTCATATTCTCGCTTACTAACCAATCCAATGTTACGGATTACAGCAATATCTGGGAAACAATATGTGTTTTCTATGCTTATTTTCTCATATATTGCAATGGCTATATGGTATGGGGTATGTGGAGTTCTTTTCTACGTAAGTTATGTATTAGCTTTTCCTACGACTTCTGTATATGTAGAGGCAAAAGAAATAATGCAAGTGGGCATAATGAATAATTTAATATATGCAATAAGCGATTTGTTTGATTTTTTGTTTGTGACGTTACAAATCTTATTAGTAATTACTCTAGTTAAGTTGCTCACTAAAAAGAAAAAAGCACAAAATATACTGATCGTTATTATTTCTCTAGTAGTAAATATAACGATTACTTTAGCGGTAACCTTGCTAGGAAAATTAGCTCCAGCTTTCCAAGGATTGCGAAGAGTAGAATATCGTAGTGAAAGTAAAAGTCTTTTTATTGAGATGTTTCAAGAAAATGGATTTAATATTTTTAATATAAGTTTTATGGTAATTGTTAGTGCTCTAATAATATATGTAATTGCTTATATTATCGACAAAAAACTAGAAGTCTAAAGGAGGAATCAGCATTGGGAAATGTAGTAGTAAAATTAGAAAATGTTCGAAAAAAGATTGGTAGAACAGAAATTATTCGAGGTTTATCATTTGAGGTTCGAGAAGGGGAAGTGTACGGATTCCTTGGACCGAACGGTAGTGGTAAGACGACGACAATTCGTATGATGACAGGTCTTATTTCTATGACAGAAGGCGATATTACAATTTGTGGTCATAGCATTCGCACGGAACGTGAAAAGGCGTTAGAGCAAATTGGAGCGATTGTAGAAAATCCCGAACTATATGATTATATGACTGGTATGCAAAACTTAAAGCATTTTGCGAACATGGCAATTACACCTATTAATAAAGAGCGCATCGCTGAAATTGTAAAGCTTGTTGAATTAGAGCATGCAATTCATAAAAAGGTAAAAACATACTCACTTGGTATGAAACAACGTTTAGGAATTGCGCAGGCGTTACTTCATCAGCCGAAAATATTAATTTTAGATGAACCGACAAATGGATTAGATCCAGCTGGTATTCGCCAAATTCGTGATTATTTACAACGACTAGCGAAAGAAGAGAATATCGCGGTAATCGTATCGAGTCACTTATTAAGTGAAATTGAATTAATGTGTGATCGCGTCGTAATTATTAAACAAGGTGAGTTTGTACAAGAGTACAACTTACATGAACAAGCGAAACATGATGAGACAGTAGTAGTAGCGTTTGAAGTAGATGAAGTTCAGAAAGCGAATGAAATTATTAAGGGTAAAGCACAGGAGAATGTAATTGTGGCATCTGTAACAAAAGAGAGCATTCCACAGCTTGTAAAAAAACTTGTGCATGCTGATGTGCTTGTATATGGTGTTACCGTTCAAAATAAAACGTTAGAGGATGAATTCTTAGCGATTACTGGGGGAGTGAAAGCGTAATGTTTAAATTAATTCAAAATGAATTTTTAAAGTTACATGCGAAAAAAGGTATGTATATTTTAATCGGTGTCATTGCGGCACTCGAAATTTTAGGGAATTTAGCAATGATGAAGTGGGGAAAAGGTGATGAGTTTAAGGGGTCGTATTTAGATTATGCAAACTCAGAGATTGGTTTAATCGTTTTATTCGCAACAATTTTTGGGATCACACTTGCAGCCCGTACTCTTACTGATGAGTTCCAAAAAGGTACAATTAAACAATTGTTAATTCGTCCAAGAAAACGACTTACAGTTTTATTTTCTAAATATATTACTGTGTTATTAGCGATGCTATTTATCATATTTGCTGGTATGTTCATTGCAACGATTATTGGTGGTATTGTAATGGATGGTAGTAAAACAGATTTAACGTTAGGAATTGTTTTAAAAACGATGTTATATCAGTTTGTATCACCATTTTTCTTTGCAACACTTGCCTTTTTCTTAGCAAATGTATTTAGAAAATCCGTATTGCCATTAATTATTACGTTGTTCTTATATTTCTTGCAAGGAGCAATTACTATTGCACTAATGATGTTTGCAAAAGGTGTAGCGAAGTTTGTAGTATTCTTCCATTTAGATTTAAGAGCTTACGACAGTAATAAATTGGTAAGCGATGGAATGGAGCCACCATTTGCAGAATTTACGTTTACAACTTCATTATTACTTTTAGCTGCATATTTTGCTGTATTACTTGTAGCATCAAGTGTATTATTCCAAAAACGTGACGTATTATAATAAAAGAAATCCCCGTTTGTAAAAACGGGGATTTTTATTACATAGTTTTTTACATTTCTAGTATTCTGTATTGTTAATTTGAGATGCTGTTAGCGATAGAATACCGGATCTTCTCCAGCTATTTAAGTACAGCAAATGTAAGTTGTAACGAAGTTGAAGAACTGTGATATGGTATATCCAATAAATTCGTTATTATATATGTTAAGAGATACGTTGCTCGAAAGTATTTGAGAAAAATAGGAAGATTTTCAACTATATTCATATTATAATATAGTTATCCTGCTATTTGTAGGAGAAGGATTCCCTATAACTGATTAAAGTTTTACTTTAACAATCTTTGGAGGTGTGCAATATTGCAATATGCATTTTCACGTATAAGACTACGTAGCTTTTTTGGATGGATGATGATAGGGTTGTTTCTTACGATGATTCCATTAGGTTTATCAAATGTTTCTGATAGCACGTTAGAGGTTATTTCACAAATAACTGTATTTTTTGTATTTCCGTTATTTTGGTTGTACGTAAAAGCAAATAAAAATAATGTTGTTTTTAAAAGTTTCTTTGATAAGCCAGGACGTTTACCGTGGGGACTCATTTTATTAGCAACGATAATGGGAATGATTTTTTCAGTCGGTATATCTCATATTCAATTTTACATATTAGCACATACGTTACCGAATTTCTTAGTTACCATGTTAGAAGATGGAACTGTTATTAATACGAGTAACATATATATGACGATATTTACTTTCATTTCAGCATGTGTATTAGCACCTATTATGGAAGAGATTATTTTTAGGGGATTCTTTTTACAGCGAATGGCTTATAAATGGGGAATTAAAAAAGCTGTAATTATATCTTCACTTATTTTTGGTTTAGGACACTTTGATGTTATTGGTGCTTTCATGTTTGGTGTTGTTATGTGCCTTTTATACATAAAAACGAAAAATATATGGACGAATATTGCTGTGCATGCTCTTAATAATTTAATTGCGACAAGTATGCAATTTGTCGGTGGAGAAGAAGGTACTGCAATCTCAATTCCTGAATTACAAGCACAAAGTAATTTATGGATTGGTATCGGTCTTACAGTTGTTGGGTTACTTTGGTTAATTCCTTATGTTTGGAAACAATGGCGTACAGTAAAAGAAGTGGGTGTGCCACCAGTGCGCTTCATAAATGAAGAAAAGGTAGTGAATGCATCACAAGAAAATGAATTGTATAGTCAAGTGATCGTAACAGATAGATTGATGGCTGTAGAACTACCAGATGAAGCGGTAAATAAGCTTCGGTTAGAAGAAAATGATTATGTAACAGTTTCTGTAGAAGAAGATAAAATCGTTATAAAAAAAGCACATGATAGATAATTAAAAAACATCTCTCCTGTATAAAAGGAGAGATGTTTTTTAATTCGTAATAATTTCTACACGAAAATTATTACCGTTCTTTACATATTTAATATCTGTAACAGTGCGGACAGTTTTTAAAAGCTCCACTTTTTCACCAATTCGAGGGATCGTCGGAACATTGTCCCAAATACCAAGCAAGTCATCTAATTGTGCTGTTTTTTCATAAAACCAGATTTTCAATGTAAAGCCCCTTTCTCGAACTTTATGTATTTTAATACATAATATATTATTTTTATTCTTTTTGTAAGGGGTTTTTAGATTTTTTGTGAATAAAGTGAAACTTTAATGAGTTGGAGTTTTATTCATCCTCACCGATTATTAACCTTCACCAATTGGGCGTTTACGGGTAGCCAGACTCCCTATTAACTTTTTGGCTACAACTGAATTTTGAGGTGGGAGTTTTACTGCCAACAAATAGCGTGATAAAAATAAATTAATTTTCTGGGAAGATATGCTCAATGTCTGGAGTAAGAGATACTTCTGATAATACGATATGAGAAACTGTCGTTGCATATGAAGAAACATCATTGATAAATTCTTCAAGTTCAACGAGTGAAGGAACAGAAATTTTTACAATGTAGCATAAGCTTCCTGTTACCCGGTAACAAAAACTTGCAGATGGATAAGATTGGATAAACTGTTGCATACGTGTTGTATCACCATTTTTTAAAGTGATTTCTAAAATACAATCTAAAACAAGTCCTGCTTTTTTATAATCAATATCGATTGTGTATTTTTGAATAATTCCTTCACTTTCAAGTTTACGAACACGTTCTGTAGTAGACGGAGCGGATAAGTTTACTCGCTTTGCTAATTCGCGCATGGAAAGGCGACTATCATTATATAATTCATTTAAAATCTTTCGATCAACACGGTCTAGTTGCATTTGTAAATATACCTCCAGCAAAATGATAATTTTTGTAAAGAAAAAATATGAATTAAGATTCATATGAAATGTAAAGTGAACTTCATTTATTTTACAATAAAATAGAAGGAAATAGGAGGGGAAATGATGGAGAGAATTTCATTATCAAATGTAGGAGATACAAAGTTTCAAAAGTTATTAGGCCATAATCCAGACATATTACATTCGTGGAGTACGTTAGAGGATACACTGTACAATAAAGGAACACTTTCAGCAGAGTTGAAGGAGCAAGTGAGAAGAACATTAGCGTATGGGAATGAATGTCCGTATTGCATGGCAAAGGGAAGACCTGATGATGTGCAAAAGGCAGAGGAGATTAGTGTAGCCGTTACTTTTGCGCATACATTTGTTCATGATCGAAAGGCGATAGATGATAATATGTTTCATGTATTAAAACAATATTGGACGGAAAAAGAAATTGTAGAACTGTGTGCTTATATTTGTTTTATTACTGCGTCGCAGCAATTTGGTTTTGTATTTCAACTACAACCAAATTAAGGAGAAAATGATGATTAATCAAATAGCACTTATCATAATTGATGTACAAAAGGCGTTTCAATTACCATACTGGGGGGAGAGAAATAATCTTTTTGCTGAAGAAAATATGAAAAGTTTATTAGAAGAATGGAGAAGAAGGAAGCGACCAGTTTTTCATATTCAACATGTAAATAAAGAAAATGTTCAGTCGATGTTTTATCAACAAGCAGAAACAGTAAACTTTAAAGAAGAAGTGAAACCACTGCGAGATGAAATACTTATCCAGAAATCCGTTAATAGCGCGTTCATTGGGACAAATTTAGAAGAACAATTAAGAGAGAAAAAATGTAATACGGTAGTGATTGTAGGATTAACAACAAATCATTGTGTGGAGACTACAACACGAATGGCAGGTAATTTAGGATTTACAACGTATTTAGTGAGCGATGCGACGGCTACATTCAATCGGAAAGGTCTGGACGGGGCAGAGTATAGTGCAGAGGACATTCACAATATGACACTTGTAAACTTACATGATGAATTTGCTAAAATCGTTACGACTGAAGATATCTTAAAATTATTTTAAGAAAATAATTACGGAATTATGTAGAAAAAAATAAGAATATTTCGTATAATCTAAGTATAATCATTTTGAAAATAGGGGTGGCATCATATGGAGCAAATTTCAGTAAAGAAAATAGAAAAAGTACTCGTTTTAGCAGGTGAGGATAAACAAAAGCAAAAGGAATTTTATGAATTGCTCTTATCAACGGAGTTTTATGTTGCTGGTTCACTTGAAGCAGAAGACGGGGCAACGGAAGGAACACTTCGTTTGCGTCATTTCCAAGGAGAGGGTAGATGGATCGTTCCGTTCTTTACACAATTGAAATTTGTAAAAGATGTGTTGCCAGAAGGTACACCCCTTATTACGATACGTGGAAAAGAATTATTTGGTGGCATTGAGAAGGATGCAACAGCTGTATTAAATGTTGGTACTGATATAAGTAAAACATTTATTCCGGAAGAAATTGCAGATATCGCATCTGGACGAATTTTTAATTATTATAAGTAAAAGGAAAAGCTTAATTGCTTTTCCTTTTTAATTTAAACATGGAGTGCTACGCCTGAAGAAATAGAGAGTGTTTTATTATTTGTATTTATTGTTGCTGTAGCTCCAAGGGGAATACCGATATTTGGATTTATATGTCCAATCGGTAAACCGAATAGGACAGGTATATCATATGGCATGAAATATTCATATAATATTGTTTGCAATGATTGAGATGGTTTAGAAGGGGTGCAATCATGACAACTTGAAAAAATAACGCCATTGCATTCATTAAACTTTCCAGATAAAAGTAGTTGATTTAACATACGATCGATGCGGTATGGTTCTTCCCCGATATCTTCAAGCAATAAAAGTGTATTGGCTGTACTTATTTCATAGGGTGAACCAATTACACTCGTTAAAACAGCTAAATTCCCTCCAACTAATGTACCGGTAGCTGTACAGGCTGAGCTAGGTACGATACATTCTGATGCAGATAAGATAGAAGAATACGGGTGGAAGAGCTGATTGAAAGAAGATAAAGAGAGAGAATCTATACCTTTGCCTACTTCTTCAATCATCGGACCATGAAACGTAACAAGCTTTGCATAACGTGAAAAAGCAGTATGTAAAGCTGTAATATCGCTGTATCCCCAAAAAATTTTTGGATTTTGTTGAATGATTTCATATTGAATGTGAGGGAGAAGACGAGCGCTTCCGTAACCACCTCGTGCACAGAAAATTGCTTTTACTTCATTATTTGTAAAGGCTTCATGTATATCATCAAGACGAACTTGGTCACTTCCAGCTAAATACCCATACTTTTCATAAATACTCTTCCCAATTATTACGGATAATCCCATCTCTTGTAATACATTTACACCTTTTAATACACTTTCAATTGTAGGTGGACCAGACGGTGCAATAATCATTACTGTATCACCATGTTTTAACGCATTTGGATAAATCATTGTTTTCAGCCTCCTTCTCTTTCAATATATTCGCTTCATATGAAGTTCAACCCTTGTAAAAGAAGGGGAAAGCTTGTCAAATAAAGAAGATATAAGGGGGATAGGAGGGGAAATGATGTTTACAAGTCGAGTAATAGACATATTGCAAATTAAGTATCCCATTATTCAAGCAGGTATGGCGGGTGCCATTACAACGCCAGAACTTGTTGCAGCTGTAAGTAATAGCGGAGGATTAGGAACGCTTGGAGCAGGCTATATGAGCCCAGAACAAATTCGTAAAGCGATTTATAAAATAAGGGAACTAACAAATAAGCCTTTCGGTGTTAATTTACTGTTAACGAAAGAGGTGCAGATAGAAAAAGAGAAGATAAATGAGGCGAAAGTCTTACTTAATGGAGTGAATAGAGAGTTAGGTATTGAGGAAGAGGATGTAGTAAACCTTCCCAAAAGTTATAAAGAACAATTACAAGTGTTAGTAGAAGAAAAGGTACCGGTCGTTAGCTTTGCATTCCAAACGTTAGAACAAGAAGAAATAGATGAATTAAAAAGAAGAGGAATAAAAGTCATCGGAACAGCGACTCATGTAGCAGAAGCGAGAGCACTTGCCGAGCTAGGGGTAGATATTATCGCCGGGCAAGGTAGCGAAGCAGGAGGTCATAGAGGAACGTTTATTGGGAAAGAACAAGATGCAATGATTGGTACGTTTGCGTTAATTCCGCAGTTAGTAGCGGCAGTTCCGCATATCCCAATTGTTGCAGCAGGTGGTGTAATGAACGGACAAGGGCTTGTTGCAGCATTTGCGTTAGGGGCAGAAGCTGTTCAAATGGGATCAGCTTTTTTAACGAGTGAAGAAAGTATTACACATGACGTATATAAAGAGGCTGTATTAAAAAGTACAGATACCAGTACAATTGTAACTCGTGCGTTTTCCGGGAAATATGCACGGGGTATTCGTAATGAATTTATAGAGAGACACGAAGGAAAAGAAGAAGGGCTTCCGATGTATCCAGTGCAAAACGTATTAACTTCTAAAATACGCCAAGAAGCAGCGACGCAAAACAAGGGAGAATATATGTCACTTTGGGCGGGACAAGCATCGGCATTAGCAAGAATTGAGCCAGCTCAGCACGTAGTGGAGCGGGTCGTGAAAGAAGCAGAGGATGTAATGGAACAATTACAAAATGTATATAGAAAAAGACCACTTGAATAGTTCAAGCGGTCTTTTCATTAGTTTGCTTTATAAAATTGTTGGATGGCCTCGTCGATGTAAACCCAGCCTTTCCAACCTAAGTGCATATGATCTTTTAAGAAGTATTTATCATATTCATGGTTTGAGAAGTCGGCAATTGGATAACCAGCTTTCTCAATTTGCTCATGAACTTTCTTATAGTACGCTTCGCGGCGTTCTTTCGGGAATCCAGCGTAATCGTACCAAGGACCTTTTACAGGAACAGAAATGAAGAGTGGTTTTGCACCAGATTGTTTTAATAAATCAAGTACAAGTTGTAAGTCTTCATACTCTGGTGATTGGTCATAAGCATCATTTTTTAAGTAGCCTTCACGCTGCTTTAATTTCTTCTTAATTTTGCTATTGAAGTAATCGTCTTCAATACCGTATTCATTAGACCCTGATTCTGCTGCACCTGTTTGATCCGCATGTTTACGAGCTTCATCCCAGTTCATTTGTTTTAATGAAGGGTCAAGTTTTTCTTTATGCGGTTTAATATCAAACATTGCTGTAAATAAATCTTTACGATCTAAAATGTTACGATACACATAAGCGAAAGGTTTAGCAGCAAGTGCTTTTACTTTATGCTTTGTATCATCATAAGCGATACCTTCAAGCGAAACTTTAAGTAAAGTTTCTTTCTTAACGATCTCAAAGTTTAATAAACGCTTTGCAATTTGTTTTTTCATTTCAGGCTTTAAGTCATCATTGAAAAGGAAATGATAGCCTTGTTGTTTTGAAAAGTTAGGTGCAAAGTGTGTTTCATCAATACCTTGTGGCACAAACCATTGCGGAGAAAGAACGAATACCATTTTCTTGTCTTTCAATTGATCCATTGTAGATGCAAAGTTTAATACGTGTACAAGGTCTTGTGTTCCGCCGCGTCCAAGAAGGAATGGTGTGAACCCTTCAGGCTTTACTTTGAAATAATTTGATGGATGGAAAGCATCCATACGTGCGAATTCCGATGAACCGTACATCGGAAGATATTTCGGATCTGCTAACATCTTTTGCTGTAAAATCATACTTTGAATCTTTTCTTCTTTCAAAGAAGTTGCAGCTTGTTCTACTTTTTCATCACTTAAAAGTGGAAGTAGGAAGCGCGTCGGAATAAGTAAGAATACAGCAAAAAGGGCCAATGCTAAAAGCATCGGACCAAATTTTGCTTTGTTCATCGGATTTCTTCCAACTTCTTAATAACCATGTTTGGTGTAGCCCACTCGTCACGGTCAAAATCAGAAATAGAAACTTCAATATCTAAACGCTCTTGGAATTCAACTAATAAAGATACTACAGCGAAAGAATCAAGAATACCTTCTTCAAATAATTGAACATCTAAGTTTTCTTTCACAATATCGTTCTCACATACTTCTTCTAAAATATCTAATACTTGCTCTTTGAATTCTGCCATTTTTAAAATCTCCTTTATATCCGAATATATTATATGTGCAACTTCTTAATAGAATAAGAAGGGTGCATTAAAAGTATCTGTTAAGGTGTCCAGAGAAAATAAGGAAACCGAAACATACAACGTGGAACGTAATTACAATCGCAAGGACGTGTGTAAATTTATTGTTTGGCCAAAACTTATGCTTCTTGTTTTTTCGTTCGAAAATATCGAATAGAATAAACAGTGCAGCATGATATAGACCATAAATAACATACTGCGCAACAGCGCTTCCTTGGATGTGCCAAATTCCCATAATGAAGAAGTTTAAAAATGCACCGATATACGAAATAGTGTAACGGTTCTTAATTAACTTTTTCTTCGTTGCAAAAAAGACGAAACGCATGTAAATAAAGTCACGGAACCAGAATGATAAGCTCATGTGCCAGCGGTTCCAGAAGTCTTTAATGTTACGACTAATAAACGGCTTATTAAAGTTTTCTGGCGTTTTAATTCCCATCATATAACTTACACCAATTACAAATGAGCTATAACCAGCAAAGTCGAAGAATAAATATAAGCTATAGCTATACATGTAAATCATATTTGAAAGGATTGTATCTTGTTGAGCAAATGCTGGATCCATAAAGTATTGCTTTACTAAGTAAGCAATAATAAATTTATACAAGAAACCTTGGAAAATACGGTTTAACCCTGTATATAGTAAATTTTGATATTCTTCTGCACTAGGTGGTTTTTGAATATCTTTTTGGAATCTTCGGTAACGATCGATAGGTCCTGTTGAAATCGCAGGGAAGAATAGAACGAATTCCCAGAAGTTAAAGAAAGAAAGTTCTTTAATTAAACCATCACGAACTTCAAATACCATTTGAACTGCTCTAAATGTTACGTAAGATATACCTAGAAAAACAACAAGTTTTAACTCAGGTAAAAACGATGCAAACGGTGCGATTTTTGCCAAAATAAGAGGCAAAATCGATAAAATAACAGCTATACAAAACGTGAATGTACTATTATTTTGTTTTCTTAAAATTAAATAGCCTTTAATAAGGACATATTGCCAAATAATAAATGCAGCTAACATCATTGCTTGCTTCGGTTTATCCGAGAAGATAATAGCAATCATGACTAATGTTAAAACGGCATTATATTTACGCAACATTTTACCTTTTAATCCAGCTATGATAGTAGGTATTAATAAAATGCCCACTATAGCGAAAAAATAAAATGATCCATATGCGGTCATGCTGTAACCTCACTCAATAATTTTTTGCGATCTACCTTTCCATTTGGTGTCATTGGAATAGAAGATTGATACATGAATTTACGTGGAATCATGTAGTTTGGTAATCGCTCATTGAGTTCTTTTTTAATTGCAGATGTTAATTTGAATTCTTTTTCAAACGAATGTTCTCCAGGAACAACAACCGCTAATAAATAATCGTATTTCTCACCTTTTTTAATCGGAACAATAACTGCTCCTTCTACGTAAGAACACGCACGAAGATGATGCTCAATTTCTTCTAATTCCATTCGATAACCATGAAGCTTAATTTGGAAATCAAGACGACCATTATAGAATAGAAGACCATTTTCTACATAGCCAGCATCGCCTGTTTTATAGGCGCGCTCACCGTCAATCATAGTAAATGCTTTTTCTGTTAATTCAGGGCTTCCTAAATATCCAACGCTTACACTTGGACCGACAATTACGATTTCACCTTTTTCACCATCAGGTGCAATTGTACCATCTTCTTTCATAATAAGAAGGCGACAGTCTGATTTACAGTAGCCAACTGGAAGTGATTTGTATTGATCAAGCACTTCTTCTGTAACGTGAATACCTGTTACAGCAACAGTAGCTTCTGTTGGACCGTACGTATTCATAATTGTTGCTTTCGGGAAACGCTCAATTAGTTTTCTAGCCACTTCATTTGGTAACACTTCACCGCAGAATAAGAATGTTTTCATGTTTGGTAGCATACTCTCAGAGAAAGATGCTTCCATTAAACACATTTCAGCGAAAGATGGTGTTGAAGTCCATACTTGAGTATCCGATTGCTCTAGAGAAGTAAACAAGTCTTTTGGACGTGCAATCATATCTTTATCGATTGCCCAAAGTGTACCGCCTGTTACTAATGATGGGTAAATATCCATTACAGATAAATCGAATGAGAAAGGTGCTTGGTTTAAGAATACTTGCCCTGTTTGTAAGTTGAAATCTTCTACAGCCCATTTTGTAAAGCTAACAAGGCAGTTATAAGTAATCTGAACCCCTTTCGGATTACCTGTACTTCCTGATGTGTAAATAATGTAGAAGTTCTCATCACCTTTTACCGCATGTTCAGGATTTGGAATGTTCCCTTTATGAGTAAAGAAAATATCTTTTAAGTTGTCTTCACTTACGATGCGAACTGGTAAATCAGTTACAGTTACTTCTGCAGCTGATAAAAGTAATTTCGCACCAGAATTTTCAGCGATACGTTGTACGCGATCAGCTGGGATAGATAAATCTACAGGAATGTAAGCATGTCCAGCTTTTACACACCCTAAAAAGTTTATAATCATTTCAGGTTGCATATGGCCATACACCATAATTGGTGAACGATCATCTGGATATTCAGAAGAAATCCAATGTGCTAACGCATCAGAATCTTTCTTTAATTGTTTGTACGTAATTTTCGCATCTCGCCAAACAAAAGCGGTTTGATCAGGCGTTTCTGCAGCCCACTTTTCAATTTGTTCTAATAACTTCATAACGTTCCCACCCTAGAATTCATTGTAAATAAATGTACTTGTGTTTGTATCATGGAATCCATACAACCAAAGTAATGCAAATAAAATTGCAAGATAATAAACCGTCTTTGCAACCCATTGTGTGAGTGGTCGAGACCATATCTCTTTTAATCTTTCCATGTCTTTCCCTCTCTTAATGAAATAATAGCTCTTTGTAGGTATCATGTCCTACATTATTGTGAAAAAAACAAAATTCCACATTTTAGGTAAAAATAAGACAAAAGGCTCTTTTCTGATATTAGCACTAAATACTAAAAAAGAAAATCCCTAACTTAGCAATTATATTACATTCGGCATGAATTTGTAATGGGTTTGACATGTAAATAGAAAGTGGATTGTATGAATACATAAAAGTGGATTGTGAGAAGGCGTGAAAAATATAATATTTGTTTTTTCATGCAATCAACAAAGGCTGAGTAAACTTTAAATTTCTAGCTCTTTTTTAAAAGGAGGAAATTATCATGAATAGAGTGTGGAAGAGTCTTATTTCAGAAGAAAATATTATGAAATGGAGACGGCATTTTCATAAGTATCCGGAATTATCGTTTCATGAAAAAGAAACTTCGCAATTTATATATGATACGTTATGTTCATTTTCTTCTTTTGAAGTAACAAGGCCAACGAAATACAGTGTATTAGCAATTAAAAGGGGTGTGGAACAAGGTAAAGTAGTTGCGATTCGAGCTGATATTGATGCTTTACCAATTCAAGAGGAGACAAGTAAATCTTATACATCTGTTCATAAAGGAAGGATGCATGCGTGTGGGCATGATGCACATGCGGCTATTTTGTTAAGTACAGCAGAGGCGCTGTCAAATATGAAGGAAGAGTTTGTAGGGGAAATTCGTCTATTCTTTCAGCATGCAGAAGAGGTATATCCTGGTGGTGCTAGGGAAATGGTTGAGGCGGGTGTGATGGACGGTGTTGATTATGTAATAGGTTTACATGTTATGTCTGGATTGGAAAGCGGGAAGATAGGAATTGTATATGGGCCGATGATGGCAGCACCAGACGTATTTACAGTTGAAATTCACGGTAAAGGAGGGCATGCAGCGCGGCCAGAAGAAACGATAGACCCTATTGCTATTGGAGCGCAGATTATTACAAATTTACAACATATCGTATCAAGAAATACAAGTGCTTTTATGCAGAGGGTAGTTTCAGTTACGCAATTTCATGGGGGAAAGGCTGACAATATTATTCCCAATACGGCAACTTTAATGGGAACTGTGCGTTCTTTTAATCAAACGTTAAGATTGGAAGCAGAAGAGAAAATTGAACAAATCGTGAAAGGAATTACAAAAGCACATGGAGGGGATTACACATATACGTATCGTTACGGATATGATCCTGTTATTAATAATGAATATATTACAAAAGTGGTAGAAGAAAGCGCACTACATTTGTTCGGGAATGAGCGTGTTGTGAAGCTTGAACCTTCTATGGGGGGAGAAGATTTTTCAGCATATTTAAGAAAAGCACCGGGTTGCTTCATTAAATTGGGGACGAGGAATCAAGAGGATAATACTTGTTATCCTCACCATCATCCAAAATTTGATGTAGATGAATCAGCTTTAATTTATGGAGTGGAATTATTTTTAGAGGCGGCCATAAGACTACTAAAATCATAGGTGCATATAAAAAAAGGCAACTGCGCTCTATCGCAGTTGCTTTTATTTCTTTCCGTCAGAGAGGGCTGAGAAAGAACTATGCTCATTTATAGTATATGAATAGCTAACGGACAAGCTTGTACATTTTAATCATTTTTTTAAAAATAGTTATTGACTTTGATAATCAATTTCAATTAATCTAATGTTACAGTTGAAATTGATAATTATTATCAATAAAATGGATGCGACATGTTAATGAGAAAAAAATATCACCTTCTGCGAAGGGGATTAAAAAATAAAAATAAAGATGTTGATCAGCATATGGAATGGCAACGAAATGTAATTCGTTCTCAATATGTAGATGAGAAGAATAAAATGCAAACAGAAAAAGCGATACATAGTAAAGGGAGAGATTCAGTTGAGTAAGCTAGTAATGATTTATGCAAGTATGAGTGGAAATACAGAGGAAATGGCAGATCATATTGCAGGCGCCATTCGTGAAACAGAGAATGAGATTGAAGTTATTGATATTATGGATTCACCAGAAGCTTCTATATTAGAACAGTATGATGGTATTATTTTAGGCGCTTATACTTGGGGAGACGGGGATCTTCCAGACGACTTCTTAGATTTTTATGATGCAATGGATTCTATTGATTTAACTGGTAAAAAAGCAGCAGCATTCGGTTCTTGTGATTCGGCTTATCCAAAATACGGAGTAGCGGTTGATATTTTAATAGAAAAGCTGCAGGAACGCGGAGCAGCAGTTGTGTTAGAAGGACTAAAAGTAGAATTAACGCCAGAAGATGAAGATGTAGAAAAATGTTTACAGTTTGGAGCTGAATTCGTAAAACACCTTTCTTAATGGCAGAAGGGAGATGAAGAGCAATTGCATGAGAAAATCGCAATAAAAACGATGACAGATTATCATTTGTATGATTTTATGCGTTGTCCACATAAATTTTATTTCCGTCATATAAAAAGAAGAGAACCTTCTTCATTTGAATGGCAACAAATAGCACAAATGATTGTGAATCAAATTATTAATGAGTATTACACGCTACCTGCGAGCCAACAAACGAAAATTGTGCTTTTAATATTAATAGAAAAGTATTGGAAAAAGGTAAGGATTAGTATGTTTGCTTCGAAGACGGGGTACTATATTGTATTAGCAAAGCTAACTGATCACTTATTACAGTTTGTTGAAAGAGATGATAGTCAGACGCCACCATTGTTTTTGTATGAGAAGTTTCAAACATATATGGAAGAGTTAGGTGTCCACATGTCATTGACATTTGAAGTTGGTGAGTGGAGTACAGAGTCATTTGTAATTAAAAAATATGTTATTGATGCGGATGAGGAAATGCTAGCTCTTTGTCAGAAGTTAATGACAGTATTCAGTTATAAAGCTTTCGGCATTCTTCCAGGGAAAATTGAAATTATTAATTTAATGGAAGGAACTAAGTATGAATACATTCCGAAACAGGAAGATATTATAACTGGAATGGATGATTTATTTAGAATGAAAGAAATGTTACAGCAACCTGAGCACTATACAGAGCGTGATTTTCGTTCAGAGTGTACGAGTTGTGCTTTTCGTAGTGAATGCCAGGGGGAAGAAGTAAAGGAAGAAGCGAAGCAGAAGGAAAATATCGTACATTAAAGGATGCAAATTTGCATCCTTTTTGTTATTGACATGAAAAGCTTTTCATCATTTACGGTATATTTGTAGCAGATTTTAATGCGGGCTAATAATCAGTGGGGGATGCCCCCGCTGATTAAAGTTTCACTTTATAAGAGGAGGAATAATCAATGAAAGATGAAACGAAAGTATTTCAATGGTTAAAAGAACAAAATGCTCCTTTTGGAATTCAACTGCAAATTTTACAGGCATTTCAATTGTACAAAGTTATTGTTGAAATGGATAAAAAGTTAATGATGTATGAGGAGAAAGAATATAGGGAGAGAATTTAATCTCGTCCCTGTAATATCGCTTTTAGCTGTTCTGTATCTGCTATGAATTTAAGCGCATTCTTTGTTTCAAAGTTATAAATAATATTATGTAGTAAAGGGCTGTATTGATAAAAACTAGTGATACGGTGAATGAGTAATGGATCGTGGTGAGAAATAATTGTACTGTATTGTTCGTATACAGATGTTGTAAATTCACGTCCGAAATCATAATAGAGCCCGGCAAAATCAAAGGCAGGATCTCCAATTTGAGCATCACCAAAATCGATAATCCCTGAAATATTCTTGTTCTGCTTATTAAATAAAATGTGATGATGTGTAAAATCGGCGTGAATAATTGTATTTTGAAAAGTGGATGTAGCTATACATGCAAAGAAATTTTCGAATAAATGATGTAAGGCTGATTTCTGTAATGAAGTAAACATGTTAGTAAGATACTGATTTAATTTTGTTTGTAGCTCTTTCCAGTAGGTAATTGTTTTTTCAATTGGATATCCTAACGTTGTAATTTGTTTTACAGGAATATTATGTAGTGCCGCAAGGAAAGTAGCTAATTGTGTAATGATTGCTTTCAATTCTTTTTTCTCTAGTGTGGTAACTATTTCTTTTTGTAACGGTTCACCATGAATGAGAGTATAGTAACTACAAAGCGGAATAGTATCAGTATCCTTTTTATATAATAGGTGATACTTTGGAACCTCAATTTCTTGTAGCGAATGAGAGAGAAGTGTGCATAGTTTTTTTTCTAACGGAATTCGTTTAGCATATTCCTGTTTTCGTGGGAAACGAAACAGTAGGTCGTCATTAATTATAACCGCTATATTATCCCATCCTTCTTCATTTTGTTTATATGAATGTATAGAAAGATTAGGCAGAGCCTGTTTTATATACTGTTTGTAAGAGTCCATAATCGTTCCTCGTTTCTAAGTTAAAATTCTGATATTCCATTTTATAATATCAGAATTTTCATTCATAATGTTAATATGTAACTAACATTATGAATAGGGATGGGGAGTATGGTGAAGAAAAGAATAGTAATCATTTCTATATGTATCGCTTTTGGTTTGTTTTGGTCATATAAAGAGGCAGTTTTCGCTACCTTTAAATCGATAGATCAGTACGAGTTAAATAAGGAATTAAAGAATAAAAGTATAGAAACTTTAACTCATAAAGAAATGAAACAAGTAGGAGAGCACTTTGTGACAGCACAATTATCAGTGTTTGAGTTTCATAATAAAGAAGATGTGAAGCGAAAAGGCGAAGAGATATTTATAAGTAGGGGATATGAACAATTAATACAAAATTATTATCCAAATCGTTTTCGAGATTTAGAGTATAAATTTACAAATGAGGAGATACGTGAAGTGACGGATGAGAGTTTTCTCTATCATGCTGTAGCGTATGTTGCGGGTACTGAAAATGGTAAGAGAAGTGAAATGAAAGTAAATTATGACGTGAAAGTTGTAAAGGTTAATAATATATTTAGGGTGCTCGAACAAAAGCAGTACGTACAATAAAGTGAAACTTTAATCAGTAAGGTGTTCACTCTTACTGTCCACAAATAGCGGGATAAAAAGCCCCCTCGAGGAGTAGAGGGGGTTAAAGATTTTCATTTTGTTGACCAAGTTCTTTTTGAGCAATGTATACATTTCCTTGCTCCACTTGTTTCTGTGTATAAACAGAATCGCCTGCATATCCTTTTTCCGTTTTCACAGTTCTTTTTGAGTGATTTGAATCTTGTTTCTTCATATAATATGTCACCTTTCCTTAAAAATAGACGAAAATAATGAGTACGAGTAATACAGCAGCGAAAATGGTAATGCCCATTAAAAACGAAGCGTTTTTATATTTAGGTGGTTTATGTATATCTTGCTGGTATCCAGGTGAGATTTCAGGGGCGAATTCTTCATCGAATGATTGATCTTTTTCTTTTTCGTCCATATGTATCCACCTTTCTTTTTCATTATGTTATACGTTACAAGAAAAAATATGCATAAAGAAAACAGCCGCTCTAGCGTTAGCGGCTGTTTTGTGTTGTATATTTTCTTTGAACTTGGAAGAGACGGATTAGAAGGAAGCTAGCACCAAATGCTAGACCGATAATAAGACCCATCCAATATCCTTTTGCTGCCCAGTCGGTATATGTTGCTAATATGTAACCGAGAGGGAGACCTATTACCCAATAAGCGACTAATGTCATAATTAAGGCAACATTTACGTCTTTGTAACCACGTAGTGCTCCTTGTACAGGAGTTGCAATTGCATCTGAAATTTGAAATAAAATCGCAAATATAAGGAACTCTTTTGCTAAATGGTGAACATTTGCATCTGTTGTATAAATAGATGCAATTCCATCATCAAAGAAATAAAGAAGAATCGAATAGAAAAGAGCGAAAGCAAGGGCTAATCCAATGCCGATAAACCCATATTGTTTTGCGCTATCATATCGTTTTGCTCCAACTTCAAATCCAACTGCTATCGTCATTGCCATTGCTAAACTTAAAGGAGTCATATATAACAAGGAAGCGAAGTTCATAGCTGCTTGATGCGCTGCAATTGTTGTCGTACTAAAGTTACTCATCATTAGTGTAACTGCAGCGAAAATACTCGTTTCAAAAAAGATAGCAAATCCGATAGGGACGCCAAGTTTTAAAAATGATTTCCAACTCGAAAGAGAAGGACGATATAACTGTTTAAAAATATTAAAAGATGCGAATGGCTCTTTCGTACGAATAATAATGACGGTAATAATTAAAATGCACCAATAGGTTGCTGCAGAAGCAATTGCTGCACCGACACCACCGAGTTTAGGGAAACCAAAGTTCCCAAAAATTAATACATAATTTAATACTACGTTAATCGGTAATGATAGTAATGTAATGATCATCGTTGTTCGAGTTTTTCCTAATGCATCAATAAATCCACGCAAAACAGTATAAGTAAATAATGGGATAACTCCAATCGCGATAATACTTAAAAATTGTGCTGCAATACGTTCAACAGGTTCTTCTAATCGCATGCCATTTAAAATAGGTGGAACAACGAAGAAGCCAATAAGGATAACAACGAAGCTAGCGCAAACTGCTAAATAAACTGCTTGTATGACAACGTGAGGAACATCCTCTTTTTTCTTGGATCCAATGAGTTGGGCAACAATAGGAGTAGTAGCCATTAAAACCCCTGTTAATCCTGTACTAACTGGGAGCCATATACTCGTTCCGATAGCCACACCTGCTAAATCAATTGGACTGGCATGTCCGGACATTGTCGTATCAAAAAAGCTCATTGCAAATAATGACATTTGGGTTACGAAAATCGGGAAGAATAGTAATACAAAGTGTTTTAGCTTTTGTGAGAATGAAGTAGTTTCTTTCATAAAATCCCCTTTCCGATAAAAAAACAATCCTTCCTATCATACAATTTAATCAAAAAATAAAAAAGAAATACGCACCAGTATATATATAAGCAATAAAAAAAGGATGCACATTGAAAAGGGATAAGGTATTATGATAAGGTGTGAAAAAATTACATATTCGTTATTAAGGAGGCACTACTCGTGGCTGATTGGTTAATTGGAATAATCATGGGTGCTGTTGAAGGTTTAACAGAATTTTTACCAGTTTCATCAACAGGACATATGATTTTAACAGGTCATTTACTTGGATTTGACGACGAGAGAGCGAAAGTTTTCGAAGTTGTTATTCAATTGGGATCGATTTTAGCAGTTGTTGTTATATTTTGGAAGCGTTTATGGTCTTTAGTTGGCATAGGTAAAGTAACAGACGGACCGTCGTTGAATTTATTACATATTATTATTGGGATGATTCCTGCTGGCATACTTGGCGTATTATTCCATAGTACAATTAAAAAAGTTTTATTTGGTCCAGGACCAGTTGTCATTAGTTTAATAGCTGGTGGTATTTTAATGATTGTTGCTGAGAAGTTTTCAAAACCAAGTACAGCAAGAACGTTAGATGAAATCACATATAAACAAGCATTTACAATTGGAATGTTCCAATGTTTAGCGCTTTGGCCAGGGTTCTCTCGTTCTGGATCAACAATAAGTGGTGGTTTATTAGCTCGCGTGTCTCATACAGCGGCAGCTGAATATACGTTCATTTTAGCAGTTCCAATGATGGTAGCTGCAAGTGGTTTAGATTTAATTAAAAGCTGGGATATATTAAGTACAGCTGATATACCGTTATTTGCAACAGGATTTATTACAGCATTTGTTGTTGCGATGCTTGCAATTGTTTCATTCTTAAAATTATTAGCACGTGTAAAACTAACACCGTTTGCTTACTATCGTTTCATTTTAGCTGCGGTATTCTATTTCTTCTTCATTATGTAAGAAGAAATCACCAGAAATACTCTATAGATTAGACGCTTGAAAAAGTCTACTCTATAGGGTATTTCTTTTATAGCAGGAGAAAATAAAGTTTTTGCTCTCATTTACTTGTATTTCACTATGTAAAATATGACATAATGATTTTGTTACATTAATATAGAGAAAATTTATAGGGTATTTGAGAGGAGCAGTTTAGTGAGTTTTGCAATAGAGATAGTAATTCCCGCACCAATTGATGTTGTGTTTGATTATGTACATAATGACGAGAAAATACTAGAATGGAGTACCTTTATGGTAGAAAATAGGTATCCTTCAAATATAGATGTTGAAAAACCTCGTGAAGGTGATAAATATATATCTGTGCAAAAAATGGGGAAGAAAATATATGAATTTGAGGCGGAAATTTTAGAGTATAATGAACCGTATATCGTATCAGTTGGATGTGAAATGAAACAAGGTTATACTGCTGCAACTTATATGTTAGAAGAGGATGAAGAAGGTACATCGCTTACTTTAATCGTAGAATTTGAACCGAAGAACTTTATATATAAGATTATGTACAAGTTGACTGGATGGATGACGCGTGCGGTATATATGGGTGAGATGGAGCGTTTAGCAGAGTGCGTAGATGTTGCATATTCTCAGAAAAAAAGATTATGATTTTGCAAAAAAAAACTGCCGATTTCGGCAGTTTTTTTATTTTACTATTTTTTCAATCATACTTTCCATTACATGTTCCCAAAGAGAAGTATCATCAGCTAATGTAGCACGGAAATTAGCATACATTTCTTTCTGTTTTTCTTCGAATGTTGGATCTTCTTTTTCAGGCAATGTAGCGCGCATTGAAGTTACTAATTCTTGTACTTTTGGAGCGCGTGGTCCAAAGACAGCTTGTTCATTTCCGTCTTTATCAATGAAAATAAAGATTGGAATTGCACGTGCTGTTCCATTTGTTAAGTATTGATCCATTAATTCCAAGTTTTCATCACGAATTAATAAGCTCATATCAATATTTGCAACTTCAGAAATTCGTTTCATAACAGGTACGCATAAAAGAGCGTCTCCGCACCAGTCGGCTGTTAATACGATAACACGCCAGCCATCATTTTGGCGTTCTTCTAAAACTGGGAGTAATTCATTTGGAATTAAAAAGTTATTGTAAATATGTAATAGCTCATATTGGTTTACTTTCATTTCATTTACATATGTATCAAAGGACATACCTTTATCAGCCCATTGTTGTAAGTTCATAATTAACACCTCTTTAGTATGATTTGCTTTTATTGTACCAATTTTTATATAGAAAAGCTTGTATTCTTACTCTTTCTTATCACTAAATAATATATTTAGTGTGTAAAGGAATAGTGCGACACATAGTTCAGCTATGTTGGACATTTGTACGCTCTCTATCCAGTCGTCGGCAGTATGAATGACGAACCAATCTAGTGTAATTTCAATAATGGAGAGAAGAGCAATTGAGAGCCAATTTGGCATACTTGTCATCATTGGCTGTAGGAGCGATTTAAAGAAAATGAATATAAAATATGTAATACCATCTAATAAAAGAATAAGTAAAAAAAAGAGTAGTATAGCTGTTCGTGAAGAGTATTCTATACCCGTAATTTGAAAGATTCCTACATATACAAAAAATATAAATGTAAAAAATGTGATGAGAATAAAAACAACAAAACTAATAACGATAGCCCTATCTTTTAGACTGAGATTAGAAAATTTGTCTTCCTCACTCATTACTTAAACTCCTTTTTCTGGAAAATCAAGTTTATTGTATCACGAAATGCATATTAAAAAACTACGAATTATGGGAAAATAAGGTGACAAAAAGTAAGATTTCATGTAAAATTATTAATAAGGTTTTTATTTAACTAAATGAAATAAAAGGGGCTGTCAAAGTTGTCTCAAAATAGAGAACAATTAATGGAAGAACTATCGACAAATGTTTTTGCGATGTTTCGCACGTTGCGTAATGACATTGGAAAAATATTTGGTGGTTACATACCGTGGAATGAGTTCATCGTCCTTAGAATATTGAATCGTACAAATAAAGAAATGGTATCACGTGTCGCTAATGAGTTAAATGTGTCGAATAGTCATATTACAGCTGTTACAGAAAAATTAATTAATAAAGGTTTCGTAACCCGTTCACGTTCTACATCAGATCGCCGAGTTGTATATTTAGAGATTACAGAACAAGGGAAAGATTTAGTTGCGAAAATGGAAGAGGCGAAAAAACGATACTTACAAGAAAGATTTTCCGCACTTTCAGAAGATGAAATGAATGTAATGATTTCTATCTCCCAAAAACTTATTTAATTAACTACAAACGAGAAAACGTTTACCTAGTGAAAAAGAAGACCTTCCTTATATGTGGAAGGTCTTCTTTCTTGTGTAATAGCTTATAAAAATAAAATGTGTATGAAAAAAGATAGAGCGCCATACTACTAATAATGGAAGGAGGGAGAAATATGACGAATCGTAATGGTAGTAAAGGAAGCGCGAATCAAGGTTCACCAAAATCAGGAAAGTTTAATCAGGAATTTAGTACTGAATTTGAAACTGGTAACGATAATAAAGGGAAAGAATATCGTTCAAAAAAAGGAAGTAAATCAAAAAAGGAGTGAATCATTTCACTCCTTTTTTGATTTAAGATGCTGCCGATTGATCTGTATTATATTTTTCTTCTGATTTTGCGACAATCATTGCGCAAATTGCATCACCGGAAATATTTACAGCTGTTCTAGACATATCTAGGATGCGATCAATACCGATAATTAAAGCAATACCTTCTACTGGTAGGTTTACTTGATTTAAAACCATTGTAAGCATTATAAGTCCAACACCTGGTACACCAGCAGTGCCGATACTAGCTAGTACAGCAGTTAATACGACCATGGCTAATTGTGCTAATGTAAGTTCAACTCCGTACACTTGAGCGATAAATACAGTTGCCACACCTTGCATAATGGCAGTGCCATCCATATTAATCGTTGCACCTAGTGGTTGTACAAAGGAGCTTATCGCTTTTGGAACTCCAAGTTTTTCTTGTGCCGTTTTCATTGCGAATGGAAGAGATGCATTAGAGCTAGATGTACTAAATCCAATTGCCATTACTGGTCCGAAATGTTTAAAGAAACGAATAATACTTTCTTTTGCTAATATCTTTAATAAGCCGCCATATATGAAGACACCGTGAATAATGAGTACTAACATAACGACTATCATATACTTGAACATCGCAGCGACGCCTGCAAGCCCCATTTTACCAACGGATGAAGCAAGCAAACCAAATGTTCCAATTGGGGCTAATTTCATAACGAGATTAACAAGATACATCATTAATTCGTTGCCCTGTTCAAGTAATGAATGGATACCTTGAACTCGTTTTCCTAAAACAGCTAAACCGAGTCCGATTAATGCAGCAAAGACAATAATTTGTAACATGTTACCATCAGCCATCGCTTTAGCTGGATTATCTGGCACAATATTCAGCAATGTATCGACGAAAGATGTTTCAGTTTTTGCACCTTCATACGTAAGCCCGTCTGTTTTAAAGTTACCGCCAGTTCCTGGTTTGATGATAAGTGCAAATGTCACTGCAATAGAGATAGCAACTGCTGTTGTGACGAGAAAGAATGAAATTGATTTTAAACCGATTCTTCCAAGTTGTTTCGGATCTCCAAGACCAGCAGCCCCTAGTACGATGGAAATGAATACAACAGGAACAACTAGCATTTTAATGAGTCGAATAAACAGTTGGCCAATTGGGTTAAACACATATTGATTTAAAGGTTCAAAAATAGATGGTGCAGCTAAATTTAAAGTGAGTCCAACAATTAGACCAAGAAACAATGCAAGTAAGATCGCTTTTGTTTGCTTCAATAAAATCCCCCCTTGTTTTTGTACAATTACTTTCTAAATGAATTGTACCGAAAAAATCCCTGTTTTGACAATATTTTCTGGAAATTTCGCAAGGTTTTATTTGTTTTTATATGAATAGTCTGATTTTGCTGTAGTTTATAGAAAGAATAAATTTCAGAAAATAAAATAGACCATCACATAGGATGGTCAAAGGAAGGGGACAATTTATGTCAATTTAATTAGGGATGGAAGCTATTCAGAGACACTGGGGAATGTCTTAAATTAGGGAGGAACAGCTTCGATACATATACTATAAAAGATAGATGTGACCCTCGTGTGAACATAGAGTGAAAGAGAGAGGGAGTTTAAAAAAGATAGAAAGACAAAAAAATAAGACCATCGTATAAAAGATGGTCAAAGGAAGGGGACAATTTATGTCAATTTAATTAGGGATGGAAGCTATTCAGAGACACTGGGGAATGTCTTAAATTAGGGAGGAACAGCTTCGATACATATACTATAAAAGATAGATGTGACCCTCGTGTGAACATAGAGTGAAAGAGAGAGGGAGTTTAAAAAAGGATAGAAAGACAAAAAAATAAGACCATCGTATAAAAGATGGTCAAAGGAAGGGGACAATTTATGTCAATTTAATTAGGGATGGAAGCTATTCAAAGACACTGGGGAATGTCTTAAATTAGGGAGGAACAGCTTCGATACATATACTATAAAAGATAGATGTGACCCCCATGTGAACATAGAGTGAAAGGTATGGGGATTTGAAAAATAGTACATATAAAATTATTGTTGCAAGAGTTGTAGAGTTAAGAGAAAGATAATAGAAAGTTTTTCTGTCATAAAATGAAGTAAAGTTCGAATATAAATAAAAGTTGAAATCTATGAAAAAAAGGATTATGCTCAACTATGTTATGAGAATATAAGGTTTATCCCGCTACTTGTAGGTTCTTAAAAACCTGTATTTATGAGAGGATAGAAGCTTCACTTAATAAAGGGAGTTAGTGATATGAAAGTAACAAAAAGACAAAGTTTGTATAATCGTTTTATACAATTAAACCCACCACAAATATTAGCATTAGGTTTTTTCTGCTTAATTGTGGCCGGAGGTTTGTTATTAAAGTTACCATTCGCAACGAAAGTACATATTAGTTGGGTAGATGCTTTTTTTACAGCAACGTCGGCAGCGACTGTAACGGGTTTAGGAGTAGTAGATACTGCAAGTACGTTTACGATGTTTGGTGAAATTGTTATTATGTTTCTAATTCAAACAGGTGGTTTAGGTCTTATGACAATTGCCATTTTAATTGTTTGGGTACTAGGTAAAAAAATTGGCTTACGCCATCGATTATTAATTGGAGAAGCATTTAATCAAACAAATATAGGTGGTCTTGTAAAATTAGTAAAACGTGTCTTTATTTTTTCTATTTGTATTGAATTCATTGGAGTCATCTTTTTATCGTTTCGCTTTATTCCAGAGTTTGGTTTTGGGAAAGGTTTATACTATAGTATTTTCCATGTAATTGCTTCCTATAATAATGCGGGGTTTGCTCTTTGGCCAGATAATTTAACAAGGTATGTAGGAGACCCTATTATTAATATTGGAATTTGTTCCTTAATTGTAATAGGAGGACTCGGTTTTACCGTATTAATTGATATATGGTATAGTCGTAGTTTTCGAAAATTATCACTTCACTCAAAAATAATGATTATTGGAACAGTAGCGCTAAATGTTATAGCAATGATTGTGATTTTTGTATTGGAATATAATAATGTGAAGACGTTAGGTAATTTATCTTTAAATGAAAAGTTATGGGCGTCTTTCTTTCAAGGTATTACACCTCGTACAGCTGGTTTTAATACAGTTGACTATGGAGGGATGGAAGAATCATCTATATTATTTACGATGGTTTTAATGTTTATCGGTGCAGGAAGTGTATCGACGGGTGGAGGTATTAAATTAACGACGTTTGTTATTTTAATTACATCTGTCCTTTCTTTCTTTAGAAAGAAGGAGGAAATTGTTTTATTTCAGCGTACAATTAAAATGTCGACAGTAACGAGAGCGTTAGCAATTGTCGTTGCCAGTCAAATACTTATTTTTACAGCAGTATTTGTATTAATGCTTACAGAAGACTTTAGCTTTATTCAGCTACTATTTGAGACAATTTCAGCATTTGGCACAGTTGGATTAACGATGGGGATTACTGCGAAGCTATCAGCATTTGGAAAATGTATTATTATGTTTGTTATGTTTTGTGGATTAATTGGACCGCTAACACTTGTGTTTTCTTTAGCACGCCCAGCAAAACAAAAAATAAAATATCCATCAGAAGATGTATTTACAGGATAAGGTATCTCGCATAAAGCGAGATACCTTTTTCTTTTTAAAAAAGGGAGAACAATAAACCGATAAGTGCTACACGGAATAAAATCGCGATGAGTGCAGCAATTCCACCAACAATGGCAGCGATACCACCAGTTACAGTAGCTCCGCGATTATAAGCGTAAATTCCTAGTAATACAGAAACAAGACCAAATAGTGTTGGGAAGGTGAAGAGTGATAATATAGATAAGGCAAGAGCGATAAAACCGGCAGTTGATCCAGCGGCAGACGATCTTACATCATCTTTATCTTCTTTCTTATCGTAATCATAATCAATGCGCTGTGGTGCAACTTCAGCTGCATATTCTTCTTTATAGTCACTATAATCACTATCTATTCTATCTCTTTTTTTGTAATCATCAAATTTCTCAGTCAAAGTCATGACTCCTTTCATAACAAGGTTCAATAGTAGTATGTATCTCTTTTTCTTTTTTATCCGAGGATAGGCAGGGAGTAATATCCATGTAGAAGAAAATTGTTTTTTTGAAATAGGAAAAGTTAGTATGACTTCCTCTATTTTGGAAAGTATAAAAAGGAATAATGAGGAAAGGGTGCAGTACATAATGGAACATCCAATTGAAAATTTAATGAAAACAGCGATGACAAATTTAAAAGAGATGGTAGATGTAAATACGATTGTTGGAAGTCCGGTTTCGACAGCTGACGGAAATGTAGTATTAACAGTATCTCAAGTGGCGTTTGGTTTTGGAGCTGGTGGAAGTGACTTTAAAGGGGATTTCATTACTGAAAAACATAATGGTGGACAAGGTCAGCATAAAGAGAATAAGCCAGGGCATCCATTTGGAGGCGGAAGTGGGGCTGGGGTTTCCATTAGTCCCGTTGCTTTTTTAGTAGTTGGTTCTAACGGAGTACAAGTATTGCATCTTAACAGTAGTACACATTTAATTGAAAAAGCTTTAAACACTGTACCAAGTACTGTAGATAAATTTGTGAATGGTCGTCAAAAGTGAACTTGCAATTTTTAGGAATTGTGATATATTAGAAAAAGTGCGCTTTAGGATGATCGGAATAATTGAAATGTAAATATATAATAAGATGTGTGGAATAAGGGAGAGGAATGTATGATTAATATTAAAAACTTAGTAGTTGGCTTATTTATGTTAGTAAGCGGCTTTGTTGTATATGTAATAAAAGAAAAAGCTCCATTCTAAAACAGACAAACCGTTACTGTCTGTTTTTAATTTGTAAAAAATATTGACAAGTTACCGTATTGGTGTTAGAATTTTAATTCGTGTCTCGGTTACAGCTAGTGTAAAGTAAATATCTCTTATGAATACAATACGAAAAGTTTGCGAAAGATCGGGTAATTTTATCAACAACTTTTGTGAACAAACCCTATAAATTGTATTTGTAAGCCATATATGTATACTAGTGAATCAAGGAGCGGTCATTGGAACCGTAATGATGAGAGAGAGGTAGGGCTTTCATCCAGTATATGTTACTTTCCCGTTAGGTGAATATAAAAAAGAGGACTCCTTTTTTAAAAGGAGTCCTCTTTCTTTTGTGTGTTATACCATAAGGAGAAATGACTTTTAAATGCGGTTCTCAACTTGCTGACAAATTTCATCTGTTGTTAAACCATGAGCTGTAATTATCGATCCTTTTATTGATGTATCTGCAATCCCCATCACATTAGAATCTTGCCCAGTTACAACACAACAATCGCAGCCTTGTGCATCATGTTCTGAGTTAAGTGTAACGACTTCATGTCCTTGTTGCTGAAGAGCTTGTTGAACATCTGTTAATGAGTTTTCAACGCCAATTCTAGCCATAATTCTCACCTCCTACCATCTAGTTGCTAGTATGCTCAAGTCTATAGCATATATTTATGAAAAGATGGTAGGAAGCATATATTTGTTTAGTCGTTATAAACACCAGTAAGCATTTGACTAACGAATTGATCGTTTAATGTATCCTGTGCGGAAGAAGGATTAGATTGAATATCGATTGAAGCGATAAAATTATTATGTTCTTTGTTATTCGGTTCTACCTCTACATAATTATCGAATTTACAAAAACCTTTCGTATCCATTAGATCAAATAGTTGTAGCATTTCAACTACCTCTTGTCTCGTTCCTTTAATTTGTACACAAGCCATATTTATTTCCTCCTTCATTTTGACAAATTGTTTTTTAAAAATAGGATTATGATTTCGAAATAAAAATTATGAATGTTATTTTTACACAGCACTAATTTTTTTATTTTCCCCCTTTTTCAGCAAAAGTCGTTATATATTCCCGAATTTATAAAATCGGACGTCCGTTTATTGAATACAATAGATTCGTACCTCTTAGAGAAAATCCTTCTTTTAAACAAATATTTTTTTTAGTGGAAATTGGCGAAAAAAATTTTTGACTTTTTGTAAACGTTAACAATGTTGTTAAATCAATATAATTAAAGATGTACGTACGATTAAAAATTAAAAATTTTCTAAAAATTTACTTGATTTATTTAGAAAGGAGAGTAAACTAGGAAACAATAAAAAATTCATAGAACATAGGAGGCGCTTTCCAGTGAACGAACAATGGATTTTCTTAAATGGAGAATTTGTTCCAAAAGACGAAGCAAAAGTTTCAGTATATGATCATGGCTATTTATATGGCGATGGAGTGTTTGAAGGCATTAGAGTTTATAGCGGTAATGTTTTCCGTTTGAGAGAGCATCTTGTCCGGTTATATGAATCAGCGAAATCCATCATGTTAGAAATTCCATATTCGTTAGATGAAGTAACGAATATTGTTGTTGAGACGATTCGACAAAATAAATTATCTAATGGATACATTCGCCTTGTTGTATCGAGAGGAGCAGGAAATCTTGGGTTAGATCCTGATTCTTGTAAGACACCGAATGTAGTAGTAATTGCAGAACAACTATCTTTATTCCCACAAGAATATTATGAAAAGGGGATTCCAGTTGTAACAGTTGCAACGCGCCGAAATCGACCAGATGTTTTATCACCTCAAGTAAAATCTTTAAATTATTTAAACAATATTTTAGTTCGTATTGAAGCGAAATTAGCTGGAGTACAAGAAGCACTTATGTTAAATGATCAAGGATACGTAGCTGAAGGTTCAGGAGATAACGTATTTATTGTAAAAGGAAATAAATTAATTACACCACCAAGTTCTGCTGGAGCGTTAGAAGGTATTACACGAAACGCAATTTTAGAAATCGGCGAAAAACTTGGGTATGACGTAAGAGAAGAGTTATTTACAAGGCACGATGTATATGTAGCTGATGAAGTATTTTTAACAGGAACAGCTGCTGAAGTTATTGCTGTTACGACAGTAGATGGTAGGACGATTGGTTTAGGAAAAACGGGACTACATACGAATCGTTTACTAGAAGAATTCCGTAAATTAGTTGTAGAAGATGGAGAGAAAATTTACGAAGAAAATAAAGTTGGATAATAACTCTTTATGAAATGAGAAAGCGTTGATAGGGAGGAGTAGTTGATTGTGAAGCCTCACAGAGAGTCGGTGGTTGCTGGAAACCGATGGTTCACGTCGACGAACATCGCCTTTGAGTGCTAAGCTGAAGCATTTGGTTAGGCTTAGACGGTAGCTCCGTTATTAGCTAGACTCATTTATGGGTCACTGAGGCAAGAGTATTCTTGCGAAGAAGGGTGGTACCGCGAAATCTTTCGTCCCTTCAGCACATAGCTGGAGTGTGGACGTAGGATTTTTTTTATTTATAAATTTTTTTTTAAAGGGGGCTTATAAGAACAATGTCTTCAAAAACGGAAGAGAAACTGGCAACTGGTGCACAGCTATTGTTAGAAGCGCTAGAAAAGGAAGGCGTAGAAGTGATTTTCGGTTATCCGGGTGGTGCCGTTTTACCTCTTTATGATGCGCTTTATGACTGTGAAATTCCGCATATTTTAACAAGGCATGAGCAAGGGGCCATTCATGCAGCTGAAGGGTATGCCAGAATTACTGGAAATCCAGGGGTTGTAATTGCAACAAGCGGGCCTGGTGCTACAAATGTTATTACTGGTCTAGCTGATGCGATGATTGATTCATTGCCACTTGTTGTATTTACAGGGCAAGTAGCAACAACGTTAATTGGAAGTGATGCTTTCCAAGAAGCGGATATTATGGGGCTTACGATGCCAGTGACAAAACATAATTATCAAGTGCGAAAGGCCTCGGATTTACCTCGAATTATTAAAGAAGCATTTCATATCGCTAGAACAGGAAGACCAGGTCCAGTCGTAATTGATCTTCCGAAAGATATGGTAGTAGAACAAGGGGAACGATGTAGTGACGTGCAAATGGATTTACCAGGGTACAACCCTAATTATGAACCGAATCTACTCCAAATAAACAAATTATTACAAGCAATTGAGATTTCAAAAAAACCGTTAATTTTAGCTGGAGCAGGTGTATTGCATGCGAAAGCTTCGAAAGAATTAACAAGTTTTGCTCGTAAATATGAAATTCCTGTTGTGCATACGTTACTTGGTCTTGGTGGTTTTCCGCCAGATGATGGACTATTTCTAGGGATGGGAGGAATGCATGGTTCTTACACAGCCAATATGGCGCTATATGAATGCGACTTACTGATCAATATTGGTGCGAGATTTGATGATCGTCTTACTGGGAATTTAGCTTATTTTGCTAAAGAGGCGACTGTTGCACATATCGATATTGATCCAGCAGAAATCGGAAAAAATGTGCCGACTGAAATTCCTATTGTTGCAAGTGCTAAGCGAGCTTTGAAAGTATTACTTCAATCAGAAGGGAAGAAAGAAAATCATCATGAATGGCTCATTTTATTAAAGGGTAGAAAAGAAAAATATCCACTCTCTTACAAACGAAATCCTGAAAGTATTAAACCTCAATACGCAATTGATATGCTATATGAAATTACGAAAGGAGAAGCGATTGTAACAACAGACGTTGGGCAACATCAAATGTGGGCAGCGCAATATTATCCGTTGAAAAATCCAGATAAATGGGTAACTTCTGGAGGATTAGGAACGATGGGATTCGGATTTCCAGCAGCAATTGGTGCACAAATTGCAAAGCCAGAAGAACTAGTTATTGCAATTGTAGGTGACGCTGGGTTTCAAATGACTCTGCAAGAATTAAGTGTCTTAAAAGAACATTCTTTGCCTGTTAAAGTTTTTATTTTAAATAATGAAGCTTTAGGAATGGTAAGACAATGGCAAGATGAATTTTATAATCAAAGATATTCGCACTCTTTACTATCGTGCCAACCAGATTTCGTCGCTCTTGCGAATGCGTATGGCATAAAAGGAATTCGCATAGATGATCCACTTCTTGCAAAGAAGCAAATACAGCATGCGATTGAATTACAAGAGCCAGTCGTAATTGATTGCCGTGTACTTCAATCAGAAAAGGTAATGCCGATGGTTGCGCCAGGGAAAGGTGTTCACCAAATGGAGGGAGTGGAAAAAAGGTGAAGAGAATTGTTACAGCAACAGTTCGAAATCAAAGTGGTGTGTTAAACCGAATTACAGGTGTTATGACACGAAGACATTTTAATATTGAAAGTATTTCAGTAGGTCATACGGAATCATCGGACATATCGCGGATGACGATTGTTGTACACGTTGAAAATGAACAGCAAGTGGAGCAGTTAATTAAACAACTTCATAAACAAATTGATGTTTTGAAAGTATCAGATATTACAGAAGAAGCAATGATTGCTAGAGAATTGGCACTTATTAAAGTCGCAACGTCTGTAGCAAGAGCAGAATTATATAGTTTAATTGAGCCATTTCGAGCCGCTGTAATAGATGTTGGGAAGGATTCCATAGTTGTGCAAGTAACAGGTACGCAGGAGAAGGTAGAAGCGTTAATTGAATTACTTCGTCCATACGGTTTGAAAGAAATTGCTAGAACAGGTGTAACAGCATTTACACGTAGTATGAAAAAGCAAGATAAGCAAGTTATGTTAATTCAATAATCATTTAAATATAGGGGGAAATGAAAATGGCAAAAGTATATTATGAAAAAGATGTAACGGTAAATGTATTAAAAGAAAAGAAAGTTGCGATCATCGGATACGGCTCACAAGGTCATGCGCATGCACAAAACTTACGTGATAACGGATTTGATGTAGTAGTAGGTTTAAGAAAAGGCAAGTCTTGGGATAAAGCGAAAGAAGATGCATTTTCTGTATATACAGTAGCAGAAGCAGCAAAACAGGCGGATGTAGTAATGATTTTATTACCTGATGAACTACAACCAGAAGTATATGAAGCTGAAATTGCACCAAATCTACAGGCCGGAAACTCTCTCGTGTTCGCACATGGATTTAATGTTCACTTTGATCAAGTGAAACCACCAGCGAATGTAGATGTATTTCTAGTAGCACCAAAAGGTCCAGGACATTTAGTGCGCCGTACGTTTAGTGAGGGCGGTGCGGTTCCAGCGCTGTTTGCAGTATATCAAGATGCAACAGGAGTTGCTACTGAAAAGGCACTTTCTTATGCAGATGGAATTGGAGCGACGAGAGCTGGAGTATTAGAAACGACGTTTAAAGAAGAAACAGAAACAGATTTATTTGGCGAGCAAGCAGTACTTTGTGGTGGAGTGACTGCACTTGTAAAAGCAGGGTTTGAAACGCTAGTTGATGCAGGATACCAGCCTGAACTTGCATATTTTGAATGTTTACATGAACTGAAACTTATTGTTGATCTTATGTACGAAGGTGGTCTTGAAAATATGAGATATTCTGTTTCAGATACAGCGCAGTGGGGAGACTTCGTATCAGGACCACGTGTTGTTACGGAAGATACGAAGAAAGCGATGGGTGAAGTACTAGCTGAAATTCAAGATGGTACTTTTGCAAGAGGATGGATTGCAGAGCATAAAGCAGGAAGACCAAATTTCCATGCGACAAATGAGAAAGAAAATGAACATGAAATTGAAGTAGTTGGACGTAAATTACGTGAAATGATGCCTTTCGTACAACCGCGTGTAAAGGTAGGGATTAAATAATATGAAGCAGGTTTTGTTCATGGATACGACGCTACGTGATGGCGAACAATCACCAGGAGTGAATTTAAATGAACAAGAGAAATTGCAAATTGCAAGGCAATTAGAGAGACTTGGTATTCATGTAATGGAAGCTGGCTTTGCAGCAGCTTCCGAAGGCGATTTTCAATCGGTAAAGCGCATCGCAAATACCATTCAAAATGCTACAGTTATGAGTTTAGCTAGAGCGAAAGAAAGTGATATTCGAAGAGCATATGAAGCTGTGAAAGGTGCCGTATCTCCTCGTTTACATGTATTTTTAGCTACGAGTGATATTCATATGAAATATAAACTTTGTATGTCAAAAGAAGATGTGTTAGATAGTATTTATCGCTCGGTTACGCTTGGGAGATCTTTATTTCCGACAGTGCAATTTTCTGCAGAAGATGCGACAAGAACATCAAGAGATTTTTTAGCTGAAGCAGTAGAAGTTGCGATTCGTGCAGGAGCGAATGTAATTAATATTCCGGATACAGTTGGATATACGAATCCGGAAGAATATTATTCTCTTTTTAGATACTTACAAGAATCCGTTCCATCATATGAAAAAGCGATTTTTTCTTGTCATTGTCACGATGATCTTGGGATGGCGGTGGCAAATTCGTTAGCTGCGGTTGAAGGTGGAGCACTGCAAGTAGAAGGAACGATTAATGGCATTGGAGAAAGAGCAGGGAATGCTGCATTAGAGGAGGTCGCAGTTGCTCTTCATATTAGAAAAGATTTCTATAAGGCGGAGCCTTCGATGACGCTAAAAGAGATTAAATCGACAAGTACATTAGTAAGTAGGTTAACGGGTATGGTTGTACCGAAAAATAAAGCGATTGTGGGAGCAAATGCTTTCGCTCACGAATCAGGCATTCATCAAGATGGTGTTTTAAAAGAAGTGACAACATATGAAATCATTGAACCAGCACTTATAGGAGAATCTCAAAACCTATTTGTACTTGGCAAACATTCTGGGCGTCACGCATTTACAGAAAAAATGAAAGAACTAGGCTATGAATTTACAAACGAAGAACGCGATGTGGTGTTTGAAGCGTTTAAAAAATTAGCTGATCGTAAAAAGGAAATTACGGAAGAAGATCTACGTGCACTTATGCTTGGTGAAGCAGCTTTTGCAGCGCAGCAATATAACATTACGCAATTGCAAGTACACTTCGTATCGAATAGTACACAGTGTGCGACAGTTGTATTGAAAGATGAGGCGGGAACTATATACGAAGATGCAGCGACTGGTTCTGGAAGTATTGAAGCAATATACAATGCAATCCAAAGAATTTTAGGATTAGAATGTGAATTGGCAGATTATCGCATACAATCTATTACACAAGGTCAAGACGCACTTGCTCATGTTCATGTTGAATTAAAAGAAGGAACGCATCAAGTATCAGGTTTTGGTGTTGCGCAAGACGTATTGGAAGCATCGGCGAGAGCATATGTTCATGCAGCTGGAAAATTGAAATCGTTTATAGCGCTTGTAAAATAAGGGTTTGATAGGTGAGTGAAGCTTTCCTCACCTATCAAAAAAGTTCTGAAAATTCAGTTAAAAGGAGTGTTAAAATTGGAAAAACGTATCGTTTGTTTAGCTGGTGATGGTGTCGGCCCGGAAATTATGGAAAGTGCAAAGGAAGTATTGCATATGGTAGAGAGACTATATGGGCATCATTTTCATTTGCAAGATGAGCACTTTGGTGGTGTTGCTATTGATTTAACGGGGCAACCATTACCACAGCGAACACTTGCCGCTTGTTTAGCGAGTGATGCGGTTTTACTTGGGGCAGTTGGTGGACCTCGTTGGGATGGTGCGAAAGAAAGACCGGAGAAAGGATTATTAGCTTTAAGAAAAGGACTTGGTGTATTTGCGAATGTTCGCCCTGTAACGGTAGAAAGCTCAACTTCGCATTTATCCCCATTAAAAAATGCTGATGAAATTGACTTCGTTGTCGTTCGTGAATTAACAGGTGGTATTTATTTTTCTTATCCGAAAGAGCGAACGGAAGAAGTCGCAACGGATACACTTACGTATCATCGTCATGAAATTGAACGTATCGTTTCTTATGCTTTTCAATTAGCGAGTAAGAGATCGAAAAAAGTAACGTCTATTGATAAGGCGAATGTTTTAGAATCTAGTAAATTATGGAGAACTGTTACGGAAGAAGTCGCTCTTCGTTATCCTCATGTTGAGTTAGAGCATATTTTAGTAGATGCAGCTGCTATGGAGTTAATTCGGAACCCAAAGAGATTTGATGTTATCGTAACAGAGAATTTGTTTGGTGATATTTTAAGTGATGAGGCTTCTGTATTAGCAGGATCATTAGGAATGCTTCCATCAGCGAGTCATGCGGAAAACGGGCCATCTTTATATGAGCCTATTCACGGTTCAGCACCGGATATTGCAGGGAAAAATAAAGTAAATCCAATTGCGATGATGCGTTCGGTTGCGATGATGCTTGGGCAATCATTTGGATTAACGAGAGAAGGATATGCGATTGAAGAGGCAATTTCTGCAGTTCTTCAATCTGGAAAATGTACAGTTGATATTGGGGGAGATGAGACGACAACTTCATTTACGAAGGCGGTTGTTCAAGAAATGGAAGAGCAGGCACTAGTAGGGAGAGGAAGATAATGGGGAAAAGGTTGCTAGATAAACTTTGGGAAAGACATGTAGTTACAACAAATGAAAATGGATTGGATTTATTATATATTGATCTTCATCTCGTTCATGAAGTAACTTCACCGCAAGCCTTTGAAGGCTTGCGGCTTGCAAATCGAACTGTTCGGAGACCGGAATTAACGTTTGCAACGATGGATCATAATATTCCAACGAAAGATGTTTGGAATATTACCGATCGCATTGCGAAGCAGCAATTGGATACACTTCGTGAAAATTGTAAACAATTTGAGGTGCGATTAGCTGATATTGGTGATGAAGAGCAAGGAATCGTTCATGTTATCGGGCCGGAACTTGGACTCACACAACCAGGGAAAACGATTGTTTGTGGTGATAGCCATACAGCAACTCACGGTGCTTTCGGCGCGCTAGCGTTTGGTATTGGTACGAGTGAAGTGGAACATGTATTAGCAACTCAAACGTTGTGGCAACGAAAACCGAAAGCGATGGGGATTGAATTAACAGGAAAGTTACCGAAAGGCGTTTATGCAAAGGATATTATTTTACATCTTCTCTCAAAGTACGGTGTAGCGGTTGGGACTGGGTATGTAATGGAATTCTACGGAGAGACGATTCGTGATATGGGAATGGAAGAGAGAATGACACTTTGTAATATGGCAATTGAAGGAGGAGCGAAAGCAGGCATTATTGCACCGGATGAAAAAACATTTTCTTATGTAAAAGGGCGTAAATATGCACCAAAAGACTATGAATCTTTCACGGAAAAATGTTCGGAGCTTTATACGGATTCAGATGCAATTTATGATTTACATATTTCAATAGATGTTACGAGTCTAGCTCCATACGTAACTTGGGGAACAAATCCTAGTATGGGTGTTCCTATTGATGAAAAGTTACCAGAAAAGCATAACGAAAATGATGAAAGAGCATTTTCATATATGGGATTGAGCCCTGGACAAAGTACGTTTGAAATTCCTGTTAAGCATGTCTTTATTGGTTCTTGTACAAATTCACGTTTATCTGACTTAGAAATTGCTGCATCTGTTGTAAAAGGGAAAAAGGTAAAAGAAGGTGTGCGAGCACTCGTTGTACCAGGATCAAAAAGTGTGAGAGAGCGGGCAATGCAAAAAGGCTTACATCACATATTTGAAGAAGCGGGGTTTGAATGGAGAGAGCCTGGATGTTCAATGTGCCTTGGGATGAATCCAGATCAAGTACCTGAAGGAGAACATTGTGCGTCTACTTCAAATCGTAATTTTGAAGGAAGGCAAGGGAAAGGGGCAAGAACACATTTAGTAAGTCCAGCTATGGCAGCAGCAGCTGCATTATATGGGCATTTTGTTGATATTAGAAAGGAGAGTTACGATGGAGCCATTTCGTATTCATAAAGGTACTGCCGCAGTACTTATGAATGATAACATTGATACAGATCAAATTATTCCGAAACAATACTTAAAGAGAATTGAAAGGACAGGATTTGGAAAGTATTTATTTGATGAGTGGCGTTACGATAATGAGCGCCATGAAAATCCTAATTTTCCCCTTAATGCACAAGAACGAAAGGGAGCAAGTATATTAATTACAGGTGATAATTTTGGATGCGGTTCTTCAAGAGAGCATGCTCCGTGGGCCCTTGCTGATTATGGTTTCCGCGTTATTATCGCAGGGGGATTTGCAGATATTTTTTATATGAATTGTATGAAAAATGGTATGTTACCGATTGTAATGGATAAAGAGATGCGTGAACAACTTGCTACAATAAATGCGAGAGATCAAATGGAAGTCGATTTAGAGAATGAAGTCATTACTACAAATACGCACAGGTTTCATTTTACAATCGAGAAAATGTGGAAAGAAAAATTATTAAATGGTCTAGATGAAATTGCCATTACGATGCAATATGAACAAGAAATTGAAGAGTATGAAAGAAAAGTAGCTTTATATTAAGAAATAACGGAATATTAAAAATGTATTTACATTCAGAATTAACTGTTATATACTATGGAAAAATCAGAGGAGAAAGGGAGTAAGTATTATGAATATCGTACAATCTATTAAAATGCTTACACAACTACATCATCATACATGAAACCCTTGAACCTAACGTGAAAACGTGTAGGCACAAGGGTTATTCCCGTTGTACCTACACTCTACTAAAGAGCCTTGTAGGTATTTTGTCTACAAGGCTCTTTTTATTTTCGGTTTGGGTGAATGGAGTGGGCATACATTAGAAAGGGAAGGGCGTGTGAATTCAGATGACAAAGTGGAAGCGGGCAAATCCGAATGGAACGAGAGATTACTTATTTGAAGAATGTACGTTAATTGAAGAAGTGGAACAAAAATTAAGACATACATTTTTAGAGAGAGGCTATGAGGAAATAAGGACACCTACAATTGAATTTTATGATGTGTTTGCTTTTCAAAATCGGCCGATAGATGAAGAGAAGATGTATAAATTTTTTGATGAAAAGGGACGGATTATCGTGTTACGTCCAGATATGACGATTCCTTTAGCGAGAGTAATTGGAACGCAAAGGTGGGATACGCCTCTTAAGGTGACATATAGTGGAAATGTATTTCGGGCGAATGAGTCTCTGTCTGGAAAATATAATGAAATTGTACAAAGTGGTATTGAAATTATCGGGATTGATAATATAAGAGCTGAAATTGAATGTGTGATAAGTGTAATGCAAGCACTACAAAGGTTGAAGGTACAATCTTTTACAATCGAAATTGGGCAGGTAGAGTTATATAAATGTATTGTAAAAAAGCTCTCTATTCATGATGAAGAAGAGAGAGTACTTAGAACGTATATAGAAAGCAAAAATTATGCTGCTCTCTCAAATTTTATCGGAGAAAAGAAATTAGATCGGTGCGATGAAACAGTAAAATTACTTGAGAAATTACCAAGGTTATTTGGGAATTTAGAGGTTATTGAGGAAGCTGAAAAACTCGCCTCAAGTAATGAAATGAAAATGGCCATTGCAAGAGTGAAAGAAATATATGAAGCGGTTGAAAGGCTAGGCTATGGACCTTACATATCCATTGATTTAGGCATGATTCAACATTTGGACTATTATACGGGTATTATTTTCAAAGGGTATATATATGAAATTGGAGAAGAGATTGTTAGTGGTGGAAGATACGATGAGTTAATTGGGAATTTTGGAGAGATGGTGTCAGCGGTTGGCCTCGCGGTGCAAGTAAATCAAATAGTCAAGGCACTTCAAGAGCAACAAGAATCTTATAAACGAGAGCCAATAGATATGATGATACATTATGAATTGAATAGATTAGCGGAAGCTGAAAGGTTAAGAAACTTACTTCGAAAGGACGGGAAGAATGCCCAGTTATCTTTATTCTCTAATTTAAACGACACATTTCAATTTGCAAAAAACAATAAAATAGTAACGGTCGTTGAGGCAAGGAATGAATCATTGGTGGAATATGTATGGAAAGAGAAATGGGTCGTTCAGAAAGAAGGGGAGACTTCATGCGTAACATTCAAATTGCGTTAACGAAAGGAAGATTAGAGAAACATGTTATCCCGCTGTTTGAGAAAATTGGAATTGATTGTTCAGAGCTTAAAGATAAAGGGAGAAAGCTTGTCTTTCAAAGTAAAAATACAAATATTTCATTTATTTTAGTAAAAGCGGTTGATGTTGCTACTTATGTAGAACATGGAGTAGCTGATATTGGGATCGTTGGAAAAGATATTTTAATGGAAAACGAGAAAGATATATATGAAATGTTGGATTTAGGAGTGGGTATGTGTAAATTTTGTGTCGCTTCTATTCCTACGTATAATCCGAAGAGTTACCGAAAGAAACGAATTGCTACGAAATATCCACACATCACTTCCAATTATTTTCACGAAAAGGGAGAAGATGTAGAAATCATAAAAATAGAAGGTTCTGTAGAAATTGCTCCGCTTCTTGGATTAGTAGATGCGATTGTTGATATTGTTGAAACAGGAAAAACACTACAAGAGAATGGGCTCATTGTATTTGAGGAAATGTATTCTATATCCGCTCGAATGATTGTAAATAAGGCAGCTTTAAAAACTAAAAAAGACGAAATATTCAGTATTATAAACATGATGGAGCAAGAAATTTTATCAGGGAAATAGGAGGGCTTACAATGGAGATCATTTATGAAGACTTCAAGGAGGCATTATCCAAAATAAAAGTGTTGCGAGAAAACGCTAATATAATAGAAGAAACTGTTCAAAGAAGTGTAAGGGAAATCGTTCAAAACGTAAGAGAAAGTAAAGATGAGGCTTTATCTTTCTATACAAAAAAGCTTGATGGTGCGGATGTTAAAAATTTTCGTGTAAGTGAAGAAGAAATAAAACAAGCAAGTGCGTTTGTAGAACTTTCTTTTTTAGAGGCGCTACAAGAGGCGAAAAAAAACATTATCTCATATCATGAAAAGCAAAAGAGGCAATCTATGTTTGATTGCGAAAGTGATGGGATAATTAGAGGGCAGCTCATTAGACCGTTAGAAAATGTAGGTGTATATGTGCCAGGCGGGAAGGCATCGTATCCCTCTTCAGTATTAATGAATGTATTGCCAGCCAAACTGGCAGGTGTGAAAAAAATTGTAATGGTAACACCGCCAAGGCAAGAAGGAATTGACCCGCATATATTAACTGCCGCAGGTCTTGCAGGTGTAGATGAAGTTTATATGGCTGGTGGTGCCCAGGCAATCGCTGCTTTAGCGTATGGGACGGAATCGATTCCGAAAGTGGATAAAATAGTTGGACCGGGAAATTTGTACGTCGCTTTAGCGAAGCGAGAAGTATACGGAATAGTAAATATCGATATGATTGCTGGGCCATCAGAAATTGTAGTTATCGCTGATGAAACAGGCAATGCCAAATATATCGCTGCTGATTTATTATCGCAAGCAGAACATGACGAGAGGGCAACAGCGATTTGTATTACAACGAATATAGAACTAGCTAAAGAAGTAGGAAGAGAGATAGAAAGACAGTTAGAAACATTACCAAGAAGTGAAATCGCTCGTGAATCAATCAAAAGAAATGGAGCCATTTTTATCGTTTCTTCTTTAGATGAGGCACTAAAGTTATCAAATGAAATTGCTCCAGAACATTTAGAGTTACATATAAAAGAGCCAATGAATGCTCTAGCTTATGTGAAACATGCAGGCTCTATTTTCCTTGGGCCATATGCACCAGAGCCGCTCGGCGATTATTTGGCAGGACCGAATCACGTTTTACCGACAAGTGGAACAGCAAGATTTTTTTCCCCGTTATCAGTCGATGATTTCGTAAAAAAATCAAGCTTTCTTTCTTATACAGAGGAAGCGTTAAAAAATGTACAACATCATATTGTAGAACTGGCAAATAAAGAAGGTTTATACGCACACGCAAGAGCAGTCCAAATGAGATTTGAGGAGGAAGAATAATGCGACAGTCGAGTCAAGTACGTGAAACGACAGAAACAAAAATTAAATTAAGTTTGCAGCTTGATGAAAGTACGAATGTTTCTATTCAAACAGGAGTAGGTTTTTTTGATCATATGCTAACTTTATTTGCAAGGCATGGACGATTTGGTTTACAAATTGAAGCTGAAGGTGACGTGTTTGTCGATGCACATCACACGGTTGAAGATGTTGGAATTGTACTCGGAAATTGCTTGAAAGAAGCATTGCAAAATAAAGAGAGTATTAATAGGTACGGTTCCGCATATGTACCGATGGATGAATCTTTAGGTTTTGTCGCAATTGATATAAGTGGACGTTCCTATATTGTGTTTCAAGGCGAGTTAACAAATCCGAAATTAGGCGATTTTGACACAGAATTAACGGAAGAGTTTTTTAGAGCAGTTGCTCATGCAGCAAATATTACGTTACACGCTCGTATTTTATACGGGAGTAATACACATCACAAAATTGAAGCTTTATTTAAGGCATTTGGTCGAGCGCTTAGAGAGGCAGTCGAAAAAAATGACAACATTACTGGTGTAAATTCAACGAAGGGGATGTTGTAATTGATTGCTATTGTAGATTATGGGATGGGAAATATTCGTAGTGTGGAACAGGCATTAAAATATATTGGAGCAGAGTATATCGTAACGGATGATAGAGAGGAAATATTGAGAAGTGATGGCGTTATTTTACCAGGAGTAGGGGCATTTCCGAAAGCGATGGACGTTCTAGAAGAAAAAAAATTAGTATTTGTGCTAAAAGAGGTTGGAAATTTAGGGAAACCGTTCCTTGGTATATGTTTAGGTATGCAACTTTTATTTGAAAAAAGTGAGGAATTAAAAGACTGTAGCGGATTAAGTTTATTGCCAGGTGTTATTCGGAAATTAAAAGTGCCTTATAAAATTCCACATATGGGATGGAATGAATTGAAGAAAGAAGGAGAAATACCACTTTGGAATGGAATAGAAGACGGTTCTTTCGTATATTATGTCCACTCTTATTATGCAGATTGTCCAAAGGGAATTGTGTATGGGGCAAGCGAGTATGGGGTGCAAGTACCTGGTTTTGTAGCGAAAGGAAATGTATTTGGAGCGCAGTTTCACCCTGAAAAAAGTGGGGAAGTCGGAATACAAATTTTAAAGAATTTTAAAGGGGTGGTAGAAGCATGGAAATTTTCCCAGCTATCGATTTAAAAGAAGGGCGATGTGTCAGACTTTATCAAGGAGAGTTTAGTAAAGAAACGGTTATGAATGAAGATCCGGTTGCACAAGCGATCATATTTGAAAAGCTTGGAGCGAAAATATTACACATTGTTGATTTAGACGGTGCAATTGCTGGAGAGTCTTTAAATTTGTTTATCATTGAAAGAATATGCAGGGCGGTACGTATTCCTGTGCAAGTTGGAGGAGGAATTCGATCGCTTGTAGCAGTGGAGAAGTTATTGTTAGCAGGTGTAAAAAAAGTCATTTTAGGAACAGCTGCTCTTTATGATAAGTCATTTTTAGAGGAAGCAGTTCGGCTATATAAAGAGAAAATAATTGTTGGAATTGATGCGAAAAATGGTTTCGTAGCAACTAGAGGTTGGCTTGATGTGTCTGAAATTTCTTATATTCATTTAGCGAAGCAAATGGAGAGTGTAGGTGTTCAAACGATTGTATTTACAGATATCTCGAGAGATGGGACACTTGCAGGACCAAATTTTGAGCAATTAGGGTTATTGCAAAAAAGTGTGGGTATTCGTCTCATTGCCTCTGGAGGAGTGGCGTCTATTCAAGATGTGAAAAGGTTAAATGATATGAATATACATGGTGTTATCATTGGTAAGGCTCTTTACGAGAATACAATTGATTTAGAAGAAGTGCTAGAGGTAACAAAGCTATGTTAGCGAAACGAATTATTCCATGTCTAGATGTGAAAGAAGGGCGAGTCGTAAAGGGTGTAAATTTTATAGGATTACAAGATGTCGGTGATCCTGTTGAAATAGCGGCTTTATATAATGATGCGGGAGCAGATGAAGTTGTATTTTTAGATATTACTGCGACACATGAAGGGCGAAAAACGATGATAGATGTTGTAGAAAAAACTGCCTCAAAAATATTTATTCCTCTTACAGTAGGCGGGGGGATTTCTAATATTCAAGATATATACAATCTGCTACGAGCCGGTGCGGATAAAATTTCAATTAATTCAGCAGCAGTACGGAATCCAAAACTAATTCAGGAAGGTGCAGAACATTTTGGCTCGCAATGTATTGTTGTAGCAATCGATGCTAGAAAAGTAGCAGAAGGTAAATGGAATGTATACGTAAATGGCGGGAGGGTTGATACAGGAATGGATGCAATCGAATGGGCGAAGCACGCCGTACAATTAGGGGCAGGAGAAATTTTGCTAACGAGTATGGATGCAGATGGAACGAAGGATGGATACGATCTTCAGTTAACAGAAGCAATTTCAAGTAGCGTTTCCGTCCCGGTAATTGCATCAGGAGGATGTGGTCATGCGGATCACATTATAGAGGTATTTAAAAAGACAACAGTCGACGCAGCGCTAGCAGCATCAATCTTTCATTATGGTGAAGAGACTGTGCAGGATGTAAAGAGAAAATTAAGAGAAGCAAACGTTGAGGTGCGACTATGAAGCCTAACTTCTCAAAAGGGTTATTACCAGCAGTGGTGATAGAGGAAGATACGAAAGAAGTTTTAATGCTCGCTTACATGAATGAAGAAGCGTATGAAAAGACGTTAGAAACAAAAAGGACGTGGTTTTATTCTCGCTCAAGACAATCGTTATGGAATAAAGGAGAAACATCGGGCAATATGCAGTATGTTCGATCCCTTTATTTAGATTGTGATCAAGATTCAATTGTAGTTGTTGTAAAGCAAGTAGGACCTGCTTGTCATACGGGAGAGAAAACATGTTTTCATTATAAAGTTATATAGGGGGATGAAGATGGAAGATGTCCTTAAATTATTATTTGAAACAATTGAAGACCGAAAGGAAAATCCATTGCCAGAATCATATACAAATTATTTATTTTCAAAAGGAGAAGATAAAATTTTAAAGAAAATTGGGGAAGAGTGCTCTGAAGTGATCATTGCTTCTAAAAATAATGATAAAAAAGAACTAGTAAAAGAAATGGTTGATGTGTTTTATCACTGTTTTGTTCTATTAGCCGAAAAAAACATTTCACTAGAAGATGTTATGGAAGAAGTGAAAGAAAGAAATGGAAAGCTTTCGAGAGTAGGGGAACGAAAAGAAATAGATACGTTATAAGGGGGAATATGTATGAAAGTGGATTATCATCTTCATTTAGAAGAAGGGCCTTATTCAATAGGTTGGCTTGCCAAAATAAATGAAACGCTACAATATTATGAGCCGCTTCAAGAAGAAAGACATTCTATCGAATGGCTTATGAAGACGCAAGAACGCCTGCAAAGACGTGTGAAGGAAGGACCATTTACAGCGAAATGGATTGATTTATATTTAGAAGAGGCATTGCGAAAAGGTATAAAAGAAGTTGGGATTGTGGATCATTTATACCGCTTTCATGAGTCGAAAGTATATTATGAAAAATATGTGAATATTAGTGATTCGAAGCTTGGGCGTTTACAGAAGGAATGGTTAGACCAAGTAAGAGTAGTTTCACTATACGATTTTACAAAGTCGATTGAAGAGGCGAAAGAACGATGGAGTAAAAGAGGCGTTACACTTAAACTTGGAATTGAAGCGGATTATTTTATTGGCTGTGAAGAAGAGCTAAAAGAATTGTTAGCACTAGGAGACTTTGATTATGTAATTGGGTCTGTTCATTTTTTAAACGGCTGGGGGTTTGATAATCCAGATACGAAAGAATATTTTGAAGAGCATGATTTACATATACTATATGATACGTTTTTCAAAACAGTTGAGAGTGCAGTTCGTTCCGAATTATTTGATATTATAGCCCACCTTGATAACATAAAAGTATTTAATTACAGGTTGGATGAGAATGAACAGCTTTTTTATTATAAGAAAATAGCCCGTGCATTAGTAGAAACTAATACCGCAACAGAAATAAATGCGGGATTGTACTATCGTTATCCTGTACGGGAAATGTGCCCGAGTCCACTGTATTTACAAGTGTTAGCTAAACATGGTGTTCCCATTACTATTTCTTCAGATGCTCATTATCCGAATGATTTAGGGAAATACGTAAAAGAAAATGTGCAAACATTACGAAATCATGGTATTACTCATATCGCAACATTTACGAAACGAGCAAGAGTAATGAGACTACTTGAAGAAGAAGTAACAATTATAAAATGACCCACGATTTTTTGATGAAAATCTTCCTTTTTGTTCAAAATAAGAAAGAAAAAAAGGAGGGTAAGAAATGGCGAAACAACAAAATAAACAAAATGTACAAGGTGCACAGCAACAAGCTTATACTTCTGAAACGAATGCTGCATCTCAATCAGTTATTGAGGAGCAAATTAGCGATACAGTTGCAGAAGGAACAATTGATGTAAAGCTCGGAAAAGAATCGCAGGAAAAAGCGTAAGAAGAGGGGGGAGTTGCATCTCCTCTTTTTTCATGGAAAAGTGTCGATTTTCAAAACTATAATCAAATTCCTTGGTTTTTATAAGTGGATTTCTTACAATGAAATATAAGAGATATCTTATTTTCTATAGAAGAGGTGTTAGTAGTGGCAAAAATATTAGTAGCAGGGAAAATTCCAGAAATCGGATTAGGACTATTAAAAGATCATGATGTAGAAATGTATGATAAAGAAGAGTTAATTTCTTTAGATGAATTAACAGAGCGTGTAAAAGATAAAGATGCATTGTTAAGCTTACTTTCTACAAAGGTGACGAAAGAAGTTATAGATGCGGCACCTAATTTAAAGATTGTTGCAAACTATGGTGCTGGCTACGATAATATTGATTACTTGCATGCAGGAGAAAAAGGGGTTACGGTAACGAATACACCGAAAGTATCAACTGAAGCGACAGCAGAATTAACATTTGCACTTCTTTTAGCAGCAGCACGTAGAATTCCTGAAGGAGATACGTTATGTCGTACAACTGGATTTAACGGATGGGCGCCATTATTTTTCTTGGGCCGCGAAGTACACGGTAAGACAATTGGAGTTATCGGTCTTGGCGAAATCGGGAAGGCAGTTGCAAAGCGTGCGAAAGCATTTGGAATGAACGTTTTATATACAGGACCAAATCGTAAGCTTGAAGCTGAAGTTGAACTAGAAGCGACATATGTAACATTAGAAGAGCTGTTACAAACGGCAGATTTTATTACAATTAACTGTGCCTATAATCCCAAATTACATCATATGATCGATGAAGAACAGTTTAAAATGATGAAGAAGACAGCATATATTATAAATGCTTCGCGTGGACCAATTATGAATGAATTAGCACTTGCTTATGCATTAAAAACGAAAGAAATTGAAGGAGCAGCTCTTGACGTATTTGAATTTGAACCGAAAATTACGGAAGAACTAAAAGGATTAAAAAATGTGGTGCTTGCTCCTCACGTAGGGAATGCAACATTCGAAACTCGTGATGCGATGGCTGAAATGGCAGTAAGAAATATTTTAGCTGTATTAAACGGTGAAGACCCTGTAACACCTGTAAATCCCAAAGTATTAGTTACAAAATAACGTGAGACTTTCATTTGTAAGGCCTCCCGATTAATCAGGTTGTCCGCAAATAGCGGGATAAAAAGAAACCTTCCGAATACGGAAGGTTTTTGTTTTTCTTATTTTTCTTTATTCGCTTTTTTAGACGGTCTTTGTCTAATAAATTGAGATAGCATATACAAAATATATAGTGGAATAGCAATGAATAAGAAAACAGAAAAATTACCGATCCCAGTTTGATACATTGTGATAATGATTCCAACTAAAAATAATGTAATAATGATGCTATATCTTGGAATTGGTACATCTTTTAAACTTGGGATACGAATACGACTCACCATTAAAAATGCGAACGTTACAAAGACTGTAATAAGAACGATTTTGGGAATGGTATGTGAAAATAATGTTAAGAAAGCAACAAGCCCTCCCGCTGCTGTAATCGGTACTCCAGTGAAATATTTCATTGAAGTAGAAGATGGTGTTACATTAAATCGTGCTAAACGATATGCTCCGAAAAGAGGGAATAATCCCGCTATGTATAATCCGATGATTCCGTAGTTTGAGAAAGATGTGTAATACATTAAAACAGCTGGCGCCGCGCCAAATGTTACAACATCTGCGAGTGAATCAAGCTCTTTTCCCATTTGTGAATCAACACGTAATAAACGAGCAACACGACCATCAAGACTATCTAACATCATCCCGATAAGTACTAAAATAGCAGCTGATTTATAATATCCTAAAGATGCATAGCCGATTGATAAAAATCCGCTATATAAATTTCCGAGCGTAAATAAGTTTGGAATAGCTGCTCTATACAAAATCTGATCCCTTGCTTTCTGTAATAAATTCTTAATTAGTGTATGAAAGTTTACTTATTTTATCATACCATAAATTTCTTCCTCATACGAAAGAAATTACCAATTTGTGAAAGATTTCATGGGAGAATGATTTGGAAAATAAGTAGAAAAAGAAGCAACTTTTATAAAGTTGCTTCTTGCACTATTCAAATTTTGTTGTCATCGTTCCGGTTTTATATCGATTGTTAGGATCGAAACGTAATAAATCTCCATAAATGAGTTTATCGGATAATTTTAATTCTGTTTTTGCTTTTTCAATATACGGCTGACATAGTGATATAGCAGCTTCTTCACCTGTATTTCGTTTATAGCACATGTTTTTTGTATAAACATAATCTTCCGAAACAAAACTACCATCACGCATTACCATAAGTGGATCTTTTTCTTTAATAAATAAGTCCGTTCCAAATTCAACGGATTGATTTGTTTTAATCCCAAGTAAATGGAGGAGCGTTGGTTTAATATCAAGTTGACCGGATACTTTAGAAATCGTTTTTCCTTCTTGACCTGGCACATGAATAATGAGAGGGACGCGTTGTAATTGCATAGAATCAAACGGTGTAATAGCGTCTTTCCCAAGGAACTGGGCCATAGCTACGTTATGGTTTTCAGAAATACCGTAATGATCACCATAAATGACAATAACTGAATTATCATACAGTCCTTCATCTTTTAACTGTTTAATAAATAATTTAAGAGCTTCATCCGTGTAACGAACAGTTGGGAAGTAACGGTTTAAAACACCACTGTCCGAATTAAACTCATCAACATATTGATCTTCTGGATTTAGAAGAAATGGAAAATGGTTTGTTAAAGTGATAAATTTTGTATAGAACGGTTGCGGTAAAGATTTTAACTTTGGAATAGATTGTTCAAAGAACTCTTTATCTTTTAATCCCCAACCAACAGACATTTGTTCCGTACCTACGTAATCATTTAAATTAAAGTAACGGTCATAACCAAGCGCAGGATACATTACGTCACGATTCCAAAACGTTTTATCGTTTGAATGGAAGACAGCAGAAGAATATCCGTATTTCTTTAATTGTTCTGGTGTGGCAGTATACTCATTTGTTGCATGAGTAAAGAATACAGAACCACGGTCTAACGGATAAAGTGAATTTTCAACGATAAATTCAGCATCAGAAGTTTTACCTTGTCCCGTTTGATGATAGAAGTTATCGAAATAAAAACTATCTTTAATAAATTCATTTAAAAATGGAGTAATTTCTTTTCCATTTATTTTTTTATTAATAACAAAACTTTGTGTAGATTCCATTGAAATTAAAATTACATTTTTACCTTTTGCAGCTCCAAATAAGTTTTTATCAACTTGCTTATCTTTTGCATCTGTATAGTTTTTAATTTCAGAGAATCCGTCGCCACTTGCGAATACACGTTCAGCCGAAGACTTAGATTGAAGCGTAATATCAAATAGATGATATGTGTATAACCCTAAATTTTTCACGACAGTTTGACGGTCAAATGAGCGTGAGAACATTTGTGGCTTATAAATAACTGAAACAACAATTTGTAGTGCTAATAACGCAGTGACACCGCTAAAGAAAGTTCTCTTCTCAGATCGTGAAAGTGGTGTTTTATCACCAAATGATGGGAATTTACGTGAAATAAACATTAAAATAATTGCATCTGCAAATAAAAGTAATGTTTTGTACGTAAAGAGCTCTTTTATGCTCGTCCCTAAATCAGCCATATTATTTGTTTGGAATAAAACCGGGAAGGTAACGAAATCGTTATAAAACCCATAAAACATTGCATTTCCAAATAAAATAAATGACAGTATAAAACTAATTCCAATTATAATTCGATTTCGATGCTTAGATGCAAATAAAGCTAAACCGAAAAATAAAAGTAACGCAGCTAGTGGATTAATAAACAGCATAAATTCTTCAAAGAAGTTATCAATTTTAATATCAAACGCTAGCTTGTACACAATATATGTTTTAATCCATAATAAAACGACTGCAACGAGTGCAAATCGTAATTTTGGAAACAGATGTTGTAGCATAATATACTCCTCTCCTAGAAAGCATGACAGTTCTTGCGAGCCGTTTTCATTAGCGTCTCACTTTATATATACGAACAGTCTTTTGTTATTATGATTATTATACTATGAGTATCATTATACGAAAATTAAAGAGGATTGTGGGCTTTTTTTGCAACAATTGAGTAGAAAAAGAGAAGTAGGAGACAATAAAATAGAATTTCTATGCGCGATTATTGTAATTCATTAAACATAGAAAGTATCGCGTAATGGTGCGGAGGTTATAATGCGAAAATTATTTTATCTTATAATGTGCAGTATTTTTATACTCTTTGCTTCACCGAGTGTATCAGTAGCTCAGTATGATGCACCTCTTATGGAAGATGCACTTTATTCTGTTTTATTTCCAAAAATAAATAAAGCAATTGAAAAACAATATGGGAGTTTGAAACCTTATCAATGTCCTAAAATTATTAGTTTAAAAAAAGTGTATAGTGGTACATATTTATTTCAAACGGTTATTGAAGTGACGAAGTACGAACAGATTGGTGGGAAAATTGTTCCACCATTTGAAAAAGTAACTATTACGTTTAATAATGAAGAAGGCGAATGGGAAGTAACGAAGATAATAGTAAATCGCTTACCAAATGATACGAAATTAAACTGTAAAAAAACAATATAAAAAATTGTTTGACAAATAAAATGGTCCTTTGGTATTGTTAATAGCAACAATTAGATGTTTGAAAATTAAATAGACTTACCTCATCTACTCTCAAAGGTAGAGGCCGCGATAGGAAAGAGTAAGCTATGGGAGATTTAGTGGAATCTGTGACCATGGGTTGAAAGGGACTATTGCCGAAATATAAGAATAACCACCTTATTCATATATTGGGACTGCATTGAATAAATGTAGTACTGTCATAAGATTTATTTTATGGAGAGCTATTTGGAGATGTTGATGCGGTTTCTTATTTTGAGAAGATAACAACTTGTTTATTTTTTCAATATATATTTTTCCTAATAAGAAACGCGTGTGAACATTGTTCCGCGCGTTTTTTGTCTATCTAAAAGCGTGCTGCAATGAATAGAAGATTGGGGTTATGAGTTTTAGAGGAAATAAGGGAGGAATTCAAATGTATTTACACGGCACAAGCCGAATCAATGGGCAAGGACACTTAGAAATTGGAGGGTGCGATACGACGCAGCTAGCAAAACAATACGGAACACCACTTTATGTATACGATGAAGAGTCTATTCGAGGGAAATGTCGTGCGTTTCATCGTGCTTTTAAAGAAAGTGGTTTCTCTTATCAAGTAGCATATGCAAGCAAGGCGTTCTTGTGCATGGAGATGTGCCGAGTAGCTCGTGAAGAGAACATGTCATTAGATGTTGTTTCGGGTGGGGAATTATATACTGCGCTCCAAGCAGGATTTCCAGCATCACGTATTCATTTTCATGGAAACAATAAAACAGAAGAAGAGATAGTGATGGCTCTTCAGGCGAATATCGGTTGTTTTGTAGTAGATAATTTCTTGGAATTAGAAGTTTTACACGATTTAGCAATGCAACATGGGAAATTTGTAAACATATTAATTCGTGTAACGCCTGGAGTAGAGGCGCACACACATGAATATATTACGACAGGCCAAGAGGATTCAAAATTTGGATTTGGCGTTTCAAATGGTCAAGCGATGCAGGCAATTGGGCTTGCTTTACAAAAATCAAATTATAATGTGTTAGGGATTCATTCACATATCGGATCACAAATATTTGAAACGGCTGGTTTTGTTCGAGCGATTGAAGTTCTTCGTAAATTTTTGGAAGAGGTGAGAGAGCAAACGAACTATGTAGTAAAAGTATTAAATGTAGGCGGAGGATTTGGAATACGCTATACAGAGTCAGATACACCATTAACTCTTGAGACATATGTGCGAGCTGTAACAAGTGCAGTGAGAGAACAATTTACAGTATGTGAATATCCATTGCCAGAAATATGGGTTGAACCAGGTCGTAGTATTGTAGGTGATGCGGGAACGACAATTTATACAGTTGGATCTGTGAAAGAAATTCCTGGCATTCGGAAATATGTATCCGTCGATGGTGGAATGACAGATAACTTAAGACCGGCTTTATATAGCGCTCGTTACGAAGCGATGTTAGCGAATCGAGGAAATGATGAGAATGAGGAACTCGTTTCAATTGCTGGGAAATGCTGTGAGAGTGGAGATATGCTAATTTGGGATATTAATCTACCGAAAGTTGCTTCTTCTGATTTACTAGCAATTTCTTGTACGGGAGCATATGGGTACTCGATGGCGAATAATTATAATCGAATTCGGAGACCAGCCGTCGTTTTTGCGAAAGGTGGCACATCGCAAATTGTTGTGGAACGTGAAACGTACGAAAATATCATTGGGAACGATCGCATACGTATTAAAGAGCTTGTTTAAATAAGGAAAAGGAGTTGTTCGAATGGGCAATTCCTTTTTTATAAAGTGAAACTATAATCAGTGGGGGGATTGCCCGCAAATAGCGGGATAAAATAAAATAATTAAAATATATCGGAAAACTAGGATTGAAAAAAATCAGAATTGTGATAAAATACAAATACAAAGCTTATCAAGAGAAGCGGAGGGAACTGGCCCGAAGAAGCTCGGCAACCTGCTTATAGAAAGCAAGGTGCTAAATCCAGCAAAATGGAATCCATTTTGAAAGATAAGGTAAAATATATTACCGAACAGTCTTTTCGAAATGGGAAAGATTTTTTTTATGAATAAAAAAGGGGGGCTGTTCGCGTGAGCGTACGGGAACATTTTGATGAAGTATCTGAGAAAATTCAAGCGATGCTTGCTGATATGAAATATGGTTCAATTACAATTGTGGTGCAAGATGGAAAAGTAATTCAATTAGAGAAAAGTGAAAAAGTACGTTTAAAGTGAAAAGCGCTGACTAGAAAAACTAGAGGCGGTTTTAATCTATTTTAATAGATTAAAACCGTCTTTTTGCTTTTACAGGGGGAAAAAACATGTTGACGTATGAAACGTGGGAAGAAAATCGTGTTTCATTTTCAGAGGAAGATGAAACGAAAGGCGCGCTATCCGTATTAAGTTGGGCTTATAAAGAATATAAAGATGAAATTGTATACGCGTGTAGCTTCGGAGTGGAAGGCATGGTTTTACTGCATCTTATAAACCAAGTAAATCCATCTGCTAAAGTTGTATTTTTGGATACAAATGTTCATTTTCAAGAAACGTATGAATTAATTCAAAAAGTAAGAGAACGATTTCCTTCATTAAATATTATAGAAAAACAGCCGGAACTTACACTCGATGAACAAGCGAAGTTGCACGGTGAGAAACTATGGGAAAGCAATCCGAATCTCTGTTGTAAGATTAGGAAGATTTTGCCGTTAGAAAAATCACTTACAGAGGAAAAAGCGTGGATATCGGGCTTAAGAAGGGAACAATCAGAAACGCGTAAGCATACAAAGTTTATAAATCAAGATCATCGTTTTCAATCTATTAAAGTTTGTCCGCTTATTCATTGGACGTGGAAAGAAGTATGGCGATATGTATACAAACATAACTTGCCATACAACCCATTACATGATATTGGATATCCAAGTATCGGGTGTGAGAAGTGTACGTTACCTGTAGGTGCCGGTGGTGATTCAAGAGATGGTAGGTGGACCGGGAAAATGAAAACCGAATGCGGTCTTCATTACCAATAAGATGTATCTTGAAATAAAGCTAAGAGGGGATATAGAAAATGACTACAAGAAACGAATTAATAAATCGTGTAGATGAGACATACGACGTATCACAAATTGAAAAAGAAATTGAATTAGACAACATTGCATTAAGTGATTTAGAACTGCTAGCGACAGGGGGATATAGTCCGCTTACTGGTTTTTTAGGGAAAAAAGACTATGATTCGGTCGTAGAAACGCTTCGTTTAGCAGATGGAAGCGTATGGAGTATACCGATTACATTGTCAGTAACAGAAGAAGTAGCAGAGGGACTGAAAGCTGGAGAGGAAGTAAAACTTGTTAATGACAGAAATATATATGGTGTCATTCAAATAGAAGATATTTTTGCACCTGATAAAGAAAAAGAAGCTTTACTTGTATATAAAACGACGGATGAGGCTCATCCAGGCGTGAAAAAATTATATGAACGACCAGATGTTTATGTTGGAGGAGCTATTACGCTTATAAAACGCTTGGAAAATAAGCAATTTCCTTCTTATCATTTAGACCCAATTGAAACGAGAGAAGAATTTAAAAAACGTGGCTGGAAAACAGTAGTTGGATTTCAAACGAGAAATCCGGTACATCGTGCCCATGAGTATATTCAAAAATCTGCTCTTGAAATTGTAGATGGTCTCTTTTTAAATCCGCTCGTTGGGGAAACAAAGTCAGATGATATTCCTGCTGATGTAAGGATGGAAAGCTACGAAGTGTTGCTTCAAAACTATTATCCGAAAAATCGTGTCTTTTTAGGTGTATTTCCTGCAGCGATGCGCTACGCAGGACCAAGGGAAGCGATATTTCATGCATTGGTAAGAAAGAATTTTGGGTGTACCCACTTTATTGTAGGACGTGATCATGCTGGGGTAGGAGACTATTACGGAACATACGAAGCGCAGGAAATCTTTACGAACTTTACAGTGGAAGAGTTAGGGATTACGCCGCTATTTTTTGAACATAGCTTTTACTGTACGAGATGTGAAGCGATGGCTTCAACGAAAACGTGTCCGCATGGAAAAGAGGACCGTGTCATTTTATCAGGTACAAAAGTAAGAGAAATGTTAAGAAATGGTGAGATTCCGCCAAGTACATTTAGTCGTAAAGAAGTAGTGGAAGTGTTAATTAAAGGTTTGAAAAAAGAAGTAGTAACAGAATAGGGAGAGAACGAGATGGATACGAATATTACTTGGCACACAGCTTCTGTTTCGAAAAATGAGAGAAGAGTGAAGAATGGGCATCATAGTTTTGTAATTTGGTTTACTGGTTTATCAGCTTCGGGTAAATCTACAGTAGCGAATGCGGTTGCTCGTAAACTATTTGAAAAGAATATTGGAAATTATGTGTTAGATGGGGATAATATTCGCCATGGTTTAAATAAAGACTTAGGTTTTTCTGAAAGTGATCGTATGGAGAATATAAGGCGTATTGGCGAAGTGGCGAAGCTATTTGTAGATCAAGGTACTGTTGTTCTTACAGCGTTCATTTCACCATTTCGAGTAGATCGAAAACAAGTTAGGGATCTATTAGCGGCAGATGAGTTTATAGAAGTGTTTGTAAAATGTCCAATTGAAGAGTGTGAAAAACGTGATCCAAAAGGGTTATACAAAAAAGCGAGACAAGGTGATATTAAAGATTTTACAGGTATTGATTCACCGTATGAGGAACCAGATCGAGCGGAATTAATTGTAGAAACGCACAAGTATTCTATTGAAGAATGTGCAGAACAAATCGTGAAGTACTTACAAGAGCGTAGTTTTGTCCCGTTGTTTGCTGGGAAGTAAAACGCCCACCTCAAAATTCGGCTGGAGCAGGCTGTAAATGCCCGATTGGTGAGGGTTGATTAAAGTTTCACTTTATATAGGGGGATTTAAAAATGAGTTATGAAAAAGTATGGGCTAATAATGAAAAATTAAATCAGACTGAGAAAAATAAATTAGCAAAAGATGGTTTGGAAATTTTTAATGATATTCCTTACTATGCGGAAAATGGATTCGAATCTATTCCGAAAGAAGAGTGGGACGCATTTAAATGGGCAGGATTGTATTTGCAAAGACCGAAAGAAGCTGGCTATTTTATGATGCGTGTAAATATTCCTTCAGGGATTATTACAAATGCGCAGGCGGAAGTGCTTGCTTCTATCGGTGAGGATTATGGACGTGATGTAATAGATATTACGACAAGACAGGCGATTCAGTTTCACTGGTTAGAAATTCAGCAAATGCCAGATATTTTTAAAAGATTAGCAAGAGTTGGGTTATCTTCAGCAGGGGCGTGTGGTGATATAACACGTAATATTACAGGTAATCCACTTGCAGGGATTGATGCGAATGAACTGTTTGATACAACGCATATTGTGAAGGAGGTATATGACTATTTCCAACATAATGAAGAGTTTTCTAACTTACCACGTAAATTTAAAATGTCTATTAGTTCTAACGTTTATAACTCGGCAAACGCAGAGATTAACTGTGTTGCATTTACACCTGCTACGAAAGAAATAGATGGTGAGAAAAAAGTTGGTTTTCATATAAAAGTAGGCGGTGGATTATCAGCCCGTCCATATTTAGCTGATGAATTAGATGTGTTCGTTTTACCAGAAGAAGTGAAGGCGGTAGCAATTGGGATTGCTACTATATTCCGTGATTTTGGATATCGCGAGAAACGTCATTTAGCTCGTTTGAAATTTCTTGTTGCAGACTGGGGAGCAGAGAAATTTAAAGAGAAACTAATAGAGTATACAGGACCATTGCAAAGTAAAGGAGAAAGTGCACTTAAAGGATGGAATGCAGGCTATTTTTATGGTGTTCAAGATCAAAAACAAGATGGATTAAAATATGTCGGTTTTAATGTGCCGGTAGGTCGTTTACATGCAAAAGAAATGTTTGAGATTGCAAGAATTGCAAAGCAGTATGGAAATGGACAAATTCGTACGTGTAACTCACAAAACTTCATCATTCCGAATGTTCCACCAGAAAATGTAACGGGTTTATTAAGTGAACCGTTGTTTGAAGCGATATCTGCAAGTCCGAAATCATTTATTGGTCATGCGGTTTCATGTACTGGTATTGAATATTGCAATCTTGCTCTAGTAGAAACGAAAGAAAGATTACGGAAAATTGCAGAATACTTAGATACAGAAATTGCACTTGATGTTCCAGTTCGAATTCATATGGTAGGATGCCCAAATTCATGTGGTCAACGTCAAATTGCTGACATCGGATTACAAGGGGTAAAAATGAAAACGAAGGAAAAAGGGATTGTTGAAGCATTTGAAATATATGTAGGTGGAACGTTGTTAGATGGCGGTGCCTATAATCAAAAGTTAAAAGGGAAAATAGATGGCGAGGATTTACCGGATGTACTCGCATCATTTATAAGTTATTTTAAAGAGAATAAGTTACCTGCCGAAACATTTTATGATTTTGTCGGACGTATTGGTGTAGATACATTGCAAATAGCTTTAAATAACGTGTTAGAAGAAGTAATAGCGTCTTAGGAGGGGCAATATGGATTTATATCGATTTGAAGCTGTGTTAGCGAATAATATCGTTCCGATTGTTGTTGTTGCTCAAAGTGAAGAGCAGGCATTTAAGCTTGCGGAGATTGAGCTTGAAAAGCATTTTTTACCGTTGCCAGAAGTAAAGGAAATCTCCTTATTTGAAAAAAAGAAGATTCGAAAAGGTGCGGCATTTGTTGTTCATGAGTAAATAACATTGAAATACGAACGTATACTAACTTCCATTCATGCATAAGGATGGAAGTTTCATTTTAATAGTAGAAATGAGGAGAGATGATGGGGAAGGTGTATATAGTTGGAGCGGGTCCTGGCGATCCGGATTTAATTACTGTTAAAGGATTGAAATGTATTGAGAAGGCAGATGTTATTTTATATGACCGTCTCGTGAATAAAGAATTGCTTTCATATGCAAAGCCTGAAGCGGATTTAATTTATTGCGGGAAACTCCCGAATTATCACACGATGAAGCAAGAGACAATTAACACATTTCTTATTAAATATGCGAAAAAAGGAAAAGTTGTAACGAGGTTAAAGGGCGGTGATCCATTTGTATTTGGTAGAGGGGGGGAAGAAGCTGAAGCGTTAGCAAAGCAGGGTGTACCATTTGAAATCGTTCCTGGTATTTCAGCTGGAATAGCTGCACCTGCTTATGCCGGTATTCCGGTGACGCATCGTGATGCAAGTGCGAGTTTTGCGGTTGTGACAGGGCATAGAAAAGAAGGTGCTGAAGAGGAAGTGAAGTGGGAAAATTTAGCGAAAGGTGTAGAGACCTTGGCAGTATATATGGGAGTTAGTAATTTGTCCTACATATGCGAACAACTTATGAAGCATGGAAAAGATAAAGGTACACCTGCTGCTATTATTGAACGGGGAACGACGTCTATGCAGCGTACAGTTGTCGGGACGTTAGGGACAATTGTAGATGTTGCGAGAAAAGAACAAATTCAAAATCCGAGTATGATTGTAATTGGAGAAGTTGTCCGTTTTAGAGAGAAAATTCATTGGTTTGAAAAACAAACGGAACAGACTTATCAAGTAAGCGGAGTGTTATAAAATGAAAGCCATCTTATATATATGTCATGGAAGTCGTTTGAGGGCAGCGAAAGAAGAGGCAATTCAATTTATTACGACATGTATGAGCCGTATAGAAGCGACTATTCAAGAAGTGTGTTTTTTAGAGCTGGCGAATCCTTCTATTGAAGAAGGATTTCGTACATGTGCGAAGCGTGGTGCGACAGAGATTATTGCTATTCCTGTTTTCTTATTAGCAGCAGGCCATGTGAAGAATGATATTCCTTTTGAATTACAAAAGTTAAATAATCAATACCCTAATATTAAAGTGACGTATGGTAATCCGTTTGGTGTATCAGAGACACTTATAAAGTCGGTATATAACGGAAGTGGTATTGAAGAATATAAAGATGAAGTAACACTTTTACTCGTTGCAAGGGGTAGTAGCGATCCTGAAACTTTACAAGATATAAATCGGATCGCTACTTTATTTCAAGCAGAAGAAAAAATTGCTAAAGTAGAAGTTTGTTTTTTAGCAGCTGCGGAGCCGAAATTTGAGGAGAAATTAAAGGAAGTTGTAGAGCGAAAAGAAGGGTGTATTATTGTATTACCTTATTTGTTATTTACAGGCTTACTTATGAAACATATTGAGAAAGAAGTGCGTCAATATGAGTTGGATGAGATAAAAATAAGTCCGTATTTAGGAAAAAATGAAGTGGTTCAAGATATGTTAATTCAGAAAACGAAGGAGTTATTGAAGGGAGATTCATATGTATCCACTTACAGTGCAAGTTAATAAGAAACGGGTTGTTGTCATTGGTGGAGGAAAAGTTGCCGGATTTAAAATAATTCCTTTACTCAAACAAGGTGCGGATATAGTAGTAGTAAGTCCAGAATTAGATGTAAATTTAGTGAAACTTGTGGAGGAGAAGAAAATTCGTTGGTATCAAAGAGAGTATGAAAAAAGTGATATTAAAGATGCTTTTTTAGTTGTTGCGGCGAGTAGTGATTCTATATTAAATGAACAAGTTGCTGAAGATGCTGCAAAGAATCAATTGGTAAATGTTATTACGAACCCGGAAAGTGGCAATGTTCACTTTCCGGCAGCGATTCATCGTGGGTTACTTAATATAGCGGTTTCTACCGGAGGAGCAAGTCCAAAACTCGCAAAAAAAATTCGAGATGATATCGCGAATAAATACGATGAAACATACGAAATATATTTAGATTTTTTATATGAAGTAAGGGTGAAGTTAAAAGACTTACAGTTAGAAAAGAAAGAACGGCATATATTACTACAAGAAGTATTGAAATCAGCATATGTGCAAAATGAGGGGAAAAGAGAACAGTTTTTACAAGAATTAGAGGAGAGAGTTCTAAAGAGATAAAAAGTAAATAGCGCTTTACAAGTATAAAAATATAATTTATAATCACAAGTAACTTCAATAGATGAAATCGATGAGCAAGAAGAGTACGTATATTTGATGCGTTCAGAGAGCTGGGATAAGGTGTGAGCCCGGTACGATAAAATATACAGAATGGGCTTGCGAGAGGTATGTTGAACATTGTAGTAGGCAACCCGGGTTCCGCCGTTAAAAGGATAGAGTATCGGAATTATTCCTGTACTTGAACAAGTGGGATTTATCAGTCCAATTGAGGTGGTACCACGGTATTTACATTACATATATCGTCCTCTACATGCATATTTGCGTGTAGGGGACTTTTTTATTTTCTAAAGGAGGTGTGCGAGTATGAAATGAAAGTGTATAATTGTTAAAAGTTTAAATATTCAGAAAAGGGGAATTTATGATGAAAGAAACACAGCAATGGACGTCGAAAATAGGCTTTGTACTCGCAGCAGCCGGAGCAGCAGTAGGTCTTGGTGCGATATGGAAATTTCCATATGTTGCAGGTAATGGCGGGGGAGGCGCATTCTTCCTAGTCTTCTTACTATTAACTTTATTTATTGGGATGCCGCTATTACTAGCAGAATTTGTTATTGGTCGTAGTACACAAAAAGAGGCAGTTACAGCGTATAAAGTATTAGTGCCAAATAGTAAAGTATATCCTTGGATTGGTCGTATGGGAGTTGTAACATGTTTTAGTGTACTCTCTTTCTATAGTGTTGTAGGTGGATGGATTTTACTGTATTTATACTACAGTGTTACAGGTAGTTTCTGGAATGGTGTTGTCGATTATGCGAGTGTGTTTGGTGAGGCGATTTCAAATCCAGTAAGTGCGATTGGAGCGCAATTTATCTTTATGCTTTGTACTATTTTTGTCGTAAGTAAAGGTGTAGAGAAAGGTATAGAAAAGGCAAGTAAGTATATGATGCCATTATTATTTATTTTATTTATCGCGATTATTATTCGTGCGTTGACACTTGATGGTGCTTTTGCTGGAGTAGAGTTCTTCTTAAAACCTGACTTTTCAAAGCTTACAGCAGATACGATTTTATATGCGATGGGACAATCTTTCTTCTCACTAACAGTAGGTGCCTCGGTAATGGTAACGTATAGTTCGTATTTAAAGAAAGAAGAACATTTAGCGAAATCAGCAACATCTATTGTAAGTTTAACTGTTTTCGTTACAGTACTTGCGGGATTAGCGATTTTCCCAGCGATTTTCGCATTAGGAGTTAAACCGACGGAAGGACCGGGATTACTGTTTATCGTCCTTCCAGCCGTATTTGCAAAAATACCATTTGGACAATTTTTCTTTATTATGTTTTTAATTTTATTCTTCTTTGCGACTTTAACATCAGCTATTTCAATGCTTGAAATTGTAGTAGCATCTGTTGCGAAAGGTAATGAAAAGAAGCGTCCTTCAGCATCATTATTAATTGGTATTCTTATTTTTGCAGTTGGAATTCCGTCAGCATTATCGTTTGGAATTATGAGTGATGTGAAAATATTTGGGAAAACATTCTTTGATTTCGTCGACTTCTCGGTAAGTAATGTTTTGCTGCCGCTAGGGGTACTAGCTATTTCGCTATTTGTACCAAATAAAATGAGTAAAGAGTTATTAATGAAAGAATTAGAAGTTACGGAAACGAAAGGGAAGACGTTATTTAACATTTGGTTCTTCTTGCTTCGTTATGTTATTCCAGTAACTGTAATTATCGTATTTTTAAATGCGATAGGTGTATTTAAAATGTTTGCATAATAAAAAGACGGAGATTTCTCCGTCTTTTTATTATGTTGTAGAAGTATTTAATAAGCGATTATATGCTTTATAAGCTGTGACAACTGCGATGAAAGAACCGATTAAAAACAATGCTGAGCCGCCAAATGTAAATAACCGGCCAATATACGTTTCTCTAGCTTCTTCTATTTTTTGTTGTAATTGTGTATCCATCTTTGATCACCCCGTAAACGATAGGCATTTAGTTATAGTCTATGTAGAATGCCTATAGTGTGTGAAGTGTAAAGAAAAAACTCGGTATGCACCGAGTTTTTTATAATCCGATATATGAAGATGGATCAACTGCGTTTGTCTTGCCGACATTCCATTCTCCAAGGTGAAGTTCGAAGTGTAAATGTTGCCCGTATGATTGGCCAGTATTCCCCATGAATCCAAGTTGAGTGCCTTGTTTTACAGTTTGTCCATTTGATACAGAACGGCTACTCATATGTGCATATACTGTCGTGTATGTCTTTCCGTTTATACGGTGAGATAAGTACACAACATTTCCGTAACTAGATGAGAATTCCGAGCGGATAACTACACCATCTGCAGCAGCAATAATTGGAACCGTTCCTGAAGCGGCAATATCGATACCTTTATGGTTATCTAAAGAACGTGTACCAAACCCAGAAGTTTTTGATCCAGCTGCTGGTTTAATAAAGCCGCCAGTATTTGTATCGTGTGGCGGTGAAGCTGCTTGAGCTTTTTGAGCAGATGTAGTAGCTTGTTTAGCTTCTTCTGCCTTGCGGGCTTCCTCGGCTTTACGAGCCTCTTCTGCACGTTTTTCTTCTTCAATTGCTTTTTGAACAGCTTGACGCTGATTTTCTAAAATGCCTTTTGATTCTTCTAGTCCTTCAATCTCTGAATCTACTTTTGCTACTTTCGTATGTAGATCATTAATAAATGATTGTTGCTGTTGCTGGTTTGTTTGTAGCTCTTGTTGTTTTTGGATTAATTTTTGTTCGGCCTCTTTTAGTTGTTGTTCTTTTTTCTCAACAGCCTCTTTTTCTGTCGCCACAGCATTTTGATCAGTTGTTTGTTTTTTCACAATATCTGTATCATTGTTTAAAATTAAACTGACGGAGTACATATTATCAATAAGGTCAGCAATGTTTGCAGAGTTTGTTAATACCTCTGTAATGATGTTTGTACGTGGTTTTTCTTGCATAGATTGTAATCGTTGTTTAATAACTTCCTGACGCGTATCTATGTTTGTTTGTAATTGTTCTATATGTTTCTTTTTGTCAGCAATTACTTGTTGTGTATTGCTAATTTCTTTTTTTGTATCGTTTAATTCAGCCTCGTTTTTATTAATAGAAGTAGTTAATTCGTCGATTTTTTTCTGTAATTCTTGAATTTCTTTTTCTATTTGTTCTTTCTCAGCTGATTTATTTTGTAAGTCATTTTGTTTGCCGTCTAATTCTGATTGTATATTAGATAATTTATCTTGATTTGTTTCAGCGTATACGGGTGAAAGTAATGGGGAAGCAAAAATCGTTCCTGCTGCTAAAACACTAAACGCTGCAAATTTCTTTTTCATGGTTGTCTGGCTCCTTTCCCTATGAATGTTATATATCATAAGAAGAAGTGTGTCTATCGTTGTAATCATAATGTAAAGAAAATTTTATAAAATTGCTAAGTTTTGTCGGAATTTATCATTTTTCAACAGTAATTGTCATGAAAGTTATATTTTATTACATACGAAATAAAGGTATATTTAGGTATTTTTATAAAATAAAGGAATAAACAGAATTGTTGTATATAGCGAAAAATTATGTAGGGAGTCAATTAAACACTAGTAAGGAATCGTTCTCATGTTAGGTTTTCTGACATGGGTTTTATTTTTGTCAAGAAAATTATTTGCGTTCGGGAAAAGTTATTTTGTTGTCAGATTTAATTTTTTGATTTATGATTTTTAACAGGGACAAAATGTAGTGAATTGTCGAATAATATATAATACTCTTAATTTCTTAGTTTTATAGAGATAGAATGAGGGATAGAGTGATACATCGAAGAGGGGGTTACAACAAATATGAAAAGAATAGGACTTGCATGGCAAATATTAATAGGTCTTGCGTTAGGTATTGCAGTTGGTGCGATTTTCTTTGATAATCCAGCAGTTGCGAAGTACTTACAACCAATTGGTGATGTTTTCATCCGATTAATTAAAATGATCGTTGTACCGATTGTTGTAGCAAGTATTGTTGTTGGGGTTGCTGGTGTTGGCGATGTTAAGAAGTTAGGTCGACTAGGCGGAAAAACAATTATTTACTTTGAAATTATTACAACACTTGCAATTGTAGTGGGTCTATTAATAGCGAACATTTTCCAACCTGGAAAAGGCGTTGATATGGATAAGTTAACAAAAACAGATATTTCTAAATATACACATACGACAGAGCAAGTACAAAGTCATTCGTTTGCGGATACGTTTGTAAATATTGTTCCGACGAACATTATGAAATCATTAGCTGATGGTGATATGCTTGCTATTATTTTCTTCTCTGTATTATTTGGTTTAGGTGTAGCAGCAATTGGTGAACGTGGTAAACCAGTTCTACAATTTTTCCAAGGTGTAGCAGACGCAATGTTTTACGTAACGAACCAAGTTATGAAGTTTGCACCATTTGGTGTATTCGCATTAATTGGTGTTACAGTTTCTACATTCGGTTTAGCTTCATTAATTCCGTTAGGGAAATTACTAATTGTAGTATACGGAGCGATGATCTTCTTCGTTGTAGTTGTCTTAGGACTTACAGCGAAAATATTTGGAATTAACATTTTCCAATTCTTTAAGATTTTAAAAGACGAGCTGATCTTAGCGTATTCTACAGCAAGTTCAGAAACAGTTTTACCGAAAATCATGGAGAAAATGGAAAAGTTCGGTTGTCCGAAAGCAATTACATCTTTCGTTATTCCGACAGGTTATTCATTTAACTTAGATGGATCAACTTTATATCAAGCAATTGCGGCTATTTTCTTAGCACAAATGTACGGTATTGATTTATCTATTTCTCAACAAATTACATTATTACTTGTATTAATGGTTACATCAAAAGGTATCGCAGGTGTACCGGGCGTATCATTCGTTGTATTATTAGCAACGCTTGGTACAGTAGGTATTCCAGCAGAAGGTTTAGCCTTTATTGCAGGTATTGACCGTATTCTAGATATGGCTCGTACAGCAGTTAACGTTGTAGGTAACTCTTTAGCAGCTGTAGTTATGTCTAAGTGGGAAGGTCAATATGACGCTGAAAAAGGACAAGCCTATTTAAAAGAGATATCTGAAAAGGGTCAAGCAGCTTAATTATAATATGAACAAGCTCTCACATAATATATGTGGGAGCTTTTCTATATATAGAAGAGGAGCGGGCGTAATGAAACGTAAATATGGTGACGGTTCTTCGTGGAAGCGACTAATAGAGAAGGATTATATGGTTAAGCAGGTAGAAGAGGGCATGCTAGGAATACTGGACATAAAAAAGGTGAGAGAACCTAGTTATAAAGAATATGATGGTAAAGAAATTTGTATCGCAGGTAATGAGTATACGTGGATTCAGTATTTCATAAAAGGGAAAAACTTTGCGATTACAGCTATGTTAGATAATAAGGGGAATTTAGTACAATATTATATTGATGTGACGAAAGAATACGAAATAGACGACCGGGGTTTACCGTATTTTGATGATTTATATTTAGATGTAGTGCTATTGCCGAATGGTAAGATGTATGTATTGGATGAAGATGAGTTAGAGGACGCTTATAAAAATAGTGATGTTACAAAGGAAGAATATGAATTAGCCTGGCAAACAACGAAATGGATCATGGAAGCGATAAACAATAGTGAATTTTATTGGATTTCAATATTAGATAAAGAAATCGAAAAGTTAAAATGATTGGTGTATTCATATTTTTGTATAATTACCAAAAAAATCTATACAAAAAATAATTGACTTTTGTTTTGTAAGCGAGTAAAGTTAGGGAAGAAATTATTATTAAAAAATAAATATGAAACCTTCTTATAAAGAGAGGCGGAGGGACTGGCCCTACGATGCCTCGGCAGCGGACTCGATTTTAGAGTGCTGTGCCAAATCCAGCAAGCATGTGCTTGAAAGATGAGAAGAGCGTTCCTTATAGATGTATAAGACCTCTTCTCGTTGGAAGAGGTCTTTTGTTATTCATTAGAAAAAAGGTTGAAACTAGGGAGAGATGGTACTTTGAAAGAAACGAGAGGAAATGGTTTAGCTTTATTACCACTTGGGATATTTTTAGCGCTATTTATTGGTTCTGGAATTATTACGGGTGATTTCTATAAATTGCCGATACTTGTAGCGATTTCAATTGCTGTAGGAATTGCTTTGGTGATGAATCGTAAAGAAAGTTTTAATGTGAAAGTAGAAAGATTCGCTAAAGGTGCAGGAAATCCGGATATTATGATTATGGTATTAATTTTTGTACTTGCAGGTGCATTTTCTGAAACAGCAAAAGGAATGGGCGGAGTAGACTCAACTGTTAATTTAGCGTTAACTATTTTGCCACCAGGATTTATCGTAGCTGGAATTTTTGTTATAGGTGCATTTATTTCATTAGCGATGGGAACTTCAATGGGAACAATTGCAGCGTTAGCACCGATTGCTGTAGGTATTAGTGGACAAACAGATATCTCAATTGCACTTACGATGGCTACTGTTGTTGGTGGAGCGATGTTTGGTGATAATTTATCATTTATTTCAGATACAACAATCGCAGCTGTTCGTTCGCAAGGAACAGAAATGAAAGATAAGTTTAAAACGAACTTTTTAATTGTATTGCCAGCTGCTATTATTACAATTGTACTATTAGTAATAATTACTTCAGGAAGTGATACGCAGGTTAAAGCTCATAGTTTTGATTGGATAAAGATTTTACCGTATGCAGGAGTACTTATTACCGCGCTACTTGGCTGGAATGTACTTATTGTGTTAACTGGTGGAACTGTATTATCTGGCGCTATCGGTCTTATAGATGGAAGTTACACGTTGGAGAGTTTCTTTAAAAGTGTAACGACTGGAATGGGCGGTATGATGGAGTTAGTATTACTTGCTATTTTAATCGGAGGTATGGTTGAACTAATTCAATATAATGGTGGGATTCAATATTTAATGAATCTTTTAACGCGTAATATTCGTTCGAAAAAAGGCGCAGAGTTCGGTATTGCTGGTTTAGTGAGTATGACGAATATGTGTACAGCGAATAATACGATTTCAATTATCTTTACAGGCCCGCTTGCGAAAAACATTGCAGATCAATATGAAATTGATCCCCGTAAATCAGCAAGTGTATTAGACCTTTTCTCATGTTGTGTGCAAGGATTAATTCCGTATGGTGCTCAAATGTTAACTGCGGCAGGGTTTGCTGCTTTATCTCCGATTGAACTGTTACCGTATGCATTTTATCCAATTTTAGTTGGGGTATGTGGAATTGTTTCGATTTTGATTGGATTTCCGAAGTTTTCGAAAGTGGCGGAGAAAAAAGAGTATCATAAAACAGCATAATTTAATATGAATGATAACTTTAGTAATTGAAACCGTGCAGAGAATATTCTCTGCACGGTTTTTTTATGTGTGGTAAAAGAGTGAATCATCCTATTCTACCTTATGTTTTTTACAGAAGGCTGAATGTATCTCGGTCTTAAGTCTGAGTTGAAAACGGTTCTTAAGCTCGTTATGGAAAAATGAAAAAATAGTTAAGATAAGAGTATCAAATCGAAGGGAGGCAAGCACAAGATGAAACAATTTCTAGCGTTTATCGCGGCCGGTATTTTGGCTTTAATTGCTCTTGGTAGTCTTGCTGGTATTGTAGGATTCGCAATCGGAGCAGGAGTTGTGTACTGGAGCTATAAATCATTTGTGCGAGCTAAATCATTTTTTGGAAAGCTAGCTTGGGGCATTGTTGGTTTAATCGGTTTATCCATTGCACTTTCTCATTCACCAGCATTAATTGGTATCGCTGCATTGGTAGTTTTGTACTACGGATACCGTGAATGGAAAAAAGAAAAAGATGTAGTTGTTGATTCAGCTTCAGAAAGTTCTAAACCATATAGCAACTTTGAAGATGAGTGGAACAAATTAATGAAAAACTAAAACAATAAACCAATAAAACAATAAATTATAAATAAAGTAGAAGAGAGGAAGATTTATAATGAAACAATCTTTATTCGGACGTGTACGCGATGCAATTTTAGCTGATTTTCATAATGTGTTAGATGAGAAAGAAAGAAAAAATCCAATTGTAATGTTAAACCAATATTTACGCGATAGTGAGCGTGAAATAACAAAAATTGAGAAGTTAATTCAGCGTCATAAAACATTAAAATCTAACTTCGCTCGTGAGCTTGAGCAAGCACGCTATTTTGTTAACAAAAGATCAAAGCAAGCTATCATTGCTCAAGAAGCAGGCGAATTACAACTGCATGAACGTGCATTAGAAGAAGTGGCGTATTATGAAGGGCAAGTAACTCGCTTAGAAGAAATGTATGCTGGTGTTGTAGAGCAAATTGATGAGTTAGAGCGTCGTCTTTCAGAAATGAAAAATAAATTAAAAGAAATGAACGCAAAGCGTATGGAATTAATGGCTCGTGAAAATATGGCGCATGCAAACCGCCGTATGAATACTGCTATTCATAAAATGGATGAAAATAATCCGTTCTTACGATTCGAAGAAATTGAAGATCACATTCGTGACATAGAGCTTCGTATAAATGAAGAGCATGAGCGTGATACATTTGATATGAAAATTGCAAAGCTTGAGCGTGAAATGAAAGAGAAAAATGAAGTATCGTTAACGAAAGAAGTAACAAAATAATTGTAGTATATTATAAAACAGGCTTATGATATAGTGATAGGAGAAAAGGTGTTGGAAAGCAATGCCTTTTCTTCTATGTATATGTGACAAGGAGGGGGGAGCTGAAATGAAGAAGCGCTTTTCAAAAACACAATTAATGGGGATGCTCCTCATCATATTTGGATTCGGTCTATTTCTTGATATGATACTTGGACATTTTGAACCAGGTGGTCTAATTTTTGCATTTATTATGCTTATGTTTGGAAGACATTATCGAAAGAAGAATCGTTACGTAAGAGGGAATGTATTTTTATTTGTCGGTGGTATAGTATTCTTATTCTTCTTATTTTCATCAGCAGCGTTTGTACTTGTCGTATTTGCTTGTTTAGCTTTAATTGGTTATCAACTGATTCAACAAGGACATCAGCAAAAAGTAATGAAAGTTGAAATTAAAGAAAAGGGATATATAGATGAAGAAAAACAAATATATCGTACAGAACCGTATATAAAAAATATGTTCGTAGGTAATGTACGAATGATGGATCATATTTATGAACTTGAAGATATTAATGTCCAATATGGTGCTTGTGATGTCGAGATTGATTTAACAACTGCTATGATTCCGGAGGGGGAAACGGTAATTGTTATTCGAGGTGTCGTTGGTAACATTCGTTTATATGTACCGTATGATATTGAATTGTCTTTAAATCATTCTGTAATTGTTGGGCGAGTACTCCTGCCAGGGCATGAAGAAACAGGTTTTAATCGTAATGTTACATTTAGAACAGAACAGTATAAAGAAGCTCCTCGTCGTATAAAAATCATTTCTTCACTTGTAGTAGGTGATACGGAAGTGAGGAAAGTATAATGAAAAAACAAAAAAATATTTCGTGGATGTATATTCGTTATTCGATGTTATCCTCAGTGAGTATCGCACTTATTTGTACAATTGTGTACGTATGGAAAAGCGAGCAACAAGTTTATGATTTATTATGGGAAGAATCCATCGCTTCTGTTCCAATTGGCTTGTTTATTATGAGCACAAGTCTCCTTATCGGGGGGATTATAGGATATGCAATCGGCTATTATATTGAGCAGCGTATACAAGGATTAAATACGTTTCTATTTGAAGTAGAACGAGGGAATTTTCCGAACGATGTTTCATTTACTGCGGATGATGAATTCCATGAAGTGGAACGAAAAGTAATCGGCCTTGCTCGTCGATTAGAGGAGCAAGCGGGATTATTTCAAAAAGTAACGAATGAACGAGCCCATTGGAATGAAGAGATGAGGCAAGAGGCGATTTCTCAAGAAAGGCATAGATTAGCAAGGGAACTGCATGATTCAGTAAGTCAGCAGCTTTTTGCAATGTCGATGATGATGTCAGCCATTAATGAACAAGTAGCTGAAATTCCAGACACGACAAAAAAACAATTACAACTTGTTGAAAATATGGTCGTAAATGCACAATCAGAAATGAGAGCATTGCTCTTACATCTACGCCCAGTACAGTTAGAAGGTAAGAAGTTAACAGAGGGTATAGAAGAATTATTAACAGAACTGTCTAGAAAGCAACATATGAAAATTGAATGGTTAATTGAGCCAATTGAATTAAAAAAAGGTGTAGAAGATCATTTATTCCGTATTGTACAAGAAGCTCTATCAAACACGTTACGACATGCGAAGGCAAAGAAAACGGAAGTACGTCTTCGTAAAATAGATCAATATGCGATTTTAAAAATTATTGATGACGGTGTTGGCTTTGAAGTGGGAGTGAATAAAGCGGGTTCATACGGTTTACGATCAATGCAAGAGCGTGTTCATGAAATTGGTGGAACATTAAAAGTACTTAGCTTTCCGGCAAAAGGTACGCAAATTGAAGTGAAAGTGCCAATTATGATTGAGAAAGGGGGAGAATCATGATAAAAGTATTACTAGTTGATGATCATGAAATGGTTCGAATGGGAGTATCAGCATATTTATCAACGCAGCCAGATATTGAAGTAGTTGGTGAAGCTGAAAATGGAAGAAAAGGTTCAGAGCTAGCGTTGCAATTAAGACCAGATATTATTTTAATGGATCTTGTTATGGATGAAATGGACGGGGTTGAAGCGACACGTGCTATTATTCAAGAATGGCCAGAAGCGAAAATTGTAGTTGTAACGAGCTTTTTAGATGATGAAAAGCTATATCCTGTTATCGAGGCAGGAGCGACAAGTTATTTATTAAAAACATCCCGAGCAAGTGATATTGCAGACGCTGTAAGAGCTACTTATGATGGAGAAACGGTATTAGAGCCGAAAGTTACTGGCAAAATGATGTCTCGTATGCGCCAGAAAAAAGAACAACCTTTACATGAGGAGTTAACAGAAAGAGAGTCTGAAATTTTGTTATTAATTGCAGAGGGGAAAAGTAATCAAGAGATTGCAGATGAGTTATTTATTGCCCTCAAAACAGTAAAGACACATGTGAGTAACATATTAAATAAGCTAAATGTAAGTGATCGTACACAGGCGGTTATTTATGCATTTAGACATCAATTAACGAAATGATAAAGTGAAACTTTAATCAGTGGGGGTTATTCCTACTGATTATTGGCCTTCACCAATCGGGCTTTTACGGGCAGTTATCTCCCGCTTACCTTCCTCGTATTCGCTGAATTTTGAGGGGGGAGTCTTACTGCCCGTTAATGCGGGGGAAAGTGAAATTTTAATCAGCGGGGGAGATTCCTCGCTGATTATTAGCTTGCATCAATTTGGATTTGGCAGTAAAATCGTTGCATCTTTTTATTGACGATAAATAATGTAAGCGTTATCATCAAGTTGTTAACAGTACATACAGAGGGGAGAATGTATATGTTAGTTCAAACTATATTCGGAATGGATAAGTCTAAAAAATTAGGGGACTATGTGAACGCATTACAAGCGCTTTGTGAACAATATAATGTTGAAACAGATAAAATTGCAATTATTGAGGCGACAGAAGAGTATTATTTATTTTTAGTAAAGCAAGAAGATTGCTATGATGTTGTCAAAGTAGAAACAGTTGATACAAATATTGAATATTATACGAAAGCGTATAAAATAAGCAGTTTTAATCATACTGCTTATCAAATGTAAAAAAACTCCCTTTCGGGAGTTTTTTTAGGATGCTTTTGCTTCGCTGGATTCCGTTAGTAGGGGAACTTTTTTCGCACCGCTTAGCTTAGCGATAGTAAGGCCGATAAGAGCTCCGGCTAATGCTGGTACTAGCCAGCCTATTCCTTCATTATATAAAGGGATAAATTCAAAATAGGGTGTGATAAATGAAACTGGAATACCGCCTTGTTTTAATCCGTCAAATACGCTCACAACTGCTGCCCCGAATAAAGCACCTACATAAACAGATCGATAACCACCGAAATATTTATGTAGTAACGATAGGAGAACGAGTACAATCGCAATTGGATATACAACAAGTAGAATTGGAACAGAGATGGCGATAATTTTTGTTAAACCTAAGTTAGCAACTAGTAACCCTAATGCGCAAATGATACTCGCGAATGCTTTATATGAGAATGTAGTCAATAATGTTGCGAAATATTGACTGCATGCAGATACGAGTCCAACGCATGTCGTTAAGCAAGCGAGTGTAACGATAAGAGACAATAGAAGAAGACCATATGGACCGAATAGTTGTTGTACGATAACAGTAAGTAGCTGTCCACCATTTTTTGCGTATCCGAGAGAGACGCTAGTCGCACCGAGCCAGCCAAGTGCACCATATACAAGTACGAGTCCGGTAGCGGCAATAAATCCTGCTTTTGCTGTTGCAATGGCAATGGTTTTACGATCATTCACACCTTTAGAGCGAATGGCATTTACAACGATAATTCCGAATGCAAGTGCTGAAATAGTGTCCATTGTTAAGTAGCCTTCCATAAAGCCTTTGAAGATTGGAGAAGTTTGATACTCTTGCATTGCTGGTCCTGATTGCCCAAGTGGTGTAAATACGCTTTTAACAAACAATAAGAAAATAGAGAGTAATAAAATAGGTGTTAATACATTTCCAATACGATCAACAAGTTTAGATGGATTCAAACTCAGCCAAAATACGATAGTAAAGAAGATGATTGTATATACAAATAGCACTAGGCTGCTAGAGCGGATTGTTTCTGGCAAGAAAGAACTAACCCCCATTTCATAAGCGACATTTGCAACACGTGGGATGCCCATGGATGGACCGATGGCAATGTATACAACTACTGTAAAGAAAATTCCGAATAATGGATGAACATGACTTGCAAGTTGCTGCATTCCATTTCCTGATAGAGAAATTGCGATAACAGTAAGTAGTGGTAAGCCAACTCCTGTTAGTAAAAATCCAATCATTGCAGGCCAAAAGTTTTCACCTGCATTTTGTCCAAGCATGGGAGGGAAAATTAAATTACCTGCCCCAAAAAATAAAGAAAATAGCATAAGACCTGTGAAAAAAATATGTTTTTTTGATACAGTGTTCATTGTTTTTTTCCTCCTTTTTTAAAATTCATTTGTAAGAACACAAAAAACTCGCCCCTAAAGAAAGGGACGAGTTATATTTACCCGCGATACCACCCTAATTTATACATGTAGAAATAAATCTATATGTATACGGCTTTGCAACGTACAACATGATACGTGTTCCTTGTAACGGGGGACAGCCGGTAAGAACTTACTGTAACATTCGGTTCTACTTCTCGGAGATGATTTTCGGCTACGCACTGAACGTTGGCTTTCAGCAAATCGCCAACTCTCTGGGGAACAGTCCTATAACGTACTCGTTCTCGTCAATGAATTTTAGTTCAAGTATTCTGACAGTATTGTTACATGTTTTTTTTTGAAAGTCAATATGTTTTTTTGAAAGATATATGTATATGCGGAAATATCGAAGATGATATTTGTTATTGTGAAGGAAATGATGAAGTGTAAAACAGGCGTGAATAGTTGTAGAGAAATGTAAAATTTGTAGAGAAAGTTGATATTTATAGGAGTAAAGAAGGTATTAATAGAATTTACAGAGAATAATAAAACAATCCACTTGCTGGAAAGAACAAACCAAAAGAGGTGACTGAAATGTTTGCGATGGGAGTATTATTTGGCATTATTGCTATAATTGGTTTTATGTGGTTATATTATTCGCGTTCGTTTAAACAAGCAGAAGTTTTACTCTTTCAAAAAGGTAGTTTGTTGACAAATCAGTCTAGATATTTAGTATGTCCGAAGTGTGGGAGTGCACAGGCCAGAAGTGGAGGATATCAAGAGTGTTGCAAAATTAGATTATGAAAGAAGGAAGCCTCACATTCATTTGTGAGGCTTCCTTCCTTACAATTTCCTGCCGCTCCAAATTGTCCACCGATCTCTTTCAATAATAGGAGAGATGTTTTGTAATGCGATTTGGATATGATGTAGAAGTTGAGCAAGCTCATGATCTGTTAATTCGTATAGAATGGATCGTCCGGTTCGAGGAGATAAGTCTTGTAGTAATGCTTCTACAGAATCGTGTATTTTTCGTACTTCCCATTGTGTTTGCGAAGGGAACACGTGAAGAGAATGCTTTTGTAATTCTTGCTGTATAGTAGCAGTTTTTGGTCTTCTTTTTGATTCGATTTCAATGAGTTTTGGAAATACCGAGAAAAAATATCCGCGAATGTGTTCAGGGCTTCCTGGAATTGTACAATCTTCAATGGTTCGATCTTGTAAAATAAGTACACCGTTTTTCTTTAATATACGAGAAGCTTCACGTAAAAATGTAGGAATGTCTTGTAAATGATGAATAACTGCGCGCGAAATAACTATGTCGAATGTTTCATTAGGATATGGGATGCTATGTGCATCACCGTGAATGAATGAAATGTTTGGGAAGCCGCTACAATTTTCTTTTGCGGCTTGTAATATCTCTTTTGAAAAATCAAGTCCAACAACATTTTTGGCTCCCATAAAAGCAAGTTCTTTCGTGTAAATACCACCGCCGCAGCCTATGTCAATTATTTGTTTGTTTTGTATATCTGTAATGTTTTTTATCATTTCCTCCCAAGAAACATGGGCATTTCTAGTTGCATATGTGTACTTATTATTTGCATCATGAAAATTAATGGACATTGTAAAATCCTCCCTTCAGTGTATAGTATAGCTTATTTAATATGATCTCATGTTTTTGTTTCTTATATGAAGGTTATAAGGATTTCTTATTAGAAAAGAGGGATTGAGTTGAAAGTGAAGTATGTAATGGTTTTATGTGTGATTTTATTAGCATCGTGTGGTCAAGCAGAGCAAAAGAAAGAAACGAAACAAGTAGAGGAGACGGTGAATGAAGTGGAAGAAACAATAGGGATAACTGTTATACAAAAAAAACATAAAGAGAAAAAGTTACAGGAGTCAGAAGTTAAGGCCGTAATAGATATTATAAATAATGCGGAAAAACAAGAAATAACAGGTAGCTTTGGTGAACCTGAATATGAAATACAAATTAGTAGAGATGGGAAAAAAGAAACGTATTATGCATGGTTAAGAGGAGAAGATCGACGAGGGTGGCTACAATATAAGAAGGCTATGTACATGTTGAATGAAAAAGATACGGAAAAACTTTTGTCTATATTTCCAAAGATTCTAGAACAAAAAGAAGATGAGATACAGGTTGATCCTTTAACAGAAGTAACGAAAAAAGATTTGCAGATTACAGCGTTTCATATTAAAGCAGGGGATCAAAAAATGAATTATAAGGTACGTTATACAATTTCGCAATCACTTTACAACAAGTTAGCAAAGGAACAAGAATATTATTTGCAATTGATTTTCCCGGAAAAGGTTCAAAAATTAATTGGAGCAAAAGAGAGTGAAATGATTTCAGGTGAAAAAGTAAAGGAAGGGTATAAACAGTATGAATTGAATGTTACTGTTCCGATGAAAGATGCTTCATTATCACAATTAAAAGCATTAGAAACATATTATGAAAATTATGATTTGAAAATATTAAATAATAAAAAAGAAAAAATAGGCGTTTTTCAAAATATCATTCAAATTGTTAAAGAGTATGGTGAAAAAATGGATTTACAAAGATAAAGTGAATAGGAAAGTCTATATGGACTTTCCTAGGAAATGATAATAGAGAGGGGAGAGAATCCCCTCTCTATTACTTTGCTTTTGCAGATGGCTCATTTATGGATTTTCGTGTAATAAGAAATGAAATCATAAGAGCGGATAGAATAATAAGAGCGATGAATAAGTGATTTGGCAACCAATCTAATAATAATAGGTAGCTAACGGTATAAAAAATAAGAGTTGAGGCTAAGAAAGAGAGAGCACCTATAATGAGAGATTGTAATTTCATTTGTATCTACCTCCTTTCATTTGTATTTTTGTCTAAAAATGGATGATATAAACATTATTTCTAAGAAAAGAAAAAAATGTGTCATAATAGAGAATAGAATAAACTGAAATGGGTGCATATAGCTCATTTCAATAAGATAAAGGAGAGGGACATGAGAAATAATAAAAAAGGATTATGGGGAATTATTGTTGCAATAGGGTTATTTTTACTATCTAAGCTAAAGTGGGTATTCGCAATCTTTAAATTAGCAAAGTTTTCAACTGTATTTAGTATGTTTCTATCACTTGGTGCATACGCAGTTATATATGGTTGGAAATTTGGGGTAGCACTTGTTTATTTGTTATTTGTTCATGAAATGGGTCATCTATGGGCGGCAAGAAGAAAAGGGATACCTACATCACCGGCAATCTTCATTCCATTTATGGGGGCTCTTATTGGAATGAAAGAGCTGCCGAAAAACGCAAAAGATGAAGCGTATATTGCTTATATGGGGCCTCTTTTCGGATTACTTTCATTTTTACCAGCTATTCCACTTTATATGATCACAAAAGAGCCGTTTTGGGCACTTGTTATTTTGCTTGGAAGTATGATTAATTTCTTTAATTTAATTCCCGTTTCACCGCTAGATGGTGGCCGAATTATTTCAGTGGTAAGTACGAAAATTTGGGGGGCAGGGCTTGTTTTATTGCTAGGCTATTCAATTTACTTTAAAAGTATTTTGGGAGGATTTATTTTCATTATCGGCTGTATGGAACTATATAGAGTAATAAAGAGAGATGAGCCGATTAAAGAATTAGGTTATAGAATTGATGGAATGAAAGAATATGTTGCTAAGCTTGAAGAGGAACTAAAAGAAACTGGTGCTGTGCATCGGACTATATATATGATGCATCATGAGATGAATGTATTAAGACAAAGAGAGCATGAAAAAGAATTAAAAACAGGGGAACTTCAAAGAATGGAAGTGCTAGAGCATCTTTTTCCGAAGTTTGAGCCGCTAGATTATGTTCCATATGAGAATGAAAAAGACGAGTATACAATTCACATCAGAGAGGCATTTGAAGTAGCGGAAAGACAATTAAATGAATGGGAAAAAGAAAAAGTACAAAAAGAAAACTATTATAAAGTTGATGCGAAAACGAAATGGACAGTATTCGCTTGTTATATCGGATTAATAGCTATACTTGGTTATACAGCTTATGAAGGTTATATTGTTTTACAGGAGCATTTGCCAAGGCGAAATGTGTAGAAAAATAGTGTCGAAATGATAGGAAGAATTTAAACAGGAATTGTATTTCTACGAGCGAATGATACAAGTGAAACACTCTATTGTAATATTCATAGTAGAAAAGGAGTTCTGTATATGAGGAAATTGCTAAGTGTGTTCAGCATTATAATCGTGATGATCATTGCGAGTTATAGTCTTATGAAAGTGCTATTACATTATGCGAATAAGCCCGCTGGGGTAAATACAATAGCTCAAATAGAAGCGGTACAAGAAGAGACAAAACTTGATTTTATTCGTACGACACATGAAAGTTATAATAATTTCTTAAATTATGGTAAGGCAGAGAATTATACAGACGGGGACTGGAACCATTTAAAGAAATGGTTTCAAGAACAAGAATCATCTTTAAAAAACATACATACAGAAATAAAAAATGAAAAGATCAAACGTGATGTAAATAGAAGTTATGAAATTGTAAAAAAAGGTGTGGAGCTTCAAAATATTGAGTATGTAGTTTATGCCCATCGTGTATACCATGACTTAGATATTATCGTAAATAAATATAGAGGTGAAACGAATATCTGGGGGTATACAGAATTTGGAGATGGGAAATATATAAGGGGAATTGAACAAGCAATACAGTCCAAATAATAAGCTAGCTAGCATTCTAGTTGGCTTATTTGCTTTTTGTAAGTGCAATGTTCATATATTTTTCACAAAAACACCGTGTTAATAGTGATTAAAATCACAATGTGTATAATACAATTCAGTTAAACTAAAAACAGTTAAGGAAATAGAGGAGTGGGATACAATGTTAAGTGCAAAAACAATTGAAATCGTAAAATCAACAGTACCATTATTACAAGAAAAAGGCATTGAAATTACAACGAGATTTTATCAAATTTTATTTGAGGAACATCCGGAGTTATTGAATATTTTCAACCACACGAATCAGAAAAAGGGAAGACAACAACAAGCGTTAGCAAATGCTGTTTATGCAGCTGCGATGTACATTGATAATTTAGAAGCAATTATTCCAGTTGTAAAACAAATTGGTCATAAGCATAGAAGTTTAGGTATTAAAGCGGAACATTATCCGATTGTGGGTACATGTTTACTACGAGCGATTAAAGAGGTCGCAGGTGCACCTGATGAAGTTTTAAATGCATGGGGAGAAGCGTATGGAGTGATTGCTGATGCATTCATTAGCATTGAAGCAGAGATGTATGAAGAGGCTGCACATAAAGAAGGTGGATGGAAAGATTTCCGAAACTTTGTAGTTGTTAAAAAAGTGAAAGAAAGTGACGTTATTACATCATTTTATTTAAAACCTGAAGATGGCGGGAAAGTTTCTTCATTCATCCCAGGACAATATGTAACAATTCAAATAAATATTAAAGGTGAAACATATACACATAATCGTCAATATAGCTTATCTGATGCTCCTGGAAAAGAATATTATCGTATTAGTGTAAAAAAAGAAGAAGGTGTAGATACACCAGGTGGTAAAGTATCTAATTACTTACATGATCATGTAGGGGAAGGAGATATTCTGCCAGTAAGTGCACCAGCGGGAGATTTCGTATTAAATATGGATTCAACATTACCAGTTGTACTAATTAGTGGTGGAGTAGGTATTACACCGATGATGAGTATGCTAAATACGTTAATTGAACAAGACTCAAAACGTAATGTATATTTTGTTCATGCAGCGATAAATAGTACTACACATGCGATGAAAGAACACGTTAAGGCAGTAGACAATGAATACGAACAAGTTAAAGCATACACTTGCTATTCTGCGCCGACTGAAAAAGATTTGGAAATGAAAAACTTTGATAAAGAAGGATTCATTGAAGGTGAATGGTTACAAACTATTATTCCGACAACTGAAGCAGAATTTTATTTCTGTGGTCCAGTGCCATTTATGAAGCATATAAATACTGCACTAATTGATTTAGGTGTGAAACAAGAGCATATTCATTATGAATTTTTTGGTCCAGCAGCAAGCTTACAATAGGGTGAGCTTGAATAAGCAAAAAACGAGGTATTATTTTACCTCGTTTTTTATTTGTTCTCTTAACAGCCGATTTACTGTTTCACGGCGTATACCTATCAGTTGACCAATTTCAGTTTGCGTTAATATTTCATATATAGGAATGTCACCTAAATATAGTGTGAACCACTCTTGTAAACGATGAAGACGTTCTTTCGGAGAGACAGTTGACAATTGGTCAATCCGCTGTTGCATCATTCTTAGTTTCGATTGTAATTGCATAGCGATGTCGGCATATGATTTAGGGTTTGCTTGAAGTCTATCGTACCATTCGCTACTAGTAATCGGTTCAACTTCTGTTTTTATTAAAGCAATAGCGGTACCGTGATATTCCTTCGGTGAAATTAAAGAATGGTGAGGTATCGTTTCACCTGGAACGATAATGTTGAATAGAAATGGTGTTCCGTCTTCTTCTAGCCGAACCACTTTTAATAAACCTGTTTTTATAAAATATAAAGGACCATCCTCGCCTTGACGGAATAGTACATCTCCTTTGTGTAGAATCAATGTTAGCCCCCCATTTAAACATTTCTATTTCTTCTATTTTAGCGTATATGTATAAAGATAATATGCTATTTGAACAGCAATTTCATTGACGAAATGTATGCTATTACAGTAGTATACTATTTAGTGTGTAATAGTACTAGCAATGAATACGCTGTAGGGGGTTTAGTATATTGTTAGATGCGATGAAGATGACGGATGTGAGAATACCAGCGAATGCTATCATTCATGTAGAAGAGATGAAAGGTGGAGTCGTTCTATCCGTTGAAATAGACGGCCAAATTATTTATACGATGGCCTATGATGAAGAAACAGATAGTTATGCTGAATTATATGATCGAAACGATAAGAGGGCGTGCCAAGTACATGAAGACTTTATGGGATGGTCACTTCTTCACTAAAAAGATGTCAATATGACATCTTTTTTTATTGAATCGATAGATTATACAAGGAAATGAAATAAAAGGATAAAATTTGTAATAAATGATTTTGCATTGTTAGCACTTTGTAACTGCATGCGAACTGTTTTTTCGCTATCATAAAGATAACAGTCGCAGCTATAGGAGTGATCAACTTGAAGAAGGTACATATTTCAAATTTTATGCTATTAAGTGTTTGTTTAGTTTTATTTGTTCTCCTAGGAGCTTTTTTATATTCATGTGTATAAAAAAACGCATTCTAGAAAGAACGCGTTATAAAAGTGAAGTAATGATTAATCTAGTTCCAAGAATTATTAATGTGATACGTAATAAATTAATTACGGCATTACCGCTTAATTTTGTATTAATATAAGCCCCGATTTTTCCGCCAATCCATGCACCAGGAATAAGAATTAATGCATAAGTCCAGCTAACATTTCCAAGAGAGATGTGAGTTGCAGAACTTACAATTGCTGATAAAAATACGATAAACATCGAAGTTGCCACAGCAATGTGTGCTGGGAATGCAAAAAGAAGCATCATCGCTGGAACAAGTAAGGCACCGCCACCAATTCCAAATAATCCAGATATAAACCCAACTATAAAGGCGATAAAGATAGCAAGAAACGGTGGGAATTGATAGTGTACAGTATTTCCTTTGTTATCTGTAAAAGACCGCTTAATGACAGACATATTTGATAAGGAAAGAGGTTTTAATTTGTCTCGTAGCATAAGAAGAATGGATACGAAAATAAGGAAAATCCCAAAATATAAAGAAAATGTATCTTGGTTTAAAAATTTATTTGCCCATGATCCGATAATACCACCAGGGCCACTCCCGATAAATAAAATAAGTCCACTTTTATAATCCACCCGTTTATGCTTCATATACGTAAGGGTAGAAGCCAGTCCTGTAAAAACGACTGTTACCATAGAAGTTCCTACTGCGAGTTGTGGTGATAAACTGTGTAATCCAATTAATAACGGAACGATAATAATTCCGCCCCCAAGCCCTACTAGGCTCCCAACGGTCCCAGCGATTAATCCGATGAAAAGTAACATGATGTATTCCAAAATTGCCAACTCCTCTATATAACTTATCCATCAATCATTATACACGCTTTTTAATAAGAAATAGGCTTGTTCACAAAAAAGTCGTCTTCCTGGAAAAATAAGGAAGACGACTTTTGATTAAAAGATTAAGTGTAATAAGTAGTAAAATAACGCAGCTAATGAAGCTGAAATAGGAAGTGTAATAACCCAAGTAATTAACATGCGTTTTGCAGTTCCCCATTTTACACCTTTCACACGATGAGAAGCACCAACCCCTAAAATAGAAGAAGAGATAACGTGCGTTGTACTAACTGGCAAGTGAATGAATGTTGCACCGAAAATAACAAGTGATGATGATAAATCAGCAGCTACACCATTTACAGGACGAATTTTCATAATTTGTCCACCGACAGTTTTAATAATTTTCCATCCACCGACAGAAGTACCAAGACCCATTGCAATTGCACAAGATAATTGTACCCAGAACGGGATGTCGCTAGAAGTATGATAGTTATTGGCCATAAGAGCCATCGTAATGATTCCCATTGCTTTTTGTGCATCATTTGTACCATGTGTATAAGCTTGTAATGCTGCAGTGAAAATCTGGAATATACGGAAATTTTTATTCGTTTTCGTTAAGTTAAAGTTTTTAAAGACCACTTTAAAAATACTGTATACGATATAACCAATAACAAAAGCGATAATCGGTGAAATGATTAAAGCTTCAAGAATTTTAATGAATCCTTTAAGGTTTAATGAACTAATACCAGCAGCAGCAATAGCTGCACCTGCGATTGAGCCAATAATTGCATGCGAAGAACTACTTGGGATACCGTAGTACCAAGTAATTAAGTTCCAAGCTATCGCCGCAAGTAAAGCAGCTAAAATTACAAGAGAACCATTTTGTAAAGCAAATGGGTCAACGATATCTTTTGTAATCGTTTTTGCTACACCTGTAAATGTCATTGCACCTAAAAAGTTCATAATAGCTGCCATAATAATTGCATGTCTAGGCTTTAGAGCTTTTGTTGAAACAGCCGTTGCAATAGCGTTTGCTGTATCGTGAAATCCATTGATAAAGTCAAAAGCTAAAGCGCAAATGACTACTAAAACGGTCAGTATCAAGAGTGTATCCATGATCAAACTCCTTACGCGTTCTTCATAATAATTGTTTCTAATACGTTTGCAACGCTTTGGCAGCTATCAGCTACTTCTTCAAGCTCTTCGTAAATCTCTTTGTATTGAATAATCTTAATCGGATCTTTTTCACGAGAGAATAAGTGTTTAATCGCATGACGACGAATATCATCGCATTGTGATTCGTAATCCTTAATCTTAATCGCGTTCGTACGAATGTCGACCAACTTCTTTTTAGACAGTAGTTCAACAGAGTTTGCAATTTCAATTGCACATTGATTAATTGCTTCTACGAATTTAATCATGTATTCATCAGCTTCTGTAATAGAATACATTTCGAACAGACCAGCACTGTGATCTAATCCGTCTAATACATCATCCATACTCATTGCAAGTTGTAGGATGTCCTCACGTTCAATAGGAGTAATAAACGCTTTGTTTAGCTCCATAATGATTTCGTGAATAAATGAGTCACCTTTTGACTCATATTCTTTCATGCGCATAGAAAACTCTTTTAAATCGCTAGCATTTTTAATTTTATACTCCACGAAAAATTGCGCGCCTTCTTTTAAATTTTCAGAAACATTCATTAACATTTCAGAAAATTTATCTTTTTTTGATTTAAAGACCATTATTAGTTACCCCCACAAAAGTAATATATGTAAAATATATTGGCTAGTCAATTCTAACAAAAAACTGTCGTTTTTTAAAACATTTTATCGAAAAGTTTACAAAAACTTAACATAACTCTCATTGTTGTATTAATAATATTAATAATCGATATTGAATATCTTACTTGTAGAATGTCCTTTTCTTGCAAAAAGTATGAATGTGAAAGAAAAGCTTTACACTATAGGAAGGACTACGTTATTATAATAAATTTAAAAGGAGGCATATTCTTCCTTTTGAAAAGAAGAGTGTAAACAAACGAAGGAAGTGAACGAATGAAATTGAAGAACACTCACTTAAAAAAAACGCTTGAGTGGTTCAATAAGAGGAAGAAACTACGCAATTCATTAATTGTATTGGGCAGTTTACTCGTTACTCTATTTATTGCTATAAATATAATAATTTCCATTCAAGACATATCTGAATTAAAACAAGCTGTTCCGCAACCGACTTTAATTTATGATGCAAACAATGAAGTTGCGACTAAATTGGCTTCTTCTAAAACAGAAGGCGTAAAAAGGAAAGATATTCCTAACATTATGGTTCAGGCAATTGTTGCAGTAGAAGATAAGGAGTTTTTTAACCATCACGGTATTTACTATAGTGGAATTATAAGTGCGGTTTTTAAAAATATTACAGCAGGAGAAGTTGTAGCAGGGGGAAGTACAATTACACAACAACTTGCGAAAAATGTATTTTTGACACAAGACCGCACGTTCTCACGTAAAATAAAAGAATATTTTCTAACTAAAAAAATAGAACGTACTTATACAAAAGATGAAATTATTGAAATGTATATGAATCAAATTTATTTTGGTGAAGGGGCTTGGGGTATAAAAAGAGCAGCTAAATCTTATTTTGATAAAGATGTAAAAGATTTATCAATTTCAGAAGCTGCAACGATTGCGGGCTTGATTAAAGCGCCGTCTGCGTATTCGCCTTATAAAAACTTTAATAAATCAATTGAACGACGTAATGTCGTATTAAGTTTAATGAAAGAGCAAGGGTATATTTCTGAAGAACAGTACAATAAAGAAAAAGAGTCCGGTCTTGTATTAAAACGTGGTGTTGATGATAAATACAAAGGTAAATATTCTCAATATGTAGACTATATTGTTAGAGAAGCAATGGACAAGTACGAATTAACACAAAATGAGATTTTAGCAGGTGGTTATCGTATTTATACAGAGCTTGATTCGAAAAAACAACAGGCTGTAGAAGATGTTGTGAATAATGATAACTATTTTAAAGATAGTGGTTCAGATCAGCTCATGCAAACAGGAGTGGTCCTTGTGAATCCAAAAACTGGTGGTGTTCCAGCTTTAGTTGGAGGCAGAGGGCCGTATCAGTTTTTACAATTTAACCATGCTACTCAATTAAAAAGGCAACCAGGTTCAACGTTAAAGCCTCTTGCTGTATATGTACCAGCGTTAGAACAAGGGTATGAAGTATACGATATATTAAAAGATGAACCATTTAGTATTAAAGAATACGAACCGAAAAATAGTGATCTTACCTTCCATGGTAATGTGACAATGTATGAAGCGGTGGCAAAGTCGTATAATGTTTCAGCAGTTTGGCTGTTAGAACAAATAGGATTAGATAAAGGATTGAAATCTTTAGAGAGATTTGGTATTCCAATAGTGCCAGAAGATCGTACGTATCCGATTGCTTTAGGCGGAATGCATGTAGGTACATCTCCATTTGTAATGGCCCAAGCATATAGTACATTTGCAAATGATGGTGTTCAAGTGGAGGCTCATGCAATTAGAGAAATTCAAAACGCTGAAGGTGAAACGATTGGGAAATGGTATAAGAAAGAGACGCGGGTGACGAGCGAAAAAATTGCTCAAAAGATGACATATTTATTAAAAGGTGTTGTCGAAAAGGGAACAGGTGAAAAAGCGAAAGTTAATAATGTTGATACGGCGGGTAAGACAGGTACTACTCAAATTGTAAATGGTCCAAGCAATGGTGCAAAGGATTCATGGTTTGTTGGATATACGCCAGATTTAGTAGGTGCGATTTGGGTAGGATATGATAAAACAGATAGCGAGCATTATGTTCCAGGAGGGAGTCAAATTACGACGACGATGTTCCGGGATATCATGAAAAAAGCAAATGCAAATCCAGCTCAAAAAGCATTCCAGTTATCGCTAATACCAGAGGCTGACTACAAAAAACAATTGCAAACAATCGAAGAGGAAAAACGAAGAAAAGAAGAAGAGAAGAGAAGGAAAGAACAGGAACAACAAAGAAAACAAGAGCAGCAAGAGTGGTTTGATAAAGTGAAAGAGTGGATTCCATCACTTTGGTAAAAGAAGAAAGAGGCGAATAACGAAATCCGCCTCTTTTTCGTATGAAAAATAAAGTGAAACTTCAATCATTAAGGGATGTTTATTCACCGCTAATGATTAGCCCATACCAATTGGGAAATGATATTACTCGTTTAGTATAATGTTCGTACTGCCAGAGGATTGAGAATCATATGTGATAATGATTTTGCCTTTACTAATAGGTTCGTAAGGTAATTCTTCTTCATAACTACCATTATTTTCATTATGGATAGAAAGCGTGATTTCATCAATTTCTTTATTTATATACTGATCTTTAATCGTTTCAGCAATTTGAAGTAGCGTTTCGTAACTAGAAGCTTTCGTAATAAGCATTCCTTTTATAACCTTTTTTTCATTATTTGCTGCATTGGAATAAGGGATGTTACTTTGTTTTGTATACAAAAGCTTGTATGGAACTGTTTTTCTCTCTGCTTTTGATATAGTGGAATATTTTAGAGTTAAAAAAAATCCTACACATAAAATAATGCATACCATAAGAGCAACCCAGATGCGTATCAGTGACATAACTCTCATTTTCATCCCTCTTTCATATCTTTGACTTCACTATTTATCATACAAAATGAGGATTAAGATAGAGTAAATTTGAGGTAAAGAAACGTAAAGAAGGAGCACTTATTTGGGAGGATAAGTGCTCCTTTCTATATAAAAAGAGAAATTTAATTTACAGTCAAATGATGCATATTATTATAAATACGCTTATTTAGTGAAAATTAGTAAATTCGGAAAACAGATAGTGTTGCTGTAGGTTGTACAGCGATTGTTGTACCAGCTTATAAAGTAACGATTGTAGAGAAAGAAACAGCACTACCGATAACGTTAGTTGAAAAATTACGAGTAGGTGGTTGACCATTGAAGGAAATACCGAATCCAAACGGTGAAGAGCCTGGGAAAGTTGTAGACGCTGAGAAATTAATATCATATACGCCTGTTTCTAAAACTGTTAAAGTATCTGCAGTATCGTTGAAAGTGATATTATTTAATTCAAAAACTTGATTGAATTGGATGTTTGTTCCAGGAAATATAGTTTGTGCGTTGGAGTTTCCGCTGGACGCGATAGGTACAGGAATTGGAGTACCCGCTGGACCTGTCGCACCAGTAGCGCCTTGAGAGCCTGCTGGCCCTTGGGCACCAGTAAGCCCCTTGAGTCCTACTAGCACCTCCTCCAAGGCAATCTGATCCGTATTGAACTAGGAATAGTTTGGATCTCTGTTATGAGTTTAACTAATTTGTCGATAGTACAACAATCTACTTTAAATAACTTAGCAAGCTTTGTAGCTCAACGTACAATGCTCCGCATGAGAAAGGTGTTGTTCTTAAAATAGTTAATAGATTAGCGATAATAGAATTTCCAATTTGTTTTTGTGCTGGAGACAAATCTAAGCAATTGAGGAATTTTTGTAGGTTATTTAGGGCAGCAATCAAGTTATCGATATTATTTTGAGAAGGTTTTTGAAAGACAGCTTGAATAGCTTGACTAAGAGCTTGAAGAAGTCTAACGAATTCTGTAAGTTCGGACTTAGAGATGTTAATATGACTACAGGCTCTGACTTCGCAACAATCATTACCATAAAATACTTTTCCTTTATTTATATTGTTTATCCTTTCATTCCTTTCTTTCATAGAATCAATAGTCGTTACTATATATTAAGATGAGATTTATACTAAATTCGTGATGGACAAACTACTATTTCTAAAAAAATAAGAAGTTTGCCTACCGAGCAAGAACAATTAAGAAATAGAGAAAAATTCATATCATTTCAAGAAGATTAAGTGAAAATAAAAAACTACAAACCAATTGTTATATATTACGTAACAATTGGTTTGTAGTTTGTAGAACAGTCCATCATTTGTATTGTTTCATTCTTTCATGGTTTGTTTTAGATAAAGTTGGAATAGAAATAGTGAAAGTTGTACCGGCTTGATTACTAGTCATTTTTAATGTACCGTTATGATTTTGAATAATTTTCTTTGTTACTGATAGGCCCAGTCCTGTTCCTGAATCTTTTGTTGAGAAGAATGGATCAAAGATATATTCTTGAATAGCTGGAGGAATACCAGTTCCATTATCTGTGAAAGTAATCCGAACGAAGTTATCTAGGCGATAACTAGTGATTTGAATAGAAAGAGGTTTTTCACCTTGAGCATCAACGGCGTTTTGAAATAGGTTTAAAAACACTTGAACAAGTTCATGGCGATCAATATGGACTAAAATATCATCTAATTCATTAGAAAAATTATAATCAATTGAAATGTTATGCAAAAAGACCTCACTTGCTAGTAGCTGTTGAATATATTCACGTAAAAATGTATTAATGGGAAACGGTTCTCTTTTAAATTCGCGTGTTTTCGATATAGATAAAAATTGTGTAATAATACTATTTGCACGATCTAATTCAGGAATAAGTAAGTGTTTAAATAATTCTTTATTGGATGGAGATACACTCTCTTGTAAAAACTGTAAGTATCCCCGTACTGTTGTAAGTGGGTTGCGTACTTCATGTGCAATCCCGGCGGCAATTCGTCCTGCTAATGAAAATTTCTCTGCATCACGTTCTGTGTTTAAATAATGAAAAACGCTAATAACTCTAAAAATCTCTCCATTATAATCGCGAATAATTCGATTATTAATAATGCCATAGTTTTTGTCTAAAACCTCTTCATTATATATTTCGGTTCCTGTTTTTAAGGTTTCAATAGCTTTAATTTTTTCTTCAGGTAAGTTAAGTAATTGTTGAATTGGCTTTCCAATTATTTCGTTTCGTATTACACCAAAATCATCTGCAGCAGCTTGATTACATAATGTAATATTCCCTTTATTATCAATAAAGGTTACATGATGTGAAAAAGCATCAAAAATATGAACAGAGTGTTTTTCAAGTTGTTCAAATAAAAATAATGAATCGCAAGTAAGTTGAAAATCAGCTTCTTTATTCTCTTTTCGTATGTTTTGAATGGAATGATTTGTTCTTGTTTTCTTTATTTGCAAACCAATATGTGGATTTTTATATGTGAAATGATGCGGCAATTGATTCACAAGTTCTTCATAAAAACGTACTTTATTTTCTAGTTCTTCTATTCGTTTTTCATGAGATAAAATATCATCGGTTGGAAGCATAAATAAATAACCCCTCAATTTAAAAATTCTTCCATTTAGTATATCATATTTTTATACGGATACTCTTAAAGAAAGAGTTACTTAATGAATTTGATTGTCCAAGATGATTGGGAAATCAGTAGAATGAATATAAGATGAAAACTGAAAGGGAGGAATATGATTGTTTTTCATTGGAGTGACAGGGTGGGGAGATCATGATTCTTTATATATAGATCCCTATGAAAATAAAAATAAATTACGAACATACAGTGAACATTTTCCTATTGTCGAAGTGGATAGTTCATTTTATGCGATGCAACCGGCACGAAATTATACGAAATGGGCGATGGAAACACCGACAGACTTTTCTTTTGTCGTAAAAGCGTATCAAGGAATGACAGGGCATATGAAAGGAGAAACTCCTTTTTCTACGTTTGATGAGATGTTTGATGTGTATAAACAATCGATTCTTCCTTTAATAGAAGCGAATAAATTAAAAATAATTTTATTTCAATATCCACCATGGTTTGATTGCAAAAAGAAAAATGTAGATTTCCTTCGATATACGAAAGAGAAAATGGAAGGTTTACCGTGTGCGATAGAGTTTCGAAATCAAACATGGTTTTATCCAGAAATGAGAGATAAAACGCTACAATTTTTAGAGAAAGAAAAATGGATTCATACAATTTGTGATGAACCGCAAGCGGGAATTGGTTCGGTTCCACTCGTATTAGAGGCGACGGATTCGGATATAACATTAATCCGCTTTCATGGTCGAAACGTTCATGGCTGGCTGGATAAAGGGGAAAATTGGAGGGCGGTTCGCTGTTTATATCGCTACAACAATAAAGAATTGGAAGAATGGGTAGAACGACTAGAGCAACTAAAAAAGAAGACAAAGGACATATACGTATTATTTAATAATAATTCGGGCGGGGATGCAGCGGATAATGCGAAACAACTTATGAAAATGATGAACATTACATATGGTGAGCCAAAGCCTGAGCAATTAAATTTATTTGAACGATGATAAAACAAGAAAGGCACTGTACAAACAGGGGGAATGTACAGTGCCTTTCTATATGAAAAAGAGGGGTAACAATGTTACTGAGCGTTTGGTTGATTCATCAATTGTTGGCTTCATAATAAATGATAATGGTTATCATTATCATTGTCAATGGTTTTTCGGAAAATAAGTAAAATTTTTTTGTATTTTAAATAGCAATAAAAAAAGAACAGCATTAATGCTGTTCTTTTCCGTTAATAAATTGTTGTAAATCAAAAGGAGTTATCGCTTGGATAAATTCTTTTGAGATAAGTGTTTGAACGAGAGTGCTCTCAGAAATGCTAGCACCTGTTTTCTTTTCATAAGCTTGTTTTAATAAATCGAGTTTTTCAGCCGTTTCTTGCGGTAATTCAATTGTAAGTGTGTTCATAATTTCTCCCCCTTATTATTAGAGTACCATTACAATATAAGAGAGACAAGAAAAGAAAAGAGAATATGAAACATAAAAAAGGTTACCATTTTTTAAATGGTAACCTTTTTTATGTATAAGAGGTATTAAGCGATACCGATATACTTTAAAGTTTTTGATGGAGTACTATGATCAAAGAAGTGTTGTAAAAATGCAATGTCAACACCTGATTTGTATGCACAATAGCCCCAAGTTTTTCGAAGTGTATGTGAGCTAATCCCTTCTAATCCAACTTCTTTTGCAGCTTTGTTTAAAATGTACCATGCATGTTGTCTCGTAATAGATTTTGTTCCTTTTTGAGACTTTAATAATGGCTCATTGCGTTTCCAAGTTTTACGTTCTTTCATGTAGTCTTCGATTGCGTGCTGTAAGTCTTCATTTACAGCAAACCATTTATGTTTCTTTACTTTTTCATTGTAAAATAAAATGGAATGGCGAACATTTTCGTTTTCATCGATGACATCGCTAACTTTTAATTGTAAGATTTCGCTTACTTTTAAGCCAGAATTTACGGCTAATACGAATAATAAGCCATCACGTTTCGAAGATTGTAAAAGTATATTTTTGATAGTTTCTAATTGTTTTTCACTTTGAATAGGTTGTCCTGCTTGTTTCATTTCACGCACTCTCCTCTTTTATATGTGTAAAGGAAAGGATTAACTTGTTTCTTACTATAAAGGGAGAGTGTGAATTTCATGTGAACTCCTAGTGAAATTAAGACAAATTATTTGACTTCTTTTACATTTGGTAAATTAAAATAGAATACAACGCTATTATTCGTATTATATACACCGTACTTGGCATGATGGAGATCTAAAATGTTTTTTACAATAGATAACCCGAGACCGGTACCACCAGTATGACGACTACGTGATGCATCTAAACGATAGAAGCGATCCCAAATTTTTTCAAGACTTTCTTCTGGGATAGGATTTCCTGTATTCTCGATTTCGACTTTTACTGTATCTTCGGTTTCTATAACAGAGACTTTTATTCTTTCTCCATCGGGCGTATAGCGAATTGCATTGCTAAGTAAGTTCACAACTACTTGCTCAATACGACTACGATTCGCTTTAACAAATATAGAAGTGTCTGCATCGACGTCCACTTGTAACTGCTTTTCCTCCATACTAAATAATAACTTTGTATGGATTTGCTGAATTAATTCACCGATTGAGAATGTTGTCATTTCTAGTTTGTACGTACCCGATTCTAGTTTTGCTAATTCTAACATTTCAACAATAAGTCTGTTCATATTTTCTGTTTCTTCTAAAATAACATCTGTATAATACGTTGTATCTTTACTAACACCATCTTGAATCCCTTCTGCGAAACTTCTAATTACACTAAGTGGTGTTTTTAATTCGTGGGATACACCAGAAATGAATTCTTTCCTCGTCTTCTCTAATTGACGTTCACGTTCAATATCTTGTTGTAATTTTGTATTGGCAACATTTAATCGATCAATTCTGTCTTTTAAGTTTACAGATAATGTATTGATACTGCCGGAAAGTCCGCCAATTTCATCGTCTGCTGTAACAGGTAGTTTCTCGCTAAAATCAAAATTAGCCATTTTCTTTGTAACGCGATTAATCTTAATTAATGGTTTCACAATAATTTTTGAATAGTAGAAGGATAATAAAATAATCACGAGAAACACAATGATTAAGGCATAGACATAATAATCTTTTAAAACGAGCATCGCTTCATTAACAGGTTGCAAAGATACTATCGCAAAGGCGTACTCTGTAATTTTTCCGTTTTCAATAATAGGTTTTACAAAGATACGATTTTTTAAGTTTTCGCCAGCATCTATGGGATATATGATTAGTTGATTTGAATTGAAAATCCCTTGTCTAATAGTGTTTGCAAAGGATTGAACAGCTTGTAATGTTTCAAAATCATTTGCAAGACGGACCTCGGCCTTGGAAGGAAGCTGTAATTTAGATATTACACCCTCAAAGTCCACCGTAGTAAATCCTTGTTGTTTATATCGGTTTGTAAGTCTGTTTTTAGATGGATTTTCACCAATTAATTGCATATCGGAAGTAATATTTCCATTGCTCCACTGATTATAATTTGTTTTTAATGCCATTGGTGTAATTATATTACCGTGTAAGAATCCAAAGACGGATAGTATTCCATCTTTTTTTAAACCTAAATTTTCAAATTTATTATATTCTTCAGGTGTTAAAATATTGTTGAGTGGAATGGAATACGTTGTATCGTTAGGACCAATTACATCAATGTAGTAATTGGTGTCACTTTTAATAATGCCATTAGAATCTAAAAATTGCATTTCAGCATTTGTTTTATCATGAAATTCTTGTTTTAGTTTTCTAATTTCCTCATAACTTTTGCCGCTTTTTTCGTAATTATCTACGAATTTTTCAAAGGCAGTTTGAACGGTTTTTACTTTTTTATTAATATAAAATTTCTCTAAAAATAGAGACTGTCCTAGGAAAAAGAGGAGGAATATGATTGTAAATAATGTTGATGTTAATAAAAATAGTTTAAAGACGATACTTCTGTTTTTCACTGCTTCACCTCTTATGAGAAATACTGTAAATGATTTCACTTTATTATAACAAACGTGACAAGAAAGTAGAGGGAGAAATCTGTCTCTTTCTAAAGTAGTTTTTTATAAAAAGTCACATAAAAAGAACTCGACAGACGTATGACGAGTTCTTTAATGTATTATTGTTGAATTGCTGCATCTAAAGCGATTTCAATCATCTCGTTAAATGTAGTTTGACGTTCTTCAGATGTTGTTTCTTCACCAGTGAAGATGTGATCGCTTACTGTTAATACAGATAATGCATTTACACCATATTTCGCTGCTAATGTGTAAAGAGCAGTTGTTTCCATCTCTACTGCTAATACACCGTAATCTGCAAGTTTTTTAACCATGTCCATGCTTTCACGGTAAAAAACATCTGCTGTTAAAACGTTACCAACACGAACGTGTAATCCTTTTTCAGTTCCTGCATCGTAAGCTTTCTTTAAAAGGTCAAAGTTTGCAGCTGGTGCAAAATCAAAACCTGGGAATGTTAAACGGTTCATATTCGAATCAGTACAAGCTGTCATTGCAATAATAACGTCACGTACTTTTACGTCCTTTTGAATTGCACCGCAAGTCCCAACACGAATTAAATTTTTAACTCCGTAGCTTTGGATTAGTTCGTTTACATAAATAGAAATAGAAGGAACACCCATACCTGTACCTTGAACAGATACACGTTTTCCTTTATAAGTTCCAGTGAAACCTAACATACCACGCACGTTATTATAGCAAGTAACGTCCTCTAGAAATGTTTCAGCGATATATTTTGCGCGTAATGGATCACCAGGTAATAGAATAGATTCAGCGATTTCGCCTTGTTTTGCTTCAATATGTACACTCATGAAAAGTCCTCCTTATAATGTATTGATAGAAATCAATATCATTTGCATTATACACTACGAATCCGTTCAATTAAAATCTTTTTAATTATTTGTAATATGTGCAAAAGAGGAGGATTTCATAAATCATAATCTAGAATATATATGAAAGAAGTTTTGTATAAACAGAGACAATAAAAATGGTAGGTGATTTTTTGAAAAATCTTGTCATTGGACTTGTAGCTTTGGTACTTATTGTGGCGGGAGGATTTTACATAAAAAAGTATCAGGAAACCGTAGAGACGGTAGGAGGTGTTCAAGAAGTAAAATGGGATGTATCAAATGGAAAAGGAAATGATAAAGTAGATATTTTGTTTCAATTACTAAATAAAAAGAATAATGAGGTTCGTGGTGTAAATGATCAAATTCGGGCAGTTATTGTAGATGAACAGTTAAAACATATACAACAGATTAAACCTACATTTGCAGGGAATGGATCATATAAGTTATCTTCCAAAATAGCGAAAGATGAAGCGTATACAATATTTTTATATGAAGACAAAAATAAGTCAGTAGAATCATTCGCGAAGACAGATTTTGGGAGAGAAAAAGAAGAAAAAAATAAGAAGAAGGTGAACCTGCCAGTCGATAGTGTACTTACAAAAAAAATTGGAGAGCATGAAGTTTCTCTTTTATTCGGTGCATTACATCCGAATGAGCCGGTGACGTTAACATTTCAGTTTCAAGCAAAAAAGGGTGAAAAATTGAAATTACATTCAGAGAGAGGAGAAGAGGAAACTCTTTATATCGTAGATGAAACGAGGGAAAATTTTTTATACGCTATGCCTGTTGATACGGATGAGCAATTACAGTATCGTATTACATTTCCTGCCCAAGGCACGTATAAACTGTGGGGAACTTTTTATATAAATGGTAAGAAATATGAGAAGGATTTTATCGTACAAGTTCAAAAAAGAAAAAACAGCTAAATTTTTAGCTGTTTTTTCTTTTTCCTATTAGTTTTGTTACAGAGAGCATCGTAATTGGTAAAGAATGATTCTTCCTAAATGCTAAATATTTACCGCTCCATGCTGGTTTGTATTTCTCTTTAAAATGTCGTAATCCGCTGAAACTATACGTATAACGAACGTTATTAAAGATTGCAGCAGCAACTCTTTCAGACCAAAATGATTGTGTTGATAACCCAACATTGGAAAGTGGCGCCATACCAATATTAAAGGAGTGATATTCATTTTCTTTTGCCCATTGGAATAAGTGGATGAAAATTGCGTCCATAATTCCACTAGGTGCATCTGGATAATAGCGCATTAAATCAACAGACAATGATCCGTTTTGATATACGGGCATAAAGGTTGTGAATGCGATAATCTTTCCATCCGCATCAGATAATGTAGCGATAGGAGCACGGCTAATATATTCACGATCGAAGTATCCGAGTGAAAAACCTTTCTCTTTTTTTCCACCGAGCCATGCATCAGAAACTTTCCGTAACTCTTCGAATAATTCGTCTGAGAATGGCGGCTGATGAATAGAGAATGTATAGCCTTCTCTTTCAAAACGATTGAAAGTCGCTCGCATACCAGCGCGTTTCTTTCCTGTTATTGTAAATGTATTTAAATCAACGACAGCTTCTTCACCAAGTTTAAAGAAGTTATAACCAAAATCATGATATAAACTCATCCATTTACTTTCGATTTGATAAAATACACAAATGTATCCGAATCGATCAGCTTCAGCTAAAAACTCTTGCAACACATTACGATAGGAGGAAGGGTCACCAATTGGATCACCTAATACAACAAGACGTTTTCCAGTTATGGAGAAGAGAAGGAGCGCTTTCCCATCACTGCTAAAGAAGAATTGTTTATCTCCTAAATAACCTAAATGGCTAAGTACATTTCCACCGTGTTCATCTAAGAAGTTTTGTAACCTTTTATCATTTGCTGGTTGCCCGGGAAATTCATTTCGATAACGATTGGCAATGAGTGAGCCAATTAGTAAAAAAGTAGGAACGAAAAAGGCAGCTGCTAATGCACTTCGTTTCACTTGGGTAATATTACGAACGACGAAATCAGGTTTAAAAGCTTCTTTTGCACCTGCAAATAAAATACCTAAGTTTTTATATAAATATAACGTTACAAGTAAGAATATAAAAACTTTTACGATATCAGAAAGTGAGACTTCCATTTTCTCGCGTACGAATCTTTTACGAAGCATATATAATACAGCGAGTACGATTAACAAAATAAATGTTTCTTCAATATCAATTCCTTTTAGCGTATTAAAGATAGCGGCTCCAATTAAAGAAATAATTGTCATATAATAAGAACGTTTTGTTCCGTAATATATTCCCCTTGAAAGGATTAGAAGGAGAATACCGAATGTTAGCGATAAGCTAAAAGAAAACTGAATCAGATGCTTTGGAGCTAAAATATGTAAGGCGTGTGCCCGGTTTATACTTGTTGGTAAAATAGTCGATAAAATAACCATTAAGCCAGCAAATACTGTTAAAGCAGCAGATGCCCATGAACCTAATTTCCCTAGAAAGTCACGCTGCAAAGTCCATATAACGCCAGTGGTTTCTAATGCAGGCGCAATAAAAGGTTTATCTTCAAACTTTTTAATGGCCACTCCTGTCATTTCGAAAGCCGCAAAAATGAGACCAAGGCAGAATGGTAAAATGTAATAGACGAGGCGATATAGTAACATAGCAGGCAGTAAAACACCTGTATCAATGCCGTATTGTCCTAGTCCAGTTAAGAAGACAAGGTCAAATGAACCAAGCCCACCAGGGACAAGACTAACGACGCCAGCTAAGGCAGCAATTACATATACACCTAAAAACTTTTGAAAGTCAACTTCAATTCCAAACAGTATTAAAATGACGTACATAACGATACCAGCAGATACCCATTCGACTAATGAAACTAATGAGTATAAAACAGTTGGATTTTTCTCTTCCTCTTCTTGTCCTTCGGTTTGCGTTGTTTTTCTATTTTTAAGTTTAGAAAAGCCGATGTATATAGGGACGAAAAGGGCAAAGAAGATAAGGACAGGCCATAACCACGGTTTTTCATGCAAAATAAATCTTGTGTCTAATATTCCGATAAGACCGAGGAATGAAAGTATGGCTAATCCGTTAATAAAGGCAGTCGTCATCCAGGCAATACTTTTAATAAGTTTTCCATTTTCTTTTATGTATGGACGATAAAGCATTGTTCGTACACCAGCTCCAACGAGGCCACCAAATCCAATAAAACCATTTAAAGTATTCGCAATCCATGAGATACGGAAAATCTTTTGGACAGGTATATCAGCTTTTAAGTAACGAAGCATAACATAATCATAAAAGAACATCGTTGATACAGCGAATGCACCAAGTGTAATTGCTAAAAAGACTCCTCCAGTTGGAATGTTTTTAATTGTATCAATCGCTTCTAAAAAAGAAATGCCTGCTAATTCTTTTTTTGCTTGAAAGAATACAACTGTTAATACAACAAATGGGAAGATAATTTTCCCGATTTGTAAGAAACGTTTCCATGAAAACGACATAAATACAACTCTCCTTGTATAAGAAAACTGAGACAATAATATTATTATGACAAACTTCAAGAAAAATAAAAAGGTAAATTCCTGTATAGGTAAGCTATTTTTTATATAGGTATATTTAAAAGAATATTTCGTTTATCAGAAAGTTAAGTTAAAATGGAGTGAAAGAAGGAAGAGAGGGGAAGTATATGATTATAATAGGTTATGCGGGGCATGAGTTAGAGAAAGCAAAACCTAATACATCAGAAGATTTTTTTAACAGATCTGAAGTGACATATATATTAAATGATAAAGAGAAAACTTTTTCAGTTTTATACGTTCGCTATTTTGAAGAAGTTATACAAGAAATTACTCCTTTTGAAGGAAATCCAGTGTGTAAAGTAGAAGAACAAGACATATATTTACGGGATATTGTAGCGATATGTTGTTTAGTGAAAGATAAGGAGCTCCGTGCGCAAAAACGTTTATATTTAAATAATATAGAAGAATTTCAACAATATTTTGATGAGAGAACAGTGTTGAAAGTACAAGAAATATTGGCTGAATTACATAAAAATAAAAGAATAGAAATAGCGTGAAATGGAAAGGGAGAGGGAAGAAATGTCTAATTTGATGGTTGAAAATCAAACAGAACAAGTTTCTATATTTTTAGAAGATGCGATTACTTTGATAACCAATTATGTAAATTATCATACGTTGCCTTTTTTATTAGAAGAGACACCAGCTGGGAACGAGCAATATTATAAAGGGTTATTAGCATCAATGAGACGTCTTCTCGTTTTTTGCGAAGAAGGACATGATGCATGTTTTGTTTTGCTGAATAGCCAGCCATTTCGAAAAACAGCAGCTGAAAAAATTTTATATAAGATATATCATCAAGTAATTGCAGAGTTTTTTTCCCCGAAGAGTGATCATTGGTATGAAAATAGTCGATCTGCATATACAGGAAAAAATTCTATCGTTTTTCAACAAACACCACCTTCATCTATAGAGCAAGTGATGAAGAATTTAGAAGGTAAATTTCAATTGATGCGTGAAGAACTAGAATATTATGAGACAGATTACCAAACGAAGATGTTACACAAATACTAATTAAGGAAAAGAAGCTAAGGAGACTTAGCTTCTTTTCCTTTTGTACAGTTATATAAGGGATTTTCATTGAATATATTTAAGTGGATAGCAATAAGGAGGTGTAACATGAGTCAGCAAGGTGTATTTACAGATTACTTTCATGAAGTAGAAAGTTGGTGTGAAAGTGTTCTTCACGTATTAGATAGCCGCGCAATGGAAGTGTATGATGTCCATATGCTTGCTTATAAAATTCAGACATTATTAGAGCGTATGAAAGAGCATGAGTACGAAACGGATGCGGAGTTTATGTATGAAATAAGCGATGATGTAGAACATATTCAACATCATCTGCAGGAAGTATTTATGCAAGAAGAGGAATATGAACTATATGAAAGAGGGGATAGTGAACGAGCTGTTCCAATTGGAGGGCATACACTCCCGCCATTACCTTATCCGTATAACGCGTTAGAGCCGTATATTTCTAGAGAAATTATGATGTTACACCATGATAAACATCATCGTAGTTATGTAGAAGGGTTAAATAAAGCAGAGAAGATGATGGAGGAAGCGAGAAAAACCAATCAATTTGATTTAATTAAGCATTGGGAACGAGAAGCGGCTTTTCATGGATCAGGACATTATTTACACACTATATTTTGGAATAACATGAAAAAAGATGGTGGTGGAAGTCCAAGAGGGGTTTTTTCACAACAAATTGAACAAGATTTTGGGAGCTTTTTACGTTTTCAAAAACATTTTACGGAAGCAGCCTCTAAAGTAGAAGGTTCAGGCTGGGCGATTCTCGTTTGGGTCCCCCGATCTGGAAGGTTAGAAATTTTGCAGAGTACACTTCATCAATTGTTTACACAATGGGATACGATACCGCTCCTTGTACTAGATGTATGGGAACATGCGTATTATTTACAATACCAAAATCGAAAAGATGAATATATTAAAAACTGGTGGAATGTTGTGAATTGGCCTGATGTAGAAAAAAGATTTGAAACTGCGAAACAAATTGAATGGACACCATATTAGACGCAAATTCCTTGCGTCTTTTTTAATGGGAGCAGAAGGAAGATTTCGTTCATATTTTAAAAGGCCAAGCATACACTTGTACAAAAAGTGCCAAAAGGACGTGGGGGGAAATATGAGACGAATTTGTGTAATCATTACGCTTCTTATTATGTACGCAAGCGTTATGCCGATTCCTACATATGCAAAGATGAACAGTAATGTTAGCGCTCGAAATGCTGTATTAATGGAGCAAAGTTCTGGTCGTGTATTATACGGAAAAGCAGAACATGAGCCACAAAAAATTGCTAGTATAACAAAAATTATGACAGCCTTGTTAGCTGCTGAATCAGGAAAAATGAAAGAAATGGTATCAGTTAGTAATGAAGCAGTCAGGGTGGAAGGATCGGCGATTTATTTAAAACCTGGACAAAAAGTGAAGCTAGAGGATTTAGTATACGGACTTATGCTTAGATCAGGTAATGACGCAGCGCAAGTAATTGCTGAAAATGTAGGAGGGAGTATAGAGGGGTTCGTATATTTAATGAATGAAAAGGCGAAACAAATTGGAATGAAAGATACTCACTTCTCAAATCCTCATGGTTTGGATGGAGATGGCTCTCATTATTCTTCGGCTTATGATATGGCACTGTTAACGAAATATGCAATGGGGAACGAGACCTTTAAGAAAATTTTTGGCACAAAAACGTATAAATCAAATTCATGGGATTATCCGTGGAAAAATAAACATAAGCTTGTGACATCCTATTATGAATTTGCAACAGGTGGGAAAACAGGTTTTACGAAAAAAGCAGGACGAACGCTTGTTACAACGGCATCAAAAGATGGACTAGATTTAATTGTCGTGACTTTGAGTGCTTCTAGTGATTGGGATGATCATATGAATCTATTTGACAAAGGGTTTGAACGTTTTAAGCAAACAAAAGTTTTAGGACAAGGAGCGCTTGCTGAAATAAATGAAAAGAAATATGCCAATCATGTTTATACGAAAAATAGTTTTTCGGTACCGTTAACTGAAGAAGAAAAAAAGAACGTAGTATTAAAAGTTGAACTCGATAAAAGTGCAAAACTTACGGATGGAGTAAAGGTTGGGAAGACAGACATTTATGTTGGTAATGAAAAAGTCGGAGAACGGAATTTATTTTATAGTAAACGGAAGTTAGTAGCTGCAACGGGTATGTACTGGAACAATGTGAAGGAAATTTTTTCTTACATGATAGGTGTTGGGAACGATGGTTAATCTCGTCTGGGCAGCGATGGCGGTCATAGGGATTGTGTATGCCATGATAAACGGAACGATGGAAGAAGTAACGAAAGCTGTATTTGACGGGTCAAAAGATGCGGTAACGATTTGCATAGGGCTTATTAGCGTTTTAGTATTTTGGCTTGGCTTAATGAAAATTGCAGAGGAAGCAGGGTTGTTAAAAAAGTTAGTTACACTTTTTATGCCGATAGTAAAAAGGTTGTTTCCAGAAATACCGAAGGATCATCCGTCAATGGGATTTATTCTATCGAATATGATGGCGAACTTTTTTGGACTAGGTAATGCAGCAACCCCTCTTGGTATTAAAGCGATGGAACAACTGAAAGAATTAAATGGAGGGAAGGATTCGGCCAGTCGCTCTATGGTGACGTTTCTAGCATTAAATACATCAGCTATTACTTTAATTCCTACTACCGTCATTTCGATTCGAATGACTTATGAATCAGCAAATCCTACTGAAATTGTTGGGGTAACATTCATTGCACAAGTGCTCTCTATGATTGGGGCAATTTGGATTGACCGCTATTTTTACCGAAGAAGGAGTAGAAAGGGGCGGAAAAAATGAATATTGTAAATACAATTTCATTATGGGTAATCCCTTGTGTAATTGGTTTTATCCTTTTATATGGCACGATAAAGAAAGTCCCAACGTATGAATCGTTCGTTGAGGGAGGAAAAGAAGGGATTCAAATTGCAGTTTCCATTTTACCGTTTATGGTTGGAATGCTTGTATCCATTTCTATTTTTCGGGCATCAGGTGCTTTAGATGCGATGATATCTGTAATGAAGCCGATGTTAGATTTAATTCATGTCCCAGCAGAAATCGTTCCACTTGCGCTTATACGTCCAATTTCGGGTTCTGCTGGTTTAAGTATTACGACTGATTTAATTGCAACATATGGACCAGATTCGTTTATTGGGAGATTAGCTTCTACGATGCAAGGGAGTACAGATACGACTTTTTATATTTTAACAGTATACTTCGGAGCTGTTGGGATTAGAAAAATGGGGGATGCATTAAAAGTAGGCCTTTTTGCAGATTTAATCGGGATTATTTGCTCAATTGTGTTTGTTTCTTTATTGTTTCAGTAATACTATTCATTTTTTAGGCTATTTCGCTTATAATACGTATACGACCACTATTAAGGTGTAGCTTAATAGTGGTTTTTTTATGCAGTATTTTTGACAAAATGATGAACTTTTATTGTGAGAAATATGAAAAATATGGACAATAATAAAGGATAAAAACATGATTTGCCCTTTATATGTTTAATATCATCGCTATGTTGTTTAAGTGAGACGAGGCGAACAGTCGTAAAACGTATGCGGTTGCCAAGTCTTTCTAATGTAAGGTAAGATAAATTCGAGGTGAAAAAAAGAAATGGAACGATTACAAAAAGTGATTGCACAAGCAGGTATTGCATCGAGAAGAAAGGCTGAGGAATTAATTCAGCAAGGAAAAGTGAAAGTTAATGGAAAAATAGTGAAGGAGTTAGGAACAAAAGTAACTCCTCAAGATAAAGTAGAAGTAAATAACATCCCTCTTGAAAAAGAAGAACCTGTTTATTTTTTACTATATAAACCAACTGGCGTAATTTCAAGTGTATCAGATGATAAAGGAAGAAATGTTGTAACAGACTTTTTCCCTGAAATTACACAACGTTTATTCCCAATCGGACGCTTAGATTATGATACGTCTGGCGTATTATTAATGACAAACGATGGGGACTTCGCTAATGTATTAATGCACCCGAGATATAAAGTTGAAAAAACATATGTTGCAAAAATAAAAGGGCCATTAACAGGTGAGAAAATTCGCATGTTAGAACGAGGTGTTACATTAGAAGACGGGAAGACAGCACCAGCAAATGTGAAAATTATTTCTTGGGACAAGCGTAAAGAGATGGCGATTGTACAATTAACAATTCACGAAGGCCGTAACCGTCAAGTACGTCGTATGTTTGAAGCGTTAGACTGTAAAGTAGTGAAATTAAAACGTGAACGTTATGCCTTTTTAGAAGTGGGTAGTTTGCGACCTGGTGATGCAAGAGAATTGACACCACATGAGGTAAAACAATTACGCGCGCTTGCATCTACAAAGCCAAGATAAGCTATAGAGTTAAAATTTCACCAGTGGAGTGCTCTGCTGGTGATTTATTCAATATAATATTTACAGAAAAGAATACATACCATTTACCGAGGAGAGGGGAGACAAGATGAAGAAAAATCGCTTATTATTTCGTGTTATCATTCTGCTCATTTTAAGCGGTGCTGTAGGATTTACCCTTTATCAAGGGTTTTTCACTGATAAAGAGAAAATGCAAATTGGGAAAGAAGCACCTAATTTTGTTGTGACGGATTTGGAAGGAAAGAAAATTGAATTAAAGGACTTAAAGGGTAAAGGTGTATTTTTAAACTTTTGGGGAACTTGGTGTAAACCTTGTGAAAAAGAAATGCCTTATATGAATGAATTATATCCAAAGTATAAAGAAAAAGGCGTTGAAATTATTGCGTTAGATGCAGATGAAACAGATATTGCTGTTAAGAACTTTGTGAAACAATATGATTTGAAATTCCCAGTTGCCATTGATAAAGGAACAAAAATCATAGGCACATATGGAGTAGGTCCATTACCGACAAGCTTTTTGATTGATAAAGATGGAAAAGTAGTGGAGCAAATTATAGGTGAACAAACGAAAGAACAGTTAGAAGGCTATTTAAAGAAAATTACTCCGTAATAAAGAAAGCCTTTACATAAGAGGTGCATGTCTATAGCGCCTCTGATTTAAAAATTCTGAGTATTGCGGTAACTTGAGGTTAGAATATACAATAGTACATATAGATACAGGGGCGGTGAGAGTGTTGAAAGAAATTAAATGTGAGTGTGGACATGTTAATCCGATAGGAACCATTTTTTGTGAAGCTTGTGGGAAACCATTTGAAAGCAATGAAAATGTAAAACTATTGGATATGCGCTATGAGGGGAGTGCGCGGAGATCTCTCACGCAAACAAAAACGATAGTCGATAAAATTTGGAGCTTTTTCTCTTCTGTAAAAGTAGGTGTATGGCTAATCGTAATAACTTTAGCTGCATCAGCGATAGGAACAATTTTTCCGCAAGAAATGTACATAACGCCAGGAATTGCACCAGCTGAATATTATAAACAGGAATACGGATTTTTAGGGCAATTATACTATCAATTAGGATTTAATAATTTATACGGTTCATGGTGGTACATGATTTTAATTGCTTCTATCGGTACTTCACTTGTGATATGTAGTTTAGACCGTGTTATTCCCCTTTATAAAGCTTTAAAAAAACAAGGGGTAAAAAGACATCCTAGCTTTTTAAAGAGACAAAGATTATACGGGACTGGTACTCCGCAAGATGGTGACTTGGAAAGAGTGCAAAAGAATTTAAAGAAAAGAAACTATAACGTGAAAGTGGAAGACGGAAACGTTTTAGCGGAAAAGGGACGTTTCTCACGTTGGGGTCCATATGTAAATCATATCGGCCTTATTATCTTTTTATTCGGTGCGATGCTTCGTTTTTTACCGAGTATGTACGTAGACGAAGCTCTTTGGTTACGTGATGGTGAAACGAAAGAAGTACCAGGGACGGATGGTCAATACTATTTAAAAAATGAGAAGTTTATAAAAGAAGTGTATGATAAAAGTAAGGATAAGGAAGTTTTTGATGAAGCGATAGACCGTGTTGGGGATAAAATGATTGCGAAAAACTTCCAAACGAATGCAGTATTATATAAAGCGGTAGGCGAAAATATAGCAGGGCAAAAACCGAAATTAGAAAAAGTAAAAGAAGCGGAAATTCGCGTGAATGAGCCATTGAAATTTGATCAATTTGCAGTGTATCAAGTGGATTATAAAGAAAGTGAATTTAAAAGTATGTCCTTCCACTTGCAAAACAAAGAAAATAATCAAAAGTGGGGACCAATTAAAGTAGATTTAGCGAATCCAACAGAAAAATACGATTTAGGAAATGGTTATTCTTTAGAACTATTAAGCTATTTTCCAGATTTTTATTTTGATGAGAATGGAAAACCGAATACAAAAACAAAATTACCAAACAACCCTGCATTCGTATTTAAAATGTTTACGCCTGAGACGCCAGATGGTGAAGTGAGTTTCGTTGGTATTCAGCAAAATATAGAAGCAGATGGAAACAACAAATATAAAATGTCATTTGCAGGTGTTGAAATGCAAAATGCGACAGCTCTAACGGTTAGGAAAGATTTAACGCTTTGGATTCTTGGTATTGGAGGATTTATATTTATGGTTGGTGTCATTCAAGGTATGTATTGGAATCATCGCCGTATTTGGATACAACGTGTTAATGATGAATGGTGGATTGCAGGACATACGAATAAAAATTGGTTCGGTTTAAAGAAAGATATTGAAAGAATACTAGAAGGTACAGCAATTCCACAGCCAAATGATAAAGTAATTGATAAAAAAATTAGTTAAGGTGGGGAAACGATATGGTGCAAATAAGTAGTAACTTTCTCTTTACCGCATTTATTTTATATTTAATAGCAACTCTATTTTTTGGGGGAGCAATTAAAGAAAAGGGTCATAAATGGGCAAATGTAGGAATAACGATTACAATTTTAGGATTTATAGCACAAACAGTATATTTTGTTACAAGGTGGATTGCATCAGGTCATGCGCCAGTTAGTAACTTTTTCGAATTCGGTACGTTTTTCGGTATGATGCTTGTCGGAGCATTTATTGTAATGTATTTTATGTACCGCGTAAGTATAATTGGACTATTTGCATTACCAGTTGCTCTTTTATTAATTGCCTATGCAAGTATGTTCCCGAGGGAAATATCCCCGCTTATCCCATCTTTAAAAAGTAACTGGTTACACATTCACGTGACGACTGCAGCAGCAGGACAAGCAATTTTAGCAATTAGTTTTATTACGGGCGTTATGTATTTATTGAAAAATGTAGATCAATCAACGAGAAGTAAACGTACATTTTGGTTAGAAACGGTAGTGTTCACACTTGTTTGTACAGTTGGATTTATTGCGGTAACGACAGTATTCTCCAGTATGAAATATGAAGCTAAGTTTCAATGGATTGATAAAAATGAACAACAAGTCGAGATGAAGTATAATCTCCCAGCTTTAGTTGGACCACATGAAGGGAAGTTACTGACAGAAAATAAATTAGAACCGACAGTCGAAGTTCCAGCGATTGTAAATGCGAAAAAATTAAATACTGTTATTTGGTCAGTAATAGTTGGAACACTACTTTATGTTGTATTAAGACTTGTTTTACGTAAACGAGTATCAGCGGCACTTCAGCCACTAGTAAAGAATACGAATAGTGATTTATTAGATGAAATTGGATATCGATCTATTGCAATTGGATTCCCAGTTTTCACATTAGGTGCGCTAATTTTTGCGATGATTTGGGCTCAAATAGCATGGACGCGTTTTTGGGGGTGGGATCCGAAAGAGGTTTGGGCACTTATAACGTGGCTCTTTTATGCGGCAGTATTACATTTACGATTATCTAAAGGATGGCATGGGGAAAAATCAGCGTGGCTTGCAGTAATTGGTTTTGCGATCATTATGTTTAACTTTATTGTAGTGAACTTAATCATTGCGGGTTTACATTCATATGCATAGAGAAATAAAATAGGAGAGTGTATGTCACTTTCCTATTTTATTTTTGTCAAATTTTCTTCTTTTTTGAGAAAAACATGACAAAGTAGCGGTTGATTTTGTAAAATGATGTCGAGGACATAATATACTGTTCAAATAAAATACATAGTTTTGGAAAAAAATTGAACAAACTTTATTATTCTTGTGAAGCATAATAGTGGGAAGTGAAACATTTAGAGGAGTGCTTAAATAACCGAGAATAGCGCAACATAATAGTGTAGAAGGGTAGGTGTGAACCGCTGATGTGAAAATATGCAGCGGGTAGAAATGGAAAATGAATTTAGAATTTTAATTGTAGACGATGAGGATCGCATTCGTCGTTTATTGAAAATGTACTTAGAAAGAGAGCAATACACTATTGAGGAAGCAGATAATGGTGATACAGCTTTAGAAATGGCGTTGCAAAATGATTATGATTTAATCTTATTGGATCTTATGATGCCTGGTAAAGATGGTATCGAAGTGTGCAAAGGGGTTCGTGAGAAAAAAGCGACACCAATTATTATGTTGACGGCAAAAGGTGAAGAAGTAAATCGGGTACAAGGATTTGAAGTTGGAACGGATGATTATATTGTAAAACCATTTAGCCCACGTGAAGTAGTGCTTCGTGTGAAAGCGGTGTTACGTCGTGCTGTACCAACAACATTCTTTACACAAGATACAACGACGAAAGATGTTACTGTGTTCCCGCACTTAACAATTGATAACGATGCACATCGTGTTACTGCAGATGGTAATGAAGTGAACTTAACGCCGAAAGAATATGAATTACTATTATTCTTAGCGAAAGCTCCTGATAAGGTATTCGATCGAGAGCAATTGTTGAAAGAAGTATGGCAATATGAATTCTTCGGAGATTTACGTACAGTGGATACGCATGTAAAGCGTTTACGTGAGAAATTAAGTAAAAAATCACCAGATGCTGCGAAGATGATTGTTACCGTTTGGGGCGTAGGTTACAAGTTTGAGGTTGTGAACGACTGATGCTTTGGAGAAGTGTAGTAGGGAAGTTATGGATGACCATATTACTTCTCGTTTCGTTTGTTCTTGGATTTGTTGCGATTTTACTTTCACAGTTTTTTAGAACGTATTATGTTGATATGAGTGAAGCTAGGCTTCAGAAAGTTGCAACAAGTGTTTCAGAGTTAATTGAAGAAGGTGCCGATGTAAAAACGATTGAGAATATCGCGTATAAATTCTCTGACCCACTTTCAAGAATCATTATTGTAGAAGATGGTAAGGAGATTTCATCTTCTCCGAAACAAGAAGGATTAGTTACGCTAACAATAGATGATTTAAAAGAAGATAAAGAATTAGCTGCTGTTTTTAAAGATAAAAAAGAAATTAAAAACAACATAAGAAAAGCTTCTAATAGTAGGAAGAATAAAAATACTGAAAATGATATTATGATTGTCGGAAAACCGGTGCAATCAAAAAATCAAAGTGCAGTGTTCGTATATGAATCTTTACAAGTACCAATACAAGGTATGGAGAGAACGACTGATTTTATTTTCTTATCGGCTGGGATTGCGATTATATTAACAACCTTCTTTGCGTTCTTCTTATCTACTCGAATTACCGCACCGCTTCGTAAAATGCGTGAGGTTGCTTTTGAGGTGGCGCGTGGGAAGTTTGATGCAAAGGCCCCTATGGTATCTCAGGATGAAATTGGTGAGCTTGCAACGGCCTTAAATCAAATGGGTAAACAGTTGAAGTTTAATATGAATGCTTTGCAGCAAGAAAAAGAACAGTTAGCTAGTATTTTGAGTAGTATGGCAGATGGAGTTATTACGTTAAATCAAGAAGGTGAAGTCGTAGTTATTAATCCACCGGCTGAAAATTTCTTACAAGTTTGGCAAGAAGAAAAAGAGATAGAGCTAAGTAAAAAACTACCTTCTGAACTTGTGGAACTATTCCATCGCGTTGTAGAAAGTGAGCAACAACAAGTTGTTGAAATTAATTTGCAAAAAGGTAACTACGTAGTTCTTATGACGCCGCTTTACAATCAAACGAAAATTCGTGGGGCTGTAGCAGTGTTGCGTGATATGACGGAAGAACGCCGTCTTGAGAAGATGCGTCAAGACTTTATTGCCAATGTATCACATGAACTTCGTACACCAATGGTCATGCTTCAAGGGTATAGTGAAGCGATTTTAGATGATATTGTGCAAACGAAAGAGGAAATTAATGAGTTTGTTCAAATCATTTATGATGAATCCGTTCGTTTAGGTAAACTTGTAAATGAATTATTAGATTTAGCTCGTATGGAAAGTGGCCACGTAGAGTTACATATTGGTGAAGTAGATATTCATCCATTTGTCGAAAAGATTGGCCGTAAATTCCAAGGGATTGCAAAGGATAAAGAAGTTGAACTAACAGTAGATTTCCAAAGTCCAATTGAACAATATCCGTTTGATGCAGACCGTATGGAACAGGTGTTGACGAATTTAATTGATAATGCAATTCGTCATACGAATGCAGGTGGACATGTTGCACTTGTAATTCATACGGAAAATAATGGTCTTACTTTCGAAGTGCAAGATTCAGGTGCTGGTATTCCAGAAGAAGACATTCCATTCTTGTTTGATCGTTTTTACAAAGCTGATAAAGCAAGAACACGCGGGAAAAAGGGTGGAACAGGACTCGGGCTTGCGATTGCTAAAAATATTGTTCAAGGCCATGATGGGAAAATTTCTGTCTCAAGTGTTGTTGGAGAAGGAACTACATTCTCTGTATATTTGCCGAATCGTATAATTTAGATATGTGTTTTTAAAGTTAATAATAAATAAAGTTCTACTGTTTTTTATTTTTTTGTAAAATCAATTAAATAAATTATAGTAGAACTTTTTTCTATCTTAGTCGAATTAAGAATGACGAGAGAGGGGTTGTGAAGAAATGAAATTATATACGAAAACAGGAGATAAAGGGAAAACAAGTGTAATAGGTGGCAGGGTGGATAAAGATAATATTCGTGTAGAAGCATATGGCACGATAGATGAGGCGAATTCTCATATTGGATATGCGATGACTAAGCTACAAGGCGGGGCATTTGGAGATATTTACAATGAACTTGAAAATATTCAACATGAACTATTTGATTGCGGGGGAGATTTGGCGATAGTGGAGGAGAAAATCCCTTATAAAGTAACGATCGAAATGGTCGAAAGCTTAGAAAGAAGGATTGATTTGTATATAGAAGAAGCGCCACCATTAGAACGCTTTATTTTACCAGGTGGTAGCGAGGCATCGGCTACCATTCATATTGCACGTACTGTTGTAAGAAGAGCAGAGCGCTCTATCGTATCGTTGAAAAAAGAAGTGGAAACAAATGAAGTTGTTCTAAAGTATGTAAATAGATTATCTGATTATTTGTTTGCAGTAGCTAGAGTAATAAATACTCGATTACAAGTAAAAGATGTGGAGTATAACCGTAGCGCATTAGTTTTTCGTGATAAGAAAGAGAAGGAAGTGGAGTAATTCACTTTCTTTTTTTTGTATACTTTTTTCTGTAATATACCAAAATAGAGAAGGTATGGTGGTAATTAGAAAACGGAGGATGTATATGAAAGTGTTAAAATGTAGCGTCATGTTATTGACTGTACTGTTTTTATCTCAATTACATGTTTACGCAGAAGAAAATCGATGGACATGGCCTGTGGAAGGACAGATAAGTGATTATTTTGGGACAAGGCATGGAAAACACTACGGTATTGATATAGCTGCACCGATCGGAGCACCTGTGGCAGCTATTCAAGATGGTAAGGTGACAAAGTCTTATTATTCAAATAGTTATGGGAACGTTGTATTTATTAAACATGGAGAATATGAGGCTGTGTATGCACATTTAAATAAGAGACACGTAGTTCAAGGGGATTATATTTCAAAAGGAGAAATAATTGGAGAAGTAGGAAACACAGGAGAATCACGAGGTGCACATTTACATTTAGAACTTCATCAAGGAAGATGGACGATGGCGAAAAAGAATGCGATGAATCCATTACTTGTTTTAAATGAACAAAGAAATGAAGTTGTTTCTTCCTCATTATATGTCGTACAAAAAGGGGATACTTTAGTTAATATTGCACGGAAATTTAGTATGACACTTAAGGAAATAAAAGCAAAAAATGGATTGCAGCAAGAGCGAATTTATCCAAATCAACAATTATACGTAAAGTAAAGAAGAGCTAGTTTAACTAGCTCTTCTTTTACCAAAAAATAAAGACACATATAAATCCAGAAATAGCTAAGTAGCTATATAAGTAAAAAACTTTTGTTCTTGTTTTTTCTTTTGTTCGAAACAGTACAATAGTCGGTTCAATTAAACCGATTGTCAAACAAAGTAAGCCAAGAAGCATACAACCAATCGAAAGAGAGTACAGGGCGATTTGTGGTGCTTGAAATGGAATCATCCATTTTAATAAAAATGCAATAAGTGCAGTGTAACAAATGCTGCCGATGTATTTATTCAACGGTGTATTAGAACGAAAACCAGGAAGTTTTTTTAAGAAAGAGCGAGAAACAACTTCTGTTTGTAAAGATGTATGCACTTCGATAATTTTTTGAGCTTCTTTTCCTTTTTGGAAAAGGGATAATATCCAGTTACGCTCACCTTGAAAAATAAATTGAGAAGTTGTCAAATAGTGATCAACCTTCACTTTATTCCAACTCTTCCATGGATGACGCTCGCACAATTTTAATTTACTTTCTGTTTTTTTATCATACTGATAAATACTGATGCCATCTTCATCGAAAGCAGCATAGTATGTCTCGCTTGAGAATGTGCCTAAATCAATTGGACAGTAGAAAAGTAATTCTTTTTTTAAGTAAAAGTATTCTTTTCTTAAGTTTTTTTTCATTGCTTCTCGAATAGAGTGTCTTTTATCTTTCTTCATGACATTTCCTCCATAACTCAGAAAATGTTCTTATCTTAACAATTCAACATCTTATCACTTTTCATTATATATGACTAGGGAATTCACAAGAGAAATGCCTAATAATAAAAAATATGGGGTGTATTGTAAAATATTTTGCAATTATTAATAGGTTATAAAAAATAAACAACTAATTTTAAATAAGTTACAATTTTTTAGTTCACAATGTTATTAGGTTGTTGTATAATGAAGGGGAAAATAGAATATCGGTCTATCTTCGGGGCAGGGTGAAAATCCCGACCGGCGGTGATGAACTATTTATGATTTCGTTCTAAGCCCGCGAGCCGTTAAGGCAGGATTTGGTGTGATTCCAAAGCCGACAGTATAGTCTGGATGGGAGAAGATGGAGGTTCAAGCGTTCAAAAAAGATAGGAATTTGAACGTCTGTTTGATGTGCCTTAAATTCTCCCTTTGTGTAAAACACAAAGGGTTTTTTCATTCTATGAAAAAATAGGCATAGCAGAACCTTTCCACTTTCCATGAGATGATCGATGGAAAAGGAGAGAGAACGATGAAACAAAAAAACAGTGTAGTACAAATGGTGAGTGTAGCAATGCTAAGTAGTATTGCATATTTACTAATGATGTTGGATTTCCCGTTCCCAGGGCTTCCGCCATTTTTAAAAATTGATTTTAGTGATGTGCCAGCTCTAATTGCTGCAATTATTTTTGGACCAATTGCGGGGATAATTGTAGAGGGAATAAAGAATATTTTACATTACGGGATTCAGGGTAGTTTAGTAGGAGTGCCAGTTGGAGAAATTGCAAACTTTATTGCAGGATGTTTATTTATTGGACCAGCAGCTTTCTTATTTAGAAAGTATCGTACTGTAAAGAGTTTAACGACAGGACTAATGTTAGGGACAATTACAATGGCGCTAATTATGAGTGTATTAAACTATATCATCATATTCCCAGCTTACACTTGGTTTTTAAATGCACCTGCTATGTCTAGTGAGGCTATAAGAACGACTGTTGTAACAGCGATCTTACCGTTTAATTTAATTAAAGGAATTGTAGTAACAATTGTATTTGTAGCATTATTCTCACGCCTGAAAGTATGGGTGTTTGCAAAAATGAAAAATGCATAACATATAAAATAAAACCATTAGTAGTGTGAAACTACTAATGGTTTTTTGTTAAGTAGAATGAAAATAGGGAACAAAAAATGCCCCTCATCAATATGAGGGGCATTTTTTGAAGTTAATAAAAGACTATTCGAATTTTAAAGCGTCGCCGTCAAATGATTCGTCAGCAACTTTAATTGAGTCAGTTGGACAACCTTCGAATGCGTCCATCATATCTTCAATTAATACATCTGGAATTTCAACGATACCTTGGTTATCATCTAATGTTACAAATGCAATACCTTCATCATCATAGTCATAAATGTCTGGTGCAGCAGCGCCGCAAGCACCACATGCGATACAAGTATCTTTATCAACGATTGTATATTTTGCCATCTTTTTTCCCTCCTGATAATATGTATGTGAAAAGCTCGCCATAAAAATTATAACCTTATTGTAAAACGGTTTGTAAAACTTTTCAACATAAAATTATAATGATAATGCTTATCAATTAGAGTGTCAACTTATTTTTGAATTATGTCATAAGATTTTCAAAATACGTAAATGTTATTTCGTTTGGTACAATAGAGTATGTACAAGCATATGGTACCGATATGATAAGGTTAATGAGTAACAGTAGACGTTGTAATCATATTGAAAAAGAATTAAGTTAAATTGGAAAGGGGAAGCGGTAATGCAACTACAATATACTTTATTGTATTGTTTAAAACAATTGAATGGCGAAAGGACCGTTTCTTCTATTTATTATTTATTAAAAGGAAAGAGGTCATCGCAAACATTACAAGATGGGAATATGTTTCAAATTTCTTTTTTGTTTGGGATTTATAAATCATTGAATAGAGCTGATTATGATCAAGAAGTTGCAAAGTTGGTACAAACGGATTTAGTTCAATCTATACATGAAAATACATACGTAGTAACGACTGCTGGTAACATGCAATTAAACAAATGGAAAGATGACTTTGCTTTTCCGACGTGTTTACATGGTTTACACTATGGTGAAATAGGTGAAACGTTTTGGAAGAGATTATCATTAATCGTTCAAACCATTTCGAATTTACAACAGGTGAATACGAAATTTATTCCAATTCAGCAAGATACAGAAATAATGATGTGGGTGAAACGTTTTCTCACTGGAATACCATATATGAGAAGTGAATTGGCTAAAAGGTTGTGGAAGGAGATGTATACTCTTTTACAAAAAAATAAACCATTAGAGGCGACAATCGTAACATATCGCTTAACGGGCTATAAACGCATCGGTTGTACGTTGCAACAATTAGCGGAAATTACGAAACAAGATGTATTTCGAGTGTATTTTTTATTTTGGGGTACAATTCATTTCATTATTCAAGAAGTTCGTAATAAAGAAAGTGAGTTTCCGTTATTAGCTGAAATTATATCTTATCCAAATGAGAAGGCTGATTTATTTAGCATATCTACGAAAAAAACATATAATCTTTGGAGACAAGGACGCTTTCTGGAAGAAATAGCAACAATTCGGAATTTGAAGGTTGCAACGATAGAAGATCATTTTGTAGAAATCGCTTTACGAGAAAAAGAATTTTCAATTGAGATGTTTATGGAGAAAGACAAAATAGATAAAGTAAAAGAAGTAATTGAGACGTTACAAACACGTAAGTTACGTGTCTTGAAACAAGCGGTTGGGGAAGAGATATCTTATTTTGAAGTCCGTCTTGTATTGGCACGGATGGAGGGTATAAATGAAACTTGAGGAATATTTATATAAGTGGTTTGGATATTCTGAATTTCGTCAAGGACAAAAAGAAGTTATTACAGACTTATTAGAAGGAAAAGATGTTATAGCGATGCTTCCGACTGGAAGAGGGAAATCTATGTGCTATCAACTCCCAGGGCTAATGCAAGAAGGAACAGTGCTTGTTGTATCACCACTATTATCTTTAATGGAAGATCAAGTTACACAATTAAAGTATGTTGTGAAAAATCGAGTGATTGCATTTAATAGTTTTCGGACATTAAGTGAAAAAAGAGAAGCGATGAAAAAATTGGCTTTTTATAAATTTATTTTTGTGTCTCCAGAAATGTTGCAATCGGATTTATTAATAAGAGAATTGAAGAAAATTCATATTTCAATGTTTGTTGTGGATGAGGCCCATTGTATTTCGCAGTGGGGGTATGATTTTAGACCGGATTATAAAAAATTAAACGTAGTAATCGAGAACATTGGATCTCCTACGGTACTAGCATTAACAGCGACAGCGACAAAGGATGTACTGCAAGATATAGCAGAGAGTTTAAGTTTAAAGAATGTCTCGCAGCATGCATACTCTATTGATCGTCCAAATATTGCAATGGAAGTGCAATTTGTAGAGACGATAGAAGAGAAGAAAGAAGCACTTTTGGAACATGTGATGTATTTACATGGGCCAGGGATTGTATATTGTTCAAGTAGAGCATGGACAGAACGTTTAACGGAATATTTAAGAGGAAAAGGCTGTACTGGTGTGGCTTTTTATCATGGTGGTATGGAACATGAAGAGCGTATGTTAATTCAACAGCAATTTATGAATGACCAATTGCAAATTGTAATATGCACAAGTGCTTTTGGTATGGGAGTAAATAAGTCGAATACGAGATATATTATTCATTTCCATTATCCGACTAATATAGCTTCCTACTTACAAGAAATCGGAAGAGCTGGAAGAGATGGCGAACCGAGTATAGCCTTTTTATTATGTAGTCCGTTGGATCACGATTTGCCAATTTCAATTATTGAAGATGAATTGCCAAGTAAGTCGCAAATACAATTTTTATTTTCTTTACTACAAGAAAGAATGTTTCAAACGAAAGAATTACCAATAGAAGATGTAGAAGAAATTTGTTATAATGCAGCAAGATTTAATGAACAATATTGGCGTTTCATCCGCTATCATCTCGAACGGCTTGGGATCATACAACGGCGAAAACTAATATTAGAGAGCTTGTCAGATGAAATCATGAACAGATTAATAGCTGAAGTAGAAATAAGATTGCGTAATAAATATAGTGAGCTAGAAAACATGAAGTCATGGATACAAGTTAAAGGATGTAGGCGTGAATATGTACTTCAACAGTTCGGTTATAGAAAAGAGACAGAGTTGAAAAATTGCTGCGATTATTGTGGTATTACAAAAACGGAGTATAAAAAAAGACGAGCGCAACAATCCGATTTCGACTATAATTGGGAAACAGAGTTACAAAAGCTTTTCGGCCTAGAGAAGATGGAGGAATGATGAACATTCAAAGGCATAATGTTGAAGATATGAGTCCGAAAGAAATAAGGCTGAATCTGTATATAACACAGCTAATTATTATTGGTATTGGTTGTTTGCTAGCATATATATTATTTCGAGATACAAAAGAAGTTTTTAGTCTTTGGAAGTGGGAACCTGTACGAATAATTATAGTAGGTAGTTTATTAGCGATTGGTATTGTGTTATTAGATTATGTTGCAATGCGAGTATTTCCAGAGTCTTGGTTTGATGATGGTGGTATTAACGATAAGATGTTTCAAGGAATGTCAGTTATGCATTTACTCGTTATTACGTTCGTTATTGGCTTTGCAGAAGAATTTTTATTTAGAGGTGTAATGCAGACTCATTTCGGAATTATAATAGCAAGTTTAGTATTTGCAGTCTTACATATTCGGTATATAACAAAGCCATTTTTGTTTTGTTTCGTATGTTTTATTAGTTTTGTCTTTGGTTATGTATTTGAATGGACAGGGAATTTATTTATAACAATCTTTGCACACTTTCTTGTTGATTTTATAATGGGACTCCAACTAAGAAAATAAATGGAAGGTGGTGGTGAACAACATGAGGAAACGAATTCCTGATTTTGAAGAGGAATTAGAAGTTGAGCAAGTGGAAGAAGATGAAAGTTTACCGCCGCGAAGTGAACTTCATAGAAATAAAGAGAAAAAGCAAAAGTTTAAAATGAATCACATTTTTGTCCGAGTATTAACGTGTCTATTCATATTACTACCAATTAGTATTTTATGGTATACGGATAAATATATTCAGGTGAAAAGTGATAGTAGTAATGCTGGTAAAAGTGCGTTTGAAGTAATTTTTTTTGATTCAGCCAAATCTGAAACTCAGAAACAATCTGAGAAGGTGGTAACGCATACTGTGAAAAAGGGAGAAACTTTAGAAAGTATAGCGAAGCAATATTTTTCAGATGAAAGTGGGATTGAAGTTATTAAAAAGTATAATAACTTAGAAGAAGATGAAGTGAGTGCAGGTCAAGAATTAAAAATTCCGATAAAAGATAAGTCCGTAAAACAAGAGAGCTAGTAAACTAAGCAATTCGTAGCTTGTTATAAAAACTGAGGATTATCTTTATGAGTAGGGAAGTAAAAATATGATATGGATTACAATATTAAGTACTCTCATATGTATAGGTATAATATTTCTTCTTGTAATGTATAAAGAAGCGATGCGTAATACGGTATTGGAACATACTTTAGAATTTAAAGAATTTCCGCAAAGTTTTCAACAGATGAATATGTTTTTTATTTCTGATATTCATAGAAGAGTCGTTTCAGATTCGTTAATTGAGCGAATAAAGGGAAAAGTAGATCTCGTTATTATTGGTGGTGATTTAGCGGAAAAGGGCGTACCTTTATCAAAAATCTCTGCAAACATTCAAAAGTTAAGAGCGATAGCTCCTGTATATTTTGTATGGGGAAATAATGACTATGAGATTGAATACCATGAATTAGATGCGTTGCTATTAGAAAATAATGTGAAAGTTTTAGATAATACAAGAGTTGTATTTGAATCTGAGTTAGGAGAGAAAATTTGCTTACTCGGTGTAGATGATGTTGGATTGGAACGTGATCGTTTAGACTTAGCATTGGCTGATTGTAAAGAAGAGGGATTTCGTATTTTAATTAGTCACAACCCTGATATAATAAAAAAAATGTCTGGAAAAGAACAAATTTCACTTGTGTTAAGTGGACATACACATGGAGGACAGATTCGATTATTCCCATCTGAAAAATATTTAAAAGGTGGCGTATATAATCATTCAAATACGACTCTCTTTGTTAGTAATGGATACGGAACAACATTGATTCCACTTCGTTTTCGAGCACCTGCTCAAACACATATTATTACGTTATGTGGAGGGAAATGATGCCAACTCTAAATGGAAAATATAATATAAAAGCTGTTTCGAATATTATTGGAGTTCAACCGAGTACGCTTCGTGCATGGGAAAGGCGATATCAGATTATTGCCCCAAAGCGGAATCAAGCTGGGCATCGATTATATACAGAAGAGCATATTCGAATTTTGAAATGGTTAATGGAGAAGGTTTCTTCCGGTATGATGATTGGACAAGCAGTGCAGTTATTAGAAGGGAATCGTTTGCAGAGTAATGCCCAAAAAGAAATACATTACGATAAAGAAGTTGTTTTAGTGGACGATTTACTACAAGCTTTGTTAGAATTTGATGAAATTACAACTTCTGCATTAATAAATGAGGCTTTTAGTATTTATTCAACAGAAAAAGTTATCACCGGTATTATTCTTCAAGTGACAAACAAATTGTTGACACTAAAAAATAACAATGAGATTGCAATGACGCAATTCCAATATGCCGTATCATTTTTACAAACTCGTCTAGGAATGGTGTATCATAATGCTTCAACGTTTTCTTCCATACACAAAGTAATTGTGTTAGAAAATAATACATTGAAAGGATTTATTTTCTCAATGTATTTACGTTTAAAAGGATATGAGGCGATACATATTAGGACAAGTTTAGAGGGAGATGGCATGTTATTAGCGGTTGAGCAAATACAGCCAAAATATTTATTTGTCTCTTTTGAAAATGGCCTAGAACTGAAAAGGGCGATGAATGTTGGGGATTTATTGCAAGAAAAAAATGAGAACCTTTCTGTTGGGGTTATAGGGGAAATAAGCGCTCGAGATCAGTTGAACATTCAAACAATCCTAATCGGCGATACGAAAGAAGAATGGGATGAATGGTTAAAAATGTTAGAATAGTTGTTCGGAAAGAACCATCTATTTTCTATTTCATATAATAAAAATTAGATTCAATGGTTACGTAGGGAGGGTATGAGATGAGGCTGGAACGATTAAATTATAATAAGATAAAAATTTTCCTAACATTTGATGATTTATCTGAACGAGGATTAACGAAAGAGGATTTATGGAGAAATGCACCGAAAGTACAGCAACTATTTCGTGATATGATGCAAGAAGCAAATAAAGAATTAGGATTTGAAGCAGATGGTCCGATTGCAGTTGAAGTATTTTCTCTACAAGCACAAGGCATGGTTGTAATAGTAACGAAGGAAAATCAAGAAGTGGATACAGATGATGAGTTCCGTGACGAGTTTATTGAAATGCAAGTGACTCTAGATGAGAGCGAGCACATACTTTATGAGTTTGCTACACTAGACGACGTAATTAACCTGTCGAATCGCTTATATAACCTTGGTGTAACTGGCGGAAAGTTATATACGTGGGATGGGCGTTTCTATCTTTGGATGGAAGAAGAAGAGCAAATACAATTATTGAAGGCGGATTTTATAGCTATTTTAGCAGAATACGGTAATCCGTCTACGGCAACCATTTACCGTGTAATGGAGTATGGTAAAGAATTAATGGCTTCTCAAGCAATTGAACAAGTATACAATTACTTTGTGAAAAAGCAAAACCTCAGCTAATATAACATAGCTGGGGTTTTGTATTTTATTTGGATAAGAGGAGTAAGGCTAGGGTCAATTATAAATATTTAAACAAACGTTTTCTTAATTAAATATACCGTTTCGCGACGCTGTATTCGAGTGAGATAAAAAATATTTAAATATTTAAGTATTTTACTTTTCTAAAAGCAATAAAAGGACTATAATAATAGTGAAAACGCTTGCAATACGAAATAAGTTGTATATATTTGTTAGCGTTTTCTATTGCATTCCAAATTTAACGGTGTATACTAGGCAATGAAGGTTTACTAAACAAGTGAAATTACAGGGGGTTTACTTACTATGGTAGCCGAAAAGGGAACTCAAACAAAAACACAACAACAAAGGGAACAACATTTTGAACTATTGAATTCGACACAAATTGTTATTAGTGAAGCATTAGAAAAATTGGGTTATCCAAACGAAGTATATGAATTATTAAAAGAACCAATTCGTATGATGACAGTGAAAATACCAGTTCGTATGGATGACGGGACTGTTAAAATATTTACAGGATATCGTGCGCAACATAATGATGCTGTTGGTCCAACGAAAGGTGGAATTCGCTTCCATCCGAATGTAACAGAAAATGAAGTGAAAGCACTTTCGATCTGGATGAGTTTAAAATGTGGTATTGTTGATTTACCGTATGGTGGAGGTAAAGGTGGAATTATCTGTGACCCACGTGAAATGTCATTCCGTGAATTAGAAAGACTAAGCCGCGGTTATGTACGAGCAATTAGCCAAATCGTTGGTCCTACAAAAGATATTCCGGCTCCAGACGTATTTACAAACTCTCAAATTATGGCATGGATGATGGATGAGTATAGCCGTATTGATGAATTTAATTCACCAGGATTTATTACAGGTAAGCCACTTGTATTAGGTGGATCACACGGACGTGAAACAGCAACAGCGAAAGGTGTAACAATTTGTATTCGCGAAGCTGCAAAAAAACGCGACATTGATATTAAAGGTGCGCGTGTTGTTGTTCAAGGGTTCGGTAATGCGGGTAGCTTCTTAGCTAAATTTATGCATGATGCAGGTGCGAAAGTAATTGCAATTTCAGATGCTTACGGTGCATTACATGATCCAAATGGATTAGATATTGATTATTTATTAGACCGTCGTGATAGCTTTGGTACAGTAACAAAACTATTTAATAATACAATTTCAAACAAAGAATTGTTAGAACTTGATTGCGATATTTTAGTTCCAGCTGCAATTGAGAATCAAATTACAGAAGAAAATGCTAATAATATTAAAGCAAAAATTGTTGTTGAAGCTGCAAATGGTCCAACAACTTTAGAAGCAACTAAAATTTTAACAGATCGCGGAATTTTACTTGTTCCAGACGTATTAGCAAGTGCTGGTGGAGTTACAGTATCTTACTTTGAGTGGGTACAAAATAACCAAGGTTACTACTGGACAGAAGAAGAAGTAGAACAACGCTTAGAAAAAGTAATGGTAAGATCATTTGATTCTATTTATGAAACAGCACAAGTTCGTAAAGTGAACATGCGCTTAGCAGCTTATATGGTTGGTGTTCGTAAAATGGCTGAAGCAAGTCGCTTCAGAGGTTGGGTATAATATTATATCATGAAAAAACGTGATTCCTTTCGAGGGAATCACGTTTTTTTGTTGGAGTATTAGTGTGAGGTGTTGTATATGGAAAATGAAATGATGGAACGAGTAGAACAATTAGAAGAAAAGGTTAAGAGGTTAGAGGGAGAACTCTCAAGAACGATGAAAGCCCGAAAAACAAGTGTCGTTCGGATGTTCGGAGAAGGCTTATTGTTTTTAATATTTGGTGTGGTTGTAGTAGGGCCGATTATCGCTGTTATATTCACGATTATTACTTGGCTTGTTGAAAAATAAAATAAAAAAATAAAAGAACACTTGTTCTGTACGAACAAACGTGCTATACTCTCCTTAGATAAACAAAACGGAAATGATTTTAAGGAGAGATAAATGATGAAAATGACAGTAGACCAAAGATTTATGATGCCAGCAGATGTTGTAGAACGAGTGGAAGTATTACGAAACAAACAAAGTAAGCGTGGCACATTATTACAATCAGTAAATGAATTTTTCGGCTTAGATACGAAAGAAGATTGTGTTTGGTTTTACGGTTTTTATGGAGTCGCTGTAAGTATTTTGTTATTTATGGTGTTCACATCAAATATTTTCGATTTTCTCTTCGTGTAAGAAATATGCGATAAGGACATTGCTACCGAATACATATATAAGGAAGGAAGGTAATTTTCTAAAGCGGGAGTTGGTAGTAATGGCGATGTTTCCTATAGAGCGTAACTATATTGGATATGGAAGTTCACGACCGGGAATTCCTCTTTCTAAAGTAAGGTTTATTGTAAGTCATGATACAGGGAATCCTGGTAGCAATGCAATAGGAAATCGGGATTACTTTAATGAAATACAACCGAAAGCTTCGGCGCATACATTTATAGATGACAAAACAATATTGGAAATTGTTCCTATAAATGAAGTTGCGTATCATGTTCGATATGGTGTGTCGACGGATAATGACTTATATGGTTATGATGCGAATAAGGCTGCCATTGGTGTGGAACTTTGTTATGGCGGTGATGTTAACTTTTGGGAAGCGTATACGCGTTTTACATGGTATCATGCTTATTTATGTCAAAACTTTGGCTTGAATCCGAAAAAAGATATCGTATCACATAAAACACTTGATCCAGCTAGAAAGATTGATCCTGAAAATGTATTAGGGAAACAAGGTATTAAATTTCAACAGTTTTTAGCAGATGTCTATCGGATGTACGTTTCGTTTAGATGACAAACGTATGAAAAATGAATACAATAAAGATAGGTGCCTACTGTTGTAAGTAGGTTTTTTCTTGTTTTTATAAATAGTGCAGAGGTAGAAGACTAGGAGTGAACCGAGTATGCAGAAAGAAACAGCTATCATAATTGGAGGCGGTCCGTGCGGATTAGCAGCAGCAATTTCGTTGCAAAAGGTAGGGATTAATCCGTTAGTAATTGAAAAAGGAAACATTGTAAATGCGATTTATAATTATCCAACTCATCAAACATTTTTCTCCTCTAGTGAAAAATTAGAAATTGGTGAAGTAGCTTTTATTACCGAAAACCGTAAGCCAGTTCGAAATCAAGCACTTGCGTATTATCGCGAAGTAGTAAAGCGTAAATCTGTACGCATAAATGCTTTCGAACGAGTAGAGAAAGTTCAAAAAGATGGAGAAGTTTTTAAGGTTGAGACGACGAAACGTGACGGACATAAAGAAATATATATAGCGAAATATATTGTTGTAGCCACTGGATATTATGACAATCCAAATTATATGAATGTTCCAGGTGAGGAACTGAAGAAAGTAGCTCACTATTTTAAAGAAGGACATCCTTATTTTGATCGAGATGTAGTAGTTATAGGTGGAAAAAACTCAAGTATAGACGCTGCGTTGGAACTTGTTAAAGCAGGAGCGCGTGTAACGGTACTGTATCGTGGAAGTGAGTACTCGCCGAGCATTAAGCCGTGGATTTTACCGGAATTTGAGGCGTTAGTACGAAACGGTACAATTCAAATGCATTTTGGGGCTCATGTGAAAGAAATTACTGAACATACATTAACGTATACCGTTGATGACGGAGCATTTACAATCCAAAATGATTTTGTATTTGCGATGACGGGTTACCATCCTGATCATAGTTTCTTAACGGAGATGGGCGTTCGAATTGATGAAGAAACTGGGCGTCCGATTTATACAGAGGATAGAATGGAAACAAACACTGAAAATATTTTCATTGCAGGTGTAATTGCCGCTGGGAATAATGCAAATGAAATATTTATCGAGAACGGTAGATTTCATGGAGATGCGATTGCGCAAACCATTGCGTCGAGAGAAAAATAAAAAGAAGCTGTCGAAAAATTCGACAGCTTTTTTTATTCGTGCATAAACATATTTTGGATTGTTTCATGTGATTTTGTATTCTCTAATGCGACTAGTAATTTAATACGTGCTTTTTGAGCGTTTAAGCCGTATGTGAATATAACGCCCTTATCTTTTAATTGTTTGCCGCCACCTTCATATGAATATACGTCTTGAACGATACCATTGAAGCAACGTGAAACTAATACGACTGGAATTCCTTTGCTTATTAATCGTTCTAAACTAGGGAGTGTACGTGGAGGCAAATTACCTTGTCCAAGCGCTTCAATGACAATTCCGTCAACTGGAAGGTTTTCAATTGCTGCTAACAATGTATCATCCATACCAGCATATGCTTTTAGAACAACTACGTTTTTAGAGGTGTTATTTACTGTATACGTTTCATGATGTACTAAAGCGTGATGGAAGACAACACCACGTTTTGTTACCATTCCAATTGGTCCATATTGTGGACTTTGGAATGTTGCAACATTACTTGTATGTGTTTTCGTTACATTTGTAGCGCAATGAATTTCGTCGTTTAATACGACTAGAACACCTTTTTCTGCAGCTTCATTACTGCTAGCTACTTTTACAGCTGATAAGAAGTTATATAGACCATCAGCACCTAATTCATTACTAGAACGCATTGCGCCTGTTACTACGATTGGAATAGTTGCTTTGACTGTTAAATCTAGGAAATATGCGGTTTCTTCTAATGTATCCGTACCATGCGTAATGACTACGCCATGAATGTTGTCTTGTTTTACTCTTTCATCAATGATGACTTGTAATTGTAACATCTCGCTTGGTGTCATATGAGGAGATGGTAGATGGAACACATCTTCAACGATTAAATCAACATCGCCTTCTAAATCAGGAATGAATTTTAAAAGAGGATTTTTTTCTCCTGGTTGTACGACCCCAGTTTCTTTATCTTCCTCCATTGCAATTGTTCCACCTGTGTGTAAAACTAGGATTCTTTTCAATGCTTATACCCCTTTCAAGTTGAAAAATACATTTAGAACATAACATGTTTTGAGTAAATTCGACAATGAAAATGTATAAAAGCATGCTTGGAATATGACAATAAATTTAATTGCGCTATGTACGTTGTATAAAATCATGAAATGTAATGTGTAAGTATATGGTGGGAAGGAGTGGATATCTTGAAGAAGGTGGAGAAAATTATCATTCGTATATTAATAATTCAATTTATTTGTCTTTGTGTTGTGCAATTGTTATTTATACATAAGTCATCAATAAAATATCTATCTAAAATTGTTTATTATGAAGGTGTCGTCGCGAAAAATAAAGAAGAAATCTTACAGGTGAGTAGGTAGTTTTCGTTTTCTTCTAGGAAGGATTATGCTACAATAATTGAGGATTTAATGACGTGAAGCAAATGAGAAGAAGCAGGGATGAATACCTGCTTTTCGTTTTGTTTTATAAGTGAAAAAATGAGGTGTTACAATGGATAAACGAATTTCAATTGCTATAGATGGTCCAGCAGCTGCTGGGAAAAGTACAGTTGCAAAAGTTGTGGCAAAGAAGCTTTCTTACGTTTATATTGATACAGGCGCAATGTACCGTGCTATTACATATGCAGCCCTTGAACAAAAAGTGGATATTGAAAATGAAGAAAAGCTAATGGAAGTTGTAAAAAATGTGAATATTGAATTTCAACAAGGAGAAAATACACAACTTGTATTTTTAAATGGACAAGATGTTTCGGAAGTTATTCGTACGCCTGATGTGACGAATCGAGTATCTATTGTGGCAAAGCATCGTCTTGTTCGTGAAGAAATGGTTCGTCGTCAACAAGAATTAGCGGAAAAAGGCGGCGTTGTAATGGATGGCCGTGATATTGGTACACATGTGTTACCAGATGCTGAAGTGAAAATCTTTATGCTTGCTTCTGTAGAAGAAAGAGCGGAAAGAAGACATTTAGAAAATATAAATAAAGGTTTCGATTCTAATTTAGAGCAGTTACAAGAAGAAATTGCTCAGCGTGATAAATTGGATTCAGAACGCGAAGTTTCTCCTCTAAAAAAGGCTGATGATGCATTGGAATTAGATACAACTTCTTTATCAATTGAAGAAGTCGTCCAAAAAATTATGGGTATTGTTTCAGGAGTATTTGCGAAATAAAGAAAGGGATTATCCTCTTTCTTTTTTTGTTTGTATAGAAATGTAAAGGATACGTGAATTGTGAGTCTCTTTCCTTGACAAATGAGCCGATTTATAAGAAGTTAGTTAAAGAGGAATAAAACTGTCAGAATATATTCGCTATTATATTTCAAAACATACTTTCTTCAAGATGATTTTGCTGTATACTATTTATATAGGATTAATATATTTTCTTATGAATGCTATTGAAAAAGAGTATGTGATGATAAATTCTTAAACATGCAAATGAAAACATTTGTTTTCATTTCGTATATACATAAAAATGCTTTGTCAATTCTGTAGGGAGGTATTTCCATGGTAGAGAAAATGAATGAAGAAGTTATGGATTCAAAAGAATTACAAGTTGGTGACGTTGTTACAGGTTCTGTAACGAAGGTTGAAGAAAAACAAGTGCTTGTAAATGTTGGATACAAAACAGATGGCGTAATTCCAATTAGTGAATTAGCTAACGTTCATATTGAAAAAGCAAGCGATGTTGTAGAATTAGATCAAACACTAGAATTGAAAATTATTAAATTAGAAGAAGATGATCTTGTTTTATCTAAACGTGCTGTTGATGCAGAAAAAGCATGGGTAGAATTACAAGAGAAATTTACTTCTGGTCATGTATTTGATGTTACTGTAAAAGATATCGTGAATGGTGGATTAGTTGTGGACCTAGGCGTTCGTGGTTTTATCCCAGCTTCACTTGTAGAAGTACATTATGTAGAAGACTTTTCTGACTATAAAGGAAAAACATTAGCGGTAAAAATTGTTGAATTAGACCGCGAAAAAAATCGTGTAATCCTTTCGCATAAAGCGGTAGTAGAATTAGAACTAGATTCTAAGAAAAAAGAAGCAATCTCTTCGTTAAAAGAAGGGGATATTGTTGAAGGAACAGTACAACGATTAACGGATTTTGGTGCTTTCGTTAACGTTGGTGGTGTGGACGGTTTAGTTCACATTTCGCAAATTTCACACGAACGTGTGGAGCAACCATCTGAAGTGCTAGAGCAAGGTCAAAAGGTAAAGGTAAAGGTGCTATCTGTTGATGCTGATACGCAACGTATCTCTTTATCAATTAAAGCAGCTCAGCCGGGACCTTGGGAAAATGTTGCTGGTGAAATAAAAGCTGGTGATATTCGTGAGGGAGTAGTAAAACGTCTAGTTACATTCGGTGCTTTCGTTGAAATTTTACCTGGCGTTGAAGGGCTTGTGCACGTATCTCAAATTGCAAATCGTCACGTGAAAAATCCAAATGAAGTATTGGAAATGGGACAAGAAGTAAAAGTGAAAGTACTTGAAGTACATGTAGCGGAAAAACGTATTTCTTTAAGTATAAAAGAAGCACTTGAAGAAAATAATGTAACAGAAGATTATAGCAAATATGAGCCAAATGCTGATTCTGCTACTTTCCAATTAAGTGATATTATTGGTGAACAACTGAAAAAATTAAAGAAATAAAGAGGGGTACGAGTGGTAAGGGCAAAACGTAAATTAGATCATATTGAATATGCTCTTTCTACTGGTCAGTCTCGTACGCATGGCTTTCATGATATTGATTTTGTGCATCAAAGCTTGCCAAATTCAAGTTATGATACTATAACATGTGAAACAAAAATCGGCGAACTTTCACTAAGTTCGCCGATTTTTATCAATGCGATGACTGGTGGTGGAGGAGAGCAAACGTTACATATTAATGAGCAACTAGCATATGTAGCGAAACATCATAATCTCGCTATGGCTGTAGGTTCGCAAATGGCAGCGTTAAAAGATGAGCGTGAGGCGGCTTCTTATAAGGTCGTTAGAAAGATAAATCCAAATGGGATTTTCTTTGCGAATTTAGGTAGTGAGGCAACTGTCGAACAGGCAGAGCGTGCCGTTGATATGATTGAAGCAAACGCACTACAAATTCATTTAAACGTTATACAAGAGTTAACGATGCCTGAAGGAGATCGTGATTTTACGGGGGTACTTCAGCGGATTGAACAAATTGTTTTAAAGAGTAAAATTCCTGTCATTGTAAAAGAAGTTGGATTTGGGATGAGTAAGGAAACAGTGCAACAGTTAGTGAGTATAGGTGTAACGGCAATTGATATTGGTGGACAAGGTGGTACAAATTTTGCTGCTGTTGAAAATGAAAGAAGACAGCGAATGCTTTCTTATTTTAATAACTGGGGCATACAAACAACTACCTCGATTATTGAAGCAACCTCTACAAATAACAACCTCTCTTTTATTGCATCTGGGGGCATACAAACAGCGCTTGACGTGGCGAAGGCAATCGCATTAGGGGCGAATACAACCGCATTTGCTGGATACTTTTTACGTATTTTAATGCAAGATGGTATCGAGAAGTTAGTGGATGAAATTGATCTTTTACATACAGATTTAAAATTTATTATGACAGCTCTTGGTGCGAAGACGATAGAAGAGTTGCAATCTGTACCTCTTGTTGTAAAGGGCGAAACGTATCATTGGTTAATGCAGCGTGGTATTGATACAACGCATTATAGTAGGAGATAAAAAACCAACCGAACGGTTGGTTTTTTGTTTTCTATTCTTTTTTGTAATATAAAGTAGGGAACGGAATTAGTATTCTATAAAAAACAGACGTTTAATAAGATTAATTGTATATAAAAATATTATTCGGCGGAATTTGCAATTGAAAAAGAGGTTGCAAAAATGAAAAAATATAGAAGAGGTGATGCTGAATTATTAGAGAGAGCTTAAATTTCCTATGGGAAATAGGTGAAGGTGAAATTATGTCATGAGAAGATTAGCATATAAAATATTATTTCAATATAAATAAAAATCATTAAAATAATTATGAAAAAAGACGGTTTCGGACAATGTCGAAACCGTCTTTTTGTATGTTTAGTGCTGATTTTGCTTGCGAGCTTGCTCCGGTGTATCAAGACTTGTTGCACCAGGATATTGAAGTGATTGGTCGCGATCCGATTCAACGCGGCGTGATTCTCTTAGTTTTCGTTCTTGGCGATCTTTACCCATTGTGAATAGCACCTCCTTATTAAAAGTGTTGCTGTTATATGAAAAAACTATGCGTAAAGAAAGGGGGATTAACTTTCATAAAAAGTTCCCATAATGGAAAACATAGGAGGTGAAATGATGGATGGGAGTACTTTTTATTTTGTAGCTTGGATAGGGTGGGTTATCGTAACTTTCTTTATGAAAAAGGAATCTATTCGATGGAAGTTAAGTGCTTGTATATTGATTTTTATAATTTGCTCTCCGTTACATATAACGATTGCTTCATTCACGGTATCAATAAATGCTCTTTTACTTTGTATTATTTCTTTTATAGGGATTACGCTATATTCTATTTGGAAAAAAATATATACCTTACTTTCGGCGCTTATTATTGCAATGTTATATACAAGTTTTCATTTGTTAGAAGTATATGACCCGATTTGGATTGTGGTGGATAGGTTGTTTCTGTTAAGTGGTGCCCTTGTGTATGCATCAGTTTTATTGCATGGAGATCGTTTCCTGCGATTATGTTCTTTATATATAGGGATGTTGCAAGGAGAGTTGTTAGTGACACTTATTTTTCGAAAACTAAACTTCCCTTATGATTACGGTAGTTTAGCGTTTTTTGATATCATCGCCGTTTCTACATTGTTTATGACAATTTTATTTTGGATTGCAAAAGTATCAGTATACATGGAACAGTTTAAGCGGAAAACACGTAAAAGAAGGGCGAGGGTAATACATGACTGAATATACACCAGCCATTTTATGTGGCGTAATAGCAGGGACGGTAACGAGAGTGTTAATGCTTCGCACGGATACACGGCAATATCCAACGAGGCTTCATGGGAAAATTATTCATATTGCGATGGGGTTAATTGCCGCAGCCTTAGGAGCGATTGCAATCCCGTCTATTTTGAAAAAAGATTTTTCTGCCATTACATTTCTTACGTTAGCAGCGACGCAATTTCGTGATGTGCGTAATATGGAAAGAAATACGCTTCAACAATTAGATGGATATGAGCTCGTACCGCGTGGAAATACATACATTGAAGGAATTGCATTAGTTTTTGAAAGTCGCAACTATTTGGCGATGTTAACGTCGTTTGCAACGACGTTTGCGTATATAGGGTTCCATTCATGGATTGCTGGAGTAATTATGGCTATAATAGCATTTTTTATTGCGAAAAAATTAATGTCAGGCAAAAGGTTACATGATCTTGTTGATATCGAGCATGTACCGCTTCGCTTTGAAGGAGCGGGGCTTTATATTGATAATATTTATATTATGAATATTGGATTGCCGGCAAGGCAAGAAGAAATTATGAAATATGGAATGGGTTTTATTTTAAAACCGAAATCAATTGATGCGATGGTTACAATTGCAAATTTAGGACAACGGCAAGCTATTTTACATGATGTCTCTGTTGCTCTAGGGATATATAGGGATTCAGGTACACCAGCACTTGTACCGTTAGCAAAGCGTGATTTAGAAGATGGAAGAGTTGGCATCTTTGTCTTGCCGCAAGACCAAGATGCCGAGAAAGCGATAGGTGTCATAGGGAATGTGCCAACGCTAGAAAGTGCCGTTCATATGTCATCGGAAGCCCCGAAAGGAAGGGGAGATAAAAGATGATGTTAGAAAGTGTTATTCTCGCAGTAATTACAACGACACCGGAAAAGTTTGCAGGCGGAGCTCCGTTATTTACTTGTGAGACGAAAGAGGAACTAGAATTTGTTGCAAATAATTTAGAGGCGATATTAGATGGTATTGCGCATCGCTTACAAGAGAATGTATATATTATTGTGAAACATTAGCAACGTGTGTTATAATATGAGGTGTTTTGATACGTTGAGAAATATTCTGGAATGCAAATCCCTTCTTGCACAAAGAAGGGTTTTTTACATAATAAACAGAAGCAAGTTGAAAGGATGAAAGTATATGCCGAAACCAGTAATAGCAATAGTAGGCCGCCCGAACGTAGGAAAATCTACTATTTTCAATAGAATTGTTGGAGAAAGAGTTTCAATCGTAGAAGATATACCAGGTATAACGCGAGACCGTATTTATAGTGCGGGAGAATGGTTAAATCATGAGTTTAACATTATTGATACAGGTGGAATTGATATTGGAGACGAGCCGTTCTTGACACAAATTCGTCAACAGGCGGAAGTAGCGATTGATGAAGCAGATGTTATCATTTTTATGACGAATGGTCGCGATGGTGTAACTGCAGCAGATGAAGAAGTTGCTAAAATTTTATATCGTTCTAAAAAACCTATTGTACTTGCGGTAAATAAGGTTGATAATCCAGAAATGCGTAGTGACATTTATGATTTCTATGCATTAGGATTCGGTGAGCCATTCCCGATTTCAGGTACACACGGTTTAGGACTTGGTGATTTGTTAGATGAAGCTGCAAATCATTTTCCGAAGATTGAAGAAGAAGCGTATGACGATGAAACAATCCGTTTCTCTTTAATTGGACGTCCAAACGTAGGGAAATCATCACTTGTAAATGCACTTCTTGGTCAAGAACGTGTAATTGTAAGTAATATAGCAGGAACGACACGTGATGCTGTCGATACACCATATAGCAAAGATGGTCAAGATTATGTAATTATCGATACAGCTGGTATGCGTAAAAAAGGGAAAGTATACGAAAGCACAGAAAAATATAGTGTACTTCGTGCGCTTAGAGCGATTGAACGTTCTGACGTTGTTTTAGTCGTTTTAGACGGAGAAGAAGGAATTATTGAACAGGATAAAAAAATTGCTGGATATGCTCATGATTCAGGACGAGCTGTTATTATCGTTGTAAACAAATGGGATGCAGTGAAAAAAGATGAGAAAACAATGAAAGCATTTGAAGAAAATATTCGTGCTCATTTCCAATTCTTGGACTATGCACCGATTGTATTCTTATCTGCGAAAACGAAAAAACGTACACAAACATTGTTACCAGTTATTAATGAAGTAAATGAAAGTCATAGTATCCGTGTACAAACGAATGTATTAAATGATGTAATTATGGATGCTGTAGCGATGAATCCAACGCCGACTCATAATGGTAGCCGTCTGAAGATCTTCTATGCGACACAGGTTGCGGTAAAACCACCGACATTTGTTGTGTTTGTAAACGATACAGAATTAATGCACTTTTCATATGAGCGCTTCTTAAAGAATCGTTTACGTGAAGCGTTCGGTTTTGTAGGAACACCGATTCACATTATCGCTAGAGCAAGAGACTAATGGAGAGGATGTGATTTTATGACAAAAATCACAGTAATAGGAGCAGGTAGCTGGGGAACAGCGTTAGCGATGGTATTAGCTGACAATGGACATGATGTACGTATTTGGGGAAATCGTTCTGAACTTATGGATGAGATTAATGCGAAACATGAGAATAGTCGATATCTTCCAGGAATTACATTGCCAAGCACAATCGTAGCCTACTCTTCTTTAGAAGAAGCATTAGTAGATGTAAATACAGTACTGTTAGTAGTACCGACGAAAGCGTACAGAGATGTATTACAAGAGATGAAAGAAATTGTTACAGAACCAGTTACGTGGATTCATGCAAGTAAAGGGATCGAACCAGGTACGTCAAAACGTATTTCGGAAGTGATTGAGGAAGAAATTCCAGAGAACTTGATTAAAGATGTTGTTGTACTGTCTGGACCGAGTCATGCTGAAGAAGTCGGCTTACGTCAAGCGACAACTGTTACATCGGCAGCGAAGCGTATGGAAGCGGCTGAGGAAGTACAAGATTTGTTTATGAATAGCTACTTCCGTGTATACACAAATCCTGATATTGTTGGAGTTGAGCTTGGTGGTGCGTTAAAAAATATTATCGCATTAGCTGCAGGGATAACGGATGGTCTTGGATTAGGTGATAATGCGAAAGCGGCATTAATGACACGTGGTTTAACGGAAATTGCTCGTTTAGGAAGAAAAATGGGCGGAAATCCTTTAACGTTCGCTGGTCTAACTGGTATGGGAGACTTGATAGTAACTTGTACAAGTGTTCATAGCCGAAATTGGCGTGCTGGAAATATGCTCGGAAAAGGGCACTCTTTAGAAGAAGTGTTAGAAAGTATGGGGATGGTTGTAGAAGGCGTAAGAACAACGAAAGCTGCTCATGAATTGGCAGAGAAGATGGAAGTTGAAATGCCGATTACAGCTGCTTTATATGACGTGTTGTTCAATGGGAATGATGTAAAGGATGCAGTAGGCTCATTGATGGGACGCGTTCGAAAACATGAAGTGGAAGCTATACCTGATTTACTTTAAATAAAAGCGACAGAAGTACAATTTGTACTCCTGTCGCTTTTTTATTTTTTGATTGGGTCTTTTCACCATTTTTTTATTTTTGCATAGGATGAAGTGTAACTTGAGGAGAGGGTGAAAAGAATGGATAATAACATTTTTAATAATATTGAGAAGGAAGCGAAAGTGAACAAAGAGGATATTTTTAAATTAGCGTCATCTGTACAAAATGCGAATTTACGTGATGAAACTGTGCTTCGTCAATTGATTCATCAAGTAGCTCTTATGGCAGGACGTGAGGTGCCGAAAGAGCAAGAGGATCAAATTGTAAAAGCGATTATTAACAATAATATGCCAGCAGATTTTGGCTCGTTAAGCAAAATGTTTAAAAAATAAATTATGAGAAACAAAGAGATTGTAGATTGCATATGATAGCCATGAAAGAATGGGAATAGAGCTGGTAAGGGCATATTTGGTCAACCGAAGCGCAAAATAATGCGCTTCGGTTTTATTTTTGTACATAAATTTTGTTAATTTGCATTAAAATGATGAATTGTATTTGTTTAAAGATTTTAATTTGTTAAAATAGTATAAAAATAGATTGAAAGTAAAGGGGTGTATATATGTCAGAAGGGCTTATAAAAATGTGGTTTTCCTTAGGGGCAATGGGATTTATGTTTGTTGCAGTAGTTTTTATTTTATTAAGTAGGCATAAAATGAAAAATAAATTTCTGAAAGGGATTACAGCGTTAGTAGCGTACACCCTCATGATTGTGTCGGGTATTGTTATTTTTCTTGTTGTATTTAGTGGACCTGTGGAGCAGTAAGAGGAGTGTATCTCAAAATGTTACATAAGGAGTAAGTTATACTAGCGTGAAAAGGTGATTGTTAGTGAAAAAAATCCATATTATTTTAATATTTTGTTGCATCAGCGTTTTAACAGGGTGTATGTATCCGAAAGAAAATATGAAACAAAATGCTGTTCCTTATGAAGATCAGTTACAAGTTGTTCAAAAAGCTATTACGACATATAAGGAACAAAATGGTGGGATATTGCCAATTAAAACGCGTGATATGAGTACACCTATTTATCAAAAGTATCCAATCGATTTTCAAAAAATTGCTCCGCGCTACATACAAGAAGCACCAGGGAATGCGTATGAAAGTGGAGGGGTATACCAATACGTATTAATAGATGTTGAAACAAATCCGACCGTAAAGTTAATTGATATAAGGATGGTTGAACAAATTCAGGAATTATCATTAAAATTGAGGATGTACCGTGATGAACATAGATATCCACCGTTTAAAAAAGTAATTTCAGACGGGGTATATGAATTGGATTACAAAAAACTAGGATATAAAGATGTACCGCAAGTGACAAGTCCGTATTCTGGTAAAGGACTTCCTTTTGTAATCAATGAAAAAGGAGAAGTATTTGTTGACTACAGAATCGACTTATATGAAGTGTTGAAAAAAAATGAAGGGCAATTTAAGGAAGGAGAAGATATTCGAAATATACTATCGAAAGACTCCCCATTTGTTCCCGCATATTCTTTACCGTATACGGTGAAGGACGGAGAACCAATTTTTTTTAAATCATAAGTCATGAACCTTTCTTTTAGCGAATAAGTTCTAGAAGAAAGGTTTTTTATGTTATACAACTTGTGATGCAAACAAAAAGTATTTTTTAAATAGTCATATGAAATTGGACAAAATTATTTGATATATTGTCCGAACTTCTAGAATACCATTATATTATATCAGATATTATAGGCAACGTTAGAGAAGGTATTAGTTGACTATATACGCGGAATTATTCCCAAAAATTTTGAGGGAGGGAATCACTTGGAAAAGGTAGATGTTTTTAAAGATATTGCGGAACGCACAGGCGGTGATATTTATTTTGGAGTTGTAGGAGCTGTTCGAACAGGGAAATCAACATTCATTAAAAAATTTATGGAACTTGTTGTTATTCCGAACATTGAGAATGAATCTGACCGCCAAAGAGCGCAGGATGAACTGCCTCAAAGTGCTGCTGGTCGTACAATCATGACGACGGAACCGAAGTTTGTTCCAAACCAAGCGGTTTCTATCGAAGTAGATGAAGGACTTGAAGTAAATATTCGATTAGTAGATTGTGTTGGATATACGGTTCCAGGAGCAAAAGGCTATGAAGATGAGAATGGCCCGCGTATGATTAATACTCCTTGGTATGAAGAGCCTATTCCATTCCATGAAGCTGCAGAAATTGGCACGCGCAAAGTAATTCAAGAACATTCAACAATTGGTGTTGTAATTACAACGGATGGAACGATTGGCGAAATACCAAGAAGAGATTATATAGAGGCAGAAGAACGCGTTGTAAATGAGTTAAAAGAAGTTGGAAAGCCTTTCATTATGATTATCAATACTGTACAGCCGTATCATCCGGATACAGAGCAATTACGCCAAAGTTTATCTGAAGAATATGATATACCAGTAATTGCGATGAGTGTAGAGAGTTTAAGAGAAACAGATGTATATAATGTACTTCGAGAAGCGTTATTTGAGTTCCCAGTATTAGAGGTGAATGTAAACCTTCCTAGTTGGGTAATGGTGCTAAATGAAGGGCATTGGTTACGCAAAAGTTATCAAGAAGCAGTTCAAGAGACTGTGAAGGATATAAAACGTCTTCGTGATGTGGACCGTGTCGTTTGGCAGTTTAGTCAATATGAATTTATTGATCGGGCAAGTCTAGCTGGCATTGATATGGGGCAAGGTGTGGCAGAGATTGATTTATATGCGCCAGATGAATTGTACGATCAAATTTTAAAAGAAGTAGTAGGGGTAGAAATTCGAGGGAAAGATCATTTACTGAAGCTTATGCTCGACTTATCTCATGCGAAAATAGAATATGATCAAGTGGCGGATGCCCTGCGTATGGTAAAGCAAACAGGATATGGTGTAGCAGCACCTGCACTAGCTGATATGAGCTTAGATGAGCCGGAAATCATACGTCACGGTTCAAGGTTTGGTGTGAAATTAAAAGCGGTAGCTCCATCTATTCATATGATTAAAGTAGATGTTGAATCGACGTTTGAGCCGATTATTGGTACTGAAAAGCAAAGTGAAGAATTAGTTCGTTATTTAATGCAAGATTTTGAAGATGATCCATTATCAATTTGGAATTCCGATATATTCGGACGTTCGCTTAGCTCTATTGTTCGAGAAGGAATTCAAGCAAAACTATCTTTAATGCCAGAAAATGCTAGATATAAATTAAAAGAAACACTAGAAAGAATTATTAATGAAGGATCTGGCGGATTAATTGCGATTATATTATAAGAAAAAATCCCTCTCATTGTAGAGGGATTTTTTTCAGGCTGTGGAGAAAGTCTTCTCCACAGCCTGTTTATGTGTCTGAACCTCTCTTTATGTGTCAACACTGATAAAAAAGAGGTAAAGGAGAGATTTTTTATGATGGGTGCTTTAAAAAATCATCGTGATG
>NZ_CP031292.1:1509641-1724524 GCF_003355115.1 Bacillus sp. COPE52
TTTATATTGTTTTCATTTACTAAAATTAAAAAGGATTGCAGAATGTTGGGAACCCTAAAGGGTTTCCCAACACTCTGGAAAAAATCCCTCTCATTGTAGAGGGATTTTTTTATTTTTTACGTATGGAATAGAAAAATAAACAGTCATTATCTAATACATTGTTGTAAATTGTCAAGTTTCATCAGATTTTCACATTTTAAGAGTAACAATTTCCTTAAAAATATTGAATTATAAAGGAGAATCGTATAATATAGGCGTTGATAATGATTTATCTACATCTTTGTAGTATAGAATTTGTAAAAATTGCCTACAAATGAAAGTAAGACTCATTTTATGATCATTATACAGTCTTATCTTTGGGAGGAGGTGAATGGCATGAACAAGACAGATTTAATCAATGCTGTTGCAGAAGCAAGTTCCCTTTCTAAAAAGGACGCAACAAAAGCAGTAGACGCTGTTTTTGATTCTATCTTAGAAGCTTTAAAACAAGGTGATAAAGTACAATTGATCGGATTCGGTAACTTCGAAGTTCGTGAGCGTGCGGCTCGTAAAGGTCGTAACCCACAAACAGGTGAGGAGATTGAAATCGCTGCAAGTAAAGTACCTGCATTCAAACCTGGTAAAGCGTTAAAAGATGCGGTTAAATAATCCTTACATATTAACAGGGAAGAAGAGTTTCCTTTTTGGGAACTCTTCTTTTTGCTTTTAAAAACATAAATATGCTAGAATGTGTTCGTATCACTTTTAGGTTTTCGGGAGGGCTAGCGGATGGCAAAAGTTAATTTAGAACAAATTGAACACGCAGTACGCCTTATTTTAGAGGCAATCGGAGATGACCCAAATCGTGAGGGAGTACTTGATACACCGAAGCGCGTTGCAAAAATGTACGCAGAAGTGTTCTCGGGGATGCATGAAGATCCAAAAGAGCATTTGCATAAAGTATTCGGAGAAGATCACGAAGAGCTTGTACTAGTAAAAGATATACCATTTTATTCGATGTGTGAGCATCATCTAGTTCCATTCTATGGAGTTGCTCACGTTGCATATATTCCGCAAGGCGGAAAGGTGACGGGGTTAAGTAAATTAGCTCGTACTGTAGATACAATTGCACGTCGTCCACAACTACAAGAACGTATTACATCAACAGTGGCTAATTCTATCATGGAAGTACTAGAGCCGCATGGTGTAATGGTAGTAGTAGAAGCAGAACATATGTGTATGACGATGCGTGGTGTGAAAAAACCAGGTGCGAAAACGATAACGACGGCAGTACGTGGTGTGCTTGAAAATGATGCTGCAGCGCGTAGTGAAATTTTATCTTTTATTAAAACGAAGTAAAGAAAAGCGGGAAACTGCTTTTCTTTTTTTTACAAGTAAATAAATGATATAGTGTTAGTTGGGCAGAGTGAGAATAGAAAGATTGCTTACATCAATGGAAGGTGTAGCCAAGTTTTGGTTATAGAAAATAGAATGTATGTGTTATAATAAGTTTTATGAATTAGAAAACAAGGGTGATTTTTTGTGTGTGACATCTACGGAGGGTATGCGGGTATAAAAGAGAAATTGATGGAGAAATTACGCCATCCTTATTTTATAAACTATATTGAAGAACCATGTATTGATGAAGAGAAAATAGCATTGTTATATGGAGCTTTAAAAAGTGAAAATTTACATATAGAACAAATTGAGCATTATGTAGTAACGATTATGCTTGTGCAAATTGCGCTTGATACACATGAAAGAGTATCAAACAAAGCGGGGGAAGAAGCGATTGAATCGCATAAACGCCGCCAGTTAACAGTACTTGCAGGTGATTACTATAGTGGGCTATATTATTACTTATTGTCTATGAATCGTGATATTGTTTTAATTCGCGCGCTTGCTGAAGGAATTAAAGAGATTAATGAACATAAAATTATGCTATACCAAAAAGCGCATGACAAGATGGATAACATAATGGAGAGTGTAGTAACGATTGAATCTGCGCTCCTTCAAAAAACATGTGATCATTTCCATTTATCACATTGGAAACCATTTATAACGTATGTATTAGGGAAAAATCGTCTCCAAAAAGAATGTCAACTGTATGCTGATAAACAACATTCACCTGTTTTTCAAGCAGTGCAAGAGGCTTTAGGGGATAAAGCTGATGCAGAAACAGTTATTAATGAATGGATGATGGAATTACGAAAGAAAGAAGATCAATTTTTAGAAGATCACACAGACATAAGTGAAATAAATTCTGTGTTAAGAGATAAATCGAAGACATAAGCAATTTTACATTGGAAGAAGGTACGAGCATGCAACAATCAAAAGAAGAAAGAGTACATGATGTATTTGAGAAAATTTCAGATAAATACGATGTGATGAATTCTGTAATTAGTTTTCAAAGACATAAAGCATGGCGTAAAGAGACGATGCGTATTATGGATGTAAAACCTGGCAGTAAAGCGCTTGATGTGTGCTGCGGGACAGCGGATTGGACAATTGCGCTAGCAGGAGCTGTAGGTGAGCAGGGGAAGGTTGTTGGCCTAGACTTCAGTGAAAACATGTTATCTGTCGGTAAACAAAAGGTAGAGGCGTTACAATTAAAACAAGTAGAACTTCTACATGGAAATGCAATGGAACTTCCATTTGAAGATCATACATTTGATTATGTAACGATTGGATTTGGTTTACGTAACGTACCAGATTATTTACACGTATTAAAAGAAATGACACGTGTAGTAAAACCAGGTGGTAAAGTAATCTGCCTAGAAACATCGCAACCAACAATGATTGGTTTTCGACAAGGGTATATTTTATACTTTAAATATATCATGCCGTTATTTGGAAAGATGTTTGCGAAAAGCTATAAAGAATATTCATGGCTTCAAGAATCCGCTAGTACATTCCCAGGGATGAAAGAATTGGCTCAAATGTTTGAGGAAGCTGGACTTGAACGTGTACAAGTGAAACCATTTACTTTTGGAGTAGCAGCGATGCATTTAGGTATGAAACCAGAATCAAAATAGAAAAAAGAAGTTTTAGGTTAAGGTGAACAATATGAAGTTACAACTTATGTACTCTTTTTTACGATCGGATATTAATGTAATAGAAAAAGAATTAAAAAAGACAGTTGCTTCTGAACAGCCATTAGTAGAAGAGGCGGCATTACAACTCATTGAAGCTGGTGGGAAGCGAATTCGTCCTGTATTCGTGTTGCTTGCAGGGAAATTCGGGGATTATAAGTTAGACGCAATTAAGCACGTCGCTGTTGCGTTGGAACTTATTCATATGGCTTCTCTCGTTCACGATGACGTTATTGATGCAGCGTTTTTACGACGCGGTAGTGCGACTGTGAATGCGAAATGGGGAGATCGTATTGCAATGTATACAGGAGATTATCTGTTTGCTAAGTCTCTTGAATGTGTAACAAATATCGAAATTCCAGAGGCGCATCAGGCACTGTCGCATACAATTTTAGAAGTATGTAAAGGTGAAATTGAACAAATTAAAGATAAATATAACTATGACCAAAATTTACGAACGTATTTAAGAAGGATAAAGCGAAAAACAGCATTATTAATTGCTGCGAGTTGTCAGCTAGGGGCGATTGCTGCTGGTGCTAATCGTGATATGGTAAATCGTTTGTTTTGGTATGGGTATTTCGTAGGAATGTCTTATCAAATTATTGATGACATTTTAGATTTCGTTTCAACAGAAGAGAAACTTGGAAAACCTGCTGGTGGTGACTTACTACAAGGAAATATTACGCTGCCTGCTTTATATGCGATGGAAGATCCAATACTCCGCAAGAAAATCACTTCTGTACATGAAAATACAACAGCAAGTGAAATGAAAGAAATTATTGATGCTGTAAAAAATAGTACAGCTATTGATCAAGCATTTGCGTTTAGCGAACGTTATTTACATAAAGCATTGGAAATAATAAAACCACTCCCACGTGGGCAAGCAAAGTATGCATTACAAAATGTTGCAAAGTATATTGGAAAACGAAAATTTTAGTGTTTATTCTAAAAAATAAAATAATCTCTCTATTTCAAAACTATTGCACAATTGTGATAAGGGTGTTAATATGTGTGTGGGGATATACAATTACATACATAATTCAGAAGTGGAGAGATTTTTTATGGAAAAAACATTTCTAATGGTAAAACCAGACGGTGTACAACGTGCCTTCATTGGGGAAATTGTAGCTCGTTTTGAGAAAAAGGGCTTTCAATTAGTTGGTGCAAAATTAATGCAAGTCACTCCGGAAATTGCTGGACAACACTACGGTGAGCATAAGGAAAAACCTTTCTTTGGTGAATTAGTAGACTTTATTACATCTGGACCTGTATTTGCAATGGTATGGCAAGGTGAAGGTGTAGTAGATACAGCTCGTAATATGATGGGTAAAACAAGACCACATGAAGCGGCTCCTGGAACAATTCGTGGAGATTTCGGTGTAACTGTTGCGAAAAACATTATCCACGGTTCTGATTCTTTAGAAAGCGCAGAGCGCGAGATTGCTATTTTCTTTAAAGAAGAAGAATTGGTAGACTACTCAAAATTAATGAATGAATGGATTTACTAATTATTTTGAAATAATTTGTAAACGCTTTAATCACTGTGATAATAGTAAAAAGTGCAAGAAGAATAGGGGTATTCTTCTTGCACTTTTTTTATTTGGATTAGTTACGAAGTTAGAGCGGTTATGATATATTGATATGTAAAGTAAAAGGCCTATCGGAGAATAAGCGAATGGCTGATCAATCATATAATTTCTTTCATATTTTTAGAGTAATGAAAGATAATATCATTGCTTAATATAGCGAGATAAATACATATACGAAAAGAGGAATAACGTATGCGATATATTACAGCTGGTGAATCTCATGGTCCACAACTTACAACGATTATAGAAGGTATTCCAGCAGGACTGCCTTTAGTAGCGGATGATATAAATGAAGAGTTAGCTAGAAGGCAAAAGGGATATGGGCGTGGTAGACGCATGCAAATTGAAACAGATCAAGTGCAAATTGCAAGTGGTGTTAGACATGGAGAGACATTAGGTTCTCCAATTGCACTTGTTGTTGAAAATCGTGATTTTGCACACTGGACAAAAATTATGGGTGCAGAGTCGTTAACGGAACAAGAAGAAAAAGAAATGAAGAGGAAAGTAACAAAACCAAGACCTGGACATGCTGATTTAAATGGTGCGATTAAATATGGTCATAGAGATATGAGAAATGTACTTGAACGTTCTTCAGCACGCGAAACGACAGTGCGTGTTGCTGCTGGTGCGGTTGCTAAAAAAGTGTTAGCGGAACTTGGTATTACAGTGGCAGGTCATGTAATTGAAATTGGCGGTGTACAAGCTAAGGAGATTACGTATCGTTCAATTGAAGAATTAAAAAGTATTACAGAAGCATCACCTGTACGTTGTTTAGATGAAGAAGCTGGCAACCAAATGATAAAAGCAATTGATGATGCGAAAGCAAATGGTGATTCAATCGGTGGCATCGTTGAAGTAATTGTGGAAGGAATGCCAATTGGAGTAGGAAGTTATGTGCATTATGATCGAAAACTGGATGCGAAATTAGCAGCCGCGATTATGAGCATTAATGCCTTTAAAGGTGTTGAGATTGGAATTGGTTTTGAAGCAGCGCATAGACCCGGAAGTGAAGTTCATGATGAAATTCTGTGGAATGAAGCACGTGGATATACACGAAGAACGAATCATGCAGGTGGATTAGAAGGCGGTATGACGACTGGAATGCCAATTGTTGTGCGCGGTGTGATGAAACCGATACCTACACTATATAAACCTCTTCAAAGTGTGGATATTGATACGAAAGAACCTTTTACAGCAAGCATTGAACGTTCAGATAGTTGTGCTGTACCAGCAGCTAGTGTCGTTGCAGAAGCTGTTGTGGCTTGGGAATTAGCGACTGCTTTAATAGAACAATTTGGATTAGATCGTATGGATCTTATTCGTGAAAATATGGAGAAACATAATGAATATGCGAGGGGATTTTAATGGAAAACATACATATTCAAACGAAATCAAAAGAATATGATGTACATGTTGGGAAAGAGGCATTATTACATTTGACAACATTTGTTCAAAATATGCAGCCAGTTGTATCTAACGTAATGATCATTTCAGATGAAGTTGTTGCATCTTTACATTTACAGACAGTTGTGAATGCATTGCAAGTAGAGCAAGAAGTATTTTCATTCGTTGTACCGAGTGGTGAAAAAGAGAAGTCTTTTGAAAATTTCTATGCGGCTCATACGTCAGCTCTTGAAAATAAATTAGATAGAAATTCTTTAATTATCGCACTTGGAGGCGGAATGATTGGAGATTTGGCTGGTTTTGTTGCTGCGTCGTTTATGCGTGGCATTCGCTTTGTCCAAGTTCCAACGACTTTATTAGCTCACGATAGTGCAGTAGGCGGGAAAGTAGCAATTAACCATCCGTTAGGGAAGAATATGATTGGTGCATTCCATCAGCCAGAAGCGGTTGTATATTATACACCATTTTTATACTCTCTTCCTGAAAAAGAATGGCGTTCAGGTTTTGCAGAAGTGATAAAACATGCTTTGATTGGTGATGTTGAACTGTATCATTGGTTAAAAGAAGAAGTGCAAACATTGGCGGATCTTCGTGATGAGAAGTTAATTCACATATTAATGAAGGCGATTCCTGTAAAAGCAAATATTGTATCGCAAGATGAAACAGAAAAAGGTGTACGTGCTCATTTGAACTTTGGACATACGCTAGGGCATGCTCTTGAAAAAGAGATTGGATATGGAAATATTACTCACGGTGACGGAGTAGCAGTTGGGATGTTATTTGCTTTATTTTTAAGTGAGCAAGTGTATAAAGTTGATCTTGCTTATGAAGAGATAAAGCAGTGGTTCTTGCAATACGGCTATCCAAAAATGCCAAGCGATTTGAATGTAGAGCGCCTCGTTCAACTGATGAAACAAGATAAGAAAGCAAATGCTGGAACAATTCATATGGTACTTATGCAGGAATATGGGGTGGTGAACGTCGTATCTATTCCTGATGAGACTGTTCATATTGCGTTAGAAGCATTTCAAAAGGATATGGCTTAAAAATATAGGGAACAGTTATGAAGTGCTTATTTAGAGGTGTTTTCGTAATAGTGACGGTTATGATAAAAGATTACAGTAAGGGATTATAATCACTTACTGTAATCGAATTCAATAAAATGACTGGGGGAAGAAAAATGAGAGTGAAAGAGCAATTGTTAACTTTGAGAGCATATGTACCTGGGAAAAATATTGAAGAAGTAAAAAGAGAATATGGATTATCAAAAATTGTGAAATTAGCATCGAACGAAAATCCATTCGGTTGTTCTACAAATGTGACAGAAGCGTTAACATCATTAGTGAGTCAATACGCTCTTTATCCAGATGGATATGCTTTTGAACTTCGGACAAAAGTAGCTGATCATTTAGGTGTAAAAGCGGAACAACTGTTATTTGGTAGTGGGTTAGATGAAGTTATTCAAATGATTAGCCGTGCCTTACTACATGAAGGAACAAATGTTGTAATGGCGAATCCTACATTCTCGCAATACCATCACCATGCTGTTATTGAAGGGGCAGAAGTTCGTGAAGTATCACTTAAAGATGGCATTCACGATTTAGATGCAATGTTACAACAAGTAGATGATAAAACGAAGATTGTGTGGATTTGTAATCCGAATAACCCGACAGGTACATATGTAGAGAAACAAAAATTACTTTCATTTTTAGAATCAGTACCTAAGTCAGCGCTCGTTATTATGGATGAAGCATATTATGAATATGCGGAAGCAAAAGACTATCCGCAAACATTGCCACTTCTTGAAAAATATGAAAATCTTATGGTATTACGTACATTTTCAAAAGCATATGGCTTAGCTGCTTTTCGAATTGGATATGCGATTGGTGATGCGAAGTTAATCAGGCAGTTGGAAGTAGCAAGGTTACCGTTCAATACATCGACTGTAGCCCAAGCTGTAGCAATAGCTGCATTAGAAGATCAAACATTTTTACAAGACTGTGTGCAAAAAAATGCTGAAGGGTTAAATCAATACTATACATTTTGTAAGGAATATAACGTATTCTATTATCCGTCTCAAACAAATTTCATTTTCTTAAAACTTGGTATTTCTGGTAATGAAGCTTTCGAACGATTAATGAAGAAAGGATATATTGTTCGTTCTGGTGCTGCATTTGGAATACATGATGGCATTCGTATTACCGTCGGATTGAAAGAAGAAAATGATGAAATTATAGAATTACTGAAAGAGCTTGTAAATGAGCAAGTTAAGAAAGAAGAAACCTATTCTTAAGAAATTGTGAAGGCTCCTTTTATAGGAGTCTTTTTTATCCCGCATGAACAGCTCCTAAAAGCTTGGTTGGTGTTGCTTCATAATTAATAAGGGAAGTTATTTGCACGGTCATGAAAGAAAACGGTACAATAGAAAGTAGTGAGGGATCGGTGTCACATCCGAACTTTTTGAACAAGTAGCTACGCTATAAGAAAAAGTACAAGAAGGAGCATGCTCATTCTAAAGGTTGCGTTATAACAGTGCGTTGCTTATGATAAAGTGAAACTTTAATCAGTGGGGGATGTTTATCCCCCGCTAATTATTAGTTGAACCAATCGAGCTTTTACGGGCAGTTGATCCCAAAACTAACTTCTTTGCCTTAGCTGAATTTTGAGGTGGCGGTCTTACTGCCCGTTAATAGCGGGGGAAATGAACAGAAGAGAATATTTTTTAGAATTAAAGGAGACGTTTATGCAAAAGTTTGAACAAGCTGTGTCATATATTGAAAATGGTGAAGCGGAAAAAGGATTACAATTATTAAAAGAACAATTACAAGTTGCGAATGATGAAGAGAAGTATGATATCGCTCGCTACTATCATACACTTGGGTTTACGGATGAGGCGCTAGTAATAACAGAAGATTTACGCTTGCTATATCCAGAAGAGAGTGAATTTACGGTGTTTTTAGCAGAATTATATATTGATTTAGATAAAGAAGATGAAGCGATTGAAGTACTTCATGATATTCCAGAAAATGATGATTTATATGTTCAATCGTTATTGCTTGTTGCAGATTTATTCCAAATGCAAGGTTTTGATGATGTAGCAGAGCAAAAACTATTAAAGGCGAAAGAATTGATGCCTGACGAACCTGTTATTACGTTTGGATTAGCAGAATTATATAGTAGTAAAGGTGAAGAACAAAAGGCAATTACTTATTACGAGTCGCTATTAGCGGAACATAAAGTAATGGGGGGTGTTGTCATTGCACTTCGTCTCGCAGAAACGTTAAGTGCAATTGGAAACTGGGAAGAAGCGATCTCTTACTATGAAGCAGGCTTAGAGGAGCAAAAAGATATTCACTCCTTATTTGGATATGCTTTCACATTATATCAAGGAGAAGAATATCAAAGAGCAATTGGTGCTTGGCAAGAACTAAAAGAATTAGATCCTGAGTACGCATCACTATACATGTATTTAGCGAAAAGCTATGAAAAAGAAGGAATGCTGCAAGAAAGCTATGAAACACTTCAAGAAGGAATTAAAATAGATGAGCTTGCTGTTCCGTTTTATGTAGAATTAGCGAGCATTGCAGCTAAATTAGGAAAAGTAGCAGAGGCAGAGGAAGTGCTTCAAAAAGCGCTTGAGTTAGATCCAGGACATTTAGGTGCAATATTAAAATATGCATATATTTTAAAAGGACAAGAAAAGTATGAAGAGTTAATCACAGTTGTAGAGCGTGCTATTGATAGCGGAGAGCCAGATACACAACTACTTTGGGATCTTGCGTTTGCAAAAAAACAATTAGAAATGTATTCGGATGCATTAAAGCACTATGAAAGTGCATATACTTCTTTTAAGAATCATCCAGACTTCTTGGAAGAGTACGGTTATTTCTTATTGGAAGAAGGAATGCGAAAAGAGGCCAAAGAAGTGTTTACTCAGTTATTACAACTAGACCCGACACAAATTCATATTGAAGAGTTGTTATATAATTTAGAGGATTTTTCATAAGTTGGAAGGAAACTGAATGCCGCTTCTTGAATCTAAAAAGAAAAGAGAAAGACAGAGGAGGGACTTAATTGCTATGAATACCCCTGTTTCTGTAAACGAGAAGAAGGATTTTGTAAAATGGTTTTTGAATAATTACCAACTGAAACAGCGTGAATGTGTATGGATTTTGAATTATTTAATGAGTCACGACCAATTAATGCATAAAGTCCACTTCGTAGAGCATGCAAAATATTGTCCGCGTGGCTTAGTGATGTCAGCAAATTGCGTGAAAGACACACCGTTTCACTTTTTTAAACAAAATGTTATGACCACAGATGCTGAAAAATCGTTTCATGATATTCGTTTAAATCGAGATGAGGATATTTATATTCAACTCAACTTTAAATCATCGTTCCAAAACGCAAACTATGTAGCTGTATTAGAAGACAATCCATATTTACCAAAGCATATTGAAGTAAATGAAAAAGATCGTTTACTTGCAGAGAGATTTTTAGAAGAGAGTGTATTTTCATTTAGAAGAGAACGTCTTTTGAAACAAATTGATGAAGCGTTGGATAAGCAAGATAAGGAAGCGTTTCATAGGTTAACAGCGGAGTTAAAGACTTTATAGGATTTATTTGAATTATTAAATTTTTACAAATTTCGGACTTTTTTAAGAAAAACTACCTATCTTGGGTAGTTTTTCTTTTTTTACCCCTTTTAGTATGGTTTAATATATATAAAGTGAAAGTTCTGTCATTTTAGCTGGAGGGAGGGAAGAAATGTGAAATGGATTGTAAAAGACGTGGAACAGTTTGAGCAAGCAAGGGAGTATGTAGATACAGGGGTAATACCTCTTTTGTCAATTTCAGCAGCAAAAGAAATGAAAACGGTAGTAGAACAAGGTGAATTTATTGAATTGTTGAGTATGGAGTTGGAAAGAGAATATAAAGGAAGAGTGCTGTTACTACCTGCATTTACGTATTTAGTAGAAAGTCAAAAGAATGAAAAAGCTCGTTTGCAAGAATGGACAGATCATTTACAAAGTCAAGGCTTTAAACATATTGCTTATGTTACAAGTGATTTTTCATGGAAAGAAGATATGCAAGAGTTACAGGGGGATTTATTTTGGTTACCCTCATTAGCGTTAGAACAATTTAGTGATCAAGCGAAGAGAGAAGTCATTCACGCTCATATAAAAAATATAATGGTAATGTTAGAAGAAAAATGGGGAAAATAGCAATAAACAGAAAGTTCTTATTATTATGAGTAGTATGATATTGACCTGTGCATGAGGGTATTATATCATGATAGTGTCCTAGTATTTATTTTTTATATTATTTTTCACGAGGGGACAATTTCTGATAGAGGGGGGAAATTTTCGTGAGCGAGAAAGAACATCGTGTGTCAAGAAGACAGTTTTTAAATTACACACTTACAGGAGTAGGAGGCTTTATGGCAGCGGGTATTTTAATGCCGATGACGCGATTTGCGCTTGATCCGGTGTTAAGAAAAGAAGCGGGAACAGATATGGTTGCTGTTGCGCAAGTAAAGGATATTACAACAGAGCCGAAGCGTTTCGACTTTAAGGTGAAACAGGTTGACGGATGGTACAAGTCTGAAGAGCCAAAATCTGCTTGGGTGCATAAAGATGAAAGCGGAGACATCGTTGCATTTTCTCCAGTGTGTAAACATTTAGGGTGTACAGTGAACTGGAATTCGGACAAAGCACATCCGAATCAATTCTTTTGCCCGTGTCACGGAGGACGTTATACAAAAGATGGTATGAACATTAAAGGCACACCGCCACTTGCTCCGCTTGATGTGTACGAGTCTAAAGTGAAAGATGGAACGCTGTATTTAGGAAAAGCGAAGCCAAAAGGGGGTGCAAAGTAGATGCTAAATAAAATTTATGATTGGGTAGATGAACGTTTAGATATTACACCGATATGGCGCGATATCGCTGATCATGAAGTACCTGAACATGTAAACCCGGCACATCACTTTTCTGCATTCGTTTATTGCTTTGGAGGACTTACCTTTTTCGTTACTGTAATTCAAATTTTATCTGGAATGTTTTTGACGATGTATTATGTGCCTGATATTAAAAATGCGTGGGAATCTGTTTACTATTTACAAAATGAAGTTGCGTACGGGCAAATTGTTCGTGGCATGCACCACTGGGGTGCTAGTCTCGTAATTGTAATGATGTTTTTACATACACTCAGAGTTTTCTTCCAAGGTGCGTATAAAAAACCTCGTGAGTTAAACTGGATTGTTGGTGTTCTTATTTTCTTTGTTATGTTAGGTCTTGGTTTTACCGGATATTTATTACCGTGGGATATGAAAGCGTTATTTGCTACGAAAGTAGGGATTCAAATCGCAGAGCAAACGCCGCTCATTGGTCCTTATATTAAAACATTACTCGCTGGTCATTCCGAAATTGTTGGCGCTCAAACATTAACTCGCTTCTTTGCTATTCATGTCTTCTTCTTACCAGCAGCACTTCTAGGTTTAATGGCCTTCCACTTCATCATGATTCGCAAACAAGGTATTTCCGGTCCACTATAAGAGATTGCTAAATTAAAGGGGAAAGAACTAAAGGAGGGAGATTATGCATCGCGGCAAAGGAATGAAATTTGTAGGAGATTCTCGAGTACCAGTAGCTCGGAAACCAAATATTCCAAAAGATTATTCTGAATACCCAGGAAAAACAGAAGCATTTTGGCCGAACTTCTTGTTAAAAGAATGGATGGTTGGTGCAGTTTTTTTAATCGGTTATTTATGTTTAACAGTGGCACATCCGTCACCGCTTGAGAGAATGGCGGATCCGACAGATGCCGGATATATACCACTTCCAGATTGGTATTTCTTATTTTTGTATCAGTTACTAAAGTATTCTTATGCTTCTGGTTCATTTACTGTAATTGGAGCGTTTATTATGCCAGGGATTGCGTTTGGAGCATTACTGTTAGCTCCATTTCTCGATCGAGGTCCAGAAAGACGCCCGTTGAAGCGTCCTGTAGCAACTGGATTTATGCTTTTAGCAATTGCATCGATTATCTTTTTAACTTGGGAATCTGTAGCACACCACGACTGGGAAGCCGCAAAGAAACAAGGCGCAATTGTAAAAACAGCACCAGTTGATAAAAATGATGACGGCTACAAGTTAATGCAAAAAAATACTTGTTTAACGTGTCATGGTGATAATTTACAAGGCGGGGCGGCAGCACCAGCTTTGCAGAACTTAACTTTAAAACCTGAAGAAATCGCTAAAATTGCGAAAGATGGAAAAGGTTCCATGCCTAAAGGTGTATTTAAAGGTACGGATGAAGAACTGAAAAAGCTTTCGGAATTCGTTGCAAAGTATAATAAAAAGTAATAGAAAAGCTGACTACAAATTTTGTGGTCAGCTTTTTATTTTGATGACAGAAAGTTTACTATATAATAGAGTAGAGTTTGAGGAAAGAATGAAAGGTGTTGGACATACAGCTTGGTTTACTTGTATGCAATGTTAAGACAACGCTCAGTATTATTATTTTTATTGATTGTTAACATACTAGGTACAATTTACGGATTTATATGGTATGGAAATCAATTAAAAGAAACGTCACCTATATTTTGGCCGTTTGTACCAGATAGTCCTATGGCGACTCTCTTTTTTGTCTTTGTTTTAATTGCTTTCTTGGTAAAGCGAAACTGGGGATTAATAGAGGCGCTGGCAATTGTAACTTTAATAAAATATGGTATATGGGCTGTTGTTGTAAATGTGGTTATGATTTATGTAAAAGGTCCTATTGGCTTGATGGGGTATATGTTAATGCTATCGCATTTTGCAATGGCAGTGCAGGGAGTGTTATATGCTCCGTTTTACCGTATAAAAAAATGGCATTTTGTAGTAGCAGGTATATGGACATTACATAATGACGCAATTGATTATTTATTTTGGCAAATGCCGAGATACGGAATTATGCATTTGTTTGTAGAGAAAATTGGTTATTTTACATTTTGGTTAAGTATTGTCGTACTGTGCATCACATACTATTATTGCTTACGTGAGCGCCGAAAACAGTTTTCTTTATGATGGTGTGAACATTTAGGGGGAGAAAATGAAGAGAAGTAAGAGTGGAAAAATATTGGATCGATTGATTACGTTAGTTGTTTCATATAGCATAGCATTTTCTATTTTTGCACTTGCAACAATGGCAGTTATATATGGAAAATGGCTGTATTATTTTGAAATTGATTTTTTAAACATTCCAGATTTAGCGGATATGACAAAAGATGAAATTAAGAGAAATTATGATGTGCTAATTACATATTTATCTCCGTTTTATGACGGAGCATTACATTTACCGACATTAGATATGTCTACAAATGGTCGTATTCATTTTGTAGATGTTAAAAATATTATAGTAAAGATTCAATATGTGATGTATGCGACAATTATGATTGTAGTGATAGGCGGCGTTTATTTATTAAAAAGAAAAAACGAAAAATTTTTACTGCATGGATCGATTGTAACAATTATATTTCCGATAGCACTGGTGTTGCCAATCGCTATTAATTTTGAAAAGAGTTTTGTATTATTCCATAAGCTGTTATTCAGTAACGATTATTGGATGTTTGATATTGAATCGGATCCGATTATTTTAATGCTACCAGAAGAATTTTTTATGCATGCGGCGTGTGCTATTTTATTATTCATTTTAGGTGGTAGTATACTTTGTTACAGCTTGTATAGATATTTCGTAAAAAAGAAAAGGATTTCAAAGGAAAAATTCTCTGCTTAAAGAGAATTTTTTTGTTTGTAAAACGATAATATATTTTTCGGGGCAGTTCTGTTCTATTCTTGTCCAATTCCACATATTTTGTACTAGTAGTTATAGGGGGGACCGGGATGAAGAGAACATTAATTGGATTGATAGCATTTCTAATTATAATGTTTCCGTTACGTATATATGCTGAAGAGTGGAGTGAACTAACGGGGTTGCTAGACGACTCGTTACAGTTAGTGAAGCGTAATGAAGATGAAAAAGCAGTACAAGTATTACAATATTTCTCGGAGCAGTTTTTAGTGAAGGGGAATGAAAAGAAGCAAGAAGTAACACCAGATCAAATTAGAGTCATTTCTTTAGCTTACGACAAAGCGAAACAATCTCTCTCGGAAGAAGATTTAGGTAAGCAAGTTAAAATTGATAATGTGATAGCATTACAACTTGCTGTTGATGCGCAAGTATCGAAATATCAACCGCTTTGGATGGAAAGAGAAGGGAAAGTAATGGATGCTTTTTCTCAAATGGAAAAAGCGATGAAAAAAGAAGATACTGGACAGTTTCAGCAAACGTTAAATACATTCTTAAATGAATTTAATATTATTTACCCAAGCCTAATGATTGCTTTGCCAGAAAACGAGGTGCAACGTGTAAATGCTCATTTATCTTATTTGGATGAATTTCGTAACGTTATGTTAAAAACGAAAGGTGGGCAAATGCAATTAGGAATCATTAAAGGAGATTTGCAAAAGATATTTCACACAGTAAAAAAAGATGAAATTGCCCCCTCTCTCATTTGGTTTATGACAATTACTGGAGGACTTATTTTATTCACATTAACTTATGTTGGATGGAGAAAGTATAAAGGTGAGCGAGAGAAAAGAAAAAGTAATGTACATTCTAAAAATAGATAATGCGATAAAGTGAAACTTTAATCAGTGGGGAGGTTCATACCTCATTGATTATTAGCCCTCATCAATCGGGCGTTTACGGGCAGTGGATATACCGCTTAAGTTCTTTGCTCCAGCAGAATTTTGAGGTGGGAGTCTAACTGTCTACAAATAGCGGGATAAATAAAGATACGGATTGTAAGGTTTATTCATTGACAATGGTGGCAGAAAAAAATAGAATGAGAAGTACTATAATTAAAACTTCAATGGAGGTTCATGATGTTTTATTTAATTTACTTCGCGATCATTTTGATCATACCGTTGTATGCACAGTCAAAAGTACGTAGTGCCTATAGCAAGTATTCACAAGTTTATTCAACATCAGGTATGACAGGAGCAGAAGTGGCTCGGAAAATTTTAGATGAAAACGGATTATACAACGTAGCTGTAGAAGAAACGCCAGGTCATTTATCAGACCATTATGATCCAACTGCCAAAACAGTTCGATTATCAACAGATAACTACTATGGCCATTCAGTTGCTGGTACAGCAGTAGCAGCACACGAAGTAGGGCATGCGATTCAAGATGCAAAAGATTATAATTTCATGCGTGTTCGTCATTCATTAGTGCCAGTTGCTAATTTTGGCTCGAATATGTCTTGGGTTTTCGTCTTAATTGGTGTGTTTGCACAAATGTCTGGTTTATTGTTGCTAGGAATTATTTTGATGGCAGCAGGTGTTGTTTTTCAACTTGTTACATTACCAGTTGAGTTTGATGCATCAAAACGCGCAATGCAACAAATTGAAGCACTTGGTATCGTATCGACAGATGAGTACGGCCAAGCTCGTAAAGTATTAAATGCGGCAGCATTAACATATGTAGCAGCTGCAGCTGTAGCTGTATTTGAATTATTACGTCTTGTATTAATATATACTGGTATGCAGCGTAGCGACGACTAAAGACTATCAATTTTGATAGTCTTTTTTTATTATCTGTAATAAATGGACAGGATAAAATGAAAGAAATATTGTAGGGAAATCATAATTAAGTAGCATACGATGAGGGGGGAGATAATGGAATATCCAGACCATATAGTAAAGCAAGTGAAAGAGCGTAGTACTTCGTATCAGCTAGAAGGTTTTCTAAGTGGACAAGGCCCTGGAAACCCAAAAATTATGCTCGTTGGTGAAGCACCTGGTGAAACAGAAATTCATAATGGGATTCCGTTTAGCGGTAGAGCTGGAAAACATTTAATGGAGTTTTTAGAACGTATTCATGTTACAAGGGAAGAAGTATATATTACGAGTGCGGTCCGGAGTAGGCCATATAAATGGCGAGAGAAAAAAGAACGAAATGGCGAAAAAATACAGAAAAAGTATAATAGGACACCAAATCAAGGAGAAATACTTGCTCATGCACCTTTATTAGATTATGAGTTGGAACATATAGACCCTCCTGTTATCGTTACGCTTGGTAATATTGCATTACAGCGTTTAGTCGGTAAAAATCATAAAATTACAGATGTTCATGGAGAATTGTTAAAACACCCCGTGCAACAATTGAAAGATAGTTGCTGTACAGAATTTGTATGGACAGAAAAAGAATATTCTATTTTTCCGACCTTTCATCCAGCTTCTATTTTTTATAATCGGAGTTTGTTGGAGCTTATTTATGAGGATTGGGAGAAGCTTAAAAGATATGTAATAAAAAACTAGAAAAGCTAAAGAGCTTTTCTAGTTGAATTTAATTATGTAACGGATTTTTATTTTCATCTAATGTAAAACCTTCACCAACTACATCATGTACGTCACTTACAGCAACAAAGGCATGAGGATCTACAGAAGTAATAATATTTTTTAATTTCACGATTTCATTTTTAGCGACAACGCAATACAATACGTTCCGTTCCACTTTCGTATACGATCCAACAGCTTTTAAAAAGGTTGCTCCGCGCTCCATGTCAGATAAAATTTGGGCAGCAATTTCATCGTTTTTATCTGAGATAATAGTTGCTCCTTTTGCCGCATAGGCTCCTTCTTGCATAAAGTCAATGACTTTCGCTCCGATAAAAACAGCAACTAACGTATACATGCCTTCGCGGTATGATAAATAGGTAAGAATAGAGACGATAATGACGATAGCATCAAACATAAACATTGTTTTCCCCATACTCCAGCCAACATATTTATGAGCGAGTCTTGCGATAATATCTACACCGCCAGTAGTCCCCCCATATTTAAATATTATGCCAAGACCGATACCGATAAATGCCCCGGCGAATAAAGCCGCGAGTGTCATATCATTTTGTAAGTTTAAATGTAAGTTAAGAACGTCGTAACGCTGAAAAATCCATAGAAATAAAGATACGCTGAATGTGCCGATTAGTGTATAGATAAATGTCGTTCTTCCAAGTAACTTCCAACCAATAAAAAATATAGGGATATTTAAAATTAAGTTTGAATAAGAAGGGTCAAACTTAAATAGAAAATACAATAATAGTGTAATACCGGTAAATCCACCTTCTGCAAGGTGATTTTCAATATTGATATTCACAATACCGAAAGAAAAAATAGCGGAACCGATTAAAATGAAAATGATATTTCGAATCTTCAAACTTGATGTCATATAGAAATCCCCCTAATTATGTAGATTGCATTGCTCCGCTGAAACGGTAAAACATAATGATAAGTAATTTCTAGTTGTTAATAAAAATAGTGAAGGCTATAAAAAACAATTGATTTTAGCTGATCTTTTGCCAAAACCGCAAAAGAAAGTTTCACTTCATTATAGTCTATCCAAAAAAGGGTCGCAAATAGGTGTTTGGCGGGGAATAATATTTGTCAAATCGCGATGAATTGGCTAACATGAAAGAGGAAGGATTAGAGGTGATTAGTATGGAAGCAAAAACGATGAAAGATATGCAGAAAGAAGTAGATGCATATATTGGTCAGTTTAAAGAAGGTTATTTCAGTCCGCTTGCAATGATGGCTCGTTTAACGGAAGAAATGGGAGAGCTTGCGAGGGAAGTAAACCATTACTATGGTGAGAAACCGAAGAAAACAACTGAAACAGAACGTAGTATTGAAGAAGAGCTTGGAGATGTATTGTTTGTTATGATTTGTATGGCAAATAGTTTAAATATTGATTTAGAAACAGCGCATAACATTGTAATGGAAAAATTTAATACACGTGATAAAGATCGCTGGACACGCATTGATGAGGGAGAGAAAGAATAATGAAAGAAATTAAAGTAATTATCGCTGGACCAAGAGGACGTATGGGACATGAAGCAGTCCTTCTTATGGAAAGAACAGAACATTTCAATTTAGTAGCAGCAGTAGACTATAAGCACGCTGGAGAAAAGATTTCAGACTTACCTGGTATGCCGATGTTAGATACACCGATTTACGCAGATTTACATACTTGTTTAGATGAAGTGGAAGCAGATGTATTATTAGATTTAACAACACCAGAAGTTGGAAAGAAACATGTGACACTTGCAGTTGAACGTGGACTTCGATCTGTTATTGGTACAACTGGATTTACGGAAGAAGAACTAAAGCAATTAACAGAAAATGCAAAAGAAAATAAAGTAGGAACAATTATCGCTCCAAACTTTGCAATTGGTGCAGTACTTATGATGAAATTTTCACAAATGGCAGCGAAGTACTTCCAAGACGTTGAAGTAATTGAATTACACCATGATCAAAAATTAGATGCACCATCTGGTACAGCTGTCAAAACAGTAGAATTAATTCGTCAAAATCGTGAATCAAAGCAGCAAGGTCATCCAAACGAAGTAGAGCAACTAGAAGGTGCTCGTGGTGCAAATGTAGACGGTATTCACATTCATAGTGTACGTTTACCAGGACTTATTGCACACCAAGAAGTAATGTTCGGCGGGGATGGACAAATGTTAACGGTTCGCCACGATTCATTCAATCGTGCATCATTTATGTCAGGTGTAAAACTATCAATTGAAACAGTAATGAACATTGATCATCTTGTGTACGGTTTAGAAAACATTATCGACTAAAGGGGAGAAAAACGGATGAAAATTGCCTTAATCGCACATGACAAAAAGAAAAATGACATGGTTTCGTTTGCGTACGCATATAAACCGATTTTTGAAAAACATGAATTATTTGCAACAGGAACGACAGGACTTCGCATTATGGAGGCAACTGGCTTAGTTGTAACAAGATATCAGTCGGGTCCTCTTGGTGGCGATCAAGAAATCGGTGCCATGATTGCAAAAAACGATATGGATATGGTGATTTTTTTCCGAGATCCACTAACTGCTCAGCCGCATGAGCCAGATGTAAATGCATTACTTCGTTTATGTGATGTATATGCGATTCCACTTGCAACGAACATGGCAAGTGCTGAAATGTTAATGCACGCATTAGAACGAGGGGATTTAGATTATCGCAAGTTAAGAAAATGAGGGGAACAATTATGAGTGGATTACATATATTAGCGTTTGGTGCTCATGCTGATGATGTTGAAATCGGCATGGCGGGTACCATTGCAAAATATACGAAGCAAGGGTTTGAAGTAGGTATTTGTGATTTAACAGAAGCTGACCTTTCTTCAAATGGAACGATAGAGTTGAGAAAAGAAGAAGCAAAGATCGCAGCTCGTATAATGGGAGTAAAAACGAGACTGAATTTAGCGATGCCAGATCGTGGTTTGTATATGAAAGAAGAGTTTATACGTGAAATTGTAAAGGTGATCCGTACATATAAACCAAAACTCGTTTTTGCACCATACGATGAAGATCGTCATCCAGATCATGCAAATTGTGCAAAGCTTGTGGAAGAGGCTATTTTTTCAGCAGGAATCCGTAAATATATGCCAGAACTTCCACCACATCGTGTGGAGTCTTTTTATAATTATATGATTAATGGTTTTCATAAACCGAATTTTTGTATAGATATTAGTGAGTACCTATCGCAAAAAGTGGAAGCATTAGAAGCGTATGAAAGTCAGTTTTCAACAGGGAGTGATGGTGTTAAGACGCCGTTAACAGAAGGTTACGTTGAAACTGTGGTCGCTCGTGAGAAGATGTTTGGGAAAGAAGTTGGAGTCTTGTATGCCGAAGGATTTATGAGTAAGAAACCGGTTTTATTACATGCTGATTTAATAGGGGGATGTAAATGAAATTAAAAATAGGTATTACATGTTATCCTTCTGTAGGTGGTTCTGGAGTTGTTGGAACAGAATTAGGAAAGCAATTGGCGGAACGCGGGCATGAAATTCATTTTATTACATCGGGTTTACCATTTCGATTAAATAAAGTGTATCCAAACATTTATTTTCATGAAGTGACGGTGAATCAATACTCTGTATTTCAATATCCACCATATGATTTAGCGTTAGCGAGTAAAATGGCAGAGGTTGCACAAAGAGAAAGCCTTGATATTTTACATGTGCATTACGCAATACCGCATGCAATTTGTGCTTATTTAGCGAAACAAATGATTGGTGAGCGTATTAAAATTGTTACAACCTTGCATGGAACAGATATTACTGTGTTAGGTTCCGACCCTTCGTTAAATAATTTAATTCGTTTTGGTATTGAGCAGTCTGATGTTGTTACTGCTGTCTCGCATTCATTAATTGACGAAACGCATGAGCTTGTAAAACCAAATAAAGACATTCAAACGGTATATAACTTTATAGACGAACGTGTATATTTCAAGCGTAATATGTCTCAATTAAAGAAAGAATACGGTATAAGTGAGAGTGAAAAGGTACTTATTCACATTTCAAATTTCCGTAAAGTGAAACGTGTGCAGGATGTTGTTCAGGCATTTGCTAAAGTTGCTAAAGAAGTTGATGCGAAATTGCTTCTTGTTGGAGACGGACCAGAATTTTGTACAATTTTACAGATAGTGAAGAATTTATATATTGAAGATCGCGTTTTATTCCTAGGGAAGCAAGATAATGTTGCAGAACTGCTTGCGATGAGTGATTTAATGTTGCTTCTATCAGAGAAGGAAAGTTTTGGTCTTGTTTTATTAGAAGCGATGGCGTGTGGTGTACCTTGTATCGGAACAAGGGTTGGAGGTATTCCAGAAGTCATTCAACATGGTGAAACAGGATATTTATGTGAAGTTGGCGATACAACAGGTGTGGCCAATCAAGCCATTCAGCTATTAAAGAATGAAGAGCTTCACCGTAATATGGGAGAGCGAGCAAGAGAAAGTGTTTATGAGCAGTTCCGCTCAGAAAAAATCGTCTCACAATATGAAGCAATTTACTATGACATACTAAGGGATGACAAAAATGGAAAGATTTAAAAAAGCTAGTTCTATTATTGAGATATTAAAACAACAAGGACATGAGGCTTATTTTGTTGGTGGGAGCGTACGAGATCTTATTATCGATAGGCCGATTGGAGATATTGATATTGCGACATCTGCTTTACCAGAAGAAGTAATGGATATATTCCCAAGACATGTTCCTGTTGGTCTTGAGCATGGAACTGTAATTGTTGTAGAAAATGGTGAACCTTATGAGGTAACCACTTTTCGAACAGAAAGCGAATATGAAGATTTTCGAAGACCTAGTAGTGTTCAATTTGTTCGTTCATTAGAAGAGGATTTAAAACGTCGTGATTTCACAATGAATGCGATTGCCATGACAGAAGAAGGCGAAATAGTGGATTTATTTGCTGGGCAGGAAGCGATTCAAAAGAGAGAAATTGTAACAGTTGGAAATGCAGCGAATCGTTTTCAAGAAGACGCACTAAGAATGATGCGTGGCATTCGGTTTGTAAGTACGTTAGGGTTTTCTTTAGAAACAAAAACGAAGCAAGCGATTGAAACGTATGGACACTTGCTAGAACATATAGCAATTGAGCGCATCACAGTAGAGTTTGAGAAACTGTTAACTGGTACCTATTGTGTGAAGGGCCTCAAAGAATTAGTAGAGACGAAGTTATTTTCTCATTTGCCCTATTTACAAATGTCAGAAGAGAGACTGTTAAAAGCTACGCAGTATAAATGGGATTCTTTTGAAACAGACATTGAGGCATGGGCATTTTTCTTATATTGTATCGGAGAAGAGCATCCATCTGTATTTTTACGTCAATGGAAGTTTTCGAATAAAAAAATAAAAGATATTGTCGCAGTTTTATTAACAATTCGTACGAGAAAGGAGAAGGATTGGGATACAGTCCTTCTTTATAAAACGGGAATTCATATCGCTGAAATGGCAGAGAGAGTATATGAAGCGATGATTGAAAACTATAACCCTACATCTGTTAAACGAGTACAATCAATGTTTCATGCATTGCCAATCAAGGGTCGTCAAGAAATGAATGTGAGTGGGAATGATCTATTAAACTGGGCGAATAAAAAGCCTGGTCCGTGGGTTGCTGAAATGCTTCAAAAAATCGAAGAAGCGATCGTACAAGGAAATGTAGTTAATGAGAAAGAGAGTATAAGGGAGTGGCTGCAAAGATGCAATCTACTATAAGAAAGCAGTTGTTGCAAGTTTTTTCTGAAGCGGATGGAGAGTTTGTATCTGGCCAAACAATTAGTGATAAACTTGGTTGTTCAAGAACCGCTGTGTGGAAACATATGGAGGACCTTCGGAATGAGGGATATGAACTTGAAGCTGTGCGTCGATTAGGTTACCGCATTGCGGGTAAGCCAGACAAAGTAACTGCTAATGAAATTCAGTTAGGATTACAAACAGAGCGTATCGGTAGAACGGTTTATTTTGAAGAATCAGTTGAATCTACTCAGCATATTGCAGCAAAACTTGCTTATGAAGGAGTAGAAGAGGGAACAATTGTCGTTGCGGAAGAGCAAACTGCAGGTAGAGGCCGTTTAAGTAGAAAGTGGCATTCGCCAAAAGGAACAGGAATTTGGATGAGTATTATTTTGCGTCCATCGATCCCGGTTCATCATGCCCCGCAGCTCACTCTGCTAGCGGCTGTTAGCGTTGCACAAGCAATTGAAAAATGCACAGGTGTAAATGTAGGAATTAAATGGCCGAATGATATTTTAATTCAAGGTAAAAAGGCTGTAGGTATATTAACAGAAATGCAAGCGGATCCTGATAAAATCAATGCTGTCATTATGGGAATTGGTATTAATGCGAATCAAAAACAAGAACATTTTGATGAGGAAATTCAGCAAATTGCCACTTCTTTAGCGATTGAATCAGGTAAGCCAATTGTTCGTGCGGAACTTATGCAACAAATCTTTTTACAACTAGAAAAATTATATGAAGAGTATTTACAAAATGGTTTCTCTGTAATTAAAATTCTTTGGGAAAGTTACGCTGTGAGCATCGGGAAAGAAATTACTGCCCGAACGATGAGACAGACGATTACGGGGCTAGCAAAAGGGATTACAGAAGAGGGTGTATTGCTTCTGGAGGACCATGAAGGGAAAATACATCATATTCATTCTGCGGATATCGAAATGAAGTAAAAGAAGTTCCTTTTTTGGAACTTCTTTTTTATTTCAACATTTTTGAGTAGGCTTTGTAATGTGACAATATACTTTTTACAACTTAAGTTGTATGTAGAGTAACGTTCGATTAGCGCTGCTTATTATTTGATTATTACTTTTCCTTCCATTCCTTTAAGGAGATGGTATCTACATATTAATTCATATGTACCAGTATTTTTAGGTTTTATGGTAATGTTTTTTTCTTTTCCTGACTCAACTACGACGTCAATTCCGAGTTTTTTCACTGTAAAGGTGTGCTCGTTCTTACCTTTATTTTTTAATAACAATGTTGTTGTTTCTTCAATCGGAATAGTGATGACATTCGGATTAAAGTAATCATCGTTCAGTTCGACTTCAATCACTTTCGTTGACTCAATAGGTTGTGTTACGACGTTAGCTGAGGCAACTACGTTGATGGAGTCTAAAGTTATCACACTCACAATCATTACAAACAAACCGAGTAATGGAAATAACCACTTGTTCATAGACATTCGCAATTCTCCTTTTCTAAGTGCTTTTCTTCAATTAATCTGCATCATTAGTTTTAGGCTTATACTATACAGTCAAATAAAATATCAGTATCTTTAAATCAATTTTTCGCATTTAAATGGATTACAAAAGAAATTAACTTGGAGTTGTAAGGTATGTATGAGAAACACACCCACTTATTTTTTAGGACTGAATTCTCTGTGAAAACTAGATAGCATATACACTATCTAATTAAATTTCACATACCGTAATGGAAATAAAAAATTATTTTTTCAAAAAAATGTAGTAATTTCTTTTTGTAGTTTGCTATAATTAGTTCGAATGTGGGCAGTATCAGAGCGAACTGCACCATGATTCGAAGCAGTACAAAAAATAATAACTTGGATTCTGCCTTGATCCAATAACGGACTGGGACAGAGGGATGAATAATGCCGACTAACACACAACCCTTCTGCCCTTTTATGGCCAGAGGGGTTTTTTATATGATTTCGGCCATCGCCTCTCTCCTGTATAAAGGAGGAGTAGTTTTTGAAAACAAAAACAGATTTTTTGAAGATGAAAGAGCAAGGTGAGCCGATTACGATGCTAACGGCGTATGATTATCCTTCTGCTAAATTAGCAGAAGAAGCTGAAGTCGATATGATTTTAGTTGGAGATTCTCTTGGGATGGTTGTACTCGGATATGATTCAACAGTACCTGTAACAGTAGAGGATATGATTCATCATACGAAAGCTGTACGCCGCGGAGCGAAAGAAACATTTATTGTAACTGATATGCCGTTTATGTCTTATCACATATCGTTACAAGAAACGATGGTGAATGCACGCCGCATCGTTCAAGAGAGCGGAGCACATGCACTAAAAGTAGAAGGTGCTGGAGAAGTTATATCAACGATTCATTATTTAACGAATGCAGGAATTCCTGTCGTAGCGCATTTAGGTTTAACTCCTCAATCTGTGGGAGTATTGGGTGGATATAAAGTGCAAGGAAAAGATGCTGAAAGTGCAAAGAAATTAATAGACGATGCAAAGAAATGTGAGGAAGCTGGTGCGATAGCACTTGTGTTAGAATGTGTGCCAATGCAGTTAGCAGAATTAATTTCGAAGCAATTAACAATTCCAATAATAGGGATTGGAGCGGGACAAAAAGTAGATGGGCAAGTTCTTGTATATCATGATCTCATCTCATATGGGGTAAATCGTGTTCCGAAATTCGTAAAACAGTATACGTCTGTTCAAGAGGAAATTGTACGTGGGATTTCTCAATATGTTGCTGAAGTGAAGACAGGGCAATTTCCTGAAGAGAAACATTCGTTCACAATGAAAGAAGAAGAATGCTTAGCGTTATACGGGGGAAAACAGTAATGAAAATCATAACTACAGTGCAAGAGATGCAGCAAATTACGAGCGAACTTCGTACAAGTGGAAAGAATATTGGTTTTGTTCCAACGATGGGGTATTTACATGAAGGGCATGCTACTTTATTACGCAAGGCAAGAGAAGAAAATGAAATTGTAGTTTTAAGTGTGTTTGTAAACCCACTACAGTTTGGGCCGAACGAAGATTTAGAGCGATACCCTCGTGATATTGAGAGAGATGAAAGTGTAGCAAAAGAAAACGGTGTGGATTATTTATTTTATCCGAGTGTAGAAGAAATGTATCCGGCAGAACAAACAACAACAGTAGAAGTTGTAAAGCGTACTGACGTATTATGTGGAAAACAAAGACCTGGTCACTTTTCTGGAGTTGCGACTGTACTAATGAAATTATTTAATATTGTAATGCCAAATCGTGCTTATTTCGGTATGAAAGATGCACAACAAGTTGCTGTAATTGAAGGATTTGTAACTGATTTCAATATTCCAGTAACGATCGTACCAGTTGATATTGTAAGAGAAGAAGATGGATTAGCAAAAAGTTCTCGTAATGTGTATTTATCACAAGAAGAACGTGAAGAGGCTTCTCATTTATACCGCAGTCTATGTATAGCGAAAGAAAGAATTGAGGCAGGCGAACGTAATTCAGAAATCATTACAAATCTTGTGAAAGAACATATTGAGACGTATACGAAAGGTACTGTAGATTATGCGGATTTATATGCATATCCGTCATTGGCAATAGTAGGGGAAATGGAAGGAAGAATCATTTTAGCTATTGCAGTTAAGTTTGAAAATGTAAGATTAATTGACAATATAACATTAACGGTTAAATAAGGGGGAGCATCTATGTTTCGCACAATGATGAGAGCAAAGTTACATCGTGCAACTGTAACGGAGGCAAATTTAAACTATGTAGGTAGTATTACAATAGATGAAGATTTAATGGATGCAGTAAATATTGTAGAGAACGAAAAAGTTCAAATTGTAAATAATAATAACGGTGCGCGCTTAGAGACATATGTTATTAAAGGCGAACGCGGTAGCGGTGTTATTTGTTTAAACGGTGCTGCAGCAAGGCTTGTACAACCGGGAGATAAAGTAATTATAATTTGTTATGGCTTAGTTACGGAAGAAGAGGTTCATAAACAAGAACCAAAAATTGCAGTGTTAGACGATCAAAATCAAATTGTTGAAATGTTAGGTGCTGAAAAGGCTGGTACAATATTATAAAAGAGGAAAGCTATCTCTATATCAGGAGATAGCTTTTTTGTGCATCTTTTCATTAAGATGAGATAAAACGTGGTATAGTAACATTATATGAATTATTGTTGTTTGAAAGGTAAGAAATTGAGGTGTTACATATATGAGTAAACGTTATGTCGTTGTTGATTTAGAGACGACAGGAAACTCCTGGAAAGACGGGAAAGATAAAATTACCCAAATTGCAGCTGTTGTAGTAGAAGATGGAGAGATATTGGAAATTTTTTCATCTTTTGTTAACCCAAAGAGAGAGATTCCCGTATTTATTACAGAATTAACAGGGATTGATGAAAGTCTTGTAAAACAAGCCCCGTTATTTCAAGATGTAGCCCCGATGATTGTTGAGCTATTACAAGGTGCCGCTTTCGTTGCGCATAATGTTCACTTTGATTGGAATTTTTTAAACGAAGAATTAAGGCAGGCTGGATATACAGAAATACATTGTCCTAAAATCGATACGGTTGAATTGGCACAAATTCTTTTGCCAACAGCCGATAGTTATAAATTACGTGATTTAGCTAAGAAACATGAACTCGAACACGATCAACCACATCGTGCGGATAGTGATGCTCTTGCGACAGCAGAGTTGTTTTTACAATTTTTAAATGAAATTGAAAAATTACCACTTGTTACATTGCAATCACTTTATGAATTGAGTGATGTTTTCCAAAGTGATATAGCTGATGTGCTTTCTGAAAATATTTTAAAGAAAGTAATGCATGGTAAAGAAATAAAAGCGGAATATGAAGTGTATCGCAATATTGCACTGAGAAAACGGAACTATTCCTTAAGTCTTGGAGAAACATATTCATTAAAATTTGATGCTTTCTTGAATAAAACGATGGATAAACTGGAATTACATATGCCGAAGTTTGAAAGAAGAGAAAGTCAGCAAATGATGATGAAAGAGATATATACGGCGTTAAGAGATTCTCGTTTTTCTCTTATTGAAGCAGGTACAGGGACGGGAAAGACTCTTGCTTATTTACTTCCTAGTCTTTATTTTGCGAATAAAAAAGAAGAACCTGTCGTTATCAGTACACAAACGGTACAACTTCAACAACAAATACTTGAAAAAGAAATTCCGTTATTGCAAAAAATAATGCCATTTTCATTTGAGACAGCTCTTCTAAAAGGGAGAAAGCATTATCTTTGCTTACATAAATTTGAATATGCTTTGCAAGAGGAAGAAAAAAATTACGATATGGCACTTACGAAGGCGAAAATTTTAGTTTGGTTATTAAAAACTGAAACAGGTGACCGAGATGAATTAAATATTCCAGAGGGCGGAAAGTTACTTTGGAATCGTATTTGTAGTGATGCGTATAGTCCGGGCGGTATGCAAAGTAATTGGTTTAGTCGATGCTTTTATCAGCGAGCGAAAAATAAAGCTTTATTTGCAGATATCGTTATTACAAATCATGCATTATTATTTCAAGATTTTTCAAGTGAAGAACCACTGTTTTCTTCATGTGAACATATAATTTTTGATGAAGCTCATCATATTGAAGAAGCTGCGAGTAGAACACTAGGTGAGCAGTTCTCTTGTATGTATTTTCAATTGATTTTATCTCGACTTGGTACACTAGAAACGGATGATGTGCTTTCTAAAGTATATAAAATGATGAAAAAATCAGAGCAAGCATCTCGTTCTACTTTCCGTATGATAAGCCATAGTTTGAAGGAACTTAAATTTGATGCGGATGAACTATTCCAAATGTTACGTACTTTTATATTTAAACAAACAAAGCAAGAACAAGGAACAAACAATATGCCGCTCATTTATCGATATAACACGGAAGTAGAGCAAGGTAAGTTGTGGGATAGTATTGTTGAGTTAACAAATCGTTTTGTATATGAATTAAGAAGAATAGTGACCATATTTGAGAAACAAGTAGATATATTGCAAAGTAAGTTAGAGTGGGAAATGCATGTTGTTACGGGTGAATTTATGCATTTAAGTGGGTTACTGAGAAAGATGGCAGAATCATTACAGTTGCTCATATTGGAAAAAAATGCATATGTAACTTGGATGGAGACGGAGACGAAAGGAACGATTCATTCAACCATTTTATACGCGCAACCAGTTCATATTGGTGAAAGGTTTGCTGATGAATTTTTAACAGAAAAAAAGAGTGTTATCTTTACATCTGCAACATTAACAGTTAACGATACATTTGACTATATAAAAGAAGAGCTTGGCTTACATGATTTTGCTCCAAATACTTTACAGGTTCAATCGCCATTCCATTATGAGAAACAAATGAAATTAATGGTTTCAACGGATGTACCGTTTATTAAGCGAGTAAGTAATGAGGAATATATTGAATCTGTATCGGAACATATTGCCAAGATAGCAAAAGTTACAAAAGGGAGAATGCTCGTTTTATTCACTTCGTATGAAATGCTGAAAGAAGCGTATGCGAATTTGAAAAGCAATGATGAATTAGAAGGCTATCTATTATTAACACAAAGTGTAAACAATAGGAGTCGAAGTCGCTTAATTCGAAAGTTTCAAGAGTTCGACAAGTCAATATTGTTAGGCACGAGCAGTTTTTGGGAAGGAATCGATATTCCAGGAGATGCCTTGAGTTGCCTTGTCATTGTCCGTCTTCCTTTTACACCTCCTCATCAGCCGATGATGGAAGCGAAAGGTGAATGGCTAAAAAATCAAGGTGAGGACGTATTCGCAAAATTAGCGCTCCCGCAAGCAATATTACGTTTCAAACAAGGATTTGGGCGTTTAATTCGAACGAATACTGATACGGGGACGGTAGTAGTGTTAGACCGTCGATTGACGAGTTCTTCCTATGGAAAAAGATTTTTACAATCAATTCCTAATGTACCTCTTTATGAAGGACCGTTAGAAGAGTTGTTGGTGCAATTAGAAGAACCGTCAAATGAATAAAAATTGGAAGAAAAATACGCCTGAAGTACTTATAAACTTCAGGCGTAAAAAATGTGGGTAGGAGGAATTTTATTTTTCTTACTTCTTGTATACAAAATGTATTGGTTTTCGACTTGAAACCTTTTTTTGCTGTACATGTCCTGCTATAATAGATGGGTGATGAAGCAGGGGTTGTAAAGAATGTACTCTTATTGTAACCGCATTGCGTTCTTCTATAATTAGAAATTTTTGTGTAACGGAGGAGTTTTTTCATGGAGAAGAAAATCGAAGTACTATCAACGACGCGTATTAAATATTCGTCAGATTTGTATAAAATTGTTGATAGTTTGAATCGTACGTTAAAAGAGCAGGACCTCATGTTCGGATTAGCATTAGACGAAAAAGACAAAGAAACAGCTGTATTTACGATTTACAGAACGTAGTGATACAATGAAAAAGTGGATCTTTGCAATCATTATCGTTATCGTTGCTAGCGGAATATATGGGGCGTATGTTTATAATAAAGCGATGGACAAGAAAATTCCCAAAGAGTCGAAATCTGTAGAAATTGCTAAAGAAAAAGCAAAGCTTACAAAAGTGACATCTGTTGATTATTACAACGGAAAAGCTGCATATACAGTCGTACAAGGTGTAGATGAAAAAGGAGAACAAACTATCGTTTGGGTACCTGATAAAAAAGGAAATGTCCTTGTGAAGAAAAAGAGTGAAGGCATTTCTGAGAAAGAAGCTTTACAAAAGTTGGCGGAACAAGCAACAGGAAAAGGCGATGAGCCGAAGCCGAAGCCAAAACAGATTGTAAAAGTAAAATTAGGTGCTGAAAACGATATTCCGTTGTGGGAAATTACATATATTGATCAGGAAGATCGTTATACGTATTATTATCTAGAGTTTCAAAATGGGGAATATGCCGGACTTTACAGCATGGAAAAATAGATGTAGGGGGAACTACAAATGAAATTAGCAAAGCGAGTAGCTGCTTTAACACCGTCTTCAACTTTAGAAATTACAGCAAAGGCACAAGCGTTAAAGGCAGAAGGTCATGATGTAATTGCATTAGGGGCAGGAGAACCTGACTTTAATACACCAGAGCATATTATGGAAGCTGCGCATAAAGCGATGTTAGAAGGACATACGAAATATACGCCAACAGGTGGATTACAATCGTTAAAACAAGAAATTGTGAAGAAATTTACGCGCGATCAAGGAATTCAGTATGATCCATCTGAAATTATTGTATGTAATGGTGCAAAACATGCATTATATACATTATTCCAAGTGTTGCTTGATGAAGGAGATGAAGTTATCATCCCAACTCCTTACTGGGTAAGCTATCCAGAACAAGTAAAGCTTGCTGGCGGTAATCCGGTTTATGTAGAAGGTTTAGAAGACAATGAGTACAAAATTACAGCAAAGCAGTTGCGTGAGGCAATTACAGAGAAAACGAAAGCAGTTATTATTAATTCACCGAGCAATCCAACAGGAATGATTTATAGCAAAGAAGAATTACAACAGCTTGGAGAAGTATGTTTAGAACATAACATTTTAATCGTTTCAGATGAAATTTATGAGAAGTTAATTTATGGTGATGCGGAATATACTTCAATTGCCCAGCTTTCTAATGCATTAAAAGAACAAACCCTAATTATTAATGGTGTATCTAAATCTCATTCTATGACAGGATGGCGTATTGGATATGCAGCTGGAAATAAGCAGCTGATTAAAGCGATGACGAACTTAGCGAGTCATAGTACGTCAAATCCTACTTCAATTGCTCAATACGGCGCAATCGCGGCATATGCAGGCTCACAACAACCTGTAGAAACAATGCGCCAAGCATTTGAAGAGAGATTAAACATTATTTATGATAAATTAATTCAAATCCCTGGGTTTACTTGTATTAAACCGCAAGGCGCGTTTTACTTATTTCCTAATGTAAAAGAGGCTGTAGCTTTATCAGGATATGATACAGTTGATGAGTGGGCGAAAGCTTTATTAGAAGAGGAAAAAGTTGCTCTTGTGCCGGGTACAGGATTTGGGGCTCCAAATAACGTTCGTTTATCATATGCGACATCTCTTGAACAAGTAGAGAAAGCATTAGAACGCATTCATACGTTTATGAAAAGTAAAGTGAAAGCTTAATTGTATATTTCGTTAATACAATAAAAAACCTCTCTATATAATAGGGAGGTTTTTTTGACGAATTGTGGCAAAAAGAAATAGCGAAAGGTGTGTTATACTAGAGAACGAGGTGTTTGGTGATGAAAAAGAAAATGATGTTACAGTGGTTTGAACAGGGAAGCATTGCGATTCCCAAGTTACTTATGATGCATTATAAAAAATTAGGGTTAAATGAAACGGAATTTATGGTTTTACTTCATGTGCATACATTTTTAGAATCGGGAAATTCGTTTCCGACTCCGTCGGAGATTTCCGAACGAATGACAATAGCGGAAATGAAATGTATGGAAGTAATTCAAACATTGATTCAAAAAGGTTTTTTATCACTAGAAGGTGGACAAAGATCAGAAGCGATGATGTGTGAAAGTTATTCTTTACAACCGCTATGGGAAAAAATATTGCATTTCTTAATGAATGAATCAATAGAGGAAGAACAAAAAGAAAAAAAACAACTGCAAGTAAATTTATATACAGTATTTGAAAAAGAATTCGGAAGACCACTTTCTCCATTTGAATGTGAAACATTAGGAATGTGGGAGGATCAAGATCAACATCATCCGAATTTAATTCAAGCGGCTCTACGAGAAGCTGTGATGAGCGGTAAGCTGAACTTCCGATATATTGATCGTATTTTATTTGAGTGGAAAAAGAATGGAATTAAAACAGTAGATCAAGCTCAAAATCAAGGACGGAAATTTAGAGCAAATCAGCAACGAGCGCAACAAGTAACAACACAAGAGACGAAATTTACTGGGAAAGTGCCTTTTTATAATTGGTTGGAGCAGTAATGTAGGAGGAAGTATATGTTAAATAAAACGCAAATTCGTTATTGTTTAGACACAATGGCGGATATGTATCCAGAAGCACATTGTGAATTGATTCATGATAATCCATTCGAACTTGTAATTGCAGTGGCATTATCTGCACAATGTACAGATGCACTTGTAAATAAAGTGACGAAAAATTTATTTCAAAAATATAAAACACCAGAAGATTATTTAAGTGTTTCTCTAGAAGAGTTACAACAAGATATACGTTCTATTGGATTGTATAGAAATAAAGCAAAAAATATTCAAAAATTGTGCCGAATGTTATTAGATGATTACAATGGAGAAGTGCCGAAAGATCGAGATGAGCTTACGAAGTTACCTGGTGTAGGACGGAAGACAGCAAATGTTGTAGTATCGGTAGCATTTGGGATACCAGCAATTGCTGTCGATACGCATGTAGAGCGGGTGAGCAAACGATTAGCGATTTGTAGATGGAAAGACTCTGTATTAGAAGTCGAAAAAACATTAATGAAGAGAATTCCGATGGATGAATGGGGCGTTACACATCACCGTTTGATTTTCTTTGGACGTTATCACTGTAAAGCGCAGCGACCACAATGTGAAGAGTGTCGATTGCTAGAAGTGTGTCGCGAAGGAAAGAAGCGAATGAAGGGGAAATAAAGGATGGAGCGAGTTATAGGAGTACCGAAAGAATTTCGGTACTTACCATTTTTTCAAAAAAACGCAAATTCGATTAAGTATCATACAGACCAATCTTTTGAAGAAATCATACAAAATACTTACTTTATATTTGATATAGAAAGACAATATGAGCCGTGGAATGAAATTGAAAACAGTATTCTGGTAATGTTGAATGTATGGAAAAATAAGCATGAAGACATTGCCACATTATTTCGAAACAGAAAGAAACAAGAAGCTGAAGGCCCGATGATTCTTTTTGCAGCACATTTATTATCAATTGTATATTGGCTAAATGAGCAACCTGTTCATAGTTTGAATGAAATGGAAGATTACACGAGTGAATTGGAAGTACAACCAGTTAATTTTATGGAGCGATATTCGTTCATTATAAAGAAACCAAATAATTATCATTCTTATATTCAGTTAGCACAGTTGTATATTGAAATAGAAAAGTTATATGTAAAGAAAATGATAACAAAAAAGAAGTCCTTTCCTCGTTAAGAGAAAGGACTTCTTTTTTTGTATTAAGACTCTGTTGTAACAACATTTCCGTCTGCGTGAGGTGTATCTTCACCTGTATTTTGTTGTTGCTGCTCTTGTTGTTTCTTAGCCTCTTCTTCAGCTTTCTTTCTAGCAGCCTCTTCCTCAGCTTTTTTCTTAGCTTCTTCTTCGGCTTTTTTCTTAGCTTCTTCTTCAGCTTTCTTTTGAGCCTCTTCTTGTTGTTTACGTTGTTGTTCTTGTTGCTCTTGTTGTTTACGCTGTTCTTCAGCAGCCTTTTTCTGAGCTTCTTCTTGTTTTAGTTTATCTTCATTAGCTTTTTTCTGAGCTTCCTCATCAGCTTTTTTCTTAGCTTCTTCTTCGGCTTTCTTTTTGGCTGCCTCTTCCTCAGCTTTCTTAGCGTCTGGAGTTCCACCAGGGGCAGTGAAGGATGCACCAACTGCAGGACTTGTTCCAGTACCTTTTTTCGCTACTACAGAGAAGCTGTAAGTAACACCAGGCTTAATACCACCAAGAGTAGCTGTTGTACCGCTAACTGATAAGCTACCGCTAGAACCGTCTGTAGCTTTATAAGTTGCCGCATAAGCATCAACTGCTGTTGGGCCAGACCAGTTTAGTGTAACTGTACTAGCGCCATCGAAAGCGACATTAAGGCCACTAGGTGGATCTACTTTAATTTCTTTAATTGCATCTTTTTTCGCACCTTTTACGTATAACTCGCCGTTTATTTCTTGTACAGAAGAAGGGCGTTCGAAACGAGATTTATCTGTAGCGAATTTGCTCATCATTACTTGGAACATTTGTTGCGCAATTTTAGTATAACGATCGCTAATGTAATTTTCTGGACCATTCTTTTCGTAACCAGTCCACACAGCCATCGTATATTGTGGTGTATATCCAGCGAACCAGCTATCTCTGTTAGCATCAGCTGGGATGCCATATTTTTTTACATCTCTTGCATCAAAGTTTTGTGTTCCTGTTTTACCAGCAACGTCAAAGCCAGAAACATATGCTGTTGGCCCTGTACCGCCGGCACCAGGTTTTACTACGTCACGAAGAACGTCAGTAACCATGTAAGCTGTATGGTCGTGCATTGCACGTTGTTCTTTCGGTTTAAAGCTTTTCTTTTTTCCGTCTGGGAAAATAACTTCTTTAACGAAATGAGGTTTATTGTATACACCGTCATTTCCAAATGCTGCATAAGCCCCAGCGACATCTAACGGAGAGCTTTCATTACTACCGATTGCAGTAGATTCATGTGCTATCCCATCTTTAAACGTCATGCCTAAACCTTCAGCAAACTCTTTTGCCTTAGGAATACCGACTGCTTGAGCTGTTTTTAAAGCCGGGATGTTTAATGACTTCTTCAATGCTTCACGAAGTGAAACGTCACCTTTAAAATTACCGGTAGCATTTTTAATCTTTGTGCCATCAGAGTAAGTATATTCAGAGTCATTTAATTGATGATAAGTAGACCATTGAAGGTTTTCAATTGCAGGACCATAATCGAAAATTGGTTTCATTGTTGAACCAACTTGGCGTTTTAAATCAACAGCCATATTATGACCTTTGAAAGTAGACTTACTTTCTTTACGCCCAGCACCAATTGCTCGAACTTCTCCAGACTGTGTATCCATAAATACAAATGATCCTTGGAACTGATCGTTTGGATACTTAATGAGATTGCCATCCATAATTTGTTCAGCGTACTCTTGAGCACCTTGATCAAGGGTTGTATGAATCGTTAAACCATCTGAACCGATATTTACATCAGGGTATTCTTTTTCAACTTCTTTTACGACAGCATCTAAAAATGCTTGAAACTTCATTTCAGTTAGTTCTGATTTTTTTAGACCCTCAGTTACAGGGATCTTTATTGCGTTATTCATTTCTTCTTTTGTTATATAGCCGTGTCGATTCATTAATGTTAATACAATATTACGACGATTTGTTGCTCGTTCAACATTTTCTGGTTTTGTTGGATCATAAATGTTAGGACCTTGAGGTAAGCCAGCGAGCATAGCAGCTTCATGTAATTGTAAGTCCTTTAAATCTTTTTGATAATATTTTTGAGCCGCTGTTGCAATACCGTAAGAGCGATTACCTAGATTAATCTTATTTAAGTACATTTCTAAAATCTCATGTTTAGAGTATTGTTGCTCTAATTTGTAAGATAAGTACCATTCTTGCACTTTTCGTTTTGCGGTTTTTTCCATCGTTAGAAAATAGTTTTTAACTACTTGTTGTGTAATCGTACTACCACCTTGGGAACCGAAACCACCAGTGACATTTTCCATAACTGCTTTTGTAGTTCGTTTAAAATCAATTCCATTATGGTCATAGAAACGTGAATCCTCAGTTGCAAGGAATGCATTTTCAACTACTTTTGGAATTTGATCGTAAGTAACATGGGTTCGTTTTTCCGCACCGTATTCATAGAAAAACTTCCCATCCTTATCAAGGAACTTTGTTGATAAAGGATTAACAAGTTTTGATTTGTCTAATTTTGGAGCGTCCTTTACCATAACAAAGAAAGCGGAAACGCCAGCTACGAGACCAACGATACCAAGAAGTAGACAACCTATAAGGAACTTCTTAAAAAAGGAGCCTTTTTTCTTTGGTTTTTTTTCTTTATTTGTTTCTTCCGTTTGATTTTTCGCATGATTTCGTTCTGTACGAGAACGATAATTATCTGACATTATACTTTCTCCTACCTTTCATTCTCTCCCTCAAAAGTCGAAAAAAGAGCCTTAGTGATGACTCTATCACGAAAAATAAACCGTGTCTAGTACACGGATATAATCAATCCGAGGGTGATAACCGCATGATAACAATGATCCATGCGCTTCTATTTCTTCTTTAGTAATTGACTTACGCCCACCATTATTTTGACGGTTCCAAAATGCAATAATATGTTTCGCATCGAGTAAATAAAATTCATCAAAAAGTGTAAATTTAATAATAACAAATGCAACTCCATTATGAGCAATTACTTGCTTCATATGTTCAATTTGATGAAGGTGGAAGTTTTGAAGTGGGAAACTAGTTTTGTTTTTTGTTTCCTTCGCTTCAAAATCGATGTATTTCCCTTTGTATACACCGTTGTAATCCGTTGTAGAAGGTTGTTTAAAATACGCTTCTTTTACCACTGCAGCACTTCGAGCGGGGTAATCTACTTTTACAATTTGAAGAGGTGTAGGTTTTTTATGTACACATGCAATATTATGGGTTAAGTAATATTGATTTGTTTCATTCAATTCCTCTTCAAGGGACATACCTCTATTACTATAAGTATGTTTTTTTATTGGTGTTTTAGGAGGTAGTGAAGCTTGATTGTACCTTTTTCCATTTGGGTAACGAATGGTCATAGTGTGTCCACTCCCAACTTGTTAAGAATTACTTACAAAGGTGATTATATCAAAAAATGAAAAAAGATGTGACCTTTTTGAAGAAAGGTATGATGACTTATTTATGTTTACATGGAATGATTACGAAAAAATGAAACAATATCGTAAAAATATGGTTTGTACAAAAGAAGAAAAAGCAATCATTCACACTATTAAAAAGAAAACAGAAATAGCTAATATGGACAACATTTCTCGGACACAATCGTATCAAAAATTTTATGTAAGAAATAGTGAAATCAGGTGGTCTTTTTTAGCGAGTATGGTTTCGAGAAATGCAGGCTGGAATATGACTGATTTAGAAGGAAGATATTATGCTACTGTTTTGCCTCGATTAGTAAAAAAACATTTGTTTCTCATATATGAACAGGCTAATTGGATTATTTTCTTAGATGCATTTCCTCAGTTACTACTATATGAAGAAAGCAAGAGGAGACGTATACCTCTCTTTCATTTGTTGCAATTTTTCAACGTATCACTTTTCATGGAAAAAGAATGGACATTTTTCTGGGAGAAAAAAGATATGAATAGGCTTATGACAGCGCTTATTATAAATGAGCAAAATAAAATTCAAAAACCAGTTATTGAGAATAGCTACTTTAAAAAACATGTATTTCATACGGCGCTTTTTAAAGTTCAAGACATGTTGCATATTAGTGCAGTTATTTTTCCAACCATTGAAGGGGGGATGTATGGGTTTTCAGTTTATCAATTTGAAACGTTGCAAAAGCGTATAGAGCTTGGGAAAAAATTAGCGTGGTTATTGTTTCATCCGACTTATAAACGTTTATTTTATAAGTTTGCACTACAAACTACACATACTGGCTCTAGAGAAGATTATGAATATTACTTAAGGGGAACTAGAAAATCCAATACACCAGCACTTAGAGATGTGTATTCTCTTGTTGCACATGAGGAAATAACAATGAGGGATTGGTTTTGTGAAGATTCGAAAATGAATGCATTGTTTTTATTTGAAGTACCGAAGGATGAAGTTAATATAAAGGAATGGTATAGAAGAAAGAGGGAGCAGATCTATGCTGTTTCTATCGTGAATCGTTTTGTTAAAAGAATAGACGAGTTCATGATATAATAAAAAAGAAGTCCCATCTTTATAAATGAAGATGGGACTTCTTAATGTGAAGAAATCCTGCTAAGTGTGTTAAGATTTTAATCTCAAAACTGAATGAAAGTAGAAGATTAAGGGGGATTTAGAAATTAGTAGTTTGGAAAAGCCCCATTAATTAAACTTTCACTTTATGTAGCAGGGAAGTTTGGGCCATCAAGCTTTGGATTACCAGTCTCGGGTTTATTTTGTTGTTTGTTTTGTTTTTTCTTTTTTTCGTTTTTGTTCTTTGCCATCTTCATACACCTCCTTTTTGTATTGTTACCATTTCTATAAATGACATTCAAAATGATTTCTTTGACGAATAACAACTAGTTTTGTCATGTGTGCAGGAGTGAAGAATTATCCGGCGAAATTACATGACAAAGGAAAAGCAAAGAAGGGGGCGTTTTGTATATGGCGATGGTTCAGAAAGTAGATGTAATGAAAAAAATGGATCAAATGTTAAGTTCTCTCGATTTGCTGGAAATGAATATAGGAATTAGAATAAATCATGCATTGAAGGATAAGAGCGAAAAAATATGTAATAAGATAGAAATAACAGAAATGCATATTGAGCATATGGAAAATAAATTAGTGCATCACGAAGAAAAAGGGAATTGGGTGAAGACGTTTCAAAACATCGTAGTGAGTGCATAATAAGGTGGGAATGAAATGGAGTATGAAGCATTAATACAGTCTTCAGAAAAACTCATGCAGTATAATAATGAAGCGAATGTAAAAAAAAGAGAAATAATTGAATATGACTTTTATAAGGATATGAAGCCGTTTGTAGACATAGTAGATGAGGAATTAAAGGTGTGGAAAGAATTAGCTTATATGTGGATTAAGGAAGAAAAACCGAAGTATATACATGTACAGCAAATTGATCAAGTGTACGATAATTTACAAACGAATGTGTTACAATGTTTTGTAAATAAAGGAAAAGGTAAACGTTTTTTTGAAACACATCAAGCCATTTCGTATACTTTGCAAAATATAGTTGAGCAATGTAAATAACAAGAGGGGAAACCCTCTTGTTTTTTTAAGCTTCTGTCATTGTTGTAGGTTTTGTTGCACCGTTTATTTCTAATTCTTTTATTAATGTTCGGTAATCCGATATACATATTTTTCCTTCGAGGTAACAATGTCTCGCAAAGTCTAATAATTCATTTACATTCTCTGTGTAATACCCCTTCTTTTGAGAAAACGCTTGTTTTAAATCCCCTAATACCATGTTGATTCCTCCCCCATGAGAATCTTCTTCTTAATTATCATAGCATGGAAGGGTTTTCTTTTTTAATTTTTTAAAAATTTAAACTTCCGACAAAAATAGACAGATACTCCGTCACACAAATTATTTTACAAGTACATATTATATATGTAGAAACTTATGTGAAGGAGGAGAGAATGCATGTTTCAACAATCTAACGTATATCAGCAACCAAATCCATATGCACAGCAAAATATGTACCAATATAATACGGATACATATTTACGGTATAATATGTATCCTTTCGAGCCTCATTATGGAAATCAAAATTATTACCAGCCATTTGAAGTATCGTTTATGAATCAACAACAGCAACAACAGCAACAACAGCAACCCTATATGAATCAATCGCAACAAGAGCAACAATCCTATATGAATCAGCAGCAACCTTATATGAACTCACAATATTATATGCCACCACCACCATCTCCCTATGGAAATCAACAAGCGATGTTTTATCCGCCAAAACAACCGTATCCGACGATGAATAAACAAAAGCAACAACAGCAACCAAGTCAGTTTTCGAGCTTTGTTTCCCAATTTAAAAATTCAGATGGTAACTATGATGTGAATAAAATGATGAATACAGCTGGACAAATGATGAATGCGATGAATCAAGTGACGGGGATTGTTAAGCAGGTTGGAGGGTTCTTTGGTAAGTGATGATGGATTGTTGTCCATAATGAAATAGTATGAATGAAGTGTAGCACTAGACAAATTTCCATGAAACAAATGGGTATATATAACAAACGGCTTCACCTCTTTTCTCATATTGTAAAGTGTAATCAGATTTTCTTAACGAGAGAGGAGAGAAAAAACTATGCATCATTGTCATCCTTGTTTTGGAGGGCATAAGCCTGTAGGACCTATTTGTACGACTGCTCCTGTCATTCATCCGACGAAACAGTGTGTAACACATTCTTTTTCAACAACGGTGGTGCCACACATTTTCCCAACGCATACGACACATGTACACCATCAACAAATTAAAAACCAAAACTTCTTCCCGCAAACAAACTCAAATGTAAATGTTGTAGATCCAATCGATCCAGGATTTGGCGGTGGATGTGGACCATGTGGTCATGGTCACCATCACCACGGTCATCAAATATCTCCATTTGGACCAGGGCCGAATGTATCTCCATTTGGACCAGGACCGAATGTATCACCGTTTGGACCAGGACCGAATGTAGGACCAAATGTTGGACCAAACGTTGGTGGAATATTTAAAAAGTAAATGATATGTTAGAACTAGCAAAATGCTAGTTCTTTTTTTGTAATTGGAGTGTTGATATGAAAGTTGTTGCTGTAACAGGATATAAGCCATTTGAACTTGGAATATTTAAAAAGGATCATCCAGGAGTAGACTGCATAAAAAAAGCGCTGCATCGTAAATTAACTGCTTTTGTAGAAGATGGTTTGGAGTGGGTTATTATAAGCGGCCAGCTAGGTGTAGAATTGTGGGCTGCTGAAGTTGTTTTTGAAATTCAAGTAGAATATCCAGATTTAAAATTAGCGGTATTTACTCCTTTTTTAGAACAAGAAGAAAATTGGAAAGAAGATAACCGTGAATATTACGAATTTATTCTTTCACAAGCAGATCACATTGATAGTATTACGAAACGGAAGTACGAAAGCCCAGAGCAATTTAAATTAAAGAATCAATTTTTTATTGAAAAAAGTGATGCTCTTTTAGCTGTATATGATGAAGAAAAGCCTGGGAGTCCTAAATATATTGTAGAAGTAGCTAAGAAAAAAGGAGAAATAGAAAATTATCACAGTTATTTCATTCTTTTTTCTGATTTACAAGATATAATAGAAGAGGAACAGTGGAATAATGCAGAGTAATATGTAATATTGTACTCGTATATATGATTGACAAAAGGCATTGTTTCTGAAAAAATTTAGTTAATGAAAGTTTTGGCAAAAATTTGAGGTGAAGAAAATGATTTCGGATAAAATTAAATTAACGGCGAAAGATATTTTGGAAAAAGAATTTAAAACAGGTATGAGAGGTTATCAACAAGAAGAAGTAGACAAGTTTCTTGATATGATTATTAAAGACTATGAAGCTTTCCACAAAGAATTTGATCAATTGAAGCAACAAAATGTTCGTTTAAAACGAGAATTAGAAGAACAAAAACTAGCTGCAACACAAGCTCCACAACAACCTGTACAAACACCAGTTGCACAACCGGTATATAACAACACGAATACGGATATTTTAAAACGTTTATCCAACTTAGAAAAAGCTGTATTTGGAAGTAAGTTATACGAATAAAATAAGGTGGAAACAAGGTTGAGGCATTGTACATAGAAAAAAATATTGCAAAATCTTTTTGTTTCCACTATACTAATGGATGTCATAACGTTTGGGCAATCGCTGCAACGCCAACGTTGTAGAGGAAAGTCCATGCTCGCACGGCCTGAGATGGCTGTAGTGTTCGTGCCTAGCCAATTCATAAGCTAGGGTATTCTGGCTGTAAGGCTGGTTTAACGGCAGGGAAAAAACCTAAGTCCTTTTGGATATGGTTTGACTACCTTTAAAGTGCCACAGTGACGAAGTCCTTGAAGAAATGATAGGAGTGGAACGAGGTAAACCCCACGAGCGAGAAACCCAAATAATGGTAGGGGAATCTTTTCCAAGGAAATGAACGACGGAAAAGGACAGGTTTTTATAACCTGTAGATAGATGATTGCTACCGGAGTACGAGGCGTGGGCCGTTTGCAGTACAAAGGAACAGAACATGGCTTACAGAACGTTATGAACCAACTATGAAATAACTCAGCTCTCCTTTGTTAGAGGAGGGCTTTTTATTTGTATGAAGTTATAAATTATGAGTTACAATGGTTAATGAGAAAAATTTTCGTAAAATGTAATGATTAATAGGACAAATTGCTATTAATTATTGTTTGAATATACATAAGAGGTGAATGCAAATGGGAAAAGTTACTTTAATTGCAACAGCGGCAATGGGTATTGAAGCGTTAGTTGCCCGAGAAGTTCGCGATCTTGGTTATGAATGTCAAGTAGAAAACAGCAAAGTAACATTTGAAGCAGATGAAAAGGCGATTTGTCGCACGAATTTATGGTTACGTACTGCGGACCGTGTGAAAATTAAAGTTGGCGAATTTAAAGCAACAACATTTGATGAGCTATTTGAAAAAACGAAAGCATTAAACTGGGGAGATTATATTCCAGAGAACGGAGAATTCCCTGTTATCGGTAAATCTCTAAAATCTGAGTTATTCAGTGTTTCGGATTGCCAACGTATCGTTAAAAAAGCTGTCGTTGAAAAATTAAAAACAACATATAAACGTACAACTTGGTTTGAAGAAGATGGTCCATTATTCCGTATTGAGATTGCAATGTTGAAAGACATTGCAACATTAACAATTGATGCGAGTGGTGTTGGACTTCATAAACGTGGGTACCGCATGGATCAAGGGGAAGCTCCTTTAAAAGAAACATTAGCTGCGTCTTTAATTAAATTAACGAACTGGAAGCCAGATCGTCCTTTCGTGGATCCTTTCTGTGGATCTGGAACAATTCCGATTGAAGCTGCATTAATTGGACAAAATATCGCACCAGGATTTAACCGAGGCTTTGCATCGGATGAATGGGGCTGGGTTGGGAAACAAAATTGGCGCGAAGCTCGTCAAGAAGCTGAAGATTTAGCAAATTATAATCAACCATTACAAATCATTGGATCTGATATTGACCATCGTATGATTCGAGTTGCACAAGAAAACGCAGAAGAAGTAGGTTTAGGTGATTTAATCACATTTAAACAAATGCAAGTAAAAGATTTTACAACAAAAGAGGATTATGGCTACGTCGTAACGAATCCTCCATACGGAGAACGTTTAAGTGAAAAAGCACTCGTTGAACAACTGTATAAAGAAATGGGACAAGTATTCCGCCCATTAGATACGTGGTCAGCGTATGTATTAACAAGTTACGAAGCATTTGAGAAGTGTTACGGAAAAGATGCATCGAAGAAACGTAAACTATTTAACGGATTTATCCGTACAGATTACTACCAATACTTCGGAAAACGTCCACCGCGTAATTCATAGTATAAAACTCCTCCAGCACGCATATACTGGCTATTATGTAATGCGTAAAGGAGGCAGTGATATGGATAGTTTTCAATTATCGATGATTCAAAAAGCTATTCACCGTACGTATGATGAGCTCGGAAAAGAAGTGGATAGTCAAGGCGTAATTGTAGATGAAATACAAAAAGCGCAAGAAGAATATTTATCAGCTCTTTCACATGAAACAGCGATTGATAAACGGTATTTAAAGTCATTAATATAGAAGAAAATTTTCCTTTTTCGAAAGGAAAATTTTTTTTCGTGTATTTCTAAGTATTGCAACAGGGGAAAGTGGCTGCACACATATGAGTAGCAGTTACTATATCGTTTTATAGAAAAACTTTTTGGTTGGAGGCTAAGGATGTTTACTGAGAAGAGATTACCATTTGAAGTAGGAAAACAAGATAATTTTTATGATAAGTTGAATGAGTGGATTGGAGATGTATTTTACGACATCCTTCCGGAAAAAGGCTTTGAAGAGCGTGATGAACAAATCTTTATGGCGTTTCAATTAGAGCGTGCTTTCCAAGAGAAAAAAGTTATGTTCGCAGAAGCGGGTGTAGGAACAGGGAAAACGATTGTATACCTTTTATATGCAATTTGTTATGCGCGTTATACAGGAAAACCTGCTATTATCGCTTGTGCAGATGAGACATTAATTGAGCAGCTTGTGAAAGAAGAAGGGGATATTGCTAAGTTATCAGAAGCATTAGGACTATCTGTTGACGTAAGACTTGCGAAATCGATGGATAACTATTTATGTTTACGTAAACTTGAAGATGTTATGAGTGGACGAGCTCCAGAAGTAATTGAAGACGTATATTATGAATTACCACAGTTTGTATTTGATCATGGTACGATGCAAAACTTTACTCACTATGGTGACAGAAAAGAATTTCCACTTTTAAATGATGAGGAATGGTCAAAAGTAAACTGGGATTACTTCCAAGATTGCTTCACTTGTGATTCACGTCATCGTTGTGGACAAACTCTTTCTCGTGAACATTATCGTAAAGCGGCAGATTTAATCATTTGTTCTCAAGATTTTTATATGGATCATATTTGGACGTACGATGCTCGTAAACGTGAAGGGCAAATTCCGTTATTACCTGAAAGTAGCTGCGTTGTATTCGATGAAGGACATCTTGTAGAATATGCAGCTCAAAAAGCTTTAACGTACCGTTTAAAGCAAACGATGATGGAGCAGCTTTTAACGAGATTGTTACAGAACGATATTCGTGAAGAGTTTGCACATTTAGTAGAAGAAACAATTTGGCAAACAGAGCGATTCTTTGATGTGTTACAAGAGAATAAAAAGGAAATTGAAGGTTCTGATCGTTTAGAAATTACTGTGACAGAAAAAGTAACCGCAGAAGCGAAAAGACTTTATGCAAAAATCGGTGAAGTCGGTGATGCACTAGTATTTGAGAGTGAAATGCATACAGTAAACACATACGATTTAAATATCGTTGATGAACATTTAGATGTGTTAGAACATTCACTTCGTCTTTTCATGCATGAGAAAAATGTAATTACGTGGGGTGAAGAAGGTGATGGTGCCTTCACGTTAGTTATTATGCCGCGTGCAGTTGAAGAAGTGTTACAAGAAAAAGTATTCTCGAAGAAAATTCCATACATTTTCTCTTCTGCGACATTATCGGACAACGATTCGTTCGCATTTACTGCAAATAGCCTAGGGGTAAAAGATTACTTATCATTCTCAGTTGCCTCACCGTTTAATTATGAAGAGCAAATGGCAGTAAACTTACTATCGCATACGAAAGAAAATGAATGGGAAAGAAAGTGTCAATATACACTTGAAAATATACAGAAAACGAATGGACGTACGCTTGTATTATTCCGTACAACGCAAGAACTTGCAGCGTTCAAAGAATATGTAAGTAAAGAGCAAATGTCAGTTCCGTTCTTATATGAAGGAGATCAAGAAATTAGTCAGCTCGTTTCTCGTTTCCAAAATGAAGAAGAGACTGTACTTTGTGCCGTTCATTTATGGGAAGGTTTAGATATTCCGGGTTCATCATTATCACATGTAATAATTTGGTCATTACCATTCCCTCCAAACGATCCTGTGTTTGAAGCGAAACGTAAGCACGTAAATAATCCATTCTGGGATGTAGATGTGCCATATATGATTTTACGCCTTCGTCAAGGGATTGGACGTTTAATTCGTACGAGCGACGATAAAGGTGCTATATCAATCTTCCTATCAGATACGGAAGATGAAAAAGTGATAGAAGCAGTGAAAAAAGTACTTCCGGTAGAAGGTAAAGAATTATAAGGAAAAGCTTGGCGCTTGCCAAGCTTTTTTTCTATTATAAAAGGAATTTATGTTTTCGTGTCGAAATAAGTTTGAGGTAGAAAAAGGAGGTCTTTTATACGATGACAGTTGCTACATATGAAGTAGAAAAACAATTTTTAACATATGTGAAGAAGATAGAAAATTACGGAGAAGCATTAAGCTTAATGTTTTGGGATTTAAGAACGGGTGCACCAAAAAAAGGTGTGGATCAGCGTTCAGAAGTCATAGGGATGCTTTCGTCAGAAGTGTTTGCTATGTCGACTTCAGATGAGATGGGGAACTACTTAACTGAGCTTGAAGCTTTAATATCTGAAGATAAACTTTCTGAAACGACGAAGAAAATGGTTGAAGAGTGTCGTAAAGAATATGATAGAAATAAGAAAATTCCACAAGCTGAATACGAAGCGTATGTGAAATTAGAAGCGAAAGCGGAAAGTGTGTGGGAAGAAGCGCGCGAAAAATCTGATTTCGAAATGTTCCGTCCGTATTTAGAAAAAATTGTTGAATTCAAAAAGAAATTTATTACATATTGGGGTTACGAAACATATAAATATAATACATTATTAGACATGTATGAGCCTGGTATTACAGTAGAAGTGTTAGATCACGTATTTGGTCAACTTCGTGAGCGTATCGTGCCGCTTGTAAAAGAAATCTCAGAGGCTAAAAAGGGATTAAAAACAAGTGCTTTATCGGAACACTTTTCGAAAGAAAAACAAAAGAACTTTACATTAGAGCTATTAAAGCAATTGAATTATGACTTTGAAGCAGGGCGTCTTGATGAAACGGTACATCCTTTCGAAATTACATTAAATAGAGGGGATGTTCGTATTACAACACGCTATGATGAGAAAGATTTCCGTATGGCTGTGTTTGGAACAATTCATGAATGTGGTCATGCTGTATATGAACAAAATATTGCAGAAAAATTTGAGGGTACACCGCTATGTAGTGGAACATCTATGGGTATTCATGAATCGCAATCATTATTCTTTGAAAACTTTATCGGTCGTAATAAATCATTCTGGAAGAAAAATTATGATTTATTAAAAGAGTATAGTGATGGTCAATTTAACGATATATCAGTCGATGAGTTTTATGATGCTATTAACGAATCGAAGCCTTCATTCATTCGTATAGAAGCAGATGAGCTTACATATCCGCTTCATGTTATGGTTCGTTATGAGCTTGAGAAAGAATTATTTGATGGTACACTACAAGTGAAGGACTTACCAACGGCTTGGAATGATAAGATGGAAGCATATTTAGGAATTCGTCCAGAAAATGATGCACAAGGTGTATTACAAGATGTTCACTGGGCTGGTGGCTCATTTGGATACTTCCCATCTTATGCGCTTGGTTACATGTATGCAGCGCAATTTCAGCAAAGAATGCTAAAAGATATTCCAAACTTTGATGCATTATTAGAAGAAGGTAACGTGACGCCAATTCGTGAGTGGTTAACAGAAAACATTCATCAATATGGCAAAACGAAAAAGCCACTTGAAATTTTAGAAGATGTAACAGGTGAAGGGCTAAATGCAAACTACTTAGCTGATTATTTAGAAGCGAAGTATAGAGAGATTTACGAGTTATAAAAAAGAGCTGCTTAATTGCAGCTCTTTTTTTAAAGGAGATGGGAGAATGGATTATACATTTACAGTAATGAACCAAAAGGAAGCAGAGGAAATTGCATACAACTGGCATTATGAAGGGAAATATTCCTTTTATGATATAGAGGCAGATCAAGAAGATTTAGCAGAGTTTTTAAGTACGGAAATGAGAGGGGAAGATACGTTTGCTGTGAAGGAAAATGGTACTCTCATTGGTTACTTGAGTTTTTCTAAAATGAATAATCAAACGGTTGATATAGGACTTGGAATGAGACCTGATATAGCTGGCAATGGATTAGGGTTAAAGTTCGTGAAGGCTGGACTAGATTTTAGTGAAGAAAAATACGGCTGCAACTATATAACACTATCAGTAGCGACATTTAATGAGAGAGCGATTAAAGTATATAAAAGGGCAGGATTTGAAGCGGTTGGAACGTTTATCCAGGAGACGAACGGTAGTTGTTTTGAGTTTTTGAAAATGAATTATATATGTAAAAATGACTAAAAAACAGAGGGGATCTTCTGTTTTTTTATTTTGATGCAGATATATATGATACATGTTTTGCACTTGTTGTAATTGGAATTTTTGCTAGAGGGCGTGTATGATTGAACTTTAGTAGCAAATAGCAAGCTTAGCAAGGAGAGGTAGAATGATTACAATTAAAACGAAAAGTGAAATAGATTTGATGCATGAATCTGGGAAATTACTTGCTTCATGTCATAGAGAAATTGGAAAAATGATAAAACCAGGAATAACAACACAAGAAATTGAGACGTTTGTTGAAGTGTATTTAGAAAAGCATGGTGCAACATCTGAGCAGAAAGGTTATAACGGGTATCCATATGCGATATGTGCGTCTGTAAACGATGAAATGTGTCATGGGTTTCCGGCCGATGTTCCTTTAAGTGAGGGAGATGTTGTCACAATTGATATGGTAGTAAACTTAAATGGTGCGCTATCAGATTCTGCATGGACATATATAGTAGGGGATGTTTCTGACGAAGCAAAAAGGTTATTGCTAGTGGCTGAGAGTGCTTTATATAAAGGAATTGATCAGGCGATAATCGGTAATCATGTAGGGGATATTGGTTTTGCAATTGAAAGTTATGCAAATGCTGAAGGTTTTTCTGTTGCAAGAGATTTTACGGGGCATGGGATTGGTAAAGAGATTCATGAAGAACCAGCAATTTTTCATTTTGGTAAACCGGGACAAGGACCTAAGCTGCAAGAAGGCATGGTAATTACAATTGAGCCGATTGTAAATGTAGGTATGCGCTATTCTAAAGTTGATTTAAATGGATGGACTGCAAGAACGATGGATGGGAAATTATCTGCTCAATACGAGCATACAATTGCGATTACAAAAGATGGGCCAGTCATTTTAACGAAGTTGTAATAGAGAATGTAAGAGTTTGCAAAAATCGAACGAAAATAGTGTTTTTATAAAATTTGTACGTGTTTTATTAATAAATACTTTTCAAAGTGTAAAAATTGCGTTATAATCCTTCTATAAAATAAATAGTTAGCTACACTCATATAATCGCGGGGATATGGCCTGCAAGTTTCTACCGAAGTACCGTAAATACTTTGACTATGAGTGAGGACGAATATATTTGCTTGTTAAGCATTCTTTTTTGCGAAACTCCAAAAGCACGTCTCTCACTTGTAACGAGTGGTGGCGGCTTTTGGAGTTTTTTTATTGCATAAGAGGAGGAACAAACATGAAAGTATTACAAGAAAAGATTTTGAACGAAGGAAAGGTTTTATCTGGTGACGTATTAAAGGTAGATGCATTTTTAAATCACCAAATTGATCCGGTACTTATGCAAGAGATTGGAAAAGAATTTGCTAAACGTTTTAAAGAAGGGAACATTACAAAAATCGTGACGATTGAATCTTCTGGCATTGCACCAGCGGTTATGGCTGCATTAGAGCTTGGTGTAAAAGTAATTTTTGCAAGAAAACGTAAATCGTTAACGTTACAAGATAATATGTATGTTGCAAACGTATATTCATTTACAAAACAAGAAACAAATGAAATTTCCCTATCTCGCACTCATATTGATGGAAATGATCGTGTATTAATCATTGATGACTTTTTAGCAAACGGTCAGGCTGCTTTAGGTTTAATGAGTTTAGTAGAGCAAGCTGGAGCAAGCATTGCGGGAATTGGAATTGTTATTGAAAAAGCATTTCAAGATGGAGGAAAGAAGCTTCGTGAACAAGGCGTTCGTGTTGAGTCACTAGCAGAAATTGCATCACTTGATAACGGCACAGTTACATTTGTACAGCAAGAAACTGCGGAGGTGAAATAAGCGATGAAGCAACATCCATTTAAAATCGCATCGCTAGGTATGCAGCATATGCTTGCTATGTATGCCGGTGCAATTATCGTTCCACTTATTGTGGGAGGCGGACTTGGCTTAAATCAAAAAGAGTTAACATATTTAGTCTCAATTGATTTATTAATGTGCGGCGTTGCAACAATTTTACAAGCATTATCAAATCGCTTTTTCGGTATTGGACTTCCAGTTGTACTAGGCTGTACATTTACAGCGGTTGGGCCGATGATTGCAATTGGGAAACAATACGGCGTGTCTTCTATTTATGGAGCAATTATTGCTGCCGGTTTGTTTGTTGTTATTTTTGCGAAATTATTTGGAAAGCTTGTAAAATTATTTCCCCCTGTCGTAACAGGGTCTGTTGTTACTGTAATTGGAGTTACACTTGTTCCAGCAGCGATTAATGATATGGCTGGCGGAGTAGGAAGCAAAGACTTCGGAAGTCTTGAAAACTTAGCGTTAGCATTTGGCGTATTATTATTTATCATCATTATGTATCGTTTCTTTGATGGATTTATCCGTTCTATTTCTATTTTATTAGGTCTTTTGTTCGGTACAATCGTTGCAGCGTTTATGGGGAAAGTAAGCTTGCAAGCTGTTGGAGAAGCAGATTGGTTCCACGGAATTCAGCCGTTTTACTTCGGTACACCGACATTTGAATTAACGCCAATTATTACGATGATTCTCGTTGCTTGTGTAGGGATTGTAGAAGCAACAGGTGTATATTTTGCGTTATCTGATATTTGTAATAAAAAGATCGGTGAAAAAGAATTAACAAAAGGCTATCGCGCAGAAGGGTTAGCGATGGTGTTAGGTGGTATTTTTAACGCATTTCCATATACAACTTACTCTCAAAACGTAGGACTTGTTCAATTAACAGGAGTAAGAAATCGCGTTATTATTTATACTTGTGGTGGTATGTTAATCGTTCTAGGGTTCATTCCAAAAATCGCAGCTATTACAACAATCATTCCGAAATCAGTACTGGGTGGTGCGATGTTAGCGATGTTCGGTATGGTTATGGCATATGGTATTAAAATGTTAAGTAGCGTTGATTTTGGAAAGCAAGAAAACTTATTAATTGTTGCATGCTCTGTCGGAATTGGGCTTGGGGTTACAGTCGTTCCTACATTATTCTCACAACTTCCAGAAAATATTCGTATTTTAACAGATAACGGAATTGTGCTAGGAAGTGCATCAGCAGTACTTTTAAATATTGTATTTAATATGGTGCCGCAGCGAAAAGGGAAAGTAAAAGAAGAGCCCGTTTCGATGCAAAATGCAGTAAGAGAAGCATAGAAAAGCAAGGTCTCATTATGAGACCTTGCTTTTCTTTTTAAGTGGCATCATTTTCCCATACGTACCAAGCCGCCAAATGTACTCAAGTGGCCCGTATTGATAATGTGAAAGCCACCAGCGGCTAATAAAGATTTGTAACGTATAAAAACTGATGCAAAATAGAGGTCCTATCCATAATGGAGCAAGATAATCGTTTTTGAACAATAGTCCGAATACAAGTAATGTAACAATTGTATGTGAGATGTAATTTGTTAACGCCATTCGTCCAACGTATTGGAATGGGCGTAATAATGTTTGCCATTTTTCTTTTTGTAATAAACGCATTAGCGTGAAAATATAGAAGATGAATAATGTTTTTCCACTGAACATTGTAAAGGCCTGCATATAAATTGGTTCATAAAATGGTTTTGATAAGAAGTAACGGACCATGAAGAACCACATTGGTAATGTTAAGATGAACGTAATAATTTGCCATTTTTTAAGTTTTGTATCTAACTCTTTCGTGCGGCGGAAAATATCCTTTTTACCGGCGTATAAACCAAGTAAAAATAGCCCAACTGTTTCTGGGAGCATTGTAATATTTAATACTATTCCATCAGCATAAAATGCATGGAAACGATTTTGTATTTGTGACACCCAGTCTTCAAGTGGCATGACTGGTAAGGAGAATCCAAGTTCAGCCTTTGACATTAAGGCAACACTAATACTAGCAATTAGTATAAGAAATTGAAAAATACTTAATAAAGCAATTGCCCATATTAAAATGGTACGAGGTTCCCTCTTATAAAATAAAAATAAGAAAAATCCAGCGATTGCATAAGTATGTAAAATGTCTCCATCCCATAAAAGCACATAATGTAAGAAACCAAATAATAATAAAATAAGTAAGCGACGAACAAATAAAGTTTTTGGTCGATCTGTTTTCACTTCAGCACGAGTCATAAAAATATAAAAGCCTAGTCCGAATAAAAACGAAAAGATAGTATAAAACTTTGTTTGAATAAACATATCGTAAATTAGACGGATATAACTATCTAGTCCCTCATAAACTCCTGAAAGATCACGTGAGTCAATTCCAGCAATAATAGGCCAGTTAACAAGAAAAATACCTAGTACAGCTATTCCCCTAATGATATCAATTGAGTGTATCCTCTCGCCTTGCGTGAGATTTTGTGTCATTATTTTCCTCCTTAATAAGTAATTCCCTTTTATTATACAAAATGTAAGGGGGAGGGGATAGAGGGGATTTCCAATTTTTAAAACTGTTAAGATGTGTATTATGAGATATAATAAGAGTGCACAGCAAGTTTTAAACTTCTTTAAAACAGGCAGTAAAGCTCCTTTTCCCGAAGGAGCTTTCTTTTTTAGAAATTTGTTGATAATGATTCTCTTTAATGATAAAATGTATTCAAAAGTGATAATCATTATCAAAAAAAGGTTGGTGCGCGAGTATGGTATATGCATTAGTAGCAGGTACAGTCGCTGTATATGCAGTTATTGCGAAATATGTTTTAAATGGAGTAGGAACAGCAAAATGAATAAAATGACATAAAATCCCTTTCATTTGTAAAAAGAATGAAAGGGATTTTTTATTTTTAATGAGAATATGCTGAAAATTTAGTATGATAGTAAAGTGAAACTGTAATCAATGGGGAGATGCATCTCTCACTGATTAAGAGCTCGCAAATAGCGGGAAAAAGTATATACATCTTGGATAAAGGGGAACAAGGGGATGACAAACATAGTACAGACAAACGGTATGAAAAAACTTGTTTGTTTTTATGAAGAGTGGCAAAAACACGGCGATGCAGAGAATAGCTTAAAGTTGTTTGAAGTGATTCAAAAATATAAACAAGAGCAGCTTATGATAGCATTCTGCGGCCACTTTTCGGCAGGGAAATCAACGATGATGAATCATCTATATAAAGCGCAGTTGTTACCAACAAGTCCGATTCCGACAAGCGCTAACGTCGTCAAAATTGAAAAGGGATTAGATCGTGTTGTTGTAACGGTCAAATCTGGAGAACAGTACGAATATGACGGTGCATATTCAGCAGAAGAATTAAAACAGATTTGTAAAGATGGCGATGAGGTAATTGGTGTTCATATTTATCGAAATGATGCGCCAATTCCTGAGGGAGTTATGTTAGTTGATACACCAGGAATTGATTCGACAGATGATGCCCATCAACTAGCGACAGAATCGACACTTCATCTAGCAGACGTAATTTTTTATATGATGGATTATAATCACGTCCAATCGGAAGTGAATTTGCAATTTGTTAAAGAATTGAAACAACGTAATAAAACGGTTTATCTCGTTGTAAATCAAATAGATAAACATAAAGAAAATGAATTATCATTTGAGGATTATAAAGATAGTGTGAAACAATCGTTCTCTAACTGGGATATTGAAGTAGATGGAGTTTATTATACGTCATTACGAATGATGAACCATCAACATAATGAAATTGGAAGTTTAGAAACATTAATTACTTCTATTATGAAAGAAAAAGAGCAGTATGTAAGAGAGGGAATGGAGCGAGAAACAGAATATTTAATGGGAGAACATTTCTCGTTTATTGTTTCTGAAAATGAAAAAGCTCTTTTGACATATGAGGAAGAGTTAGCATCACCGCTTTCGATTTCAGAAATAGTTGAAAAGAAAGAAGAGCTAACGGAAACTAAACATCGCGAGGCTAGTAAAGAATCTCATGTGAGAAACGAATTTATAAAAGGTTTACAAGCTATATTAGATAACGCGTATTTAATGCCATTTGAAATGAGAGAATTGGCAAATGCATATTTAGAAACGAAATTAACAAAGTTTAAAGTTGGTTTGCTATTTGCGAAAGGAAAGACGGAGCAAGAAAAACAAAGACGTGTAGAGGCGTTTTATTCTGCCCTTCAAAAGACTGTTGAAACGCAACTTGATTTTCATGTGAAAGAATTTATTGTAGCCTTCTTAAAAGAAGAAGGATTGTTCACGGAGGAAATTGGGAAAGACATATATGCTTTAGAAATTGCTTTTGGACCAGAAATGTTAGCTGAAGTCATTAAACAAGGTGCAGGTTTCACAGGTGATTACTTACTTCTTTATACAGCGGATGTAGCGAATGAACTGAAGAAACGTTATTTTACAAAAGCACAGCAAATTTTTGATAAAAGTGCAGTCGTTTTAAAGCAAAAAGTGAAGGAAGCAGTTGCTCGTATGGAAGAAGAGATTGAAAAATATACGATGTTGCAAACGGCAAAAGAGACGGAATTACAATACAGTAACAATTTAGAGACATATGAAAGTTATTTACAAAATGTTTGGCACGAGCGTGTTGCTACACCAGATGGATTGCAAATAGAGGAGATATTGCAACGTGAAAAACAAATTGTTAGTGAGAAATTCACACTACAAGAGCAGGAAATTGTAAATGATAATGTAGCGGCTCATGAAGAAGAGATAAAAGGAACGGCAGCTTTAAATATTCAGCGTATATTAGAGAAAGTGAAGAAAGCTGAAATGATATTAGAGCCATTGCCAGCGCTGAAACATGTACAGCAAGAGGTGATAGAAAAAAGGCGTCGTGTGGAAACGAAACAATTTACAGTAGCGTTATTCGGAGCTTTTAGTGCTGGGAAATCATCATTTGCCAATGCCTTACTTGGTGAGAAGGTACTTCCTGTATCACCAAATCCGACGACGGCAACGATTAATCAAATTTTGCCGGTTACAGAGGAAAAACCACACGGAACAGTATTGGTTCAATTCAAATCAAAGCAAGCTCTATTAGAAGATATGAAAGCTGTTTATAAGCTGTTTCATTATGAGATTACTACGTTAGATGAGGCGTTAGCACAAATTGATAAAGTTATGAAATATCCTTCACCGACTGGGAAGCAAAAAACAACATTTAGCTTTTTACGAGCGGTACAAAAAGGGTATGATGCAGTTTCTACTTATTTAGGAGAACAAGTACAAGTCACATTAGAAGAGTTCTCTGATTATGTAGCGAATGAAGAAAAATCATGCTTCGTTGAGTATATGGAGCTTTATTATGATTGTGCTTTAACAAGGCAGGGAGTAGCGCTTGTAGACACACCTGGAGCGGATTCTATTAATGCTCGCCATACTGATGTTGCATTCCAGTATATTAAAAACGCAGATGCTATTTTATTTGTAACATATTATAACCATGTATTCTCTCGTGCTGATCGTGAATTTTTAATTCAGCTTGGTCGTGTAAAGGATACTTTTGCTCTTGATAAAATGTTCTTCTTAATTAATGCGGCGGATTTAGCAGAGTCTGAAGAAGAACTTGAAATGGTAAAAGGTTATATCGCAGATCAGCTACTGCAATACGGTATTAGAAATCCGCGTTTATTTGCAATTTCAAGTTTATGTGCGCTTGAAGAGAAACAAGGAAAGAATGTTAAAAAAGAGAAGTATGGTATTTTACAAAACTCTGGAATTACTAAGTTTGAGGAATCATTTACGTCCTTTATGATGAGAGATTTAATGCTTGTTTCTGTGCATGCTCTATATGGTGCGTTGAAAGGGGCAGATCAGCTTTTAGTAAACATGATAAATGGTGCAAAGCAGGGGAATGAAGAGAAAGAGAAGCAAACGAAAAAATATGAAGCAGAGCGTGATCAACTACTTCATATCATTTCATCATATAGTGTACTTGCTGAAGAACAGGCGATGCAAAATGAAGTGAAAGAGTTGCTTTATTACGTGCAACAGCGTCTATTCCTACGTTATAACGATGTGTTTACTGAATTTATTAATCCGGCGTCACTTCGAACGGATGGAAATGTGAAAACACAATTGCAACAGTGTGTTATGGAATTAGTAGCATTTATTCAGCATGATTTATTACAAGAAATGCGTGCGACATCATTACGTCTTGAAAAATGGATAGACGAAGCGATGAAGCGTGCAAAGGACGAAATTGTAGTGAACTGTAAAGTAGAAAATCAATCAATTTCTATGAATGGAACAGTGGAGTATGAATATAAAGATATTACGCATAAAGAACCGTTCCCTTCAGTTGAAATAAAAGATTTCAAAAAAGCACTGGCACATTTTAAAAATGAGAAAAGCTTTTTTGAAAAGAATGACAAAGCTTTTATGCAAGAAGACGCTAAATCTGTATTAGAACCGCTTGTATCAAACTATGTAGCCGATGAAAAAGATTTATTTGTTCATCATTATAAGCAAGAATGGGATATGAAGTGGAACTTATTCCAAAAAGTGATGCAACAAGATGTGATGAACTATTATGAAAGTATATTGTTTGCATTGGCTGAAACGATCGATGTATTTCTATATGAACAAAGTAAAGAACAATTGCACAAGCAGTTAGTAGAGATTGAAAAAGAAATTTATGTTATATAGTCGTTATGAGAAAAAGATTCGTTCAATTTTCTTTTGCAGTACAGTATCTAAAGATTTGACAAATCCAGCAAATTCATCGGTAGAAATCATATGAGTAAGAACGAGTCGTCTGCCATCTGGTGTTTCACCGCATAAGACGAATGAAGAAAATTCGTATGTTTTATTTTCAACTACTAATTTTGGATAGGAATACGTGTCGCTTTTCTTCTTCTTTCCATCAATAGAGATGACGTTGCATTTTTTCTCATTGTTGTCCATGGTGAATCCCTCCTTTCTATTATTTATGGTAGACAAGGAGGGTTTAGAACAATAGAGATGGGGGGATTTTTTATGTCTTTTGTAATAGAACGTATTTTAAAAGAGGCTATACCGAAGTCTTTATTGCTACTTGCTGATCCAAGTGAACGGCAAATAGCTATATATGTACAAAGAGGGTTAACATACGTAGCAAAGCAAGGGGGCAGCGTCATCGGTGTGTATGTTCTTTTGGAAACAAGGCCGAAGACGATGGAAATCATGAATATTGCGGTTGCAGAGCATTTGCAAGGAAAAGGGATTGGGAAGAAGCTATTAAGGCATGCCGTAGAAACTGCTAAAGGATATGGTATGTCAAAACTTGAAATTGGTACAGGCAATTCTAGTGTTTCACAACTTGCTTTATATCAAAAATGTGGATTTCGTATTTTTTCTATTGATTTTGATTACTTTTCGAAGCATTATGAAGAAGAGATTATTGAAAATGGCATTGTATGCCGTGATATGATTCGGCTTGCAATGGAATTGAATTAGAACGTATAACTTATTTAGGGGGAAGAGAAGATGGAAGTACATAAAGCAATTACAGCACATTCTCGTAAACAAAATGAAAGTGTAAAAGCATGTTTACAATTAGATGCGCGGCGTGAAGCAGCTATTGAAGCAGCCGTATCTCTTGCGTCAAATGGGAAAGAATTTTCGGTTGATGTCATTAATGTTGTAACAAAGCAAATTAATGATCTTGCAAAAAATGGTGTTACCTTACAGCGTAAATATGTTACAGAAGAAATGGTTATGGAGTATGTAAGTCGTTTACAAGAGAAAGAAGGTCGTTAAAGATGATAGTTACAGTCGAATGGTTACGTGAGCATATAGAAGATGAGAACGTCCGTGTAATCGATTGTCGTTTTGATTTAGCGAATCCTAATTGGGGTAGAGAAAAGTATGAAGAAGAACATATTCCTCATGCGTTATATTTTGATTTGAATTTAGATTTATCAAGTCCTATAGCAGAACATGGTGGCCGCCATCCGTTGCCAAGCATTGAAGAGTTTGCGGACAAGCTTTCGGAGGTTGGTATTGATGAACATACGACAGTAATTGCGTATGACAGTCAAGCTGGTGCAAATGCTGCTCGTTTATGGTGGTTATGTAACTATGTAGGACATGAGAAAGTATATATATTAGATGGTGGTTTCCCGGTTTGGAAAGAGAATGGACTACTGACAACAACGGAAATTCCTGTTGTTATACGAAAAACATTCAAAACAAACATACAAGATCATATGCTTGTATCGATGGAAACAGTAAGAGAGAATATCCAGGCAGGTGCAGATGTTACGTTAATTGATTCAAGAGAGCCGAAACGTTATGCTGGTGTAGAGGAGCTTGTCGATTATAAAGCAGGACATATTCCGACAGCAGCAAACTATTTTTGGAAGGATGGAATGTTGCAATCAGGACAATTTAAGAATGAAGCTGAGCAACAAGAACGATTCCAAAATCTGTCGAAAGATAAGGAAACCATTGTATATTGTGGTTCTGGTGTTACGGCATGTCCAAATATCATTGCGTTAAAATTGGCTGGATTCCAAAATGTTAAATTGTATGCAGGTAGCTGGAGTGATTGGATTTCTTATCCAGAAAATCAAATTGCAAAAGAAGAAGATTAATCACTTGCATGCAAAAATAATTTGTATTAAAATAAGGTCACAAGCAAGAGATTTCTCGAAAAACTTTGTATTTTACACATTGGAAACAATGTGATAATATAACGACAAGTAAATAATACATCCTGCGGTGTACGTAACTTATTTATGTCTAAAACCGATGTTAGTTATACGGAAGCTCAATATTTAGCGACCATCATCAAGCCTTCCTTGTGGAGGAAGATGTACGGTAACTGTGAGGGCATCCACCTGCGAGTAGCGGGTTTTTGGACATTTACGAGGAGCGGCACGTGCGGGGGTCTTATTTCAACTAACCTTATATAAAATTCCTACGGTGTACGTAGCTTATGCATGTCTTAAACCAATAAGTTTAATATGGAAGTTCAATATTTAAATGTAGCTAACATGCCATCTTTTTAAGAAGGAAGTTACAAACATTTGTGAGAGCATCCACCTGTGAGAGCAGGTTTATGGACATCTAGAGAGAACGGCATATGTGGGGCTATATAAAAACCTTACGTTTTATACGTAAGGTTTTTTTGTTGCATAGATATATCAATATTATCTTGATTCACCTGTGAAGTTTCCGTAATAAATGTAGCACTTTCTGTCTTCATCAATCTCTCTTGAATCCAAGGAGAATTCCATAGACATGCCGTCTCGCTGAATATATATAATATCTGAATGAAGAGATGGTAAAATTTCTTCGTAGTTCCATACATCTTGACTATCTACTAAGCTTGAACTCGTTTCACTTAGTTCTCTAATTTCAAAACCGATGTGGGAGTATGTAGGGTCTGAAGGGTCATTGGCGAAAACTTCTTTTTGAATATAAATAACTGCTGTTCCGTCTGGATCAACCGAAGTTGCAGTAACAACATAAGTATTTTTCTCTTTAATAAAATATTCACAAGTCATGCGTGCGATAATTTCAGAATTAGAAATATTGGCGTAGTTCCATAAAGCAGGATACCCTTTCGTTTCATCATTAAGTCGATATTCTAAGCGCATTTTATCCGATACGATAAACTTAACTAAATCTATATAATTCAATCAAATTTACACAAGTTAGTGCTTCATCGTGTTCTCGCAACCCCGAAGGGACGAGGGGTATAACACTCCACACGAGGCAGTATCGTTACCTCCTATTATCAAGCATTTATTTTACCCATCTTGATAAATTTATCGAAGCATTTACATCCCTACCGTGATGGCTATTGCATGGAACACAACGCCACTCACGAATCTTTAAACTCCACTGTCCTTCTGGTTGAACTGAATGGTCGTATTTAACTCCGCAACATGAGCAAATCTTGCTTGAAGCGAACCATTTATCAGCTTTTACATACTCAATGCCATACTTCTCGCACTTGTATGACAAACATTGAAAGAAGAAGTTTAATTTTTGAAAGGAAAGTGCCTTCGATAGTTTTTTGTTTTTTAACAGGTTTGAGATAGATAAGTCTTCCACAACAATCCTCATTGGTTTGGTTTTCACCAATGTAGCTGTTGCTTGATGGATATGGTTATTTCGGATATTCGTAATTTTCCTAGATAACCGCAGGTGCTCAGCTTTCGCTTTTTCATATCCGGCAGACTGAATTTTTACACCATTTTTAAATCTCCTAGACATATCTCTTTGTGCTGACTTTTTCCTTTTCAAAAGTTTTTTAACCTTAGCATCTTTGTTTATATTTCGTTCTTTCATACCATTAGAAGCTACAAAAAGCTCTTTTAAATCAATATCCACACCAATCGACTCATGGGTTAGTTCTTGGAATTCAAAGGATTCTTCAAACCCTACACTAATCCACCAGTGACGACCATCAAAGGTAACTCTTGGATTTGATGTTTTTTTGTTCCTTGGTAGTTGTTGGCTTGTTTTCACTTCTCCAATAGACTGAATATGAACTACTTTTTTTCCTATAACCAGTCTTTCATAATTGGCATAAAATCCCTGGGTTAAATCTTTTTTAGATTTATAAGAAGTGTGAAAACCATTTTTGTACTTTTTGAACGAATTTTTCCTCACCGTATCAAAATCTTTTGAAGCCTGTTTAGGAACTTGTGCATTGATGTCATTTAACCACTCATATCTCTTTCGCTTCTTGATCTTTGTAAATCGTTTCTGTAAAGCTAACTGTGAAACAGATTTTCCAAATAGCTTATAGTATCTATCACTCATTCTTTTACAATAGTTATAAGCGAATCTTGCAGCGCCAGCATGGTTTCTAAGCACTTTTTCTTGTTCAGGCGTTGGAATTAGTCTGACTTTCTTCGCCAATATCATCAGAAGCCTACTCCTTTACTGTGCGATTATTCGGACACTCACCTTTTAGATAATGAAAGATGGATTCCTCTGAATAGTAGCGTGTTCCACCAGCATTCTCGTAAGACTACTCGGATGCAAACCTGTTAATTCTGATACTTGACTAACTCGTAAAAATTTCATTATTATTCTTACCTCATTGAACCTACAATAGTACGTATGTTCGGTATATTCAATGAGGTTTGATAGATTTAATTAAATTTATCTCGTTCAACTAAGGGCGCAATTCCTTAGCCAGTTCTCTTATGAACTTCTCATGTTTTCACATGAGCGCAGACTATATGTTTATCTCTTTAGAGATAGAGGATTTTTCCAGCACCATAGGCTTGTGATGTACTCTCGTCAGTTATACGAGATAGTCGTTGAACGTTCATCTTATCACTTTTGACTTAGATGATTCGAGGCGGAAGACCCATTGTTCTAATGTTTAGGATTTAACCTTGCATCATCTGATTGATTTTTTCTGCTTTCGCGACATTCACGCTCGCTATTTCTAGCCACGTTGTAGTTCAATCAGCTTTAGGGATTGCCCGCAGTTAACCCTCACTACTAGCCAATCACTTGACTAGCAGGGCTTACTGATATATTTAATTAACATTGATTATAATCGGTTAAATAAATCGTAACAGTTAGTTACCCTCTTCTTCCTTTTTCTTCTACTTTATCATGCCATCCTATATAATAGGAATAGAATTTAAAAAGGGGAGTGCGAAGGTGACAAAAACGAAATGGCTAGTAGGTGGTGTCGTAACGTCTTTAATGACTGGCACTTTATTTGGTTGCGCACAAGATCTTCCCCCAAAACCGAATGATAATAGTTGTTCTGATTGGGATTGGGATGATGAACTTGGGGTATGGCAGTGTGATGATAGTAGTTCAGGTTATCGTGGGCATTATTTCTATGGTGGGCGATACTATCAAAATAAATCCACTTTTAAAAATTCATCGGCGTTTAAATCGTATCAATCGTCTGCTGAATTTAAAGGTGGAATTGGAAGCGGTTCAAAGGGAGGATTTGGAGGCTAAAATATGTCGCAATACATAAGGGATCGAAAAGAATTTTATTTAAAATATCCGAATTTTTGGTCGGATTTATATGAATGTGAATATAGTTTGTTTCATGTTTTTTCTATAACAAATCAGACTTTGGAACAATTACACTTAGCGACTGAACGAATGGGTAAAATATTTTTTAAGACTGCTAGACTTTTGCGAAATTTAAGTGACGAACAGCTTCTTGAGCTTGGTTTTCCTCCTGCGAGCTTATCATTCATTAGAATGATAGGATTATATCCTGAATCTGTTATTTCACGATTTGATTTCGTTATAACGGTTGATAACCAAATTAAAATGCTTGAGTTTAATAGTGATACACCAACTTTTATTATGGAATGCTTTCAAATGAATGGAAAAGTTTGTGAAAACCTAGGTTATGATGATCCAAACTCGGATCAAGAACGATTACTATCTTCTGGTGTTACGAAAGCTGTAATGGAAGCGACAAAGGGATTAGACAATCCAAATGTTGTTTTTACAGCACATCATGAACATATTGAGGATTGGAATACGACTATGTATTTAAGTCAGTTATGCCATGTTGAAAATAAAGTAGTGCCAATGTCAGAACTTAGAATTACGAAAGATGCTCTAGTTGATAAAGATGGGGCGAAGATTGATGTTTTATATCGCCAAACGTATCCGATAGAAGATTTAATTGAGGATCAAGATCCTGAAACAGGAGATTTGGTAGGTGTGGAACTGCTGCAACTTGTAAAAGACGGAAATCTCTTTATTATAAATCCTTTGTCTGCCTTTTTACTTCAGCCAAAATCAATTCAGTGTCTTATTTGGGGATTAGCAGAAGAAGGGGCTTTTTATACAAATGAGGAACAACAGTGGGTTAAAGAATATATGCTACCTACATATTTAGAACCAGATTTATTTTTAGGAAAAGGTTCTTTCGTTCAAAAACCTTCGTTTGGTAGGGAAGGTGACACAATTACAATTCGCGATAAAGACACGAATATTATGATTCGAAATGCACATGAAACATATAAAACGTCATTGCCGATATTTCAAAAGTATATAGAGCTTCCAGTTGTATGTTTGGAAACTGAAAAAGGAGTGGAGAAACTATCGTATGTGTTTGGGGCGTTTTTAATCGCTGGAAAAGCGAGCAGTATCGGTATACGTGCTGGGGAAAAGATTACAGGAAATGAATCTTATTATTTACCAGTAGGTATTAAGAAGGGGGAAAATAAATGATTAATTTTTTACTATATTTAGCAGTATCACTCGCACTTTTATGTATAGGTTTGTTCCTTATGGAAGTGACAACGAAAGTGAAAGAATTTAAGTTAATGGCTCAGGGTAACAAAGCGGTCAGTTATGTACTTGGAGGAAGGGTACTCGGGCTAGCTATCGTTTTATATTCAACGGCCGCTAATTCCATTTCACTTTTGGATATGGTTTCGTGGGGAGCGGTTGGTATTTTGGCCCAAATTATTGTTTATTATTTAGCTGAGTGGCTTACACCACGCTTTAATATAAATAAAAGCCTTGAAGAAGATAATCAAGCAGTCGGCCTGTTTCTTATGTTTTTATCACTTTCAATTGGTATTGTAATTGCTGGTTGTGTAACTTACTAAAAACTTACGTTTTATACGTAAGTTTTTTTCGTTCGCTAACTTGTACTATATATGAGAAAATAGGCTAACAACAGAGAGGGCTTTTCTGTAATAAGGAAAAGTTTCCATACAAAGTGTTGACATCTATTTTAAATAAGAGTAACATTTTCTATGTAATTAAAATAAGTCTCTGTTAGGTGAGGCTCCTGTATAGAGAAATGCTACTGCCCAAAAATGTCGAGAGACGCCAATGGGTCAACAGGAATGATCGAATTAAGGTTTTTCTTAACGTAGCTGGTAATGAACCTATGCTATACAGTGCTAAAACTCGGCGAGGGAGAGGTCCGTAGATTTCTAATTATATTAGGAATCGTTTATTTGTGTATGCAATGACCTTTGCTCTCTTATGAGTAAGGGTCTTTTTTGTTACCAATCTATGAGTCATTTCATAATATAAACTATAAAAATAAACGAGGAGGTGAGGAGCATGTCAAATTCTGACTCGGTTCCGTTACCCATATACTTCAAATCAAAAATATATGATGTAGGCAGGAAACGACTTGTTCCTCCCTCTATATTTATCATAATGTAGCGTTTATATACATAATTAAGCGCTAGACACTTTCACGGTAAAGTGGATAAATTGAGAAACAAAGCGTTTCTTCCTATGTTGTAAAGGAGGAGACGATAATATGTTATATGTAAACAAAACTGTGGGTAACACGTCATATAAACAAAGTAAAAAATCAATGAAAGAACAAACAATGCTTCAAAAAAATAAAGATTTATTAATTGAAATTGCAACAAGAGATGTAAAATCTGTATTTGCGTATTTTAAAACAACAAGAGACGGATTATCTATGAAAGAGGCGCAAAAACGTATTCAAGTATACGGTCGAAATGAATTGACTTCAAAAAGAGCGCGTATTGCAGAAGTAATAATGAAGTTAAGTGGAATGATTCCAGGTTTTTCAAAACAACATGTGCGTGATCAATTGCAATGTGAAACAATTACTGTGTCTAGAGTAGAATGTGCTAGTAGTACAGGGCTAAATAACGAACTGAAAATGATGAAGTTACCAGTACAAGAACTTGTACCAGGAGATATGATTTTTCTTTCAGAAGGTGATATAGTACCGGCAGATGTACGTATCATTTATGCAAATGATTTATTGGTAAATGAATCTGTGTTGACAGGGAACGATGCAAATGTTGAGAAATTTGAAAGTTGCTACCACCTTGAACGTAAAAGATTTATTCCATTAAAACGGATGAAAGACTATAATCCACTTGAACTTGAAAATGTATGTTTTAAAGGTACTAATATTATTGGTGGAAATGCAAAGGCTGTAGTTGTTTCAACAGGTAAAAATACGTATTCAGGAATACTTCATACTTGTTGCAGTAGAACGTCTTAATGTGTTAATGATGCTAAATATATAAAAACAATGTATAATAGACAAAGTTGAAAAAACGTAGAATGGTAATCTATTTATATAACCTTACGTGATAACGTGAGGTTATTATTTTTTGTTAGTAGGAGAGGAATTATGAAAAAAGTATTATTAGTTGATGGTATGGCACTATTATTTCGTGCTTTTTACGCAACAAGTGTCTACGGACAATTTATGAAACGACAAGATGGTACCCCGACGAACGGGATTCATGGTTATATGAAGCATTTATTAACAGCAACACAAGCAATCGAACCAACGCACATTGTAACGTGCTGGGATATGGGAAGTACGACATTTAGAACGGAATCTTTCTCGAATTATAAAGCAAATCGTGCAGCACCGCCAGAAGAATTAATTCCGCAATTTGATTTAGTGCAAGAAATGACTGCGAAATTATCTATGCCTGTAATAGGCATGAAAGGTTATGAAGCGGATGATTGTATTGGTACGCTTGCAAAACAATATTGCAATGAAGCAGAAGTTTATGTTTTGACAGGTGATACAGATTTACTTCAACTTGTTGATACGAATGTTACAGTTATGCTTCTTCGTAAAGGAATTGGAAATTACGAGTATTACACACCGGAAAAAATCATGGAAGAGAAAGGTGTAGAACCTTGGCAAATTGTCCATGCGAAAGCTTTCATGGGAGATACGAGTGATAACTATCCAGGCGTAAAAGGTATTGGTGAAAAAACAGCGTATAAGCTTATTCAAGAATACGGCACAGTATCGGCAGTACTAGAAAATATAGCATCATTAACGAAAGCGCAGCGTACAAAAATTGAAAGTGATTTAGAGAATTTAAATATCTCTTTACAATTAGCGCAAATTCATTGTGAAGTTCCAATTTCATGTTCGTTAGAAGAAGGGTTACACACAATGGACGAAGAAAAACTACGCTTTGTATGTAACGAAATGAATTGGGGAAGACCTGAAATATTAATAAACATGTTATAAATACTAGAAAGACCGATTTAGAATGAATCGGTCTTTCTTTTTTTGTTCACAAAGTTGTCAGAAAATAAACGGAATTTTCATGTGAAGTTCAAATGGATTTCACAACAATCAATTATTATAAGTCTACACAGATAAATCCTTATCCCGCATTAACGGGCGGTGGGACTTCTATATCAATATTATCGCTGAATAAAGAGTGATGATGGAAGAGTAACTCCCTGTAAAGGCCCGATTGATGTAGGCTAATAATTAGTGAGGGTACATCCTTTCATTGATTAAAGTTTCAAGTTATCTTTTATATAAACCATCCCCCAAGGAGGAAAATAAACATGCGAAAAAAAGTGAGAAAATCCTTTAAACAATTATTAATAGAAAATAAACAATCCCTACTAACTAATAAAGAGAATATGAAAGAAATTGAAGAACGGATTGAGAAACGACATGTAGCATATAGTGCTGCTAGCAATTGATAATTTTGTTTATGAAAAAAGCTTGTAGGTTGGATATTATCCGAACTACAAGCTTTTTCTTTTTGATTAACGCCACCAAATCCAAGTCCAAAAGTAATTTCGTATATTTCGAGGAGTAATGCGTATGAAACGTTCACCGTCAAAGAAACAATTAAAATTTGGTAGTGTTTCATCTGGATTTTCTGGAATAAAGGTGACGATGTTTTCGTTACTTGTAACGGTTACTGTAATTGGTGGATCGGTAGGCGAGATTTGAAGTTGTAAAGAAACGTTTGCTGTGTTTTTAAATTCATTATGAATAGGTGGACTTATCACTTGTACTGTGAATAACACGATAATTGTTTCGTTCGGTTCCAAATTAGTAGCGACTAGGAAACCGATATTCGGGTTCGCTAATGGCGAGCGTTCCCCATTAATGAAGACAGTGCCGTTTATAAATTGTAAACCTGCTGGAATGGTGTCTTGTAACGAGATATTTGAAAGTGAAATCTCGGAAGTATTCGTAATACGCACCGTGTAATCAAAATATTGATTTAAATAAGCTGAGCTGACGGAAGCGTTTTTCGTGACTGTCGCAGTAATAAATTGAACAGGTATACGAACAATATTCGAATTAACAATGAAAGTAATAATCGGATCCTGTGGTGTTAATTGAAAAGCGGCTGTAACGGTTGCAAAATTGATAATCGTACTGTTTGAAGGAATAGAAGTTACGAGAACTTGGAATGTTATAGTTGCTACTGCATCTGCAGACAAAGAACCGATATTTATACCAGTGTCTGGACGAACATTTGGAACCGGAGTACCGTTAATTGTTACGCTGTTTTCTATAAATGTTGTACCAGCTGGAATCGTATCTGAAACGGAAGTACTTACTGTAGGAATTGGTGAATGATTAAATATTTCTAATGTGAATGTAATAATATCTCCTATAACGACAGTAGATTTGTCAGCGTTTTTCTCGATGCTCACCATTGGATCAACGATCGTGATTGTCACGGTGTTTGTTTGCTTTGTAATTGTAATAGGTGGTTCATTCGGATCAATGGTAACAGTATAGGAAACAGAAGCATCATTATTGATTACAGATTGGGTAGTTGAAGAAGATATTGTTACTTGGAATGTGATAATAGCAGATTCATTAGGAGCAAGGTTTCCTAACATAATACCGTTTTCGGGATTCGCATTAGGTTGATTAATTCCGTTAATCGTAACACTGCTAGTAACGAAGGCTGTATCTATTGGTACGGTATCTATGGCAAGAAGATCTTCAATCGTTACATTTCCACTATTAGTAATCGTAATAGTATACGTTAAAGTTTGACCAGGTAAGGCATTCGTGACATCAGCAGATTTTATAGCAATAACATTATCATTTTGGACAGTTGTTGTGACAGTATTTGTTGTAGTCGTATTTGTAACAGGTAAGTTATTTGGGTTGACTATATAGTTAAAAGTAGTAATTGCTTCGTTGTTGAGTTCATTTGGTGTTGGGATAGAAGTCACAGAAACTTGGAATGAAGCGATAGCATCTCCACCAACAATTATAGTACCAATTGGTATGCCGCTTACTGGATTTACTCCTAGAAGCGTTTCTCCGTTTACAATGACGCTATTTTCTATAAACGTAGTACCTTGAGGAATAATATCTTGAATGATTACATCATTTGTTGCAACATTACCGGTTTGATTTAGGGTAATCGTATACGTTAACGTATCACCAACCGTTGCAAATGCAAGGTCAACAGCTTTATTACTATTCAAATTCGCGTGATTAATTTCTGTTGCGGCAGCTGATGAAATAATAGTTTCGGTAATAGGTGGTCGATCTGGTACCGTGTATTCATATTGAATTGTACTCGTGTTAGAGATTGGATTTGTTTGCGGAATCGAAGTAATCCGTACTTGGAATAGAACAGTTGCTGTCGTATTAGGCGGAATGTTATCAATTTGTATACCGTTAAGTGGATTATCATTTGGACGAGCGTTGCCATTCACAATAACACTATTCTCTATAAAGCTCGTATTTGCTGGGATGATATCTGTAACAATAATGTTTTCCACTTGTATATTCCCATTATTGGTGATGGAAATTGTATAAGGGATGATAGTTTGTAGGTCAGCATATTGGATAGGTGTTGTTTTTGTTGCAATTACATTTGCAGAAATAACTTCAGTGAAGGTAATATTACTACTTGATATTTGTTCTTCACCATTTATTGTATAACGAGAAGTTGCTTGATTTTGAACATGGCCACTAGCTGGAAGAGCTACCACAGTAACGGAAAATGTGACTGTGATCGTAACGTTAGGAGCAATCGTGCCTACAAGTATACCGTTACTTGGATTGGCATTAAGCTGCGGAATGTTATTTACTAAAACGCTACCGTCTATAAAGGTTGTTCCATCAGGGATATTGTCTGTAAATACAACAGCAGTAGCATCCGTATTCCCTGTATTCGTTAAAGTTGTTGTATAAGTTAAAATGTCACCAATCGTTACAGAAGTCAAATCAACAGTTTTTAGTGAAACGATATCAGCATCATTAATTTGAACGAAAGTAGTATTGGAAGTAGTAGATTTTTGAATTGGTGCAAAGTCAGGATTGAAAATAAAGTCGTAGACGATGTTTGCAGTATTAGGTGTTGGATTTACAGCAGGTAAATTCGTAACGGAAACTTGGAATGTTATTGTTGTCGATTGACTTGACGCAATATTAGGAATAGAAAAACCGATATTTGGATCTGCTGCAGGAAATACAGTGTTGTTAACTATTACACTTCCCGGAATAAAGACTGTTCCATCTTCTATCGTATCTGTAAAAAAGATGGAGTTAGTTGTAGTGGATCCGTTATTTTGAATGAGTACTGTATATGCAATGGTTTCATCAATATTAGCTAATACTGTATTAGCGGATTTTGTAGCGATAAGAATAACATCAATAAATTGTATATTTGTAGTATTGGAAGAGGTCGTTTCTGAAATTGGTGGTAAGCTTGGGTCTAGTTGATACTCATAGTGAATGACGGCGATATTATTAATGTTATTTTGTGGTGGTATAGAGACTACGCTTACTTGGAACGTAACAATAATCGTATTATTTGGAAGAATTATATCAAGATTGATACCGGTAATTGGATTTTCGTTAGGTCTTGGTACGCCATCTACAAGGATGCTATTTGGAACGAATGTGGTGCCAGCAGCAATTGCGTCAAGTAGAAGCGTATTTATAATAGGTATTGTACCAGCGTTTGTAACTGCGACTGTATATGTGATGATTTGACCGATACGTGTAATGGATCTATTGGCGGATTTAATGGCACTAACATTTGCTGTCCGTACTTCAGTATTTACTGCATTTGATAACGATCTACGCTGAATAATTGGAGAACTAGGGTCAATTTGGTATTCGTACGAAGTGTCTGAAATATTAATGACTGTATTGCCCTCTGATATATTTGTAAGTTGTACTTGGAATGAAATAGTGACTGTTTCATTTGGTTGTATCGTGCCTAGAGCTACTCCGTTTTCAGGATTAGCGCCAGGCTGAGTTACATTATTTATTGCTAAGCTATCTTCAATGAATATAGTACCTTCTGGAATGTTATCAATGAACACGGTATTGTTAGCCGGAACGGTTCCTATATTTTGTAGTGTATTTGTGTAGGTAATAATTTGCCCGATTGATATGAAATTTACATCCGCGCTTTTAACAGAAATAATATTTGCATTTTGAAGTGATGTTGTAACAATGTTAGAATTTGCAGAGCGATTTACTGGTGGGGCTGTAGGAATACTTACATATTGGTAAGTTGCTGAAGATTGATTTGCAATTTCGGTTTCAGTAGGTGGATTATTTGTTTGCACTTGAAATAGTATCGTTTTGGAACTGTTTGCTGGAATTGTTCCAATCGGTATTCCGTTTTCAGGATTTACACCTGGCTGCAGGACACCGTTAATTGTGACACTATCGGGAACGAATGTAGTCCCGGCTGGAATAGAATCTGTGAAAATAATATTTATTGCATCAACATTACCGATGTTTTTCACTTCAGAAATATAAAGGATAGTTCCACCGATATCTACAGTTATTGGATTGGACGTTTTTGTAATTGTCAATTGTGCTTGCACGAAATTTGTAATGACAATATTACTTGTAGATGTTTCAGTAATAGGTGGTTGCCCTGGGTCTGGTTGAATTGTATATGTTGTATTAGATTGATTTGTAATCGATTCTTGCGAGAATGGATCGTTAATAAGAATTTGGAACGCAATAAGGTGAGTAGCGTTTGCTGCTAGGGTAGGCAAAGTAACACCTACATTTGGATTGGCACCAAGTATAGCTGTTCCGTTAAGTGTAAAACTATTTTCTACGAATGTGGTACCTTCTGGAATAGTATCTGAAAATATGAGATTCGTAGCTGGAATATTTCCGGTATTTTCTAGTGTTATCGTGTAGGTTAAAATGTCGCCAGTTGTTGCTTGTTGTGCATTGACTGCTTTTAAAGAAAGAACATTCGCATCTGAAATTTGTGTGAAAGCTGGATTCGAAGTAATTGTTCGAGAGATGATAGGAGCAGTTGGATCGGCGATAAAAGTATAGTCAATACGGGCTATATTAGAAATTGGATTCACGCTTGGAATAGATTGAACGATAACTTGGAATGTGACGGTGACAATTTCTGACGACGCGATGGAGTTTAATGGTATTCCTACGTTTGGATCGGCACCTGGAACTGAGATGTTATTAATGGTCACGCTATTCGGAATAAATGCAGTACCTTCTGGGACTAAATCTGTTAAAGTAACTGTATTTGCAGTTGTATTTCCGTTATTTTGAACAACTACTGTGTAAGTGATTGTACCGTTAGTAGATTGTACGAGAGAATCTGTATTTTTAATTGCGGATAATGATGCATCAACGACAGCTGTAGTCACCGTATTAGATGAGGATGTTGCTGTAACTGGAGGTTGACTCGGATCGACAATATACGTGTAATTTGTAAGTGCTTGATTTATTATTGCCCCTTGCGGTGGAATAGAACTTGCAAGAAATTGGAACGTAATAGTAGCAGAATCACCTGGTGCGATAATACCAACTGGAATGCCGAGAGTTGGACTTGCATCTGGAAGTGAAATCCCGTTAAGCGTAACACTATTTGGAACAAATAATGCCCCTTCAGGAATTCCATTAATGAGTAATACAGAATTTGCAGGAAAGTTTCCAGTGTTTGTTAATGTTGCAGTGTACGTAATTATATCTCCAATAGATACGATTGTTCGATTTGCTTCTAAAATCGTTGTAACAGTAGCGTTATTAATTTGTGTAGAAGCACTATTAGAAGTTACTGTGCCTGTAACAGGAGGAGAGGCCGGATCAACAATGAATGCGAATTGAATAGATGCAACGTTTGTAATTGGATTTGAAGGTGGAGTAGATGTAACTATGACTTGGAAAGTAACGGTTAAGGAACTGTTCGTACTAACGGTTCCGATGTTAACTCCGTTATTTGGATTTGCACCTGGAATGGTACTTCCATTTACAGCAAAACTATTTTCAACAAAGGTCGTTCCTGCTGGAAGTAGGTCTGAGAAATTTACATTCGTAGCGTTCGTATTGCCGCTATTTTGAATTAAAACTGTATAAGTGATCGTGTCTCCAATATTCGCAAAGGCTGTACTAGCAGTTTTTACAGCTGAAAGTATTGCTGAATTAATAGAAGTAACGAAGACGTTCGTTTCCACGTTGCCAGGCTGAGCCTGTAATGCATTGCCTACGTTATATTGGAAGTTAACAAATCCTAAGTTTTGGAGTTCGGGTGTGAACGTTGTTGGATTGCTTACGATTTGCACTTGGAATATGATTGTTACAGTTTGATTTGGATTGATTGTATTTATACCAACACCGTCAATAATGGAAGCGGATGAAAATGGAGTGCCATCGACAACAACGGATTCTGCAACAAATTGTGTCCATGTCGGTAAAGGGTCTGAGAAAACAACGTTGTTAGCTGGAATATTGCCTGTGTTCGTAATAGTCGTTGTATACGTAATTGTATCACCGATCGTTGCAAATGCTTTATCTCCTATTTTCATAGTGTTTAAAATAGCACTTTCAATTTTTGTTGTAACATTGTTAGAAGTAATGTTTTTTGAAACTGGAGGATTGGCTGGATTAACGATATGTTGAAAGCTAACGCTAGCTTGATTGGTAATTGGATTTATAGGTGGAATTTCATTGGCATTAATATGAAATGCTACAATGGCAGATTCGTTTGGCGCGATATCACCAATTGGAACGCCTGTAACGATATCCGCATTTGGGATGCTAGTTCCATTAAGTGTAAAACTATTCGGTTCAAAGGAAGTTCCGTCTGGAATAAGATCGGTAAAAATAACATCCGTTGCACTAACATCTCCGCTATTTTTAATTGTAACGGTGTAGGTAATATCCTGCCCGATATCTACCGTAGATACATTGGAATTTTTTTGCGCAGTAAGGATAGCGCTATTAATTTGTGTTGTCGTTGTATTAGATTGATTGGAAATTGTAATAGGTGGCTGGCTAGGATCAACGACATAATGATATGTGGTAGAAGCAGAGTTAGAAATGGGATTAAGTGTTGGAAGTGTAATAACAGTTGCTTGGAATGTAACGATTGCCGTATTACCACCATTAATGGAACCAATATTTACACCAGTTGATAAATCGGCGTTTGGAATGGTTTGCCCATTAACTGTGAAACTATTTGGAACGAAACTTAAATTGCTATCAAGTATATCGATAACGGTAACATAAGTTGCAGCCGCATTCCCAGTATTAGGAAGGTTAAGTGTAAATGTTATTGTATTACCAACATCCGCAAAGGTAAGATCTGCCGTTTTTGTACTTATAATATTTGCATTGTTTATTTGAAGAAGCGTAGTGTTAGAATTAGCTGTACTTGAAGCGGGAGGATTAACAGGATCAACAGTAAACTCATACGTCGTTGATGCTGTATTTGGTGCTGGGTTACTAAGGGGAATACTATTTACTTTAACTTGAAAGACGATACTATATATTTCATTTGGTGGAAGTGTTGCAAGTAATACACCTGTATTTGGATTCGCGTTAGGTTGTAAAACGCCATCGACAGTTAATGTGTTAGGAACAAATGTGAGTCCACTTGGTAATACATCTGTGAATACTATATTCGTTGCATCCGTATTTCCTATATTCGAAATAGAAGTAGTGTAAAAAGTAGTTTGCCCGATATCTGCAAAGGATACACTTTCATTCTTCGTCATAGATAATATGGCTTCCTTAATTTGTGTTGAAACAGGATTACTAATTGAAATTTCTGCATCAGGTGGTGAGACTAATTGATAAGATGTTGATGAGAAATTTACAATTGGGTTTGCGGTTGGTAATGAGGTCACGTTTACTTGGAAGGAAACATTTACTGTAGCTCCCGCAGTTATAGGCCCAATATTTACACCGTTTGTTGGATTCGCACCACTTTGCGGAACTCCATTAATGGAAAATGTGTTTGCAATAAATGTAGTTCCGCTCGGCATAGTATCTGTGAAAATAACATTTTGTGCAGATGAATTTCCATTGTTTGTTAAAGCGACAGTATAAGTGAGTGTATCTCCGATGTGGCTAAATGCTTTATCAACTTGTTTAGATGAAAGAATGGTAGCTGTATTAATTGTGGTAAATGTTGTGTTTGAAGTAACATTTCTTGAAACAATTGGTGCATTTGGATCAACTATAAATGTGTAAGAAGCAGTAGCGGAATTGGCAATAGGATTTTGAACAGGGGTAGAAGTAGCGGTCACTTGAAATGCTATAGATATTGAACTGTTAGGGGCAATTGATCCAATCGTTATGCCGGTATTAGGATTGAGCCCGATTTGTGTGATACCACCTATTGTAACGCTATCAGTAATAAACGTTGTACCATTTGGTATAAGATCAGTGAAAGTGATATTAGTAGCACTTGTATTACCGGTATTTGTAAAAAATGTCGTATAGGTGATGGTATCACCTAGTGTTACAAGTGTTTGATCTACAGATTTCACCATCGTTATCATAGCATCTAGTACAGGGTTTGTAGCAATATTCGTTGAAGTAGAAGTGGTAACAGGAATTCCGTTTGGATCAACAGTATAAGAATATAAAATGGTATCATTACCCATAATTGAACTGGAAGGGGGAACAGAAAGAACAGTTACTTGGAAAGTAACGGTTACGGTTTCATCAGGAGCGATATTGGTTATATTTACTCCAAGTGCTGGTTGCACACCAGATTGCTGAACCCCATTTATTGTGACTGAGTTTGGTATAAAGGTAGTGTTAGCTGGAATTGCGCTCGTGAACGTTATATTCGTTGCTACCGTATTTCCTGTATTTGTAATAGTAGTTGTATACGTAATCGTATCTCCAACAGAAATGATAGATTTATCAGCACTTTTTTTGGTTGTTAATATCGCACTATTAATTGTTGTCGAAACAGCATTAGATATATTCGTTTGTGTTACGGCAGGTTGGCTAGGATCGACTACATGTGCAAATTGTACAGAACTAAAATTAAAAATTGGATTTATACTTGGAATGTTTGTAACAAGTACGTTGAGAGCAATAATGGCCGTTCCACTTGGATTTATATTTCCAATCTGAATCCCGTTACCTGGATTTCCAATTTGCTGTGTACCAGAGTCATTTGTAAGAGTGCCAGATATAAATGTCGTTCCATCAGGCAAAATATCCGTGAAGATAATATTTTGTGAAGTGACATTTCCAGGGTTACTTAATGTAATTGTATAAGAGATTGTATCTCCGATCGTTGCGAAAGTTTTATCTACAGATTTAACAAGCGCAATTTCCCCGGAATTTATTTGTGTCGAAACAGAATTAGATGTCGTACTTCGTGAAACAAGTGGTAAATTAGGTCCTGTCATAAATTGATAATTAATGGAAGCGCCGTTTACAACCGGTGAGTTTGGTCCGCCTGGTCCAATTGTGAAAATTGGATTTGGAATGCTAACTACTTGCACACGGAAGGTAACGTTTATAAAATCTCCTGCAATAATATCCCCAATCGGTATCCCATTCGCTGGATTTACCCCAGGTAATAAAACTCCGCCTACTCGAACGCTATCTTCTATAAATACTGCGTTATTTGGAATCGGATCTGTAAAAATGATATTCGTAGCAGTTGTGTTTCCTATATTTTCTAATAAAACAGTATACGTTAAAAATGAATTTCCAGGTGCTACGTCAGAAAATAGTCGATCTACACTTTTCTTTGCTTGAATAATCGCTTCGTTAATTTGAACTAAAGTTGGATTACTTGTAGCTGTTTCTGTCACCGGCGGCTGGGTAGGATCAACAATGATTGAGTATGTTGTGCTAGATTGGTTCAACGTTGGGTTAGTAGCTGGAATTGAGCCAACGATAGCTTGAAAGCTAATTGTTGTCGTTCCTCCAACTGGAATTGAGTCTAAAGAAATCCCGCTATCTGGTCTAAATCCAAGTTGTGGGATGGTATTAATTTGTACGCTATCAGGAACGAATGAAAGTTCGGGTGGTAATATATCGATAAAAACAGGTGTGTTTGCGGTAGTATTTCCGCTATTGGTAAGGGTAGTTGTATACGTAATTGTATCTCCAACAGCAGCAAAAGCACTGCTTGCAGTTTTTGTTGCGATAACAGAAGCAGTATTTACTTGTGTAAAAGTTTTATTAGATTTAACTGTTCGTGAAACTGGCGGTTCATTTATATCTACAATAAAGCTATATTGAAGCGATGATTTATTCGGGATTGGATTAGGGTTTGGAAGTGTTGTAATGTTTACTTGAAAACTGAGTGTAACAGATGCATTTGAATTCATGTTACCAATATTGATGCCATTTTGTGGGTTTGCATTAGGAATGGTTGTTCCATTTATCGTAAAACTATTTGGAATAAAAGTTGTTCCATTTGGAATTAAATCTGTAAAAATAACATTGTTTGCGGTAGTATTACCGGAATTAGTAATGGTTGAAGTGAAAGTAAGTGTATCTCCAATAGTAGCAAATGTTGAATTGACAGTTTTGTTTATAGATAGAGTAGCATCAATAATTGGGGTAACCGTCGTATTTGTAATTGTGCTACCAACAGCAGGAGATTGGTTTGGATTCACGGTATATTCATAATTTACAAGAGCATTATTTGTTAATGTGCCACTAGGTGGTATCGCTAAAATTTGTGCTTGAAAAGTAATGAATACAGTATCTCCTGGCGAAATATCTGCCAAGTGAATACCAAGTGATGGATCTAATCCTGGTTGTGGAACATTATTGATAGTTACGGAGTTTTGGATAAATGAAGCTCCTGCGCCAAGCCCATCCGTTAAAACAGTCGCACTAGCAGGGGTATTACCTGTATTTGTTACTGCAATCGTATAGGTAACGATATCACCAATTGCAGCTGTTGGTGTATTCACAGACTTAGTAGCGACAATAGTAGCGTTATTAATTTGAGTTGTTATTACGTTACTTACCGCATTGGCGGATGCTGGAGGTAAGCTAGGATTTACGACATATTGGTACGCTGTATTACTTTGATTCGGGATTGGATTCGGATTCGGGATGGTATTTACTTGCACTTGGAACGAGATGATTGTATTTGTATTCGGGTTTATTGGATCAATTGCAATTCCGCTTGCTGGACTTACATTAGGGAGTGTCGTACCATTTACTGTTACACTATTTGGAATAAATGACGTCCCACTTGGAATGGCATCTGTAAATACGATATTTGATGCAAGTGTGTTCCCGCTATTCGTTAAAGTAGTCGTGTACGTAATAATATCATTTACGTTAGCAAATTGTTTATCTGCAGATTTAGTAGCGGCAATTGAGGCGTTATTAATAGTTGTCTGTACCGTGTTAGAAGCAACCATCTGCATTACAGCTGGTTTGGATGGATCGTACGTATATTGGAATGTAGTGCCTGATTGATTTGTAATCGGATTTACAGCAGGGATACTTGGTACGAAAATCTGAAATGAAACGATACGTGATGCATTCGCACCTATCGTACCGATAAAAATGCCGTTAGCAGGATTTGCATTGGCTATAGGGACATTGTTAATCGTCACAGTATTAGGGATGAAGAGGGTACCCGCTGGAATGATATCTGTAAATGTTACATTAGAAGCAGGGATATTTCCGTTATTCGTTAAAATAGTTGCATATAATATGACATCACCAACATCAGCGAAATTTGTGCTTGTTAGCTTCGTAGCAACAATATTAGCAGTATTAATTTGTGTAGTTACTATATTACTAGTAGCGTTTCTCACAACAGCAGGTAAATTTGGATCGGCGATAAAGCTATATTGAAGTGCAGCGCTGTTTTGAACTGGATTTGGTAAAGGTAAACTATTTGCACTAATTTGGAAGACAATTGTTGTAATACCACCTGCTGGAATAGTACCAACTTGAAGACCAACGCTTGGATCCGCACCTAACTGTAAAGCACCACCTATAAAAATACTATTTGGTACGAGAGTCGTACCAGTAGGAAGTATATCGGTAACAACTACATTATTTGCTGGAGTATTTCCAGGGTTAGCTAAGGCAATTGTATATGTGATTGGTTGCCCAACATCTGCGATAGTTAAGTCTACATCTTTGAAAATAATTACATTTGCTACATTAATTTGTGTACTTACAGTATTGCTTAAAGATGTTTCTATAGTTGGTGGATCGCCCGGATTTAGAATAAAGCTATATTGTGTACTAGATGAATTTACTGTTGGATTTTGTGTTGGTAAAGAGGTGACAGTTACTTGATAAGAGACGGTAAGTGAGCCGTTAGCAGGAATGCCAGGTAACGGAACGCCTATATTTGGATCTGCGTTATTTTGGAGTACACCGTTAATAAGGAAAGTGTTTGGAATAAAGGTAGTGCCATCTGGATTTGTATCTACGAAAGTTGGACTATCAGCAGAAACACTTCCTGCATTTGTCAAAATAACGGTATAAGTTAATATATCCCCTACGGTAGCAAACTCTCGATCTACTGTTTTTGCAGAAATGACATTTGCATCGTTTACTTGAGTAAATGTAGTAGTTGAAGTTGTATTTTTACTTACAGGTGAAGCGTTTGGATCAACGATAAAGTTATAGGAAATGGAGGCACTATTTGAAATAGGATTTGGGTTTGGAATGCTAGTTATTAATACTTGGAATGAAGCTGTAATTGTAGCATTAGCATTGATGCTACCAATATTGATGCTAGCTGGTGTTGCGCCCGGTTGAGAAACACCGTTAACTATAACACTGTTCGGTACAAAGGCAGTACCATTCGCAATTGAATCGGATAGTAATACATTATTCGCGGCAACATTTCCATCGTTTGTAAGAGAAAAGGTATAAGTTAATACATCTCCAACTTCCGCAAACGTTTGACTTACAGATTTATTAGCATGAAGGTTTGCTAGTCTAATTGTTGATGTAACAGAATTAGAATTTGCTGTTTTTGAAGTTGGTGGTAGGCTTGGATTTACAGTGTAAATATAAGAGGCGAAAGCATTATTAATGATAGGGTTTTGTGCAGTAATGTTAATGACTGTTACTTGGAAGGATAAGGTGAAAGTAGCACCGCCAGGAATTGTGCCGATAGGTAAAGCAACGAGAGAATCTACATTTTGTAAAACGCCATTGAGCGTTACAGAACCTAATGTTAAAATCGTTCCATTTGGAAGTGGATCTGTTAGTTGAACGTTATTAGCCGCCGTATTTCCACTGTTTGTAATAAGGATTGTATAACTTATCGTTTCGCCAATTGTAGCAAATTGTTTGTTTGTTGATTTTGTTAATGTTACATTCGCATTGTTAATTTGAGTGGAAACAAGATTAGAGGAAATATTTTTTGTAACGGGTGATTGGCTAGGGTTGACGGTGTACTGATAAGAAGCGCTTGATCCGTTAGGTACGACATTTGATGCGGGTATTGCACTTACTACTACTTGAAATGAAACATTTTTTGTTGTGCCAGTTGGGATGGATCCTATGTTCACACCGTTAGCCGGATTTGTTCCCACTTGTGTCGTGCCATCTATTGTTAAACTGTTTAGGACAAAAGTTGTTCCTATAGGAATGACATCTGTAAAAATAACATTGTTCGCATTCGTATTACCTGTACCTGTAAAGGAAACAGTGTAAGTCAGTGTATCACCAATATCTGCAAAATTTTTATCCACTGCTTTTGCCATAGTTACAGTAGCGTTATTCACTTGAGTAGATACGATATTGGTCGTATCAGTCCCACTTACTGCCGGTTGATTTGGTACAGGAATGTATTGATATGTTGTTGTACCACTATTTAATATTGGATTTGTTTGAGGGATAGAAGGAACGAATACTTGAAATGAAATAGTAGTAGTGGAATTTGCAGCAATCGATCCAATTGATATACCATTAGCCGGATTTGCTCCCGCTTGAGTAACCCCGTTAACAGTTACGCTCCCTGGAATGAAAGTAGTCCCGTTAGGAATCGGATCCGTATATATAACGTTCGTTGCAGCGATATTTCCTACATTAGCTAAGGCAATACTGTAAGTTAATGTTTCACCAATATCGGTAAAAAGTTTGTTAACTGATTTTGTGCCATTAATATCTGCGAGGTTAATTTGTGTTCCTGCAGAGTTACTTGTTGCAAGACCGTTAAAAGTCGTTCCCCCGGCAATTGGTGTATATTGAAATGTAATATTCGCAGTGTTAGAAATCGGGTTTTGATTTGGAAGAGAAACGACAGTCGCTTGGAAAGTTACTGTACGAGAGGCACTATTGTTAATTGTTCCAAGAGATATACCAGCGGCAGGATTTGCATTTGTTTGTGGTACGTTATCTACCGTTACAGTGCCAGGTATAAAGGAAGTACCATTAGGGAGACTATCTATAAAAATAACGTTATTGGCGGGAAGAAGTCCGGTGTTAGGGATAGTAACGGTATAAGTGAGAATATCTCCAATGGCAGCAACACTTTTATTCACAGTTTTCGTTGCTTGTATGTTAGGTGAATTTATATTAATTTGTAAACCGACTGTATTTAACATATATGCATCTCCGTTAGTAGTTAAACGGATTGCGGCGGAAACTTGTGAGTTTGTTAAATAAGAGGAAATATCGATGGAAGTAATATCCCAACCTTGCCTTCCTGCGGAGATATTTGTACTTGTAGAAGCGCTTTGATTTCGCGTTCCAAATGTCCCCGTTGTATCTAAGTTCCCTGCGGCATTATTAATTTGAGAGCCGAAGAAATTATTTATTGCATTGTTTGGTCCAGATAAAGCATTTAATGAACTGAAATTTGGTCCGAATAAAGCTTGATCCCCGGTTAAATCAGCATCTCCTTCGGTAGAGCTTAAAAATAACCTCCCGCTTACAGGTCCTCCTGAAGGTGTTAAAAATCCTGAAACAGAAACATCGGCACTACCAGTTTCTGCAGAAACCCGGTTACCAGCTACGTAAATGGTTAAGTTTCTTGCAGGTAATGTCCCATTTTGATAAGCGACGATAAGCGTCCATCCAGCCGAATTGATTGTTCCATTAGAAGCATCTATAGGATCTACAAGTCCAGGGACAGAACCTGTTGTATAAGATCCAGATCCAGCGGCTTGAACGAGTGACGTTACATCTGCTGATCGTGTATAAAATCCAAATGTGACAGATCCAGAAACGAAAGTTTGATTTGAAGCTGTAACAGCTGAAGGGGTAATGGAGTATGTTGACACAGGTGTTGTGAAAGAAACTGGATTTCCTAATACACTCGTAATGTTTTGATCACGAGATAAATAGTTTCCACCCCAAACGAGTTCTGCGTAAAGAATCGTACTGCCAGCAGGGATATTTAAAATAGCGGTAGAACTATTTTGTGTATAGTTTAATGTTGTACCAGCAGGAAAAGTAGTTACTTGTAAAGCAGTATTCGTAGTTGCGAATGCACCAATTGCCCCGATTGTACCAGCACGGTTTTGGTTACTAATTTTACTTAAGCCTAAAGTGTTTCCTGTAATAGCGAGTGCGCCGTTAGTGGTGGTAGAAAATCGATTCGTAATGGGCATGTTGTCACCTCATTTACAATATAGTCTTGGTCAAAATAGGATATGTGTGTGACAAATAAAGGGAAACATGTACAAGTTGATTTAGTAATAATGATTTAAATGTCTAGATAAGGAGATGGAGAATGATTGAATTGGAAATGAGAGTGGAGCGTATTAGAAAAGAAAAAATAGACGATATTGTTGCGTTATCTTCTTATATTGGTTGGGATTATAGCAGAGAAGAAGTTGAAACAATTTTCAACTCAGGTATTGTATACGGCGTATGGAATGAGAGAAAGGAACTTATTGCTAGCGCAGCAATAATATTATATGGGGAGGCGTTGGCATCTATCGGAATGGTAATTGTACATCCAGATTATAAGGGAAGAGGAATTGGAAAGGCGATAACGCATTCATGCATGAATAGCGTATCAGCTCGAACACCAATTATGCTTATTGCAACGGATGAGGGGAAGTATTTATACGAAAAGCTAGGATTTAGGGTGGCAAGCTATGTTTCTAAATACATATGTAACTCGTACAATCCGAATCATAAATGTGCAAGAAATGAAGAATATATGATGGATTATGAAGAAGGTGATTTAGAAGAAATAATAAAAATAGATGAATATGCGTTTGGAACAAATAGAAAAGAGTTTTTAAAGAAAAGAATGATGCAAAGTGAACAGTGCACTGTTGTGAAGGATAAGGAACAAAATATAATAGGATATGGTTTGAGTATACAAACGCCGGAAAATAAAATATTAGGACCGGTAGTTGCTAAAAATGATGAGATGGCAATAAATATTGTTCATTATTTAGCAAAAGGGCATAATGGGAAATTAAGAATAGATGTACCAGAAGGAAAGAAAGATTTTGTGAAAGAATTAGAGGTTACTGGTTTTAAAAAGGTGAATACACCACCAATTATGATGAAAAATAGTGATCAATTTTTGAAAAGAAATGGAGAACTATATAGTATTGCAGCACAAATTTTTGGGTAACAAAGAATCCTTCTGAATGAAGGATTCTTTGTTTATTAATCACGATATTGGTCGTGAGTTGGTTGGAAGAGGTCTTCCTCGATATCTCTCACCATAGAAAAATGATCAACGTTATAATGACCGTGTAAAATTTTATTGTGATGACCAATAATTTGCTCTGCAGACAATACGTTAGAATCAGTTGTGGAATGACCGTTTTTAATTAATGTAACGTCAAATCCTTGTACAGTTGCTGTCCTAACAGCTGTGTCAATACAATGTTCAGTTTTACATCCACCTATCACAATATGATTAATTTTTTCTTCTTTTAAAAGTTCAAGTAAAGAAGTGCCATAGAATGAATTCGTTGCTGCTTTATTAATAAGGATTGCAGACTGAGGTACTTGAATTTGATTATGTACTTCAAATCCCACGCCGCTACCAGAAGCAACATCGATATCTCTTACGAAAACAATAAGGGCATTTGAATCAATTGCTTTCTGTACAGCTGTATTTAGTGTAGCTAATAACTCAGTTTTACGAAAAACTTCATTTTCTTGCTCATTTCCTTCAATTAATTCTTGTTGAGCATCGATAATTAATAGTGCTTGTTTCATCGTGTCTCCCCTTTAATATGAAATAAGTTCCACTGTACATATTCCTTCAGATTGTTAGGAAATCCTCTATTGCAAGCGAAGTAAACGATTGATTTACAAAGTTGTCAAAGAAATTTCATTCTCATAGTGTGTAAAAACATGTATGATAGGAAGTGGAGAATTTTTGAGTAGGTGGGAATATCATGCAAACAGTAGAAGATTATCTTTCATTCTTACATACGAAAGGATTTAAATTATCAGAGGAAGCACAAGGGTTTATTATGTTCGGGCAAGGATATACTGGTGCATCTGATGGAATTGTGAACGCAGCAATAGAAGCGACAATTAAACATCAATTACAGTTTGATGGCAGTTATTTTGTTGCGTTATTAGAACGATTGAAAGAAGAAGAAATTACAGATAAAAAAAGCGCTAAGGCTTTTATGCGGAAGTTACAAGCGTAACTTCACGCGGCCTGCGCTTCTTTTTTTGTTTTGGAAGGTAGTTCAACAAAAATCATGCCTAGAAAAATACATAGACATCCGAAAATAGCAGACATAGAAAGTTTTTCGTTAGCAACGAGAACACCTGTTAATGCAGCAAAAACGGGCTCCATTGCGAAAATAATTGCTACTCTCGTTGGAGAAGTATGTTTCTGAGCCGATGTTTGAATGAAAAAAGCAATGGATGTCGCAAATAAGGAAGTTAGAAATAGGGCGAATAAAAAGGAATGATTCGTCCATAGCGATATTGAAAATGAATTTTCCCAATCTTCAAATAAAAAAGCGCAAATAGAAGAAAATATACCAACAGTTAATACTTGGGATGTGCTTAGTAATAAAGGTGATATTTTCTTAGAATAGAAACCGTTAATGAGAATATGGGCAGCGAATGCGATTGCGCAACCGAGAACAAGTATATCTCCTATATTGAATTGAAAAGAATCAGCAGCTGTTAATAAATATAAACCGGCTGTTGCCACAGTGATACCAAGTACGACGAAAATGGTAGCCTTTTGTTTTAAAAAGATAAAAGATAAGATTGGAACCATAACAATGCTTAGTCCTGTTAAGAAACCTGCTTTTGAAGAAGTTGTATAGAGTAAGCCGAATGTTTGTAATAAATAGCCAACGCATAAAAAGAATCCAACAATTAATCCGGCAAAACTACTCTGCTTTATATCTTGTTTCGAAGTTTTTTGTGAGAAAATCATTTGAACGGATAATAAAATAATTCCGGCGAATAAAAAGCGAAGGCCATTAAAAGTAAATGGACCAACGAAAGACATAGCATTTTGAACGACAACAAACGTAGCTCCCCAAATAAAAGAGACAAATAATAAAGCGAGAGGAGCAATCCACTCTTTTTTCACACTCATACCCCCGTTAATTTTGTAAGATAGCTTTTCTAGCTAATTCATCAGCGACTTTATTTTGACTACTTGGAATCCACTTAATAAAAAAGAGATCGAAACTTTTTATGTACTGTAGTGCTTCCTCTAATAGTGGTGCAAACATTTTATTTTTTGCGTATTCTTTTTCAACAGCTCGCTCGACAAGTTGCGAATCTGTACGAAAAGAGACAATGTTATAATTATGCTCCGTGCAATACTTTAATGCTGCAAGTAAAGCATGGTATTCCGCTTCATGATTGGACATTGTTCCAAGTGGTAATGATAATTGTACAGGTGGCTGTATGCCTTTAATAAATACTCCCGCACCAGAAGGACCAGGATTTCCTTTTGATGCACCATCAATATACACTTCAATCAAAATGAGAAACCTCCAAATTATAAGATTATCCCCTACTTAAATGTTTCTTTGAAGTAGGGGATAGAGTACTTATCCCGCGTTAACGGGCAGTAAGACACCCACCTCAAAACTCGGCTGAAACAATGCAGTTAGGTGGGTGATCAACTGCCCGTAAATGCCCGATTGGTGAAGGCTAATAATCAGTGGGGATGAATATCCCCCACTGATTATTAGCCTTCACTTTATCCGATTGTGATGCTATAACGACATGTAAATGTTTCATTCGCTTGTAAAGATTGAATTCCTTTTTTTTCCTTTAAATCTTTTGCTGGATTTATTTCATCAGCGATTCCATACCAAGGTTCAATACATAAGAAAGGTGCGTTATCTCCTGGTGTCCATACGCCGACAAATGGAAATCCTGCAAATTCTACTTTTACAAATTTATTATGTTTATGAGAACGAATAGAAATTTCATTCGTATTCATATTTTCAAAAATAAGTGCATCATTTTTGAATAAATCGTATGTAAGTGGCAATTCATTCGTATTTTCAGCGATTAATTGTTTTTTACTTGAAAGATAAGGTCCTTCTAATACACTTGTTTCTAAGCGTTCAGAACCGTTAAATGATAGATGATAATCTGTAAATGATTCGCCGTCTAATAGAGGGAAGTTGAATCCAGGGTGCGCTCCGATTGAGAAGAACATCTCTTTTGAAGCAGGATTGTTTACTTCATATGTAACATGTATATTTTGTTCTTCTACCTCATAAGAAATGAGTAGTTCAAATTCGTAAGGATATTTTTTTAATGTTTCTTCATTACTAGTAACGATATAAGTGATTTTTGTTTCACTTTGTTCTTTTACAGAGAACGTAAGATCGCGAGCGAAACCGTGTTGAGTTAAAGAATATGGTTTACCATCTACGTAGTATGTATTATCTACTAATCGGCCGACAATTGGGAATAAAATTGGTGCGCGACGTCCCCAATAAGTAGAATCACCTTGCCATAAATATTCTGTGTTATCTTCTTTTAAGCGAACGCTTTGCAATTCTGCACCTTTGTCAGAAATGGAAACGATCACTTTTTCATTTTGTATTGTTGCTGTCATGAAGTGAAACCTCCTAAATCTTTCATATGTTTCATTATACGTTGTCTAAAAGAAAAAAGGTAGTTGATGATAGGAATCTATTGACGAAAGAGTGTCTAATGCGTAAAATATAATCTTGTTGCTTAAAAAACGAATAACGTGGTTCGAAACCATCCCACGTAAAAAAACTAAGGAGATTTTGTCATGAATATAAGAACAATAGTCGGTAATGGTATTATAGCGGCATTATATATTGCTGTTTCTATGCTTATTCAGCCATTTGGCTTTACAGGTGTACAGTTTCGTATTTCAGAGATGTTTAATCATCTCGTTGTATTTAATAAGAAAGCAAGTTACGGAATTGTATTAGGTGTATTTTTAACGAATCTCTTTTTCTCACCTATGGTCGCTTATGATTTAGTATTTGGAGTAGGGCAATCTATTCTTGCATTAGTTGCAACGATTATTTCTATGCGATTCATTAAAGGTGTTTGGGCTCGTATGATTTTTAATACAGTTATCTTTACGATTACAATGTTTATGATTGCAATTGAACTTCATCTTGCATTTGATTTACCATTTATGTGGACTTGGTTAACATGTGCAGCAGGTGAATTCGTAGTAATGGCGATTGGTATGCCTGTAATGTACTGGATTAATAAGCGAGTACAATTTGAAAGATTTATGTAATAGATGAAAAAGCTATTCCTATAGGGATAGCTCTTTTTGTATGTGATTATATTGAATATAATACTGTGACTCTTGATAAAATATAATAAAATATAAATAAGAATTCTTATATAAGGGGAATTTAGCATGAAATATAAAATTCATTGGTTATATAAAACAAAACGCGGATTGCAGACGGAATTAACGACAGATTATATGAACATAGAGGAAGTACTTCAATTTGCGGAGGATTTTGAGAAAACAGGAAGAGCGAAAGAACTTTTATTTTACGATGAAATGGATGCAGAATGGTCATTAAAAGAAATGAAGAAGCTGAGTAAACAAGTGGAGGAAGAGATTCAAGAAATACATGTTTATTTTGATGGTGGGTATGATCTTCAGACGAAAGAAGCTGGAGTAGGTATATGTGTGTATTATAAAAAAGGAAATACAAACTACCGAATTCGCCGCAACGCATATATAGAAGGTATATATGATAATAATGAAGCCGAATATGCATCATTATTATACGGTATAAATATACTCGAAGAATTAGGGATTAAGTATGAAGCAGTTACGCTTCGTGGAGACTCTCAAGTTGTACTGCAGCAATTGGCTGGAGAATGGCCTTGCTATGATGAGCATTTAAATCATTACTTAGATCAAATTGAACGAAAAGCGAAGCAAATGAAATTAAAGCTTGTATGTGAGCCAATATCTAGAAAACAAAATAAAGAAGCACATCAATTAGCAACGCAAGCATTAGAAGGGACAGTCATTGATAGTCATAAAGAAATAACCGAATAGAGAGGTGCAAAGGTGGATAAAAAGCAACTCATTACAGAGGTAAATGACTTATTAGAAACGTATTGTGAAGGATGTTTTTTGCGAGAACATAATCGGAAAACGAATAGTAAATATTATGCCCATTCATTTTGTATTAGGCAATGTACAGTTGGAGAAACGTTGAAAAAATATGGAGAACAGTTGTCATAAAAAACATCCAGAGAAAACTCTCTGGATGTTTTTTTAGTGCTTCGCTTCATGTAATTGATGCTCGCACTTACTTAATTTCTTTTCCTCATTCATTAAAAATGGCTCATCTAAATCTGTTGCAACAGATTTCATAATCTCAAGTTGAGAGCGAGCTGCTTCTACTGCAGTAGTGGCATGCTCCAGTGTGTCTGGATCCATTGAAATTGTTGCAGAACCTACCATTTTTTGTGCTGTTTCTACACGGAATTTCACTTCTTCAAAATCATTTACTTCTGAACCCATTGTAATTGCCTCCTTTGTGAATTGCGCATTTCACATAGTTTTCGCTCTGTAAAACGGAAATATACAAAGGAATAACAAAGGAGGTTACCAAGTAAGGTAACCTCCTGTCATATGTTGGATTAAAGTTTTACTACGTTAGCAGCTTGAGGTCCACGGTTTCCTTCAGTGATATCGAAAGATACTTCTTGACCTTCTTCTAAAGCTTTGTAGCCGTCACCTTGAATAGCAGAGAAATGTACGAATACATCGTCAGCGCCGTCCATTTCGATAAATCCAAAACCTTTTTCGTTGTTAAACCATTTTACTTTTCCTTGCATGTTACAATTCCTCCTAAAAACATTTGCTTTTTTCATTTAGTGAAATTCATTTGAAAAGATAATATAAACTAAAAATGCTATAATCTTGAATATTCTGCTAAATGATTAATTTAAATATACACGAATTGGTAGAAATTAGTCAAGTAAGCGATTTTATTTTTTTGTATTTTTAAATAATTTTTTGGTCAAATGTTTAAAAAGGTATAGGACAGGCCGGTTATGTAATATTCTCTATTGAATGCTATACATAATGAGGTGAAAGAATGAATAAGTCTTACTTATTAGATAATGAAGGAATGAGAACGAGAACGGATATACCGAATTGGGTTGCAAAAGAATTTCAAAATTTTTCAAGCATCGTGTTAGAAGCAACTTTCCCATGTTATTTCGGTTTAACAGCATTGAAAAAGAATGAACTTCGTTATTCATTTCTTTCTCATAATGATTGGAGTCATTTGCCACATACAATGTTATCTTTTTTAGAATTAATGAAAGAGCGTCCAATTGTAAGAAGAGGATTTTTTCTTTTTGTGGAACCAGAATGGGAAGAACAATCACTTGAATATTATCGTGATTACTTTTGGAAAGTACTACAGTATTTACATGAACATGATAATCAAACATGGCCGCAGCAAATTCCTGAAGATCCAGATCATTATTTATGGGAATTTTCATTCGGTGGTGAACCGATATTTGCATTTGGGAATGCACCCGCTTATAAACAGAGAAAGACTAGGCATTTAGGGAATTCACTCGTTATTGGGTTTCAGCCACGTACCATTTTCGATGGATTAGAAGGTGATCGTCCTAAAGGGGCCTATTCAAGGCAAATGGTTCGTGAACGAGTTGAAAAGTGGGATCAGCTGCCGAAACATCCTAACATTAGTCATTACGGTGATCTTGACCATCGAGAATGGAAACAATATTTTATTGGAGACGATATTGAGCCAATAAAAGGGAAATGTCCTTTTCATCATAAGGTAGAGAAATAAGAGCCATCATCTAGATGGCTCTTTTGTATATTTTGGATAAAAAAGGGTATTTTATTATGAAAGCTAGTCTATTTTTAAAGGTTACATCATTACTTAATAGTAAAGGAAGTAGAAAGGATAGAGCGATGTTTGGAGCAATTATACAGCAAATTGTATTAGGTATTTCATTAGCGGCACCAGTAGGTCCAATTAATATTGAAATGTTAAAACGAGGAATTGAACGCGGGTTTTGGCATGCGTGGGTTGTTGGAATTGGTGGAATGACTGCAGATGTTTTGTTTATGCTTCTCATTTATTTCGGTTTATCTTCTGTGTTTATGTATACATACGTACAAGCTCTTATGTATTGCACGGGGTTTTTCTTATTATTTTATTTAGGATTTCAAAGTGTAAAACAAGGAATTTCCCACTCGAATATGGAATATAAAAAAGAAGAGGTAGGTGGCCTTAAACAATCGTTTATGGCAGGATTTTTAATTGCTATATCCAATCCATTAAATCTTGTTTTTTGGTTTGGTATATATGGAAGCACACTTAGCTCATTGCTTACGAAGGTAACGAAACAAGAAGCTTTCTTGTACAGTCTATGCATTATTGTTGGTATTATTTTATGGAATTTAAATATTGCTTTTTCTGTACATTTTGGAAGGACTTTATTAAAACAGAAAGCACTTGGCTACATAACAGCCGGAGCAGGTATTATTTTAGTAGGATATTCTATCCATTTTGCATACAAAGCTTTACAGTTGTTCACATAAGATTGAAGGGGAGATTTTTATGTATCGAACCACTATTGACGGAAAAGAAATTATTATTACGTTAGCACCAAAAATCCGAAAAGAAATTACTGATAGGGATCCATTATATGAAGCGGTATTTAATACTGCAGCCAGATTGCTACAAACGAAACAACCAACGTTTGCAGTAAATCATGAAGTATTTGGACTCATTATTGGAGAGGTACAAAGGGGAGAAGTAACAGTGTTTGCAGTAGAACACATTATTCCGAAGCAAAATATATTTGGAACAAACAATTTTTTCTCGACAATAGAACAGCGGGCAAATTTGTAAAGTGAATAGAAAAGAAATAGTCGTAACGATACGTTGCGGCTGTTTTTTTTGAAAAAGGGGAAGTAAGATGAAGAGAGTAGGGAAAGAGTTCTTTTTACAGCATGATATTGTTATTATGTATAGTATTTTATTTATTTTCATCATTATTTTAAAAATGCAATTTTTCACATGGATCGGTATGTTAGCGTGTCTGTTTGGTATTGTTTTTTATACGCTTAACGAATATATGACCCATCGTTTTTTATTCCATTTAAAGCCGCCTAAAAACGTATTTTTATTAAAAATGTTAAGAAGATTACATTATGATCATCACGTATACCCAGATGATTTGAAACTTTTATTTTTGCCTGTATGGTTTAGTGTACCTAGCTTTACTATATATTTACTTATATCATATGGTATTACAAAAAGTGTTACTGTTACACTTTCATTTGGAATCGGAATGATTATCATGCTCCTTGTTTATGAATGGAAACATTATATTGCACATAAGCCGATTCGTCCCGTCACTAAGTTTGGAAGGTGGCTAAAAAAACAGCATATATTACACCATTATAAAAACGAAAAGTTTTGGTTTGGTGTTTCAAATCCAGTATTCGATTTTATATTTGGAACGCTTAAAGATGGAAAAGACGTTGAATTAAGCGAAACAGCTCGTAATTTAGAAGAGGAAAAAATGTGTACAGGTATTTGTTAGAATCGGGCTAATAATCGGTGTGGGGTGTACGAAACCCATACGGATTTAAGTTGCACTTTATTGTGAAAAAGTATATTGAAAATTTAGAGAAAATTGACGAAAAATGTCTACCGAAAAATCTTTGCAGGAATGTATGGATTGTCTAAAATGAAAATAAGTTTCTGAATATTTATAAAATTTAGTCTTTGTGTATTCGAAGGGGAAGTGTATTTCGAGTTGGAGAGGGGAGTAGGGGATGAAACGAGATGATACGTCAGCACGTAAGTTGCAAAATGAAGTGAATTATACAGAGGTTGTTCAGTCAGAAGAATTTCAATTGTTATTAAATACGAAGAAGAAGTTTATCGTTCCAATGAGTATTTTCTTTTTCAGTTTTTTTATTGCGCTACCTATTTTAACATCGTATTCGAAAGTGCTTAATACACCAGCATTCGGTGATGTGACATGGGCATGGGTATTTGCTTTTGCGCAATTTATTATGACATGGTCATTATGTATGATTTATAGTAAGAAAGCTCAATTCTTTGATGAAATTTCGCGGAAAATTCTACAAGATATGCAAAAAGGGAGGAGTTGAATTTGAATACTACTGCGTTTGCACTATTTTTAATTATTGTTCTTGGTACGCTCGTCATAACCTATTTTGCATCGAAAAAAACGAAAAATGCGAGTGAGTTTTATACAGCTGGAGGGGGATTAACGGGTTGGCAAAATGGTCTGGCCATCGCTGGGGATTATATGTCTGCTGCGTCATTCCTCGGTATTGCTGGAGCGATAGCGTTAACTGGATTTGATGGATTTTTTTATAGTATTGGATTTTTAGTTGCGTATTTAGTCGTATTATACCTAGTTGCAGAACCGCTTAGAAATTTAGGGAAGTACACATTGGCGGATATGATTGCAGCGCGTTTTGATGCGAAAAAAGTTCGCGGTATTGCTGCCCTGAATACGATGACAATTTCAATTTTTTATATGATTGCCCAATTAGTCGGTGCGGGTGCACTTATTAAATTATTATTAGGAATAGAATATACGACAGCAGTTTTAATCGTTGGCACATTAATGACAGTGTATGTTATTTTTGGTGGTATGACTGCTACGAGTTGGGTACAAATTGTTAAAGCTGTATTACTAATGGCTGGTACATTTATTATTTCTGTTATCGTTTTTGCAAAATTTAATTTTAGTGTGACTGAAATGTTTGCTCAAATGAAAACAGCTACGCCATTAAAAGATTCGTTTTTAAATCCAGGAGTAAAGTATAAAGATGGTCTTGATACACTTTCTTTAAATTTAGGACTAGTACTTGGTACAGCTGGATTACCACATATTCTTGTGCGCTTTTTTACAGTGCGAGATGCAAAAACGGCCCGTCAATCTGTTGTGTATGCGACATGGTTAATTGGCGCATTTTATATTATGACAATTTTCTTAGGATTTGGAGCAGCAGCGTTTGTAGGAAATGAGGCGATTATTAAAGCAAATCCTGCTGGTAATATGGCAGCACCTTTATTAGCTAAAGCATTAGGTGGGGACTTCTTATTTGCTTTCGTATCAGCCATTGCCTTTGCAACCATTTTAGCTGTAGTAGCAGGACTTGTATTAACAGCAGCATCAGCATTTGCGCATGATTTTTATAACGAGATTATCCGTAAAGGAAAGTCTACGGAAAAAGAGCAAGTGTCAATGGCTCGTTATGCTTCGATTGGAGTAGCTGTAGTATCTATTATACTTGCGTTATTTGCGCAAACCTTAAACGTAGCATTTTTAGTTTCATTAGCATTTGCAGTCGCGGCTAGTGCAAACTTACCAGTTATATTATTTACAATCTATTGGAAGCGTTTTAATACAACGGGTGCCATTTCTGGTATGGTCGTTGGACTCGTATCAGCAATTGTTCTTGTAGCGTTAAGTCCAAACGTCTGGAACCCTGTAGCTGGAAAAGCTATTTTTGTTGGAGAAGCCTTATTCCCATATACGACACCTGGCATTATTTCGATTCCGCTTGGTTTCCTAGCAGCATATTTAGGAACTATTTTCTCTAGTAAGAAAGAAGATGTAGCGAAGTTTGATGAAATTCTTGTGAAATCGAATACTGGTCATGGTATTAGCGACGCATCTTCACATTAAAAAAGAGGAGCTTTTCGTATTAAAAGAAAAGCTCTTTTTCTTTTGTCATTTTCTTATAAAGTGAAACTTTAATCAGTAGGGGGGATCATGCTCACTGATTATTAGCCCGCACCAATCGGGCTTTTACGGGCAGTTAATCTCCCACCTAACTTCTTTGCTCCAGCTGAATTTTGGGGTGGGAGTTTTACTGCCCGTTAATGCGGGATAAATATTACTGTGTTGTAAGTAGGATTTGTCATAATTTTGTGGAATGAAAATAAGCAGGGAGAAATTTAAATCATCATGGCACCAGCGCAGCTTTTGTGAAAAATAAGTTGTTATGGAAGGTGGAAGAAATGATGAAAACGAAACAAACTGACGAATTATTAGCAAAAGATGAGCAATATGTTTGGCACGGCATGCGTCCCTTTAGTCCAAGTAGTACAATGGTAGGGGCAAAAGCAGAAGGGTGCTGGGTTGAAGATATACATGGAAAAAGATATTTAGATGGTATGAGTGGGCTTTGGTGTGTGAATAGTGGGTACGGAAGAAAAGAACTCGCAGAAGCGGCGTATGAACAATTACAAACATTATCGTACTTTCCGATGTCGCAATCACATGAGCCAGCAATAAAGCTTGCTGAAAAGTTAAATGAGTGGCTTGGAGGAGAATATGTTATTTTCTTCTCAAATAGTGGGTCAGAAGCGAATGAAACAGCTTTTAAAATAGCAAGGCAATACTATGCACATAAAGGTGAACCACATCGTTATAAATTTATGTCACGTTACCGAGGATATCATGGAAATACAATGGCGACAATGGCAGCGACGGGACAAGCGCAGCGTAGATATCAATATGAGCCTTTTGCCTCAGGATTTTTACACGTAACACCGCCAGATTGTTATCGTATGCCAGAAATGGAATCACAAAATATTTATGATGTAGAGTGTGTGAAAGAAGTAGATCGTGTTATGACATGGGAATTAAGTGAAACGATAGCCGCATTTATTATGGAGCCGATCATTACAGGCGGAGGTATTTTAATGCCACCACAAGACTATATGAAAGCTGTTCATGAAACATGTCAAAAACACGGTGCGCTACTCATTAGTGATGAAGTGATTTGTGGTTTCGGGCGTACAGGAAAAGCATTTGGATTTATGAACTATGATGTTAAGCCTGATATCGTTACGATGGCGAAAGGTATTACGAGTGCATACTTACCATTATCAGCAACAGCTGTGAAAAAAGAAATTTATGAAGCATTTAAAGGAACTGGGGAATATGAATTTTTCCGCCATATTAATACATTTGGTGGAAACCCGGCGGCTTGTGCATTAGCACTTAAAAACTTAGAGATTATGGAAAATGAAGATTTAATTGGACGCTCTGCACAAATGGGCTCACTTTTATTAGAGCAATTAAAAGAAGAAATCGGGGAACATCCGCTAGTTGGAAATATTAGAGGGAAAGGTCTATTAGTAGGAATTGAACTTGTAAATGATAAAGAGAAGAAAGAACCGATTGATAACGACAAAATCGCGACTGTTGTAAATGCTTGTAAAGAAAAAGGTTTAATTATAGGACGAAACGGTATGACAACAGCAGGGTATAATAATGTTTTAACATTAGCGCCGCCTCTTGTTATTTCAAGTGAAGAAATTGCTTTCGTTGTTGGTACGTTGAAGACAGCGATGGAGCGTATTTAATCAAATAAAAGAGCAAAAGTGAGCTGTAATATAAGGCTCGCTTTTGTTTATTACGTGAAATATGGTAGTTTTTTTAAGGGAGGGGATATGAATGGAGAAATATGATCCTAGTCAACATTATCACATCGGATATTATGAAGATGGATATGATTTAGAAGTGACAGCGTACAAAAGAATAAAGGAACCAGTTTGGGATGCTTATATTCCGCACTATGAGGTAGACGATTTTTATAAGAAAGTGGAGGAAATGAAGCTAGGTGAATATATCGATGACTATGGCATTAAAGTATATTCATTTCGTGATAATATTGATGATGAAGAAGCAAGGACTATTTTTGAAAAATGGTTAAAGACGAATGAGATTGTTTAAAGGGAAAATGAAAAAGGAGATTACTATTTTATAAAATAGTAATCTCCTTTTATTATAGTAAACTTATTTACTTGCTTTCATTGCTTTATCTTTGGCACCAAAAGTGTATTTTAACATTGGTGGTGTAATCATTGTAGTTAAAATAACGACAATAACGATAGCTGTAAAGTAATCTTGTGCTAATAATCCAGAAGAAAGACCTGTTCCTGCGATGATAAGTGCAACTTCACCACGTGAAACCATTCCAGCACCGATAATTGCAGAAGACTTTGCATCAAATCCAGTCATGCGTGCACCAAATCCACAACCGATTAGTTTTGTGAAGACAGCGATAACTGTTAATGCTAAGATGAACCAAATTTGATTACCAATACCATCAAATGTAATATTCATACCGATACTAACAAAGAATACTGGAACGAACATTGCGTAAGCAATCGGTTCTACTTTCTTTTCTACTTCATGTTTGTAGTTCGTTTGAGAAATTGCGATACCAGCTGCGAAAGCACCGATAATACCAGCAATTCCTAATAATTCGCCGAAATATGCGAATGAGAAACAGATAATAAGAGCCGCGCTCACGATAGACTCAGATACGCGTAGTGGTGATAACCAACGCATAATCGCTGGAACACCTTTCCATCCGATTAAAATAATAGAAGCGAAGAATACGACCTTCTTCAAGATAACCATTGTTAAGTTAACATCGTCTGTACCTAAGAAGCTCATTGCGAATGCTAATAAAATAACAACAAGAATGTCATCAAATACAGCTGCTCCAAGCATCGTTGTACTTTCACGTGTTTTCATCTTACCTAAATCGCGAAGTGTTTGAACGGAAATACTAACACTTGTCGCACATAGAAGTAATCCTAAAAATACAGCGTTCCCTTGTTCCATTCCCATAACAAGACCGGAAACATAACCACCTACGAATGGAAGAATGATACCTCCGAGTGCAACTGCTAAAGAAGAGTTACGATTTGCATTTAATTCTTCTAAGTCTGTTTCAAGTCCAGCCATAAACATTAAAAGAATAACACCAACATTACTTAATTGTGTTAGAAGTTCTGAGTTTTCAATCCAACCTAATACAGCTGGACCGATAACGATACCGACAATTAATTTACCGAGTACAGAAGGTTGGCCTAATCTAACACTAAGGTCACCAGCAAGCTTTGTACTTAATAAAATAAGTGCAATTTGAAAGAAAAATTCGAATTCCATTTGATCCTCTCCTTATCACTTTGTATTTTTATTAAACGATTTCTCGGAATTTGCCTAATGAAAATATGTAAAACCCATTAAACAAAGGGTCTGATTACAGGTTCTTTTGAACTTGTAATTTGAACCTGTAATCAATATATAATAAAATTTATAAAAAATCAATGAAAAAATAGCAGATTTTCATGATGAGATTCGATTTAGGTATAGAGGGAATCAATATATAATAAGAAGAAATAAGGAAACATTTTTAATGAATTGGAGAATGGAATATGTTAATAAACAAACGCTTTACAATTGGAGAAATGGCAAAAATGCATAATATCGCAGAATCTACATTAAGGTATTATGATGAAAAAGGAATTTTTCACCCGTCTATTGTCGATCCGCAAACGAATTATCGTTATTACACAATTGATCAGTTTTCACTGTTAGATACGATTAAATTTTTACGACAGTTAAATATTCCGTTAAAGGAAATTAAGAAATATATTGATGAGCGGAACCCATCTTATGCGCTTAATTTACTTGAAAAGCAACAAGAAATGATGTTAAAGAAGCAAAGAGAAATTGAGTATGCTTTAGCAAAAATGGAACATAGAATTTATGTAATTAAGGAAGCGACGAAAGTAAAAGCTGAAAAAATCATAGTTAAAGAAATCCCGCAGCGAAAGATTACAGCGATTGCGGTTGCACCAAATACAACAGATGATATGTTTGAGTATTATATCCATTCGTTGCAGAAAAATATGAAACAAATAGATAATAGCTTATTCTCTGGAGATATCGGTGTAACGGTTGCCAAAAAAGCATTAATTCAAAATGAATTTCAATCATACAATAGTGTTTTTATTCTTTTGGATTATATGCCTTTTCAAGTACATAGTTCAGATGAAATTAAAGCAGGTATATTTGCGTGTGCTTATCATCATGGACCATATGAAGAAACAGATGAAACATACAAGGAGTTAATGAGATACATCTCTCAAGAGGGATATGAAGTGAGCGGAGATTCGATTGAGATTGCATTAATTGATTGGTCTGTAACAGAAAATCCAGAGGAGCAAGTAACGGAAATTCAAATCCCTATAATGAAAAAACAATGAAATAAGGTGTAAGACTCGTACTAATTACAAATCGGCATCAATGACGATAATTAAGTTACCTATTTTTAAATTCTCTCTTGACCTTCAAGTTACTTGAAGGTTTAAACTGTGAACAGAGCGTTGAAAAAAGGAGCATATTAGTATGGAAGCAACAGAAAAATTAAGAGAAAAACCGATAAAAAGTTTATTTATTTCATATTTAATACCAGCAGTTCTCGGAATGGTATTAATGTCAGTTAATATTGTGATTGACGCGGTCATGATTAGTAGGGGAGTTGGAGCGAACGGTTTAGCGGGAGTAAACGTCGCTATTCCAGCATTTTCGATTTTCTTCTCCATTTCATTATGGATTGGAATGGGCGGAGCAACATTATATTCGATTGCACTAGGCGAAAATAAACTTGAAAGAGCAAGGTCTATTTTTACGCAATCTATGACTGTAGCAGTTATTATCGTAGGCGTTTTAGCGGCTATTTGCGTATGGAGAATAGAAGATTTAGCATACTTATTCGGTGCAAATGAAGTGATTTTACCGTATGCGTTAGACTATTTACACGTGTTATTAACATTTGGAATGATATACGTGTTAGAAAATATTTTAAGTACATTTATACGAAATGATGGAAATCCTAATTTAGCAATGGCAGGTCTTGTTGTAACGGCTGTATTAAACATAGTGTTTGACTATATCTTTATTTTCATCTTTGGATGGGGTGTAACAGGTGCTGCTTCAGCGACTATTCTTTCGGCAGCAATTGGTTTCCTTGTATTATTAACTCACTTCTTTAGAAAGAGTAGTATTTTAAAGTGGACGAAATTCCATTTTGAATGGGATACGGTTAAACAAATAATGGTGATTGGTTTCCCAAGTTTTACAGCAGAAAGTACAGTAGCAATCGTAACGATTGGTTTTAACATCGCATTCGTTCAATATGCAGGAGAAGTAGGAGTCGCTTCCTATGCAATGGTGAATAGTATTCATGCGATGGCATTATTATTATTCTTTGGTGTTGGAGCAGCATTACAACCAATCGCAAGTTTCCATTACGGTGCAAATTTATCAGAAAGATTGCGTGAAGGATTACAGTTTGCTGTGAAGATTGCGGTTGTACTCGGAGGCATTGCGATAATTGTCGGATTATTCTTCGGGAAATATATCATTGGTCTATTTGATGTCCAATCGCCAGAACTATTGGAGTTAACGTTAACAGGTATTAGCTTGTTCTTTATCCAATACGTATTTTTAGGCTACAACATTGTGTATGGAGAGTACTTCCAATCAGTGCGACAAACGAAGAAATCAGTACTTATTATAATGAGCCGAGGGTTACTATTTATTATTCCGTTGTTATGGATTATGCCAAAGTTATTTGGAATAAACGGAATTTGGCTCGTTATGCCGGTTGCGGAAGTATTGACAGCAATTATCGTATTTACGATGAATCGTATGAAACATCCTGTTCCGTTACATATGGCAGGAAAGAAAGAAGCAATATAATGAAGAAAATCCCCTTGAGCAAGTAAGGGGATTTTTTCATTCTTTTAAACTAATCGCAAAAGACCCATCCGTTTCTTGAACAGACGCAAAAGCCACATTTTTAATATTTGTGATGCCTTTTTCTTTTAACTCTTTATATAACCACTTTTCGTCTTTATGGATCAACTTTAAGTTATCGTATTGAATTTGAGAATCGACAATAAGGGCGATTGGTAATCCAGCATACTTAACATGTATATTCATATCCTTTGGAGTCAATGGTACAAGTTCTCGCTTTGGTAAAATGCTAATGGCTCCATTCGCTTCTAAAATAGCGTATTCAATTTCATGAACACTTGGATATCCGGCGACGCGAAGGTTAGAAAGCAATTCGGGTATGGGATATCTACTTTTTTGTAAGTTCTCAAAAATAATATCACCATGTTTAATTAAAATAATGGGGTGTCCGAGAATGAAACGATTTAGTTTGTTGAGTAAGCTTAATTTTGTAAGAAGTAAGTGCAAACATGTAATAACGACCATACCGAGAAATGCTTGTAAAGCACCAGCGACTGGTATGGCTTGAAAAGCTAAATAAGATAAAAAAATAATAGCCCCAAAATCATGAGGAGTTAGTTGTGCTAATGCGGATTTACCGAGTAACTTAAGCGATAGTAAAAATAAAATAAAAAAGAATGATACGTTACATAAAAAGAGAAGCAATAGGGACACTCCTTCGTGCGAAGTTGTACTTACTATTCCCAAAAATAATAGAAATATTACCTTTTAGAGGATAAATAAGGGTTATTTGGAATTTGTCTGTATACAAACGAATAAATGGATATTATGATGAAAGAAGCAAAGAACATAGGAGTATATGGATATGAGAAAGAAGAAAATAATTAAGTATATTATAGCAATTATAACGGTTTGCGCTGTGTACGCGGTTTTTTTACAATATAACATTTATAAGCATGGGCATATGAAAGCTACCGACGATGCTGATTATATCATTGTATTAGGCTCGAAAGTAAATGGGACGAAACCATCGTACTCATTACAATATCGTATTGATAAAGCAGCTGAATATTTAAAATCACATGAGAAAACAATCGCTATCGTATCTGGCGGACAAGGAAAAGGTGAAGATATTTCAGAAGCATTAGCGATGAAACAAGGATTAATGAAACAAAATATTGCAGAAGACCGTATTATAATGGAGGATAAATCAACGAGTACAGATGAGAATATTACATTCTCAAAACCGTTAATTCCAGCCAATATGAAAAAAGGTATGATCGTAACGAACGATTTCCATATGTTTAGAGCGAAAAAAATAGCAGCAAAACAAGGTTTGCAATTAGAAGGGCTTCCTGCCAAAACACCGAAGCCCATTATCATTTCATCAAATGTCCGAGAATATTTAGCGATTACGCAATATTGGTTTATGAATCGAATATAGTGAAAGTGATCCCGCCCGAAATTCGAGGCGGGATTTATTTTGAGGAAAATCTTACAAAACTGTCATCTTAGTGAAAGGTAAAGCGATAGTTTCTAGAATGGATTCCTGACATAATAAAGATAACAAAAACTATTTAGAGGTGAATCGGATGAAAGGAAATAATATTCTATCTTCACTATGTTACTTTAGTATCTTTTTTGCGCCATTTTTACTACCAATTATCGTGTACTTCGTTGCGGAAGATGAAGTGAAATATCACGCGAAAAAAGCATTTTGGTCACATGTTTTTCCGTACGCAATCTTATTTGCTGGATTAGCAGTATCAGGTGTATACGGTTTAGGCTTCGATCAATCTGATGGCGCGGGAATTGGGATGACTATCACATATGCAGTATTCATTCTTGTAGGAATTTACTACTTCATTTGGAATATTGTAAAAGGTATTAAAGTTTTGAAAGCAGCATAATAAGACAAGAAATAAATTGGTGTAATCCTGTCGTTATTTGTCGGTAAATCGATATCTCTTGTCGAATCGTTGATATATTCGAAAAATCGTTGATATAGTGCAAGGAATCGTTGATATATTTAAATTATCGTTGATATAATTTCATTTACCGTATTGATAGACATTTTAAAAAGAGCAATTCAAAAAGAATTGCTCTTTTTGTGCTTATAAGTTGTGAATATTGAAAAAGATATGTTAATTTTTCATTATGAAGAGAAAAAAGGAGTGTTTTTCATGAATGAGATCATACATAAAATGGAGCAACACGTTTCAGTTCGTAAATATAAAGAAGAATCCATTCCGAAAGATGTAGTAGAAAGAATGGTTCAATCTGCGCAGCATGCCGCTTCCTCGCATTTTGTACAGGCCTATTCTGTTGTATATGTAACCGATCAAGACCTAAAGGCTAAACTAGCAGAACTATCCGGAAATCGTCACGTGAAAGAGTGTGCAGCATTCTTTGTTTGTTGTGCAGACTTAAAGCGACTTGAAATGGCGTGTGAAAAGCATGGTACAGAGATAAAGCATGAAGGAGTGGAAGATTTTATCGTTGCGACGGTAGATGCTTCACTTTTTGCGCAAAACTTAGCATTAGCAGCGGAATCATTAGGATACGGTATTTGTTATATTGGTGGTATTCGTAATAACCCGAAAGAAGTGAGTGAATTGCTTCATTTACCGGATAAAGTATATCCTGTGTTTGGAATGACAGTCGGTGTGCCAGATGAAGAACATGGAGTGAAACCACGTTTACCGGTAGCAGCAATTCTTCATGAAAATGGATATGATGAAAAGAAATATGATGAATTATTAAACGAATATGATGAAACGATGAGCGCATATTACAAAGAAAGATCATCAAATCAAAAAAACATAACATGGACGGAATCAATGAGCTCATTTATGTCCAAAGAGAAAAGAATGCATATGAAAGAGTTTTTAAGTGAGAAAGGGTTAAATAAAAAATGAGTAAAAAGACAAACCTGAGATGCGGGTTTGTCTTTTTTAAAAGGAGAAATGAGATAGTTTTCGAATAGCTATAGAGGGAGGAGATAAAATGAAGAAAGCTTTAATATTTCTATTTGATGGATTTGCAGAATTTGAAGTGAATATAGCGAGCTTGTTTTTGAAAAGTAAGGAATTTGAAATAACAACGGCAACTGTAGACGGAAAAACAGTTACAGGAGAAGGCGGTTTTTTGTGTCAACCACATGCCTCTATTGAGCAAATTAAAATAGAGAACTATGAAGTGTTTATCGTACCAGGCGGACATATTTTTGATCATTTAGAAAATGAACAATTGTTATCTATTGTGAACAAATTACATAAGCAAAATAAATGGATAGCGGGTATTTGTGCCGGAACATCTTTATTACATGCAGCAGGAGTGCTGAATAAGAAGAGATTCTCAACATCATTAACATCAGATGAAAAACAATTAGCACATTTACATGAATGGGAATATAAACAAAACAAAGATGTAACTGTTGATGGAAAAATAATAACAGCGGTAGGATCTGCGTACGTTGAATTTGCTACTGAAATAATGAAGCAACTCAATTTATTTAATGAAGCTGAAGCGAAGGAGAACTTGCAATACTTTAAAAATGTAACAGAGCTTTGTGATGAAACGTTAGTATAAGTGAATAAATTAATTGTTAATACCTAAGTTCAGATTGTAGATACTACTTTCTGAACTTAGGTATTTTATTTGTTATCATATACATAGAAATAAAAAATTGATGAATTTTTACAAAAGTGATAGAAAATGAGATTGAAATGCCAATAGTAAGTAAAAGCAGCTGCTAAAGGGGAACTGAGGAAGGATGATGTTTATGATTTTCGATTCTGAAGAGGATTTAATTATAGCAATGAAAAAACGTGATCAAGATGCTTTGAAAGAAGTGATTGATCAATATGGAAAATTAATTTTGTACATTATTCATAAATCATTAAGTACCCCTATTGAAAAACAATATGTGGATGATTGTTATAATGATGTATTTACTATCATTTGGTTTCAAATCGAACAATTTGATATAGAAAAGGGCAACTTAAAATCTTGGATGATTGGTATTACTAAATTAAAGGCATTGGAATATAAAAAGAAAGTATATAAAGAGAATAAAATTGATAAAGACGTAGAAATAGATGCAGGTATCCATGATAAGTATGAAATAGAACAAGAAGAAGAGATTATGGAAATCGTACAAGATTTAAATACAAAGGATCGATATATCTTTTTAAAGAGGTATATTGATGGATATTCCATTGACGATATTGCAAAAGAATTAAAAGTAACGGCTGACTATATATACAATCGAATCTCTTGTGGAAAGAAAAAACTTCAAAAACTGTGGAAAGGGAGTGTGTAATATGGATAAAAGATTATTATCGATGTTAAATGAGCTCCAATATTTAAAAGAAGAAATTACACGTTTAGAGAAAGAAGCGAATGAGTCTATAAATATAGATAAGTATTATGTAAGAAATGGAGAACTATTAAAAAAATTAACTGTACAAATGTTAGAAGAATCAATTCGCAACGAATTACAAGCTGATGAAGAAATTCAGAAGGAACTGTTAGTAGACGAAGGATGTATGGTAAATAGTAAAGTCATACCAAATATATTATACGCAGGAGCTACCTTTTATTATTATATCGTTTTAACGAATAAAAGGGTGATAATGAAAGGGTTAGATTGTTATTTTAAAAAGACAAATGAACATAGCGTGCCAATAGAGGATATACAATCTATTTCGCAACATAAAAAAATGAAAAACGTTTTTGAGATTAAATATAATAACAATTATATACAGTTTGGAAGTATTGCGTATGCACATGAAGTTGCGATGATTATTATGGAGTTGAAAAAACGCGGAGTAAAAGTAGAAAAGTATACAGATTTCGAAAAAGGTTTTTTCTTATTCTTTAATATACTCGTGATAGTAAGTTCAGGTCTTTGCTTTATAAAATATTTAATGTAAAAGGCGGCATAATAGCCGCTTTTTATCGGATGATTTTGTAGCTTAAAAATACAACAATAATTTCATTTAAACCAAGCTGTTATTGCGCAATCTAAAGCATTTTCTATAACAAATGCAAACTATCAATAAGAAGATAAATACCTGTACAGCTCAAAATGATATATGTAAATATTTTAAAAACTTGTTGATTAAGCCATTTGAAAATAATTTGACCTATAAACAAACCTAAAAATACAATTGGAATTGCATAAAAACTTGATTTCCAAATTGTTATGTCCGTTCCAGTAAAGAGTATTTGAGTTAGTAGACTAATGAAATATATAAACAGATAAAAAGCCAAAGTAGTTGCTCTCAACTTCTCTTTTTCAGTATCAGTTCCTGTAAAGTAAAGTAACAAAGGAGGTCCGGGCATACCGATACTCGTCGTTAAAAGTCCTGATAATCCACCAACTACGAAATCTCTAAACGGTGTTGATCTAACTTTAACATTGCATATTAGCAACAATGTTAATAGTAAGAGTAGGATGCTAATTGTTAATTTAAAAGTGTTTATGTTAACGGAAATGAAGATTAAAATTCCAAAAGGTACACCGGCTATACTTCCAAAAATAAACCGTTTCAGTAAAATAAAATCAACGTCCATTCTTATTTTCCAAATGAGTGATATTGAAATAATTAATGATAAAATAATGTTTATTTGTATAGCTTCTTGCGGTAGAAATAACATGAGTAAGAAAGGTGTTGCCATTATAGAAAAGCCAAAACCTGTACTGGCTTGCAAAACAGAAGCCACCAATATTATACATATGAAAATTAATGTAATCTCCAAAATAGCCCTCCTATTTAATCAAATTCAATACATATTTTATTACTACGAAAATCGAATGTAGCTGTTTGGAGCCTATAGAATAAGTGCAATCTTTCACAATCTTACTTTTATTTTAACATAAATATTTGATTTCCTCTCAAATGGTGTTCAAGTAAAGGGCCTTTTCATGAAATGAAATGACTTGTATTTTATTTAATTTGATTGTTATATAACGATAACAAATGAGAGTAAATAAAAATTAGCAGTGAGCTATATAGTATCGGTAGGATCTTCACTAAGCTTCCCGCGATAAAATAAGAAAAGCCATATAAAACTAACAAAAATACAACATATAGCTAACAGGCAACCAATTACTTGCGGAGAAAGGGTTTCTAAAAGCCAGCCTGTAATAAACATAGATAGCTGAATGAGAGAACCATATATGGAATAATGAAATGAAAAAACTTTACCAATCATGTTTTCTTCGGTATACATTTGTAATAAGGTTGTGTCTAAAGGGACGATAATGCCCCCTGCGATACGCATGCAGAGTAAAGTAATAATACCGATAATAAGCTGATTGGATAGAACGAATCCGAGAAAGAAAAAGCCTTGTAGTAAGTACGCCAAGCCAAATGCTTTTTTCATTGTCTCCTTATTTTTACATACATATAGATTAACGAATAGACTACCAATAATAAGACCTAATCCTTGAACAGTATATAAAATTCCAATATTAGCATGGAAGATCCTTTCGGCATAAATTGTTAAAAGAAGTTGATAAGCACCACCAATAATCCCCCATGAAACTCCGACAAGAATTAATGCTAATATAATTTTTTTCTGTAATATGTACGTGTATCCATCTTTTATATCCACAAAAAATGACTTTTTTATGTTAAATTTTTTGTGAGAAGGGATATTCAACTTATAAATGATTAAAGCGGAAACAAAGTATGATAGGCTATTAATGATAAAAGCGATTTCTATACTTAAAGCCTGGGCGATAATCCCACCTAATGAGGCGCCCATAATTGACATAAAGCCATTAACTGTACTAGAAAGTGTATTTGCAGTTACTAAATGTTTTTGCCTAATAATCATTTTTAAAGTTGATTGTTTAGCAGGCTCAAATAAGCAAGAGAGGACCGACAAACATATATTAGCTACGAAAATAATTTCAATCTTATAGGTTGCTAATAAGTAAGTGAGTACAATAACTCCTCTTAAAACATCGGTGGAAATCATAATCTTCTTTGTTGGAAATCGATCCACAAACCCTCCAATAAAAGGACTAAGAAGAAGTTGAGGTAACCCTTTACTCATAAAAGTTAGTGCGATAATAAACGGAGATTCTGTTACGCTATAAACGAATGTTAATAAAGCTACAGTATGAAACCAATCTCCCAGTACACTTAATGTTTGGCCATAAAACAGCTTTCTAAAGTTTGTATTTGTTTTAAGCAGTGTGGAATAAGAAACTGACATAAAAGATTAATCCTTATGTATTAATGATGCTTGAACTTGTTTTTTCCATTCACTTACATACATGTTCTCTGCTGCAGAAAGTTCAACAGGTAATTGTGCAATCAATTCTAAACTATTTCCATCAGGATCGTTAAAATATACGGAGGCGTGCGCCAATTCTGGAAAAACGATCGGTTCAATTGGCTCCATTCCAAAGTCTTTTCTTGCTGAAATTCCTTTTTGACTTAGCCAATGTATTGCATTTTCTAAATCAAGCAAGCTTACTTGGAAGGCAATATGTCGCAAAGATGGGTGATAAGTAACTTTGTATTCTGTTCCTTCCCAAAGTCCGAGCCAACTCTTATTTTCTTTAATCCAAAAGAAAGCAATATCGTCACCTCTTTTATATAATTTTAGCCCTAGTGATTCATAAAAAGGTATTGATACTTCTAAGTTACGGACGGGTAAATGTGCCTCATAAAGACCTTTAATCATTGTAATCCCCCTTAGTAAAAATGTTTCTTATTTCATAGTAAACGATATTTTGTTAGATCAAATCAGAAATAAGAGGGATATAAATTCATACGAAAGTATGAAAAAACAGCTCAAATATGAGCTGTTTTCGTATAGTTTTTAATTCATTTGGTAAGGATAGGATGATTAATATCCGTATCCGCCGCCACCCCAGCAGCTACATCCGATAATGATTAGAAGGATGAATAGTACGATAAGCAAAGCAAATCCACCGCCGAAACCAGCACAACTACCACCATAGCTCATGTGTTTTCCTCCTTTTTGTAAATTAATCTATATAATTCATGGACTACTATATACAATATGTTTTTCATGTGGAAAAGGAGCCAGTCTGTATTTGAATTAGACAAATGTCTGTGTGATTCAGGTTTTTCTATATTACATGTGCGGGAAATCTTACTAAATAAAGCGTTTACGGATTAAGAGTATGTTAAAAACGTAAAAATTGTAAAAAAAACCATTTTTATATTTTTTTATGAGGGAATATGTACTATAATTTTACAAGTAATATTATGGGAAAAGGGAGTTTTAGTTTAGAGATGGAGATGGGACGATTACAAAATAAAATAGAAAACAAAAAGAAAGAGTTAATTCAACTTGTTGCGAGACACGGATTGGATCATGATAAAGTTTTGTTATTTAGCCGAGATTTAGATATACTAATTAATAAGTTTATGAATGTAAAAGATAAGGTCCATAAATGAATAATTTATAGTTTTTTTATATTAAGATATTCAACGGAAGAAAGGGGAGAAACGTTATTGGAACATTTACAAGATGAGCTTTATAAGCAAATAAAAGAAGAAAAAGGTACTGTTACAGTTTTCTTAAAGAGTGGTGTGAGAATAGTCGGAGAAGTTGCTGGCGTAGACAAATTTACAGTTTTAATGTTAGTAGATGGAAAGCAACAGCTGATTTACAAGCAGGCAGTATCAACAATAATGAAATAAGACACTCTAGTAGAGTGTCTTATTTCATTATTTCTTACAAGCTTCAACGTCAATGCCAGCAGCTAATAATTTCTTTTCTCCATCTTGTTCAATAATTTTTTGTAATTTAGATAGGAAAGAGTCAAAGTTTGTATGTTTTGCGACTTGGAATGTCATTTTATGTTCAATTGGTAGCCACGTATTAATGTCAGCCTCGTTATGCTGAATTTTTACTTCCAATTTATCAAGCGCATTAGCAACTTTTGCTTCGTACGTTTCTTTCGCTTCAAACTCCATCCATAAATTATATAATTCCTCACCGAGAGAACCTTTTAATGTTTGTTTAATATTTAAAATTGCTTCAAGTTCATTTTTTTGTTTTTGTAATTGTAATTCGTGACTATTCATTGTATCAAAAGCAGGGATATCGCCAGCTTCAGCTTCGACTAGGTCGTGAATAATAACCATTTTAAGTAACTTTTCAATATTTACTTTTTGATCTAAATAAGGCTCAACTAAAATGGCCATTAGAGACATGCGCCATGTATGTTCGGCAACACTTTCTTGGCGTCCGTTAGAAAGCCAGCTATGTCGCATTTCGTATTTTAGTTTTTCTGCTAATGCAATGACTTGTAAAATGTTATGTTCCATCGTGATCCTCCTCTTATTTCCATACCATAATTCTAATATGGAAATGAAATGTGTCAATTTTATGAGTATATTGCGATAAATAGATGATGAGCGTATAATGAACGTTATATGTGAAAACGCATTATTAAAATAAAAAAATGTTTTATAAAAATGAAAAGGAAAGGGCAGGAATATGGGAGACGAAAAACAAGTATTTGCTAGACCAGAAAGAAAAAAAAGGAAGTTTGATATTTCTAGTCCAATGGGCATTATAGTAGGCTTCGCTATTGTAATAGCGGCGATCGTACTTAGTGGCGGTGGAATAAAAGCTTTTAAAAACTTCTTAGATATTCCATCTATTTTAATTGTCATAGGGGGAACGGCAGCGACAATTGTTGTGGCGTATCGATTTGGAGAAATAAAAAAATATACGAAAAGTATTTTTACTGTTTTACATAGAAGAGAAGAAGATTTAGAACAGTTAACGGATTTGTTCGTTAATTTTTCGAAAAAGTCTAAAAAGAACGGTTTACTTTCTTTAGAAGTTGATGGAGAACAAGTAGACAACCCTTTTATTCAAAAGGGGATTCGTTTAATGTTAAGTGGCTACGATGAAGATGAATTAAAAGAAGTGTTAATGAAAGATATAGAAACAGAAGTGTATGAGCTAAGAAAAGGGGCAACATTATTAGATAAAATTGGTGATTTCGCTCCAGCTTGGGGTATGATAGGGACTTTAATTGGTCTTATCATTATGCTTCAAAATTTGCAAGATACATCACAAATTGGTACAGGAATGGCAGTGGCGATGCTAACGACATTATATGGATCAGTACTTGCGAATATGATTGCAATACCTCTTGCGGAAAAGGTGTATCGTGGTATTGAGGATTTATATACAGAGAAGAAGTTTGTAATTGAAGCAATTTCAGAATTGTATCGTGGGCAAATTCCTTCTAAATTAAAGTTGAAACTTGATACGTATGTGTACGAAACGAAGATAAAAAAAGAAAAACGAGCAGCCTAATATTTCAAGGAGTGGTATGATGATAAAACGACCGCAAAAGGGATCGCCTCGTTGGATGACGACTTTTACAGATTTAACGATGTTATTATTAACTTTCTTTGTATTACTAGTTGCTACATCAAAGCAGGATGCAGTAAAATTGTCAAAGATGCTTGAAAAGTTTAGCGATGCGGAGCAAGTAGATGCAAAAGTAATGGAAAATACAATACCAGATATAACACATGAAAAAAATGATGAAAAAATGATCTCAAAAAAGAGAATGGATGAATTATATAAAAAGTTAAAAGCATATGTAGATAATAACGGTATTAGTCAAGTGAATGTATATCGAGAAGATACAGGGGTAAGTGTCGTTATCGTAGATAATTTAATATTTGATACGGGTGATGCGAACGTTAAACCAGAAGCAAAAGAGATAATGAGTCAATTAGTCGGATTTTTCCAATCAGTACCAAATCCAATCGTTGTGGAAGGACATACAGATAGTAGACCTATTCATAATGAGAAATTTCCTTCTAACTGGGAATTATCTTCAGCACGAGCAGCTAATATGATTCACCACTTAATCGAAGTGTATAATGTGGACGATAAGAGGTTAGCTGCGGTAGGATATGCAGACACAAAGCCAGTTGTACCAAATGATTCACCGCAAAACTGGGAGAAAAATCGTCGCGTTGTTATTTATATAAAAGAATAGTATATTATTATTTTAATAATAAAATAATAAAAATACGAAAATTCTTTTAAAAAAATATTAAATTTTATCATTTTATTTTGTATAATGAGTGAGAATGATAAGGTGAAATATTAAGATATATTTATACATAGAAGGAGAGAATCAAAAAGAATGGCACATAAAATTTTAGTTGTAGACGATGCGATGTTCATGCGAACGATGATTAAAAACTTATTAAAAAGTAATTCTGAATTTGAAATTATCGGTGAGGCGGAGAATGGAGTAGAAGCAATTCAAAAGTATAAAGAACTTCAACCTGATATTGTAACATTAGATATTACTATGCCAGAAATGGACGGACTTGAAGCATTAAAAGAAATCATTAAAATTGATTCAAGTGCAAAGGTTGTTATTTGTTCGGCAATGGGACAACAAGGTATGGTATTAGATGCAATTAAGGGTGGGGCGAAAGACTTTATTGTAAAGCCATTCCAAGCGGATCGTGTAATCGAAGCTTTAACAAAAGTAGCAAATAGCTAATATAAAAGGGGTGCCACAAGGAATCAAAACAGTGATAGAGGATACACGTGTGGCCCCCTTTTTTCTCGTTTTAAAACACTAAATTGTTATACATAAATGAAATGTTTGTTAGACAGGTAGGGGATTAAAATGCAAACAGATCTATTGAATATATTTTTTGAGGAATCAGAAGAACATTTACAATCGCTAAATGAAAATGTGCTAACTTTAGAACAAAATCCAGCTGATATGGATGTTGTAGGAGAAATATTCCGCTCAGCCCATACATTTAAAGGTATGTCTGCAAGTATGGAATTTGCGGAAATGGCGGATTTAACGCATAAGATGGAAAATGTGTTAGATGAAATCCGTCATGGGAATATCGTGGTCAATGCGGATATTATTGATGTGATTTTTGAGTGCATTGATAATTTAGAGAAGATGGTTGCAGATGTACAACAAGGCGGAATGGGTAATATTGATGTAGTTTCTACTAAACAGAAATTAGAAGCATTATTGCACGGTAATGTAGTAACTCCTACAGAACATATAGAGCAAGATCATATAGGTAACGATGGTGGAGTTTCGCATGAAGTACATATAACGGTAGAACAGCAAGCTATTTTAAAAGCAGTACGTGCCATTATGTGTATAGAAGCATTGCAAAATGTAGGTAATATACAAAAAACTGTTCCGAGTATTGAAGAAATTGAAGCGGATGCTTTCGGATTTGAGTTCACAGTATTTATGGATACTGATTATAATGTAGAAGAATTGAAACAAGTAGTGCTTCATATTTCTGAAATTGAGAAAGTAGAAGTGAAGCAAGGACATACATCACAAGAAGCTGTGCAAATAGAGAAAATGATACAATCGTCTGCAATTGCACAGGTTGTATCACCTGTAGAAGCACCGAAACAATCAGCTAATACTACACCAGCTAAAAGCACAGTAAAAACGAAAAATGCTAAAGTGGAGAATCGCTCCATTCGTGTTCAATTAGAGAAAATCGAAACATTAATGAATATGTTTGAAGAAAGTGTAATTGAGCGTGGGCGCATTGATGAATTGGCACAAACGATTCAAAATAAGGAATTAATTGAGCATTTAAATCGATTAGGAGATATTTCAAAAGATATTCAAAATGTACTTTTAAACATGCGTATGGTTCCAATTGAAACGGTCTTCAATCGTTTCCCACGTATGGTACGAATGTTAGCGAAAGATTTAGGTAAAAAAATCGATTTACAAATTACAGGAGAAACTACTGAAGTTGATAAAATTGTAATTGATGAAATCGGTGATCCGCTTGTTCATTTAATTCGAAATGCAATTGATCACGGTGTTGAGACTGTTGAAAAACGACGTGATGCAGGTAAAAATGAGACAGGTACGATTAAATTAGAGGCGTTTCATAGTGGAAATCATGTCGTTATTCAAATTACGGATGATGGAAACGGTATTAATAAAGGGAAAGTATTAGAAAAAGCGATTAAAAATGGTGTTGTAACAGAAGCAGATGCGAATAGATTAACAGATCGTGAAGTGTTTGATCTTATATTCCAACCAGGATTTAGTACAGCTGAAGTTGTATCGGATCTTTCTGGGCGTGGTGTTGGATTAGATGTTGTAAAACATACGATTCATAGTTTAGGTGGACATTTAATTATTGATTCTGAGGAAGGAAAGGGAAGTACATTCAGAATTGAACTTCCGTTAACTTTGTCTATTATTCAATCTATGCTTGTTCAAACGAACGATAAGCGTTATGCTTTACCTCTTGGAAATATTGTGGAAGCAATTCGAATTAAGAGAGAAGACATCCAATCCTTACAAGGAAAAGATGTGTTAAATTATCGTAACCAAATTATTGAAGTGAAACATTTAAGTACAGTATTTGGTGAAAAAACAGTAGATGAGGCGTTTGCGTCATATGATGGTCAAATGGTTCCTGTGTTAATTGTTCGTAATACACATCGTAGCTATGGGCTTATTGTAAACACAATTATCGGTCAAAGAGAAATCGTCTTAAAGTCATTAGGTGACTTCTTTGCAGAGAGTTCTAACTATTTCTCTGGTGCGACGATTCTCGGTGATGGACGAGTGGTCCTCATTTTAAACCCAGAAGGTTTATAATAGGAATGAAGGAAAGCTCCCCACTTGTATACAATTGGGGAGCTTTTTGGTTAATTATTATGAATGTATAAAAATAATTATATAACTGGAAATAAATACAGAGTAACGATTTGTATAATCAGTTTGTTAAAATATAATGAGTGTAATAAGTTGAGAGTTTATCCTGCTAGTTGCGGGTTAATAATCAGTGAGGAATGGATAGAAGTCCCACTGATTAAAGTGTCACTTTATATCATTTGATAGAAAAACAGAAATGAGGAGGCAGGGAAAATGCCTGAGCAACACACAAACGGGGAAACGAGCACAATTGTGCTAGAAAAAGAAAATGAGCATTTAACACCTCAAGAATGCGATATTCTTGGCGAAATCGCAAATATATCATTTGGTTCAGCTTCGACTGTATTATCAACAATTTTAAATAGGCAAGTAAACATTACTGCTCCTCGTGTAGAATTGGTAGATTTATATGATACAAGTGATGTTGAAGTTCCACATGTTGTGTTAAATATTCATTTTACAAAAGGATTAGATATGGAAAACCTTCTTGTTCTTAAGCAAGATGTTGCACTATCAATTGCTGATTTAATGATGATGGGGACAGGTGAAGTGGAAGAAGGAAAAGAACTTGGTGAATTAGAGCTAAGTGCTGTACAAGAAGCGATGAATCAAATGATGGGATTCGCAGCTACATCTATGTCGGAATTCTTCCAAGATACAGTAGATATGTCTCCGCCGACAATTAAAGTCGTAAAGCTATCAGAAGAGATGGAGAAAATCTCTGAAATAACTGGAAATAACACAATAGTTAAAGTATCGTTCGATCTAAAAATAGATAATCTTGTAAACTCTAAACTTGTACAAATTGTTTCGGTGGAACATGCGAAACGAATGATAAATAAATTACTACAATTATCTGGTGAAGTAGAAGAAAGAGATGAACCGGCGGAACTGGTTGAAACTGAGATTGTAGAGGAACATGTTGAAAAAGAGCATTTAACACAAGAAGAGAAAGATGTACTCGGTGAAATTGCGAACATTTCAATCGGTTCAGCTTCAACGGTATTATCAACGCTTTTAAATCAGCCAGTCACGATTAGTACACCAAATGTAGAGGCGATTAATGTTCGTCATTATGATGGAGTACCAGTGCCATTTGTCATTTTAAATGTCGACTTTGTTGAAGGGCTAAAGAATGAGAACGTATTCGTATTTACGAAAGATGTTGCCTTAACAATGGTAGATTTAATGATGATGGGAACAGGGGAAGTTGATCCGGAAAAAGAGCTTAGTGAATTAGAACTAAGCGGTATTAAAGAGATCATGAACCAAATGATGGGGCATGCTGCAACAGCGATGTCGGAAATGTTTCAAGAAAAAATGGACATGACGCCGCCAAATGTCAAATTTGTAACGTTAAAAGAAGAAATGGAATACTTGGGAGAGTCGATGGAAGTGGACGAACTCGTTCAAATTACGTTCAATCTTGAAATTGGCGATCTTCTTCAATCGAAAATGTATCAAATTTTACCCATTTCAGAAGCGAAAGAAATGGTAAGAAGACTTCTGTATCCAATGGTGGAAGAGCAAGAAGAGATTACCCCGGAAGAAATTGAAGAGGAAGAAATTGCGGCACCAGTTGTACAACCTATTGAATTTAAAGAAGTAAAACAGATTGAACCAGTATATATGGATACATCCATTTTACAAAATGTAGAAATGAACGTGAAATTTGTATTTGGAAGTACTGTGAAAACCATTCAAGATATATTAAGTTTACAAGAAAATGAAGCGGTTGTACTAGATGAAGATATTGATGAACCGATTCGAATTTATGTGAATGATGTATTAGTGGCATATGGTGAACTTGTAAATGTAGATGGGTTTTTCGGAGTAAAAGTGACGAAATCGCTATAAGGCGTTGAAATAGGAGTTTGAACGAGTAGATGAAAAACGTAAAGTTTTTTCTAATGAGTTGGCTATGTATACATGTGTGCTTGTTCTTCCCCCTGCAAAGTCAGGCGGAAGAACAAATTGAGCCAGAGCAAAAAATAAATAAATTGGAAGTAATAGAAGAAAATAAGAAACTTCAAGAACAGCCAGAGCAAGTAGAAATAAATCAAGGTGAAGATGAACAAAAAGAAGTGACGAATGAACAAAAGAGCGAAAGAAAGATAGAAACGGATCAAGGTGTTATTACAGTAAATAAGCCAGAGCTAAAAGTTGGCGAAGAAATGCGGATTACTGTAGAACCAAACGAGAAAGACATTCAAAGTATGAAAGGTATATTGCAGTTACAAAGAAATGGCGAGCAGTATGCACAAGAAAGAATGCTATCTTTTGAGTATGATGAAGAAACGAAGCGATGGATTGCTAACTATAAAGTCGAGAGTTTTGATTTACAAGGTAATTGGAACCTTCATCTCGTTCAAAGTTACAAAGAAAATGAGAAGGAAGAGCTCATAGAAAATGAAGTGAAAATCCCGCTCGTTCGTATTGGAAATGAAACACCAACTATAGATAAAGAATTGCCGAAGTTACATAAAGTTACTATTGATGAAGCAAAAGAGAACTTAATTGAACGGAAACAGGGAGATTCTATACATATACGAGTGAAAGCTACCGATGTAGAATCTGCTGTGAAAGAAGTGCGCGTTACATTAAAAGGGAAAGATGATAAAGAAATTCCCTTTTTATTAGACTACAACAAGCGTGACATGGATTGGCAAAAAGTATTTGAACTAACTGATGCCTTGCCAAATGGACAATATAAACTATTTGTAGAAATAGTGGATGCTGCAGGCAATAAACTTGTTGCGGAAAGTGAATATATCGTTTCTGTTTTGGGACAAAAAATGGAAGATGATAAAAAAACAGAAGAGCAAGAGAATGAAAATAAAGTAGAAGATAAGAAAGAAATTAGTAAGCAAGAAGATTCGAAAGTAGAGATCGTGCTTCCAGAAGAAAAACTTCCAGTTGTTCAAATTCCGAAGCAAGACGAGAAAGTAAATGAGTTTATACAAGAAACATTGAAAGAGAAAGAGGAATTCCCTCACGTTATAAAAGACCCATTGGCAGATAATAAGGAAGTAAGTAATGTAAAGGCTCAAAAAGAGAAAACAGGTAATAATGACAAGCAAGACGTTTCGAAAAAGAAAGCAGAGCCAGAAGATAAGAAAGAAGAAAGAAGTGAACAAGGAGTACAAGCTTCTAATGTGTTTACTATTATGTCAGGTTTATTTGTACTATTTTTAGTGTTAAAGAGTAATAAAGAATGGGACTAATTATTTCGTAGTAGTGGAGGCATTTAAATGGAAATTAACCGTACGACAGTTGAAAATAAGACGCTACAACCATTAAAACAGCCTGCAGCTATTTCGGAACATGAAATTCAGAAAGAACGAAAGTATAGTAATTTAGTGTTTAGTGGGCAGTCTAAAATCATTTCGAAAAATAATGAAATAGGCATTTTACTTGCAAGTTTAGGCGATGGAAAGATTATGAAGGAAATACTTTCTAAAGAGATGGATACAGTGTTACAACTCTTTAAAAAGTTACATACGTTATCTGGAGAAGGTAAGCAAACAGAAAAAATATTTGAACAAGTAATTAGAAGTTTACAAGGACTTGTTAAGCAGGCGCATATAAAAGATCTTCCTTTATTAGATGGAACATATGATTTCGCTGAAGTACAACTATCATTTGGTAGAAAGGTACATATTCCGTTATTAGATGTAAGTGCACTTATCTCTAGAGTGGAGAGTGATTCTTCAGAAGGAAATATAAATTTAATGGTAACGGTTATTACTGCTTATATAACGAAGTTGTCTAACGAAACCATTTTAATTAGCGTTACAGACCGCGCGGCAAAAGATCGGGATGTCAGTGTATGGAGAGCGCTCGCAGAAATGAATATGACACAATTATCACAGGCGTTGAAACATACAATGCAAGAACATAAATGGTCTATGACGTTTCTTTTTCTCTTTATATGGATTGTTGGTATCATTTTAATTCGAGTTATATAAAAAGGTCGTCACTTCATTGTGACGACCTTTTTAATCCCGTAAAAGCCCGATTGGTATGGGCTGATTAAAGTTTCACTTTATATTTTTTCATAGAAGAATGTATCGAAACGCTGAAGGTTGTAACGTTCGGGTGTTAAAATTTGTTCTGTACTACCAACAAATAGTACACCGCCTTTTCGTAAAGAACGACTAAACTTTTCATAAAGCTTTACTCTTGCTTCTTCTGTAAAGTAAATCATTACATTACGACATATAATTAAATCGTAATTTGTATCGAATGACTGCATTAAGAGGTCATGTTGTTTGAACGAAACGTTTTGCTTAATGTTTTGATGCAATGAATATGTATCATTCTCTTTTGTGAAATGACGCTCTTTCAAATCGATAGGTAATTCTTTTAAAGAACGTTCTGTATATTGACCGCGTTTCGCAGTTTCTAAAATATGAAAATCAAGATCCGTTGCTTGAATTTCATAGCGAAATGGAGATAGATGTTTTGATAAAATTAAAGAGAGTGTATATGGTTCTTCACCGGCAGCGCAAGCAGCACTCCATATTTTTAATTTCCCATTATTTTGTTCAAGTAATTTTGGCAGTGCTTTCGTCTCTAACGTTTGCCAGCGTTCTTTATTTCTGAAAAATTCTGAAACGTTAATTGTAATATAGTCTATAAAACTTAAAAATAAATTTTGATCGGTACGTAAATGATTTAAGAAATTTACGTAGTTGTCAAATCCTTTTCTTGAAATGAAAGCATCGATTCTACGGCGCATTCTATCTTGTTTATACGAAGCGATATCCATATTGTATTGTTGTTTAAAACTCGCGATAAAATGATCATAATCTTGTTCAAGTATCATATTTACAATGGGCACAATAACGATATTGTGCCTCCCCCTTTACATCATACGAATTTTTTGTTCAAAGCTTTTTTTCATCTGTTTTTCATGTAAACCTGGTAAATCATAAATAACAGCATCAATACCCGCTTCTTTTGCAACGTCAATGGGAATGACAGATGTATGTTTGTCCCCGTTATAAAAACAGAGAACTAAATCGGTATCTTCAATAATTTGTTTTACAAAAAACATAAAATCTGATCGATAAATGGAGTCGGAAGGATGATCAAAAGCAACATACTCGGCTCCGTGTTTTTTTAAGTAATGAACGACTTCTTGAAATTCATCTGTTAATGCTTGTAACGGTTGTAGCGTGTAAAGGCATAAATTTTGAGCGAGTCTTTCGTTTTCAATGAAAAAACGAAGAACTTCATTTTCGATAGATTTATAACATAATATGTAAATTTTATGTTTGTGAGCATAGTCAGTTAGAAATTTTTTAATTTCATCTTGATCTAATACTGTTAATTGATTTGAACCACAAAGAAAAATATTCATAGAATTGTGCCACCTCATGCTAAATTGTAACATATCTTTTATAAAAAATAACTGCAAAATATTACTGTTCAGAGTATAATTATAAATAACTGGATTTTACGATTAAGTTTAGGAAGAAATAAAAAAATAAATAGGTGATATATATGCTACGTTCTATCTCGCATAATCCAATTTTATCGCATATACCGCCTGCTACTCAAATGCCGAAAGAAGCAAATGTCAGGACAGGACTTGCATTTTCGGATAATTTGCATGCAGATCCGAAAAAAGATAAATTGCTAGAACAAATGGAAGCGTTTGTCGATAATATTGGAGAAATAAAAGAGAAAATTGAAATGGAATTAACGCTTGATAATGTCATGGAATACAAAAATACAGTGAAATCATTTTTGAATTTTTACGTAGATAATGTATTGCAATATAAAGACGTTATGTCTCGTCATCCGCGTTACGGTTATTCACAGAAAATGACGATTGTGAAACAGGCAGAAATGGGATTAAATGAATTAGAAGATGTGATGAACTTAATTAATACAAAAACTGGACATTTAGAAATGTTAAATCAAATTGGAGAAATCCATGGTTTAATTGTAAATTTAGTCTTGTAAAAGGAAGGAAGCTATATGTACATACAATTATATGAGAAGCTCGTTATTATTCAAAAAGCATATGAAAACATTCAAACGCTTGGAGAACAAATATATGAGAATTTAAAACATAAAAATGTAAATGCAGTTCAAAAGTTACAAGTAGAGCAATTGCAGTACATTGATGGTTTAAAAGGATTATCGAGCGCATTTGAAGAAATGGTTGTTCAGTTTTGTAAAGAAAAGGGTGTTGAACCATTTCGCGTGAGTGCATTATTTTCGTATTTTTCCCATGAAGAAATTGAAAAAATGGAAAAAATACAAAAAAACGTAGTTGAATTAGAAGAGAATGTAAAAATGATTCTTTTAAAAAATCAATATTACTTAAACGTACTATTAAAAACTACAGAAAGTATTGTGGATTCCGTTTCTGAATATAATTTGGAGCGAAACAATAATTCGCAAATCTTTATGAATGAACTATTGTAAAGGAGAAGTGAAGCTTTATGAGATTATCTGATTATAATACACCGCTATCAGGTATGTTAGCGGCTCAAATGGGGTTACAAACAACGAAACAAAACTTGTCTAACATTCATACACCGGGTTATGTGCGTCAAATGGTGAATTACGGATCTGTTGGAGCAAGCAATGGTCATACGCCAGAACAGAGAATTGGTTACGGTGTACAAACGTTAGGTGTCGATCGTATTACTGATGAAGTGAAGACGAAACAGTTTAATGATCAATTATCACAACTCTCTTACTATAATTACATGAATTCAACGTTATCACGAGTAGAGTCTATGGTTGGGACGACGGGAAAGAATTCGTTATCTAGTTTAATGGACGGCTTCTTTAATGCTTTTCGTGAAGTGGCAAAAAATCCAGAACAACCAAATTACTACGATACATTAATTTCTGAAACTGGGAAGTTCACAAGCCAAGTAAATCGTCTTGCGAAAAACTTAGATACAGTGGAAGCACAGACGACAGAAGATATTGAAGCACATGTTAATGAATTCAATCGTCTTGCCGCAAGTTTAGCAGAAGCGAATAAAAAAATTGGACAAGCAGGCACACAAGTACCGAATCAACTGTTAGACGAACGTGATCGCATCGTTACAGAGATGTCTAAGTATGCCAATATAGAAGTATCTTATGAATCTATGAATCCTAATATCGCGAGTGTTAGAATGAATGGTGTTTTAACAGTAAATGGACAAGATACATATCCACTTCAATTAAATAAAGAAAAAGACCCAATGTCAGTTGAGATTTACGGTTCAGAAATCTCTGTAACTAGCGGGGCAATAAAATCAGCGATTGATACGAAAGTGAAGATTGTTGAATATAAAAAAAACCTTGAAGGTTTAATGAGTTCAGTGAAAAATCAAGTGAATACAGTGATGGGAAAAGATTTCTTCGTTGGCGATTATGCGAAAGATATGAAATTAAATCCAGAATTTGCAAAAGACATTTCGAAAATGAAAATATCTGCTGAAACAGCAAATAAACTAGCAGCAATTACAGATGGCGATTATAAAGAAGGCCTTTCTAATAAACAAGCATTAGACCAATTCATAGTAGGTGTAGCTTCTGATAAAAGTGCAGTGAATGCTTATCAAAAAATTCATGGAGACTTATTAGAAGGTATTCAGCAAGAGAAGATGAGCGTCGAAGGGGTAAATATGGAAGAGGAAATGGTAAATTTAATGGCCTTCCAAAAATATTTCGTGGCGAACTCTAAAGCGATTACTACGATGAATGAAGTGTTTGATAGTCTATTTTCGATTATTAGATAATGTGAATTAGAAAAGAAATCCCCTCTTTTTTATGGTTAGAAAGAGGACCTACGGATGGTAGAGGCGTTCAATGCCTATCATTGGCCCAATCGATGTGAGACTAGAAATATAAAATAGTTGTAGGTTAAGTGAGTTAAGAGGATAGCGATAGGAAGCTGTGGATTCTTCTTAACGCCAATTCAAATATAGATAAAGGAGAAGAGAGAGATGAGAGTATCTACATTTCAAAATGCAAGCTGGGCAAAGAATCAGTTAATGGATTTGAACGTGCAACAGCAATATCACCGAAATCAAGTAACTTCGGGGAAGAAAAACCTTCTTATGAGTGAAGACCCACTTGCAGCAAGTAAATCGTTTGCGATTCAACATTCATTGGCAAATATGGAACAAATGCAAAAAGATATAGCGGATTCGAAAAATGTGTTAACACAAACTGAAAATACTTTACAAGGTGTTTTGAAATCTTTAACAAGAGCAGATCAATTAACAGTACAAGCATTAAATGGAACAAATAGTGAAAAAGAATTGAAGGCTATTGGTGTAGAAATTGATCAAATTTTAAAACAAGTTGTATATTTAGCGAATACGAAAGAGCAAGGCCGTTATATTTTCGGTGGTGATAGTGCAGAGAAGCCGCCGTTTACAGAAGATGGTACATACCAAGGTGGAAAAAATGATGTGAACTGGCAACTAAATGACGGTTATGAATTCAAAGCGTTCCGTAACGGAGAAGCATTATTATCCCCAGTTATAAAAACGTTAAAACAGATGAGTGAAGCGATGCAAAACGGTGACCCAAAAGCGTTAAAACCGTTATTAGAAGGAAATAAGCAAAACTTAGATGGCATCATTAATCGTACAACTGAAGTTGGTTCGACAATGAACACAATGGAGACGTTTAAAACAATTTTAAGCGAGCAAAATGTAGCACTTCAAGAAAACCGTAAAGAAATTGAGGATGTTGATTTAGCGGTCGCAATTTCTGATTTAGCTTATATAAACGCAACGTACGAAGCAACATTAAAAGCTGTTAGTACGATGAGTAAAACGAGTATTTTAGATTACATGTAAATGATAAGGAGTGAAAAATATGGCAGGAACAATATCTAATTATGGTGACAGACAGCAAATATGGAATTTAGGAAATAACATGATAGATACAAAGAAGTTAGTAGATTTAGAGTTACAAGCATTGGAAATGAAAAAATCACCATATACTACACAAAAACAAACGTTAACAAATGAAAACAAAGTGTATGCGAGCATGAAAAAAGAGTTTGCAAATTTTGTGCAAGTATTCAAAGATTTAAACACATTTAAAGGTGATGAAAAGAAAACAACTCTATCCAAAGATGGTTTTATGACAGCACAGGCGGATGCTGCTGCAATTCCTGGAACATACACAATTACAGTAGAGCGAGTAGCAGAAAGGCATCAAATAACTACAGCTCCACTTACTCCCCCAAAAACTCCTGAAGGTACGGAGCAAAAATTCAGTTTAGATTTAAAGCTTGGAGTAGATGATGTATTTCATATAAATGGAAAAGAAGTTAAAATTTCAGAAGATATGACGTATAAAGATCTTGTCAATAAAATTAATAATGGAAATTATGGTGTATCCGTATACACATTAGGGGATCAACTATTTTTCACATCTACTATTGCAGGAAAAGAGGGAGAGCTGAAATTAACGGATGGTGCCAATGGCTTTTTACAAAATATAGGACTGGTTACTTCTGCGAAAAATACGGATGGAACGAATGCTATTGCACATCAAGTGACAGGGGCAGTAAATGCAGAATATACAATAAATGGAATTAAAGGAACTAGTAAAACGAATAAGATTGATACAATTCCAGGATTAACTATTAACTTAGAAAAGGTAACTACAGAGCCAATTAAATTAACTATCGAAGATTCAGATATAAAAAATTCGATAGATTTAATCAAAAAAATGAAAGATGAGTATAATAACGCTGTTAAAAGCTTAGATTTGTTTTCTGGTGAAAATGGAGTAATGCAAGGGAATAATGTTTCATTTGCTATAAGTAATGCAATGACAAGCATTTTTAGATTTTCCCAAGATGATAAGTATTTATTTTCTTTTGGAATTCAAATTGATAAAACAGGAAATATGACTCTTGATGAAGAGAAATTGAAAATAGCTTTTAAAGAGAATCCAGAATCAACAAAACAATTTTTCTTTGGTTTTAATGGCATTGGTCATGATATAGATAAAAAGCTCGAGGGAATCTTTGGAGATGAAGGGATTATTGGAAAACGCTCTAAAAGTATTGAAAAGCAAGTAACTGATTTAGAGAGAAAAATTCAAGATATTGATACAATTAATAAGAAAAAACAAGAATCAATTATTGATAAATATGCAAAGTTGGAAAGCCAGCTAGCATTGCTTGATAGTCAGCTGCAGACAATCAAAGCAATGACAAAAACAAAAAGTGATGATTAATGAAAGCTGAGGAAGTGATTATATGCAAGCATGGCAACGTTATATGCAAAACGATATTATGACGAGTAATCCGATTAAAAATACAATATTTATTTATGAAAGATGTATCGTAGAGTTTCGTAAATTAGAAGAACTTTTAAGTACATTTAAACTTCAAGAAGGAGACGACCTTCTTGAAAAGTTAGAACGTATATTTGAAGAGCTGAAGCTTCAATTAAATCCTGATATTTCGAAAGATTTATATGACAGTCTATTCGGTTTATACGATTGGATTAGCATTCAAATTCAAACGATGAAAGTAACGCGCGAAGCAAAAGACATTGATGCGATTGTACATGTGTTACAAGATTTAATAGACGGTTACCGTGGAGCGCTCGAAAATGAACAATGATATTTATCGAACGTTTGTCAGTTGTTTTAATGGAATCGGTGAATTGCAGGTTTCAGATGAAGAATTTGCTGAGAAAAGTGAGATGTTAAATCGTTGGATGATGACATTGGATGAAGAAACGCGCACGCAAGTTGCAATGGAAGTTACCCCGTGGATTATTAAGGCAGCGCAGCATATTCGAGATAAGCAAAAGATTTTGGAAGAAATGATTATGGAAAATGATGGGCGAATGAAAGCTAATTCATTTTATGGTAAATATTAATGATAAAGTATGGAAACGGATTCCCCTTTTTAAAAGGGAATCCATTCCTTGTTTAAATAAAGAGTTCCGCTGATTGAGGTTTCACTTTATGCCTGTAATGAGAAAGTAATCTAAATAATATAAAAATTGACTTTGATTTGTATTTCATATATCGAAATATTTCATGGATTACTACGTGTATACATTTTTTTGTATTCTTTTTTATATTTTTGTATTTTTCTAAAGACAACAATAGAAAAATGGAATAAAATATGTAAGGGTACATAATAGTTAATATTTTAATAAACACATATAAGAAAATAAATAATGAAGTGAAACTTCCATCAGTGGATCATTAAGGTAGAAAAGGAAGGGTGTGGAATATGCCAGATTTAGTGAGTGATGTAAGCCACTATATGAATTATTTAGTGACGAAACGAAATACTGTTTCTAGTAATATTGCAAATGCGAATACGCCTGGCTATAAAGCACAAGATGTAACATTTGCTGAGCAGATGAGTAAGAGTAGTGCGTTATATAAGAACAATGCGGCTGATTTAAAGAGCAATCCAGATTTATATCAAACGGATGAAATGCACTTACCGACAGTAAATATGAAAAATACATATGCAAAGATTCAAACGAAATCAATGCAAATGAATCAAGATGGAAATAGTGTGGATGTAACGACAGAAATGCTAGATTTAATGAAAGTAAATCAGTTATACGGTATTTCAATTAATGCAATTAATACACAATATGCAATTAACCAAGCGGCACGTGGACGTTAAAGGTAGAAGGAGAGACAACGATGTTTCAGGCAATGAATGCAAGTGGCTCAGGACTAACGACAGCGAGAAAGTGGATGGAAGTTACTTCAAACAATATTGTAAATGCGAATACGACAGCGGCTCCGGGGGCAGATTTATATGATCGTCGTAGTGTGGTGCTAGAATCAAATAATAGTTTTGCAAGTATGTTAGACGGGGCTCCTACTAACGGAGTGAAAATAAAAAGTATTGAAGCGGACAAAACGGAAAACTTAGTGTATGATCCGACGCATCCGCACGCAAATGAAGAAGGATATGTACGTTATCCAAATATTGATGTAACTGCTGAAATGACGAATGTTATGGTTGCTCAAAAAATGTATGAAGCAAATACAAGTGTATTAAATGCGAACAAAAAAATGCTCGATAAAGATTTAGAAATTGGACGAGGATAAGGGGGAAGATAGGGATATGAAAATTCAACCAATGTTACATACACAGCCATTTGGAGCAATTCAGTCAATTGGTGCACCGAAAACTTCGGAAACATCTGTACCTGAGGGAAAAAAGTTTATTGATTTATTGGAAGATATGAATCAAACGCAAAATAATGCGCAAACAGCAGTATATGATTTATTAACAAAAGGGGTAGGAGAAACACATGACGTTTTAATACAGCAAAAAAAAGCTGAATCTCAAATGAAAACGGCTGCTCTCGTACGTGATAATCTTATTGAAAATTATAAGTCACTAATTAATATGCAAATTTAGGAAAGTGGACGGGTGTGTTTAAATGGAAAAGATAAAAAATGTTATCCAATCGTTAAAAACGTGGCATAAGTTAGTAATCGGTGCTGCGCTTTTAGCGGTTGTAACAGGAGCACTTTTATACTTCACCTTGCCAGATAAATATGTTGTTGTATATCAAAATTTAAATGATGCAGATAAGCAAGAGATTACAGCAGAATTATCGAAGTTAGGTGTCGATTACCAATTAGCGGCCGATGGTTCAATTCGTGTGCAAAAGAATGATGCTCCATGGGTTCGAAAAGAAATGAATGGAATGGGCTTACCGTTTAACTCTAAGAGTGGCGAGGAAATTTTATTAGAAAGCTCGCTCGGGTCAAGTGAGCAAGATAAAAAAATGAAGCAAATTGTCGGTACGAAAAAACAATTGGAGCAAGATATTGTACGAAATTTTGCGACGGTTGAAACGGCAAATGTTCAAATTACATTACCTGAAAAAGAAACAATTTTTGATGAAGAAAAAGCAAAAGGAACAGCGGCGATTACTGTTGGTGTGAAGCGTGGACAATTATTAACAGCTGATCAAGTTGCTGGTATACAGCAAATGATTAGTGCGGCAGTTCCTGGTGTGAAAGCAGAAGAAGTAAGTGTTATTGATAGTAAAAAAGGTATCATCTCAAAAGGAGCAGATGAAGCGCATTCTAACAGTTCCTCTTCTTATGAAAAAGAAGTAGAGATGCAGCATCAAATTGAAGGTAAATTAAAACAAGATATTGACGCAACGTTAATGACGATGTTTAAGTCAAATGAATATAAAGTGAATACGAAAGTGTCTGTAAACTACGATGAAGTTACACGTCAGTCCGAAAAATATGGCGATAAAGGTGTACTTCGTAGTAAACAAGAGCAAGAGGAAAGCTCTACTGCGCAAGAAGGAGCAGATACGAAGCAAGGTGCTGGTATTACAGCGAACGGTGAAGTGCCAAACTACGGTACGAACAATAATCAAAACGGTAAAGTTGTCTACGATAATAAAAATGGTAACAAAATTGAAAACTATGAAATAGATAAAACAGTTGAAACAATTAAAAAACATCCAGAATTAACGAAAACAAATGTTGTTGTATGGGTAGATAATGATACGTTAGTAAAACGTAGAATTGATATGACTACTTTCAAAGAAGCGATTGGCACAGCAGCTGGGCTTCAAGCTGATCCGAATGGAAACTTTACAAACGGTCAAGTTAACGTTGTAACTGTTCAGTTCGACCAGCCGAAAGTTGAAAAAGAGAAAGAGCCAGAAAAAAGTGGTATGAATTGGTGGTTATTCGGTGGAATTACAGCTGGCTTGTTAGCACTAATTGGCCTAGTATGGTTCTTCTTAGCAAGACGTAAGAAAAAGAGAGAAGAAGAGGAATATGAAGAATACTTAGCAGAAGAGGAAATTGCTGCAAGTAATGAAAGTATTCTGGAATTTCCTGAAGAAAAAATAGTGCCAGAGCCAACACCGGAACCAGAAGAACCGAAAGAACCAACGTTAGATGATCAAGTGCAGGAAGCTACGAAAGAACATGTAGAAGGTACTGCAAAAGTAATTAAAAAATGGTTAAATGGACAGTAAGGGAGGAACAACGATGTTAGATGAAATCTCCTCCAAAGAAAAAGCTGCCATCCTCATTCGTACATTAGACGAAGGGGTGGCAGCAAAAGTCATTGAATATATGACAGCTGAGGAAAAAGAAGTATTACTTCGTGAAATTGCGAAGTTTCGTGTATATAAACCAGAAACGTTAGAAAATGTGCTAGGGGAGTTCTTGTATGAATTAAATGTAAAAGAATTGAACTTAGTCACTCCAGATAAAGAGTACATTCGTCGCATATTTAAAAACATGCCAGAAGACGAGCTGGAAAAATTATTGGAAGATCTTTGGTATAACAAAGATAATCCGTTTGAGTTCTTAAATTCACTTACAGATTTAGAACCACTTCTTACAGTGCTCAATGATGAATCACCACAGACGATTGCAATAATCGCTTCTTACATTAAACCGCAACTTGCTTCTCAATTAATTGAGAGATTACCAGATCATAAACGAGTAGAGACGGTAATGGGTATTGCAAAACTAGAACAAGTTGATGGTGAATTAATTAATCAAATTGGTGAGTTGTTAAAAACGAAATTAAATAATATGGCATTTAGTGCAATTAATAAAACTGATGGCTTGAAAACGATCGTGAACATTTTAAATAATGTTTCACGAGGTGTTGAAAAAACAGTCTTTCAAAAGCTGGATGAAGTCGATTATGAGTTATCTGAGAAAATTAAAGAAAATATGTTTGTCTTTGAAGATTTACTTGGTCTTGAAGATCTTGCGCTTCGCCGTGTATTGGAAGAAATTACAGATAACGGTGTTCTTGCGAAAGCACTTAAAATTGCAAAAGAAGAAATTAAAGAGAAATTATTTACATGTATGTCTTCAAACCGTAAAGAGATGATTCTAGAAGAATTAGATGGCTTAGGACCGCTTAAGATGACGGATGCTGAAAAAGCGCAGCAAACGATTACAGGTACAGTTAAAAAGCTAGAAAAAGAAGGAAGAATTATCGTTCAAAGAGGTGAAGGGGATGTCCTTATTTAAAAACAGAATTCCGAAGAATTCTGTTTCTTTTTCTGAAGAAACGTATGAATTACAATTTCCAAAACCAGTTTCAGTCCAAATAGAAGAGGAAGAATTACAAGCTGATCATGCAGAGCTTCGCGCTCAGCAAGAATCATTACATATGGAAATGAATCAGTTAAGACAAGGGCAGCAAATGCTAGAACGAGAGCGTCAGCAGCTAGTACAAGATAAAGAACAATTTCAAATGCATATTCATGAACAAATGGAACAGATGAAAGCAGCACGTATGCAGTTTCAAAAAGAACAACAAGAAACAGCATACGAATGGACAGAGTTATTGTGGGATCAATCTTTTCATCTAGCAGAAAAAATTGTAAACCAAGCGGTAGATTCGCGATTACTTGATGTGTTACCAATTTTAACTGGCATCGTTCAAACGTTGCCTACTTCATTTGAAAAATTAATAATAACAGTACATCCAGAAACGTTTGAACGTATTCAAGAAGAGAAGGAAAATACGAAAGAGTATTGGTTACTACAATTAGTAGAATGGAAATATGATTTCTCCCTGCAGTTCGGTGAATTTGTTTTGGAGGAAGAGAAAGAGTTTTTTGAATTTAAATTTGCACCTATATTTGCGAAACTTCGTCAGAAATGGGAAGAAGAGAAGTTGTTTGAGGAGCAAAATGTATGAACAACAAGCTCATAAATGAACAGAATAAGTGGAATACGTTTATCGAAACACCGTTTTATACGAAAATTGGTAAAGTTCATAGTGTACAAGAACAGTTTTTCGTAGCGAAAGGACCGAAAGCAAAAATTGGCGATGTTTGTTTCGTTGGAGAACATAATGTTTTATGTGAAGTAATTGCGATTGAAAAAGAGAATAATATGTTACTCCCATTTGGACAGACAGAAAAAGTATGTTATGGGGATTCAGTTACATTAATTGCGGAAGATGTTATTGTACCTCGTGGTGATCATCTACTTGGAAAGGTGTTAAGTGCGAATGGTGAAGTGTTAAATGAGAACGCTGAAAATATTCCACTACAGAAAATAAAATTAGATGCCCCCCCTATCCATGCATTTGAGCGTGAAGAGATTACTGATGTATTTGAAACGGGAATAAAGTCCATTGATTCTATGTTAACAATTGGTATCGGTCAAAAGATTGGTATTTTTGCTGGATCAGGTGTTGGGAAATCTACTTTACTTGGAATGATTGCGAAAAACGCCAAGGCTGATATTAACGTTATTAGTTTAGTAGGAGAACGTGGCCGAGAAGTAAAAGACTTTATTCGAAAAGAATTAGGCGAGGAAGGAATGAGGAAAAGCGTTGTTGTTGTGGCGACGTCAGATGAAAGTCACCTTATGCAACTTCGCGCGGCAAAGCTTGCAACATCTGTTGCTGAATACTTCCGTGATCAAGGCAACAACGTACTACTCATGATGGATTCAGTTACTCGTTTTGCTGATGCGCGCAGAAGTGTTGATATTGCAGTGAAAGAGTTACCGATTGGTGGCAAAACACTGTTAATGGAAAGTTATATGAAGAAGCTGTTAGAGCGATCTGGGAAAACACAAAAAGGATCTATAACAGGAATTTATACCGTACTCGTTGATGGTGACGATTTAAACGGTCCTGTACCAGATTTAGCACGTGGTATTTTAGATGGACATATTGTATTAAAGCGTGAGCTTGCTACGCTTAGTCATTATCCTGCCATTTCAGTGTTAGATTCAGTAAGTAGGATTATGGAAGAAATTGTGTCGCCTAACCATTGGCAACTTGCAAATGAAATGAGAAAAATCTTATCTATTTATAAAGAAAATGAATTGTACTTTAAATTAGGGACGATTCAAGAAAATGAAGAAAATGCTTATATTTTTGAATGTAAAAATAAAGTAGAAGATATAAATACGTTTTTAAAGCAAGGTCGATCGGATAGTTACCAATTTGATGATATCGTTCAAGCGATACACCATATAGTATAAGGCCTCGTACGCGGAGGCCTTATTTTTTTGTTTTTTAATATTTCACAGATTTTTTTGGAAAAAAACTATATAATAGAAAAAGAGAGCGTTATAATAGGAAGGGGCTATGAAAACAGGTGGATAAACAGCAGTACGACACGATAAAATTGCAAATAAATCAAGAAAAAGAACATATTTTAAAAGAAGTGTATGAATTAACAGCTGAAAAAAGAAAAATAGAACAAAAAAAAGAATATGATTTATATGTTGTGAAGTCACGTAGCAAAGTCGTACAAACTGGTCAACGTATTATGGCTGGCATGCTTTCGTCACATACGTTTTCACCTGAAAGAATAGAAGAATGGAATCGAAAAATTAAAAAAACAGAAGGTTTTATTCAAAAAAATGAAAGCCTTTTAGAACAAGTAAAAGAAAAAGAACGTGTCATTGATGAAATGTATCAAGAAGATTGTAAGAAGCTTGCAAAAGTGCAAGAAAAGCTAGAAGAAAAAATGCTTCTTGATTTAAAAATGTGTATGAATGGATGAGGTGAATGTAGTGATACAGTCTGTATTACCGGTGCAACAAAGTTTACCTCCGCAAAAAGAAAAAGGGCTAGAAATACAATCGAAAAATGAAAATTCTTCATTCGATCGTACGTTGAGAATGGAAAATAAACAGCAGCCGAAAACGGAGAAAACGAAACGAGAAGAAGCACCAAAAGAAGAGGAAAAAGAATATAATCTTTCTAAACCATCGGTAACGAAAGAAGAACCAATTGTAAAGAAAGAAGAAAAAAAAGAGACAGAACAGTTGTTATTAGCTGTATCTGAGCAAATGGTTGCAATTGAGCAATTACGTGTGCAGCCAGAATTGTTATATCAATACATACAAAAAATACAAGAGCTGTATAAAGAATATGGAAATATAAAACTTAACGAATTACCCGCAGGTGAATTACAACAATTACAAGAGCTCCTTTCAAATATGAATATTAAAAATGCTATATGTTTAGAAGATACAATGCAAATGGTGTTAGACAAAGTGAAGATGCCAGAACAAACGATGCAGGCTTTGAAAGTTGTAGAGACAGAAACTTGTAATATTGCAAAGAAACAAGAAGAGTCTAAAGATGTAGACCTTATGAAATCAGAGAGCGATGATGTGAAGATAGAGTTGCCAGAAGGCGATTCGTTAAGCGATTCAATTTCAACGGGTGCGGAGGTATTAAATAAGGCGACGAGTACTGATCAAATCGGAAAATCAAATAGTGGCGCTGAGAAGGTTACATTACCTGACTTAGGAAAGAAAATGGAAGCGCAAGTAGAAGCATTGCAAAAATTTGTAGTGAAACAAGAACGTGTTTTATTCCAGCTAAATCCAGAAAAATTTGGTACGTTAACTGTGTTTATGAAAAAGCATGGAGATCAAATTGATGTGCATGTAGAAATGGAAAAACACGATGCAAAAAAACGTGTTGAAATCATTTTTGATGAATTGAGGCTAAAGTTAAAAGAAAAAGAAATAAATATTCAAATTAGCTATTCGGATAAAGATGAAAACCGTAAAGAACAGCGAGAACAAGAACAAAGGCAAAAGCAGAAATTAGCAAGTACGCAACATGAGAAACAACAATCAAAAGAATTTGCGGGATTATTGGAGGAATAAAGCGTGCCAACAGTTGGGTTAAATACAACGAGTACAAATCATATTCCGTTACAAGCAGGAGCGCAAGCAAAAAACGCATCTGTTAATGGTGTACAATCGCCAGTTCAACAAACAAACGGAGTTTCAGCAGGAGCGCAAAAGAGTCCTGGGGTAATGGGGAAAGATGATTTCCTAAAATTGTTTTTATCAAGTTTCCAACATCAAGATCCATTTAATGCAATGGATATGAATCAAATGATGAACCAGACAGCGCAGTTATCTCTTATGGAACAAGTGCAAAATATGACAAAAGCAGTTGACTCTTTAAGAACGACGATGTATTCGACAGCGCTTGATGGCGGTATGAAGTTTTTAGGGAAGTACGTAAGAGGTGTTGACGGCGACGGAAACAAAGTAACTGGTCAAGTAGAGACGGTTCGCCTTGCAGAGAATAACGATGTACAGCTCGTTATTAATAATAAAGTCGTATCTCTTCGTTTCGTTGAGAGAGTGTCTGATAAACCGATTGGAGAAACGAATCCAGAGGATGTCAAGAAAGAAGATCAAAAAACAACTGAAGAAGTAAAAACTACAAATTCATAAGGAGTGTCCATACGTTATGATTAAAGCGTTATATACAAGTATTACAGGAATGAATGCAACACAAAATGCATTAAGTGTAACTTCAAATAATATTGCCAATGCGCAAACAGTAGGTTATAAAAAACAAAAAGCAATGTTCGATGATTTACTATATAACAACTCAATTGGTTCAAAAGGTGACGGTAATTACGCAGGAACGAATCCGAAAAGTATTGGTAACGGTGTGAAAATGAGTGGTACGGTTACGGATTATAGTGATGGTACAATTACGTTAACTGGTGGCAAAACACAAGCAGCAATGGAAGGTAATGGTTTCTTCGTTGTAGGTGATTCAAAAGGCGGAAATATGGAATTTACTCGTAAAGGTACGTTTGGGATATCTTCTGATTACTATATTACGAATACTGAAGGTCAATACGTATTTGCATACCCTGCAAATGAGGCAACTGGTGAAGTTGATTTATCTGGAATCCCAGGACCGTTGCAAATTCCAATGGGAACAGCAATTGGTGGTATTCGAACATCGAAAGGGACAATTAAAGGGAACATTCCAACTGGTGAAAAACAAATTACACAAGATTTACCTGTATATGATAATGCGGGGAATACATGGACAATGCGTGTAGAGTTTAAACAAACGAGCGAACATAATTATACATATAAAGTACAGATGCGTAATGACTCGAAAAAAGAAACAGAGTTTAAGGATGTTCAAGGTGCAGGTGGTAATATGACATTTGATGCTGTTGGAAATCCTAATCCGAAAGAGCAAAGAGCCAATATTCCATTTGATGGCGGCTCTATAAATTTAGACTTAAGTCATTTAACAAACCATCCAACAGATAAAACATTATCAGTAACAGACGTAGATGGTAGAGCAGCGGCGACGGTTAAAGATTGCTTCATTGCTGACGGTGGATATGTGATGGTAAAATATTCTGATGGAAGTATGAAATCTGCTGGTCAATTAGCTGTTGCGATGTTCCCGAACGAAGGCGGTCTAATGAAAACAGGTAATGGTAACTATACAGCGACGAATACAACAGGTATTTTAGCACTTGGAGCATCTGGTCAAAACGGTGCAGGTAAAATACGTGGTGGCGCACAAGAAGGTGCGAACGTAGATTTATCTGTAGAGTTCGTTGACTTAATGCTTTACCAACGTGGATTCCAAGGAAATGCGAAAGTAATTAAAGTATCAGATGAAGTATTAAATGAAGTTGTAAACTTAATTCGATAATATAATATAAAGAAAACTTGTAATGTAGTAGAAAGGGTTTTTTATTCGTATGACAAGACAAGAGCGAATTTTACAATTGCCTTTTTTCGAAAATAAACGTGAACTTGCCGAGCAAGTGTTAAAAATGGAACGAGAAGAGCATGTATATTTACCGGATCAATTTGAAGTTAAGCAAGTGCCTCCGTATTCATTTGGTGAAAAGGAAGCAATCATTGGCCGTATTCATGAGTTTTATTTCGTAAGTGTTGGTAGTGATGGAGTTTTGAAGTATCAACTGTTTAAGGATGAGATGAAGTGCCGTGAGTTTTTTGTTACGTTATCAGGAATAACGGATCAGCAAATTGCGTTTTGGTTCAATAATATCGAGTTACTTAAAAGCTCTTAAAAGCCCTTAAAAGCCCTTAAAAGCCCTTTTAATGGTTTGAGAGATGTGGTAGGGTTATAAGTTGCTTATAAGGGTGCTCGAACGTTGTGGAAACAGCGGTATGAAGTGTTAGCAAGGTAGTTTAATAAGAGATAAGCAAAGTGTAGTATAGATAACAGCTATGGTTCTGAGGGGCTTGTAGTTGTAAGAATAGTGCTATGAAGAGGTACTGGGATGGTTGGAGATAAGATAATCATTTCATAGCGAACCAGTGCCTTTTGAATAGTTTGTGCTGATACATTTTTATAAAAGGAGAGGTGAGGAGGATGGCGCAGAATAAGTATCGCGTTACATTCATTTCGCCGAGTGAGGTTGAGCAGCGGACTGTAATGGCGGCCAGTAGTTTGCCAGATCTAATTCGTAAAGTGGAGAGTATTATCGCAGATTCGAACGGTTATTTTGTGAATGATAAAAAAAATAATTGCTATTTTAAAGTGATTAAAGAAAATGTTACGTTTATTCAATATGAGCTACTATTTTCGGATAAGGAAATTCATATTGAAAAATTAAAACATATAGCGCCGGCTATATTAAAACAATTATTTAAAAAAATAAACGACCCAGAACTATATGCACTCGCGTTACTTGATGTTGATATAGCGACGAAACAATATGTACTCGAAGAAATGAATCAAGAGTTAAGAATGAGAGTAGAAACGGAACTTTCAAAAAAATGGGAAGCAATGCCGACAGAAATTGTAGGAGCACAAGAAGTGTTATTAGAGGCACTTGCTTCATTTATACAAGATTAAGCGTCAATAAATCGTTCGACTATCTATATTTTTCATATAGGTAGTTGACTTTTTCGGTTTTATAAAGCTTAATAATTAGATATACGGAATTAATGGAAGGGGAGCGACACCTTTATGTCACAAGCTCAAAGTATTTTATTAGAAAGTGGAACAAATGAATTAGAGATTGTCACATATACTGTTGGTGAAAACCTATTTAGTATTAATGTAATGAAAGTACGTGAAATCATTAATCCATTTCCTGTTACAACTGTGCCAGAATCTCATCATGCAGTTGAAGGTGTTGTTCAAGTACGTGGTGAAATTTTACCTGTTATTAACTTAGCAACGGCTCTTAATTTAAAATCAACAAAGCCACTTGATCAAACGAAATTTATCATCTCAGAATTAAACCAAATGAAAGTTATTTTCCGCGTCGATGAAGTGCATCGTATTCAACGTATTTCGTGGGAACAAATTGATGAACCAGCTTCATTATCTATGGGATTAGAAGAAACGACATCTGGTATTGTAAAGCTGGATGGCAAAATCATTTTACTATTAGATTATGAAAAAATTGTATGTGAAATTAGTGGTACTGGTTATGACAATAAATCACTTTCAGGCTTAGAACAAAAAACAGATCGTGCTGAAAAAGTTATTTATATTGCAGAAGATTCAGCAATGCTTCGCCAAATACTAGAAGAAACTTTATCATCAGCTGGATATACGAAAATGAACTTCTTCAGCAATGGTGCGGAAGCATTAGCACAAATTGAAAAATTAGCGAAAGAGCAAGGGGAAAAAATGTTTGAACACATTCACTTGCTAATTACTGATATTGAAATGCCAAAAATGGATGGACATCATTTAACGAAAGTGGTTAAGGATGGTGAAATAATGAATCGTTTACCGGTCATTATTTTCTCTTCATTAATTACAAATGAATTATTCCATAAAGGTGAAGCTGTAGGAGCAAATGCTCAAGTAAGTAAGCCGGATATTCAAGAATTAATTGGTCTTGTTGATAAGTTAGTTTTATAAGAAAATATGTAATCATTTGGATTTTTTAAAATGTAAGGTAGTCAATTCATATATATGATTGATTACCTTATTTGATTGGCTTATATATTTAAAATTAAGTGTTACAGTTTTAATATATATTTTTATGATGAGAAAGTACTTAAAAATAAAAAAATCTACTAGCATATTTTTTAAAAAAGTAAGATAATATAACCTGTTAATATCCAATTATCTAATTATCTAATTATCGTTTTATTAAAACAGGAGGAATTATAATGAAAAAAAATAAAAATTCTAAATTTTTAACGAGTATTTGTGTGAGTTCAGCTTTGATGATTTCTGCTACAGCCCCATCTATTACAGCTTTAGCAGCAGGTAATCCATCCATAGCTCCAGCGACTTCAGCTATTAAGGTTGAAAATAAAAAAACAGGAGATACAGATACGATTTCAGTTGGTAATTTAGAGCCTGGAGATATTGTAAAAATATACAATGCGATTAAAGAAGAGAAGACATTGGCTACAGCAACAGTTGGGGAGAATAGTAAAGAAGGAACAATTACCAAAACAGATTTATTAACAGCAACAGGTGGTACAGTATACGTAACAGTTACTAAGGCAGGAAAAGAAGAAAGTACACGTGTGGCTGTAAAGTATGCAGCTGAGCCAGTAACAAAAGCGCCAGTGGCAGGAGCAATCACAGTAGTGAATAATAAAACTGGTGTGAAAGATGTAGTGACAGTGACAGGAGTTAAAACAGGCGACGTAGTCAAAGTATACGACGCAGCAACAAAAGGAACGGAACTAGGAAAAGCAACAGTGGGAGAAAATGCGGTAGAAGCAAAAGTAGAAATTGGTCAAATCGCAAAAGATGCAAAAACAAAAGGAAATGTATACGTAAGTGTACAAGGTAAAGGTGAGTTAGAAAGTACGCGTACAGTGAAAGCATATGATGCAGAAATCACAGTAACGCCAGCGGCGTCAGTAATTAAAACAGCGAACAACGCAACAGGAGAAGAAGATACAATCACAGTGAGTAAGTTAGAAGCCGGTGATGTAGTCAAAGTATATGACGCAGCAACAGAAGGAAAAGAAATCGGAACAGCAACAGTAAAAGCGGATGAAGCAGAAGCTGTAATTACGAAAAAAGATTTATTCGTAGCAACAGGTGGCACAGTGTACGTAACAGTGACAAAAACAAATAAAGAAGAAAGTGCTCGTGTGGCAGTGAAATATGCAACTGAAACAGTAACAAAAGCGCCAGTGGCGGGGGCAATCACAGTAGTGAATAATAAAACTGGTGTGAAAGATGTAGTGACAGTGACAGGAGTTAAAACAGGCGACGTAGTCAAAGTATACGACGCAGCAACAAAAGGAACGGAACTAGGAAAAGCAACAGTGGGAGAAAATGCGGTAGAAGCAAAAGTAGAAATTGGTCAAATCGCAAAAGATGCAAAAACAAAAGGAAATGTATACGTAAGTGTACAAGGTAAAGGTGAGTTAGAAAGTACGCGTACAGTGAAAGCATATGATACAGAAATTACAGCCGCTCCAAATGTAAATAATATTGTTGTATTAAATAATGATGCTGGTGATGATATTGTTCGAGTGACAGGCTTAAAAGCAGGAGATGTAGTCAAAGTATATGATGCGGTAAAAGAAGGTAACGAGCTGAAATCAGCAACCGTTGCTGACTCAAAAACGGCAGTAAATGTTAAAATTCCTCAATTAGGTGAGGAAGCAGGAAAGGTATACATTACAGTAACAAACGTGAATAAGGAAGAAAGTGTACGTGTAGAAAAAGATTTTATAGGCGAATAAAAGGGTAGAATATTAAAAATTAGTAGTTCAATAGAGAGCGCCAGGAGGATGTAGATCTCTTGGCGTTCTTGTTTTTGGTTAAGCAATATAGATAGTAATAAAAATGTTATTTTAAAAAACGGAAATATTTAAATTTGAGGGCAGAATGCTTTTTCTATAAATGAAATAGCTGAATCTTATTTTATACTTTTTATACTTTTTATATTTTTTATATCTTTTTGTATGTTAATTATTTGACAGATAATTTCGAAATGTTATAATATGGATATGCAAAAATTGCTATTTTCTTAAAAGACATGGGAGTCAGATGAGAATTGTGAAAGAATGAGGGGGAGTGGCACAGATTATGTATCACCACACAGCAATCAATGTATTAAAACTTTTACAAAACATGTCAAATAATAAAATGAATGATATGAAATTAGAAGCGGAATTAAAAAAAATAGAGAAACAATTTCGAGTGGAGTATGAAGAGTTAGTCGATTTATATAATAGAATGGTTTTATTCCAAATAGATATAGAAAAACATGGCGGTATGCGAGCATATGAAAAATCAACTATTACATGGCTGAAGTCTGAGCTAGAGTTACTGTATGAAGTGTATCAATTTTGTCAACGTCACGGTTTAAACATTTTAAATATTTCAAAATACGTAAGTAAAAATGAACTAAATTTTTTTCCGAAAACAGAAAGTCAATTGCAAAATACGTATTATAAATTGAAAAAACGTGAAATACCGTTTGAAAATATTGAAAAACAAAAACCAGGACGAAAGCGAAAATATACACCCGTAAAAGAACAAATCGTTGAAATAAAAAAAGAAAACAAGCAAGAAGTAAGAAAAGAAGTTCAAAATACAGAGAATGAAAAAAGCCTTGTGACAGTTATATCTGGTATCGTTGATAATTTTGAAACAATTAGTCAATGGAGTGAAAGAAAAGAAGATGAACTCCATCAGTTTATGGAAGGTATTTATAAGCTTTCAAGCATGGCTGCTGGGCGTTCGGAAAATGAAAAGAACGTACGTGGTCTCGAAGGCGAATTACATGTATTACGAGCTGAAAATGAACGACTAAAGCGTGAAAAGGAAGAGCTTGTTCATGATATAAAAGAAATGACGCATCATTTAATTCATTTCATTACGAGTTCTGATATTGATCAAATTCGCACATTGCCTGTCTTCGTAAAAGAATGTAAACAAGATTTGCATAAATTAGGATTATATAACGCACAAGACGGGAAAATGAAAATTATGGTTGATCGTAGTGGACAGGTTATGACTGTAACGCAGTAATAAAATTTGGGTACAAAATAAAAGGGAGATACATAGTTTATATGTATTTCCCTTTTATTTTGTATGGAATCGTTCCAAAAAAAGAAGATGAATGTTTACGATTGTAGTAATTTAGAAACCATTTGCGGTATTTGATTAGCCTGTGAAACCTTACTGAGCGTAACTTCAGTGAACAATTTAAACTTTAAAAAATCGCTCATTTCCTGCACCATATCCGCATCTTCAATTCGAGAAGATGCCTCTGTTAGAGCCATACTTTGGCTATTTAAATTTTCATTATTAAACTGTAAACGATTCATCATGGCACCGAGATCGGCACGATGATGTGATACATTTTGTAAAGCCTCTTCAATTTTACGAATTGCCGCTCTTGCTTCTTGTTCTGTTGAAATGTTGATGTCATGTTGTGTAGGGGAAGGGGGAATATGTTTCGACATATGTACTGTATGACCAATATCATCTAACGTAACAGTACGACTTTGTCCGTCAAATGCAGATAAATCATTAAACTCATTTGTCTCACCAATATAGCCAATTTGCTCTGTTAAAGATTGAAACTCTTTATTCAGCGCATCACGGTTTTTATTTGAATTTGTACTGTTCACGGATTGAACAGCTAAATCACGCATACGCTGTAAAATATTCGTAACAGTTTGAAGGGCAGCTTCTGCCATGCGAAGCATCGATATCGCATCCTCTTTATTACGAATTGCAGCGCGCATACCAGTCGTCCTCGCATGCATACGAGTCACAATTGCAACATTAGCGGGAGCGTTATTCAACTTCTTACCAGTCGCCAAATGCTCCATCGTAACATTCATACGTTTCTCATTCTCATACAACGACTGCCTAGCATTTATACTCAAAACATTCGTACCAATATGCATAATAGACACTCCTTATAGGTTTATATAGTCAGTGTTCTAAAGCTAATAAACGGCTATAGAAAGGCAAAAAGGGTCTATGCTCAGTTGCTGTTAGTGTTTTAGCATAAGAGGAAATCAAAATAGGCACTGACCGCTTCTACACATCGCGAATGCTCTTTTATCCTGAAAAAAGAAAGGTTTTACAAATAATTCATTTATATAGAAAAAATAAACCCCTCCGCAAGCAGAGAGGTTTATTTTTGAAGTTAACTCAAATGGCTTATTGTAATAATTTAGACACCATTTGTGGAGTTTGGTTTGCTTGAGAAAGCATGCTGATACCAGCTTCGTTTAAGATTTTGAACTTAGTCATTGCAGACATTTCTTTCGCCATGTCAGCGTCTTCGATTTGAGAAGCAGCAGCTGCCATATTTGTTGCTTGGCTAGTTACGTTGTTTAAGTTATGATCTAAACGGTTTAATTGAGAACCAAAAGTTGCTTTTGCGTCAGCAATTTCTTGAATAGCAGTATCAAGAGCTGTGATTTCAGTTGGTGCAGATGTAGCATCTAAATCTGTAGCTAATGTACCAGTTGTTAAAGCTTTTGTATCGATAGCTGCGATTTCCATTGTATCTCCTGAAACATCAGAAAGTTGAATCGTGATATTCTTACCACTAGCACCATCTAAAAATGCGTTACCGTTGAAATTTGTTTTTTCAGCAATATGATCAATTTCCTCTTTTAATGCTTTATACTCTTTGTTCATAGATGCGATATCGTTATCGTTATTAGTACCGCTTGATGCTTGTGTTGCAAGGTCACGCATACGAAGTAAGATGTTTGAAACTGAACCTAATGCAGCGTCGCCAGTACGTAAAGCAGACATAGCGTCTTGTGTGTTACGAGCACCAACGTTTAAGCCGCCTTCTTTTGCACGCATACGAGTAGCGATTGCTAGACCTGCAGCATCGTCAGCCGCACTGTTGATTGATTTACCGCTTGATAAACGATTCATAGCTGTATTCATTTTGTCTTGGTTTTGGCGCATGTACTCTTGTGTACGCATGCTGTTAATGTTTGTATTAATTCTCATGTTAAGAACCCCCATTTTTTTATATTGACTTTTCTGCAAATTGAAAAACGGTAATATGCGAAAAAATCAATTTCGAGATTTATTGTAATCCCTGTCATAGCGGGTGTCAACTAAAAATTCGAATTAATAAATATAAAAAAATAACAGTTTAACAATATATTCATTTTTTTATTACATAATTATTAAAAGGATTATTGCAAACTTTAAAAAAAAACTCTAATATTAGATTATCTTTGTTTACTGAAAAGGTGATATTATGGTAGTTGGAAATATAGTAAAAGAAGTGCTTGCATATAAGAAAGGACAAATTCAGCAAAAGCTAAGTAGTCCACAAGCATTCGTTAGTAGTCGTTTTCAAGAGAAGTTGCAGAGTGAACCTGCGAAGGAGACAAAGGGTACTACGCAGCCGGCAAATATAGAAGATATGAGTCAGCCGGAACAATCTATTCATAAGGTAGAGGAAGTGAGTAAGCCTGAAGAAAAGGCTGAAACGAAGAAAGCAGATGAAGTGCAAGTCGCGCAAAAAGAGTTTGAACGACGTTTCCCAGAAACGAAAAATGAGGCTGTTGATACGTGGGAATTAACGAAGAAGTATAATATTCAAAAAATACGTTCTTCCAATGAAGGGAAGTATGAGGATATTATTGATCGCGTTAGCCGTACATATGGAATTCCGAAAACGTTAATTCAAAAAATGATTGAAGTGGAGTCTAATTTTAATCCGAAAACGGTGTCACATGCAGGGGCGATGGGACTTATGCAACTTATGCCAGCGAATGTGAAGGAGATGGGTGTGAAGAATCCATTTTCACCAGCTGAAAGTATTGAAGGCGGCGTGAAAGAGTTAAGCGGTTATTTAAAGAAAAATAACGGCGACTTAGTATTGGCGCTTGCTTCATATAATGCTGGTCCTGGTAATGTGAGAAAGTACGGAGGCGTACCACCGTTTAAAGAAACGCAAGGATATATTAAAAAAATATTAAATATCGACGTTTCAAGATAAGAAATTTCATATATAGAGAGAACATGAAATTTTCGTGAACATGATATGGGAGTTGGCTAGATTTGAAATTACAAGATGATATTCCGTTAACAATTTATTTTGAAATCGGAAATACGAAAAAGAAAATTGAAGATCTGCTTCATATTACGAAAGGTACATTGTATCGTCTTGAAAATTCAACGAAAAATACGGTGCGTCTTATGCTTGAGAATGAAGAGATTGGAACCGGAAAGATTTTGACGAAGAATGGGAAGATGTACGTTGAAATCGTTGAATTGAAAAGGTAGGGAAGGGGATTGTCATGAGTGGCGAAAAATTAAGCCAAGAGCAAATTGATGCCCTGCTGAAGGCGGTAAATGAAGGCGAGGAAATGCCAGCTTTTGCACAAGAAGCAGGGAAGCAAGAGAAATTTCAAGAGTATGATTTTAATAGACCAGAGAAGTTCGGTGTTGAGCATTTACGTAGTTTGCAAACGATTGCTTCTACGTTCGGAAAACAGACGTCACAGACGTTGTCAGCGCGTATGCGTATTCCGATTGAGCTAGAGCCTTCAACAGTTGAGCAAGTTCCATTTACGAGTGAGTATGTGGAGAAAATGCCGAAAGATTATTATTTATATTGCGTAATTGATCTCGGTTTACCAGAGCTTGGAGAAATTGTTATTGAGATTGATTTAGCATTTGTTATTTATATTCATGAATGTTGGCTTGGCGGGGATAGTAAGCGTAACTTTACGATGCGCAGACCGCTAACGGCGTTTGAGTTTTTAACGCTCGATAATATATTCTTGCTTCTTTGTAAAAATTTAGAGCAATCATTTGAAAGTGTTGTTGCGATTGAACCGAAGTTTGTAACGACGGAAACAGATCCGAATGCATTAAAGATTACGACAGCGAGCGATATAATTTCGTTACTAAACGTAAATATGAAAACAGATTTTTGGAATACGACGGTGCGTATCGGGATTCCGTTCTTATCTGTTGAAGAAATTATGGATAAGTTAACGTCTGAAAATATTGTCGAACATTCTTCAGATAAACGTAAAAAGTATACGTCTGAAGTGGAAGTGAAAGTAAATCAAGTGTACAAACCTGTTCACGTTGCGATTGGTGAGCAGAAAATGACAATGAGTGAGATTGAACAAATTGAAGAAGGCGATATTATTCCGCTTCATACGAAAGTTTCGGATGAATTACTTGGTTATGTAGATGGAAAGCATAAATTTAATTGTTTTATTGGGAAAGATGGAACGCGTAAGGCGCTCCTATTTAAAAGTTTTGTAGAGTAGGAGGATCCATATGAAGCATGAAGTATCTCCTGTGTCCTTAATGGGATTAGAAGATTTTGCAGGAAAACGAAATGAAGTGAGTAAAGCACATATAGATACTGTTTCAGATATTTCGATTGAACTTGGTGTAAAGCTTGGGAAGTCATCTATTACGCTCGGTGATGTGAAGCAGTTAAAAGTTGGCGATGTTCTTGAAGTAGAGAAAAACTTAGGACATAAAGTAGATGTGTATTTAAGTAATATGAAGGTCGGCATCGGTGAAGCAATCGTAATGGACGAGAAGTTCGGCATTATTATTTCTGAAATTGAAGCTGATAAGAAGCAAGCTGCGCTTATGAAGGCGCAAAGTCAAATGCAAGATAAAGAGTAGAGGAGGAGTCATATGTCGTATATGACGACCTTATTTCAAGTCGTTTTACTGTTTGGTGCGCTCGGTTACGGTGCATATTATATGACGAAAAAGACGCGCAAACAGCAGTTTTTTAAGCAAGGTGAAAATGGCCATATTCAAGTAAAAGACGGTGTATATTTAAACCATCAAACGAGTGCTTTTTTATTTGAAGTGGATGGCAAGCAAGTATTCACTGTTATTAGTAATAACGGTGTGCAGTCTGTGCAATTAACAGGAACAGGAAATCAGTTTCAACAAGCGCTAGAAGACGCGGTGAAGAGTGAAACGAAAAAAGTAGAGGATCCATCATGAGAATAAAGAAACAGTTATCATTATTAGCCGTTATTTTCGTATTTTCTATCGTTTTTTCAATTATTTTTGTAAATCCAGCGTATGCAGCCCCGAACGGTTTTATTAATTTCGAAAATGGAAAAGAGTTTACGAGTAATTCAAGTGTACAGTTATTTGCACTCGTTACCCTTCTATCATTATCTTCTTCTATCGTTCTTTTATTTACGCATTTTACTTATTTTATGATCGTTCTTGGAATAACTCGTCAAGGACTTGGGGTAATGAACTTACCACCAAACCAAGTGCTTGTTGGACTTGCTTTGTTTTTATCACTATTTACGATGCAACCGGTGTTAGGTCAGTTAAAGAGTGATGTGTGGGATCCGATGACGAAAGAACAAATAACAGTAAGTCAAGCTGCGGAGACGACAGCTCCGATTATGAAAGATTATATGGCGAAACATACATATAAGCATGATTTAAAAATGATGCTGAAAGTACGTGGTGAAGAGTTGCCGAAAGATTTGAAAGATCTTTCGTTATTTACGCTCGTACCATCCTTTACGTTAACGCAAATTCAAAAAGGATTATTGACGGGGATGTTCATTTATTTAGCGTTTGTTTTTATTGATTTAATTATTAGTACACTTTTAATGTACCTCGGGATGATGATGGTACCGCCGATGATTTTAAGTTTACCGTTTAAAATACTCGTTTTCGTATATTTAGGTGGATATACAAAAATCGTCGATATCATGTTTAAAACGGTCGCCTGAAGCGTTTGATGCTATGTGATAGGAGTCATATAAATGAATACGTCACCAATTATAGATATTTTTCAAACCTTTTTTTATAAAGGGGTTATGATTTTAATGCCGGTTGCCGGTGTAAGTATGATTGTCGTTATTATCATCGCTGTCATTATGGCGATGATGCAAATTCAAGAGCAAACGCTGACGTTTTTACCGAAAATGGCGAGTATTGTGCTCGTTATTATCATTTTAGGTCCGTGGATGTTTCAAGAGTTAACGACGCTTATTTTAGATTTATTTGATAAAATTCCGTCGCTATTGCGTTCGTACTAAGATAGGTGAACTGAATGAATATGGAATTATGGGCGGCGACGTTTTTTGCGTTTTGCCGTATTACTTCATTTTTATATTTTTTACCGTTCTTTTCAGGGCGATCGATTCCTGCAATGGCAAAGGTTACATTTGGGCTTGGTCTTTCGATTACAGTGGCCGATCAAGTTGATGTCTCTCACATAAAGACAGTTTGGGAAGTCGCAGCTTATGCAGCAACGCAAATTGTAATTGGAGTATCCCTTGCAAAAATTGTAGAAATGCTGTGGAATATTCCGAAAATGGCCGGACATATTTTAGACTTTGATATCGGTTTATCACAGGCTAGTTTGTTTGATGTAAATGCAGGATCACAGTCTACTTTACTATCAACAATTTTTGATATATTTTTTCTCATTATTTTTATTTCACTTGGTGGCATTAACTATTTCGTTGCCACGATTTTAAAGTCGTTTCAATATACAGAGGCGATTTCAAAATTGTTGACGACTAGTTTTTTAGATAGTCTACTCGCAACGTTATTATTTGCGATTACATCAGCGGTCGAAATTGCTTTGCCGCTTATGGGCAGCTTATTCATTATTAATTTTGTTCTTATTTTAATCGCAAAAAATGCACCGCAATTAAACGTTTTTATGAATGCGTACGTGATTAAAATTACATGTGGTATTTTATTTATTGCGATGAGCGTACCGATGCTCGGTTATGTGTTTAAAAATATGACAGATGTATTACTGGAAGAGTATACGACACTATTTAACTTTTTCTTAACGAAGTAGGGGGACGCGTATGGCAAAGGATAATAAAACAGAAAAGGCCACCCCGCAGAAGCGTAAAAAATCGCGTGAAGAAGGGAATATTGCCCGGAGTAAAGATTTAAATAATTTATTTTCCATTCTCGTATTAGCAGTTGTCGTTTATTTCTTTGGGGATTGGCTCGGTTATGAGATTGCCAATTCCGTAGCGGTGCTGTTTGATCAAATCGGAAAAAATACAGATTCGACCGAGTATTTTTATTTAATGGGGATTTTGCTATTAAAAGTATCGGTTCCTATATTAATACTCGTATATGCTTTTCATTTATTCAATTATATGATTCAAGTCGGTTTCTTATTTTCTTCTAAAGTCATTAAGCCGAAAGCATCACGTATTAATCCGAAAAACTATTTTACGAGACTGTTTAGTCGTAAAAGTTTAGTAGATATTTTGAAATCACTGTTTTATATGGGATTAATCGGTTACGTTGCGTACGTTCTTTTTAAAAAGAACTTAGAGAAGATCGTGAGTATGATTGGATTTAACTGGACTGCGTCACTTACTGAAATTATTAGGCAAATTAAATTTATCTTTTTAGCTATTTTAATTATTTTAATCGTTCTTTCCATTATTGATTTCATTTATCAAAAGTGGGAGTACGAGCAAGATATTAAGATGAAAAAAGAAGAAGTAAAACAAGAGCATAAAGATAATGAAGGGGACCCACAAGTAAAGGGAAAACGAAAAAACTTTATGCATGCCATCTTGCAAGGGACCATTGCGAAAAAGATGGATGGTGCAACGTTTATTGTAAATAATCCGACGCATATTTCAGTCGTACTTCGTTACAATAAACAAGTTGATGCGGCGCCAATTGTCGTTGCAAAAGGGGAAGATGAGCTCGCATTATACATACGAACGCTTGCCCGTGAACAAGAAATACCGATGGTGGAAAACCGTCCGCTCGCTCGTTCTTTATATTATCAAGTCGAGGAAGATGAGACGATTCCAGAAGATTTATACGTAGCTGTAATTGAAGTTATGCGCTATTTAATTCAAACGAATGAACTTGAAGTATAATAGCGCGTTTGGAGGGGATCTCTTTGTTTAAGATGGATTCTGCAAGAACCTATTTTTCTATCTTTTTAGCAGCGTCATTCGTTGTGGCGCTCCTAATTCCACTTCCACCATTTGTACTTGATATCGTTATCGTTTTTCTACTAAGTATGTCAGTACTTATTTATATGCGAGCGACAAGTATTAACGAGTGGGATGAATTAAAGTCATTTCCGACGATGTTGTTATTAATCGGGATTTTCCGCGTATCGATTAACGTTTCGACGACGCGAGCGATTTTAACAGACGGAAATGCGGGTCATGTTATTGAGGAGTTCGGTCAGTTCGTAATTGGCGGAAACTTATTAATTGGTATCGTTATTTTTATCGTATTAATCATTTTCCAGTTTATCGTTGCAAACGGTGCATCTCGTACCGCTGAAGTAGCAGCTCGTTTTACACTTGATTCTTTACCAGGGAAACAAATGTCTATCGATGCGGATTTAAACCAGCGAATTATTTCAGAAAAAGATGCACAAGCAAAACGAAAAAAATTAAATATGGAAACAGAGTTTTACGGGGCGATGGATGGTGCCGGGAAGTTCATTAAAGGGGACGTTATTTTCGGGATTGTCATTTTATTCGTAAATATCATCTTCGGTTTAATTGTCGGAATGATGCAGCAAGGAATGAGCTTTGCAGATGCGGCTCTTCATTATACACAGTTAACTGTCGGTGACGGAATTGTAAACCAAATCGGTTCGTTAATGCTTGCGATTTCAACAGGTATTATCGTAACGCGTGTATTTGATGGTTCACCGGATACGGTAACAGAAGGAATCTTTAAAGAGTTATTAGCGCATGAAGTTGTTGTATATGCGCTCGGTGGTTTGTTTATCGCAATGGGTATTTTTACTCCGCTACCATTCCTACCGTTTGCTCTCGTTGGTGGAACAATTATCTTCTTAGGAATTCGCAATAAAAAGCGAATAAAGAAAGAGAAAGAAGACGAGCTCCAAAAAGAATTAGAAATGATTCAAGGCGAGGATGAGCAATTACAACAAGTGGAAGATTCATTTGGAGTCTTTACAGATAAATATCCAATTATTGTAGAACTCGGTTTAGATTTAGCGGCACTTGTAAAGCAGAAAATTAATGGGGAAACAGCTCGTGATAAAGTTGTTCTTATGAGGAAATCGATTATTACTGACCTTGGTATTAACGTTCCTGGCATTAACTTTAAAGATAATACGAGTTTTAGACCACGTGGTCGTTACATTATTCGTATTAAAGGTGCGAAGGCGGCTGAAGGTGTTTTAAAATCAGGTTATTTATTAGCACTAAAAACACCGAACGTAATGGCTGATCTAGATGCAGAACCAGCGAAAGATCCAATCTTCGGTGAAGATGGATATTGGATCTTAGAGCATATGGTGCAAGATGCGCAAATGAAAGGCTATCAAGTGTTAGAGCCACTTAGTATATTAATTACACATTTAGATGTTGTCGTTAGACGTAATCTTCATGAGTTAATTCAGCGTCAACATGTGAAAGACTTAATTAACTCGCTTGAAAATGATAATGGCGTTTTATTAGAAGAGATTAAGAAGAAAGAAATCGATTTATCACTCGTTCAAAATGTTATTAAACAACTTCTAAAAGAAGGTATTTCAATCCGTGATTTACCAACGATTATTGAAGGTATTATTGACGGGAAAGAAGTGTATCAAAATCATGTTGATGGTGTAACGGCATTCGTCCGTGAATGTATTTCAAAAGTTATTTGTGAAAATGCGAAAAATCCGGACGGGAAAATTTATGCGGCGCTTTTCTCTGATTCAATAGAGCTAGATGCGGATGTTGTGAACAATTCCTATCAAGGTTACTTATTAAACTGGGATTTAGATTTAGAAACACGTGTCATTGAGCAAGTACAGCGCGTCTTTAAACAAGCCCGTTTAATGGGAAGAGAGCCAGTGTTATTAACGCGTAGAAAAGATTTCAGATTTGCGATTGTAAGACTGCTAGAACGTTATCAAGTGGAAGCACAAGTACTGTGTATTAGCGAATTAGCACCAGAAATTGTTGTAGATCAAATTGCCTATATTGAATAGTAGGGGGTGAAGTAATGGAAAGTACAGAAAAGAAAGAAGCGTTAATGCGAATAAAAGCAGCTTCGAAAAATGAATTGTATCGAAAGTTATTTGACCAATATGGTACAGATTATTATTACGTTGTCGATGAAAGTGTAAAACGAAATATCCCGTTTTTTTGGAAAAAGGATTATGAAATGTTGGTTGCTTTTCCAGAGGATAAACAGGAAGAAGTGAATGAAGGAACAGCACAATTTCATGAACAATTAATGGATGTTGTGAATGATCCTTCAGAACAAATTGTGAAGGCGAATGGAATTCAATCAGTACTGCACAATTTAGAAAACGTAACGACTTCTATGTCATACGCGGCAATGCAAACAGGAAATAGTGAAGAATGGGCAAGAAAAAAAGAGAAACTATTAAAGCTGTTTGAAAAAGGAATCGTCGTGGTGAAACAGACGGAAGAAACGAAAGTAACGAAAAAGCAAAAAGTTGTAAAACAAGTCGTTCCGGCGAAGAAAAAAGAAGTAGTTGCAAAGAAAGAAAATCAAGAATCTGTACCGTTTATTATTCAAAAAGTAATTCGGATGCTAGAACAAAACGATGTAGAACAATATTTCATTCATGCATATGCTGAAAAGTTAAAAGTGAAGTTTGAAAATGCAACGATGATTACAGAAGAGGAAGTAATCGGGTATATATTGGAAGATATGAGATCTCACTTCAACACTGAAAATGTATTTGAAAAAGAAGTACAAACAATTGCATTAATCGGTCCAACTGGCGTTGGGAAAACGACGACGCTTGCGAAAATGGCATGGCAATTTCACGGTAAGAAAAAAACGGTTGGCTTTATTACGACGGATCACTCTCGCATTGGGACAGTACAGCAACTGCAAGATTACGTAAAGACAATTGGATCAGAAGTAATCGCTGTGCGTGATGAAGCGGCAATGACAAGAGCACTTACGTATTTTAAAGAAGAAGCACGCGTCGATTATATTTTAATAGATACAGCCGGAAAAAATTATCGTACGTCAGATACAGTAGAAGAAATGATTGAAACGATGGGACAAGTAGAACCAGATTATATTTGTTTAACGTTATCAGCTTCTATGAAAAGTAAAGATATGATTGAAATTATTACGAACTTTAAAGATATTCATATAGATGGTATCGTGTTTACGAAATTTGATGAAACAGCAAGTAGTGGCGAATTGTTGAAAATTCCAGCAGTTTCATCAGCTCCAATTGTATTAATGACAGACGGACAAGACGTAAAGCAACATATACATATCGCTACAGCTGAACATTTAGCGAAGCAAATGTTACAAACATCGTAAGAAAAGAGGTGAAGAATAAGGTGGTTGCCTTATTCAAAGGAATATGAACGGTCTTTATATAGGTTCTATGGGAATGATGAATTACATGCAGCGTATTAATGTTCATTCGAATAACGTTGCAAATGCCCAAACGACAGGATTTAAAGCAGAAAATATGACTTCTAAAGTATTTGATGTACAAGACACATATCGCCGCGGAGATGGGGCTGTGACAAATATCGGTTCGGTCGATTACGCTGTAGTACCAGCTGCGACACATGTGAACTTAGTACAAGGAAATGTACAAATTACAAATAGTGCTACAGATTTCTTTTTAGATGACGGTGCGGCAGTCACATCATCATTTTTCGTTACATCTAAAAATGATGAAACGTTTTTAACGAGAGACGGAAGCTTCACATTAAATAGTGATCGTTATTTGCAAACATCTTCAGGTGCTTTCGTAATGGGAGAGAATAATGAGCGTATTCGTATTCCAGAAGGAGCAAAGGTTGCTGTACAAGCAGATGGTACATTATATGATGAAGTAACACAGAATAATATTGCCCGTTTGCAAACAAAAACAGTAGATGCAGAAACAAATGCTCGTCTCGTGCAGCGTGAAAACAAAAGCTTTACACTAGCAGAAGGAAATATTGCTAATTTACCGAACGGAACAGGAATAGTAAAAAATCATATGCTAGAAAATTCAAATGTAGATATGACGAAAGAGATGGCAGATCTTATGTCGAGTCAAAAAATGATTCAAGCATCTCAGCGTATTATGACTTCATTTGATAAAATTTATGAAAAAGAAGCGAATGAAATATTGAGATAAAGGAGACTTCCCGTTAAGGGGAGTCTTTTTTTTGTTGCTTTTATTACAGTTACAACATAAAATGATAATCATTATCATTTTATGTTGTTTAATAAGAATGGAAGTTGTGATGGTCGTATCAATTGTTTAACTAGGTGAATTAAAAACGAAGGGGAAGGTGTATTTATGTCTACTAAAAAGAAACTTTGCATTGGATTATGTTTAATTTCTAGAAAGAAAGAACAAGAGAGTATGTTTAATTCAGGGATAGATGAACAAGTAGAGTTGGCACTACAGGCAGAAGAGGCTAAGTTAGATTTTGTTTTTAAAGCAGATTATTTAGTGGCGCACCCGGATTTAATCGCTCGTAATAAGGGGAATGTAATGTTAGATCCGACATTATTATTTACTGCTATTGCGTATGCAACAGAAAAAATTGGAGTGGTTACGACTGCCTCCACATCGTTTTATCCACCATACATACTTGCGAGGCAATTACAATCTTTAAATTGGATTAGTAATGGCCGAGTAGGTTGGAATATTGTCACATCCATTGATGGTGCAGAAAACTTTGGTGAGACAGGGATGCCGCCATCTGAGGAACGATATGCGAAAGCTGCCGAATGTACAGAGTTAGTAAGGAAACTTTGGAGAAGCCATCCTTATGAAGTTTTGAAAGTAGATAACACTGAAGTCATTAGAGAGATGGTAAAGCCTATTGAGCACAGTGGTGAATACTTTGAGGTGAAAGGACCACTTAATATTCCGCAGCATATTTCAGGAGAAATGCCATTATTTCAAGCGGGTGCTTCAGAGGCTGGCCGGAATTTCGCTGCTTCTGTTGCGGATGCGATTTTCGCCGCGATGCCAGATATAGAATCAGGAATCGAACTTCGTCAAAATTTAAGAAGAAGAGCAGAAAAGCATGGCCGAAAGCAAGATGATATACGGGTATTACCTGGATTGTATTTCTTTATCGGTGATACATATGAAGAAGCGCTAGAGATGCATAGGCAAGCTCATCAACATCTCACAATGGAGAAGAGATTGGCTTTACTTGAAATGGTACTCGGATTAGATGCTAGAGGAATTCCACTAGAAAGTAAGATAAAGGAAGATATGTTGCCAAGTAGAGAGCAAACTGTACGCAGTAAAACACATGCCGAATTATTACGGAATTTCATCATTAAAAATGAACCAACTGTTGAACAAATACTAGAACGACCAGAAGTTGTTGGTTCTGCTCATTGGGTTGCGATTGGTACACCACAAGATGTATTCAGGAAAATTATGGAAAGATTTGAAGCAGGAGCACTAGATGGATTTATTGCAATTCCAGGTGGGCCTCAGAAATCATTGGATCTATTCTTTAGTGAAGTTATTCCGTTATTTGTGAAGGCGGGTGTATTTAGGGAAGAATATACAGGTTCAACTTTGCGTGAACATTTAGAGGGGACTTCATTAAATACTTTGCTGTTAAAATAAGTGGAATACTATGTAGAAAATGCCTTTCATAAGAAGGCTTTTTCTTTTATGTTAAAATTTCAGAATTATCAATTGACTTTATAGGTCTTCTTTTTTTATATTAGTAGGTATAGTAATAACTACTAATATAAAATGAATGCATCGTTTTCAAATGAGAGCTATGTAGATTGTGAGGGGTTACCGATGGATGAAATAATAAAAGAGTTACAAAAGCTAGGTTTTTCCCAATATGAATGCAAAGCGTACATTGGATTATTAAAACATTCCCCAGTAACAGGATACGAAGTGAGTAAACAAACAGGGGTACCTCGTTCGATGATTTATGAAGTACTTGGCAAGTTGATGGATAAAGGAGCGGTGCATATCGTTCCTTCTGAACCAGTGAAATATGTACCAGTGCCAGCTACGGAATTAATGGATCGAATGCGAAAAGACTTTGAAAAGTCCTTTGCATTTTTAGACCAGAAATTAAATTGTTTAGAACAAGAGCGGCAAATTGATGTAATTTCGCATATTCGCTCAAATGATCGTGTTTTGAAAGAAATATGCAATATAATTAATAGAGCAAAAGAAGAGCTATGGATTTCAGTATGGGAAGATCAAGTGCACGAGATTGAGCCGTTCATTCATCAAAAGGAAGAGGAAGGTGTACATATTTTTTCCATTTTATTTGGTGCTCCAGAAACAAAAATAGGAGCGACATTTCATCATAATTATATGACACCTCACGTCGTTGAAAAGAGAATGGGAGGTCATTTAACTGTTATCGCGCGTGATGGGGAAGAAGTATTAATTGCTAACTTTTCAAATGATAGCACTTCATGGGCGGTGACAACGTATGATCCAGCTTTAGTACTCGTCGCTACAGAGTATGTTCGGCACGATATTATGGTGGAAGAGATTACGAAGGAGTTTGGAGCTGATAAATTAGATACATTATGGCGTGAAAACATAGATTTAGTTCATGTCGTAACAGGCAAACGCACGATGGAAGAAATGGAGGGAGATAATGGTGAATAAAGCTCAAGCACATATGACACTGCAGAGCGATGATTCATTTCAGCAAGGTGTAAAGGATTGTTTACCAACTGTATTTGGATATTTGAGCATTGGTATAGCAGCTGGTGTTATTGCGAAAACAGCAGGTTTTTCGGTCATAGAAATCGCCTTTATGTCCACGTTAATTTACGCAGGTTCTGCTCAGTTTATATTAGCGGGGATGTATGCAGCAGGTGCCCCAGCCTCAGCAATTATTTTTACCGTGTTCTTTGTTAATTTACGTCACTTATTAATGAGTGCGGCACTTGCGCCTTACTTCACGAAGATACCTCTTTTTAAAAATGTAATAATTGGTTCGCAAATTACAGATGAAACTTTCGGCGTTGCAGTGCAACAAGCAGCGCAAAAAGGATATTTAGGCGAGAAATGGATGATGGGCCTTAATGTAACAGCGTATTTAAATTGGATTCTTGCTACAGTTATCGGGGGGCTTTTTGGTGAGTGGATACCAGACCCTCATACGTACGGGATGGATTATGCATTACCAGCGATGTTTATCGGATTATTTGTACTTCAGCTAATAAGTAGTAAACCGAAACCAGCAATTCATCTCAGTGTAGCAATTGTAGCGATTATTATCGCATACGTTTCACACTTATTTATGCCAGATAGTATAGCAGTTATTATTGCAACATTACTAGCTGCGACGATTGGAGTGCTGATTGAAAAATGGAAATGAGATTAGATGTATTATTACTATTACTAGCGGCAGGAGCTGTCACACTCGTGCCGCGTATTTTGCCTCTTCTCGTATTTAGTAAAATACAAATTCCAGACTGGGGTTTAAAATGGTTAAATTACATACCAATTGCGATATTGGCAGCACTTTTAGCACAAGTATTATTTATGCATGAGACGATGCAGTGGGATTATCTTATCGCCGCAATTCCAACATTTCTTGTCGCAATCTATACTCGTAGTCTATTAGGAACCGTATTAACTGGAGTGATTGTGATTATTTTGTTACGTTTCTTTTTCTAGAAAGGATTCGGCTCATATAATAGCGAAAGGTGTAATAACAAGAAATTTATAGGGGTGGTGTTATGATACTTTTAACGATAGGAGCAATATTGTTAACGTTGTTTATTTTCTTTATTATCGGCTTTATTACGTTTATGATGTTTGTTGATAAGGCGACACCTCAAATTTATTATACACCTTGTGAATCAGTGACAGTGAAGTCTAAAGGTAAAGATAGAAGGAAGAAAAGTTGATGTCGTGCTTTTCTTCCTTTTCTTTTACATTCCTGAAAGAACTAACAGCAACACTCCGAATAGAAAACTAATAAAAGAAAGAAAACCGATACATATCGAGAACACACGATTATTTCTCCATTCGCGCCAGAAGACGATAAATCCTAAAATGCAAAGGAAAAACCAAATGGGTAAAAATATGAACTCACTCATTTTCTTGGGGAGTAACGAATAAAAAGTTGTTACATATAGTACCCAATTTGTTAAAAATAAAATACAAACGATAATGGATTGTGAATAGGGACGTTTTAAAAATTTCTCATTTTTAACTGTTATAAAAATGAGAGTTAGCGCTGATATAAAGGCAATGATTATGAAAATAAGTAAGAGTAATGTAAGGGGCATTAGAACCTCCTTTATAAGAGTGCTTTCATAAGAAATGAATCTATTAAATTGTATACTTGTTTTGTAGAGTGTTCGTTATATTTTTCAGTGTATGGATTTAAAAATCCATGCTCACCCTGTAGTTGTTTTATTTCTAATAAAGGATTATCTTGTTGCTGTAATGTTTTCGTTAAGGAGGATACTGAAAAACTAATTTCTTTTTCAGGAAAAATCAGTAATGTAGCACATGCAGGCTTCATGTGAACATAATCGCGTATACGAGAGCCGTAACATCCAATAATAAAATCTAGTTTTGGATTGTTACTACATAGCCATGAGATGGTAGCTCCAACGCTAAAGCCGATAAGTCCAATATGTGTGTAACGATTGGAAAGGCTATGAATGAGTTCCTCAATTTGCTTTTTTCCACCATCAAATCCAATGTGGTTCATAAAATATTGGTATGCTTTTTCTTCATTATTATAATGAAATGCCTGTTGTAATTGTAGAAGATTCGGGCAGAATACATCTATTTGAGATGAAGTGAAGTGGTCAATTACATGATGCATATGATCATTTACACCATATATTTCATGTGAAACAACGAGAGCTAATTTTTTCTCCATCATTACAAAATTTCTCTTTGAAACTTGTATTCTTTCTCTACAAGGCAAATACGCAAGTGGAAGTTTTCATACCATTGCTCACGACCTCTTTTTTTCGCTTCTTTATGTAAGGTGTTCTTTTTCCAATTTTCAATTGTTTCAAGTGATTCCCAATAAGAAATTGTAATGCCGAGGCCCGAATTACCGCGTGCACTTTCTACACCTAAAAATCCAGGTTGCTGTTTTGCAAGTTCCTCCATTGTTTCGGCAACGGTACTATAATCTGTTGTATCATTTGATAAATTAGAAGTGAATATAACTGCATAATAAGGTTTGTTTTTTTCTAAATCAGATTTCATTGTCTTTCCCCCTTAATGTATAGTACGAATAATTCATCCATAGTTTGTATTTTAGCAGGTCACAAAAAGAAAAGAAGTGGAAAATTCAAATTTTTTCATCCCATGTAAAATAGAAGATAGAAGAAATTTATAATAAATAATCTAAAGAAAGAAAAACGCCACTTCAAAAAATTGAAGTGGCGTTTCTTATATTTCCTCTAAGCTATTAACTGGAACAGTTAATTCGCGACCTGGATTTTTTACTTCATATATGCGGGCGGTTTCGTTGCTTTCGTCGACGTGTTGAATCATAACAGGCATGCCTTGAAAACTGACGTTGGCATGTTCCGCTGACACAGAAAGCTCTTTTGCACGTTGAATATTCATTTATATTCCTCCCATCATTATTATCTTTGCTAAAAAAGAGGAATAATATACCATTTCGAGACATTCTTAAAGTTTTTGTATTATTTGTAATGTTTCTTTAATAAATGAAGTGAAGATGGAATCAGGATAGGACTGTACGATTTCGTATGCTTCTGTTACTTCTTCAAGAGCTCTTTTTTTATCATTAAGTTTGACATAACAAAGAGCACGATATGCCCCAGCTGTTGTAAGCCGTGCGTGATCAAGTGGATGGTTTATATAATCTGGTATGATAGCACGTTGTAATGTTTTTAAAGCTTCTTCGTATTGTTTTAAACCATACAAAGCTTTTCCTTTTTCAAGATAATACGATCCATCATCTTGAAAAATTCGCTCATCTTTTAGTTTTTCTCGAAATTGTTCTACATGTTCTAATGCAATAGTATATTCATGAGTAATTGTGTTGTAGTAGTAAGCTTTTAAAAGATTAATAACCGCTGCAGATAAAGTATCTTCTGTAAAAATGGCAAATTGCTCTGATTTTTTTATGTAATGTAAATATTGTTCTTTATCAGCCGTGAGGACTTTTTGGTAAGATAAAATACGGTAAAATTCATCTGTTTTATAATACACTTGATGTTTTTTTGAAAATGCAAGTGCATCTAAAATGACACTTTCACATTGTTCGTAATTACCATATGCAAGAAAAATAATTGCCTCATATAAATATAACTCGATATGTATAATGAGATCCATTTCTAAATGTTTCTCTTCATAGTCATTTCGGATGCTAGCAATGAGTTGTAAACATTCAGCATACTTTTTACGTGTGAATATCGTAAAGGATAATTTTAATTTTGTTTCCGTACTTTCCCGGTATAACGTATATTTTTCAAAAATAGAAGTAGCCTTTTCCACGTAATGTTCAATATTGTAATCTTTCATTTTAGCCGCAGCTGTTACAAATTGTTTATATAAACGAGCGGTATTCAAAGTGGGAGGTAGCTCTTTTTGAACGATAGGTAGTAAGATCTCATATACTTCATCGTACTTATTTGCTTTTATTAGTTGTTCCATTTGTTGAATGAGTTCTATCATTTCCACATCATCATCTTCTAGTAAAAAACTCGTTTCGCATCCAAGTTTTTCAGCAATATATTGTAATGTTTTCATGGAAGGTGTAGCTTTTCCGTTTTCAATTTGGCTTAGCATACTTTTTGTCAGTTCTGAACCTGCTAAATCAGTTTGAGTAAGCTTTTTTTCTTTTCGTAACGTTTTAATTTTTGCACCGAGAGTAGCCATTATATGCTCCTTTATAATTTAAAAGTTAAATACAATTAAACTTTTTATTGTAAAAATTGGAAAGTTGATTATATAATAAGTTTAACACAATTTAACTTTTAAGGGGAGAGTGGCATAATGGGGGATGTAAGTATAGGTCAACATGATTGGAAAATGAAGATTGCAACGAGAAATATTATTTTAATGATGATTGGAAAAATGACGTCCTTGTTAGGGGCGGGTATTTATACATTTGCAATGGGGTTATACGTATTAAAGATAACTGGTTCAGGAATGGGGTTTGCAACTACCCTTATTTGCGGATCAATACCAAGAATGATCTGTGGCCCAATTGCAGGTGCTGTAGCTGACCGCGTCAATCGAAAATGGCTTGTCATTGGCACAGATTTATTAAGTAGTGTAACGATGCTTATTATGTTTATTCTTGCAACTACTTTTGGGCCATCACTACTGTTTATTTATGTATCAGCGGCATTATTATCAATTTGTGCAAGTTTTTATTCTGTAGCATTAACTTCGTCTATTCCTAATTTAGTAGATGAGGAGCGTATTCAAAAAGCGAGTGCTTTGAACCAGACTGCAGCATCATTATCGAATATTTTAGCACCAATTATTGGCGGAGTTGTATTTGGTTTCTTTTCAATTAAGTCGTTCTTTCTGTTAAATAGTATTACATTCTTTTTAGCGGTAATTGTACAATTATTTATCGTATTTGATTTATATAAAAAAGAAATGGTTGAAAGTAAAGAGCATTTCTTGATGAGTATAAAAGAAGGTTTTTCATATATAAAAAGACAGCATGAAATATATGGTTTAATGAAAATAGGGCTATGGGTAAACTTTTTTGCAAGTGCACTGTTCGTTTCACTACCATTTATTATTATTCAAAACCTGCATTTATCCTCGAAGCAACTCGGTGTTGTAGAGGGCATGTTAGCAGTCGGGATGCTAATTGGTGCGATTGCATTATCAGTACGTAAAGAAGTGAATAATCCGTTTCGCTCTGTTTATATTGGGCTGTTTTTATTTGCGGGTTTAAGTTTATGTACAGTCGTCCCATTGTTAGTTACCATTCCGAAAGTAGTAAGTTTTATGTACTATATTGCTTTTATGATTTTAACGGGTATATCAATGATGGCTGTAAATATCCCGATGCAAGTACATTTGCAAAAGACGACAGATCCAAGTTATTTAGGCCGCGTTTTCGGTTTGCTTGAAACAATTGCTACTGCCATCGCACCGCTTGGTATGATTGTATATGGATTATTATTAGATATGTTACCGACTAGCATTGTTATGATGACAATAGGCGGAGGATTATTGTTAGTTGTTTTAGTTGGAGTGAAGAAGCATGTAGCGAAAAAGCAAGTGGATGTGTCAGCCTAAAAGAAAATTTGACTTAATGATAAAAAATGACCAAATTAGTATTTTAGTTTTTGAAACTCTTTTTCATGTATGTTACAGTAAAGTGAGCAGGCAAAGAAAAGGAGAAAACATCATGAAAAAAATAAGTTTTGTTATGCTTTTTCTGTTAGTTGTAATGGCTGGATGTAGTAATTATGACACGTATATTGAAACAGGTATGCAATCATTGAAAGATGAAAAATATAGTGATGCAACAATGTGGTTCGAAAAAGCAGAAAAAGAGAAATCAGGAAATGAAGCGAAATCATATAAAGAAATTGCCGAGATAATGGATCACGGAGCAACAGCATTAAAAGACGGTAAGTATTTAGAAGCGAAAGATATTGCAAATGAAGTGTTACAAAAGAAAAAAGATGATGAACTTGAAAAAGCTGTAAAATCAAATGCAGAGAATATGCTTCAAAAAGCAAAAGATGTGGAAGAGAAAGTAAATGAAAGAGTGGCAAAGCGGAGAAAAGTAGAAGGAGAAGGAATCGATAAACTTATTAAAGCTGTCGATAGTATAGATGAAGTGAAAGAAAAAGAGAAAAAAGTTTCAGAAGCCTTAGATAAGGCTGAAGAGGCGCAAGCAAAAATTGAGGCGAAGAAAAATAAATAGAGTTTTAGTTTAAAAGGCTGTCGTGTATAACGACAGCCTTTTAATTTTTGGCTGCGAAAGAAATGATGCTATGTAGTAAAAAAGAAATGATTTTAGAATTCCATCTGTCCTCATGATGAATCGTATAAATGTTACGCTGAAATTCAAATCTTGGAATTGGTATATAGCATAGCTCATTTCGCTGTATTTCTTGTTCAATAGCAAGTTTAGAAATAAAAGCGACGCCATTCCCGTATTTTAAAATTTGTTTCATCGTTTCTAATGAATCTAGTTCAATTTCAGATTGGAATGTGATGTTATGTGCTAGTGTCCATTGTGTAAGTAAATCTCTCGTTGTAGATGGATTACGATGCAATAATATACGTTCTTTTTCGATATCTTGTAATGATACATTTGTCTTTTTAGCAAAATGATGTTCTTTGGAAAAAGCGAGAACAAGTGTATCAGGCATTACATTCGTTTGTTTTAAAAGTGGTTCATCAAATGGTGCAGCAGAAATTACTCCGAGATCAATTTCATGATTTTGTAGCATGATTCGAATTTCAGGAGCTGGTTTTACCATGAGCGTTATTTTTATATTAGGAAATTCGCATTGAAATTGGTGAACAACTTCTGGTAAAAGATAAGTCGCTGGTACATAACTAGCACCGATTGTTATAGCACCTTTATGAAAATCTTTAAACTCTTGTGTGACCCGCCTAGCTTCTTTCATAAGTACATCTATTTTACAAGCATAATGATGCAATGCCTCGCCAGCCTCTGTTAAGAAATACCTTCCGGAACGTAATTCAAATAAAGACACACCGAGTTCCTCTTCTAAGCTTTTTATATGAAATGTAATAGTAGGTTGTTTCACGCCAAGTTTTTCTGCAACAATCGTAAGCTTTTTGTATTTCTTAATAAGCACTACAATTTCTAATTTTAAGAGATTCATTATGAATTGCCCGCCTTTTTTATTTTAACTATAGAAAAAATCTATAGAAATAAATAGTTTATTAGAAGTTTTTTAATTTAATCTTTACAGTACATTAACATTCAGTATAAATCTTCCATATAGAATGAAAGCAGGTTAAGAATGAGGGGAGAGAGGTGAAACGATGGATATTAAAATTTACGGATTAGAAAAGACATTTGGACAAACACAGGCGTTAAAACCACTGCAAATTGTCATGAAACAAGGGGAATTTACCACACTTTTAGGACCTTCTGGATGCGGAAAAACGACTTTACTTAGAATGATTGCAGGGCTTGAAGAGCCGGATAAAGGTGAAATATATTTTGGAGATAAGTGTATGTATTCTGGTGCGAAAAAAATAAAAACATCTCCTCATGAACGGAATATCGGTATGGTATTTCAAGATTTTGCTTTATGGCCGCATATGACTGTGTTTGAAAATGTTGCATTTGGATTAAGGGCTACAAAGCAAACGAATCATTTACGAGAAAAGGTAGAAGATGCGATAAAGCGAGTTCGCCTGCAAGGTATGGAGAAAAGATATCCACACGAACTTTCTGGTGGACAGCAGCAACGTGTTGCATTTGCTAGAGCAATTGTAACAAAACCTCATTTTATTTTGTTTGATGAACCGCTTAGTGCACTCGATGCAATTTTGCGTGAAGAAATGCGCTTAGAGCTTATGGATATCGTTCATTCTATTGGCTTAACGGCATTGTATGTAACGCATGATCAAACGGAAGCTATGTCAATGTCAGATCAAATTATTGTCATGAAACAAGGAGAAGTATTACAAAAAGGAACGCCAGAAGATATTTATGTGAAGCCGTCTCATGAATTTGTTGCAAAGTTTGTTGGTAAGGCAAATTGGCTTGTAGAGAATAAACAAATGGTTCGTCCAGAGCACGTGAACTGGGCAAAAAATGAAGTGTGCGATACGTATACAGGTGAAATTCAGCACGTTACATATGTCGGAGAACGTTATGAAGTGAAAGTAAACATGGGGACACTCGGTGTATGGACAGCTTATCACAATAGTAAGCTAAGCGTCGGCAAACCGATATCGTTATATGTACCAAAAAAATGTATTCATCATATAGGGGGAGAGTCGTATGAAGAAATTCAGTTCGCTTAAGTCTTTATTTGTATGTACTTTACTATTTTCAGCTGTAGTAACAGGTTGTAGTTCAAAGACAGGTAGTGCAGATGCAAAAAATAAAAATTCTAATGAAAAGAAAATTGTTGTATATAGTGCAGGACCGAAAGGATTAGCAGAAAAAATTCAAAAGGACTTTGAAAAGAAAACCGGTATAAAAGTGGAAATGTTTCAAGGAACAACAGGTAAGATTTTAGCGAGAATGGAAGCTGAAAAGAAAAATCCAGTCGTTGACGTTGTCGTACTCGCTTCTTTACCAGCGATGGAAGGACTAAAGAAAGATGGTCAAACGTTACCTTATAAAGAAGCGAAACAAGCTGATAAGCTGCGTTCTGAATGGTCAGATGATAAAGGACATTATTTTGGATATAGTGCTTCAGCATTAGGAATTGTGTACAACACAAAAAATGTGAAAACAGCACCTGAAGATTGGAGCGATATAACGAAAGGAGAATGGAAAGGAAAAGTGAATCTTCCAGATCCAGCACTTTCAGGCTCAGCTTTAGACTTTGTAACAGGATATGTGAAAAAGAATGGACAAGATGGATGGAAATTATTTGAACAACTTAAGAAAAATGAAGGTACAGTAGCGGGGGCAAACCAAGAAGCGTTAGACCCAGTTGTAACAGGTGCGAAAGATATGGTAATTGCGGGTGTTGATTATATGACGTACAGTGCAAAAGCTAAGGGTGAACCGGTTGATATCGTATATCCAAAAAGCGGAACAGTTATTAGTCCACGTGCGGCAGGCATTATGAAGGGTAGTAAAAATGTAGAAGGTGCAAAAGAGTTTATTGATTATTTATTATCAGATGATGTACAAAAACAAGTTTCTAAAGCGTATTTATTGCCAGGTAGAAAAGATATAAAAGCTGAAAATAGACCGAATGTAGAAGAGATTCCAGTATTACATATTGATTGGAAAACAGTTGAGAAAGAACAAGATGCAATAGGAAAACAATTTAAGAAAGTATTTCAATAAGATGGTGATTACATGGTAAATCGATTCGTGTCAGTAAGACAAGTTGGAATGATAGTAGCCTTGTTATTTGTGGCGATGTTAATCGTCATTCCGCTTTTTCTCATTCTATTTTCTAGTGTATATGAAAATAGCAGTTGGAATTTTTTAAAGCCTTTTGAAGTCATGCAGAGTGGCGGATTAGCTGGGATTTTTCTGAATTCGATGCTACTAGGTGTACTCGTTGTAATAGGAGCTACAATATTTGCATTTCCATTGGCGTTCATTATGAGTAAAACCGATGTAGGGAAGTATAGTAAGTTAGATATTGTTTTTATGATTCCATTTATGACCCCGCCTTATATCGGATCGATGGGATGGATTTTGTTCATGCAACCTAACGGCTATTTTGAACAATTTTTTCCGATGCTAAAGACGATTTCATCATCGTTTTTTAGTTTAGGAGGTATGGTCTTAATTATGAGTCTGCATTTATTCCCATTCCTTTATTTCATGTTGAAAAACACGTTACTTCAGATTGGGAGTAGTAAAGAAGAAGCGGCAGCAGTTCATGGTGGGAGCTTTTTCTATCGTTTACGAAAAATAATATTGCCGTTATTAGTATCAAGCTATGTCATGGGTGCTTTACTCATTTTCGTAAAGACGATTGCTGAATTTGGAACACCAGCTACATTTGGGCGTAGAATAGGATTCCACGTGTTAACATCAGAAATCCATAAATTTATTTCGAGTTGGCCGATTGATTTTAGTAGTGCAACAGCATTATCTTCTTTATTACTTAGTGCATGTATGCTCATTTGGTATATGCAAAATGTATTGAATCGAAAGTATTCATATGCAATGGTTAGTGGAAAAGGTGTGAAATCTAAAAGGTATACTTTGTCTATATTTGCGCGCGTTGTAGCATGGGTTTATGTGATTAGTTTGCTAATCGTATCAATTGGTATCCCATACTTTTCTATACTGATTGCTTCATTGTCGAAATTAAGAGGCGGTGGCTTACATGTAAATAACTTTACAATAAGTCATTATGAAGCATTGTTTACAATGGGTTCTCCAGGATTAGAAGCTTTATGGAACAGTTTTCTTTTTTCGCTCGTAACAGCGGTTGTTGCTGTAATGATTGGAGTCTTTTTAGCACTTATGATTCGAAAGGGGAAGAAGTCTTCTGAAAAATGGCTTGATATGTGCGGTATGTTACCGAATATGGTACCAGGAATAGTGATGGTTGTAGGTCTTATTTTATTTTGGAATTCACCATATATGCCTATGTCCATTTACAATACACCTGTTATGGTTATCGTAACGTATGTTGTTCTTTTTTTACCTTATACAGTGCAGTATGTAAAATCATCGCTCGGACAAATTGATGACTCTCTTGTGCAGGCAGGAAGTATTTTTTCCGGGAATTATATTTATATTTTTAGGAAAATAATATTGCCTCTTATTATTCCTGGCATTCTCGCTGGATGGGCGATGACATTTACGATTTCAATACGAGAGTTAGTAGCATCGCTTCTCGTATTACCTCCATCAGTAGAAACGTCAGCAACGTTTATTTTTGCTCAATTTGAACAGGGGGAAGTATCTATAGGAATGGCGATGGCAGTTGTTTCTGTTGGACTTACAACACTATGCTTATTACTTCTGCAACATATGGAGCAAAAAAGAAAAGGGGTCGCATGATGAGGGTAGAAGTATGGGGAGGAGCAGGAGAGTACGGTCGTTCCTGCTATTTTGTAAAAAATAAAGAGACAAAAATCGTATTTGATTGTGGTATTAATCGATCGTATGAAGATAGTTATCCAAAACTAGAAAGAGAAGTCGTTCCATTTTTAGAGGCGGTATTTTTATCGCATATTCATGAAGATCATACGATGGGTTTACCTTTATTAGCGAAGTATGGATATAAGAAAAAAATATGGACAACTCGTTATACAAAGGAACAACTTCCAGCTTATTTTGAAAAATGGAGAAACTACAATCTTTCGCAAGGGTGGAATGTACCTTATAACGATCAAAATATAAAAGATTTAAATTATGTATGTATTGATGAGATTAGTAATCCAAATGAATGGATACAAATTACTCCTACATTGCGGTTTCAATGGGGGTATAGTGGGCATGTATTAGGAGCGGTTTGGTTTTTAGTGGATATGTGTAATACATACGTATTTTATTCTGGTGATTATTCCGCAGAATCTAATATACTACGAGCAAATTTACCTGAGAAGTTGCGAAGCAATATAAAAATTGCAATTGTAGATGCCGCTTACCATACTGATGATGTTTCGCAAAATGAAAGATTAGATAATCTATGTGCAGAAATTGAACGAGTTATGAAAAATAAAGGAATAGCATTACTACCGCTACCGCAACTTGGTAGGGCGCAAGATATAGTATTGTATTTATATGAACGATATAAAGAATTTCCGCTTATAGTAGATAAAGAAATTTTGGCTGGATTTGAAGAGATGTTCCTATATAAAGATTGGATAAAAAATAATGAAGAACTTCAATGGGTTATGGAGAGTTTAAAAAGAAACATAATCGTTATGGATCATGACATTAGTCTGCAAAATAGTTACGGAATAGTTGTAATGAGTGATGCGAATATGCAAACGAAACGCGCACAGTTATACTATGAACAAATTCGGCATGAAGAACGGAATTCCATTATTTTTACAGGACATATTGCGAAAGAGAGTTTTGCAGAAAAAGTTATGAAAGAGCATGTAAGGAATACATGTAGGGTGAATCGAGTTCCGTATAAAGTTCATCAAAGTATGGGTGATGTTAAGGCAATGTTAAATATATTATTACCGGAACATACTTTGTTAGTGCACGCTCTTAAAGAGGATACGGATCGATTACAACAAAAGCTAAGTACAGCAGGATATGAAAATATATATTCACTTGCAATGGAACGTATAGAAGTCATTTAAAATGTAAAGGGGATAGGTATATGAAAAAAGTATTTGTATTCGTAAGCATTTTCTTTTGTTGTTTCCTTTATAACGTGATGGAAGGGTTTGCTGCTAGTCCAATGAAACCTAGTTTTGAAGTGAAGTTATTATTAAAGCCAGAACAAGTATTAGGTTATAACAAAGAGATGAAGCAAGAGGTACTAGAACATTTCCAAGCTGGTACAAATGATGAAAGAATACAAGTGCAATTTTTAGATACGGCGAATAAAAGTTTAAGTAACGAAGGTTGGTTTGCGAGAATTCGAAAGAAAGAATTTAGTAAAGATTTTGAGCTAACATATAAAAAAAGATATCCTATTCAAAATGGTGTAATTCAAGATGCACTAGAAGTAGCTAAAAAAGAAGGATTTGATAGTAAAACGGATAGTTATGAGGCGGAAATAGATTGGGGATTTGGGAAGAAAACGTTAAGTATTTCAAATAAGAAAAGTTACAGTGCGAAAGGATATGGGGTACTTGATTTACCAAATGAACAAGCTTCTCAAAATATGTTAATAGAAAAGTTACCAGGGAAAATGAACAAATGGTTGTATACGAATTGGGGAGAAGAAATGTTAAGGGATTCTCATATTTACGGTCCTGTATTAATGAAACGATATACAGGTGAATTTGAAAATATAAAAACGAATATTGAAATTTGGCCATTAAGTAATACTGGGAAGATAGAAGATGACTTCGTAATAGAAGTGTCGTTTAAAACAAATGAGGAAAGTATTGCGACAAAACAAAGAGAATTATTAATGGCGAGTATAGAGAAAAAAGGATGGTTGTTACCGAAAGATAGTTTGAAGACAGAGCTTATTTTTCAGTAAATGAGAAAAAAGGAATCCATATTTCGTGGATTCCTTTTTCTAATATATGAGTATTAAGCTAAGTCAGCTGACACGAACATATCACTATTTTGAAGATTTTTAGAGCGTAAACTATAAGCAACTACCTTCTTTTTATGTTGTTTTACAACATCAACATGCTCCTCGTGACTATAAATATAAAATGTAAAATCCTTTTTGCCACGTTTTGCATTAATAATTAAAGGAGTGCCTTCATTGTGAGGCGGTGCATAATAGCGATCTAAAAATAAACCTTCATTAAAATCATGAATGATTTGAGACTTTTTTTCGTCTTCTACGCTCTTCCCATTAATAGTAATAGTCACATTCTCTTCTTCAAGTTGTGGATGTGTTTCGTACTTGCTAATAATGGATTCAATAACAGTGTTAGGAAGGCTAGAAACGATAATTTTAAATGCCCCAAATACAACTAACATTACAATAAACCAAGTCGTCATAGTATATCATCCCCTTTATTCTATTTAATAATATAACTCATATGGTAATAGTACATATGGTGAAGTTTTGTATAATTTGTGAAAAATATGCCATTTTTACGAACGAAATGTTAGAAAAATCAATTTTGTTACAAAAAGTTGAAATCGAAGTATTTTAAAAGAAAAAGGTTTATAATAAAAATATAACTAATAACCACATTACTAATTATAAGGAAGTGTAACTATGAGTACTGTAGCAATCGTGTATGGTATTATTCTTTCTACAATTATTGTTTTATTTTTCGTTGGAGTTTCACGTTATATTCATAAATGGAAAGAAGGCGTTGCGAAATTAAATCACATTGAAGAAGAACTTAGTGATTTAATGTTACATCATGGTAAGTAAAAGAGTTATTATTTAACTAAACAATGTGAAGGATATCACAAAACATGCTTTCCTAATGAAAGCATGTTTTTTTATTATGTGCTGAATAGGCACATATCATCTATTTTTTCCATACGATACATCGTTAAGTACAAAATGTTAGGAGCGGAAAAGAGGGATGATATGAGTACGTCAGGTTATGTTCCAGATAATAAAAATTTAAAGAAAAGCTCAGGAACTCCAAACCTTTTCTTTGATTCAAGAAAAAATGTCTTTTTTAAAAGGGATGAGAAAAACGTTGCATATGAAGTTACTTCAACGCAGTTACCAGCAATGATTGGAGGAGCATTTGTTGATTTATTTATGACGAAGGGACATATGCGAGAACCGCATTGGCATCCGAATGCATGGGAATTAGATGTTGTTGTATCAGGAGAAGCAGTTACATCCATTTTAAATCCTGAAACGAATCAATTGCAAAATTATCATGTAAAAGCGGGGCAAACAGTCTTTATTCCAATGGGATGGTGGCATTGGATCACAGCCATAACAGAAGAAGTACAATTACATTTGTTCTTCAATAACGATCAGTTTGAAACAGCAGAAGGATCAGACATACTTAGATTAACACCACCAGAAGTATTTCAAGCTGCATACGGTGTAAGTGCAGAGAAATTAGAGAAGGACCTTTCGCCAATTAAGGAGTCAGTTGTAATTGGTCCACCTAACTCCAAACGGCTAAAAGATGTTAAAGAAAGTGACGACTCAAATATAGTCGTTACGTTAAATGGACAAATAACTTCATGTGAAATAGAGTAACTCTTTCTTTTTTAGGAAGAGTTATTCTGTTTTGTATAATTTTGTAATTAAATTCGTTATAATAATTATATAGAAGGGAATGTATCTGGCATTAACGGGCAGTAAAACTCCCACCTTAAAATTCGGCTGGAGCGAAGATGTTAGGTGAGAGTCGGGCTGCCCGTAAACGCCGATTGGTTCAACTAATAATCAGTGGGGGATGAACACCCCCACTGATTATAGTTTCACTTTATTAGAGGGGGTATATTGTGAATATATTTAAGATTATAGGAATTGTTGCAGGAGTGATTCTAGTAGCTGTTATAGCTTTCTTTGTCATTATGAAGTACTATTTGTCAAAAGAAGATCCTGATTACGTATTAAAGTACATAAAAGAACATAAAGACGATGAAACATGTTCATTATTTATTAAAAGAAATGGAGAAGTATTAACTTCTATAAATGCCAATAAAAAATTACCATTGGCGAGTACGGCGAAAATCGTAATAGCAGTTGAATTTGCTAAGCAAGTATCAGAAGGGAAAATAAGTCGAGATGAACAAATTTCATTGCAGGAGCTAGAAAAATATTACGTTAAAAACACTGATGGTGGAGCGCATCCTAACTGGTTAGAAGATGCTAAAGCGAGAGAGTTAGTGAAAAATGGACAAATTGCTTTGGAAGAAGTCGCTAAAGGGATGATTCATTATAGTTCGAATGCAAATACAACATATTTGTTAGAAAAGCTTGGAATAGAAAGAGTAAATGAAAGTATAAAAGAGTTAGAGCTTACTAGTCATGACAAGTTCTCTTCGTATACTGCTTCACTATATATGAGAGGGTATGTAGAAAAAGAGCTTCATGAGCCAGAAAATCAATCTTTAGAAACGATACGTAACATGTCAAAGGATGAGTATAATAAACATGTGTTACAAATACATGAATGGATGAAAGATGAAGAAGAATGGAAAAAACGGGATATCCCATTAAAGGTAGATATGGAATTTCAGCGAATTTGGTCAGATCGATTAGTGGGTGCAAACGCTAAAGATTATATGAGTATAATGGGGAAAATAAATAGTAGAAATTATTTTCCAAAATCAATGCAAGATGAAATTGAGAATATTTTTAACGGAACAGTTAAAAATAGTAAGTTTGAATACGCTGGACAAAAGGGTGGTTCTACCGCATTCGTATTGACAAAAAGTTTGTATACTACGGATAAAAACGGCAATAAGGTGGAAGTTGTAATTATGTTTAACGATATAGATAATCAAGTTGCATATCAAAAACTTAGAAGTAACATAGATTATTTTATTCAAGATTTTATAACAAGTAAGGAATTTAGAAATAAATTATAATGAAATAATTTTATTATGTAAACAAAAGAGTGCTTTTTAAAAAGCACTCTTTTCTATAAATGATACAGGATTTTCTAATTATGCCATTGAATATAGATTGAAAATAAGAAAGGAAGTTGAAGAATGACGACAATATATTTCGTTCGCCATGCCCACTCAACATATACAAAAGAAGAACGTGAACGGCCTTTATCTGAAAAGGGACACTGTGATGCAGAAAATGTAACACGCTTATTAAAAGATGGGCATATTGATGTTGTGATCTCTAGCCCGTACAAAAGAGCAATTCAAACTGTACAAGGAATTGCGAATACATATAATGTATCGATACAAATAGAAGAAGATTTACGGGAAAGGTTATTAAGTTCAGAGCCACTAGAAGATTTTAATGATGCTATTGAGAATGTGTGGGAAGATTGGACTTTTGCATACGAAGGCGGAGAATCAAATAATGTAGCACAAAAGCGTGCTATATTATGCATGCAAAATATATTGGAAAAATATAAAGGGAAGAATATTGTAATAGGTACTCATGGGAATATTATGGTGTTACTTATGAATTATTTTGATTCGAAATATGATTTTCAGTTTTGGAAAACAATTCAAATGCCTGACGTGTACAAATTAACTTTTGATAATAATCGTTTCATTTCTGCTGAAAGAATAGAGGAAGCAGGTCATCGGATAAATATTTTGTAAAAGTTTATCAAAAAAAGAGGAAAGAGAGAAGTTATTGTAGAAGTATGACTTTGTAACATAAAAAATATATGTTAAAGGAGGCTGTTTACATGTTTGAGAAAGAGAAAGAAGGGCTTATTGAAGTTCACAACGTATATGAAATTGCACCAGCAGATGGAACAATTATTGGTATGGCAACGGAAGAAGAAATGGAAATTGCTGCTGAGCTAGAGTTACAGTACTGTGCCCATTCTCGTTTGTTAGAAGCAAATATTCAGTTAGACGGTTCCTCCTATAAAGAGTTACTTCAGGAGTTCCAGGAGTATGAAAGAAAATCGATGAACTTTTGGCGAGCATTACATAAACGTTTAGCTGTGCCATGGGCATGGGTACTACGTATTGATGTTGCGAATGGTCCTATATATGTAAGCAATGGGTATTCGTATTATGAAGAAATTGATGATGAAGAAGATTATGAATAGATAAGTAAGGAAGCAGCTTTAGTTGCTTCCTTTTTTTGTGTGTAATGAGTGAATAGCTTCAATGATAATATCTGGTCGATCATTTTCTATTCCGTGACTAGCATGTTCAGCTAGAATATATTGACTGTTTATAGAGAGGTGAAATTGTTCACGAATTAGTTTTTGCCACGTCGATTCAAGTTGTGTTGCTTCCTCTTTTGGCATGCCGCCCTCAATCATTTGAGTAATAGAATAATGAGGATCTCTACCGATAACGATTAATGGTATTTCTAATATTATATCCAGCTCTTTTATTGAACGAGCACAGTTTTTCCACTCGGATAGTTCAGAAACCGTCGCTTTATATAATGAGGGTGATGTAGAGAATTCTATATAATGTTTTGGTTTGTTGACGAGCATAGGTTTTTGTTCATTATAAAGTGTGTCGACATCCATTTTGGAGTACGTATTATATTTTTGAAGCCACATATCATCAGAATCAGTTTGATCAGAAATCGGTAAATGAAGTTCGTCTAATCGGTGTAAGTTCATGGAAGTAGAATCAACTAAAAGAAGTGCTTGTAGCCTATCTTCATGTAACATCGCAAAATGTTGTGCACATAATCCTCCATAGGAATGACCGATTAGAATGATTGGCTCATGAATATATAGTTTGTCTAGTAACATATGTAGTTCTTTTGCTACTTGTATCGTAGTACGCGGATACATTCCCAACTCACTTTTTCCGTAACCTGGGCGATGGTATGAAACGACTGTAAAGTGCTCGGAAAGCTTTTTCATAATGGGAAGCCAATCATAAAAGGAGCAAGTCATTCCAGTTTGAATGACTATAGTTTGTTTACTACTTCCTTTTATATATACTTCTATATTTTGTCCCAATATCTCTACAAATTTATGAATAATAATTCCTCCTAAGTTTGAAATAATTTTTGGCAAGCAAAAACGATACACCAAGCACCTATACCGAGTAGGACAGATGTACTAAGTGCAAATGAATTTTTTAAACTAATATAGACGATAAATAGTAGTAGTGCTGATGCAGGAAATCCATATAATACACCTAAAGCAAATTGACTCAATTCTTGTTTGTTGCCACCTTCGAAAGAAATCCAAAATAGACTAAGTAAACTGACAAGAGGAAGGGCAGCGATAAAGCCGCCTATCGTACTATAATGTTTAGCGACTTCAGTAATGATACCGATAATAAGTGCCGAAACGATAACTTTAACGAGGAAATGCATATTTTGCCTCCTTCGCTAATAAAGAAAAGGCTTTTTCAATTAATTGTTGTTCTTCTTTTGATAACTGTGATTCTAATATTTTTATCTTTTCTTTATCTAGTAAAGTATGCTTTTCTAATACTTCCATTCCTTCGGTTGTTAATGTAAGATTTACGACCCTTTCATCTTGTTTATTTCTCTCTTTAAGGAGGAAATCCTTTTGAATAAGGCGCTTTACGTGTTCAGATGCTGTGTTATGAGAGAGACTAAGCTCAGAAGCAACTTTTCCAATTGTTATATTTTTCTCACGGGAAACGATTTGTAAAATACGAATTGCTTGGTGGGAAAGGTTGTCCTCATATTCACATCGTAAGTGATAATAAATGCTCTCCCAATGTTGATTGATGTCTTTCATAATAATAAATCCCCCTATTTTTATATCGTATAATAAGATATATTCGTTAATACAGAAATAAAATCCTTTTATTTGGATAAAAAATATTGAAAAAGTTTATTTTTATTGAAATATAAGGTAATCTATGTGTAAAGGTATACATTTAGCAAGAGAGAGGATGATAGCTGTGAATACATTTAAATGGATTAGTCATGAACAGATGTATGTAGATGAAATACATGTTGAAAAATGTGGTCCTCTTTCAGTCGGCGTATACGGTGGAAACCAAGAAAGTGATGCATATGAAAGAGGAGATGCGGTGCTTGCTTGGTGGGATCCTGAATTACAATTTGAATTTGTTATGATTTTTGATACACATCATAAAACGAAAAATATCCATTATATAATAGAAGCAATTTCAGAAAGAAAAGAGAAACTAAAAGAATTATTTTCATACCCAATACATTTAGCTTTTCATCATACACATATGTACTTATTAGCGTTATTCACAGATGAGTTATTTATTGAAAAATGTGATCAAAATGATGAAGAACTTGCATGTTTAATTTGTTTGCGAAAAGGCGAGTTCTTATATTGGCTATCAGTTGGTGATTGTTTCGCATACTTATTCCATTCTGAGCAAACGAAGAATGGAAAAGGACGATTAAATAAACGGAAGAATTACGAATATATTGGCAGGAAAAATATTTTCGCAGCAAATACACCTTGTTTTACTTCAGGTGTGAGGGGATTAGAAAAAGGTACGAATCACATTGTAATGGCAACGGACGGTATTTTAGAGTGTGATAAACGAAGGTTTGATGATGATCAATCTTTAGTAGAAATATTACACGACGGAAATAGCTTACAAATTGAGCCGGTATTAACAAATGTACTGCAGTGGAAAGGTAGAGATTGTGCCACGATTATCGGATGGTCTATCGATACTGAAAATAAACAATGCGCTAATTAATAACAAAAAGGAGTTCAAGGTTTGTTGTCCTTGAACTCCTTTTTGTTAAGCAATATGAATATGATACGTTTTCAACCATTCATTTACTTGTAGCATATACTCCATAGCACTCCTCGCTTCAAAAGTGTTAATCTCTTTATTACTTTGATCAGCAATTGAAAGTAGAATGGAATGGTTAATGAGTGAGAAAATAGGATTGTTTTTATTACTACACATATCAAGTGTTAAATTACGAATCGTTTGTAAGTAGTGTGGGTCTTGTGAAGTTGGATAAGCGCTTTTTCTTCTATTTCGTATATCGTCAGGTAAAGCTGGTTTTAGTGCTCTACGTAAAATGCCTTTTTCAATATTATCAATACTTTTTATGTTGAAAGGAACGTTCCATAAATATTCAACTAATCTATAATCGCAAAACGGCACACGAACTTCAAATCCTACAGACATGCTCATACGGTCTTTACGATCAAGTAAGAACGGGAGAAATCTCGTTAAAAATAAATAAAACATTTGGCGTTGTTTCGCGGATTTTTTACTTTCCCCTTCAAGAGTAGGTACTTCAAGAACTGCTTCATGGAATCGTGTATGAATATAATGCTCAGGATTACATTGCTTTGATACGTCGTTTAATAATAGAGAAGATGTGTTTTTCCAGTTTGTTAACCACGGAAACTTATCTACATATAATAGTTCTTCTTGATGAAACCAAGGATACCCACCGAATACTTCATCGGCAGATTCCCCGGATAAAGCTACAGTTGCATCTTTTTTCATTTCGCAAAATAGTAAATATAGTGAAGTTTCCATTTCGCCTGCACTTGGTAAGTCTTTCGCATGAAGGGGAACGAATAAGTGATTTGCTAATTCTTCAGCATTCACAATAATGTCATGATGCGACGTCCCTACATGTTCAGAAACACGTTTTACCCAAGGAGCATCTAGACCAGTTCGAGCAAATGTCAGTTCGAAATCTTTCGCGCTATTTAAAAAGTCGATTGAATATGTGTGAAGTGTTTTGTGTTCCTCTGCAAATTCTTTCCCCGCAAGTGCAGTAATACCACTAGAATCTAATCCGCCTGATAACATACAAACGAGCGGAACATCGGCAATTAATTGTCTTTTTACTGTATCTTGTAAAATAGATAAAATATGAGAAGATGTATCTTCTATAGAGTCTATATGGATCTTACTTTCTAAGTTCCAATACTTCGTAACTACTTTTTTATCACGTGTAAATGTTATAGAATGTCCAGCACGTACTTCTTGAATATGCTTAAACACACCACATCCTGGAGTTCGAAATAACCCTAATCCAAATATTTCATTTATTCCATCCGTATCAATTTCAGCAGGGACAGATGGATGCGCTAATAATGCTTTAATTTCAGATCCGAAAATAATACTTTCATTTCTTTCTGTATAAAAAAGTGGTTTTACACCTAAATGATCGCGTGCTAAAAACAATTGTTGTTTCTGATCATCCCATAAGGCGAAAGCGAAAATTCCATTTAAATGTTGTACGCAGTCTTCTTTCCATTCTAAATAAGCATGTAGTAACACTTCTGTATCTGAATGAGTTTCAAATGTATGTCCACATTTTTGAAGTTGCTCTCTCAGCTCACGGAAATTATAAATTTCTCCATTATAAGTAAGAGCATACGTATAATCACCAGTACGGAATGTTTTTGGTTGTGTCCCGCCTTCTGGATCAATTACAATTAATCGCCGGTGTGCAAAGGCCGCACGTGGTGAAAACCAAAATCCTTCAGCATCAGGACCACGATGCTGAATACTATTTGCCATCTTTTCTAAAATACCATGTTCATTGGAAAGATCCTTATTCCAATTTACCCAACCTGTAATTCCACACATACACATCTCATCTCCTAATTTAAAATGTTAAAAAGTAGATTAATGAAATAAAATGTACACTAAGTTAAAAAATAGCTATATAAATAGTGTACTACATTAATTAAAAGGCAGACTTGAGAAAATTTTCTTGTAATACATAGTTATGTGAGACAATGGCTTAGGGAAAGTATTCCGTAACATACAAAAAATAAAAAAAGATGAGAGAAAATATTTTGTAAGACGTTATATAGGGTGTAAAAGCTTTTACAAAAAAATAAGGGGAATCGCTACATGAAATCAAATGAGAAAAATTTTATAAAAAGATTACAACGGCAAAAAGAAGATGCACTAGAATTCGTTGTCGATACATACTTACCACTCATAAAAGGAATCACGCACAAAGTTCTTCTTCCGGTTCAAAATGATGGACTCATAGAGGAATGTGTAAACGATATATTTCTTTCCATTTGGAATAACGCAAATAAATTTCACGGAGAGCCGAGTGACTTTAAAAAATGGATAGCGGCAATTGCGAAATTTAAGGCGATTGATTATTACCGGAAAGCAACTAAAAAAGTAGAAATTGGTTCAGATGAGTTTCATATCAGTACGGAAAGGTCAGCTGAAGACGAACTAATCGTTATGGAAGATAGAGAAGAATTAATGCAGCTTATTAATCAATTAGAACCGTTAGATCAAAAGGTATTCATTATGAAATATCTCCTCGGTATGAAGACAGAGGAAATCGGAGAGAAATTAGGATTAACCAGGGCGGCAATAGATAATCGTGTGTACCGTGGAAAAAAGAAACTACAACAAAATGCTACGAAAATTAGTTTTGGAGGTAGTGCAATATGAAAGACATTTATGAACTATTAAATGATATTGATATAGATGAAAAAGAACTTGAGGAAATTGAGGCTTCTGAAATTGAAAAAGAAAAAGTGAAGCGCAATGTAAAACAATCGATACGTACGAAGAAAAAGATGAAAAGTTGGAAAAAGGGTGTCGCTGCTGCATCTATTTTAGTCGGCGTATCGGTTGCCATGCTAGGCATAGGATTTCCTACATACGCTGGAGGACTACCAATAGTAGGGGACATATTCCGATTTTTAGATAATGGTAGAACAGGGCTATATGAAAATTATAAAGAGTTTTCGACTGAATTGAATATGACGAGAGAGAGTAATGGGGTTAAGGTTATAATTAATGATGTAATTTCTGATGGCAGAACATTATCTATAACGTATTCACTGGAAAGTGAGCAAGACTTAGGGGATGATCCTATTATATTAGGCGGATTGGATATAATGGACGCCCATGGTAGTTCAGGAAGTGGGAAAATGACTAAAGTTACTGAAAAAAAGTATGTAGGTATGGTAACAACGACGCACCATGATAGTAATAAAAAGGACAAAGTAAATTTTAGATGGAATATAGAGGGAATAGAGATGCCAGATAGGGAAAAATCAATACAAGGTAATTGGAATTTCGCGTTAACTGTAAAATCAATGGATAGTAAAGAGAGAACAATTGGTGGAAGTTCGGAAAAAGAAGGTATAAAGGCAAATATGGAAAAGGTCGCAATGTCGCCGGTTTCGTTTATTCTTTATTACAATCAAGAAGTTTCTAAGGGTGCGAGGAAAGAATGGGATAGTGTAGATGTTGAATTGACGGTTAAGGATGATCTAGGGAATGATTATTCGGGTGAAGGAAATGGAGGAAGTGGCAACGATCCTTACAATATTCGATGGAGTGCTACATTTCAAAAATTGAACGAAAATGCAACAAAGCTTATCGTTACACCTCGCGTACACTTACGAGTTCATACACCTGAAAATCATGGTGGAGTGGAGTATGTGAATGGAAAAGAGAAGAAAATTGAAGTGCCGAAAAAAGAAGCGAAGAGTAAAGATATTGTTCTAGATGATATCGTAATTGATTTAAAGAAATAAAAGAGAGACTGCCTAAAAACATTAGGCAGTCTCTTTTTCGTTAAAAACTAGTTACGAGTAAAGCATGCGGATGCTGCGTTTTATACTCATCTTTCCACGGAATGTTTAGTTGTTCCCACGATTCGCCGCTATCATTGGATTGAAAGACGCCATTGTTATTTAAAGTGTAAAACGTATGTGGTTCTGCTGGATTTGTCGCAAACATCGAAATGACTGTACCGATTGCAGACGGCAGTCCTTGCTGTACTTGCTCAAAAGGAGTATCTTTCGTTTTTCGATATATATAAGATTCATAAGGAATACGGTGATGAGCGAGATCGGCACTTGGCGCAGCAGAAACGAGAACAGTATCGCAATCAGCTGGATCGATAGCCATGCTGTATAAATAATGATGCTCAAGTCCTTCACTACATGAGATCCAGCTATTTCCACTGTTATAACTTTCAAGATAGGCACGATCAGGTCCGCCCATAAATCCGTCACCACATGATGCATAAAGGCGATTGGGGGCTTCGGGGTGCATGAGTAATTGATGGGCGTCGATAGGAGCACCGAATTTTTTATCAATCCATGTATGCCCTTTATCGTTACTTTGAATTACAGCACCAGCTTCGATTGAAACGTGAATTGTATTGGGATTGTTTGGATCAACTGTAATCCAGCGTACGTGATGAGTAAAAGGTCTAGGCGGGAAAGCCCACGTATAAGAAGATAATAATGATTTCATATTTTTAAGTTCCGTCCACGTTTCACCACCGTTTTCTGAACGGAATAAAGCGCTCGGTTCAGTCCCTACATAAACGACTCCATATCCGCTAACTTGTTCATTAGGGCTTATCGTTATAGAAGTGATAGAGGAGTGTAAAATACCATCATCTTTAGGGAAATCAAAGTAACGATAGGAATCCCCAATTGGTCTCCACGAATCTCCGCCATCGTCGCTTAACCATAAACCTCGTCCAAATGTTCCGCAATATATGCGATTTTGTTGGAATGGATCAACGGCAATACAGGTAGGTTGCATATTTTGCAAGTGACAAGTCGTTTCGTAGTTACCATCTTGTTCTTTCACTACAACAAGTTCACGCTCCATACAGAGAAATAAACGTTTCATTTTCGTAACCTCCTTAAGATTTCTTTCAATAGTAAACAATATGAAAATAAAAAAGAAGTAGTCTTGTTTTTATTTGAGAAAAAGGGATTGTTTAAAAAGTAGCGAAGTGTGTATACAGAGGAAGCGGGGTTTACGGGCGGTCAATTCGGGATAAAGATGGGGAGTTTGTTTCATACTAACATACAGATATGGCACTTAAAGGAGTATAAGTATGGGACATTCACATGATCACGGGCATTCTAAAAATAAAAAGGCGTTACTACTTGCATTCTTACTAACAACAAGCTTTATGGTTGCTGAAGTTATTGGCGGATTTGTAACAAATAGTTTAGCACTATTATCTGACGCGGGGCATATGTTAAGTGATGCAGTATCCTTGGCTTTAAGTTTACTTGCGTTTAAGCTTGGAGAAAAAGCAGCGACGACTGCAAAAACATACGGGTATAAGCGCGTCGAAATGTTAGCGGCATTATGTAACGGTGTCGTTCTTATCGTCATTTCTATATACATTTTTATTGAAGCAATTCGTCGTTTTAAAGAACCAGTTGAGATTGCTAGTAATGGGATGCTCATTATTGCTGTACTTGGTTTGCTTATTAATATTTTATCAGCTTGGATATTAATGAGAGGCGGAGATGTGAAAGGTAATTTGAACTTAAGAAGTGCTTTCTTACACGTACTAGGTGATCTATTAGGGTCAGTTGGAGCGATTATTGCTGCGTTACTTATTAAATTTTTCGGATGGAATGTTGCAGACGCAATTGCTAGTATTCTTGTGTCTATTTTAGTCATTATTAGTGGGTGGCGTGTAACACGTGATACAGTCCATATATTAATGGAAGGTGCACCGCAGCACATAGATATGGATGAGGTGAAAAATACATTATTAACGATTGCGGTTGTAAAAGAAGTTCATGATTTGCACATATGGTCTGTCACATCGGATTTTCAAGTATTAACTTGCCACCTGATTATAAAAGGTAATGAAACGCAAAGTGTATTAAAAGAGGCTATGGATGTATTAAAGGAGAAGTTTCATGTAGAACATGTCACCATCCAAGTAGAAATAGAAGGTGAGTTTTATCATAGCGAGACAACTTGCAAAGTATGAAAGAAAAAGGATCAGAAAAAGTGTCATAACATTTTTCGCAGGGCATACATATATATAATGTGGCCACAAATACTTTGTAAGGTAAATATTTCATAAGATTACTTTACTTATTAAGAATCATCTTTTATAATCAAAAGTGGTAATTGATAAAGATTATCATTTTCAATGATCGTAGAAAGGAGTTTTTTAAAAGATGAGTAGTCAACTCCGTTTTGCTGTTGAAAATCGTAAGAGGCATTTAATTGATGAGTTAATTGGAGCAGGGGTGTTTAAGATTCGCGACAGACAATTATACGAGCTATCTTTAGAGGAATTAGAAAAAGAGTACGAAGATATTGAAGATTACGCGAATATTCAGGCATAGCATATAGATTAGTAAAGAGGGAGCTGGTTACACTTTTGTGTAACCAGCTTTCTTATTCTTTCATAGAAATCATTTTTTGTATTTCTTTCATGGGACGGAGCCAGTTTTGAGCCATCATTTGTTCCATTTGTTTTTCGTCCTGCTTTTGAAGTGCTTGAATGATAGAGTGATGTTCTTTAATAGATTGACTTGCAGGCACAAAGTTTTGGAAAAACAAATATTCAAGTCGTAAAACGTGAAGCTGCATATTTTCTAGAAAAGGTTCAATATATCGGTTTTTAGCAATAGAAGTAATTGTATTGTGAAATTGTATATCTAGTTTTAAAGCTTTTTTTGAATCTTTTTCATGTATAGATTGTTGAAAAGTATCATTTATCTCGGAAAGTAGTTTAATATCAGAATCTGTAACTTTTTGAAGTGCTTGTTTTCCTATAATTGAGTGAAGACCGGCCAGCGTCTCATAAATGATAGATACGTCTTCTAATTTAATAGGAGCAATTTTCGTTTTTTGACCGGGAATCATTTCTACTAGCCCAGAAAGCTCTAAAATTTGTAAAGCTTCTCTAACTGGTGTTCTGCTTACACCTAGTGCTTCCGCCAATTCCCCATCATTAATTTTTTCATCTGGTTGTAATACACCTTCTATAATCCAATCTTGTAGTTGGGTTAAAACGAGTGACTTTGCGGAAACTCTTCCAGGTTTTTTATAATTTTGAGGGACAGGCATAAATAATTCAATCCTTTCATTGTATGTTTTGTTTTTTTCTACTCATAAGTTTTAGCTTCGGTTTTCCTTCATCCGGCTTTTGGCTTAATATAAGCACCATTACAATGACACAAAAAGCACCTAATAACTGAAAAGATTGAAACGGTACGTGCAAAATAAGTACGGAAGAAATAATAGCTGCGAGCGGCTCTGTACAACCAAATAACGTTGTTTCTTTCGGCGTAAGGTATCTTATACTATCTAAGTATAAATAAAATGCTATGAGTGTCCCGAAAATGACTACAAATGTAATGAGCGGGAGGGTACTTAGTTTTACATACTTTATAGTGGATAATAAAATGAATTCGTTTGTGGAAACAAAGTGTAAAATCGTTACACCAATACCCCCAATAATCATACCCCAGCCAACGATAACAGATGAAGACCACTTTTCTAACAATTTTTTTGAATACAAACTATAAAATGCAAGAGATAGTCCAGATAAAATGCCCCAAACGATAGCTGGAGTAGATACAGCTAAGTTATGCATAGACCCGTTTGTTAATAAGAGAAAAGTCCCTACTAATGAGAGTGTAATTGAAATATAATCAATTTTTGATGGACGAACGTTCCATTTGAAAAGTAAGTATACAGTGATAAATATAGGGGCTAAATATTGTAACAAAGTTGCAACAGCAGCGTTTCCTTCTTTAATAGAGGCGAAGTACGTATACTGTACAGCAAGCATGCCGAAAAGACCGAACAAAATCATTTTACTAGCGTCGGATTTTTGCTTCCAGATGGTAAAAATCTCTTTTTTTCTCGTTCCGAATGATGAAATAATGAGTAGAATAACCCCAGATATAAGCAAACGGATCGTAACTAACCATTCGGTTGAAACATTTTCATATTGAAAAAGTTGTTGCGCAGCTGTTCCGGACAAGCCCCATAAACAAGCACCGATTATAACCATTATAATTCCTTTTAATCGATTTGGATCCATAAGACATATAATCCTCCTTCCAAAAATATATATTGGATACAATATGCAATATATCACAAAAAAGAGCATCAATAAACTGAAACTTCTAATTAGATGAAAAGTTATTAATAATGGAGACGAAATTTTTTTTGTACGTGGTAAAATATTGTAGAGAGGGTGGTATTGAAATGCTAGCAGGATTTTTGGTTTGTTTATTTGTTGGATTACTTATCATTTTTTTTAGGGTATCAAATACATGTGAAAAAGAGATTGTTTTTGTTGGCAGGATATCAAGAAGAAACGTTTGTTGGAGATAAAAATAAATTAGCGAAGCTTTCAGGAGTATTTTCCTATATAGTCGGAGTTGCTACTATACTATTACCGTTTGGCTTAGAAAAAATAGGTGATGTAGTTGGTGTCGTATATGCTACCTTAATTGTTTTCGGTACAATGGTGTTTCTTATGAAAGCAAATATGTTAAATAAGAGTACTACAAAGTGAAAAAAGGCTCCATGCTACGGAAGCCTTTTTTCACTTTGTTATGAAGTATAAGTAAAAGCTGGAATAGGATCAACAAAGTTATTCCAATCTTGTTTCATTTCTTTTTCTGTTAATAGACAACTATCTAATGATTGTTCAATTAAAGAACGATCCATGTCAATTCCGATAAATACGAGTTCAGTTATTCGATCTCCATATTGTTCATCCCAGTTTTTCAATACTTCTGGTTCTTCTGTAATGATTTGATTTTTTTCCGCCTCAGGTAATGCCGCTATCCATTCACCAGCACCTTGAATTGTAATAGAGGAACCAGCTTGTGATAGAAGCCCTATCATAGTATTACGAGAGGCGAGCCAGAAAAATCCTTTCGCTCTTACAACATCTAATGGCCATTTTTCTAGCCAATTCATAAGGCGTTCAGGATGAAAAGGATATTTACGACGGTACACAAAGGAATGAATACCGTATTCTTCCGTTTCAGGTGTATGATGGTCACTATTTAATTCTTGCATCCAGCCAGCCGATTGACTGGCCTCTTCATAATTAAATAAATTTGTGTTTAAAACTTCTTGCAATGGTACTTTGCTAAATGAAGATTCAATAACCTTGGCGCTAGGATTTAATTTCTTTAGTAAATGATGGAGTTCTATCACATCTTCTTTTTCTAGTAGGTCTATCTTATTAAGAATAATTACATTTGCAAACTCAATTTGATCTATTAATAAATCAATAACTTCCCGAGTATCAGTTTCATCGATTGCCTGTTTTCGGTCTAGCAAACTTTCTCCATCTGCAAAATCATCCCAAAATCTATGTGCATCTACAACTGTAACCATCGTATCGAGGTGACAATTTTTCGTTAAATCAATGTTAAGAACTTCATCTGTATAAGTAAAGGTTTGGGCAACTGGAATAGGCTCACTTATACCAGAAGATTCAATAATAATATAGTCAATATCACCATTTTCAACAAGACGATTCACTTCTATCATTAAATCTTCTCGTAGTGTACAACAAATACAACCATTTTGAATTTCTACTAGTTTTTCCTCTGTGCGTGAAAAACCACCTTTTTTTATAAGGGACGCATCAATGTTTACTTCGCTCATATCATTAACGATAACAGCTACTTTTAAGTTGTTCTTATTAGTCAAAATGTGATGTAGTAAGGTAGTTTTTCCAGATCCTAAAAAACCACTTAATACAGTGATAGGTACTTTTTTCATGAAATAATCTCTCCTTTAAATCGTAACCATTACGTTTTATAATAAATGATGGGAAAGGAAAAATCAATAATAAATCATAATGATTACGATTTAAGAACAGAAATAGACTATAAAATTTATGCTGTAGTATGAAACATTTGGACAAGCGCATGTTTACAAATAAATAAAATGGAGGCGAGAAGCTTGGTCTTTAATAGAGTTTCAAAAGAATTAGTAGGCATAGCTCTTATCGCTATGTTTCTCTTTTTATTATTTTTTGTAGATTTTACAAGTCTAGTAAATTTGCACAAAAATATGTCGCAAGAATGGTTGAATGTGAATACGGTGTTTTTAAGTATCATTTTTGAAGCAATCCCCTTTATTTTATTAGGGGTAATTGTTTCTTCATTTATTCAAGTGTTTGTGACGGAAGATATGATTCAAAAAATAATGCCGAAATCTCCGATTGTTGCAATGATTCCAGCAGTATTTGTGGGAGTTCTTTTTCCAATGTGTGAATGCGTCATTATACCAATTGTAAGAAGGCTCATTCAAAAGGGGTTACCACTTCATGTAGGCATTGTTATTTTACTGAGTGCACCCATTATGAATCCAGTTGTTCTTTTATCTACTGTATATGCGTTTCAAAAAAATGATTACGTTGTATATGCACGCTTTGGGATAACAATTCTAGTTGCTCTATTCATAGGTCTAATTGTGTATTTTCGCTATCGCGAAAGAAATGTTTTAAAAGACATAGAGGTTTCAGTTCAAACAAGCAAAAAAAAGAGTTGGAAAGATGTTATGAATCACACTGTAGATGAGTTTTTTGATACTGGTAAGTATTTATTGATTGGTGCTTTTTTAGCAAGTGTATTTCAAACGTTTTTTGATCGGAATGTACTGGATGCAGTAGCACATAATGAAGTAATTGCTCCCGTTATTATGATGGGATTTGGTTATGTTTTATCAATTTGCTCTGCAGCCGATGCTTTTATAGCGGCATCTTTTGGACATGTTTTCTCGGTAAAGGCACTTCTCGCATTTCTTGCGCTTGGGCCTATGCTTGATATGAAAAATACGTTAATGCTATTTGCGTATTTTCAAAAGAGATTTGTATTCTTTTTGATGGGAATTGTCATTGTATCTGTGTATACCATCGTGCAAATCATAATGTTATAGGAGGTGAGAAAGAATGGAGAAAGAGGAGCAGAAGGCGTATCATCGCTATATACGTGGCATTATTTTAATTGGTTTAGCAATGCTCTTATTTAAACTACTTGTAACAGGGAATATTTATAATTTTATCGCTCCAAAAATGATCAAATTTACGTATATAGCTTTTGTAGTAATTTTAATTTTGGGTACTGTACAAGTTTGGGGAGATGGAAGAGAAAAACAGCATGATTGTAATTGTTGTAAACATCATAAAACATCAAAATCAGGGATAAAAAGTTTCTTTGTATATGTTTTATTTGTTGTTCCGATAGTTAGTGCTTTTCTCTTTGGAAGTGTAACAATTGATGGAAGTTTAGCAGGAAAAAGGGGTATGAATCAAAGTGTACAGGCGAGAAGTCTGGAAAGGAACGAAAAAGAGGGGAAACAGGTTAATTTTGATGGGCGAGAAGTATCAGTTGATCCAGAAGAAACATCAAATTTATCAACGACTTATGAAACGGAAGAGCAAGTAGTAAAAAGTATGTTAGGACAGAGTAAACTACAAGTAAAGGATAAGGATTATGTTCAAACAATGAATGTAATTGGTCAAAATGTTAATTGGTTTAAAGGGAAAGAAATTACATTCTTAGGGTTTATATATAAGGATAAAGATGTGACGGGTAATAAAGCAGTAGTGGCTCGATATGGCATAACTTGTTGTATTGCGGATGCATCAGTCTGGGGGATGATTGTCACTGGGCGAAACGTTGAAAAAATTCCAGAAGAAACATGGGTGGAAATAACAGGATTATTAGATGAAACGACATATAAAGGAACAGTCTTTCCACTTGTAAAAGTAAGCAAAATCGAGAAAATTAATAAGCCAACTGACCCATATGTATATGATGCTTTACCTCAATAGAAAAGAATAAATTCTTTATATTTTCATGAAATAGAATCATAATCATGACGATAAAAAAATAAAGATAAGAGTAATTTGGTTTGTTAAAAATATGTGTATAAGGAGATATGCAATGAACTGGGTTACTCATAAACCATCGTTTGACTTTGAAAAATTTAGTCCTATTATTCGGTCACAATCTGCGTGGAGTGGGCATTTAAATTTCGCATATGACTTAGTACGATTTGAAAAACCAGCAACTTTAGTTGAGTTAGGCACACATCTAGGTGCTTCCTTCTTCAGTTTTTGTCAGGGAGTAAAAGATGGTGGGTTAACTACAAAATGTTTTGCTGTAGATACTTGGGCTGGAGATGGGCATACAGGTCCATATGGAGAAGGGGTTTTTCAAATAGTAGAAAAAGTTGTGAGCGCTAACTACCTTAATATAGGAAAATTAATTCGGTCTACTTTTGATGATGCTATAGATCAGTTTCAAGATGAAACGATAAATCTTTTGCATATTGATGGCTACCATACGTATGAAGCTGTTTCTCATGATTATAAAACGTGGTTACCTAAAGTCGCCAAAAACGGTATTGTATTATTTCATGATATTGAAGTGAGAAGTGGTGATTTTGGCGTGTATAAGTTTTGGGATGAGATCAAGGCGAAGCACCCTCATTTTCAGTTTGGACATTCATATGGACTCGGAGTATTATTTCCAAAAGGGTGTAGTGATAAGTTTTCGGAGATACTTAAAAATAAAGAAGAAATACAAAATTTGTATAAATAAAAGTGGAGCATGCATCATTTTAATGATGTGTGCTTTTTTGGGGGAGAAAAATGGTAGTCCTTAAAAGGTGAAGATAATAGTAAAAAATCTTATTGTGGCAAATATTAAAAAAGTTATTCTTAGATTATTCTATCTAAATAAAAATGTAACATTTTTTATATTTTCCATTGCGAAAAGTAACATCTACTTTTACAATAGAAAAGGTGTCCAATATATTATACTGGAAAAATAAATCGAAATAATATGAAAATTTTGTTTTGTCTTCGCTAATTGTATACTACATACATGTAAGACGACATACATCATGTTATCGACTTGTAAGGAGAGAAAAAAATGAAAAGTGTAAGATTACCATCGATACCAGAAATTATCGTTCTTTTAATGCTATTTCTTGCTGTCGTCTTTTCCTTCCAAACGATTTTTGATCTCCCAATTCAATTAGCGCTGTTTATTTCATGGTTTTTAGTTATTGCGCTTGGATTAAGGTTAGGATTTCGTTATCAAGAATTGCAAGATGCAATTACAAAAGGAATTTCTAATGGATTAGAAGCAATTCTTATTTTAGTTGCAGTAGGGGCTTTAATTGGGACGTGGATTGCTGGTGGGGTTGTACCAACATTAATTTATTATGGATTAGAATTTATCCACCCAAGCATATTCTTACTGGCAACTTTAATTATTTGTTCCATAACTTCTATCGCGACAGGAACATCATGGGGAACAGTTGGAACAGCTGGTATAGCTATGATGGCGATTGGTGAAGGTCTTGGATTACCACTTCCGCTTGTTGCTGGTGCAGTTCTTTCGGGAGCTTATTTCGGAGATAAATTATCACCACTTTCTGATAGTACAGTTCTTGCAGCTTCTATGGCAAAAGTAGATGTTATTGCTCACGTTCGAGCTATGCTTGTATTAGACGTTCCGGCGTATATTATTACTAGTATTATGTTTACTGTAGCTGGCTGGATGTACGGCGGGGATAATGTAGATTTGAACCGAGTAGAGTTTTTAAAAGAAGCTTTATTAAAGCAATTTGATATTAAAATATGGATGCTTGTTCCAGCGGTCATTGTTATCGTTCTATTAGCAATGAAGAAACCGTCGATGCCAACAATTGCAATGGGAGCTTTAATCGGTGCAATTTGGGCAACTCTTTTCCAAGGGATGAACTTTGGAGAGGCAATTGGAACAGCTTATAATGGATTCTCAATTCAATCTGGTGTTGAGTTTGTCGATAAGTTATTAAACCGTGGTGGAATTAACGGTATGCTTGGCTCAGTAGCCGTTATTATATTTGGCTTAGGTTTTGGTGGATTACTTGAAAAGCTAGGTGTTCTTAAAGTAATCGTATCGAAATTTGAGAAGAAATTAAATTCTGCAGGTAATGTAACGTTGTCTACATTAATCGTTGCATTTTTAGCGAACGTATTTGGTTGTGCGATGTACGTATCACTTATTTTAACGCCGAAAATTATGGAAGATAGCTATGATAAACTAAAAATAGACCGTCGTGTATTAGCACGTAACTCAGAAGTAGGTGGAACGTTAACTTCAGGTATGGTTCCATGGTCGGATAATGGTATTTTTATGGCTGGTATTTTAGGTGTAGCAACGTTATCATATATTCCATTTATGTGGTTAAGTTTTGTATCGTTAATTTTAGCAGTTATTTACGGATATACAGGCAAGTTCATTTGGTATGTAGATGATGCGGATAAAGGAAAGCAAGCATCATAAATGAAAAATCACCTTCTACACATTGTAGAAGGTGATTTTTTATTTTGTATTTTGAGCTATTGAGGTTATTTCATGCTCATATTTAGTGATTTTTTGTTGTATCTTTTTTAAGTTCTTTTCAGTATCTTGAATGTGCTGTAAAACATTTATCTTTTGTTGTTTCATTAATTCTAATCGTTGAAGGGTAGTAGATTCTCCATCCATGGACCAGTCGATAAATTGTTTTATTTTTTGAATAGGCATACCAGTTTCTTTTAAACATAAAATCATCTCTAAATATTTGAGTGCTTCTTCGTTAAAAACTCGATCTCCTTTTTCATTTCTTTGAAGAAAAGGGAACAGTCCTTGTCTATCGTAATAATGTATTTGAGAAATAGTTAAGTGGTGCATTTTGGCGACTTGACCAATTGTATAATACATGTGATTCATCCTCTTGTTACCAGGGTATAATTCCGTTTTTATTTAATATTTTACCATTATAGTTTGTTTCACTTAATGCATATTTAATAATAATCTTAGCACTTTCATTGGTTGTATGGCCACCAGGTGCATTTCCATTAAGGTCGGTAGTTGTAAAACCAGGTGTTACCCCGAAAACTGCTGGACCGTTAGTACAAAATTCTTTGCTAAAAGCTAATGTTAAAGCGTTAATAGCTGTTTTTGAAGAATTATATCCTAAAGCATTAATTGGATGTGTTTCACCATTAGCGAACATTGTTTGTGAAGCCATGTCAGTTGTTACATTTATTATTTTGCTGTTGTTTGACTTCTTTAATGATGGTAAAAAGGCTTGCATCATTTGGAAAGTTCCAAAAAAGTTAATTTCAAATTCTTGACGTAAAATTTCAATATTTAATTTGCTAGGTAGCATATTGAAGTCTAGTGCTATACCTGCGTTATTGATTAGTAAATCTAAGTGATCAGTCGTTTCATACATTTTTTTCATTGCTTTTTGAATGGATTGTGAATTTGAAATATCTACTTGAACATAAGAAACGTTGGAAATATTTAAAGATTTCACAGCTTCTTGACCAAGTTGTTCATTGCGAGCACCTAAAAATACGTGATAGCCTTTCTCTGCTAATTGGCGAACGAGTTCATATCCAATTCCTTTATTTGCACCTGTTACAAAAGCGTATTTTTTCATATTGAATTCCTCCAGTATCTTTTTAGTAGGTCACAATGGAAAGGATACAGCCTAAACTTAAGTTTAGGTCAAGAGGAATTTTAAAAAATAAATATCAAATATTTATATATACGAGTGAGAATTCTTATCATTTGAAGGGAAGTCTGTTAATATAAGAAATGTAGGTATTAAATTTTCAAGGGGATGAAAAAATGGAGTACAGAATTGAAAGAGACACATTAGGAGAAATAAAAGTTCCGGCTGATAAATTATGGGCAGCGCAAACACAAAGAAGTAAAGAGAACTTCCCAATTGGAACAGAGCAAATGCCGCTTGAAATTGTAAAAGCATTTGCGATTTTAAAGAAAAGTGCGGCCCTTAGCAATCAAAAACTAGGGAAGTTATCAGAAGAGAAAGCAAAAGCAATTGTGGAAGCTGCTGATGAAGTGATTGAAGGGAAATGGAATGAGCATTTTCCACTTGTCGTATGGCAAACGGGTAGTGGTACACAATCTAACATGAATGTGAATGAAGTAATTGCAAACCGCGGGAATCAAATTTTGAAAGAAAAGGGATCTGACGTACATATTCATCCGAATGATGATGTGAACATGTCTCAAAGTTCAAACGATACATTTCCAACAGCGCTTCATGTAGCATGTGTAATTGCGGTAGAAAATCACGTATTACCAGCAATTACGAAGTTAAAAGAAACTTTAGCAGAAAAAGCAACTGCATTTGAACATATTATAAAAATCGGTCGTACACATTTACAAGATGCAACACCGTTAACTTTGGGACAAGAAATTAGTGGATGGCACCGTATGCTTGAAAAAACTGAGCGTATGATTGCTGAGAGCAATACATATATGAAAGAGTTAGCAATTGGTGGTACTGCAGTTGGAACGGGTATTAATGCTCATCCTAAATTTGGTGATATGGTATCTGAGGAAATTAGCCAATTTACAGGTAAGAACTTTATTTCTGCACCAAATAAGTTCCATGCATTAACGAGCCATGATGAAGTTGTATATACTCATGGTGCATTAAAGGCATTAGCGGCTGATTTAATGAAGATTGCTAACGATGTACGTTGGCTTGCAAGTGGTCCACGTAGTGGTCTTGGAGAAATTATTATTCCAGCAAATGAGCCAGGAAGCTCGATCATGCCAGGTAAAGTAAACCCTACACAAAGTGAGGCGTTAACAATGGTTGTGGCGCAAGTGATGGGAAATGATACAACAATCGGATTTGCTGCGAGCCAAGGGAATTTTGAGTTAAACGTATTTAAACCAGTTATTGCTTATAACTTCTTACAATCAGCGCACTTATTAGCAAATGCAATTGTTTCGTTTAATGATAATTGTGCAGTTGGTATTGAAGCGGATGAAGAAGTAATTAACGAAAACGTGAATCGTTCATTAATGCTTGTTACAGCATTAAACCCTCATATTGGGTATGAAAATGCAGCGAAAATTGCAAAACATGCTCATAAAGATGGTTTAACTTTAAAAGAGGCAGCATTGCAATCGGGATTATTAACAGAAGAGCAATTTGACGAAATTGTAGATCCGAAAAAAATGATCGCTCCAAAAGAATAATAGAAGAAGCCCAGATTCGAAATTTCGAATCTGGGCTTTTTTTTACATATAAATTTTAATCCCTTTTTATGTTTTCTTCAACTGCACAACTGTAAGTTCTGAAATATTATTTGGTAGTGGTCGAATGGATTACTTTTATATGTGGGCAGTTCTCTTTTAAGAGTGAAATGAATTTTTCTTCGTCTTGTGGTACGAAAGTTTTCACGGAATCAAATAAATTGTAATCAATTTCTAATTGCTGTCGAGTCCATTTTTCTGAACGGAGTTTTTTGCCAGAGTATTTAATGTGACGAATGTCTTCAAATGGAATTTCAGTGCACAGTATGAACCCGTGTTTTACAACAATTGATGATTTCGTTATATTATAGTGTGAAAAATAGAATGAAGAAAGATTCACGATATTTAACAGCATCATAAGAGTAAAAAAAATAGAATTTTCATTTTGGAAGAATAGTGAAATGAAAAAAATAATTATAAATAATATAATGAAAATGACGTGAAATGGATTTTTTTTGCTTTAAATTTCAAGTAAGTCACCTCGATAAAAGTGTTCTTCAAATAAATTAAATCACAATATCTTAATGAAACGCGAAAATATGCAAGATTGCATATTTTTTGGGTTTGTTATTCGTGTAAAATTTTTTGATAGGATAAATGTAAATGAAGTTTTTTTATAGTGGAGTGGCATGAAGTGGCTTATAAGAATAGAAATGTAGCGCTAGTCATATTTAGTTGTATAATGATTATGAGTGGCTGTTCAAATAAAATGGTTGAGGATGGAAACCGAAAACATGTATTTATAGAGACAAGTAAAGTTTTAGTAGAGGTTGTTTACAAAAAATATAAAAGATGAAAGGGTGCTTCCATAAAAGGAAGCGCCTTTTTTGTAGTTAAAATGGAATATTTGATAGGGGGTAAATAGAGGGTTTGTTTCATTTCGGATATCACTTTAATTAAGTTATTACAGTTTCTCCATGGAATAATAATTTCATTATAGTTAGCGGTTATTTGAGAAATTTATAGATGATTTTATAAAAGTTTGCAAAATAGGTAAACGAAACATTGAAATGTCTGATTTATGTATGTTAAGATGATGAAGTGATAATAAACGTAATTGTAATTCGTTTGTTTTTTAATAAACATTTTGAAGGAGTGTTTAGTGTGAACGATATTTCAGAGAAGTTTTGGGATGCGTCGGTAGAGGAATTGAAAAAAGGGTATGTGTTTGATGAGGAAGCAGAGGAGTATATTTGTTTAGCATGTGGAGAAGCGTTTATTAAGGGAGTTATTTATCAACATAATCAAGTTTTGTATGAAGCAGAGAAGTTTGTCCAATTGCATATGCATAGTGAGCATACGTCTATGTTTGATTATTTATTAAATCTTGATAAGAAGTTTACTGGTTTAACCGATTTACAAAAGAAGATGGTTCAGTTTTTCCATATGGGACTGAATGATAAAGAAATTGTAAAAGAGATGGACGGCGGTAGCACATCGACGATTCGTAATCATCGTTTTACATTGCGAGAGAAGATGAAGCAAGCAAAAGTATTTTTAGCGTTAATGGAATTATCAGAAGAAAAATCGAAGGTACAAACGAAATTTGTACCAATTCATAGAACAGCAACGATGGTGGATGATCGATACAATATTACGGAAGAAGAAAATGACGAAGTATTAAAAACTCATTTTATAGATGGATTAGATGGACAGCTTTCTAAATTTCCGAAGAAGCAAAAGCGTAAATTAATTATATTACGTCACTTAGTGAAAAAGTTTGATAGTAATCAAAAGTATTCCGAAAAAGAAGTGAATACAATTTTAGAAAATGTATATCCAGATTTCGTGACTTTAAGAAGATATTTAATTGAATATGGATTTTTAGATAGAACAGTAGATGGAAGTCAATATTGGGTGAAGTTATAATAATGCGGAAAGAAAATGAATAGAAGCAAATCATTATAACAACTATACAAAGAGATAGAGATGGAAAAAAGATTTTTAATAAAAGGAGAAATGAAATTTGAAACCACCTACAGATAACAATAAAGAAGGTGTGGAGTCACATAAGTTAGAAAGTGAGAGTAAACCGATTTGGAAATCGATGTCTATGTTTTTAGTACCGTTATTATTAAGTAATGTACTTCAATCAGTTGGACAATTATTTGGTATGGTCGTAGTAGGGAGATGGCTTGGTGTCAATGATTTAGCAGCTATATCAGCATTCTTTCCTTTATTTTTCCTACTCGTTTCATTCGTAATTGGAATTGGGTCGGGTAGTTCTATTTTAATTGGTCAGGCGTTTGGCGCTAAAAATGAAGATCGTTTAAAAGCTATCGTTGGTACGACACTTACATTTACGTTTATTATCGGAGTTGCATTGGCGATAATAGGCAGTATTTTTGCAATGGATATTATGCGTCTAATGGGAACGCCAGAAAATATAATTGAAATAAGTGTACATTATGCAAGAATTTTATTTATATCGATGCCAGTATTATTTTTATATTTTGCATACACAACATTTATGAGAGGGACAGGAGATTCTAAAACGCCATTTTACTTTTTAATTGTAAGTACAGCGCTAAATATGATCGTATTGCCAATTCTTATTTTTGGCTGGTTAGGAGCTCCGAAATTAGATGTGTATGGAGCAGCATATGCTTCTGTTATATCGACAGTTATTACGTTTATTGTCATGCTAGTGTATTTAAAGAAGAAAAATCATCCACTACAACTAGATGGAACGGTAAGGAAATACCTTCGAATGGATGGTGAGTTGTTAAAGCTATTGCTACGACTCGGTATTCCAGCGAGTATTAATATGATATTAGTTTCATTATCAGAAATTGCGGTAATCGCGTTTGTAAATCGTTATGGTTCGGATGCAACAGCTGCTTATGGCGTCGTGAATCAAGTTGCCAGTTATGTACAAATGCCAGCGGTTAGCCTTGGCATTACAGTCTCTATTTTTGCGGCACAATCAATTGGTGCAAATCAATTTGATCGATTGCAGAAAGTTGTAAAAGCTGGAATTATTATGAACTATGTTATCGGTGGTGTGTTAATATCTCTTATTTACTTGTTCTCAAGAGACATTTTATCACTATTTTTAACGAGTCAAACTACAATTGATATTGCTCATAGTTTAGTTATGATTACATTATGGAGTTATTTAATTTTCGGTCATGCACAAATTATTAGTGCGACAATGCGAGCGAGTGGTACAGTATTATGGCCAACTGTTATTGGTGTTGTATCAATTTGGCTAGTTGAAGTACCAGTAGCATATTATCTTTCTTACCATACAAGCCTTGGAATTGAAGGGATATGGATTGGATACCCAGCAGCATTTATTGTTAGTCTCATATTACAGTATGCATATTATAAGCTTTCATGGCAGAAGAAACGAATTACACGATTAGTTAGTTAAATAGTGAAAATGTCCCTAAGTTATTATACTTAGGGACATTTTTTTGAAGCGTATGTTTATCTCGCAAAAGCCTGATTGATGAGGGCTAATAATTAGTGGGGATGAAGAAAACTCCCACTGATTAAAGTTTCACTTTATAAATAGCTTTTTAAAGTGATATCAAAATGTTGTCTAATAAGTTTTCTATCACTCATATAAAACTCCCACGCTTTTTCTGGTGCACCGATAATTTCAAAGGATTCTTCTGTAATATATAAAGCGCAATCATCTTCTAGTGCAATCCCCTCTATATTACCTTGGTGATTTTGTAAAAAGGAATGAAAAGCATTCATTCTATTTAATTGATTATAATGTGGGCAAAACCTTTTGTTAACAATCCCCCATCCGTTACTTTCTACATAACCAGAACCTTCATAATCTGATCGAATACTAGATGTGAACCAACACATAGCACCAGCACTATACCCTGCAATGAGTGTTCCTTGCTCGAGAGCCAATAGTAATTTCTCATCTAGTTTATGTTCTTTCCATTGTGTAAGCATTTCAACATAGTTTCCACCACCAAGGTAAATGAAATCGGCTGAATGAATCATCTCATCTATTTCATACTTAGAAGGTGTATCGGTTATAGTACGTAAAATTTGTACATCACAATGGAATTGGTTTTCAAACGTGTCTAAAAATAATTTTATATAGCTTTCATCATCATGACTGGCTGTTGGAATGAATAATATTTTTGGGTACTGTTTATTTGTTAATTCTATAAGTCGTTCATTAATATGAAAGTGATTTAAATCTTGTAAATCACCACCACCAATGACAGCTAATTTCATAGTAAAGCACCACCTAATCATTTTTGTTATGTAAAAATTCGATAGAAGAGAGTTACATTCCTTCTCTAATGTAATGAATAAAGAGAAAATACAGTTTAAATATATTGGAATAGTAAAGGGAACGATGACTATATAGAGTGATGAATTAGAAACAGTTTATTGATATATAATATTGCATACTATTGTTTCAAAATATGGAAACAATATGGTTAAATGGATATAACGACTCATTAATTAATATTGAATGAGTGTATATATTTTATAAAGGCGTCGGAAATACTAGGGATTTTACAAACGTATTTTTTACTTTTTATAGGAACTTGTATTGCAATATGGTAAAATTATATTAATATATTTATTCGGTATAGAATGAAAAAAGGAGCGTGAAAAAAGTGGATTTTCGATTTGAATTTACAACGAAGTTGAAAGAATACTTAGATGATGAGAAGGATGAAAAAATAATAAAAGATGGACATAGAGATATAATTTTTCATTATTTATATGCATTAGAGAGTGAAATTGGCGTCGTTAAAAATCCTAACTTTACTTTTTTTGCATCAGGAAGACGTTCACATATAGTATTGGAGAACGTTGAATTTAAAACGGAAGTCAATGTGAAAAGTAATATAATTGAAATTACAAAAATAGTGGATAATGTAGCTATTCCGTTAGACACTATCGTAGCGAAAAATCGGGAATTATTTGCACTTGGGCGTAATGAGAAGTTTAGTGTACAAATATTAGAGCAGTATCTCTTTGATACATTTGGAGAGAAGTTAGGTTTACAATGAATGGATATTCATAATTAGTGGATAGCAGTTTATACTATTCGTGTTTGACCTTTCATTTAATTTGTACTACAATCTGTAGTGTGAAAGGAGCCATACTATGTTTACTCAAAATTATAAGTTAAATGAGCAAGGGTTAAATCACTTCTTTGGACCGCTTGAAGCGAAAATAATGGAGATTGTTTGGTCCACTGAAGGTATTACCATTAAAGAAGTACAGCAGAAATTAAGTGAAGAATCACCGGTGAACTTTAATACTGTTATGACAGTTATGAACAGGTTAGTAGAGAAACTACACTTAGAAAAACAGACTGTGAGAAGAAGTGGCATATATCATGCTGTACAAACAAAAGAAGAATTCTTATCCAATCAAACGAAGAAAATGACGCAGGAATTAATGGGGGAATTTGGAGATTTAGTTGTAAATCATATGTTAGATGAGTTAGAGCAGGCTGATCCGACTTTACTAAAAAAATTAGAAGATAAATTGAGTCAGTTAAAAAAAGAGGATCGATAAAATGAAATGGCAAATGCGTAAAATCGTATTGTTAGCAGTAATTGTTAGTACTCTCTTTTTTTGTATGTTAACGTATTACGTTACATATCCATTTCTTTTTCAAAATAAGGCGTTCTTTCTTTCAAAGTTTTGCTTGTTTCAGTTAGAAAAACATATGAAAGAACTATCGTTGATTCGTATCATAATAGCTGGATTATTATTACTTACTGTACTGATAGTGTGCAAAAAAGTTTGGCGGCAATTTTTCTATAGTAAAAAATTACAAAAAGTACTTGTACCTTTTATTAGAAAAGGAAAACAAATATATATATTACCGACCGAGGAAATTGCAGCATTTACAATTGGATTATTTCGTCCGAAAGTTGTCATGTCAGAAGGGATACTTCACACGTTTTCAGAGGAAGAAATTGATGCGATTGTTTTTCATGAAGAATATCATCAAAACAATCGGGATCCACTAAAATTATTTTGTTTTACGTTATTAGCAGAAGGAATGTTGTACATCCCGATACTAAAAGGGCTGCTACAGCGATACCATACGTATCAAGAGTTAGCAGCAGATAAATATGCGATGCAAAAAATGAAATCCTCATTCGAGTTAGGTAGCGCGTTATTAAAATTAATTAAAATAAAGACAATGGAAAATCGATGTGTGACAGCTTCATTTGCAAAAACAGCAATAAATTTACGAATTGAGCAAGTGTTAAATGAAAAAGTTGTGAAGCTTACTATCCCGTTACATACAAATTCGGTATATGTAACGCTAGGTTTATTCTGTATGTCGATTGTACTTATTGTCGGAGAGTGCATATAGCCTCTTTTTTTAACAATTAACACTACTAGGTGTAGTGTTTTTAGGGGGAAAAAAATGAACGCAGCAGATTTAACAATTTGGCTTGTAGCTGGGGCGGGAGTATTGTCATTTATATCGCCATGCTCTTTACCTCTATATCCATCTTATTTATCTTATATTACAGGTGTTTCAATTCAAGATTTAAAAGAGAATCGTGGGATTATGCAAAAATCAGCGATTATACATACCGTATTTTTTATGATTGGATTTTCGGTTATATTTTATGCGTTAGGTTTGTCGGTAAGCTGGATTGGAATAACATTCTCATCTAACCAAAAATTGATTCAACAAATTGGTGGGGTTTTTATTGTTTTGATGGGGTTATTTATGACTGGATTGTTTCAGCCTAAGTGGCTTATGGCAGAGAAAAAGGTGCAGTATAGAAGTAAATCGACTGGATATATTCGTTCGATATTAGTCGGTATGACATATGCAGCGGGATGGACGCCATGTGTTGGGCCGATATTTTCAGCTGTACTCATGCTTGGTGCGACGAATCCTGAAGGGGCACTTCTTTATATTACAGCGTATACGCTTGGATTTGCAGTTCCATTTTTCGTGATGGCATTCTTTATCGGAAAGGTAAAGTGGATTGTTACATATGCCAATGTCATGATGAAAATTGGCGGCGTAATGATGATTGTAACAGGTGTTTTATTGTATACAAATCAAATGACGAAAATTACAGCGTTCTTTATTCGCCTATTTGGTGGATTTACAGGATTTTAAAAAATGAGGAGGAAGAAAAGTGAAGAAACTAATTGCTATTATATTAGTAGGAGCACTCGTTTGGGCGGGTGTTAACTTTTATAATTCAAAGAAAGAAGAAAAGGAAAGAAAAGCGAAACAAGCGGAGTTAAAAGAGAAAGAAGTATTACCACAAATAGGATTTAAAGCACCAAATATAACATTAAAAGGATTAGATGGAAAGTTGTATTCGCTAAATGATGCGAAGGGAAAACCATATATTATTAATTTTTGGGCATCGTGGTGTGGACCATGTGAAATGGAGGCACCTGACTTAGTTCGTTTTTATGACAAATATAAAAAGGATATTGAAATCTTTGCAGTAAATGCAACTGTTAGTGACCCAGTACAAGAAGCAACTGCATTTGCGGATCGCTATGGATTTGAGTTTCCAGTTCTTCTAGATATGGATGGAGTAGCTGGATTAGATTATAAAGTATTTTCTTTACCAACGACATTTTTTGTTAATAAAGATGGAATTATAGTAGATCATGTACGAGGGGTATTACCTCCAGATCAATTAGAAAAGAAATTTCAAAAATTAATTGAGGGTTAAGAGGGGATTTTGCAGCGATGGAGTGGATCATGAGGTTACAACCCGTATCTCTTATAATTGGAAGTCTATTTGGATTTATGCTGATGAAACGAAAGATGAAGCATCAAAATGTACCGTATGAAAAAATGATGGATGCTGTAACAAATGCGTTTCTTATTATCGTATTTGTATGGAAATTTGCACCGGCAATTTTAAATCCAGTATGGGCTTTTAGGTCGCCATTGCAAGCATTACTAGCTGTAGGAAGCATGCAGCACATTTTAATAGGGGGCATAATTGCGAGTGCATACATTGTTTGGAAAAGTAAAAAGGAGCAATTTTCGCTTCGTATTTTACTTGATACATTGCCTTTTGCATTGTGCGTGAGCAGTATCTTTTATTTTCTATTCCATCGAGAAGTAGGTGTACAAACGACACTACCATGGGGAATGAAAATATATGAATCTACATTTTTATATCATCCTATTTTCGCATACGAGATCATCCCCGCCCTTTGTGTAATTGGTTTGTTATGGATGAAAAATGAAAGATTAGGAACTGGAAAAAATATAAGTGTTTTTCTAATTTGTGAGGGGACTGCTCATATTGTTATTTCGCTTATTAGTGAACAAAACTCGGTTCTATTTGGCCTGTCAATACAGCAAATACTTAGTTTTTGTGTTATTAGTTTAGGCATTTTGTTCATGCCGAAAAAATAAAAATAGCCATGTACGGAGAGTATCCGTGCGTGGCTATTTTTATTTTATATATTAAAAAATCGGCGGGGTAACAGAAAATAAGACAATTGCATTTTTCTCGAATTGATTTACCCATTTATGCTTTAAATAAGCAGGTATTTTTACACTATCACCAGTTTCTAATGTGTACTCTTCTTCATTTAAATACAATGTAATTGTTCCGTCTAATACAAATGCTAATTCTTCACCTTTATGTTCTAGAATATTATCTGATGAAGAAGTATTTGGGGGAACAGTCATAATTGCTGTTGCTAAATTACCTGTGAAATCAGGCGATAGCATTTCATATGATAAATTATCGATAATCATTTTTTTTCGTTTATGAGAGCGCACGATTAAATCGTCTGTATTTGTTTCTTCAAGTAGAAAACTAAATGTTGGAACATCCAGTGCCTTTGCGAGTACCTTTAACGTTTGAATGGAAGGGTTAGCAGAACCACGCTCAATTTGACTTAACATAGATGGTGTAATTTCAGCCATATTTGCTAGTTGTTTACTAGTTAAACCTTTTTCTTTTCTTTGCTTTTCAATCTTTTTACCAATATCTATATTTTCCATAAAACATTCTCCTTAATGATTATTAAATTATATTTAAATAAATTAAATTAAAATTAACTAAAATGAATAATTTATGTTAAACTATATTAAAATTAATTTAATTATAATTTATTGTATAGCAAGCTACAAGGATATGAGGAGGAAACGGAATGAAGGAAATAGAGGTATTAAAAGCAGAGTATCCATTAGTTAACAAGCTTATTGCAACAGAAGAAATATTTTGGATAAACCCGAATATAGAAAAATATGAAACAGCAATAACAGCTTCACCACTTAATGAAGAAGATGTCAAAGACGCGGAAGAGAGATTAAAGCGTTTTGCACCATATATTGCGAAAGTTTTTCCTGAAACGCAAGAAACGAATGGTATTATAGAATCGCCTTTAGTGAAGATACCTTCAATGAAACAGTCTTTAGAGAAAAATTACGGGCAACCTATACTAGGAAAATTACTATTAAAATGTGATAGTCATCTTCCAATATCAGGATCAATTAAAGCTAGGGGCGGGATTTATGAAGTGTTGAAACATGCTGAACAATTAGCTCTGCAGCATGGAATGTTAACAGAGGAAGATAATTATTCTATTTTAGATAGTGATACATGTAGAGAGTTTTTTGCAAAATACTCAATTGCGGTAGGTTCTACAGGTAATTTAGGGCTAAGTATTGGGATTATGAGTGCGAAACTAGGTTTTAACGTAACTGTCCATATGTCAGCAGACGCAAAAGAATGGAAAAAAGATTTATTAAGAAATAAAGGTGTAAATGTTATTGAATATGAAGCTGATTATAGTAAAGCAGTAGAAGAGGGGCGTCAGCAAGCAGATGCAGATCCTAGCTGTCATTTTGTAGATGATGAAAACTCACATGATTTATTTTTAGGATACGCAGTAGCAGCATCTCGTTTACAAAAGCAATTAGAAGAGTTAGAGATTATAGTAGATGAAGAACATCCTTTATTCGTTTATCTTCCGTGTGGAGTAGGTGGGGGACCTGGCGGAGTAGCATTTGGTTTAAAGTTATTGTATAAAGACAACGTCCATTGTTTCTTTGCAGAGCCAACACATTCTCCATGTATGTTACTCGGGTTAATGACAGGACTTCATGATAAAATCGCCGTTCAAGATATCGGGATTGATAATATAACAGACGCGGACGGACTGGCAGTAGGAAGACCGTCTGGATTTGTCGGTAAAACGATAGAACCATTTTTGAACGGAAATTACACAGTAAGTGATGAAGAGTTATATAGATTATTAAAAGAACTGGCTGATAAGGAAAATATTAATTTAGAGCCTTCTGCATTAGCTGGTATGGTTGGGCCAGTGAATGTATGTAAAAATGAAAACGAGTATTTACAAAAGCAACAGTTAACAGAGACGGTGAAAAAAGGTACTCATATTGTGTGGGGAACTGGTGGGAGCATGGTTCCAGAAGATGTGATGAATGGGTATTATAAGAAAGGTTTGGGATTAATAATATAAGGAAAATGAGGCTAGTTGTAGCCTCATTTTTTCATGTACATAAAAATCTTTGTTATTTTCACAATAGTTCTTTATAGTATAGATATGAAGGATTACTAATATCGAATAAATATAACAAAACAGCTTTATTTTACATAATAAGAGGATGTGTGTATACGATGTCATTACAGACTAAATATATAGCGGGTATTTCGCTTGGGGTTATGGGAGTAGGTTTTGCTGCTTCTATCCCTTTTCAAGGAACGATAGCTGGAGAGATTATACAAGGGGGATTTGAAGCTGGGTTAGTTGGCGGACTTGCGGATTGGTTCGCGGTTACAGCATTATTTCGTCATCCGATGGGAATCCCAATTCCGCATACAGCTTTGTTACCTAAAAACCGTAAACGAGTAACGAAAGGGCTCATTCACACGCTAGAAAATGAGTGGCTGACGAAAGAAAGTATTACGAATAAAGTAAAAGAAATGCAGTTAGCGCAAATGGTGCTACAAATTGCTGAGAGAGAAATGCAGTCTGATGCTGTGAAAAAGGGAATTGTAACGATTGCTGAAAAAGCGATTGTTTCAATAGATACAGAAAAGTTAGCTGTTATTATTGAAAAAGAACTTAAAACATATTTGCATACAATTAATACGAGTAACATCTTACAAGTGCTTGTTGATCAATTAGTTGTGCAAGAATATGATGAAAAGACACTTGATTACATATTAGTAAAAGTGAAAGATTGGACAGCGCAAGATGAAGCTCGTTACCAGCTTGGAAGCTTAGGTATGAAGGCGATGGAAAACATAAAAGTAGATGGATTCTTACAGTTTACTTTGAAATCGTTTATGAATATTGTAGATGAAGATAAAATTGGCGGCATTTTGCAGAAATTTATTATTAGCAATATTAACAGCTTACAAGATGCAGATAATGGCACAAGACAACTTATCTTATCAAAAATTCGCCAAGAAATTATAAATGTAAAAGAAAATGAAGCTTTACTACAGGAATTAGAAAATTGGAAAGAAAAATGGATTGCGAATTGGGATGCTACTGACAAAATAAAAGAGATGCTGGAGCAAGTACAACAAAGAGCAGTTACCTTTGTAAACAAAGAAGAATTTGCTGATACATATGTTATTCCATTTTTACAAACGCAAATGAATAAAATAAAAGAAGACGAAGTGACGGTTCAAAAAATAGAAGATTGGTTACAAAAGCAAGTTGTCACACTTGTTGAAAAGAATCATTCGAAAATTGGAAAACTTGTACAAGAAAACCTTGATAAACTAGACGATAAAACATTAATTGAAATGATCGAAAATAACGTCGGTAAAGATTTGCAGTGGATCCGAGTGAACGGGGCTGTTTGCGGATTTATGATTGGCTTAATTTTAGAAGGAATTAAAGCGATTATATGAGAAAAACCTTCCACATTTGTGGAAGGTTTTTCTTATTTTTCGATAACGTTCATATTCAAATTATAAGCTTTCTCAATATTTAATTTGTACGTTCCATTTCCAGTTTTAATCGAATTTTTATACCAATGTTCTCGGTCGATTAATTCTGGATTTTCTTCTGAAGTATTATTTTCTTTTTTCGTTAAATCTTCAACTTGTTCCCAAGGTGTGTTTCCATGTGTTTCTTTTTGATTTGTTACTGCTGTTAAAGATACATCACTCTCTTTTGCAAGATGGACAGACACTCTTGAGCTTTCTTGTACAAACCAATTATTTTGTAATTGACCTGGATAAAGAGATAGTTCGTTATTTGAAGCACGGATTTCCACATTTTTATTTTGCGGAAGAACAAGCGTTGGTTTCACCTGTGGTGCCGAGTTGAATAACGTATGCTGAACAGGTAATGATTTTAATGTGATATGCATCGTTTCTCCAGCCGTTTGAACGGAAAGGAAATCATCTCGTTTTAAATCGAGTTTTTCATTTGCTTTCGTCGTCATTTCATACGTTCCCAAAAGATGAATTTGATTTGTATTATTTCCCTCTATCGTTAGAGGCTGATGTCCTGCATCTACTACGATTTTTTTGATAGATTCAGGTATATCAAGTGGTCCGTCTGGAATATTACTCGTTTGCCTCGTTGTATTCATAGAATGACGAACTTCGTCTAGTAATCCAGTAGATAATAAACAGTAAAAAGCAATTCCAACACTTCCTAAAACGCCGATAAAGAAAATACTAAAAATATCATATTTAATAAATGATTGTTCCTTTTTAGAAAATAGAAGGTATAGTAAAATTTCAGCGCCAAGTATAATAAGTAAAACAGGCCACCATGCTGTTAATGTATCCAATACTTGGGTGCCTTTAATGACTGAAAATAGTAAGAAGCAACCTAATGTAATAATGGAAAGCCCCATTGAGAATGTTCCAACGCGCCATGTTCTCATTCGTTTGTACCACCTTTATTTTCTTTATTTCCAAGTAACAATTTAAAGCCGCCGCCAATTAAAAGGAGAGCAACGATAGACGTTTGGAAATAGCGATAATATAGTTCGCTAAGATGAATATTAAATATAGTTGCAAAATAGTCATTCAAAATAGGAAGGACTGTTTGATCTAATAAATAATAACCACCTAATACAATTAATCCGATACCGATCCATCTTTGATGATTTATAAAATAATCTATGATAGGTTCGTCATTAACACGTTCTTTTCCGTATTTTGCAGTTTGCTGTAACGCATCAAAAAAGCTATAGAACCAAATGATTGGTACTAAAAATAAAAACGCAGAAAGTCTTAATAAGTCGAGCAAATAAATGGATAGTAAAAAGGCTGCCATAAGCTGAAGACCACGGCGCTGTAAGCCTAAATACATATGTCCTGCTCCAGGAAACATCGCTAAAATGGAAGCGAATGTTTTATTTTTCTTTCCTTGTTCTCGGTGCTCTTCAAACTCTTCAAAAATAGTACGGTCATCTAGTTGCTCTCCGCGTTCTTTTTTCTGTAGTTGTTGAACAACATCGAAGAAATTATAAATCCATAAAACAGGTAACGTCACGAGAAAGATAAGGAAACTTTCTTGAGATGTTAAAAGGGCAACGAAAATGATCATACTTCCGATTCCTGTACAAGCTACTAAAAATGTAAGGCCACGTTGCATAAGTCCTAATTGAAAATGACCAAGTCCAGGGATAATTGATAGAAGAATGATATAAAATCGTTCGCTCTCTTTAGAGGACTCTGTAAATTCTCCGGCCGCTTGTTTTTTCGATTGATTAATAATAGTGATAACTAAATCTAATAAATTGATCGCCCATAACACGACTAGTAAAAATAGAGAAAGAAAAGCAATATCACGCTCTCCTAATGCTATTGTGCAAAATGCTGCAAAGATAAATAGAAATACAGCCCCTCCGCTATATAAAATAAACCGTCCAAACTTCTTTAAATATAAATGTCCAAGCCCAGGAATTAGCCCTAATACAAGTGCTAAAAAGGGGTTTTTATTCATGCTTTGAACCTCCGTCCTTTGTTGATGTGTCTACCGATTTGTTTACAATTTGTTGTGAGATAGAAGACTCGTTATGTTTTGAAGATTTCTCGAAATTTGATGTCGCTGTAAAAATATATTGGAATAAACCACTTACCATAAAAATAATTGTAGCCGCAGTCGCAATTATGTAGTGAATAATTGTGCGTTTTAGTGAGTTTGTTTTTATATATTCATTAGACTGTAGCGTTTCAAAATTAATTTGCGTCATAACTTCGTTCGTAAATGAATCATCATTTATCATTGGAAGGTTTTCATGTTGTTCATCAATACTTTCCATATAAAGTGCTAAACAATAATCACATTCAAAAAGATGTTCTTCCATAGATTCACGTTCATTGCTTTCTATAAAATCTAATGTATAATTGCGCCAATCTTCTTTTGAATAATGCATCATAGAAACTCTTCCTCCTTCCAATGTTTTTTAATCCATTTTCTTGCCCGATACAGTTTCATTTCGACTGTTTTCACTTCGATGTTTTCCTGCAAAGCAATTTCTTGATAACTTTTTTCTTCTAAATAATGCGAGAGAACGACATCACGGTAATTTTCAGGAAGTTCTCTTAGTTTTTGAGCAATGAGTAATTTTTGCTCTTTCGTCAATAGTAAAGCTTCAATGTTATGAGAGGATTTTATATTTTCCTCAGTTTCTTTACATAAGGAGAGTTCTTCGTGTTCTCTAGCTTTCTTCCTTTTATAATCAATAGCGTGATTGGTGGCAATACGCGCCATCCACGTTTTTAATCCGCGAAATTGATAATTTGGGAGAGAGGCGTGAATTTTTACGAATACTTCTTGTGTAACATCTTTCGCATCTTCTTCATGTCTTAAAATAGAAAAGATAACTTGAAAAATATAATGACGATACGTTTGTACAAGGATACGAAAAGCATGTTCGCTTCCTTGCTGTGCTTTTTCAATTAATTGTTTTTCCTCAATGGGTCTCTCCCTCCTTTTTGACGCATTCTATTATATAGACGTAAGAAATGATAAGTCACCCTACACATGTTGTAAAAAAAGAATAATATATTTTTAGAAAGGAGGCTATATGAAAAAAGGTGTGAAAAAATGGTAAAAAGGAGTATATAATGAGCAAAGAGGAAATGTTACGCGGAGAAAGGATGTGAATGTTAGTAGGAGGACGTCCATACTAACAAACATGAAAATTAAAATATTAATAGCAGATGATAATTCTTTTATTAGAGAAGGCATGAAAATTATTTTAAATACATACGAAGAGTTTGAAGTGTTAGATACTGTAAATGATGGAAAAGAAGCTGTAGCATATTGTAAGAAACATGAAGTCGATATTGTGCTTTTAGATGTCCGCATGCCAAACATGAACGGGGTAGAGGCGACAAAGTTAATTTGTGAAGAGACGAAAACGAAGCCGCTTATTTTAACGACGTTTGATGATGATGAATATATATTGGACGCAGTAAAAAACGGAGCAAAAGGTTATTTATTAAAAAATAATGATCCGGAACGTATTCGTGATGCGATAAAAGGAGTGTATAACGGTCAGACTGTTATGCAAGATGTAGTACTTGATAAAATTAAATCTAATTTAATGGAAAGTAAAGAGGAAGAATGTAAAATAGATACAAGTCTTTTTACAGAAAGAGAGCTTAGTATTATCGCATTAATTGCGAAAGGTTTCTCGAATAAAGAAATTTCGAAGCAACTTTTTATATCAGAAGGAACGATTGCAAACTATATTACATCAGTTTTAGGGAAAACTGGACTTGAACATCGCACACAAATCGCGATTTATTACTTAACAGGGAAAGTAGATTAATGATATGGAATTTTGGTTAATTGTAAGTAAATTAATTGTCTTTATATATATTGTGTTCAGTTACATCCATTCAAACGTTACGAACTTACCGTGGGTTATACTTACTTTGCTTTTATATCTTTCTATAAACGTGCTGATCTCTATATTTAAAAAAGATACGTACAAAAAAATATTAACTTGTGTGTCAATTGGTGTAGTTATGTTATTGACATGGAAGGTTCATCCGTTTTTTATTTTGTTTTTACCTTTGAATGTATACGAAGTGACATTTCATTATATAGAGAAGAAATGGCAACTTTTTATCATTATGATGATACCTATTATTATTACAGATGAAAATATTCGAATGACGTATGGATTAATTGTTGCATTTTCTTTTCTCGTTTTAACTATGGCAGATCGATATATATCGCGTGTAGTAAAGCTGGAATCACAAAATGATAAGATGCGAAAAGATATGCAGCGACTGACGAAAAGCTTACATGAAAATAAAGAATACATAAGACAATCAGAGTACACGTTTAAGTTAGAAGAGAGGAATCGACTATCTCAAGAAATTCATGACAAAATCGGTCACTCGATGACAGGTGCGCTTATTCAAATGGAAGCAGCAAAGAGATTGCTTGAAATAGATAAAGAAAAATCTGCGGAGTTATTACAAAATGCCATTCATATTTCGAAAGATGGAATTGAAAGTATTCGGATTACATTAAAAAATATGAAGCCACCAACTGAACAAATTGGTATTCATCGTATGAAATTATTCATAGAGGAATTTGCCGGTAAGCATGATGTAAATATTCCTTTCGTATATAAAGGGAATTTAGATATGATTTCACCGATTCAGTGGAAGATTATCGGTGAAAATGTTACGGAGGCATTAACAAATGCGATGAAATATGCTGATGCGACAGTCATTTCAATCGATATTCATGTACTTAACAAGATGGTGAAAGTGCAAGTGAAGGATAACGGAAAAGGTGCAGCACTTGTAAAAAAAGGTCTCGGTATTATGGGGATGGAGGAGCGAACAGCATCTGTAAATGGAAAAATTATTGTAGATGGGACAAGTGGTTTTTCAGTAACAATGTTGCTGCCGATATAAAAGAATGGGACGAGGATGAATCATCTCATATGAAAAAAGTGAATAATCTCATGTGAAAAGAATGAACTTCTGCACTGAGCAGGTTCATTCTTTTTGTTTATACTAAAAGCAGAGAAACCGAAATAGGGGTGAAATGATGAATACATTAGAAATTAAAAATTTAACGAAAAAATTTGGTGATTTCATCGCGGTAGATAATATGTCTTTATCTATTAAAGAAGGAGAAATATTTGGCTTTTTAGGATCAAATGGTGCAGGTAAGAGTACAACGATTAATATGATTGCTGGTTTGCTAAGAAGTAATGAAGGTGAAATTAGCATACTAGGAAAAAATATAAAGAAACATAATCGATTTGCGAAAATGAATATTGGTATCGTTCCGCAAGATATTGCGATTTATGAAGAGTTAACTGCCTATGAAAATGTGAAATTCTTTGCTGGATTGTATGGATTACGAGGAGCCGAGCTAAAAGCGAGAGTAGAGGAAGCACTTCAATTTGTAGGGCTTAGTGATAAACATAAAAGTTACCCGAAAAACTTTTCTGGTGGGATGAAACGAAGACTGAATATCGCTTGTGCAATCGCTCATAGACCGAAGTTAATTATTATGGATGAGCCGACAGTTGGAATTGATCCACAGTCAAGAAACTATATTCTCCAGTCTGTTCGAAAATTAAATGAAATGGGAAGTACCATTATTTACACGAGCCACTACATGGAAGAAGTAGAAGAAATTTGTACGAAAATAGCAATTGTTGATCACGGTAAAGTAATTGCAGAAGGAACGAAAGAACAGTTAAAAGCGATTATTACCGATACGAAAGACATTTGGATTGAAGTAAAATCAGTAGAAAATTTAGATGTAGAAAAATTAAAAGAGATAAACGGTGTGAAAGCTGTTCAAATTGAAGAGAACGTAATTAAGGTAAACTCGGATGCAGGAGTAAATAATTTAAATAAAATTATTCAGCATTTCATTAATCATGACATTGAAATTCGTTCGTTAGAGGAGCAGGCTCCGAACTTAGAAACAGTATTCCTTACGTTGACTGGAAGAAACTTACGAGATAAATAAAAGGTAAATGAAGAAAAGGTAAAGGGAGGTTCATCAATTGAACATCTTCAATATTGCAGTTATGCATATTAAAAGAGATTTCAGGGACGTAAGAACTTTAGTTCTTATGTTAGCATTTCCTATTGTGCTTATGCTTGTGTTAGGAACAGCGTTAACGAATGCATTTAATAGTGATAGTCATTCTATTAAAGATATTCAAGTGCTATACAAAGACGAAGCGAGTAGCACGTTTTCTCAATCATTTGAAACATTTACGAAAGAAGTCGATAAATCGGGCATTCATTTTAAAAAAGCTTCTGAAGGTATAGATGGGAAAGAGGCAGTGAAGCAAAATAAATATGCTGCTTATGTAGAGTTAAATAAAGATGGTGCGAAATTTTACGGAAGTGACAGAAGTAGTATAGAGGGAAGTATTGTAGAGGGAATGCTTACAACATTTGTTGATAAGTACAATGTAGCGGTCGAAGTTGCAAAAGTAGATCCTAGTAAGGTTAGCGCAGTTATTTCAAACGGAAATCATAATGATTATATAAAAGAAACATCTTTACAAGCTGCGAAAAAACCAGGTTCTATGGATTATTATGCGGTTGTAATGACGACGATGATTGCACTATATGCTGCGATGGGAGCGAGTTCTTTAATTCGAGGAGAACGAATACGTAAAACAGGAGATCGTCTCATTGCTGCACCTATAAGTAAGGCTGAAATTTTCATTGGGAAGGTGCTAGGTAGTCTAGTAGCAAATGCCCTGTGCATATTACTCGTCATGTTATTTAGTAAATTTGTTTTTCAAGCGAATTGGGGCGACCATCTTGGAATTATATTTCTTATTTTATTAACAGAGGTTTTTCTGGCAATTAGCTTCGGTTTAGGGATCGGGTATATTACGAATACAGGTGAAGCATCTAGAGCAATTGTTTTAGTTATAGTGCAATTAGCTTCTATTTTTGGCGGAGCATACTTTGTAGTAGAAGAAAATGTCGTTACGAATTTATCACCATTAACGTGGGCAAATACAGCTGTTATGAAAATTATTTATGCGAATGATGTAGGAGCTGCACTACCGGTAATATCTTTAAACCTTGGAATTTCAGCACTCTTTTTAATCATTGCGATTATTGCATTACGCAGACGGGAGGGGCTATAGTATGAAAGATATTTTATGGCTTATACAAAAAACACTAACTGTTCTTTTGAAAAATAAAAAAGGATTATTCATTATTATTAGTTTGCCGATAATCGGAACGCTCATCTCTTTTTCGATATACGGAAATGCGGGGCAAGGCACGTTAAATATCGGGATTGTAAATAAAGAAAATGAGCCGATAGCAAATGATACGATAAAGTTTTTAGAAGGATTAAATCATGTAAATGTGAGTAAGGTTAAGGAGTCTGAAGTAGAAGAAAAACTCACTTCCAAAAAACTTGATGGTGTGATTACGTTAGAGGCTGGTTTTTCCGAAAGTGTTCGAGAAGGGAAACCAGAGCATATTGAAATTTCATCGATTAAAGGTGATCAAGTAACAGGATTTATAAAATCTTATTTATACAACTATATTGATAATGTAGCAGCTATTAGTAAAGTAGCAGGAACAGATCAAAGTGCATTTGATAGTATGTACGCAGGATATCAAAAAGGTTCATTTAAAATGAAAACGGAGACGCTAGAAGATACTTCGAAAAATAAAGATATGACAAACCAAACGATGGGTTATCTTATTATGTTTATGCTATTTTCAGCAGCGAACTTATCAGGTTATATTTTAAAAGAAAAAGAAAATAGAACGTATTTTAGACTATTATCAACGCCGATAGATGGAAAGAAATTTATATTATCTAATGTCGGGGTAAATATGATGATACTAACAGTACAAATTCTAATTACAATCTTATTCCTGACGAATGTATTTCATACGAATATCAATATGCCTTTCATAGTGATGATTGGTGTACTCATGCTATTTGTTTTAATAGCGATTGGAATATCGTTAGTCCTTGTCGCTTTTTCGAAAAACTCAGCATCGGCAAATGCACTGCAAAATATGATTATTGTACCGACATGTTTACTGGCTGGATGTTATTTTCCGTATGACATTATGCCGAAAGCGGTACAAAAAGTAGCTGATTTTCTTCCACAACGCTGGTTGTTAGATACAGTATCAAAAATACAACAAGGAATTCCATTCTCTGAGTTGTATTTAAATATTTTAATCTTATTCGCCTTTGCGGTCGCATTCTTCTTAATTGCTATTTATAAGTTTGGAAGAAATAATGATGCGAGGAATTTTGTTTAATGTGAAAAGGATGTGACGTTAAGTCACATCCTTTTTTGTATGAAGCATGAAATCTAAACTTGAATGACAAAATAGAAAGGTGGAAAGAAAATGATCGGAAGGAAATCAAAATGATTAAAAAAATATTGCGAGTTACTTCTATTGTTATTGCTATTTTCGTTTTTATTTTAATATGGATGCATATCGATGTTACCTTAGGTAGGAAAATGGAAGCTGGGAAAAACATGCCGACAGAGTATGCACCTCATTATAGTGATTTTCAATTATATGTAAAAGGGAAGTCGTTTTATAAACAGTTATTTACTGACATAAGAGAAGCAAAGCAATCTATTTACACGTATTTTTTTATTTTGTCGGATGATAAAAGTAGCCATACGTTTTTAAACTTATTAAAAGAGAAGGCAAAAGAAGGAGTAAACGTCTATTTATCAGTTGATCGCATTAATGATTTATCATTTGAAGGAAAGATGATAAATGAATTGCGGGAAAGTGGTGTACATTTTACGTATAGTAGAAAACCTGAATTGCCATTCGGATTTTATTCACTTCACCATCGTAATCATCGCCGTATTACGACAATTGATGGGGAGATTGGATATACAGGTGGTTTTAATATAGGAGATGAGTACTTAGGAAAAGATAAGCGATTTGGATATTGGCGTGACTATCATGTGCGGCTTAAAGGAGAAGGAGCAAAAGATTTAGAAGAACAGTTTGCTTTAGATTGGAAACGAGATACGAAAGAAAATATAAAGAGAAGTACGAATAAAGCTAGTAAAGGGAACACGTTACATACGATGGCCAGTTACAATGGGCATAACGTCGCCGAAAAATATGTAGAGTTAATAAACCAAGCAAAGCATTCGGTTGTCATTACGACGCCGTATTTTATAGCGAAAAATAAAGAGTTAATGAATGCTTTAATCGCAGCACAAAAGCGTGGTGTTACAGTAAAAATACTTTGGTCATATAAACCAGATCTACCTCTTATAAAAGAAGCGGCGTATCCATACATACGTCAAGCTGTTAATAATGGGATTACTGTATATGGGTATAAAAAAGGGATGTTTCATGGGAAGTTAATGTTAATTGATAATGAATTAACTGTTATCGGTACAACGAACTTTACTGCACGTAGCTTCTATATTAATGATGAGATGAATTTGTATATTCATGGTGGATCTATGGTCTCAGAAGTGAATGAGGCGTTAACGCAAGATTTTCATGATTCGAAAGAAATGACGAAAGAATTTTTTGAGAAGTTATCATTTTGGGAGCGTTGTAAGGAGAAGTTGGGGGGATTGGCTGATTTTTATTTATAAAGGTTAATGAAAAGGGTGTCTTTTATAGACACCCTTTTCATGAGAAATAACTATTATTCATGCACAAGCATCGAAACATCATCATTAATCAACGTCCCCACATGTTCCCCTAAACATATTTTCTTCATCACCCCAGGCTCATCGAAGTTAAAGACATGTGCTGGTAAATTGTAGTCCCGAGCAAGCAATAAAGCGGCTTGGTCCATGACTTGTATGTTTTGTCTAACAACATCGTTATAGTTCAGCTTTCGATACATTTTCGCTGATTTGTTATGTTTTGGGTCACTTGTAAAGACACCGTCTACTCCTTGTTTTGCGACTAATATGGCGTCACTATTCATTTCGATTGCTCTCTGTACACTTGGGTAATCTGTCGTAACGAAAGGTTGCCCGTTACCGCCTCCAAAAATAACGACATAACCGTTATCTAAATGATGGACTGCACGCAAGCGAATATATGGTTCAGCTACTGCGTTAAAAGGGATGGAAGTCATAACGCGTACTTCTTTATTTGTTTTACTAGTTAAAACACCGCGGAGCATTAAGCTATTAATGATCGTACCTAACGTACCAATATTATCAGCTTCTACACGATCAATTCCCCATTCTTCAGCTAGATGACCTCTGAAAATGTTACCGCCACCGATAACGATGGATACTTCGATACCTAAATCAACAATGGATAAAATTTCGTTTGCGATATGTTCTAATCGTTTGGAGTTAAAGCTATTTCCAGTTTGATCGGCAAGAGCGCCGCCGCTTAGTTTTATTAAAACTCTTTTATATGGTCTCATAACAATTCCCCCTATATAGATCGCAATAAAAAAGGAACAAAGGCGAATGCCTTTGTTCCTTTTTAAGAAAATGAAAAAGAAAAGAAGAAGATAGGACGAATTGCTTTGTGTAGTTTTTCATACTATCCACTCCTTTTCATTTCGATTTGTTTTAAGTATATATCTTTTTGATTATACGAAACAATCTGATTACTTATCAAGTATATTTTATCGTTTTTTAACAAAATGGTGTCAATGAAAAATAGAAGAAAAATATTTGAATTTTTTGTGACAAACTTGTAGGTTTTTGTATGATTTTGTAGGTTCGCTTATATGATGTGTGAGTAGCTTTTATAAATTCAAATTGAAAGCGTTCGCATGAAGGGGATGAACATAAATGAAAAAATTCGGATTGGCAACACAAATTTTTGTCGCGCTTGTTTTAGGGATTGTAGTAGGGGCAGTCTTTTATGGCAATAAAACGGCGATTTCTTATATCACACCAATTGGGGATATATTTATTCATTTAATTAAGATGATTGTAGTACCAATTGTTATTTCAGCATTAATTGTTGCGGTAGCTGGCGTGGGAGATATGAAAAAGCTTGGGAAACTGGGCGGTAAGACAATTCTTTATTTCGAAATTATTACGACGATTGCTATTTTAATGGGATTACTTGCAGCGAATATATTCCAACCAGGTACTGGCGTTGATATGAGCAATTTACAGCAAAGTGATATTTCTTCTTATAAACAAACTGCAGATGCAACAGAGAAGAAAGGATTTGCTGAAACGATTGTTCATATTGTACCGAAAAACGTATTTGAATCTATCTCACAAGGTGACTTATTACCGATTATATTCTTCTCCGTGTTATTTGGTTTAGGAGTTGCGGCAATTGGAGAAAAAGGAAAGCCTGTCTTTAACTTTTTTGAAGGTGTACTCGAAGCAATGTTTTGGGTTACAAATCAAGTTATGAAGTTTGCACCATTCGGTGTATTCGCATTAATTGCTGTTACGGTTGCGAAATTTGGTGTAGCAACACTACTTCCGTTAGGAAAACTAGTGCTAGCTGTATACGTAACTGTTATACTATTCGTTGTGATTGTATTAGGTATTAATGCACGAATGGTTGGCGTAAACATTTTTACATTAATAAAAATTTTAAAAGAAGAACTTATTCTTTCATTTACGACAGCAAGTTCAGAAGCTGTTTTACCTAATATAATGAGAAAAATGGAAGAGTTCGGTTGTCCAAAGGCAGTTGCCTCTTTCGTAATTCCGACAGGTTATACATTTAACTTGACTGGATCGGCTATTTATCAAGCGTTAGCGGCATTGTTTGTTGCACAAATGTATGGTGTACACATGTCACTGACGGAGCAAATAACGTTATTATTCGTTCTCATGTTAACATCCAAAGGTATGGCGGGAGTTCCAGGTGCATCGTTCGTTGTTGTATTAGCAACGTTAGGTTCAATGGGGTTACCACTAGAAGGTATCGCGTTAATTGCGGGAATTGACCGCATTTTAGATATGATTCGCTCATCTGTCAATGTATTAGGAAATGCATTAGCGGCCATTGTTATGTCGAAGTGGGAAGGCGAATTCGATAATGAGAAAGCAAAACAATATGTAGAAACAGTCAAAGAAACAAAAGCAGCATAAGAAATCGTTAAGGAGTGAATAATCATGGCAACATTAACTGAAGTTAAAAATGGTGTGCGAATTGAAAAAGATTTTTTAGGTGAAAAAGAAGTACCAAATTATGCATACTACGGCGTACAAACAATGCGTGCAGTAGAAAACTTCCCAATTACAGGTTACAAAATTCATGAAGGTTTAATTCAAGCATTCGCAGTTGTAAAAAAAGCAGCAGCACTTGCAAATACAGATGTAGGTAGATTGGAATTGAATAAAGGCGGCGCGATCGCAGAAGCTGCTCAAGAAATTCTAGA
>NZ_CP031292.1:1724574-1725710 GCF_003355115.1 Bacillus sp. COPE52
CTTGCAAATACAGATGTAGGTAGATTGGAATTGAATAAAGGCGGCGCGATCGCAGAAGCTGCTCAAGAAATTCTAGATGGAAAATGGCACGATCATTTCATCGTCGACCCAATTCAGGGCGGTGCGGGTACTTCAATGAACATGAATGCAAATGAAGTCATTGCCAATCGTGCTCTTGAATTATTAGGAATGGAAAAGGGAGACTATCATTATATTAGTCCAAATAGCCATGTAAATATGGCACAATCAACAAACGATGCATTCCCAACGGCGATTCATATCGCGACATTAAATGCATTAGAAGGCTTATTACAAACGATGGGTTATATGCATGATGTATTTGAATTAAAAGCAGAACAATTCGACCATGTTATTAAAATGGGTCGTACGCATTTACAAGATGCTGTACCAATTCGTCTTGGACAAGAGTTTAAAGCGTATTCTCGCGTACTTGAACGTGATATGAAACGTATTAAGCAATCACGTCAACATTTATATGAAGTAAATATGGGAGCAACTGCAGTTGGTACAGGCCTAAATGCAGATCCAGAGTATATTGAAGCAGTTGTAAAACATCTTGCTACAATTAGTGAATTACCCCTTGTTGGTGCAGAAGATTTAGTGGACGCAACGCAAAATACTGATGCGTACACAGAAGTGTCTGCAGCACTAAAAGTATGTATGATGAACATGTCTAAAATTGCGAATGACCTTCGCTTAATGGCATCAGGTCCACGTGTTGGTTTAGCAGAAATTATGTTACCAGCTCGTCAACCAGGTTCTTCTATTATGCCAGGGAAAGTAAACCCTGTTATGCCAGAAGTTATTAACCAAATTGCGTTCCAAGTTATTGGTAACGATCATACAATTTGCCTTGCTTCAGAAGCAGGACAATTAGAATTAAATGTTATGGAACCAGTACTTGTTTTCAACTTACTTCAATCTATTAGCATTATGAATAACGGTTTCCGTGCCTTTACAGATAATTGCTTAAAAGGAATTGAAGCGAATGAAGATCGTTTAAAAGAGTACGTTGAGAAAAGTGTAGGAATTATTACAGCCGTGAACCCTCATATCGGTTATGAAGCAGCAGCTCGTGTTGCGAAAGAAGCAATTGCAACAGGTCAATCCGTTCG
>NZ_CP031292.1:1725760-1862624 GCF_003355115.1 Bacillus sp. COPE52
GCCGTGAACCCTCATATCGGTTATGAAGCAGCAGCTCGTGTTGCGAAAGAAGCAATTGCAACAGGTCAATCCGTTCGTGAACTTTGTGTGAAAAATGGTGTATTGTCACAAGAAGATTTAGAGTTAATTCTAGATCCATTCGAAATGACACATCCAGGGATTGCAGGAGCAACTCTTTTAAAGAAAAATTAAAAGAAGAGGGGGACAATCCCCTCTTTTTTGTTTACAATATAGAAATGCTATATATGAATAGAGGTAGGGATGTTATGAGTAAGTTTACAGTGGCTTCTAATGGTGCATTAGAAACAACATTAAGAGGAGCAGAAGTATTATCAACACCACTTTTAAATAAAGGGGTAGCTTTCACACAAGAGGAAAGAGAAGAGTTAGGTTTAAAAGGTTTATTACCGCCAGCGGTTTTAACATTAGAAGAACAAGCACGCCGAGCATATGAACAATTTAGTTCTCAGCCGGATGATTTATTAAAAAATGTATACTTAACGGCGTTACATGATCGAAATGAAGTATTATTTTATCGTATATTAACAGATCATTTACGTGAAATGTTACCGATTGTATATACACCAACTGTAGGTGTAGCAATTCAAAGGTATAGTCATGAATACCGTAAACCACGTGGTATTTATTTATCAATTAACGATCCATCAGGTATTGAAGATGCATTTGCCAATATCGGTGCAACAGCTGAAAATATTGATTTAGTCGTTGTAACGGATGGAGAAGGTATATTAGGAATTGGTGATTGGGGTGTTGGTGGAATTAACATCGCAATCGGGAAATTAGCTGTATATACGGCCGCAGTTGGAATCGATCCTAGCCGTGTATTACCAGTAATTTTAGATGTAGGTACAAATCGTGAGGAATTATTAAACAATCCATTTTATATCGGAAATCGTCACCCTCGTATAACAGGGGAAGCTTACGATGAATTTATTGATACGTTTGTTCAAGCGGTAAATAAACAATTCCCGAAGGCGCTTCTACATTGGGAAGACTTCAGTTCTCGAAATGCACGAAAAATTTTAGATAAATATCGTCATGACGTTTGTACATTTAATGATGATATTCAAGGTACAGGGGCAGTTTCACTTGCTGCTGTATTATCGGCAGTAAAAGCTTCTGGTGTACCGCTAAGTGAGCATCGTGTTGTTGTGTTTGGTGCTGGTACGGCTGGAATCGGTATCGCAGATCAAGTAAGAGATGCAATGGTTCGCGTCGGCTTATCAGATGAAGAATCTCATAATCGTTTCTGGTGTATTGACCGTAACGGATTAGTTACAGATAATATGGAAGGTCTTCTTGATTTCCAAATTCCATATGCAAGAAAAGAAGCAGAAGTAAGTGATTGGAAACAAAATGATGTGATTGGGCTTGCTGAAGTTGTGAAACATGTAAAACCGACAATTTTAATTGGAACATCAACAGTTGCGGGCGCATTTAAAGAAGAGATTATTAAAGAAATGGCTTCTCACGTAGAAAGACCAATTATTTTACCAATGTCGAATCCAACACCACTTGCGGAAGCGAAACCAGCAGATTTAATCGAGTGGACAGAAGGAAGAGCGTTAGTTGCAACAGGAAGTCCGTTTGAACCAGTTACATATAACGGTGTAACGTATGTGATTGGACAGTCAAATAACGCACTTATTTTCCCGGGACTAGGTCTTGGTACAATTGTTGTTCGTGCAAGCGTCATGACGGATGGAATGTTCGCAGCAGCAGCTGAAGCAGTTGCAAGTATGGTAGATACAAGTCAGCCAGGAGCACCTATTTTGCCAGAAGTTGAAGAGTTACGTAATATCTCTGAACTAGTTGCAATTGAAGTAGCGAAAGTTGCAGTTGCAGAAGGTGTTGCTAGAGAGAACTTAAGTGATAACGATATTAAGATTGCAGTGAAAGAAGCAATGTGGAAGCCTGAGTATCGTCAAATAAAAGCGGTAGAAAAGGTTAGTATATAGAGAAAAAGCCCGTTTATAATAATAAACGGGCTTTACTTATACATTTTGAAAAATATATAGGAAGTGGCAGCTTTGAATTGGAATCAATTATGGAAGAAAGATATGTATCTTTTAATTATATTAATGGTAGTTGTCCCAATTGCTGGAGAGCTTAATTTTCATCCTTTTAATGATATGTTTCGTGTTAGCTTCGGGACACCGCTTTTCTTCTTTTTATTACTATTTTTAAGAAGGATACCAGCAGCAGCTGCAGGTGTTCTCGTCGGTATATCTGTAGTTTTATTCCGTGTAAGTCTTGACTGGGTATTGCAAGGTTCATTCCATATGACAGAATCATTTTATTTGCGCTATCCTGTGTTCTTTTATTATTTTATTTATGGAAGCCTCTTTTCGTTTTGTAGGGTAAATAAGTTTCATCAGAAGCCAATTGTTATTGGGTGCCTTGGAATTTCAATTGAAATTATTGCAAGTATGTCAGAACTTGCGTTTTATCATATGCTCGTACTAGGCACAACGATAACAGTTTCTGAAGTGAATAAACTAATCATTATAGCTATTTTCCGTAGTTTCTTTGCGCTCGGTTTTTTAAATATGATGAATTTATATGAAACGAAATTAAAAGAATCCCAAGTTCGAAAAGAAAATGAAAATATGTTAATGTATCTCTCTAATTTATATGTGGAATCTGTCCATTTGAAAAAAACGTTACAAAATGCTGAGTTAATTACACAAGAAGCATATCAACTATATCGAAACTTACAAGCGAACGATGACTTAAATAGCAAAACAGCTTTAAAAATAGCAGGAGAAGTGCATGAAATAAAAAAGGATAATCAAAGAATTTTTGCAGGGTTATCTAAACTGTTATTAGATAAAAATGTGGCTGAGTATGTAGAAGGACATGAATTAGCGGAAATAATTGTAAGAATAAATGAGAAGTATGCTGAAATGCTAGGAAAAGATATACGTTTTTCTAAACATATAGAAGGTGAGCACGCTGCATATCACGTGTATACAGTTCTATCAATTTTTAATAATTTAGTTGCAAATGCAGTGGAAGCAATTGAGGATAGAGGTCTCATTAGTATAAAGCTATATAAACGAGATAAACATATATTCTTTGAAGTAATTGACGATGGTCCTGGTATTGCACAGAAGTATAAGAAATTAGTATTTAAGCCAGGGTTTACTTCAAAGTATGATCAAACGGGAACACCGTCAACAGGTATTGGACTTTCTTACATAAACGAAATGGTAACAGAGCTAGGTGGAGAAGTGAGATTAGAAGACCGAGAAACTGGCGGCGGGTGTAAGTTTATCGTTTGTTTACCGGAGTGCAGTTTAAAGAGGGAAGGGGAATAATGTTGTTTTATTATATCGTAGATGATGATGAAGTTTTCCGTTCTATGCTTTCGCAAATTATTGAAGATGGAGATCTTGGGGAAGTAATTGGAGAGTCGGAAGACGGAGCTTTTATTGAAGCGGACCAACTGAATTTTAAAAAAGTAGATATTTTGTTTATTGATTTATTAATGCCAATGCGAGACGGAATTGAAACAGTTCGTCATATTGCGTCCGCTTTTACTGGGAAGATCATTATGATTTCTCAAGTTGAATCGAAGCAACTTATAGGTGAGGCGTATACACTTGGAGTAGAATATTATATTACAAAGCCACTGAATAAAATTGAAGTTGTATCTGTTGTACGAAAAGTAATGGAGCGTATTCGTTTGGAGCGTTCTATACATGATATTCAAAAATCATTGAATAACGTTTTTAAGTGGGAACAGCCGCAAGTTCGAACTGAGCCAATACAAGAAGGGAAGAAAATAGCGGATTCAGGGCGCTATTTATTATCAGAACTCGGTATTGCGGGAGAGAACGGAAGCAAAGACTTGCTTAGTATGTTGGAATATTTATATGGGCAGGAAAAGGCACAAACATTTGAATTTGGATTTCCTGCGTTAAAAGATATTTTCCATCATATTACAATAAGGAAATTAGGGGATGTAGCTTTAGATACGGATATTGATAAAGAGAAGAAAGCATCTGAGCAAAGGGTAAGAAGGGCGATTTATCAATCGTTAAATCACTTAGCTTCCCTCGGGTTAACAGACTTTTCGAATCCGAAATTTGAAAGCTATGCTCCGAAATTTTTTGATTTTACTATAGTTAGAAAACGGATGACAGAAATGACGAAAGATGAAGTAGCGGCTTCTGGTCATATACGTATTAACACGAAGAAGTTTATTCAAGTGTTGTATTTTGAGGCAAAACGGTTGATGGAGATAGAATGAAAAGAGATAAGTGTTTCAGATTGTAGACAAAGTCTTGCTCAAATGACATTGAGTTTCTTGGTGCTCAACACGCTTTTGACTCTCTTTTTTCATTAGAGTTGGAATAGAAGCAAAAAATAAATATAATATGGTTAATGCACCAACGGGGAGGAGGACAGGGCATGAATAAAGAAGAAAAGATCATAGTGGGTTTCAGGGACTTATATAATAAGATTGTTTGGCTTAATAAGGATAAGATGGAAGACAGTCTTAAGGGGTATAATTCTTCTGAAGTACATTGTATCGAATACATTGAAAAAAATGTAGATTCTAACGTGACAAAACTTGCGGAGTCCTTTTATATGACTCGCGGTGCCATAAGTAGAATAACAAAAAAACTTATAAAAAAAGGCCTTATCGAAAGTTATCAGAAGTCGGATAATAAGAAAGAAATCTATTTTAGGCTTACTGAACAAGGGAAAGTAATTTATAAAATACATGAGGATCTGCACAAAGAGTTTGAAGAACGGGATAAAGTTGTGTTTGATCAAGTAACCGAGGAAGAATTTGATAGTATACTTAGCTTTGTGGAAAAGTATAGTAGACATTTAGATACAGAAATAAAGAAACAAGGTGTACATATTAAGTCGTAATCTATTTAAAAAATAAAAATGAAACGAAAGGCAGTCCAAGGATGGATTGCCTTTTTTATTGTTGTAATTTTGTTGACAGAGAAACAAAATGGAGTTATTGTTTTGTTGATAAGGAAACAAAAATAACTGTTGGGGTGAGAATGTAAATGTCCAAATTCAGATCACATAATGAACATAATACGGAAAGAGTCATAGATACACACGCCTTACTATTCGGTCTTATCTCTGTGTTTCTTTGTGGAATAGGATTCAGCATTATAATACCTGTCGTTCCATTTTTAGTGCAGCCGTATACAAGTAATTCGGCAGAACAAGCGGTCGTCGTTACGCTATTAGCTTCTGTTTATGCAGTCTGCGTATTTTTTGCGGCTCCCGCACTTGGAGCTTTGAGTGATAAATATGGTCGTCGTCCATTACTTTTAGTATGTCTTTTCGGTTCCGCAATCGGGTACTTAGTTTTTGGCATAGGAGGAGCTCTATGGATACTATTTGCTGGGCGCATAATAGAAGGTATAACAGGAGGGAGCATAAGCACTATCTTCGCATATTTTGCAGATATTATTCCTCCAGAACAAAGAACGAAATACTTCGGATGGGTAAGTGCGGTTGTAGGAGTAGGCACTGTTATTGGACCAACTATAGGTGGATATCTTGCCAAGTTTGGTTATTCTGTACCTATGTATTTTGGAGCAATCATAACTTTATTAAATGTTGTTTATGGAATCTTATATATGCCTGAGAGCCTTGACAAAAATAATAGATTGAAAGAGATTACCTTTGTAAGATTGAATCCATTTACACAACTTGCAAATATACTTTCCATGAAAAATTTAAAATGGCTACTTGTCTCAGCATTCTTACTTTGGATACCAAATGGATCTTTACAGGCAATTTTTTCACAATTTACAATGGATACTTTTAGTTGGAAGCCTGCGTTAATCGGACTTATGTTTTCAATTATGGGATTCCAAGATATCATTTCACAAAGTTTTATAATGCCAAAACTTTTGACAAAACTTACTGATAAACAGATAGCAATTCTCGGAATGGTTTCGGAAATTATAGGTTATAGTCTTATTGCAGCATCAGCTTTGTTCTCATTTTATCCTTTTCTTATCGCTGGAATGTTTATATTTGGTTTTGGTGATTCCATCTTTGGACCTTCATTCAATGGGATGCTCTCGAAGTCTGTCGATTCTAGTGAACAAGGAAGGATTCAAGGAGGTAGTCAATCTATTCAGGCTTTAGCAAGAATGATTGGGCCGATCATTGGAGGTCAAATTTATGTTTCACTTGGGCATGCCGCACCTGCTTGTATGGGGATCATCCTTATACTAGCCGCAATAACAGTCTTATATAAGGGCACGCATGAAAATATGTAAATTACCTACTTTATCCTCCTATTATAGAGAGTAAGCCCCCTGCATCAAAATATGCACATCCATCTCAACGGTGTGTGTGAAAAACTTTTATTACTCTTTTTCATAAAATCATATCTTTTAAATTATTGATGCGATGGCCAGTAAAACTTTTACATGAAAAATGTAGAAGATATTTAAATACTATGCTGGAATCTTTCAGAATCGCCTGTATAATAGGCGGTTTTAAGAGTTTAGGGACAAGTACTGAAACTCTATTTGCTTACATCTGAGGCGTTTATAAATAAGTATCTTTTTTGTTAAACCAAAATTTTATATTTTCTCGTGAAGCATGTAAAATGTTAAGTAAGAGAAAATGGTTTTACAGTAAGGAAGTGTCAAAGCAATGAGTTTTACATTAAATAAATCGATTATTAAAGAAGTGTGCGGAGAGACCTCATATAAAAGAGGCGAAGCTTATTATAAATCAAATAAAGTAATAATAAATCATTATGATGAAAATAAAGAAATTTGCGAGGCAACAGTAAAAGGAAACGAAGATTTTCATGTTACAGTCGAAAAAATTAAAAAGGGTGATGTTGTTGCGAAATGTAGTTGTCCTTCATTAGCGTCTTTTCAAACGTACTGTCAACATGTTGCAGCAGTATTGATACAAATAAATTATAATCAGCAAACGGGTGGAATGCGCCCAGCTAGTAGTGAACACATGAGCGGAAATGATCAATTAACAAGTGGGATGTTTCAGTTGTTTGCAGACAAGCCACTGAGACCGAAAAGTAAACAACATCGTTTTGATACACGTGAAATACTTCATGTTGAATTTATTTGTACACCAGTAGTTACGAAACAAGGTGGAGCGCTTCTAGGAATGCAGCTGAAACTTGCCAAAACGTATTTCGTAAATCAGATTAGAGAATTTCTTTTTAAGGTGGAGAGAAGAGAACTTTTTAATTGTTCCAATGAGTTTACATATACACCAGATGTACATAGCTTTAAACAAGATACAGATGCGATTATTCAGCAACTTATTAAAATTCATCATAATGAAAAAATGTATGAGGATACGCTAGAAGTACATGCAAAACAAGATGATAGCATGATTTTAATACCGCCAGCGTCTTGGGGGGATATGCTTTCTTTACTTTCTAAAGTTGAGTGTGTAAGACTGAATCAAAATGGACAATCTTTTCATGGTTTACAAATTTCAAAAGGACTCCTTCCATTACATTTTGAGTTTAATAAAGGGAGTAACAGTGGGTTTACGCTTTATATTGATGGCTTACAACGAGTTGAGGTAATGGATACGTATAGTTATGCTCTATTTGGAGGGAAACTGTATCAGTTGAACGCTGAGGATTGCAAGCGGCTTATCGAATTACAAAAAATGATGAATCGCTCTAGTAGTAACCAATTATACATTCCGGCAGATAAGATGGAATATTTTGTAGCGAAAGTTGTACCAGGTTTAATGAAGCTAGGAACTGTACGAATAGATGAGGTAGTATCAGATCGTGTTGAAACACCCGTATTAAAAGCGAAATTATATTTAGATAGAGTGAAAAATCGCTTGTTAGCAGGTCTTGAATTTCACTATGGAAACGTCATAATTAATCCGTTAGAAGAGGATGGACAGCCGTCTGTTTTTAATCGTGATGAGAAAAAGGAAAAAGAGATTTTAGATATTATGAGTGAAAGTGCCTTTGCGAAAACGGAAGGCGGTTACTTTATGCATAATGAAGAAGCTGAGTACAATTTTTTATATCACGTCGTTCCAACATTAAAAGGTTTACTTGATATTTATGCGACGACAGCAATCAAATTACGAATTCATAAAGGAGATACAGCTCCTCTTATTAGAGTTAGACGAAAAGAGAGGATAGACTGGTTGTCATTTCGTTTTGATATAAAAGGAATACCGGAGGCGGAAATTAAAGGAGTATTAGTAGCTCTTGAAGAGAAACGGAAATATTACCGATTAGCGAACGGTTCTTTATTATCACTGGAGAGTAAAGAGTTTAATGAAATTAATCAATTTGTAAAAGAAACGGGTATTCGGAAAGAATTTTTACATGGGGAAGAAGTGAATGTTCCGCTTATCCGGAGTGTAAAATGGATGAACGGACTTCACGAAGGTAATGTTTTAAGTTTGGATGATTCTGTTCAAGAGCTAGTAGAAAATATTCAAAACCCGAAAAAATTGAAATTTGCTGTGCCAAATACTTTACATGCAGAAATGCGAGAGTATCAAGTGTATGGATTCGAGTGGATGAAAACACTCGCCTATTACCGTTTTGGAGGCATTTTAGCAGACGATATGGGACTCGGGAAAACACTGCAAAGCATTGCTTTTATAGACTCTGTTTTGCCTGAAATTCGAGAGAAAAACATGCCTATATTAGTAGTCTCTCCGTCGTCCCTCGTTTATAATTGGCTGAGTGAATTGAAAAAATTCGCCCCGCATATTAGAGCAGTTATTGCAGATGGAAATCAAATAGAGCGCCGAAAAATTTTAAAAGATATAGCAGAATTTGATGTCATAATTACGTCATATCCATTGCTGAGAAGAGATATAAGGTTGTATGAAAGGCCGTTTCATACACTATTTCTTGATGAAGCACAAGCGTTTAAAAACCCTACAACGCAAACTGCAAAAGCGGTGAAAACGATTCAAGCGGAGTATCGTTTCGGATTAACAGGAACACCTGTAGAAAATTCGTTAGAAGAGCTATGGTCTATCTTCCATGTCGTCTTCCCAGAATTATTACCAGGAAGAAAAGAGTTCGGTGATTTAAGGCGTGAGGATATAGCGAAGCGAGTGAAACCATTCGTATTAAGACGATTAAAAGAGGACGTATTAAATGAGTTGCCAGATAAAATAGAGCATTTACAGTCATCGGAGTTATTACCAGACCAAAAGAGATTGTATGCAGCTTATTTAGCGAAATTAAGGGAAGAAACGTTAAAACATTTAGACAAAGATACGTTACGTAAAAATAAAATTAGAATTTTAGCTGGTTTAACGAGATTACGACAAATTTGTAATCATCCTGCTTTATTCGTTGATGATTACAAAGGCAGTTCAGCTAAATTTGAACAACTGTTAGAGATTTTAGAAGAATGTAGAAGTACTGGGAAGAGAATTTTGATCTTTTCTCAATTTACGAAGATGCTTTCCATTATTGGTCGTGAGTTAAATCGTCAAGCGATTCCATACTTTTATTTAGACGGGAGTACACCAGCGCAGGAACGTGTAGAGCTATGCAATCGGTTTAACGAAGGTGAAGGCGATTTGTTTCTTATTTCTTTAAAAGCTGGTGGTACGGGTCTTAACTTAACTGGTGCAGATACAGTGATATTATATGATTTATGGTGGAATCCAGCTGTTGAACAACAAGCAGCAGATAGAGCATATAGAATGGGACAAAAAAATACGGTGCAAGTTATTAAGTTAGTAGCCCACGGAACAATTGAAGAGAAAATGCATGAACTACAAGAAACGAAGAAAAATTTAATTGCTGAAGTAATTGAGCCAGGAGAAGGGAAATTATCCTCCATAACTGAGGAAGAAATTCGAGAAATTCTTATGATTTAAAATAAAAAAAGCTATGCTTTCAAATTTATGAGAGCATAGTTTTTTTGTTTTAATAATTATATTTTGTTTTGAACAAAGTAAAGAAATCAAATGGTATTTAAATTATTTCTTTGTGCCTTTACTTTTGTATGGCTTTGCTGCTTTCTTTTTCTTTGCACTTGATTGCCAACGGTTCCATCCTTTACTTCCTGTACCTTGTCCTACACCTTTTTTCGGTTTCGCTTTCGTTTTGCTCATATGATCACTCCGTTATATAAAAATCTTGTTTGATAATAGTCAATGAATTAGAAAATACTCTTGATAAATGACTATGTTTGCTTTAAGTAAAAACAAACTGCTTGAATGCTATAGTATATCATGAAATTGCAAGTAAACTGAAAGGAATTACAAAGAAAATGAAAATAATAAGAAATACTGCGGATTCTATATTTCGAACGATTACACTAATTGTTGTGTATACGTTAGTTTCGGTTAGTGAAACATTTTTTGGATTGACGAGGCAGAAGAAGTAAAGATGTTAAATTAACAACAATCAATAAAGCCGTAAAATATAGAATTGAAAAATATTTTAAAACTTTTTGTTGACTTTCTTTATTTTTTGTATAGAATAATCATTAATAAAATGTTTCAGAGATGTGACAACAAAACGACTATGAAAGGACGAGTAGTAGTAGGACGTAGTCTAAGCGAGTCAGGGGTGGTGTGAGCCTGATACGAAGCCTATTATGAAGAACCTCCTGGAGTTGCTAACCGAAACCCTTTATAGGAAAGTAGACTTAGCCGGGCACTTCGCCGTTACAAGAAGAACAGTATCGAGATCTTCATCTCCGTACTGTATAAGTGAGCAACCTCTGTTGCTAATTTGGGTGGTACCGCGGAACCAAAGCCTTTCGTCCCAGTTTTTTGGGGAAGAAGGGCTTTTTTTGTTGGCTTCTTTTCACAACATCCAAACATTTTAGGGGGAAACCACCATGTATCAATCATTAATGACAGTAAGAGAGACTCAAATCGCAATTAAGGAAGTTAAAACATTTTTCGAAGACCAATTAGCAAAACGTCTTGAACTATTCCGCGTATCTGCACCATTATTCGTAACAAAAAAATCAGGATTAAACGATCATCTAAACGGTGTAGAACGTCCAATTGAATTTGATATGTTACATTCAGGAGAAGAATTAGAAATTGTTCATTCACTAGCAAAGTGGAAACGATTTGCACTACATGAATATGGATATGAAGCTGGTGAAGGTTTATATACAAACATGAACGCGATTCGTCGTGATGAAGAACTTGATGCAACACATTCCATTTACGTCGACCAATGGGATTGGGAAAAAATCGTTCAAAAAGAATGGCGCACTGTAGATTACTTACAAGAAACAGTACGAACAATTTATGGAATATTCAAAGATTTGGAAGATCACTTATTTGAAAAATATCCGTTCCTTGGAAAGTATTTACCAGAAGAAGTTGTTTTCATTACTTCCCAAGAGCTAGAAGATAAATATCCAGAATTAACGCCGAAAGACCGTGAACATGCAATTGCAAAAGAACACGGTGCAGTCTTCATTATCGGAATTGGTGATGCACTTCGTTCAGGTGAAAAGCATGACGGACGCGCAGCCGATTATGATGATTGGAAATTAAACGGTGACATTTTATTCTGGCACCCAGTATTACAAGCTTCATTCGAATTATCATCAATGGGAATTCGTGTTGATAGTAAATCACTTGATGAACAGTTAACAAAAACGGGTGATGATTTCAAACGTGAGTATGATTTCCATAAAGGTATTTTAGAAGATGTACTACCATTAACAATTGGTGGTGGTATTGGACAATCAAGAATGTGCATGTACTTTTTACGCAAAGCACATATCGGTGAAGTTCAATCTTCTGTATGGCCTGACGATTTACGTGAAGCTTGTAAGAAAGAAAACATTCATCTGTTTTAATTAATATAAGTGAGAGGGAGAGTAGCTTGAAAATAGAGTTACTCTCCCTTTTTTTATTGTGTAAACTAGTGGTTTACAGTGCGTGTTACTAATAGTTTCTTTCTTTTTTATCTCCTTTTATGTAATAATTTGTTAAAGGAGGGGGTGTTATGAGTATAGGAGAACAGCTAAAAAAACTACGAGAATCAAAGGAGTTTTCGCAAGAGGATGTTGCTAAAAAAATTGGTGTGACGAGGCAAGCGGTTTATAAGTGGGAAAATGATAAAAGTTACCCTGACATTGATAATTTAATTTTACTGAGCGAAATGTACAACGTTACGCTAGATGAGTTAATAAAAGGGAATCAAAGCTTTAAAGAGAAAATACATATTGATGAAGAAGAGGCGGATTTTGAGAAAGAGAATGAGTTTGGTTTTTATATTGGATGTGGTTTGCTCATTATGAGTGCGTTCATTGAGTATGAAAAAATACAGGTGGTTGTATTAGGAATTGCACTATTCATGATGGTCTTTTACTCGGATGTGAAGAAAATTATTTTCAATGAATATAGATCATTTTTTCAAGGGAAAGAGAGAAACGATATGTGTGATAAGAAGTAAGAAGAGTCAACTATATTTCCTAGGAAAGAGTTTAAAGAATAATTTTATTTTTTTATAATGATTTTTGGATATCGATAATATATTAAAAAGCTGTTTGCGTAGAGTCTTGAAATCTATGCAAACAGCTTTTTATTTATATAGGAAAGAAATAGATTAATATGTTTTTGTAAGTTGCAATAAAAATATTAAATTAGCTCATTTGCACTAAAGGCTCAATTTTCGCCATAAATGATTGATGAAGTGCTTCCACACCTGTTACTAAATGAAGGCGGTCAATAACGACAGACACTTTAATTTCAGATGTACTTACCATTTTAATATGAATATCTTCTTCTTTTAAAGTAGTGAACATATTCGCAGCAACACCTGGATTAGATACCATACCAGATCCTACAATTGATACTTTTGCTAAATGATTTTCATGTTCTACAGACTCATAGTGAAGATCTTCTTGATTCTGTTCCAATACTTCTAGTGTTTCTTGTAAGTCATTAGAATGGATAGAGAAGGAAAGATGAACACTTCCTTCATTTGTAATACTTTGAATAATAATATCTACATTAATATGTGCGTTAGCTAACGTAGAGAAAATTGTTGAAAGTGAACCTTGCTCTAATCCTTTAATTGTTACACGAGTAATATTATCTTCAAAAGCAATACCTTTAACGATTGATTGTTGTTCCATGTTACATTCTCCTTTTACAATTGTTCCGTTTTCTTGTTCCATACTTGAGCGAACTTCTAAAATGACATGATGATTTTTGGCAAATTCAACAGCACGTGGATGTAATACGCCGGCGCCGAGGTTTGCCAGTTCTAACATTTCATCATAAGAAATTTCATCTAATTTGTAAGCTGTCTTTACAACTCGTGGATCCGTCGTGTATACGCCTGTTACATCCGTATAAATATCACATTTTTTCGCTTTTAGTGCCGCTGCTAATGCAACAGCTGTCGTATCAGAGCCACCACGTCCAAGCGTTGTAATTTCATTTTTTTCACTGATTCCTTGGAAACCAGCTACGATAACAATCGTGCCTTCAGTAAGATAAGACTGAATACGCTCAACGTTAATGTCAGTAATCCGTGCACTACTGTGTACAGATTCTGTCGTAATACCAGCTTGCCATCCTGTTAATGAAATTGCGTTATAACCTTTTGCTTGTAGTACCATTGTTAATAATGAAATAGTTACTTGTTCTCCTGTAGATAGAAGCATATCCATTTCACGTTTGCTTGGATTTTCCGCAATAGCGTTAGCAAGTGCTACAAGTTCATCTGTGCTTTTCCCCATTGCTGAAACGACAGAGACGATACTATGTCCTCGTTCATATTCTTCAATAATTAAATTTGCCACATGTTGAATGCGCTCAACACTTCCGACAGAAGTACCACCAAATTTTTGTACAATCGTTTCCATTACGAATTCCTTCTTTCGTCCATTTTTAAGAATAGATTAGGACATATATAAATCCCAATATTCCTGTAGTTACCAGAGAGAAAAACAAAAAACACCATCTCAAATAAGTGAGGATGGTGCTGTTACAGGAAAAGGGAAACAGAAAACGGAGCTAATAAAAAAACCGCCAAAAAAGGAATACCATGAAAATGATATCTCTTTTTTGTAGATAGCTCTTCATACGTACATGTCTGTACATATGACAGTTCTGTTTCTATTCGAAAACAGCCCCAATTGATAAATGCAGAGAAATTTATCAATTTCGGCAACACTTCCTTTTATCCAATTTCATAGACATCTCTGTGTCTCCATTAGAATACTCATAAGTATTGCAACCTCTATCTCACGTTTTAGGCGAGAGTGTTTGATTTATGAAGTTGTTGGTAACATTTGTTTTATAATAATTTAAATTATTCAGGGAATCAAGTGTTTTATATATATTTTCAAAATTCTTTCTTTTTAGAGATGAAGTTTGTGAAAAATGTAGCAAAATACATATATTACATGTACATTAAAAATATAGAGTATAGGAGGTCGGAGTATGAAAAGAAAAAGGCCTATTTATGTTGCAACAGAAATGAAAACGACAATAGAGAAATTATGGGAATATACGCAAGAACCAGACCTACATACAGAGTGGGATGCTCGTTTTACTGAAATTTCGTATTTAGAGAAAAAAGAGGGAGAACCACAGAAGTTTTTATATAAAACAAAGATAGGATTTGGGCTTGAAATAGGCGGAGAAGGGGAATCGATAGGTGAAATAAGAAAAGAAACTGGTGAACGGATTTCTTCTTTGAAATTTTGGACAGACAATACATTATCACTTATACGAATAGGGCGTGGTTATTGGAAGTATACACCGCATAAAGAGTGTATTCATTTTGAAACGCAATATGATTATGATACGAGATATGGTCGTATAGGAAATGTGATTGATTCATATATGTTTCGTCCATTATTAGGTTGGGCGACTGCTTGGAGTTTTGATGCTCTCAAATTATGGTTGGAAAAAGGTTTGCATCCTAGTTTGCTAATTAGAAGAACGATGACGTATTGGCTCGTTTGTTTTTTATTTGCTTTTGTATGGATATATCAAGGGATAGTGCCAAAACTACTGTTTACTCATTCAGAGGAAGTAAAGATGCTTTCTTTATTAATCGGTTCAAATGAAAGTAGTGTATGTATACTTAAAATAATTGGGGTGTTAGAAATAATTTTCGGTGTCGTATGGCTGTTGCCAATAATAAAACGAAAATTATTTATACTGCATATTATTGTATTACTAGTTTTAACGTTAGCGGCAGGATTTACGAATATCGCAAGCTTTACAGGGCCGTTTAATCCGATTACATTAAATGTTCTTCTAATGGGGTTATCAATTGTCGGTTATATAAATAGTTTCGATTTACCAAGCGCGAAAAATTGCAAGAGGGCGAGAAAGGGACAAGTGTATGGCTAATATGTATGAACGATTATTAGGGGATACCTATAAAAATCTTCATCCTGAATTGCAGAAGCGTTATGCGATTACAGAAGAGAATAGTTTTACAGGGGAAGGAAAGATGGATGAAATTTACGGTGGCTCTTTTTTCGTAAAATTTATATTGAAAATTGCATCGAAGTTTCGAATGTTTTTCTCGGAACGAGGGGAGGAAATTCCATTTACGATACAAAACATAGCTGAGCGAGATGAATATGGACAAGAATTAGTAAGGTGGAACCGTACTTTTTATTTTCATAATAAGAAAAGATATTTTAACGCAGTTATGCAATTGGATGAAAACGAAAATGAAATTGTAGATTATTTTGGCGAACCACATTTACTCGTTTCTACACTGCATTTTCATATCGATGAGTTAGGGGCAATGCATATTTCTTCAAAGGAACAATGGTTTTATATGTTTGGAAGAAAAATGCCGTTACCAAAATTTTTGTATGGTGAGGCAAAAATTGTTGAAAGTTATGATGAAACACTTAAGTGTTTTCGAATTCATGTACAAGTACGAAACCCGTTAATTGGTTCGCTTTTTTCATACAAGGGAACATTTGTAGAAAGGGAATAAACGATATGAAAAATATAATATTTGGGCTTGCTTGTTATGTTGTTTTTCTAATATGTGAGTGGTCGAATATAAATCCTGTTGAAGCAATTATATTATTATCTGTTTTATTATTTATACCGATGTCTTTTTGTATTATTGATAAAAGAACAAGAAATGGATCGTATTTATTATTTTATAAATTCGTATCGTTTTTATATCCAATCGCAGCAATTTGCGCAATGCTAGCTTTCGTCACAAATCACTATTTATTTGCGCTAGTTTGGTTTGTATATACAGGAATTGTTGCGTTATTTGGTGTAAGTAGATTGCTAGAAAGAGGATGGAAGCCGTTAGAGGAGACCGTCATAGATAGTGCGTTTATTTATTTGTTTTTAGGTGGTTTTTGGTTTTTTGCTTCAGTAGCAAAACTTTCAATTATGCATTTTAGCTCTGACATTGTTTTACTCACAGCTGCACATTTTCATTATTCGGCGTTTTTATTGCCATTATCAGCTGGTTTAATAGGGAGAAAAAGAGAAAAGAGAAGTAAAGTGTATGATGCTATTATGTTTATCATCATGATTTCACCTATGACAGTTGCAATAGGAATTACATATTCGAGGATATTAGAATTTTTTGCAGTTGTGATATATTTATGTGCTATTTATGGATATGGTATTTACGTTTGGAAAGCGAAATTTAATGCTATTCGTGCAAAGGTTCTCTTAATCATTTCGTCTAGTACGCTCATGGTTACAATTATGTTCTCACTCATATATTCATACGGAAATTTAAAACAAGTACTGACGATTACAATTGCTCAAATGGTTTGGATTCACGGTGTGGTAAATGGCATTGGAGTAGCATTACCAGCATTTGTAGGTTGGATGATTGAAAAGAGTGCTCCAAATTATAAGTACTATGGGAAACCAATGAGTAGATTAAGAGGAAGCGTGAGAATTGGTGGGACATTTTTACAGAATGGAAATTTAGTAGATAGTAAGGAATACAACGGTTTAGTTGATAAAATAAATGATTTTCATAGTGAGTCATTTGACGTGACGAAGGTTCCTTTAAGTATGATTCGTTTTTATGAAAATACAGCAGCGTATGAGTTACAATCGAATATTAAATGGGCTCGTTGGTTCCGTCCATTTGCATTTTGTTATACGAAAATGAGTAAACGAGTAGGACAAATACATTTAGGTATGGGCGATAAGTGGGAAACAATGTATGGCTCTATCATAGGTGTAAATGATGAGAAAGATGGAAGAGAGAATGTAAGGGCTTGGCTAAGGGAAAATGAAGCAGGAGAGTCTATTTTTTTGGCTCTGTATTCAAAACATACGCATAAGAACGAGACATATATGAATATCGCATTGCCTTTACCTTATTCGAATATGACAGGTATTTTAAAAGTATGTAATGATAGCAATGATTTAATCATTACTAGTAAGTTGAGAGAAAATAGTAAGGGAGATGAGGGGATTTATCTACATACTGGTTTCTTTACAATCCGTTTACCGTTAACAGAGATTTTTATCATTAAAGAGGGAAAGGGTCACATGCTAACTGCTCACCATAAAATGTGGATATTCGGAGTTAAGTTTTTAGAAATTGATTATGAGATTAAGAAAATAGAGGTGAAGTAAGAAAAGCTTGGAGGGATTCCAAGCTTTTTTACGTATGGGTAATTGTCATAGCGACTTGTTTATCTAAGTCTCGGTCCCAAACACGTTGAATTTCAAACGTGCCTTTTTTAAAAAATAATGGGAATCTTTCTTTAAACCAATCTTGCATAGGAAGATTGAGTGCTGTATCGATTGGCACCCATACTAATTCACCCTCAGGAGGATTAATAAGAAGCTCGCCTTCAAATGAGTCTGTCCAATAGTTGAATACCATATATCGAACATGCTCCTTAGGATTTACATATTCGTCTACCCCTTTAAAAGTTAAATTAGAAACGTGTAGTCCAGTTTCTTCTTTCACTTCTCGTATAGCAGCTTGGACGATACTTTCTGGGAAATCTACTTTTCCGCCAGGAGCTATATAGCCAGGAAAGCCTCGATGATTGGGACGTTTTAAAAGTAAAATTTCATTGTTACGCTGGATCATACACATTGTATAGATCTGGTGCTCGATGTTAGGTGAATTGGAAGGCATGACCATATTTTCTCCCTTGTATTTTTTTGATAATTTTACCATAAATATAGTAGTTTCATATTATAATTTAAAATAGAATATTAATATTTTTCAGATGTTTATTATAGAGTTTATAGTTAATTGAAAAGAGGTGAGGAAAATGCAGGGAGAAATACAAACCCAAAAAGGTTTAGGATATGTCGGAAAATTACTGTTGCCAGTCAAAGTATCACGGCATTTTAAGTTTTTGTGGATTGGACAATTGCTTTCAACTTTAGGGAGTTCTATAACAATGGTTATTTTGCCAGTCGTTGTTTACTCACTAACTGGTTCAACAGTTGTAATGGGGATGACTATGGCAATGTATATGCTACCTAATATTCTTGCTTTACCGTTTGCAGGGTTAGTTGTAGATCGAATTGATCGAGTAAAATTAATGTTATTTACGGATATAATCCGCTGTATAGTAATGCTATTACTTGCATCGCTTATATTTACGGATTTGTTAACGATTAGGCTGTTATATGTCCTCGTTGCCGTATATGGACTTATGGAAGGGATATTTCAGCCAGCATATTCTGCCGTGAGGGCGAAAGTATTCGTACCTGAAATTCGCAATGCAGCTAATGCATTAACGCAAATGAGTAATCAAGGCATACGGTTAATTGGACCAGCACTTGGTGGATTAATCGTTTCAGTTGCATCTGCTGGGATAGGATTTGGATTAGATGCAGCAACGTACTTATTATCATTTTTATGTTTATTATTTTTAAAAGAAATTAAGTTTAAAAAAATAAAATCGATTGAAAAGAGTAAGGTTGATTATAAAAAGGAGTTTATGGAGGGTGTTTTAGTTTTAAAAAGTCATCCGTGGCTTTGGATTACAATCTTAGTTTTTTCTTTCGTAAATATTTGTTATGCCGGCATTATCGTCGTATTAATTCCATGGTTATTTAATATTCATCATCATTTTGAAGCTTACGTTTACGGACTGGGAATGGCATCTTCTGGTGGCGGTGCTGTAATTGCCGCATTAATATTTGGTGGGAAAGAGCGGTGGCACAAGAGAGGGTTACTGGCCTATGGAGGTGTTTTAATTAGCGGCTTCGCTCTATTAGTTATGCCTTTTATTTCTTGGGCGCCTGCTTTAATATTCTTAATGGCAATTGAAGGATTCGGTATGATGATATTTGGACTCATTTGGGAAACGAGTTTACAAGAGCTCGTACCGGAAGAAGCTTTCGGAAGAGTAGCAAGCCTTGATATGTTAGGTTCTTTTGCTTTATTGCCATTAGGATATGTAGTTGTTGGTTGGTTAGCGAATGTAATAGGCGGAGAGGTAACTATATTAATGCTAGCATTATTCGTAATCTTTACAATTGTAATTGCTCTATCTGTCCCAAGTATTCGTAAGTTTGATTAATAATTTGAATGAATAATGAAAGGAGTTATTTTATATGGTTGTAGATTGCCTCAACGAATTTTTAGAATCGGAACTACAAGGCGAATATGTTGTAAAAGAACAGGTATTTGATACGAAGAATTTTACTGTATATATTGTGACTCCTGTTGATAATAAACTAGAGTATGAACGGCTCATATTACTGAAGCATCTTTCTAATGAAGAGCCTTCTGTACATATATGGGAAACATGTATTTGCAAGAAAGCAACGAAAATGGAAATTGCAAAAGAAGTGACAGAAGCGATCCAATCGGGTTTCATAAAAAAAGACTAAGCCATACTTAAAATAAGGCTTAGTCTTCATTAAATACAAATGTTTGTTTCATTTTTTTACCCTCATTTACCGGATGACCATTGTAAGAGAAATTCTTTTCTTCCCAAGTAATAACGACTTTAAAATTATGGCTATTAAAGTCTAATGGAAATACCATGTGGTCAAAGCTTGTATGACTTTTTGAGATGTTTTCATCAGATGTAGTAGGTGTAAAGGTAGCTTTAGATGTAGGCGTGTTATCAAGTATTTCTACAGATACATTTGAAACATCAGTACCGATATTTTTTACGAGTAAACTATACGTATCATATACACCTTGTTTTGACCGGATTACTTGTTCATTTGAGTTATGAGATTTATCAATTTCGATATACCATTGTTTAGACTTTAACACAATTGGTAGCGATTGAAATGTGTAAGCGCTAGCTTGCATTGGTAGTACTACACAAATAAGCACAAAGAGAAAGAATATTTTTCGTTTCATTTTTTGAGAACTCCCATTCTGTAACGGATTTATTTGTTATTATCTTCTCTTTATAAGAGGATATACCATTTAATGTAAGGGTGATTGTTAAGAATTATTACATTTGATTCATATGCTAATACACATCAAACGCAATGAAAAAAAGGAATGGTGAACATAAGGGGAAGCGTATGTTGAGAATATTAATAAGTATGGGGAGCAGTGTTTTTCTGCAACTATTATTTTTGTATATAGTTATTTCTGGACTCTTATTAGACTTTAATCCTTGGTATGCAGTAATTGTGTATATAAGTATTGCGATACTTAGTTTTATTTTAGGTATATATTCAATTGTCAGTTCTGTAAGAGAAAGTTCAAATGTTACGCTGCTTACAATACCAATAGGAGTTGTAACTACATAATTTTCAGTAGTAATCATTGGCTTTACAGTATTTGCTTATTTTTTACTAGAAGGGGGATTCCCCCAATCATTCGATTGTAAAATGTGAAAATCGCTTCTAACATTCCACTAAACATATCTCCGATTGCAGGCACGGTTATTACAGTTGTTTTAATTGCTATATTCTTTATGAAAGCTGTGAGCAATAGAAAAGGGAATATCGAGGTAGATGTAAAGTTAGAGTGAAAAACTGTGTAGAGATTTTCCTGCACAGTTTTTTGTAATATGAAAAATTTACCAAAAATATGTTAAAATAATATTATCATACAACAAGAGGGATTTGTTTTATGGAAAATGGGCATCTTGCTAAAGTAGATTTAACGAAAAAAATTGAATCAAAATCTAAGTACAATAAGAAACTCGAAAAATATCAAAGGCGCTTATTAGCATTACAGCAAATTTTAAAAGAAGAAAAAATCGCGGTTATGCTCGTTATGGAAGGTTGGGATGCGGCTGGTAAAGGTGGGGCAATTAAGCGGGTGACGGAACATCTTGACCCGCGTGGTTTTCAAGTAACTCCAATTGGAGCGCCTGCACCTCATGAAAAACGTTACCATTATTTGCAACGTTTCTGGCGCAAAATTCCACAGTACGGGCAAATTACTATTTTTGATCGCTCATGGTATGGTCGTGTGTTAGTTGAGCGTGTGGAAGGATTTGCTACAAAGGAAGAGTGGATGAGAGCATATGATGAGATTAATGATTTTGAAAAACTATTAACAGATGACCATTACATAATAGGGAAGTTCTTCTATCATATTAGCAAAGATGAACAGTTAAAAAGGTTTAAAGATAGAGAGAATAATCCTTTGAAGAGATGGAAAATTACAGACGAAGATTGGCGTAATCGTGAAAAATGGGACGAGTATGTTGAAGTAATGGAAGAAATGTTTGAAAAAACAAATAAGCCAAATGCGAAATGGCAAATTATCGCGAGTAATGATAAATTATATGCACGTTTGAAAACATTGAAAGTGATTATTTCATTAATTGAGGATTATTTCTTAGAGCATGGTATAGAATTACCTTCTTATTATTATGAAATGAAAGAAGGTAAGGCAGAGGGCTTTGAAAATAATCAAGATGTAGTTGTAAAATAGTCGAAAGTTTGAATGTAAAATATAGGAAGATCTACCCTGTGATTTTGGGAGCCCCTCGGTAATGAGCCAAACATAAACCGTGGGGTTCTTTACATTAATAAATAAACTGTAGCATTTTAAATTTTGGAATTTTGTTGTTCTATAGTACATTAACAAGAGGTATTAGTTTTATAGAGAGGGTGAGGAAATGATAGAGACAGCAGATGCTTCAATACGTAATCGTATGTACACAGAAGAAGAGCAACAAAAATTATATAAACGAACATTAATAATCGTAAGTATTTCACAAATGTTCGGTGGAGCGGGATTAGCTGCTGGAATTACAGTAGGTGCACTTCTTGCGCAGCAAATGCTTGGGACAGATGCATATGCAGGATTACCGGCTGCTATGTTTACAATGGGGTCTGCGGTAGCGGCTTTCTTTGTTGGGAAGTTATCGCAAAAATATGGTCGCCGAATAGGACTTGCAACAGGGTTTATAGTAGGGGGGCTAGGGGCTATTGGAGTTGTATTGGCTGCTTTAACAAATAGTATTATTTTATTACTAGTCTCTTTACTCATATATGGTGCAGGTACAGCGACGAATCTACAAGCTCGTTATGCTGGTACCGATTTAGCAGATAAGAGACAACGAGCAACTGCTATTAGTATTACGATGGTTATGACGACTTTCGGTGCAGTTGCAGGACCGAACTTAGTAGGCGTAATGGGAGATTTTGCCCATTCAATCGGAATTCCTAACCTTGCAGGTCCGTTTATATTATCAGCAGCGGCATTTATACTGGCGGGTCTTATCCTTTTTATTATGCTTCGTCCAGATCCATTAATTATTGCTAACATAATAGAAACATATAAACGAGAACATACATATAAAGGGCAACCAGTAACAGAAGAAGTGAAAGAAAACAAACGAGGTATTACAGTTGGAGCAATCGTTATGATACTTACTCAAATAGTGATGGTTGCGATTATGACGATGACGCCAGTTCATATGGGGCATCATGGTCATGGTTTAAGTGCAGTAGGGCTTGTAATTGGTTTTCATGTAGGTGCAATGTATCTTCCGTCTCTCGTTACAGGAATGTTAATTGATAAAATCGGACGAACTACGATGAGTATAGCTGGTGGAATAATTTTATTAGCGGCGGGTGTCATAGCTGCGATGGCGCCGAGTGATTCTTTACTATTATTAATTGTTGCTCTGTCTTTACTTGGGTTAGGTTGGAACCTCGGTTTAATAAGTGGCACAGCTCAAATTGTTGATGCAACTATACCTTCTACACGTGCAAAAACACAAGGCAAAATAGATGTATTTGTTGCGTTAGCTGGGGCTTCTGGTGGAGCGATGTCAGGTATGATAGTAGCGAATTCCAGTTATGCCGCATTATCATTAGCGGGAGGAGTGCTAGCATTATTGCTTATTCCTATTATGATATGGTCTCGAAAAGGGGCGAGAAATTAAATGAGAAAGAGGTTCTAGTTACTAATTAGAACCTCTTTTTCAATACTTAACTTAAATCCCACTCCACAATAAGCCCTAAATGCGTAAGTCCACCGCCAAATCCGTATAGCAAAAGTGTATCTCCGTTATTTAATCTTCCTTTTTTTCTAGCTAAATCTAAAGCGAGTGGAATAGAGACGGAAGATGTATTCCCCATATCTTCCACACTCGTTAATGTTTTTTGAATAGATATTTTTGATTTTTCGCAAATAGATTCAATCATTCTTAAGTTAGCACTATGTGGTATGAACCAGTCTATATCATCTATTTGCAAATTTGCAGTATGTAATAGTTCTTTTATGCCGTATGGTACTGTTCGTACAGCCCATTTATATACTTCTCTTCCGTTTTGAACGATTTTTTCATTTGTTTGTAGTGGTGTGCCATTCATAGTAGTAGATAAGTTTGTTCTGTATAGATGAATACCACCGTTACCGTTTGTTCCCATGTGAGCAGCAATAAAGCTTGGTTTGTTTTCATCTCTTTCTAATAAAATAGCTCCAGCGCCATCACCGAACAAAATACAGGTCGTTCTATCGGTGTAATCAGTAACTTTAGATAATGTCTCTGTCGCTATGACGAGTACTTTTTGATGTGATCCAGAAGTGATTAAGCTATTACCGACATGCAGTCCGTATGTGAAACCAGCGCAAGTCGCATTTAAATCAAAAGCTAGTGTATGAGGTATGTTGAAGTATTGTTGTATTTGGCAAGCGACACTAGGAAAAACATAGTCAGCAGTAGTTGTAGCAACGATGATACAGTCAATATCTTCTAAGTTTTTCTTATATGTTGTACACAAATTTTCGACTGCTTTAATGGCTAAGTGTGAGGAGTATTCGTCTTCGTTAGCAATTCTTCTTTCTTTCATGCCTGTTCTTTGCACAATCCATTCATCATTCGTATGGACCATTTTTTCTAAATCGTTATTAGACAATATTTGATTTGGAACATAAGTACCAATTGCGGTAATACGAGATTTAGAATTCATAGGGACATCTCCTAACTTATTTTTTATAACCTTATACTAATACCAGGTTATAAAAAATGTCAATAAAGACTTTTATTGTATGGAAACGATACTGTTTAATTTACTCTGGAGGAATTTGACGAGTAGCGTAAAAATAATATACGAGAAGCTTTTGAAATTGATAATGAAGGGAGTGGGGCTCCTTGAAAAGAATTTTGCGCATGTTGCCTGTTGTCATTATTTGTAGCTTTATTCTTATTATTTTTCCAGAGAAATCTCATGCTTGTGATTGTATTAATGTAACAGCAGAAGATGCATTTCAAAAAAATGATGTAGTGTTTGAGGGGAAAGTAATTGAGATTGGAAGGAAAGAAGGGATTGGGATTGAAGTATTATTTGAAGTGAAGAAAATATGGAAAGGGACAACTTCTTCGCAAATTATCGTATATACAAATGGTGGTGATTGTGTGTTTCACTTTGTAGAGGGAGGAGAGTACTTAGTGTTTTCTTCTCAAAGGGGATCAGAAAAACAATTACACACACATAGTTGTAGTGGAACGAAGAGATTGGATGAGGCAGGGGTGGACAAAGCGGCTTTAAGTCATATTGCAAAAGAGTCTGTTCCGACGAAGAAAGTGAATTTAAAAGGTGGAATGGTGAGTGGTTTCAGTTGGTGGCAAGTTGCTATCATATCCATAGGTCTGCTATTGATCATTGCTGTTGTTAGTTTTTTTGTGAGAAGAACACGCAAAAAATGACGATTAAAGTAAAAATATAAAGAGTTTCTTTCTGTTTCTATAGGGGGGTTAACCTTGTGAAAGCGAATTACTTATGCTACACTTTATATAACTTAAAATGAACGGAGGGGCTTCCTTTGATCTTAATCAGATTACGTCTCAATACTTTGTGCCAATAATTGAATAGCGCTCAAAGGCTCTGTCTGTGTACAGAGTGAACGGGATTGGTCTGCCTATTTTAAAGGAACCCTTTATTAAGCTTATATGTGAAAAAGAGGGAGGGACGAATACGCCCTCTTTTTGTTTTGCCTTTAAAATTAGATTGGGATCGTATAGGTGAACACTTGTTGTGGATTCGTATATGATCTTGAGACTTATTGACTATGAGATAGGATGGAAGTATAACTTTCTTCTATTTCTTTGGTGAACCCTTATCCGTTTACGAAAACACAGGCAGCGACCTGTGTTTTTTATTTTACGTAATCGAAATGGAGGAATAAATATATGGAAGAATTATTACAAAGAGCAGTTTTAGTTGGAGTGAATTTAGGAAATGAAGATGATTTTGTATATTCTATGGAAGAGTTAACGAATCTTGCAGAAGCTTGTGATGTAGAGGTAATCGGGCAAGTGACGCAAAATTTACAACGAGTAAACCCATCACATTATATTGGAAAAGGAAAGATTGAAGAAGTAGCAGCCTATGTAAATGAAGTAGATGCGAATATGGTAATCTTTAATGACGAATTATCTCCTTCACAAATTCGAAATTTAGAGGAAGATTTAGACTGTAAAGTTATTGATCGTACCATTTTAATTTTAGATATTTTTGCGCAACGTGCGAAAACGAAAGAAGCGCAGCTGCAAGTAGAAGTAGCGCATCTTCAGTATATGATGCCTCGTTTAATCGGTCTTCGTGAATCATTAGGAAGACAGAGCGGAGGTGTTGGTACGAAAAATAAAGGTGTCGGTGAGAAAAAATTAGAGTTAGACCGTCGTAAAATTGAAGAGCAAATTTCAGTTTTAAATAAAGACTTAGAAGCGCTTGTTGCTCAGCGTCAAACGCAGCGAAAGCAACGTAAGAAAAATGAAGTACCAGTTGTAGCATTAGTAGGCTATACAAACGCAGGAAAATCAACGACGATGAATGCAATGCTGGAAATTTATAATGGTACGGAAGAAAAACAAGTATTTGAAAAAGATATGTTATTCGCGACATTAGAAACATCTGTACGAAATATTGATTTACCAGATAATAAATCATTTTTATTAACGGATACGGTTGGATTTGTAAGTAAATTACCACATCATCTTGTGAAAGCGTTCCGTTCAACGTTAGAAGAAGTAGCAGAAGCAGACTTACTTATTCACGTTGTAGATTACGCAAATCCAAATTATGAACAATTAATTGATATTACAAATGAAACGTTAAAGAAAATTGGAGTAGAAAATATTCCAACGATATATGCATATAACAAATCAGATATGATAGATGTTGAAATTCCAAAAGTACAAGAAGACCGCGTGTATTTATCTGCGAAGAAGCATGTTGGAATTGAAGAGCTTGTAGAAATGATTCGCTCGTATATTTATAAAGAGTATACGAAGTGTGAAATGTTAATTCCGTATGATCAAGGACAGGTAGTTTCTTATTTCAACAATCATGCGCACGTTTTATCTACGAGTTATGAAAACGAAGGTACAAAAATTGAACTAGAATGTAAGACGAGTGATTACGAAAAGTATAAGCGTTTTGCGATTTAATTTGAGAGGCAACCCAGTATGTGATTGGGTTGCCTTTTTCTGTAATGTTTTGCTGCTGAAAGTTACAAGGATGCAAGCCAATGACGGAAGTTAAGTTATATTTCTGGAAAAAGAAATGAAAGCAGTATAGAATAGAAATGTTTCAAAAGTCAGAATTTATTACACCTACTTTAATAAATAAATATTTTGTACAGAAAGGGGAGATTCACATATGCAGGCAGTTTCGCAAAAAAACACAGTAGAAACACCGACAATATATCGAATATTATTTGCGATAAGCTTTGGACATTTTTTAAATGATTCAATGCAAGCAGTTGTGCCGGCGTTGTTTCCTATTTTGGAAAAAACGATGAATTTATCCTATATGCAAGTAGGGTGGATTGCATTTGCGTTAAATATGACGTCATCGATTATGCAACCGGTGTTTGGTATGTATTCAGATAAGAAGCCGTCACCATTTTTATTACCACTCGGCATGTTTTCAAGTATGCTTGGGATGATTGGACTCGCATTTGCGCCGAACTTTATAGTTGTTATTATTTCTGTTTTATTTATTGGCTTAGGTTCTGCAGTCTTTCATCCAGAAGGCGCTCGTGTTGCGTATATGGCGGCAGGTGCAAAACGAGGGTTAGCGCAAGCGATTTATCAAGTTGGGGGAAACACGGGGAATTCCTTAGCTCCCATTTTTACAGCGCTAATTTTCGTTCCGCTTGGTCAAATTGGTTCTTTAGGTTTTACAGCATTTGCAGCAGTAGGAATTATATTATTAATTTTCGTATCGAATTGGTACAAAAATGAATTAGCAACCGGCGCTGTAAGAAGGAAGAAGAGAGCTGCGCTTGAGGCGGAAAATGCAATTGTAAGTACACACATTAAATTCGTTATTATACTTCTTGTTTTTCTTACTTTTGTGCGCTCTTGGTACGGTGCCGGTATCGGGAATTTCTATCAATTTTACTTAATTGAGCATTACGGTTTATCTATAAAAAATGCGCAGTATTTCGTATTCGCATTTATGATTGCTGGTGTGTTAGGAACTTTCTTCGGAGGACCGTTAGCAGATCGATTTGGTAAGAAAAACATCATCGTATTTTCAATGTTAGGTTCAGCGCCACTTGCACTGTTATTACCACATGTCTCACTTGTGTGGGTCGTACCTTTATTTTTATGTATCGGTTTTATTAGTTCAAGTAGTTTTAGTGTAATTGTTGTATACGCGCAAGAGCTTGTACCTGGAAAAGTGGGAATGGTGTCAGGATTAATCGTAGGTCTTGCGTTTGGACTTGGGGCATTAGGTGCTGTAGTTCTTGGGAAATTAGCTGATATATATAGCCTTCAGTTCATTATGATATTATGTAGTTGTTTACCGTTAATTGGACTTACTTCATGGTTATTACCAAGTGATAAGAAAACGATAGAATAGGGGATGCACTATGAAATTATGTGAAAACGTAACAGAATTAATAGGAGATACACCTGTCGTCCGATTATCTAAATTTATTCCGGAAGACGCAGCGGATGTGTATGTGAAACTAGAAATGTTTAACCCATCACGTAGTGTGAAAGACCGTGCTGCTTATAATTTACTTCATGTTGCAGAAGAAAATGGTCTCATTAAACCAGGGGATACAATTATTGAACCGACAAGTGGGAATACAGGAATTGGTTTAGCGATGAACGCAGCTGCTAAAGGGTATAAAGCGATTTTAATTATGCCAGACAATATGTCAAAAGAGCGTATTAATTTATTGAAAGCATACGGGGCAGAAGTAGTTTTAACACCAGCAGAACAAAGAATGCCAGGAGCGATTGCAAAGGCGTTAGAACTGCAAAAACAAATACCGAATAGTTTTATCCCGCAACAATTTGAAAATCCAGCTAATCCGAATATTCACCGTTATACGACTGCACTTGAAATTTACGAACAAATGGATGGAGAGCTTGATGCTTTTGTTGCAACGGCAGGAACAGGCGGAACGATTACAGGGACTGGTGAAACGTTAAAAGAGAAATTACCAAACTTATATATTGCAGTAGTGGAACCGAAAGGATCTCCCGTTTTATCAGGTGGTGTACCAGGTCCTCATAAACTAGTAGGAACAAGCCCAGGATTTATTCCGAAAAACTTAAATACAGAAGTGTATAACGAAATTATTCAAATTGCAGACGAAGAGGCTTTAACGACAATGAGAAACTTAGCTAGACAAGAAGGCTTATTAGTAGGGCCGTCTTCAGGAGCTTCTGTGTACGCAGCAATTATGATAGCGAAGCGCCTAGGCGCTGGTAAAAAAGTTTTATGTATTGCACCTGATACTGGTGAACGTTATTTGAGTATGGGGTTATTTGAATAAAAATGATAGAAACCCCTTAATGGTGAAATAGAGCTATTAAGGGGTTTGTTTTAGGGGGTTAAGAGGGGGAAAGCACGATGAAACTATTAAAACCAACGCATGAATATAGTGAACAAATTATAGAGTATCGGGAGGCTTTTTTACATGCAGGAGAACAACCACACGGTAGTAGCTCTTTACAAAATTTTGATTCCCTAGCTGAATGGTTTGAAAAAGTGAGTATACAAGAAGTAGGAGAAAACTTACAAGCGAATCGAGTGCCATCTAGTCAGTTTTTAAGTTTTGAAAAAGGGGAACTTATAGGTTTTGTGAATATTAGACATAGATTAAATCCAGAATTATTAAGGGAAAGCGGCCATATTGGATATAGTGTCCATCCGAATAAACGTCGCCACGGTTACGCTACGAAACAACTAAAGCTTGCATTAGCTGAAGCGCAAAAATTAGGATTGCAGAAAGTATTAATAACTTGTGATAAATCCAATATCGGTTCTGCTAAAACGATTCAAAAGGTTGGCGGTGTGTTAGAAAATGAGGTAGTTTCTTCTCATACTGGTGAAATTGTTCAGCATTATTGGGTAGAAATTTGATTAAGTGTGAATTTGAAAAGGTAATATAATATGCAATATCGAAATAGATAAATGAAGAGTAAGGGGAGTACTGCAGTTTTAGGGGGGAATGAAATGGGATTAAGAGAGAAAGCGATAGAAATGTCGGAGATTTATAGAAAAAACCCGAAAATCGAAGCTATTATTTTAGCAGGTTCAGTAGCTAGAAAATTAGAGGATGAACATTCAGATATTGAATTACATATTTTATGGTCGGAACCACCAGAGGATGAGGATCGTAAAGAACCTATTAATCATATTGGTGGAAAAATTTTATCATATTATCCTTACGAGGAAGAAGAATGGTCGGAGACGTATTTGACGAAAGAAGGAATTAAACTAGAGATTAGTAATTTTTTAACAGTGACCGTAGAAAAAATTATTTCAGAAGTTGTAGAGCAGTATGATATCAATTATGAGAAACAATGTATTGTATCATCCATTCATGATGGTGTGAGTTTGTATGGAGAAGTGAAAGTACATACTCTAAAAGATAGAGTTGAAGCGTATCCAGAAGAATTGGCGCAAAAAATGATTGTAGAAAACCTTTGTTTAAGCAATCGTTGGCATAATCGAGAGGCTCTTTTAAAACGAAAAGATTGGCTTATGCTATATGATGTTATTTGTGAAGTTCAAAGAAATATATTTGGAGTCTTATTTGGTCTGAACCGCATGTACGTGCATCATCCTGCATTTAAATGGATGCCATATAATGTGGAACGAATGGGGATTAAGCCTGAAAATTTATATGAGCGTATGGCGAATATTTTAATAGGACATCCAGAGAATAGTGTGAAAGAGTTAGAATTGTTAATGGGAGAGGTATTACATTTAGTAAAACAATATACTCCAGAATTAAATATTGCGGAGCAACAAAAACGCATTCAATATGCAAAGTAAAAACAAAAGATGTAACAACGAGTTACATCTTTTGTTTTTTTATTTTACTAATTTTCTTAGTACAGGTAAACGTTGAATACGATTACCAAGAATATGTGAAGCGAGTCCACTCGTTAATACGAATAAAAGGTAAACAAGCCCTCCTGCCGCACCACATATAAATACAATGAGCAGTGATTCGATATAAGATTGGCCAGGAATAATCCAGCTTATAATTGCTTTTAATGCAATTACAACAGCAGACATTGCTGCGGAGTATATCGTAATAAGAAATACTGTTTTCACCGTTTCACCAATTTTAAATTTCGCAAACTTAATGATGCAATACAACATAATAATATTCGAAACGAGGTATCCGAGAATTGTTCCAAGTACAGCACCGTGTCCACCGAATAAGTGTAAAAGTGGTATGTTTACTACAATCTTCACAAGAATACCGATTGAGAATGCAATCATTGTTTTTCTTTGATAATCAATGCCTTGTAATATAGCTGCAGAAACTGTGAAAATCGCACCTAATATAGCAGAAGGTGCAAATGAAATTAAATATTGTGATCCATCAAGTGCAATTTTAGGATCTACATAAATCATTCGGAATGCATCGTAAGCGATGCTAGCAAGACCAAATGCAGCTGGGATAGTGAAGAATAACAATACTTGGAATATCTTCGAAATTTGTTCTTGTAATTCTTCTAGTTTTCCGCTTGTAAATGATTTCGTTATAGCCGGAATAATTGTTAATGAGAATCCAGTTGCAAGTGAAGCCGGAATCATAATTAACTTTTGTGCATAGTTCGTTATATAAGCGAAAACTGCATTCGCGGTTTCTAAAGGCTCTCCCATCGCTCTAAGGACATCAGCTACGGTATATTGATCTACTAACGTATAGAGTGGAATTGCAATACCCACAAATACAATTGGGATTGCATATCGAAGTAATTCCATATAAATATTTCGTAATGGAATATCGGATGCCCTTGACTTTAATTCACCTTCAGGAGGCTTTAATCCGTTATACTTTTTCCAGTACAGCATTAAAATAGAGGCGCTGGCAAGTGCCCCGATAACAGCACCGAATGTAGCAACAGCAACAGAAGAGGCTACGGAACCTCCAAATATTTTGGAAACGATGAAGCTACCAACTAAAATGAAAACAACGCGTGCGATTTGTTCTACGACTTGAGAAACAGCACTTGGTTTCATATGTTGAAAACCTTGGAAATAGCCGCGTGTAACACTCATAGCCGGTACGATAATAAGTGCGAAACTTAATGCCCGCATTGTAAGTGTTACGTCAGCGATAAATTGTGGATTTGGCGTTTTAGAGCGAATAATAAATTGTGATATGTAAGGCGCTCCAATAAATAAAATTAAAAATCCTAAAAAGCCCATAAATAGCATTAATTTTATGCTCGAGCTATACAATTTTTTACTTGTACTATAATCACCGAGTGCATTATGTTTTGCAACAAATTTGGAGACGGCAATAGGAATACCGGCAGTTGAAAAGCTTAATAAAATACCATACCAAGTATATGCATATCCGTATAAAGCGACCCCTTGTGTTCCAACTAATAATTGAAAAGGGAAGAAATATATAAAACCTAAAATACGTGAAATCATTGTTGCGCCGCTTAGTAAAGCAGTACCTTTTAAAACTTTTGAAGTAGACAAAATTTGTTCCTCCTACTCATGTTGCCTTGCATGTATCTCGCTATTTGAGGGCAGTAAGACTCCTACCTCAAAATGAGGCTGGAGAAAGAAGTTAAGTGGGAGCCCTGCTACTACGAGTAAACGCAAAATTGGTGAAACTTTAATCAGTGGGGCATCCTCCGCTGATTAAAGTTTCACTTTACCGTATACTACTATAAACCTGTTAGAGAAGTTAATACAGTATAAACCATATAAGTTCAAATACTATTCATACAAAAGTCATATTTCAAATTTTTAAATAGAATATAAGACATAAAAACTTAAAATATAAGTTGACACTATTTTTAATGTGTGATAAAAATGATAGTAATCAATTCGGAAAATAATATTTGGGCAATGAAAGGGTATAGTAATGAAAATCTCCCTATTTCAGAGAGCTGATGGTTGGTGTGAATCAGTATATAGATTATTCATGAAGTTCGTCCTGGAGCATCTTTCATAAATCTCACATTATGAGGAAATGGAAGACGGTAGTTTATACCGTTATCAAATAAAGTGGTGAAGATTTTTTCACAACTAGGGTGGTACCGCGATATTTATCGTCCCTACGTATTTACGTAGGGACGTTTTTTATTTAGGTCCTAACTTTGCTGTGGCTTCATAACTAGGGTGGTACCGCGATATTTTATCGTCCCTACGTATTTACGTAGGGACGTTTTTATTTAGGTCTTACTTTTGTTGTATCTTCATAACTAGGGTGGTACCGCGATATTTTTGTCGTCCCTACGTATTTACGTAGGGACGTTTTTTTATTAGGGAGGAAGTGAACGTATTAGAAAAAAGTTTTGATAGAACAATATAAATACCAAATTATAAAACAGAAAAAGATAAAGAGAGGAGATTAACAGATGAATTCACAGCAATGGACATCGAAATTAGGTTTCGTATTAGCTGCAGCAGGTTCAGCAATTGGTCTTGGGGCGATTTGGAAATTCCCATATATGGCCGGCATCGGAGGAGGCGGCGCATTCTTCCTTATTTTCATCGGTTTCACATTATTAATTGGTTTACCGCTATTATTAGCCGAATTCGTTATTGGGAGAAGTACACAAAAAGAGGCCGTTGATGCGTATAGAGAAATCGCACCGAAAACGTTATGGCCGTGGTTAGGTAAATTAGGAATTGTAACATGTTTCATATTACTTTCTTTCTACAGTGTTGTAGGAGGATGGATTTTATTATATTTATGGAATGCAATTACAGGTAGACTGTGGGAAGGAAATGGGGCGTACGAAGCTACGTTCGGTGAAATCATTTCCAATCCGTATTTAGCAGTCGGATCACAACTATTATTCATCCTTATTACTATTTTCATCGTAAGTAAAGGTGTACAAAATGGTGTTGAAAAAGTAAATAAATATTTCATGCCAGCACTATTCGTTTTATTCTTTGTCTTAATTGTTCGTGCACTTACATTAGACGGTGCTGGTGAAGGAGTTCGCTTCTTCTTACAACCTGATTTCTCAAACGTAACGTCAGAAATTATTTTATATGCGATGGGGCAATCGTTCTTCTCATTATCTGTCGGTGTAGCCGTTATGGTAACGTATAGCTCATACTTACCGAAAGAAGAAAGTTTACCGCGTTCAGCATTTTCTATTGTAGCTTTAACGCTCGTTATTACATTACTTGCAGGACTTGCGATATTCCCGGTTGTATTCGCATTTGGAATGGAACCATCTCAAGGACCAGGATTATTGTTTATCGTATTGCCAGCTATTTTCAGTAAAATGGCGTTCGGAAAATTATTCTTCATCGTTTTCTTATTACTATTCTTCTTTGCTACTATTACATCAGCAATTTCGATGTTAGAAATTAGCGTTGCATCTTTAACTGCAAAAGGTAAAGGGAAACGTGAAAAAATGGCTTTAATCGTTGGATTATTAATCTTCGTTGTTGGAGTACCATCAGCATTATCATTTGGTATATTAAGTGATCTGAAGATTTTTGGAAAGACTATTTTTGATTTATCGGACTATGCAGTTAGTAACGTATTAATGCCGCTTGGTGTTCTATTAGTTTCTATCTTTGTTCCTTTAAAAATGAAGAAAGATGTATTAATGAAAGAGCTTGGTGTAAGTAAAAATAAAGGCTATAAACTATTCGTATTATGGTTATTCTTACTTCGCTATATCGCACCAATTGCGATTATTATCGTATTCCTAAATGTACTTGGAATTATTTAACAAAAAGGTAGCGTATCGTTATATGATACGCTACCTTTTTTATCCTTTTATTTGCCGGGCAGTAAGACCCCCACCTCAAAACTCAGCGAAAGCGAAGAAGTTAAGTGGGGGATGGGCACCCCCCCACTGATTAAAGTTTCACCTTATTTTGCTCTTTTTTGCAGTTCATTTACTGTGACGAATTGATATCCCTCTTTAGATAAAGAGTCTAAAATACCTTCAATGGTCTGTAAATTTTCATTAGATTTATCATACATAGGGTGTAATAAAATGATAGAACCTGGTTTTACATTTTTATTAACGTAGTCAATTTTATCAGCTGTAGATTTATAAAAAGTATCAGGCTCAAGATCCCACGTAATCGTTTCAATATTATTTTTATTTAAATAATAGGGTAGCCCAATTAATTTTTTTCCGTTAGGGGGTCTAAAATCAATTTCGTCTGTAAATCCTGTTTGGCGGATGAACGAATTCGTCTTTTCAATTTCTTCTTTAATAAAAGAAGGTGTTTTAAAAACCATTCTATTATGAGAATACGTATGGTTTCCAAGTTGATGACCTGATTGAACAATTGCTTTTCCTAATGGTAAATTGTGTTCTAATTCGTTTCCGATAACAAAGAAAGTAGCTTTTGCATTGTATTTATCCAGTAACGGTAATATTTGTTTTACATTGTTAGTAGGACCATCATCAAAAGTTAAAGCGATCACTTTTTCATTAGTTTCTATGTGATTTATTAGATTTCCAAATAATTGAAAGTTTCTTGCGTTCATTAATTTGTACGTTCCGAATAATGCTATGATAATAAAGAATAGCGTAACGATTGTAATGATAATTTTTTTCTTCATAATGTAACCTCACAATGATTTTTGATTCAATAAAAAGTATTATATCAAAATTAATTATTTATTGCTGAAAAAGCATGAAGATGCAAGGAGAGGAAATTTATCATATAATAAAATGCAAAAGGTATATTAGGAGGTGTTTATATGGCGATTATAATTCAATTGCCAGACACTGCAGCGTCTCATGCAAAGCCAAGTATGGAAATGGCGATACTTTGCGTGAGGTAGACAAGTAATATACAATCGCCTAAATGAGCTCGTATCATTTTTTATATTTGGCTTTGCACCTTATTGAAATGAATCATAAAAATAAGGGGCGAGCAGAGATGAAATACGTAAAAGCTGCGGCAGTTTTACCAGAAAGTTTAATTGCTGAAATTCAAAAGTATATACAAGGTGAAACAATTTACATTCCAAAACAAGAAACGAAACATTATAAATGGGGTACACGATCTGGAGGAAGAAAACAATTAGATGAAAGAAATAACGCGATTAAAGCAGCATTTAAAAGCGGAATTGCTATTCATCAACTTGCAGAAGAATATTTTCTTTCCGGAGAAACGATTAAAAAGATTGTGTATTCTAAGTGAAAAAAAGGAAAGAGTCTGGTTCAAATATTATTTTGAATCAGACTCTTTTTGTATTTATTGGATGTGAATGGACATGATAATAGCGATAATGTGCCGTTTTTTACTAAATTGGATACATAGCATTTGAGTGAAAAGCAGAAAGGTGAACATATATGAATCATCTTGGACAAATAACGATAGAACTTTTTGTTGGTTTTTTTGTTTTATTAATTGCTACTAAAATATTAGGTAAAACACAAATATCGCAGCTAACACCTTTTGATTTTATTTCTGCCATTGTTCTCGGAGAATTGGTTGGAAATACTATATATGATCCGGAAATAAAAGTATGGTCTATTTTATATGCTGTACTTGTATGGGTAGTGTTAATTTATACAATAGAAGTAATAACACAAAAATTTAGAGGAACGAGAAGTTTTTTTGAAGGCTCTCCGTCAATCATTATCCGTAATGGATATATTGACCGGGAACAACTAAGTTCAAATCATTTGGATATTAACCAATTACAGCAAATGCTTAGGCAACAAAAAGATATATTTTCAATTCGAGAAGTTGAGTATATGATATTGGAACCTAACGGAAACATAAGTGTATTGAAAAAAAGTAAATATGAATCTCCTACTATAAATGACTTAAGTTTAAAACATAAGCCTGTATACTTACCGATTTCATTAATTAGTGATGGGAAAGTAGTGAAGGATAATTTGAGGGAAGCAGGTTTTGATGAAGGATGGCTTTATAAACAAATAAAGCAAAAAGGAATTACTAAATTTGAAGACGTATTATATGCAGAATGGAAAACAGACGATGGTTTCTTTTGTCAGGAAATGCAGCGGTAGAGAATAGGCGATGTATGTAATGTTTGTTTCTAAGTTATCTTTTACATATCAAAAAACTGAATCATTGTATACAATAAAACTAGATCAACAATTTGTATGGAGTGATAAAGATGGAAGCGTTTATTAGAAGTGATCAATATAATTTTATAAAATCACAAGCTTATATTTTAGCAAACGGGCATGCAACGGCAAATGATAGAGGAGTAATTCAAGCGTTAAAATCACTTGCAATTGAAAAGATAATACATGTATTTGAGAATTTAACGGATGAACAGAAAGAGTTAATCGATACGGTATTAACAGTTCAAAATAGAGAAGATGCAGAATCGTTTTTAATGAAAATAAATCCGTATGTCATTCCGTTTCAGGAAGTTACAGCGCAAACATTAAAAAAATTATTTCCTAAGGCGAAAAAGTTAAAACTTCCTGATATGGAAGAACTGGATATGAAAGAATTATCTTATTTAAGCTGGATTGATAAAGGATCCAGTAGGAAATTTATTATAGCGAAAAATGATAAGAATAAGTTTGTTGGTCTGCAAGGAACTTTTCAAAGTTTAAATAAAAAAAGCATTTGTTCATTATGTCATGGGCATGAAGAAGTAGGAATGTTTTTAGTGGAAATTAAAGGTGATGTACCAGGAACTTTCGTTAAAAAGGGAAACTATATTTGCAAAGATGGTGTAGCTTGTAATCAGAATATGAAATCACTTGATAAATTGAACGATTTTATTGAACGATTGAAGAAATAAAGAAGGAACCTCTAGTATTTAAACTGGAGGTTTTTATTTTTTGAAGAAGTAATAATAGGCTTCTTTTGTAGCTGTAAATTTATAAAAAAAGTTGGGGCATTTATAATGAAATTAGATAAAAATATCTATTTGGATACAGTTGCTTATATTCAAGGAGGAAAAACATGAATTACATTTCACCGAAAGAAGAAATGTTAAAAGCGAAACGGTGGCCTAAAGATACGATAGCGGCAGGTCGTGGTCATACCGTTGCTCTTAAATTGGATGGCACGGTAGTAGCAGTGGGGCGAAATAAAGAAGGAGAATGCAATGTAAGCAGCTGGTGTGATATTGAAGCAGTCGCAGCGGGTAATGTTCATATGGCGACGAACACGGGTAATGCACATACAATCGGTCTTGCATGTGACAGTACTGTGGTAGCTGTGGGTTGGAATAAGCATGAACAATGTGATGTACACGATTGGTATAATGTTGTAGCGGTTGCGGCAGGGTGGCGTCGTACCTTTGGCCTAAAACCGGATGGCACAGTAATAGTGGTGGGACGAAATAAAGAAGGAGAATGCAATGTAAGTAGCTGGCGTGATATTGTGGCGGTCACGGCGGGTGACTGGCATACAATCGGTCTTAAATTGGACGGCACAGTGACCACTGTGGGGAATAATCGATATGGCCAATGCGATGTAAGTGGATGGTGTGGTATGGTGGAGTTGGCGGCAGGTTATCTTCATACTGTTGGTTTGAAATCGGATGGAAAAGTGATGGCAGTGGGTAATAATAAACTTGGTCAATGCGATGTAGGCGGCTGGAAAGATATTATGGCAATAGCAGCTGGTACGAATCATACAATCGGACTTAAATCAGACGGTACCGTGGTGGCAGTCGGCTGGAATGAGTATGGTCAATGTAATGTAAGCGATTGGCGTGATATTGTAGCGATAGCGGCGGGTTGTGCGCATACGGTCGGTCTGAAATTAGATGGCACGGTGGTAGCAGTAGGTGATAATACATATGGTCAATGCGACGTAAGTAGCTGGTGTAACATCCGATTGCCTGGCAAATAGTTAATTCGCAACAAATCACTAGTAATATTATTCTATTTTAGGAGTAATTATGGAATGGGATATGTAAAAAAATAATCAAAATTAAATTTGCTGAAAAAGAATCCTTTTAAAAAGGGGTTCTTTTTATTTTTCCGTAAAATGAGGGTCTAAATGGAATTTTTGAACAAACTTTATTTCAAAGCTACAGTAGAACAAATAAATAAAGCATAGGAGAGTTGAAGAAATGCTTAAAAAGTTTTTGCTTTCTTTACCGGATGTTTTTACTTGTATGCATTGTTATCTACATAACATACACAACTACTCTTAGTTTTGTACAGATGTTAGTAATTTCAATTGCAATCGGAATCGTCGGTGGTCTTGTTATAAGAATTTGTAAGGATGTATTCACGTATATAAGGTGGACAATTAAACAGAGGAAATCTTGAATATGTTGTATTGCTATTAGGAGGAGAGGAAATGACTAAGAAAAAGAGTAGAGTGAAAAATGAAATAGCACTTTGGACATTAACAGCGGTTGTTCTCATCATTGTATTGTACTTTTTTCAAAGATAAAAACGCATCGCACTTTGAAAAGAGAGTACGATGCATTTTTATTATTTTTTTTGCCAATTTTCTTTTATAAAGTCTGCACGGCCAGATTCTTTTTGCTCAGTAGCATATTTCTCTGGGTTCTTTTTATAGAAATGTTGGTGGTATTCCTCTGCTTCAAAAAAAGGTGCAGCCGGGCGAATTTCAGTTACGATTGGATCTTTAAACATTCCGCTTTCAGTAAGAGCTTGTTTTGATTTTTCAGCAAGCGCTTTTTGTGTTTCGTTATGATAAAAAATAGCGGTACGATAAGATGGACCACGGTCAAAAAATTGTCCGCCATCATCAGTTGGATCGATTTGTGGCCAATATAAGTCTAGTAATTTCTGATAAGGAAAAATAGAAGGATCGAATGTAATTTGAACAACTTCTAAATGTCCAGATGTTCCAGCTTTTACTTGTTCATATGTTGGATTTTCTATATGACCTCCTGCATAGCCAGAAAGCACTTTATGAATACCTGGAAGTTCATCAAATGGTTTTACCATGCACCAAAAGCAGCCGCCTGCGAAGGTTGCGAGTTCGTATGTTTTTTCGGACATTGTTGTAATCCTCCTAAATGTATATGTTTTATATAGTATTATATAAATTGTTTTATTGCGCAATAAAAAAGATTTGAAAATATATGTTTTTTATAAACAAGATCCTCCACTCACATCAATTAATTGTCCAGTAACCCAGCGGCTGTCTGGAGAAGCGAGAAATGCAGCAGTATCGGCAATGTCTTCTACTTCACCTAAGCGATTGAAAGCGGAAATAGTAGTAGCGTACTGCTTCATCATCGGGTCGCTCAAGAGTTCTGCATTCATATCTGTTTTAATAAATCCTGGAAGTATTGCATTCACCGTTATTCCTCGTGCTCCAAGCTGTTTTGCTAGCGTAAAAGTCATTGTATTAATAGCGCCTTTCGTCATACTATATGCAACGAAATCAGGTAAAGAAATGCGGGTCGCAGCGGATGAAATATTAATAATTCGGCTATTGTCACGTAAACGTGGCAGTGCTTGTTGAATGATAAAGAATGGTGCTTTTGCATTTACTGAAACAATTCTATCAAAAAATTGTTCAGTTGTTTCTTCAATAAAAGCACCAGGACCAATGCCGGCACTGTTTATTAAAATATCAAATTGTGTTTCACCAGTGCGCTTTTGTAATTCAGTATCTAAAGCGTTATAAAGGTTTTCTACACCGTGTAAGGATTCTAAATTTGCGCCGATAGAAAAAGCTTGGCCACCATTTGATCGAATTTCATGAACAGTTTCTTCAGCGTCATCTTTTCGATTACCGTAATGAACAGCAACCAATGCACCGTCATTTGCTAAACGTTTAGCAATAGCACGTCCAATTCCTCGGCTTGCTCCTGTAACTAATGCCACTTTTCCTTTTAACATATTTTTCTCATCTCCCCATAAATTTTATATGTTTGTCAGTAGTTTTTCTTTATGTAGTAATGCGAACATACTTAAGTAATATATGAGTATGTGTAAGAAGTTCATTCCGATTTTGTTTTGAGAAAAAATAAATAGATTTCTAGTAAATAGAATGAATTTTATTTTTTTCTAAAAACATGTTGACAATGAAAAGAACAACGTCCTATAATACGTGTAACAAATAAAAGTGAATTAAGAATTTTCTAACTTTATATGTTGTATATGCAAAGAAGAGGAAAGTAGATGATTATGATCGTTTCAGAGAGCTACTCCTAGGCTGTGAGAGTAGTAGCAATCGAATCATTGAAGATCACCTCGGAGCATCGCTTGCGAAAGGGAAACTGAGTAGAGGGCGGCGGCATCGTCTCCGGTAAAAGGACGGGGGTCTGATTGGACCTACAGAGCTTATATTTCGCGAGAAGTATAAGGAAGCTGAGTGGTAACGCGAAACTCTCGCCTCAGCAATCAAAGCTACTAAGTTGTAGTAGTTGATTGCTGAGGCGAGAGTTTTTCTTTTATAAAAATAGAATAAAAGAATGCGTGGAAGAGGAGAGTAAATGATATAGATTGTTTCAGAGAGCTGCCCCAATGCTGTGAGGGTAGTAACAATCGAATCATTGAAGATCACCTCGGAGCACTACTTTTGAAAACTAGTAAAAAGTAGCGGAATTGTTTCCGATAGAAAAACAAAAGTCTAATTGGACTTGCAAAGCTTATATTTCGTGAGAAGTGTAAGGAAGCTGAGTGGTACCACGATTCCCTCGTCTCAGCAATGGGTTGCTACAAGTATGTACGTAATCGATTGTTGAGATGAGTATATTTTTAAGATTTGTATACTGAATATTCTGTTAAAATACTCATCTCAGCAATCGATGTAGAAATAGATTGCAAAAATAGAGAGAAAAAAAGAGGAGCGATGTGAGATGGGTAACCAGTACATTTATATGAATGGGGAATTTGTAGAAAAAGAAAAGGCAGTTGTTTCAGTATATGATCACGGTTTTTTATATGGAGACGGTGTATTTGAAGGGATTCGTAGTTACGGAGGAAATGTATTTTGTCTAAAAGAACATGTGAAACGATTATATGAATCGGCGAAATCTATTTTACTGACGATTCCAATGCCGGTAGAAGAAATGGAAGAAGCCGTTTTACAGACACTTCAAAAAAATGAATACGCTGATGCCTACATTAGATTAATTGTTTCAAGAGGAAAAGGGGATTTAGGGCTTGACCCGAGGAGTTGCGTGAAACCGAGCGTAATTATTATTGCAGAACAATTAAAGTTATTCCCTCAGGAATTTTATGATAATGGACTAAGCGTTGTATCTGTAGCATCAAGACGTAATACGCCAGATGCATTAGATCCACGTATTAAGTCAATGAACTATTTAAATAATGTACTTGTAAAAATTGAAGCAGCGCAAGCAGGCGTACTCGAGGCGCTTATGCTTAACCAACAAGGATATGTTTGTGAAGGGTCTGGAGATAATGTTTTCATTGTGAAAGATGGAAAAGTGCTAACACCTCCTTCGTATTTAGGGGCGCTAGAAGGTATTACGAGAAATAGTGTTATCGAGTTATGTGAGCGTCTTAATATCTCGTGTGAGGAAAGGCCATTTACTCGCCATGACGTATATGTAGCAGATGAAGTGTTTTTAACAGGAACGGCAGCAGAGTTAATTCCAGTTGTAAAAGTTGATTCTAGAGAAATTGGAGATGGGAAACCAGGAAGTGTAACGAAACGATTAACTGAAGAGTTTAAAAAATTGACGAGAGAAAGAGGAGTACGTGTTCCAGGACTGGCGGAAAGTTTAGCGTAGAAAGGGAGAGGAGTTAATCGAAATGGAGGAACAGTATACAACATGTGAGAAATTACAGTGCGAAGAAGTGACAGGTGCCGGACACGTTATTCAATGCTTGAAAAAATTAGGTGTAACGACTGTTTTCGGTTATCCGGGCGGAGCGATTTTGCCAGTATACGATGCGTTATATGGAAGTGGATTGAAGCACGTTTTAACTCGTCATGAGCAAGCTGCCATTCATGCGGCTGAAGGGTATGCGAGAGCTTCTGGAAAGGTCGGGGTAGTCTTTGCTACCTCTGGACCAGGAGCGACGAATTTAGTTACGGGCTTAGCAGATGCTTATATGGATTCGATTCCTTTAGTTGTTATTACAGGGCAAGTTGCAACGCCTTTAATTGGTAAAGATGGATTTCAAGAAGCTGATATTGTCGGAATTACTGTATCTGTTACGAAGCATAATTACCAAGTTCGTGAAGTAAATCACTTATCACGTATCGTGCAAGAAGCTTTTTACATCGCTAATAGTGGGCGACCGGGACCGGTATTAATTGATATTCCAAAAGATATTCAAAATGCAAATGTGACAAGTTTCTTTAATGAAGAAGTTAACATTATAGGATATAAACCGGAAGTTGTACCAGACAGTATGAAACTGAGAAAGGTGGCTAAAGCAATTTCAAAAGCAAAGCGTCCCCTTCTATATATTGGAGGAGGCGTCATTCATTCAGGTGGATCTGAAGAACTCATCAAGTTTGCAAGAGAGAATCGTATTCCAGTCGTTTCAACTTTAATGGGACTAGGTGCATATCCGCCGGGAGATCCATTGTTTTTAGGAATGCTCGGTATGCATGGTACGTACGCTGCAAATATGGCAGTAACAGAATGTGACTTACTACTTGCTTTAGGTGTTCGCTTTGATGATCGCGTAACAGGAAAATTAGAACTTTTTTCTCCACATTCGACAAAGGTACACATTGATATTGATCCTTCGGAGTTCCATAAAAATATAGCTGTAGAGCATCCGATTGTAGGGGATGTGAAAAAAGCGTTACACATGCTGTTACATATGCCTATGTATACACAAGCAGATGAATGGCTTCAAAAAGTGAGGAAATGGAAAGAAGAATATCCTCTTTCCTATAAACAAAAAGAATCCAATTTAAAACCACAGCATGTGATTGATTTAATAAGTGAATTAACGGATGGTGAAGCAATTGTCACGACAGAAGTAGGACAGCATCAAATGTGGGCTGCTCACTTCTATAAAGCGAGAAAACCTCGTACTTTTCTTACCTCAGGTGGATTAGGAACAATGGGATTTGGTTTCCCAGCAGCTATTGGTGCCCAGCTTGCTAAAGAAGAAGAACTTGTCATCTGTATTGCGGGCGATGCTTCTTTTCAAATGAATATTCAGGAACTGCAAACAATTGCAGAAAATAACATACCTGTAAAAGTATTTATAATAAACAACAAATTTTTAGGGATGGTAAGGCAATGGCAAGAAATGTTTTATGAGAATCGTTTATCAGAATCAAAAATTGGATCACCTGATTTTGTAAAAGTAGCAGAAGCATATGGAGTGAGGGGGCTAAGAGCAACAAATGCAACAGAGGCGAAAAAAGTGATGTTAGAAGCTTTTGCGCACGAAGGTCCTGTCGTAGTTGATTTTTGTGTAGAAGAAGGTGAAAACGTATTTCCGATGGTTCCGCCAAACAAAGGGAATAATGAAATGATGATGAAGAGGTGGGAAGAATGAGTCATACTTTTTCACTAGTTATCCATAACGACCCAAACGTCTTATTACGCATAAGTGGAATTTTTGCTCGGCGTGGTTATTATATTTCTTCATTAAATTTAAATGAAAATGAAATGGAGTTAACAACAGTTTGTACAGAACAAGAAGCAACATTACTCATCAGTCAGCTGAAAAAATTAATCAATGTACTACAAGTAAACAAATTATAAGGAGTGTATGGAATATGAAAACGTATTATGAGCAAGATGCAAAAGTAGAGTTATTACAAGGGAAGACAGTTGCAGTAGTCGGATATGGATCTCAAGGTCATGCCCAAGCACAAAATTTACGTGATTCTGGTGTGGAAGTTGTAGTTGGCGTTCGTCCTGGTAAGTCATATGAAGTAGCGAAAGCTGATGGGTTTGAAGTAATGTCCGTTTCAGAAGCGGTTCGAACCGCACAAGTTGTACAAATGTTATTGCCGGATGAACAACAAGCACATGTTTATAAAACAGAAGTAGAAGAGAATCTTCGTGAAGGGCAAATGTTACTTTTCTCACATGGATTTAATATTCACTTCGGACAAATTAATCCGCCAAGTTACGTAGACGTAGCGATGGTCGCACCAAAAAGCCCAGGTCATCTCGTTCGCCGTGTATTCCAAGAAGGAAATGGTGTTCCGGCATTAGTTGCAGTGCATCAAGATGCAACCGGCACGGCATTACATGTAGCTCTTGCATATGCAAAAGGTGTAGGTTGTACACGTGCAGGTGTAATTGAAACGACATTCCTGGAAGAAACAGAGACAGACTTATTCGGTGAGCAAGCTGTGCTTTGCGGCGGAGTAACTGCACTTGTAAAAGCTGGTTTTGAAACGTTAACGGAAGGCGGATATCGTCCTGAAATTGCATACTTTGAATGTTTGCATGAATTAAAGTTAATTGTTGATTTAATGTACGAAGGTGGATTAACGAACATGCGCCATTCTATTTCAGATACGGCAGAGTTTGGAGATTATGTAACAGGATCAAGAATTGTTACAGATGAAACGAAGAAAGAGATGAAACGAGTACTTACAGAAATTCAGCAAGGTGAATTCGCGAAAAAATGGATTTTAGAAAACCAAGCAGGTCGTCCAACATACAACGCGATGAAAAAAGCAGAACAAAATCATCAGTTAGAAAAAGTAGGAACAGAGCTTCGTGAAATGATGAGCTGGATTAAGGAACCAGAAAAGAAAACGTTAGTAAAGAAATAGATTAAGAGAATATAAGTGAAAAATACGTAAGAGGGGATTTGACAAGATGAGAAGCGACATGATTAAAAAAGGTTTTGATAAAGCGCCACATCGTAGTTTATTAAAAGCAACTGGTTTGAAAGATGAGGATTTTGATAAGCCGTTTATTGCGATTTGTAATTCTTTTATTGAAATTATTCCAGGGCATAAGCACTTGAACGAGTTTGGGAAACTTGTAAAAGAAGCCGTTCGTGCAGCAGGTATGGTACCATTCGAATTCAATACAATTGGAGTAGACGATGGTATTGCGATGGGACATATCGGTATGCGTTATTCGCTTCCGAGTCGTGAAATTATTGCAGATTCAGTAGAAACGGTTGTAAATGCACATTGGTTTGACGGCATGATTTGTATCCCAAACTGTGACAAAATTACACCAGGTATGATGATGGCAGCTCTTCGTATTAACATTCCGACTGTGTTTGTTTCAGGTGGACCGATGGCAGCTGGGAAAACATCTAAGGGGGAAGTTGTTGACCTTAGTTCTGTTTTTGAAGGGGTAGGAGCTTATCAATCTGGGAAAATTTCAGAAGAAGAATTAAAAGATATTGAAGATCATGGCTGTCCATCTTGTGGCTCTTGTTCCGGCATGTTTACAGCGAACTCTATGAACTGTTTATGTGAAGTATTAGGTTTAGCCCTTCCTGGAAACGGTAGTATTTTAGCAATTGATCCAAGACGTGAAGAGTTAATTAAACAAGCAGCAGAGAAACTGAAAATTTTAATTGAAAGAGATATTAAACCGCGTGATATTGTAACAGAAGAAGCAATTGACGATGCTTTTGCACTTGATATGGCGATGGGTGGATCAACGAATACAGTATTACACACGCTAGCACTCGCACAAGAGGCAGGGCTAGATTATGATATGAGCCGTATTGATGCTGTTTCAAGACGTGTACCGCATTTATGTAAAGTAAGTCCAGCTTCTAACTGGCATATGGAAGATATTGATCGAGCGGGCGGAATTAGTGCAATCTTGAAAGAGATGAGCAGAAAAGAAGGGGTACTTCATTTAGACCGTATTACGGCTACTGGGCAAACATTAAGAGAAAACATTGCTCATGCAGAGATTAAAGATAAGGAAGTGATTCATTCTCTTGAAAACCCTCATAGTGAAGAGGGGGGCTTACGTATTTTAAAAGGAAATCTAGCGAAAGATGGAGCGGTTATTAAAAGCGGGGCAACCGAAGTAAAACGATTTGAAGGACCTTGCGTTATTTTTAATTCACAAGATGAGGCACTGGCTGGCATTATGCTTGGGAAAGTGAAAAAAGGAGATGTAGTTGTCATTCGTTATGAAGGGCCAAGAGGCGGACCGGGTATGCCTGAAATGTTAGCACCAACATCAGCAATCGCTGGAATGGGATTAGGTGCTGAGGTTGCATTATTAACGGACGGACGTTTCTCTGGAGCTTCACGTGGCATTTCGGTAGGGCATATTTCACCAGAAGCAGCTGCGGGTGGAACAATCGCACTACTTGAACAAGGGGATATTGTATGTATTGATGTTGAGGAACGCTTGCTAGAAGTAAGAGTGAGTGATGAGGAATTAGAAAAACGTAAAAAAGAATGGAAACGACCAGAACCGAAAGTGAAAACGGGCTGGCTTGGACGATATTCTCAGATGGTAACATCGGCGAATACAGGTGCAGTTCTAAAGGTGCCGAATTTTGATTGAGTCAAAATAAAAGAGATAAGGATGATAGAAAATGGTGCAAAATGTGAAGGAGAGAGTGAAGATTGAAGATATCCTTATGGCTCATAACTGTATGAAGGATATCGTCATGAAAACGCCCTTGCAACGTGATAAGGTTTTATCTGAAAAATACGAATGTGAGGTGTATATTAAACGAGAAGATTTGCAAGTAATTCGGTCTTTCAAAATTCGCGGTGCATACAATTTAATTCAAAGTTTGTCGAAAGAACAATTACAAAATGGTGTTGTTTGTGCAAGTGCTGGCAATCACGCACAAGGAGTTGCGTATACGTGTAATTTATTAAATATTCCATCGAAAATCTTTATGCCAACAACGACACCAAAACAGAAAGTATCACAAGTTCAATTTTTTGGTGGTAGCTTTGCAGAAATCATGTTAGTTGGCGATACATTTGATGGTGCTTTTCAAGAAGCGCAGCGCTATTGTGAGGAAAATAGGATGACATTTGTGCATCCGTTTGATGATCCGTATGTAATTGCAGGGCAAGGAACAGTAGCTGTTGAAATTATGCACGATATGGATAAGGCAGTTGATTATCTCTTTACAGCAATTGGCGGCGGTGGGTTAGCATCAGGTGTAGGTACATATGTGAAAGGTGTTAGTCCAGCTACAAAGGTAATTGGTGTAGAACCGATGGGGGCTGCATCTATGAAAGAGGCTTTCCTTCAAAACGAAAATGTATCATTAGAGAAAATAGATAGTTTTGTTGATGGAGCAGCTGTCAAAAAAGCAGGGAAGTTAACATTTGAAACTTGTAAAGATGTCATTGATGACATTGTTTTAGTACCAGAGGGAAAGGTTTGTACGACGATTTTAGAACTGTATAAGAAAAATGCAATTGTAGCTGAACCGGCTGGTGCACTCTCTATTGCAGCACTTGATTTATATAGGGATGAAATAAAAGGTAAAACAGTTGTATGTACGCTAAGTGGTGGAAATAATGATATTGATAGAATGCAAGAAATGAAAGAACGTTCTCTCATTTACGAAGGGTTAAAGCATTATTTCATCATCGAATTTCCGCAGCGTTCGGGTGCGCTAAGAGAATTTCTTGATAAAGGATTAGGACCAGAAGATGACATTACGCGCTTTGAGTATATTAAGAAACATAATAAAGAAAATGGTCCAGCATTAGTTGGCGTAGAATTAAAACATAAAGAAGATTATGAGCAATTAATTACTCGCTTTAAAGAAAATAATATTCAATTTATGGAACTTAATAAAAACCCTGTTTTGTTTGATTTGCTTATTTAATAGAAGGAAAGAGTTAGAATGTAAATAAAAAAGATAGATACAAGCGAGGGAATATAGTGCTTGTTCTATCTTTTTTATAGTTAAACTAGGTACTCATTAAATTCAAGAAGAATAAAGCTAGCTAACCAAAAAAATATCGCAATGCGAATAATTACATACATTGTAAATTCAAAGGGAGTAAGATTTCTCTCTCGCTTTATTTTTTTAAATAGTCTCACAGAATAAAAGGAACATAAAAGTAGGATTGCTATAGACATTTTATAAACGTTCTCTAACAAACTTACATTTTCTAATAAGTCTTTCAGCATGTTTATCACCTATTCTGTAAAGTATATTACAGAGAAATAGATCTTGAGCTGTCTAGTTTCGTTTGTTTTTTATTTTCCCTGTATCATCAATTTCTACATCAGTTGAAATTGTTTGTAAATATTGTAGAGCTTTTTTCTTTTCTTCTTCATTTACTGGGGAAACTTGGTTATTACGAATGATGTAAGGGTTAAATGACATTTGGACATCCTTTCCTTTAAAAGTTAAAGTTAAGACGCCAGTTTCTGCACTTTTTCCATTCACATAACTCGGGAATAAAAAGTTACCTAATGAGTAAGCGATAGGAACTTTATTATAATACTCAAACCCTTGTAACCAATGTGGATGGCTTCCGACAATTGCGTTAGCTCCTGCTTCAACCATTTTAGGTACATATTGCTTTTGGTATTCTACCGGACGATTTGATTTTTCAACGCCCCAATGCATATAGACGATTAAATAGTCTGCATCTTTCTTTTGTTCTTTAATTGTTTTTGTTACAAGATTTAAATCATAGCCATTCGTAACGCCAGGTTTATTCTCACCAGCTACCCAATTAGAATCAGGCATAAATCGAACGAAGGAAAGAAATTTGAACTTTTTCCCTTTTACGGTCATTTCTCGTGCTGTATATGCATCTTTCGCATTTTTTCCGGCTCCAATGTAAGGGAACTTTAATTTTTCTACGTGAGAAATCGTATCTAATAATCCATCTTGCCCATAATCAAGTGTGTGGTTATTCCCAATATTTACGATGTCATATCCAGTGTTTTTAATAGCTTGTAGTGTAGATGGATCACTTTTAATCCAAAACAGTTGCCCAGGTGCTTTCTTTTCTTTCGTTGTAAATGCCGACTCTAAATTCACAAAAGAAATATCAGCTTTTTTTATTTCTTCTTTTACATGTTGGAATGGGTAATCAGCCCCGTTTTTTTCGATTATAGGACGCAATTGCCAATCAAACATTGTATCACCAGAGAAGGTGAGTGTGATTTCTTGGTCTTCTATTTTCTTTTCGCTTTTTGAAGCGGTTTTACTAGATTTGTTTTGTAAATCGGGTTTGTCTTTTGCTTTTGAAATAAAAGAGTAATTGATTAATAAAACAATCGGTGTAATGAAAAAGGCTATTAACAAAAATCGTTTTAGTAAAGTTTTCATATATACCTTCCCTTTTAATATTATCCCGCAATTAAATTAACACTGAATCTATTAAAGGTAATTAAAGTTACAAAAAATAGCGGGTTATGTAGTGGAAAACATTTGTTAATATTCTCAATATTAAGTTAACATATAGATAACTTGTAAATCAATGTGTAAACCAAAATATAGAAATAAAGAATTCGAAGGGTGAAGAATGAGAAATGGTTATATTAGGAGCAGTTGTAAATGGGATTTGTATTATATTTGGTACTTTACTTGGTAAATTATTTAGTAGGATTCCAGAAAGTATGAAAGGGACGATAATGCACGCAATCGGTTTAGCGGTTACTGTGCTTGGGCTTCAAATGGCATTAAAAAGTGAAAACTTTCTTGTTGTCATACTGAGTTTAGTGATTGGTACGGTAATTGGAGAATGGTTACAATTAGAAGAAAAGTTAAAACATTTAGGGGATTGGCTAGAAAATAAAGTTGGATCGAAAGGGAAAGGTAGCATATCAGAAGGTTTTGTAACAGCTACTTTAATTTTTGCAATTGGCGCGATGGGGATACTTGGTGCATTGGACAGTGGAATTCGCGGAAATCATAATATTTTATTCACAAAGGCGATTATCGATGGATTCATTTCGATTATATTAACGACAACTCTAGGAATCGGCGTAGTATTTTCAGCGATTCCAGTTATTTTATATGAAGGTGCTATTGCCATTTTTGCAACACAGATTAATAGTTTTGTCCCGAAAGAATTAATGAATCAATTTATAGTGGAAATGACAGCTACGGGCGGCATTATGATATTCGCCATTGGATTAAACTTACTTGAATTTATTAAAATTAAAGTAGCGAATTTACTTCCAGGTATATTGGTAGTTGGAATAATTGTTTCAATTATTTATGGTTACGGTTTGTTAGTAAAGTAGTTGAGGATGGAGATACATATGGGGGAATTCCAATTTACAAAACGTGTTCATAAAATACTGGAGATTGCGGCAAAAGAGACTAAATATAATATAATTCAACCAGTTCATCTTTTTATCGGCATGTGTAGAGAAGGTACAGGAGTGTGCGCAGAGTTATATATGTATTTGTTTCGTAAAGATGGCACGGATTTTTTAGAAGAACTTTCTTTACAAGAACAATATGAAATAGAGTACATAAAAATAGAACAATATAAATTAGCCAATAAAACGCTAGAAATTTTGCAAATAGCGAAGAAACGTATGGAACGTTTTCAGCAAGTATTAATAAATGAAGGACATGTAATATATGCATTATTTCGTTTAGGTATAGTGAGTGAAAAAGTTATAAACAAAGAAATACAAAAAGATGTGTTACGTATTATAGCTGAACCAAGAGATTTGGCGGTGGATTTAAAATGCTTTGATCCCATTTATAATAAATTATCTTGTAATGTTAGAAGAGCTAGCTCTGCTGATTTTGAAACATTAGTACGTTTTGTGACGGGGGAATTTGGTGAACGCTGGTTACAGTCGATAGATTATGGGTTTCAAACATATAAAGAAAAGGTACCTATTTATATTGCACAGCAGGGTGAAGTGATAGTAGGTTTCGCTTGTTATGATGTAGTCAGGGGAAAGAAAGGACTATTTGGTCCGATGGGGACAGCGAAACGAAATCGTGTGAAAGGTGTAGGGAAAGAATTGTTGCATCATTGTTTATATAATATGAAGCAAGACGGATATGAATATGCAATTATTGGACAAGCAGGTCCGATTGAGTTTTATGAGAGAAGTTGCAATGCTCGTTTAATACCGCTAGAAGATAATTGACCAACTCCATATAGGGGAGTTGGTTTTATTATGAAAAAAATGTGGAATTTACATGGTTTTTGCTAGGAAATAGCGGCTTTTGTAATGAATATTACGTCTAAATCAAATTACTAAACTTTTTACAAGAAAAGGTGTAGAATGGGTATCGAATGAAAGAAGGTGTGAAAATGGCCAGCTGGAAACGAAATTTAATGATTTGTTGGCTAGGTTGTTTTACCACTGCAGCCGGTATGAGTTTAGTAATTCCTTTCTTATCTTTTTATATTGAGGAATTAGGAGTGACTGGCACTTCGAGTATTGCACAGTGGTCGGGACTTGCATTTGGTGTAACATTTTTAATGGGTGCGATCGTATCACCAATATGGGGAAAGCTTGGTGATATACATGGACGGAAATTGATGCTTATACGTGCTAGCCTTGGTATGGCGGTTATTATGACGCTTATGGGGTTTGTAACGGATGTGTATCAACTAGTCGCACTTAGATTTTTGATGGGAGCAGTATCTGGTTTCCTTTCAACCGCAATGACATTTATTGCAGCAGAAACTCCGAAAGAGCATTCAGGTTGGGCAATTTCCACAATTTCAACCGGGGGCGTGAGCGGCTCATTACTCGGACCATTACTAGGCGGTTATTTGTCTGAGTTAATTGGAATGCGTCATGTCTTTCTTGTTACAGGAGCTTTCTTATTCCTTTCCTTCCTCATCGTCTTTTTCTTCCTACATGAAGAAAATCACTCTGCTCAAGCAAAAAAGGTACAGCAAAAAAAAGTATGGACGATGGTCCCAGCAAAGCATGTAATTATTAGTTTATTTGTAACAACATTTATTATTCAACTTGCCAATATGTCAATTCAACCTATTATTACATTGTACGTAAAGAATTTGGAAGGACCAGGAACAGCTCATATCGAAATGATTGCAGGGGCAGTTATGTCTGCGACAGGATTAGCAGTTATTTTGGCAGCGCCTAAATTAGGAAGATTATCAGATCATATCGGTCCTCAAAAAACATTAGTAGTAGCATTGTTTGCTGCAGGGATTATCTTTATCCCGCAAGCATTTGTAACCTCAGCTTGGCAACTATTAATTCTTCGATTTTTATTAGGTATCGCACAAGCAGGATTATTACCTTCCGTACAAACTCTACTAAAACAACATACGCCAACCCATGTAACAGGACGAATATTTGGATATAATCAGTCGTTTCAGTTTTTAGGAAATATGATTGGTCCAGTGCTTGGGGGGCAAATTGCAGCTCATGCAGGCTTCCAATATGTTTTTTTCTCTACATCATCACTATTATTTATTGCATGCATTTGGGTTTATTTTCATAATAAGAACGAAGAGGTATCAGAGAAACAACATTTGGAAGTTAGTTAACTAAGTGAATGAAATAGAAAAAAGGATGAAGCAATGAATGCTTCATCCTTTTTCTTTAAAATTGAAGGCAAAGATAACTTAATGTACCAAGCTCGTAACTACGGTGAATGACTTTTCCGCCACTTTCACCACTGCCCATAGCGATAAATAAAGGAACAAAATGTTCTGCTCTTGGTACTGCTAATTGTGCATGAGGCGCATTTTTCTCCCAATTAAACAATGCATCTTTATCGTTATTCTGCATATGTTTCATAATCCAGTCATCAAATTCAATTGCCCATTTTTCAGGTGTAGTTTGATTCCATTTCAGGGCTCGTAAATTATGAACGGTAACGCCACTACCGATTACTAAAATATCTTCTTGTCCAAGTCCTTTAAGTGCTTCTCCAATCTCAAATTGTTCTTTTGCAGGAAGGAATGGATTGACTGATATTTGTACGACAGGAATATTTGCTTCTGGATACATGCGATGCAAGAGTGTCCATGAACCATGATCTAAACCTCTCGTCATATTATGATGAACTGGAATGCCTTTGTTTTTAAATTTTGTTTCTAACATAGATGCAATGCTAGAAGAGCCTTTCGCACGATACTTAATTTCGTATAACTCAGGAGGAAAACCTCCAAAATCATAAATTGTTTCATACTCTTCATCTGATGAGGAGATTGTTAATACTTCACTTTCCCAGTGAGCGGTAAAAATAACAATTGCTTTCGGTTTATATGTTTCTCCAAGTGTTTTTAAAAAACGTGTATAATCTGTATCTTGAATAGCAAGCATTGGTGAACCATGTGCTAAAAATAGTGATGGCATCATAATAGAAACCTCCTAAAAATATAATAATTACTTTATGTAAGTAACTATATAATTTTATTGGTTGTTCGTCAATATAATAGTTTGATAGCTAATCGGAAAAGTACAGTATTTGTCATAATGAAAGCAATTGCATATAATACATAATAAGAATAATGAACGGATATTCATTATTTTGAGATACATAATAGAGTTGGGGGCTGACGAAATGAACGTACAGGAAAGTTTCGTTACGGCATTGGATGGATCGGAAATTTATTTGCGTAAGTGGTTACCAGAAGGAGATCCGAGAGGAATTATTCAAATTGCACATGGCATGACAGAGCATGCAGGGGTGTATACAGAATTTGTAGATGCTTTATTGGAAGCAGGGTATGGTGTTTATGCGCATGATCATAAAGGACATGGGAAAACAGTAAAAAAAGAAGAAGATTATGGTCATTTTGAACCAAATATAGGGTGGAATCAAGTTGTATCGGATGTTATCTTTGTTTCAGAAAGGATAAAAGAAGAGCAGTCAAGTCCTTTGTTTTTACTAGGACATAGTATGGGTTCTTTTTTATCAAGACGTGCTGTACAACTTAGGGGTGAACTATATGATGGATTTCTGATTTCAGGAACAGGTGGAAATCCAGGGCTTTTAGGGGCTATTGGTCATAAAGTAGCAACAATCGAAATGAAATTGCGTGGGGCAAAAACGAAAAGTCCAGTGCTAAACTTTTTATCTTTCGGAAATTTCAATTCGAACTTTAAGCCAAATCGTACGAAATTTGATTGGTTATCTTCAGATATAAATCAAGTTGATAAATATATCGCGGATCCGTTATGTGGATTCATTTGTACGACGAGTTTTTATAGGGAACTATTTTCTGGTGTATTAGAAGTAAATAAACTAGAAGAATACAAGAAGACGCCAAAACATCTTCCAATACATATATTCTCTGGGGATCGTGATCCTGTTGGAGATATGGGAAAAGGTGTAAAAGAAGTTTATGAAAACTATAAAAAATGTGGTGTGAAAGATGTTACACTACGTTTATATGAAAATGGAAGACATGAAATGTTCCATGAAGTGAATAGAGATGAAGTGTTTAAAGATTTAATTTCTTGGTTAGATGCGCATAATAAATGAGAATAAAAGCTAAGCCCAAACTGTTTGTAGTTCGGGCTTATATTTATAGATAGTACGGATAGTCGCTAATGGAGTTTGCGTAGCGGCTTTATATATTTGAAGATCGATTGAATGCCTATATAAGTTTTATATATAAATTTAGTGAGGAGATGAGTGTATGAAATTTGGAATTATTGGGCCATCAGAAGATGAAATTATGCCTTTTATTGAAGATATGTCTAATAAAAAAATAACGAATCTTGCGATGTTAACGTTTCATAGTGGGACATATGAAAATGTAGAAGTTGTTGCATTATATTGTGGTGTCTGTAAAGTTAATGCAGCTATTGCAGCTCAAATATTAATAGATAAGTTTAATGTGACGCATATTATTGTAACAGGGGTTGCAGGAGCAATCGATAAAGTATTAAAAATTGGAGATACAGTCATTTCAACAGAAATAGCGTATCACGACGTGGATTAAGGAATATTAACTGAATATCATCCATGGATGGAAAGTGTATATTTTAAAACGGATAGTAAACTTCTTGAATTAAGCCGAGCAGTAATCGAGAACAATCAATTTACCCAAAATGTTTATTTCGGAAAGATAGTTACTGGAGAGGCTTTTATAAGTGAGAGTGGCCGTACAGAAATAATTTCTACATACAACCCACTTTGTGTAGATATGGAAACAGCAAGTATAGCTCACGTTTGTTATGCCAATACGATTCCATTTATAGCAGTTAGATCTATAACAGATACAGAAGAAGCGTCTGGTATTGAAGTATTTGAAGATAATTGTGTTTCAGCTTCACATCATTCCATTCATTTTGTTAAAAAGTTACTAGAATCGTTGTAAAAGACATAGCTCTACTTTGAGAAAAAGCGAGTACTGAACTATAAGAAGCACGTGTAATACTGCTCTGTAGTTGAGTGTTCGCTTTTATTTTATGAACTAAATGCGTGGAGATGTAAGTATTGCAGCGAGGGATAGTAAAGATATTTATAGAATAATTGTAAAGTATCGTATTTTACTATGGAATGTGAAAATAGAACTACAAGTAATAAAAGAGAGGATAAATAAACTATGCAAATACGAGAAGCTGCATTAGCAGAAGCAAATGAATTAAGTGAACTCGCACTACATTCAAAAGCAACGTGGAATTATAGTGAAGAATTCATACTTTCTTGTAAGGCAGATTTAACAATTACAGAAGAGTACATAAAATATAATTTTGTATATGTTTTAGAAAAAAATAATATGAAGATTGGATTTTTCTCATTTTTACGTAATGAAAATGCTCTCGATTTTTTATACATTCATCCTCGCTACAAAGGAAAAGGTTACGGGAAAATACTTTGGAAGTTTGTAATAGAAAAAGCAAATGAATTAGGAATAAAAAGGTTTACGATTGATAGTGATCCGAATGCAAAAGGCTATTACTTGAAAATGGGAGCAAAGCTAATTGGAGAGACACCATCAACAGTATGTAAGAATCGATTTTTACCTCTTTTGCAATATGATGTGTAAAACTATTAATGTCAGGGGAAGATGAGAGTGGATAATGTGAAGAAAAAACAAATATATGAAATGTTAAAAAAATCGTGGTCGATTGAAACAAGTTCAAAGTGGACGAGCGAAAATCCGGCAAAGGGACAATGTGGTGTAACAGCTCTAGTCGTTCAAGAAATATACGGAGGGAAAATTAAAAAGACGAAAGTAGGAGAGGTGTGGCACTTTTATAACTGTATAGATGGGAAGGTGTTTGATTTTACAGAGACGCAATTTAATGAAAAATTGAAGTATATGGGCGTGGAATCAAATCGGGAAGAAGCATTTGCAGATACAGATGAAAAGCAATATGGCATTTTGAAGGAAAAGATAACGAAAGAATTAAATTTATCTTTTGACTCTTAATCTTTAATGAGTTACTATAATGGTGGTAACTTATTAAAGGGAACTTCATAGAGTTGAAAGGGGAAATACTTTTGAAAACAACTTATGTAAACGCTACAATTGCAACGATGAATGAAAAAAATGAAGTGATAGAAAATGGATATATCATTGTAGAAAATGATCAAATTATAGATGTAAAGAGCGGAGAATTCGCTAATGATTTTGAAGTAGATGAAGTAATTGACATGAAAGGAAAGTGGGTTTTACCAGGGCTTGTAAATACACATACACATGTTGTTATGAGTCTTTTGAGAGGTATTGGCGATGATATGTTATTACAGCCATGGCTTGAGACGAGAATTTGGCCACTTGAAAGTCAGTTTACTCCAGAGCTTGCGGTCGCTAGTACGGAATTAGGATTACTTGAAATGGTGAAAAGTGGTACGACATCATTCTCTGATATGTTTAATCCAATTGGAGTAGATCAAGATGCAATTATGGAAACGGTATCAAGGAGTGGGATGCGCGCTGCTGTTTCAAGAACTTTATTTAGCTTTGGAACGAAAGAAGATGAAAAGAAAGCAATTGAAGAAGCCGAGAAATATATGAAGCGTTATTATAACGAAAGTGGAATGTTAACTACGATGGTTGCACCGCATAGCCCATATACATGTAGTACAGAACTGTTAGAAGAGTGCGCACGTATTGCAGTAGAAAATCAAACGATGGTTCATATTCATCTTTCAGAAACAGAGCGTGAAGTACGTGATATTGAAGCACAGTACGGAAAACGTCCGGTAGAATATGCAGCAAGTTGCGGATTGTTTAAACGCCCAACAGTTATTGCGCATGGTGTAGTATTAAATGAAAATGAGCGTGCATTTTTAGCAGAGCATGATGTTCGAGTAGCTCATAATCCGAATAGTAATTTAAAACTAGGTTCTGGTATAGCGAATGTAAAAGCGATGCTAGAAGCAGGAATTAAAGTAGGGATTGCAACAGATAGTGTTGCGTCTAATAATAATTTAGATATGTTTGAAGAAATGCGCATTGCAACTTTATTACAAAAAGGTATGCATCAAGACGCAACAGCATTGCCAGTAGAAACTGCACTTTCTCTAGCGACAAAAGGAGCTGCAGAAGTAATTGGTATGAAACAAACTGGATCACTTGAGGTTGGAAAGTGTGCTGATTTTATTACGATTGATCCGTCTAATAAACCGCATTTACAACCAGCTGATGAAGTGTTATCACACCTTGTATATGCAGCTAGTGGAAAAGATATAAGTGATGTAATTATTAACGGAAAACGTGTCGTTTGGAATGGTGAATGTAAAACGTTAGATGAAGAGCGTATTATATTTGAAGCAAGTCGTTATAAACGAGGTTTACAAAGATAGGTATGTGCAAGTTGTTTGAAAAAGCTGTCCTTTTTTAAAAAGGACAGCTTTTTTCTTGAGCGAATAAATATTCAATATAATGTCGCATCTTTCTGTTAATATTTCTGTTATAATATATAACGTTTATAATATTTTATTTTTAAGGAGAACAATTCATGAAGCGAAAAAAGAGCCATTTAATGGTAATGGCAATTATTACATCTTTATTTTTAACAGCTTGTAATAATAAAGCGAATAAAAGTGATACAGAGGCTAAAAAACAAGTGTTAAATGTAACAGTATCAGAAGAAATTCCTTCACTTGATACTGCAAAAACGATGGATGGGACATCATCACACGTTATGCAAAACATATTTGAAGGATTGTATGTGCTAGATGATCAAGATCATCCTATTCCAGCAGTAGCAAAATCGTTTAAAAGAAGTGAAGATGGTAAAAAATATACATTTGATTTGCGTAAAGATGCAAAATGGTCAAATGGAGACAATGTAACAGCAAATGACTTTATATTTGCATGGAAACGTGCAGTTAACCCGCAAACGGCATCTCAATATGCGGACATGTTCTTTCATGTGAAAAATGCGAAAGAAATAAATAAGGGAACAATGTCACTTGATGAACTTGGGGTTAAAGTTATAAATGATTATAAGTTAGAGGTTGAACTTGAACAGCCAATTCCGTATTTTTTACAGTTGTTAGCACTGCCGATATACTTACCACAGCATGAATCATTTTTGAAAGAACAAGGAAATAAATACGGATTGGAACCTAGTAATCTCATATATAACGGCCCATTTGTATTAGAAAAATGGAAACATGAACAAGAGTTCCAATTAAAGAAGAATGCTACATATTGGGATCAAAAGAAAGTGAAATTAGACGAAATAAATTTTCATATTGTAAAGGATACAATGACGGCTGTAAATTTATATGAGGCCGGCGATTTGGATCGAGTACCTATTAATTCTCAAGTTGTAGACAAGTATAAAGGGAATAAGGAATTACATATGTCAAGTGATCCTGGAATCGCTATGCTACGTTTTAATGAGAAAAATAATGCGTTAGCCAATAAGAAAGTACGTCAATCTATCTCATTAGCATTAAATAAAGATGATTTTGTTACTCACTTTATTAATAACGGGGCAAAACCTGCAAATGGACTTGTACCAGTTGGTCATATGAATGAAGAGACTGGCAAAGATTTTAGAAAAGAAAACGGAAATATTTCTTCATATGATTTGCAAAATGCGCAAAAGATTTGGGAAGAAGCGAAAAAAGAGCTTGGAGTAGAGCAAGTAAACCTCGAGTTTTTAACGTTTGAACAAGATAATGCAAAACGTATGGCAGAATATATAAAAGGTGATTTAGAAAAGAATTTGAATGGATTAACGTTACAAATTAAACAGCTGCCATTTAAGCAAAAGTTACAGTTAGAACAAACAGGTGATTACGATATAACGATGGCAAATTGGGGACCTGACTATAAAGATCCAATTAATTATTTAGAATTATTTACGACGGGGAATCCGAATAATAAAATGAGTTACTCGAATTCTCATTACGATGATTTAATAAAGAAAGCGAAAAATGATTTTGTACTTGATCCGGAGAAACGATGGGAAGCGTTGCGAGAGGCTGAGCAGGTCTTATTAGAAGACGCTGCCGTGGCACCGCTTTATCATCTTGGTTCAGCTTATGTACAAAAGGATTATGTAAAAGGAATTGCAAAACATCAATTTGGTGGCGTCTATACTTATAAGAATGCTTATGTTGATAAGAAGTAAATAAAAAAGCCTTACTTTTAAAAGTAAGGTTTTTTTACAGAGTGTTGGGAAACCCTTTAGGGTTGTTGCCAGCACATGAAAAAGATGAATGCGTAATTGTTGTTACGTATTCACAAAAAGTTGCAAAAAAATCAGATTGAGCAGTTTATTTAAGTAAAACGAAGTTAGTAGTAAACGAAATTAAATAGCTAAGAAAAAAGCTCAATTTCTTAATTTTAATACTGAGAAACTGGTCAGTTATTAAAAAATTAGGGTATATTAACGGGGATTCATATTGGAACTAAGGCAGATCCATTTGGCTGTATTCTTAAGTTGTAGACTTAGAGATTGAAGCTGGAATTAATTATTTAATTCCTATTTCTGTACATAATATCGTGGGGAAGAAGGTAGTACTTTGAGAACAACAGAAAATTTTAACGACAAGGCCGATATATATGCGAAATATCGCCCCGATTACCCTAATGCATATATTGATTATTTGTTTTCGGCTAACCAACTGAAAGAGGACCGAATTGTGGCTGATATTGGTTCAGGTACGGGGATATTTAGCCACCAGTTGCTTGAAAGAGGTTTAAAGGTTATTGGAGTTGAGCCAAATGATGACATGAGAAAGATGGCTGAGCAATCGTTAAAACTATATACTCGTTTTCAATCAATAAAAGCAACTGCTGAAAATACCACTTTAAAAGAGCATAGTGTGGATTTAGTAACTGTTGCTCAAGCATTTCATTGGTTTGATAAAGCAGCTTTCAAAATGGAATGCCAACGAATCTTGAAACAAAAGGCAAATGTTGCTCTCGTTTGGAATAGTAGAGATTTAACTAGTTCGATTATGAAAGAGAATGCAGAAATTTGCCAGAAAACCTGCCCGAATTTCACAGGATTTAGCGGTGGAATAGAGGAAACTCCCGAAGTATTCAACACCTTTTTTAAGGATGGAAAGTATGAGTTTAAAGAGTATCAAAATGATTTACTTTTTGATTATGAAGGTTTTTTGGGAAGGAATTTATCAGCGTCCTATGCTCCGAAAAAGGATGACGAAGAATATAAAAAATTTGTTTTTCTCCTGTCAGAGTTATTCGAAAAACATAGTAAGAATGGAAAAATTGTTCTCCAAAACATGACGCGAACCTATCTAGGAAATGTCTAAACAACCGGACATAAAGGGACTTTAATCGAAGTACCTATTTGAATTGTAGATTATCATGTAATAATTAAGATCTTCAACAACCGGGAGCGATTGTTGAACAACAATTAAAAGGGCGATACATATTATTCATGCATAATATGTATCGTCCTTTATTTTTTATGACCTTTTACGATTTAAGTCTTCTAACTAAAAAAATCTGTTGAAGAAAGCCGCGATGTTTATAAAAAGTTGTGAAGCTTTGCCCTTTTAGGTCATTTAGTCTAAAGGGGTGTTTATATTTTTAACAAAGAGCTTTTGTGATTGTTGAAGAGGAAGGTAGAAACATTAGATTAATAGCAGTATAGAGGCATTATTATAACTGAAGATTTTTATTTGTGATACATCTCACACCATAAATACATATATAACTTTACAATTAGAATATCAATTGATGGGAGGGTTAATCTTGATTAATCGTGATTTTAATGAAAATCCATTTATTGTGATATGGGAGTTAACAAGGGCATGTCAATTAAAATGTCTGCATTGTCGTGCAGAAGCACAGTATCATCGTCATCATCTAGAGCTAACATTCGAAGAAGGAAAAAAACTAATTGATGATATATATGAAATGGAAAATCCAATGCTTGTATTTACTGGTGGAGATCCATTAATGCGTCCAGATGTATATGATATTGCGGAATATGCAGTGAAAAAAGGTGTTCGAGTTTCTATGACGCCAAGTGCCACTCCAAACGTGACGAAAGAAACGATTCAAAAAGCAAAAGAAGTGGGACTTGCTAGATGGGCATTTAGTTTAGATGGGCCAACAGCTGAAATACACGATCATTTTAGAGGGACAGAAGGATCATTTCAATTAACAATGAATGCGATTCGTTATTTGCATGAATTAAAAATTCCTATTCAAATTAATACTGTTGTTTCTAATTATAATGTGGATGTACTTAAAGAAATGGCAATGTTAATAGAAGAATTAAAATGTGTACTTTGGAGTATATTTTTCTTAGTTCCAACAGGACGAGGTAAGGAAAAAGATATGATTTCACCAGCCCAACATGAAAGGGTATTCCATTGGCTATATAAACTTAGTAAAGAGGTTTCTTTTGGTATTAAAACAACAGCTGGTCAGCACTATAGACGAGTTGTGCTTCAAGAAAAAATGAAAGAAAATAGCAAGACAAGTCAGATCATTCAATATCAGGATGTATTGATGAATGGGACGACAGGGCGAATTGATGGGCTTGGTCGTGCTCCAAAAGGGGTGAATGACGGAAACGGTTTTGTATTTATTTCTCATATTGGAGATGTATATCTAAGTGGATTATTGCCTATTAAAACCGGGAATATTAGAATGACAGCACTAGCTGAAATCTATCGAAACTCCCCTGTTTTTCAAAACCTTCGTAATCCGGACAAGTATAAAGGCAAGTGCGGTGTTTGTGAGTTTCGATATGTTTGTGGGGGATCTCGTTCTAGAGCATATGCGATGACGGGGGATTACATGGAAAGCGAACCTTTCTGTGTATACATTCCAAAAGCATTGAGAAAACAGAAAAAGAACGTCAAAACGGGAAATGAGTAAAAGTTTGCTCATTTCCCGTTTTTTTAGATTTTATAATGTATTGTACTTCGCATCAATCGTACGATAAGAAATGAAAACCGATCGTTTTTTTCCATCCCTCATTAAAAATCTACTATTTGGATCCGTTGTACGGATACGAATTCTTCACACATAAATTCTATTAAACCGATTTTAATAAAGCATAAAAATTCGTATCATATGGAATATCATCTTGATACATATAATTTTTTAGAACGCCTTCTTTTTCAAAACCTAATTTTAATAGCACCTTATTTGAAGCTTCATTTTCAAGAAAGACAATTGCACCAATCCGTTTTAAATGAAGCGTGTGGAAACCGTATGATATAACCTCAGAAACTGCTTCCGTAGCATAGCCATTTCCCCAGTGTTCAGGGAGAAAGACATAACTTATATTTGCTCGTTTATGCTCAGAAGACCAATCGTGAAAACCAATTGTTCCAATGAGTTCTTTTTTATCTTTTAATTCGATGCCCCATTTTATACCGTTTCTTGCATTGTAACTCAACTTGAAATTATTAATAATTTGCTTTACTTGATCTACATTCTGTAATGGTTTTTGGCCATAATAGCGCAGTACATCAGTATTAGAAAAGCATTTTAGTATACCCGGTGCATCTTCTTCCGTAAGTTCTCGCAAAATGAGTCGGTCAGTTTTTAATATAGGAAACATATTTTCACTCCATTTCTTATGAAACTAGAATGCATTTGTTATTATATAATTTAAACTGAAAATAAAGATTATTCAAGATGAAAGGGCAGGTTTGATTTATGTTAAAATTGGATGTGGAATATATTTCAAAAAAGAGGTTTAGAAATGGAGAAAAACTCAATATTAATTGTAGATGATGATCTAGATATTGTTCAATTTATTAATGTGAATTTAACGCAAGAAGGTTTTACTGTTTTTAGTGCTCATAACGGAGAAGAGGCATTAGAGATAATAAATAATAACAGTATTCAACTTGCTATTCTTGATATTATGATGCCTCAAATGGATGGTATAGAACTGTGTAGAAGGATTAGAGAGAAATATAGTTTACCAATTATGTTTTTAAGCGCAAAATCATCGGATGTAGATAAAGTAATTGGATTTAGTACTGGGGCAGATGATTATATTGTGAAGCCGTTTAGTACAATTGAATTTATAGCAAGAGTGAAAGCTCAATTAAGAAGGTATACATATTTTAATCAAATTGCTGTCCAAGTAATGGAAAAGAAAATAAACATTAAAGGTTTAGAAATAGATGAAATTTCTAGAGTAGTAAAGATATATGGACAAACAATTAATGTTACAAAAACTGAATATGATATTTTGCACTTAATGGCAGCTGCAAAGAACCGTGTGTTTACGATTGAAGAAATATATGAAAGTGTTTGGAATGAAAGGGCCTATGAAAGTAATAATACGGTAATGGTTCATATTGCGAGATTAAGAAATAAAATTGAAGAGAATCCAAAAGAACCGAGGTTTATACAAAATGTTTGGGGAGTCGGGTATAAAATTGGAGATTAAATCATTACAAGGAATTAGAGCTAAATTCTTTTTTGCATTTATATGTAGTATTCTGTTAGCTACGGTAAGTATCATATTAGTTCAAATTTTATTTGGAAGTATATATAGTGACGTTGTCGCGCTAGAAGAAAAATATTCGTTTGTTTATTTTATGTTTTTTCTGCTGTTAACCACTATATATTTTGCATTACTGACAAAGACAACTATAAAAAGATTGAATGAGATCAATAAGAACGTGAAGGAAATAAGCAATGGTAATTTGGAAATACATATACCTATTTCGAAAAGCGATGAGATTGGTGAGTTAGCGACGAATGTCAATAGAATGGCCAAAAGTTTAAAAGAGTCTATTGAAAATGAAAAAAAATCACAGGAAATGAAAAATGAAATGATTAGTAATATTTCACATGACTTACGAACGCCTGTAACATCTCTAATTGGTTATGCGGACTTACTAGAAAATAAGCTTCATTCACATGGAGAAGAATGTGGACAATATGTAAGCATATTAAAGCGAAAAAGTTATGAACTAAAAAATCAAGTTGAAGATTTATTAGAATACTGTCAAATAAACTATAGAGAGATTGAATTACATAAAAATGTAGTAGATATGAAAGCATTAATTGAACAGGTCATGATTGATTTTTTACCACAGTTAGATGATGCCAATATGAGTTTTTATATTAAAAGTAATGAAGAGCTATATGTAAAAGTTGATGTAGCACTTATAGTGAGACTATTTGAAAATATAATTAGTAATAGCATTATGTACGGGAAAGATGGAAAAGAAATTTCAATTCAAATTTCCCAAAGAGAAAGGAATGTTGAAGTAGAAATTAAAAATTTTGGACAATGTATTCCGACAAAGAGTCTTCCTTACGTTTTTGAGAAGTTTTATCGTGGTGAAAAATCATGTAGCTCTCATACGGGTGGGAAAGGAATGGGACTTGCAATTTCGAGAAGTATAGCTCAGCTCCATAAAGGAGATATAACTGTATGTAGTAACGATAAAGAAACAATTTTCACTGTGAAATTACCACAGTATAAAAAAGTAAGAAAGTCGTAAGTATTTCTTTCATATGCCGTAATTTTTATTTCGTATCATTGAGAACAAAGATTTGAGAGTAGGGATACAGCATGTGGAAGAAAAGTTTGTTAGCAAGTATAGTTTCTTTTTTAATTATAAGTTGGAGTGTAGTTTATTTAGCTCATGGTAGTATATCAGTCGTTGTTTGGTGGTGGATACAAGCATTTAGCGTAGTTTCGATTTTTATTTTGATAGGCTCAGTAGTAATGTTTGCTTGGAAAGGCATCTTTAGAAAGCGAATAGATAGAACGCTACTTTTAATAGTTCTGTTCTCTATCATTGGAGCTTGGCCTGTCGGGTGGTTCGCTAACATTGGGAGAATTGCATACCCAGCAGATGTACAGTCTACGAGTCCTAAAATAGTCGTTCGTTTTCCTTTGAATGAGCGGGCGTTAGTAGGGTGGGGTGGTGATCGCCTAGAGAAGAATTATCATGTGATAAAACCAAATGAAAGATGGGCATATGATATTCTCATTCCACCTGCTGAAGTGAAAAGTAGTAAGTTAGAGGATTATGGAATATACGGAGCGACAGTAATGGCGCCAGCTTCTGGAACAGTTGTATCAGTTAATAATGATGAAAAAGATTTAGTTCCGGGATCAGATGATTTTCAGTCAATGGCCGGGAATCATATTTATTTACGGTTAGATGAAACAGGGACATTTTTGATTCTCGCTCACTTAAAGAAAGGGTCAATTAAAGTTAAAGAAGGACAACATGTAAATGAAGGCTTCGTTCTTGCCCAAGTTGGTAACTCTGGAAGTTCAAGTGAGCCGCATTTACACATCCATCATCAAAGAGAGAATCCATCCGAGGTGAGTATGTTTTGTACGGAAGGCTTGCCACTTTATTTTCGAACTAAAAAAGGTGCGCTGATGCCGGAAAGAGGTACATACGTAAAAGGTAATTAGAAGAGAATTATTTTACTAAAAAGGGTATTCCATTTTTGATTGGAATACCCTTTTTCATTACCCTATAAATGTTTGATACAGTAAGAAAATATTTAAAACGATAACGAGTGCAGCAATTATCCAAGCGATGAAAGTTGTTATACGGTGGTTAACGAGTGCCCCCATAATCTTTTTACTACTTGTAAACATAATAAGCGGTACTAATGCAAAGGCAATCCCAAACGATAAGACAACTTGGCTCATAACGAGAGCATAAGTTGGGTTTACACCTAAAGCAATTATAACTAGAGGTGGAATCATTGTTATAAATCGGCGTAAATATAACGGAATATGCATGCGAATGAATCCTTGCATAATAATGTCACCAGACATTGTACCGACAGACGAGCTAGATAATCCTGCTGATAAAAGTCCGATTCCAAATAAAGCAGCGGATGCAGGACCGACTAAATTACTGAATTGGTTGAAAGCGACGTCAAGGTCTTCAACGTGCAAGCCGTTTTTAAAGAATAAAGCAGCTGCTACAATTAACATACTCGCATTAATGGCTCCAGCGATAACCATTGCAATAATGATATCAATGAATTCGAAACGGAAAATCTTTTTCTTTTGTTCATCATTTGTTCCGACTACACGGCGCTGTGTTAAGGCGGAATGTAAATATATTGCGTGTGGCATAACTGTCGCACCTAAAATACCAGCTGCTAAAAGAATACTATCCACGCCTTGGAATTTTGGGATAAATAGTCCTGAAAGAAGAGGGCTTAATTCCGGTTTTGCATAAAAGACCTGGACACCAAAAGCGATAACAACGATAAAAATCATCCCTGTTATGATTGCTTCTAATGGACGAAAGCCTCTGCGTTGAAATTCAAGAATAATAAACGATCCAGCTGCTGTAATTAAAGCTGCTGGTAACATTGGAATTCCGAATAACAAGTACAATCCGAGTGCTGCCCCAATAAATTCAGCTAAATCAGTTGCCATAATAACAAGTTCACCTTGAATCCATAAACCGATGGAAACAGGTCTCGGGAAATTTTCGCGAGCTATCTCTGGAAGGTTTCTCCCAGTAGCAATTCCTAATTTAGCTGATAAAGTTTGAATTAATACAGCCATTAAATTAGAAGCGAGAATTACCCAAAGTAATAAATAACCATATTGTGAACCAGCAGCAATATTCGTTGCGAAATTTCCAGGATCAATATAAGCGACTGAAGCGATGAAAGCAGGCCCTAAGAATGGTAATAGTCTTTTTAAGCCTTTCGTTTGTCCGCTTAGCGCTAAATGTGCTGATTGAACAGTTGTACTTTGAGAAGGGATTTGTTCGTCTTTTGAAATATCTTTATTCATAGTAGTGTTCCCCTTTGAAATCTTAACTTGATGAAATTATTGTATTTATTCTTACTCATTATTTCAATACATTTATATATGTTATGTGTTGATTTCATTTGAACATAAAAGTTTCCTTAATGCAAATTATATGACTTTGTGCAATTAATGGTGTGGAAATACAAAAATATTTTGGAAGTTTATGGGCGCTGAATAAAGGAGAAGATAATAAATTAAAGGACTGTTTTTGAAATTTATGTGAACAAAAAGCCTATTATACAGCATATTAATTGATGGAAATGGATTTGTATGATATATAATATATTGGGATTGCAACATAACCATAGTGTTTTGGTGTGTAATCTTGTTTTTTATTTTTGTTAACTTATAGAAAATAGTATAAAGAGAAGAAAATGGGATGCATAAAACTTTGGATACATTTTCTTATTATATATGTTTTGATATGAACGTTAACTTATACATGATTTTAAAAATTAGATAGGTGGTAGAAATACATTGGCAACTACAAAACCATACAGAGTATTACTTTATTACATGTACACAACAATTGAAAACCCTGAAGAATTCGCTGCAGAGCATTTAGAATTTTGTAATTCACTTGAATTAAAAGGTAGAATCCTTGTAGCAAAAGAAGGTATTAATGGAACTTGTTCTGGAACTGTAGAACAAACAGAGAAATACATGGAAGCAATGAACAATGATCCACGTTTTGATGGTATCGTGTTTAAAATAGATGAAGAAGAAGGCCATGCATTCAAGAAAATGCACGTGCGTCCGCGTCCAGAATTAGTTACACTTCGTCTAGAAGACGACATTAATCCAAAAGAAATAACTGGAAAATATTTAGAGCCAAAAGATTTTTATGAGGCGATGAAACAAGAAGATACAGTTATTATTGATGCACGAAATGATTATGAGTTCGATTTAGGGCATTTTAAAGGTGCAATTAAACCAGATATTGAATCATTCCGTGAATTACCAGATTGGATTAGAGAAAACAAAGAAACACTTGAGGGTAAAAAGATTTTAACTTACTGTACAGGCGGAATTCGTTGTGAGAAGTTTTCTGGTTGGTTAGTTCGTGAAGGCTATGAAGATGTAAGTCAGCTTCACGGCGGAATTGTAACGTACGGAAAAGATCCAGAAGTACAAGGCGAGCTATGGGATGGACAATGTTACGTATTTGATGAGCGTATTGCTGTACCAGTAAACCAAAAAGAACATGTTATTGTTGGTAAAGACCACTTTACAGGTGAACCTTGTGAGCGCTATGTAAACTGTTCAAATCCAGAATGTAACAAGAAAATTTTATGTTCTGAAGAAAACGAAGCAAAACATTTACGTGCATGTTCTCATGAATGTCGTGTAAGCCCACGTAACCGCTACGTAATACAACATGAATTAACGGAAGAACAAGTAGCTGCTGCATTAGAGAAAATCGAAGCAGGTAAGTAAGCTGAATTCGTGTAATAAAAAAGGGTACTCCAAACTTTATTTTGGAGCACCCTTTTTATATTGTCAGGTTCTGTTTTTTGTCGGTAAGTCGATATATCTGAAAAATCGCCGATATATTTAAAAAATCGCTGATATATTCCGAGTTGCGCCGATATATTCGAAAAATCGCTGATAAAAATTTCATTTACTGAAGCGTATCATGTATTTGTAATTTAAAAAGAATTGTCTTTAATTTTTATCCTCTTTTTCTTTCACAGCAGAAAGTACAGTTTGTTTTACCCACGCTTGTCTTCTTCGATGCTGTATACCCCACTGGTATAAACTTTGTGCACCTAAAATAAAGGAAATGACTATACCGCTAATTGCTATTAACAGTGCAAAAAATTCAAGGGGCGATGATATTTTGTTTGAATCTGTGTTTCTTAAAAGGTCAATCATAGTAAACCCTAACATTTGGCCCACCACAGAGTAGAGAGTTAAAATTAATAATAAAAGGCTATCTTTTTTAGCGGCAACATTTTCTTGATATTTAAACAAACTATCAAGATTTTGTTTCGCGTTCGAGTATAAAATTTCAATGTTAAAAAGTTTTCTTAAGCGGAAGAAAATATCTTCACTTTGTGATTGAGATACTAATTCTAAAGAAAAATAATTCGCTGTAAACGAATTGATTGAATAAATTAATTTCTCTATTTCATTTGTATCTTGTTCAATATTTAGCTCAGCATAAGCGTTCGCCATCTTTAATAAAACAATTTTATGAAATAGGTTTAATAATAAAGCGTAATAAAATTCTCCGTACATTTGACTAGCAAGTTTAGTGACTTCTCGTTCACCTTCATTTGTTATACATGTGAAAATATGTTCTTCCATAATAAAATAACGGTTAGGAGCCCATCTTTGATAAGAATGCTTTGTTAAATAATCGTGAATATAAGGAACATTATTTGCACTAATATACGGCTTACCATCGTCTGTTAATCCGGAAAGACTGGAAGCTCGATATACATCAACTACATGAAGGTCTGACTTTTTATTAATAGATAATAAAGTTTGTACATACATTCGTTGGTCTTCAAAGAAAGGGAATGTTTGAAAGTATGAACTCCGCAACCTCTTATTCTCAAAGAAGTCTGTTAAGCCATGAAATAAATCGCCGAATATAAGTTTTTCTACTTGTGAATATTTTTTTCCATCACATTCAATACAAATGGTCTCGGTTGTATCATTTCTAGTTTCAAGCACACGGAATCGAGAAGCAAATTCGATGGCTTCTGATAATGTCATGTTTGGAGCGGTTTTGACTTCTGTTCGAATTGTTAAAAAGCCAAGCTCATAAGGACAAAGTGTTACATCAATAGAATGTATCTTGAATGGAACGGAAATAAGATTTGTTGTTAAATGTCCATTTAAATTAAGGTCTTTAGAATAGCGCTGTAGTCCCTTTTGATGTTCTGAATGGGGAAAAAGAATTTTATTCGTAAATGAAAGATAGTATGCTTCCATATTTTGATGTGAAACTTGAAACTGTCCGTAATATGTATTTTCATCTTCAAGATGATCAAGTCGAAAAGGACGGAAATTATTTTTTTGTAAGAAAGGGAACATATTTTGTTCATATCCAGTTTTAAACGAAAACGGGAATATAAATTGAAATATAGCTGTTGTTACATCTTTTTCTTCGATTGTTTGCATTGCCTCCATTTGCATTGTTTCCTTTCCGTATAAGCTATAGAAACAACATGCCCAATTTTTCTTGAAAATAACCTTGTTTTTTCAATAGATTAAGAATGAAAATTCAGCTAATTTAACAAGGGACATGTATAATGTTATGTATACTAAAACTAGTATAATTGTGTGAGGAAAAGGGGATGTTGTATGCGCATTTTAGTATTAGGAGCTGGTGGCGTCGGTGGATTTTTTGGTGGCCGATTAGTAGAAAAGGGAGAAGATGTTACATTTCTCGTTCGCAGCAAAAGAAAACAACAATTAGAGGAAAAAGGACTTGTTATTCGTAGTGTGAATGGAGATTTTTCCTTTCAACCGAAATTGATAACGAAAGAAGATAGAACTTCTCCATTTGATGTGATTTTATTTTCAACAAAGGCGTATCACTTAAACGAGGCAATTCAAGATTTGAAGCCGTTTGTTGGCGAAAATACTGTAATCATTCCATTGTTAAATGGTATCGCTCATTTATCGCTATTACAAAAAGAATTCGGCGGGGAAAAAGTAATGGGCGGTTTATGCTTTATTGAGACGACGTTAAACGATCAAGGAGAAATTGTACAAACTAGTGCTGCCAACAGACTTGTATTTGGAGAAATTAAGCCTCAAGATTCAGAGAGAATAAAGCGTATTACGAAAGCATTTATAGGTACGAAAGCTAGCTTTGTTTTAAGTGAAAATATCACGCAAGATATGTGGCATAAATATTTATTTATTACTGTCATGTCAGGCGTTACAACATTAATGCGTGCACCGATAGGACCAATTCGTGAAAGTGAAGGTGGACGTGAATTTATCCGAAATTTATTTGAGGAATCTGTGCAAATTATGAGGGTATTAGGAGCTCCAGTTAAAGATAATATTGCCCAGGAACATATGAAAACAATTGATAAAATTTCTTATGATATGAAGTCCTCCATGCAGCGTGATATGGAAAAAGGTTCGTTTATTGAAGGGAAGCATTTGCAAGGATACTTACTAGATGTAGCAGAACAAATTTCTTTAGAAGCACCATTACTAGGAGTGGTATATCAAAATTTGAAGGTGTATGAAGAAATGACATTTAACAAACCCGTAATAGAATTAGATGTATGAAATAATAAAAAAGATAGCAATATATAAGTGTATTGCTATCTTTTTTATTTGCGTATGACAAATTATTTGTTTCTTTTAATTCTTTCTGTCAAGTTTATTTCCTGTTCACGTTTACCATATAACTGATTAATTTCATTTGCTACTGCATCTAAATATGAATCGGAAAAAAGCGGTTTCTTCTTTTTAGACATACGGGTCTCCTTTAAGGGTTTTTTAGTATTCATTATGTATATTTATCAGCGGATTATGCGCAATCATTTTAAATTTTTTCTTTTTAAAAATTTTTGTTTACATTTTGAAAATAAAGGAGTATTATAATCCACAGTTTCAATTTTCTAAATCGCTGAAACCGCACGGTACGGGGGACCCGTTCTTACGGATTAGTACATAATCCGATGGGGTGAATCCTTAAAAAAAGGTAGGGCTACTCATAGGCCCGAATCCGACAGCTAACCTCGTAAGCGTTATATTGAGAAGGAAGGTGGAGCTTGTGCGACAAAAAAAATAATGTCTACAAGTCTATTTCGCTATGGCTTGTAGACATTTTTTGTTTTCTGAAGAAATAGTTTGCTGGCTGTAACAAGCAGAATCGTTCGTACAAAATTATTGGAGAGTGGACAGCTGTGGTTTCATCTATTAAAAGATTTTTAATTGGAAGGCCGTTAAAATCAACTGAGTTAGGAGAGCAAAAGCTTAATAAAACGAAGGCGCTAGCCATTCTATCTTCTGACGCATTGTCATCAGTTGCTTACGGACCAGAGCAAATTTTAATTGCTTTAGCAGGTGTTGGAGCGATTGCGTATTGGTATTCCATTCCGATAGCTGTTGGGGTATTAGTATTATTGACAGCTCTTATTTTATCTTATCGTCAAATTATTTTTGCCTATCCACATGGCGGAGGCGCATATGTTGTATCAAAAGAAAACTTAGGGATGAATCCAGGTTTAATAGCTGGAGGGTCTTTATTAGTTGATTATATTTTAACTGTTGCAGTAAGTGTATCAGCAGGTACAGATGCGTTAACATCGGCTTTTCCTAGCTTACATGCACATAATGTAATCATTGCGATTATATTTGTTATATTTATAACCATATTAAATTTAAGAGGCGTAACAGAGTCAGCTTCCATTTTAGCATATCCTGTTTATTTATTCGTTTTAGCACTATTTATATTAATTGGTGTAGGGATATACAATATTTTAACTGGTCACGTTTCGCAGGCCTTACACACGCCGATTGGAACGCCGGTTGCGGGAATTAGTTTGTTTTTACTGTTAAGAGCATTTGCATCAGGTAGTTCGGCTTTAACAGGTGTTGAAGCGATTTCAAACGCAATTCCAAACTTTAAAGACCCTGCACCAAACAATGCAGCGAAAACTTTGCTTGCGATGGGTGCATTACTTGCTGTGTTATTTTCAGGAATTGTATTTTTAGCTTATTATTACGGAGTGACGCCGAGTAAAGAAGTAACTGTTGTTTCCCAAATTGCTGAACAAACATTTGGACGTAATTTCATGTACTATTTCATACAAGGCACAACAGCTTTAATATTAATTCTTGCTGCTAACACAGGGTATTCTGCATTTCCATTATTAGCAGTTAACCTTGCAAAAGATAAATTCATACCGAGAATGTTTACGATTAGAGGAGACCGCCTTGGTTACTCAAACGGTATTATTATACTTGGAGTTGCTTCGATTATTTTAATTGTAGCTTTCCAAGGTCAAACAGAACATTTAATTCCGCTATATGCAGTAGGTGTGTTTATTCCATTTACACTTTCTCAAACGGGTATGGTATTAAAATGGCTTCGTGAAAAACCTGAAGGATGGGCTTTAAGATTAACGGTTAATTTAATTGGAGCAGTCATTAGTTTTATCGTTATGAGCATGTTCTTTTTAACGAAATTTGCACAAGTTTGGTCAATCCTTATTTTCTTACCTGCTATTATCTTCTTGTTCCATCGAATTAAGAAGCATTATGATGCAGTGGGTGATCAATTAAGTTTAAAAACTTGTGAGCCCCTTATTCCGATTGAGGGGAATGTAATTGTCGTTCCTGTAGCTGGTATGACTCATGTAGTAGAAAATTCATTGAACTATGCGAAGGCTCTTTCTGCAGATCAAGTTATCGCTGTATATGTTGCTTTTGACAGAGAAGAGGAAAAGAAATTTGAAGAGAAATGGAAGAAGTGGCAACCTGAAGTAAGGCTTGTTACATTGCATTCTCATTATAGAAGTATTATTCAGCCGCTAACTAAGTTCATTGATACAGTGCAATATAAAGCGAGTGAATCAAATTATCGAGTTACGGTCGTTATACCACAGTTTATTCCGAAAAAAGGTTGGCATAACATTCTTCATAATCAATCAAGTTTACTCATACGTGCGTATTTACTCTATAAGAGAAATGTTGTTATTACGACAGTTCCATATCATTTGAAAAAGTAAAAAGATTTTTGAAGGATAGTTTCACGAAAGTGAAGCTATCCTTTTTGTGTATACGCTATGCATTATTGCATATTTAACTAAAAATTATATTAATATAATTTTATCCGTTGTGAGTAAGTAGTGTTTTCTGTTGTGATATATGGATATTTTAATCGGGAAAGTGAAACGAATTTTATTTTGGGATAAGGACATAAGAGCTTGAAAATAAAGGGAATGAAAATACTTCTTTACGTTATATAAATAGCTGTGTTTAAATGACCTTACAGTACAAAACTTACTTGAAAACAAAACGAAATTTCATACTTTTATACGTGAATTAGTTTAAAATGAATAATATTTTTATGTAATATATTCACTGTATGAATGTGAAAATTGCAATAGAATAGAAAATTTATACAACTTTATTCATACTAAGCACATATGAAAAGGTATGAAATGTTTTATAACAATAAGTAAGTACTGTAGAAAAAAGTTAGGAGAGATGGTTCGTACATGAATCACGGTGAGAATGTTCTCTATTGTAACCATCTCAAATTAATTGCAAGAAAATAGAATAATAAAATGCGATAGTAATAGTTGCTAATACATAGGAGGAGTTAAAGTGAAAAAGACTTTAATTACAGGGTTATTGGTTACAGCAGTATCTACGAGTTGCTTCATTCCTGTAAGCGCTTACGCTAAGGAGGGGCAAACAGAAGTGAAAGCAGTATATGCACAAAATGTAATTGCTCCAAATACATTATCCAATTCAATTAGAATGTTAGGATCACAGTCACCGCTTATACAAGCATACGGATTAGTTATTTTACAACAGCCAGACATTAAGGTGAATGCGATGAGTAGTTTGACGAATCATCAAAAGTTTGCAAAGGCAAATGTAAGAGAGTGGATCGATGAATATAATCCGAAGTTAATTGATTTAAATCAAGAGATGATGAGATATAGTACTAGATTTAATAGTTATTATAGTAAGCTCTATGAACTAGCAGGAAACGTAAATGAAGATGAACAAGCAAAAGCAGATTTTACAAATGCATATGGAAAATTACAACTGCAAGTACAAAGCATCCAAGAGAGTATGGAGCAAGATTTATTAGAGTTAAATCGATTTAAAACAGTATTAGACAAAGATAGCAATAACTTATCGATTAAAGCTGATGAAGCAATAAAAACACTGCAAGGATCAAGTGGAGATATTGTGAAGCTAAGAGAAGATATTAAAAGAATTCAAGGGGAAATTCAAGCTGAACTAACTACTATTTTGAATAGACCTCAAGAAATTATTAAAGGTTCTATTAATATCGGTAAACAAGTATTTACCATTACAAATCAAACTGCACAAACGAAAACAATTGATTTTGTTTCTATCGGTACTTTAAGTAATGAAATTGTAAATGCTGCAGATAGTCAAACGAGGGAAGCAGCTCTTCGCATTCAGCAAAAGCAAAAAGAGCTACTACCACTTATACAAAAGTTATCACAAACTGAAGCAGAGGCGACACAAATTACATTCGTTGAAGATCAAGTAAGTAGCTTTACAGAACTAATTGATCGCCAAATCGCAACTTTAGAAACGTTATTAGCGGATTGGAAAGTTTTCAATAATAATATGATCCAAATTCAAACAAATATTGAAGAAGGCACGTATACAGACAGTAGTTTACTTCAAAAACATTTCAATCAACTTAAAAAAGTAAGTGATGAAATGAATAAGCAAACAAATCAATTTGAAGATTACGTTACAAACGTTGAAGTACATTAAAAATAAGTAACGATATAGGGAGAGAAGAAAAATGACAAAAAAACCTTATAAAGTAATGGCTCTATCAGCACTTATGGCAGTATTTGCAGCAGGGAATATTATGCCGGCCCATACGTATGCAGCTGAAAGTACAGTGAAACAAGCTCCAGTTCATGCTGTAGCAAAAGCTTATAATGACTATGAAGAATACTCATTAGGACCAGAAGGCCTAAAAGATGCAATGGAAAGAACAGGTTCAAACGCTTTAGTAATGGATCTGTACGCTTTAACAATTATTAAACAAGGTAATGTTAACTTTGGAAATGTATCGTCTGTTGATGCGGCTTTAAAAGGGAAAGTAATTCAGCACCAAGATACAGCTAGAGGAAATGCGAAGCAATGGTTAGATGTATTAAAACCACAGCTTATTTCAACGAATCAAAATATCATTAACTACAATACGAAATTCCAAAACTATTATGATACTTTAGTTGCTGCGGTAGATGCAAAAGATAAAGCGACTCTTACGAAAGGCTTAACTAGATTATCAAGTAGTATTAATGAAAATAAAGCACAAGTAGATCAATTAGTAGAAGACTTGAAGAAATTCCGCAATAAAATGACGTCAGATACGCAAAACTTCAAGGGAGATGCAAATCAAATTACATCTATCTTAGCTAGTCAAGACGCTGGAATTCCGCTATTGCAAAATCAAATTACAACGTACAATGAAGCAATTAGTAAATATAATGCAATTATTATCGGTTCATCAGTTGCTACAGCGTTAGGACCAATTGCAATTATCGGTGGTGCAGTAGTTATTGCAACTGGTGCAGGAACGCCGCTAGGAGTCGCGTTAATTGCAGGTGGTGCAGCAGCTGTAGGTGGTGGTACAGCTGGTATTGTTTTAGCGAAGAAAGAGCTTGATAATGCACAAGCTGAAATTCAAAAAATAACAGGACAAGTTACAACTGCTCAATTAGAAGTAGCAGGATTAACGAACATTAAAACACAAACGGAGTATTTAACAAATACAATTGATACTGCAATTACAGCGTTGCAAAACATTTCAAACCAATGGTACACAATGGGATCAAAATACAATTCTTTACTTCAAAATGTAGATTCAATTAGTCCAAACGATCTTGTTTTCATTAAAGAAGATTTAAATATTGCGAAAGATAGCTGGAAGAACATTAAGGACTATGCAGAAAAGATTTATGCTGAGGATATTAAAGTAGTAGATACGAAAAAAGCATAATAGTAATTGAACTGTTACAGCATTACGTACAGATAAATGATTTTTAAATAATAGAGAGCTCCTGTTCAGTAGTGAGCAGGAGCTTTTTTTACCTCTAACGTTTCATATCCTCATAAAAAGAATAGGTGATAATTATGCGTAATAAATTCTATAAAAAATGTCTTTTAACGATAATGATTGCTGGATTCGCAACGAGTAACGCGTTTCCTTTACATCCTTTTGCAGCGGAACAAAACGTAAAAACATTGCAAGAAAATGCGAAAAATTATTCTCTTGGACCAGCAGGTTTCCAAGATGTAATGGCGCAAACGACATCGAGCATATTTGCAATGGATTCATATGCAAAATTAATTCAAAATCAGCAAGAGACTGATTTGAGTAAAATAAGTTCAATTAATAGTGAGTTTAAAGGAAATATGGTTCAGCACCAAAGAGATGCAAAAATTAATGCAGCGTATTGGTTAAATAATATGAAGCCTCAAATTATGAAAACGGATCAAAATATTATTAATTACAATAATACTTTTCAAGCGTACTATAATAGTATGCTAGTAGCGATTGATCAAAAGGATAGCGGTAAATTAAAAGCAGATTTAGAAAAGTTGTATGCGGACATTTTAAAAAATCAAAATGAAGTCGATATTTTATTAGGGAATTTAAAAGCATTTCGCGATAGAATGGCGAAAGATACAAACAGTTTTAAAGAAGATACAAATCAATTAACTTCGATTTTGGCGAGTACGAATGCTGGTATTCCAGCGTTAGAGCAACAAATAAATACATATAATGATTCAATTAAAAAAAGTAATGATATGGTTATCGCTGGTGGTGTACTTTGCGTAGCGTTAATAACATGTCTCGCTGGCGGACCGATGATTGCGATTGCGAAAAAAGATATCGCAAATGCAGAAAGAGAAATAGCCAATTTAAAAGATAGAATCTCTGGCGCACAAGCAGAAGTCGCAATTTTGACAGATGTGAAAAATAAAACAACAAATATGACAGAAACAATTGATGCAGCAATTACAGCTCTGCAAAATATATCAAATCAATGGTATACAGTAGGTGCAAAATATAATAATTTACTACAAAACGTAAAAGGAATGAGTCCGGAAGAGTTTACGTTTATAAAAGAAGATTTAAATACAGCGAAAGATAGCTGGAAAGATGTAAAAGATTATACAGAAAAATTACATGAAGGCGTGACGAAGTAAACAGTGGACTTGTTCCGCTGTTTATTTTTTCATCCTGTTTTTTGTGAGAGTTGAACTTGTCGTTTGATATATAAGTTTGCCATGTGTTTTATCAATATGGCTTTAGGATAATGTTTAGCCAAATTGATACTAATAACCCAGATAAACTTCTGATCAAGCCTTTTATATGTAATGTTTTAATGAAAAAAGTTATACTGTAAGCAAAACTAAAAATTGGAAAGGAAATATTAGAACATGGAAAATTATTTATTATTTATCCTTACAGCACTCCTTATTATAATGATGCCTGGTCCCGGTTTTGCTTTAGTTACAAAAAACACTATCTCTCATGGTAGAAATGGTGGGATAAAGACCGTCTTGGGAACGGTATCTGGAATGATGATTCATACAATAATGGCTACACTAGGACTCTCTGCTATCTTAATGAAATTTGCTATGCTATTTACATTAATAAAATATGCTGGGGCATTTTATTTAATTTATTTAGCTGTAAAGTCAATTAAAAGTGCCTTTTCTAAAAAAGAAGATATGTCAGGTTCAGTGGAAGTAAACTCTAAGGATATTGGAACGGTTAAAAGTTTTAGACAAGGATTTACCACGGCAATCTTAAACCCAAAAACTGCTGTATTTTTCCTAAGTTTTTTACCCCAATTTATTGTGAACAATCAAAGTCATTTCTTCCAATTTCTTTTGTTAGGACTCACATTTACGACTTTGACAGCAATATGGTATTTGCTTTATATCACGCTAATACGTCAATTAAGAACTTTTTTAAGAAAAGAAAAAGTGAACCGTACAATAGAGGGTATTACTGGCACAGTATTATTAGTATTTGGAGTTAGGTTATTTTTCCAAAAATAAATATGTAAATGAAATGAGAAATAAACAATGACGGTAATTTCTCGTTTCATTTATTCTAAAGTTACCATTTTATAATTGATTTCACACCTTCATACCAATTTTCTTATCTCAGGATATTTGCTTTTCTTAGTTGAATTGTGATGTGGGTCCCCTATATAAAAAAAACCACAGTTTACATCTAAACTGTGGTTTTTTGACGTGCAAGGAATTATACAAATTATTAGTCACTATCTAAATTGCACTCCCCATTTATTAATATCTATCTCTATTTTTTAACTCTGCAACAGAAACAAGTCTAGTTTAGAATGAAAGTAATGCCATTGTTTAACATATGTCTCACTATGACATGTACATTTGAATGAAAGCAATAGAATTATTTAACACATGTATCGCCATAACATATGCAATGGATCTGTTAGAAATAAGATAAGCCGCAGTAAGAATTACCGATCCAGGTAAATAAATAGCAATATCCGAAAGCTGGTTCGTATGAAGTACTGTAAAAATTATAATTGAAATGATAGATGCAATAGCAGTACCAACATAACGCGAAAAACGATTTAATAATATATGGCGAAACATAATTTCTTCAATTACTGGACCCATAATTCCAAATAGGAGCAATGTGAATATAATAGGAATCTCTGCCCCTTGTGTAAGGACCTGTTCTTGGTTCTCTGGCTGACCTGTATTTAGAAAATGCATAATAGAATTTTCCACAATTACCATAAATAAAACCACTATAGGAATACTTACTATTTTCAAAATTGTCTTCTCTTTAAAATAAGTAAAACTTTGAATAATTTCTTTCCTAAAGAACATTACTCCTAGAATAGTAGGTATAGTCAAGCTCATGGCACCAAGAGCAAATTCTGATTCAACTAAATTGACATTAGTTAAAAGTGATATGCCAAATAATATGAACAAGCCAATTTGAAATAGTGTAAACATTGGATAAACTAGTAGCATAATAAGTTCTTTTTGATTCATTTTAATAAAGTTCACCTTATTACCTCCATAATTAAATTACTTAGAATCTTTGATTTTTCTTTCTGCATAAGGTTCTCCTTCTGATTTATACAAGATTCCGGACCGAACGGTTCGGTCCGGAATCTAATGATACTATAAGTTTCTAGTTTTTTAAACCCTTTTTACAAATTATTAACAAAATCAAAATAGTAAAAACCGAGTATATTTATATATCGATTGTTTATTTACAATCAAATTACAGCAATCATTAATGATTACCCTTTTATAGAATGAAATGAAAGAGGGAGTAGCTCATCCCTTTAGCTAAACATATTAATAAAAATTATATATAATAGTTATATGTCTATACATTAAAATTAACTATATATTTTTACTTCTTCTATGGTTTTAAATAGAATTAGTTGTATAATATGACTGAATTAACCGATTGTTCATATTATTATTAACAGAAAATTCATTCGAATGTTATAGATAACATAATGTAATGAACCTCAAACTGTATTGTTTTAGGTTCCTATAAAATAGGGATTGATAAGATATTTTTGCTTCAAACTTATTTATACTTACAATAAAAATTCAAAAAAATCATAGTAAAAATCACCTTGAATATTAAGCTCGTTTTATTAGGAGGACCACAAAGCATGACTAAAGTTGATAAGGTAAAAGAAAAGATTATTGAAACATCTTTATATTTATTTAATACTAATGGGATAACTTATACATCCATTCAGGATATAATGACAGCTACTGAACTATCTAAAGGAGCTATTTATCGTAGATTCAAAAATAAAGAAGAAATTGTCCTTGCTGCCTACGACAAAAGTGGTGAGATTATGTGGAACCATTTTCATAAAGCGATGGAAAATAAAAAGACAGCAATCGATAAAATCCTTGCAATATTCCTTGTATATCAAGATGCAGCTAATAACCCTCCTATTGCTGGAGGCTGTCCATTACTTAATAGCGCAATTGAAAGTACTGGAGTATTTCCAGAATTACAAAAAGCAGCAGCAAAAGGTTATGATGATACAGTAATGTTAATGGCCTCTCTCATAAAGGAAGGAATAGAGAAACAAGAACTTAAAGAAGATATAGATATTATATCGCTCGCTTCTTTTCTTGCATCTTCAATGGAGGGAGCTATTATGGCAAGTCGAGTATCTAACGATAATATACACCATCATTATTTTATTGAACAAATAAAACATCATCTTTTCTCTTATTCTAAATAAGTGAGAACTTGCATTGTTTCCATCCAATTTTTATAGACTTAAATTGAATAAATACCCCTCATAAACAGTATCTTCTGTTTATGAGGGGTATTTGAATAGTTTTTAGACGATGTTTCATGTTTCTTATTGAACGGCTTTGTTATCGTTACTACAGAAAAAGAAAAAAGAATGAATTACATATAAATCGATTTATATGTTTCAAGTGTATCTATATTGGGTTTGTAAATCTACACAAAAAGGTTTCATTATATATACTAAGTGAAGTAGAAGTTCAGTTAGTAAAAATTCGGTAGTCGAATTTTTTTGCATAAAGCTGTATAATGCTTGTAACGAAAGGGAAATACAGGAAAGGGTTTGTAATAAGTTACTATGGAAAAAGATAAACAACAATTAAGCGTTGAAGTTGCAAGATTATATTATCAATCCGATTATAGTCAGCAAGAAATTGCTAACAAATTAAATATTTCAAGACCGACGATTTCTAGATTATTAAAGTACGCGAAAGAAAAAGGATTTGTTCAAATTAGTATAGCCGATCCGTTTGCTGATTTAGATAACGTTGGGAATTTATTGAAAGAAAAGTACAACTTGTTAGAGGCGCATGTAGTATTTTCTCCAGTGCCAGAATATGCAACGATTACTGAGTATATTAGTAAATATGCGGCTGAGTACATGGAAAAGACAGTGAAAAACGGTGATATCGTCGGTGTAAGCTGGGGAATGACGATGTATGAAATCGCTAGGAAAATCGTACCACAACATGTGAAAGGTGTAGAAGTTGTCCAGCTAAAAGGTGGTATTAGTCATTCGAGTGTAAATACATATGCGAATGAGACCATTGCTTTATTTGCAGAGGCTTTTCAAACGACACCAAGAAATTTACCGCTCCCAGTTATATTTGATAATGCGGTGACAAAAGAATTAGTAGAGCAGGATCGACATATTCATCACATTATTGAAATGGGGAAACAAGCAAATATTGCAGTTTTCACTGTCGGAACAGTGCGTGATGAAGCGTTATTATTCCGATTAGGATATTTAGATAAGGATGAAACGAACATTCTGAAAAAACAAGCTGTCGGTGACATTTGTTCACGTTTCTTTGACGGAGACGGAAATATTAGTAGTGAAGAAATTAATAAGCGTACCATTGGAATTGAGTTAGAGGAACTTAAATTAAAGAAACGTTCTATTTTAGTTGCAGGTGGTAATAGAAAAATACAAGCAATTGATGGTGCGTTACGTGGCGGGTATGCAAATGTATTAATTATTGATCAGCATACAGCAAAAGAACTGTTACATTATCAAAAAGGTTAGAAATAAAAGGCTTTCTCAAAATTAACATCTTGAGAAAGCCTTTTATTTTGTTATGTATGAATTATGGGAGTGTTTTTTGAATACAAATTGCCTTTTTAAAAATAATTATGGATATTGAGATACATACTACCATTGTTAATATAAAAGTTTTGATTTTAAACGTGAATTGTTTCTTAGTTAGAATGCGCTTTATTTACTACAAGAAAATTCCTTTTTAAAAAAATGAACAAAATTTCAAAAGTATATTTACATTTGTTCAACTAAGAGTTAGAATGAAGTTGTTAAAAGATATGAGGAGTGATAATAATGAATATTGCAAAGTTAATTGACCATACAATTTTAAAAGCTAATTCTACAAAAGAAGATGTTATGAAAGTAATCGAGGAAGCAAAGGAATATAAATTCGCTTCTGTTTGTATTAATCCTACATGGGTAAAGCTAGCTGCTGAAGAATTAGCTGGACATGATGTAGACGTTTGTACTGTAATCGGTTTCCCATTAGGTGCAAGCACTACTGAAACAAAAGCATTCGAAACAAAAGATGCTATCGCAAAAGGTGCAACTGAAGTTGATATGGTAATCAACGTAGGTGCTTTAAAAGATGGCGACAATGAGTTCGTTGAAAAAGATATTTATGAAGTAGTACAAGCAGCAAAAGGAAAAGCTCTTGTAAAAGTAATCATTGAAACTTGCCTTCTAACAGACGAAGAAAAAGTTCGTGCTTGTGAATTATCAGTAAAAGCTGGCGCTGATTTCGTAAAAACTTCAACTGGATTCTCAACTGGCGGAGCAACTGCTGAAGATATCGCATTAATGCGTAAAACGGTAGGACCAAACGTTGGTGTAAAAGCATCTGGCGGAGTTCGTACACGTGAAGATGCAGATAAAATGGTAGCTGCTGGAGCTTCTCGTGTTGGAGCAAGCGCTAGTGTTGCAATCGTATTAAACGATGCAAAAGGTGCTACAGATAACTACTAATTAATAAAGTGTGAAAAGCGATAGATACACAAAGTATAGTGTATCTATTGCTTTAACAATTGAAAAGAATGTAAGCGGATACGAATGGGAGGAGACGGCTTATGAAATACTTAATCGGTGTTTTTGGCCTCGTATTGATTTTAGGTATCGCTTGGCTTGCTAGTAATGATAGAAAGAAAGTCAAATATCGTCCAATCATAACGATGGTTATATTACAATTCATTTTGGGTTTTTTACTATTAAATACAAGTGTAGGGAATATATTAATTAGCGGAATAGCAGATGGTTTTGGGGAATTATTAAAATATGCCGCTGATGGTGTGAATTTCGTATTTGGTGGATTAGTAAATCAAAAAGAGTTTTCATTCTTTTTAAGTGTATTAATGCCAATCGTATTTATATCAGCTTTAATAGGTATTTTGCAACATATTAAAGTATTACCTATTATTGTGAAATCTATCGGTCTAGCATTAAGTAAAGTAAATGGAATGGGTAAACTAGAATCATATAACGCGGTAGCTTCTGCGATTTTAGGGCAGTCTGAAGTATTTATTTCAGTTAAGAAACAACTAGGATTATTGCCAGAGAAAAGAATGTACACATTATGTGCATCTGCAATGTCTACAGTTTCTATGTCTATCGTTGGATCATACATGGTGTTATTAAAACCGCAATATGTTGTAACCGCTTTAGTACTTAACTTATTCGGTGGCTTTATCATTGCTTCTATCATTAACCCGTATGAAGTTACTGAAGAAGAAGATATGTTAGAAGTGCAAGAAGAAGAGAAGAAGACTTTCTTTGAAGTACTAGGGGAATACATTATCGATGGATTTAAAGTTGCGATTACAGTAGCAGCTATGTTAGTTGGTTTCGTTGCTCTTATCGCATTCATTAATGCAGTATTTAAAGGTGTAATCGGTATTTCATTCCAAGAAATTCTTGGTTATGTATTTGCACCATTTGCATTTATTATGGGTGTTCCATGGCATGAAGCAGTTAATGCCGGTAATATTATGGCAACAAAACTTGTATCGAATGAATTTGTCGCTATGACAGATTTAGCGCAAGGGAACTTTAATTTCTCAGACAGAACGACAGCGATTATATCTGTATTCTTAGTTTCATTTGCAAACTTCTCTTCAATTGGAATTATTGCAGGGGCAGTTAAGAGCTTAAATGAAAAGCAGGGGAATGTAGTCGCAAGATTTGGTTTGAAATTACTCTTCGGTGCAACGCTAGTAAGTTTCTTATCAGCAACAATCGTTGGTTTATTATTTTAATAGATTCATATCATATAAAAAGGAATGGTGATTGTAATGAGAATGGTAGATATTATTGCAAAAAAACGTGACGGCAAAGAATTAACGACTGAAGAAATCAAATTCTTTATTAATGGATATACAGACGGAAGTATTCCTGATTATCAAGTGAGTGCACTTGCAATGGCAATCTTCTTTAAAGATATGACAGATCGTGAACGTGCAGATTTAACGATGGCAATGGTGGAGTCTGGAGAAACGATCGACTTATCAGCAATTGAAGGCATTAAAGTAGATAAGCATTCAACTGGCGGTGTTGGTGATACAACTACATTAGTATTAGGACCATTAGTTGCTGCTTTAGATGTACCAGTAGCAAAAATGTCAGGTCGTGGTTTAGGACATACGGGCGGAACAATTGACAAATTAGAAGCAGTGGAAGGATTCCACGTTGAAATTACGAAAGAGCAGTTCATTGATATTGTAAACCGTGACAAAGTAGCTGTTATCGGACAAACAGGAAACTTAACACCTGCTGATAAAAAGATTTATGCATTACGTGATGTAACAGGAACAGTAAATTCAATTCCTCTAATCGCAAGTTCAATTATGAGTAAAAAAATTGCAGCTGGTGCTGACGCAATCGTACTTGATGTAAAAACAGGTGCAGGTGCATTTATGAAAACAGAAGAAGATGCAAAAGAATTAGCACATGCAATGGTACGCATCGGAAATAATGTAGGACGTCAAACGATGGCTGTTATTTCAGATATGTCACAACCTCTTGGCTTTGCGATTGGTAATGCCCTAGAAGTGAAAGAAGCAATTGATACGTTAAAAGGTGAAGGGCCAGAAGATTTAACAGAATTAGTACTTGTATTAGGAAGTCAAATGGTCGTACTTGCGAAAAAAGCAAATACGTTAGAAGAAGCTCGTGAAATGTTAATTGAAGTTATGAAAAACGGAAAAGCAACTGAGAAATTTAAAGAGTTCTTAAGCAATCAAGGTGGAGATAGCTCGATTGTAGACAATCCAGAAAAAATGCCACAAGCGAAGTATGTAATTGATGTACCTGCTAAAACTTCAGGCGTGATTTCAAATATTGTTGCAGATGAAATCGGTATCGCTGCAATGTTACTTGGTGCAGGCCGTGCAACGAAAGAAGATGAAATCGATTTAGCTGTAGGTTTAATGTTACGTAAAAAAGTTGGCGATGCAGTAAAAGAAGGCGAGCCATTCGTAACGATCTACGCAAATCGTGAAAATGTAGAAGATGTAAAAGCAAAAATTTATGAAAATATTTCTATCGCTGAAACAGCAGTGGCTCCTAAATTAGTTCATACTGTTATTACTGACTAATTAACATTACATTTACTTTGAGGAGGAAATAATATGGATAAGAAAAAATATATTGAAGAAGCAAATAAGATGTTATCGAAAGCGTATATTCCGTATTCAAAATTTCCGGTTGGTGCAGCATTAGTTACGAAAGAAGGTAAAATCTATACTGGTTGTAATATAGAAAATGCTTCTTACGGTTTATGTAACTGTGCAGAAAGAACAGCAATATTCAAAGCAGTATCAGAAGGGGAGCGCGACTTTAGTTACTTAGTCATTACAGGAGAAACTGACGGACCTATTTCACCATGTGGTGCTTGTAGACAAGTGATTGCTGAATTTTGTGATCCGAAAATGCGAGTTTTACTAACGAATGTAAAAGGTGACGAAAAAGAAGTGACTGTTGAGCAGTTACTTCCTGGTGCTTTCACAATTGATGATTTAAAATAAGTTGAAAAGCCATTCCGCAATTAATAATTGTGGAATGGCTTTTTTGTTCTTTAAAAATAGAATGTAATATTTTGTTCATATTCCGTTCATAAACTTTGCGTAAAATGATTGCAGCGAATATGGAAAGTTTACAGCAGGAGGAATAGAATGAAGAAATTATATAATGCAGCATTCATTTACTTAATTATTGGTTTATTATCAGGAGTATTTGCGCGAGAGTATACGAAAGCACAAGGAATTAAAGGTTCCACTATGTTGCAATTTGTACATACACACGTACTAGTGCTTGGATTCATATTCTTTTTAGTCGCTGTTGCTTTAGCTAAAGTATTTCAAATACAAGAAACAAAAAGTTTTCATGCCTGGTTTGTTGTATATAATACAGGATTAATTATTACTATCGTAACAATGGTATGTAGAGGTCTTCTACAAGTAAATGGAACTGACTTTAACGGTTTAAGCCATATGGCTGGATTAGGTCATGTTATTATAAGTATCGGTTTCGTTTGGTTTATGATTTTACTCAAAAAGTCTATTAAATAGATAGGAGTGGAGAGTATGAGTGTAGCACTTTTATCAAGTATCGTAGCAGTTTGTATGGCCGTTGGTGTTATGTTTCTTCGCTTTAAGTCAGCGAAAAAGCCGGTTACGAAAAAGAAAATTATTTTGCCGCCAATTTTTATGAGTACTGGCGCCATGATGTTCTTCTTACCGGAATTCCGATTAACATCGTTAGAAATAGTAGAGGCAATTATCGCAGGACTTATTTTCTCTATATTTCTTATTAAAACAACTAAGTTCGAAATAAGAGGCGAACATATATATATGAAACCGTCAAAAGCATTTATATTTATTTTGATTGGTTTATTAGCTGTACGAGTCGCATTAAAATCATATTTAAGCCAAACACTTGATTTAGCACAATTAAGCGGGATGTTTTTCTTACTCGCATTTGCGATGATTGTGTCGTGGAGAATTGCGATGTATCGCTCGTATGTTACATTGCAAAAACAACAATATTAAGTAGAAAAAGAGCTGGAATTTCATTATGAAAAGTCCAGCTCTTTTATGTTTTATACAATTGTTTCTTTAGTTTTAATTTCATTTGCTTAATTTCAAACGAATTTGAGCATCTTGTAATGCAACTGGTGTAACATTAAAACCATTTGAATCGACAATTTTTGTGTTTAATAAAATGGAATCTAAACTTCCACGAAATGTTTTTGTATAGTTTTGACGTAACATTTGTTGTTCTTGTTTTTCATCAACTGTTAATCCAGATGTTTTTTCTTTTTTTGATAATTCGTTAATACGGAATAAAATGTTTTTCATTTGTTTTCACCTCAAGTTAGATTTAATTACATTAGTTACTTACTAATGTATAGTTATTGTAACCTATCTTTCAATGAGTGTCAACGCCTATAAAAATCCTTTTTTTGTAAGTGTAATGGGTGATGAAAAATGAAAAAATTACGAATACTTGAAATGGAAAAGATATTAATATACAATACCTTAGTAGGGTATATTAAATTTTGTTTTACATTGTGAGAGTAGTAAGTAAAGGGAGTATGTAATAATGAATGCAGTAATTTCAAAAAAAGAAACAATCATCTCATATACGATTGCTATTTTCTTTATTTTAGCTATGGTTACAGCGGGTGTGTTATTAAATGATCCGGAAGTCATTTTGCCGGAAATAGCAGCGATGGCAATTGCTTTATGGGCGTATCGTGAGCCAGGTTGGTTAAGGCAGCCAGAAAAAATCTTTATTGCACCGTCAATAACAGCTGGTATTGGGTTTATCGTGAATCAAATGGATTTAGCTTATATAGCAAAAGTAAGCGTAACACTTATATTCATGATGCTGTTTTTACGTATTATACAATCAAATTTTGCACCATCTATTGCGACAGGTTTATTACCTTTAGTGACAAATGCGACTGAATGGTCATTTGTTATCTCAGTCTTCGTTTTAACATTTATTTTAATGCTTGGTGTCCTTGTTTTTAAATTGAATAGCGGTATTGAGAGAAAAGTTAACATCCAATATAAATATATGGCTGTATTTCTAATACTAAATTTCATTTGGATAAGTATATGCTGGATCACTGGTCATGAACAATTAGCGGTTATTCCGCCAATATTAGTTGTTGTGTATGAATCACTTCAAAAACCGATGTACAATGAAAAAATGGTATGTAAACAAATAGTAGTATTAACTACATCTGCAACTGTTGGAACTTTATTGTACTTTGCAATCGACTCATGGATTATAGTCACTTTATTAAATATGATTTTAATGCTTATTTTATTAAAAATAGTTAGTGTACGTATTCCAGCAGCATATGCATTTCCATTACTGCCGCTCGTATTTCCAGATGAAATGATAAAGATGTTACCAGTAGGTTCATTTGTTGCGGGGGTATTCTTATTTGGTGCAGTATTACTGTATAAAAAGTGGGAGATGAAGCAAAAGGGAATGCAAATGTAGAGAAGAACATACAATCCTTAGTTAGCATAATAAATAGACACCCGCGGGTGTCTATTTTCATTAAATGAAATTTAGCTTAACGCATGTAAACAATTCACAAGTTCTGTTGCTTTTGAAAAGAAGGGAGAATGATCAGCTTCTAAAGTAATAATCTTCGAGCATGGAGTTTCTGTATTCATTCGGCGCTGAAAATCAATTGGAATCGCTCTATCTAGAGTTGTTTCAATATAAATGCGATCTACAGTTCCGAAGTTTTCTTCAGAAATTTTTAGCTGTTGTTGAAATGGTCCTAGTGGCTGAGGACGCATTTTTTTGGAAGATGCTTCTTTAATCTCTTCATTTTCGGTAGCATTTAAAAATGTTTTTTCAATTAGATTAGGTATAAGTTCAGCTGTCATGTCGTTCTCATTTATTGAAAATTGTGGACCAGCTTCACCATCTAATTTACTGCCAAGGCTTTCTCCGTTTTGTGGTAAGAATGCACAAAGATATACTAATTTATCGATTTTATTCGGTATAAGTTCAGCGGTTTGAGTGATCACAATTCCACCCATACTATGTCCAACAACAATAACTTTTTCAGTTTGTTGATTTATAGTAGCTGTTACTGCATCAACATAGGAATCTAACGTTATATTTTGTGAAGGAGTTGTATCTTTCCCGCTTCCAGGTAAGTCTAGTGTAATAACAGTGTGACCTAAAGCCTCTAGTTGAGGTTTTACTAATTCCCATGCCCATTCACCTTGCCATGCTCCATGTACTAAAACGTAAGTACTCATTTAATCAAAACTCCTCTAATGTTTATATGCTTTATTTTTTTGTAAAATTGATAGTGTATACTTAGTGTATAGGAAGTAGTTTGATAAATATAATGAAGGTTATTTATAGATGATATAAATATCTTTTATATAAGGAGAACAGAATGAACGTCTTTGATTTTAAAGTTTTTAAATATGCGGCTCGGTTGAACAGCATTAGTTTAGCAGCTAAGGAATTACATATGACACAGCCAGCAATAACGCATATTATAAACAAACTAGAGAAACGATATGCTTTAACTTTATTTGAGCGCTCTAGACAAGGAACGATGTTAACTGAAAATGGAAAAGAATTTTTAGTTTGTGTAGAACGACTTCTAATGGAGTATGAAAATCTTGAAGAAACAGCTTTACACTTGAAGAATAAAAGTTTGTATAAGATTGTATTAGCTACGTATCCTTCCGTTACTGTATATTGTTTGGCAGAGTGTATCCAATTAGGTAATATTGATCAAAGTCAGTACGTGCTTGCAGTTAGAGAGGGAAGCTATCAAGAAGTTTTAAATTGGCTGTCTGCTGGAAGTGCTGATTTTTCTATTTCTATAAAAGAAAATCTAATACCAGGATTTCACTATGAAGTTATTGGTGAAGATCCTTATGTTATCGTTTCTTCAAAGAATATTCCACCTAATCTTACTAGTAAAGAGTTGAAAAATTATCCTTTTATTATGCCACTTTCTGGTTGTAAAGAAGTACTTGAACCATACTTAATGAAAAACGAAATAACAGTGAATAAAGTGATGGAGTCAGAGTCAATTAGCTCGGCATTAGCACTTACTTTACAAGTTAACGGTATAACGATCGTTCCGTTATCAGGACTTCATAAACAAATTATTCATGACTTTATCGTGCAACCGATAGACATTGAAATCCCGCGGCAACTCATTATGCAGTGGTCGCCTAAAAAAGAGAAAGATCCATTGTTTCTCGCGTTTGTTACGAATTTGCTAACACAATTACAACAAAAGAAAAATGAATAAAATGATACAAAAGGTAAGCTTATTTCATTGAAGCTTACCTTTTGTATGTATTACCAATATAGGGCGGTATCATAAAGTCCGATTAAAACGAGAAGTACACCAGCTATACGCTGAATATTTTTCCCTATTTTTCGGCTCTTTTTAAGTGGTGTTCCATTTAAGCCTAGGTAGGAGATAATGGACAGTAATATCACGACAGGTAGAGCAGTTCCTATAGAGAAAAAGGTAGGAAATAAATACCCGTAATTAGATGTTAAAGAGAGTGGTATTAATGTTCCGAAAAATAGCACAAACATAGTAGGGCAGAAAGCTAACGAAAAGAAGAACCCAAGAAAAAATGAGCTGACTTCATTTTGTTTTCGTATAGATGTGATAGGGAAGATGGTAGAGAAGAAGTTTCTACCTTTTATAATACCTGATAATATTACCCCCATTATTATTAATAAAGGTCCGATCAGTTTACGTAACCATGGGAAATACAAAGTTAATATTTGCTGAATCTCTTTTCCTAAGAACCATACTAATAGTCCAAGTGTCGTAAAAGCTATTATTTTTCCTAAAATGAATAACAATATATGTTTCCATATATTTCCCTTTTGTAAAGATTGATTGCCATAGATTGTAATGGCGCTAATGTTTCCTGTTAATTGGCATGGAGCAAGGGTACCCACTATGCCTAATAAAAACGAAAATAAAAGAGGGATTGATTTCGTAGCATTCGCGACATCCATTAAAGGAGACATGAGTTGATAACTCCACTCGCTAATTGTTGAAAACACGTTATATTCACCTTTCTAATTAAATTGTAATATGCCATTTTTAGTAATCTGTTTCCACGTTTTACCGTCATCTGTGGAAAGGAATACATTTGCTTGCATTGTAGCAAGAACTATCTCAGATGAATTTTGAGGGTTTTGTGCAATATACATCATGTTATCTTTAGCATCTAATGATGGAACTTGTATGTTTACCTCTTCATTTGTAGCAATTGATTTTTTCGTAATCATTTGTTCACCTTTCTTATTGATAGAGGCATAAATAGCATCTTCATTATTTAATGTAACTGCGGTTGATTCAAGTGATTTAGAGAATAGTTCAAATGTATTCCCGTAATCTGTAGATAAATAAACACCATCTTTAGCACTTACTGCGACTACACTCGCTTGATCCGGATGTACTGAAAATGCATGGATTGTACTTGAAAGCCCCTTTAACTTACTATTTTTCCATTCTTGTCCGTTGTCCGTACTGACATAAAAACCTTGTTGTAATTTAGAATTAGGACGTTCATTGTATAAATAAATCGCTTCCGAATTATATCCGACAGCAAGGTTATGAAAATCAGATTCTCCATAGAATGCTAGCTTTTCCAGGTTATTGCCGCCATCAGAACTTTTCATTAATCCTAAAGGATTTTTTAAATTTGCACCTGGTTCCGGATGCCCACTAGCAAAAAATCCATTTTTAGTTGCCTGAAAGCCCATATAATCGTGTAACTGTGTAGCAGTTTCAAACCATTTTCCATTTTGATAAACTTTTATACCATTATGAGTTGCGATAGAAATACCAGGCATATTTCCTGCATAGCCAATTCCGTGAATGTGCGCTATTTTTCCAGATGTAATTTCTTTATAGAAGTTTTGCGGAATCGTATTTGCGTTATCTTTATTTTGGGGCTGAGATTGAACTGTTTCTTTTTTTACTGGTGGTGTTTCTACGTTATTAGAGCATCCTGTAATGATAAATAATGAAGTAATGGCTAGTCCTACGTAATGTTTCACGTTTGTAGGCTCCTTTCTTATATATATGTGATGTTAAGTATATGGAATAAATGTCAAGAAATTGTGGAGTGATTAGATGCCTAGTAATGAAAGTTTATCTTCTATATAAACATTATTAATTGACGAAAAATTATAACAATAATAGAATGAATTATATTGGATAATCAGTTTCAAAATTATACATAGAACGCTAGGGGGATTATTATGAAATCAACATTTTTTGCTCAAAATAGAGAACGATTAGCGAAAACATTACATGATGAATCGATTACGATTTTATTTGCTGGACAAGCACCTCATATGTCAGCAGATGCCCATTATAAATTTGTGCCGAATCGGAATTTTTACTATGTAACAGGAATCGATGAACCAAATGTTATTTTCATGTTGAAAAAGGTTGGAAATAGTGTTGAAGAAACACTATTTATTGAAAAGTCAGATCCAGTAATGGAAAAGTGGGTCGGTAAAACAGTTTCTAACGAAGAAGCAGAGAAAATTTCGGGTATAAAGAAAGTTGTATATTTAGATAGCTTTGAAAAGACAATGTCAAATATACTTTTTACAGAAAATGTGAAGCATCTATATTTAGATTTAGAGCGTCGTGAATGGAATGGTACAGAGACAAAAACATTAGCATTTGCTAAACATGTAAGAGAACAGTACCCACACATAACAATTGGTAATGTATACCCGGAAATTTGTGAATTACGAGTGTTTAAAACAGAGGAAGAAATTGAAATCATTAAAGAAGCAATTGCTGTAACGAAAGACGGTATTTACAATGTGTTAAAGCATGCAAAAGCAGACATGATGGAATATGAATTAGAAGCTCAGTTTGATTTCACACTGAAGTCATCTGGGATTAAGCATCATGCGTTCAATACAATTTTGGCAAGTGGGAAAAATGCAACAGTTCTTCATTATGAAGATAATGATGCACAAATTCAAAATGGTGATTTAGTACTGCTAGATTTAGGTGCTCAAAAAGACTATTATAACGCTGATATTAGTTATACTTTCCCGGCAAATGGAACATTCTCTAGTCGCCAAAAACAAATCTATAATATTGTATTAAAAGCATTGAAAGAAACAACAGAGATTATTAAGCCAGGCTTAAATTTTGCTGCATTAAATGAGCATACAAAAAAGGTACTAGCAGAAGAGTGTAAAGCTATTGGTTTAATTCAAGAAGATGAGGAACTATCTAAATATTATTATCATGGTGTCAGTCACTTTCTTGGTTTAGATACTCACGATGTTGGAACATACAAAGAAAGAGTATTAGAAGAGGGTATGGTTATTACGATTGAACCAGGTCTATATATTGAAGAAGAATCAATTGGTATTCGTATTGAAGATGATATCCTTGTAACAAAAGATGGCTATGAAAATTTGTCAAAAGATATCATTAGAACAGTTGAAGAGATTGAAGGGTTTATGAGTAACAATAATGTAAATGTAAAAGAAGATGAAGTTGTTACAAAATAATAGTTAGAAGAGGCGCTCAATTTTGGGTGCCTTTTTATTTTGCTCATTTTATATCTCCATATTTTCTTGAAAATTATCTTCTATAATAATCTTGAAAAAGAAAAAGGAGGGATTTTCTATGAAGAGATTTGTATTAAAAGCAGTTACAGTCTCCGTAATATCTTTAATTGCTGCATGTTCTGCGACCACAAATACCACAAATGATCATAAAAATATGAATGATAAAAAAACAACACAGACTGAAACGGCTACAAAGCCATTGAAAGTTGTAAAAGGGCCAGAAGTTACTTTAGTAGCGAAAGAAGAAAAACAAAAGCTAAGTAGCGGTGTTATTGTTCCAGTCTGGACATTTAATGGTTCATCCCCGGGTCCGGAAATTAGGGTGAAAAAAGGTGAAAAGGTTAAAGTGGCATTAAAAAATGAATTACCCGCACCAGTATCTATTCATTGGCATGGGTATCCTGTCCCAAATAACATGGATGGAATTCCAGGCGTGACACAAGATGCGGTTGAATCAGGAAAAAGTTTCACCTATGAATTTGAAGCGAACGTACCAGGAACGTATTGGTATCATTCACATCAAGATTCTGTAAATCAACTAGATAGAGGCTTATATGGTGCCCTTATTGTAGAGGATACAAATGAAAAGTATGATAAAGATTACACGTTAATGTTAGATGAATGGATAACAGATAAAGAAGAAATTAATAAGCAGTTAAAAGAAATGACAAAAGCGCAAAAAGGTAATAAATCTAAGGATAATGAAAATACGAAAAAGAATGATGATATGAAAGGCATGGATCATTCAGGTATGAACATGGGTAGTGATAAAAAAGACTCTGGTAATATGGCAGGAATGGACCATGGAAATATGAAGATGGAAGGTCATGATATGGGTATGTATAACTTATTCACAATCAATGGTAAAAGCGGTGATTTAGTAGAGCTGTTAAAAGTGAAAAAGGGTGATAAAGTTCGTCTTCGACTCGTTAATGCTGGTTATCTATCACATGATATACACGTTCACGGTCATGATATAAAAGTAGTTGCGACAGATGGTCAACCAATAAACGATCCAAAAGTTATAAAGGATAAAGTAATTTCAATCGCACCGGGTGAACGCTATGATGTTGAATTTACTGCTAACAATCCTGGGAAATGGTATGTTGAAGACCATTCAGCAAATAAAGGTGCAAAAGGAATGAAAACCATTATTGAATATGAAGGTAGTAAAGAGATGAAAGACAGAGCAAATGAAAAAGAAAAACTACCGAAATTAGATATGACGAAATATGGTGAGAAAAAATTAGGTAATTTCACACTAGAGCAGCAGTATACTGCCACATATAATATGGACTTGAATACGAAAATGAATGGAAATGAAATGGTTTATACAATTAACGGAAAAGTATTTCCAGATATCGATCCAATTCTAGTGAAAAAGGGTGACTTAGTAAAAGTGAAATTAGTAAATCGCTCTAAAAGAGACGATCACCCGATGCATTTGCACGGTCATTTCTTCCAAGTATTAAGTAATGATGGAAAACCGATTGAAGGTTCTCCAATTGTTAAAGACACATTAAATCTAAAACCAGGAGAAGAATATGAAGTATCTTTTGTAGCAGACAATCCGGGTGAGTGGATGTTCCACTGTCACGATCTACACCATGCTTCAGCAGGGATGGTAACGGAAGTAAAATATACAGATTACACATCTGAGTATGTTCCAAACCCTAATATTCCTAATAAGCCGGAATAATGTGAAATTCATGTAGTTTATCATAATGTAAAGCAGTTATCTTAGTAGATTGCTGCTTTTATATGTCATGTTGTGAATTGGGAATATTATTTTTATGAAAGTTCAGACAATAAGAGAGAGCTATTCTGTAGGAAGAGTTTACAAGGTAAAAATGTTTTTTGGTTATTTAGAGATTAAAAAACATAATTATTTATGATTAGATTAGAAATGGATAAATGTAATGTATTGTAGTTACAAAAGGCTAAATACTTATATTTGACCTTTCTTTTATTTTATACTACAATTCGTAGTGTGAAAGGGGGGGCAGGTATATTTAAGCAAAAGTATAAGTTAAATGAAGAAGGCCTAAATTATGATTTTTTTATTTTTGTAGTATTAATTATAGGTGATCATTTGTAGCTATTTTTTTGGAAATTAAAACTACATTGTGTAGTGTTAGATTGAAGCAATGAGAGAATTTTCAAAGTGTAATGGATTTAAGTTTCTTTTATTACTAGGTATAGATGGTGGATAATAAAAGGATACTTTTCCTGAATAGTTAGAATGAAAAGAAATGGAAGTTAACATAAAAACATAATGATACTTGAATATGTTTGTAGGAAGGTGTTTTATACTTATGAAAAAAATTTTAGCTAGTGTAGCAGTAGCTTCTGTTACAGGAAGTGTATTTATTGGTACTGCTCAAGCGAAAAATACTGTTATACAAAAAGACACGAAGCATGAGCAAACTACTGATGTAGTAAAATATGAAAATCAAGTAACAGTAAATACGAATGTTCTACGTGTCCGCACACAGCCAAATACGTCTAGTGCAATAATGGGACGCGTGTATGAAGGGGAAGTTTTACAAGTTATTGGAGAAGAAAACAGTTGGTTGAAAGTCAATCATAATGGAAAAATTGGCTACGTGAGTAGTGAATTTATTTCGAAAAATGGCGTACTAGCAAAGACGAATATAGGTAAGAGTCGTAGTAAAATTGTAACTGCTAATGTATTACGTGTTCGCACACAGCCAAATACATCTAGTGCAATAATGGGGCGCGTGTATGAAGGGAAAGTTTTACAAGTTATTGGAGAAGATAACGGCTGGTTGAAAATTAACCATAATGGAAAAGTGGGTTATGTAAGCAGTCAATTTGTGAAAGACAGTGGCTCAAATGGAAGCGACAATAACAATGGGGAATTTCAAGTAGCGAATGGGGATTACAAAGTTAACGTATCCTCCCTCCGCGTTCGTACAGGTCCAAGTACTTCCCACACGATTTTAGGTTCTATGTATAAAGGACAAGTAGTTCCAGTGACTGGTGAAGTACAAAATTGGTTCAAAATTAACTATAAAGGACAAGACGCCTATATTAGTAAAGATTACATTTCAAAGAGTGGTTCTAATGCAAATGAACAACGAAATAATGTTACGGTTCAAGCTGACGGCATATACATTGTAGACGCTACATCTTTACGTGTGCGTACAGGTCCTGCTACTTACCATAGTGTAATTGGTGGTGTATTAACCGGACGAACATTGCAAGTAACTGGCGTTGAAAATGGCTGGTTGAAAATTAATCATAATGGAAGAACTGGTTATGTAAGCAGTGAATATGTAAAATTTGTTAAAAGAGGTACACCACTAAAACCTGAAACAAGTAATCCATCTACTGGAGCAACAGTTGATGACTACTATGTTAACGTAAGCGTGTTAAATGTAAGAAGCGGTGCTGGTACAAATCATGGTGTAATCGGTGCTTTATCAAAAGGAATAAAAGTACAAGTTCTATTTGAACAAAATGGATGGAAAAAAATTAATTACAACGGTAAAAACGGTTATGTATCAAGTAAATTCCTATCAAAAACAAGTGAGACTGATGTAGAGGAGCAGCGACAATCCCAAGAGATAAATACAACAAATGAATTTATTCAACCAGCTGTAGGAAGATATACTTCTGGATTTGAGAAACGTGGTAGGCAAATGCATCACGGATTAGATATTGCTGCTTCAGGAATAGTGCCGGTTGTTGCCGCCGCAGAAGGTGTAGTCACTCGCTCTTATTATTCTACAAGCTATGGTAATGTTGTGTTTATTTCTCACAATATTAACGGACAAACATATACGACTGTATATGCTCATTTAAAGAGTCGTTCTGTTTCTGCTGGTCAAAAAGTGAAGCGAGGACAACAACTTGGCATAATGGGGAATACAGGACAATCTGAAGGACAGCACTTACATTTTGAAATCCATAAAGGTGAATGGAATGCACAGAAGAGCAATGCTATGGATCCAAAAACATATATTGGTTAAGTGAAAATTAATTATTTCAAGATGGAATGGTATACCTTCTCAAGCAAAGAGAATTGAATATCTATGAAATTAATGTGTTATCAATTATATAGATATAGAAATTTTGGGCTAGCGATTCAAAGTGTTTTTAATCTTCATCTGTTAAGATATAAAATTAATGAAATCGATTCCCTCTAATATAATGAAATATTAGAGGGAATCGATTATAGCTGCTAATGTTTATGTTGTTCTTCTGTGGAAGAGGTTGGTGGGACATGCTCTGGGAACGTTATGAATATAGTCAGGATAATTACTACGCCAATAGAGAGTAATAATAGAAACCGACGATGGATATAAGTAGTAAAGGTTTCTGATAAAAGCTGAATTATACATGACATAGTTATCGTTATAGAAAGTAAAAGGCTAATGAATAGTATACTATGAGCTTGTTGCGCATTTAGCATTTCTGTAATCATTGCTCCCATCATACTTGCCATTAATCCAGAGAACATTCCTTCTAAGGCAGTATATAGGTGAAAACGTAGACCGACTAAAAGACCGATACAACCACTAATCAAAATAGCAAGCAAAGTAGAATATAGTAATTCCCCTTTAAAGAGAATACCTAAATAAAAACCTATACTTAAACCGATACTCATACTAAAAGACATAATAAATACCATATACTCCATTAGGGTACCCTTACGTTTAGAAATATATGATGTAATAATAATTGAGATACAACAAAGTGTTAAGGCAGTTAACATATAAGCAAACATCATGATACCTCCCTGTCCTATCATTCACTTCATCATATGTTCGAATGGAGAGTACTTATGCTAATATATATCTGCAAATTATCTGCACAATTTAAAAAGGTAAGTTCAATATAATTCTCAAAAAATGATGGTTATCTTAGTAGATGATGCTTCATAAGGAATTGTTGTATTTAAAATTTTATAGAATATACTAAAGAAGCTGTTTTAGTGTGATAACTGCAAGGATCATCAGTGGAATCTAAAAAATCTCTATGTAAAGCTACTAATTCAATGATGCATGTAAAACTGATATTACTTGTTCTGCCGATTATACTTTCAAAAAGCAACCATCAACAGATAGCCAACTCATTACATTTGAAGCTGTACGAAAATAATATGATCGCACATTTATGAAATGGGATGTTTGTAAAAGAACTGAGCGTTATTTTTCGCTCAGTTCTTTTGTTTATATAAAAAAGATTTTTAACTAAACCTGCTAAAAATTTGTGAAGAATTACACTTAAACTAACGAGGTGCGTTAGTTTAATAAGAATTAAGTGATATTATGAGTGAGGAGAGGTTTTGGTTATTCAATTAAAGGAGCGCTTTAACGGAATAACGAAAAGAACCTAATTCCTCAATATAAATGTTGATAAATGGGGCTTTTTAATATGGGGATTTCCTTAACGTTGTAAATGCGCATTTTCCTGACGCTACCCCTACTTGACGAAACAAATGATAGGAAATTCATGATGATATACACATATTCATTATTGAAATTAGTAATAATAAAATGTATTATTGAAAAGCACTATTTATAATTCAAGTAATCAAGGCTATGTATCCATAATAATTTGAACATTCAGAAATTATAATATTATCTAAAAATGAGGTGAGGTTAATAGAAACAGTACATATTAAGTGGTATGGATTTTATAGTTTAAATGATTTTTATAATAGAGAAGAAGCTTTTAAGAAGGGAATATTTGCAATCTCTAGAGTATATGCTAAGAATGAAACATTGATCTATATAGGAAAAACCAAAAGAAGCTTTATACAAAAGATAAGGGAACTTAATAAGGATTGGATTTTTAATGAAAGCGAATTAAAGATTACATTAGGAATAATAGAGTTTCCTAGTGGTGAAAGTTACTCTGAAAAAAAGGTAAAAGAGATAAAATCCCTTTTGATTTTACGACATACCCCAGTAGAAAACAACACATCTTTATTGTACCATAGAGGGCAGTTTAATTTGAAAATTATAAATAAGGGAAGAAGGGGCTTAATTGTGAAAAAGATTTCTACAGGAGATCTAATGTGGACGTAATTGGAATCACCTTTGAATAAAATTGAAGGTTTCTTACGAACAGATGCTTATCAATTTTTAATGTATTAAAATATTTTTGAATAACATATGTCAGATGCTTGAAAAAACACAAATTTTATTATGATATGAAATCTTGTATGGGAATTGTAATTCATTTCCATCGTTTAATAAAAATATTAAGAATTATAAGGAAACGCATAAAGATTAGAAGAGAAAATAAACTCGGAGGTTTAAAAAATGGGACAAGTAAGCAGGTTTCAAGAAAAACAACAAAATCGTCGTAAAAAGGTGATTTTTAATATTGCATTTACTTTGGTATTAGTGACAGTTGGTATAGTGACATACCAGTTGTTTTCCCCTTCTGATACATCAAAGAAAGCAATTGCTCAAGAAAAGAAAGAAACAAAGATAGAAGAGAAGAAAGGTAAAGAGAAAGAAGCAGCGCAGTTAGAAGAGAAGAAACGTGAAGAGAAAGAAACAGCGCAGTTAGAAGAGAAGGAACGTGAGGAGAGAGAAGCAGCACTGTTAGAAGAGAAAAAACGTGAAGAGAGAGAAGCAGCACTGTTAGAAGAGAAGAAAAATGAAGAGAAAGAAGCAGCACTGTTAGAAGAGAAGAAAAATGAAGAGAAAGAAGCAGCACTGTTAGAAGAGAAACAAAAAGCAGAAAAATCGGTATCTCAAGAAAAGGGTTCTCAAACTAATCCTTCTTGGAAGCCAATTGGTACAAAGCAAGGAGCAAAACCTGAAATGAAATTTAAAGAAGGAACAGTAGATTGGAGTGAGATGAAAGAAGCAATTTCTTATGCTGTTGATGTTCCAGAGGGCCAATTGATTTTCGAGTTTATTGGGAATAATGGTAATAATAAAGCTTACGGTAATATACGAGATAAACAAAGTAATAAAAAATATAAGGTTGATATTGATTGGGTAGAGAATCAGGGTTGGAAGCCAGTATCTGTCCAAGTGGTAAAATAGATAATAGAATTTTAATTAGGTGTTTAAAAGTTTACTTTTGTAAAAGTTCAAAAAAGAGTCCTTATCAATCAGGACTCTTTTTGGTATGTTGACAGCATTAATTACGTTGTACGAGAAAAAAAGAAAGGAATGAAATATTCTCCTCGTAGTAAACGACTTAGTGGTATCAATGTTTATATGACCAACACTCCTGCTTGAAAACATTAGAGATGTACAGAAACAAAAGCAGCAAGGTTTTTTCGGTTTGTTTAAAGACTAATTAATTGATTAAATGACTCTTCCAAAAAAACTTAAATCTATTAAATAGTCTAAGCACTCTTTCGTTTTTTTCATATTATATATTGAAAAAAATAATAGAAAGGGTGATCAAATGCCGCCAAAACCAAAACCAAATGATAAAGAAGTTCAAGTGAATAACCCTGCTGTTGATATCGCTAGTTTTCCAAATATAACTCAAAGCGAGACAAGCCTTGCGCGTTTTAAAGATTTTATTTTGTATGGATTTAATGATACCAATAATGCCACAGGGGTAGCTGGGGCATCAAGTTATTCAGGGTTTTCCTTTTCAAAAGATTTAGGTAAAAATTGGACCGATGGTGGGTCAATACCAGCCAATCCTGGAGGTCAAAATTTTGGTGATCCATCTTTAGCAGTTGATAGAAATGGAGTATTTTATTATTCACAAATTGGGGATGAATTGATTGGAGGCAGGCAAGAAGGTGTAATCACTGTTTCAACCGGAACGATCAGTCCAAACAAAACAATAACTATGAACCTTCCTCAAGTTGTTGGGCGAGGGCAGACTCCAGCTGCTAGTGATCCAGGAAATCAAGATAAAGCGTGGATTACAGTAGGTCCTGATGCTGATAATCCAGGAAATGAGGCTTTATATGTTGTATGGACTGACTTTGGCCCTCCTAATGTAGGTACAAAAATTCGTTTTTCAAAATTTGGAACAGGTGTAACATTAACTCCTATTATTCCAAGTCAAACGATTGTCGCTGGGGCTAATGCAGTGTTTGGAGCCTTTCCGGTAGTGGATAAAGCCGGGAATATATATATCTTTTATGAAAGTCGTTTGCCAGGCACATTTGCTCAGCTAAATACTGCGAACCGTTCCATTCGTATGGCTAAGTCAATCGATGGAGGAAATACCTTCCCAATAAATGTACAAGTCTCTGCTGGCCTATTTGCAGCAGCGGCTACGGATGTTGTACCATGCGGACCAGCCAATGAACTCCGTCCTGTTATATTAACAGAGCAGCAACGGGTAATCAGGATGTTTGAGATCCCTCAAGCAGGTATAGGACCAGATGGTACGATCTATGTAGTATGGAATCAACGTAGAAATATTGGAGGTACAACCTTTATCGATGTCTTTTTAGCCTATAGTCAAAATGGAGGAAATAACTGGACTCAAGTGAATATCTCCAATAATTTACCACATGCATTCTTTCCATCAGTAGCTGTCAATAAAAAAGGAGCTCATATTCAATATAACCGCTTTAATGATCCTAATAATGTTGGCGGCATAGGTAATGGAACATTTGGTGTGTTTATGAAAACATTCTCTCTTCATAAGGGCGTTGGTAAAGTAGGGAAAGAAAATATGGTCAGCACCAAATTTTCTCAAGTGCCTAATAATCATATACCAAGCGGTGGGGTTTTCGTGAATTTTGATCCAAGAGTGTTTTCTTGTTATATGGGTGAATACAATCAAGTTATTACGGGTCCAGGTCATTCATTGCTCCATGCTTGGGGTGACAATCGAAATATTTTGAACGGACAGAATAATCCTGATGTATTCTTTAGAAAAACCGAGTCAAAGCCATAACCTAGTAAATTTCTCTAATAGGAGTCACCATACATGCCCATCAACTTAAGAAATTGGTAGTTCCCCAAAACGAAGAAAATTTTCGTTTTGGGGATACTTCAAAATATTAGCTTGATGGGCATGGGATAGTAACAACAAAACGCAAATTTTCAAAACGGTTTACCAATAATCGCTATACACCAGCTTGATACAATAATATTTGGTGTGAGTTCAATACATATTATTAAAATTAAGATGGTTTAAGTCGGAGGAAGGTACCTTAGGGTGTCTTTATATATATATGTTATACCGTCAGCATTCCGGAACAAAACAGCGACAGGATAGGAATGTATAAAAAATGCATGAATACATAGAACAAAAAAGGAGGTTCCCTTGCAAGGTTAGGATTCTCCCTTGTACTCGCTATTGATAATGAGACGTTATATTAACCTTACATGTATAGAGTACTTGTTTTAGTTACTTAATTTAACTTCCCATATAATGCGAAATATTTAATAATTACAATAGAAAAATTAAATCGAGTGATATACAAAGCATTTTGCGTGAGGGTACTGATGAAATTACAAATTAACGAATTATATAATCTATTAGACACATTTAAAGAAATAGAACTATCTATTGGATATAGTGGATTAATAATTTATAGTAATAGTGCATTAGAAAAGGAACAATTGGGGTATAGCATAGATAATAAAGGAGATTGGAGACAGTCTCGGTTTGTCATAGGGCACGAGGAGGAATATGGAAACCCTATCTTTGTAGATATGAGTAGAAGATATTTACCAATATATACTGCGGAACATGGCGAAGGTGAATGGAATCCAAGGATAATATCATCTTCATTAAAAGGATTTATTAAGACATTAAACTACCTATATGATTTATCAAAAGAAAGGGAAACTCCGATTGAAAATAAAGATAATGCTTTATCTGTAAGCGATAAAGCAAAACTCCTTACTAAAATCATAATTCAAACAAAGCGACTAAACATCCGCTTTTGGCTAGGATACTTTCTAGAATGAATATTAGAGGGTTAAATTCCGATAACGATAATTATGTAAATAAGCTGTCCATATGGGCAGCTTATTTTATTTTTCCGCATAGTTTACGTTATTTTGAAAAATACTTGCAGTATCCATACTAGTATTTTTGCATTTAAATTGTTTTTAATATATTATATTTATATGGTAATATAAAGATGATAATATGCAAAAAGGATTCAAATCTATTAATCAGATGTAAGTCCTTTTCAAAGATAAAAAGATTTTACCAAAGTGTAATATAACTTATGCCTGTCTTTTTAATATGTATCTAGTAAAAAGACATTTTTTATCAATACAATTGTGTTTTCAATAGAAATGGAAACTTTTAAATAGAAGTTTATTTACCTTTCAATGATAGGAGTTAATGTTCCTAGAACCTAGAGAAACAAGGCGCCATACAGAGTAATCTGACAAACCTGAGAGGTATTGTATGTAGTTTGCTCATCTCATACAAAACAAAAGAGCCTTACCGCTCTAGGCAAGACTCTACTAGTTTAGTTGTATAATATTTACATAGTAACTAAGAAACAGAAAACATATAGCACTAAGTAGCAGAACCCTAACATTCCTCCTACAGCTAATACCTGTTTAACCCAACCCTTAAATTTTAGATTACTGTCAATTTCTTGCACTCTTTCCATATTTCCTCCTATTAAGGAGAACCCTTAAAGACTCTCACCTCGCTATGGTACCATTAAAGAATGACTAATAGAGGTCTAATTTTGTCTAAACGTATAAATATGCAATATTGCATACAAAAATGTATTGTTATAATTGTAAGCGCTTACTATAATAAGGGTATAAAGATTAACCACATCTTAATACGAAAAAAGAGGAGAGAATAATATGGAAATCGCAATGGCAGTTTTAAAATTTATAGGTGGAGCAATCCCATTAGTTCAAGAACTTCTAAAAGCATTTATGTAAATTCACTATTTAGCAATTATTTATAAAAATTATCATACAAATGATCTGTATATCAAAAATGAATTGATTTACAGATTATTTGTGTGAGTAAGGTTCCTTTAACATTATTAAGGGACTTTTTTTAATTTCTAAATACGTAAGGTTACGTCACATCAACATCAAATTAAAAGTACTTTTAAAACATTAAAAAGTGCTCTTTATTTATTATAAATATGAAAGTTAATTTTTGAATATTCGTTCACTTTCATTTCAACACATAAATGTTCGTAATTACATACATTCTATTATCGCTAACAATATGATTCTCAAAAAATCCTAAATATTAAAAGCTGTTTGAAAGACATAGATCATCAAGTCAATATTGCAAAAAGCAAACGTCCCGAATGTAAAGAACCTCTTATTATAACAGGTACTCAGTATACAGAAGCGACAACAAAATGGTTAATAAATCTAAATTCCGTATAATTAACATAACATTGGACCTGTATTCCCCCCCTAATGCGCTGTTTAAAAATTTCACGCACCATATGTTTAATATGTTTATATAGATAAATAAATGTCAAATCTTGCTTTAATCGCTAATATTGACTAAGATAACTCTTATAACAAAGAGGCCATGTATTATGCGTTTCATAAGTGGAAAGACAAAGAGTTGCATCGTCATCTTTTAGCTAGTTGTTCTAATTTATCCTACATTAACTGCTCGTAAAATCTCGATTGAATTAACTAACAATTAGTGAGGAGAGTAATATTTACTAATGAAAGTGTCATTTTATAATATTGAGTATTTATTTTAGTTTTGCAACGCCCTCATTGTTAATGTTTGATAGATAAATAGGTCAAGAGAAGGGGAATATTAGATTTATGAAACAGAATATAAAAGTTTTAGCTATGGCAGTTGGTCTCACAGTGATGGGATCAACAGTAGCTACTTACACAAGTGCCGATACAGGTTGGAAACAAACTGGATCAGTATGGAATTACTATAATGTAAACGGTGTGAAGCAAACAGGTTGGCAGCAGGTAAACGGAGCATGGTATTACTTCAACGGAAGCGGAGCGATGCAAACAGGTTGGCAACAGGTAAACGGAGCATGGTATTACTTTAGCGGAAGCGGAGCGATGCAAACAGGTTGGCAACAGGTAAACGGAGCATGGTATTACTTTAGCGGAAGCGGAGCGATGCAAACAAATTGGCAGCAGGTAAACGGAGTATGGTATTACTTCAACGGAAGCGGAGCGATGCAAACAAATTGGCAGCAGGTAAACGGAGTATGGTATTACTTCAACGGAAGCGGAGCGATGCAAACAAATTGGCAGCAGGTAAACGGAGTATGGTATTACTTCAACGGAAGCGGAGCGATGCAAACAAATTGGCAGCAGGTAAACGGAGTATGGTATTACTTCAACGGAAGCGGAGCGATGCAAACAAATTGGCAGCAGGTAAATGGAGCATGGTACTACTTCAATGGAAGTGGAGCGATGCAAACAGGCTGGATCCAAGATAATGGTAAACAGTACTACCTTGAAAGTAATGGTGTTTGGAATCCAAATACTACATCTGTAAATAATAATTCACGACCTGATGGGAAACTATTAGACGCATTTCAAAATGAAATAAAAACTCATATTAATAATCAAAAAGAAAATATAACGATGACATACAAATCCCAAAACTCTAATATTAATGAGGTTCTAAACACACTTGTTAAAGAATATGACAAGGCAGTCGAATCTAACGAATATTTGAATCATAATATTTCGCATACGCAATATTCCGTTCGTGGTATTCCAGGAAATTACACGTTTACAGTAAAGATTACATATCGTGAATCCAAAGGACAAACGGACTATGTAAAGGCGCAAGCAAAATCAATTATCAATTCCATTATCAAAGCTGGTATGGATGAACACGAAAAAGTAAAAGTAATCCATGATTATGTTGTAAAGCATGTTTCTTATGATACTTCTTTCCAAGCTTATACAGCATATGAAGCTTTAGCAAACCGCTCTGCTGTTTGTCAAGGGTATGCATTATTAACGTATCAATTGTTAAAAGAGGCTGGAATAGAAACTCATATTGTAACAGGAACTGGAAATGGACAACCACATGCTTGGAATCAAGTGAAAATTGAAGGGAAATGGTACCATCTTGATACAACTTTTGATGATCCAATTCCAGATGTGCAAGGACGAGTAACTTATTCATATTATAATCTGTCTGATGAACAAATCGCTAGAAATCATCAGTGGGATCGTAATAAATTTGCGCCGGCAACAACAAACTATGCTAATGAATTAGCAAAAAAAATCCAGTCGGGTAGCTCAAAATCATTGGAATATCAGGAAATATCAAAAGTCATTAAACATTAAAATTTATGTTTTGATGTAACTGTTTTAAAACAATTACTTAGGCATTCAGAGATTATGAACCTACAGAGGTAAGTAATATCCGTATGAAAAAGTACATGTATTCACGTTGAGGGTGTTGCAAAACCAAAATGAATATTCTTATAATCAATAAAACTAGTTAAACATAAAATATATAGTGATTTAGTTTTTGTGATAGCAGTGGTTGTTGGAGCAGCAATTTAATTTGTCAAAATGGGATTAGGTTAAAAAAATGAAATAACCTTAGTAGAACAGTTCAATTGATTTGAACTGTTCTACTTGTGTTTGTAAGGTAAACGTCAAGTAACCCAAAATATACAATAAAAGTGGATTTTGGAGTTGTTTTTTGTGTGCTTCACTTGTTTCCATAATGGTTACTTCAACTGGTTTGATGTACATCCGAGGGTTTTATTAATAAAGGGGGGCTAGATCATAGGGGATGGGCATTGGAAGGTCCAGAGCTATTATGGCCAATTTGGGGATTAGCTCTGTTTGGTGGTCATCTCCCTGTCAAGTAGACAGTAATAAAAAGAGTATTATGCCACGGCCTTTTCCCGATATTCTATCGGGGAAAGGCCGTGAAGTTTTTCTTGGAATCTTTCTGTATTATAAAATTGAATATATTCTTGAATTGCTCGGTAGGCCATTTCATATGTTTTTGGGCGCACTAAATACAACTTCTCTCTTTTTAAATCTAATTAGGGTTTCCATAACTGTAGATATCGATGGTGTAAATTAGTGAATATTGTCAAAGTAGTACTTCAAGTTAAGAGTATAAAAAGAAGTTTCTTTTTTCTGAAAATGTATATTAATACAAAATTAATTATTAATATCAATAAATGATTTTATGTTTCATTAATGGATTCATTGCCATCTACATTTATTATTTATTGCAACAGCTTTCATTTCCAAAATTAGATGTTTTAACAAAGGACAATATAAGTATCATTATAATGATTTTTCAATATAATCAATGTGTTAATGAAAGGAACTCTGTGTTATTTTTGCTTTTCTAGTAACTAATACAGCTTCAAACAAAGGACACAATTGCTACATGCTAAGTGTAATCTATTACTCATTCAAGATTCTGTTTATTCAATCTTTCTAAAAATAAAAAAATATTGAGCTCATAAATATACAAGCTATAATGAGGGCGTCGAGAGAAAATTTATTACCTTTAGAGAAAGTATCAAACCTAGTTTTTTGCAAAAATCCTAATGACATTACAAGTAACCTTTTAAAATTGGACATACTGACATGATTACTCTAAGAAAGGTATGTGATTAAAAGGAAGTGTACTTGACACGAGAATGAAAACGTATTCAATGAGGTCTTGTTTTGAATCAGTCATTTTAATAACTTAGATTCAACTGCAATTAAAAATAACAAATTATGGGGGTGTTTATATGAATATGAATGTAGCATCTATTAAAGAAAAAAAGATTGTTAAATACAAAAGTTGTTTTGATGTGATTGGGCCAATAATGATAGGTCCTTCAAGTTCACATACTGCAGGTGCCTTGGCTATTGGAACAGTTGCCAATAAATTATTTCAAGGTCTTCCAAAAAAAGTTGTGGTAAAGTATTATGAATCATTTGCTGAAACCCATAAAGGTCACGGAACTGATTTTGCAATTATTGCTGGGATATTGGGATTTGCTGCCGATGACAGCAAAGTGCCAGATGCTATTAAAATAGCAGAATCTAAAGGAATTGACATTACCTTTATTGAAAAAGCGGGTGATAGTCCTGCTGGTCATCCAAATACGGCAGATGTACATTTAGAGGATGAAATTCGAAGTATTAGAACGATGGGTATTTCGGTCGGTGGTGGATTGATTGAAGTCAAACATGTTGAAATTGACGGATTTAGCTTAGATCTGCATGGGCCATTGCCAGTTATTATTGCGATTTCTGAAAGAGCTGACTTTGAATTTGTCTTACGAAGGATCTTTAAACAATATGATGTGGAAATTAACAACTTTCATAGTTTAGAAGATAACAAGAAATATTTATATGCATTCGCTTTGGATTCTCTATTGCCTGGTAATGCTCAGAAGGAATTGGGAAATTTAAGTAATATAGCTAACCTTATTATTCTTTAGTTCCATTAAGGAGTGAAAAAAATGTATATGACCATAAAAGAAATTGTGGATGCAGCTAATAAAAGCCAAAAGCCAATTTATGAATTAGCAATGGAACAGGAAATCAAACAAACTAAAACTTCTTATGAAGAAGTTTGGAGTAAAATGGAACGGAATTTAGCGACTATGGAAAATGCCATAAATAAAAGTATCGAGGGCGACGGGGTATTTTCTCCAACCGGTTTAACCGGAGGTGATGCTGTTAAGATTAAAAATTATCGAGAAAATAGGAAAACTCTTTCTGGCGATTTGATGGTGCTAGGGATTCAAAGTGCTATCGGTGTTAATGAAGTAAATGCTGCATTAGGAGCTATTTGTGCAACTCCAACAGCAGGTGCGAGTGGGACAATCCCGGGAGTCTTATTTAGTATTAAAGATACGTTGCAGTTAAGTCATAAAGATATGATTCATTTTCTATTCACTTCAGCGTTATTTGGAACGATAGTCGCAAACAACGCTTGTATTTCAGGAGCGTACGGAGGATGTCAAGCTGAAGTGGGCAGTGCCTCAGCAATGGCGGCTGCAGCAGCGGTAGAAGCTGCCGGAGGAACACCACAACAATCTTCTGAAGCTTTCTCAACCGCATTACAAAATTTACTTGGTTTAGTGTGTGATCCGGTCGCTGGTTTGGTAGAAATTCCTTGTGTAAAGAGAAACGCCATTGGAACGGCAAATGCTTTAGCGGCAGCGGATATCGCATTAGCCAGCGTAAACAATCTCATCAGTGCTGATGAAGTTATTGAAGCGATGTATAGAGTTGGAAGACAAATGCCTCGCGAGTTAAGAGAGACAGGTTTAGGCGGAATTGCCTCTACACCTACAGGGATTTCCATTAAAAATAAAATCTTTGGAGAGAAACAATTAGATCAATGAACAGTTATCGGATACATTGTGAAAAATTTAACAAATTTATTCTCTATTGTTCGCCTAAGCATGTCTGTATATTGGGGGAATTACCACTAAAATATACTACTATATAATTGAAATATTTTGTAAGTGGTAACAAACCCATCAGGTTGATGACTAGTGGAATTTTTGATTTTGGTCAAATGAGAAGAAGGATAAACGATGTGGCGCACTTTTTAAGCAATTCATTTTTCAAGAACGATCTATATTCCTAAGTCTAAAAAGAGACGTAAGAATAGGACACAAGGAGGAAGTATTATATGAATGGGAATACTGCAAAAAACATAGAATTTCAAGCTGATAATACTGCAGTAAAAAATGATAAATATCCAGATCCTAAAAAATGGAATAAGCAGGATACTACCTGGGCATTGAGCCTTTTTGGAACAGCAATTGGAGCAGGAGTACTCTTTTTACCTATTAATGCAGGTTCAGGTGGTTTATTATCATTACTACTAATTACCATACTAGCATACCCTGTAATGTATTACTCACATAGGGCGCTTGCTAAAATGATTTACGCTTCTAATTCTGCTGATGAGGGGATAACAGGGACAATAAGAGAGTATTTCGGAAATAAGGCAAGTATTATTTTTAACATAGTATATTTTGTTTCAATTTATACGATCGTGCTGATGTATTCGGTTGCACTTACAAATACTGCAAGTAGTTTTATCGTGCATCAATTGCATATGCCAGAACCTCCAAGGGCCATTTTATCGCTTGTATTAGTACTTGGTCTTATCGCTATACTAAATTTTGGTCAAGATATCACTGTGAAAATAATGAGCATGCTAGTATATCCTTTCATAGCTTCTTTACTTTTTATCGCAATATCTTTGATTCCACAGTGGAATACGTCAATGCTTAGTTTTTCAAATGTTTCTACTGCTTCAACAGGAACAGGATATTTTGGAACGATATTGATGATTCTACCAATCATCGTATTCTCGTTTAATCATTCTCCAATGATTTCATCATTTGTTATGAAACAAAGAGCTACCTATGGAATAGAAGCTACTAATGCCAAGTGTGCTCAAATACAAAAAGTTTGTTATATTATGACATTCTCTGTTGTTATGTTCTTTGTTTGGAGCAGTACCTTAAGTTTGACTCCAAATGATCTCATGATGGCAAAAGAACAGAACTTATCAATCTTGTCATATCTTGCTAATGAGCTTAATTCGCCTGTAATTACTATTGCAGCTCCTATCATTGCTTTTACGGCCATAACAAAGTCTTTCCTTGGACACTATATAGGAGCATATGAAGTAATGCGTGATATGATTATCAAGTCCAGTCAAACACGTGGGAAAGATATAGGAGAAAAAACAGTTAAGACAATCATCCTTACTTTTGTCGTATTAACATGTTGGTATGTTGCTTATGCAAATCCAAGTATTCTTGGACTTATTGATGCTCTTAGCGGTCCGTTAGTAGCCGCTATCTTATGTCTATTACCGATGTATGCGATCTATAAAGTACCGGTACTAGCTAAATACAAAGGGAAAGCGAGCAATGTATTTGTCATTATTATAGGTATCCTTACTGTACTAGCAAGTATTAAATCATTATTCTAATCCACTATTTTGGGTTCTCATGTGAAAATCGTGAGATATGAAAAAAGAAAGATTGCTAGCGGAATCGAATTTTATATTGTGAAATCAAATAGATTATGGTTTTGGACAAATTTCTCACCTTGGAGAGTTTGTCCTTTTTTGATCATATGCTTAACTTCTATTCCAGCAATTACTTTTTTAGCTACTTACACTGATTATAATTCAAGCATATTAGACTGTTGTCCCATACCTATCAAGCTAATATTTTAAAGTATCCCAAAATGAAAAATTCATATCACTACAACAGTTATTTATGAGAATGTAGTGTTTTTTTGTTTTGGGGAACAATCAATTTCTTAAGTTGATATGCATGGGCGGTACCTCTTGTATGTCTTCCTTTATTTTTGGAGTAATTATGACTTTTATTTTAAAGTTTGGCGCCCATTAAAGATTTTTTAATAGAAATGTAGAAATATCCTTTAAAGCGATATAAAACATATAATTATACATACATAGAGGAAACTCATTCAAAATGGAAGAATAGAGAAATAACTGTTGTTATATTTATGGAAATGTTAGAACTAAAGAAAAACACCTTTTATAAAATTATGAAGGAATATGAAGAAGTAAATTAGGGCTTTTCCTATAAAGCGTACGACCAACACTTTAACGAAACGCTAGCAAACCATCCGAATTTAAAATCTGTACGTATCAACCTTGATGATGTAGTAAGAACTGTAATTAGAAGAAATTATAGAGATTTTATTCATAAGAGAATAAAATTAGATATACAGGATATTGATGAGATTGTATATAGTGATGGAAAATGGGTTGAATTTATTATTAATCAAATAATAGGAAATTCTATAAAGTACTCAAATAACAAAGAACAAATGATACGTATATACACAATTAAGAAAACTAACTCAGTAATACTAACTATAGAAGATAATGGAGTAGGGATAATAACTAAAGATATAAATAGAGTTTTTGAAAAAGGATTTACTGGAGAGAATGGAAGGAGATTTAGCAAAAGTACAGGAATGGGTTTGTATCTATGCGAAAAACTGTGCTCAAAATTAGGAATGAAAATTGGCATTGAATCTGAAGTGAATAAAGGAACTAGAGTTACATTAATATTTCCGTTGTCAGGTATGGTAACTTTTGATCCTTGTTTATAAAGAGATGCTGCCATCTTTCCACGAATTTCGTATGAAACTTATAAACAAATTTAAAACGGTATGAAAAGAGTAGAAATTCACTTCATACCGTTTGTATTATTTAGCTATTTAACATATTGGTATATGTAATTGTGAATCGGATGGATGTTAATCTGGATTAGTCATTACTATTTTTGATGTCCACTAATACTTAAAGTAAGATTTGGTTCGGTTGCTACACAGACCTCGTAAGCGAGAAATTGTACACTATATAAAACAGTAAAATAAATATCCGATTCCCTATCGTACAAGGAATTGGATATTTTGCGTCTAAATTGTGTCCAAATGTACAATTTTCTTTTTTTGATATGGGACCCCAAAGAGGCAAAAAGAGGTAGTTCATTAGGCAAATCAAGTTATCCAATTTGTAGGAATAAATCAAAAAAAGGAGTCGTACTTTTGAGAAGAACTCTTCTCTGCCATACTGAATAAAAAGGTAATAGAAATTAATGATTGTCGCTATGGCAACAATTCAAGAATCATTCAACCCTTAAGATTATTAATCACAAATGGAAATTGGTATTGCTTTAGTTGGGATTTAGACAAAAAAGAATTTCGAAATTTCCGTTGTGACTATATTCAATATACAAAGTATGAAGATAAGGAAAGCATTCCTTTTACTGAAGAGACAATTAGTTCGTTATATAGAAAACAATTCAATACACAACGACCTTTTTCTTTTAAAGTTAGTGAGAAAGGGGTTGAACAATTCTATAAACGCATTTACGATAACATGTCTCTTCAAGAAGAATAACAAAACAAATACATTATTGTGACTTTTGGAGAAAAGGAGATGGATTTTCTGGTTCAGTATTTTTTGTCTTTCGATAAAGAAATTAAAATCATTTCTCCGGAAATGCTACGCTCCAAATATAAGGAATATTTAAAAGAAATACTGGTAGATTGTTATGAAATAGAAAATAGTTCACCTGCAAATTAGCAGGTTAAAATCGGTTTAAATAACATTCCTGATTTAATTTCAATTAGGTTTTTGATGCAATTTTAAACTAGCCCACTGTTATAAAGTTAATATTTATGGTGTCCCCAGAACGAAAAATTATTGTCTTTTATCGCAATAGGATTTATTTTTATTACAAGTTAGGACAAAATCTCGTTCTGGAGTAGTTGTATTTTCTTAGCTTAATAGCGATGGGGTGGGACCCCTTTTAGCAAAAACGGAGTGGAAATGATGAGTATAAATAGTTTTGTGGGATTGATAAAGGACGAATTATTAAAAGAGGTAAGCATAAGAAGTGAGGATGAATTCGAGCCTGTAGTAGTTAAAGATATTCCTAGACTTTGGAAGTGTTTAGGGACAGGTAATTATGCCGCGGTATTTATGCACAAAGAACACAAAGGTTGGGTAGTGAAAGTTTATGCTCGAAAAGGAGAAGGAATTGAAAAAGAGTCAGAAGTATACCGAAGAATCGGAAATCATCCTTCTTATTCGAGGCTTATATATAAAGGAGAAAATTTCATAGTATTGAAACGTTTAAAAGAAATTACCTTATACGATGCTATTCATAAGGGGATTAAAATTCCTAAGCAGGTAATCCTCGATATCAATGAAGCTTTAGAGTATGCAAGAGAACAAGGATTAACTCCTTGTGATGTTCACGGGAAAAATGTGATGATGGAAAACGGAAGGGGATATGTAGTCGATGTATCTGATTTCTTAAAAACAAAAGAAGATAGTAAGTGGAGAGATCTAGAAAAGGCATATTTTACATTTTACTTGCCTTTCATTTATAAATTGCCTCTCCCTGTTAAAATACCGTATTTCATGTTAAACATTGTGAGACGTTCATATAGAAAATATAAGAAGCTTAAAAAGAAGTTCAAATTGTAAAAGGACCACATACTTATCTTTAGGTTAGATAAGCGAACCACTAGTAAACAAAAGGAATGTACATTTTAAATCAGTAGTCAACGGTGCATAAAATGGGGGGACTGTAAAATCTTAGCTTAATAGGTATGTGGCGATATCCCTTATATAGAAATTATACATTAAAAAACCTTATAGATAATGCGCATTGCGAATAGAATGACTGATACTTTTTACGAGAGAGCACTTACTGAGAGGTGCTCTCTTTTTATTAGTCAAATAACAAGAAAAATGAAATCCAAAAGAACATTTCTACTGAGATTTTATATGCACTGTTCTTGGATGCTAGTTTACCTGTATACCTTTGGTCGGCTACATGTGATTCAGCTTGGTCCTTCCATGCCACTCAAAAATCCAGTCAAAAAAAGAGGGAGAAGGCATTTTTTATTGAAGTTTGTTTATAGTAGCTTTTTAATCTGTTAGGGGGGATCGTAAAGTAGACTATTAATCTCTTTGATAATTTTAATTTTTCTTATAGTACAGGGCAAGCTGTATAAAAAATTTAATTTCGAAAGGAGAATCAATAAATATGAGCACGAAAAGAAGGATAGGGAATAGGTTATTACTTGTTAGTGCAATTTGTACAATAGCTATTCCTTCAGTTTCATATGCAGAGGAAGTAATTTCACCTGAAAATTTTGTGAATGATTCAAGTTTGTATGAGGGACGGAATACGGATGTATTAAAATCAAGCTTATATCCTGGTACATATAAAAATCCGTTCAATCACCAATTTATTTCGACATTAAAGGAAACAAACAACAATATAAAAAAAATAGACAATACTGAAAGTGAAAATCCTGTTATAGCTACTACCCTTTCATTTATCCGTTATATGGATACAGAAGACTATAAATCTGCAATTGATTTAACTTCTCGATCATTACAGAAAGTAATATCCGAAGAATGGCTGAAGAGTTATTGGAAGGGACTCCCTGCGCAATTACAAGCAGGTTCTTTTATGGAGATTGGAGGGGTAACACAAAAAGAGACAAATTCTGTTCATACAAATGTAGAGATTAAATTAGTTTTTGAACAATTTACAGTACCTTTATTAATTAAGCTAGATCCATCTGGAAAAATAGATGATTTTCAACTTAGTATGTCGTTTAGTCCAGTTGCAGAGCGTCCGTCATATAGTAAGCCTGAATCCTTTGTTGATAAAGAAGTAGTGGTTGGAAGTGGTGCGTTTCCATTACCAGGAACATTGTCTGTTCCGAAGGGGAAGGGTCCTTTCCCAGCGGTTATTCTTGTTCAAGGATCTGGAGCAACCGATCAGGATGAAACAGCGTTTGCTTTAAAACCATTTCGCGATTTAGCTGAAGGTCTTGCATCGAAAGGAATTGCTGTCCTTCGCTATAATAAACGAACTTATGAACATGGATTGAAAACACAATCCAGTCCTTTTTATACAGTGGATAAAGAGACAACAGATGATGCTCTTCTTGTGACTCATTTTCTTAAAAATGAACCTCTGATAGATAAGAATCAAATTTATATTCTTGGTCATAGTCAAGGTGGAATGATGCTTCCGAAAATGATTGAAAAAGACCAAAATCAAAATATTGCTGGGGCGATTGTGATGGGAGGACCAGCCCGTACGATTCAAGATGTTGTTTTAGATCAATTTGAGTATCTTTTTTCTATTGGAGCAATGAAACCGGATGAATATAAATTTTACAAATCGCAATTTGAATTATTAAATGATCCCAACTTCTCTAGTCAGAATCCTCCAAAAGGTTTTTATTTAGGATCAGCAGTATTTTGGGATTCTATTCGTAAAGTTAAAGCAGCAGAAATGTCAAAAGAACAAAAGACACCGCTTCTAATTATTCAAGGAGAAAGAGACTATCAAGTTCAATCAAAAATCGAAATTCCTCTATGGAAAGAACAATTAAAAGAACGAGATAACGTTGATTATCGACTATATCCAAAGTTAAATCACTTCTTTACAGAAGGAGATGGAGAATTAAGTAAACCGGATGAATATTATAGTCCTGCCAATATCCCTGAGTATGTAATAAATGATATTGCTACTTGGGTGCAAGGAAGATCGAAATAAAATTAGCACCCTTCTTTGTGCCTCCGCCATGTTTCAAATACGCCAATTACTCCTCCAAAAGAAGAAACGAGAATGAAGCGAATATAAAGTGATTTATATCATAAAAGATTACTTTCTACTTATCTATTATTCTTTACAAAAAGAAGCCAAAGAATGAACAAAGATATTATTTCGTCTCTTCAATTTCTTACATAAAAACAGATAAAGATCTTTAATAGGTATGAGAAGTATTGTTTGGCTTCTGGTGAAAAGATGTGAAACAAGTTTCGATATAGTAATAAAAAAGATGCTTAATTTTGATATAGAATATAATAGCCTTACTGCATATTGAATGTAGTAAGGCTATTTAAAGATTTAAAAACAGGATAAACGTATTCAAAATTGCCTACCAAAAATGATGGGAAATTAAATATATAGTCTTATTTCTTACTGCATCTTGTAACTACAGCTTAGTTAGCTCTAAAGAAATAACAAACCGTTTTCTCATTCGATAATTCCAATTTCCAGAGCCTTCTGGACAGCTTCTTCCTTGTTACGTACTCCTAACTTTGTGTAAGCCGAGGAAGCATAGTTTCTGACCGTACCATTCGATAAATATAGCCTTGAAGCTATCGTATTGTATCGAAGTCCTTTTGCTACTAGCTGCAATATTTCTATCTCTCTGGCTGTTAGTTCATAAGCAGTTGCTTTTGACTGTGGTGTCTCGTTTTGCTCATCAAACTGCTCAAATATTTTGTGAGACATCCCCTGATCAATCAGCGTCCCACCGCCATGAATAAGTCGGATCGTATTAGCTAGCTCTAACGTTTCAATGGATTTAAGTAAAAAACCATCCGCACCGTTACGAAGCGAGTCTAACGCCTGTTTCGTATCCTGAAACGTTGTAAAAATCAATACGCGGATATGTGGCCATTGTTGCTTAATTTTTTTTGTCGCTTCGACTCCATCCATTTGCTGCATATCTAAATCCATGAGTACAACGTGAGGTTGAAGGCGCCCACACAAGTCGATGGCTTGATCGCCATCTTCAGCCAAACCGACTACATTTATATCTTCATACCTGTCGAGTAGTGTACTCAAACTTTCCCGAACAAATGGCTGGTCGTCGACAATTAATAAACGAATAAGTCCATCTTTTATTTCAGTTTGTCGCGGTATGGTACATGTAACAAGCATTCCTTCCTCTGGCTTTGTATATACAGACAATTGACCTTGCAAATTCATTGCCCGCTCTTTCATCGTATTCATACCGAAGCCTTCCTGCCATTCTACATTTCCCTTTCCATTATCTTGCACTTCTAATCTCGTATATTGTTGTTCAAACTGCAATGAAACTATTATTTCAGTCCCTTGACCATGACGTACCGCATTCGTAAGGGACTCTTGTAAACAACGAATGAATGCTATCTTCGCTTGTCGAGACAGTTGATATTCCTCTCCGAATGTTCGGAAGCTTACATCCACCTGAGCGTGCTCCTGAAATTCAGCTCCAAGATCTTGTAGAGATTGAATCAAGGAAGGCGATTGACACTGAGGATCCATTTGATGTAGGTAACCTCTCACGTCTTCGATGCTTTTACGTCCCATTTCAAGCAGGGAATCTAGCCTCTGTACACCCATTTCGGTAGCAAGATCGGTTCGCAACGTTTCCATCCCCATAATAATGGAAGTATAGGCGTGGCCTACTGTATCATGTAGCTCACTAGAGAGCCTGTTTCGTTCTTCGGCCAGTGTAATGCGTTCGATCTGAGACATATATTGCTCAAGTACCGCGTTTTGTTTACGAATTACTTCATTTTGTTTATGATTGATGATTAATAAATGGAAAGCGAATCCCATTACATAAGCGAATCCGTAGTAGGTGACCATAATCCAATAGCTATTACTTGGCGCAACTGCATAGAAAATCCCGGTTATTACAAAAACTGTTGTTGGAGCTGTCCAATAATAGGACAAATGCTTACTATTTGCTGCGATAAGAAACACCGATATAAGAAAAATATTGTAAGCTTCTGGAAATAAAGAGGTTAAATATATACATAGTCCACCATATAGCAATATTTCTGTGAATAAGTAATATTTGTAATTGAACAGCAAGGCTACCCATGGAATAGAGAAGGCAATAATTTCCCAAAGAATAATAATCCAAAGTGGTAATGTTAAACCATCCTGAAAATTTAATGTTGCTAGGATGGTAGACACACTAACAAGTAGACGGATTCCTAACATAATCCAATCATACCAAAACCAATATTTAACCATATCAAACAATTCATTTACCCCCTAAGTAGCCTTCTTTCTCATTTCCTATATTATAGAATAATCCTTCTTGCATTGTTATATTTTTAAGTTTAAACTGCCTACTATTCGTAGACTACAAACTTCTATCGATTTAGTTGCTGAATCATACTGCGTGTATAACCTCCAAATTTTTTCGTTAAACCATCTACCATTTTAATACTTATGGCGGTAAACACTATACCCATAAACATTATAAGGAGTGACTTTGGAAAAGTATCTATCTGTATGAAAATAATATTCATATCGATGTATCGATACAATAGTGGTGTTAACAGGAACATAAGTGGCATTACATAAAAAATGATTGCACTAATGAGACTGAAAATGCCAATCACAAATTTCTGCATTAACCAAAAGACAGCAGACCAAGTGCGGCGATCCGTAAGTCCTAATTTCACTTGAGCCCAGTCCGATGTATCCGTTGTTACACTTCTATTGTAAGAGTCTGTCGAAATATCAGTATAAATTTTCGTTTGTATGCGCTCGAATTGGATAAAAGTTGTGGTAGTTTGTAGTACGCGTATAATTAATGGAATCCCAACTACCGTAAATGAAAGGGTGAAACTGAATAGCAGAGCTATTAAGTAAAAACAAAAATAAAACAAACCTGTAATGAAAGTTAGTAATAAAAAATAACCATTCTGGATGAATCTTGATCTCATAAAGTGCATCGCTCCTATCTATGTAATAACCGGATCATACTGCTTTTTTTGTCAAACTCACTAGTGTAAAAATGTCATATGACATTTTTACATGATGATAAAAAGGGGATTAGCCTATTCTTAGTTAAAAACAAGGTTATTTTATTAATCATCTACAAAATAATCCCGTTCTTGGATCAGCAAGAAGGGATTGTTTTGTACTTTTATTTAATATGAGATGGACTTGTTTTTCGGATATGAAAAATAATATCGAATTGCTCAAGCAATGAAGTATCAAAGTATAACGAACCGTCTGGGAGGAGTTGTCCCCCTATACTTAGTAATGGCCTTTTTGCTCTAACCCATTTCTCTGCGTGTCCTTTAAGGTGACGGTTATCCAATAAAAACATTTTATATGGTACTTTTCCGAGGGTGTAATTGAAACTTTTTACATTTTGTGGAATAGTAGATGTTGCAATCTTACCTCCGGTGGAAGGATTATATTCGCTGTATAAAGTGAAATTTCCCTCCGTAGTTGTACTACCAATTGTGACATAATTATTGTCTAAACGTTCCTTCAAAAACTGCCCCGCAGCATCAGGGTATAATTTCTCATCGATAATTCCTTTAGCCATATGAATATTGTGTGCCCATACCATAGTTTTACCACCGAATGTCTCTTGTGCCCACATTGCATGATCGGCCAAGTATTGCTCGTGTAGCTTTATTACATTTGGGTAGTCATTAGAAAGCAGCATTGTGGTAAATTTCTCTATTGCATTCGCTGTTGCTTTTACCCAGATGTACTCGGATGAACCTACATCTTTGTTTGTCTGTTCCTTCTCATCTTTTAGTAATTGGGCTACTTTCTCAGCGTTTGCCTTGAACTTTGCTTTCATTTCAGGAGCAAGATTCATATATTCCTGTATACCTCCAGTGAAAGAAGAAAGATCTTTATAGTTTTCTTCTACTTCTGCCCGCAAATCTGGTCGATGCTGCTTTACATAATCAATTACTTTATTAAAGACACTTTGGTCCATTGTTTTTAAGTCAAGTCCGATAAATTGGATTTTCTTTTTATTGGATGGATCAGCATTATAATCTTTCATCCACTCAATCATGGCAATAATTTCATCAGTAGGATATAACAATTTCAAAAACTCCCTAGGGTTTCCTTTTCCTGTTTGTATATATTCATTTAACTTTAATCCGTTTCCCCAATCTTCTTCCATTGTGAAATTTGTAAAACCCATCTCAGTAACCAAATATTTCACAAGTCGAAACTTCATAGTGAAAATTTCAGAGCTTCCATGAGTATTCTCTCCTAATCCTACATATTGTGCGCTCCCAATCATTTTCTTAAGTGGTTTTAAATCCTCAAATGGTTTTGACGGTTCTATCGTTTTTAATGGATGCGCCTGTGATTGTATTGATTTAACGATATTTTTTTGGATTGATTGAGCTGAATCTTCAACTGCAACTGTTTGTGCTTTTCCTACTTCTCCACCTCCTGCGACTAATATAGCTGTACTAACCATTGCAACCATTCCACAATACCTCTTTTTTTTATTCATTTTTTTCACCTCAATTGAATTATTTTCAAAAGCAATATTGATTCATGTACTTGCACGAATCAATTGCCGTAATTCAATTTTTATTTATTCCGTATCATATTTTCTAGTTACATATTGTCACAAGATTATTTGACACAGGTCATAGGTTAAACATTACAGTTTCGTACTATCGGTTATGACAACTTATGAAGAATAATTACATGATTGAATCGTAAGTAAGGCTAGATTATGAATTTAAGAGGGGGAGATTGATTAATCAATATGAAAAAACATCTTCATTCTGTGTTGTATTTCTCGAAATGACAGGAAGTTGATTAGATAAACAAATTAATAAAAGGGGAAGGACGGATTACAATGATATTACATGCAAAATCATTCCACAATATGGATAAAGTCCAACGTGCTAAAAAAGGACTGCAACTGTTTTTAAGTATTTTGTTCATTACTTCTATTCTTTTAAATGTAGTAATAATGATTACGAAAAGCATGCCGCTAATTGTGGTATATATGTTTACTCCTGCAATTTCTTCTATTCTAACTCGTATCATACTGCGAGAAGGCTTTAAAGATGTATCTTTTAGTCTAGATAACTTAAAGATATGGAAGGGGATTGCTTTGGCCCTGATAATACCTATGATAATATGTGGAATTACATATTCGATTGCCTGGTTTAGCGGATTTGCGAGGTTTCAGCTCCCACAAGGTGGTATGCTAGAACCTATCTACAATATACTTGGACTTCAGTATCTACCGATACCATTACGTTTCATTTTTATAGTAGTATTGAGCGGAATTTTAGGAAGCTTGCTTAACTTAATCCCGGTTATGGGAGAAGAGATGGGTTGGCGGGGTTATATGCTCACAAGGCTAGTCGATGCGGAATTTTCACGTCCAATCCTTATTAGTGGATTAATATGGGCAACATGGCATGTCCCAATTGTTATTGCTGGTCTATATGTAGAGGGAACATCTGTCTTTCTCTCTGTACTTGGCATCTATTTTTGTATTGTACCATTCAGTTATATTACAGCTTATTTACGACTTATCACAGGTAGTGTTTGGCCGTCGGTTATCATCCACACCACTTGGAATGCTATTATTCAAGGGCCTTTTGCACGTGCAACTACAGGTTATCAATTAGAGATTTGGATTGGAGAATCTGGCTTGATAACCGCTCTTATTATTTCGATTACTGCAATAATTGTGTATCGGATCATAAGGTTTACTAAACGTGTATAACTTTGAAATAAAAGTATGATATTTAAAAAATGTAATTTTGTTACTTTTAATTGAGCATTCACAGCATGGGATAGATTAGGAGAGTCCTCAACCCATATTTTAAAATCTTGAGTAAATGAATCCGTCTCGCTCCAAACATAATTATGTTTGGAGCGAGACGGATTCTTATATGAGAACTAATCGTAATATCAAATCACATTTTTTTACTTCAAGGACATATAGAAAAGAGAAGATATCTCATCTTTTGAAATGTAGTAGCTAATTTAGATGTGAATAGATTTAGAATTATTTATAAAATCATGAAATCTAGAAATACCAATTACAATGTTACGAAAGACGAATTAAGAGAGGATACTTGGATAATGCAACTCTCCCTATTGTGAAGCAATAAAGAAAAAGCGTATAATATTATAGTTATCCCATTTTTGGGAGCGACCCGCGAATGATAAATAAGATTGTTGTTTTATCATCGCTTCTAAACATATATACAATGAAAGTAACACTGGAATACAGATAGGGAGTTATACAATGAAATTAATTATTGCCGAGAAACCAGATCAAGGTTTGGCTCTTGTTTCACAGTTTAAATATCGCCGAAAAGATGGATATTTAGAAGTAGAAGCAAATGAGTTATTTCCAAATGGAGCGTACTGTACATGGGCAATTGGTCATTTGACGCAGTTATGTAATCCAGAACATTATCATGCAGAGTGGAAAAAATGGTCACTTAATACGTTACCGATGATTCCAGAACGTTTTCAATTTGAAGTAACAAAGTCAAAGTATAAGCAATTTAATGTAGTGAAACAGCTGTTACATAATCCGGGGGTAACAGAAATTATTCACGCAGGCGATGCTGGGCGCGAAGGGGAATTAATTGTACGAAACATTATTAATCTTTGTAACGTGCAAAAGCCGATGAAACGTCTTTGGATTTCATCTTTAACAAAGCAAGCCATTTATCAAGGGTTTAAAAACTTACTAGATGAAGCAGATACGATTAATACGTATTACGAAGCATATACAAGATCTTGCGCCGACTGGGTTGTTGGTATGAATGCATCGCGTGTTTTTAGCATTTTGCTAAAGAAAAAGGGAATGAATGATGTGTTTTCCGCCGGACGTGTACAAACACCGACACTCGCATTAATCGTAAAGCGTGAGAAAGAAATTGAAGACTTTAAGTCAGAGCCGTTTTGGGAAGTGTTCGCAACCTTTAATATTGAAGGGAAGAAATATGATGGGAAATGGGAGAAGGATAATGAATCCCGCTTAAAAGACCCTGATATGGCGAATAAAATTGCGGCTTTTTGTCAAGGGAAACCGGCAGAAGTGAAGGAAATGAAAACGGAGCGTAAAGAGTTTCAGCCGCCGCTTTTATTTAATTTATCAGCACTGCAAGCGACAGCAAATAAAGCTTTTAAATTTTCGCCGAAAAAGACGCTTGATATAACGCAAGCACTATATCAAAAAGGGATAGTTTCTTATCCACGTTCGGATTCTAACTATGTTACACAAGGAGAAGCAGCGACGTTCCCTGATATTTTACAGAAATTAAGTCAGTTTGATGAATATAAAGGTTTATTACCGGCTCCGGTTGAATCGATTATGAACAATAAGCGTTATGTGAATGAAAAGAAAGTTACAGATCACTACGCAATTATTCCGACAGAACAAGTTACCAATCCAAGCAAACTATCAGGCGATGAAAAGAAAATTTACGATATGATCGTAAGAAGACTTATTGCGGCGCATTATGAAGTAGCAATCTTTGACTACACAACAATTACAACTCTTGTAGACGAACGTGCTGCGTTCATTTCGAAAGGAAAACAGCAAATACAAGAAGGTTGGCGTAAAGTTATTTTCCAAGACGATAAAGATGACGAAACGATTCTTCCAATTGTAGCTGAAGGTGACCAAGGAAAAGTTGTAAAGGTGAAAGTGAAAGAAGGAAAAACACAGCCACCGAAGCGTTATACAGAGGGACAACTCATTACGTTAATGAAAACGGCAGGTAAGTATTTAGAGAATGAAGAGCTGGAGAAAGTATTAAAGAAAACAGAAGGTTTAGGTACGGAAGCGACTCGTGCCGGCATCATTACGATGCTGAAAGACCGTAAATATATAGATGTGCAGAAAAACCAAGTGTATGCGACTGATAAGGGAAAAGTATTAATTACAGCAATCGGCGACAAAATACTAGCTTCACCGGAAATGACTGCAAAATGGGAACAACGTCTTGCAGAAATCGGAGAAGGTATCGCTTCACCAGCTACATTTATGGAACAAACGAAAAAGCTATCAGCTAAAATTATTGAAGATGCGGTAGAAATGTCGGAGAAATGGGATTTCACTGGATTACATGTTGAATCGATTGAGCGAAAAGGATCGAAATTTACGACAGGTAAAAAGGTTGGAAGTTGTAAAAAATGCGATGGTGATGTAATTGATAAATCTACGTTTTACGGTTGTTCCAATTACAATACAACACAATGTGACTTTACCATCTCGAAGAAAATATTAAGTAAAACAATTTCGCAAAAGAATATGACAAAGCTCTTAAAAGGTGAGAAGACCGATTTAATTAAAGGCTTTAAAAAGGGCGAGAAAACGTTTGATGCGAAGTTAGAGTGGAAAGATAATAAGATTAATTTTGTGTTTGAGAATTAAGTAGTTTCAACAAGTGACAAAGCTCTTTCCCCAGTAAAATGTTCTGTATTCGATTTGAAAATATAGATAGAAAAGAAAAAGCATGACAATTTTATGTCATGCTTTTTTATTTTATATTTACAGGGTTTTGTATACTAGCACTAAAATTTATTTGAAATAATTGTTTGAAAAGGTGGTATGAAATAGTGTTAAGTAGCAATAAAGTCTTTTAAAATATAAAAAAGTTTAAAGATTCTTCTTTAACTAAACGGCAGTTTAGTTTTAATACAATATTTGTTTTATCATTTACCCAAAGTGATAGAAGGTCAAAGAAAAGGCAGTAATAAAGAAGTGCCATTCCTAATGTGGACTGGCACTTGGTAAGGTGCAAAATTCATTATTTGATTTCGGTTGAGGAATTTGATTCATCTATTTTTCCTGTACTTTATTATGATTCCTTAGGCAGCCTTTTCTGTTTTAAATACCCATTGTTGGAGAGGTGGTTGATAATACGGTATCATCCACCCTAAAATTTTGCCGATAAAATAGGCGGCAATTAGTGTGCCGATTCCGATTGAGCCTAATGATTGAATGAAAATTATACAGATTGCACCAGCCACACAAATATTTATTAAATCGCTCAAAATCTTTGCTTTACCGAATTTTAAATTAAATTTTTCACTAATTGCATAAGTTAATGCATCATACGGCATTAATGGTAGTTTCGCTGTTGTATAGCCCATTAAACCGACCGCTATAACAAATAAACTAACAATCAAATATACACTTCGAGCAAGGAGAGTTTCAGGTGCAGGGAAAAGTTGGACAAGGAAGAGCGTTGCATCCATGAAAAAACCAAATAAAAACGAAATAATGAATTGACTCACAAATTCATTTAACTCCATTCGTTTACTTAATATTACTTGAATAATAATGTATAAAACATTTGCAAGCGCCATTGTCACACCAATCGATAAACCAATCGTTAGCGTACTTGCATATGCTAATGATGACACAGGCGATACACCAAATCCTGCTTGAATCGACATGCTAATGCCAATCGACATAAAAAACAACCCGAGCACGTATAAGAAGATGCGCTTCAAGGTTCTGTTCCAATGATTCATAGTATCTCTCACTTTCTAGTTAATATTATTAATATAAAGACTATAGCTATAGAATTAAATATAACGCCAAATTCGACATATGAAAAATATATATATGATAAACTAATCATATCAAAAAACATATGATGGAGAGATACAATGGATTTCAGGCAATTATATTACTTTAAAGAAATTGTGAAGCAAGGAAGCATTTCTAAAGCAGCAGAAGTGCTCCATATCGCGCAGCCCCCGCTTAGCCAATTATTAAAAAAGCTTGAAACTGATCTTGGCACAACTTTAATTCATCGATATCGTCAAAAATGGGAGCTTACAGCAACAGGTGAAATACTATACCAATATGCCAATCAAATGTTAATGCAAATTCAAGATGTAAAGCAGCAAATTCAAGAAATTGAACAAGGTATAGGCGGAACAGTAAATATCGGTGTATCGTCTACATGTTCGAATATGCTCATTGACTATGTTAGTACGTTTAGAACACAATACCCTAATGTCAAAATAAAAATAGTAACTGGAAATTCAGAAGAATTATTAAAAAAACTAGAACAAAGAGAAATTGATGTTGCCTTACTTTTACGATTGGGCAATAGTGAACAATATGAGATGAAAATATTAAAAAAACAACCAACCGCTGTGATTATTCCATCAAGTTGGGCAACATCGTTTTCATCACAGCATGTGACGATTGAACAGATTGCCCAGTTCCCATTCATTATGCTAGGAGCAATGGAAGGACTCTCCTTCAATGAAGACCTTTTCAAGGTGTTTGATAAACATCAAGTCAAGCCAAATTTCATTATCGAGTGTAAAGATATAAGGATGGTTGTAGCACTTGTTAGTAGAGGACTAGGATTATCCGTTATTCCAAGAATGGATTACACATCATCATTTTTAGAACATACAACGCTTTTTGAATTGAAACAATTTGATTTTCATTTAGAACCTGTAATAGTAAAATTAAAAAATCAAAGAATTTCCAAAGTAGCATCTCAATTTTGGGAAATGGTTGATTAGGAGATATGAACAAAGCAAAAATAGCCTTCAATCAAGTAATAAAGACATCTTACGAAAAATTGAGCCGGGATAAAAAGTTCTTTACTTGAGGAAGTTTCAAAACTGACTGTAGCTTACACCGATGTTTATAAAAAGTTATAGAGCATTTCTTTGAATGAGGAATGCTTTTTGTTTTTGCTTGGAATAAAAATATACAACAAAAATATTATCTTAAATAATAAAAATTTATTGTAAAACGATAAAATTTATATTAAAATCAAAATCAGAATAAAAAAGCGAGTTGCTTTTTATGGAAAAGGTAACAACGTTGTTTTTTATTAGAGGAGGTAAAACTATGAACAGTCACAATTTGATTATTGAAAATATGGATAACCCTCATGAGTTGGAGAGAATGTATAGAAAAGACCCGAAAGCTTTTAAAAAGTCATTCTCACAAGCATGGGAACAAAATCCGAATTCTCAGGTTCTGGGTATTTGGTATGAAAGATTACATTTCAAGGAGAAGGGAAATACAAGAAAGCCCTCCTTGATTCAAAAGGGTTTCTTATTCATGGGCATGTTAGCTATTCTAGCCGGATTAAGCACCAGAATCATTTTCCACTTTGTCGAACAGGAAGCAATTGCTCCGATTAATCTGGCTTTTGGTATAATCCCCTTTATTGCTGCCTATTTTGTCTACAATAATACTCCGAAAAAAAGTATTATTTATTCCCTTGCAGCGTTGTTCCTAATTTCTGGGCTTTATCTTAATATGCTGCCATTAAATGATAAAGACAGTATTATCCTTGCTTATTTACACCTTCCTATATTCTTATGGGTATTGGTAGGGATTGCGTTTACAGGAAATGAATATTCAAAAGGCAGTACAAGGTTAGCTTATATTAAATTTAATTTGGAATATAGTATTCTTTACGCCAGTATGGCAGTTAGCGGAATGATACTAGCAGTATTCACCATGCGGTTATTTAGTTTTGTTGACTTGGATATAGGAGAGTTCTATTTTAGTAATGTTGTTTTATTTGGTGCTGCCGCTCTCGCTATTGTGGCTGCATACTTAGTATCAATGAATCTTAAGTTTGCTAAAAATATTACCCCCTATATAGCTAAAATTTTTAGTCCGCTTGTCCTGATCACCTTGTTGATCTATCTTATAACGGTTATATGGGTTGGGAAAAATCCATTTTTGGACCGCAATTTCTTGATGGTCTTCAACGGAATACTTCTTGTTGTATTGGCTGTTACTATATTTTCCATTGTTGAGAGCGACTCAGATGAGAAAAAGAACATTTCAGATTATATAAATTTTGTCTTAATTGTTCTTGCGCTTATTATTGACAGTGTGGCTTTGTCAGCTATCGTGTTCAGACTTTCTTCCTATGGTATTACGCCTAATAGACTCGCTGTTTTAGGAGTAAATATACTGATTTGGGCAAATCTAATTTGGATTATGCTCTCTTATATGCGTTTTCTACAAAATAAATCCGGACCTTTACCTATCCAAGATGCCGTTACGAAGTATTTGCCAATCTACGGACTTTGGTCAGCGTTCGTTATATTTACTTTTCCTATCATTTTTAATTAAAGAGGATCTGTTAATGTAACGAAAAGTCAATCTTATATAACGTATAAAATTTTTAGAGCCGATAATTCAATTTTGCATGTATATAATTTCTCGACAATAAAAAACGTCCCAAAGTGGGACGCTTTTTATTATGCGTATTGCCGTTTTTTCTTAATAAGTAACAACACTTGTGAAACAAAAGCAAGTACTGGTAACTCAATTAACGGTCCAATAACGAGTGCAAGTGCGATAAGAGGCTCGTCTGGAAAAGCAGTCACAGCAATAGCGAGCGCAACAGGCGAGTTTCTTGCTAATGTTGTTAAGCTTAAACTTACTGTATCTTTATAAGATAAATGCAGGATACGCCCGATAAATTGTCCTAGTAAAAAATTAATGATGAAGAACAATAGAACAGGAATGAGTAATAATAACACAACATTCATATTTTGAAGTAAATATTTACCTTGTGATGCAAACATCGCTACAATTGCTAAACTTAAAAATACAATTTGAGCAGAGCTGAAAAACGGAATGATTTTATTCTCGAGTGTTTCAGCTTTTTTCATTTTATTCATAATGAATTTTGTAGCATGTGCAAGTAAAAATGGTAAGACGATAACGATTACGATACTTTCTATTAGAATAGAAGCCGCTACAGTCTTCATTACACCGGCAAATAAAAATAAATAAACGGGTAGCAATAATACTTGTAAAATTAAATTTACAGGCAAAATCGCTGTGGAAAGCGCTACGTTTCCTTTCGCTATTTCAGTGAATATTAAGTACCAATCTGTACATGGAGTAACCATTAACATTATAAACCCAACCCAAAGTGCTGGGTGATCTGAAAGAAATAATGCACCTAATCCCCAGGCGAGGAAAGGCGTCCATAAAAAATTAATGGTAAGGCTTGTTCCGGCAAATTTTAAATTGCGAAATCCGTTTTTAATCTCTTTCAATGGGATGCTGAGGAATAATCCATATAGCATGAAAAATAAGAAGGGGACAATAAATTTGTCTGAATACATATGTATGATATTAAATTGTCCGAGTACAATGCCGCATGTAACAGCAAATAGAATAATAAAAGTTTGAATCTTTTCTATAGTGCTCATGAATAAATCCTTTCTAAATATGAATTTCCCTCTCTAAGTTAATTATACAAGTAATAAAGTAGTATTTGGTGTTTTATTATTATTTTCAATTCGAGACTTTATTTTTTGTTAAAAGTTACTTGACTAAAGTAAGTGACTATATTACAATCACTTACATAAGGTAATTAAATAACAAAAAGTTATAGATTCCTGAAATGAAGGTCTCTATTGGAACTTTTTCTTAGAATAAGAATTTTTATGATGATGAATAATGAATATGAAAAGAAAGATTAGGTGAAGAAAATGGGACTATTTAGCTCATTATTTGGTAAAAAAGAAGAAATTACGAAAGTAGAGGAGAATAAAACAATGTCAAAAGTATTATTTGTAAAAGCAAACGATCGTCCAGCGGAGCAAGCAATTAGTTCAAAAATGTATGAAACATTTGTAAGTACTTATAAAGAAGCGAACCCAAATACAGAAATTACAGAGTTAGATTTATTTGCATTAGATCTTCCTTATTACGGAAATATCGCAATTTCAGGTGGATATAAACGCAGTCAAGGAATGGAGTTAACAGCTGAAGAAGAGAAGGCTGTAGCAACAGTAGATCAATATTTAAATCAGTTTTTAGAAGCTGATAAAGTTGTATTTGCGTTCCCATTATGGAACTTCACAGTACCCGCACCATTAATCACGTATATTTCATACCTTTCTCAAGCTGGAAAAACGTTTAAATATACAGCAAATGGTCCGGAAGGTTTAGCTGGTGATAAGAAAGTAGTTGTACTAGGTGCTCGTGGTTCAGATTATTCTTCAGAGCAAATGGCTCCCATGGAAATGGCGGTTAATTATGTAACAACTGTACTTGGATTCTGGGGAATTACAAATCCAGAAACAGTGGTAATTGAAGGACACAATCAATATCCAGATCGCTCACAACAAATTGTTGAAGAAGGTTTAGAAAACGTTAAAAAAGTAGCTGCGAAATTTTAATTACTGATAGTAAATGGAAAAACCAACATGGATGACCATGTTGGTTTTTTAGTCTATATTCTATGTTAAAAAATGTATATTCATAAAATAAAAGAAAAGTTTGAAAATAGTATTGCAAAATATTATATAGCGAATTATAATGAGTTCAAGAATAGTTGATACTTAAATTAAATATTCAGAAAATTCAATTAGTTAAAATTGGAAAATGAGATAAGGAAATTTGAATGGGGGTTATATTATGGCGAATAAAGTACCGTTTTCGTTCATAGTAGTTATTGGATTAATGTTATTTGCACTATTTTTTGGAGCCGGAAATTTAATTTTCCCAGCTATGCTAGGTCAATCGGCAGGAGAGAATGTATGGATTGCTAACGCTGGATTTTTAGTAACAGGTGTTGGATTACCATTACTAGGTGTACTAGCATTTGGTTTTTCGGGTAAAGATGATTTACAGTCATTAGCAAGTCGTGCTCACCCAGTATTCGGGATTGTGTTTACAACAGTTTTATACTTAGCAATCGGTCCGTTATTTGCAATACCAAGAACGGGTAATGTTTCTTATGAAATTGGTCTTAAGCCTTTTATGCCAGAAGGATTAGGTTCTACACCTTTAATTCTTTTCACAATTATATTCTTTAGCATCACTTGTTTTTTTTCGCTAAATCCTGCGAAAATTGTCGATATTGTTGGAAAAATATTAACGCCAATTAAATTGACATTCATCGGTATTTTAGTAATCGTTGCTTTTATTCATCCAATTGGAGATATGCAAGCACCAGTGGAAGGGTATACATCACATGCATTCTTTAAAGGATTCCAAGAAGGATACTTAACAATGGACACGCTTGCATCATTCGTATTCGGAATCATCATCATTAATGCAATTAAAGAAAAAGGTGCGAAAACGAAAACACAGATTATGGTCGTTTGTGCAAAAGCGACAATCATTGCAGCATCTATTTTAGCAATTATTTATACAGCACTTTCTTATATGGGAGCTTCAAGTGTTGCGAAGCTTGGACATTTAGAGAACGGCGGAGAAGTATTAGCGAAAGTTTCTAATTACTATTTCGGATCATATGGTGGAGTATTATTAGGATTAATGATTACAGTTGCTTGTTTGACAACTAGTGTGGGACTTGTATCAGCATGTTCTTCATTCTTCCATAAGTTATTCCCAAATATTCCTTATAAAGCAATTGCAATTACGCTATGTGTATTTAGTGCAATTGTTGCAAACGTAGGATTAACACAATTAATCGCAGTTTCTGTTCCAGTATTAACAGCAATTTATCCACTAGCAATCGTATTGATTTTCTTAACATTCTTCCATTCATTATTCAAAGGAAGAGCTGAAGTTTATCAAGTGAGCTTAATCGTAACATTTATCATCAGCTTATTCGATGGATTAAGTGCAGCTGGAGTTAACATTGAAGTAGTAAGCCAAGTGTTCACTAAATTCCTTCCGATGCAGGAAGTAGGATTAGGCTGGATCTTCCCAGCGATTATCGGTGGATTTATCGGATATGGCATTAGCGTTTTAAAAGTGAAAAACCAAGTTCAACCAGCAACTAGAGCGGATAAGAAAATAGGTTAAATAAAAAAAGTTATAGAACTTGTTTCTATAGCTTTTTTTGTTACTATTAATAATGAGAAAAAATAAAGTAGTAGGGGAAATAAAATGAAAAAAACAATTGATCATATCGGAATCGCAGTTCGTGATATAGATAGTACGATACGTTTTTATGAACAGGTTCTATCAGGGAAATTAATAGATCGTTACGTAAGTGAAGCACCAGGTGTGGAAAGTGAAGTTGCTATTATAGAAGTGGATGGAGATAGAATTGAACTACTTGCACCGACGAATAATACGACGTCGCCAATAGCACGCTTTATAAAACAAAAAGGGAAAGGTGTTCACCACGTTGCGTATCGTGTCGATGATTTAGATGTGGCTTTAGAAGAATTAAAAGAACAAGGTATTCGAACATTAGAGCATACACTTCGAATGAATAAACATGGTAGACGATTAATTTACCTGAACCCAGCGGATACAGAAGGAACGATTATTGAGTATTGTGATTATCCGGAAGAGAAATAGAAGAAGGATATTTTTTAAAAGGTGTTACGTTATTACGTAACACCTTTTAATTTATCTCGCTATTTGTAGGAGTCTTACTGCCCGTAAAAGCTCTATTGGTGAGGGCTAATTAAAGTTTCACTTTATGTATTTCACATTTTCTTCACAAATGATTCACGAGAACTTTTCTTCTTAAGGAACTTACATAAATATATTTTATGATATAATTACAATCGACTTTAAAAATATAAGTTGTTTTAATTAGGGTAGTTACTATTATATTAGTAGTTTAAAGGCGGGGAGAAAGTAAGTATTATATAGCATGGAAATTTATACTTAATCAGGTTAATATTTCGTCAGAAAATCAAACTAGGAAGTATAAAGTAATGAAAGTGTAGCGATGAAGAAGAAAGAAGTGAAATGAGTGTGAAAGTAATGAGAAGGTTAGGGGCATGGCTAGTAATAGCATGTGTGCTTATTATATTGATACCAAAAAGCGCGTCTGCTCATGCATATGTTGTGAAATCAAATCCTGTTGAAAATGAAACGTTGAAGAAAGCACCAACTGTCGTGAAAATCGAATTTGATGAGGATATACAAGTTTCACATTTTAATACATTGTTTGTAAGAGATACCTCAGGTAAAAGAGTAGATTTAAAGGATGCTCATATTGATAAAAGAAACAAAAAACTATTAGAGGCAGGGGTAAAAGAGAATCTTAAAGACGGTCTCTATTCTATTCAATGGAAAGCTATTTCAGCTGATGGACATCCAATTCAAGGAGTTATTCCGTTCCAGATTGGGTTAGCCGAAGCGGGAGCAGATGATGTACAAGTAGAAGAGATGGGGTATGTCCCGCAAATCGATATGATTATGGAACGCGGGGTTCTATATACAAGTTTCTCACTATTTTTAGGAGTTCTATTCTTTAATCTTATTATATATAAAGGGGATGCAATAGAAGTTCACTCAAGGAGTAAGAGAATAATATGGATATCATTAATAGGTATATTCATTAGCTTACTATGCAATCTACCGTTGCAAGCGAAAATAAATGCTGATGTTTCGTGGTTAGAAGCATTTGATCCACTATTATTAAAAGAAACATTGCAACTATCTGTTTTTGGTTATGTATGGATCACTCAAATGGCTCTTATTAGTGTGCTTATCATTGTTACTTATTTTGCGTTGAAGCGTGAGAAACTTTCATCGTTTAAAGTATGGAGCATTCCAATATTACTTTTTATTGGGTTACTCGTTATGAAAGCCTTTAATAGTCACGCATTTGGTTTGAAGTTTAAAGACATTGCTGTCGTTATGGACTTTCTACATTTATTCGCAGCTTCGTTATGGGTTGGCGGTCTATCATCGATTATTCTTCTTTTACGTAAAGAGGATGACAAGTGGACGAAGTATTGGGATGCAATTAAGCGTTTTTCACCATGGGCAACAGGTGCTGTCATAGTCATTGTATTAACGGGTCTTTTTAACAGTACATTTTTTATTCCCACGATTCATTCCCTATTTGATACGAAGTATGGATTAGCATTATTAGCAAAGATACTTTTATTCGTTTTCATGGGGATATTGGGAATTATTCATTATGTGAAAGGGAAAATGCGAACCCGACAAGGATTAGGCGCTACGCTGAAAGTAGAGTTGATCATTGGAATTATCGTTTTCATAATCGTAGCTTTTATGACAAACGTACAAACACCGCCGATGCCTCCTACTGGACCTTTTACAGAGAGTAAACAATTAGATAATGGATATGAACTTACTTTACATGTAAGCCCTAATAAGGTAGGACAGAATACATTTCATATTACTTTGAAGGATGAGAATGGAAAGCCTGTTACTAATATGGAACAAATTGTATTGACGACTCAATCGTTAGATATGAATATGGGTAAAGGTTCATTTAAAGTTTCAGCAATTTCACCGGGAGAATATGAAGCGGAAGGTATGTATATTAACATGACAGGAAATTGGAATATACAAGTTCATGGGTTAACAAAATCTCTTGATAGCTTCGATACGGATTATAAATTTATTGTAGGTGGCAGATAAAGAGAAGGTATAGATAAAAAGGAGCTAATAGAAAATGAAACGTATAAAAAAATTAGGAACAACAATGATCGCAACAATAATTGCAATGGGAATTTTTTCGTTACCTGTAAGTGCGCACGTCACTGTGAAGCCAGCAACTTCGGATGTTAACTCTTGGGAGACTTACACGATAAAAGTACCAGTTGAAAAGAATGTAGCAACGACAAAAGTTACATTGAAAATACCGTCCGGCGTTGAGTTTCAACAGTATGAACCAGTGCCAGGGTGGAAAGTGGAAGAGCAAAAAGATAATGCTGGAAAAGTGAAAACTGTAGTATGGGAAGCAACAGGAGAAGGGATTTTATCTGGTCAGTTCCAACGATTTACTTTCGTCGCTAAAAACCCAGATAAAGAACAAAAGATAGCCTGGGATGCGTATCAACAATATAAAGACGGAGAAATTGTTGAATGGACAGGCGATGAGAAAGCTGAAAAACCGCATTCAGTTACTACAATTGCAAAAGGTACGTCCTTAACTGGAGAACATGGAGAAGTATCTAGTGTGGTAAAAAATGAAGGTACAAGTAATATGCAAGCAATAGCAATTGTGTTATCAGTTTTAGCGATTGTATCTTCGGTAGGTACGTTTGTTTTTGTAGTACGTCGTAAAAAGTAAGGTATAAGAAAGAGCCTACAAATAGTAGGCTCTTTTTCCAGAGTGTTGGGAAACCCTTTAGGGTTCCCAACATTCTGCAATCCTTTTTAATTTTAGTAAATGAAAACAATATAAA
>NZ_CP031292.1:1862674-2030188 GCF_003355115.1 Bacillus sp. COPE52
CATCACGATGATTTTTTAAAGCACCCATCATAAAAAATCTCTCCTTTACCTCTTTTTTATCAGTGTTGACACATAAAAAGAGGTTCAGACACATAAACAGGCTGTGGAGAAGACTTTCTCCACAGCCTGAAGAAAGAGCCTACAAATAGTAGGCTCTTTTTCACGTTTATTTATTTCACTTCAACCTGCTGCCTTACAGTAAGTGTTTTCGGCTTTATATTTACAAAGCAAATACTCACGACAATAAATAATAGACCGATAAACAAGCTCATTGTAATGGCCTCATGTAAGAAAATTGAACTTACAATAATAGCGATAAGAGGGATAAGGAACGTATAAGCTCCAACTTTACTTGCTTCACCAGCTCCAACAAGTGTGAAGTAAGCGAGCCATCCCATTGCAATAACAAAGAACGAAATAAAGAGTAGCACACTAACAAATGGCATACTCCAAGCGATACTAGACCAGCTTTCAAACTCTGATCCAAATCCGACTAAGCAAAGACCTCCAATAATAAGCTGAAGTGTTACCATCCAAATAGCATTAACGCGGTGCCCGGTTTTTTTAATAAATACTGTACCTAGTGCCCATCCAATCGCACAACCTAATGCGAGAAGGATTCCAATGATAGAAATATGGCCGGTTAAGCTACTAGAGCTAATAACCCCCACGCCAATAAATCCTAGAATTAAACCGAAAATTTTTAAGCCATACATTGATTCTTCAAGCCATATCCACGAGAAAATGCCGAGTAAAACAGGCTGTAGAAATACAATTGCGGAAAATAATCCAGCGGGCATGTATTGAAGACCGATAGTTTGTAGTCCGTAAAAGATAATGATGTTAAGTAAAGAAGAAATAACGTATAAATGCCAAGTTTCTTTTAAATGTAGCGCTTTGTATTTCGGTAATGCGAAAATAAGTAAAATGAATCCCCCAATTAAAGTTCTAACGCCTGCAAATAAAACAGGTGGTGTATAATGCAAGGCAAATTTAGATAAAGGCCAATTAATTCCCCACATAATAACGAGAAAAGTAAGGATTATGGCCGTTTTTGTTCGAGAAAGCTGTGTCACGGTAAGACCTCCTTGTTGTATTTCATTTCACTATGATATGATATCGACTGTGATAAATAAAATGAATCTTTTTTATAAGGGGTATAAGTGATTAGTTATGACCATTACACAACTACAAGTTTTGATTAAAACGGTTGAATTAGGTAGTTTTACGAAAGCAGCAAAAGCACTTAATATGACACAGCCTGCTGTCAGTCATGCCATTTCAAGTATTGAGTCAGAATTAGATATTACGATTCTTATACGTGATAAGAGAGAAGGTTTAATTGTTACTGACGTAGGAGAGAGAATTCTTGTTCATATTAGAGAAATATTGAATGGAATTGAGAAAATTGAGCAAGAAGTTGCGATGGAGAAAGGACACGAAGTTGGGACGATTCGAATTGGGAGTTTTCCGAGCGCTTCTGCACATTTCTTACCCAAAATGATAAACCTTTTTAAGGAGAAGTATCCGAACTTAGAAGTCGTTCTTTGTGAAGGAACGATTAAAGAAGTTGAAGATTGGTTAGTATCGAGGGTTATTGATATAGGAATTGTTATTTTGCCTAATAAAGATATGGAGATTGTTCCATTAGCGAAGGGGAAAATGGTTGTTATCTTAAGAGAGGATCATCCTCTCTGTAAGAAGGACGCTATTACAATTAGTGATTTAGAGAATGAACCGATCATATTATGTAAGGGTGGATACGAACCACCCATTATTGATATGTTTAAACAAGCAAACGTACCACTTCGGGCTGAGTATGTAATTTCGACAGTTACTACAGCTTTAAATATGATTCAAGAAGGATTAGGCATTGCAATATTGGCTGAATTATCTTTAACGAATTTACCAAAAAATGTGCAAACGAGAGAATTGGAACCACAAGTATGGAGAGAAATTGCTTTAGCTGCTCCTTCATTAAAGGATTCTTCAATCGCTGTGCAGCTATTTATTGAAGAATTTCAAGCGCTATTTGCAGAATAAAAAGAGGTGTCTCATATATCATAATGGGACACTTTTTAATTTACTTATAAAAAATCTGTGAAAAGGATTGACTTATTTTTTAGTTGTAACTATAATGATTACATCGAGGTGGTGATGACGATGAAAATTAGTAGCCGCTTTTCTATAGCTGTTCATATTTTATCTATTTTGAAAAACAATCCATCTTCACTTTGTACTTCAGACTATATGGCTGAAAGTGTAAATACAAATCCGGTAGTAATCCGTAAAATTATGTCGTACTTGAAACAAGCTGGATTTGTTTACGTAAATCGCGGGCCAGGTGGTGCGGGATTATTAAAGGATTTACATGAAATCACATTGTTAGATGTGTATCATGCAGTGAACGTAGTCGAAGAAGACAAGCTATTTCATATTCACGAGCAACCGAATCCAGATTGTCCAATTGGGGCGAATATTCAAGTGGTGTTAGAAGTTATATTAATTCAAGCACAATCCGCGATGGAAGAAGTTTTGAAAAATATTTCGATGGGGCAGTTGTTTGAATCTTTACAAGAGAAAATGAATGCTTAAAATATTATCTATATTTTTTTATTATCGATGTAACTATATTGATTACAACTATAAAGGTAAGGTGTAAAAATTATGACTGTAAAAATGAAAGTATACTCAGACTTTATATGTCCGTTTTGTTTTTTAGCAAAAGGTCCATTAGATGAGGTAGTGAAAGAGAAAGATGTAGAGATTGAATGGATGCCATTTGAATTACGTCCAAGTCCATATTCAAAAATAGACCCATGGAATGAGCCAGAAAAATTAGGTTCATGGGATGCTTTCATTCTTCCGACAGCGAAGAAGTTAGGAATTGATATGCGTTTGCCACGTGTTTCCCCACATCCATATACGCATTTAGCTTTCGAAGGATGTCAATTTGCGAAAGAACGTGGACTAGGTAATGAGTATCATCACCGCGTATTCACAGCATTTTTCCAAGAAGAGCAAAACATTGAAGATATTGATGTGTTAACAAAATTAGCGGTAGAAGTAGGACTTCCTGAGGCGGAATTTAAAGATGCTTTAGTAACTCGTAAATATAAAGAAAAGCATCAAGAAGCAATTCAGCACGCATATGATGAAGCGAATATTATGGCTGTTCCAACTGTCATGATTGGAGATGAAGTCATTCAAGGGCTTGCTAGTAAAGAAACACTAGAAAGGGTCATTGATAAAGAAATTGAAAAGGATAAAACAAATTCATTTGAAGGTGTGCAATGTAATACCGATGGATATTGCTAATTCGATTGTTATGAAATAACAAAATAAATAATAAAACAAATATTTGGAGGAATTAAAATGTCAGCAACTACAACAAATTTAAAAGAAGCAATCGTGAACCGTCGTTCAATTCGTAAAGTAACAAAAAACGATGCGATTACGAAAGAAAGAATTGAAGAAGTGTTAAAAACAGCTTTACACGCACCAACATCTTTTAATATGCAAAGTGGCCGTATGGTTGTATTAATGGATGGAGAGCATGAAAAGTTTTGGGATATCGTAAAAGAAACGCTTAGATCACGCGTACCAGCAGAAAACTTTGAAGCGACTGTAGAAAGACTAAAAGGTTTCCATACAGGTGTAGGTACAGTTTTATTCTTTGAAGACCAAGCAACTGTAGAAAAAATGCAAGAAAATGCACCGTTATATAAAGATCAATTCCCATTCTGGTCTCATCAAGGTAATGCAATGTTACAACATACTGTGTGGATGCTATTATCTGATGAAGGAATTGGCGCATCACTGCAACATTACAACCCAATCGTAGATGCTGAAGTAAAAGAAACTTGGAACATTCCAGCAGAGTGGAGCTTAGTAGGTCAAATGCCATTTGGTGAACCAAATGAACAGCCAGCAGAAAGAACATTCTTACCTACTGAAGATGTAGTGAAATTTTATTAAGAAATACAATATGTAACGAGAAGGAAGCTGTGCTTAGAAACAGCTTCCTTTTTTGTATTAGTGTTAATTTATAAGCATTTAGGGAAGGAATATAACAAATAGTCAGGTGAGAAAGGAAGTAGGAAAATGAATGACGAGAAAAAATATACAGTGGTAGGTACTGATGTCGAGGAAGTAAAACGTTTAAATAAAAATTCAGGATTAACGTATAATCAAGTGAAAGAAATGTTAGCGAAGCAAATGCAAAAAAAGAAGTGATTAGATTGAAATCATTCATTTTTTCATTTAACATTTTGATTGGAGAGAGTTAAGTAAAAGATAACTCTCTTTTTTATATAACTGAGCAACTGTAAGAGTGGAGGAAGCAACATGAAAAAGTGGGTAAAGATAACGTTGTCTATCGCCGGAGGTATTGTCCTATTGGTATGTGCCGGTGGATATTACGTGTATAAAAATTATTTTCCAAAGGAACCAGAGCGTATTGTATATGATAAAGACAGAGTGTTAAAGCCGATACATAAGCAGCTTAAAGGAATCAACATAGATAATGTAAAGATAAAAGAAAAAGCAGTTGTAAATGCAACTGTGGATGAACTTCAAAATATGGTCGATGATGGAAAATTATCATATGAAGAATTAACGAGTATTTATCTCTTTAGAATACAAGAACATGACCAAAATGGAATATCATTAAATGCTGTTACAGAGATTAATCCAAATGCAATAGAGCAAGCACGAAAGTTAGATAAAGAGAGGTCGTTAAATAAAAAATCGAACTTATACGGCATTCCTGTCATCGTAAAAGATAATGTACAAACTGCAAAAGTGATGCCGACAAGCGCAGGCACTTTTGTATTAAAAGATTGGGTTGCAGATGAAGATGCGACGATTGTGAAGAAGTTGAAAGAAGAGGGGGCATTTGTTTTAGGTAAAGCAAATATGTCTGAATGGGCGAATTATTTATCTTTTACAATGCCAAGTGGATATAGCGGGAAGAAAGGGCAAAATTTAAATCCGTACGGTCCAATTACATTTGATACATCAGGATCGAGTTCGGGGTCTGCTACAGTGGTTGCGGCAGATTTTGCACCGCTTGCAATTGGGACAGAAACGACGGGGTCTATTGTCGCACCAGCGACGCAGCAATCTGTAGTTGGGTTACGTCCATCGTTAGGTATGGTTAGCAGAGCTGGCATTATCCCATTAGCTGAAGCACTTGATACTGCAGGGCCAATGGCAAGAACGGTAAAAGACGCGGCAACGTTATTTAATACAATGGTAGGTTATGATGAAAAAGATGCTATGACAGAAAAAATGAAAGATAGAGATAGAATAGATTATACGAATGATTTATCAATAGATGGATTAAAAGGAAAAAAGATAGGGATTCTTTTTTCTGTAGATCAACAAGATGAAAATAGAAAAGCAGTAGCAGAAAAGATTAGAAAAGACATTCAAGATGCCGGTGCGATATTGACTGATGATATTCAGTTAAGTAGCGAGGGTGTAGATAATCTGCAAACATTAGAATATGAGTTCAAACATAATGTTAACGACTATCTTTCGAAGCAAAAAAATGTGCCTGTAAAATCGTTAGAAGAGATTATAGCGTTTAATAAAAAAGATAGTAAAAGAAGAATGAAATATGGACAAACATTAATTGAGGGCTCTGAAAAATCTGCTATAACGAAAGATGAATTTGAAAAAGTAGTTCAAACGAGTCAAGAAAATGCAAGGAAAGAGCTAGATAGATATTTAGTAGAAAAAGGATTGGACGCTTTAGTCATGATTAATAACGATGAAGTTCTTTTATCAGCTGTAGCTGGTTATCCTGAATTAGCGGTACCAGCAGGTTATGATAAAAATGGAGAGCCAGTAGGTGTTGTATTTGTCGGGAGGCAGTTTGGTGAAAAAGAACTTTTCAATATTGGATATGCGTATGAACAACAGTCTAAAAATAGACGTTCTCCTAAAATATAGAATTTAAAAATAGTTTTTAGGAAAGGATTAGATTAAAAATCAGACATTAAAAAAGAAAAAAAGGATTCTTCCAAATTAGTAAGAAAGATTGTCTATAGAAGTTCATAAAATGTAATAGTATTACAATGAATACGTTCGTTTTGTAATATATCAAATTTCCATCCATAGAAGGGGGAGGTTAAATCTTAATGAATGAAGTGAAAAATTTTTTTCGAAGTAGAGGGTTTCAACGGTTTATCGTTTTAATAATATTAGCGTTTGTATTATATGGATTAAAAAGTATGATCAATTTAATATTGATTACGTTTATACTGACATTTTTAATGGATCGGTTTCAACGTTTTATTTCAAAGAAATTGAAAGTGAATCGAAAAATTGTTATCGCATGTTTGTATATAATATTAGTTTCCTTTATCGGCACGACATTGTATAAATATTTGCCTGTGCTAACGATACAAATTTCACAATTGATTTATCAATTTAAACTGTTTTTTCAAAATCCACCGGATAATGAGATCATTAAATATGCACTTTCGACAATTAATGGAATGGAAGTATCAAAATATATAGAACAAGGTGTAGACGTCATCTATCAATCGATAGCGAATATAGGAAAGGTGAGTTTACAAATATTATTGTCTCTAATATTAAGCTTATTTTTCTTATTAGAAAAAGAGCGTATTATTACATTTACTTCTAAGTTTAAAGAGAGTAAGCTAAAGATTTTTTATGAGGAGATTGCATATTTTGGTGAAAGGTTTGCAAGGTCGTTCGGTAAAGTAATTGAAGCACAATTTTTAATTGCAGTTGTAAATTGTATCCTGACTGTCATTGCATTAATCGTTTTAGGATTTCCACAGCTTCTCGTATTAGCTGTTATGATTTTCTTATTAGGGTTGATTCCTGTTGCCGGCGTAATCATTTCACTGTTTCCACTTTGTATCATTGCCTATAACGTAGGTGGGGTTATGTACGTTTTGTACATACTAGTGTTCATTACAGTGATTCACGCTCTTGAAAGTTATTTTTTAAATCCAAAATTTATGTCTGCAAAAACGAATTTGCCTGTCTTTTATACATTTATGATTCTCATCTTTTCAGAGCATTTCCTCGGAATATGGGGGCTTATTATCGGGATACCGATCTTTATCTTTTTATTAGATGTACTTGACGTAAATAATGATAAATTGATTAAAAGCAATAAGTGATAGAAATAACCGATGTTGTCTTTTTGAAAACATCGGTTATTTCTTATTTTTTTTTTGAGGAGGTAGTTTTATAAATTTATTTGCAATTAAAGCTATAATAACAGCAGTAAAAATAAGGACCGCGATTATGCCAATCCCCATACCTGCCCATCCTCCTATAAGGAACATACTTATCGGTATTGCTAATAAGCTTAAAATAATAAGGATCAACCCGAGATTCTTATCATATTTTTTAGTTGGAAATAGCGTTCTGATGATTAAAAAGAGAAAAAGTATTAATGACGCTACAGCTAGTAAGAGGATGACAATTGTCCAAGAATCATCCATAAAATCACTCCTTTCTATTATGGATCATATTACGGTTTAGATTGAGGATGAACAATAAAAATATAAAAAAGCAATCCAATATGAATTGGATTGCTTTTTTGAATGAAATATACGATTAAAGAACGGGAGCCATTGTTTCTTTCAACACTTGAACAGAGTGATCGAATTTTAATTCTTCGTCTTCACTTAATTCTACTTCTAAAATTTCACGAACACCGCCGCGATTTAAAACAGCAGGTACGCCGATATAAACATCTTTTTGACCGTATTGACCTTCTAAGTATGCTGAAACTGTTAATACGCTATTTTCGTCGTTTAAAATAGCTTTTGTAACACGCAGAAGTGACATACCAATACCATAATAAGTTGCACCTTTGCGCTCAATAATATGGTAGGCTGCATCACGAACATTTATGAAAATTTTGTCTAAATCTTCTTGTGTGTATGTGTTGTCTTTATCAAGAAGCGTTTGTAGTTTTTGAATACCAACTGATACGTGACTCCATACTGGAAGTTCTGTATCGCCATGTTCTCCGATAATATAAGCATGAATGTTGTGTGGACCAATGTCGAAGTACTCACCTAACATATAGCGGAAACGAGCAGAGTCAAGCGTTGTACCAGAACCGATTACTCGTTCTTTTGGTAAACCAGATTCTTTCCAAGTAACGTACGTTAAAATATCTACAGGGTTTGTTGCGATTAAGAAGATGCCATCAAATCCGCTATCCATAATACTGCGAACGATTTGTTTAAAGATTTTAGCGTTTTTCTCAACTAAATCTAAACGTGTTTCACCTGGCTTTTGTGGTAATCCAGCTGTAATGACTACAAGATCAGCATCTTTACAATCTTCGTAGCTGCCTTTCCATACTCTAGTTGGAGCTGGTGCAAATGGAACAGCGTGACTTAAATCCATTGCTTCTCCTTCAGCTTTTGCTTCATTTACATCAACTAAAACAAATTCTTCAGCTACAGCTTGGTTAATCATGCAGTAAGCATAGCTACATCCAACTGCACCTGTTCCTACTAATACAACACGGTTAATACCTTTTTTCATTTCACAATTCCTCGCAATTTCATTGATTTTATTATGTAAGATAATACGTCCTACTTCTATAGATTCATATCTAGTTTATTACATTTTATAAAAGATATTCAAGTATTTGAAAATGTATCCGTTCAAATTTGCGAACAAAACATAGGAATTCAGTTAACTGAATATAATTCAGTAAAATCCTTTTTAAAAGGGGAAATGGTATGGGGAATCCATTATCGATGGAACAAATGCTTCAAATTGTTCATGAAGGGCTTGCCAAAACGAATAACCCCAAACAAATTACAGTTGCCGGTGCAGGGATTTCTGGATTAGTTGCAGGTTCTTTATTAAAAGAGGCTGGACATGAAGTAACGATTATAGAAGCAAATAATAGAATAGGTGGCAGGGTGTATACGATTCGTGAACCGTTTAGTGCGGGTTTATACTTTAATGCAGGACCGATGAGAATTCCTGATACGCATGAGTTAACTTTAGCGTATATTCGTAAATTTAAACTACCGTTAAACCTTTTTATAAATAAAACTTTTGCAGATATCATTTATACGAATCATATTCAAACGAGATTGAATGTGTTTGAAAATGATCCAAGTATACTTGAATATCCGGTTTTGGATAAAGAAAGAGGAAAAACGGCAGAAGAGCTAATGCTTGAGGTATTAGAACCAATACTAAATTATATTAAGAAGGATCCTAATAAAAACTGGTTTATCGTTGAAAAAAAGTATAAAACGTATTCGCTTGGTTCATTTTTAATGGAGTATTATTCGGATGGAGCAATAGATATGATTGGTGTACTTCTTGATATGGAAGCATATATGGGAATGTCTTTAATTGAAGTATTACGGGAAATGATTTTTTTTACTTCAACGGCGAAATATTACGAGATAACGGGCGGGATGGATGCATTACCAAATGCATTTTTGCCACAGCTAAAGGATAATATTTTTATGTCCTATAAAGTAGAAAAAATAATACAAGAAGATAATAAAGTGATGCTGCAAGTAAACCATGAACAAACGTTAGATCCATTTACAATAACAAGTGATATTGCTATTATCACAATTCCGTTTTCGGCGTTACGATTTGTAGAAGTTCAGCCATTTCATTTATTCACTTATTTTAAAAGACGAGCAATTCGTGAATTAAATTATATTGCTGCAACTAAAATTGCGATAGAGTTCAAAAGTAGATTTTGGGAAAGAGTCGGGCAGTATGGTGGGAAATCTATTACGGATTTACCGATACGTTTTACATATTATCCGAGCTATGGCATTCAGTCACCAGGGGCAGCTATCGTTATAGCAAGTTATACGTGGGCGGATGAGGCTTTAACATGGGATAGTCTCCCGCATAGAGAGCGTATTCGTTACGCATTGAAAAATTTAGCGCAAATATATGGGAATGTAGTCTATAGTGAGTTTATAACAGGGGAATCTTTTAGCTGGAGTAAGAATACGTATTCTTGCGGAGCATTTACAGCTTTTGAACCAGGCCAAGAGCTAGAATTATTTCCTTATATTGCGTCGCCGGCTGGAAACGTACACTTTGCAGGAGAACATACAACGTTGACACATGGGTGGATGCAGGGAGCGATTGAGTCTGGAATTAGAGTTGCTCATGAAGTAAATGAAAAGTGAAGATAGAAGATATATTTACAAATTGTTATTCTTTTAATAAAATGATAAATATAAATCGTAATTATTACGCTTTGAATACGTTTGAAATAAAGAAATGGATGGTTGATCAAATGAATAAAGTGGAAATTCATATATTAGGTGGTTTTTTAGGTAGTGGAAAATCAACATTATTACAAAATTTATTATTAGCGGAGAAGAAGAAGAATAGAAAAGTTGCTGTTTTAATGAATGAAATTGGTGAATACTCAGTAGATACAGATATTATTGGTAAAGAGAATGTGTTAAGAGAATTACTAAAAGGATGTATTTGTTGTACGTTAAAGGAAGAACTTGAAATACAATTGCATTCATTATATCAGCAAGAAAGACCAGATGTAATTTACATAGAAACAACAGGCGTCGCACATCCAATTGAAGTATTAGATGCATGTGTATCACCAATTTTAGCACCTTTCTTAGAAGTGAAATCAATTGTAGTCGTTTTAGATGCAGTAAGATGGTTAAATCGAAGTATATTAAGTGCAAATGTGCAACAGTTACTGCATGAGCAAATGAAATTTAGTAGTCACCTTCTTATTAATAAATCAGATTTACTAACAGAAGAAGATAAGAACAAAGTACTTGAAGAAGTGAAAGCAATAAATAATCATGCGAAATTGTTTGAAACAAAATATTGTAATATATCTTTAGATGATATAGAAGAAGCTGAATTTGTGAGTGCTGGGGAACACGAGACACTTCATGTTAAACAGCATTTACATATACAAACGATGACGTATCAATTTACGAAATCGATTGATCAAGACAAATTATATGAATGGCTTTCGAATTTACCAGATAGTATTTATCGAGTGAAAGGTTTTGTGAAATTCCATGGAGATAAATACCCTCATCTATTCCAATATTCGTTTGGCGTACCAACTTTACTGGAGCAAGATTTTGGTTTCCCGACAAACTTGGTAGTAATCGGGGAAGGGCTAGATAAGAAACAATTGGTTGAAGGGTTAGAAAGGGTAGAAAATAATTAAGTGCTTTTTATGTAGGCTGCAATAATTAACTTAAGTTAATTATTGCAGCTTTTTTTCGTGATGAATACTGTAATGAAACAGTATTTTCAATTGGATAACGGAATATATATTGATTGTATGTCCGTTTCCATTTAATAGGAAGGTGATTATAGATTTGTGCCGAATGTAGAGGATACTACAACAGTTTTCCATTATCTATCTTATAGTTTAAAAGTCATGATTACGGGCAGGGGAATTTGGCGTGTTTGATTCTATCAGAAAGTAAAGTATGGGGAGGATCACAATGTCGATGAAAAAACGTAAGTGGCTAAAAACAATGTTTACTGGTTGTGTTTTAGGTTCGTTATTAATAACGGCAGCTTGTTCAGGAAAGAAAACAAGTACAGAGGATGAAAAAACGATTAAGGTAGGGGTTCTTGCATCATTAACAGGTCCATTAGAATCGTATGGAAAGCAAACAGTGAACGGATTTGAATTAGGGTTAGACTATGCAACTGGTGGAACAGGGAAAGTGGAAGGGAAAAAAATTAAGTTTGTAGTAGAAGATACAGAAACGAAAGCCGATGTAGCGGTAAAGAAAGCTACGAAATTATTAGAAGAAGAGAAAGTTGATTTCTTAGTCGGATCGTCTAGTTCAAGTGATACGTTAGCGGTTTTACCACTTGCTGAAGAATATGAAAAAATTATGGTTGTAGAACCGGCAGTTGCTGATAGTATTACCGGGAAGAACTGGAATAAATATATTTTTAGAACTGGAAGAAGTTCCTCACAAGATGCGATTGCAGGAGCAGCAGCAATTGCGAAAAAAGATGTAAAGATTGCGACGTTTGCTCCAGATAACGCTTTTGGTCGTGAAGGGATTGCGGCATTTAAAGCGGGTGCGAAAAAATTAGGAGCAAACATTGTAAACGAGCAATACGCTGACACGAATTCAACAGATTTTACGGCAAATATTCAAAATATCATTAGATCAAAACCAGATTACTTATTTATCGTTTGGGCAGGGGCAAATTCACCTTGGAAACAGTTGAAAGATATGAATGTGGAAGCGCAAGGTATTAAAGTCTCTACTGGTGCACCGGATATACCAGCATTAAAAACGATGGATGCATTAGTAGGAATGCAAGGTTTTTCTGTTTATTATCATGCACTTCCAAAAAATAAGGTGAATGACTGGTTAGTTGAAGAACATAAAAAAAGATTTAATGGTGCAGTACCAGATTTATTTACAGCAGGAGGAATGTCAGCGGCAATTTCCATTGTGGAAGCATTAAAGAAATCAAATGGTGATACAGATGTAAATACATTGATTAAGAAAATGGAAGGAATGGAATTTGATACACCGAAAGGAAAGATGAAATTTAGAGAGAAAGACCACCAAGCGATGCAGACGCTATATTCTATCACGTTGAAAAAGCAAGATGGTGTTGATTATCCGGTACCAGTGTTAGAGCGAGAATTAACGATGAAAGAGACAGAACCACCAGTTCAAAATAAATAGACTGAATTTTCTGTTGTTTTTGTATAAAGAGGGGATACCCTCTTTATACGTATTTCTTTCATACTGAAAGCTTTAAAGGGAGGGATTTCGTGACACATTTGTTAGAGACGAAAAATCTTTGTGTATCTTTTGGTGAACATCATGTTATTAAAGATGTTAATTTAACGGTACAAAAGGGAAAGCTCATTTCAATTATTGGACCAAATGGTGCCGGCAAGACAACGTTATTTAACTTACTAAGTGGACAAATTTCTCCGACGAAAGGTGAAGTGTATTTTAAAGGAAAAGAGATTACAAAATTATCGATTTCAGACCGAACAAGATTAGGAATCGGGCGCTCTTTTCAGCTTACAAATATATTCCCAGAGTTAACGGTACTTGAAAATGTACGTTTAAGTGTTCAATCATTCGTTCAAGATTATTACAGTTTTTTCCCGAATGTAGCTAAGTTAAAGCAGCAAACTGGAGAGGCGAGACGTCTTTTAAAAACAGTGCTACTTCATGAGAAAGAGGGGGTATTAGCAAAAGATTTAGCTCACGGGGAAAAAAGAAAGTTAGAGCTTGCTATGTTATTAGCATTAAAGACAGATGTATTACTGCTTGATGAGCCAACTGCGGGTATTTCAGTTGAGGAAGTTCCGGCTATTTTACAAGTGATTGAAAATATTAAAAAACATCCAGAGAGCACAATCGTACTCATCGAACACAAAATGGATATGGTACTAGGTTTGTCGGACCATCTTATCGTTTTATTTCATGGCGAGTTATTAGCGGAAGGGTTACCAGAAGAAATGATGAAAGATGAGCGTGTACAAAGTGCTTATTTAGGGGGATTATATAGTGGCTCTATTACAAGTGAATAATATAGAGACGTATTTAGATCAGTTTCATATTTTACAAGGGGTATCACTCACTGTTGAGAAAGGGACGATTACTGTACTGTTTGGAAGAAACGGGGCGGGAAAAACAACAACGTTGCGATCGGTTATGGGATTTCATCGGATAGCAAATGGTGAGATTTATTATGATAGTACGCAGGTCAATGGATTATCTACACATTTAATTTCAAGAAAAGGAATAGGCTATGTACCAGAAAATCAAGGGATTTTTCATGATTTAACAGTAGAAGAGACGTTCGCACTTGCGAGTGGAAAAGGAGAAGAAGTTCACGAGAAAATAGATTGGATGCTCGAGCTATTTCCTGATTTAAAGCAGTTTTGGAATAAGAAAAGTGGGCTTTTAAGCGGGGGACAAAAACAAATGTTGGCTATTTCAAGAGCGTTTATTAATAGTGATGGACTATTGCTTATTGACGAGCCAAGTAAAGGGCTATCACCAATTATGATAGAAAAATTAATGGTAGCAATTTTGAAAATGAAGGAGAAAACGACTGTTTTACTTGTTGAACAAAATTTTATGATGGCTAGTCAAATCGGTGATTATTTTTACATTATGGATAATGGGCGTATTGTGCATAAAGGTTTTATGAATGAACTGCGAGAGGATAAAGAAACATGTCATAAATATTTAGGTATTTCTTAACATTGATACGGGGGGATAGAACGTGGATGTGTTAATTAACTTATTTGTAAACGGCGTTTCAACCGGGATGCTTATTTTTTTATTAGCATCAGGTCTTTCACTTATTTTCGGCCTAATGAGCGTTTTAAACTTTGCACATGGTGGTTTATTTGCATGGGGAGCTTTTACAGGCGTTTGGTTATTTAATATGACAGGTAGTTATGTGTTAGCGTTAGTTGGAGCGGTTGCTATGGGAATGTTGCTTGGTTTTATTTTAGAACGATTTCTTATTAGGCCAGTGTATGGAAACCATGTTCGCCAGCTACTCGTTACACTCGGAGGAATGCTCGTTCTTAGTGAGTGTATAAAAATATTTTGGGGACCGAATCCAATTAGTGCAAAGTTACCGATATGGTTACAAGGTAGCTATACATTTGGAGGGGTTATATTAATAAAATACCGGTTGTTCGTTATTTTAGTTGGGATACTAATTTACATTGCTCTACTATTACTACTCAAAAAAACAAAGATAGGTCTTATGATCCGCGCGGGTGTAATGGATAAGGAGATGGTTCAAGCACTCGGCATTAACGTGAAAGCTATATTTTCGTTCGTCTTTCTATTAGGAGCAGGAATGGCAGCGTTAGGTGGATTCTTATTTGCACCATATTCAGGCGTTGTTTTCGCCGAAATGGGTATGCAATATGCAATTTTAGCTTTCATTGTAGTAATAATTGGAGGGTTAGGTAGCGTCCAAGGTTCAGCTATCGCTTCTTTAATTGTCGGATTAGCCGGAGCTTTTACAGCATATTTCATGCCAGATTTATCACTTGCAATCAATATGTTAATGTTACTGTTTTTCTTAATAGTGAAGCCAACTGGACTTGTTGGTGAAAAGGGGTGAAATGGTGAACAACACATCGAATCGAATTAAAGTATACTTCGGAGTATTTATGCTCATTTGTTTAAGTGTATTTCCGTTCGTAAATGATTCACGGAGCTTGTTAATTTTGTTCACTCAAATCTTCATCTTTGCTATTTTTGCAATGAGTTTTGATATATTGCTTGGTTATACAGGAATTGTATCGTTCGGCCACTGTATGTTCTTTGGAATAGGAGCATATGGGGTAGCACTTTTATTCGATCGGCAAGGTGTATCAATAACAAACTTTTTCATCGGTATAATAGCGGCAATTATCGTTTCAGCAATCGTTAGTTATATAATCGGCTTGCTTTCTTTACGGTTGAAAAGTCATTTTTATGCAATGTTAACGCTCGCTATTTCACAGTTGTTTTTCGTACTTGCTGAAAAATGGCGTGGGCTAACTCACGGAGGAGATGGATTTACATTTGGAGTACCAGAAATATTCCGTGATCGTTTTACATTTTATTATGTAACGTTTATATGTTTAATCAATATTTTCATTTTGCTACGTCTTTTCACAAAATCTTCAATTGGGAAAGTATTAAAGGCAATTTCACAAAATGAACAAAGAGTTGAAGCACTTGGTTATAAAGTTCTTCATTATAAAATTATCGCAAGTGTAGTGGCAGGAATAGTTGCAGCGATTAGCGGTGGTCTATTCGTCATCACATTACGCTTTGTAAATACAACTGTATTTTCAATTGAAATGACGTTAAATGCATTATTGATGACAATGATTGGAGGAGTTGGAACGTTAATCGGAGCGATTGCAGGAGCTGGTATCATTGAATCACTAAAATATTATTTATCAGAATTAGCGACGGAGTATCCGATTTTTGAAAGATGGACGATTATTCTAGGGTTATTGTATATAATCGTGTTACTAGTTTTTCCGAAAGGATTAGTTGGAACGGTTAAGCAGTTGAAGAGTGTTAAAAGGAGTAAGAAGGAGAAAAGCGCAGGTGTGGAGCAGAACGTGTGAAAAATCAATTGTATATAAAAAAAATCCCTCTTTTATATACGTTCAAGAGGGGTTTTTATTTTGAAAAAAGTTTGTAAACAAAGTCATTCTATTACTCAAATAGTTCATCAGGGGTATGCTTAATAAAGTTTCGATTCGTAAAAAAATGAACAGCTAATTTCTCTATTGGAACATTTTCAATTGTTACTAACTTATCATTTTTAATCGGTAAAAAAGCTATCCCATTTCCCTCAACGATAAATTCTTCCATAAGCGAATAAGAATCTAACTGTTGAAGTTGGCGCTGAGATAGATTGTTTTCTTTTAAAAATTGTATTGTCTTATTTCTAAAAGGGCACTTCTTGTCATTACTAACGAAGAAAAGTTCTTTTGAATAGTCAATGTTACACTTTTCTTTCGCTTTTAATAAACCTACAGAAATTGAAGTGGTGAATACTTTTTTAAACGCTGCGTCAGGATAATCCTCATAAGTTATGACCATATCAACTTTTTGTTGCTGTAATAGTGTTTGTAAGTGGCTACTACTTTCAATGTATAGTTGGTAACTCCTAAAATTTTCTTTAATGCGCATACTTAAATAATTTGTCAAAATAGATTGTGATGTCGCAATTACATAAGAAGAACCACTCGTTTTAATTTCATTTTTCGCTTCTTCTAACAGAGTTAATATTCTATTCGTGTAGTCTAATAAAATGTCACCAGAAGGTAACAATGAAACACCTTTGTTATCTCTATGTAGTAATGGTGTTTCTAACTCTTTTTCTAATTTTTTTATTCGCTCCGTTACATTCGGTTGCACATAACCTAGCTCTTTAGCAGCTTTACTAATAGAGCCTTCATTCGCTACAGTTTTAAATATGATAAGATCATTTATTTCCATTCATTTCAGCCCCTTATACGGTATCATTATAAATGATACCAAACATAATTTATACCTATTTTACGTTAGTTAGCCATCGGTTTATCATTATGTATATAAGATTGAAAGTGAGTGATAAACATGATTGGAATGCAATATAAGGTTATTTTGCCAAAGGATTATGATATAAGGATTATTAGAGAAAGGGTAAAAAAGAATGGTCATAAAACAGATGGTTTTCAAGAGTTGAATTTTAAGGCCTATTTAATTACTGAGGCAGGTAAGGACGGGAATTTCTATAATTGCTATGCACCTTTATATATTTGGAATGGTCATGAAGGGATGAACAAATTTATCTTTGAAGGGTATTACGATAATATTTTACAATCGTTCGGGTGGCAACAAATAAATATAGGTGTTCCATTCGTTGTTAATGTAAGTAATGACTTTAGAAAAAGTAGATATGTTGTTGAATATGTAGGGAGTATTTCTCAAAATAAATCGCTGATTGAGACGCGATTAAATAAAAATGTGCAAAACATAGAAAAATGTTTAGGCAATGTAATCGTATATAATCCGGATAAGTGGGGATATAGTCAATTTAGTTTTTATAATGAAAAGCCTGAAATAGATGTAATGGACAATGTTACTATTTATGAAATTCTACACATTTCACGATGATATTTTGTTGAATGTTAAATTAAGAAAAATAATTCAAATGGAAAGCTAACAGTAACGATAATATAGTGAGATGTTTTTTTAGTTTATCCCTTGCTTTATTATCACTTGCGTAGTAAAGTGATAATAAGATAAACGCTAGGAAGTGATAAAACATGCGTGATAATACGATAGGATCGTTAATATGGTTACGTTTAATACGATTTACGAATCAAAGTAATCAAATGTCAAACGAATTTTTAAAACGGTTTGATTTAACGACAGCCCAATTTGATGTCCTTTTGCAAATACGGACATACCAGCCGTTGACACAAATGGAGTTAGCTGAAAAGGTTACTGTTACGCAAGGCGGTATTTCTCGAATGTTAACTCGTCTTGAAAAAGAAGGATATATTGTACGAAAGCAAGATTGGAAAACGAAAACCATTAGTCTTACAGAGCAAGGGGAAGCAGCTTTAGAAAAAGCATTGCCAGAGCAACTTGCATTTCAATCATCATTTTTTGATGATGTATTGAACGAGGAAGAACAGAAAATACTATACGAGTTAATGACAAAAGTTCATAAGCATAGTGAAAAAAAAGAATTACCGCAAGAGTAATTTTTTTTACAGAATCAATTGACTAATCAAGTGATAAAAGGAGGAAGCTTTATGTATACAATTCCAGGACACCACCACATTTCTATGGTAACAAAAAATGCGAAAACGAATAATGATTTTTATCGAGATGTTTTAGGACTACGACGAGTGAAAAAGACAGTCAATCAAGATAATCCTTTTATGTATCATTTGTTTTACGGGGATTTGACAGGTAGTGCAGGGACTGAACTATCATTTTTTGAAATGCCGAATGTTGGGAGAACAATTCATGGTACGAATGCGATAACGCAAATAGGATTACTCGTACCTTCAATAGAGAGCCTTACATTTTGGCAGGAGCGTTTTAAATCACTTCAAGTGACACATGGAGAAATTACAACATATGCCAAGCGAGATGCACTGCATTTTGAAGATCCAGACGGTCTCCGCTTAGTACTGTTAAATAATAACGGTGAAGAAGTACCAGAATATTGGACTGCATGGAATGAATCTTCTGTAAAGCAAAATCATCGTATTTTAGGCATGGGTACAGTTGAAATGACTGTAAGGGACTTAAATAAATTATCAAAAACGTTAACAGATTTGTTTGGGTATAAAGAAGTATCTCTCTCTGAGGGTGAAGGGATATATCAATCTGTCCTAGGTCAGTCTTTCGGAGAAATTTTAGTGAAAGAGCAAGAGGGAGAAAATGAAAGACCTGGAAAGGGAAGTATTCATCATGTAGCAATTCGTGTGAAAAATGATGAAGAGCTAAACTATTGGAATGAAGCAGTGAAAGAAAAAGGTTTTGAAACGACGGGGATTATTGATCGTTTTTACTTTAAAAGTTTATATTTCCGTGAACCGAATGGGATTTTATTTGAAATTGCGACTGATGGACCAGGTTTTACTATAGATTCAGCAGTTGAAGAATTAGGAAAAGAACTTGATTTACCACCATTTTTAGAAGAGAGAAGACAAGAGATAGAAGAGAAGTTAACACCACTTGATTAAGGGAGAGAGCAACTATGGAAAAATACCGTATGGATACAAGTAAAGGAATGGAGTTTGGATTATATTCGATTGGGGATCATGTATTAAATCCGCATAATGGAGAGAAAATTAGTGCTGAACAAAGAATTCATGAATTAATTGAAACAGCTAAGTTAGCGGATGAAGCTGGCCTTGATGTATTTGCTGTCGGTGAAAGTCATCAAACGCATTTTACAACGCAAGCTCATACAGTTATTTTAGGAGCTATTGCACAAGCTACGAAAGATATAAAAATTGCAAGTTCAGCTACGATAATAAGTACATCTGATCCGGTACGAGTATATGAGGATTTTGCTACAATTGACTTAATTTCTAATGGACGTGCAGAAATTGTAGCTGGTCGTGGGTCTCGTATTGGGGGATATAGTTTACTCGGTTATGATGTGAATGATTATGAAGAATTATTTGAAGAGAAGATGGATCTTTTATTAAAAATTAATAAAGAGGAACATGTAACATGGAATGGGCAGTTCAGAGCACCGCTTGCACATGCATCGGTTATTCCAAGAGCGAAAAATAATAACTTACCAATTTGGCGTGCAGTTGGTGGCCCACCAGCTAGTGCGATTAAAGCAGGACGTGCGGGTGTGCCAATGATGATAACAACACTAGGTGGCCCAGCTATTAACTTTAAAGGATCAGTAGATGCTTACCGTGGGGCTGCGGCGCAAAGTGGATTTAATCCAGCAAGTTTGCCAGTTGCAACAACGAGTTTATTTTATACAGCAAAAAATTCGCAAGATGCATTTAATGAATACTATCCTCATATTAATGCTGGTATGCTTACACTACGCGGTGGTGGGTATCCGAAAGAGCAATTTACAAATGCAGTAGATTACCGTGATGCATTAATGGTTGGTAGCCCGCAACAAATTATTGAAAAAATGCTTTACCAATATGAATTGTTTGGACAACAACGTTTTATGGCACAAATTGATTTTGGTGGTGTACCACTTAATAAAATTGAGAAAAATATTGAATTAATTGCTACTGAAATTTTACCGGCTGTTAGAAAACATACAGCAAAATAATTTAAAAAATACCGAGAGTCTAATCGATTCTCGGTATTTTTTATGTATGAATTTAGTTTGAAAAAATGACAAAAAAATGAATTTTTAGTCTAGGAAGAGGGAGGGTAGTTTCTATTTTTGAATAACAATATTTGTGTTTGAATTTTTAAAATGCATTTTTCTCTTGACAAAAAACTAACTGATTTATCTGTGGGTTTTTTGGACATTTTTTCGTGAAAAAGTCAAGTGTATGAAGAGAAAAACGGTTATTTTATTGATGTGAAAGCAAGTCTTATATTAAAAAAATACATTTTAGTAATGAGAAAAATCTAATTCAAAAAAATGACAAAAGACATATTTCAGACAAAATGATGTCAATAATACGTCAAAAATCAGCTGAATTTACTATGCAGGTATATTATACAATTCGATTAACGGATAAAACACTACTGAAATAGTGAAAAGGTAAATTTTATGAGAAAATTCTTTTGTAATTATCTTAAAAACTGAAAATTTATACTTTCTAAAAGTACATAAACAAATTTATCTTTCTACATTTCTAAGAATTGAGTTGTTTTATTCACACAACTCAATTGAAATTACGATATAAAAAATTATGAAGGAAGTGATTGTAGTATGGAGACGCTCGAATTGGCACGAATACAATTCGCATCAACAACGATTTTCCATTACTTTTTTGTTCCGCTGTCTATTGGTTTAGCATTTATCATTGCGTTAATGCAAACGTTATATGTGGTAAAGGGACAAGAAATTTATAAGAAGATGACAAAGTTTTGGACACAAATATTCCTTGTAAACTTTGCGGTAGGTGTAGTAACTGGTATTTTACAAGAATTCCAGTTTGGTATGAACTGGTCCACATATTCACGTTTCGTAGGTGATGTGTTTGGTCCATCACTTGCTATTGAAGGTTTATTAGCATTTTTCATTGAGTCAACATTCTTAGGTTTATGGTTATTCGGTGAGGACAAATTACCGAAGCGTATTCACCTTTTATGTATTTGGCTCCTTTCAATTGGAACAATGTTATCAGCATTTTGGATTTTAACTGCAAGTGCGTTTATGCAATCGCCAGTAGGGTATGAAATGGCAGCAGATGGACGTGCACAAATGAATGATTTCTTAGCGATTATTCAAAACCCACAATTATGGGTACAATTCCCACATACAATTACAGCGGCAATTGCAACGGGTGCATTCTTTATTGCAGGTGTGAGTGCATGGAAAATAACGAAAGCTCAAGAAACTGAAGTGTTTAAAAAATCGTTCCGCATTTCTATCATTGTTGGAACACTTACAACTGCGCTAGTATTATTCTTCGGTCATGCGCAAGCACAACAATTAATTAAGACACATCCAATGAAAATGGCAGCAGCTGAAGCATTATGGAATACGAGTGAGGATCCAGCGCCATTTACAGTATTTGCGAAAATTGATGCAGAGAAGCAAGAAAATTCGTTTGAAATTCAAATCCCTTATATGCTAAGTCTATTATCATTTGATAAATTTAGTGGTCAAGTAGAAGGAATGAATCAAATTCAAAAACAATATGAAGAAAAATATGGGCCTGGAGATTATATACCGCCAGTACATACTATGTTCTGGAGTTTTAGAGCGATGGTAATGAGTGGAACATTTATGCTTCTTCTAGGAGCATACGGATGGTTTTTATCAAGAAAAGATCGTTTAGCTGAAAAAACTTGGTATTTAAAATTAATGGTGTATGCAATTGCACTACCGTTTATCGGTAATACAGTAGGATGGATTATGACTGAAATGGGACGTCAGCCTTGGGTAGTTTTCGGTGTTATGAAAACGGAAGATGCTGTATCTCCAAATGTTACGTTCGGAGAAGTATTATTCTCTTTAGTTTCATTCACATCACTATATTTAATTATAGGAGGGATTACTGTTTACTTATTCGTTCGTGTCATAAAAGGACATGAGAATAAGAAAACGAAACAGGATTCTCAAAGCCATGATCCATTTGATAAGGAGGAAGAGTATGTTATCTCTTAATGAGTTGTGGTTTATCATTATTGCAGTTTTATTCGTAGGCTTCTTTGTACTTGAAGGTTTCGATTTCGGTGTAGGTATAGTTTCAAGGTTTTTAGGGGAAAACGATTTAGAGAAAAGAATATATTTAAATACAATTGGTCCATTTTGGCACGCGAATGAAGTATGGCTTGTTTGTGCAGGTGGAGCTATGTTCGCAGCATTCCCGCACTGGTATGCAACTTTATTTAGCGGGTTTTACATTCCATTTGTATTTATGCTTCTTGCTTTAATTATTAGAGGTGTTTCCTTTAAATTCCGTGCGAAAATAGATAATCATAAATGGAAAGGTTTTTGGGATTGGGGTATGTTTTTAGGAAGTTTGCTACCGCCTATTCTTTGGGGAGTTGCCATTGCTAACTTTATGGTAGGTATTCCAATTGATGAGACGAAAAATGCTGTAGGTGGATTCTTACAACTACTTCATCCATTTGCATTACTTGGAGGAGTTATGTTCCTTCTGCTATGTATTGTTCATGGATTGCAATTCCTTACTATACGTACAACTGGTAAGTTAAGAGAACGTGCACGTATTGCTGCGTTGAAAATTGCACCGCTTGCAATTATAGCACTTCTTATTTTTGCCGGTGTAGGGTTATGGAAAACAGATATATTCACTGGTCATGGTACAGAGTGGGTTATGGTTCCGATCGGAGCTTTTGTAGCATTATGTGCGTCAACATTATTAAATAAAAGAAGAAGAGATGGTTGGGCTTTCGTTATGACGAGTTTAACAATCATTTTACTAAGTGCGAGTGTGTTTGCCGGCATGTTCCCACGTGTCTTAATTAGCTCGTTAGGTTCAATATACGATTTAACAATTTATAATGCAGCATCAGGAGATTATGCACTAAAACTGATGACGTATTTTTCAATTGCTATATTGCCATTTGTTATGGGAAGTCAAATATGGAGTTTCTATGTGTTTAGACAACCTGTTAAGTCAGATAAAGATTTGGAGTACTAATGAAAAGAAAAAGAGGACTTCCGTCGTATCCTGGTAGCCGAGTTTTATATGTAGTGTTAACAATCATTAGCATTTTAGAAGCTATAAGTATTATTGCGCAAACAGTGTTTTTAGCGCGGGCTATTACGTTTTTATTTCAAGGAGAAACAGTGCAATCTGTGTTAAATGAAACTGTTTATTTTGGAATCACGTTTGTAGTACGTCACATGCTAGTGCGAATATCGCAAATATTAGTGGAACGTTTCGCTGAAAAAACAGGATCGCTACTGCGAAAACAATTAATAGAGGCGTATTTCACATTAGGTCCACGGTATGTTCAAACTGTCGGAACAGGTCATCTGGTTACCTTATCGATTGAAGGGATTGAAAAATTTAAAACATATATTGAATTAACAATCCCTAAAATGATTAGAAGTAGTATCGTTCCGGGATTAATTGTACTATATGTTTTTACGCTGGATATTAAGTCTGGAATCATTTTAGTTGTAACGATTCCTATTGTAATCATATTTATGATTCTTTTAGGATTAGCAGCGCAGAAAATGGCTGATAGTCAATATGAAACATATCGTGTACTTTCTAATCATTTTGTAGATACGTTAAAAGGATTAGAAACATTAAAGTATTTAGGGAAAAGTAAACAGCACGAAGGAAAGATTGAAAAAGTAAGTAAAAGGTATAGAAAAGCAACGATGCGTACTTTGCGAGTTGCTTTTCTTTCTTCTTTTGCATTAGATTTCTTTACGAGTTTATCAATTGCATTTGTGGCGGTCGGATTAGGGATACGTTTAATAGACGGGACAATTATACTATTACCAGCCCTTACGATTTTAATTTTAGCTCCGGAATATTTTCTGCCGATTAAACAAGTTGGAGCGAATTATCATGCTACGTTAGATGGACAACTTGCAATGGAGCAAATAGAAGAGATTTTACAGCAACAAAAAGAAATAGGAAAAAAAGAATCAAATGTAGGTCTAATATGGAATTCCTCTAGTAACTTGAATTTACAAGATGTAAAAGTAAAGAGTGATGAATCTGAAAAAGCTATATTAGAGGGAATTGATTTTACTTGGAAAGGCACCGGCGCTATAGGTGTAATTGGTGAAAGTGGAGCAGGAAAATCAACGTTAATCGACGTATTAGCGGGATTTTTAACTCCTTCGGGTGGCAAGATGATTGTAAATGGTGTGGAAATTGACGGGGCTACTCGTGAAGAGTGGCAAAAGAATATTGCTTATATTCCGCAGCAACCTTATATTTTCCCGCTTTCATTAAAAGATAACATTTGTTTTTATGAAACAAATACAACTGATGAAGAAGTGGAAAGAGTTATTAATGAAGTTGGTCTTCGTTCACTCGTTACATCCCTTCCGAACGGGATGTACGAAAGAATCGGAGAAGGTGGACGTATGCTTAGTGGCGGGCAAGAACAACGTGTCGCTATGGCGCGTGCACTTTTAAGTAAAAAACCAATCATTTTATTAGATGAACCTACGGCGCATCTTGATATTGAAACTGAATTTGAAATAAAGCAATCGATGTTACGTCTGTTTGAAGGTAAGTTAGTATTTCTTGCAACACATCGTCTGCATTGGATGAAACAAATGGATCATATTTTTATTTTAAATAAAGGGAAAATTAAAGAAAATGGAACGTATGAAGAACTGTTAAAGAAAGAGACATTACATTTTCATAGGGAAGAGAGGAGAGAGAAATGAGTAACTGGGTTAAACCTTATATACAGCAAAATAAAGGTAGAATGACTTTAACTATTTTCCTTGGGCTTCTTGGAGTTAGTTCAGGTGCGATGTTACTTTTTATTTCAGGTTATTTAATCTCTAAATCTGCTCTTAGACCAGAAAATGTAATGGCTGTATATGTTCCGATTGTTGCAACACGTGCGTTTAGTATAGGGCAAGCTGTTTTCCATTATATAGAGCGTTTAGTGGGACATGATGTCGTACTACGCATATTAGAACGAATGAGAACGAAACTATACAGAATAGTAGAACCACAGGCGTTATTTTTCCGTTCGCGATTTCAAACGGGTGATGTGTTAGGCGTACTATCCGAAGATATAGAGCATTTGCAAAACCTATATTTACGTACAATATTCCCTAGTATATTAGCACTAGTTGTATATAGCATTTTCGTACTTGTTATCGGTACATTTGACTTCGTATTTGCACTGATTGCTGGTTGTATGTTAGCTATTATCGTTTTTCTTCTTCCATTCGTATCATTACTATTGATGAGGCGACATCATGTTACTTTAAAGCAGGGAAGAAGCCGTTTGTATCAACAACTAACAGATGCAGTCTTTGGATTATCGGATTGGCAGGCAAGTGGTCGAAAAGATGAATTTATTAATGAGTATGTAGAGCAAAATGATCGATTGTTAAAAACAGAGAAGAGATTGAAACGCTGGTATCATATTCGAGACAGTCTCATTCATTTAGTAGTAGGTATTGTAGTTATTTCAATGATTATATGGACTGGGAATGAAGCGGCAAGTGAACAGATTGCACCTACAGTTATCGCGGCCTTCGTATTAATGACTTTATCTGTAACGAATGCGCTTATTCCGATTTCAGATGCCGTCGATCGAATCCCATCTTATGTAGAATCTGCTCATCGTCTGAATCGTGTAGAAAGTGATAGTGTTTTACATGATGAAATGGATTTGCATGAAGATAAGGATTACGGTGCACCAAAACATGTAGATATTGAACTGAATCATGTATCGTATAGTTATCCAGACAGTAACGAGACTGTATTAAAAGATATATCGTTACAAATAAAAGCAGGAAAAAAAATTGCCATTTTAGGTAGAAGTGGGACAGGGAAATCTACTTTACTAAAATTGTTAACAGGGGCGTTAAGTCCGGTACATGGACAAGTTTTATTGAATGGTGAACAAGCGCATACGAATCTTTTATCCAAATATATTTCCGTATTAAATCAAAAACCGCATTTGTTCGATACGACAATTGGAAACAATGTGCGAATCGGTAAACCAGAGGCTAATGATGAAGAGATATGGAACGCTTTAGAGAAAGCACAATTAGCTTTGCATATCGCTTCTCTTCCAGATGGATTACAAACAAAAATGCATGAAATGGGGAAGAGATTTTCTGGTGGAGAAAGACAAAGGGTTGCTTTTGCTAGAACGCTTATGCAAGAAGCGCCGATTATTGTACTTGATGAACCTACTATCGGGTTAGATCCAAAGACAGAGTTATCTTTAATAGAAACAATGTTTTCTGCAACGGAAGAAAATACAGTCATTTGGATTACGCATCATCTTGTAGGAATTGAACATGTAGATGAAGTTATATTCCTTGATCATGGTCAAATTGTAATGCAAGGAAGTCATGAGCAATTACTTAAAGAAAATGAGAGATATCGTATGCTTTATGAGCTAGATAAAGGAATATAATTTGATTAAGTACTTATCGTAAAAATAGCTGCACCTTATGGTGTAGCTGTTTTTTGTTAAGAAATATATATTCATTTCAACGTATAGATTTATTTGGCTCAATACTGTTTTAGGATGGTAATCATTATGAATGGAAAGCTGTAAATCAAATGTCTGTATTATTGAATGTGTATATATAGGAGTGAAAAGTAGGATATTTTGTTACGAGCTTGCATAAAAGTATAAAGGTTCCATACGGTTTTAGTCATGTGATTTTGTGTCGCGTATATAAATAATATGCGAAAAGGTGGAGGAATAAGATGAGAGGTCCTTTTGAAAAAAGTAAAGAGGCGATAGATCGAATGCCATTGGTGAGTGTATTAATTCCTACTTATAATCGTCCTCACTACTTTGAAAAAGCATTATGTAGTGTGTTAGAACAAACATATCCTAACATAGAAATTATTATTGGAGATGATAGTACGAATGACGAAACAGAAAAGGTATTACAAAAATATTTGTGTAAGTATTCAAATATTAATTATATAAAAAATAGCTCAACTCTAGGGCAATTTGAAAATGCACTTATGTTATGTAATGAGGCGAACGGCGAGTATATTAACTTTTTAATGGATGATGATATATTTCATGTTAATAAAATTGAAAAAATGATGAAATATTATGTCAATGATTTAAATCATGAAATTAAGCTCGTAACATCCCATCGTCAAGTAATTGATGATGAAGAGAACGAATTAAGACATATTTATTCAACAGTACGTCTATTTGAAAATGACACAATAGTAGATGGGGTGGAATTAGCAAATAGGGTAATTGTAAATCAAAAGAATTATATAGGAGAACCTACAACGGTATTATTTCGTAAAAATGATTTGAAAGAACCGTATGGTATGTTTGATAAAAGGAGGTATCTATGCAACGTAGATATCGCCTCATGGTTATCCTTATTAAGTAAAGGAAAAGCAGTATATATAGCGGAGACACTTAGTTACTTCCGATTACATCCAGGTCAACAGTTAAATGAATCTAATAAACTTATGGATGGATTAGAAGATTTTTCACATAGTATTATAGTTGGAGAAAAATATGGTTTTTTAGCTAATGAAACAGAGTTAGACAAAGCAATAACTAATTTTCTAGACTATGCAAGAAGAATAGTTCCATCATCACTATTATATACATTAGATTTTTATCAACAAATTAAGCTAAAGAAAATTAATATAGAAAAGAAAAAACAATATATGAATTATAACTCTCATTTACCGAAAGTTAGCATACTTATTCCTGCCTACAATAAACCTCATTATTTGGAATTAGCTCTCAAAAGTGCTTTGAATCAAACATATGAAAATATTGAAATAATAATTTCTGACGACAGTACGAACGTTGAAGTTCACGCGATGATCCAACCATATTTACGTGAATATGAATGCATTACATATGTTAAAAGTGAAACCCCATTAGAAGCTGAGAACTTTAATAAATGTATAGAACTTGCAACTGGAGAGTATATAAACTTTTTATTAGATGATGACTTGTTTCATCCTGAAAAGATTAAAAGAATGATGAATTGTTTTTTTAGAATAGAAAACATTTCGTTTGTGACATCATATCGGGAACTAATTGATGAGAATGGAGAGGTTTTACCACCATCAACATTGAATATGAAAATTGCCAAAGAAACTACACTTTTTGAAGGGAAAGAATTAGGGAATTATATGTTAAAAAACTTGAAAAATGTAGTTGGTGAACCTACAACAGTTCTGTTTAATCGGAAGTTTTTTGGAGGGGAGTTTGGTTGTTTTAAGGGGAAAGCTTATTCTGCTATTCATGACATTGCAACATGGCTCGATATGATGAAGAAAGGTAGAGTCGTTTATATACAGGAACCTCTTAGTTATTTTAGACAGTATAGTGGACGAAAGCAAAAGCAGTTTATATTCATGACAATTGAGGAATGGATTGAATTAGTAATAGATGCATATAATAGTGGATTTTTAAATGATGAGCAAGATTATAAAGAGTGCTTGACTTATTGTTTGGAAAATGCGGTGTTCATAATGAAAGATGCAGTAAGAGGTGGGCAATTAAATGAAATTGATAATGGAAAGATAGAGAAGGCACTAAATAAGGTAGTTACTCGTATATTTGAGAAAGAAGTATGTTATTGTCAATATTGCAATCAACAATTTGCAAAATTTTCCCCTTGGCCAGCACATTACGATTTTCCAAAATATAAATTCGAGATGTGGAATAAAGATACAGGGATTTGTCCGGTATGTGATTCGATGGATCGTGAACGGTTATATCGTGTTTATATTGAAATGGAAACTGATTTATTAAGTGGAAATGATACTGTACTTCATATTGCACCAGAAGCAAGGGTAAGAGGATGGTTTAGTCAGTATAAAAACATTACATATGTATGTGGAGATATTGAACCGAAGGATCCGTTAATGAAAGAAATAGATGTTACAAGAATTGTATATGAAAATAACACATTTGATGTGATTTTATGTAACCATGTATTAGAACGCGTTTTCGATGATGAAAAAGCGATGCGAGAGTTATATAGAATATTAAAGCCAAATGGATGGGGAATTATTCAAGTGCCAATCGTAATGAATGTAGATTCTATTATAGAGAATGAATTAATTGTAACACCGAAATTAAGAAAATTAGCTTTTGGTCATGAAGATCATGTAAGAATTTATAATCAATCAGGATTTATTCAACGATTAATGAATGCAGGATTTAAGGTGGAACTGTATAACGTAGCTGAAAAACAAGGAATGAAAAGCGCTAAGAAATTTGGGTTATCTGAAACAGATATGCTCTATATTGTCCGAAAATGATAGGCAAGAGTTGTGTATTGAGGGGGAGTGATATCCCCCATCTACAGGGGGGAAGGACCTTTAAAACAACGTTTTGAAGAAGCATTCATTCTTTAAAAAAAGAATGAATGCTTCTTATTTTAATTATAGAGCAGCGTGTATCGTATTTTTAGGTTTTAAATTTAGTTGACCAAGGCAATACTGAGCCATAGTGAATGTAAAGTTGGAGGGCGAGTGTATATGTTTGATGAGGATGGGATTGTTTTAATTATGGAACCAGCTGATGAAAGAAACTTGAGGAGATTTATTTTTACAGTGCCAAAGTCAGTTTATGAAAAGAAGGGGCTGTCATTACACTATGGAACAGCTATAGGACAAGGATATATGGATATAATTGAAGATATTATTAGCGTACATATAGAAATTGATGTTGTAACAATAATAGGGCATGTAAGTGGGTAAATTGCTATTTGAAAAAAGGTTATAAGCAATTAAGCTAGAAGTTATGAAGGGAAGCTTACAGACAATTATAAAGACGAAGGGAGTCTAAAATGAAAATAAAATCAATTTTATTAGTATTGATAGTTTCAATTGGTTTAATAGGTTGTTCGATAGTAGAGGAAGGAAAGAACTCATTAGATTATGCTCAAAAGGCAACAGACTATGTGAATGAAATAAGCGCATTTGCAAATGAAGCTCCGGCGTTAGCGGAAAAGGCTGTTAATGATAAAGAAGCCCGAAAAGAATTGGAAGCGAAGCTAAATGAAATTAAACAAGATATACCAGCTTTTAATGAATTAACACCACCAGATGTTGCGAAGGATCTTCACCAACAAATCGTCGGATATAATGAAAAGTTAAATACATTAATTGATACGTCTATGAAGAAGGTAGAGGAAGGGAAAATTGATGTAGAGCAATTTAAAAACTCTGAGCTTATGCAGACGATGGATCAAGTGCGAGATTTGAAAGATAAGATACAAAATTTAGGTCAATAATGAAAAGCTCCGTTTTTCATAAACGGAGCTTTTCATTGTTTTCTAACGGTAAGTTCATTATATTTTCTTCCTATAATATAAGTGTGCTTAGACCGTCCATTTTTCTAAAATATGTATCGTTTTATTGGTCGCATCCAGCTTAATTGGAATACCTATGGGCATAGTGATCATTGGATGCGTATGACAACAATCAAAGTCAGCTAGAAAAGGGATTCTTTGATTTTGTAGTACTTCTAATAGTATTTCGTAAGGTTTTCGATTCGTACCGCAATCATCAAATTGCTCATGTTTTCCAAGAATGATACCAGAAACTTTATCAAATACTCCGTTAAGTTTAAGTAAGGAAAAGCTTCTTTCAATAGTAGCTGCATCTTTTGAGCTATCTTCAATAAATAGAATATCACCTTCTTGAATAGATGGCATATAAGGACTGCCCCAAATTCCTTGTATTGTATTTAAGTTCCCGCCAATCATACGCCCAGTAGCTTGTCCATTCGTTATAGAAATCCAATTATTTGGTCTAAGTTCTTTTTCTTTCACTTTTTCTTCCCAATTAATAAATTCATCTGACCAAAATAACGGTTGCTTTATATTGTAAGGAAGAGGTTGATCGTTTAGTAATGTTTCTGAAAAATATTTGTATGTGTCATCTACAAAAGGCTCAAATTCTCCAAAAGAAGGAACGAGTGCAGGACCGTAAAATGTAGGAGTTCCTGTTTTTGCATAAATTCCTAGTAATAAAGCTGTTACGTCTGAATAGCCAATCATTATTTTAGGGTTATTATGAAAAGCATCATAATCGATATAAGGTAATAATGAATTGGAATTCATCCCACCAATTGTTGACATGATACAAGAAATATTTGGATTTCTTATCAAATCATTTAGTTCATCAGCACGCTCTTGTATGCTGCCAGAACGATAATAATCATATTGATTTGTAAGTGAACCTTCCAATATATGAAACCCTTTCTGTTTTAAGTAAGATTTTGCTCGTTCAAACCTTTTTGGGGAAGTGTAGGTTGCTGGTGAAGAGGGCGAATAAATCCCAATAGTATCACCGTATTTTAATGGTTTTGGAAGTATCATTTGTATGAATCCTTTCTATTAAATAGTTTGTTTATGGATTTATCATTGAATATTCTTATATTTCAGTATTCATAGTGTAACATAAATAGATTGAAATAATAATTGTTGTATATGAATAAATATACTTTTTACCTTGACGATATGCAGGAATTGTTGTTATGGTTGACTGTGAGTGTATAAAAGGTTTGCTAAAGGAGTTTTGAAATGAATCGGTTGAAATGGGGAAGAGTAACAATCCTATTAGTCATTATTTTAGGGATATGTTGGTTCTTATTCCAAGGAACTCAAAAGAGTACAACAAATGTAGAGGGACCACCTTTACAAGTGGCAGAGCTACCTAAAACTGGGTTAACTGAAAAAGTAGTTCCGTCAAAGTACATCCCACCAAAAGTTGATGCAAAAGCAGCTATGATTATCGATGCGAGTAATGGAGATGTTATTTATCAACATAACGAAAATGAAGCTTTTGCGCCAGCTAGTATGTCTAAGATGATGACAGCGTACCTTTTATTAGAGAGTGTACATAATGGGAAAGTTCGCTGGGAAGATCCGGTGAAAATGAGTGAGAAAGCAGCGCAAACAGAGGGTGCGAGAATCCCAGTCCAAGTGAATGACACATTGACTGTGAAAGACTTGTACCATGCATTAATGATTGAATCAGCAAATAATTCGGCGGTGGCGTTAGCAGAACATATGGCAAAGACGGAGAAAGATTTCGTTCAACTTATGAATGCAAAAGCGAAACAGTTAGAAATGTCGGAACATGCTAAATTCGCAAATGCATCAGGGCTACAAGAGCCTGATGGAAGTGAGACTAAGATGACAGCTGCCGATGTAGCAAAACTGGCGTATCATCTTATAAAAGATTATCCGGAGATATTAGAAGTGACTCACTTACGTCAAAGTCAGTTAGCATTTAATAATATTAATGTTATCAGTACAAATGACATGCTAAACAAAAATAATAAAAGTTTATATATAGAAGGAATAGACGGATTAAAAACAGGATTTACAGATAGTGCAGGGTACTGTTTTACAGGTACTGCAAAACAAGGAGATACTCGAATTATTACAGTAGTCATGGGGACTTCAAGTAAAACAAAACGTTTTACAGAGACGAATAAGTTAATGTCATATACATTTGGATTAGTTAATTAAGTAAAATGCTAAGTTAGAACATTACATGAGGAAGGCAGTTTATTGTTACTTATTTTTAGTAACGATAAACTGCTTTTTTATTTAAAACACGGGAAGTAAAAAGGTAAAAAATGTGAGAGTTATTATTTGAGTTTATCAATGTTTGTTGATAGTATAAAGTTATAAACTTATTAATAATAAGTTTGAAGGGGCGTTGTATGATGTATACATATGAAATAGCCTCAATTGAAAATTGGAGGGAATTATGATGGCAAAAGATTTTTACTCAGCAATTGAAGACAGAAGATCTATTTATGCAATTAGTAAAGAGCAAGTAGTTTCTGATGAGAAAATTCAAGAAGTGATTTATCATGCTGTAAAACATACACCTTCAGCTTTTAATTCTCAAAGTGCTCGTGTTGTTGTTTTATTAGGAGAACAACATGATAAATTATGGGATCTTACGAAAGAAACGTTACGGAAAATTGTACCTGAAAATAACTTTGCACCTACAGAAGAAAAAATGAATGCATTTAAAAGTGGTTATGGAACGGTTTTATACTTTGAAGACAGTGAAGTAGTGGAAGGGCTTCAAGAAAAATTTGCACTATATAAAGAGAACTTTCCAACTTGGTCACAGCAATCCTCAGGGATGTTACAATTTGCAATTTGGACAGCTTTAGAAATTGAAGGATTTGGTGCTACATTGCAACATTATAATCCGTTAATTGATGAAGAAGTAAGAAAAGAATGGGATGTTCCAGAAAACTGGAAACTAACTGCGCAAATGCCATTTGGTAAACCAGTAGTACTTGCTGGCGAAAAAGAGTTCCAACCATTAGAAAATCGTGTGAAAATTTATAAATAAGGTAGAAATAATAAAAGGTGAACAGGGATACGACCTGTTCACCTTTTATTATCCCGCATTAACGGCGCGCAAACGCCCGATTGATGAAGGATAATAATTAGTGGGAGATGCAAAAAATCCTTACTACTTATAAAGTTTCACTTTATAAGTAGTAAGGATTTTTTTGTTGGCTATTTTTCATCTGATTTTTCAATTCTTTTTTACGTGTTTCAATAGTTGATATTTTTTGTAATGTTATAAATGAAACGAACTGAATAGAGGCGTAGTATAGTTCTATATTTTTGTTTATGTGATCGTCTATTATGTTTTTCACAAATGCACCTCCTTGTTCATTATTAGTAAGAATACAATTTGGAATGGTGGAAGTCGGCAGTCCTTAAATTCCCATTGTACATCTCTTTGTTGATAAGAGTTTCATATTATATGGCTATATAAATAATAACGGAAATATTTCGAAAATTCCATAGTTAGTAAAAAATAGTCAATGGAGTGTGTAATTTCTTTAACATAGAATGAGGTTTTGAGAACCAAATCTTACAATTCGTCAAATTATTTAAAAAACATAAATCGTATAGGGAATTAGTTTTCTGAAAATATTATACTATTGATTAATTAAGTAATTTTTGCCATGATAAGAGTACGCTTCATGTAATTCATTTTATCAAGAAAACACATAGTTTGTTTTGTATTCGTTAATAAATTTTTTTATTGGATAGAAAATAAGTATTCTATATTGAGATAATGAATGGAATGTCGAATTTTCATGCAATACATAAGAAATTTGAAGGAAATCGTTGCAAAATTACTATGTTTAATGATAAAGTTCACATGAAGTTCACACGGAATTCACTTCATGCATTTAAAATGAACTACGTGTGAAAAATAAAACTCTTGTTAAAAAATGGAACTTGATGAATATTTTACTTTGATAATATTGTAAAGTATTAAGTTTATATGTTTTTTTAAGAGGATAGTAGGGAAAGGAAGTAAAGACAACTTATGAAAAAAGTAATTGCAGGTTTAGCAGCAGCTTCAGTAGCAGGTGTTGCAGTTCCAGGTATGGATTCTGCTCATGCACAAGTTTCGAACGAAGCGCTAAAAGAAATTAATGGACAAACTCAAACACAAACTCAAACGACTGTAACTGAAACAAAAAAAGTAGAAACAACTTCTGAATTAAAATACACAGTAACTGCTGATGTATTAAATGTTCGTTCAGGTGCTGGTACAGGACATAACGTTATTTCTAAAGTAAAACAAGGTCAAGTACTACAAGTAATTGGACAAGAAAACGGTTGGTTCAAAGTAAGTGTAAACGGCCAAACAGGTTATGTAAGTGGTGACTTCGTAACAACTGGTGGTAACAAAGGAACAACTGTTCAACAAGGAACAGGTACTTACACAGTAAACGTTTCTTCACTTAACGTACGTACAGGCCCAAGTACTTCTCATACAGTATTAGGTTCTGTAAATAAAGGGAAAACAGTACAAGTTGTAGGTGAAGTACAAGATTGGTTTAAAATCAACTTCAACGGTGGAACTGGATACGTAAGCAAAGACTTCGTAACAAAAGGTGGTTCTGCTGTATCTAACGAAACACAAAAACCAACTACAAACAACAACAATACTACTACAGTTCAAACTGGTGGTTCTTATGTTGTTAACACTGGTGCTTTAAAAGTACGTACAGGCCCAGCTACATACAATGCTGTAATTGGTGGGGTAACAAACGGTAAAGTATTAAACGTTACTGGCGCAGAAAATGGTTGGTACAAGATTAACCATAATGGCCGCACAGGTTACGTAAGTGCAGACTATGTTAAGTTTGTAAAAGGTGGAGTGACTGGTGGTAACCAAGGTTCTAACCAAGGTTCTAACCAAGTACAAAAACCAACAGCACCTACAGGTGGAGATACGTCTTCAATCGCTGGATTCGCTAGATCTTTAAATGGTTCACCATACAGAACTGCTGGTACAACACCTGCTGGTTTTGACTGCAGTGGATTCATTCACTACGTATTAAATCAAACTGGTCATAAAGGCGCTCGTCAAACAGTTGCTGGATACTGGAGCTCTAAAACAAAAACTAGTAATCCACAACCAGGTGATTTAGTATACTTCCAAAATACTTATAAATCAGGTCCTTCTCACATGGGTGTTTACTTAGGAAACGGTCAGTTCATTAGTGCAGAAACTGATGCAACTGGTGTACGTATTAGTTCTGTAAGCAACTCTTACTGGAGCAAGCACATTTTAGGTTACACAAAAGCATACTAAGAAAAAGTATTTTATACTTTTCGTATAGAGAAAAGGCTTTCCAAGGAAACTTGGGAAGCCTTTTTATAGTTGAATAAATTGGAAGTTTAGTAGTTTTTATTTTAACTTTCCATTTAAAAATCGATCATATAAGTCATGAAAATAGTTAGGACGAAATAAGTTTGCAGCATGTCCTGCTAAAGGTATTTCCTTATATAGAACGTTTGGCAAAATAGATTTTAAATCAAATAGGCAAGATTTATAGAGATGATCTTGTTCACCCATTACCCATAATATAGGGTGGGGAAGTGATTTTAATTTAGATTTTAAATCGAATTCTAACCGGTGTCGTAATGATTGGGCAATTATGGATGAATGTAATTGTAATCCGAAACGGTAGTAAATATTTCTTGAAATGACTGCGAACGGATTCGCTTTTAATATGCCGCTTGGAAAAATAGTATTTGCGTATTGAGAGAGCCATTTAGAGTATTCGTCTCCTCGCTTCTCCCAAAATTTTTGAAATACGTTATATAAAAGGGATGGATTATTATAATGTCCACCAATATGACAAATGCTTAATACCTTTTCCGGGTGCATTTGTGCAAAAATAGTGGAGATATAACAGCCATAGCTTAAAGCGCAAATATGAGCCTCTGTAATACCTTCTTTTTCATATAATTTCAATAATTGATCTACGAGGCGCTGTAATGAAAATTCAATAGCTTCTCCTTTATCGTCGCCGTGACCTAATAAGTCATAAGTTATAATGTTGTAGGAGGCAGAAAATCGTTTATGCTCTTTTTTGAAGGCGCGACGATTGCCAACTAAGCCGTGAATAAAAATGATTGTTTCCTTTTCAGAATGTATATTTGTTTGCAAAAAGGATACTCCTTTCAATAACTGGAGATTTATATAGTATTTTAAATTAGTTATCTATAATTCACATACAATAATATTAAGTACCAGGTAATAATATCAGATGTTTATATCTGTTGTAAAGATGAGTTTTTATGTATATTTTGTAAAACTAGAAAAAGTGTGTTTACATTCAGTTTACATTTGTACTGTATTCTAGTTTTAGAAAGAGCAGTTTGGCTTAACACGAGGAGATGAACAGGAATGGAAGTTAGAAATGAAATGAAGAAAAAAGGAAGTTGGAGGCAGTTTTTACGCCTTATTCGAGATACAAATCCTCCGAAAGGGATTCTTGTTTTTGCATTGTTAATGAGTTTGCTTTCTACAGGAGCGAGTTTATTTATTCCGATGTTAACAAAAGGATTAGTAGATAATTTTTCGCTTTCGTCAATTAGTACAGGACAAATTGTTGGGTTAGTTGCCTTCTTTGTCATGCAAACCATTGCTGCAGGATTGTCTATTTATTTACTAAATTATATTGGGCAGAAGATTGTAGCTGGACTGAGAGAACGTTTGTGGAAAAAGGTGCTTGTTTTACCAGTATCTTATTATGATCAAAATAGAACAGGCGATACGATTAGCCGTATGACAAATGATACAGGTGTTGTGAAAACATTAATTTCTGAGCACTTGTCAAATTTATTAACAGGCGGTATTTCAATTGTTGGATCATTAATTGTATTATTTGTTTTAGATTTGAAAATGACAGCTTTACTCTTAACGGTTATTCCGTTGTCTGTATTAATTTTAGTTCCTCTTGGACGAAAAATGTATAAGATTTCAAAAGCGCTTCAAGATGAAACAGCATCTTTTACAAGTGTGTTAACACAGGTGTTATCAGAAATTCGTTTAGTGAAATCTTCAAATACAGAAAAAAGAGAATATGAGACAGGTAATACAGGGATACAAAAGTTATTGCAATTTGGTTTAAAAGAAGGAAAAGTACAAGCATTAATTTCACCAGTTATGTCGTTTGTTTTAATGGCACTGCTTGTTATTATCGTAGGCTATGGTGGAATGCGAGTTTCTAGTGGTGCATTAACAACAGGTGAACTTGTAGCATTTATTTTATATTTAGTTCAAATTATTATGCCAATGAGCCAGTTATCTATGTTCTTTACACAATTCCAAAAGGCAATTGGTGCAACGGAAAGAATTAATGCGATTTTAGAATATGAAGTAGAAGATCATGAAACTGGTGTGAAGGTTTCGAATGCTAAGCAGTCGATAGTTCTTGAAAATGTACATTTTGAGTATAACGAAGATGAGAAAGTATTGAACAATATTGATTTCACAATTGAATCTGGAAAAGTAACAGCGATTGTAGGTCCAAGTGGTAGCGGAAAAACAACTTTATTTTCATTATTAGAACGTTTTTATGAGCCAACTGGTGGTGCTATTAAATTAGGAAAAGAATCAATTACGAGCTATTCATTGCAGTCATGGCGACGTCAAATTGGTTATGTATCACAAGATAGTCCGTTAATCGATGGAACGATTCGTGATAATATTTGTTACGGTGTTGAGGGCGAAGTGACGGATGCAGAAATTGAAAAAGTAGCAGCTATGGCATATGTTGATGCATTTATTCATGATTTACCAAATGGATATGCAACAGAAGTCGGAGAACGCGGTGTGAAGCTTTCTGGAGGACAAAGACAGCGAATTGCGATTGCCCGAGCATTACTTCGAAATCCGCAAATTCTTATGTTAGATGAAGCAACTTCAAGTCTAGATAGTAAATCCGAGTCTGTCGTCCAAAAGGCATTAAATAACTTAATGAAAGGCAGAACAACTTTGGTTATTGCACATAGGCTTTCTACGGTTGTAGATGCAGATAAAATTATCTTTATTGAAAAAGGGAACCTTACAGGAAGCGGTACGCACGATGAATTATTACGTACACATGACATGTATCGTGAGTTTGCAACGCAACAATTGAAAATTAAAGAGGGCGCATTATAAAATGAATCATCAGTGGAGATTGTACTCCACTGATGATTCATTTTTAAAAAATATAAAAGATGCTTAGTAGAAAGGAAATGGTTCCTTTGATACCTAAAATTTTAATAGTAGACGACGATCCACATATTAGAGAACTCGTTTCTGTTTTTTTAGAGCGGGAAGGCTTTCAAACATATGAGGCAATTGATGGACTAGATGCTCTTCAGAAAATAGACGAAGTAAAAGTCGATATGGTTATTCTTGATATTATGATGCCGAATATGGATGGATATGATGTATGTTTTGAATTAAGAAAATACTATGATATCCCGATTCTTATGCTAACTGCCAAAGGGGAAACATCTCAAAAAGTAAAAGGTTTTCACCTTGGAACAGATGATTATCTCGTAAAACCATTTGATCCTATAGAATTAGTAGTGAGAGTAAAGGCGTTACTGAAACGTTACCAAATTACAGTATCGCAATCGATTCAAGTTGGAAATGTACTGTTAAACCGTAAAACGTTTGAAGTGACACTGGGGGAACAAACGGTTACGTTACCGCTAAAAGAATTCGAGTTACTTTTTACATTAGGATCTAAGGCGGGAAGAACTTGTTCGAGAGAGCAATTAATTGAAGATGTATGGGGATATGATTTTGAAGGGAATGAACGTACATTAGATGTTCATATTAATCGGTTACGTGAGAAGTTCCAAGAAGAGAAGTCGAAATTTAGTATTAAAACGATAAGAGGTTTAGGGTATCGCTTAGAGGTAAGTAAATGAGAAAAAGAAAACAAATGAGTAAGTTGAAGATATTGAAAGTAATTGGAGCGGTATTAGCACTCTTTTCTTTTCTAACAATAATTTGGTCTATCGCATTTTATGTATCATCAAGTATTATAAATGCTCTTGAAATAAACGTATCGCCGTTTGTTACATTTTTAATTAGTGATATGGTCGGTTTTGTATTTATCGTTCTTATTTGGGTATTGATTGGAGTATTAATGAGACCGAAGCGAGAGGCAATGATTTGGGCTATTATTGAACCGATACAAAAAATTGCAAAAGGAGACTTCTCCGTAAAAATACGAAATGAAGAAAAGTATGATGGAGAAATTGGTGTGCTCGTAAAAAGTATAAATGATATGACAGACGAACTGAATGCGATGGAAAAAATGCGCCAGGAATTTGTATCGAATGTTTCACATGAAATACAGTCACCATTAACTTCTATAAAAGGATTTGCTAGGGCGCTACAAGACGATAATCTTTCCGAGGAGAAAAGAAAGCATTATCTTACCATTATTGAAACGGAAACGACGAGATTATCTAAGTTAAGTCAAAATTTACTGAAACTAACTCTGTTAGAATCGGAAGAGTATACACCAGAAAGAGTGACGTATCGATTAGATCAACAGTTAAAGCAAATTGTATTAAATAGTGAACCGCTCTGGGCTGAAAAAGAAATTGAGTTAGAACTTAATTTAGAGAAAGTGCATATTACTGCTGACCAAGAAAGTATGAGTCAAGTTTGGGTTAATTTAATTCATAATAGTATTAAATTTACTCCAAGTGGTGGTACGATTACAATTCAGTTAAAAGAAGACGAGGAATTCGTAGAGGTACGCATTCATGATACGGGGATTGGTATATCTGAAGAGCAGAAACAACATATTTTTGAGCGTTTTTATAAAGCGGATTCTTCACGAAATCGTGCCTATGGAGGAAGTGGCTTAGGTTTAGCTATTGTAAAAAAAGTACTTGATCTTCATGAAGGAGAAATAAAAGTCGAGAGTGAGGAAGGAAATGGTACAGAATTTATTGTGTGTATTCCTAAATATGAAGAAAAGTAGTGTTAGGTGGAAAGATTTCTAACACTATTTTTCTTTAAAAAGGCATATATAGCTACTATAGTTACCTACAAGTAACCTACGCACATGAAAGTGCATCATTGCCTTTTTACATAAACATAGATACACTTTTAATATGATAAACAACAGAGAAGATTAAGGAGTGTTATACTTGGCAGAATTATTACAAGGTAAAAATGCTTTAATTACAGGAGCAGGTAGAGGTATTGGTCGTGCTGTAGCGATCGCATTAGCGAAAGAAGGCGTAAATGTAGGTCTTTTAGCTCGTTCAGAAGAAAACTTAAAAGCTGTAGCGAAAGAAGTGGAAGCAGAAGGCGTAAAAGCTGTTATTGCGACTGCTGATGTATCTTCGTATGAAGAGGTAACGACTGCAATTGAAACGTTAAAAAACGGTTTAGGGTCTATCGATATTTTAATTAATAACGCTGGTATTTCTAAATTTGGTAAGTTTTTAGAATTAGACGTTGCTGATTGGGAAAAAATCATTCAAGTAAACTTAATGGGTGTATACTATGCAACTCGTGCCGCTTTACCAAGCATGATTGAACAACAATCTGGTGATATTATTAATATTTCATCTACAGCAGGACAAAAGGGCGCGCCTGTAACAAGTGCATATAGTGCTTCTAAATTTGGTGTTCTTGGCTTAACAGAATCGTTAGCGATGGAAGTTCGTAAACATAACATTCGTGTAACGGCTTTAACTCCAAGTACAGTAGCAACTGATATGGCTGTAGATTTAGGGTTAACTGATGGAAATCCTGATAAAGTAATGCAAGCAGAAGATATTGCAGAGTTTATCGTAGCACAGCTGAAATTAAATAAACGTACATTTATTAAATCAGCAGGACTTTGGTCTACTAATCCGTAAGGGCTACATGTATTAACAAAGAAGGGACATCTATTCTGTAATGGAGTGGGTGTTCCTTCTTTATTTTTTGTGTATAAAACGGAATTTTCGGTATAATCAAGTGTGAATGGTAGAAAAGCATAAAAAAACTTTAAGGGGATGGTATATACATGAGTACGATTGAGAAATGGTCGGCTGTTGATCAATATATGAGTGATGTATTAATACCGAAAGATTCTACATTAGAAAGGGTCCTTCAAGCAAACGCTGCAGCTAATTTACCGGCACATGATGTATCGCCAACGCAAGGGAAGTTTTTGCAACTATTAGTACAAATTCAAGGAGCTCGAAACATTTTGGAAATTGGTACTCTAGGCGGATATAGCACGATATGGATTGCAAGGGGCTTACCATCTGGAGGACAAGTTGTTACATTGGAAGCAAATGAAAAACATGCAGAAATTGCACGTAGCAATATTGAACGTGCTAATTTGAATGATAAAATTGAAATACGAACAGGATTAGCGTTAGATTCTTTACAACAAATAAAAAATGAGCAGTATGAACCTTTTGATTTTATTTTCATAGATGCTGATAAACAAAATAACCCTGCTTATTTTGAATGGGCACTAAAACTATCACGACCGGGTACTGTAATTATTGGTGATAACGTAGTACGTGAAGGAGAAGTTATTGACAATACTAGTAGCGATCCTCGTGTACAAGGAATACGCCGTTTCTATGAATTAATAGCTGCTGAGCCACGTGTTAGTGCTACAGCGCTTCAAACTGTAGGAAGTAAGGGATACGATGGGTTTGTGATGGCAGTTGTAAAAGAGTGATGTAAGGAGGAAAAAGGGATGAAAAAGAAGTTTCAAAAATTATAACATGTATCGTGTATAACGAGATTAGCTCGTGGACCTCCAGTATACATAACACTATATTATATATTAAAAAATTGGAGGCTATAAGTAGATGAGAACTGAAAAAGAAATGTTAGACTTAATTATAAATACAGCAAAAGAGGATGAAAGAATCCGAGCAGTCATCATGAATGGATCACGTGTAAATCCAAATGTGAAAAGAGATTGTTTTCAAGACTATGATATTATGTATGTTGTAAAAGATATGCAGTCGTTTACGTCTAATTATAATTGGATTCATAGATTTGGAGAAATAATGATTGTCCAAATGCCGGAAGAAATGTCGTTACTTCCAGCAGATGAAGACGGGAAGTTTCCGTATTTAATGCAGTTCATGGATGGGAATCGGATTGATTTAACACTAGTTCCAGTTGAGTTAATAAAAAAGTTCGTTGGAAAAGATAGTTTAAGTAAACTGCTTCTTGATAAAGATAATTGTCTGGAAGAATTCCGACCAGCAAGCGATAAAGATTACTTAGTAAAAAAGCCTAGGGAAAAAGAGTTTTTAGATTGCTGTAATGAATTTTGGTGGTGCAGTACAAATGTAGGAAAAGGGTTATGGCGCGAGGAGCTTACTTATGCGAAAGGAATGCTTGAAGGCCCAATGCGAGATATGTTAGTTGTAATGCTAGAGTGGCATATTGGTATGAAAACAAAGTTTACAGCTAATGCTGGGAAGTTTGGGAAGTATTTCGAACAATATGTTGAAAAAGATGTCTGGGAGCAGTTTAAAAGGACATTTTCAAATGCAGAGTATGAAAATATTTGGGATTCATTTTTCATAATGGGTAATTTATTTAGGAAAGTTGCGAACGAAATTGCTAACACTTATGAATATCAATATCCGCAAGATGATGATAACAAAGTGACGAGTTATTTAAAGCATGTAAGAAAATTACCGAAAGATAGTAAAGTAATTTATTAAGTATATAAATCAGTAAGACTGTCCTAATTACGGACAGTCTTATTTTTGTTCAGGAATCAGAATTTCTCTAACAAAGTACAGATGAATCACATATGAAATTTTAGGGAGGTTTTTATCATGTATTATTTTTATTCACCAGAAATGTTCGTTCCATTTCCTTTAGGGCTAGAACGTAATATTTCGTACGCTTATATGCCATATCATTCATTTTATTATGGAGACTATGTAAATGCGCTACCATACGCATTACATGTTCCTCAAAATTATGAAGCCCAAATGAAAGAAGAAGATCGTGGATCATGGACACCATTTTCATGGGTCGAAAAATATGCGTATGCATTTTCAGGACCATACAATAAAGCGGAAGTAGCTCTTACATTTGATGATGGACCAGATTTAGTATTTACGCCAAAAATTTTAGATAAGTTAAAACAACATAATGTGAAAGCTACTTTTTTCTTGCTCGGTGAAAATGCAGAAAAGTTTCCGAATGTAGTAAAGCGTATTGCAAATGAAGGGCATGTAATTGGTAATCATACGTATAGTCATCCAAATTTAGCGAAAGTAAATGAGGCTGAGTACCATAATCAAATTATAAAAACGGAAGAAATATTAAATCGGTTAGCTGGTTATGCACCGAAGTTTATACGTCCGCCGTACGGTGAAATACTTGAAAATCAATTGAAGTGGGCAACAGAGCAAAATTTTATGATTGTACAGTGGAGTGTCGATACAGTTGATTGGAAAGGGGTAAGTGCTGATACAATTACAAATAATGTGTTAGGGAATTCATTTCCAGGTAGTGTCATACTTCAGCATTCAACTCCAGGTGGACATTTGCAAGGATCTGTAGATGCGCTAGACAAAATCATTCCACAGTTGAAAACGAAAGGAGCACGCTTTGTAACACTTCCAAGTATGTTCCAGACATCTAAAGAGAGAAAATGAAAATGTTAATAATTGGAATATTGATAATTGTATAGTATAATGAAGGTGTAAATTAGGGGGTGGATATAATTGATGTATGCACTAGTAAACATAGGAATAAGCATGTTGATCGGTATTATATTTATATTTGCTGCACGTATTCTTCAAAAGAATCCACCGACAGATATTAACGCAGCGTATGGTTATCGGACGAAACGGTCTATGAAAAATAAGAAGTTATGGGATGCAGGTAACAGGTATAGTGCAGAAGTGATGAAACAAAATGGGTTCATTATGATGTTGATAGGAAGTGTTATTAGTATACTGTTTAGATATCCCCATACAACGTTAGCGATAATGATCTTTATGTTAGTACTAATCATTCGCTTATTCATACGAGTAGAGAAAAGTTTGAAGACACTTGAGCAATAATGAAAAATAGGACTCCCGGCCAATATGGGTAGGGAGTCCTATTCTATTTATTAATCATTATTTTTTAGTAATTCTTTTCCTTTTTCAACAACAAATTCATAGTATGTAAGATCATACGGATAAATATCTTCAAATGTTATTGTAATTGGTTTATTGTTTAAAACAGAAATAGCCGAAAAAGATGAAATCTCTCTTTTTAATAGTTGTAGAAAAGCAGTTGCATGTACTTTCATCACATCGTCTACTTCATCACCTGGTGCAAATGGAAGAGGCTTTATTACGTTGTGAAAATACATATGACAAAACTCACGATCAGTAAGATCTGAAATTTCATAATCTATTTTATAGATTCCTTTGTATGCTAAATCAGTCCTTTGAAAGGAAAGCCCCAATTCTTCTTCAATTTCACGAAGGCCGCCAATTTGTACATCTTCATCATGCATAATATGTCCAGCTGAAGTAATATCCCATATACCCGGAGCTTCTTTTTTATTTTTAGAGCGTAATTGGAAATATAAGAACATATCTTCATCATCTTTTTCTATAAACCAGCAATGGAATGTTTCGTGCCAATCACCGTCACGATGCACTTCATCACGTAATTTCTTTCCAAGTGTATTTTTTTCAGAATCAAATATCGTTAACCACTCTGTCATTTTAATTCCCCTTTCTGCAAATTTTATTATAAAATATTTGTATTGAATTTTGGGAAAATAAAGAAAAAAGGGGTGGTTGTAAATGGGGATAGAAAGTAAGGAAATAAAATCGATTATTTCAACAGAGGAAGAATTACGACAAATATTGGGGCAACCAAGTGAGCGAGCTTTGAAAAAAGTTATTTCATCACTTGATCATCATTGTGTAGATTTTCTGTCTAAATCTCCTTTTCTAGTATTATCTACTGCAAATAAATTAGGAGAGTGTGATGCTTCGCCAAGAGGGGATGCACCTGGATTTGTATATGTATTGAATAAAAATAAAATTATCATTCCGGAAAGGCCGGGCAATCGTCGTATAGACTCCATTTTAAATATTATTTCAAATTCGCACGTAGGGTTAATCTTTCTTATTCCTGGTCTTGGGGAAACACTCCGAATAAACGGTAAAGCATATATTACAAACGATGAAGAAATTTTGAAAGAGATGCAGGCGAATGGACGTAATCCGTTACTTGGAATTGTTGTTGAAATAGAAGAATGCTACATTCATTGTGCAAAAGCTTTTATTCGTTCTAAGATGTGGGATCCAGAATCTTGGTTAAATAAAAAAGGGTTACCTTCAGCAGCAAAAATGTTGTTGGAGCATGCGAAAATGAATACTTCAGAAGAAGATGTTGCACGTTCTTTAGAAGAAAGTTATACGAAAAGATTGTATTAAAAATCCTTTATTAGTATAGTTTTAAAAGGAAGAGATCTACTCGTCTTAGAATGGAATACTTTTATGTGAAACATTAATTTACAAGTTGGGAAATTACGAAATAGGTAAATAGATTGGCCGGTATAAAATATTATTGTGAAATATAATAAAAAATGATCTTGAAAATAGTTAATAAAAATAGGCTTGCTTTTTAAAAATTTGATAACTATAATAAGTTAACAAATAGACATGAACGAAAAAGTAATGACAAGGACACGAAATCATTTTTACGGTTTACAGAGAGGGAAGTCAAGGGTGTGAGCTTCCTAACACGAGAAATGATTTTACCACCTTTGAACTTCAATAGTGAACGAGTAATCTAGTAATTATTGACGGTATCAGCCGTTATCTGAACTTGAGCAATCTAGGAGGAGATACGTCTAGATTGGAACAAGGGTGGAACCACGAAAACACATTCGTCCCTTTCCTAGGGATGAGTGTGTTTTTTTACGGCCTTAGAGATTGAAAATTTGGGATAATTAAAAAATGGTATTAATTTTGTTTTTTATGCGAGTATAATGAGTTAACAAATAAACATGAACCAAAAAGTAACGATAAGGACACGAAATCATTTTTACGGTTTACAGAGAGGGAAGCCAAGGGTGTGAGCTTCCTAACACGAGAAATGATTTTACCACCTTTGAACTTCAATAGTGAACGAGTAATCTAGTAATTATTGACGGTATCAGCCGTTATCTGAACTTGAGCAATCTAGGAGGAGATACGTCTAGATTGGAACAAGGGTGGAACCACGAAAACACATTCGTCCCTTTCCTAGGGATGAGTGTGTTTTTTTATCCCGCATTAACGGTCAGTAAGACTCCCATCTCAAAATTTGGAAGATGCGAGGGAGTTAGATGGGAGATCAACTGTCCGTAAAAGCCCGATTGGTTCAACTAATAATCAGTGAGGAATGGACAAAATCTCCACTGATTAAAGTTTCACTTTATTACTTTGAAAGGAGGTGCTGTAACATGAAACGATTCGTACGTACGGAAATAACCACCACCTGCATGATTAAAAAGCAGAACAAGGTGATTGATAGAGATAAAAAATAAAATTGTAGGAGGAGATTAGAAGATGCATAACGTTATTAATGTTGGGGTGTTAGGATTAGGTACAGTCGGAAGTGGTGTTGTCCACATTTTGAAAGAACATTATAAAAAAATCGCACTTGATACAGGATACGAAGTGAAAGTAAAAACAGTCGTTGTACGTGATTTGGAAAAAGAACGCGATGTTTGTATTGATGGAATTGCAGTAACAAGTCATGCAGATGAAGTTCTAAATGATTCAAATATTGATATTGTAGTAGAGGTAATGGGCGGAATTGAAGAAGCAAAACAGCATATTGTGAAGGCTTTACGAAATAAGAAGCATGTCGTAACAGCAAATAAAGATTTAATGGCTGTATACGGTGCGGAACTTCTTCAATTAGCGAACGTAAATGATTGTGATCTATGTTATGAGGCAAGTGTAGCGGGTGGTATTCCAGTGTTAAGAGGATTAACAGACGGATTAGCTTCAGATCAAATTGAAAAAATAATGGGAATTGTAAATGGAACAACAAATTACATGTTAACAAAGATGAGTCAAAATGGATGGTCGTATGAAGAGGCTTTACAGGAAGCACAAAAATTAGGATTCGCAGAATCAGATCCGACAGCAGATGTAGATGGACTAGATGCGGCGAGAAAGGTAGCGATCCTTGCGAATTTAGGGTTTTCGATGAATGTTTCATTAGATGATGTGCAAGTGAGAGGGATTCGAAAGGTTGAAAAAGAAGATTTACAAATGGCTGAAAAGTTAGGATTTACTATGAAACTAATTGGTAAAGCGAAGAAACAAGGATCAGCTATTCATTTAAGTGTAGAACCGACTCTTTTACCAAGCCGTCATCCGTTATCAAATGTAAATAATGAATTTAATGCAGTGTATGTTCACGGTCAAGCAGTAGGGGAAGTGATGTTTTACGGACCTGGAGCTGGGAAGTTACCGACTGGCTCTGCTGTAGTAAGTGATATTATTTCGATCGTTAAAAATATGAATCAAGTTCCGAAAAATAAAAGTGCGTTAAAAGAACCAGTGCCGTATGAATTACAAGGAGATGAAGAAGTTGTTTCGAAATACTTCTTACGTATTTCATTACAAGATGAGCCAGGGATGTTGCAAAAAGTAACAGAATGTTTCGTTAATTATTCTGTAAGTTTAAAAGAAGTGATTCAATTACCTTTGAATCGTGAGCTTGCAGAAGTCGTTGTTGTGACACATCAAACTTCAAAATATCAATTCGAAAAAGTTTTAGAAGCAATAGAAGCTGTCGCAAGTGAAATAAACAGTTATTACATTATTGAGGAGGAAAAACAATATGTATAAAGGACTATTAAAACAGTATGCTGCTTATTTACCAGTGAATGAAAACACACCTGATGTCAGTTTAATGGAAGGGAATACACCTCTAATTCCATTATTAAATATATCAAAACAATTAGGGATTCACTTATATGGTAAGTATGAAGGAGCGAATCCAACAGGTTCTTTTAAAGATCGTGGTATGGTAATGGCGGTTGCTAAAGCGAAAGAAGAAGGTTCTGAGGCAATCATTTGTGCATCAACAGGTAATACATCGGCAGCGGCTGCAGCATATGCGGCACGCCTCGGAATGAAATGTATTATCGTAATCCCGGAAGGAAAGATTGCGCATGGAAAATTAGCGCAAGCAGTCGCTTATGGAGCTGAAATCATTTCAATAGAAGGAAATTTTGATGATGCACTTAAGGCTGTAAGAAACATTGCTGCGGAAGAGCCAATTACATTAGTAAACTCAGTGAACCCTTATCGAATTGAAGGGCAAAAAACAGCAGCGTTTGAAATTTGTGACCAGTTGCAAAAAGCGCCAGATGTTCTCGCTATTCCTGTTGGGAATGCAGGGAATATTACAGCATACTGGAAAGGGTTCTGTGAATATGAGAAAGAAAAAGGCTACAAAAAGCCAAGAATTCACGGGTTTGAAGCGGAAGGAGCAGCTGCAATTGTAAAGGGACATGTAATTGAAGAACCTGAAACAATTGCAACAGCAATACGCATTGGTAACCCAGCGAGTTGGTCATATGCAGTAGAGGCTGCTGAGCAGTCTCGAGGTGAGATAGATATGGTATCAGATGAGGAAATATTACATGCGTATAGATTGTTAGCAAAAACGGAGGGAGTTTTCGCTGAGCCAGGATCAAATGCTTCATTAGCTGGCGTAATGAAACATGTTCAATCTGGAAAAATCAAAAAAGGAGAAACAGTAGTTGTGGTATTAACTGGAAATGGTTTGAAAGATCCTGATATCGCTATTTCTTCTAATAAATTAGACATTGCAAGTGTGTCAAATGATATAGAACAAATTAAAGATCATATTAAAGGGGTGATCATGTCGTGATACCACTAAGCGTTCGTATTCCTGCTAGTACAGCAAATGTTGGACCTGGATTTGATTCAGTAGGAATAGCTTTGTCATTATATTTAGAGGTTGTTGTAAAGGGAACAGCTGATAAATGGCAAGTAATACATTCCTTTGAAGATTCAATTCCGACAGATGATAAAAATTTAATCGTTAGCACGGCATGTAAAGTATGTCCTTCTTTATCACCCCATATAATAGAAGTTACTAGTAATATTCCGCTAACAAGAGGACTAGGAAGTAGTGCCTCAGCGATTGTAGCAGGAATAGAGCTTGCGAATCAACTTGCTAATTTGAACTTAACGACTGATCAAAAGGTTCAAATTGCTACAAATTTTGAAGGGCATCCAGATAATGTTGCAGCTTCTATATTAGGTGGAACTGTAATCGGAGCACTTGATGGAAAGAATGTTTCAGTTGTAAGGATTGAAAGTAAGGAATTAGGCGTAATTTCTCTTATTCCAAATGAAGAGCTAAATACAGATGAAAGTCGATCTGTATTACCAGAAATGTTTCCGTTTCATGAAGCAGTTAAAGCTAGTGCGATAAGCAACGTATTAGTAGCAGCATTATGCCAAAAGCGGTGGGAAGTTGTAGGTGAAATGATGGAAAGAGATCATTTTCACGAGCCATATCGTTTAGAACTCGTACCGTTATTACCATCTATTCGTAAATGCGCAAAAGAATTCGGTGCGTACGGCACAGCACTTAGCGGTGCGGGACCATCTATTTTTATATTAACGCCGTATGAGAAACGTCAAGAAATCGCTGAGCAATTAGCGAAAGTATTTACCGCTATGAAAGTATGTGAGCTTGAAATCGATCATAAAGGGATTACTGTAAATAAGGAAGAACATATTGGATTATAAAAAGAGCTAGCATCGCTAGCTTTTTTTGTTGTACATATACTTTAAATCAGCATATAAAATGAAAATGAGTATTGTATAATTCCGTAAAGAGCGTATTAATTTTGGAGGTGATTATATGAGTTCAAAAGAGTCATCAGAAGAAAAAAGAGAACGTATAAGACAAAGCGAGCTAAAAAATAACCCTACCGGATCTTTGAATGATGGGCTCAATAGAGCGGAATCAGGTAGCCCTGTTGATATGACAGGGGGCATGAATTGGAAAGGTACAGGGATATTAATTTTAGTGCTAGTTTTAGGATATATTATATACACTTACTTTTTCAGGTAAGGAAAGCCTAGTGAAACTTTAATTTGTTTAATCACATTATTTGTGAGAATAAAAAACAAGGATTAAAGTCCCTCTGTATTACATATTAAAAAATAAATTATAGTTATTTGAGAATTTTTTATACTCATAATAGAGTTAGCGTTATGCTAGCTCTATTATTTTTTGCCATATTCCTGTAACAAAGCCCCTGTATATTCAGGGATGGAGGTGCAGGAGATGAAAAAAATGATAGCGATATGTCTTCTTACAACTATGTCATTTTCGACTTTAGTCGGGTGTGATGTAAAAGGTAATAATGCTGTACAAGAGTCTAAAATAAAGAAAGCGACGTATAAAGATTTTACTTACGATGTAAATCCAGAGACTTTCACGTTAACTGTAGAACATGATGGTGTAAAGGAACAGGCATCGCAAGCTCTGCCGAAAATGAAGGTGTCGAATGTAAAAAAAGATAAGGATCGTACGTCGTGGGAATATCCAGATCAAAAAGTAAAAGTAAACTTAGAAAAGAAAAAAGACCACTTAAATATTGAAGTAGAATCGATTGGTGCAGAAAGCTTTACATGGCCGAAAGTACAGGCTGAAAATTATACACTTCCGTTATGGGAAGGTAAACAAATTCCAAGTAATGATGAGAATTGGAAGAAGTTTTTAAAGGATGATGCATATTCATTTGCTGAATCATTTTCTATGAAGTTTTTTGCATTAAATGGTTCGAAATATTCCATTGTATATATTGCGAATAATATATTTAATAATGAAGTGAAATTTCATTCAGATCCGAAAATAGGGTTTGATTTTATACATGAATTCCCGAGTATAAATAAAAATAAAACATATGGTTTTCAATTATATGTCACAAATACTGATGCAGTAAGTATTGCTAAGCTGTATAAGGATAACATTATGGAAAAAGGTGAATTTAAAACATTACAAGAAAAGGCAAGAAGAAATAAAGAAATTGAAAAACTTTATGGAGCGGCTCATTTTTATTTTTGGAATCAAAATGGTTTATCAGCAAGTAATGTAAATTGGCCGAAGTTAAGAGAGCAAATAAATAGCCCAGTGTTTAGTCATATAAAAGAGCTTATTCAAAAAAATAGTTCAGAGCCTGGGGAATTGAATGTATTTGAGCAAGTAAGTAAACAAGACTTCATTGATAAGTATCAAAAAAATGTTATTTTGCGTTATGTAAACGAAGTATTATCAATGAAGGATTTATATAAAGAGGATATTTTCTCGAAAGTTGATCAGGAGGCTAGTGAGTTATTAAACAAAAGTGTAGATCAATTATCGAAAGCAGAACTGTATAGCTTAAATAAGCATTTATTAAAGTCAGTACTTGGTGATTCAGTTGAAGATATAAGTAAATGGGGAAACGCAGATGGAACGGATATAACAAAAGAAATGAAAGAAGCAGGGATAGACAAAGCTTGGATTGGTCTACCGAACTGGGAACAAGGATTTATGCAACCTAATTTTGTTACAGAAGCTAAGAAAATGGGATATTTAGTTGGTCCGTATGATTCTTATCATTCTATTCATGAGAAAGGTGATAAAAATTGGAACACAGCTTCCTTTAATGATCCATCGTTATATGAAGAGGCAACTGTAACGAAGAGAAATGGAGAAAAGGTGCAAGGGTTTTTAGGTAGAGGGCGAAAACTAAATCCAACATTATCACTTCCTAGTGTAAAAGAACGGATAAACGATATATTACAAAATGGCCCTAAATATAATTCCTGGTTTATTGATTGTGATGCAACGGGTGAAATTTATGATGACTATTCATCAAAACATGTAACGACACAAGAACAAGATTTAAAAGCGAGATTACAACGAATGGATTATATCGCCCAAGAAAAAGGTATGGTAGTTGGCTCTGAGGGCGGAAATGATTTTGCAAGTAGTACGATTGCATTTGCTCATGGAATTGAAACTCCAGTTATTAAATGGGACGATGAAGATATGCGGAAAAACAAAACAAGCCCGTATTATGTCGGTGGATATTATTCACCAAATCAAAATGTTCCAGAAAAATATGCAAAACAAGTACCGTTGAAAGAAGAATATAAACAAGTATATTTAAGTCCAGTATATTCGGTTCCTTTATATAAATTAGTATACAACGATTCCGTTATTACAACGCACCACTGGGAATGGGGAAGTTTGAAAGTAAAAGATGAGGCAGGAAACCGTATGCTATATGAGTTATTGTATAATGTTCCTCCTTTGTACCATTTAGATGAAGTAGAGTGGAATCAGCATAAAAAAGAAATTACAGAGCATCTGAAAGTTTGGAATGAAGTTCATAAAAAGGCAGTAAAAGAAGAAATGACAAACTTTGCATACTTGTCAGAAGATAAGCTAGTACAATCTACTTCATATGGAAATGATATTAAAATTATTGTGAATTTCTCAAATGAAGATGTGGAAATAGAAAAAACGAAATTAAAAGCAAAGACTGCTTTAATTTATAATAATGGGAAGAAAATCATGTATACGCCGTTGGCGAAACAATAATGTGAAATATAACTGTATGAATAGAGAGTTAATAAATAACTTGACTCACTATTTTGTTCGTTCTTTCAGTTGAAAGTCAGATTATTTGAAATGAAAAGGTTGATAAATCTGTAATTTCGAATGTTACGAAGTGCTAAATTTTTGAAGTTAGTAAATAGTGACTTGCCAAAAATAAGTACGAGAGTATAATGTGAAATGGAATACATATTGAATCCACAATGTAACCTTACAAATTTGTAAGGTAATTGAAAGGAAATTCAATATGAAGATTACTAGACATACATTATACTAGGGAAAGAGAAAGAGAGGCGAATGGGTATGAGCTCTGAATTAGAACAAAATACGAGAAGTAATAAAAAGCGTTCTAAAAGAAAGTCAATAAAGTGGTTTATAATAATTCCATTGTTCTTACTTGTTTTTGGTGGAGTAGGATATGGGTCGTTAATATATAATAAAGCAAAAGCGGTTGTAAGTGATGCATATGCACAAATTGATAAATCATCAAAACGTGATAAAGAAGTGGAACCTTTAAAGGATAATATCTCAATTTTAATTATGGGTGTAGACGGTAGTGAAATGCGGAAAAGTCAATATGGTGAAGCGGTTCGAACAGATGCACTTTTATTAGCAACAATTAATAAAGATGATAAATCTGTTAAATTAGTTAGTATTCCGCGTGATTCACGTGTTTATATTCCATCTAGAAAAAAATTAGATAAAATTACGCATGCACATGTATTTGGTGGTGTTGAAAGTACACGAGATACTGTGGAAAGATTTTTAAATGTTCCAGTTGATTACTATGTGAAGTTTAACTTTGAGTCATTTGTTCAAATTGTAGATTCACTAGGTGGTATTGATATTGATGTACCTGTTACGTTCACAGAGCAAGATAGTAAAGACCAAGCAGGTATGATTCATTTAGAAAAAGGTTTCCAACATTTAAATGGAGAACAGGCACTTGCACTTGCAAGAACACGTAAAATTGATAGTGATGCAATGCGCGGACAGAGACAACAACTTGTAATAGAAGCAATTGCGAAAAAAGCAATGTCTGTTCAATCAATTAGCAAAATGGGCTCTCTACTTGATGCAGTTGATAAAAACATGAAAACAAACTTAACATTTGATGATATGCTTGCTATTACGAAAAACATGGCAGGATCGGATCTACAAATGGAAAAGATGCAAATTGAAGGTACTGATAAACGTATTGGTGGTATTTATTATTACATTCCAAATGAAAAAAATGTGAAAGATATTTCAAATAAACTGAATCAACATCTAGGTGTAACGCCAAAATCAGTTCTAAATGAAAAGTAAAAAAGATTGGCCTTTGCCAATCTTTTTTTATGGAAATGGATTTGTAACTTTTCTGTAACGATTTTTTATTCTAGAAAAATTATACTCATATGTATGAGATTATTGGATAAGCAAAAAGTAAAGATAAATACTGTTATAAGGAAAGATAACATATGCAAAAATGGATAAGCATTATGGGAATCGTCTTTATATTGACTGGATGTAAAATGTCTGAAGCTCCAACCAGTTTAATGGGAGCTCCTGCAAATGAAAAGTGGATTAATGAACTAAAAGAGCAAATAGATAAAGATTTGCCTGTTAATTATCGGTTGCTTACTCCAAAGTCTAATAAAGATAAACAAATGATTTGGTCAATGGATTTTAAACAAGATAATAAAAAAGAAGCCATCGTATTTTATAAATTGCCGAATGAAGATCGTAGCGTATATTTAGCTGTATATGAGGAAATCGGCTATAAGTGGAAAATAAAGTCCACGCATAAATTTGATGGTGAGGATATAGATATCGTTGAAGTCGGTGATTTTACAGGGAATGGGAAGCGAGAATTATTAATTGGAATCTCTGTAAATCGTGAATCGTTAGAACATGTTATGTATGCTTTTTCAGAAGAAAATGATGATATGAAGGAGATTTATAATCGGCGTTACACGAAGTTATTTATAGAGGATCTAAATAGAAATGGTCTTAATGATATAAGCCTTGTTACTTATGAAAAAGATGAGAAGTTGACAGTTGAGCTTATTGAGCAGTTTAAGACAATATCAGAAGTTACATTTGATCCATTTATAAATAGTATTCAAAGAATACAAATGGGCCATATTTCTAAAACATTAAAGGCGATTGTAATTGATGCAGGAATTGGGGCTCATTCAGGTATAACTTATGTAGCAAAATTTGATAAGGATCATTATGAGGTACTACCTATAGATGGGAAAGAAGATTTATTCAATGAATATGTGGTGGAAAGTAAAGATGTAAATGAAGATGGTATTATTGAATTTGTTCGTACTGTACGACCAAAAGGTTGGGAAGATAAATCACATGGAGATAGTCCGCTCTTTGAACGTTACATACAGTGGAGTGAAGATGGAACGAAACCTATAGAAGAAAGATATATCGATATAGAAAAAGGGTATTTTGTGAAAATCCCTGAAGAGTTGATTGGGAAAATTACTATCCCAGATCAGCAGAAGGAATCAAATTCTCAAAAGTTTTTGGACGTAAATACAAATGAAATATGGCTTGAAGTCCAAATTTTTAAGCGGAAAGAATGGTTCAAAATAAAAGGATTCGAGGCAGCGGTGAAAACGGCTTCTCACGTATATGCAGTGCCGAAGCGATCAAAGTTTAAAAAAGTGAAAGCATATATAAAACCGCTAGCGGATTATCAACAAGAGTAGGGAGGTGGAAATTATGTCAACAATTTTAGTTTTAGAAGATGAAATGCCAATCCGTAGTTTTATTGTCTTAAATTTAAAGCGTGCTGGATTTTATGTATTAGAAGCTAGTACTGGAGAAGAAGCGTTACAGATTTTATGTGATCACACTGTTGATGTAGCGTTACTTGATGTCATGTTACCAGGAATTGATGGTTTTCAAGTTTGTAAAACTATTCGGGAAGAAAATAAAAAAATGGGCATTATTATGTTAACCGCACGTGTACAAGATGGAGATGTGGTGCAAGGACTAGGAATTGGTGCAGATGATTATATTACAAAACCGTTTAGTCCAGTAGAGTTAACTGCACGTATACAATCTCTATTAAGAAGAATAGAAGTGCATAAAGAAAAAACGAATACAATTACGTCTGGTCCGTTTTCGTTAAATATTATAGAAGAAAGATTATATAGAGATGGACAATTGGTTGATTTAACACCTACAGAGTATATGATTTTACAATACTTAATGAATCAATCCTCAAAGCCGGTTTCACGTGATGAAATTTTAAATATGATTTGGGGAACGAATTACGTAGGCGAGACGAAAGTCGTAGATGTAAATATGAGACGGTTACGCCAAAAGATAGAATGTAATCCATCAGAACCCGAATTTATCCTTACAGTGTGGGGAAAAGGATATGTGTGGAAGGAAAGTATAAGATGAAACGGAAAGTGACTTTATATTTTATGACGGTCATTACACTTATGCTTGTATTGTTTGAGGTAGTATTTTCGGTCTCAATTTATCGATATTATTATAATGGTATTGTGCAATATATAGAATCTCATGCGAAGACGAGTACTCGATTTTTCTCAGAATACAATTCATTATATTTTATTCGTTTGCAAGAATATAGTGGTGACATAATTAGTAGTTTTCAATTAGATGGAACGGAATTACAGTTAATTGATCGTCATGGTTCGGTTATACAATCTTCAAGTGGTGAAAAAGTAGAAGGTAAAGTGAATATCCCACAATCTTTATTGGAAGGTGAAATGTATAATCAAGTTACTACTACGAAAGATAATGAAAAACAACTAGAAGTGCTAAGCCCACTTATACATCAAGGACAAACAATCGGTGTTTTAAAATATACGACAGTATTAACACATGTGAATGCAAAGATTATTGAAATTATTATGTTTACTATTGCCGTTGGTATTGTTATTTCATGTATTGTCTTCTCAATTAGTAGACGCTTGGCAAATTCTTTTGTTGAGCCAATTGAATCTATCATTCAAGCTTCTTCACAAATCGCAGAAGGAACGTTGAAAAATAAAATTAAAGAAGATTATCCTGGTGAATTAGGTGAATTAGCACATAGTTTAAACTATATGTCTGATAAAATAGAAAAAGCGGAACAGATGAAAAATGAATTTATCGCTTCTATTTCTCATGAAATACGAACACCTTTAACAGGAATTAAAGGTTGGAGTGAGACGCTTAAAACAGTAGAACATTTAACAGAAGAAGAAATCAAGCAAGGTATGGGGATTATTTCCGGTGAGACAGACCGATTGATTCATTTAGTAGAAGAATTGTTAGATTTTTCAAGATTACAATCAAATCATTTTAATTTATATAAACAAAAGGTGCAATTGTACGATATACTAGAGGAGACGATTTGGCAATTAACTCCTAACGCTGAAAAGAAACAAATTCAATTCATTAATACTATAGAACGAATTGAATTGTTGGGAGACCGAAATAGGCTAAAGCAAATTTTCTTGAATATTATTCAAAATGCAATTAAATATTCACATGAAAATGGTACTGTATACATTGAAGCGACTAAAAATGAAGGACAAGCAGTGATAAAGGTGAAAGATGAAGGGATTGGAATTGCTAAAGAGCATTTACCATATATAGAGCAGTCTTTTTACCAGATTAATAATCATGCTGCAGGTGCAGGCCTTGGCTTAGCTATCGTAAAAAAAATGGTGGAGCTTCATAGAGGTACACTTAGTATTGTGAGTAAAGAAGGAATAGGAACAACAATTTTGATAAAACTCCCATTATAATACATATACAGTCTATTTATCACGCTATTTGTGGGTAGTGAGATTCCCGCCTCAAAATTCGGCTAGAGCAAAGAAGGTAGGTGGGAAATTAACTGCCCGTAAACACTCGATTGGTGAAGGTTAATAATCAGTGGGGGATGAATACCCCCACTGATTAAAGTTTCACTTTATATCGTGCAATAAAATAAATAGATGTATAATTATATTGGGTGATTTATATATAAGATTAATAGGGAGAGGAATTCGATAGAATGGAAAAAGCTTTTAATATGAAACGAGTAGTAGTCGTTTTAATAGCGGTTGCAGCAGTAGCTATTGGGTATTTTATGTTTCAATCAATTACTTCACCAGCAAAGGCTGTTGCAAAACAAGAAAATGTAGTACAGCTTGCAAGTGAACAATCAAAAGTTGAATTGAATAAAACGGCACCAAGTCGTTTTAATGGAAAAGAAAGAAAAGTTGCTTATCTTACATTTGATGATGGACCAGGCAAATATACGGCTGAATTATTAAATACGTTAAAACAGCATGATGCGAAGGCGACATTCTTTTTAATTGGAGCGAATGTAAAAGAGTTTCCGGATTTAGTGAAACGTGAAAATGCAGAGGGACATTATGTAGGTATGCATAGTATGACACATAACTTTGCAAAGTTATATAAAAATGGTGAATATGTAAATGAGATGAAAGAAGACCAAAGCTTAATTGCTAATATTATTGGAAAATCACCTAAATTAACACGTCCGCCATATGGTTCGATGCCTGGATTAAATGAAGGCCTTCGAAATAAAGTGGTAGAAGGCGGTTTTAAAGTTTGGGATTGGACAATTGATTCATTAGATTGGAAATATAATAAAATGCAAGTTGATGCAGCTGCAGCGCAAATTGCTCAAAACGTATTAACAAATGCAACAAAACCACAAGAAGTAATTTTAATGCATGATATTCACCCGCAATCAGTCGCTGCTGTGCCAGCAATTTTAAAGGGGTTAAAAGAAAAGGGTTATGAGTTTGAAGCTTATCATGAAGAAAGTCACTTCCCAGTGAACTTCTGGCATGATAACCGTATGTAATGGAGGAATGAATGTTGAAGTATGGAAAAGTAGCATTAGTTGGAGCGTTATCAGTAGGGGTATTAACAGGTTGTTTCGGTGAAAAGCCAGAAGGAAATTTATATACAGCTTTTGAAACAGCAGCAACACAAGAAAAGTCTTTAGTTGATGAAGCGAAAAAATTAGAGGGTTTAGAGAAGCAAGGTCAAGAACTATATTCTCAAATTTTACAAGAAGGTAAAGATCATAATGACGCAGTTATGAAAAAGATAGAACAAGCGACTGCAAATGTAGCTGACCGTGAAAAAGTATTGAAAAACGAAAAAGAAATGCTAGAAAAAGCGCAGAAGGAAACGAAATCCGTTCAAAGTAATATAGAAAAACTTGAAGATAAGAAAGTGCAAAAGCAAGCAAAGGCAGTTGAAGAGTCGTATAAAAAACGTTACGATGCATTCCAAAAGATGAATGAAAACTACACGAAGGCGTTAGCGACTGAAAAAGAATTGTACGAACAATTAAAGGTAAAAGAAACGAAATTAAAAGAGATTGGTGAGAAAGTTAAAACTTTTAATGAGTTAAATGGAGAAGCACAAAAGTCGAAAGAGCAGTTTAACAATTATACAAAAGAGTATAATGACAGTAAATTAGCATTTTATAAAGATGCGCAGATTAAGATTAAAGAACAGAAATAAAGAAAGTTCTTAATCGGAATATAAAGCCGAAAAAACATATAAAAATGTTTTTTCGGCTTTTATCGTTAAATGAATAGAAAAGACTGGAATAGATATCATAAAAGAGTTATAGTGAATTATTCGAAGGGAAACATTGTAAAGTAAGGAGAATGAAACATGTCATATGAATTTTTACTCAAATTAGGTTTAGCGCTCTTTTTAGGATTATTCATCGGGATAGATAGGCAGCTAAAGAATAAACCGCTTGGTGTGAAAACAAGTATGGTTATTTCTGTAGCAAGTTGTTTAATTACGATGGTTTCAATTGAATCAGTTCATGTATATTCTGTTCCAGGTCATACAAATATGGATCCAATGCGTCTTGCTGCTCAAATTGTGAGCGGAATCGGTTTCCTTGGAGCAGGTGTCATTTTACGAAGAAGTAATGACGTTATTTCTGGATTAACGACAGCTTCTATGGTGTGGGCTGCTTCAGCTTTAGGTATAGCAATTGGAGCAGGGTTTTATTTACAAGCGACCGTTGCCATGATTTTAATTATTTTAGCGATTAACGTACTTCCGCAAATTGTGAAAATTGCAGGCCCGTATTCATTAAGACAAAAGGACTTATCTATAAAAATTACTGTAAAAGAGCACCAAGAATTAGATGGTATATTTAAGCAAATTAAAAAATTAGGCATGCATGTAAAACGAGTGAAAATTAAAGATATTGATAGTGGTGCATTTCAGCAATTGGAAATGGTTATTTTAGCTCCAGAAGATTTATATACAACTGAGTTATATAGTTCACTAAAAGAGATTGATCGAGTTGTTTCAGTTGAAGTTGAAAGTAGATAAAAAAGAGTGATGGAAATTCACTCTTTTTTTTACGCGTAAAAAAACAGTTTGCTATAATTATTCTCTAAAGGGGATGAGAATGGTGGAGATACACATTAGAAGGGCGACAAAATCGGATATTGCAGCAATAGCAAAAGTACATGTGGAAAGCTGGAAAACAACGTATACCGGGATATTCGAAAACGAAATTTTAGAAAATGTAACATTTGAACAAAGAAAAAAGCAGTGGGAGGATATTTTTCAAAAAGAAGATAATTACCAATTCAAATTTGTAGCAGAAACGTTAAATGGAAAAATAATCGGATTCATTGATGGGGGAGTTGAAAGAAGCGGTACATATAATTGTGATGGGGAATTATATGCGATTTATCTGTTACAACAGTATCAAGGACTGAAAATAGGACAAAAATTATTTCAAGCGTTACTGTCGGAATGTATAAAAAATGGTATGCAATCTCTTTTAGTTTGGGTCGTTACTAATAATCCCGCTAAAAAGTTTTATGAAAAATATAACCCTGAAAAAATTGATACGAAATTTTTAGAGAGAGTACAGGTAGAAGAAACAGCGTATTGCTGGAGGAATATAAATAATATTATTATGTAAACTTTATGTTTTTAAAAGGTATACCTTTAATTGGTATACCTTTTTGTTTAACTCTGTTCAATCGATTAATAACGAGTAATGTGAAAAATAATGAATAGTTAACTTGAGAGTAAAAATTTTTCTATTGTATCTTTAATTAGATGAAATAAATGATAGAAAAGGAAAAAAATTTAGTTAGATAAAAAAATTCTGAAATATACTCTTGAATTGATAATAACAATCAATTAGAATCATAATTGATAATGATATTCAATCATTGGTTGTTTTATAAAATTTCGATAGCGTTAATATAAAGAGGAGGACCAGTATGCAGCATGCGAAACAAATCGCAGAACATGCAACAATACAAAGTTTTTTAAACTGTTATTTAAGAGAAACAGGGAGTGGAGAATGGATTACAGAGGATGAAAGAATGGAAAGTATCTTCAGTAATACGTTGAATAGAAATGTAGTCCCCACATATTTATGTTGTCGGCTATCGGCACAGAATGTTACTTTGTATGGAGAAGTTATATATAAATCAGCAACAGATCGCCATTTGTTTGGAGAACAGTTTTATTATCAAATTGGAGAAACTAAAACTGTTATAAAAGCAGATTATGTTACAGTTATTACATTTTTAATAAAAGAGATGTCTATCAACTATGGAGAAGGAACTAATCCTGCTGAGCTTATGCTTCGAGTTATTCGCAGTTGTCAAAATATTGAAGAATTTACAAAAGAGAGAGCAGAAGATACATCTGCATTATATGGTTTCCATACAACTTTTATAGAGGCGGAGCAATCTTTATTATTTGGGCATTTAACTCATCCTACCCCAAAGAGTAGACAAGGTATATTGGATTGGAAAAGTGCAATGTATTCTCCAGAATTAAAAGGAGAATGCCAGCTTCATTATTTTCGCGCACATAAAAGTATAGTAAATGAAAAATCATTATTATTAGATTCTACAACAACGATTATAAAAGAAGAATTAAGTAAAGATGAGATGGTAAATGAGGAATTTATAGAGAAGTACTGTAAGGAAGATGAATATTCATTAATTCCAATTCATCCGCTTCAGGCTGAATGGTTATTACATCAACCTTATGTACAAGAGTGGATAAATCAAGGAGTGCTTGAATATATTGGTCCAGTAGGTAAGTGTTATATGGCAACATCATCACTTAGGACGCTATATCATCCTCATTCGAAATATATGCTTAAGTTTTCCTTTCCAGTGAAAGTAACAAATTCAATGCGCATTAATAAGTTGAAAGAACTTGAGAGTGGCCTTGAAGGGAAGGAAATGTTAAATACGGCTATTGGTGAAGTACGAGAAAGATTTCCAGGCTTTGATTTTATTTGTGATCCAGCCTTTATTACATTAAATTATGGAACACAAGAATCTGGATTTGAAGTAATTATTCGCGAGAACCCTTTCTATAGTGAACATGCAAATGATGCTACATTAATTGCTGGACTAGTTCAAGATGCTATTCCTGGCGAGCACACTCGTTTATCGAATATAATTCATCATTTAGCAGAGTTAGAAAATAGAAGCTGTGAAGAAGTAAGTTTAGAGTGGTTTAGACGGTATGTAAATATTTCTTTAAAGCCGATGGTATGGATGTATTTACAGTATGGAGTTGCATTAGAAGCTCATCAACAAAATAGTGTTGTACAGTTGAAGGATGGTTATCCAGTAAAATATTATTTCCGTGATAATCAAGGATTTTATTTCTGTAATTCAATGAAAGAGATGCTTAATAATGAGTTATCTGGTATTGGAGAACGTACTGGGAATTTATATGACGATTATATTGTAGATGAAAGGTTTCGTTACTATTTAATTTTTAATCATATGTTTGGACTTATTAACGGTTTTGGTACGGCAGGATTAATTAAGGAGGAAATTCTACTTTCTGAATTAAGGTCTGTATTGGAATCATTCCTTCCATATAACCGTGAACCTTCTACATTTTTAAAAGAATTGTTGGAAGAGGATAAGTTGGCATGTAAAGCAAATTTATTAACGAGATTTTTCGATGTCGATGAATTAACAAATCCATTAGAGCAAGCAATTTATGTGCAAGTGCATAATCCACTCGTTAGAGAAGTGGCTGTTCGTTCATAAATAGCGTTAAAATTTCACGTAATACAAATAATGGAATTTGGTATTTCGTCATAAGTGGAGGAGTTTATGAAAGTGGATATGTATCACACGAAAATATTGAAGGCACTTGAATCAGAAGAATACATTTCAGTGCGAAGAAGGGTGTTACGTCAGTTAGTAGAATCGTTAATTTATGAGGGGATTATAACGCCAGTTCGTGTAGAGAAGGAAGAACAAATTCTTTTTATTATACAAGGACTTGATGAAGAAAACAAAAATGTTTCGTATCAATGCCATGGAAGAGAAAGGATGACATTTGGACGTATTGCTGTAGACTCATTACTAATACGAGTGCAAGACGAACAACAAGAAATACAATCTGTGTCGCAATTTTTAGAAGAAGTTTTTCGGGTTGTTAACGTAGAACGAACTAGATTAGATTCTTTTATTCACGAATTAGAACAAACAATATTTAAAGACACGATTGCACAATATGAAAGAAATAAAAGGGAGGAATATACTCGAAAATCTTACGATGAGTTTGAAAGCCATTTAATAGACGGTCACCCGTATCATCCTAGCTATAAAGCGCGCATTGGATTTCAATATCGTGACAATTTTCAATATGGATATGAATTCATGAAGCCAATAAAACTCATATGGATTGCAGCACATAAGAAATATGCGACTGTAGGTTATGAAAATGAAATGATTTATAGCAATACTTTAACAGAAGAAATTGGTGTGCAGAGAATAGAAGAATATATAAATCGTATTCAAAATATGGGATGTAATCCAAAACAGTATTTGTTTATCCCAGTCCACCCTTGGCAGTGGGAGAACTTTATTATTCCTAATTATGCGGATCATATACAGGGGAAATATGTGATTTATTTAGGGGAATCATCGGATGATTACTGCGCCCAACAGTCAATGAGAACATTAAGAAATATGACGAATCCAAAGAAGCCGTATGTTAAGTTATCGATGAATTTACTTAATACTTCAACTATCCGTACGTTGAAACCACATTCGGTTGTGAGTGCACCAGCTATATCAAATTGGTTAAGTGATGTCGTAAGTCAGGATCCTTATTTAAGGGATGAATCGCGCTTGATTTTATTAAAGGAATTCTCGAGCGTAACGTATGATACGAATAAGAAAGCTACATATGGTTCATTAGGATGTATTTGGCGTGAAAGCGTTCACAAATATGTAGATAAACAAGAGGATGCAGTTCCCTTTAATGGCTTATATGCCAAAAAGAAAGATAGTACACCAATTATTGATGCATGGTTAAACAAATATGGAATAGAAAATTGGCTGCAAGTACTTATTCAAAAAGCGATAATACCGGTTTTACACCTTGTTGTAGAGCACGGGATCGCATTAGAATCACACGGTCAAAATATGATTTTAGTCCATAAAGAAGGGCTACCTGTCCGGGTTGCATTAAAGGACTTTCATGAAGGACTTGAGTTTTATCGTCCATACTTGAAAGAAATTGACAAATGCCCTGAGTTTACAAAAATGCATAAAACGTATGTGAACGGAAAAATGAATGATTTCTTTGAAATGGATCGCATCGAATGTTTGCAAGAGATGGTTTTAGATGCACTTTTCTTATTTAATCTAGGAGAGTTAGCTTTCATACTTGCGGATGAATATGAATGGAAAGAAGAACGTTTTTGGATGATGATTGTCGAAGAAATTGAAAATCATTTTAGAAAATATCCACATTTGAAAGAGAGATTTGAATCCATTCAATTATACACAGCTACTTTCTATGCGGAGCAATTAACGAAGCGTCGTTTATATTTGGATGTAGAATCGCTTGTTCATGAAGTTCCAAATCCATTGTATAGTGCAAAGCAACTTAACATACAAAAATCATTTGTTACAGGGGGAAATTATGCTAATCGTTAATAAACAAGAGTATAGTAAAAATGATTTTGAATCGAGATTACAAGTTTACGAGGAAATGGAACAATTTCAAGCAGCAAAAGGAAATAGATTTGCACTTTGTCTGAAAGATCCATTTGAGATTATTACACTTGTGTTTTTCTTAAAAGAAAAGAAATCATCTGTACTTCTTATACATGAAGATACACCAAAAGATACGGCTATTAAAATGGCAAGGCGTGCAAATTGTACGGGACTTTTATATGGAGAATGTAGCGAATTTACAAAATTAGAAGTAGTGAATTCATTACTACAAGAGCCTTCTTTATTGCAATATAGCTCAGGAACCACGGGAGAACCGAAATTGATTTGCAGATCATGGACGGAAGTTGATACTGAAATCGTTGCTTATAATGAAGCTTTAAATTGTGAAGAAGATGAAGTACCGATTGTTATGGCTCCTGTTTCACATTCATACGGATTAATATGTGGTACGTTATCTTCTATTACAAGAGGAAGTAAGCCTATAATTATTACGAATAAAAACCCTAAATTCGCATTAAATATTATTCGCAATACAGAAAAACATATCATATATGCAGTACCATTGATGCTACATATTATGGGGAGTTTTCCACTAGGAACGTTCCAGTTTCATAAAATTATGACATCCGGATCACCTTTGCCCGAAACATTATTTTATAAACTAAATGAAATGACAACGTACATGATGCAGCAATATGGATGTTCTGAAGCTGGTTGTATTAGTATATGTCATGATATGGAGAGTCATTTAGATTTAGGAAAACCACTTCCACATGTAAGTATAAGCATAGGATCAGATGAAAACGAGCCTGAAGAAATCGTAGTGAAAATTGCTGGAAAGGAAATTTATACGAAAGATTTAGGGTATGAATCTGAGCGCGGCCTTCACTTTATGGGGCGTATGGATGATGTAATCAATGTTTCAGGGTTAAAAGTGTTTCCTATAGAGGTGGAAGAAACGATGCTTCGATTAGAAGGTATTCAAGAAGCCATTGTATACCGAGGGAAACATCCAGTGATGGGAGAAATCGTAAAAGCGAAAGTAATCTCTCATATTGACCCAGTACAAATAAGAGAATGGTGTATTCAGCACTTACCGTCTTATAAAGTTCCGCATGAAATTGAAAGTGTAACTGAAATTCCGAAAAATAAAACTGGAAAAGTAAGTAGAAAGTTACTAGAGATGGGAGAGGTTACAACATGAGACGTGAAACGTTAAAGAGTGCAGTGCTGAAAATTATGACAGAAAAAATGGAACTGAAAAATGTAACGCATTTAGAAGAAACAATGCGTTTAAATCAAGATTTATATATAGATTCGGTAATGATGTTGCAGCTTATCGTATACATAGAAATGGATTTGAAGTTATGTGTCCCAGAGGATGAGGTAGATCCAAAGGCGTTTCTTACTGTAGGATCTTTACTTGATTTTATGGAAGAGTTACAGCCGTTACAAGAATCAAATGTGAATAACTAACCTTGGAGAAAGTGGATGAGAGTATGACTTCAATTAAAGTGCACTGTTTAGTGAGCTGTTTTTGTGAAATTATAAAAAGACGTGGTGATATAGATTTTCGTCCATTTTATTTTGGACTATGGGATGGAGACTTTGATATAACAGAAGGCGGAATTATTTCGTATCACTCCGAAAACATTAACCATGATAATTATTTACTTTGGTATGAAAAACTGTATGGTATTAAAGTGAACGAATGGTATGATCATGCAAAAGATAAAGATAGAAATGTAGAAACATTTTTAGAATTAGTAGAAAATAAGCCGGAAAATCGTTATGTAATTGTAATGGTGGATATGTCTTTATTACCAGAGAGGGAAAATAAGTTTCACCAAAAACCATTTCCGCATTATTTAATGATATCGAAGACAGAGAAAGAAGAAGAATGGTTCATGTTAGATCCTGATTTTCGTTGGGAAGGGAATATGGAAAGAGAAAAAGTGATTCACTCTGTTCAAGATAATCCATTTGGTGGTGGTTATTTCATTGATGTAGAGGCGATTCAGGAGCCGACGCAAGAAATGGTCGCTAATTATTTCACTGAGACATTCAAAAAGTATGATAATGAACTGACTATGGAATTAAAAAATTTAATTATAAAAATGGCAAATGAGGAAGAGGGCTATTCGCTCTCTAAGCTTGTAGCAGCAGTAAAACAAATACCAGTACTTGCAATTCGTAAATATAGTTATGAACATGCCTTTGCATACTTCCGTGAAACGTTACAATACTCGGAAGAGGAGTTTGATTATTGGTGTGATCGGGTAGAGGATATTGTACAAGGATTTACAAATGTACAGTATCGTGCAATTAAAATGGCAATGACGAATAATAAGGGTATGCTCGTATCGATTATTGAAAAACTGGATGAAATGAATGCAATTGAACTGCAAATTAAGAAGGAATTAGAGAGACAGTTTCTATCATGGAAAGGTATGAAAACAAATCAGTCTGTCGTAACTCTTTAAAAAGCTAACTGAATTTAAGATAGGGGAGTTTAAAGTTATGAAATATTCGCTATGTACCATTTCATTTCGTCATCAATTAATTTCATTTACTGATATTGTTCAATTTGCATATGAAAACGGTTTTGAAGGAATTGAATTGTGGGGAACTCATGCACAAAATTTGTATGTGCAAGAGCGTGAAACGACAGAACGAGAGTTGAATTTTTTAAAGGATAAAAACTTAGAAATTACGATGATAAGTGATTATTTAGACATATCATTATCAGCAGATTTTGAAAAAACGATGGGGAAATGTGAACAACTCGTAATGTTAGCAAATTGGTTTAATACGAATAAAATTCGTACGTTTGCCGGACAAAAAGGGAGTGTAGACTTCTCGAAACAAGAGAGACAAGAGTATGTAAAGCGAATTCACAAGATTTGTGATTTATTTGCTCAGCATGATATATATGTACTTTTAGAAACACATCCAAATACGTTAACGGACACGTTGCCGTCTACTTTGGAATTATTAGAAGAAGTAGACCATCCGAATTTGAAAATAAACCTTGATTTTCTTCATATATGGGAGTCTGGTGCAGATCCAATAGACAGTTTTCATCGACTAAGACCGTGGATACAACATTACCATTTTAAGAATATATCGTCAGCGGATTATTTACATGTATTTGAACCTAATAATGTATATGCCGCAGCGGGAAGTCGTATTGGTATGGTTCCATTATTTGAAGGTATTGTAAATTATGATGATATCATTCGGGAAGTGCGAGATACGGACTATTTTGCTTCGCTAGAATGGTTTGGACACAACGCGAAAGATATATTAAAAGAAGAAATGAAAGTATTAACAGATAGAAGATTAGAGGTAGTAACTTCGTAATATAAAATGATAAAAGAGTCTCTATTTAGAGTCTCTTTTTTTATAGTTAAAAATAACCAAAAATTACCATGTATTTAAATTCGAATTTGGCACAATTTATATATATATCAAGGAGGTGATTGGTAATGGCTAGAAATCGTAATTCTAATCAATTAGCATCACATGGAGCACAAGCGGCTCTAGATCAAATGAAATATGAAATTGCACAAGAGTTTGGTGTACAACTTGGAGCTGAAACTTCTTCACGTGCAAACGGTTCTGTAGGTGGTGAAATCACGAAACGCCTTGTAGCGATGGCAGAACAACAACTTGGTGGCGGATATACTCGCTAAATGTAGAAGGTTATAGGAGAAAGGAAGGATTCTTCCTTTCTTTTTTTTTTTCAATTAATTGGTACGGATATATAGCGAACTGGATTCAAACAATAGGAATAATACTATATTTTACCCAATTTCTTTCGTTGTGAATGGGAAGTAGTAAAGATGTAATAGCCCTGGTGGAATGAAAAATTACGTTCCATCAGGGCTATTATATGGCAAGAAATATATGATGAAAGGTTCCGAAGTCAACATGTTAAAAAAAGAAAACTGTTGTTTAATTGCGCTTGCATCAGTTCCACTTGTTATGACATTAGGGAATTCAATGCTCATTCCAATACTGCCGACTATCGAAAAGAAATTACATATTTCATCGTTTCAAGTATCCATGATTATTACAATTTACTCCATAGTTGCAATTTTACTTATACCGATTGCTGGTTATTTATCAGATAGATGGGGACGGAAGATGGTAATGGTTCCGAGTTTACTGATTGCGGCTATCGGAGGAGCGGTAACTGGTTGGGTATCATGGAAAGTTGATAATCCCTACGTTTGGATACTTATCGGTAGAGCGATTCAAGGTATTGGTGCTGCTGGTGCAATGCCAGTTGTTATACCGTGTGTTGGTGATTTATACAAAGATGAAAAACAGGTTAGCGCAGGTTTAGGAATCATTGAGACATCAAATACATTTGGAAAAGTGCTCAGCCCTATTTTAGGATCTGCTCTAGCTGCCATTGTATGGTTCTTACCATTTTGGGCGATTCCAGTTTTATGTGTAGTATCGATTGTTTTATTACTGGTACTAGTAAAAGCAAAAAAACAAGAAGGAGAAGTACCACCATTAAAAGAGTTTATTCAAGCTATTATCTCTACGTTTCGAGAAAAGGGAAGATGGTTAATTGCCATTTTTGCACTAGGTGCAATTATAATGCTTATTTTATTCGGAATTCTCTTTTATTTGTCTACTATACTGGAGTCAAAGTATGACATTCATGGTATATGGAAAGGGTGTGTACTTGCTATTCCTTTGCTTGTATTATCGATTAGTTCATATATGGCTGGTAAAAAAATTGGAGATAATCAAAATGTTATGAAGAAGTGTATTTATATTGGCTTTTTACTGGCTGCGGCATCAGTCATAATCCCTTTATTTATAAAAGGGATCTATTTACTACTTCTATGTCTCGTTATTATGGGAGTAGGAATTGGTATGGCACTCCCATGTTTAGATGCCCTAATTACACAAGGGATTGAAAAGGAGCAGAGAGGCACGGTTACGTCATTTTATAGTTCGATGCGATTTATCGGTGTAGCAGCTGGACCACCCCTATATTCATTTTTTATGAAAGGGTCGGACCATGAAGTGTTTTATTTGACAAGTATTTTCGCTGTTATTGGTGCCGTTATAGCAATGATTTGGATTAAACCAGCAAAAGATGAAAAGGCAATAAAACAGAAGCCAGAACCGACTGCATAATTTGAAATAGGATTGCATGACCTATAATTAGCGTGCAATCCTATTAATTTAGTTAGGGAAAATAACTTGTTTTAACATATAAAGTGCGACTCCCCATATGACGAGGCCTGAAATTTTGTTTAATAATACGATTGCCTTTCCAGTTGAGTCTAGCCTCTTTAAAAACTTTCCAGCTAAAGCTAAGCTAATAAACCAAATCCAAGAAATGATAATCGTTGCAGATGTAAAAGCCCATTTTTCACTTCCTATATATTGAATAGAATTTGTCCCAATTACACCGATTGTATCTAAAATCGCATGTGGATTTAATAACGAAACCGATACAGCGAAAATAATTTGTTTTTTTAAAGGCATGCTTTTTTCTTGTTTTACATCTTTGGAAGGCTTACTTCTCCAAATAACGAAGCCCATATATATGAGAAAGATAAATCCAATCGTATATAATGTCGTCGTTAGCCAAGAAAAAGTAAGGAGTACAAGGGATACACCCTGTACTGCAATTAATATTAGTAACGTATCACATAGAGAAGCAGTTAATACTACAGGGGCTGCCCTCCAAATATTAGGTTGGCTCGCACCTTGGTTAAATACGAAAACATTTTGGACACCTAATGGAATGATAAGGCCAAATGCAAGGATGATACCGTGAATAATCGCTTCACTCATTATATTACCTCCTACTTTAATTCATTATGATAGTGTATATTGTATAGAAGAAATGAAAATTTGTATCCATCCATATGGTTGGGGAGGTCACCAACCAAAAAGAATGTAAGGTGATATGTATGATGGAAAGATTAGTTTGGAAGCCTGATATGTCTTTAGCGTCTCCTTTGTATAAACAAATAGAAACGTATATAAAAGAAAGAATCGTTAATGGAGAATGGACTGTTGGAACAAAGTTACCTTCACAAAGAGATTTGGCACATACATTTGGTGTGAATCGAAGTACAATTGTAATGGCTTTCGATGAACTAGCAGTAAAAGGGTACATTGAGGGAAATGGCCGAAAGGGAACGATTGTTGTAAATAATAATGAGAACACTTCAACATATGCTCCGCCTCCTAATTGGCAGTCTTATGTAGAAACAGGGCTTCATTATCCGAACCTTCCTGCTATTCAAGATATTAATCAAGCTGAATTTTATCCGCATGTAATTCGTTTAGGAACAGGTGAACTCGCGCCGAGTCTCTTACCTGAAAAAAAGATGAAACTAATAATGAATAAGCTGTTGCAATCAAACGTGCCACTTGGGTATGAAGAGCCGAAAGGAAATCTCTATTTAAGGGAGAAAATTGCGGGCTACTTAAAAGGGCATGGTGTATATGTATCTCCTGATTCTATTTTAATTGTTTCAGGAGCAATTCAAGCGTTGCAACTTATTTCTATGGGGCTTCTTCCGAAAGGGGCATCGATTTTACTAGAAAAACCATCCTATTTATATTCGCTTAATGTTTTTCAATCAGCAGGAATGCGTTTAATTGGAATACCAATGGATGAGAATGGATTAAATGCATCATATATTGCGAAATATAAGAAGCAATTTAACGCATCTATTTTATATACAATTCCGTCTTTTCATAATCCGACGAACTTTAGTATGAATGCAGAGAAGCGGAAAGAAGTAATGGAGATATGTAATGAAATTGGATTGCCTATTATAGAGGACGCAGTGTATCAAGACTTATGGTTTGATGAGCCTGTTTCAAAGCCTTTAAAAGCATATGATAAAAACGGAATTGTACTACATATCGGGAGTATGTCTAAAGTGATTAGTCCAGGTTTAAGAATTGGATGGATTGTTGGACCTGAATCAGTAATTCAAAGGTTGGCAGATATAAAAATGCAAACAGATTATGGTTCGAGTTCTATATCCCAGCAAATTGCAGCAGAATGGTTTACAAATGGATTATATGATGAACATTTACAGTTTGTAAGAAATGAATTGAAGAAACGTAGAGATTTTATGTTACATATGTTAGAGAAATATTGTCGTGAAATAGCAACATGGTATGAACCGACAGGTGGTTTTTATATTTGGTTACATATGAATGTACCCGTTTCGAATCGTAGCTTATTTGACAAAGCTTTACAAGAAAAGATTTTATTAAATCCAGGTACTTTGTATGATAGAAGTGCAAACCAATTTTTGCGACTATCGTATTCATATGCAACGTTAGAAGAAATTGAAATAGGTATAAAAAAACTTGCACAACTAATTAAAATGTAAAAGGAGAAAGTAATGAAACAATATGTAATTTGCCAAATTATCGATGGAGATAAATATTTAGCTGCTTATGCAGAGACGAAGCAGGACGCAGTCGAAAAAGCAGAACTGCTAGGATTAAGAACGGGAAATCGTTACATAGTAATTACCGCGGAAGAAGCGAAAGGGTTAACTTATCCGTAAGCAATGTGTGGGGTACGTAGTCGGTAAATAAGCCTAGTAATATATGAAATTACTAGGCTTATTTAATATTAAAGCGTCAAGAAATCCCGTATGAAAATAAAAATATTATGAGTCAAGCTGACGGAAAAATCTATTGGTTTTGCGATCTTGATTTCCATTTCTATATTCATCAACATATTGTCTGAAGTTCCAAGATTGTAAAAACTTATTTGCGGAGTTATAACCAGAATTGTAAAGCCATTCTTTTTCCTCTTTCGTTAATTCAAAATTTGTACTTGTAATCGTCCCTGTAGGAATTGTAATTGTTCTTGCTTTTGATTCTTTATCTAAATGCCGTAAATCATGAGCTTGCATCATTGTTTTAAATAGTCCTTTGAACATGGAAATGGGCTCTTTATAATGGGCGGGATCAGCTTGAATTTCATCTTTTACAAAATGAAATCCAAAAGTTGGCCAGCGAGGTGAGGTAGGGGAGTCAAAAATCCAAATGGGATAATTGCTTAAAATCCCACCATCAACCATATAACAAGGTTGTTTCCATTTTGGTGTTCTCCATTTTACTGGTTCAAAGAAGAAAGGAATGGTACTACTCATTCTTACTGCCTTAGCAATCGAGAAGCGATAATTTAAAAATCCGTAGTTTGGCAAGTCATCGGGAAAGACAACCATTTTACCGTTGCTTATATCAGAAGCAATAATTTTAAGTTTGTTTAAATCAGGTAAATCTGTAAATAAGTGAACTCCTTTTTTTCGTAGTAATTCTTCAAGCCATTCTTCTATAAATAAATTGGAATAAATACCTAGAGTAGACCATGCACTTATTCCTTTACCGATAAACGGGATTCTATCAAGGAAAGTTTTCTTCATAAATTTGTTATAATCAATATCAGTTATAATTGTTTTTAATTCTGAACAAGAATAGCCAGCAGCTAAAAGAGCTGCAATAATAGCACCAGCCGATGTTCCAGCTACACGCTCCCATTCATACCCTTTTTCAGCTAACGCGCAAATTGCCCCTACATGTGCAATTCCACGCACACCGCCTCCTTCAAAAACACCATCAATTTTCATTGCACATACTTCCTTTCTAAAAATGAAAATGTAAAAAAAGCACGTAATATACGTGCTTTTTTACAATAGTTTTTAAGTTTACTAGCAGCCTGCAAAGCCGCCCCAACAGCTAGCTCCGATGATGATTAGAAGGATAAATAAAACGATTAATAAAGCGAAACCTCCATAACCACATCCACCACAACTACCGCCGTAACCGTAACCGCCGCAACTATATCCGTAACCCATGTGGAATTCCTCCTTAAATTAAAAATGAAAATGAACGAAGGGAAAATGTACTGGAAGGAATAAAGAACTATCGTGTTTGTAGGAACAATGTATACTATGCTTTTTTAAACTTGTTCGCGTATGAGGGATAAGCCCGTTTTTTGGAAGGCTTGTTGATTTTGTGATAAATGGAGTATAATCTTTGTGCTATGATACAAATAAGTATAGAGATGTAAGGAGAATATATGGATAACAAAATTGAAGTGTTAATTGATAAATATGGACTGACACATTTAAAAGAGGAACTTATTAATACTGTATTTCCTTGTGTAAAAGTTGTGCCTGAGCAGCAAGAAACGGTTGCGATTGGTAGTTCAAAAATGGGGGGAGCTCCTGATTTACCGGATACATTTGAATATCCAATGTATAAAGGAAATCCGTTACATTTTATCGCGCAATTTAATCTAAATGATTTACAAAACGTTCGTATGAATCACAATCTACCTAAGGCAGGAATGGTATATTTCTTTAGCATTGAAAATTATTTTGAAGAAGATGTGAATCCAATGGAAGCTGGGCGCGTACTTTATTATGATGTTCCAGTAGAGCAATTACGAAGAGCGGATGAAACGCAAGCGAAATATAATCAATGCGCAATTACTTTTGAACTGACGTATAAATTACCAGAACTTTTCATTGAAGATGAGGCCGATTCAGATCGTTTCTTGCAATTACTTGAAGAACTAATCCCAGATAACTACGATAACCATCAAATGTTTGGTGACCCATTCTCTGTACAAGAGGAAGTACTACATGAGACAGGAGAATATATGGGGATAGATCCACAGCAAATGACGCTTTTATTCCAAATCGATTCAGATCATAAAAATTGTAATATGGTTTGGGGAGAGTTAGGAATGTTATATTTCTGTATTGGTAATGAAGATTTGAAAAATCGACGTTTTGAAAATACATGCTGTGTGTTACAAACGTGTTAATAAAAAAGGTTGCTCTTTTTAAAAGAGCAACCTTTTTTATGTGAATTAATTAATATGCATAATCTCATATGACCTATTTTGAAAAGTATTGTATACTCTGAAACTATACGATACTTTTTCGTATAGTTATAGAATATAAGGAGTGACAAGATGGGAAAGACAAGTAAGTATATGACAGCTGCCGCACTTTGTTCAACGATTGTAATGGGAGGCTTACAATCGTCAACTGTATCTTATGCAGCTACGAATCCAACTGTAGTGACGACACAATCAGATGCAAAGTTATTAGATGATTTCAGAAAAGAATTAAAAAAACAGATTGATAATCGTGAAGAAAATATTACAATCACATATAAAACAAAAGATAGAGATGCTAGAAAGATTATGGACCAATTGTACGGCGAGTTTAATAAAATCGTAGATGCTGATGAGTATGTAAAATATAATGTAGCCTCTACTAGATATTCTATTAAAGGGATGCCAGGGAACTATTCGTTTACACTACAAGTGAAATACCGTGAATCAAAAGAGCAAACACAATATGTAAAATCTCAGGCGAAAGCAATTATAAGTTCAATTGTAAAGCCAGGAATGGATGCGCATGAAAAAGTAAAAGCTATTCATGATTATGTTGTGAAACATGTATCATACGACACTTCTTATCAAGCGTATACAGCATATGAAGCGTTAGCGAACCGTTCTGCTGTTTGCCAAGGGTATACATTATTAACATATGAATTACTAAAAGAAGCAGGTATTCAAAATCATATTGTAACTGGTACAGGAAATGGACAAGCTCATGCATGGAATTTAGTGAACATTGAAAACAAATGGTACCATCTTGATACTACATTCGATGATCCAGTACCAGACAAAGCTGGACGTGTAACATATTCATATTTTAATATGTCTGACGACCAATTAAGTAAAGACCATGACTGGGATCGTAGTAAATATCCAGCAGCAACTACAAGTTACTTTGGTGAGTTAACAAACAAAATAAAAGCTGGTAGTTCAAAAAACGTTGTATATGAGCAAATGTTAAAAGAAACAAATTTACAATACTTATCTGCACAATACGGAGCGGAAAATTATAATGAATTTAAGCAAAAGTTGCAGCAACAATTTGCTAGTAAACCAGAAAAGGTAGAAGTACGATATAAGCAGTCCATGGATGGAACAATGCAAGATATAAAGAAAGTATTAAATGAAATAAATTGGCCAAAAGGTGCAAAGCGTGTATCTTATCAAGTAGCACCATATAGTGCAATGGCAGGTTATTCATTAGCGACAATTACATTTACGTATTAAGTAATGAAGAAGAGCATCTGTAAAAGGTGCTCTTTTTATTATGTATCGTTTTAAAAAACAGAATTGTGTGATAAAATAAAAAGGAAGGATGTGGAATTTAAATGGATTTGTTCGAAAGTAATATATTTATATTGATATATACTTGTTTAATAATCGAACTTATCGTTTTGTTTTTCCTATCATTTACTTTGTTTATTAGAAGATTATTGCAAAGTAGCGCTGCAAAAAAACAACATGTTATCAATATGAATCAGAAGCTAGATCGAATTATTGAATTGCTAGAAATAAATAAGAAGTAAAGTGAAGGCTTTTACGAGCAGTTGATCTCCCACCTAATTTCTTTGCTTCCGCTACATTTTGAGGTGGGGATCTTACTGCCTGGCAAATAGCGAGATAACGATGGAAGACGTATGAAAAGAGGAAAAGAAATGGCCGATTATATAAAAGAATTACGTGAAAAAGTAGGACATGATTATGTTTTCTTAAACTTTGCGGGTGGTTTTGTGTTTAATAAAGAGGGAGAAGTATTACTGCAAAAAAGAGGAGACTTTAATGCTTGGGGCCTTCCAGGTGGCGCAATGGAGATAGGAGAGTCGGCTGCGGAAACTGCGATTCGAGAAATAAAAGAAGAAACTGGGTATGATGTAGAAATACATGAGCTTATTGGAGTGTATACAAAATATTTTCAAACATATCCAAATGGAGATAAAGCACAGACAATTGTGATGTGCTTTTCATGCTCAATAGTTGGAGGGAATAAAAAAATAGACGGTGATGAGACGTTAGATTTAAAATTTTTCCCATTAGACAAAATGCCTCCGTTATTTTGTAAACAACATGAAGATTGCTTGCAAGATTTATTGGAGAAAAGAGTAGGGGTATATCGCTAACATATAAAAAAGAAGCTAAAAGATTAGCTTCTTTTTTATGTTTTATTTCCACCAATCATCAAACATTGACGCTGGTACTTGTCTTTTATGTTCACTCACTGTGTAACGCTTTTCGATTTTTTCTGCAACGTCAGCTGGAACTGATTTACCCTCTAAATAATCATCTAATTGATCGTAAGTAATGCCTAATTCTGTTTCATCAGCTTGACCTGGCTTTTCATCTAATAAATCAGCTGTTGGCATTTTTAAGTAAAGTCGCTCATCTGCACCTAACTCTTGTAATAAAGCACGTCCTTGGCGCTTCGTTAACCCCGTTAATGGTAATAAATCTGCACCACCATCTCCGAATTTTGTAAAGAATCCTGTTACAGCTTCTGCAGCATGATCTGTTCCGATAACAAGTAGACCTTTTTGTCCACCAATTGCATATTGTGTAACCATACGGATACGAGCTTTCACGTTACCTTTATTGAAATCAGTTAATGATTCACCTAATAAGTTCTCGTATTGATTTGAAAAAGCATCAACGGTTGAAGCGATATCAAATGCAGTTGATTGATCAGCTTGAATAAATTGTAATGCTAATTGTGCGTCATCTTCATCCTTTTGCACTTTGTAAGGAAGACGTACAGCGATAAACGTTGCGTTACCACCTTCGTTACGAATTTCTTCAACTGCAAGCTGTGCTAAACGTCCTGCTAATGTAGAGTCTTGGCCGCCGCTAATTCCAAGTACAAATCCTTTCGCACCTGTTTTTTTTACATAATCTTTTAAGAAATCAACTCGTTTACGAATTTCTACTTTCGGATAAATTACAGGCTGAACATGTAATGCTTTCATAATCTGTTCTTGTAATGTCATTATGTTTTCCTCCTATTCATATTAAAGCGGTAAATAAAAAATTTTTATGTATATATTGGTACATACTTCTATCCTTTATTATTTCGCAAAACTAACGAATATACAATAGGATGTGTGTATGAATATGAATGTAGTCATTATAATGAAACTGTTTCGTTTAAGCAATTTTTTTACCTTTCAAAAATGTAAGGTTTTTGTCATTTGAATCGATGGAAGGTATTTCCCTACTTTACTACTATAAAAGCATAGTTAGTAGAAGGGCGGAGAAGTAATATGAACATTAGAGAACTCGCATATCGGAATGTAACGCGAAATAGACGGACATATTCAGCATATTTTTTGAGTAGTGCATTTGCAATTATGGCCTTTTTTGTATATTCGTTTTTTGCGTTTCATCCGGCATTAAGTGCAGGAGAATTAGGTCAGTATGTATTTGTAAGTATGTCGTTTGCACAGTCTATTATTTACGTATTTACATTCTTCTTTATTTTATATTCAATGGGAATGTTTTTAAAAACGAGAAAGCGTGAACTAGGAATTTTAATGATGCTTGGTATGACGAAATATCAATTAAAGCGTCTTATCTTCTTTGAAAATATTATGATTGGAATAGGGGCAATTATTTTCGGGATTCTTTCAGGTATGTTGTTTTCAGGAGTATTAATTTTTGTAGCCCCAATGATATTAAAACTAGATATTTCCTTATCCTATTACATTCCAATGAAAGCAGTTGTTGTAACGAGTATTATGTTTTTCATATTATTTATGATTATTTCATTATTTAGTGCCGGAATGGTTCGTAAAAATAATATTATGAAATTGTTTAGAGGATCAGCAGAGGCGAAGCCAGAACCGAAAGCATCGAGTATTTCTTCTATATTAGCAGTAGTATTGCTTAGTGCTGGTTATACAGGCGCTCTTATGTCACATGGTGCTATGGTATTTGTGATGATGATTCCGGTTACAACGGTAGTCATTATTGGTACGTATTTGCTGTACAAGCAGTTGAGTGTCTTTATTATTCGGCTATGTAAAAAAAGTAAACGTTTCTATTGGACACAGACAAATATTATTACGTTGTCAGATTTAGCGTACCGTATGAGAGATAACGCAAGAATGTTCTTTATTGTAACGATAATTTCAACTGTAGCATTTTCGGCAATAGGTACATTAGTTGGCTTTGCATCAATGACGAAAGGGATTATGGAGAGACCAATTGCGTTTCATTACCACTCTAAGCAAGGGAATAGTAATGAATCACAGCATCTGAAGATCATCGATGAGGGACTAAAAAAACATAATATAGCAGCTTCAAAAACTAATATCTCATCGAAGAAAACGGAGGAGCAGTCATTAAGAAGCGCCATTTTTATAAAAGAATCAGAGTATAGGGGATATGCAAAGTTAACAGGAGAACCATTTAATACTGTAGCAAATAAAGAGGTTTTATTTTTGTCGGCCGAAATACCAGGACCACTGATGAAAGAAAGAAAAGAAATTACTTTACCTAATATGAATGAACATTTAAAAGTGAAAAAAGTTACTTCTTCTTCATTGGGGAAAATATTAAGAGGAAATGTTTATGTAATCCCTAATAATCAATATGATTCATTACAAGATGGATTTATAGAAACAAAAGATTATATGTATAAAACTGAAGGAATGAAAGATGAAATTGAGGTTGGTAAAGAACTTACGAGTCAGATGAAGCCTTATGAAGAACATGCAACGTTTAGTGCAGAAGAGTACGAACAAAACCAAAGTTTACAAATCGCAGGACCAATTTTATTTGTAGGTTTCTTTATTGGTATTGTATTTTTCGTATGTGCAGGAAGCTTCCTTTACTTCCGTTTATTTTCTGATTTGGAGGATGATACTCGGTTATTTGAAATGATTCGAAAAGTTGGCTTAACGAGCGGGGAATTATCGAAAGTAGTTACAATTCGATTGGCACTTTTATTCTTCGTTCCGATAGGTGTTGCAACATTACACGGGGCAGTAGCGTTAACTGCGTTAGGACAGATGTTTGAGTACTCACTGTTTAAAGAAAATACAATTGTATTAAGTATTTTCGTAGGAATTCAAGTTGTATACTTCTTAATAATACGATCTCGTTATTTAAAACAATTGAAAGAGAGATTACGTATTCGTTAACTGTGTTTTTTTAACTTGAGTACAAAATTTTCTAAAAAGATACAAGTATTGCCAAAAAGTGATAAAATGGAAAAAGCGAGGTGGAAAATTAATAGAGAGTAAGGGGGGAGTAATATGAAAGCAACAGGAGTTATTCGAAAAGTAGACGAATTAGGGCGAATTGTTATTCCTAAAGAATTAAGAGATGTATTAGGGATACAAATTAAATCACCACTTGAAATTTTCGTAGATGAAGATAAAGTCATTTTACAAAAATATGAACCTTACAATGCTTGTCAAATAACAGGTGATGTTTCAGACCAGAACATATCATTAGCAAATGGAAACATTACTGTTAGTATAGATGGAGCGAAAAATTTAATAAAAGAAATAGAGAAGTTTTTAAAAAAAAGTGAGATTTAGTTTTCATTTATAATATTTTAAAGATTATATATGATTCTTTAAAAAAACTATAAAAGGGCCATTTAATGGTCCTTTTATTTTTATACATTCGTTGAATGATTTGAACTGTTATTGCCTGCAAAGCACGGGATAAATGTTGGTAAGTTATATTGAGAAACATTTGAAATGAAGGAAAATAGAACAGTTAAAACGAATGTTAAATGTAAACCTATTCAATAGTGGTCTGAAATGAAAATAATATATTTTCAGGAGGGATTACGATGAACAGTAGTACAGCGAATAAACAAAAAGGTATACAATTGATTCCGTTTACCGTAAATAAGGTGGTTGAACAAGTAAATGAAATTCCACCAGGTGTACAACTGATTAACGCTCCACAAGTATGGGAGAAGAGTGCGAAAGGAAAAGATGTTGTCGTTGCCGTATTAGATACAGGTTGTGATATTAATCATATAGATTTAAAAGATCGTATTATTGGTGGGAGAAATTTCACGAAAGATTATGAAGGAGATCCGAACATTTACCTTGATAATAACGGCCATGGGACTCATGTAGCGGGGACGATTGCAGCGACTGAAAATGATGTCGGTGTTTTAGGAGTCGCACCTCTTGCTAAAATGCTAGTGTTAAAGGTTTTAGCGGGAGATGGTTCTGGAAGCTATGAGCAAATTATTGAGGCGATTCATTACGCTGTAAATTGGAGAGGACCTAATAAAGAAGAAGTCAGAGTTATTTCAATGTCACTTGGTGGTCCGCAAGACGTTCCGGAATTACATGAAGCTATTCAAAATGCAGTAAATCAAGATGTTCTCGTTGTATGTGCTGCAGGAAATGATGGAGATTGTGATGATAATACGGAGGAACTAGATTTCCCAGGTGCTTATGCTGAAGTAATTGAAGTTGGTGCTGTCAATTTAGAGCGGAAAATCGCATGTTTTAGTAATTCAAATCAAGAAATTGATTTAGTAGCGCCAGGTGATGAAATATTATCTACGTATCCAGAGGGGAAATATGCTGTATTAAGTGGAACTTCAATGGCGACGCCGCATGTCGCTGGTGCATTAGCACTTCTCATTAAGCAGTGCGAAAGAGAATATGGCAGAAAGTTATCAGAGCCAGAAATTTACGCGCAACTTATTAAAAGAACTGTACCTTTAGGATATGAGCGTACATCTGAAGGGAATGGATTAATAGATCTATTAAAAGAATAACAAATACTAAAAAACATCTCATTTGTAAGTGAGATGTTTTTTAGTATGGCCCTGTCGCATGTAATACAACGTTTAATAAACCCGGGAATCTAGCATTTAAGTCATCTTCACGAATTGAAATGAAACGTTGTGTTCCTTCAAGACGTGTATACATGACACCTGATTCACGTAAAACTTTGAAATGGTGAGATAAAGTTGATTTTGCGATTGGAATGTTTAACGCACCACAAGATTGCTCATTTTTCGCTAGTAACATATTTACAATTTGTAAACGAATTTGGTCGCTAAGTGCATATAGGACAGAAGAAAATTGAATTTCTTCTCGATTTGGATGATAGAGTGTACGCATTTTTTCACCTACTTGTATAAGTTAATATATTTGCACTATAGCATATAAAGTGATATATTTCTATTGTTCAATTATATTCGAACAATAGAAATATAAGGGGAGAAAAAATGAAGTATATAAAATTGCAAAAGGCTGGACTAAATATTTCAAAGTTGGGTTTAGGTACAAATGCAGTAGGGGGGCATAATTTATATGTTGATGTGAATGAGGGAGAAGGAAAACGATTAATAGAAGAAGCAATCCTGCAAGGAATTACATTTTTTGATACAGCGGATTCATACGGTTTTGGTAGATCGGAGGAATTGATAGGAGAGGTATTAAAAGAGAAACGCCACGAGTTTGTACTTGCTACAAAAGGTGGAATTCAGCCGTTATTAAATGGAGAAACTTATATTAACAATGAACCAAGTTATTTAAGAAATGCTGTGGAGAATAGCTTAAGAAGATTACAGACTGATTATATTGATTTATATTATTTACATTTTACAAATCCTGAAACAAGTTACATAGATTCAATCGGAGAGCTTACTCGTTTAAAAGAAGAAGGGAAAATTCGTTCAATTGGAATATCGAATGTAAACATAGAACAATTAAAAGAAGCGAATCAACATGGTCATATTGATGTTGTACAATCGCCTTACAATATGTTAAATCGTACTGCCGAGGAAGAACTATTGCCGTATTGTATAAAAGAAGGTATTTCATTTATACCGTATGGGCCTCTAGCCTTTGGGATATTAGGTGGTAAATATACAGAAGATTTTGACTTTGATAAAGGGGATTGGCGTCAAAGTGTAAATCTATTTGAAGAAAATATATATAAAGGTAACTTTAAAAAAGTTGAAAAGTTAAAAGACGTAGCTAAAGAAAATAATATTGAATTGCCTCATTTAGCGTTAGCATGGTTATTAAATAAAGAAGGAATTGATACTGTTATACCTGGTGGAAAGCGGGCTGAGCAAATAAGAGAAAGTGTGAAAGCGGTGGATGTATCATTGAATGAAGGGGCAATGAAAGAAATCGAGTTAATATTAGAAGAGTAGTGAGGAAGGGGAAGATCGCATGCTAAGCTCCTTTTCTTTTATACTATATAAACAGCATATAGTATAAAAATAAAAAATCCCTATAAAGATAGGGATTTATATATCGGCATATAGTTCCTTGGAAAAGGATATACTTAGTTTAACATATAGGATTACTTATATTTGTGAAATAGATGTGAAAGTAATGTGAAAAATGCTTATGGTGAAAATCTTTGTAAATAAAAAGCACTGTTTTAGCTAATATAACTAAAACAGTGCTTTTCTCTTTGATTGAACAGTTGCTGCATTTTCATCATGTATGCCTGCATCTTTAATAATTCGTTGTTTTGCTTTATTTAGTAGATGGTTTACTTCTTCACCAAAATAGTTAGCTTCACTTTTTGTGCGGGCTTCTCGTAAACATTTATAGTTTTCTAGCAGTTCCTCTTTTTCGGTGTTTGTTAAGAAATCTTCTATTTTCTTTTTTGTCATACGAAACACCCTTTCTTCTGACAAACGACGCAATAGAAAATATATATTTTTCATTATAACAATAATTTTTAAAGAAAGTATAGACTAACGTCGTAATAATTTGTCAATTTCTTGAATCTTCTCATCAGCTTTTCCAATTTGCGTATTTTTAGCCTGCTCACCACCTAGAGCTTGGTGAAGTAAAAAAGTTTGACCGGAAATAGCAGTCACAATGGAGACTTTTATAATTTCCTTTATTGCGGTGACATCGAATAAAACGAGTCCAAGAAGTGCGGCTAGGCTACCAGTAAAAATATCAGTTAAAAATCCAAAATGAAAAAAAGTTTTCAAACGGCGTGGAAGCAATAACTTACCTTGGTTATTGATTAGATGGGAAACGAAGCCAGTAATGCCACCAACGAGAACTGCGGTTAGCCATTGATACATTTCCATCGAATCCACTCCTTTTAGTGAATAAGATTCGATTTTTTCATATTGATTCCTTTTCATATTTCATATAAGCATATTGAGAAAGTTTGTTTGGGTAAATCTTATTCAATTTAATTATAACAGAAAATTCCGATATATTTCAGTCTATTATATGAATCATATTTACAATAATATGAATACAGAAAGAGGTGTGTGATATGAATATAGAGTATCGAATAAGAAGTGTGGATGGTTATACGAAAAATATAGGGGAATTAGTAAGTATGCTGGAGCATACGAGGGCGGTAACATTACAGGAAATAGAAAATCTATCAGTTGAGCAATTAGATTTAATTATGCCAAGTGGTGGGAATTCAATTGGCGCCTTATTAAAACATATGGCATCTATAGAAAAAGCCCATCAGCTTATTTCATTTCAAAAACGTGACTTTACAAAAGAAGAATTAGAAATATGGGAAGATGCACTGTATTTAGGGGAAGTTGGGAGAACGATTCATGGTCATGAAATACAGTATTATGTACAACTTTTGCAAAGTGTTCGAGAAGAGTCGCTAAAGTATTTGAGTAAAGTAGATGATACATGGCTAATGTCAGAAAGAAAGTGGCCTAACGGTGTAGCGTATAACCAGCACTATCTTTGGTTTCATGTGATAGAAGATGAAATTAATCACCGTGGACAAATTAGAATGTTAAAGAGATATTTATTTGAAAATTACGTCAAATAAAGTAGCTTTTTAAATTGATATTCCATATAATGAGAGTAATTAAAATAAGATCGGAGTGATGTATTATGGCGAATATGACTGTAATGAATAATAAATTAAATACAAACGTGGATGGAAAGGGCGATATTATATAAGATAGTTCGCAATCCTTCCACTTAGTACAAACTAGGGAGGATCTTGATTTGAATCAAAATATTTTAGAGTCGTTCGGCTGGGATTCATTTTTTGAAGAGCAAGCTGTAGAGCAGAATTATGAAGTAGGGCGTATTTTACTTGAGCATAAGCATATATATCGTATTATTTGTAATGACGGTGAATATATGGCAGAACTGTCTGGGAAGTTTCGACATGAAGCGGTAACGAAAGGAGATTACCCAGCAGTTGGTGATTGGGTGTATATAAAGAAAATAGAAAATGAGAAAAAGGCAATCATTCATCGTATTTTTTCGAGAAGAAGTTCTTTTTCAAGACAAGAAGCTGGTAATAGAACTGAAGAACAAATTATTGCAGCAAATGTTGATTATTTATTTTTAGTGAATGCACTTAACCATGATTTTAACGTAAGAAGGTTGGAGCGTTATTTACTATTAGCGTATGAAAGTGGTGCAATGCCTGTTATTGTTTTAACAAAAAGTAGTTTATGTGAAGATGTGGAACAAAAAATTGTAGAAACGGAAGCTGTTGCAATTGGTGTTCCGATCTTCGTCGTCGATAGTTTAGAGCATAGAGGTATTGACTCGTTACAACAATTTGTTGCTTCAGGAAAAACAATTGCTTTAGTCGGCTCATCAGGGGTTGGAAAATCTACTTTGTTAAATGCACTCGTAGGAATTGAGATAGCGAAAACGGGAGATATACGTGAGGAAGATAGTAAAGGGCGGCATACGACAACTCATCGTGAGCTGTTCCAACTACCGAGTGGGGGCTTAGTCATTGATACTCCTGGCATGAGAGAGTTACAGCTTTGGGATGGAAGCGATGCAATCCAAACAACGTTTTCTGATATTGAAGAATTTGCAAAAACATGTCGCTTCCGAGATTGTAAACATGAGAATGAGCCAGGATGCGCAGTGCATAAAGCAATTGATAACGGGCTAATGACGATAAATCGTTTGCAAAGCTATAAAAAGTTGCAAAGAGAATTGGCGTATTTTATGAGAAAACAAGATGCTATTCTTGCAAGAGCTGAGCGCGATAAGTGGAAGAAGATTTCTAAACAACATAAAAAAATGTAAAAAACCAAAGGGCTATTCCTTTGGTTTTTTACATTTGTAAATTTTATAATAATATTATTTATATATATAGACAAAGCGAGAATATTTGTTTAAACTTTACAAGGTGTTTATGAAAAACGAATTGTAAAAATAGAGGATAGGGAATGGGATATATTCATAATCGGTTATTTATCTTTAAAACTTAATATTTGAATGTAGGAGGTTTATAATGAGTAAACTGTTAAGGTGGTTTCGAGATATAAAAGTAGCAAAAAAGCTATTAATTTCATTTTTTGTAATTTTAATTGCAGCTGTCTCTATTATTGGGGGCATGTCTTATCAAACGGCTAAAAAGAATTTTGAATCACAAATTACGAGTAGTGCTCACGATAATATAAAAATATTAGATAATTTAATCAATCAAATGATTGAGGCGAAATTTAACGAAATAAATAACTTTGCACGAGTGGTTCATAGTGATATGTATCAAGGAGATAATCAAGATGAATTAAGAAAGGTGTTATCTCAGTATATTAATTTAAATAAAGATATTGAACAAGTATATGTTGCCGGCAATGATAAGAAATTTGTGCAAGAACCTAATATACAAATGGCAGCAGATTATGATCCAACAACTCGTTCTTGGTATAAAGATGCAGTGAGTAAACAAGGTGGAATCGTGGTCACTGAACCGTATAAGGCAAAAGGAAATGGACATATTGTCGTAACGATTGCGAAACAAACAGAAGATAAAAATGGTGTTGTTGCGGTAGATTTAAGTTTAGAGAATTTATTGAAAACAACAAAGCTAATCAATATTGGTAAAAAAGGATATACTTTCATTTTAGATGGAAAACAAAAAATAATTGCTCACCCTCAAGAAAAACCAGGAGATAAAGCAGCTGATTCTTGGGCAAAGAGAATTTACGAAGATAATCAGGGCGCTTTTTCATACACGTATGACGGTAGTGAAAAGAAAATGGTATTTGCTACAAATTTAAAAACAGGTTGGAAAATCGGTGGAACGATGTACTCAAGTGAAGTCATTGAAGCTGCTCAGCCTTTATTTTATAATATGTTAATTGTTATGATTATTTCACTAGTTGTAGGAGGGGCACTTATTTATTTCGTAACGCTTACTATTACAAAACCTTTAAAGAGATTAGTTGCCACTTCTAAAGAAATAAGTGAAGGAGATTTAACACAAACAATTGAAATTCATTCAAACGATGAAATTGGTCAACTTGCAAAAGGTTTTAATGAGATGACAGATTCACTACGAACGTTAATTGGAAGGATTAATGATTCGGCCGGGCATGTTGCAGCGGCATCAGAAGAGCTAACTGCTAGTGTAAGGCAAGCGAGTGAAGCAACAGAACAAATTACAATGGCAATGGATGAAATATCAAGTGGTGCAACGACGCAAACAACAAGTGTAGAAAATGGTGCGATGTTACTGTTTGATGTAACAGAAGGAATTCAGCATGTAGCAAATAGTTCATCATCTATTAATACGGCTTCTACTCATACTCGTGAAAAAGCAGAAGATGGTGGAAAGCTAGTAGGGAAAACAGTAAATCAAATGCAATCTATTGCAGAATCTGTTTCGCAATCTGATGCAGTTATACAGTTATTAAATAATAAATCAAAGCAAATTGGTGACATATTAGAAGTAATCCAAAATATTGCAGATCAAACAAATCTTCTTGCTTTGAATGCTGCAATTGAAGCCGCAAGAGCGGGTGAGCACGGAAGAGGATTTGCGATCGTTGCAGATGAAGTACGTAAATTGGCAGAGCAATCTAGTGTATCTTCCAGTGAAATTAGTAAATTAATATGTGAAATACAAGATGATATGAGTAAGACAGTAAAATCTATGGGTCATGTAAATGAAGAAGTTCAATCTGGACTAGTTATTGCAAATGAAACGAAGCAAAATTTTGCTGAGATTTTACAATCTACAAATGAAATTGCTAATCAAATTAAAACGATGGTTGAAACGGCTAATGGGATGTCAAAAGGTGCCAATGAAGTATCTATTTCAGTAGGACAAATTGCAATGACAGCACAGAATAATGCGACGAGTACACAAAGTGTCGCAGCGTCTGCTGAAGAACAATTAGCTTCTATGGAAGAAATTGGTTCCGCAGCTGGTACATTATCTCAAATGGCTGAAGAGTTGCAAGGATTAATTGAAAGATTTAAAGTTTAAAAGAGAAAGACTGCCCCAATAGCAGTATGCTATTGGGGCAGTCTTTTTTTTAACACATTAACTGGGATGAATTTATGCTTATAATGAATGAGGATGGAGAATAGCTTAATGATGTTTAAAACTGAATTTCTCATATTATTTGTCGAAAAATAGAGGTATTTGTTAACTTTGTGTATAATTACAATCATATCGAATACAAATAAAGGAGATTATTATGGGAGTGTATTGGGGTACAAAAAGACATTCTTGGCTTAGTTATGTCTCATTTTGGCTAAGTATTTCATTTTTTGTGGTGTTTCTAATTGAAGTGTTTATTTTAAAAACACTTTCGGATAGCTCGGTGCAAATTGTTAAATATTTTTATTTTATACTCGTACCAGTAAACATCCTTCTTAGTTTAAAGTTACTTTTTAAGAAGAATGAAAAGAAAGCATTACCCATTTTTAGTTTAATTGTCTCAATATTATTTACAATTTTAATTATAGTATTAGCAATAGCAGCTACAGGGAAATTTATTTAGGGAGAGTGATATATCACTCTCCTTTTTTTGTTGTGAGTAAATAAAAAATAGGTGTTGAATAAAACTTACAGTAGAATAGTAAGTAACGGACTAAGAAACATAATAATGAAGATAGAATAAGTATTTTGTAAGTACTAATGAAGCAAATGAATACGGTAAGAACGGTGATATATGGTACAATGACTATGGATAGTGATAGAGATAAAGGGTATATAAAATACTCATCGTTTTTTAGTAAGAGAGGGGTTATCTTATGCTATACGAGGATTTGATGACATTATTTCAAGCAGCTCCAAAAAAAGATAGAGGTGGCTGGAAATATATAATCCAAGAACAAAATGATAAATATGAAATTGTTGATGAAATGTTGAAAAATCAAATGAGTATTGAATTGTATTTTAATGAATATGATGAGGTGAAAATCACTTTATATAAAGATGGAATTCCTATTTCTACTATGCAAAGAATTGCTATTTCAAAAGTTGAATTAGACGAGGATGAAGAAGGGATTCAATTTGTTTTAGAGCGCATGCCTAGTCGAATGATTCGATTGCAATTAAAGCCATATTTGGCATTGGAAATGGGACCGTACTGGGAAATATGTGATGATTGTGAATGAACATAAAGAAAGCATCCAATAAAATGGATGCTTTCTTTATGTTTTTTGAAGTTGTTTAAAAGCAATGATTGGAAGTAGAACGATACTTACCCATCCGATGATTGGATATAGAATGTGGAGTAGCTCACTGTAACCGATGTAACTAAAGCAATAACTAATTAGTAAAATGAAGAAAATAATATTGTTACTTTTCCACCCAGTGATAGATTGCATTTGTTTTGTCATCCCGAACACATTACCAACTAAAGTTGTAAACACTTCACCGAAAATAATAAGAACAAAGAAAAAGTGAAACGTTGCATTAAATCTTCTTATGACTTCAGCCATTGGGATATTGTATTGATAAAATTGGTCGACTGATAAGATAGCTAAATGGCTGCATAATAAAATTAAAGAAAGTCCTGCACCACCTAAAATTCCACCCCACAAAATGGCTTTTCGATCCTTTACTTCACCGGCTAACGGGACGAGAACGCTTTGGGCGAGAGAAAGATTTAAAGCGACATATGTAATAGGGCTAGTAATCCACTTCATATTCCAGCTCTCTGCAGGAATAGTATTACTAATAGGTGTTGTACTGTGGAAAAAGGTTGTAATAGCAAGTCCTATAATAAATATCATCATAATAGGTACGACAAGTGTATTTACTTCAAAAACACCTTGTAATCCGCGGCTACCTATAATGAGACAGGCGATAACTGTAATGAGAATACCGAGTTGTCTTGGTAAACGAAGTTGCTCTTCAAATACCGCTCCAGCCCCTGATAGCATAACGCTCGTTACACCAAATAATACGAGTAGTAATAATGTATTTACAACATTTCCGAATACATCTCCAAATAAATATTTGTTAAAATCTTGCGCTGAAAATGCCCCGATTTGTGATGAAAGTAACATCATCTTTGTGCCGAGCCAAATAAAAAAAAATCCACTTACACATATACCAATTGTTCCGTATAATCCGTTCACTGTAAAAAATTCAACAATTTCTCGTCCAGTAGCAAATCCAGCTCCAACGACAGTTCCGATATAAGTAGCAGCAACTTTCTTTGCTACTTGCCATTGTTGATTGTCCATGTTATCCCTCTTTCTTCTATGATGAGCTTGACTTACTATAATGCATATGTAGCAGCTTGGACGATTAGACATATGAAGTAGTTGAAAAAATACATGAATTGTATGATATTAGGGAAATATTAAAGGTGTTAAAACTTTGTTACATATGAGCCAATCATTCGAAAGGGTAGGAAATGTATGGTAAAATGTAATTAGGTTATTAAAAGATAAGCATTACAAAACGATAAGAGGAGTGGATTGTATGAGTACGAATACAAATGTTGTTGAAGTATTAAACAAGCAGGTAGCAAACTGGAATGTGTTATATGTGAAACTACATAATTATCACTGGTATGTGACAGGACCACACTTCTTTACATTACATGAGAAATTTGAAGAGTTTTATAATGAAGCAGGGACGTATATTGATGAGTTAGCAGAACGCATTTTAGCGTTAGAAGGTAAACCGTTAGCGACAATGAAAGAATATCTTGCAACATCTAGTGTCAGTGAGGGGACAAGCAAGGAATCAGCTGAGGAAATGGTGCAAACTTTAGTGAATGATTACTCTGCACTTATTCAAGAATTAAAAGAAGGTATGGAAGTTGCTGGTGAAGCTGGCGATGAAACATCAGCTGATATGTTACTAGCGATTCACACGACATTAGAACAGCATGTATGGATGCTAAGTGCATTCTTAAAATAAAAATAAATATATTTTGAAAAATCCATTGAAAAATTTTTTCAATGGATTTTTTTGTGATTTTTCAGTTTTCTTTTATGCTATAATATAGTAAAAGGGAGGCGATGCAATGTTTCGCTTTTTCAGAACTGGAAAAGAAGAACGGGAAATTACGAAAGATGAATTAGAACAAGCGATGGCTAAGTTTCTAGAAACAAATGCTAATATCGTATATACAGTATTAGTAAATGATGATTATACAGTAAATTATGATTTGTTAAAGCCGTATTTGCCTGTATTTCCGACAAATGTTTTTCTTATTACGAAGGAAACGCTTGAGGTATTTGAACATACAGAAGAAAATTTAAACCTAGTTAAAGAAATTGATATCGTACAAAAGGCAGTAGATCAATATGTAACAGAAAAAGAAATGTTTCCAATTGTTGAGGGTAGTGAAGATCGCCTTATATGCGGAATGAAGCTAGGGCCGTACTTAAATCGTCTATTAAAAAGAGACTTATATATTTCAGAAAAACATTATTTAGTTTCAAGTAAACCGGATAGAAAAAAACAAAAGAGCGGGTAGATGTAAAAAACAACAATAATATATTGTTGTCTTTTTTTGATTGAAAATATATTGACTATTCTGTCTATTTAGTTTTATACTACACGTATTGGATAGGAAGAGGTGATGTATTATGCGTAAACATACGGTAATTATTAAATATCATTCTGAGGATCAAGTATGGTTAGGTTGAGTTATTGAATATAACAATGTACATACCATGATCAAAGGATGGTATACAAGTTCGAGAAATAAATATTATAAACGGTTTCGGGGGATTGGTATATGAAAAATAGTATGACTTACATCCAGTTATTAAATGAAACTTTACGTTGTTATGCAAATAAAGGAAGTTTTGAAGCGTATACGTATATAATGGAACATGCTAAAGGTGTAATAGGTAATGAGGCACAAATATATAATTTTAAATATGCACTAGCAAGTGCAGCAGGACTTGAAGAAGAAGCTTTGCATGTAATGAAGGAAGCTATTATAGAGAATGGATTTTGGTATGGAAATGAATATTTAATTTCCGACGACGATTTAAAACCACTACATAAGTTTGAAGAGTTTCATAAAATGGTTCAATTATGTAAAGAAAGAGAAGAAGTAGCAAAGAAAACAGAACGAGCAGATGTGAAATATATTTACAGCGAGGAAAAGGGAAATCTACTAGTTACAATGCATGGTGATCAAGAAAATATAGGAATAATAGAACCATATTGGAAATCAGTTATTACACAAGATTATACGTTAGCGTTACCACAGTCTTCGCAAATTCAATTTTCAGATGGGTTTGTTTGGGATGATATACATAGAGGGAAAGAAGAATTAAAAGAGCATTACGATAAATTTATAGAGAATCATACAGTAGAAAATGTAATAATAGGTGGTTTTTCTGCTGGAGCAAGAGTAGCTTTACTTACGATTTTACAAAAAGATATAGATGTAGATGGTTTTATTTTTATGGCACCGTGGCTTCCAGAGATTGAAGAATGGAATGAGTTGCTGGAAGTGCTACAGGATAAACATATAAAGGGATATATAGTATGCGGGGATCAAGATGAAGATTGTTTCGAATGCACGCAGCAATTTGTACGATTATTAAGAGATAAGAATATAGAGCATAAGTATAAAATTGTGCCTAACTTAAATCATGATTATCCTAATCATTTTGATGAGTTATTAAAAGAAGCTATTGAATATATAGGAAGTAAAAACAATAAATAGTAAGAAAGGGAGATACATCGTCGTTGATGTATCTCCCTTTTACAATTATAAATTAAAAGCATTTGCTAGTAAGCGATAAGAATTTAATTTATGTTCAAATTGATGAGTAATCGTGACAACCATAAATTCGTCAGTATTGTACGCTTTACTTAAATTTACTATTTTTTCTTTCACAGAAGTTGGATCACCTACGATCATACGTTGACGATTTTCTTTTATACGGAATAAATCATACGCGCTGTATGAATAATTTTGAGCAGTTTCGATAGAAGGTGTACCAGTCGTTCGTTTTCCTTGCTCTAGTAATAAGATTGATAAATCTAAACTAGAAGCAATTTTTTCTGCCTCTTCATTTGTTTCTCCGCAAATAACAAAAATCGCGACAATTGATTTTGGTTTATCTCCTAAATAGGAAGGTTGAAATTGTTCCTGGTAAGCCCTCATAACTTCTGGGCCTCCGAAGCCATTAATAAATTGTGCAAATGCAAAAGAAGCTCCGTTGTGCGCCGCAATTTTAGCGCTCTCTCCGCTAGAACCGAGCATCCACATTTCAGGTGATGTTGGAATAACTGGAGTAGCCTTTAAATTTGCATAATGATGATTTTCTGGTACTTGATCATGTAAATACATTGCAACATCTGTAACTTGTTCTGGGTATTGATCAAGTGAGACCATTTTTCCTTCTTGTAGTGCGCGAGTTGCTATTGGCATACCACCAGGTGCTCTACCAACACCAAGGTCGATGCGGTTTGGATAAAGTGCTTCTAAAACACGGAAATTCTCGGCAACTTTATATGGGCTATAATGCGGCAACATAACACCACCCGAACCAACTCTCATATGTCCTGTTTTCGCTGCAATATGAGAAATAAGTATTTCTGGACTTGAACCAGCTAAGCTTACGGAATTATGATGCTCGGATACCCAAAAACGTGTGAATCCGAGTTTTTCCACTTCTTGTGCAAGCGTAACTGTATGTGAAATAGCTTGGATTGCTGTGCTACCATCTGAAATAGGTGATTGGTCTAATACACTTAATTTGATCATAGAATATACCTCTCAATCTTAATGTACACCCTATTATATATTTACTTACGAAAAATGCGTAATGAAATGCTCAAAATGAAAAGCGGATCATTTTATATCCGCTTTTAACGAGAAAATCCCCGTTCATAATGATTCATTTCGACTAAGTTTAAAATATATTCATAGTTGTCAATTTCACATTTTAGCTGTTCACGTTCTTTTTCAGATAGTCTCTTATTGCTAAGTTTTTTACATAAGTTTTGTTTCTTTAATTCTAGATGTTTTTTTGTAGCCTGGTAATCATAAGTCTGTTTCATTTTCAACCACTCCTTCGTTGCAGTTGCTATATTATACGAAGCATAAAGAGATGTGAGGTCTGTCTCTTATGTATTTTTAGTGAATATTCAAATTACAATGGTGTTATGTTTATGGGGATTTATGAATAAAATGCACTAAACCACTAATGCGCATTTTATCCCGCATTAACGGGCAGTAAAACTCCCACCTCAAAATTCGGCTGGAGCAATGAAGTTAGGTGGGAGATTAACTGCCCATAAAAGCCCGATTGGTTCAACTAATAATCAGTGGGGGAAGAACACCCACTGATTATAGTTTCACTTTATGAAGTAAGGGGTGGAATTGTGCAGAAAGATTTAATGTATAACACTGAGATGGATGAAACGTTACAAGTTATAAATAAGGGATTGAATAAGACGACACGTCCGAAACAAATTATTGTAGTAGGGGCAGGCATGGCTGGATTAGTTTCGGCATCTTTATTAAAGGCTGCAGGACATGAAGTGAAGGTTTTTGAAGCAAACAATCGTGTAGGCGGCCGCATAGAGACAGTTAGAATGGAAGATACCGGATTATATTTAGATGTTGGGGCAATGAGAATTCCATATTCGCACACGTTAACGATGGCATATATAAGAAAGTTTGGGTTACAGGTGAGTCCTTTTATTAATAGGAATGAGACAGATATCATCTACGTAAATGGTCGGAAAACGACATTAAAACAATACGAAAAAGATCCAAGTATTTTAAGATATCCTGTGGAAATGAATGAAGTTGGGAAAACGTCTGAGGAACTATTATTGTTAGCGGTACAGCCCATTATAAATTTTATAAAAAAGAATCCAGAGAAAAATTGGGATGTTGTAGTAAAGGATTTTGGAAGATACTCTACAGGACAATTTTTAAAGTACCATCCTTATCAATATAATACGTATTTTTCACCAATAACGATTGAGATGATTGGTGTTTTATTAGATTTAGAAGGTTTTTTAGAAAGGTCATTCGTTGAGACGTTACGTTTTTTATACATTATGCAAGAGGAGAGCGGATTTTGTGAAATAATAGGTGGAAACGATAGATTACCAAAATCTTTTTTACCGCAATTAGAAGAAAATATTATTTATAATCAAAAATTAATGAAGCTACATCAACACGATAACGGTGTGACGGCTTTCTATCGAAACGAGGAAACTTTTGAATATAGTAGTATTACAGGGGATTTAGTTATTGTTACAATTCCGTTTTCGACAATGCGTTTTGTGGAAGTAGATCCATTTGACTCTATATCTCATGAAAAGTGGAAAGCAATTCGTGAATTGCATTATATGCCTGCGACGAAAATAGGCATTCAATTTAAAAGTCGATTTTGGGAAGAACAAGGGCAATTAGGTGGCAGAATTATAACAGATTTGCCAATTCGTTACGCCTATTATCCAAGCTATGGAATTGGACAGAAAGGAGCTGCTATGATGTTAGGAAGCTATACATGGTCTTATGATGCGTTACTATGGGATGGGTTATCGAAGGGGGATCGTATTTATTACACATTACACAACTTAGCAACGATATTAGGTGGTCAAGTATATGATGAATTCATGTCTGGAATATCAAAAAGTTGGACATTGGATCCATATGCACTTGGAGGATTTGCTCTTTTTCAAGCTGGTCAAGAATCTGAGCTACAACCAGTGATTGTAAAACCAGAGGGGAAAATATTCTTTGCTGGAGATCATACAACGTTATATCACGGATGGATTCAAGGTGCGATTGAGTCTGGAGTTCGTGTAGCGGTGGAAGTGAACGAATAAAACATTTAAAATTCAGAAATTTCTTTACTGTACAACTTGAGATGGATATTATTATATATAAAAGAATTATAGGGAGTGTTTACAGTGAATCCGTTATTATTTGATTTTCCTTCTGAATTTTATACTGACAGGCTTTTTATTCGAATGCCGAAACCAGGCGATGGTAAAGTTGTATATGACGCAATTCAAGCTTCAATACAAGAATTAAAACCTTGGATGGTTTTTGCACAGAAAGAGCAAACAGAGGAAGAAGTAGAAGAAAGTATTAGAAAATCACATATTCAATTTTTGCAACGTGAGGATTTAAGATTACTAGTATTTTCGAAAGAAACAGGTGAATTTATTGCATCTGCCGGATTACATCGTATTAATTGGGATATACCTCAATTTGAAATCGGATATTGGATTGATTCGAGATTTAGTGGAAAAGGCTATATGGTAGAGGCTGCGAAAGGTATAACGGATTATGCTTTTTCTGAACTGAAAGCAAACCGCGTAGAAATTCGTTGTGATGCTCTAAATAAAAAGAGTAGAGCGATACCTGAGAAATTAGGTTTTAAATTAGAGGGTATTTTAGAAAGTGCTAGTGTTGCGGTAGATGAAAATGGATTAAGGGATATGTGTGTATTTGCAATGACGAGAAATACATATGAAAAAGAAGAGCTGTAAAGAAACAGCTCTTCTTTTTCATATTATGGTACAGGATGACCGTTAGAGCTTTCAAAAATTGTAAACCATTGTTGACGATCTAAGTTAACTTTTGTAGCAAGAGCGGCCGTTTTTACACGATCTAATTTCCCAGAGCCAACGATTGGCATCATGTTAGCTGGATGAGCAAGCAGCCATGCATACATAATCGTATCGATGCTAGTAACACCTAGCTCATTAGCAACTTTTTGTACAGTTTCACGTACACGTACAGCACGTTCAGTTTGACCGGTAAAGATTTCGCCACCAGCAAGAGGTGACCAAATCATTGGATTGATTCGTTTTTCTTGGCATAAATTAATTGTACCTTTTTCAAAGTGCTCAAGCTGCAGCGCAGATACTTCGATTTGATTTGTAATGAGCGGGAAATTTAAATATGAACTTAACATATGAAACTGTGGAGGTAAAAAGTTAGATACACCGAAGTAACGAACCTTTCCTTCTTGCTTTAAGCGTGAGAACGCTTCTGCCACTTCATTTGGATCCATAAATGGATCAGGACGATGGATGAGTAATACATCAATATAATCTGTATGTAAGTTTTGTAATGAATCCTCCGCACTCTTTATGATATGTTCAGCATTCGTATTGTAGTGAGCAACATATCGCTCTGGAAATTTCGGTGATGGGGGAGCGATTCCACACTTGGTAACAATTTGCATGTTTTCTCGTAAGGAAGGCTTTAGTTGTAAAGCTTCTCCAAACAGCCCTTCACACGTATATCCACCATAAATATCAGCGTGATCGAAAGTAGTAATCCCCATATCCATACATTCTTCAATGAAAGAAAGTAACTCTTGTTTCGTCATATTCCATTCTGCTAAACGCCAAAATCCTTGAATAATACGAGAAAATTCTAGTGTTTCGGCCATTTGAACTCGTTCCATTATAAGTACCTCCTTGATGAATGATTATTATTTTGAAAAGGCTTTCTTACTACATATTATTATATAGTTTGAGGAGCGTACAAACAATAAATATGTTTTGCTACAAAAACGATTTTCTCTATATGCTATAATGTAGACACATATAGCTATAAGGAGATGTAAGGGATGATTCCAGTAACAATATTAACTGGTTTTCTTGGATCAGGGAAAACGACTTTATTAAATCGTATTTTATCAGAAAATCACGGTAAGAAATTAGCGGTGATTGTAAATGAAATAGGACAAATTGGTATCGATAATCAGTTGATTATGAATGTTGAAGAAGAAATTATGGAAATGACTAACGGTTGTCTATGTTGTACTGTACGTGAAGATTTACTCGTTGCGTTAAAACAATTACTGGACGTAAAAGCAGAAGGGAAAATGGACTTTGAAGGCTTAGTAATTGAAACAACAGGTCTTGCAAATCCAGGCCCGATTATTCAAACATTCTTTTTAGATCCTGTTATTCAATCTGCATACCAAATTAATGGCGTTGTAACGGTAGTAGATAGTTACCATATACATAAACATTTTGAAAAGGGACTAGAAGCAAAGGAACAAATTGCATTTGCTGATGTAGTGTTGGTGAATAAATTAGATTTAATTGAAGAAAGTGAAAAGGAAAATCTTTTGCATGAACTGCAAGGTATTAACCCCACTGCAAAGCTAATCGAGGCAACTAACTGTGAGGTAGATATACCATCATTATTACAAATTCAAACGTTTAAAACGAAAGATACGTTACAAATTTATCCTCATAAAGAGCAGAATCATTTAGAAGGTGTAAAATCATTTGTACTACGTGAAGAGCGTCCGTTAGATTTACAAAAACTAAATGAGTGGATGTCAGCTGTCGTGCAAGAGCTAGGGGAGTATTTATATCGTTATAAAGGGATTTTATCTATCGATGGAGTAGATAAACGTATCGTGTTCCAAGGTGTACATACATTATTTGCTGCTTCGTATGATAGAGAGTGGCAAGAGGGTGAAAAGCGAGTAAGTGAAGTCGTATTTATCGGTAAAGATATTAATAAAGAATGGTTCCAAGAACATTTTGGGGAGTGTGTGAAATAAGTCTGCGTCAACTGCAGGCTTATTTTTTTATGAGCATTCTATTGAGATTGTACTAGATTTCAATAACGAAACACATAAGGGAAAGAAACGGAAAATAGAAAATAACATTGATAAATATATAATAAAAAGCCTGTTTTCACAGGCTTGTGTTTTCGTTTATTAGTAACTCCATTACAACACCTACAACTGGACCCTCATCATCAATATCCCCGTTTAAATGGAAACCAAATGATTCATATAGGCCCATGGCAAGTTTGTTGTCCGGATGTAAACTTAAGTAAATTATTTTACATGTAAATTGTTGTTGTAAAAATTGAATGAGTAAGCGGAGGAAACGTTTTGCGTATCCTTTTCCTTGATGGTGTTGGTCAATCATAAAACGATCTAACCAGATGCTTTCGTGTTTTTTTGAATACCAACCGTACATTGCGTATCCAACAAGTGTTTCTCCATCATATAAACCTACTGACGTCCCGTTTCCTTCATATAATGATTCTGCTAAAGAAAACGCATTACTTTCAATAAATTGCTGCTGGTTTTTTGCGACGTTTAAAGCAGCTACTGAACGCCAATTTTTTGCTGTTACTTCACAAATGTGAAGATTCATAATTCCAACTCACCTTCTAAAAGAGTATAGCTTAAAGCTAATATGGATAATTTTACTTGTTATTTTGGTCAAGTCAAGGATACATACATAAAAAGGCAGCTGAACAATAGATTCAGCTGCTTGGAAAATATAGTAAATTAGTTTGTTGCTTCTTTCAATGTGTTTACGTTTTCTTCCATTAAAGTAAAGTAATCTTTATTGTTTTTCGCATCATCTTCAGAAATAGTAGCAAGGTGATTTAAGCGTAAAACTGTTGTACCAGTTTCTTTTTGAATAACTGATGCGACTTTTGGCGTAGAGAAAGTTTCAAATAAAATATATTTTAGACCGTGTTCTTTTACTGTTTTTGTAATGTCAGCAAGCTCTTTTTGAGATGGCTCATCAGAAGCTGAAATTCCGGCGATAGGAATCTGTTTTAAACCATAGCGTTGTTCCCAATAACCATAAGCAGCATGAGAAACTAAAATTTCTTTCGTTTTCGCATTTGCTACAGCAGCTTTAAATTGATCGTCTAAATCGGTAAATTTAGTTTGAAGTGCTGCAAAGTTTTTCTCGAATTCTTGTTTATGGTCAGGTTGTAATTCCACAAGAGCATTTTTGATTTTTTCAGCTTGTTTCATCGCAAGAGTAGGGTCTATCCAAACATGCGGGTCTTTATCATGATGGTGATCATCTTCTTTATGACCATCTCCGTGATCGTGATGTTCTTCTTCAGAAGAAGCACGAAGTTTAATTCCTTTTGATGCATTTACAATTTTAACATTTTCTTTTTGTAATGTTTTTTCCATCTTCTCAGCAAATGGTTCTAATTCAGCACCGTTATAAACGAATAAATCGGCTTTTGCAACTTGTACTGTTTGTTTTTGACTCGGTTCAAATGTATGTGAATCGGCACCAGGAGGGTAAATTGCTTCTACTGTTACATAGTCGCCACCAATTTTTTTTGCGAAATCTGCAAGAGGGAAGATAGTTGTATAAACAGTTAGCTTTCCATCTTTCTTGGCAGTACCTTCTTTTTTATTTGAGCAGCCAGTAAAAATTAAAGTGAAAATAAGTAAGAATGAAAATATAGTCAATCTTTTAGGCATGAAGTTCTCCTCTTTTCTTTTTTTACGGATATATCTTCAATTATAGAAGAAAAATATCATTTTAATACAAAACGGAATAATTACGTTTTAGTTTGCGAACTTAGTATAATACATCTTTCATAAAGTTGCAATAAATAATAATCATTACGATTTGATTTTGTTATAAAGTTGTCAAATATAGATGTATTATTTTTGTGAATACATGCATATGTGACAACGCTGCTTTCATATATTTGAAAGGAAGGTGAAGAGGGGGATGAGCGCTTGGGATATTTAATGGAAGCTATCTTATTGATATTAGCGGTAGTATTGCCATTATCTTTCGTTTTAATCTTTTTAAGACGCTTAATAAGTAATTTAGGGAATGCATCAACGATAACGAAATTACCAGAGAAAGAAAAGAAAAAAGAGTAAGTAAAGCACTATGCATACGCATAGTGCTTTACTTATGGTAAAATAAAAAGAAGGAAACTCCTAAAAGTTGCATGTCACTGAAGGAGAGAAAAGTAAAATAAGAGGTATATGCATATATGAATAAGCGAACAGCGTTAGTACTTGGTGCAAGTGGTTTAGTTGGACAAGAGATAACGCGTCTATTACTTGAATCAGATTACTACGATTCGGTTACTATTTTTGTAAGAGAACCAATGCAATGGCAACATGAGAAGTTACAGCAGAAGAAAGTAGATTATTCGGCATTAGAAGAATATAAAGAATTTTTTGCAGTAGATGATGTTTTTAGTTGTCTAGGAACAACAATAAAAAAAGCAAAAACAAAGGCGAATTTCAAAAAAGTAGATTATGAATATACGTTACGAGCTGCTTGTTTAGCTGAAAAGCAAGGGGTGCAAAACTTCCTTGTTGTGTCTTCGATGGGAGCAAATCCTAAATCATTTTTCTTTTATTCACAAGTAAAAGGGAAAATGGAAGAGGAATTGCAAAAGTTAGTGATTGGTGGTATTCATATTTTTAGGCCGTCTTTATTAGTTGGAAATCGACAAGAGTTTCGTTTTGGTGAACGAATGGCTGAAAAGTTAACTCGAATTATTCCTTTTATATTTAAAGGGGCTTTCAAAAAGTATAAACCAATTTCAGCTAAAGATGTGGCGAAAGGGATGTATATAACTGCGCTGCGAGAAGAATCTGGTCTCCACATTTATAATTCAAATGAAATTACAACGATAGAATAAATAAAACCGAGAAGAATGGCTTCTCGGTTTTATTTATTCATATTGATTTTCCCAGGAGCCCGCTTATATTGATACGGTTCTTGCAATTCAAAACCAAGTTCATTTGCGGCTATTCTTGGGAAGTACGGATTGCGAAGTAACTCACGTCCGATAAAAATTAAATCTGCTTCGTTATTATTTAATATTTGCTCTGCCTGTGCCCCAGTCGTAATTAATCCAACTGCCCCAGTTGCAATGTTAGCATGTTCTTTAATATGTTTAGCATATTGTACTTGGTAACCAGGATAAACATCAATATGTGTCGGTACAACTGCACCAGAACTACAATCGATTAAATCTACTCCTTGTTCTTTCATCCATTTTGAATACTGAACGTAATCTTGAACGGTTAGCCCGTCAGGATGATAATCATTTGCTGAAATACGAACAAATAACGGTCCGTCCCAAACTTCATTTATAGATTCGATGATTTCACGTAAGAAACGATAGCGGTTTTCAGATGAACCGCCATATTCATCCGTTCGTTTATTGGAAAGTGGAGAAAGAAATTCGTTAATTAGATAACCGTGAGCGCCATGTATTTCAATAACGTCAAATCCAGCTTGTTTTGAACGCAGTGCAGCCTTTTGAAAAGCTAGTGCGGTGTCTTTAATTTGCTCTTTACTCATTTCCAGTGGTATTTTCATTGTTTCATTAAATGGAATTGCTGAAGGTGCTAACGCATCTGTTTCTAACTCAGCTTTTCTTCCGGCGTGAGCGAGTTGAATGGCAGCTTTTGCACCATTATCATGTATAAAAGTTGTCGCTGTATGTAATCCTTCAATTAGACTGTCGTCCCAAATACCTAAATCTTTGTTAGAAATGCGACCTTCAGGTAACACAGCTGTTGCTTCAATTATAACTAAACCGACTTGACCGGCAGCCCTAGTTCCATAATGAACGAGGTGGAAATTCGTTACTTTTCCATCCTCATTTTCAGAAGAATACATACACATAGGCGACATGACGATACGGTTTTTTAGTATAACATCCTTAATTGTGTAGGGTGAAAAAAGTTTGGAATGCATCAAATAGCCTCCTTGATTGAATTTTCTTATATTTTACCATTCTCTTTTTTGTTTCTCTAATAAAACGCTTATACGAAAAATTATGTCTATTCGTGTTACAATGACTAATATGAACTGAATTGGAGGATGACATATGTACCAGGCTTATTATGAAAGTGAATTAGGTTTGCTAGAAATTACAGCGAACGAAGAAGGAATTACGTCTGTTATATTTGTTGATGAACGACAAGAAGAAAATACAAATGAAATGATAGATCAATGTATAAATGAGCTAGATGAATATTTTAAAGGAAAAAGAAAAGAGTTTACTGTACCACTGTCTGCAGAGGGAACGTCATTTCAAAAAAATGTATGGGATGCGCTCTACACTATTCCTTATGGCGTAAGTGCTTCATATTTAGATATTGCGGAGAAGGTTGGTAATACGAAAGCTGTACGAGCAATAGGAGGAGCAAACAGTCGTAATCCCATTTCAATTATCGTTCCGTGTCACCGTGTAATAGGAAAGAGTGGAAAGCTTGTAGGGTATGCGGGTGGTTTATGGAGGAAAGAGTGGCTGTTAAAACACGAAGGTATTTTGAAATGAAGTATGAATGGAAAGAGGGATTGTTTTGGAATGTATAAATTGTGGGCAACCTTGTGCGAATGAACAGTTAAATTGTGCAAACTGTCAGCAAAAACTGCATAATAAACAAGGTGAAGGAAGCTCGCTAATAGACAAAGAATTAGAAGAATATGTAGGGAGACAATATCCGTACTACAAAAAAAATGGGAGCTTGAAAATAAGCGAATTGCAAAATGGAGCTGGAATGGTTGGGCTGCTATTTTTAATGTAGGTTGGCTTGGCTATCGTAAGTATTATTTACCTGCTGCACTATTAATACTGTTATTAGTAGTGTGTGATGCGTTTTCATATTATATGGGCTTCAACGTAGCATTGCCAATCATTAATATGGTGCCTCTTACGTTTTTATTACTCGTTTTTATCTTATTCGGGCTAGGGATTTTTGCGAATGGATTATATTATCAATTTGCAGAAAGACGTATATACCGCATAAAGGCACGTGAAATTAAAGATGAATCGGTTGAAAATTATCTCATTCGTGATAGTGGAGGAACGAGTAAAATGGGAGCAACGATCGTTACAATGTTAGCAGTTGCTAGTATTTTGCTCAGTCATTTCTTTTTCCCAACTGATCGGGATATTATTCAAAAAGTTCGTACAAGCTCGCTTTATGAATATCCAGTCTTTTCAATTGGTGAATCGTTCGAAAATTATTTTCAAAATTCAGGATGGATATACTATCGTGGAACGGAAGGATTAGAATTAGTAGAATTTCAGGGGGAGAGTCCTGAGATGCCAAGGAAAAAGGTGACAATTCAATTTATTGTTGATTATAAATTGGGAGAAGTGGAACCATATTCACTTACGATTAACGGTGAATCTAAAAATGAAGAAGAGTTTTTGAAAATAATGGAGGAAATATTTAAAGTTCAAAATCCATTTGATATAGAGGATGGCTTACAAGTAAATGCTATTCAACAAAGCGGAGGGAAAGCAATTTCTGACCGCTTTTTTTCTTTTTATGAAAATAAATATTTAAAATAATCAGAATCTTTTGTATAATAAAATATATTATACAAGTTTTAACTTATACATATAGATTGGGGGAAGGAAGAATGAAGAGAAAGACAACAACAATTGCTGCACTTGCGTTATCGACTAGTGTACTGATTGCGGGATGTGGGAATGGGGAGAAGGCTTCGACAACGAAGAAAGAATCAAGTAAGGGAATGGCAGATAAACAAGTTTTAAATTTGCTAGAAACAGCTGAAATTCCTTCAATGGATACATCTAAATCAACAGATTCTGTATCTTTCCGTGTATTTGTAAATGCAATGGAAGGATTATATCGTCTAGATAAAGATAATAAACCAACTCCAGGTATGGCCAAAGATGTGAAGATTAGTGAAGATAAAAAGACATATACATTTGAATTACGTGATGCAAAATGGTCAAATGGTGATCCAGTTCGAGCGCAAGATTTTGTATATGCATGGCAACGTACATTAGATAAAGCAATAGCAGCAGAATATGCATTTATTTTATTTGATGTGAAAAATGCACAGAAAGTAAATAAAGGAGAAGTACCGTCGGATCAATTAGGTGTTAAAGCGAAGGATGATAAAACGTTGGTAGTAGAATTAGAGCAACCAGCACCTTATTTCCTTGAGCTTACTTCGTTCCCTACATTCTTCCCATTAAATGAAAAGTATGTAAAAGAACAAGGGGATAAATACGGATTAGAAGCAGATAAATTATTGTACAATGGACCATTTACAATGAGTGAATGGAAACATGAACAAAGTTACCAGTTAAAGAAAAACCCAAATTATTGGGATAAAGATGCTGTAAAATTACAAGAAATTAATGTGGGTATAGTAAAAGAGACAAGTACTGGGGTAAATTTATATGATAGTGATCAAGCAGACCGTGTCATTTTAAGTTCTGAGTTTGTAGACAAATATAAAAAGAATAAACCAGATGAATTTAAAACGAAGCTAGACCCACGTATGTATTTCCTACGTTTTAATCAAAAAAATGCAACGTTTAAAAATCAAAAGGTTCGTGAGGCGATTGATTTAGCGTACGATAAAAAAGGAATTGCGGAAGTAATTTTGAATGATGGATCATTGCCAGCGTATTTCTTAGTACCTGAAAAGTTTACGACAGGACCAGATGGAAAAGACTTCCGTACTGTAAATAAAAATTTCCGTGACAGTAAAGATAATGCTGCGAAAGCAAAAAAACTGTGGGAAGAAGCGAAGAAAGAACTTGGTCAAGATACAATTACAGTAGAATTACTAAATGATGATAACGGTAGTCGTAAAAAAGTGGGCGACTTTATTAAAGAAGAATTAGAGAAAAACTTACCAGGTATTAAAGTGAATTTGAAGCAACAACCATATAAGCAGAAGTTAGATTTAGAAAAGAAATTTCAATATGAATTCTCATTATCTGCATGGAGTCCAGATTATCCAGACCCAATGACATATATTGATATGTTCGTTACTGGAAGTTCATTTAATGAAATGGATTATTCAAATCCGAAGTATGATGATTTAGTAGCGAAATCAAAAGGAGAACTACTAAAAGATGACGCAGCACGCTGGAAAGCACTTGCAGAAGCTGAAAAAATCTTAATTGGTCAAGATGTTGCAATCTCTCCTACGTACCAACAAAGTACAGCTTACTTAGAGAAGACGTATGTAAATGGTATTGCTAACCATACGTTCGGTGGCGACTTCAGTTATAAATGGGCATATATTACAAAAAAATAGTATAATAAAAGATGAGTGAATTTTCGCTCATCTTTTATTTGTTTAAGGAGGAACGTGGAGTGTTGAAAGGAATCAATCATCTTTGTTTTTCAGTATCAAATTTAGAAAACTCTATTCTGTTTTATGAAAGAGTGCTAGAAGGAGAACTATTAGTTAAAGGGAGAAAACTTGCATATTTCAATATATGTGGAGTATGGATAGCACTGAACGAAGAGGCACATATTCCAAGAAAGGAGATTTATCAATCTTATACGCACCTCGCATTTTCTGTTGAACAAAAAGATTTTGAACGCCTTTTACATCGGTTAGAAGAAAATAATGTTCATATTTTACAAGGAAGAGAACGTAATGTGAGGGATTGTGAGTCTATATATTTTGTTGATCCTGACGGTCACAAGTTCGAGTTTCATTCAGGGACACTGCAAGACCGTTTAAATTATTATAGGGAAGCAAAACCACATATGACATTTTACTAGGGAGGAAGAGTATTTGCATGCACTTGTAATCGGGGGAACAGGGATGTTAAAGAAAGTTTCTATGTGGCTTTGTGAGCAAGGATTCCATGTTTCTATTATTGGACGAGATGAAGTGAAATTAGAATATGTGAAGCGAGCAAGTTCTGCACCAGAAAATATCACATGCCTTCCGTTAGATTATCATAATAATGACGAAGTAAAGATAGCTATTAAAGGTACAATTGAGAGAAATGGTCCCATAACATTAGTTGTGGCATGGATACATTCAAGTGCAAAGTATGCGTTATCACTCATTTGTAAGGAGATAGAATTTTCGTCTGAGACATACAGTTTATTTCATATTTTAGGCAGTAAAGTATCGCGTATGAATACAGGGAAAATAGGTGGTACGCTTTGCCTGTATCATAGAATTATATTAGGTTTTATTTTAGAAGATACATTCGGAAGGTGGCTTACTCATCAAGAAATATCAGATGGAGTAATTAATGGGATTGAAAGTAATTGCAATGAATGGATTGTGGGGCAAATAGAACCATGGGAATTACGACCAAATTGATAAGGGGGAATGGGAAATGAAAACAACTGTATATGTAACAAGGCACGGTGAAACAGAATGGAATGTAGCGAAGCGAATGCAAGGACGGAAAAATTCAGCTTTAACTGAAAATGGTATGTTACAAGCGAAACAATTAGGGGAGCGTATGAAGGATTTACCACTCCATGCCATATATAGTAGTCCAAGCGAAAGAACACGTCATACTGCTGAATTGATTAAAGGGGAACGCGATATTCCAATTATAGAAGATGAACGTTTCTATGAAATAAATATGGGGATATGGGAAGGACAAACAATTGCTGATTTGGAAATGCAATATCCAGAAGAAGTACATTTATTTTGGAATGAACCACATCTTTTTCAGTCAACATCAGGGGAAAACTTTGCGGCCGTTTATAAAAGAGTAATTGAAGGGATACACTTTCTTTTAGAAAAGCATAAAGGAGAAAACATTTTAATAGTTACTCATGCTGCAGCAGCGAAACTACTTGTAGGACATTTTGCAGGTCTTGAAATTGAACATGTATGGGGAGAGCCATTTATGCATAGCGCGAGTCTTAGTGTAATTGAATTTGATGAAGATCTTGGTAAAGTAAAACAATTTGCAGATATAAGTCATTTTCAGTAAACGTAAAAAAGGCCGCAACGCGGCCTTTTTTGGTGGACATAAAAAACTAGCAATTACGTTTTTTATACCAGAAGTGATCGAATTTTTTATTCTTGCAAGAAGAAGACTTGTGTCTGCTATCTTTGCAATCATTCCATTTGTGTCCGTCATCGTGACAGTCCTTACCATGATCCCACGAATCATCACAAGAACCATGATGGCTATGAGGGAAAAATACACATTTTTTACAGAAACATCGTTTTGTCCAGAAACATTTCTTTTCAAAACGAACGCATTTTGTAACGAAAGTGCATTTTTTCACGCGAGTACGTTTTGTAACTATAACGCATTCTTTTCTACGAGTAACTTTTGTAACAAAAGTCCATTTTTGAACGCGTACACGAGTACATTTTGTAACGAAAGTCCATTTTTTTACATGAGTACATTTTGTAACGAAAGTACAATGTTTCACGCGAGTACATCTTGTTCTTGGACATTTATTCCCTGTTGTACATCTACGCCCTGTTGTACATCTACGCCCTGTTGTACATTTACACCCTGTTGTACATTTATGATGATCATCATCGCACTCAAAAGTACTTGGATCTTGGTGTAAGAAATCCTCCATCCCTGCACTTTTGATTTCTTCAACAGCTTTTCTAATATCACGTTTCATAGAAATCCTCCTTATCATGTATTAAAGTGAAAAGGTATTCTTTTTCCTTAACATGATATGAGATATGACGACGTTCTGAACAGGACAAGAGTGTAATTTTATATAAATAGATGATAGCGGATGTATGGACAAGACAAGGCGCATACATTGAATGAAGAGAACTGAGAAGGGATGAGAAAACATGCTGCCTTCATATGATTTTTTTGTTCATCCAATGTACTTAGTGGAATTGAAAAAAGATATTTGGTCAGATAGTCCAGTGCCAGCAAAATTAACTTATGGAAAAAAGAAGTATGACATTGATATCGTATACCGGGGTGCTCATATTCGCGAATTTGAGAAAAAGTCTTATCATGTTGTATTTTATAAACCGAAAAAATTTCAAGGCGCGAAAGAGTTTCATTTGAATTCTGAGTTTATGGATCCGTCACTCATACGAAATAAATTATCTTTAGATTTTTTTCATGATATTGGTGTACTTTCGCCAAAATCACAACATGTATTTATAAAAATCAATGGTCAAATTCAAGGTGTATATTTACAGTTAGAATCAGTTGATGAAAACTTTTTGAAAAATAGAGGATTACCGAGTGGTTCTATTTATTATGCGATAGATGATGATGCGAATTTTTCATTAATGAGTGAGCGAGATAAAGATGTTAAGACAGAGCTCTTTGCGGGTTATGAATTTAAATATTCGAATAAAAATAGTGAAGAACAACTAAGTGAATTTGTATTTCAAGCGAATACTTTGTCGAGGGAAGATTATGAAAAAGAAATTGGGAAGTTTCTACATGTAGATAAATATTTACGATGGTTAGCTGGAGTAATTTTCACGCAAAACTTTGACGGTTTCGTTCATAACTATGCACTATACCATAACGATGAGACAAATTTATTTGAAGTTATACCGTGGGATTATGATGCAACTTGGGGGCGAGATGTACAAGGGAGACCGCTTAATCATGAATATATTCGCATTCAAGGGTATAACACGTTAAGTGCAAGATTGTTAGACATACCTGTATTTAGAAAGCAGTATCGAAGTATTTTAGAAGAAATATTAGAAGACCAATTTACAGTTTCGTTTATGAGGCCGAAAGTAGAAGCGTTGTGTGAATTGATTCGTCCATATTTACTACAAGATCCATATATGAAAGAAAAATTAGAAACGTTTGATCAAGAGGCTGATATGATTTATGAATATATAAATAAAAGAAGGAAGTATATACAAGACCACTTACATGAATTGGATTAATTTTGAAAGAGATTGGAACATTATCAATCTCTTTTTTTGTATAATAAAGGTGTACCAAAAAAGTGAAATGATATGTATTTGATAGAGAATGGGGTTGTGTAGAGATGACGATTAAATGGATTGATTGGGTAAAACAAATACAATCTATAGCCCAAGCGGGTTTAACGTATTCTAAAGATGTGTACGATATAGAACGTTTCCAACAATTACGAGACATTTCGATTTCGATGATGTCACATTACACAAAAACAGATTGGGAAGTAGTAGCGAAACTATTTGCAAGTGAGACGGGCTATCAAACACCAAAAGTTGATATACGAGCAGTTGTTTGTCAAAATGAAAAGCTATTATTTGTGAAGGAAAAAAGTGATGGGAAATGGGCATTGCCAGGTGGATGGGCTGATGTTGGTTATACGCCAACAGAAGTAGCAGCAAAAGAGGTTTTCGAAGAGACAGGATATGAAGTAGATCGTTTTAAGCTACTAGCTATATTTGATAAAGAAAAGCATCAACCATCGCCTTCAGCAACGCATGTATATAAGATTTTTATTGGTTGTAATATTGTTGGTGGGGAAAAGAAGGTTAGTATTGAAACAGAAGAAATAGAGTTTTTTGGTGAAGATGAATTGCCGGATTTATCAATTGCTAGAAATACAGAAGAGCAAATTAAAGAAATGTTTGCTTATATGAAAGACCCACAGAAAGAAAAAATAATAGATTAATGCTGCTTGAATTGTACATATTGTTAAAATGAAGATATTGGCAGATTGCAATCTTTATGTGATAATGGGATGGTATGTGAAGAAAAAAGGAGATAGAAAAGAACATGTTAGCAAATATAATAGATCAGTTATTGCAATTTTTTGCAAGCTTAGGGTACTTTGGAGTAGCTCTTGCTTTAATGATTGAAGTAATCCCAAGTGAAATTGTACTTTCGTATGCTGGCTTTTTAGTAGCGGATGGTAAAATTAGTTTTGTGGGGGCAGTTATCGCCGGAACGATTGGTGGTACTTTAGCGCAAATCTTTTTATACTGGCTTGGATACTACGGAGGGCGTCCGGTTGTAGAGAAATATGGGAAATATCTACTTATTAATAAACACCATTTAGACATAGCGGAAGGTTGGTTTAAACGTTACGGAGCAGGCGTAATATTTTCTGCACGCTTTATTCCAGTAGTACGTCATGCGATCTCTATTCCAGCAGGACTAGCTAAGATGCCATTAAAACTATTTACACTTTATACGGTTGTAGCGATTATTCCGTGGTCAATTCTATTTATATACTTAGGTGAAAAACTTGGTGGGAATTGGCGTCATATTAAAGAGTATGCATCTGATTACACACATTACATAATTATAGGAGCTGTGCTCTTTATTGCACTATACTTCGGTTTAAAGTATTTGAAAAAGAAAAAAACAACACGTTAAAGTCAATGATGATTCATTGGCTTTTTTATTTGTTTCGGTTCTAAACAAAAGGAGTTGTCCATAATGTGTAATAATAAAGCGTAGCGGAGGAATGTGATGAAAGGGTCACCGTTTATACGTGGAACGATATTTTTAACGATGGCAACGATGATATCTAAAATGTTAGGGTTTATATATATTATACCATTTACAGCAATGGTTGGTACGAGTGGGTACGTTCTATACACGTATGCATATCGTCCTTATACGATTATGCTGAGTATAGCGACGATGGGGTTACCGCTCGCTGTTTCAAAGATGGTATCAAAATATGATCAACTAAATGATTATCATACAGTTAAAAGAGTACTAAAGAGTGGTATCGTTTTTATGTTAATAATGGGAGTTGTATCGTGTGTCACACTATATGTATTAGCCCCGCATTTAGCTGAACTTGTAGTTGATGGAAGTGATCAAACGGGGAATAGTGTAACTGCAGTCGCTACTAACATTCAAATTGTAAGTTTTGCGTTAATACTTGTACCAGTAATGAGTTTATTAAGAGGCTTCTTTCAAGGATTTCAGTCGATGGGCCCTTCGGCATTAAGTGTAGTTGTAGAGCAATTCTTTCGGGTCTTAACTATATTGATAGGAAGTTTTGTCGTATTATATGTTTTAAAAGCTTCTGTTTCGCTAGCAGTTGGTATTTCAACGTTTGGTGCTTTCATGGGAGCGATAGGTGGATTAACTGTTTTAACTGCGTATTATGTAAGAAGGAGAAGGCATTTAAAGAAAAAAGAGATGGCAAGTATACCGCAAACGACGAAATCTTTCTTCTCGTTGTATAAGGAGCTCTTTACATATTCTATTCCTTTCGTCGTGGTTGGTTTAGCTATTCCTTTGTATCAGACTATAGATACATTTACAATTAATAAACTACTTATACAAATTGGATATATGCAAGGAGAAGCGGAAAAAATCAATGCGATTATTGGTCTTGTTCAAATGGTTGTACTTATCCCAGTTTCAGTTGCGACTGCTTTTAGTATGTCTCTCGTTCCAGAGATGACGAAAGCTTATACAGCAGGGAATACGAAGTTACTATATAAACATTTTACAAAGACGAATCTATTAGTAGTAGGGATTACGGTACCAGCGGCGATTGGAATGATGGTGTTAGCAAAACCAATATATACGCTTTTGTTTAGTACGGGGAATGATCCGGAGATAGGGAGTGTTATTCTACAATATTATGCTCCTGCGTGTATACTATTTTCACTCTTTACTGTAACGGCTGCCATGCTGCAAGGAATTAATCAACAACAGAAAACAGTATTAGGTTTAGTAATCGGAATTATTGTAAAGATAATATTAAATATTGTATTGCTTCCGTATTTCGATTATGTAAGTTTTATCATTTCAACTTACGCTGGCTATACGATTTCAGTTGGTTTTAACTTGTGGATGCTTTCTAAATATGTTATAAAGGCAACATAAGCTTTTTAAGGCAGAGAATCCTCTGTCTTTTTCTACGTTTATAATATTTTTCACGTAAAAGCGTTTTCAAAATAATTTTTCTATTGAAATTTAAACGTATGTTTCATATGCTGAGAATGGCGGTTCAAAAACTGTTATGTAAGAGAGGTAGATTCCTACATGTAAAAAGAATCGGGGTGATAGTATGTTAAATATGTATTTAACAGACCGAAACGGAAAACTACAAGAGATTGAGGAAATGCAAAAGGGTTGCTGGATTAATGTACTTCATCCAACTGAAGAAGAAATTCAGTATTTAGTACAAACTTTAAATGTAGACTTAGATTTCATTAAAGACCCTTTGGATGATGAAGAACGCTCTCGTATTGAAAAGGAAGACAATAATACCTTAATCATCGTCGATATTCCGACAGTTAGGCATGATGAAGAGGGGAATTCGATTTATGACACGATTCCAATAGGTATGATTGTAATGCCAGATTGTTTCGTTACAATTTGTTTAGAAGAGAATCCAATTTTTGAACGTTTTATTAATCAACGTATTAAAGAATTTTATACGTTTAAAAAGACACGCTTTGCACTGCAGCTCTTATATACGATTTCTACTTATTATTTAAGATACTTAAAGCAAATAAATCGAAAAACAATCGATTTAGAGCACCAATTAAATAAATCAATGAAAAACAAAGAAATTTTTACATTGTTAGGCCTTGAAAAAAGTTTAGTTTACTTTACAACGTCACTAAAGGCTAATAAAATTGTAATTCAAAAATTAATGCGAAACAGTACATTTTTAAAAATGTATGAAGACGATCAAGATCTATTAGAAGATGTATTAATTGAAAATAAACAGGCTATTGAAATGGCGGAAATATATAGTCACATTTTAAGTGGAATGATGAATACATTTAGTTCCGTTATATCAAATAATTTAAATAGTGTTATGAAACTGTTAACGTCTATTACAATTATTTTATCTTTACCAACAATGGTTTCTAGTTTCTTTGGAATGAACGTAAAGGTTCCATTTGAAGGTGAAGCGTATGGTTTTGTAATTGTACTCATTATATGTGTAACTTTATCGTTCACATTGGCATTTGTTTTTTGGAAGAAACGTTACTTTTAACAATAAAAAAGCTGCTCTAGCATAGTTGTAAAACTACGCTAGAGCAGCTTTTTTGCTATGAAATCTCAATTTTGGAATAGAATATAACATGTGAAATGTAATGTGTATGAAGGTTATGAATTCCGTATAAGCCTTGTCCAATTAATAAAATGGGGTTAAAATTACATATTGTTAAAGAAAAGTTGGAGGAAATACATCATGGAATTGTTTCAATTACCGAAAGCATTCCTGCAAATGAATACAATTTTTATCTCAATATTAATCGAGGCACTTCCGTTTGTGCTAATTGGTGTATTTATTTCAGGATTCATTCAAATGTTTGTGACAGAAGATATGGTGGCAAAATGGATGCCGAAGAACCGATTTCTGTCAGTTTTACTAGCTACTTTTTTAGGCATGATGTTTCCAGGATGTGAATGTGGAATTGTTCCGATTGTAAGACGATTAATCGGAAAAGGCGTTCCGCCATACGCAGGGATTGCATTTATGTTAACTGGACCGATTATTAATCCGGTTGTACTATTTGCTACATATGTCGCTTTTGGAAGTAGTATGCACATGGTATGGTATCGTTCTATTGTAGCGATTATCGTAGCAATTATCGTTGGAATTATATTATCATTTATGTTTAAAGAACATCAATTACGAGATGATCACTTCCCAGAAGTGAATCATAAGCGTCCGTTACGTAAAAAAATGTGGGAGGTATGTACGCACGCAGTTGAGGAATTCTTCTCAATGGGAAAATACTTAGTACTAGGTGCGTTAATTGCAGCAGCGGTTCAAACGTTTGTACAAACTTCAACACTTCTTGCTATCGGACAAGGGCCGTTTTCTTCATCAGCTGTAATGATGGGACTTGCCTTTATATTATCACTTTGTTCAGAAGCAGATGCATTTATTGCTTCGTCATTCCAAAGTACATTTTCAACAGCATCACTCGTCGCGTTTCTCGTATATGGACCGATGGTGGATATTAAAAATATGTTTATGATGCTTGCGACATTTAAAACAAAATTTGTAATTGTCGTTACAGTTACAGTTACACTTGTTGTTTATGCAAGCTCACTACTCATTTATGCGATGGGGTGGTAGGTTATGTTTCGAGCATATATATTATTAGGTTTTACAATATTAATTGCGCAGCTTCATATTTCTGGTAATATTACGAAGTATATCAATATGAAGTATGCCTATTTATCAACAACAGCAGCCATTATTTTAGGGTTTTTAACGATTGTTCAAATTATTATCGTTTTCCAAAAAGAACATCAAAAAGAAAAAGATCAGCACAATTGTGGTTGCGATCATAGTCACTGCGGGCATGATCATTCGAAAGATGAGAATACATGGTGGAAAAAAGTGTTTTCTTACACATTATTCTGTTTTCCAATCATTACAGGATTGTTTTTCCCAATTGCAACATTAGATTCCGATATTGTTAAGGCGAAGGGATTCCATTTTCCAGTGGCGCAAGCAGAAAGTAAAGATCCATTTATGACAAGGCAATTTCTAAGACCTGATACGAGCATTTATTACGGGAAAGAAGGATACCGTGGTGTAATGGAAAAAGGGAAGAAAGAGTTTGTTACGAAAGACAGTATTACTTTAAAAGATGAAGATTTCTTAAAGGGTATGGAGACGATTTATAACTATCCTGGCGAGTTTACTGGGAAAAAATTATCTTTTAAAGGGTTTGTGTTCAGAGATGATTCTTCTAAAAAAGAACAATACTTCTTATTCCGTTTCGGTATTATACACTGTGTAGCGGATTCTGGTGTATATGGTATGTTAGTGAAAAAACCAGAAGGGGTAGAGTGGAATAATGATGACTGGATCCAAGTAGAAGGAGAAATAACAACGGAGTTTTATCAGCCGTTCCATGCCAATATTCCCGTTTTAGAAGTAACGAAATGGAATAAAGTTGAGCAGCCGAAAGAACAATATGTATTTAGAGGAGCCGATTGATAACATCGGTTCTTTTTTATGGACTAAAAGTTCTGAATGTTGTTAATATTAAACGTGTAGTTCATTTAGTGTAGTGAACAGTACATGATTAGTTGAACTCATTGAAAGTATACGGACAGCCCGACTTCCACCTAATTTCTTCTGGGAGTCTTACTACCCGCAAATAGCAGGATAATTAATCAAGGGGGCGATAACAATGACTGAAGTAAAGGGAAAAACAGCTAATGAGTCTAGAGTGTTTAAAACGAGCCGAGTATTTCCAACGGATTTAAATGATCATAATACACTATTTGGTGGGAAAATATTAGCGGAGATGGATATGGTTGCTTCTATTTCAGCAACGAGACATGCAAGAAAAGAATGTGTCACAGCGTCTATGGATTGGGTTGATTTCTTACATCCTGTTCGTTCATCTGATTGCGTTAGTTATGAATCCTTTGTAATTTGGACGGGAAGAACTTCAATGGAAGTTTTTGTGAAGGTAGTGGCTGAAGACTTAATTTCAGGTGAGAAGCGTATAGCTGCAACGTCATTTGTTACATTTGTTGCACTTAGTAAGGAAAATAATCCAGTTCCTGTACCACGAGTTATTCCTGAAACAGAAGAAGAGAAAGAATTACATCGTATTGCTGTATTACGTGCGGAACAACGTAATATTCGTAAGGCAGAGAGTAAGAAAGTAGCCACATTGTTAACTTTTTGAATTGAATAAATAGCGGTTAAGGTTACCATAACAAACGATAATGGTTTTAAAATAAAAAGCGGACACCTAAAAATAGGTGTCCGCTTTTATAGTTTTTTCATCCACATATCATATGACAATAACTACTTAGCAGAAGCAAGCAGCACCGACGATGATTAAGAGGATAAATAATACGACTAAAAGCGCAAATCCATTACCATGTGCGAAGCCCATTGATATTTCCTCCTTTTATTTTAAGATACAACATACAATATGCAAATGAGCTGTTGTTTGATATGGACATATATCATGTAAGGACATTTTTTCTTGAATGATTATGTATAAAAAAAGGGAAGATATAGGAATAACAGTAAGTGGAGAAAGGAAATTATCCATGAAGCACTTTTTCGCTCTAATCCTTTTTTTTATAGGTGTATTCATATGGATGAACATCGATATGGAAATGGGGAAAAAAATGGCTAGTGAATATGAATTAGGGCAAGTTCGATTAGGCGAATTTCAACTATATACGAACGGAGAAGAGTTATATAGGAGATTATTTGAGGATATAAACAATGCGGAAAAGTATATATATATTCATTTTTATATTGTAGGTAAAGATGAGATAAGCCGAGAGTTTTTACAGTTATTAGAGAAAAAAGCATCTAGCGGGGTAGAAGTGAAGTTGTCAGTCGACCGTATAGGTGGATATAAGCTGAAGAAAAAGATACTGAATCAATTAAAAAGAAAAGGTGTCCAGTTTACATTTAGTAAAAAACCTAAACTGAAAAGTATATTCTATTCTTTGCATCAACGAAATCATAGACGCATTGTTACGATAGATGGAAAGGTATCATACGTCGGTGGTTTTAATATCGGAAAGGAATACCTTGGACAAAATCCGAAATTTGGTCCATGGCGTGATTATCATGTACGTATCAATGGGAATGGTGCAACTGATATGGAAAGAAAATTTGCTAAAGATTGGAAAGAAGATACCGGGGAAAAAATGCCTGCACATGAAAGTTTACCTGCAAAAGGAAATGTAAAATATCAATATTTGTTTTCAAATGGAAAAGGTTTATGGCAGAAATATGGGGTGCTTATAAAGCAGGCTAAAAAGTCTTTAATAATTGCTACACCTTATTTTGTACCAAGTAAAGAAATGATGAAAGAGTTAAAAGATGCATTACATCGTGGTGTTAATGTAAAAATTCTCGTGCCATTTAAAAGTGATGCCGTATTGTTAAAACAAGCTGCTTATCCGTATTTGAAAGACATGTTACATGCTGGAGCGGAAATTTATCAATATCGCAATGGATTTTTTCATGGGAAAGTAACGATCATTGATGGAGAAATTGTTGATATCGGTACAGCAAACTTTGATAATAGAAGTTTTTATTTAAATTGCGAATCTAACTGTCTCATATATGACAAAACAGTTGTTGCTGACGTATGGAGTCGATTAAAGGAGGATTTTCGTAAATCAAAACGATTTTCTGAACAGGATTTTGAGGAAATTAGTAAATGGGATTGGTTTTTAGCAAGAATAGCGAATGTTTTAGCGTCATATTTATAGCATATAGACAAAAGGAAAGGAGAAACTTTAATGGACTGTATGAAAGAATTAATGAAGTATAGTTACATGTTAATTTATAAAGTAGGAGAGTATACCGAAAAAATCCGGGATGAAGAATTAAAGGATATAATACAGCACCATTTACCGTATATGTTACAAGCATATAATGAACAAGTGAATTTTCAAGAAGGAGAGAATGTACAGCATATAACATGTGAACCAATTTCGTTTCATTTGTCTGAAATGGAAACGGAAAAGGAAATAGATAATACATATACAGGAGATATCCAAATTGCAATCTGTTATATTTCACATTTGAAACGATTAGCATTGAAGTTTGCTCAAGTTGCAGTGGAAGTTGCAAATCCAGAATTTCGTTCGTTTTTGGAAAACTGTTTCCTGAAAATGAATCGTTACGCTTATAGTGTGTGGCAATATGTTGTGAAGAAGGAGTATAAAATTACACATGTATATGAAAACGAGAAATTTGCATAAAAAACTAAGGCGGAATAGTTGTCGCCCTAGTTTTTTACTTTCATGCAGAGAAAAGGGCTAAATGTAATTATTATTAGAAAATTTACAAACATTTACCGTATATTTACTATTTTTCAATCTTTCCTTTAAAAATAGAGAGTAATATGGGATTGTACATATTCTATCAAAGGGAGGAAACGCAAATGAACAAATGGGTTAAATCATTAACTGCTATGGCACTTGCAAGTTCTTTATTAATGGTAGGTTGTAGTAAAGGTGAGGACAAGAAGAAAGAAGAAGACACAACAACACAACAGGATGAGAAAAAGGATAAAGAAACAAGTGGAACAGAGAAGTCTACTGATTCTAAAGAAAAGAAATAAAGTAATAATAAAGCTTCCTCTTATATATGAGGAAGCTTTTTTGTTGTATATTGATTGAGAGTATTGAAAAAATAGAGAAAGAATGAGAGAGGAGTAAACAAATGAAAGTATGTGTATTGGGAGCGACAGGTAGAGTAGGTTCGGAAATAATAAAATTAGCATTAAAGGATTCATCCGAAGTGACGGCATTCGTTCGTGATTTAAATAGAATGGAAATAGAACATGACAGGTTACATGTTATAGAAGGAAATATATTAAACGAAAACGATATAAAGAAAGCGATAGAAGGATGTGATATCGTAATTAGCGCTCTTGGAACGGATGGAAATGGGACATTAGCAAAGAGTATGCCAAATATTATAAAGTATATGGAAAAAGAAGGCGTTAAGAAAATTATTACGATAGGAACAGCTGGTATTTTACAAGCGAGAACAAATCCAAATGTATATCGTTTCCAATCAGCGGAATCAAAAAGGAAAACGACAGCAGCAGCAGAGGATCATTTAGCTGCATATAAGGCGCTTCATAATAGTGATTTATGTTGGACCATTGTTTGTCCGACGCATTTAATAGACGGTGAGATAACGGGGGTATATCGCACTGAACAACATATATTGCCAGAAGATGGAGCGAAAATTACAGTTGGTGATACAGCACATTTTACATGGGGTTTATGCAATGAAAATATATATGAAAATAGTCGAGTTGGTATTTCATATTAAAAACCATCCCAAAAGCGGGATGGTTAAAAGATGATATAACATACGAAAATGATAATCATAATGATTTGGAGAATAGCTTTCGCTACAGTACTGCTTAAAAAACCAACTACAGTAGCAACTCCTACTAGAAAGGCGTCTTTTGGCGTCTTTTTATGCATGAGCTCTGTGAAAAATACCGATAAGAACGGTATAATTATTAAACCAAAAGGTGGGAAGAAGAACGATCCAACAATGATAGAAATCATACCGACACGTTCGCCCCATTTTGAACTTCCATATTTTTTTAGGAAATATCCATTAGCAATAAAATCAGCGACGAAAATGAATAGGGTGAAAATGGCTTGAATGACCCAAAAAGTAATTGTTAGTTCCCCGCCATTTATACCAAAATGATAAAGCAAATATCCAGCCCATACAGCTAAGATACCTGGGATAATAGGGTAAATAAAGGCGAGAAATGAAATGATGAAACAGGCAATGATACAGATTGTTAAGAAAACAGTCACTTTATAACTCCTTTTTAATATCTAATTTATGGACAGCAATTTTTTTGATTTGATGTCCATCAAGTTCTAATGCTTTAAATTGAAACCCAGCATATTCAATAGAATAACCAGCTTCAATATTTAAGTCAATCGCTTGAGAGAGGAGCCAGCCTCCAATTGTATCTAAATCGCTATCATCAATATGTAGGCCAAACATATCATTTACTTCAGAAATGAGTACTTTTCCATCTAAAACAGTAAGCTTCGGGGTACGCTTTTCAATCATAGGTGATTCATCCGCGTCAAATTCATCTTGAATTTCTCCAATAATTTCTTCAAGAATATCTTCCATTGTTAAAAGCCCAGCAGTACCACCATACTCATCCATAATGATTGCCATCTGAACGCGATTCTTTTGAAGATGTACTAATGTTTTACGGATTGGAACAGTTTCAAATACAGTTAGTACGGGATGTATATAAGATTCAAGTGGTTTATAAATACCTTTCGTTTGATCATGAAATATTTCTTTCGTATTTATCATCCCAATGATGTCATCTTTATCTTTTTCAATTATAGGATAGCGTGTATATTTTTCAGTTGCGACGATATCCATATTTTCTTCTAAAGTATTTTCGGTAGATAAGCAAACCATTTCAGTACGAGGGACCATGATTTCTTTTGCAACCCGGTCATCAAATTCAAAAATATTATTTACATATTTATATTCGGTTTGGTTTATTTCTCCGCTTTTAAAACTCTCACCTAAAATGAGTCGTAATTCCTCTTCTGAATGAGCAAGTTCATTTTCTTTCGCTGGCTCTAAACCGAGTAGTTTTGTGAAAAATATAGCTGCACTATTGAGTAGCCAAATGAACGGATACATAATTTTATCAAATAAAATAAGTGGTTTGGCAAATTTGAGTGTGATTGCTTCTGCTTTTTGAATTGCGAAAGACTTTGGAACTAATTCACCTAATACAACGTGGAAAAATGTAATAACGCTAAAAGCAATAATAAAAGATAACGTGTTAGCCATTGTTCCAGTCATGTTGATTTTTTCAAAAAGCGGTCGTAATATATGTTCCACAGTCGGTTCACCAAGCCAACCAAGCCCTAAAGAAGTAATCGTAATCCCGAGCTGACAAGCAGATAAATAAACATCTAAATTAGATAGGACACTTCTTGCAGCTAAAGCTTGTTTATTACCTTCATTTGCAAGTTGGTCAATTCGGCTTTTTCGTACTTTTACAACAGCGAATTCTGATGCAACGAAAAAGCCCGAAATAAGAATAAGTACAAAGATGAGAAAAATATTTAATATGTCCAAGTGTGTTCTCTATTCCAAAGTTTGAAATAAAGATGTCACCTCCTGCAATTATGTTATACTTTTATAATAAATCCAAATGAAAAGAATAGTCAAAGGAAAAGGGTAAATATTGGCATGTTTATAGTGTAGTTTTAGAGTTTGTTGTTATTTTGTCCTCGATACAAAAGGAATAACCCTCTACTTTCAGAATATAGAGGGCTATGTAACTTTACGGTTTTGGGATACTTCGTGTTATAGTGTATGTTTGTTGTTTAGAGTAGTTTGTTGTCCAAAGTGCTTGGAGAAAAGATAAGACGCTGTATGGGATATACAATAGTAGTAAACCGATTGTGACAATTACAGGTGCAGTACCACCAAATTGAACGATAAATTGTAATAATCCGCTCGAGTGAAAAGTACATTCCATAATTAAAAAGGAAAAAATAATAGAACTTAAAATAGATTTATGATTCGAAGTAAGTGCTAAAAATAATGTATCAACAAGGAAAGCAGAATTTTTCATTTCATATTCACTTGTGTTATACAGGAAAGGGAGCCATTTCTTTATTGCTTGCATAACGATAATCATAGAGGTACTACATACGATGATCAAAGATGAGAAATAAGAAAACTTTATAAAGTTTGCAATATAGAGAAGAAGTAGTAAGATAGAACATTGTAAAAATACAGTGCAAAAAGAGTACGGTATCCAGTGTAGGAAAGTAGTGATCTTTTTAATTGAATTTGGTGCTTTTAAAAATAGATGACCGATTCCTAAACTTATAAAGAAGCCAATTGCAAGAGTGAAAGTGAAACGAACAATTGATAAAAAATATATTTCCCATATGTAAGGGAATAGTGGTGTTGAATGAGTAGAAGTATGTATCATCTGATTTGCTGAGAAAAAAATAGATTCATGCATCCAATCAATTTTTGGAATTGATATAGAAGAAAGTTGATCGAAGTTTTGGAAAATACTTATTAAGCCATTTTGATAAGAATAATTATGTGTAATAAAAAGAGCTGGGATAGGACTTATGAGAAAAATAACAATGACACCAATTATAAATTTGCATATATGCGAGCGTAACAAAGACATATAACCACCTACTCTTTGAATATTCAGAAAATTCTTATTCTTATTTTAGCGTTTTTCTAATAAAGTTACAATATCTTTTTCATTAAGTCATTCAGAGAGAGGCTTTCCTAGTGAAGATATGCAAGTGAAGGATTCATGAATAAATTATGACAAGAAAATGAATAATTTTCAGAAAAATAAAATAAATTATTTATTTTTTTCTGAATATATAATATAGTTATGGCACAGAAAGTATTTTAACATAAGGAGGCTTTTTATGAGGATTAAAGGGAATTACGTGCCGAAAAGGGAAGTTTTACTGTGCTCAAGTTCGATTACGATAGGAGAAGCATTGGAGCATTTAAATAAAACAGGGTATCGTTGTGTACCAGTTTTAGATGAAAAAAAAGAGAAATTTTTAGGGAATATATATAAAGTAGATATTTTAGAATATAAAGGATCACTTGACGAAAGTGTAATACAATTATTGAACGATAAAGAAGGATTTGTGAGAGAAGATTCATCTTTCTTTAAAGTATTTTTTACAATAAAAAAATTACCTTATTTATCAGTAGTTGACGAAAAAGGAATTTTCCTTGGAATTTTAACGCATAAAAAAGTTTTTGAGTTATTAGAAGATGCATGGGGCGTTCATTCTAGTAAATATTCTGTCATGATTGGAACGCAAGACTATAATGGAGCGATCCAAAAGTTATCGACAGTTTTGAAGAAATACACTGGTATTCAAAGTTTAATGACTTTTGATAATGATGCTCTATTAGTTCGTAGAATTATGTTTACATTAGGAGAAGAGTTTGAAGATGGTGAATTAGAAACACTTCAAAAAGATTTAGAAGATCATGGATTTAGAGTTGTGTATGTAGAAGAGATGAATAATCCACGTGAAGTAGAAACGATAGAGTAACATGCAAAAGCCATCTAACATATGTTAGATGGCTTTTGGAATTATTTTAAAATAATAATATAGAATGAGTCTAGTGCTCGAATAACATTTGTGTGAAAGAATATAAAATGTAGATAATTTTGATTTTCAAAAAAATCAATTTGAAAATATGTTTTTATTTTTCAACTAAATATGTTACTATATGTGTGATAAAAACAAAGAGGTCTGACAACTATACTCCACGTAATAACACTCTAATGATTTAAATATTCAAAAAAATCAAAAATCAAAAACAAAAAATAATGACGAGATTAATAATTAGAGTAATAATAAGGGGAATGGAGAAATTATGGAGAAAGACACTGCTTTGTAAGGGGCATATTTTATCATCTTGAGCAGAGAGGAGGATGCATAGCATATTGTGAAAATAAAGATAAACAATGAAAAAGTGCTATGCAAATGAAGAGTATGAAGGGACGATTGAGGCCAGGTGATACGGTAGCAATTGGTTTAATGCTATTTGCATTATTTTTAGGAGCAGGAAATTTAATTTTCCCGCCAGTTTTAGGTCAACAAGCAGGAGAGAATGTTTGGATTGCTACGATAGGATTCCTTGTAACGGGAGTCGGATTACCCCTATTAGCTGTAACAGCTGTCGCGTTTGTAGAGGGGGACTTGAAAGCGCTATCTTCTAGAGTTCACCCTATATTTGCGTTTATTTTCCCATTGGTTAGTTATTTAGCAATTGGACCATTTTTCGCAATCCCGCGTACGGGAGCCGTTTCGTTTGAAATGGGTATGAAGCCGTTTTTATCAGATGCAATGGTTTCAGAGTGGTACATGCTATTTCTTTTCACTATATTTTTCTTCGGAATAACGTGGTATTTATCATTAAATCCATCTAAATTAGTCGATTGGTTTGGAAAATTTCTTACACCATTATTAGTATTAATTGTTGCTGTTATTGTCGGGAAAGCAATTATTGATCCAATTGGAGAACCGGCTGCACCTTTAGCTGCTTATAAAGAGAATGCTTTCTTTGGTGGATTTATTCAAGGATATTTAACGATGGATGCGATTAGTGCACTTGTGTTTGGGATTGTTGTAGTACAAGTTATTCGCTCAAAAGGGATAAAAGAGAGCGGACAAATCGCAAAAATAACAGTTGTATCAGGGATTATTGCTGTATTAGGCTTAACGTTAATATATTTATCACTTGCATATCTCGGATCTACAAGTACATCACTTGGTGTGTCGGAGAACGGTGGTCTTATTTTGACGAATGTTGTAAATGAGTTGTATGGAACAAGTGGCAAAATTTTATTAGGACTTGTAATTATACTCGCTTGTTTAACAACTTCTGTTGGATTAACATCTGCGTGTGCTGGCTTCTTCACAAACTTATTCCCAAGACTTTCGCATAAAACGATTGTAACTATGGTATGTGTATTTAGTTTAATTGTATCTAACCTAGGGTTAACACAATTAATCACAGTAACATTACCAGTGTTAATGATCATTTATCCAGTTGCAATTGTATTAATCGTTCTTTCATATTTCCATAAATGGATAGGGAAGCGTAATACAATTTACATTGGGGCGATTTTAGGTGCGTTGTTAATTAGTTTCTTTAACGGTTTAGAAAGTGCGAACATTAAAATTGATGCGATTTCTAATGTACTTCAAATGTTACCATTATATAAAGAAGGAATAGGATGGTTAATCCCATCATGTATTGGCGGAATTCTTGGTTTCTTCTTCTATAAATCAAATGAATCAAGTGAATTACAAAAGAAAGGTGCTTAGGCGCCTTTCTTTTTTTAAAGGGGATTTTTGTATTTTGTCTAAGTAATAATTGGGAGGAATGATAAAATGGCTAATTTTGAAGATTTTTTAACTTTTGATGTAAGAATTGGAACAGTAACACAGGCAGAGGAATTTAAAGAAGCGAGAGTACCAGCGATTAAACTAGAAATTGATTTTGGGGAGCTTGGGGTCAAGCAGTCAAGTGCTCAAATTACGAAGAGATATAATCCAGAAGACTTAATTGGTCAGCAAATTGTTGCTGTTGTAAATTTTCCGCCAAAGCGTGTAGCTGGATTTAAATCGGAAGTGCTTGTATTAGGAGGAGTTCCTGAAGCTGGTGATGTTGTGTTGCTTCAGCCTAATATGGAACTGCCAAATGGAACGAAAATTAGTTAGTGTGAGGGTAGGGGACAATATGGATATCGGACGAGAATATTTACAATGTGTCATTTCTAATTTCAAAACAACAAAACAGCAAGGAGAACGGGCACTTTCTCAATTATCATACGAACAAATACAATGGTCTTCTCATGAAGAAACAAATAGCATAGCGATTATAATGAAACATTTGCACGGTAATATGCGTTCCAGATGGACGGATTTTTTAGCATCTGATGGTGAAAAAGTTGATCGTGACCGAGATGGTGAATTTGAAGGAGGCTATTCTTCAAAGGAAGAAGCCCTTGCAGCGTGGCAAGAAGGATGGGAATACGTTTTTAATACGATGAATACTATAATGCCGGAAGATCTATTGAAGACGGTATACATTCGTGGTGAAGCACATACGGTCCTGCAAGCAATTGAAAGGCAAATTTCTCATTATGCTTTGCATATTGGACAGATTATTTACATCGGTAAAATGTTAAAAGAAAATGAGTGGGAATGTTTAAGTATTCCGAGAGGACAGTCCACTCGTTATGTAGAGAAAAAACGTTCAACATAATAATATGAAAGAAATCGATATAAAATAGGAAGCAAAAAAATAAGCCAAATGATAGACGGCTCCGTAAGCATAAGAATGCTACCAACAATAAGGCCGTATATAATTAGAAAGAAACAAAAAAGTGTATTCATAGGGATAAAACGTGGGATGAAAAGTTGTTGCTGCTTAAAACAACTGTTGTGAAATAAATAAAAATGGAAGTACCGTGTAGTGGTAATAAGGTCTTTCTTTCGTGTAATTCTTTTTCTACATGTATGACAAATGAACGGTGGCTGCATTTCGTTACGCTCCATTTTTTATTTTCATAATAATGTGAGACAAAAGTAGGTACAAAGTGTATGTTCCTATATACGCTCCTGCAATAAGGAAAAATGGATTCAGTAAAATTCCATGAATGCTCGTCATGAAAACTAAATCTTGTATTAAAACATCGTATATATTAATGGAAATAATTGTACCGAGTACATACAGTGCTAAATACGCAGAAATATGTAACACAATAGAGACTTTTGGATGTTTAGCGGACAAATAAAAAATGAATGATAGAGCGATTGGTAATATTCCTATTAATAGCTTCAATTCATTTCACCTCATTAACAATATAGCCGGAATTTAAACGGTCTATTCTCTAGAGCTTGTACATAACTTGAAATAGAGAGGGTGATAGTATGAATCGAGGCTTTTTTTATGTGAAGTTTACAAGTGTACGTAAGTTAGTTTTATTTATTATTACTACGGTACTAGCGACTTTTTTTCTTATTAGTATGATGGTAACCTCTATGAAAGAGACAAAGTCAACGTATTTATATAATTGGTTAAATGAGTTATCGATGAATGGCTACATGTATGTTCTTGGAAAAGAAAATCATTATTTTACACAAGAGTATCGAAATTTGAATCAAGATTTTTCAATCTCTTCGTTTCTCTTTTCTATGGCTACGAATATTCGTTTTAACGATGTACGTAGTTTTGTCGGAAAAGAGCTTCCTGGCTTTGGTAAGTACGATACAGAAATCGTTATCGCAGGTGAGGGAACAAATTATTCTAACTTACCGATAGAGTCGAGTGTTCCTCTTGAAGAAGTAGTGAAAGAACGGACTGGAGAAGGTGGACAAGCGCCAAAGCCTGATACGAATAAAGAGAAAAAACAACCAGCTCAAACAACTGGAAAAAGACAAGTTGCATTTATATATCATTCGCATAGCTGGGAATCTTATTTGCCGTTACTGAACTTAACGAATGATCCAAACCCGAATAAAGCGACAAGTTCTGTAACGAATATTTCCATAGTCGGCGACCGATTTCGTGAACAATTAGAAAGCGAAGGAATCGGATCTACTAACGATAAGACTGACGTTGGTCAAAGGTTAATTAGTAAAGGGTTAAATAGTAATAGTTCTTACAAAATGTCACGGGAAATTGTACAAGAAGCGATGGCTGGTAATAAAGAATTACAATACTTCTTCGATTTACACCGTGATAGTGCACGGAAAAATGTAACAACAAAAACAATTGGAGATAAATCGTATGCTAAGCTTGCTTTTGTAATTGGGAAAGGTAACAAAAACTATGAAAAAAACTTACAATTAGCAACTGCGTTACACGAGACGATTAGTAAGAAATATCCGGGAATGAGCCGTGGTGTAATTCAAAAAGGATTCCAAACAGGGAATGGAGTTTACAATCAAGACCTATCAGGACAAGCGATATTAATTGAAGTTGGCGGGGTAGATAATACAGAGGAAGAACTAAATCGATCAATTGATGCACTTGCTAAGGCATTTGGTGAATATTTTTGGCAAGCGGAAAAAGTGAATGGATAAAGTGAAATTTGAATGAGTGGTGGGCATTGCCAATGGTTATCAGCCTACATCAATTAGGGGAAAACGTAAGTGTAAAGCTTACGTTTTTTGTTTGTCATGAAACGAGGATGATAAGATGTCACATTATAGACATAATTTATAATTGCTATAGTAATATCGAAATTTGTCTATTTATAATAGGGGAATTAGAAAGGGATTTTCGCAATAATGGAGAAAATCTTTTTACAAGGAAAATTTTTCACAATGAAATAGGTAGGGTGATTTAAGTGATTAGGGAGATCAAAGTAGAAGATGCAGCCCCATTTTTGCAATTAAGTAAGCAATTAGATGAAGAAACGAAATTTATGTTATACGAGCCAGGAGAAAGAAAAACTACAGTTGAGCAACAAGAGCAAATGATTCATCGATTTATACAGAATGAAAAAGCAACAATATTTGTAGCGATTGAAGAAGAGAAAATAGTAGGATTTATTTTAGTGAATGGAAATAACATACAAAGAAAGAGACATGTTGCAGCCATTGTAATTGGTATATTGCAAGAGTGTAGTGGGCGTGGTATTGGAACGAGCTTGTTTAAAGAGGTTGAGAAGTGGGCAAGATTACATGATGTATGGCGTTTAGAATTAACGGTAATGGCCCACAATACAAGAGCTCAGGCACTATATAGAAAAGAAGGCTTTGAGAAAGAGGGTGTCAAAAAAGCTGCTCTTATTATCGATGGACAAAACATTGATGAGTATGAAATGGCCAAATTATTAAAATAAGAGGTCGTTATATGAAAAAAAGATGGACACTACTTGGTATCGTAGCGGCGATACTCATTGTTGGAGTAGCAGGAATCAATTATAAAATGTATAAGGATAAGCAGGCACAGGAAGTGAATGTAAATAACATATTTCCGAAAGCGAAAGAAACGATTGCGAATATGGATGGGGATATTGCGGTAATTAGTAATCCAAATTCGACGCTTGTACTTGTGAATAAAAGTAGGCGTTTACCAGATGGGTATAGACCGCCAGATTTAGTTATTCCGAAAGTACGTTACTCTAGTGAAGGTGATCAAGAAAAGAAAAAAATGAGGAAAGAGGCAGCTAGTGCGCTTGAGGACATGTTTCAACAAGCTGATAAAGAGCGTATTTTCCTTTTTGCAGTCTCTGGATTTAGATCTTTTGATCGACAAAAGGCATTAAATACGATGTATAAAAAACAAGATGGAGAAGCGAAAACTGCGATGTCTAGCGCGATTCCTGGTACGAGTGAACATCAAACTGGACTAGCTATGGATATTACATCGCAATCTGCTAAATTTCAGTTAGAGACAGTTTTTGGGGAGACGAAAGAGGGGCAGTGGCTTTCTGAAAATGCCCATAAATTTGGTTTTGTGATTCGATATACAAAAGAAAAAGAATCAATTACGGGCTATCGGTTTGAACCATGGCACGTAAGGTATGTGGGAAATCCACAAGCTACATATTTATATGAAAATCAACTGACGCTTGAAGAAGTAACAGAGTGAACAATTGAGGGGAGAGAAATATAATGACGATGTTATATAAGAAAAAAGTACATGCATATATTACAAGAGAAAAAGAAGGGATGAAGCAATTACTTGTTTTTAAACATCGTGATATACCTGAAGCTGGTATCCAAGTGCCAGGGGGAACAGTTGATGAAGGAGAAACGTTAGAAGCAGCAGTTTTACGTGAAGTACAAGAAGAATCTGGATTACGTCATTTATGTATAGAGCGTTTCCTAGCAGATTACATCATACACGTGAAGGAAAAACAGGAATATCAAAAACGCCACTTTTTCCACGTAACATTACTAACGAATGTAAAAGATACTTGGGAACATATAGTAAGTGCCGGTGAGGAAGATGAAGGTTTAGTATTTTGCTACGAATGGATTGATATTGCAAAATGCCCTGAATTAGCAGGAAAACAGGGAGAGTTTTTACATTTGTTAGATGTGGTATATGCACAGTAATAAAAAGAGTTTGAAGCGAAGGATGAATCGTTTCAGACTCTTTTTATTTTTCGGGAAATTAAAGGTGTATTAAAAAGTAAGTTGAAACTTTTTAAAGGGATATTAATTTGGAATAGGCTGAGGTGAAAAAATGAAAAAGTAAGAAGTATTCGTAAAAACTAAAAGGGATATAAAGGAGAATATAAATGGAAATTCAGTTTAATCCAGTATTAAAAAAAGAATTAACAATTCATGATATACAGACCGCAATGGAAGAAGGGACGTTATCTTCCAAAGAATTAGTTATATATTATCTTTATAGAATTGCACAATATGATCAAGGTGGACCGAAAATTAATTCTATTTTAGAAATAAACCCGGATGCTATTTTTATTGCAGAAGCGTTAGATTATGAAAGGAAGATAAAAGGTGTAAGGGGACCATTGCATGGTATACCTGTTTTGCTAAAGGACAATATTGAAACGAATGATTCCATGCATACAAGTGCAGGTACGATTGCCCTAGAACAAAATATAAGTAGCGAAGATGCATTTCTCGTTACAAAACTGCGAGAGGAAGGAGCGGTGATAATAGGTAAAACGAATATGACAGAGTTAGCAAATGCAATGTCTTTTGAAATGTGGGCTGGATATAGTGCAAGAGGTGGTCAAACAATCAATCCATATGGAACGGGCACGGATGATATGTTTGTTGGTGGCTCTAGTACAGGGGCCGCAATAGCAGTTGCCGCTAATTTTACAGTATTATCTGTTGGGACAGAAACGGATGCCTCTATTTTGAGTCCAGCTGTTCAAAGCTCTGTAGTAGGCATTAAACCAACTGTCGGTCTAATTAGTCGTAGAGGAATTATTCCGTTCACTTATTCACAAGATACAGCGGGACCATTTGCTAGAACAGTAACAGATGCCGCTATTTTACTAGGGAGTTTAACTGGAGTGGATGAGAAAGATGTAGCTACTCATAAAAGTGAAGGTATGGCATATGAAGATTATACATCTTATCTTGATGTTAATGGTTTAAAGGGAGCGAAGATTGGTGTTTATAGTAATGCTCCAAAAGATTATTACGAAAATGGTGAGTATGATGAAAATTTGTTTGAGGACACGATCCAAGTATTACGTAGTGAGGGAGCGACAGTAGTAGAAAATATTGATATTCCTTCCTTTCATAGAGAATGGAGCTGGGGAGTTCCGCTTTATGAGCTGAAGCATAGTTTAGATAACTATCTTTCAAAATTACCTTCTACTATTCCCGTACATTCTATTTCAGAATTAATGGCGTTTAATAAAAACATAGCAGAAAGAGCTTTAAAATATGGACAAACTAAGTTGGAGGGAAGAAAAGATTATCCTAATACGTTAAGAAATCCAGAATATTTACATGCAAGATTAGAAGATATATATTTTTCGCAAAAACAAGGTATTGATTTTGCATTGGAAAAATATAATCTTGATGCGATACTATTTCCGTCTTATATAGGCTCTACTATATGTGCGAAAGCAGGTTATCCGTCTATAGCAATACCAGCAGGGTATATGGAAAACGGGAGACCTTTTGGAATTACGATTGCAAGTACTGCTTTTCGTGAAGGAATATTAATTAAACTAGCGTACGCTTTTGAACAAGCGACAAAGCATAGAGAAATTCCCAACTTGTCATGAATAGAATGTACAAAAGGACAGGAATTTCCTGTCCTTTTTGATTTATTGATTAAAGTGAAATATCTTTCTGCTCTGTCTTATGATATTTTAATAGGCTAAAAGATAAACAGGCAGAACATAAAATAAGAAAAGAAGCAATCATATAAATCGTACGAACACCGAACATATCAGTAATAATGCCAACGCTAAGCATAGAAAGACCAGAAGCTGTTGAAAGAAGGGCGCCGTGTGCTGTATACATTTTCGATAATAGAGAAGGGGCGACACTAGATTGTAAAACCGTCGTTTGAGAAATATCTCTAATTTGATAACATGGTCCCATTAGAACACATAGGAAAAGCGCAATAAATCCACTGCTTGTTATACCATATAAAAATGTAAGAATACTAAATATAAGTGATCCTATCGCCATGGAGCGTATTAAATTTTTTTGAATATATGTACTTATTTTCCACGCTAATAGACCACCAATTAACGTGCCCACATAATAACTTGTGTTAATATATCCCCACCATTCTTCTCCTTTATGCAGAACAGTCGTTACATATGCCATCGTAATAGCGCCAATCCATATCGTCCCTGCGAAAGTTTCAATTAAGTCCATTAATGTAACTGTGCGCAAAGAAGGATGATGAAATAATAGTTTCCAGCCTTCAAATAAAGCTGTGTTTTTTGAAGAAGAAGGCTCTGTTACTCGTTCGGTATGGATGGAATGTAATGAAATATGCAATGCAATACATCCGAAAATCATTAAAATAATAGTAATCATGAATGTAGAAGTAGCGCCAATGAGCAGAACGATAATACTTGTAAATGAATAAGCTGCCGCTTGTACAATTTGTGATGAAAAGGAAAAGATACTATTTACTTTTACTAATCTTTCTTTTGGTGTTAGGCGTGGAACAATACTGTATAGTAATGGAGCACTCCACCCACTACATAAAGAAATGAAAAAAATGAAAGTTAATAGAGTTACAATGTTTTTGGAAAGGACCGGAAATAATAGCGTTAATAACATGAATAGGGCAGTTTTTGTCCATTGTAATATAAAAAGTACTGAATAAGATGAAAAACGATTCATTATAAGTGGTGCAGATATGTTTGCGATCAAATTTGTGATAACTTGTAATAATGGAAAAAGGGCAGTAATAGTAGCTGATTTAGTTGATATATAGATATGAGTTGTAATAATCATTATGTAAACGATGTCAGCAAGAGTAATACAGATTTTTGATCCTAAATAGTATGATATTGAATGATTCCACATTAAGGATATCACCTTCCAAAAAAATACAAATTCGAGTTAGAATTATTATAAACTGAAAAAAATAATTTTAAAAGAATTAAATTTTTTGTCATTTTTTGAAAGGAATTTTCATGTATAATGAAGAATATATTGATATAGTATTTTATTAATACTTATTGTAACAGCGAATATGTACGATAACTTGCAGTAAACGCCCAAGTATGAGAAAGGGCGGATAAACCATTCTTTTCTTCATATACATATAGAAAATGAGAAAGAAAGTGAGGGTTGCATATGGCTGGTTGGGTGATTTGGTTTATTATAGCGGGTATTTTATTTATCGCGGAAATGTTGTCGATAACGTTTTATATGCTTTGGCTTGGAATTGGAGCTGTTGTCGGAGGTCTTATTGCTTTATTTGCTCCGGATGCACTATTGTTACAAGTTACTGTTGGTGCGATTGTAAGTTTAACATTGACATTCTTTACGAAAAGAATTTCAAAAAACTTTCGAGAAGCAAAAGGTTTTACGGATACAGTAGATATGCTTGTCGGTAAAAAAGGAATTGTTGTGCAAGCGATTACAAATGAAACGAACGGTATTGTGAAGGTGGATGGAGATACTTGGACAGCTATTGCAGATGTTCCGATTGACACTGGAGAAAAAGTCGTTGTTATAAAGAGGCATAGTACTATATTACAAGTAAAAAAGGAGAGTGAATAAATATGATAGCATTAACGTTAACAATTGTATTCGCGCTAATTGTAGTTACATTTATCGCATTAACAATTAAAATTATTCCTCAGCAAAAAGTTGGGGTTGTTGAAAGATTTGGTAAGTTTCAGCGTATTATGCACCCAGGATTAAATATATTAATCCCAATTGTAGATCGCGTTCGTGTATATCACGACTTACGTATTCAACAAACGAATGTACCACCACAAAAGGTAATTACGAAAGATAACGTACAAGTAGAAATTGATACAATTATTTTCTATCAAATTGTCGAACCTGAACTTGCGACATATGGTATCTCAAACTATGAATATGGTGTTCGTAACATTACTTCTGCAACGATGCGTCAAATTATCGGTAAAATGGAACTTGATGAAACGTTATCTGGTCGTGAAAAAATTTCAACAGAAATTCGCTTAGCGCTTGATGAAGCAACAGAAAAATGGGGCGTTCGTATTGAGCGTGTTGAAGTAGTAGACATTAACCCGCCAAAAGATGTGCAAGCATCGATGGAAAAACAAATGAAAGCAGAACGTAATAAACGTGCGATTATTTTAGAAGCTGAAGCAGCAAAACAAGATAAAGTTCTTCGTGCGGAAGGGGAAAAACAAAGTAAAATCTTGATGGCCGAAGGGGATAAAGAAGCACGTATTCGAGAAGCTGAAGGTTTAAAAGAAGCCAAAGAATTAGAAGCGCAAGGGGAAGCAAGAGCAATTGAAGAAATCGCAAAAGCAGAACAAAACCGAATTGAATTACTTCGTGCAGCAGATTTAGATGAACGCGTACTTGCTTATAAATCATTTGAATCATTGATTGAGGTTGCAAAAGGACCAGCAAATAAAGTCTTTATTCCATCTAATGCAATTGAAACACTTGGTACTCTTGGGGCAATCGGAGAAATCTTTAAAGAAAAACAAGCGAAGAAATTGCCTTCAAATGATACAGGTAAAGAACAATAAGAGTGAGGAAGAGGAATGGGATGCCATTTCTCTTTTTTGTGCGTATATTACGAAAGGCTTGTACATATCCATGTATAAAGAAGGTGATACAGTGAAAAAGTATGCAACTCGTATACATGGGAAAAAACTAATCTCGTTACTTTTTTTATATGCGCTAATAGTAATAATTATCGCGTCAATTTTGACGTCGCTTTTACATACAATGAAATCAAGTTATGCGAATCAATGGTTTGGAAAAGTGTCTATGCAAGGTTTTGTTCAAATGATAGAAAGTGAGAATCACTATTATGGATTTGATTATTTTAAGCAGAATAAACGGGAGTCTGTTGGGAATTTGATGTTCTCTATTGCGACAGATTTGAAAATTAAAGATTTAAGAACATTTGTCGGTAAAGAAGTACCTGGTATGTCAAAGTATTACTCTAACATTATCGTAGCTGGGGAAGGGACAAACTTTACGAATATCCCGAATGAATCTAGTGTACCGATTGAAGAAGTAACGAAAGAGCGAGAGGTAGCAAAAGATAAAGTTACAGAAGCAGAAAAGAATAATCCGGTGCAGAAAAAGAACGGAACGAAAAAAGGTGAAAATGCAGTATACATTTACCATACACATAGTTGGGAATCCTTCTTTCCTTTATTACCAGGAGCTACCGATCCATCGAGTCCAGATGTAAATGTGTCCTTATTAGGAAAACGTATGAAGGAGCAACTTGAAGAGCAAGGAATTCCAGTAGTTCATGATAAAACGAATATGGGTGATTTACTGGCAAGTAAAAAATGGAAATGGTATCAATCGTATACAGCATCTCATGGATATGTAAAGGAAGCATTAGCACAAAATAATAAAATTACTTTTCCAATTGATATACACCGTGATGATCAGCGCAAGAAAGTAACTACAAAAGTAATTAACGGGAAATCGTATGCAAGATTATATTTTATAATTGGGATGGAAAATGAAGGACGTACTGAAAACGAAAAAATTGCAAGAGCAATCAATAGTTATTTAGATGAAAACTATTACGGATTAAGTAGAGGGATTTTTCCGAAGTATAAAAAAGATGGAAACGGCGTTTATAACCAAGATTTATCTAAAAACGCGATGTTAATTGAAGTTGGTGGTGTGGATAATACGTTAGATGAATTATATAACACAATTGATGTATTAACGGAAGCACTTAGTAAGTATTATTGGAATGATGCGGAGAAGGTAAATGGGTGAGGGACGGGAGACCGTTCCTTTTTTATTATGAAAAGTTAAAAATATGATATAATGTAATCTTCTGAACATTAAATCAGGGAGTGGGGGAACGAATGCAAATACTATTAATACGACACGGAGAATCCGAAGCGGACATCCTGAATGTACATGAAGGAAGAGCTGACTTTGAATTAACAGAAAAGGGAAGACAGCAAGTACAAAGACTTATACAGAAAGTGAAGGCTGACTTTCCACCAGATTTCATTTGGGCAAGTACATTAAAACGTGCCCGTGAAACTGGTGAAACATTAGCGGAAGCAATTGGTTGTCCAATTCAATTAGAAGAGGAATTAATGGAGTTTAATAATGGGGTGCAAGCCGGTTTATCTTTTGAAGAAGCGAAAAAATATCCTGAGCCAAAGTTTCTTCATGACCGTTTTGAAAATGGAGAATCATTTATTGAATTTAGAATGAGAATAGAAGGAATCTTTTCTAAAATCGTGACAGAGAATACATATGATCGGATAGCAATCGTTGCACACGGTGGTGTAATAAATAGTCTATTACGAGCATTTTTCCAAATGCCAATTTCAATGGATTATTACTTTAAAATAGGAGATACGGGAATAAGTTTAATTGAAATTGATGGTGAACAAAAAACGGTACATTTCATTAATGATACGAATCATTTAGGCGGGATGTAGAGACTTATGTATAAAGTTGTATTTTTCGATGTTGACGGTACGCTTTTAAGTGAGATTGATAGAAGTATGCACGAAAGTACAAAAGAAGTGATAAGAAGGTTAATAGATAAAGGGATTCACGTAGTTGTTACAACAGGGAGACCATATAGTTTATGCTCACAATTTAAAGAACTAGGCATAGACACATTTATTTCTGCAAATGGTGGACATATAAAGTGTAAGGAAGAAGTTATTCATAAATCGATACTTTCAAGTGAAATTGTTCATGATATTTCAAATTTCGCTGAATTACATGGTCATAGTGTTTCTTACTTTACAGAAGAATTTTCTATGAATGGTATAGCCTCAAAAGATGAACGTGTAATACGAGCATTAAACGAAACTTTAAATTTAGAGCGGTATCCTGATAAAGTTAGAAACTTATCAGAAGAGATGTATTGTATATGTCTGTATGCTGATGAAATGGAAGCTCAAAAATTTTTTGAAAGATATCCAATGCTTACGTTTGAACGTTTTCATGGTTATGTTATGAATGTGCTGGAAGATAATAAAGTATCGAAGCTAACTGCAATCCAAAAGGTATTGGAACATTTAAATATTTGTAAGTCAGGAGCAATGGCATTCGGAGATGGTGGAAATGATATTGAAATGCTACAGTATGTAGGTTTAGGAATTGCGATGGGGAATGGTGGAGAAGAGTTAAAAACAAAAGCTGATTTCGTTACAAAGAAATCAAGTGAAGGTGGCATTTCGTTTGCTTTAAAAGAGTTTAGGATCATTTGAAAAAATAATTAGTAAGTGAAAAAAATCCTGTTTTCATAATAGAATTTTTTTCTAACAATACTCTTGCAATAAAAGGAAGGAAATGAGTATAATATAAAAGTAGTTAGGTAAGCTAATTAAATAGGGGGAAGGAGAGTGAAAATGAATGGATTCAAAAAAAGGTGCTCTTCCTTTAGGGATTGATCCATATGCAGAGTTAATAAAAAAGACAGCATCAGCGGAAACAGATCCAATCGCAGCAAAACTTGGTTTGTTAATGTTATGGACGTCTGATAATGTTCTTGATGCTGTTGACGTAGATTTAGCTCCGCTTGGTATTTCGGAAAGCAAATTAGATTTTTTATTGTTATTTATTTTGCGTGAAATGGAATCGAATGGAGAAGAAGTGAACATGAGTCCGTCGGATATAGCGAGTCGATTAGGGATTACACGTGCTTCTGTCACCGGCTTATTAGATTGGATGGAGAAACGAGAGTTAATCGTAAGGTTCCATCATTCTGAAGATCGAAGAAGATTAAAGGTGAAAATTACTCCGAAAGGAAAAGAACTAGTTACACATTCTTTACCGACTTTTTGGTCATCTTGCGCTTCGTTAGTTAATGACTTTAATCAAGAAGAGCGTCAAGTGTTAGAGAAGCTATTAAATAAAATGCAAGTAATTATGCAGATGAAATTAGGCGAAGGTAGGTAAATAAGTTGATTGTGAGAGTCAACTTTTTTATTTAAACATATAATTAGGTTACCTTATTATATGTTTAGCTAATTTAAAGGGCGATAATGTATTTATTAACGTAAACGAATTAAGTGAGTGTTGAAGGGATTTTATTTTGAGTCATTTACTTTATAAGTTTTCAATCGATGAGGAAAATCAATGTAAGGGGGAGATTTTATGATGGAAATATCAAAAGAAGTAAATAGTGGGAGGAATTATACAGTAATGACAGCGGTGTTATGTTGGGCAGGTATGGTAGTTATGTCCAGCCTATATGTGACCATTCCTTTAATCGCTCTATTTTCAGACATTTTTAAGGTTTCATTAGAGCAATCTGCGGCTACAGGCAGTATATTTTCGGTAGGTTTTGCTATAGGTTGTTTGTTATTTGGGGCAATCTCTGATAAATATGGGCGAAAAAAAGTGATTTTTATTGGATTGCTTGCACTGTCGATTGTTTCTTTTTTCTTAGGGTTTGTGGATAGCTTATTTTGGCTTATTATTCTTCGAGGGTTACAGGGAATAGCAGCAGCTACATTTTCTCCAGTGGCGTTAGCTTACGTTGTAGAAATGTTTCCAGTAGAGAAAAAAGTTACAACGATAGGGTTTGTTAGTACCGGTTTTTTAGTAGCTGGAATTGCAGGGCAGGTAATAAGTACTGCTGTTAGTCAGCATTTTGGATGGCATATGGTGTTCTTTCTTCTTAGCTTTGTCTATATCATTACTGCTGTATGGGTTCATTATTCTCTTCCGAAAGGGGAAACGTCTCAAGCTTATACGGATATTTTGGGGCCAATGAAACAGATGGGGAAAGTTTTTACACATAAAAGCTTAGTATGGAGCTATATGGTTGCGTTTGTTTTATTAATGGCTTTTGTTAATATGTATACTGTTTTAGGGAATTATTTGAGCTCTTCTACTTACAATTTAACAGCAGAACAAATTCTTTATTTTCGCTTAGCAGGGTTATTTGGTATGTTATTATCACCATTTGCAGGTCGTTTAACACAGAGGTTCGAAGTAAAGAAAGTTCTTCAAGGAGGATTGTTAGTTGCTATTTTTAGTCTAAGTTCAATGGGATTTATTTCGACACTGCCGTTACTTGTAATGATGAGCGTCTGCTTCGTAATAGGTATTGCTATATCGGTTCCATCTTTAGTTTCTCTTGTCGGCCAATTAGGAGGGAGAGCAAGGGGAATAGCGGTTTCTATTTATACTTTCGTTTTATTTTTAGGAACTAGTATAGGACCTATTATTTCTATTTATCTTATGAAAATAGGGAACTATGCTCAGACGTTTATTTTATTAGGAGTCATACTCTTTATTGGCTTTGTTTCCACTCTTTTCATTCAAATAAAGGAATGCAAGGATCTTTAACATGCTCAACTAGTAAAATGTGAATTTGACTGCGATGATGATAAAAGTGAGCGACGATTTCAAGTAACCATTCGAATCGAGAATAAGCAATATCCCAATAAGCAGTCATAATTTCCGCTAATTCTTCATTGGAATAGGATAAAAAAGTTTTAGAAAGTAAATCGTACCCTTGTATCATCATTTGTTGCATTTGAGTAATTGTTTCGGGTGTTTGTTCTATATAAAAGGTATGTAACTCTTTTTCCGAAATACCATTTAAGATGAGTAAATCAGCATGGCAAATAAGGGAAAGATGTGTACACATTTCAAATAATGACCGCTTTGATTCAATCGGTGTTATTTTCAAATCACTTTCATTATATTGATTCAGTATTTGGATAGAAGTATCAACAGCAACTTTTAGTTGATGCAACGCAGATTGTATAAACATTGTAATTCTCCTCATCTCCATATATAATTAATTCTTAAGGGTATTATATCATACTTAAAATTCCGAAAATTCTAGTAGTTTGACTAGCATAGTGAAACGTATTATATTGTAAAAGGTCATATGAAACGTGAAATAGAATGGAATGCAATTATTGAGTTAGGAGTTAGACCAATGAGTTTGAAATATGGAAGAGATACAATTGTTGAAGTTGACTTAAATGCTGTAAAACATAATGTAAAAGAATTTAAAAAACATGTAAACGATGAAAATATTGCAATGATGGCTGCTGTAAAAGCGAATGGGTATGGCCATGGGGCAGTTGAAGTTGCGAAAGCTGCGATTGAAGCAGGGGTGAACCAGCTTGCAGTTGCATTTGTCGATGAAGCGATCGAATTAAGAGAAGCTGGAATCACTGTACCGATCTTAATATTGGGTTATACATCAGTTGCAGCTGCGGAATCCGCAATTCAATATGACGTTATGATGACAGTCTATAGAATAGAAGATTTACAAGGCATAAATGAAATTGCACAACGTCTTCAAAATAAAGCACGTATTCAAGTGAAAATCGATACAGGAATGAGCCGTATCGGTTTGCAAGAAGAAGAAGTTAAACCATTTTTAGAAGAATTAAACCGTATGGAGTATGTAGAGGTAGTAGGGATGTTTACACATTACTCTACGGCAGATGAAATTGATAAATCGTATACGAATATGCAAACAAGTTTATTTGAGAAAGCTGTAAATACAGCAAATGAATTAGGGATGCAAATACCATACATTCATAGTTCAAATAGTGCAGGGTCAATGGAACTAAGCAATACATTTCAAAATATGGTTCGCGTTGGTATTGGAGTTTACGGCATGTATCCTTCGAAAGAAGTGGATCATACAGTCGTTTCCTTACAGCCTGCATTGTCATTAAAATCAAAAGTAGCTCATGTTAAACATGCGACGAAAAATCGTGGTGTTAGTTATGGAAATACGTATGTAACAACGGGTGAAGAATGGATTGCGACTGTGCCGATTGGTTATGCTGATGGCTATAATCGCCAGTTATCTAATAAAGGGTATGCATTAATTAATGGAGTTCGAGTGCCGGTTATTGGTCGTGTTTGTATGGATCAGCTTATGCTGGACGTTACAAAAGCGATGCCAGTACAAGTAGGGGACGACGTGGTATTTTACGGCAAACAAGGTGAAGAAGAAATTGCTGTAGAAGAAGTAGCGGATATGTTAGGCACAATTAATTATGAAGTTACATGTATGTTAGACAGAAGAATTCCTCGTGTTTATAAAGAAAATAATGAAACGACTGCGGTTGTAAATATATTAAGAAAAAACTGAATCGATATGATTCAGTTTTTTCTTTACTTTTCGTAAATGAAAATTGGGCTATTGATGTTTTTTGAACAAGTCATAATAATTATGCTTCATTATAATTTCAAAGCCACAATGTGTATATAACTGTAAAGCATTGTTATTTTTCGTTTCGACGTCTAATTCAATCGTTGAAACTCCTTCTGTAATGAGTGTATGTACCATATAACTTAGAATATCTTTACCATATCCTTTACCTTGATAAGAAGGATGGACTGCGAAGCCTGAAAGTGTAGTAGATTGCTCTTGGTGAGTAACTGTAATCGTTCCAATTGATTTTTCATTCATAAGAGCAACGTAAACTTGATGAGAAGGTGACTTCATCATTTTTTGTAACCATGTGGATGTATTTGCTACAGAATCCCCGAAAGCTTTACTAGAGATTTCTATGAGATCAGGAAGTAATTCTGAAGATGCGATGGAAAGTTTAATAGTATTCTTCATTGTTTCTCGTTTTTTATTTGATTTACAAGTCATATTATACTCGCTGTATAGATAAGGTAATTTCATTTGATTTGCAAATGCTTTCCCAGATGAGGAATCTCCGTTAATGATGAGAAGAGCTTCGTCTATGTCTCTTTTTTGCATTTCGTTCATGGCAGTTTGTAAAAGGGTAGTGCCTATATGTTGTTTTCTATAGTTTGGGTGCACGAATCCTATTAACTCCAGTTTAGTCGGTCTTTCAAAGTCGTACATACTTAATGCACCAATTAATTGGGTATCATCAAAAAATAGAAAATCATTGATTTCTTTTTTATTACGAGCAGTTAAAAAGTTAACATGTAAATCTGATGAGTAATCAATTTGATCGTATTGTCCGCAAATATGAGCTAAATCTTTCATTTGCTGAATTTCGTTTGCTGTTAAAGATTTCTTTTTTTCAATGTTCATTTCATAATCCCTCGCAATCGTTTTTAAAAATAGGATGGGTAACTTAACCATTTCTTTAATTCCACACTACCTTGAACAGATAACAGTCGGTACAAATAACGATAAGGCTGTCTACATTCCTCAAGATGAGGAATAGACATAATTGTTTCGTAACCACTTTTAAAGGCATGAGCCTCTTTTTCTGAAAGTACATATTCTAATCCGATAAAATCAAACTCTCGCGGGGCAACTGCATAAGCTTCTGTATCTACTAAACCAGTAATAGTTATACCATCTGATAAAAACTGAGTAGGATCCATATCAATTAAGACGAGTGTAGATTCCTTTGGTGTTGGTAAGGTAGAAAGTTGTGACTCAAAAGTATGAAATGTGTTATATATGCTCTCGTTATCGGAATAAAACCTATTCACAAGTTCTTTACTCACTTTTAAAATGTGTGGCTGGAATTCCGCTAGTGGAACTTGGAGTGTACGTGACGGATTTCCTACGAAATGGGCTGTATACTTATGTATTTGTGCTAGTCCTTTTCCTAGGCTGAATAAAATAGAATCTGGTTGCCCAATAAAAGATTGAACTGTATTACCTACTAATTTTTCAGCCACAATGAATTCTCGGCCATCTAAAATATGTTTTTCTACAATTGTTGGGATAGGAAGATTTGTATGTTTTTGCAGCAATGCATGTACCGTTTCTAAATGATGTACGTTCCTTGGATCAATTCCAAAGAGATTTTTGCATCCCCACCAAAAATCATTATTTGGCTCTTCATTCATTTTAGAAGAACGAACGATAACTTCTGCATCTGCTGTTTGAATGAGAAAAACGTCACTTGCATGATCTTCATAGCCTGGATGTAAAGCTCGGATGGATAGAATAGGTGAAGTGAATAGTTGTTGTAACATGAAATTCCCTCATTTTTTCTGTAAATTCTATAAATTCATTATATAACAGAATATGTACCCCGTGGATCATGATAGGGGACAATATAGAGCATACATAAATTTATAGTGAGAAATCAGCATGGAAATTATATTTTTCTAGTTTTGTATGAATTATCAAAATAATGTTTTCGAATGATAAACGTGAAAAATGCTCGAATGTAAAGTTCGTATGATACGAGATATGAAAAGTAAAAGGGGAATGAAGTGCCTATTTATAAGGTTCTGTACTCGTAATAGTGCGGGCTTTAGACAATATTTCTCAATAATAAAATGAAGAGAAAGATAGGAAGAAGGAGAATAGATTCCTATATAATAGATTTAAATTAATTAACATGATTTAGTATTAATTAATGTGTGTTGAATCGAAAGGAGAGAATGGTATGGCGAACGTACTCGTAATAAATTTCCCTGGAGAAGGTCATATTAATCCGACGATAGCAGTTGTTAATGAGTTAATTCGACGTGGGGAAACAGTTGTATCATATTGTATTGAAGATTACAAAAACAAGGTTGAAGCAACAGGCGCTGAATTTCGATCATTTGAGAATTTTCTTTCGCAAATTAATATTATGGAACGAGTTAATGAGGGTGGTAGTCCTTTGACGATGCTGTCCCATATGATTGAAGCATCAGAACGTATTGTTACTAAAATTGTAGAAGAAACAAAAGGAGAAAAGTACGATTACTTAATATACGATAATCATTTTCCGGTTGGACGTATTATAGCGAATATTCTACAGTTGCGAAGCGTTTCTTCTTGTACAACCTTTGCTTTTAATCAGTACATTACTTTTAATGATGAGCAAGAATCGAGCCCAATAGATGAGACCAATCCATTATACCAATCTTGTGTAGTGGGAATGGAAAGATGGAAAGAGCAGTATGGAATGAAATGTAAAAGTTTGTATGATATTATGAATCATCCTGGCGATATTACGATTGTATACACTTCAAAAGAATATCAGCCACATTCGGATGTATTTGATGAATCGTATAAATTTGTCGGTCCATCAATTGCTACTCGAAAAGAAGTGAACAGTTTTCCTATTAAAGATTTAAAAGATGAAAAAGTGATTTTTATTTCTATGGGAACAGTTTTTAATGAACAACCTGCCCTGTATGAAAAATGTTTTGAAGCGTTTAAAGATGTAGAAGCGAAAGTCATATTAGTTGTTGGTAAGAAAATAAATATAAGTCAATTTGAAAATATTCCGAATAACTTTAAGTTGTATAATTATGTGCCGCAATTAGAAGTATTACAGCATGCTGATGTATTCGTGACACATGGTGGTATGAACAGCTCGAGTGAAGCGTTATATTACGGTGTCCCGTTAGTTGTAATTCCGGTAACAGGAGATCAGCCTTTAGTTGCGAAACGAGTGACTGAAGTAGGGGCTGGAATAAGGCTTAATCGTAAAGAATTAACTTCTGAATTGTTACGTGAGACTGTAAAGGAAGTAATGGATGATGTAACGTTTAAGGAAAATAGTCGTAAAGTTGGAAAGTCACTTCGAAATAGTGGTGGGTATGAGAGAGCAGTTGATGAAATATTTAAAATGAAAATGAATTCATATTTAAAGCTTAAATAAAGTGAAACTTTAATCAGTTTGGACTTTGTTCATCTACAACTGATTGTTAGCTCACACGAATCGGACGTTTTTGGGTAGCCGACTCTTTGTTTCAGCTGAAATTTGAAACGGGAGTCTACTGCTCGCAAATAGCAGAATAAACGCTTAAAACACACTTATTGTAATATGTAAGTGTGTTTCTTCTATTAGGCTTTAAATCAATTACATAAAAATCACTGTAAAGGTGGAACTTCTGTGTATATAAACTGATATCTTTGTATTAGTAGTAAGATTACGTTAAAATAATACTAAGAAAATATATAAGTTTTGGGGGTAATGAATGAAGAGAGTATTTGAATACGTATTATTAACAATTGGTTCCATTATTGTAGCGGGTTCACTAGAACTAATTTTAGCGCCTAATGGACTAGTAGATGGTGGGGTAACGGCTATTGCTATTATGGCAAATAAAGTTGCAGGATTACCGCTGTATGGCGTGTTTTTAGGACTTAATATTCCTATTTTACTATTTACTGCAAAAGTAATGGGGAAGAAGTTTTTTATACGTACATCGTATGCGAATGTCGTTACAACACTCGGATTGATTTATTTAAAACCATTTCCAGCGATTACAACTTCTGAACTATTAATTGTACTTTATGGTGGCGTACTGTTTGGAATTGGTGTAGGGATTGTAGTGAAAATGGGCGGAGCAATAGATGGCTCAGAAATGTTAGCAGTTTGGATGAACAAACACTTTAAGGTACCGATTAGCACATTTTTACTTGCTGTAAATGCAGTTATTTTCATTTTTGTGGCCATTTTATTTTCAATCGAACAAGCGATGTTCTCATTAGCAATTTTCTATATTGTTACGAAGATGATTGATTTCATATTAGATGGCATTAATCAAGGAAAGAGCGTCATGATTATTTCTGGTAAGAATAAAGAAATAGGCGATCTACTTATGAAAGAATTGCAATTATCCGTTACGTATCTACATGGAGAAGGTGGTTTTTTAGGAGAGCATAAGAGAATCATTTATTGTATTACAAACCGTTTCATTTATCCGAAAATGAAAGATCTCGTTCTCTCTGTAGATCCAACTGCTATAATTGAAGCTTCTTATTCAACAGAAACAACTGGTGTTAAGCGTCCGGGAAGGACCGCTCGATCAGGTGATTAACTAAAAGAAGATTGTCCAAAAAGCTATTTTGGACAATCTTCTTTTTTGTTTTGTTGAATTGTTATTGTATTGCGAGTTAAACTCAGCGTTAGCAAATTCTCTTTTAACTAGGAAACCAAGCTTCATTCAATAAGTTTACTACCGTTTCAATTTTATTTTCGGGAATACTACCGAAACCGAGTAATACGTAAGGTTCTTTGCGTAAATCATTTACAAAATCATAGGGAGAAAGTGGATATAACTTAATACTTTGTTTCTTAGCTGATTCAATAAGTTCTTGTTCATTCATATTGTTATGGATACGTAGAACAATATGAAGACCTGATTGTTCACCAAGAATTTGAACATTAGTACCCATTTCTTTCACAATGAATTTTACTAATGTATGATGTTTTCTTTTATATAACGTACGACTGCGGTTAATATGACGTTCCCAATTTCCACTTTGTATAAAATTAGCGAAAGCAAGTTGTTGTGTAGTAGAGACTGTTTGTTTAAAAATACCTTGCAACGCTTCATACGTTTTTAAAAGATGCGGTGGTAAAACAACATATCCCATTCGTAAAGAAGGTAAAAAAGATTTTGAGAAAGTCCCCATATAAATAACACGTTCATTTGAGTCAAGACTTTGTAAAGACGGAATTGGTTTACCTGTGTAACGGAACTCCCCATCATAGTCATCTTCAATAATATATCCATCGCGATCATTGGTCCATTTTAACAATTCCAATCTTCTAGATAAAGGCATAATCATTCCAAGCGGAAATTGATGTGATGGCGTAACGTATGCGACATTGGAATTTGTATTGTATAAGTTAGAAATACGAATCCCTTTTTCGTCTAATGGAATGGGATGAATTTGTTGATTGCAGCTTTTAACAATTGCATGTATACGGTGAAATCCAGGATTTTCAATGCCGTACTCTTTTGTAGGACCAAGCAGTTGAATTAGTAGCCAAAGAAGTGGCTGTGTTCCGGCACCAATCACAATTTGATCAGGTGAAGAATATACACCGCGCGCATGATATAAATATGTTGAAATATGTTCTCGAAGAACGAACTCACCTTGTGGGTCTTCTTTAGCAAATAACGCATTTTCGTACTTTAGTATTGCTTCTTGTAACGCTCTTTTCCAGTTTGTAATCGGAAAAGCAGTTTGATCAATAAGACCTTGGCTACAATCATATTCAAACGGATCTTCTATTAAATTGCTCTTTTCCTTTGCCATATTTAATTTTTTATTCGGGATAACGTCAATATCGACATTTGCAACAAAAATACCACGCTTCGGTTTACTTTCTACATAACCTTCAGCTAATAATTGTTGATAAGCTGATTCAACAGTAATGCGGCTAATATTAAGTTGTGACGCTAAGTTTCTATGTGAGGGAAGACGTGTACCAACAGAAATAGTTCCCTGTATAATTTCATATTTTATAAATTCGTAAATTTGTAAGTAAATAGGTGTATTGCTTTCTAATTGCAATGGGATAGTAAAATCCATAGTAAGAACTCTCCTTTAAAACTGGCCTTATAAAAAATAATTAAACTGTCACTTAAGTGAAGGGCAGATACTCCCTATAATAATGATATAACATTTAGAAAATTATACAAATTGTTAGGGGAGAGTTCAAATGAATGTTAAAGAAGTAGTAACAGAAGCACAATTACATGAAGTATTACCTATTTTACAGCAATTACGAACACAGCTTTCCGAAGAGGAAGCAGGCTTTTTATTTCGAAAAATGAAAGAAGAAAATTATAAACTATTTTCGTTACGTAATGAAGATGATGAAGTTGTTGGCCTTGCCGGTGTAGCAATTTGTACGAACTTTTATAATAAGAAGCACGTTTTCGTATATGACCTTGTAACAGCAGAAGCACATCGTTCAAAAGGATATGGGAATGTATTACTTTCTTATATAGAGAACTGGGGAAAGGAAAATGGATGTGAGTCTATCGACTTAACATCAGCGTTTCCTAGAATTGATGCTCATCGTTTTTATGAAAGGGAAGGGTATGATAAGGTAAGTTATTCTTTTCATAAAAAATTATAAAGAAAGATAGGTTCTATATGACATAATATAGAACCTATTTCATTTAGAAAGGTTTATAATTTATTTTGTATAAAGAAAGAAAATGATTGGAGCGTTTATACTTGGAGAAAATAAAGAAACTATCTATCCCTAATAATGCTAGAGTTATCATAATGTCTGATATTCATGGAGAATTGAACCTTTTAAAAGAATTACTACATAAAGTTAACTTTAAGAATGAAGATTATTTAATTATTAATGGAGACCTTTGTGAGAAAGGAAGCGATAGCATCGGCGTAGTAGACTATGTAATGGATCTTGTAGAGAGTAATTTAAATGTTCACGTTGTTGAAGGGAATTGTGAAGTTTTAGTTGATGCTCTTCTAAATGAAAATCCAGGTCTCATTAATTATTTATGTACGAGAAAGCATTCGATTTTTAATGAATGGTTAGAACAATTACATTTTTCTATTCAGGAAGATACTTCAATTCAGGAAGTGAAGGAAGTACTGTTAAGTCACTTTTCAAAAGAAATAAATTGGCTAAATGAGCTGCCAACAGCGATTGAAACAGAAGATTATATTTTTGTACATGCTGGACTGGAAGATAGAGTAGATTGGAAAGAAACAGCGCGCAAAAATGCGATAGCAATGCCAGAGTTTTTTAATAAATCGCATAGAGCTAATAAGTATGTAGTTGTTGGGCATTGGCCTGTTGTGAACTATTCTGAGGAAGCCCCGTCTAACAATCCAGTTATTGATAAGGAGAAAAAAATTATTGCAATTGACGGCGGGAATGCGATTAAAGAAGCAGGGCAATTAAATGCATTTATCATTCAGAGGAAACTAACAGGTGATACGTTTTCTTATACATATGTAGACTATTTTCCAATTTATGAAGCAACAGCAGAATTTAATGCTGATGCAACAATGCAGGGAGGGGTTACATATCCGTATTATTACATAGAGCCGGTGGAGAAGAGGCGAGATTACACAATATGCAAGCAAAAGGAAACGAATAAATTACTCAATGTGAAAAATGAATATATTAGGCAACGTGAGTCAGGTGAATACACAGTGAAAACTGATATTTCTTGTGCGCAAATAGATGTTAGAAAAGGGGATATTGTTTCTCTCATTGATGGTAGCTGCGCAGGGTATGATTTAATTAAAAAAAATGGAGTAGAAGGCTGGATAGAGAAAGGGATTCTACTTGAGATAAATAAGAAGGAAAGTAAAATATTGAGCTGAAATAGGAGGGATGTAACCTCCTATTTTTTATTAACTGCGTTACGGTCACGTATGTCATCTTTAGCTATTATGGAGGATTTATCTTCTGGCATTCCGTTTCATATCTTCTTGAAATCGTTGATACATCCCTTGAACTTGTTCAAAAATAAATTCCTCCTGGAATATGGTGAGATTAAAGGTTAGAAGACTATTTTCTTTATAAATAATAGGTGCCAAATAACAAAATGAAACAATATATTATAGAGTTTTGTTTTGATTTTTCTGAAAAGATATTATAATTATATATGAAATAAAGAGGAATGTAGGAGGAAATTATGCAAAACGTTATAAAAAAGGGGAACAAAGTTACAATTCGTACAATTGAAGAATCAAATATAAAAACATTATGGAGCCTCGTATTTAAAGAAGAAAATCCAGAATGGAAGAAGTGGGACGCGCCATATTTCCCTTTCTCAATGCAAGAATACGCACCTTATAAAGAAAAGATGTTAACTCGTTTACAAGAAGAACCTCTATCAAATTTAATTATAGAAAATAACGGTCAAGTTATAGGTACAGTCGGATTTTATTGGGAACATAAACCGACGCGTTGGTTGGAGATGGGAATTGTTATTTATGATCCAACATACTGGAATGGTGGCTACGGTACAGAAGCATTAACATTATATCGAGATTTATTATTTGAAAAGATGGAGATTGGTAGAGTAGGGCTCACGACGTGGTCTGGTAATGAACGAATGATGAAAGTAGCTGAGAAAATAGGAATGACTTTAGAAGGTAGAATGCGCAAATGCCGATATTATAACGGAACATACTATGATTCTATTCGAATGGGAATGATTCGTGAAGAATGGGAAGCAATATATGTAACAAAGGGGTGAGGACGCATGTACGCTATTATTGCAACATTTGATAGTGTGTTTACTAATAAGATTATAGAATTGCAAAATGAACTAACGAATATAATAGAGTCAAATCAATTAGCTGGAGTAGAACCGCATATCACACTTGCGGACTATAAGGAGTTAGATGTTAATTTATATACTAAGAAAATAGAGGAGTTTGTAGCTATTCAAGAGAAAATGGCTGCAGTGAATTTTTCTTCTGTTGGAACTTTTCCTACAAACGGAACGATTTTTCTAGCGCCGACTCTTACCGATGAATTGTTAACACTTCATCATTCTTATCATGATCATTTCCAAGCTTTTCATGATAATCCAAATTCATATTATGTACCGGGCAAATGGGTTCCGCATTGTACGATAGCGAATCATTTGAACTCGACTCAGTTTTTAAGCGCAATGGAGTATATATATGGGAATTTTGATGTTAAAGCAGCTTCGATTGAAAAGTTAAAATTAATTAAGGTAAATTATGAAAATGGTTCTGCCGTTTCTTCTAGTATAGTAGCAGAATATAATTTAATGAGAATGGAGACATCGAGATGACATATGTAATTAGAGAGATGAAGCAAGAAGATATTCATGCTGTACAAACAGTAGCGAAAGTAGCTTGGCATGATACATATGAAGGCATTATTCCGAGAAAGATTCAAGACAGTTTTTTAGACGAGGCATATTCTGATGAAAAAATGAAATATCGTCTTAAAAATACACATTTATTCGTTGCGGAGGAAGAGGGAGAAGTAATAGGATTTGCTAATTTTTCACCAGTTAGATTGCAAAACGAAGCAGAATTAGGTGCGATTTATTTGTTACCAGATCAGCAAGGGAAAGGAATAGGAAGTGCTTTATTACAAAGAGGGATTAAGGCGTTAAAAGGGATCCGGAAACTGTACATACATGTAGAAGCAGCAAATGAAAAAGGTAAACGTTTTTATGAAGCGAAAGGTTTTGCTGAATTAGAGCAATTTGAAGAAGACTTTGAAGGACATTTGATGCAGACAGTAAGGATGGTTTTATACATATAAGGAGGACTAGAAGTGAAGATTTTTGATTTTAGTGAAAAAGCGGGAAAGCGCATATCAGTATTTCAATCTAATTTCATAATGTCGAAAATAGTAAACCACCAAGGGAATGTACATATCGGTGCTATGCATTTACAAGAGAATGGAATAATTGGATATCATGAAGCAGTTGTATCACAACTGCTTCTTATTATGGACGGAGAAGGATATGTGTGTGGGGCAGATAAAGAAAAAGTAAAGATTAGAGCTGGACAAGCTGTATTTTGGGAGAAAGGAGAGTTTCATGAGACGAGTACAGAACATGGATTACTGGCAATTATTATGGAAGCGGAGAATCTTGAACAATCGATAGTAATGCCTATTAAGGATGGGAGTTGTGAAAAATGATAATAAAGGCGGATCAAGAAGATACAAATGAAATATTAAAATATGCAGCCCAATCGCTTTTTGAAGGGACGAGAGGGAATTGCCAATTAAGTACAGAGAAGGCAATTGAAATTACAAAACCAATAGTAGAAAAGGGAGCATGTTATTTAGTCACTAAAGAAGAAAATAAAATATTAGGGTGGATATTAGTAGGGGAAAATACTGACTATTTTTCTCGTGAAAAACTTGGATTTATATATGAGCTATACGTTTTTCCAGAGTATCGTGGGAGAGGGATATCACGAGAACTGATGGAGGCCGGTATTAAGGAATTGAAGGAGAAATATTCAGAAATTCGATTAAATGTATTTGCTGGGAATTTTGCGAAAGAGATGTACGAAGAACTTGGGTTTGTTGAAAGACAGGTAATTATGACTTTGAAGTGAGAAAAATTGCGAGGCTGTATTTCTTTTAATTAAAGAATTCTAATAGAATTTTAATCAAACTTTTTAATGGAAAATATACGCATTCATTTTAGGAAATCTGTTTTTCTATTGTTAAGAATAACATTTGTAGAATTTGTTTAATTGATTTCTATTTTAAAGTAATAGTAGTTTCTTAAAAAATAACAAAATTTATATTATACAATATATAGTTATTATAGTAAAAGATAAATTTTGGAAAAATATCATTTTTTTGTTTAGAAATTTTTAAATTATTGATATAATCAATTTGTAGAATTGATTATTGGTTAATTTTACTATTTTTAAATTTTAAGGGGGATTTAATAATGGCAGGACAAATTCGTATGTCACCAGAGGAGCTTAAATCAAAAGCGACTCGATATGGACAAGGTGCAAATCAAATTGAGGACATTTTACGTCAGCTACAAAACTTACAAAATGAATTAAGAGGAGAATGGGAAGGTCGTGCTTTTGAAGGTTTTGACCAACAGTTCAATCAATTAAAACCAAAAGTACAAAACTTCGCACAGCTATTACAAGAAATTAATATGCAGCTTAATAAAACTGCAGAGGCTGTTGCTAGACATGACGAAGATCTTTCTCGTAATTTCGGTCTACAATAAGACAGATAAAAAGAAATATATAATTTAGCCATGCAACCATACGTTGTATGGCTAAATTACTTTAAAACTAGAGTAAGATACGAAGTCTTTCAATTAATAGACTCGCGGTCGCAGGAGTGATAAGTAGTGAAAAAGTTCAGATGGAGCATCTTGTTGTTTATTATTTTAGCTCTTGTACTATCAACAGGGGTCTCCTATTTAGCATTAAATCAAAATGTTAAGAAAGCTAATGAGAATACTACACCAAAAATGACAGTTGCGTTGGTAAATGAAGATCAGGGCACTGTATTTGAGGGCAATAAAATAGCGTTTGGAGATCAATTTGTTAAAAATGTAAATAAAAATACGAAACAAGAATGGTACGTAGTTAGTCGCGGAGTAGCAGAAAATGGTTTGAAAAATAATAATTACAACATGATGATTGTTATACCAAACGATTTTTCTAGGAAAGCAGTTGCGATTGATTCAGAACTACCAGAGAAATTAACGTTAAACTACAAAGTAAATGCAACTGGGAATAACGATTTGAAAGCTGAGGCTGAGAATACGGCGTCTACAATTTTAGAAGATTTCAATAAGCAAATCATCGACGTTTATTTTGCAAGTATTATCGGTAAGTTGCAAGGTGCACAAGATAATATAGGGAAAATAATTGAAAAAGGAAACGTTCAAACAACTATGTACAAAAAAGATGTACATAGTCCTTTAGCAAATTACACAAATCAATTTAAAACAGTGCAAGATTATACTGGGGTTTCTGTTAATAGTTTTAAAGGATTTCAGGATGTATTAAAAGGTTTCGGTCAAGTGTTAGATGAAGGGAATAAATCTAACAATACTTACTTAGAAGGGTTTAATAACTTCCAAAAAATGCAATCTGATAATAATCTGTTAGCGAATAATTTTACGAGTCAATTTAATCAATACATGAGTGAAATGAATACAGGCGATGTTTTAAAGCAGTTAGGTGCATTAGAATCTGCTAATAAAGTGATTACAAATCAATTTACGCTTTCAGAGAAAGAACCAAATATTTTAGCTGATGCTTCAGCAATTCAAAAACATTTAACAGATGTAAAAAAACAAGTGTCAGAATATGATACAGAACTGGCAGGGAAGTTAGAGAGCGATATTCAAGAGACGGTAATTAAAAAATTAAAGCAATCTATGTCGAACGATGGAAAGCAAGAGATCTTTATAAATACATTAATGAAACAACCAGACGCTCGAATAAAGAAACAAATCGAAAATTTAATTGTAAAATTACCTAGTTTAAACATGGAAGAAATCGTTCAAAGTGATTTGCCAGATACAACGAAATTACAAATGCAAAATGTAATTCAATTTACAAAAAAATATAATAAAGAAAATAATTTTTATTATGATTCTGTAAATAAAATATCTTTAGGAAACGCCATTAAAGAAGTGAAGGATAGTCTTTATAAGGATGGAACTACATTTAGTGATACTGCTAAAGTAATTAAAATGGAATCTCCGCAAATTTTGAAGATAAAGATTCCAGAAGAATTTGAACTAGATGGAAGTACAGGAGTCTTACATATTGATGGTGAGGATCGTACAAGTGATTTTCTTCAAAGCGAAGCAGGAGAAATTACAATAGCTCCTCGTAATGAAGGGGATATAAAGATTAGCTTGCATGTGAAGTTAAAAGATCCAAACATCAATATAGATGTTTTCTCTCCTGTAATGTGGCAGTGGGAATTGAGTGGGACTCATAAAAAAGAAACTAGTCCTGAAAAAGAAAAACCTAACAAAGAAGATAAAGGAACACAAACGGAAAATAGCAAGGTGGAAAATGTGGTTCATAAATCACAGTATGGCATAATGCCGTTAGTACACAATGCTCAAACGCCTATTATTCAAAAAACAGAACAGAGTAATAATGGTGACAGTGTAAAGCCTGATGCAGGAGGAAAACCTGATGCAGGAGGAAAGCCTGATACAGGAGGAAAACCTGATGCAGGAGGAAATCCAGACACAGGAGGAAAACCTGATGCAGGAGGAAATCCAGACACAGGAGGAAAACCTGATGCAGGAGGAAATCCAGACACAGGAGGAAAACCTGATACAGGAGGAAAACCTGATACAGGAGGGAATCCAGACACAGGAGGAAATCCAGACACAGGAGGAAAACCTGATACAGGAGGAAATCCAGACACGGGAGGAAAACCTGACACGGGAGAGAAGCCAGACACTGGGACAGATAACGGTAGCAATTCAAAAGTTATTGAAAGTACGACAAATCAAGTTGTACATCAAAAAACAGAAAAATTAACAGATAATACATCTAATGTATTAATTAAAGAAGCAGTAGATACAGTTGAAAGTTATCAAAGTTTAATTAGTTTATACGAAATGTATTATGGGATTGATTTAAGAACGCAAGATGTAGGTCCTAAACTAGAAGAGGGAAGTTTAGATGCAATTGCAACTGAACAATCTTTGTACTACGTATTAAATAAACAAAGCTTAATTGATTTAATTTCAAACCTAGTTTCATCAGGTATTACGGCAGAAGTTAAGCAAGATATGACAGGTTTAAAGCAAAAAATAGACTCTTATCAACAATTCATTACGAGTGCGGATCAAAATTCAATGTTACTAGCAGAGAAATTAAATGTAACGACGCAACAAGCAACTAGTATGAATGAAAATTTAGGGGAATATTTAAAAGGTTTAGCGAAATGGCGTGAGAGTAGCTTAAAGCTAGTTGAAGAACAGCAAGTGCTAACAACAAATAATACTGGTGAGCAAACAGCTGTTTTATCGTTAGATTCTGGTATTAAATCATTAATGTCACAAAGTCAATCATTGGTCGAGAGTTCGAAGCATAGTTTAGCAACTTCAGACGATGTTTATAAAACATTTGATCAAATTAATGGACAAGCAAAAGAAATTCAAGACAGCGGAACGACAATTGTTTCAAAAGCTGATTCATTATTAAATGACTTTACGAAGAAAATGGACGATGATAAAACATTCTCCAAAAACTTTACTAAAATTTTGGCTAATAGCCGAATTGGTGATCGCCAAAATGAAATGTTATATCAATTTTTATCTAGCCCAGTTCAAAAACAAAATGATGGAGTCATTGTAGCTGGTAATGCTTTTACACCATATTTAATCGTATTAACTTGTTTTATTGTTGCGTTATTTACAGCATACGCAATTGCGAATCAAGAAAAGAAACGAACGCAATTAGATCATTTTGAAGAGAAATTCTCATTAATTGATATGAATGTACCAACTACAGTAGTAGCATTCGGTATATCAATTGTGGAAGGAATTAGTATAGGTATCATTTCTGGACGTCTTTTACAGTTTGGTCAGGATCAAAGTTTACTATGGATTGCGTTTATCACAATCATTATGATGGCGTTTGTATTGGTTTCAACATATTTATTGCGACAAATAAAAATGGTAGGGATGTTTATCCTATTAGTATTTTTAAGTATGTACCTATTTTTAACTGAAGCAGTTGGAAGTAAAGTAGATCAAATGTCATCAGTTGGAAAGGTACGTCAATTTTCACCACTTCAGTATATAGAAAGTTTTCTAAATGATTTTATTAGCGGTAAAGATACGGGGAAAGTTATTTTTATCGTATTGTTTGTAATTGCCATTATAGGGTTAGTTAGTAATCTATTTGTATGGCATAAGAAATGGGAGGAAAAAGAAGTAAATGATCAAACAATGGAGCATAGTGGCTAAGTTATCATTTCTCTCTATCCTTTTACTGTTTGTCGCGCTACCGATAAGGAGCGCGGCGGACAGTTATCTTGGTGATGATGGGAAGATTAAGTTTAAAGTGGATCGAATTGAAGAAAGCGACCAAGAAAAAAATAAAGAAGAACATAAGGAAACAGAATTAGATAAAGCATCAATTGAGTTATTTAGCAAAGACATAGAAGAAGAAATTCAGAAAAAGAAAAAGAAAGAACAAAAAGATATGGAAGCTTTACGAGATTCTCTTTTTATAAAACAAAAAGAAAATAATAGTGTGAAAGATATGAAAAATAGTTTGTTTAGCAGTGAATACGTTGTGAGAAAAAGTGCAGATGAAGTAGCGAGTAATGAAACAATGAACGAAAAGCCAATTGGTACAACAATCATATTATTATTTGGTGGTGGCATTGTACTTATTTGCATCGGTATTTATACGGTTCTTCGCAAAAGTTGGAGGTAAAGTAATGGCGATACAAACGCATATTAATGTAACGGTAGATTTTAGTAAATGGAATGGAAATACATATGATTTACGTATTCCGAATCATCAATCTATTAAATATTTATTGAAAAATTTATTAGATACGCTAAATGTGGATAATCATGAAGGTTCACATTTTGTAATTAAAGTAAAGAATAAGTCAATTGTTTTAACAGATAATGATCGTTTAATCGATCACCAAATAACAAATGGAGATATTTTACAAGTTTTATAAAAAATTTTTTTTACTTATATTTATTTGAAAATAAGTTATTACGGGTTATAAAGAAAAGGAGAAGAGGATAAACATGACGGAAAAAATAATTCAAATTGATGCAATGAACTATCAATTTCAAATAGAAAAAGAAAATTGGAAATTGGAGATGACCAAATCTCAAACACGTATAAAAGACTTCCGTCAATTCGATATAATTACGGGCGTATCATCTGAATTTGTACCATTAACAATAGAAGAAACGGATGATATGTTTACGTTTCTATATCAAGTAGATAAAAAATTATATAAGTGGGACAATCTTAGCCGTTTTGGAAGAAATGAGAAATTAAGACTACTTCGAAATGTTGCGCAGTTTCGTAAATATTTAAATAAAAGAATCACGTTCTTTTTACATCCAGACAATATAGTTTTTAATGCTAATTTAATGCCAAGTATTATACATAGAGGAATTCGAGATATTGTTCCACCAACCCCGTTGTTAGAAGAGCAATTTTTAACACAATATAAGTGTCTAATTATCGCTTTATTCTCCCAAAAGCACAATTTTGATGATTTGTATGCTGGGTTACTAAAAGATGCAAAAGAAACAACATTTGAACAGACAGTTTCTCAAATGGAAAGTATAGATGCATTACTGCAATTTCTTGATGACAGCTTTGAGAAGGAACAAACAAAAACAGAAAAAAATATGCAGTTAGTACATAAAAAGAGCTACAAATCATTTAAATATTTAGCTTTTTCCTTCATAGCGGCGACAGTTGTTTTAGCTGCTCCTTTAATATATTTCACTTTTATAAAAATTCCTTATCAAAATAAATTATTAGAAGCAAATGCGAATTTCATAGCAACTGATTATGACAAAGTAATTACGCAATTAAATGAAGAAGAATTTGAATCATTACCAATTGCATCTAAATATGAGTTAGCATTTGCATACATTACAGCTGAAAAAATGCCTGAAAATCAAAAGAAGGCGGTTATGAAAAACATTAGTTTGAAAAGTGATGAAAAGTATTTACTTTATTGGATGTATAACGGAAAAGGTGATTTTGATAGATCATTAGATTTAGCTAAAACCCTGGATGATCCGCAGCTTATTATGTACGGCCTTCTTCAACAAATGGATGCGTTGAAAAATAATCCGGACTTGTCAGGAGAAGAGCGTGATCAAAAGAAAAAAACATATGAACAACAATTAGATGAATATGAAAAGAAATATGGCAATACATCCAGCGATAAAAATTTGTCGGACACAGAGAAAAAAGAGTAAGAAAGCACTTGATGAGACAGTTGAAAAGGAGCAGTGAACACGCATGGAGCAACTATTAGTATTGACTTATGGAGACAAAATATATAAGTGCACATTACATCCAACTGAGCAATCAATAGTGTCGATTGGAAAAGAGTGGACAAATGATATTACGAATCCAAGTTTAGAACAAGAAGTAGAGTTAAAGTGGAATAATGAAGTAAACGCTTGGATGATACAAAATCAATTAATAGAATTCAATAAGGAATTTGAGATTGGAAAAACGAAAGATGTGAGCTTGAAAATCTTTATATCTATTGTTGGCACAACTAAAGTGTTTGATATCGGAACAAAGCATTCTCTTACATTCAGTCAAAACAGTTATGATGATATTTCTATTACCGGTAGTAGTGTAGATATAATGCTATCTCGTGAAACGCTGCACGATTCATTTAAAGTGAACGTATACGACGGGGAAGTATTTCATAATTATACAAGGCTAAAAGATAGCGCTATGTTAGAAGCAGGAGACCAATTATATTTTGATGGCGTTTTAGTGGAGATAGGCAGTGAAGATATTCAAGTATTGTCTTCAGAAGATAAAGTGAAATCTACGTTACCTATTTTAGTAGAATCAGAAACGAATTATCAAAGTGGTTATCCAGACTATCATCGTTCACCACGTATTATTTACCGTGAACCAGAAGAGAAAATGACAATTGCAAAACCTTCAAGCATGCCGTCAAAACCGACTGAGCATTTGGCGAGAATTATTGCACCTGCCCTTGTCATGATTGTCGTAACAGTATTACTTGCTATCTTTATGAAATATGGAATGTTTATTATCGCATCCATTGCAATGACATTAGTAACGATCATTGTTTCTGTCACATCTTATATAAAAAATTTAAAGCAATATAAAATCGACATCGTTGAACGTGATAAAAGCTATAGAGAGTATATAAAACAAAAAACGAAAGATTTACATGCAGAAAGTGAAAAACAGCGTCATGCATTACATTATCATAATCCAAATGTTGAGGTTATACGTAATATGGCTGTTCAAGTAAATCCACGTATTTATGAAAAAACAATGCAACATCATGATTTCTTAACATTTAGCGTTGGTACAGGGCAAGCTAATACGAGTTTTGAAATTCAGTTTAATGAAGAAGAATTTAGTCAAACGAAAGATGAATTAATTGATATAGCACGTGAACTAAGACAACGTTATCTTTCATTGGAAGATGTACCAGTTGTAACAGATTTAATGAATGGACCAGTGGGTTATATTGGACAACGCTCTTTAGTGTTAGAGCAATTACAATTATTAGTTGCACAAACGGCGCTATTCCATAGTTATTATGACTTGCAGTTTATTACTATTTTTCCTGAAGAAGAAAAAGAAAAATGGGATTGGATGCGCTGGTTACCTCATGGAAGTGTTCGCGATATAAATGTACGTGGATTTGTATATCATGATCGTAGTCGTGATCAAGTGTTAAATAGTTTATATCAAATATTGAAAGAACGAAAATTAAAACTAGACGAAAAGAGTTCAACTAATGAAAAAATGTATTTTGCACCGCACTATGTCGTTCTCATTACAGATGAAAAACTAATACTAGACCATGTTGTTATGGAATTCTTTAATGATGATCCGAGTCAATTAGGTGTATCACTTGTTTTCGTACAAGATGTTATGCAAAGTTTACCGGAACACGTGAAAACGGTAATAGATATAAGAGATGCAAAGCAAGGAAACATCATATTAGAACAAGGAGAGCTTGTTAACCGTCAATTTAAACTAAATCACGTACCGAAAGGTTTCAATTTAGAAGATGTTTCACGAGCGCTAGCACCGTTAAATCATTTGCAAAACTTAAAAAATAGTATTCCAGAAAGCGTAACATTTTTAGAAATGTACGGTGTTGAAAAAATAAAAGAACTGAATATCACAAAGCGCTGGGAGAAAAATGCAGCACATAAATCTTTAGCTGTGCCACTTGGATTACGTGGTAAAGAAGATATCGTAAACTTAAACTTACATGAAAAAGCTCACGGGCCACACGGCTTAATAGCAGGTACAACCGGTTCAGGTAAGTCGGAAATTATACAATCGTATATTTTATCTCTAGCAGTCAATTTCCATCCTTACGAAGTTGCCTTTTTACTAATTGACTATAAAGGTGGCGGTATGGCGAATTTATTTAAAAACTTACCGCATTTATTAGGAACAATTACAAACTTAGATGGAGCACAAAGTATGAGAGCGCTCGCATCAATTAAAGCCGAATTACAAAAAAGACAACGATTATTTGGAGAAAATGATGTCAACCATATTAATCAGTATCAAAAACTGTATAAAGAAGGCTTAGTAAGTGAACCAATGCCACATCTATTTTTAATTAGTGATGAATTCGCGGAATTGAAGTCAGAACAACCAGAATTTATGAAAGAGTTAGTTTCAACAGCTCGTATTGGGCGTTCACTCGGAATTCATTTAATTTTAGCTACTCAAAAACCGAGTGGTGTTGTAGATGATCAAATTTGGAGTAACTCGAAATTCAAACTAGCACTAAAAGTTCAAAATACGTCGGATAGTAATGAAATTTTAAAAACACCAGATGCTGCTGAAATTACATTACCTGGACGTGCTTACTTACAAGTTGGGAATAATGAAATTTATGAACTATTCCAATCGGCTTGGAGCGGAGCAGACTATGTAGAAAACAAAGAGGATAAAGAACATTTAGACGCAACAATCTATGCAATAAATGATCTAGGACAATATGAAATATTAAGTGAAGATTTAAGTGGACTTGGTAGTAGTAAAGAAGTAATAAGCGTACCATCTGAACTGGATGCTGTTATTGACTACATTCATGATTACGCAGAAGTAAATGAAATTGAAGCGTTAGCTAGACCGTGGTTACCACCACTTCCAGAAAGCGTATATTTACAAGACTTACACGCAATTCAGTTCAAAGAAGCATGGACGAAAGAAAAGAAACCATTAAAAGCAACAGTTGGTTTATTAGACCAGCCTGAATTGCAATCACAAACACCATTAACATTAGATATTAGTAAAGACGGACACGTAGCGGTCTTCTCAAGTCCAGGTTACGGAAAATCAACATTCTTACAATCAGTCATTATGGATGTAGCTCGTCAGCATAGTCCGGAGCATTTGCATGTGTATTTAGTGGACCTTGGAACAAATGGTCTTCTACCTTTAAAAGGATTACCTCATGTAGCGGATACGATTACAATTGACGAATCAGAAAAATGTTTAAAGTTTGTTGAAAGATTAACTCAAGAAATGAAAAATCGTAAACGATTATTAAGTGAATATGACGTTGCGAGTATTGAAATGTATGAAAAGGCAAGTGGGAAAGAAATACCGCATATTATTATTGCAATCGATAATTATGATGCAGTAAAAGAAGCAAAATTCTATGAGAGCTTTGAAATGCTAATTATGCAAATTGTCCGAGATGGTGCTAGTTTAGGAATTCATACTTTAATAAGTGCAGGACGACAAAACGCACTTAGAATTCAATTGTACAATAATATTAAAATCCAAACTTGTCTATATATGATTGATCAGAGTGAAGTAGCTAGTATTGTAGGGAGATCTGATATAAAAGTGGAAGAAACAGCAGGAAGAGCGTTAATAAAACTAGAATCTCCTACATTATTCCAGGCTGCATTACCTACGAAAGCAGAAGATGAACTACAACAAATTCAATTATTACAACAAGAAGCAAATGATATGGATCGAGAATGGGATGGAGAACGTCCGAAGGCAATTCCAATGATGCCAGAAGTGATTGATATTGCTACGTATCGTAAAAATAAAGACGTTACAAAAGCTCTACAAGCAGGAAGAATTCCAATGGGGCTTGATTTTGCAAATGTAGAAGTTGTAGCTCATGATATTGCGGTGAATGATCATTTAATGATTTATAGTGTAGATGATAGTATGAGAAAACAAATTGTATCTAGCATCCTATCTCAATTGAATAAAGATTATTTTGAAGGTGTGACGTTAGTGGATACAGCAGAGTATAGTTTCGTTCAATATAAAGATAATGTGACGCATTACATTGTAGACGAAAATGAAATCAATATGCATGCGAAGTATTGGATGGAAGTAATTCGAGAACGAGCTCTTGAATTAGCGCAAGCAAGACAAGAAGGTAAAGAAATTCCTGCATTCACAAAACAACTCATTATCATGACAAATGTTGAAGAGTTTAGCAAATTTGTTTATTTAGAAATGGAGGATGCAGCAACTTTAATTGATCTATCTCGTACAGTAGGTATTTACTTTGTATTAGCAGGTCACCACGACTACATGGACCGAAATCGTGAATCTCTACCTATGAAAATGAGAAGTAAACTAACAGCAGCAATTATCGCAATGCCATTAAATGATCAAAGTATCTTCAACATAAAATATATAAGCAACGAAGCGCCATTAGGTAAAGATGAAGTGTATTACTATCAAAAAGGGAACATAATGAAACTAAAAATGCCTAGAGTAACTAACGAGGTGACAGTATGAAATTAAAGAAGAAAGCTAAGGTGATGATAGTCGTGTCAATAGTGGCAAGTTTATTAAGTGGATGTGGTTTTGGAGAAAAGCAAATAGATTATAAGCCATTTGTCAAAGCTTTGGATGAAGGGGATATGGGGAAGGTAATGTCTGCTAGTGATGATGGATACGCGTATGTGAAACAGAGAGGTATATATAGTACATATGAACAAAAGGAAGATGGAGAGCACAGTAAAACAATCTATCAGACTTCGAAAGGTATATATAATACGAAAGATAAAAGTTTATATGGAAATACAACACAAGAAATTACCTCAGAAGTAGACAATAAAAATTATAAAGAAGAAGTTAATTATAGTACAAATATTAGTTATAAAAATGGACGGGTACAAAGTCCGGAATCGAATCTGGACGTTTCATATGTGAACTTAATTGTAGATCGTTTAAAAGGAATAGGGAAACTAAAGATGAAGCCCAAAGGTGATATAAAAAAGTTTGATCAACCTAGTACTGTTGGATACAAATTAACTGAATCAGATTTTCAGAGCATTATTAATGATAACTTGAAAATACAATATGATGAATATGGTGGTGGATCAATTGTACTGCATATTGATTCTACAAATGGCTTAGAGCAGATATTACAAGTAAGTATCGTAATGAATTATAAGAAGAGAAATGATGAAGGCAAGTTAGTAAAATATATATCACAGATACACACATATTTTGATAGTCAGCAAGGTAATAATCAAGATGCAAAAAAAGAGTATATAAATTACAAAGAACAGTATAAAAACTATAAGTGATTAGGAGGGAAGAATATGAGTAAGGATGTGGAGCTAGATAAAAAACTAAAGATAAGTTCTGATTGGGGAAAATTGGAGCTAGCTGGAAAGGATATTTATCTATTTAAAGCTGGGGAATATCCTTATGACCAATCAAGTGAAACAAATAAAGAAACATTAAAAAAGAACTTTAACGCAGAACTTATAGATGATAAAGTTGATGAAAATACAGGATTTGCTGCATATGCTTTTAAAGATAGGTCTACAGGAGAAATTATAATAACATATGTAGGAACGGAAGATGCAACGGATGCAATAACAGATGGTGAAATTGGGGGACATAATATAACGGGTGCAAATAAAATGGTGTTAGGTAATTGGGAACACGATTTTACAGTTAGACAGTATGATCAAGGAGAAGAATTTTATTTGAAGGTTAAACATGATAACCCTTCTGCCAAAATTAGTGTAACAGGGCATTCATTAGGTGGTGGTTTGGCTAATACGGTATCGTTAAGGCACCAAGAAGATAATATTGAATCATTAACATTAAATCCAGCACCTGTACTTAAACGAGATATTGATAAATTTGGTAATGGATTTGATATGAATAATATTAGGAATGTTATTAACGAAAAGGATCCATTACATCTCGGAATAAAAGTGGCAGACTTTACAATCCCTGGGAGAATGTATATAATTCCAAACCAAGCATGGCATTCTTACGTTTTTTCTGAGAAAGATTATGATAATAATGGCAAGTTAATATGGTTTGATAAATTAACCAGTACTAATGATACTGGAGGGGATATAATTCCAGGTTTTGTAGAATTTACCCAATCGGCAGGTGCTTTTTATACAGGACTTATAAATAAAAAGTTTGGAAGAAAAGTTTCTTTAGCGGAAGAACAAGTCGCAGGTATAGGAATAAACTTTATCATACAAGGAACACCGATTTCATCGATTTTATGGGCGGTACTTACCTATTCAGATGCTGTACAAGCTGGGAGAGAATATAGAAAAATAAAGGGTCAAGTGACAGAAAGTATTTATAATCTCAATAAAAAGTATGAAGGACTAAAGTCTCAAATTACAGGAGAAGCAATCCAATTTAGTATAATGGCTACAGTTGAAATTAAAGGAGCGGTAGATATCGCTGTAGAATGGATTGAATCAACTTTAGCGAAATGTAAGGAAAAAGTTTTAGAAGTATTAGAGTCTGTATTTAATACTGCTATAAATTTTTTAGCTGGAAGTGTTGTAGTATATTTAGCTACAAGTGAAATTTTAGAAATTGCAAAAGAAGTTGCAGCTTCTTACGTGCAAGATTTACTAGATTTGTTTAAAGGAGATTTTGTAGTTGATACAAATGTAGCTGCAATTGTATCTGAACATATATTAAGTCATCGTCACTCATTGTTAAATCTCTTTATGAATGACAACAGCAGGGGGATAAACCGTTCTTTATTAGGTGAAATTGCTAAAGATGTGAAGGAGTTATCAAAAGATTTAAAGCAATTAAACGACGATGTTTCAGAAGCAGTATTTTCTATGTTTGCAAAAGACGAAGAATTAGGAGCAGTTTCATATTATTAAAACTCCAAGTTTATAAATTTAAAAGAGAGGGGTATGAAGGTGGATTTACATACGATAATGTCAAGGGTTCATAGTACATTTCCAGCTAGTGGTGGACGAGAACAAATTATAAATGTTGTAGCGCAATTGGAAAAAGCAGCTGCATCTTTAACAGGGGAAATTAGAAGGTTAGAGAGTAGTATTGATAGTACATTACAAGGAAAAACACGTGAGGCATTTATTGATCGGATCCGTCAATTAGAGAAAAAAAGACAAAAAATAGAAGAGAAAATTAGCGTACTAAAAGGGACAGTGAATTAATATGAAAGACTATATGGATAAAGTATTACCTTTAGGCAGTGTTGTAAGATTGGGTCTTAAAGAAGAGGAAGGTGCGGAGTATGTAATTACTACGAGAGGTTTATTACTTGATGAAAACACATTCTATGATTATGGCGGAGTGTTGCATCCAGTGGGTTTAACCGAAGAGACGTATAAATTATTTAACCACGCGGATATTGCAGAGGTTAAATTTGAAGGGTATCGAAATAAAATTGAAGGTCAATTCGCAGATAAGTTTAAAATGTGGCGGAATGAGTTTGTTGAAAAAGTAATTGAAAAAAATAAAAAGCAACAACAAGCACAAGAGTTAGAAATAAAGGGAAAAAAATAAATTTAAAAGGAAATAAGCTTTCCTCTTCCAAAATGGAAAGAGGAAAGCTTATTTTGATTGAATAAGGGTGTCAGTATGAAGTTCAAGAAGAAAGCTAAGATGATGATAGTACTGTCAATAGTAGCAAGTTTATTAAGTGGATGTGGTTTTTGGGAGACAAAGATAGAGTATGAGAGATTTGTTAAGGCGTTGGATGAAGAGGACATGAGTACGGTAATGTCTGCGAGTGATGATGGATATGCTTATGTGACTCAAAGAGGTATTTATAGTACGTTTGAGCAAAAAGAAGATGGAGAGCACAGTAAGACAATTCGTCAAACTACGGAAGGTGTATATAATACAAAAGATAAAAGTTTATATGGAGAGGCGATACAAACAGTTGCGACTGATATAGAAAAAGACAAGGGAAAAAGGACAAATGAAAATTATAAAAAAGAAACTATTTATAGTACTCATGTTAAGTATGAAAATGGACAGGTGAAAAGTTCGGATTCAAATCTAGATGTTTCATACGTAAACTTAATTGCAGATCGTTTAAATGGGATAGGGAAACTAAAGATGAAGCCCGAGGATGATATAAAAAAGTTTGATCAGCCTAATTCAGTGGGATATCGACTAACTGAATCTGAATTTAAAGATATTATTAATAATAAATTAAAGATACAATACGATGAATTTGATGGAGCAACAATCGTATTGCACCTGGATGCTCCAAAAAATCCAAAACAAATTTTGCAAATGAGGATAGATATAGATTTTAAAGAAAAGAATGAGGATGGAAAATTAGTAGAAAATATGTTCCAAATAATAACGTATTTTAATAGAAAACAGGATAATAACCAAGATGCGAGACAGGAATATTTAAAATACAAGGCGCAGTACAACAAAAGAGATTGTTAAGAGTGGCGATGAAAATAAAAAGGTATAAAATCAGTGAATAAGAAAATTGCATCTTTATTTTGGTAATATACTATAGTTCGGGGAAAGGTGGAGTTAACAAATGTGGAACATAAAAGAAGAAGATTTAGATGAATTTAAAATAACATGTAGAAATCGTTTAAGTCCAGAACGCTCCATGGTGTTTATACTTGGCGCAACTGTTTATAGTTCATTATTCATGCTTTTTATTTTTGGAGCATTAGTTAAATTTGGCTGGGGTTATTATCCAAATCTCTTTGACAAAATAATTGTTCGTATTGAATTAGTTTTATATACCTTGCAAGTAATCTTTTTAATTCTATATCTATTTCCAAAAGTTCGTTTTAAATGTCAAAAGTTGCAAGCGCTTGTGATATTATTATGTACATTTCAGCTGGGAACTATAGGATTCACATTGTTTATACTTCCAGCAATTTCAAATTATTCGATTAATCAAATTACATTATTGTATGTGGGTTTATTGTTTCTAGGAGCAGTTTTTGTTCATCTGGTGACCACAATTGATACCTTTAAACAAGCAGAGAGTGGAGCATTTAGTATGGATGAAAGGGCAGCTTCATTTTTTAGTAAAACAAAAAACAACGTAATGATTGGCGTTACGGTATATACACTAATCCTTCTTATTTTAATTTATTTTCATAATGATTATGAAACAGAGATATTAGTAGGGTATATAGCAGGAACTCTTGTAATGTACGCGGTAGCCATAGGTGCAGCAGAGTTCCAATTATTAGCCTATTGTAGATTTAAATTTCCATCATTTTATAT
>NZ_CP031292.1:2030238-2399308 GCF_003355115.1 Bacillus sp. COPE52
ATGTACGCGGTAGCCATAGGTGCAGCAGAGTTCCAATTATTAGCCTATTGTAGATTTAAATTTCCATCATTTTATATTTCGTGGGAGGAACATGAAAGGGAACGTCAGAAAAGACTAAAGCTTTATGAAGAGGAGGAAAAAAAGCAAGCCAAAGAAATAAAATAAGTTTTGGTTTCTGAAAATTCGAATAGAATATATAAGCAATTAAGGTTTGTATATAAATCGATGCTATTAAAAATTAAAGCATCTTCAATATAATCTGTACGAGTAAATAAATATCAGTAAGTAAAGGTGAAATGTATTACTTTCCAAAAAGGAACATAATGAACTTAAAAATGCCTAGAGAAATCAACGGGGTGTCAGTATGAAGTTAAAGAAGAAAGCTAAGATGATGATAGTTCTATCAATAATAGCAAGTTTATTAAGTGGATGTGGTTTTGGGGAGACGAAGATAGAGTATGAGAGATTAGTAAAGGCATTGGATGAAGGTGATATGAAGACGGTTATGTCTGCGAGTGATGATGGGTATGCTTATGTGAAAGAAGAGGTTAGGGATAGCACGTTTTGAGCGGAAAATGATAATCGCGTTAGCGTTGTATATCAAACAACAGGAGGAATATACAATATTAAAGAAAAAAAGCTCTATGGAACAACTTTGCAAGAAATTGCTAGTTCATTAAATAGTGAGCAAAAAAAAGAAGAGATTGTATATAGAACTAGTATTAAATATGAAGATAATCAATCAAAAAGTCCAGATCAAAATTTGGATGTTTCGAATGTTCGATTTATATTTAATAGATTAAAGGGAATAGATAGTTTAAGACCAAAAAAAGATAAAAAAAGATTTAGTGAGTCATCCAAGGTAACATATTACTTAACTGAATCGGAATTTCAAGAAATAATTAATAATAAGTTAAAGGTGGACTACGATAAATTTGATGAAGCAATATTATTAATGGAATTTAGTTCGGCGAAAGATTCAAAAGAAAATCCAATGGAATTCACTACAATAAGCATCACAATGGGATATGAAAGAAAGAATAAAGAAGGCCGATTAATAAGGCATGATCAAAAAATAGCAATCTATTTAAATACTAAAGAAGATAACGATAAAGCTTCTAAAACCCGATATGAGGAGTATGAAAAACAATATTTGAATAATAAGTAATGTATAAAATAAGGGGAAAGGTGTAGTTATGGCATGAGTAAAAGGTTAGTTGAAAAAATAGTTATTGTAATGACAGTAACGTTTTTACTGAGCGCGTGCAGTTTCGGGGAAACAAAAATAGAGTATGAGAGATTAGTAAAGGCATTGGATGAAGGTGATATGAAAACGGTTATGTCTGCGAGTGATGATGGATATGCATATGTGAAAGAAGAGACTAGCGACAGTACTTATGAAGAAAAAGAAGATGGTGAACATAGCAGGATAATATATCAAACAACCCATGGAGTATATAATGTGAAAGAAGACGACTTATATGGGAAAACAACTCAAAAGGTTGTTACTGATATAAAAAATGATAAAAACGTTGGTAGTAATCAAAATTACAAAAAAGAAACGGTCTATAGTACAAATTTAAAAAATGAAAAATCCCGTTCAGTAGCCCAGGATCAAGCTATGAATGTTTCATATGTAAAATTAATGTTTAGAGGATTAAATGAACTTAGTAAATTGAAACCGAGTGAAGATACAAAAAGATCTAGTGAACCGAGCATAATAAGCTATGATTTAACTGAATTACAGTTTAAAAACATCATGAATGATAAGTTGAATTTAAAATATGATAAATTTGATTCTGCAATATTGATGATTGAATTTAATACGCCTAATAATACAAAAGAAAATCAAATGAGAATAACACAAATAACAATATCGGTAAATTATGAAGAAAAAAAAGAAGATAAGCTTATAAAACGCAATCAAGAGATTTCAACATATTATCATACCAGGGAAGATAATATTCACAGTTCCAAAAAAGAATATGTAAATTATGAAAAAGAGTATATAAATCAAAAATAATATATTTTAATTGAATTTTGAGAACAATAAATGTTGTGAAGATATGAGTAAAGGGGTAGTAAAAAATAGTTATTGTGATAACAGTTATGTTTTACTGAGCGCGTATAGTTTTGGTAAATCAAAATAGAGTATGAGAGTCTAATAAAGGCATTGGATGAAGGTGACAAGAAGACGGTTATACTTAATTGAAAGAAGAATATTTGGAACTTTTGAGAAAAAAGAACACTACTTGAACCATCAAAAGGCATTCTGATTAGATGATTATGGTAATTAATATGGTAATGATATACCTAAAAGATTATCTGAATTTAGTTGTACAAAGATCTATGTACTTAAAAATATTAAGAATGTAATAGAATTTTAGTGAATGAAAATTATTTAAACTGTATAGAAGGTGAAATGTCAGGGTGTGGAATATAAAAGAAGAAGATTTAAATGAATTTAAAAATACTTGCAAGAATCGCTTAAGTCCCGATTGGGCGACAGGGGTTATGTTTGGAACGATGTTTTTTATTTCATTAATAATGTTTTTTCTTATTGGAGGGTTAATAAGGTTTGGTTGGAGTTATTACCCGACTCTCTTTGATAAAATAATTGTTAGCCTTGAGTTAGTGTTTTATAGTCTTCAAGTAATTTTTTTAATTATTTATCTGTTTCCTAAGATGCCATTTAAATTACAGAAACTACAAACACTTGTGGTACTATTATATGCATTTCAGCTAGGCACTATAACATTTACAATGTTGATAATCCCAGGGATGTCGAATTATTCAATTGATCAAGTTACATTAATGTATGTCGGGTTATTATTTTTAGGTGCAGTAATTTTACATATTTTAGCGACTATTGATACTTTTAGACAGGCAAGTAAAGGGGCATTTAATACGGGAGAAGAATCCTCTTCATTTTTTAGTAAAACAAAGAGGATTGCAATTAAGAGTGCTCTAATTTATGTGTTAACTCTTCTCATTTTAATTTATGTGCATAATGATTATACACTAAATATTTTAGGATTGTATGCGGGAGGAACTCTAATCATGTACGCGGTAGCCATAGGTGCAGCAGAGTTCCAATTATTAGCCTATTGTAGATTTAAATTTCCATCATTTTATATTTCGTGGGAGGAACATGAAAGGGAACGTCAGAAAAGACTAAAGCTTTATGAAGAGCAGGAAAAAAAGCAAGCCAAAGAAATAAAATAAGTTTTGGTTTCTGAAAATTCGAACAGAATATATAAACAATTAAGGATTGTATAAAAATCGATGCTATTAAAAATTAAAGTATCTTCAATATAATCTGTATGAGTTAATAAATACCGGTAAGTAAAGGTGAACTATATTACTATCAAAATGGGAATGTAATGAACCTAAAAATGCCTAGAGTAACTAACGAGGTGACAGTATGAAATTAAAGAAGAAAGCTAAGGTGATGATAGTCGTGTCAATAGTGGCAAGTTTATTAAGTGGATGTGGTTTTGGAGAGACAAAGATAGAGTATGAGAGATTAGTAAAGGCGTTGGATGAAGGGGACATGAAGACTGTTATGTCTGCGAGTGATGATGGGTATGCGTATGTGAAACAAAGAGGTATATATAGTACATATGAACAAAAGGAAGATGGAGAGCATAGAAAAACAATCTATCAAACTTCGGAAGGGATATATAATACGAAAGATAAAAGTTTATATGGAAGTACAACACAAGCGGTTACTTCAGCAGTAGACAGCAAAGATAATAAAAAAGAAGGTGTTTATCGTACCAATATTATGTATAAAAATGGACAGGTGAAAAGTCCGGATTCAAATCTGGATGTTTCATACGTAAACTTAATTGTTGATCGTTTAAAAGGAATAGGGAAACTAAAGATGAAGCCCGGAGATGATATAAAAAAGTTTGATCAACCTAGTACAGTTGGATATAAACTAAATGAATCAGAGTTTCAGAGTATTGTTAATGATAAGTTGAAAATACAATATGATGAATATGATGGTGGATCGATTGTACTGCATATAGATTCTAAAGATGGTTCAGAGCAGATATTGGAGGTAAGTATTGTAATAAATTATAAGAAGCGAAATGATGAAGGTAAGTTAGTAGAATATATATCACAAATACATACATCTTTTGATAGTCACCAAGGTAATAATCAGGATGCGAGACAGGAATATATTGATTTTAAAGCAAAGTATAATAAGAAACAGTAATATTAAGAAGGGCATTTGCACGTAAAGATAATAGTAACATAAGTGTGATAAATCTTTCATAAATATTTCTATTTGTAGTGGAAAGAATTTGAGAATAAACAGGTAGCCCCAATTGCTGGAGTAGATGCAACAATTGGGGCGTTTATCTGTCTAAATTTAGTTTGAATACATAACATTTTTTAGTTAGAGTCCTCGCTCCTCAAGTAGTTTCTTCATAATAACGGTTTGAAGTTTTTGTATAATCTGCTTTATTGCTAAGTTACAACTATTTCCTCTTATAAAGTATTGCTTATTATCGATACATCGTCCACATCCCGATATCTTTAAATCCTAGTCGTTTATAAATACGTCCAGCAGCTGGATTGTTATAAAATAAACAAAGTGTTCGGCTTTCTTTCGTAAAGTCCTGAATCATTTTTTGCAATATAAGCGAAGCATATCCATTTCCGCGGTAGTTCGGATGCGTACATACGCCAACAACCATGGCAGATAATGAATTTTCAGCGGAAGTTGAGGCGGATGCGATGATTGCACCGTCTTTTTCAATATAATATGTACGTCCTGTATTTGTTTCGATAGCTTGCCTTAACATTTTTTCAGATTCATTTGCAGTCGGGAATTCAGCGATGTCACTTCGTAATTTCATAATTCGTTCTATATCATCGAGTGAGGCAAGTTTAATTGTTTCATGAATTGGTGTGTTAGGTAAGTTGTTGTCATCTTGGCATTCGCAAAAATACATTTCATTTTTGGCGCCTAGTTGTACAGTTGGAGCAGTTTCAAATCTTTCTACAATAGTTGATTTGCCAGAGAGTTTAAGCGGCTTATATGCGGAAAGAAGTGCCTCATAGTCAGTAACCACAAACTCTTCTTTACTATACGGTATAAATGTATCGTGAAAGCGAAGTAAAATCGATTTTAATGTTCCGTTCTCTTCAAATACTCCCCATAATTCTTGAAAATCTGTATCATAACCGAAAGCTTCAATATCTCCAATAATAAATAAGTTAATGGATGCTTCTTCTTTTAGGTAAGCGAATACTTGTTCATGATCTTTCTTTGTTAATTTTCGCATCATAACGAATCGACCTCTTTTTTATTTTTCTAAATATTACAACTTAAGTTTTTTGAAATCAATATAAAATTTTATGTTTAGTTCACAAACTTTCGGAAAAACTAGGAAAGATATGACAAAGGAGGTTATGAACGGTGGATCATCCAATTCAAGGATTAATGAAAGCGGCAATGGAAAATTTAAAAGAAATGGTCGATGTGAATACGATTGTTGGGGAGCCTGTTCAAACGGCTGACGGTGGTGTAGTGTTAACGGTTTCTAAAGTAGCGTTCGGTTTTGGAGCAGGAGGTTCTGATTTCCAAACGAATGATGGACAAAGAGCGAACGGTAACCCTGCATTTGGTGGCGGTAGCGCGGGTGGTGTTTCTATTACACCAGTAGCATTTCTTGTGGTGAATAAAGATGGAGTAAATATTTTGCATCTACAAAATGCGACACATTTAGCAGAAAAAATGATTGAATTAGCTCCACAAACAATTGATAAAATTCAATCGATGTTCCAAAAAGATGAAAAGAAAGAGGGAAATCATCATCCTCAAAACCCAGATGAAATCCTTTAAAAACGCCTGCTTACGAGCAGGCGTTTTTTCTTGTAATCACTATGTAATAAAACACATGAAATTGTAAATAGTTTTTGAAGTTTTTTCTATGTTTCTAAAATTTTTCATGTTAAAATATGCTATAGAATTGAAACATTTAAAACGAAGGTGGCTAGGTGCTTTGTCTGGAGGATCTGACCAAGTAAAGAATATGATATATATTAATGGTAATCGTCGAGGTCATTGTTTTATTACATCAGGAATTACGTTTAAAGAGTTTGCAAGTAACATCCCTTCACCGCTTCATCAAGTTTTGCTTTTGAAGCATAACTTTGAATGGACGGATTTTCATTATCATACTTTATTTGAATATGTTGAGGAAGAAAATATACATAAGCTAATTCAAGCAGAGATTGATGAATTTGATGAATTTTGTTGGGTAGATTTTGATGATGCAAGCGATTTAGATGAATTAGAGCCAAAAGAAATTGCAGAACTGTTATATTTGGCTCACAAAAAAGAACCACTTGCAAGAACATTCTTTCCGTTGTTGAAAAATAGATTTGTTTATTTTTCACATGATGACGGGTGGTACAACAAAGTGTATTACCGTAGAATAGCTGATTTTGTTGGAATGTTAAGTAAAGTCATTCCTTATAAACTCGGTGCTTTCGGTAAGAAACGTTTTTCTTTCTTCCAAAAATCGAAAATTTTCCCAGCAATTTCAAAAGAAGTGATTATGGGGCTTATTCCATTAATGGAAGATGGTCTTTATATTGATTTAACAGGGAAAATTGAGTCAAGAAGAGGTCTTGAAATTCCGGTATATGTAGTTGGTTCGTATGAAAGTACGGATGAGGTACTAGATAATATCGATGAATTGAAAGAGGAAGCAACAGAAACAGGTTGGCTCATTTTTGATAAGAAAGAACAAGAGTGGCAATGGGTTGTTGACTAAGAAAACTTGGCGCATGAAGTCAAGTTTTCTTGTCATTTGAAAGGAGAACAAATGAAGAAATATTATACAATTGTGGGTATCGTAAGTATTATTCTCGTGGCGATATTGCTTATTACGTGTCCGAAAGAATCAGATTTTAATTCGTATGTAGAGGATAAGTATGCGTTGAAATGTGATGAGAGTAGTTTTGAATGCACACAAAATGTAGATGGTAAAAAAGAAAAGCTACAATTTGAAAGTACAGATGCACGAAATGGTGTATTCTTTATGACTGTAAAGCAAACGTTTAAAACAGAAGCTGATGTTACGAAAGAATATAGCGGAGTAGGGATGTTTGGTACATTTCTTTTTGTTTCAGAAAAGACTTTCTAGTAATAGAAGGTCTTTTTTTTATGCTTATGTTCATATAGATGAAGTAAGACAAGCATAGGAGGGATAGTGATGAAGAATACATGCATCGTTTGCGGTGGTGAGGAGTTTTTTTCCTCAACGTTGTACGCTCGTACGAAACAAGATTGGGCATATGCGCCAAACATGTATCGATTTGAAAAAGTATTTATTGAACATAGGGATGAAGAGAATTATCCGGTCTTTCAAGAAATTACAGCAAAGCACTGTTGTGGATGCGGTCATATTATGTTGTATCATGAATGAACACACCAAGTATAACTTGGTGTGTTTTTTTAAAACGCTGACAAAGCAAGCGGATAAAGTAAAGTAAATAAAACAGAAAAACTACCAAAACCAATTGCTGTATATCCAAGTGTTCTTGCTCCGAAATTAACAGCTAATAAACCAACTAAAATCGCAAGAGAACCAAGTGTAACTGGATAAAAAGCAATTGAGAATAACGAAAGAAATAATGCGACATAGCCTATCATTGCTCCGGTATTTGTACCTTCTATTTCATTTGCAATTTCTTTGCGCTCATGTCTAATTGGAATGCCGGCTGGAGATATTTCAGCTGCATACTCTTCATTTTTTTCACCACTTTTAAAATGATGATTTCTCTTTCTTCGCATGTACATCCCTCTCTTTCAATTGGGTGTATCTATAGTATCTTTCAAAATGAGAAGAGCATGAGTATGAGTTAAACCCAAGTAAAGCAAAAAATGGAGAAAATAGATTTCGTTGTTATCTTACTTATCCCGCTATTTGCGGGCAGTAAAACTTCTATTTCAAAATCGGCTAGAGTAAAGAAGTTATGTAGGAGCCGGGTTGTCTGTAAAAGCTCGATTGGTGTGGGCTAATAATCAGTAGGAACGAATAAAACCGCCACTAATTAAAGTTTCACTCTATCTCCTTATGAAGATAAACAGGGATTTTGGAAAATGATGTAGAATGAATTGAATGATAATACGTGAAGGTAGGGGAATGTATGACGAAATTCAATTGGCATGAATCAGCAGAGAAGAAGTGGGATAGTAGTGCGGAATATTGGAATCAAAATAGTCAGGAAATGTGGGATAGCGGGAGCAGGAGTACAATTATTCCATTTTTTGAACAGTACGTAGAGAAAGAAGCTCAAGTGTTAGATGTTGGCTGTGGTGATGGATACGGTACATATAAATTAAGTCGCGTTGGCTATAAAGCAGTTGGAGTAGATTTATCGGAAATTATGATTCAAAAAGGTAAAGAACGTGGGGAAGATTCAAATTTATCTTTTGTGAAAGGAGATCTTTCCGCTTTACCATTTGAAAATGAACAATTTAAAGCGATTATGGCCATTAACTCTTTAGAATGGACTGAGAATCCATTACAAGCATTAAATGAAATAAAACGTGTTTTAAAGAAAGATGGATACGCATGTATTGCAATTTTAGGACCGACAGCAAAGCCTCGAGAGAACAGTTATCCTCGTTTATACGGCAAAGACGTTGTTTGTAATACGATGATGCCTTGGGAATTTGAACAGTTAGCGAAAGAACAAGGTTTTGAAGTTGTAGATGGAATTGGTGTATATAAGCGCGGAGTAAATGAAAAGATGCTAGGTCAACTACCTACAGAGTTACAACAATCGTTAACATTCTTATGGGTATTTATGTTAAAAAACGTATAAAGAAATGAAAGAATTTTTAGGAGGTAAATAAGTGCAGAAAATACAAAAAACTGATACAATATCATCAGAACCAATTAAAGGGGGACTAGGGTATATGACAACTACTACAACAGTTAAATCCGATATTGAAATCGCACAAGAAGCGAGTATGAAGAAGATTCAAGAAATTGCAGCTGATTTAAATATTTTAGAAGATGAATTAGAGCCATACGGGCATTATAAAGGTAAGTTATCTCTTGATATTTTTAAGCGCTTACAGGATGAGAAAGACGGTAAAGTTGTTTTAGTAACAGCGATTAACCCAACTCCAGCTGGAGAAGGTAAATCAACAGTAACAGTTGGTTTAGGTCAAGCTTTTAATAAAATTGGTAAGAAAACAGTAATTGCACTTCGCGAACCATCTCTTGGACCAACGATGGGACTAAAAGGCGGAGCAGCAGGTGGTGGTTTTTCACAGGTTGTACCAATGGAAGACATTAACCTTCACTTTACTGGAGATATTCACGCAATCACAACTGCGAATAACGCGTTAGCGGCGTTTATTGATAATCATATCCAACAAGGAAACACACTTGGAATTGATACGCGTAAAATCGTTTGGAAACGCTGTGTTGACTTAAATGATCGTGCCCTTCGTAACGTCGTAATTGGTCTTGGTGGACCAGTTCAAGGTGTACCACGTGAAGACGGTTTTGATATTACAGTAGCATCTGAAATTATGGCCGTATTCTGTCTTGCAACGGATATTCAAGATTTAAAAGCACGTTTATCTCGCATCGTAGTTGCTTATAACTTTGCAAACCAACCTGTAACGGTTAAAGATTTAGGTGTAGAAGGTGCGTTAACATTACTACTAAAAGACGCATTAAAACCAAACTTAGTACAAACGTTAGAAAATACACCAGCTATCATTCATGGCGGACCATTTGCGAATATCGCTCACGGTTGTAACAGTGTTATCGCTACAACAATGGCAGCAAAATTAGGTGATTATGTTATTACAGAAGCTGGATTCGGCGCAGATTTAGGCGCAGAGAAGTTTTTAGATATTAAAGCTCGTGCAGCTGGCATTAAACCAGAAGCAGTTGTTATTGTTGCGACTATTCGTGCGCTTAAAATGCATGGCGGCATAGCAAAAGATCGATTAAAAGAAGAAAATGTAGATGCATTAGCAAAAGGTATGGAGAACTTACAGAAGCATGTTGAAACAATTCAAAGCTTCGGTGTACCTTTCGTAATTGCAATTAATAAATTCATTACAGATACAGATACAGAAGTTACATACTTACAAGAATGGTGCAATGAGCGTGGCTATGCAGTATCCTTAACAGAAGTTTGGGAGAAGGGTGGCCAAGGTGGAGTTGACCTTGCTGAAAAAGTACTAAAAGAGATCGAAAAAGGTGAAAATAACTACGCGCCACTTTATGAATTAGAATTACCATTAGAAGAAAAAATTCGTACAATTGCTCAAAAAGTATATGGCGCAAAAGATATTGATTTTGCTCCGAAAGCACGTAAGCAATTAGCTCAATACGAAGGAGAAGGTTGGAGTAACCTACCAATTTGTATGGCGAAAACACAATACTCTCTTTCTGACGATGCAACAAAGTTAGGTCGTCCATCTGACTTTATCGTAACAATTCGTGAATTAAAACCATCTATCGGTGCAGGGTTTATCGTTGCATTAACAGGAACAATGTTAACTATGCCAGGTCTTCCAAAACAACCAGCAGCACTGCAAATGGATGTAAATGAAGATGGAAAAGCAGTAGGTTTATTCTAAAAGGTTGTAATTCATCTCGTTTATCTGTAAACTATATATACATCAAGTGGCGCCTTTCCATCGAAAGGCGCCTGTTTTTTGGAGGAAATTATGTTTGATCCAACTGCTTTTGACAATTTAAAAGTAATCGTAGAAGGTGCTGTTTATGATTTTGACTTACATGGTGATATTCTTGTAACAGATCGAAAAGATATGATGGACCTTGCTTCATTAAGTCGTATATATCATATCTCGTTTCAGTTAACAGAACCGTTCGAACCATTAGTAGAAGCGACATTTTCATTATCTGTGGATGCAAAGAACTTGTCTGGTGAAATACTAGAAGTACCTCAGTTTACACCAGGATGTGAAATGAAGTTAGCATTTTCATTCCCGATAGAACAGCCAGAAGGAGTATGCGAAGAAATTGAAACTTTCATGCGTTCTATATGGGGAAAAGAAAGAATGATTATGCAAAAAGTTTCATACGAATATAATAAGCAAGCGATTTCATATCATAATAAGGTAGAGGTTCTATTTCAAAAAGCGATTACAGAAGACCATGTTGATGATTTAATAGCTGTTATTTCACACATGATAGAAACGGTGCGAACAATACAGCATTTTCTTCAAAAATAGAGATAAAGGAGAAAAACAAATGATAAAAGATATGCAACCATTTTTACAACAAGCTTGGGAGAAGGCTGGTTTTAAAGAATTAACTGAAATTCAAAAACAAGCGATTCCAACTATTTTAGAAGGACAAGACGTTATAGCTGAATCTCCAACTGGAACAGGAAAAACATTAGCGTACTTATTACCACTTTTACATAAAATTAATCCTGAAGTAAAACAGCCACAAGTTGTTATTTTAGCTCCAACGCGTGAACTTGTCATGCAAATTCATGAAGAGGTTCAAAAATTTACAGCAGGAACTGATATTTCAGGTGCATCTTTAATTGGTGGTGCAGATATTAAGCGCCAAGTGGAAAAATTGAAGAAACACCCGAAAGTAATTGTTGGTTCACCAGGACGTATTTTAGAATTAATTCGTATGAAAAAGCTAAAGATGCATGAAGTGAAAACGATTGTATTTGATGAGTTCGATCAAATAGTGAAACAAAAGATGATGGGTGCTGCACAGGATGTAATTAAATCAACGATGCGCGATCGTCAATTAGTATTCTTCTCAGCGACAATGACAAAAGCAGCAGAAGATGCAGCACATGATTTAGCAGTTGAACCACAATTAGTACGTGTAACACGTGCAGAGTCAAAAAGCTTAGTTGAGCATACGTATATCATTTGTGAGCGACGCGAAAAAAATGATTACGTAAGAAGAATTATGCATATGGGCGATGTAAAAGCAGTTGCTTTCTTAAATGACCCATTCCGTTTAGATGAAATTACTCAGAAATTGAAATTCCGTAAAATGAAAGCAGCAGCTCTTCATGCAGAGGCAAGTAAGCAAGAACGTGAAGCGACGATGCGTGCTTTCCGCGGCGGAAAATTAGAAATTCTACTTGCTACTGATATTGCAGCACGTGGAATAGATATTGATGATTTAACACATGTAATTCATTTAGAGTTACCTGACACTGTAGACCAATACATTCACCGCTCAGGACGTACTGGACGTATGGGCAAAGAAGGAACGGTCGTGTCTCTTGTAACAGAACAAGAAGAGCGTAAATTACTTCAATTTGCGAAAAAATTAGGTATTGTGTTTACGAAGCAAGAAATGTTCAACGGATCATTTGTAGAAACGAAACCGAAAGCACCGAAGAAAAAGAAACCAGCATTTACTGGGAAGAAAAAGCCTAGATAAATAATGGGAAAGACGTAACTATTTGTAGTTACGTCTTATTTTGTTCGTTGGTAAAGTAGTGAACGAGTAAGTCGATAAATTTTGTAAAGAAGTACATATCAACTCAAAAGGAATAACAATAGCACTTGTAGAAACCTACATAGAATATAAAAACCATTAGGAGGAATACAAATGATTCATAAAGTCGGACAAATTATGTTATATGTAAATAATCAAGATGAGGCAGTAAATTTTTGGACGGAAAAGGTAGGGTTTCATGTAGTAGCAGAGGAAGATAACAAGCAAGGGATGAGATGGATTGAAATCGCTCCAACTCAAGATGCAGAAACGAGTATCATACTACATAATAAAGAAGTTATTTCGAAAATGAGCCCAGAATTGAATCTTGGTACACCATCCTTAATGTTCTTCTCAGAAAATCTTGATCAATTATATACAGATTTAACAAATAAAAATGTTACAGTTGGCGAAATGGTAACTATGCCTTCTGGTAAAGTGTTTAACTTTGCTGATAGTGAAGGGAATTATTTTGCGGTTATGGAAAAGAACAAATAATGATGTTATGGAAAAATCCCCCTCGTATAAAATGAGGGGGATTAAATATTTGAAGTGGACTTTTTATTCGACAGTTGTTCGATATAAAAAGCGCATTTCTCAATAGCGGTTTCAATATAACCGACAATTTGATTAAACGTGAACACCTGTAATTCTTCATGCAAATGTTGCTCTGGATACAACATATCTTCAAAAAGGTATGTTCGAAAAGCTAAAACATTTTCTTTAGAAACTTCTGTGATATCCACAATGTGAGCCTCTTGATTAAGAAGAGAGAATAGCTGTTGTTCTTTGTCGTAATGATGAAGCAACTTTGCATTTAACAATTTAAAATCGTTATAGTACATAGGTGCGATAGTTTCGTCATTTTCTATTCGATTTTTTAGCCAAGGTAGAAAAAAGCCTTGTAGCCAATTATCGTCGGCAATGAGGTGGGTGTAATAGCCTAAAATAAATGGGGAATCTATATGTTCTTCATATTTATGAATAAATGAATCATAATCTATTCTTCTCGTATAGTTCTTCGTTGTACCGGCATAAAAATGTGAGGTGCCTTTTTCTTTTTTTGAATGAACAGCATCAGGGGCTACAGCTCCAAGTAAGAAAGAAGTTTTATCTTGAATACATAGTTTCTCAGCAATACCGTTAGCGATAATCACATGCATAATTCTTGATCCCATGAATGTCACCTCTGTTTCAAGTATTCATTTCAGGAAGGGGACTGAACGTTTAGTATTACTTTCCCTGTACTTTTTCTACTTTCGACCCATTCATGTGCTTTCCCTGCATCTATAAAGGGAAAAGATTTTGTAGCCTTAATTTGCAAACTTCCATCACGCAAATAACGGAAAACTTCATTTGCAGTTTCTTGGAGTAATTCAGGACGTTTTTTCCGTGTAGTGCCGAAGCTGAATCCGAGTATAGAACGGCAACTTGCGTGTAAGTCTTTCGTTTTGAAATTGCCAATTTCACCGCTCGCATTGCCGAAATGAACGAGGCGTCCGTAATAAGCAAGACATTTTAAACTTCTTTCCGAAACCGTTCCAGAAATAGAATCTAAAATTACATCAACCCCTTCGCCATTTGTCAGCTCATTGACCTTCTCTACAAAATCTTCATCTTGATGACATATAACATAATCAGCTCCAGCGTCTAAAGCAATTTCTTTTTTTGCTTCACTTCCGACAGTACCGATAACTTTCTCAGCCCCTAATAGTTTTGCAAGTTGAATAGCAGTAGTGCCAATTCCGCCAGCAGCTGCATGAATGAGTACAGATTCACCTTGTTGAAGCCTTGCAACATTTGTGAGTAAATTATAGCTTGTAAAAGATACGATAGGGCAAGCGGCTGCAGTTTGGAAATTAACTTCATCAGGTAAAACGAAAGTAAGATTTTCATTTGCAACAATATATTCTGCGTAAGATCCATTTTGAGGAAAAGCAATGACACGCTGTCCAGGATGAATATTTTTAACTTGAGAACCGACTCGTTCTACAATACCAGTGGCATCTATCCCTGGAATAAAAGGAAATGTTTTATTTCCTTTTTTGCCATAACGTGATTTAATATCGGCAAAATTAACACTAGTAGCAACAACACGAATTAACACCTGATTGTCTGAAATAGTCGGCATATCCACATCAGTATATTTCATCACTTCCGGACCACCGAACGACGTTACAACGATAGCTTTCATCATATATCCTCCTAAATTTGATTATATAAATCATTTTAAAGCGTCATTAGAAATTGGAAAATTATATAATAGTTATGCAAGGTTATAAGTGAAGCTTATGAACTCAGTGAATCATTATATTAATTTATATAAAAAACTTTAAAAAATCGAACGAAATATGAATTACTTGCCAATATAAAGTGTAAGACAAAGGGGGATGGTATATGAAAGGTGAAACAGTGTGTACAGATTTAATTCAATTAACTTTATCAGGAAATAAAGAAGCGTATAGCGAGTTGTATGATGTAACGATTCAAGAAGTATATAAGAAAGCACATTTTTTACTAGACGATAAAACAGATGTAGATGATGTCGTTCAAGAAATATACATACAACTATATGAATCGCTTCGTAAGTATGATAGCGAGAAGCCATTTCGTCCTTGGCTAATTGGACTCGCGATTAAAGAAATTCACTCTTATAGAAGAAAGAGGTGGATGCGACTACGAATTGTAAAAAAAGCAGAAGAGCAAAGAAAACCAGTACAAATTGATTTTTCTAACGATGTTGTAAGTAAAATATCAAACCAAAAACTAATCGAACTCATTCATAAATTACCGTATAAATTGAAACAAGTTATTATCTTAAGATATTTACACGATTATTCACAAGAAGAAGTAGCACAAATATTACATATTCCAATTGGTACTGTGAAATCTAGAATTCACGCAGCATTAAAAAAACTACGTCAAAAAGAGTAAGTAGAAGAAATCTTTTTAGGAGAGGTAGGGAATGTGAAATGAGTTTAGATTGTAAAGTCCGAGAATCTATACAAGAAGAAGCCAAGAGGATTGTTGCCCCGCCGGAGTTGAAAGAAAAAGTAATCGTTCAAATAAAAATGAAGCGTGGTGGAAGTAAGAGAAAAAAACGCCTTATCGCAGGAGTACTTGCAGCAGCTCTTTTAATCCCGACGACTGGTTTTGCGTATCAATCTATTATGGCGGATGGTATATACGGATCTTTTGAGAATTTAAAAAAACATGCCGGAGCAATGACGTTAGAAGCGTATATGCGTTTTAATGCAAAATTATCAGAAGCGAAAGATGAAATGGGTGTGAAAGAATATGAAGAGTTTACAAAAGAACTAAAGAAATTAACAAATGCAAAGCTTGCGTACGGAGATTCGAACGGTAATATTGATTATGATCAATTATCACCAGCTAAAAAAGAGGAATTGAAAAAGGTAGTAATGGAGCTTCATCCGTATTTTGATAAATTAAATGGCCATAAATCTAGTAAAGAAGTACTAACTCCTGAAGAATATGAACAATATATGGAGGCATTAATGTCACATCAAACTGTGTTAGTAAAAACGAAATCGGGTGGCGGGATAACAGTAGAAGAAGTTCCTGAGGCGTACAAAGAAAGATTTATTAAAGCCGAGCAGTTTATGGAGTATGTAGACGAAAAGGTGAGATAAGTAAAAAAGCTCAGAGTCTAAGCTCTGAGCTTTTCTTATTGAAACGTAAATATATTAACCACCTATGCCTTTTGCTAGCAATAGGAAGTATACAACTAATAATATTACGCCATTTAATGCAGTACCAACTATTCCGAATAACCAATTTTTTGATGCGATTGCAAAAATAATACCGAGTAATGAAAGTATACTTAGAGTCACAATAATTAACGTTAAATTCGCATTAGGTCCTTTAAGGATAAAGAAAGAAAATATACTTGCGATAGCCGTTAGAAAAGAGAAAGCCCCTAATTTATACATAATAAATCTCCTTGGTTAAAATGCATTTTGACATAATATACGACCAACTTTATTTTAACAGAATTCCCATTTTCATTTATGGCGATTTTTACAAATAATAGCGCACTTATAAACAAAATGTCCTAATCAGCAACACTTAAAAATTGGTCATCAATTATATTTTTTCATATTTGCAGTATCTTTTTGTATAAAACAATCTAATAGTGAATAACCAGCTATTAAACTAATAATCGTAACAAAAGTTGTATTTATAAGAATGATATTAGCTAAATAAGGTAAGTATTCGCCAAGTGGTGAAAAGAGTAATGCAGGGGAAAAGGAAATGAATAGTGTAGGCACTGTAATAGCAATAAATTTATCCGGCTGAAAGCTCCAGTTTTGTTTACTCGTTGCGTAATTAATAGATTGAAGGAACCGTAATAAAATACCAACTATAAGAGGGAAGAGTGTAAAGTAGAATAATCTTGGATAAACGTTAAAGTTCACCTGCGCGTCTGTATCTAAATAAGATTGAATTTTTACTCCAACAAATAATAATAAGACGATAAATAATGTAAAGCAGAGGTATAGCATTACTTTTTGCATTCCATTCCACCATCCTTTACTAAAAATATATTCAAAGAAGAGATATACAATAACTACTGTTGTATATCTCTTCTTTTACTGTTATTAAATAGTGGAATTTGTTTTTTCTTGCTTCGTGAAATAATCAATAATACCCATCGCACTAATTTCTATATCTAGATGTAAAATGTTATAAACGGAATGATCGGATGGGACGTTTAATTTTGTAAGGTGAGAAGAGATTTTATCCATTAATAAAGTTTGTAATGCTTTAGTAGCCTCATCGAAATCATTATACTTTTCAAAGACCTCTTTACCAGTATGAACGAAAATAGGTAACCAATGTTCTAGTTGGTTATATACTTCTGTAACATTGGATGAAGCGCCGTAATGACCGAAATAAATAGTATCTACATTCATACTTTGAATATGATTTTTAGAAGCAATCATCGCATCGGGCTGAAATTGCGAAGGGGACGTTGATGGTAAATATAACTCTACATCAAGGTCTGCAAGCTCTCTATAATAAATTCCAATTGTATCACCAGTAAAAATGCCGTTTGTTAATGAATCATGAATGCTAATATGGTGCTTTGCATGTCCAGGTGTATCATAAAATGTAAGGATGCGGTCTTCTGCAATTTTTAACGTATCATCATGTTGTACAATATGAACGCGTTCTTCTTCTATAGGAAGAATTGGATCGAAAAGTTTATCGAAATCATCCTTGTATACAGCTTTTGCGCCTAAAATGAGTTTTGTTGGATCAATCATATGACGAGCGCCGCGAGAATGCACATATAAAGTAGCATTTGGGCACTTTTCCATCATTAAACCAGCTGCCCCAGCGTGATCTAAATGAACGTGTGTTACGATAATGTTTTTTACATCGTTTAAATCAATATGTAATTGTTGTAAGCCGTCTAAAATATACGGAAGAGAAGGGGCTGCACAAGTTTCAATTAAAGTAATATCGTCACCTAATAAAACATACGTACCAGTTCGTTCATTATGTTGTAAATCAAAATCATCAATAAGATATAGGTGTGAAGATAACTGCTCTACTTTTTTCATCGTTACAACTCCTTAGTTACTGTATGTTTCTATTATACGCTAAAATAGAAAAAGGCAGAAAACGAAAGCTCGTCTTCTGCCTTTTTAAAGTGTTGTTATTTCGTTTGTTCTTTATTGATAGACATAACGAACAGTCCAACAATGCCACCAACGATCGGAAGCGTAATCTCTCCTGCTAAATTAAAGTAGGAGCTTAAGAATAAACCATTTACATCGATTACCCAACCAGTAACATACAATAACATCATATATAGTACGAAATAAAACTCGCGATTTGAAATCGTTTCAGGTTGTGCAGTTTTCATAATGAACACCATCCTTTTCTATTATAATAGAATATAAACTGTCACATTTTGTTCACAATTCAATTGTAAAACTTTCCATTCTAAAAGTCTAGTAGTTTGTGTCGAATTTTCGAACATAAATAAAGCGCTATCATTTCGGTGTGTAAGTATGTAATAGAAGCTGTATATTCACGAATGTAGTATAGTATAAACATAGAATAATAGTATAGAGAGGGGTAGGAACAATGACAGTTTATGATTTTTCAGCTAAAACAATAACAGGTGAAGATAAATCGTTAAAAGATTACGAAGGAAAAGCACTTCTTATTGTAAATGTAGCTAGTAAATGTGGATTTACACCACAGTATAAAGGATTACAAGAAGTATATGATAAATATAAAGACCAAGGACTAGAAATACTCGGTTTCCCTTGTAACCAATTTGGAGGACAAGAACCAGGTACAGAAGCGGACATTACTAGTTTTTGTGAATTAAACTACGGTGTAAACTTCCCGATGTTTGCAAAGGTTGATGTGAAAGGTGATAAGGCTCATCCTCTGTATACATACATGACAGAACAAGCGCCAGGTTTACTCGGTATGAAAGCAGTGAAATGGAATTTTACGAAGTTTTTAATTGGAAAAGATGGGAAAGTAGTAGGGCGTTTTGCGCCGCAAACGAAGCCAGTTGATTTAGAGGTTGAGATTGAGAAGGTACTTGGGGAATAATTAGGAGTTTGTTATCTTTTATTATAGTTATTAAAAAATACCTCAAAGAACAAAGTTGCCCTTTGAGGTATTTTCTTTAAACTCACATGATCAAGATTAAATCATTGTATCGAATTCATTTGATTTAGGTAGAGAAGCTGCTTTTTTCATAAGCACTTCCCATAAGTGTACAGATTTTTTCCATTCGGCTGAGGATCGTCCTTTTTGATACATAGCGTTTTCATAACTGAAAGTAAGTTGTTGCATATGAGCCGAGTTGTAAAGTGTATCGATGCGGAGAGCGTATTCTCGGAATGTTTGACTTTCCCCCCGTGGTATGCCGATTCTCGCAAATTGTTTTAAAAGTGCGCCGTAAGCTTTTTGATAAACAACATCATCTTTTCGGTATTTATAGAAAAGAATAATAAAAAATGTAATCCATTTCATTCTAGTAGTGAAGAGAATGTATCCGATGATACTAATTGGTATCATAGAGAGGAATACGTACCACCAAGAAAAACTAGTTTTAGAATTTGTGACCTTTTTAGTAGAAGTTTCTTCTGTATTTTCTATTAAACTTTTAAGTTTTGCTTCATTATTTCGTTGATGTATTTGCTGGTTATTAGAATTATTTGCTTCGCTATTTTGTGAAATAGGAGCAGGAGTATTATTTGTAAAAGTATAGGGATTAGTAAATCCTTTTGTTGGTTCGAATGGAATCCAGCCGTATCCTGGGAAATATACTTCGACCCAAGAGTGTGCGTTATCGTTCGTGATTTTATAAATATCCTGACCTTCTGCAGAGGCAAGTGTATTGTCAAGAGTTCCTTCTGTATAGCCTTTTACCCAGCGAGCAGGAATCCCGGCAGAACGAAGTAGTACAATCATAGACGTCGAAAAATTATTACAGTAGCCGCTTTTTGTATCGAAAAGGAATTGATCTACATAATCTTGGCTTTTGGCAGGGAATGAAACATTCATTGTTTCGTATACAAAAGAGTTGTCTGTGAAGTAATTTTCGATAGCTAATACTTTATCATACCGGTTGTCTTTATCATTTGTAAGATTGACAGCCAAGTCTTTTACTCGCTGTGGTAATGATTCGGGAAGTTGTGTGTACTTTGTCATGAAATAAGGATTTGTTTCTTGACCTTCATTCGTGTTTACAGCTTTCAAGTTTTCTATGGGAAATTCCGGGATCTCATACGTTACTTTATATGAATGTAAAGTAGTAGAGGAGTCTCCGTGCATCATATAGATTTTTTCGGAAAATGGGTCAACGCTGTATGATACATCTGAGGAAGCCTCAACTGATATTAACCCTGCTGGATAGGTAAGGTGCGGATAACTTTTTTGCATGTTTATTGTTGCCTTTGTTGTCTCCGTTTTTGTATTTTGTTCGTACCAGCTCACGACGTCGTTTTTACTTTTAAAAGAAATCTTTTTTTGATTTTCAGAAACTTCCCAGCCTTTTCCTGTATAAAAATCTTTCGTTTCTACTCTCCAATATTGTTTGTTTTGCGTTTGTGCTGTGAAAACAATTGTAGGATCAGCCTGAAAAGGACCACCTAATCTCGAGTCATCTAAACCATACCCAATTGTAGAAACTTCTTGTTTTTTACTCGCTTCGGATGTGTTGAATTTTAAAAAATTCATTGGGTTTGGCCATTGAGGGCCGAATTTTGGAGCAAAGTATGCGATGGTTGCTAATAATACAATAAATATTGTAAGTGGTCTAAGTAATTTTGAGGTTTCCCTAGCATGATTTTGTATGTGTTCACGCTCTTTTATTCGTTCTACTTGAAGAAGACTAAGCATAAAAAAGCCGATGACAACAGTCCGAATAATAGCGTAGTTTGCATTGTATAAATGTAAGTTATGAAAAGTTACGATATAAATAATAGTCAATACAAGGAATAGAAACCCACGTTTTTTATGAATTATCCAAAATGAAGTGAAAGAACTCAAAAACCAAAATGATAGAAAAAATAAAACTGTCGGAAAAACTGGAGAAATATCTAGTAAATTCCCTTGGAAAAACAGGGAGGAATTTCGAAACATATCAGAAAAGAATGTTGTTAGCCAAGATGGATTTATAAAAGCATTTTTATAATACAGGGAATGAATGATAAATAAGACTGTGACAATTTTTATTGGAATCTGCCACCTCGTTTGAAAAAAAGAGAGAGCGAAGCAAATTCCTATAAATGTTACGAAAATATCTAATCTACCTACATTTGTAATACCTATAAGAGGTCTTAGCCATTCTAGTAAAAGAAGAAATACACATGCATGCATAAAGAATCTGTTCGTATCCCACTTGTATTTTGTTTGTAATGTTATCATTTGCTCACCTCAAAAAACACGTTTGTATACCGGTTTTCATAAACCGTGTTTACAAATATTTGTCGTTTTTTTAGAGTTTCTATTATACTGAGTTCTCGGTGTGAAAGTTGATTCGCTTTTTCTTTCACGACAAACACCATACATTTTCTATTTTTTATAGCGGCACAATCAGCCGCCTTTTGAATATCGGGAGAAAGATTACTTGTCACGAGTATAATCGTGACGGGCTCATAAATTTTTCTTAGTTCCATTTCTACACTCTGGGAGAGCGGGAATACACTGTCTGCTTGTACTTTTGCTAAATGACAAAGGATTTGTTGTAACTGCGTATCTCCATTGTCTAAAGGGAAAATAGTTTGTTCTTTTCCAATAGACACGAATGATGCTGGTGAATTTTGTTTCAAGACAGCCCTTACGATAGAGGCAGTAAATGTGACGACTGATTCGAATAGAGGAGACTCGGTTCTATCTATGAATATCATGATATTATGGCTGCGCTGTTGTTCAAACTCTTTTGTCATAATATTGTTTGTTCGTGCAGTTGCTTTCCAATCAATCCATGAAAAGCGATCACCGGGTTTATATTCTCTGACACCGACAGAGATTGTAGAGTCTTTTGCTGAATTTATATTCGCTGAAAGCGCTCCTTGTTCGAAATGATTTTCCAATTGTCGATACGTTATATCTACATAGTGGGGATAGACTAAAAATGTATCTGGAACTGAAAAAGTTACTTCTTTCTCCATCAAGCCGAATAAACCGCCAGTTTTGACACGTACGCTTGAAAAATTGTGCTCGCCTCTAGAGATTGTGTCAATAACATATTGAAACGAAATATTTCGTTTCAATCCTGGGAAGAGTACTACCTTATTCATCTTTGTTTGTTTACAACTTGTAAATTGTGGTGGCAGTTCATCTTCTATAACTAAATAAAGTAAGGGAAAAGGAAATTTTCTTTTTATTGTAATCGTGCTTACAAATTGTTCTCCTACTACATATCCATTTTGGTTTGTTATTCGTCTTACTTCAGCGTCCCGTAAAGCGTAAAAGGGGAGTAGTAGTGAATAAAGAGCAATGGGAATTGTGCTGTAAAACAAAAACCAACTTACAAACCCTCCTTGAAACATAGCGTACACAAATGTTAAGACTAGGCAAAAAGGGAGTAGCAATAACTTCGTAACGTGATATAGCGCTCGCAGTATTCGTTTCATCAAGGGTTCATCGTCCTTTGAGTCGGCACGGTAGTTCGTGCAACGATTTTTGCGATAACTTGTTCTCCAGTTATTCCTTCAAATTTTGCTTCCATTTTTAAAATGAGTCTATGTGCTAAAACGTAAGGAGCTAAAAATTTAACATCGTCTGGAATAACATAATTTCTGCCATGGATAAATGCATAAGCTTGTGAAGCTTTCATTAAAGCAATTGAGCCACGTGGACTTGCACCTAGCTGTATAGAACTGTACGTACGAGTCTGATTAACAAGCTTTACAATGTAATGCTTAATTGCTTTGCCCATACTTACTACCCGTACGCTTTGTTGTAAATAAAGTAATTCTTCTATTGTAGTAATGGCCTGTAATTGAGAGAGTGGATTTGTTTTTTCCATCCGGTTTAAAATTTCAAATTCTTCTTCTGGTGTAGGATATCCCATTTTTAGTTTCAATAAGAAACGATCGAGCTGAGCCTCTGGTAGAGAATATGTTCCTTCATATTCGACCGGATTTTGTGTAGCCATGACAAAGAACGGCTTTGGTAAAGGCCTTGTAATGCCATCGATTGTAATATTGCCTTCTTCCATACATTCAAGTAAAGCAGATTGTGTCTTTGGAGATGTACGATTAATTTCATCAGCAAGTACAAAATTCCCCATAATTGGTCCAGGCTTGAACTCAAATTGGAGCTCTTTCGGATTATAAATAGAAACTCCTGTTACATCTGACGGCAATAAATCAGGTGTAAATTGAATTCGCTTATAATCAGCATCAATGGATTTAGAAAGAGCACGTACTAGCATTGTTTTCCCGACACCAGGAACATCTTCTAATAGCACATGACCTTCAGCTAAAAGAGCTGTCAAAGCTAAGATCGTTTCTTTTCGTTTTCCGACCATTATTTTTTCAATATTATTGATTATTTTTTCTACAGTGGGATGTAATGAATCAAGCTGGGGCATCGTAATCCTCCTAATGTTATTATCGTTTTCTAATCTATTTAGTGGACATATTTCTAATTCTATTTGTAGATAGTAAAACTTCTACCTTCAATTCTGAGAATATTCAGATTATTTATTTCGATTACATCTAGTATAATTGTTTCCGTAACTAAGGGCAATACAGTAAATAATGATTTGTAGTTTTATGTAAAATCAGACTCGATATAAAATAATAACATTGGGAAAATTTTTTTTACATACAATTTATACTCTTTTCCTTATGGCAGTTTTGAAATAATATCAAAACTCTTTTTCTTTTGCAAAATAGTCGATACCTCAAAATACCATTCTCCTAATAATTAAGATTAACCATAATCTTCACAACGGAACACAAGATTTTCTCACAAACTTATTTTCTACTGAATTTTTGACAATCTCTTGAACTGTGCGAAATGTCACATCTGTATTTTACAACCTCTTTTATAGTAAGGGTATGTAAGAGAGACGTATTAAAGGAGTGAACATGATGAAGAAGAAACCTTCAGCACTAATGAGACGTTTAAAATATTTTTCACCAATAGATCGTTATAATGATAATCATACACAAGAAACATATGAAGATCGTGAATGGGAAAATGTGTACAGAAAACGCTGGCAGCATGATAAAGTAATTCGTTCTACACACGGCGTGAACTGCACTGGTTCATGTAGTTGGAACATTTATGTGAAAGATGGAATTGTAACTTGGGAAGGGCAAGAGCTTAACTATCCAACGACAGGACCTGATATGCCGGATTTTGAACCACGAGGATGTCCGCGTGGAGCGAGTTTTTCTTGGTACATTTATAGTCCACTTCGTGTGAAATATCCGTATGTACGTGCTGTTCTTTGGAGTATGTGGCAAGAAGAATTACAAAATAATGATTCACCACTAGATGCTTGGAAAAGTATTGTGGAAAACCCTGAAAAAGCACGTAAGTATAAGCAGGCGCGTGGTAAAGGTGGATTTATTCGTGCGAATTGGGATGAAGTATTACAACTCGTTTCTGCTTCGTTACTTTACACAATCATTAAATACGGCCCAGACCGAAATGTTGGTTTTTCACCAATTCCAGCTATGTCGATGTTAAGTCATGCAGCGGGTAGCCGCTTTATGCAACTTATGGGCGGGCCGATGCTTAGCTTCTATGATTGGTACGCGGATTTACCACCAGCTTCTCCGCAAATTTGGGGTGATCAAACAGATGTACCAGAAAGTAGTGACTGGTATAACGCTGGTTACATTATGACATGGGGTTCAAATGTACCGATGACGAGAACGCCAGATGCACACTTTTTAGCCGAAGTTCGATATAAAGGAACGAAAGTTGTTTCTGTCAGTCCTGACTTCGCTGAGTCTACAAAATTTGCGGATGATTGGATTAGTGTGAAACAAGGTACAGACGGTGCACTTGCGATGGCAATGGGGCATGTGATTTTACAAGAATTTTACGTAGATAATCAAGTGGAATACTTCACAAAGTATGCGAAGCAATATACTGATTTTCCTTTCTTTGTCACATTGAAACAAAAAGGAGATCAATTCGTCGCTGATCGTTTCTTAAATGCTACTGATATTGGACGAGAAACAAAGTTAGGAGAATGGAAGCCTGTTCTTTGGAACGAGAACACGAAAGATTTTGCAACACCTCACGGCACAATGGGGTCACGTTGGGATAATGAAAAGAAATGGAACTTGCGTTTAGAAGATGAACAAACAGGTGAAAAGATTGATCCACGTCTTTCTTTACTTGGAATGGAAGATGCTGTGGGAACGGTACAAATTCCGTACTTCTCAGATGAGGGAAATAAAGTATTGGAACGTACAATTCCAGTGAAAAAAATTATGACAGAAGAAGGCGAAGTGTTCGTTACAACTGTATACGACTTAACGTTGGCAAATTACGGTGTGAACCGAGGGCTCGGCGGACAAGAGCCGAAAGACTTCAATGATGATGTACCATTTACGCCTGCATGGCAAGAGAAAATGACAGGAGTGAAACGAGAGCTTATTATTCAAATTGCTCGTGAGTTTGCACAAAACGCAGTTGATACGGATGGGCGCTCGATGATTATTGTAGGGGCCGGTATTAACCATTGGTTTAATTCTGATACGATTTATCGCGCAGTTTTAAACCTTGTTCTTCTCGTTGGAGCACAAGGGGTAAACGGTGGCGGTTGGGCGCATTATGTCGGTCAAGAAAAATTACGACCAGCAGAAGGATGGCAAACAATCGCGATGGCAAAAGATTGGCAAGGGCCACCGAAATTACAAAATGGTACATCTTTCTTCTATTTCGTAACAGATCAATGGCGTTATGAAGATACACCGGTTGGACATTTAGCATCACCAATTGAGGGCAACTCTCGTTATCAACATCACGGTGATTACAACGTATTAGCGGCACGACTTGGCTGGTTACCTTCTTATCCAACATTCGAGAAAAATGGAATTGAATTATATAAAGAAGCTGTTGCTGCTGGTGCAACAACGCAAGAAGAAATCGGAAAATACGTTGCACAAAAACTAAAAGAAAAAGAACTAAAATTTGCGATTGAAGATCCAGATAATAAAAACAACTTCCCGCGCAACTTATTCGTATGGCGTGCCAACTTAATTTCAAGTTCTGGTAAAGGCCACGAATATTTCTTAAAGCATTTACTAGGTACAACAAATGGATTAATGAATGACGATAGTGATTCGTTACGTCCAGAAGAAATTAAGTGGCATGAGGACGCACCAGAAGGGAAGCTTGATCTACTTATTAATTTAGATTTCCGTATGGCTGGAACAGCACTTTATTCTGATATCGTCTTACCAGCTTCAACCTGGTATGAAAAGCATGATTTAAGCAGTACGGATATGCATCCATTTGTACATCCATTTAATCCAGCAATCGGTTCACCGTGGGAAGCACGCTCTGATTGGGATATTTTCACCGCTCTTTCTAAAGCTGTGTCAGATTTAGCGAAGAAAATCGATCTTCAACCAATGAAAGAAGTCGTTGCAACACCACTTCTTCACGATACACCGCAAGAATTAGCGCAACCACTTGGCAAGATTAAAGACTGGAGTAAAGGTGAGTGTGAACCAATACCGGGTAAAACGATGCCACAAATTCATGTTGTCGAAAGGGATTATAAAACGATTTATGACAAGATGACTGCACTAGGACCAAATGCTGGAAAACAACCAATTGGTACGAAAGGTATTTCTTGGTCAGCAGAAAAAGAGTATGAGCAATTAAAGAGCAAATTAGGAGTTGTTCGAACGGATTCTATTGCGAAAGGTTGCCCAGACATAAAAGAAGCAATCAATGCTGCTGAGGCGGTATTAACGCTTTCTTCGACAACAAACGGTCATATGGCTGTAAAAGCATGGGAAGCACTTGAAAAACAAACGGATATAAAACTGCGTGATTTAGCAGAAGAACGTGAAGAAGAATGCTTCACATTCGAACAAATTACAGCACAGCCGAAAACAGTAATTACTTCTCCAGCCTTTACAGGTTCTGAAAAAGGTGGACGCCGTTATTCACCATTTACAACAAATGTGGAACGTCTTATTCCTTGGAGAACGATAACGGGTCGACAATCTTTCTACTTAGATCATGACATGATGAAAGAATTCGGTGAAACGATGGCAACATTTAAACCAATTCTGCAACATAAACCGTTCCGAAAATCACGTCCTGAAGTAGAAGGAAAAGAAATTACACTAAACTATTTAACACCGCATAATAAGTGGTCGATTCATAGTATGTACTTCGATTCATTACCGATGTTAACGCTATTTAGAGGTGGTCCAACTGTTTGGATGAATAAAGATGATGCGAATGAAGCTGGCGTCGCAGATAATGATTGGATCGAGTGCTTTAACCGTAACGGTGTTGTTGTAGCACGTGCTGTCGTAACGCACCGTATACCGAGAGGGATGGCATTTATGCACCATGCACAAGATCGCCACATTAACGTGCCTGGTACGAAATTAACAAGCACCCGCGGGGGAACACATAATAGTCCAACCCGTATTCATGTTAAACCAACACATATGATTGGTGGATATGGCCAATTAAGCTATGGATTTAACTACTATGGTCCGACTGGGAATCAGCGTGACTTAAATGTTGTAATCCGTAAACTGAAGGAGGTAGATTGGCTTGAAGATTAAAGCACAAGTCGGAATGGTAATGAACCTAGATAAATGCATCGGCTGCCATACTTGTAGCGTAACATGCAAAAACACCTGGACAAATCGTCCAGGTGCTGAATATATGTACTTCAATAACGTAGAAACGAAACCTGGAATTGGTTATCCGAAACAATGGGAAGATCAAGAGAAATATAAAGGCGGCTGGGAATTGAGAAATGGTGAAATTCAGCTGAAATCAGGTTCGAAAATGAAACGCCTTATGAATATTTTCCACAATCCAGATCAACCAACCATCGACGATTACTTTGAACCTTGGAACTATGATTATGAAACATTAACAAATAGCCCGCAGCGTAAGCATCAACCAGTTGCTCGTCCGAAATCAGCAATTACAGGCGAATTTATCGACAAAATTGAATGGGGTCCAAACTGGGAAGATGATTTAGCTGGTGGACATATAACAGGATTGCAAGATCCGAACGTAAAGAAAATGGAAGAAGAAATTAAAACAGATTTTGAAAATGTCTTTATGATGTATTTACCACGCATATGCGAACATTGTATGAATCCATCTTGCGTATCTTCTTGTCCATCTGGTGCGATGTATAAACGTGAAGAAGATGGGATTGTTCTTGTGGATCAAAATGCATGTCGTGCTTGGAGGTTCTGCGTATCTTCTTGTCCATATAAAAAAGTGTATTTTAACTGGCAAACGAATAAAGCAGAAAAATGTACAATGTGTTTCCCGCGTATTGAAGCTGGTATGCCAACGATTTGTTCGGAAACATGTGTAGGACGTATCAGGTATATTGGGGTAATGCTATATGACGCTGACAAAGTGAAAGAAGCAGCTTCTGTTGAAGATGAAAAAGATTTATATGAATCTCAGCTTACTGTTTTCCTAGATCCAAATGATCCAGAAGTAGCAGCTGAAGCGAAAAAACAAGGCATTCCTGAAGAATGGATTAAAGCAGCACAAGAGTCACCGATCTATAAAATGATTATCGATTGGAAAATTGCACTGCCTCTTCATCCAGAGTACCGTACAATGCCAATGGTTTGGTATATCCCACCGCTTAGCCCAATTATGAATATGGTGGAAGGGAAAGGAAGTAACTGGCAAGCAGAAGAGATTTTCCCTGCTATCGATAATATGCGTATCCCAATTCAATATTTAGCGAATCTACTCACTGCAGGAGATGAATCCCACATTCGACTTACGTTGAAAAAAATGGCTGTCATGCGGACGCATATGAGAGCATTGCAAATTAATAAAGAACCAAATGAAGCAGTATTAAAAGAAATTGGTTTAACGAAACAGGATGTAGAAGATATGTATCGTCTTCTTGCTATCGCGAAATATAAAGATCGTTTCGTCATTCCGGGCACTCACCGTGAACAAGTTGCTGATTTATATAGTGAACAAGGAAGCTGTGGTTTATCCTTCGCAGGTGGGCCAGGGTCTTGCATGACAATTTCTTAAATAAAGGGGGCGGAAAATGATGAAACAAAGTTTACAAACTGCTTTTTCTTGTTCTTCTTTTCTTCTCTCCTATCCGGAACTTGGGTGGGGAGAAGCTTTAACTGAAGTACAAGAAGAGATTGAAGCAATTGAACAAGAAGACGTTAAAGCAGCACTTACAGCGTTTATAAAACAAGCACTAGATAAAACGAACGATCAATTAATTGATCGTTACGTATATACATTTGATTTTGGTAAAAAGACAAATATGTATTTAACTTATATGAACACAGGTGAACAAAGAGAAAGAGGTATTGAATTATTAGAGTTAAAACAGCATTATAAAAAATCTGGTTTTGAAGTAACAGATAAAGAACTACCGGATTATTTACCGCTTTTGCTTGAGTTTTTTGCAAATGCCAATGAGCAAGATAGTGAGCCAATTATGAGTAAATACAAGGAAAATATACAAGCATTGCACGTTCAATTAAAAGAAGCTGATAGTATGTATGAACCAATCCTTGTAGCTATTCTCCTCGCTATCGATACATGGGGTGTACAGACAAATTAGAAAGGAGAGTTGTCAAAATGATGGATCAATTTCTATGGGTGTTGTTTCCCTATATCATTTTTGCAATCTTTATCGGTGGACATATTTTCAGATACAACTATGATCAATTTGGATGGACATCAAAATCTAGTGAACTATTAGAGAAGAAAATGCTCCGGGCCGGAAGTCTATTATTCCACTTTGGGATCATGTTCGTAATTGGCGGTCATGTTATGGGGATTTTAATTCCAGAGTCCGTATACCGTTCAATAGGTATTTCTGAACATATGTATCATGTAGTAGCAATTAGTTTCGGACTTCCGGCAGGTGTTGCTTCTATCATCGGCTTAATTATATTAACGTATCGCCGTGTAACCGTAAAACGTATCATTGCAACGAGTACAACGGGAGATTATATTGCGCTTATTTTATTACTTATCGTTATGCTGGCAGGACTTTCCTCAACATTTTTAAATATCGACTCAAAAGGGTTTGATTATCGTACAACGATCGGTCCTTGGTTCCGAAGTCTCTTTATTTTCCAACCGAAAGTTGAATATATGATGGAAGTGCCTGTATGGTTTAAAATTCATATTATTGCAGCGATGGGTCTATTCGCAGTATGGCCGTTCACTAGACTTGTACATGTATTTAGTGCTCCAATTAAATATGTAAGCCGTAGTTATGTAATTTACAGAAGACGTATTCCTAATGAATTGAAAAAATAGTTTTGGTATACATGTTTAGTAATTTATAAAGAAAGCCGAGATCTAATTGGAGACCTCGGCTTTCTTTGTAGGTATAAGTATCTAAATAAGATGCTAATCAATGCTACAAACAGAAGCAGAGCAATCTTCACAAGCAATTTCACGTTTTAAAAATTGTAAATCATGGATTGTAATCTTTCCTTTATGAATAGAAATTGTACCTTGCTTTTTTAGTTCATTTAACATGCGATTTACACTTTCCCGTGAAGTTGCACAGAAATTAGCAAGTTCTTGATTCGTTAATGGTAAATCGATGAGAATACCATTTTCTTTTAATACACCGTAACTATTTGTCATTCGTATAAGAGTAGAATATAGGGCACCTTTTTTGCCGTGTAATACTAAATCTCGGAACTTCGTTTGCATTCTTCTTAAATGTTCACTAATCCATTTCATAAATTCAAATACAAGTGCTGGTTTTTGGAGTAATGCTTTTTCTAACGCTTCACGCTTTATAACGCCTACTTCAACATCTTCAAGGCATTTTGAATTTAATAAATACTTCGCATTGTCCGTGAACAATGTTAATTCTCCAATAATGTCATATTCCGAACAAATACGGAGTGTCAATTCTTGTCCATCAGCACTTAGTTTACTAATCTGTACTTTTCCGGAGTGGATGATATAGAGTTCTGTCGCCTCCATACCTTCTTGGAAAATAAAACTACCTTTTTTTATTTGCATTTTATATTCAACAGATGCAAGTAATTCCTTTAAATCTTGAGATAATTTCATACTGTTTGCCACAGCAATCACCTTTCTTCATATAAGCAATACAATTCCTATTTTGAGTGTAAGTATGCTGAAAATGCAAGAGCTATTTCAAAATTGATGTAAAATTTCACTGACCGTAAGGAGTAGGAACTGAAGATGTGAACAAAATTCGAACGGATTTGTGAAGAATTTTTGAATGGGGAAAGTAATGTGAGAAAAGTCACATTGAATATGTAACTTCTTTTTTATAATAAAGGTAAATAAAAAATATGAAACCTACTAAGGATTGCAGTAGAAAAGAAGGGATATAGATGCACGAGAAGATGAGGGATTCGTTAGAGCGGCCACTTCAAGATTTACGTATTTCAGTTATTGATCGTTGTAATTTTAGGTGTACATACTGTATGCCAGCCGAAGTGTTCGGATCTGATTATGCTTTTTTACAGGAAGAATTTTTATTAACATTCGATGAAATAGAAAGATTAGCTAGATTATTTATAAGTATGGGAGTCAATAAAATTAGACTTACTGGCGGTGAACCTTTATTGCGTAAAGATTTACCAAAGTTAATTGCAAGGCTTGCAAAGCTAGAAGGCTTAACGGATATTGGACTCACAACAAACGGTATTCATTTAGCAAAACAAGCTAAGGCGTTAAAAGAAGCGGGATTAAAACGTGTAAATATTAGTTTAGATGCGTTAGAGGATCACGTCTTCAAAAAAATTAATGGACGAAATGTAAGTACAAAACCTGTATTGAAAGGAATTGAAGCAGCAAAGGCAGCTGGATTAGAAGTAAAAGTAAATATGGTCGTAAAAAAAGGGATGAATGATAGTCAGATTCTTCCTATGGCTCAGTATTTTAAAGAACAAGAAATTCAGCTACGTTTTATCGAGTTTATGGATGTGGGCAGTACGAACGGCTGGAACTTTGAACAAGTTATTACGAAGGAACAATTAATAGAGAAAATTAATCGTGTATATCCGATTGAGCCCGCCCAGCCTCGTTACTTTGGAGAAGTAGCTAAAGTGTATCGATATGTAGGGAGCAATGCAGAAGTTGGCTTTATTACTTCTGTTTCTGAGTCATTTTGTTCTTCTTGTACGAGAGCTCGTATTTCGGCAGACGGAAAGTTTTTTACATGCCTATTTGGAACGAAAGGAACGGATTTGCGAACGCTTCTTCGAGAAAATATTTCTGATGCATCACTATTAAAAATTCTACAACATACATGGGAGTTTAGAAAAAATCAGTATTCAGATGAAAGAACAGCTGAAAGTGCAAATAAACGTCCAAAAGTAGAAATGTCTTACATTGGTGGATAACGAAAGGAGGGTTCCCTATGCAAGATCGTTATTCAAGGCAAGTATTGTTTTCTGGAATTGGTGAAATGGGACAAAGAAAAATAAAAGAAAAGCATGTGCTCCTAATCGGTGCGGGTGCACTAGGAGCTGCGAATGCAGAAGCGCTCGTTAGGATGGGAATTGGAAAATTGACAATTGCTGACCGTGACTACGTTGAATGGAGTAATTTACAAAGACAACAGTTATATACAGAAGAAGATGCACATCAGTGTAAACCGAAAGCAATTGCAGCGGCAGAGCATTTAAGAAAAATTAATTCTGAAGTAGAAATTGTACCTGTTGTAACGGATGTTACAATGCAAGAAATGGAAGAGTTAACAAAAGAAGCAGATCTTATAGTAGATGCGACTGATAATTTCGATACGCGCCTACTTATAAATGATATTTCACAAAAAGAAAATATACCTTGGATATACGGTGGATGCATTGGAAGTTACGGTGTAACGTATACGATTCTTCCTGGAGAAACACCATGTTTTCGCTGCTTAATGGATCATCCTATGGGCGGTGCAACATGCGATACAGCCGGAATCATTCAGCCAGCGGTACAAATGGTTGTTGCTCACCAAGTAACAGAAGCGATGAAAATATTGGTGGATGATTTTGAGGCGTTAAGAGGAACAATGTTATCATTTGATATTTGGAACAATCAATATCTCTCATTAAAAGTAAATAGGCAGAAAAAAAGTACATGTCCATCTTGTGGGAATGTACGCACGTATCCAAGTTTAACATTTGAAGCACAGATGAAAACGGAAGTGCTATGCGGGCGGAATACAGTTCAAATCCGTCCAGGAATAAAGAGAATTCTTAATTTAGAAGAAATTCAAAAACGCTTACAAAAAAGTGTGAATGTCAAAAAAACACCATATTTACTATCCTTTCTAGTAGATGAATATCGTTTTGTGTTATTTACAGACGGCAGAGCGTTTATTCATGGGACTAATGATATGAAAATGGCAAAACGGTTATACGCAAAATATATAGGATGAACAGAAAGAGAGTGTCTTCTTATCAAAACGAGGTGAAAAAGAATGTTAGAAAAACGTACACCAATCTCAGTGGCAGAAGCAGTTGCACGTGTAATGGAATATGCCTATCAAGGTGAAATGGAAAAGGTTTCTCTTACCGAAAGTTACGGAAGAATCCTCGGAGAAGATGTTGTTGCAGATCATGATGTTCCGCATTTTGATCGCTCTCCGTACGACGGATTTGCGATTCGAGCAGAAGATACAAAAGAAGCAAGTAGCAGTAACCCAATTCAGTTTGAAGTGATAGGTGAAATTGGAGCAGGTTTTGTTTTTAAAGAGGAAGTAAAAGCATTTCAAGCTGTACGTATTATGACAGGAGCCGCAATTCCAGCGGGATGTAATGCTGTTGTTATGTTAGAACTAACGGAAGGGTTTGAAGAAAACAAAAAGACTTATATGAAATTAAAACGCTCTTTCACTTCTGGTGATAACATTTCTTTTCAAGGAGAAGATGTAAAACAAAATGCCATACTTGTGAAAAAAGGGACTTCTATTAACCCTGGAGTAGCGGCACTGCTTGCTACGTTTGGTTATAGTTCCGTGCATGTTGTAAGACAGCCGGTTATTGGAATTGTAACGACAGGGAGTGAACTACTCGAAGTACATGAACAACTGAAAGAAGGGAAGATTCGAAATAGTAACTCCTATATGATCGCTGCTCAAATTGAACGAGCGGGCGGAGTTGTACAGTATTATGGACAATTCGCTGACGATTTTGAGACGTGTTATAACACTGTAAAAAAAGCGATAAAAGAAGTTGATATATTAATTACAACTGGTGGCGTTTCAGTAGGAGACTATGACTATTTACCTGCTATTTATAAGAGATTACAAGCAAATGTACTTTTCAATAAAATAGCGATGCGACCAGGAAGCGTGACAACTGTCGCTGAGCTAGAAGGAAAACTATTATTTGGTCTATCTGGTAATCCTTCTGCTTGTTATGTCGGATGTGAATTATATGTTCGACCAGTCATTGGAACATACTTGCACAGGAAAGATCCGCACTTATATCGAGCAGAAGCAATTTTACAGAAAGACTTTCCGAAAGCAAATCCGTTTACTCGTTTTGTAAGAGGGAATGTAGAACTTGTAGATGGCCAATTACAAGTTACACCAGTCGGTTTAGATAAATCTAGCGCAATTTCTTCACTTGCAGAAGCGAATGCATGTATCGTTCTGCCGGGAGGAACGAGAGGATTTGAAGCAGGAATAACCGTTTCGGTACTGTTATTAGAATCAAGCGCCGGAAGTGAGTGGCCGTGGGAAGAGCCGCTTCGATCATACAAGTAACAGAAAAATAGATTGCTAATTTATACAAAGATAAGAGGTGCAAGATGACACATACGTATTATGAAGTAATTGATACTCCTATTTCAATTGAAGATGTTACAAGTAAAGTAATTCGCCGTGAGTGCGGCGCGGTTACTACTTTTATTGGTACTGTCAGAGAATTTACGAAAGGACGTCGCACGCTTTATTTAGAGTATGTAGCTTATAAGACAATGGCGGAAAAACAGCTTGAGAAAATTGGTGCTGAAGTAGAAGCGAAGTGGCCTGGGACATATGTGGCAATTACCCATCGCATTGGTACATTACAAATTTCTGATCTTGCTGTTGTTGTTGCTGTTTCTACACCACACCGGAAAGCGGCCTATGAGGCGAATGAATATATTATGGAGCGTATAAAACAAATTGTTCCGATTTGGAAGAAAGAGTTTTGGGAAGATGGTGAGTCATGGATAGGGGATCAGTTAGAGAAAATAGCATATGGTAATGGCGAGCCTGAAAAGGAGATGAGAACATGATTGAAGTACTATTATTTGCACATTTGCAAGAAGAAGCAAGGAAGTCGGTCTTGCAAATAGATTGTGAAAATATTTCAGTTTCTGAACTAAAGGAAGTTCTGATTAAGAAATACAATGTAGCAATTTCAAACGAGATAATGGTCGCCGTAAATGAAGAATACGCAAATGAGGATGACATTATTCAAACTGGCAATGTCGTAGCAATGATTCCGCCAGTAAGTGGTGGTTGATTCTTTTCAGCCTAATCATGTTAGGACGTGATTAGGCTGGAGAGAATGAATATAACTATGCATACATAGGAGGGAACAGGATGAAAAGTCCTAATTTTCAATTAAGTTTACAAACTTCTAATCTAGTTATCGGTTTTATGGTATGGGTCATTTTATCATCATTAATGCCTTATATTAAAGCAGATATTCCATTAACTGCGGGACAAATTTCTATGGTAACAGCAGTACCGGTTATTTTAGGTTCTATTCTTCGCATTCCAATTGGTTATTGGACGAATCGTTACGGAGCAAGAAAATTATTCTTTATTAGTTTTATTCTTTTATTATTCCCTGTCTTTTACATTAGTGTTGCCAATTCTATGATGGATTTAATTATTGGTGGCTTATTTGTAGGGATTGGTGGTGCTGTATTCTCTGTAGGAGTAACTTCTTTACCAAAGTACTTTCCAAAAGAGAGCCACGGTTTTGTAAATGGTATTTACGGTGTAGGTAACGCTGGAACAGCAATTACTTCATTTTTAGCACCTGTTATTGCAACTTCAGTTGGCTGGAGAACGACAGTACAGTGTTATTTAATTTTACTTGCAGCATTTGCACTTATGAACTTTTTATTAGGCGATCGTAAAGAAAAAAAGGTGAATACACCATTAATGGAACAAATAAAAGGTGTATATAAAAATGAAAAACTTTGGTTTTTATGTATCTTTTACTTTTTAACATTCGGATCATTCGTCGCATTTACAGTATACTTACCAAACTTTTTAGTATCTCACTTCGGACTAGAGAAAGTAGATGCAGGTATGCGGACAGCTGGCTTCATCGTATTAGCAACAATTATGCGCCCGATTGGTGGTTGGCTCGGTGATAAATTTAATCCATTTAAAATATTAATCTTCGTATTTATTGGTTTAACACTTTCAGGTATTATCCTATCATTTATGCCAAGCATGAACGTATACACATTTGGTTGCTTACTAGTCGCATTTTGTGCAGGTATTGGCAATGGTACAATCTTCAAGCTTGTGCCAATGTACTTCTCTGAGCAAGCAGGGATTGTAAATGGTGTTGTGTCAGCTTTAGGCGGACTAGGAGGGTTCTTCCCGCCATTAATTCTAACATTACTATTCCAACTGACAGGTCATTATGCAATCGGATTTATGGCGTTATCAGAAGTAGCGCTTGCTTGTTTAATCATTACAGTGTGGATGTATAGCCAAGAGAAGCTGTTAGTGATGTTAAAGAATAATTAATAGAGAAAAAGGGTGCCTAGTAGAGGCATCCTTTTTTCTACTTAAACAAACAAGAATGAATTGTCTTATGTATAACAAGGGCCTTTTCGTAAATAATGTTGTTTTATTACTTAAGAATTTTATCTTTATTGATTTTATAAGAATTTCCCGCATAATTGTAACAAAGGGAGATGATTCCAAGTTGAGTAAACAGAATATCAGCACAACAGTTTCAGGAGATTTGATTGTTACCCATCTAATTGGTCAGATTAAAACAGAGGATGTGTATGAATGGTTTAATGATTTTGAGCAGGTTTGTCAGCAATTTATTTCTGAGGGGCGGAAATACAAATTATTTGTAGATAGAAAAGGATACACGCCAAATCATTTTTCTGTTCAAAAAGTATGGAAGGATAAGTTCTTCAATGAAACCATTTTGAATCATAGTAAGGCAATTGCATTTCTTCTTGAAGAAGGGGAGATACTGAATTATTTACAACAATCCAATACGAAAGAATCTGTGAAATTTTTTGATGATTATGAACAAGCGCTAATTTGGTTGAATGAATATCCAATGTAAAAAATGAATTGAAAGAGTTGCTCGTAATGTTGCAGTTATCATAACATTTACTTGTTTACAAGTTGCCGACACCATTCATTTTCTTCGCAGATTGCTTGTGCAGTTTCAAAAAAGAAACCAAAACAAAAAGAACAAACGCTTCTAAAAAACGTTTGTCCAAAGGTAATTACTATTTTAGCTAAGAAATAGGTTATAATTTGTGTGTACGAGAAAGTTTTTTTATAAGATTAGGAAGGACAGAGGTTAACTCTAGTTTCAAACGCTTCGTAAACGATGGATCCTTACCTGAAGTTGAAATCGTTATAACATATTCATCATTTCGAATGACGCCAGGTGTGTGAAACGATGATTCTGTACCATCACTTACAACGTTAACCCACTGAAAATCATGGGCGGCCTGTTTGACCATCATATTTATAGCATGATGATTTGTAGCTGCATAAATAAGATGAGCATCTTTAATGTCATCATTACTAAAAGTTTTTTGCTTCCAAGTAATATAAGGAAGTTCTTTCATTTCCTCGCAAATCTCTGGGCTAATAACGGTGACGAAAGCGCCTGTATCTTTTAATCCAGACGCTTTTCGATATGCGATTTTACCTCCACCAATGATAACGACCACTTTATTATGTAGATTAAACATAAGAGGGTACATGCTATACATACACACATTCCTCCATTCGCTCTAATAATGCCAACTTCATATATGTATCAAACTTCAGGCAGTTACAAGTCGTAACGTGATCGTATTTTTTTGTATGCAATTTGATTTTTTGAAGCAATAATCCGGTAAAGAGAAGGTACGGCATGACATATACATGGGATGCGGCCGATGTTATAGTCTTGAGCTCAGCAGTAAAAGAGGGAGTGCCTTTCGTTAAAAAGGAGCACGATACTGGCATACTGAGTTTTCGTTCGACAGCTGCTCCGATTTGCTGTAACTCATGTATCGGCTGGGGGTCACTACTGCCTCTTCCTACGAGTAAAATACTACTACCTTGCATTGGAATAGTTTCACGTATTCTTTTCGCTACAAGTTCAACCATATGTGGATGCGTACTAAAAGGTGGTACAACTGAAAATGTTCTATGTGGGTATTTCTTTTGTATTTGTTCTATTTCAAGAGGAATATCACGTTTATAGTGAGCTGCTGCAAATAATAAAACAGGTACAATCATTATTTCAGTTGCTCCCTCTAGTATTGTTTCTGTAACTGCATCCGAAATGGTAGGTGTTGTTAGTTCTAGAAAAGCTATTTTTTGAATTCTTTCGTTACGTTCTTTCATGACAGATTGAATAAAGCGAATAAATTGTTCATTGCCTTCTTGCAGGCGACTACCGTGTCCAACATATACAATTCCTTTCATCGTAGCACCAAATCTTTCTTCATAATAATGTCTTGTAATTGCTCATCTACATTATGTAATCCGACTTTATTCGCATAGTGTAAAGTTGGAACGTCGGTATACGAGAAGGGAAAAGTAAGAATATCAATAAAACCAAGTCGTTTTATTTCTGATAAAAAAGTATCAATTGAGGCACGCCCTTCAAACACAATGCTATCCCATGAGAATTCAGAAAGTATACGAGAATGAACTTCATCGAAACGATGATCAATTGTATACTCATGAGTCATCATATAGGAGCCAGCACCAATTTTCTCTTGAATAAAAGCAATTCGGTTAATATTTCTGCCTAAATAAACAGTTGTATCGGAAGAGAACTTTGTTTGTTTACTTAGTAGCCCATATTGCATAAGTTTTTCTTGAGTGGCAACATTCATGTGCTGCAGCTCTGCCTGTAAGGAACGAATATCTTTCTGGTATTTACTACATGCTTGCATCAAGATTTCTACACTTTCAGCTGAACAAAAAACAAGGCGATCAACGTTAAAAATTTCATTGATTTGTTCAAGTGTTAATGTATATTCTTCCTTTTTGAAAGTTGGAATTTGATATATTTCTGCACCGGTTTCTTGTAACCTTTGCTTCATTACACTTGTTTTATTTGTTGCGGATGCAAATAAAACTTTTTTACCATGTAATGGTTTACGTTCTTTCCAAGCGATTTGATTACGTAAGGAAACGACATCACCAACAATCGTCATGGAAGGGTTAGAAATATTTTCGGTTTTGACGTTATGAACAATGGTTGCTAGAGTCCCTGTGACAACGCGCTGTTTCCCAGTTGTACCCCATTCAATGACTGCTACGGGTGTATCTTCTTTTTTTCCTGCTTGTAGTAAGTTTTCACAAATGGTAGGTAAGTTTTTTATACCCATGTAGTAGGCGATTGTGTCGCTATTGTGGGATGAATTATATTTTCCATAATCGGTCAAAGGACCTTTTGCATGTCCAGTTAGTAAAGTGACGCTATTACTGTAGTTACGGTGGGTGAGGGGGATACCTGCATAGCTACTAGCGGCGATGCTAGATGTAATACCTGGTACAATTTCATACGGAATGTTCGCAGATGCTAAAGTTTCTGCTTCTTCACCAACACGACCAAAAATAGAGGGATCTCCACCTTTTAAGCGTACAACGGTTTTTCCTTCTTTCGCAAATTGAAGGAGGTGGGCGTTAATCATTTCTTGTCGCATAGTATGATTTTTCGGCATTTTTCCGCAATAAATAAGTTCGCATGTTTCTTTTGTATAATGAAGAAAGCTAGGATTTAATAAGCGGTCATATAAGACGATATCTGCACGATTTAAGCAGTCTATCGCTTTTTTTGTAATAAGCCCTTCATCACCTGGTCCTGCACCAACTAAATATACATATCCGTTCATATTCACACCTCATCTATTTTTATTTAAAAGGAAGCCAGGGGAGGCTTCCTTTTGTAAATTACATGTTGATATAAATGTCACCATCAATAACTTCTACTTCGTACGTTTGAATACAACCGTCATCAGGTTTTTGAACTTCACCCGTTATTAATGAAATTTTCCAATCATGTAGTGGACAAAATACGAATTCTCCAGATACAATTCCTTCAGCTAATGGACCGTTTTTATGAGGACAACGATTTTCTACAGCGCGAATATCGCCATTTGAAAGGCGGAATAGGGCGATAGACGTACCTTTCATTTGCACCTCTTTACCAATTTGAATAGGAAGGTCTTCCGCACGCATAATTTTTATTTTTTCTTTCGTTTGTAACATATACTGCACGCTCCTTATTTTACAGTTTCTACTTCATACATCGCTTTTAATGAATTCGTTTCTAGTGCTTGTCCCCATGCTTCCGTATATGTGCTACGAGCTGTTTGGAAACGCTCATTTAACTTAGTGACCATATTTGTATCTTGCAGTATTTCTTTTATATGATCGAAGCCTAATCGTTCTGTCCAGTAGGCAGTGCGTTCTCCGTAAATACCAGTTTCACGATAATATTGCATGTAAGCTGTAGCGATGCGAAGAACATCATCTTCAGTAGGGACAATCATTACAAAATCAGCTTCACGCACTTCCGTACCACCATTTCCGCCGATATATAGTTGATATCCATTTTCGACACAAACAACGCCAAAATCTTTCGTAAGTACTTCCGCACAGTTACGTGGGCAGCCCGTTACACCCATTTTCATTTTATGAGGTGTATCTACCATTTCTAATGATTGTTCGAGTAGCATACCAAGCCCTAATGAATCTTTCGTACCGAAACGACAGAAACGAGAACCAACACACGATTTTACATTACGAAGTGATTTTGAATACGCATAACCAGAAGTCATATGTAAGTCAGCCCATACGTTAGGTAAATCTTGTTTCTTAACACCATATAAACCGATGCGACTTGCGCCTGTAATTTTCACAAGAGGAACATCATACTTTTTCGCAACTTCAGCAATTTTCATTAAATCATCTGCAGTTGTAACGCCTCCGTACATACGTGGAATAACAGAGAATGTACCATCATGCTGAATGTTACCATTCATTCTTTCATTAACGTAACGGGATGATTTATCATCTTCATATTCTTCTGGAATCGCCATACGTAAATAGTAATTTAAAGCAGGACGACATTTCGAACATCCGTCTTCATGTGCAAAACCGAGTACATTTCGTACTTCTTTTGGCGATTTTAAACCTTTCTCATGAATCGCTTCTACGACTTCATCACGTGATAAAGTTGTACATCCACACATACCGGCAGATTGTGCTGAGGCATCAAACGCATCTCCAAGTGTATGAGATAAAATTTGTTCTACAAGTGGACGACATTTACCACAAGAACCGGCGGCTTTCGTGCAGCCTTTTACTTCTTCAAAAGTCGTTAACTCTTGTTCTAAAATGGCATGTACGATTGTACCTTTCGTAACACCATTACATCCACAAATCGTGTCATCCGCACTCATTGTAGCAACGTCAAGTTCACATTCTTCACCAGCTTTGTGAAGAATGGAAGCAGGTGTATATTCTTGTATATCTTCTTCTTTCTTTAACATACTAAAGAGGCGTGTACCATCAGCTGTGTCACCATATAAAACGATACCGGCGACTTTATTGTCACGAATTAATACTTTTTTATAGGAACGTTTACATTCATCAAAGATGGATATTGCTTTCGTTTGATCATCTTCATAGATTTGGCCAGCAGAGAATAAATCACAACCTGCAACTTTTAATTGCGTACCGACGATGCTGCCTGTATATCCATCAGTTTGTAAATTCGTTATATGTTTTGCTAATATTGCAGCTTGTTCATATAGAGGAGCAACAAGGCCATAGGCGATACCGTCATGCTCTGCACATTCACCAACGGCATAAATGGATTCATCATTTGTTAGCATATAGTCGTTGACTACAATACCGCGATTTACAATTAAACTAGCATCTTTTGCTATTTGCGTATTCGGGCGTATCCCGACTGCCATTACAATTAAATCACAATCTACAACTTCACCATCTTCAAATTGAATGCCCTCAACATGGTCTGTACCAAGAATTTTTACCGTTTTCTTTTCCATGAGAAATTTCATGCCTTGTGCTTCTAAATCTTCACGAAGGAGAGAAGCTGCTTTGGTATCTAGTTGTTGCTCCATTAAGCTCGGCATTAAATGAACAACATGTACGTCCATTCCTAAGTCAATAAGACCTCTTGCTGCTTCTAAACCAAGTAATCCACCACCGATGACAACGGCTTTTTTCTTATCTTTAGCAGTATCAATCATAAATTGTGTATCTTCAATTGTTCGAAATCCTGTCACACCAGGAAGGGTAGAACCTTCAACAGGTAAAATAAAAGCACTAGAACCTGTTGCGATAATGAGTTTGTCGTATGTAAGAGTACGATTCTTTTCTGTGACAATGATTTTTTCTTCTCGGTCAATACTTTGAACTTTTTCATTTGTATATAATGTTATTTCGTTTCTTTCGTACCAACTATATTCATTCATAATGATATCTTGTATATTTGTTTTGCCTTGTAAAACATGAGATAGCATAATACGGTTGTAGTTTGGATGTGGTTCATCTCCAAAAATAGTAATCTCATATAAATCACTATCATGTTTTAATATTTCTTCCATACAGCGTATGCCAGCCATACCATTTCCGATCATAACTAAACGTTTTTTCATATTCATTTCCCCTTTTTATGTGAAATGTTGAACAAAGTATATTATGTTTCTATTATAGAAAATAAAAAAAGAGGGAGATGTGATATTTATCACATCTTAATAATGATTCACAAATTGTTAAAATTCGGATTTATGTGGAGAGATAAGTGAAAGGGAATTTTTATATGGGTAGGTGGGGGAGTGAAGAAACCCGCACCTAATTAAATAATAGTTAGCTACCCAATGAAATGATGGAGGAAGTGTGACTATTTCTTACACAATGAAAAAGCAGGACATGAGCATGTATACTCATGTCCTGTGCTTTATCTATGCTTTCGTAATTGCACGTGGAAATAAAATGTTATTTTCTAAATGTATATGCTCAAATAAATCAGATTCTAGAGCTTCAAGACGTTGGTAAACAAGTCGATAAGTGCCGCAAGCTCCTTCTGGAGGAGTAAAGTCATTTGTCACTTTACGAAGTTCTTTAATAATATTGCCAGCGTGGTTATGTTCATTCTCCAACTCATCCACCACTTTACGTAATTTTGCATAGGTTTCATCAGTTGGATGTTGTTCGAATTCTAAAATTAATGGGAAATCTTCTGTTTCTTCTTTAATTAAATGCTGTTCTAATTCCATCTTAAGTTCATGAAATAGCTTATGAATTTGAGCTAAATGAGGCTGACTTGTTCCATGGACGCGTAATACTTTCGTTACATACGGACTTAATTGTGGCAACTCTTCATTTAAATAGCGATGGTGCTTATTTATAACATAATCAATCAATTCACGATAAGAAGCATTTTTCCAATAAATTTCAGATTCATTTAATAGTTTTGTTTTATCATAAAGCGTATTTAACTCTGTAAGTACTTCTGTTGCTGATAAATTTCTTTCATGAATTGCATCAATAAGTGGTTTATTACCACCACAACAAAAATCTATTCTATATGATTTAAAAAGATCACTAGCTTTCGGAAATTGCGTAACAATCTCACCGACAATAGAAGTTTCAGTAAATGTATGTTCCATATGAATGCCTCCATAAAGTTTAATGTGATAACTAAACCAAGAATAGCAATATATTAAAATCAATGTGGTGATATAAATCACTTATTATGTGTCAGTTTTGAAAATAAACGGAATATATGTTGTTAAAAATGGTCAGGTCCAACTAATAGAACCACCTCAAGGTGGATTTGGTGAACAATCATTTGTATATCAAAATGGAAAAATAATTCGTATGGAAGAGCGAAAAATACAGTTAATATAATCAAATTTGAAATTTGTTAAGAAATGGGACTACAAGCATCGATAATTATATGGGAAAAAGAGCATTATCACTGAAATAAAAAAGCCCTGCACACAGGGCATCTAAAAAAATACCTTAGCAATAACAACGATTTTGGGGACGTATTAGCTAAGGTATTTGGATGGATGGTTGCATACTAAGTATGCGGTCAAGAGCATTGTTGAATGTATTGGGTTATTTAACAAGTTAATAATAACACGAAATTTCTGTTAATTAATCCGGTAAATTTGTCCAAAAAAAGGGTTTCTATAAAAGTTTTTCACCTAAGAAATGGATGCGTGGATCTTAACAAAAGCGTGATTTTAGCTAAAAGAGCATCTAACATAAGTTAAATACTCTTTGACTTAAAATAAATCTTCAGATGTACCTCTAATTGAATAGTTCTCACTAAAATTTACAATAGCAGAAATCTTTTGTTTTTTATCGTCAGCAACGTGTCCGAATAGGTAAATCTCATGTGTTCTATATTCTTTCGGAGGTTCAACTTTTTCAATTACAATATCAAGAGTCTTCTCTTTTTTAAAGTAACCAATTGTAACTAGTGCAGCAGTTTTTTTACTGCTGGCCATTCTTCACTGTATTCTTTTGGAATGGATTGAGCCGATACAAAATGTATAAAGATAATCGGAATAGTTAGAAAAATACACTTACAATTCCGTAGCGTAATAATTTTCTTGCCATCAAGTGTCACACCTATCAATAATGTTTTATTTAATCAATCTAACAGTCTGTTATATTAAACCAGAATTAACCAATTAACTATCTATTTAGGTGACAATAGTATTACGAATTTGTAAGGTTTATTAAAAAAAGAGCTTAATAGAAAGTCGAACAAAATAGTTATTTTGGAGGGGGACTTAATAGGGATATTTTGAAAATTGAAATTCATTAAAAAGAGCACTATTAGAATAGTGCCCAACTTCAATTTGCAGGAGTATTATGAGGAAACTTAAGTAGGTGGCTTAAGTTTCTCTGTAATAATTATGAATTTATGATAAGGAAAATGTTTATATTTTAAAGTAATATTGAGGGATATTTGTAAGTAGTGAAATCTTCTTTGAAGATATCTTCAACTAATTGAATCGTTTCTTCATCATAAAAACTATCATAGGTCGGATGCCTTGGGAATAAGGGATCTGTAATATCACCATCTGCATAGTTACCTTTGTAATTTGCTAGATTACTTTGGTGATGCCACGAGTTTATTAATCCGTTTAATGGAGATTTTTTTAAACAATGTTTGTCTTCTAAGACAGACAGATGGGTAGAAAATTTTTCAAGGTAAATGTAATTTGTAACGAACTCTTCTTCTCCTTGTATATATTGAGGTGTGAAGTGTGGGTTTACACCTTCAAAATTTGGTGCATGCGCTTTTAAATAATATAAATACAGTTTAAAGGAAATCTTTTTATTGCAAGATTCATCGCCATAAAGATAACGACGGATTGGCTTCCACTCAGTGGATTCGTAATATGGCGCTGGTATAAGAGAAATAAAGGAACTTACAGCTCTTTTGAAAGGGTTTCTTACCAATTTATACGTGTCTTTTTCTTTTGCTTGTAATGCGTTGGCTAAATCAGTGAAATATGGTATGGAATTTTTATAAATTTCAAATTCATAGTTATGAACAAATGGGCTATATTTTACAACTTCTTTAAACAAATTAATGTGATAAAAGAACCAATATGCGAGTGAAGTGCAGCCGCTTTTTTGGCTCCAAAATAAGATTAAAGGGAAATCTTTGTGAAAGTGAGGGGGACGCCCATACTTGGCTATAAAATCATAAATATTTGTGATAAGCACATTTAACCTCCATTCACTTTGTATACTTTTCTTAGTGTATGGAGGGAATACTGAATATATGAAAATAAGCCATGAAAATGTCTGAATAATTTAAGAGAAATAACTTTTCATAAAAGCGTTATTTGAATAATTATGGATTGTGTTGATTTATAGATACAATAATTAATTTGGAAAACATAAATCTGGAAATAACAATTGATATTCTGGCATTAATCGAAGATCGCTAGTTAAGTTTGCGTAGTGTATGTAATTTTCTTCTAATTTAGCTAGTGTTACAAGATGGTGAGTACCCAAACCATTCTGGGTGCTATGTTTAGAAAGAGTAGGACCAATCTGTAGTTTTCGGTCCTTCATAGCGCTGTTCCATGGACTGTAAAAGAACTTTAAAATGAAAGCAGGATACTTGTAAATAGTAAACGAATAGAACGAGTTATGTCTTCCTACTGAATAGTTACCATGGGAATAATTGTGAATTAATCTACCGCCGCTATAAATGGTAAGAGGCACAGGCTGAATTACTATTCCATGAAAACGTTGTTTGACGAGTGGAATTCCATATCTCGGTTTAGTGTAGGCATGCATAGGGTCATCTACCATTAAAATAGTTCTAATGGAATACATTTTTCTTTTTAATTTAGTAAGTGATGAAAAAAACTCTTCTTTATTAGAACAGCAAAGAAATTCAGTGGTATTCAACACCATTTTCCAGCCCGTAATTTCTTTTTCTATGTTCATTACTTCTTGATCAACTAATACGGCATCAAACTCTAATACTTTTGAATCACGGATTTCCCAATGAGGTGCAAATAATTTACATATTTCAACCGAGCGATCAGTAGACCCACGATTAATAAGAATACCATGATCAAATAATTTTGTGTGGTGCATTAACCACCATGGGAGTAGATACTCTTCATTATAGAAATGGGAAATTAAAGTTGTATTCATAAAGAGTCCTCCTTTCAAAATTTTGTGGAATATATCCTTATCTAGTATAATATGCTACTTGATCTAAAAAGTTTTCTTTAAAAATTATAATGGATGTTGAGATTTAAAAACACTCAATGAAAGAATATAGCCCACCATGTTCTGAATAATGCAATCCAACCATTCTAAGTAATATGTATTCCAAAATTTTCATAATTACTCCTTTTAGATATAAAGTGCTCAATGAAGATGGGTTTTATAAATTTGTTACAAAATAATCTTTTTCTAATAAGAAAATCACTAAAATATGAGAAAATGATATAACAATATCTATAAATATAGTCCTACTGGAAGAATCAGCGGACATCGAACTATAAGAGCATTAGTAATATTGCTCTGTAGTTCGGTGTCCGCTTTTTTGTTTTTATTAACAAAATGTATAAGGGGTGTTTTTATATATGGCGCAATTAACTTTCTTACCTAAAATTGATCGCAAAGCAACGCAGGCTCGTTTAGAAGAGGTTCTTGAAAATGTTCGTATTTATAGACAATTTGGGATGATTAGATATGAAATGAAGGTTACAGCATCTAGCGAGGTAAGATATCATGGTCCAACAAATATGGTAGGGAAGCCAGCTGAAGATATTGCTTTAGCAAATGTTGGTATGAGTGAGCTTACGTATAGACGAAATAAATCTAGGGGTATCGCCACCATTTCCCCCCCCCCACGCTAAGAGCATACAAAAATTTATACAGTTTTTGGCTAATTCAGTAACAAAAGAGAACCCGAAAACCTGAGTCAGGATAGGAATGTATAAAATGATGCATGAATCTTTAGAATAAAAAAAGGAAGTTCCTTTGTCAGGGGATGGGCCCACCTTTCCTTGTTATCGATAATGAGACGTCATGTTAGCTTAACATGAATATAATATAAAAAAGGAATTTATAAGATTTGACGAGAATAAAATTGTATTAAAAGGATATCGGAGGTTTTTTATGAAAATCGTAGGACAGCAAATATATCTTCGACTTTACAAAATTTCTGACGCGAGCGAGTTAGCTAACTTACACACTAGAAATCGCGAATTTTTTCAACGAGTTTGTCCATTACTCCCAGAAGTCTTTTATACAGAAGAACATCAAAAAATGCGCATTGAACGAGCATTAAAAAAGAAAGCTGAAGATCAAGTTTACGCTTTTGGAATCTTTTTAAAAGCAACTGATAAACTTATCGGAGATATTTCATTAACTCAAATTGCCAGGGATCCCGCCCAAAGCTGTTATACGGGATTTACCTTAGATAGGGAGCATAATTCAAGGGGCTATACAACAGAGGCTCTTCGACTTGTTGTAGACTTTGCATTTAGAGAATTAAAACTACATAGAATTGAAGCAGGAGCTATGCCTAGCAATATAGCATCTATTCGTGTATTAGAAAAAGTAGGATTTAAAAAAGAAGGTATAGCTAAAGAAAATGTAAAGATTAATGGCAAGTGGACAGATCATCAAATATTAGCTATCATCAACAGCCTGGATGTATAAGCACATTTCACTCCCAATAATGAGACGTTATGTTAACCTTACGTGTATATAATATACAACCAAAATCAAACAACATATCACTTCTTTAAAATGGTAAAATAGGGAAAAAGGAAGTTCTAAATAATACCTTTAGAAAACTCTATTTATTACATAGGGGTTGCCAAAAAAAAGATGAAAGAGAAAAGAAAAAAGTAAGGGAGGGGCATAAGTGAAATATATTTATGGATTGTACATATCACTTATATTGATGATATTTATTAATTTACTTAATACTACAATATTTGATAATAAATATTCAGGAATAACAATGTACATCTCTTCCGTTATATTCACAATTGGGAGCGCATTCTTCATAAATGCAAAACGGCTTAAAATTCGTGAGAAAAAATAAAACAAAAAGCAACTCCCAATAACGAGAATTATGTAAATAAGCTGTCCATATGGGCAGCTTTATTTTATGTTTCCGCATAGCGTAGGTTATTTTGAAAAATGCTGGTGGTATCCCTCCCTATACAGCTACTCATAATTTTTGTACTGTGTAACTCAAAAGAGAAAGTTAAATAAAATTAATGATAGCAAGGGATTCAGTGATAGGATCAGTTACACACAATATAAGATAAGGGTAAGTCAATTATTTATATGTTAATATTATGCTATAAACAAGAAAGTGGTGGTTGTGATGAGGGAAAGATGTCCGGTTTGTCAAAACTCTATTGAGGAACCCCAATTAGTAGGAGTGGGAGGGGGACGTGCAGAGCAATATAAATGTGAGAATTGTGGCACATTTTCCATGATTGAAGAAGCGAGAATCGAATTAAATGTAGAGCAGAAGAGAAAACTTTCTGCAATTTTAAGAAAGAGAAACATTAGAGGGATGGGAAAAATAATGATTTTTCTTAATCGACCAGATGAAAATCTTTCAGAATTTCCGTATCCTATTTATCTTTTAGCGGATCTATTAAGTGAATATCCAGATAGTGCTTCTGATAGATTGGATGAGTCATTAATAAACTTAGCTAAATTGTCAAAATTTCCAGGTGACCCATTATATATTCGTGAATCAGATAAATCTCTATTTTTTGTACAGAGTGTTCATTTGTTGGAAATGAAATATATAGCGAACCAATTATTTCAGGACGAATTAATTGAGATATCTAAGCTATCTGCAGCAGATTTTCCTGCACATATTACAGTTACAGCAAAAGGGTGGAATCGTATTGCAGAATTAGAAAAGGGAAGAGAAGCGGATACTAAGCAGGTGTTTGTCGCTATGTCGTTTAGTCCAAAAATGGATAGTCTATATCAGAATGCAATTGCAACGGCTGTAAAAGAAGCAGGTTATGAGCCTATTCGAATTGATAAAGTGGAACACAATAACAAAATTGATGATGAGATTATAGTTAAAATAAGACAAAGTAAATTTATAATTGCAGATTTTACTGAACATAGAGGTGACGTCTATTTTGAAGCCGGCTATGCAATGGGACTTGGTAAACCTGTAATATGGACTTGCAGGGAAAATGACTTAGCAAATCTGCATTTTGATACTAGACAATATAGCCATATTGTTTGGAAAGATGAGAGGGAATTAAAAGATTCATTACTTAATAGAATAAGAGCTACAATCAATTAAAGAAAGGTGGCAGATTCGTGACCGCTTTTTTGCAGTAAATGTGCCGGTCGTTTTGGAGTTAACGTGATATATTTGTATTGTGAGAAGTGGACGAAAACATTGCTCATAAAATTCCTCTGAAAATGGATCTTCATAACTGGTGGCGATGGTTGCAGACTGGATGAATGGTTGTTCTTCATTTCACATTCAATTGCAATTTACGTTGTATAAACGGAGAAGGGGTTTTGATCTTCTTTTAGTTATTTAATATTGCTGAAACAGATAAATGTAAATAAGATTAGGTGATTGAAAGAAGAATAAAACTTCATTTACCATGATTGAAATGCAAATGTAATACTTAATGAAAAAGCATCCATTCGGGTGCTTTTTATTTTGGAGGGATGAAGGATGGATAAAGCCAAATTAACTAAACCAGCACAAGCGGTTATAATTGGTACATTCATTTCAATGTTAGGACGGGACCTTGTAAATGAATGTATCGATAAAAAGAAATTAGAAAGTGTTATTCCAATCTTTAATGAGTTGGAAGATATAAAACGCCAAAGTAAAAAATTCGATAACTGGGTGTTCAGATTTTGTTGTACCGGTCATTATTAATACAATAGAAATTATAAAAAGGATAACGGTAGGACGACCATATTGTTTTGTTTTTGCATTTTTCTTAAAGAATGAAAAGGATACATAAGATTAAAAGAATAAAAGCAAATAGAAATAATACGCCACCAATATTACTCAAAATAGCCATTTTCATACCTCTATTTGTAAGATTTTCTCTATTGATTATATATAGGAACTTATTGGATAATACACGTTTTATATAAATTTCGAAAATTGATATTTTTAATAGATATTTAAACAATTAATTTGTATATAAAGAAAAATGGATATATTTCCTATTACTTTTTTAAAGAGATTTCATAAATTATAGTATATCGATTGAAAGGAGGAGATTTGAATGGAATTTCAATTGTTAGTGAATTGTATATTACAAGAAGGTAATGCGTACTTTTTAGTAACGAAGGTAGACGATGTAATTACGTTAAAAGTACCGATTACAGCAGGAGTAGCAGCATTATTTTTAGCTTTTGGTGTACCAAGATGTTCTTAATTTAAATCTCTATAGTAGAAAGAGGAGGATAAGCCTCCTCTTTCTACTATTACATAATTATTTTATGTAAACTATAATGGTGTTTTATATTAGCACGTTTAAAATGGACATGCATATACTATAATGTTTCATTGGCGTTTGTGATGAACGATAGTTTTGATAAGTGATATTCTTTTAAGTTATGAAAATAAAAGAGGTGCTATTATATATGAAAAGAAGAACATTAGATATTCCAGTTTCATTGCGAAGAGAGTGGTTTTTAATAGAGTTAGCTCATTTAACGAAAAAATATGGAATTGAAATTGCAACTAGCAATATGGAAGCCGCACCGTTTTTAAGGGATCAAGTTACGGAATCAAAAATAGGAGCAGGGCTACAATACGATAAATATGATGATGAGTATATAATTGAAATGTAAGTAATACATGGCACAAAAAGAAATGCTTAATAATACTAGTCTTTTAAAAGAGTAACACTGATAAGGAATTACGCTATAAAAAATTATAAAATAAAGCAGATTCTATATATAGAATCTGCTTTATTATGAAATATTTTTAATCAACTAGCCTCTTTCTAATATTTTTCCTACATATTTCTCTTGAGTGATTCCAAAAGATTCACGAAGAATGCGAGCATATTCTTTAGAACCTATTGGTCGTTTATTTTTTGTGCCTTTAAAGGTTTCTGTATAATTTTTTTTCGTTAATGATATGTGACCATAATCAATTAATTTACAAGTGATAGCCCCTTTATTAAAAGGCGATTCGTTATGCTCTACAATTACTTTTTGAATGTTATTCACTTTTTTCTCATCAATTGGATCTATAGTGAAAGCATAGCCTATTTTCCATTCGTTTGAAGGTTCAGATTGTAAGAAACTTGTAGATTCGCCGTTTGCCCCTTTTCGCATTTCTAAAATATGTGTACCTTTTCGGGTATTTCGTTTGTAAATTCGATATTCTCCCGTTTGAGAAGATATGACTTCGCCATTAAAGGGGACTGGATGTAAAGGGAGATGAGATGCAAAACCTGCATCCACAATATAATCTGTATGATCATGACTTAAAATGATAATGACATGACCATCATCAGGTTTCCATTTATTATCGTAAAGATCATATACAGTACCAGCTACTTTGTATACTTGAAACCCACAATCAATTAAAAAGTAATACAATAAGGAATTTAATTCATAACAAAGACCGCCTCGTTTTTGAATAAGTAACTTTTCTACTAAGTTATTTTTTGAAATATTTTTAATAGTACCAGCCATAATATCAAGATTTTCATAGGGGAAAATCATTCCCATTTTTAAGAGGACTTCATCTAAATCATCAAATGTTAGTTCTTTTGCGGGAATTTTTAATCGTTTAAAAAACTCCTTTTGTAAATTGGTCATCATAAAGCATTCTCCTTTCTTTTTACAGAATTTTCTTCTGCTTACCGATAGGTTAGTACTTCTAAAAACTTAATTCAAGTCTGCGAAAATTATCATAATATATGTTTCTGGAAATATGATTGTATATTTTGAAATTTCAGTTAAATACTTAGTCATAGGAAAGTCTTACAATACAAGCTTCTTTTAAATTCGTTTGTATGTAATGAAAAGAAAATACATATCTTCATTATGTTTTTAAATAACTAATTAGTAATAAAATGTTTTTTCACTAAAATTTTTTCAAGATTTGTATGCTTTATATAAACAATCATGATTTGAAAAACATCTGGATGTAGTGAAGTTAACAAGTATTGAGAAATTTTTTTGTCGTGTTTACTCAAAAGGAAGAGATGGAAACGAAGAGAATAACGTGAGTTAAGGAAGAGGGTGTACGAGTAATCACATGAATATAGGGCTAACATCTTTTTCAAATAAAAAGATTAGCTATTATTAAGGGAGAAAATACAAATTATTACAAAGAGCACCTTCTTTCAAAAAAAGTGGGGGGGAGTAACATGCGATTAATGAGAAGATGTGTTGCCTTACTAATTATATTTTTTATCATGGCTCCATCGATTAGCACAAATGTAAGGGCAGAAGTTGTAAAAGAGCTTGGAAAGGGGTTTCCTGATACAGAAGTATTTACACCTGGCGATTGGTTTTTAGGACAAAAACCAACTAATTATGATGAGAATAAGCCTCCAATTCTCTTTGTACAAGGCAGAAATGGTAATGCGGATAGTTGGTATGGAAAGACTGTATATCACGATATAAATGATATGTATGACTATGCGTTGAAAGCGGGATATCAAACGGTATTTATTCAATTATATGATGCGGCAGGGAAAGGATCGGCTAGTCAGTGGGACAACGGAAAATTGTTAGCACAAAAACTGGAAGAAATATATAATCATTTCGGTAAAAAGGTTACTATTGTAGCGCATAGTAAAGGCGGTATAGATACACAAGCGGCATTAGTTGGATATCGTGCGAATCGATTTGTTGGGAATGTTATTACACTTGCGACACCACATCACGGCTCAAATTTAGCGGATTTATCATATAGTTGGTGGGCAGGTTGGCTTGCTTCTATATTAGGTCAAAAAGATGATGGTACGTACGCGTTACAAATAGGGGAAATGGCAAAATTTCGTTCAACGATAGATAATGATCCAGCAGTTAAATTAAACCGTTACTATACGGCTACTGGGACTAGCTGGGGACCAGTATTTTCTGCGTTATCTATGGGCGGATTATATTTGTCATCGTACGGCTCGAATGATGGATTAGTAAATGAATGGAGTGCTAAGCTACCATATGGCACACATTTATTTACAGATTCCAAATTTGATCATGACAATATACGAAAAGGATCAGCTGTTTTCGCACGAATTGAACCATATTTACGTAATGCAAATGTAGGCGTGCCAGCTTTAGTAGCACCAAGTAATAGTTCAGAAGAAAATATAGAGCAATTAAATACAACTTCTAATCAAAATATTTTAGGGGGAGAATTGCCACAAAGTCAGTGGATAGAGCAAGCTGTGGCGGTTGATAAAAAGGCAGAAGGAATAGTTTCTGTATTAACAGCTGCTTCTGATGTAGAAATACAACTAATATCTCCAAAAGGAAAAGTGTATACAAATAAAGATAGTACGATAACTACTGGTGAAGGTGAATCTTTCTTTAATGGGGCAACAATTAGTACATTTAAATTTGACAAAATGGACGTAGGAGAATGGAGAGTTAAAATGATGGCGAAGCAGTCGAAAGATGCATACTTAATTGTAAGCGATCACAAAAGTGGCGCGCCATTCGTTCTTCAAATGCCAACAAAAGTCAAAATAAACAAATCAGAGTATAAACTGAAAAAATCACCTGCGGCACCTGAAATGAAAGGAAATCTTTCCATAACAGTAAGAGTTGTTAATAAAGAAGGGAAGCTAGTCTCTGAATTTAATGAATTACAAAATGTTAATACAAATACATTTACAGGTGCTTTGAAGGACATAAAGCAACCAGGGGTATATAACGTTACGATGGATATAAAAGGGATAAATAAAGAAGGAAAACCTTATAATCGTACGATTGTTAAGTCGGTTTATGTGGAGAAGTAAGAGTGAATAGATTTTGATATGAAAATTGCCGAAACCTTGTGTTAGAAGGGGACGGCAATTTTTTATGTTTATTAGGTTAACAGAATAATGAAATAGGGGTTTACGTTCTATAATGGGAAAGAACCACCAAAAGGAACAGTTATAAACTCAGTTTTCCAGAAAGTACCGTAAGCTGGCTTTGATGGTTTATGTGAATCGTGGCAGGAGCATCTTTTATACGAGTTTGAAGAACGATAGTATGAACCCAATATATTACCTCCTGATGATTAATAAATGTAAGATACATAGTAGTATATGTAAATGAACTACTAGTGGCATGTATGCCTATCCTGTATAAGGTGGTAGATTTGGAATATAAAGCACTCAAATGGTGAAATGTAGTTTATTAGAATAATATGTATAACGATTTTTGAAGACGAAAAAATTAATAATTTGGTAGAAAAATGAACTGAAGTTCTAAATAAATTGAAGTATTGATGAAACGCTTATTATACGAATTGCACCTGAAAAAGTAGCATTGTTATTTTTTGGTGCGATAATGTTGTCGTTTAGCGAATTGCTCCTATTTAAACGTTTGTACATTAGAGTCTTTATTCGTTACTTTTTATTTGTGCAGTTGGGCAGGAAGAAGACGAAAGGTATCGAATTCATTTACATAGGAAGCATTGTTTGCTTTTGGTGTGAATAATAGTTAAAGATACGTTGAAATATTTAAAACTGTAACGAAAGAGCTATTAAATAATAGAGGGAGCAACTTACATGGAAAATATATTAAAGGTATCTTCAAAATCAAGTCCAAATTCAGTTGCAGGTGCAATAGCAGGTGTACTAAGAGCAAATGGCAATGTGGAAATCCAAGTAATTGGGGCAGGTTCTTTAAATCAAGCAATTAAAGCAATTGCGATTGCAAGAGGATTTGTTGCTCCAAGTGGTGTTGATTTGGCTTTTGTTCCAGCATTTCAAGAGATTTCTATCAATAATCAAGAAAGAACAGCAATTAAATTAATTGTAGGTCCTAGAAAGAGAAGATCCTAATAAAGTGCCTTTATAGGATGTGATTTGAAAAGTGCGATAGAAATCGTCCTTTTCTTTTTTTATTTATATTTTAAAGTTGAATTTTTAGTAATAAGCATTAGTGTAGTTAATAAAAAGTGTCGCAAATGCTTGTATGACAGGCACTTGTGACACTTTTGTAGTTTTATATAATATAAAATGAACAACCCTAAAACTGCTCATTCTTCTCCCAAGATTCAACGATATAATGAGCAATTGTTGGGTTATATCCTTTTCCAACTAAAAACATAATCGCAGCGACTTCTGTTAAAGCGTGTTTATGTGAAGTATGTTTCGCTTCATTTAAACCATAATCTACCCAAGGTTTTACGAAATCTAATACAGGTTTCTTTAAAGGTAAAAATTGTGTACCGACAACTTGTTGAATTTGTTGTTGAGTCGGTTCTGTAATAGGCCCAGGTGGTAAAATTTGTGGTTGCATTGGATCAATTGTTGGTGGTTTAGGTGGTGAGACACGTGCGTCGTAGTTGGGTTGATACATTTGTTGTTGGTATTGTGGTTGTTGTGGCTGAGTTACATATGGATTTTGTTGTTCTTGAGTTTGCGGTGCTGCATATGGATTTTGAGGATATTCATAATTTGGACGTGTGTCGTATGGATTTTGTTGTTCTTGAGTTTGCGGTGCTGCATATGGATTTTGAGGATATTCATAATTTGGACGTGTGTCATATGGATTTTGTTGTTCTTGAGCTTGCGGTGTAGCATATGGATTTTGAGGATATTCATAATTTGGACGTGTGTCGTATGGATTTTGTTGTTCTTGAGCTTGCGGTGTAGCGTATGGATTTTGTTCGTATTGTTGTTCTGGCTGTTGTAATTCTTGTTCCTCATATTGTTCTGTATATCTTTGTTCCGGTTGCTGAGGGTAAAATGGTTGTTGTGGATAAGGCGGTTGATTATTATAGAACATGTTTATTCCTCCTTCATGATGATGCCTACCACCTAGTGTATGGGCGGACAAGAAAATATGTGATGAAAAAAGGCGAGCGTGTTACAATAAGAAACTGGGTGAAGATAAAATGACAAAACAAGAAAAGATTAAAAAAACAATTACTTTTGTAAAAAATATTTTAGAAAAAGATGCGAGTGGGCATGATTGGTATCATATTGAGCGCGTACATAAACTGGCGATTTCTTTATCCGAGCAAGAAGGAGGAAATCGTTTTATAATTGAAATGGCAGCATTACTTCACGATGTGGCAGATGAAAAGTTAAATGAAAGTGAAGAAGCAGGAATGAAAAAAGTTTCTGATTGGTTAGAAGAGTTACATGTAGATGAGGAAGAAAGTAAACATATTCTTCATATCATTGCCAATATGTCTTATAAGGGTGGGAATGGCGGCGCAGTTGAGTCAGTTGAAGGGAAAATTGTTCAAGATGCAGACCGTTTAGATGCCCTTGGAGCAATTGGGATTGCACGTACTTTTGCATATGGCGGAGCGAAAGGGAGATTAATGTATGATCCAACAATTCCGCCGCGTGAAGTAATGACGAAAGAAGAGTATAGAAAAAATAACGATCCATCTTTAAATCATTTTTATGAAAAACTTTTAAAATTAAAAGACTTAATGAATACGAACGCAGCAAAACAAGAAGCTGAAGTTCGTCATCGTTATATGGAACAGTTTATAGAACAATTTATGAAAGAGTGGAATGCACAAATATGAAAATGTTAACTGTGGAGAACTTATCGAAATCATACGGAGAAAAACCGTTATTTGATGGATTATCATGTAGTATTACAGAAGGACAACGTGTTGGAATTATTGGTGTAAACGGTACTGGTAAATCAACATTATTAAAAATTATTGCAGGGTTAGAAACTCCTGATACAGGTGAAATGACGCATTCACGTGGATATACAATTAGTTATTTATCACAGCAACCAGAGTTTGATGAAAAACTAACAGTATTAGAGCAAGTGTTCCATGGTGATACACCATTAATTCGTCTTCTTCGTGATTATGAAAAAGCACTATTAAATATTGAAAAAGATCCAAGTAATGAAAAAGTACAGGAACAATTATTTGCAGTGCAGCAACGTATGGATGCAATGAGTGCATGGGAAGCAAATGCAAATGCGAAATCTCTTCTAACGAAATTAGGAATTACAGATTTCACTGCAACTGTTGGGAATTTATCTGGTGGACAGAAAAAACGTATCGCAATGGCACAGTGTTTTATTGAAACACCTGATTTATTAATTTTAGACGAGCCTACGAACCATCTTGACCATGAGACAGTTGAATGGTTAGAAGAATATTTAGCAAGATATACAGGTGCGGTATTACTTGTAACCCATGATCGTTATTTCTTAGATCGTGTGACGAATCGTATTTTTGAATTAGATAATGGTAAACTATATAGCTACGAAGGAAACTATAGTACATTTTTAGAAGCGAAAGCACTTCGTGAAGAGCAAGAATTGGCACAAGAATCCAAACGCCAAAATTTATATCGTCGTGAACTTGCTTGGATTCGCCGTGGTGCAAAAGCCCGTTCTACGAAACAAAAGGCGCGTATTCAGCGTTTTGATGAGTTAAAGGAACAAGAAGGGCCAGCTGCAAAACAGTCAGTTGATATTGCACTAAGTGGAAGTCGTTTAGGAAAGAAAGTACTTGAGTTAAAAGATGTAACGAAAAAATTTGGCGATAAGACGGTATTACATAATTTTAATCATATTGTGAAACCAGGCGATCGTATCGGAATTATTGGGGCGAATGGAAGCGGGAAATCTTCTCTATTAAATATGCTTGCAGGCAAGTTATCTCCTGATAGTGGTGAAGTTGAAGTAGGACAAACTGTAAAAGTTGCTTATTATACGCAAGAAAATGAAGAGATGAATTTAAATCAGCGTATGATTGAATACATTAAAGAGATTGCAGAAGTTATTCATACAACAGATGGAAAAGTAATTGGTGCATCTCAAATGTTAGAACGTTTCTTATTCCCGACGCATTCACATGGTACACCGCTTGGTAAACTATCTGGTGGTGAAAGAAGACGTTTATATTTATTACGTATTTTAATGGGGGAACCAAACGTACTATTACTTGATGAACCTACGAATGATCTAGATACACAAACATTAACAGTACTAGAAGATTATTTAGAAGATTTCCCAGGTGTCGTTTTAACTGTATCGCATGACCGTTACTTCTTAGATAAAGTAGTAGATGAACTGTTCATCTTTACTGGCGGAGGAGAAGTGCGTGAGTTCCTAGGTAGTTATACAGATTATTTAGAAATGGAAAAAACGAAAGAACTTATTGAGAAAGCGGAAGTTCAAAAAGAGAAAAAAGTAGTAGAAGCAGCTCCAAAACAACAACGTAAACGTAAACTTTCATACAATGAGCAGCGTGAATGGGAAACAATTGAAGATACAATTGCCGAACTAGAAGAGAAAATTGAGTCAATTGGAGAAGAACTTGCGAAAGTTGGATCTGACTTCACAAAGGCACAAGAATTATCTGAAGCACAGCAGAAAACAGAAGAAGAGCTAGAAAAAACGATGGAAAGATGGAGTGAACTATCAGATATCGTTGAAGGATTAAAATAAAAACAAGCTGCATATATTGAAAAGTAAAGAGAAAAACTTTACACTATTGGTAGAACCTATTTTAGGAGGGAAAAAATGAGAACATCTAATCCAATGTTGAAAAAAGAGGCATTTCGTAAAGAGGGAGCAAGCGCTTCTGCGATGACTATTGGCGGAACAGTAGGCAAAACGTTTATCATGCTTATCTTGCTACTTGCAACGTCTGTCTATTCATACATACAGATGATGCAGGGTACGATGAAAATGCCAGTGTTAATTGGTGCATTAGTAATTGCGGCAATCATCGCATTTGCATCTATCTTCTTCCCGCGAATGGCACCAATTGGGGCGCCAATTTATGCGGCGGTAGAAGGAGTTGTATTAGGAAGTATTTCAGCAGTTTATACAATGAAATTTGGCGATTCTATCGTTTTAAACGCTGTATTACTTACAATTTCAATTCTATTTGCAATGTTAGTTTTATATGCAACACGCGTTGTAAAGGTAACTGATAAATTCCGTACGGGTGTAATTGCAGCGACAATGGGAATTATGGTTATGTATTTAATCGTATTCTTATTAAATATGTTCGGTGTAACTGTTCCATATATTCACCAGGGCGGTACAATCGGTATTATCATTAGTGCGGTTGTTATTGTAGTTGCTGCATTAAATTTATTACTAGATTTCGATTTAATCGAAAGCGGTGCACGTAGCCAAGCTCCAAAATATATGGAATGGTACAGTGCAATGGGTCTAATGATGACTCTAGTATGGTTATACTTAGAAATTCTTCGTTTCGTTTCTTACTTTACGAAAAATGACTAATGAAAAAATCCTGCATGAAATGTGCAGGATTTTTTTATTTTCAAAGATAAATTGAATGAATGGTATAATGTGGATGTTAGAAGTTTGAATGGAAGGGGATGGAATATGATGAAAGAGAAGAAAGGGATTATGAAAAAACTATTTTCTAAAAGTTTTTTCATAGAACTAGATGATGCTTTAACATATCCGTCAGTAGAATGCATTATTTCAGCCATTGAAGGGTATGCAACTGAATGTAATGAACTACTAAAATTTGAGAGTAAAGTTAAACCGATTACATTCTACTTAGACGATGCATTGTTTAGCGCTGAAATAAAAATGGCTCGCGGAGGGTATTACATCTCTTGCAGTGAAATATAATATATCTTGAAACCTTACATGTTCATAATATGTAGGGTTTCTTTTTTGCTTTTTTATATGCAAAGTAATCCTTTTTACTTTAGAAATATATAATTTTATCCTTTTTACCCTTCACACATTTTTCTTTACAATGAAGAAAAACATGCGAGGTGGTATAACTTATGATGAATCGAGTTGTATTAATCGGTAGATTGACAAAGGATCCAGAATTATACTACACAAAACAAGGCGTTGCTTATGCACGAATATGTGTTGCAGTGAATAGAGGATTTCGAAATAGTTTAGGTGAACAACAAGCAGATTTTATAAATTGTGTCGTTTGGCGAAGAGCAGCTGAAAATGTAACAGAATACTGTACGAAGGGATCACTTGTTGGAATTACAGGGCGTATTCATACGAATAATTACGATGATGAGAAAGGAAAGAAAATATATAGAACTGAAGTTGTGATTGAGAGTATTACCTTTTTGGAGAGAAGGAGGGAGGGGGCATCGTAATAAAAGGGGATTTTAAGTAATAGCTTCGGAAAAATTTTGTGGAAAGTATTTTAATAAAGTTAAAGAAGGGGTACCGTCAGCAATTTTGAAGAAAAACAAGCTAACGAAAATTATAAATTTAAAATCTTTTATACTGAATATTGAAAGATTCCTCTGGAAATGGTTACTCATTGAATTGGGATTATTAGATTGGTTTTATTCCACATTTTTCACGGTACTTGTTAATCTTTTGAATCATTGATTTATTAATATTGAAGATAATTATGTGCATATTAATCACATAATTTGTCCCTATCAAAATGAACTTTTCTTGCATCTACTATATTGTTAAGAATATTTTATTTTGAAAGGATGTGATTATATGGCTCATAAATCTACTGGGGTTTTTCGAGTTCCGGTTTCTGAGAATGGTATTATTCCAACTGCTCTCAATATTATGTTAAACAATGATTCACGCTGCCATACTAGTAATGTGACGGTAATTGTTAAGAGAAGTCCAAACACTTTTTTCCCAACGCAAAATGAATTAGTTGAAATCTCTCGTACTATTGTTTCTTTAGGACCAAACAGAACATCTAAGATTGTGTTGTTTACTCCAGAATTCCATATAGAAGATTTTCTTGATGTCATCATTAGAGGAAATAAAGATGATGTTGAGGATGTTCTTGTGTATTCTTTCTTAGCAGACTCAGAAGGTCACAATCTTCCATCTACTGTTTTCAGGAATGAAGAATATACTTTTGCTTGCTAACACCATGATGATGTATATCATATACAAATATAGTTGACATAATGTGAAATTATCGGTAACAAAAAAAGGCGAATCCCTTAATCTCATAAAGGGTTCGCCTTTTTTCTTTCTATCACTTTAAACAATTCCATTAATTCATCTTTCGGAACATTCACAATCAAAATGTCTTCAGAAATCAATTCTCCACCAACAAGTCCCTCAGAGCGCATTCGTATGAACGTTTTTATATATAAATCGTTCTTCTTTTTTAGTAGTATCCTCCAGAGCTTTATTTATTAACTGCACTTCAATTTAAAATGAATGATCTAACTAGGATATAGATACCTCTTTTTATGTAGGGCAAAGAAAACAAATTTCCTCCTTACAATAAAACTTATCGGAAGCGAATGGTTTTCAAATTTCGTTCCTAATTTGAAATGTAAAAAAGGATGAAATAGTATGGTAGCAGGAAGAAAGTAGTAAAATAAAGCATCCGAGTAGGAGTATAGAGTGATAACATGTTACAATACAGCTAAGAACACGCAATAAAGGAGAGTTTTTTACGTGAAGATTAAAGCAATTGAACCGACGCCAAGTCCAAATACAATGAAAGTTATTTTGAATGAAGTATTACCATCAGGAGCGCGTAATAATTATACAAATGAAAATAAAGAACAAGCACCAGTACAAGTGCAAGAAATTTTGAAAATTGAAGGCATTAAAGGTGTGTATCATGTAGCAGACTTTTTAGCAGTCGAGCGTAATGCGAAGTATGATTGGAAAGTTTTATTACAACAAGTTCGTGCCGTTTTCGGTGAAGAAGTAGTAGAAGAAAGCGAAGAACAGCAACTTTCTCACTTTGGAGAAGTGAAAGTGTTTATTCAAATGTTCTTTACTATTCCGATGCAAGTAAAGCTAACAGATGGAACGACGGAAGAGCGTGTTGGTTTACCTGATCGTTTTAAAGAATCAATCATGAAAGTGCAAATGTCTGCACCTAACGTTGTGAAAGAGCGTAAATGGGTAGAGCAAAGTACACGTTACGGTAATTTTGAAGAAATTGGGAAAGAAGTAGTAGAAGAAATTGTTGCTGCTTATTCAGAAGAACGTGTAAATGAAACAGTTAAAGAATTATTAGATCAGGCTGGGGCAGTTGAAGTAACGATTCAAAAGCGTGAGCCATATAAAGTAACAGAAGAGATGATGAAAGATTCTGACTGGAAAAACCGTTTTGCAGCTTTAGAGCAAATGGATCCTACTGAAGAGGATATTCTAGTGTTGAAAATGGCGTTAGACGATGAAAAAGTATCTATCCGCCGCATAGCAACAGCTTATTTAGGTATGGTAAAAGGTGATGAAGTATTACCGTTATTATATAAAGCGTTATTAGATCGTTCAGTAAGTGTTCGTCGTACTGCAGGGGATTGCTTATCAGACGTAGGTGACCCAGCAGCGATGTTCGTTATGATTAAATCGCTGAAAGACCCAAGTAAATTAGTACGCTGGCGTGCAGCTATGTTCTTATTTGAACTTGGAGATGAAAGTGCGATTCCGGCATTAAAAGCAGCGCAAGATGATCCAGAGTTTGAAGTAGCGATGCAAGCTCGTCTTGCATTAGAGCGTATTGAAGGCGGCGAAGAAGCGAAAGGTTCTGTATGGAAACAAATGACGGAATCTCGTAAAGGGGAATAATATATGATTGTTTTCTATGATAGTTGGTGTCCGATGTGTACTGCAGTGGCAGAGCGTACGAAGAAATTAGATAAAAAGGGTAAAATGACATTTGTTTCATTTCGAGATGATGATGTAGTTAAGAAGTATGATCTTTCTCAAGAACTACAAAGTAAGATGGAGCAAAGGATGTATATTTTTAAAAATAATAAATGGTATGACGGAATTCATAGCATAAACGTATTAGCGAAGGCCGTTCCATCTTATTGGTTTGCAGTGCCTTTTATAAAATTATCTATCGTACTTGGGTTTGGAAGCAAAGTATATGATTATATCGCTAACAATAGAAAACTAGTCCCAGTCGGACATTGCCGCGGTGGGGTTTGTGAAATCCCTTCAAAAAAATGAAAACGTCACTATCTTTCTTTTGCACCTATTGATAGAGCGTGATATGATGAATTTGGAATGAAAGTTGAAGGAGAGATACAAGATGTCAAATGCTTATGAAGAATACATGCGCCAAATGGTAATTCCAATGCGTCAAGAATTAGTGCGTTCTGGATTTGAAGAATTAACTACAGAAGAATCTGTTACAGAATTTATGGAGAATGCATCAGGTACAACTTTAGTAGTTGTAAACTCAGTTTGTGGTTGTGCAGCTGGTTTAGCGCGTCCATCAGCAGGCCAAGCAGTTGTTCGTGCTGAAAAACAACCTGACCATCTTGTAACTGTATTTGCAGGTCAAGATAAAGATGCTACTGCAAAAATGCGTGAATACTTCGGAGAAATCCCTCCATCTTCACCATCTATGGCATTATTAAAAGGAAAAGAAGTTGTTCACTTCATTCACCGTCATGAAATTGAAGGTGCAACTATGGACGAAATTATTACGAACTTAGAACAAGCTTTCGAAAAGAATTGCTAAAGAAGGGGGAGAGTAAATCTCCCTCTTTTCTTTATATAGAGGTGAAATAATGATAGTAACAACAGCAGGACGAACAAATAAAGAAATGACATCTTATGCAAAAAAAGTAGCGACAGAATTAAATAGTTCTTTCGTTATACGTAATGATATACCTGTGCACAAACTGCATGAGAAATATGAACAAGATGTGCTTGTCGTAGGGAAGAACCGATTAGCTATTTACCCTGAAGGTACGGAAGAGTCGTTTTTCTTTCATCCAAACTCAGCAATGTTTCGTGTGAAAAGGTTAATGCGCGGAGAACACGATCCGTTTGTACAAGCTGCCCAATTAGAGAGAGGGATGACAGTGCTAGATTGTACGCTCGGCATGGCATCAGATAGTATTGTAGCTAGCTATATTGTTGGTGAAAGTGGAAAGGTAACAGGACTTGAAGGTAACGAATATATGGCTTACATAATGGAAAAAGGTTTGCAAACATGGTCTTCATCAGTTGCTGAAATCGATAAGGCAATGCAAAGAATCCATGTAAAGCAGACAGAGCATTTCGCTTTTTTAACGCAATGTGAGGATAATAGTTATGACGTTGTTTACCTTGATCCGATGTTTGAAGAAACTGTCATAGAATCAGATGGAATTAAAGGATTAAAACACTTCGCTTTGTATCATGATATTACTGATGAAACAATTGCGGAAGCGAAGCGTGTGGCGAGAAAGCGTGTCGTTCTGAAAGACCATTTCCGTAGTACTAGATTTGAAAAACACAATTTTCACGTATACAAAAGAAAAAGTGCAAAGTTTCATTTTGGCGTAATTGACCCTTGCTAATTGTTTGAAAAGATGTATAATAAGCAATAATTAATTAAATATACTGTCTGTGATGAAGAGAGTAGTCTTTTTCAGAAGGAAAGCGAGCTAGGGATGGTGTGAGCCTAGTGCGGAAGAAAAAGATGAAGCGCACTTCGGAGACGCTTCTTGAACGAATAGTAGAGTAAGCCGAGGTCCCCTGTCCTCGTTATAAACGGGAAAGTGGTTCGTAATGAACAACAAGGGTGGTACCACGGGTTAAAACTCGTCTCTTATATAGAGACGAGTTTTTTGTGTTTAAAAAAATAAGGAGGTTGTAGTATGGAATATAAAACACAGTTTGCGAAAAGTTTATCAAATATTTTTGTAAATGAATTAACGCAAAATCAAATTTTAGATTTAATCGAAACACCGAAACAAGATGAATTCGGAGATGCAGCGTTCCCATGTTTTTCACTAGCGAAGCAATATAAAAAATCACCAGCTATTATCGCAAAGGAAATTGCGGAGAAAGTAAATGATCCGTTCTTTACGAAAGTAGAGGCTGTTGGTCCTTATGTAAATGTATTTTTTAATCGTGAAACTGTAAGTGATGCTGTATTAAAAACGATTTTAGCTAAGAAAGAAGAATACGGTCAAAACTACTTTGGATGTGAAAAAACAGTAGTTATTGATTACTCATCTCCAAATATTGCAAAACCTTTTTCGATGGGGCATTTACGTTCTACAATGATTGGAAATTCACTGAAACATATCGCTGAAAAATGTGGCTATGAAGTTGTAGGAATTAATTATATTGGGGATTGGGGAACACAGTTTGGAAAGTTAATTACTGCTTATAAAAAATGGGGAAATGAAGCAGTAGTTAAAGAGGATCCAATCCGTGAATTATTTAAGTTATACGTTCAATTCCATGAAGAGGTAAAAGACGACGAAGAACTAGAAGAAGAAGGGCGTGCTTGGTTTAAGAAATTAGAAGAAGGTGATGAAGAAGCTGTTGAGCTTTGGAATTGGTTCCGTCACGAATCCTTAAAAGAATTTTCTCGAATTTATGAACTTCTCGGTGTAGAATTTACTAATTTTCAAGGAGAAGCTTTTTATAATAACTTAATGGAAGATTTCATTGGAATTTTAGAGGAGCATGATTTGCTTGAAGAGTCAGAAGGCGCATTAGTCGTTAATTTAGAAGAAGAGGGAATGCCGCCTTGCTTAATTAGAAAATCCGATGGTGCGACGATCTACGCAACACGTGACTTAACGGCAGCGTTATATCGTCAAAACACATATGCATTTGATAAAGCCCTATATGTAGTTGGCCCGGAACAAAGTTTACACTTCAATCAATTTTTCACTGTATTAAAAAAGCTTGGCTACAATTGGGTTGACGGCATGGAACATGTACCGTTTGGATTCATTTTAAAAGATGGTAAGAAAATGTCGACACGTAAAGGAATAGTTATTTTACTTGAAGAAGTACTTGAGGAAGCAATAGACCTTGCAAAACAAAATATTGAAGAGAAAAACCCAAACTTAAAACAGAAAGAAGAAGTAGCAAAGCAAGTCGGTGTAGGAGCAGTCATCTTCCACGATTTGAAAAATGAGCGTATGCATAATATCGAATTCTCATTAGAAAATATGCTGAAATTCGAAGGAGAAACAGGACCATATGTACAGTACACACATGCGCGTGCTTGCTCTATTTTAAGAAAAGAAAGTGTAGAATTTGAAACATGTACGTTTGCTTTAAAAGATGATCATAGCTGGAGTGTCGTAAAATTACTTAATAAATTCGCACAAGTAATTGAAGCAGCTTTCAATAAAAATGAGCCATCGATTATTTCGAAATATGTATTAGATGTAGCGCAATCTTTTAATAAATATTATGGAAATGTGCGTATATTAGAAGAGAGCGAAGAGAAAGACAGCAGACTCGCATTGGTTTATGCTGTGACGGTTGTATTAAAAGAAGGATTACGTTTACTTGGGGTGGAGGCACCTGAGGAGATGTAACATAGTAGTAAACTGACAAACTGGGTCTAGTATAAACCTGGTTTGTTTTTTATTGGATATATAATTTTTTTGCAAAATCAATTAAAATCTTTTTAGAGAGGGTGATTCATATTGATTCGAACTTTTATTTTACAAATCCCTTGTCATAGAAGATTAGATAGGAGTTTTTTTAAACTACAAAAGTACATACCTTTATGTGCGCGTTGTACAGGTGTGCTTATTGGTATTTTAATGTTTCCAATTTATTTTTATATGACACCTTCATTTCTTTTGGCAATCATACTATCATTTTTCGCTCAAATTCCGTTACTTATCGATGGGTTCACCCAAAAGTGGAAATGGAGAAGTAGCTCAAATTTGCTAAGAATAACTACTGGTGTATTAAGCGGTAATGGTATGGGATTATTCATTTCATCTAGTGTTATATGGATATTATCTTAAGATATATAGTAATGGAGGTATTTACATAGATGTTCTGGATTTACTTAATTCTAATTTTTATTTCAGGCGGAAGTGGAATTGGTTTTATGACTCAAAATAAGTATACAGAAGCAATAATAGCTTTTGTTATTTGTATACTATTGTTTGGGCTACTGTATTATTATCTTAAAAGAAACAAAAGAAAGAGAAAAGCAGATTGTGACGATTTAGACTGTACGGATTGTTTTGATTGTGATTGTACTTGTTAAATTTTTCTTCCAAATAAAAAGCTAGTGTATTATTAAAAATACACTAGCTTTTTTGCTTTGAAATTTTAAGAAAAGTGTAGGAATACGGCTATTATATAGAGAACTTTAGTTTTGTATATAAAAGGAGGCGTTAGATGTTGGAAACGTATGATTGGAACAATAAACTAACATATTTAAAAAACACGAGAGATTTATATTACAACGACGATTATGTAAGCTTTTTAGTAAATACAGTTTGGAAGATTACTAAGCCTGTACATATCGTTGATTACGGTTGTGGATATGGTTATTTAGGCCTAATATTAATGCCATTACTTCCAAAAAGATCAAAGTATACCGGTATTGATAGTGGAGAAACATTATTAGCTGAAGCGAGAGAGTTGTTTCGTTTACTTCCGTATGATTCAGAATTTCTTGAAGGAGATGCTACAGAAATTGAACTGAACGATAAATACGATATAGCAATCTGTCATGCTTTCTTATTACATATGAATACTCCAAAAATGATGTTAGAAAAAATGATACATGCAATTAAAAAAGGTGGTAAAATAATCTGTTTTGAACCACATTGGATTTCAAATATGTCTTCATATGTCTTAGATGGAGAGAATCAATCGGAAATTATTAAACTAGGTGCTTTGCAGAAGTTATTTGAAAAAGACGCGCAGAGAAACGGTAAAGATGGAAATATTGGCATGAAAATACCGATGTATTTAAGTAAATTAGGTGTGAAAAATATTGAGTGTAGAGTGAGCGATAAAGTGAACTTTTTAGACTCTAGTATGCATCACAATGATAAACACAGTTTGTATCATTCATTAAGAGAAGAGGGGATTGCGGACAACCCGGGTGATAAACAGCAATTTATAGAACGTTTAATGATAAGAGGATTAACATATGATGAAGCATTAGCTCAATATGAAGCAGAACTACGATTTTTTAAAGCGCTCCATATACATTCATCTTTAGTATATGCTCCGAATATGAAAATTACATTTGGTGACATAGAATGTTAAAAGGTAGCGATTTATTGAGGATTGACATTTTTTATCGATAAGTCGATATTCACCGTATAATCGTTGATATATTTTAAGAATCGGTCGATATATTTTGAAAATCACCGATAAAACGAAAGAAGCGCTGATATATTTGAATTATCGCCGATATAATTTCATGTACTGATTTTGGCCTTGAAAAGATAAGATCCTCAATTCACGTTATTCCATATAATTAAACAAAATACGAAGAAAAACAATCATTTTTACTATATTTTGTTATAAATTCGAATAATATTAAATAATACTATCCATTATAGGAGATTTTAGTTGAATACCTACAATATGATGTGTAAAATCTAAGCAAGTAGCAGTTTAAATAAATATTCGAGGTGAATGCATGCTAGATTTTAAGCAGTTAGAAGCTTGTTTGAAAGACAAGAGATTTGTAGATGGATTACAGGAAATAAATAATGAAATTTCATATATAAAAGAAACGAATACTTTATCCTATGTGAAGACTTGGCTTGCTAATATTCCTTCACATAAGGAGTTTGATATATTAATTCGCCTTACTGATGAAGGGCTTATGCACCAATACAGTTCATTCCTCATTCGCTACGCTTATAAAAAATTCCCAAATATGAGAACGCTCTCTTTATATTGTGATGAGTTAATTGATGAGCGAAAAATCCTTGAAGCAGAACAGTTGTTAAAAGACTCTTTAGAAGAGGCAGATAAAGAAGAAATAGATGACGATTTTTTAGCGAAAACATATTTTACTTTAGTACGATGTTTATTAGAAATGAAACGAAATGAAGAAGCGCTCATTTATATGCAAAAAGCAGAGGAGTACAGTACACGTGCGGTCTTTGATAAATGGGGCTACGTCTATATGCATACAGGTGAATGGGAGAAAGCAGAAGAACAATTTTTAGCTGGAAAGCAGCATAAAGATTGTGAAGAACTATCTACCTACTTATTATCACAGTTATATGCGAATAAAGGGGAACAAAAACGTGCATTACAGTTAATCGATGATGCGATTGTAAAGTTTCCACAAGTACCATATTTTCATTTTGAAAAGGTAAAGTATTTATTAGATTTAGCGAAATATGAAGAGATGATAGAGGTAATAGATAATATTAATAGTACGCTTCCTTATCATGCTTATGAAACTTACTTTGTACATTTACGTGCAGAAGCGTTGTACAAAATGAATAAACTTGTAGATTTACAACAGTTATTAAAAGAAGAAAAAAGTTTAAAAGGCTTTTTATATCATAATTTAGAAAAAAATCCAGATGGAAAAAAGGTTCACCTGCCGATAGTTCCAATTGTACAAAAGGATAATTATTGTGTTCCGACAAGTTTAGAAATGATGTTGCAGCTATGGGGAGAAAAACGTACACAAGATGAAATAGCAGAGTTTATTTTTGATATGACAGGCTCAAAGTTTTCCGATACGGTCTCTTATATTGAAGAATTAGGCTATGAATATCGTTATTTTAAAGGGAATGAGGAAATTTATAAGATATTACTCGACCGAAAGATCCCCGTTTTATTAAGTATAGACATCGAACATGCTTCACATGTGCAAGTGCTATCAGGATATGATGATACGTTACAAGCTTTTTATGTTCAAGATCCAAACTTTATAGAACCAGTTCTTGTGGAATATAGTAAATTGCAAGAGAAATATCGTTATACAGGTTGTTTGGCGATCACGTTTGTTCCGAAAAAAAAGAAGAAACAACTAGCATTTTTAAGTGAAGAAGAGAATCATTATTTTAAATCCATTTTCTCTCTTACAGATCATTTAGATGAACAAGATAAAGAGGGAATTAATAACTTAGTACAATTTTTAAAAGAGACGAGTGATAATCCGAATACGTGGTTATATACGATGAAACATTTAGATGTTGAAGTAGATAAAGAATTTATTTTATATTGTATAGAAAAGTTAATGGAAAAGTTTCCGAACTCGGATTTTGTTAAATTGCATGGTGCACAGTGCTTTATTCGTCTTCAAGAAATGGAGAAAGCTGAGCAAATGCTGGCAAGTGTTGAGAAGAAAAATAATCGTGCTTTATATCATTTGATAAATGGAAGATATGCATTTGAACAGGAAAGTTATATAGAAGCGATTTCAAGTTTTCGTTCCTCATTACAATTGGACGCAGATCAGCCGATCGCCTGGAGTTTCCTTGCGTTATCTTATATGTATATCGATCAATCTGAAAATGCGTTGCAGTTTTCTCAAGTAGCTGTAGAACGTAGTCCAGAAAGGTTCACTTTAACGAATCACGGTTTAATATTAATAGATTTAGAAAGATATGAAGAAGCATATGAAATCTTTAATAATTTGTTAAAAGAATATAAAAATGAGGCGCATGTATGGTATGAACGAGCGAGATGTGCGCATCAATTAGGGAAATTACATTTAGCGATAAAAGGACTTAAAGTGGCGATTCAGTTAGATAGTAATGCGCCTTACATTTATACGAAACTTTCAGAGATCTATGAATCTGATTTGAAGGATGAGAAAAGCACAAAAGAAATTTTATTAAAAGGTATTGAGAATTGTGATGATAAGGCGTCTCTATATGTAAGATTAGGTGATTATCATTTTCAAAATGATAGTCTGGAAGAAGCAGAAACATTATATAAGCGTGCTTTAGAAGAAGATAATGAAGATGTTTATTCTCATTTCGGACTTACGCAAGTTTATATGGCAAAAGAGCGATATGATGAAGCGAAAGAATATATTCTTGGTCTCGAAACACAAATTGAAAAGAGCCAAGATTTCCTTATGAATGCAGGAATGGTTTTATGGGATGCAGAGGTTGAACTTGGTGGAAATGAAGATGGGTTTAAAGTAGCATTGTCTAAGTTAGAGAGTGGTATAAAGCAGAGTGAATATAATGTAGCAAGTGCGTTAGATGAATATGTGAATCGAATTAAAGGAACTGTATTTGTACAACGAGGTATAGCATTCTTAAGAACGTTACAAAAAGAAAGAAATGAAGTAAGTGAATACAGTTGTTATGCAGGTATTTTACATGAATCTATTGGACAGTATGGACAAGCGATGAAAAGATATAATAAAGCAATAGAACAAAAGAAAACGGCATTGCCATATTACCGAATTGGTGAAACACTTATGGCATTAGGACAATTGACAGAAGCAAAACAAGCGTATGAAACATGTTTAGAGCTAGATGAAAACTTCTTAGGTGTACATTTACAACTAGCAGAAATATACGAAAAAGAAGAAGACCGTTTCAAAGAACAAAGTCATATGGTTCAGGCGATGAAAGAAGAGCCTTTGCATATAAATATGGAATATTTGGCACAGCTTTCAGTAGAAATAAATCTTCAAGAAGAGTTGCTAAAGGAATTAGAACATCTAGCAGGCGAAGTACCCGAAATATGGCGCTTAGATGCGATTGCGTATGTGTATGGAGCGATGAATGAAATAGATACAGAAAAGATACGAATTGAAGAAGCACTACAAGTAGATGAGGGACATATAGAAGTTCTATATCATTATGCAAAAGTATTAGTGAAAAAAAGAGATGCAAAAGCGATTGAAGTTGCAATGAAAGTAATACAAAAAGATGTAAATAATGAACGTATATTTGATGTTTATGTAAAAGCGGTAGAACAACATAAGAAATTGTCTAACATCCGAGATTTTCTTCATACATTAAAAGTGAAAAAAGCAGAAAGAAGTACAGCATTCATGTATGCAGCAGCTGCGATTACGGAAAGATGGATTGAACGTCAACAAAATGAACAACCGAAAAAATCTATATTTACGAGAGCTTTTTATCGTATGAAAAACCGGGCAAAAGAAATTTCAATGGTTACAACAATCATTGATTTATATGAAATCTCATTAAAGTTAAATCCAAAAAATAGTATGGCAGCGCAACGGTTTGGATCATTTTACGAAAATGTATCGATGAATAAAGAAGCGATAGATGTTCTGCAAACATCGTTAGAAAATAAATGGGATTATGAGGTAGCGAAGCAACTTGTAAATCTATTCATTGAGTGTGAGGACGAGGATTTGTTACAAGATGCTCTAGAGTTAATGAAGCAATTAGTTCGAGAGCTACCGGATGATTATGATACGCTTCTTATACAAGCGCAAGTATTCTTGAAAGTTGGGGAAGAAGGAAAAGCAGAAAAAATATGCTTACAATTAACGGAGAAAACACCGTTTGTAAGTAGAGGGTTTCTTGCTTTAGGAGAAATGTACCAAAGTCAAGAGAGATATGAAGAGGCAATTCAGTTATTAGAAGATGCTTCTATACATCATCCAAATGATACGGCAATTCTTCTTTCATTAGCATCTTCATATCATAGTGCCGGACAAACGATAAAGGCAGAAAAAATAACAAGTGAAGTAGTAACAATGGATACGAGTGATCTGTTAGCAAGATATGATCATGCTTGTTATTTAGCGTTATTAAATAGAAATGCAGAGGCGAAAGAAGAGCTTGAACATGTACTTCGTGAGGATGAATCTGGATTTTTTGCTGAACTTATCGAAGAAGATGAAGATTTAGCAAGATTGAGAGAGTTTGAAAAGTAATTGTATATGTATATAAGTAGTGAAAAAAGGATATAAATAAAAATATATTTTGAATTAGTTGACAATTTATTGTTAAATGGCATAAAATAGCTTTTAACAAAGTATACAAATCTGAAGACGAGAAAGAGTAAAATAATGAACTGTTCCCCAGAGAGCCGGTAAAGTGCTGAAAGCCGGTGTTCAGACGTTATTTGAAAATCATCTCCGAGGAGCCGAGGCTGAAAGTAAGTAGGCCCGGACGGATGTCTACCGTTACAAAGAACGCGTATGTTAGTACGTTGCTAAGCGCTATTAGTGAAAAGCTAATAGAATTAGGGTGGTAACGCGGGTAAACCCGTCCCTACTTCATAGGGGCGGGTTTTTTGTGTGCTTTTAAAACATTCAAAGGAGTGATTGTAGATGAAGAAAGTAGATGTAAAAGAGTCAGCTGTAGGGAGAGAAACACGTATTCGTAAGCAGTGGAACGAACAGAGCATTTTTGAACAATCAATTCAGAATCGAGAAGGCGCGCAATCGTTTGTGTTTTATGAAGGACCACCAACGGCGAACGGTTTACCACACGTCGGCCATGCACTTGGTCGGGCAATTAAAGATTTAGTAGCAAGATATAAAACGATGGCCGGTTATAAAGTAGTAAGAAAAGCAGGATGGGATACACACGGTTTACCTGTAGAATTAGGTGTTGAGAAGCAACTTGGTATTTCTGGTAAACATGAAATCGAAGAGTACGGAATTGAGCCATTTATTAAGAAGTGTAAAGAGAGTGTATTCACATATGAAAAGCAGTGGCGTGAGTTCACTGAAAGTATCGGTTATTGGGTAGATATGGATGATCCATACGTTACTTTAGAAAATCCATATATCGAAAGTGTATGGCATATTTTAGGGACGATTCATGAAAAAGGCTTGTTATATAAAGGTCATAGAGTTTCACCGTACTGCCCAAGCTGTCAAACCTCTCTCAGTTCACATGAAGTTGCACAAGGGTATAAAACAGTAAAAGATTTAAGTGCAACAGTCAAGTTTAAAGTGGAAAATAGTGAAAATGAGTATTTCTTAGCTTGGACGACAACACCATGGACACTTCCAGCAAATGTTGCACTTGCTGTACATTCAAATATGGAATACGTTAAAGCGAAACAAGAAGGTCATGTATACATTGTTGCGAAAGAACGTGTACAAGAAGTATTAAAAGAAAACTATGAAGTATTATCTGTTCATAAAGGTGAAGAATTAGTAAATACATTTTACACAGCACCATTTCCAATGAAAGAAGTGACAAATGGTTACCGTGTTATTGCAGCGGATTTTGTAACGGCAGATAGTGGTACTGGACTCGTTCATATTGCTCCAGCATATGGGGAAGATGATTATAGAGTTGTTCAAAGTGAAGGATTGTCGTTCCTACATGTTGTAGATGGAAAAGGTGAGTATACAGATGCAGTACCATTTTTGAAAGGTAAATTTGTAAAAGATTGTGACGTTGATATCGTTCGTTATTTGGCGAAGGAAGGTTTGCTATATCATAAAGAAAAATATGAACATAGTTACCCGCATTGCTGGCGTTGTGATTCACCACTTCTTTATTATGCAGGAGAAAGTTGGTTAATCCGAACAACTGCAATTAAAGATACATTTTTAAAAAATAATGATTCTGTTACTTGGTATCCGGATCATATGAAACATGGACGTTTTGGTAAGTTTTTAGAAAATATGGTTGACTGGAATATTAGCCGAAATAGATATTGGGGAACACCATTAAACGTATGGGAATGCGAAAGTTGCGATCATCAGTTCGCACCGAAAAGCATTGCTGAATTAAGAAAGCATAGTAAGAAAGAAACACCTGAAGATTTAGAATTGCATAAGCCGTATGTAGATGAAGTGCAAGTGTGCTGCGGGAAATGCGGAGGCACAATGAATCGCACACCAGAAGTAATCGATGTTTGGTTTGATAGTGGTTCTATGCCATTTGCACAATATCATTACCCATTTGAAAATAAAGATTTATTTGAAGAGCAGTTTCCAGCGGATGTTATTGCAGAAGGAATTGATCAAACACGCGGCTGGTTTTATAGTTTATTAGCAGTATCAGCACTATATACAGGCAAAGTGCCGTATAAACGAGTTTTATCACTAGGGCATGTTTTAGATGAAGAAGGACAAAAAATGTCTAAAAGTAAAGGCAATGCACTAGATCCAGTTGATTTAGTAGAGAAGTTTGGTGCAGATGCGCTAAGATGGGCTTTACTCGTTGATAGTGCCCCGTGGAATGCGAAGCGTTTTTCTGAAAGAACCGTACTGGAAGCGAAATCTAAATTTGTAGATACATTAGTCAATGTGTATAGCTTCTACGTTTTATATGCAAATTTAGATGAGTATAATCCGAAAGAAACGTATGACGTAAAGCTTACGAAATTAGACGAATGGGTATTATCAAGATTGCATAGTACAACGAAAAAAGTGAGAACAGCACTTGATGAGTATCAATTTACGAATGCAGCTCGTGAAATTGCAGCACTTGTAGATGAAGTGAGTAACTGGTATGTAAGACGCTCACGTAATCGTTTCTGGGAATCTGGTATGAACGCTGAAAAAGCATCTGCCTATGAGACACTTCATGAAGTGCTTGTAACAATTAGTAAATTAATTGCACCATTTACACCGTTTGTCGCGGAAGACATTCATCTGAATTTAGAAGGAAGTAGCGTTCATTTAGCGGATTATCCAGTTGTAAATGAATCACTACTTCAGCCGAAATTAGAAGCGGAAATGGATGCTGTTTTACAAGTTGTCGAACTTGGAAGAAGTAACCGTAATCAGCATTCTTTAAAAGTAAAACAGCCGTTAGCTGAGCTTGTATTACTTGAGCATAAAGAGAATGATATCGATTGGGAATCTTATCGCGATATTGTAATGGATGAGCTAAATGTGAAAGCATTCCATGTTGAACTGGATGAAACGAAGTATACATCATATCAATTGAAGCTCAATTTTAAAACAGCAGGGCCGAAGTTCGGTAAAAATGTGAATGCAGTAAACGGCTGGTTAAAACAATTATCACAAGAAGAAGTACAGAACTTTGTTGCAACTGAAAAAGCGGTATATGAAGCTGTATCAGGAGAAGAGGTAGTCGTAACGGTTGAAGATGTATTAGTAGAGAAAGTCGCGAAATCAGGATTCTCTAATACAACTAACGGACAATATACAGTTATGTTAGATACGAATGTAACGGAAGAATTGTTACAAGAAGGAGTGGCCCGTGAATTCATTCGTGCGGTTCAAGAATATCGTAAGCAGTTGAATTTACCAGTTAACTTACGAGTTGATGTGATTCTTGATGCAGATGAAGAACTACAGCAAACGTTAACGAATCATAAACATCTATTGGAAGAAAACTTACTCGTCAAGCAATTTACATTTGGCCACTTAACGAATGAAGATGACGAGCTTTCTTTAGGGGAGACAAAACTCCGAATTAAGTTAAGCGAGGCTAATTAATGAAAAAGGAAGTTGGAATCATTCCAACTTCCTTTTTTGTATGAAGGGAGATTAACCGAATGATTTCCTCATAATCCACTCGATAGGGACACTGGAAAATTTCTTTCTTCATATTTTAAAAGTATAAGGTTGAAAGAATTGATAAAGAAATATATTTCTAAAGTATTGTTTTCGTTTTACACATAAATATTGAGAAAATTTCACTTACCCAAAATGTAAAGGTAATAGAATTGCTCGTATAGAATTACTCGTAGATTCACTTTATTTCGTTACTTGTGGACAGTAATAGCCTTATAGGAATGGGGTAAAGGTTTCAATTTATTAGGGGGAGTGGTTTTATGTTAAACAAAAAAATGGTGGCAATGGCAATGACTGTACCATTAGTAATGGGGACGATTTCTACAGTTTCCGCATTGGAAAAGAAGCAAGTAAAGGTAGAAGCTTATTCACCACAGAAAAAAGCAGTTGAATATTTAAAAGGGAATGCCAATCAGTATGGATTAAAGCCCGACCTTTCAGACTTGCAATATATTTCTACAACAGAAACATCAGTAGCTTCATATGTTAGGTTCCAACAAATAGTAAATGGCGCGCCTGTATTTTCAAAACAAATTACGGTTACTCTTAACGGAGAGGGAAAAGGAGTACTTGCTGTTTCTGATTATCAACCTGTTACAGGTGTGAAGGAAGTAACGACAAAAATTAGTGAAAAAGATGCAATACAAAAGTCAATGGCGTATGTTGGAGAAGCGAGTGAGCAAAACTTATGGGCTCCTACAGAAAAAGAATTCGGATATATTGTTGAAGAAGGTGTCGCTCTTCCAGTATATAAAGTGGTAGTCCATTCTAATAATCCATTCGGTGCATGGGAAACATTTATTGATGCAGAAAATGGAAAGTTAATTAAAAAGGTTGATATAAACCGAAAAGCTGAAGGGTCAGGAAAAGTATTTTTACCTAACCCGGTCGTATCTAGCGGTAGTAAAGTAGGATTAAAAGATAATAATGATGCAGATTCAACAGCTCTAACGAACCAATTGAAGACTGTTACGTTAAAAGGTTTAGATGGAACAGGATTTTTAATTGGAGAGTATGTAACGATTTCTTCAAAAGCGATGACGAAATCTACAAACTTACAATTTAACTATACACGTGCAAATGATAGCTTTGAAGATGTTATGTCGTATTATCATATCGATACATTGCAGCGCTATATTCAAGGACTAGGCTTTAAAAATATTAATAATCGTTCGATTAAAGTAAATGTTAATGGTACAACGGATGATAACTCATTCTATTCTCCATCAACGAAAGCTTTAACTTTCGGTACTGGCGGAGTTGATGATGCAGAAGATGCTGGTATTATCGCGCATGAATACGGCCATTCAATTCAAGACAATCAAGTGCCTGGATTCGGTAGCTCACCAGAAGGTGGAGCAATGGGAGAAGGATTTGGTGATTTCTTAGGTGCTACTTATGAAGATGCAGTGTCGACTACAGGGTACGGAAAAGCATGTGTTGGAGAATGGGATGCGACAGCTTATTCTAGTTCGGATCCAACATGCTTACGCCGATTAGATACGAATAAAGTATATCCGAAAGATATTACGAATGAAGTGCATGATGATGGGGAAATTTGGGCTCAAGGACAATACGAAATGGCACAAGCTTTTGGCCGTGATGTAGCAACAAAAATTATTTTACAATCACATTGGTCATTAACGCCAAATGCTAAATTCCGTGATGGAGCAAAAGCAATTAAGCAAGCGGATGCTCTTCTATATGGCGGACAACATGCTGCTGATATCGATCGTATTTGGGCAGCAAGAGGAATTAGTACGAATTAATATAAAAAGTCGTGGCGTTTATAAGCCACGACTTTTTAATTTACATAAGAATTGGTACTAGTAAATAAATTAATATCAATGATAATGTGAATACATCCGCATCCTCATTTACTTTTTAGATTCTTTAAAAACAAAATGCTCTTTAAATTTTCTAGACTCAACTTTTTGACCGTTTCGCATCGAGCGGAAAGGGTGTTCTTGCCACGTAATAATCACGTCAACCTCATCTGCTTTTGTAGAAATAGGTAAGTTAGCATGTTCAAATCCAGTTTTGTTGCTTGCTAAACGACTTTCCTTTAGGGAAAAGAGTTCATATTTCGTTTTTGTATTTGGCTCGTTGCGGAAGACTTCAACTTGTACGTTATACACTTCGCTTTTTCCGAGATTTTTTACAGAGAAATAATATGTTTGTAATACACCTTTTTTAGGTTGCAACAATTTTTTACTCGTTTTTTTCACGTCATCAATATTCACTTGCCATTGATTAGAATGTTGAGAGATTGGTAAAGATTTTGGTGAATATGCGTACGTTTCATTTACTACAATTAGGCATAACAAAAGGAGAAAGAAACTAATTGCTTTTTTCATATGTACACCTCCGCTACAATTTTGCTATTAATATGCGTGGGAAACATGTAAAATATGTAATAAAATGGAAATGCATATAGAGCGTGAAAAAGACTAGTGTAAATCTAAATGGGAAAATAATAATAGAACATGAAAAATACGCATATATAACGGTAGATGAAGAATCTTAAATAAAAAGGCTTGCGTTTTATAAAATAAAGAGATAGAATACTCTGTAAATATAAAAAGTGATGATCAGGAAAAGTACATGATGCAAAGGTCTACAGAGAGCAATCGGTTGCTGGGAAGATTGCGATACCGCATGATGGAAAGACACCTGTGAGTGTTGCTTTGAACGTGATTATTAGTAAAAGCAAACGGTACCTACCGTTATCAGGGCTAAGATGGTCATTGTGACAATTTGGGTGGTACCGCGGAAAAAATCCGTCCCTATTTCTAGGGGCGGATTTTTGTATTCTTTGAAAGGAGGTGAGTGAACGTGGATGACGACGATGACAACAATAACGTAAATAAAATGAAAACTATTGGAGGGAAATATAATGGGGCAAATAATGAAGCGTTCACTCACTCAAGCGAGTACAGAGCATGTTGGAAAAGTGGTACTCTTACAAGGGTGGGTAAAAAAGATCCGTCATCTAGGTAATGTTAGTTTTTTATTATTACGGGACCGAACGGGAGTTATTCAATGTGTATTAGAAAACGAGTTAGCTGGATACAAAGTTGATGTAGAAAGTGTCGTTCAAATAGTTGGTGAAATTGTAGAGACTTCGAAAACAGAATTAGGGGTTGAAGTACTTGCTCATGAAGTGAAAGTATTAAATGGTGCAGAACAACTTCCATTTGAATTAAATAAAAAGAAATTACAAGTTGGTTTAGATCAACTATTGAATGAACGAGTATTATCGTTAAGACATGAGCGAACCGCGGCGATATTTAAAGTGAAAGCTACACTCGCTCAAAGTTTTAGTGACTATTTAACAGAGAACGATTTCATACGTATATTTACGCCGAAAATTGTTTCGCAAGGGGCAGAAGGAGGAGCGAATGTTTTTAAGCTTCCATATTTCCAAAAAGAAGCTTATTTAGCTCAATCACCACAGTTTTATAAACAAATGATGGTAGCGGGAGGATTGGAACGTGTTTTTGAAATTGCACCTGTTTACAGAGCGGAACATCACAACTCTTCCCGTCATTTGAATGAATATATATCGTTAGACGTAGAGCTTGGATTTATCGATGATTTTCATGAAGTGATGCAATTAGAAACGGATGTTTTACGATATATGTTTCAGCAGGTAGGAGAAACATGTGAGAAAGAACTACAACAATTACAATTAGAAGTACCTGTCATTACTGAAATACCGAAAATTACATTGTCAGAAGCACAAGAGATTTTGAAAAGTAAGTATCGAAAAGAATCACCGATTGGAGATTTAGATACAGAAGGTGAAAAGTTACTAGGGAAATATGTGAAAGAAACATATAATAGTGAATTTGTTTTCATTACACATTATCCGAAAGAAGCGAGACCGATGTATACGATGCCGAATAACGAGAATCCATCTATTACTGATTCGTTCGACTTATTATATAAAGGGTTAGAAATAACATCAGGAGCACAGCGAATTCATAATTATGATCTGTTACTCGCATCTTTTAAAGAAAAAGGATTACACCTAGAGAAATTTCAATCTTATTTAAATACATTCCGATACGGTTGTCCACCGCATGGCGGTTTCGGTATTGGGTTAGAAAGGATTGTATATAAACTTTTAGAATTAACGAACGTACGAGAGGCGAGTGCTTTTCCGAGAGATTGTACACGTCTTACACCATAAAAAAGAACCTTCGCGATTATCGCGAGGATTCTTTTTTTATGTTCTTTTATTTTTACATTGAAAGTTTATAAAAAACCTTTTCGACAAAAAAATAAATATATACCTTGACAGTTACTAATATAACCGATATACTTCATATTAATTTCAAAAGAAAATATATTCTAAATATTAAAATGTGTTGAATAGGAGTAGTAAGGTCATGTATTTGTGCAGAGAGCTATGGGTTGGTGCGACATAGTCAAATGACATCCTGAACTCGCCTAGGAGCAGTAAGGTGGAACGGAATTACATTCTTAGTAAATCTTAACGGTTAACCTTCGATATTAGGTTTGTAATCAAACGATTACTACTAAGGTGGATTCATAATGGAATCAATAAGGGTGGTACCGCGTTAAGTAAATGGCTTAGCGTCTCTTTTTATAAAGAGATGCTGAGCCATTTTTTATTTTATAGAAAAAGAAATGGAGGGTTTATTCGGATAGGTATATAAAATTTAATTATTTATATAAAAAGATTTAATTGGGAGGAAAATAAGATGAAACAGACGGAGCAATGGACTTCGAAATTAGGATTTATAATGGCTGCAGCAGGATCAGCAATTGGATTAGGCGCAATATGGAAGTTTCCTTATATCGCTGGGAAGAGCGGGGGAGGAGCATTCTTTTTAATCTTTATATTATTTACTGTATTAATTGGTCTCCCGCTATTAATAGCTGAATTTATGATTGGACGCAGTACACAGAAACAAGCAGTTGGCGCATTTAAAAGTATTGCACCAAATACAGGATGGCACTGGATTGGACGCCTTGGCGTTGGAACGTGTTTTATATTACTTTCGTTTTATAGTGTTGTAGGTGGATGGGTATTGATTTATTTATTTAGAGGAGCAACTGGACAACTTATTACTCCGGGACAAAATTACGGTACATTATTTACTGAAACAATTGGAAATCCCGCTTGGGCTATTACTGGACATTTCGCTTTTATGTTCATTACGATATGGGTTGTATCAAAAGGTGTACAAAACGGAATTGAAAAAGCAAGTAAATATATGTTACCAGCATTGTTCGTTTTATTTGTCGCCCTTATTATTCGTTCATTAACATTGGATAATGCAATGCAAGGTGTGAAGTTTTTCTTACAACCAGATTTCTCAAAGATTACTTCAGAAAGTATTTTGTTCGCAATGGGCCAATCGTTCTTTGCGATTAGTATCGGAATATCAATCATGGTTACGTATAGTTCCTATTTAAATAAAAAAGAAAGTTTACCAAAATCAGCAATAACAATTGTTGGATTGAATTTATTCGTTTCTTTATTTGCAGGTCTTGCAATTTTTCCAGCAGTATTTTCATTAGGAATGGAGCCGACGGAAGGGCCTGGATTGCTATTTATCGTATTACCATCTGTATTTAGTCAAATTCCATTTGGCGGATTGTTCTTAACGGTATTTCTTGCACTATTTACATTTGCCACATTAACATCGGCGTTTTCTCTACTAGAGACGGTTGTTTCAGCATTAGCAAATGGTGAACAAGAAAGAAGAACGAAACTATCATGGATCATTGGTTTCTGTATTTTCTTAGTAGGTATACCATCTGCGTTATCATTTGGAGTATGGAGTGATATTACGATTTTTGGTAAGAATATTTTTGATGCGGTAGACTTTTTATCTAGTAATATATTAATGCCACTAGGAGCGCTATTTATTAGTATTTTCGTATCATTCAAAATGGAAAAGAAGGTGATAGAAGCAGAATTTTTTGTAGGTGGAAATTACGGAAAGAAAGTATTTACTTGTTGGGCATTTTTACTTCGGTTTGTAGCGCCACTTGCCATCATCATCGTCTTTTTAAATGTAATAGGAATTATTTAACATTAAATGTTATAATATACAGTAAAAAAGAAGGTGATGATTATAAAGGCGAATTTGATAGAAGCAGGGAAATACATGGACATTAGAGGGAAGAAGTTATATGTTGAAGCACATGGAAACCCTTAAAGTAAGCCTGTATTATACTTGCACGGCGGTCCAGGAGAGAGCTGTTATGATTTTTCATTTCATCAAGCGGAACGTTTAAAAGATTCTTTAAATGTAATTATGATAGATCAAAGAGGTGTTTGTCGCTCAGAAGAAATTCTTGAGGACGAAGCTTTTGGATTAAATGATTTGATTGAAGATTGTGAAGAACTAAAAAAAGTATTGCAAATTGAGAAGTGGTCTGTAATTGGACATTCTTTCGGTGGATATGTAGCATTGTTATATGCATCGATATATCCAAGTTCAATAGAGAAAATAATATTTGAAGGACCAACTTTCGATTTTGCATTAACAAGTAGAGCTTTGTTACAAAAGACAGGGGATTTATTAAAAAAGTATGGAAAACAAGAAGTAGCAGAAGAGTCCATCGCTTATTCATCTAGCAATGCTAGTTCCGAAGAGTTGCTTGAAGCGTATATAAGATTAAGCGATGAATTAGAAGAAAAAAGAATGGAGATTTACAATAATAAGGAAGATAGGACAGATGAGAGTTTATACAGTGATCAAGAGTGGGAAATGTTTCCAAAACGCTCCAAGATTCATTTTGATAGATTAAAATTAGAAGGCGCATGTCATACATCATTATTATCCAAAATAAAAGATGTACAAAATCCAATGTTATTACTTGTAGGAAAACATGATGTAGTAACGTGTGAAAAACAAATTGAAATATTTAATAAAGATGCTCGAAACGGCAAGTATATTGCATTTGAAGAGAGCGGTCATTCACCTCATTATGAGGAAGCAGATAGATTCGCAGAAACAGTCATGTATTTTTTGAAATGAAGAAAAGGGTGCTTCTATTAATGAGAAGCACCCTTTCTAAATTTCTGGATATGTGATTGTTATGTTAGGCCATTTACTTTGCCAATTCTTTTTAATAACTCTGTTTTTGTACATATGTATACGTCCTTTTGATTCGAGAAAATGAGCTGTTGCTCTCACTTGTAATGAAAGAACATCTTTAATACCGCACGGAGCTGTTAATATAACATTGTTTTTTTCGTCTAATGTAACCCCTAAAGCCGTTGCTGTTTCAGGGAATTTAGAAATAGCATCAACAGAAGAAGAATATGGTGGCATGTTGTTCACCACATGCATACGAGCTTGATTTTTAACCGACCAAGGTATAGAAGCATCCATATTTGTTAGTGTTTTCTCTACGGATTGTTCATATGTCTCGTCTTTATGTAATGGATCAAAATAGATGACATCAACGTCCGGTGTAGCAGTTCTTACTTCGTAGTTATGCAAAGTATCCCAAAGTTTAGAACGAACAAAACCGGCGCAAATCCACCAATCAGGTAGCTCTAGTGATTTTGCTATGTGTAATACGTCCATCATCCATTTGTCGTTTTCTATTAAGCGAATTACATCTTGTTCTGTTTGTATCTTCATTGATAAATTCACCTTCCTAGTAAATTAATGCATCAGTTCAATAATCCATAAAATCCAGTAAGCACCTGGTACGAACAACAGTTGTGCGAGTAAAGTACCGAGAAGTCTAGATATCATTAACCAACCATACATTTTACTCATAGATTCAGCACCATTTTCTGATTGTAAAGCACGCTCTGTTAATAGAGCAATGCGTGGATCGAGCAATACTGTTAATAAAATAGTAGCAAACCCATTCACAAGGCCAGAAGCTGTACTTGCATTTGTTGCGTAATCTGGATTTAGAAAAGAAGCATAAAGGGCAGAAAGAACACCTGCTGTATAAATTGCAGTAGCAAACATGTTAATAAGCATAATACGCTTTGGAATACCACCGATACGCAATCTATGAATCATTTCAAATCTTGGAAAGCGCACATATTTTTTTGTGTACTTTAATTTTTGAATGTTATTTGTTTTCATCATTCGAATGAAAGAACCATCTGTTTCAAAGTTTTGAATGACATATCCAAATAGTTTTGTCAAAGTTGGATAAAGAATAATCGCAAGTAATGTACCTATGGAAGCAGATAATAGTACAAGTCGTATAGTATGCTCTAAATTAATAGAAGCATCTCGTTTTGCTTCATCGACAATCCCGCCAATTAAAAAGGCTTGTAGTAAATTTGAAGTTCTTGAAATAAGTAATACCATTCCTACGACAGATAAGGCAACGACAATCTTTTTTAAACGAACACCAGCTAATCGAATACTATAAGAACTAGTTTCGACTGCGTGGATGACAATTGTGAAAGCTATTATAAAAATTAACGTAATTGACATTTGTTTCACCAGTTTCTATTGAATTAATTGTAACTTTCTTACTTTATCATATCTATCCGTCTAATGTAACCGAAACTATGTAACATAGAAAAAGTGATTTTTTTGAAAAAACAAATAATGGTAGTATAGTAGAGGTAGAGTAGTAAAAAAACCTTTAGTATTACATGTAAAGTAGGATAAGTGGGGGATTAAATATGTATACAACATTTTTATTTGATTTAGATGGAACAGTAACGGATCCTAAAAAGGGGATTGTAAATTCAGTTTTGTACGCGTTAGAAAAGGTTGGAATTGAAGAATTACATGTAAGTGAGTTAGATTCATTTATTGGTCCTCCTATTCAGCAATCATTCGTAGAGAGATATAATATGAATGAAGGAGAAGTTGAACGAGCTGTTTTTTATTTCAGGGAATATTTAAAGCAACGTGGGTTGTTGGAGAATAGTGTATACGAGGGTATTCCAAATCTCCTAAAACAATTAAAAGATAACGGAAATCGTTTATTTATAGCTACTTCAAAGCCTACTATTTTTGCTAGACAAGTAATAGAGCATTTTCAACTAACGAATTATTTTGAAGATATTATTGGAAGTAATTTAAATGGAACAAGAATAAAAAAAGAAGAAATAATTGCACATATTTTACTTCAGAATGAAGGACTTAATAAAGAGGAAGTTGTTATGATTGGAGATAGAAAGCACGATATAATAGGTGCAAATCATAATGGAATTGCTTCAATTGGTGTTTTATATGGCTATGGTAGTGAAAATGAGTTGATTGAAGTTAGTTCGACTCATATAGCGAAGGATATAGAAGAACTACACCATTTTTGTATAGAAAATAGTTTAATAAAAAAATAAAAATAGAGACTAACAATCCCTTTATAACGTATGACGATGAAATCGTTTCTGTTTAAAGGGATTTTTCATATGTAATCGAATATGTATAATTAGACATTTTAGTATGAAAAATTTGTATGAATTAGAGGAGGGATGTCAGAAATGAAAGATTAGTAGAAGTTTATCAATAAAAGATTGAATTTTCAGTTTAAAGGAGGGGTATAATTGGAGCTAGTTATTATATTATTAGCACTTAGCTTACTTATGTTTGTAGCCTATAGAGGGTTTTCTGTTATTTTATTTGCACCAATTTTTGCATTATTTGCGGTATTTTTGACAGAACCTAGTTTTGTATTACCTTTCTTTTCTAATATTTTTATGGAGAAAATGGTAGGGTTTATTAAACTATATTTCCCGGTGTTTTTACTTGGAGCAATTTTTGGGAAAGTAGTAGAAATGTCAGGAATTGCTGATTCTATTGCAAAGACGATTGTAGAGTTGGTTGGAGAAAAACGTACAATTTTAGCGATTGTTTTAATGGGTGCTATTTTAACATATAGTGGTGTTAGTGTATATGTAGTGGTATTTGCTATATTTCCGTTTGCAGCTAAGCTTTTTCGACAAGCTAATATTCCAAAACGCTTAATACCTGGAACAATTGTCCTTGGAGCAGTAACATTTACAATGGATGCGCTCCCTGGATCACCACAAATTCAAAATGTAATACCTACAACATTTTTTAAAACGGATATTTATGCTGCGCCGATACTTGGTATTGTAGGGGCAATTTTTGTACTCACGTTAGGTTTATTATATTTAGAGAGTAGGCGTAAGAAGGCAAAAGCAGCAGGTGAAGGATATTTTGGTTTTAACGATGGGAATACTGAAATGGCAGCATCTTTGGAATTAGAGCAGAAAGAAATACCGCTGTTAAATAGTTTAGAAATTACGAGGGCACAACAACTTATTGCTTTTATACCACTTATTTTAGTAGGTGTAATGAATAAAGTGTTTACTATTATGATACCGAAGTGGTATCCGAACGGTTTTGACTTTTCAGCAATTGGTATGAAAGCATTTGGAAAAGTAGAATTGAGTGCGGTAGTTGGAATATGGTCTGTAGAATTGGCACTTATAATAGGAATTTTAACAACTCTTTTATTATACTGGAAACGGGTAGTAACAGGATTTCAAGCTGGATTGAATACAAGTATAGGTGGAGCACTACTTGCAACAATGAATACTGGAGCAGAATTTGGTTTCGGTGGTGTCATTGCAGCACTTCCAGGTTTTGCAATTATGAGAGATGGCATTTCTGCAACGTTCACAAATCCTTTAGTGAATGGAGCGGTAACGACGAATATTTTAGCCGGTATTACAGGTTCTGCATCAGGAGGAATGGGGATTGTTTTAAGTGCGATGGGGGATAAATTTATTGCAGCAGCCAATCAATTTGATATCCCATTAGAAGTTATGCACCGTATCGTATCAATGGCATCAGGAGGAATGGATACATTACCACATAACGGGGCTATTATTACTATTCTTACAGTAACAGGTTTAACACATAAACAGTCATATAAAGATATATTTGCTATTACAGTTTTGAAAACGCTTGCTGTGTTTTTAGTTATCGCATTCTATACTATTACAGGAATTTATTAAAAATAGATACTATATGAATTGTAAAGGTTTATTTAGTTGATATTTTATAAACTAAACATTAATAAGGGTAAGAAGGGGTGGAGTATTTGCAAGAAGTTGCTGAGTTTCGTATGCCGAAGTCTGTACTATATGGAAGAAATTCGATTGAAAAGCTGGGGGAACAATCAAAGAAGTTTGGGAAAAGAGCTTTTATAGTTACTGATACAATTATGGAGAAATTAGGGTATGTTGAAAGGTGCATAAAACAGCTAAATAAGAAAGGGATTACTGTTATTACATATAATAAAGTGAATGCTGAGCCTACAAATTTACACGTATTAGAAGCGTTAACGATTTGTAAAGAAGGAAAGTGTGATTTTATTATCGGTATTGGTGGTGGAAGTTGTATTGATGCTGCGAAAGCAGTAGCGGTGTTATATACTAATGGTGGAGCAATTGAATATTACGTCCAAAAAGATGTTGAAATAGAAAATGATCCACTACCACTCATTGCAATTCCAACAACTTCAGGTACTGGGTCAGAAGTAACAAGTGTAGCAGTAATTACGAATAAAAAAACAGATGTAAAAATGATGATGAAGCATCCGAGTTTTACCCCGCAAGTAGCGATTATTGACCCGATATTAACAAGTTCGGTACCACCTCATATTACGGCAGCGACAGGTATAGATGCATTATGCCATGCAATTGAAGCATATATTTCTAAATTTTCTCAACCACTTACAGATGTACTTGCTCTTTCGGCTATTGAAAGTATTATGAAATATTTACGTATTGTATATGAAGATGGAGGTAATATGGAAGCAAGGGAAGCAATGATGATCGCTTCATTACAAGCTGGAATTGCATTCTCAAATGCATCTGTTACATTAGTTCATGGAATGTCAAGACCAGTAGGGGCGTTATTTCATGTACCACATGGTATATCAAATGCAATACTATTACCTACAGTTTTAGAATATACAAAAGTGAGTGCAACAAAAAGACTAGCGGAAATTGGACGTTGTTTAAATAAAGATATGTATTCCTATTGTGATGAAGAAATAGCCGATTATACGCTGAGGGAAATAAAAAAACTTTGTTTTGATCTTCGTATTCCAAATTTAAAAGAATACGGAATCGGTGAGGTTGAATTTGAAAATGCTATTTCAAAAATGGCCTCGGATGCAATTGAAAGTGGTAGCCCAGGAAATAATCCGCGAGTTCCTTCTTATAATGAAATTAAACAGTTGTATCGACAATGTTTTAATTATCAATATGAAGATTCTATAAAAACATCAGGGGGTTAATTTCAGAATATTCACATAAAATTTCCTTGGAAATAGTTAAAACAAGACTTTATATTATAAACTTAAAGTCTTGTTTTATTGTGTATAATATACATAATAAAACATTGTTATTAGTTTAGAAAAAAGTTTAGGTAGGTGTGTTATATGAAAACGATAGGGCTTATAGGTGGTATGAGTTGGGAATCGACTTCGGAATATTATCGAATTTTAAATGAAGAGATAAAAAGTAGATTAGGGGGATTACACTCAGCAAAATGTTTGATTAATAGTGTGGATTTTGAAGAGATTGAACGATTCCAGTCTAACGGGGATTGGGATGGAGCAGGAGAAGTATTAGGGAATGCGGCGTATTCATTGCAGAAGGGAGGAGCAGATTTTATAATCATTTGCACAAATACAATGCATAAAGTAGTGGAGAAAATAAAAGAGAATATTAACATCCCCGTATTACATATTGCTGATACTACTGCAAAAGAAATTAAAAGAAAAGGTATTCAAACGATTGGTCTACTTGGAACGAAATATACAATGGAGCAAGATTTCTATAAGTCACGTATAGAAGAGAATAATATAAAAGTAATAGTGCCAGTAGAAAAAAATAGAGAAAAATTAAATGAAATAATTTATACAGAATTATGTTTAGGAAAAATAACATCGCAATCTAGAGAATATTATAAAAGAGTCATAGAAGAGCTAGTGCAAAAAGGAGCACAGGGAATAATTTTAGGTTGTACAGAAATAGGATTATTAATAAAGCAGGAAGACGTATTAGTTCCGATATTTGATACAACTTTTATACATGCAATGGAAGCAGTAAATGTGGCTTTAGAAAGTAGATTATAATTATATTATGTAAACTTAGTTCGTGTATGTGGAAAACATTCAGAAAATATTTTATAATGTAAGTGGTTACATTTAAGGGGGATGCGTATGTTTTCAGTTCAACCAATCGCATTTGTACATAATGAAAGAAAGGAAATAAAAGATGACGAATGGGGAGAAGTAAGATCCTGTATTACTTTAACTGAATTGTATACAGAGGAAAGTATACAAGGGATTGAAGAATTTTCTCATATTGAAGTTGTTTTTTATTTTCATAAAGTAACGGATGATCAAATTCAATATGTTGCTAGACATCCTAGAAATAATAATGATTATCCTAAAGTAGGCATTTTTGCACAGCGCGGGAAAAATCGCCCGAATCGCTTAGGTGTAACAATTGTAAAAGTGATAAAAAGAGACGGTAAATCAATTATTGTTGAGGGATTAGATGCTATTGATGGCACCCCTATATTGGATATAAAGCCGGTAATGAAAGAGTTTATGCCGAAAGAAGAAATTCTACAGCCTAAATGGGTAACGGATATAATGAGACAGTATTGGAAGGGGAATGGAGTAAAATGAGAATATATGAGGCAACAATTGCAGATTTAGATGGACTAGCATCAGTTTTTAATAACTATCGGATGTTTTACCGACAAGATTCCGATTTAGATGGTGCAAAAGTATTTTTACAAAATCGTATCGAGAGAAAAGAATCCGTTATTTTCGTAGCAGTTGAAGGCGGTGAATATATTGGATTCACGCAACTATATCCATCATTTTCTTCCATTTCAATGAAAGAATTATGGATTTTAAATGATCTGTTTGTACAAGCCGCGAAGCGCGGAACTGGAACAGGTAAAAAATTATTAGAAGCTGCTAAAAAATTCGCATTAGAAAATGGCGCAAAAGGTGTAAAATTACAAACAGAGATTGATAATTTATCAGCACAGCGATTATACGCTGAAAATGGTTATTTAAGAGATAATCGTTACTTCCATTATGAATTAACATTTTAAAAAATGTAAGATTAAAAGAGACGTTTTCAAAATGAAAACGTCTCTTTTAAATTGTATTATAGTTGATTTAATATCCAGTTTGTTGCATCTTCAAAGTTTTCTGCAATGTAGTTTGGCTCAATATGTGCCCACCTGTCTCGGTACGTATGTAAAGCATCGTATCCAGCGCCTGTTCGTACTAATATTGTTGTCGCATTCACTTTTTCACCTGCCACAATATCAGTCCAACGATCACCAACTACAGCACATTGTGTTAAATCAAGCCCATGTTTTTCCGCTGCTTTTAGAAGCATGCCTGTACTTGGTTTACGGCATTCACAACCATCACCATGTTTGTGAGGACAAACGTAAATATCATCAAAACCGAAACCTTTTAATTCTAGTACAAAATCAGCTACAGTCGCTATTCCATCCGCGATACCTGGTTGATTTGTGAAAGAGAAAATTTTTATATTTTGAGCTTTTATTTTTTGCAGAGCTGCTTTTGTAAAGGGGAATAATGTAAAAGAACCAGGGTAATGTATTGTAGTGTCGCCGCCAATTGTACCGTCACGATCAATGAACATTGCTTTAATGTTTGTCATATTTATAGTCCCTTCAAGTAAAAAGTAGTTTAAAAATGTTTTACAAATCGATATCCATTTACTTCATAACCTAATTTTTTGTAAAAAGGATGTGCTTCTACTCTTTTTGTTCCACTAACTAGCCATGTTCCAATGCAATGATGCTTCTTTGCTAATTGTTCTGCATAATCCATTAACACCTGTCCAATGCCTTTCCGCCGTATTGTAGAATCGACGCTAATAATTGAAATTTCTCCATAACGAGTTACATCTTCTAAATTTTCGCGTATACGAAACCCGAGTAATCCAAATATAGTTTCTTCTTCCACATAAACATATAAAAAATCAAAAGGACTCATTTGTACGAATTGCAAGCGGTTGTTCATATCTTCATAGGAAATAGAGGAACCTTTTAATTCTTTCGTTAAAGAACAAAGTGCATCTATATCATCTATCGTCGCTTCACGAATTTGAAAAGACATATTATTCACTCCAATAAAATGTAATCAAACATTTAATATTCTGTTAAAAAATGTTTTTTCCTGCTATGAAAATAAATATTTTATAATGATATATAGATAGTTATACTTCTTCATTTTTATTTATTACCAGCTGTAATTGCCGGGATTATTTTTATAGTATGGATTGGTTGGATTGTATTTTTACCATAGAAAAAGAGCCGAAAATGGCTCTTTTTCTAATCTGTCACACATTGATAAATAAAATATACTAAAACGAGTATGCTTGCGGCGGAATACATGACATCTAAAGTCATCTGATCGCCTCCTTATTGTTGTTGTATTTTATTGTATGAAATCTTACAATTTCATATTCAAGTGAAAAATATGTGAACGTTAACAAAATTGTAAAGTGCAAAAATTACAATCATTTTGTATAATAGAAGAAACAACCGTTATATAAAGTGAAACTTTAATCAGTGGGGGTTTTCTTCATCCCTACTGATTATTAGCCTTCACCAATCGGGCTTTTACGGGCAGTTGATCCCCCGCCTAACTTCTTTGCCTTCGCTGAATTTTGAGGTGGGGGTCTTACTTGCCCGTTAATGCGGGATAAAATATAATGAGTGAAAGGGGAGGGAACATAAATGCCAAATTGGTTTAGAAAAACCTTAGTCGCATTAATTACCGTATTTACATTTGGTTTAGTGACGCCTCCTTCCATATTGCTTGATAATGCCAAAGCTGCGGACAAGCCTACGAGCACAGCTGGGCAACAAAATTTGGAGAGTACGTCCTATACATATGAAGAAACGAATGACAGGTTAACCACCGATATTTTTATTACTTATGCAATGCAAGAAGCAGAGAAGCAGTCGATGCAAAAGTTTGGAACTAAAATTGGTCCAGTAATTGAAGATGAGTTTAAAGATGTAATATTACCGAAAATTGAAGAGGCAATTGCTGAGCTTGCCAATGATGTTCCAGAGGAATCGTTACAATCATTATCGATTTCTCAGAAACCAGCTGGTGGAAATAATGAAAAGATTTTTCACGTTTACGATACGAAATCTGGAAATGACTTACTACGATTTCATGTAAGAAGAGATCATCCACCGCAAGATGGTTATTATTTCAATTTCCATTATCATCGTTTTGATGATGGATACTCTGGACATCATGAACTAGGAAATATTTATTGGAATACGAATGTACCGCCAAAATGGCTTTCTTAAAAAGAACAAGAGAAAATCTTGTTCTTTTTTTGTTGATAAAAGGGTAAGACAACTATGTTGTTGAATAACATATGTTTAGGAAAAAAGAAGAAAAGGGAGTATGGAAATGCAAAAATATATTGTTTTTGACTTTGATGGCACATTAGTAGATTCACAAAATATATTTGTACCGATCTATAATCAAATAGCTGAAAAGCATGGTTATAAAACAGTAAGGGAAGAAGAAATTGAGCATTTACGTAAATTAACGATGCCCGAGAGATGTAAACAACTCGATGTACCACTGTATAAACTACCGATATTAGCGTTAGAGTTTTATAAATTATATCAACCAGCTATAAAAGATCTCGTTTTGTTCCATGGGATGAAGGATGTGTTAGATGAATTACATAAAAAAGGCTACGGGATTGCCGTCATATCCTCTAACTCAGAAGAGCATATTCGGGCGTTTTTACATAATAATGGTATCGAAAATATTCAAGAAGTGTATTGTTCTAAAAATTTGTTCGGTAAAGACAAAATGATAAGAAGGTTTTTAAAATCAAAAAAAATAACAGAGCAAGAAATGTTATATGTCGGTGATGAACAGCGAGATGTAGCAGCGTGTAAAAAGGCTGGTGTGAACGTAATTTGGGTATCTTGGGGGTATGATGTCATTGAAACAGTGAAAAAAGATGCACCAGATTATATGGTTCATACGCCTATGGAAATTGTACAAGTCGTACAAGGGGCACATTCTTAATATGAATACACTTCGAGCAGGTATTTATCATATTGAATTTTGGGTCGCGAATTTAGAGGAGTCTATTTCTTTTTATGATAAATTGTTTTCGATAATTGGATGGAGAAAGTTAAATGAAGTAGCATATAGTACGGGAGAAAGTGAAATATATTTTAAAGAGGTGGACGGGGAAATTGTAAGGACTTTAGGGCCTAGACATATTTGTTATCAAGCTATTCGTAGAGAAATAGTTGATGAAGTAGCAGATTTTCTTGCTAGTACAAAAGTGAAGGTAATACGTGGTCCGATAGAAATGAACCATTATTCGGACGGATACTATACGGTTGATTTTTACGATCCGAATGGATTTATTATAGAAGTAGCGTATACACCAAATGTAGAAATGTAAGGGGAATAAACATGAAGACAATTGCAGCACGGCAAAACAATATACAAATAGTAAAGGATGCAGCAAATATTGAAGAAATTTCTAAAGGTTTCTCACCTGATAAAAAATATATCATTACGACTATTAAAGATGAAAAGTATTTGTTACGGACAGGCGATATAAAAGAGTTTGAAAGAAAGAAAATAGAGTTTCAAATTTTAAATGAAATGCAAAAACGTAGTGTGCAAGCACAAAGGCCAATTGAAATGGGTTTGTTGGAAGAAGAAGGTTTATGCTACGGTGTTTTTTCGTATATAGAAGGAGAAGATGCGAAAAAATTGTTGCCTACATATACACTAAAAGAACAATATGATATTGGTATAGAAGCAGGAAAAGATTTAGCAAAAATGCATACATATGAAGCTCCTAAGGGTATACTTCCATGGTATGAAAGAGCCATGAAAAAACATCGAAAATATTTAGAGGCATACAAAACATGCGGAATAAAAATAAAAAATGATGATAAAATCATTAAGTTTATAGATGAAAATGAAATGTATGTACAAAACCGCCCAAATCGATTTCAACACGATGATTTTCATTTAGAAAATATAATTGTGCGGGATGGGAAATATGTAGGTGTTGTTGATTTTAATGGTTATGACTGGGGCGACCCACTTCATGATTTTGTAAAAATTGCACTATTTGCAAGAGACATTAGTATTCCGTATTCAATCGGACAAATAGAAGGATACTTTAATAGGAGAATACCAGAGGAGTTCTGGAAATTATATGCGGTGTACGTCGGCATGACAGTTTTCTCATCAGTTGTCTGGACATTACGAGCAGCACCGCATATGTTAGATGATATGTTAGAGCGTCTTATTATAGTTTTAGAGGATCATAATAACTTTGAGTTATCGAAGCCGATTTGGTTTCAATCAGATAAGATTGATATGAAATAGAAAAGATAGGTGTAATTCGCACCTATCTTTATTTTTTACCATCAAAATACTTATTTAATTTTCTTAAATATAAGCGGCTGAGTACTTAACGTAGCTGGCACATGTAACTGAAGGGATGGAAATTCACCACTCACACTCATTTCATAAGCGAATAATAAACTCATTTTCATTCGGAATAAGTCAACTTTTGCAGAGAAGATGTCGTAATGATGATGTGTTAATTGAATGTCCATTTCCATGAATTGCACAAATAATGAATCATCTCGCTTGTATACTTGTAATGTTCCGTATGCAGGATGTTCGAAAGTACCAGTATAATCCTCTAATTTGTGAGAAGGTGTAGTCTCTTTAATTTGCTCAGGAAGGGATTCAGTTGCTTCTTTCATCATTTCCTTCATTTTTTCAGTATCTTCTGCAGCACGTTTATGCCAATCGATGCCTTCTAATTCAAGTAGCTCGTCATAAATTTGGTTAGCAAGATAAGTAGGAAGTAATGTGCCTCCAGCATTCGTTAAAATGACAAGACCTACATTTTCTTTTGGCATGAATGAAACAAGTGCCGAAAATCCATCAATATTACCGCCATGATGAATCACTTTGTTACCACGATAAGCGCTAATAAACCAACCGAGGCCGTAACTATTTAATGGAGATTCAGGGAGTGATAGAACTGGTTGATCTGGAATTGAATTGTGTGGTGTATACATTTGTTGTAATAATTCAGAGGAGATTAATTCATGATCTCCAAACTTTCCTTTGTTTAAGTGAAGAAGTACCCAATTTGCCATATCTTCAATTGTAGAATTAATACACCCAGCAGCGCCAACTGTATCGATGTTACGGAATGGAACTTCTTTTATTTCACCGTCTTTTTCAATGTAAGGTAAAGCATAATCCTCTGTAATTTGTGAATCTGTAACAGAGAAGTTTGTATGCCTCATATTTAAAGGTTCTAAAATATGTTCTGTAACGTATTGCTCCCACGTTTGATTTGTAATGTTTTCAACAATGCAGCTAATTGTCGCATACATTAAGTTGTTATATAAAAATGCTGTTCGGAACGGTGCATCAAGTGGTAAATGTTTTATTTTTTCAACGAGATCTTTTCGAGATAAGGAAGAGCTGTACCAAAGAGCATCATGACGACTCACTCCAGTGCGGTGAGAGGCTAAATCCCGTCCTGTAACTTGTGAGGTAGCAAGTAGTTCACATAAAGAGAAGTTAGGTATATAAGACTGGACAGGAGTATCCCAATTAAACTTTTTTTGCTGTGCTAACAAGCTTAATGAAAGTGTGCCAAAAGCTTTCGTTGAGGAACCGATTGCGAACCGGGTGCTCGGTGTAACAGCCTCTTTTGTTTCTATATTTCGATAGCCGAAACCTTCTGAAAGAATAACTTCACCGTCTTTTATAACAGTTACAGCAGCACCAGGAACTTTTAAATCCTTCATCATTTTTTCAACCGTAGTTTGTAACGAAGTCATAACAGGAGTTTCAATTTTAGACATACTTCTAACCTCCAAATTTAAATTTTGTCCTACCGCACTATACTTTCGGTAATAGAAAATGAAAACCTTTTTAAATATGGAAAGTTAATAATTTTGTAAGAATTACTGAAAATAATTTTTATTTATCAAGATTATTAAATTTGTTGTTTTTCATGTTATGATAAATTTCATATAAGATTGAAAGAAGGTTTTTCTACATATGAAACATGCTGAATATGAATACTTAAATTTATGCCGCCATGTAATGGAGCACGGTACGAAGAAAGAAGATCGTACAGGGACAGGTACTGTATCTGTATTTGGATATCAAATGCGTTTTGATCTGAGTAAAGGATTTCCTTTATTAACGACAAAGAGAGTACCATTTCGCCTTGTAGCAAGTGAACTACTTTGGTTTATGAAAGGTGATACAAACATTCGCTATTTATTGCAGCATAATAATAACATTTGGAATGAATGGGCATTTAAGAGCTGGGTAGAAAGTGACGAGTATACTGGGCCTGATATGACAGATTTCGGTCTTCGCTCACAACAAGATGAGGAATTTAAAGTGCAATATGATGAGCAAATGGACCTATTTAAAAAGAATGTTTTAGAAGATGATGATTTTTCGAATAAATATGGCTACTTAGGAGACGTATATGGCAAGCAATGGCGTGCTTGGAAAACGACGGCTGGTGAAACACTGGATCAACTAAAAGATGTAATTGAAATGATTAAAAAAACGCCAGATTCACGTCGCCTAATCGTTTCTGCTTGGAATCCTGAAGACGTACCGAGTATGGCATTACCGCCTTGTCATACGCTATTCCAATTTTATGTAGCGGACGGAAAACTTTCTTGTCAGCTATATCAAAGAAGTGGCGACATCTTCCTTGGGATTCCATTTAACATCGCAAGTTATTCACTACTAACACATTTAATTGCACATGAATGTGGTCTTGAAGTAGGAGAATTTGTTCATACAATTGGAGATGCGCATATTTATACGAATCATTTTGAACAAGTAGAAAAACAATTGGCACGTGAACCACGTCCGTTTCCGAAACTTACATTAAATCCAGATGTGAAATCTGTGTTTGATTTTGAGATGGAAGATTTAACGATTGAAGGATATGATCCACACCCAGCGATTAAAGCACCGGTTGCAGTGTAATTGTAGAGGAGATGACAAGATGATTGTTTCATTTATGGTCGCAATGGACGAGAATAGAGTAATTGGTAAAGATAATAACTTACCTTGGCGTTTACCGAGTGAATTACAGTATGTAAAGAAAACGACGATGGGTCACCCACTTATTATGGGGAGAAAGAACTATGAAGCAATTGGTAGACCATTGCCTGGAAGACGTAATATTATTGTAACTCGTAATGAAGGGTATCATGTAGAAGGCTGCGAAGTAGCTCATACTGTAGAAGAAGTGTTTGAACTATGTAAAAATGAAGAAGAGATTTTTATTTTTGGCGGAGCGCAAATTTATGATCTCTTTTTACCGTATGTAGACAAGTTATATATAACAAAAATCCACTACGCATTTGAAGGAGACACATTCTTCCCAGAAATGGATATGACAAATTGGAAAGAGATTTTTGTAGAAAAAGGTTTAACGGATGAAAAAAATCCGTATACGTATTATTACCATGTATATGAGAAACAACAATAATAATAAAAATTGATGTGAGTATTCGCATCAATTTTTTTATTTGTATTTATAAATGTAAGTTTATAGATGGTATTCAATAATGCTATAATGAAAGGTAGCATGTGAAAAATGCTAAAATTTTCAAAAGTATTACTATAGAAAGAGGAGGAGAATCAGTTGAGAAAAATATGGGGGATTCTTTTTCTTTGCTTAACATTCATGTTAGTTGGATGTGGTAAAGAAGAAAAACCACAAGAAGCGTTTGATACATATGTAAAATCATGGAATAAACAAAAATTTACAGATATGTACGATCAATTATCAGAAAATGCAAAAAAAGATATTTCCAAGAAAGAGTTTACTGAGAAATATGAAAAAATTTATTCTGGTATTGAAGTGAAAGACTTAAAGGTAGAAACAGGGGAAGTAAAAGAAGATAAAAAAGATGAAGGCCCTGTTCCTTTTAAAGTAAGCATGGATACAGTTGGTGGTAAAATCACTTTTGGTCATGAAGCAAAAATGGTGAAAGAAAAAGATGGAGATAAAGAATCTTGGAAAATAGATTGGACACCTGATTTCATTTTCCCTGGCATGACAAAAGATAGTAAAGTGCGTATGCAAACAACAGAGCCAAAACGTGGTGAAATATACGATCGTAATGGAAAAGGTCTGGCGACGAATGGGAAAGCTTCTGAGATCGGAATCGTTCCAGAAAAATTAGATGAAACTGCTCCGCAAACGAAAGAAGCAGTAGCTAAGTTGTTAAATATGTCTGTAGAAGAAATTGATCAAAAACTAACTGCTAAATGGGTAAAACCAGGGTATCTTGTACCAATTGGAATTTTACCTGAAGGGGCAACGCAAAATACGTATATTGATTTACCTGGTGTTGCAACAAAACCTGTAAATGTTCGTACATATCCGTTAGGGGAAGCGGCAGCTCATCTAACTGGTTATATCGGAAAGGTAAATGCTGAAGATTTAAAAACGCTACAAAAGAAAGGCTACCAAGCTGATGAGCCAGTTGGTAAAGCTGGATTAGAGCAAGTATTGGAAGAAAAGCTACGCGGTAAAAAAGGTGGCCGTGTCTTTGTAGAAGATGCACAAGGAAAAGAAATTAAAAATTTAGCAAAAACAGAAGCTGTTGATGGAGAAAATGTAACTTTAACTATCGATAGTGCTGTTCAAGAAAAAACGTATAATGAAATGAAGGGCGAAGCTGGTTCAAGTGCGGCAATTAATCCGAAAAGTGGAGAAACAATTGCACTTGTAAGTAGTCCAGCATATGATCCTAATTTAATTGCACGAGGAACATCGAAAGCACAACGTGAAGCTTGGAATAATGATCCGAAAAAACCGATGACGAACCGATTTACACAATTATCGGTACCAGGTTCTGTATTTAAGCCAATTACAGCTGCAATCGGTCTTGAAACGAAAACGATTGATCCAAAAGAAGAATTGAAAATTGAAGGATTGAAATGGACAAAAGATTCTTCTTGGGGCAATTATTACGTAACACGTGTGAAAGATGCAAATCCGATTGATTTGGATAAGGCAATGAAATATTCGGATAATATTTACTTCGCACAAGAAGCTTTAAAAATCGGAAAAGATAAATTTATGAGTGAAGCGAAAAAATTCGGATTCGATGAGAAATTACCAATTGAATATGGATTCCCAGCTTCTAAAATCGCAAATGATGGTATTAAAAATGATATTCAAATGGCAGATACAGGATATGGTCAAGGACAAGTGTTAATGACTCCTCTTCATCTAGCTTTAACATATGCACCAATTGTAAATGATGGAACAATTCCGTCACCATATATCATTAAAACAGATAAACAACCAAAAGCTTGGAAAGAAAATGTCATTTCAAAAGGAAATCAGGATATATTAAAAACTGCTATGACTAAAGTAATTAATGATCCGGATGGTACAGGGAAAATTGCTAAAATTGATGGTATGACCCTTGCTGGAAAAACAGGTACAGCGGAATTAAAAGTATCTAAAGAGGCCGAAGGAAAAGAACTAGGCTGGTTCGCTGCATTTGATTTAAATGCACCTGATATGGTCATTACAATGATGATTGAAGATGTAAAAGGTAGAGGTGGAAGTAACATTCCAGCTGAAAAAGTGAAACATATTTTTCAAAAATAAAGGTTGATGAAGGACTATCTCCATGAAATATGGAGGTAGTTTTTTATTTAGTTAACATTTTAAATGGAAATATATAATTTATAGATTACAAAACAACTTATTAACTTACGAAAAAAAAGTAGCTATTTTTTATTGACATGAAGCGAGAGATTTTGTATTATACTTACATAAGGTAAGTTATTTACTTTCGAATTATAAATCTCAAATTAAAGATAAAATTAAAGGGAGAGAATACAATGACAAAAGTACTATTTATCACAGCAAATCCAAATTCAGCAGAAGGTTCTTTCGGAATGGCAGTAGGAGAAGCTTTCATCGAAGCTTATAAAAACGAGCATCCACAAGACGAAGTTGTAACAGTTGATTTATTCAATACGATTGTACCAGCAATTGATGCTGATGTATTTGCTGCTTGGGGTAAATTTGCAGCAGGTGAAGGCTTTGAAACTTTAACAGAAGTTCAACAACAAAAAGTTGCAGCAATGAACACAAACTTAGAAACATTTATGCATGCAGATCGTTATGTATTCGTAACTCCAATGTGGAATTTTAGCTATCCACCAGTAGTAAAAGCATACTTAGATAACTTAGCAATCGCAGGTAAAACATTCAAATATACTGAAAATGGTCCAGTTGGCTTATTAGAAGGCAAAAAAGCACTTCACATTCAAGCAACAGGTGGCGTTTATTCTGAAGGAGCATACGCAGCTGTAGACTTCGGTCGTAATCACTTGAAAACAGTATTAGGATTCATCGGTGTAAATGAAACTGAATATATTGCAGTTGAAGGTATGAATGCTAATCCTGAAAAAGCACAAGAAATTAAAGAAGCAGCAATTGCTAACGCACGTGAATTAGCAAAACGTTTCTAATATAGAATACTTAAAAATGTCCAAACACTTGTTGTTTGGACATTTTTTCTTCTTTTTCCTTCGTTTGTCTAGTATAATGAAGGTCGGAATGATAATAGGTGGGGGTTCTGTATGATTCAAACGTTTTTTAAAATCTTTTATTTAATTTTAATTGTAATTGCGATTACACCGAGAATGTGGCGTCTTAAAAAACAAGTAAATACGATGTCACCGCAAGAAAAAGATAATGCTGTATATAAAACGACAAATTGGTTTGGTGAAAAAATGGTACGTGTTGCTGGTGGGGCAGTAGAAGTAAAAGGGCTTGAAAATGTTCCGAAAGACAAGCCGGTACTAGTTGTAAGTAATCATCAAAGTAATATGGATATTCCTGTTTTACTAGGTTACTTAAATAAACCAATTGGATTCGTTTCAAAGGCAGAGATTAAGAAGTTTCCAGTTGTACCAACTTGGATGGAACTTATGAATTGTGTATTTATGGTTCGTAATGATCGTCGTCAATCTCTTCAAGCGATTAAAGATGGAATTGAACTATTAAAGAATGGACATTCTATCGTAATTTTCCCTGAAGGAACGAGAAGTAAGGGTGGCGAAATTGGAGAGTTTAAAGCTGGTAGTTTTCACCTAGCAGTAAAATCTGGTGTAGCAATCTTACCTGTAACGTTAGATGGTACATATAAAATGTTTGAAGCGAATGGAAATCGTATGAAACGAGCTCATGCAACAGTAACGATTTCTAAGCCGATTACACCTGAAGAGTATGCGAATATGGATATTAAAGAATTAACGAAGCATACACAGGATGTTATCGCATCACAATTACATAAGTAATAAAAAAGGTTTCAGCTTTCATCAAGCTGAAACCTTTTTTATTACGCTGCAGGTAAGACGTAAAAGAGTACACAGAAGAACATCATTGCACTACCGCCTAAAACGAAGAGGTGCCAAATGGCATGGTTGAAAGGTAGCTTTTCCCAAAGGAAGAAGATTGCCCCGACTGAATATAAAATGCCACCTGCTAAAAGTAGTGAAAAACCATGTCCAGTTAGATTTTCGTAAAGTGGTTTAATAGCAACGATTATGAGCCAGCCCATAATGATGTAACATAAAGTGGATGCTTTTATAAAACGGCGTACAAAGAAAATTTTGAAGACAATACCGCCAATTGCAAGTGTCCATATAATTGCGAGTAACGTCCAACCTAAAGGTCCACGAAGTGTAATGAGTAGAAAAGGAGTATATGTGCCAGCGATTAATAAATAGATGGCTGAGTGATCTAAAATAGTAAATAATTTTTCTACTTTTGGATGGTGAATGCTATGTAGCAACGTTGAAAACAAGTACAGTAAGAACATGCTTACACCATAAACGGTAAATGCAACAACAGCTGATGCGGTACCGTGCTTAGAAGCATGAATAATCAATATGATTAAGGCAGGGATGCTTAAAATGGCACCGATACCATGTGTAATTGCATTTGCAATTTCTTCTTTTACAAATTGGGTCATTCGTGTCATTTTTTCAGTCATAATGCAAATCCTTTCTACTATCATGAAATAATATGTCATTTCCCTTACCATATCATACACAAGAGCAATAGAAAATGAAATTTGTATAATTGATTATATTTTTGAATTTTTTTGACAAAAGACGATGGATTTGTTGACGTTTTCAAACTTTTTTGACAAAATAAAATTATGCAATAGTAGGACAAGAAATCTACTAATAAAGGGGATGGGGAAATGTTTTCAAATATTGGCTTTCCAGGGTTAATTTTAATCTTAGTAGCTGTACTAATATTATTTGGGCCTAAAAAATTGCCGGAAATCGGAAAGGCTTTAGGGGAAACGTTAAAAGAATTCAAAAAATCAACGAAAGAATTGACTGATGACGCATTTCAAGAGAAGGAAAAGAAAGAAAAAATGTAATGGATTTTCCTCGTAATGGATAAGTAAAGTGTGGTGAACGAGATGGAAGATCGGGAAATGAGTGTAGTAGAACATATCGTTGAGCTTCGCAAACGAGTAATTTATACAGTGTTATCCTTTGTATTATTTTTAATTATTGGATTTACTTTTACGAAGGATATTTATTTTTGGCTTGTAAAAGATTTACCAATGAAATTAACTGTTCTCGGTCCAAGTGATGTATTGTGGATTTTTTTCTCGATTGCTACAGTATTTGCTATCGTTTGTACAATTCCTTTTGCTGCTATACAAATTTGGTTATTTGTAAAACCAGGTTTACATCCAAATGAACAAAAGATGACTGTAATGTATATACCGGTATTGTCTATATTATTTATTGCAGGTTTAAGTTTTGGATATTTTATTGTAATGCCGTTTTTATTTCATTTTTTAACTACGATAGGTAATGAAATGTTTAATACGATGTTTACGACAGAAAAGTATTTTCATTTTGTACTTAATTTAACAGTTCCATTTGCTGTGATTTTTGAATTACCTGTAGTGGTAATGTTTTTAACGAGTATTGGCATACTTACGGCGGAGTTTCTAATAAAAATAAGAAGGTATGCTTACGTAGCATTGATTATCATTGCCTCGTGTATATCACCGCCAGATTTTTTATCTCATAGTTTAGTTGCGGTACCGCTTATTTGTATTTATGAAATTAGTATTGCCTTATCAAAGATTGTTAGTAAGCGAAAAAAGAAAAGGGAAGAAGAAATACAGTCGAAAAGTGCCTCGTTATAAAGGCACTTTTTTAATTATTTGTTATACTATGGCTATAAACGTATACAATATAAAGAAGAAAAAAATAATAGAATCTCCAAAATTTAGACAAACTTTGCACCTTTATAAGTTTATACTGAATGTATTAAGCAATTTACGGATAACGAGATTCCCGTCTCACGTGATAATTAGGACGGGGGATGGATTAGGTGGAGATGAATAGAGAATAAATCTACTAACCATAAGGACTAAAGGGATCATCTAAGGATACTTTTGTATTCAAAGGAGTCTCCACTTTAAACAACGTGTTACAGCGTAAAGTAGAGGAAGTTCAAAATCCAATGAAAAAGAGGATTGATATTGTGATTACGAAAAGTTTTTATTTCACTCATTCAACAGGGGATTGTATTAAAATATTCGAAATCCCTGTCCTACAGGCGCAGCATCCATTATCGTTTCTAATTCAGTCTCGTCTTCAATTATTTATTGCAAAAATTCAAAAACAAAAGCACCCAAGATTTTCGTATTCTTTCCGTGAATATTTACAAAAATGTTTGAAGTGGAATGATTATTTAAATGTATATAAAACAAATACCCTTGAAAAAAACGCATAAATTAGAGCAGGACAGAGTCAGGAATACTCTGTCTTTTTATTTTAGGTATAAAAATATAATTAATTTGATGAAATTTCGTTCGAAATTGTTGAAAGCATTAGGAATGCTAGTATAATAACAAGGAGAGCGTATTGGAAAGGGAAGAAGGATAGTATGCAAAAAATTAAAATTGTAACAGATTCAACGGCAGATTTATCACAAGATGTAATCGAGAAGTATGACATTCATGTTCTACCATTATCAATCTCTGTAAATGGACAAACATATTTAGATCGCGTTGATTTACAACCTGATGAGTTTATTGAAGAAATGATTAAATCAGAGGAACTACCAAAAACATCACAACCAGCTATGGGTACATTTGTAGAAATGTATGACAAGCTAGGTGAAGATGGAAGTGAAGTACTTTCTATCCATATGACAAGTGGAATGAGTGGTACTGTTGCGACTGCAAATAGTGCTGCATCGATGACTGATACAAAAGTAACAGTTGTTGATTCACAATTTATTACACATGCTTTAGCATATCAAGTAATAGAAGCTGCAAAAATGGCAAATGAAGGACGCTCACTAGAAGAAATTTTAAAACGTGTAGATGAAGTGAGAAAGAATACTCGTTTATATGTAGTGGTAGATACATTAGAAAACTTAGTGAAGGGTGGACGTATCGGTAAAGGAAAAGCGTTTATCGGTTCGCTACTTAATATAAAGCCAATTGCTAGCCTTGAAGACGGTGTTTATAACCCTGTAACAAAAGTGCGCAGTCAAGGCCAAATTGTAAAAACGTTAGCTAAGTTATTTGAGCAAGATACAGCAGGAAAAGTTGTAAAAGCTGTTGCGATTCCGCATGCAAAAGCAATTCCTTTAGCTGAAAGTATGAAAGCAGCTGTGGAAAAAGTGAGTGGATTTACTCAATCAGAAATTTTCTATACAACGCCTATTATTAGTACTCATACAGGTCCGGGTGCAATTGGATTTATGTATTTAGCAGAGTAATAAAAAAGCTACTTGAAAATATATTTCAAGTAGCTTTTTTATCCCGCATTAACGGCCAGTAAGACCCTCACCTCAAAATTCAGCGAAAGCAAAGAAGTTAGGTGTGAGATCAACGGTCCGTAAATGCCCGATTGGTGAAGGCTAATAATCAGTGGGGATGATGAACAACCCCCACTGATTAAAGTTTCACTTTATGTGAATAGAAAGTAAGAAATGAGAAGGGCTATACAGGCGCTCCCGCTAATGATGTAGCGAGTCTGTAAATATTCATTCATAGAAAACACCCTTTATGATTTTCTATATTATATGATGGATATAGAAAATAAGTAGTTACATTACACTTGTAAAGTTTCGATTTTTTCTTGTACTTGTTTTTTATTTGTGTCGCTATTATAAGTAAAAGTTTGGCCTAAAAAGAGTACATGCAGTTGTTCCCACGGTAACATACGTAAATTCCAATTACTTCGAAGTTTTGTTATTGCCTCGCGAGGTGTTTCATCAGCAAGTGCAAAAGCTCCGTAATGCATTGGAATAAAATGTGTCGCGTTTAAATCTAAATAAGCTTGCACTGCTTCTTCAGGGGAAACATGAGATACTTTCATAAACCATTCTGGTTCATAAGCGCCAATTGGCATAAGAGCAATATCAATTAAAAAGCGCTTTCCAATCTCTTTGAAACCTTGGAAATAGCCGCTGTCGCCACAAAAATAAATGGTTTCCATAGTCGTTTCATTATCAATAATCCATCCACCCCAGTGAGATGTATTCATATCAAATAAGGATCTTCTCGTCCAGTGCTGAGCAGGTACGAAATGAAAAGAAACTTCATTAATCGTCGTACTTTCCCACCATTTATATTCTTCTACATGCGTAAATTTCTTGCGAGTAAATAATTTTTTTAATCCGATAGGTACAAGATATAGAACATCATCATCTAACTGACGAAGAGTTGAAAAATCTAAATGATCATAATGACCGTGTGAAATAAGGACTATATCAATTTTAGGTAGTTCTTGTATAGTAAGACCTGGTTCAGTAAGCCTTGGAACTAACTTTAATTTATTTGCCCATACTGGATCTGTTAATATATTAAGTCCATTCGTTTGGATAAGAAAAGTAGAATGGCCAACCCATGTGACTGTCGTTTTTTCAACATTGCTTTGCAAAAATGAATTTTGTTTAACAGGTGATTGTTCTACTAAAAAAGAAAAGTCTTTTTTGTTCAGTTTTCGTTCTTTACGCCATCGTAAAAAAGAACGAATTGATTTTTTTGTACTGACATTATCCATATTTTCATAGCGCTTTGCCATGAACATCACCTCATTTAAAATCTTTGTAGTTGTATTGTACCGAAATGTTGTTAAGGAATACAGTGTATAACATGGATTAATGTTTAATTAATTGTTAAAAAATAGGGAGAGGTATTTACAATTTTAACAATGAGCTTTGTTTTGCGAATACGATTTAGAGAAATAATAGTGAAAAAACATATTTTGTCTAGTAATTCGCTTGAAATTAAGAAGTAACATACGTAAATTCGTACGATTTCGTGAACAAATGCAGTAAACAATTTTCTCGTAGTGTTAACTTTTGTTATGATGAACATAACCTATTTAAATTTAGGATAGAGAAAAGAGGTTTATAAATGAAGCGTTATCAAAAAATAATTGGTCTTATGGTTGTATTTTGTCTATTTGTACTCGCTGGATGTAGTGGATCAGGCTCAAAGCTTCGTAAACCATTAAATTGGGATTTAGAAACTTTCCAATTCACAAATCAAGATGGAAAACAATTTGGTACAAAAGATTTAAAAGGGAAAGTATGGGTTGCAGATTTTATGTTCACAAACTGTCAAACAGTTTGTCCGCCAATGACTGCTAATATGGCAAAATTACAGAAGATGGCAAAGGAAGAGAAGTTAGACGTTCAGTTTGTCTCGTTTAGTGTAGATCCAGATCTTGATAAACCAGAAAATCTGAAAGCTTTCATTCAAAAGTTTACAGAAGATACTAGTAATTGGAATTTATTGACGGGTTATTCGTTAGAAGATATTACAAAGTTTTCAAAAGATAATTTCCAATCACTTGTAGATAAGCCAGAGAACGGTCAAGTAATACATGGTACATCATTTTATTTAATTGATCAAAATGGAAAAGTAATGAAAAAGTATAGCGGTATTAGTAATACACCGTACGAAGATATAATACGTGATATGAAGCGATTAGTGGATTAAAAATAAGGGTGCGTAGCACCCTTATTTTTTTACATTAGTCTATAGATAAAATGTCATGCTGTTGTGGAAGTTTCGGTGCACGAATTTCTAACACACCATTTTGATAGGAAGCTTTCGCTGCTTTTTTATTAATGGAATAAGGCAATTTAATCATTCTTGCGGCTTCTGAAATAGACCGTTCTCGGCGATAATAGTTATGAGATGTTTGTTCTTCTGCCTCTTCGAGTATTTCTTCTTTTACAGAGACTTTTAAGTATTCGGTTTGTATTTCAATTTGAATTTGCTCTTTTTGTATACCCGGTAGTTCAGCGGTAACAACGAGTTCTTCATCAACTTCATATAAATCTACAGGGAATGTTAATAAACGATTTCCTTTTTGGAAAAAATGATTCAAATCAGCGATTACATTGCGAAGAGGTGTTTGCTCAAAAAAATCATCAATTTGCTTTAAATAATTGCGAACCGGTGGACGAGAAGAATCTTTTTTTTCTTCACTCATGGTATTCCCTCCTAGAAATCAATTTGCAATATCATATGACAAAAGCGGAGAAAGGTGATTGCCTAATTTTCATGTTTTCATAAAAAAATGTTAAAAATGTGAAATGGAGTGATTTTTTTATAGTTTTTGGTCGCCATATTGAGTTGATTATGCTAGTATAAATAGGGTTGATATAGTAGTATAGAAACAGAATGAAAACCGAAAGAGGGTAAGAAGTATGTGTGGTTTTGTAGGATGTTTATGTGAAAACCCTAGAGAGTTTTCAGAAACAGAAAAACATCAATTTGAAAATATGAACACGATGATTTTCCACCGCGGTCCAGATGACGAAGGATATTTTCGTGATGAACATGTACAATTTGGCTTCCGCCGTTTAAGTATCATTGACTTAGAGGCAGGACATCAGCCGCTAACTTATGAAAATGATCGATATGTAATTATTTTTAATGGTGAAATTTACAATTATGTAGAATTACGTGAAATGTTACTTGAAAAAGGTGCGACGTTCGCAACGCAATCTGATACAGAAGTTATCATTGCATTGTATGCACATATGAAAGAAAAATGTGTAGACTATCTTCGTGGTATGTTTGCATTTATGATTTGGGATCGTGAAGAAAAGAAACTTTTCGGTGCACGTGACCACTTTGGTATTAAACCATTATATATCGCGCAACAAGGTGATACTACATTCTTCGCATCTGAGAAGAAAAGTATTATGCATGTAATGGAAGACAAAGGGGTAAACCCAACGTCACTACAACATTACTTTACGTACCAATATGGTCCAGAACCAGAAACATTAACAATTGATGTTAATAAAATTGAGCCTGGTCATTATTTCGTAAAGGAAATCGGTAAAGAGATGGAAATCCATCGCTACTGGAAGCCTTATTTCAATGCTTCAAGCGCAACGAAAGAAGAGCATATCCAAGCAATTCGTGATGTATTATACGATTCAGTAAAAGTACATATGCGAAGTGATGTACCAGTAGGTTCATTCTTATCTGGTGGTATCGATTCATCTATTATCGCTTCTATCGCAAGAGAAATGAATCCGAACCTTTTAACGTTCTCTGTTGGTTTTGAACAACGTGGTTTCAGTGAAGTTGATGTTGCGAAAGAAACTGCTGAGAAATTAGGCGTTAAAAACCATAACGTATTTATTTCAGCGAAAGAATTTATGGATGAGTTCCCAAAAATTATTTGGCATATGGATGATCCTTTAGCAGATCCAGCAGCTGTACCATTGTACTTCGTTGCAAAAGAAGCACGTAAACATGTAACAGTTGTTCTTTCAGGGGAAGGCGCAGACGAGCTATTTGGTGGTTATAACATTTACCGTGAGCCAAACTCACTAAAAATGTTCTCGTACATTCCTAGCCCAGGTAAGAGCGTTCTAAAAGCATTAAGCGGTGCTCTTAAAGAAGGATTTAAAGGAAAGAGCTTCCTAGAGCGTGGATGTACGCCAATTGAGGAGCGCTACTATGGAAACGCGAAAATCTTCCGTGAAGAAGAGAAAGCGGAATTAATGAAGTTCTACAATGAAAGTGTTAACTATATGGATATCACGAAACCATTGTATAACGAGATTAAAGATTATGATGATGTAAGTAAAATGCAGTACATTGACATGTTCACGTGGTTACGTGGTGACATTTTATTAAAAGCTGATAAAATGACAATGGCAAACTCATTAGAACTTCGTGTACCGTTCTTAGATAAAGAAGTATTCGATGTTGCATCTAAAATTCCAACTGAATTAAAGATTGCTAACGGAACTACGAAAGCTATTTTACGTGAAGCAGCACGCGGAATCGTTCCAGATCACGTGTTAGATCGTAAAAAACTTGGATTCCCGGTACCAATTCGTCACTGGTTAAAAGATGAAATGCATGACTGGGCTATAAATATTATAAACGAAAGTAAAACAGATCATTTAATCGACAAACAGTATGTATTAAACTTACTGGAAGCACATTGTGCAGATAAAGGCGATTATAGCCGTAAAATTTGGACTGTACTTGCGTTTATGGTTTGGCACCAAATTTATGTTGAGCATAAATACGATACGAATAAGTTCCACGAAGAAACAAAACGTGCGTATAGCTTAGTTTAATAAGAAAAACCTTAAGACCGCATATGGTCTTAAGGTTTTTTTCATAAATAGAACGTATTATTGATACAATAATAGTAAAAGGATGGACAACATATGATTGCGTTTGAAAAAGTAACAGTAGAAAATGAAAGCGTTGTTAAAGAAATGTTCCGCTCGCATAATGTTAGTGAGAAACAGGTGCAGTATTGCGTAAAAGTTGATGATACATATATTGGTGTAATAGATTACAGTGTTCAAGAAGAGAGTGTAGTTTTATCTCAGTTTATAATTCATTTTGATTATCAAAGTTACGGATATGGAACAAATACGTATTTTACATTTGAAGAGATGGTGAAACAAAGAGGTGTGAAAGAGATAAAAGTGTTACAAAAGGAATTAACAGAACAAGCAAAAACTTTCATAGAGAGCTTTGGTTTTAATGAAGAAGATGGAACATACGTGAAGAAAATATAACGATGATTAGTAATGCGGTAAAATAAATATAAGGCAGGTGGATACATGATAATGACTTCTGGTCTTGTATTAATTGGAGGATGTTTTATTTTGGCAGAACTAAGCCATAAGTTCATTCGGAAAAGAGCTAGTAAGAAAAGAAAGCCGTACGAATTACAATATGTACCTGTGTTTTTTATTTTGTTTTGCATGCTTGTTACAGTACAAAATATTACTAATTTCCCGCCACTTTTGAACATTTTTTTAAAGTTCGGTTTGTTATACAGCGGTGTTGGAATGGGTCTTTTATTTATTTTATTTTGCATACGTTATATTCACTATCAATCGTATATATTTATTTTAAATTGGTTAAAGCAAGATGATAGAAACCGCCTTACATAAGGTGGTTTTTTATTTGTAATTGTAACGGAACTTGTACATTTTACATAAAATAGGACGAGTAGCAATGTAAACCTATTACACGAAAGAAAGGAACGAGACAGTGATATGAAACTTGTAATAGATGCAGGTCACGGTGGATATGATTCTGGTGCAGTTGGTAATGGTTTAGTAGAAAAAAACTTAACACTTCAAATAGCGAGACGTGTGCGAGACATTTTATCTGCAAACTACCAAATTACTATTAAAATGACACGTGATAGTGATGTATTTATCTCTTTATCAGAACGTGCTAATATCGCAAATTCTTTTGGAGCAGATTACTTTATCTCATTTCATATAAATAGTGGCGGTGGAACTGGATTTGAAAGTTATATTTATAATGGGTTATCTAACAGTAGCTCCGCATATGCAAAGCAACAAAAAATTCATACAGCAGTCAATCCTGTATTAACAAAATACGGCCTTCGTGACCGAGGGGCAAAAAAAGCAAATTATGCAGTACTAAGAGAGACTGCAATGGATGCAATTTTAACTGAGACTGCTTTTATTGATACAACGTTTGATGCAAATTTATTGAAAAATCCACAATTTATTGAAGATCTATGTCAAGCATATGCAAACGGAATAGCAGCTATTTTTGGAGTAGCTCCGAATCCGAATCCTCCAAATACACAACCTCCAAACCCTCAGCCAACACCACAAACGAAGGGAGTTGCTTATATACTTGGGAAAAATGTAAATTTAAGAAGTGGCCCATCAACATCTTCTTCAGTAATTCGCCAATTAAACTCTCCAGAATCGTATGTCGTATATCAAGAAAGTAACGGATGGTTAGACTTAGGTAACGGACAGTGGGTGTATTATGACCCGTCTTACATTAATTTTGTAAAGACGAGCAATAGTGATGGTAGCGCAATCGGTGTCGCATATATACAAGGAACGAATGTGAATTTAAGAAGTGGTCCATCAACATCTTCTTCAGTAATTCGTAAATTAAATAAACCAGAATCTTATTTAGTATTTATTAATCAAAACAGTTGGTTGAACCTTGGTGGAAATCAGTGGGTGTATAATGATCCATCATATATTAACTATAATCAATATTAGGAAATAAATTTATAATGTAATACGAATGCGTATCTATATATAACATAGATACGCATTTTAAGAACGGCCATTATTTACATACTTATACAGATAGTTTCAAAAAGAAACATTTGAATAACGGATAGAATCTAAATAGTATATATTAAAAAAGTTTTCTGATATACATTGACAATGTATGTAATATACATTAACCTTTAGTTGTTAATGATAATCGATTTCATCTAGGGAGGACATATGTTACATACTAAAAAAATGTTTATGTTCTGCATTATGATACTTATGGTTATAATCGCAGGGTGTAGTAAAGAAGAAAAAAAAGAAAATGATCCATCAGCTAAAGCCAAAGATTCTTATACTGTAAAGCATGCAATGGGGGAAACAACAGTAAATGGTACACCTAAAAAAGTTGTTGTTTTAACAAATGAAGGTGCAGAGGCTCTTCTAGCTGTGGGAGTAACGCCAGTTGGAACTACGAAACCGCGTGCAGGTGATGAATGGTACCCTCATTTAGCGAAAGAGTTAAAAGATACGAAAGTTGTAGGAACTGAGCGCGATATTAATTTAGAGGCAGTAATGAAGCTTAAGCCGGATTTAATTATCGGGAATAAAATGCGTCATGAAAAAATATATGAACAATTGAAAGAAATCGCGCCAACTGTATACGCTGAAACATTGCGTGGAGATTGGAAGGAAAACTTTACGCTCTATACAAAGGCTGTAAATAAAGAAAAAGAAGGTCAAAAGGCAATTGAAGATTATAAAAAGCGTATTGAAGGAATGAAAGAGAAGCTAGGAGATAAATTAGACTCTAAAGTTTCTATTATTCGCTTCGTTCCAGGTGATGTTCGTATATATCAAAAGAACTCATTCTCAGGTGTTGTTTTAAACGATATTGGATTTAAACGACCACCATTACAAGATAAAGATGAATTTGCGATAAAAGGAATTACAAAAGAACAAATTCCAAATATGGACGGGGACTACTTATTCTATTTCACATCTGATAAAGATGGCGATAAGAATAATGAAGGAAACACGTTAGCAAAAGAATGGACAGAAGACCCACTCTTTAAGCAGCTACAAGCCTCTAAAAATAATAAAGTATTCCAAGTAGATGAAGTAATTTGGAATACAGCAGGCGGTATTAAAGCAGCAAACTTAATGCTAGATGATATTGAAAAATATTTTCTGAAATAAAGTTGAACCAATCAGGCAATTACAGGCCGTTATCTCCCACCTAACCTTGAGGTGGGAGTTTTACAGCCCGTCAATAGCGGGATAAATGAATGGCTGAGTGCATCACTTTAAATAGGTGATGCATTTTTTATTTATGCAAATACAGAAAATTCCTTTTTTTCAGTCGTTTTAAGTTGTACAATAAAATCAATCACGTAATAAAGGAGTGGGAAGGAATGAAAGCTACTCATAAAGATTGGATTTTGTTTAATGGGAGAATTGTAAATACAAAGGAAGAACAGCCGATGGTTGCATTAGAAGAGCGAGGTTTCCAATTTGGTGATGGTATATATGAGGTATTCAGACTATACGATGGGAAGCCACATTTATTAGATTTACATTTGGAGCGTTTTTTTAAATCAATGGAAGAAATTAAACTCATTGCACCATTTACAAAGGAAGAGTTAGTAGAAGAGCTACATCAAATGATTGAAAAAAATCAATTTCAAGAAGATGGTAATGTATATTTACAAATATCAAGAGGCGCTCAAGCAAGAAACCATGTATATGAAAAAGACCTTCAACCAACGTATTTTGCAAATATTGTTTCGTTCCCAAGACCAGTCGCTACGATGGAAGTCGGTATAAAAGTAACGGTAGAGGAGGATATAAGATGGAAATTTTGTCATATAAAATCATTAAATCTACTTCCTAATATCATGATTAAAAATAAAATAAATGAACAAGGATATCAAGAAGCGATTTTAGTGCGAGATGGAGTTGTAACAGAGGGATGTCATTCTAATTTTTTCATAGTAAAAAATGATAAACTGATTACACATCCAGCTGATCACTTTATTTTGCATGGTATTACTCGCCATTATGTTATAACATTAGCGAAAGAGTTACATATCGAAGTAGAAGAACGAGAATTTTCATTACAAGAAGTATATGAGGCGGATGAGTGCTTTTTTACAGCGACACCACTCGAAATATTCCCGGTTGTTCAAATTGGCGATGAACAGTTTGCTAGCGGTGAAAGAGGACCAATTACGAAAAAACTACAATCTGCATATGAAGAAAGTATTAGTTTGTTTAAAGTGACAAATTAATAATGAAGAAAAAAGCTGGTATTCCCCCAGCTTTTTTTCATGATATAATTCAAACATAGGACAGGTTTTGAAAACGCTGTAAAAGGGGATTTAATGTATGAATTATGAAGCTTTTAAAGAGGTAATCCACGGAAGAAGAAGTGTTAGAAAGTTTACAGAACAAGAAGTATCTACTAGTGATATAAAAGAAATTATTGATTGCGCTCGTTATGCACCGAGTGATACGAACTCGCAAACGTGGGAGTTCTTAGTCATTATGAATCGAGAGAAAATTAAAGAAATTGAACAAATGACTTGGGATGCATTACATAAACTTGCGGCAAAAGCAGCAGAAAATGGAGAAGAGAAAGCAGGGAAATTACTTACACGTTCTTTCGGGCCATATGCAACAGCTTTCTCTGAGGCACCAGTATTAATCGTATGTTTGGCAACACCTTATGAATCAAAGTTTCGTGAAAAGATATTTGATCCAATTGCCTTCGTTCCGGATGCAGTGTGGGAAGAGGAAGGAATTAAGAGTAGCTGTTTAGCGGCGCAAAACTTAATGCTGGCTGCACATGCGAAGGGTCTTGGTACGTGTCCAATGACAGGGCCTGTATTGTTAGCTCAAAAAGAACTAAGACAATATTTCCAAATTGAGACCGAAAAACAAATAAATATGGTTATTTCACTCGGTTATCCGAAAGATAAACCGAAGAAACTTCCAAGAAAAGAAGTAGATGAGATTACAACGTTTATTTTTTAATCACCATATAGAAAAGACATTGAAATAACAATGTCTTTTTATTTTGGATAGGTATGTTATTAATTTGTTGGGCTAAAATGATAAATAAGATAAAATTACTATTTATTTCATTAAAAAAATTAATGTTCTATTAAGGAAAGTATGGTACAGTAATCGTGAGCAAGCTACTAGTATTTGTTCATGAAAGTGTTAAAAAAAGTTTTAAAATTACAAAGTTATTTTTGTATAATAAATTATAATGAAATTACAGGGGGGATGAATTTTGAAAAAATTCATAATCGCTGGATTGTCTGTATTGTTATTAGTAGGTTGTGGTGCTCCAAAGGAAAAAGAGGATGCACAGTCAAATCAGAAAGAACAAGTTGTAAATGCGAGTGAGGAGAGTATGGTTGTATTTCCTGAAGGGGCAGTTCCAATTGGAGAAGGGATAGTAAAAGTCATTACACCAGATGGTACTTCTGAAAACGGCAATACACCGACTGTATTTATTAAAAAAGATACTTTAATTCAGCAAGTTGAATTAGAACTTTCTAATTTTCAAAACGATAAAGAAACATTCGTATTTGTAGATCAAATATTTGCTGATAAACATCAAGTAACTAGTACAACACAGACAACAGTACAATTAAAAGAAAAGACACTTGAGACAGGTAGTCATACGATTACTGCAGCTCAGTTTGAAAATAATGACCCAAAAGGAAAAGTCATTAGCTTTAATCAAGCGACGTTTGAAACGAAGCCAGCATCTTAATTATGGATAAAAAGTACATTACTTAAAGTAGTAGTGTACTTTTTAATTTGGATATAAATGGGTTATTGAGAATGATTTGTTTCACTTTCTAGTACGTATGAATAGTAAGAAATTACTCTTTATTACTAAGAAAGAGAAAGAGGTTGAAGGTGTGCAGCGATTTGTTCGTATTATCTTGCTTAGTATGATAATTTCGATAATCTGGTTTACTTTACACGAGGTGGTTGAAGTTACGCTCAATTATCATATCCATGACATGCTAATAGGAACAGTATGTTTTGTCATAGTATATCTGTTTTATGATAAACTTAGATTAAGTTAAGTTTTGCAAGAAAAATGTAGGTATTTCATTTGAAATGTCGAATAGTACATACGATGTCGTAATAACAAATTTTCTATTGTTTATTGTGAAACAGGAGAAGGAGAGATAGTAGTTATGAAACGAGCTCTTATTAATATCGATTATACATATGATTTTGTAGCTGAAAAAGGTGCTTTAACTTGCGGGAAACCAGGTCAAGAAATTGAGAAGGAACTTGTACATATAACGAAGCAATATATTGAAAATGGAGATTATGTAGTGTTTGCAATCGACAAACATGAAGAAAATGATGAATATCATCCAGAAGTAAAGTTGTTCCCTCCTCATAATATAGCAGGTACAAATGGAAGAGACTTATTCGGTGAATTACAAGATGTATACGAAAAATATAAAAATGATGCGAATGTATATTATATGGATAAAACGCGATACAGTGCATTTGCTGGAACAGATCTAGAGATGAAGTTGAGAGAACGAGGAATAGAAGAAGTTCATCTTGTAGGGGTGTGCACTGATATTTGTGTTCTTCATACAGCAGTAGATGCTTATAATAAAGGATTTAAAATTGTTGTATATGAAAAGGCAGTTGCATCTTTTAATGCGCAAGGACATGAATATGCACTTGGACATTTTAAATCTTGTTTACATGCAGAAGTGAAGTGAAAAAGAGGCCTTTGAAAAGGCCTCTTTTTACGTTTAAATTGAGACGACATTTTGCTCAATTAGTTTTTTTATGAACGGGCTAATGTTTTCTGGTAGCCCATTTAAATCAAAAAATTGTACATGTAATGATTCAACTCCGTCAGCTTTTAGCAAGCCACCTTTAATGTCTTTGCAAAGGTAAGCGATTGTTATAGGATAAAATTCATCTCCGTTCGCTAATTTCACAAAAAACTCTTTACCTGAAAATACACTTACTAACTGAAGTATACCAATTTCAATGCCTGTTTCTTCAAGTACTTCTCGTCTTCCAGCTTCTTCTGTGGATTCACCAAGTTCCACAAAACCTCCAGGAACACCCCACATGCCATTTCGTCTTTGTTGTAGTAATATTTGTCCTCGGTCATTTAAAACAGCTACAGCAACTCCTGCTAAATTGAGTGGTCTTGATCCAACAATTTCTCTTAGTTCTTCGATATACCCCATTAATTGTAACCTCCGTGAAAAAAGTATCAAATGAATGATTCGGTGTTATGTGAATGTATTCCTTTAAATGAGGTAAGTATTACAAAGTTGTTTATAAAAATTTCTATTGTAATCTCCCTTTAGATTATTAAAAAGGGTATATTTATAGTAAATAGAAAAGGGCATCAGAAGTTGAAAGATTAATGAAAGGGTTATATTGTTGAAGATGTACTAGGGATACAAATACATAGTTAAGAAAGTAAAATGAAAGGTCAGGGGAAAAGTTACGAAAGAAAATTTTGAGATAATTAATAAGGAATTATAATAGATTAGCTCTACATGAAAATTTAAAAAATAAGGAAGTGGATAGATGAGTATATTAGCGTATACGGAGGAGTTTTTTAATTATGTAAGGGAGTTTTTACTATTAAGGTTTTTACTATTTGCTTTAGTTCTTATCATTATTTCGTTTGTTATTAATCGCATTATTGATTGGTTTTTTAGAAAGTCCAGCTTTTTTGATGAAGAGGTAGAGCAGACGATTCAAAGTGTCATTCGATCTATTTTTAGATATATCATTATCATCAGTCTAATCATTTATTTAATTAGTCAGTTTGTAGATATAAAAAGTATCATTGCAGGTGCAGGGATAGCGGGAGTTGTCATTGGTTTTGCTGCGCAACAGATGCTAAAAGATGTCATATTAGGCTTTGCGAGATTAGCGGACAAAGAGTTTCGCGTTGGCGATTTTGTTACTTTTAATGGTACAAATTCAGGAACTATTGAGGAAATTAGTATTCGTTTTATGCAAATACGTGAATGGTCAGGAAAACTACTTACCATACCACATGGAGAGATTAGAACGATACAAAATTTTAATAAAGGGTGGATGCGAGTAATTGAACGCATCACGGTAAGTTATCAGGAAGACCCTAAAAGAGTTAAGGAATTGTTAGAAGACGTATGTGTGATATGCAATGAAAATTTGGAACAAAGTTTGTATAGAGTAGAGGATGAGGCTGTTGAACCATTTAAATATGTTGGTGTTACAGACTTAAATCCTAACCTTAAATATGTTGGATATGAATTTTGTATTACAGGTTTAATTAAGCCAGAAGATTATTTTGAAACTTCTAGACAAGTAAGGTTTGCATTAATGGCTATGTTCCATAAACATCAAGTGCAAATGCCAGCAGCGAATATGTTCGTTACTACTGAAAGTTTGCAGCATATCCGTGGAGAACAATTTTTGTCAGACAATTAAATAAAGCTTTACATTTAGAATTCTGATTTATAGATGTAGATGAGTCTTAGAGGGTTTAAAAGTAACTTCATTACTTGGCGTTGTTCAGTTTAAGAATTACGCGGTCAAAATTTAAAGGGAAAATAAAAAAATGATTGATAAATAAAAAGAGCTGAAGGAATTCAGCTCTTTTTATTTGTAGAATTTAGAAATTTCTTAATGTTATAATGATAGTTGGTGATGAGAATGAACTTTGAAGAAAAAGAGATACATCGTTTAGAAGCATTAAAAGAAATTGCGGAATTGCTAAATGAAGCAACGAATTTACAGGACATGTTAGAAAAAGTTTTACATACATTGTTACAAGTTATGAATTTACAAACAGGGTGGATATTTTTTATTGATGAAAGTGGAAAGCACCGTATGCTTGTAGACGAAAACTTACCACCAGCTCTTACGTGGCAAGAGAAGAAGCCGATGTGTGAAGGAGACTGTTGGTGTGTAGAGCGTTTTGTGAATGGCAGATTAGAAAAAGCGACAAATATTATTGAATGTAAGCGAATAGAAGATGCGATTGAATGTAATTGGGGTGAAACAGAAGATGTTACACATCATGCGACAATTCCGCTTAGGTCCGGATCAGAGAAATTTGGTCTATTAAATGTGGCTGCACCTCATAAGACTCATTTTTCTGAGGAAGAGTTAGCGTTATTAGAAGCGATTGCATTTCAAATTGGAACGACAATACAACGTATTCAATTAGTTGAGAAAGAACGTAAATATGTAGTGGTAGCGGAAAGAAATCGACTTGCACGTGATTTACATGATTCAGTAAAACAATTGTTATTTTCTATTATGTTAACAGCGAAAGGTACTCTGAATATGACGCAAGATAGAGAATTGCAAGAGATGTTAAGTTATATTGGAGAATTATCACAAGAAGCATTACAAGAGATGACGCTATTAATTTGGCAATTAAGACCTGAAGGATTAGAGAAAGGATTAGCAGAAGCAATTCAAAATTACGGGAAGTTATTAGGAGTTCAAGTGGAAGTTCGAATTGATGGGATGGTTTCAATTGGGGATGAAATAGAAGAAGTTTTATGGCGTATTAGCCAAGAGGCGCTACATAATTGTAAAAAGCATGCTTCGTGTGAAAAGGTACATGTTCTTTTAAAAATAGAAAATAACCAGTTACATTTTTACATAGAAGACAATGGAATAGGATTTATACAAGAACAAGTAAGGGGATCAGCACTTGGTCTGAAAAGTATGAAGGAACGTATTCAGTTGATGAAGGGATCGTTTCAAATTACAACAGAGCTAAAAAAGGGTACAAAAATAGAAATTCAATTGCCGATTTGAAGGGGAGAATAAGGTTGAAGATTAAACTGCTACTAGTTGAGGATCATCATATCGTTCGAAGAGGACTTGTATTCTTTTTGAAAACGAGAGAAGAATTTGAAATTATTGGGGAAGCGGAAAATGGCGAAGAGGCATTACATTTCGTGCAAAAAGAAAAACCGGATGTCGTGCTAATGGATGTATCGATGCCGAAAATGGATGGAATTGAGGCGACAAAACGTCTAAAGCAATACGATGAGACGATAAAGGTACTTATATTAAGTAGTTTTTCAGAGCAAGATTATGTTATACCAGCACTTGAAGCTGGAGCAGATGGTTATCAATTAAAAGAAGTACAACCTGAGCAACTTGTCGCTTCTATTATTGCAGTACATCAAGGAAATGCGAATTTTCACCCGAAAGTAACACCTGCATTAATGGGGCGTTCCGCAGTAAAGAAGGAAATAGAAAATCCTTTTTCAATGTTAACGAAAAGAGAGCAAGAGGTACTTCGCGAAATTGCGAAAGGAAGAAGCAACAAGGAAATTGCAGCAGAGCTTCACATTACAGAACAAACTGTGAAAACGCACGTTTCAAACGTTTTAGCTAAATTGGAAGTAGATGATCGTACACAAGCTGCATTATATGCGGTGAAGTATGGGGGAAACTAGTTATAAGTGTGTCATATGTTAAGGTAACATTTATAGGAACAAATAAATAATAGTATGATACCGAATAAAGGTTTTTCTTCTTTCAATAATTAGGTACAATATAGCTACAATGGAAGGGGAAGATATGCTATGCCTGGAACAAGAAGTGGGATTGGAAAGATTCAGGCTTCGTTAAACGGTTTGTCACCGAAATTGCGAAGTATTGCCGAACATATTTTGAAACATCCACAAGATGTTGTACATAAATCTATTACTGAATTAGCAGAAGTTACGAATAGTTCCGAAGCTACGATATTCCGCTTATGTAAACACCTTGGTTTGCAAGGGTTTCAAGATTTGAAAATTACATTAGCTCGTGAAATTGTACATACACCGATGCAAAATATTCATGAAGAAGTATCAGCAGAAGATAGTATGGTAACAGTTGCTAAAAAAGTTTTTCATTCGCATATTACAGGACTGCAAGATACATTACATTTGTTAAATGACACCGCACTTGAGAAAGCTGTACGAGCTTTGCAAGAAGCGAACCGAATTGAGTTTTACGGAAATGGTGGCTCTGGAATTATTGCGATGGATGCATATCATAAATTTATGAGAACGGGTATTTCTTGTATTGCTCATACAGATTCTCATTTTCAAATTATGGGTGCTGGTTTACTTACAAAAGAAGCAGTAATCATTGCAATTTCTCATTCTGGTAGTAATAAAGGATTATTGGAAGCGTTAGAAGTAGCAAAAGCAAGAGGAGCTTGCATTATTGCAATTACGAGCTATCAGAAATCAGCACTAAGTCAACTTGCTGATATAACACTTTATACTTCAACACGTGAAACAGAATTTCGTACGGAAGCAAGTTCATCACGCTTAGCGCAGCTAAGTTTATTAGATACTTTGTATGTAGGATTGTCGTTGCAACGACAAGAGGAAACACTACAAAATTTACAAAGTATACGTGAAACAATTTCGATGAAGCGAATATAAAAAGCTCTTCAAATGAAGAGCTTTTTATATTGGTGGATCGTTTGATTATATAATCTCTAAATGTAGTTGATTTATTTTCCTGTAGAAAAATGTGACCTACTTATATTCATAAACTCTCATCTTTAATTCAGTTAAGAAATCGATTTATGCAATAATTCAAACATTGTTCATAATTTCACAATTTACTTATGAAATGTCATGTTATGATGAACGTGTAATGATGATTGAACATTTAAATTTGGCGCAATAATTAGTCAAAATAGTGAGGACAGTAGTTGTGAGATGAACTCATTAAAACTCTAAAACACTAAAGGGGAGATCACATATGAAAGCAGTAGTGGTTAATAAAAACAGCAAAGCGAACATCGAGGTTATCGAAAAAGAATTACGTCCGTTACATTCAGGTGAAGCGTTAGTAGATGTAGAGTACTGTGGGGTTTGCCACACTGATTTACACGTTGCGAATCATGATTTTGGTAACACGGATGGCCGCATCCTTGGTCATGAAGGTGTAGGTATTGTTACTAAACTTGCTGATGATGTAACTTCACTTAAGGTTGGTGACCGTGTAAGTATTGCATGGATGTTCCAATCTTGTGGACGTTGTGAATATTGCGTAACTGGTAGAGAGACATTCTGTCGTGAAGTTAAAAATGCTGGTTATTCAGTAGATGGTGGTATGGCTGAACAATGTATCGTTACAGCTGATTATGCAGTGAAAGTACCAGAAGGATTAGATCCTGCTCAAGCATCATCAATTACATGTGCAGGCGTAACTACATATAAAGCTATTAAAGTATCAGATATTAAACCTGGTCAACCTATCGTCATCTATGGTTGTGGTGGGTTAGGTAACTTAGCTATCCAATATGCTAAAAACGTATTTGGTGCAAAGGTAATTGCAGTAGATATTAATGATGATAAATTAGCCTTAGCAAAAGAGGTTGGTGCTGATATGACTATCAATCCAATTTCTCAAGGTCCTGCTGATAAGATTGTGCAAGATGAGTTTGGTGGTGCTTATGCTGCTGTAGTAACAGCCGTTTCTAAAGTAGCATTCAACTCAGCGGTTGATGCAGTACGTGCCTGTGGTAAAGTAGTTGCGGTAGGGTTACCAGTAGAAACTATGGATTTAAACATTCCACGACTTGTACTAGACGGAATTGAAGTAGTTGGCTCTCTAGTAGGTACTCGTAAGGATCTCGAAGAGGCATTTATGTTCGGTGCAGAAGGAAAAGTAGTACCGGTTGTTCAAACGTGTTCTCTAGATAAAGTACAAAATGTATTCGAAGAAATGGAACAAGGTAAAATTCAAGGGCGTATGGTAATCGATTTTAAACAGAATAGTTGTGATTGTAAATAATTCATTTTAAATATAAAAAGCATGAGTCTAGCAAAGGTCATGTAAAAAAGTTAGACGGCATAAAAAAGATGATTCCTGTATTCAATAGGGATCATCTTCTTTATATTCTACTAATATCAATGCCAATTCATACTTGATTGATGAGATATGATTAAAAGTTCACTTTATTTGCAAACGAAAAAGAATCTTTATTTTTAACAAACTTTTTATGATCTGGAACGTTTTGAGTTGCTACAACTTGCGAATCTCTTGCTTTCAGTGCATCTTGAATCCCGATTGTCATAAGCTTAATAAATAGAATCGTAATAAAGAATGAAGCGAGAGTATAAAAAATAATCCACCATGAAAGATTCATTTCATTACGATTTAATCCAATAAGGCCTGCCCAATCATTAGATATAGAAACAGGTCTGAGCACTCCGTCATAGAGTTCACGCATTTGTATCCCGCCAATTACAATGTTAAGCAACGCTAAATGGATAACGAGTATGAGTGTTTGGACGATATGTTCCATGAATAACACAAATAAGCGGTCAAGTAATAAGACTCGTAAGTGTTTTTTGATAATATGAAAACGGCTAGCACCCAGTAATTGTGAACTTAAGATGTAATCTCGTTTCATAAATTCATCCACCTCTGAGGATATATATAAAGAAAGTGTAGGCAGAGCGACGAAAATAAGTACGAGTACTTGATAAAACGTAAATGAAATATTTGGATCTACCCCATCGGCATTTGATGTGATTACAATATTAACGGGCGTGATGAGTATGAATGCGATAAATAGAGTTGGAATATAATAAAAAACTTCTGAGCATGCCTGGAAAAATCTCTTGAGTTTTGGAGCGTATAAACTTAAGAGGATTCCTATACATGTTCCGCATAAAATTCGAAAGAAGCTAATTGCCACGGCTAATAAAATAGTGAATTTTGCTCCTTCTACAATTTGTAAGAAAACAGACTCTCCAAAACGATCAGATCCAAAAGGCGGTATTAACGATGGTGGAAAGGGGGCCTTTCCAAGTAATTCGTTATTGTCATTGTAAAGTAACTGAGGAGGTTTTGGGATGTTATCTTTAAAGAACCAACTATAAATAAAACTAGCTGAAATAAGTATGAATAAATAAGTAAAGCCGATTAAAAAGCGTTTTGATTTCCAAATAGATTTCATAATGTTGCTCCTTTCAATTGATTTTGCCATCTATTCATCATGAATGAGATTATTTGAAAAATGGCATAAAACGGTAAAATAATCATAACAAGTATGATAAATGCAGCTGGTGGTGAAATAAACGCCTTATTAAATAAAAATTGAATAATACCTTGCATATTAAAAACAAATTCTAAAATGAATAAGTTAGACAGTAAGAAAACAAAAATCGTTTTTAAATGATGGAAGAAGTGGATAGATATATTTTTGAATAAATGAATGCATAGTATATAACTTGATGAAAGGCCTTTTCCATATGCAACCTCTACGTAATGTTTTCCATGTTCTTCTTTTATGTATAACACCATCATCCGAAACATTTGTAATGTAGGTAAGACAGCTAAAGATAAAATAGGGAGTAAATAAGCTCGATTTTCATTAAAAGAAATAATGGTGACAGGAGATTCCCCGAATTTCTGAAGTACCCATATGAAAAATATTTGCAAACAAATCATCATCATCATATCAGGGACAGCTTCTAATATGAACACAATTCGGTTTATCCATTTTTTTATATAATCTTTTGCTAAAAAATAAAAAAATGCCATGCTAGAAGATAGAAAGAGCGCAAGTAAAAAGGCTAAAAATAATACAGTAAATGAATATAGATAAGGTTCTAAAACAGTTGGGAATAATGGTGTTTTTTTGAAACTACCAAATTTCGGGTCTGAGCCGATAACCACTAATGATTCAGGGGAGAAAACCTCTTTTAACATAGTAACGATCTGATTAAAAAAATATATTGGTTGAAAGGTAAATCCTTGTTGAGTGATAAATAAATAAGGTAAATTTAATAATAGTAAGAGTGATAAAAGAATTGATGAAAGCTTAATTGTGAATTGAGTTATTGTATGTAACATAAAATCCCTCCGACATCTTTTTACAACATTATACAATAAATCCTAATTTATTGTTTTATTTTTCTGAAAAATAAGAAATTTTTTAGGTTTTATAATTATAATACGTAATATATATTTATATGGTAAAAAGGTTATACCAAGGAGCCGGTCCCTATGTCCATCAAGCAAAATGTGCAGTATTTTCATTTTCGAGGCATTTACTTTTCTTCAGTTGATGGGCATTTGGTGCTATTCCATTGCGATCAAGTTGATAGAACTAAGTTTTCTTAAAATAAAAACCACCGAAATATAGAAGTGATTTTGAACGTAAGGAATTTGTAAGGAAGGAGTAAGAAAAAAGAGATTTTCAATGTGTATGATCAAAATATAGAGAAGAACGAGAGGGGGAATAGTTACTGTATATTTATATAAAAAAATTAATTAATGAAACTCTATGGAAGAAAAGAAGAAATTATAGAAGTGAACAGACAACTGAAGAAGAGGGATTAATCATTTATTAGGTCAGAGAGTTGTTTGTAGAAATAATTGGTGTATAGATGATTGCAAATTCAGTATTGACTTTTACATTGGGAGGGTTGATAGCTGTGTGATTAGCATATGAGATACCTATCAACCATCAATACAATTTAAATAAGAGGAGAGGAATGCTTTATGAAAAAACGCAGTAAAATTACATGTGCCAGTCTAGCACTTTTAATAGGTGGAAGTTCCCTGTTATACATAACATCAAACTCAATTGTAAAAGCAGAACCCATGCAAAATGTATCTAGCTCGTTACAAACAAGTACTCAAAGCGATCGTACTTCCGTTAAGAACGCAATACGGGATGCGCTACAACTTGGATACCCGGGAATACTCGCTAACATTTCTAAGGGTGGTAAAACTTGGAGTTATGCCGCTGGGATAGCGGATGTGAGAACCAAGAAACCAATGAAAGCAGATTTTCGCTTTCGTATTGGCAGTGTAACGAAAACGTTCATTGCAACAGTTCTACTTCAATTATCTGGAGAGAATCGTTTGAATTTAGACGACTCCATTGAAAAATGGTTGCCTGGTGTCATTCAAGGAAACGGATATGATGGTAACCAGATTACGATCCGGCAAATATTGAATCATACAAGTGGTATTGCTGACTATATGAATTCAAAAGACTTCGATATTATGGATACAAAAAAATCGTATACGGCTGAAGAATTTGTAAAGATGGGGATTTCACTTCCCCCAGAATTTGCCCCAGGAAAGGGTTGGTCTTATTCAAACACAGGATACGTATTACTGGGGATCCTTATTGAAAAAGTAACTGGCAACAGCTATGCGGAAGAGATTGAAAATCGGATTATTGAACCGTCTGATTTGTCAAATACATTTCTACCTGGTAATTCAAGCGTAATTCCAGGCACGAAGCATGCCCGTGGCTATATCCAACTAGACGGAGCAAGTGAGCTAAAAGACGTTACGTATATTAACCCAGGTAGCTCGGATGGGGATATGATTTCTACTGCTGACGATTTAAATAAATTCTTCTCATACTTACTCAGTGGTAAATTGCTGAAGGAACAGCAGCTAAATCAAATGCTTACTACAGTTCCTACAGATAGAGAAGGAACGGGATATGGTCTTGGAATCGTTGAATTTAAGCTTCCGAATGGTGTCTCGGTATGGGGACATAGAGGTAGCGTTCTAGGGTTTTCCACTTTTGTTGGTGGAACACTTGGAGGCAAACATACATTGGCCGTCAATTTGAACAGCTTTAACTTTAGTAATCCTGATCCTTTTAAAAGTATTTTACTTGCTGAATTTAGGAAGTAGGCAAAAAGGCGAAATGGATAAGTTTTGTCATAGGTTTATAGTTTAAAATATATCATTTTGGTGCAAAAAACAACTTACTCTAAAAAATTTAATACTCGTAATTAAGTATAAAAGAACGCTATCGTTTTAAGAAAATATTTCAGGAGGGTTTTATGAAAAAGAAAATGATTACTGCATTTGGTGTTTCTGCTATAATACTGACTAATTTTGTAGGAAGTACTTATGCAGACTCGAAAACAGGAGTTTCTGTTACAGCTCCCTACAATAAAAATCAAATAGCGGAATGGTTAGAAATGCACGCGAATCCTTTAAGAACAACGAATCCAAATTCACCTTTTAATGATTTAAAACCACTTAAGAATATGGTAGGTTCAGCTTCAATTGTAGGTTTAGGTGAAGCTACGCATGGGGCTCATGAAGTTTTTACGATGAAAAACCGTATTGTGAATTATTTAGTATCTGAAAAGGGCTTTACCAACCTAGTTTTAGAAGAGGGGTGGGACAGAGCTTTAGAACTTGATCGATATGTTCTTACTGGTGAGGGAAATCCAAGCCAACATCTATCACCTGTATTTAAGACGAAAGAAATGTTAGATTTACTTGATTGGATTCGGCAATATAATGCTAATCCAAAACATAAATCTAAAGTGCGTATCATCGGGATGGACATTCAATCAGTAAACGAGAATGTTTATAATAATATAATAGAATATATTAAAAGAACCAATTCAAAACTTGTGCCGAGGATAGAAGAGAAGATAAAAGGTCTTATTCCTGTAACAAAGGATATGAATACTTTTGAAAGCCTTACGAAAGAAGAAAAAGAAAAGTATATTTCAGATGCTAAACAAATTAGTGCTTTATTAGAGGGAAATAAAAGTTATTTAAATGGGAAATCTAAAGAGTTCGCATGGATAAAACAAAATGCTCGTATTATTGAACAGTTTACTACAATGTTAACGTCACCTCCTGATAAACCATCTGATTTATATTTGAAACATGATATCGCAATGTATGAAAATGCGAAGTGGACTGAAGAACATTTAGGAAAAACTATTGTATGGGGGCATAATGGCCACGTTTCGAAAACAAATATGCTTCCTTTTGTATACCCTAAAGTAGCTGGGCAGTATTTAGCAGAGTATTATGGAAAACGGTACGTATCTATTGGAACATCAGTTTATGAAGGACAATACAATGTCAAGAATAGCGATGGTGAATTTGGCCCATATGGAATATTAAAATCGGATGATCCAAACAGTTATAACTACATCTTTGGACAAGTTAAAAAAGATCAATTTTTTATTGATTTACGTAAGGCAAATGGCGTGACAAAAACTTGGTTGAACGAACAACATCCAATTTTCGCTGGAGTAACTACCGAAGGGCCTGATATACCAAAAACAGTTGATATATCATTAGGTAAAGCGTTTGATATACTTGTTCAAATTCAAAAAGTGAGTCCATCTCAACTACATCAATAAATTTAGAATAATGTGCCTTAATGAAGTGTTGTGTTGATGGTAGTGGACATTTCTTGAAAATGGTTCATAACGGAATTGAGTACGGAATGATGCAGGCAATCGCTGAGGGATTTGAAGTGCTAGATAAAAGTGATTTTGATTTCAATTATGAAGATGTTGCAAAAGTATGGGCGAACGGATCAGTTATCCGCGGCTGGTTAATGGACTTAACTGAAAAAGCATTTGCAGAAGATCCAAAACTGGATGGTATTAAAGGTGTAATGAACTCTTCAGGAGAAGGAAAATGGACTGTTGAAACTGCGCTTGAGTTACAAGCAGCGGCACCAGTAATCGCAATGTCATTATTTATGCGCTATCGTTCTCAAGAAGATGATACATTCCACGGAAAAGTAGTTTCAGCGCTACGTAATCAGTTCGGTGGACATGAAGTTGTAAAAAAATAAGTAATGCTTTTGAAAAGAAACTTGTGCATAAGCGCAAGTTTCTTTTTTTTATATAGTGTAAGAAACTCCTATTTTAAAAATACCAATCAACCATCGTTTTTTTACAAATGACAGCTTCAACGTTCATTGATTGAACAATGTATTCTATATGTTCATTTTGTACGGATTGTATCAAATATAAAGCGAAGCATGAAATATGTCCCAACATAAAAGTAAGAATAAATAAAATGAAGTTTTCATAAATAGTAAAAGGGTGCTTATGTCATCAGTATAGCTAAGAAATGTTGTTACATATGAGGAGAGCGTGTTAATAAAATATGAGGTGGTTAAATGGGAAATGAGCAAGTGAAGTCTGTAAAGGAAGAAAAAAAGTTATGTCTTTGTATGATCGTCAAAAATGAGTCTAGAATTATGGAAAGATGTTTAAATGCAACGAAATCAATTGTAGATTTTGTTTCTATTTGTGATACTGGATCGACGGATAATACGCCTGAAATTATTGGGAATTGGTGTAAGGAAAATGAGATACTTGGGACGGTTCATCATGAGCCGTTTAAAAACTTTGGTTATAACAGGAGCTTAGCTGTTTCATTAGCGCAAAAAACATATCCAGAAGCGGATTATTTATTAATATTAGATGCAGATATGATTTTAGAGGTTGATCCGAATTTTGATAAAACGAGCTTAACGGAAGATCATTATCTTACATTGCAATATGATGTTCATATTAAATATTGGCTTACACGTCTTTTAAAAGCTTCTTTACCATGGAAATCTGTCGGTGTTACTCATGAGTATTGGGATATAGATCGTTCAAAAGTTGGAGCGAATTACAATACGAGGGTAGATCGGTTAGAGACTCTTGTCGTGAATGATCCCGGAGATGGCGGAAGTAAAGCTGATAAATTTGAAAGAGATGAGAGGTTGTTGTTACAAGGAATAAACGACCCAGAAACAACGCCAGATTTGCATATAAGATATTTATTTTATTTAGCTCAGACTTATTTTCATTTAAGTCAATTTGAAGATTCGATTAAATGGTATAAAAAACGAGTGGAAGCAGGGGGATGGGTTGAAGAGGTATTCTATTCGTTATTGCGAATAGGATTTTGTTATGAGCAGTTAGCAAATCGTTCAGCAAATAAACAAAATGAAGTGACAGATGCTGATGAAAAAGAAAATGTTAAAGGGCAAGAAGAGCAATATTTAGCATTAGCTGTTTTTTATTTTCAAAAAGCGTGGGAATATAGACCAACTCGGGCTGAACCATTATACCAACTTGCAAGGTTGTATCGATTAAGATCTCAAAACAATATTGCTTTGATGTATGCTCTGCAAGGGAAGGAAATTCCTTTTCCAAAGGATGATCTTCTATTTGTAGATTATCATGTGTATGATTACTTATTTGACTATGAAATTTCTATTAGTGCTTTCTATATACCTCATAAAAAACATTTAGGGGCGGTGTCGCAAAAGTATTTGGAATCGATAAAAGAAGAGATTCCATTTCATATAGCAAATGTGGTAGAAAATAATGCGAAATTTTATTAAATACATTTCCGGTTAAAGGAGTAGTGGAATAATCATGGAATTAATGCGATGGGCGATTGAACTAGGGGAATCGGTGCATGGAAATACGTATGAAGAATTGATGCCACTACTAGACTATTATTATGATCGTGATCATTTAAAAGCGTATTGTATCGCAAATCTTCTTTTAAACATGGATGTATTAGATGAAGATCGGGAAAGAATCGAATTAAGAAGATGCATCGCTGCTTATTATGCTGGATTATATAAAGTGGCAAGAAAACATGCAAATGAGTTGGTACTTAAACATCCGGATGTAGATTTATATAAAAATAATTTAAAATTAATGGAAGTTTATTTGAATAAAGAATATGATTATTGTCTTTTTATATGCCCGAAGACGTACGGTAGTTTCATAGATGTTGCGCGAGCTTTGAAATGGAGGTTGGAGCAGGAGGGAAATACAGTAATTATATCAGAAACAATACTGGGAAATGTAAAGAATATAGTTGTTTTTGGAGCGCATACATACGCTTATAACCCGAATCTCCTTCCGCAAGATGCAATTATTTATAATTTAGAACAGCTATACGAAGGAAGTCCATATGCGCACCCGCTTTATTTAATATTATTAAAAGATAGAGTGATTTGGGATTATAGTAAACAAAATATAGAATGGTTAAAACAAAAAGGGGTAGGAAAAGAAATAAAACATGTAGGAATGAACTATGCTCCAACTTTGGAAATAAAAAAAGATATATTTGAAGGTGAGATTACTGAAGATATTGATATTTTGTTTATAGGTGCTCTTAATCCGAGGCGGCAAGCTATTTTTAATCACCTAAAAGCCATTGCACCGAATTTAAATATAGTTTTTAAAAATAATGCGTGGGGAATTGCTAGAAATGAGTTAATTGCTAGGTCTAAAATTATATTAAATATTCACTTTTACTTATCGGGAATTCTTGAAACACCACGTGTTTCTTATGCGGTCGCGAATAAGAAATTTATTATTTCGGAAAATAGTAATCCAGAAGACGAGATAGAGTGGCCAGGAATTGTATTTACTCCGTACGAAAAAATAATTGAAAACGTAATGAAATATATAGAATTACCAGAAGAACGAAAAGAATTAGCGGAAAAAGCATATTACCATTTTGAAGCAAATAAAAGCATAGGTACAATAAGTCAGAATGGTGAAACAAAGTAATAGCGCGAAACTCATACGAAAGTATGAGTTCTTTTTTCGTGTATCATACTATTTGATTAAGGAAGTTCCCTCTTTATATTGTGTTTTGTATAGAAATTTCTGATAATATATAAGTAGAATTTGAAAACAAAGGGGAGAATTGTTTATGAAACTAGTCGTTATTAACGGTACACCAAGAAAATTAGGTAGAACTCGCGTTGTGGCAAAATATATTGCAGATCAATTTGAAGGGGAGTTATACGATTTAGCAATAGAGGAATTGCCTTTATATAATGGCGAAGAATCGCAACGTGATTTAGAGGCAGTAAAAAAATTAAAAGCGTTAGTGAAAGCAGCAGACGGTGTAGTACTATGTACACCAGAATATCATAATGCGATGAGCGGAGCGCTGAAAAACTCGTTAGATTACTTAAGTAGTAGTGAGTTTATCCATAAACCTGTCGCATTACTAGCTGTTGCGGGGGGCGGTAAAGGAGGAATTAACGCATTAAATAGTATGCGAACTGTTGCTAGAGGTGTTTACGCAAATGCAATCCCAAAACAAGTAGTACTTGATGGACTTCACGTACAAGATGGTGAACTTGGAGAAGATGCAAAACCATTAATTCATGATGTAGTTAAAGAATTAAAAGCATATATGAGCGTATATAAAGAGGTGAAAAAACAACTAGGAGTGGAGTGATATGTCCTCGCTTTATCATGATTCTCGCTTGTATTACATTCTAGGAGCCAATAGTTTATCAGCTATTGGTTCCGGGATTGTTATGATTACGATCCCATGGTTGTTAATTAAAGAAGGTGGGGGAGAGACAACGTTTGGTTATGTTTCGATCGTTGCAACCCTCATTATGTTTTTATTCACACCATTCATTGGGCAAAGCATTGATCGTTTTTCAAGAAAATCTTTATTGTTATGTAACGAAGGTATAGGGATAGCCGTTATAGGAATGATGACTATATGGGGATTTGCCGGGCAATCTTATCATTCTATTCATTACATTATTATTTATATAGCAGGGTCATTCTATTATCTATTATTCTATCCTACAATTTTTGCATTTAACCAAGAAATATTTCAAGCAGAACATTATAAAAGTTTAAGTGGAACGATGGAGATACAAGGACAGTTAACACAAGTTATTTCAGGAGCAGCTGCGAGTTTTTTAATTGAAATGGTTTCTTTGAAATGGATCTTGTTAGTAGATATGTTAACTTTTGCAGGAGCATTTTTTCTTTTCTTATGTATACCGTACGTAAAGAAAAAAGAAGTGAAACGGAAAGTACCGTTTAAGAAGCAATTGTTCGAAGGAATTCACTTTATGAAAAAGTGTCCTAAGCTTTTTTGGTTTTTACTTGCCACTTATATGCCGTTTATCGGTGTTATGATGGCAAATTATTTAATACCAGTTTATATTTCAGATATACTTAAAGCCAATGCTTCTGTATACGCAGTAGAAGGTATGATGTACGGTGTCGGAGCGGTTATTGCGGGAATCAGTATTCCACTCATAATGAAGTATGTCAAAACAGAAGTTTCAATCGTTTTGACGATGATCATTTATGTAATTTCAATTACCATAATGATCATTGAACCGTCCGTAATGCTGTTATATGGACTAGCGATTTTTCATGCGATTGGAAACGCTGGAACAAGAGTCGCGAGAAATGTATTGATGATGGAGGAAATCCCAAACGAAGTAATGGGACGAGTGGACAGCTTATTTCGCTTAATTGGTACAGGAATACGAATAGTATTATTAATGGTGTTTACAGCAGGTGTATCTAAAGTTGGGGTAATGCTCCCATTTTACCTATTAAGCTGTATATTGATCCTATCATTAGGAATCGCTCTTTACTATGTGATATCACAACGTAAAATCAGAGCGGATGTTCCGAATAAATCACTCGTTTAAAAATTACTTCTGCCTCCCTTTCTTTTTCTATATAATAAAAAGAAAGGGAGTGTTAACTTATTTATGAACAAATGGATATTACTTATAATCTTATTACTACCGCCACTATACATTATTTATATGACGTTTCGAATGAATAAAGTTGCTCGTGAGAAATTGAGTAATCACTCTCCATACGTTCTTATATTAGGTGCAAAGTTATTTGGAGATAGACCGTCTTTATCACTTCAAAACCGTTTGGATGTAGCGTTGGAATATTTATATTCTCATCCTGAGGTGAAAGTAATTGTTTCAGGTGGTCAAGGAGAAGATGAAGATATACCGGAAGCTCACAGTATGAGAAACTATTTAATGGTACACGGTATAGATGAGAGTCGTATTTTAATGGAAGACCGTTCGACAAATACGTATGAAAATTTGAAGTTTAGTATGGATTTATTTGATGTAAAACATGCGGTAGTTGTCAGTAATACGTATCATTTATATCGAACAAAAATAATTGCGAGGCGTTTAGGAATAAAGATGGAGGCATTAGCTGCAGAAACGCCAATGCGTTCTAAGAGAAAAATGTATGTGCGTGAATATGCTGCTATTATGAAAACAATATTGTTCGACCGTTAGAGCTCAAATGTGAGCTCTTTTTTATATAGAAATAATGCGTATCATTTGAAATGAATTCCATATTCCATCAAAATAAAGGAAACAACAATAAAGGAGTTGTATTTGTGATTCAATTTAATCATGTGTCAAAAGCGTATGAAGATGGCACAAAAGCAGTGGATTCATTGCATTTAGAAATTAAAAAAGGAGAATTTTTTGTTCTCATTGGTCCGAGTGGTTGCGGGAAAACAACGACAATGAAGATGATTAATCGTTTGATTGAAACGACAGAAGGTTCAATTTTAATCGATGGAAAAGATATTCAACAATATAATATAAATGAATTACGTTGGAATATAGGATACGTGTTGCAGCAAATTGCTTTATTTCCACATATGACAATCGCTGAAAATATTGCAGTTGTTCCTGAAATGAGAAAATGGAGCAAAAAAGAAATAAAAGCACGTGTCGATGACTTGCTACAGATGGTTGGGCTCGATCCAGATGTATATCGTGATCGTATGCCTGATGAATTGTCAGGAGGGCAAAAACAACGTGTCGGTGTCGTACGGGCATTAGCCGCAAATCCGAAAATTGTTCTTATGGACGAACCATTTAGTGCGTTAGATCCGTTAAGCAGGGAGCAACTTCAGAAGGATATCGTACAACTGCAAAAAAAGATTCAAAAAACGATCGTGTTTGTAACGCACGATATGCAAGAGGCATTATCACTTGGTGATCGCATTTGTGTAATGAGAGCAGGAAAAGTTGTTCAATTAGATACACCTGAAGGTATTATACATAATCCGAAAAATGATTTTGTTGAGGAGTTCATTGGAAATCGTGGGCGACAATGGTATGAGGGAATAATTATAGAAGATGTAATGCCACTAGACGATCATACACGAGTAGAAGGGGCTGCTTTATCTTTACATGCTCCTTTACAAGAAGCACTAGTCCGTTTACAAACTGAAGAATCAGTGCCGGTTGAAAAAGATGGTCAATATGTTGGTATGTTAACAAGTCGTCATATTGTCAATTATATTGTTGAACAAATGAAGGAAAGAGGCTAAACAGTGACTGATTTTATTCAAACGTTCCAAGAAAGAAAAATAGAATTGCTAAGTGCATTAAGTGAGCATTTACAAATATCGCTTATTTCACTATTTTTTGCAGTAATTATTGCAGTGCCACTTGGCATTATATTAACGAGAAAAGAACGAATGGCTGAATTTATAATAGGGACTTCTGCTGTTATGCAGACAGTGCCCTCACTTGCTTTACTTGGACTATTAATTCCGTTAGTAGGAATTGGAAAACTGCCAGCTATAATCGCATTAGTTGTGTATGCACTATTACCTATTTTACGAAATACATATACAGGAATACGGGAATTAGATGAATCACTTATAGAAGCGGCGAGAGCTATGGGGATGAATAGCTGGAAAAGGTTATGGAAGGTAGAGCTTCCGCTCGCGTTGCCAATTATTATGGCTGGTATTCGTACAGCGATGGTATTAATTGTTGGAACGGCTACATTAGCTGCTTTAATAGGTGCTGGTGGGCTCGGTAAGCTCATACTACTCGGGATCGATCGAAATGACCATGCGCTTATCATTTTAGGGGCCGTACCAGCTGCGTTACTCGCTTTATTCTTTGATATAGTACTTCGCATACTTGAGAGTCCAAAACGCTCTTCTAAGCGCGTTATATTGACGATATGTATAGTTGTAGTTATGATTGCTACTCCATTTCTATGGAATACACAAAAGAAAGATATAGTTATTGCTGGAAAACTTGGATCGGAGCCAGAAATTTTAATTCAAATGTACAAACAACTTATTGAACAGGATACAGATTTACAAGTAGAATTAAAGCCGGGTCTTGGGAAAACAGCATTTGTATTTGAAGCGTTAAAATCAGGTGAAGTAGATATATACCCAGAATTTTCAGGAACAGCCTTATCTACTTTCGTGAAAGAAGAACCGAAAAGTACAAATCGTGAGGAAGTATATGAACAAGCTCGCGTTGGAATGGAAAAAAAATATAATATGGTTATGTTAAATCCAATGGAGTATAACAATACATATGCACTAGCGATGCCGAAAAAAATAGCAGATCAAAAGAATATAAATACAATTTCTGATTTAGGAAATATTGCACAGGAAGCTAAAGTAGGATTTACATTAGAATTTGCAGATCGTGAAGATGGTTATAAAGGAATGCAAAAGTTATATAACTATAAGTTTTTAAATGTTAAAACGATGGAACCGAAACTGCGCTATAGTGCAATTCAATCTGGTGATGTGAACGTAATCGATGCATATTCAACGGATAGTGAATTGGAGCAATACGGACTTAAAGTGCTAAAAGATGATAAAGGATTATTCCCACCTTATCAAGGTGCGCCGTTATTAAGAAAAGAGACATTACAAAAATATCCTGAACTTGAAAAAGTATTAAATAAATTAGCTGGAAAGATTACAGATGAAGAAATGCGAAAAATGAATTATGAAGTAAATGTGAATGGTAAAAGTAGTGAAGAAGTAGCGAAACAATTTTTACAAAAAGAGAATTTACTTCGTTAATTTTACAAGAAATATACAATTTTATATGTTTAAAATGACCGCTCATTACAAAATGAGCGGTTTTTTTGTGCATACTTATACATTTTTTCAAAAAAGTATTCCATTTTTCTTCATTTTCTTTTAGAATAAGTAATGTTTTCCTGAAAAAATATAAGAGAAACGTCTATTAGAGAAAAAGGTGACTTTAATAGTTGAACGAACATAACACCTAGAATGACAGATGGGGTGGTACAAATAGAAAAGAAGTTAGGATTTTTTCCGTTAATCGCATTAGTAGTTGGAACGATGGTTGGTGGCGGTGTTTTTAGTTTACCGCATGATTTAGCAGTAGGAGCAAATAGTGGTGCAACGATAATTGGTTGGTGTATTACAGCAATGGGAATGATTCCACTTGCGCTCGTATATCAAACGTTAGCAAGACAAAAACCGGAGCTTGAGGGCGGAATTTATAGTTATGCACGAGCTGGATTCGGTGAATATATTGGTTTTAACAGTGCTTGGGGATACTGGCTGGCAGGGATTTTAGGAAATGTTGCAACAATTATGCTACTGTTTAGTACATTAGGTTACTTCTTCCCAATTTTTAAAGGTGGAAATAATGTTGCGTCAATCGTAGGTGCATCACTTTTACTATGGACACTTCATTTTCTAATTTTATTTGGAATTCGTGAAGCTTCCATTATGAATGTTATTGCAACAGTAGGGAAATTAGTTCCGATCTTATTATTTATTGTCGTAATGGTAACAGCGTTTCGCTGGGATACATTTACACATGATTTTTGGGGAGAAGGAACAATCTCACTTTCCGCTATTCTTGGTCAAGTGAAAAATACAATGCTTGTAACGCTATGGGTGTTCATTGGGGTTGAAGGAGCAGTTGTATTATCAGGAAGAGCAAAAAATAGTAGGGACGTTGGAAAAGCGACAGTACTTGGATTAATTTTAGTTATGTCTATTTATATTTTAATTTCTGTTCTGTCAATGGGAGTAATGACGCGAGGAGAACTTTCCGTTTTAGAAACTCCTTCAATGGGACATGTATTAGAACATGTTGTTGGGCCATGGGGTGCAATGGCAATTAATATTGGATTAGTTGCGTCACTTGTAGGTACATTAATTGGCTGGTTTTTACTTGTTTCGGAAATTTCTCACGTAGCAGGAAAAGATGGCGTGTTTCCGAAGGTCTTTACGAAAACAAATAAAAAGCAAACGCCACACATGGCATTATGGATTTCAAATATCGTTGCTCAAATTATATTTATAATTGTTCTGTTTTCAGAATCGACATATCAAATTATGTATTTTATTGCGTCAACATCAATATTATTACCATATTTATTATCAGCGCTATACCAATTCAAATTAGTAATTACAAATGAACTAAAAGATGCAAAAGTAAAAAATGGCTCGTTAGCTTTAATTGCCTCTATTTATTCTGTATGGCTTATTTATGCAGCGGGTTTAAAGAATTTATTACTCGTTTCAATCGTATATGGAATTGGGATTATCGTTTACATGTTTGCACGAAAAGAAAAAGGGAATCGTTGTTTTGTAGGTATAGAGAGATATGTGATGTGGGCAATTGTTGTCGCAGCTATCACATCACTTTATCTGTTGATAACTGGAACGATAAAAATGTAAAAGTCCTTTTCATTTAAAGGGCTTTTTTCTTTGTGTAGAGAATATTTAATACATAAGATATTCAGGAGGGATGAAAATGGAAGAAAAAGAACAGTTGTCTAGAATAATTGATTTAGCTAGTGAGTTAAGGAAAGTATTAGTACAAGAATCTTTTTTTAATCATCATCCTGAACTAAGGGGAGTAATTGAAAATTTAGCGAGTTCTGTTGAGAATTTAGCGGAGTTGCAGCAAAATAAAGATGAAAACGCTGAGGATCGATTACGATATGTACTGGCTAAAATGAAAATTGCTCACAATGCTATTTTACAAGAGAAAAAAGCATTTCCATCTCATTAATATACGTTTTAATTTTGAACCTGGCGGATAACGTCAGGTTTTTTATTTCTAGTTTTTTTTTTCTTTCATACACTAAGAATAGTATGAAAAAAGAAGGTGATTAAGATGAAATTACATAAAGCTCTTCAGCCAAGTTTTATAAAACGAATGTACTATATGAGGTTTATCGGGAAATTTACAAAAGCGGAGAGAGAGAAGAATGGAGAGAATTTTTTTGTACAATGTCTATCGCCAATACCATCTAATTTACAAGAGCAATTTACAAATGAACATTATATATTTGAAGGGTTATGTAGCAATAAAAAGAATGAAAAGATTTTTTCAGAATTAAAGAAGAAGAAATTAGAAAAGCAATTGGTTATGTTTCGTCTTTATTATGAAAGAGGAAATGTATACGTGGAGTTAATATGTACAGAAGAACCTAGAGAAATAGCAACTGGCTATAAAATGATTCCAGCACCTAAAGTTGCAGATAATAAAAAAAGAGAGTCTTTAGAACGAAAGCTTTGTAATGGTTATTTATCATTTCTTATGCCGAAATATCCAAAAGACTTTGAGTCTCCTGAATTACTGTGGCATGATGGAAGGTTATATGGAAATATATTGTTAAAGTCATCAATTAGTTCAATCGCGTATTTTGAACAAAATCGAAAATGTAAATATATAGACTTAAGTGACTGGATGAAGCATGTAGAAATTGCGGTAGAAGAGCAATTGTATTTCGTAAGTGATCAAGTGTATGAGCAATTAAAAAAACGAATAACGGAAGAAGGGAAGCTAGTTGAAGTAGAGGATATAAAAGTACACAAGGAAGTATGGGAATGGGATGAGCGTGAATCATCCTTTTTACAGTATGTACAAAGTACGGTGCGTAATAAAGGGATGTATTTGGACGAAACAGATATTTATAATTTTCATATAAGTGTAAAAACAAATATGTTAACGATTCTTGGTGGTATACCGGGAGTTGGAAAATCACGCTTTGTGCAAGCTTATGCAGAGGCACTTGGATTACAGTATGGAGAAGAATTGGTTTGGATTCCGATTTCTCCATCGTATCAAGAACCACATGATTTACTTGGATATCTTCACCCAAATGGTACTTTTATTGAAAGTGAAACAAAGTTAGTTAGAGCGTTAATGAAGGCAAAAGAAAATCAAAATCAATTGTATATAATCGTTTTTGATGAAATGAACATGTCACATATTGAGCATTGGTTTACTCCATTTCTATCTGTTCTTCAACTTGAAAAGGAAAATCGTATTTTGAATTTGTATGAGGGTGCGCAGAAATTAGAAAACCAAATTCCATCAACAATTGAAATTGGAGAAAATATTATCTTTGTAGGTACTGTGAATTTTGATGAAACAACGACAGAACTCTCTGATCGATTATTAGACCGAACCAATTTAATTACGTTACAAAAAATTCCGTTTTGTGAGATGTGCATGGTACAAGAGAAAGGTGTATTACAACCACCTCTGAAAGTAACAGCGGGAGAATTTCGGATAAATTGGATCAGAAAGAAATCTATGATTGAAGTGTTTTCTGAAGAAGAGTTAGAGCTATTAGATAAGTTGCATGTTGTATTGTCATCACATGATGCGTCAAAGGGAATTTCTTTTCGATGTGCAAATGCAATTGCTATGTATTTGCAAAATATACCATTTCAAAATAATCATTCTTATATGATTAGCAGAGAAGAAGGTTTTGATTTACAAATAAAGCAACGTGTACTGACGAAATTAAGAGGTACTGAAATGATGGTTGGGTCATTACTTTCTGAAGAAGTAAAAAGGGGAGCGACTTTAGTACCTCTTTTGCAATCGCCACTTGCAAACAGAGTCTCTACATTTGAACACTCTTTAGCATATATAAGAGAAAAACGTAGAGAACTGGAGTTGTATGGATATGCGAAATGAAGAGCGGTATGAAACAGAAATTGTTGATACGAATGAAACGCTCCCTTTTGTATTAAAGTTAATCATAGGAACAGAGGCAAAAGGGGAGTATATTTTATTAAATCGTCTTTGCACATCTACTACAGCATTAGTTCAATGTATTTACAAAGTACAAGAATTAAAACCGATAAGATTGCATTACCATTACGAAAGTCCAATGAATATTACTTTCATATGGAATAAAGTGTATGAGGGCCAGAAAAATATAAAAGAGTCACAATACGAAATAAATGAAAAAAAACAAAAGGTACTAATTTATGAACATGGAAAAACGGAATTCTTTTATCCATGGCGATGTGGTTTATATCATTTTGAAGTTCGTATAGAAGACACAACGTATTATGGTGCTTTTCAAATCGTTCCAAAAAATTTTTTTGATGACCAATTTGAAATGATTCAAAACTATGTAAAGTCAATTTTAAATGAGTTGATTTTAGATAGAGGTTATTATAAAAAGACTTTCTCTGCCCTTAGTGATATTGAGGATTCTTCTTATTTAGTGTTACTTAGAAAGTTGCCGCAAAAAATGAAAAAGATAAAACAAGTTTTTAAAAAGATTGAATCAAGTTCAAAATTTATACATGAATATAAATGGGAAGTGAAGGAACGGAAGGCAACGAGAAAAGGAACAATAATGGCGGAAAGAAAGTCCTATACGAAATATTATAATCGTAAGTTTATTGAACAAAAAAATAGTAGAGAAAATGCATTTCTTAAATTTAAAGCGATGCAATTTTATCATTATTTACTTGAAGCCGAAAGTTTTTTACGTCAAACAATTGAAATATTAGAAAGAGAAAAAAAGAAAAAATTAGAAGAGTTTCAAGCTGTAAAAACGATTATGCAAACAATTGAGCGTAATGGATCTGTGACTGATAGAGAGAAGCAAAAATATAAAAATATACATTTACTAAAAGAAGCCGATTTACGTAAAAGCTCTGTGAAAATACAAGAATATAAAATATTAGCTCATATTGTACGTGAAAGTGTACAATACTTTAAAACTTTAATATATTCCCCCTTTTGGAGAGAAGTTTCTGAAACGGGTAATATGAACTCATACGATTTACCAATTCCACATCAACAATTACTACAGCATTTAAACTTACTTCCACAATATACAGATCAATCTCCATCTTTATTATTTGTATATAAACCAACGTTTTTAGTGTATGAATATTACGCTTTTTTTATCGTTATTTCCATGCTAGAGCAAATTGGTTTTAAAGCTAGAAATCCCATTCGTGAACAAATACAAGAGCATTTTTATGTAGATGGGTTACAAGATGGGACGACAGTAGTTTTACATCAAGATGATATGAAGGTCCATGTTGCATTTAATGACTTAATTGAAACACACCCCCTTATTGCATTAAGTAAAGGGAGTAACTTTTATAATGGCGAGGATACAAAAAAACCAGATATTCGCTTAGACTGTTATGTAAAGGAAGAAGGGAAATACGTATATAAATCTTCTATTATTATTGAAGTGAAGTATAGCCCAATGTACAATATTTTTCAGCACGTTGGAAATACGAAAGCGACTGAGCAAATGTATAAATACTGGTCTATAAAGTATGTAGAAGAACAGAATGGAAAGCGTGTTTTTCATCGACGGGCAATTTATGAAGTTATTTGTGTATATCCAGGAAGTCATATGCATAGTAAAAAAATTGAATCTGGGTGCGGTGTCTTTTTGCAATTATATCCATATAAGACGAAACAAGGAGAAGAGAAATTAGCAGGAAAACATGGGATGGTACAAATCTTTGAGAAGTGGTTAAAAAATAATAAGAAGTAAAAGAAATCCTTTTTCATAAAGGATTTTTTTAGATTAAGAAGAATTATATGCTGTATGGAAGTAGGTAGGATGTAATTTAAAAAGTGATACACATAGGTTATTAGAATAACTGTACATGTGAGGTAAGAGACGACGAAGTTGGAATTTAATTCATTTTGCAGAATATAATAAGTCATAAATATTTTTAGTTGCATACGAAGATTTGTTCTTATATGATAGATAGTGAAAGCGTTATCAAAACAGAGCGACGATGGGAAAGGTGGGGAAATATGTTCCAGCGTGTTCAAACAAAGGAAGAACATTTTTGGTTCGAGCAACTATGGGGAGATTTTTGTGAAGAAAGAAACTTAATGTTCGTAGAACGTAATTTAAATCCAACACGATTTTTATTAATAGAAGATGAGCATCATATAGGTACAGTGGAGTGTATTAAGTATACGGTACCCGAACAATCAAATTCTGAGTTTTTCTATCCGTTTTCTAAAAATGATTTAGTGAAAGATTTAAAAAATGTGTATGAAATAGGCAAGCTAAGTATTGCGAAAACGTCTCGTGGGAGAGGGCATTTCAAAAGGCTAACAGCTATTTTATTTGTGCATGCGTTAGAAACGAAAGCGGAATGGTATATTGCAGCAGTTACAAAAAGAATGTATATGTATCTACTAACACTCGGTTTTCCTATAGAGCCGATAGACAATCCATTTCAGTTTCATGATACTTTACAAGGTGTACCAGTGCGAATTCATGCTCGAAAAGGAGTTACGCATTTGTATTCTTTAAAAGAATTTCGCGATGTGATTCAAGGGAATGCTCATGCACAGGCATTAATCGCGGAATACAGTAAGAATATTATGTTAACAAAATAATTAGAAGTGAATATATATAATATAGAGAATGATATATTAATATGGCAGTATCCTTCATGAAAAAATGACCCTTATTGTTTTAATAAGGGTCTAAAAATCATAATCCAAATATACTAAAAATCATTTTGCGGCGCTTCGGTTTCTTTTCTCTTTCATATGTTGGTTTTGAATCAGGAGTAATATATATGGGCTCTTCTTTTTTGAGGGAAGCTTCTAGCTTTTGGATTCGTTCTAACATTTCCTCCATTTCACGACGGTGTTGCAAAAGTTGGTACGTAACGACATCATTTGCCTTATCTTGCATTTGCTCCTCCATTCGATCTAGCCTTCTTGTAATTGTGTGTAATTGAGTAGCTAATTGTTCAAAATCATTTGATGATGTGTTTTGAACAATTGTGTTTACTTGAGTTTTTAATTCTTCAACATCATTTGATGATGTTTTTTGAGTAGGTTGAGAGTTTTGCGAATGCTCAATTTGAGAACGATGGTATTCTAACATTTGATCTACATCATCTTGTTTGAAAATAAAGTGACCATATTTATTTTTTTCTATCGTAAGATTTAATTGTTGTGCAATCCGGACAACAGCCTTGGGGCTAACACCTAACTTTTTTGCGATAAATGGTGTTTTATATTCCAAAATAATCCCTCCTATATATATCCTGTTGAATGATTTCGATCTATGAAGTAAGTTCCCTTCCGGTATGACAAAAGAAGTGTGGAATCGGCAAAGAAAGTGTTTTTTCACGAAATTAAGTTGTGAAGAATATATCGTTTATATAAAAATGATTCATCGTAAGATTTAGAATAATTTGATTTGACTAGGGGAAATGAATTAGATTATCATAATGATAAATATCTTTTTTATGTATGCATATAATATATAAAAAGGTGGTTGCTAATGTAGAATTTTGTTAGAGTATTAGAATGCTTACTTCACTTGAATAAAATTAAGTAGGAGGTGGCTTCCTTGCTTACAATGTAAGTAAGGAAAAGTATTTGGACATATATAGTATAAGTATAGTGATTGTTTTAATTGCCTTAACGGCATTTTTCGTTGCAGCAGAATTTGCAATTGTTAAAGTGAGGAGTTCACGAATTGACAATTTAATTGCAGAGGGAAATAATCGTGCAACTTCTGTCAAAACAGTCATTACAAACTTAGACGAATATTTATCGGCTTGCCAGTTAGGAATAACAGTTACAGCTCTTGGAATTGGGTGGTTTGGTAAACCTGCGCTAAAGCAAATGTTCGACACGCTTTTTGCAAATTGGAAAATATCTACTCAGCTCGCAGATATTTTTGCTGTAATTTTAGTATTTTTGTTAATTACTTTTTTACATGTTGTAATAGGGGAATTGGCCCCAAAAACAGTTGCAATTCAAAAATCTGAACAAGTGAGTTTGCTTGTTTCTAAGCCGTTAATTTTCTTTTATCGTATTGCATTCCCATTCATTTGGCTATTAAATGGTTCAGCTCGAATCATTACGAAGCTGCTAGGGCTGAAACCGCCGAAAGGGCACGATGAGGTTCATTCGGAAGAAGAATTACGGTTGTTAGTTTCAGAAAGTTATAAAAATGGTGAGATTAATCAATCTGAATATAAATATGTAAATAAAATTTTTGAATTTGATGATCGGATTGCAAAAGAAATAATGGTACCTCGAACTGAAATGAATATTATAAGTAAAGAAATGCCCGCTGAAGAAGCTTTGCAAAAAATGTCTCGTGAAAAATATACAAGGTATCCAGTTGTTGATGGCGACAAAGACCACGTAATAGGTTTTGTAAATTTTAAAGATATTTTTACTGAGTTTGTACAGCATAAAGCTGTTAATAAAAAGACAGTAGAGCAATATGTTAGACCAATTATTTTAGTTATTGATTCTATTCCAATTCATGATTTGTTTTTAAAAATGCAAAAAGAAAGAACACATATTGCTATATTGATAGATGAATATGGTGGTACATCTGGGCTTGTTACTGTTGAAGATATTTTAGAGGAAATTGTAGGAGATATTCAGGATGAGTTTGATACGGATGAACAGCCAGAAATTCAACAAGTTAGTGAAACAAAGACGATACTAGAAGGAAAAGTACTCGTTAGTGAAGTGAATACGTTATTTGGTCTAGAGATTGATGATGATGGTGTTGATACAATTGGTGGTTGGATATTAACGAAGAATATAGAGATTGCTGAAGAGGATTCCATTGAAATTGAAAATTATAAGTTTTGTGTGAAAGAATTAGACGGGCGCTATATTAAAAGGTTAGAAGTTACAAAAACAGTAGAATCGATTGTCGTTTTAGAAGATGAAAAACAAATTTCTTTACAAGAGCAAATTAGCTCGTAAACTCTGCTATATAGCAGAGTTTTTTTGAGCATAATGTTTTTGGAGGAATACGGGCTATGATACAATTACATAAGTCAGACCTTTCACTAGGTGAAGTATTATTTTATACATATATTTGGAAGGGGAAGAAAGATGAAAAAGCATTTATATATAAATGGAGATTGGAAGTCAGTAAACACGTATAAACCATTATATGCACCATACTCTGAAGAAACGTTAGCGGAAATTGCACAAGGAACGGAAGAAGATGTTCAAGAGGCTGTTACTTCTGCAAAAAATGCAATGAAAAAAATGAATACATTAACTGCATACGATCGGGCAACTATTTTAGAGAAGGTTGCGCAAATAATGTATGAAAGAAGAGAAGAGTTTGCAGAAATTATTGCAAAAGAGGCTGCAAAACCAATACGTGCTGCAAGGGGAGAAGTAGATCGTACTGTTCTAACATATAAATTTGCAGCAGAAGAAGCGAAGCGTATATATGGTGAAACATTGCCACTTGACGCAGCACCTGGTGCAGGGGGGCGAATTGCCTATACGATTCGCAAACCAATTGGGGTTATAGGAGCTATTACGCCATTTAACTTTCCGTTAAATTTAGTAGCGCATAAAGTGGGCCCTGCAATTGCTGCCGGAAACACAGTAGTGTTAAAACCAGCTGATCAAACGCCATTATCTTCTTACGCATTAGTTGAATTATTTGAAGAGGCAGGGTTGCCAAAGGGAGCTTTGAATATCATTTCTGGTCCTGGTGCAACTGTTGGCGAGGCAATTGTTAAAAATGATGATGTTGCGTCCATTACTTTTACCGGAAGTCCGAAAATCGGAATCGGAATAAAGGAAAAGGCTGGATTAAAACGAGTTACGTTGGAATTAGGATCCAATGCTGCCGTTATTATTGATGAAGATGTAGAGTTAACTGATGAGATAATGGAACGCGTGAAATGGGGCGCATTTGTTAATAATGGACAAGTTTGTATTTCGGTACAACGTGTGTTTGTACACGAAAAGAGAATGGATGAATTTCTTTCGAAGCTAAAGAAAGCGATGGAAACAGTTGTTGTTGGTGATCCAATGAATGAGGAAACGGATGTATCAGCTTTAATTTCGAAAAAAGATGTAGAGCGAATTGACATGTGGGTGCAAGAAGCAATTAAGGAAGGAGCAACTGTTTTATACGGTGGTAAGAAGCGTGATGAAAGAATTTTCGAACCAACTGTATTAACAAATGTTCCAGAGCATGTATCTGTACAGTGCCAAGAAGTATTTGGTCCAGTTATGACAGTAAATACATTTAAAGAATTTGATGAGGCGATAGAGAAAGTAAATCATTCACGTTACGGTTTACAAGCAGGCGTATTTACAAATAACTTATTTAAAGCGATGCGTGCAATTGATGAGTTAGAGGTTGGTGGGGTTATGATTAATGATATTCCAACGTTTAGAGTAGATCATATGCCTTACGGTGGTGTGAAAGAAAGTGGCACGGGTCGTGAAGGAATTAAATATGCAATTGAAGAAATGACAGAAATGAAATTAGTGTGTATTAAAAAATAAAGCAAAAGGTACACTTGTTTAATTAAGTGTACCTTTTATTTTACTTCATTTCTTGTTTGAAAATAGCATCTTCTACATAAATTTGTTCTTTATCTACAGCTGTGCTATGAGATAATACTAAACCAATTGGTGTTTCTGTATCTTTATTTTGAACAATTGTAAAAGGAATATTTTTTTCGTTTGCTAATTTAATGTATTTTGATAAATGTGGGTAAGCAATGCCACCGTTTAGGAGGATTTGTAATGATTGAGAAGAGCGTATGCTACTTGCTACTTCAGTATATACATTACTTTGCATTACTTGACCGATAGTTAAAGCGATTTCTACGCGCTCACGTAATGTAGTTAAATACATATTACGTTCTTCTGGTTTGTTTTGCTTTTGGCCATAAATGCCTTCTTGGAGATAGTCTTCCACATTTTTATTTACCATATTTTTCACACCTTTCACTTCCTATTGTACGCAAGAATTAAAAATGATGCAAAAAAAGTCGTTTTGAATACGGAAATAATTAAAAAAATGAGAAGGAAAAAGAGAGATTTGAATATAAATAATTAAATAAGAAAGAAAAAAATAATTTTATCAACAGAAATTAACAAAATGTGACAATAATCTATTAACGAAACATATTTTTTGTGTTAATATTCAAAATATAAAGGGTATTCGTCGTATGGAAATGGAGTGAATGGAGGTTTTTCCAATCGATAAGGATATTAAAGAAGTATTTTGTTCACACTTGAAAAACAACAGGCACCAATTCGTAGAGAACTGGAAAAACAAAATGATAATTTCCGAAAAAGATCCATTTAAACTAGAAGTAGTTCAAAATGGAGAGGATTTATTAGAGTTAATAATCGAACTTACTATGGAAGATAAAGATATAAATTATCTTCAACCATTATGCGAGAAAATCGCAATTGAACGAGCAGGAGCAGATGCGAATATTGGAGACTTTGTTTATAATGCAAATGTGGGAAGAAATGAACTTTTTGAAGCGATGTGTGAATTAGATGTTAGCGCTCGTGAATTGAAACCAATTATGGCCAAAATACATACTTGTTTTGACAAATTAATTTATTATACCGTTTTAAAATACTCGGAAATTATATCGAGGAATTTAGAGGAAAAACAGCAATATATTAATGAAACACATAAAGAAAGGCTGACGATTTTAGGCCAAATGTCAGCTAGTTTTGTACATGAATTTCGTAATCCGCTTACTTCAATTATGGGATTTGTCAAATTATTAAAGGCAGACCATCCGAGTTTATCGTATTTAGATATCATTTCGCATGAATTAGATCAATTAAATTTTCGAATCTCGCAATTTTTACTCGTTTCGAAAAAAGAAATGTGGAATGAATCGGAACGTTTTTGGCTTAATGACTTGTTCCAAGATATTATACAGTTCTTATATCCGAGTTTGGTTAATGCAAATGTTTCGATTGAAAAGAATTTGCCGTATCCAATACCACTTGTTGGTTATCGGAGTGAAGTGAGGCAAGTATTTTTAAATATTTTAATGAACTCAATTGACGCTATGGAAGCAATGAAAGAAGAGCGGAAAATTATCATTGATGTTTTTGAAGAAGAGCAAGCTATTCGAATTGTGATAAAAAATAATGGACCGATGATTCCAGCTGAAAATGTAGAAACGATTTTTGAACCATTTGTAACTACTAAAAAATTAGGAACTGGTATTGGGTTATTTGTATGTAAACAAATTGTAGAAAAACATAAAGGGTCCATTATGTGTCGTTCAGATAGCGATTGGACAGAATTTCAAATTGCATTTCAAAAGTAAACAGTCTACACCAAATAAATGGTGTAGACTGTTTTAATTTGTAAGTATAACGGCTTCTAATTTAGGGTCTTTAGTTGAATAGCCTACTATTGAAATGGTATAAATTATATTCGGTTCAACATCGAATTTAGGTAAAGTTAACAGGATTTTTTTATTATCTGCGAGTGAAACTTCAATATCTGCTGTACCAGGGCTAACTTGTAAAAAATCTGTTATTTGTTTAAAGAGCACATTTTCAAATAAATGATCTCCACCTTTTAAATCTACGTTAACAACAGGGGTATCTGGAGAAAAATGCATAAATCGAATTTTGGCTTGCCCAGATGGTATATGTGTATTATCAAGTATAGGTTGTAATTGTAGGTGATTATCACTATTTATTGCGGCAAGTGTATACGTATGATTTCCCATTATCGGTACTAAAGCTGAAAAAATTGGAGTTTCGTTCCCGACAGGGACGATATCAATGCGATATTTACCTTGCACTAATGATAAATAGGGGCTAAATTGCTTAAATGAAATGTTTTTGATTACCTTTTGTCCATTTACTAAAATGTCAACCGCAGGCGTGTTTGGAGCAGAATGAAAAATTCTTATATGTGACGGTAAAGCGGCTTCTTGAGAATCTCTTTTTTCATATGCCTGTACAAGTTTTGTAAGTGCATCGTAATACTTCATATATAGTTCTACATATTTTTTGGGATTGCTATATTGATAGTAACGGGCGAGCTGATCGTAACGTACAGCTTCTTGTCCATATTTTTCGATTTCAGATTGAGACATGCACATTCCTCCTTTGTCATCATTAAAACTATATGCGAAGTGAGAAAGAGGTTATGCGAAAAACTTGTATTTCTGAATGGGAAAAGTAAAAGATTAAAAACATATTTTGGGAGAAGTATGTCTGAGTATTATTGGCTAGTAAAGTGGTACTAAAAGAGTTGTATATGGAGTTAGTTAAGTTGAATAGAAGCTTATATTTACTAGGAGTAATAAAAATATAAAAAGACTAAATTATAAGGGCATTTCAATCAACGTATCGAATACATGTATAAAAAATTTTTAGTAAAGGGATTTTTTAATTTATAGGCAAACACACATACAAAGGGATAATTGTCCTACATAATTTATAAAGGAAAGGTAGTTTAACTTCGGTGGAAGGAGTGGCACCTTGGGATGGGGATATCCCGATTATGATTGTGAATGAAGTTATGAAGGAATTTGTGTGAAAAATCGTTATATGACTGTTGAATTCGTAAAACGTATGGTTTTTTGATTTATTTTAGCGAGTCCCAGTAATATTGATAAAAGAGCGTCGTGTCGAACTGATTAATGTGGTTAATCGGTTCTTTTTTTATGTATAAACTGAAAATATTAAATGTGGAAAATTAGTTTCTATAAAAAGATTGTTATCATTGCGGCGAGATAATTGTCGAAATTTTTTTGGAAATATGCAATTTAAAGTAGGATAATAGGAAGGAGTTTAAAGGGAGTTCCGTCGAAGTTTACACAATGTCGGCATTTGAGGGAAGTTGGCATTATGTTAGGAAAACATTTAGTAATACGTTACTTTTATATAAGGGAGGGTTATTTGAGCGTATAGATAAGGATTGGTCTTCGTTTTAAGTTCTGAATTTTCTGTTTTCAAAACATTTATTAGCACTCATTTGTATATTTTATAATAGTATTTTGATAAATTCACTGCTTGTGCAGAGGATTCTTTTTTATGAAAGAAACGTCAATTTTCTTCATATACATATACAAATTGAAGAAATGGGGGAGCGCTATGCGCGATTACTTAATTAAACCACTTGTTGGTCAGCCGTATCCAATGATTTCACATGGAAAAGGTGTATATTTGTATGACCAGAACGGAAATAAATATTTTGATGGTTCGTCAGGAGCAATTACGGCAGGTATTGGACATGGCGTAAAGGAGATTGCAGATGTTATTAAAAAGCAAGCAGAGGAGATTGCTTTCGTATATAGATCACAGTTTACGAGTGAACCAGCTGAAAAACTAGCGAAGAAGTTAAGTGATTTAAGTGTAGGAGATTTGAACTGGAGCTTTTTCGTAAATAGTGGTACGGAAGCAAATGAAACAGCTATGAAAATTGCAATTCAGCATTTTCAGGAGCGCGGTATTCAAGGGAAACATAAAATTTTGTCACGCTGGATGAGCTATCACGGTATTACGATGGGAGCCTTATCAATGTCTGGGCATCCGCTGCGCAGACAACGTTTCGTATCTATTTTGGAAGATTATCCAACTATTCCAGCCCCATATTGTTTCAGGTGCCCTGTACAAAAGGTATATCCAACTTGTCAGCTTGCTTGTGCAACTGAACTAGAAAGATCAATTGAAAGAATTGGTGCGGAGCATATTGCAGCTTTTATTGCTGAACCGATTATCGGAGCAGCTGGCGGTGCGGTTGTACCGCCGAAAGAATATTATAAAGTGATTAAAGATATTTGTAGTCATTACGATATTTTATTCATTGCGGATGAAGTAATGACTGGGCTTGGTCGTACTGGTGCATGGTTTGCGATGGAGCATTGGGGTGTAGAACCGGATATTATGACGCTTGGTAAGGGATTAGGAGCGGGATATACACCAATGGCTGCGACGATTGTTAGTGACCGAGTTATGGAGCCGATTTTACGTGGGTCACGTTCTGTTATGAGTGGTCATACGCTAAGTGCAAATCCATTATCTGCAGCAACGGCTCTAGCTGTTATTGAATACATGGAGAAACATAATCTACCTGAAAAAACAGCGGAAAAGGGAGAATATTTAATTAAGGGACTACAGAAAGTTCAGCAACAATCGACAATTATTGCGGATGTGCGTGGAAAAGGGTTGCTGATCGGAATAGAATTGCAACCGTTTACAAAAGCTTCGGAGCTTATTTCGGTTGCAGCTAAAAATGGTCTTCTTTTATACCAAGCTGTTTCAGGGCAAGCAGGAAAAGAAGATAGCGCACTGCTTGTGGCACCGCCGATGACAACTACATATTCCGAGTTAGATGAATTACTTTCAATTTTTGCAAAAAGTGTAGAAGAGATGATGCAAAAAGGAGGGCATAGTATCGTATGACAACAATTACAAATACATTCAATAAATTAAAAGAGATAGAGGAAGTAATTTCTTTGTTCCATGATGATATGACATTAATGTTTGGAGGGTTTGGGGGGATTGGATCCCCTCCAACTTTAATACAGGCTATTTTAGAAAAGGGAGTTACAAATTTAAATTTAATAGGAAATGACACGGGCTTTCCTGATGTAGGAATCGGTCGTCTTGTTACAAATGAACGGGTTAAGTCTTTAGTTACTTCCCATATTGGTTCAAATCCAAATGCAGGAAGACAGTTAAATGAAGGACGATTACAAATTGAGTTTTCCCCGCAAGGAACATTAGCAGAGCGTATTCGCGCTGGAGGCGTAGGGCTTGGTGGTGTTTTAGTTGATGTTGGTGTTGATACGATTGTTGAAGATGGAAAACGAACAGTCGAAATGAATGGCAAGACATACTTAGTTGAAACTGCATTAACTGCTGAAGTTGCGATTGTTTATGCGAAAAAAGCTGATCCGTTTGGTAATCTTGTATTCGACAAAAGTGCGCGGAATATGAATCCTCATGTTGCTATGGCTGGGGACATAACGATTGTAGAAGCAGAAGAAATTGTTCCACTTGGAAGTTTAGATCCTGAGGAAATTGTCGTTCCAGGTGTTTTCGTAAATTATATCGTACCGTCGGAAGGAGTGAATTGGAAATGGGTATGGGCGTAGAAGTGAGAGATAAGATTGCTAGGCGTGCGGCGAAAGAAATACAAAATGGCATGATTGTAAATTTAGGTATTGGCATTCCATCGCTTATACCGAATCATTTGCCTGACGATATAAATGTAATGTTTCATGCAGAAAATGGAATCGTCGGTATGGGGCCAACGCCAAGTAAAGGGAATGAAGACGAGAATTTATGTAATGCAGCAGGTTTACCGACTTCGCTTATTACAGGAGCGAGTTATTTTGATAGCTGCACTGCGTTTGGGATGATTCGAAAAGGTTTACTAGATATAACGATTCTTGGGTCATTACAAGTGAGTGAGAATGGAGATTTAGCAAACTGGATTGTACCAGGGAAACGTGTGCCCGGTATTGGGGGAGCGATGGATTTAGCACAAAAAGCGAAGCGTGTCGTTGTTGTGATGAATCATGTTGATAAATACGGAAATGCAAAAATTGTTTCAGAGTGTACATTGCCATTAACGTCAAAGAAATGTGTAGATTTAATTATTACAGATATGGCGGTTATGGAAGTGACTTCGAGTGGACTCATTTTACAAGAATTAATGAGCCCGTATACAGTAGAAGATATAAAGCGACATACGGAAGCTGAGTTTCAAATTGGCTCTAACTTACTAGTTATTGAATGAGGGGAGATGTAATATATGAAGCAATTAAAAAAGCAAGTTTGTGATTATATTGAGAGTCATGAAGAGGAAAGTGTGAAATTTTTAACACGGTTAATTCAAGAAAAAAGCGTATCTGGTGATGAAAGTGGTGCGCAGGCAATTGTGATTGAAAAATTACGTGAGCTAGGTTTAGATCTTGATATTTGGGAACCATCTTTTTCTAAAATGAAAGATCATCCTTATTTTGTATCACCACGTACAAGTTTTTCAGACAGCCCGAACATTGTGGCAACTTTAAAAGGAAGCGGCGATGGAAAATCTATGATATTAAATGGGCATATTGATGTAGTACCAGAAGGCGATGTGAATCAATGGGACCATCACCCATATAGTGGTGAGAAAATAGGGAATCGTATATATGGCCGCGGAACGACGGATATGAAAGGCGGCAATGTCGCACTTATGCTTGCGATGGAAGCGATTATTGAATCTGGTGTTGAATTAAAAGGAGATATTTATTTTCAAAGTGTCATAGAAGAAGAAAGTGGCGGGGCAGGGACATTAGCGACTATATTACGAGGATATAAGGCAGATGGTGTCATTATTCCAGAACCGACTAATATGAAGTTTTTCCCGAAGCAACAAGGGTCAATGTGGTTCCGTTTACATGTAAAAGGGAAAGCTGCACACGGTGGTACACGTTATGAAGGAGTAAGTGCAATTGAAAAAAGCATGTTTGTTATAGATCATTTGAGAAAATTAGAAGAGAAGAGAAATGGTCGAATTACTGATCCGTTATTTAAAGGAATTCCGATTCCAATTCCAATTAATATTGGAAAAATTGAAGGTGGTAGCTGGCCAAGTTCTGTTCCTGATTCGTTAATTTTAGAAGGAAGATATGGTATTGCGCCGAATGAGACTATAGAGGCAGCAAAAGAAGAGTTTGAGAGTTGGATCGCTGAATTACATGATGTGGACAATTGGTTTGTTGAAAATCCAGTAGAAGTAGAATGGTTTGGAGCGAGATGGGTTCCTGGTGAACTAGAAGAAAACCATGAGTTAATTACAACACTTCAGCATAACTTTGTTGAAATTGAAGGGAAGGAACCAATGATTGAAGCATCTCCGTGGGGGACTGATGGAGGTTTATTTACACAAATCTCAGGTGTACCAACGATAGTATTTGGTCCGGGAGAGACGAAAGTAGCACACTATCCAAACGAATATATAGAAATTGATAAAATGATAGCTGCCGCAAAAATTATTGCATGTACATTACTAGATTGGTGTGAGGTGAAAAAATGAAATACTATGAATCTTTTAGAGAGCAGACAAATTGCCATACAGTAGAAGGAGTTTTAGATTATTTTAATAAACGTATTCGAATAGATCACTATACAGGAAATGTTGAAAGTATTATACAGACAATTGACGGACTAGCAGAGAAACATTCTTTCACTAAATGTATTATTAAAGGAAAGGGAGAGCATGTTTCAACATGGCTCTCTTTCGGTTTCTTATTGGAAGCGACGATACCTCATTATTTTCAAGGACACGATGCATACTTCTTTGTGAAATATAATAATGATGAAAGACGAAATAGTATTCATTGGTCTGAGGAAGATACTATTTTAAGTGGTGTAAAAGCAAAAGAAGTAAAAGAAAAAGTAGTCCCGGAGAAATTTCTGTTAAGAAAAGCGACTGAAGAAGATGCAGAAGAATTAGCAACTGTCTTTGGAAAAGTATTTGAAGTGTATCCGACACCTTTAAATGAAGCGAGTTATGTATTACAGACGATGAAAGAAGACGATACAATTTACTACGTATATGAATTTGAGGGGAAAATCATTAGTACAGCGTCTGCAGAAATGAACGTAAAGGAAGGCAATGCAGAATTAACGAATTGTGCTACTTTACCTGAATATCGTAAACATGGGTTTATGAAAAGTTTGCTCATTAAGTTAGAAGAAGAGCTTCAAGAAAAATCTATTTTCTGTTCCTATACAATTGCTCGATCGTTATCTTTCGGTATGAATGCTGCCTTTCATCAGTTAGGCTATACATATACAGGAAGACTGGCGAACAATTGCTACATTTTCGATAAGTTGGAAGATATGAATATATGGGTAAAAGATTTATCTAGCTATTCGAAAGCATGAAGGCTCCCGCCTCAAAATTCGGCTGTAAAGTAAAAAAGTTAGGTGGGAATCTGGCTGCTCGTAAAAGCCCAACTAATTAAAGTTTTACTTTATCTAATCAAAAATAAATTTCATCAAAATATTAGAACGGAATCGTCATGCTTATAATCGCACATAGGTATGCCGGAAATTCGGCATAGTATTTGCTGAATTTTCGGCAAAAGGGGGGATGACATTGCTAGCAGTTTCGACACAAGAAGTCATTGAAGCGATTTTGGGCAGTATTGATGAGGCTATACACGCAGTAGATGAAAATGGTATTACAATTTTTTACAATACAGTTGCTGCGAAACACGATGGATCCAAAATTGAAAAAGTGTTAGGAAAGCATTTGTTAGAGGCGTTCCCATCTTTAACTAGGGAAACGAGTACATTGATGAAAGTTTTAGATACAAAAAAACCAATTGTACATCAAGTGCAACATTATCAAAATTTAAATGGAGAAGATGTTTGTACCGTAAATACGACGTTACCTATTTTTATAGATGGGAATATTGCTGGTGCTGTTGAAATTGCGAAAGACTACTCTACAATTCAAAAGCTAACTGATACCATTGTCGATTTACAGTCGAAAATAAAGCGATCGTCTAGAAAAAAAGTGATTAAAAAGCATGCTGCATTTGAGACGATAGTGACAAATGATTCTCGCTTTAAACAGACGAAAGAGTTAGCGCAAAAAGTAGCGCCAACAGATGCAAACGTTTTAATATATGGTGAAACGGGAACAGGAAAAGAACTGTTCGTGCAAGCAATTCATGAAGCTTCTAAAAGAAAAAACAAGCCATTTATTGCACAAAACTGTGCAGCTTTACCAGAATCACTATTAGAAAGCTTACTGTTTGGAACGACAAAAGGTAGCTATACAGGGGCGATTGAACGGGCAGGCTTATTTGAACTTGTAGATGGAGGAACATTATTTTTAGATGAACTGAATTCAATGCCGCTCGATTTACAAGCGAAAATGCTACGTGTATTAGAGGATGGAGTCATTAGACGAATCGGTGATAATAAGACGAGGAAAGTAGATGTTCGCGTGATTACCGCGATGAATCAGCCGCCAGAAGTATGTTTACGAGAAAATAAAATTCGCACTGATTTATATTATAGATTAAATGTGTTTTCATTATATATCCCGCCACTACGTGAAAGAACTGAGGATGTATTACTATTAGCTTCTTATTTCTTGAAAGAATATAATAAAAGCTATAAAAAAGGTGTACTTCAAATTGATAAGGAAGCGAAAGAAAGACTACAAGCTTATCAATGGCCTGGAAATGTTCGTGAGTTAAAACATACAATTGAACATGCTGTCATTATTGCGGAAGGAAATGCATTAACCGCAAATTGTTTACCTCGTATATTTAAGAAAGAGAAACTTCCAAAGAAGAAAAGTATATTACCGCTTCGGGAAGCTCTTCATCAAACAGAAAAGGAATTAATAGACCAAGCGTTGATTGAAACGGAAGGAAATATTTTGCAAGCAGCAAAAATGTTAGGTATTCCGCGTCAAACGCTTCAATATAAACTGAGTAAGTACGACAAAACCGCCGAATAATCGGCGGTTTTTGTGTGTTTGCACCAATAAAAGAACGTTTACATATATAAAAGGTAATGAATATGATAGTTAATATTCTGTTATTACTGCACTTGAAAATATTTTTTCTCCTATATAATAGGGTATTTCGCACATTTACTTATCAAGAATATGAAGTTGGCATAACAATTGCTTATATAAAGGATGAGCGTATAAAAAGGGGGAATAGCAATGTTACATGATGTATACAAACCAAATCGTCACTGGAAGGATATCGAATTATGGAAAGATGTTACTGAAGAGCAATGGAATGATTGGGTTTGGCAATTAACGAATACGATCAAAACGTTAGATGACTTAAGGAAAGTGATTAACTTAACACCTGAAGAAGAAGAGGGCGTTAAAATTTCAACGAAAACGATCCCGTTAAATATTACACCGTATTATGCTTGGCTAATGAATCCTGATGACCCACGCTGTCCGATTCGGATGCAATCTGTACCGATCTCGGAAGAGTTATATAAAACGAAATATGATTTAGAAGATCCACTTCATGAAGATGAAGATTCACCAGTTCCAGGGCTAACACATCGTTATCCTGACCGCGTATTATTCTTAGTAACGAATCAATGTTCTATGTATTGTCGTTACTGTACACGCCGTCGTTTTAGTGGACAAATTGGAATGGGTGTACCGAAGAAACAATTAGACGATGCGATTGCTTATATTAGTGAAACACCACAAGTACGTGACGTTTTAATCTCTGGTGGTGACGGTCTTCTAATTAATGATAAAATTTTAGAATACGTATTAAAAAATTTACGAGAGATTCCGCATGTTGAAATTATTCGTATCGGAACGAGAGCACCAGTAGTATTCCCGCAACGTATTACAGAAAACTTATGTAACATTATTAAAAAGTACCATCCAGTATGGTTAAATACACATTTCAACACTTCTATTGAAATTACAGAGGAATCGAAAAAAGCATGTGAAATGCTAGCGAACGCGGGTGTTCCAATTGGAAACCAAGCGGTAATTTTAGCAGGTATTAACGATAGCGTTCCAATTATGAAAAAGCTAATGCATGACTTAGTAAAAATCCGTGTGCGTCCATATTATATTTACCAATGTGACTTATCTGAAGGTATTGGACATTTCCGTGCACCAGTTTCTAAAGGTCTTGAAATTATTGAAGGCTTACGTGGACATACTTCTGGCTATGCAGTACCGACATTCGTTGTGGATGCACCGGGCGGAGGCGGAAAAATTGCGCTTCAGCCAAACTATTTAATTTCACAAAGTGCGGATAAAGTTGTACTTCGTAACTTTGAAGGGGTTATTACGACGTATCCAGAACCAGAGAGCTACATTCCAGGAAGAGCTGAAGGTTACTTTAAAGAAATTTATCCGAACTATGAAGAAAAACGTTCAGATGTTGGTATTGCAGGTCTTATGAGCGATAAGAAATTTAACCTTGTTCCAGATGATTTACAGCGTATGAACCGTCGTAAAGACTATGAAGATAATGATAAGCATGCATCTTTAAAAGATAAACGTGATAAGCGAGACCAATTAAAAGATAAAAAATATCAATCGCAAATGGCTAAATTAGAAGAAAACGACAAAAAAACTGAGGGTGATGCAGTATGAATTGTATGTGGTGTGACAGTACAGAAGCGAAAGAAAGCTTGAATACTGTGTATTGGGAACTACCAGATGGTACGAAAGCCATTGAAATCCAAAAGACACCATGTATTTCTTGTTCCTCATGTGGAATGGACTATCAAGCAGACCATACTGTAAAAGAAATTGAAGATCAGTTGTTTTTAATTTATACGAAAGATTTGCCAAAACAACTAACATATGAAGAGTTAATGGGAAGACCAAGACTATTAAAAAGAAATTATTTCGACTTTTAACCAGCTTTTATGCTGGTTTTTTTCTTTTTTGCCTTGTATAATGTACCCAAGTTAGAAAGGCAGGGAATATTTTTGAAAAAGACATTTTACCATTATATGATGAAGCATCGCGCAGCTTTATTTAGAAATGAAATTTCAGATTTAGCAGAGGCAATGTATGATGATTTAAGTTTTCCGAAGCAATCTGAAGACTATGATGAAATTAGTTCATACTTAGAGTTAAGTGGAATGCTAGAAAGTATGTCTATATTTGATGAAGCGTGGGATTTATACATACAAGAAGGATAAAAACGATTTGAAAACATACAGAATACATTACTTTTTGAAAGTGAAGTATTCTGTATGTTTTTTTATATGAAATGTCTTGATTTAAAGCTAGTCTATTTACTAGCTTTTTTGCGTTTCACATAAATTTTATGTAGTGATATTTTTTTATCGAAAAAATTTATGAATATAAGCTTCTGTGATAAGCGTTTTTAAGTAGGTTGCATATACTGTTATCAAAATCACGACGTCAAAAAAAGGAGAGATAGAGATGGCAAGAAAAAAACAACCTAAATACAACGTAGGGGACATAGTCGTGATTACGCTATATGGAACCGTTGGTAAAATCACAAATATGAAAGTTTTAGATGGGGTTTATGTATACGAAGTCAATAATCACGATGGATTTTATGTAGAACAAACATTGCAGCACGTTACAGAGCAAGAAATGAAAAAGGGCGATACGGAGTGGATTGAATTAAATTATAATTTCACCTTTGGTGATCTCGTGCAAGTGACTGGATATGATAAAGATGTTTTCCGTATTGTTGGTTTTCGTACAGAGGTATGGAGATACAAAAATGACGCATGGGAAGATACGATATATGAGTTATCACGAATTACGGATGGTGAATGGTTAGAAGCGGATGAATCAGATTTAACTTTACTTGCCAATGCTCAAACGGCAAATGCAATTTTGAAGAAAATGAAACAAGATAAAGCCGGCATGAATAAATTGGATTTAGGAAAATTAAAGTCAATTAACAACTCGAAAAAAGTGAGTGTTAAGACAAATCGTCAAGAAATCATAGATGGGTTACTTGATATTTATAACGATTATCAATTGTTATTTGATACATTTAAAGATGAAGAATATAAAATTGTTATGGATGTTGTTCATAATTATTTAGTTAAATTGACAGAGAAAAAATAGTTAACTAGACAGAGAGAATAAATTGAACAACAACATATGCAGTATAAGGTATGCCTACAATTATTAAAAAAATAAAAAGCCATTTAATAAGAGAGTCTGCCCATTGATCTTCATGCATGAACTCTTCTTTTGTTTGTTCTACTTCGTATTGGTATTCCATTATTATTTCCCCCTTTTGGATAGCTTGTACTACCATCGTATGCACCTCGTCCAAATGATATGACCTATAAAAAAAGAAAAACTATTTTTCTAATCTCATATACATAATTTTGAGATTTTTTCATAAAACAGAAATAAAGGAGTGATGCTCATGAAGGAAATTGAAGTCGTAATTGATACGGAAGAGATTGCGGAGTTTTTTTATGAGCAACTAATTGAAAGGGGATACGTCCCAAAGCGAGAGGAAATTGAAGATCTCGCAGATATTACATTCGAGTATTTATTAGAGAAATGCATGATTGACGAAGTTTTTGATGAAGAGGAAGATTGAAAGTAACGGCGGGCTAAACTCGTCGTTTTTTACTCTTTACAAACTTGTCACAAATATGCTTATAAATTATTGGTATAATTAAGAGAAAATTTTACTAAAGAGGTGAAGGGATGTTCAAAAAAATTATTGATTCTTTATTAGGAAAGAAAAAAAATCGTTCGTATTCGAGTAGTGATTCTCGTCATAGAGGGCGCTCTTATTCAAGTAGTGACTATAAGCGACGTTCTTCTGGTTATGGACACCAACATTATAAAAGAAAACGTAAAAGCCGTAGCTTCTTTTCAAGTAGCTGATGAAATGGCATCGTGTACTAGCTTTATTTGATAGACCACTGCGAAAAAATACAATTGTAGCAGAACGTTATAAAATTGAATCAGTAATTGGAATGGGCAGTTATGGGGTTACATATGTCGTTAATGATTTACAAATAAATAGATATAAAGTCTTAAAGCAGTTAAGACAAAGTAAACAAAGATATGAGTCTGGTAGAAAATCATTTGAGCAAGAGAAAATGATTTTACAAACATTGAATCATCAAGCAATTCCTAGTCTCTATGATCAGTTCTTATGGGAGAAAAAAAGCTTTTTTGTGATGGAATATATGCCTGGTGAAAATTTTGAAGATTATATTTTCTCAGATGGGCGTGTATATAAAGAACGTGAAGTTTTTGAAATTTTATATGAAATATTAGGAATTGTTTCAGTTTTTCATAGTAAAGGTATTATTCACCGAGATTTACGTATTCCGAACATATTAATGAAAGAAAATCAAATTAGTATTATTGATTTTGGATTAGCTAAATATAAAGGTGAGGGTGATGAGCGAGCTACAACGTATGAAGGTGAACAAGCTTTGATGCGAGAAGTTCACTTTCGTAGCGATTTTTATGCGCTTGGCCATTTCTCGTTATTTTTATTATATGCAGGATATGAATCGATTGAAAAACATGAAAAGCCATGGTATGAAGAGTTAACTTTGAAAAATGATAATCGTGAAATATTGATGCGAATGTTACAAATAAAAACACCGTACTATGAGAATGTACAAGATTTAAAAAAAGATATAGCTTTTGCTTTAGAAAGGATGGAGACTCCATGTTTCAAAAGTTTTTAGCGAGTGTTGGCATTGGTAGTGCAAAAGTAGATACTGTTCTTGAAAAAGAGGAGTATGTAGTTGGAGAAACGATAGTAGGGAAGGTTCGTATAACTGGGGGATCAGTTAGCCAACAAATTGAAAGCATTTACTTAACGTTATCTACATCATATGTAAGAGAAGTGGATGATAAAAAAGTAACAGCAACGTTTGACTTAGAGCGAGTTCGTTTAACAGATCCATTTTCTGTAGAGCCAAATGAAAAGAAAGAAATTCCATTTTCATTTAAGATGCCAATTGAAGCACCACTAACACTTGGAATGAAAACGGTTTGGGTTCATACAGGCCTTGATATTAAAAATAGTATTGATCCAAGTGACCGTGATTACATTCAAGTGTTGCCAAATGCACTATTGAACAGTGTATTAGAAAGTGTAAATCAATTAGGTTTTAAAGCGCGTCATATAGAATGCGAAGAATTACCATATCGATTACGTAAGCAAGTACCATTCGCACAAGAGTTTGAGTTTATTCCTGTTTCAGGACAGTATTATGGGAAATTAGATGAATTAGAATTATTAATCTTGCCAAGTTCCCACGATCGGTTAGAAATCATTATGGAAGTAGATAGAAAATCACGTGGATTGGCAGGTTTATTTGCAGAAGCACTTGATCTGGATGAGAAGGTTATTCGCTTTACAGTAACGAATGAAGATATCCCAACGATGCAGCAAAAAATTAACAATTATATTTTTTAATAAACTATGCATAAAAAAGAAATGGAGAGGAAAACTAAAACAACCGCTCCATTTTTTTGCATAGTGAGGTTATGTATGTGAAACGATATCGACATTTATACTTGTTAAGCTTTACTCTACTCATTTGTTTTGTCGCACTATCACTTTCGTATCATACCGCTTGTATTGAGAAATTTGACAATATAGTCGCACACTTTATTCAAAGTTTTCGAAACGATTATTTGACAACCTATTTTACTTGGGTGTCCTTTATCGGTTCCAAAAGAATATATTTTCCGTTACTCATTATTCTTGTAATGTATTTTCTCGTTAGAAAAAAGTTGCTTAGTGCATTACTTCTAACAATTAATTACTACGGATCTCGTTATTTAAACAGTATGCTTAAACTATGGTATGAACGGGCAAGACCTGATGTAACGCAGCTTGTTACTGCAACTGGATATAGTTTTCCGAGCGGTCATACGATGAATGCTACTGCTTTTTTAGGATTTATTGCATACGTCACAATTACTGAAGAGCGTATTTCATTGCATAAAAAACTGTTGATTATTCTTATAGCAAGCTTTGTTGTATTATCTATTTCAGTTAGCCGAATATATCTTGGCGTGCATTTTCCATCTGACATATTAGCAGGATGGGCAGCTGGCGGTAGCTGGCTCGTTTTATGTGTTATATTTCATAAAGCGTTTATAAAAAAAGAACCTATGTCATAATAGGTTCTTTTTCCATTGGTTCAACATGAATGTGGGCATGGTAAATTCCGAATTTTTTTCGAAGCATGGCTTCGATGTTGTCAGTAATACAGTGACTTTCTCCAACATCCATACGAGCGTCTACCTCGATTGTAATATCAACGTACGTTTGATTCCCGTACATACGCGCTCGAATATCTACAATGTTTTCCACACCAGAAATATGCTCAATAGCATCAGCATATTCTTCCATTTTATTAGGATCAATGCCATCTGTTAGCATATGAGAAGCTTCTACGAAAATTTCCCATGCAGTTTTACAAATAATAAGGCCGACAATTAGAGCGGCAATAGGATCTAAAATAGGCATTTGGAACTGTGAGCCGACAATGCCTACAACTGTACCAATACTTACGAGCGCATCTGATAAATTATCCTTTGCGGCAGCTTCTAATGATTTACTCTTTGTTCGAAGTGCAATCTTTTTCGTATACCTAAATACACAGTACATAACGACAGCAGAAAATAAAGCTACCCATGCAGCAAGTACATTGGGCGCAGCTTGTTTCGGATTTAAAAATGATTGAATGGCACTAATAACAACTTCTAATCCGACCGTTGCCATAATGAAAGAAGCAACAAGCGAAGCTATTTGTTCTGCACGCGAATGCCCATATGGATGATCTGGATCTCGAGGTTTACGAGAAATTTTTAAACCGATTAATATTGCTAAAGAGGCACCAATATCCGTTAAGTTATTCAAACCGTCAGCACGTAATGCGCTAGAGAGGGTAATATAACTGATGATAATTTTCATAGAGGATAAAAATATGTAGGCCATAATGCTGACAATAGCACCTTTATCAGCTTCTTTATGAGAAAGAGTATCCATTTTAATCACGCACCTTTCTTTAAAGGAATTTCTTTCTATACATAGAGTATCAAATGAAACTCGTGTGGGTCTATACAAACATTGTTGACACTTTATAGCTTTTTAAGTAGGGGGTAACAAAGTTTCGTTAAGGAAAAATATGTTGAAAAGTACAAAGTGAGGGTATGAATATAATTGGGAATCATTCACAATGAAAGGGATAAGATGGTAGGTGGATGTAGAAACGAATACTTTTCTTACTATGTATTTTTCTAATAATGACTGGATGTAATTCATCAAATGATGAAATTGTGAAGAAGTATTATATTTCTAAATGATCAATATCTACATGTAAAGGATACGGTGGAGTAAATGAAAGATATGTAATGAACATAGAAAACAAACAAATAATCAATGGGGTTCATAACTTGTGGATTGAAATGAAAAAACAAAAGGAAAGTGGCGAAATACCACAATACGATATATTAATTACATATGAAAGTGGTGATACGAACGTATACATCTATACTTAGGGGATGAAGGGGGAAAGGAGTGTAATTATGTACATTGGTCATGAAGAAAGAGCTACGACAATAATTGTGAAAAAAGATGAAAATCCTCTGAAAAATATTTTTCAGAGGATTTTCATCTTAGTATGCTTCTAAAAACTCAGTAACTTGCTCTTCAGTTTTTGCGTTAGCACTATGTAAGTGGCCTAGCTTCTCACCATTTTGGTATACAAGTAAACTTGGAATACCCATTACTTGATACTCTTCAGCGATACTTGGAAACTCATCTTTATTAATAGAATACCATTCAAACTTATTGAACTCTTCCATTACCTCTCCGATAAAGTTGTCCATACGTACGCAATCCGGGCACCATGTAGTAAAGAACTTAACAACTACTGGCTCCTCACTTGCGATGATGTCTTTGAATTCTTTTTCAGACTTGATTTCTCTCATATTTTTGACTCCTCTCAATGTTACACGGATAAGCTAGTATTTGTATGCGAAATCCGTAATTGCAAACATTAGTATTTTTGAAATAGATTGTTTGCAAAATCTTCGACTGCTTTTTCTTGTAGGTCTGGTACAACTTGTGAGTAGGTGTCTAATGTGTTGCCTACTCTTTCATGTCCTAATCATTCGCTTACGATCTTTAGTTAAATACATTATTGCAACATTAATGTTAAGGGATTGCTTTAGATCATGAAACCGAATATCAGGAACCTCACTTTTCTTTATAAGCTTTTTCTTCATTTTTTGCAAGTAGCTGGGATGGCATGATTAGAAATTTCTTTAGATATTTATGGGGAAGTATCGTTAATAGAGTGACATTAAAACTAAATGGACTAGATAATTAGAAAGTGAGAGTGATTCATAATGAATTTTTCAAAAGAGAATACAAAAAAGATTCCGTAACTGAAAAAATGGGTTGCGGTTTTTTCTTTACTTGAATTTTATTATATTAAATTCGGTATGCGAAAAGATTTTAGATGAATTGGTGCCTTATTTGTCTGCACTTGGTATGGACTTAGGTATATGGACAGACCATGAGAAAATCTCTGAATATACTAATAAAAAAGGAGATGTTGAGTAATGGCACGTTATAGTTTACATGGAGGACACAATAGTATTGTACAAGGGGCTAACTGGGGAAATCGGAAAGAGCATATTTTGGATCGTCAAGTTAAAGATGCGGTTGCAGCCAAGTTAAAAGCTTTAGGACACACAGTCTATGATGATACGGACGAAGTAGGAAGCACTCAAGCTCAAAATTTAAATAATATTATTCGTAATAGTAATTCACATGTTGTAGATTTGGCTATTGCTTTTCACCTTAATGCAAGTGATGGAACTGGGCAGGGTGTTGAAGTGCTGTATTATGATCAGAATGAACTAGCGTCTAAAATTTCAGCTCAACTAGCAAAAGATATTGGATGGCGTGATCGTGGTGCGAAACAACGTAAAGATTTAGCAGTATTGAATGGGACTAAAGCACCAGCTATTCTTATCGAATTAGGATTCATTGATAATGATTCCGACATGGCAAAATGGGATGTTGATAAAATCGCTAATTCAATCGTTTTTGCTTTAACTGGACAATCTGGTGGAGGTAGCCAACCACCTCAAAAACGTAATATTGTCGAAGTTGGTGGAATAGGTAAAGAAAATTTGGCTGAATTAGTAAGTGCTTTAAACTCAGTTAAGATGACAGGTAACTTAATTCTTAGAAGTGATGGCTATGTTTATCCTGTAACTGATCCAACTAGCGATACTCAATTAAAAGCATTCACTGATTATCTTGATCGTAAAGGCTGGGCATATACTGTTAAGTAAACATACTATGTAAATGCAAATAAGCCTATGTAAAGCGAAAAAAGAGGCCTACTCGTATGATGAGTAGGCTGCTTTTTTATTTTATAAAATAAATTAATTTGAATAGAGGTTTTCCTCAAGCATTTATTAAAGCTACGAATATTTATAAGAATATGAGTATGGAAACAGGTCTAATTTTGGAATAGCGGAGGAGATTGTTGTGGACATAACTCAAAGTGTGGCAAGAATAGTAGTAAATGGGAAAGACCTTCCGTTCACTTCAGTTCAAACCTCTGCGTGGAATAATGGTCCTGTATATGATGTAACTGTTTCAACAAAGCAGAGAGTGAACGAGCTTTATCAATTTATGTGGTCACAGGTACCAGTTACACTTACGATGTATTTTCTTCAAGGAGCAGACTTAATGCGATTTGTAAGGATTACTGGGATTAATGAAAGTGTAATGGGAGAATATATATATCATTTTTCTTGGGGATAAAAGCAATTTAAAGTAGCCTAAAAGCTACTTTTTATTTTGTAAAGGAATTAATTATCAGGAGATGGGTAAATTGGGATAGTTAAGGAAAATAAGCATAGACTGTGAACGTGTATAAGAAGCTCAATAAAGAAAGAACAGCGAGACATGTTTAATGTCTCGCTGTTCTTTCTTTATATTATTCGCAAATAGTTCCGGTTGCTATACCAGTTGGAGCAACACCTACTGGGACCGTATCAATAACCGTATTTGTCGCAGTATTTATGACAGAGACAGTATTACTAGCTTGATTTGTAACATAGGCACGAGTGCCATCTGGTATGATAGTTACTTGATCAGGGGATAGAGCAACAGGAATTGTATCAATTACAGTATTTGTCGCCACGTTTATTACTGATACATTATCGCTAACTTTATTTACAACATAAATACGGGTGCCATCTGGTGTAATAGCAATACCAACAGGTTCGGTACCTACGTTAATTGTATCAATAACGGAATTGGTAGCGGTGTTAATAACAGAAACGGTATTGCTATTTTGATTTGTGACATACGCACGAGTGCCATCTAGTGTGAAGACGATTATCCTAGGGCGAATACCAACAGGGATGGTAGCGCTAACTGTATTTGTCGCAGTATTTATAACGGAAATTGTGTTACTTAATTCGTTTGCAACATATGCAAAGGCTCCATTTGGAGAAACAGTGATTCCTTGCGGAGCGTTGCCAACGGGAATGGTATCAATAACTGTGTTAGTAGCAGCATTAATAACAGAAACAGTATTATTACCATGATTTCCAACATAAACAGTTGTGTTATTTGGAGAAACAGCTACGCCAATCGGATTAGATCCAACAGGGATGGTAGCAACAACTGTATTAGTGGCAGTATCAATAACGGAAACGGTATTAGAAAAAATATTAGTAACATAAGCGCGAGTCCCATTTGGTGAAACCGTTACTTCAAGAGGTGCATTATCTACAGTAATTGTAGCAACGACTGTATTAGTTCCGGTGTTGATTACTGATACTGTATCATCTGCAGGATCATCTATGGTTCCTGCGTTTGTAACATAAACAAGGAAATTACATGCAGGTCCGGTTGGTCCAGTTGGTCCAGTCGGACCTGTTGGACCTGTTGGACATTCACAATCTCCAGTCGGTCCCGGTGGTCCTTCTGGTCCCTGAATCCCTTGCACACCTTGAGGTCCAGTAGGCCCTTCCGCCCCTTCTGGTCCTTGAATCCCTTGCACACCTTGAGGTCCAGTAGGCCCTTCCGGTCCTTCCAGTCCTTGAATTCCTTGCACACCTTGAGATCCAGTAGGCCCTTCCGGTCCTTCTGGTCCCTGAATCCCTTGCACCCCCTGAGGTCCAGTCGGTCCCGGTGGCCCAGGAACTCCCATTCCAGTCCCAGAACCAGTCGGTCCCGGTGGTCCCTGAGGTCCTTGGATCCCTTGCACACCTTGAGGTCCTTCTGGTCCTTCTGGTCCTTCAGGCCCTTGAATTCCTTCAACGCCTTGAGGTCCTTGAGATCCTTCTGGTCCTTCAGGTCCTTGAATTCCTTGCACACCTTGAGATCCCTGAGGCCCTTCTGGCCCTTCTGGTCCTTGAATCCCTTGCACACCTTGAGGCCCTTGTGCTCCTTTAGGTCCTTGAATCCCTTTTGGTCCAGTAGGCCCAGTCGGTCCAGTACTACTTAATAATGAACTATTCAAGATTCCTTGTAAAATTAAGTTGAATGTTTGTTGTAACAATGGGTCTGAAATATTCGAACAACTAATAAGTGAAGATAAGTTTTGGAATAGGAATTGGAACAGTGCTGAGATTTGAGTGAGGGATGCAGTAGGTAGAGAATTAATTAATTGATTTATAGTTCGAATGACTAAATTTCTATTTGGAGTATTTGGTTGTACTGCAATTAATAAATCATTTAATGCTTGTAATGCTGATTGGAGTATTTGAATAGTTATTGGATTTGGTGTTGTAAAGAAAGAAAGGATAGCTTCGTTTAATTGGTTAATTAATTGTAATAATTCTTGTTGCTGAGAATTTGAGAAAAAGACAGGTGTACAACAATTAGTTTGATCACAAGGGGATATAGAAATAAAGCAGGGGACCTGGAACTTTTCGCACGGATTTGTTGAGTTTGAATTTTGATTATATTTCATAAATACCTCCTTTTAAAAAAATATTAAGTACGTCTTGATAACTACTATTTGCTTCTAAATTTAAAGTGATTTTGAGTATATGTTTAATGTGAAATATTCAAGAATATTTTTTCTTTTAAGTATATGTCAACAAAATAGAGATGTTCTTATGGGGTGTCCATTTAAAATGCGATATTTAATTGAATATTGTGATAATGTAAAAGTTTAAAATGAATAACGTGCTAAAGGCTAGTAGACTAGCTTTTAGCACTCACTAAAATAATTATACATAACATACTTTGTAATAACTTATTCGGAAGTGAGTTGAAATTAATGTTTTATTCATATGTGGATTCTCAAGTTGGCATACGACCAGCGTATGGTACGGCTATAACGTATAGCGGGGCACAAAGTACAGTTCAAGCTGTTCAACAAGCATTGCAAATGCAACAACAAATGCAAATGCAGCAAGGTATACAACCGTATTATTCCTCTATGGAGTATTTTTACCCAACGCAACATTTTACACCATACGGAATTGCTTTTACTTCAATTCCATATGGAACAGTATTCAATTTATAAATATAGAGGAATAAAATGAATACAAAAGGGTGCAAGTAAAAAGCACCCTTTTAAAAATAAGAATAGCTAGTCCAAACCTCTCTAATCAATCTTGCATAATATGTAGTAATAAGCTTGAAAGGGGAACGAGTATGTCTTGTTATTACTACTGTAAGTATTGTAAGGATTATAAAAAGAAGCAACATGATTGTCGTAATAAGACTAGTAAGTGTCATGCCAACAAGGATAATCTTGTTAGGGCATCAGCATTTAGAGCTAGAAATACTGTAAATCAAAATGTTCCTGCTAATACTTTTGTGAAAGTGTTATTCCAAAATGAACAATTTGATTTAGCAAATGAGTATAATCCAGCAACGTCTATTTTTATGCCGAAGACGAAAGGCGTATATTCTATTATTGGAACGATTGGTTTCTTTCCAAACGATACAAATTTAAATTATAGAGCTCGTGTAGAAATTCGTGTGAATGGAAATGCAGCAATAGCTATAGATAATGACTTTTTTGGTCCAATAGGTTTTGGAAATGTTGTAAGTGTTTCAACAATCATTCAATTGAATGCAGGAGATATAGTTGAGATTTATGCACAAAGTAGTATAGATGGTGTTTTAAGCCCCTTAGAAGATGGTTCGCACTTTGAAGCGGCAAGATTTCCGTCTCCTACTAAATAAAGTAGGTAATTTAAAAATGAATAGAAGTTTAATAATAGATCCTCACCAAACAGGTGGGGATTCATTTTTTTATTAATAATAGTAACAGCTCATCCAAGCTTTTCTAATCAATTTTGCATAGTATGTAATAATAAATTTAAAGGGGGACTTACTACGTCTTATTATTACTGTAAGTATTGTAACGAGTACAAAAAGAAGAGTCATGATTGTTATAGGAAAAGTAGTCAATGTGATGGGAAGTATGTAAAAGTAAATTGTTGTGGTAATAAGAAAGAGGAGCTTGTAAGAGCGTCGGCATTTAGAGCTGTGAATACAGTTAATCAACCTATTCTGGCAAATACGTCTGTTAAAGTGTTATTTCAAAATGAACAATTTGATTTAGCAAATGAATATAATCCAGTAACATCCACTTTTATGCCTAAGACTAGAGGGGTGTATAGTGTATTAGGGAATATAACGTTCTCACCAAATGATATTAATGTGAATTACAGAGCTAGAGTAGAAATTCGTGTAAATGGAAATACAGCAATAGCTATAGATAATGATTTCTTTGGGACAGGGGTATTTTTTAATAATGATGTTTCAGTCACTTCTATTCTTCAATTAGAAGCAGGGGATGTAGTTGAAATTTTCGCAGAGAGTAGTATTGATGGCGTTATTGTACAAAACGTTAATGGTTTAAATACTGTTCATTTTGAAGCGGCAAGGTTTCCTTCTCCAATTGAATGAAGCTGATAAGTAGATGTTTTATAGAAAGTTTGTTAAGACCCCTCACTAAATAGTGTGGGCTTTTTATTGTTTTTCTAAAATATATAAGCAACCAGATTTAATTTCGTTTATTATATGAGTGTTTTATGAATTAGATATAATGTTTTAATAGAAGAGAAATGAATGGTAATAGTGAGAGTATAATATATAGAAGGTTATTGTCGAGTCCAAACGATGGATATAAAAAAAGAGCATACATAAAAAGTATACTCAAAAGAAAGATAGGTTTTATGAGTGGATAATCTCCATACGATAATATATGCGTGTTTAATGAAAACGTGTAAAGAATCAATAAATTATCAATGGAATATCATGAAATGAGTAATTTTAGTTTAGGGATGTAGTTGTTTTCTTTCGAAATAATCTAGGTAAAAAAGTTGTGAAAATCGTGCATGATGGGGACTAACAATGGGATAATGATCGTACTTCAGTTACATATTTCTTAAAGTTTGGATATTGCGTGATAGTTTGGCATTTAGGGGTGAGTAGTTGATTAATTATAGAAACATTTGTAATTACTTCGTTACAAGGACCGAAAAATGTAACTTTTAGTTTTGAATTCGGTGGAACTTTGAACACGATAGGTTCTTTTTTCATGAAATCAGCTCCTAATATTCCACATTATATGTGCTTCACCTATTGATTTAAATGATTATTAAGGTGTATTTATATAATATGAAATCTTTGTTAAGTTGATTATAATATAGAACCTCATTGTCGTATAAGTACATAAACATGTGGGGAAAAGCGGAGAATACTCTATGAAATGTATAATTAATATAATATGAAAAATGATTTAACTATCTAATGCATTTTATGTCATGATACATATTACGGTAGTAAGAATAGTATGAGGAGGTAATAAAAGAATGCAAGAAAATGTACAAGCTCAGCCACAGCTTTCACCACCGTGGATCACATATTTTAATGAACTAAGAAATTCAATTGGTGTTGATCCAACAGTTACAGTGGGGCCACTTATTCCGGTTGGCGGGAATTATATTATTTTAGTGCATGCGTTAAGTAATGAAAAAGCGAGAGCATTAGCAACGCTTCTAAAATCTTCTGTACAATTTGGAAATGTAAGTGTAACCATTATTGAAACGAATAATGAAAATGAAATTGTAAATCCATTTCCTTGTCCACTAGATGCATTTGAAATTGCGTATTTATTTCAAGTAGCGTTAGAGAATAATCCTTATTTTGAACAAGTTGTGGTACAACCTCAGTTCCCTGGTGGAGTGAATGTTGTATTTCCAGTTTTTAAAGCGGAAGTGATCCAATTTTTTAATGATGATATTTCAAATCTATGTCAAACGTTTACAGGTGTTGCTGCAAATGTGTTTCGTGATGTAATGCAGGAGGATGTTTGTGATATCCCAATTTTATTTTCCACAAGTTGCGTTATGAGCAGTGAAAATCCACAATTACAAAATACAGATTTAGAACCAAAGTTGTTTTATTAAGATGCAAAAAGACATTTTCAAAAATCGGAAATGTCTTTTTTATGTATTAATATTATTTTGTACCAAAATTTATTGGCTGGAAATCAGTGGTAAAATGTAAAATAATTATAGTTTTACTCAATTTTAAATAGGCTGGATAGCGTATGGAATTGTTGATTACAGATAGAAATGAAATAAACAATGAGTGTTAGGCTAGACTATTATAAAAAGATAGTTCACATATAGGGGTTTTCTACGTACAGGCAAATAAACATAGGACATATAGAAGATTTATTATTATCAACAGAAAAATCATTTTAAATAAATTGATATTTTCACGCCTAATTATATGAGTTAGAGGAGAGATTGAAAGAAGTAGTTTTAAAGATTATATATTTCAAAAAATAAAGATTTCTTCTTATTTATATTATAGATAGATAGTAATAGGTATATGTGGATTACGCTAAAACAAGCTTTGAATATGATAATAAAAAGGAGTTGAATTGTAATGGGTTATATTGTTGATATTTCAAAGTGGAATGGAACTATTAATTGGGAAATTGCAGCGCCTCAACTAGATTTAGTTATTGCTAGAGTGCAAGATGGTTCAAATACGGTGGATTTTATGTATCAAAACTATGTGAATGCAATGAAGAAGCATAGTGTTCCGTTTGGTAATTATGCATTTTGTCGTTTTATTTCTATTGCAGATGCAAAGAAAGAGGCACAAGATTTTTGGAATCGTGGCGATAAGTCTGCTGCGTTTTGGGTGGCGGATGTTGAAGTACAAACGATGGTAGATATGCAAGGCGGGACACAAGTATTTATAGATGAATTACGTCGTTTAGGTGCGAAAAAAGTAGGTTTATATGTTGGGCATCACACGTATGTATCGTTTGGAGCGCGTAATATTGATGCTGATTTTGTATGGATTCCTCGTTATGGAGGGAATAAGCCGGCATATCCGTGTGATATTTGGCAATATACGGATTCGGGGAATGTTCCTGGGATCGGGAAATGTGATTTGAATCAATTAATAGGAAATAAGTCACTTTCCTGGTTTATAGATTCGAATCAAGAAAATCAATCTAATGTAGTGGATTTGCAGCAATCAAGTGGTATTGGTATTGCAGTTTCAAAATATCCTGATGGATACGGCATAAATATATATGAAAATCCTGTGAACCCCCAGTATACAGGTGCAATCACTAAGAAAATCCCGTATTTAATTTTAAACAGTTATTGGGGAGGCGGCGATAAAGATATGATTTGCTTAGGGAATGATAAGCAGTGGGTATATTTAAAACATTTTGATGTGAGATGGTATTATGCTTCTTCAAAATATCCTGTTGGGTACGGAGTGAATTATTATGGAGAGCCTGAATGTATTAATTATAAAGGAAATATAGATGGATCAACATCTTACCGTGTGTGGGGAAGAGTAAAAAATGCGGTAGATATCGGACAAAGTAGTTGGATACCGGAAAAACATTTAATCATTAAGTAACCTTAGTCGTTAAATGTTTTTGAGGCATTCGTAAAGAGTCTTCTCATTAATAAATAGTGAGAAGATTTTTCATATTTGTGTATAAAAAATATGATACATATTTGATTCAAATGAAATGAATTACATATGGAAAACACACTGTTTTCACAATATCGGTGTATAGTTACGTTGCATAATAATAAAAGTGAGGTATTTGAATTGAAAAAGAAAAAGCTATTTTTGGGAACAATTATTTCATGCGTGGTACTCGCATTATCTGCATGTGGTTCCTCAGACAACGTAGTAACATCAAAAGTAGGAAATGTTACAGAGAAAGAGTTAAGTAAAGAATTAAAACAAAAATATGGAGAAAGTACATTATATCAAATGGTATTAAGTAAGGCGCTGCTAGATAAATATAAAGTTTCAGATGAGGAAGCAACAAAACAAGTAAAAGAAGCAAAAGATAAAATGGGTGACAATTTTAAAGAGACTTTAGAAAAACTTGGGTTAAAAAACGAAGATGAATTAAAAGAAAAAATGAAACCAGAAATTGCATTTGAAAAAGCGATTAAAGCGACTGTCACAGAAAAAGATGTAAAAGATAACTATAAACCAGAAATGAAGGTAAGTCATATTTTAGTAAAAGATGAAAAAACCGCTAAAGAAGTAAAAGAGAAAGTGAATAATGGTGAAGATTTTGCCGCTTTAGCGAAGCAGTACTCAGAAGATACTGGTTCAAAGGAACAGGGCGGGGAAATAGCTGGTTTTGGACCTGGGCAAACTGTTAAAGAATTTGAGGAAGCTGCGTATAAATTAAATGCAGGACAAGTAAGTGAACCAGTTAAAACATCTTACGGTTACCATATTATTGAAGTGACCGATAAAAAAGAGTTGAAACCATTTGAAGAAGTGAAGGATAAGATCCGTAAAGATTTAGAACAACAAAGATTACAAGATACGACAGGTAAATGGAAACAGCAAGTAGTCAATGATTTATTAAAAGATGCTGATATTAAGGTGAATGATAAAGAATATAAAGAGACATTTAAATTTCTAGAAAAGAAATAATACGGATAGAAAAAACAGAAATGTAGCATTTTGCTAGACTTCTGTTTTTTGTTTTTTTGAAAAAAGAATGCAGACTTCTTCGGTAAACACAATCATACTAGAATGATTCGGATAAGTAAAAAACAAAAAACTAAATAAAATAAAATTTCGCATCTTCATATGAAATTTTTAAAGGTAAAACTCTAGAAGTATTATGTAACTTTAATTAGAAAAGGGAACTCATATTGAGTTCCCTTTTCTAATTAGTGTGTGTGTTATAAAAAAGATAGTAAGACAATATAATATTACATTTAAATATTAAGAATTACAATGGAAAATTGTAGGAAAATGAAATAGGAAATAATAATCGTTTTAAAAAATGTTGATATAGTAATGTTTTGATTATTTTATTACATATAAATTAAGTATATAAATTTTTATAGTGGATCAACATAATTTGAAGAATAGTACATATAATATTTTTGAATAAACATTTGCAATATTATAGGAAGTGAAAAGTTGAGCATTCTATTAAAAAGGATGTTCTTTTTGTTATGAATATTTCTAAATGTATTATTTACTAGATGAATAAATGAAAGTGGGGGAGAATATATGAAAGTGATTTTTCAAAGAGAAGACGGAGGGAAAGTTTTTGAATCGAATGATGAAAATATAAGTGATTTATTAGCTATATTAAAAGAAACGAAAGGGATTAAAATTGGGATGGTTGAGTATGAAGTGTTAAAATATGAAATAGAGTATTTTCGTCATCCGAAAAGAGGAGAAACGGAGAGAGAGTTACATATAACCATACATCCTAAATATATGTAATGAATGGTAGCAATATCAAACTATTATGAAAGCAAAGGAGTATTTGATATTGTAATATGATATGTACGAAAAGAGAGTGTGGAAATCGCCCTCTTTTCACAGAAAACCTATAAGGAATAAATTGAGTTACATTATAAATTTCTTAAATTTTGTGAGTTCGTTCATTATAATGTATGTTTGCGTTTAAGAATGGTTCATGCAAAAAAAATAAAGCTTTGTAGTGTAGGCAGGGATTTTATATTCAATTAAACGAATGTAATGTTGTAGTTTGTTGACGAATAATAAATGAAACTTTCATTCAGAAAGAAAGCTAGTCAAGATAAAAAAATAAATTTGAAAATATAACGTATTAGAAAAAACGATTTCACTTTATGTGAAATCGTTTTTTATTCGCTAAATGTGTAGAGAGTGAAAAGTTTGTTTTAAGGGGAAAAAATATAAATATGCCCCTTCTCAAAAGAACATAGGTTCGTGTATAATTAGAACGAATGTTCTTTTTGATGCAGACCTTATACAATTTAGAAATAAATACGAACTTAGTAATTACTAAAAATGATGGAGTAACAGTATGTGTGAAATAGAGTGGATAAATGATCAAGGAGATAAAGAAATGAATCATGTAAAGAGGCAGAAAGAAGAAAGAGAGTGGGTTCCATTTACAGTAATGTCGGAACAATTGTTAAGTATGAGAAAGGTTATTGGTGAGAAATTAAAAGTGCAAAGGCCGATAGTAACAAATGAAGAAAAAGAAAGAATTTCTGATAAATTGCTAACGGCATTATTGTCTGAGCAAGAAATATTGGTGACATATTTTGAAGATGGCTACATACTTACAAGTTATATGACAGTCGTTCATATAGACCCGGTAAGGCAGATTATAATGTGCACAGACGCATTTTATAAAACTCACGTAATGAGTTTTACAGATGTAATTGAAATAATGTAATAGAAGCTGAACTTAAATATCCAGCTTCTATTATTTCTGATAGATGGAAGAAATAATGCGAAATAGCAGCTAGCTTCATGCTAACTGCTAAGCCCCAGGGAAAGGGAGAAAAAGATAGGGTACTCCAACATTCAATAATAGCTGTGAAACAGCCTGATTATAGTATAGACAAATCTAAAATTCCTATACAGAAAGATGAAAAATAGGGTTAGGCTGTACCCACTTGATTTTGATCTGCAAGGTCCGAATCAAACGTATTAGTCGCACTAACACCGTTAAAAGTATTAACAACAAAACCAACGTTTGATGCGCCAGATCCATTGTAAGCTTTTGTATTTTCTTTGGGAGAAACGTTGTAGAAATCACCTAAGTTAAATGATCCGTTACTATTTTGTACAACTAAATTCCCTACAACTGAGGGCATAATTTTCACCTGCTTTATAATGAATTGTTAACATTACTATATGGGAGTAAAGTCCAAATGGTTCATGTAACAAAAATTGTGGAATAGTAAAACGTTTCAAGCGTGGCTTTCAATAAAAGTGTGTTAAACTTAATATGAGTTGGATAATAAAAAAGAAATAATTTGTATAATTAATATATACGAAAACAAAGGAGGCAAAATGTTATGAATAACGTTATAAAAAAAGTAGATTTATCAGATGCAAAATCAAGTAATCTTGTTGCGCTTATTTATAGCAATGAAGTTATATTGATTGAAAACGCATTTTGTCCAAATGAAATAAAATTAAAGTTTAATGAGATTGCAATTTTATCTGCAATTAAAACAGCTCATATTGCAAAAGTGTCCATCAGAAAAGAACTTGAAGCGCTTTTTCATGATACAGGAGTATTACTGGTGAAACAAAGTGCTGAAGTTGGTAGCAGTCAATCTATAACAATGCATTTTGAGCAATTCAAAAAATTACAATATGAAATTGAGCTTTTAAATAAAAGTATGTAATCAGGCTAGTTGAAGGTTCTTTCACAAAAGTGGACTGTGTTATGTTGAAAAGTGGATTGGAAATTATTTGGATGAATCGCACTATAAACATAAATATAGTTTTATGAAAATGCAGGATAATGAGGCTATTAAAGCAGGTAAATTAGGTACAGTTTATATGTATCGTTTTGAAAAATGTGGGAAAGAGAAGTTGAAATTTAAAAGTAATAATGAAATAAGCAACGAATTTTTAAATATGTAAACGGGAGTAACCACTATGGTTACTCTTTTGTTTATGTGTGCAGTATTAAAAATACTTCTAAAGTATGAAGTGTTTTTAATACTTTAGTAAATAGTTAAATGAAGGTTAAAGGAGTAAAATATGGTAAAGGGAGGCGAGGAATTGAAGCGAAATGACATTAGAAAACTCGTAATTATTACAGGAGTGACACAAGGATTAGGACGCGCGATGGTTGATCGATTTCATGAATTGGGATGGAACATATGTGGATGTGGACGTTCAAAAGATAAAATTGAAGAACTAAAAAAACAATACGGTAATACACATGATTTTCAAATAATTGATGTTTCAGATTCGCAGCAAGTTAGTAGTTGGGCAAATGAGATCCTTACTAAATATCGGACTCCCGACTTGTTAATAAATAATGCATCCATTGTGAATCAAAATGCACCAATTTGGAAAGTTACCGCTGGGGAATTTGAAAATGTAATGAATGTAAACGTGAATGGTGTAGTAAATGTAATAAGAGCATTTGTCCCAGCAATGGTAGATAGAAAAGAAGGAATTATTATTAATATGAGTTCTAGTTGGGGAAGAGAAGGTGAGGCAAATCTTGCACCATACTGTGCCTCGAAGTTTGCAATTGAAGGTATCACGAAATCTATGGCACTGGAATTGCCTGATGGCGTGGCTGTAGTTGCTTTAGATCCTGGCGGTGGTATTAGCACTCCAATGCTGTATTCATGTGCACCACAGTATGTTAATGAATCACCCACACCTGAAATGTGGTCACATAATGCGATTCGATATATATTGAATATAACAATAGATAAAAATGGAGATTCATTGACATGCCCAGCATGTGTTTAAAAATAAGTATCTATTACTCAATGTAATTTCAGTGATATACGCTTTGGCTAAAAAAGTACCTTTAAGGTACTTTTTGTATTAGTAACACATTATAGAATGCACAAAATTACATATGGAAAATAAAATATTTGATTAAGAGTGACTTTTGGTTATTTCGAAAGCACGAGAAAATATCAAAATAGGTGATGAAAATGAATCCAAGCAGTTTAAAAGTGACAGGAGCATGGTATCAAGTAGGAGGAAATCTTACAGCTGCTATTGGAACGACAAGAGGATTTATTGGGGAAGAGAAAATTGAATCGGACCTTGTTATTATAGGAAGCTCATTGCAAGCCTTCGGGTATATTTTACAAATTATAGCGAGTAATTATACCGAAGATGAAGAAGTAGAAAATCGAAATATATGTTTGCAGAATGAAAGTGAAACACTGGATAAAATGGGAATTGAGTTATTGGCATTAGGGAATATATCAAATGTAATAGGAACATATTTTAATAAAAATGAACAATTAACAGAGAATGATTATCTTATCATTGTCGGGAACAGTTTACAATCGATTGGTGCTTTTTTAGGAGTAGAAGCAGCTTTGATTGAGATGAAAGTAATACAGCGAATCATTGTACTAGGCAATTCTATGCAAAGCTTAGGGGCCGGACTACAAGCGTATCAAGGCATAATTAATTTATCGAAGGATGAAGTAGAAAACGAAGATCGTATTCTTGATAAGAAGGATGAGAGGATAATAGCACTGATTGGTATTTGGATACAGGCAATAGGAACGGTAATTTCTGCGATTGGATTAACTGCAGTAGAGAAAGAGAAAAGTTTTGAAAATAATAAGGATTTTAAAATGCTCATTGAAAGAGCGGATGTAAAATGTAATTAAATAGGTAGGAAGAGTTTGGTCTAGTAGGTTTTTTTGCATATGGATAGAATATATATAATAGAAGAAATGTTATAATTGCTTAATTGAAATTTGTGTAACTTCAAAATCAAAGAGTGTGCTTGCATATGAAAAGAATTTTTATAAAAAATCCAAAATAAGGAGTTTTCAAGAGATGATGTACTTATTGGCAATTCTACTTCCACCTGTAGCTGTATTATTTTGCGGAAAGCCATTTCAAGCAATAATTAATTTCATATTAACTTTAATATTTTGGGTTCCAGGCGTCATACACGCGATTTTAGTCGTACATGATAAAAAGGCGGATCGGCGAGTGAGAAAACAAATTCAAGCATATGATGAAATTAATAAGAGGAATAGAAGATAATTCGTCTGTGAAAATAGTATAAAAAGAAAGGGGGATTTACCTCCTTTCTTTTTATTTGGTGCTTAAGTTTAAATTTTAGTGTAGCGGAAAGAATTTTTAATGTAAGTTTTATGGTAATAGCTTTTAGATTGTGCATTTAATAAGCCATTGTAAATGCTTTCAGGTACATTAAAGAAATCATACATGCCATTTTTTAATTGGATTCGTAAAATCATAGAAAAGGGATTATAACCAACAGCAATCAAATTTTTTGATATAACAGGAGATAATTTCATAAGCATACAACTCCTTAATTTTATTTGTAAATTACTTTAGAAATGAGGATTAGGTTGTTGAAATATGAATATGTAAAGCAGCAGTAATACGGATAGCCAATATATTAAATCTTTGTTATACCTATTTATAAAGAAGTTCACACGAAGTTCATATCGATATGCTATTTTTATCTCACCTTTGATGAAATTAATAAGAAAATATTGACCATTTGAAAAAAAGGTATATTATTTATACGAGGTATTAAAATTTTATCTCTTCCATTTTATGCGTAATGGGGCAGCTTTATTTGAAGGAATAGAGGTAAAAAATAATTTGTTTAAGAGTATCTAAAATTTATAATCTGTGAATTAGGAAAATATTGAATGCTTCCGATGAACACACTTTCTAAATGTAAAGATATTTGGGAAGGTGGCCTCAATATTTTTAGTAAATCAACGGGAGAATTGAAAGGCAGGAGAAAGTAACATGTCAGAAAATTATCGTTCTCGAGAGGAGCGACGACAAGTTAAAAAGAAAAATCAGCCAGCTTCTAAAAAACAAAAACCAAAGGGTAAAACATCATTTTTCCGTAAGTTTTTAATTAGTTGTTTATTACTTGGTATTGTAGGTTTAGTGGCGGGGGTTGCTACCTTTTTTGTAATGATTAAGGACGCGCCAAAACTTGAAAAAGCAAAACTTGTTAATCCGTTATCCTCAAAAATTTATGATAAAAACGGAGAATTGGTATATGAATATGGAAAAGAAAAGCGAACAAACGTTACGTATGATCAAATTCCTAAATTAGTAGAAAATGCTTTTTTAGCAGCGGAAGATGCTCGTTTTTATGAGCATAGTGGTGTGGATTTTAAAGGTACTGCTCGTGCAGTTTTAGTTAGTTTAAAGGGAGATTACGGTTCGCAAGGCGGAAGTACAATAACGCAGCAAGTTATTAAAAACTACTTCTTATCAATGGATAAAACGCCAAAGCGTAAGGCGCAAGAAGTGTATTTAGCTTACAAGCTAGAACAACAGTATTCAAAACATGAAATATTAGAGATGTACTTAAACAAAATTAATTTAGGAAACCGTTCATATGGAATCGCAACAGCAGCACAAAACTACTATAAAAAAGAATTAAAAGACTTAACATTACCAGAAGTTGCGATGCTTGCAGGTTTACCGAAAGCACCAAATAATTACGACCCGTCGAAACCACAAAATATTCAAAAGGCAACAGAAAGAAGAAATGTTGTACTAAAGTTAATGAATCGACATGGTTATATTACAAAAGCAGAAATGGAAGAAGCGTCGAAAGTACCAGTAGACAAAGGTGTTGAAAAGGCAGCTGAATTACAAGCGATGCCATATCCTGCATTTATGGATGCAGTTGTGAAAGAAGTTGAAAAAGAATTACCTGATGCTAATATTGGTTCTGACGGTTTAGAAATTTATACAACATTAGACACAGAGGCACAGAAATTGGCTGATAATATTTTAAATACAAATATTATTGATTATCCAAATGAGAAATTCCAAGGGGCTTTCACATTTATGGATACGAAAACAGGTGAAGTACGTGCTATAGGTAGTGGGCGTGGTGAAAATAAGGCTGTATTTAAAGGTCATAATATGGCAACTGAATTAGATCGCTCAGCAGGTTCAACAATGAAACCAATCTTTGATTATGCTCCTGCAATTGAATATTTAAAATGGGCTACTTATCATCAAGTCGATGACTCGCCATTTAAGTATACTGGTGGTCAAGATGTCAGAAACTCAGATAGAGGGTATTTAGGACAAATTACAATGCGTGAAGCATTAAAATTATCACGTAATGTTCCAGCTATCAAAACTGCAAAAGAAGTAGGAATAAATAAATCAAAAGCTTTCTCTGAAAAGTTAGGTATTACATTTAATGCACCACCGACAGAATCAACAGCGATTGGTACAAATGAAGTATCGCCAACTGAGATGGCAGGTGCGTATGCTGCATTTGGTAATGACGGTAAATATACGAAGCCGCATTTTGTTAAAAAAGTGGTTTATCCAGATGGTAAATCGAAAAGTTTTGAGCAAAAGTCAAAACGAGTGATGGAAGATTATACAGCTTATATGATTACAGATATGCTTCGTTCCGTTGTAACATCTGGTACTGGTACAGCTGCTAATATAAGTTCTTTAGATGTAGCTGGTAAAACAGGAACAACGAACTATTCTTCGGAAAAAGCAGCGCAATATAAATTACCAGACAGTGCGACTCGTGATAGCTGGTTTGCAGGATATACACCGCAGTATACGATGGCAGTATGGACCGGTTATATGAAAGATAGTAAAGACGATTATATTAGTAGTAAAAATACGAAAATTGCACAGTTGATCTTTAAAGAAATGATGAGCGAGATGGCTACTGATAAATCACAATTTAAGATGCCAAGTAGTGTTGTGAAAGAAGGTAATGAGTTACGTATAAAAGGTGAGAAACGTGATTCTTCACCAAATACGAGCGTACCGAATACAACTGAACAGCCGAAACAAGATCAGCAGCAAAAAACTGAAGAAGAGAAAAAGCAAGAAGAACTTAAGAAACAGGAAGAATTAAAGAAACAAGAAGAACAAAAGAAACAAGATGACCTTAAGAAGCAACAAGAAGAACAAAAGAAACAAGATGACCTTAAGAAGCAAGAAGAACAAAAGAAAGAAAATGAACAAAATAATGGAAATGGTCAAGGAAATACAACGCCGCCGAATAACGGAGGAGGCGGGAACACAACGCCGCCAAACAACGGAGGAGGCGGGAACACAACGCCGCCGAATAACGGAGGAGGCGGGAACACAACGCCGCCGAATAACGGAGAAGGCGGGAACACAACGCCCCCAAGTAACGGGGGAGGGCAAGGGAATCCAACCCCACCAGTGACAACTCCACCGAATAATGGGGGAAATACAGGGGAAGTCCCTGCGAATAATGGGCAATAAGAAAAGTTAATAAAAAGCAATTAAAAAAGTCGAATTTCTTACATAAGAAATTCGACTTTTTTATGTTGAAAATGGATTGGAAGTAAATATAGGAGCTATGCAATGATGCTATTTAAATGTTAAACGTACCATAGAAATTTTGAAAATAAATGGATGGAAAATGATAAAAGACTTGAGTCGGGGGTAATGGAACATAACTGGGGTTATAAAAGGTAGTGCTACTTGGGTGTGTACCGTGATGCCAAAATGAGGGAGTAACTTGACCGGGAACTTGATATTGTTGCCAAGTTGCGGGAAGTTCAATGCCAACATCAGAGCTAGCTGTATGGACGGCGGGCACATGTATTCCGGGAGTTGAAGGAACCACGGCAGTTACTCTTGATAATACCCACATAAAAATAATCACTCCTAAGTTGAGATAATAAATTAGTATATTCTCTTAACACGTATAAAGGTACAAATACATAGGACTTTCGGTTAAAGCATACGTACAAAGTCGTACGACCAATCAATGCTGAGAGTGGACTATTTAATATGAAAAGATACGTCTTTTTGCTGAGGGAAAAGAGACAGAGAAAATGTACAATGGGGGTGTTAATCGTAAATTTCACGTGTTTATGGAGGTGTTTTTATGGAACGATTATGGACGAAGTCATTTATTCAAATGTCTTTCGCGATGTTATTTTTATTTACAGGGTTTTATTTACTTGTTCCAACGCTTCCTCTATTCATTAAAGAGATTGGTGGAAATGAATCACAAGTTGGATTGATGATGGGAATGTTTACAATAGCTGCTGTTGTAATACGACCGATTATTGGAGGTATGTTAGATCAATATGGTAGAAGGTCTTTTATTATTTTCGGACTCATCCTTTTTGGGCTAACGATGTATTCCTATAATTTAGCATCGACTATAGTCCTTTTAGCAGTTTTACGCGTTATTCACGGAGTGACATGGGCCGTTTCTACAACAGCTGTTGGAACTGCGATAACTGATATTATTCCAGATTCACGCCGTGGAGAAGGTATGGGCTGGTACGGGATGGCTATGACAATTGCAATGGCAATCGGACCGATGATTGGATTATGGGTAGTAAAATATTATTCATTTCATGGTCTATTCCTTTTAGCAACTCTTTTATCTTTCATGGCAGTTATATTATCGTTAATAACGAAAATGCCATTCACGCCACAAAAGGAAAAAGGGAAAATTCAACTATTTGAAAAATCCGTTTTATCAATTACGGTTGTTGTTTTCTTTTTATCATTTGCATACGGTGGCATTACAACGTTTTTACCGTTATTCGCTTCTTCAATTAATGTGAATCCTGGGACGTTCTTTCTTGTATATGCAATTGCATTAACAATTGTAAGACCGATTTCAGGTAAATTATTAGATAAATATGGAGAAGTATTCATCATACTTCCAGCACTATGTATTACTATTTTAGCTATAGTTGTATTAACGATGGCAAATGGTTTGACGGGCATCATTATTGCAGCGACATTATACGGTATGGGATTTGGCTCAGCACAGCCAGCTTTACAAGCGGCGATGCTTACAATTGTTGATCCTAGTAAAAGAGGAGTTGCTAACGCTTCATTTTTTACAGCATTTGATTTAGGTATCGGATTAGGTGCAATTTTACTTGGATTTGTGTCACAAATTTTTGGCTATCGTATTTTATTTACAGCAAGCTCTGTTTCAGCTGTAATAGCTTTACTTGTTTTTGGTATGTTTGTAAGACAAAAGTTAAGTGAAAAAGAATTAAGCCGAGAGGGATAAAATTGAATATTATCGTTGAAAACGAAGCTGTAAAATGGTTTAAAGAAGAATTACGAATCAATCGCAATGAATGTATTCGATTTGTCATAAGATATGGTGGAAACAGTTCAATTCAGCCCGGATATTCTTTAGGGATTGTTTCTGAGAAACCAGATGGGGAAATAGTGTCAGTGAAGAAAGATGGTATTCTATTTTTGTAGATTTTGATGATCTTTGGTACTTTCAAAACTATGATTTAGTTGTAAGTTATCATAAAGAAACAGAAGAAATTTAATTTAATTATGTAAAATAATAACTTTATTAAAAATGAATAAGTTTTATATAAGAATTATATTTAGAGGATAGTGAAATAAATATCATATAGAAACGAGCTGTACATGTGTGCAGCTCGTTTTTTCTATTTTGTAATAAAATTCGGAAAAAAGATATGTTTGATGGGATTATATGAGTTATCTTTATATTTTGTTTTAAAAAGAATTGTAAAGAAGTCTGTCCTTTCTTTGAAAAATATGAAAATTATTTTCAAAAAATTGTATTGTTACATCAATAAAAGTATAGGAAACTTATCATTATAAAATAAATTGAAATCTTCTAAAAACTCTGATACATTGAAATAGAAATGTAGTTCTAAAGTATTGTAAAGGCTTACAGTTGTGTGCACGAAGATCTATTAGGATTGGAGGAAATAATAATGAAAGCTGAAGAAAAATTTTCCCCGGGATTAGATGGTGTAGTAGCAGCGGAGACGAAAATCTCGTTTCTTGACACAGTAAAAGGTGAAATTGTAATTCAAGGGTATGATTTAATCGAACTCTCAAAAACAAAAGAGTATTTAGACATTGTGCACCTTTTATTAGAAGAACATCTACCGAATGAGGATGAAAAAGAAACACTTGAAAAGAAATTAAAAGAAGAATATGCAGTGCCAGAAGGGGTATTCAACGTTCTAAAGGCGTTGCCTAAAGAAACGCATCCTATGGATGGCTTGCGTACAGGTGTGTCTGCATTAGCTGGTTATGATAATGATATTGAAAATCGCTCGTTAGAAGTAAACAAAGATCGAGGTTATAAGCTTTTAAGTAAAGTACCAAATATTGTAGCAAATAGCTATCATATTTTAAATAATGAGGAGCCAATTGAGCCTCTTCAGGAATTGTCATATAGTGCGAATTTCTTCTATATGTTAACTGGTAAGAAACCGACTGAACTTGAGGAGAAGATCTTTGATCGTTCCCTTGTTTTATATAGTGAACATGAAATGCCAAACTCTACATTTACAGCGCGTGTAATTGCGTCAACACAATCAGATTTATACGGTGCTCTAACTGGTGCGGTTGCATCTTTAAAGGGAAGCTTACACGGCGGTGCGAATGAAGCTGTTATGTACATGCTTTTAGAGGCTGGCAATGTTGAGAAGTTTGAAGAGTTATTACAGAAAAAACTATATAACAAAGAAAAAATTATGGGCTTTGGACACCGTGTTTATATGAAGAAAATGGATCCAAGAGCACTTATGATGAAGGAAGCTTTAAAACAGCTATGTGATGTAAAAGGCGATTATACACTATATGAAATGTGTGAAGCTGGAGAGAAAATTATGGAGAAGGAAAAAGGCATTTATCCGAATCTTGATTATTATGCAGCACCAGTATATTGGATGCTTGGTATCCCAATTCAACTGTACACACCAATCTTCTTTAGCTCTAGAACAGTAGGACTATGTGCGCACGTTATTGAGCAACATGCAAATAATCGCTTGTTCCGTCCGCGTGTAAATTATGTTGGCGAGCGACATGTACTTAGTAAATAAGAACAACTGGGGAGTTGTTAGCGCCGCCCGCCAGATGGGTGTTTGACAGACACCCATCATTAATAATAACGAATTTTCGACAGAAAGGGAAGAATAGCATGATTAAAACAAATGAAATTAAACAAAAAGATGCATTATTAGAAGAAATTACGGATTATGTATTAAATAAAGAGGTTACTAGTGCAGAAGCATTTAGTACTGCTCGCTACGTATTATTAGATACACTTGGATGCGGAATTTTAGCATTGCAATATCCAGAGTGTACGAAATTATTAGGTCCAGTTGTACCAGGAACGGTTGTGCCAAACGGTACACGTGTACCAGGAACGTCTTATGTACTAGATCCAGTAAAAGGTGCATTCAATATTGGATGTATGATCCGTTGGTTAGACTATAACGATACTTGGCTTGCAGCAGAATGGGGACATCCATCTGATAACTTAGGCGGAATTTTAGCAGTTGCAGATTATATTAGCCGTGTTCGTATTTCAGAAGGAAAAGAACCATTAAAAGTACGTGAAGTACTAGAAATGATGATTAAAGCACATGAAATTCAAGGTGTACTTGCTTTAGAAAACAGCTTAAACCGCGTTGGTCTTGACCACGTATTATATGTAAAAGTAGCAACAACTGCAGTAGTTGCGAAAATGCTTGGCGGAACACGTGAAGAAATCTTTAATGCATTATCACATGCGTGGATTGATAACTCTAGTCTTCGTACATATCGACATGCTCCAAATACTGGATCACGTAAATCATGGGCAGCAGGTGATGCGACGAGTCGCGGTGTTCATCTTGCAATGACTGCTCTAAAAGGTGAAATGGGTTATCCAACAGCATTATCTGCGCCAGGATGGGGATTCCAAGATGTATTATTTAACAAACAAGAATTAAAATTAGCTAGACCACTAGAGTCTTATGTAATGGAAAATGTATTATTTAAAGTATCATATCCAGCAGAATTCCATGCACAAACAGCTGCAGAATGTGCAGTGAAATTACATCCGGAACTTAAAGAAAGATTAGATGAAATTGATCGTATTACAATTACAACTCATGAATCAGCAATTCGTATTATCGATAAAGAAGGTCCATTAAATAACCCAGCTGATCGTGATCATTGTTTACAATACATTACGGCAATTGGTTTATTAAAAGGAGATATCGTAGCGGACGATTATGAGGATGTAGTAGCAAATGATCCACGTGTAGATGAATTACGTAATAAGATGGTTGTTGTTGAAAACAAACAGTACAGTTTAGATTATCTTGACCCGAACAAGCGCTCAATCGCCAACGCTGTTCAAGTTCATTTTAAAGATGGTACTGTAACAGAAAACGTGGAATGTGAATACCCACTTGGTCACCGTTTCCGTAGAGACGAAGCGATTCCAAAAGTTGTTCAAAAATTCACTGCAAATATGGCAGGTCATTATTCTAGTAAGCAACAAGAACAAATTCATGAAGTTTGTTTAAATGAAGAAAAACTAGAAAATATGAATGTAAACGAATTTGTAGATCTATTCATAATTTAATAATAGGGGGAATTTAGAATGGCTTGGGTTGTGAATAAGCAGTCAACACAAGAGGAGCTTGCGAATGGCTTCCGAGCTTTAGTAGAAGCAAATGAAATTTTGCAAATTCCAGGTGCTCATGATGCAATGGCCGCTCTTGTTGCAAAAAATACAGGTTTTTCAGCTCTTTATTTATCGGGAGCTGCTTACACTGCAAGTAAAGGTCTACCAGATTTAGGTATCGTGACATCTACTGAAGTAGCAGAAAGAGCAAGAGATCTAGTTAGAGCTACAGATTTACCAGTTCTTGTTGATATTGATACAGGATTTGGTGGAGTACTAAACGTAGCGAGAACAGCTGTAGAAATGGTAGAGGCAAAAGTAGCGGCTGTTCAAATTGAAGATCAACAATTACCAAAGAAATGTGGACATTTAAATGGTAAGAAACTTGTTACTACAGAAGAATTAGTTCAAAAAATTAAAGCGATTAAAGAAGTTGCGCCAAGCTTATATATTGTTGCACGCACAGATGCTCGCGGTGTAGAAGGACTAGATGCTGCGATTGAAAGAACGAATGCATATGTTAAAGCAGGTGCAGACGCAATTTTCCCAGAAGCGCTTCAATCGGAAGAAGAATTCCGTTTATTTACTAGCAAAGTGAATGCACCTTTACTAGCAAATATGACTGAGTTTGGGAAAACACCATATTATAGTGCAGAGGAATTTGCGAATATGGGCTTCCAAATGGTGATTTATCCAGTAACGTCGCTTCGAGTTGCTGCAAAAGCATATGAGAATGTATTCACGCTAATTAAAGAGACTGGTTCTCAAAAAGATGCACTTTCAAATATGCAAACGCGAAGCGAGCTATATGAGACAATTTCATATCATGACTTTGAAGAATTAGATACTGGAATTGCAAAAACAGTATTATCAGAAGATCAATAGATAAAACAACTAGGGCGATGAGAATACATCTTTGGCAAAATGAACTGCTTGATGTGAAAATTCATCGCCTTCTGTTTTCAATAATAAGATATTCCACTCATCGTAGACGAGCATATGCAAAGAGCAATGAAGGCCGAAATGATAGGGGGATTCAGATGGAGAAAACGAAGTTACCTTGGGATGAATTTTTTTCAATCAATAAAGATGTGAATAATACTTTCTTTACACCAGAAGATTTTTCAGGGGATGAAGATTTAATCGCAAAAACGACAGAACAATTCGTTAAACAGGAAATTGTCCCACAAATTGAAAACATTGAAAAACATAACTATAAAGTTTCCCGTCAATTATTTGAGAAAGCTGGGGAACTTGGATTATTAGGCATTGAGGTACCAGAAGATTATGGCGGGTTCGAGTTAGGAAAGGCTGTCTCAGGTCTTGTAGCAGAGAAGATGGGTTACGCAGGTGCATTTAGCGTTTCATTTAATATACACGCTGGTGTCGGTACATTGCCTTACATATATTACGGAACGAAAGAACAGAAAGAAAAATATTTACCAAAAATCGCATCGGGAGAATGGATTGGGGCTTATGCTCTAACTGAGCCAAATGCTGGTTCTGATGCATTAAGTGCAAAAACAAGCGCAATTTTGAATGAAGAGGGTACAGCTTGGAAGTTGAATGGTGAGAAGCAGTGGATTACAAATGCTCATATGGCAGATGTATACGTTGTTTTTGCGAAGACAAATAAAGGAATGACAGCGTTTATTGTCGAAAGAACATGTGAAGGTGTATCTATTGGATTAGAAGAAAAGAAAATGGGGATTAAAGGTTCTTCAACAGCGACGCTTATTTTAGAAGATGTAGTTATCCCTGCTGAAAATGTGTTAGGGGAAGTTGGGAAAGGGCATCACGTAGCCCTTAATATTCTTAACTTCGCTAGACTAAAACTTGCTTTTGGAAATATTGGAACAGCAAAACAAGCAATTGGTTTGTCAGTTCAATATGGAAAAGAGCGAAAACAGTTCCAAACGGAATTAGTGGATTTTACGATGATACAAGAGAAAATTGCAAATATGATCATTACAACATATGGAGCAGAAAGTGCAGCTTATCGTACAGCAGGTGTAATTGATGACGCAATTCATGAGAGTGATGAGGACCTTATGAAAAAAATGTCCCAATTTGCAATTGAATGTGCACTGAATAAAGTGAACGCTTCTGAAACACTCGCTTATATCGTAGATGAAGCTGTACAAATTCATGGCGGTTACGGTTATATGCAAGAATACGAAGTAGAACGATTATATCGTGATGCTAGAATTAGTCGTATTTTTGAAGGAACAAATGAAATTAATAGATTAACAGTTGCTAAAATGTTAATGAAGCAAATCGAACAAATAGAAGATACTGAAGTAGAAATTGATATAGCAACTGTAGAAAGAAACCATCGTTACATTTTATTAGCGAAAAAATTGTTGAAACAATCTTTGAAAACGCTCTCTAAAACTCCAGGATTAAAAATTGATCAAGAGCAAGAATATTCACGTGTATTATCAAATATGTTGACGGACGTGTACGTCATGGAATCAGCATTTTTACGTACGAGTAAAGCAATTAATAAAAATGGTGAAGAAAAAGAGCGTACAAAACAAATGATAACGGATGTTATTTGTGAGGAAGGCTATCGTAAAGTAGAAGAAGCGGCGATTTCTATACTTTCAGCGGCTGTCACAGAAGAACAAGATAGACACGTAATGTTAGCTGAAATCCGTCAATTATTAGTGCCTTTATACACGAACGTATTTACGAAAAAGAGAGAAATTGCGAAAGCTATTATAAATCGTGGGAAATATATTGTGTAAATAGGAGGAAAGCGATATGAAAAAGATTGGTTTTATCGGTTTAGGTAACATGGGCCTTCCGATGTCTAAAAATTTAGTTAAATCAAGTTACACAGTATATGGTGTGGACTTAAATAAAGAGGCTGAAGCTTCCTTTGAAAAAGAAGGAGGAATTATCGGCTTATCAATCTCAAAATTAGCAGAGACATGCGATGTGATTTTTACAAGTTTACCTTCACCTCGTGCTGTTGAAGCAGTATATTTTGGGGAAGAAGGATTATTTGAAAATAGCCACTCGAATGTCGTATTAATTGATACAAGTACTGTATCTCCACAATTAAACAAACAGTTAGAGGAGTCGGCGAAAGAAAAGAAAGTAGACTTTTTAGCCGCACCAGTTAGCGGTGGGGTAATTGGTGCAGAAAATCGTACATTAACGTTTATGGTAGGTGGATCAAAAGACGTATATGATAAAACTGAATCTATCATGGAAGTGTTAGGAGCGAATATTTTCCACGTAAGCGAGCAAATTGATAGTGGTACGACTGTTAAATTAATTAACAATCTATTAATTGGTTTCTATACAGCTGGTGTGAGTGAAGCTTTAACATTAGCGAAAAAGAGTAATATGGATTTAGATAAAATGTTTGATATTTTAAATGTAAGTTACGGTCAAAGTAGAATTTATGAGCGCAATTATAAAAGTTTCATTGCATCAGAAAACTATGAGCCAGGATTTACTGTAAATCTATTAAAAAAAGATTTAGGCTTTGCAGTTGATTTAGCTAAGGAAAGTGAACTTCACTTACCTGTAAGTGAAATGTTATTAAATGTATATGAAGAAGCGAGTGAGGCAGGGTATGGTGAAAACGATATGGCTGCTTTATATAAGAAAGTTAGCGAACAATTAATTTCTAATCAAAAATAAATCATAAAAAGGAGAGAATACAATGATTACAACTGAAATTAAACGAGTAAAAAATCATATTAATGGCGAGTGGGTAGAATCTACTGGTACAGAAGTAGAAGCGGTTCCGAATCCAGCGACTGGAAAAATCATTGCTTACGTTCCACTTTCTCCAAAAGAAGACGTTGAAAAGGCTGTTGAAGCGGCAAAAGCGGCATTTGAAACATGGTCTAAAGTACCTGTTCCGAATCGTTCAAGAAATTTATATAAATATTTACAGCTATTACAAGAAAATAAAGATGAGCTTGCAAAAATCATTACGCTAGAAAATGGTAAAACGCTAACAGATGCAACAGGTGAAGTACAACGTGGTATTGAAGCGGTAGAACTTGCAACATCAGCTCCAAATTTAATGATGGGACAAGCTCTTCCTAATATCGCAAGCGGAATTGATGGATCGATCTGGCGCTATCCAATTGGAGTTGTTGCGGGTATTACACCGTTTAACTTCCCAATGATGATTCCATTATGGATGTTCCCACTTGCAATTGCTTGCGGTAATACGTTCGTATTAAAAACATCTGAGAGAACGCCACTTTTAGCAGAGCGACTTGTAGAGTTATTCTATGAAGCTGGTTTTCCAAAAGGGGTATTAAATTTAGTACAAGGCGGAAAAGATGTTGTAAATAGCATTTTAGAAAATAAAGATATTCAAGCTGTTTCGTTCGTTGGTTCTGAGCCGGTAGCTCGTTACGTATATGAAACAGGTACGAAACATGGAAAACGTGTACAAGCGTTAGCAGGTGCGAAAAATCATGCGATTGTAATGCCAGATTGCAATCTTGAAAAAACGGTACAAGGTGTAATTGGATCTGCGTTTGCAAGTAGTGGAGAGCGCTGCATGGCATGTTCAGTAGTAGCAGTAGTAGATGAAATTGCTGATGACTTTATCGACGTACTAGTAGCAGAGACGAAAAAACTAAAAGTAGGTGACGGTTTCAACGAAGATAATTACGTTGGACCATTAATCCGTGAATCGCATAAAGAGCGTGTTTTAGGCTATATTAATAGCGGTGTAGCAGATGGAGCAACTTTATTAGTAGATGGTCGTAAAATTAATGAAGAAGTTGGAGAAGGTTACTTCGTTGGAGCAACAATCTTTGATGGCGTAAACCAAGAAATGAAAATTTGGCAAGATGAAATTTTCGCTCCAGTATTAAGTATTGTGAGAGTGAAAGATTTAGAAGAAGGTATTAAATTAACAAATCAATCTAAATTTGCAAATGGCGCGGTTATTTACACTTCAAATGGTAAACATGCACAAACGTTCCGTGATAATATCGATGCTGGTATGATCGGTGTAAACGTAAACGTTCCAGCACCAATGGCATTCTTCGCATTTGCAGGAAATAAAGCTTCCTTCTTTGGTGATTTAGGTACAAATGGTACAGATGGTGTTCAATTCTATACACGTAAAAAGGTTGTAACGGAGCGCTGGTTTTAATATAGAGTGAACAGCCAAATCAGTTGTTAAATGAAAACCACCACTATTAATAGTGGTGGTTTTCGTCTTGTTAATTATTTTTTTCAAAAGCTAGTTTAATACCAAAACCAATTAAGACGATTCCTGTTAAGCCTTGAATATAACGTTGCGTCTTCGGTTTCTTCATAAAAGCACTAATTTTATCAATTAAAAATATATAAAAGGCAAACCAAATGATTGTTAAAACGAGATAAGTAAGACCCATTACGAGAAGCTGAATAAATGTATTATGACTTGGATTTAAAAATTGTGGTAAAAAAGTTAAAAAGAAGACTGCAATTTTAGGGTTTAATAAATTCGTAAGAAACCCTTGGCGAAAACAAGAAGTATGTTCTTTATCATTATTTATAGATACATCATTTGTATTTACACCTTCTTTGTTTTTCACTGCTAATAGGGCTTTAATACCAATATAGATTAAATAAAGGGCCCCAACATATTTGAAAATAGAAAATAAAAGAGCTGACTTTACAATAAGTGCGGAAAGACCAATTACAGCAGCTAAAGTATGAATCAAAAGTGCAACACATGTACCGAATACTGTTTTAACACCGCCCATTTTACCAGCAACTAATGTGTTTTTCGTAGCCATCGCTGTATCAGGTCCAGGTAAAATGATTAGACAAATAGACATAATGATGAAAAGAAGATAATTTTCTATCATATTCGTCCTCCTTCTTTATTTTTAGAATATTTGATTAAAATTAGTGTAGCACAAAATTTAATTTAATAAAATTAAATTTTGTTAAAAAATATTAAATAAGAAGAGGCTATATTCGTAGTGGTGAATACACTACAAATATAGCCTCACTGTTAGGCATTAAGTAAGTTAAAGAAACGATTTACGTCGTCTTCTGAAACATCGCTTACCTGTTTATATTTATAATTCGGATTTTGGTCTTTATCAACGACAACGGAGCGTACGCCCTCGAAGAAATCTTCATGTCTCATGAAATTTTTAGCAAGTATAAGATCTGTAGCGAAACATTCTTCAACAGATTTTCCTTTGCCATCTAATAGTTGTTTTAAAGTTACTTTTAATGAAATTGGAGATTTTGATAATAATATTTGTTTCGTTTGTAAAGCGAATTCGCTATCTCCTTTTTCTAATGAGTCGATAATTTCTTCAATCGTTTCTAAGGCAAAGTGTGTATTAATTTCCTCTAATGAAGCAGCAAGTTTGCTTTCTAAGTCAGGAGTAGATGTAAAGGTTTGAAGAACTGCTTTTAAATGAGTATGTACATCTTCAGTATGCCAATTTACGTTGTCAAGTTCGGCTAGAAAAGCTGGTAATGAATCAGACGTCATAAAGTAATCAGCAGCATGAATAAATAATACGTCAGAAGCTTTTAAAATAGATGCTGTTAAAGCAACGTAATTTCCTGTATATCCAGGTGCTTTATTTAAGAAATATGCGGCGCCGACGTCTGGAAAGAAGCCGATGTTCATCTCAGGCATCGCCCATTTTGTGCGCTCCGTCACAATACGATACTTCGCACCATTTGTAAGTCCGACACCACCACCCATTACAATTCCATCTAAACAAGCGATAATCGGTTTTTTATATTGATAAATATATGTATCAATTTCATACTCTTCTTCAAAAAAACGTTCTGCATGCTGTAAAGCAACTTCGTTTGAACGTGCTTCGTAAAGAGTTTTAATGTCACCGCCTGCGCAAAAACCTTTCGTTCCGGCTCCCTTTAATACGATAATTGCAATGCGCTCATCGTTCTCCCATTCTTTAAGTTTTTGCCCAATTGGTTGTAACATATCATAAGATAAAGAGTTAAGTGCTTTTGGGCGGTTTAAAGTAATTGATGCAACGCCGTTTTCACTAACAGAAAATAAAACGTTTTCAGTCATGATTCATCCTCCCTTATATATCTTCTTATTCTTAATTCTTGATACGTATTGAAATGTCCTGTATAAATTTTGTCTAAAGTTGACGGTAAGTGTTATTTTATTCCGCTATTTGTGGATAAGAAGGCCCACACCTTGAAATTCGACGAATACGAGAAAGTTAGGTAGAAGAGAATGGCTGTTAAAAGTTTGATAGGTACGAGCGATAGGCAGTGGGAGTTTTGTTCATACCTATTAATTCATGCTTCACTTTATTCAACGCATATTTTGCCGAGTTATCTTTGCAGGATTTTGAATGTTGAAGATGAATAATACATTATTAATGTAAGTGATATTATTTGAAATTATTATGGCAAAAGCGCTATTATAAATGTGTAAAATGTAAAAAATTTCTTGAAAACAGAATGGTTTAAATGATAATGAATGTTTACATGGAATTAGAAATAGAGAAAGGAGAAATCGGAATGCCAGGACCTTTATTATTGTCGGTTATTATCTTGTCATCATTAATGATAGGGATTACTCAGTTTTTTCATCATACAGATACGACAGAAGAAGTAAAGGATAAAGTTCGTCTCGTATTTCCGATTTTTATCGTATCTATTTCCTTATGTTTTCTATTAAATAAAGATGGGTATATTGTGGTGGTTTTTTCATTTTTCGTAGCGAGCGTTTTAATAACGATTTTATATTATGTAATGAAAGATTATATGCAAAAATAAAAATGTCTAAATAGACATTTTTATTTTTGCATAACATTAAATTTCACATACCGTAATTTAAATGAAAACATAAAACATATAGCAACAGAAAAGTGTGTACTTTACCGTGTATGTACTTGTCAATCTTGCATAGCCACTATACTATTAAAATGTAGAGATTATAAGAAGGGGTTGTATCTATTATGAAATTTGAGATGCACACAAAAATAGTTTCAAATGAAAAAGAAGTAAGATTACATATGGAAGAAAACATATTTCAATTAAACTTGAATGGTTATCATTTATTTGCAGTTCAAGAAATATTACCTTTATATAAATCAAATGAAGAAAGAATTGGTAGTGCGATTATACAAAAGTTAGAGTGGGAGAACGGAAAAACTACAGTAAACTATCAACTCGTATCACTAAACTCAGTAAATTAAAAGGAGAAGGAAATTATGAAGTTATTTCATACAGCGGATTGGCATTTAGGCAAGCTTGTTCATGGCGTGTATATGACTGAAGATCAAAAGATTGTATTAGATCAGTTTGTACAAGCTATTGAAGAAGAAAAACCAGATGCCGTAATTATTGCAGGGGACTTATATGACCGAGCAATTCCACCTACGGAAGCAGTAGACTTATTAAATGATGTATTACAAAAAATAGTGATTGATTTACAAACACCAGTTATCGCAGTTGCAGGAAACCATGATAGTCCAGATCGTATACATTTCGGTAGTAGTTTAATGAAGAAACAAGGATTATTTATTGTGGGACAATTTCAATTTCCATATGAACCCATTGTATTAAATGATGAATATGGCGAGGTTCACTTCCATCTAGTTCCCTATGCGGATCCAAGCATAGTTAGACATGTATTGAAAAACGAAGACGTCCGATCTCATGATGATGCGATGCGTATTTTTATGAATGAACTTTCTGAAACGATGGATAAAGAAGCAAGACATGTATTTGTAGGTCATGCATTTGTAACTTCTGCGGGAGAAGCGGAGGAGAATACAAGTGATGCAGAACGTCCGCTTTCAATTGGTGGTGCTGAATACGTAAATAGTCATTATTTTGATAAATTTCATTACACAGCGCTTGGACATTTACATCAAGCGCATTTCGTACGTAATGAGACAATTCGATATTCAGGTTCGCCACTTGCATATTCTATTTCTGAAGAAAAACATAAAAAAGGATATTATATCGTGGAACTGGACGAAAAGGGTGAAACAACAATTGAAAAAAGATTACTTACACCACGTCGTAAAATGCGAACAGTAGAAGCGAAAATAGATGAATTATTACAACATCCGGTAAGTGAAGATTACGTGTTTGTAAAACTATTAGATGAAAATCCTGTTTTGCAGCCAATGGAAAAAATACGCTCTGTATATCCAAATGCAATGCATGTTGAAAGGTCTATTCAAAGGCGAGAGTTCACAGAGTCAAATGAAGTAACTGTTTCAAGACATAAAACGGATGATGTATCTCTTTTAAAAGCTTTTTATAAAGAAATGAAAGGCTTAGATTTATCAGAAGAGAAAGAACGTCTATTTGTAGAAGTATTACAAACAGTGCAAGAACGGGAAGGTGAACGAGGATGAGACCGATTCAGCTTATTATGACAGCATTTGGGCCATATAAACAGACAGAAGTAATCAATTTTGATGATCTTGGAGAGCATCGCATCTTCGCCATTTCTGGAAATACGGGAGCTGGAAAAACAACGATTTTTGATGCGATTTGTTACGTATTATATGGTGAAGCTAGTGGGGAAGAACGCAGTGATACGAGCATGCTTCGAAGTCAGTTTGCTGATGATGATGTTTATACAAGTGTAGAACTAACTTTTCAGTTAAAAAGGAAGCGCTATGAAATAAAACGGCAACTTGGCCATAAAAAACAAGGGAATAAGACGATTACAGGACATGCAGTAGAATTATATGACGTTATGGATGGAGAAAAAATTCCAGCTGTTGATCGTTTTCATGTAACAGATGTAAACAAAAAAGTGGAAGATTTAATTGGGTTAAGTAAACATCAATTTAGTCAAATTGTTATGTTACCACAAGGAGAATTCCGAAAACTATTAACATCTGAGACAGAAAACAAAGAAGAGATTTTACGTCGTATTTTTAAAACAGATCGTTATAAATTAATGCGTGAATTACTTGATCAAAAACGAAAACAATGGAAAGACGTTCTGCAAGAAAAACAAAAAGAGCGAGAGTTACATTTCCGCAATGTATTTAAACTACCAATTCGAGATGGAGCATTATTAGAGACATTAGTGGAACAAGAACATGTAAATACGCATCAAGTAGTAGAGGCGTTAGAGCAAGAAACAACGGCATATAAGACAGAGGTTGCGCAATTACAACTAGAACAAGATGCTCGAACAAAGCAATTAAAAGAAGCTGAAACACGTTTTCATGCAGCAAAATCTGTAAATGAGAAATTTACAGATTTACAACAAAAGAATGAAAGATACAACACTTTACAAGAAAACCGTGCAGTCATTGAAAGGAAAGAAACATCTTTTAGACGTGCGGAACAAGCAAAGCATTTATTACCATTTGAGCAATGGCACGAGGAAGCAATGCAAAATGAACAGAAGGCTGAAAGTTTATTAAAGCAGATTATCGTAAAAAAAGAGAATATAATAACCAGTTTTACACTTGCACAGCAGAAATACGAAGTAGAAAAAAATAAAGAACTTGAACGAGAAGATGCTAAAAAACTTGTTCAAAGATTAGAAGAATTACAATCAATTATTGCATCATTAGCTGAAAAAAAGTTGAATTTACAAAATGCTGAAATTCAACTAGGAAGATTAAAAGAAAGTATGCAAAAGCTCGATCAACTACTAGAAGAGCATACAAATCAAAAACAGAGAATGTCTGGTGAATTACAGCAATTAGAACAAGCACTTGAGCAGTATGTAGCGAAAGTAGAAGAACTAACGAACATGCGAGAAGATGCAAAAGTTTTAAAGCAGGCATATGACGTTTGGCAAGAGAAACAAAAATTCGAGCAAGAAAAAGAAGCAGCATATACTAAGATGCAAGAGGCAGTTCGTGCATATGAAAATATGGAACGCCGCTGGCTAAGCGAACAAGCAGGCATATTAGCACTTCATTTACATGATGGTGAATCTTGTCCAGTTTGTGGTAGTACGAATCATCCGAAAAAAGCGACAGAGCAAAGTAATGCGATCGATGAAAAAGAGTTAAACGATTTAAGAGACAAGAAAAATGTTGCTGAAAAATTACATGTTCAAGTAGAGGAGAAATGGAATTTCTATCGACTACAATATGAACAGGTGATCGAAGAAGTCATGAAACGAGGGTATCACTCAGATGAATTAGTTGAAACGTACAGTGCACTCGTTCAAAAAGGAAAACAATTAGCGGCAGAAGTTAATACGTTAAAAGAAAGCGAAGAAACGCGTAAGCAAATTGCTGTGAATATAAAAAGTGTAGAAGAAAAAGTAGATGAACTTCAGAAACAAAAGCGTGAAGCAGAAACATTGCAGCACCGTACAGAAATGGAGTGCATGCAACTTCGTACGTCATATGAACATGATAAGCAAAATATTCCAGATAACTTACAAACAGTACAAGCTTGGAAAGCACAGTTTGACCAAGCAATGCAACAACTTAGGTTAATGGAAGACGAATGGAAGAAAGTGCAAGAAGCATATCAACATTGGCAAAATGAAAATATACGTATTCAAGCAGAACATGAAGGTGCATCTAATCAATTTGAAAGTGCAAAATTGAAGAAAGAAGAGACTCTCTCGCGCTTTATGAAAGAACTAGAGCAGAGGGGATTTATAGATCAGCTAACGTATAAAGAAGCTAAGTTAAATGATGCTGAGATGGAGATGTTACAAAAAGAAATTCAAAGTTACTATTCATCTCTTGAAGTACTTGCAAAACAAATTGAAGAGTTACATGCTGAATTAAAAGATAAAGAGTTTATGGATATTACATCGTTAGGTGAGCATATAAAAGAATTAGAAATCAATCTCGATATAAGTAAAGAAAAACGACAACGTGCGCAAAACGCTGTAACATATATTTCTGATTTACATGAAAGTATTAGACGTATTGATGAACAAATTCATGAGGAAGAAAAAGCTTTCCAAGAACTAGTTGATTTATATGAAGTAATGAAAGGCGATAACGAAAGTCGCATATCATTCGAGCGTTACATCTTAATTGAGTATTTAGAACAAATTGTTCAAATTGCAAACGAACGATTACGAAAATTATCAAATGGGCAATTTTATTTAAAAAGAAGTGAGCGAGTTGAAAAAAGAAACCGTCAAAGTGGATTAGGTTTAGATGTGTACGATGCATACACCGGCCAAACACGTGATGTGAAAACATTATCTGGCGGTGAGAAGTTTAACGCATCGCTTTGCTTGGCGCTTGGAATGGCAGACGTCATTCAAGCGTATGAAGGTGGTATTTCCATTGAAACGATGTTTATCGATGAAGGTTTCGGTTCATTAGATGAGGAATCATTAACGAAAGCAGTAGACGCTTTAATTGACTTACAAAAATCAGGCCGATTTATCGGTGTCATTTCACACGTTCAAGAGCTGAAAAACGCAATGCCGGCTGTATTAGAAGTAACGAAGCAGAAGGATGGTTGTAGTCAGACTCGGTTTGTGGTGAAGTAAGTTCAATTTTAGTTCATACTAAAAGATTTAATCACGCTTTTCTCGAATTGTTACATAATTTTATTATGTAAGTAAGGGTTTATATTTTAAAATGTTTTATTTACATTTGAATTTAAATAAAAGTATGTAAGCTGGTTCTAATCGTTATTAAATGTAGAACTTATGAAAAATCAAAGGCCGTCTCTTTTTTAGAGGCGGCCTTTGTATGTTTGTTATTCAAAATTTGATAACTCACCTATGAATTATCAGAAGAAGGCGGTGTATTTTCCAAACGATTATAAGCTTTAAAAGCTACGATTGCCGATATAACACCACCTACTAAAAATAGAGTTGATCCACCAACTAAAATGATACGACTGACATATGTCTCACGTGCTTCTTCAATTTCTTCTTGTAACATTGTAGGCATATGAAATCCTCCTTTGCCAAATTGTTTTGTAAATAGTATATACAAACGCCTAAAATGTGTTAAGATTACTGGATAGTTTTATGCGGAAGATACAAAATGCATAAAACTATCCAGCACGTAGTAGGATGCAAGTCATTAAATAAATCTTCATCATAAATTTATGCTAACTTCACATAGAGCACATATTAACATTGTATTATGTATATGTACCAAATAAATAAATGAATAAATAAAAAAAGTGAATAATTGTAAGTTCTATTTTTGAAAATTTGAGATCCTATTATTTCTATATGAAGGTCTTGAGCGGGAGTATTGAATTTTGTAGAAATGGATCTTAATAAAAAGGAATTCATATAAAAGGGGAATGTCTTATGACAACATATACGAGTGAAATGAAAAAAAGTGTAGTTTCAGAAGAGGATGTAGATATTTTAAAAATTATGGCGCATCCAATCCGATTACAAATTGTAAATGAATTAAGTACTAGAAAAACTTGTAATGTAACACAATTAACAGAATTGCTGAATATTCCACAATCGACTGTTTCGCAACATTTATCAAAAATGAAAGGTAAAGTGTTACGAGCTGAGCGAAAGGGTTTAGAAATTTATTATCACATTAATAATTTAAAAGCGAGTAAGATTGTTAATGTTTTAGGATATATAAACTAATGAAGTATTATGATATAAAATAGCCTCTGCTGGTGAGCAGAGGCTATTTTGTGTTGTTTTATCACGCATTAACGGGCAATGAAACTTCCACCTCAAAATTTAGCTTGAGCAAAGAAATTAGGATGGGAGATAAACTGCCCGTTAATGCCCGATTGGTGAGGGTTGATTAAAGTTTTACTTTATGTATTTGCATTTAAAATTTTATAGTTTTTATGATTTACTATCGTTCGATCAAATTCAAAAGTACCACCGCTTACATCTGTAATTTCAACTAAGACCGATTCAGTATATAGTTTTAGTACAGACCCAGTAATCTTTAAATTATTTCGTTGAAAAAGTATAGTATCCCCTACGTTTGCTTTCATAGTACCTCCTTATAAAAGACAGAAATATTTGTTTATTACATATATTAAACCACGGATAGTTATATTAGTGAATATTTAGTTTTGTTTATCAATGAAAATTTTTTTATTTAATAGAAAAGTATAGAGTGCTCCTATGGTAAAAGTTATATTTTGTTTAAGGTTATTATATGCAAAGTAAAATTTTTCAGAATTGGCGAACCAATATTTCTATGTAAATTATGTAGCTAAACAAATTAATCAAAAGAGAGATAATATGTAGCTCTAAACGTAAAGTAGATCAGCAAAGTTTTATAGGGAAGGCAGCATTGTTTTTCGGAGTACAGGAAGTAATTTCTTCAATAAGTATAAATAAGCGTTTCTCAAAAGTAATAGTATTCAGGTGAATATAGTATAAGAAATGAAAAGAAATGGAGTTATCATCTGTATAAATCTGACTAAAAATATAGAAAAACTCAAATATAAAAAGGTATTCAATTAAAAATGGAGAAGTAATATATATGAAAGGAGAGATTCATATGAGTAAAGGGAAAAAGAAAGTTAAGCAAACTAGTTTTCTGGTGAATTTTTTGAACGGCAAGGGGAGTCTCGTGAAATTTTAATAGTATTATAGTTATCCCCTTGTGAAAAAATTGGTTGGGGGAATATATAAATGATAACAGAAATGAATATTAAAGTAGTTTGTGAGGAACAGTTTTCAAATAGAGAAATAAAAATTTTAGAGACGTTTCTTTCAACTCTATCGGGGCATTCTAACGCTTTCGTTACAAAAGAGGGGATGTTTTTAAATCCTTTAAGTAAAGAGAAGAGTGTGGTCTATTATCACAATTTTGTATTTGTAAAATCACTTACAGAAGAAAAGTGTGCAGAATTAAAAGAAGTTTTAACAAGACGTATTAAAAACGCTTTCGTTATGATGGAATTTGTAGAGCCAATCGTTACATTTGAAGAAACAATTATAAACGTATAAAGAAAATCAGCCTTATGAATTGACCTAATAAAACCTTCTCTTTACTAAATAGTAAAGAGAAGGTTTTATTACAGCCCAGTTTAATTTACGAAAATACAACAACTCAATTCAAATAGTACGTGTATTAACAAAGGGTGACAATGATTTCATTTGTGTTCTACTATTTAAATTTCAATTCAAAGATGGTTGTCAAACAGATATTCATATAGGCCGAATTTTTGAAAGTAAAGTTTTTAATAAGATAGGTAAAGATGAGAAGTCATTCTGAGATTAAAGAGGACACTATAGAATTGTGACCATTACACTTTTAATGTAATGGTTTTTTTCATGCAAACAACCAGAAACTTCGAAAAGAAGTTATATATATTCGTATCCAATTAAGTAGGAAACCTTTTGTTTGCATAAGGTAATCAAAATTTGACTGGAGCAAAGAAATTAGGTGGGAGTCGGGCTGCTCGTAAACATCTGATTGGTGTGGCCTAATAATCAATGAGAGGTGAATAAAATCCTACAGATTAAAGTTTCACTAAATGAAAAAGATTTCAAAAACACTTGTAAGCCGTACTTATATAACACAATACGAACAGCTGCTACGTATTTAATAAGCAGTTTGTTGTATTTCACCCTTCATTTTCTGTAACTGATTTCATATTTTTGACGCTTTACATTGTAAGTGCTTACATAAGCGGGGACATCTTATACAATGAAGTTGTCAAATCAAAGAGGTGGACAAAATGAACATAAAAAAAGTAAATGTAGCGAATAGCATTGAAATAGAAAGAGGAGGCGGGATGATATGAAAAAATCAACTGTTAATCCATGGCTTGTTGTCCTTGGTACAGTCATAGTACAAATGGGGCTTGGAACGATATATACTTGGAGCTTGTTCAATCAGCCTTTAGTTAGTAAATTTGGTTGGAGTCTGAACGCTGTTGCTATAACTTTCTCGATTACAAGCCTTTCTTTAGCGTTTTCAACTTTGTTTGCGAGTAAATTGCAAGAAAAATGGGGACTTCGTAAACTCATTATGATAGCTGGACTAGCATTAGGACTAGGATTAATACTTAGTTCACAAGCTTCCTCATTAATATTGCTTTATGTATTAGCAGGAGTTGTCGTAGGGTATGCAGATGGTACAGCATATATCACTTCACTATCGAATTTAATTAAGTGGTTTCCAGAGCGTAAAGGTTTAATTGCTGGTATATCTGTCTCTGCATATGGTTCAGGTAGCCTAATCTTTAAATACATAAACGCACAGCTGATTGAATCAGTTGGTGTATCACAAGCGTTTATATACTGGGGTTTAATTGTTACAGCTATGATTGTGATTGGCGCTTGTTTAATCCATCAAGCTGCTGATCAAGGGGCAGTTCATGAAACAAAAACGCAGGAATATACAACGAAAGAAATGCTAGGTACAAAACAAGTATACTTATTATTTATTATGTTATTTACATCATGTATGAGTGGCTTATACTTAATTGGCATGGTAAAAGACATCGGTGTTCAACTTGTAGGGCTTAGCGCAACAACAGCAGCTAATGCAGTGGCTATGGTTGCAATCTTCAATACATTAGGTCGTATTATTCTAGGACCGTTATCAGATAAAATCGGCCGTTTAAAAATCGTTACTGGTACTTTTGTTGCTATGGCGACTTCAGTCTTGGTCCTAAGTTTCGTAGATTTAAATTATGGTATCTACTTCGTCTGTGTAGCAAGTGTAGCGTTTTGCTTTGGTGGAAATATCACTATTTTCCCAGCTATTGTTGGTGATTTCTTCGGCATGAAAAATCATAGTAAAAACTACGGAATTGTGTATCAAGGATTCGGGTTTGGAGCGCTTGCAGGTTCCTTTATCGGTGCAATTCTAGGTGGATTTAAACCAACTTTCATGGTGATCGGCGTATTATGTGTCGTGTCATTTATTATCGCAATTTTAATTCAAGCACCTAATAAGAAAAAAGAAAAAGAAGAAGAATATCGCAGTGTAGCGTAACGATTTAAACCTTCTATGGCACTACGATAAGAAAAAAGCACTCTATGAAAAAGGGTGCTTTTTTCTTTATGAACTTTTTTAAATTATTTTTCTCTGCCAAGTCCTTGTAATCGACGTAATGATACGAATAAAAGTGCGAGTAAAATATCGATTTGGATTATATTGAAGTTTCATTAAAGGATGCATAATATAGGAAAATGTAAATTAATCTTAGATTATACATAGAATATTTATTGAGAAATGAAAGATGTAAAATAAAATATTTTCAGAAAAATGTTGAGAAAAAATGAATTTTTGGTAAAGCATTGTAGGCGAAAAAATCTACAAGTTATCTTTTTGAATTTCAAAAAGATGATAAGGAATTATGGATCTATTTTGTATCCTTTATTACAGCCCGTAAAACCCCCAATGAATAAAGTTGCACTTCATTTAAAGTACTTTTTATTGCTTATAGATGTAGTCTTGCATAGAAACATAAAAAAAATGTCTGAAAAATAAAAAAAGATTGACAAGATTATTGAGAAACATTATCATTTCGATGTAAGAACAGTAAATGAAAAATATTATCAATTAATTTCATTTCGATGAAAAGTACACTTGACCAATTAGTTTAGTAAGTGTATTATTTTTTACATTACCAATGATAATGAAAATCGTTATCATTTAATTTGTTTCATTAGATTAATTTTTATATGAAAGGATAGAGGAAATGAACGTAGGGGAATTTGATGGGAAAACCGTTTTCGTAACAGGTGCAGCGCAAGGTATAGGTAGTGTTGTAGCAAAAATGTTTTTAGAAAGAGGAGCTACAGTTATTGCGGTTGATCAAAATGAAGAAGGGCTAAATGTGTTATTAAATCATGATGCATCATATGAAACACGTATGAAGACATTTCATTTAGATGTAAGTGATAGCAATGCTGTTGAAGAGGTAGTAAACCGAATTGAAAATGACATAGCGCCTATAGATATATTAGTAAATGTCGCAGGAGTTTTACGAATGGGAGCGATTCACTCTTTAAGTGATGAAGATTGGCATAAAACATTCTCTGTAAATACTACAGGAGTTTTCTATATATCTCGATCGGTAAGTAAACGTATGATGGTAAGAAAATCAGGGGCAATTGTTACAGTTGGCTCAAATGCAGCAAATACTCCGAGAATGGAAATGGCTGCGTATGCTGCATCAAAAGCTGCAACGACAATGTTCATGAAATGTTTAGGATTAGAGCTTGCATCATACAATATTCGCTGCAACTTAGTTTCTCCTGGTTCTACTGAAACTGAAATGCAAAGGTTACTATGGGCTGATGAAAATGGAGCTAAAAATATAATTGCTGGTTCTCAAAATACATATAGACTCGGTATACCATTACAAAAAATTGCACAACCTTCAGAAATTGCTGAAGCAGTATTGTTTTTAGCTTCTGATAAAGCGAGTCATATTACAATGCACAATTTATGTGTCGATGGCGGTGCTACATTAGGAGTTTAATAAAAAATTCAGGAGGTTTTCATACTATGAATGAACTTACAGCCGTAAAGGAACTGTCAGGAAAATTATTAGAAGATTATAAAACTGAATCTTCATTCTTTTTCGCTTCACCAACTCGAACGATATTAGCAGAAGGAGAGTTTACTACAGTAAAGCATCGTGAAATTGAAAGTTTCCCAGAGCTTGTGCAAGCGACATTAAGTAATGCGAAACAAGCTGGAAATCCAAATCCTATCGTTGTGGGTGCTTTGCCATTTGATCGTAGAAAAGAAGTCCAACTTATCGTACCAGAATATAGCAGAATTTCTGAGCGTTTACAATTAGATACAACAAATCAGCTTGAAATAAATGAGAACGTAACATTTGAAATGAAGTCAGTGCCAGACCCTGAAGTTTATATGAATGGTGTGAAGCAAGGGATTGAAAAAATTCAGGATGGAGATTTAAAGAAAATCGTTCTATCTAGATCGTTAGATGTTAAATCTTCAGAGAAGATTGATAAACAAAAATTACTTCGCGAATTAGCAGAGCATAATAAGCACGGTTATACATTTGCTGTGAATTTACCGAAAGATGAAAACGAGAACAATAAGACATTAATTGGAGCAAGCCCGGAATTGCTTGTTTCACGTAGTGGTATGCAAGTCGTTTCTAATCCATTAGCTGGTTCAAGACCAAGAAGTGACGATCCAGCTGAAGATAAAAGAAGAGCAGAGGAATTACTCTCTTCACCAAAAGATTTACATGAACATGCGGTAGTAGTTGAAGCGGTTGCTGCTGCGCTTCGTCCGTACTGTCATACATTGCATGTGCCAGAAAAACCATCAGTTATTCATAGTGAAGCAATGTGGCATTTGTCTACCGAAGTGAAAGGTGAACTTAAGAATCCAAATACTTCTTCTTTACAATTAGCAATTGCTCTCCATCCTACGCCAGCAGTTTGCGGAACTCCAATGGAAGCAGCAAGAGAGGCTATTCAAAAAATTGAGCCATTTGACCGTGAATTCTTTACAGGAATGTTAGGGTGGAGCGATTTAAATGGAGATGGCGAATGGATTGTTACAATTCGTTGTGCGGAAGTGCAAGAGAATACACTTCGTTTATATGCAGGAGCTGGAGTTGTTGCTGAGTCAAAACCAGAAGATGAGCTAGCAGAAACATCAGCTAAGTTCCAAACAATGCTGAAGGCTTTAGGGTTAAGAGATAATTCGTTGAATGAAAAATAGGGGGAAGAAAGAATGTTAACAGGTTATACGGAATGGCCAAAAGAATTCGTCGATCGTTACCGAGAAGAAGGGTGTTGGCTTGGTGAAACATTTGGCGGAGTGTTAAGAGAGCGTGCTGAAAAATATGGAGATCAGATTGCAGTTGTAAGCGGTAATACACATATAACGTATAGTGAACTTGATAAAAAGGTAGATCGCTTAGCTTCAGGTTTACTGAATGTAGGAATAAAGAAAGAAGACCGAGTTGTAATCCAGTTACCTAATATTATAGAGTTTTTCGAAATATGTTTTGCACTATTTCGAATTGGAGCGCTTCCTGTTTTTGCGCTACCTTCACATCGAAGCAGTGAAATTAGTTATTTTTGTGAGTTTGGCGAGGCGAGCGCTTACGTTATTTCAGATAAGGCTCTCGGTTTTGATTATCGAAAACTAGCAAGAGAAGTGAAAGAGAAAGTGCCAACTTTACAACATGTAATTGTAGTGGGAGAAGAAGAAGAGTTTGTGAACATAAATGATCTGTATATGGATCCCGTATCATTACCAGAAGTTCAGCCAAGTGATGTTGCGTTTCTTCAATTATCAGGAGGGACAACAGGACTTTCTAAATTAATTCCTAGAACACATGATGACTATATTTATAGTTTACGTGTTAGTGCTGAAATTTGTAATTTAAATGCAGAAAGTGTCTATATGGCAGTTCTTCCAGTAGCACACAATTACCCAATGAGTTCTCCAGGAACATTTGGAACTTTCTATGCGGGTGGAAAGGTAGTGTTGGCAACTGGAGGGAGTCCAGACGAGGCATTTGCTCTTATAGAAAAAGAAAAAGTGACGATTACAGCGCTCGTTCCACCATTAGCAATGATTTGGCTTGATGCTGCATCTTCCCGTAATAACGATTTATCGAGCTTGCAAGTGATTCAAGTAGGTGGTGCGAAATTTAGTGCCGAAGTTGCGAAGCGTATTCGCCCTACATTTGGATGTACGTTACAGCAAGTGTTTGGTATGGCAGAAGGGCTAGTAAATTACACAAGATTAAATGATCCGGAAGAAATCATTATTCATACACAAGGTAGACCGATGTCTACATCCGATGAAGTAAGGGTTGTTGATGAAAATGATAACGATGTAAAACCGGGTGAAGTAGGTAGTTTATTAACACGAGGTCCATATACAATTCGTGGTTATTATAAAGCGGAAGAGCATAATGCACGATCATTTACAAAGGATGGATTTTATCGTACAGGTGATCTTGTAAAAGTAAATGAACAAGGTTACATCGTTGTAGAAGGAAGAGATAAAGATCAAATTAATCGTGGTGGTGAGAAAGTTGCTGCGGAAGAGGTTGAAAATCATCTATTAGCACATGATGCAATACATGATGTAGCAATTGTATCTATGCCTGACGATTATTTAGGTGAACGCACCTGTGCTTTTGTTATAGCTCGCGGACAAGTTCCAACTGTAAGTGAATTAAAAATGTTCTTAAGAGAACGTGGTATAGCGGCTTATAAAATTCCAGATCGAATTGAATTTATTGAATCATTCCCGCAAACAGGAGTCGGAAAAGTCAGCAAAAAAGAACTACGTAAAGTCATTGCTGAAAAACTTATTACAGTAAAACAATAATAAAAACCGGAAGGAAGTGATTAGATGGCTATCCCATCTATTTCAGTATATAAAATGCCAATTGAATCAGAACTACCAAAAAATAAAGTGAATTGGACACCAGACCCGAAACGTGCAGTACTTTTAATTCATGACATGCAAGAATATTTTCTTGATGCATATAGCGATAAAGAATCACCAATAGTAGAACTCATTTCAAATATTAAAATGATAAGAGAAAAATGTAAGGAACTTGGTATACCAGTTGTTTATACAGCGCAACCTGGTGGGCAAACGTTAGAACAAAGAGGTTTATTACAAGACTTTTGGGGTGACGGTATTCCTGCTGGACCAGATAAAAAGAAAATTGTTGATGAACTTACTCCTGATGAAGATGATATATTCCTAACAAAATGGAGATATAGTGCATTTAAAAAGACAAATCTATTAGAAATTTTAAATGAACAAGGAAGAGATCAACTCATTATTTGCGGTATTTATGCGCATATTGGATGCCTTTTAACAGCTTGTGAAGCATTTATGGATGGTATAGAGCCGTTCTTTGTAGCAGATGCAGTTGCTGATTTTTCACTAGAGCATCATAAACAAGCATTGGAGTATGCATCTAATAGATGCGCAGTAACGACATCAACAAACCTACTGTTAAAAGTTTTACAAAGTGTAAAAGGTGATGAGAGTGAAGGAACCACTATACAGGAAGTACATGAACTAGTTGCACAACTACTTCGTGAGCCAGTAGAGAGTATTGATATTGATGAGGACTTATTAAATAGAGGGCTTGATTCGGTCAGAATTATGAGTTTAGTAGAGAAGTGGCGTCGTGAAGGGAAAGAAATCACGTTTGCAGATTTAGCAGAACGTCCAACTGTTGCAGGTTGGTACAGCTTACTATCTTCAAAAACAGCAAAGGTGCTGTAACAAATAGACTACATAATAAAGGGGTAGTAAAGAATGCCTAACAGTCAAAAGATTCGTCATTCGTTATCATCTGCGCAGTCTGGTATGTGGTTTGCGCAACAATTAGATCCGCTTAATCCGATATATAATACTGGGGAATATGTAGAAATAAACGGGAATATTCATCAAGACATTTTTGAATTAGCTGTACGTAAAGTCGTAATGGAAGCAGAAGCACTTCATGTTCGCTTCGAAGAGGATGAAATTGGCCCATGGCAAGTTATTGAAGAATCACAGTTTCATATGCATTTTATTGACGTTCGTAAAGAAGAACATCCTGAAGAAGCTGCTAAAGTATGGATGAAAAATGATTTATCTATGCCAGTCGATTTGAAAAAAGATACTTTATTTACTGAAGCACTTATTCAAGTTGAAAATAATCGTTTCTTTTGGTATCAGCGCATCCATCACATTGTGATGGATGGCTATGGATTTTCACTTCTTAGCCAAAAGGTAGCGAATGAGTATACATCACTTATAGAAGAAACAAACAAGAATGAAAAGCCATTTGGTTCTCTTGCAAAAGTTGTGCAAGAAGATATTGAGTATCGTGAGTCTAAACAATTTCAGGAAGATCGTACTTTTTGGTTAGAAAAATTTGCGGATGAACCAGAAGTTGTAAGTTTGGCAGAACGAGCACCGAGAACATCAAATGGATTTTCACGAGAAACAGCTTATTTATCTAGTTCTAGCACGAAAACTTTACTAGAAGAAATCAATATTTCGTTAACAAGTTGGCCGGAATTCATTGTCGCTGTAACAAGTATTTATATGCATAAATTAACAGGTGAAAATGATATTGTTTTAGGTTTACCGATGATGGGACGTCTAGGTTCTGTATCTATTCATACACCTAGTATGGTAATGAATTTAGTTCCGCTTCGTATTACAGTAACTCCAAATATAACTCTTGCGGAATTATTGCAACAAGTTTCTAAAGAAATCCGAGATGTACGTCGCCATCATAAATACCGTCATGAGGAATTAAGAAGAGACTTAAAGTTACTAGGTGAAAATCAAAGGTTGTTTGGACCGTTAGTGAATGTTATGCCATTTGATTACGGGCTTAATTTTGCTGGGAAGCGTGGTATTACGCATAACTTATCAGCAGGACCTGTCGATGATTTATCGATAAATGTATATAAACGTTTTGATCAAAAGGAGTTAATGATTCATTTTGATGCGAATCCCGAAGTATATAATGGCGCGGAGCTAGCATTGCATAAAGAAAGATTTATGAATCTATTTGAATTAGTAATAAATAATTATGAGAAAAACGAGTCTATTGGAAAAATAAACATTACTCTGCCTGAAGAAAAGCATAAAGTTTTATTGGAATGGAATGAAACGAAGGAAGATGATGAGTTAATCAGTCTACCTATATCATTTGAAAAACAAGTGCAAAAAAATCCAAATAAACTAGCGATTACTTGTGACGGTGTAAACCTTACGTATAAAGAGCTAAATGAACGAGCGAATGAACTAGCACATTATTTAGTAGAAGAAGGCATACGACCAAACCAGTTTGTAGCTTTAGTATTTCCTAGATCAATAGAAATGGTGGTTAGTATGCTAGCGGTCTTAAAAGCTGGTGCAGCATATTTACCAATAGATCCAGAATACCCAGCAGAAAGAGTTAATTATATAGTAAATGATGCAAACCCAGTTTGTATCATAACACATTCATCTGTTTCATCTAAGTTAGTTATAGAAAATGATATGAAAAAAGTTGTATTAGATGAAGAAGAAACGAAACTAGCGTTACATACATATTCTCGTATGAATATAGCATGTAAGAATGATGTATCACGTTTAAACCCAGCCTATACAATATATACTTCAGGCTCAACAGGAAACCCAAAAGGTGTAATTGTTCCTATGAGAGGTTTAAGTAACTTTTTAATGGCTATGCAACAAAAGTTTTCATTAAATGAAAATGATCATTTATTAGCAGTTACAACGTTTGCGTTTGATATTTCTGCTCTAGAAATTTATTTACCTCTTATTAGTGGTGCAAGTTTAACAATTGCGCAAAAAGAAGACATACAAGAGTCATCAGCATTAACGACACTTTTACAAGAAGAAAGAGTGACAATTATGCAGGCTACACCGACGCTTTGGCAGGCGTTAGTAACTGATTATCCAGAGAAGCTACAAGGGCTAAATATACTTGTTGGTGGTGAAGCTCTTCCAGCGCATTTAGCAAATAAATTAAAAGAATTAGGTTGCTCAATAACTAATTTATATGGACCAACTGAAACGACGATTTGGTCTACTTTCATGAACATTGATGAAGGTGAAAAGGGTATACCTCCTATTGGAAAGCCAATTTCCAATACAGAAGTGTATGTATTGGATGCAGGGTTACAACCAGTTCCACCTGGAGTTATTGGGGAATTATATATTGCAGGGGAGGGACTTGCAAGCGGATATTTAGGAAAACCTGAGTTAACAGCTGAACGGTTTGTTGCAAATCCTTATGGAGAATCAGGGAAGCGCATGTACCGTACAGGAGATCTTGTGAAATGGCGTAGTGATGGTGCGTTAGAGTACATTAGTCGCGCAGATCATCAAATTAAAATTCGTGGATTCCGAATTGAATTAGCTGAAATTGAAACGGTATTACAACGACATGAAAATATTCAACAAGCGGTAGTAATGGTACGAGAAGATCGTCCAATTGATAAACGCATCATTGCGTATATCGTTGCAGAAGAAAAGGAACTGATTAATCTTTCAGAAATTCGTTCTTATGTTTCAGAAAGTTTAGCGAATTATATGATACCATCGGCATTTGTTGTGCTAGAAGAATTACCATTAACGCCAAATGGTAAGGTTGACAGAAAGAAATTACCTGCTCCTGATTTTAATGGAATGAACAATGAGAGAGTTGCTAGAAATCCGAAAGAAGAAATATTATGTGATTTATTTGCAGAAGTACTTGGTGTTTCTCGAATTAGCATTGATGATAATTTCTTTGAAATGGGTGGACATTCACTTCTCGCATCTCGTTTAATGGCAAGAATTCGTGAAACGTTAAGTGTGGAATTAGGAATCGGGAAACTATTTGAATCACCAACTGTTGCCGAACTGGCGAAACAATTAAACTATGCAAAAAATGCAAGACCAGCTATTCAGAAAGCAAGTAGGCCAAATGAAGTTCCACTTTCATTTGCACAGCGCAGGTTATGGTTCTTAAATTGTTTAGAAGGTCCAAGTCCTACTTATAATATTCCGCTAGTCATTCGTATGAATGGAATATTGAATCGGGAAGCATTACAAGGTGCTTTTTACGATGTAGTTGAGAAACATGAAACACTTAGAACAATTTTCCCTAACGTATTAGGTAGTTCCTATCAGAAAATTTTAGATATGGAAAACTTAAATCTAGAAATGGTTATAACTAATACATGTAAAGATGAATTAGAAAGTGTACTTTCACAGGCGGTAAGATATAGCTTTAACCTCGATTTTGAGCCGGCAGTTCGTTTGCAACTTTTTACAGTGAGTGAAAACGAACATGTATTATTAATTCTATTACATCATATTGTAGGTGATGGCTGGTCATTACAGCCGCTAACGAGAGATTTTACAGCGGCGTATAAAGCACGATGTCAAGGTGACAGAGTTCAGCTGGAGACACTACCAGTTCAATACGCAGATTATGCACTTTGGCAACAGCAATTGCTAGGTGATGAAACGACACCAGAGAGTCTTATTTCAACACAATTAGATTTTTGGAAAGAAGAACTTAAAGGTTTACCAGACCAAATGGAGTTACCTACAGATTTCCAGCGTCCAATTGAGACGAGTTACCGCGGGGAAACAATTCATTTTCATATAGATGAAGGTATGCATAGTAGGTTAGTAGAGCTTGCACGTAAAAATGGAGTTAGTTTGTTTATGGTATTGCAAGCAGGGCTTAGTGCACTATTTACAAGATTAGGTGCAGGCACTGATATACCAATTGGAAGTCCGATTGCTGGAAGAAATGATGATGTACTTTCAGATATTGTTGGTTTATTTGTAAATACATTAGTGTTACGTACAAATACGTCAGGAGATCCAAGTTTTAAAGAATTATTAAATAGAGTGAAGCAGGTAAATCTTGCAGCTTATGAAAATCAAGATGTTCCATTTGAAAGGCTTGTTGAAGTGTTAAATCCAGTACGTACTCGAAACAGCCACCCGTTGTTTCAAGTTATGTTAGCTTTTCAAAATACACCAGAAGCAACGTTTAATGCACCAGATTTAGAAGCGAGCCTTGAAATTCAAAGCGTTGGTTCTGCAAAATTTGATTTAACATTTGAAATTAGTGAGAGTAATGAGGTTGATGGTACTCCGAACGGTTTACATGGATTACTAGAGTTTAGTACCGATTTATATAAACGTGAAACGGTTCAAAAACTAATAGAACGATTCATTTTGTTATTAGATGATGCAGCTACAAATCCGGATCAATCAATTGGCAGATTAGAAATATTAACTGTTGCAGAGAAAAATACAGTATTAGAAAAGTGGAATGGTGGTTTTCAAATTGCACCAGAAATGACATTGCCACAATTATTTGAAAAGCAGGCTCATGTAAATCCAAATTCTATTGCTGTTGTCTTTGAAGATGAAAAGCTAACGTATGAAGAGTTAAATAGAAAAGCGAATAAAATAGCTCGTTCGTTAATAGCAAAAGGAATCGGGCCGGATCAACTCGTTGCTTTAGCGATGCCGAGATCTTTAAATATGGTTGTAAGCTTACTTGCTGTTCTTAAAGCAGGTGCCGGATACCTTCCGTTAGATCCGGATTATCCGTCAGATCGTATTTCATTTATGCTACACGATGCGAAACCATCATGTGTATTAACAAATGCAAGTGTAGAAATTGAATGTGATGAGGCACTAAAGATTTTAGTTGATGATGTGAACGTAATAGAAGAAATTGAAAAATATAGTGAGGACAATATTGATGAAATGGAGCGCCTGAAGCCGTTATCTCCTTCACATATTGCTTACGTTATTTATACGTCAGGCTCAACAGGTAGACCGAAAGGAGTTATGATACCTCATCAAAATGTAGTAAGACTTTTAGGAGCAACCGATCATTGGTTCCAATTTGACGCAGACGATGTGTGGACGATGTTCCATTCATACGCTTTTGATTTCTCGGTTTGGGAAATTTGGGGACCTTTATTATATGGAGGGCGTTTAGTTGTAGTACCACATACTGTAAGTCGCTCGCCGAAAGAATTTTTACAGCTGCTTGTTAAGGAAAAGGTTACTGTTTTAAACCAAACTCCATCAGCGTTCTATCAATTGATGCAAGCAGATCGTGAAAATGAAGAGGTTGGTCAAAAACTATCTTTACGATATGTTGTTTTTGGTGGAGAAGCACTTGAACTAAGTCGATTAGAAGATTGGTATAGTCGTCATCCTCATAACGCACCGAAACTTATTAATATGTACGGTATAACGGAGACGACGGTACATGTTAGTTATATTGAGTTAGATGAGAGTATCGTTTCTTTACGAGCAAATAGTTTAATCGGGTGCAGTATACCAGATCTTAAAGTATACGTATTAGATACCTATTTACAACCAGTGCCACCAGGAGTAGTTGGGGAAATGTATGTTGCAGGTGCTGGACTAGCTCGTGGATATTTAGGAAGAGCAGCATTAACGGCTGAACGTTTTATCGCAGATCCATTTGGTAAACCTGGTACAAGAATGTATCGCACAGGAGACTTAGCGCGCTGGCGTCAAGATGGGACGTTAGATTATATAGGACGTGCAGATCATCAAATTAAAATTCGTGGATTCCGAATTGAATTAGGGGAAATAGAAGCGGTCATAATGAAACACGATAAAGTTGAACAAGTAGCCGTTATTGTCCGGGAGGATCAACCTGGGGATAAACGATTAGTTGCTTATATCGTCGCATCAAATAATGAAACGATTGATACGAATGAAATGCGTCAGCATGCTGGAGGTAGTTTGCCAGATTATATGGTTCCATACGCTTTTGTAGTAGTAAACGAGTTACCTTTAACTCCAAACGGTAAATTAGATAGAAAGGCATTGCCAGCTCCAGAGTTTATTGCATCATCATCTAGCCGCGGACCGAGAACACCGCAAGAAGAAATGTTATGTGACTTGTTTACAGAAGTTTTAAGTGTGTCTCAAATTGGAATTGAAGATGGATTCTTTGATCTTGGTGGTCATTCACTTCTTGCAGTGCAGCTTATGAGTCGCATGAAAGAGGCACTTGGCGTTGAACTGAATATTGGAACTTTATTTGCAGCACCTACTGTTGCGGGGCTTGCTGAAAGGCTTGAAATGGGGAATGGTCAAAGTGCACTTGATGTGTTGCTTCCATTACGAGCAAGCGGGGATCAATTACCACTATTTTGTGTACATCCAGCAGGTGGATTAAGTTGGTGCTATGCAGGACTTATGAAATCTTTAGGAACAGATTATCCAATCTATGGTGTACAAGCACGTGGTATCGCTGAAAATGAAGAACTTCCAAAAAGTTTAGAGGAGATGGCGGCGGATTACTTGAAACATGTTCGTGAAGTACAGCCTCACGGACCGTATCGTTTACTCGGTTGGTCACTTGGAGGTAATGTTGTTCATGCAATGGCGGCGCAACTACAAAATGAAGGGGAAGAAGTAGAATTACTCGTTATGCTTGATTCTTATCCTGGTCACTTCTTACCGAATACGGAAGCGCCTACTGAAGAGGAAGCGTTAATCGCATTACTTGCTTTAGGGGGATATGATCCAGATAACATGGATGGTAAACCACTGACTATGGAAAGTGCGATTGCAATACTTCGCAAAGATGGAAGTGCATTAGCGAGTCTTGAAGAAGAGACTATTTTAAACTTGAAAGAAACATATGTAAATTCGGTAGGGTTGTTAGGGAAGTACGTACCGAAAGTTTATAACGGGGATATTTTATTCTTTAGGTCTACTGTTATACCAGACTGGTTTGATCCCATTTCTCCAAATACATGGCTAAATTATTTAGATGGAGATATCGTGCAACATGATATTGATTGTAGACATAAAGATTTATGTCAGCCAGGGCCGCTTACAGAAATTGGGCAAGTACTTGCGAAATATTTACAGAATAAGAAAGGGGTAAATAGAGTATGACGAATCCATTTGAAAATGATAATTACACATATAAAGTATTAATGAATGAGGAGGGCCAGTATTCTCTCTGGCCTGCCTTTCTCGATGTACCAATTGGATGGAATGTCGTACATGAAGAAGCTAGCAGACAAGTTTGCTTAGAATACGTTGAAGTAAACTGGAATGATTTAGAGCCAAAAAAAAATCAAATTAGCGAAAAAATATTAGTAGGAAAACAATAATGAAAGTAAAAATAAATCCAAAAGTAGTTATAAGCATCGTGTATATAACAGCGATGTTTATGGCTGCGATGGATGCAACAATTGTGAATGTAGCATTGCAAACGATAAGCAAAGAACTGCAAGTACCCCCATCTGCAATGGGGACAGTAAATGTTGGGTATTTAGTTAGTTTAGCTGTTTTCCTTCCGATTTCTGGTTGGTTAGGAGATCGATTTGGTACGAAAAGAGTATTTTTAACTGCTCTTTTCGTATTTACAATTGCCTCTGCTTTATGCGGAATGGCTAACGATATTACTTTATTGAATATTTTCCGTATCATTCAAGGTGCTGGTGGAGGGCTTTTAACACCGGTCGGAATGGCGATGTTATTTCGAACATTTTCACCAGAGGAAAGACCGAAGATTTCTCGGTTCATTGTACTCCCAATTGCTGTAGCACCAGCAATTGGTCCTATCATCGGTGGTTTCTTTGTAGATCAAATGTCTTGGCGTTGGGCATTTTATATTAATCTACCGTTTGGAATCGTTGCATTGCTATTTGGACTTCTATTTTTAGCAGAGCATATTGAAAAATCAGCTGGTCGTTTTGATTCTCTCGGTTTTGTTCTTTCAGCACCAGGTTTTGCGATGCTCATCTATGCACTCAGTCAAGGGGCGTCAAAAGGATGGATTTCTCCAGAAATAATAAGTACTGGGATAGCTGGGATTGTATTCATTTCACTGTTTATAATAGTAGAATTGAAAGTAAAGCAACCGATGTTAGATTTACGCTTATTAAAAGAACCCGTTTTTAGAAAAATGAGTCTCATATCCTTGTTTTCATCTGCTGGTTTACTTGGAATGCTATTTGTTTTTCCGCTTATGTATCAAAATGTAATCGGAGTTTCTGCGCTGGAATCAGGTCTTACGACATTCCCAGAGGCGATTGGATTAATGATTTCTTCGCAAATTGTACCATGGACGTATAAGAAATTAGGTGCTCGAAAGGTAATCTCTATTGGACTAATAAGTACCGCGGTTATATTTGTATTATTAAGTTTTGTAAATCATGATACGAATCCATGGCAAATACGGGCATTATTGTTTGGCATAGGTATTTTCTTAGGGCAGTCTGTCGGTGCAGTTCAATTTTCTGCTTTTAACAATATCACACCACATTCTATGGGGAGAGCAACTACTATATTCAATGTGCAAAACCGATTAGGATCTGCAATAGGAGTTGCTGTTTTAGCTAGTATACTGTCTGGTTTTGGAAGTAATAACGTACAGAATAACGCACAATCAGATTTCTTGCCATATCAAGCGGCATTAATTGGATCAGCACTATTTTTACTTATAGCATTACTATTTTCTTTACGTATTTCTGATAAAGAGGTAATGTCAAAGAAGAAAGAAAAAATGTTATCAGTATCACAAAAAGAGAAAGAACTCGTCAATGAATAGCAATATATGTATGCTACTTTAATTGAAATTGATATTAGTAGTAAAAAGGAGATTTTACATGATAGAAAGTAAAGTTGTAGATTCTATACCAACTTTGAATGAGAATGATTGTCAAATATGGTGGGCAAGAATTTCAGATTTACAATCATGGCATTACAATTTACTAAATGATGTAGAGCAAGAGAAAGCAAATTCATATCATCATTCGGCAGATCGTGCACGTTTTATAATAGGTTGCGTAATTAGTAGGTTAGTTCTTGGAAAGATACTTTCTATGTCGCCAGTTCAAGTGCCGATTGATCGATTGTGCCCAGTATGTAAGTTACAACATGGTAGGCCGCAATTACCAGAAGGTATGCCACAATTATCAGTTTCACATTCGGGTGAGTGGGTTGTCGTTGCATTTACAAAATCTGCATCTGTCGGTGTTGATGTTGAACAAATGAATCCAAATGTAGATGTGATGAAAATGGCAGAGGGCGTATTAACAGATATTGAAATAGCACAAGTTATGAAATTACCTAATGAACAGCGATTAGAAGGATTTTTAACGTATTGGACTCGAAAAGAAGCTGTGCTGAAAGCGACAGGTGAAGGACTATTGATTCCACCAGTTGAAATTACTGTATCAGCTCCAAATGATCCTCCTAAATTGTTGGTTTTTAGGGATAGACAAGAGTTAGCAGAAAATACAAGGATGGAAGATGTAAGGCCTAGTTTAGATTATATGGCTTCCATTGCAATATTTAGTAAAGAAGTAACTGAAATTACGCAGTTAGACGCGGTAGCGCTATTAAATTATAAATAAGTTTAATAAAATATTTTATAGAAGAGGTGTTCCACATGTTAGTGGCGGAAAGTAGAACAAATGAATTCACTTATAATGTACAAGCAATTAAAAATATTTTATTTTCTGGAGATACATCATCTATTCTTGCTTTAGAAAAGCTTTTGAATGATACAGTTCAATTTGATGTTCTAGAACAAGAGGTAATAGATAGGCAGTACATTCCGAAAGAAGCAAAAAATTTCTTTGATAACAACGGAACATTTCTTTATCGTGTATCTAATGTTAGTTATAAAGGTAAGCTGTTATCTGAAAATCTAATTTTTGCGGATACTTCTTTTTTACCGGATACAATAAAAAGTGAATTAGAAAGTGGAACTATTCCTGTTGAAAACCTGATAGAAAAAATGGAAGTAAGAAGAAACGTATTATATAAAGGATATCAGCCATCTGGAAATATTATCGAATTGTTTGATGGATGTTCAGTTGCGGCGAATGTGTATCCAACTAGAAAATATCAAATTGTAAGTAACTGCAAATGTGTATTTTATATTTGTGAAGTGTATCATGCAGAAAATATAAAGGAATTGCTTAAATAAGAAATAAACAAGAAACCAGCCTATAAAATGGCTGGTTTCTTGTTTATTTAACAGCTTCTTTTAATTCTTTACCTGCTTTAAATGCTGGAACTTTACCAGCCGCAATTTGAATTTCTTCCCCAGTTTGTGGGTTACGCCCTGTACGAGCAGATCTTTCACGCACTTCAAACGTTCCAAAACCGATTAATTGAACTTTATCGCCAGATTGTAATGCGTTAGCAATTGTGTCAAATACGGATTGTACAGCTGCAGAAGCATCCTTTTGAGAAATATCAGCTGTTTGTGCCACATTTTTAATTAATTCTGTTTTATTCATGTTTTCACCTCATAAAAATTTTTTTAGAATGAATGTTTTAGTATAATGGATAGTAAAGATAAAGCTAGTTTTATGGTTGGAAAGAATACTATATAGTTATGTTAATTTCGTTGCAAGAGACTGAATCCCTGCTAATAATTGGGGATTAATTAAGAATTGATGCATACAAAAAGCAATAGTATGAGGATGAGGGGGAATATACGTATGATTTTTCGTGAAAAGAGTGAGAAAGAGAGTATATTAATTCGTCAACATGATCATGGTTTTTTGGCTGGAGAGATTGCTAGGCATATAAAAGAATGTTTTTTTGAAGATACAACATACTTAAAAGAGACAATTGATGCAATATATGAACATGATAGAGGATGGATAGAACTTGATAAAGTACCAATTTTGAATGATGCTAAAAATATTCCGTATACATTTATGGATTGTCCAAGCCCATTACGTTTTGTTTTTTATACGATTGGTTTGAATGAAATTGAAGATTCTAATCCATACGGGGCATTACTGTGTAGTAAACACTTTTTATCATTCCCATTAAATGAGGAAGATGAAGAGATGCTTTCTTTTTATAAACATGAATTAGAACGACAAAAAAGAATTTTGAAAACGTTAACACAGGAACAGTTTGCGATGTTCGATAAACATTATAGATTATTAAAGTTTTGTGATGAACTTTCTTTATACGTATGTATGAATAAGCCTGGTGTCAAAAAGAAAGATGAAGTTGATTTATTTAAAGATGGTTTTGAAGGAACAGAAATGTTTAATAGTAAAGAGGAGAAACTTATTCAAGCTGAATGGGTGGACGAGGAAACAATTCGGATTACACCATTTCCATTTCAAACGGAATTTTATACGTATGTAAAATATAAAACGATAAATAAACATGAAATTGAAGAAAAAGGGATTGTAAAAGCTGATAGAGAATCGGAAATGAAGGAGCAAAACGTTCGTTTTATACAATAAGGAGGTAATATAAATTGAAAGATTATATATTAAAACAGTGTGATTACCATGCTTGGGCTAATACTAGATTATTCAATCGATTAAAAGAGTTACCAAATTATGAGACAATTTTGAATGAGCAGATACAGAGTGTATTCCCATCCATTAAGGATACTTTTGCGCATATTTATATTACAGATCAAGTGTGGTTACACATATTACATGGCAGAAGTATGAGTGAAGCAATACAAGATCGTGAAAAGTTAAAAAAACAAATCGATACAAAATCGCTAAATGAATTAGAAGAAATGTTTTTAAATATAGCTAATCAGTATAAAGAATTTCTAAGTACACAACAAGATGTACATGCTGAATTTGTTATTAAGAATCCATATGCAGGGACACTACATACTTCAATTTTAGAATTAGTGCAACACGTCGTAAATCATGGTACATATCATAGAGGAAATATAACAGCAATGATCCGTCAACTTGGTCATTCATCGACAATGATGGATTTTGTACTGTATTTACATATGATTCAGAAAAAGGGGGAGTAATATAGTTTGTAAGAAGGAGAGACTTTAATTGTAAAAGTCTCTCCTTCTATTTTATCCTGCATGAACTGCCTATAAAGTACCGATTAGTGTGGGAAAATAATCATTTGGGATGTACAAAGCCTCCAATAATTAAAGTTTCACTGTATTTCTTACGAAGCTTTATTTTCTTGTAATTGCTTAGCGTATTGTACAGCCTTATATGCATTGACTCTACCGTTTTTCCAGTACGTACCTGTACCACTAATTTTATCAGAAGTTGACTCAATAATTTGGCGGATTTGTGTATTGCTATATCCTTGATTTGCTAAAAGAGCAGCGACTCCTGCAACATGAGGTGTTGCCATAGATGTACCACTTAATGATTGATACGTGCTCCCTTTATATGTTGAATATATATTTGAACCTGGTGCTGCAACATCTACCCAGCTACCATAAGTAGAAAATGAAGATTTTCTATCTGATTGATCTGTAGAAGCAACTGCAATTACTTCGCTGTAATAAGCAGGGTAATTAGCTTTTGTATTTCCAGCATTTCCAGCAGCTGCAACTATAACAGAGCCTTTATTCCATGCATATTGAACTGCTTGTTGTAATGCAGTACCACCATTTGGAGCTCCTAAACTTAAACTAATTACTTTTGCACCCGAATCAGCAGCTTCTCGAATACCTTGCGCTACAGCATCAAGAGTCCCGCTTCCTTGATTATCTAATACGCGAACAGCGTAAATGGAAGTCTGCGGGGCAACACCAGCAATTCCGACACTATTATTCGTAAGTGCTCCAGTAATTCCAGCGCAATGTGTACCATGACCATTACCATCATCAGATGTATTGTCGTTATCAACATAATCATGTCCGTAAATTACTTTAGAAGCTAAATCAGGGTGTGAGCCTTGAACTCCTGTATCAATGATAGCTACTTTTACACCAGGATCACTTCGTTGGCTATCCCAAGCTTGTGGAGCTTGGATCTTTTGTAATCCATATTGATTTTTAAAATATGGATCGTTTGGATTCCAAAAGGCGTGAACGTAATAATTCGGCTCTGCATATTCCACATCTGGATTATTTTTATAACTCTTTATTTTTTCTTTTACAGTACCTTTTGAAAATTGAACGACTTCAAAACCTAACTTATCATCTTTAGATAAGACATTAGCTCCGACAGATTTATGAAAAGATTGCACATTATTTAAAGATGCATTTTGCTTGAATTTAACGATTAATTGGTTAGGAACGTAATCAGTAGATGATGTTTCAGCACTTGAAGTATTCGTGTTAAAGAAGAAACCACCAATAATAAATGATAAAACAGATAGGAAAACAATGAATTTGTTTTTCAAAAGATTTTTCCTCCCTTTTCTTGGATGAGTTTTTCAGCGACACTTTAATGTCGCATTCCTTTTCAACTATATAGTTAGACCATACGATTTATGACATTTATGTGAAAAACTTTTATTGGAATAAAAAGGGGGGAAGATTGATATAAATTTATTTTAAATGATATTGGTTGAGTAAGAGAACGAAAAAAGGAATGCTCATTATGCATGAGTCATTCCTTTTTTCATAGATTAATTGTGATTTCCAAATGAAGTTATACCATTTATAAATAGTTGTTACGTTTTATCCATCTTGATAAAAGAAATCTAAGTGGTTAAGAGGGAGTGACTCTATTTCTTGTCTATTAGAAACTTTGTTTCACATATCTTGTTGTGTTATTTGTTTCTGTATTTAATAATTGTAAGGTCTTACCATCGAAATTCTGTACAATATAAGGTATGTCTTTCTTAGAAACAGTGACTTCTTTACCGTTGTCCATTCGCTTCGTTATATGTAATTCAAAAGTCATAGAGTTTTTATCGTAAGACCATGTTCCTTCCGTTACATTGTCCTTGTTTGGGTAAGTTCCTGCTGCATATAACTCAAAAGTATTTCCACCTTTTATGATAAATGTTACTAGGAAACCACTAGAAGTTTCAAGTCCCCAGTCAGCAATTAACTCAGTTCCGTCTGTTACTTTACTCTTAACGTTTGCTTCGTTAACACCTGAATTAGTGTCTATTCCTGTTTTCTCACTTGCAGATATTCCGCCGCCGTTCGCCTTCGTTACTTCGTTTTTCATGTTGTTATATACTTCAATCCAGTATTTGTCGCCTTCTTTAACTAACTTTTCAGCGTTTTCAATTACTTCTTTGTCAGTTTTACCACCAGTATTTTTCTCTGTGTTTTGTGAGAAAATACGTTCTACTCCCTCAAAGGCTTTTCTGTACTTAGCGGTTGCTTTCTCAATATCCTTTTGAGCATCTATATACTTGTTCGGTGGGTCGATTTCTTCAAACTTATCAATTGCTTTAAAGATGTTTTCGACACTAACTAATACGTCTTTTCGTGTCTTATTGCCTTTGCTAGCTTCCCCAACTATATTATTGTACTCTTTGAATAGTCTATCAAACTCATTTCCTAAATCAATTAAATACATAGGATAGTCGTCTGCTAATACTCTTACTTTCTTCACATCAGAAGTTGACTGCTTTGAAGTACTAGAGTCAGCTTCTTTAGAAGTCTTAACTTCAGAATCCGTCTTAGCGGTTTTAGACTCTTCTGTCTTAGCAGGTTTAGACTCTTCTATTTTCATGCAACCGTTCATTAACAACATAACTGGTATGGTTAATCCTAGTAGTTTCTTTGCTTTCATGATTAAATGCCCCTTATCCTTAGTTAATAAATTAGCCGTATCTATTTACCTTGATTTCAGCCTTACTGTGTTTTTCTAGAAATACTATCTGTTGCTTCCTCAAAAAGCTTTGAACCATCTTTAGCTTTCGTTAATGACTGATTCATCTTACTTTCGTTTTGTTCTTCTATTGCATCAAAAAGCAGTGCAAATGCTTCATTATAAAGTTCCATTGATTGTTTTATATTTTCTTGTTCTACTTTTAACTCAGGCGGTGCTTGGAGGTTTCTTAACTTTGTTACATATGCTTTTGCTCCACCTATACTTAGTTGTACTTCACTTTTCTTTTGACTATATGACTTAACATCTGAACTTGCTACCTTTTCTATTAATTTCAAAACATCATCAACTTTAGTAGCATTTTCTACTATTTCTGACTTGTATTTCTCAACTTCTGAACCACTTAACTTTGCAGTTGATGAACTAGAGGAAGTAGATGAGTTTGAATTGTTAGAAGAAGAACTTGGTTTACTACTTGATGAGTTACTGTTTGCATCTTTACCATTCGCTGCAGATAAGCTATCATCTTTTTTACTATCGGTTGACTTACTCTCTTTCTCCATCTTTTGCGTTTCTTCTTTCTTTGGTTCCGCTTTCTTACTATCAGTTTCAATTGTAATACAACCACTTAATAACATAACTGGTAATGCTAAACTTACTAATTTCTTTGCTTTCATGATTCTTAATACCCCTTTATTTGTAAAATTTAGTGCAAACAAGTTAACATACTTAACTAAGAAGTTTTCTCCGAATAACATCTTAGAATCGTCTATCTATAGATTACCTTTATATTACATAATCTTCAATAGTTTTCCTTTTATAATTTTCTGGTTATTAAGTTGTGATTTATATATAATCAACTGGACTTTAAAGTTTTTTTGATAATACTGCTTAAAAAAAGAGGGGATTCTTACCGAGATATTTATGTTGAGGTTCATTATATTTTAGTATTACTTCACTATAATTTATGTGTGATGCTAATGATTTTTAGAGTAACCAACACTGATAATTTTAAATGAAGTTTACTTAATAGAATATAATGTACTAAACATATTCTTTTATTTACTTTAGTGGAACTTTTTTAATAAAATAAAAGGCCCTACATTTTGACCAATTTCTTTTTCAAAATGTAGGGCTGTATTCTATATAAAATTAATATTTATAGTGAAATTTGAACTACAGTTATTTTAAAAACAGATTAACTTGCCTGTTTTTTATGGCTTTCTTTCAATTTCTCTGCTTGTAAAAAACGATTCGTTTCAGCGACAACGATACCACTTAATCCGATTAGGCCAATTAAGTTTGGAATTGCCATAAGTCCATTTGCAATATCAGCAAATGTCCATACGATGCCAAGTTTTAAATTGGCACCAATCGCAATCATCACGATAAAGATTGCTTTATAATATCGAACAGCACCTTCTCCAAATAAATAAGCGACACATTTCTCACCGTAATATGACCAGCCTAAAATAGTAGAGTAGGCGAATAAAATTATGGCAATACCAAGGATCATACTACCAGCGGTGCCGAATACAGATTGGAATGCAAGTGTTGTAGCTTCAACACCGGTTTTACCTGATTTCCATGCTCCAGTTGTAATTAATACAAGTCCTGTAATTGTACAGACGATAAATGTATCAAGAAAAGTACCAGTCATAGAAACTAAAGCTTGTTTTGCAGGTGAATCTGTTTTTGCTGCAGCGGCCGCAATAGGAGCACTACCTAAACCAGCTTCGTTTGCAAATACACCGCGCGCCATTCCGATTTGAATAGCTGATGCGACTGTTGCTCCAATAAAACCACCTGCGGCTGCTGTACCTTGAAATGCACCAGAAAAAATAAGTGAAAATGCTTCTGGAATTTGATCAAAGTGATAGAAAATAATAATAAGACCAGCAATTATATAAAAGAAAGCTTTAATAGGAACAATAAATCCCGTTACTTTCCCGATTTTTTTTACACCGCCTAAAATAACAATAGCGATTAAAAATGACATTAATATACCAGTTAAAGCAGGGGGGAAAGAGAAATTAATTCGCATTGCCTCTGCAACTGAGTTAGATTGCACCATATTACCGATCCCGAAAGAAGCAGTTGTACCGAATATAGCGAATAAAACAGCAAGCCATTTCTTACCTAAGCCACGCTCTAAATAATACATTGGTCCACCTGAATATTCACCATTTTCATTACTAACACGGTATTTCACTGCTAGAATTGCTTCGGCATACTTTGTTGCCATTCCGAATAAAGCGGTAATCCACATCCAAAAAATTGCACCAGGACCACCAATTGTAACAGCTGTTGCAACACCGGCGATATTTCCCATACCAATCGTTGCGGCCATAGCTGTCATGAGTGCTTGGAAGTGGCTAATATCTCCAGAAGATGACGTATCTTCTGACTTTTTAAATGCTATTTTGTGAGCGTATAATAGTTTACTAAACTGTAAACCTTTCAAACGCACTGTGAGAATGATACCAGTACCAACGAGTAGCAACAAAGTTGGCAATCCCCACACGTAATGATTCATTTGTTCTAATACTTTACTTACTGTCTCCATCTTTATTCTCCTTTTTTAGAAAAAATAAAAACCACTTCAAGTAAATGAAATGGTCTCTGGAGAAACAAGGAATAGAAAAATAAACCGATACAAATCGGCATTTTCCTTCGCTTGTCTCTGTCCTTTTTACCTGAGAGATTATCCGCTAAAATAGCGGATTTGCTCCTTCGGCGCTCTTTTTCCTCCGCGCTATTAAAAGCGAGAGGGAGTCTCTCCAGAGATTCGTCCCCATGCAGTTCTACTTGTAACCAAGACCTGAGAGTTTCAAAGTTGGTATTACAACTTTTTGCCCCGTCGGTAGATCAATTGACCTTCTCCTGAATGGTTCATCCGAATTATAAAATTAATATACACATTGAATGTAAATCAATAAAAATATTATAGACAGATAAACTGTGAATTGCAATCTTTTTTTTATTTTAAAATAGTAAACAGTTTTATTTTTTAGAAATTCCTAATTTATCTTTAATTTCATTTAAAGTAGATAAAGCGATGACAATATGTTGATCGGCAAGCCCTAAAGCCTGTTTTGTATTTTCAATTATTTCATTGGCCGGAGTAGAATTATTGTATTTATCAATAATTAAATCTGCTGCATTTTTCATGTAATATGATGCGGATTTAAACTGAGTTGTGAATTGGATTAGTTGTTTTTGTATATGTATATCCGTTATGCTTTCTTCGATTTTTATCGTGTCTATTTCGTTCATAAGTGTTTCATACTGTTTGGAAACAGCACTCATTGTAGCTAATAGTTTATTTCTATCCACTGAATCTCCGTTCGTGTTCATCTCTTCCCAGGCAGGCAACCAATCTTTTTCGATAATGTCATTATAATTAGTAGTCAATTCCTTAATTTTAGGTTGTAATTTAGTTTTGAAAGTTTTTGTATCCACTGTTTCTACAGTTGCTTTTTCATTATCATTTTTATTTTTACCATTAGTTACGTAGAAAATCGTACCGAAAATGATGAAAATAGAAATAACTACTGTCCATTTAGCAAAAAGAATTTTCTTCAATATGTAACGCCTCCAAAATTTAAAAACTTATAATTATAATATATAACAATAATGTTGTTTTAAATAGAGAAAATAAAGTTAGAAGTGATTTGAATTACATCTTTTTTATACGTAACTAATTAAAATTAGTAAAAAGATGAAAGGAATATATAAGAAAGGGGAATTTTAGTGAAAGTGAATAAAAGAAAACTAGTTTTAAATATTGTAACGGCTATGTTATTAATTGGTGTATCTCGCATTAACGGGCAGTAAGACCCCCACTTCAAAATGCAGCGAAAGCAAAGAAGTTAGGTGGGGGATGAAGAATCCCAAAATGATTAAAGTTTCACTTTATTTGCACTCATTTATGTAGACAAAGAATCTAAAATTGAAAAATTTCCAGTACCAATGTCAGCAATCCATGTTAATGATGATAATGAAGAGGTTTATACATATATAAGTGTAATGCTTATTATAAAGGCAAGTGGATGGGAGCCAGCCTAGTTAGTTTTAAAAAAGTGGAACGAAAGGTAAATGTATAACATTATCCGAGAGAAATTACGTATTATTTATTTGAGCAATAGATATACAAGGGAGAAAAGATTTCGATGTAATTCCTATAGAGCTACATTTTTTATATTCCGAATTATTTGAAATGAAAACAGATAGATGGTTTGATAGATATAGTGCAAAAAAATGATTATTTGTACAAAAGTAGAAGTTTTTAGTTACCATAGTTTTGTTATGTAAACTGATTGTTGTAAGAGAGATTGTATTATGAGGGGGAATTAGAAATGTTACTAAAAACAATATTTTGCAGAGTGGAAGAAAAGGGAGATGTTTTCGGCTGCTCAAGAAAAATGGGGTGATTTACAACATTTAGATGGTTTTCATGGGCAATTTGGTGGATGGAATGAAGATGAGGCATGTGTATTTACTTTATGGGAAGATAGAAGTGCATATCAATCATTTATGAACGGTGCTCACGATACAATTTATTTAAATAGTAATCAAAAAGATACGTTTCTTTCATGTGAAATTGAACTATTTCAAACGTTGTATGATATAAATGATAAGCCTTTGCAAAACGTTGTTACAGAAGGATCATTCGTAAGAGTTGCCATATGTGATGTAAAGGGAGAAAAAGAAAATCATTTTTTACATAAGCAAGAAACAATTTGGAATAAAGGAATGGAGAATGCAAAAGGGATGTTAGGTGGAGTAGTTGCGAAGTCTTTAAAAAATGAAACTCGTTACATAGTATTAACTTATTGGGAAGATGAAATGGCGCATCAATATTATGTGGAAGAGGGTTTTCCCATGTTGTATAAACTGGCTAACATTCATGAAGATATAGAAGAGATAAGAAGTAAACAAGCTGTATGTAAGGAAGAATGGCTTGTATATTAAGTGCAGAAAAAGTGTATAAATGAATGTATAATAAAGATAATTTCTTGTAAACAAGAAATTAATAGAAGACGTCATATACCCTTTCATGTTAATATATTTAAGTTAAAATAGGAGGCTTACCCTTTTGTATTGTACGGTAGAAGCAGTGTGAGCTTGAAATTTTTTATGAAAAGGATGTGCCTAACTTGCGTATCAATAAATTTATTAGTGAAGCTGGAAAAGCGTCTCGACGCGGAGCAGATAAATTAATTAATGAGAAAAGAGTAATTATTAACGGTAAGGTTGCAAAAATTGGTGACCAAGTAAATCCAGGTGATGATGTACGAGTGAATGGAGAACAACTTCGTATTGCTCGAGACCATGTGTATATCGCTTTAAATAAACCAGTAGGTATTACATGTACAAGTGAAAAAGCAGTAAAAGGTAATATTATTGATTTAGTGAATCACCCTTTACGTATTAGTCATATTGGACGTCTCGATAAAGACTCAGACGGTTTAATTTTGTTAACGAATGATGGCGATATCGTTAATGAGATTTTACGTGCTGAAAACAAGCATGAGAAAGAATATATCGTTTCAGTGGATAAGCCAATTACACCTGATTTCTTAGAGAAAATGGCAGCGGGAGTTAAAATTTTAGGTACAAAAACACTTCCTTGTGAGGTTACACAGTTATCAAAATATGAGTTCCAAATTATTTTAACACAAGGGCTGAATCGTCAAATTCGCCGTATGTGTGAAGCTTTAGGTTATCAAGTATATACGTTAAAACGTACGAGAATTATGAATATAGAATTGAATAATTTACCAGTTGGGCAGTGGAGAGATTTATCGAAGAAAGAGAAAAGACGTCTATTTTCAGATTTAAATTACGAACCACAAGATTGGTAAAATTGTGAAGTGAAACCAAAAAAATTTGGTTTCACTTTTTTAAATTAAATAAATAATTTTTTTAAACACTTGCAAAAATAAAATGAATAAGATATATTAAATAACAATAAATGGATGTTTTATAAAAGCAAAGAAAAGGACACGAGTTATTTTACCCGGTTATACAGAGAAGGAAGGAAAGCTGAGAACTTCCTAACGCAGAAAAATAACTTACCACCTTAGAGCTGCACTGGGGAAATGAAGTATCTAGTGCCGTGTATGCGACGTTATCGCAAAAGAAGCCATTATGTTTTTTGTGATGGGAATCTGGGTGGAACCACGGATATAAGCATATTCGTCCCTATTTTAGGGATGAATATGCTTTTTTGCATTCAATTTCATAATAAGCGAAGAAAAGGACACGAGTTATTTTACCCGGTTATACAGAGAAGGAAGGAAAGCTGAGAACTTCCTAACGCAGAAAAATAACTTACCACCTTAGAGCTGCACTGGGGAAATGAAGTATCTAGTGCCGTGTAAACGACGTTACCGTAAAAGAAGCCATTGTATGTTTACAATGGGAATCTGGGTGGAACCACGGGTAAAAGCACGCTCGTCCCTATTTTAGGGATGAGTGTGCTTTTTATTATGAAATGGAGAGATGAAAAATGAAAGAACAGATGATTGAAATTAAATTTCCGGATGGTAGTGTTAAAGAATTTGTAAAAGGAATTACTTTAGAAGAAATTGCTGGATCAATTAGTAGTAGCTTGAAAAGGAAAGCAGTCGCTGGGAAAGTAAATGATCAGTTATATGATTTACGCCGAAATATTGAAGAAAATGCGGAAGTAGAAATCATTACTATAGATTCAAATGATGGAGTAGAAATTGCAAGACACTCTGCGGCACATATTTTAGCGCAAGCTGTAAAAAGATTATATGGTGATATAAATCTTGGGGTAGGGCCTGTTATTGAAAATGGATTTTATTATGATATGGATCTTCCAAGTAGTGTAAACGTAGAAGATTTACCAAAAATCGAGAAAGAAATGAGAAATATTATAAAAGAAAATATAAGTATAGAACGAGTTGAGGTTTCTCGAGAAGAAGCAACAAAACTGTTTCAAGAAATGAACGATCGCTTGAAATTAGAACTTTTAGAAGCAATTCCTAGTGGGGAAAGTGTAACACTATATAAACAAGGTGAATTTGTAGATTTATGTAGGGGGCCACATGTACCATCTACAGGTTATTTGAAAGCATTTCAATTAACTCACGTTTCCGGTGCATATTGGCGAGGTGATAGTAATAACCAAGTGCTTCAGCGTATATATGGTGTTGCATTCTCTTCTCAAAAAGAGTTAGAAGAGTATTTACATTTTGTTGAAGAAGCAGCAAAAAGAAACCACCGTAAGTTAGGTAATGAACTTGAGTTATTTATGTTTTCTGAAGAGGCTCCGGGAATGCCATTTTATTTACCGAAAGGCCAAATTATTCGGAATGAATTAGAAGCATTTTTAAGAGAAATTCAAAAAGAATACAATTATCAAGAAGTACGCACTCCGTTTATGATGAACCAAGAAGTATGGGAGAGATCAGGGCACTGGGGCCATTATAAAGATAATATGTATTTCTCAGAAGTAGACAACAAAAGTTTTGCATTAAAGCCAATGAACTGTCCAGGACACATGCTTATGTTCAAAAATAAATTGCATTCTTATCGTGAATTACCAATTCGCATGTGTGAGTTCGGTCAAGTGCATCGCCATGAATTTAGCGGAGCGTTAAACGGATTATTAAGAGTACGTACTTTCTGCCAAGATGATGCTCATTTATTTGTAACACCAGAACAAATTGAGGATGAAATTAAATCCGTAATGGGGCAAATTGATTACGTATATAAAACTTTTGGATTCGAATATGAAGTGGAGCTGTCTACTCGTCCAGAAGATTCAATGGGTGACGATAAATTGTGGGAGCAAGCAGAAGCCGCATTAGAAAATGTATTACAGTCATTGAATTATAAATATAGACTAAATGAAGGTGACGGCGCATTTTATGGACCGAAGATTGATTTCCATATTAAAGATGCCTTAAATAGAAGTCACCAGTGCGGAACAATTCAGCTTGATTTCCAAATGCCAGAGAAATTCGATTTAAATTATATAGATGTGAAGAATGAAAAGAAAAGACCAGTTGTTATTCACCGAGCAGTTTTAGGTTCGTTAGACCGCTTTTTAGCAATATTAATTGAACACTTTGGAGGCGCGTTCCCGGCATGGGTAGCACCAGTTCAAGTGAAAGTAATTCCAGTTTCAAATGCAGTTCATGTACAATATGCAAATGAGGTTGCAGATAAATTAGCACAAGCTGGAGTTCGTATTGAACGAGATGTGCGAGACGAAAAGTTAGGATATAAAATAAGAGAAGCACAAATGCAAAAAATTCCTTATGTTCTTGTTATTGGGGATAAGGAAATGGAAAACGGATCTGTAAATGTACGTAAATATGGGGAAGAAAAGTCAGAAGTTGTTGCGCTAGATGTATTTGCGGCAAGTATGGAAGAGGAAATAAAGAATAAAAAATATTGATTAACAAGAAAACACACCATTAGAATTTGGTGTGTTTTCTTGTTTACCTTACAAAAATGTAAGGTAAATGTAAGAGAAATCGAATGAACGAGTTTTAGAAAAGTGAGAATATGAAGGAGGAAAAAGGTTCATGTTACTTGTGCATCTCTTTCTGTTTGAAAAGCTAAAAAATAGTAAGATTTTACATGAGTGAAAAATAAGAATTATATGAAAAAATAATACTATACAAAAGGGATGGAGTGAAAGAAATGTCAACAAATGTAGTTACTGTAGAAAGTGTAGAAAAAACGTATGGGAAAAGAAATGAGAATCAGTCAAAAGCATTAAGAGGCGTATCATTACATATTAAGGAAGGGGAATTCGTCGGGATCATGGGTCCTTCTGGATCTGGAAAAACGACTTTACTTAATGTGATTAGTACACTGGATCAAGCGACAGGTGGTAGTGTGACGATAGCTGGTACAAATATTACTTCTATGAAGGGGAATGCATTATCAGATTTTCGTTCTCAAAAATTAGGATTCATTTTTCAAGATTTTAACTTACTAGAAAACTTATCAATTTATGAAAATATTGCTTTGCCTCTTTCTTTGCAAGGTGTACCGTCAAGTGAGATTACAGGAAAAGTAAATGAGGTTGCGAAGAAATTAGGAATTACTGAAATTTTAACAAAATATCCGACTGCTGTTTCTGGTGGGCAAAAACAAAGAACAGCGGCAGCACGAGCTTTAGTACATAATCCGGCAATCGTATTAGCAGATGAACCAACAGGAGCACTTGATAGTAAAAATGCAAAAAGTTTATTAGAAGCAATGCAAGATTTACATGAAAATCACAATGTAAGTATTTTGATGGTTACACATGATGCGTTTAGTGCAAGTTACTGTGAGCGTATTTTATTCATTCAAGATGGTCTTCTTTATAAAGAATTAAATCGTCAAGGTACTCGAGAGAATTTCTATCAAGACATTTTAGGTGTGCTCGCTCATATGGGCTCAGCTGCTGAGTCTAAGTAGGGGGCGAAACAATGTTATTTAAATTATCACGTCATAGTATGAAAAAGATGTTAAAGGATTATATGGTTTTACTGATTGGTCTCGTTATTAGTATTAGTATTTTCTATATGTTCCAAACGATGGCGATGAACAGTGAATTTACAAAAGGTAATAGTCTCATTAGTAGTATTAGACTCGTCTTCTGGGTAGGTGCAATATTACTTTCTTTCATAACTGTATTTTATATTATATATGCCAATTCTTTTTTACTTACATTAAGAAGAAAAGAACTTGGTATGTATATGATGCTTGGAGCGAAAAAGAAAAAAGTAGCACAGTTATTATTTATTGAAACATTCGGTATGGGTATTGTCAGTATTATTATCGGTATTTTAGTAGGAATGTTACTTGCAAGTGTAGCAGGAAATTTTTTAATGAATGGCATGGAAATTTCAGCAAAAGGTAGTTACGCATCTGTATACACACCAGCTATTTTAGTTACATCTATTTTCTTCTTAATACTATTTTTCATTACGGGTATAATGAATAGCATTCGATTGTTACGTAAAACAGAACTAGAGTTAATTCGTGAAGATGAAACACTAGATGAAGTAAAGAAAAGTAAAACTCGCATTATTATAATGACAGTACTGGGTGTATTACTAGTAAGTACAGGGTATTATTTTATGGTAAATATAAGAACATATGCTGAACTTGGTTTTATAATAGCGACGATTGTTACAACACTTGGAACGTACTTTATTTTTAGTTCATTGCTCCCATTTTTTGTGATGAAAATTAAGGGAAATAAAAAACGAAATGAAATGGGCTTAAATAGTTTTACATATGCACAGTTACGCTTTCGAGTAAATAGTTTATCGAGAGTATTAGGAACTGTAGCGATGTTAATTGCATTAGGTGCAGGTGCGATGACGGCAGGTATGGCGTTCCAAAAAAATGTAGGTATTATGACAGACTTTTCTCGTGTATATGATGTTGTAATTCATGATCCGAATGATCAAGACAAAGCGGCCTTGAAAGAAATGGAAATTGTTGAAGAAAGCAAGTACAAATATAAAGTAGATGGAGAAGCGGTTTATTATTTACGTAACGACTTAACTGAAAACCCACCACTTATTTCAGATCATTTTGATACAAAGACGTTAAAAGAGCCTGCACGAAAACGTGTGGCTGAACCTTTAACAGAACCTGTATATTCTGCTTTGGAAGCTCCCGAAGCAGCGAATAGGCTTCCTCGTATGCCAAAAGATTGGGAAGATGCGGTTGTAAGAGAAATACAAATTACACATAATCAATTTAGCGGAAAGCCTGTAAGAATTGCTGATGAAGAGCATTATAAAGGAATTCAAGGAACAGAACATACTGTAACATTAGCAAAAGTAGATGATATGAAAAAATATAAACCGTTGTTGATCGAAATAGACAAGAGACAAAAAGAACAAATTGAAAAAGCAACAGGTGCAAAGGTAGATTTATTTACGAAAATGACAATTTATCAGTTCATGAACAGCTTCATGAGCGGAACAATGTTTATGGGATTTTTCCTCGGAATTGCCTTTTTAGCAATGATGGCAAGTTCCCTTATGTTCAAAATATTAACAGGTGCTTCTCGCGACGTACGCCGCTATGAAATGTTACGAAAAATCGGTGTGAGACGTAGTATGTTAACGAAAAGTATATATAAAGAAATTTCATATTTATTTATCTTCCCAGCAATCATTGGAATTTCCCACGTTTTAGTAGGGCTTAACTTATTCAGCTTTATTTTAGTTGACCCGTTTGTAAAAGTGTGGATGCCGATAGGAATATTCTTAGTCATTTATTTTATCTATTACTGGATAACTGTTCAATTGTATAAAGGTATGGTAATGCCGAAAGAAGAGGTAGCGAAATAGTTTATGAAAAAAGTCCTTGTTTTGAAAACAAGGGCTTTTTTCTATGTTTGTGATACATAAATACGTGTATGCAAGACGTTATCAAGTCTTCATAATAATAAAATATTGGAAATTAAGAAAATATTAAGGGGTTATATAGCGGAAAGTTAAGATGTGTATGGGACATTAATAATGTACAAAAACATTGAGATGAAATTGGAAAGTGTACTTGTTTTGTACTTTTATTTTCTTGAGGTAGTTTTGCAGAAATAAATTGATATTTTATAAATTTAACAGAAAGGAAGCGTATTATGAAAAAGATAAAAAAATCAATAAAACTTATTGGAGTCATTACTATACTATTACTAACCATAGCACTAATATTTCCTACATGGACTTCGCAAATAAAGAGTAATAACAGTATAAGTACATTAGTACAAGTAGAGATAAATGGAAGTGGTCATGAGATTATGATACGTGGCAAAGATAAGAGGAATCCAGTAATTATCTTTGTTCATGGTGGACCAGGTTCTTCGGAAATACCATATGCTCAAAAATATCAATACTTATTGGAAGAGAAATTCACAGTTGTTAATTATGATCAAAGGGCAAGCGGGAAATCGTATCATTTTTTTGAAGACTATTCGAAATTATCATCAGACCTACTTGTAGAAGATTTATTAGCTATGACAGATTATGTTTCAAAACGTCTCGGTAAAGAAAAAGTAATATTGATTGGGCATTCTTACGGTACATATATTGGAATGCAAGCTGCCTATAAAGCTCCTGAAAAATATGAAGCATATGTTGGTATAGGGCAGATGGGTGACACAGTAGAAAGTGAGATGGATAGTTTAAAATACGTTATTGAACAGGCGCAAAATGGGGGAAATACGGAGGAGGTTTCATATTTAAAAGAGTTAACCGAAAAAATTAAAAACGGCGATACATACACTCCGAGAGATTATGTTGCAAAATATGGTGGAACATCAAGACTCATTGAAAATCCAGATGGTGATAACATTCAGATGTTACTTAGTAATGAATATAACTTGTTAGACGTAATTCGTTATAACGTTGGAGTATCACATTCCCAAACGGTCTTATTAGAAAAAGATTTAAAGAATCCATTACCTACTAAAGTAACTAAGCTAAAGCTACCATTTTATTTTCTTATGGGTAAATATGACTATAATACTTCATTTCATGCAGCTAAAAAATATTTTGATTTGATTGAAGCGGATCAAAAGGAATTTATAGCTTTTGAAAACTCAGCACATTACCCTCAATTTGAAGAAAAGGAAAAGTTTTATGAGTGGATGTGTGATACATTCGTAAAATAGAATTAAATACAAAAAGCACTTAGTTTAAAAATAAGTGCTTTTTTATAGTATGGAATTTATTGGTAAGGAAAATGTTGGATAATGGTCGAAAGATATAATACAACTTCCAAAAAATGACGGGAATTGCTATGTTTTTTAGAAAGAGGAGTTAATTTGTTAAAAGGTATAGGTACTATACATATATTTTATTTCTGAATATTCATTTAAATAGAAAGGATAATGGTTATGTTCATTCGAATTGGTAAGTGGTGTGGAGTTACATGTTTACAATTATTTGCGGCACTTATTTGTATCCTTTTTTTAGGAGCACTTCCGCGTTTATTTAAAGGACTGCAAATTGATTTAATCGGTTTTTGGGACACAGTTCTGTTTCTTGGGGAGAAGTTACTACAACCAGGTGAAATTACTTACGGATTTCGGAACTCAAGAAAGTTATTTCCACAAATATGGATTCATTATGTAGAGACAATGTTTGTATTTATTTCGGCATTTATACTTTCTTTACTCATTGCGTATGTTATCGTTGTGTGGGTATTGCAGCGCTCTCAATCAAAGCAACGTATATGGAATGGAGTTTTCGTCGCACTGGAAAGTATCCCGGACATTTTATTAATTTTATTATCTCAACTTCTAGTAGTAATTATCTTTCAAAAAACAGGATTTATGCCAGTGAAACATGCGGGATTTGGTGAGGATAGAGCTCGTATGTTACCAATAATATGTCTTGCTATACCTACAACGTTATTATTTATGAAGCTACTATTATTACGTTTTAGAGAAGAATTAGAGAAAGATTATAGCATATTTGCAAAGAGTAAAGGACTGAGTTTAAGACATGTTTTGACGCACCATATTTCAAGAAACGTCTTGTTAACAACAGTCTATTATGCAAAAACAAATATTTTATTTATGTTATCAAATTTATATATTATTGAATGGCTATTTAATACGTACGGCATGTTTGTTTTTGTAAAAGAAAATTCCAAATTAGAAATATTTACAGTGAGTTTAGTTATATTATACGTACCGCTTTTTATACTATTTCGTTTATTACATACGCTTTTAAAAAATGTTATAAAGGAGCGTGTGTAACATGTGGCAAGTTGTAAAAAGAGATGTGAGATTTTGGCTAGGTGTTACTTTTTTGAGTGTATTAATGATTGTTAGTATTGGAAATACGGTGTTTTTTGACGGAAATATTCGTGAATTAACGATGATGTATAACGAAAAAGGAGAATTAGAGGCTGCTCCGTTTTCACCATCGAGTAAATTTTGGTTTGGAAGCGATGAGAAAGGACGCGACCTTTTTCAGTTAATAATAGAAGGAGCGAAATGGACAGTTGGTGCTAGTATCGTTATCGCAATTTTACGTGTAGTAATTGGCGGAACTATTGGTTTATTGCTTGGTATGTACAGTAAACGCTCATTTTCAGTTATCTCATCTTTTTTTGATCCGTTTAGTATTGTACCGATGATTATGATTTCCTATTTTATGTTAAATGAAGTTTTAATGTTTGAAAGTGGAGAGGAGGCTGCTCCGTTTCATTTACGGGTTACGTTTCAAATTATAGTTCTTGCGTGCCTTGCTGTACCAACTGTTATGTTGTATACGGCGCAAGAAGTAAAGCGTATTAAGAATGAAGAATTTATGTTGGCTGCTACTGTGCTCGGAGGGAGTAAGTGGCAGCGGTTGAAACGCCATGTATGGCCACATATATTACCATCATTTCTTTTATTAGTAGCCCAGCAATTTGTAAGCACCCTATTACTTCTCTTACATCTTGGTTTGTTAGAACTGTTTTTCGGCGGAACAATAATCTTTGGTACAGAGGCAGATAGTGTAACAAAAGAATGGACAGGATTAATTGGTCAAAACTTCCGCCATTTAACTACTCATACTTGGAGCGTGGTCATACCAATTCTTTTTTATAGTATGACAATCTTATCTGGAAATTTGATTAGTAATAGTATGCAAGATGCGATTAAATTAGGAAATGTGAGAAGGCCGAAGGGGGAAAAGAAAAAAGGGAAAGTAGAGAAACAAATACAACCGACTATGAATGATTTTTCATTCTATAGAGAGGTACAAAAATAAAAAAAGATAGCTGAAGACAAATCGTTTTCAGCTATCTTTTTTCGTTTAAAGTGGAGGTAAATCAATTTTACCTTCTTCAAATAATTCTTTTATCATATGTTTCGTATAACCAGCTGCTTGACCAAATGTGATTTTTGCTGGCATTGGTGCTTCGTTTACATCTACAACTACATCAATAATACACGGCCTGTTTTGTTTTACTGCACTTTCGAAAGCAGGTAGTAGTTCATCTAATTTCTCAATACGGTAGCCAATACCGCCGCACGCCTCTGCATATTTTGCGAAATCTGGATTCGTTAAATCGGTGCCGAATTCGATATTACCCATAACTTCTTGTTCGAATTTAATCATGGCAATTTTATTATTGTTCAATACGACGACAACGATTGGTAGTTTATATTTTACAGCTGTTACAAAATCGTTCATAGTCATTCCAAATCCGCCGTCACCACAAACTGCAAATACTTGTTTATTCGGGAACGCAATTTTTCCAGCAAGTGCACCAGGTAAACCGCAGCCAAGTGTTGCGAGCCAGCTTGAAATGATAAATTGCTGGTTCGTCATACGGAAGTGCCTTGCTGTCCAGACCGTTACATTTCCGACATCAACTGAAAGAATGGCGTCATCTTCTGCTACTTGCTGCAATGCATGCATAACGCGTTGTGGTTTAATTGGAGTAGAGGAATCTTCTTCCTGACCGTGTAATTTTTCTTCCCACTTTTTCATCATTTCTTGATGATGCTCTAAGAAGGAATGGTCCTCGTGTTTTTCTACATTTTCAATTAACCATTTTAATGTTTTATCAGCATCACCGGCTAAGCCGATATCTGTCACATAACGCTTCCCGATTTGGGCAGGATCTGTATCGATATGAATTGTTTTTGCCTTTTCAGGTAAGAAACCAGTGAACGGATAAGAAGTACCCACCATAATTAAAGTATCCGCGTGTTTCATTGCTTCATAAGATGGTTTCGTTCCAATTAATCCTAATCCACCGATGCAAAGTGGGTGTTCATCAGGAACAATTCCTTTAGCTGGCAATGTAAGTACGATTGGAGCGCCGATATGTTCTGCGAATGCAAGTAAAGATTCTCTTGCATGTTTTGCGCCTTTACCTGCTAAAATAACAGGTTTTGTCGCTTCATTTATTGCGAGTTTCGCTGCATCTAAATCTTCTTTTTGCGGAAATAGCTCAGGCAATGTAAAAGAAGTGTTTGTAACACGAGCCCCATTTTTTACTTCGAATTTCGGAACGTCATCCGGAATAGTGAGAACAGATACACCTTTTTTCGTATAGGCCATACGAATCGCTTGATTCACTACAGCAGGTAGTTGCTCCGCTGACATAATGCGCTGGTTATACACTGCAACATCATCAAACAATCTTTCTAAGTTTACTTCTTGGAAAAAATCCGTTCCGAGTAAATCGGTTTCTACCTGTCCTGAAATTGCTAGCACAGGAGCCTTATCGAGTTTCGCATCATATAAACCGTTTAATAAATGAATAGCTCCAGGTCCTGCGATTGCCATACAAACACCGAGTTTCCCTGTTAATTTCGCATAAGCGGCCGCTGCTAATGCGCCAGCTTCTTCGTGGCGAACTTGAATGAATTTAATTTTATCTTGTTTTTTTCTTAAAGCTTCAATGATAGAATTGATAGAATCTCCAGGCATACCGTATATATGTTCTACTCCCCAGTCAATTAATAAATCAACTAATGCTTCACCAGCTGTTTTCCCAAACATAATTGTTCCTCCTCATAATAGGTAGATAACAATATGTTTTGAAGAAAAAGGAAAAATATACAAATAATAAATTTTTTAGCTTTAATGATGACCAGCGAATAAAGTAAACACTGTTATTAGTAAAAAACCACTAGTTGCCCACATGAGAAATGTAAGGAAAGAGAGCTGTTTCTTAGCTTTCCAAAGCATTTCATGAATTGTGACATAACCAAGTGAACCGATAGCGCTGCCCATAATGAGACCTTGTAAATGAAGAGCTTTTCCTTCCATTAAAATGCCAAACACCGTACCGGTACCGAGAATAAGAGAAAGTAATAAAGTTGTTAATAGAAATGAAACATATTTATGTTTTGTAAAGAGAAAGGGGATAATTAAAGCTAATCCTTCTGGAATATGGTGAACGACGATTGCTATTAAAAAGGGAATGGCTGAGTCAGCATGATTAATAAAAGCTGTGCCTAACGCAAATCCACTCGGTATATTATGAATAAATATAGCGAAAGAGAGAAACAGGAATGTTTGCCATGCTTGTTGATCCTTTTTATGTATCATTGGATGGTGACAATAGTTATCTAATAAGCTCATAACTAAAATACCGATAGCTACACCAAGTATAGGACCAGTCATTTCATAGCCTGAAAATGTTTCAGGAATAATTTCAAGGGATAAAAGGCCAAGCAAAATACCACCACATAATGCGTATAAACGATGCATCTTTTCTTCAATTAGCTGGCGTGTTGCAACTCCAACAACAGCTCCTAATAGTAATCCACCGAACGAAAAAAATGTTACAATCATTGGAATCCATAAACGCTCCATAGTATCACACTCCGATTGTATTCCCTTATTTTTAGCTTACGAAAAGTTAAGTTGGATTAGTCCAAGTAATTGTGTTTGAGTATAGAGAAAAAACTAGCAATTCGTTATAATTTATATATTAAATTTAAGTGGGAATATGAAAAGGGGAATTGATTATGCAGCAAATTAAAAAAATAGGAAACTCATTTTGGTATATGACACCTGTTTCTGAAACAGATAGACCTATATTAGGGATGGTAGTTGGAAAAGAAAAAACGTTAATGATTGATGCGGGGAATTCAGAAGAACATGCACAATTATTTCTAGAAATGTTAAAAGAACAGAATGTATCAAGTCCTGATTTTGTAGCACTAACGCATTGGCACTGGGATCATATTTTTGGATTACCTGTACTACAAGAGGCATTGTCTATTGCACATTCTGAAACGAAAAAAGAGATGAGTAAACTTGTTTCTTATGAATGGACAGATGAAGCGTTGGACACACGTGTAAAAGAGGGTACTGAAATTGAATTTTGTGCGGATTGTATCAAAAAAGAGTTTAATGAAAAAGCGAGAAATATTAAAATTATTCCTCCAACTTTAACATTCCAGAATCAACTTGAATTAGATCTTGGTGAAGTGACATGTGTGCTAAAGCATGTGGGCGGAGATCATTCACATGACTCTGTTGTTATGTATATAAAAGAAGAAAAGATATTATTTTTAGGAGACTGTATATATGCAGATATTTTTTCTTCGAAGTGGAACTATACGACGAAAAGAATGGTTACATTAATAGATGAACTAGAAAAATTTGATGCTGAGACATATATTCTTTCTCATGGAGAGGCTATAGATCGGGAGGGATTTTTAAAAGAAATACAATTGCTAAAAACAGTAGGAACATACACAGAAGCTCATAAAGGCGATGAAGAGAAGATAAAGGAAGCGTATAAACAAGAGCTAGATAGAGAATTAAATGAAGATGAGTTAGAAACAATAACGTATTTTGTAAATGGTTATGAAATGGTTAACCTGTAAAACGCAACTTTAATCAAATAGCCTTAAACTGTACAAAAAGAGTATTGAAGTTTACTTCAATACTCTTTTTAATAAGTAAATATTAAGCCGCAACCAATTTGAATTTTTTTGCAGGCTCATCATCTGAAGCTATACGACTTTATTTATTTTTCGTATTGATAGAATTTCAAGTGGAAGCTTTCTTTGCTAAGTCAGTTATATAGTTGAAAAAACCATTGTGGTTTACATTATAAACGACATTTACAGGTCGCCCATCATCAGTTTCCACTGTACGCCCTTGGCTAGGTCCGTATGTATGAACAATACTTTTAATCGTTTGTACCTGTGCAAGGTCAGCTTTCCCAACAAACGCAGCGGTTAATACATCCCACAAATAGTAAGTAGAGTTCGTTGAAAAGTGAACGAGAGGAGGAACCATCGCATAGCATTGACCAAGGAAATCAACACCAATATATTTACGCTCTTTTGCCCACTGTTCACGTATGTCTATTGTTAACGGAACTTGGTTTGTACTTTCTAGTGTTACTAAGTCGATTTCAATCTTCGCCTCCCATACACGAGCTACTGCTTCAGGGTCCCAAAACGAATTCCACTCAGCCGTTCCATCGTGTTCCGGCTCATGTACATTGCCTGCAGTCCGAAATGTACCGCCCATCCAAACGAGACGTTCAATTTTATCTTCGATTATAGGAGCCTCATATAATGCACGGGCTAGGTCAGTTAGCGGCCCTGTAAATAATAAAGTTGTTTTTCCTTCCGTTTGTAGAAGAGTTTCTATTAAATGATGATGCGCAGGTTTGGCTGCTGCAGGTGTTGCAACTTTTCCATACTCATTTAAAATGGGTAAAGCATCTACATAAAATGCATGCATTCGCCAGTCTTTCGGAAATGGATTTTTTCCACGAGAGTTTGACGCTGCTACTTCGATATTACCTTTGCCGAAGCGATCAATAATTTTACGACTTGCAGACATTGCGGGTTCTAAATAACAATCTGCAGGGACAACTGAAACACCTGTAAGTTCGACATTACCCATCTGGAGTAATAAAAATAGTGAAATTAGATCATCTACACCACCATCATGATTGAAGTACACCTTTTTCATCATTGTAATCTCCATTCTCTAATATTTAGCCAAGAATTAAATTTTAATTTTGGAAAAATCATCGATAATTTCCACCACCTGAATTTTCCCATTAATCAGTAGCTCAGGTAATTCGCTTTTGCTATTTCCTTTCCAATAGTCTCTAGCCTGTTCAATTTTTCTGGAGAAAGAAATACCATCTTCTTTTGGTAAAAGATTTCCGTCGCTTTCAAAAGAATTTCCACTCACTAGTAGCTTAACAATCTGTAAAACATCTCGGTTGTAAGAATCAAATAACGCTTTCCATTTCAAAGCATCTTCATAGCTTTTAGAAGCATATAAGCAAGATAACCTTGAAGGGTATTCAGGATATTCTTGCAGCCTAACCATTTCGACAATCGTTTCCCTAACGGCTCTAATTGTTTGATCCGTATATTTCATAACTACTTGAGCGTTTTCATTATTTATATGTAGTTCGTTATTTATATAATTGCTTTTTAAAATTTGAATAGAATCTTCGCCAGTAGCATTTAAGTGTTCTCTTTCAAAAAAGAAGTGATATAAAGTGTTAGTTTGATTTTTATCAAAATGAATGATTTGTCCGATATTCATTTTTTTCTTTGTAACGATGTGATAGGCGTAAAATTCTGCTTCATTCATAGTTATCCTCCTAGTAGTAATATATTTCAATGTTAAATTTAGTAATTCAACAGTGAAATATATAAAACCTTTATAAGCATACAGTTATAGAATGGGAAGATTAGAGTGAAGAGTGAAAGAAATACACGTAAACGCTTTCGAAATGTTCACAAAATGTTCACTTACGAAGGAGTTTCCAATATCGATATAATGGCAAAGACTCAAAGAGAAGGGATGATGAAAGTTGCCAACAACAAGAAAGGAAAACCTCCAATTCGGTATGATGATGTGCCTAGGGATGGTTATCGTAATGACGTTTTACAATTTATTATTGAACGGAGCAGGAGGGCCAATTCATATTAAGGAGATCGCATTAGAACTACTAATTGGATTTATGATTGCGTTATTAATTGAGATATGTATCGTTGGACCTTGTGCGAAAAAAATTGTATTCGCGATACCGTTTAATAAATCGAAGAAAATAAATATTATAGTAGCGATGGCTACAGCTATGGTAATCGGAATGGTTTTCTTTATGTCATTTTACGGAATGGCTATGATGTATTTACATGGTGGACTACAAGGGGAATCATTTGTTTCAAGTTATTTTTCAATTTTTATTAAAAATTTCATTATGGCTTATCCATTACAATTAATTATTATGGGGCCGCTTGTGCGTTTCTTATTTGCAAAGTTTGTTATGAAGAAGACTGTTAATGTAGCGTAGTTATAATATGTAAAAAATTATATATTAATAAAAATATAAAAACACATCTCAAATTTTTGAGATGTGTTTTTTGTTCATTTCTAATTATTTTCATAGTGATGTGACATTTGTCCTTTTGCCTTTTAGGGTCATAGCTTTTAATTAAGTTAGAAATAAAAAATTAGGAGATGATTTTTTGAAAGGCATTGTATTTGCTGTTTTTGCTGGTGTATGTATAACACTTCAAGGAACCTTTAATGCGAAACTTAGTTCACATATCGGCATATGGCCAACGAGTATTATAACGCATTTAATTGGATTCCTTATTGCAGTAACTATATTTTTGTTAAAGAAAGAAGAGAAAGTAACGGATTTAAAGGGTGTGAAAAAAATATATTTAGTAGCCGGTGCATTTGGTGGATTCATTATTTGTGCAGAAACTATGGCGATATATTCAATGGGGGTTACATTGACAGCTAGCACACTTATGGTTGCTCAATTGTTAACAGCAACTTTCATTGAAATAAAAGGACTGTTCCATATAAAAAAGATACAGATGGAGAGATATCATATTGTGGGAACAATAGTAATGATTATAGGGATTGTAATATTTAATATGTAAATAGAAGGAGGAAATGAGAATGGAGAATAGATCAGATTTAATTATTCATTATTTGAAAACTAATAAAATATTTGAGATTTTTTCAGAAATAGATACAGCTTATTTTCAAATAAATCATTTTGAAAAAGGCAAGTTTATTTGCAATATAGATGACGAAATGGATCGTTTATATTTTGTAGTGAAAGGTAAAGTAAAAGTTTATACGATTACACCAGAAGGAAAGAAACTAATTCTTCGCTTTATCAATCCATTGGCGGTTGTTGGTGATCTTGAATTAATACAAAAAAGCAAGACTCATAATGTCGTTGAAGCGTGTTCAGATGTTGTAGCTATCTCCATTTCTAATAGGGTTATTAGAAACAAGTTATTACATGATCCTATATTTATGAACTTCTTGCTTGAAAACATTGCGAACACGTTAAAAATATCGACCCGTTTTACAGCTCTAAATTTACTTTATCCAGTAGAAGTGCGTGTAGCTAGTTATTTACTATCAATTTCAACCGATAGTAACGGAAATATGTATAAAGAGGATTTAGATGCAACTTCCATATCAAGTATTGCTGATTTTATAGGAGTAAGTTATAGGCACGTAATTCGGGTGTTACAGAAATTAAATAAAGAAAAATTAATTGAAAAGAAAAATGGAGTTATCGTAATTAAAGATTTTTCTAGAATGAAGGAAGTTGCTAAAGATAATATATATGAGCAATGAAAGGGAGAGGAATATTTTGATTGGATTTAGTTTAGCTATATTTGCTGGAGTATTAATTAGCTTACAATCTATTTTTAACACAAAGGTCAATGAATGTGTAGGACAGTGGTTAACAACTGCATTTGTTCTTGGAATAGGTCTCATAAGTTCTGGTCTATTTTATATCATAACAGAGAAAAGTATTAGCATTAATTTTTACACTACAAATTATTTGTTTTATATAAGCGGATTGTTTGGCATTGGATTAATTATTTGTATAATGGGTGCAATAAAGAGTTTAGGTCCAGCGTATACGGTGTTAATTAGTCTTATTACACAATTAGTTGTTGCATTATGTATTGATACATTCGGATTGTTTGGAATGGAGAGCGTTCCAATACAAATAAATAAATTAGTTGGAATAGGTGTATTAATTGTAGGGGTAGGAATTTTTAAAAATCTATTTTCGAATAAGAAAGCTATTCATATAAACAAGGATAGGGTCTAAAGAATTTAAAGGAAAAAGGTGTTAATGATTAGAATAATTACACTTAGCTCGAATGGCTGAGGAACAATTAACTGGCCAATATAGATTAGACTAAGTTAAAGAAATGAAAAAAAGAAACTATATATAAAACGGGTTCTTTTTTACATAAATTTCAAGATTTTTGATGGTGAACTAGAAAAATGGCTTCTCAAATTCTCTTAAAATGATCCTTTAAAGTAGAGTTAATACCATAGGTATCATTAGAGAAAAACCCTCATATAAGTAGTCAGAGGAGGTTTAAATAGCATTTTGTTTTTATTTATAGTATTTAATAAACTATAATACAACTTCATTTAAAGGTATTTTGATTCTTAATTAAAAATAAAGTGGAAAATTAAGAATATGTTGATGTGGTGCGGTATTCGAGCTAGGTAGCATAAAGATTAATAATACAAAGATGAACAACATATAAATAAAGTTTATTCATATGTTCTATCTCCTCTGCAATTCCTAGTATTTTTGAAATCTATATATTTCTTCCTCATTTGTGGAAAATAAAACTAATGTTGGGACCAGTAATATTGTGGGGGATTAGATAAAAATAGTTGTCCCTATATCGCCAGAATTTTAAATATTCTATTCGTTTTTTATGTTTTCTTTTTTTATTTTTGTACTGATGATAAGATTCTTCTCTCAATTAGATCTTTAAATAACGTAGACCTATTTGGTGCTTGAATTTCTTCCAACGTGTACTTTCCGAAGCATAGTGGTTCATAAATAGTCTTATCATTGTCCTCTGTTGTTAATTTCCCGACTTTTTGTTATCTTTGTCTAAAATTTGAAACACAGTAGGTTTTCAGTTTTACATTTAAATTAACATTATCTATTTTTGGAATTCAATTTGTACAAGTAATTGAATTGAAATTTTGTTTGTTGGTTCTTGCGGTGGTACAGTATCTCCTGTTACTTTCGCTGTATTTTGAATCTTTTTTCCAGCTTGGTCCTCGCATTGAGTACCACTGTATTTTGTATGTTCTTCACTGTTTTCTCAAGTGTAATGATTAGATCTTGTAGAATTAAGAAATGACCTTCGTTCATTTCATTTTCTTATCTACTCTGATATTTAGATGCTAATTACAATTAAATAATATATGATTTTCATAAAAAAGATATAGTAATATTTTGTCGTTAATTGTACTAATTTGATATTTTATAGTATTATTTGTCGTGAATTATACCTAGCAGAATATATTTTATGAAACTATAAAAGGAACAATGCGGAAATTTATCAAATAATTTACTTAAAAGGAGAATGTAATGAATACTTCTATCGATATACAACACTTGTGTGATCTTGCACATAAAGCATTTAATGCCCCTGTACATATTTTATCTACAGACAAAAAAATTTTATATCATTCTACATCTGATGATATATATAGTCCTTTTTATTCTTCAAAAGAAGAACATCTTAGTGATATTTATCAAGAAAACGATCCCTTTAACTTACCACTTTTCAGATGTAACAGCTATCTTGAAAATTTTGTTCTAATACATATAGAAAATCATGATCACATTAAAGGGACTATTATTATCGGTCCCACTATACATCCAAAAGGTTCAGATGATATGACCATAAAACTTCAAAAAGAATTTAAATCAAATGATAAAATTCAAGAAAGACTAGCCTATTATCAGTGTTTATCTGAGATTAAAAAAACTACATTAATTGATATGGGAATTTTATTACATTACATGATTTTCAATGAAAAGTTAGATGTAGGTATTGTTTTAGAAAAAAATAAAGTACTAGAGGAAGTTCCTAATAAAATTGTGAAACCTGATTTATATATTTTAAAACGCCGACAAAACAAACCTAAAACTCACAACATGGCATTAGTAAATGATTTCTTTTTGACTATCAAAGAAGGAAATAAAAAAAAGTTAATACAGTATATGTATGCAGTTTCACAAGAGGATGTTGAACTGATGTTAATAGAGGATCCGCTCAGGAACCAAAAAAACCTTGGAATTATTGCGATTACCTTAGCTACTCGATATGCGATAGAAGGAAACCTGCCACCAGATATTGCTTTTGCTCATAGTATTTTATATATACAAACTCTGGAACAATTAGATAACGTAGAATCTGCAAAGCGATTGTCAGGAGACGCTTTACGTACCTTTGCAGATCGTGTGAAAGAATACAATGCACAAAAGTATTCATACGCGGTTACTACATGTATGAAACATATTAATAAAAATGTTTACGATGGAATAACTCTCAATGAACTTGCTAATCATTTGGAAATTACCCCTACTTATCTGTCTAAACTATTTAAAAAAGAAATGGGAATTACTTTAAGTGAATATATTCAAAGGGAACGAGTGGAAGAAGCAAAAAAATTATTAACTCTAACTACTTATTCGTTATCAGATATCTGTGCTTGGCTAAACTTTAATGACCAAAGTTATTTTACGAGGGTTTTCAAAAAAATTACTAGCATGACCCCTAGACAGTACCGTGAAAAATATACAATAATATAGGCTTGTTATTTGGTTTCAATGTAAAAACTTAAACATAGGTGTAAGTAATCTCTAAAACTTGAAAATACTGAGCTTATTACTCTAGAAAAAGTGTGTGATTTGTTTAGATAAGGAACTTGTATTTAAATAGACGTATGATCAACCTGATATTATCTTGTTAGCGGAACAGTTTCAATTTTCAGGAGTTGGCAAAAATAATGGAGAAACGAAGCTTATCTATTTTTTAAATAATAATTAGGCGCTGGATTTATCAGTATAGTTCTGAATTAGACAAACGAGTCTGACGTCAGCTCAAACAAATAGCTTTTGAAGAGTCCATGAAACATATATCCAAGCAAAAGCACAATGGAAATGTTTATACCATATTGTTAACTTGAAACACTATTTTTCTAAAGAAAACAAAAAAACAGAAGGCTGCAAAGGATTTTTAAGAAAGTTTTGCAGCTGTTTTATATTTTAAAATATATGGTTATAACGATGAATAAGTTTATAGATTAATATCTCCATTTTAAATATTTATTAATGTTGATATTAGGGTATATTTCGTAAAAATTAATAATGTAACATATATCACATGATATATCTATGTTTTATGCAATTATACATTACTAAATAAAGGTAAAAAAGTATAAAAAAACCTATTAAATTATTCTATAAGTATTTTTTCTAAAATATAATTTCTTGGTTAAGCTAAAATAGTTATTTTTTAACCTTATATATATTAATTTGTAATCATTACAATTACAGAGGTGAAATTTTTAATTAATTATATTTGTATAATGTTTTTGGCTCGTGTTTTTACTTAACAGTTAAATTATTGAGTACAATCGACAAAATTTTGCTATTTACGCATTAAAAATTTAATGTTTTAATGAACAACATAACTGGTATGACCAGAGAGAAAGGAGAAGATTACGCTAATAGGAGTATAGCGAAGTTGTAAGTAACATTATGTCGAAAATAATTTTCCTAATAATCAGTTAATTAATGAGAGACCTAGAATCTCAAAATGATCAAGTTTGTAATAAAAGTGTTCTAAGTTTTTGCATAACAAAAGTGAATTTATTCCGCAATAAAAGTATAAGCAATGTACAGTATAAGTTCGTCTTTTGTAGTCTTGTAAGGCTCTTGCTGACAAAACTAAGAGACATATTATGTAATTGATATTAAAGTCAAAACAGGATTAACTGTAAGCATTGGCTTATCAATCCTCGTGGCTCTGTAAGTTAAACCGCAACTCTTTGGGAGAATTAATATATTACTACCCATTGGGTGTCTAATTCAAATATAGCTGATGAATTTTTATTGTTTATTTTTTGGAAAATAAAGTATCTAAATGAGAGATGAGTAAAATTCTTACATCCTATTAGAAGTAAAAAATAAGGATAACACCCTATCTGAAAGACTTCTCTTTCCTCATCCGTGTACAAAGAGTGAGCCTAGCGCTAGGTCGTACAAGTTATATGAATCAAGTTATAGAAAAAAATGGTAAAGGAGTGTACGGAATGAAGAATAAAATAATGACAGGATTTTTAATAACATCCATTGTAACTGGAGCGACTATTCCTATCAATACTCTCGCAACACCAATCGTTCAAGCAGAAACTCAACAGGAAAACATGGATATTTCTTCATCATTACGAAAATTAGGTGCGCAATCTAAATTAATCCAAACGTATATTGATCAATCTTTAATGAGTCCTAATGTACAGCTAGAGGAAGTCCCAGCTTTAAATACAAATCAATTCCTAATCAAACAAGATATGAAGGAATGGTCATTGGAACTCTATCCACAGTTAATTCTATTAAATTCAAAAAGCAAAGGATTTGTAACAAAATTTAATAGCTATTATCCGACATTAAAATCGTATGTAGACAATAAAGAAGATAGAGAAGGTTTTGTGGATAGACTTGAAGTACTTCAAGAAATGGCTATGACGAATCAAGAAAATGCGCAACGACAAATTAATGAGTTAACTGATCTTAAATTACAGCTTGATAAAAAATTAAAAGATTTCGATACTAATGTGGCAACTGCGCAAGGCATATTAGGTACAGATGGAACAGGAAAAATAGATCAGTTAAAAAATGAAATATTAAATACCAAAAAAGCAATTCAAAATGATTTACAACAAATTGCATTAATACCAGGAGCTTTAAATGAGCAGGGATTTGCTATATTCAAAGAAATTTATAGTCTTTCAAAAGAAATTATTGAACCGGCTGCTCAAGCAGGGATGGCAGCGTATAACAAAGGAAAAGAAATTAACAACTCTATTCTAGAAGCGGAGAAAAAAGCAGCGCAAGAAGCGACAGAACAAGGTAAAACTGCTCTAGAAATTGAATCGGCCAAAAAAGCAGCTCGTGAAGCAATTGAGAAAAGCAAACAAGGTGAAATAGCTGCAGCTGCAGCCGCAAAAACGCAAGAATATGACCTGATGAAAGCCATTGATACTGAAAAGATTAAGAAAACATTTGGTGTCTTCGCAGAAGTAAATAAACTAACAGCAGAGCAGCGATCATATTTAGATGACTTAGAGAAACAAAACCAAAAAATATATGATTTAACAACGAAACTATCAATAGCAGATTTGCAAAAATCAATGCTTCTTCTTTCACAAAATGATTTGCATACGTTTGCAAATCAAGTAGATGTAGAACTTGACCTACTAAAGCGCTATAAAGAAGATTTGGATCTAATAAAAAATAATATTACAAAATTATCTACTAATGTTGATGCAACTAACGAGCAGTCTCAAAAAGATACATTAAGACAATTAAAAAATGTAATAGGTTACCTTGAAGAACAGGTATATAAATTTTGATATTACGTTTTTGGAAAAACTATGAAAATTCTAGGAATATAGCGAAAAAAGGAGAAAAATGATGAAAAAATTCCCATTCAAAGTGCTAACTTTAGCCACTCTGGCAACGGTTATAACTGCTACTACTGGTAACACTATTCATGCATTTGCACAAGAAACGACCGCCCAAGAACAAAAAGTAGGCAATTATGTTTTAGGTCCTGAGGGACTGAAGAAAGCATTGGCTGAAACAGGGTCTCATATTCTTGTAATGGATTTGTACGCAAAAACAATGATTAAGCAACCGAATGTAAATTTATCTAATATCGATTTAGGATCAGAAGGAGGAGAGTTGCTCAAAAATATTCACCTTAATCAAGAACTGTCACGAATCAATGCGAATTATTGGTTAGATACAGCGAAGCCACAGATTCAAAAAACAGCTCGTAATATTGTAAATTACGATGAACAATTTCAAAATTATTACGACACATTAGTAGATACTGTACAAAAGAAAGATAAGGCAGGTCTAAAAGAGGGCATAAATGATTTAATTACAACAATTAATACAAATTCAAAAGAGGTAACAGATGTAATTAAGATGCTACAAGACTTCAAAGGGAAACTATATCAAAATTCTACAGATTTTAAAAATAATGTTGGTGGTCCAGATGGGAAAGGCGGATTAACTGCAATATTGGCAGGTCAACAAGCAACGATTCCACAACTTCAAGCTGAAATTGAGCAACTTCGTTCTACTCAGAAAAAACATTTTGATGATGTATTAGCATGGTCAATTGGTGGGGGATTGGGAGCAGCTATTTTAGTTATTGCAGCCATTGGAGGAGCAGTTGTAATTGTTGTAACTGGTGGTACAGCAACACCAGCTGTTGTTGGTGGACTTTCAGCTCTTGGAGCAGCTGGTATCGGCCTAGGAACTGCGGCGGGTGTCACGGCATCTAAGCATATGGACTCCTATAACGAAATTTCAAACAAAATCGGAGAATTAAGTATGAAAGCAGATCGTGCTAATCAAGCAGTTCTTTCGCTTACTAACGCGAAAGAAACATTGGCATATCTATATCAGACTGTAGATCAAGCGATTTTATCTCTAACAAATATTCAAAAGCAATGGAATACAATGGGCGCAAATTATACAGATTTACTGGATAATATCGATTCTATGCAAGACCACAAATTCTCTTTAATACCGGATGATTTAAAAGCTGCTAAAGAAAGTTGGAATGATATTCATAAAGATGCAGAATTCATTTCAAAAGACATCGCTTTTAAACAGGAATAGAACTGAAAATGAAAACTTATATTGGAGGAATAGAAAATGATGAAAAATATCCCGTACAAACTAATCGTTGCATCGGCTCTTTTAACTATGACAGCAACTCCTGTAGTCTCACCAGTAGCAGCTTTTGCAAGTGAAATTGAACAAACGAACAATGGAGATACTTCTCTTTCTGCAAATGAAGCGAAAATGAAAGAAACCTTGCAAAAGGCTGGATTATTTGCAAAATCTATGAATGCCTACTCTTATATGTTAATTAAGAATCCTGATGTGAATTTTGAGGGAATTACTATTAATGGATATGTAGATTTACCTGGTAGAATCGTACAAGATCAAAAGAATGCAAGAGCACATGCTGTTACTTGGGACACGAAAGTAAAAAAGCAGCTTTTAGATACATTGACTGGTATTGTTGAATATGATACAACATTTGAAAATTATTATGACACAATGGTAGAGGCAATTAATACAGGGGATGGAGAAACTTTAAAAGAAGGGATTACAGATTTACGAGGTGAAATTCAACAAAATCAAAAGTATGCTCAACAATTAATAGAAGAATTAACTAAATTAAGAGAATCTATTGGAAAAGATGTTAGAGCATTTGGAAGTAATAAAGATCTTTTACAGTCGATTTTAAAAAATCAAGGTGCGGATGTTGAAGCCGATCAAAAACGTCTAGAAGAAGTATTAGGATCAGTAAACTATTATAAACAATTAGAATCTGATGGATTTAATGTAATGAAGGGTGCCATTTTGGGTCTACCAATAATTGGCGGTATCATAGTGGGAGTAGCAAGAGATAATTTAGGTAAGTTAGAGCCTTTATTAGCAGAATTACGTCAGACCGTGGATTATAAAGTAACATTAAATCGAGTAGTTGGAGTTGCTTACAGTAATATTAATGAAATGCATAAGGCACTTGATGATGCTATTAATGCCCTTATTTATATGTCGACGCAGTGGCAAGATTTAGATTCTCAATATTCGGGCGTTCTAGGGCATATTGAGAAGGCAGCTCAAAAAGCGGATCAAAATAAATATAAATTCTTAAAAAATAACTTGGATGCAGCGAAAGACAGTTGGAAAACATTAAGAACAGATGCGGTTACATTAAAAGAGGGGATAAAGGAATTAAAAGTGGAAACTGTTACTCCACAAAAATAGGGAAATATTTATTCTATTGCAAAGTAATCCATAACATAGAGAGCCTATGATTACACTGTTAAACAGTAAAGCGATAATTAATAAATCCTTATATATTAAAAAGGCGGAGTCTCATTAAAGACTTCGCCTTTCACTTATATATAAGTTTTATCCAAATAAAAAGATAGTCATGTAGTTTACTTGTTTTTAAAAATTTGTAACAGAATTAATCAATAGGGGACAGGTTATATAGATTTGCTTAATAATATCGAATCTATGCAACAACATCGTCTTTTAATAAGAATAGGACTTGAAATCATACTCTATGCAGGAGGAATAAGAAAAGATGAAAAAAAAACCTTATAAAATACTGGCTGTATCAGCATTTTTAATTATGACAACTACCTATGCAATCACACCAGTAGCAACCTTTGCAATTGAAACTGAACAAACGAACACTGGAGATATGTCTCTTTCAGCAAATGAAGAAAAGATGAAAAAAACTGTACAAGATGCTGGGTTATTTGCAAAGGCTATGAATGAATATTCTTATTTACTAATTAATAATCCGGATGTGAGTTTTGAAGGAATTTCTATTAATGGGTATGCAGATTTACCTAGTAAAATTGTACAGGATCAAAAGAATGCAAGAGCACATGCTGTTACATGGAATACAAAAGTAAAAAAACAGCTTTTAGATACATTGACCGGCATTATTGAATACGATACAAAGTTTGAAAATTATTATGAAACATTAGTAGAGGCGATCAATAATGGAAATGGGGATACTTTAAAAAAGGGGATTACAGATTTAAGGGTGGGGATTCAACGAAACCAAAAGTCCGCAAAAGCGTTAATAGAAGAATTAACTAAATTTAAAAACGCTATTGGAGAAGATGTTAGAGTATTTGGAAGCCATAAAGAGACCTTGCAATCGATTTTAAAAAACCAAGGAGCTGATGTAGAGACTGATCAAAAGCGTTTAGATGAAGTTTTAGGACAAGTAAACTATTATAAGAAATTAGAATCTGATGGGTTAATAATGGTGAAAGTCCCTTTTATCCCCACGCTTATTTCTGGTGGCATAATGATAGGTACTGCTAGAGATAATTTAGGTCGATTAGAGCCTGATTTAGCAGAATTACGTAAAACTGTAGATTATAAAATTACATTAAATCGTGTAGTCGGAGTTGCATTTCATAATATTAGTGATATGCATAGTACGATTGATAGTGCTATTACTGCTCTTACTTATATGTCCACACAATGGGATGATTTAGACTCTCAATATTCGGGCGTAATGGGGCATATTGATAAAGCTGATGAAAAAGCTGATCAAAATAGATATAAATTTTTAAAGCCTAACTTGAATTCAGCTAAAGACAGTTGGAAAACATTAAGAGCAGATGTTGTCACATTACTAGAAGGCATAAAAATTGCAGAGAAGAAAGAACAAGATTTTATGAATCTACTTCGTCCATCAAACGTTTTTTACTTTTATAAAAAAATCCATAACGCATACACTTTTGAAATAAAGACTGGAACAAATGCACCAAATGCGTCTTATAAAGTTATGAATTTAACTAAAAACACTGTTCATCATATGTGGAGTGGAGGTGCTAATACAAGCATGTGGGCTGACTGGCTTTCATTCAATCCAAATGATGAATTTGCGGTGGTAGCAGTAGTGGATGGAAAAGAATATGTTGTATATAAAGACAAAGTAGAAAATATAATGAACTGAACCTGAAAAAATGCATTAATTGGAGATGGTACACTAAACTAGACACCAAGTTAATTGAAAAATTGACCGGCATATGGCTCCTTATTTCCTAGAACACCTAGCTAAAGCAAAGGAATTCGTACATAGATTAGTTGACATTTATGTAGGTTTCATCCATTTTCAAAGATAGTTTTTCTTTTTTGTTTTATTTTTCAAAAATCACGAATGAAATTTTCGCATTTACGAACTCAGCACATAATGGTTGTTAGATGAATTGGCATACCACGTCCCTTTAGAATTTCAGGCATATTATGATAACTTAAAGAAAAAAATAATAGTAGCAAATGGCTACTATTATTTTTCTTTAAAATATCACATCTATCATGTTCCTTATTTGCTTTCCCAGAATTTATTCTAGTTAAAAAAAACTTGCACCAGAACACATATTGTTCTGATGCAAGGTTCGCTGCAATATAAAATACACGACAGTAAGGGCAAGACATAAAATGTTATTTCAAATGAAACATATGTATATGTGAAGTAAGGTAAAAGAGGGGCTGCTCATAACCAGTAGCCCTTCTTTATAACGTTATTTTGCAGGGAAATGTTCAAATATACGTTATATATCATATTCCTCTTTTTCGGAAGAGCAACAAGAACATCTAGCTTAAAAATTTTCACAACAGAGCCAGATAACGTGTTAAAGTATTAATTACTGTGCATGTAAAGATAAAAAAAAGCCTTACAAAAAGATGTTTGTAATAGTTTAGCTTATACGATTTTAGGAGATTAATAGTACTTTGTGCCGTTATTATTAACCTAATTTCCAAGAAAAAGAGGTGAATGTAGGATGACTAAACCTTTTAAAAAAAATAGTCGTTATATGGTTGGATTGGACAGTCTAAGGGGCCTAGCTATACTAGGTGTTATTTTGTATCATATTAATTTTAATTGGATGCCTGGAGGATTTTTAGGAGTTACTGTATTTTTTGTACTTTCAGGTTATTTAATTACAGATATTCTAGCCATAGAGTGGAAGAGAAATAAGAGAATTGATTTAAAAAAATTCTGGCTTAGTAGGGCAAGGAGATTGCTTCCAGGAATGCTTGTTATGCTCGTTATAACGTTGGCATGGATTACAGTTTTTCATAGCTCTTTACTTGAAAAAATGCGCGGAGATTCATTAGCGGCATTATTTTATGTTAGTAACTGGTGGTATATTTATCATAAATTATCGTACTTTGATAATTTTAACCAGCTTTCTCCATTGAATCATTTTTGGTCGTTAGCAGTTGAGGAACAATTCTACGTTGTTTGGCCGTTTATCATTAGTTTAGGGCTTTACTACATAAAAAAACAATCCCGTATGATTTTATTAATTTGTCTGGGAGCCGTTGCTTCAGCTTTAGCGATGGCAATTTTGTATGAACCTGGAGCTGATCCGAGCAGAATATATTATGGTACAGATACGAGGGCCTTTTCCTTACTTATCGGAGCGGTACTTGCCTTAGTTTGGCCAAGCAATAGACTTGCAAATAAAATTATCCCAAAGGCGCGTTTCATTCTTGATGTAGTGGGGGGCATTGCCCTTATTATTATTTTGGTTATGTTTTGGAAGACCAATCAATATGATCCATTTCTATACAAGGGAGGAATGGTTCTCTTATCAATTGCAACAGCATTGTTAGTCGCAAATCTAGCTCATCCAGCTAGTCGTATTGCTCAATTTTTACGATTTAGACCTTTACGTTGGATAGGGATAAGATCGTATGGCATATACCTCTGGCATTATCCAATTCTTACATTGACGACTCCAAAGGTAAATGCTGGGGATTTTTCATTAATAAGAGCAATCCTTCAATTTCTTTTGATTATATTGATTGCGCAAATTTCATGGAAGTTTATTGAAAAACCAATCCGACAAGGTGCGCTCCGGAACATTCAGTTTAAGAATTTAAGAATTCAAAATGTCACTTTAGGTGTTAAGTTAGCTTTAATTTGTACATTATTCGTTTCGTCGATAGCGGTTGTAGGGTTATCAAAAGCTAGTAAGGCTAAGGAGAACTCTCAACAAGATAAGGTGAAAGCAGCACAAACACAACCGGCGCCACATCCAGTTGCAGTTTGGGAAAATCCAAATCAAGAGACGCCTCAAAAACAAGGGGAATCAAGAGAAGTAAATTCTGCGCAACATAAAAATTCACTCACAGTTACTGCGATAGGCGATTCCGTTATGATTGATATTACTCCGTATTTAAAAAATACTTTTCCTGATATTAGGATTGATGCCCAAATTGGTCGCCAGCTGTCAAAAGCGATTCCGGTAGTTGAACAGTTAAAATATGAAGGTAATTTAGGAAATTATGTCATTATTGGATTAGGTACAAATGGAGCCTTTACTACTGAGCAACTTGTTTCATTAATAAAAGTAATTGGAAACGAACGTAAAATCATATTTATTAATACGAGAGTACCACGTCCGTGGGAATCAATCGTGAATGAGAGACTGAAAGTAACGGTATCTGAATATCCGAATGTAACTCTAGTTGATTGGTATGCAGCAAGTGCTGGAAAGAAAGACTACTTTGCACCTGACGGTGTGCATTTAACCAAAGTAGGTGCAGAAGCATACGCAGCACTTGTAGCCAAAGCGGTGAAGCAATAATTAAATATGTTTTATTAACTTCTGTTAGGTAAGGAAATGGTTCTGAGTATGAGGTGCCACTCTGAGGTTTAATTACAATTCAAAAAAGAATATTATTCATGTTCTTCTAATCTAAGATTTAGAGTGGCCTGACTCACTTCTGTAATTTGACATGAAATATATGCAAACCTGAAAAGAAAGAAAAAGAACTAGAAGAGGCTACAAAGAATACAAAATATGAAGTTGAAATATTAGGAAGAGACTCCGCAGGTAGAAGCACTGCAAATACATTAAAAGAGCAACAAGTAATAAAAAAATTAATTCAAATCCATAAAGTATAGTTCTAAGGAGAATACCAATGACAGATCCTCGTTGGCCCAAAGAAGGCGACTGGGTGAAAATGAAAACTTGCCTTCATGGTAGCCAGCTGAATTATTTGAAGTATCTAACCCTTTACAACCTTTAGAATGGTATTTTGCGGATCATAAACATAGTAAAGCGACAACGATACAATATATATGGGGTTATAAATAATTAGCTTTAAATGATAGACATGCTCTTGGTTTAATAGAAAGGGAGAATAAAGATATTGCAATATTTTTAAAGCGAAAAGCCGAAATTGAGGAATTAGAAGAATCGTAATAGTGAAGGAATTGATTAATTTATAAAAAACGTAGGAATTAAATATTCCTACGTTTTTTTGTACATAACATTTAAATAAACACCTTATTTTTGGGGGATTTACAGTTTCAAATGGAAGATGCCCTGATTTTCGATTTGAATCAATATGATACTATTTACATGTATTGTCATGTACGGAATTATATTTTTTTGCACCTGAACTGTGTATATTATTTGTAGGATTTTCTGTTTTTTTGTCGAATATATCTTTAATGCAAGGAGGGACATTACATGATTATTAAAGACTATTTCATCAATCTTTCTATTTTTTCTTTATTAGTTAGCGCAGCGATATTTATTCAAGTTTTTTTGGTTCATTCCAGGCGATATTTCGAAAAATTCTATGGAGGGATTATTGCAGTTACTTTGATGCTCTTTTCTTTTCCATACATGGGATTTTCCTACGATCTTCGAGTTGTTCCTCTTATTCTATCTTTTATTTACTTTGGTCGCATTGCTGGTTGGATTACACTAATTAGCATAATTATAATGCGTATCTTTTTCATTGGTGGGTATTGGGAGCCACCTGTGATTGCATATTTAAGTATGAGTGTTCTATTTTTTACTTTTAAAACATATTTTAAAAACCTTCATCCTTTTAAAAGTGCATCTTTATATTTTTCTATTTTTGTCGGAATAAAGTGGTTAGTTGGTGTATTCTTTAATACTACGTTACTTTACTCTGGAGGTTTATTATATATAGCGTTAGGACTTTTAATTGGGCTATTTCTTATGGAAGCCTACCAGAGATTGTATTATTTAACACAGGACTTATCTAAAATGAACCGGGAATTAAAAAAATCCAAGCAAGAACTTACAGATACCGTACATGAGCTTCAAGGAGGGATTTTTAAATTTAAAAAAGTGGGTAAGCACTTTATACACACTTTATGTGATGGACAGTTTTATTATCAAAAAGGATTTTACTCTGAACAGGTGGTAGGGAAAAGCTTACGGACTATTGATGCCTCTATTGTTCCACCACATTTAGTTTCACAATTGATGAAGTATTATCTTCAGGCATGGGAAGGGAAAGAAATTATATTCGAATTACCTTGGCCAGATGATAAAACAATTATTCTTATTGCACTTAGGCCGATTAAACGAAATGGACAAGTTATTGAAGTTGTTGGTTCTACAGTCGATATAACCGAAAGGAAAAAGGTAGAATCAGAATTAAGAGCTACCAAAGAATTACTAGAATCATTTATAAAGCATAATGTAGATGCTATTACCATATCTGATCGAGAAGGGCATATTTTACAAGCAAATAAAGCTTATGAAAAGATATTTGGATGGTCATTAGAAGAAATCATAGGTAAGAGATTACCTTGTGTACCAGATTTCTTAATGGAAGAATCACTCAAAAATATTCAGAAAATTCTAACAGGAGAATCCGTAGTTACTAGATTAGAAACTGTTAGACGACGTAACGATGGAAGTCTTCTTGATGTCAGTCTGACAGTTTCTCCTATATTAGACGTAAGAGGAAATGTGATAGCTTTATCTGCAATATGTAGAGACATCTCTGAAAGAAAACAAGCAGAAAGAGAGCGACATCGATTACATCAACAATTAAAAGATAGTGAAATGAAGTACCGTGCACTAATCGAACAAGCAACTGATGCAGTATATGTAGTAGAGCTGAATGAAAATTATGTTCCCAGTCGATTCATTGAGGTAAACCCTGTTGGTTGTAAAAGATTTGGATATAGTAGAGAAGAGCTGCTCTCGTTACCATTTCCAAATGTAGTACCACAAGATTCTAAAATGATTGTAAGGTTGTTAGAAAAAATTAGAGAGGGACAAACTTCCTTCACTTTACAAGATGAATATGCTTTTCCAACAGGAAAAATAATAACAACTGAGTTTAGTGTCCGTGTTTTTAACTTAAATGGTAAAAAGGTTTTCCTGAGTATTTCTCGTGATATCACTGAACGGCTAAAAACAGAAGAATTACTACGGAAATCTGAAAAACTTGCTGTCGTAGGACAATTAGCGACTGCAATGGCTCATGAAATTAATAATCCATTAACCGCAATGAAAGGGTTTATGCAATTACTAAAATCAACGGAAACTGAGAATAATCAGGGGTATATAAATATAGTATCATCAGAGATTGAGCGTATAGAAAGTATTACTAATGAATTTATGGCGGTAGCCAAACCACAGGTGGTAAAGATACAACCTAATGATATTAGTGTGCTAATGGATCAAGTTTTAATGCTACTGCAACCTCAAGCAATGATGAATAATATAAAAATTTTAATTGATTTTACACCTGGTATTCCATTGATTCCATGTGAAGGAAATCAATTAAAACAAGTATTTGTTAATATTATAAAAAATGCAATTGAATCTATGCCAACAGGAGGAGAAATTTTGATTCAATTTGATAAACTTGATAATAATCAAATAAGGATTCGCTTTATCGATCAAGGATGTGGGATTCCAAAAGAACGTATACCATACTTAGGAGAACCTTTTTACAGTATTAAGGAAGAGGGAATCGGCTTAGGATTAATGGTATGTTATAAAATTATTGAAACACACCAGGGGAAGGTATTTATTGAGAGTGAAGTGAATAAGGGAACTATAGTTGAAGTCACTCTTCCAATTTGCACACTTCAAAATTAATACATTCTTTTACTGAAATTTTATAAATTAGTAAGCAGTTAGCTTTGGCTAGCTGTTTTTTTGTATATATTGTAATCGATTCTTCATATTACGGCTTTTTAATGTTTCATATATAGATTTTAAAAACTCTGTAAGTGTTTTGTAACATTTACGAGAGACTTTTTTAACAGTTATGAGAGAGAAAAGAAAGATTTGTTATATATGATGAAATTAATCTTACTAGTAGGTGTTCTAATTGACCTAGAAACCAAGGAGGAAAAATAACAATGAAACAATTGAAGCCAGCAATTAGTGTATTAGGTAGTGTATCGATGGCACTGACTTTAGCATCTCCTGCTTTAGCAGATGTAAAACAACCGAATCCAGGAGGTACAGTTGAAATATTCAAAGAGAATGTAAATGTAAAAAAAGAAGATAAGAATTTCACGCTCGGATCTGATGGGGAAATAGGTTCACTCATTACACAAAACATTGAAATGGCAAACAACGATTGGGATAAAGATGGTATTTCTAACGACTTAGAGATGAATGGATATAAAATTGAATTCAATTCACAAACTGGAAAAAATGAAGCGAAAGCATGGGATCCCGAGAAGGATAAAGGGAAACCAAAATTTATATCGAATCCTATGAATGCAAATACGGATGGTGATCCTTTTACTGATATGTATGAGGTTGAGAATTATAACAACGATTCTGATACTAATTTCAATCCGATAGTTGCCAACATGCCGAATTTGCAAATTGGTGTCAAACGAATTGAAGTAATTCCTATTGCAACCATTACGGATAATAATGGCGGATCAGTTAGCAGAGGATGGGAAAAAAGTGTATCTACACAACATTCATTTAATGTAGGTTTAAGTGGTTCAGGTGGTGTAGAAGGCTCAGCAGCCGGTCCTGTTCCTTCCGGAAGTGTTTCAGCAAATGTGGGATACGGATATTCAAAAACAACTACGGAAACGGAGAGTTATACAAATAATTTTGATTGGTCTACTGCAACAACTGTGGATACAGCGAACGCAGCAAAATTACGGGTACATTTGGAATATAAGAATGTAGGAACAGCATCCGCTGAAAATGTTTCGCCTCATTTTAATATTCGTTTAGGAAACAAAATTATTAATACTGTAAAGGCAACACAAGATCGTTATAAAGCAAACTATTTAAGTACAGAAAAAGGTGGACGGAATAAAACAGAAGTAGTAATTGACAGTTTAGAAGGACAAGCAGATGCGAATATTGTCTTATCTTTGGATGAATTGAAAGCTGTTGAACAAGGGGAACTTCTTTCGATTGAAGTTTTACCTACAAGTACAATGGATTTATCTATTGAAAAAGGTGAAGAAATTATGCATTTGGGGGATTCAGGGAGATATGAGTCTAGAGTAAATGCAGCTACTGAACAATTAGAAACAGATATAGGAAATATACCAAAGTTTAGGGTATATACTCCTAAAGACAAATCCCTTGCTGATAAGCCAGTTTTATCCTATAACGAAGTTTTTCAACATGTAAATATAGATACGAAAAAAGTAAATCATATTGTAAACAAGGCTAAAAGTACTAATAACGTATCAGTAGTTTCAGCTAATAATGGAACTGATGCATTGAACGATTTAAAAGCGGGACAGGGAAATCGCGGTTATTTACATAAAGACTCTGTACACGGTGCTTTTGCAAAACTACAGCAACCAACATTAGTAGAAGGTAGTTATGATTCTGTGACGCAAAAGATTAGGGCAACAATTTTACCTGGTTTATTTGGTGTGAGTAAAGAGATTCCTACTACTTATAGTAAGAAATGGAGTGCTCCGTCACAAACAGTAACACTAGTTAAACGTGAGAATGGATTTACATATGAGTCTAGAGAAAATATACACCCTATTAAATCTGAAATTGCTGCGCACAGAAAAGTTACATTTGAAATCAATGACGCACACAATCTAACCCCTACACAAAAGATTGATACTGAAATTAAAGCTAATAAAGAATTTGAAGATTATGTAGTAGATAATTCAGGTGAATTTGTTACAGAAGGGGTTCCTTATACCGTAGCTTCATATGGAAATACAGCTTATTGGGGAAGTCATCATGCTGGGAATAAATGGGAGTATCTTTGGACTGAAAAATCTAGCGATGAAAAAGTGAATGTAATTATTGAAAGAGTAGGTCAACCTCGACCTGGAAAACCAATTAAAAAGGATGAAGAGGTATTAATTAAATTTCGAAATCCTATTTATTCAGATTATGCATATTTAAAACTTCAAGATAGTTATATCCATTTAGATCAAAAACAGAATGCAAGTACTTTTAAATTTAATCATGCATATCCAAAGAATTTCACTGGATACCATAAGCAATGGAACATACTATCTAATGGTAACAAGTTAAAGGTAGGATATTTAATCGATTATATGAAATATGGTAATGGAGAGAATGGGACTGATACTATAGCATGGAATCTATCAAGAGTTCAGTAATAGGTAACAGTCCTGTTGCTAAGTTTGAAAAGAGAACCGGAAATGAATTGAATCCGAAAAGTTAGATACAATAATTTAGGTTACTAATAAGGAATGAGTTCGATGTTGAATCGGACTCATTCCTTTTAATTTATATAATTTAGTAACTACTATTTTAAATGCCTATCTAGTCATATAAGTAATCAAATGTTAAGATTACTATCTGTATTACAAAATTTATTTTCTGAATTTTCATTGGATAATAGAAACAATAAATTTTGTGTTATTGGTGAAAAAGAAGTGAGGATAGTATATGAAGAAAAGAATTTTAATTGTAGAAGATGAAGAAAATATTCGAGAAGTATGCAAACGGTATTTAGAAAGAGAAGAATATGAAGTTTATACCGCTGTAAATGGTAAAGAAGGTTGGGATTTATTTCTTACACATCAACCAGATTTAATTATATTAGATTTGATGATGCCAAAAAAAGATGGATGGGAATTATGCGAGGAAATTCGTCAACAGTCAAATGTCCCTATTATTATGTTAACTGCTAAGGGAGAGGAAAGGGATCGAATTTTAGGCTTAACAATGGGGGCAGATGATTATTTAACAAAGCCATTTTCCCCTCGTGAATTAGTATTAAGGGTTCAAATTATACTAAGAAGAGGAAGCCATGTACCAATACAAGCGAAAGAATCTCTATTGGAAGTGATAGAGTTTCCAGATTTAAAAATATATCCAAAGACAAGATATGTACTTGTTTGTGATAAGGAAGTGGAGTTAACGGTGAAAGAGTTTGAGGTACTTTATCTCATGGCAAAGCATCCAAAACAAGTATTTTCTCGCTCGCAGCTTCTTGAATTAATTTGGGATTTTGGACATGAAGGGGCATCAAACACAGTTACCGTGTTAGTGAGTCGTTTACGTGAAAAGCTCGAAAAGCATACGCTAAAGAATCGTTGGATTCATACGGTTTGGGGTATAGGATATCGCTTTGAGCCAAATGGAGGAAATGAAACATGAGATTACGTATTCAATTGTTACTCATGAATCTATTAAGTACCAGTATTATGGTAATTGCTATATGGTATAGTGAGACGAAAATGTTACTTGAACCGGAACAAACGCGGTTATTAACAGTAATTGCATTTGTGGCATTCATTATTTCAACGTTTATTTATTGGTTAATGACACGTCCTATCATGAAATCTATACAAAATTTAATAAAATTGACGAAACAATTTAGTGATAGACACTTTGAAACGATGTATATAATTGGGCAAGAACCACGTGAGTTTAAAGAATTGGCAACAGCCTTTCAACAGATGGCAAAAAAATTAGAAGAAGGGTTTACTAAGTTAGAGGAACAGGAAAACTCTCGTAAGGAGCTAATTACCAATATCTCACACGACTTACGAACACCTATGGCTAGCATGCAAATGATGATAGAAGCATTACAAGATAACCTGATTGAAGATCCTGAAATAAAAAAGCAATACTTGGCAACGGTTTTAAAAGAAATAGAAAGATTAAATGGATTAATCAACGACTTATTTGATCTTTCAAAGTTAGAGTTTGAGCAAGTAGATTTTCACCCAAGTTTTACACATTTAGATAAAGTTCTATTAGATGTATTAGAGTCACATTCTGTCTTATTAGGAGACAAACAAATCCATGTGCAATTGGATGTCCCTGATACATTACCTCGACTCTTGATTATGCCTTGTAAAATTGAAAGGGTCATAGGTAATTTATTACATAATGCAATTCGATATTCTCCTATCTCTGGAACAATTGAATTGACTGTAGTGGAAAATAAATCAACTCAACAGGTCCAATTCATTATGCGGGATGAAGGAATGGGAATTTCTCCAAATGATCAATTACGTGTATTTGAACGTTTTTTTAGAACAGATCGATCAAGAAGTTCACAATCTGGAGGTTCCGGACTTGGATTAGCTATTGCAAAATCATTAATTGAAATGCACAAAGGGGAAATTGGTGTAAGGAATCGCGCAGATGGTAAGCAGGGAAGTGAATTTTGGTTCACTCTTCCCATCACATCAGTAAAAAAATAAGATGGCTGAAAGACTTTTGTAACATTTACGTTAGAAAAATGAAAGACCTTCTTGTTAACATACTACTACACAGTATGTTACAGGAGGTTTTTTACTTTATGAAAAGAAAATATGTATGGCTTATAGGTGGTTTAATAATTGTATTGGGGATTTTATGGTCATTGTTCCGACCAGAGAAATTATTTATTGATAAGCACGTAAATGAATCATTGCCACAAGCAGAGATACAATCAACTGAAGTAAGGCAACAAAGTGATCGAGTAATAAGGGAAGGTCAGTTTCAAAACGGTGTCCATGAAACAACTGGAACGGCAAAAATTCACCAATTAGCGGATGGAAAACGTGTTTTACGACTTTCTAATTTTGCAACATCAAATGGGCCAGATGTACGAGTTGTATTAGTTCCTACAAATCGTTTGAAAAATAATGAAGACGTAAAAAACTATCAGTATATTGAATTAGGAAAATTAAAGGGAAATAAAGGAGACCAAAACTACGAAATTCCTGAAGGGATAGATGTAAGTGAATATGGTTCGGTTTCTGTTTGGTGTAAAAGATTTAATGAAAACTTTGGTACGGTTTATTTTAATAATTAAATATGAATTTAAAATTCCCTCTTACAGGCGAAATTCATATGGGTTATGGTAAAAGCTGCAGCGGACTTAGTTGCTAAGAAGGGCACTCATAAGAGTGTCTTTTTCAAATTTCTCAATTTTTGTATATTTTAGTGCAATTGGACGTTTACGAAGAGATTTTATTCGTGCATAAATAATTTTAAGAGTATGCCAGGAAATCTTTGATTTATCAAGAAAAATTAAATTTAAAATGTATTATATACAGAAGCTACTTGAGGGGTGTTAAGATGCCAAATTTCTCATTTTGGGGTAGTTGCTTTTCATAGCTAGATGACTATGTATCGGTACCCCATAAGAAAAAGGCAGGAACATATCAAATATGTTCCTGCCTTTTTCTTATGTTTAACATGTATAACCTAAATATAAATGTATTGAGGTCTTCTTTATTTATTATTTTTTAAACCGCAAATGAACAAACTTCAACATCTTTATTGCGTTTACAATTCGCATCATAATACGTGTACTACCATCCCAATCTTTATTTGTAGGTATACCTTTAAAGAAAGGGGAGCAGCTTAATACTTTTATGGAAGAAGACCATTTTTCTATTGATTTTGGATTGTTTACATAAAAATACATCATCGCGCCGTTATTGCCAGATTTTTTTACAGTTGCATTCGAAAGGTTCAGTGCGAATTTTGATTCAGCATCAAAATATAGCTCTCCTCCAGGAAAACGTTTTGACATAGCAACTATGATCTCTTTTAAATCTTCTTCTTTAAAGTAATAAAATACGCCTGCTGATATAAAAAGAATACCGTCGTTTGGATCATATCTTATATCGTCAAACCAAGAAGTATCAAAAAATGATTTAGCGATGCTAATATTCCTCGGTGTATCTTCAATTAAAGTCTTGCGAAAAGAGATTGCATCGGGTAAATCAAGGTTATACCAATGTATTGTACCGTTATCAATTCTTGAAAAAGTAGTATCTAGTCCTGAACCGATATTTACTATAGTGGCGTTCGGGTGTTTTGCTATAAATTGTTTTATCGCATCATCAATTTTTCGTGCACGAGTAATGTATGTGACACATCCGTATTCGCCAAATGTATTTGCTATTGTTGAGAAGTCAAAATCGCATTCTTTAATTATTCGAATAGCCTCTGTATCATCTAAAATATCCTTATTCTTCTCACTGCCATATGCTCTTCCCCATAGGGGAATAAGCATCGTACCTTGTACGGATTGTAAATCTAATTCTTTAACCATGAAACATCCTCCGTTTAATCATAAACAATATATTTAGTCGTTATGTAACATTTTTGAGAGCATTGTATTTGTTTTATATAGTCCGTAAGTTAAATCCCGCCTATCTTCTTCAGATAACTTTTCGAGGTTTACTGTGAAATTTTTATAAATTTGTTTCCATCTCTCATAATGTACCTTTTCAGCCTTTTCTGTCAGAGAAATTAATACAGCTCTTTTGTCTACCGTATCTTGTTTTTTTACAATATAGCCGTTTAGTTTTAAATTACGTACAGTTACACTTAATTGTTGCTTAGGAATGTTTAAATAATTAGCAATCATCTTTGAATTTACAGGTACTTTTTGCTGGGCGAGATACTCCACTACGTGTTGTTCTAAATGTGTAAATTCAGAGGATTTTTCTGATAGTAATTTGAAAGTACCTGACATATTTAATAATAAATTCATGTATTCGTTTAATAATTCTTTATGGGGCATTATTTTCGCTTCCTTTTTGGATTTAGTCATTATTTTATTACTAATTTAGCTATAAATCAAATGTTTAAACTTATTATAGTAAATTAACATTTACTAATTTGTTATTTTGAGATTATGTGGACTAAAGCAGAGGAGGAGGAGAATTGATTTTAGAAAAGGCGAATATGGCTAAAATTAAAATATTACTAAATATACGTAACTAATGAATGTAATGTCTTTTTCAGTTATTATGTTGTAAATAATTTTATGATAAAATCTTTTACATAATGAAATAAAGGGGTAGTATTCTATGGGTTATTTCTCAAATGGTTTATTAGTTTTGTTTGTTCTTATCGTCTGTAGCTGTATGATTTTTGGTTGATAATATAATAATAGATTTTTATAAAAGAAGTTAACTGAGGTGAGGTTAACTTCTTTTTATTTTATGTTGAGTAGGAATTTTATTATTTTTATGGAAGTTTATTTAAATTAATTTCATATTAATAAGGGGAATTTTATAAAATACAAACAAACGAAGGAATAAGGAGTATTTACATGAATAATGGAATAAATTACACAATTAAACACCCAACAGATTTCAATGGATTATTAAGCTTATATGAATCTTTAGAATGGAATTCTCTTAATTTAACGCTGAATGAATTGGAACAAATGTGTAAACAAAGTTGGTATGTAATTTATGCTTTTGATGATAAAGAGTTAGTTGGGATGGGGCGTATTATATCAGATGGTGTAATAACAGGCGTTATTTGCGGTGTATGTGTATTGCCAAAATATCAGTCCATTGGCATTGGAAAAGAAATAGTGGAACGATTAATCCAGCACTGTGAACAAAACAAAGTTATTCCCCAACTTATGTGTGTGGAAAAATTGCAATCTTACTATGAATCTATAGGGTTTGAGGTATTCTCTGTTGGGATGACAAAACATCTTAAAAGATAGCGGCGCTTTATATTTTCAGTTTACTCGTACATATTTTCAAACTTCAGTATAAAGGAGAATTGCTGTATGGAGATTGCTAAAGGAGTAGAAATGTTACAACTTGAATTTCAAGGATTTATTATTCACCCAATTCTTTTATGGGATGATGAAATGGCAGTATTAATAGATACTGGCTTCCCTGGACAAATTGAAGATATACAAGTAGAGATGGAGAGAGTTGGCGTATCGTTTGATAAATTAAAAGCCGTGATTTTAACGCATCAGGATATAGATCATATAGGTAGTCTTCCAAAGTTGTTGCAGAATTACGGAAGTAATATTAAAGTTTATGCGCACGAGCTAGATAAGCCATATATTGAAGGAGATTTACCTTTATTGAAAGGTGGAAATGTGGAGAATCCACCAAAAGGAAAAGTGAGTGATACTGTGATTGATGGACAAGAACTTCCGTATTGCGGTGGCATACTAATTCTCCATACGCCAGGACACACGCCGGGTCATATTAGTTTATATTTGAAACAAAGTAAAACTCTTATCGCTGGGGATTCAATGTATAGTGTAAATGGAATGTTAGGAGGAATTCATGCTCCAACTACTTTGGATGTTCAGGAAGCACAACAGTCTTTGAAGAAGTATTTAAATCTAGATATTGAATCCGTAGTTTGTTACCATGGGGGATTAAGTAAAGGGAATATAAATGCACAAATTCAAAATTTGTAAATAAAAATTTTGAATTTGTGCTAAAGAATAATCTAATTGTAAGTATATAAATAAAACACGTAATTGATAAAAGAGCATGTTTGAGAAAAATTCAAATATGCTCTTTTATTAAAGGGAATTTATTTAATACGAATGACCTAACCCGTTCCAATAAAAAGAAACGATTTCTTGTGCTAACTCATCTATATTTGCAAGAATAGGATTGTGATTTTCATCCTTAAAATTCCCAATTGATAATAAAGATACGAAAGCATGGGCAGCAAATTTAGGATTGCCTTTACTTATTTCTCCAAGTTGCATCGCGTTATGAAGTGCTTTTTCCAACACTTCATACATGTTATCTTCGGCATTTTTTAATTCTTTCAACTGCTCTTCAGATAAAGAGTGTTTTGCATCTTTCATAAAGTTCTTCATGTCAATATCCATCGTTGCGTGTAAGTATACTGTAGCGAAGTCTAACAACCTTTCTTCCAAAGTTTTATTCGTGGAAAGTATTTGATCCATATTCTCTCTTATACGTATCATCATTTGAATCATAGTAGCGGTAAATAAATCAGCTTTTGTAGAATAGTAATAGTAGACGGTTGCTTTCGTAACACCGCATTCTTTCGCGACCTCATCCATGGAAACGACTTGATAATTTTGAGTAAGAAATAATCGAGTTGCAACTTCTAAAATTATTTCTTTTGTAGATTTTGTATTTTTATTTTGACGAGGTCTTCCGAGAGGACGTTGTTTTTGTTCCAAATACATTCGCTCCTGACATTTATTATTGAGATAATTATAACATAATTTTTAATCTTTCTTGATTAATTAACTGACCAGTATATATAATTAATATTGGAGGAAAAAAGGAAGGTGGGTTTTTATGAAAAAGCACCCGTTACATATGTTAGGGAGGATTGTAGCAGGGAAGAATACGCAATGGATAACTTTATCAGTTTGGATTCTTATTACATTAGTACTTTCATTTACGTTGCCACAAGTAAATAGTACGAAAGAACCAAATCCGAAAAATTTACCTGAAACAGCTATGTCACAGCAAGCGGAAGAACTTATGAAAAAAGAGTTTCCTAATAATGCAGGAAATCCGTTGTTAGTAGTATGGCATAGAGATGGTGGATTACAGTCAAAAGACTATAAACTCATACAGGACGTTTATAGAGAGTTAAAAGCTAGCCCTTTAAAAGAACTATCAACGTTACCACCATTTGATACAATTCCAGAGCAAGTATTATCAAAAAGTGCATCAAAAGATGGTACATCATTTGTCACACCGATATTCTTTAATAAATCAGCTGGTACGGATATATTAAAAGGAAATCTTGAAGATGTAAGAATACTAGTGAATAGTAAGGTGGATGTTGATCCATTTAAACAAAAAATAACGGACTCTGGTTTACATGTTCGATTATCTGGCCCTGTAGGTATTCAAACAGATGCTGTTAGTTTATTTAGTCAAGCTGATGTGAAATTATTAGTCGCTACTGTACTATTAGTATTGGTCTTATTAATTTTACTTTACCGTTCACCAATTTTAGCAATTTTACCTTTACTTGTTGTTGGCTTTGCATACGGTATTATTAGTCCTACACTTGGTTTTTTAGCTGATCATGGGTGGATTAAAGTAGATGCCCAAGCGATATCAATCATGACCGTATTATTGTTTGGCGCGGGTACAGACTATTGTCTATTTTTAATTTCAAGATATAGAGAGTACTTGTTAGAAGAAGAAAGTAAATATAAAGCGCTGCAACTTGCGATTAAAGCATCTGGCGGGGCAATTATAATGAGTGCATTAACTGTCGTACTTGGATTAGGAACATTATTACTTGCTCATTACGGCGCCTTTCATCGATTTGCAGTACCATTCAGTGTTGCTGTATTCATAATGGGGGTTGCTGCTTTAACAATTCTTCCTGCATTTTTATTAATTTTCGGCAGAGCTGCATTCTTTCCGTTTATACCAAGAACAATTGCGATGAATGAGGAATTTGCAAGAAAGAAACAGAAAGTAATAAAAGTTAAAAAATCAAAAGGCTCTTTTAGTAATAAAATTGGAGATATTGTAGTACGAAGACCGTGGACAATAATTATGCTAACTGTGTTTGTATTAGGTGGATTAGCTTCATTCGTACCACGTATTCAATACACATATGACCTTTTAGAATCGTTTCCGAAGGATATGCCTTCACGTGAAGGGTTTACGTTAATTAGTGATCATTTTTCAGCTGGGGAACTAGCGCCAGTAAAAGTTGTTGTTAATACGAAAGGAAAAGAGCTTCCAATTAAGCAAGAGATTGAGAAATTTTCTTTTGTAAATACAGTGAAAGAGCCAAAAGAGGGAAAAGAAAATAAACAAATACAAATGTATGAAATTTCTTTAGCGGAAAATCCGTACTCTATTGAAGCACTAGATCAAATCCCTAAATTGAAAAATAGTGTAGAAAAAGTATTAAAAGATGCGGGGATTAATGATGTTGAAGATCAATTGTGGATTGGTGGAGAAACAGCGTCACTATATGACACAAAACAAATTACGGAACGTGATGAAGCAGTTATTATTCCAGTAATGATTAGTATTATAGCTTTACTATTACTTGTCTACTTACGATCAATTGTAGCGATGATTTATTTAATAGTAACAGTTGTTTTATCATTCTTCTCTGCATTAGGAGCAGGATGGATATTACTTCACTTTGGTATGGGAGCGCCGGCAATACAAGGGGCGATACCGCTATACGCATTCGTATTTTTAGTTGCTTTAGGTGAAGATTATAATATCTTTATGGTTTCAGAAATATGGAAGAACAGAAAGACTCAAAATCACTTGGATGCAGTAAAAAATGGTGTTATACAAACAGGAAGTGTCATTACATCCGCAGGTTTAATTTTAGCAGGAACTTTTGCGGTGTTAGGTACGTTACCAATTCAAGTTTTAGTTCAATTTGGTATTGTGACCGCAATTGGAGTTTTACTTGATACGTTTATCGTAAGACCGTTACTTGTACCGGCAATTACAGTTGTGTTAGGCCGATTTGCTTTTTGGCCAGGTAAACTTTCAAGAAAGAGTGAAGAAATACAAAAGGTGGATGCATAGTTAAAAAAGCCAAGGATATTTTCCTTGGCTTTTTTCAATGTAGTTCATTAATTTTTTGAAGTCAAATCATCAGCTGCAGCGTGATCAGCATCTTCAATTGTTGTTTCGGGCATTCCGTATAAGCCGTTCATTGCTTGTTCTTCGCTAGTTAGATTTGCAGTATTATTATTGTGAATAGATGTAGTGTTTTCGATAACATTTAATTTTTTATTTTCATTTTTATCATGCATGTTTGAATCCTCCAAACGTCATTTAATTTATCCCGCATTAACGGGCAGTAAGACCTCCACCTCAAAATTCGGCAAAAACAAAGAAGGTTAGGTGGGGGATCAACTGCCCCCCACTGATTAAAGTTTCACATTATTAATAGTATGTGAATGGATTGCAAGAAATATGTGAATGGATTTTTGTAAATGTTATATAATTAAATAAAAACGTGAGTATAAATGTAAACTATAAGGAGTGAACAAGTGTGGTGAAAACAAGGAAATTAGCCTTCTAAAATAAAAATGAAAATTTAGGAGGCTAATGAAATGAAGTTTCATTTAATTGACAGAGAAAATTGGAATAGAGAGCAGTATTTTGAACATTATTTAAAATTAAAGTGTTCGTTTAGTATGACAGCGAATGTTGATATTACGATGATGCTAGAGAAAATACATCAAAAGGAAATAAAATTTTATCCGACTTTTATTTATATAATTTCTAGAATGATAAATAAACATAAAGAATTTCGGACATGTTTTAATGATGAAGGAGTTTTAGGGTATTGGGAGGAAATGATACCTAGTTATACAATCTTTCATAAAGGTGATAAATCTTTTTCAAGTATATGGACGGATTATTCTAGTGATTTCCACATTTTCTATAAAAACTATGAAGAGGATATGAAATGTTTTGCTAATGTTCATGGTCTCTTCCCGAAAGAAAATATTCCGCCAAATGTTTATCCGATTTCTGGGATACCTTGGACTAGTTTTACAGGATTTAATTTAAATATTAATAATGATGGTGATTTTCTATTACCAATTATAACTTGCGGAAAATATTTCAATGATGGAAGCAAGGTAATGCTACCTTTCTCATTGCAAGTACATCATGCGGTTTGTGATGGATATCATGCGAGTCGTTTTATAGAGGATTTACAGGAACTAGTTAATACATGTAACGAGTGGCTTTAAGTAATATCAAATTTTTAATTATATAAAATTGAAAATGAATAGGCGTAAAATAAAAAGAAGAGAACATGTGTATATTACATGTTCTCTTCCTTTTATTCATTCATACTAAGTAACAGTGGAAAATATAGGTTGATTTGTAGTTTAATAGTAGAGAGAGTGATTGATTTTAATTTTCTTTATTTTATAACTATATAGATTACAAAAGTTATGAGATTGTAACGATGAAGGGGAACATAAAAATGACAATAATATTTATAGAAAAAGCTACAATTTTAGATGCTGAAAAGTTAACAGAAATAATGAAAAGAACATTTGACGAAGAAGCGAAGCGGTGGTTATGCGGCCAAGATGATGTAATTGATTATAACATTCAACCGCCAGGATATTCTTCAGTTGAAATGATGAGATATTCAATTGAAGAATTGGATTCTTACAAAGTGATAATGGATGAAAAAATAATCGGGGGAATTATAGTTACGATCTCTGGTAAATCGTACGGAAGAATCGATCGTATTTTTGTAGAGCCTTTTCTTCAAGGAAAAGGAATTGGATCAAGGATTATTAAGTTAATAGAAGAAAAATTTCCGAACATAAGGATTTGGGATCTTGAAACATCTAGTAGACAAGTTAATAATCATCATTTTTATAAAAAAATGGGCTATGAAATCATTTTTAAATCTGAAGATGAGTATTGCTATGTAAAAAGAAAAAATGTAGGTGCAGGTGAAGAGAACTTAATTAAAAATAAAGATATGAAAAATGGTCAATACGAAAACTGTAATTTGGTTCATACAGAATATTATCAAGTAAATTTAAAAAATAGTGCATTTGTTGGTAGTAATATAATGCATTTGAATATGAGTAATTGTAATGTAAGTCAATCAAAGTTTAGGAATATAAACTTTAGAAGCTCTTCATATGCAGATTTAAATCTTTCTAGTAGTACATTTAATTTGGTGACATTAGGTGGAGTGCAATTCAAAAATACAAGTCTTGGAGATGAGAAGGAACCTCTTTCATTTGAAAACTGTGATTTGGAGGGTAGTACAATACATAATAGTAACCTGAAAAATATTGAAATAGTAAATTGTGATGTAACTGGTATGAAGATAAACGGTATTCCAATAGAGAATTTGCTTGAGTTATATAATAAGATGAAAATATAAAGCATATCGGGGTTGTTAGGATAAGAAGTTTGGAAACTAAGTGTTATACCGAAATAATTATGTAGAAATAACATAAAGAAATACAAGTGAGGAAGGATTTAATATAGGTTTCTAGAATGATAAATATATTGTTATTTATATGAAGGGGGGAGGAATATGGGAATCAACATACGAGCAGTAGAAATACAAGATGCTACAGCAATTCATCGTATATGTATACAGGATGAGGTTTTGCCTTATATGGTTTTCTTACCTAGCATGCGTGTAGACGCTATGGAAAATAGAATTCGAAACTTAGCGCCAAATCAATTTGAATTTGTTGCAGAGTATGACGGGGAAGTAGTAGGGTTTATTGGCTTAACACAAAGTCCGGGACGAAGATCTCATTCAGGCGATTTATTTATTGGGGTAGACAGTGAATATCATAATAAAGGTATTGGCAAAGCACTTCTTACAAAAATGCTTGATTTAGCTGATAATTGGTTAATGTTAGAGAGAGTAGAACTTGGTGTATTAGAAACGAATCCGAAAGCAAAAGATTTATATGAAAAATTTGGGTTTGTAGTAGAAGGGGTAAAGGTAGGGAATTTAAAGGCTCACGGAAAGTTTATAAATGAAATTATGATGAGTCGTTTTAGACCTGATGGTTTAATTGTACATAATTAATATGTAAAAGCATGACAAATCAATGTCATGCTTTTTTAATTGTCATTTGCGATTCGCTAGTTTCGGTTGTAATAAAAATAATGTTAATCCAATGAAAATAATTGAAATTCCTAGTGCTTGTTGTAAAGTAATGGTTTCACTCAAAATAAAATATGCTAGAACACAAGTACCAATTGTTTCACCTAAAATACTCATTGAAATAACAGTAGCGCTCATCCATTTTAATAACCAATTGAATATCGTTTGTCCTAAAATCGTTGCAATGAAAGCTAGTCCAATAAAGGACAACCAAGTTTGTGTAGCGTAATGAATGAAAGATTGTTGCTGCATATAAGCAAATATACCGAGAAAGCATGCGCTACTTCCATAACTAATTACCGAATATGGTATAAGAGATAAATCTTTACGAATGTGTTGACTAATGAAAAAGTAAGCTGTAATAATGCCGGCCGCCATAAATGCTAAAATATCTCCGTATAAAGCGTCGCCACTAATTTGGAAATCTTGCCAACCGATGACGATACTTCCTGAAATGGCAATGAAGCAACCGATAACCGCTCCTTTCGTAAATCTCTCTTTAAATAAAAAGTAACCACCAATCATTGAAAATAAAGGTTGTAACGTTACGATAACTGTAGAACTTGCTACGGAAGTATATTGTAAGGATCCAAACCATAGTACATAATGTGCAGCTAAAAATAGCCCGGATAGAAATCCAAATCCCCATTGTTTTTTCGATAATGTTTTTAGTTCGTTTCGATTCCTTTTATTAAATAGTAATAACGGTAACAGAATTACTGTAGCAAATAATAATCGATAAAAAGCAATAATTGCCGCAGGAGCATCTGCCATTTTCACAAAAATTGCTGAAGTTGATAAGGCGAATACACCGAAAAATAAGATGAAATATGAAAAAATAGGTGATTTCAAAGTCTGTCCCTCCGATAGAATGTTTATTATAATATACTTAATGCGATATAATGTACAAAGGTAAGTATATAAGTCTCGGGGACGATAGAAAAGGATTATTTGCCCTTGTTTAGTAAGTCAGCACAAAGGGAATGAATCATACATTATGATGGACGAAAGGGAGTAGTTATTTTGATTCACTATCGACTTGGACAAACTGTTTTAAGTTATCGTAAGAAAAATAATATGACAATTCGTGAGTTTGCTGAGTATGCAGGGATTAGTACGTCACTGATTAGCCAAATTGAAAGAGGACATGCTAATCCTTCTTTAAATGTATTGGAATTAATTGCGAAAGCATTAAATGTGCCGCTATTTACACTTTTTATTAATGATATTGATACAGACTCACTCATTTCTAAGAAAAAAGATCGAAAAAAAGTATATCGGGAAAATAATGATCACATTGTATATGATGTATTAACACCTGATTTTATGAAAGCACGTATTGAAATGTTAATGATGGATTTAAATAAAAAAGCAAACACAACGGAAAGTCACTATTCACATGAAGATAAGGAAGAGATTGCGGTTGTCATGAAAGGAGAAGTGTATGTGGAATTAGAAGGAAAAGAATATTTTTTAGAAGAAGGTGATGTTGTACGTATCCCACCAAACGTGAAGCATCGATTTTTGAATAAAAGTGATGAATCGAATCACATTTTATTTGTATTAACGCCATCTTTAGGATGAATATAAAGTGAGTTTTATTATGGGGGATAGAAAATGGAAAATAAAAGTGTGTTAAAAGGCGGCCTTTCAATTATTTCTCAATGCAAAAAACAAACAAAGGATATTTGGCATGCACATTACGGGGCAGCTGCAATTGCTAGTTATTTTTTCATGAAGGATAATAATATTGAAGAAGAGATAGCTCGTAATATGCATTCTCATACAAAAATGATGCTGAACAAGAAAAACTTAGATGAAATCATCGATAGTAAAGAAGAAATTGATTTTCAAATTGCTGAAAAAAAGATAATAAAATCATTGGAATATACAATTGATGAACTTCATTGGGTGGGGCATAACGTCATTTATGCGGCATTAAGTTTATTAGCTATGAAAGAGCTACAAAAATGGGGAAATAATCAAGCGATAGAAGGGATAACAGATCTTATATTATCATTTCAAAAAACAATTCCTGGTAGATCGTGGATTGGTTTTACGACGAAAGAAGTTAAACAATTAAGTATATATGACGAGATACAAAGTGAATTAAGAAATCCAAAACAATTATCTAAGTTTATTTTAAATGAACTATCGGAGTTTAAGGTTATTTATAGAGCAGAATCACATCATGATTTAATTGGCCATATGCTTACTTTTTCCCACGCAATTAATATAATGTATGATTTAGGACATAAAGATGTATTTCAACGAGGGATACGTCCGCTTTTAAAACTAGTATACGTACTGCGTGCTAGTAAAAAACTTATGCTGAATACTGAAATAAATCTACATTCTCCTATAGATCATTTGCCTTTAATTGAATCTAAACGTGCTCACGTATTACCAACTGAAAATCAATTTTGGCTAAAGGACTATAGTGAATTTGATTGGGATTTTGGACATGTTTTCAAATTCTCATATAGTTATTTTGATCATATAAAGAGAGCTCCGGAATATAAAGGTATAACCTTAGAACAATTCCGGTATGTTATTCATTCGTAATGAATTTTAATAATCTGTAAAAAGGGAGGATATAAGTTTCTTTTTTTGTTAGTAGTATATTGTTTTTTCAAATATGTAAGATTTTACATGCGTATTTTACTTTTACTAATTATGTAAGTAGGCTATACTAAATAACATACATTTTATGTTTGGAGAGAAGTAAATCGACATGGAACTAGTAAAATTGGAAAAGGTAATTGAAATAAAAAAAGAAGAACTTTTATATTTAGTATCGGATTATGGAATTCAACATGAAAAAGTACTGGCATTAAGTCAAGAAATAGACAAACTGATCAATTACTTTATGTTTTTAAAATAGAGAGAACTATGACGTGATTTGTAAATGTTATAGTTCTTTTTTATATATATTCATTTACAATGATGGTTATGTACGGATTAAATGTATATAAATGTATTCGTATATAGTGTCAAATTTTTTACAGAATGCGCAAGCCGCTAGTCGAATGTAAGGAGTATTGGGTATAATAATAAAAGAATGATTAATTGTATCGGTTAGGAGCGCAGCACATATGAAAACAGTTGTTGTTATCGGTGGAGGTATAACGGGACTTTCTACTATGTTTTATTTAGAAAAATTAAAAAAGGATTATAATATCGATTTACATTTAATCCTTGTCGAGAAAGAAGAGTCTTTAGGTGGTAAAATCCATAGTGTTGAAGAACAGGATTTTATTATGGAATCAGGAGCGGATTCTATCGTTGCTCGCAATGAACATGTTATGCCGCTTGTAAAAGATTTAAACTTAGAAGAAGAAATGGTATATAACGAAACGGGTATTTCATACATATATTCTGATAATATTTTACACCCCATTCCTTCTGACAGTATATTTGGTATTCCGATGAGTGTCGAGTCGTTGTTTAGCAGTACGCTAGTCTCAACGAAAGGGAAAATTGTTGCTTTAAAAGATTTTATAACGAAAAATAAAGAGTTTACGAAAGATACATCACTTGCTCTATTTTTAGAAAGCTTTTTAGGAAAAGAGTTAGTGGAAAGACAAATTGCGCCGGTACTTTCAGGCGTGTATTCTGGTAAATTGAATGAGCTTACAATGGCATCAACATTACCGTATTTACTTGATTATAAAAATAAATATGGAAGTATTATGAAAGGATTTGAAGAGAATAAAAAGCAATTTCAATCAGCAGGAAATAAAAAGTTTGTATCATTTAAAGGTGGACTATCTACGATAATTAATCGCTTAGAAGACAAGTTAACTGAAACTGTCATAAAAAAAGGTGCTGTAACGACGGCTGTAAGTAAACGAGGAGATCAATATGAGATTTCTATTGCAAATCAGGAATCAATCCAAGCTGATTATGTTGTTTTAGCAGCTCCGCATGATATAGCACAAACTTTATTACAATCTAATGAGTTAAACGAGCATTTTAATAAATTTAAAAATTCATCACTTATTAGTATTTATTTAGGTTTTGACATTCCAGATGAACAACTACCGGCGGACGGTACAGGGTTTATCGTAACAGAAAACAGTGATTTATATTGTGATGCTTGTACATGGACAAGCCGGAAGTGGAAACATACATCGGGTACACAAAAGCTTTTAGTAAGAATGTTTTATAAGAGTACCAATCCGATATATGAAACGATCAAAAATTATAGTGAAGAAGAATTAGTACGAGTCGCTTTATATGATATTGAAAAGAGTCTTGGAATTAAAGGTGAACCAGAAGTAGTTGAAGTTACAAATTGGAAAGATTTAATGCCGAAATATCATTTAGAACATAATCAAGCGGTTCAAGCATTAAATGAAAAATTGACTTCTCTATATCCTAATGTATATTTAGCTGGCGCTTCATATTACGGTGTTGGAATTGGTGCATGTATTGGAAACGGGAAGAATACGGCCAAAGAAATAATGACTACATTAAGTGAAGAGTTAAAATAATAATATAGAATACATATGTAAAAACTGTCCATTCAGTCTACTGGAGGGACAGTTTTTTTATTTATTTCACTTGAATGGAAACTTTTTTAGTTCTTCCATTATTCTCTTTTATTGTTAATGTAATATTTCCAGACTCTTTAAATGAGTATGGTGAGAGTTGATAAATTTCTTTTATGTTGTGTTTTTCTTTTAGTTTATTTGTGGATATTGATACTATACTTGCCCTCCAAAATTCTTGTTTGCCTGAAGGATAATCTATGAATATTTCTGGATTTTTAAACTGTAATGTTTCCCAAGAGGCGAAATACAGTTCAACTTCTACATCTTTTTTCGGTAAGTTCGCTGAGAAATAACCGAACTCGCCCACATTACCGAAAACGGTGTAGTTTTGGTTATGTAATTTAATATCTAAATAACTAGGTTGATATGTTGCTGCGTGATAGATTCCATATGAAAGAGAGAGTGTGGCAGCGATTAATATACCAATTGAAAATGTCTTAAAGCTATTTCCTTTAAAGTTAGTCATCATGAATGAGTTTGGTGTGAATTTTTTTGCGAATAAAAAAATAAGCAAAATGAGTAAGAGGGCTAAGCTGATGAATATATACATAGAATTTTTACACCTCCATAATAGAATGGAATATTTTCTATATTTTAACATTAATGTATGAATTAGTCTGTTGTTTTAGAATGGAAATTATTCTTATAATGAGCGAACGGATGTATCTGGAGGGATATTGGTATTATGTAAAGCGAAATAAGCAAAATATAAATTACATTATATGACCAAGGCGGTAATCAACAAGTAAGAAGGTATACTCTTACTTGTTATAGAATAAAAAGGAAAAGAGTCATTAGAAATATTTGATTAGTGGGATATTGAGGACTTGCCTAATTATGAATATTTTTTCTGCTATAATAAATTAGTAGAGAGAAAGGAGTGATCCTGTGGTATTTCCTATATTAGAAACAGAGCGCTTGCGTTTAGTTGAAATAGAACAATCTTATTGTCAAAAAATATATGAAATCTTTTCATTGGATGAAGTTACATGTTATTACGGTATGAATTCTTTTACGGAATTTGGCCAAGCTTCACGTATGATTGAATCTTTTTCGAAAAATTACTTTGAGAAAAAGGCAATACGATGGGGGATTGTGTTAAAAGAAACAAACACTTTAATTGGGACAATTGGGTTGAATAATTTACAATTATGGAGTAAACGATCTGAAATAGGGTATGATTTGCATCCGCGTTATTGGGGGCAGGGATATGCTTCGGAAGCAGCCGGGGAAATCATTCATTATGGATTTCAAGATTTAGGTTTATATAGAATTGGAGCTATTACATATCCTGAAAACGTTACTTCTTGTAAAATGCTATCTAAAATAGGTTTTCAAAAGGAAGGTTTGTTACGCGGCTATATTCATCAAGGAAATAAACAACACGATGCATTGTTATATTCTATAGTGCGAACAGATGTAGAGGAATTAAATATTTAATAAAAAACCCCTCTTATTAAAAGAGGGGTTAAGTAAAATTAACCTAACTTAGGTAATAAACGTTCTCCGCTTTTCATGCTACTTTTACATAAAGGGCATTTAGGTTCTTCTTCAAATGAAAAGTTCTTTCTCATCCATCCTAAACAATCCTCTGATTCACATTCCCAAACAGGCGTTTGTTCTGGTGGTACTTCTGCTACATCGTTCTTTCGATTGCGATACATGTAACCACTCCTTTTATGTAAAAAATTTTAGTTATATATTAAAAAGGTTGTTAACCGAGCTGGTAACAACCTTTTTATTGTTTGAATTATAGCTTTACAACGTTTTTAGCTTGAGGTCCACGGTTACCGTCTTCAACTTCGAAGCTAACTTCTTGACCTTCGTCAAGAGACTTGAAGCCGTCGCCAGTGATAGCTGAGAAGTGAACGAATACGTCGTTACCGTCTGCAACTTCGATGAAACCGAAACCTTTTTCGCTGTTAAACCATTTTACTTTACCTGTTAATGTCATGGTAATGCCTCCTAAAATTTAAAAAGATTACAATATGATCGGCCTTATTTGAATGAAAATAAAAGTTCACATATTATCAAAAACCCATAAGGAGTACGAAATGGTCCTGATTGATACTTGATAATATGCAAAGAAAATATATTGTTAAATTGACCTTAATTACTATCTTACAACAAATGGTGTGAAATAGCAAGTGCTGGTAATACCAGTGAGTAATTTGGGCGATAATGGTAAAACGCACAAAGACATCTCTTTTATTTATATATTATTCCTAATCTGAATGTATTCCAAACAGAAATCATTTATATAAAAAAGTATGTTTAAAGGAAACGGTATATTTTTTAAGAATAAAGATGATTACAATAATTAGGAGGATGAATATTGCAAAATAAACAATTTAAAATAATCGAAGCAGCAAAAGAAGGAAGAAGGAAAGTACACCCTGTCTTTGCTGTTATACTTGCAATTGTATTTTTAACTTTAGGTGAATTGTTTATGTTATTTATGCTGTTTTTACCGAAAACAGAAACAACTTTTATGAAGGCAATTTATAGCAATATTGAGATGATATTAACGTTTGGCGGGGCTATATTTTTTGTGTTTTTATGGATTAAATTTGTAGAGAAAAGGTCGTTTTCATCTATTGGTTTTTGGAATGAGCAATGGATGAGAAAGTATTTGAGAGGGGCACTAATAGGGTTTATTTTCATTTCGATACCAGTAATTTTACTCATATTAACAGGAAATGTAAAACTACAAATGCAAGAAATTACGATGACAGTTATATTTGGTATTGTAGGATCTTTAGTCGCATTTTTAATACAAGGGGCCACTGAAGAAATTGTTGTAAGAGGTTGGTTATTCCCAGTTCTTTCTGTTAGAAGCCGTATATGGATTGGAATTGTTGTGACGTCCTTTTTATTTGGTTTTCTTCATTTGCTTAATCCAGGAATTACAATTCTTTCAATATCGAATATAATATTAGTTGGCGTATTTGCAGCTTTTTACGTTTTAAAGGACAGTAGTCTTTGGGGGATTTGTGCATGGCATTCCATTTGGAATTGGGCACAATATAACGTTTATGGCTTTGCCGTTAGTGGAATGACGATATATTCAACACCACTATTTAAACCTGTAAAAAATGGCAATGAAGTCCTTCATGGAGGCTCATTTGGGATTGAAGGTAGTATTATTACAACAATAATGCTTTCTATCGCTTCAATTGTTTTATGGAGACAGTTATGGGGGAGAAGAGCGAAACAACGAGATTTTAGTTAATGAAAGTGGGAGAAACTATGGGGATTATAGCGTTTGAGGGAGCGAGTGCTGTTGGGAAAAGTACAACATGCCGTGAACTAGAAAACAATTGATGAAGAACTTAGAAAACGAAAAGAATTTGATGAGACGAGAAGCAGAAGAAACTTTGAAAAACATTTACATATATCAAAATCGTTGCAGTGTTATTATGAAAATTTAAATACCGTCACAGACGGGTACTGTAAATTGATTGAAGCAAAAAGTATAAAGTCGAATGAATTAGAAATTGTGAAAAGTTTAAACAGCTTAAACGTATGTGAAGATAGACGTTTTGATGTTTCGAGGTTAGATGCTATTACGGAGTGGTTAAAAGAAAATCGTGCATAAAGTAAAAACAACGAGTGTTGTAGAAGGCGCTCGTTGTTTTTTGTTTCCATATAAATATAAAGGGAAATTTTGTAGAATATTTTTGGGTTTTGACGGAATAATCTTTCAATTTCACAAAAAAAGAAATACAATATAAGGAAATATATATAAATAATATGGTAGGGGATGGGATGAACTATTTTGAATGAAGGAACTGTTTTATATAAGAAATAATGAGGTAGTAAGAACAGAGATATTTGGGAGGAAATAAGCGAGATGAAAACACTATTTAAAATAATCGGTATTATAGCTGGTATGGCAGTAATCGGGGTAGGTTTAACATATGGTATGCTTTATTATTTGAATAATAGTAAACCAGTTGCGAAAAAGTCAACGCCAGCAGCTCCGGCAGTAGAAGTGCTAGCTGATAGTAATGTAAAAGCCGAAGATGCGAAGCTTTTAGAAAATGGCAATCATTCATTACCTAATAGTGGTTTTAATAAAAATTTTAAATGGACAGATGAGAACATACAAACAGCGTTACATGAAATGGCACACCAAAAAACGAAAGCTGAACAAAAATGGGGCTATATTTTTATCACACAAGAACGTATTGAAAGTTTACTTGAAATTATAAATAGTAATGATGTTGCACAAAAAAATACATATGTGGATATTTTAGAACGATGGAAACAAGGGAAATATGAAAAGGTTGATGTGGATCATAATAAAATTTGGAAATTGCAAAGTGGGAATTTAGGAGAAGGAAAAGGAATAATGTCGCAAGCTGAACAAAAAGAATTAATTAATCAAGTGTTTATGCAAAAAGGTACATATTCAGGTAGTAAATTAATTGCAGGTGGGGGACAGGCTAATAAATAATATACGTATCAATGAAAAAGAGTAAGTGCTTTTTAGGCAGTTACTCTTTTTTTGTGCACATTTTTAATAATTTAGCCTCGCTCTAGTAAGGAAAGAAACGACTGTAGTACCGGGGAAATCCATCTAGATTTATGATAGATTACATGACTTTGAATAACGGCTGGAGTTTCGATAGGTTGAAAACGTATTTGTTCCTTTTGACAATTCTCTTGTACAACGATGTAAGGAAGAATTGAAATTCCTAACTCACACATAACAGCTTGTTTAATGACTTCAACATTAGAAGTTTCAAATGTTTTTTCTAGAATATTTCCGCTTTGACGCAAAAAACGATCGACCATTGGCCGATAACCGCAGCTTTGTTCTGTAAAAATAAACTGAGTATCCTGTAATAAACGAAATGGATTTTCCTGTACGGGGGAATGAATAGGTAAAATCCATCCGAATGTTTCATTACAAAAAGTACGTATAATAAAATCGTTATGTGCTATACTTTCACCAATTAAGAAGATAACATCTGTTTCTCCTTCATGTAGCTTTTGCAGTGCATGTTCATTTGTAGTAGTCTCAAGAACGATATTTACTTTCGGATTTTGCTGTTTGTAAGTACGTAATAATTGTGGTAAACGGTACACTGCTAACGATTCGTTAGATGTAATACTTAACGTCCCTTCCAAATAATCATTATTTTGAGGGATTTCTTGTGCTTTTTCATAAATAGCAAGTAATTCTAATGCATAAGGATGAAATTGATGACCTGCTTTTGTAAGAAGTACTTTTTTCCCTAATCGATCGAAAAGAGGGATATGTAAGTCGTTTTCTAATGCTTTTATATGCCCTGTAACAGTAGATTGCGCATAACCTAATGCAAGAGCAGCTTTAGAAAAACCGCCATGCTTAACAATGGCACAAAATGTTTTAACATGTCTCATTTCCATAAGTGACCCCTCTTTTAATATCATGATTTGTGAATGATTATATCATGTATTTCAATTTTTCAAATGATTAAATTTCTTTTAATATTATGTTGTGGGGAAATTCATGTAAGCAGTATTGGAGGAGAAAAAATGAGTAAAAAGAGCTATCATGTAGCTGTTGTTGGAGCTACAGGTGCAGTAGGTCAGAAAATTATTGAACTGTTAGAACAAGAAACAAAGTTTAATATAGCTGAAGTTATATTCCTTTCGTCAAAACGATCTGCTGGTAAGAAAGTAAAATTTAAAGGGCGAGAGATTACAATACAAGAGGCAAAAACAACTAGTTTTGAAAGTGTAGATATTGCCTTTTTCAGTGCTGGAGGAGAAGTGTCTAGACAATTTGTAAATCACGCAGTTTCTAGTGGCGCAATCGTAATTGATAACACAAGTGAGTATCGAATGGTGCACGATGTACCGCTCGTTGTTCCAGAGGTTAATTCACACACTTTAAAGGAGCATAACGGTATTATTGCAGTTCCGAATTGTTCAGCATTACAGATGGTAACAGCTCTTCAGCCAATCCGAAAATCATTCGGTTTAGAACGAATTATCGTTTCCACTTATCAAGCTGTATCAGGTTCTGGAATTCATGCGATTCATGAATTAAAAGAACAAGCTAAGTCGATGCTTACAGGTGAAGAAGTGGAAAGTGCTATATTACCAGTGAAAAAAGATAAAAAGCATTATCCAATTGCGTTTAATGTACTGCCTCAAGTAGATATATTCACTGATAATGATTTCACTTTTGAAGAAGTAAAGATGATTCAAGAGACGAAGAAAATTTTAGAAGACCCAAACCTGAAAATGGCAGCTACTTGTGTACGTGTTCCAGTTGTATCAGGTCATTCAGAATCAGTTTATATAGAACTTGAAAAAGAAACAACTGTTACAGAAATTAAAGAAGTACTGCTCGATGCACCAGGTGTTATTTTACAAGATAACCCTAGTGAACAGCTGTATCCAATGCCATTATATGCAGAAGGGAAAATAGATACGTTTGTCGGAAGAATTAGGAAAGACCCTGATACGCCAAAAGGATTCCATCTTTGGATCGTTTCCGATAATTTGTTAAAAGGTGCGGCTTGGAATTCAGTTCAAATCGCAGAGACGTTGGTGGAAAAGGGAATCATTTAGTATAGAGATACACATGTATTATAAGAACTAGGAAACTATTGATTGTAAAAGTATCCTAGTTCTTATTTTAGTGAGAATTTAAAATAAATTAGTTTTTATAGTGTTTTTATAAATATCCATTAGTTTTGTAAAGAATGTACTGTTATTTTTAGTTGCTCAATAAATTCTCGAGTTGCAGCGCACATATATTTATCTTTTCTATAAATCAGTCCTATATCTATAGTTGGAGTAGGATCTTCTATTTTAATAGCTTGAATGTTTTCGTTTTGCAAAAAGTCTATATACGGTTTGGGTAACACTGTAATTCCCATACCTTTTGAAACCATTTGAATTAAAGATTCCATCGTACTAATTTCTAAAATTGGTTTTGGTTTGAAGCTAAAGTTTTGACAATAGGTCGTAAGTAGTTCTGTTAAATAAAAGTTTTTTGGTAGAAGGATTAAAGGGTAGTTCTGTAATTCTTTAATAGACACGTGATCAAGCTCACTTAAAGGATGACCGATTGGAATAACTAATGTAAGTTCACTTTTATATAGCGGGATAGAAACAATTTCTTTATCTTGTACCGGGAGAAATGTAATACCAATATCTAATTCGTTTTGTAACAATTTTTCGCGAATTTCTCCTGTGCGAAGTCCTAACACAGAAAGCTCAATGTTTGGATAAAGATTATTGAAGTGTAAAAGGGTTGGCGGTAGTAAATAATTTACAACGGTTAATAATGAGCCGATTGTTAAGGATCCGTACTGTAATCCATTTAAGTCCTGGATAGCAGAACGGGCTTGTTCGACTTCATGAAAAATGGTTTTACTATGTGATAATAAAATCTTTCCTGCTTCAGTTAAAGATATCTTTTTACCAATTCGATCGAAAAGTGGCATTCCTACTTCATGTTCTAACGCACGTATTTGTTGACTTAGTGAAGGTTGGGAAATGTTTAATTTTTCGGCTGCCTTTGTGAAATGCAATTCTTTCGAAACAGCTAAAAAGTATTCTAATTGTCGTAATTCGATTGGAATCACCTCAAATTTAATCATAGGATATACCTATCATTATTATATAAATAATTGAATTGAACAATGATTTTGTGCGATTTATAATCACTTTATTAGAAATAGATTGATGATAAAGATTAGATGAGGTGAAGAGGAATTGTTGAAATCGAGCGTATTACCAGGCAGTTATTCACAAGTACTTCAAAAAAGGTATGAGGAGGCAGTACCGACAGGAATATATCATTTAACGCCTTTATATGTAAAAAAAGCTAGCGGAGCGATCATTACAGATGTAGATGGGAATCAGTTTATTGATTTTGCTGGTGGTATTGGAATGCAAAATGTTGGTCATTGTCATCCGAAAGTTGTAAGAGCGGTACAAGAACAAGCAAAGTCATTTATTCATCCTTGTTTTCATGTAACTCCATATGAAAACTATATTGCTTTAGCAGAGAAAATTAATGAAAAAATACCAGGAACAAGTAAGAAAAAAACGATGTTTGCAAATAGTGGTGCGGAAGCGATTGAAAATGCTGTAAAAATCGCACGTAAAGTAACCGGGAGAAGTAAAGTAATTTCGTTTGAACGAGGGTTTCATGGGAGAACATTAATGACGATGTCTTTATCAACGAAAGAAAACCCATATAAAACAGGATTTGGCCCGTTCGTTTCAGACATGCATATATTGTCGTATCCGTACTATTACAGAGCTGCAGAAGGAGTTTCTTCTGAAGAAGTGGATTCTCAAGTCATCTATCAGTTTGAAAAATTTTTAGAGGAAGTATCACCTGAAAAAGTAGCGGCAATCGTAATGGAACCAGTACAAGGAGAAGGGGGATTTATTGTTCCTTCCATTTTATTTGTAAAACGAATCCGGGAAATTTGTGATCAATATGGCATTTTAATGATCATGGATGAAGTGCAAACTGGATTTGGCAGAACTGGAAAATGGTTTGCAACGGAACATTTTAATATAGAACCTGACATTATTGCATTATCAAAATCAATAGCTGGAGGCTTACCATTAAGTGCGATTGTTGGGCGCGCTGAGTTTATGGATGTTCCTGGAAGGGGTCAAATCGGTGGGACCTTTGCTGGAAGTCCGTTATCATGCGCAGCCGGTCTTGCTGTATTTGAAATTATGGAAGAAGAAAATCTAGTTGAAAGAGCTCAACAAATTGGAAATAGAATAATGTCACATTTACATGCAATGCAATTAAAATACGAAGTCATAGGTGACGTTCGTGGAATTGGTGCAATGGTAGCAATGGAACTTGTAACGGATCGCATAACAAAAGAACCAGCAAAAGAACTAACAGTACAATTAATTGATGAATTCTGGAAGAATGGGCTTATAAGTATTGGGGCAGGGATATTTGATAATGTACTACGTTTTTTACCGCCTCTTGTTATTTCAAATGAAGAAATTGATAAAGGTTTTGAAATAATAAATCAATCTTTTAAAAAATTGTGCGGAAAGTGAGAGAGGCAATTATGATGAATAAATTATATGAGGTACTATCACTAAATATAGGATTCCCAAAAGAAGTTATGTATGGAGGAAAATTAATTCATACGGGTATAAATAAAACGAAAACAAAGGAACCTATATATTTATCATTTTTAAAATTTAAAGGTGATGGTCAGGCGGATTTAGTTCATCATGGAGGGGTGGATAAAGCGGTTTGTGTGTATTCCGGGGAACATTATAGTTATTGGGAAGAAACATTGAATCAAGACCTTGAATATGGAGCATTCGGAGAAAATATAACAGTAAGTGGTATGCGTGAAGAGGATGTTTGTATCGGTGATACGTTTGAGATCGGAGAAGCGATAGTACAAGTAACGCAACCAAGGCAACCTTGTTTTAAGTTAGCTAAGAAATACAATATTCCAAAGTTACCACTGTATTTTCAAGAAACAGGATATACAGGATTTTATTTTCGTGTATTAAAAGAAGGGTGGGTGTCGCCAGTTGATACGTTAAAGTTGCTGAAGTCTGATCCAATAAGTATTACAGTAGCGTTTGCTAATCGTATTATGCATAAGGAAAAACAAAATATAGAAGGGATAAAGAGAATTTTAGAAGTACATGCACTTTCTACTAGTTGGAGAAAGACATTTGAAAAGCGACTGAGGGGAGAAGAAATAAATACGAAGGAGAGGCTTGAAGGAATAAAAGAATAAAAAAATATTTTTATAAATAGTGCATTTCTATTAGTAAAAACTAACTAGAAAGCACTGTTTTTATATAATAACCTTATTAATATACAAAAATCTTAATATTGTTTTATTCGACTTTTTTTCTAATTGCGAAAACATAAAATTAATTGGATTATTTTTTTATATTTTATGATAGTATATTGATTTGTAAGACCTATTATTTTAAGGTCAGGTCATATAACCATATATAATTTTATGGAATTGAAGTATGGAGGGACAACATGGGGAATGTTGAAAAATTTGCAAATCTTCTAATAGAAGAACCGAAAAGAGAGCAGTTATTTCCTTTATTTGAAGAAGTGTTTGGTATTGAAAGTCAAACATTACGTGATTTTACGGAGAAAGGATATTGGGATTATACATATAAAGCTTTATCATTTTTACAAGATAACAAAGTGATTGCGAATGTTGCTGCATTTTCACTTCCGCTTTTAATGAATGGTGAAAAAATAAATGCAGTGGGTATTCAATCGGTAATGACACATCCGAATCATCGTCGACAAGGGTTAATGAAACAATTGTTTAGTAAGATGATAGAAGAAATTGATGAGCAATGTGAGTGTGCGCTTTTATTTACTGAAAATCCAGAACTATATAAACCATTTGGTTTTCAAATTGTGCAAGAATATTTGATGAAAGTATCATACGAAAACAAGAGTGATAAAGATTCTCAAATTAAAAAGTTAGATTTTTATAATGAAGAGGATAGACAATTAATACATGAGATGATTGAAAATGGCCAAAGGCTTTCTAATACATTTTCAACGTTAAATTACCGCTCTTCGTTTTATTTAAATATGTATGATTCAACATGGAATGAAAACCTATATTATTCAGAGAAATTAGATACGTTGATTGTTTTTACAATAGAAAATCAAAAACTAAAATTATATGGAGTATTTGCTCCGGTACTTCCGATTTTAGATGAATTATGTGAGGAAATCTCTGGGGAATTTAAGGAGATTGAATTTTATTTTTGCCCAGATCAATTAGGAATTGATGATGTACAATATACAGAATTACAGACTAGTAAGTATTTAATGGTTCGAAGTAATAAGGAATTAGATTTTAAAGGTTATAAATTCCCGGTGTTAACCGAGTTTTAAATATTGATTTAATTGCTTTTTTATGGAGGAATTATGAAAACATCATATATACCAAATCATATTGAGCAACTTACCGTAATGAATGTAACTGAATATTACAAACTGGAAGAAAATCATACATTCATTGTCCATTCGAAGGCAGAAACAGATTTTTGGCTGAAAACACATTATGGCTTTGAAATAATGAATGGTCATGTATTTTATAATGAGATTATGACAGATTTTCAGGCTGAAGTTCAGTTACGTATGAATCCAAATGCGACATACGATCAAGCAGGTCTTTTTGTTATGATTTCGGAGAACTGTTGGTTAAAAACTTCTTTAGAATATATCCCTGAGGGGCCATCTCATTTAGGTGCTGTCGTAACGAATAATGGATATTCTGACTGGTCAACGCAAGATTATCCAACTGAAGCAGCTAAGCAACAACTTCGTTTTCGAATTATTCGAAAACGCGGTGATTATTCAATATATGTGAAAATAAGTCAGCGATGGGAACAAATAAGAATCGCTCATTTAATGGAGGATATAGGGAATGAGCCTGTTAAAATAGGCTTTTACACGTGTAGTCCTTCTAAAAATAAAGGATTTGAGACTGAGTTTTTCGATTTTACAATTGAAGAAATATAGATAAAAAACCGCATTCTTTTCATTAAGAATGCGGTTTTTGTATTTGTATATTTATAAAGCACATTTATTGACCGAAAAGTCATTAATGCTTATCATTTAATAATGTTAAATATTAATTTGCATAATATAATAAAAGTAAAGAAGAAATTACAAACTATAGGGTTTAAATAAGGAGGGATATGAATTACTCAGTGGTAATTTCATGGAAAAAGGAGATTATGTATGAAATCATTTCGCAAGCTATTACAGTATTTAAAACCATACATGTTCTTCGCTATTATTGGACCGCTATTTATGGTACTTGAGGTTGCGATGGACTTAATTCAACCGACTATTATGCAACATATTATTGATGTCGGGATTGCAAATAGGGATTTGAATTATGTAATAAAAATGGGGCTTCTTATGTTAGGAGCAGCGGCACTTGGGGTAGTTGGAGGACTTGGGTGTATGATGTATTCTACAAAAGCAGCTGTAAATTTCGCTACAGACATACGAAAAGATGTGTTTACAAAAATAGAAACATTTTCTAGTAAAAATCGGGATGCATTTGGAACCGGAAAATTATTAACGATTGTGACAAATGATATTACATCAATTCAATCGGCGATGACGATGACATTACGTGTTCTCGTTCGTGGCCCTTTGTTATTTATCGGAAGTATAATTATTGTTTTTGTAACAGCGCGAGAGTTATTTCCAATATTACTTGTAGTTGTACCAATTTTATTACTGGCGATTATTTTAATTGCAAGTAAAGCGAGTGGAACGTTTAAAAAGGTGCAAGAAGCATTAGATAAAGTGAATACAAAGTTACAAGAAAATTTATCTGGTGTACGTGTTATAAAAGCGTATGTAAGACAAAAATATGAAATTTCTCAGTTTGGAAATGTGAATACAAATTTAACGAAGATAAATATTCGAGCTGTGCAGCTTATTTCCTTAATGATGCCAATTATTATGCTAGTTGTCAGTGGTGGAATTGTCGCAACACTATGGATTGGTGGAGAAAAAGTATTTAATGGAACTCTTCAAGTAGGTGCGATTTTAGCATTTATTAACTATTTGAATATCATTTTAATGGCACTTATGTCTATTAGTATGGTATTTATTCAAATTGCTCGAGCTTTTCCATCTGCGGATCGTGTACAACAAGTCTTAAATACTGAAGTTGATATTATGAACGAAGCTAACGCAATTGAACCTGAGAAAATCGAAGGGAATATTGATTTTAGAGATGTTAGTTATAGTTATACGAAAAATAATGAATACGTTTTAAAAGATATTTCATTCAGCATACGTAAAGGTGAAAAAGTAGGGATTATCGGTTCTACAGGGAGTGGTAAGTCTACTTTAGCTAAACTGCTACCACGCTTATATGATATTGAGCAAGGTGAAATTTGTATTGACGGAATAAATGTTAAGAGGTACGATTTACAAAAATTACGTGCTTCAATAGGTTTTGTACCTCAAAAGGCATTGTTGTTCTCAGGAAGTATAGAAGAGAATTTACGTTACGGTAAAGAAGATGCAACACACGATGAATTGGAAACAGCAGCTTCATCTGCGTGTGCGACTGAGTTTATTAACAAGTTGGAAGAATCGTATCATTATAATTTAACACAAGGTGCGACGAATTTATCAGGTGGACAAAAACAACGTGTATCCATTGCAAGAGCGCTTGTGAGAAAACCATCTATTCTTATATTAGATGATTCTACATCAGCAGTTGATGCGAAATCAGAAGCGAACATTCAATCGGCATTAAGAACAGAATATAAAGGAACAACGATATTATTAATTGCTTCTAAAATCGCATCTATAATAGATGCTGATAAAATTCTCGTATTAGATAATGGTGAATTAGTTGGTGATGGTACACATGAACAACTGCTAGAACAATGTGAGGTATATCAGGAAATTTATCTTTCCCAAGGTGGTAATTTGCATAAAGAAGGTGGGAAAGAACATGCGTAATTTTCAAGGACAATTTGCTAATAAAGGTGGACGTAACGCACCTAAGAGTGGAAAAGTTAAAAATACTAAAGGAACTGTAAAACGGATTTGGAACTATATGGGGTATGAAAAAGCTGCTCTAATGTTCGTTATATTTCTAGTATTTGTTACGACATTACTTGGGTTATTAGGTCCATATTTTATGGGAGTAATTATAGATCAATATATTGTACCGAAAGATTTAAACGGTACGGCAAGAATGTGTATGTTACTTATTGCAATTTACGGTGTAACGGTGCTTTTAACATGGTTACAAACGTATGTCATGATTAATGTTGCATTAAAGACAATTCAAAAAATACGACAAGATATATTTGAGAAAATCCAAACGCTTTCTTTACGGTTCTTTGATGTACGTTCTCAAGGTGATTTAATGAGCCGTGTGACAAATGATATTGACAATTTAAATCAAGCGTTGACGCAAAGTGTCGTACAGATTATTTCATCAGCTTTAACCTTTATAGGTGTGACGATTGCGATGTTCTCATTAAATTGGATTTTGGCACTTGTAACTTTAATTACAGTACCTATTATGTTTTTCGTTACAAAAAAACTTGTTGCATATAGTGGTAAAAACTTTGCAAAGCGTCAAAAAGATTTAGGAGAATTAAATGGTTTTATTGAAGAAGCTATAACAGGCGCGGATGTTACAACGTTATACGGGAAAGAAAAAGAAACCGTACAAAATTTCAATAAAATTAATGAACAACTAAGAATTTCAGCAACGAAGGCTGATACATTTTCAGCTTTTATTTTTCCGAGTATGAACTTTATTAATAACTTAGGAATGGGGCTTGTAATTGGGACTGGATCCGTTATGGTATTAAACGGTATGACAACAGTAGGTGTCATTGCGGCGTTTATTAATTATTCTCGTCAATTCTCAAGACCACTAAGTCAATTTGCAACGTTAATGAATACGATTCAAGCGGCAGTTGCGGGGGGAGAACGAGTTTTTGAAATTATGGATGAGGTACCAGAAATTCAAAATAAAAAAGACGCATTCATTGTACAAAATATACAAGGGCATGTTGAACTTGAGAATGTTTCGTTTGGTTATGTGGAAAATAAAACAATTTTAAAAGAAGTAAGTCTTAAGGCACAGCCTGGAGAGACAATTGCTTTAGTTGGTCCAACGGGATCGGGAAAAACAACAATCATAAACTTATTAACTCGATTTTATGATATACAGCAAGGGCAAATTCATATTGATGGAAAAAATATAAAAGATTATGATATCAATTCTTTGCGAAGTAAAATAGGAGTAGTTTTACAAGATACGTATTTATTTGCTGGGACAATCATGGATAATATCCGTTATGGACGATTACATGCAAGTGATGAAGAAGTAATCAATGCAGCAAAGGCTGCATCGGCACATTCTTTTATTAAACATTTACCGAAACAATATGAAACAGAGATTGCTTCAGAAGGATCGAATTTAAGTCAAGGACAAAGACAACTTCTTGCGATTGCAAGGGCAATTTTAGCAGATGCAGACATATTAATTCTTGATGAAGCGACATCTAATATTGATACGAGAACAGAATTGCAAATTCAAGCAGGATTAAACAATTTAATGAGAGGTAGAACGAGTTTCGTAATCGCTCATCGACTCAAAACGATTGAAAAGGCAGATCAAATCCTCGTTATAAAGGATGGGAGTATTTTAGAAAAAGGGAATCATGAATCTCTCATGGAGGATCGAGGGTTTTACTTTGAATTGTATACGAGTCAGTTTAAAATTTAATAATAATATTCATGTGGTGCGGTTTCTTTAGAAAAGAGAAACCGCATTTTTCATGATTGTAAACATCGCTAAACCCAATAGTCTTTCATTAAATGCTTTGACAGTATCACCTTGAATCTCTGGTAAAACATATGAATAGCGTTTTAGGTTGCAAAAATGCAGATTAAACGTAGTTAAGTTACAAAAAGGGTGGAATATACAGTTGTTCAGGTATGTAATTTATGTGTTTTTGTAGAATTACGAGTTGTTAGTAAAAACTAGCGGCCTCAGTGACAGATGGTAGAAATAGTTTACGTGGTATTGTAATAATCTCAAGCGCTATCTGCGTTGAATATAGGATTATTTGAGTTAAATCTAAAGCGAGTGTTAAAAGTATTATGAAGCTTGTAAGAATTACAAAACTACCCCAAAAGAAACTTTTTGAAGTGTTGCGGAAATCTTTTATTAAGGAAAAGAAAGAAAAAAATGCGGTAACAATAAGAATGAAAATTTTATACTTATCAGACATTATAACCCTCCCAAAGAACAGTAATTTATATTATACCGTATTTTTCGGTATTATTATAAATAGATTTTAAAGTGAATATTACGAAAAAAGAAAACCACAACTAATGTTTTAAGTTGTGGTTTTCTTTTTTGAGTACTTTGTTTTAGAAGATAGATAATCTAGAATTGAAAAACTTTAAAGGGATTACCATACTTTATTTCCGATCCAGCATCAGGTGCTCAATGAAAAGGTATGAAAGGTTATAGGCTGGTAATACGAGAATAAATAAGGGCGGATCTGTGTACAGCAATATTCCCATATCAAAGTTCTACTAGAGAAAAGTAGTTAGTTAAGGGCAGTATGTGAATAAAAAACAGATGGGTGTGGAAACTAAATATTTATGACATTAAGGACAAAGATTAGGAAATATAGATTGGTATGAAAAAGTACAAAAATCTAAAATTAGAATGAGCATTGAACTAGTGTATAACGATTGAAACGGCACTGAAGATTAATAAAACGGCCATAATGATGTTAAATAATTGGTTATGTTTTATTAATAATTTTTGGAATATTGAACCAAATAAACTCCAACTACATGTACTCATTAAACCGACTACACCTAGAAATAATGAAAAAAGTAGAAAACTTGAATATGAATTGTAGTAAGGGAGTATGAAAGTCGATACTACAGTCAGTCCGAATAATATCCCTTTAGGGTTAACGAATTGAAGAGAAATCCCCACTGTAAATAAGTTTTTATTATCTTTTTCACTGGGATTCGTACTGCCTTTACTAGTGAGTATTTTAAAAGCTAAATATAACATGTATGTTACACCTAAAACTTTTAAAGGGAATTCGATTATGGGTAAGATGTTAAGTAGTACTACATTAAAGAAACTACATAAAGAAGTGAGGATGAAAAAGCCGAAAGCTACTCCAAAGCAAAATTGCATGCTCCTCTTTAACCCGTGTTGATTGGCGTATGTCATAGCTAAAAAATTGTTAGGGCCGGGTGTGAAGCTACTTATAAAAACAAATAATAAAAAAGAAAATATAGGCATTTCAAAACCCCCTTATTATTTTTTGTATGTTATAATGACCGAAAAGAACAATATAACGTGTGCTTTTTATTATACATAACGGTCGTTATATTGTATATAGTGTAGGGGTGTTTTTTATGGAAGAAATTCAACTTATTCTAGCGAAAAATTTAAAAACAATACGAGAAAAAGAAAAATTAAGTTTAGAAAAGGTTTCTCAATTAACAGGAGTGAGTAAAACGATGATTGGACAAATTGAAAGAGGAGAATCAAGTCCGACACTAACCACAATATGGAAAATTGCTAATGGATTGAAAGTGTCTTTTACTTCTTTAATCAATAATCCACAACCCGATATAAAAGTTGTTTTACGGGATGATGTTCAAGTATTGTCTGAAGATAATGGGAAATATAAAGTGTATCCTTCTTTTCCTTTTCAAGATGATAGACATTTTGAAATCTATACAGTTGAAATAGAAACAGAAGGGAAACTAAGTTCAGAAGGGCATAAAGAAGGAGCAGAAGAATTTATAACGGTATTTGAAGGAGAATTGACAATAAAAGTGAATAATTGTCAGTATACATTAAATAGTGGAGATTCCATTCGTTTTAAGGCCGATAGATCACACTCTTATCATAATTTAGGGGAATCCTTGACTCGGTTAAGCATGACAATTTATTACCCAGCTACATAAGTATACATTTATATATATAAGATAAAAAATAAAAGATAAAACCATCTATACAAGATGGTTTTTATTTTGTGTTAAATTACAAAAAAAAAAGACACTCGTTTGAGTGCCAACATAGTATTGCTCTCGCGTATAGGATTGGAGTACGTTTCTCAAATACGTATTGAGAGATGGTTCGTAAAGGAGAAACTGTCTTCTTATTTAATGTAACATCGGTAAGGGTGAGTGTAAATTGATAATGTATATACGGAAAATTTAGTATAGATAGTTTCTACTATAAATATAGTGTAATTTGTTCTGTGTTACGTAATCAACGCCATGAAATAATTGGGTGGTTCTTATTATTATGATAGACTTGGTATTTAATAATGTGTATTAGAAAAAGAATGAATCATTTTTTAATCGATTCGTATAATTGTTAGAGAGGCACCTGTTGAACCACCTCCAACTAAATTAACAATGGATAATATACCGAATAATTGAAGTAAAATTGTATTACCAGCAATTAAATTAGTAATTAAATTATTATTATAATTTGAAGTTGACATAGCGGGAGAAAAAACAGAGCCAGAAAGTGGAGTAGAAGTGTTTAATAGTAACCTTGTTCCAGCAAGTAGAGAAGTTGTCGTATTAACTTGATAGGTTAAATGATATCTTCCGGTTACAGGAATTGTAAATACATCGTTTAAAGCGTTAACTGTAAAATTACTGAGGCTTTGGTTATTAGAAAGTGGAATATTAGTTCCACTTAATATAACTGAGATGGGATCACCTAATGTATTATTAGCGAACATAAAGTTTGTTGTAACAATTGACCCAGTACTTCCGGTAGGACCAGTATTCCCAGTAGGTCCTGTAAGTCTGTATGGAAGAATTATTTCAAGAGCCATTGATAGTAGTTCTTCTTTTATTTTTTCATTTTTATCTTGCAAATAAATCACCTCATTTTTAAATTAGAACCTAATAAGTGTAGTGTTTTTAGAGTGGAACTATCATTTTATTCTATTAATAGAAGTAGTTTATAGTAACGGTAAAAGGTTTAATAAATGTATGAATCATTTGGAAAGAAAAAAGATAGTTATGAAGTTATTCCTTAATGATAGAGTCATAATAATGTATGTTAGTTAAAAACATGTGAAATGAGGTATTGAATTGAAGCGGAATGATAAATTATCAATGAATAAAGGTAGGATAGGACCTGAGAATATCGGCCCTACATTTCCAGCTCTTCCACCAATTTATGTTCCGACTGGAAGTACAGGTCCAGCAGGAGTAACAGGAGTAACAGGTCCAACGGGATCAACGGGATCAACAGGAGTAACAGGAGTAACAGGAGTAACAGGTCCAACAGGAGTAACAGGAGTAACAGGAGTAACAGGTCCAACAGGAGTAACAGGAGTAACAGGAGTAACAGGAGTAACAGGTCCAACGGGATCAACAGGATCAACAGGAGCAACAGGAGTAACAGGGCTAACGGGAGTAACAGGTCCAACGGGAGTAACCGGATCAACAGGAGTAACAGGTCCAACGGGAGTAACAGGTCCAACGGGAGTAACGGGGTCAACGGGAGTAACGGGAGTAACCGGATCAACAGGAGTAACGGGGTCAACGGGAGTAACAGGTCCAACGGGAGTAACGGGGTCAACGGGAGTAACGGGAGTAACCGGAGTAACGGGAGTAATCGGATCAACAGGAGTAACGGGGTCAACGGGAGTAACAGGAGTAACGGGGTCAACGGGAGTAACAGGGTCAACGGGAGTAACCGGGCCAACGGGAGTAACCGGAGTAACGGGAGTAACCGGAGCAACAGGAGTAACGGGGTCAACGGGAGTAACAGGGTCAACGGGAGTAACCGGGCCAACGGGAGTAACGGGAGTAACCGGAGCAACAGGAGTAACGGGGTCAACGGGAGTAACAGGGTCAACGGGAGTAACAGGTCCAACGGGAGTAACGGGGTCAACGGGAGTAACCGGAGCAACAGGTCCTACTGGGGGGATTGGCCCCATAACAACAACCAATTTGTTATATTACACTTTTTCAGATGGAGAGAAACTTATATATACAAATGCAGATGGGATAGCTCAATATGGTACGACGAATATATTATCACCTAGTGAGGTTTCATATATAAATTTGTTTATTAATGGAATTCTGCAACCACAACCATTTTATGAAGTTAGTACTGGTAAACTAACTTTATTGGATAATCAACCACCATCGCAAGGGTCTTCAATTATTTTGCAATTTATTATTATTAATTAAAAAAGACAGATTCTTATTTTAAAAGGAATCTGTCTTTTTTGTTTTAAATTACATTCGTTAACATTAAGTGACGATAAATTCGATTGTGATTGGAATTCCGCCGTCTAATGCATCTCCACCAGGAATTGTAATAGCGCCAGTAGGGCCAGTAGTAACACTGGAGTTCACGCTTGGCTGAAGGATACCGTTTACATATAGGTTGTAATACGTGAAAGTTGGAAAAGCAGTTGCAGTAGTACCCGCATCGTTTAAGCAAGCTGTGGCAGCAACCGCAAAGGCTGCGCCTGTGCCAGTCCCGGCTCCTAGTGTAGATGTGAATCTTCTAGATGCCATAAATGGTTGAATGATAGGCAATTAATTCTCACTCCTATTCATATTTTATTGGACCGAAGTATTGAATAACTTGTCCACTATATTGTATGAGAGTTTTCTATAATAGAAACGGCTTTAGGATTAGAAGAGTGGCATAATTTTATTAAAAGTATAATTTTTACTACAATTAAAAAGCGATGTTGATATTTGTGGAATATATGCTAAGGGTTAATTTGAATTTTTGTATTCAAATTAATATGTATTCTTTGGTTTAAGAGATAAACGTGGAAAAATAAAATAAACTCTTAAGTTTAGGTGTTTAATCTAAGCACTAAATTATTAAAAACATATAATTAATATGTGAGTCATGAACATAATTAAATAACGTTTTCAAGTTTGATTATCATTCATGTTTCCTATTTTAAGAGAAACATATAACTCAACTACTTTTTTCAATCGCATCTTTTATAGTACTTAGAATAGGAAAACACTCAACTATAAGAAAAGTAAGGAGGAAATAAATGAAACATAATGATTGTTTTGATCATAATAACTGCAATCCGATTGTTTTTTCAGCAGATTGTTGTAAAAATCCACAGTCAGTTCCTATTACTAGGGAACAATTAAGTCAATTAATTACTTTACTAAACTCATTAGTATCAGCTATTTCAGCATTTTTTGCAAATCCAAGTAATGCAAACAGATTAGTGTTACTCGATTTATTTAATCAATTTTTAATTTTCTTAAATTCCTTATTACCTTCCCCAGAAGTTAATTTTTTGAAACAATTAACTCAAAGTATTATAGTTTTATTACAATCTCCAGCACCTAATTTAGGACAATTGTCAACATTATTGCAACAATTTTATAGCGCCCTTGCACAATTCTTCTTCGCTTTAGATCTTATCCCTATATCCTGCAACTCAAATGTAGATTCTGCAACTTTACAACTTCTTTTTAATTTATTAATTCAATTAATCAATGCTACTCCAGGGGCGACAGGTCCAACAGGTCCAACGGGAACAACAGGAGCAACAGGTCCAACAGGTCCAACAGGTCCAACAGGAACAGGAGCAACAGGAGCAACAGGAGCAACAGGAGCAACAGGCCCAACAGGAGCAACAGGAGCAACAGGCCCAACAGGAGCAACAGGTCCAACAGGAGCAACAGGCCCAACAGGTCCAACAGGCCTAACAGGAGCAACAGGCCTAACAGGAGCAACAGGAGCTGGAGCGGTTATTCCGTTTGCATCAGGTACACCAGTAGCATTAGCAACTGTTTTAGGTGGATTAGCAAACACAGGAGCACTTCTTGGATTTGGAAGTTCATTCTTCCCTGTAATTGTCCCACCTGGTGGCCCGATTACTATAGGCCCTGTACCTCCAGTATTTGATTTCGCATTTGTAGCTCCTCGCGCAGGTACAATTACTTCGTTAGCAGGATTCTTTAGTGTAACTGTAGCGGTTGCTTTAGCATTAGGAAGCATACAAATTCAAATGCAGTTGTACAGCGCACCAGCAGCAAGTAATACTTTCACTCCAGTAGGTGTACCATTACTATTAACACCAGCATTTAGTGGTCTAATTGCTATCGGTGCCACTTCAAGTGGTATTATCGGAGAAGCAATTGCGGTCGCTCCACAAGATAAGATATTACTTGTTGTTTCATCAACTACACCAGGTTTTGATATAGCTACTGCTATTACAGGATTCGCAAGTGCAGGGATAACATTCGTCTAAGCATCGCGTCTTAAATGGTGAGCATTGAAAAAAGGAATACTCTTTTTAAGAGTATTCCTTTTTGTATAGCTAAAAAAGATCTTATTTATTTTTATTGCAGTTACATCCTTTTTTCTTTACATAGCCTTGCTCGGCTAAATCTCTTTGTGATTGGGAATTGGAAGATTGAGAATTCGAAGACTGAGAGGATGTGGATGAACTACTATTTTTATTATGAGAGTAGTTTTTTCGATAGTTATAATTACTCATAGTACTATCACCTCCAATTAAATATATAACTATTATATGTATGTACTCTATTAATTGTTACGATAAAAAATCTCCTAGGTATTTTCCAAGGAGATAAATAATTGTTTTTTAATGAGATAAATTAATATCCCCAGTAAAGAGGGAAATAATATGAATCTTGGTAATATAAATTTTGTTGTGGATTAGGAGGCTGAGTTCCGCGGTTCTGATTACAGTTTGCTGGAGGACCAATTACTGTAGTAGATTGAATAGGGGATACCGCTTGTTTCCATTGTTGTTCATTGAGGCAATAAGTATGAGCCATCATATTGGCTGGAGTTAATCTTAAAATATCAGAACCAAAAATAACTTCTGGGGTTGGGGCATCGAAAATAGCTAATAAATGAGTATTATCCGCTGAAGCGATCTCGTAATGCCACCATGCTTGTGGAATGTTGGCAACTTGCCCTGGTTTAATCGGTAAGTTTAATATTTGATTTGTAAATGGATTAAGTAAAGAAACAACAGCAGATCCTGAAATGCAGTAAACAAGTTCAGCTGCATTTTGATGAATATGTGGTTCTACAACATTGCCTGTACTTAAATAAATATCTAGTAAAGAAGTGTTTTCTAAAGTATTTAATTGTTTTATGCCAAGTACGTTTATATAGTTTTGGGCATCTTTCTTAAAAAAATTACTTTTACTTACATCATGAGTGAAATTGGTTGAAGGAGAGGTGTAGTCAATATTGGAAGTCAATTGTATTACCTGCCTTTCTATTGGAAAGTATGGATACAAATTTAGGATATGTGCCTAGTGTTAGTTATGTGCATTTGTTTGTATCGTAATACATTCACTTATTTTATAAAGAATATAGCCTGTACTTCTTATTTCTCATAACGTTAATATGGATAAAAATTAGGGTGAACGAACGAAAGGCGGAATTCGTGATGTTAGGTAAGGAGTAAAAATATTAAAGTATATTTTAATGGTTACGTTATATGAAAAGACCAATGCCTTTTAGAAAGGAATTGGTCTTGTATTTAAGATAGGTTATTGCTGAATAATTAATTGTGCTTTAGCGGTATAGGCGTAATTTAGCCACAATAATGCCAAGTTTTGTTTTAAACCAAAATGGATTTATATGACGTCAAAATGAGATACCTTTGTTTTAAGTGGAACAGGTATGCCATTTACTTTTGCTTGTTTCATGTTATGTGAAAGTCTTGGAAATGCAGAGAAAGTAGAATCAATAATTGTAGCACCATCTGGTAAATAAATGGGTTGTAAATCTGAAGTATAAGCCGTTATGATATTTTCAAATAGTTCATACGATACTAGATTGTGGAAAGCGATCGGATCTGTAGTTAATAAATTGTTATTAAAATGGCTATTTTCAAGTGCTATATTGTCTTCGAAATCGTTTATAGTTGGTTTGTATAATTGATGAATCATTCCAAGGGTTTTATAGCAATCTAGCATACTTGTAGTGGTGATACATGATACGTTTTGAGATTCTTGTAGTTGTGAGTAGGCAGAGTAAATGGGGCTGAGTTCATAACTTATTTCAATAGAATAAATCCCGTTTAAAATTGTTTTAAATATGTAAAAAATAAAGGTGTTGAGATTAAACTATATTCGTATTCTCATTCATACTTTTGATTGATGGAAAAAAGTAATGAAAATGTTAATTTTAAATTACATCAATCATTTATAAGGAGTGAATGTTTATGTCATTTAGTGAAATGATTAGAAATGAAGTGCTCAGCTGGACGGGTGTTTCTGAAAAACCGCATCGATTTGGTGGTATTGAAATAAATTATGGTAAGAAGGAACTTGGTCATCTTCATGGTGATAAATTAGTTGATTTACCGTTTCCGAAGTTAAAGCGAGATGAATTAGTAAACCAAGGATTAGTGAAAGCACATCACATATTACCTGAATCAGGATGGATAAGTTATTATATAAAGAGTGAAGAGGATATTCCATTTGCAATTGAGTTATTTCGAATGCAATATGACCGAATAAAAAATAATGAAAGTAAGTAGATAAATAAAAATGTATTTTCATGTCACATCCCTCCTTAATCGTTCGTCTTGTATGTAGAACGATAAGGAGGGATTTTATTATGAAGAAATTTGATGTAGCAATTGTTGGTGGTGGGCTTGCTGGATTAACAGCATCTATATATTTAGCGAAAGCTGGAAAGAAAGTGATTGTATTAGAAAAGTCCAGTCGATTTGGTGGTCGAGGGATGACTATAAATAAAAATGGGATCTGCATGAATCTTGGTGCACATGCCTTATATAGAGGAGGAGCAGCATTTTTAACTTTTAATGAGCTCGGTATGAATCTTCCGGGTGGAATACCAACTACAAAAGCACATGGAATATGGAAAGGGGATATATTCACTATCCCAACAGATTTTCGCTCTATTTTATCAACGCCACTACTTTCGTGGTCTGCAAAAGTACAATTCTCACGTTTTATGATTCGTTTAGGGAATTTAGATGTAGGAGAAGTTCCAAAAATGAGCCTAACTGCATGGGCGGAAAATGAAATAAAAGATCCAATGGTTCGCAATATATTTTATGCCCTATGCCGAACAACAACATATACGTTTGCTCCTACAATACAATTAGCTTCTTCAGTACTAAAGCAAATACAACTATCTATGAAAGAAGGTGTACTTTATGTAGATGGTGGTTGGGAGACGATTATAACAAAATTAAGAGATATAGCCAATAATGTCGGGGTGCAATTTTTGGCTAAAAAGCATGTTTTGGAAATAGAGCATGATGAAGATAAACAAAGAATACATTGTTTTGACGATGAGGTATTTGAAGTAGGTACAGTCATCGTGACGACTCCACCGAAAGAGGCTTGTAAAATAATAAAAGGGACAGAAGGAACAAGTTTGCATAGATGGAGTGAACAATCGGTACTGGTTACCGCTGCTGCATTAGATATTGGTTTGAGACGATTACCCAATCCTACACATCAATTTGCATTAGGGTTAGATCAACCTATATTTTTCACGAATCAATCAAGAGCAGCTAAATTAAGTGAAGATGGATCCATTGCAGTGAGTCTAATTAAGTACCATAATCCTGTGCTAGAGATGAATCATATTCATGAAGATAAAGAACAGTTAGAAAGTGCGATGGAGTTGTTACATCCAAATTGGAAAAGAGAAGTTGTTGCGCAGCAATATTTACCGAAAATAACAGTAGCATATGATTTTCCTCATATTGAACGAGTTGAAACTCCAGGTCCTAATATCCCTGAAATGCCAGGTGTTTACGTTGCAGGTGATTGGACTGGGCAGGATGAATTATTAGCTGATGCTGCAGTAGCAAGCGGAAAACGTGCAGCGTTACACATTTTAAAGCAATTAGAAAGTGAAGGTGTTCATCATGGAAACGGAGCAATTATATGAAGCATATCAGCCATTATTATTTTCGTTAGCATATAGAATCCTTGGGAGTGTTATGGATGCTGAGGATATCGTTCAGGATGTATTTATCTCGCTTGATAATATAGAGGATATACAGTCTATCGAAAATATGAAAGCATATTTGTGTAAGATGGCGACAAATCGTTCAATCGATAAATTACGTTCGGCAGCGCATAAACGTAACGTGTACGTGGGGATGTGGTTACCAGAGCCACTTGTAGAAGAGAGTGATGAGCCATCAGAGTCATTTGTAATAAAAGAATCCCTTTCCACAGCATATTTATTACTTTTACAACAACTGTCTGAAGTGGAAAGGATTGTTTTCATATTAAGAGAGGTTTTCAGTTATGAATACGAAGAAATAGCTTCAATTGTTGATAAGAGTAGTGTGAACTGTAGGAAGATCTTTCAACGGGCACGAAAAAGTATTTTGGATAAACCGAAGCAATCAAAATTAAGTACGAAGAAAATGGCTGCTTATGTTGAAAAGTTTGTATCATCATTACAGTGTGGGGATGCGGAAGGCATGTTAGAAGTATTAAAAACAGATGCGATATTCAAAGCAGATGGTGGCGGTAAAGTGACAACTGCAATTCATCCGATTTATTCTGCAGATAGAATTATACGTTTATTTTTTGGAATTGCGAAAAAGTTCCCGGCAGAGTACAATGTTAATTTTAAAATGGTAAATGGTGCACCAGGAGTTATTGTTACTATAAATAATAAAGTGACTTATGTACTTTCATTTTCATTTGAGAATGAGAAAATTTCAAACATTTATATGATGGTTAATCCTGAAAAACTTATGCATTTAAATGTGAAAATATAAAATAAAGACGCATTTCAACAGAAATGCGTCTTTATTTTATTACTTTTCTAACATTTCAAGAGGTACATCTTTTTCACCGGCTACCTCAAATTTAATTTCCCCGTCTTCTTCATAAATACGTGTAATAATCGGTATTGTAATCATTAATTTTTTATGCTGCTTTCGCTTTCTTGCAGCATCTAAGCTAATCACGTTCATTGTAAGCATCCTTTCTTCGAAAAATATATAAACAAAAGAAAATGCGTCCAAAAAGGGCGCTTAATTGAATTTGAAATACCGATTCATTTAAATGGGGTTTATATAATTTAATAACTGCAATTTTAATATGAAATAATAAGAATGGAATAATTGCACGTAGAAATTAACTTTACCAAAAAACGAAACAATATGCTATAAAAAATTATAAATTTTTGTCATATAACGGGAAAAAGGTTTTCGTTTCGCATATAATGAAAAGTAGACGGGCAGCAAGAGCTTTTTCATCATATTGCTTGGAAAGGCGATGAAAAGAATGGATACGTTAAATTCATTATTATTTCAACTTGAACAATATGGAGAAGAGCATGATCAGAATAAAAAAACACGGGAAGAAAAATTACGGAATGTTTCTCGTGAAATGGGGCAATTTTTATCAGTTTTAGTAAAAGGGTGTAATGCAAAAAAAATTTTAGAAATTGGAACTTCTAATGGTTATTCTACATTGTGGTTAGCGAATGCGGTAGAAGAAACAAATGGAAATGTAACAACGGTAGAGCTTTCTTCAGAACGAGTGGGAGAGGCGCTTGTAAATTTTGAAAAGGCAAACCTATTACAAAGAATTGATGTTCATAATCAAGAAGCAGGGGCATTTTTAGATTCGCAACTCGATTATTCATTTGATTTTATTTTCCTAGATTCAGAGCGTACACAATACATGTGGTGGCTTGAGCATATAAAACGTATTTTACAACCAAAAGGATTTCTTGTTATTGATAATGCAACTTCCCATGCGAGTGAATTAGCTGATTTCATAAAAATGATTGAAGAGGATGATGTGTTTGAAACGGTGTTATTAGCGTTTCAAAAGGGAGCATTTGTAGCGCGCAAAAATAAATAGAAGTGAACGTAATATAATTATCACATTGAAAGCCGGCAAATGTCAAAAGATTGACTACAGCATGACAGAAAGAATGTAAATTATATAGATAACATACGAAGAATCCGCCTTCAGCATGTTCTTCTCTAGGTCTTAAGTCTGAGGAAAATAATGTGGATAACAGGTATACTTATACTAAGAAACAGGGAATGACTGCATAAGCAGATATTTCTTGAAAAATCGATTTCAAACAGACTGATTGTACATGAAATACGATAAATGAAATGAAAAATAGTGCATATAAATTCGCACATATAAATAAAGGAGCGATTTTGTTGACTGAACTCGAGAAAAAAGAACCCGTATCAATTGTGAAAGATAATAATGTAGGAGTAGTAGTTGATACAGTTATAAAAGATGAAGAACTTGATGAATTGAATAAAGAAGCTGATCTTTATGTACAAAAGTTAAATAGCGAGCAAAATACAGATTTATCAAAAGTATTGTCTCAGCTAGGAGATTTAGGGGATAAAGAGCAACAAGCAGCAGGACAAACGTTATCGGCGTTAAAACGTCCTGTAACAGCGATGATGAATGGGAAAAATGAAGAAATTCCAAATACATTGTTAGAGTTACGAAAAGTGGTATCAGAGCTTGATCCGAATTCATTAAAAGCAAGTGGTATGAAGAAAATAATGTTTAAAGTATTCAAAAAAAATCCACTTGAAACATATGTGCATAAATACCAATCTATAGATAAGCAAATCGAGGAGATTATTAGATCCCTTCTAATTGGCCGTGACAATTTGCAAGAAGATACGGTTGGCCTTGAAATGTTAAAAGAGCAATCGCATGATAAAATTCATGCTCTTGATAAACAAGTATACTTAGGGAAAAAACTTGCTGGGATGCTTGAAGCTGAGAAGCAAAACCCAGAGCGTCAAAGAGATATTCCATTAATAAACGATGCATTAGAAAAGATACTTGTACGTACACGTAATATGCAGCAAGCGAAAAGTGTACTATTACAATCGATTGCATCTGTAGATATCATTAAGAAAAATAATGAAAAGTTAACAGAGGCAATTCGTAATGCAATTACGATGACGCAAAACGTTGTAACAGTTTCAGCTGCTATTCAGCTAGCATTAACGAATCAACGTAAAACAATTGATGCTGTTAATGCGACAAATGAAGCAATTGAATCAATGGTATTAAGTAACTCTCAAGCATTGAAACAAAATACAGAAGAAACAACAAAGTTGCTTGAAAATCCTGCTATTAGCATGGATAAATTACGTGAATCATTCCAAAATGTATTCGCAGCGATTGAAGCTTCTGAGAAATCGTCAGAACGTATTATTGAGTCTAGTAAGAAATTTGTCATTGAATTAGACACATTTAATGATGAGATGAAGCAGAAACTCATTCAACGTCCAAGGAAATAACAGATTATTAGAGGAGGTGAAAAAATGAGTTTCATTCAAACAGTATTAGTACTATTAGGTACATTACTTTTAATCGCATTTACTGTCGTTGTTTTAGTAGTATATTTCGGACGTAAACTGTATTTTTCATGGACGAAACCATATAAGAGGGCGCAAGATTCTATAGAAAAGTTATCGAATAAATCGACACCGTTTTTACAAGAGTTTACGCAACATCCACTCTTTTATCGATGGATTCGTACAGAAGGAAAGAAAGAACAACATACATTGAATACTCTTTTCTGTACATCAAGTCAACGTACGAGAGAGCAAGTATTTTCAATGTTACCGAAAGAAAAACAGAAAAAAGTGCATGTAATGGCAAAAACAACGAAAAAGCTTACAAATGAAGATATCGATGTGGCCGCGATGAAAGTGAAAGATTTCTTAAGACAAGAAACGCAGCAAACTGTAAAACCGTCAGACCTATCGTTTTATAAATTGTATTTTTATGATCGATATCCAGATGCATTGAATACAATTCAAACGTATAAACGCTCGATAAATCCTTCATTACAAAGAACAGTTGATGATATTACAATTTCAGTATTAAATGCATTGCCGTATTATCAAGAGCAGCGTATGTTTGAACAACAACATAAACTTGAAACGTTCTTAATGAAAGATTTAACTGCGATGTTATCTTTAGTGGTGCAATTACCTCCGTCACAACGACCAGAAAAAGAAGAAGAGTTAAAAGTCTACTTGCAAAATTTCAAAAAAGAAATGGAAGTAGTAGAGCGTGATATTCGGGACTCCATTGATCATGATTTGAATGTGAAGATGAGAGCAGCGACTGAGAAGTTTAAGAATAAATAGAAAAAGCGCCTTAAAAGCTAAGTGTTTCACAGCTTTAAGGCGTTTTTTTGAGATTTTATTTTGCCTTAACGGTAGTATAACTAGAAGCAACACTTTCGTTATGCAATCGATCAACTGCAGTTACCACATACGTATACGTTTCTCCAGAAATAGTCGTTTTATCTACGTAAATTTCTCCAAGTTTTGTTTTTCTTACAGTGGTAAGTAAATGTTTTGGGTTGTGTATATCCACTTCATTTTTTCCATTCACACGGTAAATGGCGTAATAAGCAGAGTCATTATCTCTATTGTCAATTATTCCTACAGCAATACCGTCATCTCTTGGAATGGCACCTTTTAAAGTAGGTTGTTTTGGTGGATCATGATCAAGCCAAGGCATGGGCGGGATTAATGCAGGATGTATATATATGTCTTTGGAGAGTCTATCTTTTATTCCAAGTGGATTGTTATTTATATCTTTTAAACTGAAATGCATACTACCTTTTATTTGTGGATATTGATGGTTTAATGCGATTTGTTTCGGATATTCTTCTGGATTAGACCAAGCAGGGACAGAGTTGTTATTAATTTTATAAGCCGCTTGACCGATGTAAAGGTGAATCGGTTTGTTATTTGTTTCTTTTACCCACCAATCTACTAATATGTCATATGCAGCAGGTGTGAAACCGATATTCCAATATATTTGCGGTGTAATGTAATCAATGTACCCTTTTTGTATCCACTCACGTGTGTCAGCATAAAGATCATCGTAGTTTCTTTGACCTGCGGTTGTATTAGAGCCAGTTGGATCGTCAGCTATATTTCGCCATACGCCGAACGGACTAATGCCAAACTTTACGTATGATTTTTCTTGTTTTATAGCAGTATTTAAACCTTTTACGAGTTCATTTACATTATTGCGACGCCAATCTTCGATAGTTGAAAAATTTCCGTTATTATATAATTCAAATGTTTTTTGATCAGGAAATTCTTCGCCAACTACTTTATAAGGATAAAAATAATCGTCCATATGAATTGCATCAACATCATAATTTTTTACGATTTCTAAAGCGCCTTCTGTTATAAAGTTTTTCACTTCTGGAATACCAGGGTTGTAATATAGCTTCCCGCCGTAAGGTACAACCCAATCGGGATGTTGTCTTGCAGGGTGATTTTCTGATAGTCGATTTATATCAGTGTGATTCATCGTTATTCGGTATGGATTAATCCATGCGTGGAATTCTATATTTCTTTTATGTGCTTCTTCAATCATAAATGCGAGCGGGTCGTATCCAGGGTCTTTTCCTTGTGAACCTGTAATGTATTCAGACCAAGGACCGTAATTTGAAGGATAAAAAGCATCAGCGGTTGGTTTTATTTGTACAACGACTGCATTCATACCAGTGTTTTTTACATCGTCTAATAATTTTATAAATTCTTGTTTCTGCTTTTCGATAGGTAAGCCAGTTTTTGAGGGCCAATCAATATTAAGAACAGATGCTATCCATACAGCGCGTAATTCATGCTTTTTGTAAGTAGTATTTACCTCAGCATAGGTAGAGTGAGGGGAAATGAAAGAGAAAGGAGTAAACAAGATGATGATACAACACATCATTAATAAACGTTTCATAATCATTTATACGCCTCCCTATTATACGATTATTTAAAATAATATATGATGTGAGGTTGGCCTTGCAATTGAGAAAAATAAATATTGAAACATTAATTTAATAGGAAAAATATTTTTAGTGAAATTTACTTTCAGTATAACTAAATCGTTTCATGTCTTCATATGCTTGTTAGTAAAGTGAAACTTTCTTTCATTTGAAGGAAATAATTTATAAGTATAGGAGGCTTCAATAATGAAAGTTTTATTCGTTTGTTCTGGAGGAATGTCCAGCGCAATTGTTGTAAACGCTTTAAAAAAAGAAGCGGAGAAAAAAGGTGTGAGCATGGAAGTGCATGCAATTGGAACGAATGAGGTAGAGGAAGAAGTAAAGAATGGTTGGGATGTTGTAATGGTTGCACCTCAAATAAGACACCGATTTGCCTCTGTAAAAAAAATTGCAGAAGAGGAATCCATTCCGTGCGGTATTATTCCACCGCAAGCATACACACCGCTTGGTGGACCGACTTTGTTGAAAACTGTAAATGAATTAATTAGTTAGGGGGAAGCGTTATGAATAAGTTTGTCACGTTTCTTGATAAAAACTTATCTGGACCGATGGCAAGGCTTTCTGAACAGAGGCATTTACAAGCAATCCGTGATGGAGTTATTTCGGCGTTACCATTTATTATCGTAGGGAGTTTCTTTTTAATAGTAGCATTTCCACCATTACCGAAAGATAGTTTCATATCAGTATGGGCATTGAAAAATCAAACAAGTATATTAATACCATATCGGTTAACGATGTTTATTATGTCTTTATATATAGCATTTGGAATAGGATATAATTTAGCAAAAAGTTATAAGCTAGATGCTTTATCAGGAGCACAGCTTGCGGTATGTTCACTGCTATTAACGTTAACCCCTGAATTAATTGATAAAAAAGGATTTATGCTTCCGATGACAAATCTCGGAGGTCATGGATTATTTGTGACGATGATTGTTTCTATTTTATCCGTAGAGATATTAAGGTTTTGTAAGACGAAAAATGTAATGATTAAAATGCCAGAACAAGTACCGCCATCTGTATCACGTTCATTTGAAGCACTTATACCTGCTGCATTCGTTATTATTACAATGAGTCTAGTAACTGTCGTTTTTAGCATTGATTTACACCACGTTGTTGATAAATTAGCAGCACCATTAGTAAAAGCTGGTGATAGTTACTTCGGTGTAATCATTCCAGTGTTTTTAATTACATTTTTTTGGTCATTCGGAATCCATGGTGTGTCGGTTGTTGGAACTGTTGCTCGGCCATTATGGGAAGTTTACTTAGGGAAAAATGGTGAAGCAGTTGCCAGTGGAGCAGATCAGTTGCCATTCATATCACCAGAGCCGTTATATCAATGGTTTATATGGATTGGCGGTTCTGGTGCGACGTTAGGGCTTGTATTAGCTATGATTGTATTTGGTCGATCAAAATATTCGAAAGCATTATCAAGAACTTGTATTGTTCCTGGTATTTTTAATATTAATGAACCTGTTATTTTCGGATTACCGATTGTACTAAATCCAATTTTAATTATCCCGTTTATCATTACACCACTCGTAACAGCAACTGTTGCATACTCAGCAACTGCGATGGGATTTGTAACGCCAACACATATTATGCCGCCGTGGACATTACCAGCTCCAATTGGCGCGTATTTAGCCACAGGTGGGGATTGGCGCGCAGTAGTATTAGTTTTTATAAATATAGCAATATCATTTCTTATTTACCTACCATTCTTTAAAATGTATGACAAAAATATGCTTGAAATTGAAAAGAATGGTGACGGGGAATCTGTTAGTCCTTAAACTTTATACGGTTATTTTGAGTGATAGACTTTTTGTCTATCACTTCTTTCGTATTAAACTGAGAGAAGGTGTAAAGGAATGAATATAAAATTTAGTTATAAAGGTGTATTTATATTATTGTTTGGAGTAATATGTGCAAATTTACTCTTAGTACCTGTATTAAGAATGCTAAATCTATCACAAATGCATAGTATATGGCTCGTTACAAGTATTGCGGCAAGTGTTTTGCTTACGATCGTTGTTTCTTTCATTGATGGCACCTTTGTATCGAAAGGCCAGTTGTTTATTAGATTTATATTGTTTTCTGTAGGTTGTACGTTGTTTACTTACATAATTGTTTTTTAGTGAATGGGGGGCATGCATAGTATGTATATTGCAGGGATAATGTCTGGTACATCGTTAGACGGAATAGATGTAGCGCTCGTTCATATTGAAGGAAACGGTGTAGATTCTAAAGTTGAACTCATTCATTTTATTACTGTTCCGTTTTGTAAGGATATAAAAAATGAGATACAGCAGGCTTTATCAAATGATACATCTAATGTTCAATTGATATGCAGTTTGAACTTTAAGCTTGGTTTATGTTTTGCTAATGCTGTAAAGGAAATTTGTAAAAAGGCTAATTGGTCATTGGAGCGATTAGATTTAATAGGTTCTCACGGACAAACGATTTATCATCAGCCCAAGCAAGAAGGCAATTTTATTTCTTCGACATTACAAATTGGAGAACCAGCAGTTATAGCATATGAAACGGAAACAACAGTAATCTCTAATTTTCGAACGATGGATATGGCAGCAGGAGGACAAGGCGCACCACTTGTACCATATTCAGAGATTATTTTATACCAGCATCGAACTAAAAATAGGATACTGCAAAATATTCGTGGGATTGGTAATGTTACAGTCATACCAAGTAAACGAAGTAATAAAAGTGTTATTGCTTTTGATACTGGTCCAGGAAATATGGTAATTGATGAATTGTGTCAAAGATTATTTCATTTACCATATGATCGAAAGGGTGAAATTGCAAAACAGGGGGTAGTTGTAGATGAAATATTAACATACTGTATGAACCATCCATTCTTAAAAATGAAACCACCAAAATCAACAGGTAGAGAACAATTTGGAAAAGAGTTTGTGAGTGAATTATTAAAGCGATTTGAAAAGTATAGTAAAGAAAGTATATTGACGACTGTCACGATGTTTACAGCAAGTTCAATTGTTCATCATTATAAGGAGTTTATTTTTCCATTGTATGAAATTGATGAGGTAGTTCTAGGTGGAGGCGGAAGCTATAATGACACACTTGTCGAAATGATACAGAATAAATTAAGAGAAGAAAGATGCAGAATATGTATTCAAGAAGATATTGGGTATTCTTCAGCGGCGAAAGAAGCAATCGCATTTGCAGTTTTAGCAAACGAAACGTACCATCGTAATCCGAGTAATGTGCCGAGTGCTACAGGTGCTAAGGAACCGGTTGTTTTAGGGAATATAACTTTCCATACGACTAGAAGATGAAAGTAGGGCAAGTAAATGAAGTATATGATTGGAGTAGATGGTGGGGGGACGAAGACAGAAGCAATTGCATTTGATCAAGACGGAAATGAGCTTGCGAGAGGTACGAGTGGATTTGGAAATATAGTAATAAATTATGAGAATGCACTCACACATATTATAGATGCGATTAATCAATGTTGGGAACGTTTAATAAATGAGCATTGCGTTTGTATTTGTTTAGGATTAGCAGGTATAAGTGGAGCAAATACAAATGAATTAACAATACGTCTAAAAAAGAAGTACGGAACACAAATTGAAGTTTTTAATGACGCAATGATTGCACATGCAGCTGCTTTAAAAGGGAAGGAAGGAATTTTAACAATTGGCGGTACAGGTGCGATTTGCCTAGGAAAGAAAGGGACAGTATACGAGTATAGCGGTGGATGGGGACATATTTTAGGGGATGAAGGAAGCGGATATTGGATTGCATTACAAGCTTTAAAGAAAATGGCATTACAATTCGATCAAGGAGTTAGCCTTTGTCCATTAAGCTTGAATATTCAAAGGCAGTTTCAACTTTTGACACCGTCTCATATAAAAAGCCTAGTATATACTTCTTCAAAAGATAAAGTTGCAGCAATCGCACCATTAGTTATTCAGGAAGCGAGAAATGGGAATGAGGGTGCACATGAAATTATGATGCAAGCTGGTAAGGAATTAGCGAGAATTACAGTAGATGTTTATAATAAGATGCAATGTAAGTTTTCAACTCCAATTGCAGTAAGTGGTAGCATATTACGTTTAGTTCCTGAAATATATGATGTATTTAAGAAGTGCTGTGAGGAAAGGATTGAAGAACTTACATTTGTATCACAATCAGAAATGGCAGTGAAAGGAACATATTATTTAATGAAGGATGTATATTTTAAAGTGTAAATAGATAAATGAGAATTTTTGTATGATTTGTAAAAATATGATGTTAAAATGTACAAAGGGATGTAGATTGAAAAATGTACAATATACGTAGTAATTGAATAGTGTATATGTATTCCCATGTAGAAAGTGAATGATTACATGATTAATAGTATGCAGTTTTTGTATTTGGTGGCTTCTTATTTATTTGGTAACATCTTGACCGCTTATATAGTAACAAAGTTGAGACATAACGTTGATATTAGGGATGAAGGAAGCGGAAATCCTGGCGCAAGAAATATGGGGCGTGTATATGGAAAATGGTATTTCGTCGCTACATTTTTAGGTGATGCGATTAAAGGTGCAATTGTAGTTTGTATAGCAAAATATCTTTTTGAAGATGCTACATTCGTAATGTTAACATTATTGACCGTTATTATTGGACATATTTACCCAATGTTGTTTAAAGGTAAGGGCGGAAAGGGAATTTCGACATTTATCGGAGGACTCATCGCATTTGATTATTTGATAGCGCTTACCCTCATAGGTATTTTTATTGTTTTTTATTTAATATTTAAAGGATTTACAAAGCCAGGGTTAATTACAATTGCTTGTTTACCAATTTGTATGGTTTTTTATTCTTACTCTATTGGTACGACTATATTAAGTGTACTTATTATTGTGCTTATTTTATATGTAAATCGAGAATAAAGTGAACCTTTTATCCCGCTATTTGCCGGGCAGTAAGACCCCCACCTCAAAATTCAGCGGAAGCAAAGAAGTTAGGTGGGGGGCGGGCTGCCCGTAAAAGCCCGATTGGTGAAGGCTAATAATCAGTGGAGGATGAACAAAACCCTCACTGATTAAAGTTTCACTTTATAAGTGGGGGTATCTCCACTTATAATTTTTATGAATTAAACAACGAGCAATAAGTAGAGAGAAAGGGGATAGGACATGGGGATAATTTATAAAATTGCTGATCAAGCTTGGGAATTTGAAAGTATACATAAATTGAACTATAAAACATTTGTAGAAGAAATTCCGCAACATGAAGAAACGGAGGAACGTTTTCGTATAGATCGATTTCATGAAGAAAATACATATTTAATTTGTTTAGACGGTGAGAAGTTAGTAGGTATGGTCGCGGTAAGAGGAAAACGCCCATTCTCATTACATAATAAAATCTCAAATTTAGATGTATATTTAAACAAACATGGTGAAAACGTATATGAAATTCGTTTGCTTTCAGTAGAACGTGAATATAGAAATGGTAGAGCGTTGTTAGGATTAATTCGCTTTTTACATCGTTATTTGCTTCTAAATGGATATGAATTGGCACTCATTTCAGCTACAACACGTGAGCTGCCTTTATATGAGCATATGGGGTTCAAATCTTTCCATACGTTAGTTGGAACAGAAGAAGCAGCTTTTCAGCCAATGTATGTTACACCTACTATGTTCGAAGAATCGAGTGTTGGAGGTATTATGACGAAAGAATTTACGTTTTTACCTGGTCCAGTAGACATGGAAGAGAATGTTCAAAAGGCGTTTTCTACTAAGCCTATTTCGCATCGTTCTAAGTCATTTCAAGTGACAATGGACAATGTAAAGAAACGATTACTTCAAATGACAAAAGCAAAACATGTACAAATTATGTTAGGAACAGGGACGTTAGCGAATGATGCGATTGCTTTACAGATACGTTCTTTAAAAGGTAAAGGGTTAGTTTTAGCGAATGGAGAGTTTGGTAATAGATTAATTGAGCAGGCAAAACGAGCACATTTAAATTTTGATACGTATAAAAAACAAATGGGAGAGCCGTTTAAACAAATCGAATTAGAAAAAATAATTGTAAGTGGAAATTATGAATGGCTTTGGTTTGTTCATCATGAAACATCAACTGGAATGTTAAATAATTTGGACGAGCTAAATGTTTTTTGTAAAAAATATCATATGAAACTATGTGTAGATTGTATTAGTTCAATTGGAGCAATACCGATAGATTTGAAGGATGTATATTTTGCAAGTGGCGTTAGCGGGAAAGCGATTAAATCATTTACAGGACTATCTTTCGTTTTTCATAATCACAATATAGAGAAAAACGAAGCAATACCTGCGTATATGGACATTGGTATGTATGAAATGAATGACAGTATTCCATATTCTCATTCATGGAATTTAATTTACGCACTGCAAGAAGCATTGAAGAAATTTGAGGATGAAACGGCGTTTGTAAAAATAAAAGAGACATATGCTTATATGGAAGAAGCTATTACTAATATGGGTTTAAAGCTTGTTTCACCTAAAGAGCACACCGCGCAAATTATACTCACCATTCAGTTAAATGAAGGGTATTCTTCTAAAGCAGTAGGCGATGCATTAGCATTGCAAGGATACATTGTTCATTATGAGTCATCTTATTTGCAAAAAAATAATTGGATCCAAATTGCATGTTTAAATCATTATAAAGAACGTGATAGGAAGAGGATGTTGAATTGTTTGCAGGTGTATGTTACAGAAAGTCCTTTTAGCGTAAATAATTATATATAAATTTTATAAAGTTATAATTTACACTTGCTAAGCGAATAGAAGTACATGTATTGACAACAGTCTAAAAGAGAGCGAAAGCCCTCTTTTAAACTTACTTAAATGGACTACTCACAGATTGGAATACCGAGAACTCTCAAAGCTAGTGCTACTTGAAGAGTAATTTCCAATCTAGCAATTTCGATGCCAGCAACTGTGAGTACTAAAAAAGGTTGGCCGTTTACGAACACAATACAACTTTCCATATATACGCCTCCTTTCTAGTAATCTACTACAGTATATGAATAAAACTATAATACGTTATAGTCAGATTCATGGATTTTATGAAAAATAATAGATTTAACCTATGTTCACGAAATAAATGGGCTCATAGTGTCAATCATATAATAAAAAGCATCTAAAATAAGATGCTTTTTATTATATGTACGTTTTCAGCGTGACAATAAATAAAGCGAATCAATAATCAATAGAGAGGGAAAAATATTGATAAATATTTGTATGAGGTAAACTAAGAAGGTTTTAGAAAAACAAAAAGGAATTTTTATACTTGTAACATAAAAATTCTAGGGGGATGTTAATATGGAAAAAACTATGATGGTAGAAACAACAAACATGATGATGTCTATGGAAAAAATGATGTGTGAAATGAAGTGTATGAAAATGATGATGAATAACATGATGCAAATGGATGTAGAAATGGATAAGGCAATGATGGTAAAAATGAACGAATGTGATGAAATGATGAAGACAACTATGTCTATGATGAAAGCGATGAAAGAGAAATGTTGTTGAAGTAACAAAGTATAGCGTAAAATGATGCGGATTTTGCAAATTTGAATTAGAAAAGAGCCTGTATTAGTTGGTACACTAAAATAGGCTCTTTTTAAAGATTTTTCAAAAATAAATTGATTTGATAAAAAAAGAACTAAAGATTATTTTAGTTCTTTTTTCTGTTTTAACACTGTTCAAATCATTGGATTAAAAGCTATAGAAGATGGATAAGTAGTGAACAAAGACAAGTGAGAGCCTATCTTTCTTCGTTAAATGTGTGCTGAAGTAAACAAGGACTCCATTTTAATTTTACTCTTTTCACGAATTTCAGCGTCTGCATGCCTCATAACGTATTTATGCGCTACAGCAATTGCTAAAACATCATCTAATAAGCCAATACCGATAATAGCAGCTATATCTGGAATGAAATCGATTGTTAATACGTAATAGGATAAAGCAGCTAATATTATGAGTTTTGCTTTAATAGGTAACGTTTTCTTTTTCATTGTGTAAAATAAAATAATACTTTCATATACGCTGGATTTTCCAAGGTTTGCGGAGCTTTTTTTGAATTTTTTCCAAAGCGTCTGTTTCTCCATATAAACACTCCTTTTACAAAAACATATATTTTTTAAAAGGATGGACAAAGAAGTGAGGGAATAATCCATTTTATTTTTGTTTCTTAATTTATAATTCCATAAGAATAGGAAATTACCTGTTCAAAATAATATAATGTTTATGATGCAACGACCTACAGTGTTTCATTACATAGTATGGATAATAAAATTTATGTAGTCAAAAATGGTGAGGTTGCTGATATTGTAAGAAAGGCTATTTTCCATGGGCATGGATTTGATCCGGTTCATTGTTTAGGAGAAGAGAACGGCAATACTTATAGGTTAGCTTTAGAATTGGGTGACATTATGTACTATAATCTCTATCACGGCTCATGAGGTGGAATATACGTTAGATGACATCGCTCAAATGAATATATCTAAATTAGCAATAAGATACCCAGACGGATTTAATCGAGAAGCTTGTCGGAAATCTGTTAATGGGAAGTGAGACCAAGTTTGAATTTTGTACAGAAACTAAAGAAGCCCATACTTCAATTCGTGATATGTATAGTAAAATGTATGTGGATGATGCAGTTATTATTAAACATTTAATAAACGGTATGGGGGAAGGGAAATGAAGATAATAGAATTACCAATTGAATTTGAATGTAACGGGCGAAAACAATGGATTTATCCGAGCTTAATTGTATTAAACAATGAATTAACTTTAGTAGATACAGGTTATAAAAATTTTTTACCTTTAATTGAAAATGAAATTTTAAAACATGGATATGAGATGAAAAACTTAAAAAATATAATTATTACTCATTATGATGATGATCATATAGGGTCTTTATACGATTTCAAAGTGAAATATCCTCAACTTCATGTTATTGCTAGTGAAATAGAATCCAACTACATTAATGGTGAAATAAAATCAGAGAGACTAGTTCAAGCTGAAGAAATGTTAGAACATATGCCAATTGAAGAGAAAGAATTTAGTGAATGGTTTATACAACAGTTAAAAAATATAAGACATATTTCCGTCGATGAAAAAGTATATGATGGTCAAATGATTTTGAATGATAAATGTCAAATAGTAGCGACGCCAGGACATACTTCGGGGCATATTTCATTATATTTTCCGGACTTAGACTGTGTAATTACAGGGGATGCGGCCGTTCAAGATAATAATGAATTAGTAATAGCTAATCCAAATTTTTGCTTAGATATAGAAAAAGCAGAAGAGTCATTAAAAAGGATTAAAAGCCTTAAAGCCGTAAAGTATTATTGCTATCATGGAGGAAAACTCATTATATAAAATATATAAAAAAACCGATCTTTCTTATATTGAAAAGATCGGTTTTTTAATTCATAGATTCCGCAATTCTTATTAAATCAGTAACATTGTATTTTCTTTTTATGTATAGTTTGTTACCAAGGGCGATTTTATATTGAAAACCGTCCTTCTGAAAGATAAGTTCGTATGCTAAATCAAAATGAGGATTATATACTGCCTTTATATTATGTTTTAAAATGTAAAATTTAGTGCCCTTATGTAAATATTGATCTAATTTATGTTGAACTGGTGAAACAGTGATTTTAAAAATCCCATTACTATCTTTATTGTAGTATCGTAGTTCTAAGTAATCGTTATAGATGTACCCTTGAAATTCATGAATTTCGAACGGGAATTTTGTAGGAGTAAGTATATGTTTCTTACACTTCATTTCATATTTTTTTACAATAGTAGCTTCTTTCATTAGAGGATTAGTTCCATCGTAAATTTGATTAATTTGAGATATTTTATTGTTTTTTGTTATTATTTCTAAAATGTAACCGATAGTAAATTCATCATCAGTGTCTTTGAAATAGGAAATAAGAATTGTAGTATCTTCTTTTGGAGATGGTATTATTTTAATTTCATGAATAGGTTTTTCCTTTTGGAATGTAGGTAGTTCAATCCCTTCTGTTACATATGACCGCATTAATTTTTTATCATTTTGGAGTAAAGCTTGTTTAAATTCACTTATCACATTTGTTTGAGATTTCGCCATAATAATTGAGGTCGATTGAAAATATAGTAAGAACAATATACAAAATATCTTTATGAATGTATTGGTCAATTTTATCACCTTGTACCTATGTTTCCTTAACATTGAAATATATATGTATAGGAGGGGAAAAGATGAGTTTATTGCTTGATGTAATAATGGCTATAATTACATTTTATCCTCGAAATGATATGAAATTAAAACATCACATTGCAAAGTTAAGTGAATTCGAGTGGTTTCGAAAGCTACACGAAGATACAAAGTATACAAGACTAATTTGGAGTAATAGAAAAATTAAAAAGTTCATTTTGTCTACTACTAACATGGAAGTATTAATAAATTCCGAGACAAAACAAAAAGAATTTGTCCACCTAGTACATGATGAATATAAAAAAAGAAGGTAAGAATTTTTTTATTTTTCATATTTGGCGAAACAAATGGTACAATGAAAGCTAATGTGAAAAATAAGGAAAAGAAGTGGTCTATTTGAAAAACTTTTTAGAATTAGGAATTAGTGAAACTTTTAATCATACATTACGTGAAAATGGAATTACGGAAGCAACACCAATTCAGGAAAAAGCAATTCCTGTTATTATGTCAGGAAAAGATATTATTGGGCAAGCGAAAACAGGAACGGGTAAAACATTAGCATTTGTTTTACCGATTTTAGAAAAAATCGATCCAGAGTCTAGTGATGTTCAGGCATTAATTGTTGCACCAACAAGGGAACTAGCATTGCAAATTACAACTGAAATTAAAAAAATGCTTGTTCAAAGAGAAGATATTAATGTACTAGCGATTTATGGCGGGCAAGATGTAGCACAACAATTGAGAAAGTTAAAAGGTAATACACATATTGTTGTAGCAACACCAGGACGATTATTAGATCATATACGACGTGAAACAATTGATCTAAGTAATCTTTCAACGATTGTACTAGATGAAGCGGATCAAATGCTTTATTTCGGTTTCTTATATGATATTGAAGATATTTTAGATGAGACACCTGGTAGCAAGCAAACGATGTTATTCTCAGCAACGATGCCAAAAGATATTAAAAAATTGGCGAAACGTTATATGGATGAGCCGCAAATGATTCAAGTACAAAGTGAAGAAGTAACGGTAGATACAATTGAACAGCGTGTCATTGAGACGACAGATCGTGCAAAGCCAGATGCACTTCGTTTTGTTATGGATCGTGATCAGCCATTTTTAGCAGTTATTTTCTGTCGTACAAAGGTTAGAGCAAGTAAGCTTTATGATAATTTAAAAGGACTAGGTTATAATTGTGCTGAACTTCATGGTGATATACCTCAAGCGAAACGTGAAAGGGTTATGAAGAGTTTCCGCGAAGCTAAAATTCAGTACTTAATCGCAACGGATGTAGCAGCTCGTGGACTTGATGTAGATGGTGTAACGCACGTATTTAACTATGATATCCCTGAAGATGTAGAAAGTTATATTCACCGCATTGGCCGAACAGGACGTGCAGGTGGATCAGGTCTTGCAATTACGTTCGTTGCAGCGAAAGATGAAAAACATTTAGAAGAAATTGAAAAAATGCTTGGTGCACCAATACAAAGAGAAATAATCGAACAACCGAAGATAAAACGTGTAGATGAAAATGGAAAACCGGTACCAAAGCCGGCTCCAAAGAAATCAGGTCAAAATCGTCAAAGAGATAGCCGTGAAGGTTCCAGACGTGATTCGAGAAATGAAAATAATCGATCATTTAATAAGCCAAGCAATAAGAAAAGTAGTACAAATCAAGGTCAGAAAAGACGTGGGCGTTAAAATATGAAGTGGTAATTGGGATGAAGAGATATATTGTTTGTTAATAGAGAAATCGATATATAATAAAAAATCCTGATACAATTATGAATGCAGAAGGAGTCACAAATTTTTGTGGCTCTTTTTGTATTTTAAGATTAGGTTGGTATGCATTTGCTCAATGAGAGTAAAGTTGATAATTTCATTTACCGTATTTTAAGTGAATTGAAAAATAAAGAAAGAATAAAATGTGGAGTTTTATTTGTCTGAATGTTCAGGAGGTTATATAATAATTTTCTGACTATTAAAATATGGAGGAGTGCAAATGAAAAATGAAACGTTACACACACAAGAAGACATTTTAAAAATGCTTGATTCATTATTAAGACCTGCAGAACCATTTTGGAATGAATTTTATGCCAATAGAGAAAAGGATGTTCCGTTTTTTGAAAATATTCCAGATGAGAATCTAGTTTCGTATATACAAAAAGAGAGAGTTTCAAAAGGGAAAGTATTAGAACTTGGATGTGGTCCAGGTAGAAATGCCATTTATTTAGCGAATGAAGGATTTGATGTTACAGCAGTGGATTTATCTGCAGAAGGCATTCAGTGGGCAAAAGAGAGGGCGTTGGCAAAAGGGGTACAAATTCACTTCATTTGTGATTCAATTTTCAATTTAGAGGTTCAAAATGAATTTGATTTTATATATGATTCTGGTTGCCTTCATCATATTCCACCACATAGAAGAATGAATTATATAGAGTTAATTGATAGATATTTAAAATCAGGTGGTTATTTCGGATTAACATGTTTTGCAGCAGGTGATTTGGATGAACGAAATGGATCAGAAATAACAGATTGGGACGTATATAGAGGATGGAGTCTACAAGGTGGTCTTGCATACTCGGAAGAAAAGTTAAGAGAGATATTTAAAGAATTTGAGGTAATTGAGATTAGAAGGATGAAACAAATGAAACAACCGAATGATATGTTTGGGGAATCATTTCTTTGGACAGCATTGTTTAAGAAGAAATGAAAATTAGATAATTGACAAATTCATCGTTTTTATAGACAATACATTTATAAGAATGTACGTTCGGTTTCGTTGACCGATGTATGTTTTGCATAAATACATAACAAGGGGCTGTCTCTATATGAGTAACACAAATCAAAAAATTACTACATTTTTAATGTTTGAAGGAAAAGCTGAAGAAGCGATGAATTTTTACACATCCCTATTTGATCAATCAGAAATTGTAAGTATTTCTCGCTACGATGAAAATGGACCTGGTAAAGAGGGAACTGTAATTCATGCAACTTTTACGCTAAATGGCCAAGAGTTTATGTGTATTGATAGTTATGTAAATCATAATTTTACATTCACTCCAGCTATGTCTCTTTATGTAACTTGTGAGACAGAAGAAGAAATTGAAACGGTCTTTCATAAACTAGCGCAGGATGGAGCAATTCTTATGCCTTTAGGTGCCTATCCATTTAGTAAAAAGTTTGGTTGGTTAAATGATAAGTATGGTGTGTCTTGGCAGTTAACGCTTGCTGAATAAAAAAGAAGCATCGCTTATTTGTATAATGTGTTTAGTTAAGAGTTTGAAAAATTAAATAACTTTAAAAAGCGTTCCAACTGTCAACAGGTTTGGAACGCCTTTTTTGTTGGTATATCATTTTTGGGGAATTGTTAATTAATATCGTTTATTTTAAATGAATTGAATAGTTGTCTAATTTCATGTTTATTTAGAATTTTTTTATATTTACGGTCGATTATTTGTTAAGATAAATATATACAACTAAGTATTTACTATCTGGTAGGTTAATAAAAAAAGGAATGTATAAATAGTTAATAATCTTACAATTAAATTGCAACTAGGTAGTTAGGAGGAAAAATCGCAATGGATACTACACAGCAAAACAGTAATGCATGGGATAAGAAGGTGGAAGAAGGTTCTAGATACACGCAGCCTGTAAGTAGCGAGGTTATTGAGAAAAGCAAATCAGGTGAATGGGAGATTACAGTCACTACGGAAAAATCAGTTCCTAGAGAGTGGTTTCCAAAGTCATTAGATGGATTAAAGATACTTTGCTTAGCATCAGGTGGCGGACAACAAGCACCAGTTCTAGCTGCTGCTGGAGCAGATGTAACAGTTACTGATATATCTAAGAAGCAATTGGAACAAGATGAAAAGGTAGCAAAACGGGATGGTTTGAATTTGAAAACAGTACAAGGAGATATGTCAGACCTTGGTGATTTTGAGGATGAATATTTTGATATTGTTATAAATCCTGTTTCTAATTTGTTTATAAAAAATGTTCATCTTGTATGGAATGAAGTTTCTAGGGTTTTAAAGAATAAAGGTATTCTTATTGCTGGATTTACAAATCCGTTACTATGGATTTTTGATGATAACCAAGAACAAAAAGGTATTCTTGATGTTAAACATTCAATTCCTTCATCAACATTGGATTATTTACCAGAGGATGAAGTTCAAGATTACATCGATTCAAATCAAACAATAGAATATGCGCATACTTTAGAAGACCAAATCCAAGGCCAAATTGAAGCTGGTTTTGTTATAACAGGTTTTTACGAGGATGGTTTTGGTGGAACAAGGATATTAGATAAGCATATTAAAACCTTTATTGCCACTAAAGCTATAAAGTTAAAGGTTGATTAAAAATTTTAGCTTGTTACACAGGGTGTTAGTCGAAGAAGGGGTTTATAAATAGTAAAAGTTCAATATATGTCAAAAAGGATGGCACTTACCATCCTTTTTGACATATATTTTGAGTGGCAAAACAAGTTTTACAACTTTTAGCTGAACCCGTTATGATTTATAGCGATGCTTTTTCTTTTTAAGAATTTTGGCTGCCGAATCTTTTTCCAAGTTTAGCTAATAATTCAGGCTGATCCCCTTGGCTCATTACAACTTCAATAAAGATAAGTCGATTCATATTAAAACTTATTTTATTTAAGACTTCTGCTAACTCTATTTCATCTTTTACTTTAAATGTGAGACTTTTTTCTTCTGATCCGAATACATTTGGCAGTTTATTATAATCCCACATTTGTATGTCATTATATGGTTGGTCTCGTCCATGAATCGCTCGTTCAACAGTATATCCGTTGTTATTAATTAAAAATATGATTGGTTTTAAATTATGACGTAACATAGTGGATAATTCTTGAACAGTTAACTGGAAAGAACCATCACCAATAATTAAAATGTTACGCCGTGTTACATTAGCGAGTTGTGTTCCTAATAGAGCGGGAAGTGTATATCCGATAGATCCCCATAACGGTTGTCCTACATATGCAGTGTTATTAGGTAGAGGGATAGCAGCACTACCAAAGAAAGGTGTTCCTTGCTCTACAATTAAGACGTCGTTTTCTTGTAAGAAATGGTACATTTGCTGCCAAAAACGTTTTTGTGTGACCATTTGTGCTTTTGGATTGAACTCTTCAGTAAAAGGTGATGATTCTAAAATAAATGGCTTAACGTCAAGAGTATCTTTATTACGATGCTCAATTGAATCACTTAAATGTTGTAAAACATCCTGCATTACAACTGGACCGTATTTTTTATCTATAATTTTCACAGTGTAGGGATGGATTTCTATAACTTGTTCTTTCGTAAAACCTTGTGTAAAGCCACCGGTAATAGTATCAGTTAATTTCACACCGATACTAATGATACAGTCAGATTCATCAACTCTTTTTCGCAAGTATGGAGGACTAACATCGCCAGTGTAAATTCCTATAAATTGAGGATGTTTTTCTCGGAATATGCCCTTTCCCATACTTAGTGATGCGATAGGGAAGCCAGTTTTTTCTACGAATTGATGTAAATCTTCTTCAGCATAAAAACGATTCACTTCAAAATCAGCTAATATAACCGGTTTTTTGGCGCTATTTATTTTTGAAATGGCATGTAGAAGCATTTTATCTAATGCGTCTTTATTACTTACTATGGGATGATTTAAGATTGGCTCCGTAGGTTTATTAATTGGTTTATTATATACATCGATCGGTAAATTAATATGAACTGGACGTTTTTCATTCCAACATGTACGTAATACACGATCAATTTCATCAGCGGCATGCTCAGGGATTAAATTTGTTTGTGCTACCGTAATTTCTCGATACATATTGGAAAAGTGATCGAACTTTCCATCACCTAATGTATGATGAACGAGTCCTCCATTTTCCATTACAGTTGTTGTTGGTGTACCGGTGATTTTTATAACTGGTACGTTTTCGGCATATGAGCCGGCAATGCCGTTTATGGCGCTCAATTCCCCGACACCAAAAGTGGTAATAAGAGCAGCGACGCCTTTTATGCGAGCATATCCATCTGCTGCATATGCCGCATTTAATTCATTACAGTTACCAATCCATTCTAAATTTTCATGTGCAATCACATCATCTAAAAAGGCAAGATTATAATCACCAGGAACACCAAATATATGCTCAATTCCTAATTCATGTAATCGATCTAATAAATATGTACTTACAGTGTATTGCGTTTTCAAGAGAATCATCTCCTAATTATTTTAGTTCGTGTAGTGAATGCTTCAATGGACTACAGAAGTTCAAGTGCGTTGATTAAAATATTCATTACTGGATTGTGGTATAATTTACATACAGGGGGAAAGTAGATGACACGACATAAAGAAGAACAGATGAATGAGGCATTGGCATTATTTTATTTTGCATATAAAACATTTACTGAAAAGCCAGATGAAATTATAAAAGAGTATGGTATACAACGAGTACATCACCGAATTTTATTTTTTATCGCACGTTTTCCAGGGATAAGTGTAAATGAGTTACTATCGCTATTAGAAATAAGTAAACAAGCTCTTCACGGACCACTGCGTCAACTTGTTGAAAAAGGACTAATTGAAAGTAATGAAGCTACTCATGATCGTCGAGTAAAACAATTATCCTTAACAGAAGAAGGTACAGATTTAGAGAAAAAACTAAGTGATGTTCAAAGAAAGCAAATGGGTGCTATTTTTTCAAAATTTGGTGAATCATGTGAAGAGAATTGGCATCAAGTTATGAACGAAATGGCAAATAGCCGTTCAGGTCATGATGCATGGATAGCGAAAAGAGAAATTCCAGTTGATCAAAAATAATGAGAAATAGGCCTTTCTTTATAGTTTGAAAAAGAAAGAATTTTATCCATGCATGTGGCAACTATGGGTAAATCATAGAGTGAATGGATAAAAAAATGCATTACTAGATACTTTATACGTGTACGCGATGGAACAATAAAATTCACATTTCCGAGAGGGGAATTATAATGATAAAACTTGTACTTATTCGTCACGGACAAAGTTTATGGAACCTTGAAAATCGCTTTACTGGATGGACGGATGTAGATCTATCAGAGAATGGATTAAGTGAAGCAAGAGAAGCAGGAGCAATATTAAAGGAAAACGGTTATACTTTCGATGTTGCTTACACATCGGTATTAAAACGAGCAATCCGGACTGTATGGATTGTTCTGCATGAAATGGATCTTACTTGGGTGCCTATACATAAATCATGGAAACTAAATGAAAGGCATTATGGAGCGCTACAAGGATTGAATAAAGAAGAAACTGCAAAAAAATACGGTGAAGAACAAGTTCATATTTGGAGAAGAAGTGTCAATGTAAGACCACCGGCTCTTACTGAAGAAGATCCTAGATATGAAGCGAACGATCCGAGATATAAAACGCTCAAAAAAGGTGAATTTCCATTGACGGAATGTTTAGAGGATACGGAGAAGAGAGTGCTGGAGTATTGGCATTCAGAAATTGCATCATCATTAAAAAGTGGTGAGAAAGTAATTATTTCATCACATGGTAATACAATTCGATCGCTAGTGAAATACTTAGACAACCTTTCAAATGATGGTGTGGTTTCATTAAATATTCCAACTAGCATTCCGCTCGTTTATGAATTAGACGAAAATTTACGTCCGATTCGCCATTATTACTTAAGTATGGATGGAGAAGTACCTGAAGGGGAAATTCCGAAACATATTTCTTTTTAACATGAAAATTTGAAATGCATGCTTGTCTACATATACAATGTAGACTCATGATAAAAGACGTGGCCTCCTTCTAATGTATATGCGATGTAGCTAAATTTAGAAGCTTGTCCACGTCTTTTGTCATAAAGAGAACTACTTGCGCATGTAATGATATCGTGAGTAGTTTTTGAATGGAGGGTGATGTAATTGACGATCTCTAACATTCGAATTGGCTTATTTATTTTAGCAATCGTTTTTGTAGTTCTTGTTTTCTTTTATTGGAGAAATGAAGAGTTATATGAAGAGAAAAAGCAGCGAATTCGAAAAACTTGGTATGGATTATTCATAACATCAGTCACAGTTTATTTCATGATTAAAGGAATCGATTTAACCCTCTGGAAAAACTTATTAATGTTCACTGCGATGGTCATTTTTGTTGATATTTCATTTATTTTAACACCTAATATTTCCGAAATATGGGGAGCGAAATTTAGCGATATCGGTAAAACTGTTCAATCCATAAAGCGGTCATTAATCGCTTCAAAAGCAAGAGGAGAAATATATACGAACATTATCCAAAATATTAATCCAGCAGCATTTGGGACGATGGAATGGCATACGGAAGAGGAATATACAAAAAGCTTAAACGCATTTTTAGATTCATACGGGGAAAAAATTGGAGCGAAAATTGTTGTATTTGAAGCAGCGAATGAATTAAATACGGGCTTTCGTGGTATTCGTTCTCAATTTAGTATTACAATACCTATAGAGCATATAGAGCAATTGAATGAACAAAAAGCAGTGCAAGTAGAAAACGTGGGAATTATACCAGCAAAAATAATGAATGATGTTTTTATCGTGATTGATGGGAAGAAGAATAGCCTGCAGGATCGAGATTTTGAAAATGTATATAATTTAACAATACATCATAGTTATTTTAGTAAGTAGGACAGAATTGTTTTTCTGTCCTTTTCTTCTATACATAAATTCAAAACAAAATTCGACAAAGTTGAATAAAATGGGACAATCATTCCTACACTAGCACGTAGAGGTGATTGTAGTGATAAAAGATTATGACAATGATTTTTTCAAAGAAGAAAATGAAGATACAACAGATTTCTCTTTAATCAAAGGAGATACGTTGCAGCAAGTAGAAAAGTTAGAAGAAGAATTAAAAAGAAAATGATTCGTGTACACTCTGTCTTTATTTGCTATATAATATAAATAGAAGATTGTATCTTTTTGAAAAGGGGGAGAAGAGATGGCTGAAATAAATGTACAAAAGTATTCGTTTTTTAAAGAAAAAAAAGAAGAATCAAATACAGATTTCTCTCTTGTGAAAGGTGCATTAACGGAAAATATAAATCGGTTAGAAAAACTTATGAATAATAGCAGTTCAAAATATATACGAGTACAAAAAACAAAAGAAAATGCATAGAGCATTTTCTTTTGTTTTTTGTTCCGTTATTTACGGATTAGTTTCAAGTTAGTTAACATTTAATTTTTCTTTTACTTTTCCAGGTAAATCTACTTTTTCGATAGCGCCTTCACCTTTTATCTGTACGTAATATACACCCTTACCAATTCTATTTAGTGATGCTCTCTCACATCCAATAGTAATGCTTGAAAATAATAAACATAGTGTCATAACAGCAAAAAGCTTTTTCATATTATTTATCTCCTTCAATTTGTTTCTTTAAAAAGTATACAATTATTGTTAAATTAGAAAAATCGATATAGATTACAACATTCTAATAATGATGTAAGAGTATAAGGTATAGAGCGCAGAAGGATTAAATTGAACTGCTCATAATAAATTTTTAATATGTTTAAAGAAAGGTAAAATAATGAATCATGGTATAATGATAAAAGACTTACATACTATTTTTTCATTTTGAGAGGAGCTTGAAAAATGTATTCTACTTTAGAAAAATTAACAAAGCACCCTGTATTTTATCATTTTGCAGAAATTTCAAAGATTCCTAGAGGATCAGGTAATGAAAAGGAAATTAGTGATTATTTAGTGGGCTTTGCAAAAGAGCGTAACTTAGAAGTGATTCAAGATGAAGCATTAAATGTCATTATTAAAAAAGACGCAACTGCTGGCTATGAGAGTGTACCAGCTATTATCATTCAAGGTCACATGGATATGGTTTGTGAAAAAAATCAAGCAACAGTACATGATTTTGAAAAAGATCCAATTGAGTTACGAATTATTGGAGACATGCTATATGCGAATCAAACAACTTTAGGTGCTGATAACGGTATTGCTGTTGCATATGCATTAGCTTTATTAGATTCAAAAGATATTCCGCATCCAGCACTTGAAGTAGTAATCACTACTGAAGAAGAAACGACAATGGGCGGAGCTTTTGCTGTTGATGCAGACCACTTTGACGGAAAGATTTTTATAAATATTGATTCTGAAGAAGATCATAAATTACTTGTAAGTAGCGCAGGTGGTGCGAAAGCAGTTGAAACAATTCCAGTAATTTGGGATGAGGCACCAGTTGATATGGATACATACCGTCTATATGTTGGTGGACTTAAGGGCGGACATTCTGGTATGGAAATTGATAAACAACGTGGGAATGCGAACAAAGTACTAGGACGAGTTTTACGTGATTTATCAATAAATATTCAATTTGATATAAGTGAGGCTCATGGCGGATTAAAAACGAATGCAATTCCACGTGAAAGTATAGCTACAATTTTATTACGTCAAGAAGATGTAGAGAAAGTTGAAGAAAAGTTAAAATCATGGACACGAGTATTACAAGAAGAAATGCGTGCTGTTGATCCAGATGTTCATGTTACACTTACAAAATTAGATGAGAAAGTAGAAAAAGTATTTGCTAAAGAAACACAAAAACAGCTTATTTCATCATTATTCTTAATTCCAAATGGCATTCAAAGTATGAGCATGGATATTAAAGGACTTGTAGAAAGTTCAACAAATTTAGGAGTTATTGAAACGCTGCAAGATGAAATTAAATTGCGAAACGAAGTAAGAAGTTCTGTAAGTAGTTTAAAACGACATATTGCCGATGAAATTAAATATATTGCTGAATTAGTTGGAGCAACATTTGAATTAGAGTCAGAATATCCGGAGTGGCCATACAATCCAAACTCACAAATTCGTAATTTGTTTGAAAAAGTACATCAAGAAAAATACAATAAAAATGTTGAAATCTTTGCTGTACATGCAGGGATTGAATGCAGTGTATTCGTTCAAAAGATGCCTGAATTAGATGCAATTTCATTCGGGCCAGATATATTCAACGTTCACACTCCAGATGAGCATATTAGTATTTCTTCTGTTGTGAACAACTGGGGATTCTTCGTTGATGTAATGCAGGGAACGAAAGAATTAGCTAAGTAATAACGATAAAATGAAAAGTAGCCTATAAAAATTTATAGGCTACTTTTTTGTATTGGAATTTATCCCGATATTTGCCGGGCAGTAAGACCCCCACCTCAACATTCAGCGAGAGGAAAGAAGTTAGGTGGGGGTCGGGCTACCTGTAAAAGCCCGATTGGTTTAACTAATAATCAGTGGGGGATGAACAAAACCCCCACTGATTAAAGTTTCACTTTATGAGAAGTCTTTTTTCGTTAATATGTAATATTAAGCTTGAACAATTAATAAGGATGAATTGTTGATGTTTTTTAGTACTTATGAAGGGGTGAAGAAATGAAGGGAAGAAAGCAATGTATTGTTTGTATATTTTTATTGTTCTTCACAATTAGTTTCACTGGTGTTCACAAAGTAATAGCAGAAGAAGTTGAATTTTCAGGAACAACTGCTCCATTGAATGTAAATGTTAGAGAAGAAAAAAGTTTGAATGCAAATATTATAGATGTGATTCCCGGAAATACAAAAGTATCTTTTAAAGGATGGGAGTATGGTGAAGCGGTTAAAGATTATTGGACAGGAAATTTAGATAATCGTTGGTTTTATTATTTTAAAGATGGGAAAAAAGTATATGTAACGTCAGCTTATATTAATGGAAATCCTCCAAATACATCAACAGATCGTAAATTATCTGTTCCTAACATATTACAAGAAAGATCAAATTGGTGTTGGGCGGGCACTTCGGTTTCAGTTTTAAATTATTTTGGGAAAACTCCTTCACAAGACCAGTATGTTAGATATGTCAAAGGTGGATCATATAATAATCCTGCAACTTCACGTGAAATACAATATGGATTATCGGGATATGGTGTTAGCTCAGCTATAAGTTCTGGAGCAAAATCGTATGATTGGTTCAAAAATCAAATTAATAGTAATCAACCGATGATTGCACTTATTATGTGGCAAAATGGAGCTAACATCGGACACTTTCTAGTACTTGATGGATTCTATAAAGGTACAAATGGAACAGACTATATAACTTACATGGACCCTTGGTATGGTGATCATTATAATCATAATTTCAGTACGTTCCATAACAATAATAATTTTTGGTGGAATGAAACTGTTTATAATATCCGTGCAAACTAATAATATTAAAAGTGTGGGGGTTCATGAATGGGAAAACTACTTAAGCTTGTGATACCATGCATTTGTTTAATGACTGTTATTATTTTCGCTAGTAAAATTAGTTATGCATCAAAAAATAAAAGTGAACCAGTACAATCGATCGCATTAAAAGATTATCAATATAGTAAGAGTAGTTCTTCTGAAAATGTAAGTTTTGAAAAAATAACAACCTCTTCATTTTCGATACCAATCTATGAAACAATTCCAGCACAGCAAATTTTAAATAGCTCTGAATTTAAGCATATACTATTACCAACAAATGAAAAGCTGTGGTTTATTATGAAGGGTGAGCAGCCAGAAGGACTAATAGTTGCGAATGATGCTGAACCGATTCGAATGGGTGGAGAAAATAGAAGTAAAGATTTATATGAGTTATATAAAGCAATAACAAATAATACAAATGAAACAAAAAATCTTAGTTATTTTGAATTTGAAGGGCAAGGAATATTGATAGTAAATCAAAATAATGACCAAGAAATATACCTTAGTAAGGGGGCTGCTGCTATATTAAAACTTCCCGCTGGTCAAAAAATAGTAAGCAGTGAAGTAATACAGAAAATGAAAGAGAGAATCGTAACTGCTTTTGAATAGTTAATTATAAACTGAATAAATAAATACGTATGTAATATAAAATTTCATGTACTGTATTAGTTTTAGAAATGAATACATTCATAAAAAATACAGTAGAAAGAATAGAAAAGATAATAAGTGAAAAAAGCGCGAGATGTTATAGGGGTCAATGGTGATTATAGTAGGAATTGTTGATTCTTATTTGTTATTTATATGAGGTTGAACATGGAACAGGCAAAAGGCAAAAGGATTGATGTTAGAGGTATAAACATAATAGTGCATATAAAAAGGTTAGAGAAGCTAATTCTCCAACCTTTTTATATGCATTCCAAAGTTTTTATAAATGGTGGAGTTACACATGCTCATCAAGTTAACATTTCATACCACCCCCGGAGTGGATGTTTTGCATTTTGTACAGAAAGATATTGTTCGATTTAAATCGTGCTTCATACGTAATAATTTAATTAAAAAAGCTTGACCTTAACACTATGTAAAGGTTTACAGTTGAACAGAAAAGGAGGTTAAGAAATGCAAAAAATAACGAAATTGTGTATGAGTGCTGTACTAACCACATCTATTATTAGTGGTTATGCTCAAATTAAGGGAATTGAGAAAGTCCAGGCGAAGGAAATTGAAAAACCGCAGAGAGAAGATAGGAAGAAAGTAGAGGCGCAAAAAATAGTAGGAAAGTATACAATGCCAGATGAAAAAAGCAAACATGAAGGAACATGGCTACAATGGCCTCATGAACTTACATACGGGTCAAAATATCAGCAAGAAGTAGAACCGATTTGGATTCAAATGACAGAATCTTTAAGCAAAGGCGAAAAAGTTCATATTGTTGCATATGATCAAGAAGAGAAAGAAAGAATTATTGAAGTTCTAACGGATCAAGGGGTAAATATGGAGAAAATTGATTTCTTTATCGCACCTACTGACGATGTATGGGCTAGAGATACTGGTCCAATTTTTGTTTACGATAATGACAAAAATGTAAAGATATTAGATCCAGGCTTTAACGGATGGGGAAAGAAAACGCCATATAAGAAAGATGCTCGTCTTCGTGAGAATCTTAGCAATCAGTTAGGCATTGAAAGAATAAATTGGAATAAATTTGTTCTTGAAGGTGGCGCATTTGAATTGGATGGTAATGGAACTGTTTTATTAACTAGAAGTGCTGTGACGAATAAAAATAGGAACGCTAAATTGTCAGAAAAGGATATTGAAAAATATTTTAGTGAACTTGGGGTAACAAATTTTATTTGGTTAGATGGAGCACCTAACTTAGATATTACTGATTTTCATATTGATGGATTTGCCAAATTCCACGATAAATCTACTATTATAACGTTAAAAGAAAAAGATTTGGCTGAATGGGGAGCGTCTGGCAAAGATATTAACAAGTTGCTGCAGGCAAAAGATGCTACAGGTAATAAGTACAAGTATGTATATCTACCGCTAAGTAAGAATAATGTTACATTAAAAAATGGGAAGAAGCTTGATTATAAAGGTTCCTATATTAATTATTATATAGCGAATGAAGTCATCTTAGTTCCAAACTATAATGATCCTAATGATAAAATAGCAAATGAGATGATTCAAAAACTTTATCCTGATCGTAAAGTGTTGGGGATAGATGTAAGAGAGCTGTATAAAAATGGTGGTATGATTCATTGTATTACTCAACAACAACCAATTAATTTAAAATAATATATTTATAATTCTTTGGGAAGTTGTCTATTTCTTATGAGAATCTGTTTATCCATAGGATAGGTAAAGACGTGATAGCATTTTTACCTATTTTATTGTATTTTTTTATGAGTTTAGTATAACTTTCCTATAAACTGAAGAAACCTACCCTTTTTGAAAAAATCTTAATCAAAATGGATAGGTTTTTTAAATGAAAAGCTATACTTGCACTTGCTGTTGCGGAAGAAACATTGTTTAAAGGTATGTTTTCACCTTTTAAAAGTTTCTAGTAAAATCATTCTTACTAAAATATCTATAAGAATAAGATTTATATGTTTTTTTAACAATCCATACATGCCCATCAACTTCAGAATGCAGAATTACCATAAATAATAAAAGTTCAGCGGTTTTTCTGTTTATATTTGTAACTTAAACGAATTATACTTGGCCAATTATTGTGCAATCTTTTCAAATAAATGACTTTCTTTATTTGAAAATAAGGGTGCATCTATAAACCCAAAATGATAAACTAAAATACCTAATTCCACTCTAGAATGAATACGCCATTTTTCTTTAATATGATTAATTATCGTTGAAATTCTTCTAGGGCTAATATATATCTTTTTGGAAATTTCTGCATCTGTTAATCCTTTTGCTACATAAATAGCCACTTCTAACTCTCTTTCGGTTAACATTCTTTTCATAAAATAAGCTCCTTCGAAATTATTCATATAAAAATCAAAAGAAACTATTATTTGAAATAAAGTTGAAAAATCATATCCAATACTCTTTATTCCCTTTAATTGTAATAATTTCTCTCATTTTAATACAAGTTTGTAAAAGAAACTATAAATCAATATAATTAGTAATTGTAACTATATTAATTTTACATCACATTAAAAGTTGGAAAATATTCTTATACTCATAAATTGTTACATTTGAGGGGGAGAAATGGAATTCTATAATCTCGGTATTATTATTAAAGAACTTAGAAAGAAAAAAAATATATCACAATCTGAACTATGTCGGGGAATATGTTCACAAAGTCAGATTAGTAAGATAGAAAAAGGTATTATTTATCCATCTAGCATATTGTTGTATCAATTATCTGAAAGACTTGGTGTTGATCCGAATTATATATTTGCGCTAACTCAAAATAAAAAATTAAAATATGTAGAAAACGTAAAATATGTAATAAGAGATTGCATAAAACAAAAACAATATGAAGAACTTTATGAAATAGTGAAAAAAGAGAAAAACGAAAATAATTTCGAGTCAAAAGAAAATAAACAATTTCTACTATGGCATGAAGCAATTGCTATATTTATGGTGAATAGATCAACAAAAACTGCTTTAAATCTTTTAAATCATGCATTAAAACTAACTGTAACCAATGCTGATTTTTTATCAGAAAGAGAAATAGATATTATGCACACAATGGCAGTAATCTATGCGGAAAATGGAGAATATGAAAAAAGTATAGGCATATTAAAGAAATGTTTAAGTAATTTTAATAAGATAGAATTTCCTAGAAATAAAGAAATTAAATTAAGAATTATTTATAACTTAACAAAATGTTTACATCTTACATATGAACATGTAGAAGCAATAAAGTACAGTGATATAGGTATTAAATTAGCCATTAATATAAATAGTTTATACTTATTAGGGGAACTAAATTTCGAAAAAGGTTCAAATTTATTAGAACTTCAGCAATCTAGTGAAGATGGTTTTAACTATATTAATAAGGCTTTATTTATTTTTGAACTAACAGAAAGAAAACAATATATTAAGATAATCAAGGATAAATATTTTAAAAACCAGAAATAAACAAGAGAAAGCTTTAATATGAGCTATTCCTTATTGGAATTTCCTGTTAAAATAAGTGCTGTAATACGAACTATTCCTTATTGCTGTTTATTGCTAAAATAAGTCCTGTAATAGTAGATAAAAATAAAGGGTGACATTTTATGAAATCAAGAGGGAGTACTCGTAAAGCAGATAGTATGGGGCGTATTGTTATTCCAATGGAAATAAGACGGAGTTTAGGAATTGTAGAAAAAGATGCGCTAGAAATGTTTGTGGAAGATGATCAGATTATTTTGCGGAAATATCAATCTTCACAAGCTTGTGCAATTACAGGTGATATTTCAGATAAGAATATTTCGTTAGCGAATGGGAAGATTATTATAAGTCCAGAGGGAACAGAACTGTTAATAAAGAAGTTACAGCAATATCTTTTAAAATAAAAGATAAGTAAGAACTTTAAAATAAAATATACTTGTAAAGAAGGTCCTCTATCATTCAGGGGACTTTTTTTATTGCAAAGACAGGTTGTTTAATTGTTATAAATAAAATAGAGGGGAATAGCTGGTCCAATGAAATGCGAATTATCCTAAAAGTAGTCTGACTATTTTTTATAAAAAATCCTAACTATTTACATTTTTTGGTTTCGTGTTATATTTTTACTGTTAGTATGAAGAAAATTCTGATTTCGATTTTCGGAAAGTTTTAGAAAATGAATTAGATTTTTAAATTAAATATGCTAATTCAAGGGGAATTCGTTGGAGAAATGTAACTAAGAGGAAATCTCGTATCATTCACGTTTAGTATCTGTAAATTGGTGGTTCTAATAGTTCTGACGAAAAGCAAAGGAGCAAAAAAGAAGTGGGTAGTTCATTTAACAGGAGATATGGTGTAGAAAAATAAAATAACGGAGGTTTTATAATGAATAAAGGAATACTGCAGATTACGGAAATTGAAGAAATTACTATTCCTAATGTATTAAAGGATAAAATCAAGAATCTGATAGACAATGAATTAAAAACTCATAATCCTTATACTTGTGATCAAGAAATAGCTGCAAGCTTTTCAAAAGAGTGGCTCATTTTTTTGGTTGACTATTTAAAGAAAACTCCGAATTCAGATGTAAAAAAACTACTTCATATGATAAAAGAAGCGAATTGTGGTGGAAACGTACCGCCTATCCTTATTAAAAATATTCCGTGTGATCCTATGGAAACCCTATTACCTGGAGAAAATCGCAAAGGCTTTAATTATGGTGAAAACGAACACGATAGAATGAAAAAATATTTTTATGCTGAATGGGTCACATGGCTTTTTGCCACACTTTTTAATTATGATGCTTTGATTCATCCGTCCGAACATGCAGGGAAAAATAGATTTCATCTCATTTCTCCTTTAAACAATGATGAAGTTTTGCGAAATGTCGGTGCAAGCACTGGTGGCGGAAACTTTTATCAACATAACGATGCGACAGTGTATACAGATATGAAAGATCAATTACATATTGAAGAAAGATTGAAATCGTTCAATACGAATTTAGACATTGTATCGAATAGACTTAATAAATCCGTCGAACTAATAGTTTCGGAAATTACTTGCGGCAAATTTACAAGGGTTGATGCTCTTTTATTAAAAGGAGTGTTAAATTTAAAAACCAATACTCATATTGGAACACCAAAATTACTTCAAAAGCATCTTGAAGAAAATCACTTCAGTAAAGATGATATATTGGCGATAAGTAAAATGCCTATTGCTCATATCGCAGGAATGGCGGATGGTGAAATATCGGGATTCGTAGGGGAAATAAACCAAATTATATTTTTGGATGATAATGGTGATATTATTGCAACTTGTTTGAATGGAGCAGAAAATAGATTGATTTATGTGGGAGGAAGTGAAGAAGAAAAGTTAAAATTCGACATGTTTTTGGAACTGTTACGGACAATGCCTACTTATAAAGTCCCGCTTACATCTGAAGATTTATTGATTATGCCAAATTCATACTATGGTAAGCAAACAAATGTAACCCATGGTAGAGAAAGGTTATCGGAGGAAGAATATAAAATTCCGATTGGTGATAATAAGTATGGACGTAGAATTGTTTGCAGGCAATACGTTTCCAGCCGATTACGCGACCAGAAAGAGAGTTACTTTACAGATATCATAAACTAGTTTAAAGAGAGGAGGGAGAATGGGAAGGTTTGGGCTGTAATAGCTCAAACCTTCCCATTTCCTTTATATGGATTTTACTATTGAATTACTCATATTACTATTTTTAGTAGCTATTTTAGCAGGATGGATAGATACAATTGCTGGGGGCGGTGGTATGATAACTATCCCAGTAATGTTATTAGTAGGTATGTCTCCTTCTGTAGCGATAGCAACTAATAAACTACAAGGGAGTAGCGGAACCCTCATGGCAACTGTGATTTTTATTAAGAAGAAAGAAATTAATCTCAAAGAAATGCGTTTGTCCATCTTAATGACCTTTTTTGGATCTATTTTGGGTGGATGGCTTATTTTACAGATACGAGCAGAATATTTAATCATGATATTACCTTTCTTACTTATTATTATTGGTCTTTATTTTCTATTATCTCCAAATATAGCAAACGAAGATCGACCGAGAAAAATAAGTATGTTGTTATTTGCGTTAACAGTGGCTCCATTCCTTGGATTTTATGATGGTTTCTTCGGCCCAGGAACAGGTAGCTTAATTGCTTTAGCTTTCATTCTTTTATGTGGATATAGTGCTACAAGAGCAACTGCAAATGCTAAGATTTTGAATTTTACTAGTAATTTCGCTGCTTTGTTATATTTTATTATTTTTGGCCAAATTGATTGGACAATTGGGCTGATTATGATGCTTGGTCAAATTATAGGGTCATATATTGGGGCAAAGATGGTGCTTACAAAAGGAACGTCATTAATACGACCAATAGTGGTTATTGTTTGCTTTGTCATGGCAATTAAAATTTTTTTACAAAATATGAACTAAATGTAATCAATATATTATTTGTATCAAAGTCAGAGTGTTTTAATGTTCTTCTTGCAGTATTACGCGGTTTAAGATGTGTTCAAAATTAAACAATTTGACTAGTGTAATTTATTGCGTTATGCTTTTTTTAGTATAAAAGAAAGGCTTGAAGATAATGATTCGTCGTTTGAAAAAGTTTAAAAATGTAGCTGTCGTATTAAGCTTCTAAGTAAATTATTAAATCTACCATACTTAGAAGCGAGGAATGTAATTATGAAGCATCCATTATATAATCATTGGTCTGAAACGAAGTATTTAAAAGATATAGTAACAAATCCACTTATTGAAGTAGGAGAGTACTCCTATTATTCAGGATATTATGGCGATCAAAATTTTGAAGATGGTTGCGTTAGATATTTATGGGGCGATGCTAAGTCTCGAGTACTTTTCAATCCAATTGAACAGATGGGTTGGCAACTTGATAAACTCATTATTGGAAATTATGTTTGTATTGCAAGTGGAGTTGTCATTTTAATGGGTGGGAATCATAATCATCACCCTGAATGGATTACAGTTTATCCATTCATTGAGCAAATAGAACAATCATATGAACCGAAGGGTGATACAGTCATTAAAAGCGATGCCTGGATTGGTATGAATGCTATTATAATGCCTGGCGTTACTATTGGTGAAGGTGCAATTATTGCAGCTGGATCTGTCGTATGTAAAGATGTTCCACCTTATACAATAGTAGGTGGAAATCCTGCTAAGGAAATAAAGAAACGGTTCACTGATACAGAAATTAATATGCTAATGGAAATGCGTTGGTTTGATTGGGATAGAGAATTGACTGAGAAGGCAATTCCTCTTTTATCTAGTCCAGCCATTGAACCATTGTTTGCTTTTTATAAAAATGAAGTGAAAAATAAATAAATCAGCTAGAAAAACTACATTCAATATAGGATGTAGTTTTTTTCTTATTTAGTATGAGTCTAGCAAATAGCTGCATTGAATAAGTAAAAACCATGATAGCTAATAAACGAATGCTAAGCTACCAGTGTGTCTCGATATTTAATCGGAACACACTGTTTTTTTGTAAACATGGAACAAATGTATTACTTACACTGTCTATTAAGTGTAATCCTAAAAAATATGAAAGTACGGATCATTTTGAAAAATACGAAGGTATTAAAAAGAGGGATGTGTGTGGGAATACGAAGTGTCATTGTCCTAAAAGGGTTTGATGAGATGGTCTAAATGAAAGTTATCCTAACGTCTTATATGTATATAGAATTTGATAACACTGTCTATTTTTTGAGGATTATGTTAGAAGAACGTTTTTTGAGTACAAAGATATTGGAGGTAACAGAAGTGAAAGGTATGTTTTGCAAGAGATTTATTGCAATAGTAACAGTGATTACACTATTTTGTAGCATTGTTGTTACATTTGGAAGAGCAGCAGCGGAAACAGTTTCTGCTATAGACGTTGAAGCGGGATCAGCAATTTTAATAGAAGAAAATTCCGGGAAAATTTTATATGAAAAAAATGCAGATGAATCATTGGCAATTGCTAGTATGACAAAAATGATGAGTGAATACTTAGTTCATGAAGCGATGGATAAAGGAAAACTTAAATGGGATCAAAAAGTTAAAATCTCTGAATATGCACATAAGATTTCGCAAGATCGCTCATTATCAAACGTTCCATTAGAAAATGGTGGCTCTTATACGGTTAAAGAGTTATATGAGGCAATGGCAATTTACTCTGCAAACGGTGCAACAATTGCTTTAGTTGAAGAGATTGCTGGTAAAGAAGTCAATTTTGTAAAAATGATGAACGATAAGTCGAAAGCGTTTGGAATGAAACATTATAAATTTGTAAACGCTACAGGCTTAACAAACCAAGATTTAAAAGGATATCACCCAGAAGGGACAACTCTAGACGAGAAAAATAAAATGTCTGCAAGGGATTGTGCAATCTTAGCGCAACGTCTTATTCAAGATTTTCCTAAAATATTAGATACTGCAAAAATTCCTAAAAAAACATTCCAAGAGGGTGGTAAATATCCAATTGATATGGCGAATTTTAACTGGATGTTAAAAGGCTTAATTAAGCAATACGAAGGTGTAGATGGTTTGAAAACGGGAACTACTCCAGAAGCGGGAGATTGTTTCACTGGTACAGTAGAAAGAAACGGTATGCGCCTAATCTCTGTAGTGATAAAAGCAAACTCTCATACGGCACGTTTTGATGAAACAAAGAAATTATACGATTATGGATTTGCGAATTTTGAAGTGAAGAAAGTCTATGGGAAAGATGCAGTAGTAAAAGGGCATGAAACAGTGCGAGTAGCAAATGCAAAAGACAAAGATGTAGTTGTTCAAACGAAGCAAGCTGTTTCACTTCCAATGCCAAAAGGCAACAAAGACATTTATAAAAAAGAATTTAAAGTACCGAATACGGAACAAGAAGCGCCTATTAAAAAAGGTGTAACAATTAGTAAAATGATTATCTCGCCTAAAGATAATACAGATCCTGGGTTCTTATCAGGTAATTCATTACAAATAGACCTTGTAACAAAATCTGATGTCGAACAAGCAAATTGGTTTACACGTTTTATGCGCCAAATCGGATCTTTCTTTAGCGGTATGTGGGATAGTGTGGTTGGTATAGTAAAAAGCTAACTTTATAGGATAAAACTACATATTAATCTGAAACAAAAAGTTTCAAAGTATTATAGATTTTTATGTGGATAGCTTGGAATGGAAGATTGCATTAATTCTCAAATTGGGTTCTTCGAAACTTTTCGTATTGCTACCAAGGTAAATTAAATTTGTATCTATATAACCAAAAAACGCTATTCTTTTTGTAGAAAAATACAGAAAGGATGGCGTTTATTATGAATATTTCGATTCAAAGGATTTTGGTACAGGATTCGTTTAATAAAGTTACATGATGAAAAAACATTTATTATTCCATCATGTGACAATAAAAAATATTTGGTAACTTATTTCTGTTATTAAGTTTTATAAAAATTTAATAAAATCTTTTCTTTGTATTAAATATTTTGTTTTAAATTATGTATATAAAGAAATGGAGGTCAAATTAACTTTATACTGCTTATATTAGGAATTTAAAGAAACAATATGTACAATTCTCCCACTACATTCGTATAGTGGCCTTTATGAACAGCAAAATTTATTATTTACAAGGAGAACATTTTATGAGTAAGAGAATAAAAGAATTAGATTCGATACGAGGGTTAGCGGCACTTACTGTGGTATTTGGACATTTTTGTTTAATGCTACCATCGTTGCCTAATTCTATTAAATTTTCCCCGCTTAGGTTTTTATGGGCGGGTGGGGAAGCTGTTATCGTTTTTTATGTACTAAGTGGTTTTGTGTTATCTATGGCACTTTATCATTCAAAAACAAATTATTGGGGATATTTAATTAAGAGATTTGTAAGAATCTATATCCCTTATTATTTTTGGATAATCGTTACCTTTGCTTTATTTATTTTATTTTCGCCGTATGAAGTGGTAGGGCTACGGGATTGGTTCTATGATAGATGGCAAGGGTCTATAACAAAATTAGATATTCTAAACCACTTTGTGCTTCTTAATAACTTTTTTACGGAAAATTATAATCCAGTTATTTGGTCATTGGCTCAAGAAATGCGTATATCTATTGTATTTCCTTTGTTATTCCTTCTGTTCTATAAACTGAATTGGAAGAAATCGATACTATTTGCTTTGAGCTTTTCTTTAATTAGTGTTTTTCTTAATATGTTGCATATTGGGAAAGCTGAAGGATTTTATAATGGTTATGCTGACACACTGCATTTTACATCTATGTTTATGGTTGGAATGTTACTTTTTAAGTATCAGGAAAAACTTATCTACTCATATAGGAATATGAAAAAATTTAAAAAAGGATTTCTTATTGCATTAGGGATTATTCTATATTTATATTCCATTTTAATTTATGGTCTTTCCCGTAATGATACTACTTTCTTATTAAAAGATTGGGGTGTCGTAATGGGGGTTAGTATATTTATTATAATGGCTATGAGTAACCTAAAAGTAAAAGCATTTTTAAATAAGAGTGTATTTGTATATTTAGGAGAAATTTCATACAGTATCTATTTGTGTCATTTTCCAATCATGATGGTACTATTTAAACTTTTGTATACAAAGATACCTATCTTTTTCCTTCTTACTTTGTGCATTGCAATGACACTACTTTTTTCTATAGTTTCGTATTATTTAATCGAAAAGAAATGTATCAACTGGGCAAAACAAAGAACAACAAATTTTTTGAAAAAAATATAATTCCTGGAGAGATTTTATTTCTTTAGTAAATATATGAATATGACCGATTCCTAAGTATACTTAGGAATCGGTCATATTTGGATTCTAAATGTAAATATAGTAAAGTGGAATATAATTGAAATTGAAAACCACTTAGAAATAACAATTACGGTGTGAGCTATTGTATAGTATAGATATGGTTAATAATAAAGGGGGAATACATATGTGGAAGCGATTTGTAGCAATTGGTGATAGTTTTACAGAGGGGATAGGGGATGAAGTTGAGGGAATTGCATTAAAAAGCTGGGTAGATCATTTTGTTCAACTATGTGTAAACGATATAGAATATGCTAATTTTGCAAAGCGTGGGTTAGTAACTAAAGAAATTCGCTCACAGCAATTGGAAAAGGCATTAACTTTTAATCCAGAGTTGGTTAGTCTCATTGCAGGTGCAAATGATGTTCTAAAAGGACGTTGGAATCATGATGCATATAAGAACGATATGGAATTTATGATAGATACATTAAGTAAAACAGGTGCTGATATTATGATAGCAAACCTTCCAGATTTTACTGTTAGGCTTCCATTTCCTTCTGAAAAAAAACAAGTAATAAAAGAACAATTATTAGAGGCAAATGAAGTTATACTTTCACTGAGTAGAGAGTATAAGCTTCATCATGTTGACTTTTGGAATCATCATTTAGTTAATGACAATACGCTTTGGTCTACGGATTTCATTCATCCAAACTCAAAAGGATATGTAAAAGTTGCTGAATTGATTTTTAGTAGTTTGCCTGTACAGAAGACAAAATAATAGTTTGCAATTTAACGAATATAATATTAATTGTATGAAGCTATGTTTTTTAGTAAATGGAAAGAACTAAAAATTTAGCAAACAAAGCGTATCTACGATATATTTCTACAGTAGTGCACAAATGCAGAATCACAAAGAAAGATCACTTATCGAAATAGGTGGTCTTTAAACGTTTTTATAACTAAATTAAAATATATACTGTATTACTAACAATTTCGTACTACATAAAGATTAAGTTCTCTTATAGAAAAACTGATTTTATATTATCTTAAAATATAATAACATGTTCAAATCATATTTTGGGTATGTATCCTAATTGTGAATAATGTGTAATTTTTTGAATTATAAATGTCCAATAAATAAAATAGATAGTAGGTACAGAAGTATTAATGCTATATTATTCAATTCTTGTTATGAGTACATTAGTGAAGAGAAGTTATTGCAATGGGAGGTACACCATCTGGGGTACTTCAATCAGAAGAATTAATGGAGATTTTTCTCCCTATTTTAAGAGCAGATTTTAAGATTGTCGAGACATATATTCATGATAATAATATACAACCATGTGATATTGATTTTCTTATATTTAATGGGAAAAATGATGAATTTACTACATACGATCAAGTAATAAAATGGAAGCAATATACAAGTAAAACGTGTACTTTTCATTCTTTTGAAGGTAGTCATTTTTTTAAAAATGAAAATATTGAAGAAATAGCAAAGAGTATTATAGGAAAGTTAGATTCTAAAAGATTATTAACTAGTTTTTAGAGGTTTTCTAAGTATACTCATGGCTAAGAAACAAAAATATTAAAGAGGAAGAATACAGGCACTGCTGAAATATCTTTGAATAGAGGCAGGGCATTTTAAACTAACTGTTCAAAGGTAGGTATTGATGGAATTTTAAGTAAAATATATGAAGTGACTTTAGTTTAAGTTGACTTTACCTGAAGGTGAGGTTTTCTTTCATCATCAGATAGTCGTTGGATAACTGGTGAGTTAATTGATGCAAGTGGTGGATCTTGCATATAATGTTAATTGTAAGTACTATGTACTTTAAAACCAAAAATTTCTCAATTTAATGTTGAGAAATTTTTGGTTTTATTATTCTAGTAGTAATCGCTTTTTTAAAATTATAGAAATTTAAAGATAAAGTATTGTATACATGTAAGTATGATTAAAAATGAAAAATTGTAAATGCTGAATTTGATTAAATACGCCTTGGTCTCTTTACTATTTGCCTGAATGAATAATTTATAGGAGATTACACTGGCTAAAGATGCGATAATTGTTCCAAGCCCTCCAATATTTACCCCGAGTAATAAAGGTTTCCAATCAGAAGTAAAGTTTGATAGAAGAATTGAAGTAGGAAAATTGCTAATCAGTTGACTCAAAAATATGGAACTAAAGAAGACTGAAGTATCTCCTCTTAAATTAGCACGAGCAAATGTATCCAGCGCATCGGAATGGGAAATGTTTCCGATAAAAATAAAAAAACAGACAAAGGTTATTAGAAGAAAATAATCGATCTTAAATAGTAATTTTCTATCTAAAGTAAATGCTGCCATCAATGTGACTATTAGCGCAATGTAATAATTAATGACACCAAAAATAGATGCAATGATAGTGATAAGTATCAAAATCCAGACGGTAGCTTTTTTTCGATTCTTCACGGTAATAACAGATAGTTCTATTTTCAAATCTGTTTTTTGAAGTTTTTGAGTAAATATAAATAACAAACTAATCCCAAGTACAGCTAAAAGCAGGATTGAACCTAAAAATGGGATGAGCTTAATTCCATAGTAAGAATATAGGTATAAATTTTGGGGGTTTCCCATAGGCATCAAGCTACTACCGATGTTTGCCGCAATTGTCTGCAGGATGATTGTATCCATCATGTTCATTTGTGTTTTTTTACTAATGACAAGTGTTATTGGTACAAAAGTGAGGAGAGCGACATCATTTGTTACAAACATGGAGCAAATAAAGCATAACAAAATTAGAATAATAGATATTGACCTGCTGTTATTGCATTTATTTAAAATCGCAACGGCAAGTTTGTCTAATATTTTTAGCTGTTCAAAGGCCTTAATGGCCACCATTAGATTAAATAAGCTAATTAACACTTCAAAGTTAATATATTCGATCTTTGGCGAATGTATTAAGCAGCTTACAATTGCTAGTATCAGTGAAATGGTAAGTACTAAATCCTTTTTTAAAAATTCGAATTTCATAAGAAGTCTTTTTTTATTTTGAACGAATACTATTTCTTTCACAATACCCCACCTATAATCTATGTTAGTAAATATACATTTTTTGGATAACTCGATATTGCTAGAAAAGAGGATGGCATAAGGTCCTAAATAAGAGTTTTGTAATGTTTCATCCCTTCAACAAAATCCTTTTTTGCTTAGTGTCTTTAATGTTGTAAATATGTGCAATATAGATGAATCCAACTAAGGAGATTAATTGAGAAAACAAATGTTTTTTGTATGATACCATAAATAAATTAAAAGTATTATTTTTTTAATATTCTTACAACATTTTATTGATTCTTGATTTCAAATACTTTATATGAAGCTCTAAAAGAGAAAAAGTATGCATGATTATATGAAGAAAATAGAGGCTTGTCAAAGATTAGGTAGAAGAGAATCCGCGACGTTTGGATACTGTATAAAATTCACAAAATTTCAGTGTTTTTTTAGATGAAAAAACCTTAAAATATTTTTTGTTTTTATAAAAATCTGTACTTTTTCGTAACATTCTGTACTTTTAATTATAAATTAAAGACAAGGTTCTCTTAGTTGAAGATTGAAAGCGCTTTATAGATTTTTCGTGAAGTTTTTACCTAGCCTATTTTTGAGATTAGTAGTGAGAAAGGAGATATTTCCATGTTCTTGATAAAATTAACAAAAAACCAGTTAATCACTATTGATTATTATGATTTAAATGTAAATCACCAGTAAACGAAACAAACATAATAGTACAACAACATTAGTGGATAAGAATATTAGTTTTGCAGAAAGGGGTAGAGCATCCGTTTGTATAAGCGTTAAGTTCTTCAAAATTTCAGTTTTACGGTTACATGTTGTGATGTTTGCTTAAACAGGCCAATCCGATTAATATAGAAAATTTTTATCCTTGTTGTATTTGAATATGAAAGAGGTATTTATACCAGGAAATATAGGTGATTTTATATAAATTATGATATATAAATTTTGACATGGAGTGATGATATGGAAAGGTTTTTTGTAGAGTTAGTCGGATCAACAAATGATTTTTTATGGTCTAAATTGTTAATTATTATGCTTGTTATTTGCGGAATTTATTTTACATTTAAATTGAATTTTGTACAGTTTCGAATGTTAAAAGAGATGGTCCGTGTATTAATGGAGGGGAAAAGTGGTTCTAAAGATCAAATCTCTCCTTTTCAAGCGTTTTGTATTGGTATGGCAGCCCGCGTTGGAACAGGGAATATCACAGGAATTGCGATTGCAATTGCATTAGGTGGTCCTGGAGCTGTATTTTGGATGTGGATTATTTCTATTATTAGCTCGGCCTCCAGTTTTGTCGAAAGCACATTAGCACAGATATATAAAGTAAAAGATAAAACTGGTTTCCGCGGTGGTCCATCCTATTATATGGAAAAAGGGTTGAATAAACGTTGGATGGGAGTATTATTCTCTATTTTAATCACAATTACTTTTGGTCTTGTATTCAATTCAGTACAATCAAATACAGTTACAATTGCTTTTCAAAACTCATTTGGTACAGATCGTCTAACAGTTGGGATAATCATGGCCATTGCTTTCGCTGCGATTATCTTTGGTGGTGTACAACGTATTGCAAAAATGGCTGAATACAAGGTGGTATTTTTAGCGGTATTATACATTGGAGTTGCATTATTTGTTGTAGTTACCAACATATCAAAAATGCCGGAAGTGCTTTCTCTTATTGTTCAAAACGCATTTGGTTTTAAACAAATAGCAGGCGGTTCAATTGGTGCAGCACTTATGAATGGAGTTAAACGTGGTTTATTTTCAAATGAAGCTGGTATGGGAAGTGCACCAAACGTTGCCGCAACAGCAACAACAAGTCATCCGGTGAAACAAGGACTGATTCAAGCATTTGGTGTATTAACGGATACACTGATCATTTGTACTAGTACTGCCTTTATTATTTTGCTGTCTGATGCATATAAACAACCGGGGTTAAATGGTATTGCACTTACACAAGCAGCATTAAGTGAACACATAGGTCCTTGGGCATCGGGTTGTCTTGCTATCTTTGTTTTTTTATTTGGATTTGGTGCGTTAATTGGCAACTATTATTATGGTGAAACAAATATTCGCTTCTTACATACAAGTAAAGTGTGGTTAATGATATACAGAATAAGTGTGTTGGCTATGATTGTATTTGGTTCTGTTGCAAAGATTCAAATTGTATGGGATTTAGCGGACTTATTTATGGGCTTTATGGTTATTATTAATTTAATTGCTATTACCTTACTTTCAAAAGTAGCATTTGCGGCGTTACAAGATTATATAAACCAGAAAAAAGCTGGTAAAGATCCTATTTTTTATAAAGAAAACATTAAAGGGCTTGAAAATATTGAATGTTGGGATAGTTATGAGAAAACTTCAAAAAAGAAAAGTGTGTAATAAGAAGGATATTCAGACTGCAATATGTCTGAATATTTTTCTTGGTTCTAGTGCAAATATTATTGATTATAGTAAAGAAAAAATCATTCTATATAAAGTTAATAGTACGGGGGAATATTATTAAATGATAAAGGATTCTAGCGTTCAAGTTGAGGGTCAAGAAAAAGTTTGCTTAGATCAATGGGTAGCTCATTATCGAACGTATGCAGCTAAGGGACGAAGCGCCAGTTATATTCCCGCTTTGGGGGAAATAAATGTATCGCAGTTAGGTATTTGTATAGTAAAGCCAGATGGAACAATGATAAAATCAGGAGATTGGGAGATACCTTTCACATTACAAAGTATATCAAAAGTAATCGGTTTTATAGCTGCTTGTTTAAGTCGCGGTATTTCTTATGTATTAGAACGAGTTGACGTAGAGCCAACTGGAGATGCCTTTAATTCAATTATTCGTTTAGAGATACATAAACCAGGAAAACCTTTTAATCCTATGATTAATGCTGGGGCAATTACGATAGCTTCACTTTTGCCAGGGACATCGGTGCAAGAAAAATTAGAATCTCTATACGTATTAATTGAAAAAATGATAGAGAAGCGTCCCGCTATTAATGAAATAGTATTTCAATCAGAATGGGAAACAGCTCATCGTAATAGAGCATTAGCATACTATTTAAAGGAGAATGGTTTTCTAGAATCAGATGTGGAGGAGACACTAGAGGTTTACCTAAAACAATGTTCGATTGAAATAAATACAGAAGATATTGCCTTAATAGGGCTTATACTAGCACATGATGGATATCATCCTATTCGCAAAGAACAAGTACTCCCTAAAGAAGTAGCTAGGTTAACAAAAGCTTTAATGCTTACTTGTGGAATGTACAATGCTTCTGGAAAATTTGCTGCTTTCATTGGATTACCAGCTAAGAGTGGGGTATCCGGTGGAATTATGACACTTGTTCCCTCAAAATCTAGGAAGGATTTATCGTTCCAAGATGGATGTGGTATTGGTATTTACGGACCAGCCATTGATGAATATGGGAATAGTTTACCAGGAATTATGTTGTTAGAACATATTGCAAAAGAATGGGATTTAAGTATATTTTAAAAAGGAGCACAGATATTTTGGTGTTAGAGCGAGTCCAAAAGTGTTCAGACCTTATATTGTGTCTGAACATTTTTGAGTTCTAAAGTATCTTTCTAAAGTAGAAGAGTGTAATGAATACTCACAATCTATAATGCTTTCGTTTATATCTTATTTATCAGTTCTTGAAAAAAATAGAGTAAGTATTGTATTAATACAAATAGGTTTGTATACTGACTGTTAGGCGAAAGTGAGAAGTGATTATTTTGAATCTTAGTAATTTAGTAAAGAAAGACATCTATATTCTCGTTTTAATGATACTTACAGTACCCTTAGTAGGTGAAATAAAGTCATTTCCCTTAAATGAAACATTTAGAATGAGCTTTGGTGCACCAACATTTTTCTTTTTTTTGTTGTTATTTCGACGAGTTCCAGCATTTTTACCGGGTTTTTTAACAGCAATAGTCGTGGTAGTATTTCGTATCTCAATGGATGTCATTATAAAGGAAAATATGGATTGGCTAGCCGCTTTTCATACTCACTATCCTAGTTTTTTCTTTTATTTTACTTATTCGTATCTTTTTCATTTAGCAAAAATCAAACGTTTTTATCATCAACCACTAATGATTGGTTTTATTGGTTGCATGATTGAAATACTGTCAGACTGTGTGGAATTAATGGTTCAATATTTCGTATTAAAAACATCAATCACATCCGAGGCAATAAATGAGATCATTGTTATCGCATGTTCCCATAGTTTTATAGTTCTAAGCTTTTTCAATATGATGAAATTGTATGAAGCGCAATCAAGGGAGAGACACATAAAGAAACAAAATGAACACATGCTCATGCTCATCTCTAATTTATATGAAGATGCTGTTCATTTAAAAAAAACCTTACAAGATGCTGAGAATATAACAAAAAAATCCTATGATTTATATAAAACCTTAGACTCTTTTGAGCACAAACAGATGGATTTTCAGTTTGGGGATTTAAGGCAACAGGCATTACAAATTGCTGGTGAGGTCCATGACGTTAAAAAGGATAACCAACGTATTTTTGCGGGACTTTCAAAACTAATTTCTGATGAAAGTTTTACAGATTATATGTCTGTACATGAACTAGTAAATATCATTATGCGGGCAAATACGAAATATGCACGGTTGCTAGAGAAAGACATCCAATTTGTGTATAAAATTGAGGGTGTGCATCCTCATTATCATATTTACACAATCTTATCTATTATAAATAATATCGTTACAAACGCTGTAGAAGCTATCCAAGGTATGGGAACCATCACAATTGACATTAATAAAGACCACCATTTTGTTGAATTTCAAATAGGCGATAATGGTCCCGGTATTTCTTCAAAATATAAAGATTCAATTTTTGAGCCTGGGTTTACTTCTAAATATGATGATTTAGGCAACCCATCGACAGGTATCGGATTATCGTATGTTAAAGAAATGGTCGAACAACTTGAAGGTGATGTTACGCTTGAGGACAGAACCGAAGGAAAAGGATCAATTTTTATAATTAGATTAGGGATTGATCATATAATTTCGAAAGGGTGATTCTATGTATTTTTATATAGTAGATGATGAAAAAGCGGTTCGCTCAATGTTGGCTCAAATTATCGAGGATGAAGATCTTGGGGAGGTTATAGGAGAAGCTGAGGATGGTTTATCTTTAGAGCAACAAATGGTAATCCTTAAAAATATAGACATTTTATTTATCGATTTGTTAATGCCGATTCAAGATGGAATAAAAACAATTCGTCAAATAAAACCTTCGTTTAAAGGGAAAATCATCATGGTCTCTCAAGTAGAATCAAAAGAATTAATTGCTGAAGCTTATTCGCTTGGTGTTGAATACTATATTATTAAGCCGATTAACCGGATTGAAGTATTAACAGTTGTTCGGAAAGTCATTGAACGAATTCGTTTGGAAAAATCGATAAAAAACATTCAAGAATCGCTTAATATGGTCCTAAAATTGGATAGTAATTCAAGTGTGCAAGAAAAATACCGTAATGAAAAACATTTAAATACTTTCAATCATTTTCAAAATTCCATTCATTTTCTTTTGTCTGAATTAGGAATAGCCAGTGAAAGTGGAAGTAAAGATTTAATGGATATGCTGGATTATTTATATAAATATGAACAAGATAACACGTTGGAACAAGGCTTTCCCTCACTAAAAGAGATTTTTATGAATTTGGCTCAAAAAAAACTTGGGGATTCAGCTGAAGATGCCGAATTAAAAAGGTTCATAGAAGCTTCCAAACAAAGGATTCGGAGAGCTATTTATCAATCATTAAACCATTTAGCATCCCTTGGACTTACTGATTTTTTAAACCCGAAGTTCGAAAATTATGCTTCTAGATTTTTTGATTTTACTACCGTAAGGAGAAAGATGACAGAATTGAATAATGAACCAACATTACCTGCTCGTATCGATACGAAAAAATTTATTCAAGTTCTTTATTTTGAAGCAAAACGAATACACTTGGAGTTAAGATGATAAACTTTTGCTAATTATTATTTTCAATTGATAGATTGATAATTGTTTTCATGTTATTTGTTTTATATAGTTTTTCTAAGAGAGGACTTTCCTTTATTTCATATTGGTTTTAAAGTCAGAAAATTCCGTATCGATTCGGTAGAAGTGTATGAACTTAGAACAAAAGAATATGTATTTTTTATTTTTTAAACATTAATATTCATTAAAAAAAACGAGTATTTTCAAAATAAAATATAAATACATAATAAGTTGAATTTAAAAAAGATGCTATCTTCTAGCATCTTTTTTTCTTTAAGAGGAAATATCATCGATCCTTATATTATTTAAAATTCAAATGTGGGCATATAAATAAGGGAAAAGGAGATAATATCTAACAAATTATAATTGGAAATGGTATTTTAGGTCAGAAATGTTTTTATACTAACTGGTTATTGGTACTAAATAAGCATAATGTCTCGCTTTTCTGCTCTTTAATCTTATCGTTATTTTTTATTAAGTACATATCGTTTTTTAGAAATCTCAATCCTAGCAGAGTATATAAATTGGGTGATAAAAATGTGGAACATAATTACTTCTTATCTTCCAGATTGGAAAGTCTTTGTACAAGCTTTTATCTTGTTTTTAATTCCGTATACTATCTCAAGATTTTTTCATTGGGTTCGTATGTCAGAGAAAGAGTGGGAAGAATGAGTTGGTGGAAGTCAAGAGACAAACAAGTGAAAAAAAATAATATTCAAAGTAAAACGAAACAAGAATATAAACCTTCTCAAAATACAATCGTTCATTTCACAAATGATTTTGCCTCTAACTTAGAACTTATAAAGCAACAAATCGGACATAATTCTGATGTTCGCTTTCGGAAGTTTAATATTGGACGCACAGATATTCAGGCTGGGATCGTTTTTGTTGATGGTCTATCAGATAAAGAGATAATTGACAAACATATTATGAAATTACTAATGGATGATTTTTCTGATGAATATAAAAATGAATCTTCTTATGTGGAGGGGACTGTTTCAAAAGAATATATTAAAAATAAAGTTCTTACAATTAGTGAAGTAGCAGAAGTCCATTACATAAAAGATTTAATACCCAAAGTATTGATAGGTTCAACAGCTCTTTTAATTGATGGTTTAGCAGATGTGTTTATTCTTGGTACAACAAAAGCAAATAAACGAAACATTGAAGAACCAGTATCGGAGGCATTAGTCAGAGGGCCACGGGTCGGTTTTACTGAAGTATTAAGTGATAATACCTCACTTTTGCGACGACATTGTGCGGATGAGAGCTTATCATTAGTAAAGCTACCAGTAGGAGAACGTGCAAAGAAAGAGTTAGTTGTCGCATTTATTAACGATCTTGCTAGTACAGAATTGGTGGAAGAAATAAAAAATAGAATTCAGAAAATTGACATAGACAGTGTACTCGAATCTGGTTATATAGAGCAACTTATTGAAGATAATTATCTCAGTCCTTTTCCGCAGATTCAAAATACAGAACGACCTGATCGTGTTATTAGTGCTTTGATGGAAGGTCGAGTAGCTATTTTGTTAGATGGAACACCATTTGTTTTAATTGCTCCAGTTACATTTAGTATGCTGCTGCAATCACCAGAAGATTATTATGAAAGGTGGCTTCCTGGTACGCTTCTCCGCTTATTACGCTTCATGACAGCTTTTGTTTCATTATTTGCTCCAGCATTGTATATTTCTTTCATTTCATTTCATCCAGGATTAATTCCCACTAAGCTCGCTATTTCTATTCTCGGATCGCGAGAAGGAGTTCCTTTTCCCGCTTTAATAGAAGCGTTAATTATGGAAGTAGCTATCGAAGTTTTGCGAGAAGCAGGTTTACGTCTGCCTAAACCGATTGGACCTGCAATGGGAATTGTGGGCGGTTTAATAATTGGTCAGGCTGCCGTAGAAGCAGGAATTGTTAGTCCAATAATGGTTATCGTTGTTGCGGTAACAGCTATTTCTTCTTTTACTATTCCGCAATATAGTGTGGGAATTACGTTACGCATTCTTCGTTTTGTAGCTATGTTTTGTGCTGCGATATTTGGATTGTATGGAGTTATTCTCTTCTATCTTTTACTTTGCAGTCATTTAGTGAAACTGAAAAGTTTTGGCGTTCCTTATACTAGCCCTGCTGTTCCATATCGATTCAGTGACTGGAAAGATTTTATGGTTCGCATGCCATTAAAAATAATGAGACGTCGACCGAAAATAATGCATACCAAAAAAACTATCCGCAAAAGGTAGCTGATGACGAAAGGAAGTGGCCTTCAGTGATTACTATACCTAAAGACCGAATAACAACTTCACAAGCAGTTGTTATTATTGTAAATTACATACTTGGGACAGGAATTCTCACTTTGCCCAGAGCATCTGTGGAAAAAGTGAAAACACCAGATGTATGGTTAAGTGTGATATTAGGTGGGATACTCGCAATGGTTTCAGGAGTAATTATGGTCAAATTAAGTCAGCAGTTTCCAGAAAAAACATTTTACCAATACAGTCAAGATATTGTAGGGAAATGGATAGGCAGATTGCTTAGTTTTCTTATTATAGGGTATTTTCTTACAACTTCAGCATTTCAAATTCGTTCAATGGCAGAAGTAATAAGCTTTTTTTTGCTAGAAGGAACTCCTACATGGGCTATTGTTATGCCTTTTATGTGGATAGGTCTCTATTTGATTATGGGTGGTATTAATTCAATTGCACGGATGTTTGAAATAATATTTCCTATTACTGTTTTTATTTTTTTAATCATTTCCTTTATGAGTATCGGAATATTCGAGATAGATAATCTCCGTCCCGTATTAGGTTTGGGAATTAAACCAGTGCTAGATGGGATAAAAACAACGTCTCTCGCATATACAGGTCCTGAAATTATGTTAATTCTTTTGGTATTTATGGAACAACGAAAGAAAGCAGTAAAAGCTATTTTAGTTGGAATTTCTATTCCGTTAATCTTTTATGTAATAACTGTTGTAATGGTCATTGGTGCATTATCAATTGATGGGGTTGTAACAAGAACATGGCCGACAATTGACCTTATGCGCAGTTTTGAAATTTCTGGTTTGATATTTGAACGTTTTGAATCTTTACTGCTTGTAATATGGATTATGCAAATATTTGCTACCTATACGATTAGTTACTATGCAGCTGCATTAGGATTAGCGCAACTCTTTAAAAAGAGTATTCATCCGTTTATTTTTGCTTTGATTCCAATCATTTACATCATTGCTATGACTTCGAAAAATATAAATGATTTGCTTAAATTGGGGGATATGCTCGGTAATGCTGCTTTATTTTTGTTTGCTTTACTGCCACTGCTTCTTCTTATTATTACGCGATTAAAAGGAGGAGTAGTGTGAAAAATAAATTTTATTATATGCGGCTCTATTTGGCTTTGTTATGGACGCTTTTGCTTCTATTTTTAACAGGATGTTGGAGCAGTAAAGAAGTAGAAGAGTTGAGTTTAACTGCAGGTATAGCACTAGATAAAGGGAAGGATTCAACAATTGAGAAAGAGGATGAGGAAGGAGGTTATCCTAAAAGAAATCTTATAAAAGCAACTTATCAAATTGTCAGTTCGCAAGCACAAAGTAAAGGAAACGGACAACAAAAACGTTATATAAATGTTTCTGAGACCGGTGATTCCATTCATCAAATTGTTCGTGAGTTTTCATTGAAAAGAGAGAGCGCAATGTTCAGCCCACATTTAAAAAACATTGTTATTAGTGATAGTCTTGTACGTACATACAGTTTAGAACAATTACTTGAACAGTATCTCCGCGACAATGAAGTTCGGCTTAGCTGTATGATCTTAATTAGCAAGGGTCTAGCGAAGGAGGTACTGGAATCAAACAAAAAAGGAGAAATCCCAGCATTTCGTTTGTCTGGAATTGCAGATAATCGAAATAGAACAACAAGGATTTTACCTCCTGTATCGCTCGCTAAATTGGAAGGAAAGATGCGGTCAGGTTCCAGTTTTCTTTTGCAAAATGTAATCTCGATAAATGGGGAAACAAAATTTGCAGGAGCTGCTGTAATTAAAGGGAAAACAAAAAAGTTGATGGGCTTTTTAAATGAGCAGGAATTGGAAGGAGTAGTATGGATAAACGGAAAAAGGAATGGTGGTGTGGTAAAAACTTTTGATAAAGAATCAAAGAAACTCATTATATACGAAATAAAGTCAATAAAAAGCAAAATCATACCACATGTTAAAGGAAATAATATTTCCTTTGATGTAAACATTGAATCAGAAGGGCGTTTGTCTGAAAATTGGATGCAATCAGGAAAGGATTTTGAAAATGAATTTTTAAAAAGAGAAGAAAAAGCTATTGAAAAAGAAGTAAAGCACTTAGTACATCATGTTACAAAAAAAATACAAAAAGAATATCAAGTCGATATTGCGGGTTTTGGCAACCAATTAAGAATTAAACACCCGAGAACATGGGAGAAAGTCAAAAAAGATTGGGATCAAACATTTAGTAAGGTACCGATTAAATATCATATAAATGTAACTATACAAGATTATGGAGCATCAAGTTTAAAACGGTGAGACGTCTCAATTGACCTTATATTTACACAAAAACAAAAAGTTACAAAAATTTTAATTTAAAAATTTTTGTAACTTTTTGTTTTTTTATGTCCTTCTTATTATAGATTAAAGAAATGATTTTATCCCGCTATTTGCCGGGCAGTAAAACCCCCACCTCAAAATTCAGCGAAAGCAAAGAAGTTATTAGAGGTATATGTAAGCTTTATATAGGAAGGAGAATGTTTAAATTCTATTGATAAACCCAGTAATTGTAATAGCCCTTATTTAGAATAATAATTTCAAAATTAATAAAACTTAGAGTAGAAGGAGCAAGAGCAAATTATTATGAATAAACAAATAGGATTCATCGGATGTGGAAACATGGGTATTGCTATGATAGGTGGGATGATTAAAAAAAATATAGTTTCTCCAGATCAAATAATTTGTTCAGATTTAAACGTCATTAATTTAAAAAATGCTAGTAATGAATATGGCATAACTATAACTACTAACAACAATGAAGTCGCTAACAGTGCTGACATTTTAATTTTATCAATCAAACCAGATTTATACTCATCAGTAATTAACCAAATAAAAGATCAAATAAAAAATGATGTAATCGTTGTAACTATTGCTGCAGGAAAAAGTATTAAGAGCACTGAGAATGAATTTGGTAGAAAATTAAAAGTTGTTAGAGTAATGCCTAATACACCGGCACTTGTTGGAGAAGGAATGTCTGCGTTATGTTTTAATGAAATGGTTACAGAAAAAGATATAAAAGAGGTACTGAACATATTTAATATTTTCGGCCAGACGGAGGTCGTAAATGAAAAACTAATGGATGTTGTTACATCTATTAGTGGTTCTTCTCCAGCATATGTGTATATGTTTATAGAAGCCATGGCAGATGCTGCTGTACTTGGCGGTATGCCGAGAAAACAAGCTTATAAATTTGCGGCTCAGGCTGTATTAGGTTCTGCAAAAATGGTATTGGAAACAGGAATACATCCAGGTGAATTGAAGGATATGGTTTGTTCTCCAGGTGGAACGACGATAGAAGCTGTAGTAACGCTAGAAGAAAAAGGTTTAAGAACAGCTATCATTTCAGCTATGAAACGTTGTACGCAAAAATCTATGGAAATGTCTAGTTTAACTAGTAAGTGAGAAGCGAATTTATATAATATTTCAAATCTATTTAATGTAAAAGAAATATTATGAGGCTAGTTAATAACTAAGTAAATTTATATACAACACTAACGAGAAGAACAAACCTTATTTTAAAGGGGATACAGAAAATATGAGTAATTTACTAAAAAAGAAATCCGTTACACAATTGTTAGAGCATAATCAAAGCAAGACCTTAACGAAAACATTAGGAGCATTTGATTTAATTATGTTAGGGGTAGGCTCGATAATTGGAACGGGGGTTCTTGTGTTAACTGGATTAGTAGCAGCAAGAGATGCTGGTCCAGCAGTTATCTTTTCATTTGTACTTGCAGCAATTATATGTGGATTTATAGCATTATGTTACGCAGAAATTTCTTCTGCGCTCCCGGCATCTGGTAGTGTATATACGTACTCATATGCAACAATTGGTGAGTTTGTTGCTCATCTAGTAGGTTGGTCTTTACTGTTAATATATATTGTGGCAACAGCGGCTGTCGCTGCTGGATGGACAGGCTATTTCCACAATTTAATAAAAGGATTTGGATTAGAGATACCTAAAGCTCTAGTAACGATTCCTTCGCATGGTGGTATTGTGAATCTACCAGCAGTAATCATTACATTGATATTAGCATGGATGTTATCCCGTGGTACGAGGGAAAGTAAACGAATCAATAATACAATGGTATTGATTAAAATTGGAATGATTTTGTTGTTTATTACAGTTGGTATATTCTATGTAAAACCAATGAACTGGGTACCAATTGCACCATACGGCTTAAGTGGAGTTTTTACGGGTGGAGCAGCTATTTTATTCGCTTTTACGGGTTTTGATATATTAGCAACTTCAGCAGAAGAAGTAAAAGATCCGAAACGTAATCTTCCCATCGGTATTATCGCATCATTAATCATATGTACAATTATTTATGTTATGGTATGTCTTGTTATGACAGGAATGGTTTCCTATAAAGAATTAAATGTTCCTGAGGCGATGGCTTATGTAATGGAAGTTGTAGGACAAGGAAAAGTCGCTGGTGCAATTGCTGCAGGTGCTGTAATTGGCCTTATGGCTGTTATTTTTTCCAATATGTATGCGGCAACACGAGTATTCTTTGCAATGAGTCGTGATGGATTGTTACCGAAATCATTTGCGAAAGTTAATAAGAAAACTGGAGCACCCACTTTTATCACTGGATTGGCAGGAATAGGGAGCTCTATAATAGCTGGGTTTATTGACTTGAAAGAATTAGTTAATTTAGTTAATATCGGTAGTTTGGTGACGTTTGCGTTAGTTTGTCTATCAGTTATTATCCTCCGTAAATCACACCCAAATTTAAAACGTGGATTTATGGTACCTTTTGTACCTGTATTACCAAGCGTTTCAATTGTATGTTGTGTGTTTTTAATGCTAAATTTACCGTTAAGGACATGGGTGTACTTTAGTATTTGGATTACTATTGGGGTAGTAATATATTTCCTTTACTCAATAAAACACAGTAATTTAAATGAGGAAACGATCTCGAAATTACATGATAAAATTGCGAGATAATAACGATCGAAAATTTTATTAATAATCATATTGATAGTTGAGTAACATAGAAACAGTTTTTTGAAATTTAGCAAGAGATAAAATAAGAGATGCTAGGGCAGCTAAGTACTTTTTTAGAAACCTTGCTTGTTTTTTACGATTTAAAACTGCTAAGGAGAGGGAGAAGTATGAGTGAATTGCATTTTATGAGTCTAGAAGAACTGGATAATGAATTGAAAAAATCTGACAGTGGTATTTATTTCATTAAAGATTATAATGACAATATTATTTATGTAGGCAAGGCTTTTAGTATAAAAAGTAGAGTGTTAGCTCATTTTAATAGTTATTCCAATATTAAGGAATATGTACATTTATTTAATAAAGTAGCGTATCTCATTGAAGATAGTTTGTTAAAACGCTCATTGTTACAAGTTACGTATATGATTAAATATAAACCAGTATTAAACAAAGAAGTCCAAAAAGAATTCCCAGAGTTATATAATCAATATATTAAGCAAACAAATAAAAAATCTATGTTGTTAGAAATTGATGAAGCTAAAGAAAAAAGGGATGAGTTAAAGAATAGATTAGTAAAATTAGTGGGTGGAAAAACTATGTTTTATGACATAATTTCTCTGTTAAACAATGGATATAACTATCATGTTCTCGCAAAAGTATTGAGCATAGAACTTCAAACTTTAATTATAATGAAAGAACACCAAAATAAATTCCCGATACCACATAATTATAAGAGGACAATAAAACATCAAGATATAATGTATGCTTTATCTGGAAAAAAGAATTTAAGTACTTCAAGGTTAAACACTTAAATTTAAAATAGTAAATTCGTTGCTTTTAGCACTTCAACTAGACTGTGCCCCCGAAAGTTAGAGGAGTCGGTTTATTAGATAGCCTCTGGGATATGAGCCTAGTACAATGCTGGGTTCATACCTTTTAATTTTCCCTTGATTCTTTCATGCTTATAGCACTCTATATACTTTGCTAATTCTTGTTTGAAATCTGTTATACTTTCAAATTCTTTCGATACAGAAATAGACATACAAAAACGCCATCCTTTCCTATGAATCTACAGAAAGAATAGCGATTTTTTCAAAAATGAGTTCTTTTATTGAAAAGCTTTGGTTCTATATGACAGATAAAAGGGCAAGCAGCGCTAAAATAGCGGGGAGTCCTTGTTTCACGATAATTGATTTATTGGATGTGAAACCTCCGAAAATAGCTGCTACCACCACACAAATGATGAAAAATAATTGAATCATATAACCAATGGGATTGTTTCCAAGTATAAGTCCCCAAATGAGGCCAGCTGCTAAGAACCCATTATATAAACCTTGATTTGCAAACATAATGGCTACGTTTCGATCTCCTTCTAAATGCTTCGGCAATTTGAAAGCGCGTTGTGCTACTTTTGAATTAATAAAAAACATTTCGAGAATCATGATAAATAAATGCTCTAATGCTACGATTCCTACTAAAAGAGCTGCGATTATTTCCATGCTATTCTGTCTCCTTTAATCCTTAATATAAATTTTATACTATTTCCATTTTGCAATTCTATCAACAGGGAGAAGATATGAAGCATATCCTTCGTCGGCTACTATATCAAAAGATAGAAGTAGAACTGATGCATAGCGCTCTTTTTCCAAACGAAAGAATGCATTGCTATTTTCCTTGTCATGTCCTCTGATTGGATTTGGATTATACATATGTGCACGTGCTGCCAGCATGAACTGCATGGAGAGAAGTACTAGATCAATCAGTGTAGTTCCGCGATTTTTCTTGGCATGCAAGTTTTTGGGGAAGAATATTTTTCATATGTAAAATAATAAAATGTAATTTATAAATATGAAGTTGATAAAATGAATTCGGATTAATAATATTCCCCAAGCTAATCCTATATAAACCGTTTACAAATTAATTATCTAAGTATTTCTAAGTTTAAAGAGTGCAGTGTCTTTGTTCTTTAGTTAATCAATTTTCAAATGTTGATTCAATATTTTCTATTCTCTTGGAACTTAGTTCTCGTTTACTTCTCACAAAAGCAATAAAATCAATTATCTCTTCTGTTGAAAGTACTTCTCCATCTATTAAAAGTGTTGAATCTGGATCGTTTAGGAGTCTTGTAATATCAATTACATCTTTGTTTTGATGTGAATGTTCAACTCGACCTAATATATAATCTACAGACGTATCAAATAAATCTGCTATTTTAGATAAAGATTGTAATGAAGGTAATCTATAACCATTTTCATAACCAGCATAGGTGCTTTTCGCAATCCCAAGTCGATCTGCTGTCTCTTGTAAGGACCATCTTTGATTTTTTCTTAATTCAGATAAACGTTCCAGCATTCGTCTCATACCCCATCTAATTTTATTAAATTAATTATAACATAGAAAAAGAATTAAGAACAGAAAAAAGTACGCGTATTGAATACGAAAACTTGATTAATTCAAATTAAGTTCTATAATGATAAGTATAAATACGCATTTCGCGAACGATATATCGTTGTTTATTTTATGGAGGGGTTGTGTATGAAGAGAATTTTATTACTTGCAACTGGTGGGACAATTGCATCTGTGGAGGGGAATGAAGGGCTTGTTCCAGGATTGTCCGCTGAGGAATTATTGAATTATTTTTCGAGGTCATCCCGAAACTTAGAAATAGATTGCAAAATCTTAATGAATATTGATAGTACCAATATGCAACCTGAGCATTGGAAAGAAATAGCTAATGCTGTTTTTAATCACTATGATGACTATGACGGGTTTGTGATTACACATGGAACGGATACGTTAGCTTATACATCTTCTGCGTTATCTTATATGCTTCAAGGTTTAAGAAAACCAGTTGTTTTAACAGGCTCACAAGTACCTATTAGTTTTAAAAAGACAGATGCAAAGAAAAATGTAGCTGATGCTCTTAGATTTGCCTGTGAGGATGTTGGCGGTGTGTTTATTGTTTTTGATAGTAGGGTGATTATTGGAACGAGAGCAGTAAAAATGCGAACAAAAAGTTATGATGCATTTGAAAGTGTGAATTATCCATATGTTGCTGAGGTAAATGAAGATGAAGTGAAATATCATTGGAAGCCAACTTCCTCACATAATGAACTTTCAATAGATACTAATTTATGTACGGACGTTTTTCTTATGAAATTGTATCCAGGTACAAAGTCAGAGATATTTAATTGTTTAAAATATTTGTATAAAGGGATTATTATTGAAAGTTTTGGTAACGGTGGATTACCTTTTGAAGGAAGGAACTTGCTTTCGAAAATTCAAGAGTTGACTGAAATGGGGATTGCTGTAGTGATTACTACTCAATGCCTGGAAGAAGGAGAAGACATACTTCTCTATGAAGTAGGACGGAAAGTGGCGCAACATCAAGTAATATTATCTGGAGATATGAATACGGAAGCCATCATAGCAAAGTTGATGTGGACGCTTGGAAAAACTAATAAATTAGAAGAGATTAAAAAAATTATTGAAGAGCCTTTAGCCTACGATTTAACAATAAAATCTGATAAGGATTGGTAATAACTTCATATGATTTATTTAGGTTTTACATTTAATATGGGGGAGAAATTAAAATGTCAATAACAAACAAGAACATGCGAGTGGAGAAGGATTTTTTGGGAGCAAAGGAATTACCCATTAAGGCATATTACGGAATTCAAACTTTACGCGCTGTTGAAAATTTCCCGATTACAGGGTACAAAATTCATGAAAGTTTAATTAGAGCATTCGCAATTGTAAAAAAAGCAGCAGCGCTTGCAAATACAGATGTAGGTAGATTGGAATTGAATAAAGGCGGCGCGATCGCAGAAGCTGCTCAAGAAATTCTAGA
>NZ_CP031292.1:2399358-2419649 GCF_003355115.1 Bacillus sp. COPE52
CAATTCTTCCTAAAAACTCAATATTTCCATCAGGTAACATTCTCACAAGGTCTCCTGTTCGATACATTCTCTCTCCTGGAATGAAAGGATTTGGAATGAATTTTTCTGCTGTGAGCTCTGGTCTATTTAAATAACCACGGGCCAAACCTTCTCCACTGATACAAAGCTCGCCTGGCACTCCCAATGGACAAAGCCCATTAGATTCGTTTAAAATAAAGACTTTTGTATTACAAATTGGTTTTCCTATTGGTATATTGTCATAAGAATTTTCTATAATAAAGCTTGTTGTTACTACTGAATTCTCTGTAGGACCATAGTTATTAACAATCTGGTAACTTTTATTTTCAAAATAATTTAGTTTATCTCCACCTGTTAATAATCTCCTTAAAGATGTATTCTCAAGCATTAAAAATTGTTCACATACTTGTGTAGGTAAAAAGCTTATTGTAATCTCTTTTTCAATAAAATATTTGTTTAATTTCGTAATATCTAATTTAAAATTATCATTTATAATATGAATCTCTGAACCCGCTATGATATAAGGAAATACTTCCCAAGCAAATGCATCAAAACTTATACTTGCATAACTGGCATTTTTATCGGTTTCACTTATTTCATTGAAGGAATTATGCCAATTACATAAGTTCACCAATGAATGATGCTCCACCATAACTCCTTTTGGCTTTCCAGTAGAACCAGATGTATAAATGACATAGACTAAATCTTTACTGCTGCTATCAATACGTAAGTTCTCGGTTTCGTATTTAAACAAATGCTCATTATGAATATTAATAATGCTAATATCATCAACTTCTGTACAATCAACTAAATTAATTAATTTATCCTGGGTCAATAATATTTCAGTTTGACTATCTTGAAGTATATATTTAATCCTATCTATAGGATATGTAGGATCAATTGGTAAATACGCACCACCAGCTTTTAAAATCCCCATAATTCCCACAATCACATCAACTGAACGTTCTAATAATATTCCTACTATTTTATCAGAACCAACACCATTTTCTCTTAACGCTCTTGCCAATTGATTAGATTTTTCATTTAACTCCCTATATGACAATTTCTTATCTTCAAAAACAACTGCAATGCTATCTGGCGTTCGTTCTACTTGTTCTTCAAATAACTTGTGTATTAACTGGTTTTTAGAGAAATCTACATTTGTATCGTTATGTTCATACAATAAAAAGCGCTTTTCTTCTTGTGGAATCATATCTATTTTATTTACACTCATCGAAAGATTCCTTGATATTTCCCTTAGAATATTAATATAATTTTCTGTCATTCTTAATATTGTGTCTCTTTCGAATAATCCAGTACTATATTCGACATTTAACACAATCTCATCGTCATAATCTAAAATATTAAAAGTGATATCGAATTTTGCATTATCTAATTCAAATATTATTGGACTAAGATTTAAAGCACCTTGCTTCTTAGTAAATAATTTAGCGTCTTCCAATACAAACATGGTATCAAATAAAGGGTTTCTATTAGAGTCTCTTTCATAGTCTATACTACGAATTAGTTCGTCAAACTGATACTCTGAGTTTTCAAATGCTGTAATTGTATTTTCTTTTACCTGTTCCAAAATTTCTTTAAAACTTTTTGTAGCATCTATATTGTTTCTTAAAGCAATAGTGTTGACGAACACACCAAAAATATTTTGTAAATCTTGATGTAACCTACCTGATGCTGCTGTTCCGACAACAATATCAGTTTTTCCCGTATATTTGTGAAGTAATATATGATAAGCGCTAAGCATAAGCATATATAAAGTCGATCCTGTATCCTTAGCTACCCTTCTTATCTGTTCAGATAACTCTTTTCCTATATGAAAGTATACATTTTCTCCTGCAAAGGTATCTATATTTTCTTTTCTATAATCATAAGGTAATTCTAATTTAGATGGCAGATGACTGTATAAATTCAGCCAATATTGCTCTTGTTTTTTTATAGCATTAGATTGATTATACGTATTATTCCATTCTACATAATCCTTGTATTGTATATTTATCTTAGGTAAATCAAGATTGTTATATAAATCGAGTATTTCATTCATAAATATTCCTTGTGATACCCCATCTGCTATTATGTGATGGAAGTTAACAACCAATATATGCTTCTCTACTCCGATTTTAATTAGTTTAGCTCTCATTAATGATGGCTTACTTAAATCAAAAGGCTTTGTTGATTCCTTACACATTTTGCTAGTTAAATCTCTTAAACCTTCATTATCTGTTACAACTATATCTAAACATTGGTATTCCAAATCAAAATCAACTTTATCATAAACCCTTTGAACTAATTCATTATCTAATACTTCAAATCCTGTTCTCAGGATTTCATGTCTATCTATAAATTTTCTAAATGCATTTTCAAGTCTATTACATTCCATTTCACCTTCAACAAGTAACGCCATAGGAATATGATATGCTCCTCTATTATTTTCCATCATAGAAAGCATGTACATTCGTTTTTGAGAAGGCGATGTGGCATAATAATCCTTTTTCGATATCCTTTCAATCATATTTCCCCTATGATTGTCTTGGCTATTTTTCAAATATTGATCTAATACCTTTATAGTATCATTTTTAAATATTTCTCCTATCGGCACCTCTATATTCATTCTCTTTTTAATTTCAGTAACAATCGATATCGCTTTTAATGAATCTCCGCCTATTTCATAGTAATTAGTATCTATTCCTATGTTTTCTATTCCGAATACATCTTTCCATATATCTAATATTTGGGCTTGAGTTTCATTTTCTGCTTCTTCACATTTAGTTGCTGCAACTTCATCTAGTTCATGATTTTTTATTAACTCCCCCAAAATACTCTTATTTACTTTCCCATTTACAGTCAATGGTATTTCATCTATTTTGAAAAATCTTGATGGAATCATATAATTCGGGAGCTGATTTTGCAAATATTGTTTTAGTTCATTTGGGTTTATGTCTTCATCTGAAACTACAAAAGCATATAGGCTTTTCACTTTATTATCGTTTGTATAGTCAATTACTACTGTTTTATTTACACCTTTATATTTGATTATACAATTTTCAATTTCCCCTAATTCTACCCTATATCCCCTTATCTTAACTTGACTGTCTTTTCTTCCTAAAAATTCGACATATCCGTCCTCTTTTAACACGCCATAATCACCAGTTTTATAAATATATCCTAATTCTTCGTGCAAAATAAATGACATCTTAGTTTTTTCAATATCATTTATATACCCACTTGCTACTCCCACTCCACCAATGTACAATTCTCCCTCTACATCCACGGGACACAATTGCTTGTTTTGATTTAATACATAAATTTTCTGGTTAGCCAACGGCATTCCATATGGTATGCTTTTCCAATCACCCTTAATTTCCTTAATAGGGTAATATATGGACCATATTGACCCCTCAGTTGCTCCACCTAAGCTAATAACTTCCGCATTTTTGAAAGTTTTCTTTATCTTCTGAGGAAGTTCCAGCGGTATCCAGTCCCCACTAAGCAATACAAGCCTTAGACTATCATCCTGTTCACTATCATTATATAAGTCCACTGTCAGTTCCATAATTGCTGGAACTGAGTTCCAAATTGTGATTCCTTCTTTCTTTACAACTCTTTTTAAGTTATATACATCCCTTTGATCATCTATAATTACAAGAGCCGCTCCACAGCTCAATGCACCAAAAACATCATAAACTGACAAATCAAAGCACAGTGAAGAAATCCCCATAATTTTATCATTTTCTGTCACACAGAATTTTTCGTTAATATCTATAATTGTATTTGTTGCTGCACCATGAGTTATTTGAACTCCTTTAGGTTTTCCTGTACTACCAGAAGTAAAAATAACATATGCCATATCTGTTTCATCTACTTTTATATTGACTTCATCACTAGAATATTCCCTAATATTTTCATCTTTATAGGTAGAAGGTGTTATAAAGAACTTACAATTACTTTTCTTTTTTATATATTCTTTTCTTTCTTCAGGATAATCAGGATCCAGCGGTATATATGCTGCTCCAGCCTTTAAAACAGCAAACAAATTTATAATGGTATCTATACATCGCTTACCTATCACACCAATGTAATCACCTTTTCTAACTCCCTTATCCATTAAGTATCTTGCAATTTGATTCGATTTTTCATTTAGTTCTTTATAAGTTATCGAATCATCATGATGAATTACAGCTACCTTATCTGGTACTAGTTTTGCTCGATTCACAAACATTTCATGTAAAGTACACTTATCAAACTTTTTGTTTGTATCATTATAGGTTTCAATAACTTTTATGCTATTCTCACTAAGGTTAATACCTGACACTTGATCATTAAATATAACCTGATTTAATACATTTATATATTGTTCAAACATTGATTTAATAACATTGATCTCAAATAATTGTTCAACGTAATCCCATGTAATATATAAACCTCCATTTAATTCATAAACTTGGTTATCTATATAAACTTGGGATGTTCTTGTACTAAAAAATTTAATTTTTTCAAAGTCTATCAAATGATCAAATGAATCATCTGAGTCCTCACTCAATACACTTGTGAAGACAATAGGCATTATAGCTTGATTAACCATTCTATGTTTTTTCCCAATAGCTCTTATAAAATCCACACCATCATAATGTCTATGTTCAAGAGCTTCTAACAATGTATCCTGTACCTTCGCAGCAAATTTCCAAAATGACTCAATACTATCTTTCGCATTAATATCTAATAACATTAGAGTTGTGAAATCTCCAATGATTTTTTTTACGTCTTGATGAAACGGTATCCGATTAAAAACAGTTAAATTTACTGCAAATTGACTCTGATTACTCCAATATGCTAAGACATAAGCATATGCAGCACATAAAACCGATGTAGGGGTAAGATTTTTTTCTCTTGCTTTTTGTTTTAATTTATTCCATGTTTCACGTTCTAAAAATTCCGAACATTTATCGAATGTAGGTTTCTCAATTTCTAATGGGTTGCATTTTAAAGGCAATGCTGGTGCACTTGGGAAATTATCCAATTTATTTAACCAGTACTTCTCATCTTTTTTATATCGATTAGATTGCCTAAATTCCTTGGTTGCTAAAACATAGTCTCTAAAATTATACTCCAGGTCAGGCAGCTGCAGACTTGGCTGATTGTAAAACATTTTAAATTCCTTGATTAATATTTTCATGCTACTGTCATCACAAATTAGCGGATCTATATTTAACCAAAAATATTTTTGGTTATTGGGTAATATAAATGCTTTTATCTCAAATAATGGCCAAGTACTTGGATCTATGATTTTAGCTATCATTTTTTGTCTTTGTTCCAATATACGTATCATTATATCTTCTTGATTTAAATTCCTTACATCTACTGTGTCTACAGAATAAAGAAGTTCTCCTTCTAAGATTCTTTGTGTTCCATTTTCAAAAACTATTGTTCTTAGTATTGGATGTCTATTAATTAATTTTTGTAATGCACTATTAAACCTATCTATATTAATATCTATTTCAAATTCAACCGTTAAATTTGTAGCTGCGCCACCAATTTCAAAAGCCGGATCTCTACCTATTAAATAGGCTAATTGTATACCTGTAAGTGGGAAAGGTTCATGTAAATTCTTTAAATCTGTAGTTTTTGTAAATTGTTGGTTCTCTATAATTTCTCCCTTGTTTGTTTCGATGTAAGCACTTATTTTCTTTATTGTAGATAATCTAAACAGTTCTTTTAATGGTAAATCAACACTTAACCTTTCATTCATTTTAGATAAAAGCTCCATTGCATTTATCGAATGCCCACCAAGAATTGCAAAACTGTCATTAATACCAACTTTATTTATATTCAAAGTTTCCTGCCACATTAAAATGAGCTGTTTTTCAATCTCATTTCTTGGTTCCTCATATTCAACCTCGGTATTAAAACTTCGATCTGGTTCAGGTAAAGACTTTTTATCTATTTTTCCATTTGCTGTTAACGGCATTTTATCTAACTTAAGAAAATAAGTAGGAATCATATAATCAGGTAATTTTTCACCTAAAAATCTTCTTAATTCTTCAACAGTAACTTTTCCCACTAATGTTAGATATGCACAAATATAATTGCTCTTGTCCTTTTCTTCTCTTGCTACAACTACAGTTTCTTTTACATTTGGATGCTTTAATAACTGACTCTCTATCTCTCCAAGTTCAATCCTAAATCCCCGAACCTTTACTTGATGGTCAATTCTTCCTATAAATTCAATATTCCCATCAGGTAACCACCTAGCCAAATCTCCTGTGTGGTATAAACGCTCTCCTTCTGCAAATGGGTTTTTAACGAATTTCTCTAATGTTAACTGCTCATTATTTAAGTACCCTTTAGTTAATCCATCACCAGAAATACAAAGTTCTCCAGGTTCACCAATAGGAAGTAAATTTTTCTCTTCATCTACTATATAAACTGAAGTATTTGCTAACGGTTTACCTATGGGTAGAGTGTTAACATCCTCATCTATTTCATTTATAAAGTAATATGTGGCAAAAACAGTACTTTCCGTTGGTCCGTATACATGAATGAGTTTATCTTTCCCCAGAAATTCTAATGCTTTTCTTGCATGGGAAACTGAAATTCTTTCTCCTCCAAATAATATTTTTCTTATATTAATTAAACAATCTATTTTTATATCTACAAGCGCATTAAATAAAGCAGTTGTAATAAACATCACGTTTATGTTTTCTTGCTTAATTATATTTCCAAGCTTATTTATATCCGTGACTGTATCTTTTTCTATCACTACTAATTTCGCCCCATTTAACAGAGCACCATATATATCAAAAATTGATCCATCAAAAGAATAATTCGAAAGCTGCAGAATGGTATCATTATTTTTTATTGCTATGTAATTTGTATTTCGAACGACTCTGATAGCACTATAATGCGAAATGATAACTCCCTTTGGTATTCCAGTAGAACCCGAAGTATAAATAATATAAGCTGTATCATCAAAACGATTTACATGTTTCAGATTACCTGTACTTAAATCACTTGAATCTAGATCGTCCAAATTAATTATTTCTAAATCATATTCGATTTTCTTAATGAATTTCTCTTGAGTCAATAAAATCATGGCATGACTATCCCGTAACATATAATCAATTCTTGCTTTCGGAGTATCAGGATCAATTGGGAGGTAAGCTGCTCCAGATTTTAAAATACCCATTATTCCAATTATCATTTCAAGTGATCTATCAGTCATTAATCCTATAATAGCATCTGTATTAACGCCCTTATTCCTTAACATCCTTGCTAATTGATTGGATTTCTCGTTAAGTTCCCTGTATGTGAGTTGTTTATCTTTAAACACAACTGCAATATTTTCAGGTGTTCTCTTCACTTGTTCTTCAAATAGCTGGTTTATGTGCTTATTTCTTGGATATTCGGTTTTGGTGGAATTGAATTTATTTAATATCATATCTTGCTCTGCTACTGTAATCTCATCGTAAGTTCTTATACCATCCTTGTTTATTTCACCAGAATTCTTAATAGACATATTGAATTTCCCCTTTTTTAGTAATTATCCATTACCAAAATTATTTATTATTTTATTACTGTTAAAAATATAGAGAATGAATTAAATAAAAAATTCATCGTTCATAACAAGGTATACAATCCCCCCTATTTATAAGTTAATAAAAGGAATTCTATAAAAGAATTTAACTTACTACGAGAAAAATTTCCTTATTTTCATGCAAAAAACATATGAAAAAGATTTAGCTGAATAATTAAAATAATCAGAAATTTTTTGCAGTAATTTAATTAAAGACAAATATTAAAACTCATATCAAGTTACAGATAACGCTACTACAGCACATAATTAAGAAAATAAATAAGTAAGGATAACTATTGGTATATAGCAGAGGAATCTAATTTAAAACCTCAGTTAACGTATCATTTATTATTGTTGTAATTTTTTCCACATTGTTATTTATAAAGAAATGATTTCCTTCCAAATTATAAATCTTAAAATTTCCACAAGTATGCTTCTTCCAACCAATTATGCCTTTTAGACTAATTAAATCTTCTGTTCCGTTTAATACAGTAATATCGCATGTGATTTTGTCCGCTTTTTCTTTATATTCATATGTTTCAACTATTTTAAAATCATGTTTTAGTAAAGGAATGAAAAATTCGAACAATTCTTCGTTACGAATTAATTCTTCTGGTGTTCCCCCTAATTCTATAACTCTATTTTTAAACTCGTTATTTGGTAAATTATAAGTTATCTCCTTCTTTTCCCTTTCACTCGGTGCTTTGTATCCGGAAAAAAAGATATGCTTGGGTTTCTTCAATCCCATTCCTATTATTTTATAGTATAATTCATACGCTAATAGGCTCCCCATACTATGTCCATAAATTGCATAATCTTCCTCACCTATTTTATCCCAAATATTATCAAAGATGTCATCTACCGCTTCTTCTAAGCTATTATAAAATGGTTCATTAAATCTTTTCCCTCTTCCCTTTAACAGTACTGGACATAGATTTATAGATGGGGTTAGATAATCACCCCATTTATAATATAACGCTTCGGATCCTCCTGCATAAGGCAAACAAAATAACATCATTAAAATGCACCTCTATCTGATAAAAGTTTGTAAAAATCATTAATAATAATATCTTGGTTAATCACTGTTATATTACTAGAAATTTCTTCATTTAATGAACATACAGCCATTTTGTATTCTAACTCTATATCAAAAATCGCCATTGAATAAGAATTACTTTTTTCTCCATTATCGGAAAGTATACGAACATCTTTGTGACTATCTATATTAATAGAAAATGATTTTAGTGACATTGATAATCCGCTTCCATAGCATTTAATATAACTCTCCTTCAATGTCCATACCTCATAAAACTTCCTCAATTGATAATTAACATCACCTTTTTGTATATAAGCATATTCACTATCACAGAAAAAACTTTTTGCTATTTCTTTGTATTCAATCTGTTTTATTTGTTCAATATCAATTCCAACAGGGTTATTACTAATTGCACATACTACAAATTCTCCCGAATGTGAAATGTTAAAGTAATAATTCGGATACCCCTTTAAATAAGGTTTTCCATAGTGATTTTTCCCCCATACTATTCTTTCATTACCGATTTTAAGCTTTTTATTTGTTAGAGTCCTTACTAGTAATTCACCAATCAAGGTTCTAATTTTATCTTTTTTATTAATAAATTTTTTTATTCTATATCTTTTCTCTTCATCTATCCACGAACAAATATTTTCTAATTTTTGATCATTTATATCTTTAATTTTGACAACAAAAATCTCCATAAAACCCCTCACAAATCCTAGTTAAATTAATTGATCAACTACAATTATTCGAGCGTTATGCTAACTGATTTTTCTACTTTCATTAATCGTGGAATGCTAATCATGTAAAAAACTCCTACAAATATTAAACATCCGCCTACTATCCAAAAAAGAGTTTCAACTGCAAGAATACCTGGGTAAAATCCGGCAATAAAAAGTAAGGTTAGTGACTGTGAGAGCATCATCAAAGGATTAATACACCCGTGTACTCTCCCCATCATTTTTGGATTTACTATTTTCGGAATCCAACCTCCAATAGCTACATTAATCATTGGAAGTGCTAGGGCAACTATACCAGTACAAATAACATACAGCCAAACTGTATTGACTAATGAACTCAAAATAGTCGCCCCTCCTCCAATAAACAAAGCTAAAATTAGTAAATGATAAAGCTTTATTTTTTGAGAAAGTATAGATGCTATAACACTACCAAGTAAAATTCCTATACCAAAGACTATACTTAATATAATTGAAACTTCTTCATAGTTTCTTGGGGCTAGTTTGTATTTTAAAATAAATACCTGCATCACTGAGAGCCCTCCATTTAAAATTCCGAAAACTATAAATCCGGAGATAAGTGTAAGTAACAAGTTGTGGTTCAAAATATATCGTATTCCCTTCACAAAATCCTTCATTACAATTGAAATGTTCAAATCCTTGATATTATGTTTTCCGTTTGGCATACGAATTTCTTCTGACATTCTACAAGATTTTATAAGAAGAGCACTAATAAAAAAACTAATTGCATCAATTAAGATTGCACCATAAATACCGATTACCCAATAACAATAAATCCCGATACCACTACCAAAAAGCATAAACAAACTTGAAATCATCTGATTCAAACCAACTGCAGTTGCATAGTCATCTCTTGTTAAAACACCTTGTACAAGGGATGATTGTGCAGGTGTAAAAAAGCTCTTTACCATGCTTCTTAAAAATAACAGTGCAAATGCTACTGGCATCCAGTTTAGAAAAAGAGACCACAATAATAAGAGCGATAATATAAAACAGATCCAATCACAATTTTGAGCTATTTTTTGTCGATCAATCCTATCAGTAACTACACCAACAAGAAAAAATACTACTAATGTGGGCAAAGACAACATCAGCTCCGTAATAGTAGCATATGCAGGTTGGTGCGAAAAACGATTTAAAAAATAAAACATAAGTGCAGTTAAACCGATTGTACTACCCATTTGTGAAGTAAAAGATGCAAAAAACAGCCTCGAGTAATTCCCATTTTGAAATATAACTAAAAGTTTCTTCATAAGGACTCCCCATTTAATTTGACTTAATTTGAATTATTCAGAATTTAACGACTTTACTATGTTTGAAACGTAGAATATCTAAATCCCTAACGTTCATCGCAGTTCCTGTGGTTAGAGCCTAACACACTGCTTTAAGATATAATTTGCCACTAGGATTTCTATCGCGAATTACACGTCCAAATGTACACTACCACTCATTAAATTGTATAGATTTTTATTCTGATATTCATAATCCAAACATAACTATCCAAAAGCATCCTCCTTTTGATATGCAGTTTATTTTCTCTACCTTTCCACGCTACATTCTAATACTACCTTATATTGTAATCAAAATAATAAACGAATTATTTTCTCAAGTTTTGAAATCACTAATAAATTATATTTATTAGTGATTTTGACAACTTGATTTCCCCTCTAAAAAACGTAATATTACTGTAAATTGTTTTCCAAAAAATAATTATGTATATCCACAATTATTACAAAAAGAAATGAACACAAATGTTATCCTATTCCTTGTAACTGTTTTAACTTAAGTATGAAATTCATTTTTGAAGCGAAAATGATGTGGGGTATGTCTATGAGGTTTAGTCTTCCAAAAAAAAATGTGATAAGTAAATTCTTACCAATAAAACGTTATTCGTATTTATGATACATATATAAACCATATTTTTACTTAGTTATTCTAGGACAATTGAAGTGGCAAGCTTAAGCCACTTCAATTGTCCTAGAAATGTTGCATCTTTACCTAACATCAAATTAACACTATAAGCAAAAAGCTACTTATAATTCAGATGTTTTTCCTTAAAAATTTTTTGATTTATCTTTTGCAGGTAAAATGTAGTTTTCCCCTTTTTCATATATAGAAAGTATTCTTTTCAAGAAAGTAACTTTTGGTACTAACCAATAAGCAATTATCGCTGAAGCAATCCCTAATATAGCACCTGTCATAACATCGAAAGGATAATGAACTCCTACCCAGATACGAGAAATGGCTACACAGAATGCAAGTGTAATCCATAGCCAACCAATCTTTTTATGAACAAGCCAAAATGAAAAACAAATTGAAAAGAATAAGATTGTATGGTCACTTGGAAATGAATTATCAACAGCATGCTCTACCAATTTATTAACATTGGGTAACTCTGCAAATGGTTGATAATTTGAATGAAACTTTCCTGCTATTTTCCCGATAACCTCAGCAATCACAAAAGCAATCATCGCTTGAACAACCATCATTCGATTTTGGTTAGATCGAGTAAACCAATACACTACAATAATTAAAGCTAAGAAATATACCATATATTCTGCCACGAACGTCATAGTAGAATTGAGAAATGGGTACTGTTTACCTAAATCGTTAACGGCTCGAAAAGCATCAATATTGAATTGAGAAAAAGACATTTTGAAAATCCTCCTTACGATATATATAAATCAAACACTAATTATAATTTTTTTAATCTACTTTTTGTTACTACCTAATAGTTTTAGATGGTCCCATTTTATTTTTCTTAATGGATATCTACCTTTTTAAAATATGAAATCAATAATACTAATCCGATAATAGATGTTCCGAATATACCTATATAGGAGTACTCGGGAGGATAAGTGGGCTGAAGCGTATTTCTTGAAATATCACCTGCTGCTGCCCATGGAAACAATCCTCTATGTTCTGAATTTGCTGTCATTAAATTAATCATAGTTATTACAACTGTAAATACAATGGTCGGTACGTAATTCTTAAGTACAATTGTTAAAAGTATGATTGGTGTTGATAAAATAAAAAGCAACAATCCACCTATCAAAAATTGTACAAAAGATTCCCTTATTAAGGATGAACTTAGTCCATCAAATTGAAATATTATCCCTAATAATAATGTTAATCCCCATGCTACAAAAGTTAACATCATAATCCACGAAAATAGAAGCAAGAATTTACTTATAAGAAAATTCATACGTGATACAGGTATGGTTAATAAATTCTTTAATGTATCTTCTGTATATTCCCGAATAAATAGGTAGGCGGTTACAACCCCATATAGTGGTACTCCTATTATTAGAACAGTATATAAATTTACTTCACCAAACAATTGGCTAAATACAATAGTAGGAGTAGGGTGTTTAGTTTTTAAGCTTACAAATGATGCTACTACTACCATAAAAGGTACTACCGATGCACCGAGAATACTAATTAAGAACATATGGGATCGTTTTAGCTTTAATAATTCTGTATATAACAGATTAACCAATTGTTCCACCTCCAACTAATTTTGTGAAGTAATCTTCTAATCTGTCTTCACTCATCAAAATTTTCAAAACCTGAATATCATTTTGTACAAATATTTTATTAATATCTCCTTGTTGCCCAAGTTTAGAATAAACGCGAATAATCCCCTCATTATGAACTTCATAATCGAAAATGCCAAAGTTCTTCTCTAAGATTTTTGTAGCTTTATTGTCATTCGATACTTGAAACTCAATATATTTACGATTCTTTTTTCTAAGGCTGTTAAATTCGATTTCCTCTAAGAGCTTGCCTTCATGAATAATCCCCATATGATCTACTAACTGTTCTATTTCCGATAAAATGTGGCTGGATATTAATAAAGTAATTTTTCTTTCTTTAGCCAAATTTTGTATCAATCTTCTAATTTCCTTAATTCCTATTGGATCCAAACCATTAGTAGGCTCATCTAATATTAATAATTCTGGGTAATGAAGAAGAGATCTAGCAATCCCTAATCTTTGCTTCATCCCTAAAGAATATTTACCCACAAGCTTTTTAGTTTCATGTTGCAATCCCACGATTTCTAACGCTTCATCAATTGCATTTTTTTTGTGTATCCCAATAATTTTTGCATTAATTAGTAGATTTTCCCGTGCTGTAAGATTCTCATAAAATCCAGGAATTTCAACAATAGACCCAATTCTTTTAAGGATTTCTTTTTGATTTTTAAATAAATCTTCTCCAAATATTTCAATCTTTCCATGGGTGGGCTTTATCAATCCTAATAACATTCTAATTGTAGTCGTCTTCCCTGCACCATTTCGACCTAAAAAGCCGTAAATTTCTCCTTGATTTACGGTTATATTAAGATTATCAACTGATTTCTGATTGCCATAAATCTTTGTTAAATTTGTAGTTTTTATTATTGCACTCATGTAAGAACACCAACTTTCTTGTATGCTTATGTTTTTAGTATAGAAAGCAAATTTTAAACCGGGCTTAACTATTTCTTAACTATTTCTTAATTATGAAATTAACTAGTCATCATTAACTCCATCTTGCTCCATTGTACAATAAAGATAACCCAACTCTCCTTTGACTTTAATATAAGTCTCATCTAGATCCCAAGTATAGTGTGCAAATTTGTTTTTCTTTTTCCAAATCTGATTAATGTCAGGGTATGTTACAATCACTTGACTTTTATGTAATAAGTCTTCAAACACTACTATTTCTCTTTCTTGCTGTTTAGTATCAACGAAAGTAATGGCTAGCTTTACAAAACCTTTTTTCTTTTTCAGTAAACTTAGTCTCTACAGTTACTTCTTTACCCTCAATTAATAATTGAGGGTAATTAGTATACAATTGATAAAAATAAAATAGAAAAAAGAAGACATGATATTCAAAATTTAATGGATAGACTATTTTAATATTAATTCTTCAAACGAGAAGAGCCCTCCAAATAGAACGGCTCTTCTTTATTTCACATACACATAGGCTTTGTTTACAGTAATTTTTTTGTATAGGACTTTTTCTTATCACATATACTATTTTTGAACCTGCTTACCAATACGCGTCCTTTTGGTGTCTTGAATTCCTCCTAAAACAGCGGCAGTTACGACTCACGTATTTTTTATTTATCATTTTAGCCAAGAAGACCTCTTCCTCAAGGAACGCAAAGTGAGTAGGTGGGAGATGAATTGGCTAAAATGAAAAAACTGAGTAATTACCTGTTATCCTTTATTTTATATATACTTTTCTTTAGCTTTGGCTTCTTGTGTAACCGTACTTTAGTCCCATTAATATCTAATTCAATCTTTTCTTCCTCTAAATCCTCTATTTTCTCTTTATGTTCTTTTTCAATTCTATCTCTTTCTTCTTTTCTCTTAGTCGCTTTAGGACCAATTACAAACAGAATTAAGAATATACTCACCATCACAACAAAAGTAGTCACTAGTACCTCTCCCCCTTTGCCAAAACTTCATATAACAAAATTCTTTTTAATGTATTAGACTTAACTCAGAAATCTAGAGGAGAACGAGCACTAGCATAATTACACAGAAACATTATAGAAATTACCTGCACTATTCCTCCTTCTCCTATATAAACAAAGATTATAAATGACGCAGTAAGGCCGGTACTAACAATGTCATTACAAATATAAAAATTGAACTATATCTCAAACTTGAACTCCATTTTCCATATTTGGGATGTTCAAACTTCTTATAAAGCATACCTAATGCTAAGGATATCAAAAACATTAATACAGCTGTTCCTAAAATTATAGAAGTAATTAAGCCCACCATATTACTCATAAAGGTTTGAAAATCAAAAGAACGTGTCGTCAACATTAACACTGGTAGAATCCTAATTAAAAGAATGAGAATAAATGAACCTACTCCAAAATATATAGATCTTTTTTTCCACTTTATATGTTTAAACCATAAAGAAGCCCCAAAAACTAATAATGATATTAAAATTACTACAGAAAGTATAAGGAAAATAACATCAAAGAATGCAGGCACACTCGCATGGACTGCACCATCTATTTTATCTCCCCCATCTTTTATTACATCACTGCCGCCATTAAACAAAGAACCAAACCAGTCTACAATCCAATCGGTCATCCAAGAAATATCGAATGGTAACTCTTCATTATTTGTTTGTGCAGGAGCAGCTGAATTATACACCTCCAAATTATCTTCCCCCTTAATTGAAATTAAGCCCTTTACTTTAAGTATATAAATTTCCCTAACCAAAACTAAGAAAGTATTAAATCATATTTGATTAAATAGAAGAAACACATTTATGAATAGAAATTTCATTTGTTACATTTGTACACTCGCGTTTTGATGACTATCCATTGCATTTAGCTTTGTCCCTATTTGGGAATAAGTAAAAAAATACCCATCCAATTGTGATACACATAATAATTGGATGGGTACTTCATTACATATTCTTTATTCTATTTTTATTGATATAGACGAGGTTTATACATTTCATGGTGATACAAACTATAGTACCGCATTAAAATATTACAACTTAATTCACTCGATTTAAGAAAATAAAATTTCACAAACTTTCGATGATAGCTTCTTGGTTTATCAGGAAGAACGTACGTTTGAAAAAACGCAGCATAATATCGGTTTTTCTAACCTTGTAAATGACTTAATATATATCTTTGCGTATTTATGTCTTGGCGTTTTAATGCCGTTACTAATTCTCGATTAACATCTGATACAGGTAATGGTTCTCCCAATATATCAAATAATCTTATACCGAACTTACTTAAAATCCGTATATTATTAAGATTCCTACTCTTTTGTGTATAACTAATAATATGGCGTAAATTAATCCCAAAACTTATCATAAACTAACGCTCCCTCTTCAATGTAAATAGATATGGATATACTTCTATTTATTTTCGAGGAATCCCTTGAAGCTTAATAAGCCCTATATATTTCTCAATACCATAATAGTATAAGCTCTCTCTTTTTCTACTATAGTGCTACGCCACCGCTTATAAGAAGTATTCAATAGAGAACTGTTAATAAACCAAAATCTAAAAAAGCATTAACAAAACTTGTACTGCCTTAACTATACTTTTTCAAATTTAAAAGCATGGACATTATTATAATTCAGAAAATTCTGTATATTAGTGAAAAAAATCGTAGTTAAATATAATGTATCTATTTCCTGTTATTATCAGAATAAGCCTTTACAGAGAAATGGGGGATATTATGACTGTTCAAGAAAAAAGTAATAAGCAATTGATGGAATTATTACATGAATGGTATGAAGAAATGCGTTTATATCATGTAAAAGAAGCAAAACAGACATATCTACAAGTAAAAGAACGTTTAAAGGAAATAGAAACAGACCAATATGTATCATTCTATTATTCCCTACTGAATTTTAGATATAAAGTCTTGGTAGATGGAATGAGTATTACAAAAGATTCTTTTAATCAAATAGAAAAACTCCCTAATATCAAAGAAGAATTTTCATTTTTAGCTTACTATTATTATTTTTTTAAGGCAATTCACTCTACAATTTTAGCAAATTATACTGAAGCGAAAACACACTATGAAAAGGCAAAAGAACTTTTAATTGATATACATGATGAAGTAGAAAAAGCCGAGTTTGAGTATAGATTTTCAACTTACTGTTATCAATCTTATCAACCATTTGAAGCGATTCAACATGTAGTAAAAGCCAAAGAAATATACCGGAATCATGTAGGCTATGAAATTAATATTGCTTTATGCGACAATGTATATGGACTGGCTTGTATAGATCTAAGAGAATTTGAAAGAGCGGAAGAATGTCTCAATACGGTTATTGATGTTTTTAAGAAGTATGATGAAGAACAATTATTATTACGAGTACGATCCAATTTAGGCTGGTTATATAATATTCAAGATTTATATCCATTGGCGATTAGACAGAGTTCTGAAATTATAAATACCATACCGAACCATTTTAAAGCATTATTTGTCTTAGCAAGAGCATATTATAAATTAGAAGGCGTTGAAACAGCAAAAGCATATATCGAGCAAGGAATGAAGTATACAAATGAATCAGGAAATGAGGAATATAAGCATCGTTTCGCAGTTTTAAATGAACTAATCACAGAACTACCTAGACTTAAACTAGAAAAAGTAGTTACTGATGCAATTTCTTATTTTGAAAAAGAGGACATGTGGGATTGCGTAAAAGAATATGCAGAGATTTTAGCACTCCAATTTTACGAGGCAAATAATCATGTTAAAGCGAGCAAATATTTCTATATTAGCAATAATGCTGATAAGAAACATTTGAGAAAAGGAGCGTTAAAGTAATGAAAAAAATAAAAAAAGTGTTATTAAGTATGGTAGTAGTAAGTGCATTAGCATGTAGCATGATTAGTTTAAATGTATCACAAAACTCTTCGTTTAATGGTGGAGATACGCCAGCACCAACAAAACCGATTGTCTCTAGCGGGGTATCTATTGATTAACGTAATACATTTTTCTCGCTTTAGAAATCAGAAAATTCAGCCTCTTAATCCTTAAAAAATGTTGAATAAAATGGATAAAATATCGAACCCATAGTCCGAAACACATTTGTTTCGGACTATTCACGTTCTTCTTTCAACTTTTCTATATAATTGTGAGCAAAATGAAAAATATCAAACAGTTGATTGAGAAAAAGCACTGCTAAAATCTTCAGCAATGCTTTACGATTAGACGTAATATGATAATGAACGTCTAATTTTTTCTACTCATGAGTTCTGTAGACACATATATTTTTATTTTAACTTCAAGATACGCTCTATTTCCTTCAGACTTAACTTACTTGCTTTTGCAATAGTTTCAAGCGGTACACCAATTTCATGTATCCCTCGAATCATTTGCATCTTACCTTGCTCAATACCTTTTTCCATACCCTCTTGTTCTGCATTCGCTAGCTTTGCTTGTTCATCTAGAAGTAGTTTCTCTCGAGCTTCATATGCTGTTCGGAAAGAGGAATCATGGCTCATGTTTTCCCCATCTCCTTTTTCAAAATAAAGAGGACACCAATTCTTAAAACACCTTTTATGGCTGCTTTAATGAATTAGTGTCCTCAAGTTTTTTAGCCAGACTACATCTTATTTCTTTTTATTTCAAAAAATTAAAATTTTCAAAAAACACCTACACATTTTTAAATTTTAATTAACTTGAAACATGTATTTTTTATAATTTTTATGCACCGATAAAATAAGCCCCATCATTATCATATTTGAAAATAGCGAACTCCCTCCATATGATAAAAAAGGTAGTGCAATTCCTTTTACCGGCATTAACCCAACAATCATACCAATATTTTGGAAGATTTGTAGTGTTAAAACACTACTTGTCCCAGCACATAATAATGTACCAAACAGATTCTCTGCTGAATAAGCAATTATAGTTATTCGATATATAAGAAGTAACAAGACCAATACAACAATAGCTGCTATTATAAATCCACCTTCTTCAGCGATAGTAGCAAAAATAAAATCAGTATGTTTTTCAGGAATATATACACTACCTTGACCGAATCCTTTTCCATGTAATTCACCACTTCCAACAGCTAAAAGAGCTTGTTGCGTTTGATATCCTTGATCTGCATTTTCAGCTGGATTTAGCCATCCTATAATGCGTGATTGTTGGTGCGGTTTTAACCTAGTAACTAATTCTTTAAAGAAAAAATCTGGATATTTTTTATATATAAATATTAATGTAGATAATATAGTTACCGGGATGACTGTACAAAATGCAATTAATTTCTTTTGAATCCCTGACATAAATAAAATACATGCAATAGATGCTGCGTATAAGAACACCATACCTGTATCTGGCTGGCTGTATACTAAAGAAATAGGAGGAATTGAAACTAACATAATTTTTCCGACCAATATGAAATCAGTTTTATATGTCCGAATCATATATTTGGCGTTATGATTCACTACTAAATTGGCGACAAATATAATTAGTGCAATTTTGAAAAACTCCGATGGTTGAATTTGACCGATAACAGGAAATTGAAACCATCTTTTTGCTCCTAATTTAACGGGAGTAAACGTTGACTCCGGTAGTATTTTTAATATAACAATTGCCACAGAACCAACAATATACAATGGCCAAGAGAACTTTTGCCATTGATCCCAATCAATACTTGCAACAAATATTAACAGTACAAAACCAATTATATAGTTCCTACCTTGCTGCAATGCAAAGTTTGTGCTTCCATACTGACCAGTTTGTTGACTACTATAAATTGCAGCGGTACTAATAATACAAAACATGCATAAAATTAAAATTAGTTTTTTATCTAGACTCCTTAATAATACTATTATTTTACTCATGAAACCCTCCTGTAGTACTCAATAAATTCCACGCTCCATAATAATTACTAGTACCCCTTTTATAAGATTTTTTGTTATTCAAATAAAAATTACATTATTATGTTATAACGCGAAATTTTATTTTATCTAAACTTTCTCTTAAGGTTTCACTTTAAATAGTTAAAGTAATAATAAGTAAATCTTAATTTTACCTAAACCAAAATGAACAAGCCCTTTTTATCCCGAATTACTTTTCTTCTTTAAAACTTCCTCATTTCCTTTCGTTCCAAAGAACTGTTTAAAAGCAAAATCAATACGTAAATTTACTAATTTAGTGGACATGGATTTTCTCTCCCTGTCTATATCATTTCTTATTGTACATAAAAAAAGGTAGTACATTTAAACAGGCTCTTACGTTACCTCACATAAGAGCCTGCCTACATTGACAAAAAATTAATGGTTCTGAGCAAACACAATTGCAAGTAACATCGTTTTTATCATTTTAGCCAAGAAGACTCCTTCCTCAAGGAACGCTAAGTGAGTAGGTGGGAGATGAATTGGCTTCGGACA
>NZ_CP031292.1:2419699-2472313 GCF_003355115.1 Bacillus sp. COPE52
TTTATATTGTTTTCATTTACTAAAATTAAAAAGGATTGCAGAATGTTGGGAACCCTAAAGGGTTTCCCAACACTCTGCGAAAGAAGAGGCATAGCCTCTTCTTTTTCTGTGTTAACTATAGCGAAAATCAAAATAAATGGTTAGCTTATCACAATAAGGAGGAATAACCATATGGCACAAAAAGACAAACAAACCTATAACACGGAAATGTATATAAAGAAAATAAAAGCAGCAAAAGAAGTATATGCGGAACGTAAGAAGTTTCTAGAGGGTTTCTCACTTAAAAAGAAAAAAGAGAAGCCAAAAGAAGGTGGCGGAGAAGTCGCAGCATCAGGTGGTGGCGGTACAGTAAACTTCAATGGAGAATTACCTACGGTTGCTCAGTATACTGGACCAGATGTTTACACCGATAAACTCCTAGACGGAGGAGTATACCAAAATGGACTTAAAGGTAAGATAGCTGGCACTGATAGATGGAACAAAGACATTATGGAACAATCAGCAAAAGCTGGTGTAAACCCTCTTATGGTTAAAGTAATTATGGCAACTGAATCTGGTGGGGACCACGTTAAAACACCGAATCCTTATAACTGTGTAGGATTAATGCAGACAGAAAAGGAAATTACCGGAAATCTAGGGTTGGATTTTGGAAAAGCATGCAATGAACCGGTCTACAATATCTATGTAGGTTGTATGATTCTTAAAGAAAAACATAATTATGCTGCAGGTGTTATCTCTAGGGCTGCAGACAGATATTCACGCTTTAAAAGTCGAGGGTTTGAACTAAAGCAAAACGTTCATGGGGTTTCTTGGTTATATAACGGTTTTAGTGTACCTGATAACGCAGGTGATAAGCTTTTAGGCGGTGGCTATGTTTATGCGAACCAGGTATCTGCGATGTATAAAGGTTTTGGAAGAGACGCATATACAGACACAATTTTAACTCTGGACGTTTTATCTGGTGGCGGCGGGGGAGGAAGTTCATCTTCTGCTGGTGGTAAAGGAACAGGTGGTAAATGGGAGTATGGAAAAACATTTGCAAGCGGTTCGGAAGTGGTTAAATTCTTAGACACTGTAGATACGACTATGATTAATGGTATCTATGTCCATCATACCTGGAACCCAAATCATACAAGTGCTAAAGGTCAGACATTAGCAAAACTAAACGACGACATGAGAAGATTTCATACACAAACAAATGGCTGGGACGATATCGCGCAACACTTTACTATCGGTGTAGATGGGCAAGTAATTCTAGGACGCAATATTTCATCCGTACCATGTAGTGCAAAAAACTATAATGGTACAGCTGCTAATCATCCAGCAATGTATGAAATGATTGGAAACTTTGATAAAGGTAATGATACTTTACAAGGCAAACAGTTGGAATCTGCTGTTGCTATCGCTAAGTATTTTGCTGGTAGACCAAATGGTGTGAAGTTTCACCGTGAAGGATTAATAAATGGTCAAGAACCGAAGAGTTGTCCTGGTACTGGAGTAGATAAAACTTGGTTCATGAATCTAGTTACAGGAAAGGCAAAAGTAAGTGCGTTCTCTGCTCAATCAGTACCTGTATCAGATTCAGATATTGAAGCGAATTATGCAGCCGGCTGTGACCTTCATCAAGATCCGATAAAAGAAGATGTCATGGATACACCATTCAGGCTACCACCAACGGAGGATGAATTATTATCCGCTAGAAGTTTTGCAGTTAAGATACGTATTCCTATTGCACAATTAAAAGAGAGCAGAATTATTGCCCCAGACTACCCAAGGTCAAACTATGTAGAAGATTTTAAACTGTCATCCAGTTATGACATGAAGAAAAATTATTCCCCACTACCTCCAAATGAGTTTATTCATCTAAATGGGCCTCAAGAGAATTTTTACACAAGTGAAGCAAGACAAGCTTTCCGTCTTCTTAAAGATCGACTTGGATACAGAATCTTAAGGATAGCTAGAGGGTTTGACCCTTCTGATGGAGAGTCTTCTCATTCTATTGGTATCTCCATGGATATATATGCTGATTCAACAGAAGAAGCAATTTATATAGCTGACACTGCATGGCTAACAGGATTCCGTGCTATTGCAGTTGGTCCTAAGTTTGTTCATGTTGATATCGGCCCTGAATCAACTTGGGGATATGACAATCTACCACTCTATAGAGGACCAGGTACATTAAAGGCAGGTGAGTTTAGTTATGGCTACAAAAAAAGAAACCTTTAACCTTGAATCATATAAGAGAAAAATTAAAGCGGGTAAGGAAGAGTATAAAAAAAGAAAAGAGTACCTTGCTAAATTCGAACTTCCTAAAACTGATGATGAAGAGGAAGAAGTAGAAGTTTCCGATGATAGTAAAAAGCCTGAAAATCAAGGTAACGCCGTAAAAGAACCTGAGGGAGGAGTTGGCAACTTCACAGGTTCGGGTGAACTAAGCGTTCCTGCAGAACCAAAATCATATAGATTCACTTCTGTTATGGGGCCTCGTGATGGAGCAAGCCATAATGGAGTGGATTTAGCTCCTAATACCCGTGGTGATACTAACTGTAAGATATTATCTGCTGGTGACGGAGTTGTTCTTCAAGCTAGAAGTGGAGTAGGAGGATTTGGTACTTGGATAGTTATTAAGCACAAAGATGACTTGTATACGATTTATGGACATATGCACCCTAGTACATTACAAGTAAAAACAGGAGATACAGTTAAAAGAGGTCAGCATATTGCGATGATGGGGCAGCAAGGTCAGTCTTCCGGTGTCCATTTGCATTTTGAAGTTTGTACAGACTTTGTTAATAACAGGAGAGGAACTACTAAAAATCCTGAAGATTACGTTGATATCCGAGGTAGCGCTTCAGCTATTCAAGTAAATTCTATTGCACCTAAGGCTAGCTTCTCAGCAAAAGCAGGTGAGAAAGAAGAAGGCAATGAAAAACCAATGCACACTCTTTATGAGAAGGATGGAGCAGAATTATCGGAAGAAGAAAAACTAATTGATCAGACGTACAGAAGTTCTTTCCCGTACCTACCAGTTCAATTCATAGGGGATTCTCTTAAGAAAAGTGACATCACAAGAGAGTACTTTCTTCTTAATCGTATTGGTTGGGCCCGAACTACCAAGTATGAAAAGATGGTTTCCTTAAATAAGGAAAGGTTTATTCATAGTGACAAATACGATGGTCATGAAGGAAATCTTTATTCACCAGATGCAAAAAGGTTGTTTGAAAGCTTGCTTTTGAAAACCAAAAAGCCTTATTTTGAAGTTATTAGTGGTTTTCGCTTTAGTAACCCTGGTCAACTTTCACCCCATGAAGCAGGTTGTGCAGTTGACATTCTTGTAAGAAGTATTGAAGAGGTAAGGGAAATTGCAGACTGTGCATGGCAATTAGGTTTGAGGTCGATTGCGATTGGTGGAGATTTCAAAAACAAAAAGGGTTTTATTCATATAGACATTGCGCCAAAAGGAAAGGACATTATGTACGATGGAGTTCCTATTTATGGGGGACCAGGAAAGTGGGTGACAGCATGAAAATTAAGAGGAAATTGAACAGTATAATGGCTGAACATGATTGACTATGGAAATCCATTCATTGCTATTAGTGAGGATTATGACAAATTATTTTTCTATTGTAATGAAGAAGCAAAATAAAAAATTCGTATTAATTCTATGTATCCTATGAGAATATGCACAAATCAATCTATAAACCTATGAAAGATGATTTCATAACTCAAGAAAGTATTAAAGAGAAGGTGATTCAATGAATTTTAATAGTCAAATCCATCAGTCTATTTATAGTAAAGTAGTTGTACCGTCTTTAAATAGACTACAAGGAACCATTGAAGGTTATGTAATTCAAGTAGATTACACAAAACTAACCTGTGAAGTAGTCTACTCAGATGAAAACAGTCATGCTTTACGAACAATGAAAGAAGTATCTTTACCTAAAGATGGAGACGGTGTATTTACACAAGCTGTTAAAAACGGTGATAGAGTTTCAATTTCCTTTAAAAATAAATCTAAGGAATCACCTTATATTTCTACAGTATATAAATCAAATCACAGCGAAGAAAATTATCTTAGTCCATATGGTGGAAGAACAATTAGACAATCCCGTGTTTTTTAGAAAGGAGGATTCCAATGAATGAAGCATATATAAATAAAACCTTTGGAGATGGAGACAAAGATATTCATTATCCTTATTGGCGCCAAGTATTACAAAATGAACTTGTTAACTTTAAGGCCAAGAGTTTAGAAAAGGAATTAGAGAACTGGCAATTTATTAGCGAAGATGAAATTGCATTAAAACACCCAGTGACAGGTTCAACCTTTAAGCTCTGTGATGACGGCTCAATCGAAATGTTTGTTAATGAGGATACTGGCATTCGATTGGATGCGAAAGATAACACAATCATCTTTTATGGTGACAGTATTCATTTTGCTACAAAGGAAATGAGAATGCATACAAAACCATATGGATTCATTTGGAATAATCATAACTTAAATCCTTATTTATATTATGGTGATAAGGTAGGAGAGAAGAGAAATATTCCAAAAGCTTCAATGATTTCTACACTAGAAGATGGACAATCCGACATCAATGTTCCTTTGTTCCAAGAGCAAAAGAGAAAACATTATTACGATGCGAAAGTTACATCTATGATTGAAGATCTAGGAATAGAAACTTCAAGAATAAAGAGAGGAGGATAACAAATGAAAGTGGATTTTCGTTTTTCACCTGAAGGGGATTTAGAGCTGGGTTCTCCTAGTTACAATGACTTTGATGAATTACTCTATATCGATTCAGTAGGAAATATCTCAACAGATAGCTCAGAAGGATTATTGATAAGGGATATTCCATTGCAAGTATCTTACTTAAGCGAGAAGCAAGTAATACTCAATAGATTAAGAACAGACAATCCGGACTGGTTTATACATCGGGAGATAGGGGCTGATTTATCGGAATTAATTGGTCTTCCTAACACAAGAGAAACAGGAGACTTAGGAAAGTCCCTAATTGAAAAAAGTTTAACTGGTAACAAGTTTCTACTTCCTGGTGATCTAAATGTTAGACCCGTCCCTGTTAATTCGAGCGAAATACTCTTCTATATTACTGTTAGAAGAAAAATAGCAGATTTAGTTATACCAGTTCTATTTAATTTAGAACATGGTTTATTATCAGAATATGAGGTGAACAGTTAATGAGAAAATCAAAGGATGAAATGCTCGAAGCAGTTTTGACTCGACTTCGAACTGAAGGTGGAATTACTGAAACAAGTCCAGGATCGATTGCTCGAATGTTTGCAGAAGTAATGATAGAAGAATTTAGTCCATTCTACGATGAATTAGATTTAATTACTAAGATGGGTTTTATTTCAACATCAACAGGCGGATATCTGGACCTTATTGGTGAACTGTTAAACTGTACTCGTGATGGAGATGAATCAGACGATAACTATCGTGCAAGAATCTCTAATCAAGTATCTGTTGAACAGAGTGCAAATTTAACTGCCATACGATTAAAAACACTACGAATTGATGGTGTTGCTGATGCTCAGTTTAAAAGGTTTACAAGAGGAACAGGCTCGTTTACGTGTTATGTTACTCCTCAAGTTTATCCGATTGAAAACGATCTATTAACTCGTGTAGAAAGCGTTATATCTGAAGTAGCTGCTTATGGCATGAATGTAGAAGTAAAAACAAGTGAATACAACCCCGTGGACATTACTCTCAACTTAATTTTCCACTCCAAAATAACTTCTCTTGAAAGACAACACATCCGCAATAAAGTTGTTCAAAATGTTGGAGCGTACATGAAACAATTAAACATGGGTTCTCCAATTATTATCAATGAAATTATTCAACGTGTAATGGAAACAAGCGAACAAATTCTTGATATGGAATTTAAAAAACTTGTTGTTGGTGAAAAAGAGTACTTCATTAAGAATGTAGAACCTTCATTAGAAGAACGATACTTCTTAAGAAAAATTAACGTAGCATAGAAAGTAGGTGGCACATTGTTAAACAAACATACAACGAGTATGATGTCCATGCTTCCCCAATGGATGAAGATGGCCAAAGATCCGAAATCAATAGGGGCCTTATTTTTAGATGCATTTGGTGTTGAATTATCAGAGATTGAACGTTACATAGAGCAAGCTTGGAACAACATGTACATCGGTACAGCAAACTTACAAACAGCCGATTACTGTTATAAGATTCCGCTTGCTACTCGTGACGTTGTGGATGTCGAAACGCCAGATCTTCACGTTCGTTTAGTTATTGACGGTGTAAGAAGAGATTGTATGCCAGTTGATACTTTGCGAATATTTTTTGAAAGTGACGACAACTCCTACATGATTGATACTATCGAAGGTTATGTGTATATCAAAGTAATGGATTATTACATGAAAGATAATATTTTTAAACCATTCGATGCAATTGAAGTAGGGGATACCCTTCATTATGAATATATGCTTCATCATATCTGGAACGTATTTGACGAGTTTGGTATGTTGTTAGGTATTTCTAGATTACCAGGTGAAAGAAACGAAGACTTTAAGAATCGTATCTTAGATGTCTTTAAGAATCCTGGTGGAGCAACAAAGAAAGGGCTTATTAATGGTATTAGTAGAGAACTTGGCATTGATAAATCTCAAGTTGAATTAGGCTCGCTATCTGATGATAAGTATGTTCAAACAAAACTTATGAATACAGATGGGACACCTTCTCAAACATATATCCAATACGTCAATCAGATTAATAGCAATCTAGGTTTCTCATGGGATCATATGAACTGGGGAGAAGCTTATTGGCGTAGTATTGAAGAAAACAATATGGGGTTTCATTATCTACCTCATATCTGGGATGGTTTCTCTGCTTCATGGAAAGATAACGAAGTACAATCAGGTATTGGTAGCGGTGACGATTTATTAGTAACTGCTCCAAAAGAAGAGTCTTCTGTTCGAGAATTCAAAGCTTATGTTGGACTACATGGAACAGAGGAACAAATTGAAGAGAATCACCCAGAAATCCAATTCAAATACAAGATAGTTGCTAAAGGAAAAATACCAAATGATGAGTATGATTTAGAGGATTATAAATATACAGTAATGGCTTCTGAAATTATTCCGCTTCATTACGTATTAGTAGCTTTACGTGAATTCCTATATCAAACTCATATCACTTGGGACAATCGTTATGGTTATACATTTAGCGACAATACGTCCCCTGGTATGGAAATCGTTACCGGGGAAGATACTCTTCATAATAATGAGGAGCCACAAATTAAAATTCATGTAGATATGAAAACTGCTGATAGAACAGTGACACCTGTTTTAGAAGAGCTTATAGTGGATTGGACCGATCAGAATGATACGCCTCAGTCTTACAAATTAACAACAGATGAAGACTTTACTCTAAATAATACAATGACCCAAACGACGTTAGCTGATGTAGAAATAGGCAGCGGTTCTGTAACTCTTGGTAAAGGTTCATTCTCTGCCGTTATAGATACAGAGGGATCATTCTCAAGAGGATCACAAGGTATATCAGTAAGAGTTAACCGAGAAGGTTCTTTATCTCTTAATCTACCAAATTAACAAGGAGTGGATAAAATATGGCTGAAACTGGCTCAGTACAAAACGCAGTTGGGAATAATGTTTACCCAGATTTAGTTCTTACTCGTTTCCCAGAATTATTCGACGAGCGAAGTGGTTCTAAATCGAACCCCAACCTGCAACGATGGACAAACCTTAAAGATTATAATATGGCTGAGCATGTAAACTCTCTACAAGATGCTGTAATGGCAGTACAGCGTATGCTAGGAGAATTAGCTCAAATACCAGCTGCACCAAAGGATGTAAACGGAAAACCTATTACAGACCCAAACGTGCTACTAAACCTTAAACGAACTTCTACCGTTAAGTCTCGTATAGACGCACTTGAGACTCATGATTGGTATGCTGAATTCGATAAACGATACGGTGGACCAGTATGGAAGTTTGATAAGGACAAGCCTACAAATCCTACAATTCAGCAACACCGTCACTTAGGTAGCACTTCAGGAATTCCTGGTATGCCAGAGAAGATTATGCTTACACAAGAAGTACAGGGTAAACTTCCAAAGGCAAACGTTGATTTAACAAAGACTGCTACGGGAATCACCGGTTCTGACATCTACGTAGAATCAACTTCAAATACGAAAGTAGCTGATGCGATTAATGACAAGATTTCTGAAACAACAGGTGGGACAATTGCACAAAATGCAGAGTTGAAAGTATTAGGGAAGACAAACACTCGATGGACAAGAGAGTTTGATTCAAATGATGCATCTTCAACTGGTAACACTGCAGTTGCTGACTCAAAAACATTATTAAACAAAGCAATTGAAAGTGGTGCTACTGCTGCTTCAGACCTGTTAAATGCTCCATTAGATGGAATGCAGTATGGTCGTTATGTTGCGATTGTAAGATTATCAACAAGTAGTCTTCCTTCTAATGCGGTTGTTGAGATTTCTGCAGTTAACTCAAAGACAAACCAAGTTATTAACAAAGCTACTTTAAACGGAACAGACTTTGATACAAGTGGACAGTATAAAACATTCTACTTGATCTTCAATCATGACGGTTCTACAAAACTACGTGTTAGAAAACTAGCTACAACATCTTCTGTAAAAGTTCGTTTTGATTATGCGATTGTTGAACCAGTTCACCCAGCGGTATTTGATCGCTAAGAAAGGATGTTATGTAAATGGCAAAACGACCAGAAGGATTATCTCCTAATTTTAACTCCATCGTTTCTCCAGACGTTCCTTCCTCACTCATTTTTTCATGGACATTCATTAAAGAAAACTCTGGTGATTATCAGAAAAATGCAGAAGTAAAGGTATATAAAACGGGCTCTAATACAGCCCTTATTACCTTCTCTACAGGAACAGATCAACAAGTAGACATAACACCTCATCAGGGTGTTCTTGACCTAGAGCAGACTTATGAATGGGAAGTAAAAGTAACAGCTGCTAACGACTCCACTGCTTTTAGTGGAAGAAAAAGATTTAAATTTGGACCTGTATTTTTACAGGATGGACTTGTATGGCGAGATGGACCAGACGCATATGAATACATCGGGACTCGTCAATACTTTGAGGAGATTAGAGAAAATGCTGCCTCAGTATTAGAGGATTACGTGGTAGATTCTATAGAAGAAAACGATGCCTTAGAAAAAGCTTTGGCTTTATTTACTCGTGAAACTGTTCCTAGTCGTACCGATTTTGAAAACCTCGAAAGTATTCTATGGTTAATTGCAAAAAAAGAAGATACATATCGAGATGAAATTCAAAGACTTATTGAAGATGGTCTAGGGGCTCAAGACATTCATAAGATATATACAATCTTTGACCGTCTTATTAGAATTCCACCAAGAGAACCAAGTAATGTGTACTTAACATTTGGAGGTTTTGAACCGCTTTATGTAAAAAGTGGACGTGCATATAATAATGGTAAAGAGGATTTATCTGTTGATGTTAGCTGGCAACCCTCAGATCTTAAACTAGGTACATGTACGATTAACTTTTTAAATGAACTTTCAGAAGATGTTTCGTATTATAAGGTTGAGTTAGAGGTTGGTTTCACTGATAAGTCTTGTACTTATACATTATTTTATCGAGTAGAAGATGTAGAATCATTCGGAAGAAAAATTAATATCCCAATGGATCACATTAACTTTGTGCATCTTTCTTCCTCGAAAGAAACACGTTATGTTTTACGAGTTTCTGCAGTAGATAAAAGAAAAGAGCAATCAGTGCCTTACTACAAACCCTACAAAGTGGATAATGTTCCCCTTGGTGTAGCAAGTTATAACCTACGTGTTCAACAATACGATTTATCAAATCAGTGGATCACCCAGTCTTACTACGACATTTACAATGGTCCAAATACAGCTTATGTTCATAATGTAACGGGCAATGTAGATGGTGTTTACCATTATGCTGTTCGTGTATTTGATAAAAATGGACATGTAAGTGATTGGTTTTGGATTTTAGATTATATAAAAATTGATCCGTTAAAACCGCCCGCAGCTCCAAAACCTCGTATGGCGTGGTCTTCACAACATGAACTGAATTTCGTTTGGGATGCTGTTCCTACTGCTGAGTATTATGAGTATTTACCTACATGGTGGGCAAACCCAACTATACAAAGAACAAACAACTTGGACTCACCTCATGAATGGTTAAATCCAGATACAACATATGTTGAAAAGGTAAGAGCTGTAAACCGAGCGGGCGCATCACCTTGGGCTACTGTTAGTGGTAAAACACAACCAAGACCAATTCTAGAGAAGTACCAAAAGGGTGTAGGAAGTAGAACATGGCGTACAAATTATGTCATTTTAATGCAGAGCGGTAGAGTTGTAAGAAATCCATCTGAATGGCGTAATGAATACGATGACCGAGAAGTGTTTCATGGAGAATGGATAGAGCTTCGAAACAAAGAGCAGGATGGTCTTTATGTTAAAAAAGGAACAAGATGGGGCAATAATAAATGTTTGTTCTTCCTTGATCATAATGACTGGAGACAAAAATTACAGGGGAAAGAAATCTTAGATGTCCAGTTTTATATTCGTAGAAGAAACACCCAGCATGGGTATGATCAAGATGGACGTTTTCTTCATGTGTGGTCACACAACTATGCAGGTAAATGGGATTTACCCTCAGCATCTGAAGGACCTAAATTGGGTATTCACCAAAAAATTGAAAGAATAGACTTTGACCGAGGACAGTCACACTGGATTTCTCTTAATAAGTCGTTTGGTGAAGGGTTACGTGACGGGTGGATTAAAGGAATTGCATTCTATCATCCTGAAGCAGAGTATGGGCCATATTCTTACATGCGTTTTGACGCTTATACATTCCAATTTTACGTTAAATATCGATAGGGAGAGAGTAATCTCCCCCTTATTTTTTAAGGTGGTGACACAGATTGGCACAGTACCAAAGAAACTTTTATTCTAGTTCATTATATGGACGACTAAAAGCATTTTATGGAGATTATCTAACAGAAGAATTTGATGCTCAAGAACCTTTTAGCTATCATATTGATGCGAAAATCCAAGCACAATTACCTTCTACTTTTTATGCAGCAACAAGCAGAGAATTTACAAGAACCGATGCAACCAAATGGACAGTATCGGGTACTGATATTAAAACAAGAACTGCTAATACACCAGTGGAATTCTTAGCTACAGGTGACAATTTGGAAGTTCATGTACGACTTCAAAACGTGGGTACTCAGAACATTGAAGCGAAGTTGTACAAAGAAGAATTAGTATCAGAAACATACCAATGGGTAGAGAAACAAACAAAGTCAATCAATACATTATCCCTAACAAATCCAAATAAAGTAGATAAAATCGTTTTTGATTCTTACGGTTTTGGTGATTATAAGGTAGTTATCCAAGCACTTGATACGACAGCAGATGCAATCATTGTGGGAGGTAAATTAAGAACAAGTGATTTTAATATTGAGGTTCGTACCTCTGCCAATAAAACTACATGGTCGAAATGGGAGCCAATTACTTTAAACAAAAAACTTATTAAAGGGCAGAATTATTTATCTACAGGACAGAGCGTAACGCTTTACAAAAACGTTCGTTACGTTCAAGGAAAAATAATTTTATTATCTTCAGATAATGCAACTTCCCCTATTGTTGATAGGGTTGAGTTACGTTCGGAAGATAGTGGATTATATGACCAAAATGGTGATTACACCGTTAAAATTGATATGACACAGGTGGCAACAAGTGTTGGAAAGTCATTCAAGCATGTAGATAAGATACGTTTTATTCAGAAGCAACCAGCTGGTACTGAAATGAATATTCGTTCTTCTTCTAGTCGAGACAACATATTCTGGGGTCCAATAACAGCACCTTATCGTCAAAACACAAAGCGTCTTCGGTTAAAACGTGAGGCCACAAACCATAGTGTAACGTTAGGCCCAATTAATGAAGGAAGTAAGTTCGATTTTAGTAAGACAACTGCGCTATTAAGTTGGGATACACAAGCATTCTCCCCGAAGGATGCAAGTAATACCAAGATAACTTATATTTTCTCTAAAACAAGAACAAATCAGAAGGATCCTCGAAACCTTCTTCAAGTAATTGATAATCCAATGAATGTAAAAGATCGAGCGATTAAGTTCTCTCCTCAACCATATTTCTTAACTGTAGAAATGACACGTTCTTCAGCAAGGGGAACACCTGTAGTTGATCTTATAGATGTTTACCAAAATATTTTATACAAAGAGGTAGTCAATATAATTAATAAAGATGTATCTGCTGTAGATGGTTTAAGTACAGGTAGAAAATCACTTCAGAAAATTAGTGACTATCCATTCAAATATCCTAGTATCTCAAATCAAATTCCATTTAATCAGCAACAAATTACTGCTGCTCAGCAAAAATATGAGCTTACAGACCAAACAAGAAGACCTTCGGATGTTATGCTGTACCTTAAATCAGAGGAGAATAAAGGGTCTAGAACTGGTAAATCTACATCTGCATCTGATGAAGTAATCGCAAAAGCTATACAAAGGAAATTGGAATTTGGAGATAAAACAGGAGTCCTTATGCATTATCAATATGGTGCAGGGAAGGTTCAATATCTAAGACCTTACGAAAGAGAGTTAGATTCTACATTTACACCATTTTTATTGCCGAATCTCAAGTACCGTTATTACATTAAAAATGGATGGCCAAACGAAGTACACAAAGTCGTTAATGGACAAACATTAAATGATGTAGCTGAAATGTATAACACGACGGTAAATGCAATTAAAGGAAGCAATAAGGACATTCTGCTGAATGAAGATACAACATTGGTGAAGGATCAGCTTATCACAATTCCGAACACATCCAAGAACGATGATGTTTCTTTATTATTTAAGAACGGTACAGTTTATACACAGAAATCTAGTCATAACTCAGTTTATGATAAAGATCATGGCTTAAACGTTACAGACCTTTCAAGTGAACCAATAAGTATCAAGGTTCCGAACACTCCTCCAAAAGGGTATGTAGATTGGGCATCAGAAGAAAAGATTTATACAGGTGTAATTAATGCGAATGATATCCGCGGGGAGTTTGTTCGTACACAATTTAATCTTTCAACTCTTTCAGATTTTGATCGTGAATATGTAGTAGCAAATGGTGACACATGGGAAAGTATTGCTTCTAAATATGATATATACGTACAGGATTTGAGGGCAGCTAATAATTCAATTGAGGAATTAAAAGTAGGTAATACAATTATTATACCTCCAAATATTATTCTGCCAGCATTAGCTCCTGAAGCAGAATTTGAAGATGCGATGCCTTATAAGATTTCTATTATTGAAGATTCTGTTCATAAGAAGGATGGAGTTAGAATTGATGAATCCTTTGTTCCTATCGATTGGAATGGAAAACATCTTCCTCTTGAAGTTACATACAGAACATCTGAACTTCTTACAGCTGAAATGGTAAGAGGTTCAGATGCTAATGGAATGGATCCACTGCCTTTAAGTGATGTTATCGAGATTGTCTCTTGTAAGAAAAAAAACGGAAGTGTAACATATCACATTTGGAACGACACTTTAAAAACAGGTGACTTCAAATTAAAGAGTAATTATATTGATTGGTCTCCATCTCAGGCAGGAGTATTAGAGCCTGCACTAGGGGAAGAGTACGTTGTTGTTTATAAACGTCGTGAAGTAGATAGTGTTAAAGTTCATCTAGATACAACTTATTTTGAAAAGGTGGGGACAGACATTGTATGGCGTTCACCTGAAGTGAAAGTATTTGATGGGGTCTGTACACCAACAGAAGACTTTAAGCTAGAGCTTCCTACACCTCAAACTTTTGAAGGATATGATGGGATTTATAAGAATATTAGTTACATTATAGAGGATAATGACTTGTGGGTAGAAACAAGTGTCCAAGATATTGACGGTAAGAAGTTCTTGGTAGGTACCTTGAATGGAAAAGATCCAAGCAAGAATTGGCATCCTGAAATTCAGAAAGGTTACTACTATCTAAAAGAACAAGAGCATTATCTATATTCTGAGCCATTAAAAACAGTATTAGCTGAAAAAGAATTGCCGACAGCTGATGGTATCGAGTATGTTAAGGGGCCAACTGGAATGGGGGCAATGTTATTACCTGCTAGTAGCAACATAGTTAGAGATTCTGTATTTGAGAACGATGATTGGCAAAGGGCTAAAGTCTTTAATGCCACATTATTCTAAATGAGTTAGGGAGAGGAGAGATTCCTCTCCTTTTCTTATGGACATTAATAAGAAGTAAAGGTTAGATTGTCAAAAGAAATCAATAAAAAGGTGGTGCAGAAATGTTCACTAATCCGGGAACAATTATTAAACACGCTACAATTCCAAACGCGATTACGTTCCAAAGTGCAGGGTATGTTTCTATTTCAAATGAACTCTATAAAGATAGTAAAGTAATATTCTCGTTTTCCAAGCCGACGGAAAAGGTAGCATTAATTCCTAAATATTTAAGTGATGGAAACTATTTATTTACTTCTTTAGATAAAGAAAACAAGTTACATATAGGCGGAATTGTAAAAGATTCTGAGAAGATTTATGGAGTCGTAGATGTAAAGGATAATATTTTGAATTCTAACATTTTAACAATCTCTTCTAATGGATCTCATTTTACAGTTGAACTAAACAATAAAACGGTATTTAAATTTGAATCTGCTTTATTTGTAAATGGCCAAGTTCGTGTATGTGGTGAAGTAGGAGAAATCTTTTATTCTTGTGAAATACAAGAACCACAATCTACTGCATGGAAAAGTAATGCAGACAGTGGGGGAGTAGAGGTTAAAACGATTAAAATAGGAGATCACGAGTACATAAAGCTCTTAGGCTCTACTACTAAGAAAGCAACGTTCTCTCAATCTATTTCTTTACTTGCAAAAGACCATACACTTTCATTCAATGCTCAAGGAAATGGTGAGTGCTTAATTAAATCCGGGGAGACAATTTTAAAACAGATTGACATCTCACAAGGAGATTTGTCTTATATCTCGCAATCTTTTAATTTATTAACCCCGCAAACAATTACCCTAGTATTCCAAACAGATGAAATTCTTATTGTAGGAAAACATCAATTAGAAGACCGAGTTGATTCTACACCGTATATACCGAATTCTAGTATTAATGATTCAGTAGTTCGCAAGGGGTCATCATTAAAGTTTCCAGTAAAGAGCTTGTTTGATAAAAAAGCAGGGAGTATCTATTTAAAATTAACTACAAAAAACCGTATCGATAAAGACCAAACTCTTTTCCGCTCAGATACAAATGAACTATCTCTTGCAGTACGTGGAACTAATTTATCCTATACTGTTGGTGCAAGTTCAATTACTATCCCTAAAACACTCGAAAGAAGTACGTCATATGAATTCCTTTGTAGTTGGAATGATGAAGGTATTGAGTTAACTATTAATGGTGAAAATGCGAAAGCTTTAAATACAGGGCTTCTACTTACAACTCCTCAAGAATTGATTTTTGCAAATGAAGAAACACCTATTCAGGAAGAAGTTATCTTAGAAGAGTGGGCACTGTTCAATAACAAATTACCAAATGCTTCTAATATTAAAACGCAGCTACCTTTTGCAGTTATGCAATCTTTATTTGATGGAGGAATTAGTGGCCAGAATGTTACTTGGTCTGAAATCCCTGTAGCGCCAATTGATCATTCACCGATCCTGGTTCAAAAAGAAAATGGAGACACGTTGCAAAAAGTTTCATTCTTTAATCATGAAACAGGAGCATATCAAACGTGGAATCAAGAACCATTCAAGTATGACGGCAAAAGTGATTACGTTGAGGTTGCGTATAATAACCTTGATGAGAAATTTAGAGATATTGCTATCCGTACAGAGGATGGAGAAAAAATAGGTGAGCCTTACAGAATAGATGGTAAGAGGTTTTATTTCTCCTTCCACACAAATAGAAAGGCAGTATTAAAAAACAAAACCCTCTATGCAACGTATCAAGTAAACGATACCTACACAGTTGATTACAATATCAAAGCTGTTGATGGTTATCGAATTGATTTCGCTAAACACGATGGTGGGAAAAGAATTGTGTATCAAGAAGGAAACCGTTATGGTGAACCGAGGAAACTAGCAACAATGATTGATATGAATCCAATTCAAAATCAAAATCATGAAGGGTTCTTATATATTACGAATACAATAAATAAGACAGATAGCTTTAGAATCACAGCTACACCAGATCGATTACATGCAGATGGAGCAAGTTTCTCAACACTTATTATTGAACCGCTTGATTATGAAGGAAACTTTTTATCTCACTCTAATCTAGAAATTATTGCTTCTAAAGGATTCATTTCTAGACATATCTCAAGGGATGCAGTTGAGGCACAAAAACGTTCGGGACAGTATCTATATCAATACCATGCTCCATATATCCAAGCGAAGCGTACAGGTGAGATTATAGAGGATTATATTTGGATTACAGACAAAGATAACAATATTGGTGTTTGCTATAAGATGCTGTTGAGTCCTGTTTCAAAGCCAGATAAAGTTCAATTAACTCAAGATGAAAAGAACTTATTAACTACAAAAACAAAAATCATTAACTACCTCCTTATGTATGAGGGAGTAAAGAGATATGAAGATGAGGAGCTTTTCACTATTTTAGATTTTAACCAAGACGGTCGCGTTACAATGGACGAGATTTTAGTCCTAGAAACGAATCAGAAAGATAATGAATTGATTGTTATCTTAAACAAGTTAAAAGAATGGGAGGATACAAAACATGCAGATGCAACCTCATAAAGATCTTGTTCGCAGTGGTCATAGAAACCGAGGATACGCTATTCGTATTGGTAATAAGGTTCCTAAGAATAGTGCAAACCTTGCATATGTACAATCAAAATCTGTATCACCCGAGGAGAACATCTTATTAGAGGATGTTTCTTCTCAAATTCAAGAAAACGGATTATCTAATTTCATAGAAAGAGATTATATGGTTTATCCAAATCATAATTTCTTATTAGAAACTGAATCCGGACAAGCTATTTTTCCTACTGATGCAGTCTATGTAACGGATGAATTTACTATTCGTAAAAATCGTCAAGATACTCCAAAACCGGTATTCTATCAAATGGAGTTGAAAGGACGTTTCGATGCAAGAACTGCTCAAGTTATTCCTTATCTAGGCGGCTTCTCTTCTGAGACTGAACAAGAGGCTATACCCTTAGAAGAAGTTGTGATAGACAAAAGAAATGAATTAATTTATGTAGGTAATAGTATACGCATAGAAGCAAACAGTGGACCGTTACAGGACAGTGATGTGTTTAAGGTTCAATTAATTCGTGAAGACAACTTTGTATACCGTATTGTTGTATTTACAAATTTCCGTAACAACAAAGATGTTACATACAAAGTAGTCTATCCTAATTACAAAAATGACAGTAAAGAGAGCGAATTAAAGGAAGAAGTCCTAAACGCATATCCATTCTTCGAACAAGTAACAATGGACAAATTTAAAGATACTGTTTCTGAAATGGAATCAAATCCGGATAAATACAAACATTTGAAAGTCTACGCAATTGAGGAGAAGGGGAATGATTTTTCTTTCTATGCAACATCTGATGTTATGATTGCAAACTATCAAACACGAACACCTCAACTATTTAAACATCGCGTTGAAGCAAAATTGAAAACCAAATTAAGTGAAACAAACCCAGGTAAGATGAACATTGGATTTAGTTTTGTTCAATCGGTAATTAATGTTGAAAATTTATCTTCTATTGGTAAAACAATCAATGAGCACCTGTCGCTTCCCAAATATATAGAATTACAAAATCCGCATCCAACAGAAGTAGATCTTTTGAAAAAAGATGTTCGATATTGGGCAGTTAACCTTAATATGCCAGATCACCATTATGAGGATTATGATTTACTCGTTATAACTGGTTACGGTAAAGCCGACTTATCTATGTTTAAAGACAAGTTTGAGCATTACTTAAAAAATGGCGGTACGATTTGGATAGATAATGCTGGTAGTGGAATTAATATTCTTGATTTCAAAACGAGCAAAGGGAATACATTTATTTCTGATATCGGGTTTTCGTCAAATAGCAATGAATTTGGAGTTAAGGAAATTAAAAAAGACTCTCCATACATTAGTCGCTTGCTACCAATTCAAAATGTTGGAGCTTTAGGCTATGCGGACATTTCTCCGGCTATCCTATTTGGACAAGATGAGGAAAGTACCCAGTGGGATACAATTGTAAAACACTTAAATGGTGGCCCTTCAATTATTAAGAAAACAATGTTTGATAAAGGTACTGTTCTTGTTTCTAACTGTGGAATATTCAGAGCATTTTACCACAACCAAAAAGAAAGTGTAAACCTTGTTTTAAACTCAATCCTTTATCATTCAGAAGAACAATGGGTGTTTACTCCTTGGAGAAATGACTTCGTATATCACCGAGATAATTTATTTGCTCAGGAATACAAAGTGAACAATACGGATGTTTATATTAATGACAGAAGTGATTACAATGCAAATCAAATTGTCGCAAAAAAAATCCTTTATAAGAACTGTAAAGAATACGTGAAAATCTACTGCAAACCTTGGTTCTATAATGCTACAGGAGTGTATAAACATGCTGTAGATGGTGATAAATCAATTCCAATTAACAACAGTGGATTTGAAAGTGGTCAAGTAGATTCAGGTGGACAGCCTATTACTTCGTGGACAACTGATACAGTAAATGCAATCCCTTCATGGAATACAAAGAAGTTAGCTGGTCAAACAGTTACATTCACACATGATTCCACAAAAAGTTTATTCGGTGTTCGTCAGGTATCCTTAGACTCATCAAACGGAACAACAGGAGCTCATGCCTTTTGGGAAAGTGAAGATATCTATTTATCTATTGATGATTACAAGGTGACTGCATGGGCAACAATTGATCAAGTACGAGGGATTACAACAGATGGTGTTAAAATCGGTATTTATAACTTACAGGGTGAAAAAATTTCTTCTTCTATTTCTATTACAGGGAAAAAAGATTGGGTTAAGTTAGAAACGAATTTCCACATCGATAAACCCCAAAAAATTAAGATTCGTTTAGGTTTTGTGGATGGAAATGGTTTCGGTAAAGCAAGCTTTGATGATGTTACATTAGATACAATCGGAGCAGTTAGAGGTGTTGCACAGAATGAAGGAGAGAAAACGCTCTATGTATTCAGTATTAAACCGAATGCTACAACGATTGATATTGAAGCAGAAGGCTTTGAAAATGCTGACATCACTAGAGCTACACCGGAAATTCCATTCACATATACGATTATGCCATTTATTCATCAGTGGATTTCCTTCGGAGTAGACCCAGGAACAGGACTAGAGTTTGGTCGTTATGAGCGAATGTATGGACCACCAGTTGCTTATTCTAAATCAATTCGTAAAACAGAAGGATTAAAGAATCTAGGCTACTTACATACGCTGCTTCCTCCAGTACCAAGTGGGAAAGAGTGGTATGACAAGAACAAAATTTTCTACAAGATTTCACTTGGTTCAGAAAACTTAGAGGAAAACAATTTAGTTAACCTAAAACTGTTTGACCGTAAAACAGGCATGGAATGGTTCTACAGTGGAGATCTTGTTATTGGCCATAAAGACATTTTTTGGGCAACAGACAAACCAAGTTTTGTTCTTCATGCTGAAACTGGATTTGAAACAATAAGAGCTTCTAAGCGAAACTTTGGATTGAAGTTAATTGATGACCGTCGTATGTATAGTGAACTTCCTCAAACAAAGGATGCTAAAGAGAACTGGTATTTAAGAATTCATAACGGACAATTCATTAAGGATGACCTTGGATATAAAGAGTGGTCAGAGATGCATGCTAGTAATAATCTTGCTGTAATGAATCAATACAAAGAACGAGTTATGAAAAAAGAGAAGTATCAAGTCAACGAATACGCTTCTCAAATTTTTAATCCTTCTATCGGAATTATGACAGTAGAGAACGAGATGGAATACATTACTCCTTCTACAGTAAAAGTACCTCACAATAATCTGTATGTAAGCCAAGGCTCTGTAGAAAAAGAACAGCTTTTAGTTGAGGGCTTAGCGAATTCTGCAGGAACATTGTTCCGAGCTAAACAAAAAGACTGGATTCGTAACGATAGGGTTCACATCTTTATAGATGCTGCAAACAATGGCAACATCGTGGAGATTTTCGAAGAGTATCCATTCGAGATTAATCATGACGAGGGCACTGTTTTCTTCCCAGGTAGAAATATAACTGGTAAAGTGTATGCTACTTATGAACATTGTAACTTCCGCCTTTATAAGCGAATCTATAAAAATACAAAAATGTCTAACGACTTATTGGAAAATAAGCGTATCGATCCGGTTACGAAAGAAGTAATTATGTATGGTTCAAAAGAAAATTGGTTAATCCAACCGGTGCCAGTTCTAAAAACTACTAAAGGTAAGGCAACATCCGCTAATACAATTCCTGCTACAAATTATCGAATCGATTATGAAAAAGGAAAAGTAGTCTTTAAATTTGAACCGGTTGGGCCTGTATATGCAGACTATGGTTATTTCGAAAACAAAGAGCTAGCAGCAAATGATTATGATATCCAAAACGGAATCTTCTTCTTAAGAGAAAACATTTCGTTTAAAGATGATTTATTTGCTAAGTATTCTTATTTTGATAACTTCTACGAATACAAGGGCTTCTATAGTGAAACACTTCGAACATTCCTTCATTTAGACCTCAACCCATCAGTAGGACATTACTCAACTCTTCCGATGACAACTTATGTGAATGGTGTTCAAAAGGTAGAGTACAAGAAAGTTCCATCTTCAAAGCTTCTCAATAAGCTTATCCATATTTACATTGTTCCTAATTCTGAAAACGGAAACTCAATCCGTCACTGTTTCAGTAGAGAAGAGTGGAGAAGCATTCAGCAGTCAAACCCTATGTATCTTCTACTTGCTAAAGTCCAAGTAAGAGAGCATACGAGTGTTAAAGATGTAGTTGTTATGGATGCACGTACTCGTGGTGGTGGTATTTCTGAATCGCTATCAACTAAGACAATTGATGAGAGAGTGCAGGGAAGACAGCGTTATTGGGACATTGGTAATTGGGATGGAAAAGCATTCTACCGAAATGGTGTCCTAATTGTCACCCTTCCTAAATCCATTTTAACCGAATACGGTGGTAACTTATCGGAAGAATATGCAAAAGAAGTTATTAATAAGTATGTTGCTTATGGAACGCACTGCATTATTGAATGGGAGTGATTGGTTTGAATTATCCATTAGGAGTATTCCAGTATTATGAAAAGGATACTAATACAACCCACTTACAGTGGAGTTATGTCGATGATCCAAATCTTACCCATTTCGAAGTTGAAATCTATGATCAAAACTTACGTAAATGGGTGAAGTGTGATGGGCGAAATGGAATTATAGAAAAGCAACCAAAAATAGGAAGTAATTATTAATCAATGGGGCGGATAATTCCGTCCCGTTTTTTATAGCAAAAGTAATTTGTAATGGTTATAAAAGAAACATACTAAAGACAAAGTAGGTGAATGTATGGAAAAGGAATTAATTTTCCCTGTGCCTTATTCTGAGTTTGTCCGTAAGAAGGATGCACAGTATGACGGGGATCCCAATGGAGATTACGTCATGTCTGAAGATGTTAATGAACTTCAGGAATCTATTGAACGAATAGAACGTGTCATTAACTTTAAGGAACTAGGAAGCACAGTTTCAAATGAGCTTAATAAAAAAGTAGATAAGGCAACCATATCTGATTTTGGTAGCCCGTTATTCGTTGGTTATAGAGGTGCATCTATTAACACGTATGATTCTATCGAAAAACGAATCAATGCCTTTAGTTACATTCCCCATGTCATGATTAATAAAGAAGAATCTACTAACTTTAATTTCTTTGTAGATGAAATTAAGAAGAGTGGAACGATGCTATATGGTATTATCAACTATCCTAATGTTGTTTTAAATAACATTGAGGCTGATATAACATGGTTCGAATCTAAAGGTTTTCATGGAGTATTACTATCTAATTTTGGATTTGAAAGCGGATGGAACAGATCGCAACAAAACCAAATTCTTCAATATATTCATGAAAGAGGAATGGCAGCAGTTATCACTGGTGAAATAGAAACCACATTATTTAATAAGCCCCATAAAAACAACCCTCAACAAGTAGACCTTAAAACATTAAAAGACGACATCTATCTGGCACAGGATGTTTTTGTTTTAAATGGTGCTAAAAATAATTCCACGGTAATTCCTTCCGTTGTTTTCAATTTAAACAAAGCTCAGAAAGAAAGAGGAATTCAGATTTTCGTTGAAGATACAGCAGATGCAAGTAACGATAACAACAAGCTTTATCTATACGGAAAAATGTTATCTACGCTGTACAACTTAGATGGATACAGTCTCGCCCCTCAGAGTCGATATGCTTTAAATGAGAAGGTGGAAAGATATCTTCATGGATTTGAATTAGGGAAATGGAAAGCACAGAATCCAGTCTACGTAGAAGAAGCAACTGCAACATCACGTTCTTTCTCTAAAGGAAGTCTTGTATTCGATAAAGTAAAAAATGAATGCCACATAAAAGGAGTAGGGTTAAATCCTTCCATCTACACATGGCAAGATAAACAAGTCCCTGGTAGCGCAATTGATTTCGCAAGTGCCATTTACGGTTCTGAAGGTGTTGAAACTCTTGTTAATGCAATTAATGACAATGATCACCTAATCCATTATTCGAAAATCTCTGGATTAACTGGAAGTGGTGCGACTCCGGATTCAATCAAGGATACTGTTATTAGGGCAATCAATAACTCACCTGCTGCTGTATCTAAGAATGGTCCCGGTGGTTATGATGCAATAGCAGGAAACGACTTCTTACACGGTGGTGTTATTGATTACATTGATGCAGGAGCTATTAAATCAGGGGTACTTAACATTGAAGCAATCAAGACCAATATCATTGAAGCAATTAACGCTTATATTGGTACAGCTAAAATCAATACAGCTGTTATTGGCGAGTTATCAGCAGAACATATCGCAGCCAATGTTATTGATGCAATCAATATTTATGCTTCAAACATTTCTGCTGGACAAGCAAAAATTAATAATGCAGTTATTGGTGAACTATCAGCAGATAAAATCAAGGGGGCAGTTATTGAAGCTGTTAACTTGTATGCAGGGGAAGCTGTAATTGATTCAGCAAAGATCGGACAACTTGATGCAGACCATATTAAGGCAGCTGTAATTGAAGCAATTAACGCGTCCATTGAAACTGCTGTAATTGACTCTGCAAAGATTGGTACGTTAACTGCAAGTCATATTAAAGGTATGGTTGTTGAAGCTATTAACCTTTATGCAGGACAAGCTAAAATCGATGCTGCACAAATTGGTGCTTTAAAAGCTGAAAACATTTCAGCCGGATTAATTGAAGCTTTAGAAATTTCAGCAGGTAGTGCGGACTTCGATAGATTACAAGCTTCTGTAATTGAAGCGATTAACGCAAGTATCAAACATGCTTTTATTGATGGAGCGATTATTGGTGAAGGTACAGTTGACTCTGCTCAAATTGCTGACGGTAGTATCACAGATGCAAAGATTGTTAGCTTAGTAGCTAATAAGATTGTTGCAGGTACTATTGATACTGGGCAAGTTACCCTACAAGGAACAAATGGTCATTTAAGAATTACAGGTAATAGATTACAAGTTTTTGATAATCAAGAAACACCTGTTGAGCGTGTATCTATTGGTGATGTTAATGCTGATGGATCCCTTTATGGGTTACGTGTTCGTGGTGCTGATGGAGTAACTGTTCTGTACGATGATAAGGGTGTTTACTCAGAAGGTATTACAGACGGGGCCATTACGAATCCGAAAATCCAAGAAGGAGCAGTTGATGGTAAAAAGCATATTGCAGCCAATACAGTAACCGCTGATAAGTTAGTAGCAGAATCTATTACGGCTAGAGAGTTAGCAGCGAAATCTGTTAACGCAAACCATCTACAAGTAGGTTCTATTGTTGCAGGCAGTGGGGTAATTGACAAAGGTGCTATCGGTGAAGCGGAAATCGCGCAAGCTAGTATCACAGATGCTCACATCAAAACGTTAAGTGCCAACAAGGTAACTGCTGGTTCTATTCAGATGACGAGTAGAAACTTAGTATCCAATGCAACATTTAGAAAAAGGACAATAGATTGGATTCTTGATTCAAACTTTAGCACTTATGAAGTAAGTGAAATTGTTCGTTTAAATACTACAAATAGTCTTCACTTATTTACCACTGGAAAACCTCTGCAAAATTCAAGTGCATATTCTAAGTTTGTTCCTGCAAGTGTAGGAGAAAACTACTCTGCTTCTGTATATGTCCTTACAAAAAATCTCTCCGCTTATGATGGTGGGCATCCTAGAGTCGAAATCGAATACTACAATGAATCCGCTCGTATCACATCAAAAATAACCACTTCTATATTAACAGGAAATGATATATGGCAACGTATTAGTGTTACAGAAATTGCTCCTGCAGGAACGACAAGAGTTCGTTTACGAATCTATCATCCTAAAAACGGAGATACGTATTTCTGTAGACCAATGCTCCAAAAAGGAAACATCGTAACTGAGTGGACTGGTGACGGTTCATTCATAACTGAAGATGGTTTCTATACAGGAGAATTACATGCGGAACAAATAACTACTGGAAAGATAAAAGCTGGTATGGTTCAGATCGGACCAGATACACAGTTTGAACCGGGTTATAGTCCTGGTGAACTTCTTCAAGAAATAGAAAAACGAACTCCTTATCGTGTAGAAATAATAAGTACAAATGGAATGTTCTTTAAACAAGGTGTTGTTTCAACGACATTAAGGGCTCAGGTGTACAAAGGTTCTACTGACGTAACAAGCCAATTAAAAAACAATCAGTTTCTATGGAGAAGAGTAGATAAAGATGGTAATGAGGATATTCCTTGGAATCAAGCACATGCAGGATTAAAAGAAGTGCCAATTACCAGACAGGATTTAAAACAAAGAGCGACATTTCTATGTCAGATTATTAATAATTAGGTGTTGCGATTCCATAATGTAATAGATTACTTTGATTGGGTAAAACAAAGTAGTCTATTACTTTTTTAATTAAAACATAAATCAGAAAGAAGGGAAGAATATGGAAGTATTAGCAACTGGGTACATATCACTTGTTGATATTAACGATGCAATCGTATCAGATGTACCGCCCGCTGACCCTTCATTAGGAGCACTTTGGATTGACACAACTAAAGATCCTAATACATTAAGTAGTTGGGACGGAACCCATTGGGTTGAGCAATCGTTATCTATTTCCGCTCTAGACCCATCATTTTATCAAGACGTAGAAAAACTAAAAGATTTTGCTGATAAAGCAGGAAGTGACGGTATCATTTCTTCAGGCGAAAAGGCAAACATTAAACTTATTTTATTAGAAATCACAGGGGATACACTCTCTGGACAGACTCTTCCTACTATCGCAACGATTGATACTGCAAAAGGCGGACAAGTTTATTTAGCAAGAGCAGAAGCTAGAGCTTCAGGTATTCCAATAACTCATGTGGATTATACAGCTTTTGAAACAGCCTATAGTGATTTAAAAACATATTTAGAGTCATTAACTCCGAGACCTTGGTTAACAGGGGATACAACAATTGATCCTGTTACATGGACAGCTAAATGGGATGCTTATTATGAAAAGCTTTCAAGATTAGCAGTTGCAACATCTACATATCTAGCAAACAGTATTAGACCAGGAGAAGACTACAACGGTGTTACTATAAATACTGATAAAGGTATCGTTGTTTTAAGGGGTGATGGTCTTTTCAGAACCATCCTCAATGCAACTGAAGGTATTTCTATTGAGAAGAACAATGCAGGTACATGGAACAAAATGTTCTATACAAACCTAGATGGTAAAATCTATGCAAACGGATTAGTTGTTAGTTCTGATTCTACAATCGCTGGAACTGATGCAGGCACAGTGAAAGATAATGCTCTAAAAGGTAAACAGGGTATTGATGACCTAACAAATGACTTAAAGGTTACTCCGTCAGAGAAAACAACACTAAGTAGAGAATGGGAAGCCATTAAAGCAGAATACACACAAGTGTTAGCGCAAGCAACCGCTCTTGGTGTTACAACTTCTACTTATACGGCATCTTATACAAACTTAGATGTCGTTACTCCGAAAATAGCAGCCGAAGTATTAGCTACTATGACAACCACTTATACATTCGTTTCCGCATCTGCGAGAGATGCATTTAGAACAAAGATAAACTCTTATTTTGCTGAGTCTGAGAAAATTAAAAAGGCAATTAATGACGCAATCAATAAGTCAGCAAGCGATGCCAATAACAAGATTACTAATCTTCAAATTGGAGGTCGAAATTTAGTTACTGAATATAGTGACATAAGAACGTTACCTCCTAAAAACAATGGAGATGCAGCCGACAATTACAACTACGAAAGATTTTATGTTGATATGGAATTAAATAAAGAGTACACAGTATCAGCTAAAGTTGAATTCACTACTCAAGCACCGAATACTGATACTCACATTTCCATATACCCTTACCCTGAAGGTAGCGACACGTTTGTTCCAATTATTGATGGCAAAGTTGTTTTTACATTCACTAAGGAATCTGCAAATACAAATAGTGTATTAATGTATGCAGGTAAGGCAGGGACTACTAAAAGCAAAGGAGTTATCTTTAGGGAAATCCAAATCGAGCAGGGAAATAAAGCTACAGCTTATCGGCTAGCTCCAGAAGCTGTAAATAAATTGATTTTTGATGCAGATAAGAAAGCTGAAGATAGTAAGAATGCTATCGCTGATATGACAAGTGACATGAAGATTACACCACTTGAAAAAAGTCAATTAAGTCGAGATTGGGAAGCAATCAAAGCTGAATACCCTCAAGTATTAGCGTTAGCTCAATCTGCTTCTGGTGTTTCCACATCCGCATATACAACGGCCTATACAAATCTAGATGGAACATCTCCAAAAATCGCTTCAGAAATTTTAGCGAACATGAGCACAACTTATTCATTTGCTTCAGCTGCTGCTAGAGACTTGTTTAAAACACAGATGAATACGTACTTTAGTGAGTCTGAAAAAATCAAGAAAGCAATTAGTGATGCAATTAATAAATCAGCAAATACAGCTAATGATAAAATCGACAATTTAAAAGTTGGTGGACAAAACATCGTTAGAAAAAAACAAATAGTTCCTATCAATGCAGCATCTTCATCATTTGATGATCCTACAAATACATGGACTCTTACAATTAATGATGGTGCTGGTGGATCATGGGGAGCAGGTGTGAGAATCACTGGTCAATTTTCTGTTATCCCAATCGGAAGCTGGTATACAACTAGTTTTGATGTATATTCACCTGTTGATATCACATGGAATAATGACACCAATAACTTTCCTATTGGTACAACATCTGGAACGAATGACAACGATGAAGTTGCATTAAGAAAGAATTCAGGTAGAAACATAAAAGCAAATACATGGACAAGATGTTGGTTCTCTTATAAAAACAAAGATAGTTCAACTACAGAATTATATGACCAATCTAATATTGGGATAGTTAATAACACTGGTGCTCCTATCACGGTTAAAATCAGAAACGTAAAAGGAGAGCTAGGTAGTGTAGCAACTGATTTCTCTTTATCCCAAGCTGACATTGATGAATCAATTGCTAAGGTACAGGATAATCTTGATAAGCTTTCTGTAGGTGGTAAGAACCTATTGTTAGACTCTAACATGGACTTCTCAACAACAGATTATCTTATTAAGATATATAAGCTGTCAGAAGATTGGATCGTGGGACAAGAATACACTTTTGTTATTAAAGGGAATGTTCCTGCAGGACAGAAGTTTGGCATATGGCAAAATGGTGGTTCAGACATTGTTGGATATGTCTCATCAACATATGTAAATGGTGTGACTTACCTAACATTCAAAGCAATAGCTCCAAAAAGCGGACACGAAAGAACATTGAGTCTATACAACTACCCTCAAAACACAACACTATCTACTGTAGATTGGGTTGCTCTATACAAAGGAAATAAACCAATGGACTGGTCTCCCGCTCCGGAAGATATTGAAAACACAATTCTTGGGCAGCTAAACAGTGGTAACAATTTACTTAGAAACTCTGGAGACTTTAGAAATCTAAATGGTTGGATATTAAATGGTGGTACGTCTCTAAACATTGTTCAAAAGGATGGTTTCTCTGTATTAGAAGCAGTTGGTTCCATTAGTTCTACTAATACAGTAAATGTCCCTGTAATTAAGGAAGGAACAGAGTACGTATACACTACAGAAATTATGTTTAGTGAAGATACAACAATAGCTAGTACAACTCCAATGCACTTTTGGTTCTTTGACACAGGAGGAAACAACAATGCAATAGAAAGAAATGCATTGATTTCTAGCGAGACAGTTGCTAAGGCAAACACTTGGACAAGAATCTCAATGCTCTTCAAGACAAAGCCTACTATCACTTCAGCAGCTTATTTCAGAGCCTTTATCTATGGTGCTCAATTAACAGCTACTAACAAGTACTGGGTTAAAAATGTTATGTTTTCTGAGGCTAATAGAATTGTTAACTGGTCTCCATCGGCTATTGATGTTTCAGATATGATCACAGACATACAAGTTGGTGGAAACAATATAATTCCAAACTCTTTATTCAAAACAATGGGTAAATGGAGAGGCTTCGGTACTGCTGGTGGAACAAAAACCGCAGGTGTAGATGTTGACCTAGCAGGGTTCGGAACTGGTTTTCAATTCGAATCAGTCGTAAGTGGTGAATATGGTCTTGCATTAGACAGTGTTAAAGTAACTACAGGAGAAACCTACACACTTTCAGCTTGGTTTAAATTAACTAAAACTGGTGTTATTAAGATGCAAGAGGGTAACTCAAATGTAAAATGGACATATACACAATCCCAACCGGAAGTAGGTAAGTGGGTTCGTGTAGTTCATACATTCGTTGCAAAAGACAGCACAATAAGCGTCTATGCTGGGGCGGATTCATCATCAGTAGCAACTGCAGGATTCGTTACTGGATTCCAATTAGAACGAGGAAATAAGGTAACAGACTGGAGCTTAGCTACTCAAGACATTAATGATTTAATCGATGCAGCAAATAAAAGATATGACGATATGAAAGTCGGCGGTACTCAAATGCTGACTGGAACAGACTTCAAAGATGCTTCTGGTTGGAGTCGTTGGGGAAGCATTGGATCTGTTGGTCATTATGCACAACCGCTATTGCCGACAGGAAAAGCATTATTTATGGAAACGAGAAACGGAAGTACTCAGTTGCCTGTTCCTTTAGATACTAAAATCGGGATGACAAGTGACGGAAGAAAGTTTTCGGTTAAAAGCGGACGAGAGTACACACTTTCTATGAACGTGGCAACAAGCGAACTGGGTGACATGTTGGATTACATGTACTTAATGTACACAGTAGCGGGTGGTAACCGTCGTTTAGCTGATATTAAAACAACCAACTTCCCGAAATTCGCACCAATTGCTGAAGGAAGTTTAACAAACTATTACAGTGTCAAACTAACGTTTACAGCTGACCGCGATGACGACAATGCGTACATCCTAATTGGTGGTAGCACAAAACGTGAGATGACAGGTTCTAATGGTTATGCATGGATTCGTGTTAACTCATTAAAAATCGAAGAAGGTAACGTTGCTACATCTTGGGAGTTAGCTCCAGCAGATATCGATAAGGCTATTGCGGATACAGATAAGAAAGCTCAAGACGCAGCAAATAATGCTAACAATGCATTAAAACAAGGGCAGGTAGTTATTAACTCAACATTTTCTAACTGGACTCAGGCATATCCTGCTGGACTTAGTTCATGGACTGGTTCAACCGTTTCAAAAGAGACAACTCTAACAAGAACTGGAAGCGCAATGAGATTTGATGTTTCAACAGATACTGCACAAATAGGAGCACAAATTACAACAGGATACTTTATCCCAAACCTACCAAATAACAAGTATTATGCGCTTGAGTTAGATTTTATGTTGGTTAGTGGATCAATAACAGGAGCGTGTGTCTTACTAGACTGGAATGGAATGAGTCCTTCTAGGGCATCAATTCACCTATCGGATGTAGTAACTGCTCCAACGTTAGGTAAGTGGTATACAGTTCGAGCAGTTATGAAAAGACCAACAGACAATCTAGCTGGCTACTCAGCTATGGCCGGTTATTTACTTGCTAACTACTCTGGTTCTACAACAAACAAAGTTAAGAACATTGTCTTTGATCGACTTGTATTTAGAGAACCTACACAACAAGAAATAGATGCTTATGAAATCACTACTATTGAAAACGGAGTAACTGTTATTGATGGTGGTAAGTTAAAAACTAACTCTGTAAAAGCTGAATCAGTCGATGCAAGACGTTTAAGAGTAACAAACAACAGTGGTACTGTTACATTAGAAATTACCAATACAGGGGAAGTAACTGTTAACGGTAAAGTTTCTATTAATAGTAGCTCAATGTTTGCGGATGGTTATGACCCATCAAAAACAGAAGGGGGACGCAATGTTGTTTTAAACTCTCGCTTCTCTACTGCAGATGCAACAAGTTGGACAAACTGGGGATCTCCTTCTGCAAGACAGGTAGAAGATATTACAGACTTGCCTGGTTTTGATAAAGCAGTTAAATTTACAACAACAGGAGCAAACCAAGGATTGTTTCAGACGGTTTCTGTTGAAAACGGTAAAAAGTATACCGTTTCTTGCTATGTAAAATCTTCATCAGGACAAGCAGTTATCCAGGTGAATGATGGTGTAGGTTATCCAGGCGCAACTATGGATGCAGGTGATGCTGCTCAAAATAAATGGGTTAAGCTGTACTTTACATTTACTGCAAAATCAAACAATGCAGTTGTGTATATTGGTAGAAGTGGTGGAGGAACAAATGGAACCTACTGGTTTACTGGTGTTAAATTCGAAGAAGGATCAAAGTTAACAGCTTGGAATCCTGCTAATGAAGATGCTGAGGGCTTAATCGGAAAAGTAGTAACTCCAAATGGAGACATTAAAGCACTTGATATTGCGTCTTCTATGTCTGTCACACCAGGAGCTATTGATGTAGTAAGTAAAAATATCAACTTAAAAGGTAAAGTAACCTTCTCTGATTTTGCTTCTGGATGGGCACTTGATTCAAAAGGAAATAAGATTAGCAACTCTGATCAACCAGGTTATGACCCTGCAAAGCCGCTTTATCTAGATATGGATGGGAACTACAGACCTTTATCAGATGAAAAGAATTTCATGTCGAACCTATTTACTAAAGACGACACAAATGGAGTTACGGTTATTGACGGTAACTACATTAAAACAGGAACAATTCAAGCAAAATACGCCAACTTTAGAGATGTCCAAGTATACAATGATTCAGGTCAACAGACCTTCCATATTGATACAAATGGTAACCTATCTACATCTGGTACCTCTCAATCTATTGGATATGAAAGACAGAAAAAAGGTTGGAAGATCGATGCCGATGGTTCTGCTGAATTTAATGCTGCTACTTTCCGTGGAGATATTGAATTAGGGTACTACAATGCACCAACAGATTCTTTTATTGTTACTGGTGGATTATTAAGTAGTATTGGCGGAACTGGTAAAGATTTAAGGTTCTGGGCAGGCCCCAATAAATCTACTGCTCCATTCAAAGTATTCTCAGATGGTACTTTAGAAGCGACTAAAGGATACTTCACAGGAACATTCTCTGGTGAAGTAGTGGTAGGAAATATCTCAATTCAAGATAGTAATTTAATAAAAGGTGATGCAAAAATCATCCTTACTGATGATTCAAAGATTCAGAAAGTTGTTCTTGGAGAATCAGCAGTAGAATTAAATACAAAAACGACTTTCGGTAACTTCTTAACGATAGATATCACTAATCAAAAACTCGATTTCGGAGCGAACGATTTCGGAATTGATTACAAAAACAATACAATCAGAATGAAAAGCTTCTCATTAAAGGGAACGACAGCTTTAGAATTTGTATCAGATGGTTCATCTGGTGATGATTTCGTATTCAAAAACGTAACTGGTGATACATCGGTTAGAGTAGATGGTAGTTTTATTGCTAGGGACGATATTGAGATTACAAACGTCTTACGTATGAAAAAGTCTACAGATTCTGGCAATAAGGGTATAGACTATGTATTCATTTAGTAGATAGATAAATTAAGAGAGGAGTAAAACATATGGAGTTATTTTCAGCATTGACGTCGGGTTCATACCCGACCATGCTTTATACAGTTTATGCGGAACAGACAAGTCGTTCTGCAAATTCAGTTACATATAGCGTTACATGTTGGGCTAGGTTAGATAACCAAACTTACGATTATTTTAACGCACTTGTTTATCCCAAGATTAATATAGGTGGTACTACTGCTTCTTTTGCTGCTTTAGGTAAATTCCCAAAAGGAGCAGGAGCTAAATTTAGCACAATCAGCGTAACTGTATCTGGAATATCAGCGGCAACATCTAGCTTGTCATACACATTCTCAGCAACGTCACAACTTGGTGGAACATCAAGTAGTACAACAGGTTATGTCGGAGGTAAATCAGGAACCGTACCTGTTTCCGTTTATGCTACGACTCCCTCATTAGGTGGCTCAGTTACCATTAGGGATGGTTCAACAGTGGTTTCTTCTTATTATAGAGAAAATCTTGGGACAGGCTCCTTTAATATTAGCTGGCCAAGCGCATCAGGGGCAAACGGAACTCTTGTTTATGAGCTAAAAAGAAGTATTAATGGTCAAAACTGGACCATCGTAAATAGTGCCATAAGTGGTACGTCTATTAATGATGCTCCAGGAGCAGGTGCAAACTCGGTTCGATATGCTGTGCTGGCAAAGAACCGTGTAGGAACAGACGAAATGATGTCTGGGTTTATTTACTCTCCAACAGTAAATAAAAATGAATTAAAATCACCGTCATTAACTTCTAGTGCTAATGTTACTTACAATACAAGAACCTTTGTTGTAACACTTGGAGCTGCTTCTGACAATTTGGGTTCTTCAATAAGTTACACCATTAGTGGGATATCAAGTAAATACACAACTATTAATGGAACTACTAGTGTTTCTCCAGGGAACATTACAATCAATGCAAACAATGGTACGGGCGGTACTTATATGACGCTAGACAATCTAAAGGCCGCAGCACTAAATGGGGCTGCCCATTCAGATACTAACCCCTACAAAGGAACCATTGATTTACAGGTAACTGCTACAAATGGTAAAGGTTCATCGAGAACTGAAACAGTAGCTATTCCACTTGATTTAGGAATAGACGCTCCTGTAAATGGAACTCCTAGTGTATCTATAGCAGCCACTTCTTACTACTCAATAAATTCAGTAAACTATATCTTCCCTGAATATAAACCACTTTCACTTTCGATTGCCGGCTCAATTAAGGACATGCTTGGCCGAAATTGTAGCTATGACATAATAATGGTAGAAGGAGAAGCATTATGGGTTCTTAAAAATACAGGTATTGTTACTGCCGCAACTACAGCAACTCTCAACCACACTGAAGTCGGTTTATTAACTAGTAAGAAAAATGTTTCCTTCTTTATAGAAGCTAAAACAATAGGTAACGCATCGAAACTTTCTGCAAAAACCCAAAAAGTAGATCTTCACTACTACAAAAAACCAAGTGTTACTTCAAGTGAACTATCTCGTATAGTTGGTAAAGCAACCTTCAAAGTTAGTATTACTCCTAATACTTCATTAGCAGGAGCTACAAACACCTCAACAATGCCATCAGGATATACAAAGGGAACTTCAACTATAACTTCGGGAACAGAGTCTTACACAGTAACAAGTAGTACAACTCTTGCTGATTCGTATACTGCGACAATTTCTGTTGTAGTTCGTGATTCAATAGGTTACATATTAAATGGTTCAAATGATGTTACCCTAAAAGTTACTATTCCTACATTTACACCTGCATTATCTATTCGCGAGCGAGGAGTAGGGATTAATGGTTTTGCAGGAACTACCGAAAAACTTTATGTTGGTGGTAATGTGAAACTTACTGGTAACTTAATTGTCGGTGGAATAATCGACATGGGTAATACGAATATCGAAAACGTAAACCACATTACAATCACTGATCCAGGTGGTGGAGAAGGATTAGAATGGAAAGATCCTACAAACAACTGGAAGATTGTAGTTGCTCCAGACAACCTTGCAAATTCAACAGGTGACTTGCAGTTCGCGCGAAATGGTGCAAGAAGAGCAACGGTAAGAGCCAATGGTGAGGTTGCATCAGTAGGTGGTTTTGCTACAAGCAACCCTGGTAATACTGCAGCAACAATTTCATTAAACTTCCTTAACAATATCGCAAGACTTCGTACTGGCGGAACAGGTGCTGGTGCAGATAATGGGCTTGAAATACATGGAACAGGTGATGTTGTTAGATGGAAAGTAGACGGCGCTGGTAACGTATCAAACTATGGAGACCTAAGAATATACAACGGTAAGCAGATTCAATTTATGAATAGCTCAGGTATGGCAATGGACGGATACGGGAACATAAAACCTAGGGATCCTGCAAGTCATGGATCGACTGCAAACTGGTGGGTTTCAGATGTGAATGGTACCCAAGTAATCAGGGTTAACACGGGTAGTGCAGGTGGTTATGCAGAAATCATAAGTAGACCATTCACGCAGGTTACAGCATTCACAAATGGATGGGCTCAGTATGGTGGATTCGGAGGAGTTGCCTATACAAAAGATGCAGCAGGATTTGTTGTACTGCAAGGATTGTTAAGAGGTAATAGCGGTACGAGCGGGTCTGCATTCCAATTACCTGCTGGATTTAGACCAAACACAACACTTATTTTTAATGCTATTAATGGTGTTAATGGTAGTTCTCGTCTTGACATAAATGCAGATGGAACCGTTGTGATGCAAGGTGGCGCTCCTGATTTCTGTTCTCTAAATGGAGTTAGGTTCCTAGCTAGACAATAAAGGAGGTTTGTTATGGAAAGTTTAGAAAATATTGAAGTCGTAGGTGAGGTAGGAATTACAAAAGAACCTATTATAGAAGAACCTGTTAATAATTTTCCGTTTACTCCTATAAATGTAGGATTACCATGTTGGGAAGTAGATGAGGAAGGTTATGTGATTGAGCACTACTTAATGTCAGAGGACAAAATAGAAAAAGCTTTATCTGAAGGACGAAGAATTATTAAGTTTTGCTGGAAAGAAAGTTATTACAAACCCCGATTTGATGAAACTTTAAATGAGTGGGTTGAGGGTGCAGATATGGAAGTTGTTTTAAAAGATGTTAAGGCAGTTAAATTCAATCAACTAAATGATGCATGCAATAAAGATATCTTAGGCTACTTTGATGCTTCTGTTGGTTCAGAGACATATACATTCTCTTTTGATACAGAAGCACAGTCTAATTTCATTGGTAGCTTAGCATTATTTAATGAAGGTCTTATGACAGAAGTTGAGTGGACTGCATGGAAAGATGATACACCCCATAGAGTTACTTTAAATAGAGAGCAGTTTATGAGTGTTGCATTTGTAGCGTATCAAGAAAAGGATGCGAAAATATCTAAACTAAGAAATGTACTTCAGCCACGAATAGAGGCATGTACAACTATTGAAGAAGTAAATGCTATTCAGTGGGACGAAAAACCAACACAACTAGCTTGATATTTTAATAAGTAGTCCTTATGATTTGTTCAGAAAATAATATGTTCCAAATATTCAATAGGAGGAAAGACAAAATGAATCAACAAGGGAATACAACAAATTTAGATGTAAATCTACTAATAAAAGAATATGAATCAACAATTACTACGTTAATCAGTGAAAATGTTAAATACAAAACACTTCTAAAACAAAAAGCTATCGAAGAACAGCAGCTTCAGGAAGAAATGATGCGACATGCAGCACCCCCTGCGCCACCTGCGGTTCCGACAAAAGAAATAGTAGAAGCTGAAGTCGTAGCATAACAATAACTTATATATTGACTGGTCATATACGAATGGTTACGTTCATGAGGGAGCAATAGCTCCCTCTTATTATATTTTGGAGGTGTTTCTGAATGACACAGCTACGAATCCGAATTCGTTCTATTACAACAGACGAAAAATCCCCCTGGGTTTATATTCAAGAAGAGACCAGAAAGGAAACTCCAAAAGCAAATGCATTCCAAGTGAAAGCGGAACCTGTTATGAAACGAACGACTAAGACAAATCAATATGGACATTTTCATTACAGCGAAATGCAATATGGAAGAATTGAATCAATTTTAGCTTCTGCTTTAGAGATAAGTAAATCTCCTATGAGAATAAGAAACGAAAAAGGAGAATGGATTTATATTCAACAAACAACCATCGATAATGCTTGTCCTGCTATTCGGATACGAAATCGATATAGTGAACAGGCAGGTCCTTGGGTTTATATCCAACATAAGGAGGTGTAGATATGGAATATTTGAATAATTATTTATCTGTTCTACCTAATTATGATCGTAAAGAAGTAGAGCAGCTATTACAAGAAAATATGGATTTGTTTGATGTAAAAGTCATAACCAAAGAAGAGTTCGAAGCACTTATTCAACAACTTGCAAATAGAAAAGAAAAGGTTACGACTCTTACGACAACGGGTGAAAAAGTCGATGCCGAACATTTTAACCAAATTCACTCGAATGTAGCTCTGGATTTAAAGAGACTTTATAACTCACATCTTATTATTGAGAAAGTAATTGCGAATTACGACAGAATTCTTCGAGGAACATTAGATGATGTAAAAAGAGAAGTGGACTCACTTTCTACTCGTGTTGAGGAATTAAACCTCAAAGCAAAAGGAGAAGATGGTTTAGTCGTAAAGACATACGGTTTTGAAGAAAAAGAAAAGAGTTTGTACATGGAAACAGATCATGATCAATATGCACATTTATTCTTAGACCGCGACGGTAAATCTTTACAAAGCGCATCATTGAATCGTAGTTTTCATCAACACTATTTAGCACTACCTATCAGAGAAGTGGAGAACACAATGCAAAATTCAAATGGGGCGACAACTGCAAAGATTGAAGTTATGTATCAAGCACCAAATAGCATTTCAGATAAAAACCATCCATTGGAACATGCAATAGATGATTCACTTGAAACGTATTGGGCGCAAGCAGTTAAAACGAATGCACCTGCTTATACGGAAATAAAAAAACTATAGAAAGGAGGAAAGAGAATGCCTACTCCCATTTATATTGAACAACATTATTCATTATCCGTATCTGAATTTGAAGGACTATGGGAAATGACATTTATGCACCCATACAATCGACAAGAGCATTTTAGTATCTATCTAGTTGCTCCTAATAGTGATTATGAACATGCTGAGTTTGATGATCGCCCGATTGTAGAAGCTGGACCAAGATTAACGGAAGTATTAAAACGATTACTTTATAAAATCGAATACTATCCTTATTCTTGGGACTTCGCGGGAAAGAAAATTGTTTCATATGGGTATGATTTTGAAACAGACTTTACAGGTACTAGTTTGACCTATATTGATTTAACGGAAATCGCCCTTAAAGAAGTAAATGAGTTTTATAATTTCTTCTCTGCGTTAGAAACAGATGTAGTAGATGAAACAGAAAAAGTCAGCGGAAAAGGTGTTATGGCCAAGCTAAAAATCACGTTAGACAAGCCTAAAACCGTAAATCATTTGTTCATTGATTTCTTTACAGAGTATCCAATCGAGTTACTCTCATTGATGTATCAAGTTGACCAAAATGAAGAATCGACTACTTACGAAATTCCTCTTTCAAGAGCAGTTCAAACAAATGGATCGATCTATCTTCATTTCTCTCCTGTATTTGCAAAGACATTCTATTTAATCATTAAACAAGAGTCTTATACATTACTAGACCAATCAAAGAAGGAAGAAGAAGTAATGAAAGCAGAGTTATGGGATCAAGCTTCAACAAGAAGCCAATCTATTTATGAGTCTGCAGTTGGAGAATATGTAGACCAATTATTTTCTTCTAAATCTGGTATTCAGCTGCATCAAGAAATCTTAGATAGTTACCAAAACATTAATGTAAGTCACTCATCTATTTCATCGGACCCTATGAATTTATACCGTAGTGATTTTGAACAAGCCAAAAGATCTTTAGATAGCCAACAACGATAGAAAGGAGGATTTAGATGGTTAACAGTTTTGAAAGTGCAAGTAAACCAAAAACAACTTTACTACAAAGTCAAAGTACTACAAGTAGTACAACACCTGGACCGCTTCCTCCAGTCGTAGAAGGAATTGGTTCAAGTAATCGTACAAATAGTTCAACAGAATATGTTTACCAATATGGAATAAAGAACCTTCAATTAAATCATTCTTTGTATGAACAAGCTGGAATTTTTGTTACAAAACCAATTGAAGTAGAGGGGAATATTGTAGAGGTTTCATTATCTACCTTTGAAGACCATCCGCTGTTTAATGAGCTAAATGGGATGGCAACAGATCGAGTCACTTCTATTGAATACTACATCTCATTAGAAGAAAATCCTTCACTTAATGATTGGGTTTCAATCCTTCCTGAAGGTACAAGGAATGTGAAGTGTGAAAAGCTATTCTTCCGTGGCTCAAGTGCGGGACTTCGATTCCATGCAGACATTAGTGATGAAGATAATACAAGAGTATACCGCAATAATATTTTAATGAATAGGAGTGACTGGTACTTTACAGAAAGAGGAGCTGCTATTCAGTTGGCTGTGCCTCATGATAATAGTTCAATTTACACTATTGATTATGTACCAAACGCAAACTTATTTGACCCTTGGACAGTTAAGGTAGGAGATCGATTTTCTAAAAGGGTTCGTAAAGTGGAGTCTTTCCCAAATGGAACTGATTATAACAATACAATTAAGCTGTCTAAGTATCCATATGTTGATTATAAACAAGTGAACAGTGAAGAGAGTTATGATCCGAATACAAGTGATTACAGACCAATTGATGTATTTCTAACGAATGGTTCAATTGTAGTAGAAGGGGGAAAGACACAAAAAGAGTTCTTCCCAATCTCTTATTCAAGCAAAAATGAATTTACAACAAAAAACCGTACAGATTATAAAACTAACAAAGATGTGTTTTTAAATAAGTATAGCATTGTTCCGGATTCTGTTTACAATACATTTGAGTATAAGCAAGAGAAGAATAAACTCATTTTCACAGAAAGCTTTAATCGATCGGATCTTTATTATAATGAAGCAACAAATCATGGTAATGCTACAGTGGTTGTACACTACGATTACTTAGTGACAAACTTTCGATTAAAAGTTATTTTGCGTAAAAACGTTGGTGATGAACTAGTAGTAACGCCAATGGTCGATAGTTACCAATTAAAATTTAAAGTCATGAAGTAGGGAGGTGCAAGAATGAATGCCCCTGTTATTGAATCTAAAATATTAGAGAAACAAAGAGAATATCTTTTGGAGCAAGCGAAAATACGATTAAATAGTTCTGCTACAAAAGAAGAAGTATCTCAATTAGCAGATGAAATCTTTTACCGGTATCAATCTTGTATAGGTAAGCCTTTATTCCAGGCACGTAAAGTTGTGTATGGAGAACTACCTTTTCTTGAGGATTACTATGATAACAACAAGGAAATGGAGAAAGACTTAGGTATTTTATTCTCAGAACTAAATACCATTGCTACATACCTGGTAGATTATTTTAATTATTCTCAGAGTGAGAAAGATAGAATCTTATCTATCGTGCGCAGTATTAATGGGGTCGTATCAGACCTTCAAATGTTAACTGAAGAAACAACCCCTAACACGGTTTATTTAAAAGAATCGTTTACGAATTACGATAATGTGGATCCTGCTTTAACTCCAGTAGAGAACAGAAGCATGATTCATACACAAGAAGGTGTATTAACACTGCGTCGTACAAATGCTTTAAATAGAAGCATAGGAAGTAAAGTTCGAGCTATTCAAGGTAATGGAATTGCAGGAACTTATTTTCTATCTCGTAAAGTTCAATCAGATTCAGATTTCGAAAATTACCAGTATGTTTCTTCTCAAATTAAGAATGATGATCCGAAAGCATTAATCGATGGAAACCCGGATACTGTATTTGAATTTGAAATGGTAAACATCCCAGAAAGTTATAAGAAACAATCATTCTATTACGACGTTGAATGGGCAAAGGGAAAGGAACATGGTGACTTACTACGTGTAAAGATTGTTGTTCAATTACCTAAGAACGAGACAATCAACTGGATTAATTTAAATCCTTATCATGCTGCAGGTAGCCCAGGTACAGTTAATGTATATTCTATTCGAACATCTAATGACGGTATTGAATACCAAGGTCTTTTCGAAAAAGACCAATTTGTATTAAACCAAGAAATCAATAAAACACCTCAAAGCTATCGAGCCGAGGATTTATTTGATGGTAGTGAAAACTTTGCTAAAACAAAATTTTCTGGCCAAGGTGTTTGGAGCTTCCCATCAAGAGAAGCAAAATATATTGAATTCGTACTAGAACAACCAAATTCTTATAAAGAATTATTAGGACAAGAAGCATTCTATAGAAGAAAAAAAGATTCTACTTCATTTACACGTATTCGCATACAGGAGGTGCCAAGTAATATTGTTGATGAAAAATACGGCATCCATACTATTAATAGCGACTATGAGATTAAAAAGGTATTAGAAGCTGTTGAAGGTTGGCGTTACGCTATAGGAGTTCGAGACATCGACATTATGAGTTTCGAATTCGCTGAAACGAGTGAATATATTAGCAAACCATTTCTACTTGAAGATGGTATTAAGAAAGTACTTCTATATGCAAATGAAAAAGTTCCTGCTAGATACAAAGAGAAGGTAAGTGAATCCAATGATTGGATTCAATACTTTGTTTCTTTCGATGATATAGACTGGCATAGAATTTCCCCACAACATCAGCACCCAGTAAACGATAAGTTCCCTGCAAAGGTGCTTTCAGTTAATGATAACGAATCTGATATTGAAAATGCGTTTGCTCTTTACAAACAAAACCTTCAATTAAAAGAACTTCCAAAGCAAGTAAGGTTAAAAATCATTATGAAGAGACCGGAGAAAACAACAGAAGATGAAATACCTCTTCTTCATACAACACCACTCGTTGAAGACTTTGCTTTAAAAATTCTTACCGAACAGAAAGGGGTGTAGGGGATGTCTATCAATATTCGTCAAAAACGTTTTACTGTAGCGGTAAACCAAATCCTTCAAGAAGAACTGAGAAAGGGAAATCTTCCTACATCCAAGGAATTCGCTTCTCGTTTAAATAAACTATTAAGAGATCAAGAATTAGGTGCTCCTGAGTATACATTTAAGCGTATTCGTAATGGTGAATTAGCTGAGTCTGATTTTTTTAATGAAGTTGTTGAAAGAATTCAAAAAGATTTGATGATTCTTTACGAAAATACAATTGCTGTTCATAACCAGCTAAAGGGAAAGTTTCATTGGTTTGAAGTAGAAAAGAATCGATTAGAGTATGAAGCTAGAAGATTAGAATCGGAATTAAAAGAGAAAATTTTGCTATATGGAAAGACAGGTTACTTAGCTAGTATCTTTGATACATTTGATGACCTATCTAAAATTGATTCAGAAGACAATGTATCTATCGATATAAAAAATCATCAAATCACACTTAAAAAACAGGAGAATACCTCATTTTTAATTAATCCTGCTAGTGAAATTAAGTTCGTTATGCCAAAGAGTTCTGTAAGTACATTTAAGAAGATTCCCATTTCAGGGAAGATTGAACAAGCATTAAATGTAAATACAAATGAAACGTTCCAAGAAGTATGGTTGTCTAAAATGGAAGGGCCAGCTGATGGATATATAGATATCAAATTTAATGATAAACAGGTATTGAATCGAATTGATTTAAGCCTACATACAATTAAAAGTGCTACTGTGTATATTGAATTCACGCTAGATGAACTGAATTATTTCCATTTACCATATTATCCAGATGGTAAGCAGACGGGGAATAATGTATCTTTTTATTTCCCGACAACAGAAATGAAGAATATGCGAATTTGGATTCGCAAACAGGAAAGTGATAAAGAAATTGTCCATCCTGAAGGTTATTCATATCAGTACTTGTTTGGAGTTAAAAAAATTCAATTTTTCCAATTAAGTTATCCAGAAAGAGGAGAGGTTGTTACAAAATTTCTTACGCCAAAAACAGATGAGACATTCTCTATTGGGAAAGTATCATTGGTTACAGAAGAAGAGATTCCGGACGGTACGGATATCGAGTACTTTGTACGAGTAGATGATAGGGAAGAGAGCTGGAAACAGATTTCTCCTGTTAACAGGGATACTGCACAAGCACCTAACCTAATTGATTTTAAATATGTTGTTCATGCTAGTCCAACAAACTTGGGCATTCGAAAGAATATCGGTGGCCAAGAATCTGAAATTATTGAACTGCAAGCAAATGGAGTCGCATTCTACTCATTAGGTTCTATTGAGAAGCGTAAAATCGTTCCGCGAACAGAGCGTTTGTATATGGGGAAAGATGCTTGGAGTGTTCAGAAGACAGTCGAGAATTTTGGTGAAACCCATATCCCTTCTCTCGATGATTGGAAGAAGCCATCAAATGATATCGTTCGAAATGTAATACCAATCCAGGAAGGGAATCGAGGACTGATTCTACAAGATGAACAATTCACACAACATACGCAACTGTATTATGGAATGGGTATTTTCTATGAAGGAAAAGAACAAGTACTTTCTACAATCCCATCATCTACAGAACCGATTGCCATCTTCTTAAATGGAGAAAAGTTATTTGAAGGAATCCCTTCTTCTCAAACTAATGTAAACTACAAATTTAAACAGGGATGGAATGATCTAACTGTGTTGGTGTATGTACAGAATTTGAATAAGGACTGTACGATTGATTTAGGATTTGATCCGATTCGTGTAAGTACTCATTGTTATTCTTCAAGTCAGTTCCTGGAAAAGGTATCCGTATTCGACTTACGATATAACACAAAGAACAACGATTGGTCTAAGTACGCTCTTTATGAGAAAGATGGAAAGGTTTATATTGTGGTTAATCATTCACTACCGGGTGTAACATATGATTTTTACTATGACTATGTGGATGAAGTAGAGCACCGAAATATTCAATTAAAAATCGTTATGAAACAATTCTCAGTAGGGCAGTATACAACACCTGTATTACGTCGATATACATTACAATTTAGTTAGTGAAGAGTTATCAATGGGTAAAGAAATGCTAAGACATACTTGTTACAAGTCTTAGAATAAAATAGGTAAGTACTGTCCCAATTAGAAATGACAAAACGTATGTGTTGGTAATTTACACAACCGTATTAAAGAGAAATACCTATCTAAAGCTTAAATAAATGAAAGGGATGGCAAAGAGATGAAAATAGAAAAGAAATATAAACCTTCTTTCCATAAAGCCAATGCTCGTTACCGTGGTGTTACTGAGCTTTCCCAATATACGAATTTTGTTCTTGAATCTGCCCACGACCTTTTATTATTAGGAAACATTACAGAAGGAAATGAAGCAACACATAAAGATGGACACAAAAAAGAAATGCACAATAATTTCATTTCTATCATGACAGGTGATCGGGAAGTAGGGAAGTCGAGTTTATTTACGGCTTCCACACTTCAAAAAATTGATTACTCACGAACAGTTCCTATTCCTGAATTAGATAGTTGGAGCCCTTTAAATGGCTGTACAAAAACAGCAGTGAGTGACGCAATTAAGCTCTCTTCAAATGGATTGCTAGATCCAGTAGGAATGTTTAGTACTCTTTATGTAGAACCAGGAGACAAGCTTTATATTCGAATGAAGGTAAGAAGTACAGGTGGTGCTTCAGACTTTTCCTTTGGTTCGAACAATATGCGTATGGGACCAGATAAGAATGGTGACACAAGGAAGGTTCCTTTAGCGAAAAGTAATGAATTTATCACTATCGATTACGTGTTACGTTTCCAATATGCTGAATCGGTATCAATTAATATAAACGTTCATGAAAAACCGAAAGAGTTAAAGGCGGAAAATGTTGAAATAAAAGATCTTGAGATATATTACTTTAATGAAACACCAATTCAAGCTTCATCTATCGACATGGTTATTAAACCAAATGTTGATGAACTAGAAGAAAAAATTAATTCGATACGATAGGGAAGGTGAGTACATGCGCCCGATTACATTAAGAAATCCGAATCTAAACAAGGGGCCTAGCTCTTCTGAAGAGTTTAATAAACTACGTAATGACATCCAGACTGATATTACAAATTTGTTTGATATTGTTAATAGTCATGATGGCACAATCTCTGAAAATATGGATCATATTTTACGTGAAAATTACTTCTTACAAAACCGTCTAAAGAAGTTAGAAGGACGGGTATATGAGCTAGAAAAGGATTACCAAAATAACAGTGTAGACGGGGAGAGTATCCTAACTCGATCCTTCTATCATGCAAGCAATATTATTTCCTCAAATGCAAATAATCCCATTAATATAGATACACTTCACGGAATTGTTACCCCAGTTGTTGTTAGAGCTCATGATAAGATTGCTTATAAGAATGACTTAGGAGAATACATATTGCCTAGCAACCTAGAAGTAAGTGTATTTGAGTCCTCAGATGTAGAGCCAATTGATGAAGAAACAAAACAACGCAAGTTCTATGCAGTAGATTCTAGTGGTATTACTAAAGCATTTGATGGAGATAAGAACTCATTCTGGGTTCGTCAATCTGAATCAAACGAAAACAAATGCGTAACAGAAGTGTATGGATTAATTCATGTGAAAATTCCACAAAATATTTCTAATAACATTTATACAAACACAATTACTATTCATCCATCTCCGGAGTACTCTATGAGTATTCTTGATATTCAATATAAGAATCAAAATGGAGAGTGGAGGCGTATTGAAACTTACCCAATTAAAAAGGTAAACAATACAGAAATTCCAGAAGAGATTGTTGAATCTGGTAAGTTAGTATTCTCATTCCCAAGAAGACAAGTAACAGAACTACAAATTAAAGTAAAACAACCTTACTGGTTTAAGCATGATAACAAACGAATTTTTATGTATGGATTCCAAGACATCGTTGTTGAATACCGTGAATATTCCCAAGATACTGCGGAATTCACAACAAAGTTCTCTTTAGAAGGAACAGATCGTCGTTTTACAAATGTAAATACGCCAAAGGTAACAGTACCCGTTGGATGTCCATCATTTAATGATTACACTGTAAAACATGAATTGTACTTTGATGAAGGACTAACGGAGAAGTTTGATTTTTCAACAGATATTTTCCAACCAATTCAAACTGTATATGTAAAAACGCTTTTAAAAACAGCAGGGAATCAGGTACCAATCTTACGCGAGATTGAATTGCCTTACCGACATGAAGAATTAGAAGTGCTTTAAAAAGAGAAGGGAGCATAACCAAAATGGTGTGCTCCCTTCTCTTTTAATTTATTAAATGGTTCATCGTTTTCACCAACAAAAACAAATTTGTGATTTTTCCATACATCATCATAATAATTACATTCCCCAGAGATAAAAGGAGGAATATAATTACCGTGTTCTTGATTATATGTTATTGGATAATCATCAATTTTATAAGTAAAATACTACAAACAATATCCCTGTAACTAATGCCGCTCCAAAAAAACCTACTAACATTTTTCCATCAGTACCAGTAATAATTTCTTTTAGCTCTTCTTTTGCTTTTTGTTTATTTTCTCCACTTGAAAAGAGATATTTAATAAAATGGGTAATTATTAAGAATAAAGATACTATTATATCTATTACATCTATTATCATTACTTATGTACCTCCTTAATTTAAGATATCCCATAAATTATATCAGCTAGAATACTTTTAAAGTAAGAAAAATTTATATATTATACTGTCCTTAAATCAAGTTTTGAATTATCACTAGAATAAGCATTTTTCTCTTTTATTCTTAACTACACGAATTGTAGCATCAATGCTTCAATATGATTGTTTAGCATTTCAACAATATTTTTATTATAATTTTATTTAGTAAACGAAAAAGACAGCCTAAGATGGCTGTCTTTTTCGTTTAGGGAGGAATTTAAATAATTAGGTAAAGTAGATAGGATGAAACAAGTTCGAATTCACGGGAGATGTGAAAGTACAAACTTGCGGGGTAACTTACTTACTTAATAAAACCTTTTCATCATGAATATGCAACCTTGTATTGTCAAAATATTAGAAAGGGGGGATTAGAGTTATTTCCTAAGCCTTTATACATAATACGTATTTAGTTAGGTTAATATCAGAAAAATAAAATTATTAGGAAACCGCTGAGGGTAAAAGTATAGAAAATAGAGTTACTGTAAAACGATATACCAGAGGATACACGCTGAGTATAATAACAATATTTATAGAAAGGGGAATTTTATATAATTATAATTTAATATAAGATAATTAAAATGAATTAGGGGAAAAAGCTTTACATGCCATTAATTGAACGCCTAGCGAATATTTCATCAAGTAAGATAAATAAGGAAGTACATTTTATATACAATTATTTTTGTCGAATAAGATACACAATCAAGACATTTGATAGAGATTAAGTGTGAATAATGAGAAAGGTACTAACTTTTGGATGAAACTAATGTAATTGAAACGTTATGGAATGTACAAGTGCTGCAGAAACAAAGTGATTTGTAATGAATAACGAAGAGTCTTACAAAAAATTATATGAGAATGTATGTGCAGAGGGAATAGACAGTGTTTCCAAAGGAGGATTTATAAACATTCAATTCAATAAATGTAATAGAGGAATTATATTATGAAATCTAATACGATATTATTTAAGAAACTACTCTTATTATGTACAAGGTCTATATCAATTTTTAGTACCTACCCTGTGAAGGAAGATAGGGATTACAAGTCATACAAGAAATAAGAATTTATTGAAGTTGCACAGGAAGGAGAGGAAAAGTCGAATCCGTCTAAGGACGAAGAGGCTATCAAAAAAACTAAGAAGAAAAACAAGGTACAACGAGTGGAGGAATTTAAGAAAAAGGGTGAGGAAATTAATGACAAATATCCGCATTATAAAGATGTGAATGAAAATGTATTAACAGTATGATCAAATTAAAGTCGGAATTTCTTTCGACAAAGTCATAGAGGTAGCGGAAAATCCTAGATTCAGTGAGACAACTAAACTATTTTCTATTTTCGGATATTAGTTCATGGTGGAGAGGATTCGACGATTATAACGTTTGATTTTTATAGAAATGTAACGAAGAAAGAGCAAGATGGTGTTAAAAATACTGAGGTTAAAGATGAGAAGGCTAATAAAGAACAAGAAGGCCCTAATCCCAAGTCTGTTATGGAATCTAGCAATGTAATTCCAAATGATTATTGGGGGCATGGACATGAAAAAATAAAGGAGCTATTGCACGACTACGATTAAATTATTGATAATAAGGCACGTATAATACACCTGCTACACAAAAGAGAGAAGAACAAGAAATACAACTTAGAGGCGAAGGAAAGGAATTAATTGACTACAATCAAGAGGAATCATTTTACAAAGAGCAGCAACGCATATATGAAAAAATACAATATTGAGATGAAAAAAGAGTTTAATAAAGACAAAAGGTGCTTCAAAGTATGAGAAAACTGTTGAAGAACACTGATGAAAAATTCAAATTTTTTAACCAGCTGGTTTGTTTTACGAATAGTTCTAAGGTAACTAAACAATCGATTTGTATTATTTATTCAATAGGTTTGCTTTTTTTATATCATTAATCCTAAATAACCGCAAAAAACAAAAACGATAGCAATCTGAATATGTAATTTTGCATATTCACTAGTATCTCATTGTAGTACTCAACATAAATTGCCAAGTAATCAATAAATTATGCCTTTTGTATATAATTTTCGCAAAACCACTTTGACTCATTAATTACCATCATTATAAAATAATAAGAGGATATATCTTATTGGCAGTTATATGCTTAGGTATGTCCTTTTTATAATTATAAAGAAGAAATTCAAAAACAGTAAATAAGTGTAAGGAAAACGAAGCTGAAGCAGCAGGCAATGCCAACAATGTAGAAACTCAGGGAAATCTGTCTATTGCTGAAGAAAAGAATTATTAAAAGAAAAAGGAGATAAGTTTAAAATGAAAATTAATAAATCATTTAAGGGTATCGCAATAGCAGGGTTAAGTGTTAGTTTCATGCTAGTAGGTTGCACATTAAATACATATGGACTTACACAGTCAGAGTATAGAAAAGTAGATAAGTATTATGATGCAGATAAAATGGTATCTGACCTAAAGAAATTGCACTATAGTGATGAACACATTGAAAACCAACTAAGAAACGCATTGTCTAGAATTGAGTATGAAAAGGGAAGTCAGGAAGACGAATCAAGTAGTAAAGAAAGTAAATCAAATGTATCAGACACAGAAGGTGAAGAGAAGGTAAAGGTATCTGAAAAAGATTACCCTTATCGTTTGACTGAACTACACTTAGAATTCCAGTATCATTTAAAAAAACTAGAAAAGAAAACTGATGAATTATTTACAGAAAAGGGTGTCTACATAGGTGAGATAGATTCCTTAATTAGTCACATTAGTTTGGACATAAACCGTTTTGAAAAAATCAAACCACCTAAAAAGTATGAAGACTACCAATTCTTAATACAAGAAGGGGTAGAAGAGATTAGAAAACACCTAATAAAAGTAGAAGATGCAGTTAGACAGTATGATGACCGTAAGTATGATGGTGAATATGATAAGGATAAAGCAAAAGAAAGCATACAAAACGGTATGTTTGGGATAGATGATGGTGTTTCTAAATGGGAGACAGTATTTAATGGGATAAACGAGAAATACCCTGATGTAGAGCAAAAGGTAAAGGAAGAGAACCAGAAACATGCGAAAGAGGGGCATCGTGAGGAAGATTTAAATGACAAAGTTAGTGGTTCAGAAGTTGATAAATACAAAGCAGCCATCGTAGGAAATACAAATAAGATGGATGAAGTTATGAAACTGATACAAGATATAGGGCATTCAGATATAAAGGATTATGAGTCAAAGAAAAGTGAAATCCAATTGAGTTTGGATATGGCAAAAACACACGTAAGAGACATCAAATACCTTGAGGCACCTAAAGGGTTAGAAGTTGAACAAAAAAAGATAAAACAGGCAATGGATAATTACTGGGATGCTCTGCAATTACTTTCAGAAGCATTAGAAGAACAAAATGATAATAAGTTGGAACAGGCAGATAACAAAGCAGAACAGGCAATGAAACTATTTAAAAAAGCAACTGAGAGTATTAAAAGTAAAACGAACTAATCATGAAAATGGGCATATGGCGGTAGCCCTATTGCAAATTAACAAATAAAAAAAGATAAGATCGGAGTAAAATGTACCCTATAGAATAGACACTTGAAAAAAGTCTATTCTATAGGGTATTTCTTGTATAATAGAAGGAAAATTGGGATCGGAGAATGTTGGAAATGACAAAAAAAACTATTTACAGAAAGAGAAATTCAAATTCTATCAAATAACCTATACGTAAAATCTGTAAGTCAGAAAGGTATCACTTATACAGAGGAATTTAAGCATATTTTTATTGAGGAAGATGAAAAAGGAAAGCTACCTCGAAATATTTTTGAAGAATGTGGTTTTGATATAGATATGATTGGAATGAAACGAGTTATGTCATCGGGAAGTAGATGGCGTGCTGCTTATAGAAAAAATGGTGTATTGGGTTTAAGGGGTACACGTATCGAAAACGCTGGAAGAACTCTTAGGAGAGAGCTTACGTTAGAAGAAAAGTATGCCCGTTTAGAAGCCGAACGAAACTTACTAAAGGCGGAAAACGAATTGCTAAAAAAATCAAACTTATGGAAGGGAGGATGAGAAGGAAATAACACTACCACCTAGTCAGAAATTCATCTTGATTCGTTCTGTCATCATGAAATACAACTTAAGGAATATGGTCAGTCATTTGTGTAAAGTAGCTGGTGTATCCCGTTCGGGATACTATAATTACTTTTCAGTTTCATCTCAAGAACAACGGAAACAAAAGAGTGATCGAGATGAAATCTTGAAGGAAACCATATTAAAAGCACTTCGATTTAGAAATAGAAAGAAGGGGGCTCGTCAGATAAAGATGACATTGGCGGGTCAGTTTCAAGGTGTCTACAATTTAAAGCGTATCCGTAGAATTATGAAGAAATACGAGATTTTTTGTCCGGTTCGCAAAGCGAATCCTTATAAAAGAATGCTTAAAGCTACAAAAGAACATCGAATAGTACCGAATCAATTAAATCGGGAATTTAAACAAAACACCCCAGGGAAAACACTTCTTACAGATATCACCTATTTAGTTTACGGTAAGAATCAAAGGGCCTATTTATCTACAATTTTAGACGGCTCAACTAATGAAATTTTAGCTTACCATGTTTCAGAACAGATGACATTAGAGCTCGTAACGACAACTCTCCATAAACTAAAAAGGAATCCGCGGATTCGATTGACTGAAGGTGCTTATATTCATTCAGATCAAGGATCCGACTACACAAGCCCTACCTATCAAAAGCTAAACCTTGGACAATCCATGTCAAGAAGAGGTAACTGTTGGGATATCGCCCCACAAGAATCGTTTTTTGGTCATCTGAAAGATGAAGCTCATATAAAACCTTGCGCGTCCTTTAATGAATTGAAACAAGAGATTAAGAAATATATGACGTATTATAATCATTATAGATATCAATGGAATTTAAAAAAGATGACTCCTGTTGGATACAGAAATCATCTTCTTGATGTTGCCTAACTTTTTTCAAAATGTCCTTTACAAAGGGTACAGATTATTAAAGATTCCATCTTTTCTTTTGCATAAAGAGTACCAATCAGGTTTATTTACAACGAAAAATAAGATTTTTAGAGAATAGCTTAGAAAAAAATTGTGGAGGTTCAAACAAATGTGGTCACAATTGTTTAAACCTTTAAAGTAAAAAAGTTTTATGAATTTTTCGTGAGATCACAAGCTTTAAATGTTGTAATTTATTTACTTATTTCTCCAATTGGATATATTTCTCTAATTGGATGGAAGTTTAGAATACAGAATCAAAACATAATAGGCTGTTATCGATGAGTTTATCGTAAAGTTGTTATTTAATGTGTCATCAAATAACATTTATATACAATAATACATAAAGAAAAGGAGATATTTATGAAAAAATATAGAGTAATAGACACAACTTAAATAGTATGAATAGTTTAGATTGTAAAAACATGGAGAAGAAAACAAAAAAACTTAAGAGTGATAAGGAAAAATGAGGGAGATAATATGGGGAATAATTCAAAACATAAAACTAGAAAAATACTTGCGGCCACTGCTACAGTAACTATGCTTGCGACTGGAATGATTTCTTCATCGGATGTCTTTGCGGAGCAAAAGGAGCAGCAAAAAAATTTATCGACATCACTGCAAAGTGAAAAGTCAGTTAAATCAGAAAATAGAGCATTTACGGTCCCAGGAAAAGGGGATGTTGAGGTACTGAAACAACAGGAAAGAAAAAATATGGCATTTAGTCCATATGAACCAACTGGTTTATATGCAAAGCCAAATGAACAAATAACGATTAATGTAGAAGGTAATCAAGATATTCAGGTATATATTGGAACGTATTCGTATGATGCTTCTTGGAGAGAAGATTCTAAGATAAAATCATTCACATTAAAACCTGGTATAAACACAATCCAATCTCCAAATGGGGGGATGATATATTTTTATAATAAACAACAAGGTGGTACCATTCGAACAACAATCACAGCAGGGGGAACGACTACGCCTTTCTTTGAATTAGGAAAGCATACGAAACAAGATTTAATAAACATGCTGGACCAATATCCTAATGCACATGCAGTGGAGTTAAAAGGAGAACGTGTATTAATTACAGCCAGCCCTGCACGTGTTAAGAAATATTTGTTGGGTTCTAATACAGATCCTGTACAACTATTGAAAAAGATGGATGAAGCTACTCGAATTCAAGACAAAGTAGCTGGATTATCCGAAGAACAAGTAGATAAACATTATATTCATTACGTAGAAGAAAATCATTCTCCCGATTATTATATGTATGCAACTTCTTATCGAACCGCATATGTAGGAGATGCAATCCAATACGTGTTAGATATTAATAAATTTATAACAGATGGCTGGGGCCCTTGGCATGAGGCAGGACATTTGAGACAACAATCGCCCTGGAAGTTTTATAATATGACAGAAGTACAAAATAATATATACAGCCTTTCTGTAGAAAAAGCATTTAATCAACCATCCAACTTAGAGAAAAGTGGAATTTATCCAAAAGCATTTCAATATCTAGAA
>NZ_CP031292.1:2472363-2489709 GCF_003355115.1 Bacillus sp. COPE52
TGTCCGAAGCCAATTCATCTCCCACCTACTCACTTAGCGTTCCTTGAGGAAGGAGTCTTCTTGGCTAAAATGATAAATATTTCATTTTAGAGTTTGATAAATATAATTTATAAAAAGTAAATATGAAAAAGTTAGAGAATTATCTTAGTTATTAAATAGATTCTGCCTATACTTTAAGTAGAGCCCAATTTATTAAATTTAAATAGTTTATATGTTCATATATAGAATTTTGAAGGGGGTAAATTGTAAATGATTCCAACGTCAACATATGTGGCTAAATGGGTATTAGATGACTTAATACTTGCATCAAGACCAAATCAGGGAATCAAACTAAGTACATTTAAAAAATTAGAGAAACTTTATGTAGAATACAGAGAAATGATTGAGGGAGATACTAGCTTTGAAATCACACATTATCTGCTAGAGTTTATCAATCCACATAATCTTTTTGTAGTAAGAGACGGTTACTATATATTTGATAATAAAACGATGAAATTTATTAAAGTATCGGACGATATTCATTTTTCAAATCAAAACTTAGCGTATTGTAATAATGGAGTTGCAGTGGATTTAATAAACGGAAAAATGCATTTTTTAGAAGGGCATTATTATAAAGTTAAGACCTCATATGTTGATTTATTAAAAGGAGAAACTATCCCTGTAATGGTACTAAGTCATTTGGATAATAATGTTGGAGTATCAGTTCCTTTGAAAATGTTTAATGAGGAAAGAACTTTTAAAATTTCAGAGAGTTATCTAGTTGATCTTACCTCTAAGAATTGCAACAACGATAGTGAATTTAACCAAAAGGGAAACATAATACGATTTCTAAAACCTTCCATTGTGTAGTTAAGGATATATGGTAATTAAATTCATAATGGGTTCAAGAGGGTGAAAAAGGTGCCATTTTAAATGTATTCAGTCTTTCGCGGTAAAGTAATTATAAAGGATGAATATAAAGTGTTGGTTGAATTAATAAATACAGGAAGCTGGGAAGAAGCTGCTTTAAAGTTTCCGTTCGTTAAAGAATATATAAAAGTTAATCATAGTAAAGACCTTCCATTTACAAAGAAACAAATAAATGAAGCATTAGCAGAAGCTGATTTTCTATATATGAGATGGCACGTAGGCAACTAGGAAGAAGAGAATGACGATTATACAAATTTAAAAGGTTATGAATAGTCATTTAAAGCCAATCTAAAGAATTACAGAGATACAGAACATAACGTGACACCTATTACATCATTTATGAATGTGATATTAAAAGAAGTAGCGACACATAGTATAAAGCTGGAAGTTTGGTATGGTGAAGCTGATGGACCGGAAGAATACTTTTTTATAAATAATGAATTTAAAAAGAAGCTGTAGCAGTAATTAAATATTGCTGCTTTTTATTTATTGACACACTAAAATTATTGTTGTTAGCTTTATGTATATTCATTTATAATAGAATACGGAAAATTTTACACTGCAATAAAAAAATTTCTTAAGTATACAGGGGCTGGGAACTGCTCTTTTTTATTTTGCTCAGGGGGAGTGTGAAAGAAAAAAGTGTATGTTAGTGACAAAATTAAATAATCTAATAGAAAATAAAAAATTAGAATTAGTAGAACTTGTAAATAAACATGGCTTTAGTCATACAAAAGTAATCCATTTAAGTCAAGAAATTGATAAATTAATTAATAAATATTTGAATATAAAAAAGGAACCCTATAATAGGGTTCAAAGGGAACAGGTACATAAAAATAAATAAAAAGAATAATTCAATTATATAAGAAATTTGATACTGTAATATTGAGAAAGTGTAAAAACTCAATTAAGTTTGTTTAAAATTTACCCTTTTTAAGGGGATGGGCAAAGAAACCCAATTAGAGATTTAAACAGCATAGGACAGGATAAAACTTGCTGCACAGGTGCAAAGATATATATTGAGGAAAAAGAAGGTAACAACGAAAGTATAAGCGCAACAAGTAGGGGATACAGCGGTCCGCCAGGTGAAGATTTTCGATTAAAACTCCCTTAGAATTTTTAAAAAACATCAAAATGTCGCAACTGATTTGTGCACAGGGCGACTTCATTTAAAAATACTGTAACCTATACATTTACCTTAACTCGTAAAAAAATTATTACCAATAGACCAAAAACACTTCTAAGGCAAGCTGTATTGCAACCTATCAACTTAATCTTGCCCATCTGTCGTTTTGACTTTTACGTATCAAACCTGGATTATTTTTCATTTTGTTAATGGATTAATCAAAAAAGATTAAATGCATCTTACTGCTAGATCTTGATTTCGCAAAAAATTCCGCTTCATTTCCTCCATCCACAAAGCCACCAATATTTCTGAAAACTCCACATTCACCGGGGCCTAAATATCGTACTCCTACATAATCATTATAGCTATCAGGATCGTACTCCCATAGTTCAACCTTTAACTTACTAGTTGAACCTACTTCAGCAGCTCGACAAATCTTATAATCTCCACCAGTAGAGGCATATACATCACTTTCAGCACCATTAGAATATAGCGTTTGTTCTCCTAAGTAATCCCATCCAGAATTAAAAGGATCTATTGTGTTTGCAAATGTAGAAAAAGGGACCGACAATACTAACAACGTCGTTACGAATGCCACCATACTCATTTTAAATTTTTTCATTCTTATTTCTTCTCCCTTGTTTGTAATTAAAAATTATTGTTCTCCACATAATACATAAAATATTTTGTTTTATACTAAATAAATGAATGCTTTAAAATAATGTTGTTTGAAATTACTTCTGTCTATATGTCAGAGCAAATAAATAAGCGTTTGTTAAATAGTCTCATTAAAAATCAATTGAATTTCATTAATTGAAAGAGAGGAAAACACTAAGATTTTTTTCAAATCAATGCATAAGACATACAATTACTTAATAGAAAAAGCATTGCAACATATTTATATTACCTTTCTATTCCTCCCGCTATATATCAAAGTACTAACCTTAGTTTACCAATGATATCCATTGCAATGTAATAAGATAGGTTGTAACATTTACCAGTATTTAAATGACAAACGTTGTTTAAATCATTTCAACAAATAGTTAAGAGGAGAATACAATGATTAAAATAAAAAGGTTACTAAAACGTAAAACGACTTGGATAATTCTTATCCTATTTGTATTTGTTTATGTAAATAATAGTTCTTTTTTTGCTAAGAGGGATGAGGGAGCTCCTATTCTTCTTGCTCACCGAGGACTTTCACAAACATTTAGCATGGAAGGGATTGAGGGTGATACATGTACTGCAGAACGTATAAATAAACCTGAATATCCTTATTTAGAAAATACAATTCCATCTATGGAAGCGGCATTTAAAGCTGGGGCTGATCTAGTAGAGTTTGATGTTCAACCTACTAAAGATAATAATTTTGTTATTTTCCATGACTGGACTCTTGATTGCCGTACTAATGGTAAAGGTGTTACAAGAGATTTTACAACAAAAGAATTACAAGCACTTGATATTGGTTATGGTTATACAGCTGATGGGGGGAAAACATTCCCGTTTCGTGGTAAAGGGATTAATCTTATGCCAACACTCGATGAAGTACTTAATCATTTTCCAGATCGTTCTTTTCTTATTCATATCAAAAGTGATGATGAAAATGAAGGAATCCAATTGGCTGATTACCTAAAGAAACTACCAGCTAAACGCCTTGAGCAACTAACTGTATATGGTGGAGATAAACCAATTGCTGCAATAGAAGAGCGCATCCCTAGTTTACGAACAATGTCAAAAGCAACTATGAAAAAGGATCTTCTTACTTATATTGCGTTAGGGTGGACTGGTTACATGCCTTCAAGCCTGAAGCATGGTGAGTTGCATATACCAGACAAAGTAGCTCCTTGGCTTTGGGGATGGCCAAATCGTTTTCTTAATCGAATGGATAAAGCGGATACTCGAGTTATCATTGTAGGGGGAAATGGATTTGGATTTTCAAGTGGATTTGACTCACCTGAAGATATAAAGCGTCTTCCTGAGGATTATACAGGTGGAATTTGGACAAATCGCATTGATAAAATAGCACCTTTATTTAAGAAATAAGGGATAATATAATAATCGAAGTGTTTATATGGTTACAGTATTACGTTAAGTTCCTAGAATTGTTGTTTTAGAATTGATAGAATTAAATATTTAACAAAAAAGATGAATTTATGATATATTTCTAAAGTAGTGCACGAGTGCAAAATCACAAGAAAGATCACCTATTTTATAGGTGATCTTTTAATGTTTATTAAATACATTTTTTATTGATTTAATACAAATAATTTTTGAACCTTTTTACAAAAGATAAAACTACATGAAAATTAAAAGCAAGTAAAAAAATGGAGAGTGATTTATCTAAAGATATAGAATTTTTAACAAAGATGCATAATTATGTTATATAATGATGTTAACAAACCATATTTTAGGCATTACCCCGATTGTGTAGAATAAATAATTTGTTTTGATGAGCTAAAATATTTAGCTAAAAGAACTTGTAGCGGGGCCTGCTACAAGTTCTTTTATTTTTTTAGTAAAGCAAAATAAGAAAAAAGGAGGGAATACAAGTATGACAAGAAATTTTAAGAAAGCAGCACTTAATTCGTTAGATGGGAAATGGGGAGTAGGTATAGGAGTATCAGCTTTATTCTATTTTGTACCAACCTTAAGTGCATCAGCAATCGCCACTTTCATGTATTTAATATTTGCACTGTTTATCGGGATAATTGGCCCGGATGTGTTATTTATTTATTCAATTGGTGGGGAACCACAAGTAGATCCAACAGCACTTGCTGTACTTATTCTAAGTTATATTGGTTTAGGTGGGGTTTGTTTCCTAATTTATAGTCTCATACAAGGTATCTTCAATTATGGATATTCTGTTTTTACTTTACACTTAGGGAAAAAAGAAGATGCTAAGGTGGACGATGTATTTTCGGGATTTAAAAAGAAGAATTTGTTTAAATCAATGAAATTGGGGCTACTGCAAGCTATTTTTCTTTTTTTATGGAGTCTCTTATTAATTATTCCAGGTATTATTAAATATTTTTCTTATTCCATGTCGTATTACATATTAGTAGAGAATCCTGATTATACAGCAAGTGAAGCTTTGAGAGAAAGTAAAAGAATAATGAAAGGACAAAAGCTAAAGTTATTTGTTCTTTGGTTATCATTTATTGGTTGGTTTTTATTAGCTGCATTTATCGGAATGTTTACATTTAATCTATCATTTATTTTTATTTCTCCTTATTACAACACAACTGTCTCACATTTTTACTTAAATTTAATTAAAAAACAGGATATTGGAGAAGCGAAGGTAAGTATATAAATAGGAAAAAAGTATGTATAAGGAAAGTGAATACTATCTTGATAGTGGTTATGCAATTAAGCATATCTATTTTTAAGTATTATATTAAAAGAGTTAAGCTGCTAGATACATGATATTTATTATGATTTGAGCAAGGATACCGCAAACATGTTGCGAGTTGGAGGAAATAGTGGCGGTTACCCCAATACAGTAAGATTAAATAATAGAAAAGCACCTCTCTAGCAAAGAAGAGGTGCTTTTCTATTATATAACTTTTTTTATTTTTTGCGGTGATTGTTTCGTTTGAGTAATGATATTCTCTTTTCGTAATTCTTTAAAGAGCGACGTGACCATAAGAACGACTACAAGAGAGAATGGTAAAGCTGCTATGATCGCTGCAATTTGCAGTGCATTTAACCCACCAGCTTGCAAGAGAATGGCTGCAATAGCTGCAATTGTTAATCCCCAAATAAGCTTCAAACTGTTTTTCGGTGATAAGTTACCATTGCTTGTTTGCATAGCAACAACAAATGTTGCGGAGTCAGCAGAGGTAACGAAGAATGTTGCGACTAAAATTAGTCCAATAATGGTCAAAAATGTTGAGAATGGTAAATGCGAAATGACAGCGAATAAACCAATTTCGGTACCATTTTTCGCAATTTCATCAGCAATTCCAAGTGATTGGAACATTTCCATATGAATAGCTGTACCGCCAAAGACAGCGAACCAAAATGTACAAATGAATGTTGGGATTAATACGACGCCGATAATGAATTCACGAATTGTACGTCCCCGAGAAACACGGGCAATGAATGTACCGACGAATGGAGACCAAGAAATCCACCAACCCCAGTAAAAAATAGTCCAATTTTCAATCCAAGAAGAGGATTCTTTGCTAAAAGCACCTAAATTTAATCCCATGCTTGGTAATGCTCCAATATAAGAGCCTAGTGTGGAAGTAAAATACTTCATGATAAAGATAGTTGGCCCTAAAATTAAAAAGGAAACGAGTAATATTCCAGCGAGGGAGAAGTTTAAGTTACTCAAATATTTAATCCCACGATCTAAGCCAGTTTGTGCACTTGTTAGATAGAGTACAGTAAAAATTGCAATAAGTATGAGTTGAGTACCAATTGTATTATTAATAGAAGGGAATAAATAGCTTAATCCTCCAGCGATTTGTTGTGCACCAATGCCTACGGATGGTACGATTCCAAATACAGTTGCTAAAACAGCCAAAATATCTACTGTTTTTCCAATAGGAGAATGTTTCGATCGATTAAATAGTGGAGTAACTGTAGCGCCAATTGTACTACCTTTTTGTTTTCGGAATGTAAAATATGCAATTGTTAGAGCGACCATTGCATAAAGTGACCAAGGGAAGAGACCCCAGTGGAAAAATGAATATTGCATAGCAAGTTTTGCGCTTTCCTCAGTTCCAGGTTCACCGGTAAGCGGTGCTCCAAAGTGTGAAATGGGTTCAGTAATTCCATAAAAGAGAAGTCCGATGCCCATTCCTGCTCCAAATAGCATGGAAAGCCAAGAGAGGTAACTATATTGCGGTTTTTCATCATCTTTACCAAGACGAATGGAGCCATACTGTGAAAATGCTAAATAACCAGCTAAAATAATCATTGTGGTCATAAGTAGAGAGTAAAACCATCCAAACTTATTGAGAATAAATGCGTTTAAAGAAGAGGTAACACTTTGTAAATCATAGCTTTGTATCCAACTTGCTGGAATTATACCCCATATAATAAATAAGGTTGTAAGCAAGATGGAGATATAGAATACACTGTTTTCTTTTTTTATCATAGAATCCCACCTTTTATTTAATAAAGTTAAAAATTATATTAATAATAACAATGATAGGGTTAATTGTCAAAAAATTCGTTTTTCATAGGTGATATTGGGTACAGCCAACGTACTAACATAAAACCCACGTTAAGAATTGTTTGCACTGTAAAAATACTGTACATTTTTGTTACAATGCTTTGCTTGAATCGCCTACTGGGGTAGCACCACATGCCAATTAAGCTAATAATTTAAGGTACACCCTAAATAGAAAAAATTTTTTATAGCACAAAATTTCATTTTTGGCTTTTTTGGGGTAACCTGTTCTGTTAGGTTTATAGTAATGTGGTAATACCCCTTTATGGCGAAAGCCTGTTACAATAGTTAAGAATAACTTAGGTACAAATTGATAATGAAATGGGGAAAGAGACTAGATGAAAGCAACCGGAGTAACTAGAAAAGTAGATGAATTAGGGCGTGTAGTAATTCCAAAGGAACTTAGAAATACGCTTGGTATTAAAGAAAAATCACCATTAGAGATTTTTGTAGAAGGGGAAGACATTGTTTTACAGAAGTATCAGCCTGGTGGTGTTTGTGCATTAACAGGAGAAGTGTCAAATCATAACATAGCATTAGCAAATGGTAAGATAACATTAAGTCCAGAAGGTGCAGAATTATTACTAAAAGAAGTAGAACAGTATCTTGTAAAATAAATGCTCCTTTCAAGGGGCTTTTTTTTATAGTAGAAATATAAAATTTCACGTACCATAATGTTTAATAAAAAACTAAATCCCTAATTAATAGTCTACATTTAATCTTATGTTGAATTAATCCGCTAAATAGATCCTGTATTGTTTGTTTTGAGAATATTAGCAAATAATTTAGTACGAGATGCTGAATTATAGGGTAAAAAAGAAAAAGGACGCTTAGCTTTAAAGGTCTAAACGCCAAAATGAATAGATAAAATATAAGTACATAGAGGGGAGAGTGATTCCCCGACTCATTATGATTATATCATAGAATCAGGTTATAAAGAAAAATAAATGATAATTAGGGTTGTTAAGTGGTGGGGAAATTTTGAAGAAACTTACAAAAGTTGAAAATTATAAAGCTATTAACGAGTTGATTCAATTTCTTGATATATCAGCTGAGGAACGTGAAATTGATGAATCACAGAAGCAATATCTTATAGACTCTCAGGAGGAAGAACGTTGGCGTAAACATCCAGATTCAAATATACCTTTGGAAATATCATCATGGGGTTGTGTTTACCGTCCAGCATTTATTGATTCAAAGAATTGTATCCGTGAAGGTAGGTTGCTTAATCTGTCATCTAATCAGAAGGGAAGTATTGGCATAAACTTCATACGTGATGGTAAACGCAAGCGGTTATCAGTCATTAAGCTTATGTAGGAAACGTTTTAAAACTAAGGGTGATGAAATAAATACCTGTTTATAGAAGAGGTCCTAAGTTTTATCGTGTTATTCCAGTAGAAGTACAAGAAGATAATGGGGAGTCTAGAGAATGTTCTTGTTTAGCTGATGAAAGAGGCACCGTCTATTCAATGGAAGATGTAAAAACACTGTTCGAGGAAGGAAAAGAATTTTATCATTTTAGCCAATTCATCTCCCACCTACTCACTTAGCGTTCCTTGAGGAAGGAGTCTTCTTGGCTAAAATGATAAAATATAAAAACTACGCTATCTTTTCTGTGGAATCCTAGGAAAAGATGAAGCTTTTATCTCCCAATAATTTAAAAACTTAAACTATAAGAGAAAAAAGAATGAAGTATTCTGATGGTAGTAAATGACTTAGCGGTGTCAATGTATATATGACAAATCCGCCTATAGCTATTTACTTTCTGGAATTTTACAGAATATTAATTTTTTGTGAATTATTATTCTGTAATTAATTAGATTTAATGTATTATTCACACGAAATGACTACCTTTGTGTAATTTATTTGATTTGTAAGACAGTTAGGAATACTAGATTAAAACATAAATACACGTTTTTGATAGATATTTTATAAAGTTGTATTTATATGTGTCATAAAATAACATCTAAATATAATTATAAACAGAGTAAAGGGAGGGCTATGTAAAAAGTAATAAATACAAGTTCATGAACTGTTTTTGCACGTAAACACATGCTAAGGAAATGAAAACTTTTAAATTTATCAAGGGAATGAGAGGGAGATACTATGGGGAATAAATCAAAACATAAAACCAAAAGAATACTTGTAGCTACTGCAACATTAACTATACTTGCGACTGGAATGATTTCTTCATCGGATGTCTTTGCGGAGCAAAAGGAGCAGCAAAAAAATTTATCGACATCACTGCAAAGTGAAAAGTCAGTTAAATCAGAAAATAGAGCATTTACGGTCCCAGGAAAAGGGGATGTTGAGGTACTGAAACAACAGGAAAGAAAAAATATGGCATTTAGTCCATATGAACCAACTGGTTTATATGCAAAGCCAAATGAACAAATAACGATTAATGTAGAAGGTAATCAAGATATTCAGGTATATATTGGAACGTATTCGTATGATGCTTCTTGGAGAGAAGATTCTAAGATAAAATCATTCACATTAAAACCTGGTATAAACACAATCCAATCTCCAAATGGGGGGATGATATATTTTTATAATAAACAACAAGGTGGTACCATTCGAACAACAATCACAACAGGTGGAACGAATACTCCTTTCTTTGAACTAGGCAAGCATACGAAACAAGATTTAATAAACATGCTAGACCAATATCCTAATGCACATGCAGTGGAGCTAAAAGGAGAACGTGTATTAATAACGGCCAGCCCGGCACGTGTTAAGAAATATTTGTTGGGTTCTAATACAGATCCTGTACAACTCTTAAAAAAGATGGATGAAGCTACTCGAATTCAAGACAAAGTAGCTGGATTATCCGAAGAACAAGTAGATAAACATTATGTTCATTACGTAGAGGAAAATCATTCTCCTGATTATTATATGTATGCAACTTCTTATCGAACTGCATATGTAGGAGATGCAATCCAATACGTGTTAGATATTAATAAATTTGTAAAAGATGGCTGGGGTCCATGGCACGAGGCAGGACATTTGAGACAACAATCACCTTGGAAGTTTTATAATATGACAGAAGTACAAAATAATATATACAGCCTTACTGTAGAAAAAGCATTTAATCAACCATCCAACTTAGAGAAAAGTGGAATTTATCCAAAAGCATTTCAATATCTAGAACAAGCGAATAAAAATTATGACGAAATTAGTGATGTTTTTGTAAAACTTGTTATGCTTTGGCAACTACAGTTAGCGTATGGAGAGGATTTCTATCCTAAATTGCATCAATTGTATAGAGACATGCCTTCAGGTGAACTTCCACAAACTGACGAAAATAAAAAACAATTATTTATGATTTCAGCATCAAAAGTAGCCAAACAAAATTTGATTCCTTTCTTTGAGAAGTGGGGATTACGTCCAAATAACGATACCATTCAAAAAGTAGCTGCATTAGGATATCCAATTTTAACAGCAGAAATTTGGAAGGGGACGGATTCTAATCCAATTAAACCAGATATGCCTAATGGAAATAATATTTTAGAAGGAAAACAGTTTGCATGGTCACTAAAAGGAATTAGTGATTTCGAGTTTGCTAAAATCAATTTCAATAAGCCGACAGAAGAAATGCAAATCGACTTAAAAGCAGGCGTACCGCATCATTATTTTAATGAAACGTATGCGAGTATTAAAGTACAAAATGCATCAGGAAAAGTAGTATACAAGAAAGACGTTTATGGAAACAAACAACAAAATGCTGAATCACAAAAGGTACCAGTCAAAGTAGGAGATTATATCGAGTTAACACATTTAGAAGGTGTGCATAGAGCTACTTTCACAAATGTCGATAATAGTAAACAAGAGAGCTTTGGAAAAAAAGCCATATACGAAGTTACAAAAAAAGGTCTGAAGAAAGTAGAAAAAATGCCAGAAGCAACAATTTTGGATGGAAATCAATTTGCATGGTCGCTAAAAGGAATCAGTGATTTTGAGTTTGCTAAAATCAATTTCAATAAGTCGACAGAAGAAATGCAAGTGGACTTAAAAGCAGGCATACCGCATCATTATTTTAATGAAACATACGCGAGTATTAAAGTACAAAATGCATCGGGGAAAGTAGTATACAATAAAGACATTTATGGAAACAAACAGCAAAATGCTGAATCACAAAAGGTACCAGTCAAAGTAGGAGATTATATCGAGTTAACACATTTAGAAGGTGTGCATAGAGCTACTTTCACAAATGTCGATAATAGTAAACAAGAGAGCTTTGGAAAAAAAGCAATGTACGAAGTTACAAAAGAAGGTCTGAAGAAAGTAGAGAAAATGCCGGAAACAACAGTTTTAGATGGAAATCAATTTAGCTGGTCTTTAAAGGGATATAATGATCGAGAGATCGCAAAAGTAGAGTATAACAAAGCAACAGAAAAAATGCAGATCAAATTAGAAGCCGGTATACCACACTCCTATTTTACTAGTACGTATGCTAGCATTAAAGTTCAAAACTCATCGGGCAATATTTTGTACAATAAAGAAATTGTAGGAAATAGACAACAAGCCGCTGAAATTCAAACTGTTCCAGTAAAAATAGGAGACTATATTGAATTTAACCATATAGAAGGAGAAGCACAAAAGGAAAAGACAAGAGCTTTACTAATTAATCTTGAGAATAGTAAACAGGAATTTATGGGTAAGAAAAGAACATATCAAGTTACTTCTACGGGATTATTAATAAAATAGATTAAAAAGATGTCTAAAAAATATAATTTTTTTTGGACATCTTTTTTATTATAAAAAAAAGAGTTAACTATTGATAATGATGTATGATGAATTCTATAGGCACATTAGATCTTATATATATTTATACCTATTCAAAAAAACAAGTTATAGCTAATGTTCTAAGGATTGACACATCTATTTTTGTTTAATATTTTTATCTAATTTTTCTTTTATTATCATCATGGAAATACGAATTTCATTAATCTCACTATCACTTAGTCCGTTAAACAATTGATTTATTTGTTCATCTGACTGAATATGAATTATATCTAGTAGTTCCTCTCCTTTTTTTGTCAAAAAGAGAAAGTTCTTTCTGCTGTCTTTTATTGAGCTTCTTTTCTCTATTAATCCTTCCTTCTCAAATCTACGTAACATTCTGCTCATATAGCTTCTATCAATATTAAGTTCTTGCACAAGATTATTCGCAATACACTCTGTTCTTTCGCTTATTTCAAATAGTATTCGTGTTTCGGTTAATGAATAATCTGTATCTAGAATCTGGTTATTAAATAAACCAAGTACCTTTGTATAAAAACGGTTGAATTGTCTGATGTCATAAATAATTTTTTTATCCATAGATCCTCCTTTAGTTGACTAAGTCCACATTTAATATTAATATAACTGTACCCTTAAAATGTGGACTTAGTCAATGTTTTAAAGATGCCATTTTCAAAAATCTGTCGCAATCTTTATTAAAACCTAATTGAAGGAGATCGTATATGATTATTCGAAAAATGAAAAAAGAAGACAATGCAAAAGTAAAAGAAATTATACAAGGTTCATTAAAATCACTTGGATTAGCGCTTCCTGGAACAGCTTATTTTGACCCTCAACTTAATGACCTACATCAATATTATAATAATCTAAAACATGCGAACTATTGGGTAGTAGAAATGGAAGGAGAAGTTGTTGGTGGAATTGGTATAGCACCGTTTAACGAACATGATAAAGTTTGCGAATTACAAAAGCTATACTTAAGTCCAAAAGCACAAGGTCTAGGGTTTTCCAAGAAATTAATGGAAACAGCTTTGTCATTTGCCTCTAAACATTATGAAAAGTGCTATTTAGAAACAATGCATGAATTAAAAACTGCATGTCTATTATATGAAAAATTTGGATTTATAATTTTACATGAACCCCTACCAGGTTCTGAACACTCCACTATGAATGCATGGTATATAAAATCTTTTTAAAATTAGGTGTATTAAACGCATCTATTAAAAGGAAAGTATTGAAGGAGCTTTATTTTTACACAAATACAAACATGAATTTCAACTAAGCAATCAATTGCTTCTCTTAAACTGGTTATTTAAAAGTGATGAAAAAAAATCAAATGTAGCGATAAAAGTTTCAATAAATCTACAAAACGTAGTGATAAAACGAAGGAAAAACCATGAAAAATAGGCGTATCATACAAAGTGTTGATACGCCTTAAAACTACCTTGTTAAACAACATGTGTCGTCGTGTAGTAATAATAATATTTATTTAATTATCTTAGTTTCAGTATTACAAATAATGGATATCTTCCTTTATAAAAAATATATAATTTATTCAATTATTTTTTCGATAACAGGCATAGAAGCAATTGGTGGAATAGAGTGAGTCCATCCCACGGAAAATATATTTAGTTTTTCACCTATACTGTAGTTATCTTTGCTAGTAATAGGGACACGTAAGATTATATTTTGAGAGGCTAATTCCCACCAATTATTTTGATAAGAGAGTGCCTCCACTTTTGTGTTAGTGTCAGCTACAACTAAATAATTATCATCTGCTGAAATAAAATATCCAGTGAAAGGTATCTGTATTCGTATTTGTTCTTCGTTAATAGGAGTAGGGTTACTTATAGAATCTGCCGAAATAGGAGTTAATCCAAAAGCTAATCCACATCCTAGTGTTAAAGTGGTTACCACTGTTACTAATTTTTGTTTTTTGAAAACATAATATAAATCCCCCTTACATTTTATCCGTACACGATCACCTTTCTATTTATATATAGAATGCCTTTTGGTATTCCTAAATCTAACAATTATGTCACAATTGATCCATTGTTTTTTCAATTGGGTATTAATTAAAGATAATATATGTTATATTTCACCAAATTAACTATTAATTGTACCTTCAAAAATAATATATTTCTTCTCATAAACTACGTAAAAACGAGTTAAAATGAATAAATATATCCCATTTTTGTAAGTTGGGAATTAATAGTAAATCATAAGTAATATAAATGTACACAAAAGTGTCGATTCTAATAATCTAGTTTGGCTAAAAAACTTATATCTTAAATAGAAGACTAGATACATTTTGACTAAATATAGATAATTTTTTGTATTTTTTAGTAGTATAATGAGATTATTTAAGAATATAATATTATGTGTATATAGAAATGTTTATCTGTTTTTGGGGTTATTAGGGATTTATTTTATCTATAAAAGGAAATTAAATATTGATGTATAATTAAAAGTTCTGGTGCGAAAAATTTTAGGGGAATTGCAAAAAACCTCTACATCTTGGACATACTGATGCTATTACTCTAAAAAAGTGTGTGATCGGTATGAAAAAGGAAAAATTTTCATATGGAAGTACAATCAACCTACTATTATCTTATTAACGGTAAGATGGTACCCACAGTCCAACCTAAATTTTCTTGATTTGTTGATGCGAATATTCTAGAAAAAGATGGGACAATCTATGACCAAAAAAGAATAGAATATTTAAAATCACATATTATAAATTTTTAGAGGAAGCATCCGTAGCGGATGCTTTTTTCTTTGCTATATAAAATTTATATAATAAATAAGAAATTAACTAAGCAGACAATTGAACCCCGCAACTTAAACCCATACTCATATCTCACAAATTGATTCATAACTAAAATAAATAAACAAACATTTGTTTATTTTTACATAAATGATTTCTTCATTTATAAATTTCTTAGCGTACAAATTCATAAAAATGATATGGTGATCCCAATTAGGATGACGTTCTTTTTAAAGTACTGTTATATCTGAGTTTAGGTGATTAGTTATAACTGTCTAGAAGTTTTTTTATGAGAACATAGTGTGTTAATATTTCGACATTTTTAAATATTTTATGTGTTTTTTAAAATAAATGTATTAAAATCTGTTTTTTCTCATACATTCATTTGATTATTCTTCTTTTTAATTGAATTGAAATGTATCCATTTTCTTATATAAATGAGTATATTTATGTTAAATTGTGTAAATATGTGTAAATAGATAATATGAATATGTAAGTAATATCTATTACTTACATATTCATATTTTAAGTATCTAGAAATATAGCGGAGGGATATTATGAAAAGGTGATAGAAACGAAAAACACAAAATTTAGTGATGGTAACCGCTAACAGTGTAGAGCTAAAATGGAATCCTTCTACAGATAATGTAGGTATAAAAGAATATCAGGTATTACGTGATGGAAAATGGATTCAAACGGTACAAGGAGTAACATTTACTGATCAGAACTTAACAGCTAGTAAGGAATATAAATATACAGTGAAGGCTGTAGATGCAGCTGGAAATACATCAATTCAAAGTAACATTCTTCCGGTAAAAACAAAAGATCAAAATGTATCTTATGAAAAATGGGATCCGAAGAAGGCATATACAAAGGGAGATAAAGTAGAACATCAAGGGAAGGTGTATGAAGCTGTTCAAAATCATCAAGGAAAGGGTGACCCGAATTGGCTATTTGTTTTATCGTTATGGAGCCCGCTTATTTTAAATTTTTAAGTTGATGGCATGGGAATTATTATATATAAATGAGAATCATGCAACAGTCAAAAGTCAAAAACAAAAAAGGAGAAATTATTTTGAGAAGGATTTCATCTTTATTATTAACTATGCCTATTATTTTAGGAAGTATTGCTACGATTCCGCATACAAAGGTTTCAGCTGAAACAATGTCATTCAATCAAGAAACATTCACTTTAGAAACATTGAATCAACAGACAGATCAAGCCATTGCAAATGGTAATTTTGAAGCCCATTTGAAAAATCTCACAGCATATTTAAATGGAAATGTTGGGGGTATGACTGAAGAAAACTTGAAAAAGAAGCTTGCAGATCCAGTATTTGCAGCAGCTTTGGCTCAGTGGCAATTTATATCACAATCAGGTGCTACAACAATGGATGCATTTGCAAAAAAAGATGCTGACCATCAGAAATTTCTTAGCTGGGCTATGAAAAATACAAGCGTGTTGAATACCTATCTTGAAGGTGGTAGTCCAACGGGAAAAAATCCTGTAAATGCACTTGAGATATGGAATACAATCTGGAATGCGGATGCAGATTCTCACGAAGGGTTGTATTTGAAATTAGCGGTAGCTACATCGTTAGCTCATGCTGAACCTATAAAATATTGGACAAACAATCAGCCTATTAATCCATTAACAAGGTACCAACATTATAAATCAGCAGATCAAAATAATGAGTTACTTCCTTGCTTTAGAACATATGATGTTTGGCATTTAAGATTAGTAGTGAATACTTGGTCACCAGAAGAAGATTTAACTTGGGCAAGAAATATGATTAATACGGAACATCCAGAACTTAAAAACCAAGATAAGGTAGGGGAAAGTGCATATTTGATTGATTATGTAACCCATAACAAAGATGGAGTTAGCATTCAAGCTGGAAATGATGCATTCTACGGTTTAGGTTGGAATCTTTCTTCCATTTATAGATTTGGCGGGGTATGCGGTAATATTTCGAAGTTTGGTACGCAAGTAAGCCAAGCATTTGGAGTGGCAGCTATGCCTGTTGGACAACCTGGACATTGTGCACTTATATGGAATAACAAGCCATCTTCTTGGAATTTAGGATATGATATATCTGGATGGGGTCAGTCGAGCCGTCATGATGCAACTGTTATTCCTTGGTCAGATAATAGCCCGACAAATCAAGTGCCATATATGCTACTATTTGAAAATGCTGAACGTGACCCAGTAAAACTAGATCAATCAGAGCGATTACGCTGGTTAGCGAAAGCGATGACTTCAACAGATAATAAAATTGCAATTTATAAAATATCCACCAATATTTTACCAATCAATTTTTTAGTATGGAATGATTACGTTTCCCTTATGTTACAAAATCCAAATGTAACAGATGCTGAGTGGAAAGAATTAAATAACAGTATCATTTCCGTCTTTGCGAATGAACCGCGACCGATGATGGATCTTATTACTCAAATAAAAGACCATGTACCAATTAGAGATGGTATCTTAGAAGGAGACCAATTTGCATGGTCACTGAAAGGAATTGGCGATTTTGAATTTGCGAAAGTAAATTTAAATAAATCAACAGAAGAAATGCAAATTGATCTAAAAGCAGGTGTACCACATAACTACTTTGATAG
>NZ_CP031292.1:2489759-2489981 GCF_003355115.1 Bacillus sp. COPE52
ATTAGGATATCCAATTTTAACAGCAGAAATTTGGAAGGGGACGGATTCTAATCCAATTAAACCAGATATGCCTAATGTAAATAATATTTTAGAAGGAAACCAGTTTGCATGGTCGCTGAAAGGGATTGGAGATTTTGAATTCGCAAAAGTAAATTTAAATAAATCAACAGAAGAAATGCAAATTGATCTAAAAGCAGGTGTACCACATAACTACTTTGATAG
>NZ_CP031292.1:2490031-2618136 GCF_003355115.1 Bacillus sp. COPE52
GCCGTGAACCCTCATATCGGTTATGAAGCAGCAGCTCGTGTTGCGAAAGAAGCAATTGCAACAGGTCAATCCGTTCGAGAACTTTGTGTGAAAAATGGTGTATTGTCACAAGAAGACTTAGAGTTAATTCTAGATCCATTCGAAATGACACACCCAGGGATTGCAGGAGCAACTCTTTTAAAGAAAAAATAAATAATGAAGAAACGAAAAGAATCAAAAAAAATCAAAAAAGGATTAGAAATGGTCTTATATGTTGCTCGTTTAGAAACATTTGAACAGGATTTTCATGTGGACAGATTGCAGTTATTTGGAATGATTGATTCTGCTATTCATGAAAATAAACATCTATTTATACGTAGTTATGTGTATCCAGAGGTAAAAGTAGAGCCGAATCTTATTGTAGAAACAGATAAGAAATGGTTTTGATTTATACTCAATCAAGTACTGTCAAATGCAATTAAATATTCATCAAGTAAGAAAGAAAAAGTATTAGTATCGGCGTGTTCAAAAGGATGAGCAATTATTTTGGAAATAAAAGATTATGGGGGTGGTATTCCTACTGCTGATTTACCACGTGTTTTCAATCCATTTTATACTGGAGAAAATGGTAGGAAATTTAAAGAGTCTACGGGAATGGGATTATATCTTGTTAAAGAAGTATGTGAAAAATTAAATCATAAGATTGAGCTAGAATCTGAGGTAGGTAAGGGAACAAAAGTTAGAATCATATTCCCGTATGCATCTCGTTAACCGATGAAAGGTATACTTTTCATCGGTTTTTCTTTTGAATCTTACAAACTTCTCTCTTCAAATGCAACTTAAGCGTAAATTAATTTTTTTGTAAATATGGAACAATGTCATTACTTACACTGTCTATTAAGCGTTGAAACATTTTTTATTTAATAAATTAAGAAAGGAATCATCATTTTTAACTAAGGGAGAAGATTGAATTGAAAAAATTATGGATGCTGTTTTTCATTTGTTTCGCGGTTATGTTAGTAGGGTGTAATAAAAACGAACCGCCCAAACAAGCATTTGAAGAATATGTTAATTTATGGAATGATAAAAAGTTTGCAAATATGTATGATCATTTATCAGATCATGCCAAAAAAACGATTTCTAAAAAAGAATTCACAGAAAAATATCAAAAAATCTATGAGGGGATTGGAGCTAAGAATTTAAAAGTTAAAACGAAAGGAGAGAATACGAAAGATAAAGAACGTTTTCTTTTTGAAGTTAAAATGGATACGGATGGAGGAACAGTTTCATTCATCCATGAAGTAAAACTTGTGAAAGAAAAGGAATCTTGGAAAATAGATTGGACGCCAGACTTCATTTTCCCAGGTATGAAAAAAGATTACAAAGTACGTATGCAAATAGAACAAGGAAAACGCGGAGAAATATACGATCGAAATGGAAAAGGGCTTGCAACGAACGGTAAAGCGTCTGAGGTTGGAATTATTCCAGAGAAACTAGGTGAAACAGCAGCGCAAACGAAAGAAATAGTAGCACAATTACTTGATATGTCTACAGAAGAGGTTGAACAAAAGCTCACAGCGAAATGGATAAAACCAGACTCCTTTGTACCAATTGGCATTTTAAAAGAGGGAACCAGACAGAATGATTATATTGAATTAGAAGGAGTTTCATCTCGCCCAATAAATATTCGTACGTATCCATTAGGAGAAGCAGCGGCACACTTAACAGGATATATAGGAAAGGTGAATGCAGAGGAGTTAAAATCGCTTCAAAAAAAAGGTTATCAAGCAGATGATTTAGTGGGTAAGACAGGTTTAGAAAAAGTATTAGAGAATAAATTGCGTGGTGAAAAGGGTGGACGCGTATTTATGGAAGATGAAAACGGGAAAGAGATTAAAAACGTAGCAAAAAAAGAAGCAAAAGAAGGGGAAAATGTTACGTTAACAATTGATGCTGCAATTCAAGAAAAAATCTTTAATGAGATGAAAAATGAAGCAGGATCTAGTGCAGCGGTCAATCCTAAAACGGGTGAAACAATCGCACTTGTAAGTAGCCCTGCTTATAATCCAAATATAATAGTTAGAGGAGCGTCAAAAGCCCAAAGAGAAGCATGGAATAACGACTCTAAACTGCCAATGATGAATCGCTTCACAAAAGCATTTGTACCAGGTTCTGTATTTAAAACGATTACAGGTGCAATTGGTTTGGAAATGAAAACATTAAATCCTAAAGAAGAATTTAAAATTCAAGGATTGAAGTGGACAAAAGATTCATCGTGGGGAAATTATTATGTAACACGTGTGAAGGAAGCTAGTCCAATTGATTTTGAAAAGGCAATGAAGTACTCTGATAATATTTATTTTGCTCAACAAGCTTTGAAAATGGGGAAAGAACAGTATGTAAATGAATTTAAGAAGTACGGATTTCATGAAAAATTACCAATCGAATACGAATTTCCTATTTCAACAATTGCAAAAGATGGGATAAAAAATGATATTCAACTAGCAGACACGGGATATGGACAAGGACAAGTATTAATGACGCCACTTCATTTAGCATTAACATATGCACCGATTGTGAATGAAGGGAATATTCCGTTGCCTCATCTGTTAAAAGAAGCAAAAGTAGCGGGGAATTGGAAAGAAAACGTGGTCTCTAAAAAGAATCAAGAGATAGTAAAGAGTGCATTAATAAAAGTTATTAATGACCCTGACGGCGCTGGGAGAATTGCTAAGGTTGATGGTGTAACTCTTGCTGGTAAAACCGGTACAGCAGAACTGAAGGAGTCGAAAGAAGCAGACGGAAAAGAACTTGGATGGTTTGCAGCGTTTGATGCAAATGCGCCAGACATGATTGTTACCATGATGATTGAAGATGTAAAAGGAAGAGGGGGCAGTAATGTTCCAGGCGAAAAAGTAAAACATGTTTTTCAGAAATAACACTAGATTATAAGGTGAAATCTTTTACTATATATATTATATGTATGCTTAACTCAATAGTATAAATTGGGCAAAACAAAGAACAATTAAGTTTTAAAAAAAGCATTCTCCCTACTTGAGAATGCTTTTTCTATGTTATTGTGGTTCTAAAAAGTTGATATCTTATCATTTTCATTATTTAAATCAAATTCTATTGTTTCAAAAGTGATTTTTGAAATAGTATTTGCAAGTACGGGCTAAATATAGAGTCTGTCATCGAAGAGAATGTAAAGGTGATTATGTAATAAAATGTATTGTATACCTTTACATTTTTCAGGAGAATTCTTCTATCAAAAAAAAGATAAACAATGGAACAAATGAAACTTGTATCATGTCTATATATTGAAACCATATTAAAAGTGAGGGCAGTTTTATGTTTATTCAAATAAGTTTGAGGTGTGGAAATGGAACAGAAGTTTATTGAAAAATGTAATCATGATGAGCTTGACTATGTTATTAAAGACTATTGGCAAGATGTATGGAATTATTCATTTATTATTACGAAAGATCCACACTTATCAGATGACATCACACAAGATGTCTTTATAAAGGTTTTTAAACATTGGCATTCGTTTCGAAAGGAGTCATCTATTAAAACGTGGATATTAAAAATTACAAGAAATACAGCGATAAACTATTTGAAATCCTCTTATTTTAAAAGGATATCTTTAGTGGGATTTTTTAGTGACGACAAGCAGTCTTCCTCGGCAGAACAAGAGTTTTTTAAGCAAGAGGAACTAAATGAACTGTGGGATGTTGTATTAAAATTACCTAAAAAACACCGTGAAATACTAATACTGGACGCGAAATATGAATTATCTTATGAAGAAATGGCTGAAACATTAGGTGTATCAATTGGAACAGTCAAATCTAGATTAAGCCGAGCGAGAAGCAAAGTTTCAAAACTAATAGGGGAGGGTAGTAGTGATGAACAGTAAAAAAAATCCTGACTGGTATAGTAAATTGAAAAAAGGCCCAATGGAGCATCGGAAAGATGAAGAAGAATTTATTTATAAAATAAAGCAATCGGTATATCAAAATAGTGAAGTAGATTCTGTAAAAAATAAGAGACCATTTCGTAAAAAAGTATTGCCTGTTGCAGTTGTTTTGGTTTGTACTATGTTATTTTTTATTGTTCAACAACCTTGGCTTGATGACAATAAATCACCGGTACAAAGTAGTACTCAAATTAAGCCGAAAACAAAAGATGAGTCTGCTCAAGATCCATCATTAAAACAATTTATGAATGATTTATATCAAAGCACAAATTCAAAAAATGAAAATGATTTGTATAGAGCATTAAATGATGAAGTTCTATTTAAAGGGAAGCGTTATAAGAAGGATGAATTGAAGTTTGATGAAGACATTTTTCATGAGTTGCAAGTCGCTCTTACAATGGGGGGAGAATTTGCAAATGATACAAAAAAAATATACAAAGTACCAAGTGGTTTGACAGAAAGTAACCAACCAAAGCAAACGCATTTTATATATGCAACGGTTACTGGAAATAAAACAAAAATTTTAGCTGAACCAAAACGAGAATCACAGGTTGTATATGAAGTATCTAATGAAATGGTAAAAGCTTGGATTCCAGAAAAAGTGCAAAATGATGGATATATAAAAATATCGACAATTAACGGTAATACTGGATATGTACAAAAGGAGTATGTTTTAACTGATATTAAGTATTCATTCATGTTCGAAAAAAATGATAATGGTGAATGGAAAATAATAAATATAGATTCTATATGGTAAAAGAGGAAGGTTCACTTTAATGAACCTTCCTCTTTATTATTATTATTATTATTTTCTTTTTGAAGTGTATGCCAAGACTCTAAAATTTCTGATGTAACGAGAGCAGCGATGTTTTTTTCTGAATTACTACCAGGAATAACGACAGAAATGGCTATTTGTGGATCTTCGGTAGGAGCATATGCAATGAAAAGAGAATGATTTATCATTCTTTCTTGCTCGTTGGGAGAGCCTGTTATACCTGTTTTACCTGCGACATGAAAGGGCAAGTTTTTAATCTCCTCTATATTTTGACTCATTCCACCTTGCACGACACTCCAAAACTTCATAGGATAACGATTTGAACTTTCTAAAATTGGTTTAAACGTTTTTGTTTCCTTACCGTCAGGACTCATAATAGCACTTACGATTTGAGGTTTATATTTATCACCTTTACTTGCCAAAGTTGCTGCATATTGAGCGAGTTGAAGAGGGGTATGCACTTCATTTCCTCCCCAAGAGGCATTTAATAAAGCGGAGATTCCATTTTCAAACTTATTAGATGGATGGAATTCATATTGTCCGTCTTCTTCAAAGGGTAAATCAATCCCGGTTTTAGAACGTAGACCGAATTGCATTAAATAATCTGTCCATATATGTGCCACTTTTTCTATATTCCCATTATTTTGGTTGAATAAAGGCAGAGCTACTTTTGCTGTCATAAATGTATTAGATGAATTAATGATAGCCTGCCTCGGTGTAATCTCACCTGTTGGCGTTCCAGGTGCATTCGTAATGTTATTTTGATTATCATATTGAAAAGTACCCTTATCTAAATAAGTATCTTCAGGTTGAAAAAGCTTTTCATTTAATCCAATTAAAATAGTAAGTGGCTTTATAGTAGAGGCCATATTTACATAAGATTCGCCATACTTTAATTTTTGAATTGCTTTATTTTGCGAAAGTGATTTAATGTTTTCATTTTTAGATGATACATGTGTATGTAATGTATTTGGATTAAAAACTGCCGAGTTGGCCATAGTTAAAATTGCGCCAGTTTTTATATCAGTCACTACGACATAACCAGCTTTAGCATCATGTATTTTCTTAATTTGAGATCGTAATGCTTCCTCTGTTTTTTGCTGCAATTTCGAGTCTAAAGCTAGCCGGACATCTTTTCCTCTTTGTACTTTTTGAATGTTCCATGAGAACTTTTTATTATTCATTTTAAAAATCAGAGTTTTTCCGGGTTTTCCTTTTAAATCATTTTCATATTGAAGCTCAACCCCACTTTTTCCCACAGGTCCATACTTAGAATTAAGGTCATTTTCTACATATCCAATTAGCTGTGAACCAATTTCGTGTTTTGGATAATATCGAATCCATTCATCTTTAATTATTACATTATTGGGTTTGTTCTTGTTTATGAATGTAAGTTCACTCTCATTTATGTCAGAGTATAACGGTATATCATTCATAGTCTGCTTTTTACAAGATTGTTGTAATTGTGATTTTATGTCCTCTGCAGAAATGTCATGTTGAAACTCGTTTGAAAATTGATTGAAAAAAGCTAATGTGTTTGATGTATCTTGATTCGATAGCTTTTCATCATTAGAAGTGCAATATATAGAATTAACTTTCTTATTTGTAGCTAGTATTACACCATTTTGATCGAAAATTTTTCCTCTTTCAGCTGAAGAAGTTGCGATAGTAATTGAAATGAAGTTGATTTTTACTAAAAGTAGTAAAATCAAACCTACAATAGAAAGAACCGCAAAAAATCTCCATCTTTTTATATGTAACATATAACCCTCCCTTATGTAGCCTATTTCATCTTATAGTTAATTATTTTTTTTGTAAATGTGGAACAACTTTATTACTTAGGTTGTCTATTAAGTATTACAGCATGAGGAAAGGAATAACCAGCATGAAAAGTTACTAGCAAGTCTATGTGTAAGCTTAATATGAGTCATTATACAGTTTAGCATTTCTAATGCAAGCAACAAAAAAATAGAGAGAAAGACAGGAAAGGAGATGTATCAGTTACGCGGCTAAACGAAAAGAAATTGACGCTTACAAGGATGTAGAAAAAAGATAAGACACTATTTATAACTGAATGGTGGTTTCTAATATATAGGGAACGTATTTATTTACTAAGTATTAGTGAGGAGTTCCGGAAGAATTATATGGAGGATTTATGAAAAAACAAAAAGAAAAGAAGCAGCAGACATATATATCTATTCGATTAAATATAATGTTCCTTTGCATATTTCTACTGTTTTCAGCTATTATTATGCAGCTAGGAAAAGTACAAATCGTTGAAGGAGAGGCTTATAAGAACCAAGTGGAAAGCAGTCAAAATGAAACAACTAGTATACCAGTTCCACGTGGACAAATTCTAGATCGAGAAGGAAAAGCAGTCGTTAATAATAAATCTCTTCGCACAATTACGTATACAAGGGTGAAGGGGATTACGAGTGAAGATATTTTAAAAACAGCAAAAGACTTGGCGAAAGTACTTGAAATGCCCGAACAAGATATAAATAAGTTAACCGATATCGATAAAAAAGATTTCTGGATGCAGTTGAATAAGAAACGTGCAGAGACAAAGATAACTAAAAAAGATATAGAAAAGTTTAAAGAAAAGGGAATTGAGGGAAAAGAGTTAGATAAAAAAATTGATGACTTAAGACGAAGTCGCGTTACAGAAGTAGAATTGGCAGAATTAACAGCACAAGATTTAAAGGTGTTAGCTATTAAAAGTAAAATGAGTGCAGGTTATCAACTGACACCACAAATTATCAAAAAAGACGTAACAGATGAAGAGTATGCGCGGATAAGTGAAAAGCTTGAGGAGTTTCCGGGAGTAGATGCAACGGTTGATTGGGAACGTAATTATGTAAATGGTAATTTATTTCGTTCCGTGTTAGGTAATATTACAAGCAGTGAAGAAGGATTACCGAAAGAAAACTTAGATTCTTATTTGGTACGTGGATATAACCGTAATGATCGTGTAGGAAAAAGTTATATTGAACAACGATATGAAGATGCATTACACGGTACAAAAGAAGAAGTGAAAAACATTACTGATAAATCCGGAAATATTGTTAGCACAGAAATAATCTCTAAAGGAAAAAGTGGTAATAGTTTAACATTAACGATTGATATGGAATTACAAAAAAAAGTGGAAGAAAGTATAGAGAAAAACTTGAGAGCTTTTAAGAGTTCAGAGCCACTGTTGGACCGAGCTTTTGTCGTCATGACGAATCCAAATAATGGACAGATTTTATCTATGGCAGGCAAAAAGATTGTAGAAAAAGAAGGAAAAATAGAGATTGAGGATTTGGCTTTAGGTAACATGACAACTTCGTATGAGCTAGGGTCAGCTGTAAAAGGTGCTACTTTATTAACTGGATATGAGACAGGGGCAATACATCCAGGAGATCAATTTTATGACGCGCCTATGAAATTTAAAGGTACACAAGCTAAGAAATCATGGAATGTATCTGGATTTGGTAATATTAATGATTTAAGAGCTTTACAAGTATCTTCGAATGTATACATGTTCCAAACGGCCTTACAAATCGCAGGGGTTAATTACGTACCAAATGGTACGTTGGATATTAAACAAGAAGCATTTGATACGATGCGCTACTATTTTAAACAATTTGGTTTAGGTGTCCCAACAGGTATTGATTTACCGAATGAAATAACCGGACAAACGAGAACGGTAGACAGTCAACCTGGGTTTTTACTAGATTTTTCTATCGGTCAGTATGATACGTATACGCCATTGCAATTGGCACAATATATTTCAACGATTGCGAATGGCGGTTATAGAATGCAACCTCAAATTGTACAAGAAATACGAGAACAATCAATAAAAGAAGAAGAGGTTGGCAAAGTTATACGCTCTATAGAGCCTGTCGTATTAAATCGAGTTGATATGAAGACAGAACATATTGATCGGATAAAAGAGGGGTTTAGATGGGTATTCCAAGAAGGTGATGGAACTGGCGTGAAACATTTCAAAAATGCTCCATATAAACCAGCAGGAAAGACAGGGACAGCTCAAACTGTATATGGAGGAGATGATCCAATTGGTAGAAATGCAAAAGGAGAACGTATGGAATGTTACAATTTAACATTAGTTGGATATGCTCCATATGATAATCCAGAAGTAGCATTTTCTATAGTAGTCCCATGGCTTCATGATGATAAAAGTGGAATTAATTCTATAATTGGAAAGGAAGTTTTAGATGTATACTTTGATTTAAAAAAGCAACGTATACATGGTGAAGCTACTAATACAGATAGTTCTAAGCAAAATTAGAGTACTTTTCTCAGGGAAGAGACCCTGTGTATATAAAAGTCTTTATAAGTTAAAGGAAGATTTAAAATAAGAGATAGCAACTATCACAGTTGCTATCTCTTACTTTTGTTAATATTTTGGCTACTAATTAAAAAGGTTTTAAATTTATGGAACAAACTTGTTTCTTAGATGGTCTATTATGTGTACGTATAAAAACAGGTTTTTAAATAGGATACAGTGTATTGAATTTACTACTTGTTTTCAGTATTGAAAATTTGAAAGGAATGATGATTTTGAAAAACAAGAGGATGCTAAAAATAGGAATATGCGTTGGTATATTAGGTTTAAGTGTTACAAGCCTAGAAGCTCTTACAGGAGGGTCACTGCAAGTTGAAGCGAAAGAAAAGACTGGACAAGTGAAACATAAAAATCAGGCGACGCATAAAGAGTTCTCTCAACTTGAGAAAAAATTTGATGCTCGATTAGGTGTATATGCGATTGATACTGGTACAAATCAAACAATCTCTTATCGACATAACGAAAGATTTGCCTTCGCATCAACCTACAAGGCTTTAGCGGCAGGAGTATTACTACAGCAAAACTCAATTGATACATTAAATGAAGTCATAAAATTTACGAAAGAAGACTTAGTGGATTATTCACCTGTTACAGAGGAACATGTAGATACTGGAATGAAACTAGGAGAAATTGCTGAGGCTGCTGTTCGTTCAAGTGATAATACTGCAGGGAACATTTTATTTCATAAAATAGGCGGACCTAAAGGATATGAAAAAGCGCTTAGACAGATCGGGGATCGGGTTACTATGTCTGATCGCTTTGAAACAGAATTAAACGAAGCTATTCCAGGAGACATTCGTGACACTAGTACAGCGAAAGCAATTGCTACGAATCTTAAAGCTTTTACGGTCGGAAATGCACTTCCGGCTGAAAAACGTAAAATTCTTACAGAGTGGATGAAAGGAAATGCTACAGGAGACAAACTTATTCGTGCAGGCGTACCAACTGACTGGGTAGTTGGAGATAAATCAGGTGCTGGCAGTTACGGGACAAGAAATGATATTGCTATCGTTTGGCCGCCAAATAGAGCACCAATTATCATCGCAATTTTATCTAGTAAAGATGAGAAAGAGGCTACCTATGATAATCAACTCATTGCAGAGGCAACTGAGGTTCTAGTTAAGGCTCTTAGGTAATAGTATTTTAGTTTTCGCATTTTTAACATGAAAGTATTAAAAGTATAACGTTAGAAAACGACTTTTTTCGTGTGATAAGAGTCGTTTTTGTATTCTTATTATTAAAAAGGTAAAAGTAAAAATATAACGAATATATATGACGTATCTCATATGAAATTTCATGTACTGTATTATTTTATTAATTTAAATAAATTTCAAGAAAGTATAATATAATTCAGTTAGCATATAGAAGTGTTTGATGAGAATGTAAAGGAGAAAATATGAAAAAGAAGATTAATAGAATCGTAATGATTATTTGTATATTAGTAGGTTTTACAATCTTTTTATATTTACAGAACAATTTAATAAGTATAACTGAGGTTAAAATAACCTCTAGTAAAATACCATCCTCTTTTAAAGGGTATAAAATTCTACAAATTTCAGACTTACACAATAAGCAATTTGGCGATAATCAAGATGTGTTAATTCAAAAAATAAAAAGCATAGACCCAGATATTATTGCGATTACAGGTGATTTAATTGACAGTAAATCATACGATGCAGAAGTTAGTATGCAATTAATACGAGAAATGGTAAAGAAGTATCCTGTATATTTTGTGACAGGAAACCATGAACAATGGTCTGGAAAGTATAACAGTTTAGAAAAAGAGTTGAAGAAATATGATGTCAATATTTTAAGGAATGAACATGTAGGCATTCGAAAGGGTGAGCAAGAAATAAACTTGTTAGGTATTGATGATCCAGAGTTTGTTACTGGAAACCGTGATGAAGGAAATATTATAATAGATGAAATTAAAAAAGCGAAAATTGAAATGCAGCCAGATAGATATAATGTATTATTATCCCATAGGCCTGAATTTATTAAGGAATATACGAATGAGAGATTGGCTTTGGTTTTATCGGGACATGCTCATGGAGGGCAAGTTAGATTGCCATTTATCGGAGGATTAGTTGCGCCAAATCAAGGTGTTTTACCTAAATATACAGCGGGTTTATATGTAGAACAAAATACATCAATGGTAGTTAGTAGAGGGTTAGGAAATAGTATCATTCCGCAAAGAATTTTGAATAGGCCAGAAATTGTAGTCGTGCAGCTAAATTAAGTTGTACGATTTTTTTATACAAAAATGAGTAAAGGGACTTTATGTATTTTGCAGGAGTTAACATTACAATTTTGTTAAAAATTTTCTACGTTACATAAAGTAACAAAATTTGACCTGAAGAGTTTGTTATAGTGTAAATAATCAAAAAACTTAAAAATTAGTCGAGTGAAAAGTGTGATAAAGAATTTATGTAAAAAAACTTAAAGGGGTGTACACATGCATAAAGAATATGAAATTGAAGAGTATACGGCGATTGAGGAACAAATACATTATTATTGTCAATGTTTATTAGTGAGCCATCCTGAGCAAATTATAAAATACTTAGAAAAAAGATTAGAAAAATATGCAGAAACATTACAATATGCACATTTATATCCCGATACAGTTATTTTACCGTTACAGCAATTAGTTATCGAATATTCTTTAGATCTTGCTAGAATTAGGAAGTATATGAATTTAGAAACATAAAGTAAAATGCATAGTTTAAATGAAACAGAGTCGACTTTAAGAAATTATATTCTAATGTCGACTCTGTTTCATTGTGTAATATTGTTGATTGAAAATAAATACTAATCAATGAAGATTGACATATAATGACGCAAGAGTAAAATAAAAGTGAGTACTCACTCATTTTATAGAAAAGAGGGATAATACGTGCAAAAACCTTCAATTGTTTTACAGAATGTATCGAAAAGTTTTGGGAAAAAAGAAGTTTTACACGATCTTTCATTACAAATTGAAAAAGCAGAGATATTTGGTTTAGTTGGGCCTTCAGGATCAGGGAAAACGACGCTTATTAAATTGATTGCAGGTATTAATCAAGCAACTAAAGGTAATGTATTTGTATACAACATTAACATGCCAAATTTAAATGAGATGAAAAGAATTGGCTATATGGCTCAAGCTGATGCATTATACGAAGAACTATCAGCATATGAAAATGCAGATTTTATTGCAACGATGTATGGATTAAAGGGAAAACATAAAAAGGAAAGAATCAAAGAGGTTTTTGACCTTGTACAATTATCACAACATATGAAAAAGCAAGTACAGCATTTTTCAGGTGGGATGAAAAAGCGTCTATCATTAGCGATAGCACTTCTTCATGAACCTGAAATATTAATTTTAGATGAGCCAACAGTGGGGATAGATCCGTTGCTTAGAAAAACAATATGGGGGGAATTTTATGAACTTAAAAAGAAAGGAACAACTATTATTATAACGACGCACATTATGGATGAAGCAGAGTTTTGTGAGCGTCTAGGATTGATTAGAGAAGGGAACTTAGTTGCGGTTGGAACGCCAGAGGAATTGAAAAAACGTGTATCATCAAGACGAATTGAAGATGTCTTTTTGTTAGTAGAGGGGGTTGAATCGTGAGAGTTAATGGTGTAATCATTCGTATTATTCGTCAATTTTTCCGAGATAAACGTTCGTTAGCCATGATGTTTGGGGCACCAATGTTATTACTTTGGCTATTGTCTTTAGTATTTACACAAAAAGATTATATACCACATATTGCTGTAGTGGATGTGCCCGCTCCTATAGTAAAAGTGATGAAAAATCAAGAAGCCTCAATTTATGAATATAGCAAAGAGAAAGCGATTTCTGAGTTGGAAAAACAAAAGATCGATGCAGTAATTCATTTAGAGAATGGAAAAATAAATCTTTTGTTAGAGGGCAGTGATTCGTCGAAAAACCGTGCTGTACTCCAAATATTGCAAAAGAGCACAGAGAAGAATGATGTATCGATAATGAAACCTGAAGTGAATTATTTACATGGCTCTAAAGACTTTACGATGTTTGATGGGCTCGGTCCCGTGTTAATTGGATTCTTTACATTTTTCTTTGTATTCATTTTGTCGGGAGTTTCTTTCGTAAGAGAACGTTTAAGTGGTACATTAGAGCGATTATTGTCCACACCAGTTAGACGATGGGAAATAGTTGTTGGGTATATAATTGGTTTTGGAATTTTTGCATTCATACAATCTGTTATAATTGTAAGTTTTTCAGTCTATGTTTTAGGTTTATATGTAGCAGGTTCTATATGGCTAACGCTACTTATTACATGTATGCTCTCTTTAACGGCACTAACATTAGGGACGTTTTTATCAGCATACGCAAATAATGAATTTCAAATGATCCAGTTTATACCACTTGTTATTGTGCCACAAATTTTCTTTTCTGGGTTGTTTCCAATTGAATCTATGAATAAGTGGCTCCAAATGTTAGGGAAATTATTTCCACTCACATACGGCGCTGATGCAATGAGGCAAGTGATGATTCGAAATCAAGGATTTACAGAAATTGCATTGGATCTTACTGTATTACTACTTTTTTCACTATTATTTGCAGTAGGAAATGTATTTGCTTTAAAGAAACATCGCAAAATATAATAATGACAAAAAGGAGCTTTGTACATGAAGAAGGATTGGCTTGAGGAATTAATTGCTGCAACTAATACTGATAAACGAAATGAACGTCAAATGCGTATTTTAGAAGCAGCTGTTGATATGTTTGGAGAAAAAGGATATGCTTCAACTTCAACAAGTGAAATTGCAAAGCGTGCTGGTGTAGCGGAAGGAACAATCTTCCGCTACTATAAGACGAAAAAAGATTTATTGTTAGCGGTCGTAATGCCAACTTTAACAAAGTTTGCTGCACCATTTTTCGTACAAGCTTTTGCGAAAGAGATATTTAAAACTGATTATGAATCGTATGAAGGGCTTTTAAGAGTAGTCATTCATAATCGATTTGAATTTGCCAAAAAGCACTTTCCAATGATTAAAATATTAATTCAAGAAGTGCCGTTTCAGCCAGAGCTAAAAAGTGAAATACAACAATTAGTAGAAACAGAACTGCTTTCACATTTTAAAAAGTTAATTGTAAAGTTTCAAGAAGAAGGGGAAATTATTGAGATGCCACCACCTTCCGTATTACGGCTTACATTATCAGCTGTTTTAGGATTTCTATTAACTCGATTTTTATTATTGCCTGAAGAAAAATGGGATGATGAAGCGGAAATTGAAAATACGATTCAATTTATACTGTATGGATTAACACCACGAATTTAATCATAAGTAAAAATATGTTGAAGTGTAAAGTACATATATTACTTTTAAACAAATAATAAATCGCCTTTAAAAAGGCGATTTATATTCATTATATATTTTTGATAAATAAGTACTTGTTTACTAAAAACATTATAAATTAGCGTGTTTCTTTGTCTCTTCTTCTAAGACCTAATAATCCTGCTAGTCCTAATAAACCAAGCCAAGCCCAATTATTATTTTTATCACGATTATCATTTAAATCATTTGTCGTATTTACATTTCGAGTTCTCACATCATTATTAACTCTGTCTAAGTTATTGTTATTAACTCGAGTTGAAATGTCAGTGTTATTAACTCTATTCATATTATTTCCATCGTATTCAGCTTGTGCAGATGTACCTAAAAACATAATAGATAGTGCTAAAACACTTAAAATAGATGATAATTTCTTCTTCATAACGCTCCCTCCTTTCTTATGTATTAATTTCTCCAGAGTATGTGTGTATTATTCGTTTCACAGTGTCTAAACCATCATTATAGAGCGCGCATTTATAAAACTAAATGAATCAAACTTTGCTTAAAACGTTAATCTTAGTACAATTTATATTATACGGACTAGCACTAAGGAGGTAATGAAATGCGACAATTTGCAAAACCTACAATCGTCGTAAGTAAATGTTTAGAATTTGATGCTTGTCGTTATAATGGAGAAATGATTCCGGATGTAACAATACGAAATTTGCAGCCATTTGTTACATTTATACCTGTTTGTCCAGAAGTCGAGATTGGATTGGGAATTCCTCGTGAAACGATACGAATCGTAGAAGAAAATGGTGTGAATAAACTTGTGCAACCGTCGACAAGAGAAGACGTTACTGAAAAAATGGAGCAGTTTTCAAATGACTTTTTACAAACGATATCGGATGTGGATGGTTTTATTTTAAAGAATCGTTCACCAAGTTGTGGTACGCGTGATGTGAAAATTTATTCTGGTTTTGAAAAAGCGCCAGCAAAGGGAAAAGGAGCTGGCTTATTTGGCGGAGCAGTAGTAAAAAAATTTTCGCATCTTCCTATTGAAGAGGAAGGTAGATTGTCGAATTTTATTATTAGAGAGCATTTCTTTACAAGGCTATTTACAATCGCATATTACAAAATGATTAAACACAATAAAAATATGAAAGAACTTGTATCGTTTCAGTCGGATAATAAATATTTATTTATGGCATATAATCAGGTGAAACAAAAGGAATTAGGGCGTATAATTGCAAATCACAAAAATGAAAAGATTGAAGTGGTATTTGAAAACTATGAGAAGACTTTATATGAATTATTTATGCGCACACCCCGTTATACATCGAATGTAAATGTATGCGAGCACATTTTTGGATATTTTAAAACAAAGCTAAAAAAACAAGAAAAAGATCATTTTATAGAACTGTTACAAAAGTATGCAGAAAAGAAAATACCGCTTAGTAGTTTACTTACAATTTTAAAATCATGGGCCATTCGATTTGATGAAAAGTATTTATTAAGACAAACGTATTTCGAACCATACCCTGAAGCGTTAGTAGAAATTTCTGATTCGGGAAAAGGTAGAGATTATTAAACAATAAATTACATAATTCGACACAAAACCTCCTATGTTGTTGTAGAACAATGTAGGAATTTTTTTGTGCATTAGTACAGAATCTGTTTTAAAATTAAGTTATGACAGAATTGTAGCAATTGTCTAACTAATATTCTTGTCTTTTAAGTTGTTATGTTTGTAGTAGAAACTCGCACGCTGTCGAAACTCAATATTCGATAAGGGGTGTGTAGCGGAATGGAATTTACTCTAACTCGCGAAAAACAAATGATTAAAGAAATGGTACGTGACTTTGCTGAAAAGGAAATCGCACCGAAAGCTGTGTATTATGACAAAACTGCAGAGTTTCCATATGAAACATTTCAAAAAATGGGCGAACTAGGATTATTAGGCATCCCATTCCCAGAAGAGTATGGAGGTTCAGGTGGCGATACAGTATCGTACGCGCTAGCAGTTGAAGAAATTGGTCGTGCTTGTGGTGGTACAGGATTAAGCTACGCTGCAACAATTTCATTAGGTGCTTCTCCAATTTATTATTTCGGTACAGAAGAACAAAAACAAAAATATTTAGTTCCAATGGCATCAGGTAAAACGTTAGGCGCTTTCGGATTAACGGAGCCAAACGCTGGATCAGATGCAGGAGGTACACAAACGAAAGCTGTATTAGATGGTGATGAGTATGTAATCAGTGGTGAAAAGTGCTGGATTACAAACGCAGAGTATGCAAATACAATTATTGTAACCGCTATCAACGGTGTTGAAGAGAATGGTAGAAAACGTATTTCTGCATTTATCGTACCGACTACAAGTGAAGGATTAACGATCTCAAGTCCTTACGATAAGATGGGTGTTCGCGCTTCTAATACTTGTGAAATCGTACTTGATGGTGTGCGTGTACCGAAAGAAAATATTCTTGGTGATGTTAATAAAGGATTTAAACAATTCTTATATACACTTGATGGAGGACGTATTTCAATTGCAGCATTAGCAGTAGGTATTGCACAATCTGCATTTGAACGTGCATTGCAATATGCGAAAGAACGTCAACAATTTGGAAAAACAATTTCTAATTTCCAAGCGATTCAATTTAAATTAGCGGATATGGCGACTGAAGTAGAGTTAGCACGTAATTTAGTACATAAAGCAGCTTGGTTAAAAGATAACGATAAACCTTTCGGTAAAGAAGCGGCTATGGCAAAACTATTTGCATCTGAAGCAGCTAGTCGTATTGCGAATCATGCAGTACAAATTCATGGTGGTTATGGCTATATGCGTGAATATGAAGTTGAAAGACATATTCGTGATGCAAAACTGTTAGAAATTGGTGAAGGAACTTCTGAAATTCAACGTCTCGTAATTGCTAGACATTTAGGATGTAGATAAAAAGGAGGAATCACTATGTTTCAAAAAATATTAATTGCCAATCGCGGGGAAATCGCAGTTCGCATTATGAAAACTTGTCAAAAACTTGGAATTCGTACCGTCGCTATTTATTCTGAGGCTGATGAAAATGCCCTTCATGTAAAAATGGCAAATGAAGCTTATCTAGTAGGTGGTCCACGAGTTCAAGAAAGCTATTTAAACCTTGAAAAAATTATTGAAATAGCTAAGAAGACAAATGTTGAAGCAATCCATCCGGGGTACGGATTATTATCAGAGAATCCATCTTTTCCGATTCGCTGTAAAGAAGAAGGAATCGTATTTATTGGTCCTTCAGAAGAAATCATTACGAAGATGGGAAGTAAAATTGAGTCACGTATAGCAATGCAAGCAGCAGATGTACCAGTAGTTCCAGGTATTACTACAAATATTGAAACTGTTGAAGAGGCAATTGAAATTGCAAAACAAATTGGTTATCCATTAATGCTTAAGGCATCCGCGGGCGGCGGAGGCATTGGAATGCAGTTGATGGAAACTGAGCAAACGCTCACCAAAGCATTTGAAAGTAACAAAACAAGGGCACAAAATTTCTTCGGTAATGGAGAAATGTATTTAGAGCGTTATATTGCAGACGCGCATCATATTGAAATTCAGCTTTTAGCAGATACACATGGTAACACAGTGTACTTATGGGAACGTGAATGTTCCGTACAGCGCCGAAATCAAAAAGTAATCGAAGAAGCACCTTCACCTTTTTTAGATGAAGGTACACGAAAAGCAATGGGAGAAGTGGCTGTACAAGCTGCTAAAGCTCTTGGGTATACAAATGCAGGTACAGTTGAGTTTCTTGTAGATGATCAGAAAAATTTCTATTTCTTAGAAATGAATACGAGATTACAAGTAGAGCATCCCGTTACAGAAGAAATTACGGGGTTAGATCTTGTAGAACAACAACTTCTTATCGCAAGTGGAGAGAAACTATCATTTACTCAGGATGATGTAAAACGTAGTGGTCATGCCATTGAAGCACGTATTTATGCAGAAGATCCGAAAACATTCTTCCCGTCACCTGGGAAAATTACAGATTTAACATTACCATCAAATATACGTATGGATCACTTTTTAGAGAATCATGTAACAATTACACCGTTTTATGATCCAATGATTGCAAAAGTCATTGCTCATGGTGAAACTCGTGAAGAGGCAATTTCAAAATTAGAAAATGCTCTAGAGGAGTTGAAAATTGAAGGTATTAAAACAAATACACCGATGCTACTGCAAGTGCTCGGAGACGATGTGTTCAAAAGTGGTATTTATACAACGGGTTTCGTAACGAAACAGCTTGTTAAAAAATAAGATTTATGAATATTAAGGGGGAAAAAATGATGACGAAAGTATATGCATCGATGGCAGGAAATGTTTGGAAGATAGTTGTAGGAGTAGGAGATACAGTAGAGGAAGAGCAGGATGTCGTCATTTTGGAATCTATGAAAATGGAAATTCCAATCATTTCAGAAGAAGCTGGCACAGTTATGAAAATTAATGTGCAAGAAGGCGATTTTGTAAATGAAGGAGATGTATTACTAGAAATTGAATAGGGAGATATAGGGGGAAGCGAATTGAAACTACCTAATTTTGCTGTCATTAAAGAAGTAGGGCCACGTGATGGCTTACAGAATGAAAAAAAGATTGTTGGCACAAAAGATAAAGTAAAATGGATTCAACTACTTACAGAAGCCGGATTGTCGTACGTTGAAGTTTCCTCATTCGTTCACCCAAAATGGGTTCCTGCCTTAGCGGATGCAAATGATGTCTTTTCTGAGCTAAAAAGGGATCCCAATGTTACATATGCTGCGCTTGTTCCAAATCAAAATGGTTTGGAACGAGCTTTTTTGCAAAATGTAGATGAGGTGAATGTTTTTTTATCAGCGAGTGAATCTCATAATAAAAGTAATATTAATAAATCAATTAAAGAAGCATTAACTGTTATTGAAGATATAACAAAACAGGCAATATTCGAAGGGAAAAAGGTTAGAGGTTATGTTTCTACTGTATTTGGATGTCCGTATGAGGGAGATATAAGTGCCACAGCAGTTGATGAAATATGTAATCAACTATTTTCATACGGCATTTATGAAGTTTCTCTCGGTGACACGATTGGTGTAGCGAATCCATTACAAGTAGAACAAGTATTAGAACATCTATTAAAGAAATATGATGCTTCGCAGTTTGCAATGCATTTTCATAATACGTATGGGATGGCACTTGCAAATGTAGTGAAGTCTTTAGAACACGGTATTACAACGTTTGATAGTTCTTGTGGTGGACTCGGGGGATGTCCATATGCACCGGGAGCATCAGGAAATGTTGCAACTGATGATTTAGTGCATATGCTCCATAAGTTAGGTGTCCAAACAAATATAGACGAAGAAAAGTTATGGAGAGCTAGTCAATTTATTCAAAGTAAGTTAAATATCCAATTACCGAGTCATGTGTATAGAGCGCTTCAACATAAAACGATAAGTAGGTGAGAAGATGCTACAATTACAAAATATTTCAGTTGACTATGTAACACCGCATGTTGTAAAGATTTCGTTATATCGTGAAAGACAAGCAAATTCTTTATCTTTAGCGTTATTAGAAGAATTGCAAACAATATTAACGGAAATAAGTGAAGAGTCAAATACACGTGTAGTTATTTTAACAGGGGCTGGTGAAAAAGCGTTTTGTGCTGGCGCAGATTTAAAAGAACGAGCTGGTATGAATGAAGAGCAAGTTCGCCATGCGGTTGGTATGATTCGTACTACTATGGAAATGGTGGAACAATTACCACAACCAGTTATTGCAGCTATTAATGGAATTGCTCTTGGTGGTGGTACGGAATTGAGTTTAGCCTGTGACTTTAGAATTGCTTCTGAAAATGCAAGCCTTGGTCTGACTGAAACTACCCTTGCAATTATACCTGGAGCAGGTGGTACGCAGCGTTTACCGAGATTAATTGGTGTTGGTAGAGCGAAAGAATTAATTTATACAGGAAGACGTATTTCGGCGCAAGAAGCGAAAGAATATGGTTTAGTAGAATTCGTCGTACCAGCTGATTTACTAGAAGAGAAAGCGATTGAAATTGCAAATCAAATTGCTAGTAATGGTCCTATTGCAGTTCGATTAGCAAAAGAAGCAATTTCTAATGGTGTTCAAGTAGATTTACATACCGGATTACAAATGGAAAAACAGGCGTACGAGGGTGTAATCCATACGGAAGATAGATTAGAAGGATTACAGGCATTTAAGGAAAAACGCAAACCGATGTATAAGGGGGAGTAAATGTGTTAGATCAAAAACAACAATCAAATAATTTTGAAGAACGAGTTGAAACGATTAAACAAGGTGGAGCACCGAAATATCATGAACAAAACAAAGCAAAAGGAAAACTATTTGTTCGAGATCGTTTAGCTCTTCTATTTGATAATGGCGAATATGTAGAAGATGCATTATTTGCAAATTGTGAGCAAACAGGGTTACCGGCTGATGGTGTTGTAACTGCAACTGGTAAAATACATGGGCGTACTGCGTGCGTAATGGCAAATGATTCAACTGTGAAAGCCGGATCATGGGGAGCTCGTACAGTTGAAAAGATTTTACGTATTCAAGAAACGGCTGAAAAGTTACGTGTTCCATTATTTTATTTAGTTGACTCTGCTGGAGCGCGTATTACAGATCAAGTAGAAATGTTCCCAGGGCGCCGCGGTGCGGGAAGAATCTTTTATAACCAAGTGAAATTATCAGGTAAAGTTCCGCAAATTTGTTTATTATTTGGTCCTTCTGCTGCTGGTGGTGCATATATTCCAGCTTTTTGTGACGTTGTTATGATGGTGGAAGGTAATGCATCTATGTATTTAGGATCTCCACGTATGGCTGAAATGGTTATAGGTGAGAAGGTAACTTTAGAAGAAATGGGCGGGGCTCGTATGCATTGCTCAGTATCAGGATGCGGAGACGTTTTATGTAAGACAGAAGAAGATGCAATTACACAGGCTAGACAATACATTTCATATTTTCCAAGCAACTACTTAGAAAAGACTCCATTGATGACACCTCAAGAACCGAAACAGTTCGATAAAACGTTAGAACAAATCATTCCAGAAAATCAAAATGCTCCTTTCAATATGAAAGATCTGATTAACAGAATTATAGATGACGGCTCATTCTTTGAAGTGAAAAAATTATTTGCTCAAGAACTCATTACAGGTTTAGCACGCATTGATGGTAAGCCAATAGGTATTATTGCAAATCAGCCGCGTATGAAAGGTGGCGTTTTATTCCACGATTCAGCTGATAAAGCAGCGAAGTTTATTAATTTATGCGATGCATACCATATTCCATTATTATTCCTTGCAGATGTACCAGGATTTATGATTGGTACGAAAGTAGAGCGCGCTGGTATTATTCGTCACGGTGCAAAAATGATTTCTGCAATGAGTGAAGCAACTGTACCGAAAATTTCTATCATTGTTCGAAAAGCATATGGAGCTGGTTTATATGCAATGGCAGGTCCGGCATTTGAACCAGATTGCTGCTTAGCATTACCGACAGCTTCTATTGCTGTAATGGGTCCAGAAGCAGCGGTCAATGCTGTATATGCAAATAAAATTGCGGCTTTACCAGAAGAAGAGCGTGCAAGCTTCATTGCTGAAAAACGTGAAGAGTATAAGAAAGATATTGATATTTATCATTTAGCATCAGAGATGGTGATTGATGGTATTGTTCATCCAAACAATTTACGTGAAGAGTTAAAAGGGCGTTTCGAAATGTATATGAGTAAATATCAAGTATTCACGGATCGTAAGCATCCTGTATATCCAGTTTAAAAGCCCTATTTAGGGCTTTCTTGCTCAAAAAATCAAGGAGGGGAAAACATTGAAACAAGCAGTTTGGTTTCCAACAGAAGAGTATAAGGAAAAAACACGTTTATATGGTTGGATGAAATCATTGGGATATGAAGACTATGAAACTTTTTATAATAAATCTATTGAGGAAACAGCTTGGTTTTGGGGAGAGGCAGAAAAAGCAGTTGGCTATCAATGGATGAAACCTTATACAGAAGTGTTAGATTTAGAAAATGGTACGCCATTTGCACAGTGGTATAATGGTGGAACATGTAACGTTGTAGAATCAGCTTTATCCCGCTGGATTGCGGATGAAGTGACAAGAAAACAGCCAGCACTTCAGTACGAAGGGGAAAATGGAACTTCAAAATCATTTACATATGAAGAGCTTGACAATTGGGTAAGCCGTGTTGCCAATGGTTTGAAACAAGCGGGTATTGAGAAGGGCGATCGTGTAACAATTTATATGCCGATGATTCCGGAAACAGTTGTTGCGATGCTAGCTGTAATGAAAATCGGAGCAATTATTTCACCAATATTTTCGGGATTTGCTTCGGATGCAGTTATGACACGCGTACAAGCAGCTGGTTCAAAAATGATTATTACCGCAGATGGATTTTCACGCCGCGGGAAAATTGTTTCTTTAAAGGATGAAGTAGATAAAGCTTGTGAACATTGCCCGACTGTTGAAAAGGTGGTAATTGTTCGTCATGCAGGAAATGATTTTACACCGCATCATTATGACTTTTCATGGAGTACGCTAGAAAAAGAAAAACCATTCATACATGCCGAAGAAATGCATAGTGATGATCCTTTAATGCTCATATATACATCAGGAACGACTGGTAAGCCGAAAGGAACGGTACACACGCATGCAGGATTTCCTTTGAAAGCAGCTTTTGATGCAGGATTTGGAATGAATATTAAACAAGGTGATCGTGTATTATGGGTAACTGATATGGGCTGGATGATGGGGCCATTTTTATTATTCGGTTCACTCATAAATGGTGCAACGATGGTTATGTACGAAGGTGTTCCAGACTTTCCAGAAGCAGATCGCTTATGGGAGACGGTTGATAAATATGAAATTACTCATCTCGGTATTTCGCCAACGTTAATCCGTGCATTAATGGCAAAAGGTGATGAGTATGTGAATAAACATTCTTTAAAGAGTTTAGAAGTATTCGCATCAACAGGAGAGCCTTGGAATCCTGATCCATGGATGTGGCTGTTTGAAACAGTTGGAAAAGGAAAAGTGCCAATCTGTAACTATTCAGGCGGAACTGAAATTTCTGGTGGGATTTTCGGTAATGTTCTGATTAAGCCAATCGCACCAATTAGTTTTAACGCATCGTTACCAGGTATGGCTGCGGTTGTACTTGATGATCAAGGTAAACCAATCCGTGATGAAGTTGGAGAATTATGTTTAGAGAAACCTTGGGTTGGAATGACGAAAAGTTTCTGGGAAGACGATGAGCGTTATGTGAACACATATTGGTCACGATTTGAAAATAAATGGGTTCATGGTGACTGGGTTATTTATGATGGTGAACAATATATCATTACAGGGCGTTCAGATGATACGCTAAATATTGCTGGTAAACGTATGGGGCCTGCTGAATATGAGTCTATTCTTGTGAAACATATTAATGTAATAGAAGCAGCTTCCATTGGTGTACCTGACGATGTAAAAGGTGAGGTTTGTCATTGCTTTGTAGTATTACGAGATGGTGTAATATTTACAGCAGAATTAAAGAAAGAATTAATGAGTTTAGTAAATTCTCATATCGGAAAAGCATTATGTCCAAAGGATATCCACGTTGTAGAGGATTTGCCAAAAACACGTAATTCTAAAGTAATGCGACGCGTCATCAAAGCGGCTTACTTAGGAAAAGAATTAGGAGATTTATCATCACTTGTAAATCCAGAAGTAGTTCCACATATTCAGGGTCTACAGTCTAGTAAATTATAAATGTAGGAATGAGCTCTATGTAAATGGAGCTCATTTTTCATGTTTATAAAAAGAGAAGAAGTAAATTTGAAGTAGTAAAATTCTACTTGTATTATTACGACGTATGTTTGTTTTATAGTTTTTATCAAAATAGGATTGTGGCATGTCTATTCATTGGAGTGATTGAATTGTGTTAAGGATGAAAATTTAGTGAAGCGAAAAGTAATGAATAAAAGGAGAAATCCCTGGGGGACAGGGATTCACTAAGGGAGATAGTATTGTCGTGCAATGTCGAAATTTGGCGTATTCGACAAATTAATATTATCACGAATTTTCAGGAGATTGTGTTAGGGAATGTGTCAAAAATGTGTACGTATTTCCTATTAAAGTGTTATGTAATAGGAAAAGGGAAAAAATTAAGTTCACTCGTTCTTAAGAATTTTTCCCCTTAAAATTTAGTATTTGTTCGTTATTCTATATACGTCTTAATTTGGTAAATCTTCAACATGTAAAGATTGAGTATTGCCCTTTTTGTTTGAATTATGTGCCTGCTGAGATGTTTCTTGCATTTGCTCTTGGGCTTTACTAGGAGTATTCAGCGCATCAGATGATACATGATCAAGTTGTTGACTTAATAAATCTTTTTTATCCATGTTATGTAGCTCCTTTTTGAACTTTGATATAAAAACGAAGTGTTTTTAAATAGTTACGTGGGTATTATGCATCTTTGAATGGAATTATATACACAAACTACATTGAGAAGTTAACTACTTATAAAAATTCCCTGTGATGTCAAACGGTTGTATTTTAATGAAGTAAACAAAATAGTTATTTGATAGAAAGAGAGAGTAGTATGATTCCTTTAGAAATTAAATATAAAAAGGCGATTATCTTCAAATCGCCTTTTGGGTAATGCAGTGTAATTTTATTCAGTTATTTGAAATATAGTTTCATTCGGTTTAGAAAATCCATACAATTTCCTTGCGAATTTTAAAATTTCTTCTTCACTACTTGTTAAAGCTTTAACATCATTCTTAAGGGAATGGCCATCCTTCTTTACAGAAGATAATTTTTGTTGTTCCGTATTCAGCGTGATTTGTTTTTCTTTAATCATTTCTTGTTGGTTATTCAGAGAATATTGAAGGACAAAAATTATAGGTACCATAATAGCCAAAGTAGTTATAATACGGCGTCTTGTTTTTTTTCTATTACCTTGTTGTGTATTAGGGTTCACTTGCTGTGAGGGTATATTAGAATTTGATTGGTGTGATGATACTTTTGGGATGTTTCCCATTAAAATGCCTCCATTACTGATTGTAGAATTTAAACCGTTTAAAAGTATTATAAATGTTTAATGGGAATTTTAGAAGATATTTTAATATAGTTGCATATCGTAAAGTTTAAACAAAATCCTTATTTACATAAAAGAAACACCGATTGTCTGCGAGGCTCCTAAGGATAATCATCAAGTAATGAAGTACTCGACTAATTAACGATATCACGAATTTTTGGGTAAAAACATTGAAAAATCCGTTTAAATTAATAGGAGTATCATTTGAAATAAAAACGCTATTTTAAAAGGGAAGGGAATAATGATGATTCCATGGGATAAGCGAGTATACATTGTATCAAAGTGATCATTTTATTACAGAGGGGACAATTGTAGAGGTTAGTGAAAAGGCAAATAAATCATTATATTGGCTCCAGTGCATGATAGCTCCAAGTTATGAAAAAGTGTGCGGGAATAGTACAAAGCGACTTCGGTTGATTCGGATAGATAATGACGAAGAATGAGATGATTAAGGATAGGTATTGAATATGCCATATTTGTATGAATAAAGAGCAAAATATAGCCAATATATAGGTGTTGAAATTGTTCTAAAGGTAGCAATATCTGAAATATAAATAATTGAGGGGAGTGAACTAAAAATGGAAATTAGCACTTTTTTAGGATTATTTTGGGGATGGATCACGGTTATCGTATCGGGAATACTTTTCGTACGCCCATCGGTATTACGTGAATTGAAAAAATTAGTGGTTGAAGACAGAGGGTTTGGTATTATGTACGGTTTTTTATCGATTTTCCTAGGGCTAGGCACTGTAATCCTACATAATGTATGGGCATTCAACTGGCAGGGGTTCCTAACGGTTATTGCATGGCTTGCATTATTAAAGGGAATTTACATAATTGTATATCCTGAACCCTCCAAGAAAACTGATTTTGAATTAAGGATACTAACTACACGTATAGCGCTCGCTATCATTGGCGCTTTGGCTTTATGGATGCTTATAGTAATCTATATAAAATAATCTTTTTCTAATGAGAAATATACTAAAATATGAGAAAAGGCTATAATACTAATTATAAATTTAGTCCTACTGGAAGAATCCGTGGACATCAAACTAAAAAGGGCGTTATTATAGTGCTCTGTAGTTTGGTGTCCACTTTTTTATTTTTAATTAACAAAATAAATCAGTGGTGTTTTTATAAATGACGCAATTAACTTCCGAATTAAAATTGACCGAAAAGAAACGTATGTTTGTTCGGAAGGGGTGTTAAAGAAATTATTACAACTGTGTAAGGTTAATGTAATATTAATCGATAGTAAATCAAGATACTTAAGTGTATTTTTAATAGGATTTGAAAGTACTGTTTTTAACATATTGGGTTAAATAAAATTTAATTAGGAAGTGTAATACAATGATTGAGATTAAATCTATGATTTATTCGTACAAACTAAAAAGAAGAATAGCTAAAGATTTATATGGCAGCAGAGATGAGTTGACGATGTTATTAAATGAATTTAATAATATGAAAAGTAAAGTGAAGTCTGACAAAAAGAAAAATAATATGTTATCTCGTTTACAATTAATGTACCAAAATATGAAATTAGACAAGCAGTATTCTCTTCCGTTTGCTCTTAATAGTAGGTTATTGGAGCGATTAGAAGATGAATCTATTCAAACAACTGAAGAATGTGTATCATGTCTACACGTAATGTTAGAAATAAATTATGAGAAAATAAAACATTATGGATCTAATACAAGTAGGTCATTTGTTCCGTTATCACAGTCTTCCATTTGTCTTGCTGATTTTGTTTGTTTGACAGGATTTGTTTTATTAGGCTTACTAGGAACAATTACATTTGGAGGGATAATGTAATCTTTTTATTCACTTACATAAAGGACCAATCATTTAAGGTGTATTTTTTAGTTACATGGAAGAGCTCATGCGATAGACAGAGAAGAATGACACGGATGCTAATTTCTAGTTGCTCATTGTTAATGCATTGTGTAACTAGAAAGATAAAATGTTATGATGCTAGGAATAACAAGGGATTTAGCGTTTGGGCTAGTTACACAAAATATAAGATATGGGTAACTCATAGTAAACGTGAAATGATAAACCCTATGTTGTCGCAGTGATTAAGTGAGTATGTTGAGGGTTTGTTATTGATGCAAAATTAAGTGTTACAGGACTTAATGCACCATAGCAAAAAGGAAAACTTACTACTGTAAATAAAGTGTATGTGAAATAATTACAAAGTCGATTTATAAGAGTCAGCTTATATTTCGACACTCCACTCAACTTGTAACTATAGATGCCAGTCTAAATCTCTACGTGTTAATATACAAAAAGCCGACTATACTCAGTCAGCTTTTTGTATATTATATTCTAGTATTTATCGATCCCAAAAGACATATTCTTTCCGTTAAGTTGACATTAAAATCTTACCAATGTTTTCTTTTACAATGACAACAAATAAAGAAACATTTACAACGACACTTATTTCGTTTAGAACTCCAATCATCATCACAATGATGCTTTTCTTTAGACTTCCACCAATCATCATTACAATGCTTTTCCTTAGAACTCCAATCATCATCACAATGATGCTTTTCTTTAGACTTCCACCAGTCATCACAACAATGCCGTTTCTTCGAACTCCAGCAATCATTATTCCAGGACATTTTTTTATACCTCCCTTCAAATAGGATTACTATCATTCTATGTTTTAGTGAAGAAATGGCTTGTTTATAAACCTATTATTTTATCTTTATATGATAGAGTGCTTTCTACTACATATAGAATTCATAAAAACTATGCTAATTTCCAAGAGATAGTGGAGAGAATTACTGGTTATGACATTTATCAATAAACACATGTTGAAGAAAACATTCTGATTATAAATAATATCTAATTTTGGAGTACGTTTTTCTGAATGTATATTTCAAAACAGCAGAGAAAAAATATATTATATTACTGCAAACAAAGCCTATGTATATGTAAAGTAATAGGAAAAACAGCTAACTCTTAAAGGAGCTGGCTTATTAAAAGAAAAAAAGATTCATTTGATAAAGAGGTTATCTAAACTTTAAATTCAGCAGAATTAAATCCAAGTCCCCTCATTAAACAAGCCGCTAACTGTTAAAGAATTGTTTTTATAATTAATAAAGAAAAAAATGTTTAGTACAATTGTTTGTTTTTTTCTTTCTATGTGTTTGCCTCGTACACTTTTAAGCTAGTGGACATACTTTACTAATAGAAAGGATTAGGGGGTGAGGTTTTGGGTTCTCGATTTAATAATTGTAAAAAGAAATGTACATGTAAACAGGATGATTGTTGGGAGATATTCGAAGAGTGTAAAAAGGAAAAGCATGAGAAATGTGATAATTCTTGTGTACAAGGAATTAGAGATGAGCTTAAGAAATTAATTAATCGAACAGTTCAAATTAATACAGAGGGACGTACTTATGTAGGTACTGTTGCGTCTGTAAGTTGCGATGTAGTTAAGCTTGCAGCTATTCCTGGATCTGTTGCAGTAATTATCTCCATTTGCAAAATTGAAGCAATTTTCCCTCCTGTTACAACGATTACTGCAGAGTTTAATTTTAATGGTGTTGACGTAGCAAATAAAGCATAAGTATGCTTTGTTTGTAAAGCCATTCTGATGAATGGCTTTATTTTAATTTCGTATAAAAGGAGAATATATTCTTTATATAGAAATAAGTTTGAGGCTATAAAGAGTGATGTACGAAAGGAGAATGAGAGTGATTAAATTAGTGCCCTTTAAAAGATCTGATTTCAAACAATTAATAAGTTGGATTCATTCCGAACAATTTTTAATACAGTGGTCAGGAAATGCATTTACATATCCTTTAAACGAACAGCAATTAGAGAAATATATAGAAAGTGCAAATACACTTGCTTTCAAAGTAATAGATGAAAAGACTGAAGAAGTACTTGGTCATATTTCACTTGGTCAAAAAGACGATATAAATAAGTCTGCGAGAATTGGAAAAGTGTTAGTTGGTAATACGAAAATGAGAGGGCGTTCAATAGGAAAACATATGATGAAAGCAGTACTTCATATTGCGTTTGAAGAATTAAAACTACATAGAGTAACTCTTGGCGTGTATGATTTTAATACGTCGGCCATTTCTTGTTATGAAAAAATAGGATTTGTAAAAGAAGGTTTATTAAGAGATTCAAAAAAAGTAGGAGAAACGTATTGGAATTTATGGGAAATGAGTATGCTAGAATATGAATGGAATAATAAAAAATAATAGTTTTTTATAATTTTATTATGTTAATTAAAAGGGATTGGTGGGAAATTATGAATAGAAAGACTATAGTAATCACAATTGCAGCTGTTTCAGGGGGAGGTAAAACTACTATTACAGAAAGTTTAACTCATGGGTTAACAAATTCAAAAGCGCTATTTTTTGATAGTTATAACTTTGATAACTGTCCTGCTGATATTTGTAAATGGATTGATGATGGAGCGAATTATGACGAGTGGATACTTACACCATTAATTCATGATATTCAGCATCTTATACGAGATAGTAAATTAGACTATATTATTGTAGATTATCCTTTTGCATACTTAAATAGAGAAATGGGGCAGTTCATTGATGTAACTATATTTATTGACACACCTTTAGATATTGCAATGGCTAGAAGAATTTTACGAGATTTTAAAGAAGATACTATGAGTGAAATACATAATGATTTAAAACATTACATGGCACATGCGAGAAAAGCTTATTTAGAGGCAATTCATACTGTTAAACCGAATTCAGATATCGTATTGGATGGATCTTTTTCTGTAAGTGAAATAATTAATCATGTTGTTGAGGAACTTGACCGAAGAGAAGTGATTGTCGATGGTTAAATGTATAGAGGAATATGTACAAGTTGATGATTTTAAAATGTATACGAAAGTATTCCAAGGAAAGAAGTGGTAGCCTGTTATTATAATGGAATCAGGCTACGGGGATTATTCAAAGGCATGGGATTATATTGCTGAAAGACTGACGGAATTTGGGACAATACTTACATATGATCGAGCTGGATTAGGGAAAAGTGGGAAGAGTTCCAAGCAACGTATTAGTTCTGAAATGGTCAAAGATTTAAGAACATGTTTAAATCTTTTAGAACTGAAGCCACCTTATATTTTTGTAGGGTATTCTTTTGGTGGTATAAATGCACGGTTATTTACGGTTTTTTATCCCGAGGATATATTGGGAACAGTTTTGGTTGATTCGACACCAGGAAATTATAAAGAAGTATTTTTGCCAATCATGTCTCCAGAATTTCAAGAAGCTTACTATAAACAATTTGCATATGAAAGTTCATATGAAGAGTTTATGTTTAGTCTAGGTGAAGCAGATAGACATTGTAAATCAATGAGCGATATTCCCCTTGTCGTGCTAGCTGCTGGTAAAAAAGCTTTTTATTCGCAAGCTGCACAACTGAAATGGTTACAATTACAAAGAGAATTATTACAATTATCCAGTAAAAATAAATTTATAATTTCAGAACATAGCGGTCACTATATTCAAAAGGATGAGCCACATTATATTATAGGTGCTGTTAAGTGGATACTTGGGGTAGGGGAGAGATAATTGTGTACACTGTATTTCAATATAACTGGCAAGTAAGAGAAGATTGGTTTAAGTGGTGTGAACAACTTACAGTGGAAGAATTACTTCGCAAACGTGTTGGTGGTGTTGGAAGTATATTAGAAACATTATTTCATATTGTAGATGTTGAGTATAGCTGGATTTGTGATTTGAAAGGAAAAGAAGTAGATGAGCCGCAATTTACGGATTATCAATCTATTCAAAAAGTGAAAGCATTATCTCATTTGTATAATAAGGATTTAGAGGGATTTTTACAATCGTGGACAGAAGACTTAGAGAATAAAATAATAAAAGTTTCATGGACGGATAAAGAGTACAAGTATGGTGAAGTGTTACGACATGTTATCGTACATGAAATTCATCATATAGGTCAGCTATCAATATGGGCAAGAGAGTTAAATCTTCAGCCCGTTTCAGCGAATTTAATTGGAAGAGGATTATAGACGTAAAAACCGACTTGTACTGTAAACGCAAGTCGGTTTTTATATGTAAGAAGATTTCTTAGTTGAAATCCTCGGATTTTCTTTGACGTAAATGTAAAAACATTAAAATTGTAATAATGAAAAAGATCATCATCGTTTGTATGATTAAATTTTTAAACTGTAGCAATATTGCCCAAGATGTAAGAGTATCTTTAAAAGCTTGGAGTGCAGAGTACGAGGAAGGTTCAAAACCGTACTGAAGTAATTTTTTTGTTTCAATAAAAGTAGTGTTTTCTTCATCGGATTCTAATATTACTGAAATAAGCCTAGTATCTCCTAGTTTTGCAGTACCGACAAAACTATTATTACCGTTAGTTGAAAAACTAGTTTGCAAGCCATCAACACCTTGGAGTTTAATGTTTTCATTGAGGGAATAAATCATTTTATTTGTGTTGAAAACTTGAAAATTTTTGAAGGTAAATTGGTAAGAGGTTAGTTTCGTCATATTCAGTACATTAGGGAAATCTTTTACTAAATGCGTTGCTAGTTTAGCTGCATCTTTCGCTGTTGTATTCGATTGTTTATTTGTATCTTGATTAGCTCCAGTAGAGTTTAGAAAAGGAGATGGCTGTGATAACTGTAGCTGTTTTGCTTTTTCATTCATTAACGTTGTAAAGTTATCTTCATTGCCATCAATGTGTTCTGCCAGTGCGAGTGCAGAACGATTATTTCCTGTTAAAAGCAATGCATGAAGTAAATCACGAACCGTCGTTTTATCCTTTGCTGTTACTTGCATAGGAGTCGTTTCCGCTTGGATTAATTCGTTACTTATTTTTACGGATTCATCTAACTGTATTTTGCCGTCATTCAGTTGTTCCAATACGATATACTCTGTCATTAATTTAGACAAAGTAGCTGATTGTATAGGGGTTTCTTCATTTTTTTTATAAATAACTTCACCTGAATTAGCATCTATTAAAATAGCTGATTTAGCTTGAATAATTGGACCATTTACATAAAGATAAAAATATAAAACGATAAGTGCAGTAATAATAAAAGATAATAATAAAATTGTGAATTTTTTCAAGAATTGCATAAGCGATCCTCCTACTATGACATCAATAATAATATTGTAAAAAGGAATGCTTAATTAGGAAGAAAGAAAAGGTAAAGAATTTCTAAAGAATTATAAAAGATTATTAAACTTTGGATATTGATGGAAAATAAAAGGTTCAATTTCTTATCATATTAGAAATTGAACCTAAAATTATGGTGTATTAATTTTTATATGGTAGTAGTTTTACAGTGAAAGTTGTTTTCTTGTCATCACTATATACTTCAATCGTTCCTTTATGCAGTTCGACAATACTTTTTGCAATTGCTAATCCGAGTCCTGATCCACCAGTGTTTGTTGAACGTGATTTTTCAACACGATAAAAACGTTCAAAAATATGAGGTAAATCTGTACTAGGAATAGGTTGTCCGTAATTTGTTATATCAATTGTAATCATATTATTGCTTTCATAAGCGGTAAGGTCAATATAACCACCTTCGTTTCCATAAGCGATAGCGTTTATAATAAGATTTTCAAATACACGCACTAATTTGTCTCCATCAGCTAATACCATGAGTTTTTGAGAGGGGAAAGAAGGGCGGCATTCAATATTTGCTTCTTGCACTTGTATTCGGAATTGAACAGTTAATTGTCCAAGTAGCTCTACAATATCAATGGGAGCAGAATATAAACTTAACTCTTTATTTTGAACACGGGTGTATTCAAACAAGTCATTCATTAATGCATTTAGACGTGTTACTTTACCATAAATGACTTGTATGTAATGACGTAATTCCACTTCATCTCTATAATTATCATGATGGATTAAATTCACGTATCCAACTATTGATGTAAGGGGAGTACGTAAATCATGTGATACATTTGTAATTAGTTCGCTTTTTGCTTGTTCTGCCTGTCTTTCTTCGTCAATTGACTCTTTTAATTGTTCAACAATTTGATTGACCCCAGTCGCTAACTCTTCTAAATAATTATGATTTACGATGGAAACTTTATGATTGAAATTTCCATTTGCAATATAACGAATCTCTTCTATCATTTTTTTAATACAAGTTTCATAGTAAAGCTTTCTCTCGTGACGATAAAAAATATATAGATAGGATGAAAAAATAGAAAATAAAAATAAATAAGAAACAATCATCATCCATAAAGATTCTTTAATCCCTTTATACTTTTCATAACCAAAAATCCGAATGAATTCTTTACCGAGTTCGGTTAGAGTAAGTGAACTCTCGATTACACTCGTAATGAGGCGATATATAATTAATTCAGTAATAGGTGTAAGAGTGATAGCTAATAAAAACCAAAAAATTATCTTCCATTTTGGGATATCTTTTAAAATATCAAATGCTTCATTTCTCAATTTTATAGCCTACTCCCCAAACAGTATGAATAAATTTTTCTCCATTCATTACTGTTTCAAGTTTATCCCGTAAATTACTAATATGAACCATTACAGTTTTATTTGAGCCATAACCATCTTCATTCCAAACACGTTCGAATATTTCTTCGGAACTAAATACTCTTCCTGTATTGCTCGCTAGTAAATATAAAATATCAAATTCAATAGATGTAAGTTTAATATATTCATTATTTACTTTAACAGTATGATTATGCTTATGGATTTCAGCTGTTCGAATACGGATGATACCATCGTCTTTCTTTTGAGTAGTAGCGTTTTGGAAAGTGGATCTTCTCAGCAAAGCTTTCACTCTAGCGACTAATTCTAGTGGATTAAACGGTTTAATCATATAATCATCTGCACCTGTCATAAGCCCTAATATTTTGTCCATGTCTTCAGCCTTTGCACTCAGCATAAGGATAGGTACAGTATTATTTTCACGCACTTCCTGACAAACTTCTAATCCATTTCGCTTTGGCATCATAATGTCCAAAATCATGAGGTCAACTTCATATGCAGATATCATTTGTATTGCTTCATCACCGTCATAAGCTTTAAAAATGTTATATCCTTCATTTCGTAAATAAACAGCGAGTAACTCTACAATATCTTTATCATCATCAATAATTAATATGCTTTTATTCATTATATAGTTAGTTCCTTTCCTTACAAATCATCAACACTACTATAATAACAAACATTTATGTACTTTGTAGCAATGATTTTACATAAAATTTCATGTAACGTATTAAAAAGGAATTAAAGCATTCATAACGAATTAACAATAGAAGAATTATTTGAATTTCCTATTATATTGAAGGGACGTAATAAGGAGGAGATTAACGTGTTATATAATAAAATATGTTCATTTACTCCAACTGGGAAAATAGAACACTCTATAAAAGAGTTTCTATTAAAGTACGATAAAGAATTTACATATCATCATTCAATTCGTGTGGCAAATGAAGCGCGAAAAATAGCGATAATGTTTCATGAAAATGAAGAAAAAGCAGAAATTGCAGGGTATTTACATGATATAAGTGCAATCTTTCCGAATGAGGACCGGATTAAAGTTGCCGAAGCAGTTGGAATCGAAATATTACAAGAAGAACGGAAATTTCCAATGATTATTCATCAAAAACTATCGAAAGTAATCGCAAGAGAGATATTTAAAGTGGAAGATGAAGAGATTTTAGGTGCAATTTGTTGCCATACAACATTGCGTAAACATGCAACGAAGATGGATTTAGTGTTATTTGTTGCAGATAAAATAGAGTGGGATCAAAATGGGACACCATCATACTTAGTAGATATAAAAAATGGATTAGAAAAATCTTTAGAACATGCTGCTTTTGTATATATTTCATATTTGTGGGAAAGAAAAGATACATTGAAAGTTATACATCCGTGGCTAGAAGAAGCTTATTGGTATTTAAAAGAACTTGTAGAGTAGAAAGGATATGAAAATGCAGTTAAAAGAATATATGAATCAAACATTTCCAGGAGTTACGTTAGTACCGTCCATATACTCTCAGTGGGAAAATCATCTACATTTTGATTTTGGGAAAGATAAATATCAAATTGTAGAAGGAACCGACGATTTAAATATGGAATACTTCTCTCAACTATATACATATAATAAATACTTATTTGAAGATATATTTTTAAAAGAAGATGTAGTGTTTGTAGTAGCAAATGTTTATCGGTTTAAAAAGGAAAATATAAAAACTCCACAGAAAATAAATATATACAATAAATATATTAAAAAGAGAGATTTAAAGTTTCGTATAAGACAAGAAACGTTACCTTTTCTATTTAAAGATGAAGAAGCAGATTTATATTGTACATCTCAATTTTCTTTAAAATGTCTTGCGGAAGATATTAAATATGAACCACTTATTCAAGCTGTTAATCATGAGGATTTTCCAAATCTTTATCCTCGTTTTGGAAGCAAAAAAAAGATTTTTTATCCAGACGTATTTCTCATTAACGCAACGAAAGATATTGTCATGTTTATTTATGATGATAGAGGATGTGAAGTCATTGCGAAGAATAAAGAAATAATACGAGGCTTATATGAAAAATACAAAGAGTGGATTCCAGTTTATGAACGAGAAAGTATAGATAGCTTATTTAAATGACAGTAGGGGAAGTGAAGTGTGTAATGAAACGTATCGCAATCGTATCCGCATGGGAACCAGAACTTACGTATTTGCATCAACATTATCCGAGTGAACGCATCGAAAAAAGAGCAGCTTGGGAATTTCATTTTCATTATATAAATGACCTGGAAATTATTTCAGCAATAACTGGTGTTGGCAAAGTAAGTTGTGCTAGTTGTGTACAATTATTAATAAGTGAGTTTCAGCCGGACGAGCTATTTATGACAGGAATATGCGGAAGTTTATCAAATAAGGTAAAAAATGGTCACATTGTAGTAGCACTTAATGCAATACAACACGATGTTACTGCTGCTGGTTCAGGGGAAGATGTTTTTAATTTATATGATGGTAGAACAACACCTATTGAAACAACAAAGTCAATTGTAAGAAAAATAAAAAAAATACGATCTTATGATCCAGTTCACTTCGGTACGTTCTTATCTGGAGATCAGCGTATTCGTAGTTCCGAAATGAGATATTTACTGCATACTGTATACGGAGCATTGGCGGTTGATCAAGAAGTCGCTGCTTTCGCTTACGTATGTCATATAAATAAAAAACCATTTTTATGTTTAAAAGCTGCTTCAGATCAAGCGAATGATAAAACGAAAGAAGAACAAAAGGTTTTTAAAATGTTAGCATGTGAACGAGCATGTGAGCATTTAATTGCTTTTTTACGTGTTTATGAGATTACTGTAGTAAATAATAAATAGTTAAAAGATCCTGGTGAAAGGAATTCATTTCATGTATTTGAATGTAGTATATAACAAGCCAAAGTGGAGGATTATATTTATATGATTCAATATAAAAGATGTAGTGAAGTAAGTATAGATTTAGTGTATGGAGCTTTTAAGGATGGATTTTCAGATTACATCATTAAAATGGATGTTTCAAAAGAAGATTTTATACAAAGATTTTTTGGACCAGAAGGTAACTCGCTAGAACACTCTTTTCTTGCTTTAGATGGTGACAAATCTGTTGGCATAATACTTGGTGGTATAAAGGTTTATGAAACTATAAAAACAATGCGTTGTGGAACATTAGCTGTTCATCCAGAGTTTCGCGGCATTGGAGTAAGTCAAAAGTTATTTGAGCTACATAAAGAAGAAGCGATACAAAATGAATGCCAGCAACTTTTTCTTGAAGTTATTGTAGGTAATGATAGGGCGATTCAATTTTATAACAAATTAGGTTATGAAAAAGTGTATGATCTTTCTTATTATAATTTAAATGATGTAACTAAATTAACAAATAAAGATAATAAAAATATTGAAGTACAAAGATTAGAATTTCAAACATTTAAACTTGAAATTCAGAAATGGCTTAACTTCCATATAAATTGGCAAAATGATATTGATTACATTGAAAAAACAAATAATACGTATTACGGTGCATATGTTGATAATGATTTAAAAGGCTCTGTATGTGTAAATGAACAAGGTAAAATTAGTTATATTTTCGTAGATAAAGATTATAGAAATATTGGGATTGGGATGAAATTATTACAAGTAGCAAGAGTAGAATCGAATTTATCAAGTTTATCTATTAGTTTTCCAAACAACAGTTTACTGGAAGGGTTTTTAAAGAAATCTGGGTTTAAAAAGAATTCTTTAGCACAATATGAAATGTATTTATTGTTATAAAAAGCGGAAGGAATTATTCTTTGCGCTTTTTATTTTTTCACTATGAGCGTAAAATATTTCTCATATATAATCCGTGAATAAGTCCCAACATACTATATGTGGAGGTCTTTTTATTAGAAGGTTATTTATAAAGTGACAGTAAAATAACGAGAGATTACATATTGAATTAGAAACGAGGAAGCAGGTTAGAAATTATAAAACTGTTCCAGAAAGCAGTGGATAGTTTTTTGGAAATTAGATTTTTTTGAAAATAAAAAGGCGGTTGTTTCCGCAACCACCTTTCAGTAAAACAAAGCACTTTTTCAGAAATAAATTATGGATGATTCTAAAAAAAATTATAGGATATAATCCCATTTTTATAACCGAAGTGACGAGCTTAATTTATAAGAAAGGAATGACTATATTATATGAAAATTTGTGTATAATGGTTAGAAAGAAAAGAGCAGCTAGCAAAAGGTAGCTGCTCCATTAAAGACATATGCTTAAGAAATGAGTTGTTTACAGTATTGATTGAATAGTAAGGTTTATCGAGAGGAGAGGGATTATATAAATTAAATTATGATAGTCGATATTCTCCATATTGACCAGAAAAAAACTAAAAATTCTAGTGAAATTCCAAGCGTTCTTTTCTCAGGTTTTTGAATTTCTTTTATTAGATAACCTACAGCACTAATTGCTATAAGTATGAAAAGAATGAGTTCTAATGTTTCTGGCATTATATCTACTCCTAATTATATATTTAATTTATTATATAACAATTAAAAGATTATTTGAAGATTAAAAGTAAGGATTGAAAAGTTTGAATTTGTTTCTTCTTTCGTTATCTTTTTAAATGTCACTTTCATAATAATATTTTATTTTGTAAAATATTATTATTTTATGTAGAATAGATAGGATGGGAGGGAATGAAATGAATTATGGTTTAAAGTTTAAGATTCTTGAATTACAATGTTTTATTCAAAAGACTTATTCTGATATTAAAACAGCATGTGATATTGCTATTTATCAAGAAAACACTTCTAAATATTTAATTTCATTAGGATTTTTAAATAAATCATATATGACTTATATAGAAGCAAAAAGATTTTATCGTGAAAATGACGAGCTTGTAAGTGTAGAATTTGATAATTTCTTTGATGCGTATGATAAATTAGAGCACGAATTAAAACAAGTTATTTCAAGAGAAGATAAAAATCCTTCATTGCTACATAGCAAATTTGATCAGTTTCAACAGAAAATTGAAAATATAAATGACCTAATAAAAGTTTTGGAAAATGCTCGTTAATAAATTATTTTTCTTTGTTACATAGAAATTATACATTATAAACATTTTTGGGATAATATGTATTGCGAATCTATTGTAAGAAGGTGACTTTTGTTGATTACAGAAGTCACCTTTTTATAATATGCTTTATATCTGTAATTAATATATTGTGTTACACAATTCACTTTTATATGACTTCATTTATTGATGAAAATTAAAATAGAAAGATCTGAAAATAGAAACCTACTAGGGCTTATTTGCTATGATAACCTTAGAAAACTCAAACTGGATCTTTAAAAAAAAGAGAATTTACACGTGAAATTTAATTTATCGAACCTTATATATATCTATAAAAAAGTTCATTAAAAGCAGTGATTTTCTCTAGAATAACTATATTTAAATAATGAATTAACGTCATTAAATTATGCGATTTTGTTTAATTTTATATGCTTTTTATTTTCTTTTTTTGATACGAATGAATAGTATAATTTTTAACAGTTTTATATTTTAGGAAATTATAAGAGGTAAATATCATGAAAAATAAAAAAGAAATAGCTATAGTTGCATTAACAACAGGATTGGCTTTAACAGCTGTAGCGCCATACGGAATAGGTCATGCAGAGGAAACAGATCAACTACAAGTTCAAATGAAGGAGGAATCGTTCCGCTCAGGTGAACTTACTCAACCGTCACAAAAGACACCAGAAAATGTAGTAAAGGATGCACTTAAGGAGAAAACAGAACAAGCGCTTTCTCCAAAGCAAGTCAATGGAGAAACAGGAGTAGATTATAAAGTCTTTCAAAAACGTGGTTCGTATGATGGGACTACACTCGTACGTATGCAGCAAACATACGAAGGAAAAGAAGTATATGGCCATCAATTAACTGCACACGTAGATAATAAGGGTGTTATTAAAAGTGTTTCAGGCGATAGCGCGCAAAATTTAAAACAAGAAGATTTGAAAAAGCCTATTAAGCTATCAAAAGAAGAAGCCAAACAATATATTTATACGAAGTACGGGAGCGATATCAAGTTCATTTCTGAACCAGAAGTTAAGGAAGTTATTTTTGTGGATGAAAATAATGGACAAGCTTCAAATGCATATCAAGTTACATTTGCTGCTGCAACACCAAGCTATGTATCTGGAACTTATTTAGTGAATGCCGATAATGGTGAAATGTTGAAAAATATGGTACAAGAATCAGGTTTAAAAGTAAGTGAAGAGCATGTTGAACCTTTAAAGGAAAGTAGAAAAAACAATTTCGTATCACTAACTGGAACAGGAAAAGATGATTTAGCTATAACTCGCACTTTTGGTATTTCTGAACAAAGTAATGGGAAATATGCTCTTGCTGATTACACAAGAGGGCAAGGAATTGAGACATATGATGTAAATTATAGAGATATTACAAATGAAGAAAAATATTATCCTGGTATATTAGTAACTAGCACTTCACCAACATTTACTGATCCAAAGGCGGTAAGTGCTCATTTTTTAGCAACAAAGGTATATGATTTTTATAAAGATAAATACAAGCGTAATAGTTTTGATAATAAGGGAAAAAAAGTAGTATCAGTTGTACATGCATGGGATTCTGGAGGAACAAATAACCCTAAAAATTGGGAGAATGCATTTAGTGCTAATATTAATAATATTAGTATGCTTATATATGGTGACCCCATGGTGAAAGCGTTCGATATAGTGGGCCATGAATTTACACATGCGGTTACCTCTAGCGAATCTAACCTTGAATTTTTCGGAGAATCTGGTGCAATTAACGAAGCGTTATCTGATATTATGGGAACGGCTATTGAGAAATACATAAATAACGGGGAATTTAACTGGACAACAGGAGAACAAACTGGATCGGTTTTCCGTAATATGAAAAATCCATCTTCAATCAATTATTCAAATGGAGTACCATATCCAGATGATTATAGTAAATATAATGATTTAAATGGAGAGGATAATGGAGGCATTCATTTCAACTCAAGTATTATTAATAAAGTTGCGTATTTAATTGCTCAAGGTGGTACTCATAATGGTGTAACTGTAAATGGTATTGGTGAAGATAAAATGTTTGATATTTTCTACTATGCAAATACTGATGAATTGAACATGACTTCTAATTTCTCAGAATTGAGATTAGCGTGCCTTAAAGTTGCAACAAACAAATATGGAGCGAACTCAATTGAGGTTCAAGCGGTCCAAAAAGCTTTTGATGCAGCAAAAATTAAGGGAGCAGTGAAAGAAAACGAAAAAACTGCCGAAAACCAAGTCCCAGAGTTAACTGTACCGTCTACAATTACACTACGTGTAGGTGATACGTTTGACCCGATGAGAAATGTAACAGCTGCTGATAAAGAAGATGGTGATTTAACAAATAGAGTACAGCATAAAGGCGATGTAGATACATCTAAACCAGGTAAATACATTGTGAACTACTTGGTTGTCGATTCCCAAGGGGGGAATGCAACGGATACGCAGACTGTAATTGTAGAGAAAAATGAAGAAATATTAGATATAGAGCCTAAATTAACAGCGCCTATTGGAGTGACTATTAATGTAGGAGATTCATTTGTTCCGATGACAGAAGTATTAGCTATTGATAAAGAAGATGGCGATCTTACTTCTAAAGTAAAAGTTGGTGGTAAAGTAGATACATCTAAAGCTGGTACTTACGCATTAACATACACAGTTACAGACTCTAAAGGTCATGAAGTAACTGCGAAACAAACTGTAACGGTTAAAGTTAGAGAAGAAGTTAAAAATGACAACCCAATACTAAAAGTACCTGCTACAACTACAATTAATGAGAATGATCAATTTGACCCAATGGTAGGAGTATCAGCTACTAATAAAAAGAACGATGACCTTACTTCTAAAGTAAAAGTTGATGGTAAAGTAGATACATCTAAAGCTGATACTTATGAAATAATATATAGTGTCAAAGATTCCGTAGGTAATGAGGTAAAGGCAATACAAAAAGTACTAGTGAAAGATAAAGAGACTAGCAAAGCTAATGGTCTTGCTAGTAATAGTAATATATCAAACAATAGTAATTATGATAAAAAAGAATATACATATAAAGAGCTTCCAAAAACGGGTGCAAGTACAACTAACAGTGCAATAATGGGCATGTTGATGGTTATTGCAGCAACAGTACTCACTTTGGTTCGTAAATGTAGAAAGATACAAAAATAATGGCAGGCATAGGCATCATTCGTTTGAAGAAAAGAATTCATAATCCAGAAAAAATAAAGTGAAAAATAAGTAAAACAAAAAAGGCAGTTTGTCTTAAGTGTAAATTATATTATCGGTACCGAAGGGCGAATGTCACTAACTGAAAAATAGTTTGGCTTTTTTTTACACACAATAATGTTTAGATGAAGTTATTACTTACTAAGATGTTAGTAGTTAAGTGGTACATTTGGCTTCCATAAAACTTTGCACTTGGATGTGATTCTGTCTACAGAAATATATTACGTAAAAAACACGTTACTATTCTCATTAAAAATAGTAACGTGTTTTTGTTGTTTAAAAATAGCCTGAATCGTAAAGTTCATGAATGTTAGAGTAGTTTTAAATAGCCATTCATTAATTACTGAAAACACTTTGTATTAATGGAAGTTTCACCTATATGACAACATGAGATTTCCTGTATTTACCAGGCGTTTCGTTAGTGAATTTTTTAAAAATTTTAGTGAAGTAGCTTTGATCAGTAAAATTGAGTGAAGCACAGATGTCAGATAAGGAATAGGTTGTAAAAGTTAATAATTTCTTTGCTTCTTCGATTCGTTCACGCTGAATATATTCACTTAATGAAATACCAACTTCTTTTTTAAATAATATAGATAAATAATCCGAATTCACGTTTGAAAATGTAGCAAGTTGTTTAACAGATATTGGATTGTAAATATTTTTGAAAATGTAGTTTTTGCAAATAGCAATAGTTTGTGAATATTGCTGTGTTTTTTGTGCCTTCACACGGTCTGCAAAAGTACAGAAAACATTTTTTAATAAATGCCAAACAGATTCTTTGTCTTTTAAATTTTCTGTTCTTTGGATGTGTAGATCATAAATCTTGTAAGCAATCCCAGATGGAAGCCCTCCTTTTATCGCATATCTAGTAGCAAGTGTAATGGATGAAATACAAATGTTTTTATGTCTTCTTAATTGATGGAATGAAGATAAGGATGAAAGAATCTCTTGTTGAAATACATAATAATATTTGAGTACTGTTTCTTTATCCCCGTTTTCTATAGCTCCAAGTAGTTGTTGCTCTAAATAAAAATTATGACAGAAAGATTCGTTTTTTTGCATTGAAATATATACATTTTCGTTTAAGATACTGCTAGGACTTACATGAAATGAGTCACTGTTATTGGCAAAGGTACTTACATTTGAAATTTTTTTATAAAGAATGTTATGGAACAAAATCGCCATATTTACAAAGAAATATTGATCTTTGAGTGACAATGAAAAGTAATAGTCTCTTGTTTTTTTATAATTCGCCATAAAATGAAAGCTGCTATCCGTTTCGTTTTTAGAAAAGCTTACATCTGTTACAGGTCCAATAATAACAGTGCCGTTCACCATATAATCGCTCTTTATGTGAATTAAAATGAAGTGCCCTAGATGTTGGTGAGTCCTGAAGATGGGAGAATTATATGAATCATTTCTCTGATAAAGCATATGTAACTGTTCTATTTTTGATGTATACAATGAAAGTGAATCATTTTTTGATGTAAAAGCTAAAAGAATATTTTTGTTGCAATCTAAAAAACAAACTGGAACTTCAAAAGATTGGAAAAACATATTGCAAATGTACTCTATCTCAACTAGACTGAGCTTTTTAGTCATATTCTTCCTCCTTACAGTTGTGCGTGATAGTTGAATAAACACATATTCCTTTTTTCATAAGTAGAAACGGAAAAACTTTATCAATAAAAATTATAAACTTCTAAGAATAATACCATAATTTAACATGAATAGCACATATTATTTGAATATACAGGTAACAGTTTTGGGAAGTAGCATAAAATATGAATCATCACACTTATTTGCTAGTTACGCTAACATGTATCAAAAAATGTTTATGATTGGATTCAAATAGAGATAAGAGGGGGAGATTAACGAATTGACGCTAAGTAATTAGTAAAAAATAGCGACGAAAGCTACTATGCAACAATAACTATTATTTTGAAGTAGAGACATAAGTGAAATGTAGGAGAGAAAATTACATATATCATACGGGGAGACAACGTAATAGTAGAAATAAGAACAGTGAATCAGTGATTGTAAACAATGGGGTATTGAGACAACTATGTTTTATGTTATTCGTTCAAGGCTAATACTTTGTACACAATTGCACCTTTAGATGGTAATAGTAAAAAATAGATTTTTAAAATGATAGAAGTAGTAAAGGGGATAATAGAGAAATGAAAAAAATATTAAGTGTGCTTCTAGTTGTTTTCTTAACGTTTTCAGCGTGGTCTAGTGTATTAGTAAAGGCAGCTTCACCAACCAAAGGTTCTTTAACGATTCATAAGTATGAACAAGAAAAAGAAGGAACAACAGGAGTAGAAGGTGATGGTTCCGCAAATCAAGAGGTGCCAACAAATGCGAAACCGTTAAAAGGTGTAACGTTTGAAGTAAAAAAGGTTGCATCGTTTGAAAAAATTTCAAATGATGGGAAAATCGTGAAAGAAGCTGTGAAACCTGTAACGGGGGCAACTCCATCTCAAGTAGTAACTGATGATAACGGACAAGCTGTATTAAAAGATCTTCCGCTAGGACGTTATGAAGTGAAAGAGGTGGCAGGCCCTCCACATGTTAACCTAAATCCAAATACGTATACAGTAGATATTCCATTAACGAATAAAGAGGGTAAGGTGTTAAACTATGATGTTCATATGTATCCAAAAAATGAGATTAAACGCGGTGCAGTTGATTTAATAAAAACTGGTGCAAACGATAAAGCATTAGCGGGTGCAGCATTCTCTGTATTTAAAAAAGATGGAACAGAAGTGAAAAAAGATTTAGTAACGGATGCTAATGGTCATATTCGTGTGCAAGGATTAGAGTATGGAGAATACTATTTCCAAGAAACAAAAGCTCCGAAAGGCTATGTAATAGATCCAACTAAACGCGAGTTTTTTATTAAGAACTCAGGAACAATTAATGAAGATGGAACAATTACTTCTGGTACAGTAGTTAAAGTAGAATTGAAAAACTATGAAGAACCAACTATTGATAAAAAGATTAATGGTAATTTGGAAGCGTTACCAATAAATCCGTTAACTAATTACAATTATGATATTAAAACATTAATTCCAGAAGACATTAAAGAATACAAAAAATATGTGGTAACAGATACTTTGGACAATCGATTAGTGATGCAAGGAAAGCCAATCGTGAAGATTGATGGAGCGGAAGTAAATGCAAGCGTTGTAGATGTAGCTGTAGAAGGTCAAAAAGTAACAGCTACAGTAAAAGATTTTACAAAATTAGATGGTAAAAAAGAATTTCATTTACAAATTAAATCACAAGTAAAAGAAGGAGTACCATCTAGTTCGGAAATTTTAAATATAGCAAAAATTGATTTTACAAATAAAAATGATGTAATTGGAGAAAAAGAATCTAAACCAGTAGTTGTTGTTCCGACAACTGGAATTATTGAGTTATCAAAAATTGATGGTGATAATAAGAAGAAATTAAAAGGTGCAGAGTTTGTACTTAAAGATAAAAATGGGAAAATAGTTGTTGTAGCAGGAAAAGAAGTAATAGGTGTATCAGATGAAAATGGTGTTATTAAGTGGTCTAACATTCCATACGGAGACTATCAAATTTTTGAAACAAAAGCACCAACATATACAAAAGAAGATGGTAAAACAGCTTCTTATCAATTATTAAAAGACCCAATTGATGTAAAGGTTAGCGAAAATAATCAAACGGTTAAATTAACGATAGAAAATAATAAAAGTGGATGGATTCTTCCAGTAACCGGTGGTATAGGCACGACTCTTTTTACTGTACTAGGCCTTACGTTAATGGTTACAGCAGCGTTTGTTTTCTTTAGAAAAAAATTTGCTAATAAATAAAGTTCTAGGAACATGTAACCATGTGATGTGAAAAGGGGAGAAGCAAAATGCTTTCCTCTTTTCGATATTTTAGTATATACAGAGGTGGAAATATGAAACGAAATCTTGTTTTAGGAGGTATTTTTCTATTTGGATTAGGTATTTTTTTATATCCTACTATTAGTAATTGGTTGGCGACTCGTGCTCATTATTCTGAGATTAGTTCTTATGATAAGAAGATTAAAGTGCTACAAAAGAAAGAAATTGAACGTAGGGAAAAAGAAGCAGCCGACTATAATAAACAAGTCCAAACTTCCACGCAAACATTTGCAGATCCATTTGCTGAGGAAAATAGTAATCAACAAGCGTATGCCGATGCGTTAAATTTAGGTGATGTAATGGGGTATATTGAAATATCGAAAATTAAAATAAAACTGCCAATCTATCAAGGTACCTCTGAAGAAGCATTGAGTCGGGGGATAGGGCATTTAGATTATTCGTCACTCCCGGTAGGTGGTGAGAATACGCACACTATTTTAACCGGGCATCGTGGTTTACCATCAGCAAAGTTATTTTCAGATTTAGATAAGTTAAGTGAAGGAGATCTTTTTTATATTCACTCTTTAGACAAAATTCTTGCTTATAAAGTTGTTCAAATTAAAGTAGTTTTACCACACGAAACGGACGATTTGAAAATTGTGGAAGATAAAGATTATACAACATTAATTACATGTACGCCTTATGGAGTAAATACAAATAGATTGCTCGTTCGAGGTGAGCGTGTAGAGTTCAACCAGAAAGAAAAACAAGAAATAAGTACAGAGGTATTTATGTTTAATAAGTGGACGGTAATAGTTCCAATCCTATTGTTATGTGCGTTTCTAGTCGTAATTTATAAGAAAAGGTTAACTCGATAGAATGTATTTATTTATCCTGCATTAATGGGCAGTGGGACCGGAAATTCAGAGATAACTAAAGAAGGTATATAGGGGATGAAGTAAATCCTCATTGATAAAAATTTTATTTTATTCGACTATAGAAAAAATACGGTAAAGGTGGGAACAAAGGAATTGAGGCTACGATTAAAGCTGGTAAGTATTCATTTTATTGTTTTGTTAATGTTAAGTGTAAGTTTTGTCGTATATGTACCAAAAGAAGTATATGGATCCACGACAAACTTAGAAGGTCTAGGTGATATATCGCGTTATAATACTTTTGTCTTTGGTAACCATATAGCAGTAGGTGGCGACACTGAAGGAGCAATTGCAGTTCAAGGTGATATGGATGCATCGGGGTATACGATTGTAGGTGCTGCAGCGGGAACATCTAATATAGTAGGTGAAAAATGGGTTGATGGGGGATATCCATCTTTGTTATTGTCTGGAAAATTTAAGAAATCAAGGGAAGAATCTTTTATCATTCAAAACGGAATAGTCGTAATGACAAAAGAGAGTGATCCAGATCGTACAATACAATCTTCTTATGATCGTATTGTTTTTAAAGAAAAACAAGAAATTGATGCGAAATTCAATGAGTTCCGTAACATAGTGAACCAAGTCAATCAAGATGCAGGTCAATATAAAACGAATACCCCAATTCCAAATATGAGTTTTGGCATCGGAAAAGAGATAAACAATCCTAATATTTATGTTTCATCAGAATTGACAGGGAAAATAAATTTAGAAATAAGAGATGTATTTTTACCCAATGCTAAGGACAAAGATTTTATTGTTATGTACTCGGATGCAAGAGAGGTTACATTTAAGAACGGGTCTATTCTATATGACACGAATAATATAGGAAGGGCTACAGATATAATTCCTACATCACAACCCTATTCTCCAGATTCACCGTTTACTGAGCTATATGGGAAAGTGATTTGGGTATTTCCTAATGCGAAAAAAATCACAGCAGAGGGGTATGGTGTTGTTGGAAGTGTATTTGCTCCAAATGCTGTACTAGAAACAAAAGGCGGTTCAATTAATGGCCAAGCATTTGTCGGTGTAGTGAAACAAACTGGTGGATTCGAATTTCACAATTTCAAATTTAACTGGAAACATTGGAACAAGCCTAGTACAGGAAAAATAAAAATAAAAAAAGTAGATAGTAATAATGATGATAAAAAATTAGCAGGAGCAAAGTTTCATATAGAAGATTCAAACGGAAAAGTAGTTGGAGAGTTAATGACAGATGAAAAAGGAGAAACGATATCTAAAGATTTACCAATAGGAAACTATAGCCTAGTGGAAATAGAAGCGCCTAAAGGTTATGAATTATTGAAAGATAAAGTAGCTGTAAAAGTAGAAAAAGATAAAGTAATAGAAATGAAAATAGGAAATAAAAAATTGCCAGATCCAATAGGGAAAATAAAGCTGGTGAAAGTAGACACAAATGATAAAAATAAAAAGCTAGCAGGAGCAAAGTTTCATATAGAAGATTCAAACGGAAAAGTAGTTGGAGAGTTAATGACAGATGAAAAAGGAGAAACGATATCTAAAGATTTACCAATAGGAAACTATAGCCTAGTGGAAATAGAAGCGCCTAAAGGTTATGAATTATTGAAAGATAAAGTAGTTGTAAAAATAGAAAAAGATAAAGTGATAGAAATGAAAATAGGAAATAAGAAATTGCCAGATCCGGGTGGGAAAATTGAAATTGAGAAAGTTGATGACAAGGATATCAATTTAAAAATAAAAGGTGCTGTATTTCAAGTGTTAAATAAAGAAGGGAAAGAAGTTGCTAGATTAACAACAGATGAAAAAGGAAAGGTGATTTCCAGGCAATTAGTACTAGGAAAATATACGATTAAAGAAATAAAAGCACCAAACGGATATATGTTACTTAGAGATCCAATAGAGGTAGAAATTACAGAGGCAGTAAGGACACAAAAAATAACAGTAAAAAATGCGAAGAATAATTGGATGACTCCTAATACTGGTGGCAGCGGTACAACAATTTTTTATGTGTTTGGTATTTTGGTAATGTTTGGTGTGTTATATTTCTCTAAGAAAAATCATGTGTAAATAGTTATGAAAACAGTATATATAATGAACTGTTTTCATAATGTTAGACAGATTTTGCATTAGACAATTTTAATGGCATGAATTCGGTATTGTACCGGGCTCATGCTACTGAATTTCCCCTTAATTCGTTTGTTGTGATAATAATCATTATATTTTTATGACGTTTAACAATTCATTTTTTCGCTAAAGTACCACATAACGGAATAATAGAAAAGTTACATTCGACTGAATGGTTTTATTTAATAAATCCAATTTGCTTCTTAGTTCATTCAGAAACAACTTTAAACTTTTCTTTCATATTAGAGGAGGGATATATGTTTCTTAATTTGTTGAAGCAGGAAAGTTTATAGTAAACATATAATATATTAATAAAACAAAATGTTTACGGGGTGAAAATGATGGTAATAAAACAAGATGAAATTAAAGTAGTAGTTGGAGGTGGAGTGTTTAATAATAATCCAGGATGGATTCAAACGCAAGAAGATGAACTTAATTTACTAGACAATACCACTTGGGAAGAAAGATTTGAATACAATTCCATTTCAGCTATTTTAGCTGAGCATGTATGGGAACATCTTACGTTTGAAGAAGATGTAAAAGCAGCTGAAATTTGTTATGAATTTTTAAAACCATCAGGTCATATTCGATGCGGCGTCCCTGATGCATTTTTTCCGGATGTAACATACCAAAATATAGTTCAAATAGGCGGACCTGGGCCGAAAAAGCATCCTGCTGCAAGTCATAAAATAGTTCATAATTACAAAACATTAACGAAAATGTTTGAAACGGCTGGATTTGAGGTAGTTTTACTTGAGTATTGTGATGAAAATGGTCAATTTTATTACAACGACTGGGATGCGAATGACGGGGTTATTTTCCGTTCGAAAAGGTATGATTCTAGGAATCGAGGCGATAAACTTGGTTTTCCATCGTTAATTGTTGACGCAATTAAAAGATAAGTCATTCGAATAAAGTAGGTATTAGTTCATGAGTCGCAAATGCGGCTTTTTTATTTATAATAAATCAATTTTCAAAATGTCATCTACACATTAAATTAATATTTAGTTGCCATATAGATTTCTTTTATGCATAAATTCGTGTAAAATAAGAACATACATTCTGCGCGAGAGTGAGGGGAATAAATATGTTAGCTGAGATAGAGAAACAATCTAATGGGTATATTGTAAAATTTCAACGCCAATTTCCTTATACGATAGAGGAAGTTTGGTCTGTGTTAACTGAAAACAGTAAGCTTAAAAAATGGATGTCTAATTTGCAGATTGAAAACCTTAAAACAGGTGGAATGATAAAGTTCGATATGATGGATGGTTCATTTTTAAATATCGATATTTTAGAGTGTCAACTAAATGCAGTACTTGAATTCAAATGGGATAAAGATCGTGTCCGATTTGAAATACATAAAGCAGGAAATGGATCCCTATTACTTCTTAAAGAATTCATTCATGAATTAACAGATCATACACCGAAAGATATTGCTGGTTGGCATATTTGTTTAGAACTTTTTTCTTCCGTGTTAGAAGGAAAAGAGAAAGAATTTCCAAAAGATGAGTGGCAACAATGGTTTGAAAAATACAAGGTTAAGATTCATGAACTGAAAGGATAATTACATAATAGGTAATATTCATTATGTAATTATTATATTATGAAAATGATTTTTTAAGAAAATAAGAATAGAGGTTAATATGAAAGTAAATCAATTAATTGCAAATAACATAAATAAATTAGATGCTATCATTCCGTTTAATAAATCACTTGGTATTGCTGGTTTATCTGGATCTGGAAAAACAACTCTTTGTCAAACAATTGGTGAAGAATCAAAGAAGCGTCTAGTTTCCTTATTGCCAAAGGCTGAATATCAATATTTATTTCCTAATATAATGGAGACTAATTTTAGTGCTATTAAGATGGAAGAAATGCCTTTAGTCCTTTTTCTAGGGAAATCATCGATTTCTTCCAATCCGCGCTCGACAATTGGTACTCATACAGGTGTTTTTAAAGAGATTCGTGAAAAACTTGCTGAAGAATTTAATCTATCTCCTGAGGTTTTTTCATTTAATAATCCGCTAGGTTGGTGTGCTGCTTGTAAAGGGCGTGGTACTACTAAAAATATTGAGTGTAAAAAATGTAAAGGAAAACGTTTTAGTGAAGAAGTTGAACAACATACTATTGAGTTATTTGCTACACCACATATAATTTCGGATATTAACGATTTAAGTGTTGAATCTATTCTTTCATTAGCAGAAGAATTAAATATTAGTGAAGCAAAACAACACATTTTACAAAATATTATTAATATGAACATTGGCTATTTAACATTAAATCGAATTATGGGTACGTTGTCAGGTGGAGAATTAACACGACTTTACTTAGCTGAATTCATGGCAGTAAGTGAAAATGCAGTAATTATTATTGATGAGATTTCTGTGGGGCTTGATCACGTAACATTATTACAAATATTAGAAGAAATCAAAAAAATAGGGTGCAAAAATCAAATTTGGCTCATTGATCATTCAGATACAGTACTGGATACAACTGATGAGCAATTATTCTTTGGACCTGGTAGTGGAAAATATGGCGGGAAAATTGTGAAAGAATCACCAAGGCCAAAGCCATTACTATCAGAACGAAATAACGAAATGCCAACAGAATATTATACATTCCATGAATTATATTGTCGAAATATCCAAATGACTAAGTTTCAGATTCCTAAAAATAGACTTGTAACTGTTACAGGGGAATCAGGATGTGGAAAATCTACACTTGTTAATGAATGTATCGCTAAAGATTTTCAAAAGCGATATCCAAAAGACAAACTTGTTATGGTAGGACAAGATCGCAATCAGTCAATTACAAGTCGATCAACCGTTGCTACTTTCCTTGATATTAAAAAGAAACTGACAAAGTATAGTGAAGAAATTGATGATATTTTTGAACGTTCAATTGAGGATATTATTGATGACCTTCCAAATGAAGATATCGCATATAAGCGCTTGAGTTTACTAATCAAATTAGGACTCGGCTATTTAACATTAGAAAGAAAAACACAAACATTATCAACAGGTGAGTTTCAATGTGTTCATTTAGTGTCGGAGTTATTTGCCAACACAAGAAACCCACATACTTTATTTATTTTTGATGAGCCTTCAAAAGGTTTATCACAAAATATTTTAAATCAATTTATAGATAGTGTCAGAGGGATTTTACAAGATGAATCAGTCTCAATCATAATGATTGAACATAATAGTTACATGCTAGAAAGTTCGGATTATATTGTTGATTTTGGGAAAAGACAGCTTGAATCTGTAGAACATCTTGATGTTATTAGTCATAATGATTATTATCGTCAAAAGAGTAGTGTGAAAAAGGCTGCGCAAATACATATTTCTTCAACGCTAAAGCGTAAAGAAGGAATTCACTATGTAAAAGAAAATCATATTAACTATTTTAAAAATGCTGAAAACGTTTATAAGGGTGGTATTTTAAAAAGTTTATCATCAATGGCCCGATTAATTTATGGCGAATATGAATCTGATACAATTGCACCAATAATTGCTATTGATCTTGAAAGACATTTGTATAGTCAATATAGTTTCTTATATGAGATTGGTGGATTAATTAATCAAATTATAGCTTCCCATCCAACCAATAAAGATACGAGAAGTTTTGATTTTTATTCACAGGATAATCACTGTCCGTCTTGTTCAGGTCGCCTTAAGATTGAAATCTTTAATAAAGACATTACAATACAAGATAAAAATGTTCCATTTTGGGATGGTTTATTCGATCCGGAAATCATGAAAGTATTGAAATTTTATCAATATGAAAAAATAGAATTTTTATTTGAAGAAATTAAAAATGAACTCGGTCATGATTTATCAAAGAGCTATAATGATATGTCAGAAGAGGAAAAACATACATTTTGGTACGGGTATTTTGAAAAATCATTTTATGATAAGAAAGGTAAGACACGTAGAACATGGGTAGGATTTAATACGATCATTGGTGGATATATTGTGATTTCTAAAGCAGCTATTAAAGAACAAATTAAGGAATCTAAAGAAATCATGACATGTCCAATTTGTGAGGGGACGGTTTTAAATCATCATAAATCGCTTAAGTTTGGAAACTCAGATATTCGTGAAATAATTAATCAGCCTATGGATGAAGTGTTGAACACAGTTGGTAATTTACCGGCACTCGTTAAATTGAAGTCTATAATAGGTGGAGATATGAGATTGACGGAAGATGTTTCTTTATTGCCAAGAAAAGTACAAGTTGCACTGAAAATGTTCGAATTAGGACAAGCAAATTTTTCAAATTATGAAATAGTGTTACAAAATGTTTTACCATTCTGGGACGAAATTAAAGGGAATATAGAATCCATTAGCGCCAATAATCAAGTAACTATTTGTGATTTTTCTAATGTTTATGAAACAAGAGAAACCATTATAGATCAGTATTTCACAAATGGAAAATATAAAAAACTAACATATGTTTACGAAGCATTTGGTTACAAAAAATTAGTTACACAAATTAATAAAATTAAAAAAAGCAACCCATGTCCATTCTGTAACGGAAAGAAAGTTATAACTGAAGATAACCTACATGATGGCGTGTTTAAATTAACAATTCCATGTGTCACTTGTAATGCAAGTGGTATTAATGATGAAGGGCTTAAAGAAATTGTTGATGGCATAGATGTGCAAACATGGTTAACTGGAACAGTTAGTGATGTTGTGGATGAAAGTTTATTAACGGAGGCTGTTGCACAAATACCGATTTTTAATCGTATTCGTGAGTTGGATAAACGAGATATGATGGCTGTTTATGAATGTTTGGAGATTAATAAGTAAAATTTTATTAGTTTATGTGTTATTAAAACCACTAACTCAATTAATATTTAGCGTGTATTCTTAATGGTAAATGTAATAGCACAGTATGATTATTACGAAATAACGAAAGAAGATCCAATTTCTTAATGTCAAAATTAAGAAGTTGGATTTTTTAGTATTTTTATGTCCCACATACAATATTTCTCACTATGGAAAGAAGTATAAGTGGAAGGGAGAATGAAAACTAAAAGGGATAAAAGGTTGATATATTATGTAATAATTATATTATAAAAATGAAAATTAGAGATAAATATAGGTCATGAGTGCTAATTTTGGGTGTTTATAAACCTTTTTGTTTTATTATCTGATTTTTTAAATTTAACAGAAATATATACTTGAATGAAGTATATATTTCTGTTAAATTTATCCTATGGACAGAACAAGTTTAATTAAAGGGCATTTAGAAATGTGTGTATTATCGATTTTATCGAGAAAGAAAAGTTATGGATATGAAATTATGAAAGAGCTTGAAGTACACAATTTAAAATTGAAAGGAGTAGGAAGTATTTATCCCATTTTAACTAAGTTGAAAAATCAAGAATGGGTTAATACATATCAAGAAGTAACAGCCAGTGGCAAAGTTAGAATTTATTATGAAATTAATGACAGCGGGAAAATACGACTTGAGAAGAAAATTAATGAGTGGCTAGAATTGCAATCTGATATTCAAACATTATTAAAAAGCGGTTTGAAAGGAGACCTTTTGAAATGAGGAATGAACTAAAAGGTAAAGAACAGCAATTTTTAACTGACGTACTTAAAGAATTAAAGCAATACGATATAAGTATAGAAGAAAGGGAAAATATTAAACGACAATTATTAGAACATTTTCAGGAATGTCATGAAGATGGTGAGGATAGTCTAAACGATCTAGGAACTCCTCAATTATTTGTTCAAGATTTTTTGGAAATAAATGAAATTGATATACGAGTAAAAATGAAACAATTTCAAAATGAAAATGGAAAATCAAATTCACTACTATTAAGTGGCATATTCATTGCATTTATTACTTACCTCATCTCACAAACTACACTTTCAATATTTTTAGCTGAATCATATAATTCAACTCATAGTAAAAATTCATTTAATTATAATCTTTTATATCGTATAGCAGAGAATCAGTGGTGGAACTATGTATTAATAATGATTAGTTTTACACTCTCTGTATTAGTATTTATTAGCCTAGTAATTTATAAAAAAAGAAAGCTATCTAAAGTATAATGAAGAAAATTATCTATAAATTATTTCAAATTTGTATTCTTTGTAATGTATTAATATTATGTATCGTACATCCAAAAGTTTATGCTGAGCAAAATATTAAAGTTACTTTAGATAAGTACATTGAAAAATTTATAAAGGAGCAGAACATTCCAGGAGCTTCTGTTGCAATTGTACATCATAAAGATGTATTCTTCGCAAAATCGTGGGGAATTACTGGAGAGTCTGAAAAAAAGGTAACTAGTAAAACACCGTTTGCAATCGGTTCAATAAGTAAATCTTTAACAGCTTTAGCTATAGTAAAGTTAATAGAAGACAAAAAGATAAAATTAGAGGATTCTGTTCAACAACATCTCCCTTGGTTTAAACTAAAAGATCCTCAATTAACCTCGAATATAACAATTCAACATCTACTAACTCATACGAGTGGAATAAATACATATGAAGGTTTAGCGCTATCAGATAAGCAATTAAAAAGTTCTACATCAATAAAAGATAATGTAATGAAACTTTCAAATGTAAAATTAACTGCTTCACCAGGGGAAATATATCAATATAGTAATGCGAATTATATTGTTTTAGGTGCACTTATTGAGGAAGTAACAAATGAAACATATTCTTCATATATGGAAAAGCATGTTTTTCAGCCATTAGAAATGAATGGTGCGGCAGCAAATAAAGATAGTGCATATGAAAAAGGATATTTAACAGGCTATCAATCTTGGTTTGGTATACCAAGAAAAAGTGTAGTGTCCTATGATAATGCTGGGGCACCATATGGTTATATTACCGCGAATTTGGAAGACATGATTCAATATATTATGTTTTTAACTCGCCAAGAGCACAATCAATTTTTAAAGAGAGAAAATATTGACCTTTATTTATCACCACTTTATAAAATAAATCCAGAAAAAAGTTATGGGTTTGGATTAAGAACAACGAATTTAAATGACAACGAAACGATGATTTGGCATTCAGGATCTACCCCCGATGCTCATGCTGAAATGTTTATTTTAAATAATAGCGGTTGGGGTGGTGTGATCTTAACGAATAAAAATCATGTATTAGAAGAGGGGGCACTAGTGGTATTGAAAAAGGGGATTATTAGTATTTTGAATGGTGAAGAACCTAATGAAGTTCCTAAAAATATCCCAATCACACAAATTGTTATGTCGTTAGTTATACTCATACTTTTCATTACATCAATTATGTTAAATAAAAAATATAAACATAAGAAAAATCGTAAAAAATCCAATTGGTTTTTCGTAGGGAGTCTATTTCTAATATTATCAATTATTTTAATCCCACTTCTTACTTATAGCACAAATTCACCGTGGCATACGATTGAAGTATTTTCAGCAGATGTAGCCTTACTAACTAGAATTATAATAATCTTATTTGCTGTAAACGGACTAATATCAATCTTAATTGCCTTAAGAAGGCAGAAAGAAGGTAATTAATTAAAGAATTATAATTCAAGTTGTTATAAACAGTTGACTCTCACACGATGTCATTGTTTAAAATAAAGTTGAGCTTCGAAGTAGACAGAATTTTTAGGAGGAAACCATGTTTAAAATTGGAGATTTTTCAAAATTATCTTCCATTAGTATACGTATGTTGAGACACTACGATAAAGTGGAGCTATTACAGCCAGTAAAAGTCGATGAGCAAAGTGGTTATCGATATTATTCAGCGGCTCAACTAAAGAAAGTAAATCAAATTCAAACGTTTAAAGATATGGGGTTTAATATCGCTACCATTAAAAAAATAATAGAATGCGATAATATGGATAGTATAAAGGAGCAATTTCTAAATCGTAGTACTCAAATTAAAGAAGACATGAATAACCTCCAAAAACAATTACGTCTCCTCGAAAACTCAATGAAAACGATGAGAGAGGATGTTGTTGAGATGAACTATCATGTTTCAATAAAAAAAATTCCAGAAAGAAATGTAGCTACTGTTAGAAAGGTTATTCCATCGTATAATTGTGAAGGCGATTTATGGAGTATATTAATGCAAGAAATTCATATGAAAAATATTAGTATGGCTCACCCGAGTTATAGTATCGCTGTCTTCCATGATCAAGAATACAAAGAAAATGATGTGGATATAGAAATACAGCTAAATATCTTAGGAAAGCATGAAAATACAAAAGATGTTCATTTTCAAAAAATAGAGCCAATCAAAGTAGCTTCTATAACAGTAAGCGGAAGTTATGAACAAATGACAAACGTAAATGAAGCAGCCGCAAAATGGATTGAGACGGAAGGTTACGAATTAGCAGGCCCAATGTTTAATATTTATCATGTGAGCCCAGCGATGGAAACGGATCCTAATAAGTGGGTTACAGAGGTTTGTTATCCAATCAACAAATAAGCAAAAAAAGGCATATTTTATGCCTTTTTTATTTTATTGTACTCAAAAGTGTATAGAAAAATGGTGTGTCTGTTGGATTCATTCACTATAAGTTTGAATGTGAGAATAAATGAGGTACTTAAAAATATTTTTCATCTAATTGAAATTGTGTTTTAAGTAAAGCCCTTAAGATAATATAAAGGTGAATAAAATTAATTTAATGATATGTGTATCCTCCATCAGGAAATAATACACTACCCGTAGTAAACTCATTTTGCATTAAAAACAGGACAGTATGTGCAATTTCATCATTATGCCCAGGCCTTTTTACAAGAGAAAGAGACTTATAATCTTCATAAACAGCTAGTCTTTTTTCGTTTTGTTCATTTTCTCTTTGTATCGTTCCAGGAGAAACAACATTAACTCTAATCGAAGCTAATTCAACAGCTAAAGCTTTTCCTAAACTTTCAATAGCACCATTACAAGCTCCATAAGCAGGAGCACCTTTAAGTGGCCTTTGGCTAAATGCACCAGACATTAACACGATAGATCCTGATTTTGAAAGAAAAGGAATGGCATATTTCACGGCATAATATTGAGGCCAAAACTTTCCGATAAAGCTACTTTCAGCAATTTCCTCTGTAGTGGTTATTGGTCCAAGTGTGTAAGAAGCCCCCGGTGTAAATAAATGATCAAATTTCCCGACATCTTTGAAAAAATTTTGTAATTGCTCTTTATTTTGATTATCCAATACATAAGTTTGAAGGTGATTGTTATTTATTAATTCTTGAGCAGCCTTTAGCTTTTCTTCCGAGCGTCCGGCAATAATAACATGTGCGCCTTGTTCAACTGCTTGTGTTGCTGTCGCTAATCCAATACCAGAACTTCCACCAATAATAACGATTTGTTTATCTTTTAATGTAGTAAAAGACATGATTAAGCCTCTCCCTTAATATAAAATTAAAAATAAATGTGTGTTGCTTTTATTATTCGTTAAAAAATGGTTATTGAAAAGTAGGCACTTTACTTGTACCTAGTCGCAACTTTCGTACTAATGAAGTAGTGAACGGAGAAATAACATGAAAAATGATTTATTATGATCTATGATGGGATGGGAGAGGTGAGGAGATGGATTTACAAGAACCTAAATTAAAAGGGGTAATAGCGACATTACAAATAATCGGTGGGAAATGGAAGCCATTGCTTTTATTTATTTTGCTAACAGATGGAACGAAACGGTTTGGTGAATTAAAGAGATTAATACCCGACATATCTCAAGGAACATTAGCGAAGCAGCTTCGTGAATTAGAGCAAGATCAACTAATAAAACGTGAAATGTATCAAGAAATACCACCTAAAGTGGAATATAGTTTATCTGAGCATGGAAAAACGGTAAGCGCGGTGTTGGATAGTATGTGTGGTTGGGGTAGAGGACATTTAGAATTTATTGATAAAAATAGACTATAAAATTATTATGTAAACTAAATAGTTTTGCAGAAAGGTACTTTTTTGATAATTTATATTTTATTATATATAATTAAATTATATTATTATACATAGAATCTTCCAATTTAGATGGGGTAGATGCAATCCTATATTATACGAAGTAACTAGTTGTTCGGGGCTGAAAAAATGCATACTAGATATAAAAGAAGCTTTACGAAAATATACACTATGAGTTTACTTTGAGAATCATCCGTATTAAACATTTCAGGCATTTTACAAAGGGGAAATAATAAAATGAACGAATTAGAGTACAAAAACTTTTATGATAAAGTAGGAAGATTAAATGGGTGGGATTTCAGTAAGCTGAAATGTGAAACGGTAGGAGGCACTTGGGATTTTTATGGCGAAGTGAAAGAAAGATGCAAACCATCAGACATGCTACTTGATGTAGGTACAGGTGGAGGAGAGAATGTACTTAACATAGCATCTTCAGCTAAATTGTTAATTGGAATAGATAATTCTAATGGCATGATTGAAACAGCACATTCCAACTTGAAAAAAGCAGGTGTACAAAATGTTAAGTTTCTCCAAATGGGTTCTGAAGCTTTAACGTTTCCGCATGCTTATTTTGATATTGCTTCTAGTTGTCATGCACCTTTTCTAGCATCTGAGTTAGCAAAAGTAATAAAAAAAGGTGCTTTTTTCTTAACGCAACAAGTTTGTGAACATGATAAATTAAACCTTAAAGAAGCATTTGGCAGAGGACAATGTTTAGGTGAAAGAGATGGCACTTTAAAAGAAAAGTATATGAGTGAACTTATTAGTGCAGGATTTGAACTCGTGCAAGTACGTGAATATGATGTTACCGATTATTACAGTACACCTGAAGATCTCATTTTTTTATTAAAACATACGCCTATTATTCCTAATTTTGGAGAAGAGGAAGAGGATTTTACTATTTTACAAAAGTTCATCGACGCGAATAGTTCTGAAAAGGGGATTCGTACGAATTCAAAGAGGTTTATGATTATTGCTGTTAAATAATATACATTAGCGTAAAGGCAGATTTTCTTTTAAAGAAAATTTGCTTTTTTGTATGGAAAAAAGCAGGGTGAAATTGAAAAAAATAGAAATAATCATAATGTAAATTTGAAAATTAAAATATGGAGGATAACTGTTTTGAAACGTTACTATATTAACAATGAAAAATTAAACGTACATATTACTGAGTGGGCAGAAAATGATAAGCCCGTTATTTTTTGTTTACATGGATTAGGTAGTACCAGTTTAAGTTTTATAGAAATCGCAGAAAAACTAAAGGAAGAGTATAGACTTATATCCATTGATGCACCTGGGTATGGTAAAACACCGCCCTTTGAGAGAACAGAAGATTATGAGATGCAAAACTTAGCAAATTGGTTAAATGAAATAATAAATGAACTAAAAATTGAACATTTTTATTTTCTATCACATTCGTGGGGAAGTTTTGTAGCGCTATTTTATTTGTTACATAATCCAGAAAAGGTATTAGGGAGTATTCTCATTGATGGAGGGTACCAAACGAAAAGGCTTCAAGAAGAAACGTTGGAAGAAGAAATTGCTTATTATGAAAAGGACTTTGAAGAGTATGTATTTAATAGTTGGGATGATTTCTTTAAAAGTGAAAAAGAAGTGTATACAAGATGGTCTCCATTATTAGAACTTGCAGTTAAGGATCTTGGTATAGTAATAGATAATAAAGTATGTTGGCATGCGAGGGGTACAACAGCTGGTAATATCGTAAAGGGTATGCACAAGGATGAAATAATGGATATATATGAGGAGTTACCATCTAATATAATATTACTTCGTGCTACAGTACCAGAAATTTGGGATGAGTATAGAGGGAAGACAGCGAGTATTTTTAGTGAGAGAACAAAAGCGATAGTAAAACTAATCCCGAATTCTACCCATCTGTTACATTGGGATTATCCGGAGGTTATAGTAGAAGAAATAAGAAAACATTGGTAAAGTCCAATATAATTTAAAAAGGTTGATTCTTGTAATGTATTAGAATCAACCTTTTTGAAGTGGATGTAATAAAACGTATTGAGCAAGTTGTTTGCTTAAAGTGTTATTTTTTTGCCGGTGTATTTCCCATCGCGATAGAAATTCTATTCCAACTATTAATTTGATTAATAATCAAGACAAGGTCAATATATTGTTTTTCATCATAATGTTCACATACTCGTTTGTATAGGGAATCAGGAACTCTTTTAGTAGGAATAAGTGTAATATGCTCAGCTAATTCAATTGCGACTTTTTCCTCCGCTGTATAAAAAGTACATTCACCCCAAGTACTTAAGCAATAAATTCTTTGTTCAGTCTCTCCCATTTTTCGTGCATCAGATGTATGTAAATCTATGCAGTAAGCACAGCCATTGATTTGAGAAACTCTAATTTTAATAAGTTCTCTAGTCGTTCGATTAATCGTGGATTGTTTTGTGTACTTTTCCATGTCCATCATAATTTTCATAGCATCAGGTGCAGCATCATAGTAAGAAATTCTTTGCGTCACAACACAACACTCCTTTTAGCTTAAAATATTATTCATTATATCTTGAAGTGGTCGTTCATACTAATTATTTGTACTAAAACGCAAACTGCTTAAAGCTTAGATTGTATTAGCTGAAAATGTTAACGCAACAGTTCTAATACAAAAGTAGTAGTTTGTTAATTAAAGTTTCAATCTCCAGATGGATTTTTCCTGTTAGTTTTTGAAATACAATACTAATAGAAATAATCAATTTGGAGGTTTATTATAATGATTACACACATTTCAGATATTAAACTACAAACTGTTTCTATAGAAGGAGTAAAACAAGTATACAGAGATATATTATCTTTTCCGATAAAAAAAGAAACAGTATCATTTATTCAATTTGAAGTAACGCCATACACAACAATTAGTTTTCAGGAAGTGTATGAACCAATTGTACCTGCGCATCTCGCTTTTGAGATTCCATATTCGAAATTTCAAGAAACAGCAAACTGGCTTGAAGAATCTGGTTTACTCATTGTGAAATGGAAAGATGGTCATACAATTGACGAGGAGAGCGGTCGATTCAATTTATACTTTAAAGACGGTGATGGAAATCTTCTTGAAATTATCGCACATAGTTATATTAATGAAGAGGTATTAGTTTCACATTCACTGTTAAACGTTTTATACGTAAGGGAAATTGGTCTTCCTGTTAAAAGTGTACCTGTATTTACGGAGTGGTTGAAATCAAATCTAAATATGAAAACGATGGAAGATGGGGACATTTTCAATTTTGTTATAGGTGGAACTGCATACATTGTCGCAACTTGGTGGCAACGAGCTTGGATTCCAATTGATATGAAAGCTTTACCACCAAAAGTACACGTTTCTTTCGGAACACCAGATCAAGCATTTTTACAACGAATACAAAATAATTTGAAGAAAAATAGTGTTCCATATGAATGTAAACATAATAAAGTATTATTTATTGAGCAGGGATATACGTTTACTGTCTTGTATACACCAGAGTTCCGTTCTGATATTGCTAGTAAATTAAACTTACCACTTTCTATTTAGTTTTAGAGAGAGGTAAGTTTATATTGTTTTAAAGAATATAAAATCTAGTTATTATGTTGATGTAACATTTGAGCTATTCCTTGACCAAATGACCAGTTCTCAATTGATGTCTCATGTAAAGTAATGAAAACATCAGCACTAGAGATGTGTAATATAGTAGCTGTGGTAGTTGCTATAGCATTATACAACCCCTTTTTTTGATTCATTGTTCTTCCTGGTCCACACGTAATTGTAACATAAATCATATTATTAGATCGTTTTGTTGAACCCTCTAATAGATAAGAAGAATCATAAAACAGCTGATGAGATGGATAAGGTAAAAACATTTGGAAATAATCGTTTTCGGGGATATTAAAATGTTCCATTAATGAATGATGAATTTTGATACTTACATTTTTTAATAACTTATTATCGGATAATTCTTCAGGATGATAAACAGTAACAAATGGCATATTAGAGCACTTCCTTTCTTTTGAATTCATTTTACTTCCAATCATTTCATTTGTATAATTGAAAATATATTAACTTATTATCAATAAAATCGATAAAGATGGTGTGTCAAATGGAAATAAAAGAATTAATTACATTTAAAAAAATTATTGAAGAAGGAACGTTTTCACAAGCTGCTAAACAATTAAACTATGCCCAATCAACTGTAACAGCACATATAAAAAAGCTAGAGAATGAAATAGGTTTTCTATTATTTGAAAGAGGATGGGATGCGAGATTAACAGAAGAGGGAAAACTCTTTGCAGAGGAAGTAGAAAACTTATTAACACATTGGGAGTATTCCAAATCTCAAGCACAACGTATTAGTAATGAAGAGAGAGGGAGTTTAAGAATTGGTCTATTAGAATCTTTTGCTAAAAGGTTAATTCCAATAATATTAAAGTTTTTAAACGATGAAAAACCATATATACATTGTGATTTTGTAGTGGGAAATACTGCACTTTTAGCAGAGATGATTAAACAAAATAAGGTCGATTTTGCGGTGTGTGGACATAATAATAGTTCGAATATAAAATTCACTCCAATAAGTGATGAACAAATTGAATTTATAGTAAACCATCCGAATCATCCTTTACTACAAAAAGATTTTGTTGAAATATTTGATATTATAGATTACCCCATAATTGTAGGTGAAAATAGTTGTTTTTCATATCAATCTGTAAGTTCTTTATTAACGGAAAATAATTTGTCTTTTAAGAGAGTATACAATTGTAGTGCTTTGAACCTTATTCCACAAATGCTCTTTGAGAATGCTATAGGAATTATACCCAAAGGTACAATTTTGAATGAAGAAGTACTATCTTTTAAGATTAAGGGTTTTAATTCTAACATTCCGATTGGTATTTTAATATCTACTAAAAATAACAATTATTTAAGTCAAACGAAACAAAAAATTATGAACATCATTAAAGTAGCCCTATAATTATGCAGAAAATAATTATAAGGCTATTTTTAATACGTATTTTTCATTTATTATTTCAAAGGTTTTATAATGACAGGATTTATATGAGTAGAAGGATTCCCTAACATTACAGTGAATTTAAAATAAAGGTGTAGTAATAATACTATATAGTTTAAGGAGGAGAAGACTTGAATTTAGGTGAGCTGATAGCCAAAGGAAATACAGCGAAGATATATCTTCATGAAAATAAAGTTATTAAATTATTTGAGGAATACCTTCCAAACACAGAGTCTTCAAATGAAGCAAAAAAACAAAAATATGCTTATTCATGTGGACTACCAGTTCCGAACGTATTTGAAGTGACAAAGATACAAAATAGACAGGCAATTATTATGGAATATGTAAAAGGAGAAAATATTGGCGAACTCTTGCTTAATAATCTAAATAAGGCAGAACATTACATCAATATTTGTGTTAATGAACAAAAAAAGATTCATTCTATACGTGTGAATATAGATGAAATGGAACCAATGAGAGAAAGGTTAGAGTGTCAAATTAAATCTGTTCATAAATTGGATGAAAACAAAAAGAAAAATATTTTACAAAAATTAGATTCAATTGTATTTGATTCTAGGCTATGTCATGGAGATTTTCATCCGTTTAATCTGATTTTGAGTAACGATAACGTAAAAATTATAGACTGGATAGATGCAAGTTCAGGTGATATCCGTGCAGATGTATTTCGTACATACTTATTGTACGCTCAGGCCTCAGTAGAATTAGCTGAAATGTATTTACATATGTATTGTAGAAATACTGGCTTATCAAGAGATGAGATTTTTCAATGGGCTCCGATTATTATTACAGCTAGATTTGCTGAGAAGATATCTCCGCATAACGCAGTTTATTTAAATGGAGTGTTAGATCAGTATGTATAATTAAAAAATAAATAAAATCCAGTAAGTAATTATCCTTATATAGGATGTGGTTTAACTATTGTAGCTAAACCACATTTGCTTTACATTTTGATTAATGAATCTTTATTTTCAAGTTTCATTCTATAAAGATTCATTATCCGTACTTGATTCTCAGTTAATTCTTCTTTATTCCAATACATGTGCATTAAACTATATTCAAATATCTCTTTTAATTTGATAAACAACGGAAGCTTGTCTATCATTTCTTTAGGTAGTTCTCTTTTTTCTTGATACCCGTCAAGTATCGCTTTTGTAATAGAATTCTCATAGTCAACAATATTTCCATTTCCAGCAAATGAATATTCTATTGCACTATAAATTGGAACTGCTAAATCGAATATGTAAAAGTGTTTTTCACAGTCTTGAAAATCAATCATGGATAAGTTTGAATCGATATCAACTAAAATGTTTTCTAACCATAAATCTCCATGGATCAGGCCGTAGTTCGTAGATGTTTTTGGAAGGTTTTTAATGGAAGATAAAACATCGCATGCAATTTCTCTAATAATAGTCTCTTCTTTAGGGATATATTTAAGGAAATTATATTCTTCATTTTCATACCAAGCGTTAATATGTTTAACTCGTTCAATACTTTCAAAGTCTTTAGATATCAGATGTAATTTGCCAATTTCTTGACCCAATTGTTTAAATACATCGGGATTCCATTCACTTCTTGGTAAGTGAATGCCAGGAGCAGCTTTATAAACTACAGCAAATACCTCCTTGTCTAATGTTAAATTTTCTACTAAATTCCCCTGTAAAGAAGGTATGATTGGTGGAACACCTAATCCAGTTTGATATAAAAAGTTTGTATATTTAACTTCTTCTAACTGTTCTTCATATGTTTTATAGTTTGTGATTCTAATGAAGTAATTCCCTTGTACTGTATTACATTGATACATTTCGTTTGTTATAGGTTTAATGTTAATAAAATGTAATGGATAACGTCCGTTTACTAATGTGAGTATTTCTTTTTCTAATTCCTTCATTTTGAATTCCTCTCTATATTTAAATTTTTTCAACCTAAAAACTAAAAGTTCCTTAATTTACAAAATTCGTGTTTTATTTTATGAAATCCTTTAAAAAGATATATCCTGCAATTTGCGTGTTAATAATTAGTAGGGTAGGAACACTCCACAATGATTAATGTTAAATTGAAAAGTGAATAGAATATATGACAAAATAAGATAGCTGAAAAAATATAAAACAAAGTATTTAAGGATTTTAGAGAATGGTTCGTGTTATAAACCACAAGAAACATCAAAAGAAAGAAACGTATCCCTCTTATAATTTTTAGTGAGGAGTGAAGTAAATGAATGAGTATATACAGCAAATGATTGATTGGATTGAGAAGAATTTGAGGAAGGCATTCTCATTGGAAAAATTATCGCATTACATGGGATATTCCTCTTATTATTGTTCTTTCAAATTTCATCAAGCAACAGGTGTCAGCATTAGGCGTTATGTTCTTCTTAGAAGATTGTATTTATCTACGGAGGACTTGACGAAAGGTAGAAAGATAATAGATATCGCAATGGATTACGATTACTCTTCGCAAGAGGCTTATGGTAGAGCTTTTAAAACTGTTTTTGGTATAACCCCAAAAGATTTCCAACTTAGCAAGATGCCAGTTCAATCATTTGTTAAACTCAATATAAATAAAGAAGAGGAGTTTAAAATGAATATTTCTAGAAAAATAGAGGTTGAGCAGTTACGAAATAGGAAATGTGAACTGTTCGATAAAGACGTACTAAATATATTAAATGGCCAATTTATGTATGAAGAATTTAAAAACGAAAAATTAATGGGAGAGTCTGATTATGCCCCATTTAATGAAGCAATGTGTGTAAATGCTACTAGTACACAAGTTTTCGATGAAGAATTCATTGAAGTAAGAGCAAGGGGGCATAATAGTTCAGTAGAGAATTATATAAAAAAGGTTATAGATCCATTAGAAAAGTTTTTTAAGAATAATTATGAATGTATTGTTTTATGGTTTGGTGAAGATATGTTTTGCCAAATGAACCTAGTAACAATACTTTCTTATCTTGAGCAGTCAGGCTATGAGGGTAGAGTGATTTTAAATAGCTTTAGGGAAGATGAATTCAAAGTCAGTCAAACTGAACTTAAGTTAGGTAACTATTGTTCTGTATACAAAGAGGTATTGGTAAACCATAGAAAACCATCTGTGGATTTACTCCCAGTGATGTATCAGGCTATAAAGTTATATTTAGAAATGTTAAAAGAAGATAATGCTGTAACAAAATTTATCTACAAAAATAAAGAATTATCAAACCAAGAATTATTAATACAGTTGTTCCATCTTTTTCACGCAATCGGATATGGAGATTCTCAGTACATAAAACTTATTAATAAAATAAAGAAGAAAGCTGCACCTAAAATATAGGTGCAGCTTTCTTCTTATATACGTTCAAGTGAATCTAACTCTGCTTCTACAAATGTCATTAATTCTTTAATAGTTTCACCAGAGAAATCAAAACGAATACCAGCTGCTTCATACACTTCTTTTATAGATTTTGAGCTTCCTAGTGATAATGCCTTTCTATAATTATTTAGTGCTTGTTTAGGATCTTCTTTATATTGTTTATACATTTGCAGTGCGCCAAGTTGTGCGATTGCATATTCGATATAATAGAATGGTACTTCAAAAATATGAAGTACTGGCAACCAACTCGTTGCTATCCAGTTTTCGTAACCATCGATATGTATGACGCTAGACTGATAAACTTTTTGAAGTTGTAAGTATTTTTCATTTCTTTCCTCAGCAGTATGATTAGGGTTTTCATACAACCAGTGTTGGAACTGATCTACGATAAGCATACTTGGTAAATATGAAATAACATCTTTAAAGTAGTTTATTTTTGCTTGTTTTAAATCTTCTTTGTCTGTATAGAAAGTATCCCAATGGTCTATTGTGAATACTTCCATTGTCATACTAGCTAGTTCAGCCGTTTCAGCAGGAATTTCTATATACTGTCGTAATTCTAATGGTTTTACGCACTCGTTATGAATGCTATGACCCATTTCATGTATGAAAGTAATAATATCATCTTGTGTATAGTTTAGATTCATAAAAATAAAAGATAATTGAGAAGCAGGTAAGTACTCACAAAAACCACCAGCTGCTTTTCCTTTACGACTTCCTAAATCTAAGCAATCATGATTATACATTCGGTTTAATAACGCTGAAAATTCAACATCTAGTTGATTGAAGATGTAAGTGCATTTTTCAATTAAATCTTTTTCATTTACAATTGGTTTAAGCACTTTTTGATCAGGGGCTACAGCTGTTACATCCCATGGGCGAAGCGTATCTACTTTTAGTTTCTCTTTTTTCTCTTGTAATATTTTATCTTTAAGTGGTACAACATACTCTCGTATTGATTTGGCTAGTTCATAGCAATCTGCTGCTGTATAATCAAAACGCTCATATTTTTTAAACATATAATCACGATAATTCTCGACTTGAATGTTTTTTGCCTTTTGGTGGCGAATGTTAATTAATGTATTTAAGATGCTTTGGAGTTCTTTTTCAACAGATAAAAATTGTTCAGAAATAATCATTTTTGCTTTTTTACGGATCTCACGATTCGGATTTTGTAAATAGGATTGTAATTCCGTTATCGTTTTTTCTTCGCCGTCCCAATTTCCACTTAGTCCTCCTGTAATTTCAAAGTACGCTGTTACTAATTGGTCTTCTTTAATTTCTAATTCGATATTTTCCTCGCAAAATAAAGTTTGAGCATTTTTTATTTTTACATCTAATAAACCATATACTTTAGAATCTAATTCCATTCGAAATGGTGACTGTAAGTATTTATTATTAAATAAATTTTGATAACGTTTTAAAAGTGGCTTTACAAATTGTTGATCATGTTCAAAAGTATCTTTTATTTCTTTATTATCTGTATTACTTTGAAAGTCGATATAGTGTAATCGTAATTGTTCTTCGATTTCCCAAATTAAAGTAGATTGTTCTTTTAACCAGTGTTCAAGGTCTAGTTTTGAAGAAATATTTTTATTTATTAAAGTCGAAAGAGCTTGTTCCAATTCAAGTATATTACTAATATCGATCGTATTTACACGCTGCATTATATATCCCTCGCTTTTTATTTACTTATGGAAGTATTCTTTTTCTTTATTGCAATCCCTTTTTTTCCTAAAAAGTTTGTGCCCACTACTCCAAGAACGATTAGAATTGTGCCGATGATATGGTAGTATGCGATTTGTTCATGTAAGAATGCAACGCCTGCGATAATGGTAATAAGTGTAGATAAATTGCTGAAGACACTTATTTTTGCTGCTTCAATATAAGATAATGAATAGTTTAATAACAATGCGGTCAGTAAAGAAGATAGTAATCCTAAATATAAAATGGAAATAAGAAATGTTCCATTCATAAATGGCTTAAAGAATATAGTTAATGTACCTTTGTTTATATGGCTAGTGATAGCAATTACATTAAAACTAATAAAACCAATCGCTGTCATTGTGTAAGTTAGATCCATTAGCCTGAAATTCTTTGTCATTTTTCGAGCTAACACATTATAGCAAGCAGATGATAATGCCGATAACAGAATAAGAATAACACCGATGAGACTAGTTTCATGTGCCCCTAAACCATTCATGATAAATATATAAATAACACCGATGACAGAAACGAGAACAGAGGTTTTTTGCCATATATTCGTATATTCTTTTAAAAAATAGGAAGCTAATATCATCGTAAATATAGGAATTGCCGCTTGGATAATTCCAGCTTCAGATGAACTTGTATACACTAAGCCAAACGCTTGGAAAGCAAAAAATAGTGCTGGATAAAATATTGCAATTGGTAAAAGGTCAAGTATGTTTTTAAATGATATATTTAACTTTACAAAACCGAAAATAACGGGAATGCTTGCAGCTACGAAAGCAATTGTAAAACGATGAGCAAGAGTATCGAGGGGGCTCGTAACTGTTAATGCTAATTTCACAAACATAAAGGAGAATCCAATAATAAATGAATAGAGTAATGCTGATAAATATGCCTTTGTTGTATGTTTCATAATTTCACCTCATAGTAGTTGATTTCATACTGGCCAGTATACGTACATAGTAATCTTTCTGATCTAGTGCTACAATGTGAACAAATACAAACTGTACCGGTACAAATTAAATGTTGAGGTGGTAATGATGTATAAGTATTTACATGTTTTAAACGACTTAGAAAATATGATTCAAAATGGAGAGGTAAAAGAAGGAAAGAAATTACCGTCTATAAGGTCACTCGTTACACAATATGAATGTAGTAAGGCGACAGTTATACGTGCGCTTCATGAATTAGAAAAGCGTCATATTATTTATTCCGTTCCTCAAAGTGGATACTACGTTGTTAAGAAATCCGGAAGTATCATAGAAACTAACGAGATAATTGATTTTGCTTCCTCAGCACCAGATCCAGATGTGTTTCCATATTTAGATTTTCAACATTGTATTAATAAGGCCATTGATACATATAAAAACGACTTGTTCGTATATGGAACGCCGAAAGGTTTACCATCTCTAATTCCAGTTATTCAAAAACAGCTGACAAACTATCAAGTTTTCACAAAAGAAGAAAATATTTTTATAACGTCAGGTGTGCAGCAAGCGCTTGCTATATTAACATCTATACCATTTCCGAATGAAAATGAAACGATATTAATTGAACAGCCAACCTATCATCTATATATTGAATATCTAGAAATAAATAAAATTCCTGTAATCGGTATTAAACGTACGAATGAAGGTATCGACTTAAATGAATTGGAACGTATATTTCGAACAGAAAAAATAAAATTCTTTTATACGATACCGAGATATCATCATCCGCTTGGAACTTCTTATTCTAAAGATGAGAAAGAAAAAATAGTGCTATTGGCTAAGAAGTATAATGTATTTATAGTAGAAGATGATTATTTAGCAGATTTAGAAACTGATTCAAAAGCAGATCCGTTATATAGCTTGGATAATTGTAATCATGTCATATATTTGAAAAGTTACTCGAAGATTATATTTCCTGGTTTACGAGTCGGTGTGGCGGTTATTCCACCAGCTATTGCAAATGCTTTTCATAAATATAAAAAGATTTTAGATATCGATAGTCCAATGATATCTCAAGCTGCTTTAGAGATTTATATAAAGAGTGGCATGTTCGAACGCCATAAAAATAAAATTAAATCTTCCTATTACGATAGATCAAAAAAACTAGTTGAAACATTAGAAAAAGTACATAATGAAAACCCACTTTTATTTACATATAAAAAGCATAATACAATAGGAATACATACTTGTTTAGAAATGCATAAAACAAGTATTTCGGAAATGTTTGTTGAGAAATTGAGTGACATTCAATTAAATATTGATTCTATTGATAAAAATTACGTCAAAGGTTTTCCTAAAGAGAGATTGTTAAAGTTAAACGTATCGAATGTCAAAGAAGATAAGATTGAAGAAGGAATTCGCAAAGTAATCGAGGAAGTAAAACAATCGGCACGTCTAGATTTTCAATTTAAAAAAGAATAATACGAATAAGGAGGTTTATTGTGAGAGGGAAAATAATAACATTGTATGTATTGTTGTGAAGTTACTATCAAATTGTTGAATTTCGAATGACATCAGAAACTTCTACAATGAAGATGCTTAAACATCTCAGCTGTAATATGTCACTAAAGGGTCATTTTCTGGAATAAGAGATAGTAATAAGAAAATCGAAATTAATTCAGAAGATGTTATTTCGTTAAGCATTGAGAAGTGATACTCAACAGTATGGAGGGAATCGATTATGAACGACACAAAGACATTACGAGGATTAACCACCGTTAGTTTTTGGGCAGATAATCTAGAAGCAGCAAAGGAATGGTATGCTGAATTATTAGGTAGCAAACCATATTTCGAACGCCCGGGATATGCCGAATTTCGCCTTGGCGACTACCAACACGAGCTAGGTTTAATCGATAGTCGTTATGCGCCATCTGATGCAGTGACCGGACCATCTGGTGCTATAGTATACTGGCATGTTGATGATGTAACAGAAACTTTCAATAAGCTGCTATCTATGGGTGCGAAAGAGTATGAGGCACCTACAGAGCGCGGTGAGGGATTCATCACCGCTTCCATAGTCGATCCCTTCGGAAACATATTAGGTATTATGTATAATCAACACTATTTAGATGTGCTCATTTCGAACAGGAAAGTGTGAATCACGCTTCTGCGCAACAAGGTATAAGGTTTTAAAACTAAATAACTGTACTATCATTTTACAGCGGATAATTAATATGATTAAAATTATTACGAAAAAATATGATGGTGAGAGTACGTGGGAAATAATTTAAATTAATTATAAAAAGTAAGAAGAAGTACATGAAACCATTACAAAGAAAAGTAGCAGTTATAACCAGAATGACAAGAGTTGCTGGAAGAGGCATTGCGATGGTGCTCGGCGAATCTAGAGCAACTGTATATGTAAAAGGAAGACGTAGAGAAGGAAATCTATCGTATATGGGAAGAGCTGGAACGATTGAAGAAACTGCAGAGCTTGTTACGAAACAAGGTGGTAAAGGAATTTTTTAATTAGACAGCTGTATAATCTTTTTAAGAGCGCTCTTAGCAAAGAGTGCTCTTTTTCATTAAGATAAATATTTATTTAGCATCTTTTTAAAGTGGTTTTTATCGTAATTTATATATTGGATAGCTGTATTCCGTATGGGGTCTCCTGCATAAAACCTTTCATACAATTCGTGTCTGGATGCTAGCGGGCTTCCGACGATATCCCATGCTAATTTAAATAGTTTTGTACGTTGTTTGGCATCGATGTTTGTTCCTTTAAAATGTTTTTTCAACAAATCGGATATCGGACTTTGGAAATCTTGCATGCTGGAAGGTAGTTGAATAAAGCCACCTGCTCCAATCAACTGCAAAATCTCTATTGCGCGGGGATAATATTTCGAACCAAGATTTCTTGCCGTTTCAATATATTTAAAGTTTGGCAAATATGTTTGATTTTCGTAAATAGTACCTTCAACTTCTGCGGCAATTAAGAGAGCGCGGATTGTTTCAATTTGCATAATTAATTCTCCAAGTTTCTCTTGAACATGCAAATAAGTAGTAGCACCGATTGCTTCAGCAATTTCACAAGCAATTGCCGTTATAAATTCCAGCTTTACTACTAATCGTACAATTGCTTGGTGATAAGCTAAACTGCTAGAAGCTATATCTGATTTTAAGGTCCATAATGCTTCAGGGTTGTTACACAGTAAGACACGTTCCCATGGCACAAATACATTATCAAAGATTAATAGTGCATCCATTTCATCGTACTGTGAGCTAATAGGGGAATCAACTGTATTTGAATGTGTATTCGCAAATGGTTCTCTACAAATCATATGTAATCCAGGGGAATTGGCTGCCACAATGAGGAAATGAGCTAAATCTTTTTGAGCGTCAGTCAGCTTTGTTAATGGATAGATTAATAAATCATTTGAATAAGGCGAAGCGGTTCCTATCATTTTTGCACCATTTAAATAAATTCCGTCAGAAGTTTTCTTCGTAACTCTTAGTAATCCTAAATCATCTGCATTTAACATCGATTCTGTAGAGCGATTTATCTGTGGATCACGTTGGACTACACTTAAAAACAAGTGCTTATCTCTCGCTTCTTCATAATAAGATGTGATTTTATCTGGAAACTGCGCATCAAATTTTTTATAAAAATCTCTTGATACGTACCAGCCAGTAAGTCTCGACCTTGCGTAATCAGATAATCTACTCATTACGCCGTCTGTAGCATAACTCCACGTTTCAAAAGCGCTTCTCCTCATTAATAATTCGTTATAGGAATTTGGAACTAAAAATGCTGTATGGACAAAGTCTTTCGTTTTTGGACTTACGTATCCAACAGAATCTCTTCGTATTGGATCATCAAACAATGAAAATAAATTGGAAATGGTACTTAGTGTTCCTGCAAAATGTTTGTCTGTAGTTACATCTACTTTTTTTCCATAGAGCCAAACGTTACGACCGTCTTGTAAGCTCTTTATATAAGAATCCTTCAAATTATGCATATTTCCTCCTCCTAAAGACTATTCATATATTTGGACATCTTTTAATGGTGGGGAATATACGTGGAAAGTTATTGCTGTTGAATCTGTAGCATTATACATTTTATGCACAGTATCTTTTTTTACGGTGAAAATATTTCCCTCTGAAAATTCTTCAATCCGCTCGCTATTGTTTTCGTACGTTATATTTTGTAAGGTACCATCGACTATTAGTATACAACCTAAAGATATTCCGTGATCATGAACAAAAGTCTTTGCTTTGCTGGGAAAATTTAATACTAAAATCTCCACAAATTCAGACTGATAGATAACGTTTCTTCCGTATTCGTGGTTAACTGGTGAGGTAATAAAAGGAGATATTTTATGAAGTGAAATATTTAATGATTGAATAGCGTGTATTAAATTCTCCGTATCGTAGCTACATAGGTTATAAAACGCTTTACTTATGTTATGAATCAAATGCATGTACAACTTCCTCCTAAGCATTTGCAGTGAAAGAAAGTAATCTCCTATTATATCGTGTGTAGTTGATTACATAACATTGTATTGAAGAAATTCAAAAAGGTGACTGGTTTTAATTAGGGAATATCTGTTTTATGCAATGTGGTAATTAGTTCCATTTTTATGATATGCTTGAACTATAGCCTATTTTCTATTGGAAAGGTGATGAAATAAATGGCAGTTCTTTTAGTGGAAAATTTATATCAATTATCCATTTTTTTATTACTTTTATGTTCATTTTGTTTTTATAGATATTTAAAGAAAATGAAAAGAGAAAGAAAGCTTACTGGTTTTGAAATTACGATGTATATCATGACGCAACTTGCTTATTTCATTTGGGCGACAACAACTCTTCTTAAAATGTTATCAGAATAGTAATCTTAATATTAGATGTTGAAAAGAAATGTATAGAAACATAAACGGTACAAACATGGGCAAGGATAATTTATCTATTAGGTAAATAAATATAGGCGGTATCTAGACTTATAACGTCTTTATAAAAAGAATGGGGAATACGTTCATAATTATGTCGAACACAAAATAAATCGATGAAACCATCATTAGAAATTTCTTCATGTTTTACATTCAAATACATCCTTTGTAATTTCGTAATTGTGATGTATTGTCCAATTACATACTCATTAATTCCATATCCATCAAATTCAATTATCATATTATCACTGTTGATTACTAACCGACTTTATAGTCTAAATTTTGGATGAAACATTCACATTAATGATTATAAATAGTTCAAAAGCTATTTTGAATATATTTTTATAAAAAGAGAGGATATAAATGGAACAATATAAGTTAATTTTAAAAGGACCTAAACAACTTGAGTGGGAAACGAATGAAATTAGGTCCATACAAGATGATGAAATTATCGTTAAAACAATCGCGGGAGCAATAAGTATTGGGGCAGAGTTACCGCAGTATAACGGATCCGATGTTACAGATACGAATCCTTTTTATCCAAGAAAAACCGGATATGAAAGTTATGGTGAAGTGATTCGAGTTGGGAATAAAGTAACAAATTTAAAAGTAGGTGATAAAGTAGTTTCTTTTTATGGACATGAAACGATAGGAATAGTTAAGGCGCATAAAGTAATTCGAGTGCCTAGTTCTATACAACCTAAAGTTGCTTTATTATCTATTCTTTCGTGTGATGTCGCTAAAGGAGTATTAAAATTAAATCCAAGTAAAAATAAAAAAGTACTTATAACTGGATTGGGAGTTATCGGTTTACTCGCTTGTTATTACTTGAAAAACAATGTAGGTGTTGAATATGTGGATGTTGTTGAACCTGATGGGACTAGAAGAGAATTTGCAAAGAAATTTGGTGTAAAAAACACATTTGATTCAGAAGAACAGATAATAGAAACATATGATTATGGTTTCGAATGTTCTGCTACAAATAGCGGATTCCATGTATTGCAAAAAGCTCTTAAAACTAATGGACAAATATGTATACTTTCTGATGGTAATATTGAAGAACTAACATTAACCGCCAACTTTTATCAGAAAGAATTGCAAATCATTGGATCAAGTGATGGATACGATTATCAAAAACATGCAGCTTGGTTTTTTAAAGAAATAAGAAAAACACCATTTATAGAAGAAATCTTTCAACATGAAATACAGTATACTTCACTCATACAATGCTTTGAAGAATTGAGTTTAGGGATAATTAAACCATTAAAAGTATATGTTTCATATGAATAACGAAAAAATAGAGAAAATATTTGTCACAAACCTCACATCTGTTTCGTCACATTTATGATTTCTAAATGAGGAGGAACATATATGAAAATATTTGTAGCAGGTGCAACGGGTGTTATAGGACGTTCTTTATTACCTATGTTAATAAAAGAGGGGCATACGGTATTTGCAATGATTCGTAATGAATTACAAGTAGAAGCAATGAAGAAAATTGGTGCTATACCAGTAATAGCCGATGTGTTTAATCGACAGGCTGTATTTTCTGTATTGGAAGAAACAACTCCCGATGTAGTTATACATCAATTAACGTCATTGTCTACATGGAATTTTGAGGATAATGCAAAAATTAGAACAAAAGGCACTCGTAACCTTGTCGATGCCGCAAAAAATGTAGGGGTAAAGAAAATAATCGCTCAAAGTATTTCATGGGCGTATGAAGCAGGGGATACATTTGCGACAGAAAAAGATTCACTACATATTACTGCTCCTATGCCTCGGCAAATCACTGTTAATGGCATATTAAAATTAGAATCAGCTGTTTCTGAGTTACCAGAATCGATTATTCTTCGTTACGGTACACTATACGGACCGGGAACATGGTATGCGGAAAACGGCTTAATTGCAAATCAAGTTCGTAATAATGAAATGATTGCAACAGATGGGATAAGCTCTTTTATACATGTCGAAGATGCCGCTAGAGCAACTATGTTAGCTCTTAATTGGCCTCCAGGAATCGTAAATATTGTTGATGATTCCCCAGCAACGAGTAAAGAATGGTTACCAATATACGCAGCTGCAATTGGGGCACCGGCTCCTAAAGCTCAAGCTGGGAAAAATAGTTGGGAAAGAGGAGCCTCAAATTATAAGGCACGTAAAGAGTATGGATGGACACCTTTATTTCCATTATGGTCTGAAGGATTTAAAAATTTGATAAGTATGTAAAATAATCCTTTAATGGGAATGCTAATAACATTCACCGTTAAAGGATTGGGCTATTATGAATATAATTTGGGAAAGTATTATTTTAACCCTTACTGGAATTATTGTTTTAAAAATGACAGGTAGTACATCTGTTAGCCAAATGACGAGAGCTGAAATAATTATAGTTGTATCAATTGGACGTATTATTGTAGAACCTGTATTAAGTAGGAAAGTAGTTCCATCTATCTTTGCTGCTATCATATTTTCGGGCATACTACTTATCATTCATTTCTTTGAATTGAAATCACGGAAGGTGGAGCAATTCCTAAATGGAAGTAGCATTGTAATTGTTGAAAACGGAAAGATTGTAAAAGCAAATTTGATACGGGCAAAAATGTCAGAACAACAACTTTATATGCAATTAAGAGAAAAAGGGATTCATGATGTAAAGCGTTTACAGCAAGTTACAGCGGAACCGAATGGGCGTATTGGCTATCAATTAATAAAACAAGCACAACCAATAACCTTAGAAATGTTAGAAAAAGTATTAGATCAGTACAATATAAAAAGATAATTTTTCATGAGAAACAGCCAATACTACAATAAAAATATTGGCTGTTTTTTTATTTTCTATAAACGTAAGGATTAATAAAATGGGGGAGATTTTTAACCAATCTTTATAATAGATATAGGCTTATTATTATGCTATATTCAATGGGGCTACGATGACTAAGGTAAGTCGTATGAATAGAAGAAAAAACTATATACCAACAACACAAAAAATTTGCCTTTACTTTGATACTAAAAATGGATTGAAAATAAGGAGATAGATACATAATGGAATTTTGGGAATCAAGTTTTATTGAAAAACAAACGATGTGGGGATTTGAACCTACAGAATCCGCAATTATGACGAAAGATTTTTTTCTTGAAAAGAACGTTAAGGATATATTAGTTCCGGGTATTGGATATGGAAGAAATGCAAAGGTTTTTATTGATAATAGGATAAATGTAACAGGTATTGAAATTTCAAAAACAGCCATTGATTTAGCAAAAAAAAACGGACTAGAAGATATTAGTATATATCACGGTTCGGTAAATGAGATGCCTTTTGATAGTAAACTATATGATGGGATATTTAGTCATGCACTTCTTCATTTGTTGAATAAGCAGGATAGAGAGAAATTTATTAAAGATTGTTATAATCAGTTAAAACCTGGCGGATATATGGTTTTTACAACTGTTTCTAAAAAAGCGCCAATGTACGGAAAAGGGAAACAGTTGGACCAAGATTATTTTGAGATAATGGAAGGTGTAAAAATGTTCTTCTATGATTCTGAATCTATAAAACATGATTTTAATGAATATGGACTAGTACAAGTTTCGGAAATTGACGAACCAAATAAGAACATGGAAAATAAGCCTTCAATCAATTTTCTAATGATAAAATGTAAGAAAGAACAATAAATAAAGAATTGTAAGCATTACTAACAATCTCTATATGTTGAATATGAACCAATAAAGAGGACGAGCATATATTATAAATACCTCTTAACTTTAAGTAACCTTAACTTTCGTTAATAGGATATCTCAAAATCCCCGAAAAGAGCACTTGCGGAAACGAGTGCTCTTTTATTTATGTGATAATAGATTTTTATGGGTATTCTATTTGGAATTTTAAACCATAAATATAGAATATAATGTTAAACTTAATGTAGCACTTGTTGAAATTAATAGTTGTGCTGTAATAGAGAATAAAGTACTTGAACGGAGTGTTATTGAATGCAAACAAGAAAAGCTTATTTATATGTATTTCATACGATGTCAGATTGGGAGTACGGACATTTAATTGCTGAACTGAATACAGGAAGATATTTCAAAAAAGGTTTAGCGCCTTTAAAAGTAATTACAGTAGGAGTAAATAAAGAAACGGTTATTTCAATGGGAGGCTTGAATATAAAGCCAGATATTTCCCTAGATGAATGTGTGTTTGAGAGTAACGATCTATTAATTTTACCTGGAGGAAATACTTGGAGTGAAAATATACAAAAACCTATTTTGCAAAAAGTTGATGAAGCTTTACAGATGGGCGTAATTGTTGCTGCAATATGTGGTGCAACTGTAGGGCTTGCAAATTATGAATTCTTAGATGATAGAAAGCATACAAGTAATAGTTTAGATTATATGAAAATGGTTTGCCCGAATTATAATGGAGAAAATTTGTATGAAATGGGACCTGTAGCATCTGACCAAAATCTCATTACTGCATCTGGAGTAGCCCCTCTGGAGTTCGCAATGGAAGTACTGAAAAAATTGGATGTACTTGCACCGGATACACTTCATTCATGGTATAACTTACATAAGACTCATGAATCTGATTATTTCTTCCAGTTAATGAATTCTCTTAATAATTGAGTAGTTTTATAGTATCTCGAATAGGAACCATGCTTTAGATAGACAACGTCAAAGCATGGTTTTTTTGTTTTATTTCATAAATATTTAAATATAAAAATATAATATAATAAAAATGAGTCCGAGAGAAATATTCTTCTCTTTTTATACGATTATTGCTGAACGACAAAAGTAATAGCATTTGTTTTTAATTGAATGCGTCTTTCATTTCGAACTATATCAAAAGCTAATTCTTTTATTTCAACTTTTACTTCTTTCCATCCTTTATAAATACTTTTTAATAGACGTATCATTTCTTCGGTTGGGAGATTAATTTCAATTAAAGCTTCTAATTCTTCATTCGTTTTTAAATCAATTTCTTGTATGTTAGAGTTAATAATTAAACAATTAATACCGCCGTTTTTTGTCCCTTTTTTCATAGAATGGAGCACGTTTGTTAAATCTTCTTCTGATTTAACATGCTCTAAACTTGATACTGCAACGATATAGTCATAAGTGTTAGGAGGAATATCGTAGTTTTCAATTGCTATTTGTTCCGTTTTTATTACTCCAAATACTCCATGTACTTTGCTATAAACTTGTAACTTTGTTAAAGCAGAATGAAGTAAATCGACACAAGTAACAGTGCCGCTACAATTTTTTATCTTTTGTGCAATTGGAATACTATTTCTTCCAACGCCAGATCCGAGGTCAAGTACTTGCAAGTTGTTTTGTCTTTCGAAATAGTCCATCATGTCCATAACTGTTTTAACTGGTTTGTAAAGCCAAGATCCAGTCTCAAATAGTTTATATTGTTCATAACAAAGGTCATGATATTTCTTTTCTTCTTGTCTTATGTAATCGATACGATTCATATTGTTTCAGCTCCAATATGTTCACTGCAAAATGAATAGGTAGGACAGCCTTTTATATTCGTTTGAATTCGAAAGATACCACCAGCATGTGGGTACTTTTTTAATTCTTCATCCGTCATTCTTGTTCTGGCAGTCGTAACATATAAGTCAGTTGAATTAGGGCCTCCAAATGTACACGACGTTACATATAAGGCAGGAATTGGAACACTTAATATTTGTTCTCCAGTCAAAGGATTCCATCTAGTAATCTTCGAACCACCCCAATGTGCAATCCATAAGCAACCTTCTTCATCGATTGTCATCCCATCAGGTAAACCATCATTTTCAGGAAAAAGGATAACATCAGTTGGATTACTAATTTCTCCAGTACGTATATCATAATGAAAACGAACTACTTTTTTAGTAGGTGTATCAATAAAATAAAGGTATGTATGATCAGGTGACCAAGCGATTCCATTTGATGTATTTACATATGAAACTTTTTTCTCAACGCTCAAATTATTATATAAACAATATAAGGAACCTACAGCATTTATTCCATTTAAATCAGTAGTACCCGCCCAGAAGCGACCAGCTGGATCACATTTCCCATCATTAAAACGATTTTCTACTAAATGTGGTTCAGGATCATAAATATGTGTCAGTTTTTCTGTTTTCAGGTTAAGAGAGTAAAATCCGTTTTCCATTGCTAAAAGTACTACATCCTCTACATATGGAACAACACAGCCGATTTGCTGATTAAGGGCAATTACCCGGTTTGTATTGTTAGTGGGATTATAGATGCATAATGTTTTCTCCATAATATCAACCCAATATAAAAGTTGCTTTTTTTCATTCCAACATGGTCCTTCAGCTAAAGTTGCTTTAGCATCTAAAACTAATTCTATATTACTAAACAAGATGTTCACCTCGCATTATAAGATATTTATATAATTCGATAAAAATAGAGGTAAACCTTTTAGCGAGAGAATCTTAAGATTTGCAATGTAGAAAACAGACCTTCTCATATTAAAAAAAGTGTATAAACACAGAGAGGAAAATGCATATGATGTTTTATGAGGTTGTTTGCTTTTCTTGTAAAAATATATTCCGAGTATATGAAGGTAGTGAACAATATAAGCGGTTTAAAGAGAAATCGAAAGGGATATATTGTTGTGATGAATGTAGCCACAAGATTCAATTAGAAGCGATAAAACATTTTTTTAGATAATTATATGTAATGTATTAACGTTCAGAAAAATTTGACAATAAACGTGTAATAAATTATCATATGTAAAAATCAACATTTAAAATGGCATGGAAGAGAAGAGTAGTTAAGAAAGAATACGTACAGAGAGCTCTGGTAGCTGAGAAAGAGCGGTATACATCTTAATGAAAAAAGACTTGGAGCTGCGCAAGGAACTAATTTATTTAGGGATGGTGCGACGGGTTCTCCCGTTATAGAGATAGGGTATAAGCATATTTTGCCGTACCTGAAAAGGTTAATATGGTGACGTATTAACAAACTGAGGTGGTACCGCGAAGCTAATAACTCTCGTCCTCAAGATGAATAATCTTGGGGGTGGGAGTTTTTTTGTTGTATAAAACTGAAAATGTGAAAACAAAAAATAATTGAGGTGAGTGACATATGCATTGGGCGTATGAAGTAGCACATGAATTAATTAGAAAACATCCAAATAAAGAAACTTTTGTTTGTGCATCTGGAATTAGTCCATCTGGTTCTGTTCACATTGGAAACTTCCGTGAAATAGTAACGACTTATTTTGTTGTAAGAGCTCTGCAAAATTTAGGGAAAAAGACTCGTTTTATCTTTTCATGGGATGATTATGACAGGTTTAGAAAAGTTCCTAAAAATATTGATCCATCTTTTGCAAGATACATTGGTATGCCGTACTGTGATATCCCTGATCCGCATGGGTGTCATAACTCATATGCAGAGCATTTTGAAAAAGAGTTTGAGAAATCGCTTCAAGCATTTGGGATTGAAGTGGAATTCATATATCAACATGCTGAATATAGAAGCGGAAGGTATAATGGCAATATATTAGAGGCTTTGCATAAAAGAAAAGAAATATATGATATTTTAATGCGTTTTAAAACAGGAGTTCACTTTGAAGAAGATAGAGAAAACTTTTATCCAGTTACGTTATATTGCGAGAGGTGCGGGAAAGATGCAACAACGATTACACAATTTGATGAAGTATTAGAAACAGTACGGTATGCATGTGAATGCGGAAATGAAAATGAATTATCGGTAGTAAATACAAATAAAATGAAACTGAATTGGAAAATTGATTGGCCGATGAGATGGATGATAGAGGATGTTATTTTTGAACCAGGCGGAAGAGATCATTCATCGGAAACAGGTAGTTACAATGTATCAAAAGAAATTGTAAGGGAAATATTCAATCGTGAAGCGCCTCATTACGTTGCTTATGATTTCATTGGTCTTAAAGGTAATCATGAAAAAATGTCTAGTTCTTCAGGAAATAGCATTACACCTAGCGACTTATTAAAAGTGTATGTACCAGAAGTAATTCTTTTTATGTTTGCAAAATATAGGCCAGGCGCAGCTTTTCATATTGGCCTTGATGAAGATGTGATCCGAAATTATACAGAGTATGAACGATTGAAAGATAGTTATGAAAATGAAGCACTAAAAAATGAAGATTTATTTGATGCAATTAAACTTTCTAGAGTTGATAACCGATTTAAAGAATATCCAAAGTTTAATCAAGTTGCAAGTACTTTACCACTATTAAATTTTGATTCCTCTATTTTACAAAATATATTAGAGAAAATAGATAGGAGTTATGCATTACCTGAAATGATTGCGATAAGTAATCGTGCAGAGTATTGGATAAGAAATTTTCAATCTGAAAAATTGATTACGGTAAATAAAGAGAAGAATACGGAGTTTTATAACACATTAGAAGATAGTCAGAAAAACTGGGTGGAAGAAGTTTGTAAAACACTTCGTTCTAATAAAGAATATTCTAATTTAATGGAGCAACTGTATACGATTTGTCATCATGAAAATAAAAAAATAATGAAAGGAAATCAAAAGCTATTATTCACCATTATATATAGGCTCGTTATGAATCAATCAAGTGGCCCACGTATACCGTTATTAATACATGTGGTAGGCATCAAAAAAATCATCACTTTATTAGATTTCTAATATATAGCTAAAAGCAACGCAAGTACTCAAAGATCTAAGTGCTTGCGTTGTAAATTTTACTACCGTGTATACAGTTTTGGACATTCATCACCACTTGGCTCATAAAAACAATGGCTTTTAAATTGCCCTACAAACGGCTGATTATACCATTCAGGTGGGCAAGCTCCAACTGGACGGAAATACCAAAGAGCCCATCGTGCTGGCCAGCGCCATTCACCTTGTAAAACCTTTCTTGCAATTTCTTTTTCTGACTCACGAGCGCGTTGATAAAAATATCCATATTGTACTGCTTCAAATCCACCGGGGCTTTGATATACAGCATCACGAACGGTACGGAGTTGTTTGAAATCTAAGCAATCGCAAAATACACGATTCACAACAACGCAGCCAACAAGCTGTTCACCTTGTCGGCCTTCTCCTTCAGCTTCAGCACGAATTAAACGAGCTAGTAAATCAACATCGCTTTCGTTATATGGAATAAGGGGCATAGTGATACCACCTTTCTGTTATAGTAAAGAGTGTATGTTATAAAATAAGCTACGTGCTTTTTTACATAAAAATAACATTTGATTTTAATAGGAGTTTGTATAAAAAAAGTTAATTAGTAATAGTAGATAAATAGAAAAGGGGAGAGGTATTATGTATCGAATTCATAAAGATGACATTATTTACGCAATGTCACCAGAAAATAAGCCGTGTATGGAAGTAGAAATTGGGAGCCGTCTTGTATTTGAAACATATGATTGCTTTGAAAACCAAATTGATTCTGAAGATGTTGTGTTCCAAGAATTAGATTGGAACCGAATTAATCCAGCGACTGGGCCTGTATATATTACAGGTGCAGAACCGGATGATATATTGGCCGTAACGATTGAAAAGATTAAAATTGCAGAGCAGGGTGTTTTAACTACAGGTGCGAACCTCGGTGTAATGGGTGAAGTGCTAAATGAAAATACAGTGAAAATCCTCCCAATACATAATAAACATGTTTTGTTTTCAAATGAACTGCAATTTCCGATTAATCCAATGATCGGTGTGATTGGTACTGCGCCGAAAGAGGAGAGTATTTCCTGTGGAACACCGCATGACCATGGCGGAAATATGGACTGTAAAGAGATAAAAGAAGGGACAACATTGTTATTACCTGTAAATGTTCCTGGTGCTCTATTAGCATTAGGCGATTTACATGCAGCGATGGGTGATGGTGAAATTGGTGTTAGTGGAGTAGAGGTTGCTGGTGAGGTGACGGTAACAGTTCAGATTATAAAAGGAAAGAAATGGCCACTACCAATGGCTATCCAAAAAGAAAAAGTAATGACAATTGCTTCAGAGAAATTGTTAGACGATGCAGCGAATCGTGCTGTACATAATATGGTGACATTTTTACATGAGGAATTAGAAATGTCTAAAGCAGATGCAACTCTATTATTATCAGCAGTGGGTAATTTAAAAGTTTGCCAAGTTGTGGATCCACTAAAAACGACGCGGATGGAACTAGGAATGGAATATGCGGAAAAGCTAGGTTTTAATTGGAGTAAATTTAATATTAAATAAGAATACTAGAAGAAGGATGCTGTTTTTTAAAAGTATCCTTTTTTAATTTACGGATGAAATAAAAAGAGGTAGTATTTATTTTATATAAGTATATTTGAGATTGTGAATTAAAAGGAGTTTAAGAATGGTCAAAATTATGATTGTTGAAGATGATATGAAAATTGCGGAGCTATTATCAACTTATGTTGCGAAATACGGTTACCAAGGAATTGTAATATCGGATTTTCAAAATGTGTTAGACATATTTTTAGAAGAACAACCAGAGTTAGTTTTATTAGATATTAATTTACCAAGCTTTGACGGTTACTATTGGTGTCGTCAAATTCGTGGAGTTTCCACATGTCCAATTTTATTTATCTCGGCCCGTGAAGGTACGATGGATCAGGTTATGGCGTTAGAAAATGGTGGCGATGATTTTATTCCGAAGCCTTTTCATTATGAAGTTGTAATGGCAAAAATTCGTAGCCATTTAAGACGTGCTTACGGTGATTATGCACCGAAACTAGAAGAACGAATGGTTGAGCAACAAGGACTTAGTTTATATCCCGAAAGGCTTGTATTGAAGTTGCGGAATCAAGAGATTGATATAACGAGAAACGAAGCCATTTTATTAGAAATGTTAATGAAAAATTATCCGCGTGTTGTGAGTAGAGAAGTGTTGCTTAATAAGTTATGGGATAGTGAATCTTATGTTGATGATAATACATTAAGTGTAAATACAACACGTGTGCGTAAAAAGTTAAAAACATTACATATTGAGGATGCGATTGAAACAATTCGTAGTGTTGGATATAGGTTGCATATTACTTGGGAAAATGGTGTGGAAAAATGATAAGGCTGTTTATACGTGACCATATACCACTTATTTGTTTTACAGTGCTCCAACTACTAGCCATATTCCTTGTATATTGGTTTGATGGACATAATCATATTACAACAGCATTATATGCAATGTTTTTAGGTGCTTTTTTTATGGTAAGCTACTTAATATTTCGTTATTTTACACATCGTTCTTTTTATGAGCGTTTAGCCAATCCATTGCAATCTTTGGATGAATCCGTTCAAAAATCTGATTTTGCAGTTGTATCTACTGCTCTCCAAGATTTGCTTGATGCACAATATCGTCATTATCAAAATCAACTGCAATTACAAGAAAGAAAAAATAATGATCATTTAACCTTTATGAATCAGTGGATTCATCAAATGAAAACACCTCTATCTGTAATAGAATTAATTACACAGGATGAAGTGGATTCGCGTTTTGAAAGTATTAATGAGGAAACAGATCGCTTGAAAAAGGGATTAGAGATGGCATTATATGTCGCGCGTTTAGAAGCATTTATACAAGATTTTTATGTAGAAAGAGCCCAACTACATAAAGTAGTAAATGATTCCGTGCATGAACATAAACGCTTCTTTATCCGGAATTTTGTATATCCAGAGCTTGAAATTGATAAAGGTATTACTGTAGAAAGTGATGCGAAATGGTTGCAATTTTTAATAGGACAAATTATATCGAATGCGATTAAATACTCATCAGGTAGTAGAGAAAAGATTAAAGTGAAAGCATGTAAGGAAGGTAATACTGTTGTACTTGAAATAGCCGATAGTGGCGTCGGGATACCGAAGCAAGATTTACCAAGAGTATTTAAACCGTTCTTTACAGGAGAAAATGGTAGAGATTTTAAAGAATCAACTGGAATGGGGTTATATCTTGTATATGAAATTACGAAACAATTAGGGCATCGTGTAGAAATTCATTCAGAAGTTGGTAAAGGTACCGTTGTACGAATTATATTTTTTAATGTGTAAATAAGTGATTTAGGCTAAAGAATTTTGAAGATAAGTTTTTTAGCCTTATTTTATAGCGATTAAATGAAACGATAATAAATACGACTATTAAATTAGAAGGATTTAATAATAAATTTATTGATAGATAATTTTTTGTAAGAAAAAAGCTACCCCTTTGAAAGAGCTAGCTTTATGAATTGTAATTAAGTAAACAAACTTAATAATTTATATCCAATTAATCCTAAAATAGTGATAGGAATCATCATTAAGAAAGAAGAAATTCGATTAGCATTAGAGCGTTCTAATACAAGAATCAAGATAATCCCAACTATGACTTCGGTATATCCAACAGGTAACATGTGACTATAGTCTTCAAAATTTAAAAGAATGTGAAGTCCATCCGTTACAAAAACTCCACTTATAAGTGCGCTTCCGAATTTATGAAGTGGATTTGTAGTATCCTTCCATAGAAAACCTGCAATTCCGAAGATGGTTCCTCCTATACATGCACATACAATCCATACAGATATAAAATAAATAGAGTGAGCTACATTTTTAATAATTATTGCATAACCATAATAGCCTAAAACCATACCTAGCAGCGCAAGTATACCGGAAAGCATAGCTGTACGCTTAGAATAACTAAGACTAGCCACAAAAAAGGATGGAACTAACCAAACACTTCCTAGGTTAGCTAATGAATTCCAATTTCCTGGAAGTATACCTTGGCCCAATTTAGTTAGTATACCAACAATAATCCCTACTATAATCGGGATGAGAAAACTTCTTAAAAACATATTTGATTTTATGATTTTTAATGTCTTTTCCATAAATTCAATCCTTACTTTAATATTTTCTGTAAACTTATAATAGCTTATTAAGGAAAAATAATCAATTAAATTTTATCGAAAAACAATAAAAAAATATTGAATAACGAACCGTCCTTTGTTTTTATAATTAGGTGAATAAAATATCAAAACTAGTTACTCAACCAAAATGGTAAATGAAATAATATATGCAAGTAATAAAATTGCTGAAAACACATAATTCAACTTATCATAAGCATGCTCTTGAGGATAAAATTCACTGTTATACTTGTAATTTAGAATTTTTAATGATTTTCATCTCGTATTTACAATGAAATGATTTATGATAAAAAAGAAAAGGGATTGATATAGTTTCCTCCTGTTTTTATTTACAATTTATTTGAAGAAGGGATTTTTTACTAGTTGTGAATGTTAGGGGGATTGCAATGGATATTCGGAAAATGAGATATTTTATAACGGTGGCAGAAGAATTAAACTTTAGTCGTGCAGCAGAACGTCTTATGATGGCACAACCGCCTTTAAGTCAAGAAATTCGTAAATTAGAAGAAGAATTAGGAGTTCAACTTTTTCATCGAACGAAAAGAATGGTTGAACTTACCGATGCTGGAAAAATATTTTTAGAAGGTGCACGGCAAACGTTGCTTCAAGTAGATAGAACGATTAAAGAAACACAGCTTGCGGATGAAGGGAAGATAGGCCATTTAATAATTGGGTTTGTCGATTCTACAGAAACCGTTATAAATGTATTAAAAAAATTTCGAGAACGGTTTCCTAAAATTCAACTTATATTACGCGAAATGACAACTGATCAACAAATCAAAGCGCTCTATGAAAAACAAATTCATCTTGGATTTATTCGTTCCAAGCAGAATAATGAAATTTTAACTTCCGAAGTTTGTTCTGTAGAATATTTAAAATTGGTTTTGTATGAAGATCACCCTTTCGTTATGTTACGTAACATTCCAATTAAATCATTAGTGGATGAACCATTTATTTTATTTCCACGTCATTTTGGTACAAACTTTTATGATGTAATTATTAGTTACTTTTGGGAACATGGAGTAAGTTTAAATATTGTTCAAGAAGCGATTCAAATGCAAACGATTGTGAATTTAGTTGCAGCAGGAATGGGGATTTCTGTCGTTCCGTCATCAGTGGAAAGTTATAAAAAACGGGAGTTATATATAAAGAAATTCAATAAAATACCCCAAAAATAAATTTATATGCTGGATGGAGACTAGATGAACAGTCTGTTGTGTTAGAGAACTTTTTAACTGTTGTTAGAGAGGTTTATACAACTTCACAATGTGAATGTAAAAGAAAATAACCCATTTGTATAGGATGGGCAGTGTAGATTTGAAAAGGAAAGCTTCTTTATAGGTAGAACAAAAAGGTGTTTTAACCTGTTTTGCTCGGATCATACTCAATGAAATCTTTTAGTACACCATCAATTTGATCCATAATTTCAGGTTGTAATTTAACACTAGAAGCAATTACGTTTTCTCTTATTTGCTCTGGATTTGATGCACCAATAATTGCAGAGGAAACAGCTGGATTTTGTAATACCCAAGCAACTGCAAGTTGAGGTAAGGTAAGATTAGTTTCTTGCGCGATGGGATTAAGTTTCTGAATTGCATTGAGTACATCATCGCTCATCCAGCGTTGCACGAGTTTTTGGAAAAATGGTTTACTAGCATCAGAGTTAGCACGTGATTGATTCGGCAATGGTTTACCAGGTTGATATTTTCCTGTGAGAATACCTTGTACAAGGGGAGACCAAACAACTTGACCAAGTCCCTCACGTTGACATGTTGGTATTACATCAGTTTCAATAACTCGCCACAACATCGAATATTGAGGTTGGCTAGCGATAAGTGGAATGCTTAATTCTCGTGCAAGTGTTGCACCGCGGGTGATTTGTTCTGATGTCCACTCACTTATGCCTAAGTAAAGGACTTTACCTTGTCTTACAAGATCAGCAAAAGCTAACATCGTTTCTTCAAGGGGAGTTGTTGTATCAAATCTATGTGCATAATAGACATCAATGTAGTCTGTCTGCAACCGTTTTAATGATGCATTACAATTTTCAATAATATGTTTTCGCGACAATCCACGATCATTTTTTCCAGGTCCGGTCGGATGACATACTTTTGTACATAGTTCTATACTTTCTCTCCGTATGCCTTTTAAAGACCGGCCTAGTACTTCTTCGGCTATCGTGTCCGAATAAACATCAGCAGTATCAAACGTTGTAATTCCGACATCTAGTGCGGTTTTCACACAATTATTTGCAGTATCTTCATTTACCTTTCCGCCATGGTTTATCCAGTTCCCGTATGCAATCTTACTTACTGTTAACCCACTGTTTCCGAGTTTGCTAAATTCCATTGTAGAATCCCCCCTTAAAAATGATACCTTTATTATAAGAACTGAAATTTAGTATGTATAATATATGATTTATGATGAATTTATATAAAAATTATATAAGAGGGGGATGTTTAGAATTTTATTACTAGGGGAATCTAAAGCAAGTAGCACAACAAATGTGGTGTATGCTTGTTCAATATGAAGTTTAGAATTGATAAATAGACCTTTAAAGAAAGCAATCTTTTTAAAAGCACATATAATTACATTTACTCATACAGTACTATTATGGTACAATATGGTTACTAACGACGGAAAGGAATGATGGGTGGACGATGATTAACTAATCTTATTTTTAAATGTTGAAATTAAATAAATTTCAATTTGTAAAAAATAGGATTAGTCTGCCCAATTCCATTCAACGGTATTGCTATTTGATTTGCGTAATAGCTTATTTGGGTATAAATAATGTAATGACTAATCCTGCCAAAATTACTTTGGGAGGATTTTTTTGTTCTCCCTTTATGAAAGGGATCGGTAATATGAAAGAGCTTTTAAAATTAAATGATGTGTATGTTGATATAAAGGAAAATACTTTGTTAGAAAAAATGAATGTAGTAGTAAAACAAGGGGATGTAATCGGATTAATTGGTAAAAATGGTGCTGGTAAATCAACGTTACTTCAATTAATAAATGGGAAGATTGAGCCATCAAAAGGAATTGTTGAGTGGCAGCAAATGAATATGACAACAGCATATGTTGAACAAGAAATAGAATCTTTTATTAGTAAGGATGTGATTGCAAAAGAAGCAGAGCTTCTTGCAAAATGGGGCGTGCCAACGAACGATTTTCATACTTTAAGTGGTGGTGAAAAGCTGAAAGTTCGCTTAGCAAAAGGATTTGCGGAAAATCCTAATGTCTTAATATTAGACGAACCGACAAATCATTTAGATGAGATGAGTACGGAATTTCTCATTAAACAAATAAAAAATATGAAAGGTACAGTAATCGTTGTATCGCATGATCGATATTTTTTAGATGTTGTCGCAACAAAAATATGGTCAATTGAGGATAAAAAATTAATTGAGCATAGCGGTAATTATACGAGTTATATGAAAGCACGTGAGCAAAAAAGACTGACGCAACAACGTGAATATGAAAAGCAGCAAAAAAAGATTGAACAAGTAGAAACACATATAAAAGAATTAAGTTCATGGTCACAAAAGGCACACGCACAGTCTACAAAACAAGAAGGTGTTAAAGAATTTTATCGTGTAAAAGCGAAGCGAATGGATGCGCAAGTTAAGTCAAAACGAAAACGTCTCGAAAAAGAGCTAGAGAAAACGAAAGTAGAACGTGTGAAAGAGGAGTACGCAGTTGAGTTCTCTATTCAAGCGAGTAAAAAAGTAGGAAAACGCTTTTTAGAAGTAAAACAATTAAAAAAAGACTTTCATGGAAAAATATTATTTGAAAACGTTAATTTTACAATTCAGCACGGTGAGAAGGTTGCGATTGTTGGACCAAACGGTAGTGGGAAAACAACATTACTAAAGATGATTATGGGAACGGAAACTGTGGAAGGAGAAGTATGGGTTTCACCATCTGCAAATATCGGTTATTTAACACAAGAAGTATTTGATTTACCACTTGATAAAACGCCAGAAGATTTATTTTTTAAAGATTCATTTGAAGAAAGAGGGAAAGTCCAAAATTTAATGAAACATTTAGGGTTCCAAGCTTCTCAATGGAAAGAGCCGATTGAACATATGAGCATGGGAGAACGAGTGAAATGTAAGTTAATGGCTTATATTTTAGATGAAAAAGACGTACTCATTTTAGATGAACCGACAAATCACCTTGATCTGCCTTCACGTGAACAGCTTGAAAATACATTAGCGGAGTATAATGGAACACTAGTTATCGTTTCTCACGATCGATATTTTCTAGAGAAAACAACTAACACAAAACTCGTGTTTTCAAATCATACGATACAAAAACAGCTAGAAGAACCTCCTAAAACAAGAGATGAAATTGAAGAGTTACGTTTAACGTTAGAAACAGAGAGACAAGAAGTATTAGGAAAATTAAGCTTTTTAACTTCTAATGATAAAGAATATAAAGAACTTGATGAACGATTTATAGAACTTACGAAACAGATTAAGGCGCTATAATTATTTAGGGGGATTAACATGGGAGCAGAGAGTTCAACTAAGTTATTTAGAATAGACTGTGGAAATATATATCTACAAGAGTTTACTATGAAAGATGCTGAGAGTATTTATAAAATATCGAATCAACCGGAAATAGAAAAATTTTTGCCAGACTGGAAATCAACAAAAGAACAGAGGGTTAATTGGATTATCAATGATGAAATACCAGCAAATAAAGCATTTCTTGAGGCAGTGAAAACTACGAATAACATAGATAATCATATGTTAAAGCTAGGAATATTTAAGCAAGCTACAAATGAATTCATTGGATGGTGCTGCACAGGTATTAAAGAAGAACTCCCTTCACCAAACAGAGAGATAATGTATGCTATCTCAAGTGAATATCAAAATAATGGCTATGCTACAAAAGCGAATAAAGGCTTAATTGACTATTTGTTTAAAAAAACAAATGTAAATGTCCTCAACGCAATTGCTTTAATTAAAAATGTACCATCAAATAAAGTTATTGAAAAATGCGGATTTATTTATATGAGCCAACAGACGATAGAAAATCGACTATTTAATCATTATGTATTGAGTAAATCAGAGTGGATAAAAAATATAGCTCTTTGAAGGGAGCTATATTGCATATGAAATCAGTAAAAAAGCTTAGAGCTAAAACTCTGAGCTTTTTTTCGTACTATATGATAAGTTGTATAGTTATTCTTTATAATATATTGCATGTTGCTAATAAATAATACAAGGTGTTTCAGCGACTAGAAGTAAGAAGCATTGTATTCCATACCACTATACAAATATTATAAGATAGATATACGTTGATTATATATTGGAAATAGATTTGTTATCAGTTTTTTTAGAAATCTTACAAGCGTGTAAGATAAATGAAAGATGAATCAATATGTGCTATAAGACAATTCATTTACACTTTATAGTGAGCAGTGGAAATGAAGGGAGAATATAAATGGAAATTTTACATGCAAAAAGTATTAGTAAAGTATATAAAGGGAAAATACCTTTTAAAGCATTGGTAGATATTGATTTATCAATTCAAGAAGGTGAATTTGTAGGAATTATGGGACCATCAGGTAGCGGGAAAACAACATTATTAAATATGGTATCTACTATTGATTCTCCTACATCGGGAGAAATATTAATAAATGGTACAAATCCTTTTCAGTTATCATCAGACAGTTTAGCTTTATTTCGTAGGAAACAATTAGGATTTGTTTTTCAATCATTTAATTTACTTAGCACACTTACAGTGAAAGAAAACATTGTATTGCCGATGACACTAGATGGTGTATCTGTACAAGAAATGAACAAACGAGTGGAAGATATTGCAGAGAAATTAAATATTGCAGATATATTGAGTAAAAGAACGTTTGAAATATCAGGGGGGCAAGCTCAAAGAACTGCAATCGCTCGTGCTATCGTTCATAAACCACAATTATTACTTGCAGATGAACCAACAGGGAATTTAGACTCTAAATCTTCAAATGATGTAATGGAGATGCTAGATACTCTTAATAAAGAAGAAAAAGCAACGATGATGTTAGTTACACATGATCCGTATGCAGCGAGCTTTTGCAGCAGAGTTATATTTATTAAAGATGGTCAATTATATAATGAAATTTATTGTGGTGAAAGCAGGCAAGCCTTTTATCAAAAGATTATGGATGTCCTTTCTTTGTTAGGAGGGAAAAGGCATGACTTTTCGTCAGTTCGCGTTTAATAATATTTTTCGTAATAAGCGTACATATGCTGCTCATTTTTTAAGTTGTACATTTTCTATTATGATTTTCTTTACGTATGCCCTTTTGTTATTTCATCCTGATTTACAAGGGGAGTTGAAATCGACAAGTGCAACAATAAGTGCATTTGGTACATTAGGATTTACAGTTTCGCAAGGCTTGATATTTGTTTTTTCATTTTTCTTTATTCTATATTCAGTAAGTTCGTTTTTAAAAACGCGTAAGAAAGAATTTGGCATTTTAATGATGCAAGGTATGTCAATGAGGCAGCTAAAGAAATTATTATTAATTGAAAATATGTTAATTGGACTTGGGTCAATTTGTATAGGTATTTTCATCGGTCTCATATTTTCTAAACTAGTATTATTGATTAGTGCAAGTGTATTAATGATTAGTAATGGCTTACCTTTTTATATACCAGTGAAGGCCGTACTATTAACAGTCATCACATTTCTTTTCTTATTTTTAATCGTTTCGCTTGTTACTTTTAAAATGATAAAAGTAACGGGACTTGTGGAACTTATTCAAGCAGAGGAAAAGCCAAAGCCTGAACCGAAATTTTCCATTTTATTATCGCTACTTTCTTTAATTAGTATAGGCTATGGATATATTTCAGTATTTCGCTTTATCCCAAGTATTAATTTTATTACGCTCGGAATAGGTGTACTTCTAGTCATTATTGGAACGTACTTTTTATATACACAGTGTAGCGTGTATATATTGTATCTTGCTAAAAGGAGAGAATCTTTCTTTTTAAAGAGAACAAATATATTAACATTTTCAGAATTGATTTACCGTATGAAAGATAATGCAACGATGTTTTTTATAGTATCTATTATTTCAGCAGTTGCATTTACAGCAATAGGTACAACAGCCGCTCTTGGTAATAGGAATTTAGTGTGGATGACAAACCCATATACATTTCTGTATGAAAGCTCTGAAAACAACAAATTAGTAGATAAACATCTCTCTATTATAAAAAAACATCTCTCTGATGCAAATATTCCGTACCGAATGGCTTCATCTTCAAGTAAATTTACAGAAAGTAACGTAAATGTATTGAAATTAAGTGAATATAACGAACTTACGAGAGCACTAGGGTACCAACAAGAAACAATTGAAAAAGAAGATGAAATTTTACTAATTCCTGGGAGGGTGTCACAAAAACAAGAATTTAAAAATGGTGACTATAAAAAAAATATTGAAGTTATTCAAGGTGATTGGACAAAGACATTTCGTGTGAAAAAAGCTGTGGGGGATTTAGTTTTACCACATGATTCTAGTAGTATTTATATTGCTGTTCAAGATCATGTGTATGATGAAATTCCTCTGACGAGTAATCCAAAAGATGAAAATATTCAACATCGTACTTATGGATTTGTTGTAGATGATTGGATAAAAACGAAAGAGATTTCAAATCAATTAAAGAGTATACTCGATAAAGATCTTAGGGACAGAGATTTCTACTTTGAAGCTTTAACATTAAACTTGTTGGAGGCAAAGCAAAAGAATGGTTTATTACTTATGGCAAGCGTTTTAGTCGGAATCGTTTTCTTTACATTTGCTGCTAGTTTTATTTATTTCCGATTATATACTGATTTGGACCGTGATCAACAACAATATAAAATGATTTCGAAAATGGGATTAAGTAAACGAGAGTTAAAAAAAGTTGTAACGAGACAGTTAGTATTAATGTTCTTCTTACCGATTGTTGTTGCGGTGATTCATACTGTAGTTGCGTATACGGCACTGCAACAATTAGTCAGTTTTTCTATTTTAAATAGCTCAATCGTTATTTTAATTTCATTTATATGTATACAAGTTTTATATTTCTTTATCACTCGTTGGCGTTACCTACAAAAGCTTTATAAGACTATGGAGCAATAGAGGATATTAACTAATAAAATTACAGAAAAGCATGTAAAAAATGATATGAATTATGAAAGGAACTGTGATGAAAAGAATTTTAACTATTTTTATGTTAACTATAATAATTTTAATAAGCTTTAGTGCATGCTCTAAAAAGGACAACGCATTTCCTGCAAACGGTGTATTAATTATTGGAGATGATAATAATATTTTACCAATTATTAATCGTTATCAGGAAATTACGAAAGAAAATGAAGTGTTTTCTGTGAAAAAAAGTGAAGTTGGAAATGGACATGTATTAATTATAAATGAATCTACAGCACAAGCATTGATTAAAGAAAAAGTTTTTCGTAAACGAGATAATGACTCCGATTATATTATAGATACGTTACCGAAATTCCCAAAAGAGGGATCGTTACTGTTTACAAGTGAAGACGAAAAGACTATGAAAAGTATTAAAATAGAAGGAAAAGAGATTCCTGTAACATACGATAGTGACGCTTGGATAGGTAACAATCGTAAATATCCAACGCAATCGTATGTGATCGTAGCAAAAAATAGCGTATATAAGGAAATAAAAGCAAATGAAACGAAAATGCATCTTCTTCAATTAAAGAAATCTCTAGGTGACGAAAGACCTAAAATGTCGACAGATAATACAATGGTTAATGAAAATGTCAAAGTAAAAAAGCTAATTAAAGGTTTGGAAGGAGAAGTATCTTTTCAGTTTGTAACGATTGGAGAAAAAACTTAAAAAAGAGTTCGAGGTTGATAGAAACTATATCAACCTCGAACTCTTTTTAGTTATATGTCATTTAGATTACATTACTTCATTTAATCGAGTCTCGTTTGTTTCCTCGATCACATTTGTGTTTTGAACCGGATTACTTTGAGCTTCTTTTTCTTTACGAGACTTTTGTAGCATTTCAAGGATGATCCATATTGGAACACCTTTATCCTTTAGCATCTTCCATAAATCTAATTCGTTAAATTTATGCTCAGGCTGTTTCATTTCTTTTTCAGATGAACGAATATCGAACTTGATAGGATCATTTGCTTTCTTACCTTCAAGTTTAGTAGAAGAGATAGTATTATGCTCAAGGTTAGATGGAGTTATTTTAGTAGGTTGAGCTAATGTATGAATGTTTGATCCGATTTGCATGCTTTTTCCTCCATTTCAAGCAATAAAATTAGTTTTCTTATGATTTTTAAATCCACGTAACATGAGGAAACTACATTCAATTATAAATCCAAATAATCAGATTTACAAGTTATATTGTGAAAAGCAAATGTTTACTTGAATTAATATTTATCAACATTTGTGTATGTTTTCTATATATACAACGTATATAAAATACTTTACATTATGTGTAAGTTAAAAACTGAATGTGTCAATATTTTTTATGGAAAAATGAAAGCGTTTAATTAGGGGGAGAAAGTATGGGGAAGTTATTTTTAAAAGTATGTTTTTTCACATTAGTGACTGTTTGTTCATTCATAGCGAAAACAACTTACGCTGAAGAGAGGCAACAAAATAATTATCCTATCATTTTAGTGAATGGATTTGCTGGATGGGGTAGGGAAGAAATGTTAGGGGTAAAATATTGGGGTGGTGTTCATGATATACAGGAAGATTTAAAAAGAAATGGTTATACAGTACATACGGCTGCTGTTGGTCCTGTTTCTAGTAACTGGGACCGTGCATGTGAATTATATGCACAAATTAACGGTGGAATTGTAGACTATGGTGCGGCACACGCTGAGAAACATGGACATAATCGTTTTGGTAGAACTTATAGTGGATTTGCACCGAATTGGAGTGAAACAAATAAAGTTCATTTAGTTGGGCATAGCATGGGTGGACAAACGACAAGAACATTAGTGCAGTTATTAAAAGAAGGCAGTTATGAAGAAAAAGACTATGTGAAAAATCATCCGAACGCAAAGATATCACCACTATTTGAAGGCGGTAAATCGTATGTTCATAGTGTTACAACTTTAGCAACTCCTCATAATGGCACAACACTCGCGGACGGAAGTCTTCTATTGCCGTTCGTTAAAGATTTACTCATTACAGCTGCGAGTTTAGGAGGAAACAATAATTTATCATTATATGATTTTAAATTGGACCAATGGGGTATGAAAAAAAACGCTGGAGAGTCCTTCTTCCAATATACTGATCGGATTTTAAATAGTTCAATTTGGGAAAATACAAAAGATATTAGTCAATGGGATTTAAGTACTGATGGAGCAAGGGAGTTAAATAGTTGGGTAAAGACGCAATCGGATGTGTATTACTTATCGTATAGTGGACATGCATCACAAGCAGCACCTATAACCGGTTTACAACTACCTCATATTACGATGAACAAAGTGTTAATGGGGAATGCATTTTTCTTAGGTTCTTATGCAAGATTTGAAGAAAATCGCCCATTAATTGATACATCTTGGTGGCAAAATGACGGTGTAGTAAATACAAATTCTATGATTGCGCCTTCAACTAGTATTGCTGTAAATAATAATGAGTTTTTACAGGTTGGAAAATGGAATCATATTGAAACGAAAGCAAATTGGGATCATTTAGATATGGTAGGACTAAGCGTTTCAGACACGTTAGGTTTTTCTAATATTCAAGAGTTTTATAGAACAGTTGCAGAAAAGTTATCACGGTTACCGCAATAGTTAATAATAAAGCGCTCTCGATGGAATTCGGGAGCGCTTTATATTATATTGAAAGAGGGATATGGAAGAAAAATATGGGGGGATATTATGAAAATACAAGTTGTTTTATCAGGATACGGGACAGTAGGAAGAGAGTTTATAAAATTAGTAAACGAAAAATATTTATATATATACGAAACATATGGAATCCATTTAGTTGTAAGTGGCGTATTAGGTAGAAATATTGCAATACATAATGAGGAAGGTTTGTCTATTCATCATTTATTAATGTATGGTAGCGGTACTGCATCAATTGAAAAGTATATAGAACATCACCCGAAAGACCGTGCAACAAGTGGGATAAGTGGTACTGTATTGGTAGAATCAACAGTTACAAATCTTAAAGATGGAAATCCGGGAAAAAAATATATAAAACAAGCGATTGAGAAACATATGGATATTGTTGCAATTTCAAAAGGTGCACTCGTTACTAACTGGAGAGAAATAAAGGCAGCAGCAAAAGAAGCGAATGTACGAATTCGCTATAGTGGCGCAACTGCTGCAGCACTACCGACATTAGATATTGGACAATTTAGTTTGGCTGGCTGCAATATTGAAAAAATAGAAGGAATATTAAACGGGACAACTAATTATATTCTTACAAAAATGTATGAAGAAGATGTTACGTTTGAAGAAGCACTGAAAGAAGCGCAAAATAAAGGAATTGCTGAGACGAACCCAATATTAGATGTAAGTGGTTCGGATAGTGCGTGTAAATTATTACTTTTGGCAAACAGCTTGATGGGTGATGAGAATATGCTTACTGATATGCATATAAAAGGAATCGAAAATGTTACAAAACAACAAATTCGACATGCTAAGGAACAAAACAATTATATTAAATTAATAGCTTCAGCATATAAGGATATGGATGGTAAAGTGAATCTTAATGTAGAACCGCTTGAAATAGAAAAAGACCATCCACTAGCAAAAGTAAATGGAACTGAAAAAGGAATAACATTCTTTACAGATACAATGGGACAAGTTACTACAATTGGTGGAGCTTCTAATCCACGCGGAGCCGCAGCAGCTGCTTTAAAAGATGTAATTAACTTATATCGTAGAGATTTATAGAAGTAAAACTCACACCTTCAAAATTCGGATGGAGAAAAAAAGTTAGGTGGGAGCCTTTTGCCCATATATGTCCGATTCGGGCTAAAAATCGGTGGGGGATGAATAAAATTCCCACGGATTAAAGTTTCACTTTATAAGACCGTACCGCTGTTAATAAAAAATACATATGTAGTGGACCTTTTGAGAATGAAATAAATATGCAAAAATAATTGCAGGGGGTAAGAAATTGTTTAAAGATTTTAAAGTTGTAAAAGATCGTCCCGTTTATATTCAATTAAAGGATTATTTTAAAAAGATGATTATGAAAGGGCATTTGCTCGGTGATCAAAAGATCCCATCAACAAGGGAACTGAGTGAATTATTATCAGTGAGCAGAAATACAGTACTCTCTGCTTATGCGGATTTAGAACAAGAAGGACTCATTTATGCAGTAAAAGGAAAAGGGAATTTCGTTGCGAAGGTGGATATATCTAACACCTCGTCTGTTGAAATAGATTGGAAAAATAAACTGAATACAGTTACCACATTAGCGGATGAATTAGACTTAATGAAGCATGGAGTTCGCTGGGAAAAAGGAATGGTTGTTTTTAATAGTATAGCCCCGGACGAAAAGCTATTTGATGTTGAAAATTTCAAAAGAGCTTTTCTTACTCGTATGTCCATTGAAGGGGATATCGTATTGAACTACGGATATGCAAAAGGTTACCGACCGTTAATGAAATATCTACTTCATTACATGGAAATGAAAGGTGTAGATATTTCGAACAAAGATATTTTAATTACAAATGGATTTACAGAAGGATTAGATATTGTACTATCTTCCTTAGCGAAAAAATCAGGGCGTGTGATTTGTGAGAATCCAACTCACCATGCTGCATTGAAACTTTTTCGCTTACATGGACTTGAAGTTCATGGGATAGATATGAATGATGATGGTATTGATACGACTCAAGTAGAAAAAAGTTTACGTGAAAAGGATTTTGATTTTGCGTATTTAATTCCTTCTTATCATAATCCAACTGGTATTGTTACAAGTTCGGAGAAAAGAACGGAATTGATGAGGTTATTTTCGAAATATAAGGTTCCTATTATAGAGGACGGATTTAATGAAGAATTACGTTATTCAGGTTCACATTTATCGCCACTATTAACTTTTGCTGGGGCTGGTAATAATGTGATTTATATTAGTAGCTTTTCGAAGGTACTTTTCCCTGGTTTACGTGTAGGGTGGATTATTGCCGATAAAGAACTGATTCATTATTTAGAAAGTGTTAAAAGAGCAAGAACCATTCACACATCTACGTTAGATCAAGCTGTTTTGTTTCAATATTTACATGAAGGATATTTTGAAAAATATTTAAAAAAGGCAAGATCTGTTTACAAGAAAAAATATGAGTTAGCCGTTGGGGCTTGCAATCAGTACATTCCGTTTAAAAGGATGACTGGAGATGGCGGACTTCATTTGTTTATAGAGTTGGAAGAGAAAATTCACGCTCGCACACTTTTACAAAAGTGTTATGAGAAAGGTGTAACGTTTTCTCCTGGAGATGTTTTTTATTCTGATGGAGGGGGAGCGAATACATTCCGCTTAGGTTTTTCACGTTTGAAGGAGAAAGAAATAGTTAGTGGGATTCAAATAATTGGTGAAACTTTAAAAAATGAAACTTGGAGTTGAGAAAATGAGAATTGGCGTTATTATGGGAGGAGTATCCTCTGAAAAACAAGTATCAATTATGACTGGAAATGAAATGATTGCACATTTAGATAAAAATAAGTATGAAATCGTTCCAATTACGTTAAATGAAAAAATGGATTTAATTGAAAAAGCGAAAGACATTGATTTTGCATTGCTAGCATTACACGGAAAATACGGAGAAGATGGTACGGTTCAAGGGACGCTTGAGAGTTTAGGTATTCCATATAGTGGCAGCAATATGTTATCTAGCGGTATATGTATGGATAAAAATATTTCGAAAAAGATTTTGCGTTATGAAGGAGTAGAAACACCAGATTGGATTGAACTTACAAAAATGGCGGATCTAAAGCTTGATGATTTAGATAAGTTAGGATTTCCGTTAGTGGTAAAACCAAACTCTGGCGGCTCGAGTGTTGGCGTAAAGATCGTCAATGATAAAGATGAATTGATCTCAATGCTGGAAACTGTATTCGAATGGGATTCTGAAGTAGTAATTGAGAAGTATATAAAAGGTGACGAGATTACATGTTCAATTTTTGATGGTAAACAGTTACCTATCGTTTCAATTCGACATGCAGCTGAGTTTTTCGACTACAATGCAAAATACGATGATGTTAGTACAATTGAAGAAGTTATTGAACTTCCAACTGAAATTAAGGAACGTGTAAATAAAGCGTCATTGGCTTGTTATAAAGCATTAAAATGTAGTGTTTATGCAAGGGTTGATATGATGGTGAAGGACGGAATTCCATATGTAATGGAGGTTAATACATTACCAGGGATGACCCAATCAAGTTTACTGCCAAAAAGTGCAGATGCCGCGGGGATTAATTATAGTAAACTATTAGATATGATAATTGAAACTTCATTAAGAGTGAGGAAAGAAGAAGGTTTTTAAGATAATTATACAATTAAAACTTTTGATAGTTCCACGAAGTATGCTATGATAATTACAATACGACAACTAAATATTTATCCACTAGGGGGGCCTTTTGTAGGCTGAGATCAAACATAATTTTGAGACTCTTAGTACCTGATCTGGTTAATACCAGCGTAGGGAAGTGGGAAGACGATTATATTTAAAGAATACATTAATATTGTCTATTTCACTTTCTTTACGCCTGTAAAGAAAGTTTTTTTGTTTTACAGATTTAATAACTGTGGATAAATACATATATTTTATACATTATTGGAGGAATTTAAATGACTTTTTCACAAACATTACGTAAAGAAGTAGATTCTATTTGGGAGGCAAGTTTTCATCATCCTTTTGTAAAAAAACTTGGTGAAGGTACGTTAGATTTGGCAAGTTTTCGTTATTACGTACTTCAAGATTCATATTATTTAAGTCATTTTGCTAGAGTACAAACTTTAGGAGCTGCAAAGGCTCTTGAATTAGAAACGACAGCTCGCATGGCACACCATGCTCAAAATACATACGAGGCAGAATTATCATTACATGAGAATTTCGCAAAGAAATTAGGAATTACGGAAGAAGAAAAAGGTCATTTTATCCCTGCCCCAACTGCATATGCGTATACTTCACATATGTACCGTGCGGCGTATGAAGGGCATTTAGGGGATATTATCGCAGCAATTTTACCTTGCTACTGGCTATATTATGAAATTGGTGAACGTTTAAAAGAATGCCAGCCAGAAGAGCCGATTTATAAAGAGTGGATTTCTGCTTATGGATCTGATTGGTTCCGTACTTTAGTTGAAGAGCAAATTACACGATTAGATACTATCGCTGAACAAGTGACAGAGTCTGATCGGAAGCGTATGAAACAGCATTTCATTATTAGTAGTCAATATGAATATTCATTTTGGGAAATGGCTTATACATTAGAAAAATGGCCAGTGGATACAGAAGTAAAAGATGTAATTGGATAAAGAGTAGAGGTATTGTTATACATATGTATGGACAATACCTCTTTATATGATTTCAAAAAAGGGGTATCGCAAAAAAGACGTATCAATCTAAGTGCGTCTTTTTTTCAATTAGCAATTTCATGGAAAGCTTGCTGGAAAAGTAGAATGAAAAGTCCTAATCAGGGCTTTTTTTTGTAGGAATTTCTTAACCGTCATTGAATCCTGTCACTAGTAGGTGTTTTGACGCTACGACGGACTAGATTGTTTATTCGCCTAGTGAAGTATATAAAAAATTAGGAATATCTGAAGGTGCTCTCAGAAAGTATATGGAAGTGTTATAACGAGAGGCATTTACAGTACAGAAAAATCTAAGCGGCATACGGGAATACATAGGATACGGCATCATGGTTATTGAGAAATGAATTGAACTTAGTAAGCATGAAGATATGACGCAAGAATTTACATTTTATAATTTCTATTTATAAAAATGAGCCCATAGTAAAAATAGGTATATGAACAAGGTGCATTGTCTAGTGATAGGTCATATTTTAAAGGTGTACGCATTGAACTTAGTTTATACCGCTATTTCTACTTAGATTTAACGAACAGAAATATAGGAAAGCATCGATGAAGTTAAAGCTTATAAACGGAGGTCATGAAAATGAATAAGTTTCAACAAGAACTACAAGCGTTAAGCCTTAATGATTACCAGTCTGGAAATATGGTGTATTGGGACCAGCAAAACCAATATCCATACTACTATTTTGAAGATGCTGCTCGTCGCTGTGGCGGTTGCGGTCGTTGTGGCGGTTGTGGCGGTCGTTGTGGTGGTGGATTCCGTTGTGGTGGATTCCGTTGTATTGGTTGCTTTGGTTGTTTTGGTTGTGGTGGCTGTGGCGGCTGTGGCGGTTGTGGTGGTTGTTCTAATTGTTTTAATGGTTTTAATGGTACCACTGATACTACTGGTACTATTGTAACATATGAATATTGATAAGAGAAAAAAGGAATCTACTTTGTAAAGCGTTATACAATTTTATAAAAGAGATAAATCAAAACAGACGTAGCATCTTTTAATTTAGAGAAATAATTTATCCAATCTTTTATAAACATTGTGACTTTATTTCAAATCAAAAATCGAATGTTTTTTATGTTCAATACCCTTGACGCAATCTTTGACTTTCGTAAGTAGATTTATTGCACCAGAACCAAAAAGAAGAGCTGCTATCAGCCCTTCTTTCTCTTTTCATATTTCTTACATAATTAAACTTAATCACAAATAAATTCTTACAACCTTATACACTTTTACAACCAAGACTAACAATCCACTTCCAATAAGAACAAAACCAATTAAAATATTTACGTTTCTGGAGTAAACATCCTGATCCAAAAAGAATTTTAAAAAATCCAATACATAATCTTTTCTCCCCGCACCTTTTACGATCTTTTGCTGTTATATCTGAGTTTCTACTCATTCTCTTAATTGATATGAACTTTGTGAAAGTCAGTATGATTGATGGAAATGAGCGTAATTTTAAAATATATTTATTCGGATTAACAAATTTAATAATCTATTTTTATTACTATTGATTAATTTTGGAACGTAACAAAACTATGTAACTGTATGTATAAAATGCACTGCTCTAGTATACAAAATTGAGAACATGGAATAAGGTTTTTTGTTTCTACAAGGAATTTTTATTTTACTGTATATTACGATTTATAGACTGTAAATCATTTTATTGTGATATAATTTGTTTTTGTCATTATGAATATATATGTTAGGAGTTTTTTTATGGAAATCGGTTCTGAATTAAAAAATGGTCGCCACTCATTTTTCGATGGTGGATTATTCAGCTTTATTGGTTGGAATATTCTCGGTGTACTTATTACAGTTTGTACCCTTGGAATTTGTTATCCTTGGGCTTTATGTATGGTTTACGGTTGGAAAATAAATCATACAGTAGTTAACGGGCACCGTATGAAATTCAATGGTTCTGCTGTTGGCTTGTTTGGTAATTGGATAAAATGGTTGTTCTTATCAATTATCACTCTAGGAATCTACTCATTTTGGGTTTTTATTAAACTTGAAGACTGGAAAGTAAAAAATACTACATTTATCAATTAAAAAACATTAGCTTTATAATACCAGTCTATAATGACTGGTATTTTTATTTATGGCATGAAAAACACAAATATAGATAAATAGCCCATGCCCATCAACTTAAGAAATTGGTTGTTCCCCAAAACACACTAAATTCTCACAAATAACTGTTGTAGTGATATGAATTTTTCGTTTTGAGGATGCTTTAAAATATTGTCTTGATGGCATGGGATAGTACCAACAATATACGGATTTTACAGTATATGAAAAATTTAAAAAAGAAAAGATAATTTCTTATACGTTAAGGAAGCGTCGATTTATTAATTACTTCTTTAAGTGATGATTTTCGTCATAATGGTAGTGAGAGCGATGTGTAATAGAAGAGATACAGTGAAGTTTTTTAATAGAAAAAATTAAAAAAAGTGCTAATAAGTTTGCAAACGAACTTGCTCACATCTATACAGAATAGACACAAATTCTCGTTGGTATGTCGTCTTTGAAAATACTTTTCAATTTCCTACAAGATTAAACTGAGGAGGAGCACACACTTTTAGGGGGAGCTCCAGCATTTTTGAAAAAAAAAGACTCGACCGTTTTTTGGTCAAGCCCTGTATTAAATTACAAGCTATTTCCCTTTAAGCACCAGGAATATTTGGAACTAAATTCTGAACGATTTTGATAAGATTATTTGTGATATCTTGTTGTTGAGATGTAAGTGTATCGGATCCATCAGTAAATACTGTAACGCAGATTGGACAAGCTTCGATATGAATTCCCAATAGATTAATAGCTAGACCACCTGGTATATCTACAGTAAGAATCGATGTGGAACCTTCAGGAGGAGTACAAGTCTCACAGTTAGTTTCAAGAGCCATAGAGTTACCTTCTTTCTTGATAGAGTTAATATATAAATATGTTCGAAGATACTCAAAGGACACAGGTATTTGTACAAGCCTCGAAAATTGTGTTAGTGACTCAGATTTACCCCCAATGAACTCAAATCCTTCAGGAGATGTTACGATTATTGGATTATTATCTGTATCGTGTACAATAAAAATCCCACCAATCTTGACGAATTCATCAATGATTCCTCCTGGTTGCATCATTTCCATGACGTCCAGATTAGTAATATTCCCTTGAATTCCGATCCAAACACACCAGTAATCCGCTGCCAGTTGTTTACCTGTAGTGTATTGATCTTTGATAATTGATGGAGATATTTGCACAACAGTATATTGAGTGAGTGACCAAAGTTGTTTGGCGAAATCATAGGAAGCAACATCATTCTCAAGCAGTAAGACGCCCTTACCAAAAACGAAAGTTCTACTAGGACAATTCATACTGGTTGTCTCAGTCGTAGAAACTGTTTTATTTATATCCAACGTATAATCATTGGATCCCTTTAAATTTGTCATTTGAACCACTGGTTCAGTAACCGTGAGACAACTATCCGAGCTCATGATTCCGTCTAATCTTGCAAAAATTTGAGCTTCCCCAGTATTAATTGCTGTAGTCAAACCTTTTGTTTCTTCCTCATTTGAAACTATTGCACTTGAAAGATTGCTAGAGTACCACTCTACAAGTTTTGTAACCTCCCTAGTTGATTTGTCAGAATACGTACCTGTCGCAGTAAACTGATGGCTCGAACTTGAACAAAGAGATAAAGTCTTAGGATCTATCTTGATGGAAACCAAGACAGATATTCTTTTTTCATAACATTCTTTCTCTTTTGGGATAAACAGAATAGGAGGGTTAAATTGATTGGAAGTGTTCATTTGTGTTAGCCTCACTTTCTTTATCATACATTTAATCAATATATGTTACCAAGGAATTTAGCGAAAGGGGCAGTTACACACAATATAAGATATGGGTAAGTAAAGGGAGCTTTTTACTATAAAATAATAAGCGAATGATAATATTAATTAAAATGAACCCATTGGCTACTAGGTTAATACGATGTAACGGGAAGGAGATGAAAAAATGAATAATGGTCATTATGAATACAAAAATTCTTTTCATCAGTATTATCCAAACGAGTCTTATCCTTTTGTAATGGACAACAGAAATATAGATATGAGTAGAGGAGTAAGGCCACAACAATGGCAACAACTACAACAATGGCAACAGCAACAACCACAACAGCAACAACCACAGCAACAACAGCAACAACAGCAACAACCACAGCAACAATATAAGTGTCAATGTGATGGGAAAGAAGCTCTTTGCGTTTCAATTCCAGTTCCAATTACAGTTGTTCTTTTGGGTACGAAACTCCAAGTTGAATTACCGTGTATTAGAATAACTTCCGAAGAAGATATTACACCAGTATTGAAAAAGTTGATAAAGTCCCTTGGTGGTTTACTTGGCGGTTCAGGTAGCTCTTCGTCTTAAAAATACAACTTTACTTATTTATTCGGATAATAACAGCGTTTGTTTAAGCGAGGCGAAGTAGATTTGAATAGCAATAAGCAACTTTTGTGTCATTTGAACTATAACTATACACTTTGGCAAGGTTATGGTTGTTTTTAATTTTGGCAAAATAACGCTTCTTATTAAAACTTTCGGCCAACTTATGAGTAAAGTGACAGCATTATTGATTTTAAAAAATAAAAAATCGCCTTACTAAAGGCGATTTATAATTTATTCATTTTGCATTCTTTTGATGATACATAAATATTTTTTAAAATTAAATGCAATGTTCCACATTAATGTGTTTCTGGATCTTTGTCTTTTTTTCTAAGACCAAATAATCCTAGAAGTCCCAATAAACCAAGCCAAGTCCAATTATTATTTTTATTACGATTATCATTTAAATCATTTGTCGTATTTACATTTCGAGTTCTCACATCATTATTAACTCTATTCGTGTTATAGTCATTAACTCGAGTTGTAATATTATTATCGTTAACTCTATTCGTATTATATCCATCGTATTCAGCATGGACGCTTGTACCAAAAACCGTAATAGTTAGTAAAAGGGCACCTAAAATAGATGAAAGTTTTTTCTTCATGATTTTCCCTCCTTTCGTATTTAATAATGTCTCCAGTTCCTTTAGACAATATTCGGTTGAAAATATATAAAACCATGTACATGTTCTACAATCAGATCAAGCATAATACCTAAATAAATTTCAATCGATTCTTTATGGCTGTTGTATTAAAGTAGTCTAGGGAAATAAAGGTTATTAGCGAATTAAAATAAGTGGCAGATTCATGACTGCTTTTTGGCAGTAAATGTGCCGGTTGTTTTGAAATCAAAGTGATATATTTGTATTGTGAGAAATGACGGAAAACATTGCTCGCAAAATTCCTTATAACTGAAAATGGATCGTCATAACCGGTGGCGATGGGTGTAGATTGGATGAACAGTTGTTTCTTGTTTTCACATTCAATTGCAATTCACGTTGTGTAAACGGAGAAGGTCTTTTGCTCTTCTTCCAGGGACTTAATAATGTTTGTGTAGATAAATGTAAACAACATTAGGTGGTTGGAAGAAGAATAAAACTTCATTTACTGGATTTATAGTTATCAAATTACTATGAAAGGGAAGTTGGTGCACAGTTGCCCTTTCATAATGAAAAAATAGTATATTACCTTTCTTAATGTACATATTAAGTAAAGTGTTTAATATCACACATAAAAGGCGGGGTAATATGAGTGAAAATAAGAAGAATGAAGAATTGAATAAGATAAAGAAGTATTATTTTAATGAGGATAATCAACCAGTAGCTGGTATAGAGTTAACTTTGCCGCCTGATATAGGAAGCATGTTAGACCCGAAATCAGTTAATGATGAAAGTAAAGATATTGATAATGAATAAGTTTAATTTAAGCATCCATTCGGGTGCTTTTTATTATGTAAAAAGATAAGGGGTGAGGGTAGATGGATAACGATTTACAAAATAAGATTGATGTACTCGGTCTTCAAGCTGTGGATGAAACAGCTTATAACAAAGATCTAAAACCCCATGAGGAAACATACAAGCGAGCGAAGATAGATATTAATCGTTTTAAAAATTACAAACTGTATGGTGGGGAACACATGCTTTATTCTATTGAATATATCGAACGAACTCCAATAGAAGAGTTATTAAAGCTCATAAGGCTAATGCAATATTGATAGGTAAAGGATAATGAAAGAATACAAAACCAAACAACAGAAGCGTAAGTTTTATGACAGTGGTGAATAGAAAAGTACACGTGAACAAGTGAAGAAGCGTGACAACTATGAATGCCAAGAGTGCAAGCGCAACGATTAGTAGCAACGGTATTATCTCAACCACCACCTTTAGATGGACAAAAAACCGCTCAAGTGGGAACTTTAGTACGGAAAGCCTTCCTTTTTTATATTTGTTTTTTGTAAAATTATTGTAAATCATAAATACATTATATAACTATATATTATATAATGTGTACGTAATATATTTGAGATGTTAGGGGTGATGTATTCGATAATTACGTGTAACTTTTAAAAGTGTCATTTTTATAACGTATTATTATAATAAATTGTTTTAAATTCTTCTTTTAGACTTTAAATTTTAAATTGTTTAGATTCAGTAATTGGTGTTTCTCGTTTTTTGATAATCAAGATAAATGAAGAGAGGAAGTACTCAATACATGGAAAAATTACGGTTATTAACATTTAAAAATATAGTAGAGCCACTTTTAAAGGAACATGTATCATATATATATTTTCCGATTGAATGGCTAGACATTGTAGAGATACATTATAAGACATTTTTATTAACTAATAAGTTAAAGCGTTTAAATGAAAGATTGTATGATATGTTTTCTGATATATTGTTTATTCAGCATAATCCGTATGTATTAAATGAAAATACGCCATGGATTGTGTCAAAAGAACCAATTAGGCAAGAACAACTTGATTATATATTTCAAAGTTGGTATGAGGTCATTCATGATTGGAAACCGAATCAATTAATGGAACCGCCAAAATATGAATGGCATGACGATTTGATTTCGAATGTAACAGTATTACATGATAGTGAAACGTTTTCTAAATGGGTACCCGCATTAATTTCACATGTTTTTTGTGTACAACCTATACGAATTGAGAATAAAAATGAAGAAATCTATTTTTCTCCACTTCGATCACAAAATATTTGTGAGGCAATGTCAGAGCCGATTAAAGATGAAAAAACACAAGACTTTTTCGCCTATGTATACCGATTTGAATGTATAACTCGTGGTGGTGAGAATATTCCATTATTAAAGGTTACAGTAGGTATTCGGAGATTCTACCAAGAATATAAGATGATAGGTTAAACAAACCTTGATATAACAACGTTTGTTTGACCTATTTTTATGGAATGCAAACATTTTGCAAACATAAGTTATCCAAAAATGCTTTTTCCAAAGTTTTTAACAGCTTCTTCTTGCATATTCGGTAAAACATGAGAATAAACACTTAATGTCAATGAAATGTCTGTATGACCTAATCTTTCACTGATAATTTTAGGATTAACTCCTTGTTTCAATAGTATGGTTGCATGTGTATGTCTTAAATCATGGAACTTAATTTCTTTTATGCCTGCGTTGTGTGTCGCTCTAATGAAATTTTTTCTGAAATTAGCTTTTTTTATAATCATTCCAAACTCATTACAATTAATTAAATCAAAATCTTGATACGCAGAACCAAATCTTAATTTCTCTTTATTAATCGTAATCTTATGCCTTTTTAAGGAGTCTATAGTTTCTTTAGGTACAGGAATGGTGCGCTTTGACGAATTCGTTTTTGCTGTTTTTTTGATTTTATTGTCATGGCCAGATGTTTGATTTATTGTAACGGTATGTTTTGCAAAATCAACGTCCTGCCATCGTAAGCCTAGAACTTCTCCCATACGCATACCTGTAGTTATTGCAAGTAGATACCCAATGTGATATCGTGATTCTTGTGAATGCAAAAGAAACTTTTTTACTTCTTCCTCTGTCCAAGTTTGGATAGAGGTTCTTTCTTTTTTTGGTATCTCAGCAAAAGCAGCAGGATTTTGTGAAATAATATTTTGTTTTACAGCTAGATTTAAAGTGCTCTTTAAAATTCTATGCGTAAGCAGAATAGAATTGTTTGCAATACCTTTATCCATTGCAGTTTTATAGCATTTTTGAATGTGCATGACATTTAATTTATGGAGTGCAACCATTCCTATAGAAGGTATAACATGTTGGTTGATAAATGCCCTATAGCCGACAAAGGTACTCCTTTCTATACTCATACTTTTAATTTCTAGCCAATGATTTAGGTACTCCTTTAATGTAACCTTAGACGGCTCTATAAAAGTCCCTTCATTCAATTCTGTAATCTTCTTCGCAACATCAGCCTGTGCTTCTTTTTTTGTCTTATATCCAGAAAACCATTTCTGTCTTCTTTTTCCTGTCTCTGGATCGGGTCCAATATCAATAACAATACAATACTTATTTCCTCTTTTTCGAATATGTCCTTTCACTTAAAACACTCCTTCATTTGTTTTGAATCATGTTGTATAAGTCTAGTTGTAATTTTGCTGCTATGAAAATTACATTTTTGGACATATCAGCGATGGATATATTTTACCATATATGTACAAATTCAGTGATAGGATATGATTATCATCCTTTTATATTCGATGATTGTTTAAGAAAATAAAATTGCCCACGAACAAGAACTTGCGTTCTGTTTGTGAGCAATTAGTGGTAATATATTCGTATAAAATCATAATACGAAATAATGCAAAATTGCATATAATATTTTGTATTTATATATCAATCGAGAAACGTTGGTATATAGCGATTTTAAAACTTTCTCAATATTTTTCTGATAATCATGGGACAGAATTTTGGAAAAAATGTGATATTATGAAAATAATAAAATCAACGGACGTAAAAAGACCCATGACTGTGAAAGTAGTGTTGGTCGCACTCTTTCACCGTCCTCCCTAATCCGACTAGGGAAAACACTTGTCATAAGTCTTCATACATAATTATAACATACAATCTAGATATAATGACACGTTTTCCTTTAAATGTAAAAGCCTAGGGGCAACGTGTCTTTTTTGTCCAATAAGGGGGGCAAAATGTAGTGCATGAGATAACGGTTGAGGAAGATAGAAAATATGTAATGAGTGAAATAATAAGAAAAATTACAGATGATCTATTTGCTTCAAAAATTACTAGAGAAGAGTTAGCGAAGTATATCGGAATTGCCAAGAGTACATTATCCGATATTCTTAATGGTCACACAGAAATTAGTTTTATATATTTAGTGAAAATCATGATGAGGTTATATGAACAACAAGCTCCAGAAATTAAAAATGATATGATCATTGAGTACTTGACGTATGCTAAGCCAGAAAACAAAAGGGAAGCTTTAGAGTATGCAGCGTTCCGTCGAGAATTCGACTCCTTAAAAGAGTTGATTGATAAGGAGTTAAAATCATCAACAGATGTTAATAGAGAATGGGCGGAGATTTATCAAATAATTTACGAACATTGCAGAGATAAACAAGATAGTGAACCGAAGTATGATCCTTATGCATTTTACGATGAACTAGATAAAAAGAAGAAAGATGTTTCTTCTAATGAAATGAAGATTTTAATTGAGATATTATTATGCCAAACACTTTACCAAATGAAAGAATATAAATTGTTATTCAAAAGAATAGTTCGTGTAGAGAAAAAAGCGCAAAAGATTTCTAATAAATACATCCGTAGCAGTTATTTAGTTCGTATTAAAGAGGGAATGTGCGTAACATATTTAATGCAAAATGAAATTGAAAAAGCTCGTAAAAATTCTATAGAACTATTTAAAATTTGTGATAAAAATCCTAATTTCGAAATTCAAAAGGCTAATTCATTTTATAATTTAGGAGAATCGTATATTTTCGAAGATTACAAAAGGTCTAAGAAATACTTGGAATGTGCACTGACTGTATTAAATGATGGGATTTTTAAAGATAACGATGATATAAAAAGAAAAATACAAAGAGTAAAGAACACATTAATTTTCTTGAAAATCCACCATTATCGAGATTTACACGATGTACCGCCTGATTTAGACAAGGATGGATATGCATATTTAGAATTGAAAAAAGGAAATAAAGAAAAAGCAGAAACGTATTTATTAGAGATAGAAAAAGAAAATGGAGCATTAAATGAATTCCAAACTTGCTATATGGGATTGGCTAGAAATGATAAATATTTATTAGAGAAATCTCACAAGATGTTTTTAGAGAAAAAAAGTCTTTTTTATGCAAAAATCCCACAATTATATTTGGGCTATATTTGAAAAAATGGTATAATTAAGCCGTGGAATGGGGTGAGTTTATTGAAAAAGATTTTAATACTTTTACCGATATTAGTAATTGCTGGGTTGTTTGTTTTCTCAGCTGATAAAAAAGTTGAAGAACCAAAACAAGAAGCTAAAAGCTATGAGAATGTAATTATGTATTCAAATGAACCAGGCGGTGGCGGCTGGTAAAATTTAATATTAGATATATGAATGCGATCGTCCTGAAAAGGGTGGTCGCATTTCGTGCTTTTAGGAGAAGTTCGGATTTTATAAAAAAAGGCAAAGTCCGAAATTTTGTGAACGATTCACAAACTATTATAAAAATATTGGAGGATGTTGGGGATGAATAAAGGGAACATAGAAAACTTATTAGTAACAGAAGTAGCAGAATTCGAAGCGCAATTTTTGGAGGTTACGAAAGCAGCACATGAGGGGGATGAAAAATCACTTGAAATTATAATGAAAATGAAACAGGCAATCGGTAGCTTCTAATGCTATCAATCGCCTGTTAGTTTCATTAAGTCTTTAAATAATTTCATAATCTCTTTTTGTTTCTCTGGATCTTTTTCTCTGAATTGAGCTATTAATTCTTCAAATTCGTCTTGAGCACTTGTGATAGGATTCTTTTCATCAGACTCTCCAAGTACGTAAGCAACAGATATATTAGCTAATCTAGCAACTTTAATCGCCATCTCTTTAGATGGTCCTTTTTCATTATTAATGTTTTCCCACATAGATATAAGAGGCTTACTTACTCCTAATGCCTCAGAAAATTCTCTTTGGCTCAGTTTTAATGTTTCAGTCCTAATTTCTTTTACCCTACGACTAATCAATTCGTGATTCATTTTAAAATTCTCTCCTTCTACAAAAAATGCAGATACTTCACTATTGTGTATTACTTTAATAGTATTACAGTAACTTACTATATAAAATGTAACAGATAAGTTAACTCTAAGACAACCCTTTAAAAATTTTGAAAGTTATGGGTTTACTTTAAGTTAACCTTTGTGTATACTCAAATTAACGAATTAAACAAAAGGTGATGACATGATAAAACTAAATATAGAGAAGGTGAAATCCTTAAGAGAACAACGTGGTTATAGTCAAACTTTTGTAGCCACGCACTTAGGATACACACATAAAGGCGCGTATTCTCTACTGGAATCAGGTAATCGACAACCTAGCATTTCTAAGTTGGGTTTGTTAGCTAAGTTGTACAAAGTAAAAGTAGATGATTTATTAATTGGTTAACTCATAGTTATCATATTTTTTTAACAAAGGGTTAACTTAAATTTAACCTTTTGGAAAGGAGCAAAACGAAATGGGATTAGATCAAATCATTAAAGAATCAATCCGTGAAGTTGTTCGAGAGGAAATTCAAGCAGCATTAGCTTCATTTCAACAACAAGCACAACCAAACAAAGTAATGAGAGTGAAGGAAGCGGCAGCTTATCTAAACATAGCAGTTTGTCGAATGTATGAATTAGCAAACCATCCACAGTTTCCAGTAATTAGGGATGGGCGTAAGTTACTCTTTCTACAGAAAGATTTAGAAGCATGGCTTGAAACGAAAAAAGAAGAATCAAGGATTGTTTAGAAGTATGCGTATCTGATAAATAAGGAGGTGATTTAGTGGAAGACACAACATCATTATTTATATTAGGAATGCTAATCGCATTTGGATCATTGTTGTTTTACATCACGTATAAGCCAATAAAAATTAGGCTTGGAGTGACGGAGAACAAAATAAAAAGACCCATGGCAGTGGGTCCTTAAGAGAAACAATTTGATATAAGTATACCACGGAAAGTAGGGAAATAGTACATAGGTTTAATTGAATATCAAGTGCTATTACCTAATGAGTTTTGGGACTTAGCAAAGATCAAATAAAACAAATGTTTGAACAGTGTTTCATTGTTGGTTATCCGCATTATGAAATTCAACGGATTATCAAGAGTGGACAAGCATATGTGGCAGTTTGTACGAGGAGGTAAATAAATGGCAACATTTCGAGTTCATAAAAGTAAAAATTACACAACCATTAATAATACAGGTCTTCGAGACGAACGTTTAAGTTGGAAAGCAAAAGGAATATTGGCTTACATTTTATCTTTACCAGATGATTGGGTGTTTTACATGGAGGAAATATCCACTCATGCGAAAGATGGAATCGATAGTTTAAGGGTAGGAGTGAAAGAACTGAAAAAATTCGGTTATGTTAGACGGTTTCCTGTAAAAAACGAAAAAGGAAAGATAACCAATTGGGAGACAATTATTTATGAAGTTCCACAAGTGGAGAATCCACATATGGAAAAACCACAAGTGGAAGTTCCATTTATGGAAAATCCAACACTACTAAGTACTAAAGAACTAAGTACTAATAAACAAAATACTAATATACAAAGTAGTAGTAGCATCTTCTCTTTCTACGAAAATAATTTTGGGATTTTAAATTCGTTCATAGCGGAAAGCATTTCGCAATGGGTAAACGATACAAGCGAAGAACTTGTACAAGCAGCAATGGAACGTGCGTTGAAACAGCAGAAGAAATGGAATTATGCGGAGGGCATTTTAAAACAGTGGATTAACAAAAATATCCGTACATTAGTTGATGTTAATGCGGCAGAAATTGAGTTTAAAAACAAAGTTAAAAAAGGAGAGAAAAACAATGCAAGCGTTAGGAAAAAGAGTAGCTTCATCGAAAAATACGATTTTGAGTAAATTTGATCAAAGTTATGTGTTGTCTCCTAATAGATGTACAAATATTTTCTTGGTCGGAAAAGAAAAAATTAAAGACGTTTGTAATAAACGCTTACTTATAGATACAAAAACAAATGAAGAGTTTTGTCCGCAATGTAGATTGGTAGAGCAAGAGGATCAACAACTTGCAAAGGAAACATTAGCTATTAAGAAGAAAAACGAAATTATTCATTTATACGATTCGTTTTCAGATAACAGCCTTATTAATCCTAAATTGAAAAAAGCAACATTTGATAGTTACACACCACCTACACAGGAATTAGCAAATGCTAAAGAAGTAATGATGGATTTTGCTAGAAACTTTGATCCTAACAAGTCAGAAAGTATTGTAATTACAGGTGACTATAGAGTTGGAAAGAGTCATTTATGTGTAGCGGCTACAAAAGAAATTATGAGAAAAGGCTACAGTGCAATGTTTATAGAAATGAACGCACTTTTTACAAAAATCACATCTACGTGGAATAAAAATAGCGAATTAACAGAGGACAAGCTAATGTCTATTCTCGCAAATGTAGATGTACTTGTATTAGATGACTTCGGAGCTGAGTTTACGGAAAAAGATGCCGAGGGCGTTACTTGGAAGAAAACGAAAACAAAGGATATTCTCGAGCGCAGGTTAGGTAGAACAAACTTATTTACAACAAACTTTGGTGTTATGGAGTTAGCTGGAATGTATGGAGAACGTGAGTTTAGTCGAATTATGGAAGATACCCAAGTGATAAAAATGTACGGTGAAAATTATAGCTTGCGAAATTTCAAAAAGGAGGACTAAAAATGTGCGCATTATGCCATGATACAGGAATTATTCGTAAAGAAACTTATCCAGGTGTAACTCTAACGGAAGGTTGTAACTGTGAAGTAGCAAAGCAACAGCAAGAAGAAAACGATAAGCGTTGGCAAGCATGGCTAGTAAAATTCGAATCAATGAAACAAGAGTTACAACGTAATCAACAACAAAAAGTTAGCTAACAAGAAAAAGGGGGATTTCAGTCGTATGAAGCCTACGAAAATCGAAATCGATGTTACTGATAATAAAATTTATGTGGTCAAGAATGGTGAGGTTACGCCACTGAATCCTCCAGTAACAGGATTCGGAGAACAAGTAATTACTTGGCAAGGCGGAAAAGTTGATCGTGTATCAACTACAATCACAGAAAAAATCAAATAACTGGGGATGCGATTATGAAGCAATTAACAATTGATGATGTTATAGGCAGTTTTAACTATAACGCGATAAGTACCAGTGAAAAGTTTTTGAATCCAAGCTATGAAGTGCATTTCTACGATAAAGAGGAACGGCAAAAGATGGATTGCTTTGATGCTAGGAGTGAAGCTGAAGCTTGGAATGCAACGTTAGAAGAGCATGGTAAAGGTATTCAGAAGATTAGGGTAATTCATTCGAAGCGTAACAGAGCTGAATTTTTGGCACTAGATTAGGAGAGGAAACAAATGACCTTAAATCGGTGGTTAACGAATGAAGAGTATGAGGTAGCTAAATCTAATGGTATTAGTAGAAGAGCTCTTTACATGAGAGTTTACACATATGGATGGGAATTACAAGAAGCATTAACAATACCGCCAAGAGCATACTGGCATATTGGCAAAGGAAAATTCAACAAATTATTAAAACTAGCAAAAGAAAACGGAATTATTCCTAGTACGTTTTATGGGAGAGTCAATAGCGGATGGAACCCACAAGATGCAGCGACTATTCCTGTTCGTAAACAAAGTGATAGAAAAGATTGGGCTAAGATAGCTGAAGAAAATGGGATTAGTGCTAGTACTTTTAGATCAAGAGTAGCAACTTACGGATGGGATCCAAAGAAAGCAGCTACAACACCAGCTAGGAATAAAAGAGCAAAGAAAAATATTAGTTAAAGGGAGCGGATGGCAATGAAAACAATGGAAAACGGTGTATTTGGAGTAACAAAGTTAATCAGTAAATCAAAGGAAGGACAAGTTGTAATGGATATCAATCAAATTTGTGAATTAAATGATTATCAAGAATCAACTTTACGTACTTGGAATAACAAAATTGATTTTGGAGGACGTGTTTCAAATGCAGCTTTAGGACTTACAGGAGAAGCTGGTGAAGTTGCTGATATTGTTAAAAAAGCAATTTATCATGGACATGGTTTTCAACCATTGCATTGTCCAGGAGAAGAGGACGGAAACACTTATAAATTAGCCTTAGAGCTTGGGGACATTATGTATTATGTATCGATTATGGCGCACGAATTAGGATATACGTTACAAGATATTGCTGAAATGAATATCGCAAAATTAGCTAAAAGATATCCAGATGGATTTAGTCGAGAAGCTAGTCAAGCGCGTGTCGATGTGAAGTAAGACCAAATTTGAATTTTATTAAGAAGAAGGAACGGAGGAATATGTAAAAGACTTTGAAAGGTCCATAAAAAGAAGAATTCAGTAAAACTCTGAATTCTTCTACATGTATTTTTATTTTTTAATCCATTTAGAAATAATAGGATAATGAAAGTCTTTTTCTTGTAGCACATATAAAATTCCTTTTATAGGTCCGAAAATTAATAAAAGAAGCAGTATTAGATATAAAGGAGCTATTCCGAAAATAATCAAAGCGTTGTTTGAAGCTAAGTCTAAGTTAGATAAAGATAACATTAAGATTCTTATTACGAATAGATTCCAAATCATTGTAATTATCCAAATGAATAGTTGGTAAAAAACAGCTTCAAGAATATTTTTTCGAATGTCCTGTGATTTGCATAAGAAATAAAAAATCAATGGTATATAAAAAATTGTGACACTAAAGAAAATAAGAATAAAAAAAGATAATACGGTAAGAAAATGCATAATTAATTTTATGTTCTTTTCTTGAGTTAGGATCATTAAGGTCCTCCTATATGTATGAGACTTGTTGTGCCTATTAATATATATGCTGTAGATAATTATAACATAAAAATTAATTGTAATAGAATACTGCATCGAAAAGAATACGTATTAAATTAAATAAAAGCGTTATTTGAAACCCGAAAGTGTTCTTAGAAAATACATTTTATATTCTGTTTTGAGCTACGATTTTAATATTCTCTGGTGGAATGATATCTCGAATTTTTTCTTTTAAATCTACTTGGACCATTTCTTCAAGATGTTCAAGTGAAACCTCAAAGTTTATGCATTCCGCAGTTGCGATGCTTAATAAAGAATAATTTTCATTCTTTTTAACAACAAGATATTGCGATTGATCTGTTATTACTATACACCCTTGTTGAATGCCTAATTTGCGATTGTCTTCAAAAGTCATAAATGTTTCTCCTTTTATATGTATTGCCGATAAATAGTTTACTACATAAATACATTGGTTCATATTGAGAAACCTTACATTAGTATTACAATTTTATAAGGTTTCTCAATATCTTGTGGACTAGTAATAAGGAGAGTGTTAAAAGGTTCAATTGAATATTTAACAAAATCCTTATTTGAAAACAAGAAGCCCTAGAGTTAGGGCTCTAGGGCTTTTTGTTTTGGTATTCTCACATGGTTTTTCAAAAAGAATAGAACATATTGAAGATAACATGTGAATGTTTCATAAATGTATCAAAAAAGTGAACAAAATTGCTATTGCAGAAGAAGCAGAAATGAAGTTTCTAATACGTAAGTACGTGAAAGGTATTATTTCCAGTGGATAAAATGTGTATGGGGCACCTAATCATTACTTTATCGGAGGAAAAGAATATGTTATGAACTTGGTTGAATGAAAAAATGAAAATTTTACTTTTAGAGTGAAACTGAACAAAAACGCTATTTTATTAGAAAAGGTAGTGATATCTCATGAAGAAGTGTCAAAAGGTTAAAGAAATTGTACGGATGTTAAAAGAACTTGCTGATGAACATAGATTTGGTGGATTTAACGAGTACGATCAAGAAATAACAAATCTATTCGAGGAAATATTGCCTCACCTGTCCCATGAAGGTTTGAATTTTGCAATGGGTTATATAGAGGAAGCAAGTAAGGTAGGGGTTAACAGAAGAAAGCCGATGACAAGTGATGATATGTTCATTTGGAAGATTGATAACAGAAAAATAGTAGGACGAAATATATAAAAAGGAGATTGAGAAATGAACTTAAGGGAGTACGTTGTTTATAAAGGTGAATCATTGCTATGTATCGGAACTATACAGGAATGCGCTGATTATATGGGCGTGCTTCCTGCGACGGTTCGTTTTTATACAAGACCAGTGTATCAAAGGAGAATAGCAAGTCGGAAGAATGCTAGAAATTATATAACTGTTACGGAACTTGAGGAAGATTAATAAAAATTTCATTTTGTAGAAATAAGGAAACTAAAAAAGAGCACCATGCATAAGTGCTCTTTAAGATAGGAGGTAACACTTTGAGCTAGATACTTAGGTTAAAAGTATATGGCGTAGAAGAGAAATAAGACCTAAAATTTATTATCAACTCAATACAAAAGAGCAGTTAACAAAAGTTAACTGCTCAGCCTTCAGAGAAAGGGAAAAGAACATTACAGAGGTCACTGTGAATTCAAGCTGTATCAGCCCATTTATAGTATTGGACATAGTTTAGAATTTTATTCGGAAAAACTCAAAAAAGGCAGCTAGCAAAGGCTAACTGCTTAGTCCCAAGGAAGGGAGAGGAGCGGTTTGTTAGGTCTTAGTCTAAAATAAGGGTTTTAGTTGTTAAGACCTAAATATAGTATGGATTTTACTTTAGAAATTATACATATAGATTTCATTCTTGCAGAAATGGTTAAAATACAAAACAGCTAGTTCAGTGAACTAACTGTTTTGCGATTTACTCGTAGTACAAAGGAAATTAGGCCCTACAAGTACAGATATGTAACTTGAAGTTACAGTTATAGTATAAACGTAATTGGAAATGTTATACGGGAGTGAAAAGGAACCTGAATTTTATTTTGTAACAAAAGGGAAATAAAAAAGAGCACTGTATATAAGTGCTCTTTGACTAAGCTTTTATGAAATGAATTTTGAATGCCTTTTCAATATTAAGGTATGACAAAACTGCTTCGTTGGTGAAGTCGATATAAAAAGAGCACTCGTTTACGGTGCTCTAAAGATAGGAGGTAACTAATTCTGTGAACATAACGAACTTACTAACAATGTATGTTGTATGTAAAAAATAAGAACAACAAAGAACAGTTTGATGTATTAACTGCTTTTTTTGATACAACCTGGGTAAAAAGCAGATTGTAATGTATTTAGTATTAGCGAGATATTGAATTTTATTAATTTTTTTAACAAAGTCCTTATTTGAAAATTAAAGAGCGCCTTGAGAGGAAGGTGCTCTGATCAAAACTAATATTGAAAAAGGATACCCAAGATATTGTATGTATGTTTTTTATATAGGTGAAATTTTATAACAAAATCTTTATTTCATAGCACATACAAAAGAAGCACACAAATAAGTGTGCTCTAGATAAGAAAGGTAAGAATCTTATGAGTGGCGATTCTTCATACAATAACATATGCTTGTCCAGCTTAAATGTGAGTAGTTTTTAATAAAAACGCTATTTGGTATCTGATTATTTTTCATTCAATGGATAAATAAATATTTTTTAATTATAAATTCGAATTGTATAGAAGGTAAAATTCTATAAATATAGAATTTTACCTTTGAGAAAGTTTGTATTCGAGGAGGAAATAATATGTTTATTTATCAAATTGATGAAAATATTACATTAAAGAAATTAGAATTAAAAGATGCAAAAGAGTTATTTGAACTTATATATAGCTCGAGAAATTATCTGCGTGAATGGCTTCCGTGGGTAGACACAAATCAAACTGTAGAAGATAGTGAAGAATATATTAAATCAACGTTGCAACAATATGCAGAAAATAGTGGATTGCGTGCAGGTATTTATTACAAAGGTAATTTGGCGGGGGAAATTGGATATTATGGTATTAATTCACTCCATAAGTGCGCTTCTATAGGGTATTGGTTAGGAAAAGAATTTCAAGGTAAAGGATTAGTGACAAAAGCGTGTAAAGTACTACTTGAATATGCTTTTAGAGAATTGAATCTTAATCGTATTGAGATAAGGGTAGCTTCTGAAAATTATAAAAGTAAAGCAATTGCAAAACGATTAGGTTTTACGTATGAAGGTTGTATAAGACAAAACATGTGGTTATACGATCACTATGTAGACCACATTGTTTTTGGAATACTGAAAGAAGAATTTAATGTTAGTGAGGGAGATTCATTTTGTATACATGTCGAATCATGAAAGGATAGTAGGTAATTAAACAAGATATGAAATTCGTAAAAATATAATAAAAATTTCATTTTGTAGAAATAAGGAAACTAAAAAAGAGCACCATGCATCAGTGCTCTTTAAGATAGGAGGTAACTCTCTGAAAGGAACGGCTAGATTAGAAATATATGATGTGAAAAAGAAATAAGAACAAAATTTTATTATTGATTTAATACAAAAGAGCAGCTAGCAAAAGCTAACTGCTCGGCTCTCGACCAAGAAAGCTAGAGTGGGAAAAACCGGCTTTTTAAAGCCTTATTTATAGTGTTAGATAATTTTTAGAATTTTATTCGCTTAAAAACATAAAAAGAGCAGCCAGCAAAAGCTAACTGCTCAGTCTTAAAGAAGATCTATATGGTTACAGCACATTAAAGATGGGTTATCTATAGTATGGACGGAATATTGAGCTTTATTCAGGGGTGGTTCCAAAAAAATGACATACCACCAAAATATAAAATTATTAAAAGGACAATTACTATGAAAGTAATTAAAGAAACTTTCTTCCAGGAATTTTTCATTAGTAGACCTCCTTTATGAAGAATATTAACACTTTATAAGAAACTGAACAAAATACTCCTTTTAAAGTGAAAGCAAACTGAATATAGTCCGGCTAGAAAACTAGAGGACACCAATTCATTAAAGCGGCAATTAAAGCTGTTTTAGGGATAGGTGTCCTTTTTATTTTTGAAAAGGGAGATGGGGAAATGAAGGCGCTAAAAGATCAGTTACGCGAATGGAAAAAGCAATCAAAACAAGCTAAAAAGAAAAATAAGAAAAAACGAAAAGAGAAATTAAGCACTCGTGAGATTGAGGATTTAATGGGGATGCATAGACCTTGTTATGAACGCAGACGTGGGGCAATAAGACAAAAGTAATTTAAAAATAAAAAGGAGTGGTCTTACATGACTAAACAATTATCTTTCTTACCAAAAATTGATAGAACAGCAACGCAGAAAAAATTAGAAGGTGTTCTCGAAAATGTACGTTTATATAGACAGTTTGGAATGATGCGTGAAGAAATGAAAGTCACTCCTTCTTATGAAATTAGATATCACGGACCTACAAATGATGTAGGAAAGCCATTAGAAGATGTAGCGATGGCTAATATACAACAAAGTAAACGAGAAGAGTGGATTAAGAAAACATCATTTCGTATCGATCAATTCCTAAATCGTTTGGGTAATGGGCGTGCAGGAGAAGATCAAAGAAATATTATCATTAAGCGTTATTTAGAAGATGAAGATGTATGTGATTATATGGTTTATAACGAAATTGGTATGAGTGAGCGCACGTATCGACGTGTTAAGGCTAGAGTGTTTTATAAACTTGCTTTTGCTCTTAGATTAGAAGTTTACGAGACAGAAGAAACTGGAGGGATTGAATAATGAATTTTGTTCAGCCAATACGTGATCCAGAGCAAATACAGCAGTTAAAAGATTATTTTAAGGAAAAGAGTTTACGTAATTACATTCTTTTCATTATGGGCATTAATACAGGTCTCAGAATCTCGGATATTCTAAAACTGAAGGTAGGGGATGTCAAAGGCAGTCATATATCTATGAGAGAAAAGAAAACAGGGAAACAGAAACGAATACAAATTACTGCAGCATTGAAAAGAGAGCTTAAATGGTTTATCGAAGAAAGAAAAGATAATGAGTGTTTATTACAAAGTAGACAAGGTAGGAATCGTCCAATCGGTCGTAGCATGGCATATAAGATACTAAGTGGAGCGGCGGCAGAGTTCGGATTAGATGAAATAGGAACACATACATTAAGGAAGACCTACGGGTATCATATGTACATGCAAACAAAAAACATAGCATTACTCATGGAGATATTCAATCACTCGTCAGAGAAGGTCACGTTACGTTATATAGGGGTAAACCAAGATGCAATGGATAAAGCAATGACTAGGTTTAAAATCTAAGCATTGCTTTTTCTTTTTAAATCTAGGGGTATTGTAGCATTTTGAAGAAAACTCATGCTAAGAGTATGCAAGATTTTTTAGAGTTCTAGTAACAAACAAGAACTCTAAAACTGCTCTAGGATAGGAATGTATAAAAAAATGTATAGATCCATAGAACCCAAAAAGAAAGTTCCTTGGTGAGAGTATAGTTTCCTCCCTTTTCCTTGCTACCGATAATAATGCATTATGTTAAAAAAGCATGTATACGATATACAAAACTAAACATATAAAACTAGTTTATAAAAAAGATTCTTTATATATAACATGCGTCATAAAAATGATATAACGTTTTTTTATTACTTTTATTTTATGCATTTATTAGTTAGGATAAAAGTTTTTGGAGGTGAATCATGTTTAATAAAAAGAAATGGGATGGTCTTATACCGGATGATTTATTAAGTGCCCCTGCAGTAGATCCAAATTTGATTGGTCCTACATTACCACCTATTCCTTCTTTTACTTTACCAACAGGCCCAACAGGCTCAACCGGACTAACCGGCCCAACAGGCTCAACCGGCCCAACAGGCTCAACCGGCCCAACAGGCTCAACCGGACTAACAGGCCCAACAGGTTCAACAGGCTCAACAGGCTCAACCGGACCAACAGGGTCAACGGGGCCAACAGGGCCAACGGGATCAACGGGAGATACTGGTCCAACAGGGCCATCTGGAGGGCCACCAGGACCGACAGGACCTACCGGGCCATCTGGAGGACCACCAGGTCCAACAGGAGACACTGGACCTACGGGAGACACCGGACCTACGGGAGACACCGGACCTATGGGAGACACCGGACCTACGGGAGACACTGGACCTACGGGAGATATTGGACCTACAGGACCAACCGCGACAATCTGTATTAGAACTGATCCTGATAACGGCTGTTCTGTGGCAGAAGGAAGTGGTACGGTTGCAAGTGGATTTGCCTCCCATGCTGAAGGTGATACAACACTTGCACAAGGAATTGCTACTCATGCGGAGGGATGTACCACCCAAGCGTTTGGGGACTGTTCCCATGCTGAAGGATCGAGCACAACAGCAAGTGGAGGTGTCTCCCATGCCGAAGGAGTAAACACAATAGCAAGTGGATTTGCCTCCCATGCCGAAGGATCCGGCACAACAGCAAGTGAACCTGGCTCTCATGCTGAAGGATCGAACACAAAAGCAAGTGGAAATACCTCCCATGCCGAAGGGTCGAACACAACAGCAAGTGGATTTATCTCCCATGCTGAAGGAGCAAACACAATAGCAAGTGGATTTATCTCCCATGCTGAAGGAGCAAACACAACAGCAAGCGGATTCGCCTCTCATGCTGAAGGAAATGGAACAACAGCAAGTGGAGATCTCTCTCATGCTGAAGGAAGTGGTACGGTTGCAAGTGGATTTGTCTCTCATGCGGAAGGAAGCGTCACAACAGCAAGTGGAGATTTCTCTCATGCGGAAGGCTCAAACACAACAGCAAGTGGAAACCACTCCCATGCCGAAGGATTGAGCACAACAGCAAATGCAGATTTTTCCCACGCTGAAGGGGTTAATACCATTGTAAATGTGGCTCATACAGGTTCTCATATCATGGGGCAAAATGGAAGCACAATATTCCAATTTTCTTGGCATTTGGCGAATGGTCTTGCTGTTGGACCATCATTAAATTCCGCTATAATTGAAGGGGCAACAGGAAACCTTTACCTCGACGGTGTTGTATTGTCCCCTGCTGCTGCGGATTATGCAGAAATGTTTGAAACCATTGATGGAAACTCAATTGATGTTGGATACTTTGTAACTTTAGATGGAGACGGTGACAAAATACGAAAAGCAAATGCAAATGATGATTATGTTCTGGGGGTAGTGAGTGCAACACCAGCTATGATTGCAGATGCAAGTGATTTACGCTGGCATAATCTCTTTGTAAAAGATGAATGGGGCAGAACTCAATATCATGAAGTTGTTGTACCAGAGAAAAAAGATGACGATGGAAGAGTGATCCATCCATCCTTTACAAAAAACGAACCTATATTAAACCCTGAATGGGACTCCTTGCAAGAGTATATCCCGCGTTTACAAAGACCTGAATGGGTTCCTGTTGGTCTTGTTGGAAAACTTCTAGTTCGAGATGATGGAACATGTCGACCGAAGAAATATTGTAAACCTAATAATGAAGGTATCGCAACTGCATCAAGTGAAGGATATCGAGTAATGAAACGCACAGGACCAAATCAAATTATGATTTTAGTTCGCTAAAAGACAAACGATCATATATATTATGATGATTTTCACTTCCAATAACAAAAATTATGTAAATAAGCTGCCCACATGGACAGCTTATTTTATTTTTTTACATAGCGTAGGCTATTTTGAAAAATGCTGGTGGTATCCTTATACAGTTACTCATAATTTTCGTACTTTGTAACTCAAAAGAGAAAGTGAAATGAAATCAATGATATCAAGGGATTCAGTGATAGGATCAGTTACACACAATATAAGATATGGGTAACTCATTAGAAGAAGCTGTATAAGGACAAGTGATAGTGAAAAGAAAAAATAAGTGGCAGTAACGTGACCGCTTTTTGACCGCGAATGTGCCGGTTGTTTTGGAAACAGCGTGATATATTTGTATTGTGAGAAGTGGCGGAAAACAAAACTCATAAAGATACTTTTATAACATACTAAACAGCTTTAAAATGGGGGTACATAAAACCTGAAATCAGCATATTATACCGTTAATGAGGGATACTTTTTTTATTCTTCCAGTTACTTAATAAAATTTGTGTTGCAAGTGAAGGAAACAACATTAGGTGACTGGAAGAATAAAACTGCATTTACCTTATTTAAATTACAAAGTAAAAAGTAGTGATATAGCATTCATGCGTGTGCTTTTTATTTTGGGGACGGATAGGTAATAAAGGTTATTGTATAAAACGTATAACAATCTTATATTAGCTTGATTTTGAGGAAGAGTTATTTTTATTTGAAAAATACAATGCTTCTTTTGACTATTCTTCTACATTTAGTATAAATATAGTGAATTTCAGGAGGGGAATAAATGAGGAAAGAGAATGAAGTGAAGGGGTATGAATTTTTGCATAGTGCTGCAATAGATCCAAGCTTAGTTGGCCCTACCTTTTCACCTATTCCTCCGTTTGTATTACCAACTGGAGCAACCGGTTCAACTGGAGCAACAGGCCCAACTGGAGCAACAGGTCCAACCGGAGTAACCGGTTCAACCGGAGTAACAGGCCCAACTGGAGCAAC
>NZ_CP031292.1:2618186-3116122 GCF_003355115.1 Bacillus sp. COPE52
ACCGGAGCAACAGGTCTGACCGGAGTAACAGGCCCAACTGGAGCAACAGGTCCAACCGGAGTAACAGGCCCAACTGGAGCAACAGGTCCAACCGGAGTAACCGATTCAACCGGAGCAACAGGTCCAACCGGAGTAACAGGCCCAACTGGAGCAACCGGTTCAACCGGAGCAACAGGTCTGACCGGAGTAACAGGCCCAACTGGAGCAACAGGTCCAACCGGAGTAACAGGCCCAACTGGAGCAACAGGTCCAACCGGAGTAACCGATTCAACCGGAGCAACAGGTCCAACCGGAGTAACAGGCCCAACTGGAGCAACCGGTTCGACCGGAGCAACAGGTCTGACCGGAGTAACAGGCCCAACTGGAGCAACAGGTCCAACCGGAGTAACAGGCCCAACTGGAGCAACAGGTCCAACTGGAGCAACAGGTCCAACCGGAGTAACCGGTTCAACCGGAGTAACCGGTTTGACTGGAGCAACAGGTCTGACTGGAGCAACAGGTCCGACCGGAGCAACAGGTCCAACTGGAGCAACAGGTCCAACCGGAGCAACAGGTCCAACTGGAGCAACAGGTCCAACCGGAACAACAGGTCCAACTGGAGCAACAGGTTCAACATCTATAAATCGTATTTATGTAGCAAATCAGGGGGATGGTACTGTTTCAGTGATAGATGGAGAAACAAATACTGTGATTACTGCCATTACAGTTGGAACGAATCCTAATGATGTTGGAGTCAATTCATCAACTAATCGCATTTATGTATCGAATATAACTAGTGATACAGTTTCGGTGATAGATGGAACGACAAATACTGTAATTGCAACTATTCCGGTTGGGGATGCTCCTGGTGGAGTAGGGGTCAATCCATCAACTAATCTTATATATATATCCAATTTTTTTAGTGACAATGTTTCTGTCATTAGAGGATCAACAAATACTGTAATTGCAACTATTCCTCTTGCGGTGCAATCGTTTCCAATAAGAATAGGAGTCAATCCATTAACGAATCGAATTTATGTTGCCAATCTAGGCAATAATACTGTATCGGTGATAGATGGATTAATGAACACGGTGATTACCAATATTTCTGTTGCAGTCGGTGCTTTTGCAGTAGGAGTTAATCCATTAACAAATCGAATTTATGTTTCAAGCACTTCCGGTACTGTTTCGGTGATAGATGGAACGACAAATAGTGTAATCACTACAGTTGGAGTAGGCAACGAGGCAAGGACAGTAGGAGTCAATCCATCAACTAATCTTATATATTTACCTAGTATTGTAAATAACAATATTTCAGTGATAGATGGATCAACGAATACTGTGATTACTACCATTGCTGGAACTGCTTCTCAAGTTGGGGTGGGAGTCAATCCATTAACAAATCGAATATATGTATCAACAGGTGATAATAAAGTATCTGTGATAGATGGTTTGTCAAATACTATTATTTCTACAATTTCTGGATTCTTTGCTCCAGATGGGATAGGAGTTAATCCTTAAATTAAAGTTACTGCTGAAGACACTGATTATGCAAAAAGAGCTACAATCTAGTGTTTTATATTCGATTATTATAAGGATATAGTGATTGGAATGGTAGATGCGGGGCGCTTCCATAATTGGTTTAGCGTCTTATTTTATTTTGAAGAGGAAAGATTACAATCATCATGGTGATAGGTGAATAAGAATTTGTAAAACATATAAACTTAAAACAAGTATAGGAGTTATTCGGAGAAGTAACATTTAATGCAATAGCAACAGAATATGGAGATGCGATATTAAGTGTACTAAATAAATTGATTGATAGCTTATCAGCAGAAAAGCAGTCGGTGGAGAAGAATGAAACAATACAAAACCAAACAACAGAAGCGTAAGTTCTATGACAGTAGTGAGTGGAAGAGCTTACGTGAACAAGTAAAAAAACGTGACAACTATGAGTGTCGAGAGTGTAAACGAAATGGTCGAGTTCAAACAGATACCAATGAGTACAGCGAAAGCGCAAAGCGTAAGAAGATTCAACTCGTTGTCCATCATATTAAAGAGCTTGAGCATCATCCTGATCTTGCATTAGATATAGACAACCTTGAAACAGTCTGTGTGAATTGCCATAACAAAGAGCATGGAAGAGTTTACGAAAAGAAACAAAATAAATGGGAACATGATGAGAAATGGTGAAAATACAACAAAAATACCCCCCCTTAAAATATTTCATGAAAAATTCGTCTTAGGGGCACCGGAGGAGGGGGTCGTTTTTTCAGATTTTTGAGCTGTTTCGTATAGGACCCCTACCCAATATGAAAATATGATTGAATCGAGGTGATATTATGGCGGACATTGATGAGCGTGAGGTGCTAGTTAACAAAGAAAAAAATCGTTTAAAAAGACTATTTAAAGACATCCCACCTAGTAAGTTGAAAGTGGTAGAAGGGTTAATTATTCAAGCAGCGAGATTACGAGTTTTATTGAATGAGATGTGGATGGATATATCTGAGAATGGTGACTATGAAATGTTCTCACAATCTGATAAAACAGAGCCGTATGAAAGAGAACGACCTGTTGCCCGGTTATATAATACCCGTGATCAATCATATCAAAGGGTCATTAAACAATTAACGGATTTGTTGCCAGAGGGAAATAATAAAAAAGAAATTAAGAAGTATTCGGCAAGTGATTTAATATGATTGTTCATAAGTGTGTAAGTGAATATATAGAACTATATGAAACAGGAACCGTATTATTAAATAAAGAACGCATCATGCTTATTAATTATTTAAAGCAAGATATATTAACCCGTAATGATTTACATTTCGATATGGATTTAATTCATAAATGTGTAACTTTCATAGAAAAGTGGCATTTTAAATTAAATTCCTTTCAAAAATTTTTAATAACATTTGTGTTTTTGTTTGATGAATATGAGGATGTTTATTTTGATCAGCATTTTTGGATGATGGCAAGGGGTGCTGGTAAAAACGGATTGATTAGTGCATTGACACACTTCTTTATTAGCGAATTGCATCTTTTTCATACCATAAATAATTTTGTATAGGGAGATGAAAGGGTTTTTTAAAATAATAAAGAAGTATGTATAAACAAATATATAAATGGTAGTGATAGTATGAAAATCAGTAAGTTTGCAGAAGTAAATACTGTAAGTGTAGATACGATTAGACATTATATAGACCTCGGTCTCATTATTCCTGAAAAGAAAGGTGGGCACTATTTTTTTGATGAGTATTGTCAAAAAGATATGGAACTTATTTTAGAGTACAAAAGGCTAGGATTTAGCTTAAATGAAATTAAAGATCTTTTTCTTTATAAAAATTTAGGGAAATCTATAGATTACGAAAAAAATACTTTTTATCAATCTTTATTTAAATTGAAATATGAAAAGATTGAACAGGAAATAAAAAATTTAGAGGAACAAAAAGATAAATTAAAGGAAGCGTTAAATAATTTATCTATAAAAACTAAAATTTCGAATTCAATTTTAGGGATAGATTTAAACGTACTTAATGTATTTAAGTGTTTTAAGTGTAACGGAAATTTGATTCTTGAAGATGGCATTATCAATAAGAATCAAATTGTTGAGGGAAAGTTAATTTGTAATTGTGGTGAAGAATACGCGATTATTTCAGGGGTTTTAACAGCTGGAAACTCATATAAAGCATATGAAAAGACATCACTTGAAGATTCTATTTCGGATTATATCCATGAAACTGATACTGCTTTTTTGGAAAATGTTCAAAGAGGAGGAGAATGGGCGAAAAAGAAACTAATGCAACTAGATTTAAATGAAAAAATACTACTTGATTTAGGATCTGGTATTGGGTTCTTTTTACGAAATATTTATGAGGAACTACCAGGAAATTGTCTATATATTGCTGTTGATCGAGATTTGAATAAACTTTTATTTTTAAAAGATGTAATTGAAAGAAGAAACCCGAAAAGAAACATTCTATTTATCTGTGCCGACTTTTTAAACATACCTATTCAGAATTATTCTGCTGATATTGTCATTGATCAGTCTGGTACAAGTAATTATAGTTTTGAGCATAAAAACTTTTTGTTGCATGAATTAAATCCACTTTTTAAGCCAGAGTGTTATATGCTAAGCTCATATATTTTATTTAAAAATTTCAGCATACATAGTCATATATCAATTAAATTACGAGAGAATTTTACCTCTTCAAAAGTTAAGGGAGAAATTCAAAAACTACAGTTTCAAACCATTGATGAAAGAACTTCTAATTATTTGGAAAGAGGCGGGAAATACGAAAATTTCTTCGTTCAAGGAGAAGAAATTTATACATATTCATTTTTCGGAAGAAGATGGGGTTAACCCCATCTTCTTTTATTTTTCTTTTAAAACTTTTTAATAATAGCATATTGATATTGGGTTGACCCGAGAACTTACACTGTATGTAATACAAAGTTAAACGGGAGGAAAGAGTTATGGGATGTTTACGAATACATTCACAAAATGAGCAAAGTACTCAAGAACTAAGAAATATTTATCTCTATTCATTTGGGAAAACAGTATCAATATTTGGTAGCTCTATTTATAGTTTCGCATTAGGATTATATGTGTTACAAATAACCGGATCAGCATGGAATTTCGCAATTACGCTTATTTTAGGAACGATTCCAATGATTGTTATGAATCCATTTGCAGGTGTAATCGCAGATAAAGTTGATAAAAAGAAACTGGTCGTTTGTATGGATTTACTAAGTGGAGGCTTATTAATTACTGTTTATATATTGAGCAGTAATTATGGATTAAACTTATTCATCATTTATACTACTACTTTTCTTTTAACAGTATTTACAACGTTTTTTGGAATAGGATTAGAATCCGCAAAACCGAATATCGTCTCTAAAGAGAGGTTAATGAGTATTAATTCTATAAGTAAAATTATCGATTCTGTATCTTTAATTCTCGGTCCTATGTTAGGTGGTATCGTTTTTGCTGTTGTAGACATAAAACTTTTTATAATGATAAACGGTATTTCATTTATCCTTTCTGGCATATCCATACTGTTTATTCACTTTAAATTGTTCGGGCACGATATAAAGGAAGAATGTTCAATAAGAGAAATTAATTTTATTAAAGATATAAAAGAGGGATACTTTTACTTAATGGAGAGGGAGAGCTTAAAGAATACGTTTCATATTTTAATTTCGCTTAATTTCTTCTTAGGATTTTCTGTAACTGTTCCATTACCATACATTATTAACACAGTTCTCAATCTTAGTTCGAAGCAATTTGGTATCATTCAAGGAACTTTTCCAGTAGGGATGATAATTGGTGCAATTTTAGTGAAAAAGATAACTAATCGTTTTTCTTACTCTTATCTTTTGAAAAAGCTAAGTTCAATGTTGGCAGTTTTTATGATTATTTCAGGAATTCCAGTTTTATTCAAAAGTTTTGAAGCAAATGATTTTGTATGCGTTATTACGTATTGTGTTGTTATGTTCTCTTTCGGGCTAATAATAGCGTTAATTGATATTCCTTTAATTTATTTCATGCAAAAAGAAGTTCCTGATGAATATAGGGGAAGAGTGCTCAGTATTGGATTAAGTATAGGTAAAATGATGCAGCCGATAGCACTGACATTATCAGGTCTATTATTAAATTATATTCCGGCCTACACGCTTCCAATTGCAGGAGGGATAGTATTTCTTATTTTAAATAAAGTATATTCATATAAATTGAATTTAGAAATTCATTCCAAAGATTATAGTGTTTAACGTAACTATTTGATATTGTTACAGATAAAAAAGCGCAGGATGATGCCCCTACGCTTTTTTATCGTAATTCAGCTGTCTTTCTAATAACAATCTTATCAATATCATCTTCTTCATCACCAATAAATAATCCACGCTCTTTTAAATACATTTCAAAGTATAAATCTGCTTCTGCACGTTCATCATATGGTTTTACAGAAAGTACGAAACCTAATTTGTTTTGCTCATCTAAATGAGAAGTGGAGATATAAGCTGGTACATTATGGCGTAAAAAGAGTTCTTTAACGGGAATAATCATATCTTTCATTAACTTTGTTAACATACCCATTTCAAACTCAAAATTAAAGCGATCTATGCTAGATAAATCAGCGAATACTACACCGATAAAACCTGTATTAAATACTTCTTGGTATTCTACATCTTCGTTACCATAAAAATTCTTTTCGATCAAATAATTTATAAAATAAGACACACCATCACTTTGTTCAAAAGGTTTTGTTGAAAGAACAAAGCCGATTTTCTTTTGGTTATGTAAATACACACATGACATATATGCAGTGATATTATGTTCTTTAAATAATGCGCTCATTGCTCCAGATAGACCATCAAGTACATGATGAACAATTTGAAGTTTTTTACGAGCGAAATAATAGGATTTCTTTTGTAACTCCAATGTATCAATAAAGACAGAGCCGATAAAGCCTGTATTTGAAATAATAGGTGTTTGCTTTTTTCTTCCTCTGCGCTTTGCTTGAGCCATTGTAAAAACCATCCCTTCATGTACAATTAAAGTAAAAGAACATTTGTTCGTATATGTATATTTTACTATTAAAACACTCTAAAGTAAAGGGTTTTTGATGAAAAAAACAACAAAAAAGACACCTGTAAAAGGTGTCTTAAACGCTGTAGGGAATAGGGTTTATCCCGTTTATTTATATTATGATACAGAAACAATCTCTTCTGTATCTTCTACATCTAAATGACAGTCCATAGTACGTACATCTTGATCTTCATGACTTCCGAAATAAATAGTAATTTTCATATGTATCGCTCCTTTATTCTAGGAATACCTAAAATAATTACTAGTAATGTTAATGTTTATTATATACCACTTTTTTCATTCCGACAACGTTATATCATTTTTAATTCTTTTCAGCTATCCCGCATAAATTAAAGAGATATTTTTATAGAAAAAGGTAAATAACTTATGTGTTATATTTAAAATCAAAGAGTTCGGATACTAATTTTTATGAAAGGAGCACAATTTATGAATTATAAACAGTTACTATTAGATAATTTTACATTTAAAATCTCATATATTGCTAGACTTGTGCAAGGAATGAATGTAAAAGAAACGAAGGATTACATTGCTGTCGACTGTGGTTTACCTGCAGATACATTTAATATCATTACTTTACTTAACAATAATGTAACAGATAGAGCTAAGCAATTAAATAAGGAGGTAGAATACTATAATCAAAAGAAGTTTCCAATGTGTGTTTGGCTTTGGGATGAAGAACAAGGGCAGACTATTAAGAGCGAGTTATTAAAACTTGGTTTAAAAGAAGCAGAACATAGTATTGCGATGGTTGCAGACTTAAAAACAATTTCTCCAACAATAGACACGCCAGTAGGCTTTACAATTCAACAAGCATCTTCGCTCGGACAAATACAAAGATTTGGAGAAACGCTAGCTGATCTATTCGGTACATCAGAGGAAGGTATACATGTACAATCATTCTATAATCAAATTTCTTCTTTCGATTTATGGAATAGTGAAAATATGAAGCTATACTTAGGCATGTATAAAGATGAAGTTGTAACTGTTGGTTCGCTGGTCTGTACAAAAGATAGTATTGGTATTTATGACATAGCAACTCAAGAAGAGATGAGAGGACGAGGATTCGGTTCTACTATGTTTAACTTCTTACTGCAAGAAGCCAAGCAATTAAAAAATACTTATTGCGTTTTACAAGCTTCACCTGATGGAATCAATATTTATAAAAAGTCGGGCTTTCAAGCTGTAGGACGAATGACAGTTTTTGGAAATCGACATTTATTTGAGTAAATCATACAAGTCAAATTGTTTTAAATATAGGAGTTAACATACCGTTATGAAAAAAATATCTCTAATTACAATCATTTGTTTTTTCATAGTAATAAGTATCTTTATTTTTCGGCAAATAAACGAACATAAATACACTAAAGCTATTAATCAATCAAATCATATAAAAAATATCGCACATAGAGGCGCTTCTGCGTATGCACCAGAACATACAATAGCAGCATATAAATTAGGCCAACAATTGAAGGGGGATTATATAGAAATTGATCTCAAAATGACAAAAGACGGACATTTACTAGCTATGCATGATGAAACCGTAAACCGTACAACAAACGGTAAAGGGTTAGTAAAAGAACATACATTAGAAGAAATGAAGCAACTAAATGTAGGCTCTTTTTTCAATGAAAAATATCCGAATTTTGCAAAGAAAGAATTTGAAAATGCTAAAGTTCCAACGTTAAAAGAAATTATAGAAATGTTTGGGCATAATGCTAATTATTATATAGAAACAAAGTCACCAGATGAATATCCGGGTATGGAAGAAAAGCTATTAGAAATTGTAAAGTACTACCAAATAAGTGATAAAGTTATTATTCAATCCTTTAGTGAAGAAAGTCTGCAAAAGATTCATAGTTTACATGCTAATATCCCACTAGTACAATTATTATCATATAAAAAGGCAGTTCAATTAAATGAATTAGAGATAGAAAAGTATAAAACATACTGCATTGGTCTTGGTATGAATTACAAATATATTGATTCAGCTTACGTAAAGAAAATAAAGAAACACGGATTAGAAGTTCATCCATTTACAGTAGATAATGAAAAAGATATGAAAAAGTTACTTTCATGGGGAGTCGACGGGATGTTTACTAATTATCCGGATCGTTTACATTCAATATTGGATTTAAAAAATCATAAATAAAAAGAATTACCCGATAGGAAATGATATACGGCTGTTTTCATGATGGTAATATCATTGAATACATTGGGCCGAAGTTTAAATAACTATGCAAAAGAGAAAATAAAAAGAATCCAATAACTTTATTGGATTCTTTTTATTTAGTTCTATGCACCCATCGTGAAACAATAGGATAATGAAACTCTTTATTTTGTAATTCATATAAAATCCCTTTAATTGGTCCTAAAATTACAGCAGCTAAAAGTATTATATATAGTGGAATTGTTCCAAAAATAACAAACAAGGAATTTGTACTCAAGTCAATGTGTAATAAGGAAAACATGAGCGTACGGACTACTACGAAGTTCCAAAGAAATACAGCGAGCCATACTCCAAATTGAAAAAGGGCTGATTCTAGATTCATTTCTTTTATACTTTGTGATTTGAAAACGAAATAAAGTATGAGCGGTATAAAGAAAAGTGTATTACCAAAGAGGAAAAAGGCCAAGAAAGATAATAAAGTAATTCCATGTATCGCTAGTTTAATGTTTTTATCTTGTGATAGTATCATCAAAATCCTCCTATATTTAATGTAGATGGTAAAAAACAATACAACCCATTATATCATAGGAAACATGGAATAAAAATGAACTAGAAAGTAATCAAAATGTAACTAATTTTAACTACGTTTTTTATATTTTTTTGATACACTGACTACGAGAGGAATGCCGATTAAAGTAGGTAAAAACCAAAACCAAATTGGCGGAAGTAAATTTATAATAGGAATATGGATGCCTATATTTACTAAAAGTGCGGTGACGGCACCAATATAAGAGCCTAACATACCTCTAATATGGTGGTGAAGCCAATTTTTCCAACGCTTTTTTCTTGCAAGGTAACCATAAATCGCAAATGAATAAGAGAAAATTGCTACATAAAATAAATATGCGATTTTATCCCAATTTATTATGGACAATATGATTGCAGTAAGGGTGATAACAACATAAGATGCATGATATATTTCGCCCCATTCTGTATGTTTGCCTTTCTTCTTTTGAGCAACCATCGCTACAATACCGGTAATTAAGCATATTGTTCCAAATAAAATGTGTATGGATAAAAGAATGTTGAAAATGCTCATAATAATTCCTCCTTTTTTATTTTTATAGTATTGCAGTATAGGAGAAAAGTTGAAACATATTGTTTATTCGTCTTAATATATTGAAATAAAGGTACTCTTAGAACAAATTTAAACGGACAAATTTTCTTGAATTTAGTGAGTCACGTATTACGTGAAATGAAGGAGAGACTCCCATGTTTACATCTATTACATATTTACAATCAGGGAATGACAAGCAACAAAAGGTATATGATGTTTTGAATAAACTAAACATCATGCAGGATTTAGCTTTGTATAGTCCCGTTCTTTGCGGGACAATACCTATAAGAGTTGATACGCTTCAATCTGACTTAGATATTGTAATGGAAGTACATAACTTTGATGTTTTTGAACAAGAAATGAGATCTTTATATGGCTCTTATGAAGGATTCAAAATAAAAAAGAAAAAAATTAAAAATACTGAATCGATAAAAGTAAATTTTGAATTTGAAGGTTTTGAATTTGAATTATTTGCTCAGCCTAATCCAGTGCGTAACCAAAATGCATATAGACATATGATAGTAGAGCACATGTTATTAATGCAGCATCCACATATAAGGGAAGAAATTATTCGCTTAAAAGAGAACGGTTTAAAAACAGAACCCGCTTTTGCTCAAGTATTAAAAATTGACGGAGATCCTTATGAAGAACTTATTTTATTGGGACAGGAAATGCGTTTGTGGTAAATAAGGTACACAAAAAATCCTCTTATAAATAAAAGAGGATTTTTGTTATATCATTAACTTACGGATTAATCCACTTAACAATTTTATCCCGGTAATTATTTGTTCTGGAGAAGCATATCCATACGATAAACGTATACATTGATCTGATTCTTCTTCATAAATACGTCCTGGGTTTAAAAGAATCCCTTTTGATAGTGCCTCTAAAAATAGTCTCTTCATCGGAATGTTAGGTACAACCTTTAGCCATATAAAAAATCCACCACTAGGAATATCCCAAGTTGCTATGTCTGCACAATACATATGTAAAGCTTGTACCATCATTTTTCTTCGTTCTTTTAAATGCGTTCTTACGTTCGCTACATGGTCTTCATAAAAACCTTTATTTATCCATTCAGCAGCAACTCTTTGAGATAAAGAACTAGACCCATAGTCTGTTTGCATTTTTATATCTGATAATCTATCAATAACAGGTTCTGGTCCGATAATCCATCCAATTCTAAGTCCTGGAGTTAGTGTTTTAGAGAGGCTACCAACATATAATACATGTCCATGTTTATCTATCGATTTTAAAGGAGCTGGAGGAGGTTCATCAATCCATAACTCACGGTAAATATCGTCTTCGATGATAGGTAACTGTTCCTTTTCACATACTTTTAATATTTCTTTCCGGCGCTTTTCAGACATTAATATCCCTGTTGGATTTTGAAAACAAGGAATAGAATATAAAATATTTTTCTTTTGACTATATTTAATACGTGTTAATAAATCGCTAGGTAAAATCCCGTAATGATCCATCGCTATACCAGATAGGTGTATATTTGCTGATTGAAAAACATGAAGTGAATATAAGTAAGAAGGTTGTTCGAGTAAAACGGTTGATTTTCTATGTAAAAGACCAATTGATTTTAATTGTAATGCTTGTAATGCACCGGAGACGATTAATATAGAATTAGGCGATACGTGTATTCCAAACGATTTTACGTAATTACTTATTGCTTCACGTAACGGAAAAAAACCTTTTTGTTCCTCATATCCGAAATAATCTAATTCCTCACTAACGTTTTTCATAATGGATTGCATTGTTTCTAGTGGGAAAAGATGCGGGGCAAGTTCGCCTTTACTAAGATGGATAAGTGTTTTATTTGATTCCGCTTCATTTATTTCACGTACCATTACCTTACTTGGTTTATGAATACCAGCCTTTACATATTCACTCCAATTAGGCGGGGGATTCGTTGCTAATAAGGACCACGTATTATTCATAACAATTGTTCCTGCCCCGATTTGCCCTTGAATTAAGCCGTCAGCCATAAGCTCTTCTAGCGCAGTTATTACAGTACTCCGATTTACATGAAATAACTTTGCTAACTGCCGCTGGCTAGGAATCTTACTTCCGATTGGCCATTCTCCGTTTTCAATTTTTTCTTTCATATAGTCTATTATCTGCCGATATTTAGGCACCTTTTTATCGATTGTCATATAAAAAACTCCCTCGTTTATTTAAAAATGAAAAGTGGTTGGTTTTTTCGATAAATAACTGGTTGAAGACATTGTATCAACTATTAAATATGATGAAAAGAAATAATTGGCAATTTGAAAATGGTTGGTTTATTGGAGAGGAAGAGAAAACATGTTTAATAAAAAATGGGATTTCCAAATCATATGTGCTCACGCTTTTACGATTCTAATATGGGGAACTGCATTTCCGGTAATTCGTATGGGGCTTGAATCATACACACCTGAACATCTTACTTTACTACGCTTGTTAATCGCTTCATTCATACTTCTTGTGTTTTCCTTTATATACAAACTACGATTACCTGATTTGAAAGACATTCCAGCGATTTTTATATTCGGTGCTTTAGGGTTTACTATTTATCACATTGCATTAAACTACGGTGAAAAAACTGTAAATGCTGGATCGGCAAGTTTAATTGTTTCAGTTACTCCTATTGTAACGGCAATTCTTGCTTTTGTTTTTTTGAATGAAAAAATGAAATTAAATGGTTGGATCGGTGGTGTAATTAGTTTTATTGGAATTGCTCTCATATCATTTAGTCAAGGAGGTTCTATTCAATTTAATAGTGGAGGATTATTTATATTATTAGCAGCCGTTTCAGAAAGCCTATTTTTCGTTTTCCAAACTTCTTACTTGAAAAAGTACGGCTTTTTGCCATTTACCATATATACAATTTTATATAGCACTGTATGTAAGCTTATTTTCTTACCGGGAATTTATACAGAAATACTAGCAGCTCCTCTTGAAGTGAATGTGAGTGTTATATATTTAGGTTTATTTCCAACAGTACTCCCGTATCTTGCCTTAGCGTATATTATATCTCGTGCTGGTGCTTCCGAGGCAACAAGTTCTCTATATTTAACGCCAGTCACTGCGTGCTTTATAGCTTGGGTATGGTTAGGTGAAGTACCGACTTTTATTTCTGTAATTGGAGGTGGGATTACTATACTTGGGATATTGATTGCTCATATACGAGTAGTAAGAAAAGAAAAACATAGGAATCTAGTAAACAATAAATCGATATAACTTAATTAGATAATGATTTTATGATACTTTTTGATATAGTTTCTTTCTTATGTTGATAAATATAATATTTTGTATTTCAGTTAAATATTGTATGCTACATTTTATGTAGTAAACATTTTAAAAGGAGCTGACAACATAATGAATGGAAAAAGAAAAATTTTCATATGTATTTCAATTGCAGGAATCGGACTAGCTAGTTTTTCTAATTCTAGTTTCTCAGCAAGTGTAACGGACAATTCAATACACAATTCTATTCCCATAGTTAATCAACAAGTAGCTGCTGCAAAGGAAATGAAACCATTTCCCCAGCAAGTTAATTATGCAGGTGTTATAAAACCGAATCATGTTACACAGGAAAGTTTAAATGCTTCTGTAAGAAGTTACTACGATAATTGGAAAAAGAAATATTTGAAAAATGATTTATCTTCTTTACCTGGTGGTTATTACGTAAAAGGAGAGATTACAGGTGATGCGGATGGGTTTAAGCCACTTGGAACTTCAGAAGGTCAAGGGTATGGGATGATAATTACAGTATTAATGGCTGGTTATGATTCGAATGCTCAAAAAATCTATGACGGTTTATTTAAAACAGCAAGAACTTTTAAAAGCTCTCAAAATCCTAATTTAATGGGGTGGGTTGTCGCAGATAGTAAAAAAGCACAAGGTCATTTTGATTCTGCTACTGATGGGGATTTAGATATTGCGTATTCTCTTCTTCTTGCTCATAAGCAGTGGGGATCAAATGGATCAGTTAATTATTTGAAAGAAGCACAAAACATGATTACAAAAGGTATTAAAGCTAGTAATGTTACGAATAATAACCGACTAAATTTAGGAGATTGGGATTCTAAAAGTTCACTTGATACAAGGCCATCTGATTGGATGATGTCACACCTTAGAGCATTTTATGAATTTACAGGTGATAAAACTTGGCTTACTGTTATTAATAATTTGTACGATGTATATATGCAATTTAGTAATAAGTACTCTCCAAATACAGGGCTTATTTCAGATTTTGTTGTAAAAAACCCACCACAACCCGCACCTAAAGATTTCTTAGATGAGTCAGAATATACAAATGCATATTATTACAATGCTAGTCGGGTACCGTTGAGAATTGTAATGGACTATGCGATGTACGGCGAGAAAAGAAGTAAAGTCATTTCTGATAAAGTCTCTTCATGGATTCAAAATAAAACGAATGGAAATCCTTCAAAAATTGTGGATGGTTATCAATTAAACGGATCAAATATTGGTAGTTATCCAACTGCTGTATTTGTTTCACCGTTTATTACTGCAAGTATAACGAGTAGCAATAATCAAAAGTGGGTAAATAGTGGTTGGGATTGGATGAAGAATAAGAGAGAAAGTTATTTTAGTGATAGTTATAATTTATTAACTATGTTATTTATTACAGGAAATTGGTGGAAACCTGTACCTGATGATAAAAAAATACAAAATCAAATAAATGATGCAATTTATGAAGGATACGATAATTAATTAAATTTGAGAATGGTTACTTAAGAAAGGAATTAGCATACGCTAGTTCCTTTCTTAATATTTTGTAAAACATTATCCATTCTAAAATTCGCATAGATATACTTGCTTTTTTCATATACATAGTTATTGATGACTCTATGTTTTTATGAGGGGAGAGTATTTCTTGGAAAAAGTATTATTTTTCGGAGACCCAGGTATTGATGACTCATTTGCCATTATGTATGGTTTACTGCATCCCGAAATTGAAATTGTAGGTATTGTAACTGGATACGGAAATGTTGAGCATATACATGCTGCACATAATGCAGCGTATATTTTACAGTTAGCAAATAGACAAGACATTCCTGTCATTAGTGGTGCAACAAAACCACTTACAGAAGAAATTACTACGTACTACCCTGAAATTCACGGAGCAGAAGGATTAGGGCCCATCCATGTTCCAGAAAGCGTATTATCTATTCCAATATACAATTTTGGTAGTATCGCTGCGATTCTTGTAAAGTACGAAAAAGATTTAACGATTGTCGATGTAGGAAGATCTACCTCGTTAGCAATTGCTTTTAATTTATGGAGTGACTTAATGCTGAATGTAAAAGGAATCTATTTCATGGGTGGCGTCTTTTTAGAAGTAGGAAATGTAACACCATTAGCGGAGGCAAACGTGTATGGAGATCCTATAGCAAGTAAAATTGTTTTCCATCAAGCAAAGAATTTATTAATATTCCCTTTAAATGTAACAAACAAAGCTGTGTTAACACCAAATGTATTTAGCTATATTCAAGCTAATACAAAGAATCCATTTCATATGATAATGAAACCCATGTATGATTACTATCTATCCGCATACCAAAAGCTTAATCCATCTATGGAAGGACCTTTGCTACATGATGTGGTTGCAATAAGTGGATTAGTAAATCCAAGTTTTTTTGAATTTGTGCATCGTACAGTAAATGTAGATACATACGGAGATACGAAAGGACAAACATTTGCTGATTTTCGCCCTAGCTCTATATCTGAAGGAGCCCGTATAGCACTAGAAATAGATGAACAAAAATTCATTCAAGATTTTATAAAAATCATGTTATAAGTTGTTGTCGAAAAAGGGAATTATTTCACTACGTTGAATATAAAAATATATCCTCTTTATAAAGGAGCTTACAATATTGAATGTCCAGTTAAAGGTTGTTACGAGAGAGAATTGGGAAGATGCATTAAAGTTACAAGTTAAAGAAAATCAGTTGAAATTTGTTCCATCCGTAGCAGTTTCGCTTGCTAAAGTATATATAAAACCAGATGGTGACAATGTAGAATACATACCATTTGCTATATACGATGGTGACCTTATGGTTGGTTTTGTTATGCATGCTGTTGTAATAGAGACATCGGATATGTATTGGATTAACGGATTTATTATTGATGAATCGCAGCAAGGTAATGGTTATGGAAAAGCGGCATTACAAGAAAGTATTTATTTAATAAAAAATACGTTTAAGGCGTGTAAAGAAATAAGATTAACAGTACATAAAGATAATATATGTGCAAAGAAATTATATGAAAATTACGGTTTTCAACCATTGGGACATGATTATGATGGTGAGGAAGTATATCGTGTATTCGTTTAACTATATGTAGTAAAGTTGTGAAATGAATTATGCAATTTACTGAAGTGAAAATTGAAGTATTTATCCCTGAAGAATACGTTGAAATGTTGAGGGATGCGTTAAATAAAATTGGTGCTTGTAAAACAGGAAAATATGACCATTGTCTGTCCTACAGTTCTGTGAAAGGATACTGGAGACCATTAGACAGTGCATCACCTTTTAACGGGGAAATTGGTCAAATATGCAAAGGACAAGAATGTAAAGTAGAAATAAAGTGTAAACGAGTACTTGTAAAAAGTGCTCTTGAAATTATTAATGAAATTCACCCGTATGAAACACCTATCATTTATATTATACCGATATTAAATGACTATTTTAATCAAATATAAAGTAAATGACTAGGAGGAATATCAATTGAAAAGTAAATTCCATCAAATTGTACGAGCAGTCGTGATAAAAGATGAGAAATTATTGGTTGCTGAATATATTGGGCATCATTATTTTTTACCAGGTGGCCATGTTGAAATCGGGGAATCAGCAGAGCATGCATTAATAAGAGAGCTACGAGAAGAACTTGGAGTAAACTGCAGTATAAAACAATTTTTAGGAGTTATAGAAAACCGATGGCAAGATAAAGAAATGCTTCATCATGAAATCAACCACATTTTTGAAGTATCTTCAAAAGAGTTGTATATTGATTTACCACCAAAGTCTAGAGAATCCCATTTAGCATTTCATTGGATAGATTATAGTAAAGAATCTTTAAAAACTTATAAAATCATGCCAATGCCCTCCGTTAAAGAATTACTAGAAAGAAAATTAAATGATGAACTACTAAATTGTTGGATAAGTAATTTTTAAATCACTCTATGTATAGTAAATACGTCCTTCGAAAGGATATTAAGAAAATAGGCTAAAAAACAAGGTACACCACCTAGTGTAAGTTCATATTTTGTTGATGTACGTATTTAGTCTGTAGCTTTGTTTCTATTTGGTTTACAAAAATATATAAACTTTTTACATTTGGGCGGAATTACTTATAAATGGAGGGGTTCGTAATGAATCAGTTTCAACAAGAACTACAATCATTAAACCTTAATGATTATCAATCTGGTAATGTAGTTTACTGGGATCAACAACAAAATCAATATCCATACTATTATATTCAAGACGATGGACGTCGTTGCGGTGGCTGCGGAGGTTGTGGTGGACGCTGTGGTGGATGTGGCGGCAGATGCGGTGGTTGTGCAGGACGTTGCGGTGGATGTGTAGGTTGCGCAGGATGTTTCAGCTGCTTTAATTGCTGGAACTGGTGGATTATTTAAGTATAGAAAATCAATAATATTTCACATGAAAGAAAGGTGTTTATAGTAATACTTTTCTTTCATGTTGTGATTTTTTATAAGTATTAGGGGGGATTTATTTGTATACATACGATAAGTTGATTTCTTGGGTAGAGAGTATAAAAAAGAAAAACGATAGTTCTGCTACAGCGCTATGTATTATAAAGGATAACAAAATTGTACTAGAGCATTATAGTGGATATCATTCAAATACATCTACTAGTAAAAAAGTAACAGCATCTTCACAGTTCAACGTCGCTTCTGCGAGAAAAAGTTATTTAGGATTCATGGTAGCGTATGCGCTTTATGATGGGAAAATAAACTCTATTGATGATGAAGCGATAAAGTATTTTAAAGACTTTGATCCTACATTACTTGATAAAACAACGATTAGGCATTTAGTAACTCATTCACACGGTCTAGGAGAAACGGATGACGGGACAATTTTCCGTGAATTTCAAGCTGGACAAGATTGGGCGTATAGAGATATTAATGTAAGAATGGTGACGCATCTCATTTATCGGCTTTATAATAAAAGTTTTCCTGAATTGTTAAAGGAGCGTGTATTTACTCCTGCTAATTTCCAAGAAACAGGATGGAGAATACAGCAAAATGAAAATTTAGTTAACGTTGTTAATAATCCAAATGAAGACGCGATCAGTGAGGTCGGTACAGTAAATGACGGTACCGAAAAAAATCTGTTTGTCTCAGCTAGAGAGTTTGCTTATTGGGGCAACCTTCATTTAAATCAAGGCATGATAAATGGTAAACAAGTTGTTCCAAAAGAAGTTATAAAAATTGCTACTAGCTTGCAGAGTCCAGCTTATAAAAATAATGAACTACCACAAAACGGGTTGTTTTGGTTCGTTCAAAATGAACCAAAACAATTAAGTGAACTTGGTGAACGTGTTCCAAAAGGTTCGTATCAAATATTAGGAATTACTGGACCAACCATTTTAGTAATTCCTGAGTATAATGTAGTTGTTGCGAAAATGTACAATAAAAGATATAACTACGGCGGTGATAATTACTTATATTATTTACGTGAATTTAGCAATTTAGTCGCCGATACATTTACTAGCTGTAATAGGGCATAATTACTCCTATAACAAAAAGGAGTGAAAGAATTTGAAAGATAAAGTGAGTAAAGATAAAAAGCAAAATATTAAAGATGTAAATACAGAGCAAAATGCGATTTTTAGCGATCCGAAAGATGCAGCTAACATGCAAACTGTACCGCAACCGAAAGATTTTGATGAAATCGAATATTAATTTCTTATCCGACTATATGACGAATAAAAAATACGTCTTAAGTCCCATCACATGTAAGAAAATATTTGATAACATATATACATAAGCACTTGAAAATGGCTTATCTTAACAAAGCTTTCTTTAAATGTATCTGATATAACCTGCGAAAAGACACTTCATAATGAAGTGTCTTTTTGTGTACATAAACTTAATTTCCATTTTCCGTACAGTATCTTGTATTTTTCAATGGATATACTAACTGTGAAAATTCATGTCAAGGTAAAAGAAGGGGACAGTTAGTATGAAACAAACTTCTATAAATCCGCTATTAATTGTTCTAGGTACAATCATTGTTCAAATTGGCCTTGGAACAATTTATACATGGAGTTTATTTAATCAACCCCTTGTAAGTAAGTTCGGATGGAATCTCAATTCAGTTGCGATAACTTTCTCCATAACAAGCTTTTCTTTATCATTTTCAACCTTGTTTGCAGCAAAGTTGCAGCGAAAATTAGGACTTCGTAAACTTATCGCTACTGCAGGAATTGTTCTAGGACTCGGTTTAATACTTAGTTCACAAGTTTCTTCCTTACCATTACTATATTTATTAGCTGGTGTTGTTGTTGGATATGCGGATGGAACAGCTTATATTACGTCACTATCTAATTTAATTAAATGGTTTCCAAATCGAAAAGGACTTATTTCTGGAATATCTGTTTCAGCATATGGAATGGGCAGTTTAATTTTTAGATATATAAACGGAAATCTTATCGATAGCCTTGGTGTATCACAAGCATTTTTGTATTGGGGCATTATCGTCTTACTTTTAGTATTAATCGGATCGTTCTTCTTACGTGAAGCGATTGTAAGTAATACGGTAACAGAAACATTACACAATGACTATACGCCACGTGAAATGATGAGAACGAAACAAGTATATCTGTTGTTTTTCATGTTATTCACATCGTGTATGGGTGGTCTGTACTTAATTGGTATGGTAAAAGATATCGGCGTACAACTCGTTGGACTTAGTGCAGCAACCGCCGCTAACGCCGTCGCAATGATTGCAGTCTTTAATACAGTAGGTAGAATCATTCTTGGAACGTTATCAGATAAAATTGGTAGAATGAAAATTGTCTCTGCAACATTTATTATTATTGGAGTGTCCGTCTTTACTCTTAGTTTCATTCCATTAAATTACGGGGTTTATTTTGCTTGTGTAGCAAGTGTCGCCTTTTGCTTCGGCGGTAATATTACAATATTCCCAGCTATTGTCGGAGATTTCTTCGGTTTAAAAAATCATAGTACAAATTACGGGATTGTATATCAAGGTTTCGGATTTGGTGCACTTGCAGGTTCATTCATTGGAGCATTACTTGGTGGATTTCAACCAACCTTTATTACAATAGGTGTTTTATGTGCGATTTCTTTCATTATTTCTATTTTAATTCGTCCACCAAATATAGAGAAGAAAAAAGAAATCAAGCAGTTACATCGAAAAATAGCTTAGTTTTAAAAAGAGTCCTTATGGTAGGGCTCTTTTTCATTACAACGTTAACTATGCTCCTTTCATTGTTTAGTAAAGACAGGACAATACAATCATGAAATGGAATAGATAAAATAAAAGGAGCGTGATATGTAAAATGAAGATAGTAAAACAATGGGTTCAAGAAGATAGTAATTACATACGAGAAAAAGTAATTGAATATAATCAAAAACATCTTTCAAATGAAGAGAAAGCTCCTTCAGAAAAGGTTAGTTTTATAGTGAAAAATGAAAAAGAGGAAATAGTAGGAGGTATAACAGCTATAACATTTTGGCACCATGTACATGTTGATTTCCTATGGGTTTCTGAAGAATGCAGACACGAAGGATACGGAAGTAAATTAATAAAACTTATCGAAGAATTTGCAATTGAAAAAGGATGTAGGCTAATCAACTTAGATACGTTTAGCTTTCAAGCTCCGGATTTTTATAAAAAACATGGATTTAAAGTAATTGGAGTGAGTGAAGATCATCCAAAAGGACATAATCATTATTATTTAGAGAAAAGGTTATAAAGTGTATGGAATTAATTAATCTCAATATATAAAATTTAATGAATTGAAAAGAACGTATTTTGAATCATCTATATCAAAATACGTTCTTTTTAATTTGTATGTATCTGGTAAAATGAAATAGAGACAGAAAATTCTTATTAATAAAGGGGTAAATATGAAAAAGGTTAATGTTACATACGCGCTTTTGTACGATAAAACGAACGAAAAAATCTTAATGGTAAAAAACAAAGGGAAAAATGGATCTTATTACACATTACCAGGTGGCGCAGTTAAATTTGGGGAAACGTTAGAAGAGGCAGTCATTCGGGAAGTAAAAGAAGAAACAGGGCTACATATAACTGTAAAGGGGATTTGTTCCATAAGCGAAGCCTTTTTCGAGGAGAGAGGCCATCATGCCATTTTCTTTAATTTTTTAGGTGAAATAATCGGCGGAGAGACATATATATCCCGTCCAAAAGAAATCGAAGAGATTACTTGGATGGAATTACATATAGCAGCACCGTATTTACGTATACCTGAACAGTTACTAGATTTTTTACAAAGGAAAGAAACAGTACCTTACTTTTTTAACGGAACAATCGTTCATCAATCTTTATAAATAAATCATTTCATTTAAGGCGGGGAAAAACATGGAGTTTATCGTTAATCACAAACATATCACTCAAGCACTTTCAGAAGTAAGTAAAGCTATATCTACAAAAGTTTTAATTCCTATATTATCTGGTATCAAAATAACAGCCGATCAATCTGGAATTACTTTAATCGCAAGTAACTCGAATGTTTTTATTAAAAAATTTATACCTAATTCAATCGAAGAAGAACAGATTGCAACTATATTACAAGCAGGATCTATTGTTGTACCTGCAAAATATTTCATTGAAATTATAAAGAAAATGCCAAGTGATATAGTAATAAAAAGTAAGAATGAACAAATCATTACGATACAATCAGAAGAAATCACATTAAACTTAAATGGACTTCCAGCAAATGAGTTTCCGAATGTACCACTTATAGAGGATCATGCAGAAATACAAGTAGAAACAGAACAATTGATTGAAGTGTTTAAACAAACTGTCTTTGCAGTAGCTAAAAACGAATCCAGACCTGTTCTCACCGGAGTACATATAGAGTTAGATCATAATAAGTTAGTTTGCGCTGCTACTGACTCGCATAGACTAGCTATACGTGAAACGCTAATTTCTTCAGATGCGAAAGCAAATTGTATCGTACCAAGCGCAACCATTAGTGAACTTCTAAAATTAATGAACAGTCATACGGAATTCGTATACATATACCTTTCAGACAGTCACGTTATTTTTACATTCGGAACAACTACGTTATATTCAAGACTCATTGAAGGGAAATATCCTAATATATCTAATCTCATTCCAAATGAATTTCAAACGGTTATTAACGTAGAAAGAAAAAAGATTTTACAAGGTGTAGATCGATCGAGCTTATTAGCAAGTGAATGGGCAAATAACAACGTCAACTTAGAAATCATCAATGAATCCACAATTAAAATTTCTTCTAACGCTTCTCAGATTGGTAAAATAGCTGAAACACAACAAGTAGATGCGATTCAAGGTGAAAAACAATTAAATATATCTTTCGACGGACGATTTATGGTAGATGCTTTAAGGGCAATAACAGAAGAAATGGTTACTTTAAGTTTTGGTGGTTCAATGAGACCGATATTAATCGAAGCAGGAGAGCAAACTGCCGCAGTACATCTTATATCGCCAGTAAGAGCTTATTAGGAACAAAGGAAGGACTTACATTATGCACAAGCACACTTTATGCTTTATAAAAAGAAATGAAGAAATACTGATGCTAAATAGAGAATATGACCCTGTAAAAGGATTATGGAACGGGGTAGGAGGGAAGATAGAACCGGGAGAAACACCTTTAGCAAGTGCAATTCGTGAAATAAAAGAAGAGACTGATATAGATGTTAAGCAAAATCAAATTCAATTTAAAGGAATTGTTAAGTGGGAAGACTTTTCATACTCTGGTGGCATGTATGTTTATGTGGTAGAACTACAAAATGAAGTTACATATGATACACCTAAAAAAGTATCCGAAGGGATTTTAGATTGGAAAAGTGTGTCTTGGATATTAAGCGACTATAATTACGGTGTAGGAGAGATGTTACCTAAATTATTACCTGAAGTACTTCATAATGAATTCATATTAGAGCACAATTTTGTATTATCTAATCATAAATTAATAGATTATAGGAATGAAGAATTGGTTATGTTGGACAGCAAATTTAATAGGAAGAAGCAGATGTAATTATTTAAGAAATATTTTTAAAGAAGTAAATCTTTTAACATAAAAGAGCGGATAATTTTTAACTAATAGGTGCGCTTAAATGCAAAGAAACCTAATTACAAAAAGAGCGAATCCCTTATAAAAAGGTTCGCTCTTTTTTACATATACAATTAAACTTCGCGCCACCAAGTTGATGAAAGATAGTTTGTAGATTTTAATGTAATTGATTCACCAATTTGTGGCGTTGCAACTGTAACTCCTAAACGTTTTGCTTCTTTCGTAACGCGTTCAATTGGATCGCTCCATTCATGCAACGCTAATGTAAAAGCACCCCAATGAATCGGAAGTAGTAATTCTCCTTTAACGTCAATATGAGCTTGTACCGTCTCTTCTGGCAACATATGAATAGCAGACCAACGTGTATCATATTGCCCGCATTCCATTAAAGTAAGATCAAATGGACCGTATTTATCACCAATTTCTTTAAAGTGAGGAGCATATCCGCTATCACCACTAAAGAAGACTTTAGTTTCTTGACCAAGAATAAGCCATGAACACCATAACGAACGATCTCTATCTGTCATACTTCGTCCAGAGAAATGTCTTGCAGGAGCGCATACTAACTTAATAGTATCAAACGTAATTTCATCCCACCATTTATGCTCACTAATCTTACTAGGTGAAACACCCCATTTAATAAGATATTGTGCAACTCCCGTCGGAACGTAAAAATGCTTTGTACGATCTTTTAACTCCATAATACTTTTATAATTTAAGTGGTCATAGTGATTATGTGAAATGATAATCGCATCAATTTCTTGAAGGTCTTCACGTTCTAAAGAAAACACACCACTATACCGCTTACTATTAAAAATAGGAAATGGAGAAGATGCATCACCAAGCATAGGATCTAATAACAGCTTTTTACCTTCTACTTTTAAAAGAGACGCAGAATGGCCAAACCATGTAACACTCTCTAAAGATTCATCGTCTTTATTTGATAAAACGATAGGTAAATCCTTTATAGGACGCAGCTTTGATTTCATTTTAAAATAATCCGTCATTAAACCTATAATATCTTTCGGTTTAAAACTCATATCAGTATGAATTTGATTTGTATATTTCTTATTCATTGGTTCTCCTTTTTACGTTTAACAATATACGTATGTTGTTATTGTAGCTATTTGTATTTTAAACTATATCATTTTACCTTTCATCTTACATGCAGTACATTTCATAAATTCGTCAAATTCATTATTCGTATATATAAAATAGAATTTATTCAGCAGCAGATAAAACTAATATGAAGTAAATGTAAATTATTTTAATTTAGTAAAATTCCTCTTATAAGAATCCGAGAACATATGTTCCATTGTATGTTATAGAAGAGAATATGTCTCTAATGAACAATAGGAAGGAGAGGATGTAGATGCAAATAGAGAGAAAAAAGAAGTCAAAATGTAAACTATCAAAATCTGAAATCATCCAGCTGTATGCAGAAGGGAAGAGTACCTCAGAAATTGCTATGCTTGCTAATGTGTCTGCAAGGTATATTCGTATGGTTCTAACAGACAACAACGTTCCTAGGCGCGCTATAGGGAGCTGGAGGAGAAAGTATGACATAATAGAAGATTATTTTAAAACGTGGTCAAATAACATGGCTTATATTTTAGGGTTTATAGCAGCAGATGGTGTAATCCAAAAAGAAAACCAATGTGTCAGTATCTCACAAAAAGAAAGTGACATTTTAGAAGATATTAAAAAAGAACTAAACACAAACCAGCCACTTTACCAAAATAAAAAAACTGGCGTATATATGCTAAACATTAATAGTAAAACAATAAAAGACGACATTATGAACATACACGGAATCATGCCGTGTAAATCATGTAACATCGAATTTCCTTTTGTACCAGAAGAATATTTACATCATTTTGTTCGTGGGTATTTTGATGGGGATGGACATGTAAACTCTCATAAATACTTTGTTAGCTTCGTTGGTGGATCATATAATTTTATGAATTCTTTTAAAGGTATACTTGAGAATAATAAATTCCAATTGAGTTTTGTTGACAAAGTAAAACAATATCGCATATACCTTAGTGGTAAAGAAAATGTTAATAAATTTTCAAAGTGGATTTATAAAGATAAAGGATTGTATTTAGAGCGTAAATACACTATTTTTCAGCAAAAAGAAGAATAATATACTAATAAGTAAGAATTCTTTTATGATATAACATATTAGAAGATTGTTTATTGCAAAAGAAATTTTTGAATCCAGAAACGATGCCAGCCACTTTTGGATATTCACATATAGTCGAGGTTAGCAACACCAAACGGACCGTATATATCTGGAAAAATCGCTATAAATACTGATGGTCGAATAGTTGGAATTAACGATTTAAGTTTACAAATAAGACAAGTATTTGAAAATATAAAGACTACTTTTGAATCTTCCGGATTAAACTTTAATGAGGTTATAAAATTAACATTTTTTCTAACAGTCATTTCAAAAATGGCGATAGATAGAGAAATATGTGATCAGTATATCAATACAAGCAATCCACCAGCAAGTTCAGCTGTAGAAGTTAACAAACTAATTCACGACGAATTAGTAATTGAAATCGAAGCAATTGCTGTAGCAAACTAATAAATAAACATATATTAATCATTCTCAAAGCAACTTGTTCTTTAATTAAAAAGCATTTTCAAGAACATATAAATTATAAATGCAAAGTCAAACAAATTGCACTGATTTAAAAGTAACGAACTAATCAATCACGTACAAACAAAGAAAAGGGGAGTATAAAAAAATAATACTAATATTTAATAAGTTTATTACTTTTTATTAGTTGACATAATATATATTATAGGCAGTTATAGAAACAAAGTAATATCAGGTATCAAAAACCAAGTAAACTATACTTAATGAGACGAAACAGAGATTTTCAGTGAGATTCACATAAAATCGTATCTAAACGCATTTTTGCAGTTTTTATTGTTTATGTTGCTATAAATCCATCACAGCAAATCCTAATCAATAATTGCTTAAGATTTAACGAATCCAAATCATTTTTAATCGACAAGAAATTTTTCTGCATAAAAATTATTTCTATACAAAATATAAATTAATAATTTTATTTTATGTTTTACTTATTCAATTTATTGCTATTTACACACGTTTTACAGCTTTACTTTATTTGTTGTTATTTCTATCATTTACGCTTGACTTTTAATGCGCTTATTGTTCTATACGCTAGTTAACATAACGTTTATTTGTAACATAAAAAAATCCTCCTCACCTTCAGGAAGATTTTTTTACTTGCTATTAGATTATATATATCTTTTTAGTAGCAATCCCAATTGTAAATAACATTGGAAAAATCTAGATTTAACAAATCATCTTTCTTTATAAAGAAATTAGCAACACCAGAATCTCCCCACATAATATTTAATGAGTCGTCTGTATCGATTTGCAGCAATAACACATCATGCTGTTTGTATTTTTCTTGCCATTCTCTTGGATCTGTCTGTGTAAAAAATGGATAACCACCAATTTTATGCCCTTGATCTTCGCATAAATCATCATACAGTTCGCCTAATTCTGTATTGTTTTCTTTATCAACGATTTCTTCCCAATCAATGTTATCGTTAAAAATCATTTCAAATCGATAATCTCTAGATGTTACTGGTTGATAATTCAATTCAAACTTTAGTTTTGCTGCTTGAGGTATGATAAAATCCTCTGAATCTAAAGTGTTTAAATAACTGAAATCAGTAATAACCTTAGTTAAATCTTCTGTAATTGTAGAATGATACATAATTCGAAAGTCTTTTTGGTCAGTTGGATGATCAAAATCTGCTCCAAAAAGCTCATCATCAGCACTTACGAAAAACTGTAACATACCATTTTGAGGCATATATTCAATATGAGGCATTTCTTCAAAGTTTAATTGAGCAAGTAGCATCATCGGTTGCCCATTTGAGTCTTTAGGATACTCTTGATCTATAGGTAAATACGGATGACCACCAAACTTACTCTCAAAAAGAGTTGTCTCTGCTAATGTTCCAGAAACTTTAACATACGGTTTCACACTTTCTTCTAAAATACTACGATACTGTTCTAGTTCTTTCGGAATTTGAAGTTGATACGTATTCTTCATCACATTTGCCTCCCTTTAATAATGAATTGAAAATGCCTTACTTAATTATATAGTAAGAGATAGCTTCATTGAAAATTGTTAAAAGTCCGTTTTCATCCTCGTTTTTTGCGCACTTGGTGGACAAAGTAGATTATGTTCTAAAACCTTTTTATTAATAGTTCGAATTAAATCCGCTGCTTCTGCAGTATTTGTAGTTTCTTTTAGCCTTTCTTTTAAATCATCAATTTCCTTTGAAAGCTCAATCCACCTAGGTAAAACATGATTATTTTTCAAAGTTCTATACAGTTGTTTTTCAGGATTATACGAAAGATCTTTATCTAGATTTAGAGGTTTCCCTTTACCTGGCAAATTATCAAAAGACCCTTTCTTTTCTGCTTCTTTAACGATAGAACTAATATGATCCTCATACGTATAGGACCAAACTTTCTCATCTTTTACTAAAATCTCTTGCTTTTTTAGTTTTTTATCTAGTTCTTCTTGATTCATAAAATTTCTCCCTTTTATATTTTATAGTAGCGTTTTTGTAGGTTTTAATGCTTTCAACCCATCAAATAACTTTTCTCGCCACCAAACACCGTCATGACCGCCTTGAAACTCTTCATAAGTAATTTGGTATCCTTTTTCTTTTAAAGCTTTATACAGGCGTCTATTAGCTGTTAAAAGAGGTTTGTTTTCAAGTTCTCCTGCTGCTATGTAAAAATGAGGTTGACTCGTATTGAAATCTATAGATGAAATTTGATTTTCAGTCCAAGGAATTTGATTTTCATAACCATCCTTTTTCCAATGCACGGATCCAGACATTGACAACACGTTTCCGAAAACATGTGGATTTTGAAGCGCTGCATAAAAAGCTGCTAAGCCACCAAGACTGAAACCGGCAATTGTTGTATGTTTCGCTTCTTGATGCACACGATACTTAGCGTGAATCCACGAAAGTAATTCCTCCGTTAAAAATGCATTCATTTTATCGTTATAAGTTAGCTCTTCTAGTCGATCAACTGGTTCTATAGCAACAGCAATACAAGATGGGATTTCTTTTTCGTATATTAAATAATTAAGTGTTCTTGTGATTGAAAGGTTATTAACGAAAGAATTCCCATCAAACACAATGAGAAGTTCTTGAAGATGTGAAGTGTGAGAATAATCATGAGGCGTATAAATATGAATTTTACGTGTGTTATTTAAAATTGAACTATGAAAAGAATATGTTTCAATTTTTCCAGATGGATAATGGATTAAAGGAAAACGGTATCTAAGCGCCTCTCCCTCCCTTACATCATTCTATATGTACTTCTTTCTTCGTATTAGAATCCCTATATAAACAAGGTATTAAAATTGTATTTTTTATGAAAAAAAAACGCACAAGCAGCATAACTTGTACGTTTTAATTTTTATTCAGTAAGATAATATAGTAATAGTTTTCGCGCTTTCTCATAATTCATGAAATCTCTATACAAAACGGGATACTTCACAATTTCTGTTTCTATAGAACGATATTGCGGAAACCATTCGAAAAATGATTTTCTCAGCCACTTTATTTGCTCAAACGAAATCTCCTTTTCGTTTTCATTAAGTACGTAACTCAAAGTCCCTGCTGTATGCATCCAATAATAATTTAAATCAGCGCTTATACAATCATCTTCTGTGAACATATTTTTATAATCTTTCCGTATTTTTTGAATGTCACAATTCGGAAATGGTTTATATAGAGGACTATGCATTTTTTGCAATTCATTAAACATAACTTGTTTTCCTAACTTCAAATACCCACTCCTTTATCTCTCTATCCAATTTAATAAGTTTTCATAGTGATATTGAGCATCGATATACCCAAGATTATATAGATTAACAAGCTTTTCCTTATTTCTTTCTATTCCGCTTATAGGAAGTTGTACGCTAGGCTGAATAACATAAAAATTTTCTTTTTGTTCTTTTTGATTCATATAAGATATCGTCTCATTATAAAAACGATAATGCTCTACTAAAGTCTCTGCGATTTTCGGATATTTTCTATATAAAATTTTAGCCAGGCCAGAAAATTTATTTCGCTGCTTCTCATATCCTTCTGGTTTTGTCATAATAACAACATTCTTTTCATAACCATCATTTTGCGCTTTCAAAATTGGTACAGGATCTATAATTCCTCCATCTAACAATTTTCGATTATCATATTCTACAGCAGGTGCTATAAACGGTACAGAGCTTGATGCACGAATGATTTTTAAAATATCATTTCCATGTTCCTTTTTATTATAATAAACAGCCTGTCCTGAATCGCAATCGGTCGTTCCAATTACAAACTGTTCATTTGAATGTAGGAAAGTTTGAAAATCAAAAGGTACAATCTTGTTTGGTACTTCGTCAAATAGAAAATCCATACCAAATAATTCACGTTTTCGGATTAAATTTCGATAAGATATATATCTGTGATCTGCTACTAGCTCTGTATTTACTTTCTTATTCCTTCCTTTTTGACGTGACAAATAGGTTGCTCCCATACACGCTCCAGCAGATACACCGACTACATACGGAAAGAATAAGTTTTGTTCCATGAAATATTCGAGTACTCCTGCAGTATATAAACCTTTCATTCCTCCGCCCTCTAATACTAAACCAATATTCTTCATGCTATATCCCTCTACTCCTTTTTTCTTACTTACATATTAGCACAAGATTTTAAGATGAGGTTATATAATTGAATTGCAACAATAACCAGAAACTACTAAAGTAATGTCATAATTTCTTAGTAAGTAGCATGGTACAATATAAGTAACACATCCCACATATATTAAAGGAGGAATTTCATATGGGCTTATTTAGCGGTATTTTAGGAAATGCATCGAATGCGAGTACAGAAAGTGTAGAACGTGATTTAGAGAAGATTATGCTAGACGATGAGAAAGTTGAGCATGCTTATAAATTAATTCGCGATTTAATCGTATTTACAAATCGTCGTCTTATTTTAGTAGATAAACAAGGAATATCAGGTAAAAAAACAGAGTATCATTCTATTCCTTATAAAAGTATTACACAATTTAGCATTGAAACAGCTGGGCATTTTGATTTAGATGCAGAGCTTAAAATTTGGGTGTCTAGTATGGATGATCCAATTGCAAAAGAATTTAAAGGTGACGATAGTATTTTAAGCATTCAAAAAGCGTTAGTAATATATACGACAAAATAGTTATTTTGTATTTTTATTCATTTATGAAATTACTAACCCGAATATTTTGGAAGTATATACAATATTTTTGTATATTTAATCTCTATTAACATAAAAAGGTAAAGCGTACTTCTAATGCTTTACCTTTCTTTTTTGTAATAAATAAGTGTAGCTTTATCATTTAATTTCTTTATAACTTCTGTTCTTTTATAACCTATCTTTTCATATAAAAAACAATTTCTCTCTTCTTCTAAAATAGTAGCAAGTTCCCAACTCATCGCTTCAGGAAACATCTCCTCAATTAATAATAATACTTTTTGAGCAATTCCGTTTCCTTGAAACTCTGGATGTATGAACATAGGACTTATCCAAAATTGATTTGTTTTTTCTTTATGATATATACACATTGCCCCAACAAACTGACCATCTACTATAATTTTATAAAATCCACCATTTGGGTATTTTATTCTTGTCATCGTTCGTTGAATCGGCTCATTTGCTGGACTCGTCTCATAGTCTTGATACTTCTCTAATAACGGATAAAATGATGTAATTTGCATTGTAAATATGTCCAGTGCATCTTTCTCAGTTGCTCTTTTTAGTATAATATTCATCTTACCAATCTAGACGCTTTCTTAATGAAGTAATATGAGCTGTATGATGACGACCGTGCCATGCGTATAGTCCAATTGCAACAGCCAGCTTTGTTTCACCAGATTCAGGATGATTAAATGTCTTTTCTAAATCAGTAGGTTCTAATGAATATAAAAGGTTAACCCATCTTTTATGTAATGAATCTAGCATTACTAGTGAAACATCTACAGGTAGTTTCGAATCTGGTAATTCTGCCCATTTTTCTTCTTTATACGGTTTAATAGTTGGATTCTTTTCTGTTAGTGCTAATTTAAAGCGTATGTAACTATTCATATGGCTATCAACAACGTGATGAACAACTTGACGAACTGTCCATCCACCAACGCGATACGGTGTGTCTAACTGCTTCTGATCTAAATCTTTAATTGCCTTTGCTAAATCAGTAGGTACATCCTCAATTTCTTGAATCCATTTATCAATCATTTCCTCAGTAATAGGACGCTTGTATGTAAATTGGCCAATTGGATATCGTAAATCATTCATGAATAAGTCCCCCCTATTATTTTGAACACGAAGTAGTTCTGCAAATATAATGTACAAAATTTACACGTTCTCCGTTTAAGTCTACAGAAGTTGTATCTGCTTCATTTTTAAAAGAAAATCCGCTTTTTTCTAGTACAATTTGTGATGCAAGATTATTAGTCGTTGTTTTAGCATGAACCTCCTTAATTTCATTATTTTTCGCTACGTCTAAAATTAATTTTACAGCTGCTGTTGCAACTCCTTTTTTAGTGAATTTTTCTCCGACTCGATAACCTAACGAACTGATTCGAGTTTCGGTATCTATATTTACTAAGTTAATTCGTCCTACAATTTCTTTTTCTTCATTACGAATTAAATAAAAATAAGAACTTCCATCTGCCTGTTCTATTAATAAATCGTCTAATAGTTTTTGAAAATATTCAAAATCGAAATATTGCGAACCACGATTTGGTACCATCGTTTCAAAAAAAGATTTATTCGTAAGTTCAAATGTAAATAAATCCGCAGCATCTTGTTTTTTTAGTTGCTCTATGTATATTTCCATCCCGTATTCTCCTTCTTGATTTACTAACTGTTATACATTCTTTTTTAATCAATTATATTCCTGCTATTTCTTTCGATTAAGTAATACAGCTAGTAGCACTTTCGGATGAAAAAGGTGAAATGGACTACGAATTAAATTCATCACTCGTACTAACCGAATATAAACATCAGAATCACTTGCGGAAAGTCGATATATTTGTTTCGTATACCATAGCTGAAATTTTTGTTTCGTAGTTAATTCTCTCTTTAGCTGCGGGTGACGTGATATTTCCGTTGTTGTCATATCCCAAGGGATTTCTATTATGTCAGCTGTCTTTTTATAAAATTGTTGTGTAAATGTTTTATCGAGCTGTTTTCTACTTTGCAAAAGTAATTGCAATTGGTGAGCTTCCATAGCAGCAACTGAAACACCTTGACCGAAAACAGGATCAAAACGACATTGTGCATCTCCAACTACTAACAACCCTTCTGGTACATTGTTAACTAAATCAAATCGCCGGCGTACTTGATAGGGAATTTTGTATGTCTTTATATCAGTAATTCCCTCAGCCTTGTTTAGGAAGTCTGTAACATTAGAAATTGATAGGTTTTCAGCAAAATCATAAAACTCATCATCTGTTTGTGGTGCTTTCTCATTTGCGTATCCACTGAAAGTAACAAAATAACGATTATCTTCAATCGTTTGAATAAGAACGCCATAAGGGTTTTCAGGGAAACTCGGAGACATTAGCATATTACAACAGTCTAACTCCTCATTTTCTTTAAGTTGGAACATTTTTGTTGCGTAAAATAAATCGATACGAACTTTCTCTTCTTGTACTTCAATTTCGTATTCTCGTAGCCACTCCATACTTTTTGAGCCAAATCCACTTGCATCAATTACAATATCTGCATGAACTTCTTCTTGCATGCCTGTCTCTAAATATTTAACTTTTACTCCACACACTTTGTTAAGCTTCCCATCTACTAATAACCCATTAACTAATGTTTTATATGTAATAGTAATATTTGAAATTTGATTAATTCGTTTTTGAATATGCCATTCTAATAAAGGACGACTTTGTTGAATCATATGAACTTCCCCTATGAATGGTTGTTTCCATAGACCAAATTGATGCCATTTCAAATCACGCGTAAAGTTATTTATAATACTGCCCGCTTTTATTAATTCATTCGTAATAGTAGGAAACAATTCTTCAATTGCTTTTTCTCCACCTTTTAATAACACGTGAGGATGATCGCTTTGTGGAACTCTTTTTCTTGAAGCTTTTCCATCCCATTTGTCACCGACTTCTAAAATGATTACTTCTTTAAAAGAAGTTGATAATGCCTTTGCTGCAAACTTTCCCGCCATACTTCCACCAATAACAATAGCCTTATTAAACATATTCTCCCCCTTAATAAAAAGAGATCCTGTCGTGTATAAATGAAACAGGACCTTAATTACATTGCTTCTTTATCATTATAATTAAAATACATGAGTAAATTGCAACGTTAAAATTAAAATACCTAATCCCCATACGTAATACGCGAATACTTTTAAGGAATGACGTTTTAAATATTGAATTATCCATGAAACTGCTATGTAACCAAAGAAAGCTGCTGATAACGTTCCGACAATTAATGATGTACTAGAAATAGATTCTGCTTTCCCTTGAAAAACATCTATAAATTGCAAGATGATTGCTCCGACTATTGCTGGCGTAGATAATAAAAAAGAAAAGTATGCTGCTGTTTCACGGTCTAGTTTTCTCCATAAAGCAGCGACAATCGTCATTCCAGAGCGAGAAATTGCCGGGAAAATAGCAGCCGCTTGAAATGAACCAATGATAAATGCATCTTTATATGTAATGTCGTCCATTTTTTTACGACCATCCTTTTGTTTATCGGCCATATATAGAAAGAAACCTGTCACTAAAAACTCCCAACCGATGGTAATGCCTGTTTTTGAAATATCTTCAAAGAAGTCTTTAAATAATAAACCGATTACAACCGCAGGTATCGTCCCAACGATAAGTAATAACATAAGCTTTGAAAATGGATTTTTCATTAAATATATAAATTCTTTTTTGTAATAAATAAACACGGCAAGCAAAGTCCCAATATGCAGCGTCGTATCTAAAAACAATCCCGCTTCATCTAATTGAAACAAATGCCGTCCTAAATAAAGGTGCCCTGTACTACTAATCGGTAAAAACTCTGTTAACCCTTGAATTATACCTAAAATAAATGCTTCTAACCAATTCATGATGGTCTCCTTTCTCGTTTGCTTGTTCCAATATATGAAGGTTAAATTTTCGATATGAAAAAAACTATATTTCTCTAAGAATTTACTTTTAAATTATGGATATATATGTAAAGAGAGTCGAGGTGGGTTAATATGTGGAGGCACACAAAATTCGGCAATGTATTACTTTGGTTGGGACCTATCCTTGTGTTTTTAGGATTATGTATGACTAATGTTATTTCAGACATTCCTTTCTTTGAAGGAAAACATAAAACGCTCGGAATAATAATTTTATTTATAGGGGTTTTCTGTTTAATTGCTGCTAATTATTTTAAAAAAGGAGAAAGAAATGAAGAATAAAGCTAAATAAAAAAACAATCCCAGTATAAATGCTAGGATTGTTTTTCGTTTATGTTGCTTATTTATAGAATACTTTATCAACGTTATATTTTGCTTTGTATTCATTAATGATATATGTTTCGTAAATTTCTCTTTCTGTTGGATCTTCTACGATACATGCATCAATACGGTATACTTCGTCACGATGATTTTTAATTGGTGAAACATTGTCTTCAAAGTGTTTTTTAATACGTTGTCTAATTTTACGAGCTTTACCTACGAAAAGCAGTTCGTCATTAATATTGTAAAACATAAAAATGCCGCCTTTATCTCTAGGGAACAAGTGGAAATCGATAAAACCATTAATTGGAGTAATGATTGCCTCGTCTCCTTTAATAACTTGTTTACGTTCAGTAATTGAAACATCAGCTTCAGGAATATTAATTTTAATCAAGTTCATTCACGTCCTCTTTTATTATAAAGATAAATAATAGCATACATACGTAAGAAAAGCTATGTCCAGAGGCATATTTCATTTTATAATTCAAATATTATAGGTGTATCATGTAAACTCTTCTTCCAAATCATATGATCACTTGATTTTCCCCAATAATCCTTCAGTACATAACTAGGTTCTCCAAACTTCTTTGTCCATATACTTTGTGCTTTTTTGTATCCACTATCTAAACAGTATTCTGTTATTCCTCTGCTAAGTAATGTAAGATGCATTGCATGTAATAGTAAACTCCCTATACCCTTTCTTTGATACTCAGGAAGTATAAATACAGTTCCTATTTCATACAAATCCTTAAGTACACCGCCTGTACAACTAGTAATCAATGTACTTGCTGGACCAATTTCAATTGTTCCAATCATTTTATCGTTATTTGTATCTATCGCTAATAAAAAGTAACGATTTTCTCCATTACTATCAAAATCATCTTTTAAATATTGCTTTTTCGAGTTAATTTCATTTTCTATGTCATCCAATAATTGTGATAATCCTTCATTTTTATATGTATCCGTAATAACTATACGGAAAAACAAGTGAAGTTCCTCTAAATCATCCAAATTCGGCCTTCTAATCGCAACGTTAGTCATGAATGAATTCTCCAATCTATGAAAATATACGAGAACAGCTTATATTGTAGATGTATTTTGGTGTTAAACAATAACTTTATCATGTGAATTGCTTCTTTTTGAATTTATATATCATCACAACATATATTCGTCTAAAACTATTATATGACATGATTAATACAATACTTTATATACTCTATTCAATATTATTCTACAAAAACCTGCATAGATCCAGCAGTAAAGAAAGCTCAGTACAAAGATTGATAAAATAATTTTTATGTCTAAAGTTGTATGAACAGTAGGGCCAAGTACTGGAAAACGGAAAATATCGAGAATGATCATAATACCTATAAGTAGGCATATCGCAGAAAAGGAAACAACCCATATTCTCCTCCTTAATCTTGAAAAGGATACTCCTAACGCTATACCTAATAAGCCAGTAGTAAAAGGGAAAACAAATAGTTCGCTTGGTTGAATAATAAATAATAGAAAAATAGTTAGAACATAAGAAAGTATTCCCTCACGAATAGAATAACAAATAGCAAAGAAAATAGGTAACGTCGCAAATGGACTAATGAGTAATCCTATACCAGGAATTAAGTTCCCAGCTACTTGAAACATGGTGGCCAATGCGCTCATTAAAGCTGTCATTGCTAACTTATTTACAAGGGACAACTTTCTTTTATGAACAAAGTTCGCGTCATGCTCTATCATCAGTCGATACCAATAACGTACAAACCGATTCATCAAAATACCCCCTAAAGATACCTCATTAATCACTTTCTATATTATTCATACACTTTTTGTTTATGTGTTACTTTCTGCCTGGTTATGACTCACTATCCAGGAGTCATTTATTCATAGTAGTATTTTTAGGGAGACGACAGGTCGTGCATTTTGAAGAATGTAGACTGAGAGTTTATATTATATCAAGGAACAATCTCATAAATAGTACCTTTGTTAAAATCAGATACTTTCATAGAACCGTAAACACCTAAATATAATTTAGTTTGATCCAAATTTGCTCCTAAACTCATATAATAAGCTGCTTGCGTACCAAAATCATAATTGGTTTCAATAACATGAAAGTCATTATGTTTACCGTCTGTACCGGCTCTAGTATATGCTAAAACACCTTTAACTGGAGGACGAGAATCTTCTTTCTTAGCGAGGTCAGTAAATACGACACTACCTGTTAAATTTGGAATTGCAGTCCCCATATATGGCTGAACTCCTGTAAGTGAAGTTCCTCCAAATTTATCCGGTCTAGAGTCTTTATGGAAATAACTAATAAGAGGCTGAATACGCTTCACTGATGTTTGGATTGTTTCATCATAATAAGCCATTATCCTCTCATCCAAAGTAGGATTCTCAGAACAGTGTCTTATAAAAGAGGTTGGTAAATCTCCTTCCCATCCTCGCCAACCAAAATTAAGAAATCCTTCTTGATTAGGAGTAGAACTCATTAAATACGTTTGAACAAGTTCTGTAACCGGAATTGATTTATAATGAACAAACGAGAAAATCGACTCTACGATATCCTGTCCGACATTTCCAGCATATTTGATATATTGATTATAAAACCTTTGGAATGTAATACCGGTTATATTTCGAACACCTTTCGCAATTACTGTAAGGGTTTCTTGTATAGATAAAGGAAGTTCATTAAAGCGCGTTACTACTGGAGGATTATGTATGATTGTATTTTTACTTACATCGATTTCAATGATTTTACCTGCTATTTCTAAATCATCTTGGCTTAAATTAAATGGGTCATAACCTGATCCACCATCTCCATTTGTAAAAACAAGTTTTCCAGTCTCCGGTGAAAAATTTAAACTATTAACGCCGTTATGATTGAAAAATGGCCTTCTTATATTAAGTAATGTTCTTCGTTTTTCAGGTTGACCGTTTGATTGTAAAACCCATTCCTCAATTGCATCAATATGGTCATATTGAGCATCTCTATTTACCCACTTTAAGTTTAAAGATTTAGGGTCACAAGGATTCGGTTTAAATTGTTCTGAAAGCGCACCAGCCCCTTGAGTTCCAGCTACTGAATAATGAAGGTAAAATAAACCGTTATGATTAAATTGTGGATGAAACGCTAGTCCTAGTAACCCTCGCTCATCATAGCCACTACTAGAAACGCCTTCTTCAGATGTGCCTAATTTAATAATCCGATTACGAATATTTAAAAATGTCTTTATCGCTCCGTCTCCTATGTAAAAAATCTCTCCTAATTGAGTTGCGACAAATAGTCTTTCAGTTGAATCACCCGGAAGTATAGTGGTTTTCATCACAGTCGGTAAATTTATATTATGAACAATGGGCCGTAAACTAACTTGAATTTTTGTCAATTAACTTTACACCCCTTTTGCTTCTTTTTATAGAAGAATATGATAAGAGTAGTTCTATTAGTATTAAACAAACGATATTCCTTTTTATTACAATTTTGTATATAATATAAGTATATACAATCTAGGGGGACCAACGATGACAATCGTACTACAAATCATCTTACCACTAATTTTCGCAGTGTATTTATTTATCCTCTATCGTAATGAGAAGTTTGGATCAGCTTCATTCCTTTTAGCGGTCATAATTGGGATTTTCGGTATAGAGAATATTTTTCAATATGCTAGTTTAACAGATCATGCTGTGTATCCATATTGGGGCAGTTTGAAAGCTGTTGTTATCATTTTATCAGTCGTATTTCTATTTAAAAAAGGAGGTCTGACAGGAAAATACTAATTTGTAACGCTGTACATATTTTCTTATCCTATTGCTTTTATTTTACAAAAGAAGAAATGTCCATGTAAAAACAAGAAGGAGTGTGTTACATATGTCTATAAATATTATTTCTATAGTTTCTATAATAATATGGATTGTGTTGATTACAGAACTTATAAAACCTTCAAAAGAACAGAATGGACGAAAAATAGTAACTTTATTAACGGCCGGTTCCGCATCAACAATTATTTTGACGGTTTCATTTATTCAAAATATCCCGTTTTGGAATTGATAGTGATATAATTACAAAAAATATTTATAAATAAAAAAGATTAGGATTCGCTCCTAATCTTTTTTATTATTCAATTGCACCAGCAACGTCATAATCATTTAAATCTAATTCAATTGGTTGTCCTAGCGCTAGTTTAGCTAATTCAGATCCTAAATATGGACCAGCCGTTAAACCTGAAGCTCCTAATCCATTCGCAACGAGAATACCTTCAAAGTTAGGTAGTGGGCCAATAACAGGTAAGAATCCAGGCGTGAATGGTCTGAATCCAACTCTTGTTTCAAGCATTGTAGCATTTTCTAAACCAGGTGCAACTGCTAATGCTTTATGGAATACTTCATGTAAACCACCTGCTGTTACACGATGATCAAAACCAGTGTCGTTTTCATGTGTCGCACCAATTACGACATGACCATTATCAAATGTTAAAATGTATTGATCGTTTGGCGGCATAACAACTGGCATATTTTCTGTTGCTGTATTTTCCATTTGCAGGTGAACAATTTGTCCTTTTTGGAACGTAACTAAGAAATTAATTCCTAATGGGTTTAATATTTCATTCGCCCATGCACCTGCAGTTACAATAACTTTTTCTGCTAAAATTGTTTCATCATTTACTTTAACACCCGTAATATGATTCCCTTCACGGACTAATACTGCATCGCCTTTTAAAAAAGTTGCACCATGTTTTTTCGCAGCGCTTATTAATGCGTTGCGTAATAATCTTCCGTTTACTCTTGCAGCACCACTAATATGAACAGAACTATATTCTTCTGATAATGCCGGGAATAATTTTTTCGTTTCTTCAGCTGATAAACGCGTAATTTCACCAATCTCTGGTGCATCTTCACGTCGTTTATAAGCTCGCTCTTCCATTTGATCTAGTTTTTTCTCGTCAGTATGTAAACTAATTGCACCTACACGGTTGTATCCTGTATCCGTTTCACCGTCTTCTTCTAATTGTTGAATTAACGACGAATAGTAACGCGCACCGCCTTTAACGATTTTATACCACGCTTTATTACGACGTTGTGAAAGCCATGGACATACTATACCTGCTGCTGCATCAGTGGCTTGCCCTAATTGTTGGCGATCCACGATAGTAACATTCGCACCAGCCTTAGCCAGATGATAAGCAGTAGACGCTCCTAAAATTCCAGATCCAACTACAATATACGATTTCATTTCAAACACCTTTTCTCTTTGCTAATTATATAAATATAAGAACATTCTTAAGTATAATAGAAGGAATCCTTTTTTCAATGTACTCATCGCAATTAATTATTTCACCATTGTGACTTTCCTAATCGTTATTTCTTCTGCTTACGGAATAATTCAATTGTTTTATAGCCTTGTGAAAGGATTTCAATCATTTTCTCAAGGCGTTTTTCACGTGTTTTTTCTTGTTTCACTGAAAATAAATTACGTGCCCAATCTTTTTGATATCCAGGAGTTAAACTTTGATAAAACTTAAGTTCATTTGGATGATTAGCTAATAAAGCTTCAACATCTTTAATTCGACCTGCATAATCGGCAACACATTGACTCATAGCAGGCGTTTTCGTCGCTTTTTTCTTTTCACGCTTTAAGCCTACAACAGTAAAGACGTCATCCATACTTACCATTCGAGCAAATTTAATTTCGCTTTCTCCTACATAGCCATCTTCTCCAACGCTTAATGCTGGAAACATCTCATCGCGGTGAATAAACGTACTGTAACGAGCATTACCTTTTTTCGGATATGCGAAAAAGATATAACCTTTTTCAAGTAATAATGCTTCATTACTAATAATAAAATTCGTTTGTTTCACCATTTCATCAAGCGTTTCAACAAAAATAAAAATAGCATCGTGTTCTTTTGAATATGAAGTTTCTTTACCTGTGAAAATGTCATAATCACTTGGTTCGTTAATAACAACCATATTCGTATACTTATTAAGTTTCAATTTATCGATAACTGACATAATAATCTTCCTTTACATTCGAAATTCATTGTACATACTTTTTTATACTGTTCTAGTGTATTATATCTATTTAGAAAATCAAACTTTAAATAGTATTATTCTGTTTCAAAAGAACAAAAATCTTTATTTGAAGAACTGGTTTTACAAGAGGATGATGGAAAGGAACCAGTTTTTAATTCATATGAAGAGGCTGCAGAAACATTAAAAACATTAGAAGAAAACCTTTTAAACCAAAAATTATACAAATAGCCGATTCCGAATAAGAACAGGCTATTTGTACAATCACAACTCAATAGTAAATAAAGTATATAAAAGCTCTCTATATTGATCTTCTGTAATTTCACGCTTAGTTTTTGCTCCATACATCATTTTAGTTAAACTAGAATTCGTTAAAGAGATATGGCCAGCGTTCGTCAACTTTACTGCAATTGATCCTTTATTGAAAATAGACTTTTCATCTTCTACCACTCTTCTTTGAACATCGTTTACTACTGTCTCGTCAATAATATGAGTATAAAAAGCATGACAAACTTTCCATTCTCCAGCAACATCTATTCTTTCTAGAACATAATTGCCTTTACTCGTATCTTTTCGTCTTACCCGGTACGAACCGTTTTTTGAAGAAACAGACTCACCAGTAAAAGGTACAGGAACGAGGGGTACTAACGAAGCTATACCTACATCAATTAAATACTGTACGTTATCTTTATTTAAAATAATTGTTATATGTCCGTCCTCAAGTGCCCAAGCGTTTATATCATTTTTATATACAGTACCTAGTGCGAGTTGTACATCATAACCACTATCTTTTAAAAAATAATAAAAAAGAGTATTTAATTCATAACAAAGCCCACCGCGGGAACTAGTTAAAATTTTCTCTTGTAAGTTTTTCATAGAAATTGCATTTATATTACCTGCTATAACATCTAAATTCTCAAACGGTATTGTGTGAGCAAATGCAAAGAGTATTGTACTTAATTCTTCAAATTTTATTTCAGTACGTTTTTCAAGGTTTAATCTTGTAAAGAGTTGGTCTTGTAACTTTGTCATATTCAGCACCCCTTAATAAGTTATAAGTTTAAATAATATATGCTGATTGTATATGTGATGAGGTACTGTAACAATGTACATTTCGTTTAACTGTACCGGTACAAAAATTCTAATTCACAAGATTGCCTAATATAAGAATTAAAATAAGAGGCATCATTAAAATGCCTCTTATTTACTCTGGGATGTTACGAATATAAATGTAATAGTTTGTCTATGGATACATTATTAATATTACTTAAATCAATAAAATATTGAAGTTGCCACATTTGGCTCTTTTTAGCTTGATTACTAACAGGTTTATCCCATATAGGATAAACTCTCATAGCCATCTTTCCTTTTTGACTTTGAGTTTTTAATATTTTTTCTTCAAGAAGAATCTCTTTTGGGAAAATAAATTGTCCTAGTTTATGATCGTTAATACAAGTGATAACTAATAAGTCAGGAGCAGCGTCATAAGAAAACGCTTGATTTTGCATGTTTTCATTTTTCTCCCAAAAAGAAACAAATTGACCAATTTTGTTAGGAGTAATTTTTGATACTCTAAAACGTATCGTTTTGTTATTTAAGTGAAATAACGCCCCAGCATACTCTGAGTTTTGTCTTTCTTCTTTTAGATTAGTGATTATTAAATTATTATGTTTATATACTATGTTATTTAAATTTTGAATGATATCATTAAAGTTGTTCAAGTAAACGCCCCCTTTATCCATCTTTTAGTTTATCACAAACGTTAGTTCTTATATATCATATAGATAACATATAGTAATAACGACGTGAAAAAGAGGGGTATTTTAGTGGAACATGATTATGCAGGTTGACTAGATTATTTCAATGTACTCAATTTTTCAATTGCTTGTTGTTCAGTTGCTAAGTAAAAAATATCTTTCCCTTTATTACATTCATAAATAAAATCCTTTAAGCTTTTACTAGTATACATAGAGAAATCTCCAACAATAGCAATCTTTACCTTGTAGTTTATAAACTTTTGAAGGATATCGCCCGCAAGCCGTGTTTTTAGATCAAAGAAATCTTCACTTATTAAAGATTTATGGATAATAATATGTTTCGCATCTACCTCATATTGAACTGTTGCCATAGTATCTAATGCAGACTGAACATCCGATATTAATACCTTATCGTTTCTAATGACCGCAATATTGATTCCATCGATTATTACTTTTTTTATTTCCATAGTCCCACCCCTTTATAATTTACACAGTATGAGTAAAATTGTTTTACAAAACTTCGTATTAATCATAGATTAAATTAGCCGCAGCTATTAAAATCGCCTCTATTTTTTATTACTAATACGGTCAATGAAATTAATGGATAGTTTCTCTTTTTTATATTTTTGAATATATATATGAAATTGCTTTTACTTGTTATACAAATATTGTGGAGTAACATAACTTAACAAACTATCCAAAGTGTTAATCTCGGCATATGGTTGTGTTTTGGTAGTATTCTTGATTTTCTGAGGGTTAAACCACACACCTTTTATATTTGCATTTTGAGGACCAGCAATATCCTTTTCTAAGTCATCCCCAACAAATAAAGTATTTTCCGGCTGTAAATCTAGCTTTTTTAATGCTAGTTCGAATATACGTTTATCAGGTTTACTAAATCCCACTTCTTCAGAAATAATGATTGTTTCAAAATACCTATTTAAATTCGTGTTAAATATTTTAGCTTTTTGCCTCTGAGTTGAGCCATTTGTTATAATTCCAACTTTAAAGTGCTTCTTTATTTGATTTAAGAAATGAATAGTATTTTGGTCTATTGAAAAACATCTAGGGAAATTATTATTCCAAAAATCTTGGATGTAATTGCGTGGCAATCTATAACTCGGCGTGAATTCATCAAACAATGATTCTAAAACCGTCGTTTTATTACTTATGCCATATTCTCTTTTATCGTATTCTTTGAATTTCTGTAACATGTTGCTTTTAGCCGCACCATCTACATTTTCATAACACTTTTCTAAAACAATTAAAAATAATGCCTCTACTGCTGTATCCCTATCAAGTAATGTATCATCTAAATCAAACAGTATCGCTTTATAACCCATCAAATAATTTCACAACCTTTCTCGAATGATTTAAATAATCCTTAGTTCACACCTTAAGCGTTTACTAAATTAGCAAAAAAACTCTAAAGTTTGTGACGTACACTCTATAATTTCGCTAGCTTTTTTTATATTGAAATTCATTTCCGTTTCCCCTTCTAGTAAGTAGCGAAAGTATATGTTCACACAGTTTAAGAAATCACATGTAATTCCCAATATTATACATTAGTTTTTTGGAAATATAAATCGTTCAGCTTTTCATACGATAAGTTTTTCAAGCATACAATTATTTTTTCATAAAACGGAATATGGCTAATAATATTTTTTTGGAGAATACACATTCTTGAAAATGAAGCTAATACGTTAAACGTCCTATGAAGTTCCTATTGTATCTCCACATAAACTCCAGATAGTACGGCTATAATGACTACCAGAGGTGATATTATGAAAAACTATCATATTCTCGTGGTAGAGGATGATCAAGAAATTCAGGAATTAATTAAACAATTTTTAATGACACAGCATTATACAGTGGTAGTCGCTTCAGATGGACTAGAGGGTATGACACAATTTAATAAGCAATCATTTGATTTAGTTCTTCTAGATGTCATGATGCCCAATCTTAATGGGTTTGAAGTTTCTAAAATGATTCGAAGTCAGTCAAACGTACCAATTATTATGCTAACTGCGTTAGAAGAAGAAGAAGATCAAATGAAAGGATTCGACCTTGGGATCGATGATTATATAACAAAGCCCTTTTCATTTCATGTTTTGATTAGACGAGTCGAAGCTGTACTTAGAAGAAGTTATGATAAAAATGTAAATAATCATTTGATATTTAAAGAAGTGCGTATTGATGTGGATGCATATAGAGTATATGTAAATGACGTTGAAATTATATTAACGACAAAAGAGTTTGAAATTCTACAACTACTATTTCAAAATGAGAGAAAAGTACTTACAAGAGAAAATATCGTAGAAAAGGTTTGGGGTTACGATTATTTTGGAGAAACACGAATAATCGATACACATATTAAAAACCTACGCAAAAAATTAGCTATCCCTTATATTAAAACAATAAAGGGTATTGGATATAAAATTGATGAATAGTATTGTGAAACTCATGAAAATGAAGCAAATTACTTATAAACTCTTTATGACTACATCTCTCATTTTATTATCCTTTGCAATATTGATTTATTTAACTTTATACTTCTTTCTTCCGACGTTTTATGAGCAATATAAAACAGATCAACTTCAAACAGGGATAAACGAAATCATTGATAAATCTAAAAATCTTACGTTTCAAGATGCGATACCACTTTTTGATGAATACGCCAAAAAAAATAATGCGATGCTTTATCTTCAAAATAAAGAAGGAATAATGATTTACTCTCCTTCATTTTCTTTTATTCAAAGTGGTACGCAAAAAACAGTAGTTACTAAAGCAACACGATTCGAGAATGCAAGTACCCTTAGCAATTCATATAACGTTACGAAACCAATTCAATTTCAAGATGGTAGTTTAACGCTTGTAGTGTTTGCTACATTTCAACCGATTGATGAAGCTTCACAGGTTTTAGTACGCTTTCTCCCCTATATTAGTATCATTGTGCTCGTTATTGGTATAGGGAGTGCTTATTTTTATTCCAGGTTTATTACAAAGCCACTTATTTATATTAATGAAGGTGCACAAAAGATGGCAAATTTAGATTTCTCCGAAAAAATTGAGGTTCGCTCTACAGATGAGTTAGGAGAATTATCTAATAGTTTGAATGACATGTCTATTAACTTGCAACAAGCTATGTTTGATTTAAAAAAAGCAAATGAACAATTAAAAAATGATATTGAAAAAGAAAGAGAAATAGAAACAAAACGCAGAGAGTTTTTTGCGATTGTAGCACATGAATTAAAGTCCCCTCTTACTGTAATGAAAGGATACTTAGAAGGAATGATATACAATATTGGCCCTTATCAAAATCGCGATCAATATTTAAAGAAGAATCATCAAATTATTGAAAGTATGGAACAATTAGTTCGTGAAATTTTAAGCGTATCGAAATTAGAACAACACACCTTTAAACTAAAAGTAGAAAAAGTTAATCTTTCAAAGTTAATAAATACAATTACAAAAGATCTCGAATTTTTCGCTTCACAAAAAAACATCCAAATAATAAAAGAAATTGATTCTGATCTTTCCGTTTATACAGATTATGTTCTTTTAGAAAAAGCATGTAAAAATATTATCCATAATGCGGTTATGTATTCACCACATAATGAAAAAGTTTATATACAGTTAAGTAAGGATCCTAAACAAGGTCAAATTAAAATACAAATTATGAATACAGGTGTCAATATTAAAGAAGAAGATATACAACAAATTTTCAAACCGTTTTATCGAATTGAAAAATCAAGGAATCGAAATACTGGAGGAAGCGGTTTAGGACTGTATATTGTGAAACAAATTCTTGAAACGCTAGATATAAAGTATTCTATAAAAAATATGGAACATAGTGTGCAATTTTGTATGAACATTCCATTATCTAAACAAAAAACAAATAAACTCCCCTCTTAGTAGGACGAGTTTATTTGTTTTTGTAGTAAGTATAAACTTATGATGAAATCATTGTAGTGGAAATAGATTATGAAATTGATTCAAGTTTAGGATAGTTCATTTTATAATTTGATTTTGGAGTTAGCATAACAATTATATATATAAAATCCTTAAATAGATTTGATCACTAGTTGGTTTTAGAAAACCTATAGTTATTACCATTGATGTTGAGGCACAGACCGCAAATCAGAAAAAACCCACACTAAGAAAAATAAAAGCCTTGCTGCATTTGAAGTATGGCAAGGCTTTTTTAAATTGCTCAATTCTTGTTCCACTAACGTCTTTGTTAGCTAAAAATTTAATTGTTTTAATAGCCTTTTGTTTAATTCCCACAATGCTGTTTTGTTGCTATCCCATTTCAAAAGCGTTACTGCTTCCTCAAAGCATAACCATTTATAATTGAAGTGTTCCTTAGATAATGAAATATTTTTTGTAGGAACTTTAACTCCAAAAGAAAATTCTTTTATTACATAAACATCTTCTCCCCAAAGGAATCCTCCAACTACATCCTCTACTGGTAATGAAGACACAGAATCTAATGTTATATATGGACATTCTCTTATAATACCAGCCTCTTCAAACGCTTCCCGTTTTGCTGATTCAATAGGAGTCTCACCATCTTCTCCACCACCAGCTATTCCTTGCCAATAACCATAATCACTTCGGTTAAAAATGGCATATTGAATGGAATCGTCAGTTTTTATATAAGGAAAAATCAATACTTGATATGGTGCTCTCATTGTTTAACCTCCTCCCGAAAATAAACTTTAAATAAATATGATCAATTTATTCACTAACTTGCCATTTTAGTGAATAAAGAGCCGACATCACAATTCTACATTAATAATGCAGGTTTATGGTCGCGGCTCTCCATTTTTAAAGAATTTTATTTTTCATAAACGGGGGTCACGATACATTTCCATCATCTCAAGAGGTTTTAATACCCTCAAAAGCGTTATCTTTTCTAAGCAAGGTAAATTAGAAAGGATGACGTTTTCTTATAAATCCCTCGATTCAAGATGAACTACTACCATTTGCAGAAGAATTACAACAATATCACACGTACGGTTTCCGAATCCATCATATCCATACGCATTGATCGTTCCATCTGCCAATGTTTCTTTCTTTAATTGATTAATAGAATCGTATTCATAGGAAACAGTTCGTAAAGATTCGTCCCTATATTTCTAACGTATTAAGATTTATAAAAGTTTTTTACAATTTTATATTTGATTTTTTAGTAACTCAACATATCATATCGTTAGGACTGAGTTACATATTTTGAAATCATCATCAGGAAAATCTGCAGATGTGCGGGTTCTTTTTTATAACATAGCGTCAGATAGTAGAGGCGAAACGAATGGGAACTTTAAAGTCTTGAAAACGTGATACATATCTTTTTATTGCGATGTTAATTTATTTTTCTAGCATCTTCATCTCACTACTTATTATGGACAGTACATTTAACTGGTTAAGCTTTATACTTGCACTGCTATCCTTATGTGCCTTAGCCTTAGCCTTCACCATACAAGACATTAAAAATAAGAATTACAGAATAAAATAAAAAAGCATCTGATTCAGATGCTTAACTCTCAATTTTATAGAATATTGACGCCCATGACCATACAGCTACCAAATACAATACATAGTAAACCTAACAGGATTAAAAACTCTGGTAGATCAAAGTGGTCTAGTAGCGCACCTATTAATAATCCAAAGGGATAGAATACAATTTCGATCCAGGTTACGCCCCCTGCTTTTTTTATTTCTCGGTAAGATACAATGCTAACAATTAAAATGCCTAACACAATCAATCCTATCCCTAACATCATTCATCAATTCACCCTTTTTAAAATTTAAAAATCTAGCTTTTCACTTTCATATACTGCTCTTTTACACGTGCCAGTAAGTCCCGCAGCTTATTTTCTACAGGATGTTCTTGATTTTCTGGTACTTCTCTTCCATTTGATGAAAAGCTTTGTGAGCATGCACTTTGTGTAACTTCAAATTTTGCATATGGGAAAGTGTGCTCATTTTCTTCACCAACGTTTTCAGTAGTGCTTCCATTTGAACCAGCGCGTATGCAGTTCTCGTCAAGTTTTGTGCGCTTCCCTTCCTTGTTTACCGTGTAATAGGTATCGTTGACCGTACCATATTTCATATCGGCTGTAGATGTTACTGCGGTTCCGTCTGCGGTGAATGTAACTACACGAAAACTATCTTCTTCTGGCAACAATTCCGCTCCAGGTACATTGTATAGTACCACTAAATCTCCTTCGTACGCTTCAGGAATGAGATAAATCGTATTTGTGGTGTCTTTTCCAAATCGGATACAACCGCTTAATACAATCATAAAAAAGATTCCGAAATAAATTATTACTTTTCTCATAGAGTCTCTCCCGCTATTTGTAAGAATGGTATAGTATTTATTATATAATGCAATATATTTCCTTGGATAGAATAAGTTTCTGGTTTAAAGACAACCTTCCTTAGCTTGATGGTGATGTGGTATTCCCTAAAAAGAAAGACTAAGGAAGGTCCCATAAACTAAAGCTCTCCTTTAGTTGAAAAAAAGGAATCCTCTCATTGTTTCTCACTTTGTAAATCTTATTGTTTACTAAAGATAAAGTGGTCTTCAGGCTTCCAAACGTGCAGATGGTCAGGAATGTATCTGCGTAGCCACAACATGACATTAATTCGTCTAGGATAAAAGCCATTTGAAAAATCATCGTCTTTAGATAATATTTCCAATGATATTGTGATGAAGCTTGTTGTTTTTGTGATTTTTATAAATAAAATTAATGGATATATTAAAAACCGTACTCATAAATGGAACAAATGTGTTACTTAGATTGTCTATTACGTATAAAAAGGTGTTCTTGGTAGTTCTCTCCTTTTGTAATGCAAGAAATACAAGATGAGTCCTATCCTGTACATTTGTTAATTGTATTGGTATGTAAAATACCAATACAAAATCCATAAATTCTTGAAAGAGGTTGAAAATGTATGATCGTTCCAAAGAAGTTTTTTCACATTTCGCATTATAAAAAGATGCTACCTGTAGTATTACTTTCATGTGTAACGCTTATAGGCTGTTCCAATAGTAATATTCAATCCGAACCTCCGAAACAAACAAAACAAGAAAATACAAGTAATCATTCTTTTGTTAAACTTGAAAAAGAATATGATGCTAAACTTGGTATTTATGCATTGGACACAAGTACGAATCAAACTGTTACTTATCGTTCAGATGAACGTTTTGCATACGCATCTACCCACAAAGCACTTGCTGTTGGAGCACTGTTACAAAAGAAATCAATAGAAGATTTAGAACAAAGAATTAAGTATACTAGCAAAGATCTTGTGAATTACAATCCAATTACTGAAAAATATGTAGATACAGGTATGACTTTGAAAGAACTTGCGGATGCTTCCATTCGATATAGCGATAATACTGCACAAAATCTTATTCTTAAGCAATTAGGTGGGCCAAGTGAATTCAAAAAATCACTGAGAGAAATAGGAGATACTGTCACAAATCCTGAACGTTTTGAACCAGAATTAAACGAAGTGCAGCCAGGAGACACTCGTGACACTAGTACCCCAAAGGCATTAGCTACTAGTCTTCAAGCTTATGCGCTAGGCGATATACTTTCAATTGAGAATCGGAACTTTTTAATAGATTTGATGAAAAGAAATACTACGGGGGACAACTTAATTCGTGCTGGAGTTCCAGGAGAATGGGAAGTAGCCGATAAGACTGGCTCTGGATCTTATGGAACAAGGAATGATATCGCAATCATTTGGCCACCAAATAAGAAGCCAATTATTCTTGCGATACTTTCTAATCATGCGAAAGAGGATGCGAAGTACGATGATAAGCTTATTGCAGATGCAACGAAAATAGTGTTAGATGTTTTAAAAGTAACGAATAAATAATAATAGTCATGAATGTAAGCTGCTCCTACTTTACGGTACATATCGTTTGAAAGACATTTACGTATATAAACGCTAAGAAGTATCATTGAATGTATTTAAATTATTCAATACCAAATAATAAGCATCTCTTGTTAAAAGGGTGATTATGTTTTAAATGAGCAAATACTTTATATATAGCTTTTGAGTAATCCAATTTTAGTTTTTTGAAATTTAGTATGCAGCACTGGAATACACGTTTATTCACTATAGTTGTCGAATATTCTGTGCTTAATTATCTCCAGACTGATATACTATAAACACAATTGTTCTTGAAGGGTGATGATATTATGTATGAACAACAAAATAATAGGGATAGAGATCAAAAAATGATGTTTTCTATGCAAGGAATTCCCACAAATAAAGTTAACATGAATCAATTACCTAAATGGATTAGAATTTTCGGCTATTGTGCGTTTGGTTGGATGATAGTATTTAGTTTCATTATGATTGTAGGTTTAATTCTTCAATAACTATACAGATAAACAATTAAACAGGACGGTATTTAGATCATATATCTAGGTAATGTCCTGTTTTTCATATATAATTCCTCATTGATATAGTTAACCGGTCATAACAAAAAGAACCTGTAGAATATTCTACAAGTTCTTTTTTTAATATTGTTAAAAAAGGAACAACAAACTATCTTAACATTCAATACAGGGAGACCATTTTGATTATGGCTTGGTTTTATTGTATATCAATTATTAATATTTGAAGAAATATTTTTTAATATTATGTGAATTAAAAACCTAGAGTGTTTATTTTAAATTTCATTTACTACTAACTTCTTCTTACTTAAATAAACTGCACGATCAGATTTTTTAGCAACTTCCTGTGAGTGCGTCACAACAATAATACATTTATTTTCTTTATGTGCAAGTTCTTGAAACAGTTCTATTATATCCATTGCCGTTTCTTCGTCGAGGTTTCCTGTTGGCTCATCCGCAATCAGTAAATCAACATTACAAGATAATGCTCGAGCAATTGCTACACGCTGTTGTTGCCCGCCACTTAGTTGCAGAACGTTACGTTTCGCTTCTACTTCTGTGAGTCCTACCTTTTCTAATAATTCTAATGCCCTTGCAGTTTTATTTTGCACTTTAACACCTGTAATTTCCATTGCTGTTAGGACATTTTGAAGAGCAGTCATATAGGTAATCAAATTATAAGATTGGAAAATTACAGATACATGTTGATTGCGGTATCGATCCAAACCAATTTTTCGAATATCTTTTCCATTATACAGGACATAACCATTTTTAGGGACATCCAGTCCGCAACCTAAGCTCAGAGTTGTGGTTTTACCAGATCCAGATGGTCCTAAAATTGTGTAGAAATGCCCTTTTTGAAAAGAAAAATTAACATTATCTAGTATCGCTACATTTTTCCCATTACTTTCATAATAATAATCCAAATTTTTAAATTGTAAAATCGTTTCCATATCGATCCTCCTTATTCATCTTTTAAAAGAATTTGTTTTGGATTTAAACGTAGAATTGATAATGCTGGAAGAAGCGTTGCTAATATAGCAATAGCTAGTCCTATCCCTCCCATTTTGCCTACATCTTCTCCTGTTATACTTACATCAATTTTATCAATCGGATCCTCTTTTTGATTTTGTACAGTTCCACCAGGTCCAGACATCATTACAGTCCCATTTTGCGGGTTGTTTGTTTCTTCGCTTGCTGTAGCAACTTCACTTGAAAGTAAATTATCCCCTATATATTGAGAAACTTTAGCTCCTGTTGTTATGGATAATCCAAAAGATAAAATAGCAATACATACTACTTCTACTACGAACTGCGCCATCAGCTTCCACTTTTTTTCTCCAATGGACAATAGAATCCCCATTTCTTTACGACGTCCTTTAATCGATAACATAATGATTAATCCTAATATAATCGCACCTGCAATTGATACAATATAAATAATCATTTGAGAAGTAGATGAGATATTTTCGATAGGCCCAATCATTTGTTTGTACAATGAATCATGTGCATCTAATTTATAGTAATTAAAATTAATCTTAGATTTTTTTGCTTCTTTTTTAAATGCTTCAATGTTTTGTGGGTCTTTCAAGAAATACACGACTTGAATGCTACTTATACCTTGATCTACTTCAAATTTTTTCATAGTTGAATGCGGCATATATAGTTTATTAGCTGGATCCATTATAGGAGGGGCCTGTTGACCCATTGCTTGCTCATTCGTTTCGTAAATACCGATAATTTCAACCTCGAGGGTTTCCTTCTTATCCCCTGATTGCACTTTAACTTTGTCTCCTACTTTCAAATTGTTTAATTCCGCTAATCGTTTTTCCATTAAAGCTACATTCTGATCTTTCATCTGTTCTGTAATTGGTTTCCCATCAATGATTTTACTTTTTCCGTTCTTAAAGCTTTCTTGTAATGCAGTCTTGCGAACTCCCTCAATCATAAAGGAAGCATTCATATCTATTTCTGTACCGGAGCTTGAACCGCCTCGTACAGCCGCCATTCCCGCTTTACCCTTTCCTTCTTCTTCTCCTTCTGAAGCTCCTACTAGTTTAAGTCCATCCGAGATTCCGAATGTATTGCTTATGTAATTATAGTCTTTTACATACTTTGACTTCGCTAATTGATCTGCTTCTTTCGTGTTGAGCTTCGGTGGATTAGGCATCTCTCCAGTTTCCTGAGCCTGTTGACCTAATTTGTCAAAATCAAGACTTAAAGTAACATCTGCACCTAGTTTTTTTCTTGCTGCATCCGCAGCTTTTTTTGATGCATTTTGGATTGTAAATCCTGCCAACACTAAATTTGTAACAATTAGGAAGACTGCCATCAAAATTAATGATGTTCCTACTCTTTTTTTCATACTGAGAATTGCTCTTTTCATAAAGTTCATTTTTTTCTTACCTCCTTGATAACTTATATTCTATATAGGTTATCTAGAGTCTATATGGAGCTAATCGGTAGTTTATCTAGAGATATAAGGAGTTTATGTGTAGTTATGCAATGACTTAGTCAAGAACTATTGGTAAGGAGGTAGTCTTATTGGTTAAGATTCATTGAATGAGAGCATAAAAATCTATGCTTATTATGTAATTTCTATAGAGCAAATTAAAAGCACCCTATTTGAATGGTTATATGTGTGTTTGTTAAATATGAAAATCTATTAATGAGTTGGTCGGATTTTTTAATAATAATATTGTGTTAAAAAGCCTAACATATCATTTTATAAGTTAGGCTTTTATGTTATCTATAAGAAAAAGTTATAGAGACTCATAATATTTTATAATTTAACCTATTGTATTTAAACAAGTAAAATAAAAGTAACAAGTGCATACATTAAGGAGGTTTTTTAATAGTGACAGAAACTATAACATTTAGGATTGCTACGGCAGATGATTTAGATGATATTGTAAAAATGCTTGCTGATGATGTTTTAGGCAATAAAAGAGAGCGCTATGAAACACCACTCCCTGATAGTTATATAAGAGCATTTCATGCTATTGATTGTGATCCAAATAATGAGTTGATTGTAGCGTGTGATGGGACGGAGATTGTTGGTCTTCAACAAATTACATTTACGCCTTACATTGCACGTCAAGGGGGTTGGAGAGCTACTATTGAGGGGGTACGGACAGTCTCATCAAAACGTGGTAAAGGTATAGGAACTAAACTTATTAAATGGGCTATTCAACGTGCTACATTGCGGGGATGTCATTTAGTACAGTTAACAACAGATAAAGAACGACAGGAAGCGTTGCAATTTTATAAGAAATTAGGATTTAAAGATTCTCATGAAGGATTAAAACTTTTTCTTTAATGAATATTGTTATTTATATAGCAAAAAGACGCATATTGTAAGGTTCATTGACTATCGGCTTCGAAAACTATAGTAACTATCACTGTATAAAATATACAAATTGACACATTGTTTATCATATAAATTACATCACTTCAAACGGTGTATCTTTTGATACGTAAATAAGCAAGTTAATGTTCTCTCATATGAATGAGAATATTAATTTGTTTTTTAAATTGTAGTATAAATTATTTATGGTTTTATTATATTATTAGTTTTATAATATACAAATTCATCACCTGGTTTTATACTTCAAGCACGTAATATTAGGTAAAAAGAATATCTTTAATTTAATATACAGCATAAATAAAACATAAATTTTGTCCATGTTTTAAATAATATGTATTTTGGAGGAAGTTAATTTGATTTTTTCAAAACTCATTGATCGATACGCCTTGTATGATTTGCACAAAAAAAGAAGTGGAGAGTTTCAATATACTTCTCTTTCTAACACCGCACTAGATATAAAGGACATAGAATTTTTTTATAAAGTACAACCATCTAATATTCATTTTAACATTAAGCATGCAAAGCAAGAAAAGGAATACATGGTTGGACAGTTCAAATATAAAAGCTCGGTTCAATCTGGTGATTCACGCAACGATTCTGTAACTGGGGAATTATTTTTACATGAAAACGAAGATGCACCTCATGTCATCTTCGTTCACGGTTGGAGAATGGATTCTAACGAACGTGTAAAAAAAATATTTCACGACCATATGACTAACTTGAAGTGGAATATGTATTATTTTACTCTACCCTATCATTTTGAAAGAAAACCCAACCAATCCCTATTCAGTGGAGAGTACATGGTAAGTGCTAATATTGAACGAACTGTACAAGCCACTAGACAAGCGGTAGCTGATTTACGAACTTTGATTAAATGGATTAAAGCAAATAAAAATGGTCCCTTGATTTTAATAGGAATCAGTTTAGGTGGGGTTATTACAAACCTAACAGCTCTTGTTGAATCAGACATTGATGTATTGGCATCCATTTTCTACGCGAATCGACTTTCATATTCAATTTGGAAGACAAATCCAGGTAAATTCATTAGAAAAGATTTGGAACATCATGGTGTAACGTATAATGATTTAATAGATTATTGGAAAATCACTGAACCGAGTCAAGCATTACCAAAAGTGAAAAAAGAAAATATTTTATTAATTTCAGGCAAGCACGATCTATATGTGCACCGTGAGGATACGGACTACTTGTGGGCATCTTGGGAAAAACCTACTCGATATATTTATACATGTGGGCATGCTGGGATTGTTCTTAAACGTAAAAAAATTGCAGCTGATACTATCAATTTTATTCAGAATCAATTGAACTCCCCACACTTTCCCAATGTGATGCTTTAAAGTAAGAGATTACTAAGTACAGGATTTTATACTTATAATGTTTTATTTTATACTGAGCTCATTTTTAAATCTTTCTATTGTCATCTCCCTTAACCTTGCATGATTGGAAAATGATATAGAATTTAGGAAGTAACTATGAAATAACTCGCCATATGGAAAAGCGCTACTTATTCACCAGATATTATTGTTTACCCTGTTTATGCAATATTACATATAAAAAAGAGAAGAACACTGGTGAGTTCTTCTCTTTTTGTTTATCTTTTTTATTAAATTGTAATATAATTACAGTATGTGAAATTATACTAATTTAACTTTAAAAGCGAAGTGAGCATAATCGTCACTTCGCTTTTTGCATGTACAATCCTTATTACATGTACTAAATTCAGTATATACTTCCACATGACTTGCTTTTATTTAATCGGTTTCGCTGTTTTTAAAACGAATGAACTTAATGCAGGAACTTTAATTTTATTATTATGGACAACATAAATTGTTTTACTACCTGCCTGCTTACCATCTGCTAGTACTTTCCAAGGACCTTTCGATGGAAGCGTTATGTCAACAGCCTCTCTATTTGCATTGTGTGCCACCATAAAGTTTTCATTTTTATTCCCATTGCCCTTTCCATCTATTGAATAAGCCACAACATTTTTGGGAGCATCTATAAATGATATATGCTTTTTAATTTGCTCAGTAGATGTCATTCGAAAAGCTGGGTACTTTTTGCGTAAATCTATTAAGCCCTTCATATAATCTACTTCATTATTATATGCTGCACGGCGTAACCAATCCATCTGGTTAATTGAATCAGGAGATTTGTAACTGTTATGATCACCATATTTCGTGCGCATAAACTCTTGCCCTGCATGTAAAAATGGAATTCCTTGTGATGTTAATAAAATTGAAGAAGACAATTTGTGCATTTGTTTTCGCACTTCTGCACTGTCACCTGGATTAGTTAACTCAAGTTTATCCCATAATGTATGATTGTCATGTGCTTCCACATAAGTTAATACCTGTTCCGGATCTTGATAGGTAGACGAATTTGTATCGTAGTCAATACCTGCCGTAATACCTTTTTTAATACGATCTTCCATGTTTTCCTTTCCATTTATAAAACCATTTTCCTTTTCCTCAAATACACTACCTTTCAATCCATCACGTATATTATCGTTAAAATGAGCAATCCCTTTCATTTTTTCTGCATTTTTTTGATTTGCTTTCAATTTAGCTGCAAGAGGTGTATTTAAATCCCAACCTTCCCCATGCAGAATAATAGAAGGGTCAATTTGATTAACAGCTTTACGTATTTCATTCATCGTTTCATAATCATGAATGCCCATTAAATCAAAACGGAATCCATCTAAATTGTATTCTTTTGCCCAGTATGTTACAGAATCAACCATAAATTTCCTCATCATTTTTCGTTCTGAAGCAGTATCGTTTCCTACTCCAGTTCCATTTGCAAATGTTCCATCTTCATTGTAACGATAATAATAACCTGGAACTAACTTATGAAAATTAGATTCAGCAGCACTATACATATGGTTATATACTACATCCATCACCACACGAAGATTATTATCATGCAGTGTTTGAACCATTTGCTTTAATTCAGTTATTCGAACAGTCGGCTCATAAGGATTTGTAGAATAGGAGCCCTCTGGAACGTTGAAATTTTTCGGGTCATATCCCCAGTTGTATTGCGGTTCATTTAAAGTTTCTTCATTTACAGAAGCAAAATCAAATATCGGTAAAAACTGAACGTGAGTAACACCTAGATCCTTTATATGATCAAGTCCTGTTTTTACACCTTCTGGCCCTTTTGTTCCTTTTTCTGTTACACCTAAATACTTCCCTTTCTGTTTAATATCACTTTCAGGTTGGATGGAAAGATCGCGTACATGTAACTCATAAATAATAGCATCTTCCGGATTTTTAAATTTTGGCTTTTTGTTTGCTTTCCATTTTTTCGGATTTGTTTCTTCTAAATTAACAACCGCACCTTTATCCCCATTTACAGAAGCAGCACGCACATACGGATCAACTGCTTCAGTCCACTTATCACCAATTTTGACTTTATACGTATAAAAGAGCCCTTTTTGGTTCCCCTTTAGTTCTGCAGTCCAAGTTCCTTTGTCACTTTGCTGCATGTTTATTTCAGCACCTATTTTATCGTTCCAGTTTTTATATGTAACTAACTTCGCTTCGCTTACAGTAGGAGCCCATAAACGGAACTTTGTATGTTGCGCGGTATATGTATTCCCTAAATCGTTACCACTATAATAAAATAAATTATCAAATTCCTCGCTACGAATGACTTTACCAATTTCAGTATTCGTATCAGCTAAGTTTTCTATTTTAACTTTGTATGTTTGTTTTAAATCAATTTTCTGTTCCGTAATTATTTTAACCTTATTAGTAATATCTCCACTGTTTATATCATAAGGACTAATATTCTTAATTTTAATGCCTTCAATTTCAATTTTCTTTTCCTTAATATTAAACGGGACATTAGTCGTTACAGTAATTTCATGGAAACTATCAATAGTTGCTTTTTGAATTGAGAGATCCGATGAAGGCTTAGAGTTATATACTTTTTCATCACCCGAAAGAATCCATACTTCAGCACGACCGTCCTTTATATTTTCAATCCAACGATCCCCACCATCTTTTTCCCATTCATTTGTTCGAACTATAAATCCTACACGATTATAGTCACCGTCTATTTTTATCTTAGCGTATTTTCCAAATTCATCTTCACCAGTAAATTCATAAGATGTACCATTCGCATTTTTTCCCCATAACCAAAGATTCCAGTCTTTTGTATTTCCAAGCTTTTCTTTGTAATGAATGATAATTTCAGTTGTTTTTGAATTTGAAACTGCCTTCACACTCTGAAAAGGGAAAACAGATGATAACATAACGATTATAGTAAGGAATAAAACTGATTTGTTAATTAATCTTTTTGTCATTTGCACCACATACACCCTTTCTTTAAATAGTACGAGCGATTTATTATGCGCGTCTAAATTACACTGCTTAAATTAATTTAGAAATCTCTTGTACTTCACCCCCATATTGGCTATTTTCACGTCTGTATTTCAATGATCTTTTAATACGAAAACGTTTGCATTAAAACTTAAAAAAATAGATTTCTTTATGCCTTCATATATTTGTAAATACTAAAAGATCAGGGAAATCATTTTAAAGCAATCGTTTGTTATCGCTTTCATTCTATAGCACTTTCTATTAAGAGGTCAATATATTATTAATTTTCTGTTTTTATATACTTTTAACCTTATATATTTTTCGCAACGTATTGAAGATAGACAGCCTAATTATCGCTTAGTAAGTTTATGTTCAATAATGCATTGCTGCATAATAAAACAGCTAATATCCTTAAAATGATATTAGCTGTTTTTCATAATGTATTAATATACGAATGATAACTATATTTCTAAATTACTTAATTTTTGCTGCATCAAATGCTTTTTGAACTGCTTGAACTTCAGCTGTATTCGCACCATATTTATTAGTTGCCACTCGAATACATGCAGACTTCAATTCTTTGAAATTAGAAGTCATGTTTAACTCATCTGTATTTGCATAATAGAAAATATCAAACATTTTATCTTCACCAATTCCTTTAACAGTTACTCCGTTATGAGTTCCGCCTTTTGCAATGAGATACGCAACTTTATTAATAATGCTTGAATTAAAATGAACGCCGCCTTGATCCCAGCCATTAAAATCGTTAAATTCACTGTAATCATCTGGATAAGGTACTCCAAGTGAAGATGGCACAGAAGCTGGGTTTTCCATATCACGGAAAACAGATCCGGTTTGTTCTCCCATTGTCCAGTTAAATGTTCCGTTATTTACGTATTTCTCAATAGATGTTCCCATAATATCAGATAGCGCCTCATTAATCGCGCCAGATTCACCGTAATATTCAAGATTAGATTCGCTAGAAGTAACAGCATGTGTAAATTCATGTCCAGCTACGTCATATGCTTTAACGATAGGATCGCCATATACAAGCATACTTCCATTATTAGCACTTAATGCATTCTGCCAATTTTTCGGATCATTCGTATCTTCAGAATCCCAAGCATGTACAACTGAAACTACCTTTTGTCCCTTATTATCAAAACTATTACGCTTGTATTTATCTTTATAAAAATCAAATACCTTTGTTGCTAAGTAATGAGCACTTACTGCTTTTGGATCGTTAAATGTTGTTGAAGTACTAGTTGCTAATGTACCAGGATAATAGCTTTCTTCTTTAGTAATATCTTTGTAATTCACATCATAAGTTTCAATACCTTGCCCTCTTGTATAATCAGCAAGCGCATATTTGCCATTACTTTGTTTAGAAATACCAAATGAACGAGAAATACCTAAATCATCTTTTCCTGTTCCAGTTAATGATGTAAGACTGCTTTTTTTACTTTCCTTTAAGGCTCCAACTAGTTTTTCACTTGCTTTTAAGTTAGATTCTTGTACCATATTTTTTAACATATCGCCATTTTGCGCATTTACTAAATAAGTTCCAGAAACATAGTTTGGTGTTGCAGCTTCAAATGTAACTTGGTATGCATTGCTAGCTTGTCCATTATTTTCATCAACAAAAATAACTTCCTTAATTTCTGGTTCAGAAATAAACTTGATATCGTTCCCGTACTTCGTAAAAATATATTGTTTTGCTTCATCTTTTGATAGATTAATAGGTTTTTTCAATTCTTCTTGTTTTAAATTTTGCGCGCTATCACCTGAAACACTTTTAATAACCCCTTTATTATCTACGTGTGCAGTTAATTGATGGCCATATACTTCTTTTCCTTCATATGTTTGCTGCATACGTACAAGTGTAGTTCCATCATACGAACCACGTTTTTGAAGGACTTTATAATCTACTCCTGCTTCTCCATTGACTTGTTTTTGGGACAGAGCTTGCTCTGTTTTCTCCTTAAGTGCATCCTTTACTACATTTTCTGGTGTCTTTTGTGACGGTTGTGTCAGTTCACCCGAACGGAACGATTCTTCCTGAATTTGAACTTGTAGTTGATCTGTTTCCTCTGCATGACCTATTCCATATGGTGCCACAGCTGTTAAAGCTAATCCTGTTGTTAATGCTACCTTAGTTAATGTCTTTGTGTTTTTCATTTTTTCACCTCGTATAATTTTTGAAATAGAAAGCTTGTACAAAGTATACTGTCTATTCATGTCGAAAAAAAGAGAAAATACAAAATTTATGTAATATTATGCAAAATTACATAAATTGTGGTCAATATTGTAAATAATGAACGGAACACATATGTACATTAATTTGAATAAAAAAAGAGTCCTTTTTGGCAGCGCTCATCCAATTGGTTAGTTATTAATTACCTATATTTATTCTAATAAAAGTACAGTTACATCTAAATAACAACATAAAAACCCACTCTTTACTATTGTAAGAGTGGGTTTAATGTTATTAAAATAACAATTACTATAAGAAACCTTATAATTTATATTTTTTAGTAATCCTACTAAGTTTTTTATAAAGTTCACCTTTTGTCTTTGTATGATTAAACTGATTTGGATTAATATTAGCTTTTTGTGAGAGTGCTACAATCTCTTCTTTAGTAATTGAATCTTTAGTATTTATAGATGCTATATTTGTATATTTTCCATCTTCTGTTTTTGGGATTTCTAAAATCCCTTTATTTACAAGATCAACTACAGCTTTATGCTCTGAAGAATGTGTATCTACACCAGTAATTTTCCAATTACGCATAACTTTTGGCGTGTATACACCGTTCTTTACCTCTTTTAAATATGTAATAGCAAGGTTACGAATGGTTCCACCTGTTTCTCCGAATGCATTCTCTTGTTTAGATGACCAAGTTTGTTCAAATTTACGTCCCTCTAAAGCTCCCCCTTTTGCCTGTAGAGCCTCCATTCTATACGCATTCATTCCTAGCGTCATAACATCGCTCATTTTGATTGGTTTATTTGTACGAATAGAGCGCAAATTTGTAATTCTACTTCCATATGGTTTTGTTAAGTCAATTTCGTATTTTACGCCTCCAAAGAAATCGTTCGTACTGTATTTAGACGCGCGACGGTTTTTATCAAAGCTAACTGTCACATCTCCAGCACGAGATGAGTTAAAATATCCTGCTGCCCATTCCATATAGTCTTTTAAATCTTTTCCAGTTATCTTGTAAACTGTAATTTCTCCCAAAGCATATTGATAATTATACGCAATATCTTTCTTCTTTATAGGCCCTATATCCAAACGGGCAGAATCATTATCAATTTGATGGGCTACTACATCCGCTTTACTGTAATGGAGCATAACTTCATGAAAGAAATCTGATAAAGGTGTCTCTTGAATCTGCACACTTGGAATACCCTTTATTTCATTTTCAGGAACAAGGTTTCTCCCCTTTAATTGAGCAACTACAACATTTGCATCTCCTCTTGCATACTCATGAAAAGGTGTTAATGTTTCTTCAAGTGCAGAATCAGATAATACTGTTGTTCCATCAGCATTTTTTACAGGTATAGCGGTAGCTGTTTTATCTTTTAAAACAAGCTTTCCATCTTGCTTTGTAAAAGTAAGGTCAATACGTGAAATATGCGTTCCATATTTATCTGGTTCTGTAATAATTACGCCATTTACAACTTCTTTTTTTACAAGTTTATGCATATGAGCCGCAAAAATAGCGCTTAGTTCCGGACAAGCATTCGCAATATCTTGAACACCAGTACCTGGGATTCCATTCTCATTTTCTAGTCCCATATGCATAACCCCTACCATTACATCTACTTTACCTTCTAATTCTTTAATTGCCTTTTTTGTCTCTTCTACTGGATTTTTCACTACTAAACCATCCAAATGATCTGTCCCTTTTTCAAAATCACTAATCATTGGTGTATTCATACCAATAATCCCCACTTTAATTCCACCTTTTTCAACAATCGTATATGCAGGAAGAAAACGCTCTCCATTTTCCTTATAAATATTTCCTGCTAACGTCTTTCCTTTATATTGCTCACTAACTTTTTTCAATGTATCTAATCCAAAGTTGAATTCATGATTTCCAAATGCCCAGGCGTCATATCCCATTGTATTCATCGCTACCATCATTGGCGATTGTGGCTTATCGTTGAATAATTCTACTGAGTTTCCTTGAATTGTATCCCCGGCATCTACTAATATGGTATTTGGATTTTCTTGACGTACCTTCTTTATAACGGTATAAAGCTGCGTCAAACTTCCACTCATATTTGCTCCATCAAGCGCATAATCCCAAGGCATAAATCTACCATGAATATCTGCAGTACCTAACAATGTAATGTTAACATCAGATTCCTCAGCCTTAGAAATAGCTGGTTTGACTGTTACTGCTGTTACAAGAAGCATAAGAATAATAAAATAGCATACATAGTTCTTCCATTTCATTTTTTGCATAATAACAATATTTCTCCCCTTTTTGTACTGGCATAAAGTTGCTTGAACTTTAAAAATGTAACTTATTATTCGGAAAAATTCAACTACAAAAGATAATTTTGGAGGTGGTTTTACTGTGAAAATATAGAGAATCAAATGCATATTTCCCCTAACAGAATAGTATGTTATCGTTTTCTAACAAAATACTTCTTCCTCCAACGTGTGAAGAGCGCTAAACCAACGGTAGATGTATATGTGCTTTCAAAATTTTGGACATATAACTCATTTTCGGATTTCATTACCAATTTACTTCCTTCTATATGAAAATACTGAGATCACTTCCAAAAATAATAACCCCGCTCTTCATTTAAGACGGGGTTCCACTTATACAGCAAATCGGATTCAGTTTTTTTTCGAATGTTCGTTTCCTCTTCAGGAGTAAGATCTGCTAGTTTCGTATTTTCTTCTGCTTATTAGTTGCGTTCAACTACATTCATCATAATTTTAATCAGGATTTGAATTTTATCACTCGAACCCTTGATACTATCCCAAATCGCCCAATAAAAAGATAATGATTTTTACTTTTCAACTTCACAAAGCAATTTTATCTCTTTAATTTGTTCTATATGACGCTGTTCATGCAAATAGATCAGTTCTATCCACTGATCTAGAAGTAATTCTCCAAGAGCTGGATGCATCACTGATTTTTTCGCTAATATAGATTCATCTTCTATTGTACGCAGGAAACGCATCAATTCTTTTCTAGCGTTGTTTAACAAATCAATCATTTGCTGTACTTCAAATGTTTCTATACTTGGTTCAATCATTTCTGGAGCTATAAATTTTATCGATCTATCTAATACAATAGCGTGAATTTCTTTACGCTCATTTTGGATACTATCCATCTTTTTTAATCCTGACGAAATAACTGTTATAACTCTCTCGTCTAATAAAACTAAGTGATGACAAACTTGTGCTATACTCCATTTATCCTGATCTGGTTTTCTATTAAATTGAGCATCACTTAACAAAGTAATTTCCTCAAATAATTGCTTTCTCGTTTCATCAAACTTGTCATTTACAAATGTATTCATGTGAATTCTCCTTTCATTAGAACCTACATACTTAGATTCCTACGTTAGAAATATTCTCTATAGAAAAAAGATTTTCCTTCACTACTATTTCAATCAAATCTTTTCTTGCTTTAATAGTTTCTCTAATTCACGACGAAATATATGCGTTTTCTCAAAATCCTTGAGGTTTTCATGTGCTACAGCTACACCATAATACTTTCCACTGAATCCTTTCGATACAACTACGTAAAACGTTCCTAATTATCAATCTAGCATTAAGTAAATGTAAAAAATCACCCTATTTATTCATTTTTCATGCGTATGTATGTACATTTGTTAATTTATTCGATATATTATGGGTATTGAATGATTACGAAAAGATAATAGGTCGCTCGTATAACACCTTATATTTTTATATCCGTGAAAACTGCAAAATGTATGAAATTCCATTTGTCAAATGAATTTAATGCGGAAGGAGGTTTGTGGTTACTTCATCGGGATATAATAATCAGTTTTGAACTGATAAAAATATAGGAGGCGACATAATGTTTCGTACGATTTCAAATTTCATGAGAGTAGCTGAGATAAGAAACAAAATTCTTTTTACACTAGCGATGCTAATTGTTTTTCGAATTGGCACATTTATTCCAGTTCCTCATACTAACGCAGAGGTATTAAAGGTACAAGATCAAGCCAACGTTTTAGGTATGCTAAACGTATTTGGTGGAGGAGCATTGCAACACTTCTCGATCTTCGCTGTAGGTATTACACCATATATTACAGCTTCCATCATAGTACAATTACTACAAATGGACGTTATACCTAAATTTTCGGAATGGGCAAAGCAAGGTGAAATGGGCCGTAAGAAGTCAGCTCAATTTACTCGATACTTTACAATCATTCTTGCATTCATACAATCCATTGGGATGTCTTATGGTTTTAATAATATAGCAGGTGGGCAATTAATAACAGATCAAAGCTGGACTACATACTTATTTATTGCGACAGTTTTAACAGCAGGTACTGCATTTTTACTTTGGTTAGGTGAACAAATTACCGCTAATGGTGTTGGTAATGGGATTTCAATGATTATCTTCGCAGGACTTGTTGCGGCAATTCCGAATGTTGCTAATCAAATTTACTTGCAACAATTTCAAAATGCAGGCGATCAATTATTCATGCACATAATAAAAATGGTTTTAATTGGACTCGTAATTTTAGCGATTGTTGTTGGTGTCATTTACATTCAACAAGCTGTTCGTAAAATACCCATTCAATACGCTAAAGCTGTATCAGGAAACAATCCATATCAAGGAGCAAAAAACACTCATTTACCACTTAAAGTAAATAGTGCTGGTGTAATTCCAGTAATCTTTGCTTCAGCCTTTTTAATGACGCCGCGTACAATTGCGCAGCTCTTCCCTGATTCAGGCGTATCCAAATGGTTAGTCGCAAACCTTGATTTTGCACATCCAATTGGAATGACGCTTTATGTCGGTCTTATCGTTGCTTTCACATACTTCTACGCATTTATTCAAGTAAATCCTGAACAAATGGCTGAGAATTTGAAAAAGCAAAACGGTTATGTTCCTGGTATTCGTCCTGGTAAAGCGACAGAGCAATATGTAACCAAAATTTTATACCGTTTAACATTTATCGGTGCAATTTTCTTAGGTGCAATTTCAATATTACCACTCGTATTTACGAAAATTGCTACGTTACCACCTTCTGCTCAAATTGGTGGTACAAGCTTACTTATTATCGTCGGTGTAGCACTAGAAACGATGAAGACGTTAGAAAGTCAACTTGTGAAACGTCATTACAAAGGGTTTATTAAAAAAGTGAATTAATTATAAAAACACAGTTGGTTATTTTCCCAGCTGTGTTTTTGATTTTACTAGCCCGGTAATATACAGGGCCGTTACATTATCCAACTACATTTCCTTCTCTAATAACCGTCCTTGTTTGAAATAAGTCCGTAGTGTTGAACGATTGGCCAAAAATACACCTATCAATATGAAACAAGCACCTATACCCATTGCAGGATTTAATGGTTCTCCTAATACAATATATCCTACAATAATTGCTATTAATGGTGATACATATAACCACGTCGATGGGAATACAGGATTTGTTTTTGATAAAAGCCAGTAATATAATCCGTGCCCACCAATTGATCCGATAAATATGAGGTATAAAATAGGCCACTGTACGCTCCATGAGGTTAATACAGTTACATTCGGCTGCTCTACTATGAATGATACGATTAGTAGCAAAATCCCTCCATAAAACATTTGAATACCATTAATAAGAAATGGTGATACACTTCGTAAATCCGAAAGTATTTCTTTTGAGCGAATAGAACCTATTCCGTAAAATAACTCCCCTACTACTAAAATAATACAAGCAATACTCCATATGAAACTTACTTCTTGATGTATTCCTGGTAAAGAAACAAAAACAACACCTATTAACGCAATAATTAAAGCGAAAAATTGCTCCTTTTGCAATTTTTTCTTATTTCTTCTTGCTTGTAATAATAAAATCATCATAGGACCTGTTGCAGAAAGTACAGCAGCTAACCCAGAAGAAATATATTGTTCAGCCCAGTACAAAGATGCGAATGTCATGAACGTTAAACAAAAGCCAGCATACATAATACGTTTTGAAAATACATGCGGCATAATTTCTTTTCGCTTCAACTTAAATATAAACATCAAGATTACTCCTGCTAAAAAGAAACGAATTCCTGCTGAAAATAATGGAGGCGCTCCTGCTTCAATTCCGATTTTTATCGTTAAAAATGTTGTGCCGAAAATAATGCATACTAAAATATAATTAAAAATGACCATTTTTCTTCCTCCTTTTTACTCTTAACATGAGTATAGAGGGTTTCGTGTATAACAGTGTATCTATGCTTATAACAGTTACATCAAATTGTAGTTGATTCTCTTTATTTTTTTCGCTTTAATTAAATAAAAAAGAAACAAGGTGAAGCCATGAAGATTGTAATACGGAAAGAATCCAACATACCGTATTATCAACAAATATATATGCAAATTGTTGAAAGAGTACAAAGTGGCATGCTTTCATATGGTGACTCCCTTCCATCATTACGTTGTATGGCCGAAGATTTACAAATTAGCTTATTGACTGTTCGTAAGGCGTATAAGCAGCTAGAAACGAAAGGATATATACGCATCGAGCAAGGAAAAGGCGCTTATATATATAAACGTGTAAAGAAAGAGTTCAAAACTATTCCTTATAAATGGCAACAAACGAAAACTATTAATGTTATGCGTTCTCAATATGCAATGAATCAACACCGAAAATATTATGATTTTTCACAAGCGATTTTATATCCACGTCTATTACCAAATCCATTTCTAGCAGACGAAATGCACAAATTGCTGGATAAAAATCCGATGTTACTAGCAACTTATGGACCTATTCAAGGCGATTATGAACTTCGAGTTGAAATAGTTAATTATCTAAAAGAACATCAGAAATTAGTGACAGACCCCTCTCAATTATTAATTACAAGTGGTGCCCAGCAAGGAATTGATTTGATCGCTCAAACATTATTAAAACCTGGAGATATAGTATTAGTAGAAAGCCCTTGTTATGGCGCAGCACTTGATGTTTTTCTCAACAAAGGAGTGCAGATTATACCTATTAGTCTTGATAAAAACGGCATTCGCTCAGATTTAATAGATGACCTTTGTCAAAGAAAGAATCCTGTTTTGTTATATGTGAATCCTACTTTTCAAAACCCAACAGGTACAGTAATGAGTAAAGAACGGAGATTGGAACTTATAGAACTAGCGGAGTTATATGAGTTTTTTATAATTGAAGATGATTCTTTCGGAGAAATATATTTTGAGGATGCTATAGTTCCTCCTCCAATCAAAAGTTTTGATACGAATGGTCATGTAATATATTTAAAAGGTTTTAGTAAAACGTTAGCACCTGGACTACGTATCGCTGCACTTATAGCCGATGGGCCTATTTTTGAATGGTTATATGCTGTGAAGGGTTCGATGGATATCGGTAGCCCGTTATTAACGCAAAAAGCACTACTTCCTTTCTTACGTGCAGAACGTATGAAAAATCATTTAGAAAAATTACGCACCGCTTTACAAATTAGACGCGATTTAACAATCGCTATATTATCGCCACTAAAAGAAATACACTTTAAAATACCAAATGGCGGCTTTAATTTATGGATTACACTTCCTAATACAATTGATCCTTTTAACTTATTACAAAAAGCAAATGAAGCAGATGTCTCTTTTTTACCTGGAACAGCTTGTCTATTAAATAACGATACAAATAATAACCAATTAAGAATTAGCTATTCCATGTTAAATGAAAAAGATATGGCGATTGGATTAGAGAAATTACATGATACAATACGAAACTTTAATTTTTAAAAGTATGTTCACTAGCCCATCAAACTAAGAAAAGCTAATACCCCAAAATAAAAGTACTTTGGGGTATTATAAAATTATGGAGTACTCCAATTTATCTTTATTCACTACAAGTCAATATACAGCGGCTATCATCATTCCACTTTAATTACAATCTTACCTCTAACATGTTGCCCTTCACTCAAAATATGAGCTTCTCTAACCCCTTCTTCATTAAGTGACACAACTTTACTTATGATCGGTTTGATTTTTCCATGTACAATTAAATTTGATAACTCTTCTAATTGTTTTCCACTTGGTTTTAGCCATAAAAATCCTGATTTTATCCCTTTCACTTTATAATTTGGTTCATGAACAATCGAAACTAGAACACCGCCAGGTTTAATAATTTGAAAACTTTTTTCTTGTACTTCGCCACCGATTGTATCTAATATAATATCAAAATCTGATTGTAGCTCTTCAAATTTATCTTTTTTATAATCAATAACGAGATCCGCTCCTAAATCCTTTAAAAATTCTTCATTTTTACTACTTGCAGTAGTTGCAACAAAAGCTCCAAATGATTTTGCAATTTGGATTGCCAAACTTCCGACACCACCAGCTCCAGCGCGAATAAATACTCGGTCATTTTCTTTTATTTTTGCGTAATCTACAAGACTTTGCCAAGCAGTAAGTCCTGCGAGTGGAATAGAAGCTGCCTCTTCAAAACTTAGGTTAGTAGGCATATAAGTTACTAAATCTGATTTTACCGCAATGAATTCAGAATAAGATCCCTTCCCTATATTTTCAGGTTTCGTAAACACTTTATCTCCTATTTTGAAACCTTCTACCTCTTCTCCAATCTCTTCGATAACTCCAGCTACATCTAACCCTAAAGTAATTGGAAATGAAAATTGCAATTGTTGTTGTAAGTCTCCTTTTCTAGTTTTCCAATCAACTGGATTAACAGATGTTGCGAGAATGCGTATTAATACCTCGTTATATGTAACAACTGGTTTTAAAATTTGTCTTTCTTTTAGTTCTTCAACACTACCATATTGATCAATAACAATTGCTTTCATTTCCTCTCCTCCTTGCTGTTTATTTTAATAACTTACAATTATTTTTCAAAATTTTTTGCTTTGAATGACAATAAACAGGTTTAGAGGTGGTATTTATGCTACGCTATTAATTAATGTGAGTTCCAAATTCAATTTTGTGTACATCTTAGAATCATACAGAGTTTTATTTTCTATGTTTATAATTAAATCCAAAAGAAATGGAGATAACACTATGACCGAAAAGATGATTAAAACAAACGGGACTGATATTTGTACAGAAAGCTTTGGAAATCCTAATAATCCAGCAATTTTATTAATTATGGGAGCTACGTGTTCAATGGTTTATTGGGATGAAGAATTTTGTGAACAGTTAGCTAACACAGGGAAATTTGTCATTCGCTTTGATAACCGTGATGTAGGACGCTCTGTTACATACGAACCTGGAACTTCCAATTATACGGTAACAACTATGGCTGAAGATGCAATTGGAGTGCTGGATGCCTATCATATTGATAAAGCGCACTTATTTGGTATGTCATTAGGTGGCATGATTGCTCAAATTGCCGCTGTAAAACATCCTGAAAGAATTTTAACGTTAACTTTACTAGCAACAAGTGTTATAGGCTCAGATAACAACACTCGCGATTTACCTCCGATGGATGAAAGAATTTTAATACATCACGCAAATGGTGCAAATTTAGATTGGTCAAATCAAAACGCTGTGACAGAGTATTTAGTTACAGGCTCTCGTCTATTGTGCGGCTCAAAACGTTCATTTGATGAAAACAGAGTTTATACACAAGTAAAACTCGAAATAGAAAGGGCTAACAATCTATTAAGTATGTTTAATCACGCTTTACTTCAAGGTGATGATGCTTATGAAGGTGTACTTAGCTCCATACAAGCACCCACATTAGTAATTCACGGAACTGACGATACAGCACTACCATTTGAACATGGTCTCGCACTTATTGATGAAATTCCAAACTCAGCACTTTTAACTCTTGAAGGAGCAGGACATGAAAATCATCCTGATGACTGGAAAAACATTATTCAAGCAGTAACAGAACATACATCTAAAATATAGATAAATAATAAATAGAAGGGGCACAAATTTGTATTGTGCCCCTTCTATTTATTGGACTAGTGGTACACTAACAAAAACCCATCACTGTATCCATATGTATAGTGATGGGCTTACATATATTTTTCTATGTTTAAAAAAATGGACAATCTAATTGATCAACAGATTCCCATGATTTTTTTTTTACACTTTCGGTGGATTTATTCGCTTCTAGTGGTACGTTTTTAAAAGGATTTACTTCGACTTTTAATAAGGATGAGGGCTCCATATATAATGAGAAAACATGGCTACTTGGTAAAGTTTTTGACACATCAATATCTCCTACTTGTTTAAATAATTGCTGTGCTGCAAAGAAAAAGAAATTAGTTGGGTTTGATTGTTTATTAAGCCATGCAAGCATTTCAGGTGATACTGATTTATGAATATTGATTTTCACTCGATCACCACGTTTATATCGCCTAGATCGCATGTTTCCACCAACTAACTTATCGTTAAGTTTGTAAACCCTAACTCTTTTTGTTTATGTTCTCTATACTTTGGCGAACAAGTGTAGACTAATAATCCTCTTGCATTTGTAAATAGTGGATTATCTACAAAGATAACATTTGTTAAACGCCCTTTTTGTTTTAAAATCATTTTCAAGCTATTTTTAATGATAACTGCGCCCCCACCATAAATAAACACGTATGGATCGTCTTTCATATCATCAATTTTATTAATAATATCAGTTGCGACGCGCGCAGCTAAACCTAATAATGCTGGTTGTGATTCCTCAACTAATAATGCATTCCTAGGATGTTTATCATTTAAATAAATTTGATTGAATTCTGTAATACTATCAATCGTCTTTGTTGGATACTTCCGGTTCCATCTCGTAATAATTTGTAGTAACGTTTCTTTTACACCGTACGATAATCCTTTACTTAATTGCGGACGGAAATTTACCCCTAACGAAACAACTTCTTCTGTTGTCCCCGCACCAATATCAAAAGACAATAAAGTTTTATCAACAAAATCAATTTCTGAAACTTGATTTTGTTCACATTCTATTTTATGTTTCACAACATTTCCTTCTTCATCATATACAATGCCCCACGTCCCAGAAGCGCCCTCAGGCAGGCATTTACAAAACTCAATAGAAACATTAATAGTAACATCACGACCGTTCGGATAATGGAAAACAACCTTGTGATTTCCCATATAACGTTTTGCATTTTCGGCAGCTATTTCTTGTGTAATAAGCTGCATAGGAAGAGCGACAGATAAATCATATCGAATGTTAATATGACTAGAAGTTGGACTTTGACGCATAGCACTTACTGCTAAACCCGATAGTATTGTAATAACCATTAGCTCATCCGTCGACTTATTCGATTTCTTCTCCACTTCAGTACCTTTTAATTGATCTTGAATCACTTTTTCTCCAACGATGTACCGTACATTATTTAACATTAGCGATGGAGAACTAATGGTCACATCGATATGATTTTCTAATTCAGATAATGACACATCTCCCTCATCTAACAATCCTGTAGGCTCACCTATATATAAAGAATAAATACTCGGAATAAAAATAGGGTCTTGCCCTTTCACCATTAACTTCAAACCGTTATTTCCTGCATCTGCACCAGCTTTTAAAAGTATAGACATAACTACCCCCTAAATTAATCTGACATCCCTTCCAAATATATGCGAGCCTATTCTTTTACATTCAAATGTAATGTAATTTTTTATTTATCATTAAAACAAAATACTATATACATTTGCCTTGCTTGTAAAAAGTATTTGACATGAACCTTTTCCAATTTTATACTATAAATGTAAAGAATTTTTTACAATCGTGGGGGTGTTGTTCTAATATGAATCGTAAAAAATTCATTTTAATAACAATTGTTTTATCATTAGTCGGAGTACTTATACACGGAGCTTATAAATACATCAATGGAGGTGTAATTTTAGGTGGAACAATTTTTACAAGCGCTTTAATACTTAGCTACCTCATCAATCATATTACATGGGGAGATCCCCACGGTGTATCAGAAGAAAGTCAGGATGAAATGGGACAGCAAATTACATATAAAAGCTTTAAAATTGCGTATTTTGTACTTGTAGTTGTATTGTTCCTTCTATTACTCTTCTCGGAAGGTTTTTCTATGGGTTCCAATTTAGATGGAGTTAAAAACCTACCACTGTTTATCGCACTTTGTTCTTCATTCTTTATTTATCCTATTGTCGAACTCATAGTTGCAAAACAATATAAATAAAAGATGAGGTTTTCTATATATAGAAAACCTCATCTTTTTATATTTACATACCCTCTACAATTACTTTTAATTTATTAACAGTTCGCCAATTCCTGACTGTAGCTGGTTTATGTAACTTCTGAAATTGGTTCATTAATTTAGAATTCCGAATGCTATTTTTGAAATACAAATATACAACCTTCTCATCTATATAGCAATCTTCAAGTTCACTTTTGTACATAAGTAACTGCTTCCTCTCATCTTCAGAAAATGGATGAGCTAAAAATGCAACGTGTATACTTTCTCCTTCTAACAAAGCATCCGCCTTATAAGGGGAATATTTTATAGTGTTTATAAATTCTTCATTTGTTTTTAGGATGACTGGAACATCAAAATTAAATTCCCTTTTAATTTCAAATTCAATTTTTACTTTTAGAGCGTTTATATCTTCCTCAGATTCAAACACGATATTACCGCTTTGAATATATGTTTTCACTTGTTTTAATCCTATTGATTCAAACAATCGTTTTAAATCTGCCATTTTGATTATTTTATGTCCACCTACATTGATTCCCCTTAGTAACGCAATATAAATTGTCATATCATTACTCCTCGCATATTCATTGACCTTTCAACTATATATGTTGAAACCTTTATCTTTTTTGGATACCTACTTTCGTTTTTACTAACATAACACAAAATAAAAAAAACTTACTACATGAATGTTCAAGAGTAAGTTTTCTATCCCGTTATTTTATTATAGGTAAATGCATTATTATTTGTTGACCAATCGGTCCCATTCTTCTAAAGCCTCTATCTTCGAAGCCAACTTTTTCATATAACTTTTGTGCTGGCATATTTTTTTCATTTACAGCAAGTACAACTTCATTTTTTATTGGAAAATAACGTTTTACAAAATCTTGTAATAATGCCAATGATTTTTTAGCGTATCCTCTTCTTTGTTTATTATAATTTATAGAAAATGATGTTAAAAGTAAATCATCTTCATTCTCTGTGAACTCTTGTACTCTTTCGCCTGTTTGTAATGCGAAAAGACCAACAGGTACCCCGTTGTAATCTAAAATAACAATTACATTTTTTGTGCGATCGCTTTTTGCTTTTTTCAATAATTCGCCTGGATCTGATGTGAATTGAACTTGTTCACTTGGTAAAGTAAATGATTGTATAATTTCTTTATACGTCTCCTTATACGGAACTAATTGTATTTCCCCAGTATGTATGTTCATGCTATACTCTCCCATTTTTATCAAATTAACTTAAACCTTGCTGTGATTTAGAATGCACTTTTCCATCCAAAAATGTAATTTCAACAAATGAATTTGGATTATTCCCCTTCCAAGCAAAAATTTGTTTAATTTGTGTAGAATGTTCTACCCCTTCTTCTATAAGTAAATTTCCTTCAAAACCGATTAAATCTTTCACTTCTGTATAAGTCATTCCTTCATCTATTTTTGAGAAATGATTTATATTGATAAATTCTTTCTTCTGACTTTCCATCACAGTAGAAGAAGTCGCTGTTTGCTTTTTCACTTCTTTCTTTTGTTCACACGCTGTCATACTGAAACTTAGGCAGAAACCACATAAAATAAATGCACTTTTTTTCATCATACCAGTTGTCCCTCCCACAATAATTAAACCATATATTTCCTTAAAAATAAACTGAATATTTAATATTATATTTAAAAAGCCTCGTACAATTTAGTACGAGGCTCATTTTACTTATTCAAATGATTATTAGATTGGTCATTCTGTTCTTTTCTTAGTTCTTGTTCTTCATCTTTTGGTAATTGCTTGTCATTATCTTTAATTGGATTCGTTTCTCTATTTTCAATCATATCATTCGGAACTTGTGGCATCACGCGGCCAACAATTGCTGCTAATTCATCCAGTATACCTTCGCCAGTTTTCCCTTTTTTAATTTGCTTTCCAATTTGTTTCAGCCGTTCATACGTATCAACATCAGCTACAACGACTGCATTCGCACCATCCGGATCGTTTTTTAAACTTTCTGCAACAGAGTACTTAATTGACTCAACACGAGTTCGGTCTAGTTTCGCTTTTACATCAATACCTACAATAGCATATTTTCCAACAACTACTGCTGTTGCATCATTCACACCTGGCACACTTGCCGCTAAAGATGCTAAATGATCCGCTGCTTTTTCATTTGGCTTATTTGATTTGTTTGTATAATTAACATTTTTCATTGAGACATTTTTTTGTTCTGGCTTTTCATTTGGATTGTCTTTTTTTCCAATACTGCATCCAGTTATAAAAAAGCAAAGCATCAACACATATATTAGAATTTTCATTCTTTTCACCACTTTACTATTAAGGTTTAATCATAAATTTTTTCAACAGCTTGCATTTTTTTCACTTTTTCTTCTGCTCCGCTATTCGCATTGATGAAAATTTGATACGTATCTTTCCCTAACGTTCCAACAAATTCATAGCAAAGTACTTCATTATGCAAATCATTTACTACGACTGCTTTTCGCTCTTCCATCACTTTCACATCAGGGTTAATTTTCTTCCTTGCTTCTGCTGCAGTTAGCTTGGCAGACGGAATTGTTCGTTTTTGATGTGATGCTAAATATTCTTTTGCAGAAAATCCAACGATAGATCCGTCGTCTAAAGCAATTTTCATTTGGATTGCTTCCGGATAGATCCGTACGCCATTCTCATTTACTACATAAGTAAACACGCCGATAGTATCATATTGGGAACTATCATAAAGCTCCATATTATTAAACTTATGATCCTTTAAAAACGTCAATCCTTTACTTCCTGCATCGTTTAAACTAATTTTCTGTTCTTTAATTTCTCGATTATTCATTACCCAAATTGGATATCCGCCTTTTCCGGTAATATCCATGTAAAACTCATTATTCGTTGCAGAGTCTTTAATCTTCACACTATAGAATGATTCTTTCGCACCTTTTCCACTTTTCTCTACATCGACTTTTTCATTTCCTTTTAAATTTAAAAATGATTTTGCGATTTTTGCTGCTTCATCTTTAGAAATTGCCTTTCCTTCTGCTTCAAATCCACCTTTTTTATTTTTTTGTGCACTTGTAAAGGTCGGTCCGAAGTTTGTAGAAGAGTATGATGTTACGTTTTTCTCTACAGTTTTTAATCCATCAATAATTGTGTTATCTGCTGGATCGCGATTTGATGCAAGTGCCATTTCAACATCCATCCAGCGTAAATTATTTTTCAAAACAAGATGTTGTACTTTCCTTAGTTCATCTTGTATATTTCCCGCATTTGAATATAAAGTTTGCAACGTTTTATATTCTTGTTCATTTAACGGCTCTTTTTCTAAATCACGAATGGCTGCACGGTAACTAAAATCACCGATATTTGCTAAAAACTCTTCCGTTTTATTAAACGGCATTAATGTTAACGGGAGTTGTCCTACATCTGAACGAGCTTCAGATGTTAAACGCCATACATCTGCTAATGCAGGTGATAAAGATGAGCGTGAATTCATCGCAAGTGTTGTACCAATTTTATCGTGTAATAAATCAACTTCGTATGCTAAATCATGGAATGCTCGTTGATAACTATTTTCCGCTCGAATTAAAACCGCATTTTTCTCTTGGTGCTCTTTATAGCCCCAATATCCTGTTCCAACTACACCAACTGTTAATAATACAATGATAATACCTCTTAACATTATCCCACCTCCGCTCTATTTACAGAAAATATGTTTACCAATTTTTTTAATTTGTGGACGAGTCCAAATCCATTTACTTGTCGCAGTATCTGGGTTGAAATAATATAAAGCATTTCCTGTTGGATCCCATCCGTTTATCGCATCTAAAACCGCTTTTTTTGCTGTTTCATTTGGCGTTAAATATATTTGTCCATCTGCTACCGCTGTAAATGCTCTAGGCTCAAAGATTACACCTGAAACAGTATTGGGGAATGACGCACTTGTAACACGATTTAAAATAACAGCAGCTACTGCAACTTGTCCTAAATACGGTTCACCACGTGATTCCCCGTATACTGCATTTGCCATAAGCTGAATATCATTTTGAGAATAACCGTTCGGAACATTTGTCCCTTTATTTTGAGATGGTTTATTCTCTTGTGCAGAGCCACCACTATTTCCTTTATTCGTTGTCGTCCCTTTATTAGCAGTTGACTTATCATACTTTGTTGCCTTTACGAGCATTTGCTTCGTTTTAGCTCCAGCTAAACCATCAACGGGTAATCCGAATTTCTCTTGAAAATTCCGAAGTGCCCAGTATGTACCCCATCCGAAAACACCATCCACTTTTCCCGTATAAAACCCGTTATATTTCAAACGAGATTGCAGTTCAATGACATCTTCGCCAGATGCTCCTCTTTGAATGACTTGATTAGAAAAAGCTTCTACATTCTTTAGTTGTATACTACTGACCATTAAAGACAGTCCTATGAACGCAAGTAAAACTGCTATTTTAAAAATAGCTTTTTGGCGCATAATTTTCCCTCCTTAATTACAGAAATGATTTCTTGGTTATGTTTTGTAAAAGCCTCGCTTTTATGTAAAGAAGACAAAAAAATCCAAACTTATATCGTTGAAAGAATATGTAAACAATATACAAAAAGGAGAAAAGGAGTTCATTATGAAGCAATTGTTAAAGCGTATCGCATTCGTCATTCTTTTATTAACAACATGTTTAAATATATATACCGGGTCATCGATTGTTCATGCACAACCGCCTTATGCAAAATGGGGTAAACTTGCTGTAGAAAAGACGAAAGAACAATATCCGAAAGCAGAGATTGTTGATTATCTTCATATAGGTAGAAAACCAAAAACGGTTCAAATAACTGTTGAAAAGTTTAAATTGTGGCTACGTGAAGATGGAAAAGAATATGGTGTTTTTGTTGATGTAGAATTTGAAACGAAGACAGAGAAATTTATAAAGTTGTCGTTTCAGAAGACGAGTAGATAAAATGAAACCCCACTGTTAAAAACGGAAACAGTGGGGCTCCTTGCATTTCTAAAATTCTTTCCTAAAGTTTCGATTCCCTAAAAATCTTACCAATATACAAATAGCGCCAATTACAACCGCTATCCCTATACTGTATAAAAGTACTTTACCATACCCACCTATTCTTGGATCTAAAAACGGATATGGATACCAATTCACGATTGGGCCACGTATTAAGCTATATACAACGTAAAAAAACGGGAATAAGAGCCAACTTGTAGATTGTTTCCAAGTGATTTTCTTAATAGGTGGATTTAAAATCCAATCTAAAAGCATTGCAATCGGCATGATATAATGTAGCACTGTATTTACCCATGGTATTGCCGTTTGAAGTGACTCTTCTAATCCTCTTAATAGCAAAAAATAAATGAGTCCTGTCGTAAGTATGTATACCGTTGCCGCACCTCGAAGTATACTAAATTGTTCTGAGCGACCAAATGTAGCTGTTCCGATACTGCTTAAAAGGAGAATACATACAACTAAAATGTTACTTTCAATCGTAAAGAAACTAAAAAAATTAACTGGATTGAACGGTTTCAATTGTGCCCTGAGTATGAATTGCGTAATAATGGCACTACATGCTAGAAGACTTAAACATAGTCTAAATAAAGATAAAGTTTTTTCATCCCTCATACATTCCCTCCTTTTCTTATATATAATTGGAATTTCCCTGTACATGCTCAATAAATAATTTTAATGGAACGAGCCCACGTTTTGGCATATGACTACTTATAATAGCTACTACTTCTAACTTAGGAATGATAACGATGTATTGTCCGCCGTACCCCATAGCGAAATATATACAATACGGTATGTGAAATCTTTCGTTATGTAATACCCACCAGTGATATCCATATGCGCCGACATGTTCATATGTTTCAAATTGCGCCCTACTTGACTCTTCTAACCATTTCGCTGATACAATTTCTTTCTCATTCCAATATCCATTTTGCAAACATAGTTTTCCTAATTTTAATAAATCGGTAGATTTCATTTTCATACCGAAGCCGCCGACATATATACCTTGCGGATCTTGTTGCCACTCATATTCGCTAATTTCTAATGGCTCAAATAAATATCTTTTCGCAAACTGCTCTGTCGACATCCCAGTAGCTTCTTGAATAATATAGCTAAGTAAATGTGAAGAACCTGAATTATAATTCATTTTTGTAGCAGGTTCTTCAATTATTGGCTTTTCTAATATGTACTGTACCCAGTTCTCTGATTCTACAAAGTCATTTGGGAATACTACTCCATTCCCAAACTCTTTCCAATCCTCACCAGTAGTCATTGTTAATAAGTGATACAGCGTTAAATCATGTTTTTCCCCAGGTACATTTTCAATCCACTCTGTAATCGGTGTATGTATATCATTTATATAGCCCTTATCAATTGCAATACCAATTAATAAAGATACGATACTTTTTGTAATCGAATTTATTTTATATAAGTTATTTACACATTCGGGTGTTTTATAATACTCAGTTGTTAATTCCCCTTTTTGATAAATAAGAAATGTATTCACTTTTTTCTTTTCAAATTTATTTTGTAGTTGCTTAAAATCCAAAAATCTTACCTCCATTAAAATAGTTAATTCATTTATTATATCTTGTTCCTTTTATTAAAACATAATTGTGCTCAAATAAAAAAATAAGCTTATCAGCCATAATTAGCTGACAAGCTTTTTCCTATAATTTCGTACGAACATTCCAAAGTTCAGGGAAGAACTGTTGATCAAGTACTCGTTTTAAATAAGATACACCTGAAGATCCGCCAGTTCCCATTTTATTTCCGATAATGCGTTCTACCGTTTTCATATGACGGAAACGCCATTGTTGTAGCCAATCTTCGATATCAATTAATTTTTCAGCAAGCTGATATAAATCCCAATATTTCTTCACGTCCGCATACACTTCTATCCAAGCCGCTTCTACAGTTGCATCTTCTTCGTAAGGCTGCGTAATATCACGATTCAACACATCTTTATGAATTGGGAAGCCTTCTTTAACAAGCGCCTGTATCGCAACATCATACAAACTTGGTGCGTGTAGCGCTTTATGAAGACGAGCGTGTAATTCTGGATCTTTTTCATAAATCTTTAATGCATGTGGTGTTTTATAACCAAGTGCGTACTCAATCATTCGATATTGATACGATTGAAAGCCTGAAGCTTGACCGAGTGAATCACGGAATTCAATATACTCAGATGGCGTTAATGTCGCAAGAATATCCCAAGATTGAATAATTTGCGATTGAATTTTTGATACACGTGCTAACATTTTAAATGCCGGTGCTAATTTATCGTTTTTAATCGATTCAATTGCTGCATTTAGTTCATGTAAAATAAGCTTCATCCAAAGCTCACTAGCTTGGTGAATAACGATAAATAACATTTCATCATGATGGTCTGATAATCTCTTTTGAGAAGATAGTAAACTATCTAATTGTAAATACTCACCATACGTCATATTTTCCTTAAAATCCGTGTGAATCCCTTTTTCCATAATTACCTTTTCGTTTTCTTTCATATTAGTCAAACACCCCTTTTATATGTTTCTACTTATATTGGTCTAATGACAGCTCGAACTGGACTTCCATCTGCATCTGTTAATGCAAGTGGTAATGCAATTAATTCGTAATCGCCGTCTGCTACATGATCTAGTACGACATTCTCTAAAATATGAATTCCATATTTAAACAATTGATGATGTGCTGCTAGTTCTTTATCATCTAACGGATCAACTGATGGTACATCCACTCCGATTAAACGAATTCCCTTATCAGAAAGAAACGGTGCAATATCAGCACGTAAATGTGGGATCACATCTGGGAATTCTTCTGCTTTACCATGTGAAGATGTACGTAATAATAGTCGTTCTACACCTTCTAAATGAAAACTTTCTAATTCTTTTTTTCCGATGCTTTCAAGGTTAGAAACGTCAATGATTCGCGTAGGTCCGACATAAACTTGAACATCTAAATCTATTACTTTCTTTCCGTCATTATCAAAATGAAAAGGCGCATCAATATGAGTACCTGTATGAATACTCATCGTTAACTTTCCGACGTTTACTGAACCGCTCTCTTCTTTTGACCATGAAACTTCATACGAGAACGGTGTATCTCCTGGCCAAGTTGCAATATCATTATTTAATGGCTGTGAAATATCAATCCACTTTGATGTTTGCATTCTTATGCCACAACCTCTCGTTTATTTTCAAATTGTTTATACTCTTCCTCTTTCATAACTTTCTTTAAAATTTGAACAGAATTCCATACTTCTTCATACGTATTGTATAAAGCTACTGGCGCAAGTCTTATCCCATTTGGTGCTCTGAAATCTGGAATTACTCCATTTGCCTTTAGTGCTTTACAGATACGCGCTGCTTCCGCATGCTCTAAATAAATATGTCCACCTCGTTTTTCATCCTCTAACGGGTTTCCAATTGTAAATCCGAAATCTTTTAATTCATGATCAATTAAATCCAGCATGTATCTCGTAATATGTAAAGATTTCTTACGTAAACGTTCCATACCAGCATCTTTGAAAATTTCAAGAGAACCAATTAATGGTGCTATACTTAATACGTGAGGTGTACCAATTTGATAAGCACCTGCATGATCAGCAGCTGTTAATGTATGCTCCATATCAAACTGTTTATCTTTTCTAGAACTAAACCATCCAGACAATCCTGGCAGTCTATTAAAATGTTTACTATTTACATAAAGGCCTGCAACACCACCCGGCCCTGCATTTAAATATTTATAATTGCACCATACAGCGAAATCAACATCCCACTCTTTAAAATGATGTGGAATAGAACCAATTGAATGACATAAATCAAATCCAATATGAATGCCGCGTTTATGAGCTTCCGCTGTTAAACGTTTCATATCAAGAATTTGACCACTTCTATATAAAACTGAAGGTAATAAAATTAAAGCGATATCATCTTCCATTGCCTGAATAATATCTTCTTCAGAAAGTGTTCGACCATCTTGGCTTTTCACTCTTACTAAATGCTCATCTGGCTCTAAGCCTTTTAAACGAATTTGACTTTGAAGTGCATAAATATCTGACGGGAAAGTTAATTCATCCGCAAGAATTTTTGTACGTATTCCTTTCGGCTCATAAAACGTCGCAATAACTTGGTGTATATTCGCAGTCGTAGAACCGGTTACAATAGTTTCTTCTGGTAAAGCTCCAATAAGAGGTGCCGTCAGTTCACCTAATTTCTCCGAAAGGAAAAACCATGGATGTTCGCCTTCTGTCCAGCCATCAATGCCATACTCTTTCCATGAATCTAGTAAAGTAAGTAACGATTTTTCTGCTCTTTTCGAAAGTAGTCCTAATGAGTTTCCATCTAAATATATAGTTCCTTCTTTTTTATAGAATTCAGTTTGAAAATCTTTCAGTTCATCATGTTTATCACACTCAAGCGCATACTCATAAGTTGGTTGAAATGGTTCTTTATACATGGTGTCACCTTCTCTTAATTTTCTTTTTATTCTAACTAATTGAAATATATCACCTTAGTTGATATAACGTCAATGATATTATGTCAGTTGACTTTACATACTATCTTCTTTTACAATACAATTATATTTTCAGATATTTCAGTATAAAGAGGTGATTCTTTGAAAAACACTACTCTTTCAACAAGAAAACACCGCTCCTTAGAAACAAAAAAGAAACTATTACATTCGGGTTACACTATTTTTATTACTAATGGATTTCAGAAAACGACAATCACGCAAATTATTAAACATGCAGAAACTGGTTATGGAACAGCATATGTATACTTTAAAAACAAAGATGATCTCCTTATCGTGTTAATGGAAGATGTTATGAATCGTTTTTATAATATTGCTGGACGCTCTTTCTTCCCTCAAACGAAAGCAGCAGCACGTGACTTGATTCAAAATCAAGTTAGAGCATTCCTACAATTAGCAGAAGAAGAACGAGCTATTTTGCAAGTTGTCGAAGAAGCAATCGGATTATCAAAAGAGATACGTCAAAAATGGGGTGAGATTCGCGAACGCTTTATAAAAAGTATTTCGCAGGATATTACTTACTCTCAAGAAAGTGGATTAGCGCATCCTGAATTAAATAAAGAGCTCGTGGCACGCGGTTGGTTCGCAATGAATGAAATGTTTCTTTGGACTATTGTACAAAATAACAAAGAAGTAAAACTAGAAGAAATAGTGTATACATTAACGGAGATGTATACAACGGGATTATATAAATAGCGCACTTCACATATTTAAAGTGTGCTATTTTTTCTTAAAATCATCATTCTAACTATAAATAGAATAGCCTATTATAATAATTGCGAGTATGTATGTGATTATTATAATCATAAAAATACAACCTGTTTTATTTTATTGTTTTAACCTACTCACAATTCCAATAATAAACTTATACTCAGCTCTACTTTTCCTTACTTTCTTAAAGCCCTCTTTCGTATCAAAAATAAAACACGTTTTCCGAAACCAAACACGGACATAAAATGATTCAAAATAAATAGGTCTCACAATTCCTTTTTCCTCAAATTCAGTACCGTCTGTATTTTCGGTCTCTGTTCGAACGAACCATCTATTCCCGATACCAATTTCAATATACTTCACATACTAACCTCCTTTAGGGAATTTCCCGTCTAACTATTTTATTATTTCCCTGGGAAGCGCACATTCCGACAGAACATGAGCTCAAAAAGAAAAAGCAGATTACAAAAATCTACTTTTATAGATTAAATTTTTGCATTCGTTTATAAAATGTACTACGGGGTACATCCAATAGTTTTGCGGCTAACGAAACATTTCCGTTCGTCTTTTGAAGCGCTTCAATCATACTATCATGCTGTATTCTTTCACGGAAACTTAATGTATGTTCTTCATTATTTTCTGTTTGCAACTGGGATTGTCTTTCACTTCCCATCATTGTTTGTATCAAAAAAGCGACTTGTTTTTCGCATATTTCCCGTCCTTGCGACAAAATGTAAATGCGTTCTAATACATTTACTAGTTCTCGAATATTTCCGGGCCATGTATGTTGTAAAAATTGATTGCAAATACTCTTTGGAAATACAACATTCCAATTCTTCCGTTCGCAAAAGTGTTGTATAAAATATGGAATATCCTCTTTTCTTTCTAGTAACGATGGAACATATAACGGATAAACGTGCAAACGATAATATAAATCTTGACGGAATTTCCCTTCTTCTACTAACCGTAGTAAATCTTTATGTGTGGCAGTAATAATACGAATATTTACTGGTACCTCTTTTGAACTTCCTATTGGAGTTATTGTGCGTTCTTGTAAAACACGCAATAAGGCTACTTGCATCTCTGATGGTACTTCACCAACTTCATCTAAAAACAATGTTCCTCCATTCGCTTGTTCAAATTTCCCTTTATATCCTTGACGTCGCGCACCTGTAAACGCACCTTCAGTATAACCGAACAATTCACTTTCCATTAATTCTTTAGGCAAAGAACCGCAGTTAACAGCTATAAAGGGCCCGTCTTTTCTTGGACTATTTTCATGAATCGCTCTCGCAACATATTCCTTTCCTACTCCTGTCTCGCCACATACATACACACTAGCATCAGTCGGTGAAACAAGCTTAATTTCTTCTAGTGTGTGTTGAAATGCTTTGCTTGTCCCGGTAACTCCTGAAAAAGTAATTCCTTTTATAAATGTGAAAGCAGAATATGTATTCATTTGTTTGTTTTCCTTTAAATACATACATTTCCCGATCATTCTTTCATTACTATATACTGGTATCTCTAATTTAGTTTCCAATCCATAGCGCATTAAATCTTCAAGTTTCATTCTTGACCAATTAGTTACTCGTTTCCGAACGCTCTTACTCGCAGAAACGATAACATCACGATGATTACAAATAACTACTTGTTCATCACTATCAATGACATCTAAAAAACGATGAATTAAGTGTAATTCATTTTGATGAACTCTTATGCTACATTCACGTTCTATCGCATGTGCAATTGAAGTTACCATACCGAGCATATATGGATGCGAAAATTCAATTGGACAGGAGAAATCTAGAACACCAATTAATTTCAAGTCATCGTTATGAATGGGAGCAGCCGCACAACTCCAGCTATGAGATGCCACGGAGTAATGTTCAGTACCACTTATCATAATAGCTTCTTCAATTTCTAATGCTGTTCCTATTGCGTTTGTCCCCACAGCTGCTTCCGTCCATTTTACACCTTCAATAAAATTAATATGTTTCGCTCGCTTTAACGTTTGTTTATTTCCACTTAAGGATAGAACATAACCATCTGGATCGATTAATAATGCCATCATTTGTAGTTCATCAATGATTTTTCTCATATTTTGTATTTGAGGTAATGCTATATCAAGGAAATTTTCACTCTTTTTCTTTTGTTCTTGAAAAATATTAGAAGACAAAATTTTCTGACCTTTATTCATATGAGGATTCACATTTGCTTGTTTACATCGATGCCATGACTCTGAAATTCTTTCGTTTATACGGTTCGAATCAAGGACTCCTTTATCAATAAACTTTTTCCATGTATGTAAGTAAAACGGTGAAGCTAACATTGTATCATCTCCCTTTTAATTGTTTTGGAGATTTATTCCGCATTAACGGGCAGTAAGACCCCCACCTCAAAATTCAGCTAGAGCAAAGAAGTTAGGTGGGGGTCAGGCTGCCCGTAAAAGCCTGATTGGTTTAACTAATAATTAGTGAGGGATGAATAACACCTCCACTGATTAAAGTTTCACTTTATAAAACATACTTTTATTATAAAACTGAATAAAAGCGTTTTCAATACAACTAGAAAGACGACACAAATATGTTAATAATTTGAATATTTTAATGCATTTCTTTATTCTTTTTTAGTAGCACTATATTTTGTATAATGGACGCAAAGAAAATACATAACCAAAACCATTTTGTGGATTACCATTTATAAAGAAAACAATCACGGCTATTGCAAATAAAATAGCGGCTGATAAACTAATATATAATTTCGTTCTGACCTGCATTAGTCTTAACTCCCATTATTTTACATTACATACTAACTCTTCATTTTTCATCTCTACTATGTACTCTTGTAAAACATATTCTTTCCCGCCATAGTTTTCATACCATTCATGTATTCTTCTAACATGCATCTCGTCACTTCTAATTTTCGATTCTATTTCTTTATACTGTTCATAACTATCATATTCCCATATGGCAAATACTTCAGACGTACCATTCTTATTATCTTTCATCCAGCGTCCTATTAGCCTAGAACCATGCTTTAATTGATTAGGTAAGTTTGTGTTATTGAAATGATCATTAAATACTTCTATGAATTCATTTTTCACTACATAGTACTTCCTTCTGTAAAACATACTTCTTCACCTCTTTTATGAAAAGTATCAGTAAACCTTCCCATCACTACCGTATTATAATACTTTCCATCCGATAGTCTTTTGTCATTTTTCAAAATGCCTTCTACTTCAAAACCTAATTTTTTATAAAGATGAATAGCTTTCTCGTTTGTCTCTAATACTTGTAAAGATATTTTATTTACTGCATTTTCGTCAGCCCATTTAATAGATTGTTGTAATAGGCTCTTACCCATTCTATATCCCCAAAACTCTTTTAAAATGCAAACACCAAACTCCACTTTATGAGATAATCTCTTAAAATTTGATCCTTCACACCTTGAAAATCCAACGATTCGATTGTGCACTTCTGCAACTAAAAAGAGATTCTTCGTCTCTTCACTATCTGTTTTTATTATTTTTTGAAACCCTAGGTCATCTATAAATCCCTCTCCAGCATCTCTATCCATATTTTCAGTTTCTCCATCAATCTGAACTCTAATTTTCGATAACTGGTCAGCATCTTTCTCAGCTGCAGAACGAATTGTATAAGTTAATCCATTTATATGAAACTTTTGCTCTTTTACAATCATGTCAAACTCCTTTCAAATGAATATAATGGCGCTATTACAACTTGTTTACCTTGTTTCTCAAAGTCCTGAACAGTTTCTTTACTAGCCTTTTCGTCAGTTATAATAAGGTCAATTTCTTTTAGAGACTCTCCTCTTATAAAACAATCTATTCCAAGTTTATTATGCGGAGCTAAACAAATATTTCTTCTAGCAATTTCACTTACTCTTTTACTAAAATAAGCAACTTCAGGTGTTGCAGTGCTAATACCTTGTAATGAAATGCCTCCACCTGTAGAGAAATAAAGATCAATAGAAAATCTACTTATCAATTCAGAGGCAAGTGTATCAGTAATATTTCCTGAAGGTTTTACTTTTCCGCCAATTAAATACGTATCAATATTCTTATATTCTCTTAGATGACCCGCTATTTCTATAGAATTCGTAATAACAGTAAATGATACTTCCGGTAAATATTTCAGCATAGCATTATGAATGGAAGTCCCACCAATAAAAATTGAATCACCTTCTTGTATATATAATGCCGCAACCTTTGCAATTGTGTCCTCATATATTGAGCTATCACTATAACGTTTAGCTGGTTCCGCAGCTAAGTTCCTCACTCGCGTAAGTTCAATTGCACCTCCGTGCGTTCTTTTTAATAAACCATCCTTTTCCATAATAGACAAATCTCTTCTTATAGAATCAATAGACATATCAAATCTTTCCGCAATATCCTTTGCGATTACTCTTCCATCTGTACTAAGTAGTTCTAAAATTTTCTCCCGACGTTCTTCAGTAAACATGTTATCACCACCGTTATTGAAGATTCAGAAATTTGAACTTTATGTTAATTATATGCACGTTTCTTCCGTTTCACAATATTTTCAATCCTTTTTCTTCCGTCTTTATGCAGGTTTTCTCTCTTTTTCTATTTTGTTAACTTTACATAAAATAAATGCACATTTGCATATTCTACTAAAAGACTTCTATTTATTTCCTTACTCATGTAAAATTATTCCTATGTTTTACTTTTTAATACAGAAAGGAATTACTATGAAATCTTTAATTAAAGTAACTTGTACAGCATTATTATTTACAGGAATATTAACAGGATGTAATAGCAATACTACACCAAAACAAGAAAAAAGCACTCTCGAAAAAAATGCAATGCACTATGGAGAAATAGTTAAAAACGAATACTATAGAGCAACAGTTGAAAATGCAAAATTTGAAAAAATAGACAAAGAGTGGCGCCTTACTACTCGTGTTATGATTAATAATGTTCGAGACGATGGACAAACTATTGATCTTTCGAAAATAAAATATTTCATACAAGATGAAAAAACTGGTCAGAAATATGAAGGTGAAGCTCATCCGATAGATGACGAGCACTATAAAAATGTTCCACACAAATTTTCTTTAACTACTGACGTTGTATTTGAAATGAAAACTTCTCCTAAAGACTTAAATAACATGTATTTGTATATTGATAGTAAAGTTGCTCCATTAACAAATACATATTGGAAGCTTGAGAATCTAGCATCAAAATAAAAAAAACAGTCTTTATTGACTGTTTTTTTATTGTTGAACTTGTAAATACCATCTAAAGGAACTCTCTTTATTATTAGTTAATATACATGTAACTTAATCATTTTTTCTCAAGGAATACATCTGCTGCACAAATCGTCACTTCTCTAAATGGATAGTCAAATAAAACACCTAGTTCAAAACCATCTTCAGTAAGAGCTATTTCATGATATAGCCACCAAGCACTTTCAAAGTTTTCTGGCATAGAACACTTTGTTACTCCTATAAAAGTCACTTTAAGTTTATCAAATTCACTAAAAGTACCACTGCAATCTAATACGATAGACAAAGTATCTTCTGATTTTCTCTTTACTACTTTAATCACACTATCATGTAGTGACATCTCATGTAGCTGAGCGACATGAGACGGAAGTTTTTTCTTAATGGAATTAAAATGTTTTAAGTATGATTGATCTAATCGTTCCATTCTTGCCTCATAATCTGCTGTCCACTCTAACAAAAGTTTCTTTAATTCATTAGGTAGATATACTGAATCAAACATGTTGTTATGAATGTATGGATGTAGTGTTTCAGGAAGATAGTGTAATAAATCTTCTTTCCTTTCTTCTACTTCGTCTTTCAAACTTTGTATATAATCGGGATCTATGTCTTTCCATTCTTCTATTGACTCTATGAAATGCACAAATCCTGAAATTTGCATTTCTTTATACCAATCTTTTGTGAAATATTTCAATTACATCTCTCCTAAAACATTTTATCATCCAAGAAAAGCAATGTATCCGCTTATTATATCATTCCAATAACCATTTTTTCTAAAGAAAAAATGTAAAAATGTAAATATTCCGCCTATTATTTCTAAAACTTCAGAATATTTACAAAAATAAGAAATTAGAATACATTTTAGTTGTACAAGATTCACCTGTACAAAAATCTAAACAAAAAGGGATGGTTATATGTTGAAGAAATTAGTAGCAGGAACATTAGTAGCGGGTTTTGCATTAACTGGCGGACTAGGCGTAGCAAGTGCTGAAGAAAAAGGTAACACAATTAAGTCATTTGATTATTTAAAAGTGGATGAACAGAATGTTACTTCATTTGCAAAATTAAGTGATCAGGATAAGAAAGACATCCAAATTACTATGGTATTACCAGAGCAAAATGAAAATGGAGATTGGCTAGCTTATGGTTTTACTAGTAGAGAAACATTGGATGCTTATATTGAAAAGGATAAAAAAGTACTTAAAAATAAAATTAATCCTTTAGGTAGTGGTGCTGGTAGTACTGATTTTTATGAACATAAAGATAAAGGTGGCCAATATATTTACTGGAGCAGCGGCTTTAAAAACTTACCATCTAGCTGGAACGACAGAATTTCTTCTGTAAGTACAGCGTCACCTTCTGCAAGTTATTCAACGACACTTTGGGAGCATACTTCTACACAAGGATATGGAAAAGGTGTTTTATTTAAACACGCTGATTGGTATGGTAAAACTGCTAATTTAGCTGCTGATTGGAACGATATAACTTCAGCTATTGAAATTAAATAGTAAAAATTCAAACCACTATTCTCTCATTCATTTAGAGAATAGTGGCTTATTATATTTTCATTTAAACATGTACAGCATGTCCTACCGCCTGCAATAAAGCTTCATGAATTGCCTCAGATAAAGTTGGATGTGCTGCAATATAACCTCTCATAATATCAGCGGTAACTTCTGTATGAATCATTACGGTGCCTTGACCAATTAGTTCAGTTGCACGAGGACCGATAATAGAAATCCCTACAATTTCTTGATATTTAGGTTCCACAATGACTTTTACTTTCCCCATTTGTTCTCCTAAAATAAGAGCTTTTCCGTTCGCTGTAAAAGGAAATTCTCCGATAAGAATATCACCATATTGTTCTCTTGCACCTTTTTCACTTAAACCGACGCTAGCTATTTCTGGAGCTGTGTATATACAACGAGGTACAGCATGATAGTTTACTTTCACATCTTCTCCGCTCGCATGTAATGCTGCTGTCGTTCCTTCATGAAAGGCTACGTGAGCAAGCTGTATTCCTCTAATAATATCACCGGCTGCGTAAATATGTGCTATGTTCGTTTGCATATGCTCATTTACAGTAATCCCTTTATTTGAAAATTGAACTCCTGCTTTTTCTAATCCTAAATCTTGTACACGAGGTTTTCTGCCAACAGAAACGAGAACAAATTCTGGAGTTACTTCGTGCATACTTCCTTCGTATTCAAACGAAGCCTGTTTCTTATAATTGTTTAATCCCTTTAAAGCAGCTCCTGTGAAAATTTCTACACCGTCATTTTCTAATTTCTCTCTTAAAATGCTTGCGATATCTTCATCTTCACCAGGTAGTAATTGCGGTGCCATTTCAACAATCGTTACTTTCGTTCCAAGACGACTATATATACTAGCAAATTCGCAACCTATTACGCCGCCCCCAACAATAAGTAATGAAGCTGGTATGTTTTCAAGGGACATCGCATGACTACTATTTAAAATCCATTCCCCGTCGAATGGAGCAAAAGGTAATTCAGTAGGTTCTGAACCTGCCGCTATAATGAATTGTTCTCCATCCACTATCGCTTCCTTATTCCTCTGCGTAACTCGCAGACGATGATCCGTTTCAAATTTCCCTTTCCCCTTTATAACTTTAATTTTATTTTTCTTCATTAAATATTGTATTCCTTGTACGAGCTGCACAACAATTTGTGATTTTCTCGTCTGTATTTGATTCCAATCAATTGATATACTTCGTTTGTCTACTAATACACCAAAACGTTGCGCATGATTAACAATATTGTATACTTCAGCACTTTCTAACAAAGATTTCGTAGGCATGCACCCGACATTTAAACAAGTTCCACCAAGATCATCTTCATCAATAAGAGTAACATCTTTCCCAGTTTGAGCTGCGGTAATTGCCGCCACATATCCAGCGGGTCCGCCTCCAATAACTACTAATTTATTCATTCTCTCACCTTCTCTTTATAAAAGAATTGTTACCGGTTCTTCTAAGTATTGTTTAATTGTGCGTAAAAATGCAGCTGCTGGTACACCGTCTAGTACACTATGATCAAATGTTAAACTTAAAGGTAACATACTACCTTTTTTTATTTTCTTTCCTTTATATACTGGAACATGTTCAATTGCACCTACACCTAAAATACCAGTTTCAGGTGTATTTAATACTGGCGTAAAATATTCGATACCAAAGCTTCCTAAATTACTAATTGTAAATGTCGTTCCTTTCATACCATCACTACTTAAACTACCTGTTCGTGCCTTTTGTGCCACATTTTTAATCTCTTTAGATAACTCTATTAAAGATAGATTATTTGCAAAGCGAATAGCCGGAACGACTAAGCCATTTTCTAACGCCACTGCCATACCTAAATGAACATGTTCAAATTGATGGATTGCATCATCTATATAAGTGCTGTTCATTTCCTTATGCTCCTGAAGCGCTAATACAACAGCACGAGAAACGAAATCAGTAATGGTTAGTTTGTTATCGTACCGTTTTTGTACAACTTCCGCTATTTCTTTATGTAAAGCAACTAAATCCGTAACATCTACTTTCATCGTTAATGTCAATTGTGCGCTATTTTGGAGGCTTGCTTGCATCCGATTTGCGATTGCTTTCCGCATACCGGTAATAGGGATTATTTTACTTTCTTCTTTTACAAACGTTTCTGGGGTAGCAACTTTTTCTTCAAGTACTTTTAATACATCTGCCTTTGTAATTCTCCCACCAGGACCTGTTCCTATTAATGTGGAAATTTCAAGATTTTCAACTGTTGCCATTTTCTTTGCTACAGGAGATATTTTTATTCTTTGTTTCTTTGATCTTTCTTCCGCGTACGGTTCAGGATGTTGTTCATTTTGAGGTTCTACTTTCGGTATTGATTCTTCTGTAGCATTTACGGTTTCATTTACCGATACCTGTTCATTTGGTTTTCCGATGTAACATATTACAGTACCAGGTGGAACTCCTTCATCTTCACTTACAGCTATATCCAGTACCGTTCCATCAGCGGGTGCTTCTATTTCTGTTTCGATTTTTTCAGAATTAATACTAGCAATTAATTCTCCTTTTGCTACATTATCACCAGCTTTAATATTCCAACTCGTAATAATACCTTCTTTCATCGCCATTCCTAATTTCGGCATTACAACTTCTACAGCCATATTTCTCTCTCCCTTCTCATCGTTTCATTACACATTCAATAAAGAACGGTCCCCAATCATTTCTGATACCGTTTCAATTACTTTCTCTGGCGTTGGTAAATATAGTTTTTCAAGTGGTGGTGAGAACGGAACTGGTGTATGTGGTGCTGTAATTCGTTTAATAGGTGCATCTAATAAATCGAACCCTTTATCCGCTACAATTGCTGCAATGTCTGTTGCGATACTACATCTTGGGTTTGCTTCATCAATAACGATAAGACGATTTGTTTTTTCAACAGATGCTAAAATTGTATCTTCGTCAAGCGGTGATAAAGAGCGTGGATCAATAATTTCTACCTCAAGTCCTTTTTTCGATAATTGCTCCGCAGACGCAAGCGCAGTATGAACTTGCTTCCCAATTGCGACAATCGTTATATGAGAGCCTTCCCGTTTAATATCTGCTTTTCCTAAAGGAATTGTATAATATCCTTCTGGCACTTCACCTTTCATATTGTAAAGTGTTTTATCTTCAAAGAAGATTACTGGATCATCATCTTCAATTGCCGCTAATAATAAGCCTTTTGCATCATACGGGGTGGACGGAACGATAACTTTAATACCTGGAATGCTCGTAAATAACGCGTATAAACTTTGAGAATGCTGAGCTGCTGCGCTAAATCCAGCACCATGCATCGTACGAATTGTAACTGGTACTTTTGCTTTTCCACCAAACATGTAACGGAATTTTGCACCTTGGTTTAAAACTTGATCAAGACAACTACCGATAAAATCATTAAACATTAATTCAGCGATCGGACGTAATCCCGTTGCCGCCGCTGCCATCGCAGCTCCCATATAACCAGCTTCAGAAATTGGTGTATCTAAAATACGATTTCGGCCAAATTCTTGTACAAGCCCTTTCGTAACGCCAAGAACACCGCCCCACGCTTCATCATCTTGCAAATGATCAACCTGTGCACCACCCGCAACGTCTTCACCTATTAAAATTACATTTTCATCACGGTGCATTGATATTTTCATCGCTTCATTGATAGCAGTTGACATACTTACTGTTCTAGTCATTATTTTTCACCCTCCTCTTATTTGTAAGAAACGTATACATCTTTTAATAATTCTTCATCCTCTGGATATGGACTATTTTCACTAAAATCAATTGATCGTTGCACTGCTTCATCTACTGCTTTTTCCATATCAACAAGTTCAGATTCCGTTAATAAACCTTCATGAATTAAATGCTTACGAAAATTCACAATCGCATCTTTTTCATTTAAATGTTCTTCTTTTTCTTCTGAAGTTTTATACGTTTGTGCTTCTCCTTCGAAATGGCCGTAATTACGATATGTCATACATTCAATTAAAGTTGGGCCACCGCCATTACGTGCACGTTCAACAGCCTCTTCCGCTGCTTTATATACCGCTAGTAAATCTTTTCCATCTACTTGAACTCCCGGAATGTTATATGCTTTTGCACGATCAGCAATAGAATCACAACTTGAAGCATATTCAAATGTAGTTGCTTCACCGTAACCATTATTTTCAGCGATAAAAATAACTGGTAACTTCCAAATCGCCGCTAAATTAACCCCTTCATGGAATGTTCCTTCATTATTTGCTCCGTCACCGAAGAAGCAAATACTTACATCTTTTGTTCCTTTATATTTAGCTGTTAATGCTGAACCGCAAGCAAGTGGGAAACCCCCGCCTACAATGCCATTCGCACCAAGCATTCCTTTATCTAAATCGGCAATATGCATGGAACCGCCTTTACCTTTACATAATCCTGTCGCTTTCCCGAAAAGTTCAGCCATCATACCATTTAAATCACACCCTTTTGCAATACAATGTCCGTGACCTCTATGTGTACTTGTAATACTGTCACTATCCGTTAAGTGGGCACATACACCAACTGCTACCGCTTCTTCTCCAGCATATAAATGAACGAAACCTGGTAAAACACCTTGCGCGAACAATTCATGTACCTTATCTTCAAATTTACGAATCTCTAACATTTTTTCATACATCCAGCGAGCTTGTTCTTTCGTAATTTCATTCCCTTTACTTTCAGTTGTTTTTAACATGTCCAGCCCTCCTATTTTCTTGTTCATCTTTTATATTGCAAGAAGCGTGCCAAATTCTAACCTTGATTTAATAGACTTTCTCTTCTTTTTAAAAATAAAAAAGTGGACAAAGCGAGACAGCTGTCTCGTTTTGTCCACTTTTGTTCACCTTACTAGAGAATCATTCCCTTATTCACTATCAAAACTTTTTTGTAGTTTCCGGATGTAAATAATTTGACCAATATGATACGCATTATGAGTAGTTACATTACCTAGCACTTCCCACCACTTCGCGGATACAGGAAATCCAACTACATCACTTTCAACCTTGTCTTCATTAATGAGATTTTGCCATTGTAACAATTTCTCTAATAATTTTTCCCTTAACTCTTCGAATGTTTGATTATCTGATAGCATAAAGCTTTTGTTATTGTCACCAATAGCGGGTACCGCATTAACATTTGATTCTTTATACCTAGTTTGCCACGTTGAGTTCCAATACAGTAAATGTTGTACAATTTCTGCTATACTATTACTCTCTTCATTCGGTTTCCAGAAAGCTTCTCTCTCAGATAAATCCTTCACTGCATCTGAAAATGGCATATACCAACTAGGATCATTCGCATTTGCTAACAACTGATCTGCTAATACGTCTTTCACATGGACCATTTTTCTTCCCTCATTTCATTGGCTTATATAATACTTACTTCTCTATATACGCTGAGTCTACACAATTCCCTTTTTAAATCATTCCAATACATATATAAATGAAAAAACTAAAGCACTTTATCATATAATCTTATTAAAACAACATGTATCATTAATAGATTTTATTCCTATAACTCGTTATGATAAAAGAAAAAGAAAGCGAGCGACCAATGAATAAAAAAATCGCGGTTATTACAGGAGCCTCCAGTGGATTCGGACTATTAACGACACTTGAACTAGCAAAAAAAGAATATATTGTCATTGCTACAATGCGAAACCTTGAAAAACAAGTAAACTTACTATCTCAAGCTACTAAACTAAACTTACAACAAAACATAAAAATTCAACAATTAGATGTAACAAATCAAAACTCTATACATAACTTCCAATTGTTTTTAAAAGAAATTAATAGAGTAGACCTCCTAATAAACAATGCAGGATATGCAAATGGAGGATTTGTAGAAGAAATTCTAGTAGAGGAATATCGTAAACAATTTGAAACGAATCTTTTTGGCGCTATATCAATCACTCAGCTTGTTTTACCATATATGAGAGAACAAAAAAGTGGAAAAATCATTAATATAAGCAGCATTAGCGGCCAAGTTGGATTCCCTGGTTTATCTCCTTATGTATCTTCAAAATATGCATTAGAAGGCTGGAGTGAATCCCTTCGCTTAGAAGTAAAACCTTTCGGAATTGATGTTGCTTTACTTGAACCAGGTTCTTATAACACAAACATATGGGAGGTTGGTAAACAACTAGCTGGAAACCAATCTGATACAACATCTCCTTACAAAGAATATATGGATAAAATACAAAAACATATTAATAGCGGTAGTGATACATTTGGTAACCCGATAGATGTTGCTAATAAAATCGTTGAAATTGCTGAAGCAAAGCGTACTAATTTACGATATCCAATTGGAAAAAGTGTGAAATTTATGATTTTTGCGAAGAAGATTCTTCCTTGGAGATTGTGGGAATTTCTTGTTTTGAGGAGTTTTAGGAAGATGTAAATAAAAAGAGTAACTATCAAGATAAATAATGGTGGCTACTCTTATTAAATATTCATCATTAAAAACCCAAACGATATCAATATGTAGAAAGAGGATCAAAATAAAACAACATTGAAACCATAAAAACAAATGCAAAGAATCCAATTATAGAAAGAATATATTCCTTTGTCTCTCTGTTATACTTCCATTCCATCCATACGCGTAATAAGGAAATTGCTCCAAAATAAATAAGTACAACAATTCCTATATTAGCATTTTCTGCTTTGAACAGATAAATAAAACTTAATATAAGATATACGATAAAAAGACCTATTTCTAATTTTACATGTAAACTATTTACATGCTTATATATCCAAACATTGCCCTTTGGCATATTTAATTTTCTTCTTAAAAACTTTTCTAAAAAATATCCTCCAATTATCATACTAATAACTATAATCCAAATAGTAGAGTTGCCCATTGCATTCCCTCCTATTAAATTAATTATATTTTTAATAAAGTAGACTATATAATTTTTCCATGTTTCGATAATGTTTTCATTTTCTTTATGCTTAAGTAGTAGTTTTATCAAGACATGTTTTATGTATTGTACAACAACAATCTATTTCTCATCCTTTTTGTTTCAGGATGTTTAACTTTTTTCTTGCTATTCTTTCATAAGCGAATATGGATAGTACCTATAAAATTAATAGAGCCATTTTTGTAATTGACGGACCCCCCTCCTTTTATTTTCTTACTTTCATTTTCTCCGGCTGATCACTCGGATACGTAGCATTCTTTTTATTTTCAACATCCCAACTAATAATTGTTGCACTATCTCGCCCCAATTGATGATGCACGTGTTCTAAAACATTGTGAACATTTTCTTTAAGCTCTATCTTATTTTCATTCATATCGTTATACAGATTTAATGGCGTTTCATAACGACGTTCCCCACATTCTAATACCCCATCTGTCACCATTACAATTCGATTGTTGCCAGTACGTAATTCACGAATTCCTGATGAATAGCAAGGTACAGGTAATTCAAATGTATTTACATTGCCAATCCATTCGTAAAAATGACGTTGATTTAGTGCGTATTGCCCTAATTTATGTAATTCATCATGAAATACATAAACGAGACAGTCTCCAATAGATAGCCACCATATGTAGTTTTCTTTTCTTACACATAGTAAAAAAGCTGTTTCACCTTTAACTCTTTTGCACTTTTCTTTAAATGAGGAGGATTGAAAAATTGTAAGTATATGATTTGCAACTGATTGAAAAACTGTTTCAATTCGTTCATTCATCATTATTTTTATATTTACATATTCTTTTTCGATTGTATGTATAACTAAATCAACACTTTCTGCGCTATTATGCCCGTCTAAAATAGCTGCAAATTCCCAATCATCATTTGACCAAACTAACGCACCGTCTTCATTCTTTTTTGCTCCGGCACTTATATTCCCACCGTATTTACCAAGTACAATGTCATCATATTGCTTAACTGAGATTTCCCCTAAACACATTTCCGTATTTCCAACCCATGAATATTGGTTATTATTTGTTGTATACATACTCATTTACCATATAATTTCGTATTCTTTCACATAGTTTTTTAATTTCTTCAGAACCTCCATATGGTGCACCAGTCCAATTTGCTACTTCAGTAGGCGACCAAAATTCTCTTGGTGTATCCGGATAACGGGGAATAATATGCATATGTAAATGCGGTACACCATTACCCGAAACAAACGTGTAAATATGTTCTGCACCTTCGTTTTCTGTTAGCGCTTTACTTATTCTACTTGTTATAAGTCCAAATGCTTTCGCCTCATCTTCATTTAATTCAGCAAGACCAGGTACATGTCTTTTTATATCAATCATTACGTAACCGAGATATGTTTCTTCTGTATCCCAATGGACATGTCCAACGTATATAAGATCGTCTTCATAAATAGCGCCACCTGGAACTATAATGTTTCCTTTATGTTTTTCACAAATGAAGCAGTTTTGTTCTGCTGGATTGTTTATTGACATATCCATCACCATCCTTTTTATATATAATATCATAAAAAAAGGAAAAACAGGTTTTTCATTCCGAAAATTCAATCTTTTAAATTAGGAATTTTTACATTATTTCATTTTAATAATTTGCACCTCATTCCTTCTTCAAAACCGCAATCCCCATTCCAATTACAATCCCAATCGCAATTCCAATTACTACATTATCAGTAAATAAGCCAGGTACTACGCCGATTACAACGCCTATAGCGACACCAATTGTCATTGCATTATTTCTTTTTTTATTATTAGCCAAAATAGCATCTCCTCTCATCATTTCTCCCAATTTAATATTTACATGAATGTTGCTATTTCCTAATATATTTTCTATCCCACTTGAAAATTTCCAAAAAATGTACTTTATTACTTTTCCATTCCCCCTATTTAATCCTCTTTATATGAAAGAATTTTCAAGTCACCATTACATCTACATAGGCATTTACTATAAGAAAGATCAGTTATTCATTGAAGGAGGAACGATTCAAATGTATCCTCATTGGAATCCAAATATAAATCAACAATATGCTTACTCCCCCCATCCCGTAAGAAATACGCTGCATCACGATTCTCAATATATGATGCAGCGCATCGCAAGTCTTGAAAGCCAATTAGCAAAATTAATCTCATTAATCGAAGAAAATAATCAATTAATAAAATCAATGGAACAAGAAAAAAATCAAGTTTGTGCACCAGCTGGCGGTTCTGTTATTGTTCGTATGTAATCTTTTCGAACAAAAAAACACACTTTTTATAATAAAGTGTGTTTTTTTGTTATTTTCTTTTTTGATGAAATCCTTGTGTAATGCGGTCTAATATAATCGCGATGACAACAATGGCTAGTCCCGCTTCAAATCCCATTCCGATATTAACTTGTGTTACAGAACGGTACACATCTACTCCTAGTCCTGGTGCTCCTACAAGTGACGCTGTTACAACCATCGATAACGAAAGCATAATACTTTGATTCACTCCGGCCATAATCGTCCCAGTTGCGAGTGGTAATTGTACTTTAAATAGTTTTTGTGATGCTGTGGATCCAAATGCATTCGCTGCTTCAATTAAATCTTCCGGAACTTGTCTAATTCCTAAGTCTGTAAATCTGATTGTTGGTGGCATCGCAAAGATTACTGATGCAATTATGCCAGGTACTACACCTACTCCGAAAAATGTAATCGCTGGTATGAGATATACGAATGCGGGCATTGTTTGCATAAAATCTAATGTTGGTTTTAAAAACTTTGAGAAACGCTCATTTTGAGATGCTAAAATACCGATTGGAATTCCGACAATAATCGAAATAATAACAGACGTAAGTACGAGTGCTAATGTTTGCATCGTTTGTGCCCAATAGTTAATATTTAAAATAAATAACAATCCGATGAGTGTAAAAATAACTAAAGATAATTTTCTCGTTGTGTACCAAATGAAGAAACATAGGATAATAATCATCAATATGGCTGGTATTATTGTTAAAAAATTAGTGAGTAAATCAACGAATCCTCCGATAATATACGAGAATCCTCGGAACAAACCTTCAAAGTTCTCATATAAACTTGCAACAAACGAGTCGACCCATTCCCCTAATGGAATACGCGGTATACTATTCATCGTCTTTCACCTCTTCCTCAATGTTACCTGCAAGAGCTTGAATGACACTTTCACGTTTAATAATTCCTCTTAACCTTTTCTTCTCATCAATAACGGGTAACGGATATTTCATCTCTGCCATTTTTGCATACGTCTCTTCAAGTAAAGTATCTAAATAAACGTGCGGAATATCGTTAAGTAATAAATCAGCAATCGGCCACTGTTTTTGTACTGCTTTACTTGCATCATCTGCGGTTAATATACCTAAAAACTCATACTTTTTGTTTACAACATATACTGTAGAAACGCCCGCATTTCTCATAATTTGCAGTGCCACACGAGGTCCACGGTCAATTAATAAAGTCTCCGGTCGTTTTAATATAGACTCCGCCGTAATTACTTTTCCTAAATTCACATCCGCAACAAATTTTTCTACAAATTCATTAGCAGGGCTCATCATAATTTCTTCAGGCGTTCCAATTTGAACAATTTCTCCATCTTTCATTAATGCAATACGATCTCCAATTCGAAGTGCTTCATCTAAATCATGAGTAATAAATATTATTGTTTTCTCCATTTTATCTTGTAGCTCTAACAATTCATCTTGCATTTCTTTTCGAATAAGCGGATCTAATGCACTAAATGATTCATCCATAAGTAAAACATCCGGATCATTCGTAAGTGCTCTCGCAATACCAACTCGCTGTTGCATCCCACCACTAAGTTGACTTGGATAATTGTCTTTATGATGATCGAGTCCCACTAACTTAAGTGACTCTAACGCTTTTTTCTCTCGTTCCTCTACTGGAACTCCTTGTATTTCTAATCCGTATGCAACATTTTGTAAAACAGTACGATGCGGAAATAGAGCAAACTTCTGAAACACCATACTCATTTTCGTTCTTCTTACTCTTCGTAACTCTTCTTTTCCCATCGTTGCGATGTCTTCACCATCTATGTATATATGCCCCGCTGTCGGTTTGATTAATTGATTTAGCATTCGAACTAGCGTTGATTTCCCGCTACCGGATAAACCCATAATAACGAAAATTTCTCCGGTGTATACTTCAAACGTTGCCTTTTTCACACCAACATTCATTCCGGTCTCTTTTAAAATTTCGGATTTGCTTTTTCCTTCTTTTAATAAAGAAAGGGCTCTTTGCGGGTGTTTCCCAAATACTTTTGTTACGTTTTCAACACGCACCTTTGTATTATCCATGTCACTACTCCTTTTCTACCCATCTATTTACATAGTGTTGCGATTTTACAAAGAAATATTACATAAAAATGACATTCATAAGATTTCTTTAAAATTCTCGTTTCCGTTCATAATAAGAATGCTTACTTATACATTTATTTAAAAAGGCAAACGTTTCTTAGGAGGTTTTCAATGAGAAAGAAAATATGGCTTATATGCCTTGCATTATTTATTACTATGATTTTCACCTCATGTAATGCAACAAATGCAAATTCGAAAGGAAAAATTAAACTTGGTGTAACAAGTTGGAAAGAAAATATTGCAACTGCAAACATGTGGAAAGTGTTATTAGAACAAAAAGGCTACAAAGTTGAACTCATGTATTTAGAAAAAGCTGCAATTTGGACTGGTGTCGCTCGTGGTGATGTTGATGCAAATTTAGAAGTATGGCTGCCTGTTACGGATAAACCATTAAATGATCGATATAAAAATGACATTGTCTTAAAATCAAAATGGTATGAAGGTACAGGGCTTGGCCTTGTCGTTCCTTCTTATTTGAAAAACATAAACAGTATCGAGGATTTAAATGCACATAAAGATGAACTAGATAACAAAATTGTCGGAATCGAACCTGGCAGCAGCCTAATGAATTTAACAAATAAGGCGATGAAGGAATATGATATTAAACTAAAACTTGTCCAATCTTCAGAAGCTGCGATGATGAGTGAATTAAAAAAGGCATATACGAAAAAGAAACCAATCGCTGTTACGCTTTGGAATCCTCATTGGGGTTTTTCAGAATTTGATTTAAAATATTTAAAAGACCCTAAGAAAGTATATGGTGAAAAAGATGACATTTATTACTCCGTTCGTAAAGGTTTCGAAAAAGATCATCCGGATATTGTGAAATACTTTGATAAATGGAAAATGAACGATGAGCAGCTTGGTACGTTAATGGTCATGCTAAATAAAACGAAAGATCCAGAAGAAGCAGCACGAAAATGGATTGAAAAGAATCAATCGTTAGTTGATGAATGGATAAAAGATTAATAAAACAGGCTAGAGAATTCGCATATTCTCTAGCCTGTTTTATCTTATTTTTTCGTAACAACATCATCTACAATCCCATATTCCTTCGCTTCTTCTGCAGTCATAAAATAATCTCTTTCTGTATCATGTGCTACCCTTTCAATCGGTTGCCCTGTTTTTTCTGCAATCATTTTATTAATATCATGCTTTAGCTTTAATATTCTTTTTGCTGTTATTTCGATTTCAGTTGCCTGCCCTTGCGCACCACCAAGCGGTTGATGAATCATAATTTCACTGTTAGGCAATGCAAATCGTTTTCCTTTTGCACCTGATAAGAGTAACAACGCACCAAATGATGCTGCAAATCCCATACAAAGCGTTTGCACGTCTGGTTTAATTAAGTTCATTGTATCTAATATTGCAAAACCTGCTGTCGTTGATCCACCTGGGCTATTAATGTATAAATATATATCTTTCTCTGCATCTTCCGCTTCTAGAAATAATAATTGAGCTACAACACTACTCGCTACTTGATCATTAATTTCTGAACCGATAATAATAATTCGGTCTTTTAATAACCTTGAATATATATCATAGGAACGTTCTCCTAATTTCGTTTGCTCTACTACATATGGAATTGCATTCATTTTAAATCCCTCCAATAATTGTTATGCCGCACAAAGCATACAACTGTAGGAAGAAGAGTTTTTCGCACTGAGTAATAAGACAGGTTGTTTAGTTGGTAACTTCGTAAAATCTATTGTTGGAAGAAGCTTAGTTAACAATTCCGGCCTTTCTTCACGAATAGACGTTACAACAATATCAATATCTTCTGTGAATTCAACGATTTCAAGCCCTTCTTCACTTACAGTTTTCAGCCTATTTCTACTCCGAAATAAAGAAGCTTTCACTGCTCCTTCCGATACAGAACATACTTTAGCGATATCAGCGATACTATATTGAAAAACATCCTTTAATAATAAAATTGTGGATTGTTGTACATTTAATGAAGATAATACTTTCCCTACCATTTCATGCAAATTTGCAATTTTTTCATGTGGTTCTTCGAAAGTAATTTGTTCCCTTATTTTTTCATGAACTGATTTTGACTTTATCTGGTCTAACCAACGATTTCTAGCTATTTTATATACAAGTGTCATGCAAATATCTTTATTACTATATTTTTGAAGAACTTTACAAACTGTTTCTTGGGCGAGATCTTCCCCATCCCATCTGTTTTTCGTTAAAAACGTACAATACCTTTTTAACTCTGCATAATTTTCAATCAAAAAATTTATATTTGAATGATTCATATCGATATCTTTCTTAAACAATTGCGTTACTTTTGTGCACAAAATAACCACTCCTTTTCAGCGCTTACTTAATAAACGATTGATGAAACGAAAAAGTTACGGGACTTATAAAAAAATAATGTTTATGTTCAATAATTCGCGGTCATAAATATGTTATGTACAATTTTACGTGAGGAGGAACAAATTTGCCAAAATTAACAATTGAAGGTGCTGGCACTTTTGATGTGAAAGAAGGAACAAAGTTAGTATTAGCAATTGAAGATAACGGTGTAAACATTCTTCATCGTTGTGGTGGAAATGCACGTTGCACAACTTGTAGAGTAGAAATTATAGCGGGTGATTTCTGTGAAGCGAGTGCGAATGAAAAAAATGCGATGACAGAAAAAGGGATTGAAGATCATTTACGATTATCTTGTCAAATGCGTGTACATAAAGATATAGTCGTTCGTCCGGTACTTACAGTTGAAAATTCAGGATTAGCTGCCGGTCCACGCCCAGCGGAGTAAAATGATGAATTTAAAACAACTTGTTGGCGAATATGCTGCTAACTTTGTAAAAGATGGAATGAACATTGGACTAGGCACAGGATCTACCGTATATTGGACGATACAAAAATTAGGTCAACTTGTACAAGAAGGACTATACTTTCAAGCTGTTCCAACATCAAAGGAAACTGAAGCTTTAGCAAAGCAACTAAACATCCCGCTGATTTCTTTAAATGACGTACAAAGTCTTGATCTTACAATTGATGGAGCGGATGAAATTGATTCCGATTTACAGCTTATAAAAGGCGGCGGTGGCGCATTACTTCGTGAGAAAATTGTTGCCTCCTCCTCTAAAGAACTCATTATTATTGCTGATGAATCAAAACTTGTGGCTCGTTTAGGTAATTTCCCATTGCCTGTTGAAATTATCCCTTTTTCATGGAAACAAACCGAAAGTAAAATTCAATCTTTAGGGTGTCAAACAACGTTACGTATAAAAAATAATGAAACCTTTATTACCGATAATCATAACATGATTATCGATTGTATATTTCCTAATCATATATCTAATCCTGCTAATTTACACGAACAATTAAAAATGATTACTGGTGTAGTTGATTCAGGATTGTTTATAAATATGACAAGGAAAGCGATTATCGGTACTAAAAACGGGATAAAGGAACTATAATGAAAGCTGACTTTTTAAAGTCGGCTTTTTATTATTTTCTTCTTCTCTTTATAGCTATTTATTATGATATACTATGAAAACAAAAACTGATTACACTAGAAAGGACTGAACAATTTGCAATCCAAACTCATAACAAAACTTACAGATTTAGAAACTGCCTTTCACATTCGAAAAGAAGTATTTGTAAAAGAACAAGGTGTCCCTCTTGAAGATGAATTCGATACCTTTGATAAAATCGGTGAAGAATGTAAACATATTTTAGTTTATTATAATGAGCTTCCTGTAGGTACAGGTCGCATACGATTTGTTGATGGTGCCGGAAAACTAGAACGCATTTGTATTTTAAAAGATTATCGTACATACGGATTAGGTAAAGTAATTATTCAAACGTTAGAAGAAATTGCCCGTAGCAAAAAAGCTACAAAAGTGAAACTACACGGGCAAACACAAGCTAAAGGATTTTATAAAAAATTAGACTATCAAACTTCTTCCAATGTATTTATGGAAGATGGCATTCCACATATACTTATGACGAAAGTATTATCATAATAGAAAGGTTACTATATGAATTTACATGAAGTATTCTTATAGTAACCTTTTTTGTATCTTATTCGTTTTGAATTATTTTTGGTGGATATTCTAATATCATATCTATAAACTTTCAATTTGCTGGCAGTATAATGTTCCTACCGCTTTCGAGTTATTAAAAACAACGCCCCGCAAGATGAAATTCTTGTACAAAAAATTTAATCCCCATGTATTGAGAGTCATACATTCATGTACCTAATAGTGACTTCTATATAAAATTTAAAATTGGTACTATTACACCTACCCCTGTATTGCTAGCCAATTTCAAAATTTTTCAAGAGGACTATTTATACAGATTTTATAATATATAATCTTTACAATTATTTAGATTGCATGATTTGGAATGCGGTATGCTATATTTTTTTCTTTAATGGTATTTGAACCCTCTGAATAAAGATCTATATCCCGTCAATATTCTCCTGTTTTCTCTTTAAAAACCTACCAAGTAGTTTGCTAATTCGGCTAGCTGCTTTTTTTCTATATAAAATTAAAAATTATCCGTAATAGTAACACTTCTGCACTTTGTACTATAAATTTTCATATATTGTATTATGCTTGTCCAAAACGTGAGATTATTACTTACGTTATCTAAATGAAAGAAAGGAGTGAAAATATGCTCTCATCTAGTCGTAAATTCACGCACTTTAATTGTGGTGCACAAGCCCCTAGTACACTACCTGCCCTTGGTTTTGCTTTCAATGCTACTTCACCTCAATTTGCAACATTATTCACCCCACTACTATTACCTAGTACAGGGCCAAATCCTAATATTACCGTTCCCGTAATAAATGATACAATTAGTATTGGAACTGGTATTAGAATTCAAATAGCTGGTATATATCAAATTAGTTATACACTAACAATTAGCCTTGATAATGTTCCCGTAGCACCGGAAGCAGCACGATTTTTCTTGACACTAAACTCATCAACTAATATTATTGCAGGATCTGGAACCGCAGTCCGTTCTAATATTTTTGGCACTGGTGAAGTTGATGTATCCAGTGGTGTCATTCTCATTAACTTAAACCCTGGTGATTTAATTCAAATTGTACCCGTTGAAGTAATTGGTACTGTAGACATTCGTTCGGCAGCGTTAACGGTTGCACAAATTCGGTAATAAAAACGCAATGTGAGCCGAAATATATTATTATAGATTCGACACACATTTATATTAAATAAGCATATTTTATTGTATGGTGACTATTTAGTCATACAAATTTAAAGCTTTCATAGGAGCACACTTTAATGTGTGCTTTATTTTTACTTAAAAACTAAAACATTCTCAAATTATATACATATCAAATAGCGTTTTCAATTATTTACGATAGCGGATGTTAACCTTTTGTACAAGCACTTTTTCCTTTTGTTTAATAATATATATTGATATCTCAAAGAAAGGAGAGTAACATAAGTATGGCAAATTATTTTTATAAAGATGGTAAAAAATATTATAAAAAACAATCACATTCGGACGATCAAAAAAATAACTGTTTTATTGAAACCCATACAATTGCTGGTTCTGCAGAAAATGCAAATGGAAATATACCTGTATCTGTTTTCCTTGAAACCACTGCTCCACAAACTGTATTCGAGGATTTTACAAACAATCATAATAAAACATTAATTCAGTTATTCGTCGTCGGCATGAGTGCACCCGTTCAAGTAACTATTCTCACAAGAAAATCTAGCCGCCCAATTACTACAACATTACAACCTGTTCAAACAAAAATATTTCAAGTTGAAGATTTTCAAAGTCTTACTCTTACAAAACAGGAAGGTTCTACTAGTATAGTTAGTTTATTTGTCCAAAAAACATTTTGTATTTGCTGTAACGAGAATAACGATTCATGTGATGAATATTATCAAGATTGCAATTAATAGATTCACTCACCAGAAGAACCCCTTTTATAAAGGGTTCTTTTTTTCACTCACCACATTTTTAAAAACATTTTAGAATCATACTCAACGATTTTTCTATACATTTCTCATTTCTCCTTTTTTATTATATTAACGCTTTTGTTTAATTACGGGACTTATCATCATTTAATGGAGGAAAGTAAAATTTATAAAAAAGACGACGCTGAATACGTCGTCTTTTTTATAAGCAGAAAAGTGAATTCTCAAGCTTCCTTTTTTTGCATCAAAGCCCATTATCTTTTATTTCATTTTGAGGTAAAACTTACACTGCTCTCCATAAGGATAAAGCATAAATCCAGTTTGGATCCCCATTTCCTTGATGATTTTGTACGGCTTCATACACTTTTCCTTCGTATAGGACTCTATCACCCTTTTTATACGCTTTCTTTGCATCCCACTCTCCATATGAAGCGCTTTCAGTTTTTGTAGTAATTGTGAATATATCACTTTGTACGGATTCATTTCCAGCTACATCAACAGCTTTCACTACATATTTATAAGTCTTATTAGCGAGTAAATTATTATCCATATAAGAAGTCGTATTAGATGTTGCGATTTTTTTCATTGTTCCTTCTATTTCTCTATAAATATCGTAATGGTCTACATCAACATTATCGTCAGATGGACTCCACATTAGGTCCACACTTGACGCTGTCGTTCCCATACTATGTAATCCTTTTGGTTGTGTTGGTGCTTCTGTATCAGGAGCCTCAACTGTTGTTTTTGCTGTAAGCGCTGTACTTTCTTTCGATACATTGCCAGCTGCGTCAATTGCTTTTACAGTATAAGAGTATTCTGTACTTGGTTGTAATTTCTTATCAATAAAATGAGTGCCTGGTACGGTGTCAATCATCTCTCCGTTACGGAAGATTTGATACCCTTTTACTCCTACATTATCCGTAGAAGTGTTCCATGTTAGTTCTATACTATTCGCTGTTACTTTTTGTGTCTGAATTCCATTTGGAATACTTGGCGCTTCTGTGTCTGGTTTCACATTATTGATGAGATTTACATCAATTACATTATAGAACGCATTTGCTGTATCAGCTACATCCCATACAGCTAAAATCACATGGTAGCCACTACGATCCGTAGGTACATTGATTTTGTGTGCTACATTATTTGAAGCTGCGGAACCATCATGTTGTACAGTTCCAATTGGCTCAAAGTCTGCTCTTGTTAGTGCTTTATTTGGATTCCAGCCTATTTTAGTAATGTAGTAGTGCCATTTGCTTGTTAAATGTGGCGCTGTAAACTTCCAAGTAAACGTATTTTCTCCGCCAGTGATTGTATTTTTAAACCAACGATCCGCTGTTTGTTGATCCAAAATACCACCAAATTTTCCGCCTGCAGAAGCGATTTGTCCATCAACTGGACCAGCTTGCGGGAATCCTTTTGGTGCTTCTAAGCTTTGTGGTTCATACATAACACTTCCGCAGTTTACATTTAGTGCACCATAAGTTGGACTACATAAAGCGGAACGGCTACCAGGCTTTTCAACAAAACCATGCGCGTAAGCATTTTGAGGAATAAGTGTCGTGCCGATAATTCCCGCTGTTAATGCAACAGCTCCTAGACTTTTTTTGTTCATTTTCATGTTCTGTAGATGTTTTAAAATTCGATTATTCATGTTCATGTCCCCTTCTTGTTATACTTCGTAGTGTAATGTGGGCTTTGATGTAAAAGAATAACACGAGACAATATTGTAGTGATGTATGCATAAGTTATGCATACACCGTAGTAAAGAAATATTTCATTCCATGTGATATATTTCACTTACTGAATATATCATGACATAGAAATTACCTAAACACGTGCAGAAGTTGTGCAGAAACAGTGAAATTATTATTAACACATAAAACTACATCTTAAAATTATAAAGTAAAAGTTCGTAATAGCAATTATAAATCTTGTAAAAAAAGGCCATATAAAAGCATTTTGTATACGCGGATGGATTGCACCAAGTCTTCTCGAAATATTTGTTAATCAACTTGATATGCATAGCGATGTAAGATTATATTTTTTTGTAACACCCTTCCATTTCCATATTCAATATATGTCTCTATTGGGTACGTGAAATTACTTATGTATTGCGAATAATCCTTAATGTTTCAAAATAGTTTCATAAAACTTGTCATACTCTTCATAGTATTGGATTTTTAATTTTTCTATTAAACTTGTATCTGGTGAAATAATTTCAATTACGTCTGTACTTATATACAACAAATAAGTATCGTTATAAAAAGAAATATAAGCTTGCTAACCACCATTAACGACATACTTGCAATATTTATATACTTCATCTTCATTGACACCTTTAATCGTAGTAAATATGATTGTACTTTCAAGATCATCAACGTCTACTTGCGTTTCTGTCCAATTTTTAATCTTCATGAACCTTCCAATTTTTGTTTTCTCATTTACTCTCTTACTTTTACCATATGTTATATAACCGGAAGTAAATGAAACGTCAATTGTATCGGGGCTTTTAAAAAGTTCAGTCAGTAGTCCTCTTAATTTTCTCAAATTCCCCTCAAATAATTCTATATCGAATCTAATTCTATTTTTTGCCTCCACTTGAAAAAATGGTGTAGCTGTCATATCTTCAAAATTCACATTTAATACTTTCATTCTTTCCATATAATTAATTCCTCGCTTCATATAACATAAAAGTGTCTACATCATTTAATATAGACACCCTTTCACATATATAGTTTTAATACCGGCCAGTAAATTTAAAAACTTCATCAACTGCTTGCGTATACCCACCTGATTTTCGGAGAGACTCCTTCAAATTCAAAGCAGCTTCTTTATATGATGGATTACTTAATACTATTTCTACACTTTTACTAAGTTTATCCGCAGTTAATCCTTGCATTTGCAATTTAACTCCTGCTCCGAGACTCTCTACTCGCTTTGCGATTACTGGCTGATCTGCACTTTGCGGAATTACAACGAGTGGAACTCCGTTATATAGTCCTTCATGCGTACTGTTCATCCCGCCATGTGTAATAAATAATTTTGTATATGTAAGTAGTTCGGTTTGCGGTACATAGTTTTTCACAATGAAGTTTTTAGGAATATCACCTAAATCACTTATTTTCGTTTTACTACCAATAGACATAACAATTGTATGTTTACTATTTTCGAATGCCTTCATACAAAGTTTATAAAAATTAATTGCTTCATTAAAAACAGTACCTAGTGAAATGTAAATCAGGCTTTGTTCTTCAATTGAAGTATAATCAAAATCTTCATTTTCCCCTTGTGCAGAAATAGATGGACCTACAAATTTAAATGTTTCATTAAACGTATTACCAAAAGGTTGGAACTCCTTAATCGTATACACAATAGTAAGCGGTGCTGGATTACAGAAAACTTCATACGGTGAATTTATTTCAACACCATATTTCCCTGCAATTTCTCTAGTTAAGTTTTGAAAATCATTATATATTCTATTCTGCACTTCCACTGGGATATTTTTAGAAAGATGGTCTAACATTTGTTTAAATGCTTTTTCATCCTGCGCAAAAGATGTACAGGAATTTATGGCCGGAAGATTAAGAATTTGGGCAATTAAATGACCACAGCCAAACATAGAATCGTGGATCATGTAATCAAAATATTCTCCTTCAATTTGCTCTAAAACACTAGGTATTACAATATCTGCTGTATGTAGAAGGCCGTTTATTCTTTCCTGTAAATAATTTCGACCACCGGAAAGAAATGCTTGTATAAATTTTTGATCATCTATCGTTCGTACAGTAGCACCTGTCTTCTCAATACGCTCCCTGAAAGCCTCTATTGAAAAATAAACGACCTCTTCACCGCGAGAAATCAGTTCTTCTACAACTTGTAATGTTGGATTTATATGTCCTTCTGATCCAGCGTTAATGAATAAAATACGTGCCATTCAAAATACTCCTTACATTTTAAAATTTCTATGTTGTAAAGAGTATGGATATTTTCCATACTCTTCACGGTATTTTATGTATCATTTTCCTGCTTAATTGACCTAGCAAGCCTAAAACCGAGATCGTCTATATGAAATGTAGGATGGCTACGACGGCGACAAGTCGCGCCGCAGCCTCTAGCTGCTTCAGCCCAACTACCACCACGAAAAATTCGGTACGATCCGTACACTTTTTCATCATACAAGTCATAGCACCATTCCCAAACGTTTCCTAACATATCATAAAGTCCCCATGCATTCGGCTCTTTTTTACCGACGTCATGAATTTGTCCAATTGAATTTTCATTATACCACGCTATTTTCTGAAGTTCCCCATATGTATATCCCGTCGTACCTGCTTTACATGCGTATTGCCACTCTGCCTCAGATGGCAATCGGTAGCCGTCAGATTCTATATTACAACTAACCTTTTTTCCATCATCACTAATAGAATAATACGCTGTTAATCCCGCTTGTTTAGAAAGTAAATTACAAAAAGCAATTGTATCATTCCATGAAATATTTACAATTGGTTTATTACTATCTTTATCATTATTTAATGTAGGATTTGTAATGGCATTATATATTTCCATTGTTACAGCATACTTTGCAAGAAGAAATGGTTTTATTTGAACTTGCCATTCTTTTTTTATTCGATCATCTCTTAATACTACCTCTCCTGCTGGAATTTCCATCATATTAGAATCAATCGAGCGAATGAATGTATTCAATAGTATCCCCCCATATTACTTCTTTTTAAAATCTAACTACTTATCTTATCGTACTTCTTCAAAAACCGTTTCACTTCATTTGGAGATTTTAAAATAATCACTTCTTTTCCTTTACTTAATTGATCTAGTCTTTTTAAAATGGCAGGTTTTTTCTTATTCGGATACTCCCATATCCATTTAAAGAATTGTAAATCTAGTCTTTCTTCACATCCGGCACCCATATCCGGTCTTGTTTTATTTCGATATTGTACAATTCTTTTAAAAGCACGATAAACACAAATCGTTCTATGAATATCAAGAAAGATAATTGTATCCGCTGCATTCATCGTTCTATGAATATCAAGAAAGATAATTGTATCCGCTGCATTCAGTCTTAAATCCATCGTCCCGCCATAATTCCCATCAATAATCCACTCTTCTTCTTTAATTAAGTTTTTTTGAACTTTTCTTTGTTCTTCTCGAGGAACACCTTCCCAGTTCGCTTTCCAAAACAATGCATCAAGATGATGCACCTTAATATTTAGTTTATTTCCTAACTGCTTTGCTAATGTAGATTTTCCTGAACCACCAGAACCAATTAATATGATTTTTTTCATATTCATACGGTCCTTACTATAGATTCTTCAATATCTTCCTTATTTGCAAAAATCCAGAAGAACATCTCTTCATTCAACTTTAATAAATTTGGTAACTGAACAAAATAAGTAATAAAGATAACTTGAATAGAAAGCATGACATACCAAATAGATTGTAGTTCTTCTCTCGTTAAAATGCTTTGTTTATAATATCCTTCAAAGATTTTGCTGACAATATGTAACCATTTCCCTCTTCCTGTTTCATCACTAAATAGCTCACTTAATATACTTGTACAGCAGTAGCATAAATCGAATACTCTTACATTGCTTTCTAAAAGTTCAAAATCTATAAATCCTTGAAATTCATTGTCATGAAAAATCACATTCGATAAGTGCATATCACGATGAATAATTTGTTTTGGTAGTGGGTGAACCGTTTCCTTCAAAACTGTACGTATTTGATCCATTTTTCGAACGACATTCCGATGGACAGATGCATTCTTTTCTAAAATTGGTAAGGCCCATTTGTATACCACTTTATACAATTCTCTTTTTATTAACTCGTTAGCACTATTCACTGAATGTAGTGCTTGATGTAAATTAGCTACCTTCTCTCCAATTGTACTTCCTAGCTCTTTTAGCTTTTCTGTATCTTTTATTTCTAGTACACTTCCACCAATATATTCGTACAAACTATAATACTTCTCTTTATAAAATACGTACCTTTCATCATTTCTCATTTTTACTATTTTTTTACTTTAACTCCTTTTTCATCAAGCTGTTCTAATACATTTAGTTCAACTAGAAAATGTTTTATCGATCCCTTTTCCTTTAAAATATACGCTTTATTATTACAGTAAATCTTCGTTACGTTTGGTTGAACTTCAATAGTTGTGATATCTTCATCTTCAAACCAAAACTTTGCAATTTCTAATATATCCTCCATATACAAATACCCCTTTTAAAATTCACTTATTTCTTCCGTAACATAAACTCACAAAGCATTCCTATCCCAACACCAATTGTATAAGCAACTACATCGCTCCACAAAAATCCGTAACCTAAAACGAGTCCCCCTATAGTCGTTGCACGAATATTATCAATCCAAGGTGCATGGTACAATTGGCTAATTTCAATCCCGTAACAAAATATTAAACTCATAAAAGCTAATTTCTTCGTTTCTATTTTAGGAAACAAAAATCCGAATCCAACGAAAATCATTAATGCCCATAAAGCATCACCTAAGTAATCATTTAATAAATGAGGTAACGCAAAAGCAAACTTTTTAGAACTAAGACCTAACATAATAACAACTATAGTAAACATTACATATAGTAATTGATTTCGTTTTATATTCATTTCAAAAGCTCCTAATTCATCATGTAAAACTGCAAATAGCTAGTAAAATACAATCATTTTACTAGCTATTTATTACTTGCTTTCATAATAAGAAAATGTGGATTTGTACTTAAATAATGATATGATTTTCTGTCTACTTCTCTCATCTTTTCAATCGGCTTCGGTTCCACTATTTTTTCTAATACAAAATAGTTTGTTGTTTCATTGATTATGTCTTGGAGCGACCTCCTAAAAAAACTAACTTCTATTGTAATATTTGGTTTAACCCAAGTATCTACTAATAATTGTTTTTCAAAATAATCTTCACATGTAAACTTTGTGAAATCCATAAAAGGATGATGAACGGAATATATAAGTTCTCCACCCGGCTTCAATACGCGCTGAAACTCTTGAAATACTTGCGTCCAATTTTCTAAGTAATGAAGAGTTAACGAACTTACAATGATATCATACGTATTATTTTCAAATGGCAATGTTTCTTGCAAATCGTGACAAAGGAACGTTGCTTTTTCTACCATACTTTCTTTTACGGCTTTTACCATTTCAGGACTTATGTCAATTGCTGTAACGTTAGCCCCTCTTCCTACGAATTGAGAAGTATACCATCCAGCGGCACATCCAGCATCTAGTATTCTCTTCCCTTCTAGTTCCCTTGGAATAATCTCCATCATCGCAGGTCTTTCATAATAACTATTATATGGATTTGCCAAATCTATATTTTCTTTATATGTACTCGCTAATTTATCATACGTATCTTTGACTGCGTCTTTCATTATATCCACCCCTAATACATATTAATCTATTAACTCTTGCTGCTTTTTCTTTGAAAATGATTGTAGTACTAACTCATACGACCAATCGATCATTTTATTAATTTGCTCCTGTTCTACTCCCTTATGTATATACACTGTATTCCAATGTTTCTTATTCATATGATACCCTGGAATTATTGTGTCTGGATAATCTTCTCTTATTCGTAAAGCGAGCTCAGGATCACATTTTAATGTAATCGCAGCTTTTTCACCTTCTTCATGGTTCACTATCGCAAATATTTTATTATTGAGTCTCATACATGTTGCACTCCAGCCATCTGGAGAATCCTCTGTCGCTTTTCTTTTTGATAAACAATATGCTCTCGTTGCATTCATTTTAAATGGCACCTCTTATTCTTTCACTATTTGTTTACGATGCATCACAATTTGCTTCGTCGCTTTAAATTGCTGTTCCCCATAAAACTTTATGAGTTTCTCTCCGCAAAATAGACTAACAATATCAATATGAGATATCTCTTCCAGTAACATTGTAAGCATATTCTCTCCAATACCTTTATTTCTTACACTTTCATGTACGACAACATCTTCTATGTACGCTCGAAAAACACCATCTGAAACGACTCTAGCAAACCCAATTAACTCATTTTCTTTCCATACCCCAATTGCTATGCTATTCTTTAACATTTTTTCAATATCGATTTCTTTTCTTTCTGGCCACCAACCGACAGAGTCGTAAAGCTTCTTTATTTTCTCTGCACAAATTGGTCGTTCATGTTGTAATTTATACGTGTACATATTCTTTCTCCCATCAACTAGTATACATAATATTATTATAATCTCTTTTCCAAAAAGTGTTGACTATACCCTTTCGGATGATCTTCAACGACACCATATTCTCGGTAGCCGTGCTTTTTATAAAATTCCGGTGCTTGGAAACTAAATGAATCTAGTAATATGAGTCTACATCCTTTTTCCTTCGCAATGTCTTCGATTTTATGTATCAGTTGACTTCCATAACCATCATGACGAACGGATTCATCAACCCATAAAAAATCGATATGAAGATGATAAAAATACATCGTTCCTGTTACGCCGCCAAAGATTTTCCCTTCCTCACCTTTCACTACAAGGCTTACTTGTTCCATCGGATGCTTTACTTCATCTGTTAAGATGGACATATTATATTGAATGACTTTATTTCTAATGTATTCTCCTTCATTACGAGTACCATTCTCTATGTGTTTCATATATATTTCTTCCTTTCAACTTAGTAAATTACATCTAATTTTTATTTCGCCTTTTTAAAATACTAATGAATACAAATCCACCATATGTAACAAAACACGAAAAACCAATTATCCCAGGTACAGAGACATAGCCTGTTCGTACATAACTTATAACTGCAAAACTAATAATTAACATTATTATAGATGGCCAAAATATTAGAGCCGTTTTTCTTCGTCTCTGTTTCGATGTACGTTCTTTCTCTTCAGAAACACGTGTACCAAAAAGCGATACAATACAAATAAGAATCGCTGCAAAGTAAATGGTATCTAATGATAAATTGTGATCATATAGTGCGATTCCAACTTCAAGAGCAATAATCGTTACAATTAAAATAATAATTGTTGAAGTCTTTAAGTTTCGTTTCAATCGCTCACTCCTAGCATGCTTTCACTATATGCTTTGTAAATGTATTTCAAAGCTGTTGCAATAGTTTCATCAACCTCTATATTATGAACTCGCTCGGGTAAATCTTTTCCCCCAATTACATAAAGAAATGGGAATTCGTTAAACATTCCCATTATACCAATATTTATTGTAGCCGTGAGCAATCCACCTGTCATATGAGCTAAATGAAAATACGGTATACTTTCATAGCCCCCTTGTTGTCTTACCATTCCATTGATAATTGGTTCCCATACTGCTGGTTCTACTTTGTAGCCTTGAAAAATATGTACTAAAAGCGAAAGAACTTGATTTAATTCTCCAACATTTTTCTCATCTCTAGCATTCTCTTGTATATAAATTTTTGAAAAATACGTTTGGGCATTTATTTTCACAGCATCCCATCCACCGCAGTGCTTTACAACCGAGTGAGCAATATAACTGTCGTGACAAGCTATCATCACTTCTACTGCTTTACTAAGTGTTAAAGTACTTCTTCCTTGTAGATGCGGATATAACTGTGCACTATCTTCATGTGGATGAAATTTAATGTGATGAAGTATATCATTCCAATTACGTTTATTTTCCTTCACCATTTGTGCTGCTACAAATCCAATTACTACTTTTGCTGCCGATGCTAATGGAATATATAATTCACTATTATATGAAGTAATTATACATTCGTTTTTTGTAGAATAAATAGCTACTCCTACATGACCAACTTGTATCTCTTTCATTTTTTGAATGACAGTTTCCATTTCCATTCCTCTTTTCACATCGTTATATCACCTTCTAATAATTCAATATGGAATATAAAAAACCTTTTTTGACAGGTTATATTTGTAATGACAATTAGAAAAAGGTAGCATGAATTACTCCTTGCTACCTAAAACATTCATTTTCACGAAAAACTTCTAATCTTCTATAGGATTTTCAGGCCCGTTAAGCTCCAATTGATAAAAGGTTAAATCTAGCCATCTATTAAACTTATAACCAGCTTTTTGTATTGTTCCGGCATGAACAAATCCATAATTTTGATGCAAGGCTATACTTTTCTCGTTTTCCGCATCGATTCCAGCAATTAAGGTCATATATTCTCTTTCTTTTGCGGTTGCGATTAATTTTTCCATCAAAGAGGATCCAATGCCATTTTTTCTATATTCCTTATCAACATACACAGAATGTTCAATTGAATATTTGTAAGCAGGCCACGCTCTAAATGGGCCGAATGTCGCAAATCCCACTACTTTATTATCTAGTTCGTATACGAAAATTGGATAGCCATCAGCTTTTTTTTGTTCAAACCATTCTATTCTATTTTCAAGGGTTACAGGTTTATACGCATATACAGCTGTTGTATAAAGTATCGCATCATTATAAATGTCTAAAATATATGCTACATCTCTTTTCGTTGCTTCCCTGATCATCGTTTTCTTCCTTCCCTAATGCTTATCTTCTTTCACTATATTTTTAATAATTTTATTTTACCGAAATTTCTGTTTTATTTCCACATACGAATACTTGATTTTCGGAAACCATCAAATATATTAATCGCAGCGGACAACGTATAAATGATAATTCCACCGCCAACTAACCTCGTTTTAAATCCTTCTAGGGAAATAGTAAACACATTTGCCAAATACGTAATAAATCCTTCGTTAAATATATGTGGATTTACTACAATTACAATGAATACTATCGTTCCGACTACTTGAAGAATACCATTTCCGATTGCCAATCTTTTCGTCCATTGTCCTTGTACTAACTTATAAAGAGATATAGCTACTTCAAAAACGATCATAACCAAAATAATTGGCCAATATTGAAGTAAAACATCTTGATTAAACGTTGGCGCGATAAACTTCAGTCCGTTTTCCGTACCATTATATACGCCTACAAGATGGTTTGCATAAAAGTAAAGGGTAGCCCATATTGCTGTCCACATTAAACCTCCAAAAACTTCAAACTTTGAGATTGCCTTTTTCTTCGGGATATACGAGATATTTTTCAAATCATCTGGCGTCCATTTTTTTAAACTTGTTGTTAATGGGTGTGGATCCTTTTCTTTATCAGTTCTTTCTAAAACAGCAAAAACAAGTGTCAACCAGAAAAACACATGGAGGCCTACTTCAACAATTTCCCCAATGCCTTTACCTATCAATTTTAAAATAACATCTAATACTGCTTGATCACCAGTATAGCCTATAAAATTTTCTGCAACCATTGCAATGAGTGCGATAACAGCTGCAATTGGTATAATCATTTTTAATAACGTCGTATATACATCAAAATAACGTGGTCCAATTAAATGCATCGGTCTATCCAAATACCCATTAGCCAATGAAACCGGACTTCCCAATTTTTCGAGAACGCTCTTCACATCATCCTCATTATAATCGCCATAATCGTCTGGTAACATATCCTCTATTGTCGACCGTAGCTCAAGCGTAATATCTTCACGATTTTTTTCAGGTAATCTCTTCGCCACTTCTTGGACGTACATATCAATCAAACTCATTCTCGTCCTCCTCCTTTAATAGGTTATAAAGTTCTTTCGAATCCTTTATCCACTCCTTTTTCAATTGTAAAAATATCTCTAGTCCATATTCACTTAAAACATAATACTTACGAGGTCTACTCTCCGTTTTATCCCAACTACTCGTAACTAGTTTCTGCTTTTCTAATCGACGAAGTAGTGGATATAAAGTACTTTGATCAATTGTAATCCCTGATTGCTCCAATAATTGGACAAGTGAATATCCATACTGCGGCGTTCTTAATTGGCTTAAAACCGCTAATGTCAATGTCCCTCTTCTTAACTCAGTAATTAATGAATTTAATAAAGTATCCATTCACCCACCTCATTTTTATTACTATATGTCATACAGTATGTGTTTTATACTATGTATCGTACAGTATTCGTGTGACAAAAACAATCATCATTTACCAAAAAACGGATAAAAAAAGCACAAACTATACGATTTGTGCTTTTCTAGCTAACTTATATATTTATAACACGCTTAACTTTGTACCTCTGGTAATATAAACTCTCCTTTTTCTTTAGGAAATGGGATAACCCCTACAATCGACCCAACATTGATTACTCCATATACATGCGGGTATTCTTGACCATTTGAAGCAAGTTCATATTTTATTTCTGCTTTTACCAAGGATGGATTTATTGTAAGTAATAAAACCTCTTCTTCATGAAAGAAATGTTTTTCTGCAACCTTTAAAGCTTGTTCAAATAATGAACAATGAATAAACCCCTCTTTTATAAGTGACTCTTCATGAATTTCTCCAGTTGTTTTTGCGATTTCCCATTTTCTTTTTGTTATTACTTTTGTAATCATAGCTTTTCCCCTTTTTTAATATATGTAATGATATAATAACACTAAAATTTCCAACAAATGATTAGTTGATTGGAGAATCTTAATGGATAAAAAATTAGAAGAGATCATTGTAAAATCATTTTTTACTAAGCGCCTTCAAAATAGAGTACTATTTGAGCTTTCTTCTTCAAAAAAACGTAAAGATGCGATCGGTCGACTTTGCCATAATTACAGAACTACGTTACGTGAAGAATATATGATTGAAATTCCTAAGCCTAATTCTTGTCCAATTGATATAGGAGATCTGTTAAAAAAACATGGGGCTGTTGATTCTTGTTACGCCATATCATGGGACACAAAAATCGATGGAAAAACACTCCCTTTGCTGGACGCATTAGAGGCTGCTGTTGGAATGGGAATGCCTTCTATTCTATACTCAATTACAAATCAAGTTGCGTATTTTGAAGCAGAACAAGAAACACTTCCATCACCAAGATTTATACTTAAACGCACATATTAATGCATATAACTCCATTGCACTTTTTTTACTTTATAATATTATTTAAATAACCGCTCAGGTCGTTAATTCATCTAGCTTTTAAATATAAAAAAGAGGATTTTCATACCCTACTAGAAAATCCTCTTTTTACATTTATTTTAATCCTTTAATTAAAGGCGACGCTTCACCGCTATGGAAAATCCATAAATCATGCAGTGATCTCGTACATGCGACATACAGTAACTTCGCATCATGCTTTGTATTTTTATAATGTTCTTCATCAACATCCATTAGAATTACAGCGTCAAATTCTAAACCTTTCGCTAAATATACAGGTACTACTGAAATACCACCTTCATATTTACTTTGATTTGCTTCAATGACATTTACCGTCAATCCTGCATTCGTTAATTTCTCATACATACCGCGGCATTCATCATCTGTTCTACCTATTACCGCAATTGTTTTCACATCTTCATTTTGCAAATGCTTTATTGTCTTCAAAACTTCAGTGAATTGATCTTCTGCATGGATTACTTTTACGTCTTCACCGCTACGGAAAACTGGTGTTGCGAGCCCCACTGGTATTTCTGCATTTTTAATAATTTCATTTGCGAATTCAATAATTTCTTTTGTAGAACGATAACTTCTAGTCAATTCAAAATAACCTGTTTCTTGGAATACTTCCTTAAATGCGTTCCAATCTTCAATTCCTTGGTAATCATAAATCGCTTGCGATAAATCACCTAATATAGTGAAAGAATTACCTAGTGTAATTTCTTTTAATACATACACTTGAAATGGCGAAAAATCTTGCGCTTCATCAATAACGACATGATGAAACTTCTGACCGATTTCAATACCTGTTATGCGATGATGGATGTAAATTAAGGCAGGTAAATCTTCTACATACACTTCTTTTTTACGACAACTCTTTTCTGTTTCTTTAACAAGTTCTTCAGGTAAAACTTCGAGTATTTCTTTACTTTTCAATATTGAACTATACAGTGAAAGAGCACTCATTTTTGACCAAAACTTCATATATGTGTTCAATCTCTTAGTCGCTTCTTTTTTGAGCAATTTTTTCTCGTTCGTTTCCCCAAACTTTTTAAGTTCAATTTCAATCCAGCGCTTCATGCGGCCTACTAAACGTTCTCTTCTTTTCTTTAGTGGATAATGTTTATATTCAACTTGCATCCATTTTTTAATGTCTTCCACTGGAATAATCGCTTTATCCCACGCCTCAAAATCGTTTGTCGGAACTAAGTCATTTTCAAATTGAATCATTCTCTCTTCAATAAACGCCTTAAATTCCAGTGTACCCTTTAATTTACCGAGCATTACCTTACTTTCATCACGATTAATTGAAAATGCTTCTTTCAATTTCTCTTCTGTTTGCTTTAGTTTCACTGAATCATCTAACGTACGCAATGCCCAATCTGGAAACGTTGTTTGACTAATATTCCCTACCCCTAATTCAGGCAGTACACTCGAAATATAATCTAAAAACAAGCTGTTCGGAGCAAATACAATCATTCTTTCTGCCTCTAACTGTTCACGGTATTCATAAATTAAAAAAGCAAGGCGATGTAAAGCGATTGTTGTCTTTCCGCTCCCTGCAACCCCTTGAATAAGTAATGGTAAATTTCTTTCCGCTCGAATAATATCATTTTGTTCCGATTGAATCGTTGAAACAATATCCTTTAGTTTATTATCTTTATTCTCACCTAATCGATATAGAAGAAAATCATCGGCATGCGATACATCTTCATTTCCTTTCACATATGTATCAACAACACGTTCAAGTTCTCTTTTACGAATGGAAATGTTTCGTTTTAAATACACATCACCTTCAACTAACCCATCTGGTGATTGATAAAACGCTAGTTCTTCTCCACCGGTAAATGAATAAAACATACTTGCGACAGGCGCTCGCCAATCGATAACAATTGGTTTCATCGTGTCCTTATCTGAAACACCTACTTTACCGATATAAATCGGCATAACTTGTTCTTTTCCATCCTCTTGAAAGTCTAGTCTTCCAAAATACGGCTCTTCCACACCGATACGTAAGTTCTGTCTATTTGACTCCCTCATGCTTTCAAGAATTTGCTCTTTAAAATCTTCTCCATAATAAACCGGGATTTTTTCAAGCTGTTCTAATTGATCATCCATCGTATGTAAAGTATCCCTCATTTTTTGTAACTCATCTTCAAATATGTTGCTCATTTCGACGATTCCCTCCTGTCCGTTCTAATTTTTCAGTCGAAATACAATTGTATTAAAAATCCATTCGCAAAGTCAATAGTTCTAGTGAGAATTTTCTAAAATATAAAAGAGTAACTATTAATTCCTACTCTGCTTTGCTTTAATTCGATATAACATATTTAAAACATTCTTTATTAATTTGAGAAGTTCAATTAAAAGAAACAATAAAAAGCAGATAATGAAATATTTCATTATCTGCTTTCCAATTTTATATAGTTACTTCTATTATACTTTTTGATATAAAAGCCAATCCCCAGAATCAATCACTTTCTTTAACATCTTTTTATCCTGAGCAATATACACATACGCATGTATTTCCGTATCAGCAACATACACTGTTTGCGTTATTCGGTCATATAAATCAGTCTCTGCATTACCTGTATATTCTTCTAGTTCATCTAACTTATGCAAAACATCATCATTTACTTCATAAACTTCCCCATATACCTTTACTTCATTAGAACAAATCATGGCCGGATATCCTTCGTTTGTATCAAATAATTCCCCATACGTCCATGCTCCGTCTGCGATGCATGTTGCACCTTGCATATAATGAGCATTCGTTTGCCCTCTTCTTAACGTGCCATAAACGAAAACATGATACATAAATCCCTATCCCCTTTATATGTCTCTACTTTCTTATTTGTAAATAAGCACGGATCATAAAGTAACTCACTTCATTTGGAAGCTGTTCTTTAATAGATTTCAAACCACCTTCTGCATTTTGTACAGCAGTTTCTATAAGAGATTCATACTCTTTTGGTACAAAACTTTGCCAATCTACTTCCATCCCATCCTCAAAAGAGCGAATTAAATGGTTTTCAATTGTTTGTCTTGATAGATCACGTTCTTTTGCAATCTCATTTAGGTCAATTCCTTGTTTATACATTTCATACGTTTCCAAATGAGAATTCGCTGAAGCTTTTCCTGATTTTTTACGCTCAGAAACAACTTCTGTCTTAATTGTTTCTGCATAGTTTGGATTTTCATCAATAAAATGCTGAACTGCTTGTAAGAAGTGCGAGCCATACTTCACAAGTTTGTGTTCTCCAATACCTTTTACTGTTAACAGTTCGGAATCATTTCGCGGCATTTTTGCACACATATCTTTTAATGTTTGGTCAGAGAAAATAACGAACGGAGGTACACCTTCTCCTTGTGCGATTTCTTTACGTACTTCACGCAACACTTCAAATAAAGGATGATCTTGGACGATTTGTCTCGTCTCTACTCGTTCTTTTCGTAGAACATTCTCATTACCAAGTAATACTTCTTTCCCTTTTTCCGTTACTTTTAATGTCGGATACGTACCATGTTCAACTGCAATTAACTCATCTGAAATTAAAAACTCTATAAAGTCACTCACTTCTTTTACACTACGGTTTGATAAAAGGCCATACGTTGGTAAAGTATGAAAATTAAATTCAATAACTTTCTTATTTTTCGATCCAGTTAATACTTGTGCAATCATTTGTTTTCCAAATCGTTGGTTCGTTCTAATCATACAGGATAAAACCATTTGTGATTCTCTCGTCACATCGATGCTCTCACGGTCGTCCGTACAATTACCGCAGCGTCCACAATCTTCTTTCGGTTCTTCTCCAAAGTATTGCAAAATGAATGATTGTAAACATTGTTCTGTATGACAGTAATCAGTCATATTTTGCAATTTTTCAAGTTCATTCGAAAAACGTGATTCTCCTGTTGATTGATCAATTAAAAAGCGTTGTACTTGCACATCTTGAGAAGAATATAACAAAATACATTCACTATCTAATCCGTCACGACCAGCACGTCCTGCTTCTTGATAGTAACTTTCCATATTTTTTGGCAGCTGATAATGAATAACGTAACGAATATTCGATTTATCAATACCCATTCCAAATGCAGATGTCGCTATCATTACACTTACTTCATCTCGTAAAAAGAGTTCTTGTTGCTCATTTCGATCATGATCACTCATACCAGCGTGATATTTTGATACCGAAACTCCCGCTTTCATTAAATCTTCATACAACTGATCAACTACTTTTCTAGTAGCTGCATATATAATCCCTGATTCCTTTTGATTTTGACGAATATAATCTGCTAAATAAGCATTACGATCCTGTCCTTTAATGACAGAAAATGATAAGTTCTCACGCTCAAAAGTTGTCATAATTGTATTTTCTTGATTAATTTCAAGCGTTTTGCAAATATCATCACGTACTTGCGGAGTTGCTGTCGCTGTTAACGCTAATACGAGCGGTTTTTCTGGGAGATAATCTAGTATACGATGTATATGTAAATAACTTGGACGGAAATCATGTCCCCACTGCGAAATACAGTGCGCCTCATCAATCGCAATCATCGGGATTTTCATATCGATAAGTTGATCAACAAACTCCATTGAATCAAGACGCTCAGGAGCGACATAAAGTAACTTATAATGCCCTTGTTTCGCTAATTGAATTCTATGATTAGCTTCTGTCATTGAAATAGAACTATTAATATACGTAGCGGATATACCGTTTTGTATTAGTGTATCTACTTGGTCTTTCATAAGTGAAATCAAAGGTGATATTACTAACGTCGTTCCTTCGAATACTAATGCGGGAATTTGATAACAAATTGACTTACCTCCGCCCGTAGGCATAATGCAAACTGTATCTTTCCCCTCTAATACATTTTTAATTGTTTCATCTTGCCCTCTTCGGAATGACGAATAACCGAAATAAGACGCTAAAAGTTCTTGTGCTTTTGTAAACAAAAAAGATTCACCTGCTTTTCTTTATCTTTCATCTACTTCTATTATATCATCACTTATGCGACTTGAAAGCGATGAATAAATGCTTATTGTTTTTTCATTATTCTATATTTCTCCTCGTATTTAATATTAATTAGCATCGGTGTTTTGTATGTTTCACAACATTTAAAACATACATCCATTACACATGAAGAAAGCATTTCAATTTTAATATTCATTTTATTGCCCTTTCTTGAATACTACTAATCGTATACATATAAATGCAGGAGGTTACTATATGAAGCATCGTAATATGGGTTCCATCAAAGCAAAAACAAAACAACTCCAATTCTCTAATAATGATGCGTGGAAATATGAATCATATTATAAGTACCAGCCATTATTTTCTTATAGAAATTTTTTGAATTTTCTTTCTCAACTTTTTAGACGTTAATATATGCGCAAAAAATAGATCATTCACAGAAGTTTTCTCAATATGAAACGTATAGACTTACTACAATTCAGTTGCTACCATATATAATAATCTGTTGGATAAACCCCTTAAGTTGACCTGCTCATATTAGCAGGTCTTTTTCATGATTACATATTTCTGTGCACTTCAATTTCACTTCCAAGTCTTTTCTCCATTTTATAACCAGATTTAAATCCCAACAATTCATGATAATCATAAAAAGTAAAATATAAATTGTTCACATGTAATTATGCAATTCTTTTTTCTCAATACACAAAACGCATTTTACTTGTTACTATAAAAGTACTCTAGATGAGTTTTTGCTCATCTACATTATCTAGTTAATGGGGCCTGCCGCGGGAAGCAGGTCCCTTTGACTTTATTAAAGTTCCATTTTCATTTGGACACATTTACCAGGTTTTTTTAAAAGAATTTTATGATAATATTACGTAGTCGAGTCCGACATCTCGGCAATACCCTTTAGAGGCTCTGCAACTTCCCTTGCAGAGCCTCTTTTACTTCATATTCAATTTATTTATATATATCACAATATCATTCATTGAATTTCTCCGTTTCAAATTACCTGAAAATTATCTAGGACACGTAACTAAAAATAAATCTTTATCATACTTTGAGTTATACATGTTCAAAGGAGTGTTACTTTTTATGTATTCTTATTGGCAATCGTATTACTCCCCCTATCATAACCTTTATGTAAACTATGATTTATCCGTACGTAACTACCGAATAAGTAAAAACGAGAATTTTTTAAAAGGATATATGCGTTCTTTATGGGAACAACATGTCGCTTGGACGAGATTGGCTATTATAAGTATTGTCTTTAATTTACCAGATGTTAACGTTACTGTTGGACGGCTTCTACAAAACGCAACACATATGGGACTATCACTTGAGCCCTTCTATGGCGAGGATGCAGTAAAGAAATATAGTGCATTAATTAAAGATCATTTAGTAATTGCAGCCGATCTTGTGAAAGCCGCAAAAGCTGGTGATCAAAATGCAGCTGCCGCTATAGAGAAGAAATGGTACGCTAATGGTGATGAAATTATTGAATTTCTTCACAGTATCAATCCATATATAGATAAAGAGGAATTTAGAAAAATGTTTTATGAACATTTAGCACTAACGAAAGCAGAAGCGCTTGCCTTCCTAAATAAAGATTATGAAGCAGGAGTAAAACTTTACGATAAAATTGAAAAAGAAGCATTAGAAATGGCCGACATGATAACAAACGCAATCGTAAAACAATTCCCGCAAGTATTTCAATAAACTGAGACGTTAACCAGTGATGGGTTTGTACATCCCCACCGATTACTAACCCAGACCAATCAGGGTTTCACGAGCATTTTATCTCCCGCCTAACTTCTCTACTTAAGCTGAATTTCAAGGTGTGATTCTTACTTCTCGTCAAATGCGGGATAAAAATAAGCATAAGCCGATTTCAAAAAAAAATCGGCTTATTTAGCTTTCTCTCAATGTTATTTCGCCTCTCCTCTTTACATTTAACGTATATCGATATATTTTATTTATATCCGTTTTTTATAGGAGGAAATAGTTTGATTAACGCCATTGGTCTCGTATTTATACTCACAAATAAACACGAGAAAAAGAAGAAAGTGTATTTGAATGAAAAATTTGCATTAATAGACATTATTGATTCTAAAGAGGTAATTGATGATGAAGGTAACTCATTAGTAGAACTCACTTGTAAATACAGTATATATTTAGATGAAAAATACTACTGTAAATCTCTCGATGATTATACTGGACAAGTATTCCCCTTTTTAAGCGCTAAAATAGGAAAAGGACTTCTTAGAAATTTAAATTATTACTTTTCTTACGTTGATGCCTATGATAAAAAACCACCTGTTAAAGAAATAAGACCGCTTATGAAACAAGTAACGAACAGATAACAATAATCATTCAAAAAGAAAGCATCTAACTTCTGATGTTTTCTTTTTTGAATCAACAACTTGTTGCCTTCCATCCTCTTCTAAATGTATGTATCCAGGCATACTTTAAATTAAAAACATTGGAGGATTAGACTGAATGAAATACTCAGAAACAATTGTTAGTAAAAGACTTCGAACACTAAAAATGTCTAGTATGTTTATCATACTAGTTTTAATCGCCTGGCTTGGATATACAAAATTACTTTATGAAAATGGATTTCTTCAAGAAAAAAAGAATTCAGTAGAAGTAATGAATACTAGCATTACAGGAGAAATTGAACAGATTTTCCATGTGAATTTACAAGGTTATCGTAAAACAAACATTGATGCCGTTATAGCTGAAAGTAAAACCGACCCGAGCGAACTATCCTTACTTGAGCTCGTTAATACATCTTGTTCACGAGATTGCATAAGTGAACCAATAACATACGTAAACGCAAACAATGGCTATATTTTTTATAAAGAATCTGGCGGAACTAATGTAACTATAAAAATTAAAAAGCGAGATACATGGGAAATTGAAAAAAAATTAGTTCAAGTTGGAATATAAAAGGTTCATACACAAAAAGAGTACTTACTTTAAAGTAAGTACTCTTTCAAAAAAATTACCACTTGCGGCATTTATCGTCATCATCGTCACGCTTACGATTGCAACGGCAATCATCACAATCACAATCACAATGACGTTTACGTCTACAGCAGCAATCGTCACAATCTCTACGTCTGCATCTTCCAAACATTAGATCATCCCAAAATCTATTACAATCCCCGAACTGTCTACAACGACAATTGTTTCCCATGAATATGACTCTCCCTTCAATGGCATTTATCATATTCTATGTTTGAAAGTATAAAAAGGCTTGTTTACTAGTCTATTTTATATGTATTATAAATAGTTTCATTCATATAACTTTGTATTACAAATCATTTTCAGCGCCTTTTTTCTAAGGCTATACTTCTTTCTGCGCTTCCACAGCCCCCTTCAACCTCTGCAGCATATACCCAATCCCTTTACATCCTTCTAACGGATATGTAATGATTTCTTCTGGATATAACTTTGTGACTACTTTTTTATGCTTCTTTCCCGCAAGCAAAACAATTTCGTCAAACTGTATTAAACCTTTATCAATCATCTGTTTTTGTAGTTGCTCTATACTAATAACTTCATCACTCTTCGAATCAAATGCAAGATCATAGTTTTCTTGTACAATATCATTCGGCTTTAAAAATCCATGCTTTGCTGATAAAATAACCCAATCATCAAAAAACTCAGTTGCGTACGCCTGACATGCTTTCCCGAAAGGACTAATATATACATTCTTCGCCTCAGTAGGTCCATAATCTACATACTTATCCCAGATTTTCTTCTTTCCACATGGGATTATACATAATCTTTTCATCTATATTTCTTACCTCTTTTCTTCCTTATGTTAAATCAATTATTTCATACATTTCCCTCGCAAAATACTATATAATAATTCCAAACGTCACAATTGAATATTTTACCATATTTATATCGATTTCCACTCATATTTCACTTCTTTTCAGAAGCATAGTCCAATTTTTTTCGTTCTACATCTACGTAGTACACTGCACTCTTTACAAATATAATACTACTTCATAAACATTTTGTGAGCTTAATCTTTAAAACGAATCATATAAATTGTAATATATTAATATATTTATTTTATTGTTTTTTTAAAGGAGGTGAACAATAATGAAAAATATTATCCCTGCACTATTCGTCTATTTTATCGTTTGTGTTATTGTTATGATTGTTCCAGCATCTGAAGGCTATAATTCTATTAGTTGGAAGTTGTTTGTTGGGCAAGCGTACGCAATACCCATTTTCCTCATTACTGCTGTTATTACATTTTATATAAACAGGAAAAAGTCTTACGAATAAAGTGAAACTTTAATCCGTGAGGGTTTTCTTCATCCCCCACGGATTATTGGCCTTCACCAATCGGGCTCTTACGGACAGTTGATCCCTCACCTAACTTCTTTACTTTCGCTGAACTTTGAGGTAATGCTCTTACTGTCCGTTAATGCGGAATAAACAGTTATAAGGATAGCTAATGCTGTCCTTATTTTCATACCAGTATCCTATGTAACAAATAAAAAAGACAAGTAGCCATCCGACTACTTGTCCTTTTTGTTAATCAGTACTGAATAGTATTAAGCTTGGAATGCTTCAGTTAATACTGGTACGATTTGTTTTTTACGAGATACAACACCTTTTAATGTAGCTGTATTGTTTTCTAGAGATACGTTGTATGCTTTCTCAACAACGTTTGCTGCTTTACCGATCGCAAGACCGACAGAATCGTTAGTTAAGATATCAGTTACAACGAATAAGAATAGGTCTAAACCTTTTTCTTCTACTACTGCAGAGATAACTTTTTCAAGTTCCGCTTGGTGTACAAGAACGTCGTTAGTATCAACAGCGTTTACTTGTGCAATTTCAACTTTCGCGTTAGCCATTTGGAATTCTTTAGCATCAAGAGAGATTAATTGCTCCATTGTTTTTCCGCTTAAGTCAGCACCAGCTTTTAACATTTCTAAGCCATAGCTATCTGCATCTACACCAGCGATTTCCGCTAATTCACGAGCTGCTGCTACGTCTTGTTCTGTGCAAGTTGGAGATTTGAATAATAAAGAATCTGAAATGATTGCAGATAACATTAAACCTGCAACTTCTTTACGAATTATAACGCCATTTTCTTTGTACATTTTGTTTAAGATTGTAGCTGTACATCCAACTGGCTCACAACGGTAGTAAATAGGATCGCTTGTTTCAAAGTTAGCAATACGGTGATGATCGATTACTTCTAACACACGAACAGATTCGATATCGTTAGCACTTTGTTGACGCTCGTTATGGTCAACTAAAATAACGTTGTCCACTTCGCTTGCAACTGTCTCAACAAAACGCGGTCCTTCTACTTTAAAATAGTCTAACGCAAATTGAGTTTCACCGCTGATTTCGCCTAAACGTACAGGCTCAGCATTCATTCCTAATTCTTTTTTCAATTCTGCATAAGCAATTGCAGAACAAATTGCATCTGTATCTGGGTTTTTATGCCCGAAAACTAGTACTTTTTCCATGTTTTCCACCTCTTCATGAAAAGGATATCTTAAAGAAGCAAATATGACAATATTTAAAGCCGAATTTTTTATAAATAATTGTACTTTCCTCTATATTTTTCATAAAAAAGATCATCTAAAATGAATTAGATGATCAAAATGTATATTTAATTTAAAATAGTGTAGGAACTTGCACTGCATTGTTAAACGCAAAATTGGAATTTAAACCATTATTCACAAGGTTCACATCAATAACTTGATAAAATGCATTTCCAGTGTCCGCAATCTCCCAAACAGCTAAAATAAGATGGTAGCCACTACGATCAGTTGGTACATTTGCTTCATGCGTTACTGTTGTCCCCGGTCTAACTCCGCCATCATTTTTCACATAGAACGGCACTACATCTAAACTAGACCTTGTTAAAGGCATATTTGGATTCCAATCCTTCTTTGTAATGTAGTATTTCCATTCTTTCGTACTATGAGGAGCCGTTAGTTTCCACTTGAATGTATTCGTCCCGCCGTTTAACGTAACTTTCTTCCACCTATCCACTGATTGAGCGTCTAAAGCAGGAAAATGACCAGCACCTGCAATTTGTCCATCAGAAGGTCCTAATTGCGGAAAGCCGCCTATTCCTTCTACACTTTGTGGTTCATATTGAACTGGACCGCAATTTACATTTACCCCTTGCTTACATAAATAAGATCGGCTCGCTGGTGATTCTACATACCCATGAGCTGAAGCCTTTTCTGAAAATCCAAATGTTAATAATCCCGTAAGTAATATCCCACCACTTAACATAACCTTTTTCATCTTTTGTAAACTTGTCTTTTTCATTCTTTCATCCCCTTCCCAAAAATGACACGAAAATAACTATAGTTGCCTAGTCATCTTCTCTACATCCATTATAAGTGGAAGAGCATTACTAAAAGAACCCTCTAAAAACTTTCTCAAATACGTTTAGCTACAAAAATATCAATTCTTCACGTATATTAATTACCAGTTATCACATCTATTATTTATTTTGTCGTTTTATTGTTAACTACTTACAATTACATATCACAGTGTAGCGCTTAAAAAAGTTTGATTACATTAACTCTATAAACCTAGATAAAATAATAAATAGAAAAAGTGGGTTTTGAAAAAGATTGATTATTACTTGATCCTTGTGCCATTAAAGCGTGCAATTACGAATTTGGCAAAGGTAGTCTAGTTATCAAATAGCCCTCTCCCTCTCAGATTTGCGGAAACTGGCTCCTTTCCTATCTCACGTGCCCATATAGATAACTGGCCGATATGATGGATTTCGTGGACAATGACATGGCGTATTAACTCTCCGTGTGTACATTCAATGACTCGGCGCCTAATTGGTGCGTCTCTTGAGTTAATCGGCTCTTCCTTGAAGTCAGCTTTTGAAAGTTTCCGAGAATCCATTTCATTTGTCCAAGAAGTCACAAACGGCTTCACTTTCTCGCGGTATTGAGCTGAAAGATTTTTCACTTTTTGTAAGCTGGCATACTCTTCAAACACTGGTTCCTCAGGGACTGATTCGCCGCGCAACCCTAAGATCCACATATATTCCACATCTACAATGTGAAATAGGGTATGTAGTATACTGCCGAACCCACCGATCCGTTTCTTTACTAGTTCTTCAGCCGACATGTCTTCGCACCATGTAAACCAATCATCACGAACTTGCCAGTTATATTGAAACAGTTTCAACATCACAGCAACCTCCATCTTTTAGATTAATATTTACTATTCACCAAATGGCTTCAAAATCCCTATTTTAATACTACCTCTTAAAAACCTGTTAAACTCTTATATAAACTGGACTTCAAATTGAACGTTCAATTTGAAGTTAAAGAATGAAAAGAAAAAACTAAATCATTTTATAATAAATAACCGTTGCATCTAACTCACCATCCGGAGAAATTGCATACCCCGGTATTTTACCGGATTCTTGAAAGCCTAATGACTTGTACAATCTATTGGAATGATCTCCTTGTCTAGTATCTAATACTAAAAGAGATCTGTTTTCTAGTTTCGCTCTTTCCTCTGCTTTTTGCATAAGTGAACGTCCAATACCGTTACGTCTAAAATTCGGATGAGTCATTAACTTGCAAATCTCAGCTCTATGGGTCCCGTTAGGCTTTGTAACTAAATGTAATTGAACACTTCCTGCCACTTCATTGTTTATTTTAGCAACATACAATATTACTTCTGGTGCTAATACCGCTTGCCAATAATTTGTTGCTTCTTTTTGTTCCAGTGGAGGTAAAAAACCAATTGATGCCCCATCATCTACAACCGTTGTCAAAAGTTTAGAAAGATCTTCAATCTCATTTTCTAGTTGCTTCATTTCTTCAATTACTAAATTTCGCATTACTTTTCCCCCTTTTGTTTTCATTTTAACAATTTTTATAGCAGGAATAATTAAATATTAAGATGAAATTGATTAAGATACGATTTTTTAGAGAAAGGATCACTATATGAAATATATATTAGACAGGAAATACGCAAGAAAATTACTGGATTGGGCATATGAACAAAACCCAGGTCCTTGGTTCGAACATTCAATTCATGTTGCCAATGCAACTGAAAAAATAATTGTAGAACTTATAAAAAACGGGTATGACTTAGATGTTGATATAGCATACAATGCCGCTCTCCTGCATGATATAGGAAGATATAAAGGTTTTACTAAATCTGTTATTCATTCCTATGATGGTTACATGTATATGAATGATTTAGGGTATACAGGAAACGCCGTTATATGTGTGACGCATTCATTTCCTTGCAAAAATGAGCATATAGATATCGCAGCAGAGTGGAGCCTTGTTCCTGATTATATGAAAAGCCGGTTAATTGAAATATTGAATGAACATAGTGACTATGACTTATACAATAAAGTAATTACTCTTTGCGACGCTCTCGCTGATGCAGATGGTTTTACTACGCTTGAAAGAAGATTGGTTTCTGTTGGTTTACGTCATGGCACAACCTCTCATACTTCTTTACATTGGAAAGGATTCTATACAATTAAGAATGAATTAGAATCTTTAATTGGGAAGAGCATATACACCCTTCTCCCTGATGTAGAGAAATCAATTTATAAGAATACAGAATATTAAAACAATCATAACTTAAAAACGATACAATTTGTAAGTATGCTTCTAAAAAACTCATTTAAAAGTGGAGGGATTACTTATTAGTAAAATAGGATTTGACTTAATAAATCATGAAGGTAACTTAAATATTGGATATGAAGATATAGTTGATATCTCTAGGAAATGTAAATTTTCTAACTGTTCACATACAAATGAACCACAATGCGCGGTTAAAAAAGCCATGTCTGATGGAATTCTTTCTGAAGAAATATTTAAAAATTATTATAGACATTTAAACGAGGCACAATATGTTTCTAAGCAAAGAAATAAAACAAAAGCTATCGACTATATGAAGCAATTGAAACTTTTTCAAAAAATTAGGATAAACTAGAAAACCCTCCTTAAAATATTATTTTAAGGAGGGTTTTCTAGTTTAATGACTTTGATTTTTTAATTCCACCATACACTCTTGTACTAAAGTTACTGCTTGACTCATTGCAGCTCCGCCAGCAAACGCGGTCGAAACACCAGAAGCTTCTAAAATTTCTTTATCAGAACATCCTTGGTCAATACATCCCTTTGTATGATAAATCGTACAATATTCGTCTTGTGTTGCTAAACTAATCCCTAATGCAATAAGCTGTTTTTCTCTTTTAGTTAATGCACCCTCCTGAAAACACGCTTGTGTAAAAGCGTTATAGGTTTCTGCAATTTCAGGAATTTGTTGTGTGAAATTTCCAATACCTTCTTTGTAATGAAGTAATACATCATTTATAGAGCCAAATTGTTGATTTTCCATCGTATATCCTCCATTCATTTTATTTACACTTACTTTAGTATGAGATAAAATGAATGATATATACAAATACTCACTTTAAAAATAGAAAGAATTTTCAGTTTATTAAACTTTTAAATTTACACGTTTACAGTTTCAGCCCATCATCCACCGACATTTTTTCTTTAGAACTTTTCCTTTCTCCCTCTTTACTTCGCTCTTCCCAAATCGTTAAACCTTCCATTCCTACTTTTTTAGGATCAAATACTGGATCTTTCCCTTCTTTTTTCTGCGCCTCATAATCTTTTAACACTTTTAATGCGGTTTTGCTTAATAATAGGATTGCAATAAGGTTTAACCATGCCATACTACCGATTCCTAAATCTCCAAGATTCCATAAAAGTGAAGCTGATTCTACGCTACCGATGTATACCATAATTAAAAATCCAATTTTTAAAACTGGTTTTAACCATCCATATTTCAATCCACGATCTAAATAAGTGAGAGTCGTTTCTGCGATATAGTAATAAGCAAGCAAAGTTGTAAATGCGAAGAAGAAGATTGCGATTGAAATAAATATTGGACCAAATCCAGTCATAACAGTTTCAACTGCTTGTTGTGTATAAATAGGACCTGCTTCTACATTGCCTATATTTTGTACAATTGCACTTTTCCCTTCAGGTATAACATTGTACATACCTGTTATTAATATCATAAGCGCTGTCGCTGTACAAACTACAATTGTATCGATATATACAGAAAACGCTTGAACTAACCCTTGTTTTGCAGGATGCGATACTTCTGCAGCAGCCGAACTATATGTTGCCTCTCCAACACCTGCAACGTTTGAAAACACCGCTCGCTTTACACCCCATGCAATTGCTGCACCAACGATCCCGCCAAACATTTCATTTACACCAAATGCACTTGAGAAAATTAAAGCAAACATACTTGGAATTTCCGTTACATTTGCAATTAAAATGATGCATGTAACAATTACATAGCCAATTGCCATAAAAGGTACTAACATTTGTGACACACCAGCAATTCTTTTTACTCCCCCAAAAATAATCGCTGCTAGTAACACAACTAAAAATATACCTGTTACATATTTACTAATACCGTTAGAGTTTTCAAATCCAACAGCGATACTACTCGATTGAATACCTGGTAATAAAACGCCGTATGAAAGTGTTACAACTACCGCTACAATGACTGCAAACCATTTCATTTTTAAACCTTTCTCAATGAAATATGGTGTACCACCACGATATTCATTTCCTACTTTACTTTTATATACTTGAGATAATGTTGATTCAACAAATGCGCTAGCGGCTCCTAAAAGTGCCATCACCCACATCCAAAATACAGCGCCCGGTCCCCCAAAAGCTATTGCTGTTGCTACCCCTGCGATATTACCTATTCCAACCCTTCCTGATAGAGCCAAACAAAATGCTTGGAAGGATGATATTCCAGTCTCTGAACTTTTCCCTTCAAAAAGTAGCTTAATCATCTCTTTAAAATAACGAATCTGTAAAAAACGAGTCGCAATGGTAAAATACACTCCTGCTCCTAATGCGAAAACAACTAAACCTATACTCCATACTTGCCCCACTAACCACTCTACTAACTTTTCCATCCAAATCCCCCTTATCATTCTTTTGAAAAAGTAATTTTCATATAAGAAAACGGACAACCTTTATCCCACATTCCAGTTGTCCGCTTCTCATACTATTTCATCATTCTTTTATCTCACTATTCATCGTCTGCAAGACTCTCACAAACTAGTTTTTCACTTAATATTTACCCAAACGCTCTTCACTTCTGTATAATTATCAAGCGCATAGGAACCTAGTTCGCGCCCAATACCAGATTGCTTATATCCACCAAATGGTGCAGCTGCATTTTCTAAGTTATAATCATTAATCCATACTGTTCCTGCCTTTAATTTATTGGCAACTTGATGTCCTGTTTTAATATTTTGTGTCCATACGCCTGCTGCAAGTCCATATGAAGAGTGATTTGCCCTTTCGATTACCTCTTCTGTTGAATCGAATGGAAGTACAACGACAACCGGTCCAAAGATTTCTTCCTTAACAATTGTCATATCATCAGTAACATTTGTGAATACGGTTGGCTGAACAAAATAGCCTTTTTCAAATGCACGTTCACCACCAGCTGCAACAGTAGCACCTTCCTTCTTTCCTTGTTCAATATAATGCAGCACACGCTCTTGTTGTTTTTTAGATACGAGTGGCCCCATTTCTGTATCAGTTTCCATCCCAGCTCCAAGTTTAATATTATTTGCCCTTTTTACTAACTCTTCTACTACCGTTTCATAATGCTTCCGATGAACGAATACGCGGGATCCCGCACTACAATTTTGGCCATGATTATACATAATCCCTTGGAATGCACCATTAATCGCTTCTTCTAAATCAGCATCTTCTAAAATGATATTTGGTGACTTACCACCAAGCTCTAACGTTACATGTTTAATTGTTTCTGCAGATTGACGCATAATATATTTTCCCGTAACAGTGGATCCTGTAAAAGCAACTTTATTAATATCATGATGATTCACTATCGCAGCTCCTGCTTCAGGGCCAAAACCTGGTACAAAGTTTACAACACCGTTTGGAAAACCAGCTTCTTTAAAAAGTTTTGCTGTATATAGCAACGATAAAGGTGTTTGTTCTGCAGGTTTTAATACAATCGTACAACCAGTTGCAAGTGCAGCTCCCATTTTCCAAGAAGACATAACGAGCGGAAAATTCCACGGAATAATTTGACCTACAACACCAACTGGTTCATGGCGTGTGTAATTTAAGTAATCTTTTGAAATCGGAATTGTTTGTCCGATAATTTTTGTAGCCCAACCTGCATAATAACGGTAGTTTTCAACCGTCGCTGCAATATCATCTTCAAGTGCTACTTGATATGGTTTTCCATTATCTAATGCTTCTAGCTGTGCTAATTCTTCTTTATGTTCTTCAATTAAATCCGCTAGTTTATATATAAGATGTGCTCTTTCAGCAGTAGTCATTTCTGTCCAAGGGCCTGATTCAAAGGCCAATCTCGCAGCTTTTACTGCGACATCAATATCTTCTTCTTGTGCTTCACATACGACAGCTAGAACATCCTCTGTTGCTGGATTATATGTTTCAAACGTCTTCCCGCTAATAGAAGGAACAAATTCACCATTAATAAACATTCTAATCTCTTCATTTAAAAACGCTTTTACTTTTGGTTTTAGCTCAATGTTTGTCGTTAACATATATACACGCCTCCCTATTTAAACAGCTGCATGAGCTGCGATTTCGGATAATATCGTTTGAAGCTTTTGATCTTCTACTTCAGTTAATCCTAATCTCGGATAACGAGAAGGTCCTCCAACTTGCCCGTGTAATTCCATTGACCGTTTAACAATTTGTACATATTTCCCTGATCCTTCAAGAAATTCACAAAGAGGTAAAATCGCATCGTTTATCTCCCATGCTTTTTCTAATTCACCATTTTGAAAATGCTCATACATTTTCGTAACGAGTCCTGGTACGATATTTCCTGCAACTGAAACCCATCCCGAGGCACCAACTAGATAAGACTCCATAACTAAATCTTCAGATCCGCAGAAAACTTGAAAAGCACCTTCGCCTTGTCTTACTAAATCTCTTGCTTTACGAATATCTCCACTAGACTCTTTAATATGTGTAACATTTTCACACTCTTTTCCAATTCGAAGCATTAACTCTGTACTCATATCAACACCAGAAGTAAATGGATTATTGTATAACATAATTGGTATATTTACAGCGTTTGAGATTTCTTTAAAATGAAAATAAATTTCCTCTTCCTTCGGTTTACAATAGTAAGAGTTTATAATTAATGCGCAATCCGCTCCGTGTGCTTCTGCATGTTTCGTATATTCAATCGTTTCTTTCGTCGTTTCTGCTGCAGTTCCAACAATGACTGGAATACGGCCATCGACTTCTTTTAATACTGTTTCTACCATGTTAAATCGTTCTTCTTTTGATAAACTAACAAACTCCCCTGTACTTCCATTAATAATAATTCCAGCTATCTTTTGCTCAATAAAGTAGTTTACGTTTTGTTTTACACCTTTCCAATCAATCTCTTGAAATTCATCCATTGGTGTTATTAATACTGGAAATGCCCCTTTAATTTTTTGCATATTTATCTCTCCCTTTAACATTTTATTTTAATAAAAAACCTGTTGGAAATGGATCAGTAGGGTCTAATAGAAACGTCTGCATCCCTGTAATAAAACCTCTACTCTCAAAACGGAAAATATATCCTAGTTCTTCTTTCTTCACTTTTTCTACTGTTATAAAGCTATTAAATATGCTTTCATTTTTAAAAGGTTTATCCGTTATATACTCATTATTAAATAACGCATGTACATAGGACACAATAGTAGAAACAAAGCCCGGAGAACGGACAATAAAGTTATCTTCATGAAATGTAATCGACTTTATATGTTTCTCTTCTGTTTGCGAAGAATCTACTAAAATAAGTCTTTTTATAAGCGACTGTTTTTGTATCGCTTGAAGTGTAGCTTCCCCCCATTTCTTTAATTCAGAAATATTTTTAATACCAATTTCTGGTGAATACGTATCCTTTTCTACAACTGCATATACTTTATCAGCCTGTATAAGAGAGTAACGTATATTACCAATCTTCAAATCTTTCTCAACCATATAACATAGTTTACTTTCAAACGACACCGATATCACTTCATCATCCACTACATAGGCATGGACTGAAAATATTCCAGATAGTGTTTCAATTTTGTATTGATTAGACTCTCTCTTTTTTAAATATCCACTTTCTAGTAACATCGTTATTACTGCGACAATACCTCCATAATGAAGAGGAATGGTTCCTTCATGATTAAAAAATAACACAGCTGCATCCACTTCCTTATGAATAGAAGGAACGACAATACATCCATTTAACCCAATAAAACCACGTGGTTCATTTAATAAAAGCTGCATTTCTTCTGCTAATTCGCCTGAAAATTGTTCATTTAAATGTTTTAAACTGTAGTAGTATTTGCATGGTACGTCCTTTATTACACGAAACGCTTCGCCAGCTACGTGCACATCTACTGCTGTATACATTTTTTGAATGTTCATTTTACATCCTCCGTTTCATGTTCCATCGGCGGAATTAGCAAAAAGCCTTCTTTCAGTGGATCCTTTTCATTGTAGAAAAATCTATGCATCCCCATAAGCCAAGCTGAGCCGGTAATCTTTGTTACTACCGCTTCAATATTTTCTACATATGTTGTATTCATGACACACCCTTTAAATAGTGAACCTACAATACTCTCATGAACAAATTCTTCATCGATGTCGATTTTTTTATGAGCGTATAATACAGCTAACTTCGCTGATGTTCCTGTACCACATGGAGATCGATCAATTCCTCCTGGCGGAACAACAACTGTATTTTTCACATGCGCACTTTTATGAGTAGGATCTGTATAAAATTCAACATGTGTTAATCCTTTTATAAACGAATACTCTGGATGAATAATTTCAAACCTCTCATTTATTGTGTTTCGAATATGAATCGCCTTATCAATAATTATGGATGCATTTTCTGGTACTAACTCTAAACCTACTGACTTCGCATCGATAATGGCATAAAAATTCCCTCCATACGCAATATCAGCCTCTACAGTTCCAATTCCTTCGACTTGTACAGTAATATTTTTCAGTAAAAAAGCTGGTATGTTACAGAATGAAACTTCTTTCGCCTTTCCATTTTGAACAGTAATATCCACTTCAACTAAGCCGGCTGGTGTATCAAGCTTTAAAGAAGTAATCGGTTCAACTATTGGAATTAAACCTGATTCAATTAAAGCTGTACACACACCAATTGTATCGTGACCACACATCGGTAAATATCCACCTGTCTCTATGTATATAACGCCTATATCAGCTTCAGTATGACACGGATCCGTTAACAATGCTCCAGACATTACATCATGACCACGCGGCTCATTCATTAACAATTTGCGAATCCAGTCATATTCCTTTTTCATATGTAACATCTTCTCTGCCATCGTCTCTCCAATTAACTTAGGAAGTCCGCTAATTAATGTCCTCGTTGGATTCCCGCCCGTATGTGTATCAATCGTCGTAAAGACTCTTTGTGACCTCATCCGTTTAACACCCTTTCTGTAAAACGACTCAAACGAAGTGGTTCAATTGGAATAATTGTTTCTTTTTCATTTAATAACTCTTCAATCACTTTCCCAGTAACTGCCGCAAGACTAATTCCATCACCTTCATGTCCAGCTGCAATATAATAATTTGGAATATGATCCACTCGTGAAATAATTGGCAAATGATCTTCTGTCCACGGACGTAAGCCGGCATATGAACGAATCACCATCATATCTGCCATTTTCGGATAAAAACGAATTGCTCTGTTCGCAATGCATTTTATAACCTCGTTGTTAATTCTCGTTTGAAATCCTACAAACTCTCGACTACTACCAATTAAAAAATTTTGGCTTTCTGTCGGTTCAAATACAAGAGCTACCCCATATTTTTCAGTTAAAGCATCCACTTTTCGTTTTCCGCCAAATTTAGAAATTAAATAACCAAATTCCATTACTTTACGGCAACCTACGTGTTGTTGCCTTGAGGCTACAATAATATGCCCTTTTCTCGGTTCGATTGGAATATTTACATCTAACATCTGCCCGATTTTTGGAGCCCACACACCTGCTGCGTTCACAACTTGCTTCGCAGTAAACATCCCACTTGTCGTTTCTACAATAAAGGAGCCGTCTATATCTCTTTTCATTTCTTTTACTTCTGTATGATTAATCGCTTTCGCACCCATTTTTTCCGACTCTGCTAGAAGTGAAAATGCAAGGAGATATGGATTTACAGTAGAATCAGTTGCGCATTCTAAACCACCCAATAAATCATCCGCAAAAAATGGTGATTCCTCTCTTATATCTTGCCTATCAAGCATTCGAAACGGTAACCCAGCATCTTTTTGACGATTCACCCATTGCTGCGCTGCCTCCATCTCTTCGTCTGATTCACAGACTAGAATACTTCCTGGCGCCCTATATTCAAATGAGTGCTCCAACTCCTCACTTAAATCTGTTACTAATTTTTGACTTACTAATGACATTTGACTATCAAACCCTGGGTCTTTATCAATCGCCAAAATGTTTCCGTCACACCGTGAAGACGTCCCACTGACAAACTCACCTTTTTCAATGATTGTTACGTCTCTTCCGTATTTTGAAGTGTAATATGCAATAGAACATCCTATAATTCCACCACCTATTATTAAAACGTCACAGTGCCTCACAAAACACCCCTCCTTTCACTTACATCTCTCATTTTCTTTTATGCAATTGACGTGCCAACTCTACATATATACACTTTTTATAAATAATATTTTATTTGTAAAAATATTTTAAATTTATCGTAAATAGGTGTATTATTTTTTTATCACTGTCTAAATTTTTATACATATCAGGAGGACGCTATGACATTTTCATTTCCAACAATCAAAGAGTTTATGAAAATTTTGTCTATCGATTATACAAGTGGCATGAAACACATTAACAAAGTAGATGGGACATTTTATTACCTCCCTTCTACTACAGAAGAATATAGTTGCGGCTATATATATGAGGACGACTCGTTCACTACTTTAATTGATGCACTTTCACATGCATTAGCCGTTGTCATCATTAACAAAAACGAAGAGCCAATATGTTGTATAACGGCTCAGCAAATGATTCCGTTTCTTTATAAGTCTTACACTGAGCTACAATCTTTTTATAACACTGTAATTCAAACGACTGATTCTTCTGTTACAGTCATTGATGAAAAAGAATGTGTCCGTACGTGGACAGATGGTGCTGAAAAAATCTTTTCGGTTAATCATAATGAAATTATTGGACAACCAATTACTCGTTTTTTTGATTATAAAGACTTGGAAATCTTGCAATCATTGCATGACGGAAAAAGTATAATCGCTCAATTCCATCAGCCTCGTCCTGATTTGTTCGTATTAATAAATTCAAACCCAGTTTACTGTAACGATGAAATTATAGGAGCAGTCGTTTCAGAAACAGATGTGACAAATCAAGTTGTATTGAATGAAAAACTATTTAATATGTCACATGAAATGCACCGATTAGAGCAAGAAGTAGCAAAATATAAAGATACATCCGATCCTTTCCTCGCGATGAATGGAAAAAGCCCTGTTATACAAAGGACTATTCAATTAGCTAGAAAGGTCTGTTCAGTGAAATCAACCGTATTAATACTCGGCGAAAGCGGTGTCGGAAAAGAAGTATTTGCGAAAGCAATACATGAAGCAAGTGAGGCAACAAAGGCGCCTTTCATTTCAATTAACTGCGGCGCAATTCCAGAAGCGTTATTTGAAAGTGAATTATTCGGATATGAACGTGGGGCGTTTTCTGGAGCGAATAGTAAAGGAAAAAAAGGTAAAATAGAGCTCGCTCAAGGTGGTACTTTGTTCCTTGATGAAATAGGTGAAATGCCTCTCGATATGCAAGTGAAACTTTTACGTGTATTGCAAGAAAGAAAGTATTACCGAGTTGGTGGAGAGAAAGAAATAAATATTGATTTCCGTATTATCGCTGCTACAAATCGTGATTTACAAGAAGAAATGCGAAAAGGAACTTTCCGAGAAGATTTATACTATCGTTTAAATGTAGTTAGCTTACAGATTCCACCGCTGCGAGAAAGACGAGAAGATATTATTGAATTAACATACTCTTTCTTAAACGATTTTTCAATTAACTATAACAGACCTATTCGTGACTTACCTTCAAGCATTATGCATGAACTACTTCATTACGATTGGCCTGGTAATATTCGTGAACTTCGAAATGTAGTTGAGAGACTCGTCGTATTTGCGACAGACGGTATTATAAAACAAGAATATTTACCATTTCATACAAATGATACTATAGACAATCATACGTCTCATTCCCTATTACTCAGCAATAATCATACGATTCTTTCTTTACAAGAAGAGATGGATGAGCATGAGAAAAAAGTCATTGAAAGAGCTTTACACATTTTAAAGGGGAATAAATTAGAATGTGCGAAACAACTTGGGGTAACGCGAGCCACTTTATATAATCGTTTAAAAAAACTTGGGTTACAATAAAGTGAAGCATTAATCAGTGGTGGTTTTGTTCATCCCCACTTGATTATCAGCCCTCACCAATCAGGCTTTTACGGACAGCCCGACCCCCACCTAACTTCTTTACTTTCGCTGGATTTTGCGGTGGGGTCTTACTGCCCGTTAATGCGGGATAATTCTTAACTCCTCTATATTGGCATAGTTTTTGCATTATAATTTGTGCAAACCGAACTAGAGGAGGAATACATATGACGAATAAAGAGAACTTAATTGTTTGTCGTTGTGAAGAGGTTACATACGGACAACTTCAATCGACAATTGCTGAATATAAATGCTCGGCAAGAGAATTAAAACTAAGAACACGTGCCGGTATGGGATTTTGCGGTGGCCGCACATGTAGAATGATGTTAGATCGAATGATTGAAAGTGCAAATCCTGACGTAACTCCTAATGAAATACCGTTAAAATATCAACCACCAATACGTGCTGTTACCTTTGGAGCGGTAGGTGATAATAAATGAGTAGAATTACACATCACCCTATTTTAGGTAGTTTACATAATAGTCAGCGCATCACTTTTCAATTTAACGGGCAACAATATGAAGCATATGAGCATGAAACAATTGCTGCTGCCCTGCTAGCAAATGGAATACGAACGCTACGCGTACATGAAGATAGCGGGAACCCGCGAGGTATTTATTGTAATATCGGTCATTGTTCAGAATGCCGTGTGACAGTAAATAATCAAACGAATGTACGCGCATGCTTAACAGTTGTAGAAAACGATATGATTGTTGAAAGCGGAAAACAGCATCCAAATATCGTGAGAGAGATGGTGAAAAAGCGATGATCGATGTAATTATTATTGGTGCAGGGCCGGCAGGATTATCAGCTTCCATCTCTTGTGCACGTTTTGGACTTAACTTACTTGTTATTGATGAATTTATGAAACCTGGCGGGAGATTGTTAGGACAGTTACATCAAGAGCCTACTGGAGAATGGTGGAACGGAATTAAAGAAGCAAAACGTCTTTACGAAGAAGCCGAATCACTGTCAGTCGATATTCGGTGCGGTGTTTCCGTCTATAATTTAGATAAAGATGATAGTTCTTGGTTCGTACATACAAATATCGGTACGTTAGAAGCTCCGTTCGTATTAATTGCTACTGGCGCTGCGGAGTATTCTATCCCCCTTCCTGGCTGGACACTTCCAGGAGTTATGTCAATTGGAGCGGCTCAAGTTATGACAAATGTTCATCGCGTGCAAGTCGGAAAAAAAGGAATCATTATTGGTGCTAACATTTTATCATTCGCCATTTTAAATGAATTGCAATTAGCTGGAATTAAAGTGGATCATATCGTACTTCCTGAAAAAAGTGAGTTAAGCCAAAAAGCTGGTGAACCAGAAGAAGTTTTGAACTCCCTTTTAAATGCAGCTCATCTCGCTCCTTCTGCTTTTTTGCGTATAGGTAGCCGTTTTATGAAATATGATTGGATTCGAAAAGCCAGCTTAAACTTCTATCCAAATAACGGAATGAAAATAAACGGGACACCACTTCATCTTCGGAAAGCTGCACTTGAAATTATTGGAACAGATCAAGTTGAAGGTGTTCGTGTTGCTACTATTGATTCTAAAGGAAACATTATGAATGGATCAGAGAAGATATATGAGGCAGATTTCGTTTGTATCGCTGGAGGTTTATATCCGCTTGCTGAGCTTGCTGCTGTAGCTGGATGCCCTTTCCATTACATCCCAGAATTAGGTGGACACGTCCCTCTTCATTCCGAAACAATGGAAACCTCTCTTCCAGGTTTATTTGTAGCCGGAAATATTACTGGGATTGAAAGTGGGAAAATCGCGATGGCGCAAGGGAGTGTCGCTGGATATTCAATCGTAAAACAAGCTAATATAAAATCAAATTCAGTTGAACAACACTTACAACAAGCAATCCAACATGTTCACACCGTACGCCATCATGCTGCGATTCAGTTTAATCCAATGATTGATGCTGGTAGACGAAAGATGAATGAAATTTGGCGTGATTATTCCACCACATATGCACATACTAAAAAGAGCTGCTGAGATTACTCTCAACAGCTCTTTTCACTACTCATCCGAGTTATTAAATTTCGCTAATGCATAAATGCCTTCTTCATCATCTAATTCAAGTTGTAATCTTGCTGCGAATGAATTGACATTGTATTCTCTGTCAAGTAATAAGCGTAGTGCCTCGATTAAGTTCGCTTGAATTAAAATTTGTTGACGACCATTTACCTCTACTTCAGCAGAGAAACCATACTCATCATCATACATTAGTTCAACTAATACTTCTTCTGGACCCACTTGTCTTTTTTCAGCGATATATACGCAAAGCGCATTTATAAGCTCTTGCTCAGAAATTTTTATTGTTTCCATGCTACTTCATCTGCCTTTTTCTTACGTTGATCTTTGAAGTATTTAAATGCACGAACTGCTAACATTACGATACCAGCCATTACTAACATATTTACCATAAACGCTAATACAGAACCAAGAGCTCCCATATTTGCAAATAAGCTACCCATTAGTAAACCACCAAGACCACCTAGTAATAAACCTTTCATAAAGCTTCCTTTATTACTTTTTGGCGCTGTGTTTGCTGCTTTTGTTTTTGAATCTGGATTCGTTTTTTGAGAATTCACGTTTGAGTCTTTTTTGTTTAAATCAACTTTTGACTTTTGACCTGAACTTGGTGTAAATGATTTTTTACCAGATTTGTAACTCTTCGCTGCTGCGTGATCTACAAACATGAAGCTACTAGCTCCAAAGATAACCATGAATGCTGTCATTACTGCTACAAGTTTTTTCAACATATTATATCCATTCTCCTTTTATATAGATATATGTGAAATCTATCTTTCTTGTAAATTTAGAATGATAGATTTGTTTTTAAGAACATTTTAAAGGTTCTTATGAACTTATTATATGAACTTTTGTCGAAATATGCAAGTATTATTTACTTCTTACAGTTTCATGACAAAGGAAAAATTAAGCAAAAACAGAATTGACTTTAAATGAAACAAAACATATTATAAGTTCATAAGAACTTTTTATTATTTTGGAGGTGAAAAGATGGAAACATTTCATCTCACACGAAACGAAATGGCAACCCTCCTTCTATCACTTAGAGGATGGAATACGAAAAAACCTCTCGGTATTTTACAAGAAGCTTGGGCAAAGTCGCATAAAAAAGATATTGAAAGCGGACAAAGCGTAACTGCTTTTATTACTACCGCACTTTCACCTATTTTCGAAAAACTAATTAAGATTGACGATACGGACGTTGGTTTTTCTTTAAATGAAATTGTTGCACTTGGTAATCAGATTGAAAACACAAGTTTCTCTGTAACTGCGATGCAAAACTGGGTGAAACGAGATATAAAAGAAATGATTGGCTCTCCTCAAAAAGGGAAAAAATATTCAATTGAACAAGCAGCCTTACTATTTATTGTCGAAGATTTAAAAACAGCACTTGATTTTGAATCCATTCGTAAGCTATTACGCCTTATTGTAAATGACCCAGCCGATCGAAGTGATGATTTAATCAATCCTGTTCATTTATATGTAGCATACTCTTCTCTATTTGAAGAACTCAATCAAGGGAATTGCTTACAATTAAATGCAACAGATACCGTTCATACAATTGAAAATATCGTAAAAGAAAAAGCTGATAAAATCGCAAGCAAGTTCGATCAAATTAATAACGAACAACGCGAAGCAATTCGTAACGCTATTATTATTGCGACCCTTTCTGTACATACCGCATATGTACAAATGTTAGCGAAACGTTACGTAACAGCAACGTTATTTTTACAAAACCTAGATGTAAAACCATAAAAAAACAAGCATCCCCCTGTCCTACGTATATGACAGGGGGATGCTTGTTTTCAATCAATATAAACTACACAAATCATTTTACATTTAAGTTTCGTTCTACAATAGCTCTTGATTATGTAAAAATCATTACTAACCTAACATTCAACAATGTTCATTTCTTTCTATTAAATTCCTATCAGATTTTCTCGATAAACTTAAGTACTTCATTTTTATAATTATATTTTTCATTAATTTCTTGTAATAATTCAATATCATGCGTATGAGTTCTTCCTGTCTCTAACAGCTCTCGATATAAATCAATATAAGGAAGATGTTTATTAGTGGCATTTTTATATTCCTTTTCTACATCGTAAAAAACCTTTTTAAACCTCACATCGGTAATCCCTGCCTCATCAATTTCAAGAATTGCATACTGAGCACGTAAGTCAGAGTTTAGCTTATTCCACTTGTAAAAAGGTTGTCCAACTGTTCCTGGGTTAATAATTAATTGATCATTGCTACTATAGCGCAACAATTGATGGTGGGTATGAGCGTAAATCGCAATATCGTAATCACGATCAAATAACCGATCAAACTGTTCTTGATTATTAGTGGGCCATAAATCCCCTCCGTAATTTTTATTTTGTAGATTATGACTAATACTGATTGATAAATCATTAACCTGTTTTGTTATATGTAATGGTAAATTTTTAATATGATTAATATAGTTTTTATCCAAGTTTTCACATTGATACTGAACTAATCTAGAAACATAAATATCAGTTGCGTTATCAATATCAATGTTTTTATTAAGAACGTCAAGAAAGCTATCTTCCCAGTTTCCTTGTACATAAGTATCAACGTTAATACTATCTAACATTTCAAATAAATCATTCGATCCAGGACCAGGCATAATTAAATCGCCTAAAAACCAATAATCAGTCACACCTTCTTTCAAAGAATCTTCGATAACTGCTTTTAAAGCAGTTGCATTTCCATGTACATCTGCCAGTACAGCAATTTTATGTTTCATGTATTTCATCCCCCTAAATTAACATTATATTCCGAATTAAATGCATGTATTTTTCTATATTGTTTCTTCTTTCTTAACTCTGTGCATATCATACACTTTCACTTGATTCTCTATATACGATTTTTCTTTTTTAAATCCAGCTTTCTCATAACAACGAATGGCCCTCTTATTATCTTCCCTAACTTGTAATACAACAGCTTCTATATCAGGATCTAAAAATGATTTACTAATAAAATACTTTGTAATCTCCGTTCCAAGCCCTTTTGAATATAAATTCGAAACACCAATGAGGATAGAGTATTCCATCACGTACGCATCTTCACATTTCTTCTTTTTTAATCCGACTCTCCCTATTACTTCATCTTCTACTACTATTACATGATAGCTCGCATAAGACCGCGACAATTTTTCAGTCCAATACTGCCGAAGCTCTTCAATTGTATATCGCTTAAATGATTTCACATCTGCTATATTATGTAATTCTTTATTGTTATACCATTCTAATATAATTGATAAATCATCTATTTGTAATAAACGTTCATGCCAATCCATATTTTCACCTCATCTACATTTCAAATTACTACACCTAATTTAAAAAAATACGCATATTCTTTTTTAGGCAATTTTACTATCTCTTGAATAAAATTCGATTTTTCTAAAATGTCATCTAGCTGCCCCTCACTATACACATAAATACCACCTACGTATGAACTGTAAGCTTTTTTCTCAGTTATTACCACTGCGGTGCTATTTTCCTTTTTATAATCGCCCTCTTTTCCTTTTTCAAATGACAAACTTTTAGTTGCTGAGAAATAAAGATGGATTAATGCTGCTATTTCTATGTCATCTGATTTTGCAAAGCACTTTATTTCATTTATAATCATTTCATCTTGTAATGGAAGAAAGTCCTCTATCTTCTTTCTTTTATAAAAGAAATTTTGTAGCTCAGGAGTATGGAACGAAAGATTTTTCTCCTTTATCTTTTGAAATATGGATTGCAACAATAAATCTTTCCCTACTACAAACGGATGGCCAAAGCCATTATTGTAAAGCCCTTCTTTCATTTTCATTAATTGTTCAATGAAGGGGATTCCCGATTCTTCAATAACAAGTTTACCGTCAATTAAACGCATGTTAGCAATCAATTCTTCTATCTGTAAACCTTCTAATTCAAGCGATGAGTAATATAAATCTCTATTCCAAAAATCTAATTGATCCATTCCTAATGAATTAAATAATAGTTCATCTATAATTGGAAAAACTCCATCTTCTGTTAAAGCTTTCGTTACATCATCTAATAATCCAGGAGTTTGGTTTAAAATCGCGTGTATTTTTTCATCCTCCTGAATGATTCGTATCGTCCACTCACCATGATCTTCACCTGATATTTGCTGAAAACAATGTGAATACGGACCATGTCCAACATCATGTAGAAGAGCTACAGTAGATACTAGCTTTCGTTCATATTTCGATAAATGTATATCACCAATCTCAGTAAGGTGTTCGATCACTTTATTTACTAGTACATATACACCTATCGAATGTTCTTCCCTCGTATGTATTGCGTTCTCATGTAAAAAATAAGTATGTCCTTGTTGTTTAATATATGCCAACCTTTGAAATGCTTTTGTATCTATCAATTGAAGGATATCTCTATCATGAATAGAGATTAGACCATAAATTGGATCTGCAACACGCATACATTCTCCTCCTATTTTGTAAATTAAAGCCTATATAATTATACTTAATCTTCAGTCTTTTTTCATTAATATATGAGAAATTTTTAATGAACTTTTCATTATTTCTTCATGAAAACGCAATTTATATCCTTTACTATAATACTTATACGAGACATAAAAGAATTGAAATAGCAATCCCCTATATAAATAAGGTATAATCTACACATAGTGAACCTTTTATGTAATTAAGTAAAAGGGCGTATATTCAAAAATCCATACATTAGAAGGTGCAACAATGTTAAGTAGTTTTATTCACTCAGTATTAACGTTTTTTGAAGGATTAGGTTATTGGGGCATTATGCTTGGACTAATGATCGAGATTATTCCAAGTGAAATTGTTCTCGCTTATGCAGGATACTTAGTATTCAATGGTAGCATCTCATTTATTGGTGCAGTTGTATTTGGTACCATTGGCGGCGTTATTGCTCAAATCTTTATTTATTGGATTGGACGATACGGTGGACGCCCTATATTAGAACGTTATGGAAAATATATTTTCATTCATAAAAAACAAATCGATGCTGCCGAAGATTGGTTTAATCGTTACGGAACTGGCGTAATTTTCACAGCTCGCTTCATTCCGGTAGTGCGTCATGCGATTTCAATCCCTGCTGGTATTACAAAAATGCCATTACTACGTTTCACTACATTAACGGCACTTGCAATCATCCCTTGGTCTATTATTTTTATTTATTTAGGTGAAAAACTAGGTGAAAACTGGGAGAATATTAATGATATTGCTGGACCGTATGTGAAATCGTTCGCTATCGGTGGCGTCGTACTTATTCTTTTATATTTCGTAATAAAAAAGTGGACAAAAAAACGTAAAAAACTTGCTTAAGATAATAAGAAAGCCGCTAAAAATTCATTCAGAATTATAGCGGTTTTTATTATAGGCTTGATTATGTATTAAAAATTGTATTATTTCCTCTTTATGCTTCAAGTCTGCCATTTATAACCCACTCCTAATAACACCTTCTAGAAATTGTATGAAAAGCCCCCATATTTACATGGATAAGCAACAATTTAGGCATTCCTTTCGTATATTATCCCAAAAAGGAGTGATTTCCCCAATGCACTGGCAACAAAAAATACCATACTTAATTGGACGCCCTATCGGCATTTCCTTCATGAATGGGCAAGGAACTGCTGGGGTATTATGTTCAGCACATGATGGCCAATTATATGTGTATGAATACCTTTACCAATCTCAGTTCGCGATGAAACATTATGATTTCAGACAAATTCAAGATATACACGCATTTCCGAATTGCCCACATCAAAATCCTCTTTATTAAAAAACAGGAACAGCTCATAGCCGTTCCTGTTTCTAAGTTGTTATTTCTCAGAGTAAAACTTCTGCACAGCTTCATCAAAATAGATCCAGCCTTTCCAGCCTAGATGAATCGTATCTTTTAAGAAATACTTATCATATTCATGGCTAGAGAAATCGACTACTGGATACCCTGCTTTCTCAACTTGCTCTCTAACCTTTGTATAATACACTTCACGGCGTTCTTTCGGGAAACCAGCGTAATCATACCAAGGTCCATTTACAGGTACAGAGATAAAGAGTGGCTTAACATTTTTTTCTTTGAAAAGATCTAAAACAATTTGTAAGTCATCATATTCTGGTGATTCATCATACGATTCATTTGCTCTAAAATTTTTTAGGCCTTTTAATTTTTTCTTTAAATTATGTTTATAGTAATACGGGTTTTCAATTCCAAATGTATTTGTAGTAGACTCCGCTTGCCCTTCTTGTTCCGCATGTTTACGTGCATTCTCCCAAGAAATTGAACGTAGTCCCATATTTGTTTTCTCTTTCATCGGTTCAATCTTAAATAAAGAATTAAATAAATCTCTATGATCTAAAATGTTTCGGTACATATAAGCAAGTGGTTTGGCTAGACCTGCTTTTATGTTATGTTTCGTATCATTATAAACAATACCTTCTAATGAATTTTTTAATATATCATCTTTTTGAACAACTTTATAATCTAATAGTCGTTTCGCGATCTGCTTCTTCATTTCAGGTTTAATGTCATCATTAAAAATAAAATGATATGCTTGTTGTTTGGAGAAATTATTAGTAAAATCTCCTTGTGATACACCCGTTTTTGTAAACCATTGTGGCGAAAGAACAAAAACGACTTTTTTACCTTCCAAATCATCCATTGTAGACGTCATATTTAAAATATGAGCTAAACTTTGCGTACCGCCAGTTCCAATTAAAAATGGTGTAAAACCTGCTGGATTTACTTTGAAATAGTTAGATGGATGGTATGCATCCATTCGTAAAAATTCAGATGAACCGTACATCGGTAAATACTGCGAATTCTCTAACATTTTCTGTTGTAAGAAAACACTTTGTAGTTTTTCTTTTTGTAAGGACGTTGCCGCATCTTCTATCTTTTTATCACTAATTAGCGATACTAAACTTTTAGACGGAATAAGCAATACAATGAAAAAAAGTACACAGGCTAAAATAATTGGTCCGAAAGCATGCTTCATCTTCATTAAATATTCCTCATTCCATTACTATTAAATTGTAACCCTTGTTTTTGACACGTCATCTTTTCTCTCCTTTTTCTCTATACATGTTACATTCTATTTATCTATTATATACATGTATGTATTTCCTTCCTTGTTCTATTAAGTCCTATACAAATAGCGCAAGCAAATGTTTCCATAGAAACACGTTAATTATACAAGATTCTACATAAATTTCACACTGGAATTTTAGTAATAATTTTATTTTTAAACGTCGAAAAAACAAATGAAATGTCTATAATTCATCCGATTATGTATTACATAAAAAAAACAGACCACCACATACGTGAAGTCTGTTTCTCCATCACTTTATTTTTGTACATCTGCCCATTTTAAGCTTGTAGCTGGACCGAATTGATGCACATATAAGTCTTTCACATATGGTTTTTGTAAGTAAGATAGACCGCGCTGGAATACCGGTGCAATTACTGCATCATCCAGAAGCATTTTTTCAGTATCTTGCAGTGCTTTCCAACGTGCTTTTTCATCGTTACCTAATTCAGTTTTAATCTTCTTAATTAACGCATCATATTCTGGATTTGCATACCCTGTATTATTTACAGTACTTCCTGAAAGGAATACTTCTAAATAAGTCATTGGATCTGGATAATCAGGTAACCAGCGTGATAACGACATTTCATATTCTTTTTTCTTCTCTAACGCTAGTTTTTGCGTATGTGGTTGTAATTTCACATTTACTTTAAGCCCAGGTAAGTTTTTCTCAAGCTGTTCTTTAATATATTCGCCTACTTTTTTAAAGTTTTCTAAGTCATAGTTTAATAACTCAAGCGTTACTTCATTCGTTCCTGTTTCTTGCTTTGCCTTTTCCCAATATTCTTTTGCCAGTTTTACGTCTGTCTTATTAAATTCGCCTGCTGTACTTCTAAAGTCTTTCTTGTCTGGACCTTTTAAAAAACCTTTTGGTACATAGTAGTTTGCAGCAACAGAACCATCATTTAAAAATGAAGTCGCAAGGCCCTTCTTATCAAACACTGTACTTAGTGCCAGACGCGCATTTTTATTTTTAAGAATCGGTACATTTTCATTGAAACGGAAGAAATACATGACTGGATCTGTATATTGTTTCAGTTCCTTATTCGTTTTATATTTATCTACAAATTCTGTAGAAATGACCGCTCTATCAACCTTATTTGTTTCATATAAATTTACCGCAGTCGAAATTTCTTTAACAATTTGATAGTTTACTTCATCTAGCTTCACTTCTTGTTTATCCCAATACTTATCATTTTTCTTCATTGTAAAGCTAGCTTCATGTTTCCATTCTGATAATGTAAACGGTCCATTATATACCGTTTTATTTGCTTCTAATCCGTATTTATCACCTTGCTCTTTCGCATATTTTTCATTAATCGGATAGAAAGATGGCAAAATGAGTAGTTTCGTAAAATACGGTACAGGATGTTCCAGCTCTACGACAAATGTTTTATCATCCTTTGCTTTTACTCCTAATTCATCTAATCCTAGTTGTTTCTTATTTATTTTCTCCGCATTTTTCACATCATACGCAATATATGCATATTGAGAAGCTGTATCTGGATTAATAAGCTGCTTCCAAGCATATACGTAATCGTGAGCCGTTACTGGATCTCCGTTAGACCATTTCGCATCACGTAAATGAAATGTATAAGTCTTTCCATCCTTACTAACCTCATATTTTTGCGCTCCGGCTTCAATTACTTCATCATTTTTCGATAATCGGAATAGCCCTTCCATTACGTTATTCAAAACGTTAAATGATACCGCATCTGTTACTTTCCCTGAATGTAATGATGGAATTTCACCCGTTTCTAGTAGCTGCAATACTTTTTTCTCATCTTTCGACTTTGTAGCTGTTTTTTCTTTTGCGCAACCAACTAAAAATGAAGCAACTAATAGAGTACTAACTAACGAGTAGCGAACTACCTTTTTCATTTCCAAACCCCCTCTATTTTTTACGGTAAGTAACGGCGAGCACCCGCGTATTCTTCTATATATCCTGGTGTATTTAACGGGATTATTTCAACTGATCTTTCAGCTCTTGGTGAGTGAATCATATTACCATCACCAATATACATCCCAACGTGATGGACACTACCTTTCCCTTGATCATGCGCAAAGAAGATTAAGTCTCCTTTTTGTAAGTTTTCTTTATTAACGGCAACCTCCGCTCTTGATTGCGGTCCAGAATCGCGCGGTATTGTAATACCGTGCGATTTATAAATCGTGTGTGTGAATCCAGAGCAATCAAATCCAAACCCACTTGTACCAGCCCATATATATGGTAAACCTAAAAACATTTTCCCTGTGTTGATTAAATCATCGGCTGTCGGTGTTGGAATATCATCTTGAGAACGGTAAACCGCTCCATCATTTTTTCGTAGCCATGCTTTCTGTCCATTTGGCAACAATACGCGGTATGAAATGGTATCTTCACTTAGTAGCGGCAGTCGCGTATTATAGCTAACTTCAAGTGCTTTTTGTTTTTCAGAAGGATTTATATATAAAATTGCGGTCGGTTTCGTTACTAATACGAACGGTTCGTTTGTTTTATCTGCAAACTCTTGATTATACGTTAATTGTTTTTCCGGCATCCATCCCGGATAACCTTCTTCATTTCGCGGTGTCGGCTGTCCGTGTACTAACACTTTTACCCAGTCACCTTTCTTATCAACAACCGTTACTTCTTGACCGAGTAGTGCTTGCGTTTCTAATTTATTTGCATTTGTTAACCATAGTTTTTCATCAAGCGTCATTGATTTCGTCCACTTCCATAAATCAACTGGATTTGTTGCACTCGGTGCATCAATTGGCCGTAACGAATCAGGTGCAGTCCATAACGTTGCGGCAGATACATCTATAAACGCTTTGCTATCTTTCTTCTCTTCAGCATTTGCCGATGTAAACGATGAAAATATAAATAGAGTTGTCAATAATGCAGTTCCTACTTTTTTCATATATATCCTCCTTAAAAGGTAAGTTACTAGTCATTTCTTCTAAGATTACATATTCACTTTAGAATGAAGGTTTACCTTTGAGCCGGAGTAAGTCATTCCTTCCGGTTCTTCCATTAACCATAGCGGTGCATCAAGATCGAAATAATAAATATTTGGATGTGCAGCAGCTAAGTGTGCTACAGCACTAACGGAAAGTGAAGATTCCATCATGCTGCCAACCATACATTTCACACCTGCCGCTTCTGCAATATCTGCAATACGCCACGCTTCACGTATACCACCGCATTTCATTAATTTAATATTGATTAAGTCCGCATAGCTTCCTTGCACGAGTTTTAATGCGTCACTTGCTGAAAATATACTTTCATCAGCCATAATAGGCGTTTGTACATTTTCTTTTACGTACTTTAATCCATCCAAATCTTTCGCGTGAACTGGTTGTTCAATGAATTCTATATTTAAATTACGATTTTCCATCTCTTTAACAATAGAAACCGCTTCTTTTGGATTCCATCCTTGGTTTGCATCTAATCGTAACGTTGTATTTTTTGGTACGCTATTTCGAATCGCCTCAATACGCTCTAAATCTAAATGCACAGATTTACCAACTTTAATTTTTAAAGTTTGAAATCCTTTTTCTACATGTTGCTTTGCCTCTTTTGCCATAATAATAGGATCATCTACACTTACTGTAATATCTGTATAGATTTCTTTCTTACCGCCTAATAATGCGTAAAGTGGAACGTTTTGATATTGGCAATACACATCATATAAAGCGATATCAACCGCTGCTTTCGCACTTGTATTTCCTATACAACTCATTTGGATATGCTGTAATAACTGCTGAAATTGAATTATATCTTGACCAATTAAACATGAACGCAGCGGCCCTAATATAGCTTCCTCAATCCCACTAGCGAAATCTCCCGTAATAACCGGTGTTGCGGCCGCAGCTCCTTTTCCAACAATTCCTTCATCTGTATGAATAAACACATCAATACTTTCAATTTCAGTTACGGTACGAAGTGCGGTTTTAAATGGAGTATGAAGCTTTACACAACGACGCTTCACCTTTATATCCGTAATTTTCATTTCGCTCATCCTTTCGTTGTCCAATAAAAAAATCCAGCCGCAAGAACTTCCTTACGGCTGGATTTTGTCTATGATTTAGTAGACAAAGCAGCAATCTGATTATATTTTTTTTGCGCATCTTTTAGCGCTACTAATAATGCCTTTTGAGATGAACCGAAATAACGATCTTTTATTTCTGTTACTAGCGCTGGATCATTAATATTTTTATGTAGAAATAAATATTTAACGAATTGAGATGTTAATGCAATTGTCGCTGAGCAATCTGCATCTACAATTTCCCCTGTCTCCTTCACAAGTACAAAAGCTACAAAATAGCTTTTAAACTTTTCCGTAATGGGATTATTTTGAGGCGCTTTCGCATCCCCTACGACATAAATTGTATTTGAAGCATACACAGCTATCTTCCTTTCTTATACAAGGATAACGGGTTTCTTAATAGTCGTACAAGCGATAAACTCAACGTTCATTAAAAAATGTATCCGCTTATGAATATTATATAAAATTATCAGAATTTTAACAACATTTATCTTTACACATATTCCATAATTATGGATAATTGTGAATTCCATTGATGTAATGGCTTCAACTGTACATCTTACATTATGTTAGAACTCCTTGTACCATGCAAAAATTTAGCTTTTCTGTTTTCGTACTTCATTTACAAATAAAAAACAGTTAGCCAACGCTAACTGTTTCATTACTTTGGTAATACGAAAATCGTTTCATTTGACTTAGAAAATTGGTACTCTTTTCTCGCAAACTTCAAAATTTCCTCTTCATTATCCGTTAAATTCTCAATGTTAGTCTTTAGAAACGATTGATCCTTCTTTAATGTAACTAATTGTTTCTTTTGATTTGTAATCGTATCTTTTTTATTCATTATTATCTCTTGCTGTTTCGTTAAAATATATTGAACATATAAAGTAGTCACTGCAATAAAAAGAACCATTAAAATAAGTCGTCTTAACTTCTTTTTATTTATAGTACGATTGTCACTAGGTTGTGATAGTTGCTCTGGTATATTAGGAACATTTACTCTTTTGAGTTTCCTCATTTCAAGTCCTCCTAACCCATATTTTTCACTACCATAGGCACGTTTTCTTACTAAACTAAATTCTATTCTTATAAAATAAGTTCCTTCACAAAAATATCTCACAAATTAACCAATTAAAGATAGCATTCGACGACATTTCCATATTTACATCGAGATTTTTTATGTATGCTGCAATAAAATAGTAGTTTATGTTATTCTTTTTCTACTATTGTAGAAGAGTTTTTTTACTTAGCACTTTACTTTATCTCCTCAACATAAGGATTCGCATATAAATCAATATCAAAATCAGCTTTAATACTGTTAGCAAAATCAATTACTGGATTATCTAAATGAAAAGCTGGTGTATGACTATCATTTATTTTAATTACAATAGTGAATCTACATTCTAATCCAAATTCTCTTTTTAGTTCATTAATAATGGCTGACTTATCTTTTAGTTTTAGAATTAATTGCTCCATTACATCTCCTACATCTAATGATTCCTGATATCCTGTACTTAGTTGCCAAGATGTATAGTTTCTTGTTATGTTTTCAGTTTCGTTTGTTTTTCTAATTATGTCCCCTTTTTTATAACTTTTAGTTGGGCTTACTTGCAATCTTTCAGAAACAACCTCTACTGGAAATTCATCTCCAGACAGATTGAAATAAACCATTACTTGCGTTTCATCCATTAATCTCACACCTTTATTAAAAATAAATTATTATTTAATTCAATCGTTCCATTTTACTACAGACTACAAGTTGAATTTTATGCCAACCTATAACTACTTTTAATATTAATATGAATCATTCTACAATTACATCTTTTTATCAATATATGATGTTTTTATTTTTATAAAGTAATACTTTAATCAATGTGGGTTATGTTCATCCCCACTGATTATCAGCCCTCACCAATCGGTCCAGCCCCACTCCCACCTAACTTCTTTGCCCCAGCCGAGTTTTGAGGTGGGAGTTTTACTTCCCGGCAAATAGCGGGATAAACTCTATTACTAACGGCGCATTACTTCTCCATTTAAATTGTTTACATAATACTATTATTTTTATAATTTATTATCCCAATAAAAAAACAATCCATTTGTTAGATGGATTGTTTTTACGTTTCATTTTTATAATTCTTTAAATAATTTAATCGTTTTTACCTTAACTGAATTGGATTTATAATAATGAAATAAAAATATATATTAAAAAACCGAGCACGTTACGCATATCAAAAAATAGCTGCCTAATAAACATTTATCATTTGAAAGGTTAAAATGTATTTTAACCTTTCATTTGAAAAAATACGTATAAACCCTCTAAAATGAGCAGACTTATCATACTAATCTATAACAATTTTGTCTTCTCCCCTTACCTGTTTCCTTTAACACATATGATTTTAAAACAAGGGCAGTTAATGAATCCGTTAATGTTTTATATGATAAATTAGACAATGCCAATAGATCGTTTGTATATAACATTCTATGCTTCTCTAATAATAATAGTACTAATCGTTCTGACGGTTTTAATGTCTCATCACTTTCTAGTATAAAGTCTATATTTTTCATTTCTCTAATTATTGCTCCTTATATAAAAAAATACTTTAAATGATTATTTAATATAAAAATAATACATAACAAAATTTGAAGTATACTAAAATAACATCATTTTAAAACACTATTATACTATAACATAGAAAAAGCATTTCCCAAAATAGGAAATGCTTTTCTTAATTCACTTTCTTATATTGCTTATATGATTGTTACAAACCTATATTATATTTCGTGTTTTTATCCGTCCAGTCTTCTCCTAAATTACCTGGCCATCCTGATGTATTAGCGACATATTTTAATAACTCCCAATCTTTTAATCCTTTTTTCACACCGCGCTCATATGATTTGACCATATTAGTGATTGCTATTTTTGCATTGATTTGTGAATCCATTAAACTTTCTTCAGATAAAGAGGCTGGTGCTAATCCGCCCCGATGCAATTGGAATAATCCAAATGATGTGCCATTATCCCCTATTGCTTTTCGATTCAATTTTGTTTCATGGTCTGCGATAGATAGTGGAATCCAATCTGGAATATCATACCTCTTAGCAACTTCACCAATTATTTTCTTATTATTTTGAATCTCTTTATACTTCTCATATTTTGAATAAAGAGCATTCGTTACTGTTACTAACGTAAGTAATATGAATATATATTGTAACGCTTTTTTCATCATTTCATCTCCTGCTTTGTGTATGTTTCACTTCCTACTCACACTATAAAGCCTTTATGTGACATTCATTTGACGAAATGATATGAATGATGCATAAGTTAATAATAAATTAAGTTTTTCTAAAATCACTTAAACAAATAAAAACGGTTAGCCACCCATGTTCTAAACATGAGTGGCTAACCGTTTTCGAGTGTCTTTTTAATAAACACGTTCTACCTTATATATTTCTTGCAATATGTGGTTTACTGTAATGACTCGTTCCGCCGCCACCTACTACTACTTTACCGCCTTTTCCAAAGATTAATAATTTACTTGAACCATCTGCAAGAAGTACTATTACTTCCGCATGATCACTTGTAGCTACATAGATTACATAACCGCTTTTTGAAATACACGTTTCCCAATTCTCATCAAATTCTGATCTAACTACCCGATTAGAATACACTTGATTTTCAATTCTTCCTTGTTCTTCGTTTTCCAAATTTATTCTCCCCTCTTCCTTGAATAGTTGTATATATTAAAATAGCAGTCCTGTTTAAAATAGTGACCGATTTTAACATAAATAGTATATGTAGGTAGTAGGAGAATGCTTGGACAATGAAAACGTATCAGCATTTAAAAATTTTACAATCGAAACTTCTCTTTAATCATTTCCGCTACTTCTTTTGCACTCAAGTAAGTATTATTAATTTTTATATACTCTTCTTTTTCAATTTCACCATGAAAAGAGTTTAATCTATGCTTTTTCATCGTTTCTTTTAAATTATTTTCAGACCATTCAATATCTCTTTTTTTCGGTTTATGTTCTAATCTATGCGGACTTTTATTCCGTTCTAATCTTTCATCTAATTCCGCTTCCAGCTCTACAAAATATACCGTCCCACCTTTTGATTCAAAAATACTTACTACATGATGTATATAATCCCAATCGGATTGGAGGTCAAATGCCCATACATAAGTAAAAATCATTCAGATAAATCACTTTTAGATACTTCTTCAAATATTTCATTACGAAATAAACTTACTAGTCTTTTTGCTTCTTTCGTACTGTAATCAAAAATTGGACTTACTAAATCAATTGTCATATGGTTATGAAAAAGTTTTAAACCGGTTAATGTTGCTAATTCTTGCCCCACTGTCATTTTCCCAACTGCTTGTGGGCCAAATATTAATATGAATTTCATTTATTTCCCTCCTATCTTTCTCTATAAACAATTACACAAAATAGAAAATAAGGCAGTCGATTTCGTATCGATTGCCTTATTTTTATTAATAGTTTCTGTACTATTTTTTTCGTACAGCTTCAAACGTAATCATTTGATCTGCATTTGACGGCTCTTTTTCATATACATAGTCAGCAGAGCAAGTAATGTTAGAAAAACCAATACTTTCTAAAAGGAGTTTAAACTCTTCTATACCATACCACCGCATTGCAAAACGTTGTAGTTCTGTTTGTACTAACTGTCCTTTACTCCACTTTTCATATTTTAAATATGATACAGCAATTTGGTTCAGCCAATCCATTTCAATTGATTTCTTTTCTAACGTAATTCCGTCTCCGTTTGGCAGAGAAAAAGTCGATGTGTGAATTTCACCTACCTTCCAGTCATACGGAAGTATAAGATCTACAATTAAGCGCCCACCTGTATTAAGATGTTCATACAAACATTTCAAAGCATTTATAGAATCCTCACGATTTTCAATTAAGCAAAAGGATCCAGTAGGAATGATAATCGCCTCATACTTATGTGGTAGTGAAAATTGTTGTAAGCTTCCTTCATATAAATTAGGATGTAAGCCTCTCTCTTTACACCGCTTACGGCAAGAATCTAGCATTTCAGGTGAATAATCTATCCCATCAATGTTAAAACCAGCTTCAAGAAATGGAATAATGACACGTCCTGATCCTACAGCTGCTTCAAGAATTCTTCCTTTACAATTTTTCAAACGTTCTTTGTAATACTCAATATCACCATGTAAAGAATAACCGACAGGCTTTGTGTAATCATAAAGTTCTGTGCAAAGTGTACTATAAAAACTAAACATTTATTTTCTCCTCCGTTTTATACGTACGGAAGATTTCAATTCAATTAATCTTCCTGTACCTTTAATTTTAATGAAAATTCGAAAGAGCTGACTGTCATACTATATCACTCGCTTTCCATAGAATATAATCACATTGTATAATATTTCCTTCAAAATGAATATATAGAAATCGAAAATTCAGACTTATTTCGAAAGGATGATATGATGAATTCATTAATTGGATTTCTTTTTCTTCTTATCACTTTTAATGCTCTAATTTTCTTTATTGCAAAGAAGTATAGGCGAATATGGAAAATTGCCAGTGGCATTTTCATCCTTTCTTCCCCCATCATTTTCTTCGCGACTATGCATGTAATTGGTGAAAAAGTTGGAGATGGTTTCGCTGGAGGTGTTGCTGGGCTTACCTTTAGTGGAATTTTAATCCTAAATGCAATTGTTTTATTTGTTGTAAGTATTTTTAATAGAAATTCATAATTGCCTCCTCGTATTGATAAACAATTACACCCCAAAATTTAAAGAGCTTACTATATAGTAAGCTCTTCATTAAAAATCATTTATTTCACAATCGGTAATATTACTTCGCTTAATTTTACTGTAAGCTTCGTACCCGCTTTCGGTCTAATTGTATAATCATAGTCACTAGCAATTAAAACGATCCCAATTTGATGTCCTGCTTTAAATACATAATCATCTGGCTGCATGTCCCATGTAAATGTATAATCTTTTCCAGGTTGAAGCGCTGTTGAATTTTTTATACTATTTAAGTTTTGCGGGTCCATCCAACCTCTCGTAACGATTTCAGGCTTTGCTCCACCGTAATCAACAAGTAAAGCTGTTAAATTTGCTACAGAACGGTCAATATTTCCTTTGAATGAAACTTGCGGTGTACCGCTTATTCGTATATCTTTTTGCAACACCGGCATTGTATACACTAATCGATTTGCTACTTCTAATTCCGGGTTTGCTACTAATTGGTTTGATTTCATTTTTGCATCATCTACGAATGAGAAAACCTTATTAGCAGATCCCATACTTAATGGCAAATTGACTGCTTTATTACTTAAATACATTCGGATTTTTGACGGCACAGCCGCTGGATCTGGCCAATTTTTTAACCTTTCCCATGTTTTATTTTCTCGTTGTACATCAGCCATTGGTTCATCCATAATTCCATTTTCAATTCCGTACAACCAATAATCTAACCATTTATTTTGTGTTTGCTGCCAGTTATTACTTGATGTTCCGCCGTGTCCACCTTGATGTAACCACATTTTACGAGGTACATCATTTTCTCCAAGCGCATCCCACCATTGCGCGAACTGCTTCGTTTTTACGTTCCAATCGTTTAAACCGTGAACGACAAATACGCTCGCTTTTACATTTTTAGCATCTTTCACATAGTTACGTTTATCCCAAAAATCATTATAATTACCAGTTTTCCGGTCTTGTCCATCAGTGAGCTCTTTTATAACTTGTCCGCAAACTTCAGGGTTTTCCCTTGTTAGTACTGCTTCTGCCATATTATCTGTATCTTCCCCTTGATACCCACCTGGTGCAATGACTGCGCCATTGGCACGATAATAATCATACCAACTACTAATCGCTGCGATTGGAATAATTGTTTTTAACCCTTCAACGCCAGTCGTCGCAACAGCATTTGGTAACGTACCATTATAAGAAACCCCTGTCATACCTACATTTCCAGTAGACCAATTTGCATTTACTTCTTTTCCATCTTCTGTATATGCTTTCGCACGCCCATTTACCCAATCGATGACAGACTTCGTCCCGATTATTTCCTGTTCGTCTCCAGTCGTAGGACAGCCATCTGATTTTCCAGTACCGATACTTTCTCCTAAAATAACTGCATAACCTCTTGGCACGTAATAGTTTCCGTACGAACCAAGATTAACCGCTCCATACGGTTTTCCTTCATACGCATACAATTCTTCATCTACATTATATACAGGAACATCTTTTAATCCAGCTCGATATGGACTCATTTCATAAATAACAGGAACTTTCACATTCGGATCAGTTTTTGGACGCATAACCTTTACTGATACACGATCCTTTTTACCATCGCGATCACTATCAACTTCTGTTTCTACAAACAAATTTTCAATAATCGCTTCATCAAGTGAGTAAATAGGTTTTGTCATCCCATTTTCTAATTCAATTTTCGTGTTCGAATGTAATGCTTCTGAAACTTTTCCATTTAACTTAACGCCATTTTCATTTCTAGTGTTTGCTTCCTTATTTTCTGCATACGCAGTCATAGTAGAAACTCCTGATGTAATTGATAAAGATAAAATAGCTGATAGTGTAATTGCAATTTTCTTTTTCTCCATGCCCTTCCCTCCCCAATACTTCTCTTCTTACTATACAACAAAATTACTGAAAATTCAGTTTATATTCTATACAATAACTTGAGAAATTTGTAGAACATTCTCCCTACGAGCTTTCAAAATTATATAGTTCCACTTAATACTGTCTTATAATCATAAAAAAGCATCGTCTCCTATTGAAAATAGACGATGTTTTTTTAGTTTTTAATTAGCCCTTCTTCATATAAATATCAAATTGTATCTCTCCATCTATAGTAGAGACTCCATATTCAAAACCATGTCTTTCTAAAATACTTTTTACTATCGCTAGTCCTAATCCTGTACCTGATTTTTCTTTACTACGAGAAGATTCTAATACATAAAATGGTTCCCAAATTTTATCGATATCTTTAATTTGTTCAGCATGAATACCATTTTGAATTTGAAAATATATACCATCGTTTCTATTTTCTAAATAAATTTTTACATTTTGATTCGTTGTATATTTAATCGCATTAGAAATTAAATTTTGAAACACCATTCCCATTTTATTTAAATCGGCATAAATGATTGTATCACCAACAGTATTGTTCACTTGCAAATTGATTTCTTTCGATTCCAGTTCAATCTTATGTTTATCTATTATACTTTGGACTAGTGGCTCAATAGGGAATTCTTCTTTTTGTAATATATCTCTTTCTAGTTTAGAAAATCGTAATAACTCTTCAACTAGATTTGAAATTTGATCAGTTTGTTTAATAATTGTATCTACGTACGTACCATCATCTAACCCATCTTTTATTCCCATAGAATATGCTTTTACTAATGCTATAGGTGTTTTTAATTCATGAGTGATATCACCCATAAATTGTTTTAAATGTTCATTACGATCTGTTAAATCTTGATGTGCTTCATGCAATTTATCACTCATAATATTGATACTATTGGCTAAGTCTCCTATTTCATCGTTCGTTTTCACTTTCGTTCTTTTAAACTTCAAACGTGAAATTTCTTCTGCGACATCACTTAATTCTTTCAATGGTGTCGTGATTGTTTTTGAAAGTATCCACACAAGTAAAATAATGAGAAGGAGTGAGAAACACAAAATGTATAAGTAAAATGTATTTAACGTATTAATAATTTCATTTGAATTTGCAATAGAAGTCCCAATTAAAATTATCGTATCATCTTTCGCAATATACTTAGCAAAAAAGCTTGCTTTTACCTTTCCTTGATCATATAGTTTATTCGATTGCCCTTCCGTTTTCACTTTTATGACTTCGTCTTTCGTAATCCACAGTTTATTTAATGTTACCTTCTTTCTCATAAGTTTTGAGTGTAGTGCTTCGTTCATATCAACTATTGACTGGTTGATTGGCGTATACACAATTGAAACATTACTTTCATTTTCAATTGTATGGACAACATCTTCTAAATCTTTTACTGATGTATTTTGTATTTGCATTGTAAATTTATTTAAGTTTTCACGTGTTTTATAAATATTATATTTCGGTAAAAGATAATTAATTAATAATAAAGAGATCATAAAAATAAGAATAACCGTTAAAGAAATGCTGAAAAATAGCTTTTTTCCAAGTTTATTCACTTTGTTCCTCCAGACTATAACCTAAACCACGATGCGTCTTTATAATATTCTCTCCGATTTTTTTACGCAATCTCCTCACATGTGTATCAACCGTTCTCTCTTCTCCAAAATAGTCAAATCCCCATACGATATCTAACAATTTTTTACGCGTTAAAATCATTCCTTTATGATTTAAAAAGCACTTTATTAATTCTAGTTCTGTTTTTGTAATATCTAATTCTATATCATTTTTATATACTTTATTTTTGGCGAAATTTATCTTTACATCTTGCACTTGAATTACATCATCCTGTTGTACAAGCTTTTTCGCTCGGGTAATTAGTACTCCTGGATGAAATGGTTTTTTCACATATTCATCTGCCCCGCTTTGAAGCGCTGCTAATTCATCTTCACTTTCACTTTTCGCCGTAAGCATTAACACTCTTACACTTGAATTCTTTTTTATTTCCTGACAGACTGTAATACCACTATGTTTCGGCATCATCCAATCTAAAATAGCTAAATCTATTTTCTCATCATAAAAAATTTGAAGTGCTTCCTCTCCATCTTTTGCTAATAAAACTTCGAAACCTTCTTTTTCAAAATAAGCTTTTAAAATTTTCAACATATCTTGTTCATCATCTGCAATCAATACTTTCATAATTTATCCTCCATTGCTTTTAAACAAAAACCAATTGTATCATACAACTTCTTTGTTACATGTATGTGACAGAAAAATATTTAAACCTTTTGAGGGTATAGTAAAGATGAGGTGTTGTATTATGAAAAAAAAAATCGGGGTCATTTCTCTTCTTTTCTTCCTATTATCAACAAATGTGCTCGCAAATACAAATCAACAAATTGAAGTGTTTGATTGCAAAAAAGAAATGGTCATTCAAAAACAATCTTTAGATCCAGCAATCGAAAAAGAAGCTGTTCAATACGCTAAAGCAATAACTGGACCATTTAAAAACTTAAATGTCGTTCCGAAAGATGGACATATGATAAAAATCCCTTTATCTAAACCTGTTTCTATTGCCAATCAATGGTTACATACTACAATAGACGAAGTACTTATACTGCTCCCACAAAATGAAAAACCTTATATTATGCTATATGATGATGAGAATAATCCGCATTTTTATTATGTGAAAGGTGATCCAAATAGATTATTGAAACAAATGAATGTTACATTATAATTTAAGAAAGATCCCACAAATATCATTTGCGGGATCTTTCTTTATCGGTTAACAACTTGATTTTCATTTAAAAAATGCATAACCTGTCTTTTATGATGGTTATCATGATCTACAAATTCTTTAATAATATATATAAGAGAATACGGCGTTCCAGTATGAGGACAATGTGATACTCCATTGGCAGTTACAGGTTTCTTTAGATTTCCAGCAGGCAATAATCTAATTTCTTTTACGAGTAACTCTCTTTTTGTTTTTGCTTCTTCAAGAAGTTTCATCTTAGATATACCTGATTTGGCATAACTAGATGCTATTTTATTATATGTATTAAAGTCAGGGAACTCCACTCCCTGTCCTTCTCTCACTGATGGTAAGACCTTACTTAAAAGACATTCATCCCAATTCATAATATGAGATACAATCTCACCAATAGTCCATTTCCCCTCTGATATTGGTGCCACCCACAATTCTTCTTTCATACCTTTCAATGTATTTAACCAAATTGAATATTCATTGAAATCATGAATAATTTTATTTTCTCCCATCATCCAATTCCCCATTCTAATAATAGATTCAAATAAATTATATCATCAATCCACATAAAAATAGAACGAAAGTTCTGTCAGAGTGGATAAATAATAATTCACTACATCCTTTTATATAAGTTCAAATAATGGCTCGCTCCTACATATTTTTTCCCTTTCACAAATCCACCCGAAGTATAAAATTTGTCACCCTGTTCCGTATCTGTATTTTAGACAACGATATTAAAATATTTTTTAGCATCACTTAAAATTCGCACTAACAGTAACCTTCCTAATCCTTTCCTTCGGTATTCTTTTGCAATATAAAATCTCCTTACCCTACCAATCTTATTATTTTCTGTATATGGATCCTCATTTAGCCCTCCTATTCCAATTAACTTTTCCCCTTGAAAAATACCATATAAACATTCTCCAGTTTTATTAAATACATTTATTTTGTTTTCATATTCATTTATTAATTTTATTAGGAAGTTAAAACCTCCTTCCTTACTGTCCTGAACGAGATGACTAATTTCATATTTCATTAAATTTTCTATTTGTTGAATATGTATATCTTTCAAGTAAATTCCCTCCCTTAATATAAAAATATACAAAAATGCTCAAGAATCATTTATTCTGAGCATTTTTATGGTTGTTACCTTATTCAATTCGTAGCATGCGTATTCTGCACTTCAGACAATATCCCCTTCAACTCCATTAAATCATCAATTACTATATCCGCACGAGCCAGTTCATCTTCTTGTGCAAAATCAAAATTGCATCCAATCGCAATTAAACCGTTATCTTTCGCTGCATTTATATCAGATAGTCGGTCTCCAACTACGGCTGCTTCTTTTATATCATATTTGTTCAAAATATTTTTGACTAAGTCACTTTTATTTAGCGATTGTATTTGTTCAATACTACATGTTTCAGTAACCCACTGATCCAAAGCATAATAAGATACGATTGCTTGTAAGTATTCTTTTAAGCCATTACTAGCAATGTATATTGAACAATTATTTTCTTTTATGTGCATAAATACTTCTTTTACATTTGGATATAAAGCACCTTTTCCGCTCTTTATGTTTTCAATTAATCTTTCCAAAAAATATGCGTCTGTTTGTTCTCTCGCTTCAATAGAATGGTCTGGTAATAACGTCTCCCAAACTTTCGGTAACGGCACACCCATAATTTCACGATACTTATCAATTGGCGTTACTGCATCCCATAATTGTAGTGACCGTAAATGATTAAAAGTATCATCTAGCGATACTTCTAAAATTTTATCTGTTTGAAATAACGTTCCGTCCATATCGAAAATTAGTGCTTGAAACATGTCATCCTCTCCTTACATAAGCTGCAAATATTCATCAATATCTTTAGAAATTTGTATAAAAGCTTTATCCCAAAATTCATAGCTTGTTATATCTATTTGAAAATGTTTTTTCATCAGCTCTTCTACTGGAGCTTTTCCTGTTTCTCGTAGAAATTCTTTATACTTTAAATGGAATGTACTTGAGTTTTGCTTCGCTATTTCTACTAAACTAAAACTTGCTAAATATCCAAATGTGTACGGATAATTGTAAAAAGGAACATCCGCAATATAAAATTGAATATATTTCATCCACACGAACGGCTGATATTCACTTAAAGCATGTCCATATACTTCTTCTTGTGCCAATATAGATAACTTCTCAATTTCGTCAGCACTTATGGGACCTTCTTTACATTTTTCATAAAAATTCTTCTCAAATTGAAATGATGCTCGAATGGCCATAACATAATTAAAAGTATTTCTTATTTTCCAGCTAAGTAATGACTTTTTCATATCTATACACTTTGTTGTTTCAATTAAATAGTTTATGAGTACTGTTTCAAAGAAAATAGACGCGGATTCAGCCGTACTCATTGGCAAATAATCATCTAAGAAAGAAGTAGTTTGTTCAAAACTCATATTATAAAAATGCCAAGCATGTCCTAGTTCGTGGACAAGTATCCTTACACTATCGATACTTCCGTCATAACGCATTGAAATACGGGATTCTTTCTCACTGAAAAAAGGAACGCAAAACCCACCTGGTGGTTTATTCTCTCTCGGTTCACCATCTACCCATCCACTTTCTATCGCATTACGTGCAAATTCTGCTAATTCTTCATCAATAGCTTTTAATGCATCATATATGTTTTGTACTGCTAGTGAAAAAGGAATAATAGCCTCATTATTTTCCTTCATTGTCATAAGTTCATGCCATGTAATGGAATCTTTCCCTATTTTATACATGTTTAAAGCACTAACTAATTTATCAAGATTTTCTTCTGTCGCATTCCACATTTGTAATAATACAGTTTCAGAAATACCATTCACATGAAGAGATTGTGTTAAAATCTCTCTATCTTCTTTTTCATTACTCTTTGTATTACGCAATCTCCCTATTTGATTTAATACAGTAGCAAAGACTTCTTTTTCCTTATGTAATGCATTTATTAGTAGCACAAATACTTCTAATCTTTCCTTTTCATTATCACTATTCATTGCAATATGATTTGCTTGACCAAATGATAATTGTTTATTATTGTGCTCTATTTCTATCTTATTTCTTAATTGTATGTACATATTTTCCCACGCATTAAGTTCATCTTTTATGAACCTAGTATTAATATTATCAGAAATTTCCACCTCACTTTGTTGTATTACTTGCTGTACTTCACTTTTTAGTTCCTTTACTTTCACAGTCAATATAGTATTGTCAGATGAAACACTTTCTTCAGCCGATCGGCAATACAAATAGTATTCTGCCTTTTCAATAGCCTGTATAAGTTTTGAAAGGATTTCCACATCCTTTGTCACTATATATTGTTCTTTCAACTCTAATATCGGAAATATAATATCTTCACACGAATATAATCGATCTAAATCCCACCTAGCAATTTCATGCATTTTTATAGCCGCCTCCTATGTTTACAAATAATTACAGATATTTCTCCCTACCCAATTATATATGAAACTACAATTTTTTAATATCTTTAAATATTTCGTTTTTTCGATGAGCAGGACTAGATTTATATTCGTTTCTTTCACCACTCAATCACAAATAGCATAAACACATGAATGATACGATGTGTAAAAAAGACAATAAAGTTATTTACTTTTAAACCTAAAACAAGCATAACCCCGTTCTAAATTTAGGACGGGGTTAAAATATAGTTGTATAATTTTCGATATAAGATACTTCACTGTACTTAAAAATATAACAATAAAGTCGTTTGAAAATCTAATTTTTATTCAACAATAGCGCCTATTGTTGAATAATGTTCAATTTTAAACGAATAAAGCCATTAATATTAAATTTTGATAGCCGTCATCCAATTTTACACCCTTTGCTTTTCTACCCTCTTCAAAAAATCCTAGATTCTTATATAACTGGATTGCACCTAGATTATCTTCCATTACCTCAAGACAAACTTTTTCAATCTTACTGTTATTTTTAGCCCAATTGATTAACGTTTCTAGAAGGGCTCTTCCAATACCATAATTTCGATATTCAGGTAGTATGGTCATCGCAAAAGCCCCTTGATGACTAATTTTTTCTTTGTTTCCGTTCTTAAAATCGATTGCACCGACTAACTTACCATCAACTTCAGCAATAAACTGTACATAATTTGGATTTTCATGATAAGCTTTTAACGTTTTTTGAATAGCATCAACACTCATCTTTTTTACACCCTCAACCGTACTTAGCATGTATGGAGCATTTATTAAAGCTTTTGAAGCAGCATTTAGCATTCTTTCTGCATCCTGTTCTTTAGCTTCTCTAATTATTACTGTTTTTCCATCCTTAGATTTATAAGTAAAAACATTAGTTGATAATATATTACACACACCCTTTCGGAATATACTTAATCGGATTTTTTAAATATTCCACAATTCTTAAGTAAGAGAAAGTCGTATCACCTTTTTCTGTAATCGCCCTCTTTTAACTTAATAACAATTATTTCAAATATTTTTAATTTTGACAAGAAATCGTATCGTTATATAGCTCGATTGTTGAATAGCATGACTAGCATTTTTTAACCGACTTTATTATTTCTTTACACGATGATTGATATAAGTATCACTTCACCAATACCATATCGCCCAATTATCACAGATTAAAAATAAAAAAGGATTGATCAAAAGATCAATCCTTTACTCTACTTCATTTAAGAAAAATAATGTTATAACGCCAGGTCCTGTATGTGCTCCAATTGCTGCACCAATTGTATTTACGATAAATACTTCACAGCCGAATCTTTCCGTAATTAATGCTTTTAACGCTTCAGCTGTTTCTAAGTCGTCGCCATGAGTCATTGCGATTGTTTGACCTTTAAGTTCTTTCCCGCGCTTTTCCATAATATCTACAATTCGGCCAAGTACTTTCTTTTTCCCTCTTACCTTTTCAAGTGGTACAAGTTTTCCTTCTTCAACATTTAAGATCGGCTTAATGTTTAATAAACCGCCGATAAAACCTGCTACTTTACTTAAACGTCCACCTCTAACAAGGTACTGTAAGTCAGCCACAGTGAAGATATGTTCCATATGGTTCATTAAAAAAGCGACACGTTTTAAAATATCTTCTTTTGATGCGCCGTCTTTCGCCATTTTAGCAGCTTCTAAAACGACAAGCCCTTGACCAAGCGAAGCACATTTCGTATCAATAATCTCCAAATCTAAATCTGCATATGTTTCTTTTACTTCCTCTTTAATGACAATTGAAGATTGATATGTACCAGACAGTTCAGATGAAAAAGCTAAATATATACAAGGGTTACCTTCTTTTGCATAAGAAACAAATTTTTCTTGGAAAGTTTCAAGTGAAGGCAATGATGTTCTATAAACAGCGCCTTCTCTCATTTTTTGCAATAATGTAACTGACTCTAATGTAACTCCATCTAAATACTCTGTTTCTGCTTCATCATATACACGGAGTGGAATTAAATCAATATCATATGCTTGCAGCAATTCTACCGGTAAATCCGCCGCACTATCCGTAATGATTTTAACACCCATTTTTAAACCTCTATTCTGTTATAAATATAAAATAATAAAATAAAAATAGTACTTTTAAATTATATACGTAAAACTTAAATGAAGAAAGGAAAACACTTTATATTGTATGCACTATTCTTCAAAACTTGAACTGTTAATAAAAATCATGCCATTTTAACCACTTTTTCCTGAAAATATATTATGTATAATGGAAATAGTAAAAGTTTTCTGAAGGAGGATGCATATGAGTATTCAACTGGCTACATATAATGATCTAGAATGGATTAATAATCAATACGAATCAATAGGATTTGTACGGAGCGATTTAAAGCGAGATAAAGTTGCAATCATTACATACAACAATGAGTACGCAGGTGTTGGACGACTAGTCAAAATAGATGATAATACTATAGAAATGGGTGGGATTTTTATTCTCCCTAAATTTAGAGGTCTACAATTAGCTGGGGAACTTGTTTCATTTTTAGTAGAAACTGCGAAAAAATTACACGTACAAAATGTGTATTGTCTTCCTTTTGAGGAACTAGAAAACTTTTATAAGAAATATGGCAATACTGAGGTCGATACTACGAAAGAAGTTGTCCATCCAATTATTCTAAAAAAATATAATTGGTGTTTAAAACATTATGATAAACATGTATTACTGTTTAAATTGTAAGTTTTCTATAATGGGGGTGGATACACTTTGTGTTACACCTCATATTTTAACAAAGATTTATCCATTTCATCTATTAAAAGAATTAGTTTTTTAAAGCGATCCATCAATTGTATTTCATATCTTTCCCAAACGCTTATTAGCAAGCTCATTTACAAACTTGCTAGCATTATTTTTAAGTTTCTCTAATACATTTTCCTGAAGAAATTTTTAACTAATTGATGTAGAAATGATTAATTATCTAATCCGCACCCAAACTTCCTGTTCTTGTAACAATTGCACAGTTAATTCCAATACAAGGTTTTGTATTAACTGATACGCGTTATCATGCGGTGTACTTCGTTCCGATATAAATTCAATACATTGAAAAATATAACCTTCTACGAGTAAGCTCCCTTTTTCAATTTTAGATGGATTATTTCCTTTCCTTATTATTTTTGGTAATAAAAACTCTTTTTTTGTTAAAATAATTTCCTGTGACACCTCTTTTATTTCTATAACTTTTTCTTTAAATACCACTTTTTCTCGTAAATTAATTTCACCTTTATACTTCCCTATTTCTATTGGGAATTTCGCAGGTATATAATTATTTACTCCTCCTTCATCTTCCTTATCTAAAATTATTCCGTGTATAGGAATCCACGAAGATGTTCCTACCCAATTCTCTTCCATATTACTTTTTATTTTTTGATTAGAAAGTTCTAAAAGCACTCTCTTTTCATAAAGGTTTGAAGAAACTAAATTACAATTAACTTCTCCTTGATAATGTTGCACTGTAGTTAATAACTTAGTATCCAATTCACGACCCCTTTCATCTTTTTGATTCCGAAATACAAATACTTCTTGATTTTTCACATTCATATTAGGGAATTTTATAAAACTAGTCACATCTGAAATAATAGAAAATGGGGTTTTTACTACTTTTGAACGTACTAAGGTCTCTATTTTTGATTCTGAATCTTGACGTTTTTTCTGTGACTCTGTTTCTTTACTCTTTTTCTCGGATTTAACTGCTTCTTCTTTTTTTGACTTTGTTTTTTTACTTTCTTTCTCTGATTCAATTGTTTCTTCTTCTTTTTTCGACTTTGTTTTTTTACTTTCTTTCTCTGATTCAATTGTTTCTTCTTCTTTTTTCGACTCAGTTTCTTTACTTTCTTTCTCTGATTCAATTGTTTCTTCTTCTTTTTCCGACTCAGTTTCTTTACTTTCTTTCTCTAATTCAATTGTTTCTTCTTTTTTCGACTCAGTTTCTTTATTTTCTTTCTCTAATTCAATCGCTTTATCTCCCTTTTTTGATTCTGTTTCTTTATTTTCTTTCTCTAATTCAATCGCTTTATCTCCCTTTTTTGATTCTGTTTCTTTATTTTCTTTCTCTAATTCAATCGCTTTATCTTCTTTCTCTGATTCTGTTTCTTCAATTTTTTCCTTTTTTCTTATTTCGCGTGCATCATCTTGAACATTCAGCTTTTTCCCTTTATAAACTTTGTTCCATATTTCCTGACCAACCCATGGATTTTTCATCACCATCCCCCCGTCTAATGAAATTCATAAAAATATGTTTTTTGTACGCGACCATTTCATCATTATATATGTTTTATAATAATAAAAAAGACATTGTCTTTTTATCAAAGACAATGCTTTTTTAGTTTTATACTTGTACTTGTTGTACTTGTAAAACTTTTAAAGTAAGATCTAGTACAATTTTTTCACGAAGAGTATCAAATGGTTCGTTTAGGTCTGTTGGACAAGGTGAAAAGTCTAATTCAAAAAATTGAGCGCTGACTAATTCGCAATACGGTTGTTCATTATAAAAAACTGTATTTTCGAAGAAGTATTTGTCTAAACGTGGTAGATCACCATTTTTAGGATTAATAAAGTGAGAAGTAGTATCTGAGGAAGCAGCCACTATAGCTAGTGATAGAAAATCACCAGCTGTTAAATCAGCAAAACCAGAAAATGGAACATTAGCAATGCGGTCATATAGCACTCCATTACACTCGTCATTTGCATATTCAATATTTTTACGAATATATCCTTGTACAAATAACTTTGCTCTTGTAACTCGACGGTAAGGTGTACCTGGTACTGGTTCGAATGCTACAGGAACTAACTTACATTGTGTTAAAAATGCATTTTTTAAGATACGTTTAATTTCAACCGCTGGAGGATCTAATGAAATATCAGATTCTACAACAATTTGAATTGTTCTTTCTGCTAATACAACCGGTATTTTTACAATTGGTGCTCCCGGAGTAGTAATTGGCGTTGCAGGTGCATCACTTAATGGTGTTTGGGTTTGTCCTACTACCTGACATGGTACATTAATTGGACATTGTTCACTCATATTTTATAATCTCCTTTATAATAAAATTTAGAGTTTTTTAACTCTCTTTACTGTATATGTACTTTTTCTATTAATGCGTGGGTTTGTATCATAGTCACTTTTATCAATTGCATAGTAAAAGCTTCAATTCCTCTTGATAGTTAAAAATACATAAATTAATATATAGAGCCTATACTGATGTCTACCTATATAAAATAGAATTTCTCGACTTTTTTATGATAGAGCTAATAGGTGTTCCAAAATTAATTTTTCAAGAGTCTTTTATTCTATCTAACAAAGAATACATTTAATAAGAACCAGCTGCCAACTTAATACTATCCACAAAACAGAACATCACGACTATTGTCCCCTTTATAAAAAATAAAAACCAGCTAAAAAAGCCGGTTTTTGTACTCAATAGATTATAAAATCACCTTATTATTGAAATAATCATTTTATTCCCTAATATTTCCATAGGAGTTTTTAACAATGCTATCGAAACATTCCAGTCATTTGTCTTTCCCTTTCTAAATTCTTTATTTTGTACAACTCTTACAATCTCTGATCATTCATCTATTATCCACAAAATAAGTATCATACGCCTTATCAAAAACATATCCTAGCTTTTCTGCTAGTTTGGCAGATGTCGTATTCGCTGCATCCCAGTTTGGGTATTTCCCCTTTTCTAAACAATCCAATATTAACGCTGCACTCACTACGGTCGCCAAACCTTTTCTTCTATGGTTCAGATCCGTCGCAACTTCAATTTCTATCCCCTTATCGTAAATACTATACGAGGATGCACCACATATAACTTCTCCGTTATACAAAATGCTATAACCTATACCTCGATTTAAATAATCTTCTACCGATTGAAATTGACTTGTAAAGTCTTCAGAAAGCTTATGTAGTGTAGAATCATTTGCAATATGCACATCTATTCTTCTTAACTCATATCCTTTTGGAAGTGTTGACATAAAAGATTGTAATTTTGAACGGTCAAAAACTTCCGAATTACGTTTGAATTTATAGCGTAAAAACTTATCTATTTTTCTTTCATAAAATATTTCTAAACGCTTTTTCCATTCTTCACTATTTACGATTACTAACATTTTTTCAGGAATATTACGTAATAACTCTTCTGTTTCTTTCACATTTGGATCTCCAGTATAAAATGTGAAAATCCCTACTGTAACTTGTGCTACTGTCGGATTTTCTAGATCGTTTACCCAGGCTCTTCCCATATGTCCTTGTAAATAAGAAAGTAATATAACATTATTAAAATCTTCGAACATGGAAACTAATTTTCTTCTAGTATGTATATTCGCTTCATATATCATTTACATTCCTGCTTTCTACAAATCAATATAACTCTACATTTTCATGAGGTAACTTATACCCTTTTTACACATCCATTTATTCGGCATATAAGCAAACACCCATTAGACTTAACTTTCATATAATTATAAATTATTCACAAATACAAAATCATTATAACATCAAATCAAAAAATATAAATTCACTTTTTCAATTTTAAAATATACATCTTATTATCCAAATGAAAACTATTTGTTGATAAAATTTTAACCATATACCAATCCAGTTGAATCGCTGTAAGATTGATTAATAAATAAGCTTTTTAAGGGGGATTATAAAATGACTGATTTCTATTCTCGCCTTTCAAAAAGTGACGCCGCTCTTATGCGTATGGCTCATGGCGGGGTTCAACTAATGAACTGGTTTAGCGTTGCAGCAGAATTACAGCGTGACTGGCGAAATGATGTTGAAGGCTTTGGAGCTTTACTTGCTAAACACCTTCCAAGTTATCAAAATATTATAGGAAGCTATATGGGAGCTCAAAAGGAATTTAGTAAATAAATTACTCAATTTTGGATAACTATGTAAACATAATAAAAATAGCAACAGCTATGTACATAATTAAGAAAAGGGCTGCTTCAATAGCCCTTTTCTTAATTGCTTTATCAATATTGTATGCTCTTCCGTCACTTTATTTAAATCAATTACATACTATTCCCCTAGCTTTTCTGTAATGGCTTCTTTCATATTTTGCTGCAAAAGACCGCATTATAGGAGATTATCCATAACAAATCATAGTACAACTAACCACTCTATTTACTTCTAACACCGTACATACGACAAAAGTGATTTTCCCGCCACTATAACGCTCCCATTATATGTAAAAACCCTCCTGTATTTTAAGAGGGTTAATCAATAGATACGTTATAACTCCTTCTTAGAAATAAAGGATTCCGTCTCACCATTTTTATATACTTTAGTCAATTTAACAACTGATTTGTACGTGTTATCATCATCGTTTATCATTTTTTTCAGCTCTTCTATTTCAGCATTACCAGTTCCACTCTCTATTTTTAAGCAGTTCGAAATGGAAAGGTATCCGCTTGATGCCAATATAAAAATAAAAATCGTATCAGGAAAATTAATAAATAACAATCCGTAGTTTAAAGGATCTCCAGCTGGATGCGATAAAAGCAGTCGAAAACCTACCAGTTCAGGCACTTGAACGAAATCTTTAGAAACAATTGCCTCACCTACTATAGTAATTTGCTTTACTACATTCCCGAGTTCATCTGTAAATTCAGTACATCTAGGTGGATTAATTGTGGTTGCTTGGAAAGACACATTTAATTCAGGATTGTTAAAATCAAAAAAGATTGTACTACCCTCCGTTAAACATTGCGGGCAAACATTTCCTAGCAAGCTAAAGTCCTCTTCAATATATTTAACTTTCGATTTACAACTACACACTTTTCCTATTCGAATTGCATCAATCTTTGAACAGTCTACAAATATTACCTCATTGTCTTGTTGTACAAATGATACAATGCCCTTCCTCTTGTTAAATGAAAGAAAATAAGATACATCGATTTCGTTTCCAGCTATTACGATACTTTCAACTTGAGTAAAAGGTTCTAGACTTTGTAAAAATTCACATATACTATTTTGACAACACCCACAATTTCGTTTCGGCTCGCAATCCACTTACATTCAATCCCTTCCCTATATGTTTTTATCTAATACATATAATATGAGCGGAAGATAAGAAAAGCTTGGACAATATAATATTAACGTAAGGAGATAGTTAACTACTCATTAGATTAATAAGGGAATTACACCAATTATAAGTAATAACACATATTTTTTACTATAAATACGTATAACAATTTCATCTTTCATGAAAAAAACGTTATAATAAGGTGTAGCCTCTACGATTACGTTATAAAGGAGATTAAAACAATGGCTAAAATTAAAGTATATCAAGCAAAAGAAGAAAATATGGACGCAGTAAAAAACATCATTGATGTTGAGGAACAAAACCCAACTGCTGAAAACTTACAAAATCTATACGCATGTGTATTAGAAACTGAAGATATGGCATTGCCTGAATCATACATTGAAGAAGATATCTTAATTGATTCTATGGAAGTTATGGTTAATGCTTCTCAAAGCAAACTAAGAGACTTAGGTACATATGATGTAATCGAAGTTCAAAACAAAGGTAAGAAAACACAAATTTTATTATTAGCAGACGAAGAATACGAAATCATCGAAGGCTAATTTAACACCGTACATACGACAAAAGCTCCTTTCAAATTTGAAAGGAGCTTTTTCATTAAGATTTTGATGTTTCACTCTTTATATTCTTTTGTTCTTTCTGCAACACCATGCGCTCATTTCCCATAAAGAAAATGAATACGAATGCTAAACCAGCTGGTACCAATGCCCACATGAATGTTTGAACGATTGAACTAGAAAGAGCGTCAATAATTTTATCTAATATTTGTGGCGGAATTTGAGTTCTAGCCGATTCTGATAAAATGGCTCTTGAATCTCCTAAAGCGTTTGAATTCATTCCCCCGCCCATACCTTTAAATGCTTCTTCTAATTGTTCTTGGAAACCTGTTCTTTGGATCATTCCGAAGATTGTAATACCAAGTGTCATACCTAATGAACGAATAAAGTTACTCGTTGAAGTCGCAGATCCGCGCTGTTCCATACCAAAGTTGTGAATTGAAGCCATGCTTAGTACCGAGAATGAGAAACCAACTCCGAATCCGATAATAATCATGTAAACCGTTAATATTGCCCGACTTGTTTCAGGCGTTAACGTGCTTAATAAGAATAATCCGATTAGCATAATAACAGCAGAAATAATCATAATGTTTCGGTAGCTAAGCTTTGTCGTTAAAAATCCGCCTAACTGTGCTGTTACGACTGACCCTAACATCATCGGTAAAAGTAACAATCCTGAGTTTGTTGCAGTCCCACCATATACACCTTGAATAAATAACGGAATGTACACAGTTGCTGACATAAATGCAGCTCCGTAACATAATGCAATAATTGTACTCATTCCAAACAGACGTTGTTTAAACATCTCAAATGAAATGATTGGCTCTTCTACTTTTCGTTCGATATAAATAAATGCGATTATTAAAATAGCGAATCCAGCAAATAAACTTAAAATAAAGCTAGAATTCCAATCATATTTTTGTCCGCCAAGTTCAAGTGCAAACATTAAAGAAACTACTGCACCAACTAAAGTAATTGCGCCGAACCAATCAATTTTTTGTTTTTTATGAACTCGTGATTCTTTATAAAAGAATGTAATAAAAATAAGTGCTAAAATGCCAAGCGGTAAGTTAATATAAAATACCCAGTGCCAACTAATATAATCTGTAATATATGCGCCAAGTAATGGCCCGAAAATACTTGATAATCCAAATACTGCTCCGAATAATCCACCCATTTTCCCGCGCTTTTCAGGTGGGAAAATATCAAACACGATAGTAAACGCGATCGGCACTAATGCCCCGCCGCCAATACCTTGAATGGCACGATAAATGCCTAATTGTGTAATATTTTCAGCAGTCCCACAAAGTGCCGAACCAATCATAAAGACGATTAAACCGAAAATAAAGAATCTCTTTCTTCCATACATATCTGATAGTTTACCGAAAATCGGCATACCTGCCATTTCTGCGACCATATAGGCAGAAACGACCCATACAAAGTTTTCAAGACCTCCTAAGTCACCAACGATCGTTCCCATCGCTGTTACGACAATGGTATTATCCATTGATGCCATTAAAATACCTAGCAATAAGCCCGCCACAATAAAGCCAAGCTTATTATTCTTCTCAACCATATCTCTTGCTCTCCCTCGCATTACTTATATTTGTTTATGTTCTTTTACGACTGCATTACCTTTTTGATTAAAACTAGTATGATATTCTACAACACTAATTTCACATCCAGAACCAATGGTAACGTTGTTTCCTCTTACTACTTCAGCAATTGTATGTTCTAAATAAATATCATCCCCTTCAACAATTGAAGTTTGGAGGTTTCCAGCATGACTAGTAAAAGGAATAAATCTTGATTTCTTACGCACTGTAATCTTTTTGCCACCGATTTCTCTTACTTTACTTCCTTCATAACGAAGTGAGATTTCAATATGTTCAGCATTAAGCAAACCATCACTTTCAAGACCACCAGTTAGTGATAATTCTTCTACTTCAATATCTCCCTTCACATTTAAAGCACCTTTCACATCTACGAAATCACCTGAAAACTTCCCTGTAACATCAATCATACCTCTAATTTTTGTTTTTTCAATATGAGCATCACCACGCATTTGTGTATTACCATATACTTTTACATATGCTGCATCTACATTTCCTTGTACTTCACTATCTCCATACACGACATAGTTTTTAACTTTCATATTGCCACGCACATCACTTGTGCCATATGTTTTAAACTCATTACAACTCATATCATTCGCAATTGTCCCTTCACCGCGAATCTTCACTTTGTTATAATCTCCGCCCGCTGAATTACCAGAACCATTTACTGTGAGACTATGTTGATGTTCCATACTGATTTCCCCCCTCCGTTAAACTTGCTTAATTTCTTTTACATTTGCGCTTTTATCAACAGTAATAACACCGCTATATTCAATCAGTTCAATCTCACAGTTCGGTCCTACTGTTACATTGTTTCCTCTTACTGTTTTTATGTGAGCATAATCAATATCGATATTGTCACCTTCTAACAATTCAGCTTCTAACTGCAAGCCAAATACTGATTTAAATAGTCTACTAAATGTACTCAATCTATGTCTTACTTTAATCGTTTGGCCGCCAATTTCTTTCGCTCTACATGTACCGTGAATATTTATATTAATCTCATCTGCGCTTAATAAACCACCGATTGTAAATTGTCCTTCTGAAGAAAAAATATCAACTTCACAATTCCCATCAATCGTCGCTTGACCGTTGATTTTAAATTCTTCACCCTTAACGTTTCCACCTATCGTACCTTTTCCTGCAATTTTTAAACTATTCGCCTTTACATCTTGTGTAATTGTTGCTTTCCCATCAATTCGCATCGTTTCTGTATTAACTGTACCATCGACTTTACCTGATCCACTAATTCTTGCGTTGCTACTGTTCAAATCACCAGTTACTGCACCATAACCATTACATTGAAATTCATCACATTCAACATTTCCGTTTACAGTGCCTTTTCCATTTAGTTGTACTTTATGAAATTCACCGCCATTGGATGAACCGTAACCATTTATAATTAAATTTTCTGTACGCATTATTTCTCCTCCACTACAACAGTTTAGTTTTTAATACTTCGGTATACTTCATAATCGCTTCTCGTAAAATAATCTTCGTTCCCTTTTCAAAAATTAAATCCTCAATATTTGATACTAAGAAACATGTAGAAATCCCTATTTTTCGAATCATAACTAAATCACAATTTTTATGTTTGATTGCTTCATAATTTTCTCGTAAAACTTGCAGAACCATTTTTCCTTCTTCTAAACTAACTTCTCCTGATTGTAGTAACTCTTCTAACATATACACATAAAGAATATCTACAAATCGAAAGTCTGTCGTTTTGTTCGTTTGCTCAATAAAAAATTGTAAAACAGGTTCTGATGTAATCCCTTTACGGATGAGATCTTCTTTCGTTAAAAGGATTTCTGTCACACTCGGTGAAAACATATTTGCTAATTCATCTAGTGATAAATCTTCTTTCATCGTTTGGATTTTATCAATACGCTCTAAAATCTTTTCTTTCGGAAAAAATGTCTCTTGACCAGTGAATGTTGACTTTCGTACAAACCAATCTTCCGGAATTAAATTTTTTCTCTTCCACCTGTATAACTGTCCGTATGAAATACCTGTAAGCTCTAATAAATCTTTTTTTGAAATTAAATCTGTACTCAACTGTATAACACTCCTTCCTAACAACAATGTAACATAACACTGTTACGTTGTAAATGGAATTATACTACAAGTAGCGTAACAATGTGTAAAACAAACTTGTTTCACATAGAAAAAAGGCTCTGACACATCTTCTGAAAAATGCGTAAGAACCTATATATATCAAGACTTAAACCATATTTCATAAAAATCAATCCAACCTTGCGAATTAATCATTATATTTTGTACTTTTTCATGTGTACTTACCTCTTGTTTGTTACGATATAAAGGAATAATATGAATTTGACGTAACAATGTGTCCTCAAGATCGCGTAACAGTGCAACTCTTTTCTCTACTTGTTCTTGTTTAAAATAAGGGGACAACATTTCATGAAAGTTCATGCTGCTATGCCCATGAATAAAACTGTTTTTTGTCAGAAACATATATAGCAAACTATCTTCTATTCGTTCACTAATTGTTGCGCTATCATGCATGATATCAGGTTTTTGTATCGTACTTATTTGCAATAGTTCTTCTATTTCAAGAAAATTAATCTCTACACAAATTCCATATTTCGCACACTCTTTTTGTATCCATTTTGCATCTTCAACGTGATCTCGTCCTTTAAATGTATACAGTTGTAGCACTTCATTTTGATAAATACTTCTTTTCATTAAACTTTCTATATCTTCCTCTATCTCTACTATGCTGGCCTTTGCTGATATTAGTTCCTTTGCCACTTCTCCACGTTCTCCACCGAGTTCTTGAACGATTATATCGCCATGAATGATTTTATATAACGCTTTCCGAAATAACTTATCTTGCATTGGTCCTTCTTTCGTAAGATTGCATGTTACATAAGTCACGTTCGACTCAAGTCGAGACAGTTCTTTATTATGTTTCTCTTTATCTTTATACTGTGCCTTTACTAAAACATCATATGTATCTACACTTTGTTCTACATTCCACAACTCAACGCGATCTAGAAAAGGTCTCTCACGAAAATATAAATGATGCGCTTCCAGTATAAACAGATCTTCATTACTTTTGTATAACTGAAAAGGTCCTGTCCCTATTAATTTTCCTGCTTCATCTTCACTTACGATAGAACACTGTTCTAAACTTAGCATATGTAAAAACATCATATTTTCCGTATGTAATTTAATTTCTAAAACATATTCACCAACTGCATGAAAACTTTCCACATGCTGTAACATCCATGCGTGCGGGTTGTCTACAGCTGTCATGAATCGATTCAATGAATATATAACATCATGTGCAGTAAGGCGTTTTCCATTATGAAAGTGAACTCCTTTTCGTAAATAAAATGTCCATATTTTTTCTTCATCATTATATTCCCAGTGAAAAGCAAGTCTCGGCTCAATAGCAGTTCTTTCTTCATTGATATATACGAGTGTATCAAAAATATGTTTAACCATATGACATTCCGAGCGCATTGTAGCGTAAACTGGATCTAAAGCGATGTCCAGATTCATTTGTACTTGTAAACGGAGTACATCTTTTCTCCCTTCAGAAGTCATTTCAATTTTATGACCAAATATAGAATCAACCCAAGACTGGTATTCTCTCTTTACTGATGGAAAATGTGCGCTATAGCGTTCCACAAATGAGATCCCGCTTTTCACATCCCCTTTTTTCGTTATTTCTTTTCCTCTATCTAAAATCAATGGTGCCGGATTCTTTTTAAATATTAATTTAGAACGATTTCCTCTCCCGCGACCTGGAAACCAAGCGATCCAATGTAACTCTTCTAATTTTTTTATAATTAATTTACTATTACGCTCTGTACAAAATAAAGTTTCAGATATATTTTGCACTGTTATCTCTAATTGTTCTCCTTCTCGTTTCCCTTTCCCATAGGCAAACCATAATTCAATGTATTGATCTAAAATAAACATCATAATCCCCCTAAAAGGTGAAAAATACTCCCTTTTATTTCTACCCTTTTTCCATTTCTCCTTTCATCTTATCATTTCAATATAGAAAGGAGGAAATCAAATTGAACCATCTCTTACTACGTTACAATAAACCTATTATCATTAGACTGTGTGGTGAATTATTAACCCGAACAACGGAATCAATGTTAGCCCTCATTATGATTATATACGTTAATAAGATGTTAAACGGCAATATAATGATGACTATGCTTATTTTCGGACTACAACCACTTTCAGACATTGTCTTTACACTTATTGCTGGGGGCGTTACTGATAAATATGGGAGAAAAAAAATTATGTTACTCGGCCTATTGCTGCAAGGTGTTGCAATCGGTAGTTTTATTTTTGCTCAATCCATTTTTATATTTGCACTGTTATACGTCATTAATGGTATTGGTCGTTCTTTATACATTCCAGCTCAACGTGCGCAAATTGCCGATTTAACAAAACAAAAGCAGCAAGCAGAAATTTTTGCTCTCCTGCAAACGATGGGAGCAATTGGATCCGTAATCGGTCCTTTAATTGGTGCTATCTTTTATACTACTCACCCTGAATATTTATTTATGATGCAAAGTATTACACTTATGATATATGCAATAGTTGTTTGGACGCAGCTCCCAGAAACTGCTCCAGCAATTACAACGCCAAAACAAACACTTGAAGTAGCATCATCTCCAAAACAATTTGTACACAAACATTACGCTGTATTTGGACTTATGGCTTCTACACTTCCTATTAGCTTTTTCTATGCACAAACGGAAACAAATTATCGTATTTTCGCAGAACATGTATTTCCAAATTTCGTATTCATACTCGCATTTATTTCAACTTGTAAAGCCATTTTGGAAATCATTCTACAAATTTTCCTCGTAAAATGGTCTGAACGATTTTCCATGACGAAAATCATCCTTATTTCTTACGCCTGCTATACGATAGCCGCAATTGGCTACGGGCTTTCATCAACAATCTCGTCACTATTTTTCACATTACTCTTTTTAGTCATTGGAGAAAGTATTGCTTTAAACCATTTATTGCGATTCGTTTCAGAGATCGCTCCTACAGATAAACGTGGATTGTATTTTTCGATTTATGGCATACACTGGGATATATCTCGAACGTGCGGTCCTGTTATTGGTGCAGTATTATTAAGTAAACTAAACGGTAATATGCTATTTTATATTTGTGCATGTTTCTTAATAGTTGGAGGTATTGTTCAGGCACTTTTTGTTCAAAATTTAGAACGTAAAAAAATAAAGGGAAATGTCCAAAAAGATAATTCGCAACATACCCCTCAAGTTTTATAGGATGCTACTTTTTTAATAGATCGATATCTCTTATTAGATGAATTATAAAAAACGTTATCCTTCCCTATAAATCTATAGGTAGATAGCGTTTTTTTACTTGCTTTGTATTTTTTTCAAAAATATAATTGAATTATTTCGCCATATGAAAGTATGTATCATAAGGTCGGAAACATACCTTGTTTACAATTGAATACACCTCACTTTTAAAATAAGTGAGGTGTTCTGGAGATTATTTGATTTTTTATCCTGCCATTTTATTAATACTATCCTCTGGCGAAAATACCGAAATATGATATACCTTACCGATCGATTTTGGAATGATGAATTTTAACTCGAACTGATTGTTTACTTTATATACATATATTTGATCTTCACCATTTACTTTAACTGAAGTTGGTTTTCCTAACGCCTTTTCAATTTCTTTTAATGTAATTGACTTTAGTTCTGTTTGATATGAACGTACATCAAAAACTTGTGATCCTTTATTAAAACCGAAGACAACATTTTTATTTGTAAAGGTTGCGTACATTCCGCTCCCTGCTTGTTCTGTTTTATCTGCTTTCCCCCATGCTTTTTCTATTTCTTCGATATCTCCTGTATGAGCAGCAAATGGAACATTAGGTACTTTCCCTTCTTTCGCTAGTTCAAATAATTCTTTAACATAGTTAATTGATTTTTGGTTAAGAGTTGGACTTTTTGAATCTGGCCCTGTTGAAGGTTTTGTTGAATCTTGATTTTTGGGGTTATTCGCTGACTCGTTCTCTTTTTGAGGTGCAGTTCCTTCATTCTTTTGTTCCGTATTTTTTTCAGATGTTGGGTTCGTCTGTTTCTTTTCCTCATTATTCGTACAAGCCATCAATGTTAATACACATGTTAAAGTGAACAATATTCTCAAATGCGCTTTCATATTTTACTACCTCCCATTCGTAAACACTCTATAACATGATTTTTATCTTACATTGATTTCAAACAGGTTGAGATGTGTTGTTTTTCCTTACTATACACCTTCTCTTCTTACATGCTTTATCCTTCTTCTGTCACCTTGAATAAAGTACGTCACAAAAACGCAAAAAACCAACAGAAACTACGTAACATTTCCCTGCTGGTCTCATATTTTTAAGGTTTGAAATTTAATTACATCATTTCTTATTAGTAAACATATGATTCTCTCTACTCTTGTTTTAATGAAGTTGTATAATTTTTCTTTATAATATCTTTTATATGTATGATAAACGATATAAGGAATATCACTGCTAATACACCATTTATCCAATAATATGTATTTTCTTCTGTGTATTTATTATAAAACGATTGAACATTAAATAATAACAGAAACAGAGAAAACAAAGCAGAGCTTGCTAGCATGCCAAAACTTTTCACGAAATTCACCTCTTTTCTAAAATTTATGACCTTTATAATAATACATTTATATAAAAAGATTTTCAAATAGCAGATGAACTTATCTATACTTTAGTATAAATTAAAAAGAACCTGAAATAATACAGATTCTTTCCAAAATAACATATGTAGATAAGCTTTAAAAGCAAAACTAAGAGGTAAGTTTTACTTTCTTTACGTATGTAGAAATCGTACTTTTTACAGTTTCAAAATTATGAGCAAATGTATTATCTCCACTCAGTGCCGTTATACATGTTAAACTTGCCGCTTTAATAAAATGTTTTACATCTACAAGCATTGAATTAGCCCCCATGAATTTAATTATGCACATTATAACAGATGTATTCCGATTGAAACATGGAAGAAATAAACAACCCTTCGGAAAATTCCATTTCCCCTCAACTTTTTAGTATACAACATACATGTACCTTTATTATATAATTAAAAAGCTGTCCAATATTGGACAGCTTCAAATATGTATATTACACTTCGATTGACTTACCATCTTCTACAATATGATAAAGTAAGTGCGCTAAATGATGAATTGGACCATATTCTTCCTCTTCTTCATTTGTTTCACCTTGGAATTCAAGATCATTTAAGTATAATGCTAAAAATTGATAGTATAATTTCAAATCAAATCCGTAGCAAGCACTTGGCTCTTCGTGATCTCCTTCATATTGTAACATTAAGTATTGATCATTTCCTTCTGCATCTTCTGCGTCAAAGAATACGAAGAAACCAACGTTTGTATCTAAATCAAATAGATGACGAGTACCTTTTTCTGTTGCTTTATTGAAGTCCTCTTCACTTAATTTATGTACTGTTGTCGCTTTTGCATTATCTTCTTGATGGAAATTTACTGTATATGATTTCAATGCTGACACCTCCTGATTGTATAACAGTAGCATAACAGATTAGGCCATATAATTCAAAGGGACTGCTTACAAATGTAAACAGCCCCCTGTATTCATTTTCGCATCGCCCGGAATATAAAGCTTACGATGAAAATCAAAATAATCGCACCTATTAAGGCTGGAACAATCGCATATCCACCTATAATAGGTCCAAATTTACCAAGTAACGCTGTACCAAGCCAAGAACCGACAATACCAGCAATAATATTACCAATTACACCGCCAGGTACATCCCTTCCAGTAATTAAGCTTGCAAACCAACCTAATATACCACCGACAATTAAAGACCAAATCATATGATAACCTCCTTTATAATTCACCAATCAAACTATAATCAGAAACAATTGCTTACCATTAGTTATGTTTCATTTTTCATAAGTTATTCATACAGCTCAACTATTAGATTATTTGAGAACGAAGCTCACTGGACAAATGATTTTACAACTTCACATTTTACATATTAGGGACAATCAGGCTTTAATATCGTCCTCATAAATTCTTCTTTAAAAACTGGATAATTAAAACCAACCGCAATTTTTTGTACAGGCCTATTATCAAACGTCGTTGGCTCAGCTATTTTTCTAAAATCCGCAACACTTTGTCCTCTCATTACATCATTCGTCGTACTAATCCAAACTGCTGATTTTTTATATTCGAAAATATCATCATTTATAAACGAAATAAACGGCAGTAAATCATGAATAGGACTCCCAGTAATACCCGGGTATTCCTTTTTATAAAAGTTCTCATAATAAAAATCGATCATTGGTTTAATGAGTTTCGCCTGTCCCGTTCCTTCTTTATTAATAATATCAAGCATTTCAGGAGTAATAAGCGCAGCCTGTGTTACATTTAACGGATATATAGTAGCGTTCTGCGCATACTTCATAACAATATTCGCCGCAATTGGATCGCCATAAAAATTCGCTTCAGACACGGGTGTAACATTACCTGGAAATAAGAAAGCGCCTCCCATAATATAATAAGAACAAATACGATTCATTACATTTGGATATAATAAAAATAACGTTGCAAGTGTTGTTAATCTTCCTGTCGCCACAATAACTATATCTTCTGGACAAAGCTCAATTAATTTAATTAATTCACAAAAATTTTCCCGTTTACAAATTCTCATTTCAGGTGGAATAATTGGCCCTAAACCGTGATCCCCATGAATTTCCGGGAAGAATAAAGGCTCTTCAGCTGTCATTGGTCTAGCAGCACCTTCGATGATTTTCACTTCTGTAGCATAGTATTTTTCTAAAAAATATACATTCTCTGTAACGATTTCTCGCGATACATTCCCATACTCTGCGACAATTCCTATAATATCTAATTTACAAGTTTTATTTGCATAAATTAACGCAACTGCATCGTCAATACCAAAGTCTCCAAAAAAGATAATTTTCTTATTAACAATCCTCACCTCTCTTCAGCATAATCTACTATTATTATTATGTGAAAAAGACAAGGCGGTGAAACGCTGCAAACTAAAAAAGCCGCCTATTTATTGGCGACTTCAATCTTTTTATAAGACAAATATGCTAATACATTCTTACTTGAATCGTATTTTGGATTGTTTCCTTTTCTCGGTTCTCTCATATGCGTTTTTTCAAATCCAGGAATGTCCGGCATTTTCTCCATAAATTCAAGCATTTCTTCTTCAGTTCCTTCAATACGTACGCGAATCATTATTGCAATTCCTCAATTCTCATTTTCTCAGTACTAAGTATAACGCACTTTGAAAAGACTTCAAGAAATTTATCTTTTTAATGTTGTACTTTTTTTACAAATAAACATAGCCATTTCAGTATAGAATGACTTTACTTTATTATTTTCAAATAGAATATGAAAGTATTCCTTCATTTCGTTTGGTGTTTTCATCATACACTCTGTTAATTTTTCACGCTTTTGCATAGGTACTTCCAGCATGTCACACCACCAGTCGAAATCAAACTTTTTATCGAAAGTGAAGCATGACTGCATTTGCAAACCATTTTTTTCTAATAAAGTAATCCATTCTGTCTTTTTCAAAGCTCTTTCATGACTCGGATCACGCTTTTTTTCTATAAAATTATAAAATGTATCATATTCATTATTTTCTGGCGAAACATTATCTATTAAAATAAATAATCCATCTTCTTCTAACGTTCGATTTACTTCATAAATAAATCGCGTCGGATTTGTAAAATGATGTGCTGCAATCCTGCATGTAATTGTATCAAATGCTTTATCAGCAAATGGCAATTTTTCAGCATGTCCAACGATAAAAGATACATTGTCATGCCCATTACCTAAAATGAATTTTTTCGCATTCTCTAACATTTTTTCAGTTAAATCTAATGCAACTACTTCTTTAAACAATGGTGCTAATAAATTTGCAACATGTCCACCACCAGTAGCAATATCAAGAAGACGATTATTATGACGAGGTTCAACTTGTTGAACTACATATTGTAAATCCAGTCCTTTAGCATGAATTTTACTTTTTACATACTTTTCTGCATTATTACCAAACTGTTGTTTCATAAGCTCTTCCTTACTCATTTTATCATCTTCCTTCTATTGTTATTAACATATATGATTCATATAATAATTAAAGTTCTCTTTATGTATTTTCAAATCCTCTTTTCAGCTCACCTCTTGTAATACAGACAGACCATCGTCAAAATGATATGAATATTACTTTAAAACAAAAAAGGTTATGGGAACTAATCCCCTAACCCAACTAAATATCTATTACATCTTTATTTCCTCATATATATCTATGTAATATAAATCCTCTTTCAACTTCATAATAACTTCTACTTCATTATAAGTAGCCTCTCGAGCATGTAAACCAAATTGATTCATGCCAATCCATATCCATCCAGGTGTATGATGAAGTATATCGATATTAAAACCATCTAACTTAGTAAGCTCCGATTTAATAAATGTATCTTTAATAGCGATTTGTTTGTCTATTAATCCATATTCTTTTCCATTTTCAAATAGCGATATAATTTTCCCTAAAATCGGATGTTCCCGAACAATAAAATGATATTCCCTTTCATCTACATTCGCCACAATCAAACGAAAATCAGATACATCAGTCCCAAAATTCGGCATATTCATTTTTTCACCCCCTTAATTAGCTTCAATAATATCATAACAAATGAATATTTAAATAAAGTTAATAAAATGTAAAAAATAAAAAAGCTGACTTCCCTTTAGGAATCAGCCTTTATATTTTAGTTACCTTTATACTTTTAAAACCTATTACAATGTTTCCTTTTCCTCATCATTTCCAGAAACTAAATTTCCTATAGCATCTGCCGTTACTTCTACCACAAATTCACAAATACCTGCTACAACTTCTCCAATTACTTCATCCATCTTTTTCCCTCCTTATTTTATGTAACTTATTTGTAGTATAGAAGAGATTGGTTATTTTTAACTATCGGAAAAGGTGACAAAAACATTACAGATTTGTAAGCTATTTCAACATGCTAACATTTTTACTTCTACCTTTTGAAACCCAAAGTATGATTAACAGGTATATAGGCCACCATAATATAAAGCAAGTAATACATTCGATAGAGGAGGCGTGCAAAATCTATTACGTAAAATTAATTAAAGGAAAATCATTCTATGCGTTTGATCATCGTTACTTAGTGTCTGAAGAAGAAGAGGTTTCAGAAAAAATTTATAATTACTTACGACGTAATGAATTTTTCGAAGTTCGTAAAGAAGAATATTCTGCTTAATGTAGGAAGGGCATCAAGAAATACACCACCTACTCTTGGTGCTTTTATATTATTCCCCTATATTCAACCCTATTCTATTACTATCTTCTAATATACGTCCAATCTAATCCGTCATTACCTTCATATTTTAATATATGAGGAGGTGACAACCATAACTCATATCATTGATTACCAAGCTATTCAGCCAATAAATAAAACTGATGCAACTACTTTTACAATTCCCGATTCCCCAAACAAAGCAATTCTAGCAAATATTGAATTAAAAATTCCAATAAAAGATTCACGTGATAATCGAGTAGAATTAATTGCTACAGTTGGAGTTAAAGGTATAACTGATATATCACAAATATTGTTTAGGGTTTTCCGTAACAACATTGAAATTTTCAACACACAAGTAAGTATTAGATCTACAGATTCTGAACAATATTACGTTGAAACATTTCAAACAATTAATAAAAATATAAGCTGTGGGATTCACGAATACACTTTAACTGTGGAAAATTTAACAAGTGCTGCAAGTGCAGATGTTATTGGCCCCCTCACCTTTAGTGCATTAGCAATTGGACAAGGTCATAATAGTTATTAAGCAACTCTATTTACAAAGTGTATTTTAGAAAAGTGAGACGTACTATTACGCTCTTGCTTTTTTTATTTTTTATATGTAATTAATTCAAAGTTCATTTTATTTTTAATGCTTATTTTATCAACTCATAAATCCAATTTTCGCCAAATCAAAAAGATTGAAATCCACTAATGAAACACGTAATATAGACTCTGACTCGAAAAAAGTTCGTAAAAAAATACTACATAAATAAGGAGGTTTTATATACGAGTTTTTCACTTTAAAAGACGGAGAGGTTTTACATTATGTGGCGTAATAAAAATGTTTGGATCGTTTTAATTGGGGAGTTTATTGCTGGTCTAGGTTTATGGCTTGGTATTCTTGGCAACCTAGAATTTATGCAAAAATATGTCCCTTCTGATTTTATGAAATCAGTTATATTATTTATCGGACTATTAGCAGGTGTTCTTGTTGGTCCAATGGCTGGTCGGGTCATCGATCAGTATGATAAGAAAAAAGTTCTTCTTTATGCTGGGTTTGGTCGGGTTTTAAGTGTTATTTTTATGTTTTTCGCTATTCAATTTGAAAGTATAGCCTTTATGATCGCCTTTATGGTTGCACTTCAAATTTCAGCCGCATTTTATTTCCCTGCATTACAATCTGTAATTCCACTCATCGTACGTGAACATGAGTTATTACAAATGAACGGTGTACATATGAATGTTGGTACAATCGCTCGTATTGCAGGTACTTCACTAGGTGGAATTCTTTTAGTTGTAATGAGTTTACAATATATGTATGCCTTCTCAATGGCTGCATATGCTCTATTGTTCCTTTCAACTTTCTTTCTACAATTTGAAGATAAAAAATCAACAGTGCCAAGTAAACAGGCTGCAAAAGATAATAGTTTTATGGAAGTATTTCGTATTTTAAAAGGAATTCCTATTGCTTTCACAGCACTTATATTAAGTATCATCCCACTATTATTTATTGCTGGTTTTAATTTAATGGTTATTAACATTAGTGAAATGCAACATGATCCAACGATTAAAGGATTCATATATACAATTGAAGGTGTTGCATTTATGTTAGGTGCCTTCGTTATTAAACGTTTATCTGATCATTTTAAACCTGAAAAATTACTATATTTCTTCGCAGTTTGTACCGCTTTTGCACACCTTTCATTGTTCTTTAGCGATATAAAATGGATGGCTCTTACATCATTTGGTTTGTTTGGCTTTAGTGTCGGCTGTTTCTTCCCTATTATGTCGACAATTTTCCAAACGAAAGTAGAAAAAAGCTATCACGGCCGCCTCTTCTCATTCCGTAATATGTTTGAGAGAGTTATGTTCCAAATTGTCTTACTTGGAACTGGCTTCTTCTTAGATACGATTGGGTTGCAATATATGGTTCTCATCTTCGGAGTCGTTTCGTTGTTGATTATTTCTATTTCCCTTTCTAAACAGAAACATTATGAAAAACAACCTTCGCAATCTGCGAATTTATAACGTAAACATTATTGGGCATGGATTCAGTTTTATACTGGGCCATGCCTTTTTGTTTTATAAAAAACCATTTAATATGTTAAGTGAAACGATTTAAAGGAGTCCCCCTTTCGCTTTCGAATATAGTATATAAATAATAAATAAAGGAGTTGCAAAAATGTATGATGGCATGCAGTTATTTATTATCTTTATTTTTGTAATAGTTATATTTAGCATCCTAAACTTTTTAACCATTTCCCTTTCTCAACATAGCTTTAAAAGGCGAATTGTGGCAGGTTTCGTTTTCTTATTGTTAACTCCCATTGTCTTTTTGACTACTACAGCATTCGCTTCTTTATTCGATAAAAGTGGATTTAGCGTAGGTACGTTAGCCTTTATTATTGCAAGTGTATATATTTTAAATGGAATAGTCATCCTACTTTCCTCCTCATTTATCCTCAAAAAGGCATAGCCAAAATTATACTGATAGGCATGAATAACTAGTAATACGCTAAATTCATGTCTTTTATTTTTGCTATGCTTTTCCCAATTTTTATGTGAAATTAAGTAATTCTTTAAAAAAATTTAAACTTTATTTATTACAATATTTCTATCGTATTCGCACTTTTATTAGCCATAATAAGAAAGGAGCACAAAATGAAAAAATATCTACTTATATTTCCTATACTGATCGTTTTACTTAGTGGCTGCAACAAGAATGATATATACGGTTCTTGGGAAGTCGTTGACAATAAAAACGGTGAATGTCCTGTATATTATAAATTTGAAACAGTTGTCAAAAAAGAAAATAAAGAGGAAATTGTTCAAAATTTAGTAGAAATGCAAACTACAAATAAAAAAGAAGATTTATATAAAGGTTCATTTGTCAAAAATTCTAATGTATATCACATTGATTATGGCAACTCATTTACATCAGATCAAACTTTAAAGGTTGTCGATGATACATTAAATGTATATTTTTTGACAGCTGAAAAATTATGTACATATAAAAAGAAATGATTACATTTCAGATGAGACGCAGGAAATATTTTCTGCGTTATTTCACTTTAGAAAGCTTTCTCAAAAACATTTCCCTCTTTTTAATCTTTTAATTTGAATGTATAATTGCTTAATAATCTAGATAATTTCACTGTGAGGTGCTTATTATGAGAAGTTTAAGTTCCTTACTTATATCAACAATTTGTCCCGTCATCCTAATCCGCGTAGAAAGATATAATAGACATTTCAATTAACCATTCTAGCCTATATACAGCTTCCTCTTTCAAAATAGACTAATCCTTCCTCTAAATTTGTCAATCGTTTTAATTTTCATAAAAAAGTGATAAAATGTAAACATGTGTTTTCAGAATAATTAAATACGTAGAAAGAAAGCACTGTTTTTAGGAGGGGTTTTGATGACTTACACGTTAGCAACTAGAATGAAAGCATTCCAATCTTCTATATTTAGTGAATTAGGGGCCTATAAAAAAGAGAAAATTGCAGCAGGTCATAAAATGATTGATTTAAGTATCGGAAATCCTGATATGCCTCCTGCTGATTTCGTAAGAGAAGCAATGGTACATACAGCAAGTGAAAAAGAAAGCTATGGATACACATTAACAGGTATTCAAGAATTTCACGAAGCTGTAACTGAATATTACAATAACACTCATAACGTTTTATTAAATGCTGAAAAAGAGATTTTATTATTAATGGGTTCACAGGATGGACTCGTTCATTTACCGATGGTTTATGCAAATCCAGGAGATATTATATTAGTTCCTGATCCAGGATATACAGCTTATGAAACAGGTATTCAAATGGCTGGTGCAACATCGTACTACATGCCATTAAAGAAAGAGAATGATTTCTTACCTAACTTACAAGTTATCCCTGAAGAGATCGCCGATAAAGCAAAGATGATGATTTTGAACTTCCCAGGGAATCCAGTTCCAGCAATGGCACATGAAGATTTCTTTAAAGAAGTAATCGCATTCGCGAAAAAACATAATATTATTGTTGTCCATGATTTTGCTTATGCTGAATTTTATTTCGATGGCAATAAACCAATTAGCTTCCTCTCTGTACCTGGTGCAAAAGAAGTTGGCGTAGAAATAAACTCTTTATCAAAAAGTTATAGTTTAGCAGGTAGCCGCATTGGTTATATGATTGGAAATGAGGAAATTGTCGGAGCGCTTACGCAATTTAAGTCTAATACAGATTACGGTGTATTTTTGCCTATTCAAAAAGCAGCATCTACAGCACTAAGAAATGGTGCGGAGTTTTGCGAGAAAAACCGCACCATTTATCAAGAACGTAGAGATACTTTAGTCAATGGGTTCCGAACGTTTGGCTGGAATGTCGATAAGCCAGCTGGCAGTATGTTCGTATGGGCTGAAATACCGAAAGGATGGACTTCTCTAGAATTCGCTTATGCATTAATGGATCGTGCAAATGTCGTTGTAACACCAGGTCATGCATTCGGACCTCACGGAGAAGGCTTTGTACGTATTGCTCTTGTTCAAGATAAAGCGGTATTACAACAAGTTGTTGAAAACATTAGAAATAGCGGCATTTTTTCTCTTGAAAAAATAGAGGAATTAGTTAAAAATTAGTTACTACTCCCCTGCTTAACTTTAGCAGGGGTATTATTTATTGGAGGTACTTTCATATGCACATTAAAGATACACTACCCCATCGTTATCCATTTTTAATGATTGATAAAGTAACAAGTATAAAACAAGGTGAATCCGTGACAGGATACAAACTCATTACAAATAACGAATGGTTTATAAATGATACGCAAAAACATATGCCTCATATGTTAATTGTAGAAGCACTTGCTCAGCTTAGTGCATTTGTAAATACAAGTGACTCTGAAGGATTAGGCTTTCTCTCCTCATTAGATGGAGTTGAGTTCCATGAGAAAGCATACCCTGGTGATAAACTTGATTTACATTATGAGCTAACACGTAACCGTCGAGGGTTTGTTCTCGGTACAGGTACGGCAACAGTTAACAGCCACCCTATTGTAACTATAAAAAAACTATTAATATATCAAGCAGATTAATCACTATTTGATCCGCCCGGGATATCTATCCCACGCCAATTGGGCTTATAAGATAAATATATTACGTAGTTAGGAGTAGGAAAATGGAAAGAACTATCGGTATCGATGCTGGAGGAACATTAACGAAAATTGCTTATATTAATGAAAAAAAGGAATTAGCTTTTGAAAAGTTTTATTCACATGAACAAGATAAAATTATAGATTGGCTTCAGAGCAATAATAGAATGAAACAAATATGTATTACAGGTGGTAAAGCGAAACTATTACAACAACTACTTTCAGATGCATATACACTAGTAGAGCTAAACGAATTTGAAGCTACTCTTGCAGGTGTACGATACATATTAAAAGAAGGAAAACATTCTATAAACAACTTTATTTTAACAAATATCGGTACAGGTACTTCTATCCATTACGTTTATAATGACCATTATATTCGAGCTGGAGGAACTGGAGTTGGCGGAGGTACTATTATGGGACTTTCAAAATTATTAACAAATATTGATCATTTTGAAGATGTAATCCCTCTTACAAACATAGGTTCTAGAAAAGAACTAGATATTACGGTGGGAGATATTTATGGTGGTATTCTCTCTCCTATTGATAATAGTTTAACTGCAAGCAATTTTGGTAAAGCCGCTATTACAGACTCAAATTATAGTAGCTCAGATATAATTGCTACTGTACAAGGACTTGTCGGTGAAGTCGTTACTGCATTAAGCCTTCAATTCGCCGAAGCAAAAAACATTGACCATATTATTTATATTGGTTCGACTCTATGTAATAATGTACACCTTCAAAATATTATTAGTAGCTACACAAAATATCAAAATAAAACACCAATCTTTATACAAGATGATGGTTATAGTGGTGCGATTGGCGCTTTACTTCATGCTACAAAATAAAGAGGCTGACTTTTGTCAGCTTTTTTGCAATGGTACTTCAAATTCAATAATTGACTCTTCGTTCTCTCCAATTCGCTCCACACTAATTCTATTAATCACACAATTTAATTTCTCATGAAAACTAGGAATACTTTTAACTACTTCAGCAGCTAGCTCAACACTTTCTTTTCTCCCGACTGTTACATGCGGGATGTACGGTATGTCTTCTTTCAAAAACTGTAATAAAGGTCCTGTATACAGGATATTACGTAGATTTTCTATTTGTTCTTTCCCTTTTTCAACTCGTAAAAACAAATATGCTCCTTCACTCGTTATTTGATTCGCAAATTCAATTTCTATATTATGTATCTTTTTTGATACATTCAAAATATGTAATTTCAACTCATCATTTGAAATAGGACTTTCAAACGGAAATACAATTGTAACATGCGGTGGGATTAATCCGAATAAAGGATCATGCTCTAGTCTAATGTCCTCTATTTCATGGATGGACATGTTGTTTAGAAAAAGTAAAATGGTACGCATTTTTATATCCCCTACTTCCCCTCAATTTTTTATATTTATCATATTGTATGGCAGCTTGTACTTCAACAAATTGTTTTGCTTACATCTAAAAATAAAAAACTTCTCAAATGAGAAGTTTTCATATAGCAGGATTATTATTTTCTCGCCAAACTTTCCTAAATTTTATATAACAAGCAATTCTCCATGGAATGATATAAGATACTGCAACTACGTAAAATAATAAACCTATTGTTTGCGGATCTAAGCCAACAATATATTGTCTTGAACTATATCTTAAAATAACAATTCCGATAAAAGTAATTAAAAAGGCAGCACTTTTTTTCGTATAAATGTTTCCATCTTCTCTTCGCTCATAGTTTGTTAAAAATATAAGTGGGATTGCGAAAATCACCCCAATGGACGCTGCTATAGTCATTTGTAATATAGCTGGATGTACTGGACCAAAAAACCACAAAATACCTGGTGTTAAAAATAGTAATGGCCATAAAATACGTTTTCCTGTTCCTTTTATTGGCTTATGCATAGAACGATAACGACGCCAAAATATTAGTAGTGCAATGCATAAAAAGACGGTTATTAGTGAAGAAGTGTCTCCCATTTGTTTTTCCTACTCTCCCAAAATATATACTTAATTACATTTTAAATTTTTTGCTCAAATGATACTTTTCGAATAAATATACCGCTAGTCACGATATAGACGATAGTTATTACAATTGAAATGACAATAAAGTATGGGATATCTATTAAATATAGATTAGTTGTAGAATTTAAATCCTGTATTCCTACTTCTGCATAAAGTACACTATTCAATGATATAAAAAATGTTCCGCCTATCATAAGACCAATCCACTTAAAACGTTTCTTAATCACTACTGCTACTTGAAAAAAAGTTGCTATTGTAACATACAATAATAGTTGTACAATAAACTGTTTAACTGAGTGTTCTCCTAAACTAATATTTACTGTTCTATACAATGTATTTTGTAAAATAATCACTTGAAGGAATGAGAAAACCGCAGCTTGTAATATGATATAGCAAACTGATCCAATGAAAAACTGTAATCTCGTTACTCCAAATGAAACTGCTAAACGAAACACATCATCCTGTATAATAAAAGTACTTATTACTATAAACAATGTAATTACAATCGAAGGATTATTTAATATATGTTGTAAAAATCCTTCTCTTATTTCTTTTAACTCCATTACACTTGTGATTCCTTTTATAAGTAAAGCTGTAATCCAAAATATTAAAATTGCTTTATAATGAAATTTTATATGTAACTTTAACTGCTTCATTATCATCGTCATTTCACTTCACCACCAGTTATATGAATAAATAGTTTTTGTAATGTAATTCTATCAACTACTAATCCTTCTTTTTCAACAGAATAATAATCTTCATTAGAAAGCTCTTCCCATATAACAGTAATGCCTTTGTTCCCATAAACTTCTCGATTTAAAACTTTTTTATTAATTGAGAACTCATCCACTTTATCTTTTTTCCCCGAAATAATATGTCCTTGTTGTAATAAATCTTCCACTGATGATTGAACAACTAATCTTCCTTCTTTTATGATGATTACCTCCTCAATTACATGAGTTACTTCTTCTACTAAATGTGTTGATAATATAATTGTTCGAGGATGCTCACCATAATCTTCTAATAGTAAACTATAAAACAACTCACGATGCGCTGCGTCTAAACCTGTAGTTGGTTCATCAAAAATAGTAATTGGTGCTCTACTTGCTAGTCCTTGTATTATTCCAACGACTGTTTGCATGCCATGTGATAGTTTATGGTATTTCTCTGTCATATTAAGCTGAAATTTATCAGCAAGCTTTTCAGCGTACTTTCCATCCCAATTTTTATAAAACATGCTACACATCTTAAAAATTTCTCTTACTTTATAACTTAAATGAGCTTCTTCTTTCACTCTAACGAAACAAATATTTTGCATCGCTTTACTATTTTCAAATATATTTTCACCTAATATTGAAACACTTCCATTACTTGAAATAATTTGTCCTGCGAGTAAATTTAATAGTGTCGTTTTCCCTGCTCCGTTCCTTCCAAGCAAACCATATATTTTATGCTCTTCCAATGAAATAGTTACTTCATTTACAGCTATTTTCTTTTTATATTTTTTCGTTAAATCTTTCGTTTCAAGTGCAAACATTACTCTTTCCCCTCCTTCGTAATTTTTTGTATCATATCCATCAATTCGCCTTTTGATATTTCTAGTACTTTTGCTTCTTCCCACACTTTAGGTAAATACTCTGTCATAAAAATATTTTGTCTTTTTTTTAGTACGACTTCTTTTGCTCCCTTTGCAACAAACATCCCGATCCCTCTCTTTTTATATAGAATCCCCTCATCTACTAATACATTTACCCCTTTAGCTGCAGTAGCTGGATTTATTTGTAACATCTTTGCAAATTGATTTGTCGATGGAACTTGTTCTTCTTCAAGCAATATATCTTTTAAAATATCAGATTCAATAGTTTCCGCAATTTGTAAGTATATTAACTTATTTTGTTCTAGAGTAGGTTTCACAATTTCACCACCTTAGGTTCATAGGTTCATTACTTATGTGATTAACCATAGCACATTACAAATGTTTTTTCCATAAATTTCTTATACATAAAAAGGAATCATTCGTTTAAGAATGATTCCCTAAAAAAACTCGTAGTTTCAACAATTATTCCAACTGCTTCACTGGATATTTAGCAAATAAAGATTGCCTAAAATCTTTATCATTCACAAGCATTTTAATTTTTTCTTCATTGCCCTTTAAAAACTTTATAACTTTATTTTTATCCCATATATCTTTTTCTTTTAGGAAATCATCAAATTTCCCATACAAGATTGATAGTATATCTTCCCTCTTTATCGTAAACATTTTATTTTCTACTTGAAACTCGTAACCTTTTGCATTTGGTACTAAAACTGCAAGATAAATCACGTTAAAGAGAAAGTTCTTTTTCATCGTATCTTTCCCATTAAACCAATATGTCTCAATCATATCCTCTGTCAGATTTTCATGCTCTTTTGCACCATAGTTCACTTTTATACTTTCATTTTCTAAACTTATACTTTGAACTGTTCCACCACCGGGTAAATTTTTAACAATTGCAACCACATCTGAATTATTACCAACGTACGTTCCAGTATATTTCTTAAAATCATCTGACCTAACATCAGATATATCTTTTATTCTTTCTCCGTTAGAACAAGCCGTCATAAATAAAAAAATTGTTAGCATAACGAGCACATTACGATGCATATATTTCATTTAGCATCCCCCATTTTTATCGATATTTCGTTACTTACTATACTGCTTTTCAAATCCCTTTTAAATATAAGCATTTTAATCAAAATTAAAAATTTTCAATTTTTAGGTTTACAATTATCCATTAATTGTATATAATTACTAACGTAAGAAAAAAATTCTAAAAGGAGGTCGAAGAAAATGATAAAATTACAATTACATGCATTAACTTTTGCGTTAGCTGCACCTTTGTTTTTCGGACAATTGAATATGAATTCGACCACCCTAATGGAGAATTGAAGATCGTATATTATTTCTTTTAATTCATAAATTCGCCACAGGAGGTCGTATACTTTCCTGTGGCTTTTTCACGCCCAGCCGTAGGAGAACTGTATCTTCCTGTGGTTTTTTTGTGCGGTTTTTTAGTCTCTTACATTATTTTTTAAAGAAAGGAGCAACATTCAATGACTATTAGCGTATTGTTTTTAAGTATTACGATTCAAAGAAATAGACGTTCCAATACGGAACTGCTTCATAATGCGCGAATTGAAAAAGCTATGGATGATGTTAAGGAGCGCCAAGTGCTTTATTGTGATCACCTGTAATTCCTTTTCGAAAGGAGGAATTCATTTATGACTTTTCATGTTTTCTTTTTTACGACTGCACTTCAGAAAAACACTTTATCTGAAGATGAAATCATTCGTAAACAACAAGTAAAACAAACAACTGATAAAATAACTGACATTAAAATTTCATACTATACACAAATGTATTAAAAATATATTTTAAAGGAGCAATATCTTCATGAAATTTAAAGCATTCTTTTTAACCATTACCATTCAAAAACGTAAGCTTTCACAAAATGAGGTTTTACACGATCAACACGTTCAAACTACTATGGACGAAGTAAAAGAGCTTCAATCTTCTTTTTACAATCGTCTGTTCTAAATAAATCCTAAAGGGGTAAAAATCTAATGAAATTTAAAGTATTCTATTTAACCATTACCATTCAAAAACATAATTTTTCTGAAACTGAAATGCTTCACGAACGTCAAATTAATCAAGCTATGGATTATGTAAAAGAAAGACAGAGTCATTACTGTAGTCATTTGTAATTCCCATTTGAAAGGAGGAATTCACATATGAAGTTTCACCTTTTCTTTTTAACTATTACGATTCAAAAAGAAACGATTTCTCAAAATGAATTAAAACAAGAGCAACAGTATAAACAAATTATTGATGAAATTCGTGATTGTAAAAGTAAATATTACACTCACCTATAATTTATATGAATTAACTTGAAAGGAGTCGATTATGATGTTGATAGTACGGTGTAAAGAAATGATTTGGATAGTTCAGAGGGATTCCACATAGTTTTATAGACCTTAAATCCCACAAGTTTACCGTTAAATTTGATATATAAAAAGCATATAATTAAATCGCATTAATACACTTTTTTATATTGATTAACAAACGAAAGATACACCACTTAAAAAGCGGTGTATCTTCCTCAACATATACTATTTTCGATTATTTCGTTTCGTTTTAAACAATCTTACTAAGTTTGAAACAACTGTTTTTGTTACTGCATAAACTGGTACTGCTAAAATCATTCCGATAATTCCCGCGAAATTACCTACCCCTAAAATTAAGATAATAATTGTTAACGGGTGAATATTTAATTTCGAACTCATAATACGTGGTGAAATAATATTACTTTCAAATTGTTGTACTATTGTAACAATAATAATTACGTACAATGCTTGCATCGGAGATACGAACAAACCTACAATAACAGCTGGTGCCGCACCGATAAATGGACCTAAGTTAGGAATGATATTTGTAAATGCTGCAATAATTCCTAAAACAAAAGCGTACGGTAAATCGATAATTAAATAACCGATGAAAGTAAAAGCACCAACAAATATACAAACGAGCGCTTGCCCTTGAATATATGCAGATAACGTTTCATTCGTTTCCTTTATGATACGAAGTCCTTCTTCACGGTAAGACTCTGGTAATAAGCTAACCGCTTTTCCTGGAAAGGCATGCCCATCTTTAAACATGTAAAATAAAATGAACGGTACTGTAAAGATAACTAACGCAACGTTCGTGATGATACCAAATAAAGCCGTTGCACTCGACGTAATTGTATTTGGTATATCCTTTAAGTATTCAATTGCATTTTTTTCAATTGTTTCAATGGAAACGTAATTTTGTGTAGATAACCATTCAAACAATCTGTGATGTGATAAATCTTGTATGTATACTTTTCCCTCTTTTATATACCCTGGCATATTTTTCACTAAATCCATTAACTGTTGTGAAATCGTCGGAACAACTACTCCAACGCCAACCGCAGTTAATGTGATGATAAAAAGATATAACAGTAGAATCGCTAAATTTCTAGGTACTTTTTTATTCTCCAAAAAGACTAATACAGGATTAAATATGAAGTATAAAAAAAGCGCGATTAAGATTGGGAAAAACAATGTTGATATGAAGATACCAATCGGTTGAAATAGAAACGATATTTTTGTGCAAATAAATATGATTCCTACAACCATTAGCACTTCTAATGTCCAAAAGTGCACTTTCGATTTCAAACAAACGTCCTCCTTTAAACTAGCACTTCTCTTTATTGTACCAAATTAAACTTTAATTTCACATAATATTTTCCTTTACAATATTCCAAAATACCAATAAATACACTACAATGAGAATACATACAAATTTGCAGGTAAAGGTGATAAAAATGACACAATGCATCATTTGCAGAAAAGATACGAAAGAACTGAGTGAACAATATGTCATCCCAGAAATATTATGTGGCTATTATTTCACAAACTCAATTTGTGATACTTGTCATGAACAAATGACAACAAATATTGATCGCCCTTTAATTAGGCATAAATTAAGTCAATTTAAGATTGAGCAAATGAAAAAACAAATCGACTCCCCTCTCTATACAAATGAGCATGGTGAGGAACTTGCGGCGGCTGAGACAGATGTTGTTGAAGTAAGTGATGAAATACTTTATTCCAATGCATTAATTATGAAACTATGTAAAAAGCACGATATTTCTCTACATAATGAAATTTGGAAAGAAGAACGTGTAACGAAAGTAGCTAGCTCTATTCAACGTGAATTACTTTTAGATAACCGTAAATACAAAATGAGCGTATTAAAAATGGCTTACGCTTTCGCTGTACAAACAATTGATGGCTACTTTGAAGATCCAGATGCAATTGATATTTCTAATATTCTATCAAATGCCGATTTCATGGAATTAAAAGAAAAGAGTATTGTTCGTGACTTAAGCAAAAGTTCATTATGGAATACATTAAATACAAATAGTGAAAACCATTACTTTATTTTACTTAGCGATAAAGACGGCCTATTCTGCTTCATTCGTTTGTTTGACATCTTTGATGTTGTCGTTCATTTATCAGAAAAGCGATATGAACTTGCATCGCCAATTGTAGGCGTAAATAATGTGAATAAGCAAGAATTTTATGTCCAAACTTTAAAACAGTATATGGATGGGTTATTTAAAGAAACACCATCTACTATTTAATCAAAATCAGAACATACGGTCTCCTTTCTTCATGAAAAGACACTGTGTTATAATGAGTATGAAAAGAACAATACAATCACATAAACTAATTATAAATTGTATATAAATAAAAAAGACTAGTGTGCGGCTACACACTAGTCCACGTAACTTAGCAGATTGGATTGTTCACTTATCCTATTTGTTTCTTACAAACAAAACAACCCACATTCTATTGGCTTAGGTGGGTTGTTATTTTTTGAGCTTGTCTATTAAAACAACGACGAACGTTAACAATGCAACGAGAAACAGTCCACCCTGCAGTAGCAACGCTATTTCACTCATGTATTATCACCCCCCTCCTATTCGGAGAAGTGATAATTGAACAACCAACCGTACCTTAAGTTACTATTTAATTTTACCATATTTTCTGATAGTTTACGATGAAAACCCGCATGCGAATCGCTTGCGGGTTTTTTCTCATTATTTTTTTAATGCAAATGCATCAGCTATCATTTCACCAACAATTTTATTTTCTTGTTTCTTCTCATCTTTCAATAAAGGGAATAACAGTTCTGCCACTTCATATGCCTCTTCTAAATGAGGATATCCCGATAAAACAAATGTATCAATTCCTAACGCTTCATATTCTTTTATTCTTTCCGCTACCGTTTGCGGATCTCCTACAAGTGCAGTGCCTGCACCACCTCTTACAAGTCCGATTCCAGCCCATAAGTTTGGGCTTATCTCTAACGACTCCCTTGTTCCTTTATTTAAATATGTCATCCGTTTTTGGCCAACTGAATCATATCTTGCAAATGTCTTTTGAGCAAGCTCAATCGTTTGATTATCTACAAATTGAATTAAACGTTCTGCCTCTTCCCATGCTTCTTCTTCTGTTTCTCTTACAATTACGTGCAACCTGATACCGAATCGTACCGTACGCCCCTTCTCTTCTGCAAGTTTTCTTACTTCCTCTATTTTCTCTTTTACTTGCTGAGGTGGCTCTCCCCACGTTAAATATACATCACTATGTTCAGCTGCAACTTCTTTTCCAGCAGCTGATGACCCTCCGAAATATATAGGAGGATACGGTGTTTGGACTGGCGGGAACACGACTTTACTTTCTGTAACTTTAATATGTTTTCCTTCTAATGAGATCGTTTCACCTTGCAAGGTCGATTTCCAAACTTTTAAAAATTCATCCGCTGCTTCATACCTTTCGTCATGTTCAAGATACAATCCATCTCCTTGTAGTTCAACGGGATCTCCTCCAGCTACTACATTAATAAGTAATCGACCATCTGAAATTCTATCAAATGTAGATGCCATCCTCGCTGCAACTGTAGGTGACATTAATCCTGGTCTCACTGCTACTAAAAATTTTAGTTTTTCTGTTTCAGCAGCAAGAGCTGAAGCTAACACCCAAGGGTCTTCACATCCTTGACCAGTTGGAAGTAAAACACCCGTATATCCTAAATAATCAGCCGCCTCAGCAACTTGTTTATAATAACCATACTCAGCTGCTCTTCCTCGTTTTGTCGTTCCTAAATATCGACCATCTCCATAAGCCGGAATAAACCATAATATTTCCATACTCTTGCACACCCCTTATTTATTTTGAAACGCAAACTAAAAATCTGTATATAAATTACCCCTAATAATTTACATATTAATTCCCTGTCTCACCTTTAAAACTATCTCGCCACCTTAAAAACTTCACTTCTAGTAAACGGACAAGTGAATCAGAAAACTTCCCGACGAATGCAAAGATTATAATACCGACAAATACGATATCTGTATTTGAAAATTGCCTTGCATCCATAATCATATAACCGATACCTTCTGTAGATCCCATAAGTTCTGCTACTACTAAACTCACCCATGCAACACCTAACGATAACCTTGCTCCTAGTAAAAGGTTAGGCAATGCAGCTGGTAAAATTAGTTTCGTAATTAATTTTCGTTTATTAAACTCTAATACTCTCGCAACATCAAATAACTTTGAGTCTACACCTCGTATCCCTAAAAACGCATTTACGTATAAAGGAAAAAATGCACCGTCCGCAATTAATAACACTTTCGATGTTTCACCAAAACCGAACCATAATACGAAAAGCGGCGCAACAGCTAAATGAGGTACAGTTCTTAACATTTGCACAGATGGATCTAAATATTGCTCACTTCTCGTTGAAAATCCAACAATCGTTCCTAAAATAACCCCTAAGCCCCCGCCAATAAAGAAACCAGCTGCGGCCCTGAATACACTAATACTTAAATGGCCGAATAACTCTCCTGTTTTAATAAGCTCTTGGAAAGCTAGAAAAATATCTAATGGTGTTGGTAAAACTGTTTTAGAGACAAGACCGAATACGCCAGCCAACTGCCAAATTATTAATATAATAACCGGTATAGTAATCGCCCTTACTAAAACTTTTATATTTAACTTCCGCACCTTCTTTACGCTGTTTTTCTCAATCATTATACTCGCTGGTTTCATAACAGCTTTCGTATTTTCCACTTTACAAAACCTCTTTTCACTTCGCTTTCAACGCTTTTTCTACGAAAGAATTATCTACAACTTTTTCCGTCTTAATTTCTTTCTTTATAGAACCGAGCTTATATTGAAATTTCGCTGTCTTTTGTTGTTCTGCTATTATTTCCTTCGTTACCGGAACTAAAATTGGTTTGTCGTGATTAAAAACTTCTTTTACGATTTCCGCATCTATCTTTTTTACAGAAGTGTATACTTTTATTGCTTCATCTAAGTTAGCATCTTGCCATACACGTGCTTTCTCATAAACTTTGAGAAATTTCTCAACTAATTCTGGATGTTCTTTCGCAAATTTTGTTCTCGTAATTAAAAATTCTGGTGAAGAGACATCTAATGTTTCACCATCTGCAATCACTTTCGCGCCCTTATTTACCGTATGTAACGAAATAAATGGATCCCAAATCGCCCATGCATCTACTGATCCTGATTCGAATGCAGGCTGCGCTTCATCTGGTTGTAATTGAATGACATTTACATCTTTTGCATCAATACCTTCTTTATCAAGTGCTCGATATAATAAATTAAAGGCACTACTTCCTTTTGCTACTGCAATTTTTTTACCTTTTAAATCTTTTATACTCGCAATCTTGCTATCTTTTTGAACGAGAATTCCAGTTCCTTTTCTCACATAACTTGTATTGGCGATTTCGGTAAATCCAATACCTGCTGCTTGCGCTGAAATGACTGGAGAATTCCCTACTTCACCAAAATCTAATCGGTTTGATGCGATTGCTTCAAAATAAGGAGGTCCACTTTGGAACTCTGTCCATTTCACTTTAACTCCTTCTTTTTTAAACTCCTCTTCAAACCACCCCTTTTTCTTTGCTAGTAATAGTGGACTTAATCCTTGCTGTATACCAATTTGTATTGTTACATCTTCTTTCTTACTACTTGCTGTACTTTTTTCGCATCCTAATAAAAATACTGATATAGCTAAAGCAAAAGAAAGAACTATAAATTTTTTATACATATAAAATCACCCTTTTCCTATATACTTGTTTGAATCAATCCTCCATATTCAAACTGCTGTAATACTTTCGTTCGAAGTTGTTGGAACGATTGTGAAGTTTTATTTCGCGGATAAGGCAACTTATTTTCAATCACTTTATGTATTTCCCCTGGTTTTGCACTCATAATGATGATTCGGTTTGAAAGATATATCGCTTCATCTATATCATGTGTAACGAATATCATTGTTGTTTTCTTCTGCTCCCAAATATTTAGCAATACTTCTTGTAAATGACTTCGAGTAAACGCATCCAGCGCTCCAAAAGGTTCATCAAGTAATAATACATTCGGATCTCTTAACAAAGCTCTTGCTATCGCAACACGTTGTGACATCCCACCTGAAATTTCTTTCGGATACGATTTTTCAAAGCCATCTAACCGAACGATTTCAACCCATTCTCTCACTTTATCTTTCACATACTTATCTTTTAACGACAAATCTGCCGCTATATTTTCTTCAACTGTTAACCATGGAAAAAGTCTATGTTCTTGAAAAATAAAACCTTGTTTCTTACTTGGTTTTACGATGCGCTCGCCATCAATAGCAACTTCCCCTTCAAAATCATTATCTAAACCTGCAACAATTTTTAATAATGTACTTTTTCCGCACCCACTCGGACCAATTATTGTAACAAAATCCCCTTTCTCTAATTGAAAATTAATATTCTCTAATACTTGAACACTACCTACCGCTTTCGCAAATTTCTTAGATACCCCTTTAATTGAAACTGTCACACGTTCACCCTCCCTACTATGAATCATTTGGATTAATTGATTATGCTGTTATGTAACTAATAAAAAAACCAAAGGCATTTTATCAATAGATAAAATGCCTTTGGTTTCTCCAATCAGCCACTTGTTATAGAATTAACTACATATTATACAAATATTTCCGATAAGTCAACTAGGTTTTAATGAACATTATTTATTTTTAAAGATAGTAGCAGTTTCTATTATAATTTTAGGAAGCAACTCTTGAATGGTATCCGTCAATGTATGAAGAGCTTCTTTTACAAATCCATCTTCAAAGTTTTCTATCGGCTCCGGTAATTCATCCTCATCTAATATGAAATATTCTCCATTTGGAAGTACCATAATATCGATAATTAAATCTTCGAAGGAAACTACTTCTTCTGTTATTTGTGTATTTTTTACGATATTAAAATAGGCGCCTACATAATTCCCTTCCTTATCTCTCCATACGTATAAATTGTAAGGACGATCTTCCCAGTAGTATGCAATTGTGTAACTTCCTTTTTGAATAGTTAACTTTGTATCGTGTGCCGTCATTGTAAATGAATACTGGACCTCGTGAAATAACACGATACTTTCCGATTGTTTTTTCAGCAATAAGCAATCGTAATCCACTATTGTCGAATCATACCGAATTTTTCTTTCTGTAATTTCAATTTTTGATGTACGTAATTGATTCATTATTTTGTTCCCCTTATGCTATTTCTATCCTTAATTATATCCATTTATATAGCAATTAAGAAGTATATAGTTGTTTATATTGTTGTCTACAATTACACAATAAAACTCCTTCTTATTTTAGAAGGAGTTTTTCACTATTCATGACTTATAAGTTTTAACCTTTCAGAAATCGCATTATAAAATTTCCGTTCCTCATCAACATTTAAGTGCACACGATTTACTGTTTTAGAAAAACCATATAACACCTGCGCTTTTACTGGCTCTTTTAACGTTATTTCAAAAGTAGCAGGTTCTTTTATGAACTCCATAACAGTTGCATCCAATACCTCTTTCTCTTCTTTTGCTGTTAGTGATTCCCCCTTGTAGAACGTAATATTATCAATTTGTGTAAATGGCAAAACGATTTTCTTTCCTAATCCGATTTGAATCATTACTTGTTTTTCTGTTATGATAATTGGATTTTTACGTATCGCTTGTATTTCAGCTATAAAATAAATCATCGCATATACGTTTAAAATAAGTAAAATCCAAGCTATTACTGGATTCCATTGATGAAGTAAATAATGAAAACCGATACTTTCAATTGCTGTTGCGTGAATTATCATGATATAAACACCTATAGCACCGGTGTTTTTATGGTAGGAATAGGTAAATTCGTCATCTGGTACTTTTGCACGCCAAGATAATAACGCATAATAGATTAGCTTACACTCAGTAAGCATGATATTTATAACTTTACTTCTTTTCATAGTGTCATCAAATGCTGCATCAATTGAATAAGAGAATGAAGAATACTCTTTTTTATGTGCTTTATATTTATTAATTATTTTAGGAAGCATTGTCACGATTTTATATAGAAGGAACAATTGTAAAGCTACAAATGCAATTTCCCCCGTCACTACTATATAAGAAACGAATGAAAAAGCTTGTAAATAGTCGCTTGGAATTATAAATCTCGCAAATATATATCCAGCTATTACGACAGGAAAGATATACGTTAACGAGTATCTTTTTCGAATAATAAAGAAATACGTAATGACTGGAATTACAAACATACAATCTAATAATGACCCAAGCACTACTTCTTTTGGAGCAGCTGGTACAATGGGAAGGGCATACAATAAATAGTTGGATAACATAATGCAAGATACGAGTCCAATCCAAATGCCTTTTCGCCTTCGCGATAGTGTGACACTCATACGTTCACTCCTTTATTTAAACACCTCGTTTAAGTGGTCTTTATAAAATGAAATAGCACGTTCAAATTCTTTTACTTCATCTACTTTCACGACTGTTTCAAGTAATAATTTCATTGCGGATTCATGTTCGTTTACATTATACTTTGCTAATGATAAAAATACTCTCATCGGATCGTTCTCAGGGAATTTCTTTACTCCAGCTTCTAGTACCACAATTGCCTTTTCATACTCTCCAATGCAACGATATGTACTCCCTAAACCGATATAGGCACCGCAAAGGGATTCACCATCAAGTCCATGTGCGATCGCCTGCTCATAATACGGAACTGCTTCTGTTTCTAATCCCATGACATCGTGTATCCATGCACATTGGTACAGTACTTCTGCATCTTTTGTAAAGTTTGTTAATCCTATAAGTATTTCTCTAGACTGCGCATATTTCTTTTCATTTCTAAGTTTAATAGCTTGCTTTAATAAATGTTCCATAGAATCCACTCCTCACCAATTATTCTGCGTATAGCTCTTGATTGGTTTATGCTTCACATTCGTGTAAAAGTAAAATTCCCACTAATTAAAGTTTCGCTTACCCATATACTATGCGGATTCATTCTTATCTAAAAACTTAATTTTACAAAGCAGTAATACGATTACATAATATCTCTAAGCTTTTGACAATTTCTTTCGCTGTTTCATCTTTCCCTTTACATAACTTTCCTTTACCATCTTGTCCAATTACATAGTGTACAGCCCCGCGCGAATATAAAGAATGTGGTGAATTTGCTATCATTACATTCGCCTTTGCTTCTTTCATTCTATTTTTCGCTCTCTCAAACAGTTCTTCTTCACTTAAATCACTTTCAAGCTTAAAACCAACGAGTACTGTTTCCGGATCCCATTGTTTTATTTGCTTCAAAACTTTTGGAGCTTTTTGAAAATGTATAATTGGTGCTATATCACTTGAAATTTTCCCATTCATATTAAGAACATTGCCATCTTGATCACAAATCTTTTCCACAACCCAATCTGATCCAGCCGCTGCCATAATAACCGCATCGACTTTTTCATGCGTAATGATACTTTTCATTTTATCTTGCAAATCAACAATTCCCTCAAATGGATGTAATTCTAATCCTCTATTTACATCGTTCGGTTTCTCAGCGAAATAACCGTGTAAATATATAACGTGTGCCCCTTTAGCTATAAGTTCTTCTGCGATTATTCTTCCAATCGTACCTTTAGCCATATTCGTATGTCCGCGTACTTGATCCCATTTTTCTAAACAACCACCGCTTGTAATTAATACCTTTTTCCCCTTCATTGTAACCATCCCTTACTGATTTTTCTTAAGAAACCATTCTGTTCCAAAGTCAACTATATCACGTTGCTTCATAAGACGGCTCGTTGCATTACCTATTTTCCCCATTGTTACAGTTCCTTTTCGCTCAAACTCTACACCAATTTCTACAAACGTATCTGATTCGTAATCCATTTCAACAAATTCTTTCCATACTCTTTCACCGTTTTCTATAATTGGTGCTCCTACTTTTATTAATTCACATGCACCAGAACGTACTTCAGATAAATGAACAGACGTATTCGAGTCATAGCCAACACCAATTAATAATATGTACCCATCAAAATCGTATATTTTTTTTAATGGTGATTCCTCTCCCAAACTCATCGATAGCGAATGATTCATTGTTATTTCCTCTGCATGTTTCCCCCATGCAGCAAAACTTCCTAATGGATGATTACTTCGTACTACATTCGGGTATGTACGAAAACATTCAACTATTTTCCCCATTCCTCTTGTTGGTGTTATACGTGGATCAAATGCTGGGACGCTATCACGTATAATTTGCCACCAATCTTCAGGTACAGGCGGTCTTGACCAATGTTTCGGATCAGATAAATCCGAAGATTGTGTTGGCATTATAATTGTTCCTTCTTCTGTAACGACTTTCATTAAAGCTTCTACTACTGCAACCACTCCGCCAGATATCCAGCCGATAGAACTTAATGATGAATGAACAATAATTGTCATTCCTTTTTCGACTCCTAGTGCTTTTAAATCGTTTGTAATTGTTTGAATTGTATTCGGAAATTGTGTACTCTCAACTATTTCATTCATTTTCATAACGGTTCCCCCACTAACCACGTATATTAAAATTTAAACTTTTATATAAATATATTATCATATTTTTCTTAATTTTTAACTTGATCGTATTCAATACTACAAAAAAATGGTAGTATTATTACGTAAAAAATAGTTAAATTATGGTATATTCATTTGAATTAATAAAAGAAGGTGAACAAATGAAAAAAATTCTATTTCCTTTTCTACTATTTGGGCTCATTTCTTTACATGCATGTGTTTCTATTAACAATGACTATGAGGGGTATTGGGTATTAGAAAAATCCAGATATAATGAAGGCGGATATGGGCCATTAAATTTATATGAAAAAGCACAAAAAGATCCAACTATGATTCATTACTCAAATGGTAGTATTAGTGAAGGAAAAAGAATGGTGTATGTAGCATTTGGAAAAAAGTATAAAAACGATAAAATTACAGTAAAAGAAGTACAAGACGAAAAAGACACATCTGTTATCGTATTACATATTGAAAAAGATAAAGGGCAAGATGAAAATCCCGTTTTATATATTGGTGCACCAAAACTTAGAAATACTATTAAAATTGTAGATGAAGATGGAAAGAAAATCTTTGAAATGAAGAAAGATGAAAGTGTTACATCACAGCAATAAAAAGTTACCATTTCAATTTACACTTTATAGATAGACGAAAAAGCCCATCAAAAATGATGGGCTTTTCTTTTCATTTTATCCTTCAATCGTAACCCCAGTAAACATCGATAAGTTTCCCGTTATTTTCTCACCAACTCGTAAAAATAACCCTGCCGCTCTCCCACTAATACAATGTGAGCCAATTAATAATTTACCAGTATACGGACCATCCCATGTATCAATGGTATAGTCAGGCATTTCTATGTATTGCTGATATATTTTCCGTTGTTCAAAGTAATATTCCGTTTTATCTTCAGCTAATAGTTCATCATTTTCGTATATAGATACGCCCCCACCTTCACGTCCATATAAAGGTTTAGAAACAAATGATTCATTTCTTTCTTTAAATGGCTTATTTGTAAAATATGTTGGTAAGAAGTATTTATTAATAATAACACGCTCTTCTTCTTCAAAGAAAACCGCTTTTTCATAAAGCTTCCAAATTAATGCAAGCACATTTTTATTTTGCATTACGAATGCGGCTGGTGGATTAATAATTTTCACTCTTCCTTGCGCTATATGATTTAAAAACTGCAGACCAATTCTTTTTCCATTTTTATCAACATCTGTAACTAAATATTCAATTGGATACAGTCGATATAAATAATGAATTCGCTTGCCATTTGGCGTATATATTCCATCATCTGTAACTACAATATCTTGAATTCCTATATATTCCGTGGGCTGATTTAGGCAATAACTTCTTAAAAACTGGACTGTTTGATGGTCTTCATCGTGCCAATCATAGCTACTAAAATATATCGTTTCTTCAGGATCAATATTATAGTCATGTTTAATTTGTTCCCATGCCTGTACAATATGCTCCTCAATATGATTCGGGTGATTCACATCGTGATAACGGCACAACACTTCATTTGCAACAGAAGGTTCTAAATATCCTGTTGGTGTATCACAATTCACTTCTATTAATTTAATAACATCACCATTTACGATAAAGTCGAGCCTTGTAAAATAAGAAAACAAACCAGTATGTTTCATTCTCGCAATCTCCCACGTTTCAGGCGGGAATCCGAGTTTTTGAAAATCTTCTGTCGTATGTACAATATATTGATACGTTCTATATAACACATACATTATTTCTTCTGTCGCTTTCGAAATAGCGGTATATGTGTTTACCGACATACGAAACATCCCTGTTGCCATATACTGATTCCACTCTTCATTCTCTAATAGACTCGGCCACGTAAAACCATTCCTACCAGCCTCTTCCGCAAGTGAAAACCATATTTTCATATACTCTTTCTGTTCTTGTTCTGTATACATGACTCTATTATCCTTTCTCTTTATGATCCGGCCGGCGCTTTTGCGTTCCCAATTCCACTTGAACCAGAATTTACTTTCGGCGTTTGTGTCGTAGATGATTTAGATGTATTTGTATCTGGCGTCACTTTATTTGATGGATTGGGCTGTTGTTTATTTAAATCCACTTTCTTTGAAGAATCGTTGTTGCTAGTAGTTCCGCCGTAATAACCTCCGCCACCGCTGCCACCAGTTCTCCGTTCATCTTTTTCACGATAAGAAAGAACATTGTTTGTATATGGTTTCTTCATTACATTTGGTTTGACTGTATAGTTCATATTTGAGGTTTTACTTGCTAATAAATATCCTGCTACGAACGGTAATATCGGTAAGTGAGAGTTTTCTTGATACGATGAAAATGATGGATTATTTTCCTTGCATAACTCATCTTTTTCTACATTTTCAGTAGTTGGGGCTTTATCATCACAATTTAATGGTTCTTGTTCGCTCCCTTGCTTCCCACCATCCGTTTTAACAGCGGTATTTTCTTGTTGTACATTTTCTTCTTCATAGTCACCACAACCTGTTAATAAAAAAGATGACACGCCAATTGAAGCAGCGACTTTCAAAAATTTATTTTTTTCCATTCTCATGTGCTATACACCTAATTTCTTTTATCTATATTTTTCCATTTAACTATATTATATAATGCAAATATCAATTTTTACAAACTATACTCAATATGCATATTTACATATTTTCATGCTATTTATTCCCTAAATGAAAATGAAATATTATAATAGCCGAATTGTCTATCTGTACACCTAAATAAAGTGAAAGACGATTTTGTATTATATCGTCTTTCACTTTATTTATTTTTTATATACTAAACGTCTCAATAAAATTTCTAATGGTCCATTAAGATTATTTTTTTCCATTATTAAAGCTACTATGACAGACAATATCCAAATACATATTGCTATCAATGCAGCAAAAGCGTTACTTACATGCCCTCCTAAATCAAATGCTACTGGTGATAAAAATATAACAAGCAGTGCTTCATTTAAAACAAAAAATGTTAATGAACGTTTTCCTAGAGCGATTAATGCAAGGCTAAAGTACCCTGGATTTTTCAATCTACTCCCTATTATCCCGAAACCTGTTGCATATGCTAATCCTCCAGCAATTCCAGTTAAAATATGGATTCCATTTATCATTCCAGCTGTAAATACAGTTGGATACCATATAGTCCCTATAAAAGATAAAGGCAAAGCACCTATTAAAGAAATTGCTAATCCTATAGTTGTTATAAAATATAATTTTTTTAACTGTTGCTCTGGTTTTATTAATAACTTATATCTAGCAATCCACAAACCAAGAATTATAGAAGGAAGAATTGGGAACATAAAATGGATGAGTACAGGTATAATAGGAAAGAAAAGTAATCGTATCATTGTAGTACTAAGATACGTGTCTTTTGCCGAAACATCTGGTGAAAAACCATAATCACCTATTGATTGCATATTAAGTCCCCATATTATTGGAATAAAAATGGTATACAATATAGCGATAATTATAAACGTTCGAATTAATGTTTTCATTTTACACTTTAATAGTGGACTAACAAAAATACCCGCTAAACCATAGGCCATAAGAATATCTTGCCCTCCAATTAAGACCGCTAACACAATCCCAAACAGTATTAAATACAAGGAGCGTTTTCTTACTATTTTTACAGCCTGAATTTCATTTTTCCCTTTTGATATTTGCCCTTCAAATGCTAGAACTAAACCGTAGCCTAATAATACGGCAAACATTGCTCTTGCACGGTTATCAATTATGAATATACCAAAAAGATTTACAATTTGATCAAAGAAACTACTGCTTTCCACTCTATGCATAATTCCAGGATATGCAGCGTACAAATACAGCGGTGCATGAGCAAGTACGATTAACAGCAACATAGTACCCCTTGCTAAATCTAATGAGACTGCACGCTTCTTTTCAAGTGTTCCATCACATATTGAACTGCTCATATTTCACTTCCTTATTATCAAATAAAGTGAAACTTTAATCAGTGGGGGTTTTGTTCATCCCCCACTGATTATTAGCCTTCACCAATCGGGCTTTTATGGGCAGCCCGACCCCCACCTAACTTCTTTGCTTCCGCTGAATTTTGAGGTGGGGATCTTACTGCCCGTTAATGCGGGATAAAATTCAACTGCCTCATTGTCTGTTTCTGCTTCTACATAAGTCAACTGATGCATCGTTACTACTTTCTTTATCATTTGCAATGCAATTCCCTTATGACGATATTGTGGAGCGACTGCTATATGGCATATTCGTGCTTTCGTTGCGCCAATTACTTCAATACCTATACAAGCCTTTTCTTCATATTTATATAATCTACCTTTTTTACCTTGATAAAATAATACTGCTTCCTTTAAGCTTGTTTCACTTGGACCGACTGCATACTGTAATACGTTTAATACTGAATCCCTTCCAATTTGTTCAACACGTTGCAAATTCATATCTTCATCCCTTTCTAAGAAAAAAGATTAGCTCTTTATAAAAAAGAGCTAATCTCATTACGCTGTTATTTTTTCTTCTTTTTTCACAACGACCGCCACATAACTATGGAGTATCATTCCGACAATAACGAGACTCATTCCAACCCAAGATAAAGATGATGGAATTGGAGCAGAAAGCCAAATAAGCTCTCCTACTAAAGCAAATAAAACTTCACCGGATTGTGTCGCTTCAACCGTTGCTAGCTTTTGCGGATCATCTTTCACAAGATCTGTCGCAAAGAAAAATAATACTGTCGCGATTAAACCTGAACTAACTGCTACAATAAAACATTGAAAAACTTGACTACTTGACGGTAATCCACCTGTTGATACTTCGTAACCAGATAGTAAAAACCAAAATGGTAAACTTGCTAATGTCATCCCGAGAACTCGCTGGAATACATCTAATTCCCCTTTACATACTTGCATCATTTTTCGATTTCCAAGAGGGTACGCAAACGCCGCAATGAGAACAGGAACTACACATAAAATGGTTTCACGAATTCCTAAAGAAGAAGCATGTTCTACTTGCATGAGTACAACACCGAATAAAATAATACCCGACATTACTAATTCTTTCATCGGAAGTTTTTTATGTAATGGGTCTACCGCAAAAAATGGTGTTAACAAAATCCCTGCGACTATCGTAATTTGCCATGTTGATGCAACAAGCCACCCTGGTCCAAATGCGCCAGCAAAACTAAGTGGTGCATAAAAAAGACCAAAACCTACAATACTCCATACCAACCATTCTTTCGGATTGTTTTTCATATATTGAAAGAGTTGCTTTAAGTTGCCTCTATACATGACAATAAGTAGTAGCATTGGTACCATAAAGTAATACCGTAATGATGCACTCCAAATCCAACTTCCACCTTCTAAGTCCATCGCCCGGTTTAAAACAAAGGTAAAGGCAAAGAAAAATGATGCCAATATCCCTATTGCAATTGCTTTCATTATAAAACCCCTTGTTTAGTTTCTTCTTAATACTATACAACAAAATGAATATAATTAAAATTCACGCACTTTAACTTACATGTAATCTAGCTCTATATAATCTTCTTAACTGACCAATATGCGCTTGATGATACCGATTATGATCAGCTACATGCCATATGCCCCATCTTATTGTCGCATTTTCGCCCTTTTCATAAAAAACTTCCCGTGTTAAATCATTTTCTGTTAGTTTCATACATTCTTCATAAAGTGAAACTTTAATCAGTGGGGGTTTTGTTCATCCCCCACTGATTATTAGTTTAACCAATCGGGCTGCCCGTTAATGCGGGATAAAACAATTGTTGCACTGCTTCATAATCTTGCATTAACTCTTGTAACGTGTGTTTTCTTAAAACTGGCAGTTCTCCCACTTCATTCAACATAGGCCCATATTTATTTTTTAGTGCAGTGGAACTTCTTCTCCCTTTAAGTGATACACCCAATGTAAATCGACAACTGCTAAATGCTGAAGTAGCTGTCCGATGCTATTTTCATTATTTTCAGACCCTTTAAAAGATAATTCCTTCTCTTCAGTACTTTCTACTAAATTTTGCAATCGTATATATGTATCTCGAACCGTTGCATACAAAATTGCTACTTGCGGATTCATGTTTTTTTCTAAATAAAGATCTTTCATGATAAACTCCGTCCTTTAAAGGAACAGCACCATATGTTCATCATCACTGTACGCACCATTAATCTTTATAGCCCTTTTTTCAATTCCATATGTTTTAAAGCCCATTGATTCGTACAAATTTTTTGCTGGTTCGTTTGTAGATACAACACCTAATGTCAATTGCTCTAGTTGTATATCCCGCGCTCTTTGAATTGCATTTGCAATTAGCTCACGTGCCAACCCGTTTCGTCTGTTTTGTGCGTCTACATACATCGCAACGATATGGCCTTTATGCTTATATGCTACTTTCTCTTCCGTTAGTAAAGTGACTACACCAATTAATTTTTCTTCATTAAACGCGCCAAGTGTACAACTAATAGTAGATGTTAAATTCCCTTCAACTCGCTCAATAGGATTTTCCTGACGAATCGCCTCTTCATAAGTTGTTATAAACGCCTCTGGGTTTACTTGTAATGCTTGTAAACGTAAATCCCAATATTTTTTTGCATCTTCTTTCGTAAGTAATCGAATCATGTATCTCTACCCCTTTTTAATTTACATAATATTTTTATAAACCACTAATTATAGATTGATATTCTTCTATTAACATACTATAACGATAGCGATGAATGAACTTCTTTTGACGTAACCGATCATTTCTCATTAGTCCTTCACAAACAAAGCCAGCCTTTTCATAACTCTTTCTAGCTTGTAAATTATCCTCATCTACACGTAGCCAAACTTTCTCCAATTCGAAATCAAAGAATCCCAGTTGTAATATACTATATAGAGATGCTATTCCATACCCTTTTTCCCAATACTCTTTATCCCCAATCGTAATTCCTAGTTCCGCATTTTTATTTGTTTTGTCAAAATTTTTAAGGTCTACCCAGCCAATGTGTATATCGTTTTCTGTAACGATAGCCCTTTGTTCATAACCATTCTTTCGACTTATGCATGCTTCAATCCATTTTCTCGTATCTTCACGAGTAAACGGAGGATATTGATCTGGTACGACTAAGTGTTTTGTCACTTCTGTATCTAATGACCATTGATATCGATCTTCTACATCCTCTAGTGTCAATTCCCTTAATTGAACGAATGGTATTTTCATTTTACTATCCCCTTTTTATTTGCCAATAGAAAATCCTTCGAACACTCTTCCTCCGTATAGTTCTAACGTCTTTTCTGTAAAATTAATTAATACATTTTTATCACCGTTTTTATAAAAATGATCAAAAGCCGCTACAAATTGTTCTGCATAATGGTCATCATATCTTCTTAAAACTCTAATAAACCATTTTGAATTTCCAAGCCATTGGCCATTTACTCTTAATACATATTCATGTATTAATTCCGCTAATAAATTAGCAATGAATAGTTCTTCTTCTCTTTTTGATGCACCAATGAAGTCATCCAAAGTATCCGAAATAAAATAGCGCTTCTGTTTCATCGTTTCTTCGGTCCATTTATCTGGTCCTTTAATTAGTAAATCGTTCGCTTCTTTTTTTAATTTCTCAACAATTTCACTTTCCCCTTTTAATACAATTCCTTCTGAAACTAATTGAGGTAGAGAAGGTCGCCCGCGATCACAATCCATTTTAAAAAAGGTTTTATACGTTACAAAATTATGTACAAATACTTCAACGGGCCATCCATTACTATAGAAGGATTCTCTATAACAAGATGACAAACTTTGATCGACTATAACAATATCAAGGTCAGATGTTTTTGTCGCTTCTCCTCGTACAACGCTTCCTCCCAGTAAAGCTACATCACAATTCGGAAATTGTGATGTAATTATGCTTTGTGCCGCTTCAATTGGTTTCATTTTCTTTTCTCCTTCGCTTATTTTACTTTCTTTTTTCTGCTCTTTCTCGAGCCTTTTTTATATATGGTTCTGCATCTGGTGTTTTACATGACGTTGCACCGTGATCAATTTTTACTTTTCCAATTTCACGAGCAATTTCAATTGCTTGTTGCTCTAAAGCTTCATTTCGAATCCCTATCGCAATTAAAGCGCTATTCATTGCTTCTCTTTTTCTATTTTTTTCATTATGTATATGAACTTTAATCTCTTCTAAATACGGCATGAAGAAGTTATCGTCTAACTTTTTATTTTTTATTGCGATATTCGCTAATAATGACCAACCTGCTCTCCCGATCCATTCATCATCAGATTTCGTCCATTCGTCCATTCTTTCTATTGCGATTGGCGACGTACATATAGCTGTCATAAGAACGTCCATTAAACAATAATAATCAACATCCCTAATCCAACTATTCAGCTGTTCTGATGTTACATTCTTCGGTTCTAAAATATACGTTGCTAAAGTCATTGCATCCATGTTTTTTGTTTCCCATAATGAAATTGCTAAATCATGATCTTTTTTTATCTTCTTTTTTAATAATTTTAAATTTGCAAAACTGACTCCGAATAGCGGCTCTTTCGCCCCATGATTTTTATACGTTTTTCGATTTTGTTCCGTTCCATATTTCTCTAGTTGCTGCATGACCTCTTCAAGTAGCATTTGTCCACCTCTTTTATGTTTTCTGTTGACTTCATATAGGTATGTACGATATATTCTACATTATTTTTTGATTTTCCTATATTTATTTTTAAAATACGGTATGTGAAATTTTAAATATACTACGCAATCACACCATGAAAAACCTACACATTGTAAACATGCAGGTTTTTCATGGTATCAAATTTCCATAAAATAAGAAATAAACGAAGGAACCACCTTTGGTTCGTTCTCTCAATAATTTATCTCCGCTATATTTTGGCTAAACTCTTTACATCTGACCACTCTTCTATAGAACCTGCATCCGGAAAAACGGTAACTACATTAAAATTCGCACCTTTTTCTTTTCCTAATTGTTTTGCAGCTAATAAGTTTGCTGCCGCAGACGTTCCTATTTTCATACCAGTAGCCTTATAAAAACGGGCCATTTCATACAAGGTTTCTTCATATGAATAAGTCCATTGCTTTTCTATCAAATTGTCTTCCTTTTCTATGAAATGTTGTTTCCGTCCTAGACCGAATCCACCTGATCCTGCATATTTCTTTAAAGCATTTGGCGGTTGTTCAGATCCATATGGTAATTCGGCAGGCATTACTAAATGTAGCTCAACATTTTTTGTATACTTCTTTACTGCTTTATAGACCCCAATTAGAGTTCCACCAGTACCAGCGGATGCTACCCATGCGTGTATTGGTTTTCCGTTCATTTGTGCAATAATTTCTCGGCCTGTTCCTTCTATATGACTTAATAAATTTGCATTATTATAATGTTGGAACAAAAAGTATAACTCTTGTTTTTGTTTGCTAATCTCTATTGTCTTCTCAATTACAGCGTAAAATCCCTTACATTTATCAACTAAGATTACGTTAGCACCATAATATTCGAGTTCATTTAATAGAGATTGACCAGTTGCAGAACTTAACACTAACGTGCATTCAATCCCTAAATAATAACAAAGATAGCCAATTGACCTCGCTAAGCTTCCACCACTATACTCTAAAATATGTTGTTTTTTGTTAGCTTCTTGTAAATATTTATTGATCATTCCAAGTGCTGCTCTATCCTTAATCGATCCTGTAGGGTTGTGCCATTCACATTTAGCATAGATTGAAAGATTCTTCGTTTCTTCGCATTCTAATTTAATGACAGGGGTATTTCCAACATTTTTAGAAAACTCTTCAAAATGGTTTACTATCATACTTTTATACCTCCGTCATACATCATATTTATAACATTTGTTCTTAGTCAAAATACTTTCTATATTTCAATTACGCTATTAACTATATTTTCCTATAAAAAATCCCTACAAACGTTGTAGGGATTTTTGTCTAAATCATTTTGTTGCACTCTATTACATACGAAAAGAACTTCTTTATTCAAATGCATTCATAAGCACAATTCTCCAGCCATCTGGATCCTCTATTGTAGTACCTTTCTCTATCCAATACGGATTTTCCGGTTCCACCTCATGGTAGCCCATTTCACTTAACCGATTCGCGATTATTTCAATTTCATCTTTATTCGGCATATAAAAAACTAGTAAATTATCTTTTGTCGGTGCTGGGCATGGGCTTCCATTTACATGCGTAGTAAACTCCAAATGGTACTCTTCACCCGGTAATCCAAACATAACCCCGTCATATCCTTCATGATTGTGAAATTCCCCTATACGTTTTAACCCTAATCCTGTTTCGTAAAAACTTATAACTTCTTCAAATTTATCTGTTGGTCTTGCAATTCTAAATTGAACCCAATTCTTCATGCAAATCTCCTCCTTTTCATTTTCCAAAGCTTTATAGTAGCCATTATAAGTTACATATATTTAGTTTAATATCCCTCATTAGTGTGAGAACTGCTTAAGTTGAAAGACCTATTCGTTCATACATAGTAGGACTTTAGTATAAAATTCATATAAACTTAGTTATACAAATATGGAGATAAAATAACGATTTCTTCCATATATATTATTACGTATGAAATAATTCTCCTTGTAGGGCCTTTATATATCGATCAGCAGATCTTTGTACAGCCCTATTCGCACCTTCCATCACAACACCATGAAACGCATTATACAGTCGACTAAATTGGATTCCTTTTACTTTCTCTGCCATTTTTCTAACTTTATTCGCTGGCAATGGGATAAGATTGGGATAACTATACATAAAACTTACCCATTTTCGATCCGAAACTACTTGTATAATATCACCTGATAACAAAATACCTTTCCCTTCATTACCGTCTTTCCAGTGCATAACAGTTCCACCTTTAAAATGGCCTCCTAACCGATGCAATGTAAGTTCTTCCGATAATATCAAATGTTCCCCAGACCAAAATTTAATTTGCTTACTCGGGTGAACCACCCATTCTTTATCATCTTCATGAATATAGATAGGTATATGAAATGTTTCCGCCCATTTTACTTGTGTAGAGTAATAATGTGGATGAGAAAGTGCTATTGCTTGAATACCACCTAAATCATATATACGTTGTATCGTTTTATCATCTAAATAACTAATACAATCCCACAAAACATTTAGAGTTTTACTTTGTATTAAAAATGCTGTTTGTCCAATTGCAAACTTAGGTTTAGTAGTAATGCTATACAAACCAGTTTCTTCTTTTATTATTTCATTTTTGTATAAATTGCTATGTTGCATTGTTTCTAATGTTGTCCATGACTGCCCCATTGGATTCATATATTGCCTTTCCTCATTACAAATTTTACAACGAGAAGGTGCCTCTTTATTTTCGGGATACTGAACTCCACATGTCGTGCAAATATAATGAACCATATTCCCACTCCCTTTTTAAATGTAATTGATTCTTTACCAATATTTTAATAAAAAACGAAAATAATTAAATCAATAATTGTGACTAAAATGAAGTCATACGAAAGTACGATTATTCCCCTTCTATTTAAGAATTTAGTCTAAGTACTATATTTTATATTTCTTCTTTCTGGGAAGTTAAATTTTTCAATCATTACATGAAAGAGTAACTCTATACGAAATAAATGAACCTATTCATAGTTTTTGTCACAAGTTTGACACTGTAGTATAAACTAATACACATCTGGGGTATAGTATATTTAAAGTAACGATAAAAAAGAATATTGAATAAATTATTTTTTAATCGTTACTAGATTACATTTGTAATAACTTAAGGGGAGATTATAATGGAAATCGTTATTATGCTCTATGAAGGAATTACTGCATTAGATGCTATTGGTCCGTACGAAGTATTTGCAGCAGAAAGCAATAACAACATAAAGTTTGTTGCTAAAACTACGGGCTTAATTAAATTAGATTCAAAAATGGGCTATTTACATGCCGATTATAATTTTACTGAAGTTAATTCAGCTGATATCCTTATTATTCCTGGATGTCGCCCGCCTAACTTTAAACAACTTATGGAGGACGAAGAAACTCTCAATTGGATTCTCCAAATGCATGAAACTACTAAATGGACTACAACTGTATGTACAGGTTCTTTAATCTTAGGTGCTACTGGCCTACTAAATGGTGTTAAAGCCACTAGTCATTGGAGCTCTTTTGACTTACTTCGTTCTCTCGGAGCTATTCCAACTGAAGAGAGAGTCGTTCGTCATGAAAAAATCATAACAGCAGCTGGTGTATCTGCAGGTATGGATATGGCTCTCCAGTTGATGGCTTGGGAATTCGGAGATGAAAAGAGTAAAGCAGTTCAGCTCATGTTAGAATACGACCCACAGCCTCCTTTTGATACAGGTTCACCAAAAAAAGCATCCGCATCATTATTAGAAGAATTAAATTTGATGCTTGAAGATTTTCATAATAAAGTTTAAAAGCATCCAATTTTTCAAGCATGCAGTTGATACAAAATCTTGCATATTTTTGACCAAACTTTTTTACAGTTGTAAAAAAGTTTTTTTGCATTTCCCTACCTATAATTGCTAATATAGTAGAGTAGATCTTTTATAGAGAGAAGGAAAATTATGCACAATGGAATTCGAATGACAACTTTAGTAAAAAGGGCTATGTTGATTTGCGCTGGGGTATTATTTACATATGAGGCCGCTTTAGGATCAGTACATACTGCTCTAGCAAGTACAGAAGATGAAGCAAAGTCTGTTCAATTTGTAAGTGAAATTCAAACATCTCTTGCACCGAAAGAAGCTCCAAAACACTATAATGGGCAAGTTAGAAAAGTCGCTTACTTAACATTTGATGACGGTCCTGGAAAATACACAGCTGAGCTTTTAGATATGTTAAAGAAAGAAAATGCAAAAGCAACATTCTTCCTAATTGGTTCAAACGTGAAAGCTTTCCCTGATCTTGTGAAACGTGAAGATGCTGAAGGCCACTATGTTGGGATGCACAGTATGACTCATAACTATAAGAAACTTTACACAGAAGGACATTACGTAGATGAAATGAAAGAAGATCAAGGCTTAATCGCTGGCGTTCTAGGCAAATCACCCGTATTAACTCGTCCATCATACGGCTCAATGCCAGGATTAAACGAAGCACTTCGCAACAAAGTGGTGGAAAACGGGTTGAAAGTTTGGGATTGGACAATTGATTCTTTAGACTGGAGATACAACAAAATGCAAGTTGATGCTGCATCAGCTAAAATTGTAGAAAACGTTCTACATGGTGCTACAAATCCAACAGAAGTTATCCTTATGCACGATATTCACCCACAATCAGTTAAAGCAGTACCTGGAATTATAAAAGGACTGAAAGAAAAAGGATATGAATTAGAAGCCTATAATGAGAACGAACACTTCCCATTAAACTTCTGGCATGATAATCGTATGTAATGAAAAGACTTGATTCCCTCTAGTAGGATATCAAGTCTTTTTTTAACGTTTTGGAAAGTTTCTTTGTTGCTCTTCAATAAAACGAATAATCTTTTCTCTGTCCTCATGCGTAATACTTATAGAAAATTCGTACTCCTCTTCCTTACACCATGAAGGGGTAAGTTCCTGAGATAATCGGACTACAATTTGAAACTCACCTTCATTTTTCCCCATTAATTCAAACGCTATATTAGGCTCTATGAAATCTAGTTCGGTATATGTAGGATTCGGTAATGATTGAAACCATTTTTTCATATGCTGTAAGTCGAAAGTTTGTAGAAAAGGATCCATCGTTTCAAAAACTTTATTTCCTTCTGACAGTTTCGCTTTTACTATAAGCCAATTTCTATCACACTCCTCTTTTGCATCTTTAAATTGGTATCTCACCACCTCTAAATGTAATGCTACTTTTTCATTTTGAAAATCCATAAATTGCTCCCCTTCTTGCTATAAAACTTTTACTTTATAAATTTGAAATATATAAGCCTTTACTTGCAAGACAATTATTTTTCAATCTCCTGTTAATTTCAATTCTTAAATATAATGATTTTCGTTTATTAATACACATGACTGATTCTAACATATCATTCTTTATACATTAAATATATTTGATTTGCTATATAATCTGAACTAAAGTGAAGTCCATTCCTTATCCACCACATGATAATACCTACCAAAGAGGCTGTTTTAATATCAACTGCAACGTAATCATCAGGTAATTTATTTTTCGTATTCTCTCTTCTCGTTTCTATTAATTGCTTTAAAAATAAAAATAATTGCTCCTCAAATTGATTCATTTTAAATAATATAAATAAAAAATTCCGGTGGATATATAAATAATCTAGCAATTGTGTTAGCTTTTGTTTTTCTGATAAATCTTTTGCATGTATTAAATCAACAATTTTATTAGAAAGCTCATTTAAAATCTCGCTAGTGATTTGGTCCAGTAAATCTTGAATATCTTGATAATGTAAGTAAAATGTTGTTCGATTTAATCCTGCTTTTGTTGCGATTTTCTGAACCGTTAAGCTTGAAATAGTAGGATTCTCACATAAAAGAGAAAAAACAGCATTTTTAAACATTTCTCTTGAACGAACTGTACGAGGGTCTTCTTTTTTAAGTGTAGACATTTTGAAACTCCTTTATAGATTTTCTCTTTACTTTCTCGACAGTACATATCTTCTCTGTCGAGTAGTGGACATTTTCAATAAAACTGTTCATGGTCAGAGAAAACGTATTTTGTTACCATTAATTTTATCGACACAATGTCGATAAATCAAGGTATCAATGAAGGAGATTACCAATGCAAAAGGAAATATCAGAAAGAAATAAAAAAATTATATTAGTTGTCCTCATTTCCGGCTGTTTTCTATCAACGTTAAATCAGACGCTATTAAATGTGGCGATGAGTAATTTAATGGAGGTATTTGATGTAACAGCTGCAACAGTGCAATGGCTATCAACAGGCTTTATGCTCATAAATGGTGTTCTAGTTCCAATTACTGCATTTTTAATGAAACGATTTACAACAAGGCAGCTATTTATTAGCTCAATGCTCTCTTTGTTTATTGGGACCGTTCTCTGTGCATGCGCCATGAATTTTAGCATTTTGTTAACAGGAAGAATGATTCAAGCAGTTGGAGCAGGAATTATTATGCCACTCATGATGACTATTATTTTATATTTGTACCCTAGTGAAAAACGCGGAAGTATTATGGGGACCATCGGATTCGCTATAATTTTTGCGCCAGCTATCGCTCCAACTTTATCTGGCTTTATTATTGAATATGTATCATGGAGATGGCTATTTATTGGATTAGCTCCATTTATATTCATCGTAATTATTCTCGCGCTTAAATATTTAATGAATGTTGCAAATACAACAAAAGCGAAATTAGATATCGTAAGTGTCATTTTATCAACGATTGGCTTTGGTTGTGTTATATACGGATTCAGTAGTGCAGGAAGTAAAGGATGGAATCATCCCGTTGTTATTATAACAATTACTATCGGTATCATCGTTACAGCTTTATTCTGTTTACGTCAAATAAAGTCTAATGATCCATTATTGAATTTATCAGTATTTAAATATAAAGTTTTCACTCTTACTTCCGTCATTAACGTACTCATTACGATGATTATGTATGCAGATTTAATTCTATTACCAATTTTCTTACAAAACGGACGAGGTTTTACTGCATTTGAATCAGGTTTACTTCTATTACCTGGAGCTGTCATTAACGCCTTCTTATCACCTATCACAGGCAAAATGTTTGATAAATATGGAGCGAAACCACTCTTTATTACCGGTTTAATCTGTGTCATTATTTCGATGTGGGGTGTAATTGATTTGACCGACTCCACAACTTATATGTATTTAATGGTTCGTACCATTATTTTACGAATTGGGTTAAGTTTCATTTCAATGCCTTTAAATACAGCCGGCTTAAACGCTTTGCCAATAGAACTAGGTTCACATGGTTCAGCAGTAAATAATACAATTCGCCAATTAGCAGGTTCGATTGGGACAGCAGTTATCATCACGGTGTATACAATTCAATCTACTTCACACATATCACAGTTATCTAGTGGGAATGGAAATATAACAGCTACGCAAGTAACAAAATTATCTTCTATCTTCAGCTCAAGTGATGCATACGTGTTTATGTTAGTCTTATCTTTTATAGCTTTGATTATTGCAAGTTTCATGCCAAAAAAAGTAGTAATCAAAAGATACGAAAGTAAATCTTCAAACATAAAATGATTGTTAAAAATTAAGCACTTAAAAGATGGCTCCGGAATTGTACCGAAGCCATCTTTTTGAGTGCTTACGACTATAATTATAATCCTCGATTACTATTTGAAGAGATTATATTTTACAGTTATGCTTTTAAATAATCGTTAGAATTCTTAATACTGAATAGCTTATAAGTACATATTAATCATAAGGAGTGATATGTATATGGATTTTCTTTCATCTGAATATTTGTCTGCCTTGCTTGCCATTATTGTAATTGATTTAGTGTTAGCTGGAGATAATGCCATCGTAATTGGATTAGCAGCAAGGCGATTACCAAAAGATCAACAAAAGAAAGTTATTATATGGGGAACTGTCGGGGCTATCGCTATTAGAGCCCTCGCTACCTTAATTGTCGTTTGGTTATTAAAAATACCAGGATTACTTCTAATTGGTGGTGTACTCCTCATATGGATTGCTTACAAATTAATTGCTGAGGGCAAAAATCATGATATTAAAGCTGAAGAAGGATTTTGGTCTGCTATTAAAACCATTATTATAGCTGATGCGTTAATGGGAATTGATAACGTACTCGCTGTTGCGGGAGCTGCCCATGGTAACTTTTCTTTAGTAATCATCGGATTATTAGTGTCTATTCCAGTAGTTGTATGGGGCAGTACATTAATTTTAAAATGGGTTGACCGTTTCCCTGTCATCATTACGATTGGAGCAGCTGTTTTAGCTTATACTGCCGCAAAAATGATTGTAGATGAAAAATGGTTCGCTGGATTTTTCGAAAGTAACCCTTTCATGAAATGGGCATTCATCATTATTATCATCATCGGTGTGGTATTCTTCGGAAAGATGAAACAAAAAACTAAAGATGATACTATATAATGTCAATGTAATTATAGTTACAAACAAAAGCGCTACTCATATGAGTAGCGCTTTTTAATATTTATTTAGCTTCCCCGTCTTCAGTCGTTTTTACCTTCGTTTTATTTTTATCACGATGGTTATAGTTATACTTTGAACGATCTACTGGAGTGAAGCCTTCTGGTGTGTAGAATCGTAATAAGTCACCATTTACGACTTGGTCAGAGTATTTTAATGAGTTTTGAACCATTTGTTCATTTTGTTTTATTTCATCTGTTAATTCTACAGGTTTTCCAGTTGTTGTATCATAATATTTTCCGTTCAATGCCGTAACTGTTGGGCTTACATAATTACCGTTACGGAATGGAACGACTTGTTTATGATCTGGTGATAATAAATCTGAACCGAATTGAACATAATTTTTCGTATCTGTACCTAGTAAGTGTAATAAAGTTGGAAGAACGTCAATTTCACCGCCATATTGATGTTGTACGCCACCTTTCACTCCTGGTACACGAACGATTAATGGTACACGTTGTAACTGTGCATTTTCAAATGAGTTCATTTCTTTACCCATTACTTGTGACATTGCTGCATTATGATTATCTGAAATACCGTAATGGTCACCGTACATAACGATAATTGAGTTATCGTATAAGCCAGATTGTTTCAAATAATCGATGAACCCTTTTACAGATTCATCTAAATATCTTGCTGTTTGGAAATACGTGTCTACTGATGAGTCACCTGTTTTCGCCGGTTCAATCGTTGCTTCCGCTTTATCAATAGGATAAGGGAAATGGTTTGATAACGTAATGAACTTCGTATAGAACGGTTGTTTTAACGTTTGTAATAATGGAATTGATTCATTAAAGAACGGTTTATCTTTTAAGCCATAGTTTACAACGTCTTTTTCGTTCATATCATAGTATGACGCATCAAAGAATTTATTAAAACCAAATGATTTATAAATATCATCACGGTTCCAGAACGTTTTGTAGTTACCGTGGAACACTGCTGAAGTGTATCCTTGTTGCCCTAAAATAGCTGGTGCCGATTGATATGTGTTATGAGCTTTATTTGTAAATACAGATCCTTGCGGTAATCCGTACATTGAGTTTTCTAACATGAACTCCGCATCAGATGTTTTACCTTGTCCTGTTTGATGGAAGAAGTTATCAAAGTATAACGTATTCGCATCTTTTGTAAATGAATTTAGAAATGGTGTAACTTCTTGACCATTTAATTGATAATCGATTAAAAAGTTTTGGAATGACTCCAAATGAATATAAATTACGTTCATTCCTTTTCCTTTACCGAAGTACTCAGGATTTGGACTTGCATATGTTGATGCAAGATAATTTCTAACTTCTGTCATATTATCTCCATCAGCTAATGCTCGTTCTGTTGATGCTTTCGCACTTTGAATACCATCATAAATCGTATAATTGTATGCCCCTAAATATTTCACGATATAATTACGGTCAAACGTTCTTGTTAACAATTCAGGACGGTCAGATTCTGCAAGCCCTAGGTTCACACTGAATAATAAAATACCCGCTACAAATACTAGTGATAGTTTATGTTTCGCAACACGAATAGGTTTTGGATTTGCAAATTTTGTTGCGACTAAAACAATTAAAATAATTGTATCTAAGAAATATAGTGGATCATATAAGTGTAGTAAAGCGAAAATACTACCACCTAAATCTCCAAAGTTATTCGTTTGTGTTAATGTCGGGAACGTAATAAAATCACTGAAAAAGCGATAATATACTACGTTTGCGTATAAAAGTATCGACAATAACAAATTAATAATAATTACCCAAATATAAGATCGTTTCCCTTTTGCAAATAATGCAAGTCCTAAAAATAGAACTGCTGAACTAAGCGGGTTAAAAAACAGCAAGAATTTTTGGATTGTGTTTGAAATTCCTAAATTAAATTCCGTTACATAGGCTGCATATGTTTTGAGCCATAATAAAATAACGGCAAACAGAAAGAATCCAAAATGATTACTTAACACACTTTTGCTCTTTAATAAGAATTGTTTCATTTCTCCACCTCTTTTGATCATCCAAGGCTTATTTTTTATAAGTCTGTCTCTCTATTCATTTTTTCTTCTTCAAATAGATTATTTTTATTTAACTATATGAAGAATATTAGTAATTATAATTTGAAGCTAGTATTTATTCAACTATTTCTTTCTAGACATTTTGACCTTGGTTTCTATTTAACAAAATACATTTGTAACATTTCCTGTTTTCTCCCAAGTTTCATCCACTAATTATGACACCACATACTATAAACCTTTATTCACTACTTCGCAAACTAATCTATCTCCATTTTTGGTACATTTTTCACATAAAAAAATAGTGTATTTTAATCTTATTACTCAAAATACACTTCTCCTGTTACAATTAACTCCTTCAATTCTATACACATTACATGTCATCTATATGTCAAAAATCTATGCAATCATAACATTACAACTTCTTACCACCATAAATGTTATATTTAAATAATTATTCATTTCGTACCTTGGTCTTCATCTCTTTTCAACAAAACCCCCGCTCTAACAAAGAGCGGGGGTTTTCATCATATATTATTGACCTTTATACATTGCATCTACTTGTTTTTGAAGTTCTTCATTTTCTAAGTACTCATCGTAAGTTGCCTCTTTATCGATTACACCGTTTGGTGTTACTTCGATAATGCGGTTTGCAATTGTTTGTACGAACTGATGGTCATGAGATGTGAATAACATTGTACCTTTGAATGCAATTAAACCGTTGTTTAATGCAGTGATAGACTCAAGATCTAAATGGTTCGTCGGATCGTCAAGTGTGATTACGTTCGCACCACTTAACATCATTTTAGATAGCATACAACGAACTTTTTCGCCTCCAGATAATACAGAAACGTTCTTCTTAACTTCTTCACCTGAGAATAACATACGGCCTAAGAAACCACGTAAGAAGCTCTCTGACTCATCTTGTGGAGAGAATTGGCGTAACCAATCAACTAAGTTGAAGTCACTGTTCTCAAAGTATTTAGAGTTATCTCTTGGGAAATACGATTGAGATGTTGTAACACCCCATTTGAATGAACCGCTATCTGGCTCCATTTCACCCATAAGGATTTTAAATAATGTTGTCATCGCAATATCGTTACGACCGATAAATGCAACTTTATCACCTTTATTTAAAGTGAAGTACACATTATCTAACACTTTTTCGCCATCAATTGTTTTAGAAAGTCCTTCAACAGTTAATAAGTCATTTCCTATTTCACGCTCAGGTGTGAAACCAACGAATGGATAACGACGTGATGATGGTCTAATATCATCTAATGTAATTTTATCTAATAATTTTTTACGAGAAGTTGCTTGTTTCGCTTTAGATGCGTTTGAGCTAAAGCGTGCAATGAAGTTTTGTAACTCTTTTACTTTCTCTTCTTTTTTCTTATTAGCATCTTGTGTTAATTTTAAAGCTAATTGGCTTGACTCATACCAGAAGTCATAGTTACCAACATAAAGTTGAATTTTACCGAAATCAAGATCAGCCATGTGCGTACAAACTTTATTTAAGAAGTGACGGTCATGGGATACAACGATTACTGTATTTTCAAAGTTCATTAAGAAGTTCTCTAACCATTGAATCGCTTTTAAGTCCAAGTGGTTGGTAGGCTCATCTAGTAATAGAATGTCAGGTTTACCGAATAAAGCTTGAGCAAGTAATACTTTTACTTTCTCTGCCCCAGTTAATTCTGACAATTTCTTATCATGAAGATCTTCACCAATACCAAGTCCTTTTAGTAAGATTGCAGCTTCTGACTCAGCTTCCCAACCGTTAAGCTCAGCGAACTCACCTTCAAGTTCAGCAGCACGCATACCATCTTCATCACTAAAGTCTTCTTTCATGTAAATAGCATTTTTCTCTTGCATTACTTTATAAAGTTGCGTGTGACCCATAATTACTGTTTCTAATACTGGGAACTCTTCATATTCGAAGTGGTTCTGTTTTAATACTGCTAGACGCTCACCTGGCGTAATATGTATGTCACCTGTTGATGGTTCGATTTCTCCAGATAAAATCTTTAGAAATGTTGATTTACCAGCACCGTTTGCTCCAATTAAACCGTAGCAATTACCTGGCGTGAATTTTATGTTAACATCTTCAAACAATTTGCGATCCGCGAAACGCAAACTAACGTTACTTACTGTAATCATTTGTGTCCTCCTACTAATACCGCTTATTTCAGCGTTTTCTCACCGATTGTCTTAAAAAATCGCATATTACGACTCAATTATTGTAGACTATAGCTATTATATAGTAGAAGCTGGATGAATAGCAACGGTTGATTACCTTTCTACAATGAAATCGGATAGTTTTTATCGATTCTCACTCTGTAATACATTGGATTAATTTCCTATTTTTAATTTTTATATACAGAAAAAACTGTAGAGAAAACATTCCCTACAGTTTTTTCTTATTTCGTATTTATTATTTTCTCTTTATAACTCTTCAATTTACTCGTTAACCCTATTAAAGCAGGTAACAATATCGGCATCACGGTTAAAGCTAATAGTAATAGTGCAACGCCAACAACTGATGCTACTTGTATAAGTGTCAATACACCTGACGGAATTAATGCAGCAAATGTCCCGCCTAAAATTAGCGCCGCTGATAATACAACTCCTCCTATATGACGAGATGCAGTTACAATTTTCGTTACCGAATCCCCTTCTATCTCGTTATAGCGCATCATTACGAAAATACTATAATCCACTCCTAAAGCGACAATCATAATGAAGCTAAAGAATGGAACATTCCAGCTTAATGAATCTACATGTAATACATGTGCACTAATTTGTTCGCTTATACCAAGTGATGCAAAGTACGCTAATAGTAATGAGCCAATAATAAATATTGTGTTTAGTAATGAGCGTGTAATTACGATTAATACAATCGCAATTCCAATCAACATAATTGTAGCTGTACGTAAGAAATCTTGCCCGGTTACTTCTTTTAAATCAACATTTCTAGCTGTTGTCCCGCCGATCGCTTTTTTCGCCGTTTTTAATTCAGTACCATTTAGCGTACCATCTATCGTTTCATTAATTTCTTGAATGATTGGCATCGCTTCTTTTGAATACGGATTTACGTCTAAAATGATTGTCATTTTAGCAGTCTTTCTATCATGTGACATGTACGTATTCAATGCTTTTTGGAAATCTTCTCCCGCTAACACTTCTTTAGGAATATAAAATTTCTCAGAGCTTTTTGACTCATTAAGCTCGCCTAAATATTTCTGAGCATCCCCTAGGCCGTTACTTACTTTTCCAAGCCCTTCTGTACTTTTAGATAAGCCGGATTGTAATTGCCCCATCTTTTCTTGCAGGTCTTTCAATCCAGTTAAAAGCTGCCCTTGCCCATCATTTATTTTTGTTAAGCCGGATTGTAGCTCAGATGATTTGTTTGCAATTTGTTTTGAACCTGTAGCTCCTTCGTTTAATCCAGTTTTTAGTCCGGCAGCTCCTTTTTGTAACTCGGTAACGCCATTATTCATTTCCTTTAAGCCGTTATCTACTTTCAGTAATGATTGATTCGCTTCTTTAAATGAATTCACCGCAGCTTTATGTTGCACTGCTAATTGATTTAATTCTTTTGAAAGTCCACTTAATTGCTTTTGAGCTTCCTTCGCAATTCCTATCGTTTGCTGTACATTAGGATCATTTGCTACTTCTGGTTTCGTTTGAATGAAATTAGTCATTAACACTTCAATTTGTTCATATCCTTTTTTCGCACCGTCAATCGCTTGAGAAATACTTCCGAAGTATTTCTCATAAGAACTTAAACCCTTTTCTAACTGTGCATAACCAGCATGAAGCTGTGACGTTGCACCCGATAGGACATTTATATTTTCATTTACTGAAGTTAACCCACTCTCAATTTGCTGCGCTCCTTGTGCACCTTCGTTTATGCCAGTGGATAATTGATTTAAAGCTGTTCCTAATGCTGATACTCCATTTTTCGCTTCGTTCGTTCCATCAATTAACTTTTGAACATTTGCAAGACTATTTGAGTCATTACTACCCATTTTATCTTTCGCATCCGTTAAGCCATCATTAATTTCCTTTATGCCACCATTGGCATCGCCTAAACCAGTATTTAGTTCTCCCGCTTGTTTATTTAAATATAATTCTTTTATCTTATCACCAGTTGGACGCGTCGGTGCATATACTTCTGAAACACCTTTAACTTTCGAAATTTTATCAGTTAATTCATCTAAAGTTTGTAGAGACGTTCCTTCATCTAATTTTTTGTTAGATTGAATCACTAACGTACTTGGTGAAGAAAATCCTGGTGGAAAATGTTCTTCTATCACATTAATACCCATTTTTGATTCATACTTATTATCCACTTCAAACAAATCATTGTAATTCAGTGTATTAGAGTATTTTAATACGAAAGGAATCGATATCACGAATACGATGATTAAAGCAACAAATGGTCTTGCTACTGAATTTTTAGCAAAGAATCCCCATAAACGGCTATCCTCATGACCTTTAAATGTTTTAACTGGATAAAACATTCCTTTTCCTAAAAGCACCATAAAAAATGGATTTAAAGTGGTTATTACGAGTAGTAATACTAAAACACCAATTGCTACCGCTGAAGTAGATTGATATAATTTAAAACTCGCTAAAGCAAGTGATGCAAAACCAATTAGCACCGCTATCCCGCTATATAAAACGGTTTTACCTGCCGATTTAAATGTTTCTTTCGTGGCCAAAAATGCATTTTCTTGTTTACTTAATTCTTCTTTAAACCTCGTATATAATAAAATGTTGTAATCTGTTCCTACTCCAAACAGTACGACAACTACAAACACTTGCGTAAAGTTAGAAAACGGAAAATTAAATTGATCTACAAGATGAGCAATAATACCCATTGAAACTAAATACGATATACCAACTGTAAGAAGAGAAACAATTGGAACAATTGGTGAACGGAATACAATGATTAATACTATAAGAATGAAAATGATTGAAATAACTTCAGTCTTTTTCACTCCCTCTTGAGAGGATGTAAGAAAATCACCCGCTATTAAGTCACTTCCTGTTAAGTACGTTTTTACTCCTTTCGTTTGCACTTTTTTATGAAGATTATTTGCAACTTTTGATATTTCACCATGCTTTTTATCTATTGATATTTGCGTTAAAATAGTCGTATTATCTTTAGAAACTAATTGTTTCTCCAATTCTTTATTATCTAAATGTGAAACAACTTCCTTAATTCCTAATTGCTCTTTTTCATTTTGCAAAGCGTTGATTGTTTTTGTTATTTCCTCTTTTTGCTCAGTAGTTAAAGCTGCTTTATTGCCACTATTAAATACGGCGATAACTTCGTATTTTTCAACCCCTTCTTTATCCATTTCTTTGATCATTTTGTCAGCAATACTGCTTTGTTCTGTATTAGGAATTGTAATTTTCCCTTTTTCCTTCACTAATTTATCCATATTAGGCATCGTTACGACCATTGTAATAGTAATAACTATCCATAATAGAAAAGATAAACTTCTCCAACTTTTTAACTTGCTCATTTGAATCATCTCCCGTTTTTAGCGTTTCATGTTAAATTCGGAATGAACATTCATTCCTATCCTTTTAAAACTATCATTACGGAATGAACGTTCATTCCTATCACTCTATTAAATTATTTTTAAAACCCTTTTAAATTACCTTTCACGGAATGAATATTCATTCCTGTCCTTATAAAGCTATAGAATCAAATGATTCTAATAGCATTCCAACAACTTTCTTCCAGTTCTTTTACCAATTCTTCTGTATATTCTAATTGCCCTGTTTCCATTACTTTAATTAATTTTTCAATTGGTTGATATACAATGATAATTAAAGCAATTGGTGGTAATGGACGAAGAAAACCTTTTTCGATTCCATCTTCAATTAAGTTCATAAAGAAACCCATAAAGTCCTCGAATATTTCATTACTATGCTTATCGAGAAAATAACTATCACAGTGAGAATTTGTAAAAAGAAAAGCATCTGCATTTTGTCTCGCAAATTCAAATAAACGGTTGTACGTATGGCTAAACTGTTCACGAATATTTGCATTGACTGGAAAATCGGTTTTTATTAATTCTGATAGTTGTAAAACGCTTTTCGTAAATAAAGAATTAACTAACGACTCTTTATTTTCAAAATAACGATAAATGGTACCTGCACCTACTTTTGCTTTTTCAGCAATCATCGGAATTGTTGTACCATCATAACCTCGCTCTGCAAAAAGTTGTATTGCAGCATCAAAAATGTCTTCTTGTTTGTTTTTAGCCATTTTTCTCACCTCAATTTTCAGGAATGAAAATTCATTCCGTTTTTAATTATAAATTACATGGATTAAAAGTCAAGTGCGCTACACAGTTCCGTTATGTTTTTTAATTCCATATCTGTCAGTGACATTATATCAGCAATTTCCAGAATATATCAGCGCAACTCACATTTTATCAGCGATTTTCAAGATATATCGACTTAACGACAAAAAACAACAAAATAAGAGTGAACTGTACCAAAACTTTATTTGGTACAGTTCACTTTCAAATATACAATTAAAAGAAATCATAAATAAACGCTTCACGCACCGGGACTACATTTTCAAATGTTCGTATCTCCTTTTCGCTTCCACTAATTAATTCCAGCTTACTTAGCTCTAACGGACGTTTGTAGCCAAGCATTATTGTAGATAGCGCATTAATGTCCAGCTTTATTCCTTTATCAATTGTTTCTTCTTTCATAATTGTTATTTCATGATTTGCAAGTCTCACTACTACGTTATTCCACGGAGCAAATGAATCTGTAATATGTAAGATCACTTCTTGCTGTACATCGTTCCAGTTAAATTCATATTTACTTAAGAACTGCTCTACATCTACAATTCTGCCCATAAAATATGGTTTCACTTCTGTCTTCACGCGTGGCTCTTGCAATGTATATAACAACGGTTCGTTTTCACTTACTGTCATTTCAAGTTCTTTAATCATAGAATCATGCTGGCAAATAAAGTTCCACAGACCATTTCGTGCTTCATTATGCAGTGGTACAAATTCTTCTACTGTCATTTTATAGTTTTCTATTTTATATAACATGTAACCAGCTGCCGTTTTATTTTCATCATAGTAAATCGCTAATGCTAAATCATCATAAACCACTTGTAACCACCAGTTTTTCTCTCGAACTAACATACCTGAAAAACGTTCTGCAAAGATTTCATATAGCTTCTCGACTTCTTCTGGATGATTTTCTTTATTGAAACGTTTCACGGTGCCATTTACTTGTTTTTTCATAACTAAATCGCTCTTAGTCATATGACATACGAGAAGATTCGCACAAAGTTCCCAGCCGTATTTACGGTAAAATGAAACAGAAAATGGATGTAACATCGATACTGTATATCCATCTTTTTTCATCGTTTGAAGAGAATGCTGAAGTAGCTCTTTTACATACCCACTTCTTCTATACTCAGGATACGTCGCTACCCCTGCAACGCCGCCCATTTTAAATGTTTCTTTTCCTATGTATATATGAAATGGAATAAGATGTAGTTTTGCTGCTAAGTCTTCCCCTTCCATAATGCCGTATATTTCATGACTTTCTTTCATTCGAGTGATTTGCCGCTGCAATCGTTCCTCATTTACTTTATATTGAAAAGCGTATTCTGATAAACGTAATGCTTCTCTAAATTTATCTTCTTGTAATTGTATGACATTCATATAATTCTCCTCCATTCCCTGATTGAATTGTATCATAATTCTTACTATTGTAGTTCGGTAAGTGAAATTACACAGACGTTTCAACAAAAAATATCGAATTTACAACAACCTAACATAAAAAAGCAGATACATAATGTATCTGCTTCTCATCACCTTATTTTGCTAACTTTTGAAGTTCTTCAAAGAATGTAGGATATGATACGCCTACTGCTTCTGCATCTTCAATTGTTGTTTTTCCCTCTGCTAGACAGCCAGCAATCGCAAGCATCATTCCGATGCGGTGATCACCGTAACTATTTACTGTACTGCCTTTTAGAGCTGATTTTCCGTATATAATCATGCCATCATCAGTTGCTTCTATGCGAGCTCCTAGTTTCGTTAACTCCGCAACGACTGTATCAATACGGTTCGTTTCTTTTACTTTTAACTCGTGTGCATCTTTAATAACTGTAATACCTTCTGCTTGTGTTGCCGCTAAAGCGATAACTGGAATTTCATCGATTAGTCTTGGAATAATATCCCCACCAATTTCAATTCCTTTTAATGAAGATGTTTCAATCGTAATGTTTGCAGCTGGTTCTGATGCCCCTTCGTTAATCGGCTCTACAGTAAATGTAGCACCCATTGTCTCTAAAACATCAATAATACCTGTACGAGTTGGATTCATTCCTACATTTTGTAATACTAGTTTACTATTTGGAATAATTGCTCCCGCTACTAAGAAAAATGCTGCTGATGATACGTCACCTGGTACTTGAACGTCTGTCGCTGTTAACTTCTGTCCACCTGCAAGTTTCACTGTTTTTCCCTCACGAGTTACGTTAACACCGAATGCTTCAAGCATTCTTTCCGTGTGATCACGCGAAACATGTGGTTCTGTAACAGCTGTTACACCTTCTGCCCGAAGACCTGCAAGTAAAATAGCTGACTTTACTTGTGCACTTGCAACAGGAGAAATATACTCAATTGCTTTTAAATCTCCGCCACGTATTGTGAGCGGCGTAAACGTTCCTTCTTCTCGGCCATCAATTTTTGCGCCCATTTGTTTTAATGGATTTGTAACACGTTTCATCGGTCTTTTTGCGATAGACGCATCACCTTGTACGCAAGAGAAAAATGGTGTATTTGCTAATATTCCTGACATTAATCGTATCGTTGTACCAGAATTACCAACATCTAATACAGCTTTCGGTTCTTGTAAGCCTTCAATTCCTTTTCCGACTACAGTTACTTCATCACCATTTTGCGTGATTTCTACTCCCATTTCCTTAAAGCACGAAATCGTACTTAAACAGTCTGCACCGGGCAAGAAACCTTTAATTGTCGTTTTTCCTTCTGCAATTGCGCCGAACATAACAGCACGATGTGAAATGGACTTATCACCTGGAATTGTAATGTTGCCGTTCAATCCGCTATTTATAGGTTGTATCGTTCTTTCTTTCATGTTTTCACCTTCTCATTTAAATTGTTTCATAAGTTGGGTATTCTTCTTCTCCAAGCGCTAGTTTCGCTTTCATACGATCTTCTTCTCTTTGGAAGCTAATGCGTAATACGCCAAGCAATCCTTCTCGCGCTTCTAATATTTGCAAGTTCGTAATACTAATTTCTTCACGCGCCAAAATACTCGTAATATGAGCCAATGCCCCTACTTTATCTAAAACATCGACGTATAAGTCGTGATAGGCAGGAATTGCCCCTCTTTTTCGTACTGGTAAAGAATCACGGTATTCTTTCGCATCTGCAAAATAGTTTTGAATCTCGCCTGCATCTCCAGTAGAAACAGTATCATATAATTCTTCCATTTCAGAGATCCACTCTTTTAATAATACCATTAAATGCTCACGATTTTGCTTTACAATATCACTCCACATTTTCGGGCTACTAGATGCAATGCGTGTAATGTCTTTAAATCCGCCAGCAGCTAGCTGATGAATGAGCGGATTATCTCCTGCATGTTTCTCCACTTGCTTGACTAACCCTGCTGCGATAAGATGCGGAAAATGACTAACGATCCCTGTTACATAATCATGCTCTTCTGTATTTAAAACGAGAAAATGAGACCCCGTTCCCTTTAACCAACCTTTTAGTTCTTCCACTTGTTCATTTGGCACATGGTTCATCGGTGTTAAAATGTAAAATGCATTTTCAAATAAATGTGCTTTTGCACTTTCAACCCCAGTTTTATGAGAACCTGCCATCGGATGTCCACCAATGAAAGAAATTTCCTTTGAAAATAAAGCTTCCGCTTCGTTCATAATTGTTCCTTTTGTACTACCAACATCGGTCACTATCACATCTTCTCGTAAACGAAATGACGCTAATTTGTGTAATAACTTCTTCGTTTCTTCAACTGGAGAAGCAAAAACAATTAAATGTGCCTCTTCACATGCACGCTGTAAATCTACTGCTACTTCATCTACTACGTGTAATTCTTTCGCACGCTCTACTTGCTCTTGAAATATGTCATAACCTGTTATCGTTACATCGTGCTCTTTCTTAATTGCTAATGCGAGAGAACCTCCTATTAAGCCTGTTCCAATTAATACTACCTTTTTACACATTTGCCTCATCTCGAGACTTATTTTTCTTATTTTCAAAGTGTTGTTTTAACACTGAAATCACTCCTTCATTTTGCTCCCTTGTGCCGACTGTAATACGGACACCATTCGGGAACGGACGAATAATAAACCCTGCGTGTGCACAAGCTTCATAAATCTCTCCACCATTCTCTACCGGTAAGAAGATGAAGTTTGTTTGTGACGGATAAAATGGAAATTCGTTTTCCTTACAAAAACTTTCGTATTGTTGTATTCCCTCTGTATTAACACGTACAATTTCTTCAATAAACGCTTCATCGTTAAAAGCAATCGTTGCTGCTTTTTGCGCTAATGAAGATACGTTAAATGGCAAACGTACGACATTTAATTTCTCGATTAACTCTTCCTGTCCAATCGCATAACCAACGCGGAAAGATGCTAATCCGTACGCTTTAGAAAACGTTCTAAGTACAAGAATGTTGTTATGTTTTTCTAGAAGCGGTAATGTCTCAGGGAAATCTTTTGCTGTTACGTATTCATAGTACGCTTCATCAATGACAATTAACGTATTTTCACTAATGCTTTCAATGAACTGAGTCAATTTTTGCTCATTCACATATGTGCCTGTAGGGTTGTTCGGATTACAAAGCCAAATGATTTTCGTATTGTTATCAACTGCTGACGAAATTTCATCTAAGTCGTATACACCGTTATTTAAAGCAACTTCTTTCACTTCACAACCTTCAATAATTGCATGATGACGGTACTGTGGGAATGTTGCACCTGCCGTTACGATGTTATCTCCAGCTCGAAGTACGGCGCGACTTATTATTTGAATGACCTCATCTAAACCACTACCGCAAAGTATTTGTTCCATTTGAACTTGTAATTTCTCTGCAATTGTTTGACGGAGCGTTGTAGCACCTCCGTCAGGATATAAAGCATGTTCCAACCACGATTTTTGTAACTCTTCTAACACTCGTGGCGAACAACCGAATGGATTTTCATTCGATGCTAATTTCACAAACGAATGATCTCCGTACACTTCTTTCATTTGTTCTGGTGATTTACCTGGTTTATATGGTTGTAAGGATGATAGTTGATCTTTTACTTGCATGTTAAACCCACCTTTTTTAAAATTCTTTTGCGTATTTGTTATGTTGTGTAATGTTTTGCTTTAATAATTCTATACGATCTTTTCCGAATTGTTCGACTAGTGCATCTGCAAGTTCCCATGCCACAACAGATTCAGCTACTACACCTGCTGCTGGTACTGCGCAACTATCAGATCTTTCAATACTCGCTTGGAATGCTTCTTTCGTATCAATATCGACGCTTGCTAACGGTTTGTATAATGTAGGAATCGGCTTCATAACACCTCTTACAACAATCGGCATTCCCGTTGTCATACCACCTTCTAAACCGCCGGCATTATTCGTTTTTCTCGTGTACCCTTTTTCTTCATCCCAAAGGATTTCATCGTGCACTTTACTTCCTGGCTGTCTTGCCGCTTCAAAACCAACACCAATTTCAGCACCTTTAAATGCATTAATACTCATAATAGCACCAGCGAGTTTTGCATCTAATTTACGATCGTAATGAACGTAACTACCAACACCAATTGGCATACCTTCTGCAATGACTTCGACAATACCACCGATTGAATCTCCACTACTTTTTGCATTATCGATCGCATCCATCATCTCTTGTTCTACTTCTTTATCTAAACATCGAACAGGTGAATTTTCAGTTATCGTTTGAATCTCTTCAATTGATAAGTTGGAAATATGCTTCGCTTGCACCCCACCAATTTCAAGCACATGCCCTGCAATTTCCACACCTAACTCTTTCAAAATTTGTTTCGCAACTGCTCCAGCAGCTACACGAACTGTCGTTTCTCTTGCAGATGAGCGCTCTAATACGTTTCTTATATCACGATGACCGTATTTAATAGCTCCGTTTAAATCTGCATGTCCTGGACGTGGTTTTGTAATTGTGCGTTTCATTTCTTTACTTTCTTGCTCTGAAATTGGGTCTGCACCCATTACTTTCGTCCAATGTTTGAAATCATCATTTTTTACGATTAACGTAATCGGTGAGCCAAGTGTCATCCCGTGACGAACACCACTTACAATTTCAACTGTATCTGTTTCAATTTGCATGCGTCTTCCGCGCCCATGTCCTTTTTGTCTTCTTAATAATTCCTTATTAATATGTTCCGCTGTTAATGTTAAACCTGCCGGTACACCTTCTAAAATAACTGTTAACTGCGGACCATGTGATTCTCCAGCTGTAATGTATCTCATTTCTCTTGCCCCTTTACTATTTTTTTGTACAAAAAAGTCCCTACTGAGCGCTCAGTAGGGACGATATTTATCGCGGTACCACCCTAGTTGTAGACAACTATCGTCTACCTCTCTTCTTCTTTAACGATCGTTTGACCGTCTTACCCTCCAAAAGTTATCGGGAAAGATGCTCCAAGGCTGTAATTCATGCTTATCTTTGTACTGATTCACACCGACCATCAGCTCTCTTTAACAGTGAGATAAGCACTACTGTTTCCTCTTCAGCGCATATATGATATGGAATTAAGATAATTTATTTTTGAAACCTTTTAACTCATCCATGAATCTATGGAATTCTGGAATGTCCATTTGTTGTGCAGAATCTGATAATGCAACTGCTGGATCTGGATGAACTTCAGCCATTACTGCATCAGCTCCAATAGCAAGTGCCGCTTTCGCTGTTGGTAATAATAAATCTCTACGTCCAGTTGAATGTGTTACGTCAACGATAACTGGTAAATGTGTTTCTTTCTTTAAAATCGGTACTGCAGAAATGTCTAATGTGTTACGTGTTGCTCTTTCGTATGTGCGGATACCGCGCTCACAAAGAATAATTTGGTCATTACCTTGCGCAATAATGTATTCTGCTGCATTAATGAACTCATCAATTGTTGCTGCTAATCCACGTTTTAGTAATACTGGCTTATTAACTTTACCTACAGCTCGTAGTAAATCGAAGTTTTGCATGTTACGTGCACCAACTTGAATTACATCAACGTATTCTAATGCCATTTCAACATCGTTCGGATTTAAAATTTCACTAATAATCGCTAAGTCGAACTCATCTGCTACTTGGCGTAAAATTTGTAACCCTTCTACTCCTAAACCTTGGAAATCATATGGAGATGTTCTCGGTTTGAAAGCACCACCGCGCATTAATTTTAAGCCTTGGTCTTTCATAGCTTGCCCTACTTGGCGAACTTGCTCTAAGCTTTCTACTGCACAAGGCCCCATGATGAACGTTTGTGTTCCGTCCCCAATCAATTCACCTTTTACATTAACGATTGTATTTTCTTGTTTCTTTTTACGTGATACTAATAACGCCTTACGGTTATCATCTTCTTGTAATTCCAAGCTAGCTTTGAAGATTGTTTTGAAAATATGTTGAACTGTTGACGTTTCGAATGGTCCTTCGTTATGCTCTGCGATCATATCAAGTACTTCACGCTCACGTACTGGATCAAAGCGTTTCGTACCTTGTACTTGCTTTTGCTCCCCGATTTTTTGAACGATTTCACCACGTTTGTTTAAAAGGTGTAATAGTTGTAGGTTAATTTCATCTACCTGTTTACGTAATTGATCTAATTCATGATTTGCCATTTGAAAATCCTCCTCTAATGTTTTAAATATAGTAAGAGAATGAAAAATTCTCTATTTTCTGAACTGGTTAATTATACAAATTTTAAGTGGAATCGATACCTCTTCTTATCTTAAACTAATAATTACCACAAAGACACTATCTACTAGCTGAAAACCACTTTTTTTGTACAAAAAAGCCCTACTGATCCAATCAGTAGGGACGATATTTATCGCGGTACCACCCTAGTTGTAGACTTCTTTCGTCTACCTCTCTTCCTTGTTAACGATCAATGTGACCGTCTTTCCCTTCATAAAGACAATACTATCTTTACTACGAAAAAGATGCTCCAGGACTGTAATTCGCTCTTGTTTTTGTACTGGTTCGCACCAACCACCAGCTCTCTGTTACAGGGAAACAACAACTACTGCTTTTCCTTTCAATGCATGACTATTTTATTTTCAAGTTGGACCACTAAAATACAAAAAGTCCCTACTGAATAAATCAGTAGGGACGATATTTATCGCGGTACCACCCTAGTTGTAGACTAACTTTCCGTCTACCTCTCTTCACTGTTAACGATCAATTGACCGCTCTTTCTTCATAAAGACAATCCTATCTTTACTACGAAAAAGATGCTCCAAGACTGTAATTCATGATTATCCCTGTACTGGTTCACACCAACCACCAGCTCTCTGTTACAGTAAGACTAACCACTACTGTGATCTCTTCATTGCACTTTGTTTATTCAAATGTTTTTGAAATTGAATAAGTATGATTCGTATTATAGAACGCTTTTCAAAACACTGTCAATATGTTTTTTATATATTTTTTAAAATTCCACTTTCGTCCTATATTTCTTCTTGTAAATTCCCCATTACAATTCCGATGCGAATCATCTCATTTTCTATTAAGTTTAATACGTGTTTTTCTATTTCAAACTGGGCTAATCGTTTTTTTATTTGTATGATTTCATTTTCAAGAAAATCAGCTTCCTGACGTGTTTGCAGTAATGTAAAAAACACATTTGCATACATTTCTTTATACGCTTTCATACTCTCTTTCTTTTCAAGCATTTCAATAAATAACTGTTTCATTTCCTCTCCTGCACATTCTCCATTTACATCTATAAATGTACGCGACATAATACGTAATCCTTTTTCTAAAATCTCATCCATGTATAAAATAATACGTAAAATCATTACATATTCTCTCGTTGTTATCTCACCCATTTTTGGTCGTTCTCGTAAAAATATACTGAGCCAAGCTGTCCAAAATTTTTGTTGTTCTTTTACACTTAATGTTTTAACGTAATAGCATAAATGTTGCATAAATTTAATTTTATTCTCTTCATTTTCTCGTATAAGCAACGGATATAGCCAATCTGTTTTTTGTTCCCAATACAGCACACATTTTATAAATACAAAACTAAGCCACTTCAAGAAAGCTTCCCTCGTATGCGGGTGTAAAACTTCTAAATGCTCTACTGCATACTTAATAAACCTCTTCATTTCAGTAAATAAAGGTAAATTTATTTGCGTATAACATAGACCTGCCCAAGCATATTTCGTAATCTCATTTTCTTTCTTTAATTCTAAGTAAGGTAACAAATATTTTCGGCACCATTGTTTCTCAATATGATATAAAAATGTAATATCTGCTATTAAACGCGCAAACATAAAGTTTGTCCGTTCAGAACTTACTCTTACTTGTTCTTCAAATAAAAATAAATATTCATACACATTGCGATCGTATAAATGATCATATGATAACAGTTTTAATAATACAGCTGTCATTTTTCCAACAGGATGCTGAATCGACTCATTATAAAAGTCTTGTTTTCCAATCTTAAAATCTGTATCGCTTTTCATAACTTGAGGAAATACCGAAAAAGCAAAACGTTTTACAAACCGTATACTATTCTCCTCTAACTCTTCTAATCGATTACTAATCTCATATAGAAAACTACTAATTAACCAATGAAACGCAGTGTTTCTAACAAATTTCTGTAACAGCGGAATAATTTTTTGGATTTGCCCATTTGTCAGTCTCCGGTTATTTCGCCACTCTCTAATACAAACAAACCACACTTCGTTACTTATTTCATGCATGCCTACTAATTGGTACGCAAATGAAATACTCCACTCTGTATTCAATTTACATGCCTTTGATAACATCTCTAAAAAATGACGTTGTTCAAAAACACCGTCATTCGAAAATTGCTGAATTTGGTTCATGATTTCATCGTCTTTCAGCTGCAGTAATCCATCGGCAGTTACATTACAAGTAATACTTTGTTCGATAGCCTTTTTTTTAGGTACACTGTATCGATCAGAATGAAAATGCGGATGTTTCTGTTTCATTAGCTCGTATCCTTGTGCTGTTGATGGACTATTTGAATCACAAGTGAATAATAAATCTAAGACTAAACAAACATCAAATGCCCTCTCCTCTGCAAGGTGCTTCATTGCAGTTTGAATGACTTCTTCCTTTGTTTTTTCTAAAGAATGTACGTAATGATTTTTTAAAAGTTGAAACACCTCATGTTTATATGTGACATCTAAAAGAAGCCCTTCCTGTAACAACCATTTCATTTTGTCATCTACGCTAACAAATAAATTTTTATTCATCCCATCAATTGCAATTCGCTTTTGAAGCAAACTATTTGCTTCTATCATTTCTGTAATATAATAATTCGCTTTTTTCTCATTGTTTTCACATAAATAGATTAGACACTCTTTTACAATTTGAATTAAAAATGCAAGGTCATTTTGATGAAACTCTTTCTCTACATTTTCCTTATTTCTTTTTTTCAGTGCCGTTTGTCTTAATGACAACATTCGCATCTTCTCTAATCCCATCATCAAAATGGGAACTGCGTAATAAGAAATATGCGGTCTCATCTTCGCATTCCAAATTTGCTCCACATGAGAAAATGTAGACACTGGTAACCGACTCGATTCCTCGAGTTCAATGGATTCTTGCGTATCATTTCCTAACTTTCTTTCACGCTTCAACTTAAGTTTTCCGTCCAAAATAAACGTTAGTAACAATAAAGCGATTTCTTTATGCTCAGGAAAAGAACATTTTTGCAGTAAGTAAGAGATTTTTTCTATAGTTTTACTATCTTTTTCAGCTGTTTCTAATAAAAGGAGTGTCCATCTTGCAAACAACAACGGGTCCATCTTGATCTTCGTTTCGTTTAAATAGCTACAAATTGTTCTCCATAATAACGGGGATATTTTAGAATGATTTTTAAAAATCAATTGAAATAATTCTTTCTGATGACTAAAAAGAAATTGTTCCACCAACCATTCTGCAAGCAATTCATCTACTTCATCATAGGTTGACGTAAGCAAAAATAAATTTCGTAATTTCCCCTCTGCTTCAAGCCATTCCACCCATTCATAATCTCGGGCAAATTCAACAAAATATCGAACAGTTTCAATTTTTTTAACGGACTGTTTTATGTAGGATAATTGTTCCTGCTCTACTGATGGTGGCACTGTTACAATGTCACGAATACGCATTCTTTTTGTAATATAATTATCCCCCATTAATTCTGCCCAGCGTTTTACCGCTTTGACGAGGGACTGATGATTATTTGATTTATTCGGATACACAATCGGCCTTATCCCTAAATGTTCCCAGTGATACGTATTTTCTCCTTGTGCGACAAATGCATAGCGCCTTGTACTTGGTGGTAAACCAGTTGCTAAATATTTCATTACTGGGTCATTATGGCTATACCCAACGAATAAAACGGTGTAATTGGAGAATAAATCAACTAAAAATCTTCTCGCCCATCCTTCCGTTAAGTAAGCCCTTCCAAAATCACCATCTGTTAAAATTAAAGCTTCCTTTTCTTGTTCTATATTTCCATGTATGTAAGCGAGCCCTTTAAACGCTCTACCTGTAGGTAAAGCAGGTGCATAATAAACGTTTAATTCTCTATTCATTTCGTTCATCGCAGTTGTAAAATGTCGATCAAAATTCGTCGTTACAATGCGAACTTCTGTATCTAAAGGAAACAACCTCGGAATTGCAAAATGAAGCGGATTTGGTTTTGATGTTTCTATATGAACTAGATCTTTTGCAACTTGATGTACATCTTTTGTTTTCGCAATTTTACCAAGATAATAATCATGAGGTTCTGTTATTTCACGCTTTTCGACATATAAAGTTTTTGCAATTTCATCAACTAAATCATCAAAATTCGGTAAGTTTGATTTCCCTTTCATAGAAACTCCCGCTCCAACAAACAATACTAACTTTCCTTGTTCAAGATGATCGATTAACTCATCTGGAATTTCTACTTCTGAAGTAATCCACATTTGGATTCACCCCTTACCTAAAAATGTCATATACTCTCATTTTACTATAACATTTTTTTGTTGTTTTTTTAATATTTAGACATAAATTCGAACATGAAAAAGTTTTATTTAAATATATTAGTTACAATGTATGAACTCCTGAATTTATTGCAAAACTATGTATAAATCGGAGGTGTAACTATTGAATGGTTTTACTGTAGTACTTATCAAATTCATATCGTGCATTATCGCATTTAGTATCGGACTAGCTTTATTTTTCCCTGCAACGTTCGTCCAAATTATTTCATTCAGTCTTTTTGTGACAATCGTATCTTATATGTTCGTTGATAAAATTATTTTAAATCGCATTGGCAATACTGGTGCCATTATGACAGATTTCTTATTAGCGTATTTAAGCGTTTGGATTTTCGGAAATATTTTATTAGACAATTACATGCAAATTGCATGGGGGAGTATCCTTTCAGCGATTGTCTTCACATTATCAGAAGTAATTGTACATCGCTTCTCTAACTCACACACAAGACATCACAACGATAATATTCGTATTAATCGCCGATTTGCATATGGTACGGAGTTTGCTGAAGAACAGAATGTATTGGATAAAGATAAGAAGAAGTAACATTTTGATGAAGGAGCTCCCTTTTTAATCATGTGGGCTCCTTTTTCTGTACTATCATTTCGGTACATGAAATGATATAGACTTACCAACAATATTTGATATGTTATCTTCAAATAAAAAACTACCTCTTATTTAGAGGCAGCCACTTTCAAATCTTTTAACGTCACAACATCAGCAAACGCTCCAAACACTACGTTATGATGCTTCACAATATCTTCAGCACGTAACACATCTGTATCAAATGTACTATGTGCATCACTTACTAACGTTACTTTATACCCTTCACTACATGCTCTGCGCGTTGTCGTATCCACACAGTACTCTGTTTGCATGCCTGAAATAATAACATGTTCAATTCCTTTTTCTTGTAACACTTCGTTTAAGTTTGTTTTATGGAATGAATCTGGCGTCGTCTTTTCAACGATACTATCACCCTCTTTTGGTGCAATTGCCGCATGCACCTCCCAGCCATCTGTCCCTTTTTCTAACGGGTGATCTTTTGGCCCGTTATGTTGGACATACATAACCGGAATATCATTTGAACGACATTCTTCAATGAGTTCTTGTAATGTTTCTAAAAACTTTTCCCCATTATGTACTGGTATTCCTGCTGTATACATACCTGCTTGTACATCAATTACTATTAATGCTTTTTTCATTTCGCTCATCCCCTTTGTTTGTATAGGCCATTGGATATTCACTATAGTTGTTTATATTCCATCATCCAACAATCTTCTAATTTCCCCTCATGCAGTTCATGTTCCTTTAAAATCTTCACTTTTTTAAATCCGCATTTTTCATAACACTTTATCGCACGTTCATTATTTACTTTTGGATCCATTGCGATTGCTTCCGCCCCCACGTTCTCTACAATATATGCAATCGCTGCTTGAACGAGTTTTGTTCCGATTCCCTTTCCCCAAAAGGTCGGTTCTCCGATAAATTGATCCATCCCCCATACATTTTGCGATTCTTCATATCCATATAACGCTTTCCATTCAGAATCAACTTGGTACATTTGAATGTATCCGATCGGCACTTCATCAAATTCTATTAAACATCTTTTTTCATGGCTGTTTGGATTATGTATAAAATGAGTAAGCACCATTTCTACAGATTGCGGATTATCGCGTCCTTCGTAATACTGCAAAACTTCTGGGTCTGTTAACCATTTAGACATGATAGGTGCGTCATCTTCTATTACGTACCTAACCAATAAATCTCCTTTTTGAAAAAGCATGTGACACCTCTATTGTTCTTGTATATTTTTCTTTACTATTACATCTTTACTTGCACCTACTAGTGCATATGGTAGTAATGTTATCGCAAAAAATATTGTAAATACATTCAATTGCGAGATTTTATATGGTGTGAACCATTCCGTGAAAAATTGAGAATGTAAAATTCTATTAAAAAACTCTCCGCCCAGTCTAAAGTTTGGTTTCCATTCAGTAACATCACAAATAATAAAAATGAATTGTACAATTAAAAATGCCCCTAAACACCGAAACCAAATTCAATTCCAAATCGGCTGCACTTTATTTAATGTATCTTCCATCTAGCTCTCACCTTTTTTATTTCTATCATATTGATTATACACTTTCCTCACTTTATTTGTTAAAATTTTCTATACAATCAAAGATGTTGGGGGAAATATATGATGTCTAATCCTATACAAAAATCAACTTTAATTATACTTCGGGGAAACTCCGCAAGTGGCAAAACAACAATCGCAAAGGAACTGCAAGAACATTTCGGGCAAGGTACACTATTAGTCTCACAAGATGTCGTGCGTAGAGATATGCTAAAAGTTCACGACACAATGGGTAACTTATCTCATGATTTACTATTTGAAATTACAAAGTATGGAAAAGGAAAATGTGAATTTGTTATTTTAGAAGGTATTTTAAACAGTCGTAGATACGGTAATATGCTGAAAGAATTAATACACCACTTTGATGGAAAAGCGTATACATACTACTTCGATTTATCATTAGAGGAAACGATCAGACGCCATAATACAAGAGAAAAACGAATTGAGTTTGGAGAGGATTCATTACGAAAATGGTACAATCCTCACGATACAATTGTAGTGAATAGGGAGACTGTTTTTACAGATGCTTTTACGCAAAAAGATATATTTCATGCGATTCTTAATGATGTTGCGATACGAAAATAAGACCGACAGAATATGTCAGTCTTATTTTCGTTATGTACTTTATATTTCGGTTTTTATAATTGAACAATCTTTACATAAATAAAAATATATATTCATTTCCCCGAACTGGAAATCAACTACTGAAATAAGTTTCCGTTCCTTAATATCTTGTGTAATTGTAGCAACATACTTCATTTCTTTAGAGCAAGTTGGACATGCAGAATCCTCTGGAAGATCTTCATATAATGGTGCCCCTAATAATCTACAAACATATTCTGAACCGAACAAGTCAAAAGCTTCCCAGTAACTATCCTCATCAGTAGGTATATCTTCATTTTTCATATTTATAAGCTTTACAGTTGTTTTTGGTAATGAAACTGGAAGCTTATCTTCCTCTTCCATTACCCATTCTTCTGTATTTTCTTGCCGTATAATTTGAACTGTTTTACCTCCATTACTTAATTGGAAATATTGTGGCTCCCACACCATTGCACAATTCAAGCATGAAACTAATGGTAAAATATTTAGTTCTCCACTTTTAAGTTCAGCAAGCCGCTCATCATTCAAATCAAAACAAATGATTTGGTGCATCTTCTCACCACATAACTTACATACTGGTAAATGACAATCTTGATCGCCGAAATAATGATTATACAAATCTTTCCCTTCGATTACTCTATACCCTTTCTTTTCATTGCAATATGCGCCATATAATTCCGTTGTCATATTCCATCCTCGTTTTATATAAATGTGATCCACCATATAATATTAATTAACACTAAAAAGCATCGTCTTCCTGCATAGTTTCTATAATAAATCCTTTTAAATTTCGGGCTATTTCTTCCATTTCCGCATCTTCGTGATACCAAATATATATTTCATCACAAACTATTCCGTTATGTATTTTAAAGCACAATTTATCCCCTGAACCATCGTCACCAATTATTATAAGGTCTTCAGATATATATTCATCTCTCAACTCAATATTTTGTCTAACTACATCGTCCCAAGTTTTTGCTACATTTTTATTATCTTTAATAGGATATAATATCCATTCCCCTATTTCAGCGTTATTTACTAATTTAAAAAGATCTCTATATTGTGCCGGGAAAACAACACCTAACTTTTCTTCGGTTTCTTTTATATACAATTCAAATACACCTTGTTTCTTTGTTTCAATAATTTCTCTTACTTCTTTCATACAATACACCTATCCTTTGAACTTAATTACACGAATATGAGTGAAAGTGCTTAGCAAATAATTTAATTTATATATTTCATTATATATTAACCCTTCGTTGCCATCATACTGTTCTTGTCAATTTCTCAATGAATCACACTAACTCAAAAAATAAAAGCCAGCCTCAATAAAGAGAACTGACTTCTATCTAGATAACTATATATATTATAGAATTTTCACTTTAACGGTTTGTCTTCCCCAATTCATAGCTTTACTTTTTGACCCCATTAAAACATCAATGCGATTACCTTTAATTGCACTTCCGGTATCTCCAGCGATGGCTTCTCCATAACCTTCTACCCATACTTTAGATCCTAAAGGAATTACTTTCGGATCAACTGCGATAATTCTCATATTCGGATTAGCCGTTAAATCATGCCCCATCGCAGTTAAAACGCGTCCACCATATGTACCATTTTCACTTGGATCAGCAGTATATGCTGTCGCTACTACCGTTAATTCACGTTTAGCAGACTGTGTGTTATTTTTAGATTCTTCTTTTGCTTTCGCTTCTTCTTTAGCCTTTTCTATTTCTCGAGCTTTCGCTTCTTCCTTAGCCCTTGCTATTTCTTGTGCTTTTGCTTCTTCCTTAGCCTTTGCTATTTCTCGAGCTTTCGCTTCTTCCTTAGCCTTTGCTATTTCTTGTGCTTTCGCTTCTTCTTTAGCCTTTGCTATTTCTTGCGCTTTCGCTTCTTCCTTAGCCTTTGCTATTTCTTGTACTTTCGCTTCTTCCTTAACCTTTGCTATTTCTTGTACTTTCGCTTCTTCCTTAGCCTTTGCTATTTCTTGTGCTTTCGCTTCTTCTTTAACTTTTTCTACCTCTTTTACTTTTGCTTCTTCCTTAGGCTTCGCTATTTCTTGTACTTTTGTTTCTTCTTTAGGCTTCGCTATTTCTTGCGCTTTCTTTTCTTCCTTACCTTTTGCTACTTCTTGTACTTTTACTTCTTCCAGCACTTTTGTTGTTTCTTTCGTTTTTGCTATTTCCTGTATTTTTGCTACTTTCTGCGTTTTGGCTTCTTCCTTAGCTTTTACCGCTTTTTGTACTTTCGCTACTTGCTTCGTTTTCTCTCCAGTTTTCTTTTCACTTGGTGCTGTACTTGATAGGAAAGAAACATTTGCATAAGCTGTTTTTCCTTTATACTCAAATTGTAGCCATCCATCTTTTGCTTGATGCGTTGATTCAATTACATCATCTTTTTTCAGTCTACCAAGAATTTCTGATTCTGTGTTTGCTTCAGAGCGTACATTTAACAAGTTTGCTGTTACATGATAAATATCTTTTGTAAACTCCGAACTTACAAACAATTCTTTACCATTTAAATCAATTTTTGACCATCCTTCTTCGGTATTTATTACTTTTAACTTTTGTCCTTCTTTTACTTTTTCGATAACTTTTGATTCCGTAGTTGGCTTTTCACGTACGTTGAGTACATCCGCTGTTACGATCGTTTCTGCGATAGCAGATGTAGTAAAAGCCCCCAATCCAAAAACTGTTGCTGTTGCTGCGCCAATTATTTTTTTCATATTAGCCTCCATTGCTTTTTTTGGGTTTTATGAAATGCTCCCATAAAATTAGGTAATTTCACGGAATATCAAAACATTTGCAACGATATATTTATACCGCCTAATATACCGTTATTAAAACCCTTTACTCCAATAGTATCAAATTCTCATTTTTAATTCTATAAATTATCAATCTCTTTATCTTATATAAATGTTTCTAATCCTTTTTCTTTTTACTAAATAGTCGTTGCAATTCCTGCCAGAAATAAACTTACAATTGCTAAAAATGAAGTACCGACTATAGCCCCTCTTAAATGGAACATGTAATCTTTATATCCCTTCATCCCATCCGTACAAGGAATAACAACAAACCTCGGAGTAATCCAGCAAAAAATAAGCCAATCAATTATAATTAAATCTACTAAATTGAAGATCATTAAAATGCCTAAAGTATGTAAATAAGCTTCAATATACAATAATTTTTCTTGTTGATGTATTATATATGTAGAAACGAAAGGAGTACCGAAAAGAATTATATTGTATGCAATATTAAAGTAAATCGTTTGCTTTTTTTCATGAATTGATTTCGGAAAAACTACCTTTTGAATATCTTTCGGATAATCATTTAATGATAGACGAGGATTATAATATACAGACCCCAATATCATTACGGAAAGTACAATAGACATAATGACACCAACATACATCATTTGCTCAAATTGACTCATAAGCCTCATTCACCCTTTTCTGTAATTCCTATGTAAGTCATTCACTTAATTACACATTGTATGTACGGACACAACTAAAAATTAAAAATTATCTTTTTTGCCAAATCAAATTCCTTGTAATATAAATACAGTTTTTATACAGTGAAAGCCTAATTAGTACAGATAGGATTGGTGGAACCTATGAAAATTGAACATATCGCAATTTGGGTAAATGATTTAGAATTAATGCGTGATTTTTATATAAAATACTTTAACGGTAAATCAAACTCTTTATATCATAATGAAGCGAAACAATTTGAATCTTATTTTATTACGTTCGAATCTGGAGCAAGGATCGAACTAATGCGTAAAAAAGGTATAGAAAACCAGCCTAACCTTCATATAACTGGCTATGCACATATGGCTTTTTCTGTCGGTAGTGAAGAACGTGTAAATACATTTACTACAACATTACAAGATGATGGTTACCCTTTATTAAGTGGACCTCGTTTCACTGGAGATGGATATTACGAAAGTGTGATAGGCGATCCGGAAGGTAATCAAATTGAAATTACGATTTAGCTTACTTTTTCTTTTCTGAAGAACAAATAAAAATTGGTTTGGAGGAATATTATGCAAAAGCTATATTTTACTAAATATGGAGCAACAGATTTCAATCAATATTTCCAACTCGTATCAAATGAAGAAGTGATGGCGCAAATTACCGAGCGTGCCATTCCGTTAGATGAGGCACAAAATGACTTTGAAAAATTGTTAAAGCGCAACGAAAAGCATCGGCTATTTGGCTCCTATAAAGTGTATGACTCTATTACAAATGAATATATCGGCCTTGGACACGTTACACTCAGTGAGGAAAATGAAAAAGAGGCTGAAATTGGTTATATGATTTTGCCAGGATACTGGGGAAAGAGATATGGTAGTGCGATTGCAAAGGAATTAATGCATATAGCGAAGCAAACAGAAGTAAACGTATTAAAAGCAATTATTGATCCGAATAATATCCCCTCTCGTAAAATATTATTAAACTTCGGTTTTACATCTGAAAAAGTTTGCGAGATTGATGGATTGCCTGGGGAGATTTTGAGTACATATATTTAACTATATAAAAAAGCAGTGCTACATTTGAACTAACCGTAGCATTGCTTTTATCTTTTATTATTATAAAAATCCATTTTCACTTTAATACGAACTAAATCATTATTTCTTTATCTCGTCTACTACACTTTGAACTAAAGAGATAAGAGCTTCCTTTGTATCCTCATCTGTTACCTTTGCATCATCACTAAATTTAGTGCGCACTGATGGGATTAATAGCGAACCATTTTGAACGACAATTGTATCTAGCATACCTAGCGTAAGTAATAATGATTCATGAGCTTTATCCCCTCCAGCAATCGACGGTGAAGCTGTTATAATAGCAACTGGCTTTTTATAAAGTTCCGCTGATGAAACAAGCCATTCTAATGCATTCTTCAAAACTCCTGGAATACTTTTTGCGTACTCTGGTGTACAAATAATAAGTGCATGTGCCTCACTTAATGTCTTTCGAAATTTTTCAACAACAATCGGTGCTCCAACTCGATCTACATCCGGATTAAAATGAGGTAGTTCCCCTATCCCATTATAAATAGTGTAATCTATACCTTCTGGAATAAATGCTGCTAAAGTTTTTAATACGTTTGTGTTGGATGACCCTTCCCTAATACTTCCTGAAATCGCTATGACCCTTTTGTGTTTACACATATGATCCCTCCTAAGAACATCATACTGATACAGCCATAGAAAAATCAAAAATATTGAATCATTTAACAAATGTACATCCGTTAAATTTGTTTACATAATAATATTATGAGTATAAAAAACGAATCAGTTATTACTTTCACCGTTTTTCATTTAGTCTCTACATACCACGCACTATTCCACCACCGAAAGTAAAACTTTCTCAAGCTCTTTTTTAGACAACATACTATCGTTTATATACACTTGGTATGCATTTCTTCCTTCTTTTGCAGGTACTACTATTTTTTTATTTTAACATGTTGGATATGCATTAGAACCCAAATAACGTTCTTTTATAATTTGACGATGATGAAGCTCATGACCAGCGATAATGTTTGCTAATGCAAGAACCGTGACTTCAGAATTGTTCGCGATTCCCCTTTGTAACCAGGCTTCTTTATCTAAACTTTTAAGCAAATGCACAGTAGATTGGCGAACAACTGTTAAATTCTCAAGAAGATCTTGCATAGATTGCTTATCAAAAGCTGCTCTAAGAACATACATATCATCGTTATATCCAGGAAGTTCTGCTGTCTCGCCTCTTGCTATGGAAAGCAATCGATATGCCATAATACGTTCAGTATCCACAATATGACCGATTACTTCTTTTATACTCCATTTATTAGGAGCATATCGAAAATGTCCCTCACTATCAGAAATATCTTTCAATAAAAGATTTGTTTCCTTCATTTGTTGCTCTAGAATACGTATGATATCTCCATTTGGTATTAAATTTATGTACGTTGAATAATACGGATTATATTCATTTGCGTCTGGTCTCTTTTGCATGCTTATCATCCTTTTTATCTTATCTTTATATACAACTTATCATAAATTATTATCATATTAATCAGATGATTTAAATTCTAAAACAAAAGGTCCCCTTCCTATAGAATTACATTAACAAAGCGACTCATCCCCAAGCTTCCAACTAAACCATCTCCCATGCCCTTCCGTTTCCCCAACAGTTTCACGATATTCGTTTCCGTTAATATAATAATCAATATGAAGATCACGATCCCACATGTTGTTATATAGGTGGAATACATCACGTTTTGCACCAATTTCTTTCATTTGTTTTTCTAGCGTATGTTTTACATTTTCAGGTATTTGGTTTGCCACATGTGTATGGAAAATACAAATAACAGCATCTTCCCTTATTTGATTTACAATGGCCGGAAGAAGCGCTACACCGTCCCCTTCAATTAATTGCACTGATTTTTCTTTTACAAGCGTCGCTGCTTGGTCAAACATTTCAAGCCTTTCTTTATGTTCTGGCCAAATGAGTGCACGTAACCATAAATAATCTTCCCCATTATGTAAATCATTCACATGTAAGTCCAGTCCGATTCTTTCTACGACAGATGGGCTTTCTTTTAGAAAATGCGGCACATTCGCCCCTCTTATTTCAGAAGTTACATGCACATTTGAATTTATATTTCCGTACATTTCATCCGTCCCGTACGAATAACGGTATTGGTCCCAGAACAGTTGCAACCCAGAACTTGTCCCAATTTCAATTAACGCTAACGGCTTCTTCACTTTGTTAAATATGTAGCAGAAACTTGGGTATAAGTATGCGCACCGTCTTACTTCATTCGTTTGAACAAGTTTTGTTTGTAACAAAGTAATGATTTCTTCTCGGTACTCTTTACAGAAATCTTTAAAATGATTAAAAGCTTTATCTAAATTTGTATCGGCATTTTCAACTAAACTACTATAATACGTGTTTAAATGATGTTCTTTCCCTGCTAACAATAAATAATGTACTGCACCTAATAATAAGTTTGGGACTGGTTGATCTACCTGAGCATAGGACGATAGTGTAAGTACTTCCTCATCTTCAGCAATTTTCATTGATAAATATTCATATAAATCACTTGACCCTTTACATTCCTTTATTGAAAAGTTTCGAAATAAGTTTGAAATTTGCTCTTTTGTACGCATTAAAGTCCCTCCTTTTAATTTTTCAGAATAATCTTACCATTACTGAGAGAAAAATCCCATAAAAAGGTACTCGATTTAGTCACTTAAGGATACGTAAGCTTTTTCGAGATAATTTCAAACTGTAATTTTTTTCTATTCATTAACTGAAAAGTGCTTGTTAAATAAGAATTTTGGCAAATAAAACGTTAAATAGTTTAAAATTATCAGATAACACTAGATATTTTAGTCTATTAATTATTATAATAGAGTATGAGATGGTTATATAATTGAGACAAAAAAGGTATACACCTAGGTGGGGCCTAGGCGGTGTTTCTCTTTTACGGCTTAGACATAGAAAACACCTACTCTTTTTTGCCAATATAGGGGATGGAGAGATTATCATGAGCAACATGCAGCAAAAAACAGACGTTATCTTAATTGGTGCAGGAATTATGAGTGCAACGTTAGGCTCATTACTAAAAGAATTAGCACCTGAATGGGAAATTAAAGTTTTTGAAAAACTCGCAAGTGCCGGGGAAGAAAGCTCTAACGAATGGAATAATGCAGGTACAGGGCATTCTGCGCTATGCGAACTGAACTATACTTCCGAAAAATCTGACGGATCTATAGATATTAGTAAGGCTGTAAAAGTGAATGAGCAATTCCAGCTTTCAAGACAATTTTGGGCATATCTTGTAAAAAGCAAATTAATTCGTAATCCACAAGATTTTATTATGCCACTTCCTCATATGAGTTTAGTAGAAGGGGAAAAAAATGTAGAGTTTCTAAAAAATCGTTTTGAAGCGCTTTCAAAAAATCCACTGTTTCAAGGAATGGAGTTTTCTGATGCTCCTGAAACATTAAAAAAATGGCTTCCTCTCATTATGGAAGGTCGTACATCTAATGAACCGATGGCTGCAACGAAGATTGACTCTGGAACAGATGTTAACTTCGGTGCATTAACACGTATGTTGTTTGATTACTTACAAACGAAAAATGTCGAGCTAAACTACAAACATAGTGTCGAAAATATTAAACGCACGAAAAATGGTTTGTGGGAAGTAAAAGTACACGATATGAATAGTGGTAAAATTGAGCATCATACTGCAAAATTTGTCTTTATCGGTGGCGGTGGCGGTAGCCTACCTCTACTACAAAAGACAGGTATTCCTGAATCAAAACATATCGGTGGATTCCCAGTAAGTGGACTATTTATGGTATGTAAAAATCAAAAAGTAATTGAGCAACATCATGCAAAAGTATACGGTAAAGCTAAAGTTGGTGCTCCACCAATGTCTGTACCTCATCTAGATACGAGATATATAGATAATAAAAAAGCTTTACTGTTCGGACCGTTCGCAGGGTTCTCACCTAAATTCTTAAAAACTGGTTCAAATCTTGACTTAATCGGTTCTGTAAAACCGAATAACGTCTTAACGATGTTAGCTGCTGGTGTAAAAGAAATGGGACTAACAAAATACTTAATTCAACAAGTTATGTTATCACATGAAAAACGTATGGAAGAATTACGCGAATTCATTCCGAACGCAAAAAGTGAAGATTGGGATATTGTAGTTGCTGGGCAACGTGTACAAGTAATTAAAGATACTGATGCTGGCGGTAAAGGCACACTTCAATTCGGTACAGAAGTTGTAAGTGCAGCTGACGGATCAATCGCTGCATTACTAGGTGCTTCACCAGGTGCTTCTACTGCCGTTCACGTCATGCTTGAAGTATTAGAAAAATGTTTCCCTGATCGTATATTAGGATGGGAAGAAAAAATAAAAGAAATGATTCCTTCTTATGGCATTTCTCTTACTGAAAATCCAAGACTATTCCAAGATTTACACACTTCAACTGGACGTACACTTGGATTAAACGAAAAAGAAACTGTTCATAATTAATGAATACATTCACAAAATGACATAATAAAAACGTCCGATATATTCGGACGTTTTTTCTTCTTTAAAAATTATACTTATCAATATTATCTTTCGTAAAGACAACTCGCTCTGGTAATACGATAATTCCGTTTCCTTCTGCCTCATAGTCATATCCTTGTATGGAGTTAGGCTCTACTTTCACTTTTCCGATACCTTTTACTTCGAAGCTATCCCCTACTTTTAACTTCTTCCCTTTTACAACAATTTCATTTGCTACATATGTTGCGAGAGCCCCTTGCTGTTTTACATCCCATAATCCAAATTGTTGTACTGTTCCTCGTTTTACATAATCACGCATAACGTTCGGCGTAGAAAATCCAGTTACAACTACTTTTTTATCCATTTTTAAATTTTCTGCTGCTTGTGCCATTGCTGGAAGTGCTGTTGCATCTGGACAAATGACTGCGTTTATATCAGGATACGTTTTTAATATGTTCTCCCCTACTGACAAAGACTTTTGCGCATTATTTTCACCATACTGAGTCGTTACAATTTCCCAGTTCGGATATTTCTTTTTAATTATTTCTTTCGCCTTCGTTACCCATTGGTTTTGATCCGTTACAGTTGGACTTGAATAAAAGAATGCTACTTTTCCTTTATCTCCAATTTGCTTTGAAGTCATTTCAATCAATACATTAGCAAGTTGATCTGGTGTTCCTTGACTTATATAAAAAGAACGATCTTTCGGATTCACATCAGAATCCCACGTTAACACTGTCATCCCTTTTTTCTTAGCACGTTGCAGTGATTGTGATAGGCCGTCCACCGACGTAGAAGAAACCATTAATGCATCATAGTTTTGGTTAATAAAATTATTTATATATTTCACTTGTCCTGATACACTCGCTTCAGACGGTCCATCATATTTTACTTGTACACCTAGCTTATCCCCCATCTCTTTCGCGCCTTCACCACCTGATGTGAAGAAACCAACTCCAGTTAATTTCGGGATGAATGCAAATTTTACATCATCAGCCTTTTTCTTATCTGCTGTTTGACTAGAGCAAGCAATTAAACCGATTAAACAAATACATACAATAATAACAATCCCCAGTTTTCTCTTCATGACATTTCCCCCTTATGCAAATTCCTTCTTTTTCCCGCTAAGAATGGATGTACTTTGAAATGTCTCATAATAACTGAAAGAATAAGGATAATACCAATCACTACATTGGATTGTTCATTAGTTAAGCCTGTCATTTGCAAGCCATACTGCATTAGTCCTATAAATACACTCGCTAGTACAGTACCGATAATACTTCCTTTTCCCCCTGTAATAAGTGTCCCGCCTAATACGACTGCTGTAATGATCGGTAAAATCGTTTCACTTCCCATATCAGCACGTGCGGAACCAAAATATGCAGTTAAGAAAGCTCCCCCTAATCCACCTCCTAACCCAGAAATTATATAAGCGATGATGACTACTTTCTCCGTTTTGATTCCGGTGTATTTCGCTGCATTTTCGTTTGCGCCTGTTAATTTTACGTGGCGCCCATATATGGTACGATGAAACAATACAGTGCATAAAACAGTTAATACGATTAGGATCCATAATAGATTAGGTATTCCTACTAAACTACCATTTGCCAGTTGCACATACGCATCAGGTAAACCACTTATTCCTTCGTATCCAGAAGCGCCCGCACCTCCTGAAATGACGAGTGCAATTCCTCCGTATAAAAACATCGTTCCGAGTGTAACGACAAGTGGTTCTACACCTGTCATTTTTATAATGATTCCGTTTAAAGCGCCCGCTAAGCAACTTATTATTAGGGCGATTATGACAGCAAACAAAATAGGTATTCCGCTCATCCAAAGTACACCAATCAAAATCGAAGTGAGCCCCATTATTGAGCCGACCGATACATCAATTCCACCTGTTACAATAACGAAAGTCATTGGTATCGCCGCGATTGCGATAAATAGGAAATCATTTGTACTAAAAAGGAGATTACTAACGTTGAAGAAATCACTATTTAGAAAACTAAAGAGAATGAATTCTATAAGAAGGAATACGATTAGAACACCTTCCCATCTGTAAACATGCTTCATATATTCATCCTCCTTTCTGCTCTCCACTTTTTCATTACACTATCTAATATAATAATAAGTAATAGTAAAAATCCTGAAATAGCATTATTCCAAAATGCTGGTATTTTTAAAAAGACGAGTGAACTGCTTATTGCTTCTAAAAATAATGCACCTAATGCGGCCCCAAATATAGAACCTGTTCCCCCTTTTAAATGAATTCCTCCTAGCACAGCAGCTGCGATAACCTGTAGTTCTATTCCTGTACCTGTTTGATTTGGAACGAACCCGATATTCATAACAAAAATGCAACCAGCAAGTGCCGCACTTAAGCTCGATATAATAAACGCATTTATCTTCACTTTATTAACAGGTATCCCAATGAGTCTTGCACCATTTTCATTATCACCTACCGCATAAAAGTATCTTCCGTACGGCACTTTCATTAAAAAGAAATAGAGTAGTAGTAAAATAATAAGAACAATCCATACAGTTATCGGTAGACCAAGTATGACAATAGATGACAGCTGCTTAAAATCGTTTGGAATATCTTCAATCCACTTCCCGCCTGTGAAGATTAACATTGCACCTCTAATAATTCCTAGCATGCCTAATGTCATAATAATGGCTGGTACCCGAAACTTCGCAACGCCAATCCCGTTTAAGAAACCGATAATAGTGCCAAGTATCATAGTAGCAATAATTGAAAAGAATGCACTATACCCGTTCGTTAACAACATTCCGCAAACCGCTGCGCTTAATCCCATAATCGAGCCAACTGATACGTCTATATTTTTCGTAAATAAGACGAAAGATTGGCCAATTGCTAGAACGACTAAAATAACGCTTGATTTCATCATTAAAGATAACGAGTTAAACTGAACAAAACTAGGATTTATCATTCCGACAATGGCTATATACATAAGTAGTAACAGTATGATAGACGTTTCGTGCATTTTATACATGCGTTTCATTCCGTTACACCCCCATATGCAAGACGTGTAACTTCACCTACACTCATTTGTTCTTTCTCTAAATGAGAAACAAATTGACCATTTCGCATTACATATACACGGTTAGAAAATTGGACAATTTCCTCAATATCTGAAGAAATCATTAATATGGCGAGTCCTTCCCCTTTCATTTTTTCTATCGCCTCATACACTTCAAGTCTTGCTTTTGCATCAATTCCGCGCGTCGGTTCATCGAGAATAATAATTTTTGGGTTACATGCTAAATATTTCGCAAGCACGACTTTTTGCTGATTACCTCCTGATAAAGATGCCAGTTCTTCATTCATGTTTGGCACAACAATTCGAAACTGGTCTATATACGACTTCGCTAAAGCGCTTTCTTTTTCTCGGCTAATAAAAAAACGATTATTTTGCTGTAAACATGCTGCTGTAATATTTTCTGTAACAGATGCGATTGAGAAAATCCCATTCCTCGCTCTATCCTCTGGCACATAAACGAGTCCTTCGCCTAGCCTTTTATGCAAAGAAAATGTATCAATAGATTTTCCTTCTAATAAAATAGTCCCTGTTTTTATAGATTTCAATCCAAATATCGCTTCTGCTAATTCAGTTCTACCTGATCCAACGATGCCAGCAATACCTACAATTTCTCCAGCGTGTACAGCGAATGATGTATTTGAAAATGCGTGGCCAGTTACATTCGTTACTTCTAATATTTTTTTCGTCCTTTCTATCTCTTGAACTACTTCTCTTTTTTCTTCCTGTTTATATCCTTTTGGCAATAGTCCCTCCATCAGCATGTCATAAGTATAGTCACATACATCCCCTTGGCTTATAATCATTCCATCACGTAATATCGCTACTTTATTAGCAATTTCAAAGATTTCTGGAAAACGATGCGTAATGTATATCATCCCAATTCCTTTTTCTTGTAAACTTTTCATCAACACAAAAAGACTCTTCATTTCGTGAGTTGTTAATGTCGATGTTGGCTCATCTAAAATAAGAATCTCGGCTTCTCGTATTAATCCCCTAACGATTTCTACTAATTGTTGCTGCGCAATGGATAACGATGCTCCTAGCTCATAAAGGGCAATATCCCAACCTAAACTGTCCATTAATTGCTGAATCTTTACTTTCAGTTCCTTTTTCTTTCTGTTTAGCCCAATACATATATTTTCTTCAATAGTCATATGCGGAAAAATGAGTGGTTCTTGTGGTATTAAATACATACGTTCTCGATGTGCTTCTGACGGATTTGAAAATTGTTGCCTCTTTCCTTTTACATACATTTCTCCACTATCATACGAATATAACCCCGTTAATATTTTCATTAATGTTGATTTTCCAGCACCATTTCCCCCAACTAAAGCGTATATATCTCCACGCTCTACTTGTAAGTTCACTTCTTTTAGCACAAGTTGATTTGAAAACGCCTTACTCATTTTCTTTACTTGTAATAAGGGTATGTTCTCCACATGATGTCACCTGCCTTTATCCCGCTATTTACTACCCGTTCATGCCCGATTGGTGCGGGCTGAAAATCAGTGGAATGAATAAAACCCCCACTAATTACAGTTTCACTTTATGCAGAACATTTTTTGAGAAAATGATTATTTGTTCTACTTGTTTTGTAGCATTGTATATTCCTTTTTTCATATCTAGAACACTTTTTTCACCAGACGTTTCATCGTTTCAACTGGAATAAACAAAATATGTGGCACATATGTTTAAGCATTGGTCACTTGTTGAAAGGGATGAAGAGTATGCCACAGCTGAACTTTGAAGAAAATTTGTTAACAAAAGTCGCTTGGTACTATTATAAAGATCAATTAACACAACAAGAAATCGCTTCACTTCTTCACATTTCAAGAAATAAAGTGGTTCGGTTATTAGATAAGGCGCGCAGTGAAGGAATCGTTACTTTTCACGTAAAAGGGACTGGTTTACACTGTTTGAGCATTGAGCGTGACCTAATGAAAAAATTCAACCTAAAAGATGCTTTCATTATCCCTACTCCAATAGACAATTATGCCACTTCTCTCGGAAAAGCTGCTGCACAATATTTAGAGACTCAGCTCCAGCAAGGCGATTTACTCGGTATTGGCTGGGGAGAAACGATTAGCAAAATGCTAGAAAACATTCATTTTGAAAGTTCTATTAATCTTTCAATCGTAACGCTAACAGGCGGAGTCAACCACTACCTCCCAAGAAAACAAAATTATTTACATTACATGCAAGGTGATCTTCATATTATCCCCACTCCTTTTCTTGCATCTACTACTGAAATGGCAAAAAGTATTTTATCAGAACCGAGTGTGAAAGATATGCTTCATGTCGCTTCACTTGCACAAACGGCAGTTGTCGGTATTGGAGGGTTATCTCAAGATGCTACCATTGTGAGAGAAGAAAAATTAACACTACGTGAAATGACATATATTCGTAGCCAAAACGGTACTGGCGATATTTTAGGACAGTTTTATAATACGAATGGCGATTTATTGGAGCTTCCACATCACAATCGTCTTATTGGTACGCCGCTCTCTATTCTTCGCAATATGAAACATGTCATTGGTGTTGCTGGAGGTACAGAAAAGATAGATGCAATTTATGGTGCCTTAAAAGGAAAGTTCATTCATACATTAATTACAGATGAGGAAACAGCCCTCTCCTTATTACGAAAGGATGGTGATTGTTAATGTCTACTTTATTAGCTTTTGATGCTGGTACGGGAAGTATTCGAGCTGTACTTTTTGATTTACTCGGTAATCAAATTGCGGTCAGTCAAAAAGAATGGGTTCATAAAACCGACCCTCTTTACCCAGGCTCTATGAATTTTGATGTAATTGAAAACTGGGAGCTAGTACAACAGTGCACGAAAGAAGTTCTACAAAAAAGTAATACCTCTCCTTCTTCTATTCAAGCTATTAGCGCTACTAGTATGCGAGAAGGTTTTGTTTTATATGATAAAGATGGGCAAGAAATATGGGCTTGTGCAAATGTTGATGGGCGCGCATCCGCTGAAGTTAGTGAACTAAAAGAAATTCGGTCACATCTTGAAAAAGATTTATATACAAAGTCTGGTCAAACTTTTTCATTAGGTGCTTTACCTCGCCTACTTTGGATTAAAAAACATGAACCTGAAGTCTATAGCAATATTCATACTTTTACGATGTTAAATGATTGGATTTTATATAAATTAAGCGGCGTACTGCAAATCGACCCTTCAAACGGTTGTACATCCGGAATTTTTGATTTACACAATAGAACTTGGGATAACGATGTCGCTAAAGAGTGCGGGATAACTTTACCGTTTTCACCAAAAGTAAATGAAGCTGGCACCGTGATTGGTAATGTTACAAAAGAGTGTGCAGCATTAACTGGTTTACGCGAAGGAATTCCTGTAGTCGCCGGGGGCGGAGATGCTCAAATGGCATCACTCGGAACTGGAGTCGTGAAGCCTAATCAAACATTAATATGCGGGGGCAGCTTTTGGCAACAAGAAGTGAATATTACTAAACCAATAACAGATCCGCATGCTGCGATTCGCGTAAATTGCCACGTCGTTCCAAACCTATGGCAATATGAAACGATTGCCTTTTTCCCAGGTCTCGTTATGCGCTGGTTTCGAGATGCCTTTTGCCAAGAAGAAAAGAAACTTGCAGAAAAACTCGGTGTAGATGCTTATGAATTGTTAGAAGAACAAGCGAAAGACGTACCGGTCGGTTCACATGGCATTATCCCTACTTTTTCAAACGTCATGAACTACATTTCTTGGCGTCATGCCGCACCTTCTTTTTTAAATTTAAGCTTAGATGCTGACAAATGTGGAAAAAAAGAAATGTTCCGCGCTATCGAAGAAAATGCCGCCTTCGTTACACTTGGTAACTTAAAATTAATAGAAAATCTAACTGGTACGTTCCCTTCTGAAGTTATTTTTGCTGGCGGCGCCGCTAAAGGAAAACTTTGGCCACAAATTCTTTCAGACGTACTCGGAATTCCTGTTAAAGTACCTGTTGTGAAAGAAGCAGCTGCTTTAGGAACTGCGATTGCTGCTGGTGTTGGTGTTGGCATATATTCATCTATAGGAGAGACTGCCGAACAGTTTGTACAGTGGGAAAACACATTCGAACCAGTTACTGAAAATCACGAACTATATAAGGCGTTCTATGAAACTTGGAAAACTGTGTATGACAGTCAGCTCACTTTAGCTGATATAGGACTTACATCACATATGTGGATAGCACCAGGTGCACTGTAACACATTACATAAAGGAGTGAAATGTATGCGAAAAGCGAATGAAAATGATTTCTCCTATCGCTTCGGTGATAACGGGCCGAAATATTTAATACAAGGTCCAAATATTGATCTTGGCCTTGTTGTCATTCAGCCTGGGCAAGAGTTTCAAAATCATTACCATACAACATGCGAGGAAGTCTTTTATGCATTAGAAGGAGAAATAGACTTCTATGTAAATAATGAAAGAGTTCCAATTAAACAAGGTGATGTCTTACAAGTTCGTCCTCATGAATCTCATTATCTTATTAACCATTCTGACAAACCTTTTAAAGCTGTTTTTATAAAGTCACCACATTTACCAAATAAAGATACTGTACAAACGGAAAATCCAACATTAACGAAGGAGTGATTTCGAATGACTTGGGGATTTAAAAATCGATTAAATACAATTTTACCTGATGGAAGAGCGGTTATGTTAGCGATCGACCATGGCTATTTTTTAGGACCGATTCACGGACTAGAACAACCATTAGAAACAGTTAAAAACTTACTTCCTTATACAGATTCCCTTTTTTTAACGCGAGGTGTACTTAGCTCTTGTATTCCTGAAAACTGCAGCACACCGATGGTTATGCGTGTATCTGGCGGAGCTACTGTCGTCGGTAAAGATTTAGCGAACGAAACTATTGTTACACCTGTGAAAGAAGCAGTAAAACAAAACGCAATTGGCGTCGGCGTTTCTGTCTTTGTTGGATCAGACTATGAAACACAAACGGTTTCAAATCTCGCAAACGTAGTTTCAGAAGCTCATGATTACGGATTACCAGTTCTCGGCATTACCGCGGTCGCAAAAGAACTACAAAAACGAGAGGCACGCTTCCTCGCACTCGCTTCCCGCGTATGTGTTGAAATGGGTGCTGACATTATTAAAACGTACTACTGTGAAGGATTCGAAAAAATAACGAGCACATGCCCTGCCCCAGTCGTCATCGCCGGTGGACCGAAACTAGATTCAATCGAAGACGCATTAAACATTACGTACAATGCACTGCAAGAAGGTGCAATTGGAGTAGACATGGGCCGAAACATATGGCAATCCGAACACCCCGCTGCGATGATTCAAGCGATTCATGGTATTGTGAAGAACGGATTGAATGTGAAAGAGGCGCTGGAATTATATGATGATGTAAAAAACTAAGATAAAAGATAGACTATTACACTTAAATATATACAAAATCAATATTTACTATTAGGAAAAGCCCATATCTAACATATGGGCTTTCTTTTACATTTTTAATTGTTCCGAATCTAATCCGATTTCTACAGATCGCGTACGTTCCAAACAATCTCACCTCGTTCACCAAACGTACTGTGATGCCGCTTAAATCCTATCTTTTCTAATACCCGGAAGGACGCCGTATTCCAAGCACCTACAGTTGACCAAAGTCTTTTGCGACCCGTAGCAATCGCAGCCTCCAGTACTGCTGATGCCGCCTCTGTCGCATAACCCATGCGATGAGCACTGCGGAACAACTCATATGCAATCTCCGGCTCTTCAAGCGTGGAACGACCGATAATTAAGCCACAGTATCCGATGAAATCGCCTTCGTCTCGTCTACGAATCGTGAGAAGGGATATGCCATTTTCGGTTGCTTTCTTGCGCTTCTCAATAAGATCGTTACGAACAGATTCAACGGTTGGCATTTCCACTCCACGTTCACCAATTAGTTCTCTAAGCCAGACTGCATCGGATTCCTCCCACATATTCAGGTCAAGTCGTTCCGTTTTCAACTGGAACGCCATAGCTTTAAATGAAGCTGTCATAATGAAAACCTCCTATTTATTTCACTGTACTACTTATAATGGTTTCGTACTGCACCATATGGGAAACCTGCTTAATTCTCTAAATTTTCTAGTATCAGTATACATTATTGGTATTTTATGCATAAGCAATTCCTTTGCAAAATAGACCTTGTTATGAAACTTTATTTCAAATCTATAATATTTAGTTTAAGAGGAATACCCTCTAGTTTATAAACATTTTGATGTTCACTTATCATACAAATAAAATGCTCAAGCCCCTTTCCAAACTGGATAAGGGGCTATATTCACATCTTCAAAACAATTTCTCTTATTGCTATCGAACTTTCTTACCATCTTTATAGTCAAGGCACGATACTTCAATTAACAATCCATTAAACATTGTAAAATAAAAACCATAACTACTACCTCTCATCACATAAGGTGCCTTGTCTATTTCAATGCCCCCAGCTACTAAACGATTATATGATTTATCAACTTCATTTGTAGTTTCCACTAAAAAACCAATATGAAAAGCTTCTGGATACGTAACGTCCTTATTCCCCTTGAATGCTTTTGGATCACTTAATACAAGTATAAATCCACTCTCATCGCTCATCACTACAAGTGCCTTTCCTTTTTGCTCCAAAAATTGAAAATCAAAAAAAGTTTCAAAGAAATGTCTCGCTTCTAATAAATCATCAACACATAAATTCAAATGATTCAACTTCATTCACTCATCTCCTTTTAAACAGGGGCTATACAGAAGTATTTTGACCCATATTAATAACACCCGAATGTTTAAGGTTGTATTCAAGTGTTCATTTTTTAATAGTTTAATACTTTTTTCTATCGTCTAGAACGTTTTTTCAATGCAACTTTTAAGATACAGTGAATGAAATTATACGAACGATTCGAAACGGAATATCTATTTACCAATAAAATTTAACAATCGTATTCTATTGTTTATTCTCCAAATGAATTAAACTCCACTCAATTAAGAAAACTGCTGAAGAGATTCGCTCTGTCGTGTCACCTAAAAACAGTTTATTTATAAAATCTTCAAAGTGAGTTGGTACTTTGGATAATGTTTCAATATACTTCAAAACAGATCCAGCTGAAGGTACTGGCTTGTTATTAATAGCCCATATTCCCTCTAACAATGTCCAAGTTGATGTTTGAACTATATATGATGCTTTTAACTCATCTTTTGCTTTCAGAGCAGTCTTAATTTTAATTAGCGAACTATGTAACCAATGAGAAATGCCCTTTACTTTATCACTAGCAACTCGATAGTTTTCAAATTTTTGTTTTGCTATTGCCTTTAATTCTTTCAATTCACCGCTTTTATCAAACAAAATTTTCCCTTCTAAAAATGAATATAGTTCCATCTGATTATTTTTAAAGTTTACTTGTATTTGATTAAAATCAGCATACTTATATTCAACTAAAATATCTTCTCTCATTTCAGAATAAAATCGCTTCTTTTGTCCGTCTTCTAAAAGAATATATAAGTCTAAATCCGAATCAGGATATGCATCACCTCTTGCGACAGAACCGATGAGCATAAATCCGGTTACTTTTTCTATAGATAAACATTCGTTTAAAATTATTTCCACTATTTCTTTATGTTTTTCATATGTAATAAATGAAAGGTTTTCTATCACTTACATCCCTCCAGTACTAAAAAAGAGGATACAAGTTAATTTCTACAACATGTATCCTCTGCTTATATTTTACGACTGCTGATAAGCCGCTTTCGATGATTTCACATAATAAACACCGTGTTCAACGTTAATGATATGATCTGGTTTTGGTTTACCACGGCCCGCTCTATGTCCAGCTAAATGTTCTTCACTCGTTTCCCAGTTTTTCCATGCCTCTTCAGATTCCCAGCGAATCATAACGACAACTTCTTCATCGCCGCGTCTTACTTTTTTCACAAGAACACTTAAGTCAATGAAGCCTTCAAATTTTTCAATTATACCTTCTCCAGTGAAACGTTCTACAACTATATTTGATGTACCTTCTTTTACAGTAAATGTTTTCGTTTCGATAAACATATATCCCACTCCCTCTTTGTAATTCGAATACTAGTATTCTTCTATTATAGTTGATTATGATAATTATTTTCAATTATAAAGTTTTAAATCTTTTGAATTATGCTGTTTTCTCTTCAACTGCCTCATCTAAAAATTTAAAATATGGGAGTAATATTCCTATTAAAGAAGTGACACATATAATCGCACCGATGATAAAGTATAGTGCTCTAACTCCCCACATTTCACTTAGTATGCCTCCTACTAACACACCTAACGGCATAGCGGATCGTATGAAAAATAGTCGAACTGAAAATACTTTTCCTATCATATTGTTCGGGACAGTTTGTTGGCATATTGTCGTGTTATGAACATTGAAAAATGCGATGCAAACACCTGCAATCACTTCAGTTATTACCGCAATTATTATACTATGATTGAACCCTAGCGAAATGTATGTGAGCCCTCCTATAAACAATCCACCAAGCATAAGTATACGCCGGCTTTTATATGTTACTTTTCCGACTAGTATAGATCCAACTACATAGCCAAGCGGAAATCCTGCCAAAAAGTAACCGTACTCCGCATATCCCGCTGACAGCTCGTCTTTTATATAAGGAAGGTTTGTGACCATCGTTACCCCTACTCCAAATTGTACGAAAGTAAGAAATATACCGAGCCAAACGATGATTGGTTTTGTGAAAAAGTATGTAAAACCGTGAAGAAACTGTTCTAGCCACGTTTTTCTCAGTTCTTGTTTTACCCTTTCCTCCTTTATGAAAAGTAACAATCCCCCACTTATAAATAGACACATACATACGAGCAATATAGTTAATTTGATTCCAATGAATTTAATAACGATGCCACCTAATACTGGCGCAAGAAACATCATAAGACGAGTCATCCCATCAATATACGCATTTGCCTCTTGAAGATTCTCTTTACTTACAATGTTCGGTGTAATTGCTTGACTTGCAGGTGTATAAAGCGGTGTAATGAGCCCAATTATAATTTGAACGACATACACGTGCCAAACTTCTATATTACTAGTAACTACCATGACTAAAGGTAGTAAGAAAACAGATGCCCGCATCCATTGCGAAAAAATCATAATCCACTTTCGGCTCCATTTATCAATAAATGGTCCGCTTATTAGTTGCAGTATGAGAGATGGGATAAAATATAATAACCACATACTACTTAATGCTGTTTTTGATCCCGTTAACTCATAAACAAGAATTGAATTACACAACGTCCCGAAAGCTCCGCCTAATTCCGAAATTGCGCTACCAATCCACATAAAAAAGAATGAACGATTTTTCAATACACTCTTCACTATAGCTCACCAACTTTTCTATTTAATTCCTCCCTTTATGTACATTCTCGTTGTATATTATCTATTTAAAAATACATCTAATTCTTTCGCTAACGACTGCACTGCTTTTTTTCTCAATACATATTTTCCGTCATGTATATCAACTAACTTAGCCGAACGTAATAATTTTAAATGATGATGCACTGTCGATTTACCAAGTTGCAGTCTTTCCGTAATTTCCTGCAATGTACGTTCTTTTTCAAACAACATTTTTACAATTCGTAATCTCGCTTCATCCCCAAGTGCTTTATGTTTTTGAACTAAAAAATAATTCGGCTCATACGGATCTTCTGGATGTATACTTTCATTTGCGACAGGATAATGAAACACTTTCGTATCTTCAATATCAGCTTCTATATTCCACGGCCTGTACGTCAGTTGTGGGATAAGAAGTACGTAATGAACACTTGGCTCTGGCATATAGTTAACGCCGCCAGTCGCCCACTCGACAAACTCTTCCGGTTTCATCTTTTTATTCATTTCATTCTTTGCTTCATAGTCTCGCTCTAATATAGAAAGTAATTGCTCTTCCTCTTTTTTAATAACGCTCTCATACCATCCTGTCATAACGGCGATTAAATGGTCCTTTAGTTCTTGTATATCACTATTACATATAAAGCTAATATACGTAGAGAAAAACTGATGATCCTGTGTCAGTTCCTTTAATTTTTGTATTGCAGTTACGTCTCCATTTCCTGCTAAACGTCTTTTTTCTTCATACTTCTCTCCTACAAAGGGTAAACATATATACTTTAAATCTTCTTCTGAAAGCGAATCGATATTCGCAATAAACTGTGATAGATTTTGAAAATCTCCTTCATACAACAACTGAAGCAGCGCTTTCCACGTATTATGCTCTTCTACAAACTGTAAGTGCTCCCTCATTTCTTCTGTTAATGATTGTCTAATTTCTTCCCATTCGCTTTGGGATTTTTCAAGTGTGTCTATTAACCTTTTATGAGTAATTGCCGCAATACCAAGTGCACATTCGAAAAGTATCGAATACTTCATTTGAATATGGTACGTTTCCCTCTTTCTACTCGTTACATGAAAGACTTCCATTTGATCCCCTCCTTATTTGCTATATATTGAATTCTATAACTATCGAATAATACCTTCTATATTTTTAGAATTATATTACAATTACTGAAAACTAAAGACTATGATAATCTTTTTAATCCATACTCCATTAAAACGCCGATTGTTAAATACCTTATTAATAATGGAGGTTCCTTTTTTAGCTCTTTTATACGTTGCAGTTCATATTCTTGTTCTACTATAAGGCAGGCATATTGAAGAGAAAGGAGAATGTATTACATGGAGAAAAATAATGTAGAAAGCGTATGTTTATTTTTGCAATTACTAAAGTTAAGAATACAAAAGATGTTTATTAAAAAAGAATTAAAAAAGTATACTTGGCAACAAACAGTAAAGCGAACGCTTCAAGTACATGATGCCTTACAATCTTCATTAACATCTCTTCAAGAAGCAGAGCTGGATCAACCGATTCCTTCTCTACCTGTTTGGCAACAATATATGAATATCCTTTTGCACGATGCTTATCATACAGGACAAATTATACAACTTCGGAAACTCCAAGGTTCATGGCCAACTCATCGTTCTTATTTATAAATAATGATTAAAATTGCTTAAGTTTAACATGCCACAAAACAATTGAACGCAGTTAACTGTTACATCAATTTCTCTCCCGTAATTACTACCATTACCCAAGATAAAGTAATAAGAAAAAGAGCATCGTAACAGACATAGTCTAGATACGAACCGAAAGAAGTGAAAACGTTAGGTTTTATAAAATTACTTTTATTGCTACAGATAATAAGTGGGAATCTACCGAAGGACCTTTTTATATCAATGTCCCACATTACAAAGAACTAAATGGGCCTGCTGTAGATAATGGACAATTATTTGATTTTACATTAGCTGAATAAATTCAAAAAAAGCAAATGAGATGCTAGCTCTCATTTGCTTTTTTGTAAATCTATGTTTATTAATAGTATAAAATATTAGCCCAAACCAATCGGGTATTTCCAGACCGTAATCCCCCATCTAACTTCTTCACATGCGCCGCTTATTGATTCATTTGCGCATCGTTCAATAGCTCAATTATTTCACTTAACATTTCTTCTGTAAATGCGCCTGCACTAAAGTTTACTAACGCTCGTAACGGCATGTAATTTAGCATAGCATCCATCATTTCAGAGGCATCACTATCCCCTTCAGCCATACTTGCAAACGGGCTGTCTTTTAATGCTTTTTCCATAAGCTCTTTTGCAATTGGTGCTAACATTCGGTCCGCAAATATGTCCCCTAGTAACGTATTTCGATGCACTGTTTTTTTAATTATAGTCGTTGATTGAACGAATATGTTATCTTGTAAAACAATCTCTCTTGAAGACTTTCCTACTAAAATTTCGAATTCACCTGTTTCAACATGCCAGTCCTTCAATTCAACATTATAATAAGCAAATGACCTGTTATTTAAAGTAAAACTAACCGTTTTTTCTTCTCCCGGTTGCAACTCTACTTTTTCAAATCCTTTTAATTCTTTTTCAGGACGAATCATACTACTTTCAACATCTTTTATATACAGCTGAACAATTTCTTTCCCAGCTATACTACCAGCATTTTTCACGTTTACAAGAACAGAAACAGTATCCGTATCCTTTATCTCGTTTTTACTTATTGAAAGTTTACTATACTCAAAGTTTGTATAACTTAACCCAAAGCCAAATGGGAACAATGGTTCAATATTTTTTGCATCATAATAACGGTATCCAACGAACACGCCTTCTTTATATTCTACTTTATCACCTTCACCCGGGAAGTTTAAGTAAGAAGGATTATCGCTTAAAACTTCCGGGAATGTTTCTGCTAGCTTCCCACTTGGATTCGCATCACCAAATAATAAATCAGCAATTGCTCCGCCTAATGCTTGGCCACCTAAATAGCCTTCAAGTATTCCTTTTACTTTACCTATCCATGGCATTTCAATTGGCGCACCATTACTTAAAACTACAACGATATTACTTTGAACTTCAGCAATAGCCTCAATTAATTGCACGTGATTTTCTGGCATTTGTAAATGTTTTCGATCAAAGCCTTCTGATTCATAACGATCTGGAAGCCCAACGAAAAGGACAGCTGTATCTGCGCTCTCAGCTATTTTTTTTGCTTCATTAATCAAGTTTTCATCTACGTCATCGCTTGCAAGATCATAGCCTTGTGCAAATAAAATGTTCGTTTTTTCACCTGATACCATTTCAAGTTCTTCAAAAATACTTTCAAGCTTTGTTGGATTAATATGAGAGCTTCCGCCGCCTTGATAACGTGGTTGCTTTGCAAATTCTCCAATTACCGCTACCGTCCCCTCTTTTTTTAGCGGAAGAATGGAATCTTCATTTTGTAACATAACCATACTTTCACTTGCAACTTCCCTTGCAAGCTGATGATGCGTGTCCTTACTATACGTAGCGTTTTCTAATTGATTATCATAAGCTTTAAAAATAATGTAAAGAAGACGCTCAACTGCTTGATCAAGCTTTTCTACACTTAGCTCACCACAATGAATTGCATCAATAATTTTCTTCTCACCAATTCCAAAGCTTGAAGGCATTTCTAACTCTAAACCGTTCGCTAAACTTGCAACACGTTCATTTACTGCGCCCCAATCAGATACGACAAAGCCTTCAAATCCCCATTCATCTTTTAAAATATCATGTAACAAATAGTTATTTTCCGAAGCGTATTCACCATTTACTTTATTGTAAGCACTCATTACTGTCCAAGGCTGTGCTTCCTTAATAACATCTTCAAAGCTTGCAAGGTAAATTTCACGTAAAGTTCTTTCATCAACAATTGCATCTACAGACATTCTGCGATGCTCTTGATTATTAACTGCGAAATGCTTTAATGACGTTCCAATGCCTTGACTTTGGACGCCTTTAACATGATTTATAGCCATTTGCGATGATAAATACGGGTCCTCTGAAAAATATTCAAAATTTCTTCCGCATAGCGGTGAACGTTTAATATTTGCACCTGGTCCAAGGAGAACACCTACATGTTCAGCCTGACATTCTTCTCCTAATGCAACTCCTACTTCATGTATTAAGTCTTTATTCCATGTACTTGCTAACCCTACTGCTGAAGGGAAACAAGTCGATGGAATACTGTTATAAATCCCTAAGTGATCTGCTCCCTCTGCCTGTTTTCTTAGACCATGTGGTCCATCAGTTACCATAATTGATGGAATCCCTAATCGTTCAATCCCTTTTGTATTCCAAAAGTCTAATCCAGAACATAGACTTGCCTTTTCTTCTAGCGTCATTTCAGAAATGATTTTCTTAATATCTCTTTTCATGATAGCCCTCCTAAAAAACATATAAGTAAACGCTTTCTTAATGATATTATAGTTATTATCTTTTAGATATTATGGTATATTTTTTAGAATGCTTGTAAAAATTTTAGCTGTTTTTTAAAGAATAGAGGTTAAAATAATGAATTGTTCCAAACGAGAAGATCTATATTATATTTGTAAGCTAGTCTTTGATCTACATAAAACACCTATCTATTTTCTTACTAACAAAGGAGATTTAGTATTTGAAATCTCGTCCAATATTCTGCATAACCCTATGTATTCTTCCAAAGAGGCAATACTGAATGAACTATATAAGGAACAGCCTTCCTATACTTTTCCGTCACTAGTAGAGACCGCCTTTCTCGAAAACTTTTTCGCAATTCATCTGCGTTTGAACGACCAAATTAGTGGGAATATAATTGTTGGACCAGTCCTTTATTCCAGGCTATCAGAAACATCAATTAACGGCATTGTTAATGATCTTCAACTAAAAATAAACAAAGAAGAAATGATTCGATATTATCGTTCTCTACCCGTATTAAATAATATGAGTTTTTTAAATGTAAGTTTAGTGCTTTATTACATGCTATATCAGAAACAGTTGGACATAGCTGATATACTGCAAAAAAACATGCTAATAAAAAAGGTGGAATTCGAAATTGAACAGCCTGATGTACATATATCAGAGCAACGACAAAGTACATTAACTCATATCGATCCACTAGCCGAGAGGAAAATATTTGAATGTATTAAGCAAGGGAAAAAGGAGGAGTTAATTAAAAATCTAAGGAGATTACCTGAATCAGGAGAACTTGGGGTGTTATCAAAGACAAGTCACCTGCGAAGCCAAAAGAATTCTGCCATTGCAGCTATTACACTTGCAACTAGATCTGCTATTGAAGGCGGAGTTTTCCCTGAAATCGCATATACTATTAGTGATTTATTTATACAAAAACTCGAAGAAATACATAAAAATGAAGCAATTCCCCCTTTTTTAGAGAATGCTTTACTTGAGTTTGCAGAACGTGTCAAAAATAGTACAATGCAGCAACATTCAAAACATATAAACGTATGTCAAAATTATATATTCACTCATCTTTATGGTGATATTACACTAAATATCCTTGCAGAAATAGTCACATTAAACCCTAGTTATTTATCTTCCCTTTTCAAAAAAGAAGTTGGAATTTCTTTAAATGAATATATTCAGCGTGCGAAAGTCGATGAGTCAAAAAAGTTAATGACATATACGAGACATTCTATATCCGAAATTTCTACATTACTAAATTTTCACGACCAAAGTCATTTTACAAAGGTATTTAAAAAACATACTGGTATTTCGCCTAAACAATTTAAAAATGGATGCAGTTATTAGTTATCCTTCGTTCCGTCAATAGATTTAATTTGTTGCTTTACATTCCTAATACATATACTTTATAAAGCGAAAACATTAATTGTTAGTACATTAATTGAAATAGATGAATGCTAAACATAATTCACATTCATCATAACTCCTGATCATAATCCAAATTTGGAAGAATAGAGGCTTTTTTATATACAAATAATAAGCCTCAAGGAGTTGTTGACATGCATTTCATATTAAATATGTTAGGGATTTTTGTTGTAATATTAATCGTCTTCCTTTGTTCGCCTAATAAAAGAAAAATAAAATGGAGACCAATCGTTATTCTAATCATATTGGAGCTTTTTATTACGTGGTTTATGTTAGGCACCAAATTGGGCAGTATTATTATTAATAAAATTGCGTCATTTTTCAGTTGGCTACTATCGTGCGCGAATGAAGGTATTCGTTTTGCATTTCCTTCAGCTATGGAAAATCAAACAGTTGATTTCTTCTTTAGCGCCTTACTTCCTATCATTTTTGTTATCACTTTTTTTGATATCCTTTCCTACTTTGGAGTCTTAACTTGGATCATTGATAAAGTTGGTGCACTTATTTCTAAGATTTCTCGTTTACCAAAGTTAGAAAGTTTCTTTTCCATTCAAATGATGTTTTTAGGAAATACGGAAGCACTTGCGGTTGTTCGTGATCAATTATCTGTTTTAAAAGAAAATCGTTTGTTGACTTTTGGAATTATGAGTATGAGTAGTGTCAGCGGATCCATTCTTGGTGCTTATCTATCAATGGTTCCAGCAACATATATTTTCAGCGCTATTCCTTTAAACTGTATTAACGCATTAATTTTAGCTAATGTTTTAAACCCTATTGAAGTTACGAAAGAAGAAGATGTTGTTTATAAACCTTCAAAAAATGAAAAAAAAGATTTCTTTTCTACTATTTCAAACAGTATGTTAGTCGGAATGAATATGGTAATCGTTATTTTAGCTATGGTAATTGGATATGTAGCTTTAACAGCATGTTTAAATGGCATTTTAAGCTTTTTTGTAGCAGGTTTAACAATTCAAAAAATCTTCTCCATTATCTTTAGCCCCTTTGCTTTTTTACTCGGTTTAACAGGTAAAGATGCTATGTATGTAGCTGAATTAATGGGAATCAAAATCACAACGAATGAATTTGTTGCCATGATGGATTTAAAATCAAACTTAAAGTCTTTACAACCGCATACGATTGCTGTTGCAACTACATTTCTAGCCTCTTTTGCTAACTTTAGTACAGTAGGTATGATATACGGAACTTACAATTCATTATTTGGCGGAGAAAAATCATCAATAATCGGTAAAAATGTTTGGAAGCTTCTTGTTAGCGGAATGGCTGTTTCCTTGTTAAGCGCTATGCTCGTGGGGCTTTTTGTGTGGTAAATCAATACTTATAATAACGAAAGACACCTAAATGAAATTGGGTGTCTTTCGTTATTATTTCACTTTTTCTTTTATAATTTTTATCCCCGAATCTGTCCATTCCCACGAATCACATATTTTGTAGAAGTTAATGCAGGAAGTCCCATTGGTCCCCTTACGTGTAGCTTTTGCGTACTGATGCCAATTTCTGCACCAAATCCGAATTCAGATCCATCCGTAAAACGAGTCGATGCATTATGATAAAGTGCTGCGGCATCAACGGATGTGAAAAACTTGCTGACGTTTTCCTCGTTCTCTGTAATAATCGCTTCGGAATGCATGGATCCATACGTATTTATGTGATGAATCGCTCCTTCTACTGTAGAAACGACTTTAACTGCTAGCGTGAGAGATAAAAACTCAGTTTCCCAATCCTCTTCTGAAGCGAATGCAATAGAAGAATCAATTGCCAATGCTTTCTTATCACCACGTAGCTCCACGCCTCTTTCCTTCAATAAAGAAAACAGTTCGCTACCAAATTGCTGCGCCCACTTTTCATGAAGTATAATCGTTTCAATTGCATTACATACAGATGGACGCTGCGTTTTTGCATTTATAATAATATTAAATGCCATTTGTTTATCCGCTGTTTCATCAATGAAAATATGACAATTTCCCGCACCTGTTTCAAGTACTGGAACAGACGCTTCTCTTACTACAGTATCGATTAATTGCTTGCCACCTCTTGGGATAAGAACATCCAAGTAGTCATTTAATGTAAATAACTGCTTCGCGCTATCTCGCGTCGTATCTTCTATGAGCTGTACACTTTCTTGAGGCAAGCTCGTTTGTTTGAGCGCTCGGTGAATTACAGCAACGATCGCTTTATTAGAATGGATAGCGGAAGAACTACCACGCAATATGACTGCATTTCCTGTTTTCAAACAAATTGTAGCAGCATCTACTGTCACATTCGGCCTTGCCTCGTAAATCATCCCGACAACACCAAGTGGTACTCGCATCTCCTGAATAGATAGTCCATTTGGTCTTTCCCATGCACTTACACATTCCCCAACAGGATCACGTAAATCAATTAGCTGCTTAATTCCCTCAGTCATATCAATGATACGTTGTTCATTCAGCATAAGACGATCAAGGAGTGACTCAGAAAATCCTTTTGCCTTACCTTCTTCAATATCCCGTTTGTTTTCCTCTACAATATAAGCTGTTTCTACTATCAACTGATCAGCAATTGCGGTAAGTGCTTCATTTTTTTGATTTGTAGATGTAAGCACAAGTTCTCTAGCAACCTCTTTCGCTTTTTTCCCCTTTGCCAACACTTCATTCATTTTTATTTCCTCCTTTTTAAAGGTTAATCCGTATATTATTTGAGAACCATTTAACACGAGTATCTAAAACTTACCTGCCCATTCAAATTTGCGTGCTCTCTTTTCTTAAAATGAAACCCAATGATCTCTATGGATGACTTCATAATTATGCCTTTCGCCTCTTGCTTGAATATCTTGGCTTTGCATACCTTTTAAATTCCTTAGTTCCTCCGCGCTATATGTGCATTGTCCTTTTCCTATTACGCGCCCTTGTTGCGTAATTACTTCCACGACTTCACCCACTTGGAAAAATCCTGACACATTTGTAACACCAGCAGGAAGAAGGCTCTTTCCATGTTGAATGATAGCAGTAGCTGCTCCGGCATCTACTTCAATTTGACCGCTAACAAGCGAATGCAAGGCGATCCATTGCTTGTTCATTTTAATTACTTTTTGAGGAGCATTACCGATATACGTTCCATCACCTTTGCCCTTCAAAACATCTAAAAACTTTTCCTGTCCACGTCCTGTTCCGATAAATACACTCACTCCAAGAGATAGCGCCGTCTTTGCAGCATCGATTTTTGATTTCATACCGCCAGTTCCAAGTTTTGAACCAGCATCTCCAGCAAGAGAAGCGATTTCTTCCGTAACTTCAGGAAGAAAATAATATTTTTTCGCATCCGTATTTTTTTGAGGATTTTTGTCATATAAGCCGTTCACATCCGTAAAAATCATAAGTATATCTGCCGACACAAGTCCGCTTACTAAAGCTGACAGCATATCATTATCACCGAACGTCAGCTCCTCTAAAGAAATGGAATCATTTTCATTGATGATAGGAAGAGCGGAACGGTTTAGTAGCTCTCCTAAAGTAGCGTAAGCATTACTGTATTGTTCTTTTCTAGAAAAATCACTTCTCGTTAATAAAAGTTGTGCAGTAACAATATCATATTTACGGAACTCCTCTGTGTACGCCTGCATTAATAAACTTTGTCCGACAGCTGCTGCAGCCTGTTTCCCTTTAGTTGTCACTGGTCTGCTAGGATACCCAAGAGCAGAAAAACCTGCTGCGACGGCTCCAGATGTAATTAACAAAACTTCATGCCCTTCCTGTTTCAGTCGTACCAATGCGGCAACGTGATCTGAAAGTTGTTCTTTAGAAATGCCTCCATGACTATCTGCCAAGGAACTACTCCCTATCTTTACAACAATTCGTTGTTTTTTCACTTTTGTAACCCCCAAGTCTAAAATCAAAGTTTTTATACATTACACTTCTATTCATTCAGTTTGCAGCTATATTTATTCTCATCCATGCTGCCCTGTAGTATGAAAGAGCAAAATAAAAATGACCGCTTCGCCCTTAATAAAATAATAAGGACGAAACGGTCATTGTTCCGCGGTACCACCTTGATTGATATACATAGATATCCACTTGACGCCTATAACGCAGGCGAACGCCTAAACTTTCATTTAAGACTCAGGGATAGGTTCGATACATTCTATACGAGGAATCTTTCAGCCGGTGAATTCCACTCTCTTTCGTAAGAAGACATATGTACTAATTCCCTTCAACGATTTTCGATCTGATTTTTTTATATTATGCGATATAGTTCGATTCAGTGTCAAGAGGTATTTTTAAAAATAAATAGAGCCGCAAGTTACTTGTATGAAATTATCGCCCTATTGAATGAAAATAAAAATTGATATAAGTTTAACTCATATTCATAAGCATAAAACCTTAAATTATAGTGTATATATTTACATAATGTCGAATATAATTAATTTTTATCTTTTAGTGTTGCAAAAAGGAATATATTCTCTTAGAATGTTTCTTTATATTGCACAGGGATGTTATTATTATTCTAAGATAATAATATCAAACCGATATAACTAATTATAAAAGGAGCAAGATCGAGTTATTATGAACAAACAAATTGGATTCATCGGATGCGGAAATATGGGGATGGCTATAATTGGCGGTATGATAAACAATAATATAGTATCTTCAAATAAAATCATGTGTTCAGATTTGAACACTATGAATTTAAAAAATGCTAGTGAAAAATACGGGATAACTACAACTACTGACAACAATGAAGTAGCTAAAAATGCTGATATTTTAATTTTATCAATCAAACCAGACTTATCCTCCTCCGTAATTAATGAAATAAAAGAAGTGATCAAAAACGACGTTATCGTCGTAACAATCGCTGCAGGGAAAAGCATTAATAGTACTGAAGATGCCTTTGATAAAAAATTAAAGGTTGTGAGAGTAATGCCTAATACTCCTGCTCTTGTTGGAGAAGGAATGTCTGCTTTATGCCCTAACGAAATGGTTACAGAAAAAGATTTAGAAGATGTACTAAACATTTTCAATAGTTTTGGTCAAACAGAGATCGTAAGCGAAAAATTAATGGATGTTGTAACATCTGTAAGTGGTTCTTCGCCAGCATATGTATATATGATTATAGAAGCGATGGCAGATGCTGCTGTACTAGATGGTATGCCAAGAAATCAAGCATATAAATTCGCAGCTCAAGCTGTGTTAGGTTCTGCAAAAATGGTATTGGAAACAGGAATACATCCAGGTGCATTGAAAGATATGGTTTGTTCCCCAGGCGGAACGACAATAGAGGCTGTAGCAACATTAGAAGAAAAAGGCTTGCGAACAGCCATCATTTCAGCTATGCAACGTTGCACGCAAAAGTCTATTGAATTATCTAATCAAACTAAAAAGTAAACACTAATTACAAACTGTTTTTGACTATATACACATGTAGTTTACATCCCCCTATTTTCGCCAAAAGATAAACGGACAAATTCATAAATGATTGAGTTTGCCCGTTTTGTTTTTATTATATTAAAATAATTATATTCAAATCCTCTTTTTGGTTTCTATTTCTATACCTTCTCTAAGAATGTTATGTTTTCCATTCATTCACTTTTATACACACCTAACTATGACTGTGTAATTTTATTAGATACAAGTAATTTTTCAATACATATCGGTAACATATCGAATAGCGTTTCAAATGCGTAATTTACGTCTAGACGCTCTGTCCATTGATGTGCATCTTTTCCTACCGGCCCCATATTTAATACTGGAACGTCAAACTCTTCTAATTCCTGAAGTGGAATTGAATAGCCTTTATCCCATAATGGCATATTGTCTACAAGAGAACTCATTGAATCCAATGGGTTCTGTAAGCCCACATAGCTTAAATCTGAAATTCCTCCAAAATAATTTTGATTTTCAAATGTAATGCTATGATTGTATTGGGCATACTTTTCCATTTCTACAACTACCTCTTTAATGAAAGGATTGTTGCGTGAACTCACAGCTGGATAGTACGGCGGAGCGAAGAAAAGTACAATCATCGGCGCTTTTTCTTTACATAATATAGCTAATTTATCAACTAAATCGATTGTTACTGCACGATCATCTTTATCTTCTCTATTTTTTATAATATTAGATTGAATATCATTTATTGTCTCTTTTCCATGTTGTTCAATTGCATACGCGATAAGCTCTTCATACGTTAATACATTTACTTTAAGATTAGGAGGTATGAACGGATTATATTTAGAAAAACGATATGCTTGCTTCTCGTAAGACTCTTCGATTTTCTCTGCTACTTTCGTTACTTTTTGACGCAGCAACGAAACGACATCTGTCATCGATTTTTCTAGTAAAAACAAATTAAATAGTGTGACTGCACGATGCGGAATTTGTACAGAATAGTCCTCTTTTAAGTCTCTTTGAAGCAAGTTAGTTGGTGGAGGACTCGCTTCACCATCTACAATATCACAAAGGTCCGTATTCAACTCTAATTCTGCTGTTAATAATGCAGCCATATAACTCCCATTTAAGCCTGCAAAAGGTTCGCCTACATGTGTCTCTTTTCCATAGCAAAGGAAACCAGGTAACACCTTCCCAATAGAACCAGTATAAATATACTTATTTTGGTCCCCAGGATGCCTTGAAAACATAGGCTCTGAATTTAGAACCGTTTTAAATTCTAAATCATGTTCTCTTGCTAAATCTAATAATCTCGGAACAGCTGCTCTCATCCCTACGGAGTTCACTTCTTCATCTGGAACAGCTAATAAAAGAACATTCCCATCAAATCTTCCTTCACAAGCTTGCTCAACCATTGCCATTTGTAAAGCTAGACCACATTTCATATCCATTGTCCCTCTACCAAATAGCCAATCTCCCTGTTCTATATCTTCACGTACATGATCTGGTAGTTCATCTTTATGGGAGTAAAACATAGATGTTAACTTTTTAGGATGAAATGCCTCTTCTTTCCACACTCCATAATCTTGTACATCTACAACATCAAAATGACTAACAAGAATTACAGTATTTTTCGTACTATCACTTTTCTTTACTAGAGCGGTAACAAAATATCGTCCGTCCCCTGTCGGATTTTTTTGCAAATGATGCGGATTTTGTTTGAAATACTGTAAGTCAGATAATTGTTCTACAACAAAGTCTGGTAATATAACTTCAGCTTCTGAACCTGTAATACTAGGAATTTCAACAAGATTGCTTAATAACTGAATCAATTGTTCTTTTGATTGCCACTTTGACATAGTAATCCCCCTATTTTTCCGCATTATGAAAATCAATTCCAATATATGAATAAAAAATGACGACAGTTATCAAAATTATAATTCTGATGTACTGCCGATTTTTATTGAAATTTCATGAGCTGCTTCTTTTACCCTACTAATAAGAAAAGATAGTCGATCATCATTAATACGATGACTAATTAACCCAACACTTAATGCTCCTACTACTTTATGATTGAATCCGATAATAGGTGCAGCTACTGAAGCTGTCCCTTCTGTTTTTTCACCATAACTTACAGCATATCCTTCATTTTCTATTTGTTTTATTTGATTAAGAAGAATTTGCTTTTGTTCTGGTAAAGAAGAAAGTAATTGTTCTACAATGTATTCCATTTCATTCGTTTTCATATTGGCAAGCATCGTTTTATTTGCGGCGCCAATCGAAAGTGGAATCTGTTCCCCTAAGTTATCGATAACCCGAATTTTTAAAGGGCTATCAATTCTTTCAATAATAATAGAATGAGTTCCATTTGGAATGTTCAAATAGACACTTTCTTCCACTTCAGCGGCCAATCGCTTCATCACTTCCCTTGCAACAGATCTATAGTCTACCTTCTCCAATTGACGTAATCCTATTTCCATCCACATTGGCCCAATCTTGTACTGCTTTGTTTCTGAAATTTGTGTAACTAACCCATGCTCCATTAGAGAATTAAGTAATCTATGTACTGTACTAACCGGAAGATGTGTTCCATCAGCTATATCAGAAATAGCCCAATACTCTTTTTCATTTGTAGAATTTAATAGCTTAATAATACTTATCGCTCGATCAATGGACTGTACCATAATTCGCCTCAACTTTACTTGTAGTATGTTTAGCCTAATTAACTATCAATTTATCAAAAATTCAAACTGAAATCAATCAATTTATTTAATTTTCAAAATAAACAAAAGATACGCTATCAACATTTTGAAAACGCAAACAAAAAAATATTGACTTTTCTTTTTAATTATCTGAAAATTAGAACAAGATTTCACATCACGGAATACATTCCATAATACGGAAAAACATCAATTTTCATACTACCAATTTTGAAAGTGAGGAAAACAATGACGCAAGTAAACAATACAAACAATGAATTAAAGCGCACAATGAAAAGTAGACATTTATTTATGATTGCACTCGGTGGTGTGATTGGAACGGGGTTATTTAACGGATCTGGTTTTATTATAAGTAAAGCTGGACCTGGCGGATCCGTACTTGCCTTTATGGCCGGTGGATTATTAATGTATCTCGTTATGCTATGTCTTGGTGAGCTTGCTGTAGCCATGCCTGTCTCAGGTTCTTTCCAGGAATATGCAACCAAGTTTATTAACCCTGCAACTGGGTTTACAATCGGCTGGTTGTATTGGTTAAGCTGGGCGAATACGACCGGTCTTGAATTTACAACTGCCGGTATTACGATGCAGCGCTGGTTTCCTGGTATTCCCGTTTGGGTTTGGTGTTTAATATTTGGCGTTACCATATTCACTATAAACGCATTATCTGCTCGTAGTTATGCAGAAACAGAATTTTGGTTTTCAAGCATTAAAGTATCTGCCATTATCGCTTTCATTATTCTTGGTGGCGCCGCTATGTTCGGTTTTATTGACTTAAAAGGAGACGAACCAGCTCCGCTTCTTTCAAATTTCGTAAATCACGGTGGTTTATTCCCGAATGGACTTGCCGCTATTCTATTAACAATGGTTACGGTCAATTATTCCTTCCAAGGTACAGAACTTGTCGGAATCGCAGCTGGTGAAAGTGAAGATCCAGCAAAGACTTTACCTCGTTCTATTAGAAATATTATATGGCGCACGATGTTTTTCTTCGTTTTAGCAATTTTTGTTCTCGTAGCTTTAATTCCTTGGGAAGAAGCAGGATTAACAAAGAGCCCATTCGTTGCTGTTTTTGATAATATCGGTATTCCGTATGCAGCTGATATTATGAACTTTGTTATTCTTACCGCTGTTCTTTCTGTCGCAAACTCAGGACTGTACGCCGCAACTCGCATGCTTTGGTCATTATCAAAAAATGAAATGGCGCCAGCCTTTTTAAAGAAATTATCATCACGAGGAATACCACTAAACGCTTTAATCTTGACGATAGCTATTTCTGCTTTTTCTCTTTTGACAAGCGTGGTAGCTGCTGAAACGGTTTATTTATGGCTTATTTCAATTTCTGGAGTCATTACAATCATTGTTTGGATGTCAATTTGTGTTTCTCAATTCTTTTTCCGTAAACGCTATTTAGCTGAAGGTGGAAAATTAGAAGACTTAAAATTCAAAACTCCACTTTATCCACTTGTACCCATTCTTGGTTTTGGATTGTATGGCATTATATTAGTAAGTCTTATCTTTATCCCCGATCAAAGACTAGGAATCTACTGTACTGTACCATTTATCATCTTTTGCTACACTTACTATCACTTTAAGATTAAGAAAAAAATCACCAGTAGCACTCATAAAGAAGGTAAAATTAGCGAACCTTTGTAGTACTGTACGATACAGAGAAGACCGCGCATGGATTTCACCTCATGTGCGGTCTTTTATCATTCCTTCATTCATTTTCTCAGGAACAATTCCCCTATTTCTTCTATACTATTGAAATGATTATTTATAGCATTTCGTGTTTTGAATTGTTCAGGAGGTTTTTGCGTTCAAGTGTTATCCTCAAACGGGTCAGTATTGCTACATTCCTTTACTTTGGTTTCAAAGATGATGTCGGTATAATTAATGTAGGAAATGCTGTTAGCAATTATTATTTTTTTATTGTTCATAAGTTGATGCTTTTCCTTACTATTACCACTTTGTTTTGATATATTAAATTTATACTACGTCACATTAAAAATTTTAAAATAGACAGGAGTTATATAAGATGATCAAAGGATTCGGAGGAATATTTTGGAGAACTAAAAATATTGATGTTATAAAAAAATGGTACAGCGAAGTATTGAAGATTGAAATAGAAAATTGGAATGGGACTGTGATTAAACCCGAATCAGGAACTGAGACTATCTTTTCTTTCTTCAATGAAGATGACAATTATTTTCCAACAGAACAACAAGTAATGTTAAATTTCCAAGTACATAATCTACATGAGACTATTCAGCATCTTGAACAAATTGGTATACCTCTTGAAAAGAAAGAAGAGGTTAGTGAATTTGGAAAGTTTATTTGGATTAAAGATCCTGAAGGACGACTCATCGAGCTTTGGGAGAAATAGTCGATTGTAATCATTCGCTATTAAGATAACGGATAATTTCGTTCAGCCGATGTCTTCGGCTATCCATAATAGATTCCTGTTGCAAATTTGTAGCAGGCTCTATTTTCACTTCATCATTTTCATTTAAACGAGAATCAATTATCCTTAACGACATTTCCTAATCCTTCGTAATTACAATTTGAAATCCCCTCCTCATCAATCATCTACTATTTAAACAAAAACGCCCCTTAAATCAAAAATGATTAAGGGGCGTTTTTCATATGCGATGAAGTTATAGTTCAGATTTCACTCGAACAGAAACATTATTTTTAATTATATTTTTGACATCTTTAAAGCTAACAAAATTGTTACTTTTCTCATCCCAAAGACGGAAACGTAGTGATTGTAAGCTTGTAGCAAGCGTAATCGTTGGTACATTTTTTAACGGAAGCGTATTATTGTGTGCCTCTTCTAGTTTATAATTAGGTACTCTTGGGCTTAAATGGTGAACATGATGGAATCCAATATTACCAGTTAAGAATTGCAAAATTTTTGGAAGCTTATAAAAAGAACTTCCTTCCACTGCCGCTTTCACATATTCCCAATCTTTATCCTCTTCAAAATAAGAATCCTCAAATGTGTGCTGTACGTAAAACAGCCAAATACCTATTGAGCCTGCTATTAAGAATATAGTACCATGTACGAAAAGGAACGATTGCCATCCGATTGCCCAGCAAAGTACCCCTATTAAAGCAACGATTAATATATTCGTCAAATAAGTATTCATACGTTCTTTCTGTCTTGCACCTTTTCGATTAAATCTATTTTTAAGCAAGAAAACATAAATCGGACCTAATCCAAACATAACGAATGGATTGCGATATAAACGATATGCTAAACGAAGTCTAAATGGTGCAGCTACATATTCATCAACTGTAAGCGTCCAAATATCCCCTGTACCCCTCTTATCCAAATTACCACTCGTAGCGTGGTGAATAGAATGCTCATGCCCCCATTGATCAAATGGGAATAAAGTTAAAACACCCATACATGTTCCAACTATTCTATTTGCACGTCGACTTTTAAAAAAGGAATAATGGGTGCAATCATGAAAAATAATGAAAATTCGTGTCATAAATCCAGCGGCTAACAGAGATGGAACTAATGTTAACCAATAAGAAACTGACAAACTTTTATAAGCAAGGTACCATAAAATAATAAATGGAACTATTGTGTTGATAAGTTGCCAAACACTTTTTTTAATCGTTGATTTTTCAAAAGGAGCAACTTGTTTTTTTAAATTTTTAGTATTTTGTAAGGTCATTTTTCTAATTCCTTTCCTGTATGTTGCTAATTCATATTATAGCATACTATTAGTATCAGGTGTTATGTGTAGATATAATAAATATTTTACACAATGAAAATCTCTTTTTTCTTACTCATTTCTTACAAATTACTTACGTCCAAAATAGCTTCTATAATAATAAAGAAGGAGCATTTGTGCCGATAATTCGAGTTTTTTTTCCAATAAATACATAAAAAAAACACAGTGCTTTTTCACATCTGTGTTTCTTATTTTCATTCCAATGAAAACCAAGTAAATTTAGGATTTATACTTTTTTGATAAAAATAACAATTACATACATGCTATACTATATAATCTATGGGTTTACCATATTACTCACTATTTTCATTTTTACAAACTAAAAGTGGTTCGTACATCATTATAGCGTGATTCTCCGTTACATATTGATCTTCTATAAACTGCTTCTGTTGATTATATACTCTGCGTTGAATCACATTATGTCGTATATAACCACCCCAGTATGCAGGCTGAATGGCGTGTTCTTTTTCATAAACTTCATATTGATAAAGTTGCGGATACATTGTTCTCCATTCACCAACTAAATATTTCTCTGTCATATAAAGGTGAAGTTGATATGGTTGATCCGTGTCATTTTTAATTTGCAAATCCAAATAATTATAAGAGCACGTCGCTCCACTTCCAAACGGCTGCGTTCGCCTGGAATCAGGAAAGACATCAAAGCTATGACGATATCGCTCCGTTACTGTCAGCGGTGTATGTAAAGTCATCCAATATATTAAATTTGAAAGCTGACAAAGGCCTCCTCCAATACCTGTTTGAAAAGATCCATAGTGTAAAACCATACCTTCTACATACCCTTTTTTCCTCGTAGGCTTACCTATTAAACGCCAGTAAGAAAATGTTTCTCCCGGTCTAATGACGATACCATTAAGTTTTTTAATAGCAATTTTTAAATTAACAACCTTATTGTTTTGATACCACATATCTATATCCTTGAGCTTCCGAAGTAGTATTGTTCGGTGCTGAATTGCTGTACATGGCAGCTTTTCTTGTTGGAACCTTTTTGCATATGTTTTTCCGTCTACTAACCACTGAATGTACCTCTTTGTAGAGTAATACCATGTCCCTACTATAATGCGATACTTAGACCGCTGCTTAGGACGTAATTTCACTATATTCATTTTATTCCCTCTCTCTTTCATATGCTGCCATTTCCGTTATTACCCCGACAATTGGTTTCCATATTCACCTGCACAGCATTGAAATACTAATTGGTGCATTCTCTTTTTCTTCAAATAAATTCTAATATACCTCTATTTCAATAAATTGCACTTTTCTTAGTTGCATAATCATTTTTTTCAATAAATAAAGATTAAATGTACTCTAGTGAAAATTTTATTTTTTGGATTTCTTTATAATTGTGTGAAACTGCGTCGCAATACGATAAATTGAAATAAACACATTATAAATATAACGGATAATTTTAAACAAATAATAATGAAAATTAAAGGAATTCTAAAGTATTAATATATTTTCTGTAAATATTGAGTGATCATACATTACTTATTAAAACTTTACTATATGTATCAATTCTCTATTCTACAAACGAACTTCTTTATTTTAAGAGAAGCATTTTTTTCCTTTCTTGTTTTTATAAGTCTCTTCTGGAAAACTTTGCGGCAGAATCCAAACATCACTATTTACAGGACAAAACACAAAAAAATTGCCAACCAGTTCGCTTAGCAAGGTTAGCTAGTTGGCAATTTTTTAACGAGAATGCTTTACAAATAATTGAATTGCTTCTTCCGGTACATAGAACTTCCCATTACTCTCTACAATAATACTTCCTAATTCATACTCTTTATCATTAATACGAATTATATTTTTATTAACACTTAATTGAGCTTCCACTTTATTATGATTTACTACGAGCACTGGGTTTGCTACATCGGTTTTGTCAATTGATACAGTGGCACCAATTCTCTTAAAGGCTTGTTCACTCTCTAAAAATATTTTATTTGTTACTTCTTCTAAGTTAAAGCCCATTGCTTTCGCCATCGTCTTCGCAATGTCTATATTTTGGATTAAGCCTTCTGGTTTTTGTGGTCCATAAGAGTATAAGAATACATCCTCACCTGTATGTCCTCCTGTCGTAAAGCCAATATTTGCACGATTAGCCAATATCGTAGTAAGGATTCGACCTACATCCATTTTCTTTTTTGCCGCTTTTAATTTTTCTTTTTCATCATGAGTTAGATTGTCCAAACCGTATAGTTTAGCTACACCTTCTACATTTGATAAATCAGATTTCAGTTTATTTGTAGTCCCTTCAAGTGTCATTTCCGCCTTTTTCAATGGGTCAATGTATGCAGATACAGGTTTAGTATTATATCCCTTTGTCGTATTCCTATTGCCAATAGAGATACCACTGTTGCCATGGTCAGCTACAGCAATGAGCATCGTATTACCGTCTTTCTTCGCAAATTTTAATGCTTTTGCAACCGCATTATCAAATGCCAATACATCACTAATAATCCCAATTGGATCATTCGCATGGGCTGCCCAATCTGGCTTACTTCCTTCTACAAATAAAAAGAAGCCATCTTTATCTTTTGATAATGTTTGAATTGCTTTTTCCGTCATTTGAGAAAGTGTTGGTTGCTCTGGATTTGTTACTTCACGATCCATATCGAACGCAAGGGCATTATGTGAGAAAGAGCCCCAAATTTTATCAGATTTAGAGTTCAATAATGCATCTTTTGTTTCAACTAAGTCGTATCCTTTATCTTGAATCACTTTAACTAAATCTTCACCATCTTTACGGATTCCATTTCTTTTCACAGGCTGTAGTGCTGCTTTTCCCCCGCCTAATACGACATCTATATTTTGATACACTTGCTGCTTCGCAATTATGTCAAAATGCTTGCGGTTAGCATGATGGGCAGAGAACCCAGCAGGAGTAGCATGTTGAATTTCAGATGTAGCAACAATTCCAGTTGCGCGACCAGAGCGCTTTGCACCTTCTAGAACGTTCGCAACTGGCCGCAACTTCTCCTCTTCTTTAATTGGTTTTAAGCTTGGTGAATTCACAATAGATGGCAATACACCTACATATCCTGAATTTGATTTATTCCCTGTTGCTAAAGCTGTAGCTGCTGGGGCTGAGTCTGTAATAGCGGATTCTGCTGAATATGTGCGAACACCTCCTGTTATGATTTCATCTAATGCAAGCGGTGCCCCTTTATACAAGCGAGCTAACGTTGTTGCTGAAGAGCTCGTTCCATCCATAACCATCATAATTATATTTTTTGGTTGATGCTCTACTTGTTCCACCTTAGCTTCGGCCGCCTGATCATTCATCATGCTTTCAGTACTTAATACACTTAATGTTACAGTTGATACTAATAATATCCCCTTCACTTTTTTACTCAATTTCATCATTTTTGTTCCTCCATAAACTTTACATTCATTTATATACAAGATCCAATTTCCCATTACGTTTATACAAAACTTATATATGTTCTTTTTTATTAGTTCCCTATTGTCATAAAGCTAACAACAATTACCGTCACTTTCGTTCATTAATTAAATAATGTTATATGTCACAGCCCTATATTCTCTACTATTAAAGTGTCATTATTCTCTTCATCATATAAAAATTTGTTTATCAATAAAAACACGATTAAATGAAATAAAAATTTATTGTTAAACAATAAATTACATGTTAAATTATATAGATAATAATTAAATGAGGTGCTTTTTATGAAACAAGGATCAACACTCTTTTTAAAGACGGCTGTTATTCTTATGGGAATTCCTGTTCTTGCTATGTGCATTTTTTTAGTTCCTAAAATAGGGAATTTCGCTGCAGAATTATATCCTGATATTGCATATATTAAATATCTTGTATTTATCAACTTATACGCAACAGCAATACCTTACTATTTCGCACTGTACCAAACGTTTAAGCTGTTAAACTATATTGACAAAAACAACGCATTCTCAAAATTGTCTGTAAAATCATTGAAAAATATTAAGAAAAGTGCATTAACAATTAGTGTATTATATGTATTAGGCATGCCGCTTTTCTATCTCGTGGCAGAGAGAGATGACGCCCCGGGCATTATTATTATTGGAATGATTATGATTTTTGCTTCATTGGTTATCGCTGTCTTTGCTGCCGTTCTCCAAAGACTATTAAAAGATGCTATTAATATAAAATCAGAAAATGATTTAACGGTCTGAGGTGAATAATATGGCAATAATAATTAATATTGATGTAATGTTAGCGAAAAGAAAAATGAGTGTAACAGAGCTTTCGGAGAAGGTTGGAATTACAATGGCTAACCTTTCTATTTTGAAAAACGGAAAAGCAAAAGCGATTCGATTTTCAACTTTAGAAGCAATTTGTAAAGCATTAGAATGCCAACCAGGAGATATTTTAGAATATCAACCTGAAGATACCGAATAAAAAGAGTCCTTCTCGTATGAAGGACTCTTTTTATTGCACATTACGGTGCGAAATTAATTTGACCAGTAAACAATAAGATAATCGTGATGATCCAAAATATAAAAAATGATGAGGACAGTATGAATGAAAGAATACCTATCCCCTTCTTCTCTGTTTTTTTCGTCATTATAATTATGGAAAGTATGATACCTACGCCTGTAAGAGCAATAGTAATATAATCTCCCACTATATTACCCGCATTCGCTATCCTCGTTGGAGTTATAAAAACGAATAAAAGACATAAAATTCCGATAAGTAAAGATATATAGCTTATTATACTGTACTTCTTTTTGGGGACTATTTCGATTTTCATCATAACCCACCCCTTCTGTATAGCTATGATTTCATACTAGCACGAATAACCATAATTTGGTTTTATTTTACCGCCTATAGTGCTTTTATTGAGTTAATTTCTTTTTAATACTTTTTTAAAAAAGTATATTGGACCTACTACCAGATATGCTGGATTTGATAAGAAAGTCGGCTTCTTACCTTCAATTGCATGACCTACAAATTGAAAAATCCATCCTAATATAAATAGTGATAGCCCTAATTTCCAATTCACGAATAAAATGAATATAGAAGTGATAATCGTAGGAATACCAATAAAGTGAAAAAATTTATTCATTGGATGTTGATGGTCGTCTCGATATTTTTTAAACATTTTTTGAAAGTCCATATCTTACCCCCTCTCCATTATTAAAAATCTTATTTTAATTTGAAACTAACGAAAGTAAATTTTCTTCTACTAATGTATATGCAGGTGTACCATGAATAACCTATACAGCCAATCTTTTTAAAGAAACTAATAAAGCTCTTGAAAAAGCTTCTGAAATAATTAACCTACTACATACAAAACATAGAAAATAACCTCTACTTTTTGTATGAAAAGTAGAGGTTATTTTCAAACCATTTATAAAGAAACCTCTCTATCAACCACTATCTTAAAAAATTCCGAATAATGTGCCAAAGAATAATCCGATACATCACAAATCCCTTGAAACATGCATGTTGAAATACCTAATTCCTTTGCAGGTAATAAATCTAACTCTCTATCTCCAATAGCTAAATCAATATTGTACTTCCTATGTAAATGATCATACGCTAAAGAATTCGGTTTTCGAGGGAAACCATCGTCAATTGTAACCATATCGACGAAATATTTGTCCCATCCGTAATATTTTAAAATTTCCATAACCCCTGCTTTATGTTTATGGGTCATGATTACATTTTTATCTGCAAATTTCAAAACCTTTTCGACACCAGCAAAAGGCTTCATATCTTTTGGAGTAAATTTCTTCTTCAAAATTTTAATCTTTTCTTCCTGCTCACATGAAATATTATAATAATGAATTGCGTGAGAATATGATATTTTCAAGTTTTTGTATATTTCTTGTTCATCTACTGTATCACCTAATATTTCAGAAAGCATCTTCGTATATGCAGGATACGTATCAAATAACGTCCCATCAAAATCCCACAAAATATTCATTGTATTCACCCTTCTATTTTCGAATCATTGTATGACTAAATCCGCCCTATCCTTCGGCAATTCCATTTCTAAATAATACTCCTCTGCTTTCCAATACCTGTTTTGAAACTTTGAAAGTTTCTTTTGTGTCTCTTCGCTTTCACGCTGAAACCTTGTTTCCCTTGGACAGTCCAAATACACCATATAATGAAAGAAATCTCTCCATTCTTTTCGCTGTAGAAAAACTCCTTCAATTACAATTACACCTACAATAGGGATCTGGACTTTTTTCATTTCACATGAATCTGTATCATCATAATAGAAAGGCAATTTCAATTTCGTTTCATGTTGTAGCTTTTGAAAAAATTTCTGCCGCAAGTATGCAATATCCCACTGTAAATAATAGTACTCATACCATTCTTCATATCCTGTATGATAGCGTTTATTACGCTCCACTATATGATCATCAATATGGAAAATATGAAACGGAATGCCTTCTTGTTTCATATTTTCTTTTAATTTTGTTGCGAATGTTGTTTTTCCTGAACGACTTAAACCATCTATTCCGATAATGAATCGGTTTTCTCTATGTTTCTTCATTATACTTATAATTTCACTCGTACTCATTGCTTCTTCCACTCTTCTTTTAATAAAGAAAATAAAATGGTATCATGAGCAACTCCATTTTGAATCATATGTTTTCGAAGTAATCCCTCTTCTTGAAACCCTGCTTTTTTTAGCAATTTTTGAGAAGCTTCATTTTCCACATATACGACAGCAGCGATTCTTATGAGCTGTAACGTTTCAAATCCGTAAGTTAAGATGGCTTGTAATGCTTCGGATGCATATCCCTTTCCCCAATATATATCATCTAATTCATAACCAATTTCAGCTCGTTTATGATGATTGTTAATTAAATGAAATCCGCACGTTCCGATTAATTGGTCCGTCCCCTTTTTCTCTATTCCCCAGCGAAACACATTGCCTTCTTCATAACGATTTTTAAACGTTTGAATCGTTGTTTTCGCTTGCTCAATATTTTCGAAAGAATCCATTCCGAAATAACGTATAACAGATTCTTTCGAAAAATATTGGAACATCATTTCTGCATCTAATAGTGTAAGTTCTCTTAAAAGTAAACGTTCTGTTTCTAGTTTCGGAAATCCCATCTCTTTTTCTCCCTCTATTCTAATGAACTGCAAATTTCAATATAATTTCCATCTGGATCAGCAATGTAGGCAATTGTTTGTCCCCACGGTTTCACAATTGGTTCTACTAAAACTTTAATGCCTTGCTCTCTGAATTGCTCAATTGTTTCTTGTACATTCTCAACTAAGAATCCTAATTCGAAGTGAGAAGATTGTAATTCACCTTCTGTAAGCGGTAGTCCTGTTAATTCTTTCACGTCTTCTCGTGTATTCATCGCTAATATTGTAGATCCAGTATTAAATTCAATATATGTACCATGCTCAGCTTTTATAGGTAACTGTAAAGTATCTTTATAGAATCTTAAACATTCTTCAAACTTTTCTACATATAAAATGATGTATTTCATTTTTAAATTCATGTTACATCCCCCTTTTGTATTCATCCCTAAAAATTCGACAAAAACTAAAAAAAACCTTGTTCTTCCTACAAATGAACATAAAAAAATGAGGCCGATTTCTCGGCCTCCCAGCTTATTGGCATAAAACAGGAGATTTGGTTTGGACATAACCAGTTCGTACTTTTATTATATTTTATTTTTTCTGAATTTTAAATACTTTAAACACCTATTTATATTGAGAAAGTTTTTTACTTGCATAAAATTATATTGTTTAAGAAATGCTACAAATGGAGGTGTATACATATGGAACCAATGCTTTGTCCAAGCTGTAAAACAAATCGTACTCGCTTTAACATTCTTGAGCAACAAGTAAAACCAGTAAAGTTAAATCCTCAAACTGGTCAAGTAGAAGAAGAGTATACTAATGAAACGATGAATGCTTTTCATATGGCTTATCAAGGACCTACATACCGAGTCCAATGCGCTGTATGCGGACTTGTTGAAAACCCTGAACAATTTATTAAACCTGCTCAAAATCAGTCTTTCTCATAAAGTGAAACTTTAATCAGTGGAGGTTTTGTTCATCTCCCACTGATTATTAGCCTTCACCAATCGGGCTTTTACGGGTAGTTGATCCCCCACCTAACTTTTTTGCTTTCGCTGAATTTTGAGGTGGGGTTCTTACTGCCCGTTAATGCGGGATAAAATATTGTTAATCAGTAGTTCCTTATTTATGATTTTTTAGGTATTGCTACGGGATACTCCATCTACAATTGTTCGTTCTATACCTTGAATACACATATTTTTATTGTGTAAAAAATAGCGAACAAAAATAAAAATATATAAGAATTAAAGAAGATAATTCCCATATCCCCCTTCTTTAATAATTCCACTCTTTGTTACAATATTTCCTTTTTCAACTGTTTAATCTTCCAAGTTATATTAATAAATATATATAAATACATACAACCTATAAACCCTACCATACCTTTAAATATATAAGGAATTCTAGATTCTGATGGTCCAAGAAAACATAAGTAAAACGTTGGCATTATCGTTACAAACACAATTACAAAGAATAGTAATAACTCATTTAGTTTTTGTATCCTCGTATCCTTTTCTGAATATATATCAGGCAACTCATTTTCTTCTTCTACTTCTTTACAAAAATAATTCCATTTTGCAAAACTCGTTACATGTTTCCATCCACACATTTCATATATATCAATATATTCTTGTTGTTTTTCTTTTGAATCTTTATAATCCAATCTAAAATCCGCTTTATATACTACATCTTTCGGCTCAGTTTTCTTAAACGTATACATTACATTATACTTTTGTAAAGCCCAACCTTTTTGATGCATTTTTCTTAAAAAGTCTTCTTCTTTTTCTAAACTCCATACCGCGAAAGGTTTGAATATCCTCTTTGTCCCCATCTTCCATTCACTCCCCTAATATACTGTTTCCATTTCTTACAGATCTCTGTAACCTGTTATATTCTAGCTCTAACACTTCTCTCCCAAACGACGTTAACTCATAGCACTTCTTTCTATCTGTAGAGGCCACTTCAACAATTAACTTCTCTTTTAGTAACTTCGTCGTATTCCCATATAAAGTACCAGGACCGAGCCTTACTCCCCCTTTTGTCATCTCTTCCACCATTTGCATAATTCCATATCCGTGCATTGGTTTCACTAATGACAAAAGTATGTAATACGTCGCCTCTGTTAACGGAATATATTTTTGTGCTTTTGCATTCATTATACCTACCTCCGATACATCGTCTTATGATATATCGACTGACGATATATCGTATAACGATATTGTATAATCATATTCCAAAATATACAAGTATAATTTAATAATTAAATATCCATTTCTTTAAATTGAAAAATCATACCTATTTTCAGAATAATTTGTTAAAATATAGAAACATTAACTCTTTTATAATGAAAGGAATGATACATATGATTCATACATTAAAAGAAAATATAGGGTGTGTGTTTGTTGGTAAGGAAAATGTTATTGATCTACTACTCGTTTCTCTACTTGCTGATGGACATGTACTACTTGAAGACGTGCCTGGTACCGGGAAAACGTTGCTGGCGAAAACACTTTCAAAAAGTATTGGTGGTAATTTCTCTCGTGTTCAATTTACCCCTGATGTACTTCCGAGTGATGTAACAGGTATTGAATATTTCAATCCAAAAACAAGCGAATTCGAATTAAGACTCGGACCAGTTATGACGAACATTTTACTAGCAGATGAAATTAACCGTGCAATGCCGAGAACACAGTCTAGTTTGTTAGAATCAATGGAAGAACGACAAGTAACGCTTGAAAAACAGTCTACTCCTCTTCCGAAACCGTTCTTTGTTATTGCGACGCAAAATCCAATTGAATCACAAGGAACTTTCCCTCTTCCTGATGCACAGCTCGATCGCTTTTTAATGACAATTGCAATTGGTTATCCGGCCCCAGAAGATGAGTTACAAATGATGCGACGTTTTCGTAACGATACACCATTAGAAAGTGTTACATCTGTTATCTCTTTAGAAGACATTTTAGAAGCGCAGAAACAAGTAAAAGAAATTTTCGTATCAGAACCGTTAGAACATTACATAATTAAACTTGCTCACGCTACAAGAAATCATGATTACATCGCTAACGGTGTAAGCCCACGTGCCACTTTAGCTTTAGTGCGTGCAGTTCAAGCATTAGCCTTTTTACGTGGCAGAGAATATTGTACGCCTGAAGATATTCAATTTTTAGTTCCTTCTGTTTGGAATCACCGTATCGTCTTATCAATGGAAGGTGCATTACGCACGACAAAAAATGAAATTATGCAAAGGATTTTAAAAGAAGTTGATGTACCTGTGGAGATTGAACAAGCATGAATGGTCAACGCGTTGTAACTGTACCTTTATTTTTCCAGCTTCATATTATTCAATTAACTGTGCCAGTCGCGTTACTTTTCACATTCTTTTTCCCGCAACGAATGTTTATGTTTCTCTTTTTCTTCTATTATTTATTTGCGATTTTCATTTATAAATACGTCGCTTTCATAGAGAAAAAGTTTCAAGTTATAAATGAGAAACAGACGACTCGGCTATTTCCTGATGAAACTGGACAATTTTTTATTCATTTAAAAAATGGAGCAAGCATACCACTCGTGAATGGGGTTTGTTATTTTCATTTACATTCATCTCTTATACCGCATAAAGATCAAGGAATTGAACAAATTTCAAAGACATTATTCTCCTTTCCATTTTCACAACCTGCACATTCAGCGCAAAAATGGGATTTAACATTAACTGCGACGAAGCGTGGTGTGTTTCAAATTGAACAGTTCGAATGTGTATTAAAAGATCCATTTCATCAATTGAATGTACATTTACCTATTTTTGATAAATTAAAGACCGAAATTATTGTGTATCCTTCTCCTAAAGAAGTAGCAGGTTTGCAAGAACTTCAGCAACTATTAAATGGTTCATATCGAACGAATTTTTCTTTTTACAATGATGAAACATCTATTATCGGTGTGAAACGATATGAACGTGAATCATTCCGCTCTATTCATTGGAAAGCATCTGCTAAAATGCAGGAATTACAAGCAAAACAATATGAACCAGTAAAAAATTATAGCTGGACGATTTGTCTTTCTTTAGCTGCTAATCGCGGGTTTGGTTGGAGAGATGATGTAGAAGAACTTATTTCATATGCAACATATATTTGCCAGTACGCAACGAATCAGCAAATTCCGTTTGAATTGTTTATTAGTGTATTAGCAGAAGGTGGCCCTCTGCACTTACCATTAAACGAAGGACAAATGCATTATGGGAAGGCATTAGAGGAATTGGCACGTATTTCAGATGATAGTACACTTCTTCCGAAACAAGGATTTCTTCACTATGTAACGAGAAAAAGAGAACGCTCGTCTACGATGATTTACATCGGTATACAGAAGAATGAGCTCCCTCTTCTAACGCAACCTACATTTCTCATAAATAATGAAGGGATGGTGGACACAGTTGAAAACTTGGCTCTATCACGTTAATGACTTTATTCTGCTTCTCCTCCTTTCGTTATTAACAGAAAGAGATGAATTTGTTGCTATTGCTCTATTTTTAGCAACAGGCTATATTGGAGTACTTCTTATTCATAAATTCATGAAGAAACGAACGACAGGGTTTGTAATACTATTAATTATTCAAATCATCGGTTGCTCTTTCACTCTACCTTTTTCTCTTTTTGGCACAATTATGTTACCACTTTTCTTCTTTATCGTACATGCAATCGGACCTGGGTATCCGGTGCAAAAGTCGTTAGGCGGTATTTTATGGTTTGTCTTTACAGCTATATTTCATGCCCCTTTTCCACCGTTATGGAAATTATTATTATTAGTTTTACACATTATGATTACATTTTGGCAAACAGGTTCAAATCGTAATCAACAGCTATTACGTTTTACTTCTATTATTGCTATTGGAACAATTAGTGCTTTACTTATTCCGGTATTCCCTTATATTCGTCTTGTTTTTTCTTATATCGTTCAAGTTGTTGCGTTAGGATTCGGATACGCTATCAATCCGTTATTTTCGGCAGCTGCATTAAAAGAAACAGATGATTTTTGGTCGAATAAAGGGAATCTAAAAGATCCTACTATTAAAGATGACTTGGAGCCCCTTCCTTTTGATCCAACTCTTATAAATAGCATTACCATAATAGTCTGTACCGCCATCGCCATTTACATCGTTTGGAAAATAATAAAACATCGAAAACATTTAAGTTTACCAAATATACCTGTCTTTGAATCTACAATTATTACTGATAAAGAAGGAATAGGCCAAAAACGAATGAAGCGATACAAACCACCACATAATGAAATTCGAAAAGAAATTTTCAAGCTGGAAAGTAAATTATCCCCTCCTTTAAACCGGGAACGAGGAGAAACAGTTGAAGTATGGTTAGAAAGAATTCATGATGATGAAGGTATACATATTCAGAGGCATATTATTATAGATGCGTATAATGCAGTACGTTATTCAAATGGTGAAAACATTGTACTTCTGAATGAATTTAAAGAAGAGGTTCATAAGCTTTATGCGTATGAGAAGAGTTTGAAGAAAAAGAAAAAATGATGTATACAAAAAGACTCCTATTAAACTAGGAGTCTTTTTGTAAAAGTCCACGTTGCTTTTCACAAATTATGCTTTTTTTCCTGCTTCAATTTCTAAAGATTCTTCATGCCACCAAAGTGTTTCTTCCGGATCCTCTTTAGCGATTTGGCGTGCTTCTTTTTTCGATTCTACTGTAGGATATGAACCTTTTAGCGCACGTCCTGATGTTGTAACGAATAGTACACTAAATACGACTAATCCAATTATACTTACACCTGCTAAATAAAATGCTGGTGCGAGCGGATTACCGGTTGCATGAACTAAGTATGAACATACGAGCGGTGTTGTTCCACCGAATATAGATACAGAAATATTAAAGGAGATCGAGAGTGCTCGATAACGTACATCGGTGAAAAAGAGTGATGGTAATAACGAAGGTAGTGTTCCTTCATACACACTTAGGAAGAAACCTAATACGAAAATACCTGCAAATATAGCTGCAATATGTCCGTTACCTATTAGTAAAAATGCTGGAATTGCAAATACGCTTAAACCAAGTAAACCAATTTGCACGACGCGTTTATTACCAATTTTATCACTTAATTTACCGAAATAAAGTGCCAATGGAATCATAATTGCCATCGTAATCGAAATAATTAATAAGCCAGTTGTTTCTTTGACTTTAAGTACTTGAGTTAAATAAGAAGGAATATACGAAAGAATCATATAATTCGTAATATTAAAGAAGGCGACAATTACTGTGCTTAATAAGAAGTCTTTTTTGTGATATTTAATAATATCCATAAATGAAAATTGTTCATTGTCTTCAGATTCTTCTTGTGCTTTTTCCATCTCTTCAAAGATGGGAGATTCATCTAAATGACGGCGTAAATATAAACCGACCAAGCCTATTGGTGCAGCTATTAAGAAAGGAATACGCCAGCCCCAGCTGAGCATTTGCTCATCTGTTAACAATAACGTTAAAATGGTAACAATTACCGAAGCAGCAATGTAACCTGAGAGTGTTCCAATTTCAAGACCACTACCGAGTATACCACGCTTTTTATCTGGAGAAGATTCTGCGATATAAACCATTGCTCCTGAATATTCGCCGCCTGTAGAGAAGCCTTGAATCATTCGGGCAACTAAAAGTAGTATTGGTGCCCATACACCAATTTGTTCATAGGTTGGTAGTAATGCGATGAATAATGTAGAAAGTGCCATTAAAATAATAGTAGTACTTAATACGATTTTTCGGCCATACTTATCTCCTATTCTACCAAAGAATACACCTCCGATTGGTCGAACGAGAAAGGCCGCTGCAAATGTACCAAATGTAAGTACAAGCTGCAAACCACTATTATTAACACCTGAGAAGAATAATTGACTTAAAATTACCGCTAAATACGCGTATAATCCGAAGTCAAACCACTCCATTGCATTCCCTATACCAGTAGCAACCACTGCTTTCCTGGCTTGTTTAGGATTGACAATATTAACGTCTTGAGGTTCAAAATTTAAATCAGTATTTTGTTGCATATAATAAAACAGCTCCTTGTTTAATTTAACTTCTTTAAGCACACCTTCTCTTATTGAATAAAATTAATTCGAAGCACTTAAGGAAAATTAATGTCTCCTTATCTGTTATTATTGTTTCACATAATTAATTATTTGTCCAATGAGATGCTCTCTATGTTAAGTAATTTACTATTTTAAAAAGCTGAAGAAGGCGCTAAAATAGCGCCTTCTTCAGCTTTTTATATTTTTTTATATTTTTTTAAATACTTGCTGTAGCTGCTATGCTATGAACACAGGAAATAAACTCATAAGTGAATGCGTCAATTTCCTCTTTCGTAATAATATACGGCGGAAGTAATCGAATAATATTCCCTTGTGTTACATCGACTAACATTCCTTTATTCATTAACTCAATCTGTAATTTCTTCACATTTTCATTCGTGTCATTCACACTTATCCCAAACATCATCCCCGCATGACGCACTTCCTGAATATAATAAGAATTTTCTTTCTGAATGTCTTGCAGTTTATCATTCAAATATAGTGACGTTTCATAAGCTTCTTGCATTAACCCATCATCAAGTAATGTATTTAATACCGTTAAACCTAAAGCTGTTCCCATTGATGAATGAGCAAATGTTGTGCCATGATCTCCTGGTGAAAATACATCGCATAGCTTTTCACCTACAATAATTCCCCCTAGCGGTATCCCTCCTCCTGCGCCTTTACCAATTTGAATAATATCCGGTGTAATATTAGAATTTTGATAAGCGAACAATTTCCCCGTTCTACCCATACCACTTTGTACTTCATCAACGATAAGCAGCACATTATACTTATCACAAAGATGTTGAATACCATATAAATATTCACTTGATAAAGGATATATCCCGCCACTTCCTAATACAGGCTCTAACATAATTGCAATAGGCTTTTTATTTAAAATTGTTTCTTCTAATTGCTCTATATTCTCACGCTCTACTTCGTATACAGGAATAGATGTTTTAGGGAAACTTTGATATACATTTTCTTGTCTCGTAAAATGAAGTGCCCCTAACGTTCGCCCGTGGAAACTACCTTTGAGCACAACGACACCTTCTCGCTCTTCATTCGTAATAAATCTATATTTATCAATTAATTTCAACGTTGTTTCTGTCGCTTCCGTACCAGAGTTTGTAAAAAATACTTTGCCGTTTTTTAAAGAGTACTCAACTAATTTCTTTGCATATTCAATCGCAACTGGGTTTAAAAAGTGAAATGGAAGATGCAACGATTTCGTAACTTGCTCCATTGTCGTTTGCACAATTTTAGGATGATTGTATCCTAATACGTTTACTCCTACGCCAGAAAACATATCTAAATACTCTTTTCCATTCACATCATACAGTTGACAACCTTCTCCTCTTTCTATTGCAACCTCCGTACGGCAATACGTAGGCATCATATATTCTTTATCTAATTGAAACCAATCCGACATGTTCATTTCCTCCTAGTTATTTTTACCATTTTTTTAATGACCATTATCTATAAAGTTATTTATCAATTAATTTTTAAGATTAAAATTTTAATAGTGTGTTTTCTCTTTCCGATATTCATTTTTCCATAATTTCTTCTATTTCAACAGGTCCACTCTATATGCGTTTTTTTCATCTAGCGGTATGTTACTACTTTGAACTTTGTATGTAATACATAATCAAGGCTATAGAATCATATTTAGTAACAATCGAAGAAAAAATTTGGAGGCTATATCGATGAATGAAAAATATAATAAAAAGAGGCAACCCTTATTAGGAGAAGACCTTAATCAAAATCGAGAACTTAATGAACAAGCTACACTTCACTCTCAAACAGTCGGTTCACGTGGACCTGTTCTCAAGCAAGATAGTGTACTGCATGAAACGTTACAAGAATTTATACATGAAAAAATTGTAGAAAGACCTGTTCATGTAAAAGGTTTTGGGGCATTCGGTTATTTTCAAACGATCTATCCGATGTTTGAACATACAAAGCTAAGTTTTTTACAACATTCTAATGAGAAAGTTCCTGTTATGGTACGGTTTTCGTTAGCTGTTAGTACGAAAGGAACACCAGATACTTCTAGAAATGTACGCGGCTTTTCCACAAAATTTTATACAAAAGAAGGCGTTTTCGATCTTTTATGTAATCACATTCCTGTCTTTTCCGTTCGTGATCCGATGCATTTCCCTGAAACGATTAAAGCGTTGTTGCCTTCACCTAAAAATAACTTAATAGATCCGGATAGATTTTGGAATTTTGTCGCTAAAGCACCCGAATCCATTCATTTTGTTGTCCGTTTATACTCTAATGTCGGTACGGTAAAAAGTCTTCGTCACATCCCAGGACATAGTGTAAATACATACGTTTGGAGAAATGCTGAAGGCAATCGAAAGTACGTAAAGTATCATTGGTATCCTTTTGAAGGTGTACAATTCATTACTAGTAAGGAAGCTACTAAACTAGCTGCTGAAAATCCAGATTATAGTGGGAAAGATTTATATGATGCAATTGAGGCTGGTAAATCAGTGGAGTATGGTTTATATGTCCAGCTCATGGATCCAAAAGATGAAGTACATCTTTCTTATGATCCGCTAGATGATACAAAAGTATGGGATGAAAAGATGTACCCTCTTATACCAGTCGGTAAAATGGTATTAAATAAAAACCCTGAAAATTATATGGAACAAGTAGAAAAAGTCGCCTTCTCCCCTTCTAATTTACTAGATGGTGCAGAACTATCTGATGATAAAATGTTGCAAGGGCGTGCTAACATTTATAGCGATTCTCAAAGAAGAAGAATTGGACCCGAATTTCGAAAATTAGCGATTAACCAACAGCAAAATTGGACACCTGCTAATCAAATAACAAGCGGTGATGGAAGGTATGTTGAAGGTAAACTTGAAAGAGCTCCTATAACGAAACAGGATGACTTTACGCAGGCTGGTGAATTTTATACGAAGTTACAGCCGATAGAAAAAGAATATCTTGCTGAAAACTTAGCTAATGATTTGAAAGGTATATCTGATGATATTAAAAAGTTGGTTATGGGATATTTCGATAAGGTATCAACTAATTTGAAAGCAAGCATTGAGGCTAAAATGAAAGAGCATTAAGAAGATGAATTCATACATGGTTTACGAGCAGAAATTCAAATTTATATGCATTGTTTTCTTTTCAAAACCAAGTGAAGTTATGAAAATTAAAAAAATCTAAAATACATATACCCCCGTTCTCAAATTAAAACGGGGTATATGTAAAGTAGTTTAATATTTAATATTACATGCTTTACTTCGCTAAAAAATACAACTAGCAGTCTCTTAAACTAGCTATAGTAAACTATTTTACTTCCACTGTATAATTCCCTGTTCCCCCGCCATATTTATATACACTTAAATAATATTTTCCTGGCTTCGCATTATAATTTCCAAGCAATTTGTTTCCATCACGTTTTGTTGCGTAAGTTACGTAATTGTTTAGATCTGATTCAGAATATAATACCCAGTTTAGTCCAATGTTTTGTTCGTTCGTAACAGAAATCTGTAAATCTTTTTGATCCTTTACATCGATAACAAATTTATCCCCCTGATCTTGATCACTTAAGTTTCCTCTTAATAACGTATTTAAAGATAGTGGATTAGCTGTTTCAAATGAATTATTCGGCTCTTTTTCTACAGCCGTACCTTCTTCCGTATTTACTCCGCTAAACACAACATCATATTCAAATTGTCCAGCATGATTAACACGGTAATTTATAAAATAAGCAGTCAATGTTTTATATCCAGTCCACTCTTTTCCTGAAATACGTTTCAACATATCATTTGTTGCTTCATTCATTACTTTCCAATCCTCAATCTCTCCTTTTGCTGAACTTCCAGTATATGTCCCCTGTAGTGTAAATGTATTAAAGAATTGTGATTTATTCTTTGTTACTTTCACATCTTTTAATTTCGCTTCATTCGTAATATCTGAAGTAATGTCCGAAAGCGATTTTGGATCATGCTGCGCTAAGTACTCATCTGATACTTGTGGGATTGTATACTTATCGCGATTATCTATAAGCATTTGCATATAAGATTGATATTCTTCATTTAAGTTATTATCTTTGCTTAATGCAGAACGGTATGCGTCGTAACTTGAAACATCATTTGCACGAATTAAATCATGCACTTTATCGAACATTTCAGGACGTTTATTATACATATATGATTGCAATGCAAACGAATAGTTATAAAAATCCCACGTTCCATATTTTGCATTTAATGTTTGTGATGCTGTATAACGTTTTGCAGGATCATTAGATAACCCACCAATTATACTTTTTCGCGGTACTACACTATTTAATCGCGTTGAACCTGCAAAGAACTCTGCATTTCCTTCTTCAAACCATGTTAAACGTTCATTTTGATACATTTCCCCTTGGCCCCATAATCCCTGAACCTCGTACCTTCCTTGTAAGTAGTGTGTAAATTCATGGCGGAACAATTCTTCCAAACTATAAATACTTTGCTCTGGTGTACGTTCATATGTAAAGAAAGTTCCCGTTCCTTCAATGTACATTCCACCATTATTCGTTTCATATCCGTACAGTTGACGATTAAATTGATACTCATCTGGACTATTATAAATAACCATCGTTAGCACATCATCCGCATGTCCATTTTCAAGTGGTTTATCGCTACCAACTGTACGATAAAATTGAGAACGTACTTCTTTCGCTGCCCAGTATAGTCGCTTAATTTTCTCTTCACTAACCTTATCCCCAGCTTTAAAGACAATTGCTCCATCATCAAACGTATATGTTTTCGGTAAATATTTCTTTTTACCATCGTCTCGAATTTGATCTAAATTTATTGTTTTTCCGTTCGCATCTACTCCTCCGTAATTTGTAGTAATTTGTTCTGCCGCAACAAAGTATTGCTCTCCTAAATATGGATAAATTCGCATTGCGTCTGTAACAACTTGCTGTCCTTTTGTCGGCGTACTATGAAGCTTGCCCAATCGGCCAGCATAGTAAATTCCGTTATTAATTAACCATCCATTTTTATCTGTTACAGTACCAATTAGTGCGAAACGACTTACTTCATTAATAAAGTTATCGATATTTCGATACCACATCGTATCTTTCGGCTCTTTTCCAGTCGTGTACATATCCGTCTGAATATCAAAATCAATTCCCTTCATCAACTCATATATTGCGTCTCCTTTTGTTCGGTCTTCAATGAAAGTTGCAAGATTATCGTTATATTGTTTAAAAATTTCACCTGCATATAAAACCGTTTCAACATCAGCCGATGCATTTCCAATTAATTTTCCATATGATGAAATAACTTTATTTTGTTCCGATGTACCAAGTTTGAAATTTGGATTTTTTGCAATTGTTTTTAAAGCCGGTAAACATTTATCATGGTAGCTACGCTCATTTAGTTTGCTTAATTCATCATGGTAAAAACCTAAATAAAATGCTGCACGTAGAGCTTCTACTAATGTTTCAATCCCTTTTGAATCATCTTTCGTATAAGCTTGTCCTTGTTCTGCTAGTTTATTAATAATCGCTTGCATTCGACTATCATCTTGATAGAATTTAAGACTATCACTATTAAACTGAAATAATTCTGGAATTTGATACCATTTAATTGTCACAAGAAGATCAGTTAATTGTTTGTTATTTAATTGATTTAACTCAGCCATCGAATACTTTTTTTCTTCAGCTAACGGTTTAATATTATCGGTTGGTGCTAGTGGACGCTGCGATAAATCCGCTAATTTTAACCGTTTTGTAAAAGATGCATTTTCTTGTACTTTTGAAGGATGCGCCAATTCATCAACAGATTTCTGTATTCCTACCGGCTCCATTTGTAATACGTTCTTCACATTTTTCTCTTTTGTCTCTGCTTGAATTTGCAAACCATTACATGTTATTGTCACTAGTCCAACACCAAGAATCCACTTAGAAATTTTCGAATATTTAACCATACCATTGCCCCCTAATAATTTAAAAGAAAATTCTGAATTTTAAAATCAAAAAAACCACTTATTTGTATGTATTTACAGTTCCGCTATAAATACAACTATGATCAATAATGCAATAGTAGCTTGTTTTATACTATTACGAGTACAGATTCCTTACATACAATCTCCCTTCCTTACATGTAATACATGCAAAAACTGTGCCAATCATATTTCTTATGAATAGCCAACATTCTTTTATAAATACTGTAGAATAAAATATACATAGGTGGTTCGACAATGTATAAATCATTTGACACAAAATCTAATTTTTATGAAGAACAAGTTCATTAAATGTTATAAGTTCATTAGCAAGTACATAATTTTCAACTAACAATATCGCAAATTTTTAAATCTCTCAAAAAAGGTAAACAAACATATTCCATAAAGCTAATATGTTTGTTTACCTTTTCCGATTTCAAATCAACAGCAAGATATCGTTGAATAAAAGCAGCATTAATACGTATTTTGTTATTCATTTCTCTTTTTCATATAATCTTTTTCACATTGTAACGGTTTGAATTTCACTTTTTTCCCTTTCTTCTTTTTCGTTTTTATAACGAGCCATTCCCCTTTTTCAACGTCTAGTTTTAGGCGTTTCATTACATTGATATTATCGTTTTCTTTATAAAGTAAAAATGCCTCTTGCGCCCTTACAAATAAGCTCGGCTGCTCGCTAAATCCACCACTATCATAAATTTTAGTTAGCGAATTATAATAAGAATCATTTTCCTTTCCACCATACATCAAATGGGCAGCCTCCAAATCTCTTTTACTTACTTCCCAAAAACTATGTTCATCAATATTTAAATTAAATGTGGATTTAATGTCCTGTATTATATTCTTCACATACTTTTCATCTCGAATTTTCCTTTCTTCGAGACAATCCGAAGATAACCTTGGTGTATCTGATTGGGAATGTACAACGTGTTGTATCGATATACACAGAATAAATATGCTTAAAATGTAAAATATTTTTTTCATATTTACATATCACCTCAAATGATTTAGATACTATATTATTTGAGGCTTACAATATTCTTATGCTAATAATAAGAAAGATCCTATAAAATAAAATTTTTATAGGATCTTTCCTTTTAATATTGCTTTATCAAATTCACGGGCTGGGCAACTACCTTACTACTTTTCACATCATATAATCCTATAGGTGTTACTCGTATAAACGGCAAGTGCGTCGCAGAAAAGAACAAAATGGTAAATGCTGGATCATCATACACGTAGCCACGCTCTTGTAGTAATTTCACCATCTTTTTCTCTTCCTGTATTAATTCACTCATTTTTAAATCGGACATAATCCCGAGCAACGGTAATGCAATTTCGTGTAACACTTCATTGTTTTCTGCTATGACCATTCCACCACCGAGCTCTTTTACTCTATGAAAAGCTGTAAGCATATCTTCTTTCCTTTTTCCGATAAGAATAATGTCACCTGTACCAGAATAAGAACTTGCAAGACCTCCTAATTCATTTACAAAACCTTTCACAACTGTATTCACTCGCCAAGTACCATCGCGGGCAATCATCATTAGGAAACATTCATCATGTTCCATGGAAAGTTCATCACAGTCTAAGTCGATTTCGCTAACATATGGTTTTGTTATAACATTGTTTAACAAGTGTATACCCGTTTTATTAGAAAAAATCATATGTTCTTTTTCTATAGACCAGTCTAATGATAATGGGGTTACTTTAAATTCACTCCAGTTTATATGTAATGATTTATTTTTGTTTACTCCGTCACGCTTCACCCATTTTCCCTTTGCAATTACACTAATTGGCACCGGATTTTCTTTACTTTCCAAAATATTAATATTGGCGATTCTCCCTGTCGCAATGGAGCCATGTAAATGCTCCATATTATAATAACGAGCAATGTTATAACTTGCCATATGGTAAGCATCTATTGCCGGAATTCCTTGCTCAATCGCTATTTCTATCAATCTATTCGTCATTCCGTTTTCATAAAATGACGGATGTGAACCATCTGTTGTAAAAATGAATCTATCAAATTGCTTAACACCTAATTCTAGTAATTCTTTCAATAAAACTTTTAAATCTGGACGAATCGAAGAATTTCTAAGAGAAACAGTGTAGCCTTGCAAAAGGCGCGTGAAAGCTTCCTGTCCTGTCATCGCTTCATGATCACAATCTGTACCTAACAGTTTTAACTTCGCTAAAGTCGTTTCAGATGCCCCCGGAAAATGTCCTTCTACTTTTTTCTGTAACCGCTTCGTTTCCTGCACCCAATTTAACATTTCATCATCGCCATGTAATAGTTTCGGCCATGCTGTTAACTCGCCACCTTGAAGAACTGCGTCATGCTTTAGCCACTCTATTATTTCTTCACTATTAAATAAAGATTCCCCATTTTGCAGCTCAGTTTGCCCATCAAAACGACACCACCAATACATACTTGCCGGAACCTTTTTAAATTCATCTAATAAACGAAATGCTTCTTCACGTTGTAATGTGAAAAATAAAGTTAAATTATCATTAATAAAAGTTGTCGTCCCAAATTGCATCGCATGATTCGCTAACGTCTCTGGATTATACAATTGATATGGATGCACATGCGGTTCGATGTAACTAGGAACTATATGCTTTCCATCGCAATCAATCACTTCACATTCACTTAGTTGCTCTGGCAATTTTTCTCCTACATATACAATGCGGTCATCATAGATCCAAATATTCGCTTTCATCCACTCACGCATATACGAATTTAAATATGTTGCATTCCTTAATAAAATGTGTGGACTTCTTTTACTATCTAATACTTCAACATGTTCTCGTAATTGCTTGTTAGTCCATTTAAAATGATTTTGTTCCATTGTATTCAACTCCAAATCAACTCATAATTATTTTGATTAAAACGAGAAATATTTAACTAACTAAAGTATTTTCTATGCATAACTCCCCTATTGATGCCCCTATACCCTTCATTATATGGAATGATTCCAAAAATAACAATTTTCAGAATCATACACATATCTCTTTTATCCAAAATAAAAAGAATGTCATGTAACTGACATCCTTTTTATTTTTATCGTAAGCTATACGATTGATTTTCACTTTGAAATACACTTGATGCCCTATCATAAATGCTACTACTGTCCATAGTTGCGCATTTTACAAAGTACCTCTTTTATATACAACTATAACAAAATTCCATTCATTTTCTTTTCATTTATTTATTAAATTCAATTTGCATCATTTTATTAAACTGCGAAACAATATCGACCTCATCTAAAGAGTTAATACTGACAGCCAATGTATGTTTACCACCAATTACTCCGCCAGCAAAAGTTGTAAATCCGGGAATTCCTCCTCCGTGACCCCAAACTGAAACACTGTTTGGAAGTTTAGTCTCATAGATTCCAAGACCATACCCATCACCAACCGCTTTTCCTTCTACAGGAACTGTAGTAAGCATTTCTTTTAGCTCTCGTTCCTTCAATAACTTACCACTGAGTAAAGATGAAAAGAATTTATTTAAATCATCCGCATTAGAAATCATATCTCCAGCTGAATTAGCTAAACTCGGATTATAATACGTAATGTCTTTCAACTCGCTCGTTCCTTCGGTTTTCACATACCCACGAGCATGATTCTTTCCTGGGATGACAGGTGAATTACCTGGTAAAAACGTATTTGACAAGTCCAAAGGTTCAATAATTCGCTTTTCGATTTCTTCCGCATAACTATTACCAGTTATTTTTTCAATAAGCATTCCTAGTATTACGTATCCTGTGTTTGAATACGACCAGCCTTTACCTGGCGAAAAATCCGGAGGCAGCGCAAGTCCTATTTTCACTATTTCTTCTGCTGTATACGTTTTTTTCGAATTCATTATGTCAGCATCTTTTGACTTCAAATATTCAGCTATACCACTTGTATGATTCAAAAGTTGGCGTATCGTAATTTGATTACCATCATACCCATTTCCTTGAATGAGGCCCGGTAGCCACTTTTCAATTGAATCGTCAAGTTGTACGCGATTTTCTCCAACTAATTGCAGAACAGTCGTGGCAGTAAAAGTTTTCGTCACACTACCAATCCGAAAGCGATAATCTGATTTCACCGGTTTCTTTGTACTTAGATCTGCTACGCCAGCAGTATAACTACTCGTTTTTCCGTTGTTAGACGCCTTAGCTAATATTCCTACAGCACCAAGCTGTACTGTTTCCTGCATTACTTGTTTCCAGCCATTACGATTCTTTTGATCATGTACTTGTGACGAACTAGAAATATTTTGAGTTGACTCTGCAGTCACAGTAAAACCAGGTGTGAATAGAGCAGTACCCGCTAATAAAACTGCAAAACTTGCTAACTTAATTGAATTACATTTTTTCATAAGGCTTTCTCTCCTCCATTAATATCGGATTGATTCAAGCTATACTTTCATCCTATATGATAAATCTCTCTTTTTTCTTATCCATTCCTTACGAAATACTTACGTTTAAATTTAAATACGGTAAACTGAGGAAGAGTTATGCATGCAAATAAAAAGAGAACATGTTTTCATTTTTTATGTAAACATGTTCTCTTAAACATTTAAAATTCTATATCAACTTTTCATCCTATTCTTTACACAACTAATTTATATTCCTTTTTACCAGCCCGCACTAGCATTCATACCATTTCCAATAATAGAAAGTAATAGCGGCCATAATACTGGTCCCAATGTAAGAAATACATTTAGAAGTATGAGCATTCTATATCTACCGGTGAAATTATGATTTTTACGATTAACAAATACGAGACTAACTAATGATATTATGGTCGTTAAAAATAACACTAACATTACCAACCAATACCACACCATTAAACTGAGACTCCACGGTGTTAATAGCTCGTGTATGATACAAAACGAGATTCCTAATACAGAAAAACTAAAACTAGTCACCGCTGTTTTTATAAGCCATTTATTTATTTTTTTATCGTATGTATTTTTACAATATAAATCTATTAAAGTATATAAAGATAAATATGCCATTAATACACCTATCCAAGACAATAACCAGTCTCCGTCCCCTTTGAATAATACGTACAGTAACCAACACATACCTACTGCAGAAAAAACAAAGGAAATAAGTATGCTTTTTAATACCGATTTCATTACATTTTCACACCCTTAAAAAACTTAAAAATTAATTATAATTTATAAAAATTAAATATAGGTTAACATGTAATGAAGTATAAGTAAATAAAGTTAATTTTGTTTACCTATTTGAATACGGTTTCATATAAGAAAATAATTCATATTAATCAAATTTCCATATAAAAAAGAAAAGGTGGATATTTATGTATCCACCTTCCCATCTCCCTCTACCCACTTCATTATTTCTTCCACATCTAAATCCGTATAAGTCTTTTCACCATAACGAACAGACTCATATAACGAGATAATATCCCTTGTTCTACAAATTCTTTTTAACCATTGTTGCATCGTTTCATAGGACCTTCTCTGTTCATGAAATGGTAATGTTCTTTCCCATTCAACTAACGTTTTTCTTATCTTATCTGTCGGTAACGGCTGTTCTAACTGATGCCTCACTTTCTCGTTCTTTTCGGTTCTTACAGTATTTTCTTTTGTTACCGTTTGTTTCTCTTGTTCTATTTCTGATTTCGTTAACTTTTTCCTAACTGATTTATAAAGAAAATATATAATTATTACTGCAATAACTACATAAAAAGCTACAGTAATCCATGAATTTGAAAGTACTGAGAATATGGCTCCCCATGAACTTTTCCTTTCGAACTCTTTCATTTTTTTACCCGTTGTTGTTCTTATCCCTTTATCTCCTACTTTTTTATCTTCAATAGGTGTCCCATACTCTTCAATATTTTCATAGTTTATTGTTTCTTTATAATTTTTTTCAGATTTTTTCTCACTAAAAAAACGCTCTTTCACTATGCCTTGTACATGCACAACACCTTGCGATAACGCTATCGCACTAATCGAAAAGAAAAGTATAATTATTACTTTTACACTCCAAAACTTCACTTTCGTATGCTGCTTTTTATTCAACATGACATAAGCCCTTTCTTATTCTTTAATTACAATCCATTTATTCGTTCTACTATATTTCTTTGGTGAAGTACCAAGAATTAAAGGAACCGCATCCAATTCCTTAAGACGAAAGCCAGCAGTGTAAAAATAAGAAGACGATACAGGCGTATCTTGGTCCGATATTGAGGCAAGTACCTTTAATATATTTTGCAAATGTTTCCGATTATCCCCATTTTTTATATGTAGCAAACCATTATCTTTTACACTATTAATCCATACTTCAAATGAACAGTTTTGTATGAGAAGCTGTTTACATATGCCCGCCGTTAATTCAATTAGTTCCTCTGTATCATTTCGCAAAGAAACGCCACTTTTATTTTGTAAGTTGAGATAAATTGCATATTTATCTGACTGTGTTCGTTCGTATTTTTTGGCTGTTATCGTCCCTGTTTTCGCGGTTGCACTCCAGTGGATGGAACGAAAATCTTCATTTTCATAAAACTTTACTCCCATTACTTTCGTTTCATCATATAAGGGTGAAGACATCGCTTTTCGAAATCCTCGTGACCATTCTTGTAATTCAGGAACTTGTATTTTCGGAACAGCTGGTAAGACTAAATACGACGGCGTATCAACTTGTTTATATGTTATATGGTTCGTTATAAATCCAAAGAGATCAGTAATAACAATTTCAACTTCTTCCCATTTCGCGATGCCTCTTTTTAACGCTACAGCTTGCAAATCAAATGAAACTGACTCCTTTCCTTTTAAATTAAAATTCATATAATAATTTGAACCTATACTATGATTTTTGTTTATTTCATCATGATTCCAAGTTAGCTTATTTTCACATTTAAATCGAAATACGATATTAAGAATAGGAAATATCGACTTGTTTGAAATTTTCATTTTGCACATATTCGTTTCACCTATAAAAACGTTCGAATTCCCTTGACTGTATTCCCATTCAACACGAGATACTTTACGTATATATACATGCATAGCACCTATTAAAATTACATATAAAAATACGAGAGATAAAAACAGTAGATTACTTGAAAATACACTTAAAATAACGGCTACAACTGACATAACCCCCATTACGAAAGGCTCCGCTAAAGGTGTATACACAAGCTGTTGATTCATCGTACATTCTCCACTGGCACACTAATCGTATGAAGAATTTCTTTCATAATTTGTTCTTTCGTAGTTTTCATCTCTCCCTCAATCGTTAACGTTAAACGATGAGCACAAACTGATGCAGCGAGCGTCTTAATATCATCTGGCGTACAGTAATCTCTTTCATTTAATATTGCCCGTGCTTGAATCGCCCTCATAAATGCCAACGTTCCCCGAGGGCTTACACCAATTTCAATTAACTCATGGTTACGAGTTGCTTCAATAATTTCAAGGAGATAATCTTGCACATCATTCCCTACTAACACTTCTCTTGCACGCTTTTGCATCGTAATAATTTCTTCACTTGAAATAATAGAATGTAACGTTTCTAACGGATCATTCATTTGAAACCGATTCATCATTTCCTTTTCTGCTTCTCTCGTAGGATAACCTTGACGAATCGTAAGTAAAAAACGATCTAGCTGAGCATCAGGTAAAGGAAATGTACCAGCCGATTCAAGAGGATTTTGCGTTGCAATTACTAAAAAAGGTTCTGGTAATGAATGTGTCTGCTTCGCAATTGTAACAGTACGCTCTTCCATAACTTCAAGTAACGAAGATTGTGTTCTCGGTACAGCCCGATTAATTTCATCCACTAATACGATATTTGCAAAAATAGGACCTAACCTCGTTTTAAATTCCGATTCCTTCACATCAAAATATTCAAGACCAATAACATCTCCAGGTAAAGTATCCGCTGTGAATTGAATTCTTTGGAACTTAGCGTCCACACTTTTAGCCAAACTTTTCGCTAATGTTGTTTTCCCCGTCCCAGGTACATCCTCTAATAAAATGTGCCCTCTTGCTATAAGAGCTATAGCTACCAGTTCAATCGATTCATCTTTTCCTATAATAACTTTCGAAATATTATTAGTAATCTTCTTTAATGTACTCATATAGTATCTACCACCTTTTAATTATCTAAAAATTAAGAATATTTTTTCCGAATTATAACATGTAATTCAAATATGAAATAGAGTGAAAATGAATCTTTTATTTTTTCTTCATTGCACGCAAAAAAGCACCTATTGTCGTATATTGACAATGAGGTGCTTAACTCACGTAATTTTCATATTGGGTATTTAACACCTTATATACATTCACTATCTTTCTATTTCACTCCAAATATCACTTTCATTTAAAATCGATTTAATTTCGTCTTTCTCAAAAACTACTAAATAATTATAAGGTAAAGCTAGTACTTGAATAATTGCAGGTTTCATTTTTAATAATTCGTAGGCGTATATGGTCTCTAATTCTCCTGATACTTCTTCATTGATAGGACCTATATACCAACCCGAATCATCTTCATCACAACCACTAGATCTTTGTAAATAAAACTCTTCTTGTTGCAACACGTCTTTCGCTATCACAATCTTATCATTAAATTTTATTAATTCCCCCTCCATATTTAATCGGCGTAAGCAATATGATTGCTCAAGTTGTACCCATAATGCAATCGTTAAGTCTTCCGTCTTATCTTTAAAAGGATTTTTAGTATAATCCCGGGTAATAATTTGATAATACTCTTCATACTTATATAAACTATAAACAGACCATCCAATTTGTATTGAAAATCCATCTATTAATTTATCTTCTACTTTAGATAATAAATTAAATAGTGTTTCTACATGAAAAATTAAAGGTTCTTCTACTTTAGCTTTTATATTTTTATTACCTATATTTTTGATTATTGTTTTCAAATAAATGTTCTCCACTTCTATTGAATTTGCTCACTCAATCTACATTCCTCAACTTGCCTTATATAGACTTTCGTTATAAACAACAATAATATTTCTAATATTAAAACTCTTCTCCCCACACTACTGTATTTCCTATTTCTAACTCGACATAATATTCTCGACCTTCAATTGGATTTTCTCCATTCCAACTACCTTTTCTATGTCGTGCCAACTACTACGTTAAAACTTACGAATTTGTACGAGTTCATTAGTTTAATATACATTCCATCTGTTTATATTCATCCCCCAGTAAAATATCATCTTGCCTAAGCTCGTACTTCTTTTTCTTTTCTATCATTGTACATAGTACTCTATAATGGTTCAACCATCATAGAGTACTGACTTTCAAACACCCTTTCACTTTTTTATTCCACTTAAAGACTCTCTTTTTCACTCTTCATCATCATAAGCATCTCCAAGTGATTCAAATTCACTCTTTAGCCAATACCAATATTGTCCATTGTTCTTAATAAGTTTTTCAAGTAATTCAGTGAATGAAGTTGCGATAACTTGCGTCTCCCCAACTATTCCATGTCGATCAAAGAAACTATCATAACATCTACCTAATCTCTCTTCACTAAGATCTATTGTTAAATATTCACCCTTACCATCATTGCATATAATATACCAATTTGATGAAATATCTTCTTCACATAACTCTCCTACAATTACGGGATTAGCCAAAATAAACTCCTCTGGGGTAACAATATGAATAGGATATTCCTCATTTTCAAATAAAGTTAGACCACCACAAAGACTATAAAATTCTTTTAAATCACCTGGTAGCATATGCTTATTCTTATCAATTATCGGTAATTCTGTAGGCTCCTGAACTCGACAATTAGGTAATGATTTTACTTTTTTAATCAACTGATTAATATTTTCCATCTAAATTACTCCCTAAAATTATATTGATTAAAGGCCCTATAATACTCTTGTCTAGCTAAACGTGGTACATTCGCAGCATCAAACATTTTTTCCGTCAATTCTTGTATTTCTTTTGGTGAAACAGATTTCCAATCTACTTTACCTCCAACCTTTTTCCCTGTTTTTTCAAAGAGTGATTGTCTATAAACAGCTTTAGTAGCATTGTGTTGCTCTTTAGTTAAAGCTAAAGTTGGAGTATTCGCCCCTCTACTAACATAATCAGGGACATTATGTTTAGCCCATACATCCATAACTCCATGATGATTTTCTAATGGTGAATTGCTTGGCCTATACGGTACTATATCGTATGGTTCTGAAGTCTTACCATCTTTAGACTTCGCAAACTTATAATAAGCTTCTATTAATTCGCCTTGGGGTATTTTGGTTACAATAGTTCCACCAACACTAGAGAATGCATAGGAAGCCTCTCTCTTAAATGATTGTAACATTTCAAGCGTTGGCTTCAATTCTTTTGCTAGTTTTACTGCATTAGCAAATGTACTTACTCCACTTGATGCTTTTGCTCCTTTTGCGATATGGCCTATTGAAGATTCAGCTAAACTCTGCTATATGTATATAAACGAATAATACGTTGATGAAGTTACTAACAATCAATTAGATATTATGGATATTTAGATAAAAAAATCCAGTGATAATTCATAATTCGTCTGCGTTTCAACCTCTCGTACATATTTCCTAATTAGTTCTGTATCAATCTTACTTCTAGCTCACTGGATCCATTACCAACATTACCCTTATACCTACTTTAATACAAACTAAAAAATCCACAGTGTAAAAATTTATCACTGTGGATTCCAACATTTATTTTTCTTGGCAATGCACCATATCATAAGGGTAATATGAACTATCTTTCAAGGTTGAGTCATCTAATTTTAAAATTTTAGCGATTGCTCCACTTTCAAAACTCCAGTAACCACTATAAATGTCATGTTTATTTTCATGTGCATCGTACCATGCTTCCTCTAAATGTCCCTTATACCAATACTCCTTTATATATTTCTCTAAATTTTTTATAGAATTCTCTTGTGAAATTTTATTACTCTCAATTACTTCTTTTAATTTGAAATATGGATATTTTACATAAAACTCACTTTGCTCATAAAAATCTGATGGCTCACTATTTCTAAAAGCAATAAAATAATTAATCAAATAATCATTTAATCCTTCTTTCCTTACCATTGCTATTAGTCTATTAAATTCTTTATCTTCAACATTTAGCATTACTGCTATAGATATCATCCATAACATACGTATATATCCACTTTCTTTATTCCACACTTTTTCCATTATATTTATTACTTCAGGTAAAAAATCACGAATAGTTTGAATAGAACAACCCGCAGAGTACATTGCCCTTAATTTATTAAAATGATACCCTTGTAACGCTATATATCCATTCTTTACACCTTTATCATCTTTGCCTCTTTCCTCAATAACCTTTTCAACCAATAATAAAAACTTTTCTATTCTCTTTTCCTCATAATTGATAAATTTGTTAAAATATATATCATTTTTGATTTTATCCCTTAGCATAATTTCTTTTCCACCTTTTATACTTCAAGAATTTTCTTCACAATCGTTCCATCAGGCATAACTTGAATAACAATTCTTTGAACATTTTCTGGATTCAGCAACATCTCTTCCACAATTTGACCAATATCTTTCTCATCTTCACTTATCAAATCATAAACCTACATGAACACCTTCTTTATACAACCAACATAGGTCTGTTCCATAAGGAGCATCAAAAATTTCTAACATAACCGGGGCTATTTTTAATACAGAGTTTGCTCCTAAAACTTGAAAATTTGACAATTTTTATATATCGTGACAGTGACAACTACTATGTTAAAACTTACGAGTTTGTACGATTTCGTTAGTTCCATATACATTCCATGTGTTTATATTCATCGCCTGATAAAATGTCATCTTGCCTAAGCTCGTACTTCTTTTTCAATTCTATCATTGCACATAGTACTCCATGATGGTATTACCATCATGAGTCTTAACTTTTTAACAGCCTATTTTAAATCGCAACGTCTTGATAACCTACTTCAGTTACTTTTTCATTTAACAAACGAATCCCTAGCCCATTTTCTGTATCCCATGTACAATTAAATGTAATTCCAATATCCCGACCGTCAAAAATACCTGCATAGGGAACAACAATCCCATCTAAACTTATCATTTCTAATATTTCATTAGTTGTTTCAACTAATGGATAACTTTCATTTACTTCAATATCATAACCTAGTTCCTGACGCTCTTGTTTGTAATAGTCTAATACTGATTGCAAAAAGCTTTGTTGTAATTGTTCCCAATTTTGCATAAGTGAAGTATATGCTACATATTGTTCTTCATCAAACTTACCATCCTCATCACCTTTTACTATTAGCGCTATCTCGACTTCATGTCCAAAAAAGTTAATGCTAGTATCCTTAGACCACACAAAATCATATTCAAGCTCACCAAAAATCGCATCATTTATTTTCATCTTACTTCTCCTTTTTATTTATTAGCAAATTCTCCCGGCTCAAACGCACCTGCGTTTATCTCACCTACTCCACCAAGATGCCCAAATCTTTTATTTATCTCTGTCGGTACAAGTTGCATTATTTTCACATCATTTACTTCATGCCATGTTAATTGATTTTTTGTTCGATATTTGTCTATGTCTTTCGCGGTAATCCCACCAGGTTCCATTCCAAATTGGCGAGCTAGTTCAACTGAGTCATTTAGCTTATCTGCTAACTTTTGATCTGCTTGAGCAAAATTGTATGTCCTAGCTTATGTACCATAATTACCTTTTCCTCCAAGTATATAGTCAATTTCAATTTGAGCCTTTGATACTGGCGAAAAATCAGGCACTCCATTTTTATATTGAATACCTTTAATGCCAGCCTCATCTAATATACGTTTCAATTTGAGGCCTGGTGGTGGTTTAAGTGTACTTAAAGATTCTCCTCTGATTCCTTCAAATTCAACCTTCGAATTAACTGGTGAAGGTGTCTGATTATACCTTACTTCATAAGAACTAGCAAAATCAGTTTGTCTAAAAACAGGTGGAACTTCAGCCTCTCTATTACCCGTATCCGTACCACCATCTTTAGACTTCGCAAACTTATAATAAGCTTCTATCAATTCGCCTTGAGGTATTTTGGTTACGATAGTTCCACCAACACTAGAGAATGCATAGGAAGCATTTCTCTTAAATAATTGTAACATTTCAAGCGTAGGCTTAAATTCATTTGCTAGTTTTACTGCATTAGCAAATGTACTTACTCCACTTGATACTTTTGCACTGGCCTATTTTATTTAGTGCCTTATCATCCATTAATGAAGTAGCTATTTGCCTTGATCCAAGGAGAGATATAATATTTGTTATTCAAATCCATAAAAAGAAATCAGCACTTATGAATTGTGGTTTCTTTTAACAGATAACTATTTTCCTGTAAGGTTTGTCGCTATATTTGAATATTAATTTACTATCATATTTTTTTGATTCACACATGAAATTTCTCAAAGAATAAAACCTTTTAGTTTACTAAAAAACCTTGAAAGGCACATAGCCAATCAAGGTTAAATAACTACTCAACATTTACTGAAACAAATGTAGTTTCATCACTTGGAAAATCATCAGGAAATGCATTGCATATTAATTTCTTCGTTATTATTTGATATAAAAATTCTATCATCGTAAGTGAGTAAGTATAATTCTTTGGTGATCCCGATTTATATACCACAATTTTCCACTCATCGGGTTTTCCATCTGTTAACCAGTACAATTCGTCACCATTATCAGTGTATGCCCATGGAAGTATCCCCCCACTTGAAGGGTAAACATCATGTTTATAATATTGTGGAAAACTTTTCTTAGATTGTATATATGAATCCATTATTTCCTTCTGCCTACCAAGATAATTTACATTTTCATCGTTTACAAAAGGAGTTAATATCCACAAGAAATTGTCAATACCACCTGTACCATAAGTTTCAATAAATTTTACATAGTCTGTAGGCAGACCCGTACCAAGAATACCGAAAAAATTCCCCATTGTTCTTTATCCCCAGTTTTTTGGCATTGAAAAGCATACTATATAACTGCAATTGAAGCCTATGCGTATGTGAAATACGAGGTACAAAAAAGAATTCGCTTAAATAATAATTTTCAATTGAAATCAACAAAAGAGACCTCAAATGTGAAGTCTCTCTTGTTGATTATTTTCCATAAGTAACTCGCCATTTATTTGTTTATTTTAAGACAGATAACATGGTCCATTCAAATATCTATCCTAAAGAAAACTTTTTCTTCTACAAATTCTTTTCCTGTCGTCATAATCTAGTAGAATAGGTTCAATTAATTCTTATTAATTGCGATAAATTCACTAGGAATCTCATCTACCTCTTATTCTTGCAACCAATTTCGTGCCACTGATGAACACCCTTTACAGGTGTTAAAAACATAGAAAAACCTTGAAAAGCATATATGCCAATCAAGGTCTCAGTTTATATACCACCTATTATTTAGATATTCCACTTTCCCATACTCTTTTTCCGTCAGTTAAAAACACTGCACTTGGCGGATCATCATAGAGAGAAATTTCAACCAATGAACTTTTTTCTTGTATCAACCAATTATATACAATACCTTCGTTAGTAGAAGGTTGAGATAAAATATGATTTACTTGAAATGCTGTTGCATAATATTCTGCGTATGCGGGGTCATCATCATCTAATCCATTGTCTGTCTCATAAAATGTGTCTGTTTTGCCTATAATTCTCAACCCACTGTTCCACTCTAATATGATTTCTACACCTTCATGCTCTGTTAATGTTTTAAATAAAGAATCTGCTTCCATAGACATCCTCTTTCTTAATTTTATTCTGATGGTTTTGCTGGTACTATATGGGCACCATCTTTTCCATAATGTATCATTCCTCTACTAGTCTCTATATATTGTCCGGTCACAGTGTCATAGTATTTACCTATTGGTTTACCAAAGTCCACTCTTTCTTTATTTTTGGTAACAGTGGTTCCTTTTCCTGCAAACTTATCAAGCAATTCTTGCGCTATTTTATTATCGCCATAGAAAATGCTCTTATTTTTTCCATTTGCTAATTCTTGTTTATAGTTCGGTGTATCGGGAATATGCTTTTCTTGAGCTCCTGCTTTCACTTTTATTGGATAACCATTTACTTCACGGTATGGACCTTTAGGTACAGAATCTTTTCCATAAGAAGGTATTCGATTACTCGCACCCTTACCTCCACCAGAAGACTGGATTTTTTGAATAGTATCCTTAGCATTTTGAATCGATTTATTCCAAACAAATCCACCATGCGCAAAAAGACTAGCCCCAGCAGTTGTTGCAGCTATATCTAATGGAATAACAATTGGTGACGCTAACCCGCCAGTTCCTACTTCTGCCACAATAGTTAAGAAATTAGATCCGCCTATGAGCGAGATACCTTCAAACATTTCTACAATGGATCCGACTATTGATATAACATTTCCAGCCAACCTTCCAACTTGGTAAGTTGTCTTACTTTCTAATTTATCATTCTCATGTGGTTGTAGTCCAAAAAAGTTTTCTAGTGCTGCATCACCAGCACCTTGAAAAAATTCGATAACTCCATGCAAAAATGATTGCGCATAAATGGCTGTTTTTTCATGCCATGATCTATTGTCTTCCTGCTCTTGTAAGTTAAATTGTTGTTTTTGCAAAGTAATTTGTTTCATCTCGGTTTGTCGAGCTTGTTCTTCTATAATCCCCTGAATAGAACTCACCCAATCCATATTCAACCCTTGTGTACTAAACGTCCCACTCACAGGACTAAATCCTTTCCCACTTTGCACTTCAGCGAGTCCGGCTGTGATGCTAGCCGCTAATTGGAGAGCAGTGCTGTAGTTGTTGCTGGATGAATGTTCGAATTCTTGTAAACGCTCTAGTTTTTCTTCCAGTTTTTTTCTCATTGCACCTAATACCGTTACAATCGCACTTACTCCGGGCATTGGTGTAAGTACTTCTATTGCTTCTATACTTGTAATCGATTGATTAATTCCCCGTATTTGTTCTCTTATTTCTTGTTCAATCACATCTGTCGAAGCAACTTTCGCTTGGAACTCGTTTGGAAATGCTTCGTTTTGGCGAATTAATTCTTCACATAAGCATATGATTCCTTGCGCTAATGGCCGAAATGTTTGGACAAGGTAGGCTTTTGCACTACTGTATGTTTGTCCTTGTAGTACTGTATCTACCGCAAATGCATCAATAGATTGAATGGCTTGTTCCATACTTTCAATCGTAGCATTACATATAGCGTTCATACTTTGAGTTTGACTTTGTACTTCTCCCAAATACATGTTTAAACTCATGTATTGGCCTCCCTTTGTAGTTGCTGCTGTTCATAGGAAAGGTCGTTTTCTTTCTCACTGAGATGCCGTTTTTCTTTAAGCAACGTCTCTTTTTCATTTTCTAATTCGAATGTAAGTTTTCTTTCATACTGTCCGATTTCTTGCCGCATATTCGTAAAAAGGTGAAACACTTCTTTGTCGCCGTGCCAAGTTTCTAGTATTCGGTTAAATAAACGATTGCTTCTATTTTTCCATTCATGAAAACTAGCCTCAGCTCGTTCTTGATTTTGCAGCGCAATTCGGTTTTCATTTTGTTCTTCAAACATAATTCGTAATTTTTGATTACATTGACTCATTCTCGTTTCAATTTCTTGACTCATCTTTTCTCCCTACCTTTTCCCCTTTACGTAGGCTGTTACATTATTGAAAAGTCTTTTGAAGTCCTGTATCCATTTTCTCAAATTCATTTGCTACGGAATGGATATTATCAATTGTTTGTTGAAAAGCAGCACAAAATTGTTTCGTGATCTGCAAATTTTGTTGATTTGCTTCTTGTGCTTTGAAGTTCACAGATAGTGTAGTACGCGTTGCCTTATTTATAGAGCGACTAGTAGCACTTTGCATTCTATTTGAAGCAGTTCTCATTTTCGTTGCAAGTTGCGTTGCCGTATGCAAATTACTTTGAAATTCTCCCATTACTTACTCCCCTCTACCTTTTATTTACAAGAAAATTATAACACGGAAAAATATCCCAATAAACCAAATGTTCGAATTTAACATACAATTCACCACAGTTACTGAGGATACGAGCAACACTTATCAATCAACATAACTGAGTCCAAAATGGATTCTACTTATACAAAAAAGATGACTTCAGCCATATGCTAAAGTCATCTTTTTCTACCTTATTATTTTACTAACTCTCCATTATAAGCTTTTATATCAAGAGGAGCAGTTAAAAATTGTGCTGCTTTACTAACGAAAGATGTGAAGTGTTCACTCGTATTATGGCTCGCAACTGCTGCTTCATCTTTCCATACTTCTACCATCGTATAAACACTTTCTTTTTCTGTATCTTTATATAAGTCATAAGATACATTTCCACTTTCTTCTCTTGAACCATGAATGAGTGGCTGAATTTCTTCTAAAAATGCTTGTTGTTTTGCTGGGTCTACTTGAAATATTGCGTGAATAATAATCATGGTGCTTCCCCTCTCATCTTTCACTTATTGAAGTTCTTTTATAAAATTATTTCCACTCTGCAACTTTTTCAATTGGAAGACGTACTGATTGGTAACCACTGTCTGCAGCTTTCCCGATTGAAATTAACATAACTGGTACGTAGCGTTCTTTATCTAGTCCAAATGCTTCTGCGATTTGGTCTTTTTCAAATCCACCAATTGGACAAGTGTCATAACCGTGCGCACGAGCTGCTAGCATAAATTGCATTGCTACAAGACCACCGTCAATTAATACCGTATCTTTCATTACTTCTGGTGTAACCATTGAGAAGTAAGCTGAAAGTTTTTTCATTTGGTCTTCTTTTACTTCTGCTGGCATTAAGCCACGCTCTACTGCTGTACCGTAAATTTCCTCTGCGTTATCAAAATTGTTTAAATCACCAAATAAAGCAATCATTGCTGAAGATGTTTCTACTTGAGATTGATTGAATTTCGCAAGTGGCGCAAGTGTTGCTTTCGCTTCGTCACTTTCAATCACTACGAATCTCCATGGTTGCATGTTTACTGAAGATGGTGCAAGTGTTGCTTCTGTAAGAATTTCTGTCATTTCTTCTTTGCTAATTTTCACTGAAGGGTCGTACTTACGAATTGAACGACGTCCTGTTAAAATTTCGTTAAAATCATTTGTTTTTACTGAGTTAGTCATAGTTGTATTCTCCCTTTTTTATAATTCTTTTATATTTTCTTGAATGTGATTTAACATATTTAAAAGATTATCGCGTTCTTCCTCACTTAATCCTTTAAATGCAGATGCTGCAAAACGTTCTTTTTCTTCTTGAAACGCCTGAATTTTATTTCGCCCCTCTTCAGTAAGAGAAACTAACGTAATTCTGTTATCATCTGGATTTTTACGTCTTACAATCATTTCATTGGCCTCAAGCTGCTTTAAATGCCTTGTTATCGCAGCATTATCAATATTCACTTCTTGCTGAAGTGCTTTTTGACTAATTTCACCTACTTCAAATAATTGAAGTATAAGCTCTAATCGAGACTGGCTCATACCCGTACACCCTTCAAATTTCGAACTTACTTCTTTATTTAGAAAGTGTAATTTATATAAAATAATCGCTTCTTTTGAGCATGAACTTGTCAAATTAACCCTCCTTTACAATCAAAATAAAAACATTTGATGTATCAATAGTTGATATGTCAATTAATATAATCTATATCGATTTAGAATGCAAGCATTTTGTTTTCATTTTATTTTTTCCAAATTAAGGCGCTTTGTAGCGTTACAAATAATGTTAATTGCACTATAATAGTAATAATTTAAATGACTGGAGAGTGATTGTAATGCGGCAATACACAAATAGAAATGAGGAAATGAAAATGGAAAATGAAATGAGGATATTCATAAATGACAACAATAAATATAGGGATTGTTGCGCACGTAGACGCTGGCAAGACGAGTTTGACTGAGCGTATTCTTTATGAAACGAATGTGATTAAAGAAATTGGCCGAGTAGATAGTGGTAATACACAAACTGACTCAATGGAATTAGAAAGACAACGCGGAATTACGATTAAAGCATCTGTCGTTTCTTTCTTTATTGATGATGTAAAAGTAAATGTCATTGATACACCTGGACACGCTGATTTTATCGCTGAAGTGGAGCGATCATTCCGCGTTCTAGACGGTGCGATTTTAGTTATCTCTGCCGTTGAAGGTGTGCAGGCACAAACAAAAATTTTAATGCGAACATTACAGAAACTAAACATACCGACAATTTTATTCGTTAATAAAATTGATCGTAGTGGAGCAAACACTGAAAAAGTTATGAAACAAATAAAAGAGGTTCTTTCAAATGAAGCATTCCCCTTCTATTCTGTTCTAAACGAAGGAACGAAAGAAGCCCGGATCATTGAATACAAATCATATGACGATTGTATGGAACTGTTAGCACCATTTAATGAATCATTACTTGAATCATATGTAAATAACGAAATAATACCGGACGCACTATTAAGAGAAAAACTAGAACAGCAAATACAGCAAGCAAATGTGTATCCAATCTTTTTCGGCTCAGCAATGACAGGTATAGGAGTAACTGAAATACTTGAAAAACTTCCTGCCCTAATGCCAGCTCTTACATCCGCACAAGAGGAACCATTATCCGGTGTTGTTTTTAAAATTGAACGTGAACCTTCTGGAGAAAAGGTTGCGTATATAAGAGTTTTTTCAGGTAGCTTACACGTTAGAAAATATGTTGATATACAGCGCGATGAGTCTCTACCACATAAAGAAAAGATTAAAAAAATGTGTATGTTTCATAGCGGAAATGCTGTTCAATCTACTATCGTTCCTAGCGGAGAATTTTGCAAAGTGTGGGGACTGAATGATATAAAAATTGGTGATATTATCGGTGAACGTACGGATTATATAAAAGATATTCACTTTGCCGAACCACAAATGGAAGCTTCCATTGACGCAGTACCAAAAGAACGAATTCATGATTTATACGCTGCACTTATGGAACTATGTGAAGAAGATCCACTTATTAAAGTGTGGAAAGATGATGTTCATAATGAACTATACATTCGCCTTTTCGGTGAGGTACAAAAAGAAGTAATTGAAACAACACTTTATGAGAAATATAATTTGCAGGTTACTTTTTCAAATACGCGAGTTGTATGTATCGAGAAACCAATTGGCGTAGGCAATTCTGTTGAAGTAATGGGTGAAAAAGAGAATCCATTTTACGCAACAATCGGTTTCAAAGTTGAACGTGGGAAGCATAACTCTGGCATAACGTACGACTTAGGTGTTGAACTTGGATCACTACCTTTAGCATTTCATAAAGCGATTGAAGATACGGTATTTCAAACGTTAAAACAAGGTTTATACGGATGGGAAGTTACGGACATTATCGTCACGTTAACACATACTGGTTATGCAAGCCCTGTTACAACAGCGAGTGACTTTAGAAACTTAACACCGCTCGTTTTAATGGATGCTTTACAGCAAGCTGAAACATGTGTATTTGAGCCATTAAACGAATTTGAATTAACTGTACCGGAGCACGCAATTAGTACCGCGATGTATAAGCTCGCTGCCATTCCAGCGACTTTTGCAGAGCCTATATTGCATAATGATTCTTATCACTTAACTGGATCGTTACCTATTGCGAAAACAGAAAATTTTAAACGAATGCTCCATTCATTTACAGAAGGAGAAGGAATCTTTACAACGAAGCCAGCTGGTTTCACAATGCTTACGGCTCCCTTCCCTACTCGAAAACGCGTTGACTTTAATCCGCTGAATCGAAAGGATTATTTGCTTCATGTGTTGAAGGCTTATTAATCCAAACAACTAATAAGCGCCCTCTAGTATGATACTTTTCCTTACTAAAGGGCGCCTTTTTATATACAAACTTAAGGTAAAGCTGGTTCAAACTCTCCTGTAATTGTTTGAAATCCATTATTTCTCTCATATTCCTGTTTCCGCTCTAACCCGAATTTTTCTAAAATCGGGAGGTCATTTGTGGAAAATACATAACTAGTTTCAAACGCAACGTGTTCGTGCCATGCCCAGTTTGGTACAACAAAGAAGTCTCCTTTAGACCAATCGAAGCGAACACCATTAATAATTGTATATCCTGCCCCTTCATGCACATGGTAGATTGATGCATGTGTATGGCGATGTGCTTTTCCTCTGAATCCCTTCGGCAATTTTTGCATCCAAGCTGCAATCGTTGGACATGCTGTCTCACCGTTTGATGGATTTATATATTCAACAGCATAACCATCGTAAGCATCTGGCTCAAAACGACTTAATCCATTAAGCGCTGCTTCCGTTCCTGCCCATTTGTAGGAACTAAGAGGAGCTTTCTTTGTATATCGGTCCGAAACCGGTCGAACCATTCCACCCTCATAACGCTGAGCAGTATAATTATCTGGCACATTTGGCTGTTCAATTTTCTCTGGATACGGCTCAAAGAACGTACCACCGAGATAATAAATAGTCGGAATATCAAGGCAATCCATCCAAATCATCGGTTTGTCACCAGTGTGGCCATGTCCATGCCACAGTCCATTTGGAGTTGTTAAGAAGTCTCCTCGTTCCATGAAAATACGCTCTCCTTGCACAATTGAGTAAGCCCCTTCTCCTTCCATGACGAAACGTAACGCATTTTGAACGTGCCGATGTGACGGAGCAGTTTCTCCAGGTTGTATTAATTGAACCGCAGCATATAACGTTTGGGTAGTCGATGCCCATCCCCAAGGTTTTCTATAATTAAGTCCTGGATTTTGTAAATAGATGGCCCGGCGTTCTCCGCCACGATCTGGTGTAAATATTTGCGTCGCTTCTGTTAACTTTTTATGGAGTAATTCCGCTTTCCAAAGGTATGCTTGTGCATGAGGTTCTGGTGTATGCTTCATTAAATCTGGAATAGCGTTCCATAGCGGGCCTAGATGGTATTGTTCGATATCACGATTGAAATCTTGTACAAGATCACTTTCATAAAAAGTATTTTTTTCTGCCATTTTATTTTCCTCCTTTATCCTGGTTATACTTCGATACATTCCGCTCGATTTGTTTACAATGCTTTTCTGTATGTTCTACGATGAGGTGATTCACAATAAAGTTAATCGGTTTGTTTTCGAAACGAGGATTGCGACTTGGAGCTTGTATATGTAACTCTTCGTCAGTTAATGTATGAAGTACATTTTCAATCGTGATTGGTATAGAAGAAAGCTGCTCTATGACTTCTTCTACTGTTTTCCTATTTATATTCTCTTCTGAAACTGCTTGCAGGCGCACTTCATCTGTTAAGCCGCGGCCCCATAAGTTTTCATTACTTAATTTAATATTGCTTATTTCCTTTGCCCAATACGGAATTGCTTCTGCTACATGTGTAATAATTTGCATTACTGACCATTCATCTTTTGAAGGTTTCCAACGAATTATTTCCTCTGGTAACGACTTAACAATCGTTTTTATCTTATTGATTGAGTCGTAAATAGATTCGACCGCATAGATTTGCACGTTTTTCGTCATAGTACTGGCACCTCTACTGTTTGTCTTACTCTATTTTCAAGTACGCCTACTCGATCAATTTCAATTCGAACGATGTCTCCATCTTTAAGAAATACTTGCGGATTACGGGCAACACCTACCCCACCCGGTGTCCCAGTTAATATGACATCCCCTGGCTCTAATGTCATTAAACCGGATAAGAATGAAACGAGATATTGTACCGAAAATACTAGATTAGCAGTATTAGACTGTTGACGTTTTTCTCCATTCACTGTTAAGACAATGTTCAGTCCAGATGGATTCGTTAATTCATCTGAAGTAAGTAACCAAGGACCCATTGGAGCGCTACCTTCAACTGTTTTTCCTTGAAGCCATTGAATTGTACGACGCTGAATATCACGGTAAGTAATATCATTCACAATTGTGTAACCTGCTACATAATGAAGGGCGTCTTCTTCTGAAATATTCCGGGCACGCTTTCCGATTACGAAAGCAAATTCAGCTTCGTAATCTAGTTGTTCTGAAATGGGATAATACGGAATATCATCTTTTGGACCGACTACCGTATTCGCAAACTTCGCAAAGATGACCGGAAATGCAGGTAATTCGCGTTTCATTTCCAAAATATGTTCACGATAATTGTGACCTACACATATAATTTTTCCTGGCGCAGGTACTGGAGCTTCTATTTTTACTTCGCCTTCCTCAAATACCAACTTATCTTCATGTTTTTTCATAAGTGCATAAGCGATCGCATCTTTTGCTAGATTCATACTTTCTGTTCCGCCTTGTAAAAATCCATTCATATCCTTTGGTATATACGCCTCTGCAATTTGAGCAGCCCGAAGATTTCCTTCACTTATTAATTTCGCTTTAAAAGCAGCATGCAAATCAATCAATTTCCCATTTTCTAAAGCAGCAATTCTTGTATCTCCATTATGTGTAAAAGTAACAAGTTTCATATTACTCATCCTTTCCTATAAAACAAGTGAAATTCTACCTTCTCAAATAATCGAAAATGATAATAATGTATGACTTTCCGGCCCTACTCTTTGTTATAAAAGATAAAAAGTATTTCCTTCTGGTCCAAGTGGCACATGTCCCATTTCTATTAACTCTATAATTGGGAGACACACATTCTTTTCTTCAGCTAATTCAGCAGCACATGCAAGAACACTTACGTACATCGCATGCCCGACGAGAAATTTCACTGTTTTTTCCTCTCCAAAAATTTCGAACGCTTCTTTATAAACACCATGAAAGATTGCTTCTGGTACTTCATCTACTACATCTACAAGAAGTTTTTCGTTACCAGCGCGCTCAATTTTTTCTTTCAATTGATCAGGCACTGCCGCTAGTGCCCCCCATAAATCGTTATCTTCAAATGAAATCCGCTCAATTGTTTCAATTAATTGTTTTCCTGAAATCCATTTGATTTCATATTCACTAATGTTTAGAGAACTCATAAATTGATCAATTTTCTTCTCAGCCTCTACATTTTGCTGTCCAATGTTGCAATACCAGTTCATCGTCATTAACCGTTCAATCATTCCATTTGTAGAACGTGCATGTGAACCATACTTTTCTTCATTCATGAATTGAGACAAAGCCATTTCTTATCGCTCCTTTCATATTACCGATCTAACTTTTAATATTTCGTTGTCAGTTCAGGAGGTCCAAATTTCGGTCCGTACGGTCCCTCATCGAGCCACCTTCCAAGCCTTGGAACAATAGATACCATTGATGCTGCAATATCACGTTTCATGTTCATTTCAGGAGAGTTCCCCTGAAGGTGATGAAGTGCAGTAGTTGAAGCATCTCGGTTCCATTTAGCTGCAATTCGGCGTTCGTTTGCAGCTGCTTCAATCGCGTTTATCCGCTCTTCTTCAGAGTTAGATTGTAGTGCTTTCTCGATACCTCTCGTAGCAAGAACAGCATCTGGAATTCCAGAATTTAATCCACGTGCACCAAATGGGGCAAATAAATGCGCAGCTTCTCCAGCGAGAAGGATACGACGTTTTGCATCAGTAAATGAATTTGCCACTACTTGATGGAAACGATAAGAAGACACCCATGTAATCCTCTCCGCATATTTCGCATCCATTACTTTCGGCAACCATTTCTTAACACTTTCAATATTTGTATAATCATCTGGGTTATCTGACTCAAGCAATTGTAAATCCACACGCCATCCACCTTTAAACGGAACAAACATTACATTTCTTCCCTCCATAGCTGGATGTTGATAATAGAATATTCTTTCTAAAGGAAGTGGATTTGTTTCATCTTCTTTTACATCTACGACTATAAAAGTATCTGCTGTACGTGGACCTTCAAACGTTAATCCCGCTTGCTCTCTTACAATTGAACGTGCTCCATCACATCCAATTACATACTGCGCCTTTAAGATTTCGTCATTTGTGATTGTTACTTCTACTTCAGAGTCTGTAATGTGCAACTTCTTAACCGGGGCATCCCAAAGGAATTCCACGCCGGCTTTTATACATGCCTCATACATATGCTTTTCGATCTCATCTTGATGAAGAGCTGTGAAATGAGGCAAGCGGTTTGATTTAAGGTTTTCATCCTTACCATAATCTCGTACATATACTTCTTTTCCTTTATAAAACGTTCGTTTTGCTGGCCAAATAATTCCGTTATGAGCAAGTGTAAAACCAAGACCTTCTGCAGTCTCCTCCAGTAATTTTAACGAAGCACTATGCAAATAAATTGCTCTACTTCCCGGACGTGGTCTTCCGAATGAATCTCCCTCTATTACTAATGTTGATATGCCCTTCTTTTGTAATGAAAGTCCTGCTACAAGCCCGACTGGTCCCGCCCCAACTACTATGGCATCATACTTTTTTTCTTTTCCCATCACTATCTCCCCCTTATTAACAATTACTCGTTACGGTATCCTTACTCGTACTTCTTAACTTTCTACAGTTTTTATCTCTGGCATCATCTTCTGCCGAATATATCCAGGTATCGGTTGCGCTTTCACTTTTTCTTTAAAAGAAGTCCATGCACGAGTTTCATAACCTTCTGCCACAACCTGTTCCCTTTTTACAAAAACATGCTGGATTGTAAAAACTTTATTATGCAATTCTTTTACAGTACTTTTCACAACTACTTGATCTTCAAAACGAAGAGGTGACTTAAATTGACATTTTGCTTCTAGTAATGGCAAACCAATTTGTTGTTCTTCGTAAAGTTCAACTGAAGGAAAGCCAATTTTTTTAAAATATTCATGAGTTGCTTCGTCCATCCATTTATAAAAGTTAGGATAGTACACAATGCCCGCAGCATCAGTATCTCCCCACCTTACTTGAAAAGCATACTCTTCCATTATGCCTTCGCCTCCTATCTATTAAACTGTTGGACTACTATTTGAAGATACTTGTTCTTTCAATTTCAATTTTTGAATTTTCCCACTTGCTGTGACAGGAAATTCCTCTGTAAAGATCACTTTCTCTGGTAGTTTATAAATTGCCATTTTCTCTTTAAGATAAAGTTTTATTTCTTCTTCGGAGCTTACTTCTCCATTTTTTAACCGTATGACCGCACATGCGACTTCTCCCAGTACTTTATCTGGAAGACCTACAACTGCTGCTTCTATTACTTTTGGATGTTTCATAATGACTGCTTCAATTTCTTGAGGATAAACGTTTAAGCCTCCTCTTATAATCATCTCTTTCTTTCGTCCTACGAACCTTAAATATCCTTGAGGATCGAGGGTACCTAAATCTCCTGAATAGTACCAACCTTCATTATCTAAAACTTGTTTTGTTTGTTCGGGCATATTGTAGTATCCTTTCATTACACCAAACCCTTTAACTGCTATCTCTCCCACTTCTCCAGGAGGAAGATCCACTCTATTTTCATCTACAATTTTCAATGTTACTCCTGGAATGGCCTTTCCAAGCGTTTCTGTTATATTCTGCTTTGTATCATCATACGAGGTCATCGTAATCGAAACCGTCTCAGTTATCCCAAATGATTGGCAAAGGTTAATGCCCATCCGTTCTCGAATCTCCGTCACTGTTTTTACTGATATAGGTGCTGCACCAACTAACCCGGCACGTAATGAAGATAAATCATATTTATCAAAGTCCTCTAACTCTAGTTCCTTTATAAACATAGTTGGTACACCTTTTTGGATAGTTACCTTTTCTTGTTCAATTAATTGTAAAGTTTCTCGCGGGTGGAATTTTTCTTGTAATATGATCCTTCCTCCCATCGCTACTGCGCAAAGCATATTAATTGCCATACCGAAAATATGAAATAGTGGTGCTGAAATAATGAATACATCCTTTTGTGTACAATACAGCTCTGTTCCTATCGTTCGTGCAGATTGTACAACGGCACGATGTGTAACCATTACACCTTTTGGAGTTCCCGTCGTCCCTGACGTATATAAAATACAAAACAAATCATCGTTCACATTTATATGAACTGGTTCAATATTCATTGTTTCCGTACGCATTAACTGCTCATATGAACAGTAATTTTCTTGCGAAAACCGTACTGTAATAACCTTTCGTGCCTTATTAAAAACTTTTTCAAATCCAAAATTCTTTTCAAATTCCCCTGAAGCTATTAATAGCTTTGGAGCTGAACTTTCCAATATATATTCAATTTCATATGATTTATATTTGGGATTAAATGGAACGATTATCGCTCCTAATTTCGCAGCTGCAAAATAGATAACTACTGTTTCGGACCAATTTGGTAGCGATACGGCGATACGGTCTGCTTTACCTACTCCTAGTCTCTTAAATGCCGTAGCTAAACAATCTACTTCCTGTTTCAATTGTTTGTATGTAATTCGCCTCGTTACGTCATATATTGCTTCTTTTTCACCGTAAGTTGCAGTAACCGTTTCTAACAGCTCATACACCGATAATAAGTTTTTATCCTTTTTCATTGTCTCACTCACTTTCTATCTTCTTACCAACTAGCCCGAATCTCTCATCACATACTGATAACATGAGAAACGATGTAGTTAAAAACAGGAAGGACTCTTCCTGGTTTTTTCTCTAGTACAACGCTTCCCAAATCGCTGCAATTCCTTGACCTCCGCCAATACAAACAGCCGATACTCCATATTTTTTATTTCTTCTTCTTAATTCATAAATTAAGGATAGAGAAATTCTCGTTCCACTCGCAGCAAGTGGATGGCCTATCGCAATTGCCCCACCATTTACATTTGCCTTATCAAGGTCGAATCCTAATTCTTTTTGACAAGCTAAGTACTGCGCAGAGAATGCTTCATTAATTTCAATCAAATCTAAGTCTTTTAAAGTTAAATTCGCTTTTTCTAATGCACTTTGAATTGCAGGAACCGGTCCGATTCCCATATACTTCGGTTCCACTCCAACAACAGCCCAAGAAACGAGCTTAGCAATCGGTTGTAATCCTCTATCCTTTGCAAAGTCACTAGATGCTAAAACAACTGCTGCTGCACCGTCCACCATGCCGCTTGCACTTCCAGGAGTCACTACACCATTCTCCACAAAGCGTGGCTTTAACTTTGCTAATTTTTCTAAACTCGTATGACGGATATGCTCATCTTCTTCAATTACCTGTTCTCCTTTTCTTCCTTTCACCGTTACAGGAACAATTTCTTCTTTTAAATACCCTTTCTCTCTTGCCAAAAGAGCGCGCTCATGACTAGAAAGTGCATGCTGATCTACTTCTTCTCTCGTTAAGTTATATTTTGCAGCCAAGTTTTCTGCTGTTTCTCCCATCGTACATTTTCCGTACGTATCATAAAGACCATCCCATAACCAATCTTCTATAGCTGGACCACCGAGTGGGCTTCCCCATCTCATTCCGGGTATTACGTGTGGCACTTGGCTCATATTCTCCGTTCCACCGGCAAGTACAACTTCTGCTTCTCCGCTTAATATATAACGAGCAGCCGTTAAAATAGATTCAACACCCGTTCCGCAAAGTCGATTGATCGTCAAAGCTGGGACATGAATAGGCGCTCCGGCTTTTAAACCAACATGCCTCGCCAATAAATGTGCGTCTTTACTAGATTGCTGAACGTTACCAAATACAACTTGATCAATATCTTCAACAGATATAGAAGCTTTTCGTATGGCTTCCTTAGCGGCAATTGCCCCTAATTCTGTTGCATTTACGCCTCGGAATGATCCCGAAATTTCAGTGAACGGAGTCCTCGCTCCCTCTAATAAAACAATTTCTTTCATATCCTTTTCACCTCATTATTTCCCTAAATAAACTGGTTTTCTTTTTTCAACGAATGCTTGTAATCCTTCTTTACGATCCTCTGTTGCGAAAGCATTTCCAAAACAAGTACTTTCAATGATTAAGCCTGTTTCAAGATCAGCATTACTTCCTACATTTACTGCCGTTTTTAACATTTGAAGTGCTACTGGTGGTTTTTTTGCCAATTTATATGCCCATTCCTTTGCAAACTCAAACAACTCTTCCGCAGGTACTACTTTGTTAACAATATGTAAATCGAAAGCACGCTCTGCATCAAACATATCTCCGAAGTAAAGTAATTCTTTCGCTATACCTTGGCCGACAATTTTTTGAAGACGCTGTGTACCCCCGCCTCCAGGAATAATTCCGAGCCCTACTTCTGGAAAGGCAAATTTTGCTTGATCCGTACAAATGCGTAAATCACATGCGAGTGCAAGTTCAAAACCACCACCAAGAGCTAATCCATTTATCGCAGCAATAACTGGTTTTGACATATTTTCAATTTTGCTAAATACTGTTCGTGAAGTTTTATTCATTTTGTTTACACCGACAAGATCAAGTGCTGCCATTTCATTAATATCAGCGCCAGCGACAAAAGCTTTCCTTCCGCTTCCTGTAAGAACAATTACTCGCACTTCTTCATTCGCCTCTAATTCGTCAAATAGACTGGAAAGTTCATGAAATACTTGTGTATTTAGTGGATTTACAGGTGGTCGATTAATCGTAACGATCGAAACTTTATTTTCAATTTCACAAATTAAAAACTCATAATTCATAACTTAATCCCCCATTCTTTATTCATAATCATAAAAACCTGCACCTGATTTTTTGCCGTGTCTACCTGCTCTAACTAGCTGTTTTAAAAGAAGCGGCGGAGCGTATTGATCATTATTTAGTTCTTCTTTGAAGTACTCCATCACGTGATACCCAATATCTACACCTGCAAAATCTTGTAGTGTAAATGGCCCCATCGGATAATTGAGGCCGAGTGTAACAGCCTTATCAATATCTTCTGCAGATGCAACCCCATCTTCAAGCAATTTAATTGCTTCAATAAATTGCGGAATCATAATTCGATTTACAATAAATCCAGGTGAATCTTTCTTTACCTCAACTGGTTCTTTCGAAAGTTTTTTAGATAACGCTTTCAATTCTTCGACTGTTTCATCACTCGTTTTATAGCCGCGAACAACTTCTACAAGTTTCATAAGTTGTGCAGGGTTAAAGAAATGCATACCTGCCACACGTTCTGGACGATTCGTTGCTGAAGCAATCTCTGTTATCGACATAGATGAAGTATTTGTTGCAAGTATAACCCCTTCAGGAACGATTCGATCAAGAGCTGCAAACACTTCCCTCTTCAAATCTAATTTTTCTAACACGGCTTCAATAACTACATCTGCATCCTTCATATCTTCTATAGTTGTAGTGAGCCGAATTCGGCCAAGCGCCTTTTCTTTATCTTCTTCCGTCATCTTTCCTCTCGTAACACTTTTAGTCATAAAACCATTCATACGTTGCATTGCATTATCTAAATAACGCTCTTCAATATCATGTAAAATAACTGTAAATCCATGTAATGCAGCTAAATTTGCAATGCCAGAACCCATAGATCCTGCACCGACAATGCCAATTGTTTGAATTGCCATTTTGCTACCTCCTCAAATAACTTTTTAAATGTTCTGTAAATAAATTATATCTATATCCAAAAAGTTTTTGTATATACACAGTGTAGGAAATACATATATTTCTTTCATACATTTTAATGGTATTCATTTCGGTTCAAACCGCTTCATTTTCCATTTAATGAGAAGTACAGTTATTTTTCATACAAAAAGTGCGCACTTCAAAAGAAATAATGTTTTCTTGAAATACGCACTCTATGATGTGAATTTCGAAACTATATGTTATCGTTCTTTACCATTTGATGAAATAACTTCTTTATACCAATAGAAGCTCTGTTTCTTTATTCTTTTTAAATCTTTTAAATCGTCTTCATCACGATTTATATAAATAAAACCATATCTTTTTCTGAAACCTTGATGCGTAGAAATTAAATCGATTGCAGCCCAAGGACAATAACCAATTACATCTACTCCATCCGCAATTGCCAATTCCATCTGTTCAATATGTTTTTTCAAATAATCAATTCGGTAATGATCTTGTACGGATCCATCTTCATCTACTTTGTCGTAAGCACCTATCCCATTCTCTGTAATGATAATTGGTAAGTGATAACGATCATTCACTTCTCTTAATGTAACTCGGAAGCCGATTGGATCAATCTCCCAACCGAAATCGGTTAATTCTAGAAATTCATTATCGTCACCCATAAAGAATCCTTCTTCACCTACTTCAATTTGTTGATCACCAGCATCATCGATTACAAAGTTTTCATCATACTCACTAACAGTAATAGAAGAATAATAGTTAAAAGCTATATAATCTGGTTTTGAACTAGCTAGAATCTCCATATCTCCCTCTAGAATGACTGGTTCGATATTTTTGCTTTTCATGAAATTCCACGCTATATTATTATATCGTCCATATACAGCCATATCTAGATATAACCAATTACGAATTGCGTTACAATTTTGAGCTGCAATTATATCATTCGGCTTACATGTTTTCGGATACACATAACTAATATTTGGTGCTGGACCAATTTTCGCATCAGGTATCATCTTATGACATAAGTTTGTTACCTTTGCCTCCGCTAACAACATATGATGATTTTGCTGATATAGCTCTTTTTGAGATAATATTGATGTCCCAATCGCCTGTCCATGTAGGATCATCATGTTCTGTTCATTAATCGTTAACCAATTCTTTACTCGATCTCCAAAACGTTCAAAAAGGATTTCACAATACTGAGCAAAAGCATCGATGGTATCACGATTACTCCAGCCACCCTTTTTCTCTAATTCATACGGTAAATCAAAATGATACATCGTTATTAACGGTACGATATCATGCTTCAGCAATTCATCAATAAGATTGCTATAGAATGTAATACCTTTTTCGTTCACTTCTCCCGTACCATTTGGAAGAATACGAGTCCAAGCTATAGAAAAACGATAAACGTTTAATCCTAATTCTGCAAAAAGCTTTACATCTTCTTTAAAATGATGATAATGATCACTACAAACTTTAAAATCTGATGTACCTTCAGGAATAACTTTCACATCTTGAACAGAAAGGCCTTTTCCATCTTCATTATAGGCACCTTCTACTTGATAGGCGCTTGTCGAAGCGCCCCATAAAAAGTCTTTTTTAAATGTAGTATTGAGCATATTTACCTTTCCTTTTCAAAAATAGTATTGTTATCGTTTATTTCTACTAGTTTTGTTTCACTAAAAATGTTTCATAAACACTTATAAGCTCTTCTGCAATGATTTTAAATCCTTCTGCACTCATTAATTGATCTTCTGCATGCGCCAACAATAAGCTTACTTCTATTTTTTCACCAGCTGCTTCTTTACTAATCAATCCAGCATGTGCTCTATGGCCTTCAATAAAAGTTTCACTGCCTTCATTCATCAATTGTCTTGCTTGTTCAAAGTTACCCATTTTTGCTTCTTGAATTGCTTCAATATACGAAGATCGTGCGCTACCTACAGCTGATATAATTTGAAATACTACTAATTCATTTTGTTCCATAACGATTCTCCTAACATTTTTTTATTTTTATAGTCTTATAAATCGAGAATGCAATCAGTGAAGTCCATCCCCACTGATTACTATCCCGCCCAATCAAATTTGTGTGGAATAAATTATTATTGTTGTGATGCTGCTTGTTGTTCTGCCTCGTAAGCTTTCTTATCTCCCGTTTTAAAGAACGGATAATATAATAGAATTTGAGAGACAATAATTAATACTGTCATGATGAATAGTAACCAACCACCAGAAATATAAGCTGCAAATGGTGCTGGTGTTACCCATGGTAATTCAATAAGTGGATTAAAGTTAGATAAAATCCCTGTAATGTTAAGGAATACGATACCAATTAATCCGCCTACTATTGAAGATGTTATTAATGGAATAAAGTAGATTGGATTTAGAACAAGCGGTAATCCAAAGACAATTGGCTCATTTATATTAAAGATATTTGGGACGATACCAATTTTTCCAAGTGATTTATATTGCTCTGATTTCGCAAATAATAGATTTATTGCTAATCCTAACGTATTTCCTGTTCCACCAATAACGACTGCAAAATGCATTAAAGTAAATGCTAAGTAAGGAATTTCTGAAAAAGGTGTTCCTGAAGCAAAAGCTGTAATAGCTGCCGTAAATAATGGAGCTGTCGCACTATACCATACATTTATGATTGGTGCTGGGTGTAAACCGAAGAACCAACATATATTCATGAATGTAAAGATAGCAATTACTGACCATACAGACGATCCAATGAATTTTACAGGTAACGCTATAACTTGACTTACAAAGTTAAAAATATTTTCATATGGCGTATAGCCAAATATTACTCTTATAAAGAAGATAAGTGTGAAAATGATGATTGAAATAAACACTGGATTAATTGCATCAGCTACCATAGGGGGTACTGATTCTGGCAATTTCACTCCAATATTTTTTCTTTTCAATGAACAATACAGTTTACTAGTGAAAACACCGACAAACATAGCAACGAATATGCCATCACTACCTAAGTACTGATTTAATATAGCAGGAATTTGTTCTTCTCCTACCTTAATAGACATTGGCATTAAGCATAAGAAACTGCCTAGCGCTATAACAGCAGCTGTCATTCCATTCATGCCTTCCTCTTTTGCATAGGAATAAGCGATAATGACAACCATATATACTGCTAACAAGCTTAATGTCGCACTAATCATGTCTTGCATATGCGTATATATACCAATTTGGATTAAAAATTCTTTCCACCCTTCAAATGGTAGATTACCTAAAATAGCAAATAATGTAACACCGATCGTAACAGGAATTGTCATCATCATCCCTGATGTAATCGCATTGACTACTTTGCTATTTCCGAGATAATTAGTTAGTGGTGTAATGATTCGTTCTAGTCCGTTTTTAGTCCCTTCTAACAGTTTCATAATTACCTCCAACATTTACATATTTTATTAAGTCTATTTTTTACCTTTTTCTACATAGCTCATATCATTTACAGATTGAACTTTATATTTCCCATCTTTATATACAACTTTTGAAACACTTGCATTTCCTAATCCTTCTTCAACCTCATTTAAAGATTCAGGAGATATTGAATATAATAGATCCATTAAAGATATACCATGTGATACAACAAGAACTTTACCGCCGCCATCTTCTGCTACTTCTTCTGCAATTTGATCAACTTCTTTTTTCATTCTCTTTGTAACTGTTTCAGTATCTTCAGCCTGTTTACTCGTATCAATCTTCGCTGTAGTTTTTTGCATAATATCAATGTCGAAATTATTCATAAATTCTTCATAGGTCATATTATTTGTTTGTGCAAGTTTTTCCCTGAACGTATGATTTAACTCCCCTTCAAACTCACCAAAACACACTTCACGTAACTTTTGACTTTGATTAATATTCATATCTTTATTTCCACTTTGATCTAACACAATTTTCGCTGTTTCTATTGCACGTCCACTATCGCTACTATATGCTTTATCAAACTTAGTCCCTTTCAAACCTTTTCCAAGGTATTCTGCTACTGCAACACCATCTTTCGTAAGTGGTGCATCCGCCCAACCTTGTACTCTATCCGTCGTATTTAACATCGTTTTTCCATGTCTTACTAAATAAAACTCAACTGGTTTTTCTTCTTTTTTCTCCTTACCTTGTTCTGTTTTATTAGGTGAACAACCAAATAGAGAAACGGTCAAAGAAGCTATCAGGCAGAACGACAACATTTTTTTATTCATTATGAACTCTCCTTAAGGGCTTATGGGCTTATAAAAATATGCATACACCACATGAGTAACATAATATTTTTATAATAAAGATATTTAAAAATTATTTTGACTGATTAAACAACCAATTTATCATCTCTTTATCTTGCAAAGCTGGTACCCAAGAAAAGTGTCCCATTGGTTTAACGATTCCAGTTGGATATTCTGTATATTTAACAAAAGAACCACCTAGTTCTTTAATAGCTTGTACAGCATCTCTGCTATATCTCACATCAACTAGCGGATCATCTTCTGCATGGAAAACCCAAATCGGCATATCTTTAATATCCTTGAATACGGAATTATCTTGCAGCGGTTCATATTCACCAACAAGCGTATTTCCTGGCAAATCTCCTATTCCACAAATCGGAACAGCAGCTGCGAAAAGATTCGGGTTCTTCTTAATAACATTACAAGTCCCAATTCCACCATTGGACATACCAACAACATATATGCGATTTTTATCAATATCATATTTATCGATAGTTTCTTTGAGTAAATTCAACATAGTAGTATAGTTAGGTTCCTCGGTCCAATACGCTGTAAGAGTTTCAGCTGCTTCAACCTGAGGAGCTAACACATAGGCAGGATTTTTCTTTTGCTGTTCTGGATTCGCCCACGCTACAGCGCCCTCATTTCCTACGACTTGCATATAGTTGTCATTTCCTCGTTCACCTGATCCATGTAAAAATAAGACTAATGGATATTTTTTGTTAGATTCTTTTTTAGGCTCAAAAAGTCTGTATTGCATTTTGCTTCCAGATGCATCTTGATATACCCCTTTTTTAAAATCATCTACAACAGGAGTAACTACTTTTGCAATTTTATTTTTCTGTTCGGATGCTTTAAAAGTTGTACCTTCTTTTGTTTTAATTTCTTTCGTAAGAGATAACTTATAATCTAAGTTATCTCTTGTACTTAAAAATTTTTCTTCATTAAACGTTGAGGTAGATGCATGTTTATCGCTTTCATATAATTCGATCACGACGTATTGTCCGTCTTTTGAAGTCTCTGATACTTCAGCTTTATTATTTGTATACACTTTAGTTATTTTTCTATTTTGAGGTTTCCCATTCACTTCCACCTCAACTTCAAAACTATCTTTTGTTAATTTTGAGCTATCTATTGTATCTCCAAAATCACAAACGACGGTAGTCCCTACTTCTCCATACGGAAGAACATTCGTAATAAGTGTTATATCTGAATCTTTTAAAGCCTTATCTTTGCTTTCTGATGTACATCCTGACAGTACCAAACCACCTACCAGGCTCCCTACTACCATACATAAAATTGGAAATTCCCTTATCTTTTTCAGACGATGACCTCCCTCAGAATATGTACTTTTCAAAACTGACATAAATCGTGTAAGGCTCGTAAATCGTTCCCCATGTATAAACTATTAATCACCTAAAACCTTTTTCACTTGTTCAATTACTTTTTTCCCATCTAACATGCCATAAGCTGCCATATCAATCACTTCAATATGCTTCTCTGGCAATTGACTTTTCACATTATTTAATGCATATCGAACTTGTGGTCCTAATAAAATGATGTCTGCCGCTTGCCCAACATTTTTCGCTTCAGTTAATGCATAAGCATTAATTTCACAGTTATAATTCGCTGATTCTGCATATCCTCTCATTTTGTTCATTAACATACTTGTAGACATACCTGCATTACATAAAAGTACAATGTTTCTCATAATAAAAACCTCCAATATTTATTTTAAGTGCTTTGCATACTCTCTATTTATGCAAGCGCTTTCTTTATAAGTTCAATATAAACTATGGTCTAAGACTAGGGTCAATAGCTTAATTTAATTAATCCATTTATTATGTATAATTTGTATAAAGCTCAACTTCAATCAACGGGATTTTGTTCATTCCCCACTGATTATCAGCCCCTACCAATCGGGCGTTTACAGCCCACAAATAGCTGGATAAACCTAGCTAAACACCGTGTGAAAACTCTTTTGTTTCAAAAAAAATGCATGTAACTGTAGACTGTGTCTAACAATTACATGCATTTTTTTCATGTCCTTCTCTACTTCAAGTCACTTTGTACCGTTTGATTTAATAATAGGAATCATAATAATATAATGTTCAACTGTTTTGTCTTGACTCTTTGTTTCACAAACATATCGACATAAAACATCTCCGTTAAGAGCGTATCCCTGTTCCTGCATAATATGGAATGGTTCATCTAATATCAAAGATGATAACGATTCATCCACATTTTTTTCATATAAATAATGCAAGCACTCTCCCATAGGTATTTGAATAACCGAATCATCCATAGGTAATTGACATTCTTTCACCTTTGATTCAGAGATTGCCATTGCCCAGTAACTATTCTCTATATTTTTCATTTTATATTCTTCAAGTGGAATACATAATGCCGTGGAAACTGTTGGCAAGAAATTTAACCATGTCTTTAATAGAGGATTTACACATAACGTTCCTTCATTTAGATGAACATGTTTGAGAAAATAATAAGTCTCAGCTTGTTTTATAACCCATCTCCTATCTTCCCGCTTATATTCTTGTAATAAGTTCATAAATTCATTTATTTGCTTTGTTTCTAACTCTAACTGTTTTATCGCTTCATTTTTTTCAGCTATTTTATCATTACATTTTTTCATTATGTCATCATATTCTAAACCGTTAAAAACCGATCCAATTTCCTTAACATGAAATCCCATTTGTCTAAAGCTTCTAATTGCTAAAAATACTCCAAAATCCTCATATGTATAAAATCTAAAACCGTTATCTTTGTCTTTTTGTGGTTTTAGGAATCCTTTCTTTTCATAAAACCGTAAAGCATCTATTGAAACTCCAAATTCCTTTCCTACTTCTCCTATTTTATATTTCTTCATACCTATCACCTTCAAATCTATAATTCCTTTACATACTGATATAGTGTAACAAGTTTTGAAAAACAATTGTATAAAAATAAAAAGAGATTTCGTACAAAAGCAAAATCTCCTTTTATCAAATAGAACATCACTGAAAATATAAACTTCTATTACCCTACTACTTCTCCATACATATCATAAAGTTTGAGCGCCATCATTAAATTAAATCTCACTTCTGCATCATTTAAATCGACTGAAATGAGCAATTCAATTTTTTCTAACCTGTACAAAAGAGAACTTCTATGAATAAAAAGTTCTTCTGCAGCACTTTTTACATTTCCATTGTTTTGTAAGAATACATGTAATGTGTTATATAAATCAATATTCTTTCCTTCTGAATATTGAATTAGTGGACCAATTTGTTTCTTTACAAAAAGATCTACAGCGGTTGAATGGTTTAAATGATGTAAAATAGCATACGATCCAAGCCCTTCAAATAATGCAAATCCTTGTTTACGAAAGCGACTATCTAAAATATTTAAAGTCTGTATAGCTTGCTGATAACTAGTATAATAATCTTCCAACTGTTTTGTAACACCGCCAATCCCTAATAAAACACGACAACCTATAGGTGATGAGCCAATCCATTTCTTTATGCTATAAAACATCGATTCCCAAAATGTATCCGTGCCCTTTTTCTGAGTTTCAATTGGAACAATTAACAGTTGTTCATCATTATGGGATACTGCTAAAATGCCTGTCCCTAGTTCTGGAAGACGCGTCTTAATCAAATCCCATATAAGTGACTTTTTCGCTTGTTGTTCGAGTAGGTTTCCTTTCTTTAATTCGTTCTCATCGAGTGAAATTGATAATACCGCCACTCGATGTTTTTTGAAAAGATTCCATTGATATAAGTTAGCATATTGCAAAATATTATCTCGGTCCTCAATTTTTTCAGTTAATAATTTACTAATAAAGCTGTCTTTCATCTGTTCTTTCGTATCTAGAACGAGTTTTTGTTTAATAAACTGGATGGAGCATATATTTCGGGCTAAATCGACCGTTAATTGATCAAATTCATCCATCCCCCCATTCGCTCTTCGTACTGCTAAATATCCTAAAAAGTTACCGCCCCCATTAATAATCCAAAATGAAAAACAATAATCACTATTATTCGGATCATGAATTTGGAACGTATCAGTAAATCTTTTCTTTTTACGTTCTTCTCTTGTTAATTCAGCTAATTGTTCCGCTAAGCGACTATCCTTTTCATCATGAAATGCTATTGGTTGCATAAATCTATCAAAAATAAACACTGTATCTTGAAATAAACTACCGAGCATTGTTGTAATACCTTCAAAATTATTATCATCGACCGTTTCTTTTAATAAAGCTTGCTGATAATCTAATAGAAAATGAAGACGTTGCTTATGTTCTTTCTCACCATTATATAACCTTGCATTATCTAGTATGGTTGCTAAATGATTTGCAATCATTTCAAGTGATTTTGAATCTGCCTCCGTAAAAAACCCTTCGCATTCCTTTTCAATATGTAATACTCCAATTGGTTTCATATCAATAATGATTGGAGCAGTATACTGTTCACCACCAATCGTTTCAAAAAATGGAAAGTGTTCTTTTAATACATATTTATCCTCAACCATAATTTTGTATGGCTTTCTCATTTCTCCATATGCAGGTGCTTGAAAAACAAAACAGTTTTCAGTCTCGTTATATAAATAAACACATGCAAAATTCGAATTTGTTTCATTTCCGGCTTTAGAAGTTACCTCATAAACATGCTTTTCTAACGGAACATCTAACGACAGGTTTTTACTAATCCATCCAAAACCTTCAATCTTTTTCAACTGCGATTCTTTTTGTCTAGCCACAGCAATCGCCACTGCTATATCTCTTCCAAACTCTTCAAATGATATTTCCATATCTAAAAGTGGAACGTAACTTGAAAATGCAACAACACAAAAACCAAAATGCTGGATATCATCTTTTAATGGGACAGTGAACCAAGTCTCTACCCCAGCACTTTTCAATGTTTCAGATAGAAGACACACTTCTGGTAAATCTGCCGTTTGATCTGTCATGCTTTGATATTGTAGTTTGGAGGAACATTCATCAGAATGAAGTGGAAACGCTGAAGCTAAAGAAGTTAAATTACCACTCCAAGCTTTTGGTAAAAACTGTCCACCTTCATTAAAAATTACAGCGACGAAATCACAATGTAATTCTGCACAAAAGGAATGAGTTAAATACTGAAGCGCCTCTTCTTCCGTATCGATTTTAATAAGCTGGCGTGATGTATTTCGCAAATGATATTCTATTCTTTTCATTAATCTCTCTCTCTTATTACTAGACACGCCCCATCCCCCTTTCACCTTTTCTCTCTATTGTATAAGAAACGTTATACAAAAGAAAAGTAAATATTCTAACTATTAACTAAACAAATACGAATCCCGAAGAAATATATCCCCGGGATTGATTATTCACTATTTGGCTGTCGTTACATTGTTATTTCCACTAGCGATTTCTTTTTTCTCTTTATAATAAATTCCATGTTCTTCTTTAACAAATATCAATGCTATGCCACCAATTACAGCAGCAGTCGCAATTGCTGCAAAATTATATTGAGGCAATAAATGCATGGAAAGAAGAATACCTACCAAAGTTGGAGCTACCACACCTCCAAGACGCCCAAAAGCCATTGTACTTCCTACCGCTGTTGAGCGCATATTACTAGGATAATATTGAGAAACAAATGCATTTGACATATTTTGTAGTCCGACAGAAGAAGCACCAATGACTGAAATTAACAAAAATCCAATAAACATATTATTTACAAATCCGATGAGTGATAACGCAATTGCTCCACAGAAAAATAATGGGACAAGTACTTTTTTAAATCCGATTTTATCTACTATTGGACCGAATATGAGTGTTCCAATAATAGCTCCAATTTGCATGACAGCTGTAAATGTGAGACTTGATTTGAGATCGTATCCTGACTGCATCATAAGCCTTGGTAACCATGTACTCATAGAATAAATGAGTACGAAAGCACTAAAACATGAAATCCAAAACATAATTGTACTTACGGCGCGCTTCTCCTCAAATAATTTAACTACAGGAGATCCAGCTTCTTTAGTTGGTGATTTTATAAATTCAATTGTCACATCTTTACTTAATTGTGGATTTATCTTCGCTATTACTTTTTTAGCTTCTTCTATTTTTCCTTTCATTAATAGGAAACTAACAGACTCAGGAATACTTTTCATTAAAAACGGGATAAATAACAATGGAATTCCCGCTAACCAAAAAACAGGCTCCCATCCTGCTGTAGTAAGAAGGGAACGACTTGTAAGCGCCGCTGCCATTGCTCCAATTGAATATCCGCAAAAAACAAAAGATACGATAGCAGTTCGAGCTCGTTTCGGTGAGAATTCTGTTGCTATAGCAATTACATTCGGCATAACTCCACCAAGCCCTATACCTGCGATAACACGGAAAATCGCAAACACTACAGGACCGTTCGCAAAACCAGCTAAACAGGTAAATAGACTAAATAAGATTGTAGTTACTATTATGATATTTTTACGACCTATTTTATCAGCTAATAAACCAAAAAAAGCAGCTCCAATTGCTGTTCCTATAGCTGCATAACTACCAATTGCCCCTGCTGTAACATCTGTTATTCCCCACTCCTTAATGAGCGAAGGTACTGTTGCCCCATAAATAACAGCATCATATCCATCAAATGCAATTACGATAAATAACCAAAATATTAACCAAATATGCATGGAATGAATACGACTCTCGTCTATCACATTCATCGGGTTAATCGATTTCATCTTAATAGCCTCCTTATATGGGAATTTTCCCTTTCTTGTATTTCAATATCGGTAAACGCTTTCAATTGCCTCCTCTTAAGTTCCTAAAAATATTTCTGAATTTTCCGTATTTAAATTGTAATAACTACTATTAAAAATTGTTATCCGTTTTTTATAGGAAATAGAAAAGTAATATTCCTCTTTAATGCGGGCGTTGCTTCATAGGAATTAAAGCTTGAACATAAAAAAAGAGGCGCAATAAGCACCTCTTTTTCATGTATATTACTCATTCAAACTGTAATTGTTTCTTCCAGTTTTCCTATTATTTTCGCTATCGCTGTAATTGTATTTTCTGTTTCAAATTCGCCAACATTTACAGAATGATTTGCATTTTTAACAATAGCAATCTTTAAATTCGTTTTTTGTAACTGATCAATTTGCTCCGCATTGTATTGGTGATCTTTATCCCCAATTACTAAAAGCCCTTCGTGACGACTATGTAAAATAGAATCAAAAACGAAATCAAAAGTTAGTAAAGGTGTAAGTAGTACCATTTTTGACTGTGAAAATTCTTCTCTCTTCATTAAATCATTTGCAATTGGAATTGTTCCGAGTGACTTTCCTAAAAACATTGAATTGCTATATTGCCCACTTCTTAACACTTCAATTATTACGGGATTTATATCATCCATCATTACTTTCGTTATTTCTTCCATTGGTTTTTCCAATAATTGTCCATCGTAGGAATAATGAATATGTACTACATCTATTTTATTTTCAAGCATAAGCATCGTTGCATAATAAAATAACGGCTTGTCATAATTGTAGCCTGAACCTGAGAACATAAAACAGATTGCATTAGAAGCTTTTTCGATATGTGTGTAACGAATAACTTTATCATCTATATGTATCTCTTTTTTAGTCCCCTTCACTCTTTTCCCCTCCGAATACATTTACTTTTGTAAAACGATATGTTCTGTATGAACTGATACATCCTTTACTTTATCTTTTATAAACGCTGGCTGTAAGTTATATGCATGTAACTCTTCTACCGGCACCCACTTAAACATATATGTTCTATCCTCTTCATTCAGAATATATTGATCTGCCCCATTTGCAGGTAATTCTTTCAGCTCTACTTCATAGTAAAAACTAATTTCATGGAGCTTTCGCTCAGAAAGTGTAAAGAAATTTTCTACTGACCATATTAATCTCTTTACTTCAATTGGAACAGCTAGTTCTTCAGCAAGCTCTCGTTTTAACGCATCTTCACTATTTTCTAGCATTTTCACGCGTCCACCCGGTACGTACCAAAAATCTTCACCGTCACCTTGCAGAATGAGTATTTTATTATCATGTTTACAAATTGCTCCAACTCGGTAATTAAAACATGTTTCCTCTACTTTAAACGTAAGGTCCATCCCGAATTCCCCCTATTTATTAAATATCGAATTATTGCAAAACAATTATGTAATTACTGTAAAGATAAGGTTACTAAATTTATCCACTTCATTCAATCATTTTCGAATTTTCCAAACGCTTATTTTTCATCATTACAAGTGTATATACATATGTTACAATCACATTGCATACTAGAAAAATATGATGGGGGTACGAATGGAAACGTTATTAATCCAGCAAACTGAGAAATCAAATAAGTTTTGGAAAATCGTTGTGAAAGAAAGCGACTACGTTGTGTTTTACGGGAAAATTGGCACAGCTGGTAGCGTGAAAGCGAAAGAGTTTGAAACAGAAGAAGAGTGCATAAAAGAAGCTAACAAACTAGTTGCTTCCAAACGTAAAAAAGGATATACAGACCCGTGCCCTGGGGAAGATTATATAAAAGAAAAAACGATAACAGAAGAAGAATTTTGGGGGCTACTCGCTCGCGCTAAAACGAAAGGTGAAGACCAGGAAGAACAAATAGAATGGCTTACTTCTCATCTCTCTAAGCGTACAGTACATGAAATTGTTGCTTTTGATACACATATGCATCATATATTAAAAGCTTCCTATACATCTCGCTTATGGGCAGCAGCCTATATTATTTTAGGCGGTTGTTCGGATGATTGTTTTGATTATTTCCGCGGGTGGTTATTATATCAAGGAAAAGAAACTTACGAAGCGTGTATTGAAGATCCAGAACGGTTAATACATGTATTAGAAAATTTGAGTGAGTATGACGTACCAAACATTGAAGAACTTTCTCTATATTTCGGTTTCACTGTATATGCAGAAAAAACTGGAGATGAAGAAGATACTTACTTTACACTTTACCATGTACTAACTGATGAAAGAGCTCATAATGACGACATTGAATTCGACTGGGATCAAGATGACGAAGAAAGTCTGAAAAAGATGTTTCCTAAGCTGTGGGAACTGTACGGAGAAGAACCGATTGAGTGGTAGATTTACATACGAAAAACGCCTTGTTTTTTTAGTAACAAGGCGTTTTTTATTGATACTATGTTTAAATTGTTATCTTCCCACTCTCCCACCACTCCATAAAAGGCTTTAAAGAAGGAGCAATCCACGTTCTACTATCATTTTCATGATTCCACACATATATATCATCTCTTTGTACCATTCCATTCAAAATAGAATAGCCAAACAAATCACCATTTCCGCCATCAGCAAAAAATAATAAACAGTCAAAAGGCATATATAAATCTTTAAAATCCACTATATTTCTCATATTCATATTTTCAGTTTTAATTTTTGAAGCAGACCATATAAAGTCCCCGTACTCACCTTCTATACCGTTTGTTTCCTGTAATAATTGATATAACTCATTAGGTAACTCCACGTGTAACCATTTTTGTATATCAGCAAGTTCATCCTTCGTTGCTGGGTTTTTCATACTTAAGTTTAAAGAAATACTTCGAATGATATTTTTCCACATAACCTTTTATCCTTCCTATAGTCCTTCATGTTCAATCAAGTTTATACCAATAATCAAATTGGGTATGTACTTGGATTATATATGTTATTATCTCTGGATCACTAGGTTGTTTTTCCTTCTTTTTATCTCTAATATCATATTCATTTACATAACGAGTATCTCCTATCTTATCTCGGTAATAATTCCCCTTTTCGGTTTCTACTACTGTACTATCATCTAAAAAATAGAGCTGAATTTCTACACCAGCCTCGTTAGAATTTGGATACTTTAACTTCCCTTTTTTTTGATAGAATGAGATTACTTCTGCCTTCGATTGCTTCGTTTCTATAACACGATTCGCTACTACTTCCCAATATCCGCCATTTGCTAATTCAATCCAATTCTTCTCATCTGCTTCATAATCTTTAATTAGCTTACTATCCAAAGGCATCGGCAATTGAAAAAATTCAGAAGAAAAGGAATGAGAGATATACCACGTACTATTTCTTACGAGAATGACCGTTAGCAAGAGCATTATAACTGTTGAAATTATTGTCCTTTTTCTAACCTTTTTTAATTGACGTATCATATTTCTCTCCATTCCTATTATCTATAAAAACTATCCATTCCACTTTTCTAATAATTCTTTCTCCCTTTCAACTGAAATACCTGCCTTTAATCCCCTCTCTTTCATTTCATTCACCCAGTCATACACATCTGTAACAGTATCTTCTAATCTTCTAAAAGTAAGCCCTGCTTTAACAGCATTCTCAATACTAATAGAAAATCCACCTTTCCACGGCTTCGTTTCCCCTTCTAATGGAAAAGTTTCCGGAAGCCATAAAGGCATCTCTGTCCAAGGCTGTGCTTTATGTTCCTTCATAAATGATTCATCGACCCAAACGAATTCAGCATCACTATTCGTAACCCTTTTACACGTATTTAATAGCTCTTCCATCGTCAATTCATCATTTGGACCTGTTATATTGAATGTACCGGCTTTATTATTTTCTGCCATGTTTAGTCCAAAGCTTGCGACGTCTTTTATATCAACTAATTGCACTGGACGATCTTTTCTTCCTGGTACTAACACTTTCCCGCCCTTTGCTACACGCTGAACCCAGTATGGAAGGCGATCTGTATAATCAAACGTTCCCGAAAGAAGTCCTGCTCTTACATGTAAAACACGCCCCGCCCAATACTTCTCTGCTTCTTTTTCACATAATACCTTTAGCGCACCATAATGCTCATAAGGCGATATTTCACCATTCTCTACAGCTTTTATCCGATCACTTGTTGGTTCAGGTTGTAATATATAGTCTTCTTTTATATGATGGGGAATCCAATCTTTATATACGGAAAGGCTTGAGATGAATATATATTGCTTTACATTATCTTGTAATACTTCGCCAACATTCCGAATATGGTGCGGAGAAAATCCACATGTATCTATGACAACGTCCCATTTTCGATTTTCTAAACTTGATACATCGTTATTTCTGTCACCGATTAACTTTTTCACTTCAGGAAATAGTTCTTTATTTGATCCGCGATTAAATAATGTAACTTCATGCCCTCTTTTCAACGCCTCTTCTACAAATGCTCTTCCTAAAAATCGTGTACCGCCTAGTATTAGAATTTTCATGGTTCTCCCCCATTCATGATTAAAAATCTATTCTTTTGTTTAACGATTTTTTGTTGTGAAAAGTTACGGGGGATAGTTTAATTGTTTTCTACAAGTTCAATATATGTAATTTCGACACTTTTCCTATTTTTAAAAGCAATAATATGAAAATATTAATTCTGTCGATTTCCATTTCATATATAATTAAAATATCGGATATTCGATTAACCACTTATACATACTTAGGCAGGTGAAAAATATTAATAAACACATAGTTTATCATTCAACATTATGTATTTATTTTCTCACATCACTTGTATATATCATCTTGCTGAACATAGAAAATGGTCGTAATTATTTGGGGTTTACAATGGTTCTTCCGCTTTTAGCAGTTATTTTATATCAAAAATTATTTAAGAAACAAAAAATAGTTCATACATTTGGAATTTCACGTCCAAAAATAAAAACACTAATTTTCTCCATATTATTTCCACTACTTCTAGGACTATGTCTCCATTTTTATTTTCATATTTATGATATAAAGTTCTTATATCATGATTGGAATGAATTAGGATTTCTCTTGCTCGTTGGTCTTACAATTGGATCTTTATCTGCATTATTAGAAGAAATTATATGGCGAGGGAATTTTCATTACTATTTACGAAAAAAATATTCATTCATGCAAACAGCTATTATTATAGCTTCGCTTTGGTCTTCATGGCATTTACCAGTAGCTATCTTTTATAAAAATTATGAGTTTCAGTTTGTAGGAATATTAAGTTATCTCTCTTTATTATTTATATTGTCTTTAATTTTGACGTACACGAGAGAATATGGTGGTTCTGCAATATCACCCGCAATTTTACATGGTATGTTTAATGTATTTTATTTAGCAGATGTAGCGCAAAACAAATGGGATGCCAGCCTAATAGAATTAATTAAATTTATAATACTAGCAATCATACTCGGCATGATGTATCTTATACATCACAAAGTTAGAAAATAGTTAAAAAGCAAAGAAAAAAGGTGTTTCCGCTTTTATTTGAAAGTACCTTTAATAGATTATGAAGTACTTCAACACCTTGCAATTATTTAAAAATCGTATAGGTGTTGAAGTTTTATAACCTTAGTTGTACAACTTTGTTATCACAACACTTTTTTCTATCATGAAAAACAAAGCAAATTTAACTAAACCCTTTAATTCTCATTTCCAAAATTAACCACATTAATCTTTTAAATAAGGAAGTATGCACTCTTTAATTAACTCCCATTTATCCACCGCATTTGGTATAACCTCAGAAGCAATCACCACTACCAATTCTCTCTCTGGAATACAACAAACCATATTCCCACCATCGCCCATTGCGCAGTATGAAAAGCTTCCATTTTCTTCTCGTAACCACCATAAGTACCCATATTGATTTGGATTCATCACCGTTGATTCTTTTACCCATGATTTTGAAATGATTCGCTTTTCATTATGAATGCCTTCGTTCAAATACAATTGTCCAAACTTAGCCATATCTTTAACTGTTAGCGTAAGTCCCCAGCCGCCCGTCGAAATACCATTTGGATCGTGAACCCATCCTTTTACATCTTTTCCGAATAAGTCATCGAATCCAAATGCTTTCATATTGTAGTTTGGAATTTCTCTCATACCGAGTAGCTGAAATAGCTGTTCATTCGCAAATTCACGCGCACTTTTCCCTGTTGCACTCGAAATAATTGCTGATAGTACATGTGCTCCTGCAGATGAATATTTAAAAGATCCAATTTCTCCGCCGTGCCCCATTCTATTAAGTGTATACTGTACCCAATTCTGTTGTGTACATAGTTCTTCTAACGGTTCCTGCCAATCTGTAAAAGGGTATGGTGCTGTCATTGTAAGTAGGTGTCGCACTGTTACTTCAGATGCCTTAAGTTTATATTCAGGGAAAAACTCTATTACTTTTTGATTAACGCTTTTTATATAGCCCTTACCTATACATATCCCAATTAGCGCAGAGATTATCGTTTTTGTGACAGATGCTACATGAAATGCATCATCTGGACCGTGGCCGTTATAATATTTTTCAAAAATAATGTTATCCTTCTGCACTACTAACATACCGTTTATATTTTTATAGTCTTCTTTTATCTTGTAATCCAACTCTTCAAAAGTTTTCATTATTCTTCCCCCTTAATCTATGATTAAAAAGGTTCGATCGGTACATATATATCCACTATATGTTTATGTTCTGGATGCTTTCTTGGATCATTTCTATACACTTCAAAAGGATACGAATCTCTCGGCTTATATCCGCTATTTGGGAGCCATTCGCCGTATAAAAAATCCCATGCACCTTTATATTCATTTTGACGTATTTCAAAATGGCCTACCGCATATTTTCCTGAAGGTATTACCATTATTCCAATATCACTCGTTCCTACTGCGGATTCATCGGGAATTGTTATACATAAACTTGTTCTTAAATGATAGTCCTCAGTAAATTCATGATGATCGTGGTAAATGGTTAATACTTTCGTATCCCCAAATATATGATAGTTTTGCTCCGTTGCATAACGAAATAATTTCTCTATCATTTTCGGAAAAGCTATAGCTAACTCTTCATATGTACCGATATGTCTTATGTATGCGACATTTCTATCGTCCGCTGTTACAATTTCAACATTTCCCCGAACCTTCTTACATTCATTGTATTGAGAAGGTTCACTTACGTCTTTGCAATTCTTGCTATTGTAGTTTCGATATTGAGACGGACTTACTCCGTAATAATTTTTAAATGTACGGGAGAAAACAGCTGAATCTGTGAACCCGAAGTGATACGCAATGTCTGTAATCGTCATATCCGGACGATATGTAATAAGGTGAGTTGCCCTTTCTAGTTTCAATCGGTTTACATACCGAGATAAAGGCTCATCTACTATCCCTTTAAAAATTCTATGAAAATGAAACTTTGAAAATCCTGCTACATTGGCTAACTCTTCAATTGAAAGTGAATCATTTATGTTTGATTCTATATAATCTTGCACTTTATATATGCGTCTTATGTACTCATTTCTACTTTGAGAACTCTCCATATCCTTGCCTCCTCACAACAAAAAGGCTAACTTCATGTTAGCCCACTTTATACATTTTTTAAAAATAAAACTCTACTCCCGCCATTCCCGTCATAATTTGTATGTACGGATACACCTTCTATTTCATCATCCCCAGCCTCAATTCGAAAGCCAATTTCTTGATGAAATTGTATCGATTTTTTATTAACTGGTGATGTGATTGCTTTTACAACTTTACGGTTATTTGCACGAGCAATATCAAAGAAATAAGAATACAATGTCGATGCAATTCCTCTTCTTCTATACTTCGGATTGACACCGATAAAATGAACGTACGCTTCCTCTTTATGCGTTTGTGAGAAGAATCCGCATAAGAAACCTAACGTTTCTCCCTCTTCTTCAATGATAAAACTCGTTTCTTGAAAGTGAATGAAGAACAATTTTGGCAACATATGAGCCATATCTCTCCCGCCCCACCAATCATTTAATACAGAATGAATCTTTACATAATCTTCCCCTTGAATGTTTCTTACTCGCATGTATTTCTCCCTCTCACTCACTTCATTTTTTCATATATTTTAATAACCGTTTCTACTAATAGAATGAATACCCAAATACCAGAAAATACAAGCACCGACTGGAATATCGATCCAAGTATCATAATACCAATCGCACCTGATATTGAAAATGATACGCCACCAAACCCTGGATCTTGTATAAGTGATCCAGCAGAAAAAGCTGTTATAATAGATACGATTAAATAAATAACACTCATTATTTTTAATATTTTTATAGAAAGATACGAAGTTTGTTCTTTCTCCACTTGTGATAATTCGATTTCCCCACTCGCAATTCCTTTTTGAAGACAATCTTCACACAAAAATTCTTCCTTAATTTTTTTACCACCATGTATTGTACCCGTTATTTCTTTACACCTTGAACATTTTCGATTTATCATTTTGATATCACTCCAATCACCAAGGATTATCTTAAATATAATTCAACATTTACCTTATTATCCCTTTTATGTATTTTATAGAGAAAGATCGTGTTTTATGATTTCAAAACTCACATTTGGTTCTAAAAATCCCACCGTTCATTATGTATTACGGCCGAGTTGCTATGCGGTTATTTTTAACAATACTTGCTCAAAAATAGCTATCATCGAAAAAGGAGACCGTTATTTTTTACCAGGTGGCGGTATGGAAGGTAATGAAACAAAAGAAGAATGTTTGCATCGTGAAATACTAGAGGAATTAGGATGGGCAATTGAAATTGATCAATATATCGGTAATGCAGCGCGATATTTTTATGCAGAAAAAGAAGGGACATATTATTTAAACGATGGGTTCTTTTACATTGCGAACATAGTACATAAACAAACTGAAACCTCTGAAAAAGATCATGTTTTAAAGTGGTTACCTCCACTACTTGCTATAGAATATTTACTTCATGATCATCAAAATTGGGCTGTTGAACACGCGCTTTTAGTACGAAACAAAAAATGATCTCCTTCTATATGAAAGAGATCATTTTTTATTGTTAGCTTACCTTTTTTAAATTGAGAGCTGGCTTTTTGATTCCGCCTTTTTTTACAACATATAAACCCACAAAGATTATAAGTCCGCCAACGAGTTGCATCATATTGATTTGCTCTCCAATTGTTACAGCTGCAAAGATCACTGCGAATAATGGTACGAGATACATATAAACCATTACTTTCGTTGAACCGATTTGACTAATACCGACATACCACATTGCTAGTCCAAATATTGTCGCAAAGATGATTGAATATGCTAGTGAACCCCAGCTTGGCATGTCTACTGGCCACGTTAATGTGTTTACGTTGAATAAACAATATATAACAAGAGGTACAATTCCAATTAATGTAGACCATGATGTAACTCTCATTGCAGAGTATTTTGTAATAAGAGGTTGTGCTAAAATTGGATACCATCCCCACGCTATTGCTGCTACTAATCCAATTATATTTCCAAGCCACGCATACTCGTAAGTAGCTCCTCCTGTATGCCCTGTTAATAAAACGAATGCTGCACCAATAAACGCTATTATTGAACCAATTTGTACTTTCATCGAAAAACGTTCTTGTTTGTGTAATACTGCTAATATCCCTGTAAAAATAGGTGACATTGCAATTAGTAATGAGGCGTTCGTTGCTGAAGTATATTTCACAGATAACATAAACATCGTTTGATACATTGTCGTTCCAACGATGCCGACTGCTACTAATCGTAACCAATCTTTTCTTTCAATACGTAATGAGCGTTCCATAAAAAATGTAATAAGTAATAATACCGGTGATGCTACTAAAAATCGTAAACTATTAAATTGAATGGATGACATAAATGCCACGCCATACTTTCCAATTGTATAATTTGCTCCCCATACTAATGCTACTGATACTAGGAGCCATTCCATTTGCCATCGTTTCATCCGAATCTCCCCTTCCCTATTTAGCATAGTAAAATTGGCTGGATATAACACCGTCCAATTGGCTGTTTTTTTACCCAGCCAATTTGCTATACTTAATGTATTGAAAAGATACGGAGGCGTTTTTTATGGAATGGAAGCTAGATAACGACAGTAAAATCCCTATTTATCAGCAAGTTGTTGACTTTATTGAAAAACGTATTACATATGGAGAACTTCCTCCAGGTAGCTTCCTCCCTTCCGAACGGAAATTAGCTACACAGTTAAATGTAAACCGAAGTACAGTAACGACTGCTTATAATGAACTACGTGCTATGGGAATTGTAGAAAGTACAACTGGTAAAGGTACACGTGTAAGTACACATATGTGGGGTGTTTCTCCAACATTAACACCAAACTGGAGAAATTTCGTAGAAGGTGGTACGTTTTTACCAAACTTACCGTTACTTCGCCATATTCGGGCAGAAGTACAACAAAATGAAAATATGATAGATTTTGCAAACGGCGAACTCGGTTGTAATCTCTATCCTCATGATCAACTACAAACGATTTTACGAGAACAACCGTTAACGCATTCATTAAGTTACGATCATCCGCAAGGGTATCTCCCGCTAAGACAAGCGGTCGTAAAATATATGAAGGAATATTTAAAAGTTGAAGCGACTGAGCAATCCATTATGATTACATCCGGCGCACAGCAAGCACTTCACCTTATCGTTCAATGTTTATTAAACCCCGGTGATGCGGTCGCTTTCGAAAGCCCTTCACACTGTTATTCCTTACCGTTATTCCAATCAGCAGGTATTCGTATTTTCCCGTTACCTGTCGATGAACACGGTATTAATCCAGACGATGTGCAAGAATTATATAGAAAGCATCGTATTAAAATGATCTTTTTAAATCCAAACTTCCAAAATCCTACGGGCACAATGCTGCATCCAAACCGTAGAAAAAAACTGTTATCACTTTGCGCAGACTTACGAATTGCGATTGTTGAAGATGATCCGTCTAGTTTACTTACGCTAGAAAAGAAACAACCTTGCCCTACTTTAAAATCAATTGATGAAAACGGAACTGTCATTTATGTACATTCTTTATCAAAAATGATTGCACCAGGTTTACGAGTCGGCTGGCTTGTCGCCCCGCAGTCTGTAGTAGAAAGGTTATCCGACGCAAGGCACCAAATGGAATTAGGTATGAGTATTTTCCCGCAGTGGCTTATGCAACAATTTTTCGAAACTGTACCTTTTCAGTCTCATATCGTACCGTTACGAAAACAACTAGCAGAAAAAAGAGACGTTATCGTTCGCGCCTTAAACGAGCTACTTCACGATAAAATCTCTTTTTCAAACCCGACCGGTGGTATATACATATGGGGAAAATTAAACGAACCGATAAACGAAAAACAACTTATTATGCAAAGTTTAAAACAAGAAATCGCATTTATGCCAGGTAGTATTTTCGGTGCGAAAGATGGTTATATTCGTTTATCTTATGGAAAAGTGAATATTGATCAAATTGAGGAAGGTATTTCTCGTTTGCGGAAGGCTATTTTGGTTTGCGGGAAATAAAATAACTTTTTAATACATTTAAAACTTCTTTATTCATTAACTCCAGATAATAAGTTAGCAAAAAACAATGAAAAGAAGCTTCATTCCAAAATTAAATTATAAGAAAGCTCCTGATGATTGATACAGGGGCTTTCTTTTCCAGGTTTTTCGTTTTTCTCTATCTTTCTTCCCTACTTCTACGAATGATTCTTATAAATTGTAACTCATTATGATTCATTCACCTTTCCGCCCATCCTTAATAGTCCTCTTTCATATTCCTAACTACACATTTATTATAAATAGAGAAAATCAACTCTCCATTCTCACAATCTAGCTGTATACTTAATAAATACTATGGGATTTGAAGTTTTTATCTCCGCATTCTCACCCTCAAATATATATATTTGTTTATTTTCAATATCAATAAATGACATAAGTCCATTCTCATTATATGCTTCTGAATATTCACCATCTATTTTTATTCTTTCAAAAGAAGAAAAAGGAGAATGTACTACTTGATATTCGGAAAGCTTCATCATTCGCTTTCCTTCCGGTACGTGCACAATTTTCGGATCATCATCGGGTAAATATTCTAGTCCGATTTTATTCGGCGCAACGAAAATTAATAGATGCAGTGGTTCCGTTTCATTATTTTTATAGCCATGTATATGGTTCTTCCATCCAAACACTACCTCTCCTTTTGATGCACGAATCATTTTTTCATTTGAAATATAATAATCCAAATGACCTGACAACACAACGGCACAATCTTCTCCAAACGGATGACTATGAGGTGGTATTCCTTCTTGCGATTGAAAAATCACTTCATACCCCCAATACTTATCATCATTCGTTTTATAAATAAGATCATTTTTTGATATATTAATAGTTGTTTGTGATAAATCGAAACTCCTCATTCGGCCCTCCTGATTAATTTCAGACTTACTTATCTTTTGAAACCATTTCATAGAGCAATAACATGAAATAATCTTCTAATTTAAAATACATTTTATTTATATTCTATTACTATCTTATCCAAATAAACACTATGAAAAATCAATCCGCAGAATGAAATTCAAATAAAACTTCCTAATACTTTCGTATTAAGAAATTTTCACATCACTACATATAACCACTTATTAAAATCTATAGTACATTCGTTATTTAGTTCGAAATATTCGTTTATCTTATAAAAATACATACGTATTAAATTGCGGAAGATATTACTCGTTTGACAAAACCTAATTCTACCATTATTATCAACACGAACCTATTTATAGGAGTGATAATAATGAAAATTTACGTTGATGCAGATGCTTGTCCTGTAAAAGATGTAATTATTTTTGAAGCTACGAATGCAGAAATCCCTGTAACCCTCGTTACTAGCTTTTCTCATTATTCTAATGCGGAACAACCAAAAGGTGTGGAAACAATATATGTTGATTCCGGAGCAGATGCTGCAGATTACCGAATTATGCAATTAGCAAAAAAAGAAGATTTAATCGTAACACAAGATTATGGTCTTGCTTCGCTTGCATTAGCAAAAGGCTGTATCGTTCTACACCATAAAGGCTATAAGTATACGAATGATAACATTGAACAATTGTTACAAACACGTTATTTAAGTGCAATGGTTCGAAAAAGCGGCAAGCGCACAAAGGGGCCAAAACCATTTACAGCAGAAGATAAAGAGAAATTTAGAGAGCTCTTTAAAAGTATAATTTCACTTTAGAAATGAACCTTCTATTTGTAGGGAAAGCTTTGTAAAAAAAAGAAGAGAATATCAAAATGAACATTCTCTTCTTGGAGTTTACCCGTTTAAAATGATGGTAAATTATCTAAGTTATTTTCCTTTAGACCATCCGGTTCACTACGTATAATATCTCTACCATACTTATGAAATACGTCCACATGAGCTAGCTTTCCTGATTTTGCTTCATCAAGAGCAGTAATATAATCTAACTCTCTCCCGCTACTTGTTTTAAAGGCAATTAAATCCCCATCATCATTTTTACGAACGGCAACAATTTGTTCTGCTCCTGAATCAACTTCCTGAGCTACTTCTAATTGAGCTTGCTCTTCCCCTTGGTGTAAGTATTCATTATAAACTTTTTCAAAGTCTTTTTTATCCATAAAACTCACCTCCAACACATTTTATTAGTATGGTTGGGAAGTATTGGTTTTATGTAATTTGTTTTAAACTTAAGTGTTTTCAAATGAAAACATAGTCCCCTCACTATTTGATTGTAAAGTGTATTTTATATCGAACATCTTTGATATATCTTCAATATTTTTCAAACCGAGTCCCGTTCCTTTACTATTCATATCAAACCCAACCCCGTTATCTCTAAAGGAAACAATATCATTGTCTATGAGGATCTCAAGTTTTTTAGCTTGTGAATGTTTAAGGACATTTTGAAAAATGTTATCAAATAGCCTTTGAATCCATAACTCATTACTATTCCATGTCAACTCTTTATCTTGTGAATTATATACTAATTCAATTTTATGAATGCTATACAAATAGCTCCATTTTTTAATCATATTTTCTATTAAATTATGTATATTCACTTCATCATTCACAATATAAGTATTCTCTAAGGTCTCTGTAGATTGAATATTAAATTCGTTAGTTAAATCACTTATATATTGTATCTGCTCATACAGTGATTCAAGTACTGGCGCTTGTGCTTCGTATTCGCCTTCTAAATAATATAATTGTAATCTAACTGCAGTTAAGGGTGTATTAATATCATGCCGTAATTTATTTAATAGCTCTTTTTTTATTTGTTCCTGTTGTTGTAGTTCTAATTCTCGATAAGTTGTTCTTTCTATAAGCAGGTTTACTGACCTAATCAGTTCTCCCATCTCATCATCACTTTTGACATCTATTATATTAGGGATTTTTTTATCACTAGCTAAATCTCGAATCGTTTGATTTAATACATTAATTTTATTTAATAATGAGTTTATCGATTTTGAAAATACAAAAGCTAATACTAATAGTGATAATAAAAATATGATTAACATAGTAGGATATGCAAAGGATTCGTGAAAAGGAATGTTCTTATTTTTAGTTTTAAAGGCAACATTATAAATAACTGATACAAAAATACTAATCGACAACAATAACAGAGGTACGCTAACAATAGCGGAGAATAGTAGTAACTGATATTTTTTCTTTAAGTTCATTTCTTCATATAGGTATTTAGTCTATACCCTTCTCCATAAATATTTTGAATAATATCACCTGTTTTATCATCGATTTTGGCCCTAATTTTTTTTATATGTACGTTCATGATATTTTGATTTCTATCTTCAAGTTGCCATAAGTAATCAAAGAAATGTTCTTTTGTTAGAATTCTATCTCTATTTTCATATAAATAGAAGAATATTTTACGCTCAATTGCAGTAAAAGCAACTTCATCACGCAAACCATTTATGAAAACTCTTTTATATTCTGCATCTATAAATAAATGGTTAATTTGCGCGAAAGTACCATATTGATTATCTAACATTTTCTGAATCCTTAACAGCAACTCTCTAGGATCAAAAGGTTTTATCATGTATTCTTCTCCAATAGTCAAACCTTTTAGTTTACTATCCATATCATTCCTAGCTGATAGAAATATAATTGGAATATTTAGTCCTAGATTTTTTATTTTCTTTGTAATTTGATAACCATCTTCGCCTGGTAACATAACATCCATTATGACTAAATCTATGTCATGAATTACATCAAGAACTTTCCTTCCCTCTTTCTCCCAATACACATTATACTTCTCGCGTTGCAAAATTTTTTGTAATAAATCTCCTATAATCAAATCGTCTTCAACAATTAATATGTTATATACTTTCATTATGTATAGACCTTTCGTCGCTAAAATAACAATAGCTTAGTTCTTCACTACTTTATTATTAATAAAATCCATAGCAATTTTGTATATTTCATCAGGAGCATATAAATAAATACTATGTGTACCTTCAATTATTTTTACATCAGCTATTAATAACTTGCTAGCAAACTCCTTATAATCTTCGTTTTTTTGCTTTGTATACTTCGAATCTTTATATTGCCTAGCAATCGCATCTATAAATAACATAGGTGTTTCTTTTGGGCTCGATAAAGAATTTGATTTTTTACCGTTATTGTAGCTTTGTAAAAGTTCTTGCTTCATATCATCATTAAAAGCCCTCTTATACGTAAGCGCTTTATAAATATATTTTTCCTGTTCGTTTAAAAAGGTTTGACGAATGACTTCGGGATTATAAGTAATAGAGGGAGCTAATCTCTGAAAACCAATTTTCGTTAAAATATTCATCCCTTTTATTTTTAATGAATCAACCATACCTATTTTATTAGTTACGTACTGTTTAGGTAAACCAATATCTAACGCAATAATCCCTTTTACTTCACTTGGATATTTTTGTGCCCAATAAATAGCCTCTATACCCGATAGAGAGTGTGGTACTAAAATGTAAGGTGGTTTATTTCCACTTCGAATAAGCGCTTCTCTCGTTTGTTCTAATATCGTATCAATATCTCTATCATCTTGAAAAACATCACTGTATCCATAACCAGCTCTCTCAATTACAGAAATCTTGCTTTCTTTCGAAAATTTACTATATAAGCCTTTCAATTCATAAACAGGAGCGGCAATTCCAGATCCGGCCATAAATACAAACGTATCCTCCCCGCTCCCCTCATTATAAACATTCACTTTTTTATTATTGAAATTAATAAGTTCACCTTTATTGTTCATTAATTTCGATTCCATTTTTAATTGATAGTTATGATATATGAATACAGCGCCAGTTCCAAGAAAAATCATACTAATACAAACAAAAAATATTATTTTTCCTATCTTCAATATTTTTTTCATTTGACACCCCTTTCAACCTATACTGAAAGGGTACAATGTAAAAATAAATTTCTAATAAATTTTCAAAATTAATATCTATTCATTGTTTCTAAGGACGGACCATTTTTAATACCTACGCAAATCCTTCAAAGTCTCCAATATATCATCTGTAAAGGCTGTACTACCTTCTGTCTCTAAAACTCTGAAATAAAAACTTCTTAGGAAAGTTCTAATATTTTGTACTAAAATAGCATGCTGTGGATGTCGGATGTCTTCAACAGTTGCTATACTATGTAACCAGTTGCTCCACTCTTCTTCAGTTAAAAGATTTTGGTTACGTAACGACATAATTGGTGCTACTAATCTCTCATCCTCAAAGTGAATGTATACGTAGTCATGTAAGCGTACCTTCTGACGAACGGCAGCTAGTATTGCATATGAGAACTCACGATTTTGAATTGTACGTGCTAAAGCATCAAGCGCATCTGCTGCATGTGCAGTAGAGTGTGCCCAGCCTTTTCCTTCTACGTAGCCTCTTACATCTTCTTCTAAATACACATATTCCAGCACTTGTTCTGCCACACTGTACAGTTGTTCTTCAGATAACAGTGGTTCTCTTTCATGAACAGATAAAATAAGTGGTGGAATTAATACAGAGAATGCACGTTTAAACACAGAGTCTGTTCCCTTTTCACCAATTTTATAAAATAAATAATCAGGGCTAATTGCTTGCAGCATTAATCCTCGTAACTCTTTTTGTCTAAATACATCATTTGTAATCCATTTGTGAAGCGTACTATATATCAAATCATCACGCAGTTCAGCATCAGGTGATCCGATATAATCTAGCATCCACTGCGCATATGGATATGCATCTACGTCTTCTGGTACAGCATAATTGTTATTTTTAATTTGTAGTAGTTCTTCTTTTAGTTCTAGTACTTCTGTCATTTTTTTATCCCCTTTAAATTTCTCTTCCTAAATTATTCCCTATTAGTATCATAAAATTAAACCCATTCTTAACGCAATATAAAATGGAATCATTAATTATCTTCACTATGTAACAGTTCTTCCAATGTTACTTTAACTTCTTCTTCTAATTCATTAATCGTTCCGCTATAAAGTGTTCCTATGCTACTACTTTTTCGATATCCTTGGTAATAGTACCAAAGCGAAATAGTGCAGACTTCCCATAATTTTGAAGCATCATATTCAAAATTAATTTCTGATCTATATTCATACTCTAAACAATTATTAGATGTTAGTTCTTCTAATTCATCACCGTCTATATCTCTTTTAATTGACAGCTTCAAATTTAATTTACCATTTTGCGCAAAACGTTCTTCATATATTTTTTGATACTTACTGCAAATGTCTTCACTTATACTCTCTAGTTCCATTATTTTTTGTTTTAATTGTTCATTAATCTGTTCATTTTTGATTTCTAAATATTGTCCCTCCTCCTCTTCATTCACTTTATTATTTTTTTGAAACCATCTAAACAAATGCTCATTCCTCCTATATAAACTGTATTAATGTCTTTTAAATAGAACTACCGGATCATCAAATTTACTATTTTCAAATACAACATCTACACACTCTTTCGGATTATGCTCATCTATATACATTTTACAAGCTGCATGATACCTGTTCAAAAACATTTTCTCTGCTTCTTCATAACTTCCAAAAGCCTCAGTCTCGCGCTCTGCACCACGTTTTCTCGCAATCTCAAAATCTGTATCTACGAAAATTTTATAGTCAAATAAATGCGCAACGTCTTTTTTCAATAGAAACGTTCCATCTACTATTAATACCATATTTTGCAGGGCTACTAGCGGTTCATTCTGTACAGGCATATCCGTTACTAAGTTATGAGAAATCGTTTCATATTGTAAATTCCCGTTAGGTCCTAAAGGATTTAATAACCTTTCTTTGAAAGCTGTATAATCGTGTGCATCTTCATAATACCCTCTTGCTGATTCTTTGCCTTGCGTATAACGAATCACTCTTGAATTATGAAAATCATCAATGCTGGCGCGTGTTACTGGTAAACCTCGTTTTTTTATTTCTTCCGCTAGTTCGTTTGCAAATGTTGTTTTTCCTGATGCTGTAATACCACTTACTCCCACTCTTATTGGATGCGTTAAGTTTAACTTTAAAATATGATTAGCGATTTCTTTCATTCGTTTTTGGCGAATCATTATCTTCCCTCCCTAATTCAGTTCACATAATACAATTACATTAAACACGTTTGATCACTATTTGTAGGTAAGTCGATACTATTTGTCAAAACGTTGATATAGTTTTATTGCTTTACATATTTCTTACTTCCCCTTAAACCCTCGATACAAAGCAGTTCGTAACTCTTGCTTATATTCCTCAATTTCTGGCATTTCGAGTTCTTCTGCTAGTCTGATAGCTAATTCAATATCATATGGTACTCTTACAAGCTGAATGGAAAAACTCGCTGCTTCTTTTTCGTTGTAAGTTCCTTCAAAGATTAAATAGGAAGCTTGCGTTATTTCAAGTGGGTTTCCTACACTACCAGCGTTACATAACGTTTTCTCTCTGAAATTTTGAACGAACGCTTGGTGAACGTCACCATAGCAAACGACATCTGGTTTTCTTTCCCCTTCTATATTTTCCGTCAGATCACTATTTTCGAACATACTAATACGTTCTTCTCTTGAAGCGTGTGGTTGAATTCTTTCATATAAACTTCTCGGTGAAGCGTGAAACATACGAATGAGTTTTCCGCTCATAAAAAATTCGATCGAAAATGGTAAGCTTCTTAAATAGTCATTTTGTTCTTCTGATAATTGTTTTTGATGCCATTTTAATGCTTCAAATTCAGTCGGTTTTGTAATGAAATCATCCCAATTCCCCATTACAACGCCTTCGCATTCTTTACGAATGATTTCAATTACTTCGCTTGAATGAGGGCCTTTTCCTACTAAATCTCCAAGACAAATAATGCGCTCGATTCCTCTTAATTTAATATCTTTCAGCACAGATTCTAATGCCGGAATATTACCATGAATATCTGAAATTACCGCTATTTTATCCAAATGAATCCCTCCGTTATTTACTTTTCATTATATCCATATGATAGGATTGATACCATCTTGGAACATAGGACGAAAAATGATTATGTTCTTCTAAAATTCCATTTAGTCTTTCCTTCATATCATCTACTAGGTGCGGTGTGCTTCGGTTTGTCCAAACAATGTCCGCTGGGAATGTCATTGCTGCATATAAGGAATACAGTTGCCAAAAATGAAGCGATGGTTCGCCTCCGCAATAACCGTGAACTTGTCCAACCGCAAATGGTTTACTTATTCTTGTAGTAAAAATCGCTACATTATAAAAATCGTGTATTGGATCACCAAAATCATATCCTCCAAAATCGATAACGATAAACTCCTTGTTATGAATCATACTATTTGCTGGATGGAAATCATCGTGTAAAAGTGTGATTGGACGATTTTTTAATAAGTCTTTATGGTTTTCTACAAAGGTTAATACTGGCTTCAAATCCAGAAAATTCACCTCGTAGTCTGCTAGTGCCTCTATGTATCTTTCGTATTTATTCCATCTAAATGTTTCCCATTTATTACTTGCACTTTCTCTTTCAATTGAGTGAATTCTCTTTAATACTTCTCCTGCTTTTCTCCCTACATCATACTGTTCTTCCACCGATAACTTCCGTAAGCTCTCTTCACCATTTACTCCGTCAATCCATTCAAATACTTGAACACATTTATTTAATTCTTCAAGTTTTATAAAATGAATTAACTTGGGCGTTGGAATATGTAATAACTCTATTTGTTTCATATACGTATATTCTTCTAGTTTTCGTTCATAATTAGCAGAATCACACACTTTTACAAAATACGTTTCACGATTCTCTAGTTCAATTTTATATTTCTCCTCATGCGAAAAACCTTTTGTAATGGCTATACATTTTACAATACAGGGCCACTCTAGTTTTCTTTCTAGCTCTCTTACTATTTCTTCCAAAACATCCCCTCTATTCATATATGTACAAACTACCTAACACTTCATATTCTCGTTTATTTTCCCCTTTAAACTCCACTGCAAAAGGATATTCACCATTCTTATTCAAGTGTTCTGTCGCTAGTCCTTCCCCAATCGGTTCACAAAACTGTACATGAATATCACCAAATGATACACTTTGGCACTCAGCATTCCATTTTTCATTTTTTGTGACTGAACTTGCAGTTAGCCCCATTACTTCTTTCCACTTTCGCACTGTGTCTCGAACATTTTTCACTGCATAATGGATCACTTCAATGTGTTGCACTTTGTTTTTATGTTCCGTGATCGTCCCTATGTTGCGTAAGTCGTTTCTTCTTTCTTCATCGGTTTCATTCCACTGTATAAAAAAAGGTAATCTCGGCCCGCTTTCTTCTTGCTTTACAAATAACATTTTCCATTCTAAAAGCCGGCCATCTTTTCTCATACGTTTCCCTTCAAATGGCCCTATCGTATGTAAGCCATGCTTACTAAACTTAACTGCTAGTTCTTCAATTGCATCTGTTCGAATTGCAATTTGTAGCATTCCTTCTCCATTTTGTAATTTCACCACCGTTTCTTGTACTAATGGATTTTCTGCTTCTTTCGCTTTTTCTTCATGCTGCACAGCTAAAAATTCTATGTATGATAAATCAAAATAACATAAACTATTCCAAGTTCCCCAAGTAGTATGCTCTCCGCCTAATACAGTATGAAATCCACGCTCTTGCATTTGTTTTGCTGCTTCCTCCGGTGTACAAGGCACTGCGTGAACGAGATGATCAAATCGTAACATGTCTTTCTCCCCTTTCTCTCCATCCTTTTATTGTATATTTTATTTTTCTTTCATTCAATTCAAAAAACTTAAAAACCCAGTTGATTTATATGATTAATATGTATTATAATGAAACAAATTTAATTATTGCTGATTGGAAAAACCAAAGGCACTTTTCTCATACGGGAAAAGTGCTTTTTTCATTTATTATTACAGGGGGATTATTTATGCAGAAATTAATTGTCTTTGCTATTATTGGATTTTTCGCTCAATTGATTGATGGGGCACTTGGAATGGCGTATGGGGTAACATCTACCTCACTATTATTAATGTTTGGTATTGCACCAGCTGTAGCATCCGCATCTGTTCACTTAGCTGAAGTCGTTACAACCGCAGCTTCTGGTGCATCGCACATCAAATTTGGAAACGTTGATAAATATACAGTTTCCAGATTAACATTACCCGGAGCAATTGGGGCATTTGTTGGGGCATGTTTTTTAAGTAATTTACCTGGCGATGTGATTAAACCGTACATTTCAATATTTTTATTCACTTTAGGCGTTTATATTTTATTACGATTCATTATTCAAAAACAAATTGTTACTTCCAAAAAGCGCATGTCTGCCAAACAACTTGTGCCACTCGGCTTATTCGCTGGATTCGTCGATTCAACTGGTGGCGGTGGCTGGGGTCCAATTACGACACCTGTACTGCTAGCAAGAGGAAATGAAGCTAGAAAAGTTATTGGATCTGTAGATACGAGTGAGTTTCCTGTTTCGCTCGCTGCAACAATTGGTTTCTTCATCTCACTTGGCTGGGAACAAGTAAGCTGGGTTTGGGTATTCGCCTTAATGCTTGGCGGTATTGTCGCAGCTCCAATTGCCGCATGGTTAGTACGTATCGTTCCACCTCATTTACTTGGGGTATTAGTTGGTGGCCTTATTATCTTTACGAATATTCGTACACTACTTACAACATTTAAAGTGGATCCAACTATTATTTCACTTTCTTACGTGGCAGTTGGTCTTGTCGTTATTATTTCTATTTTCATTGCTGTCCGTAATCATTCCAATCGTTCTAACGCATCAACAGGCGGCTATCCGAAAGATCAAAAACAAATGCTACCATAATGATAAAAAATACCGCTCGAACTATATCGAGCGGTATTTTTTATTTTTCTATTTTCCAATTAATCATCGTATCTGTTGTATCTACTCTCTTCATATGTAATTTCTCTAATACACGAATCGAACTACCATTTTCAAAGAGTGTCTCCGCAATAATTGTATCTACCTTTCCTGTCTGGAAAGCCCACTTTATTAATTCATCTACAGATTCTGTAGCATACCCTTTATTCCAATATTTCTCAATAAAACCGTAACCAATTTCTACTGTACGTTTCTCGTTCGGTTTCCCTTTAAATCCTATATCCCCTAGTACGATGTTATCTTCTTTTCGAATGACATACCACGCACCCCACGGTAATAAATCCTTATCTTGTTTTATATTTTCTACATGCCCTGCAATATGCGGGCCGCTATTGTATCCTTGATTCTTCGCAATCTGAACCCATTCCTCCGTACACGGGATAATATGTAATCTTTCTGTTTCTAATTTCATAACGATGTCCCCTTTTAATTAAACAGTACTTCAATTTTACTACAAAAAGAAAGAATATTCACTCTTTTTATTTGCACATATGTTTTTTCTTTAGAACAAAATAAAAGAAGTGATACCCTTCAATCGTTATGTCGAATTATATTTTCTGAATTTTCTTTTAATTTTAAAGGGTTTTTCATTATTTTTTGCGAAACATTTGTATAACAATTTTTTCTTTGTTTATTGCTACATAATAGTAGGTTCGGGTGGAGTTATGCAAGCGTTTCCTATACAATAACCGATATTTTTTGACTTTTCCTAACAAAATTCCTTGCAATATATTCAGAAACTCATTACAATTGCCATATATTAAATATCTTAGCAATATATAAATCCTCATCAATCCGATGAGGTAGAGGTTGCGACTTTTAAAAGTAAAACGGACGAGACACAGAGAATGTCACTGACTCCTTTTGAAAGGAAAAGTTGCCGAAGTTGGTATTTCTTCTCTGGAAGTATGAGCTGGGGCTGTCTCCGAAAGGAACAGAACTGTCACGTTTACAAAATTACCGTGTAAACGTGGGGTGCTATCTTAACGGAAGGGTATGATGGGGTGGTTATTTGTGAAACGTTCCGCCTAATTCCTTTGGCGGTTTTTTGTATTTTTCTCCCCCGCTCCTTCCTAACCTACAAGAAAAGGAGTGTTGAACATGAATAGCGCAACAAATCAATCTACCTCTAAAACGCAAACTACACAAGGACAAGGTGAATTAAAACGCGGATTAAAATCTCGTCACCTTACGATGATTTCTCTCGGTGGTACAATCGGTACCGGACTATTTCTTGCCAGCGGTGGTGTAATCCATTCAGCTGGTCCTGGCGGTGCACTAATCGCATACGCCGCAATTGGAATTATGGTGTATTTCTTAATGACAAGCTTAGCTGAACTTGCAGCTTACATGCCTGTTACTGGATCTTTTAGCACGTATGCAACAAAATTTGTTGATCCATCACTTGGCTTTGCACTTGGATGGAACTATTGGTATAACTGGGCGATTACAATTGCGGCAGAACTAGCGGCCGTAACATTAATTATGAAATTTTGGTTCCCTGATACCCCTTCCCTCATTTGGAGTGGATTATGCTTAGCTATTATTTTTCTCTTAAACTATTTATCTGTTAAAGGTTTTGGTGAATCTGAATATTGGTTCGCACTTATTAAAGTAGTTACTATTATTATCTTCTTAGTTGTCGGCTTCATGATGATTTTTGGAATTATGGGCGGCGAATCTGTCGGCTTTAAAAACTTCACTGTTGCAGATGCTCCATTTAACGGCGGTATCATGGCAATTATCGGTGTATTTATGGCTGCTGGTTTCTCCTTCCAAGGAACTGAATTATTAGGTGTAGCTGCTGGTGAAACGTCTGATCCAGAACGCAATATCCCAAAAGCAATTCGTTCGATCTTTTGGCGCATTCTTTTATTCTATATCCTTGCAATTCTCGTTATCGGTTTATTAATTCCTTATACAACTGAAAGTCTTGCAGCAAGTGATGTTACAGTAAGTCCATTTACACTTGTATTTGAAAAAGCGGGCGTTGCCTTTGCTGCTTCTGTTATGAACGCTGTTATTTTAACGGCAGTTTTATCTGCTGGTAACTCTGGCATGTACGCATCAACTCGTATGCTCTGGGATTTAGCTCGTCAAGGAAAAGCACCGAAGTTTTTAGGCAAATTAGATAGCCGTGGTGTACCTGTTAACGCTCTAATCGCAACATCAGTAGTTGGTAGCGTCGCTTTCATCGCTTCTTTATTCGGTGACGGTGTTGTATATATTTGGTTATTAAACGCTTCTGGTATGTCTGGCTTTATCGCATGGGTTGGCATTGCAATTAGTCATTACCGCTTCCGTAAAGCATATATCGCACAAGGAAAAGATTTAAAGGACTTACCATATAGAGCAAAATGGTTCCCGTTCGGTCCAATCTTCGCATTTGCACTTTGCGTCATCGTAATTTTAGGACAAAACTACGGCGCATTTATGGGTGAATCAATCGATTGGAACGGCGTACTCGTTTCTTACATCGGTTTACCACTCTTCTTAGTACTATGGTTAGGATATAAATTTACAAAGAAAACAAAAGTGATTCCACTTGATAAATGTGAACTAAAATAAAGTAGCGCGAGCAAACAAATTTGTTTGCTCGTTTTTTGTTGCAAACCTCTTTGCTTCCCTATTGCTCTTGTTTTTGCAATAATAAAGGAAATATAAATAAAGGTTGGGATACAATGAACATTCGTATTACTGATGAAGCAAAAGCAGCTATACATAGATTAGAACGTGAAGATAAAAAGATCATTCGCATTAGAGGAACAATGACAAACTCTTGTAGCATTTTCGTTGATGTTGATTTAGTTTGGGATACATACAATGCAGATGATGTTGTATATGAGGATGAAATGCTTATTGTACAAATGGACTCATTCACGAAAGATTACACTGGTGATACAGTGAAACTTGATTATAAGACGACTGGTTTTAGTATTACGACTCCTAGTGAAACGTTAGTTTATGGATTGTCGATTAAAAAATAAAAATTGTTTTTAGCTGACCAATGAGGTGGAAAAATGGGTAAATATGTTCCATTAAAATTTTTATTTAATGATGAATTAGCAGAAAAAATGGCTGATTCTATTTGTAAACACGATTCTACTTTCTTTAAAAAAAACTTTATAGCCTCCGTAACATGTAAAGTTGAAGGTTTAGAGTTAAAGCAACGGATTGAAGTAATAGCAGATGAATTACACAATGCTTTACAAAAAGATTTTAATGAAGCAATACATATATTACTGAAAACATTGGGACCAGAAAATACAACAGAAGTAGGTACATTTACAAACGGCTATATGTACATGCCTATCGCAAAATACGTTGAAAAATATGGGCTTAACGATTTTGACTCCTCATTCCACGCAATGTATGAAATAACAAAAAGGAATACTGCTGAATATGCCATTCGGCCTTTTCTTGAAACGTACCATGAAGACACACTAAATATTTTACAACAGTGGATTCATGACGAAAACAGCCACATTAGGAGACTAGTTTCTGAAGGTACAAGACCAAGACTTCCTTGGGCAAAAAAAACAGGAGCTCTAAAAGGTAACTTTAAGAACAATTTACAGCTTCTTGAACCATTAATGAATGACCCTTCTAAGTATGTTCAAAAATCTGTAGCCAATCATATTAACGATATTACGAAAGAAGATAACGAACTTGTTTTTCAATGGTTGCAGCAATTACGTGATAAACAGCATCCTGTTAACCCTTGGATTATAAAACATGGGTTAAGAACGGTGATAAAAAATGGTACTTTACCAAAAGATTTTTATTTTTAAGTATTTTTAAATGAAAACGGCCAAAACAAAAACGCTTATGCTTCAAGAATGAAGTATAAGCGTTTTTTCTCTTTAAAACATTATCCCTGCCTTAAAATATTTTGAAACATTTCCGGTTTATTTTGTTTAAAACTCTCTATTATTTCTTTTCCAAATATCGTTATACTCTTCTCCCAAGGATGGCCTAAATACCCGCACTTACAGTCTTTCTGAATAAAGAAATAGTAATCACCATTCGGAAATATTGGTATACGCCACTCATAAAATTCATTTCTTTCAAACTCTAAGTGTGGATTTACCCAATAACACTCATGTTGCCAATCTAGTGCCATCATATATTCATTCAATGCTGTATTCTCTTTGAAAACTTTTAATGCTTTTTCTTCAAGTTCATCATATACATTTAAATCTACCGATTCTCCAAAATAATGAGAGATGTCATATGTGATAAACGGTCCTGGTACTTTAAACGATGGAAATATTGAAACACTTGGTGAAAATTCATAGTCACTATATACTTTATCCCAAATTCGATCGTACTCTTTATCTGTAAACTCAATCCAATTTTTCATTAAATATATACCTTCTCTTTATATTTCAAAGGAATTCCACTCAAAAATCCCGAATATATAAATAATCATTCTCGCAAGGAGCGAATTTATATGCATCTATTCGAACACGAAACGTAAATCCGTTTCACTTTTATAAGAGGTCCTCCTTTTTACTTTTCTCATCATATCATTCATTTACAAAATAGGAGGGTACAATTATGAAACGTGATCCATTATTTTTAACTTTATTAGACAGTGCAAATACAAATTTTAGCGGCTGGGATTTTTCTTTCATTTCAGAAACGGGTCGAATGAAAAGTGAGCCTTTATCGTGGTCGTACGGTAGCACTGCTTTCCAGCTTATACAACACGCAAAATCAATGCTAGATATGGGCACTGGCGGTGGAGAGCTTTTATCTATGTTACAACCGTTCCCGCCAACTATTTATGCTACTGAGGGCTACGCTCCAAACGTGCCAATTTCCCGAAAGAAATTAGAGCCTTTAGGGGTTATTGTTGTAGAAGTAAAGGATGATGATGCCCTACCGCTTCAAGATGCTCAATTTGATTTAATTGTGAACCAACATGAATCCTATGCTGCTTCTGAGGTAAACCGAATCCTTTCTCCTAATGGAATATTTCTTACACAACAAGCTGGTGGTCTTGATTGCGCAGAACTTAATAAGCAGTTTGGCACACCACTAAATAGCGAATTTGCAAGTTGGTCACTCGAAACTGCCTGTAATGAGCTAAAGGAAAATGGATTTACTATTTTAGATGCAAAGGAAGAATTCCCTCTTCAACGCTTTTATGATATTGGCGCTATCGTCTATTATTTAAAAGCGATTCCGTGGCAAATTCCTGATTTTACTGTCGAAAGGTATTATGAGGAATTATATCGCATACATGAGATTATGTTGCAAAAAGGCTATTTTGATGTGAAGCAACATCGCTTTATCATTAAAGCGATTCGCAACTAATCATGGAGCATACGAAAACAAAAAAGAGATGGATATGCCATCTCTTTTTTGTTTTAATTTAAGTAACGAAAGTTTGTGTTACAACTTTGGCTAATAAAGTATATTTTTTCAGCATGTAATCACCTAACATATATATTTTTTCAACTAAAGTATAAATGTAGTTTTTCATCCTATCTTCTATTGAGAAACGAGTTGTTTTTCATATCGTTTGTTCGCATCATCTTCTGTCAAAAATGCAGTTGTGTAATTAATAATATTCCGGTTATCGTACGTGAATATATGCTCTAACATATTTTCTTCTTTTAATATTAGCGGTAAGTATTTTGGTAAATTACTAACTACACCTCTATTATTCTCATCTAATATCCATCCAATTTCCTTCCACTCTAATATACCTTCATCAGTACTTAACGGTGTATCCATTTGTACTCCCTCTGGCAAATCAGCAAGGAATACGTACATCCCTTCACTACCTCGAGGCTCGTCCTTACTTTTAAAAATCACATTCCCTTTATACGTTACACTTGGAAGACCTATGCCTGTTTCCTCAAGCGTTTCTCTAATTATTCCTTCATATGGCGTTTCATTATCTTCAATTTTTCCCCCAACACCATTCCACATTCCCATATTCGGCTTTTTATTTCTATTTAGTAAGAGTATTTTATTTCCTTTTCTAATGAAGCAAATTGTGTATGTATACATACTATCATTTCCTTTCAATTACACCTTCTTTTGTAAGCAATTGATTTTCCACATGAGTTATTTGGCTTATTTTCAAGTGAAAACACTCGCCTTACAATTCCTTATCACATAATATATAGTACAACTTTCATACGTAAATACTTTACGTCAAACGAAAGAATCCTTTTTAGAAAGGAGCATTTAAAATCGATACTACAAGCAGTGAATTTTTAAAACAGTATTACGACAGCCACGTTTGGTTAAAAGATACCTACTGGTTCGGTGTTCCCATCTGCAAACTTCCCTCTGATCTCTTTTTGTATCAAGAAATCATTTATGAATTAAAGCCCGATTTAATTATTGAATGCGGGACTTTTCATGGTGGTAGTGCACTGTATTTAGCTTCTATGTTAGATTTAATCGGAAAAGGTCACGTACTTACTATCGATATAACTCCGCAGCCAAATCGGCCATCACATAATCGGATTACGTATTTAACAGCATCTTCTGTTTCTGTGCAGGCCGTCCAAACAATAGTAAGTATGCGCAAACCTGATGATGTGATTTTAGTTATTTTAGATTCTGATCATAGTAAAGAACATGTATCAAAAGAACTTTTACTTTATAAATCTATTGTAACCACTGGTAGTTACATTATTGTAGAGGATACATGTATTAATGGAAATCCTCTCCTTCCAGATTGGGGCCCTGGCCCGATGGAAGCCGTGGAAGAGTTTTTAGCTAAAAATAACAATTTCATAATCGATGAATCTAAACATAAATTTTTCATATCTTTTAATCCAAAAGGTTTTTTAAAGAAAATAAAGTGAAACTTTAATAAGTGGGGCTTTATGAATTCCCCACTTATTCTATAATTTTCATTTTTGAAAAAGGATAATACACAAATTCTACTTTTCCTATCACGTTATCTTCTTCAATATATCCTAAGCCATTGCGACTATCCCTACTAAGTTCACGGTTATCTCCCATGACAAATAGCTTATTTGGTGGAATCTTTGTCTTTTGGAAATTGTAAAATACTTGTGTATTGTTGAATAAATCTTTATTTGTATACGGCTCTACTTGTTTTTTATCATTTACATATACAGTTCCATTCGTTATGTTAATTACGTCACCAGGTAGCCCTATTACCCTTTTCACATAATATTTCGATTCGTCCTCTTCTTTAATAATGACAATTTCCCCGTGCTGTATGTTAGAAAAATGTACTGCTGCTTTATTTACAAATACGTAGTCTTCTTCATTTAAAGTCGGCTGCATGGATTTCCCTTCTACCTTACATAACGTAAAAGAATGATAGGCTATTACCATAACAAGTATAAATAGTATGTACTTCCCCCAACCTCTCTTAATCTCCTCTTTCATATCCATTCCCACCTTATAAAATAACTCAAAAAATATATCACTGCACAATATATTCCTGTGCAGTGATATCATTTTTACTGGGCCTTGTTCGGCTGTTCTACCGGGATTGAATTTGCATTTGATCTTTTCGCTTTCAAGTCAAAATACGCATCCAAAATTTCTTTACCAATCGCGGAATTAACCCCTGATTTATCATTATTCACCCATGGTACAACAACTGAAAAAGCTACTTCCGGATCAGCATCATATGGCGCATAGCCGGCAAGAGTTAAATTATAACATTTTTTTCGGTTATAGTTCTCATCTCTTCCAATATCACTTTCTCCACCATATACCGTCTCAGCTGTTCCTGTTTTTCCAGCTGGTTTATACGGTAAGCCTTTAAACGTTCCTGTACCTGTTCCGTCAGCTTCTTGAAAAACTCTTCTAAACCCTTCTTTTACATGATCAATGTATGACGTGTCCATATCCACTCGATTTAAAACAACCGGTTCAATTGATCGAATAACTTTTCCGACATCCTCTGGGCGGTTTGGCTGCTCTCTAATTTCTTGCACAATTTGTGGTTTCATTCGGTAACCGCCATTTGCAATTGTTGAAATATATTGAGCAAGCTGTAGCGGTGTATATGTATCATATTGTCCAATTGCATAATCAAGTAAAAAGCCTGGTATATTATCAGTTCTACCCATTTGACCAATTGATTCATTTGGCAAGTCAATACCAGTCGATACACCTAAACCAAATTGTCTAAAATAGTAACGCATTTTATTAAATGTCTCTTGTTTAATATCTAACGGATTGTTTGGCACATAATTAATCCCCGCCATTTTTAATGCTGTATTAAACATATAAACGTTCGACGAAACTTGTAAAGCTCTTAAATCATCAATATCACCAAAATCTTTCCATGATTTTTTCGGCTTAGTACTTCCTTTAAAGTACATTGGCGCATCAAAGAAATGCGTAAACGGTTTAATCGCTTCTGCTTGGTATCCAGATAATAAAGTAGCCCCTTTCACAGTTGATCCTAACTCATAGGAACTTGTCATCGTCCCTAATGCGTAGTCTTCTATTTGCATCATGCCATCTTTATTTACAATTTTCTTTCCTGCCATTGATAAAATTTGACCGTTTTTCGGATTCATCATTACAACGAAAGCACGATCCATCATCGGTTCTGAAGAATGAAACGCTCGTAAATTTTTTTCAAGACTTTCCTCTACCTTTTTTTGCAAATCCATATCAACCGTTAACATTAAGTTATTTCCACTTTTTCCTTCAGTCACTTTTTCAGTCCGAATAATATTCCCTGCTTTATCTGTAATATTTCTAGATTGTTCTTTCGTTCCATGTAATGCATCTTCGTATTGCTTTTCGATGTAACTCTTACCAATACGATCATTTCGGTTGTAATCACGAACTAAATAATACTCTAATTGTTCTCTTGGTAATCCCTCATTTTCATTAGAAACGCTACCAAGTATAGAACGAAGGATTTTATCATTTGGATATTCACGTTCCCAATCTACTGTCGTATCTACCCCCGGCAAGCTTGCTAATCTTTCACTAACGATTGCATATTCATTTTGACTTACATCTTTTTTAACGATTTGCGGCGTCATTTTATATCCCGCATTCATTTTACTTTTAATTGCTAATACTTCTAAATCATCTTTTGAAAGCTCCTTTAATTCTTCTTGTGTAATTCTCTCCCGACGCAACTCTTCTACTTTTTTATCTAATTCTTTCCCTTCTATTTCCTGCTTCCTAAATTTACTCTCATCTGCTTTCGTTACTTTTTCTGCAGCCCTTTTTTCATTTAACTGCATCCAAAAATCTTTTTTATCTGTCTCTGTTAACTTATCCATATCCTCTTGCGACATTTCAATTAGCCCTGCTAACTCTCTCGCTACTTTTAAAACTTCTTTCGAGTCTACTCCTTTCATTTTCGTATATGTAACGGTTCGTAGCGGTTTGTTATTTACAATCACTTTGCCTTCTCGATCAAACATTTTCCCTCTAGGAACAGGCGTGCTCACCGTCACATCTTCCTTTTTATTCACTTCATTTCGATACGTTTCTCCATCAATGATTTGCACTTTACCTAGTTGAATAATAATAGCTGAAAATAAAAGAAAGACGATAAAAAATAGTACATTTAACCGAAATGGAATATGAGTCTTTTTCTTTTTCGGCTGTTTCTTTTTCTCCTTGTTCTGTCTCATTTCGCTCCCTCGCTTCATTCTATTAACTTCTACGCATAAATTGAAACTTTAAACAGAGTGGTCCTCTGTTTATTAGCCCACACCAATCGGGCTTTTACAAGCAGGTAATCTCCCACCTAACTTCTTCTCCTGTGCCGAATTTTTCAGATGGGAGTCTTACTGCTCGCAAATAACGGGATAACTCATTATGTATCAAATTTATTTATATGATATATATAGAATTTTATATTAGTTACAAAAGAAAGAAAAGATTTAATTTTCAGTTTTCGGATTTTGTATCCTATTTATTACCATTCCCCTTACAATACAATATCATGAATACAAAAAACTGAGGTAGATACATTGCACCTCAGTTTTTTTACGATAACTTATTTATTTGAAGATAACCCTTCAACAAATTCACCAATCTTTTGTCGAAAAACAAAATCAAAGTTATATTCCTGCCCTGTTAACTCTTCATTTACTAAAATGGTTGTTGCTCCAATTTCCCTCTTTGCAATTTCCGGGAAAGATGCGACAGGCTGTACTTTTAATGACGTTCCCATAACGAGAAACACATCTGTTTCATATAAACGTGTAATCGCATTTTGATATTGCGGCAGTGTATCTCCGTATAAAACAACATCTGGATTTAAAATGAAATTACACTTCTCGCAGCGCGGTACTTCATGATCAATCATATATTGTAAATCATAACCCGTTTTACACTTCGGACAATGTGCTGTTTGAAGTGTTCCGTGTAAATCAATGACATGTTTACTACCACCTAATTGATGTAAACCATCGATATTTTGCGTTAAAATTGTTATATCTTTTCCTTGTTCTTCTAGCTCAGCTAAAAAGCGATGTCCACGATTAGCTTTATATTGATGAAACGTATTAATTTGAAATATTTCTTTATAATGCTTCCAAAACTCTTTCGGACTTCTGTTATAGTACCCTCTCGATAAGTACATCTCCACATTCGCATCAGCATACAACCCATTTGCTGAACGGAAATCTGGGATGCCACTTTCTGTACTGGCTCCCGCGCCTGTTAATACAGTAATTTTCTTCGCTTTTTCTAAAATTGAACGAACTTTTTCAAATTGCACAAAAATCACCTCTATGTATATTCCTATACTTATTATACCAGTTGTTTACAGGAGGTGTTGTACATTTCATTTTACTTAATGCGTCGCGCCCCCAATTTCTACAATATCTACTTCTACTTCCGTTGTTACCTCGATTGCCAACTCTATCCCTTTACTAATAGTAGAAAGTGACATACTCGGTTGCCCTGGATAGCTACTCGCTTGTTCTGGTAAGAACGGAATATGAATGAATCCGCCTTTTATTTTCATATCACATTTTTCTAGTTCATGCATAAGTCCATAGAATAAGTGATTACAAACGAATGTACCTGCCGTTTGTGAAACAGATGACGGTATGCCTTCTTCGCGAAGTTTTTTTACGATTGCTTTCATCGGAAGTGTGGACCAATAGGCTGCTGGTCCTTCTTCTACAACTGGTACATCTACCGGCTGATTCCCTTCATTGTCAGCAATTCTTGCATCATCAATATTAATTGCGACACGCTCTATCGTAATATCTGGTCTACCCCCAGCTTGTCCGATACATATAATCATTTCAGGCTTTCGTTCTTCTATATACTCTTTTAATACGCTTATTGATTTATGAAATACAGTTGGTACTTGTTTACTAATAATTTTGTACTCTCCGATTGTTTTTCCATGCAAGTTTTTTGCGACTTCCCAAGCTGGATTGATACTTTCTCCGCCGAACGGATCGAACCCTGTTAATAATACTGTTTTCATCGTTTTCCCTCCTAATTAGAAACGATATACTAAGCCGTACATAATAAACATATTTATGATAAAGATTGAAAGCGCGATGGGTACTTGCGCTTTAATAACAGCATTTTTATCTTTTAACTCTAAAAGCATTGCTGGAACGATATTAAAGTTTGCTGCCATTGGCGTAAGCAGTGTTCCGCAATATCCAGCAAACATGCCGAGTGCGGCCATAATCGCTGGATTCCCGCCGTGCATTTGAACAATTAAAGGTAATCCGATTCCGCCAGTGATTACTGCAAACGCTGCGAATGCATTCCCCATTACAACTGTGAAAAGCATCATTCCTAAACAGTACGCCATAACAGCAACGAATGGATACTCTGTCGGTAACACTTTTCCAACTAAATCAGAAACGACTTGTCCAACACCAGACTTCGCAAAAATACCGCCAAGTGCTGCTAACATTTGTGGTAAAATAACTGCCCAACCAACAGCTTGTAATAATCTACTTCCTTCTTGAACAGGCGTCGTTATTTTCGATTTTGTAATACGCATCGCCGCAACGAATGCGAGTAATGCTCCTAACGCTAATGCAACTAACGTTACTTTATCTGGATCTACAAGGGATACATTTCCCCATTTGATTTTCCCTAACGTTAACGTACCGATAATTGTAAAAATAGGAATTAAAAGTGCAGGCATGAAAATTTTATTTTTTAATTTCTCAGCATGTTTCACACGTTCTTGTACAGGTACTTCTTTCTCCTGAGATTTTGTTACTTTATTCAATGAAGCTAACACGACCATAGCGAGCACGATACACCCAACGTAAAACGAAGGTATTACATTTCCGAATAAAAACGTAACTGCGAATAATGCCCAAAATAAGCTAGAACCGAATCGGTTTGGATGTTCACGATCGAATGCGATACGCACAGCGATAAAGGCAACGATTATACCTAATACATAATAAATTGTATCCATAGTTATGATGTTCATCTTATATAGCCTCCTTCTCTTGTTTTCCTTCTGCCTTCATTGTTTTCGCTATATATTTATCAAACCTTCTGAATCTAATCCAACTTACGATTAGTGCGGATATTGCTGTTGGAATACCCCAAAGCGCCATATCCCATACTCCGACATGCATACCTACTGAATCGAAGAATCCTTTCATTAATAAAATCGCACCAGTTGCGATAAAAATATCTTCTCCGAAAAACCAAGCTGTATTTTCCGCAGCAGCTGCGTTTGCTTTAATCTTTTCTCTTAATTTTTCCGGAAGTTTACCGTATTTACCTTGTGCCGCTCCTTCTGCCATTGGTGCAACGAGCGGTCTTACTGTTTGCGCATGACCACCAATATTCAGCCCTAGTGCCGCTGATGATTCTCTTATTGTAAAATATGACATTAATACTCTTCCAGTTGTTGCCCCTTTTGATTTCGTTATAAGTGCTTCTGCTCTTTCTTTTAAACCATAACGCTCTAAAATTCCGATTACAGGTAAAGTTAGTATAATAGGCATAGACATATATCTATTTTCTATAAAAAATTTACCGAACATGCTGATGACGTCATAAAAACTTAATCCTGAAACCATACCAGTAACAATTCCTGCAACCATTACTACTAATAGTGTATTTAACCTAAATAGAAAGCCAACTGCAACAAGTAGTATCCCAATTAATTTAATCATTTCCAGCACTTCCCCTCATTTTTTATTTCGGTGCACATATAGAAACACCATTAAGTTCGAATGTTCTGTATATTCTCCCCGCAAATTGTACCGCTTTCTCTCCATCGCCATGCAAACAAATTGTTTGCGCCTGAACTGTTACTTTCTCTCCATTCACCGTTTCTACATATCCTTCTTTTACCATTTGAAGCACTTGTTTTATCGCTTCGCCTTCATCTGTTATAAGTGCATTTTTTTCTGTACGACTTGTTAATGTCCCATCTTGCTTATACGTACGATCAGCAAAAACTTCTTGCATGAATGTTACTTTATATTTTTCTGCAGCTTGTATAAACGCCTCGCTATTTGCTAATCCGTAAAGTAATAGATCCGGGTTCATATGAGAAATTGCCTTTACGATTGCATCTGCAATTGCTGGGTCAGTTGCCGCCATATTATATAGGGCACCGTGCGGTTTCACATGATGCATCTTCGCCCCTGCCGCTTTCACAAACCCGTCTAATGCACCAATTTGATATAAAACGTAATCATATACTTCACTTGCTGAAACATTCATGTTTCTTCTTCCAAATCCAATTAAATCAGGAAATCCAGGATGCGCCCCTATTGCTACGTTATGTTTCAAAGCTTTTTCAACTGTTTGACGCATAACGATCGGATCACCCGCATGAAAACCACAAGCAACATTTATAGAGGAAACGAACGGAAGAATCTCATCATCATTCCCCATTTTATAAGCTCCAAAACTTTCTCCTAAATCACAATTCAAATCGATTGTCGTCACGATATTTCCCTCCTACTCTCAGCTTCGTAAAGCGATGAACTTCTTTAATAGTTTCATATTTTCTTCCTGCTCTATGTACAATCGCTCCGCTTCTTCTATAGAAACTTTTTCAAAAGTTACATAGTCCCCTGGTTTCAGCTGGGCAAGCAGAGGTAAATCTACTGAAATGACATTTCCGATTCTCGGATAGCCACCTGTCGTTTGCCTATCTGCCATTAATATAATAGGCTGCCCACCATTTGGAACTTGAATGGTTCCAAATGTAACAGGACTTGATAGAATTTCTTGTTCTATTTCTCTATTTAAAACTTCCCCATCAAACCTATATCCCATGCGATCAGCATAATTGGACACTTTATACTCTTTCATAAAAAATGACTCTTTACTTTTTTCTGTAAACTGATTATATTCAAAATCTGTTATGACGCGAAGCGTAGGATGCTTCTTATATTTTGGTAAGACGTTATTTCGAATTGCCCATTTTGTTTTTATTCGCTCTTCCTTTTGTAAGTTCTGAATGAAACGACTCGCCATTTCTGCGTGCGTACCAATTTGAAAATAGTCACCCTTTTTGAGCATCCTTCCTTCAATCCCGCCAATAGCAGCTCGCATATATGTACTTTTACTTCCCATTGTATGATCAATATGAATACCACCAGCAAATGTTACATATGCTCTGCACCCACGTTTTGCTTTTCCAAAACAAAGCATGCTGCCTTCTTCTGCTAAAATAGGACGCCATAACGGAATTCGTTCTCCATTCAATAACGGTTCCAAATCCGCACCGCCAATCGCGAGCAAAGTCGTTTTCTTTAGTAACAATTTAGGTCCCATTATCGTCATTTCTAAACCTGCTTCATTTTCTTCATTACCGACTAACATATTGATTAGCCTAAGTGCATTTTTATCCATCGCACCGCCAACTGGTACACCATACTGTTGATAATGAAATCGTCCTAAATCTTGGACTGTTGTAAACATCCCTGCATGTAAAACCTCTACATCCATTCTTTAGCCCCCTCTAGCGATACGTATTCTTCCTTTGTTACCGGGATAAAACGTAAATACATACCACTTTGAATATAGGTAGGTGATTCTTCTCTTGGATTAAATAATGAAATCGGTGTTCGGCCGATAATATTCCATCCACCCGGTGTTTCAAGCGGATAAATACCTGTTTGCTTTCCACCAATCCCTACCGAACCAGGAGCAATTTGTAACCGTGGTGTTTCTTTTCTAGGTGTTTCTAATTGTTTTGATAATCCCCCTAAATATGGGAATCCTGGTGTGAAACCTAACATATACACAAAATATGTTGTTTCGCTATGTATACGAATAACATCCTCTACTTGCAAACCTTGATAATGTGCGACCTCTTCTAAATCCGGCCCATATTCGCCTCCGTAGCAAACTGGTATAGAAATATGTTTCACATTCTGGTTCACTTCTTCTTTATATGAATCACACAGCTCCTGTATATATTGGCAAACGTAATCATATGACCTTTCACTTCTCTCATTTTGCATCCATACTTCGTACAAATTATAGTAAATTGCTAATGAAGTAAACGATGGCACACATTCAACCATTCCTGTAAATGGATGTTGTTTCAACGCTTGAAATAATCGCTGCACTTTTCCGTATATATCCATCCTAATTTCTTCACCAAACGTAACAATAATCGCTTGATCCCCTAACGCAGAAAATTTCATCCCATTCCCTCTTTCTATGCCAAAAAGCCGAGTTCTTTCGAAATGCGGTATGCTGTTTCTTTCACTTTCGCAGTAAAATATGAAATGTTACTTTCGCCATACTCAATTGCTAAACCTGAAATACTAATACCTGCTACAACCGTTCCATCATTCGCAAAAATCGGAGCTGCTATAGCCGCTGTATGATTTTCTAATTCAGAATAACTAATTGTGTAACCTTCCTTTTTCGCTAGTTGTAATACTTCTAGCAAATGTTCCTTATTCACAATTGTTCCATCCGCATACTGTTTTAAATCGGTTTCCTCTATGTACTTCCTTTTCTCTTCCTCAGAAAAATAAGATAGTAAAATTCTCGGACATGCCCCCGCATAAAGAGGTGCTCTTCTTCCAACCGCTGTATAAACACGTACCGGCTGAACTCCTTCCATCTTTTCAACGTAAATTGCATCATTACCATCTTGAATAATTAAATTAACTGCCTGCCCTAAACTATCTCTAAGCTCTTTCATATATGGAATCGCAATATTTCTTACTGATAATCTTTGTGAAACAAGTTGCCCAAACCTTAAAAAAACGACTCCAAGACGATATTTCCCCTTCTCATTTTTTTGTAAAAGCTCCATTTCTTCTAGCGAACCGATTAAACGATAAACAGATGTTTTCGGCATATTTGTAAGCTGAACCATCTCTGTTAAACTTAACTCTTCATGCTCATAAAATAACTCTAAAATATCCATTGTCTTCACTGCCGTTTTATTTATACTCATCCTATCTCCTTTTTGTTCCGAATTTCGGAACTTTAATTCCATTTTTCGAAACAAAGATATAATTTAAAATTATAAAATATTCTTTCAATTCTATCAATATTTTTTTCACGTACATAATCCGATATATTTTGTCCGTTATTAAAAAAACACAAATAATAAGTGATTTATATAAAATAAAAGGCCCTTGAATGATTGACAAAACTTTAACACGTGAAGAACGAACTATTAGAATAATAGTTACAATAAAAAAGTACGGAAGTTTAGATTTGAAATAAAATTTGATCACTTTTCATTAATAACACTGCTATAAAAGAAAATATAAAGAGCATGTTTGAATCAATTTTTGATCAAAACATGCTCTTCTCATAGTTATTCAAAGTATTCTTTTTTTTAACATGATTGATTGTTCCTTCGTTCAACTAACAAGTCTATTAGTTACATATTACTTATTTTTCAAAATCGTTCTTTTAGCTTTTTTAATAATTCTACTAGTTGATTTTATGTCAGTATCCTTTTCCCATTCTTCACACAGGTTCATTACCCAATCTGGTTTCGTTTTACTTGCATCATTTAACCAGTTTCCAACCGAATCTTGGACATATTTTGATGGATCTGATTTAAGTAAATTAAGAATGGGCAGTGCTTTTTCAGGTTCTTGTTTTAATGTTTCAATATGTTTACTCCATACACCTCGAGGACGAATAGATTCTACAGAGAACCTGCGAATATTCTCATCTTCACTTTTTGCCCATTCTACTAACAACTCCACACTTTTTTCTATATTCTGTGAAAGATCTTCTCTAATAGACATCCAAGCAATTTCTCGAACACCAAAATGATGATCCGCTGCAAAAGGTCGAATGTACGTTAATGTATCTTTTAATGTGTTATTTGATTTTTTATTCATAAACGCTGCCCAACATCGTACACTATCTGAAATATGATTAGATAATTTTAACAATACATCTTCCTTGTTTCCTTCATTCTCTTTGAGTATAATTTCATCCAATAAAGTTCCTGTTATTCGTATGACTTTCATCCCTGTTTCCACGTTCTGTTTTTCTAATTCAGCTACTATGCTTTCCAAACTATTCTTGAGTCCTATTAAAGGTAAGACATTTTTGAGTAGTTCAATATGATTTATAGCTAGCCATTCTGTTAGATTAACACTTTCTACTTTCCCTTGCTGTAGTAATTGTAAGACCTCTTTAGGAATTTCGTTTACTTTCCTGGCTCCTTTCCTGTTTAAGATAACTTCTGATTCTTTCGTTATCATTTAAATTCCCTCCTTGCAATACTATCTTCAAATAAACAGAGGCCATTTTGAAAAATAATAATCAAAATGACCTCTGTCTGTCTTTCTTAAATAAACATTCAGTTTCACAAAAAATGTGATTTAAATCCACCGGAAGAATATTTCTCCCATACTTTTTCTTTATAACGCTCTTACTTGTTTCAACGGCCAGAAAACAGCTTGTCCTTTTCCGACAATTTCATCTTCTGAAATAAAGCCAAACATGCGACCGTCCTTAGAAACTTCACGATTATCTCCTAAAACAAATACTTGGCCTTCTGGCACTTTCGTTTTTCCTGTGATTTGTTCTAACGTAAAGTCTGGAGTTAATACTCGGCCTACTGCTTTTTCTTTAAACTCTTTTAAATATGGTTCTTCCATCACTTTTCCGTTTACGTATAAAACATCGTTTTTATACTCAACTGTATCACCTGGTAAACCAATTACTCGTTTTACTAAGTCGTACCCTTCTTTTCCGTGGAAGACGATAACATCGAAGCGATCTAATCCACTTATACTATAACCAATCTTATTCACGAGAACGCGCTCATTATTTTCTAAAGTAGGCATCATTGATTCACCTTGCACTAAAGAAGGTGTAAATAAAACACCGCGAATAATTGCGATTAATACAAGGGTAAATCCTATCGTTTTAGCCCATGAGAATAATTCTTTCTTCGTATTTTCCTTCATCGTTTCTCCTCTTTCTTATGCAATTATTTTATTATTTCAACTAATTCTCGCACTAAACTTCGATCAATTTCAGAAAAACATGATTTACCTTCTCTTACCGCTGTACCGACATGAGCTTGCGAAATTCCAGTTTCATCTAATAACTGCTTTATATTTTCTTTCGTTACACCACTTCCAGCTACAAGTTGAATTTGACCATCGCTTACCTTTTGCATATCTTTAAGCACTGGAATATTATCTACTATATTTCCTTGTCCACCTGAAGTTAACACGTGAGTCACTTTATGGAATTCCTTTAAAGTTCTCATCGCTTCTACTAGGTTTTCTATATCATCTATCGCACGGTGATACGTTACATTTATTCCATCTACAACAGATAACAAATCTGCTAGCTTCTCTTTATCAACTTCTTTTTGTTCGTTTAATACGCCTAATACAACGCCTGCTGCACCTAACTTCTGCGCAACGCTAATGTCTTCTTTCATCATTTCAATTTCTTCTTCCGTATATGTAAAAGACTTCGCATGCGGACGAATCATAACGTGAATCGGTATATTTACTGCTTCTACCGCTTTTTTAATAAATGCATAACTCGGCGTTAATCCACCTTCTGTATAAGATGAAATTAATTCAATCCGCTTCCCACCCGCGCTTTCAATTCGTTTCACATCTTCTAAACATGTTGCAATAACCTCTAGCATGAGATAACCTCTTTTCGTGCTTTTTTCTTATTATACATTAGTAAAAATAAGAAGCCTAGCTTTCTCCTATAAAACTATAAAAAGAAGAATGAAAAGAAAGATTTTTTCAATTGATAACACTTATTTGTAATGTGCTATTTTTCATGAACAATACTACTAAAAAGAGAAAAAGATATACATCTTACAAAAGAACATTCCATTATCTCTCGTTCAGATGTATTTTTTAGAATTGAGTTCTTCGAAGCTATTCAAGGGATGCTGCCTATTGCTATCAAGCTAATATTTTGGCGCATCCTCAAAACAAAAAATTGTACATCCTCATCTGGAGATGTCAATTTTCTCGCTTTGGAGTATTTGCTCTTCTTAGTTTGATGAGCATAGGGTAGCTCAGGAAAATACGAATTTACAACGTTAAAGAAATTCCAAAATTAAAAGCCTAATTTCTCAATATTAAAATTAAGGAATTTGGCTTTTTTGTCGCTCTGGAGAAGAGCCCTTTTATTGAATAATAAATTTCTTCAAATTGAGAGGAATGAGCATATAACGTTTTCACAGAGATGTTGCCCGAATCTCTTCCCTGCTTCTTCCCCGGCGACCAAGTGGTTCGGAGAGTCCTTTCGCTTGCATGTTATGTTATATGACGTACCCTACTTCTTAAAGTTACTTTCACACTACTATTCTGTTTCAATTTTCACTTCAGTAATATATTTCAGTAAAGTTTTTTTATAAAACGTCACTTTCTTATTTGTTACCGAGTTGTTCCGCCAAACCAATTAGAAGCCCTTCGGTTCCACGAATGTAACAGAGTCGATACGAGTCCTCGTACTGAACCACTTCGCCAACGAGCTGAGCACCACACTTAGTCGTGAGTCTGTATACCATTTCGTCAATGTCTTCAACAGTGAACATGACGCGTAAATAACCGAGGGCGTTTACAGGAGCAGTCCGGTGATCTGATATAGTAGGTGGGGTGAGAAATCGCGAAAGTTCAATTCGGCTGTGACCATCTGGCGTAACCATCATAGCAATCTCTACGCACTGGGAGCCCAGTCCGGTTACGCGACCAGCCCATTCACCTTCGACAGTAGCTCGCCCTTCGAGTTTCAAGCCAATCTCCTCGAAGAAAGAGATTGCGTCATCAAGAGATTCTACAACGATACTGACATTGTCCATTCTTAGTAATTTGTTCTTTTCCATAGTTTTATCTCCTTATGTGTAAACATTTATTATCTAATCATCTTCATAAATTATTCTATTAAAAGTTACAAATTCCTTCCCAACAAAAAACACCTTATCACCGTTTACATTCAAACTGGCATTACAATAAATATTTTTCATCCAGGAACATTCATCAAATCATGATAATCATTTATATGAAAACACTACATTTCAAACTAGGATGGCAAACAAATAAAAAGCACGTGTTCGATTACTAATCAAACACGTGCTTTCAAAACAACTATATTGTCCATAAACAATAACATTTAAATTCATAAGATCTACTCCTAAAACATCACGACCGAAATGCTGCATCCGCCAGTATAGACAATGTTGCATCATCCATCGGCGGATTGTGTAAACCCGCTCTGACATTTAAGTAATAACGATGAAGTGGATTTTTTTCTGATAAACTTTTTGCCCCTACGATACGCATTGCTTTATCTACTATAGATATCGCCGCATTTGTTACTGCGTATTTCACTGCCGCTAGTTCTGCTTGTAGTGATAGTTTATCTTCTGCCTCATCGTACTTTTTCGCAATTTGATATAAAAAGACGCGAGCTTGCATAAGCTCAAGCTCTATTTCTCCAACTAATCTTCTAACACTCGGTAATAAACTAATAGAATGGTTTAAACTATTTGGCTTGTATGATTCCGCAAACTGAACTGCATAATTTCTTGCTGATTGTGCGATTCCTAAATAACATGCTGGTATATGTAGCAACCAGCCAATACCCTTTTGTTTCACTTTCCCGCCCAATACATTCGTAAAGAAGCGGTTTTCTATCTCCACATTTTGTAAGACAAGGTCGTGGCTAGCAGTTCCTCGCATCGCAACGCTATCCCATGTTTCTTCAATTGATACACCGAGCGTATTTCTTGGAATGACAAACTCACCAACTTCTTCTCGGCCTTCCATACTTGCAGAAATAATAAAATAATCAAGTACTGGTGCCATCGTTGTAAAAGTTTTCCTTCCATTTATAATCCACTTCTCGCCTTGTTGCACCGCGATTGTTTCTGGTTTACCACCACGCGTCGGACTTCCTGTTTTCGGTTCTGTTGCTGCCCGATTAAAGAGTGCACCATTACGCACTTCTTCGCAAAACCATTTGAACATTCCATCATTCCAAGAGCGATTTTCAGCTAGCTCTTTTACAATACCGATATGCCATCCAATCGATAATGCAGTAGCTCCACAGCCTTCTGCAATTTTCCCTTGAAATAAAACGAAGTCATATAAAGAAATCGCACTACCACCAAATTCCTTCGGTAACGTTAATTTCGTATATCCGATATCTTTTAAATTATTAATATTTTCATGCGGAAATGATCCTAACTCACTTAATTGATGCTCCCTTTCCATGAACTTCGGAATCAATTTATTTATTTGTTCAATAATGAAAGATTGTTCTTCTGTTTCAACAAATGAGAGTGCCATACTATAATCTCCTTTATCCCGCTATTTGCGGGCAGTAAAACTCCCACCTCAAAATTCAGGTGGAGCAAAGAAGTTCAGTGGGAGTCGGGCTGCCCGTAAATGCTCGATTCATAAACCGTTCATTTTGTCATTATGATTATATGAAGCTACCTCTCTATTGTTTCACTATTCCGATAAAAATACAATGTTTTTGGATTATAAGAAAAATCCCTATAGAAAAACAGGTCCTTTTCTTATATTAATCCCCCTTCAATGCCTTTAGCGGCAAAGAGGTTACATATCCGATATACGAGAATAATTCTTTAAAAAAGAATGGAATTTCTGTATCTAACGTTTTATATGCTGATGTTGGAGTCGGTGAAGCATATGCCTCAATGTTAATATGTTTTGCGATTCTCATTGCGCGTTTCATATGAAGTGGATCACTTACAATCGTGTATGAGTGTATTCCGTTCTCTATTCCAACTTCCTTCGCATTCTTTAAATTTTCTTCAGTGAAAAGGGATTTTGTTTCAATTAAAATATCCTCCTCTTTTACACCTTGTTTCAATGCATATACTCTAGCAGTGCGAGCTTCCTCAAGCTCCGCTTCAAACTTTGTACCACCTGTAAAAATAATTTTCTTAATGTTTCCGTTTTTATATAGAGAAATCGCGTGATTAATTCTTTCCTTAAATACAGGAGATGGTTTTCCGTTCCATGAAGCTGCTCCTAGCACGATACCAGCATCTGTCTTCACATCATCATCCGTTTTAAAGCGATAACTCCAAATATCGTAAGCTGCATAGCTCACATACAAAATAGCAGAACAAATCATTAATAAAAACACTTGAAAGATTCGTCTTTTTTTACTCTTCTTATTTTCTTTCATTTGTAATTGCCTCCGTACATCATCCATACTTCTATAAAAAAACATTTATATCAAATCGTTTTGTTTGAGTTTGTTTAAAAGAAGGTATTTTACTTATTATATATAAAAGGGTTTTCATTTAAAATTGAGGATTATCAATTCATTTTTCATTTGCGGTTTTCATTACAATTTTAATTCATTAGTTTATTACCATACAACTACATTGTAACGAATTTTTTCTCAGAAGGGAATGATGAAACAAAAGTAAATTAAATAAGTTAGTGTTTTGTAAGAAAAAAAGGTATATTATTCGCAAATTACGATCATATACCTTACAAAATACGAATTATAGCTTTTCTTTGTATAACTCTAATTTTTCTAACAATTCTCCTTTCACGCCTGACCATTCACTCGCAATAATACTGTACACAACTGCATCTCTCACATGACCGCTCGGCAATCTTCTTTCATTTCTTAGCACACCTTCTTTTACCGCGCCTAACCTTTCAATTGCTCGTTGTGCTTTTTCATTTCTTACATCCGTCTTAATTTGCACTCGTAGCATATGCAGTTTTTCAAAAGCATACTGGAGAAGCATATACTTACATTCTGTATTTATACTCGTACGTTGCACACTTGGATGGTACCACGTCTGCCCTAACTCCACTGTTTTATCTTCTACTGAAATATTATATAAACGTGTACTCCCTACAATCTTGTTCGTCTGTTGATCCACTACAGCGAAAGGGATTTGTGTACCCTTTCCATAACTCTTTATCGCTTTTTGAACATATTGCTGCATATCTTGAACAGTTTCCATTTTAGAGATTAAATACGCCCAAATTTGCCTATTTCCTTCTACAATCGAAAACAAAGTTTCGACATCACCACTATCCATTAACCGTAATTTTGCTCTTTCGTGAATGATTTCCATTTGTAAGCCCCCTTCTTTTGTTACTATAACATACGAATCAAAATCGCAAAATTAATATATACAATGATTTTAACAACAAAAATCCTCGCTCACATAGAAAGCGAGGGTTTCCTATTAAAGCACCAAATAAGCAATCGGCGTAATAATAAGCAACGTTAATATCGTTCTCTGCACGTACAAAATAATAAGTTCAGATACTTTTAACGGAATATCTGTCGATAATATACAAGGGATTGAAGCGGAGAAAAACAAAATAGATGATACCGAAACAACCGCAATGACAAACTTTGTCACGAGCGGCGCACTTACAACTAATAATGATGGTAAAAACATTTCTGCAATACCAACTGATACCGCTTTAGCAGCTAAGTCTGCTTCTGGTAATTGTAAAACCCATGTAAATGGATAAAAAATATAACTGATCCAATCAAATATTGGCGTGAACTTCGCTAAGACGATACCAATTAACCCTACTGACATAATAGATGGTAAAATTCCCATCGTCATAATAAAACCGTCTTTTAAGTTCACTGCAATATTTTTCATAATGCTCGGTGCAGATTTTGATACTTCTAATGCATCTTCCCAAGCACGTTCTAACATTTTTTCCTTATAAACGGGCTCTGGGAACCCTTCTTTCGTAATATATGTATCGGGTTTTCTACTAAGAGGTGGGATTCTTACGGTGATAGCAGTCACGATGAATGTTACTACAAGTGTAGTCCAAAAATAAACATTCCATAAATGCATAATGTCTAATGTTTTTGCGATGATGATCATAAATGTTGCGGATACTGTAGAAAATCCTGTAGCGATAATGGCTGCTTCTTTTGTCGTATACTTTCCTTCTTTATATACACGGTTCGTAATTAATAAGGCTAGTGAATAACTTCCAACGAAGGAGGCAACCGCATCAATTGCCGATCGTCCCGGCGTATTCCATAAAGGTCTCATAATCGGACGGCAAAATGTACCGATAAATTCAAGCAACCCATATCCGACTAATAACGCTAAAAACGCCGAACCAATTGGAACGAGTAAACTTACCGATATAACTAGTTTCTCATACAAAAACGACCCAACATCTGGTGCAAAAAACCAAGCTGGTCCCACTTTAAAACAATATAATACGCCAAAAACAACACCAACTACTTTTAAAATAGAAAAGCAAATGTCTACGATAGATGCATTCCATTTCTTCGTATAAAATGGATAAATCGCACCAATCACCATAACAAACAATGCATAATAAGGTACTACGCCAGGAACTGAAGTACGGATCCACGATACGATATGATCAATCATAATAGAAGAAGCTCCATTTATCGTAACAGGTACGAAAAACATAAACATCCCAACGAGACTAGCAAGTATAAACCGAAGAATCATACTCCTCTCTCGTCCTGTCTTAATTACATTACTTTTTAATTCAATTTCACTCAAAATTCGACACCTCCCATTATCTAAATATTCTGTATAATGTAGTTTTATTCCTTCTTTTGATCTTGAATATTTAATCATATAAAAAAGCCTAATTTGAAACATTTAGATCAAATTAGGCTTTTTATATACTTTTTAGATATTCTCACTTAAAGCACAAAGTAGAGTTTAAAATCATTGCTCGAAGTACGAGTCTTTCTTACTATTCTTCAATATAAAACTCCCCATCTCAATCGCTAAATCTTCACTTTGAGGATAGACACCTACATTATCTCCATACGCGTGCCCTAAACCACGATAGAGAATCGTTTCAGTATCCACTCCTTGTTTCGTCAATTTAGCTGCATACGCTAAACATTCAATCATTAAAAAATCATGTTCTCCTACCGTAATAAATGTACTTGGATAATCTGAAGATACATCAACGTATGGACTTAAATACTTCGAATGAATGTCTTCCGTACCAAGTATTTCTGCCATCCCTCCGACCATTGCATGCATCATATTAAGCATTTTTTCTAATCCTTTTTTATATTTCGGAGCAATCTCATATTTATCTATACTCCAAGAATAAAACTCGTCTTCATAGTCACACATGTTAAGTGTAGGATACAGAAGTAATTGCCCTTTAACGAAGTTTCTACCATCTTCCATATCTCTCGTTGTACAATACTGTGTTAAGTTCCCTCCAGCACTATCACCCGCAACAAAAATATTATTCTTATCACCGCCGAATGCTTCAGCATTCTCATAAATCCATTTTAAAGTAGTGTAACAATCTGTATGTCCAGTTGGAAAAGGATGTTCTGGAGCTAATCGATAATCTATAGAAAAGGCTAATATATCTGTTTTTTCTACTATTAATTTCACAAGTTCTTCTACCACATCTGGTGATCCTGCCATAAATCCACCACCATGAATAAAATATAAAATTGGCGCGTTTTCTCGTTTTGAAATACTATTATAAATCCTTATCGGAATGTCATATCCATCTTCCGCTTTAACCGTTTCATTCGTAATATTTATATCTTTCGTTACGATTGGAACGCTTTTAATACCATTAAACTGCTTTCTCATATTCTTTACCGATTTTTCAGAAGCGTCCATTTTCATCATATTTTTAGGCATAAACCTCATTATATTCATTTGAACCTTCATATCTTTATAAAGACGTGGATCCATTGCTCCCTTTTCATCGCAATCTGGTATGTTTTTCACTATTACTTCTGCGCCTTGTACATTGATGGTTTCTTGTTTTTCTTGAATCTTTTCTAATAAATCTAAGCTATATTTCCTAGACATTCACTATTCCCCCATCTCTTTTTTAACGCTTTCGTTTTCCGAAAAATTATATAACCGTATACCTTTCCATTTACTAAATAAAAATACGTTCCATGTACAAAATGTAACATGGAACGTATTTTTATTGTTGTTCATATTTGATTCAATTATTGTCATTTTTTGATATGATATTTTTTCTATACTGTAATGGTGTATCCCCATATTTCCCTTTAAACTGCGAAATGAATGACTTCACATTGGGAAATCCATGTTTCACTGCTATATCTTGTATAGAATTCGTACTGCTAATAATATCTTCATACGCTTTATGAAGCCTGTATCTCGTTAAAAAAGAGGTGAAATTTGATCCGAAAGATTTTTTGAACATCCGAGAAAAATGTTCCTCACTTACAAAAAAGTGTTTCGCTACATCTTTCATTTTAAGCTTTTCATCATAATGTTCATACATATATGTAATTATCTCTTTTTGTTTATTTCCAAATTGAAAATCATTATCTTCTTTTTTTCTATCTTTACAGTGGCGCAATAGAATATAAACAATCTCATAAATTAAACTATTCATTTTTATATAACTTAACTCATCAAAATTTGTGACTAACTCCTTTAATTCATAAAATATTTGTTGGAGCTTTTCTTTCTGCACAAATGATGCTTGTAGAGTAAATCTATATTTATCAAAATCAGCATTTAGCTCTTTAAGAAATTCATACGAAACTATTAACATCATTACTGCACAACTTGCATTCTCAACTTTTTCAAATTCGTGCACATCTCCACTGTTTACAAAAATAAACTCGCCAGCTGATACTTTCTTTTTTTGCCCATTTACATACAAAGAAACGTCTCCATATATTACCAAACTAATTTCAATACTTCTATGCCAGTGTGGAGGGATATAGTAGTGAAAATCAGCCGGAAGTCTTGTGCTATCTATATATTCAACCATACCTGGAATTCTATCACGCAATTTTATCTCTTCATATTTCCCTTGCCTGACTTTCAATTATGTTCCCTCCTTTTTATTGCATAGTAAACGTCAAATAACTTCAATCAAAACTTGTGCTACACATTACTATTTTCATCTCATTTTATAATCATCCACAATCACTTGGATTACACGATATGCTTCCTCAGCTACTTTTTCATTACTATCTCTATTCGCATCATATGTAATTAACGCCTTCCAAAGCGTCCATCCTCTCGCTCTATCCCACGTTTCCTCATCCATCCTCAACACTTCTTTAAATACGTTTCTACTATTTTCATCAAAAAATGTCCATGCCATCGCCGCGTCACACGAAGGATCACCTACTCCTAGTATACCAAAATCAATTACGGCACAAAGCTTTCCATCTTTAACGAGTAAATTCCCTGGCGCAACATCTCCATGAATCCAAACTGGTGTGCGTTCCCATTTTGATTGGAGCGCTAAATCCCAAAGGTGCTTTAACAATGCCTCATCAAAAGCGTCTTTATTGTTTTCAATAGCTACTCTCGCTTCTTCATCGTATACAGATATAAACCCGCCTCGGTAAAAGTTATGCGCTCCAGCTATTGGTCCGTTACTAGAATCAATGGATTGCAATTCTAGTAGAAATGATCCTAAGTCCGCTGCGAATTCATGTAAGTCACGAACATTTTCTTTCGTAACTGCCTCTCCCTCTATCCACTTATTAATAGACCATGGCCACGGATACTCTTCCGACGGATGCCCTTTTGCAATTGGTGCAGAAATTGGTAAAGAAAGTTCCTTATTTAATATAGGAAGCCACTTGTTTTCTTTCTCTACTTGCGGTGCATATGCTGCATCACTTGGTAATCTAACACTCATCTGATCTCCTAAGTGAAACGTTCTATTATCATGTCCACTAAACTTTACAGGTTTCACTTCTAAATGTGCCCATTCAGGAAACTGTTTCTGTATTAACTTCTCAACTAAACTTACGTTAATTGGATTCATTTATTTTCTCCTTTTCTTTTGAAACTTACTAAGCCCATCCGTACTGCCCACATACTCAAAATCATTTTTCTTATAAAAATCATTCAACGTACGATTATGTCCCACACAATCTAACTTCAAGTACTCTTTATCACACTGTACATTTTCTTCTACCCACTGCAAAATCGATTCTCCTATTCCATTCCCCTTATACTTCCGTCTCACCGCAAATCTATGAATATATACTGAATCCGAAACTTCCTCTTTACCAAAAATATGTTCATCCCATTCATTTTGTTTAGGAGATGCTGTAATCGTACCAACAATTTCATCTTCTTTCATAACAATATACGTATATTTATTTCTTATACATTCTAATATTTCAGCTGTAGCCTCTCCTCCTAACAGATACTGCCATTGATCTACTTCTTTATGTTGTAACCACTCTGCTACTTCTCTTAATAGAGTAATAATGCTATCGCTCTCCTCTTCAGTAGCAGTTCGTATTGTATATCCTTTAACTGTATTTCTCTCCATATTGCCGTTCCCCTTTCAAATTACTACTATACTGACAAACGCGTTCTACCGTCATTTTCGTCTGTAACGTATTCAACATAAAAACCTTGATTCAGTGCGTTTTCATACATCAATTCAATCACTTTTTGATCTTTAGCGTAAATGTGTATATAATCACCGTCCGCTACTAATACGACTACTTCATACTTGCTCTCTGTGAACTCTTCATATGTTTCAATCTCTTCTAATACTTCTCCTTTTAGATACGCTTTTAAATCTGCAAAAATGAGATAATATATGTTGTCTTTTATTAATTTTTTCAATTCTAATCCACTCATTACCTTGTTATCTTCTGAAAATAATTCTGATCCTAATCCATCAGGTAATCTGAAATAAGATTCCTCATTTTCCACTCGCCAATCAAATAACGTAATATCGATCGGCTTTAACACTTTCCAAAGTAGATTATCATATTCATTTGGAATATCTACAATAATTCCTCTTTTCATTTATTTGCTCCTAGCTTATTTATTTTCGTTTTCATTTCATACATTATATACCAAATTCAACTACTATATTTTGTCGATACCTATGTAACTTGTATTTCACCGCGAAAAACCGTCCCACTACTTATGAAACGGTTTCTTTCTGCTTATATTTAGGTTTTTCATTTAATTGTTGCACTGCGCTTTAAAATAATTTCTAATATATTCATCACATCAGCCATCATTCTTTATATTTACTTCGTCTTCACAAAATAATATAAAAACCACACCGCATGGTTTTGTTCATCAGCAGCTATTCTGCGCAATAACTCTTTCAAATGTGCATCCGATGTTTCATCTGAAATTTCTAAGTAAAAATCTACTGTCTTCTGTTCATCTTGTATAGCGAATTCTAATCCTTGTAAGTACCTATTTGGACATTCTTCGGTAATCTGTGGTTTAGGCTGCCTGCCAGTTAAGTTCGTATAAATTTGGACAAAGTTTTGGAAATGCTTTATTTCATCATTACGAATTTCAAGAATCTGATTTCGTTCTACTTGATTTGGAGCCATGTTAGCTAACTTTGCGTAGCAGCTTATAGCGCTATATTCTCCGTTTATAGCTTTTTCAATATCACTTATCAACTTATCATTTTGCCTATACCAATCATGATAATTCGAATTATACATCGTATCCCCTCCATAATTTCGCATAACATTTTATGCACTTTGAAATAGTAGGAGCATGTATACAAAAAAATTACTGCAAACACGAATACTTCAATCACGTATAACATATTGTAAAACCCTATCTATCGCTGCTTAATTTCCTTAACGATTCCTAATGATTTCATCAAAAAACGCTTCACTACGAGTGAAACGTTTTTTATCTTTTAAGCATTCAATTCCATTTTATGTCCCTTTACTGCACTACGCTTCAATGCAGTTGCTAGTATAACAACCATACTTACCACACCAATCCAAACGAGCACAGTAACAGGTGTATTCCAGCTTACCCCTTTTCCGAAAAAGAAGATCTCCCTTAGTCCTTCGATCATAAATTTCATTGGTAACCAAGAATAAACCCAATCTTGATAAAATGGCGACAACATTTCAGGCGCTAATGATAATAACGGTGCCCCGAAGAATAGTAAGAGTGCGAATAAACCGATACCTTTTAGCCCAACTAATGAAAGTACCGCCGATATCATTAAGAAGAAGCTAAAAGATGTGATGGATAAGAACAACGCTGTATCCGTGAAATTCGAAATATTTAACCCTACCATCCCATCTGCAATCCACGTAAGGCCAAATCCAATTACAAGTGTCGCAACTGCTCCAGCTACTATTTGTTTTAGTTTTAATCCAAAGTTTTCTTTTCTTGTACGTACCGGCATTTTACTAATCGCAATAAAGATAATCGCTGCACTAGCTAAACTTGCAATCCATAACGGCTGGAATAATGCCATTGGTGAGTTACCGTTCGCACTATTTTTTCCGACCTCATTCACATTTTTCACGTTCTTTACAATAGGTGTTACTAATTTCGAAGCTTGATCTGTTGTTAAAGTAGCTCCCCTTGCTTTCAATCCATCTAATATTTGTGTACGGACATTGTTGTTTATATTATCCACTACACCATTTAATATTTGCCCTGCCATAGTTGATGCACCTGTATTCATTCCTTGATTAATTAATATTTCTACTTCTGGTGAAGATGGCTGCGGTGTTCGTAATGAAGCCTGTTTCATACTAAATTCTTTCGGAATGACGAATGCTGCATAATACTCTTGATTATTTAAACCTTTTTGAACTGCTTCCTTATTTTTCACTTCTACCCACTTCACCGCAGGTTCTTCATCTGATTTCGCTGTTTTTTTCACCGTATCAACAATTGTTTGCCCCATATTCATTTTCGGTTGATTTGGAACTTCTACACCTTGATCCTCATTTACAATTGCAATTGGCAAGTTTTTTGGCTTTGGTTGAACAGTTGGGAATAATGTTAATGAAAAAATAAAAACAACAAGTAGTACAATAACTGGTGCTAACAATAAAAGTTTGTTTTTAAACATTTTCTTTTCTCCTCCTTTAATTTTCGTTACAATAAATGAACAACGTGTTGTTTATTTATATTTTGAATTATATGTTTGAGCTAAATCTTATTCAATAATCAAAAATCGTGAATGTGTCGGTTATAAGACACTTTTTCTAAATGTGTTGAGTAAAATTAAGGAGGGACATGCTTTGCGTGATAGTAATTTAGATTTACGTGTTATTCGTACGAAAACGGCCATACGAAATGCACTAGTGGAGCTTATTGAAGAAAAAGGTTTTGACGCCATTACAGTAAAAGATATTACAACGAAAGCAAACATAAATCGCGGTACATTTTATGCGCACTATCAAGATAAATTTGATTTAATGACGAAATGCCAAGAAGAAATTATGCATGAGTTTTCTAGCATTGCCAAACAAAAATTCCCTGAAGTGATTGCCGATCTTGGCTCAAACCCTTCCCCAACGACGCCATTTGTACTTATCGCTTCTATTCTTGAATTTCTAAATGAAAATAGTGATTTTATGAAAGCTGTGTTAAGTCCAAAAGGAGATTTATCTTTCCAAACAAAACTGAAAGACTTTATGTGGAAAACACTATTTGAAGATACGAATGGGGCTCTTATTGATAAAGAGAGTTTGCTTGTTCCAAGCGAATACCTAACTTCTTATATGGCATCTGCTCATATAGGTGTCATTCAGCAATGGCTAAATAATGGCCAAAAAGAAACACCTAAGGAAATTGCTCGTATTTTATCAACTATCGCAGTTCACGGCCCGTTTTATGCGGCTGGTTTAAAGAAGTAAGCCAACCTGCATAGAAATATATTTTAATCAATCTGGACATCAACTAATTGCTTAATGAAATTTATGTTTCTATGAAAAAAGCTGTTGAAAGGAATCCCCTTCAACAGCTTCTCCATTATTAACGATATAAACGAACTGCACCTGCAGAATTATCATCTGCTTGTCCAACTACTTCAAATTTCAATCCAAACTTCGGTAATTTACGTCCTGCATCTGGGATTAAATCATTTATATACAATTTAGAATCATCAAACTTCGTTACACCTGGTAATCCTTTGTAATCATATGTTCCGCGTGTTGGAGATACAACTTTCCATGCTGGCGTCTGGTTAAAGGAGAATGCAGCATCTGCGATTTGGTATCGTGTACTACCTTGAACAGTTGGTTTGCCGTTTAGCGTTCCAACAATTGCCTCTGGGTGAGAGTCAACAACCCCTAAGAAACCTTCGCCTGGATGAATACCAACCCAATTATCTGTAAAGCTAGAGTCTGCATACCATACAACAAGACCTGTATTATACGGTACACCGCTGCTATATTTTAATGCTTGGTCAGCACCAGCGTAGTTTCTCCACTCTAAATAGTAGTTATGTTTCTTCTTATCAAAACCGTTTGCTACAACGAAACCATTTAATTTTAATTTCGATTCGCCTTCTGCATCATCAGAGAAGACAACATTTCCATCTACAGTTAATGTAGCGTTATCAAAAGTAAAACCGTTCGGTGCTAAGCCACCATCTGTAATGTATTCAAATACTAGTTTTACTTTTTGACCTTTAAATTTGCTTAAGTCATATGACTTATCTACCCATTTACCATCCGTTGTATCTAGACCATTTTTCACATTCTTTTCGCCAATTCGATCGACTAACGTTTTCTTATTATCCTCTGTTACTGCATATACTTCAAGGAAGTCATAATCTGTTTCAATTTCATACAATGACTTGTAATCAAACTTCGCCAGTGTTGCATTTGTTAAATCAAACACTGGTGTTTCTAATGTTGTATGAAGATTATCGCCTTTTGTACTATAGTAATATTTCTTACCGAATGCAGGCTGAATGCCTTTCACTTCTTTATCTGGTAAGTTAACGCGAATTAGACCCGGACGAGCTGATTTCGTTACACTTTGGTCTAAGTACGTTGCAAAACCGATACCACGATTTAATTTATCATAGTCTACCTCTACAATATTTGCCCAGTTTCCACCCATGTTCTTTTGAAAGAACTCTTTGTTTTGCGGAGAGAAACTCGGTGGCGTTGTACCTGCAATTTTACCAGCCCAGCTGCCGCCGCTCATAACAGACCAAGAGTTAATTGGCTCCCCTGCTCCTGAATACTTCGTATCATACTCATCCGGAAGGCCTAAATCATGACCAAATTCATGTGCGAATACACCAACTGCTCCGTCTTCTGGCTCAATTGTGTAATCGTACGCTGCCATTTTACCGCCCCAGTTATCAACTTTTGCTTTTGTTCCTTCAATTGGATATGGTGTTCCAAGGTGCCAACGATGCGACCAAATTGCATCATCACCTAGTCTACCACCGCCTCCATCTTGCCCAACTCCAGCGTGAATGACCATTAAGTGATCAATCAGACCATCTGGTTCATTTTTATTGCCATCACCATTATTGTCATATTGATCGTATTCGTCAAATTCAGATAAATCAATACCACTTTCTACAGCCGCATTTAATGCTTCTTTTACAAAATCACGAGGTCCTTTTGGTCCTTTATTATCATGGCCGCCATCTCCTGCATCTGCGCCATAATCTGCCGCATTACCAGGAACTGTCAACCACTTTGTTACTGTGCCATCTACTGTATAACTACCACCAGATTGCTCTTCATAATATTGTTTAAATGTTGGTACTTTTGAACCATCAAAGAGTGTAAATGGCTCATTACCAAATAACATTTTTTGATAATGTTCTGGATTAAAATCATTTGAATACATATAACCTGGTACTTGATCAATATTGTTATGCTTAAAGTCAGCAAACTCCACCAACAATACAAGCACTTTATCTTTACGGACATCACCATTATATTGTTTTTGCTTCGCTGAAGTAGTTGGTACTTTGCCGTTTAATCCCCCTTTAACCGGCTCTTGTCCAACTACCGGGCCACTAGCAGGTTGATCAGCTTTTTCTTTCGCATCTGCTTTTGCATCTTTCACTTTTTTCAAAAAGTCAAACGCTTCTCTCGAGACACTATCCCCTGTTGCTGGTTCTTTCCCAGCATTTTCGCCTTTTTTCTTCTCTACGTATTTTTCAACAGCTTTTAATGTGTCTTCTTTCGACGCAGAATTATTAATTACACCGCGTTTCTTGAGCGCATCTGCTAGACGGTCCTCTTGAATTAAATTTTCATCAATTGGACTTAAAGATCCTACATTAGACGGCGTTGCCGCATAAACAGATTGACTACCTACCCCAAATGTGCAACTAAGCACTGCTGCCGCCGCAAGCGTAGACAGCACTTTAAAAGGCTTTTTCTTCATCCCTATTCCTCCCCAATATTAAATACGTTATAACGCTTATATAATAATGAAAATTCAGACAATTTACAATATGTTGTCTGAATTTGTAATATTTTTGAAAATATTCTTTGTTTTAGATTGATGTACATTCTAATTCATCAATGTTCATGGTTGCTTCTTGCATGTGAATGAGTATCGTAGCATGTATGTCTCCTTCTACGACAGGGGCATTCAAAGAAATCCAATTCATATGCTCATTTTTATTTTAATTTTCAGTTTCAGATGGGTGATAGCAGCAAGCTTAAAATCATAAAAAAATCGTCCGCTATATTTAGTGGACGATTTTTTTATTTAAAATATAACTACACTATCTCAATATACCCTTCTGTTCCATGTACCCGAATTCGTTGCCCGTCTTTTATTCGTTTCGTAGCATTCTCTACCCCGACGACTGCTGGTAATCCATATTCACGCGCAATCACTGCCCCGTGTGTCATGAGTCCGCCAACTTCCGTAACTAACCCTTTTATAGACACAAACAATGGCGTCCAGCCAGGATCAGTAAATGCCGTAACTAATATATCTCCATCTTCTAAACTTGCATCTTCCATGTTTAAAATAACACGAGCTCTCCCTTCTACCACTCCAGAAGAAACAGGCAAACCTACTATTGCTTCGATAGGGAGATTTTCTCGTTTATATTTACCTATAATAATTTCACCATCAGAAGTAATAACACGCGGAGGCGTTAGTTTTTCATATAATTTGTACTCATTTTTTCGTTTATGAATAACCTTATAATCCAGTTTATTCGTGCGGACGACTTCGTGAAGTTCTTCAAAAGTAAGATAGTATATATCTTCTATTTCAGTAATAACGTTATTTCGCACGAGTTGCTCGGCTTCTTTTAGTAATGCCTGCTTATATATGAAATAGCGATTAATCATTCCGTATTTTGGGTATTCACGATAGCCAGCGAAATTCCGAATTATACTGATCATTCGCTTCGTCTCTTCTACTTTTTGTTTGCCATCTGCTAAATACTGCAATTTGTCTAATAACTCTTCTTCTCTTTTTAAAGCCTCCTGCAGCCCTTCTTCAAACTTCCGCTTACTAGCACCAGCTTCAAAATCTCTTATATTATTTAAAATCATCGGGATAATTGTAGTTGGTTTTTCACTCCAGCGCGTTTTCGTAATATCGATTTCGCCGCTGCATCTCATTCCGTATTTATTTAGAAACGCCCCGATTGCATCTCGAACTTTTTCCCCGTCTTTAAACTGAACTAGTTCATCTAAAAAGCTGTCATCTTCTATATGCTGTAAATACGCAATGACTTCTGGATACGGACGAATCACATCTGCGACATCCAATAATGCTAAACCCATTTCTGAAGTAATATTATTTTGTACAGATTGAGAAAGTGTGTCTGCTGCATTTTTTTCTCCTAGCCATTGCTCCATCTTTTCATTGATCCATGATAAAGCATTCATACCTGCCATAATGACAGCCATACTTTGCGGGTGAAATAATATTTTCTTTAATTGCTGAATATCTTCTAAAATAAAATCAAGTACATCTGATCCTGATTTCGTTTGAATACTTTGTTTTAACTCTTCTATCGATGCTTGACTGTTCTTGATTAAATCCGTAACGATTGCTGGGTCGTTTTCGATTTGTGGTTGCGAGCTTGCAGGTGGCATACTTTTACCAAGACTTTTTTCTTCTTCATCCGGTAACAATTTAATAAAATTATCTCGCTCTATTACAGTCATTAATGCATCTTTAATAAGCGGCTCTGATTCTCCTATTGTATTTAATAAAAATTCTCTACTAGCAGGTGAGGCCAATCTTTGTGCAACATCAACAAACAGCCTTCCCCCAGCTTGAAACCTCGGTCCAAAGGATGTTAACTGGAATAAAGACATTCCTAATGGCTTCAAAGGATCCGTCATCATTTGCTGGTGACCGACCGATACATACACATGATTTTCCTGATCATTCGCTTCTGGAATTGGATACAAAGTCGTTATCGGCCTACTTTGAACAATATAAAATGTATCATCAACTAAACACCATTCAATATCTTGCGGACAACCAAAATAAGCCTCAATCTGTCTTCCGATGCGTGCTAGTTGTAAAATTTGTTGTTCAATAAGTGTTTGAACTTTTTGCTGATTAGGAGCAATTTTCTTTGTCTCTGTTCCGCCTTCTTTTCGTCCATAGATGGCTAATTTTTTCGTTGCGATGACCTTTTCGACGATTTCGTCTTCTTTTACCTTATAATTATCGGCAGAAACCAATCCAGATACTAGCGCCTCGCCAAGTCCAAAGCTGGCATCGATTGATAACACCTTCCTATTAGAAGTAATCGGATCCGCAGTAAATAAAATCCCTGAAGCCACAGGGAAAACCATTTTTTGAACGACAACACATATAGAAACTTGATTATGATCAAAGCCGTTTTGCATTCGGTATATAACCGCTCGATCTGTAAATAAAGAAGCCCAACACTTTCTTACATGCTGCAAAACCGCTTCTTTTCCGATGATATTTAAATACGTATCTTGCTGACCAGCAAACGAGGCATACGGTAAATCTTCAGCAGTAGCACTAGAACGCACTGCATATGCATGTTCATTTCCAAAACGCGAGAGATAATGAGCTACTGATTCCACTACATCAACTGGAATTTCCACTGCCATAATGGCTTCTCTAATTTTCTTACTAATTTCACTAATTTGATCTCGGTCCTCAATTTTTAGTACGGCTAGTTGATCCAACAAATTATGAAACACTTCAGTTTGTTCGATGGCCTTTTCATACCCTACTGTTGTAACACAAAATCCTTCTGGCACTTGTATACCTTGAATGTTTGATAACTCCCCTAAATTCAATCCTTTTCCACCAACGAGAAAAAGCTGCGTTTTTTCTATTTCCTGAAAATCGAGAACGAAAGAACTCATTTAACATCTCTCCTTACTAGTCATGTGTTCTTGATTTTAGCAGTAGTAAATAAGAATAAACAGTCTATTTCGAACGTTAATTACATGATATAATTAAGTTAGGAAGAGATATAGAAAATAAAAATGGATTCACCTAAGCTGACTTACTATTATTGATTTAAGAAGCTTCTTATTAAAATATAAAGTTACTAAAAGAAAAAAGACAATCCAGACAGATTGATAATGTAAAAATATCTATTGAAATAAAAATAAGAACAGCCTTCTTCGTTGAATGGCTGTTCTTATTTTTGTTACCATTATTAAAAATTCAGGATAACACATCTAATTTTGCTCAAAGAAAGAATCCTATATTTAGGCTAATCCCTTCAAATAACTGTGTCGCACAGTTTACTTCGATTTTTCAATTCATTAGTTAGCAAAAAGGTTTTTATTTTAGTTAACTCTCTTTAACCTTCTATATAAATAAGCTCCTATCAACATTAATCCCCCACCAAAAACGGATAACCAATTCGTATCATGTCCTGTAGCAGGTAATATCTGTTCCTTCTTAACAATTTGTTTATTCAATGCGTTATTTTTAGTAATTTGCGAATTCACTCGATCTATTCCTTCTCCTTTTGGATCTGTCACTTCACTTTTTCGATCTGTCACTTCTCCTTTTGGTTCTGTCACTTCTCCTTTTGGTTCTGTCACTTCTCCTTTTGGTTCTGTCACTTCTCCTTTTGGTTCTGTCACTTCTCCTTTTGGTTCTGTCACTTCTCCTTTTGGTTCTGTCACTTCTCCTTTTGGTTCTGTCACTTCTCCTGATACTTTATCCACAACCTTTTGTATTACTGTACCAGTGTAAAAGATGCCTGTATCAGCAAATGGATCTTTTACTCCAAACTCATATGCTTTCTCACCTAACGTATTCCATGTAATTACACCATTATTGTAAGTGCCGCCATCACTTTTTAAACGGATTTTTGTAGAGATTTCACCGTCTTTTTCATAAATAGGTACTTTCACTTCTTTATGTACTTCTACGTCCTCTAAAAAGACTTTTTGATTTTGAATATTAATGTATGCTTGCTTACTTAATTCGATAACAGGTCTAACGTCACGAATTTCATTCGCTACAAGGCTTAAAAACGTTAGTTTTTTCAACTGACTAATTGGTGATAAATCAGAAATATAATTTGCCTCTAAATCAAGTTTTTGCAAGTTTACTAAATTTGATAATGGAGTAATATCCTTTAACTCATTATTAGGTACATCTAATACTTTAAGATGAGTCATTTTAGTAAGTGGTGTCACGTCTTCAATTTGATTTTTCCCAATCCATAATTCATCTAATTGATTCAATTGGTCAATGCCCGATACATCTTTAACCTTATTACGCGTTAATACTAAATCTTTTAAAGGTAATGCATATAACGGTGTAATATCTTCAACTTGATTACCCGCTAAAGTTAAGTATGTTACATTTTTTAACGAGCTTAATGGAGCAACGTTCGTAATTTTATTATTTGCTAAATTCAAGTAATCTAGTTGTCCCATTTTTGCTAATGCTGTTACATCTTCAATTTGATTGCCTGCTACATATAAACTTTTCACATTCTTCATTTCAGTTAGTGGTGCAACGTTCGTAATTTTATTATTACTTAAATCAAGAGATTCTAAATTATCCATTTTAATAAGCGGTGTTACATCTACAATTTCATTACCGCGCAAAGCTAAATGGTTCAATTGTTTTAAGTTCGCAAAGAACGACGGATCTGTTATCTTTGCATTAGCAACTGTTAAGGACTTTAAATTAGGCATATATTTCAATCCACTATAGTCGAGAATCTCATTCGTATTTAAAAATAAGTTTTTTACTTGTAATAACTCTTCTTTCGTAATTGGTGTATGTAAATCTTTTCTATTAAATACTTTTTTATTAACAAGTTCCCTTAATTTTTTGTCCGTTATCATATTTTGACTATCAATTTGATGATCTGTTTCCTTATCACCTGCATTAGAATTATCATCTGGTTTCTCAGTTTCTTTGTTATTTGCTGTCGAATCTGAAATTTCAAATTGAACTTGATATTTATGATCATATCCAATAGCAGGAATGAGAATATGCATTTGCATATTATATCTCTTCGAAAATTCTCCTATTTCAAACTGAACTACTTTCGTCCCATTTTTCCTCTTATCTTCTGACAATACTTTCACATCGTGAAATACACCTGGTTGATTTCTATCTTCTATTCTAAGATATTGGAAATAATCGCTATCTTGTACTGTTGCAGTAACAACTTTTTTCCCATTTTCAATCTTAACTTTGGGATCTTTTATGTATTGAGACACCATGGATGGCTCATCTTTTTGATCTTTATATATTTTGATTTCAACATTATATACACGATCTGTTACCATAACTCCTGCTTTATTTTCTGCTATTTTTTCTGCTGCTTGCACTGGGCTAGAATAAACAGCAAAAGGAATAGCTAATGTTGTAGCTACTACTAACGCTCTCATATTATGTTTTTTCAAAGCAATATCTCCCTTTATACAAATAAATTATCTCTCAAATAAATGATAGTGATTTTCATTATCATTGTCAATGAGATCTTTTCTTTTTATTTCTTGAAGTCCACACTCTTAATCGTATAACATACATTACTTTGTTCTAAAGCATTCGATGAGTTATTTCATTCCAGCCTTAATTTTTTCATAATTAGCCTCGGCGCATGCCAAAATTTTTCCTTCCGTTATAAAAATGCCGTTATCTTTTATTTTAGTGGAATTGATTATGGCTTTCCTCAAAAAATAGTAGCAACTGCGACTTTAAAATCAATACACTTTTAGTTTTACTTTATATAAGGTGATATATATTTGTTAAAGTCTCTCCTCTTATTCTAAAACCAAAATAATTGACTTTTGTAACACTAAATCCCTTTTACCAAATCCCCACAAATGGATTTTCAAAATTAGGGAACTATAATGTGGTATTAAAATAACTTTAGGGGGATAACAAGTGGATAATGAAATGAATTATGGAAGTGATTACAAGTTTATTCCGGCAACTTCAATTGGAAGTGGTCATGGCATCGAGGTATTACCTGATTTATTTTGTTACACTACTCAAATCGTCAACATCTGCTTATTCGGAAGTCCGCAAGCAAATGATTTTGTTTTAGTAGATGCTGGAATGCCTAAATCTGCAGATGAAATTATCTCTGTCGCTGAAGATCGCTTTGGTGCAAATAGCCGCCCAAAAGCAATTATTTTAACTCATGGACATTTTGATCATGTTGGAGGAATAATTGAACTCGTCAAACATTGGGATGTTCCAGTCTATGCTCATCAAATGGAGATACCGTTCCTGACTGGGCAACAAAGCTACCCTGAACCAGATCCTACAGTTGAAGGTGGTATGATAGCGAAAATATCCCCTCTGTTCCCTAACGAACCAATCGATTTAGGGAATAACGTAAAAACGCTACCTGCTGATGGAACTGTTCCATATATGCCAGGGTTTAAATGGATTCATACACCAGGTCATACCCCCGGGCATATTTCGTTATTCCGCGAAAAAGACCGAATTTTAATTGCTGGCGATGCTTTTGTTACAGTGAAACAGGAATATCTATATAAGGTAATTACTCAGGAACAGGAAATAAGCGGTCCGCCTCGTTATTTAACAACAGACTGGAAAGCTGCTAAAGAATCCGTCATTAAATTAGAAGAATTAAAGCCTCTGGTCGCTGTTACTGGACATGGGCTACCGATGTCAGGTGAAGTGCTATCAACAAACCTCAAAACACTCGTTCAAGAATTTGATAAAATTGCTGTACCTGATTACGGAAAATATGTGGACCGAAAGATGTATTAAACAAAGAAATATTTTGTATACTTTTCACATTCAAGAACTAAAATGTAATAAAAAATCAAAATCTTGTTCTTTGAAAAATTGCAACCTGTATATAGATGTTGACTCATCCTACCTTTGTGAATAAAACTCGATAATCTACAAATAATATCCGTAGTATAATCTGCTTCTTACCCAGGTTGTACTTCTTACCAGTAAAGAGCGGTCATTATAAATAACTGCTCTTTTTTAATTTTTTTACATAAAATTAGTTTCTTTATTCATACTATATTTAACCCATGAAATGGTTATACTCCTTAAATTCATGGATGTAACTTTCTCATTGCAGTTAGCTTTTGCTAACTGCTTTTTATTTATAATTCTTAAAACTTATACAACACTATATATCTTTAACCATGTACTAAAATTCATTTTTTTAAATGAGCTTCTAGTTTCATAAAAAATTTAATCCTCTTCAGTTAAATATTTAAGGCATCATAGCTAAAAGTAGTACCTATATAAATAAGATTTCAGATTTTCAAATTTTAATATTTTATAGTTGTAAATATTAAATATAAATTGAAAAAGAAATGTATGAAAAAGGAGAGGCCATATGCCTCTCCTCTATATCCATTCAACATATAAAATTAACGAGTAACCCCACCGCCAAGTTGTTGCTCAGCTAATGATACTAGACGTTTTGTAATTTCACCACCGACAGATCCGTTTGCACGAGCTGTTGCATCTGCACCAAGTTGTACACCAAATTCTTGAGCAATCTCATATTTCATTTGATCAAGAGCTTGTTCAGCACCACGTACTAATAATTGATTGTTGCTTCCACTATTATTGTTTGACATGTTAATTCACCTCCTTCTTTCTTTAATATGTTAAATTACATGCCAAAATATATATCTAATTAACTGGTAATTATGACCACGTATTCGAAGGTATAATTCATGCACTTTTATCCAAAAATAGTAGTGTGTAGGAGACCGAAATGCAACATACGTGCCATGGGATATCATAAATATGCCTCCATCACAAAATGAAACGGGTTACGCTATATAAAAGCATAACCCGTTTTCAATGAAATATTTTATTCTATATACCTTTAAACAATGGAGGAAAATGATGAAACATATTGTTGCTTTATTAATTAAATATACAGCTATAACTGCAGTATTATTAATCATACTCGGTATTTTTCAAGATATTTCAATTCCTAGAATATTACTGATTTCTCTTCTTCTTACAGGAGCTGCCTATTTAATTGGAGATCTCTTTATTTTACCTAAATACGGAAATATGATTGCCACCATTGCAGATTTTGGCTTAACCTTCTTTGGAATTTGGTTGCTAACATCGTTGTTTACTGATTTAGATTCCACTCGTAACATTGGATTTTCTTCATTTATAGTCGCTTTAATTATTGGCGGAATAGAAGTTTTTTTCCACATTTATATGCAGAAGTTAGTACTGCATAAAGACAATGAATTAAGAGAACATAATCCTATTCACCATGATAAATATGCTATGGAGATGTCAGATGAATATATAAATTCTTCCACAATAAATAAATCCAAACTTGAGGATAAATCTGGTAAACAAAAATAAAAAGTGGCGTTGGCCACTTTTTATTTTTGTTTATTAAGCTTGATCAGAATTTCTTACATGTAATGGCGGTGGAACTACCCAGCCTTTTTTCTTACTTAAACGTAGCAACGTTACACCTGCCTGCGCTTTTTTCATATGGAATTGTCCGAATAGCATGCCTACATCTTCTCGAAGACATTTTCCCATTACTTGACTACATGTCACAAGGCCAGCTGCTAACCCTGTAGAAACAGCAGCTGCAATTTCAACATCATTAATACGTGCTCCCGGAGGAATGTCTTCAATAGATGCAACTGGTCGTTCTGGAGGAGCAGGCGGTAAAGCGACCCCATTAACTTTTAAAAGCGCCTTTAATTCTTCTATTTCCGAATTCATATCATTTTCAATTAGGCTTTCTAAAAACTTCTTCAAGTCTTCATCACCTGTATGATTCATAAATACTTGATGACTTGCAATGGCACCTTGTGCAGCAAGAAGATAGCTCCAAATGTCAAATACCTCTCCGTAATGTAAAGGCTCATTTTGAGGATTTCCACTTAATATACCCATTTTTAAATTCCTCCCTTTCGAAAATATCATAATGAATATTGATTTCAATATTGAAATCAAATTTTTAAGTATGCTTTTTCCTGCAAAAGATTTTCTACTATGCATGGAAAACACCTTTCCAACACTGCGTGTTTATTGTTTAGGAAAGTAGTTTACAAATAAAATACCCAAAGATTATGAAAGAAAATTATCGATAATCTTTGAGTGAGAATCCACTTACTATAAGGGTTTATTTTTTATAAATATACAAAAGAAATTGATTTAAAGATTTGCTATATTTTTCACTAATTCACTTAGCGGTTAGCTCTACCACCAAGTTGTTGTTCAGCCATTGCTACTAAACGTTTTGTAATTTCACCACCAACAGATCCATTTGAACGAGCTGTTGCATCTGCACCAAGTTGTACACCAAACTCTTGTGCAATTTCATATTTCATTTGATCAAGAGCTTGTTCAGCTCCTCGTACTAATAATTCATTACGACTTCCACTATTATTGTTTGCCATATTGTTTCACCTCCGATGTTTTTAATATGCTACGAACTATGAAATAATAGTTATCCTTTTTATGGAAAGTAGATTATGTATAAATGTTGATTTTCTTCTTAAAATAGGACAAAAGACTTAAGAAAGAAAAGCTGCTATATAACGTACTTTCATAACAACACTAGGTATAGACCTCCGTTTAATAAAGATTTCTGTTTTGCCAAAGGATAAATATACAGTATGTTTTGAGAAATGATTCAAAAGGAGATATGAAATTATGAAAGCTGTGACCTATCAAGGGCCAAACCAAGTACAGGTTAAACAAGTTGATGATGCAAAATTAGAAAAAAAAGATGATATTATTGTAAAAATTACTTCAACCGCTATTTGTGGTTCTGATTTACATTTATATCAAGGTAACATGCCTTTACCTCCAGGATACATTATCGGCCATGAACCAATGGGAATCGTTGAAGAGGTCGGGCCAGATGTCACTAAAGTGAAAAAAGGCGATCGTGTTGTGATTCCCTTTAACGTTGCTTGTGGACATTGTTTCTATTGCCAACATGAAATGGAAAGCCAATGTGACAACTCCAATCCTCATTATGATTCTGGTGGATACTTTGGTTATACAGAAAAATTTGGTAACCATCCTGGTGGACAAGCTGAATATTTAAAAGTTCCTTTTGGAAATTTCACTCCATTTGTTATACCAGAATCCTGCGAACTTGAAGATGAATCCCTACTGTTTTTATCAGATGTTTTACCAACAGCCTATTGGAGTGTAATAAATGCAGGTGTCAAGCGAGGTGATACTGTTATCGTCCTCGGTTGTGGACCTGTTGGATTAATGACACAAAAATTTGCTTGGATGCAAGGCGCTAAGCGCGTAATCGCAGTCGATTACTTAGATTACCGAATAAATTATGCAAAAAAGATTAACAATGTTGAGGTGTTTGAGTTTACAAAATTTCCTGATATGGGAGAACATTTAAAGGAAATTACACATGGTGGTGCCGATGTAGTCATTGATTGCGTAGGAATGGATGGAAAAAAATCACCTTTAGAGTTTTTGGAACAAAAATTAAAATTACAAGGTGGAACCCTCGGCCCTATTCAAATCGCTACGAAAGCAGTAAGAAAATATGGAACGGTTCAAATGACAGGCGTTTATGGTGGCAACTATAATGCATTTCCACTCGGTGCATTTTGGGTTAGAAATATTAATCTTAAAATGGGACAAGCACCTGTCATTCATTTTATGCCAGAACTATATGAAAAAATAACAAATAAAGAATTTGATCCAAAAGAGATTATTACACACAAAATTCCCCTTGAAGAAGCGAGCTATGGTTATCAGATTTTTAATAATCGTGAAGATGATTGTATTAAAGTCATTCTGAAGCCTTGAAGCTACAATTCATGATTCTTAATGAAAAGATAAGATTACATTTCGTAATCTTATCTTTTTTTATTAAATGCTAAGTATCTATCCCCCATTTTCATCTTACATCAAAAATAGTTATTTCCAAAAAACTTTGTATTTTGAGGTAATACTTTATTGGTAAAAAAATGAATTACAGTATTAAGTAACCAACTAACGGACACGATAACAATGTTAACTAACCTAAAAGAGGTGTACTTCATGTTTTATTATAAGGAAGAACTGATTAATATTATCAAGCCGGACAAGCCAGATCCAGCTGCCGCAAAAGTTTTACAAGAAATATTAGGTGGGCATTATGGCGAAATGCGTACAATGATGCAATACTTCTTCCAAAGCTCAAATTTTAGAGGTAAAGAGAAGCAATATCGTGATTTACTTCGAGGTGTTTTTTTAGAGGAAATAAGCCATGTAGAACTTGTACAACATACAATTAATCAACTATTAACTGGATCTGGTGAACCTACGCCAGGAAATGCTGGTGTTGACAACGCACCACTTGACGAAGCGGTTAAACATGCAAATCCTCACCACTTTATTGTAGGTGCTCAAAGTTCATTGCCTGTTGATGCAGCTGGCAACCCATGGAATGGATCTTGGGTATATAGTCATGGAAACTTAATTAGCGATTTACTAGATAATGTCGTACTTGAATCTACAGGTGTACTTCAAAAGACTAGAATTTATGAAATGAGTTCAAATCAAACTTTTAGAGAGACACTTGCATTTTTAATTGTACGTGATAATGCACATCAAAACGCCTTTGCAAAAGCATTAGAGACATTGGGTGTTGAGTGGGGGAAACTTTTCCCTGTGCCGAACTATGATATTAATAAGTACCCAGAGTGCAGAAAGTATGTAGATATGGGATTTCATAATGCACAATTTAATTTTAGATTAGATCCAACAAGAATGGGAGAAATTTTCCAAGGTGAATCACCAAGTAGAAACAAAGGAACATTAACAGTAACTGACCCACCAAAAGGTTTTCCTGTACCAGAACTTCCTGAAATGCCAAATGAGCATAGTCCCGGATTAAAAGATATGGATCTTTAAGATAATTATGACCAATTATTTATCAATGGTTGGTCATAACCCTTTACATAGCTTCAAGTAAACTTGTTTTAAAAAGGAGGATATTCATTTGAGTACAATAAATGAAAAACTATCTATTTTTGCTTTAGGTGGTGTTAATGAAATTGGTAAGAATATGTATGTCATACAATATTCAAATGACATTGTAATCATTGATTGTGGTTCTAAATTTCCTGATGAGAGTTTATTAGGAATAGATTTAATAATTCCTGACATTACATATTTGCAAGAAAATAAAGATAAAATTCGAGGCTTAATTGTTACACACGGACACGAAGATCACATTGGAGGTATTCCGTATTTTTTAAAGCAATTGAATGTGCCAATTTACGCAACAAAATTAACTTTAGGCTTAATCGGTATTAAATTAAAAGAACATAAACTTCAAGATTCGACACAATTAACTATTATTGACTCTGAGTCTTTAATTGAGTTTGGACAAATAAATTTATCCTTTTTCAAAACAAATCATAGTATTCCCGATTGCCTTGGGATTGCTTTTCATACACCCGAGGGTACAGTAGTCCATACAGGTGATTTTAAATTTGATTTAACTCCTGTAAACAATCAATATCCAGACATCCACAAAATGGCTAATATCGGAAGTAACGGTGTTTTAGCTCTCCTCTCAGAAAGTACAAATGCCGAACGTTCTGGATTTACTCCATCAGAGCGATTAGTAGGTGGAAAAATTGAAGAAGCATTTATCAAGGCTCATAGAAAAGTTATTATATCTACCTTTGCTTCTAATGTGAATCGTGTACAGCAAATAGTAGATGCCGCTTTGAAAACAAATAGAAAGCTTGCCCTCCTTGGAAGAAGCATGGTAAATGTAGTCTCTGTTGCCTTAGAACAAGGCTATTTGAATATACCTGAAGGAATGTTAATTGAAGCAAATGAAATTAACCAGCTAGAGCCCGAGAAAGTCGCTATACTTTGCACTGGTAGTCAAGGTGAACCTATGGCCGCTCTGGCCCGGTTGGCTAGTGGAAATTATCGACAAGTTGATATTTTACCGGGTGACACAGTCATTTTGTCTGCATCCCCTATACCAGGAAATGAACGTAATGTTTCACGTATTATAGATAACCTATTCCTATTAGGAGCAAATGTTATTTATGGATCTGGAAGTTCAACGGGAATGCATGTTTCTGGACATGCATATCAAGAGGAATTAAAATTGATGCTTACTTTAATGAAACCTAAATATTTCATTCCAATACACGGTGAATTTAGAATGCTACATCATCACCGTCAATTGGCCGAATCCGTTGGTGTCAAGAAAGATAATATTTATGTTATCGGCAATGGAGATGTTGTTGATATTAAAAATCAAACCGCCATGCAAACTAGGCGTATACCTGCCGGTAATATATATGTAGATGGATTAGGTATTGGAGATGTTGGGAACGCCTTATTGCGCGATCGTAAACAACTTTCTGAAGATGGCATGCTTGTAATAGTTATCACCTTAAGTAAAACGGAAGAAAAAATAATTTCTGGCCCAGACACAATTTCTCGTGGGTTTGTATATGTTCGCGATTCAGAAGATTTCTTAAAGAAAATTAATCAATTAGTTGTGGAAACTATCAACACATTACAAAAAGCACATATTTACCAATGGAATGTTCTAAAAAGAGAAATAAGAGAAACACTTGGCCATTTTATATACTCACATACAAAAAGAAAGCCAATGATCCTTCCTATCATAATTGAAGTTTAAATTACTTATTTTCTTTAGTTATTAAGTATTGCCTTGATTATGTCTACTATTATTTAAAACGGCTTTTTCTAAATGAATATAGTACTACCTAACAGCTCGTATTCGTAATTTCAAGAAACCCTTTAACTTCTGGTAGTACTAATTCTATCGTTTAGAGAGTTCATCATTTTTCCACATTATCGTATCATCCTTAACGGTAATAAAGTGAAACTTTAATCAGTGGGGTTTTGTTCATCCCCCACTGATTATTAGCCTTCACCAATCGGGCGTTTACGGGATAAAAGCAGTAGGAAGTTAAGGATAAGATATTTTAGTATAAGTGTAGTACTGTAACTGACCTTTCTATGCAGTAGGCTAAAAAATAATCCTACTGCATAGAAACATACTTTAATTAATCTCAATTACATCAACAAACTTAAAAGTACGCTTAGTACTAAAAGCATCAGTACACACAATCACCTCTCTTAATGGATTAATATCAACTACTGTTATGTAATTTTTATATAAGTAGCCACCTTTATAATATGTAAGTAAAATCTCTTCCTCACCTAAATAGGAACATAACAACTTATTTTCAAGCACTTCTTTTGCATCCTCTGTTAAGATCGGACGCGTGACTTTCGTTTTCGCATGTATCATTTCTTTAATAACTGCGAATTGCTCTGGCATACTAGAGAACGGTTGCCACTTTACCATCCCTCTTCCTTTTGGCATATTAGCATTCTTCACGATTTATGTCCTCCTAATAATGTGTTTCTATATCTTGCTGTTGCGACGCTTGTGTAGGAAATCCCACGTAAAATACTGTTCTTACCAAACCGTGTTCGAATTTCATCCATAACTTTCGTTAATCGGATTTCTTTTTCCCTTTGTACAATGTTATCGAAAAGCGAAATTTGCTCTTCACCTTCATTAATAAGGTTTGTTAATGAGACACTTAACGATCTAATCGGTTCTCCTGTATAGCGCTCATATAAAAAATATGTACAAACATTGTACATATCCATCGTTACATTTGTTGCCCGATTTAACGTATGTGCCTTTTTTATTCCCCCTCCATATTCCTTGCTATACCCAATTGAAAAATGAATTGTTTGTGCATATTTCTTTTCTCTTCTCAACCTATAACAAACTTCTTCTATATGCTCTAATAAAATAACTACGAACTCTCCTATCGAATAATCCCGTAATAATATTTGGCTTTTCGCTATAGATGTTGTCGCTGGAACGTATTTCTCTGCTATTCTGCTAAAATCAATCCCGTTACTATGTAAATGTAATTCTTCCCCTATTACACCGAAAGATTGCTTTAAATATTTCAAAGGATACTGAGCTAATTCTCCAATTGTATGTATACCTTTTCGATTCAATTTCATTTCAGTTTTGTACGATATACCCCAAAATTTACTGAGTGGTCTAATACTCCATAACTTCTCGGGTATATCGTCATACGTCCAGTGCGCTATTCCATCTTTACTCTTTTTCGCTTCAATATCCATCGCTACTTTACTCAATAATAAATTAGGCCCTATACCAATCGTACTTTCAATCCGTGTACGTTCATATATTTCTCGCTTGAGCTTTAATGCGAATTCGCGCGGATTACTCGCAAACAAATGAATACTTGCAGTCATATCCATGAAAAACTCATCGATACTATATTGATGAAAATCTTCCGGCGCAACATACTGCAAAGCCAAACTAGTTATGAAAGTTGAACATTTCATATACGTATGCATAATCGGATTTACAATAATAATATCTGGCCGCTTCGGTATTTCGTACAACCTTGCCATTTTCTTAATCCCTAACGCTTTTAATGGCGGTGTTGCTGCTAATACGATTGATCCACTCCGATTTACATCTCCTACGACAGCCAATTTTGTATAACGTGGATCCAGTCCTTTTTTAATACATGACACACTTGCATAGAAGCTACGAAGGTCTACACAAAGAATAATACGATTCGGTAAAAGAGAATAATCATACAAGGTTATCACCCCCCAACAAGGAACACTTGTTCTTATTATATACGAACTAACGTTCTTTTAAAAGGTAATTCTATGAAAATTTTGGTTAAAATAACCGTAATTTAATAATTTGTTTAAGAAAAACATAAGGAATTCCCTTCTATATTCATAAGAGGTTTTTTCTATACTTAAAAATATAAATAGATACAAGGAGAAACAACTGAATTCTTCGTGAATAAGCAAGGTATTTTAGAACCCATTCTTTTGTATTCAAAAAAGTCTTGTTTTTAAATAGATATGTTCATAGTAGCAATATACTTATATAAGAAAGACTTATTTCGAAAAAAATACTATTTAGCAGTACTTTTTATAGAAAATAAAATATTATTGGTTATTTTCTCACCGTTGTTTTTCTAGTTTTATCATTCAAATTTAGACACATATTTATCTAACCTACATAGACTAAAAGCGTATAATTACATACTTTATAGATTTTTTATAACAATATCTCGAACGGACTATCATGAATCATAAATTTAATAACTCGAATATACTAATCATTTTCGATTGAATTCTAAATATTTAATTAATATAACGTGCATTTCTTTTAAAATAAACATTAAATAAATTAAAATTACATCCTGTTTTTTGAATGTTGAAGAAAGATTGTTTATCTGTATTTCATCAATCAAATCTCTAATTACATAATTTTGTACGAGAAAGGGATTGAATTTATGCAAAATTTTAATTTCATTTGTGAACAATTTGCTACAATACTTAAAGGGAAAAGTAAAATAAGTCAAGGTGGTTGTTCGGTGTCTTTTCACCGTGATTTTAGGGTGCTTGTTCAAGGAAAACCGCGTACCTATGTAGTTACCCGTCGGAGTAAGTTTTGAATCGTTGGATCAAAATGGTAATGCATTAAATTTAGGCGAAATCGCTATTCTACAAGAAGAGACTCCTGCATTTATGAAATCAATTGTACAACAAGGAATTATTGTAAGTGCTTTACATAATCACTGGCTGTACATGAATCCCTTAATTATGTATATTCATATCCAATCCGTAGAGCCTCCATTACATTTTGCACAAAAGTTAGCCAATTCTTTTTTGTCCTTAAGTAGCTATCCTATCGCTAATAATGAGGGACAATAATTGGTGTTTAGAATATATTTATACATTACACTTTTCATATGTGCGAACATAATAAAATCATTTCACTTTGTACTCAAAAGAAAAAAACTGCCTATCAAATTTTTAGATAGGCAGTTGTTCAATCTATTAAAATAAAGTACCCTACTATTTTATAAAATACTATCCCCCAAACAAAAAATACAGATTTCCAATTCACTTTAGCCTTCTTATCTCATATATTCCCCTAAAGTTAGTTTTTCCTTGTATATTTTTTCAGCATCATCCCCTACATAGCGAATGTGCCAAGGTTCATACGCATAACCAGTTACATTCTCTTTTTCCTTTGGATAGCGAATAATAAATCCTGCACGATGCGCATTTTCTTTCAGCCATTTCTCTTACTTCGTCTTAACAAATGATAACTCTAGTTCATTATTTATACTTTTAACATCTATCGTTAAGCCTGTTTGATGTTCGCTATGTCCCGTTTTTTCAAAAAAAGACTCCCTGTACGTCCAGGATATCGACTTTTGTTTATTTCATTTTTTTTCGGCACTCTGCATCTAGACGGTATACCCATTGGCCACAGTTAGACTATTTCAAATCAAAAAACTAGATTACCTGCACACTAAAAAGTATAGCGCACAGGTAATCTAGTTGTTTTTGAGATTAATAAAAAACTAATTTATTTTTTGAATTCTTCCATCAATAATAGACTGAATTGGTTCTTTTGATTTTTTTATATAATCTACTAGTGCTTCAAAATCGGTTGGTCCTGTTTCAGCATCTTTACCGTTTTTAAAGGATACAAATCCATCTCCACCTGAAGCTAGAAATGCGTTCGCAACGACGCTGTAAGTTTTAGAAGGAATGATTTCTTCTCCATTTGTTAAGCGAATACTTGTTACTTTTTCTCCATTAGGCTTATTCGCATCCCAAGTGTATTGGATCCCTGAAATTTGAAGCATTCTTGTTATGTCTTTTTGCCATTGTTGATTTAAAATATCACGAATGTCTTGACCTGTTAAATTTACCTTTATTAATTGATTTCCGAATGGTTGAATACCATATATCTCTCCCCATGTAATATCACCAGCATCTAAGTCATTACGAATACCACCAGGATTCATAAGTGCAATTTGGGATTGCATTGTTGTACGCTGGGCATCAGCAACTAAATTTCCAAGAGTAGATTCACCAGCCGTATTGAGTTTGCGATCTAGTGGAGCAATAGACTTACCTACAACTTCATTAACAAGAGGTGCGATTTTTGCTTGATATTTCTCCATCTTCTTCTTGATTTTTTTATCAGGCTCTATGCCTTCATGATAAGTTGTAACAATTTCTGCTTTTTTCTCAACAATATCTTGTGTCTTACGATCAATCTTTACATCAACATCAGCAAAAGCCATACCATAAGAATTTGCTTGTACGACAAGTTTATTATTAACAGTTCCATTTACATAAGTGTGGCTATGGCCACCAAAAATAACATCGACTTCTGGATCAGTCTCATTTGCTAATCGGACGATATCACCATTTGTTACGCCGTTCCCATCTGTTGTACCTCCGTTATGTGCAAGAACAACGATAGATTTAACGCCTAGTTTTTTTAATTGCTTTACGGATTTGTTAATAGCTTCAACTTCATCTGTAATTTCTACATTCTTTAGCATAGTAGGCATAACAAGATTAGGAACATCCGTTGTTACGACTCCGATAAATCCAACAGGAACTCCTTGTACCTTTTTTATAGTGAATGGTGGTAAAAATAAACGACCGGTGGATTTATTATAGAAATTTGCAGCAACATATGGGAATTTTGCTCCTTTAAAATTTCCTGTTTTCTCATGGTATCCACCATAAATAAGGCGGTTCATTTCTTCAACACCTTCATCAAATTCATGATTTCCTATCGTTCCAACATCGAATTTCAAATCATTTAGAAATTCAATTGTAGGTTCGTCTTGTAATAATGCTGAAACAGGAGTACTTGCTCCAACAACATCGCCGGCATGTACCTTTAATGTATTTGGATTTTGTTTTTCACGATCACGTAAATAAGCCCCTAAGTACTCAATTCCCCCTGCATCTTTATTGTTAATTTTTTTTACAGTATCTAGTTGCCCATGAAAATCGTTAATACCGAGCATTTGTACATCTATGTAGCGGTTTTGTTCTGTACTTGCTTGGATTGAAGGCGCAGCAAATACACTAGTAAAAGTAACTGTACTTAATGCTAAAGCAACTGGAATGATTTTTTTCAACATAAAATTTCTCTCCCCTAATTAAAATCTGACATAATACGATGTTATTTTAATATATTAAGAGAATTATTTCCACAAAAATTCTACCAATTATAAAAATTAATAAGATTTTATTGTTTTCTGACAAGATATTTCTTCCTCAAAAAAATGTACATTTCTTTGTTTTGAGGATTATTCAAAATATTATCTTGATAGTAATATAACAATACTTCTAAGAAATCTAAAGAAATCTAAAAAACTCTAATCAATACATTTTAGCTGTTAAGAAGAATATTCAATCCAAAATTAATGGAGATTTATCAACCTAACATCTCAATATCACCATTAAAAAATGAATAGGAATTTCGTTATAGAAGATTTCTATTCTTTGAATTGATTACGGTGGTGCACTACTCCGCATTTAAAAAAGATGCTCCTGGATTTATCCAAGAGCATCTTTTTTTAGATTTATTTTTACTTGTTTATAATTTATCAATTAACAATTATATAGTTGTAATCAGTCATTTAAAAATAATAGGAGTGCTTCATTAAATTCTTTAGCATGAGTTGCATTTAGCCCATGTGGACCGCCCTGTATTAAAGCGAGTTTACTACCAGGAATGGCATCATATGTACGTTTTCCACTTAATTCAAAAGGTACAGTTGCATCAGAGTCACCGTGAATAATAAGAGTAGGTATATTAAACTTCTCCAGGTCTTTTCTAAAATCTGTCTTACTAAAGGCGGTAATACAATCAAGCGTTCCTTTAGGTGATGCACCGGCTGCAATATCCCAATTATATAAACGGAATGGTTCACTAACTAAATCTGTTCGATTACCAGCCGCGAAAAATCCCTTAGTAAATTCATCAAGAAATGCAAGGCGGTCATTTATCACACCACTTTTGAATGCTTCAATTGTTTCATCATCTAATGCCCCTTCAGGATGATCCTCTGATTTGTATAAATATGGAGGAACTGCTCCAGCAAAAACAGCCTTTTCAATACGATCTGTTCCATACGTACTAATGTACCGGGCTACCTCGCCTCCACCCATAGAAAAACCAACAAGTGTGACATTTTGAAGCTCTAACTGTTCTAATAGTTGATGTAAATCAGAAGTAAAGGTATCATATTCATACCCTTCCCACGGCTGAGATGATTTTCCAAAACCTCGACGATCATATGTTATAACTCTGTATCCATCCTCAACAAGAGCGGGAACTTGATATTCCCAAGATCGACCGCTTAACGGCCAACCATGAATTAGTACAACTGGTTTTCCTGTGCCATGATCCTCATAATATATCTCAATTGGTGCTTGGTTTTCGGTTCCTACAGTAATTTTAGCCATGCTTCTACCTCCAAAAAATATTCTAATATGTATCCTTTTCTTCAATAATCCGGATGAATCTCATAACTTATTCATGCACGTTTATGTTGTGAACTCTAAGTATGAAACTCTATTGTTCCAATGCATTCATTTTCTCCTTTTGGAACAATCCCCCCTCTAATATCTTTTTCATCATAAAATACTTACTGAACATTACTCATATTCAATTGTAATAACAAAAATAGGTGACTATCAATATCGTTCTATCTATAGAATGTATAGGTAAAATCAATCTATTTTATAGTGAAAACAACTATAGTTACGACCTATACGAATTATAGATAATTTAGAATTGATTAACGAATCAGTTTTCAAATACTATAAATTTGTATAGCACTTCATGTTCTATGAATGCTGCTATAACTAATATTATTGGTCAGCTTAGTTATAAACGAATCGTAACAAACGAAGAAACTTATGATAGTATTCGACTATTTAACTTTTCTTCGATTACTTAATTTTTAGGAGGAATACATAATGACTGATCTCTATTCTCGTATTAACAAAGATGATGCTGTCGTGCTTTTAGTAGATCATCAAACTGGTCTTATGTCCGGACTAGTACGTGACTATGGTGTTGATGAATTTAAGAACAATGTTTTAGCTCTTGCTCACACTGCTAAGTTTTTTGATTTACCAGTTATTTTAACAACAAGTTTTGAAAACGGACCTAACGGACCTTTAATGCAAGAATTGGTTGATCTCTTTCCTCACGCACAAAAAATAGCTCGCCCTGGACAAATTAACGCATGGGATAATGATGATTTTGTAAAAGCAATCGAAGAAACTGGAAAGAAGCAACTTATCATCGCGGGCGTAGTTACGGACGTTTGTGTTACTTTCCCAGCACTTTCCGCTATAAAAGCTGGATATGAAGTATTTGCTGTTACTGATGCTTCGGGAACTTTCAGTAAACAAGTTGCAGATGCTGCAAATACTCGCATGGCACATAGTGGCGTGCAACTTATGAACTGGTTTAGCGTAGCTTGCGAATTACAACGCGATTGGCGCAACGATGTCGAAGGTTTTGGTAATTTGCTTGCTAGTAATCTTCCAGGCTATCAAAATATAATTGGAAGCTATATGGGCGCGCAGCGAGATCTTAGTAAACAAAATGCATAAATGTATTTCAAAGAAATGACTTTAAATCACTTTCAAAAAAATGGATAGTATACATTTAGTGCTGATTAAATCAGCACTCTCTTTTAAATTAAAAGGTATAGCAAAATTTTTTTTTTACGATTACAGTTTTAATTGTTGAAAATATATTATTTTCAACAATTAAAAAAAGGAGCGTTTTATTATGAGTAATTTAGAATTGTTAAATCCAGAGAACAGTGCCTTAATTTTAATTGATTTTCAGCCTCAAATGACTTTTGGAGTTGCAAGTATTGATAGACAAACATTGATTAATAACGTTATGTTGCTTGCTAAATCAGCAAAAACTTTTAACGTACCTACTATTCTTACTACAGTTGAGACACGTAGCTTTTCTGGTTATTTTTGGCCACAAATTCTTGACATATTCCCAAACCATGAAATTATAGAACGCAGTTCAATGAACTCTTGGGAAGATCCAAAATTTGTTGAAGCAGTTAAAGCAACAGGTAGAAAGAAATTAATATTTGCAGCACTTTGGACTGAAGTTTGCCTTGCATTCCCTGTGCTTGAAGCAATGAAAGCTGGCTATGAGGTGTATGCAGTTGATGATGCTTCAGGTGGTACTAGTTTGACAGCACATAACGCTGCTATGCGCCGTGTAGAACAAGCTGGTGCAATTCCAGTGACAGCAATTCAAGTTTTACTTGAATACCAACGTGACTGGGCACACAAAGATACTTATGATGCTGTAATGGAGATTGTAAAGGAACACACTGGTGCTTATGGTCAAGGTGTAGAATACGCATATACTATGGTGCATGGTGCGCTTCCAAGCAGGAAAATATGAAACAAGAAGGAGTAGCTGTCGAAGAGACTTATACAGGGAACGCGATGGATGCTGCCGATCCAGTAACAACGATTGTTACATGGGAAATTCAACAGGGTAAAGAAAAACAGTTTGAAACATGGAGACACGAAATTGAAGCTGCCGCTACTAAATTCCCAGGACATTTAGGTGTAAATCTAATAGTCCCAAATAACGAATTCAGAGAGTATACTGTTATTTTTCGCTTTGATACGTATGAGCATCTACGTGCTTGGCAAGAATCAGATGTTCGCCGAGATTTGTTAAAAACGGCCGAACAATTTCAAGTTACTAATCCAAGTTATAAAACTGAAAGCAGTTTGGCTTATTGGTTTGTTACTCCGAAAACGCCAGTCCCACCTCAAAAATGGAAAATGTCTATCGTTACCCTTCTGGGTGTATGGCCTCTTAGCATGTTAGTTCCTAAATTGATAGGACCTATCATAAAACATATGAATCCTATTATGTCCGCTTTTTTTGTTTCTGTATGTATAGTGTCCTTGCTATCATGGGTAGTTATGCCGATTTTCGGTAAATTATTTCATCCATGGTTACAAAATAATAGGAAGTAGACGAGGTGTGAATATGAATTTACCGGATATGATCTTATATAACGGAAAAATTACTACCCTTGATCCCTCTCAACCTGAGGTATCTGCTATCGCCATAACTGATGGTTTAATAACTGCAATAGGTGGAGATGAGCTTCTTGATAGCGCCACAGAAAAAACAAAAAAAATAGACCTTAAAAGAAAAAGAGCTATTCCAGGTCTGAATGACTCTCATATACACGTTATTCGTGGCGGTCTTCATTATAATATGGAATTACGATGGGAAGGTGTGCCTTCAATTGCCATTGCTCTCGAAATGCTCAAAGAACAGGCAAGGCGTACACCTGCTCCTCAGTGGGTAAGAGTAGTTGGAGGTTGGTCTGAATTTCAATTTAAAGAGAGACGGATGCCAACTTTGGAAGAGATTAATGCTGTTTCTGAAGACACACCTGTCTTTGTGCTACATCTTTACGATAGAGCACTTGTAAATCGTGCAGGGCTGCGTGCACTGGGATACACAAAAGATACCCCAGACCCTCCAGGTTGTTTAATTGAACGGGATAAACGAGGTAATCCAACGGGCCTTTTAATTGCAAATCCTAACGCTTCTATTCTTTATTCAAGTTTGGGTAAAGCTCCAATACTTAATTTTGACGACCAGATTAATTCAACTCGCCATTTTATGCGCGAATTAAATAGATTAGGTATTACAAGTGCCATTGACGCAGGTGGCGGTTTCCAAAATTATCCTGATGACTACAAAGTTGTTGAACATTTAGCTGAGAAGGAACAATTAACTTTGCGTATTGCTTATAATCTATTTACACAAAATCCAAATCATGAATATGAAGACTTTGCTTCATGGGCAAAAATTGTTTCTCCAGGTCAAGGAAATGATAAGTATAAAATGAATGGTGCCGGAGAAATGTTAGTATTCTCGGCAGCCGATTTTGAAAAATTTCAAATGCCACAGCCCGAACTAGCTACGATGATGGAAGCTGACTTAAAGAAAGTAATTTCTCTATTGGTAGAAAACCGTTGGCCATTCCGTTTACATGCAACTTATGACGAGTCAATCACACGATTCTTAAATGTATTTGAGGAAGTCAACAAAGAAATTCCTTTTAATGGTCTACGATGGTGGTTTGACCATGCAGAAACAATCTCAGATCGTAGTATGGAACGTGTTAAGGCTTTAAATGGCGGTATCGCTATCCAAGACCGCATGGCTTTTCAAGGTGAATACTTTGTTGATTTATACGGAAAGGAAGCTGCAAAGCGTACTCCTCCGATTTATCGTATGTTAGACCTAGGTATACCTGTTGGCGCAGGTAGTGATGCAACTAGGGTTTCCAGCTATAACCCTTGGGTCGCTCTTTACTGGATGGTTGCCGGAAAAACCATTGGTGGTCTTTCGATATACGACGAAAAAAATAAACTTGATAGAAAAGTAGCCCTGGAATTATATTCAAAAGGAAGTGCGTGGTTCTCTGATGATGAAGGTAAAAAGGGAATCCTTGCAGTGGGTCAATTTGCTGATATTGCTGTATTGTCTGCTGACTACTTTACTGTGCCAGAAGAAGAAATCAAGAACCTTGAATCATTACTCACTATTATGGGTGGGCAGGTTGTTTATGGAAATGATGAATTTAAAAGGCTATCACCTGAATTGCCGCCAGCATCACCTAATTGGTCACCGACGGGAGTTTATGGTTATGGTGGTGCTAACCTAGCCCACACTATACTTTCTCACGATGCCCATGATCACAAGTTACATAGTTGCAGTAACCCTCTCCATCAACACACTCATACCATAATAGGAAAAGATGGAACTAAATGGGGTATTGGTTGTACTTGCTTTGCTTTCTAAGTCAAAACCACCGGTATAATGCCCGGTGGTTTTCTTTATGCAATAAGAATATGTAAACAGAAATAGCAGTATATCCCTAATGGAATCTATTACTATGCGATAAGACCGAAGAGTTAATTGATTAACTTGACTTGTTTTTAACAGCCTTCTCCCCTTAAGTAAAATTCCATGGTATTCCCTTTTGAAGCGACTACACCACACATATAAATCTACTTGCCCTTTAACTGTAATTTAGGTCTTATCCTAAGAATTATGTATCATTTTTAATTCCCACACTATAATCATTATTATTTCTATTATACTAATACTTTTTTAGGTTCATTTAACTTCTGCATAAAGATACGTGCTGCAAAACTTAAAAATTTATCATCAAAGTGAATAAGATTAATATCTTGACTTGGTGTTGGTTCAATAATACGAACTATGCTCAAAGTATCATTATTAACGAAGTTAACCAGTGAAAGAGGTATTATGGCAACCCCATGTCCATTGTATACAAGACTCAATAGAGAAATAGAAGATTTTGTTTCTATATTTGCTTCGGATAAAGATAACCCTAAACTCTCACAATATATTTTAATAGATTCACGACAACTACATGAAACCATTATTCTACTCAGTCCTACTAATTCTCGAAAAGAAACAAATGATGTTTCATTCAAAGGATGATTTTTTGGAATGGCAAGGACAAGCTCTTCGCTATACAAAAGGGTGCTTGTTAATGTGTCTGGAATTTGAGCACTACGCGTGATGCCTATATCAATATTTTTATCAACGATTTGATTTACAGCAACTTCAGATTCTATAATTTTTACTACGATGTTAGGATAATGTTGTTGAAACTTCATAATATAAGGTGTTAAATAAGTGAGATCCTCTAATAAACCTCCTATAGTAATTACCCCTCTTTTTACCCCCTTTAATTCAAAAATTTCATTATAAACGTCATCAAATTGTTGCATGATAAATTTTCCTTTATCAAATAGCAACTTACCCGCTTCTGTCATTTTGATACCTCTTCCAACTCGATGAAACAAGGGTGTATCAAGTTCACCTTCTAACACACGGATTTGTTGGCTTAAAGTCGGCTGTGAAATACCTAGAACTTCCGCAGCTTTAGTAAAACTATTATTATTACAAACTTGAATAAAATACTCTAAATGACGTAATTCCATTCTTGATACCCACTCTCCGCTTTATGAAAGATTTATAATGAAAAGGACGATATGTATACGTTAATATAACAACTTTATTCCCTACTGTACTGATTTAAATAATATGATTTATTCATTTTGTATTATAATACATTTACTACCACTTATTAATTTTTCCTCCTATTTATTTAATTTATATGTAATTAGGATATTACTAAACAGAAATAGCCTCTACAAACTTACAATTTCTGTGCGTAATATCCTAACTTTTTCAACCGTTTCATTATTATTTTTTTCTCAATATAGTCCAAACTACCAAATATTTGCCGAATCTCCTCTTTATGCTGAGGAAAAATAATATCATCGATTCAATACCTTCTGAAGTAATTGACGCATACATGACACGGCAGTCTTTAGGACATGGTTTTCACCTCTTCTTTTCCAACCTATTCACTACATACATGATACTACTACTTGCAAGTAATGTTTTGTCTTCAAGTTTTTGTATAGGCTGATCGCCTTTACTGTATAATAGCTTAAGCACTGCAAATTCTGTTGGATTAAGTCCATAAATTTTTATATCCTTTTCAATACGTTTAGTGATTGACTGTAATTCCCTTGATAATATAACAAATAACTTTAAAGATAGGCTCTCATCGTTAATCACCCTCACAATTACCAATCCTTTACAAGTTATCTTGAATTCGAGATTCATTATATTATCGTCAAAATATTATGTCAATCATTCATTTTAGCTTTATCAAGCCACTTATAATTTATTTCTCAACATAAGACATATGGAATTAGAAGAAAACAATTGTTACTATATAAGTATCTCAATTACGTTATTTCTTTTAAAGAGAGCTTGTTTTCTAACGCAAGTTCTCTTTTGTCGTATTCTAAATTGAATCGGGACAAATTTCAGATAATGATTCTGCCCATGTGTATGATATAGTTTTTAAACAAAGATTAGAGCCCTCCTACAAGAAGAAGAGCTCTAATCTTTCATATAAATATTCACCATTTTTTTCATTGCGTGAACATCAAAACTTTAACTTGATGGGGATATGATACTACCTCAATTAATAAATATTCCTAACCATATATCTAGGTTAATATCTATCATATTTTTTATAAAAAGGATTAATTGGATTTAAAAAAAGATTTCTTTTTCTTTACTCGTAATAAATCACCTGTCCATCCTTTTCACCCGCATATACAAATACATACCCACTGTTGTGAAAATAATAAATAAGAGAGCGATTAAATAGCTATATTTCCATTCTAGTTCAGGCATATATTTAAAATTCATCCCCCACAATGCTCCTAAGGCCGTCAAAGGCGTACTTACAGCAGTTAATACAGTAAGAGCTTTCATAATTTCATTCCCACGATGAGAAGAAACAACTTCTTGTAAATGAATCATCGTGTCTAATTCTTCTTGGTACTCTTTAACAAGTTGTAATCCACGCTCTAATTTTACGTGTGTTTGTTTATAACAAAGGGTGTTTGTTAGGTTTTCTAACCAAGCTTCTTTCAGGCCTTGTAACACTTCTTGTATTAAGCGAAACACATGTGTGTTCATAAATAATTCATGACGAATATGATAAATTCTTTCTAAAACTGCTATGTTATTATGATGATAAAAATCCCATAATACATTTCTGAAATTGTTTTCGAAATAGTCAACCTTTCTCAAGTAGTGAGATATAAACATTGATAAGATAGCACATAATCCTTCAGCGGAGCTATTACAATTTTTTACACTAAAAGAGGAATTATGTATTAATTTTTGAAAATCCTCTTCCTCTTTTTCTTGGACCGTTATCAGTATTCCATGAGCTACGAAATAATGAAGAAAGTTTTGAATTTTGGCGTCCTTTTTATCTTGATCATATAAAAACGAACCATATACACAAGTTTGACTTGGTGATAACGTATAAACATATAATCCATTTTCACAAGGAGAACTTATTTTCTTTACAAATTGAGAGAAATAAGATGTTACATCACGAGGGATTATAGAAGAAAGTTTTTCAAGCTCACTAGTTTTCACATGATACCAACTCCATTTCGGCATTTTTATGCATTCCATATTATTCTTCCTTCCTGAATAGTTTTATGTTTGATCGAATCATATCCGTAATATGAAATTTGTATGTAGGTATTCATGTCTTGGAGGAAAAGTTTTTAGATCATCTAAATTACAAAATAAATGGCATAGGAGGTCTTATTCTTTTAAAAGGAAGACCCCCTATATATTAGCTATTTTTATTCTCAATTTTAAACATTTCCTCTATACAAGCACTTTTTATCCCGCTTTAATGGGCAGTAAGACCCCCGCCTCAAAATTCAGCGAAAGCAAAGAAGTTAGGTGGAGGATCAACTGCCCATAAAAGTCCGATTGGTGAGGGCTGATAATCAGTGGGGGATGAAGAACCCCCCCACTGATTAAAGTTTCACTTTATCTTTTCTTATAAAGAATTTATTATATGTGAAAAAGAAGCAACATAATTTGGCACGTCCATTCAACGAACTCCATTTCGGTCGTTATTATAATTTAGATTCATATGCAGATTGATTGGTGATGTCCTCAAATACTTGACTTCCAATAATATAGTATCCATGAAGTGCAGCCTCTTTCGAAGCGTCTACCATACGGAAAGAAGAAATTTCACCTTGCATTTTTTCAATTCGTTTTTTGTGGAGATCTACTATTCCTCCTGTCCAAATAATAGTATCGTACTGTTCTAACTTAAATTGTTCTTGTAATACACGCATGACGTCTTGGAAGTGTGCATCCAACTCTTTTTGAATCAAAGTATGAACCTGTTTTGTCTGAGGATTTTCTTCTCGAAATTCATATCTTTTTTCTAATATTTTTGGCATGTCGTTAATATGCAAGTGATTACTTTCACCCCCATGATTCTGCATGATATTCTTAATATTTTTCAAAGGCTTGTTACATCCTAGTTCTGTCTCATAATGATTTAAAATGACATTCTGTTTCATATCTGTCATTTCTAATGTACGAAATCCACCATCAATAATTAAGATACGATCTCGTTCCTGAATGATTCCCGCTTTTAAGAAATAGGCATGTAAAGCGACTGGTTGCTGAAGAATCAAAGCATTTTCCACCGTAATATTAATAAATTTCCCATCAATTTGCACGGAAGTTTCTTTTTTTAGTGCACGTTGTAATTGCTCATGCTGACTACCAAAACAAGTAACGGGAAGCCCGGTAACAACTAAAGGTAACACGACATTTTCTTTATAATCCTTTGCAATGCAACCAAATATTTGTTGTTTAAACCGTTCGCTTTCATAATAATTTTCTATTTCTTCGTCAAATGGAGGAAGAAATGATGCGTCAGATTGATGTGCTTCATTTCCCATGTAGTATGCAAAGTCTAAGTCTATAAAACTTACCTTTGTTAAATCTTCACTTTCAGCATGATTAGGTACAGGGGCTAGTGTGGAAGCTTCACTCTTAATCGTCACCTCAGAATCTACATCCTGTCGATATGCCCGCTTTGTAAAACCAATTCCTACATCAATCGCATACAGAGATTTCATACTTTTTTCCTCACTTTCTCTTTTTAGAATTAAATCTAAGCACTCTCTTCTTTCCCTTCTTTCATATATTTCTTTTCATTTTTCGTTTTTTCTCCATCTATGTCCTTACTATTTTCATTTATTTCGTAATCCTTTTCATCTTTTTTCTTTTTGTTATTTTCGTTTTCTGTTAAATCTTTAATGGTAGAAATGACAACCGGTGTGGCTGTAAGCAGTTGTGGTAATGTTTGTTTTGCAACATTAGCTGCAGTTACAGAGAATTGTTTACTTGTCTCAGTTACCTTCTCTAATGTTTCCTTTATGTTTCCTTCTTGTAGTTTGTCTTTTACGCTTTTTCCTGTTGTTTGTATAGCTTTCCGGTTTTCTTTTTTTAATAGGGAGACCATGACTCCGGTCGTAATCCCAATCACAGCATATTTAAATATCGTATGTTTCATTTTCCTCATCCTTCTCTACTTTTATTTTTTTCAATGCTACAACCTAAAATAATTACCTTACCTATTTATCAGATGTTGCAATCTATTAGAGAGAATGATAGTTTTGCGGCTGCCTATCACTCGCCGTTGGTGTTTCAGCTGTTACTAGGAGTAAAATTCTCCCTTGATCTAGTTTTTCTTCATATAAGTTAACTTCCTCCTTCGACAACCCTATTTCCTCCATTTGATTTCGGAGTTCGTCCCCTTTTTGGGAGAAAAAGTTAATAATACTTGTGCCCAATCCTTGTTCTTTTACTCCAATCGTATTTGTGTTTGTATCATCCGCAATCTTTTTTGTTAGATGTTTTTCATGTGTTAAGACGTAAATATCATCTTGGCGAATCCCTTACAATTCTAGCTCTTTTACTTTCATAACTACTTCCTGTTCATTTTCATATTCATGAACCACCGGTTTTCGTTCATTCTTATGCATGGTATTTTTCCTCCTTTAGATTTTTATTTTTTTATTTAGTTGTTATGTAATATGTAATACACCTATTTTAAAGATGTTAAACCTAAATTTTCGAAAAATTTCATACAATAGGTTATTAATGTTTTTGAATATCAAAGTGATGTCACGAGAACTTTGCTTTGATAAAAGTGTTACAAATAACGATTTATTTGGAAGGCAAGCCCTTTATTTTATAGAAAATTTCTATATAGAAAAAGTTACAAAAGGAGTACAAGATACTTTTTTCGGTAATTAAATCAAAAGAAAAATAAAAAACCAAATAACCTACCATCAAAAAATAAAGAAAACAGGTTATTTGGTTATTCATTCCGTAAGCTTAATGCTCAAGTTAGTCTTTTTTCACACGGTCAAACTTTATTAAGAAAATATTAAGGAATTTCCCTCTATATTCATAAGAATTTTTTCCTATACTTAAAAATAAGTAAATTAACAAAAGGAGAAACAATCATGAAGAAATTTTTACTTTGCATATTAGGAATAGGCCTCCTTATATACTTACTACCGTTCATATTACGCGGGGATTTGGACCGATTTAATCCACTTGCTGAAGAAAAACATGTATATGCCGTTGCGAAAGGGTATGGTGTTCCCGATTATCATACGAACGGTAGAGCTATGTACTCGTTAAAAGGCATTGATGAATCTGGCAATGAAGAAGAGTATACAGTAGGAACGAATACTCCTAATGATTTTATAAGAAAAACTTACTTGAAAATTCATGTGAAAGGTAGGTATGTTTACTCGTACGAGGCTATTTCTGACAAGGATATTCCGGAGAAAATAAGAGGGAAATTGGAGATAGAAGTTAAATAAAAGAGCCCACTCGTATGAGTTGGCTCTTTATTACCTCTCCCGTCTATCATTGTTTTAACAACCATTCTTCCATTACTTTCACTGTTTCATCTTGTTGTGCTTTTGACGTAATTAAGCTAGCATTATCACCTTTTTGCTCGCCATACATGCCGAAATTAGCATGATTCCCCCCTTTTATCATGTGCATAGTTGTATTCTTTGACATTAACTTTTTATTGTTCTCTATTTTTTCTACAGTTGCTAAAGCATCTACTTCTCCATAAATAGATAACATTGGAATCGATTTGGTAGAGAAATCATCTGCGGGATAAGAACCTAAGAAAATGATTCCGTCTACCTTTTCTTCATGCTGAAAAGCATATTTAGAAATCATAGCTCCGCCCATTGAATGCCCTGCAACATACCATTTCTGAACTTCAGGATACTGTTCCATTACACTGTCTACTGCATTGATTCCAAGTATCGCTAAATTTAATGGTAACTTAGGCATTACTACAAAATGCCCATCTTTTGCAAGAGCTTCTCCTAAATAACTATAAGCTTCAGCTTCTACTTTAGCTCCTTGATAAAAAATAACTCCTATTTTAGCATCTTTCTCTCCAAAAACTATATTCTCTTCATCTTTTCTATTATCTACTAGAGACAAAGCCTCTTTCGTTGGTTTATAAGTAAACTGAGACCAAGTCAAAAAAGTAATACTTCCGATAATTAAAATACTTAATACAGAGTACAGAACAATTTTTATCCATTTCTTCACATATATGACCTCCCTAAGATGTGTATATTCTATACTTTAGATTATCATTAATAAAGTGAAATTTTAATCAGCCCTCACCAATCGGGCTTTTACGGGCAGCCCGACCCCCACCTAACTTCTTTGCTTTCGCTGAATTTTGAGGTGGAGGTCTTACTGCCCGTTAATGCGAGATAAACATAAAAACTCGAGCATTTTTATTATGCTCAAGTTTTTATTTACGTCTTTAATTTATACTATAAATTGTCCAAGATAAATATGTAGCAAATGCAGCCCATAAAAAATATGGAATTAGCAACCATGTCGATACTTTAGATAAATTGGAAGAAACCGCTATGAGAAGTAACGTAGTAATAGTGACTAGTAAACAATCTATTGTTGCTAAAAACAAATTTTTTTGACTGAATTGAAAGTAGCTGAACGCTTGATTGCACATATAATTTAAAAGGAATACAAACCAAAATGTTTTTGGCTTACATCCATATTTGTTGTAAATAATTGCAACGGATAATGCAATAAGTCCATATAATACAGCCCAAATCATTCCGATTGTCATGCCAGAAGGCGTCCAAGACGGCTTTCCTATTGATCGTACCACATACGATCAATGGGAAATAAAATACTAGAAACATAAAACAAACCATATGTTAGTAAAAATACTATAATACTAGATTTTTTCATAAACATTCTCCTTTTTACTAGAAGATTATAGAAACTTTATATGATTAGTATGTCCTTGTAATGGATAAAATTCTAATATTTAAATTTTGAATACATATTGTTTAATCTATTTTATACGAACTCTTTCATACTTTTATATGCACAAAGTGCTCTCTCCCGCGCTGCCTTATGATCAACAACTGGCAAAGGATATGTATGACCAAGCTGTATATTGGCCTTTTGTAAAATATGCTCAGGTGCTTCCCACGGCTTATGTATATATTTATTCGGTATATCTCTTAATTCTGGCACCCATCTTCTTATATACTCCCCATTTTTATCAAACTTTTCTCCTTGTGTAATCGGGTTAAAAATACGAAAGTATGGTGATGCATCCGCTCCACTTCCAGCAACCCATTGCCACCCCATTGTATTATTTGCAATATCAGCATCTAATAGTGTATCCATAAACCATTTTGCTCCTTCTTGCCATGGGATTAATAAATGCTTTACAAGAAAAGAAGCTACAGCCATTCTTGCTCGATTATGCATAAAACCTGTTTGCCACAGTTCCCGCATTCCCGCATCAATAAACGGATAACCAGTTTCACCTTTCTGCCATACTGTTAATAACTCCTCTTCATTATTCCACGGAAAATGTTCAAAGCTCTTATTAAGAGGTTTATATACTGTAAATGGATAATGATATAGTAAATAATAAGAAAACTCTCGCCAAATTAATTGACGTATAAAGCTATTCACTTGTTTTTCAAAAAGACTACATTGTCTTTCGGTACTTTTATTTATTAAGTAATGATACATCAACCTCACTGATATTTGACCAAATGAAAGATACGGTGCCAACATCGAATGGACATTTTGATTTGGAAAATCTCTTCCTTCACTATAAGAGGCTAATTTGCTAGAGAAAAATTTCTTACATGTTTTATATGCCCCTTCTTCTGTCGGATCCCATATTGCTTCCATATGAGATGTCCACGGTATAGTCGGCAACAAGTTTAATTCTGAAACAGATAAGCTTGCTGGTAAAGAGTTTCCTCCCTTTATACTCTGCACTTTACTAATAGGTTTAGGTATTATCTGCTTTTGAAATGCATTGTAAAAAGGCGTAAACACCTTATATTCAGTGTTATCTTTCTTTTTAATAATCCACGGTTCTAATAATAAATGCGAATTAAATTCCTTACAAATAATACCTTTACCTTCTAACATCATTTTCATTTTTTGATTAGATTGTAATCTGTCCGGATCATAGCAAATATTCCAATATACAGCCGTTATACCTAACTGTTCTATGAGAGAAAATATTTCTTCCTGTGTATTTCCTTTGCGAATTATTAAAGTAGAGCCTAATGTCTCAAGTTGCTTTTTTACATCTATTATTGCATGGTGTAACCACCACTTTGACGCACTTCCCATTGAAAAAGTTTCGTCATGTACATATACCGGAACAACCTCACCAGACTGAGCAGCTTCAAATAAAGCTGGGTTATCATATAAGCGAAAATCTTTTTGAAACATAACAATAATTTTGTTTTGCATAACTATCCCTTCTAATTCTTAAAACATATTAAATTTTATTATATAACAGTAATTTCTACCTAAGAATTTATTTGTCCCTAATAGATTAAATGTATTCAACTACTTTATTAGCAGAAACTTTTGCAACCGTTTCTTTTCCACCTGTTCTATCAATCATGAAACCATGAACTTTAATATCAGAAGGTACTAACGGATGCTGACGAATCATATCTATACTCTTCTTAATATTTTCACTAACATTTTCTTGTCCACTTAGCCATGCATTCAGGCTACCACTTGAGAATTCAGGCATGCAATTTTTAAAGAGATAGTCTAATTTTATATTATCTTTTATGAAATCATGTTGAGTTTGTAGATTAACTGAAGAAGTTTCTTTATCCTCTATTCCGACAACAAAAATTTCTTCAACGTTTTCTTGATAAATAGCAATAATAACAGATCTCATTATATCTCCATAAGGATGTACAATTACAGAATCGTAGCTGTGTATAGTCAACATGTTTTCTTGTTGACTGTTAGTTACTTGTTGGATAATAGGCTCTATTCCGTGTTCAATGTCTGTTAACAATAAAACTTTTTTATTCTTTGAATTCATATGGAGCACTCCTTCTTCATTATTGTACTTATGAAACTTTTAAGCTAGTAACAATAGTTGATTCTGCATTACATGATTGTTACCAGTTTGTCCATTGTCCTTCTGGATCAACACTTGCAAGTCTAACCCATCCATTTTGAACTTTTTCTCGAAATGTGAAATCATTATTTAGCAAACGTTCTATATATTTAATAGGCGCTTGAATTACAATTAGTAAACGAAGTGGTGAATGATACGTCTCACTATCTGACTGCATAACGGATTGCCAAGGTAAGCCTGGTAACAAATCACTTGCATTTCCCTGCATAACACCGAGACCTGCCGTTACGGTTTGTGTTGTTTTGTTTCCACTACCATAATAATGTGGAACTACAGTTGAAGCGTAATATTGTAGATTTATCCACTGAGCTACTGTTCCTGGTCCTGCAATAATGTTAGCTAATATATCGCCACTTTCATCCTGTTTCCAATCATAATTATGGAGGAAAGCCCTACCTTCTAAGTCACAATCCTGAGTTAATTCTCGTTGCCCGATAATAAAAGATGCATTACGGGCTAATCCCCATTCTGGACGTATTTCACTCCAATCTTCTGCAAATCGATGTGCCTCTTTACTCGCATTTTTTATTTTCGTTTTAAAATTTGGTAATTGCGTTAAACGCTCTCTATTTGCATGTTGGCTCACATTTGGCATAATCGACTCGATACAATCAAATGCTTCTTGTGCAGTTTCCGAAAGTTCTGGGACGTAAATCCATTCCAATTCGTCCACTGTTGTTTTATGTTCAGCTGCTGCAAAAATGGTATCCTCAGGAATTTCAATACCTTCAGCAAACAACGCCTCTCGCACTTCTGGCAGATTGCATAAAGTAGCAAAAACTCTTGCATTGAATCCTCCTGCTGCTCCGCCACAAGCACCACACTCAAGTGCTGCAGCATAAGGGTTGTTCGTACTTTGACTACTGTGTCCGCACATTACAACTAAAGGAGCAAATTTTTCTGTCAGTCCCACCATTTTTAAAGCTTGACGCACATAGTTCACTTTTTCTTCTTTCGTAAAACCGATAGGTATCTCACCTTTTGTGTCATGAACATGATTAAGCGAGAATGTTGTATCAGGTTTTTGTAACATAGTTTTACGAAGGTTACGAATGAAACCACCAACTCCTCTTGGGACAAAGCTTCTTGTCACCATCTGTAGACCAAGTAAAGGACCACTTAACTCAGGTAGCGCCATACTTGTTAGTACGTTCTGTTTCATCGTTTTAAATGTATAACGCACCGAACTGCCTACCCTCTTACGTTGCTCATAAGATTTCAGTTCATTTTCATCTGTAAGCTCTTTTATTTGATGTTTCGGTTTGAGTATAACTGGCAAAGAAGGATGGTTGTTATTACTACCTAGTTCACTAGTTGCAATTGGTAATCCAAAGAAACCAGCTATTCCAAATGTTTCAAACGGACCTAATTTTTCAAGGTGGCGACGAAACGGTTCTGAACGTACATCAATACAGAATGCTAATTGAGCTAATACACGCTTTTTATCATTAGTTGCACGTTGTTTAGAAGCAATCTTCTCTCTTAATTGCTCTGCATGCGTCTGTTCCCAAGCTTCGAGCCAAAGTTTCCTGCGAATATTTTCATCAAAACGATAAGCGAATACTAATAATTCACTTTGTTCAGCAGCAGACATTTGTAACCATTCCTCTATTGAAATATTCCCCCAATAGATCCAAGAAGCTATAAGTGGGACGATCGAAACTTTTTTCTCAATCTTTTGATTTTTTAAAGGTAAATAAGGTTTTGCAATAGCCAGCTCCATAGAAATTCGAACTGCTAAATATTCTATTAAGAGCCCCTGTTCCTGAATTGATTGTTGTGAGCGCCAGCGTATCATTCCTGCCCATCCAGGTAAAGAAAGTAAGTGCCCTTCAAGGTAAGCTTGCATGTTAGATTCAGAAATTCCTAGTTCAAATAATGCTCTCGCTAAAGCTACTTGGGCATCCTGTGGCCAATCTTTTAAAACTTTACGCTCATTTTTACTGAGCGCTGGATCAAATTTAATAAGGTGTTGCCATGCCCGATAAAAACCTTTCTCTCGATTTGGCATCGTCCAACTTAACCCGGATTCATCAAGATATAATTTACACCATTTAATGATATGATAATTAAGAATATCAGATAGGTTTTCACTATTTTGATTCTCTATAAGCAAACTTATTGGCTGCATAACAGAGGCTTTCATACTTCCTGTATTTATATAACTCATTTCTTCTGCCAGTTTATTTAATTCTGGCGATGATAATAGACTAGAAGGTAATTTTTCTAACTTTAAAGCTGCTTGGCAAAATCGCTCTGCTGTCTCTCGTGGCATATGAAAAGATTGTGAATCAAGCCAACGAGACAAGCCAATTTGTAAAAATGATTCCTCAATCTCACCTTTCGCCTTTGCCGAATGAATCATGAAGGCACTAGGATAAATATCCACATTACGAGCTTCTTTTAACCAATTTGCGACTTGTTCAAATGATTGCTTTTCAAGTCCCATCCAAGGGTGATGAGCTGCAAATGTAGAGATAGGCCAAAGTGGCGCAATAACACGGCTAGCAGATGCAACTAAATCATTTATAGTATTTTCTTGCATATCAATATTTGTATCTTTCTTTAATATTGACGGTATGCTCATCACGAATTACCTCCCTTTGATACATAATGTTTAAGATAGCTTGGGTGACTTTCTACTGACTTTCTTCTCGCCTCACCTACTCGAACTAACCAAAGATAAAGTACAGCGAATAAAGTAGAAGATTGATGACGAGTAACGAAAGTACTAATAGCACTACTAAATAGTAAAATACATATAACAAAGATAACGGCTGGAGCTGAAGGTTGAACACTTTGATAAATATCAGTATGCAACCATTTATAAAGAGAATTATGAACAGTAATGTAAATGAGAGAGAATCCAATCAAAACAATTAAGCCAGCAATTCGTCCCATTCTTCCCTCTCCAAAAACAACAAGCTGTTTCCATGAAAAGTATAGTGACCACCCTAATATTAACGCACTAACTAGTTGATACCCCTCTCCAGAAGTCATAAACCAGAAAGTAATTGCTATAAATAATCCTAAAACACGCCCGACTATCATCCATAAATTGGACATCTTTTCATTAGACTGCTTCACTACCCCAAAACGTTCTACTGAAGAACCAGCTTGTAAAAACAGTGTAGCTTTAAACAAACCATGTAAAATTAAATGAATAACAGCCGCTAAATAGGCGCCTAATGCACATTGAATAAGCATAAATCCCATTTGCGCAATAGTTGAACCTACTAGCTGACGTTTATAATCAACTTGGACTAAACTAATTCCTGTACCTATTAAGACAGAAATACTAGAGAAAATTAGTAAAATGATTTGTGCAATATCATCATGAAAAAGAGGTGAAAATCTAGTTAACATGATACCGCCAGCATTTACTAAACCCGCATGCATAATAGCAGAAACAGGAGTTGGAGCAACAGCAGACTCAATTAACCACCTTTGAAAAGGCCATTGTGCTGCTGGAATCATCACAGCCAATATAATTAATAAATTGATTGCTGTTCTTTCCAATGTTCCATGTTGCACTACATTTTCATTCGCTAAAACTGATGTTAACTGCCACTGTCCAGTTATTTGAAACAGCCAGATGATAGCTGATAGTAAGGCAATCCAACTTATTGTAAATAAATAGCCAGAGATTTTTGTTGCTTCACTAACTATTTTCCACCCTTTATTTAGCCCTATGAGTAGAACCAATCCTATAAGCGTTGCGCCCCAACAAATAATCATGAAGCGAAGATCATCACTTAACCATGCAACAGAAGATACACCTGTAGTAAATGTAAAAAGTGCAAAGTATTTTCGATATGAGCGATCCCCCATTAAGTAACGTACAGAAAAGCGCTGAATGATTAAACCAATTGTAAGAACAAAGAAAGCCATTAACCAAGCTAAAATATCTAGATGCCAAGGCCCCACAGCTCTATCTCCATTGTTATTAACAAGTGCGAGTAAAGAAACCAATGAAGGCAAAGCAGCGATACCCATATGGATATGAACAAAACGTAAAGGTATCCTTGCATTTAAAAACAATAATCCACTTAGCCAAGAAGCACTAAGTGCCATAAAAAATAAAGTTAACAGTGTTGATGAACTCAGCGAAATTAACATATTAAATACTCCCTTCCAAACGAAAATAACCTATAAAAATTCCTTTTAATTACGATAGTTTTTTTAATTTCAATTTTTATTCACTCTTTTTAGTACATCGTTTTTTCCATAAAAAAAACCGACAACTTCCATAATTCAATGATTTTATATCATCATTGAATTATGGAGATTGTCGGTTTCACTTCAACTAACTTCAATAAAGTTTTTTGAAGAGCTCCCATTTTATAGAGGATAGTAATGTATGTATTACTCCTATTAAAAATAACAGTATATCTCTGATCTCCTAGATTATGCAATCAATATATCAATTTATGTTATGCGCTATCTTTCAATTAAGAAACTTTTTCATTTAGTCAATATTACATATTAAAAAAATGCTAAAGCCTTAATTATAGCAAACAGTTAAAATAAGCATCTATTAATTTTTTAAAACAATTATAAGATAAACTATATTAAGCAGTTTGTCAATTTATTTATCAGTTTTTTTGAATGTTATTCGAATCAAAATTCATTATATCTAAATAATTTCAAATTTTCTTTTCTCTAATTATTACCATATCAATAAAGTTAAATAAAGTGCATAACTTGTATTTTTCTTAATTATCTCACTGCATTTTCAGTTTATCTTCCACTAACCTTATGGTGGTTTTAATTTTTAAAATTTTCCCTCAAGATTATGAAACAATTTAAAAATCATTACTCGTTCACCTGTACGGGAGCTTATATCTGTATGAAAACTCCTCACTTGTTCTCCAGTTAATTCCAGTATAATCTCTTTAAGATCTTCAATTCCAGATTCAACTAGCTCCGAACGATTTTTCTTTATAGTTAGCATACCTTCTTTTGTTTCGCAAACAGTATATTCAGCCGGCGTTAAAATACCTTGTAAATTTACGATAATCATATCCCGTAATATATCTGTCTTAACGGATATAGACCCGCGTCCTAGGTAGTCCTTTTCCCAGTGAGTAATTGCTTTGCTTATCTCTGATTCAATAGAGCCTCTTGAGTTTTTCATCTATGTATCCTCCTTCAATAAAATGTAATTACATTTATAATTACAATAACAATATAATAATCTGGATTGATTTTATTTTCAATTATTGAGAAGAATTTATAGGAATTGTAGTCAGGAATTCTTTAATATTATAGTGTAATTTTAATATAGTATTTTTCAATTATTCTCATCAAGTTACTCCTACTAAAAAGGCTCTGTTGCACAGATTTCTAAAAAACATTCCGGAGAAAATAAGAAATCTCTTGTAACGTAATACATAAACGAAAGGGCCGATTTCTTTATAAAATAGTAAATCGACTTTTGTCTTAGGTATTGATTTAGTAATAAAAACACTTTTAAAAGAAATAAGCTTATACTATAGATGTTTATTTTTCTGAAAGTTTAAACGAAAATGCCCCTCATCATTGTATACCCTAAATTCATACCCTTTCTCTTTATAAAATTTAATGATTTCAGGAAGAACTTGTAATGATAGCCTTACTATTGAAATTCTATTATAATTTTGTAATTGGAATGAATTTGAATTACATAAAGAACCAGAAGAAATAATATAATTTGGAGGTATCACGATGAACCTTTTAATTAGAGAGTTAGAAACAAATGATTTAGATAATTTTCCGGAGATTGATGACAGTTTTATAGTGAATGCTCGGTTAATGCTTTCTCTTTCAAAAGTAAATAGACGCATAGAATATACAGTAGAAGACGTTCCGATTTATGAAAAAAGTTATTTACAAAATGATAATGAAGAACTGGCGTACAATGAATATATAAATAAGCCCCATCAAATAATTTACATAGCACTGTTACATAACCAAATCATTGGATTCATAGTATTGAAAAAGAATTGGAATAACTATGCTTACATAGAAGATATAACGGTGGATAAAAAATATCGTATACTCGGGGTTGGTAAAAGATTAGTTGCTCAAGCAAAGAAGTGGACAAAAGAAGGCAATATGCCAGGTATCATGCTTGAAACGCAAAATAATAATGTCGCAGCATGTAAGTTCTATGAAAAATGCGGATTTGTAATTGGTGGATTTGATTTTCTTGTTTATACAGGTTTGGATAAGACAAGTGATGAAGTTGCAATTTATTGGTATTTGCATTTCGAATGAAACTGTTTTTAACATGAAACAAATTCAAAATAAAAACCCCAATCTCTCTATATAAAAATTGAGAAATTGGGGTTAAGTTACTTAACAAGATTTTTTATCTAAAACAGATAACTAATTAATAATCCTGCTGATAATAAGAAGCCGAAAATCGTATTTGTCATCGCTGTTGATTTCATTGCGATGCGCATATACCCGGGATCCTTTGCCCCTTTTTGGAAACTTTGAATTGCAGAGATTGGCTTTCTCAAACCTAAGAACATCACTAATGCCCAAGGGCTTATATAACCCATCAATACAATTATAGCGATCCATAAATAAGCAATGAAAAAGGCTACCGCTAGTGTTACTATTGCTTTTTCTCTCCCAAGGAGGATTACTAATGTCTTTCTTCCACCTTTAATATCTTCTTCGATATCTCGGATGTTATTCGACATGTTGATTGCACCGACTAAAATTCCAATTGGAATGGAAATCAATATACTTTCAACTGTTACAGTATTCGTTTGAATAAAGAAAGCAATGAGTACAAAGCATGTCCCCATTAATAACCCAGAAACTAATTCTCCAAACGGGGTGTACGCAATAGGTAATGGACCACCTGTATATAAATAGCCAACCGCCATCCCAATTAAACCAATGACCACTAACCACCAGCTACTATTCATACAAATATAAATACCAATAAAAGCTGCTACTACGTACAATAAAAGCGCAACTGTTAAAACATTTTTCGGCTTCAATCCATGACGGACAATCCCGCCACCAATTCCAACAGAATCAGCTGTATCTAATCCACGTTTGAAATCATAGTACTCATTAAATAAGTTCGTTGCGATTTGCAATGCTAAACATGCAACCATCATCGCAATAAATAAAAGCCAATCAATTTCGGCAACATAAAGTGATGCCACCGTCCCTAAAATTACAGGAGAAAACGTCGCCGTTAATGTATGCGGGCGCGTCATCTTCCATATTAATTTAGCGGAACTAATTTCTTTTTCTGTCCCCATAACTCTGTTCAATCTCCCAACATTTTAAGTATAAATTACTAGCAGTATCTTTCTATCTATTTCCTGCTTCACATCCATTCATTATATCAATTAATGATTATCCTTTCTAACAAATCTACTATTAATAAAGTAAAAAGTTATAAAATGAAACTTTAATCAGTATGAGTTTTGTCATCCCCACTGATTATTAGTACATATCCATTGGGCTTTTACGGGCAGCCCTCCCTCCCATTCGCTGAATTTTGAGGTGGGAGTCTTACTACCATTTAAAATAGGATAAAAAAGAAGTCAAATTACTTCCAAACAACGCCTCGCCTCTCATATTCCATTCTATATTCAACGGCAGCTGCAATTTTAGGATTTGCGAATCTTTCCGTGATCCAAAGTCCCAAATCAACTCCTGAAGTGACCCCTCTTGCAGTAATCGTATCGCCCTGATCCACAATTCTGTAAGGAAGAAGTTCTGCTCCATATTTATTAATTTCACTCTGCGCCAAATGATGCATTGTTGCCTTTTTATCATTCAACATACCGGATTCAGCTAGTAGCATCCCTCCTGTACAAACGCCAGCAACAATCGTTCCTTCATTGTGCATCGCCCTAATCATTTTGGTTAAAGTACCAAGCTCTGCTTGTTTTCGTGCCCCATGTTCAGCTTTATGATTCCAGCCACCACCAGGTACAATTAACAAATCTGGACGATTATCCATCCGTAAAAAATCATGTACTTTAACTGTAACTCCAAACGAAGTAGTAACTTCTTGCTTTCGTTCACTTGATACGAGTTCAACCGTAAACGGAGCTCCTTCTTCTATGGCTCTGTTTAATACTTCAAAAGGTGCAAAGGAGACAAGCTCTCCAAAACCATCAAACAATACAATTTGTATTTTCATTTTTAGAACACCTCATATGTTTTGTTTTATAAATCCCAAAGGAGAAGAAAGGTTATCTACAAATTAATAATGAAGACAACCTCTCTCCCCTTACTCTATAAACTTTCAAATGCTCCTCTAACCGCCTCGCATCATCTAATACACTTAGCGTTTTCTTTACAAAATTCCAATTCAAACTACCGGATAACCATAACAATGAAGAAAGTCTCTCATAATCATTTGGTGTTAAAATATTATGAGCCTTATATCCTTCTAAAAATGAACTAGTAACACTTGAACACACTTCATGTGACTGTATTCCTTCTGTTCGAGAATACCATTTTATTAAAAAGGCTAGTCCTTCAATGCGATCTACATATCCAATTGATTCAAAATCTACAATTCCTTTTACCTGTTGATTTGAGTCCCATAAAACATTCAAAGGATTTAAGTCTGTTTGTACGATAAACTCTAATTCACTCGTATATGCGCACTCTATATGATATTTAGCTAGATTTATATACTCCCGTACGTCTTTACATGCGCTTGCCTTACTTTCTAACATACTTTTAAACTGGGCATACCCATCCAAATGAGATTTCTTTTGAAAAATCGAGCTTTGAAATGTACTAGAACTATCATGAATCTTTCTTGCCGTCTTTCCAAACGATTCTGCAATAGATTCTGTGCCGTGTGTAAGATGCTCTCCTTCAATCCAATTTGCCAATACAAATCGGTACTGTTCATCATTCCAAGTGACTACTGTAAATGAATCCCCTGACCTATTCTTGTTAATTTTCATAAAAGGAATTCCATGCTCACGTAAATAATATGTAAAGCGTACTTGCTCTTTCAATTGTTCATTTGATAACGTTCCAAAAGCTGGATTGATTGTTCGTTTGCTATTTATAAACCTTGCGGAATATCGCTTTCCATTCACCTTAATTTTATAGTGTAGATCTGTATTCCAACTATTATTATGTAATTCTTCTTCGAGTACTAATGAGTCGATTTCTTTAAAATAATTTATTAAAACATTCCTAATTATGTGTTTCACCCCGTTCTCTCCTTCCATACAAAAATTAGGGTACAAGCAATTCATCCTATTCCCCATAGCAAAATTTATTTCACTTAATTAAGCATAGCTAGGATATTTCAAATAGGAAATAGAATTATAGAAAATAGTAGATGGGAGGCATATTATTGAAGACCTTAACATTCGGTATAATTGGAGCATTAAGTATCACCTTATTAATTGGATGTACAAGTAATTCAAATGAAACGAAAGCTTCCAATAAAGAAGCATCCACAGCAGTGAAAGAAAAAGAAATTGTATATGAAAACGTTATGTTTGAACAAAAAGAAGTGAGAAAACTTGAGATTAGTCCTGTGAATTCAAAAAGTAGTAATCCAGTAGTAAATAAAGAAAATATGAAAAAAATTTTTACAAGTATGGAAAGCGCAGAGAAAAAAACACTCCTTCTAGATCAAGAGGCCAAAAACTATATACATTCAAAAATGAAGGTTACTTATCAAGATAATTCTATACAAGAATTCTTTGTTTGGATAGAGTCTGATGGTGACATCGTAATAGCAAAAGCGAGCGATGAAACGCACGGCGAAGGTTATGATCTACGTGAGGATAATTCTAAAAAAATCATTCAGTTTTTCAAAAAAGAATCCTAAAACTAATTACGACACAAATAAAAAAGCCGCATTTGCGGCTCATAAACTTATAGAACTAACTCATGCCTATCGTTTCATCGCATCAACAAATTATTCATCAAATAGAAAATAATTATCCTACATAGTTACATACATTTGTAAACCCTACATTTTCCACAACTGCGACAGAAGGCTTGTTCAATTCCATACAGTCCCAATATGGAGTAATGTTATTCTCTAAACAATCTTTCACAAAACTATGAGCTATCTTTTGAGCTAATTTTTTCCCTTGGTGCCCTTCTATTGTTTCAATATCTATGCAGTGTATATTTTCAAATACAAACCCTGAAAAACAAACACTCACAATTAGATCATCATAGACAATGCAATAACCGATTCCTTCATTGAAAAAACGATCCGGTGAAGACCAAAACTCTAAAATTTTTGATTGTAAAAATTCAATATTCTTCAATATGTTTCCTTTATTTTCATAGAGAGCTTTACTCATTTTTAGCACTGTATATCCTTCTTCAATTTTAGGTCCATAATGATCTTCATAATCTTCTTTTTTTTGCGTATACACTCTTTGATTCCAACTCTTTAAGTTACTGTGCTGAAATATTCTTTCAATTGTTTTGTTCCACTTTGAATGATTACCAATTGCTTCAAAACAATTTAGTCCAACCTTTCTCGCCTCAGGCTCTATCACATTATCAATAAAACTATTAATTTCATTATTAAACTTTTCATTTTCTACACTTCCTATAAAAAAGAAGCCATCATTATTGCCTAACCAAATAAGACCCGAATTAGGAGAAGATATGTTATCTACAAATATACGACCAGGATTCATCCCTGCAATTACAGCTTTGACTTCTACTTGGCCTTGTTCATTTATTAAACTACTACATTTATAAAAATCATTCTTGCTTAATTCAGAAATCATAAGTTAAACCACCTTTATGAAACCACTTTATTCTAACTTTACCAACATGACAGAATATTCTATATTCTTTTTAATAGTTGTTTTAAACCAATGAAATATATAATAAAGAAAAGAGCCAATCTCCAACACAATAGAAGATTGACTCTTTTCTTTATTTACTCCCCTGTTTCAGAAAATCGTTTTATACGTTCTCCAATTTCATCGCGAACACGTTGAAATTCAGACCATTCTTTTCCTGCTGGATCATCAAATCCCCAGTGAACACGATTCACATGCGGCGGAGTAGATGGACATACAGCATCTGCATGACTACAAAGCGTAACGACTAAATCAGCACTATTTAAAATGTTTGCATCAATTATATCTGATGTTTGATTTGTTATGTCTATATTTACTTCATTCATTGCTTTAATTGCGTTTGGATTTACTCCATAATACGCAAGCAGTTATGCATAAAAACTTGCATATTTTAGGCTATTTAATTGTATTCCTTATTTTGTTAAAGTTACCCGTTAGTTCCATTCCAAAGGCCTCAGCTGATGATTAACTCAAGTACCGATTTCGGATGACCCCCATGTGATGAAGTTCGTGTCCTGCGATGCCGTACGCGAGGGCGCGCGCCGTAATGCTTAGGTTGTTGGCTGTGCCCTTGCGGGTCCACGCCTCCGCCGGTAGCCCGCGCAGCAATGTGATCGTTGATTGCCGTACGGCCCGGTAGTCTTCGGTCAATTGCGCGGTTGTCCAGCTTCCGAAAGGAGGCATGAACAATTCCTGATCGAAACCGGTCAGAGACGTCTGGTCCCCTCTTGCGAACCGGAGCAGGCGGTAGGTCATGACGCGTTCCGCGTCTGCGATGTGGCCCACGACTTCTTTCAGCGTCCATTTTCCTTCCGCATACCGATATGCGGCCTGGCTTTCGGTCAACAATGCCAGGAGCTCGGTCATTTGCTTTTCCTGGGCGAGCAGAATGTCGATGATGTTACCGTCCGGCACCAAACGGATATATTCGCCGGAGCTCCCGGCGTATTCTTCTTCTGACGGTCTTTGATTCATGCGTAGTCACCTCTTTATGTAGATATAGAAAATTATAGCACTCGTCTATGTCTAATCAATTCGCGAAATAATAGAACTTCCCTTCTAATACTTGAGGATAAGCAACTATTTAGTTGGTCGCCACACTATCCTGATTCGTTAACACAATAAGCAATGCTAATCATAATGCATAAAAATTATCTGTTATACAATATTTCGAAGTTATTAATATATAAAGGTAACACCTTCTTTTTTTAATTTAAAGATGAATTTTCAATTATATTTTGAAATGAACCAAAGTAAAACACACTAGTCTAACTACTTTTCTATACAAGATTTTATGCAAAGATCCCTAGAATCCCCGCTATATCAATGATGTATAAAATCTTGTATAAGAGATAGATAGACATAGAGACAAAAAATTTTGTAAAAACAAGGATGCTATGAAAAACTTGCTACCGATAATAGGACGTTATGTTAACCTTGTATGTATACGATATTCACTGTTTTTTAAATAGGGTCTTATGAAAGCTATAACGAAATAAAATAATATATAAGGAGGAGACTATTCTGTTTAGAATGTTATTTAAAAAGTTTATCAAGAAAAAATATGTTTGTTTAGTTTGTGGCTACGATCAGTTGCCGGGACCACTCTATAATGAAAAAGGAATCCCCGATGTAAGTTTAATATGTGCTTGTTGTGCTTTTCAACCAGGGTATGACGATGAAGAAATTGTATGCACTATTGAAACATATCGTGAGAATTGGCTTCAAGAAGGATCTCCTTGGCTAGATACTAAAGAGAAACCAAAACATTGGGATTTAAAGCAACAATTAACCAATGTTAATATAAAAGAGTAACTACCAATAACGAGAATTATGTAAATAAGCTGGCCATGTGGACAGCTTATTTTTTTGCTTAGCGTGCAAAATTCGTGTCTCGTTGGCGGTACCCCATGCCCATCAACTTAAGGGATTTATTAAATAAAAACATAAGCTTTCTGGTTTGGGTTTAAATAGAAACCTGTCAATAAGATTAGGATTGCATTGGAAATGTATCTCTGTTGTTTTTTGTTATATATTTGGACCAGTATACAGTTATGCCAAATCCAATAGTAAGAATTAATCCTGCAAAAATATATGGTAGATTAACATTTACATTAAGTAAAATGCCTCCCGTTGCTGGCCCTATTATATTCCCGAGACTTGTATAAGTAGAATTCATCCCTCCGATAAATCCTTGATTTTCTCCAGCTATTTTAGAAAGTAATGTTGTAATTGCTGGTCGAAGTAAATCAAATGCCAAAAAGATGATAAACGTTAAAATCGCGACCATCCAATAATTACCGACAAATGTAGATACAACTATAATTATAGCAGCTATGAATAAGCTATATTTAATGATTCCTTTTTCACCAAATTTTTTTACTAATTTTTCAAAGAACATGATTTGTGCTATTACTCCTAATATGGCGCTTACTGAAATAATTATTGATATATCTTTAGGTGTAAAACCAAACTTTTTATCAACAACAAAGCTAAACATATGTTCATAAGCTGATAAACCACATCCTAAAACAAAAACAAGTAATAGTGGGATAAAATATAAAGGGTGAAAAGATTGTTTAATTTCTTTTAAAAAACTAACTTGTATTTTGTTATCTTGCATTTTAATTCGTTGTTCTTTAGATACAGGTTCTTTCAAAATGAATACTGAAAAACACGCAGCGATACCAGAAATTACTGCTGCAAAAAAGAACGGTGCACGTATGCCAAAATCAGATATAAAGCCACCAATACCAGGTCCAATAATGAATCCTGTACTAATAGCTGCTGATAAATACCCTAATGCTTTTGCTCTGTTTTCTAATGATGTTGTATCAGCTATAAAAGCAGTGACTGCCGGCATCATACATGCAGCACTAACACCTCCTAGTGCTCTAGAAAGAAATAATACCCATATTTGATTTCCAACTCCAAATAAAAATTCAGAAAAGGAAAATAGAATTAACCCTGCTATGATCATTTTTTTTCGACCAAATATATCTACCCATATTCCGGCAATAGGAGATGTTAATAGTTGAAAAAATGCAAACATAGCAATTAAATATCCCATAGTGTCAGTACCTAAATGTAATACCCTCATATAAGATGGCATTACAGGAACTACAAGACCAATTCCTAAAAATACAATAAATACATTAAATAATGCTAAAACTAAAGCTAAATTTTTCCTATTGTATATACCCATATGACTTTCCTCACCTTATGATTAATTATATATAGACATAAAAAAGCTTTTTTATGTAATTGTCTTTAGCATAAACCTTAAAGTAACTTTAAGGTCAATACAAAAATTAAAGACGTAAAAATATCTATAAGGCGTACGACCAGATCAGGTTGCCCCAAAACGATAAAATGAACTTTATTGCTATAAAAGACTCAAATTTTTCGTTTTGAAGCATTATAAAATTTTAACTTGATGGTGATGGGGTGGGACCCCAAACAGTACGATTTTATTTCAAAGACACAACAATCTTACTACACACTTTTTATTTATCCCACACTCTCATCTGCTAGTATTACTATTTTTTATTACTAATGTTGCCGTTTCACTCGGGTGGCTAAGAGGAAAATGATGGCCATATGGAACAAAATCAACCTTACCAAGATACGATGGAGCAGAATAGCCTCTGTCATAATCCCCCCAAATAATGTGAAGATTATACTTTGTTACTTCATTGAAATCACCTTGATCGTTTTTCAGTAATAAACTGTTAAGCTGAACCGTAGTATTTAAAATTCTAGGGGAAGTAAAACTTTTACTTATTTTTTCAATATACTGTTCAGGGATGCTCTCCATACTTTCAAACAAACCATTACTTAATAAATAACGCCCTATCAAATTAGTAGTTGCCAATTTTAATGTCCATTTGTTCATAAATTGAGGAACATTTAGCGATTTAGCATTTTTTTTAGCAACAGGTGGCTGAAGTAAAGTGATTGAATACTTCTTATCTATGTACTCTTGTACCAACGCTTCCAGAAGAATAAACGCACCGAATGAATGGCCAATTAGATGTGCACCATTCGTAGCTTTCTCCAATAACTTTTTCACTACATTCAAATAGATATCTAGAAGATTTTTCTCTAGTTTAAAAGGAGACCGTCCCAAACCTGGCAGATCCAAGATCCATACAGGTTGACCAGTTTTTTCATGAAGCTCTTGTGCTAAAGGAAATAAATCCTCTCCATCACTCAATAAACCATGTAATAAAATAAACGGTTTACCCTCTCCTTGTAATTGGTAAAGGGTAGTGTTATCGCATAATGTTCGTTTAAATAAATGATTATGCTGGCCATTTTGATACATCATTCGATAATCCAGATCAGCTACTACGGCAGGGAAAAATTTCATTACACTCGCCTTCTTAAACCAATCTCCTCCCATAATTTTTTTCGCTGAAACATTCGAAAAATTTAGTTTTGTAATAAAATTCAGTCCATCAGAAGGAATTTTTGTTATTTTACTTACTCCACTATTCATAATTGCTTTCATAAGTGGCATTGGGACAGAGATTTTTGGTGCCCTCATATTCATACTTTCCGACATAATACTTAATAATTCAGCAATGTTCTGATCGTGCTGTTTGTCTTCAACAAGTGTATATGTTTGAATAGTCGGTTGCTCCAATCTGAAAACCTGCACAATAAACTTCGCAAGCTCATCGTTTGAAATAAGTGGTAACCTATATCCCTTACCTCCAGGAATCATTGGCATGAGCCCTCTTCGCATACTCATCACAAGCAAACCTAATCCTGCTATCTGCTCTGTACTCCCTGTTTTACTACTACCGACTACAGTTGGCGGATTAATTACAGAAAGCGGATAACCTACTGCTGATGACTGGTGACGGATATAAAGATCTGCTAAAAATTTTGTTCTCTCATATGGATTTTTTATTTTCAAATAATTATTTCCTTCTTTAAACACATCAATTGCAATCTTACTATTTTTATCATCAAAGGGACTCATATAACCTACAACATGAATAAATTGTTGCAAGCCCTTCAATTGATGAATACTTTTAGCTAATTCACTAATATGTTTGGCGCCATTTAAAAATACGGAAGCTGCCTCTTTACTTGTCGCTTGAATATCCATGGGGCCTCCTGCGTGAATAATCACATCCGTTTTCAATACCCTCTCCTTATCTTCAGCACTTAGACCTAAATCTATTTTCGTCAAATCACCTTCAATAAAGTGCATAACTGCCTTTTTTAAGATGCCTCTTTCTTGAAAAATGCGTATTGCTTTACTTTTCGACCTTACTAAAAGAAGAATTTTAACATCCTCTTTGGCTAATTCTTTTACTAATTGCTTTCCAATAAAGCCTGTTCCACCAGTTAAAAATACTGTTCTCATATAAAATCCCCCTTTTTAGTACTACTCAGTACTAATTTGATGTAAAAAAAATGCTTCTTTTATCGAAGCAATTTTAAAAAATGATCTGCTGTTTTCGTGATTACAGTTGCATCCTTCAATGTTTCTGAAATAAATAACGCTCCTTCAAGATTTGTAATAAAAAGTGATGCAACCTCATCAATATGAATCGTATTTCTGAATTCTCCATTCTCTACCCCTTGTTTAAGTAATAGAGAAACTTTCTTTTGTAATCCTGTAAAAAAAAGACCTATTTTTTCTTTTATTTGCGTGGCCTGTTTAGGACTTTGAATATAAAGAGTAATAAATGGACAGCTCCCCTTATACTCTCTCGATTGAACTCCTTGTGATAATTGCTTTAAAAACAGTTGGATACGATCTTCAACTAAAAATTGGTTCTGAGAAAGTACGTCATCAATTGCAGATTGATACATTTCAATCCAATAATCAACGACCCCTTCTAATAATACTTCCTTATTAGAAAAGTGATAATACACATTAGACTTTGAAACTTTGCTTACACGTACTAATTCATCCATACTTGTATAAGCAAACCCTTTTTCTAAAAATAATGTTGCAGCTACTTCAATCACACGTTTTTGATTCATTAATTTTACCTTTGTCATAACTAGAACTATATAGTACTAATTTAATTATTGCAAGTATTTATGTTAATTTAGAAAAAAGTTTGATTAAAAAGTTCCACTAACATTAATTTTACTGCGAAAAAATCTTATTTTGAATAAAGTTGAACTGAACCCCGAAATTATTAATTCACTATCGTCTAATAGAGGTCACCATACATGCCCATCAACTTAAGAAAAAGAAATGCCCCCAAAACGAAAAAATGAGCGGCTTCTCAGAATAGCTATATGTAGAGAAAGAAAATTTTAATTTAGGGGGATATGAAAGCATTAGCTTGATGGTGATGTGGTGCTCCCCCATCGCTATCAAGCTAATATTCTGAAGTACGCCCAAAATGGAAATTTTATATTTCTATGGTTAATTAGATCTTAGTTATTTTAGGAATCCTAAATTTTCTCAGTCCAATTTAGAAGTTCTTTTCAAAAATAGGGTTCTTAGGATACTTATCTTAAGAACCCTATTTTTTGATTTAGCATGGAAAGTATAATCTTTTCTAATTCAGCTTTATTTAAAACATCCTCAATAATTACAACTTGATAGGCATTGTCCTACAGGAACAATCATTTTCATCCCCTTTATATTCCTTCCAGTTCATAATTTTCTATCTTGCCATTGTCATTAATCATAAATAAAATGGATCTTCTCCTCGTTCTATAGTGATGGTTTTTTCCTTTTTCTAAAATAGCGGATTGATAAATAAATTTTCTTAAAATTAAAGAAGTTGAGTGCGAAAGCAATGAAAATAAACTATTCTTTTCATAGAAATATATAGAAAGTTCGACAATCCTAATTATAAAAATTCACTCCTTTACCATTGACAGAAAATTCAAATTCATTATATAATTTTGGTATTACCAATGTCTTGAACATGTATTACCATAAAATAAAGGAGACGATGACTTGAAAGAAAAGGAACGCACCTCAGATAGAATTGTGAACGAATTAATTAAATCCATATTGGCCGGTGTTTATTCTATAGGAAGCACTTTACCGCCGGAAAGAGAGCTTGCGAAAGAATTTGGTGTTGGTCGCCCAACTATTCGTGAGGCGCTTCAACGTTTAGGAAGAAGTGGGTGGATAACAGGAAGAAAAGGAATGCCATCGATTATTAATGATTATTGGAGCAATGGTAATCTAACGACTCTTATTAATATTGTTGAGAATCATCATACCATTACAGATGAATTTATTATGTATTTATTAGAATTTAGAAGTTCGTTGACTCCGACTTATATTCGTAATGCTGTTACGTTTAATCAACCTAAAGTGGTTGCTCTCCTTGCTAATCTTGAGCAACTTGAAGATAGTGCAGAAAGCTATGCAGCATTTGATTGGGATTTGCAAAAAAGGTGTGCTGGGCTTGCTGCCAATCCAATCTTTCTACTCATTTTAAATAGCTTTGATTCCATTTATGTAGATATGGCAAAAAGGTATTTTTCTGTAAAAGATCATCGTGAGTTATCCTTCAACTATTATCACGATTTATTAAAAGCTGCATTAAAGGGAGATGCGATTGAAGCAGAAAGATTGTGTAAGACAACATTGGAGAAAAGCTTGGCTCTTTGGAAAGATAGAAAAAAAACAAAGAAAGCTGGAGGCGTGATAAATGAAACTAAAATATTTTAAAGAATATTTTTCCTATCCTGATATTTTGATTATGAGCTGTCTTTTCCTCACTAGCTTTGGATTTATGATTTTACATTTAACCTCTATCGGAATTTGGGGTGCTTTTATTTTGGGAATGATTATGTATTCCTTAGCTGAGTACGCTACTCACAGGTTTATTTTTCATCTAAAGCCACCAAAGAATGCATTTTTATTAAAAACGCTTAAGCGCCTACATTATGACCATCATACAAATCCGAATGAATTACATTTATTATTTTTACCCTTATGGTATAGTGTGCCAAACATTGCAATTTCAGGAGCGATTTTTTATTTTCTTTCATCCAGCTTTGTCATGACAAACGCATTTATTGCAGGTATTATGCTCTTTTTATTATTTTATGAGTGGAAGCATTATATCGCGCATCGCCCCCTTCAACCAATATCACCATGGGGGCGATGGATGAAAAAAGTTCATTTATGGCATCACTTCAAAAATGAAAATTACTGGTATGGTGTTACGAATCCAGCCTATGATTTTCTCATGGGAACCTTTAAAGACCAAAAAGATGTTGCCCAAAGTAAAACTGCTAAAAACCTAGAGAAACGTGGTGACCAGAAAATAGAATTATAAAAATAATCCATTGTCATCATCCTGGAAATGTTGAATGAATTTTGCAGATTCGACATTTCTCAGGGAGTGGCAGGCATTTTTTCCTATTGAGTAGTACGCATGGTAATAGATTGCGTAAGGATCTTTTGGAAGTTTGTTCTGATCATTTACGAATTTATGTTCTTTTTAGAGTTATTTGTTGGAATGTCTATTGATCAATGAAAGATGAAAAATGAATGTGAAAATAAAAAAGAACTCTTTCATCTGTTGAGGAGTTCTTTTCATATAAATTACGATTGGGGTACCGTCACATCACCATCAAGCTAAGAAATGCAAATACCCCCAAAACGAAAAATAAGCTGCCTTCTGTCAAAAATACACGAAATTTTTAGCTTGAGGTGTTATAAAATTTTTAAGTTGATAGGTAGGGTCAATACCCCATCGCCATCACCTTAAGAATTCAGAATTACCCCAAGACGAAAAAATGAGCGTTTTTGTTACAAGTTAACACAAACTTTCGTTCTGGGGGTACTATAAAATTTAAGGTTCATAGCGATGTGACGGTACTCCTGCTAAAGACATTTCTCCTTCTAAAGTAGACAGTACTTGCAATCTTAGTACGAATCACAGTTGAATTCATGTTACTTAATCGTACCCATTCCGGCAATTTTAATGTTAACCTTGACGTTTACATCGCCTTTTGCTAATTCGTTACCCCAATTATTTTGTATTTTTTTCCATTCAGTATATGTGTATGTTCTTGCATATCCTCCAAGCCCAATAGGATCAATTTTGGCGGTTTGTATTTTTTGTATTAATTGCTTGAAATCAGCTTCCAACTTAGTTTCAATCGCCTTTTGTAATTTTGCTGCGTCCTTTCTTGTATTAAAGGTAAAAAGTCGTTCTGTAATACCGATTCTCATCTTTACATTTACATTAAATATAAAATGCTCATCATATCTTGCCTTTGTCTTTACTTCAATACCATAGGCAGTAAAACTTATTAAATCTTTATCTTGACCATCCGAATTTATCTTAATTGGAACTGTAAATGGTAACTCCCCTGCAGTTCCTTGTTGCAAAATGCGTAAAAGCTTGTTTTCATCATGTTTTAGCGTTAATTTATATTTTCCTTTTTCATCCAACAAAGCTGTACCTGTCACCCATATTTTATTCTTTTTTTTCACTTCAGTAATATTTACTGTTAGCCCTTTGTCTGCTCTTTGCTCATATAGTTCTTGAAGAGTTGTTTTTACTGTGATATTTCTTAAAAAAGCCGTATCAACTAGTTTTGTTAAATATATAGGAAGTCGTGGCTTATCCTTTGGGCTATAGAAGATAACGTCCGAAACAGGTCCATCTACAGCGAGAACCCTTGCAGTAACTGTATTTTTTGGATCACGGTAAAATGGATCGAGGTAATTTTCCCAGTTTTTTTGTTTCAGTAACCTTTTTCCAACTAAAATAACCTGTGTTTTACTTCCCGCAGTAAGCGCCATAACCGTAGCATCAAATTGGTCTCTAGCTTTTCGGACCGTAGCAGATTTCACACCAGTTGTTTCTTCTTTTATTTTTGCTTCTTTATTGAAAACAGGGCTTGATATATATACTAATAAATTATCATTACGATCTAAATCGATACCAAGAATAAGAGTAAGAGAAACATCTTCAACATTTCTTTGATCGAAGCATCCAGTCATCATGAACACCAATAACAAAATACAATATAGTACTTTTCTTTTCAATGTACCCTCCCCTGGCGAAACTTCTCATATAGACAGCAATACAGCCATAAAATAATAGGTGATATATATGTTACCCCTAATCCAACATTCGATAATACCTGTTGCCAAATTTCAGATTCATTCCAACTAGGATGACTCCAACATGTGAATCCGATAATAAGTAATAAGAGAACAACTACATGAGAGCTGTGATTTTGTTTTCCAAGTAATTGGCTTGAACAAAATACAGAACAGTATAGGGCAGGAATCCATGATGTGGAAACAATGGTTAAGTAAACAGCCAATAAAATCATGTCAAAACGTTCTAAAAAACGAAACTCAATTACTTTCAGTAAATTTAGTACCGGTTGATTATATTGCGTAATGCTATCAGGGCTAAAATAGGCAAAGCAAACAATAGTAGCAAATAAATAAAATAACATCGTTAAGGTGTTTGCTATAACCATTCCATGGACTGCATACTGTTTTTTTTGTAAAAATGGATATAAAAAGAAAGCAATATCAAATCCTAAATAAGCATAAACAGTGCTTGGTACAGCGGTTAATATAGGTTTCCATCCTTCTTTTAAAAGCGGAAAGAAGGGCATCCAACTTCCATTCCCTATAAGAGGGATTAAAAAAAATATCGGAATCCAAAGCGCCATATAAAAAAAAAGTTCGGCGTATCGTCCTAAAATACTAGGACCGTTACGTGCAACAAAATAGGTAGGAATCGAAAACAAAAAGATAACGATATAGTCAGGCGTTTTCGGGAGAAGCCATCCCTTAAGGTAAAGCATAGCGTTTATAAGAACGATACAAGAATAAAAAGCGAAGTACATCATGTAAATAACAACCAATGCTTTCCCTACTATTTTTCCAAACAATCGTATAAGAATATCATAAATCGTATCCTCAGGATATCTTGCAGCTGTTTTCACTATAAACACACCTGATATTGTGGAGAAAATCCAACCAATCAATATAGCTATCCATCCATCTGTTCCAGCCTTTTCTGCAAGCACACGTGGAAGCGATAAAACGCCAGTGCCCACCTGCACTCCATTAATTAAAATAATATACTGCATAAGAGTGATTTCATTATAGGCATACTTTTTCATAATTTCACCTTTTATTACGATTCTTTCCTTGTCGAATAGTTTGATTGGTTCCATTCCCCTTAGGACGCCTTCTTATTGTCCATAAAGGAAAGCGTACAAAAACATCTTTCATATCTGCAAAACGAAAGGGTGCTAATGGTGTTCCGTAAGAAGTACCTAGCGATTTAAGACTACTTAGATGCCCAATTAAAGTCATCCACCCGATAACAAGTCCTACAATTCCAAATAAGGCAGCTGCTAGCATCATTGGAAAACGTAAAAGTCTTACTGACGCTCCCATATCATAGTTAGGAATAACAAAAGAAGAGATCGCGGTAACAGCGACAACAATAATCATAATGTTGCTTACAATTCCTGCCTGAACAGCCGCCTGACCAATGACAATACCACCTACAATTCCAACTGTCTGACCAATCGGAGTAGGTATCCGCAAAGCCCCTTCTCTCATCGTTTCCAATGTTATTTCCATAAGTAATGCTTCCATAACTGGAGAAAAGGGTACGCGCGTTCTTGATTCAGCAATAGATAAATATAGCTCTACAGGAATAACTTCAAAATTAAAGGAAATAAACGCAACATAACTCGCCGGCAGAAATAAAGCAACCATAAAAGCGATAAAACGAAGCAACCGAATAGACGAAGCAACTAACCACCTTGTACCGTAATCATCAACTCCTTGAAAAAAGGAAATAAAATTTGTTGGAGTAATTAATACATTAGGTGAATGATCCATTACAGTTACAAATCTGCCCTGTAAAATGTGAGATACAGCCAAATCAGGTCTTTCAGTTAATATAAATTGCGGAAACGGCGAGTAAGGGTGATCTTCAATGAATTCTATAAGTTCGCCATTACTAGTCACAGCGTCGATTGTAATATTTTGAATTCGTGTTTCTAATTCCTTCAGCACATCTTCAGAAGCTACATCTTTCAAATATAAAATAGAAATTTTGGTTTTGCTTCGTACACCAATTACTATTTCTTTTATCGCTAATTCACGATAAGGAATATATCTTCGAATCATTGCGATATTTTGACTTCCAGTTTCTATGAATGCTTGATGTGCACCCTTTAGAGCTATTTCGTTATGTGCATCTTCAACACTTCTTTGTGGCCATCCTTTTGTATCCAATTGATGTGCTGTTGTTCGACTGTGGATTAATAAAACACTATCTCCCCCAAAAATAGCATTTTCAATCTGACTCAATGTATTAATAATCTTAATTTGTCCTAATGGAATTGGAAGTTCTGTATTGGTATTAAAATCACTATTCATCAAAGGACTTAGAACATGATTTTGAATCAATTCTTTATCTGTTAATCCAGACAAATATACTAAAGCTGCTTCTAATCCATCTACTGTTATTTGAAACCGCCGAATTACTAAATCAGGCGCTTGACGAAATATATTCTGAATATTAGCTATGTTTTTGGTTAAATCAGCGTCTAAGAGGGCGTCTTCAATATTTTTTTCCTGAAAATGAGTATTGTCTCGTATTGGAAATGACTTAGGATTATCTCTATATTTTAAACGCCTCAAAAATTTAGCCATGATTCTCTCACTTTCTATGTACTTTTTATAGTATGTTTAGTATGCATATATTAAGAAAAAATATCCTACTAACTAGAGAGGTAACATTAGAATTATTACTATAAATTTTCGGGTGCATATTTCATAAATATCAAGTTCAAAAATAGTCCTTTATGTTGATGGATGTGTGGTACTACCAAGCTAGTAATGTGGTGCTCCCCCATATAAAGAAATTTTAAACATCTTAATCTGCCTTTCCTTTATGTAAATATGGGAATAATGAAATTATCCCAAGGATAGCTAAACAAGCTCCAATCCATAGCGGAGATACAAAACCATATCCTTTACTGATCCCAAGACCACCTAGTGACGAACCAATAACAATACCTAGCGTAATAAAAGAACTATGAACGGTATTTATCATTATTCCATTACTAGCTGTTTTCATCACCCTCGCAACCATAGCTGGGTTCAATGCTACACCAGTTAAACCAATAAAAATCGTAGAAATAACTGCAATGTATTTATTCTCTGCACTTAAAGCAAATAAAGACAACGCTATGATTAATATAATTAATCCACCCATAAGTATTTTCATTGTAAATTTATCAGCGAACTTGCCAATTATTATATTCCCAATTACCGTCGCACTACCATAGAGAGCAAGTAAATATGGAATACTTGCACTTGAAAAGCCTGTGATATTTGTAAAGATCGGAGTGAAATAACTAAATGCTGCAAACGTACCACCAATAATGAACATACTTGTTACGTACGCTGCCCAAAGATGAATATTCTTAAATCGCAGAAGTTCATCTTTCCAACTTAATTGCTCTTTATTTGAAGATGATGGTAACAACCGTTGAATCATAATCCCTGATACTAGCACAAGAACAGAAACAGCCCCAAAACTAATACGCCAGCCAAAATAGTGCGAAATAACGGTTGTTATAGGTAAACCTAATACAGTTGCGAACATTAAACCTGCAAGTACAATTGATGCAGCTTTTCCCCTTGAATCAGAGTGAACCAATGTTGCAGAAAAGGAAATCGCAACTCCAAAAGCTGAAGCTGAAGCAATACCAGTTATAATACGTGAAATCATCATAATATTATAGTTCCAAGCAATGGCTCCGAGCGATTGACCAATTAAAAATACGAACATTAAAAACAATAATGCTTGTTTGCTGCGTATTCGTAAGAGGATTGCAGTTAAAATGGGGCCTCCTATTACCATTGCTCCTGCATAAGCTGAAATTAAATACCCAATAGATGATACAGAAACCTGGAATGCAAGAGCAAGTTCATTCATCATACCTGCAACCATAAATTCTGATGTAGTCATACAAAAGATTGCTAAAGCTAATAAATAAATAATCGATGGCATAAAAACACTCCTTATTCATTATTGTAATGATTGGTACAAAAATAGTGCGAAAAAAGAGCGCACTAAGCGCCACAAATAGACTCTACTGTTCCTTTGATAACTTGTTCAGACAACAACCGATTTTGCATCGATACATTAAGAACACGGAATCCGTAATAACTGCTTAAAAGCAGACTAGCTAATTCCTCAGCTGATTGCTTCTTTAAAATTTCACCTGTTTGCAATCCTTCCTCCATCACTGTTTCAATAGCTTGTTTAAGAAGTTCAACATGCTTCGAGAAAATTTCTTGTACCATTAAATCGTTTTTAGCACGTTCTATACTGGCATTAATCAATAAACATCCTTTTTGATCAATATTCTCAAAATCTTCTTTCAATGCCCATTCAAAAAAATTACTTAATCGTTCTTTAACTGGAATTGGAGTATCTAACAATTTCCTTTGTTCCCTAATCCCAATTTCATGGTAGCGTTCTAATACTTGTTTATACAGTTCATGTTTACTACCGAAAGTATTGTATAAACTTCCTTTTCCAAGTCCTGTATCACTGCATAAATCTTGTGTAGAACACCCTTCATATCCTCTTAACCAAAATGTTTTCATTGCAACATCTACAATTGAGGAATAATTAAACTCTCGAGGTCTGCCGCGTTTATTCAATCGTATCCTCCTCTCATTTTAAAGATAACATGAATAGAATACTCTTTTTTGTACCGCGTGGTCAATAACTTTATTTTATTGTTACTGTAAAATAAAATTTGATTATTTTAGATTACGAATAATTAAAAATAGCTCCCTTATTCAAGTTGCCTAGCGAAAAAATCACGTTTTAATAGGCTTCTTTAGCATGCCTACCTTTCTATAAATTACTAGATATGAAACAAGAATCGTTTCATATCTAGTAATTTGCTTGATTAGCTTGATGGGTATGGAGTAGTGCCCCTATAAACAAAACCCTCCAGAAACATCTATAATCTGCCCCGTTACCCAGCGGCTATTAGAAGAAGCAAGGAATGCTACTGCATCTGCAATATCTTCAACTTGCCCTATTCGTCCAAACACAGATGAATTCGTAGCAAAATTTCGTATTTCCGGATTATCTAGCAATTTCACATTCATATCAGTCTTCGTATATCCAGGCATAATTGTATTCACTGTTATACCTCTTTCTCCAAGATGTTTAGCTAGAGGAAGTGTCATCGTATTGAGTGCACCTTTACTTAAACCGTATGCAATGGATCCTGTAAAACCAAGTCTTACTTCAGCTGATGAAATGTTAATAACGCGCCCCTCTGCTCGTAGTAACGGTAATGTTTGCTGAATTAAAAAGAATGGCGCCTTAATATTTACGGCCATAATTTCATCAAAAAATTCTTCTGTCGTATTTTCAATCGTTCCTTGTGTACCTATCCCTGCATTGTTTACTAAAATATCAATCTCTGATGTACCAACTCTTATTTGTAATTCATTTTTTAATTGTTCTACTAGCTTTTTGACACCATCCATTGAATTGAGCTCAGCTTCAATTAAGAACGCTTTTCCTCCATTAGATTCAATCTCACTAATCGTTTCATCTGCAGCTATTTTATTTCGGCCGTAGTGAATCGCAACTAATGCACCATCTTTCGCCAATCTCATTGCAATGGCACGGCCAATGCCGCGACTCGCTCCTGTTACTAACGCTACTTTTCCATCAAGATTCTTCATTTTTTCCATCCTTCCTAAATTTCCGTTTGATAAAAACCTATACTTATATTTTCATGCAAACACCAATCATTTTAAATATAGATTTATAGGTAATTTAGTTCATTCACTTATGATATTATAGTTATAATTTGTGATTCACTTAAAAAACAAAATAAGGAGGCTACACAATGCAAAACGCAGTAAAATTGGATGAAATTGACCATAAAATTATGAACTTGTTGTATGAAAATGCAAGAATTTCTGTTTCAGAAATAGGACGGATTATATCCATGACGCAGCCTGCTGTAAAGGAACGTATGAATAAACTTGAAGATCAAGGAGTTATCGCAGCTTACCGAACAAAATTTGAGCCTTCCAAAATTAATAAAAACATTCAAGCATTCATCATGTTTAAAACGAGCCAATGCTCTGATTTTATCCAATATTGTAATGCCGCTCCTGAAGTAACAGATTTATACCGAATTAGCGGGGAATTTAATTATATGATGAAGGTCATGAGCGATTCGATGGATTCTCTCGCTACATTTTTAGACTCGTTAATGCAATTCGGATTATCATCTCCTTTAATTGTTTTAAAGAGTGAGTTTGAGGAGAAATTGTCGTTCTGATAAAGGGATACGTATTATCTCCTGCTAACAGTAAAAGTTTTTCCTTTATGAGAAAAACCAACAAAATCAATGATTAGTAAACAAAAAAGAACATTGATATTTCAATGTTCTTTTTTGTTATCTCTACTTATTAATTAGATTGCTATTCGAAAAGAGCACCTTAATTCCCTTATCCCTGATTCCTCTGCGCCTCTCTAAACTCTTCCTTCACCTTCTCTAACAACCCTTCTTCCGTAATTAATCGATACGCCGTATTTGCTAATGCTTTTGCCGATGTAATTAACGCTTTGTCTCCTAATTCTGAACGGGCTGCTTCTCTAAATTCATTCGTATGCGCAATTAAGTCATCTGGACCTATTTTAATGTACGGGTGAATGGTCGGTACGACTTGGCTGACGTTTCCGGCGTCGGTTGAGCCGATGCCGATTCTTTCTTTACGATTTACTTCTTCACCTAGTAGTTCTAGTTCTTCCGCTACGATGTCGTTATATGTTTTAGTTACGAGTAGTTCATCGATTTCATTTTGGAATTGATGAATTTTTACTTTTGCACCTGTTGCTAACGCTGCTCCTTGTGCTATATTTCTTACTTTTTCTGTTACTTCCGCACATCTTTTTCGCGTAGCTGCACGGATGAAGAACCTTGCTGCGGCGTAGTCAGGAATAATGTTAGGTGCTTTTCCGCCTTCTGTAATGACGCCATGAATTTTCACGTCTGAGGGAAGTTGTTGGCGAAGCGCATTAATACTGTTGTATAGCTGAATCACCGCATCTAATGCGTTAATCCCTTCTTCAGGTGAAGCTGCGGCATGAGCTGTTTTTCCGTAAAAATGAAAATCAAGTGGATCGACTGCTAGTGAAGGGCTCGTCGTCGCTGTCTTTCCGCTCGGATGAATCATAAGCGCCGCATCAATGTTTTTAAATAACCCAGCTTTTACATAACTCGACTTTGCGCTACCATTAGGCCCGCCCTCTTCTGCTGGTGTTCCAAACACGACAACTTCTCCGCCGATTTCTTCAAGCGTTTCTGATAATGCGATTGCTGCTGCAACGCTAATTGTGCCAATTAAATTGTGACCACACGCATGACCGAGTCCTGGTAAAGCATCATATTCCGCTAAAAATGCGATAACTGGTCCTTGTTTTCCTGAACTTTTTCGTGCGATAAAACCTGTTTCATGCCCAGCTATATTATGCTGCAGCTGAAAACCAGCACTACCTAGTAATAAACTTAACGTTCTTGATGCATAAAATTCTTGATTACCAATCTCTGGATTCGCATGAATATCATGACTTGTTTTTATGTACTTTTCCTTATTTCTTTCTATGCTCTCTTCAATTGTTTTTCTTTGTGACGTTACTCCTGTCGCTCCCATTTTTCTTCCTCCTTTTATTTTCACGTAAAAAAGCCTCTTTCTAAAAGATAGAAAGAGGCTTCTGTATATACAGTCAAAATGAGCTTCTTTCTTATCTTTCAAGTTACCTTGCTGGAATTGGCACAGTATTCGTAAAGAATCCGCTGCCGAGGTGTCATAGGGCCAGTCCCTCAACCTCTCGTGATAAGAATTTTCATAAAATTGTATTAAATTATTTTCATTCTAAGTTCATTCCAAACAAAAGTCAAGGAATTCCTATCCGAATTTACCGAATATCTAAAAATCCTTTTAATACACCCATTGTCTCAGGTGCTTGTAGTCTTGCACATATGTACGGAAATTCCGTACTACCTTCAAACATCATTTGAGATGTGAGTGGTGCCCCTGCCCAAAAGATTTCATCATCGATTAATACAAATGGGAATGCTTTATTTTGTCTTTGTAACTTTATGTTTTTTAATGGAACTGGTCCATCACTATAAACCGTTATTTGTGCATTTGTACGCATTAACGCTTGCCATACTCGTTTATCTACTTGCTTCGTACTTGGAAGTGAAATAATGATTTTTCGTTTTGCGGCTAAAATATCTTTTAATAGCCCTTTCGTTTCCTCCGGATTCATTTCCATAAACCAGCGTAATCGTTTCGATATTTTCCGCTCCCATAATTGTCTGGATGTCGTGCGATCATACACATCCCCGTGACGTTCTATATGAGCTGTTAATTGTGATAACGCTTGTTTTCTCGAAAGATTTTTACGCATATAATGGCAATCCGATAATTGAATGAACTTCCCTCTCGCTCTCGTTACTGCTACATTGACGAGGCGATGGTTTTTATGGTCAAAGAATAACACGCCAGGTCGTTCTTGTGGATAACTATCAACTGTATCAAAGATCATCATATCTCTTTCAGAACCTTGAAACTTATGAACTGTCGCCGCTAAAACTGGTATGTTTTGATATTTCGTTCTCTGCAACATTTCCCTGATACATGTTGATAAAAAGCGTGACTGCGCCCTGTAAGGCGTAACCACACCGATCGATTGCACACCATCTAACAGTCCGATTAACATCATTTGCATCGCTACTAAACCAGACATAATGTTAAATCGAGAACCAGAAGCAGCGTCCTTTAACGAAAAGGCTCCCATTAAGCTCGTATCAAATAAAACACTTGCCTCATTTGCGAACGGTTGTAGCTGCGCAAGTTCCTTACGCTCTGAAACAGACGGATGGTCGTATACTCTATTTTTATAAATAAATGAGTTTGTAAACTTCGATATATCCGCATGCATACGTCTTTGTTCCTGCAACATAAAAAGGTTGGGATGTGCTTCTGATTTATTTACAGAATCAACAATGCCGGCATGATAAAACATATCTTCGCCGAGCCATTTGCGAACGAGTTCATGGTTCGCCATCGCAATCGGAGGTAACTGTAAAAAGTCACCACAAACGACGATACGTTTTCCGAGTGAAGCAGCTAATGCGATTTGCGGAACGAACGCCATACTCACTTCATCTACGACAACTAAATCAAATGTACGCTCATAAATAAGTGAATCAATTGCACATTTTGATAAAGTCGCACCAATTACTTTCGCATTTTCAATATATTCTTTTTCTACTTCTTTAATTTTCGCTTTTTGCTTTCGAAGATCACTTTCAATCTCTTGTATACGCTTCTTATCAGCAGATGTTGCTTTATACGATAAAATTTTTTCACGAAGTTCTTGGCGTGTTTCTTCTAAGTAGAGTCTTTCCTCACCCCATGATCCGTTCGTCGTTTCAACTAACTTCGACGCAAGTAACGTTTCATGATTTCGTATATGTTCATGTTGACTATAACCGTAACGAACAATTTCGCCAGGCGTCCATTTCTTTTTCTTTTCAATTTGCTTCGTTACTTCACTCATTAATACGTCCACTGCCGCATTACTATGAGCTAACACAAGTACCGATTTTCCTTTTTGGTAATGAGCCGAAATAATACGTGATAAATTGTACGACTTCCCTGTTCCAGGCGGTCCCCATACGTACGTTGTCGGATTGTAAAATGAACGATACGCCAATTCATTTTTCGGATTTTTCATCTTCTCAATATGTTTCGGACTGCTCGTCCCATCAACAAGACGCTTTATACGATTACGTTTTAGCTTATCTTTATGTGCCTCTTTCAATCGCTCTTGCAGTTGCTCTAACAATTGCCACGGTTCACTATATAAAACCGCTTCTCTTATTTCACCTTGTATATAATCATTTAATTTCAGTTCTATTTCTAATCCATGTACAGATAATACTTCCCCTGTCGCTTCCTCACCATCGAACTCAATTCGAATTGGTGAACCTTCAGGTAAGCTTACTTCCGAAATAAGCTGAAATACATACACTGTATTTTCATAATCTGTATATAAAAAACGACCGTTCATGATAGAAATTTTACTACCACCTATCGTTTTCCAATGTTTAATTTCATATGCTAATGCATAATGCCACTCTTTCATCGTTGCCGATAATGAAGGAGTTTGAGTAGGTGTATTCATCGTATAATCTCCTTCCTTCTCCCCAAACATACTTTCTCACTATACCATATAACACGCTAAAATTTGTAAGGTTTTTATCTTGCTTATTTTCTTAATTTTCAATATCATTTTACATATAAAATTTTCAGAAAGAAGGAATCTACATGCCAGTTAGAAGAATAGAACACGTTGGACTTATGGTTGCAAACTTAGAAACATCTATTACTTTTTATGAAAAAGTAGTCGGCTTACAGCTCATTAAACGTATGGGGCACCCGAATCCAGATTTAAAACTCGCCTTTTTAGGTGTGGAAGAATCGAAGGAAACGATACTGGAACTCATCGAAGGTTATAACTCTTCTCTTCCAGCAGAAGGAAAAGTACATCATATTTGCTTTAAAGTGGATTCATTAGAAGATGAAATTGAAAGAATTCAAAAACACGGCGTAACATTTTTACTAGGAGAAGAAATCGAAACATTACCAGATGGAACACGTTACATATTCTTCGCTGGCCCTGATGGGGAGTGGATTGAGTTTTTTGAGACGGAGAGATAGAAAAGGAAAAGGAGCCGGAATTCTGTCTCCTTTTTTCCCAAGTGCAGAAACGGTTTGAACACCATTAACTTTCACCCTGAAAATTCACCAAGATTAAGAAAAAATCGTTTTGTTAGGAGTATAGAGAATGATCAATGCTGTTTACATTCTTATTTTTTGGGTGCTTATACTATTTCCAACCCTTTATATAATAAAGATAAAGAAGTGGACTATAAAAGCAACTGCCTTATTTCTTGGAAGAATCCTATTAAGCATTGTCTATTTCATAAATGGAATGGTGTTAGGACTGCAACGAAATTGGGTAGAGCCTCCCTATGAAACAGAATGGGATTTCTTTGTAAAGTCTTTACTAAACGGAAAAACTGATGCACTTATACACTTGTTACTTCTAATTATTATCATTACTTTGGATCTATTCATCACATTTTATTATATTAATAAAAAGAAATAGGATATTCTCTCCTATTTCTTTTTTTATGAGTAGCGCCATATCGCTATCAAACTAAGGTTTTATGCTGCCACTAAACAATAATTTTTTACATTTTTACTCTGGAGATGTCAATTTTACTATTTTTGGGGTATTTATTTTTACTAGCTTGATGGACATGGGGTTGATTTATTTTCTTAGGTTGATAGACATGTGGTGCTATCCCATTGCTATTAAGCTAAGAATTTAAGTGTAATATTATTTAAGGTAATACTTAAGATACAAATAAAATATCTTTTCCATGTCGCACTGTTTTATTGAAGTCTATCCCGAGTTGTAGCTAGTTCAATGCAACTGTAAATTCGGAGTTCGGTGCGCCAGCAAATACAACCGTTCCGTTCTCTGGTAGTTTCACTTTGTTATTGTCACTAACGACGGTAAAATTGACGCATACTCCATTCTCATCATACACCGCGAATGAACTTCCTGATGGCAACTTCACAGTCATCGTTTTCCCTGCTGCCGTTTGCGGAATCGTAAACCATTTGGCATGCCCATTTTCTTGCAGTGTAACTTTCGATAATTGACCTGCATCAAGGGATTTTACGTTAGATTCACTGACGTATAAAAAGCTGGCCATCTCCATATATTCATTACCATTCTCTGTATAGAAATGAGCTTCCGTCGTATCCCGCCCATTTATCACGGGAATCTGAATTTGATGCGTCGCCGAATTTGGACCTGTAATTTTTTTGCCGTCCCAATACCCATCCTTGAGCGTAATTTGTGTGTTTAGAGGCATTAGTAGTCCTAGATAGTTCATTGAATTAAATTTTTCGTTAACGAGGTAGAACTTGCTCCCCTCACGCTTCGCCCATGCAGCTGCTGTTTTCTTCGGTAACACATTGCTTTCTAATTTTTGGGCTAAATATTGAGTCAACACATTTTGCCCCAATCCCGGCGATAATTCATATGTGCTCTCTCTCAAATAAACTTTTCCATTCTTCTCAGTAACGAAGTTAAGCTTGGAGGTACCCTTCTCATTTATAAAGCTTCCATCCGCCGTATATACATATTTTTCTTTCGGTTTAGTTGGTAAAAACAGTTCTCCCTTCTTCGTAATTTCTATTTTGAAATGGCTTTGGATATTTCCATAAAAACCCGCTTTTTTTACCACGTCTTGAGGTACTTTAGCCTTGACTGGCTTGCCGAAGGATTTATCTGGTTTTATATCCTTAATTGTCCCTTTCTCTTTAAGCCTAGCTAACAGTAATTTGTTTGCCAACAGTTGATTTGTCGTGCTGGAGCCGCCGGAGGACAATACAACTGCTGCCATCTTCTGTTCTGGAAGCACGACCAATGTGGCATGTTGCAGTACCGTATCCCCACCCTTAGTCAACGCTTTTATCCCATATTCACTGAATGGGTATAGTTTCACACTATCCCAGCCAAGACCATAGTTGAACATGTTTTCGCTATCTTCCGGCCACATGCCTCTTTTATATTCTTCTTGTTCCATCGCCTTGACTGCTCTATTAGAGAGAATTTCTTTTCCCTGTCCCATAAATATTTGTGAGAATCGCACCACATCTTCTGCAGTAGAAGAGATTCCTCCCGTACCAATCGCATTTACCATTTCACTCGGAAGCTGTCCCTGGTATTTTGGAGAATACTGTCCAGCCCGCTTTTCGTCTTCCCATTTGTCTTGCGATGTTATCGTATGATTCAGTTTTAATGGCTCTGTAAACTTTTGATGTAGAAATTCAGTAAAACTCATACCACTGACTCTCTCTACCAAGATCTCAGCTAGCGTAAAACCATCATTACAGTATACTGAGTACGCACCAGGGTCTGCCTTCAAGTTTTGGTTGGACAATTGCTGCAACAAGATATCATGGGCATAAGCATCATTATCTTTAAATAAAAATACATTATTGTACGAGGAACCTTGCAAACCCGAGGAGTGATTCAACAGCATACGCGGTGTGATGCGCTTATATCGTTTATCTTTCATTTTGAACTCAGGAATATAGCGGGCAACAGGGGCATCCAAATCAACTTTTCCTTCGTCTACTAGTTTCATAACAGCCGCAGCTGTATATACTTTACTGGTTGAACCAATTCCGTATAGAGTATCTTTGGTTAGTGGCTCTTTCCCTTCTATGTCATTCTTGCCTGTCTGCCCCGACAAAATAAGTTTACCATTATCAATCAGCGCATACTGCACGCTAGTCGTCTCATAGGACTTCGTGAGTAGTTCAGCGTTCTCTGCAGCAATCTTCTCCAAATCTTGGCTAGCAACTTCTTGACTAGATACAACTGGAGTCTTACTGCTAGAAGACGCTAGCGCTCCTGTTGGTAGGCTCATCGTTAGAGCCAAGGTAGCGGCTAACACCCCAGATAATTTATTTTCCATAAGAAAAATACCTCCTTAGATAAATGATCGATTTCATCTTTTATTTGTACAATTACAAACATCACATAAACTACTATTCCGCCTTTATCCCTACTGTCTAAATTCAACAAGTAAAATACTTTTAAAAAGACCAGGATTCTCGGCTCTACCCATACTGTTCAAATTGCCGTCAACATATGCCTCCCTCCATGTGTCCCTCCAGCAAAAGTATTAAATCCTGGAATAACACCTGTATGTCCCCCTATCGAGACAACGTTAGGAAGTTTAATTTCATAGATTCCTAGACCATATCCATTGATTCCTCCCTTTCCTGTAGAAACTGTAGTGAATATTTGTTTTAGTTGCTGTTCTTTCAGTAATTGCCACCAAGCAAATAAGAAAAAAATTTGTTTAAGTCGTTACACTTCCAATGCGAAAGTAAAAATCTGTTTTCATCGGTTCTTAGTTCTTATATCCTATATACCAGCTGCATACCCCTACGTTTTTCTATCCTGGGAAGTTTTAGCGAGTACCCCGGGGGTGTCCAAGTTGCAATGTATCTCGCATTACTTGTTCGACGGAAGTACGATCTAGTTGAGTACTTATTTGTAATGAACTAAGTATATTTTGAGTGGAGCCTGTTTTTATCATTGCGGTTGGTGTTAGGTATAATAAAGAGTTCCGGCAATGAAAAGTGCTAAATCTGCAAATGGGAGTTAATTATATATTTTCATAAGACACTCTTCCCCTCTATTCATATAGTATCGGCGGTTGTATATTATTTCTTACTAATTACACAGAAATCATCTTCATATTGTTTATTTTTACAAGCACCATACTGTCGTAATAAACGGTAAAACCTCTCTTTTTCACATGTATGTTAGTACCATAAATGATTTTTTTATTTAGAATGTGCTTATTACTAGTTTGGTTTTCGTATAAATAAATCCTATTTATCCTCCCTCTTTTGTGCTTCTCTATATTTGTATCCTACATAATAAAAATTTCTTTTTTCTTATGCATTTCTTACAATTTCCTTACGTTCAAATCACTTCTATAATTAGGTAGGTTTTATTTTAAAATCTCCAGGATAATAAATGCTTATATAATCCCACGATTTCATAGAAGATGGATTAATAACCCTGCGCCAAATGATCATGCACATCTCTGATATTCCCTTGGATTCCCCCCTCAACCTTTACAACAGTTCCAACCGGCAATCAACACTTCTTCACGTTCTTATAACTAGTAATAACTAATCAACTCCTTACCTGAAAATAAATTAATATAGAAAAAGAGAGATAAGGTTAAAATACCTTTATCTCTCCTTTTCTCTCACAAATTTTGCGAAGGATTTTTTTGTTTTTGGGTTCATCTGTTTTCTTAGCTTGATGGGCATGAGACGTTAAGGAAAAGCAGACTGAAAGAATTAAAGGAGAAGAAATTATTTCAATAAAATTTCTTTAAAGTACTTTTACGTCACTTTCACAAATATAAGAACTCTCATATATTACACTTCATACATCCTTTTCCAAGGAACAATATACCGATACCCAAATCCCTATTTATATAGGGATTTTTTTGTGCAAGTCCCCTCACCATCAATTTAAGAATTTAAAAAAGAGGGGATTATCCCCCTCCTTTTACGCTTGCTCCGATTGTCGAAATTATTTAATATACCCACGATTCAGTTCCGTTAACTTTTCATTGATGTTAAAAATTCTTACTCTAATATCTTTAATACCAACTGCTTCAAGTCTGTTCTTGTGCATTTCAGCGTATTTTTCAGCATCTTGTTTTTCCTCAAATACATAAATGCCTCCAGCTTCTTTTGTTTCTTCATTCTCAGTCCATATTTTCCAGTGGAATCCTCCTTCTTCGTTAATACTATTTGCTAAATCCCAAAATGCTTTTTCCATTTCTTCACCAAAAGGACCTTCAAACGGAAAATCAACTTGTAATAAATACGCCATTTTCACTCACTCCTATTTTTAACATAAAATTCATCAGGAATTCCTTTGTATAAAAATCCTTCCCATTCTTTTACTGATTATGATTCGAATGATAGTAATGTCTAAATTCGTATTGCTATTATTATTCAAGCATTAATTTGAGAATCCCCCTATTTGTAAAAAAACTACAAAATGTTAGCAACTTGAACGCATACAGTTTAACGGCTTCAGGTTATGTTTAAAAAATATGATAACAACTTACCCCTAAACTAAGGACAAACAAAACAAGCGCAGGTATTGCTTTCTTAAAAGGATCTCTCGCTAATACAATAAGAGTTAATGCAGCTGCAAGCATCGTACCACCTAACAACAATCCTGCTAATAAAGCTACTATTGGAATCCAAATTCCTATCAACATTCCAATTGCTCCTACAATCTCAAAAGCTCCAGTTAAGAAATTAAAAAACGAAGGTAAACCAAATCGTTTGAACTCCTCTGCCATTTTCCCAGATATAATTTTCGTACCTGTCATTAAAAAGAACACAAACAACAAAACTTTTACAATATTGATGAAAATTAAAATAGTAATCACACCTTTCTTATTATTTGATAAAAACTCAGTATTGTTCAGGTAGTAGTCACTACCTATACCCTATTTCCTGAGATTGATCATAGGGAAATTGCTTCAATATTTAAAGGGGTAAAAATTATATGCTATAGCATATACAATGCAGAAATTCGACTGGTACTAGGTAAAAAAGTGATCCTGAATCAGATATCATAGAAAATAAAGCTACCTTCTCCTTCCTCTAAACAAACGAAATTATATGCTATAGCATATATAATACATAAAACAAAGTTTGTTCCTTATGAATAGCATAGTATTAATAAGGAACAAGTATTAATAGCGTGTATCATACAATTTGTTTAATAATGATTGTAATACTTTAATCTCTTCCTTGCTCAAATTACTCGTAACGAAATGGTGAGCGTCTTTCACTACAGGCAAGATGGTTTTCTTTAACTCGTCACCTTTTTCAGTTAAAAAAAGGTTATGTGAACGCCTATCTTGGTCATTCAAAGCCTTCTTTACAATCCCTTTTCTCTCCATTGACTGTATCATTCTTACGACAGTAGTTTGATCTTTATCAATAGCTTCTGCTAACTCTTTTTGAGTAGTGCCCCTTTGGCTACAAAGAACACTAATAATTCCCCACTGCTCTGGTGTAACTCCATACGGCTTTAATTTCTTTGTAAAATAATTAGTCATTTTCACATCAGTACGATGAACAAGATAGCCTATTAAATCATGTAAGTTCATGGATCACCTCTATAAATTAAGATATAAAAGGATATAGCATACCAGTCAATTATTCACAGTGAATGTATTTGTTTCACTATTTATATGCTATGACATATATATTAAATTAGGTCATTTTAATTGTCAAATGAATTACCTATTGTTTTCAAAATCAAAATCTATTCCATACATTCCTCCGGTGTGATTTCTGCTGACTATTTCTTCTCCATTCTACAGAAGTTCCGTAGATCTCCCCGCTTAATATGACCACAGTAATTTTTAGCGCTTCATCCTCTTTCTTTTTATGATGTTCTTATAACATTTTATAAAATTTGATATCTACAGGCAGCCACACATTTTCCACCGACGAATCCTTCTTGTCCGCCGATAATTCTTGCAAACTGTTGACAAATTGATTCCTCATTAATCGCCATACCTTTCATCATCACCCCTTTCACTGTTAGGTTATGAATGAATACATAGGTCTGAAACGATAATGAATCTATGCTATTATAAAAAAGATGATGGGAATCTAACGAAATCTATTAGCTCAATTATTCTTGATCATTTGTATTGTTACCAGAGTTTAAATGGTGCAGAATTTTTATTTTATCCCGCAGTAACGGGCCGTAACAGCCCGATTGGTGAGTGCTAATAATCAGTGAGGGATAAACACCCCACTGATTAAACTTTCACTTTATGAGGTGTTTTTCCTTTTATGCTTGCTGGGCGACTGAAGGTAAAACTCGGCTATTATATGTTAAGATATTTTTAGAGGGCATAAAAAAACACCCTAAGGTGCCATCCTCTGACTTGAGAATCATATCTATGTATGGAAAAAATCAGAAAAGACAAATACAAAAGAGAAGCTTCTAACTATAATTTATAAAGTTCTTTTGGCATTAATTACTTACATACATATTTCATTATTTACCGGAAGAAGAATCCCCGTTATATTACTTTCTAATCAGTCTCGTTAAAGCCATCCCAAGAAATCCAGTACCCATTCCTATTAGCCATCCAGTTTGAGTACTTCCTAACATAGATCCCACTCCTCCACCAAGAAACATGCAGCCAACGAATACTAATCCTCCAATTCCCCAATTCGGCCTTTCCATAATTCAAACACACCCTTTCAATAAAACATATGCTATTAGCTACCTAAACTTTCTTGCATAGGATATGTTAATTATTTCTCTAGAGAGGGTATAGTTATTTAGCTTAAGTTTAGCAACTTTCAGGGAATTCAAAAGACGCGGAGATTGACCGATTTGAAGGGATTACAGGAGAAGAATTTTTTGTATGATAATAACTTAATGGTTGTGGAACAAATTCTTCCTCAACTAACCAGCTAATAAAAATCTGGAGGTTTTCCACAATCGAAGCTCATCGCCATCAAGTTAACATACCTCACCCAGTTCTTATTGTTGCAAGATAAGCAGCATATAATCAATTAAAATAATGTAACAGCCGACATTAGCAGCAAAATTATTAAGAAAAGACATTCCAAATATGGAACGCCTTCTTTTTTATAAAATCATTCACTTAAATCTATTCCAAAAAATTCTAATTAATAAAATCAAACATTTAACGAAAGAAATTTGTTACTTGCATAACGCTCTTCTAACTTTTTTTGCGAAAATTAGTGGATCATCAACGTCTTCGATATTAACGTAAATCAAATTCGGATCATCACATAACCATTCATTGTGTATAGACGAAACAATTATACCTTGTTTAATAATTGTAGCAACAAATTCAGTAACTTCCTTTTGCAAGAGTGCTACTCGGCCTAGACATAATGCCCGTCCAGTTTTATGATCTCTTGATTCAAATGAGAAGGACGTTGTTACTCTAAAACGTTTTCCTAAGATTGTTGCTCGTATTTCCTCCCGATTTATTGTTGCTACACATTTTCCACCGGCGAATCCTTCTTGTCCACCGATAATTCTGGCAAACTGTCGACAAATTGATTCCTCATTACTCGCCATATTTTCAATCATCCCCCTTTTACTGTTAGGTTATGAATTCATACATAAGTCTGAAACGGTAATGAATCTATTCGGTTACAAAAAGATAATGGCACTCTAATAAAATCTGTTAGCCCAAGTATTCTTGGTTATATGAATTATTACTAGATTATAAATGATGGGAGTTTTACTACCCGCAAATAGCGGGATGAATTTCCAAAAGTAAAACCCCAGAAATCCAAAGGTCTCTGGGGCTTCATTATATATTTAGCTCTTTTTGCTTTTTATTTTGTTTATGTCTATAAAGCAATTTTCGACTTATGAGAGAAATCAGTAATAAGATCAGTACTAGTACGAAAAGTTGCATATATGATAAATTAAAATATTTAGCACCTGTAACAAGTAAAAGTGTAGAAATCGTACCTTTTACAATGAAAAAAATAATAATCCATAATCCGCCTTTTTTCCAGTTCATTTTTACTTACCCTTTCCTACGTTTAAATTCATAAAAAAATTAGTGATAGTTCTTGAAAGTGACATTTTAATTGAAATCTATTACATTAATAAAAAAGTAGACTTTTTTTCACAAAAATCATATCCAATTACATGGGACGATTCCATAATAAATGCAAATGATATTCATTGTCAATTTTATTCAACATTTTTAATTCCGATCGTCTACATTGTTCTTTCAGATAGTGACATTTCTTTTTTGTTTCTACAACCGCGACACATCTTTGCAGAAGGAAATCACCTATCTATTTTCACAAGCTGTTTGCCTTGTTCTTGTAGCTTATACGCTAATTATACTTCATTACATTGCTTGAAAATATTAAAAATCACAAGGAAAAGAAGCTAACAATAAATTGTTAACTTCTCAGCTTAAGGAAAAATAGTATCTTTCCTTATTTTTTAATATCTAGGTTGTGATTTAATATTGGTAAGATGAGCATCAAACATATCAATGATTTCAAGAAATCTATCCGCTTCACGAAATACATGATCTGCTAATAATGGATGAATGATACTCTTTATTTTACATTGCTCAATTAAATCACGTGCCGTTTTCTTAAAATCCCGAAGAGATGTGACTGACACACGATTTTGATCTAAAAATTGATCTAAAAGAGGAACTGTTTGAGATTGTGGTTTCATAGATTCTAAGTCAATTGCTTGATACATTAATTCATCAAAATCATTGCTAAAATTCCGTGCTGTATCTACAAGCTTTCTTTCCGATGGATCAAGAAGATGACCAATAAATTTAGCATGGTCTGCCATAATCCTTAAAAAGAAAACATTTTCTTTAATAATAGCATCCGGAAGGGCATCTAATTTACCTTCATTTAATTCAATTAAACGTTTTCTAAAATAATCAGCTTCCCTACTTGTATGGTCAACTAACAGTGGAAAATTATTTTGCCCTGGCAATTTACACGTGAGAATTAATCCTAGAATTTTTCTTTTAAATCCCCAAATATTAGTTGCAGCTTGTTGTACTTCTGAATTAAATCTTTTTATTTGCTCAGGATCTGTTTCATTTGTATAGGAATACGCTATTTGTTCGATATGTTCAAACAATCGATAAAATTGATTAGCTTCTTCGATTAGTTGGGTATCCTCACATCTAAACCCCAATCGAAGAAAAAAAGAATGCTCCTTCATGATTCTAGACCAAAAACGAATTTCATTTAATGATCGTTCAACAAACATGACAGACGTAACACCCGTATCAGGATGTAATGAGGTCTCATCCCTATTCATTCTTAATCCCCCCAGTAAATACTAAGCTAGTTCTATTCTTATGAGTAAAAAAATATATAAATGCCATCAATAAAAATTCATGATGATATTGAGCAAGTCCTTTTGGAAATAAAGAAAAGATACCATCAGATGCCTTTCTCTGAATTGATAACCACATGTTATGTTTAAATGTACCTAGATAACAGTTCCCCCGCACACGAGAAGTACATAGTATACATAATAAAAAAGAAGCAGAAAATCACTCACGATTTTCTGCTTCTTTTTTTAATTTAAGTTCTTCATACATCGCTTCACGCAAGATTGCTATTTTCTAGTACACGATAACTGGATCATACGTGTTCAAATTATCATACACAGTTTTTGCAACATTAGGAAGAAGGTTAACACACCCACCTGATCCCCCTGTTAAATAAGCATTATTCGCCCAGTTTGTTCGCCAGCCAGCATCATGGAATCCTTGACCGCTATTTGTGAATGGTACCCAGTAATCTACTTTAACTGCATAATCAGCTTTACCTACTGCGCTGCCTTTCAACGTGTATGGTGTTCGTTTATACAGAACGTACCACACACCTGGTGATGTATCTTCACTCGTGCTATGTTTACCAGTTACTACATTTGTTGTGACTGCTAATTTGCCATCTTTATAAATCCAAATTTGTTGATCTGCAATTGAAACTTCCGCATACGTGTCTCCAATACCGTTATTCGCTGTTGTTTCATAACCGATACCTTCCTTCTCCCAACCATTTCCGTGAATATTAGAAGCAGATAGCGATTTTTCACCCTTTTCAAAAGCTTGTTGAACTTGTTTTGTTTCTTTTTCAACATCTAGTGCCCAGCCGTAGCCTTGTCCTTTTACTGATATAACCGAACCGGAATGGGTTTTAAAGCTGAAATTTTTATTTAATGTTGATTTAGCATTATTAATTTCAGTAATCTTTTTCTTAATGTCACTCGCATCGATTGTCACTTTCATATCCTTTGACATAGAGGCATTTTGAATTAAATCTTTCGCTTTTAAAGGATACACTTCATTCTGTACTTTATATTCAACGGACTGCCCAAGAAGATTCTGTAGTGCTTGCTCCTCTTTTTTGATAATTGGATCGTCTTCTTTAATAGGCTGTATGTATGTAGACTTCAGATGAATTTCGCTTTTATATTTCTGCTTGTCGTAATCTTTCAATAGACTAGTAACGTCATACTGTTTTCCATCAACGCTCTTCGAAATAACAATTTTTCCTTGTTCAAGCTTCGCCATAGCATCTTGAGGTGCTTTTAATTCTTTATTCATAGAAACGAGCTTTTCTTCTACAAGTTTTTTCATCGTTTCACTACGATACTGATCCGCCTTTTCCGGTAGCACTGAATAATTTTTTTCCTTTGAGGAAGGGAAAAATGTCCACTGGCTTTTTAATAGCTTCTTAACTTGAGGCAAATCTTTTTCCGTAAGTTCTGTTTTTGTCTCTTTTTCATCTAAAATTTGTTGTTGATCGACATAGACTTTATTTGCTAGTCCAGATGTTTTTAATTTCTGTATTGCCTGATCAGCACTCATACCACCAACTTTGGTGTCATTAATCGTAACATTCGAATTGAAGTGAGTTGCCTGATAATAACTCACTCCCCCAACGAGAAGCGCAATTATACCAACACCCGCTGCGATAAATTTCCAATTTGGAAAACGTTTTCTTGATCTTACTCGTTTTTTATGAACTTCTTCAACTGATTCATTTACTGTATTGTTGTTCATCAATTTTTCCCCCATAGACATTAACGTCAATCGATTTTAAACCAAAACCATTGACTAGTGTACCTTATTTTTCCTGAAATTTCATTATTTTTGACAAGATTTTATCGCATTTATTTAATCAAACTTAGTTTTTTAATAGAACGGCCCTACTCTATGTGTAACACTCTAATTTAGTTTCATATGAGATTTTTTCTTTTTCTACAATATCAGTCCAGCTTATTAAAAAATAGAAAAATCCCGTATTCCATAAAAAATACGGGATTTTTATCCATACGTTTATTTTGTAAAGTAACATTTAGTCGAAAAAAGTTCATTCGTTACAGATTACTTATCTAATTAAGGATCATTTATATTCCAGTCCAAACATCTTTCCCGTATCGTCCTTCATGTTGCAAATGATCCAACCAATTCCTTGCTTCTTGTTCACTAACTTCATGAATTTCTTCATATGCTTGACAAAGGGTATCTTCTACATCCGGAGCCATTTTACTTCCATCACCACATATATAAAGATGAGCTCCATTATCTAATAACGAAATTAAATTGATTCTATCTTGTTTTATTAAATGCTGTACATATGTTTTTGGCTCTCCCTCTAGACGAGAAAAAGCTGTGTGTAAAGAGATTAATCCATCTCTTTCATCATTTTCTAGTTCTGTACGATAAAGATAATCTTTTTCAGGATGACGACAACCAAAATATAGATGCGCTTGTCCTAAGTTAATACCTTTTTGCTTTTGAACACGACGCGCTTGCAAGAATCCACGGAATGGTGCAATTCCAGTACCTGGTCCCACCATGATAATTGGTGTTTCTGGATTTTCAGGCAATTGAAAGTTTGATTGTGGCGTTCGAATGAAACAGATAATTTCATCTTTATTATGACGCTGAGCTAAATAATTAGAAGCGACGCCTTCATATGTCCCTTCCCCACTCCATGCAGGTGCATTAACAACACCAACCGTAATGCTCAGACGATCCTGTGCAACGAGTGGCGAGCTTGAAATAGAATAGTAACGCGGTTTGAGCGCAGGAAGAAGTTCTAAAAATCGTTCAAATCGGATTTCACAAGCCTCATACTTTTCAAGCAGATCCAACATTGAAATACGTTTCTTTAATATTCTTTCATGATAAACTCCTTCTTCCAATAATGATTCCAATTCCTTTTTATGAGGAGGGCATGCTGTGAATGTCACCATTTCTCGTATTTGTGCTCGAGTGGCTGCTTCTTGCACTTCGACACTATAACTAATAAGGTCAAACAAACTAACAGGACTGTCTAAAGGTATGTGATTTACACTGCGCCCACTTGCGCTCAGTATGACTTGATCCTTCCCATTTAATCCAAAGCGTTTTAAAATTCGGTTAACATTTTTCTCGCTATTAATTGGCAGCACTCCAAGGTGGTCTCCTTCTTGATACGTAGCGCCTTCTGGCAAGGAGATCTCGATATGTCGCGTGCTTCTATCACTGCTGGATGATTGGAGTTCACGATTTTCTAATACAGAAGCATAAACTGCTTCATATGTTCGCGCAAGAGGAGATCCTCCAAGACGACTGACAAATTGTAAACTTAATGTACTGCGTTCTTTCTCCATGTTTTTGTTAAGTTCCAATCCAAATGCCTTCATCGCATCAGACCACATGCTTTGTTTCCATTGCTCGAGCTGTTCCTCGAAATCACCACTTGCATCCGCTTCTCCGCGTTTAGAGAATCTCGTTGCTCCTTTTTGAGCCATTTGCTCATCAATGTATCTTGGAATCCGCTGATAAGTACTAGCCCAATTGTGATCTCCACAACCAAAAACTGCGTATTGAACACCTTTTAGCTCATCCGGTTTTAATTCCTCCAACCACTGCACAAACTGCCCTGCATTACTTGGTGGCTTTCCATTATAAGATGAAGTTACAATAAGAACTGCTCCTTCTTTTGGCAGACTTCCAATTCGCTCGTTAAGAGCTACCACTTCCGTTTGAACACCTTCTAAACTAGCTGTATCTGCTAGTTCTCTTGCAATACCTTCTGCTACCCCTGTATCCGAGCCATACAGAACAAGCAGCGAAAGATTATCAGCTCCAATAATAGAAGGAGTCTTCTGAACTTGCTGTTCGATTTCATGGTTTTTCAGTTTCTCCTCTGTAGGCGCAAGAACAGTAGTATGACTGATAGTTTGATTTCGGGGTAGAATCCTAATTTTAAAATCACCGGGCTTTAGCGTTAATGTTTGTTTTACGTCCAGCTGATAGTTTTGATAATCGATTAATTCAAAATGTTGAAGAAGCATTCCCATTACGAGAGTGGCTTCATGAAGTGCAAACTGCATACCGATACATGCTCGTTGACCATTTCCAAATGGCTTATAAGCATGATGAGGAACCTTATCCGGCTCTTCAAATCGTTCAGGTTGGAATTCTTCCACATTGTCTCCCCATGCGTCTTTATCCCTATGTAGCTGTGGAATAAGAACAGAAATACGATCTTCTCCTTTCTTAATTGGATATTTCCCACCAATTACTGTATCTTCTTTTGCATAGAGACTGAATGCTGGAGCAGTAGGCCATAGACGTAGCGATTCATTTAAAATCATCCGTATGTACTTAAGTTTCATAATTTGTTGATATGTTGGAGTAGGATCTGTCAATACCCGATCTACTTCTTCATAGGCTTTTTTCAACTTATCCGGATTCTTTAATAAAAAATAGATTGCAAAAGATAACAATCCACTTGTTGTCTCATGCCCAGCTATTAAAAAAGTGATAATTTGAAAACGAATATTTTCATCATCTAATTTTTCACCAGTTTCCGGATCCTGCACATTTAACATACGGGCAAGTAAATCATTTTCTTCTTGATTTCCATTACTTTTACGTTCAGCAATAATATTATCTACTAAAGAAAACATGGATTGGATATCATGCTGAAATTGACGTTTCGTTCTCCACATGAGTTTGTCTTCTATATCCAGTCGCTGTAATTGGTGCATCGCTTCATCTAGAGCACGGCTCATGCTAGTGATAAAAGGATGAGAGGTCTCACGATAAAAGCTATTAAATCGGTAATTAAAACCACATAGACCAATTGTATCCAATGTAAGACGGGTCATATCCTCCGGAACATCTACGTTTTCATTCGGATTCAGTCTTGCCCATTTTTGAACGAGTTGTACAGCAATATCGACCATCATGGCATGGTAATCTTTCATTGCCCGTTGGCTGAATGTAGGCATCAAAATATTATGAGCTTTTTTCCAGTTAGGCTCGTCAGTCTCACTTGTAAATAACCCGTCCCCAGCAAAGGCGCGAACTTTTGCTAAAGCACCATCTATACTTTTATCGAACCGTGTTTCGTCACAGACTTCTGCTACCAGTTCATGTCCAGAAACGACAATGATGGTATCACTTAAAGTTTGAATTTGAAAAATAGGACCATACTCTTCCGCTATCTTGATAAAAGATAAGGTCGGTTTATCTTTGTCGATTAATGGGAGATTCCCCAGCGGTCCATATGTTTTCGGCTGAGGAATGGCAGATACTTTTTTATCCATTAAAAACACCCTTTCAAAAAGCATAAAATAAAGTGAAACTTTAATCAGCCCTCACCAATCGGGCTTTTACGGGCAGCAGGACCCCTACCTAACTTCTTTGCTTCCGCTGAATTTTGAGGTGGGGGTCTTACTGCCCGGCAAATAGCGGGATAAAATACCCCATTCAATAAAGAGAAGATAGCAAGCAATCGCCTGGGATAAAGATATGTAATTGATTACCTTACTTTATCTTTTCCCTAACTATTCATGATTATGATATTGCTTATAAGGTTGGTAATCTAAGTTGTTTGTTGACATTAGATTTATAATTTGCAGAAAAAAATACTAACTTACAATGAAGCGAATTATTATAATTGGAGCATTATGATGTTGGTGTTAAAAGATAATCTAAAAACTCCCCACATATTTTGATCACACTTTATTTTACAGCTACAGTTGCACTACATATCCGTCAAGCTAAGAAAAGCGAACACCCAAAACAAAGAAGTTGATGAGCTTAAGATTGTAGTATTTGGAAAGCCCATAGTTTTTAATGTCCAGTCAAACAAATACGATAAGTAAGTAATGTTTGACTAGTGAAACTATTTCCAGAGAGTTCCGATGCTAAAAAATAGTTTGTCTCTTGCTTTATAGTAAATTTATCCAACAACATTTATACGTAGTGCTTTCCATGTTACAATTTACTATAAGTGAGGAAGGTGTCTTATGAAAATATCTGTTTATGTTGCAAGTGCATTTAGCAAGGATCATAAAGGCGGAAATAAAGCAGGAGTGGTATTTATGGAGAATACATTGACCACTACTCAAAAAATGGCAATAGCCAAACAACTGGGCTATGCGGAAACCGCATTTATATCAGAATCTGAAATTGCTGATTATAAAATTGAGTATTTTACACCAAAAGAAGAAGTTGATTTATGTGGGCATGCCACAATTGGCTCTTTCACGATACTGATGCATTTAAATAAACTTTTCAAGAATCGCTATACGATTGAAACGAACAGCGGTGTTCTTACTATTACCATAAAAGAGGACATCATATTCATGGAACAAAACGAACCGATATTCTATGATGTTATATCTCCAAATGAGTTTATCGACTGCTTTGACATTAAAGATATAGACAATAAATACCCAATTCAAATTGTCTCCACGGGCTTAAAAGATATTTTAATTCCTATAAAAAGCGAAACACAATTACATACAATGCAACCTAATTTTGAAAAAATTAAAAAAATCAGCAAGTATTATAATGTTGTCGGGATGCATCTATATACTTTTAATGACAATCGAATTATATGCAGAAACTTTGCTCCACTATACGATATCAATGAAGAAGCAGCGACTGGAACTTCAAACGGTGCATTAGCTTGCTACCTTTATGAACAGCACTACTTACAAAAAGAAGTCTATGTATTTGAACAAGGTTATTCTTTACACTCGCCTTCCGAAATATTAGTTAAATTAGCAACCAATAGCAAGAATGAAATAGAAAAAGTTTATGTTGGTGGCAAAGGCTATTACTGTGAAACTAAGTGTTTACATGTAGAAAATATTGAGTAAAAATAAAAAAACACCGAATAAAAAGGTTGAGAAGGATAGAGAAATAGATAAAAAACAAACACATTATTTAATTGAACAATGTGTTTGTCTTCAATCTGAAAGGATCTGATATGAATATCAGATCCTTTTTACTATATATAATTATTTCACTGGTTCTTTTCCAACTTTAAATACCGACGCCTTAGCAACAAAAAATTGTATTTCTTCACAGCCTAACTAATCAGCAAGAAACTTATAGGAATCATTATCAAGAGTTTTTTTGCTTTAACGATTTAACCTCTCGACAGCTTCCGCACTTGTATCTACACGTTTAACGAAAAAAACTAATAGTAGTGCTACAACATTCATGCCAAGCGCTACATAGAATGAATGCTGAATTCCGGATAATAAAGCCTTCTGCGTTAACATTGCCTTCGTAGCTTCTGTGAAGGTTGTTGGATCTACATCAGACATTAAACTTTCAGCTTTTGTTGTTGTTACAGAATTCATAATCGTAACAAGAATAGCAGTACCAATCGAACCTGACACTTGTTGAGCTGTATTATTAACAGCTGTACCGTGCGGATTTAAGCGAGTTGGCAATTGATTAAGACCATTTGTCATAAGCGGCATCATCACCATCGCCATCCCAAACATCCGCAGTGTGTAAATAAGAATAATATGCGTGTGACTAGAGTCGAGTTGCAGGTTTGCCAGCATATAAGTTGAAACAGCTGTAATGGAAAGTCCTACTATGCCAAGAATCCGAGGGCCATATTTATCAAATAGTTTACCTGTAATTGGTGACATAACCCCCATTATTACCGCACCCGGAAGCATCATCAGCCCGGAGTTCAGCGGCGAAATGCCACGGACGTTTTGTACATAAGCTGGTGTTAAAATCATACCTGAAAACATGGCCACCGCGTTGACAATTGCAATTACAGATGCAAGTGCAAACATTGGGTACTTGTAAACACGTAAATCCAATAACGGTTCATTCATTTTTAATTGACGGATAATGAAAGCAGTTAGGGCAATAGCGCCTATGGTTAAAGTTGTTACGACAACTGTATCCGTCCAACCATCTGAGCTTGCAGAACTGAACCCATATAACAAACCGCCAAAACCGATAGAAGATAATAATAATGAGAGATAATCAAGTTTTGCATTTTTGTTTTGTTTCATGACATTTTCAGATTTCCAAATCCCTAATAGTAAGCTAATGATTGCTAACGGTAAAATCATTTCAAAAAGCAAACGCCAGTCATAATACTCTACAATATAACCTGATAGTGTCGGTCCAATTGCTGGAGCTGTAATCATAACTAGTCCAAAAATCCCCATTGCTGTTCCCCTTTTTTCTCTCGGAAAGCTTACTAGCATAATATTCATTAACAAAGGTCCCATAACTGAAGAGCCTGCCGCTTGAACCATCCGACCAGTAAGTAATAAGCCAAAGTTCGGTGCTACAGCCGCTAAGGCAGTACCAAAAATAAAAATCACCATGGATGTAATAAATAAGCTCCTATTTGAGAAGCGGGTTATTAAAAATGCTGATGCCGGAATTAATATACCACTAACAAGCATATATCCTGTAGAAAGCCACTGGATTGTTGAATAATCTTGAATGTCTAAATCTTTCATTATTGATGGCAAAGCTACATTTAAAAGCGAGTTATTTAGAAATGAAACAAAGGCCCCAATAAAAAGAATTACAAGCATTAAATATGGTGGTTTTCTTTTATGTAATGTTTCACTCATATATTTGTTTGCTCCCTCATTATAAATTTCATTGATTCGTTTAAATCGTTTGCATATCTGCACAAGAATACTTTATCCTTGCAGTATTTTGCCAAACTCTTCGAATAGATATTCTCTTTTTAACAATTCCCTTTTCTCACCATAACATTTTAAATCTTCTTTATTGACTAAATCCTTTATACACATGTAAATAAGATTTTGAAGGAATATATAAATGAACTTTTTTTAAAAATGACAAAATATTTAAGTAGGCCACATAAAACGATCAATCTTTTTTATAAAAATGTAAAGAATCTAAAATTAAAACCCAAACATTTTGATTAAATTGTTTGGGTTTCTTCTATTTATAAAGTCAATATTTGTAGCAATACTTTAATCAAACTAACACCTATAACTTTTTAAAACTTATTGAATTTATCACTTGCTAATCTAGTAATAAAATACTGAACATCAAACAAAACAGTAGCAAACAGAACGAACTTTATACATACTAAGGTCCATCTCATAATATTTTTAAACAATCGATTATAACAATATCTGAATTATTTTACATTTGAACCCATGTAATCCACTTCTCACCTTCTAACAAATTCGCTATATAACAAAAAAAGCATTGGATACCCAATGCTTTTTACCAGAGTGTTGGGAAACCCTTTAGGGTTCCCAACATTCTGCAATCCTTTTTAATTTTAGTAAATGAAAACAATATAAA
>NZ_CP031292.1:3116172-3188099 GCF_003355115.1 Bacillus sp. COPE52
CATCACGATGATTTTTTAAAGCACCCATCATAAAAAATCTCTCCTTTACCTCTTTTTTATCAGTGTTGACACATAAAAAGAGGTTCAGACACATAAACAGGCTGTGGAGAAGACTTTCTCCACAGCCTGAAAAAAAGCATTGGATACCCAATGCTTTTTACACTTACGCAAATAGAGATGTATTCGCATATAAAGCTGGAGAGCCACCTGAATGTACGAATAAAATGTTATCTTCTTTATTAAATGTACCTTTCCTAATTAAGTCAATGAGTCCCGCCACTGCTTTACCTGTATACACTGGATCAAGTAAAATACCTTCAGTTTTCGCAAGTAACTGAACTGCTTCAACCATTTCTGGTGTTGGTAAAGCGTATCCTGGTCCTACATATTCATCAAAGCATGTAACGGCTTCGCGCGGGATAATGTTTGGGATACCAACGTGAGCTGAAGTTTCAGCTACAAGTTTTGCAACTTTCTCTTCTTGCTCAGCTTTTCCTCTACTTACGTTAATTCCGATTACAGGAATCTGGCTTTGCGTTCCAGAAAAACCAGTAGTTAAACCAGCATGCATACCCGCGCTACCACTTACACAAACAACTGTACTGAAATCAATTCCTTGCTCGAATGATTGCGCCATAATTTCTTGCGCACAAGCAACGTATCCCAGAGCGCCTGTAGGGTTGGATCCACCAACTGGAATTACATATGGTGTACTACCTTTTTCACTTACTTCTTGTGCTACTTTATGCATCTCTTCCATCAGGTCTGCTCCGTTTGGTACAACAATTACATTTTCAGCACCTAATAAGTGATATAAGAAATAGTTTCCATTAAAGTCTCTCTTCTCTTCTGGCTCAAGCCCTTCCTCTAATACAAGGATACATTTCATTTTTTCTTTTACCGCAGCTGCCAGTGTCAGGCGGCAATGATTTGACTGAATACCACCAGCTGTAATTAACGTATCTGCACCCTTTTCCTGTGCATCCGCAACTAGAAACTCTAACTTTCTTGTCTTATTACCACCAGCTGTTAAACCAAGTAAATCATCTCGTTTAAAATAAATAGTCGGCCCACCAAGTACTTCAGAAAAATTGTTTAACTTTTCAATCGGTGTATATGATTCTGTATATTTTTTTCTCGGGAATTTAGCTAAATTCATTGTAACGCTCCTTTTGTACTTCTTTCACAATATATGTAACGATACTATTATTACATGTAAAAATGATGAAGTCATCTTTCTGGGTTAAAAATGTATTAGAATTTCATTTTGATAAGTAAAACCGTATTAATGATTTTAACTTAATTACGGTACATGAAATTTATATCAACGATTTTTTAAATATATCGTTCATTACTTACAATATATCAACGGTTTTTCAAATATATCGATCGTAACTTGCAATATATCAACGATTTTCTTAATATATCGATCTATCGACAAAAAACGACAGACAAGCACCCATTTCTCATCAACAAAAAAAGAGCCCACACATTCAAATGTGGACTCCCTCCAATCACTTATTTACCGAAAAACGAAGTAACTGCGTTAATCCCGGCTCTAAATTCATTTCACCTTTATGACGTACGTATACAGTTTTATCTCCATCAAATTTCGGAGGATTTGCTTTATTATACGTATACCACTCATTCGTTCCTTCTATAGAGTACTCCATGTATTCAGTTGCACCGGCAATTACGTTTTTACTATCATCAGCTGTTACATTTGGTGCCATTTGCGCAACTTTTGAATCACTAACTAATAATTTCTTAATATCCTTATCACGTTTATAATCGTAAGCCGTTACGACAACATCGTTACCGTATGCTTTCACTTGCAGTCCTTGTTTAAATGAATATCCATCAGGAGCAGTTTTCTCTCCACCACTTGGTCCTGCTGACATCCAGCCTGTTTCAATCCCGCCCGTATTTACAACAGTGAAACCTTTTTCATCTCCGCCTTTAATTTTCTTTTTACCAGCCCAGTCAGGTAAGTTTAAATCCCAATGCGTATGACTCGTGAAGAAAACAACTTGCGAATAGTCTTTTAATATATCGTACAATTTATCCACGTTTAAATAATCTTGTAAATATGGTGATTGTCTTGATCCAGATACTGTATCAGGTAAAACGTGATGAGAGAAAATAAAGATTGGCTTATTTTTATCTTTTTGACTATACTCTTCTAAATTTTGTTTAAGCCAACCTAATTGTTCATCACTCATATATACTTCGTCCCACATTTTTGAATCGTGGTATTTCATATATTTTTCAGTTCCTAAAAATAAAAGCGGATAACCGTCTAATTCTTTTTTATGATATACCTTTTCTTGCCCACTGAATTTCAGATAACGGTTAAATAGCGTTTCCTCAGTTACACCATTTGGCCATGTATTTTGAGAAAGTTTCCCATCAGCTGTCCATTTCCCAGCATAAAACTCATGATTCCCAACAGTTGACCATACATTTTCCGGATGTTTATTTTTGTTTAACACACGCTTCACATCATCATATTGTGACTGCTGTCCAGTTGGCGTTTTATCCCCATTCAAAATAAGCGCTCTAGAAAGTGGCGTCACTTTGTTCATATCTTTTAACACGTGATCAAAGTCCCCTAAATCCCCTTGAATATCACTAATAACGTTAAAAGTTGTAGCTGATTTTCGGACTTGCTCTTTCCCTTCCGCATGTGCTGAAAATGTCGGTAATAATGCCGCCATAACAGCTAATGAAGCAACTGTCTTTTTCATACAAATTCTCCCCCTACTAATAGAATGTGCAAACTGACATGTTCTGCTTTCTCTTAGGTGCTTGTCCAATTCATATTATAGGGAGAGATTGTAAAGGCTAATGGAGTGAAAAATTAATTGTTTTTTAAGAGATTTTGTCTTTTCATTGCACTCCACAATTCGAGATTCGCGCCAATCTAGCTTTCTAGCCTTTAACATTACATACATGTAAATTTTGATGTTAAATCTTTTCGTTTCATACGTTGTTTTTTATTACTTTTAATTTTCGGGAAAAATCCACTAATTAATAATGTTATAATCCATACCATTATTAGAATAAAATTTATTGTATTACCGGAATTCAAGCTGAAAACTCTCCACAAATAGGCAGCACAAAATACGAGGATAGCAGTAATAATAAGTAAAAATGTCCTAACTACTAATCCGATGTAGGATCTCTTCTCTTGCTTAAAAATGAAAGTTCTTCTACCTTTGTACAATCTAATCACAAATAGCAGCAAATATAAACCAAGTGTGGCTCCAATAACAATTGATGTAATAGAGTTGTTTTTTTTCTGCTCAGCTAGAGAAAAGTAACTTTCAGGTAATTTTCCCGTTTCATATTCAATCCATGCATAGTAAATATCCTGTCGTAAGTCTATACCGCCTTCACCATTTGTAAGGATTACCAATCCATCCTTTGTATTAGGAATGAAACCATAAAAAGAATGCCAGCCTCGATTGTCACCAGAATGATAAAGTAATTTCCATTGATTAAATAGTTTTTTTTCAAATATACCTAAACCATTCTCCCCTAATACCGGCTTTTGCATTTCCGTAACACGTTCACTTTTGATGACACCATTCCCTTTATTATTTGCATCCATGCTTGCAAGCATCAATGTCATCATATCGGTAACATTTGTCTTAAGACCTGCAGCAGCCTGTTCGGTAAATTGGTAACTAGGGAGCTCCTCTCCAAAATATCCATAAGCTTTCGAAAGGTTATGGTTTTCAGGACGTTGTAAGAATGAACTAGATTTCATTTCTAAAGGTTTCATAATTTGTTCTTCCATATAACGATCAAACGGTATTCCGGTAACCTCTTCAATTACAAGTTGTAAAATTGTATATCCGCCACCAGAGTAAATTGTTTCTGAACCTGGTTTATTGGTAACCTCCACTGGTTCATTAAGCCATCCTTTTCCAGACAGAGATTCCTCAATAGAGTCAAGATGTTTCCCTGGTAAGACCCCGAGGTATCCTTTATGTGCAGACAGCCCTGCTGTATGACTTAACAATCTTCTTATCGTGACTTCATTATTATTAAACTCTGAATTAGGTAATTTCCATTTGGTCAGATATTTTCCAACGGGATCATCTAGTGATAAACGACCTTCATCTACAAGATGCAAGATTCCCCACGCTGTAAGGCTTTTAGATATAGAACCAGCTTGAAACAATGTATCATCACTCACCGCTTTTTTTGTCTTTTTGTCTACATAACCGTAGTTAAGTGTATAAGCAATACGCCCCTCATGTACGATACCTATTGCAACCCCTGGTACCTCATAATTCTCCTGCCATTTTGGTACCTGTTCATCCATCTTTTTTTTGAAATTCTCTATACTTCTATTAGTCAACGTGCCCGATTCTGCCCTCACCACATTTGTAAACCATACTTCATTCGTAATGAATATACAAATCATTAAACATAAAATACTTTTGCATATTATCGATGCTTTTTGCCTATTCTTCATTTGCTTCACCCTATTTTCAGAATATTCTATCCATAAATCAGAGTATCCCATTCTAATATCCCGTTCTATCGATTTTTATTACTTAACCTTACAAAATTGTAATAAAAATCAAAGTTCTACTATTGTCCTTTATCCGAGGGCAATGAAATTCATTAACAAGATTGATATGAAGTTATATGTATTGTTTCAGTTAATCCCCCTAAAATACTAGTTCGGTTAATCAATTGGATATATTCCACACTACAAATATTCATTTTATAAAAAGAAGAACCCACACATTTTGATTAAAATGTTTGGGTTCTTTTGGCTTCCTTAAGTTTTTATGAAAAAGATTAATTATTTTATGCAGTCTGCTTAAGTAAACGTAACTATTCGTTTAACTATATTCCTTCATGTTTAACATAGAGATTTCACTTTTTAAAAAATACATTTTGTTCAATCAGCTAACAGAACAAGATTAAACACTTAACTCGTATTAGTAATTTTTACTGTTTCTGTTGATAAATATAAAAATACTGCCTAACACACTTAATGAAAGTGCAAAATATAATAACAAATCAGGTAGAAATTTCAAAGGAATAATATCAATTAATTGTAAAACAATAATGGAAAGGATACCTAAATATAGAATATTGTACAAAGCATTATTTGTTTTATATAGAATTTCTCTTCCTCTTTCGTCATTTGCTTCATCACTTGATTGAAATTTTATTACATACATCTTACTGATCACTATTAAAACAAATAATAAAATTTTTAATAAAAACATATGTATCACTCCTCTAGATAATCAAATACGTCGGTTAACGGCTTTTCAAATGCATTTGCGATTTTAAAGGCAAGAATTAGAGAAGGGTTATATTTATTCTTTTCAAGAGTAGCGATAGTTTGACGACTAACTCCCACTTTTGTTGCCAGTTCTTCTTGAGTCCAACCTTTTTCTGCTCGACAAACTACAATTTTATTATGTAACAATAGTAACACCTCTTTAGATAATTGTAATTTATTTTTTACAAATTGTAAATTATTTCTTACAATATATTTTTAAAATTAAAAATCCTCATAAAAAAGGACATAAAGATTTCTCTCCATGCCTACTAATCTTCTACTTCTTTACTGTATGTACATAATGGGCTGTTTCAAAAACATAATAAAAAAGAGAACTACTCTTCAAGCACTTCTCTCTTTCATCCAAACGATAAACATAAAATAAATTATAAAAAATATACTATATAAATTCCATAACGTGGGTATTGCAGCTACACTAAAATAAAGAGTTCCTGGTAACAAGCAATCATAAAAGTCTTTTTGTTTAAAAGCGATGTTTTTTTGCCATCGGTTCTATATATGTATTCAATATCCACATTAATACTTTCCATACCTTTTGTTGTCTAGGTGGTAAATGAGCGTTATATACATAACTGTATTCAATCTGCTGTATTGCACCACGATTTCGTTTGAACTCTCCAGCCCCAGCACTACAATGACAAATTAAATCTTTTTCGATAGAATCCATTGTAATAAGGAGGGAAAGTATACGGTATAAACCTTGTTGCTGGTCAGAGTTTGTATGATAGCCAAGGATCGGCGTTGTCATAACTCCATCCCTAATAAAATAAGCAATGACACCATCAATTGTATCCCCTTTTTTTATGGCCTTTATCTCAAATAAACGATGCTGAAGAGCATTCCATAAATAAGCGGGTGTAAACATTGGGTTATGGGCGGAATATTTTTCAATATATAGTTGGTTGTATAGCTGGTAAATTTGTAAAATATCATCTTTTGTTAATTCTTCATTCGTAATGATTTCATAATTGCTTTTCTCTAATAAACTTTTATCATTTAATAAGTCTTTTCGTTTTTTTCTATTCATTTTTTTATAGTGTTTCGGATCAAATAAGTATATAGAACGAGACATAATTTTATTATAACCGACTGTAGCTAGTGCTTCTGTCGTTGCGGGATATAATTTGTTATTTAAAGAGCGAAATAGAATGGTATGCTCTGGAAATTTTCCAACTAATAATTTCGTTATTTGTTCGATTTGTTGTTCGTTGATAGAGTGATAAAGATTTGTTGAAAGCATCCAATTATTTACGACAATGACTTTATTTATATTCGTTCGTCTTAGCCAATTTCCCATAAGATGAATCGGATAGGTTAATAGCTTCTCTAGCCATGGTTTTTTCAACTCCCATAGTTCTTCTAACGCATAAGATACGTAATGCGTATAAGGAGAACATACATATGAATTTTCGAACTCTGCGTTATTAAGAGTAACTGGCAAGATGAGATCATCAATCTCTAATAGAAAGAGCTCCGTGTTAACATTTTTAATAAATGCTGTAACGCCCTTTTGAAAAAGAGGCAGGAAACTATCTCGCACATATGCTCCATCTTTTTTTGATTCCCAATCAATACTATGCAAGGAATGAACATCATGTAACTGAATCATTTATGTTCACCACGTCTTACAAGGCTTTCTATTCTTTTTAATTTTTTATCATATACTTGAATATCGTAATGCGAAAAGAAGAACTGTGGTATCGTACACTTTTTAGTAGACCATAGTGTATGTAATTCTTGCATTACCTTTGATTGACATAATTCGAGATTTTCAGGTAGTGCTTTAAGTTTAATTTCAATTTTGTCTACGCTATGTTGTATTACTTTAAATTCTTGAATATCACTAGATGCAAACAAAATTGCTCTTCTAATGAAATCTGGAAAAATAAATATTTCACTATTATCCAATTCACTTATTCCAATAAATATATCATCGCATCGACCATCAATTCGTTCTAATGCTAAGAAAGGTGAGCCGCAGCTGCACGGCGTTTTTTTCTCAATTAATATGTCATTGAGACGATAGCGTATAATCGGCTGTGTTTTCCTCATGAAATCAGTAATAATGGGAACGAATATCCCCTTCTCTTGATCTAAGTATTCTTTTTCAATATGAACGAGATCTTCATTCATGTGTAATGTCCCCTGCTCGCAGGTGGTAGCAAGAAAACCTTCTGTACATTGGTAAACTTGGTGTACTGTCTGCTTGAAAGTTGCACGAATAAAGTCTCTATCAATATCTTCAAGCACTTCTGCTACAGAGATAATTTTCTTTGGACAAATTGTAATCAGTCCTTCTTGCTGCCAGTAAGCAATTTTTCGTAACATAGACGGAGGTGCAATTAAAATAGATGGCTGTATTTCATTTAATCGCATGATATGCTGCTGAAACGAATCTAGTAAATCAAAAAAATGAAATGAGATTCGCTTATTTTTTGTCGCTTCATATAAATTGCTATTTGCACGTAAGAAAAAAGCAATCGTGTGTTTATGTAGAATGCTAGAAGGAAGCACCTTTCCAATAATCGAGCCAGCCCACAACGTTTGTTCTTCCTCGGAAACGAGAAAAACCCCACGATTTCCACTAGTGCCTGATGATAAACCGACAGTTATATTACGAATGGTTGGTGAGAAATTCCGGGTCTTTTCTGCTTCAAATGCTACATGAAACGCTTCTTCCTTTGAAATATGTACTGTATTTAATGTATCAAAATGTTCCATCATTACTTCTTTATCAATAATCGGGAGTGCAGCCAAATTCCCCTTTTGAATTTCATGTAAAAACGGCGTATATAACTGGCGATAAAAAGGCGACGCCTCTATCGTGAACAAAAGTTGTTTTTCTATTTGTTGTTTATGAAACTGTTCCAACTGTTTACGATTTGAAAATCTCGAGCCATATTTTGTTTTCAAGTATTGCTTGAGAATTCGTAGTTTATTCATAGTACACCCCTGCTTTAATTTTATCCCATGTATGTTCACAATGAGTTGGTACAATTTCAATCTCAGGTGATGTTTGTGATAAATGGTGTAGCTTCTCGATATTCTTTCGGTAAGATTTTGGATCGCTCGTTAAAAGGTTGGCAATCTTACTAGGAAATACAAGGTTTTGATACGTTTTACTTAGCCACACTGCGTCTGCACAAAGAAAGACAATTTTATTACTCTGTAAATGAACGAATAAACCAAATTGTCCCGTTGCGTGTCCTGTTAAATCAACAGCAAATAATGAGCCATCCTCAAATACATCATATCCCTCTTCAAACTTTCCATATGTAGAAGGTAAGTTAAGGGATGGAGTTTGATCAATGAATGACATTCTTTTCTCTAAATCCATCGGCAGTGTATCTTTTAGACACCCTTTTAATAGAGCACCAAATTTACTTCTCTTTTTAATATCCTCATAAGCTTTTGCGAAGGTTAGTATTTTCGCTTTTGGAAAGTCAGGTAAACCAGCAGTATGATCGCCATGAAAATGAGAAAGAATAATATATTTAATTTCTTCTGGCTGAATACCATCAAGAAGAAGTTGCTGTTTAATCGATTGCTCTTCCGTGAAATGAACAGGCGTAAGTTTTGCATATACAGAGTAAGGAAATCTTTTTGTCGCCTCTTTAAAATGTCCTGCATATCCAGTATCAAATAAAATATATCCTAATACTGGATGCTCGAGTAACCCTACTGTAGCAGGAAAGCATATTTGTTTCCAACTGCCCTTGGAGTATGCGATTTTTTCTGGATGTGTGCAATATCCTGTATCATATAGCTTTAAAGATTTGATTTTCATTGTATTTTCCACCAGTCTACAAATTTTGTAATTCCTTCTTCTATACTGATCTTTGGAGCATATCCTAGTTCTTCTTTAGCTTTATCAATATTTAATGTCTGACTTTTTGAAAGGACACTAACAGTATACTTTGTAAGAATAGGTTCTTTTCCGAATAAAATAGTTTTTGAGATTCCTTCTAGTATAGCAGCTAGTGAAAAAGCGGTTTTGTAGGAAATTTTTTTATATTTTACTTCCTTATCAAGACGCTTCATTACATTTTCTATGACCTCATATAAATTTACACGTTCGTCATTTGTTATATTGTACTTTTGACCTAATGTATGTTTTGGGGAATGCATACAAAGAAGTAAAGCATCTACAACATTCTCAACATACGTAATATCAACAAGAACATTTTCAGTACCAATTCTCGGTAAAGCACCCTTTTCACATACTTTAATAAGACGCGGAAGAATCGCGTTATCTCCTGGTCCGAATAAAGCACGCGGACGTATTGTGATAACTGGTAAACCATGCATGAAAGCTTGATCAATAGCTTGTTCAGCCATGTGCTTCGTTGTTGCATAATGATTTACAAATGTAGCAGGAAGTTTCGCGTTTTCTACTACATTTTGTCTCTCATCATAATAGAAATAAATACTTGGTGTTGATACGTGGATCAGGCGTTTTATACCGTACTTTTGACTTCCCTCGATAATATGTTTCGTTCCTAACACATTCGCATTATAAAAATCTTCATATTTGCCCCAAGGGGAAGAAAGTGCGCCGCTATGAAAGATATAATCTTTATCTTTACAAACTTGTAGCACACGATCCCTATCTTCAAGGGGACAATAAACAAACTCGATTCCATTTTGTTCTAATACCTTACCGATTGTTTTATTTCTTCCCGTTGCCGTTACTTCATAGCCCATATTTTTCAGTCGAAAGGCGAGTTTTTGTCCTAGAAAGCCCGTTCCACCAGTTACTAGCATTTTCATAAATCTTCACCATCCCACGATATGTCATATGTTGTTTGCTCTAAAATAGTCCGTTCATTTTTATGACTTTCACGCCATAATTTATACATGCTAAAAAACTGATAAAAAAATGGTTTCCAATCATTGTGACGATAAACGATATCTGGATAAGAGCATAGAACTTTTAACCATCGCTTACGTTTTTGTTTACTTTTTAAATAAGGAAGTCCATATAAAAAAATCGCTAACCGAATTGCGCACTCAGAGTTTGGTCTTGGAATACGTGTATTGTTTACTGTTTCATGAAAGAAAGCCGGCAATATTTCCTCATCGAATAAATGTAATCCACTTGTAGTACGTGGATTACATTCAATCGGAATTGCATCTCCATCCTCTGTAACGATAAAATCAAAAGCAATTTGCCCTGAGAAATTCAGCTCTTTTACAATATGTCTCACAAACTGATCAATTTTAGGATGATTCATATGCTGAAACGCAATGGTAGCACCTAAGCCTGCCGTAAATTCCGTTTTATACGTAGAGTGAGCTAACACTTCCCCAAATTGTGCAATACTGTAGGAACAATGCTGCGTCCCTTGTATAAACTCTTGCATAATATAATTCGACTTATGTATCACGCTTTCTTTTAGAGCATCCTCTTTTGTAATAAATTCCACTTTATCAGAAAACCGGGAGTAAATCGGCTTTAATACAAAAGGAGTATGTGCTGTTGTTTTGTGCATCATTGACCTTATCGCTTCTTCATCATCTATTCTATATGTTGCAGGTACTTGCCACCCTAAATTCGCTACGAACTGAATAAATTCCCACTTATTATGCAGTAGTGAAAGTTTTTGAAAATCATCTACTAATACATGACAAAATGCACTTAATTCCTCTCTATATTTAGATATATAAAATACTTCTTCACAAGTAGGAATAAGCAAATCTACATTGTGACGTTGAATAATGGATAGTAGCGCACGAATACTTTCATTTGTTTTCCACTTTGGAGATGGGATTTCATAAAAGTAATCCGTACTTTTTGAAACTTTACTTAACGGATACGGAATACTATCTGCAACAATAACGGTATGTCCGGCGTTATGAAACAGTCTGCATAAATGCAAAGTTGCTGGTGCACGTGCCCCTGTAATTAATACTGTTTTCTTAGTATTCAAGAAGGATGCCCCCGATAGAAAGTCCTGCAGAAGTACCTAATAATAATATTTTATTTCCGCGTTGCACTTTCTTTTGCTTAATGGCTTCAAAAAGAGCGATTGGAATAGATGCGGAAATCATATTACCGTAGTCTTCAAAAATGGTCATAAAGCGCTCCTCATCTACCCCTAATTTTTTACGAATAAGTCTCATAGCTGGTCCACTTGCTTGGTGAGGAACAATTAAATCAATATCGGCTATAGAATAACCAGTATCCATAAGGAGCTTGTCGATAAACTTCATTAAATACTTAGAAGATAGTTTAAAAATGGCTCTTCCATTCATATCGAACAAGAAGTCTTCTTTTCGTTCCTCACTATACTCCCTAGGATGAATCATCGTTCCACCGCCACGAATTTCTGATAAATGCGCACCAGAGCTATATGTTTCCATATGGGAAGCAATAATAGAAGATGAATGATCGCCTTTTGTTATGACAACAGCTGCCGCACCGTCACCGAATAAAATACTGCTTTCATTTTGTCCCCAATTTAATCCAACAGAAGAAATTTCAGAAGAAATAATAACAACATTTTTGTATCTCCCGCATTCAATTGCGTATGAAATTGTATCAAGTGCTGTTATGAAACTTAAACATGTTGAATTGATATCAAAACATGGAATACCAGAATGCTGTAGCCCGAGCTGTTCTTGAATAAGTGATGCAGTAGAAGGAATCGCCTGTTGAATCGTTCCGCTTCCGCAAATAATACAATCGATATCATCCCAAGTTAACTTCGCATCTTCTACAGCTTTTTTTGCAGCTTCCGCCCCCATATAAGAAGACGTTTCTCCATCAACAAAATATCTTGTTTTCACCCCAGCTTTTTTTAACGTCCAGCCTTCTGGTACGTGTAACATACGATCTACTTCAAGAGAATCTACCTTTCGTTTTGGAAGATAGGTGCCAATGCCTTTTATACTAATATATCTTTTCATTTTCTATCGCCTCTTAATCTTTTTATAAATTTTAAAATTCCGTCATATTTAAATACTGTTGTGGATACATACAGATTTTTTTATAAAATTCTGCTATCCCATTATGTACATATAATCCTACCTCTCTTCAACAAAGAGCCAGTTCTCTACTTGAGAACTGGCTCTTTTTGCATGAGAATTCTTCAAATACATAATCTAGAAAAAACTTTTATATCAATTTAACTATATTATAACAATTATCCGAAAATAATTAATAGTATTTTTTTGTAAATAAAAGTGAATATGTGGTACAAACTTATGTGAGATGATAGTTTATTGAATAGCAAATATAAATATATGGAGCGTATATACATGTAATTTAAACATCTTCTATTTTCTCTTTTGATTCCACAAAAGTTACTGTAATTTAAAACCTAAAGTATGTATCTCCATATCTTTTTTACCTATTTACTATTCTATCGAGATTGAAATATGATACATCCAACATTTGTTTCTAACTCTTTGAATCTATTACCATAATATTTTGTAGCTTTTTCTACCTTTTCTTCTTGAGTCATATTGTCCGTCGCCCCTGTTATATCGCATCCATCTAAATCTATAAAAATGCTATTGAATTTACCTAAAATGCCTAAATCAACAGTTTTACTCCAGTAGCCTTCACCATCATTATCGATTATTATCATAGTATCCTCCATTCTACTTTGTTCGTTGCATAAGAAAAAGTGAGTCTTTCTTAACAAGAATCACTTCCATTATTATACAACTCATCTCTCATTAATCCTCAATTTCAATTCCAGCTTGTTTAAATGGTTCTAATACTTTTGGGTAACACATTGAAATATATTCCACTGTTTTTAGATTTTTTAAATTTTGAAATCCTTCAACAGATATTACATCAAATAAACTGTCTTCACCATCCCAATCTGGCTTTAAGATATGATAAATTTCATTTCCCCCATCAAAGCAAAGGGATTCAATCTTTTCCAAATCACTTGTTTCCAAAATTAACTCTTCTAAAAAATCTCTAATTTCAACAATTGGGCCAGCTCCTGAATACCATTCGAAATTATTCGTATACTTATCTATTAAGTCTTTTAATCCTTTTAAAAATAATGGCTCTTTATCTAATAAAGCTTCAATTACTACTAATTTAAAATTAAAGTCCTGAAACATCTCACTCTTCCCCATTTTAAATTCCTCCAATGTTATAACATCCTTATCCAAATTATTATAAGTAAAACATATCCAATTGCAGCTTCTTTATTTCTTTCAATATCTCACATTAAAAAGGGATATGCTTAATTGCATGTCCACAATCGAGAAAAGATACATTATACATATTTTCTTACTACTTATATTCTTTATATACTTACCTTCGCTTCTCTATCATCCTGTTTCTTAATTAAGTCTAAGTAAAAATGCGAGACAGTTGTGTTGTAATAAGGGGAAATGAATATGAATGATAGATTAAATGTAAATATGCCTATAAATGCAGTTAATAAAAACCAACCAATAAAAGATAACCAAAGAACAAATAACTTGAACTTATGTCCTTTCATTATTCTTTTACTCTCCCTTAATGCTTCACTTGCTGTATAATCCGGATTCTCTATTAAAATGTAATATGCCATTGAATAAGAAAAATATTTAATAATACCTGGAACAATTAATAACAGACTCCATAAAAATAGAAAAATAGCCTGCAATACTCCTAATTTCATTGATCTAAACAAATTGTTCTTCCTAAACCCTACAAATACATCGTCCACCTTAGCATCTTCATTTTTACCTAAGCGTAAGGTGAAAACAGAATACCCATAATTAAAAATACCTTGTATGACACTGTAAATAAAAAAACAAATCAGTCCTATAAAAAAATAACTTAGAATAAGTAAAACTAGTGCTGTTGGATCTACTTGCGGCTGCCCACCAATTGAATAAATAAAGAAAACATCCAAACCAATTACCCCAATAAACAGGCCAAATATTAAATATATAAAACTAGCGATTGCTGATGCACTTAAAGTTGGTACAAAATAGTATAACGCCGATCCCCCTATACTTACTCCCCATTTCCCATCTAACGAATTAAGTGCTGCTTTCTTTAAATTTCTTATCAAACTTACACCCTCCCTTTCCCCATATTTTATCCAATAGAAATTTTACAAATAAAAGAACTTGTAGCAAGCCCAACTACAAGTTCTCTTAGCTAAACATTTTAGCTTATCCAAACAGAATATAATTTCTACACAATCGGGGTTAATTTCTAAAATATGGTTTATTAAAATCATTATATAACATAATTGTGGGTTTTTGTCGAATATTCTGTTTCTTTATATAAATACACCCCACATTCTTCCTGATATTTATTTAGATGTAGTAACTCATGTAGCAATATACCTATCATTATCTTTTTCAATAAATCCCATCCTTTTGTTTTCCACAAAAAAAGACACAGAGATTCCTCCCCATGCCTACTAATTCCTTACTTCTTTATCGCATGCACATAATGTACCGTCTCAAAAGCTTTTAAATAATCGTTTCGTCCTTCAAAATATAATGTATGAATATCATCTGGCGATAAATGCTCATAAATGAGTAAGCCGGCCTTCTCTAACAGTGCTTCCATTTCGGCATAAGAAAAACATGATTTCATCGGTTCTCCGCCTACTGCAGCCATTTTCACCATATTTTCCACTCGATTAGATAATCCTTTTTCCGTAAACAAGTTTTCATCTGAATAATCGAAAACGATAGAACTTCCTTCTGGAACCATCGCAAATAGACATTCTATTAAACTAGAAAGTTCCTCTTTCGTTAAATAGTACGAAACACCTAAAAGGCCAAAGAAAGTCTTTTTATTTTCAAATCCTTCATTCTGTAACTGTTCACTGGAAAATCCTTTCGTGAAGTCCATCGAAACAAAATGAAGGTTGTTTGGAATTTCAAACTCTGCTTCTTTTATTCTTTCCTTCTTAAACTGCTGCGTAGAAGGATGATCTACTTCAAATATTTCTATTTTATTCTCTAACTCTCGGTTTCTAAAGCTGAACGTGTCTAAGCCTGCACCGAGTATGACGTATTGTTTCGCTCCCAATGTAATTTCATGTAGTAATACTCTTTCACAATATGCCGCACGCGCTAAAGGTGTTGGTGATAATTGAACTTGCGTAATCCATTTTAATATTTCTTTCGGATTATCTTGAAACTGCTCTGCAATGTCTGTATTGAAAAAATGTATTCCTTGAACCATGTTCGTTTCAATGTCGTTACGTTCTTTTTGTGAAATGAACTCTTTAGCTACATAATCATCAAAGATTTTCGGACTATCAAATTCACTAGTATATGTTTTATTAACCCAAAAATATATTCATACGTTCGTTGCGTGTTCGGTTTTCTCCTGGTAAGATAAACCATGTATAAACAACTAGGAGGAACATGCATTGAAGAAACTATTACTATTCATGACTATCATACTATCTTTAGGGCTTGCGGCTTGCGGTTCAAAAGATGTTGAGGTTAAACAAGAAACTAAAGAACCGTCAGAACTTGAACAAATAAAAAAACAAATGAATGACCATAGAGAAGAGATCCCAAAAGAAGAAACTAAAAAAGAAGTTAAACAAGAAACGTTTGTAATTTCGGATGAAGCAAAAAAAATGGCGATAGAACAAGTTACAAGTAACCCTTTAGTCAAAGACGCTCACATTGAAGTCAAAGGAAAAGAAGTTACTATGTCCGTTATCGTTAACGATGCAGTAACAAAAGAATCGGCAAAACAAATTGGTGATAACTTCGTAAGAAATTTAGGTGGGTTTGCAGGTGGCAAGGGTCCAGAAAAGAATTATTACGGAGAAGTTTTTGATAACTATGATTTAAGGGGCGTTGTAGGTACTAGCGCTGATAACGTAATTATTCACGGATATAAAGCAACTAGTAGTAATAGAATTAATTGGTAACAAAAAAGCCCTTCGCAATGAAGGGCTTTTGTTTATTTAAATGTTCCCCAGTAGTTAACGCGTCGTCCGTTAGCACTCTCTCCAGTAGCTAAGTAACCGTAAGTCCCGCCCGCTCGTGGTTGTCTAATCCATACGTGACCGTTTTGGTCAATTCTATAAGCGTCGTAATTAACAGTTTCTCCACTAGCAAGAACCGCAATCACGCTTGATGATGTGTTTGCTCCAGTTCTAAGTTTAATAGATGTATTTAGAACAAAAGAGCCGCGCTCCGATTTCCATGATCCCTGTGGAGTTGGTTGTGGAGTCGGTTGTGGTTTTGGTGGTTCAATATTAGTTCCGTTAACTAGCATTTGTTTGAACCATTGCACGCGCCCTTCTCTAATCATTCGTGACGGACAGTTTTTCCCGTTTCGTTCATTGTGGGTTTTCACTTTTTCGATTGGAATATTGAACTGTTTCATCAATTGGCGAATAACAATAATAGCGTTTTGTACCGCTTTTTCATATCGTGCGCCGCCAGATTTATTATAACAAATTTCTATACCGATAGAATGACGGTTTCCGCGTCCGTTGGTGCCGTCTCCTGCATGCCAGGCATTTCGATAGAAAGGTATTAACTGAATAGCTTCTTTGTCGTCTATCGCAATATGAAAGCTAGTCCCAGTGGAGTTGTTAGCCACGTTATTTCGTTCATTAATAGCGGGCGCGTCATTATCAGTTTCGTGAAAAGTTATTTCCGTGGGCGTCATAGGGTTCGGGCAAAGAGCGCCCCAACGGTGTTCTGGTACAATCATTTGTTTGATTTCCATATAAAAAACCTCCAATTAAGTTAAATAGAAATGGATAGAGTCGCAAATTAATGCGTTTCTACCCGTTCCTCTGTATTTACTTTCATTTTTAAAATAGCCTTGATTTCACTTACATCGCGTAAAGATTCCGCTTGTTGCTTCATAATCTCCTGGTTGTCGCGGATAACGCCTTGATACCCGTGTTCCCGCTCAACGCCTCTTTCGATCTCTTTCTCTAACTTTTCCTCGCGGTACTCATTTCGCTTTAATACATATCTAAATAACCAAGCGAAACCGCCGATACACAAGCCGACTACGCCGCCGCTAGTTAATTGCTCTAAAATGAAGCTTTCCATTATTATCAGTCCTTTCAGATTAATAATAACACTACCATTAGTTATCTATCTATATTATAAAACGTATCTTTTTAAACCATTTTTATAGTTACACGCGTTTCATAGTGAGTCGATGCGGCATTGTCATTGTTTTTATACATGATTCTGAATCTCGTATCTTTTTCGAACCACCAGGTCATTTTTCCGTATAATCGCGCGTATCTGTTTTCATATCCATTCGCGAATGAATCTAGTTCCGTTGTCAAAACAACCGAGTTATCCGAATCACGTATGAAATCTATAGCAATAGTATGTTCTGCCGCCGCTCCTTTACAAAGCGTTGAAAGAAATACGTCCATATCATACATACCGTCGGCAGTGGTTTTATAATAAGTTCCGTCGTATGTTACAGGTACTTTCCCTTGAGTCCATTTTGGTTCTCTGTCATGTTTTACAACATTGTTTCCTGGGTTGTAATTAAAGTCGCTTCTATAATACCACATTGAAGTAGGAACGCCGCCACCGCCACCTTCTCCAGAAAGTTTTGCTTGCGTGGAATCTGGTTCGCATACAATAGGCGTTCCGTCAGCCCAGTTGTGTACAAATAGGTAGCCCCAGTCTGGAGCGACTTGAGTTGTTACAAGTCTACCTTGATAAGTACAACCGCCCTCTGATTCATATTCCCATGTGTCCATTTGATTTGAAGGGATTGCGCCAGGATATTTCGCGTTAATGATTTCCGCTAGTGATCGTTTTGAATATCTGAAGACGTTCTGAATTTTACCTGTGTTGTTAATAGCCGTTAAATGCGGATGACCTTTCCACTCACCTTGACACAAGAATGTATAACCGCCTAATTGTGCTACACCTTGCGTTTTTTCTGGTTTGTTAGATGTAGTTTCAAAATTCTTTTCGCCTAGTAATTTTGGTTGACCGTTCTTTACACTAAGCCAATCATAAATATACATACCTGTAATATCTGTGCCTTGTGGGTTTTCTTTCACTGTAATCATTCTGTCCCCATCTTGTACGGCGATTGTGCGACGCCCTTGCAACTGGAATGGTCCCGCCGTTGTTCCTGCATCAAAGTTTAGAACATGATACTTAGAATCACTTGTAAGACGAATAAGGAAATGTAATTGATTACTAGAGTTGTACCAGTAAGGCAATGACTCTGTATAAGAGTTTTGTGGAGTAGTAAACGTCCGTTGCCCTTTTGAATTAGACTTGAAATCGAAAATTTCAACCCGCAACTTAGTTCCGTTACCATCTACATAAGCAACATATACTTCCTCTTTGTTGTCATTGACGTTAACGCCTTGTAACCACATATCCACGCCACTGATATTTTGTTTCGTAGGAACGCGTGTTAAAACTTTAGCGTTATTTAAATGAGTCATTGGATCAGGTGCGATTTTTTTTAAGTTACCGCCGCCACCTTCTGCCCACGGATTCCAATTGCCGCCAGTTTTGTTACGTTCCCATTTCATAGGTTCTTTCGTTGTAAACGTAGTCACCGTTTGTGTTACATAGTCACTTGTGTGGACTTTTACCTCTACGAATAACCAACCAGTAACAGGAGCGTTTTTTGCGTCAAAAACTTGATAAATACCACCATTAAGAAGTGTGTCTAAATCCGTACCGTTAGCCGTTGTTTTTGGTCTTCCGTCCGTGCCTACCCAGTCTTTGTATATCTCTGTTTTCTTTAGTAGATTTGAATTAGCATTTACATTGAATTCTTTCTTAGCAGGATCATAAACGAAAACGTTAAAGTTTTGGTTTTGTCTATCTTCAGCGAAAAACATTCCGCTATTAGCGAACGATAACGAAAACAACGCTTTAGCGCCGTCATATGAAGTTATTCTTTTCAGCGTTTTAGTTGAATCAAAATTTAAATCTCCCGTCATGGTGTCTCCATTACGTTTAACAAAGTCAACTTTACCAATTGCCTCTTCAATTTCTTTGATTCTCTTCATGATTTCTTCAACGTCGATTTCTTCAGCCGCTTCTTCAATTTCTTTGATAAGTTTTTCTAATTCGGTCAAATAGTGTTCTTTTACGCCACTAGCGCAAGTTAAGGCGTCAGAAATAACTTTATATCTAAAATCTTTCGTTGTAACGCGGTCCACTTTACTTTGTAGTGAAGGGTCATCTTTCTCGAATGCAAAGTAACTTTTTACGACATTACCATGAGCGGAAAGGGCTTCTTTAATGAATGTATAACTAAATTTACCTTTAGCGGCGTCAAGAACCTTGATGTTATTAAAATCGCCTTTATCGCGAATGTAAGTACCGTCAGCTAGTAAGCTTTCGAATACAATTCGCCACCCTGCTAAATTAAACGGCTTGTTACGGTTTGTAACTGTTACGTTTAATGTATTTGTGTCAGTATCGTCTTTTCTAATCTCGATTTTTTCATGATGTTTGATGTTAATTAAATCTAAATTTATATCAAAAAGTCTAATCATTTCTATCTTCCTTTCAATTAACCTTCTAGCCAAGCCCTGATTTTTCTTAAAAAGGCTCTTTTTTCTCCGCCGCCTACGCTTCCAACCGATAAAATGAACGATTTCATTTTCCCATCTGGTACACCTAAATCAACGGTTAACGTAACACCCGCGTTTGCTTCATTTCCGCCTTGACCGTTAGTGAATTCCCTTTGTGCTACCACTACAGAACCCGTACCACCGCGAATTTCCGCAATCTCAACTCTTCCTCGTCCGCCTTCATCTACGAAAAACCCAAGATGCATTTTAAAATATCTCGCTTGATGTCTAATTGTATAAACGTTACATTCTCGCGGAATTGTTGTAGTAGTGGTCCACCACCAACCATTAACTTTAACGCCTTCACCAATATACATAGGTTCGTGGGCGTCTACAGTTAAATCAAACGCCGCCATACCGTCGCTTATAACTTCATATCCGTCGGGACGAACAATAGATATAGCACCTTTGTTTATTTGCATCTTATCGTTTGACAAGTCAATGACCATGTTTCCTTTTGAACCTTTGATAACTCCCGCTTTCAGTAGTGAAGTATCTAACGTGCCAGATTTAATAAAATCAGCAATGAAAACACCGTCAACAGTCCAAGCCGTTTCAAATTTTCCATTGATCCCATTTTTGGAAAAACCAATGCCCTCTTTATTCATTCTTAGAACTTGTTTAGAGGTGTTCACGTTATCAGTGTCCATGATAAAAATTTCTTGCGGATTCTCACGAGGGTGAAGAACAACATGACCGCCATCATTACCCGTAATCTTGTCCGTTACCATATCAACTACTTGTTTCCAACTAGACCTATCATCGTCAACTCTTTCTATAAGGTTTGATGAATCTTTGTTGGATTCCGTTGTCATACTAGTTTTATAGTCCCCTGCTTCAATGTGTTCATACAATTCATTGATAGGGTCATAAACCGTTTTAATAACTCGTGCGGAAAGGTCCGCCGTAATTTCTGGGTGACTCGCGTGTATTCTATCGCCAATGTGTAGGCGTTCGATTCCTGCTAGTTCTTCGTTTCCTTCAACTTGCCACAACTGAATGAATTCGATTTTGAGATTTACTTTTGGAATATCGGTCCCGTTTCGAACAAAGTAGCCTTTAGCCTTATTTCTCAATTCTGATTCACTTTCAACCCCGTCTATTTCAACAATCTTGACTCTTGGTTCTGGGTAATCATTAACATGAGGACTATCAATATATTTTTCTGTTAACTCAATGTATGATTCATCTTTTGAGTTCTCATCATTTCGTTTAGCATAAGGAATAATTCTCGTGTAGACCTCGTCCGTGTTTATAGAAACACTAATACCAGTTAAATTTTTCCCTGCTTCTATGTAGATGTTTGTATCATCGCCGCGTCGCTTGTTGTATCTTACGTGCCAGTGGTCACGGGTTATTTCCCCGCCGTATACATCTAATAAAGAACCTCTTGAGCCTTGCAAAATATCAATCAAGTTTTTGAATCTAACTTCAAACGTCGATACCGTTTCCATATCCGTCGAGAATCTAAAGGGATGCCCTTTAGGTTCTAACGCTCCGTTAACTAATTCTAACGACGCCGCAATTGACCTACTAGCCTTCGTTACTTCAGAAACCGCATAACGCTTAGAATCAAAACTAACGTGTCTGGCGCGTATGAATATAGAATAGTCGTCATCTTTTTCAACGTTGTATATTCTAAACGGTTGCCCTTTGTCGGTATCATTTGCTTTTGCGAACAATATTTGTTCTTCCTCTGGAATGAGTTGCAGTAGATTTTCGTCTTCTAGTACAATATCAACCTCTAACTCAAACGATCCATTGGCTTCTTCAGTTACGGACGCCTTTTCTATATTAGTCAAGACGCCCAAACCTAAATTATTAAAATTACGTTCGCTACTCTTATGTAATGTGATATCCATTATCTAGACCTCCAACGCGGGACAATTTCAACTTTAGTAATAGAACCAGTCCAAGAAACGTTGTTTTCTCCTTCTTCAAAGTAAGGGAAGTTTCTGTTTACCGCTTTTTCACTTCTATTTGAAATCACGCCGTTTTCTTTCTTGTAAACTATCTTTAGTTGGCTATCTATTTCAATCCAACCGTCAACACCTTTGTAGTTATATGACCTATTGTTTATATGAAGCGTCATATCTCCATTTCCAGTGATTTTAATGTATGGTAATGCTTTTACACTAAATTCGTTTATTAACGTGTCTGAAGACGTCAATTCCGCGCTCATAAAGCTATACGGTGTAAATATCTCTGGTTTCAAGTCAAACTCTATAGAAACTTGCGCTATTTGCGGGCTAATCATAACCGCTTGAACTTCACTCGAATGAGACGCCATATAAACCGACTCTTCGTCATAAGAAAATATTAATTCCTGGTACTTCGCCGTTTTATTCAGCCAGTTTCTAAGAACTTTCACTTTTGCCGCTAGTTCCCTATAATCGCTAACTATCATGAATCCATCTATTTTTCTTGTAAAGTTGTTATAACGCTTCTGGTCAATAATGAGGTCGCCGTCTTGACCTAACACCTTTACTTTTTTGACTTCCCTTGAAGGAGCGGAGAAGTCCCGCTCACCTACGGAAACGAGTCCGTAGTCAGAACTTAACTCCCCACCTAAAGAAAAGTGATCATTTTTTTCTAAACATAATTGTGTATAAGAACACACCATTATTGTCTCACCTCTCTGACTTTCAATCCGCCTAATACCTGGTTCATATCATCGGCAATAGCGCGGGCGAACCTTTTTCCGTTCACTTCAATAATAAACGTTGGTGGTTCTTTTTCGATAACTTCAGGTTGTTGCATTTTCATGTTCTCACTGATTTTATCCCCAATCATTCCAAGAACGCCTTTTTCTAGTGGTAACACCGCTTCATCATACTTTTTAGCGTCACCTATTTTAATCATTCGTTCGTTGTTCGGTTTGAATAAACCGCCATTTTCGAACCCGTTGACACTTGACGCCGCAACTGCTCCGCCGCCAGACCCTTGAACGTTATTAACTGGCGCTGAAAAACTAAGACCAACAAAACCGCCAAGCGCCTTTGCTCCGTCTCCGATTTTACCGATGAATCCCGCGACTTTATCAACCGCGCCACCAATCCAACCGACTACCTTATCAACCGTTTTCCATGCCGCCTCGAACGGTGCGCCTATTAACGCCGCTACAGGAGCGAAAATATTACCGATAGCAGAAACGAACCCCTGGAATAGTGAACCTATTCCATTTACGAAACCTTGCGCTAGCGAAACGATGTTATCCCAGGTAGAAGAGAAGAAGTCTTTTATAGAACTCCACGCCCCAGACCAATTGCCAGTAATAACATTTAGGACTACGGAAATAACCGTTGAAATAACATTCATTGTTTGAGAGATTAATGGACCTATAATACCCATCGTTGCAGAAATAACCGCCCCAAAAATAGCCATTGCCGCACGCGTTACGCTAGTAACAACATTCCACACAACCGTAGTAATTGTTTTGATTGGCTCCATGTTGTTTTTCCAGAAATTAGAAATGATTGTGGATGCGGAACCTACAAAACTAGCTAATGCAGATAGGATAGGTTGCACAAATGGAAGGATAGCGCCCCAGACCGCCGTTGTTGCCGACATAATAAGACCCCAGGCGTGTACTACCAATTGAGCCGCGACTCCTATCATTGTTCCGATAATGTTCGCTAAATTCGAAATAACAACACCAATAGATTGTGCAATGCTAGTAATTTGCGCTTGCGCTTCTGGTGTAATGCCTAGCTTATCCATAATTTTTGAAGCTTCGCCCCAGTCTCCAGAAACTAAAGCTTTCAATAAATTAATTCCGTTTTGTATGTTATAGATAACACTCATTGCCATTTCTTGCGCTTCTGGTGATAGCCCCATTGACGTCATAAGGTCAACCGCCGCAATTCCCGCTTCACCGTCTCCGCTTGCCGTTTTCCACATCAGCTTAATAGCTTCCGTCATGTTTTGGATCCCTTGAATATAAGAATCCATAGGGATAATAGCTTGAATGAAACTGTCAATACCAGAAACCGCCGCAGTTGCTCCCGCTAAAATTCCGTATAGGGCGGGTGCTAATATTCCGAATATCGTGATTGCCAAACCTTCGACCTTCGATGTAAAGCCGTCCCACGCTCCTATTAAGTTATCATTCATAGTGTCAGCCATTTCTTTTGCTTTACCATTAGATTTTTCTAGAGCGGTTGTATTTTCTTCTAAAGTCGTACTACCTTTCTTTATTAGTGCCGCCCAGTTCTTGAACGCTTCAGCGCCGAAAATGGTTTGTAGGGTTGCCGTTTTTTGTTTCTCCGACATTCCGCCCATTCCTTTTTCTAGTTCGCCTATGATTGCGGGCAATGGTTTAATTTTCCCTTGTTGGTCAAAGAAAGATATATTCATTGCATCAATAGCCTTTTGCGCTTCTTTAGATGGCTTTGCTAAACGTCCTAAAGATGACGCGAATGCTTGACCCGCTACAGAACCTTGTAAACCTACGTCAGCCATTGCCATCATTGCCGCCGTTGTCTCTTCCATCGAGAAACCAACAGTCGATGCAGTACCAGACGCATACTTCATGGCTTCACCAAGTTGCTCAACGTTTGTATTAGAGTTTGACGACGCATAGGCTAGTACGTCCGCCGCGTGACCCGCTTGAGATGCTTCTAAGCCAAACCCCGCCATAATGTTACTTGCTATATCAGCCGCGCGCCCTAAATCTAAATTACCTGCCGCCGCTAGGTTTAACATACCAGGCATAGCCGCCATAATATCATTTGTTTTGAAACCCGCCATACCTAAGAACGCCATACCTTCAGCCGCTTGCGATGCACTGAATTTAGTTTCAGCACCAAGTTGTTTTGCCTGGGCAGTCATTTGCGCCATTTGTGCATCAGTAGCGCCCGTCATTGCTTTAACGCTTGATAATTGCTTTTCAAAGTTAGCGCCCGCAGAGATCGTTCCAACTAAAGCGGCGCCTACGCCGACAGTTACACCCGCAACCCCCAACATAGACGCCCCCATGCCCATCGCCGCTGCTCCAGTAGCGCCGAACATATTACCAGTATTACTAAAACCTTTATTGATATTATTACTTGCTCGTTGCCCTTGTTGTTCAGCCCTGCTAAGACCTTGACGATATTCATTGTCCCTTAGTCCTAGCGTTCCAAATATCTTAAATACTTCCATTACTTCACCCCGCTCTTATTAGGTGGGGGCATTAACCTTTTCGCTTCATTCATAATCTCTTCTGCTGAAAGGTTTTCTAATTTCTCTGTTTTTTGTTCGTCACCTTTATAGCCTGTATTGGAAAGATACTCGCTGAATGACATTTCGTTAAACGGATTGTTTATATACGCTTCCCAACGCATTTTTAATTCAATCGCGGGAAGCGTGGCTTTACCATATAAATTAACTAAAACGAACCAGGGCATATTTAAAACATATTCTAGCGAACCGTAACGCGCCGCCATTTCGTCAACTAATCTATAGATAGTTAGTTCAGACTCGTCACGGCTTTCGAAAAAGCTTCAAAACCTCCAACTTTCTTGAACGCTTCAAATAGAGAGTCGAAATCATCAGAATTGATTTTCTTTAAATCTTCTGGACTAACTCCAGTCATATTGGACCATAAAGCAAACATTTCGTCTGATTCAGTAGCAATGATAGTTAACATTTTGTTTGTTACTTCAGCCGCAACCTTTAAAGACATTTCACGTTCTTTTCGTGTCCATTTTTCAGGGTCTTTACCTGCTAACTTTTGTTGCATTTCAGCGACTTCCAGGTTCATACTTCCCATAAAATTTTGACGTCCCGCAATACCCGCGATTCGTAGGCGGTCAAGTGCTGAAATACCTTTCATTTCGTGTTCTTTTCCGTTAATAGTGAAATACGCTTCAAATTTACTCATTTTAAATTACCTCGTTTCGTTTAGTTGGTTTATAAGAGGGGCGAACCCCTCAATAATTAGTTAACGCTTTTCGCGATTTTCTTTGCATCAATAATTGGCTCGACATAACGAGTAGTTTCTGGGACTCCGTTACATGCATCTTCTGGTGTAAAAATTTCAATTTCGAACGGTGGCGTCATTGGGTCATTAGGATCGTTGTGACCAGTGAATTCGACTTCCGTTGCAACCTCCGTATCCGCAAAGATAGCTTCAAAACCAGATGTAGGAAGCGCGTTAAATACCGTAATTCGGTATAACTCGCCCGCGTTGTTACGTCCAATTATTGTGATGTCATCAATGTAAGGGTCATCGCCACATGCGCCAATTAAATCCTCATTACCACGGATAATATGACTTGTACCCTTTCCGCCCTCGCTCGTTCCGTCGCGTTTCACTTCGATGACTTTTGCATTTAGCAAGAAATTAGTAATTAAATCTTTGTCAAGCCATTGCAGGAAAGCCGCCTTTACCTTCGTTTCTGACTCTGTTACATATTGCAAGCCTTTCACATTACCGCGTACACCGCGCGCTTTAATTGGTTCTAATGTAGGTGCATAAGTAAAAGCTACATCACCTTGCGTTACGCCTACATCAATAATTCCTTCGTCGCCTTTTGTCCAATTAAGGAAAACAGACGCTCCAGAACCTAATACAATCTTTTCTGGTTGAAATTTGTTAGTTAATAGTTTCATATCTTTCTCACCTCGTTATTAGTATAGGGAAACTTTGAATCTTACTTCTGTACAACGCAATCGTTGGTCTTGTACAGGTACATCCATTCTTGACATGAATTCAGTTGAGATTGCTAGAGGTTTGCAAGCGTCAATTACTACACCCATGCTCACAAGTTCTTTAATCTTGTCCACGGCTTTTGTAATCGTTCTTTTATGCTCTGATACTCCCCAGAAATTAAGTGTGAATGTGACGTCCTCTCGTACCTTAGAAAGACTCATATCCGACGACGTTGTGTAGACCATATAAGGAAGTTGCAACGCGTCTTCGTTTCCTTCTTCATAAAAAATTTCTATATTAAAACTTTCGGAAATGTTTTCAAGCAGAAATGCATGAATATATTCGAGTAATTTTTCCACTTATCCCATGCCCCCACTCATAACACCGCGAATTATAGTTTGTGCCTGGCTTTTGTTTTGTTCGCCCGCATTTCGCAACGCTCGTGTACCTGTTTTACCGCGTGTTTTATAGAATTCACCCGTTTTCTTGTCCTTGTACACCCACGGGGTTTTTCGTCCGCCTTTTTCGGCGTGAATACCAGTCCCGAACTCTTCATAAATGGCGTTATCCTGGTTGCTACCGATAATAACCTTTGACCCGCTACCATCATTAGTGACTTCCGACGTAAATGAACCACCAGTATCACCAGTTCTTTTTCGTGAATTCGTTCTAGCCGCACCCTTAATGTGTTCTCCCACTTTCTTTAAAGCTAGTTCCTGGAGCCGCCTTGTTCTCGCTTCTACCTCTCGTCGTCGAGATTCAAAGTTACTCATGAATAATGCTCCAGTACACACTCTAAATGATCGTCAGAGTTATAAGGGTTTGATACTTTCATAACTTTGTATTCTTTGCCGCGTTGTACGACTTTATCACCTACACGGATATCAACTATATTGCAATACAACATAGCATCGACTTGTTGACCCACTCTATCGCGAGAAAACGCGCTTTTACCGCCTTGTGTATCTTCATCGACAATGGCAACGAATGACGTTATCTCGGTGAATTCGCCTTTGTCATCGAACGGACTATTTTTATCTTTAGGTGTTCGCCTTAATAGGTCCGATTGTTTACCGAACTTTTGAAGCAAACGTTTAATCCTGGTCATATTCACCGCGTCCTTTCGGTTGTCGTCCCCTAATGCGTGCGGACGGCGTTCTCATTCGTCGGCTAAGACCTTTTAACAAGTTTGTTGGATAAATACCATCAACCCCATGTTGTACTCTGTAATTACCCATTTGCTCGCTTACAACGTCCGCACCTTCACCCTCCAGGTGATATGTGATAAGACGGAATGCAACGGCTTCATATGATGCAGGGTAGTCTCTTCCTTCAGCTTCAAAGTCAACTCCCGTATACCCTATGATAAATTCGGTTACTACAGGTATTAAGATATCTTCAATCAACTCTTCTTGAATTACAGTGAATTCTTTTTGTGCATACAAACTATAACGTTTGAATGTTGTTATATTCTTCATTTTTTATCCTCCCCTCGTGGGCAGAGGGGAAAACCCCTCTTACTTTTTAGCGGCTCTAGTTTCCGCAGGTGCTTTAGCTTTGTAAGCATATAAGCCGTTTTTCTTCATGTTTAATACGAATGCATCATAGTAGAAACGCCCTTCAACTAGTGTTCCACTGATTCCAGGAGGGTCAAGGTGTACTTTTGTTTCAGCTAGTTTTACAGGTGCTACAGTCGCAGACTTATGAGCAATTACGAAATCGTGACCGTTCATAAATGATTTAGGTGTTTTGATAATAGCGACGCCGTCAACTTCACCTAATTGACCTTTTAATAACACTTCTTGCCCTAATTCAGATGCTTTAATAAAGTTATCAGATAGCTTTAATTTGTTGATGAAAGTAGGTGTACCGTGACACACGCGGTTTTCTGGTACAAATGCATCATCCATAATTTCTTGACCTTTTAAGAACTCTTCATAAGCATTTTCTTTTGTAATTTCGCCCTCTTCAGAGTTACCCGCGCCCGCAATCATTTGCGCTAGTCGGTACGCTTCAATTTCTGGGATAACTACTTCACGCATTTGACGCGCAATAGCAGGAGCAACCTTTACTTCTGATTCTTCTTCATTCATTTTGTCCATTGTGAACGTGAATGAGCGGTCTTTCTTCATTAGTTCCTCTTGGATTTCGTTTGTTAACTCGTCCGCTTGTCCGTAACGGTTATCGCCAGAACGTTTGTAATCGTTCATTTCTACCGTGTTTACAGATGTGATTTTAATACCTCTTGCGCCTACAAATTCGTAGTCCTGGTTTGTTGATGCAGTAGTAACCGCCGCAGGTGCAAAGCGCTCATCTACTAATTTAGAAAACTTGTCAGTTAATGTTAATGTAGCCATATTTCTTATACCTTCTTTCCAATATTGTTTAATAAAATTGGAATAGCTTTTATAGTGACGTCAATTCCATTGGTCCATGGTTGTTACGCCCACTCTTTGTCCCAAGCCGCTTTAACTGGGTCAACCTCTTGACCGCCTACACCTTGAGAACCTTGTGGAGTTTTGCCCGCAATAGATCCCTTTACTCGCGATTTAATTTCGCCGTCCATGATTGCCATGAATGCTTTTACGTTCGCTTCAATCTCTTCTGGTGTATCACCTTTGACATTGTTAGCAAACCCCGCGCTCAATCCTTCAGCCGTTAACTTTTCAATTGCAACATCTTTCATTTTCAGTTCGTGAGCCGTTTTCTTTTCCGCGTCACGCTCTGTTTTAATAGTTCGCATTTCGTCCATTAACGTTTCCATTTCCGTTTGATGCGCCGCGCCCGCTTCAGCTTGTACCGCTTTAACCGCCTTTGTGCGTTCTTCTTTTCGGATTTTACCTGTAATACGGTTTAATTCCTCTTGAAGTTTCGCTTCATGTTCCGCCTTCGTCATAGTGTCGCCTGGCGGTGTGTCTCCAGTTGGTGGCGTATCTCCTGGCGGGTTGTCGCCTGGTGGTGTATCACCTTCGCCGCCCTCGCTGAAGTATTGTAAACCTTTCGGAATGTCACTTAATCGTAAAGCGAATGATACCGTCTTTTTTTCTTCTAAACGTTCGTGTTTACCTTCTAACATAATTATACCTCCACATTTAAAGTCGGTGTGACTATATTTTGTACCGTAGTTATAGTGATACGTCACCTTAAATCATTTGACTAACTTCACATTGAAGTCGATATCCTTCTAGTTCCCAAACTTTGTTCTCAATTCGTTTTTTGCAAATATCAAAACCTAGTTGTTCATCATAGTTGGCAGGGTCAACACAAGAACTAGACTCACAAATAATAAAACCGTTTGGCAGTTTAGCTAGAACAACCGTAGTTTTATTAAAATAAGTGTCAATTACAAAATGCGTTTTCTCCATGATCTTATCAATCTCTTCTTTTGTAACAGTGTTTCTCATGTAATCACCTCAAGAATTGTTCTTTGTACTCTTTGAACGTCATTTCAACATTATCAACATAAACGCTCTTATCGTTCTTATCTCGCACCCATCTACCGCCTTTGTAGCCGATACCCTCGATATGTGGTATAGCCATTGTGCGGCACCTTACGTGCAACGGCGGGTAGTTTTCACCGAATGATATTTCACTTCGTAGATAGATTTTTGAAGCATCTAGCGCCCTACACTTAGGCGATGTTCGTCTATCGAACGTTACGTGTAATTTGTACTTCTCAATCTCGGCTTCTTCGAATGATTCCATATCGGCACGACTTCGCATGTATGCACTTTCTGTATATATAGCCGCATTCGCTCTATGTAACGGTACGTCCATTCTTTTTGCAAAACGTTCCGCGATATCGTCAACGTGTAAGCCTTGTATAACGCCTTGTACGAGTTCTTCACGTAATGCGTTTATCAATACTCGTTTGTTGTTCCAAATGCGCGTGCTGAAGTTTGCGCCCGTCCAGGGATAAGAAAGGATATCTTGTATTTTCTTTTCGTCCAGTCTGTATACAGGTGTTTCAATTCCGATTCTCTTAAAATCGTATTTATTCAGTAACAGAGTATCTGTATAGACTGTTTTCAATTGATCGTAAATATCGTTATTATCCCTCAAGGCTTGTTCACCTAAAGCGATAAGCATTTCACTTATGATTGCATCTAAGCGACTTAGTTTCCTCATATCTAAGTGAACTTGTACGTCTTGTGCTATTAGGGTAGCAATTGTGCTTTCGTTGCTCTTGAGTTCATTTAAGAAGTCTAGCAACGCGCCTTGTCTATGTTTAACACCTCGTTTGTCCAGGTGGTTCATTAATTCGTTGTAGTCGAAACCTTTTTTAGTAAGGTACAGACGCATTTCGGCTTCTACTTCTTTCAAGGCTCGTTTGTTCGACTTCTTCAACCTTGCTTCAATCTTTGCCGCGTCTCTATCCCATCTTTGTTCGAGTTTTTCAGTCCGCTTTTGCCAATACTCTTCCGTATTCATCGGTTATTACTCTTCTTTTCCTTCGTCCTGGTCACTGGGAATAGGTGGTTTTCGTTCGGACCCGTCTTTATCAGAATCGTTCTTCTTCCCGTTCCCCACACCATCACTTTCCCCGTCGATGTTAGCATATTCATCTTCATAGGATTTTTCCTCCTGTTCCTCCTTCATTTCAATTAAATGCTCAACGTCTTGAACGTTTGACAGATAAGTGAATATGAATTTGTCAGGTAGACCCGCAGCACGCAATTTTGTAACAAGTTCAGCTTCTTCCATAAAGTTCGGAGGTAAGTTAGGCGTGAATTGTAATTTAACGTCCTTCAGTTCAAAGTCACCTTCATTAGTACGGTTTAAATAGCCTTTAATAATCGCTAGTTGGTCCGTAGCGGCTTTATTGAACATTCGCTCTTTCTGTCCGCGTACTTGCTCTAATGCCAGTAGCTTGTATTTGATAGCAACACCAGAAAGGTTTCCGCCGAACTCTTTATCATTCATGTTCGGAACAAACGTGAACTTATGAATGTTGGCTTCTATACGTTCTTTCGTATCCTTCTTAAACTGGGAATCAACTTTCTTAATCAACCAATCAGCATCGCCGTCAGCATCTAACAACATAACCTTATCTTCACTCAAATGAGTAATGTCATCTGGGTTCGTTTCATTCAGATTAACTAATTTAAGAATGGCGTCCGTAAAGTCTGCCGAGTCCTCAAAATCATTCGATTCCATTTCGTTATAAGCGTCTATTAAATCTAAGTGTGATTCATAGTCTCCTAGTTCAAACTTATTGTTCTGGATAAGAATGATAGGAACGCGCGGTTTGTCGTCATCGTCTGTAATATTGTGCGCTTCTAGTTCTCCATTATTGCTAGGGACAACCGTTTCAGCAATATCAGCTTCCGTATTACTCAAGTATTCCGATTTATAGTTGAATGTATATTCTTGTGAATGGCGTTCGTCATACAAAGTCATAGTAACTTCAATAACATTCTCTTTCAGCAATCGTTCACTAAAACGGATAGCGTCTGTTATTTTCGGCTTTACTCTTCCATCGTCTAAAGTGATTGTGAAACGCGGGTCAACGTCCTTAAAATTAAGGTTGCCGTCTTCATCGTTATAGAATAGGCGATAAGCTTTCCCGTATATACTCATATCCAAAGCATTGTCATAGTCCACCGTTTGCCCGTCATTATCTTCAATGATATCTAGAGCAGGTTCTAACGCGTCTTTATCGGGCGTTGTATACGTTACAGGCGCACCCATGAAATAACCCGTTGAAATAGTAGCGACATATTGCGGATAGTTATGTGATACCCTGTATGTCTTCCTATTGTTTGGGCGATTAGGTTTCTTTGTAATGTCATGCTCTCCCATATAGTAGTTATACAGGCGTTGCAGGTCACTGAAGCCTTTCTTCTTGCCTTTACCTCGTTGTATTTTAAAACGAAAATACAAGTCTCTTGCTTCGTTAAATGTAAGCATTCTTTCTCACCTCTCTTAAAATCCAAGTTGTGAACGTTTAGCCGTTCTAAGTTTGTTGCCCTTCTTCATATCTTTCTCCATTGCATAACGTACGGCGTCAATAGAGTGATTGTCTTTATCTTGTAAGCGTGGGCGTGGGTTTCCGTCCTTGTCCGTTTCAAAGTCGATGTTCTCAAACTCTTTCGCGGCATTCGGACAACGTTTAGGGTCAATTACAATTGCATATAACTCTCCTAGCCATTCAGTACCATACTCAACGGAGTCTGGACCTTTCTTTGCTCCCGCAATTCGTCGTATGCCGTGTTCATTCTTTAACTCGCTAATAGATTTAGGCTCGGCAGAATCGGCGGTAATCTCTTGCGCGTCATATCCCTTCGCCTTAATCCATGCGGCTAACTGTCTGTTTGATATCTTCACGCCGTAGTATTCATCAAAGATATACAGTGTGCGGCGCTTCTTATCATAGTGACAACGGACGAACGCCATTGGATCAGTGGCAAAACCAAAGTCAACCGCTTGACGTATGTTGTCGAATGCGTCTATTTGCTCTTGTGGTATTTGCTCAATGATTAAGTTATCGAATGGTACGATACCAGAACCTATTGCTTCTCCTTCATATTCCCATCGGTATTTTAAAGGGTTCATTTCCTTTTCAATCGCGGCTTCTTCGTAGAATGCTTTTGTAAGGTGTTTATTGTCCTTATACGTCGAATGGTTAACATGGGTATTCGTAGCAATGAACGCACTATTATACTTCTTATTCAACCAATGCCCACGGCGTTTAGGTGGGTTGTAACTAAAGAAGAATGTATATTCATAGTTTGGCAGGTCCTCGCGTTGTTCTGGTGCAATAGTGAAGTCACCACGTAATATTGATTTCTCAATAATAGACACTTCTTCTTCAGTTCTGAATTCCCCGCATTCCTCTATCCACATTCCCATGATCGGGTATTTACTATCCTTAATAGACTTAATGCGTTCTGGGTCTTCACAACCTAAGAAATATATCTTATTGCCACGCGGTATATATTCAATGACCAGGCGTGACGGAACGGGGCGGAATAGGTGTCTTATTCCCATAACTTCCATAGCTTCTAGCACTTGTTCAAATACCGACCTAACAATAGTATTCTGTACTTTCCGCAGGATAAGCCAGGAGATAGGGTATTCCATGATATCCGTTAGGATTCTGAATGGTATGAAGAACGATTTACCAGACGCGCGCCCGCCTTTTAGAACGTACCGTAAACATTTACGCATTCGTGATAGATACCAGACTTTACGAAACCTGGGACTTATCACATTACGCATGTTTACAGTCTTATCGACGCTTGTCATTCTGGTTTCTCTCGTGTCTATCCAATAAGGCGAATGGTACAGTAATCATGAGCAACATTACTATAGAAATTGTGATAGATTGCCAGTTCTCTAACATCAGCATTCACACTCCTCGTAATGTTTGCCGCACTCTTCGCACGTATCACCAACACTATCCTTAATAATGACAGTCCCCGTTGTCTCGACCTCTTGACGGTCCACCCATAAACGATAACGTTTGCCCAATTGAACGGCGGCGTCTTTTCGTTCTCCTACAGACGGCTCGATTTCACTTATAACTTGTTCGCCCATACCTACACCGCGTAACGTCTTTCCTGTCGCTTCTCCACGCATCACAGAGGTCAAGAACTCTAACACCTCATTTGCATCAGCAATGCGCTTATTGTCCATGTCAGACGCCTTAGAATCAATATAGGCTAAAACCTTGTCATTCCCTAACAGACGAGAAGAAAGAGACTCGACGCTTTTGACGTTGTCCGCCTTGTAGCCCGCCCGCCTGTATGCTTCACATGCGTTCCCTGTCTCCAAGTAGTAGTCCGCGAACCGCTTTTGTCGTTCGTTTAATCCATGCATTAACTCCACCTTCCTTTAGGCTTGGTTTTCTTCGACACTGAAGGTAATGTAATCAATGCTTTCTTTCGGAATCTCAATGTATTTCGTTTCGTCTTCGTTTAATCCGTTAATTCCTGTAAAATCGACGTCTTCCATTTGTTCCGCGATTGTCTTTAGGAACTCTTTAGGTTCTACGATTACAGGTATTTCTCCGACGACGTTATGAACGTCAACCGCTTTCCCTGTTTTTAAGTGAACTGTTGCAATAACTCTCAATTCCTTAGTTTCCATTTTCCCATTCCCTCCAGTATCTTGTTTAACAATATAGCGTTTAAAAAGAAAAGGGATCGTTATCCCAATTCAACATCTTTGCTTAAAGTCTGGTACATAACACCTACACCAACGATTGGATTTTCATTCATGTATTCGGTAATGTCCGTTTCTTCAGTCGATGCCTTTACAAATGCCATTCTGTTATTATCCGCTACATCTACACGGTACAAAGCAGTTAGTGTTACCACATTTGATTCCGAACTTGCCGCGTTTGCTTTTTTCATGTTTATCACCTCCTTTAAATAAGTGAAAATAAAAAACAAGAAGTATATTTACTCCTCGTTTTTATTCTGGCGTTTTAAATCAATATCATCTAACACATGTTTACTATAGAAAATAGTAGCCATAATCATCGGCGGCACACACAACCAAACGGAATCCATGTGCCGCAATACTAATGTTAGAAGTAAGAAGAAAATAGCTTCTTGCATGTTCTTTGACATGTTATCCCTCTTTTCTCACCTTATAACTATAAAAGAAGGTCCAGTGCGGGAATCGAACCCACCTTTTAAGAAAGCCTACTAAGCGAATCTTTGACGCCACCAGATGGTCACAACTGGACACGTTATAGAGGGTAGTCAGACCCTCGAAACGGTTTATAGTCCGTAGACTCACAATCCATATCGTTATCATATTTCATGTAATTGTTTGCTTAGTTATCAATGTAAGCATGTTTATAAATCATCATTAATGTTTGATAATAACCTTTGATGATTTATTTACCGTTATAGGACGGTATCACCTGTTTTGTGTTTATAGAATCACTGGTATATAGAAACAGTGTCTAAGAGGTTTCCATACCTCATAAGATGCACGAGAAAAGGAGGTGGTTGCATGCCCAACAACCACGGGATATTTTCCAGATATCCCAAAAACTCATGCACCTTATGAGAGAGGAAAAATCCAATCTCATATATGTGTCTCGGTTGTATATGATCCATTAAGCGAAAATGGTTTTCTGTACGTGAGTTTTCCTTCTCTTGGATTTTCAAGTCTTTACTGACTAGGAATGTATTTTTAGTGTCTTCCCTCTCACAATGATGTTACATTGCAAAAATACCTTTTTACCCCACTATCTAAAATAGTAGAATCCAAAAATATAATAGTAGCGATTACTCGCCCCTTTAAAGTAACGAACCGTCCCACTCCGATTTTACGGCTAGTGACTCACCCTAGACATACATTATCGTCATTACCTTAAAGGGATGGTGAATCCCTCGCATAAGATAAATAAAACACATTTGTTTTTTTGTCTGTTCCAATCCATATAGAGGGTGTTATACACACCTTTAAAGGTACTGACATTCGCCGTTCCACGGCTTGCATCAGAGACACTTATCAATACCCTTAAAGGAGGGAATAACGTTTCAACGCCTATCCACTCCAGACTCCATATTCTTATGAAGTCGAACACAATTCAGTAAGCAATTTTATTGAGTTGTCAATTATGAAAAGTTAGAGTTACCAACCCCTTTAAAACTATCACTATCGCCAAGTTGATATTTTTATGTGATAGCCTTAAAGGAGGGGGCAACCTCCCAGGAGAAATCTACAATGATTAAAAAGTATCATAGAAGTAGTTGTTCATAACAACCCTAGTGCGTACAAGGGAAAAGAAATATAAAAGAATGTGTGAAAAAGATTGTTCTATATTAAAGAGGTGTCTGTATGGTATTAGATAAACCTCGTACGCACTAGGCAGGTTACAAACCCGCCCTCGATTCATTCAATAGCAACATGCCACTTGAACCGATTGACATAATTTCGTATACATATTTTAGACAAATCTAGAGAAATCAAGATACATAGTAGGACGCATTCCTTTGTATCAAGCGATAGTAGTTATGTGAGTAATTACTATCTAATTTGAGTAGTATGCTCGTTTACAACTAACGAAAAAAGAATATTAAAAGTTGTATTCAATATACAAAATTTATTTATTCGCTATTTTCCGTAGCGGTAAGGTGTCCCTTACAACTAATATCATACCATTCTCTCATTCTATTTAACAAACTATCCATTTTTATTTAATTGATTTTTCCAGAACATAAAAATAATTGTGTATACAATTTAATTAAGCAATAAAAAAGAGACTCGTTAGAGTCCCTATTGTTTATCATTTATTTTATCTGGCGTGGGTAGTTCGTGATATAACCTAGTTTCAACCTCTAAATAAGGTTTGCCGTATTTACTACAGAACGATTCTATTATTTTAATCATAGATTCATCAGTAATAACAACCCTCTCATAGATATATAGTGTATATGTATGTAATAACTGTTTAAAATCCTTATCATACTCTTCCAGGTCAATATTTCTATAATCTGTATTCATGTTTTCGTTCTCCTTTTAATTCTTAATCTATTAATAGGTTTTATGTTCTTCGTTATTCTCTCATTCTGACAAGAATAGACCTGTCCATTAAGACCAACATGTTGTTTTTTCTTTTTCTTTTAAAACCAACCCCGAAAACATTAAACAAGTTATATCCTATATATAAGATACAACCAAAAGCCGCACTCAACAATATATATTTTATATCTTTAGCCGTTAAACGTTGTTGTAGCGCGGGTTCGCGTCGTGTCCTGTATAACAAGAAAATCCTTGACAACTATTTCAGAAAATTATACACAATTTCGTTTTTGGTCCACTCGATAGGTTCAAATTGAACCAATGCATAGTGGTGCGGGTTCGCGGCTCTTTTTTATCGTTTTTCGATAAGTTTTTAGAAAAAATCACTCCATGACATTCCGACTAAACTCAAGTAACAAGTCTCCCCACAAACTCCGTGCTTTTGCCCGTAATCGTCCCATACCCACAATTCACAATCGCACTCTTCGCAATTGGTATAAGCAGGCTTTCTTTTCGTCCATTCGTGACGTTGTTTCCCTTTCTTTTGTTCGTTAATGTATTCCCTTTCTAATTCTTTAAATTCGTCCATTTCTCTTTTTGGACAGTGATGAAAGTCTTTCTCTAACTCTATTTTAATTTGTCTCATTAAAGGCAACCTCCACATGTTTCAAATAAGAACTCCAGGAATTCAGTTTCATCTATTAACTTTCCGCACTCAATACATTTAATGCCGCACACCTTTACAGGTTTATTTTTCGTGTAATAACGTTTAATGCGTTTCTTTCTGTTCATAGAACTTTCTCAACTCCTTAGAATATTCTTCTTTGTTTATGATCGTTGCAATTCCGCGAATCTCTACCCTGTCACAATCAGCCCATTTAACCGAAACTATTTCTCTTACAATTCCGTGTTTGCCGCCGTTATCATCATCAATGAATATTGGTTCTCCTATCTGTAAATCTTTCGCATAACTAACAATCTTAAATATTTTGTGTTCCATACTTATCTCCTCCATATCGCTTTTTGAGCCATTTCACGTTGTTTAGCCGCCGTTTTCTTATCTAGTCCTCCATGATAAACATAACGGAACATTTCAAACGTCTTGTCCAGGCTCCAGGACTCTATTTCCTCTCGACGTTGCCAACCTAATTTATCTGTTAAATATGCTTTCATGTGGTACATGTGCCTTGAATCCTCGTAACTCACTATCTTATTTCCTCGATACTGATTAATTCTTTTACACTATGAAACATTGATAACGATAGTATGATCCCGTTTTTAGTAGCGTTTAACATATTTATATCTACCGTTCTCCCGTCCTCGTGAATGTATTTAACTTGCCATAATAATTCCGTCATCTTTAATTTCTCCTTTTTAGTTCTTCATCTATTGCAATTAATGTATTTATGTATCCTTTAGCGGCGTTGTAATACCCTCTATCAACCGCGTTATATACCTCTTTCAAAAGAGTGTGTTTATTGATATACAAATCAGTATCAGAATAATCGCTTATCTTTTTCTCTTTGTACGTCATGACAATTCCCACTCCTTCGATTTCTCGTTGTATATAGCAACCAGGCACTCCATACAGTAGGTTTTTTCAAATAACTTTCGACGTAGAGGGAACGTTTCATTGATAGCGCGTTTGGATCCCTTTACATCGAACGCTTTTGGTATATCGAATACCTCACACACGAAATCAGGACTAAACGTTATTGGTCTTACTTTCTTTATTCCGTCCTTTGCATCATCGGCGATAGATGTCATTGTGTACCCTTTTTGCAACTCGAAACGCGGGTGTACTTTGATGTTTGTGACGGCTTTATTATTTTGTAGATAGATATAAAATTCACGTTCGGAAATGGAATCAAATTTATAGCCGTCATATTCAACCTTAGTAGCCTTAATTCGTTTTCTTTTCTTCTTTTTCTCTTTGAACATACCTTCAATATCGTACTCGCGTTTCAACCACTTAATAGCAGTCGCCCTTGTACCCGCTCTGCCTTTTAATGTTTCGTTCCCGTCTTCAGTAATAACGTAATACCTGTACGACAATAAATTCTTATCAATGCATTCTCTAACCTCAAAAGTTAAAGAACCCGTTTTGTTGACCCATGTTTTATTCAATTTCAATGTATGCTCTCTCCTTAATCTCGTACGCAATAGCGCCCATTTTATCGTGGTCCATTTCGTCGTACGGCGCTTGCTTTAATCTCCATAACTCGAATTCAAGTTCTGTTATACTCATTTCGTTTAGCGGCTTCATGAGAAGACCGCCTTTATACCATCAAATAGCAAGTAACCAACCGAACCCCAGATAATTACAACGAATAGAAATAACACCGCGTTAAATGTATCAATGTTGAATTTCATTAATATTCCACCTTAGTTAAATAAATTTGGATTTTCAGTCATGATTGAATCTCTTCTTTTCTCTACGCGCTTTAATTCCTTCACAGACGCCCTGTATTGTTTCAGATGATATTCAGCATCCTTCGTGAGTTTAACCGCCTTATCCGTCAAGTGTGATACTTCAGATTGCAATTGTGTTTTTGTTTCTTCCTTCATTACGCCAACCCCTTTATCTCTTCTTCAGTCGCATACGGAACCCTTGCTACTGTGCAAGGAGCGTCTAAGTGGTCCAGTATTTGCGTAATCTCAACTTCTACCAAAACCTTATCCCCGACTTTATATTTCATAACCTTCGCTTCATGTTCTATAAATTGACGACTCATAAACAAGTTGAATTCAGCTTTTGACTTCTTCCAATTACGCTCATTAACCTCTTTTTCGCATAACGAAAAGTTTTGCTTTTCATCTAATTTGAATAAAACTTTTGTGTCTGTCCCTAGTATAGATACCACCTTTCCAGATAACATTAATTGATATGCTTCTAAACCACTATAAAATCTTTTAAATTCTCTCATGCCGCAATTCCTCTTTTCATCATTTCTTTTTTGATAAGTATGTTCCACTTATCCTTTCCGTTGCATAAATAAAAATTAAGTATGCATGAATCTTCGTTCATTTTTATTTTGCCGTACTGTAATAAGACTTCTATAACAATGATTAACGACATTAATTCATCGTCCCTAGCCCGCTTGTACGCTTCTTTAACTGTTATCAATATGTTTCACCCACTCACCATTAATTCTAAGGAGTTTCGCATTTGTATAAATCCCTTCCAGATTCTTCGCCCTTCTAACGTTATTGGCACTCATTCTTTCGACTACCTTTCGAGCGTCAGCAACTAACTTTTGATACTCTAATTCTAGTTTTTCGTTGTCGCGTTCCAATATTTCTACGTCATTTTTGTAAGCCTTTATTCTTAGTTCGCACCAATTACCCTTACTCATTATGAAACACTCTTTTCTATATCCATAAATACGTTGGTTACAGTGTCAAACATCATTTCATAAACACCCGCGCGCCCGTTTCTATACTTGTCAAATATAACCTCCATGACCTGGTAACGTTCGCCCTTTGTATCGTTGTCATAATAGTTTTCTCTATGCGGCATTACAATAACGTCCGCGACTTGCTCAATTTCTCCGCACGCTCTTATATCCGCCATTGTCGGGCGCTTATCCTCCCTATTCGTGTTAGCCCTGCTTAATTGGACCAATAGAATAATAGGTACATCAAGTTTAACCGCCAGGTCTTTCAATTCGCGAACAATATGAGCAAATTTAACGATATCTTCCGTCATTCCGTCCACGTTAATATGAGAAATATGGTCCACCGCGAATATACATTCTTTGTCTGGGTTTTCTTTAACCGTCTTTCTCATTTCCGCTTTCATTAATCGTAGGTCCTTCTCTTCTGATATCTGCAAAGGCATTCCAGAAAGTTCACCTACTGCCATTTGATATTTTGCATATCCCGTTCCCGCTTGTAATTTTTCACTTCTTTCGTACATAGGTAAAAATTTGTTTGGGTTTTTCATGCATGATACAGGTAACATTGATTGACCCGCAATCCATCTGTCAATACATTGACCTTCTGGCATTTCGCACGAGAAGAATTTTCCTAAATACTTTCCGTTTATATTTCTTTCCGCACCTTTTCTTATAGAGTCTAATGAGATAGCTGTTTTCCCCATTCCAGGACGTCCGCCAATAATAATTAAATCTCCTTTTTGCCAACCGTCCGTGAACTGATTTAACCCTTCCCAACCAGTGTCTATACCAGATAGCCCGTCAATTTTCATATCCATATGGCGTTGAACTCGGTTCGCTAGTTTGTCTTTGAAGTCCTCTTGTTTCACAATCTTCTCTTCCGTTGTTTTAAGTACGCTATTCAACAACCTTTCTGAAGAATCAGAACTATTTCGGTCCTCTGTTTCCTTTAAAAATTCGCTAGCTGCTTTTCTCATTTCTTCGACCTCTATAAAGTCAAACATTCTCCTTTGATAGAATTCAAAGTTGGTTGTTAACGATCCATACGTCATCACTTTCATAACGTCCTGGATATTTAAATCAGAATGACCGACAATCGTTTGAGGGTTAATGTCCATTTCTTTATCATTCAAGTGAATAATCGTTTTGTATAACTCTTTGTTTTTCGAGTCAAGAAAGTGCTTCGAACTCAACCTACATTCATCTATAAGGGTGTTATCATCAAGCATAGCTTCCAGAATGCTTATTTCCATTTCTGAATGGTTTTCATATTTTTTTAGACCGTTAGTATTATTCATTACTATCTCCTTTTATTCGAGTTATAAAGGCACTCAAACGCGGTTGAACGCCTTTTATGTTTCCGTCTTTAAATCCACATGAGTTAAATAGAATTGGATTACATGACAAACGTTACAAGCAACCAACTATATGAGTATACGAACGCCAGGAATAAACAAAAGATAACACTACCCATTATAACCGCTTCTTTCAACATTTCGTTTTTCATAACGTCACGACCTCCCTGTGACAACACTTTTATTTAAATCACAACTCATACATAATACATAGTCCTCGTAATGCTCACATCTACACTCTATGCATTCTTGCGGAACTCCCATACAAGAAACAATACTATACTCCATTTCTTCCCCGTGCATTCCATCTATTTCTATGCACCAATCTATAAAATTGAATACCGCTTCAGCCGTTTCGTGACCTTCAAACTCATAATGAGTAACTTTCCCAGTGTTTTTATTGAACTGTTTAACAAAAACTTCTTGTCTCATACTAACACCCTCCAAACTGGAAACCGTTGAATATTTCCATATCATCAATAATGTCATATAGCTTTTCTTTTGATAGCCTACTATTTACGTTTTTCTTGTCGCCTTCATGAATCTTTTCTGCGATTGCTCGTGCCTTTCTTGGTTGTATTCCAACTCTTATGCAAGAGCCAAACAGACTGTCAATGAATTGCTCTTTTGTTTCGGTTGTCGCTTTAACTTCTTTAACAATTAAGTCAATGATTTGATTCTTTTTCATAGCAAAACCTCCGTTATGTAGTTATTAAATGTTGTCGTGTATTTCTTTTAACCTATCCTGGTCCGTTCCGCCGATGCTTCTAAAACGCCTGTTATACTTCCCAGAGCCTTTGTAAGTCTCGAACCCTAGTGTTTCTATTAAACTATTAACTTTAGATTGTGAGACGCCGTAGAATAACGCTATATCTTTCACGTTTACCATCATATCCACATGAAACCATTCTGGAATTTGTTTCGGTTCCGATTCATCGTCTTCTTTTCCAGGTTCGAACGGTAACGTTTCAAAGTCGAACAATGTAGTGCCGTGCTCACTGTCTTGTAATTCATCAACCTGTTTGCGATCTGTTTTCTTTTCTTCTGTTACTTTTTGCATAACATCTATTTTCCAATAGTCTTGCTCAATTGTAGTTACATGTTTAAAACCTTCAGTTCCTAATTTGAAAACCATTTCCCCGCGTTCTTCACGTTGCTTTTTGTCGTACATGTTATATTTGATGGTTGCCACTTCACTTAGTTCGTCAACCTTCTTACGATTAAGTTCTAAATTCATTGCATTTTCCTCCAATTCTATTTAACAAGTGGCTTTTCTTGTCCATAACCACCTCAACAATTGATTGCCGTTTCACTTTGACAAGCTTTATCTTATCACCTCTTTTATAAACTTGTAAACCATTTTATCCAACTTTTTACCCATTAAGTTATATAAAATTGGATTTTTATTAGAATAACAATTTTATTAAGATTTTAAATATCCGATTTCCCTTGCATATTCACGCATCTTTTTCATTCCTTCTTCTGACCATCCCCAATGAGTACAATACAATCCGCCGTAGCCATTTTTCCCGTTCGAATTATCATTACCGAAAATAAAGTCTGTGAAATCTCTTATTAATCCCCACATTGTTCCGCCACCTGAGAAGTTGTGTTCCTGCTTCTTGTTCATGTAAGAACTTCTTGTCATACGCATTGGAACATTCGTGCCGTGGTCAACGTACCAAAGGTTTTTACCATCGTGTTTAAAATGAGCAATGCTATCTTTATAACGAAAGAATTCTCTCTCATGATCCGCAAAATAATTAATAAGTGAATTTATGATTTCAATCCGTTTTTGCTTGTCCATCTTCCATTCCCCTTTTTTATACAAAATTCAAAATTTATTATAAAAATAAATCATTCACCCTTCCAATCTTTAACGTACTTCATAGCTTCGTCAAAATCTTTAACAAGAATATCTTTATAACTTGAAGTACCATATCTATCTTTTAAACGTCTGTACGCTTTCGAAAACAGTTGCTTCTTAGTCATCCTACCCATTGGGGTTCCGTTGTTCCATAAATGGCGTACGCGCCCTTCTACGACGTTTTGCAATTGACGTTGTTGTTGATAGTCGATAGTCATTCGATTGTCGAGTTTATCCTCCAGGACATCAACGCGTTTATTTAGTTCAACCGTACCTTCCATAAGCAATCTTTGGATCTGTTCGATAGCTGATTTTGGCTTTTGTTGTTTTTGGATATATTCTTTCATTTTCTTGAACTCTTCAATAAATTTAACTTTCATTTTCATAGCTTCCACAGTCACGTATGACATAGCAACCATCATAAAAGCATCTTCAGTTAGAGTTGCTTTCATTCTATCTCTGTTCAAAGTGTCTTTATAAGAGATAAGTCCAAAGTTGGACGCAACAAATTCAGACTCGTCAGCTTGCAATAATTTGTTTGTTTGATTTTCAATATCTCTCATTACATGTTTATGTTCTTTATCGAAAACTTCTGCTACCATCAACGAATCTGTTACAACCTCATTGTTATTGTTTATGAATACTAAGTTTGTCATTTTGTTTCCTTCTTTCTATTTTTGTTAAATAAATTTGGATTTTATTTCTTACCTTTGCCCCAACACTTCATTTTTCTTGGTAGGTATAGAAACGCTACTGGTTCATATTCTAAAGTTGTTTCCCAGTCGATTACTACATATTCAGCAACCCAACCGACAACGAGTGTCTTTTCTTCATTCATTGAATAGCCGTTCATATACCCTTACCCCAACATTTATATTTAACAGGTAAGTATAATATTTGTTGTATATCGCTATCATGTGTAGGGTGTTCCCATACATCATCCCACGTTTCAAAGTGTTCAATAGCAATTACACACTCTATATCACTTTCACCAAACTTTCCATACACCAACTCTATACAAATGTTATCATCCATTAGAACAACCTCAATTCGTTTTCTTTCTTCTTCACTTCTACTTTCTTTTGCGCTTCTTCCATCCTTCTATATTCCAGGTATCTTTCGTCCTGCAGGAACTTATAAAACTTCTTAATGTATTTAACCTCTGTACGTTTTGTTTCGCACTCTTTTACATATTGTTGTATTCCATAAGCTATTACATCGTGACTATGATTCCTGGACCTAGCTTCTTTATATTCTCTGAAGCCCGCTTTCTTATCCTGCTTTCTTGGGTATATCTCCCACAACTCAATAAATTCTGGTGAATACGGTTCTGCTTTCTTTTTCAGTTTAGAAGAAACTTCAGCGTTAGCGATACTATTATTTTTAGTATCTGTTGTATTCTCTGGTAGTCTCTGTGTAGTCTCTGGTATTGTTAGGTTCATATTGACCTCTTGCAATAGTTCATTTTGAACCGTTCCATTGGTCCACTTTGAACTCTTGCATTGGTTCATATTGACCTCTTCCATTGGTTCATTTTGAACCGATGCATAGGTAAGGCGTTCATAGTCGATTGAATACCATTTTGTACGGTCAAAACCCGCCTTATTATAATTACCAGATAACAAGTAACCGTCCTTTTCTAAACTTCCGAACAACCTTTTTATAGTTGACTTTCCCCACCACTGGAATTGCTCATTCCATTTCTCAATAGTGTTATATACCCAATATCTCCCGTCGTGGTAATGATTACTTTTTTCTATCCAGTAATGAACTTGTTGCAACACTATCGCTTCATTTAGCCCCAGTTGCTCCGCTAGTGCGGGTTTGAATATCATTGTATCCGTACTGCTTAATAAATGCGTTCTAACCATTGTAAAATCCTCCTATAATGCGTTTATAACCTTGTAAATCTTGTACCCTTTTCTTTCTTTGTACGGTATGCCCTTGTTACTACCTTTAGTGAATGAAAGATAACCTTCTGTCACTAACTTATGAAAAGTCTTTAGTACCGTTTGTTCTGATACAACGTCATTCGTTTCTTCTAGTAACATTTTAACAAGTGCCGCTTCATGAATATCTATCCTGCCGCCGTCTCCGAACTTACGAACCATAATGTCATGTATAAGCCCTCTCCGAATTCCTATACCAGTTACATATTTTTTGTTTATCTTTAAATCTGGTTCAAAGTATTGATCCATGTAAAGTTTAAAGAAACGCCTTGTTCTTCCTTCGAATATCAATTCTCCGAAACCGTCACTTTCCAAACGCTTTAATGTTATTAAAATGAATAACCTGTTATCCATGTAACCTTTCATTTCTGGGAACAACCCTTTGTAATCTATTTCTAACATGTCCCCTTCCCTCTGTGAGCGCTCTTGTAACAATTCCAATACTAATGCCGCATGTATAGAAAGAGTGCCTTCCGCGACTTCAGAACTAAACTTTAAAGAATCATGCATATTTACAAACCACCTTGTCCGTTATTGTGAATTCTATCCGCATTCCTTTTTTCTTGTGACCCAACTTGACAAACTCTTTTGTTACATCTTTTTTAATCAAATAACCCTCTTTAGCCATTTTGTTTAACATTGCATTCGCGCAATCCTTTGACATAATCCCAGACATATCGGCAACTTCTACAGAATTAAGCCCGCCAATGTGTTTGTTCTCTTCCAGGATTGTAAGAACAAGAAACCTTTTAGGGGAAAACAATCCTTCGCATTCAAAAAGTTTCAAGTAATTGTCCGCTTCTGGTGGATTCTTTATAATTTTTATAGAAAACTCTCTATCTTTTGCCCTTCTCTTACACTTGATATAACCAAACGATTCAACGGTTTTTAGAGCGGGCGCCGCCGTTTCTATCGACATTCCGAACGTTTCAATTATTTCATCATATGATAGTTCGATATTGTCGCTTTCATATAACTCTCCTAAATCTCTTATTAACTCAACTAATAAAGATGGTGTTAGGTTCATTTCGTTGCATACATCTGTATTAAAATGTAGATTCATTGCAAATTCCTCCATGTTTGTTTAATAGTTTTGGATTTTAACCATTAGACACTCAAAATATATTCGTTCTTTATCGTGTCGCCCTCTTACATCTGCATTACTCTTTTTGACGGGATTAAGCGCCCTGGTATAAACACCTCTATTTTCGAGCGTTTTAACTTCTATCACTCTATAAATCTGCGTTTTAAAGTCATAACCTCTTTCCATTAATTCATCCGTTTTACGAATTAAAGTAAGTACATCAGGCGCGGTTACTGGGAACGGCAAACCTTCCCTTTTATTTTTTTCTACGATCATAAAACTTGTATTAGAAGTACCTTTTCTAACCATTGTCTTCATGACTACACACCCCAGGATTGTAATAGTTGTTTAGCTTGTTCTAATAATGACGGGTCTTTCGTATGAGGAACCCAACCTACAATGTTTTGCGCTAAGACTTCATTTACTTCAGCTTCAGTTTTTTCGTGTTTCTTTTCTAGTGCTTTTCTCTTCGCATAAACCACTTTACCTAGTTTATCGGTTTCGGCGTTCCTTGAGCCTACATTGCTTTTCTCTGTTAGTGTTTTTTGTCCACCTTCAGCACCTTCTGGAATATCTTCACCCGCATAGATATACAACCCTAAACCGTGTAGCGCTATCGCTTTAACCAGGCAACGTTTTTGATTCTTGTTTATCTCGAATGCGTTTGGATTTGCTATAGGTTGATTTTTGTGGTTTAGCACTGGTAACATTTCTGTTTCTGTATGACCGTGAATCGTCACAGATACCTGGACAAAAAAGCCGTTAGGTGTTTTTAAGTAAGGAACAAGAGCGTCTTTGTTACCTTCGTATGGAAACCAATGAATTTTTTGAATCGCTCGTTTGTCAATCTTTTTCGTTTCAGCCCATGCCCACGCCCAGGAAAGATAAGATAAACCATTTTTCTTTTCTACATTGTCATTGACGTTGATTCCGAACATGCTTTTAAAGTTGTATAAGTCTTCTTCAGTCACTTCAACCTGGTCATGCTTCACTTCTTCTTTTACCGCCGCTTGTTCTTTAGACATTTTTCTTTTCCTCCAATTTAACAATTTTGTTCATATCATGAATTGATTTCATAATCCAACGTATTTCCCTTTTTATACAATTTCTAGCGTACAAAGAATAACTCTCTTTCAATTTAGGTAGTGCCGCCAATTCCTTTAGACCATTCATAGCGTTCATTCTATCTTCTTTTACCGCTTCTAAGTACGGGCTTGTTTTCTTCATAACTTCACCTCTTATTTAATTTGTAACGATTTAGTACGTTTAGTTCCTACACCTTCAATTTCTAAGCCGCCTTTTACATCATCTAAAAGTTTCTTACGATCCAATACAGGAGCGGGAACTGGTGTATTGTAATATTTACTTGGTATCGCTGCCCCTTCTTTAATATCTAACGATGGCGCGTTGTTTCTAAAATTAATAGTGATGGTTTCATTTTTAACAACTTCTTTTTCCGCTACCTGTAAAGATTGTGATAAGAAGTCACTTAATCTTTTATTTGCATTCTCTAAAGCTTTCCTACGATTTGCTAAGCGCTTTTCTTCTTCTTTAATAATAGAAACTACCGCTTCATTCGTTTTAATCACATACGCCGTATTTAAAGCCTTTTGGTCAATCGCTTCTTCCACTGCTTCCAGTGTGTCTGCAATTACTTCCAGGTCCACGCCGTCCTCTATCATTCTTTGAATCTGTAAAAAATCACCCGTTAAATTATATAAACTTGTCATAATGTTTCCCCCTAAAATTCGATATATTTATTTGGCTTTCCAGTAACAGTTGATAACAATAGGTATAAGTTGATTTCTTCAGCTTTTAAATGACCGTCACCTTTACCGTTTTCAAATGTGGTTTCAATAGCTTCCAGACGCTTGTTTATTTGACGCGCCGCCGCTTCTAGTCGTGCCTTTGCCGCCGCTAGTTCAAATTCATTCATTGTTTACTACCCCACTTTTCAGATGCTTGAACAATAATTCTACCTTGTGCCGTATGTAAAATTGGTTTATACCACCCTTGACCGTATACGTCGTGCCAATCGACGAATAAAGTTGAAGCGCCGCCGTAATTGCTTTCATGCTCCATATGTTTGCTTACAACGTCCCAGGCTTCTTGCAAAGTGATTTCGTGCTTCTGGATTTGCTTAGTAAAATAACGTTTCTTTTTAGGCATTTAATTCACGCTCCATTTTCCTTAATTGTAGAGTTACTTTTTTCAATTCCTCATTAGCCTTGTTTTCCTGGTCCAACCAATGAATCATATCTTTCGCAAAACCGCGCGTTACCTCTATAGGTTCATTAGTTGCCTTTCTAGCTTGCATTTGCACCAATTGTTGGTTTGCAATAAAATTGTTTTTAGCTTGCTTTAACTCGATTGCTCGTTCCCTTAATCTCTCGATTGTCACTATTTTCTCCACCTTTGTTAAATAAATTTGGATTTTCTTGTATAAACTTGATGATTGGTTTCAAAAACTGTTGTTGTTGTTCATGTGTTAGATTTAATTTTTTCATTAAGTTATCTAACTCCTTACCTAACTTATAGTTTGATAAATTGATTGTGATTATCTAAATTAATGTAACTAAGCCAATTAATACATTTTTCCTTCCTATTTAGTTAAATAGAATTGGATTAACATTAAGCATAATTCCTCTTTCACTAAGAGCAAGTGCAAGGGCTAACTTGCTAAAAACTCGCTTTTCACTTGTTTTATGTAATCTTCTTCTTTGCCGTAATAAAGCTTGAATGGATCGATACAATAAATGTCAGCCAACTTCTTAGCAGTTTCCATTTTAATTTTAGAAGTGTCACCTTCTAACTTTTGTAAGGTATTATAACCAATACCCGCCGCTTTTGCCGCCTCCCTCAATGATAAGCCTACACGTTGTCTTGCTAATCTAAAAGTTAACTCCATGATAATTTCCTCCGCACTATTCTATTATTTTTTGCAACATCATAATGTTCATATAAAACTACTTCATATAATTAAACAGACTCCGCCCAATACGAACATCTGTTCACCTTTCTAGATAATCTTACCATGTCAAAAAAACAAATGCAACACCTTTTGTCCAAATTTATTTAATTTTTTGGGTAAAAAATTCATTTTTTTGAACGAAATGTGTAGATTTTATGGTTCTTTCTATTATATAATGAATGACGTAATAACAAAGTAATTACAATGTAATTACTTTTGACTATAAATATAATTACAATTGACTATAAAGGAGAAATTTACTATGCCTAGAAATTTCAAAACCGCCAATGATGATATGATGGCTAAAAAGATGAGCGAAAACATAAAGAAGATAATGAAAAAGAAAGGTATGAGACAAATTGATTTATCTGATAAAACTGGGATAAAACGTTCTACTATTAGTAATTATGTTAATGGAAACACAATAATACCAATGGTTGCCTTACAACGTATAGCAAATGCATTAGGAGTTACTAAGTCCGAAATAGTTGAATTAGATGAATCCAAAACTATTGAAGTAATTGGGATTAAAAAGGTTCCTGTATATAAAGATATAAAAAGCGAATTCGGAACAACTTCATTTAGTGATCCTATTGAATATATTGATACCCCTTTTAGTTGGATTAGTGAAGGCGACTTCTTCTATATAAATGTAAATGATAATTCTGTACCTGGTATATTTGAAGGTAGTAAAGCTTTAATAATGCAAACATCAAGTTTAGAAAATGGAGATATGGCTCTTGTTTCTGTAAATAATGAGATTATGATAAGAAAAATTTATAAAGATGGTAATACAATAACGTTAGACTCTATTTATAAAAAAGATACTATAGATGATAGAAAAACATTATTTTCGATAATTGGACAAGTAAAGAAAGTTATAGGTGATTTTTAATGAGGTGTGCTATATATAGAAGGGTTTCTACAGATGAACAAGCGGAAAAAGGTTTTTCTCTAGAAAATCAAAAATTAAGATTAGAATCATTTGCAACTTCTCAAGGTTGGGAAGTTTCGGATGATTACGTTGATGATGGTTTTAGTGGTAAGAATATGGATCGCCCTGCATTGAGACGAATGTTCAATGATGTTGATAACTTTGATGTAATACTTGTATACAAATTAGATAGGTTCACTAGGTCGGTTAAAGACTTAAACGAGATGTTAGAAACGATTAAAGAGCATAATATAGCGTTTAAAAGCGCCACTGAATCCATAGACACTACAACCGCAACAGGACGAATGATACTAAATATGATGGGAACAACGGCTCAATGGGAACGTGAGACAATTTCGGAAAGAATAAAAGATGTCTTTGGGAAAATGAGAGAAAACGGCATCTTTTCAACAGGACACCCCCCATACGGTTATAAATGTGGCGGTAATAAATCAATTGAAATAGTTGAAGAACGAGCGAAAGCGGTTCGCTATATATTTGAGCAATCCAAGACCAAAGGACTACTTAAGATATCCTTAGAATTAAACAGGATGGGTGTTAAAACAAGGCGGAATAATAAGTTTAGTGAGTCCACGGTAAAAAGAATACTGCACAACCCTTTCTATTGTGGATATATGACGGTTAATGATAAATGGGTTCCGATTAAGAATGAAGGTTACATGCCTATAATAAGTGAAGAGGAATTTAAGACGACTCAAAAAATATTAACAAAACGTAATAATAAACAAACAAAATCAAGAAGTGTTTCTTATTATCCGTTTAGTGGAATTGTACTTTGTCCTGATTGTCAACGTACAATGATTGGTGATAGAGCTAAATACGGAGATTACTACTATCGCTACTATCGTTGCGTATACGGACGAGCGAGTAATAATTGCACTAACAAAAAACGAATTAGAGCCGAACAAGTTGACAAAGCTTTCGCAGAATATATTTCAGAGTCTTTTGAGAATGCTACAATAAAATTAGATTCTAGAGATATTAAAAGCGATATAGAGCATGAACTGAAGCGCTTAGACAGTAAAATAGACAGATTGAGTGATTTATATATAGAAGGAGATATTACTAAAAGTAAATACAACGAAAAAATGAACTTACTTCTTAACGATAAGGAGAAATTAGAAAGAGATTTGACATCATGTAAGGAAAACGTTTCTGTAGAATTTGTTCAGGATCAAATAAAGCAACTGGAAAGTGTTTGGCATTTAATAGACGATAAAACCAAATCCGAATCTATAAGAAGTGTTTTTGATACCATAAAAATAAAAAAAGAAAAGAATCAAGTGATTATTATAGAACACACCTTACTTTAAATTATTTTTGGGTTATTACAACATTATCTCTGTGATATGCCCTTCCGAAAGCCGATACTAGCGACGTTATACTTGCTTCACCTTTTTTCACGCACATACACTCCTTCATTTTGACAATAAAAATAGGGTTCCCCTGGCCAGGAGAACCCTATTATACACTTTATTTTCACATTGGTAAATTATAGCATAAATAAGTTTTTTTGTCAAGTTTCCAGCCTGCTATCACTCCGACACTTTATATATTCTCTGGCAGGAAAATTTTCAATCTACATTGAATATTCCAGATTATAACAACACACATGGAGGCCAATATGAAACGATTCGTCATTATTACAGTAGGAAAAACACACAGCGGAAAAACTACATTTGCAAGAGCATTAGAAAAAGAGTTATCCCATTCTTTCGTTATGGATCAAGATAACCAAGCTGAATTTATTAACACGCATTACGAAAAGTTACAACCGGCTGAAGGTGCTAATACTTTTAAGCACGGTCTTTCTAAATTCATTGTTGATTATGCAAAAGAACATACAAATTTACACCTTATTATTAGTAACTCCAATCGCAGTAAAAATGGAAGGCTATATTTACTAAACGAATCATTTCCACAAAATGGATATGTACGCATACTCGTTCACTTTGACATTCCAGATAATGTACTTTATGAGAGAGTAGCTCGAAGCACGCGAAGTACGAATATTTTTAGAGGTGGATATTCTAGTTTCAAAGAAGTACTTGAACGACAACAAACTGAATCACTTCACGATGATGTGGTAGATCCTATAGAAAACGAGGCTGATTATTTGTTTGTTATTCGCAATAGTAAGGATGTAAACTCTACTATAGAAGAAATTGTTCATCTTTCTAAAGACTTGTCCCCTACCCCAAAATAAGAGACTATAAGAATTACATAATGATAGATTATTATGCAAATACTTCCTCTAGACATCGTACATGGTATATAATAATAAAATAATCTACTTCTATATGCTCAATTCTACACAAAACAGTTCATGCATATGAAAGAAAAGAGGTACAAAAATATGAAAACAAAACAAACAATCGCTGCGTCTACACTAGCTTTAGCTATGATTGCAGGCGCAAACTCGGCCCATGCGGAAGTAAATGATACTACTCCACAGCAAAGTACGGGAGATCGATTAGCTGAAATTAAGCAACATAGACAAGAATTAGATGCGAAATTGCAGCAACACAAAGAAAACGTGGATCAAACATTGAATGAACTTAACAAGGTTAAGGAAAATGTTGATACGAAGGTTAATGAACTACATGAACGCAAACAAGTTGCTGATGAAAAAATCAACGAAATGAAACAACATAAACAAGAGTTAGATGCAAAACTTCAGCAAGACAAACAAATCGCCGAGGATAAAATCGCTGAAATTAAAGAGCATAAAAAACAAGTAGATGACAAAGTTGCTGAAATAAAAGAACATAAGGAAAATATTGATACAAAGGTTAATGAGATTAAAGAACATAAACAAACTGTCGATGAAACAGTAAATGAAATTAAGCAACATAAAGAAAACATCGATCAGAAGGTTAATGAACTTAAGGAAGTTAAAAAACAAGTAGATGAAAAATTAGCTGAGTTAAAGAAAGCGAAACAAACTGCTGAGGATAAACTTGCTGAGCTAAAAGAAAATAAGCCGAATACTGGTAACACGTTAGAAGAACTTAAGAAAATTAAAGGCAATTTAGATAGTCTTTCCGCTAACTTAGAACTAGCTAAACAAGATGTGAAAAATAAGCTAGCTGAATTACAAAAGGCTAGACAAGACTTACTAAATAAAATTAACGAAATTAAACAAGCGAAACAAACTGTTTCAGACGATTTAACAAAGAAAAAACAAGACTTAGATATTAAAATCAACGACTTTAAACATACTGAGAAAAAAATAGACGACAAATTAGCTGAGTTACATACAACGAAGCAAAATGTTGATAACAAAATTAATGAAATATCACAATCGAAACAAACGCAAGCAGATAATAGCACTAAAAACAATAACGCTAGAGAACTTCCTAACGCTGGTAGTGAGCAATCAAATAATATGGCTTTAGGTATGTTATCTGTATTAGGCGGCGTTTTATTAGTAACACGAAATAAAATTAAAACGTTATTCTCAAAATAAAGCCATTATACTTATTAAAAACAATTATACAAAGGCCAACCGCATGTGCGGTTGGCCTTTTTCTTTATATTAACTGTCCATCTCTAAGCGTCAATATACGATCACATACATCAAGCATTCTTTCATCATGCGTAATCATAATGGCTGCTTTTTGACTTTCTTTCACTTCACGTTTCATCATTTCAACGACTTCACGCGCACGTTTTGAATCTAAGCTTGCCGTTGGTTCATCTGCTAGTATTAAATCTGGGTTGTTCATGAACGCACGAGCGATTGCCACCCTTTGTTTTTCTCCACCAGATAGTTGATTTGGATAATGATTTTTTCTTTCTCCTAATCCAAATGCCGCTAATAGGTGATCCGCACGCTTTTCAGACTCTTGTTTGTTGTCTTTTTTCAGCTTTGCAATATAGAGTAACTGTTCTTTCACATTTAAATACGGAACAAGGTTTGCGAACTGGAAAATGAAACCGATCTTTTTCAAACGTATATCTGTCATTTCCTTTTCGGATAACTGCGTAATATTTTGTTCACGAATGTATATATCCCCTTTTGACGGCGATAATAAAGCACCCGCGATTGATAATAACGTACTTTTCCCTGATCCAGAAGGACCGACGATTCCAATAAATTCTCCGGCTTTCACATCAAGCGATATCGGATGAAGGGCTGTTACTTCCGTATTCCCTTCTCCGTACACTTTACTTACATTGTCTAATTTTAATAATGAAGTCATTACATCCCGCCTCCAATCGCTTCTAATGCATCAACTTTTAATACTTGATATAATGAAATAAGTGTTCCTAAAATACTAATGACGATAAAGATTGTTGCATATTGTGCAATCATCGGTGTTGTTAATAAGAACGGCATACCTGCTGGTAAAATTTGTTCTAATCCTTGTACAAGAACAATACTGATTACCATCGCAACGACTGATAAGAATAACGCCTGCACGACTAAGCTATTTGCTAAATACGAGTTCTTAGTACCAATTGCTTTTAATACGCCTAATTGCTGTGTTTTTTGCAACGTAATGACGTAGAAGAATACACCGATTAATAACGCAGCGATAACAAGTAAGAATGCAATGATCATCGTTAATGTTCCTTGCTCTTCTTTAAATCCTGGAATACTTTGCAGTACTTCTTTCTTATCAATAACATGGGCATTTTTAATCTCTTTATCTGTATTAAGTGCAATTGCACTATAATCTTTTTGATTTGGTTGTGAAATAGCGCCCCATACATCTTCGTTTACATATACAACTGGTGTATGGCTAAACATTTGGTCTTTCGTAAATCCAACGATTGTAAATTCTTTCTTTGAAACAGGATCGATAATTGTATCCCCAATATCGATTCCTTTTTCTTTAATGGATTCGTCAGCAACCATTTCATTGTTCGCTGTACCTAATTTCTCCCCCTCTACAATGTTCGGTTCTAAAAATGTATCACGTTCACTTGAGAAAATGGCGATATCAACCTTTTTCGAACTATCTTTCTTTTCATACGTTGAAACTTTCACACGAAACGGAACTGCCTCTTTCTCGCCTACTTGATTTACTACGTTATCTACATCATCTTTCTTAATTTGTGAACGAAGTAATTTATTTTCCGCATCATCTGCTAAAACGAACTTATTTGCCTCCATATTTTGAATCGATGACGCATTATCATATGATAATCCATTTGCTAATCCTGAAATAACAAGGACTAAAAATGATAATAACACCATAATAAGTCCGATTAATCCGTATCTTAATTTTGATTGTTTCAATTCACGCAGAGCTAAAAACATTTCGCCCGCTCCTTCCTCTTTCTTTCTATGCACTTATCATAAAAAAGAAATATGAACGGAATATGAACAGAAGATTACAGAGGATACTTTTGAGCTTCGGTTTAAGGAAGAACAGGTGAAAGATACTGCCTTATAGCAAATAAAGAAAATATTTTCTTTTTGCTATAAAGCGCAAACAAGCATAACCCCGTCCTAAATTTAGGACGGGGTTATGCTTGTTTACTTTTGGATGTAAGATACTAAAATAAACATATAACAATAAATTCATTTGAAAAATCTAAATTCCATTCAACAATAGCGCCCTTTAATGGAATAACTAATACGTTCAGTTAACGTTTTGATGGCCATGCCCCCTGCATTTTCCTTAATTGAATAATTTGGCCAGTATGATAAGCATCGTGAAGCATGATGTCTAGTAATTTCCCCTCTAATGAATTTTGTTCCAGCTCTTTTTCGGAAATTGCACTTAATACCTGCCTTAAATTTCGCTGAGCATTTTCAGAACGTTCAACGACTTCCTTCCATTCTGTGTCATCATTAGATTGCTTAGTAAGATAAAAGGTGTCATCACCGTCAAGATTATGTGTCCATTCATGGCCTTCCAATTTTGCAGCAAGTCTCTCTTTGTAATAAATGAGATGATTAACGTTCTCCCAAATGGTTTTCATTCCCTCTCCAGATGGTTTCCACATAGCCTGTTCGGCTGTAAGTCCTTCTATAGCATGTTTAAACGGTGCATACCAACTCTCTTTATCGAATGTTGAATCTAGTACATTTAAAAACAAGTCAACTCGTTTCAAAGTAATTTCCTCCCTAAATAGTTAAAGTTTCAATAAAATCCTTATAACTCTGTAGAGATTCTACATTTTCAAATAAACTTCCTCCTAATCTTATTCCACAAACAAGTCCAATTATAGAATAGGATTACTCATATTTTTTCACTTTACATGTAGAATAACGGACAAAAAAGAAGAGGCGTTCGCAAACAGCCTCTTCCATCTATTTCGGAAGTTCAACCCGAACAGTCGTCCCTTCCCCTTTCGTACTATACACCGAAACTGCCCCTTTATGCAGTTCAACAATTTTCTGCACGATTGATAATCCTAAGCCACTACCTTCTACGTTTCTTGCCCTTGCCGTATCTACTTTATAAAAACGATCAAAAATACGGTCCATTTCTTCTTTTTCCATACCGATCCCGTTATCGGATATAGAGATAATGACACTAGATTCTAACTCTTCGACAAAAAACTCAATCGTCCCACCATCATTTGAAAACTTAATGCTATTCGTAAAAATGTTACTCCACACTTGATGTAGTAAGTTTTCATCACCTTGTATTGTAATATCCGGCACATCAAACTCAACGGCGATATCTTTCTCACGCCATTTCCATTCGAGCATAAAAATGACGTCTTTAATTTGCTTTTGTAGATTGAATTCTTTTATTTGTAATACTTTTTCTTCTTTATCTAAAGAAGCTAGCGTAAGTAACTGTTTACATAAACTAGACATTCGCTTACTTTCGCCCTCGATAATTTGTAAGTAATGGTTTCTTTCTTCTTCACTCATCTTTTCTGTTTGCAATGTTTTCGAAAATCCTTGTATGGAAGAAAGCGGCGATTGAAATTCATGCGAAACGTTCGAAACGAATTCTTGTCTCATTTCATCTAATTCTTTTATACTTTTCGTCATCTTTTGGAAGCTTGTAGATAACGTTCCTATTTCGTCTTTTCGTTTTACGTCTAATTCAATTTCATATTCACCACTTGCAATTTTTTGCGTAGCTTTCGTAAATTTACGAATTGGGCGAACGATGTAACCTGCTGCAATCGCAATAAAAATAATACTTAATAACACGATAAAACCAAGTAAAACCGCTAAGAAAATTCTCATTTCACCAAATTGTTGCTGAATGTCAGGACGAATAAATAAAGCGTACTGTTTATCACCGTGTTTTAACGGTACACCGACACTATTAATTAATTCATTATCGAAGAATCCTGTAATAAAGAGCCTCGTTGGATATGTGGAAACACCATTAAACGTTTCCCCCTGCAATACTTTACGAACCGTATCATCACTTATCGTTATTTTACGAAACGCGTTGCCGATACGCTTTCCATTCATTTGGTCGTCTACAATATAAATTTCATATCCTAACTTCGCAATAGATTGTAAATAATCATATTTATTTTCTTCACTTTGCTTTTCATATAACGATTTAACTTCCTCAGCATAGTTTAAAATCTTTTCACTATTATACGGTTTTAACTTCACTTGATAATATACGTTCGTTAATAAAAAACCGATAATACTACTAAGAAGCATAATACCGACTGTCATAAAAACAAATCTAGAATATAGTGATTTCATCTTATCTCAGCTCCAACTTATAGCCGAGTCCGCGCACTGTCGTAATTTGAAAATCATCTGTTCTTTTTGAGAAACGATCTCGTAGTCTCTTCACATGAACGTCAACCGTTCGTTCGTCCCCTTCGAAATCCATTCCCCATACTAATTCAATTAACTCTTCTCTTGAAAATGTTCTTCCAGGATAACTAGCTAATTGCGATAATAATTCAAATTCCTTCAGCGGAAGCAAAATCGTTTGACCGTTACACTTTACTTCAACACCTTTACGATCAATTGTCGTCCCGTGAAGTGTAATAATGTCTGCACTCAGCATTTGATAACGGCGCAACAAAGCTTTCATACGAAAAATGACTTCAGCTGGCTCAAACGGTTTTACAATATAATCGTCCGTACCAGAAATGAATCCTTTTTCTTTATCAACTAACTGATCTTTCGCAGTTAATAAAATAACCGGTATATCATGATACTTCCGGATTTCTTCACATAACGTATAGCCATCAACAAACGGCATCATAATGTCCACTATCGCAAGATGAATATTTTCCTTCTCTAATACTTCTTGCGCTACCTTTCCATCTTCCGCTTCAAAAACTTTAAACCCCTCTTTTTGTAAATGGTAATGTAATAACTCTCTAATATGCTTATCATCATCAGCTAATAAAATATGTATCATCTTCATTAAACCCTCTCTCGTTCATCCTTCTACATCCTTACATTAAGAAACAATTGGATTTTTTGCAAGAAAAAGAAAAACGAAATGCTATCTGTTTTTTTGGAATAAGAATGGCGGAAATTCTTTTCTGTCACAAAATTTATAAAGTTTTGGTCGATTGAAGAACGTTGCGGAAACAGTCGGTATTCAAATGAATAAATAATTTAAAGAAAAGAATTTCACTTTTCTTATGATTGGTCAACTGCTTTATTCTTCTTATAATTTTGTAGTGTACTACGGTGTATTAATACGTGGTCTAATACTTTTTTAGTAAGTGGCATAAAGAAATTGAGTAATAGCCCACCTAAGCAAACGGTGAATACAGTTCCAACACCAATTGGTCCATGTAAAATCGTTGCCATCATCAAGAATATAAGGTAAATAAGGGTTCGTGAGAAAAAGATATTGGTTCTAGTTAATTCTTGTATGATTAAGGTTAATCGATCAATTGGAATGGGAGCAAAATTTGTCTGTAAATATAGCGCAGTTCCAAATCCTGTCATAACTAAGCCAATTCCAAAATAAATCATTTTACCATACCATATTTCAGGTGTAATTAAACTACGTAATAAAAATAGCCACATATCAATACCAATACCTGTTATGAATGCTGTTAACAACCCTAGTACCTCTGGTCTTTGTCTTTTTAAAATCGAATTACAACATATCAATAATAAAGCTATTATTATTTCCCAACTTCCCACAGTAAGCCCCACATTTAAAGAAAATCCTACTAAAAGCGCATCAAAAGGTGAAGTTCCAATATCTGATTGTATTGTGAAAGAAATACCAAGGGTTAATATTAAAATTCCTAATACATAAAAAACATACTTCATTTTAATCAACCTCTTCCCCTTTATTTTTGTTGCATTTACAATAAAAATATTTTATATTTAATGTAACTTTAAATTGTTGCATTTGCAATAAAAACAAACGATAAGGAGTTCATTATGAAGGAAATTCTTCGTGAAATTGGAATGATTGCAAGGGCATTAGATTCTATTAGCAATATAGAATTTAAAGAATATGAGCTTACAAAAGGTCAGTATTTGTACCTTGTGCGAATATGTGAAAACCCAGGAATCATTCAAGAAAAGCTATCTGAGATGATAAAAGTAGATCGTACAACAGCAGCCCGTGCTATCAAAAAGCTTGAAATCAATGGATTTATTGAAAAGAAAGAAGATTCATCTAACAAAAAAATCAAAAAACTTTTCCCGACAGAAAAAGGGGAAAATGTCTATCCTTTTATTAAGAGAGAAAATGATTATTCCAATACTGTTGCATTAGAGGGCTTTTCCGAAACAGAAGCGGCAACTATTTCTAATCTCCTTCAAAGAGTAAGAAAGAATATAGAAAAAGATTGGGAATTCGTAAAAAAAGGAAATAAGAGAAATTATTGATTATATAAAGGAGAGAACTATTTAAATGACTACACATATAGAAAAATGCACCCTTGAAGATATACACAAACTTCATGAAATTAGTTATGAAACATTTAATGAGACATTTAAACATCAAAATTCACCAGAAAATATGAATAACTATTTGAAAAAGGCATTTAACTTGAAACAATTAGAAAAAGAATTATCCAATATCTCTTCTCAATTCTTTTTTGTCTACTTTAACAATGAAATCTCTGGATATTTAAAGATCAATACCGATAATGCTCAGTCTGAAGAAATGGGCGATGAATCACTTGAAGTCGAGAGAATTTATATAAAGGGCTTATTTCAAAAACATGGTCTTGGTAAATATCTACTAAATTATGCTTTTGAAATTGCAATAAAACATAATAAAAAGAATATCTGGCTAGGCGTATGGGAGAAAAATGAAAATGCTATTGCTTTTTATAAGAAATTAGGGTTTGTACAAGCTGGATCACACTCCTTTTATATGGGGGATGAGGAGCAAATTGATCTTATAATGATCAAAACACTCATATAACTTTTTTGAAAGGTAGGTTATTATGTATATTCCAAAGCATTTTAAGGTCACAAATGTTGATGAGATTTGGGATTTTGTTCAAAAAAACTCTTTTGGAACAATCGTCACAACAAAAAAAGAGAAACCAATTGCAACTCATTTGCCTTTTGGGTTAACTAAAAACGGTGATGATTATTTTATTACTGGACATATGGCTTATGGGAACCCCCAGTGGAGAACATTTGAAACCTGTGAAGATGTTCTTGTCATGTTTCAAGGGCCGCACTCTTACATCTCTTCTTCTTGGTATGAACATGAAGAAGTTCCAACATGGAATTATCAAGCCGTCCATATATATGGTAAAGCAAGTATTTTAGATAAAGAAGAATTAATAGATGAATTAACAACAATGCTGAAAAAATATGAAGAGCATCGTGAAAATCCAGTATTATGGGATAAACTTTCCCCTGCCCTCTTAGAAAATGAACTGAAAGGCATAGTTGGATTTAAAATTAAGGTAGGAGATATTCAGGCTGCATATAAATTAAGTCAAAATCGAAATGAAATGGATTATATTAATATTATTGATAAGTTGCATGATGAAGGAAATCCAGATGCGAAACAAATGGCGGAACTCATGGGGAGTAGATTAAAAAAGCACATATAATCTATTGTTATTCAACTCTCACATTTCAAAATTAAAGAACAGACTGGAGCGTTCTATCGGTAGTTTTTCTTTAGAATGTAAAAGATTGAACTTAAAGTGAATGAGGTTTAATTGTAAATATAGATCTATTAAAGAAGAATCTATTTCGAAAAAAGATTCTTCGAAATAGATTCTTCTATTTTAGTATTAAGATTATTTTAACAAAAACCAATTTCTAACTCTTATTAAGCCTTAGAAATATCAACAAATCCTTCTCCGAACACATCACGAACATCGTGTATAGCGATGAACGCAGCCGGATCTGTAGTTTGAACAATCCGTTTTAGCTTCACTACTTCTTGCTTATTAATAACAACATAAAGAATTTCCTTCGGAGTTTTCGTGTAATAGCCATGACCTGAGTACACAGTAACCCCTCTGCCCATTAAGGTAGTTACCTTCCCGGCAATTTCATTCGGGTTATCAGAAATAATCGTAATGGCTTTCTTCGGATTTAAACCTTCAATTACAAACTCCATCACTTTCGTTGCTACATATAGCATAATAATTGTTATCATCAGTTTTTCTGCACCAATGATGAAATAAGATGAAAACGCAACAATTAAATCGAAGAACAGTAAACCATAGCTAATGCTCCATCCTAAATATTTATGCGTCATCCTTGCTAAGATGGTAGTACCTGCTGTTGTTCCGCCAACGCGAATAATAAGACCAATCCCGCACCCAATAAATATTCCACCGAAAATAGCATTTACGAGCATTTCATCAGAAGTAATCGTCCAACCTTCTGTCAAATGAAGAAATAGCGAGTTCGTAACTACAGCGATAATCGTATAAATTGTTGTGATCTTGTTTAAAAATTTATAACCAGCTATTAACAAAATCGCATTTAATATTAAGTTGACTAAACCTGGTGACCACTCAAATAAATAGTACGTAATAATCGTGATACCTGTTACCCCGCCTTCACCGAACTCATTCGGGATAACAAACAAATTGACACCTAAAGCAAAAAGGAATGCACCAATAATAATAAAAATAATGTCTGTCGTTCTTTTTTTCATACAGTACCTCACTTCTTATGCAAATATTTCTTCAGATATAAACTCTCACCATTATATCGTGGAATATTCAAATCGAACAGTGGTTTATTTTTATTTTAATATAGGGTAATAAATCAACTTTATCCTATATCCACATGTAATTTAAAAAGTAAAATAACTGTATTTATTATGTACTACAAATAAAGTTTTGATTTCACATGCAGTTCACCCTAAAAAATGTATATGAACACTCTCACTCGCACAAACTTCAAATACAAAGCAAATAGGCGAAGCTATAGAATATACTTCGCACCAAGCGTGTAATCATAGAGATTTATATGAGATTTTATATTCATAAATTCCAGAAATAAATTTACTTATCTTTCTCCATATATTCTTTAATCTTTCGTTCTTCCCACTCTTTTCCGAATATCCCAAATGGAAAAGTCGTCAATCCGTGTATAACGATACCAATCCCCCAACCTGCAAGTGGATATAAAAACCATAATTTACTTGAATCAGAACTTATATTTATAATAAAAAGCATTAAGTTCACTAGTATATAAACCGTTAAATGAATGTAAAATGCTTTTAAATTCTCCATTCTTTTTTTAGCTCGTAAATAAACATCATCTCGCTCCACCCTTAAACACCTCTTTCAATATTGTATTTTTAACCTTCGCTCCAGTGTTAACATCATATTCTAATCGGAAATCCAGTATTCTCAAAAAAACATAAAACAAAAAAGTATCCATCGAATTATCATACATATGATGATTCGATGGGTACTGCATGATACATTTGTTATTTACAAGCGTCTAATTAAGACCAAATCCAAACATCATCATTATTTTCAACGTCGCTCTTTACGTCATGAACTTTTTCAATGTTGTCCGTTGTGTTCCAGTTAATAGAACTTCCGCCCCATCCTACAAACTTCATATCAATTTTTACTTTCTCACCAGTATGAAATACTTGTCCCTTTGTTAAGAAAACGTCAATACTATCTTTCTTCCCATTTAGTGATGGATACTCAACTACGACATACTTAGTAGAACCGTCTCCCTCATCTTCCATCGTTCCTATTTTTGATACTTCGCCAATTACATAATCAGGTGAGCCATCTTCTTTCATGTGCATACCTAACTTGTTTGTTGTATTTTCAACTGCAGTTGCAACCATATATTCTGTAAAATTACGCATCATAGATCCAGTCGCTTTTACTTCGTCTCCTACTTTCACATTTGAAAGTGAATCCATATACACACTAACAGGCTCCTCATATTGCTTAGATTTCACAACAATTACACCGTTATCTACTTCTACTACTCGCCCTTCTAACGTCGAGAAATTCGATTCAATAGAAGCCGCACTCGCTTTCGTTACTTCTAATCCTGGTACATTCGTTCCTGATAATGCTGCGATACCTAAAGCACCTGCTAAAATTAATTTTTTCATACCCATATGTAACCTCTCCATTCATGATGATTTTATTTTTTGATTGGCTACGACCAACCTGTAACCATTATAGTTACAGGTTATAAAAATAACAACCACTTTTCTCATGCAATGTTGCATACTGTAATTTTTAAATATTAATCGACTATTCCTATATTCAACACTACTGCTAAATTCTTGAATATCAGCAGGTAAACGGATTGATGATGAAGAAACTACTGTCATGCATCATATTTTTCAATGCTACGGTTTGTATAATCGTAGTTCATTACATTATGTAGGGGCGGAATTCATATGTTAATAAAACCAAAGAGATTACAGCCAGGAGATATCGTAGCAACAGTAAGTGCTTCATGGGGAGGAGCGGGTGATTCTAAGCTAAGATGGCGTTATGAGCAAGGAGTAAAGAGATTAGAAGAAGTATTCGGGCTTACAGTTATCCCAATGCCAAATAGTTTAAAAGGTAGCGAATACCTTTATAACAATCCAGGGGCTCGTGCGGAAGATTTAATGACAGCATTTAAAGATACGCGTGTTAAAGCAATTATTACGAATATTGGTGGCGAAGATAGTATCCGTTTACTACCTTATATTGATTTTAATGTGATACGTGAAAATCCGAAAATCTTTATGGGGTACTCTGACGATACCGTGTCACACTTATTTTGTCATAAAGCAGGAATTTCCTCTTTTTACGGTCCAGCAATCTTAACCGATTTTGCTGAAAATATAGAGATGGATTCATATACGATTGAAACAGTGAATCGAACTCTCTTTTCAAATGAGATTATTGGTGAAATTCAACCAGCTAACGAATGGACGAGTGAGCGTTTAGAATGGATAGAAATAAATAAGGATACAAGACGTACGATGCAGCAAAACAACGGATATGAGGTCCTTCAAGGATCTAGGACTGTACGAGGGCGTTTAATTGGTGGTTGTATTGAAGTATTGGAATTCGTAAAAGGAACGGAACTTTGGCCTGAGAAAAAGCATTGGGAGAATAGTATTCTATTCTTTGAAACATCTGAAGAACATCCAGAACCAAATTATATAAAGTATTGGTTGCGAAATTATGCAGCGCAAGGCATTCTGCAAAAAGCAAAGGGAATCATCTTCGGTAAACCGAAAGACGAAACATATTATGAAGAATATAAACAGGTAATACTTAAGATTATGAAGGAAAATAATTTAGAAGATTTGCCGATTCTTTATAATTTAAATTTTGGCCATACTGAACCGAAGTTTATTTTACCTTACGGTGCGATGGCAGAAATTGATTGTGAAAATGAATCTTTCTCTATTTTGGAAAGTGGAGTGGAGTGAAACTTTCAATAAGTAAAGCCATAAGTTTTATAATTATGTTTTCCTGACCCTAGCGTATTTTTATTTTATTAGCTTGATAGTGATATGGCAGGACTCAAATCAATAAAAACACTCCTATGAGATATGACTGGGAATTGTTACTTTTTAAATGATATGGAGATTACTTATCTAATGATAAAGGGGGATTTACGTGTATGGAAGTAACATTTACAGTAAGGAAATGGGATGAAAAACCAATTGATGATACTAGAAAAGATTTCCCTATTAATATTGCCCATGTTGAATATGATATTGATGGGGAATTAAAAGGAAAAGCTTTTGTTGAATACTTATTATATTATTTAGACTCAAATATAAATGATGGTCACTTGGCTACCGCTAAAATTTCTGGATTTTTACACTTTGAAGGAATTTATAAGGGGCAACAAGGAACATTTACAGCTATAGAGCAAGGAATATTTGATAAAGGAAATTTAGATTCCCCAGGAACAATTATTAAAGCTACCGGTAACTTAGAAAGTCTGAGAGGGTCCTATAACTATCAGTTTACAGGTCAAACTAGTAAACTAATTTTAGAATTTGAAATTTAGCAAAATACCCTATAATTTAGTGGAAAGGACATTTCTTGTAATACTAAGAATGTCCTTTTTATTGACGAGCTTATTCAACTATTTTCTAATCGTTAAGAAAAGAACAGAGTATAATACATAAAATTTTCGTTATGGGTGGGAATTAAAACTCTAAGCCTGAGAGGCATGGGCCCCCACTTATTCATTACTTCTCCTACCAATTAAAGAATAATCCCTGAAAAACTCCCCTTCAATACTTCTTTTTCAAGTTGATTCATACATGTAAACATCGCAATAATCTTCGTACGATTTTTTTCATCGGGTTCAAATTTTTCAATTGTTACGTCACATCGAATCGTATCCCCACTAAAAACGGGACGTAAAAATTCAAAATCCATCTTGCGAGCTAATACGTTATAATCACCGCCAACTTTCGTAGGCAGTGTTGATGTTAAAAGTCCTTGTACAACAAATCGCCCTTGTTCATCAGGTGTAACATGATGAACTCCCTCATCCTTAGATACCTCTGTAAATAAAACAACATCTTCTCTTGTAAACGTTCGCTCAAAGGTGATTTTTTCGCCTACTTGCAATTTCATTGATACCCCTCCTCGAAAACACTTTTAAAATAAGAAAAACCGAAACTAAAAATCATTTCGGTTTTTCAATCTAAAGAAGTCTATATTTACTTTAAAGAATGTACAAACAACCCACTACGCAGTTTCGGTTCAAACCACGTTGATTTTGGCGGCATGACTTCCCCAGCGTCTGCGATTGCTAATAAATCTTCCATTGACGTTGGATATAATGAGAACGCTGCTTTATATGCACCGCTGTTCACAAGGCGCTCTAGTTCTTCTAACCCGCGTATTCCGCCTACAAAATCGACGCGTGAATCAGATCGCGGATCATGTATTTCAAGTACTTGGCTTAATAGATGGTCTTGCAGAATAGACACATCTAAACCTTTCACAAGATCGTTCGCATCAAACGTTTCCTCTTTCACAGTGAGCTTATACCACTTCTCGTTTATATACATACCAAATGTTTTCGGCTCATTCGGTTTATACGGAGAAACATTTGCTTCTTCTACATAAAAATACTGCGTAATTTGCTTTAAAAACTGTTCCTCTGATAAGCCGTTTAAATCTTTCACAACTCGGTTATAGTCCCAAATTGATAATTCATCGTGAGGGAATAGAACGGATAAGAAGAAATTAAATTCCTCTTCTCCTGTATAATTCGGATTTTGTTCTCTTCGCATAAGTCCTACTTTTGCTGCTGATGCAGAGCGATGATGTCCATCTGCAATGTACAAGTTCGGAATATCTTCAAATGCGTTTACTAAAGTGGCAATTACACCTTCATCTGCAACCTTCCAAGCAACATGCTCAACGCCATCTTCTGCTGTAAATGTATAAATTGGCGCATGTTCTTCTTTCCAGCTGCTAATGAAACGTTTCACTTCATCTTTTGTACGGTACGTTAAAAAGATAGGGCCCGTATTTGCATCACACACATCAACGTGACGGATGCGATCTAATTCTTTTTCATGACGCGTTCTTTCGTGTTTTTTAATTGTATCATCATCATACTCATCAATAGATGTACAAACGACAAGTCCTGACTGCGTTCTTCCTTGCATCGTCAGCTCATAAATGTATAATGCTGGCTCCTCATCTTGAATGAACACTTCTTCTCGTATAAATTGCTTTAAATTTTCACCCGCTTTTTCATATACGCGATCATCGTACGGTGAAAGTGCCGGATCTAAATCGATTTCTGCTTTATCAACGTGTAAGAAAGAATACGGATTGCCTTTTACAACTTCTCTTGCCTCTTCACTATTTAATACGTCATACGGTAAAGCCGCAACTTGTGCTGCTTTTTCTTCTACTGGACGAATGGCCCGAAACGGTCGGATTTTTGCCAACTTCCTCTCTCCTTTACACAATCATTCGAACGGCTACAACACCTGAAATTTTGCTTATATTTTCCACTACATTCTCTTTAATTATATCATCAATTCCGTTATCAATATCAATCATTGTATACGCCCAAGAATGTTTACTACGATTAATCATATCCGCAATATTTATATGATGTTCTGCTAAACATCCTGTAATTTGTCCTACCATGTTCGGAACGTTTTGATGCATAATTGTAATACGTTTCTTTCCGATATACGGAAGTTCTACGTTAGGATAGTTGACTGAATTACGAATATTTCCTGTCTCTAAATATTCACGTAATTGACGTGCAGCCATTACTGCACAATTTTCTTCCGATTCTGATGTAGATGCACCAAGATGGGGCGTCGCTGTTACATTTTTCATCTTAATCACATTTTCATTCGGGAAATCCGTTACGTAATGTGTAATAACATCTTCTTCTAACGCTTTTTGAAGAACATTTTCATCTACAAGTTCCCCTCTTGAGAAATTGAATAGACGCATTCCTTTTTTCATCGTCTCTATAGCATGTTCACCAATAATCCCCTTCGTTTGATTCGTAAGAGGAATATGAAGTGTAATATAATCACACGTTGCAAAAATTTCATCTAGGCTAAACGCTCTTTGCACATGTGTAGAAAGGCGCCAAGCTGTTTCAACTGAAATGTAAGGATCATATCCGACAACGTCCATTCCTAAAGCTAGCGCATCATTCGCGACTAAAGCACCAATTGCACCAAGACCAATAACCCCTAGACGTTTCCCCGCAATTTCTGATCCAACAAATTGTTTTTTCCCTGATTCAACAAGCTGAGGTACTTCTTCACCCTCTAAATTTTTCGTCCAGCTTACTCCATTAATAATGTTACGTGAAGACATAATAAGACTTGCGATAATAAGTTCCTTTACGGCATTCGCATTAGCCCCTGGCGTGTTAAATACTACAATTCCCTTTTCCGTACATCGATCGACAGGAATATTATTTACACCCGCACCAGCTCTTGCAATCGCCTTTAAATCTTTTGAAAACTCTTCTTGATGTAAAGAATAGCTGCGAAGTAAAATGCCGTCTGGATGATCCATTCTATCCCCTACTTCATAGCGCTCTCCGCCAAGAACTTGCAAACCTTTTTCTGCAATTTGATTTAACGTTTGAACACGAAACATATCCCCATCTCCCTATCTATTTTTAAGCTCAAATTCTTTCATATAATCTACTAATTGCTGCACACCTTCCACTGACATCGCATTGTAAATACTAGCGCGCATGCCACCTACTGAACGATGTCCTTTTAACGTAACGAACCCGCGTTCCTTCGCTTTTTGTAAAAACTGATTATTTAATTCTTCTGACGGTGTTGTAAACGGAATGTTCATAAGTGATCGATACGTAGGATCAACTGGTGAAGTAAACAATTTAGATTCATCTAAGAAATGATAAAGAAGTGACGATTTCATTCTATTTTGTTCTTCAATCGCAGATACCCCGCCTTGTTCTTTTAACCACTCTAGTACAAGCTTCGTTACGTAAATACTAAAGGATGGCGGTGTATTATATAAGGAGTTATTTTTACTATAAGTTTCATAGTTTAGCATTGTAGGACAAGAGCGATCTGCCCCGCCAATTAAATCTTTTTTTATAATAGCAATCGTTAAGCCCGCTGGCCCTAAATTCTTTTGTGCTCCCGCATATATGAGGCCAAACTTCGTAACATCATATCGTTCTGATAAAATATTTGAGGACATATCCGCAACTAGCGGCACTTCTTCGAGATGTGGAATATCCACATATTTTGTCCCCTCAATTGTATTATTCGTTGTTATATGTACATAATCTAGTTTTTCATTACCGAGTAAACCATCCAATTTAGGAATCGTAGTAAACTTCTCTTGTTCAGAAGAAGCAATCACTTGTACTTCCCCTACTTTTTCTGCTTCTTGCAGTGCCTTTTTAGACCATGAGCCAGTCAGTACATAACCTGCTTTTTTGTACGTATTCATTATATTTAACGGTATCATAGAAAATTGTAATGATGCACCGCCCTGTAAAAATAAAACTTCATACCCATCAGGAATGTTCATTAATTCACGAAGCAGGCTACTCGCTTCATCAATAATACTTTGAAAATAAGAAGATCGATGACTCATTTCCATAATAGACATGCCTGTCCCGTTATAATTTAAAAGCTCCTTTTGCACCTTCTCTAAAACTGGCAAAGGGAGTATTGATGGTCCTGCAGAAAAATTATACACTCTCTCCATCACCCGGATGACCTCCCTATTTCTCATTTTATTATTTTTTAAACTTTCTGAATTATAACCCACAATACAATATACGGTCAATTTCTTTTCTAATATTATGTCTCAAGACGCGATGGAATCGCTTGCACGTGCATACTATATGTAAACATATAAAAAAGTGTTAAGTACATAATCGTACTTAACACTTTAATAATAGAAGAATAATAGCTAATTGTCCGTAAAGAACCGATCAAAAATTTGATAAATAGCAGAAAGACCAAAGAGCCAATAAATAGTGTCCACAAGCGCCGGCATAGAACCAAACCATTTCTCAACTACATTGTAATCTAACGCTACAAACAACCAATTCAAACCGCCAAGAATCACCAAAATTACTGTAAGGTAAGACAAAAATTTCATTATGATTGCCCCCTAGGTGATAAGATGGTGAAAGGCCTTTCACTAGAAATATATGTAGGAAACTTCAAAACTTACCTATTTTATAAAATTTATTTTCGATACCATCCGTTAATAACTGCCTCTGCTTCTTTACTATGTATTTGATACGCATGTGTACTATCATTAGAGCCAATAAACCAAATTGAAAAACCTTTAAAATATGGTTTCGGTTCTAATACATCTCGGTAAGCGCGCCAGCCATTTAATTGTACATCTTTTGAAAATACATTTGAAACATCTGGATTCCATGGATTTTGTAGTCCTAGTTCACGCGCTGGTACGTTAAATCCACCAAAATAAACTGGCTTTCCTGTTGCATTATGTAATTGTTCCAGTTGTTGAACAACATTTTGTCCACGATTATATACTGTTGTCGCGAATAAACTTTGCTTCACTTCTTCGTATGGTGGATTCCTTTTTCCTGAAACTTCAAACCAACTATCGATACTAACAATATCCACCTTTTTTAAATACGGACGATTTATTTTCTCTTTAAACTTCGCTTCATAAGAAGGGTCCCAGCTTGCTGTTAACCACCAGTTCATTTGATACAAAACATTTCCTTTATACTGCTGACGGACAAAATTAATCGTATCGTTCCAATATCCTTCTGCATATTCCATATTAACGAAATTAGAAGCAATCTTTAGTCCATACACATTGTATTTACTTGTAATAGAATTAAAAATATCTTGTAGAATAACCGTTTTCCAATTCCAGAAGAAATCATTAATATTACTTGGATTCCATTCTGTTTCTCCAACATTCCCCTGCTGAATATATGGGAACGGTTCCACTATAACTTGAATATTACGCTTTAATAATTCTTGAATTAAAATGATAGCCTGTTTCTTTTGCGCCTGATTAATTACCATGTTAGTAGAAGTCACATTCGGAATATCTACTTGAATCGGTACATTTACTGTATTTAAATTTAAGCGCTCTACATCAGCTAACACTTTCGCTACATTTCCAACTTCCCATACCGTTACGTTTCCTGATTTTATTTTTCCAGGTTGAACAGTATTTACATCTGCCTGTACGTTTCCTTGAAAATAAAAAGAAAACAACATAATAAACACTCCTAAAAAACTTATTAAACTCTTATTTTTCTTCACAACTTTCCCCCTATAATTTTTGGCTTTCTTGATTATTTTATACAATGTTTCACATATATTCCAGAAAAAATTACATGAAGTTTTCATTAATAAAAGCATTATTCATATAATTCTCCTGAAAATAGTAAGATAAATAAAAAAGAGCGGATTTTGAACTGCACCCCAATTGTTAGACACCGTCTAACAATTGGAGGTGCAGTTTTTCTATGGTTAAATTTACAGCTGATGAAAAAATACACAT
>NZ_CP031292.1:3188149-3460316 GCF_003355115.1 Bacillus sp. COPE52
TAAAGGCAAAATTAAAAATGAGCCCGGTGCAATACCGGACTCATTTGGATCAAGCTGCCTAATGAAATAACCGTGTCTAACTTTTAGGGGTCACTTCAATTTCCGCTCTTTTTTATCCTTTTACAATTGAAATTATTGAATCCCTTCTGGTAACTTAATTGAATCAAACTTTTCATATGAATCAATCTTTATACTCACAACTGCATCCAACTTTTCCTTATCTGTACTAGCTTTTTTATCTGCGTTACTTTCACTCACTTTTATAGTTGTTCGCATCTCTTCAAATTTATAATCTTTTGTTATTATATATTCAATGTTAAACGCATCCATACTAAATCCTTCCGTTAATTTTTTCATATCTCCATTAATTTTTTGTAACGTATCTACTGCTTCTTTTCCCTTTAATTCAAGTGTAAGTTTATATGTGTCCCCATCCTTCTTTGCTTTCATTTTCTTAGCCAAAGCTTCCGGTAAATCTAACTCATTCAGTAAATTTTTACTGACCATTACATCATTTACATTAAATTGATCATTAGGTATCGTAACTAACTCTCCTGTATCAGGGTTTTTCACTTGAGCAGCGACCTTTCCATCTACTTCATACGTTACAATATCTGTACCACTTATTTTCATTTCAGCTCTAGAATTCTTCAGTTTCGGCTCCATCTGTATTTTCATTTTAATCTCTTCTGATTGGCTGCTCCCCTTCATTGACATAAGAGATGTCAATGTAAGATATTCCTCTTGTTTTAATCCGTCAGCTGCTTTTTTAAAAATATCCTTCGCTACTAACTCTTTTTCTTTTTTTACAGATACTGTTTTAGGTCCACTTGTTTTTTCACTGCTACAACCAGTTGTTAAACCTACTATTAGAGCCAAACTAGATATTACAACCATTTTCTTCATACTGATTCTCCCCATTTCCCGCTTAAAAATATTTTCATTTCATGTATAGTAAATCAACTGAAATAAATATATATACAATAATTATTTAACCTCTAAACTAAACCAGTTATTCAATCCGTATACTAACGTAACTAATGCTCCTATTACACCAAAAACAACAATATTTATACCAATTGATGAACCGAATAAAACAGCCATCATTGACACCATCAGTAATAGCATGGCGATACTATTTATCTTAATTTCTACTATGTCGCCATCCTTTACTTTCTTTTCTTTACTTCCAAAAAAAAATTGTTTTACTTTAATATTCGCTTCATCTAATTCAAAAGGAAGCGTATATTCTTCGTTATTCTCAAGTTTCATTACTACTTCGTTATCTACCTTTACTGCAACTCTTGCTGCTCCGCCCATTATCCCTGTTGCTCTTATTACTTTAATGCTCATATTAAATCCCCCTATTAGATTTCACTGCAACTATTAAGAAATTCCCCTTGTTGCACACTACTTCATCCTCCGTTTAATAAACATAATATTCCAAAAGGTATTATAACAAGTCCCTTTACAATATTTTGTCAAAATTTGTCGCGTTTCTACAAAAAAGATATTTTATCCATTACCGTAGAAAAAAGACTCTTACAATAATAAGAGTCTTTTTTCTAAAGTAACACTTTCATTAGCGGAAGGATTATTACTTCATTAAGCAGTCTCATCCGCAAACAAAAACATACTATCACTTCGGCTGTAAAGTTAATACTTTCCCTTCAATTCCATCTGTATTTAAAGTAGTCATATGATACGTGCCATTTACCCAATCATCTATTTGATCATGATACCAATCGCTTCTAAAATGTCCTGACTGTCCTGGTCCCACTATATGATAACCGTTTGACATATCCTTCGTATCAATCACGAATCGCCAAGAAGCCCCGTGATTTACAATACCGTTATCGCCGTAACTCGCGGCTTGAACGGTAACTTGACTTCCGCCAATCGGAACTGGTTTCTCACGATTAAAAGCAAATAACGCTAACATACTAGATGATTTCGAAATTGGATGTGTAAAAGCAAGTTGATGATAATCGCCCCACTTCCACTCTGCAACATCGGGTCCATACTCCTTCTGCAATTTCTTCATTACATTCTCGTACGATGTATGCACAACTTTTGTGAAGCCTCCATACTTAGAAAACCATACACTATTTTCTCCGGCTACTTGTTTCCGAATCAATTCATCAACAACTTGTGACTTTCCTTCAAATAACTCCATCACATCTTTCGGTATTTCTTTTGAAAATAACGTATTCGAAATCTCTTTCATTAACAAATGAAAAATTAATGGTGCCGCTTCATCTTTACTATCGTAAAAGTTCCACTTTGTTAATTGTTTTACGCCTTCTTTCTCTACTTCATTTAAAGCTGTTTTATGTAACTCTTTTAAAAATATTGGAGTAAACTCTTTCCCGTATAAATTCTTTTGATCCATCTGTAATCCTTCTAAATCTTTCACCGTATACTTGTCCTTCTCTTGCAAAAACTCTTGAATACGCATTTGTCTATATGGCTGCGCCCACGTATTGCTAATATGGTATGGATAATTATCATCCACAATTTTATTATTCGCAGTTGAAATAAATCCTTCTTTCGGATTTATTACTTTTGGCAGTTGATCATATGGGATATACCCTTCCCATTCATATTCATCAGTCCACCCTGGCACTGGCAAACTCCCATCACCTTTTTTACGCACTGGTATATTTCCATTCGCTTTATAAGCAATCGTGCCATCGTTTGATGCAAATACAAAGTTTTGAGTTGGTGTATGAAAATCTTGAAGTGCCGTTTCAAACTCATTCCAATCTTTCGCTTTATTCATATTTAATACAGCCTTTAATTCAGCAGAAGGCTCCAAAGCAGTCCATTTCAAAGCGAATACTGTTTTCGTTTTCTCTTTTCCTTTATCCGCAAACTCTGAAATGACTGGACCATGCCTCGTAACCGTCACATTATACGGAATTGTTTTCCCGCCTTTTACTTTAATAGATTCGTCAACAACAGTAGCCTTTTCCCACTTATCGTTATACAAAAATTCATTTTCATTATTAGGGTTTCTCTTTTCAATATATAAATCTTGCACATCAGGACCGGTATTCGTAACGCCCCATGCTATTTTGTCATTGTGTCCTAATATAACACCTGGCACTCCAGCGAAAATAACGCCACTCACATTTAAATCTTTCATTTCAAGTCTCGTTTGATACCATATAGAAGGTGTCGCAAGAGATAAATGAGGGTCATCCGCTAAAATTGGCTTACCTGACGCACTCTTCTCACCGCTCACAACCCAGTTATTACTACCGTTAAACTCCGGCGGAATTATCGTTTTTGAAAAACTTTGTGCTACGTCCACATTTGTATTTTTCAGTTCAGCGAGCAATCTAGGGGCATCTTTCGGATATGTAGGAAATATCTCATTTGCTTGCTCTTTCGGAAGATTTTTCAGCGCCCAATAACGAAACGCTTGCCCGTGCCAATGTCCTCCTAAATCAAACGCCATATACTTCCCAATCGTTAAAGTATCAACAATTGACCATTCAGCAGGTTCATAACCTAATATAGTAAACTCAACTGGCAATCTCTTTTCCGCTTTCGCTTCACGTATAAAAGCGTTCACCCCATCAGCAAATGACTGCAAAGCAAATTTTGCTTCCCCATCATATTGACTAACAGACGCTTCTGCTGCTCGCCGTAAACCGAGCGTTCGAAACAATTTATCTCTATCAACGGCTGCTTCTCCAACAACTTCACTTAACATACCAGAAGCTTGCCTTCTACTTAAATCCATTTGAAATAAGCGATCTTGTGCTTGCACATACCCTTGCGAAAAATATAAATCATGTGCATTTTCCGCTTTAATATGCGGTACCCCGTTACTATCTCGTTTCACCGTAACAGCATGTTGTAAATCCTCTAGCTTTTTCGTTCCATCTATCTTTGGCATAGATCTCAGCGTATATACGTTCAAAAAAATCACACTGCAAATAATCAATAAAAGAACGATACTACTAGACCAAATAAAAATTCTCTTACCTCTAGTTCGTTTCTTCTTTATAACAACTTCCATATACCCCCTCCTTTCTCAAACTATTCGCTTCTATTTTGAAAGAACCTTTTAAAATAGAAAAATCCTTATATGCTACGGATCATACAAAATGAATCCTTCCTTTTCTTCACTTAAATCTACTTGCCCTTTCTTACACCAATTCCTCAAAATCCCCTTCACATAAGCGAACGTTCGCTTATTATGTTCAAACGCAATTTTAAGTGCTTCTAGTACTACCTTTCCTGAAACTCTTTGTATCCAATCCTTCAATTCCTTCACGATATATGGGGATAAACTACTAATATGTTGTTCATAAAACTTGTACACTTTACTATTGGGAACGGCCTCTTCTATACTTTCTACCTCTTTCTCTTCAATAACTTCTTGTAAACTACTAGTATCCTCTTCTTCAGGCATACCAAAATGCTGCAATAACAATGGGATCTTCCATTCTTCTTCAAGACATCTACGTAAATACATATGTATGAACTCTTTATTTTTCACAGTCTTCAACTCACGTAACACACATTTTTCTACATTCGTATTTAAAATAGGGTTATAACGTAGCCAATTTACTATGAATAACTCTTTCGTTTCCATATCATAAAAAATCTTCCCATATTCAACAAACCGGTTTAATAGCTTCTCAACAGTTTCCATACTGTAACCTGTTTCAAGCTCTGCCACTCGCTTCGGTAATATGTAAATACCACATTGCTTCGTTTTCGTTCCCGTTAACAAATATATGTAAAAATAATGCTCCTCTGGTGTTAAATCTAATATGAATTCATCTTGCCAAAAGTTCACCTGCACATTACGGTACACCGCCATCTATTTCCCTCCACTCTTTGCTAGCAAATAAGAAATCCCAATCCTTCAATATAAATATAGGAATGTGAGAACTGTTTTGGCATTCGAATTACAAATTTTTTACTACTTCCTGTAAAGTAACAAAAAAGTTATTTATTCTTACCGCCAAAAACACAATAGACATCTGTCTATGTAAATGACAGATGTCTATTAAAGTCGTTTAAAAATCTAGTTGTTTCATAAACAATGGATTTTTAAGTGAGTAATAAAGTTGTTTCATTTGGGAGGCAAATAATGAAAATGTACCCTCATAATAAACATAACAAATAGAGTATTTTCATTTAAACTTTATAAAACCCAAATGTATTTTTTTCTAGACATATTGCTTCATCGGAACTTTTAATAATAATATCAAAACGTTGACTGTATGGATGCATAAACACTTTATACTGAATCCGACGTTCTGCATGAGACCGCCTTAAATAATTGATATCGGCTCCCCTTTCAGCAATATCTCGGCTAGACCTTCTCATTAATTCCGTTTCATCATCTGTATAGAAGTAAATTTTTAAATCAAATAGATCGGGATTAATAAATGCGACACACATTCCTTCTACAATTGTCACTTTGTTTTTTGAAGAAATTAACTCGCTTTTCATATAATGCGTATCTATCGTATAAAAATCTAAACCAGCCCTTACCATCTGAACATCTCTTTCTAAAGCAGACAAATGATGCGCTGATGGATGACAAGCCGTCATTTTATAATGATGATTTTCGTTTTGATATGTATAGTCAATAATTGCATGCTTTCGTATGTCTGAACTAACAATATATGGATCTGTATTAATATAATTCACTTCATTTTGATCTAGTAAGTCTACAAGCATATTAGCAAACGTTGTTTTTCCAGCAGCGCCATGTCCTGAAACACCAATAACAACCTGTTCATTAGTCCTACTAATCCAATTTATGATTTCTTGCAATAACTTATCCATCCTTCTCCCCCTTTTACTGATATACTGCCCTTATTTTAATTAGTTAAATATTGAGATGTCCCCTCATCTTATTATACATGAAAGAAAAAATAGCATAATGATCCATCGTACCATCTCTATTTTTGAACAACTATATTATTTGTGAACACTTACAACGACGTTTTATGTTTTCGCGCTTGTTTTGTTCTTGTAGTTGTTTTTGTTTTTGTTTTGTTTTTTCTTAGTGATTTATTACTTGGTAGGTGCTTATGAGGGGCTTTGAAGGGGCTATATAATGTTTTATTCTCGTCTAATTTTTAATTACACACGCCTCTTACAATCTTCTTATACTGTGTACACCTATAAAATTATATTGTTTCCGAAAATAAAAGTACTGAATTTTCTTCGTATATCCTTTTACTCTTCATATCTTTTTTATTACATTGGAATTTACCTACTCTTGAACATAAAAGAATAACAACTATGCCTTACCGAAAATTAATACGTTCTGTTCGCTTATTATTTGTAGAAGAACGATTCTTACGCATTCGCGGAATATTAGCATTGCTTATTTTCACTTCATTCAGTATTTTATGGACTTCTTTAGTATTACCTCTAAGTGCTACACCTCATAATCTATCACATACAGCTATTGGTGCATTCGGCCTTGCTGGAGTTGCAGGTGCATTAGCTGCTACGAAAGCGGGACAATTAGCAAAGGATTAGGACAACGAACAACTGGCATAGCCTTATCTTTATTAGTACTTTCATGGCTCCTAATTAAATTTATTAACTACTCTCTATTGTTACTAATTTTCGGCATTATCCTTTTAGATTTAGCTGTGCAAGCTATACATTTCACCAATCAAAGTATGCTTTTCACAGTGCGCCCTGAAGCAAGAAGTCGAATCACTGTCAGTTACATGATTTTTTATTCTATCGGTAGTGCAACGGGTGCCATTCTTTCAACAAATGTTTATGCAAAATACGGATGGAACGGAGTATGCCTATTAGGTGTATCCTTTAGTGCTTTTGCTCTTTTATTTTGGGCAATGACCTTACAGCAATCATCACAACTAAAAAAAGAATAATTCATTTATATATTTTCTAATATGCATTTTTCTACAAGACTATAGAATACCATTTACTTTTTAAAATAAATCAACGGCATTTTCATATTAAAAATGCCGTTGATTCCAAACTTTTATGTATGCGATTCGCCATGTCATGTTAATGGTTCCTATACTAACGAAATACCTCTATTACAAATTACCTTTAACTTGTCCAACAATCTCATTTATCGTATTTCGATCAAACTTATCACTAATTTCGTATGGCTTACGATCTTCTACTAATTGTACCCCTACGATGTCTTTTCGGTCCTTACCATATTGCACTTCAATAATAGATCCACGCTCTATTTGTTTCCAAATGAGACCTGCTTCATCTTTATTATCTAAAATAATGCAGTCCTCAATACTTTCGTCAATCCCAATTAACTTATTATCATCCATATATCCTACCTCGTATTGTAGACGTTCTTTCGCTTTTCCGCTTACTAATATACCTTTGCTACCATATGAGTAATCCGTATAATCCTTTTTCTCCACTTGTACCGCTTTCGGCTCTTTTGCTTCAGTTTTTTCAGCAGTTCCACAACCCGTAATAAGACCAATCGGCATAACCACCGTTAATACTACTCTAGTAAATTTCTTTATCATTTGTAACCAACCTCACATGTTTAACTTTAAATTCCATTTATCCCCTTACCAAATAATAACATAATACTACAGAGAAGATGCCAAAGATAAAATATTATTTACATTCTCCCACTTTAAAAACCGATGCGGAAAGTTATACATCTATTTTGTCTCTTTACCGTTTACCTTAATGTAATATTCTCATGATTATAATTAGATGGAAGATCAAAATCATAAACTGAATTGCCAAGGAATTATAGAAAGTAGACATCCTACTCACATACGATTAGTATTAAATTTGAGAGGTATGGAAAACTCGATAAAAAATATAAACTATATCATTACAATTAAAATGGTCTTTATATTAAGGAAGGAAGTGCACAGCTATGGATTTTAAAACAGTTATGCAAGAGCTTGAATCCCTCGGTAAGGAAAGAACGAAAAAAATATACATATCTAACGGTGCACACGAGCCAGTTTTCGGCGTAGCTACGGGCGCTATGAAACCAATCGCTAAGAAAATAAAATTAAATCAAGAGTTGGCTGAGGAACTTTATGCCACAGGTAACTACGATGCTATGTACTTTGCAGGCATTATTGCAGATCCAAAATCTATGAGTGAGTCTGATTTTGATCGCTGGATAGACGGGGCATATTTTTATATGCTATCCGATTATGTAGTGGCAGTAACTTTATCAGAGGCAAATATTGCACAAGATGTTGCTGATAAATGGATTACAAGTGGGGATGAGCTTAAAATGTCTGCAGGCTGGAGTTGCTACTGCTGGCTTTTAGGGAATCGCAAAGACAATGAGTTTTCTGAAAGCAAAATTTCCGATATGCTTGAAATGGTGAAAAATACAATTCATCATTCTCCAGAACGAACAAAATCCGCTATGAATAATTTCCTAAACACCGTGGCAATTTCATATGTACCACTACACGAAAAGGCAGTTGAGACTGCAAAAGAAGTTGGTATAGTTGAAGTAAAACGTGATAAGAAAAAAAGCAGTTTACTAAATGCTTCAGAAAGTATTCAAAAAGAACTTGATAGAGGCAGACTTGGTTTCAAACGTAAATATGTAAGGTGTTAAAAGTATGAAGGTGTCAATCTAAGTGAGATTGACACCTTTTTTTATGGACATTACTAGATTAATCGGACTCAAAGTTAAAGAGAACCAATCATTCATTTCCCTCTATACATCTAAAACTTCTTCTTTCAATTTATATACTCTATCTCTTTTCTCATCATCTTTGATAAAAATAAGTTTTCCTTCTTTAACAAAACCTTCTAATATTAAGCATACTTGACCATATGCTTTAGGCTTATTTGTTGTGAATCTTTCATCGGGTATTTTACCAAATCGTATTAATCGTTCGCATAGCTCAAGTGCACTTATTTCTTCAGAATTAAGTAATTCCAAAATAGCTTTTTGCAATGGCGATAACGGTACGGGTATCTCAGCTACCTCCACCTTCTCTTTTTCTTCTTCAAATAAATCTTCAAATGAAATTTGATTCATTACATCTTTTCCTTTCTCACAATTGATTTATATAACATGAACTGAATCCTATATGTACTGGAACTTTAAATATTATGTATTGTTATGTAGTACTTACCTTATTACATGAATTTCAAACTCATGTCCGTAATTCCATATAGTATGTTTCGATTATACCAAATATACGTTCTGTCTTCTATTGTAGAATTTTTTATAACAGGAATGAAAGTAATAGTGAATATTTATCTTCTTTTTAGTTTTATAAACCATGCAAAAAAACAGAAAAAGTTTACATAACAAAATTATAGTTTCCTATAAATTTTCTATGCTAAAACGCAAAAAAGCACTTTTTGCCTTTAATTGACAATCAAGTGCTTTAAGTTCATATGTTTTTAAGTTGCGTAAATTTGTAAGTTTTGTAGTAACAGTATGACACCTTTTGTACATCATGACAAATACTATATTAAAACTTACGAGTTTGTACGAGTTCGTTAGTTTAATATACATTCCATGTGTTTATATTCATCACCCATTAAAATGTCATCTCGCCTAAGCTCGTACTTTATTTTCTATTCTATCATTGCACATAACGCTCCTCTATAATGGTACAACCATCATGGAGTATCTATTTTCAAACACCCTATTATTTTTTCTGTGTTTCATTTAGTTAAATAGGATTATTCGGAAATTCACTATGATATTTATCGATTAACGCTTTATATTCTCCATCATTTGGTACTTCTCCTAAGTATTTATTTTTCCAAATAATCATTTGGTCACTAAAACCATATTCTGTATTGAACCAATTTGTATAATCATAATGCATCTTAAATTTCCCACTACTCTCAAGAGTCATTGTAAAGGAATACCAAAGTTCTTGCTGATTATCTTTAAAAACATTTCTTAGTTCATCACTCAACTCAAACAGCTTTCTTTTATTTTTTTTAAATTCTTCTTTATCAATAGCATAGTTAAATGGGATTTTCACACTATAATTAAAGCATTGTCTATTTTCAGGTGTATTATAAAAAAAGTACGTTCCCCCTCCAGTTTCCGATATCTGAGCATAAAAATAAAATTTCTCCCATTCTTCTGGAATCATTTCATTAACCGTTTCAGCTATTTCTCTATACAACTTGTTCATTTCTTTTTCCACTTTAATCAACCTCCTGCGCGATTTCTAATCGTTTTCTCAAATATCCCTTTTCCTTCTATTTCATAAACTATTTCAAAATAATTTGGTCTTAATGACGTTCCTTGATAAACTGGTTCAATCTTTACTGTTACTTTTTTTAGGAGGCTTTCCACCTAACGCATTAGCCCACTCTTGCTCCATATTATACCACTCTCCACCAGAGCGATTAATTTGTCTATTTTGAGCAATCAAATTATCAATATCTCCAGAACCATGGAATTGAGTTCCTATCAAGTGGCCACCATCATCATCAGGTAACCTATCTTCACGGCCTGCTGCCACTTGCATTCCTTTGTTTCGTTTTCCTTTTTGAAGTATTAATTCTCCTGCCTCAACATCTACTATTCTACCAAGCTCATCTGTTGTATATTTATAACCATCCTCGGTAATATAACGCACGTTTGGTGCCAGTTCTTTTCTTCCATTTTTCCCTTTAATAATGTGCTTCCCAAGGTCCCCCTCTTGTATTTCCGTTATCTTAGGAGGATTACCCGTACCCTTAGTTTCACTCTTAGCAACAGAAAATAACGCTCCAAGTGTTTTTCTTTCTCCTACATTCCCAACACCAGCTGCCAAAGGTTCAGGGAATACATTCGGGATATGAATATTTTTAATCTTCTCTCCGACATTCTTCATACTATTCGGCAACTTATTCATGAATGCCGTTACTTCTTCCAACTTACCAACTATTTATAAAGTTAAAGCATACCAATCAATTAAAAAAGCACTTGTTGCCTATCATAGACAATTAAGTACTTTAAGTTCATGTGTTTTTAAGTAGCATAAATTTATAAGTATTTTAGTAAAAGTATGAAACCTTATATGCATCGTGACAAGTACATTAAAACTTACGAGCTTGTACGAGTTCAATAGTTTCAGGTTCATTTTAAGTGTATATATTCGTAGCCTAATAAAACCTCATCTCACCTAAGCTCGTACTTTGTTTTCTGTTCTTTCATTGCACTCCATGATGATAGAACCATAGGAACTTCACCCGTCCCCTATGTTGTACTTTTAAATAATTCGGGGAAAAAGAAGAGGCTTTCTCTGGGTCGTTAGACCCTAAAGAAAGCCCCGTTTAAATTAAAGAGATTAACCAACTATTAACTAATTCCAATCAATAAAATCCTATCATTAGTTTTCAGGAATATATAAATTATCCACAAATTCAGAGAAACTTTTAGAAATTAGTCGGATGTATTCCTCTCTTAACTCGTTATCTTCTTCAAAGTAATCCATATCACAATGATATACACTACCTCTATCTTTCCCATCAATTGATAAACAAATCAAACTCCCCGCTGGGTCAATTCCAATTGGAAGAAAATTACTTGGTACCACTTGCATCAAATTATAACTTCTTAATTTCTCTTCTAGATTTATTTCATTTTCTATTGATAGAGGAAAAAACATTGCAACAGACGATGTTATTACGCCTTTCTTAGTTGTATCATTAGTTTTAAATCTTCGTTGCTCAGTTTTCCCTCCATTTTCAGACAGCAAAAATTGTTTATAATCATCAGGTAACAATATACCATACTTATTTTCGAAATCTTCGATATCTTCAATGCCAATAGGGGTAAAAGTATATTCAAAATCTAAATTCCTCATACACTTAACCTTCTTTCCTGTTCATTTTGTTTTTCTCAATCAGAGTATAATCTCTCAATCAATTCAGAAAAAGAGTCGCATATTAATTTAACTTTATCCTCATTCACTGATTCCTGATCATAGAAAACTACTGACGGAGAATCTTTAGTATCACAGTAATTAAAACAAATCAGTCCCCCAAATGGGTCTCTTGCAAATGGAATAATACCTTCCGGAAGTGAAGTTAATTCATAAACAACTTCTATATTTGCATCTTTGCTTGTAAAACTTAATAGACAATCAAAGACTGCTCCACCCTCATCATCATTAATATCATAAATATTAGGCTCAGGATAACCACCGTTATTTTTTTTAATGCATTCACGGTAGTCATCTGGAAATCTGACACCAAATGAATTCTCCACAGCAATAATTACTTGCTCATCTATCGCTCCATCCGTAAATAGCCAAGTTACTCGGCTCATTTTATCATCTCCAAAATAATTTTCTTCAGTTTACCTGTTCTACCGTCATCTCCACCACCCCAAATTGCTCTACCACCTGTATGACCCGCAACCTGATGTTCATAGTAATCAACAAGTTGCATTTTACCAGTCTCTTGATGATGATGCCATGTGACTGATTTTGGCTTCTTACCTAATTTGAATAGCTCAATATCTGTTTGGCTGAATTGTTTTGCCAAGTTTGGATCTTTCATTATATCGTCATATAATTTTTGTGAGAGATATTTAAACTGCACTGAGTCAGGCTCTATATAATATGACTCTGATAAAGATGTTTCATATTTTGAATTAAAAATTGGGTAACCATCTTTATCATATTTAACTTTATAAGTTTCCTCATTTTTCTTAGATGTAAATGTATAAGTAGTAATTCCTGTAGAATCATCTACTACTTTTTCTTCAAAATCTCTTGGTTTATTAGGTTTTCTACTATAAGGAGGTAAATCTCTAGCTGCTTTTGTCATAGCTTCTTCATATTCTGCAGTTCTTTCATTAGTCGGTTTAATTTTTTTAGTTTGAGTACCTTCACCCGTACCCTATGTTCTAATCTTAAACCCTCACAATAAAAAACAAACCATGTAAACCTTATTGAACTACTTCTTTTTCTTCCACTACCGGCAACTCATAAGCTGCTTTATATTTCATCATGCCATATACAATATTTACAAGCCTTCTCATAATACATACCAATGCTTGTCCCTTTGTTTTTCCTTCTTTTAGTTTCTTTTGATAGTATGCATGAAACACTGGGTTTCTAGGTAACTTACTTCCTTTTGCTACTTGCACTTGCTGTACAGCTAAATTATAAAATAAAGCGTGTAGCGCCCTGTTTCCTTGTTTGCTTTTATGCACCTTACCTTTCCCACCAGAACCAAAGTAAACAGGCGCAATCCCCGCAAATCGTGCTAATTTGTTGGCATTTGGAAATCGTCTTACATCTCCAATTTCTGCAATTAATGCTGATGCCGTCACAAGTTCTATTCCCGGCATCGTTTCTAATTGATAATCTAGTAGTTTTACTAGCTGTTTTAATTCTCTCTCGATGTATTTCATTTCTGTCTTTTTAAACTCAATATCCCGTACAATACTTCTTACTAAAAAATCTCGTGTCTCTTGATATTCCTTCATTGTATGTCCATCTTCTTTTACAAGTTTTAATATTTCGCTTGCTTTCTTTACTGAACATGTATTGTTGCTAACATCTAATAAAAAAGCTGTTAATCGCTTTATATTCGTCCCCTCTAAACAAGAGGGTGACGGATATTGCTGCCAAAACGCTAATGCTGTTTTTCCATCTAACTCTGAGAAAAACTTTTTATAACTTGGATAATGGTGATTTAATTGAATATGTAATTGGTTCTTTAATGCACTTTGTTCTTTTACTAATGCATTCCTTCTTGAAACCAATTGTTGTATCGACCAAAATAAATCGTTTGGCTTTGCATCTGGCAATTGATTAAATTTGTTTACCAATATACGTGCCACACATTCCGCATCCCAACTATCATTTTTTTGTATCATCACTTGGCTCTTTCGTTCTAAAAATGATAAAGCTGGATTTACTTCTTTCACTACTTGTTCATGATCTACTAAATATTTCGCTAACGCTCTTCCGTAACCACCAACATCTTCTAAACCAAATACAACTGATAAACCATTACTCACATATGTCTCTACTTCTAATAAAAACTCCGAAAATGTCGATGGTTTATTCTCAAATTGTATTTCTCCTAATTTCTCTTGCCAACAATTAATTATAACAGCCGTATGATGCTCCTTATGTAAATCTACTCCTACATACAAATAGTTCTGCCTAATATGCATAACTCATCCCTCTATTCAATAATTTAGTCATATACAAAAATGTCGGCAACCTTAGTTCGAGCGTACATCTTTCGATGCGCATAGGTACGCAAGCCTATCCATTTTTCATAACTCTAGTGGTATGTATAGTAAAATGAGCTAATTTTTTAAGTGAGTTTATAAAATAATTGCTGCATGTTCTCCTTTTGTTTGTATTTTCCCGTATTTATACATGCCACGATAAAAATTCTCTCTATCTAACATGCGTTTTACTTGTACTTTCGTAAATTGTTTACCTTTCGCTGTGCAGTAGCCTTCTACATTCAATTGTTCTGCTAATTGGTTAAGTGACCAATGTTTAAAAATTTGTCTTAACTCAAATAGTCTACGTACAACAACTGCTTTCCTAGCATCTACTTCTAACACCTTTTGTCCTTTTTTGGCCTTGTAGCCAAAAAGTACGCCACCACCTGCATATCCACCTCGTTCAGCCTTCTTCTTTCTACCTCTACTTAACTTCAATGCAATTTCAAGTCGTTGATATTGATCTAATAGTTCTAACATGCCATTCACCAAAAAGTCATTTGGATCATGTGTGTAAATACTATAGCTTGATTGTTCAATTGCCTTCACATCTACTTTATGTTTCTTTAGTTCTCGTTGTATTAATACTTTCGCCATATCAGAGCGCCACAATCGTGATGTATTCAAAACAACAACATAGCTTACTTGTTTATACGCCATATCGGACAATAGCTCTTGTAGTCCATCACGTTCAACTGTTAATCCCTCTTCATCAACAGTCGCTCCGCTTAACCCTCTATCTTCATACATACGAAGTAATTCTAAATTATTTTCGTTACAGTAACGTTCAATCTCTTCTACTTGATACGCTAAACTATACCCATCACGTACTTGTCCTTCCGTTGAAACTCGTACGTAACCAACTACTTTCTCTCCCATTATAAATTCCCTCCCGTTACAGTAATTTTAGTCCCTGTAACGTTTACCTGTTTTTTGCGGATAACGTGTTCATAACGTAAATCCGTTAAAACGTACTTTACGATGACTTCAAAACATAATACAACCCTTAATTTTTAAAATAATTTTTTCTCTAGTAATGTCGTACACTGTACGACGCCACTACAATCTATAAAATTTAACACTTAATACACTTATAAAATTATACGTTTACCAACTTATTTCTACGCTAAAATGCAAAAAAGCACTTGTTGCCATAATTGACAATCAAGTGCTTTAAGTTCATATGTTTTTAAGTAGCATTAATTTTGTAAGTTTTGTAGCACAAGTATGACACCTTTTACATATCGCGACAAGTGTTACGTTAAAATTTACGAGTTTGTACGAGTTCGTTAGTTTAATGTACATTCCATGTGTTTATATTCATCGCCATGTAAAATGTCATCTCGCCTAAGCTCGTACTTCGTTTTCTATTCTATCATTGCACACAGTACTCCATGACGGTACAACCATCATGAAGTGCGTACTTCAAAATGACCTTTTCTTTTTTGTACACTTCAACTATCCCTTAATTCTATCAGCCCATATATTCCGAATGAATAAAAAAACAATTTTATTGTCTCTATAAAAATAAACTTCGAAGTTTAAAGTACAACGTCCTGATAACCTACCTCAGTTACTTCACCTTTCACAAAACAAAGGCCTAATCCATTTTCCATATCCCATGTACAGTCAAACGTAAGTCCGATATCAAGAAAGTCGATAAGGTCATTATCTGGAACAAAAATTCCAACTAAGGTTATTTTTTCAAGAATTTGAGTAGCTGTTTCTATTAAAGGATAATTTTCGTTAAATTCAACATCGTAACCAAGTTCATATCTTTTTTGTTTATAATAATCTAATATAGGCTCCAAAATACTTTGTTGTAATTGTTGCCATCTTTCTATTAAAAAATTATATGCCATATATTGTTCTTCCTCAAACTGACCATCATCTTCTCCCCTGACTATTAATGCCACCTTAACTTCGTTCCCAAAAAACTCAATGTTTTTATATCCAATCCAATCATAATTATTAAACTCAAGTTCGCCAAAAACTGCATCATTTATTTTCATTATATATCTCTCCTTTATTGTTTACTAGCAAATCCATCTGGCATAAACGCTCCTGCATTGATTTCACCTACTCCACCAAGATGTCCAAATTTACTGTTTATCTCTGTCGGTACAAGTTGCACTGTCTTTACATCATTCAATTCATGCCAAGTTAACTTGTGTGCACGTCGATATTTCTCTATTTGCTTCCATGTAATTTCACCAGATTCCATCCCAAACTTACGTGCTAATTCAGGAGAATTATTCAATTGCTCAGCCAATTTTTCATCTGCTTGAGTGAAATTAAGACGTCTTGCTGCGGATCCATTTCCACCAGTGCCGCCTACCATATGATTGATTTCTACCTGTGCTTTTGATACTGGTGAAAAATCAGGAACTCCATTTTTATATTGAATACCCTTTATACCAGCCTCATCTAATATGCTTTTCAATTTAGGGTCTGGTGGCGGCTTAAGCGTACTTAAAGATTCTCCCCTAATTCCTTCAAATTCAATCTTTGGATTAATCTGTGCAGGTGTTTGATTAATCCTTGATTCATACGAACTAGCAAAATCAGTTTGTCTAAAAGCAGGTGGAACTTCAACCTCTCTATTACCCGTACCCTTAGCAAATTGATAAGCGTCATCCTTAGCTGTCGTACTTGCCTTTGAAAACTTTCCAGCTACTTCTCCAACAGTTGAAGATTCTATATAAGGAAGCTTCATTCCTATTCCAGTATCCACCGTCCTAACTGCTACTGGAATAGGAGTATTTTTCATAGCATCTAGTGCATTTTTTAAAGTCTTATTTTCCTTAAGCGATTGTACCACATTTTTACCCAAATTTGGATTAAAACCAGGCATTCCTTCTTTGAATTTTAATAATTTCGCTAAATCAGCTAATTCACTCGTGCCTTTGAATGCTTTTACTCCTTTTCCTACTGCTCCAACAACTGGGATTGCATCTAATCCGCCAAAAATGATGTTTCCTACCCGCTCTTCTTGGCTCAATTTCCGGTGTGTTCCCCAGTCTTCTCCGTCGATACCGCTTTTTATTTGTACAGCGCCGTATACTACTGCGGCAGCGGCCCCGAGTGGTGGGCAAAGGATTGTTGTGATGATGATTCCTACGCCTATTCCTATGTCTCGCACCATTTCTAGTTTTTTCTGTTCATCTTCTATCGATTTGTATTCAAATCCTCGTGTGGATGGGACTACTTTCTTGTATTCTTCATAATTTAGTTTTGCATCCGGATTTTGTTTTTTTAGTTCTTTGTATTCCTCTCTCAGTACGTTATCAAATGCAGGTGAATCTTTAAAAATATCTTCTATTGTTATTTTATCTTTTTTTGTTTTTATTGTTTGTGGTACACTTCCGTACCCTGCATGCGCATCTGGTAATACTGTCGTTGTTGTGGAGCCAATTCGGTTATCTGTTTCGAAACTGAGAATAGATGTATCTCTCATTTTTTGAGCGAATTTATCCATTTCTACTAAAAAAGGTTTATCTATATGTTCAGAGACTACTCGCCCTACTTCTCCGCAATATTTTTGTAATGTCGAATAGCTATCAAGTAATTCCCCAATTTTTTGCGATTGATCTTTTGGGTTAAAATGTATACTACCATCCGAGTCTAATTCTCGTATTCTTCCATCAATTTTTTTTAATGATTCATTTGCGTCCCGTAATTTCATGAGTGCATCTAGTTTGATTCGATTCATACCATCTCCCATGTCTTGCCATGGTTCAGGTCTATATTTCACATCCATTTCGTTTTCATCCCCCAGCCATATGGTGATTTCTACAACTTACTTAATCTTTCACGTAATTGTTCGTCCTTTTCAAGCATTTCTACACATACATTTCCTACAACTGTCGCCGACCTAGAATAGTGTTCAGCCAATTCTAGTGTTTTGTGTAATATATCAGGATATTTTTCAATTACTCTCATCGCTTCACCTTTTTGATAAAAATCACTGCTTAATAAACTCTCAATATTTGTTCCAATGACGTCTAAATGGATTTTATATATATTTTCTAACTTCATTACTATATCAAGTAGTTCTTGAAAATTAACTAATACTTCTTCTCCACCACCAGAACCACTATCTCCCATTGATACTTGCATTATTGAATACCTCCTAACGAGAATTGTCTCGGGTCAATTAACTTTTTATATGGCATTTTTAACACGTCATACAATTTCTTATTAACCGCATAGAGGCTCACCCAGTCATATCGATTACGATCTACATCTATTTGAACGAAATCTTCTCCTTCAGTGAAATATAAGAAACATTCCCATTTTCCTCCTCTATTACTTCGAGGCCTCGTATACGTTTCTATCGCTATAACGTCTTTATTTGATAAATCTTTTCCCTCAAATGTTTGTTGTTCTGTTTCTGTCATTCTCTTTGAGAAAAATGTATCTTCTATTTCTCTCGGTTCTCTCAATAAGAAAGGGATGCGTGTTAATAATGAAAAATATACATCTGGCTTTGGTATGTAGTCGATCTCGTATTTTTTATTTGGCTCTACTTCTGTTAATACAGCCACTCGGTCTTTATCATGTTTCAAAAAGCCAATTAATACATTATTCATTCTCGTGTATTCATGACAATTTTCATATTCCTTTAATAGTTCAATTATTTGAAAAGCTGCAGGTGTAATTCCATTTTCACTTGTAAGTAGGCCTTTTTCTTTTAAACTCGTAGTTGCTTTCGTGACACATTCTGCATCAAGTAAAATAATTACGTCACGGTTTGGCAATCCAAATATATCGGTAACCCCAGCTGCACCTGCGAGAACATATAATTCAGCAGGTGCAAAACTCATTTCTTTCCCCATTCTTTTATCCCTCATTTCTCCATCACAACTGTTTTATCGCCCTTACTTCCGATCTATCTCCGTACGTTTGAATACTTTTATCTAACTCTTTCAAAGCTTTCGTATGTCCTTCAAATGCATCTACCAGTTCTGAGTTATATTGAATGATTAAATCTAGATAACTTAAAAAGGCATCTCTCGTTTTTCCATTCCAGTTTGCACATGTAACGTATGCTTTTAAGTTTTTCGCTTCGTTTAAAGAATCCTTCATACCATTTTCAATGTTTTGTGCGTAAGAAATGGCACTTGCAGTGTTACTTCCTATAATTTCAACCTCTTTACCACTCATGTTGGTTCCCTCCATTCTTTGTATGCTTAATGGATAAGTTTTTCAATTTCCTTTTTCTTTTCTTCAAAAGCCTTAGTCGCTGCAGCGTATGCTGACGCTTTCTCCGATTCTGCTTTCGCTTTATATTCCAAATACTTTGCATAAGCTGTACCTTTTGCAGATCCAACATCGCTTAATGCACTTTTAAAATAGGATACTAATGTATTTAATTCTTCATCCTTTTCATGACGTTTTTGTTCAAATTCAACTGCCGGAATTTTATTAGCTTCCAAGCCATTACTTTTACTCTCATAATCTCTCTTCGCTGATTCAGCCTCTTGAATGAATTGCTTTAACTCTCTTTCTTTATCTTTTAAATAATCATGTAAATCATCATACCGATCTCGTTTCCTCGCACTTTCTGTAAAACCAGAGGCATTTAAAAAAGCATTGTACAATTCATCTAACATCTTTCTCCCCCTTTATTACAATAATTATGTAGTTAAATTCGTATATATAAACATGAATATTCATTACATTAAGAATTAACAAATAATTATTTTTGCATATTGCTATTTTATCAAAGGGGTTTTAACATTTCCATATTTTATAAATAGCTTTCGCATTTTTCTTCAATTGTAATACCTCAAAAGCAGGCAGTCTTTAAGGCCTAATTAAGTAAGTATTCTATGTTACGAATGAAAAAGGATCTGATATAAATATCAGATCCTTTTCCACTGCTTCTTTTATAAATTTAATTTCTTGATACATACATCGTTTCATACGATAACTGGTTCATACGTGCTCAAATTATCATACACAGTTTTTACAATACTAGGCGGAAGGTTAACACATCCTCAGATCCACCTTTTCCTGTGGCAGTGCATAATTTTTAATAGAATCCAAGTGTATTTTTACTTGCCTGACTTAATTTTTTCGCTATACTCTTCTAAAGTTAACCCTTTTTCTTTTAGATACACAGCAACTTCTTTTCCTACATAACGATAATGCCATGGCTCATACTTAATACCAGTAATATTCTCTTTATCTTTCGGATAGCGGAGAGTAAACCCATACTCTGCAGCATTCTTATCTAACCATTTGAATGCATCAGTCGTTTCAAATTTTGCATTTAAATCTTCTACCGTATTCTGCCATTCAACTGAAATAATGTCTAACGCTAATCCAGTATGATGTTCACTTGCACCAGGATACTGAAGATATTCCAATGCTTTAGCACTAGCCTCTTTATCCGACAAACCTTGAGATTTATAGCTTTTAACTGAAGCATCATAATAAGTTTGTTGTAATTTTATAGCTCGATAACCTGATCTTAAATAAAGATTGATTCCCTCTTTTTTTGCAGCTGCTACCATATCCTGATAGGAAGTTGCAATTCTACTATCTATTTTCATATTTGGCTTCGCATTTTGAGTAATACTTGTTAATTCAATTCCTAGTTCCTTTGATAACATATGCTCTCTATTTACAAGAATAATTCTCCAATCATTAACATCAGAGATAGGTAAAACATCTTTTTTATTCGCATTTATCTCATTTTTATTTTTATCGTTATTATTAGTAGTTTCCTGAGATGTTTGCTTTCCACTACAAGCAGCAAGGCTCCATCCCATTGCCAATACCAATGCTAAAATTATAAATTTTTTAATTGTATCTCATTCCCTTTTTGTTTATTAGTCTTTATACCAATTTCCCAACACATCTCTAGGAATCTCCTTGAAATCCTCTAAAGAAACGGGGCCGACAAATTTTTTAATCCCATGATTTTTAGAATCTTCATCCGAATAATCTTTTAAAAATTGAATTTTAAATTGTTTCTTACCATCAGCATAGTCGGTTACTGTCGGTACGAGTGCCGCTTGTCGTATACCAAAAGTTTTATCTTCATACTTAACAAATTGTATATAAGATAATCCTCCTACCAATGTTTCTAATTTTTCTTGAGCAGAAATAAGATTTCCAAGAGAATAATAGATTAGCGTTTCATGTCCATCTTTATTTTGTTTCCACTCAATTGGTTGAATTACATGTGGATGATTTCCAATTACTACATCTACACCTAAATCTGTTAAATATTGAGCAACTTCTTTTTGTTGCTTTGAAGGTGTAGAGGTATATTCTACTCCCCAATGCACCATAACAATCACCATATCAGAGCTACTCTTTGCCTTTTCCACATCATTTTGGATCGCTTTTTTATCCATTACATTTAATGCCCAAGACTTATCAGCTGGAATTTTAATTCCATTCGTACCGTATGTATAATTTAGTAACGCAAAACGAATACCATTTTTTGTAATCGTTTTTATTTCATTACGCTCATTTTGATTCTCATTAATGCCTAATGGGATAACATCCGGATATTTCTTCCAGTATTCTCTTGTATTCGCAACACCTTTAATACCCATATCCATAGCGTGATTTGTCGCTTGCGTCACTATATTGAATCCAGTGTCCACTAAAGATTGACCTACTTCTTCAGGTGTATTGAAAGTCGGATATCCCTGTACTTTTAGATTATTTCCTGCTATTGGAGTCTCCTGGTTCACTATAGCAAGATCACTTGATTGAACAGCTTTTTTGATATTTTCATAAATATAGTGATAATCATATGAACCGTCTTTTTGTTTGCCATCTTTAATTACTGCATCATGATATAAATTATCACCCGTTGCCATTACATTCACAACCGATTTTACTTTTTTATCTTCAATAAAATTAGGAGACTGTTGAATGGGACTTTTCTCTACCCAGTTTGGTGCTTTTAATGATGTATCTGTATTTGATTGAGCCGGTGGTGATGAAGCTTTAGATGACTTAATATCTGTATTATCACAAGCGGTTAAAAGTACTAAAAAAATAAGACATAATAAAAATTTATTTTTACTTCTCTGTAAATTATGTAACATGTAATCCTCTTTTCTGTTCTATTACTTATAACCAATTTTAACAAATAACTTTTTAAACAACGTATTTTGGTTTTACACTTCATTATGGAAGGACACTTTGTTACAACTGCTTCGGAATATACGGATAACCATTTTCCACTTTCTAGAAATCTATCGATTCTATTAGAATTGATAGATTGCTAAAAAAGCATTATCCACCAGGATGCCGACTAGATTCCAATCAACATCCTCCATATATTGAATTTGATATACCTCTTCCAATTGTAGTAGCTGGTTAATCTAAACAAGAGAGGAGATATAGCCTCTTCTCTTGCTTTACATTTGTGAGTGGCTCCAAAAAGAGGGAATCGTTGCCGTCCTCTCTTTAGATAGTGCAAAATTTTTGTACCTATTTTCTTTAAGTCGAGCGACAATCATTATACGAATCACAATAAGTAAGACCCAAGAACTTATTTTACCAATATATTAAAAAAGTAGCAATATCACCTGCGATTCATATAAAGAAGCCAATTAGGAGAAATGAAAAAGGAAGTCGTTATCTCTATCGTACAATTGATAAAGATGATGTAACTCAAGTATTAAAAAAGTTAATCTGTACTATTAACAACAGTTAAAAGAAAAAATAGTTATTTCCTATATCGAAAATTATGTAAATGAATACTGTTATGAAACGACTATACGATGGCACCGTTATATTTCCATAAAACTAACAAACTAAAATACCACGTAACATTACAAGAGTTACGTGGTATGTAAACGATGAAATATTAAATTTTCACTGATTGTTCTTCTTGATAAATAATTTCACCATCAATAATAGTTATTTCTACTTTTAAACCTTTAATTCGGTTTGGATTCACACTTAAAATGCTGTCATTTAATATAACTAAATCCGCCAACTTTCCGACCTCTATGCTTCCTTTTATCTCTTCTTCAAAACTCGCATAAGCGCCATTCCATGTGTATAGTTTAATAGCTTCCATTACACTTATAGATTGATTCACACCAACCTCTATTCCAGACTTCGTTTTTCTATTGACAGCAACATGAATTCCTAATAAAGGGTTATAGTCGGTAACTGGTGCATCCGAACTACCTGCTGCAATGATGCCTCGATCAATATAATCACGAGCAGCGTACATATGATTAACACGATCACCATAGTGCCGTACATATATCTCTCCGAATTCATATGGAAATGGAGGGTTTGGAATTGGAACTATCTCAAGTTTTTTCATTCTCTCTTGTAAATCTGGTGAAGAAATTCCCGCGTGCTCGATTCGATGACGATGATTTTTTCTTGGTGATTCCTCTAACGCCCTTTCTACACAATTTAAATACATTTCAATAGCTTTATCACCTTGTGCATGCACAGTGATTTGATAACCTTTTTTGTGTGCTTCGCCTAACACTTGATAAATTTCTTCCTCATTATAATAAAGAATGCCATAATTGTTACGATCACTCGAATACGACTCACGGGTTGCAATTGTAGGTCCAGTGCTACTTCCATCTGTAAACAGTTTAGCTGGTCCAACCTTGAACCTCTCATCTCCGGTACCAGTTATCACACCAGCTTCGACCATTTTATTAACAAATTCATGGGAGTTATTTATTTGACATATCATTGCATATATTCGGACACGAATATCCCTACTCTTCACAGCTCGTTGTAGTAAACGAAAACTCTCAGGTCCATCTCCACCTGCGTCATGTATACTCGTTATACCAGCTGCAACGAAATGATCTGATGCAATTTTCACAGCCTTCATCATTTCACTTTCTTTATAACTTGCAACTTCACTCATCTCCATATTTGCTGCTTCAATTAACCTTCCTGTAAGCTTTCCTGCCTGATCCTTTTCAATAACTCCCCCACTCGTGTTCGGTGTGTTCTCGTTAATTTGCGCAATTTCTAATGCTTTGCTGTTCACTACGCTTATGTGGTGACAAGTACGAGTTATAATAATAGGATGGTCAACTGAAATGTCATCCAGCTCAGTAATTGTTGGATAACGCTTTTCCTTCACAGCGGTTTCATTAAAGCCCCAAGCACGTATCCATTCACCTTTTGGCGTTTCTAATGCCTTCTTTTTTAGGTCATCTAACAAAGCTTCGATAGAATCAATATGTTCAGCTTTACAACTTACAGCCAACTGATTTTGTCCATAAGAAATGAGGTGCAGATGGGAATCAATGAATCCAGGAAGAAGCGTTTTTCCTTGCAAGTCAATTACATCCGTTTTTTCTCCTATAAAACTCTTAACCTCCTCATTCGAACCAACAAATGCGATACGATTATTTTGTATTGCCACAGCTTTGACTACTGTATTCTTTTGGTCGACTGTAATAACTTCTCCATTTAACAAGACAACATCAGCTTTCATAAACTCAACCCTTTCGGAATTACCCTTTTCGAGTAATTCATTCCGTATTTACAGTTACATCTCTCAATAGGATCTTCCGCCTTTTAACAAATTAAAGTTGAGCTAAACACTCTTTTATTGTTGTAACGATAAAAGTAAAGTCTTCCTCTGTAATGCTTAATGGCGGTGCAAGTTGCAAAATATTATTGTAACCGGCAACAGTGTCACCATTTTTACCGATAATTAGACCTTTTTCTTTACAAGCATTGATGACTTTGTTCATCTTTTCAATGGAAGCCGGTTCTTTTGTTTGCTTATCTTCCACTAGTTCAATACCTAAAAGAAGACCTTTTCCGCGAACATCTCCTACGTTTGGATGTTCTTTTACATCCTCTAGTTCATCTAACAGTCGTTCACCCAATTCCTTGGAACGGTCAATGAGTTTCTCATTCTCCATAATTTCTAAATTTTTCAAAGCTAAGGCGCAAGCTGCAGGGTTTCCTCCGAACGTATTCACATGGCGAAATCGATCATAATCTTCGCTGCCTACGTACGCCTCATAAATCTCTCGTTTAACTGCTGTTGCCGACAAAGGAAGATACGCACTTGTAATACCTTTTGCCATCGTAATGATATCTGGTTTGACACCGTAATTCATAAATCCAAACGGCTTCCCTGTCCGCCCAAATCCACATATTACTTCATCACAAATGAGCAACGCACCGTGCTTCTCGCAAATTTCTTTTACTTTTGCCATATATTCATCAGGAGGCATCAAAATGCCGCCCCCAGTAATAATCGGCTCCATAATTACGCCGGCTACTGTTTGACTTAACTCCCATGTCATGACACGATCGATTTCATCAGCACTTGCCAGTGTACGAACATCTTCTGGATTACGATACGTATCAGGCGGTGCTACATGCAAGAATCCTTGCCCAAGTGGTTCATATTTATACTTTCTTTGTGCTTGTCCTGTTGCCGCAAGAGCCCCCATTGAGTTACCATGATAAGCACGATAGCGTGAAATAAACTTATAGCGTCCATGATCACCTTTTTGCTGATGATATTGACGAGCAATTTTAAACGCTGTTTCATTTGCTTCCGATCCACTGTTTGAAAAGAAAATAACGTATTCATCATCAAGCCATTCATTCAATTTCTCTGCTAATTTAATAGCAGGAACATGACTTTGTGTCAGAGGAAAATATGGCATTTCTTCCAGTTGTTCAAAAGCCGCTCTTGCAAGCTCTTTACGGCCATATCCAACATTCACGCACCAAAGACCGGACATGCCGTCTAAATAACGGTTTCCATCAATATCCGTCACCCATGCTCCTTCTGCTTTTGTAATAATTAAATTCGTTGGATTAGGGGATGCTCCTTTCATTGCATGCCAAAGGTACTTTTCATCTGCTTGTTTCAAACTTTGTGTTTGCTCTGTCGCTTGCACAATCACCAACTCCATTCTATCCGTTTATGATTTTCTATCACTCTATCAATAACGAGCCGTAAGCATTTTCTTGCGCGTATAAAATTCTACGCCATCTTTTCCATTTGCATGGAGATCACCATAGAAGGATTTCTTATAACCTGAGAATGGGAAGAATGCCATTGGAGCAGGAACCCCAAGATTGACCCCAAGCATACCTGCATCAATTTCTTCACGGAATTCACGAATTGCTTTCGCGCTATCGGTGTATAGGCATGCACCATTTGCGAACGGTGATGCATTAGCAACATGAATTGCTTGCGCCAAGTCTTTTACGCGTATAATAGAAAGAACCGGTGCGAAGATTTCATCTTGCCAGATTTTCATTTCCTGTGTCACATTGTCAAAAATCGTTGGACCGACAAAATAACCGTCACCGTTTGCTGCATCATCTTCACGTCCGTCACGAATAAGTGTCGCTCCCTGCTCTATACCAGATTGAATGTATCCGTGTGTACGCTCTTTATGGCCGTCACGAATAACGGGACCAAGAAAAACATCTTCTTCCAGACCATTACCAATCGTAATTGCATTCGCCTCTTGAAGCAGTCTATTAACGAGCTCATTTGCAACGTCTTCTTCCACGACAACAACAGCCGCCGCCATGCATCTTTCACCCGCTGAACCGAAGGCAGCACTTGTAATTTCTTTCACTGCAAAACTAAGGTCCGCATCTTTTAATACGATCGAATGATTTTTTGCACCTGCAAGAGCTTGTACACGTTTGCCGTTTGCTGCTGCTGTTTTATATATATACTCAGCGACAGGTTGAGAACCAACGAAAGATACAGCCTTCACATCCTCATTGTCAAGAATGCCATTCACGACGTCATGTGCACCATGTACAACATTTAGTACTCCATCTGGAAGACCTGCTTCTTTAAACAGTTCAGCTATGCGATTCGCCAGCAACGGTGTTCTTTCAGATGGTTTTAATACAAACGTATTTCCGCATGCAATCGCGAGTGGGAACATCCAGCATGGCACCATCATCGGAAAGTTAAATGGCGTTATTCCTGCGATTACTCCGATTGGATAACGATACATCCCTGATTCAACACCAGTAGCAATATCAGGAAGTTGCCCTCCCATCATTAAAGCAGGTGCACCTGCTGCAAATTCAACACATTCAATCCCTCGCTGTACTTCACCGTAAGCTTCTTTATAACTTTTTCCATTTTCCAAGGTAACGAGTTTCGCTAACTCCTCCCAGTTTTCAATCAAAAGCTGTTGGTAGCGAAATAGAATCCGAGCACGCCGAGGTACAGCGACCTTTTTCCATGTTTGGAATGCTTCTTTCGCAGTTGCTACAGCTCTATCCAAATCTTCTTTAGTCGAAAGCGGCACACGAGCAATAGTCTCTCCTGTTGCTGGATTTGGTACATCTTCTACTTGTTTACTTTTAGATTCTATCCATTGTCCACCAATATAATTTTTTAACGTTTGTACATTTTTCGTTACTACCATGGTGAAACCTCCTAATTTTAAGATAGCCGTCCTATGTATGTATTGCATTCACAAAAAAGAAAGCGTATTCATTAGACGGTATATAAACTTATTTATATACATTTCTCTAACATTACTAATCTTACTCTTATCGATTGCATATGCAGGAGCAGTCATCTGCTTAGCATTTGTCCACTCCCCAGTTCACATTATTTCAGATTAATCTCATGGTTCATCTTATAATTCTTTTTCAAAAATACTGGGCAATCCCATTCACAAACAAGGTCCTTATCCAAGGAAACAACCCAGCCCTTTGTAACATGATACTTTTTTCCATCAACAATAATAAACACTTCACCGTCTGTCACATAGAAAACTTCCTGTTCTTCTACATGCCACGTTCCTTTATTTGGTTCACCTACCCATGGTTCCCATGTGTTGGCACCTAGTTGCTCTGCTTCTTCTGCTGTAATTTTTTTCGCAAAAAACATGATGATACCCCTCTCTCTTATTAGTAATTTTGACGGAATACGTTCCTATACATCTACTGTTTTAACATTGGTATCTGTATTAACATTGGTAACCTTTAAACGTTTGAACTCTTTTCTCATAAAGTATATGGCAATGAGAACGCCTGGAATTTCGGCAGCAGGAGCAGCGTACCATACACCTTCTACACCCCAGAACTTCGGAAAAACAAATAGAAACGGTATCATGAACAACAATATTTTGCTAACACTAATAAACGTTGCGGACCAGTTTCTCTCCTGTGATTCAAAATAACCAGAGACAAGCAAACTAACTGCACTAAGTGTAAACAAACAATTGAATACAACCGTCGTCCAAATGCCCAGTTTTTGCAATTCAGGATTACCACCGGAAAAAAATGACACAATTGGATCTGCAAAAATGATTAATATAGCTGTCACAATTACAAAGAAGGAAACTGTAAAAATGAGTCCCATCTTAATTGCTTGTTTCACACGATCAAGGTTGCCTGCACCATAATTATAACTAATGATCGGTTGAAGCCCTGTCATTCCACCGAGCGCCGCTAAAGCGAGAAGATTTGTAATGTAACCATTTTGAATCGTGAAAGCTGCAACGTGCAGACCACCTCCGTAGCTTTGCAGTAAATTGTTGGTGAAAATAATTGCTATAAACATCATGAACTGACTAGAGAAAGATGCAAACCCCGTCCAAACTACTTCACCAATCTTCTTAAGATTAATCATCACATCTTTCATTTTTGGCTTCAGTTTTGTTTTACCAAACCAGAAATAAAAGATTAAGAGAACAGGAATCGATTGCGAAATCGTATTAGCCCATGAAGAACCCATCATCCCCATGTCATACTTCACTACCATAATCCATTCCATAACTCCAGCAACAACTGCTGCGACTAACCAACTGTTCATTGACAATATAGGTTTTTCATCGATATTAGCTAAAATACTTAATACAACGGCCAATATCGTTAATGGCAACGAAATCCATAGTAGTCGGCTATATTGCACCGCATACGGAAGTGCTTCATCACTTGCTCCAAATAGAATCATAATATCAGTTTCAAAGACCAATCCAAGTACAGCTATCAAAGTGGAAAGGAAAAGAGTAAACCATAAAGTTTGTCCCATAATACTTCTAGCTTCTTCTATCTTCCCTTTCCCCATTCGAAGTGAAATGACCGCTCCGGCTCCTATCCCCAAAAGAACCCCAATCATACGGGTAATAACCATGACCGTAAATCCAATTCCGATTCCTTCGATTTCTAGCTCCTGAAAGCCACTGACGAAATAGCCATCAATAACCGATACAACTCCTAGAATTACATTAGCCATAATTCCTGCCAAAGCAAACCGTAAATATAGTAACGGAATACTTTTGGTTCCGAGCACTGAATCATCCACCGACTTATTCATTCCTTCTGGCTTCTCTATGTTCGATGACGGACGGTTGTCCACTATTTTCATGAGCATATCCCCTTACAAATAATTTATATAGCAAGTTAAGCTCAATTAATTCACATACCAACCTACAGGCTTGGCATGCTGGTGGATATTGATTTGCTTCGTTTCCATAAAGTGCTCCAGCCCGGCAACACCTAAAGCCCTACCGATTCCACTTTGCTTATACCCGCCCCAAGGACCTTCAACATAAGCAAGATGATAACTATTAATCCAAGTAATTCCCGCACGCAATTTACTAATGACACGTTTTGCTCGGTCCATATCTTCAGTAAATACAGCACCGGCTAATCCATAAATGGAATCATTCGCTTTTTGGATCGCATCTTCCTCACCTTTAAATTTCTGTACAACAAGGACTGGTCCAAAAATCTCTTCCTTAACAATACGCATATCTGCATTTACATCAGCAAAGATTGTTGGTGCGATAAAAAAACCTCGATCAAGCCCATTTTCTGTTAAACGTTTACCACCACAAACTAATTTTGCACCTTCTTCCATTCCACTCTTTATATAATGTAAAACGTCATTCATATGAGACTCGGTTGTGAGAGCTCCCATTTCGATATTCTCGCTTTCCCCGTTGCCAACTACAATTGTACTTGCACGCTCGGCCAATCTTTCAACAAATTTATCGTAAATGGTCTCTTGTACAAGCAAACGGGATGCAGCTGAACAAACTTGCCCAGCGTTGTGGAAAATACCAAACATCGCATTATCGACAGCAGTTTCAAAATCCACATCGTCGAACACAATAAGTGGAGATTTCCCCCCTAGTTCCAGTGTAATTTTTTTCATATTGCCCGCGGCTGCTCGCATAATACTTTGACCTGTTTTTGTTCCACCTGTAAAGGCAATTTTGTCAACATCATAGCTCTCTGCAAGCTCATTCCCAACCTTTGAACCAGGTCCCAATACTAAGTTTGCCACTCCGTCTGGAAGCCCAATCTCTTCGATAATTTCAAATAACTTGAATACGCTTACAGGAGTGACCTCAGCAGGTTTAATTACAATTGTATTCCCTGCGGCAAGTGCAGGAGCAATTTGCCAAACAGCTAGCATAAGCGGGAAGTTCCAAGGTACAATCAGTCCACAAACACCAATCGGTTCATGAATAACAATCGTTTCTGAAGAATCATCACGATTGTAAGATTCCTTTTTTATACCTTTAATCAAGTCAGCATAATAGCGGAAGCATTGAACCGATACTGGAATATCTACATAGGTTGTTGCACGAATAACCTTACCGTTATTTGCAGTTTCCAAACGGGCAATTTCAGCTGTCTTCTCTTCAAGACGATCTGCAATCTTATATAGATAATCAGCTCTTTCATCAGCCGATAAATCTGACCAAATTCCGCTGTCAAACGCTTTACGAGCCGCCTTTATTGCTAGTTTCGCATCATCTGCTGATCCATGAGCGGACGTTGCAATAACCTCTTCAGTTGCAGGATTGATAATATTTCGTCTAGCACCCGATAATGCTTCTACCCATTTTCCGTCAATGAACATGTTTATTTCCATAAACACCTCTCCTTTACGCAATAATATCTACCAGCTTGAAACCAATATGTGCTATATTGACCAGCATCGTTTTCTGATTATAGAATGGGAATGATTTGAGACGTTCCTTTTCAAATCGATATCCACCTGCATTCCCCGTAACGATCCATTGTGCCAATAACTTACCAAACAATGTTGAGAGAGACGCGCCGTGGCCTGTATAACCAGTTGCAAAATATGCACCTTCTTTAGATTTACCGATAACCGGGAACGTATCAATTGTCACACCGATAAATCCACCCCACCTGTAATCTATCTTGCTTCCTTCTAGTTTTGGCATTATTTTAACCATAGCATCGTACACACTTTGATAAACGGCATCACCTAAGTTCGGACGAATATCACCACCGCCAAATACGATTCGATTATCTGGTGTACGCCTGAAATAGTAAAGGAAACTACTCGTATCAAAAACCATGCGATCTTTAGGAATAACGCTATTCAAAAGTGTTTCTGAAAGCTGTTCAGTAGCAATAATGCGTGCCGAAATTGGCAGTACGCCTTTATTCAGTTCAGCCATGATTTTTCCAGAGTAACCATCTGTAGCAACAATAATGTCTTTCGCTGTAACAGTACCTTTTTCTGTAACAACTTTCACACTATTCCGGCCGTACTCAATAGATAATGCTTTCGAATGCTCAAAGATTTTTGCACCAATTGATTTCGCTGCTTCTCCCAAACCAATTGCATAGTTCAGTGGTTGGAATGAGTAACTCGAGTTGTCGACTAAGCAACCATAATATTGCGGGGAATCAATTTCTTGATGCAACTGACTTCGATTAAGCACGCTACATTCATATCCAAAATTTTTGTTTAAGTACTCACTTTCATGTTTCAATCCTTCAAAATGTTTGGCTTTGTAAGCTGCCACAATGTGACCTGTCTTTCTAAAATTACAGTTGATTTGATGCTCGTCGATAATGTTTTTAACTAATTCAACACTAAGCAGAGAAAGATCGTTAAGCTGTCTCGCCTCTTCGGCACCATATTTTTTAGCAAGCTCCTGCATCGTTGACTTATAGCCCGGCAATACCATTCCGCCGTTGCGACCGCTTGCGCCATATCCGATTGTTTCCTGCTCAAGGACAATGACACTCTTTCCTAATTTTTGCAAATGATATGCAGAAGAAAGACCTGTGAAACCTGCGCCAATAATGACAACATCCGCCTCTTCATTTCCTTCAAGAGGTTTTCCTTTATCATAGCTGTTTCCAGTCGCTGTCCACAGAGAGAGCGTATCCATTCGATCCATCTTTTCCATAGCTAATCCTTCTCCTTTCGTGACATGTATGTTACAATACAGTCAAAAATATTCGCAATATTCACTCTTATTGAATTAATAATATGATTTGGAGTTTCCTCCAAGTCAATAGTCATTTAAGAGTTTTTTGAATTCATTTTACGAAAAAAGTGGAGTAACTCCACTTTTTTCATCGGAGGGACACATCTATGAAAATTGGTGCATTTGCAAAACTTTTTCATGTTACGACTGATACCGTTCGTTATTACATTGAACTTGGATTATTAATACCAGACAAAAAAAACACCCAGTATCAAATGAACCAATTGTGTTTCGACGACATGGCTTTTATTACCGAGTTGAAAAAATTTCATTTTTCATTGTTAGAAATCCAACGAATTTTATCGTATCGGCGTGTTACAAGCTTCTCGGACCATGAGGATATCGACTACTACAACAACTTGCTCACTGATAAAAAGAACGAACTGATCCAAAAAAAAGAAGACATATCAAAAGCTATCCAATTGATTGAAAAAGCGGTTCAAACCAGTTCGCCTTCATCCAAAGAAGAGAATATTACAGGAATCCCGCTTGACTTTGTAAATCTGCTCTATTGTCCGAAATGCCAAATTCCCCTTGAAATGAAAGATGTAACGATTAAAAAAGTTTACATTCACACGGGAAGTTTAACTTGTACCTGTGGATACGAAGCAGCTATCGAGGAAGGTATTATCATTACCGCGAACTTGTATGAGACGTCTCCTTATCCATCTTATTTTTACGATAAAGAAACGATTAAAGAGATTAATCCCAAAATGATTAACTTATTTGAAAAAATTAATTTTCATTTTCAAAAAGTTCTACAAAATATAGATTTGAAAAACAAATTAATTGTGGAAACAAACGTTGACGCTTTCGTGTCACTACCTAAATATATCGATGTTCTTGAAACGAGCGCATCCTATGTATTCAGTGGCTATTCACTTGAGATGCTCAAGAAGGTTCGAAACAGAATTGAGCGTATGAATCCGAAGCCACGCGTCCTTTATATTTTGAATTCCGATTTAAATTTGCCATTGAAACCGCTTAGCATCGATGTTTTTGTAGATAGTTTTTCAGTAACTGATTTTTCATTGCTCAATCCGCAATTCCCCATTCACGTTCTAAAAAACTATTTACATAACAGTTCAACAATTGTCGGCGGATACTCGTATTATGATAGCTCGGCCAAATCCTTGAAAAACATTTCAGGCTTATATCCAAATTCCAACGAGCATATTTTGTATCCCAAATACTTAGAAGAAAATTTATCAGTCAATGGATTTCAAATTACGCAAAGTGAAAATATCGGTTACTGTACAGATCCAGGACCTTATTTCGATTATCATGTAATAGACGAAAAATTCCACATGCTCATGTATTTGGCTAGTACGAACAAATAGCATACAAAAAGTATTTGTCCGAAAAATATACTATTTCACAAATGAGTAGCACCTTTGTAGCTAAAATGGTAGTGCGGGTATCAGCACCCGCACTACCATTTTCGATTTGCCAATTTCATTCTACAACGTTTACATATCAATCTTATTTAAATGAATTATAGTCACGGCTCTATAGTTCCTGTCCCAACTCCAAAACTCTATACGTTTAGCATTCTTCGGACTACTATTAGATTTTTTTATTTAGTAAAGGTCTCACAGTACTACCTTTACTAACGAAGACAGCGCAACTCATTTTTATTCGTTCTTCCCAGAAAATATCTCTTCATTCTATCCCCCTCCTAAAATCCCTTTTCCTCCATTGACCAGTCGTAAAAAAAAGCCATCCAACTCGAACGAATTGGATGGCCTTATACTATAAAGAAAATGTTCTATTTGTATTACTTCAATTTTCCCTCAAAAACAATTTTTCTACCACACGGTTCAACTACTGTTTTTCCGTCTTTCTTCACTTCATGAAAGATTGGCTCTTCCATACGACGAGACGGGGCGTATCCTTCTTGTTCCATGCGAGCTAAGCAGTCTGTAATTGTTTCGTTTTCGAGTACTTCAAATTTCTTTTTATTAGGTTGTTTTGTCATGCCCTAACCTACTTTCTATTTTTCTTGATGCGAATTGATTCTTCATGTAGATCATATATACCATTGCGAGAATCCCTATTATAATCATAACCGCAATAAAAAAGCTTGTATACTGTATTTTTTCTATAAATACGCCTCCTAATACAGGCCCCATAATACTTCCTAAACTAAAGGCGATTCCAGATAATATATTACCTGCTGGTAGTAAGTGTCTCGGTAATAAATCTGTCATAAATCCAAGTCCTAAAGAGAAGCAAGATCCAATGACCATACCAGCTAACAGCATGCAGGCAAAGACTATCCAGTAATATTGATCAAATACGGCCGCAAGTAGAAAAATGCTCGTACCTATGCTGAACGTCCACGTTAATATACGGTCCCTTCCGTATTTATCACTTAATATACCGAGAGGAATTTGTGTAATAATGCCCCCAACTGCAAACGCTGGCAATAAGAAGGAAACTTCCGATACAGACCACCCTTTACGAAGTGCGTATACTGGTAAGTTACTATTTAACATTGCTTCAAGCACACCGTATGCAAGTGGTCCCAGTAATGCAATCCACCCTAATCCAACAACTTGTTTATAACGAGAAAATGATGATTCACTCTTCACTTCTCTTTCATCTTGTGCTGGGAATGCATTTTTCGTTGGGAGTAGTAAAAGCCAACCTATTAAACAAAGTATAGTAGATATGATAAATGGTGTTGCAAGACCGTACTGAACAGTGCTTGCTAAATACGGACCGACGGCAAAACCAATTCCGAAGAATACACCGTATATCGATACTTGTCTACCTATTTTACTCGGATCCGATGTTGTCGTAATCCATGTTTGCGTTCCAACATGAAGCATATGATCTCCGACTCCAACTAGAAATCTAAGGATAAACCATACCCAAAACGAAAATGTTTGTGTAAAAAAGAATAATGAAATAATAACAAGAAACCCACCAATGACGATAATTGGCTTCATTCCAAACTTTTGCATCGGTTTTTCAAGAAACGGTGAAATAACTAATATCCCAATGTATAATGCCGTCGCATGAATACCATTAATACTTGAACTAACCCCTTCTTGTTCAAAAATCATTGCAATGGCAGGTAAGAGCATCCCCTGTGATAAACCTGAGATTGCCACAATCCCAACCATAATCCAAAAAGTAAAACGCATCGACATCCTGTTCCCTCTCCTTCTCACGCTTTCCACTTTTCATTATAAACGGTTTCTTCAAATGCGTGTACGAATATTAACAATAAAAAGAAGCTAAAAGAATGAGCCTTTTAGCTTCTTATCCTTCCCAAACTTGTGCTTTCACATTGTAATGAAAATGTTTAAAATATGGATTTTCATAAAATGAAGGGCCATATAAGTACGGATGTGAATGAGCGATTGGTGGCTGCTGTATTTGTAAAGGAACTACAGCTGGTGAAACTTGCAAATACATCGGGCTTATCATTATTTTTGCATATAAGTGATGATTATATGGCGAATACGCAATTAAAAACGGTTGATGCACTAGTAATCTCCCCTTTTACCTACAAATGTTATAGTATATGCAATACTTTTGCTTTCGGGGACTATTTCTGTTCTAACCAATTCTCTACATGATTTATAAATACATCTAAACAATCAATAAACGGTGAGTGCCCACAATCTTCTAACACCTGCAACTTTGCATTTGGCAAATGTTTTGCTAATTCCTCACCGACTACTTGCGGTACGACGTAATCCCTGTCACCTTGTATGACGAGTGTAGGAGTTTTAATACGATGAATTTGTTTATTTCCCTCTACCACACCATTATGTTCATCCGAAATATTAAATGTGATGAGCGCATAATTCACATCTACGAAATTACGCTGCGTTAACATATCATCTAAATACTTCTCATAACGATCCGGTTCCGGTTGATTGTGTGTATATATTAATAGATTCCACACTGTACGATAATATAATTTATTCATATTTTTTATCGCATCTAGTACTGGAGCAATTTCTACGGGATCTTGCGCGATTTCTTCTTTCGTCTTTACTAAACTTGATACGATCGGTTCCCCGTTAATATCTTTTTTAAAGATTGGATAGCCTTTCATCCCTACTGATTCTACTAAAATTAACTTTTCTACAAAAGTTGGGTGATTCGCTGTAAATTGCATCGCAACACCACCGCCCATTGACCATCCCATTAACGAAAACTTCTCTAGCTTTAATTGATCGATAAATAATTTTACATCTTCTGCGAAGTCTTGTAATGAATCTATCGACTTATTATACGTCGATTGTCCGAATCCTCTTAAATCAAGAGCGTAAATATGGTATTGATTTTGCAACTTTTCGATAACTAAATCAAAGTGTTGTGACGATGTCATGTTCCCGTGAATGAGTACGAGAGTTTCTGTATTTCGCCTTCCAACTTCCTGATACGCAATCGTTTCTCCATTCGATAGTGAAACAAACTCCATTGTTGCAGGCTTAATCATCACAAGTTCCCCCATTCTTTTTAATAGAAAGAAAATTCTTTATATAATTAAAGAATAACATACAGAATATATGTTCTCAACATAAAACCTATGCGAAATTTTTACATAAAACAAAATGCCTATTACTAGACAACTATAATAAAAAAAGATATAGTTAGCTAGGTAACTAATTTGAAAGGATCAAAATATATGGACGAAAAACAACATTTTTTTCACATCGTCAGCCAGACTTCTCGAAAGTTTACGAAGAAATTTAATGAACGCGTATCTCCAACTGGGTTATTTAGTGCGCAGTGGGCTGTTATTTTTCGCATTAATCAAACCGGTTCTTGTACACAAACAGAATTATGCCAGTATTTAAATGTTGAATCACCAACGATGACTCGTACGTTAACACGTATGGAAACGATGGGCTGGATTATTCGTACAGAAGGAAAAGATCGCCGTGAGAAGCTTATTTCTTTATCCGAAACAGCTATAAAAATGATTCCAGTATGGCAAGAAGAAGTGGATACTTTCGAAGAAAAGACGCTAGATGGTATTAACGAAGATGACTTACATCAAGCATTTCAAGTGTTACAACAAATTATTAAAAACTTAGATTAAATTGGAGGGATGACGATGCAAAGTGAAGAACTTTGGACCAAGGATTTCCTCGGAACTTGTTTTAGTAGTCTATTTCTCTTTTTAACATTCTATATGCTTATGACTACTTTACCTGTCTATGTAATAGACGGCCTAAAAGGAAGACCTGAGGAAATTGGTTTAGTTGCAACTGTTTTTCTTATTTCTTCTGTTTTATGTAGACCATTTACAGGAAAATGGCTCGATGACTTAGGAAGAAAGAAAATATTATTTATTTCACTTTCATTATTTTTAGCCGCTACTGTTATGTATTTCGGTGCGCAAAGTTTATTTTTATTACTTGCCCTTCGCTTCTTACATGGTATTGGCTTTGGGATGGCGACGACAGCAACTGGTACGATTGTAACTGATGTTGCGCCAGCTCATAGACGAGGCGAAGCACTTGCTTATTTCGGCGTATTTATGAGTCTGCCGATGGTAATTGGTCCTTTTTTAGGTTTAACAATTATTTCTCATTTTTCGTTTACTGTACTATTTATCGTTTGTTCCGTATTTTCATTACTTGCATTTTTATTAGGATTACTTGTAAATATTCCACATGAAGCACCAGTGAAAAAACAAAAACGAGAAAAAATGAAGTGGAAAGATTTAATTGAACCATCTTCTATTCCAATCGCTCTGACAGGATTTGTTTTAGCCTTTTCTTATAGTGGTATTTTATCCTTTATTCCTATATATGCGAAAGAGCTCGGTTTAGCCGATATTGCAAGTTATTTCTTCATTGTATACGCACTTGTTGTTGTAATTTCTCGTCCATTTACAGGAAAGATTTTTGACCGCTACGGCGAAAACGTACTTGTTTATCCAGCTATTATTATTTTCACAATTGGGATGTTCGCATTAAGTCAAGCGCAAACTCCATTTTGGTTCCTAAGCGCAGGTGTATTAATCGGTTTAGGTTATGGAACATTAATTCCAAGTTTCCAAACGATTGCAATTTCTGCGGCGCCAAATCATCGACGTGGTTCTGCGACAGCTACGTACTTCTCATTCTTTGATAGTGGTATTGGCTTTGGTTCTTTCATTTTAGGTATCGTCGCAGCGAAATCAAGTTATCATAATATGTATTTTATCGCAGCTATTATCGTTGCGTTCACTTTACTTCTATATTATGGATTACACGGTCGAAAACAAAAATTCAAGAAACAACGTACAGACGGACAAATTTCCGCTTAACGTTAATAAGGAAAGTAAACTTCCCCGTTTACTTTCCTTATTTTGTATTTCTTTTAAGACGAGCGTATACTTATAGTAGCAAATAAAGGAGGGACCTATATGAAACTAAAAAAATCTCCCCTACTCTTACTTATACTAACATGCATATTTGTAATTACAGGGCTTGGTTTTACATACTTCAAACATAATAAAACAACCCCATCAAAAAATAACGTGACAAAGGAGAATTGGTTAGATGATCCTTACTTACGTTGGTCGTACACACATATGAAAGAATTCACTTTAATTAATGAAGTCAAAAACAATCCCGACCAAGTGGCTCACTTCCCTACTGCGTTACAAAAATTAGATGCTTTTGCTGTGGAGCGTGGATTTGGAACTACGACTCCTTTAAGAAAACTTTTAGACGATAACAAAACAGATGCTTTTGTCGTTGTACATAATGGGCAACTTGTATATGAACGATATTTCAATGGATATAACGAGAGTGAACCGCATGGTATGGCTTCATTAGCAAAGGTCTTTACTGGGGCAATGATACAATCTCTCGCTGAAGAAAATCGTATCGATTTAGAGAAAACAGCTGACACTTATATAAAAGAATTAAACAATACACCGTTCGGTAAAGCTACACTCCAGCAATTAATGGACATGCAAGTTTCTGTAGAGTACCCTACTCATGGATATGAACATCCAGCGTTAGAAAATCAAGATGCACAACTATATTTAGCGAGCAATATTTTACCCCGAGGTAAAAACTACGACGGTCCGATGAAAATTTATGATATGTTACGAGAAGCAGAAGAAACTGCACCGCCTGGTTCCGGTTTTTCTTACGATAACGGATCAGCGGAAACACTCGCTTGGGTTATTCGAACTATCACTGGTAAATCATTAGCTGAAAATGTTAGCGAACGAATATGGTCTCAAATTGGTATGGAAGAAAATGCGTATTACGTTACAGACGAAACAAAAGTAGAACAAGCAAGCGCTGGTTTAAATGCAACTGCTAGAGATATGGCAAGATTCGGTCAACTACTATTAAATAACGGGGAATATAACGGAAAACAAATCATCCCTTCCTCCATTACAGAAAGTGTGGAAAATGTACAAGAAGGTGAACTCGCAATTGGCAATGGCGCTTCTATTTCTTATCATAATCAATGGTGGATTCCACACAATGAACAAGGTGCTTTCGAAGTGTTAGGCAGTTACGGACAAACACTTTATATCGACCCGAAAGCAAATATGGTAATCGTCCACTTCTCTTCTAATGCTACACCTAGTAATGAAATACATTCGGTTTATTCCAATATGTATGTTGATATTGCCCATCATTTGGAGAAGCTTTCACAGTAGTGGAAGCAGGATTTTAATCCTTGCATGAATGACTATTTGATTAATCAATCGATATGTTGTGCTGAAACGTCAATATAGTAAAAAAGGATCTCTCTTAATATAGAGAGATCCTTTTTTTACTTCTTCTTCTTTTCTGTCGGTTGGCTTTGTTTAGCGAAATTAGATGAATCATCAAAATTTGGTTGCTTTTTACCAGTATTATTACTTCTACCTTTTCCCATATGTAATGCACCTCCCTCCTCCTTACTATTCCCAATAAAAAAATCCTCTTGCATCCAAGAGGATTTTTTGTTGTGCTATTACTAATAATGCTCAACTGTTACCGCAGTACTTCCAACACCGTCCTATCATAACTTTTAACCATGGTGTTGATCGTGGCCATCAGGCCTATGATTATCTATCCGTCTTGGCGTTTTCCTTTAAACGATACCCTAATCTTCGATCGCTTGGTAGGCCGTGGTCCAGAAGTCTTGGATAAGATGCGATGGGGCTGGAGTGGACATCCCAACCTGTGTGAACAGAATTCCAATAAACTGTTTATCTGGATCAGCGTAAGCTGAAGTGCCGGTTCCGCCATCCCAGCCGAATTGACCGATAGACGCGTAGTCTCCAAGATAGGTACGCACCGCCATCCCAAAGCCCCAGCCACCTTGGATCCCTTGTCCGAACGACAAATGGATGTTATTTTTGGCCAAATCGTCTCGGTATACTTGTTGTTCAGGAGTAAGACGGTTGGTGGTCATCAGCTGGACTGCGGGCCTAGACAGGATCCGTTTAGTACCGTACATCCCTTTATTCAAAAGCATCTGCAAATACGCGTGATAATCATCGACGGTTCCAAGCAGTCCTCCACCGCCTGCTTGGAATGCTGGAGGTTTGCTGTAACGTCCGCCCACACCTTCATCCCACACGACGAATTCACCTGTCTGCGGATCGGGGTTGAAGGCTGGTGGAAGCCGGTCAATCTTGAGCTGAGGTACGTAGAATCCAGTGTCCTTCATTCCTAGCGGATCGAATATGCGTTCGCGCAAGAACGACCCGAACGTCTGACCCGTGACCCTGGCAACAAGAACGCCGATTACTTCTAAACTGATATGATACTGCCACCGCTCTCCGGGCTGATAGCTTAGCGGAAGTGCACCTAGGCGACGCATAAACTCATCTGGATCGGGCATATCCTGCCCTGGCGTGTCGAATATCCCACTCTCGAAGAACGCGTTCATGATGGGAGAACCCATCAACGTGAGATCCACTCCGAGCCCGAATGTGGAGGTCAACAAGTCTCGTACAGTGATAGGACGCCGTGCTGGGACGGTCTCTTCTAACGGGCCATCGGGCTGTTTCAACACTTGCCGGTCGGCGAGTTCCGGTAGCCATTTGTCTACTGGGTCGTCTAAATGCAGTTTGCACTCATCGAGCAAAACCATTACTGGTGAAACTGCGATTGGCTTGCTAGTGGACGCCAATCGAAAAATCGTGTCCCGACGCATTGGTGCACCGCCATCATGCCTCATTGTTCCAAGCGCTTCGACGTGCGTCTCGCCGTTTCGGCTGACTAAGGCGACGAGCCCAGGAATCTTTCCAGAATCGACATGCCGCGCCAATACATTGCGCATTTTGCGCAATCCTGTTTCAGAAAAGCCCTTATTGTTTTGTCCCATTTTGTTCTCCTTTAGTTTAGATTGAGATTTCTAATACATATTGACAATCAATTATTAGTTCTTCAAATAGAAAAATTCCCCTTTTTAATAATTTCGACAAAATGCATTTATATACATGGAGGCACCATGCATCACTATCAACCTAAGATAGGCTACATTTATGGGGATTTAATAATGGAGAATGCAATCATTAAAAACATTGATACATCCATTTAAAAATATGATTACAAGATTTGCGAATTGATTATGATACATCTAAAAACACCGATATACTTTCAAACAAGTAAAAAAGCGCCCTGTACACAGGGCGCTTTGCTCCAACCTAATGACTAATATTAGCAGTTGGGTATAATGTCGTTCCTCCAATTGAAACCTTTATTTCATTTGTTAATGGAACATTTTGTTCATTAATAATTGTTCTCCACCATTCCCATGCAAGACCTGTACATTCTCTCGCTACGACTTTTACATTTTTTGAATTCGGTGGAAGTGGTATAACTGTAGAGAAGTGAGCAGTTTTATCTCTGCCGCTTCCTTCCCAAGTTTTATGTGTTAGTACTTCTTTCCCATTTTGATCATATGAGAATTCATCCCAAGATACATCAAATTGAGCAACATATGCACCGTAATGATCAAGCGTCATTTTCGCACTTGAATATTCTGTAGTTGTAGTCTCAACATAATCTGTATTGTTATGAACAGCAGCAGTTGCATTATCTTTTAAGAAAGTGCTCGTATATGATATTGGGTATGCTGGATTTTTTTTACTTAACTCTGCATTATCTTTAATGATATTTCGGATTTCATTAAAATCTTTTGTAACAACCTTGTTATGCTCTTTTGCATCTCCGCCTAATACTACAGCGGTAAAGGTACTTTCTTCAAAAATATCTTTGTACTGTCCACTCGTTTCGACGCTGTTATTTTTAAGTAACGCTTTAAAAGCAGCTTGTACATCTTTGCTCTTAGATGTTGTTTCTAATTTCACATAAATGGTTCTGCCATAGGCTACATTTGACACCATAACAGGCGGAGCCGCATTACTTATCCCTTTACGAGTTAACTCACCGAAAGTAACACTATTATCAAAAAGATCAGATGGATTGTTAGGTAGTTCAGCACTTACGGTATAAAATATTTGCTTATATGCCGCAACCATCACTTTTTTCTCTCCATTTGCAACGGCATTAAAGTCAATGTTTAGACTGTTATCAAGATATTTAGCGTTGACATTAAGAGCACTTGCGATTTGTGATTTACTATATACCATAGATTCTGTATACTGCATTCTTGCAGGTAACGAATGTGTTGATGCATACTTCTCATTCCAAGTAGATACTAAATCATCTACTGCTCCAGACACATTACCATATGTCGGATTTTGGACAGATATCGTATTTTCTTTTCTCATTCCAGGTAAGTCTATACTAATATTTATAGGTTTTCTCTTAGCCACTAATAAACTAGGTTGATTATCGGCAAAAGCTTTATTTGCAAGTTGTACTGCTCCTGGATACGTACGATTAGCTACAGAATCAATAATCGAAATATCGACCGGTGACGTTGTAAGTGATTTTTTTTCACGCTCAACTACTACAAATTTACCATTTGAATTGATACTTTCTTTCGGAACAAAACTCTCTACTTTATCACCATTTACTGCTAAAATATCTCTACTATCATACTTTAAATTTGCTATACCATTATTAATGTCACTAGCATTTTTTGTTGCATCAGTTGCATTACCTGTTTGCGTTTCCGCGAAAGAAATAGATGAATAATGAATAGTGCATAAACTAACTAATACACATGCTAGGAATTTTATTTTTTTATTACTTTTCTTAATTTTCAGAAAAATCACCTCGTTCTTTTTTTATATTAAATATGATAATGATTGCTAATTAATAAACTTACATAAATGCTTTTAAAAGTTCTTGAACTAACGGAATTACCCCACCTAAAAATTTCAAAACTGCCATTGCGATTTCCATATTACTTCCTCCTCTTTGTTGTATTAAAGATGTGTTGAATATTTATGTCTTCATTATAATAAGCTTTTACATTTGCATCAATTCATTTTTATATGCAATATTACATATTGGAGGAAAAACATTTTTTTGCTAGATTGATGATGGAATAGAACCATATGCCCATCACCCTGAGCTTTTGGTGTCCCCCACAACGATAAAAACAAATCACTTCATGTGACACTTAAATCCAACGTTAAGATTAGTGCACAATTTAATAGAACTTGGAGATAATAGTGTCTAGTATTCAGCAAATGATTTTGAAACAAACAGGCGCACAATATTAGCCATTGTGGGATAAACAGCATAAGTGAATCACTTTATTTTGAAGTTCTTCTAGTTATGCTCCCTTTAATAAATGATCAGCATACAATCGCTGAACGAGTACACGAACTTGGCGCAGGGTTTATGTTACATATTCAGCAATTATCGGCCGAGGATTTAAAACATGCCGTCAATGAGGTGTTGCAGAACCCTTTTTAACTAAGGTACTAGTCTGACAAATTCATCTATAAATTTCATAATCAAAGCATAAATGATAAGACTTATAGGTAATACATTTACAACTAAAGCGAAAATTCTTTTACTTAATTTCTCTGTGCTGAACATTGAAAGAATGCTTACAGGTACACTAAATATAGAAAGATAGAATGTGAGTAATACTAACATTCTTATCATATAATTCCCACTATCGTCTACACTACTTAATAAATTGGTAAGATAATAATCGTAGCAATCGCTATCAAAGAGGATATTTTAGTAAATACATTCAAATTTCTCCTTACCAATCCTTTCACCTCTCTTTTATATTCATTACAATGCTCCTATAAGTTCATTCATTTTTTTACAGGTAGAAATAAGCATTTGCTCCATTCGTTCCTCTTATATTAAAAGGCATGTAGTACTCCCCTCTTAAAAATATTTCAAATCAAAATGAAAAAACGTTTTGAAATATAAATTAAATCTATCAATCCATTACAACAAAAATCTATAAATATCAGAATTTTCTTTTTATTAAAGGTTATCCTCCAAACAACCTCGAACATTGTAAGAAACATACATAAGGAGGTTGATCTATTTTGTTTCGTTCCTTTACAAATGGTTGCGTCGCCTTAGTGCAACGTTTCTTGCCAGAACCGTTTATTTTATCATGTTTATTAACTGTTTTTGTTATCTTCTTCGGCATGTTTGCAACTCACCAAACACCGGTCGAAATGATTAATCATTGGGGTAATGGCATTTGGGGACTTCTCGCCTTTTCTATGCAAATGGCACTAGTACTTGTCACTGGATCTGCTTTAGCGAACGCTCCTCTTATTAAAAAGGGGTTAACGAAAGCTGCCAGGCTACCGAAAACGAATGGCCAAGGTATTATTGCCATTTCAATTGTAAGTTTACTTGGTGCATACATAAACTGGGGATTTGGTATTGTTGTATCTGTTTTATATGCAAAAGAAGTTGCAAGACAACTTGAAGGATTAGATTACAGATTAGCAATTGCTTCTTCTTACTCTGGATTTCTCATTTGGCATGCGGGTCTTTCCGCTTCTATCCCTCTTACGTTAGCTACGGGCGGTGAAACGTTAATTAAAACGACAGCTGGAAGTATTAAAGAAGCGATTCCAATAACAGAAACGTTATTCTCACCATACGCTCTCGTTCCAGTTATTATCTTTCTCATTACGATGCCACTCATTAACAGGGCAATGCATCCCGATGAAAAACATACGGTAACAGTAGATCCTAGCTTATTTCATGAAGAAGCTGCTGCTATAGAAGTAGAGCCAAAAACACTCGCTGAAAAAATGGAAAATAGCATCATTATTACACTTTGCGTTGGGTTATTAGGTCTCATTTATATTTTCAATTACTTTTATACGAAAGGTTTTAACCTTACACTCGATATCGTTATTTTTATGTTATTAATTGCTGGTCTTATTTTTCACCGGACTCCGATTCAATATATTCGTGCTTTTTCAGACTCTACAAAAAGTGCTTCTGGCATTCTACTTCAGTTTCCGTTTTACGCAGGAATTATGGGTATGATGATTGGAGTAAATAGTGAAGGTCTTTCTCTTGGAGGAGCTATTTCTAATTTCTTTATTAGTATTTCAAACGAAACGACTTTCCCGCTCTTTACTTTTTTAAGTGCTGGCATCGTTAATATTTTTGTTCCATCTGGTGGCGGTCAATGGGCTGTACAGGCACCCATTATGATTCCAGCTGGTGCTGAACTTGGTGTACCTGCTGCAAAAACAGCAATAGCAATTGCGTGGGGCGATGCTTGGACGAATTTAATTCAACCTTTCTGGGCATTACCAGCGTTAGCGATAGCTGGTTTAGGTGCTCGTGATATTATGGGATTTTGCGTTGTGAACTTACTATATGCAGGATTTATCATTAGTTTATGCTTCTTATTTATTTAAACGAAAAGCTAGTTTTATACTAGCTTTTTTACATAATAAATCATTTACCCCGCATTAACAGGCAGTAAACTCCCACCCATACACCCATACCAGCTAGAGCAAAGCGGTTAGGTGGGAAATCAACTGCCTGTAAATGCCCGATTGGTGAAGGCTAATAATCAGTGGGAAGAACAAAACCCCCACTGATTAAAGTTTCACTTTATTTCCCACGCAATTTATAATCATCTTCCACTCTATCTCCGTAAGGTTTAATGCCTCAAATGCAAAAAAATCTTTACATATCTTTTCAATCAGATATGGATTTTCCCTCAAGAAATTCCACTGTAACGCTTTAGGGAGAAAATACGTTTCATACTCTTTACTTCCTCTTACTACCTCATCGACTTCTCTTTCACAAATCCCTCTTATTAAATAATCATTTCTTAATTGGATCTTCATTTGTTGAAACGTTTCACTATATTTCTTCAATTGGATTAAGCAATTAATATAGGTACGAAAAAGTTCGTTATCATACTGACAACAATTTATAATACGAGCAATTTCATTCATAATGTACGAGCCTTTTCTTCTATTTGTAATAACCACTTTTCCCGCTTCTCTCGTTTACTCGTTTTCACAGATTGAAAAACAGATCGTTTTATATCGCGAATGCCGCAAAAACGTAAAACACCTCTCTTCATCATAATCCAATCTGCTGATCGATATAATAGGGCGACGTACCATAACGGTGAATCTAACGTATTAATTACCCACGCCTTCTTTCCTTTCAATAAGCCCTTCGGCAAGGCACCTTCATATTTATAAGCAAATCCAGCTACGAAAATGCGATCAATAAACCCTTTTAAAATAGCAGGCATCCCCCACCACCATATCGGATATATGAATAAAAGAGTATCTGCTTCTGCCACTAACGTTCTGTACCAAGCTGTTTCTTCTTCATTTACTAAATCACGCCTTTTCTTCTCTTCATTAAATACGAGCACCGGATCAAATTGTTCCTTATATAAATCAAGTACTGTAACAGAATGATTTGTCCCCTGTAGTCCTTTTTGCACATGCTCTAAAATCGCCTCATTAAAACTGGAAGGATTAGGATGAGCGTATATAATTAATACGTTCATTACAAAACAACTCCCTCTATAGTTAAAGTTTCCCCTTCTTTAACATCTTCTCTACAATTTGTACGTTTTTCGAACTTTGTAATAAACGGTTTAATACGGTAAGTAACTCTTCCTTGTCTAAATCTTTCAGTTTCTCTTTCACCGTACGCTCACCAGCACCTTGAATATCATAAACAACTGCCGCCATATGCTTGCAAAGATTCTCATAAGGACACTCGCAGCTACTTTCTGTAAAATCTTCAAGATCAATAATCACTTCATAATTTCCTGCATTTCCAGTAACGAAAGCAATTACTTTCTTGTCTTGTATTTCAACATCTTCTACATGTCCATCTTCATAATATTCATATCCCTTATCTATAATGTACTTTGGGATCCATTTCGTTATATCTTTTAATAAGTAAGCGTACATATTTGCACCTCTTCCTTTAATTCCCTTTTGACTTTAAAAAACCTGCATGTTATTCTAATAACTGTCAAGTAGCGAGTCTACGTGACAAAACGACTGACACCTATTCGGCGGAGGTGTCTCTTTTCATTTGCAGCCGATATGAATTGCCTCTTTCAGGCACATTCAATTTTTGACACTACACACTCAACACCATTCCCTGTATCAGGCTGCATTAGCAGTCTTTTACTCTACATACTTCGCTATTTCAAGAAAAAAAGAGAGACTAGCTCCCTTTTCTCGCCTTATAAAATACCCCTTTTTCAGTATAGAGATATTCATCATCAGCTAATGTAATTTTCCCATCCAGTTTGAGTTCATCTAATAGTCTTGATAAATAAAATTGATGTAACATTTTTTTCGTGAATTTTCCTTCATGATGCGAAACGATATGTTCTTGAATATCTAACAATGATATTGGCTTATCTTGCTCTATCATATATTCATAAACTGTACTACGCAGTTTTACGTATTTTTCGAGTGTCACAGTAATCCGCAACCCCTTTCTTCTTAATATAAATTTTCGTAATCGGTTTTTTTGCAACAAAAAAACCTCTCCGATAAGAAGAAGTTACGTATATATCTTCGTCTTATCTCCCAGAACAAATATGTTCTGCTGGAATTAGCACCTGCATCGCGGTTGCTGGGTTTCATCGGGCCAGTCCCTCCACCTCTCTGGATAAGAAAATATTCACTTAAATCTTACTATACGTAATTTCATTTCAATTGTCAAACAAATACAACAAATTATATTTTCTTTCTTCCTGTTCATACTATACATATATGAATATGCAAGGAGGATTATGAAATGCACGAAAATGCTCGCGGATATGTACAAGATTCTTTTCAATCATTACAAGAAGCAAAACATTGTTTAGAAGAAGCATTACAGACTGTCGAAAAAGATTTTAATCGTGCTCGTATTGAGCAATCTCTTTATGCGATCGAACAAGCTATTCAACGCTGCGATTACACGGTTCACATTTTAGAACAAGATTGAAAAAAACTTCCCATCATAAGGTGGGAAGTTTTTTCAAATGGCATACTTCATAATTATTGCCGTTATGATTAAAAAATATACAGAATTAACAATTTCTAAAATCCCTACTTTTATGATAGAAATTTTTTTGCCATACAACATAATTGCTCGAATGACACTTGGTATAAAAATAAGAGAGCACCATGGATTGATAGCAAATACGATGACCGTTAACACGATATGATACCCCCAAGATATAAAACGATACTTCGGATTATTCTTCTCACGAATCATCGTTTTCACATAAAACGTACTTCCTAAAAAATATAAAAATGAAATAAGCGCAATAAATAATGCTGTTTTATCTATAAGTTTCATTGAAAAATAATAACTAACTAAACCACCTATACAGAAAACGATGATTGCGCAAATGTCATTTAACAGTGCTCTTTCATTCTTTTGACGAGCGTAATACATATTTACTATAAATAATGGAATCATTGCTGCTACGAATAAAAGAACTCGCCATTCATATAATAGAGAAATCATCCCAAATACGAACGCAATAATAAAATATACAATTGCTGCATGTAAAAACTCTTTTTTTCGTTTTTGTTTTATGTACATGAGAAATGGATACGTAGCTAAATAGATACAGAACCAAGCTAAAAACAATGGAATATGATAAAAAGTAGGTTTCCCAAGTATGACACTTAATAGAAATGGGATAACAAGCATAGCCCATGCACCATGTTGCTTCGGAATAACTAACTTCATTAACTATACACCTCCCTCTTGAAAAAAGTTCTCACCTACTATTATACAAATAATTTTATATACTAACGGATGTATATTGGATCTATTTTTTGACAATAAAAAATGCTCCTTACAATATGTAAGAAGCATGAAAGAGGCAAACGAATATGTAAGTCGCGACCCTACCTTATATAAGTATGCTTTTCTATGTCATGTTATGCTCATCTAATATACCGTATTTCTTTTTAAACCTTGTGAGAATCGTAATCCATGAAGTACTAAATAGTAGTAGGAAAATAACATTTGAAATCGCATGACTTAAGTCAAAGTAAAAACTCGCGACATAGTACGCAATGACGGTCTCCCACGTTGCTTCTCGTATAAAACCGAGAAGTCCCCAGAAGTTCATAATCCAACCAAATAAAAATCCAACAATTAATCCGTATAGGAGTCTTCCCCAGAGCTTTTTCATGAAAAATGTATTACGTAATAGTCCAGCTATAAAACCAATCATACCCCACGAAAACATTTGCCACGGCGTCCACGGACCTTGTCCTAAAAAAATGTTCGATACGATAGCCGCTGTTGCCCCGATCATAAAACCAGTTTCACTCCCAAACACGATTGCAGAAACGATAATGACAAAAGAAGTTGGTTGTACACTCGGTAAAATAGAAAATGGTACACGGCTAACCGCAGCAATTGCTGCTAACACGGCAACGAGAACAATTTCACGTGAAACAAACGCCTTCCTTTCAAAACGGATATAGAAAGGTAACATAATAACAGCTAATAAAAACAAACTACTTACCATGTAATAGCCGTCCATGAGGAGTGTAGTAAAGAGTAATGTGCCTATTATAAACGCAAAAATACATATTATGAATGCAATATATCGTTTGGACACGCTTCGTACACATCCTCCCACGTTAATGCATATGGCAATTCTTTTCGAATGAATCGATTAATAGATGTTGTATAAAAGAAGTTACCGCTAAAAAATTCTTTCGGTGCATCATTCATAATGACTGTTCCATCAAATAACATCATGCACTGATCAACATATTTCGCTGCGAACTCAATATCATGCGTTGCCATTACAATGGTTGTACCTTCTTTTTTTAATTTCCTAAATAGCTCCCCTACTCTTTCTTTCTTCCATGGGTCTAACCCCTTTGTCGGTTCATCAAGTAGTAATAGCGTTGGTTTTGATAATAACGTTGTACATAATGCAAGTAGTTGTTGCTCTCCCCCGCTACAATCATGTGGATGGCGCTCTTTAAGCGAATGTAACCAAAACTGTTTCAACATATCTTCTGCTATTTCTTTTCCTTGTTCTCCATATAATTCACGAGCACGTTCATAAACTTCTTGCCACACTGTATCAAATGTAAAATGATAATACGGATGCTGTGATACATACCCGATCCTTTTAAATCGTTCTTTCGAATCAATTTTATGTATCACTTTACCATGCCACTTTACTTTCCCTCTTCTCGCTTTTTGTAATCCTGCTAAAATCGTTAACAGTGTAGACTTCCCAGTACCATTTTTCCCAACGAGCGCTACCCATTTTCCTTTTTCAATCGCAACTGTTAAATCTCGTAAAATAAGCGGACTATTTTTTTCATATTGAAAAGAAATATGTTCTGCACTTAACATTACTTCTTGTTTTTCACGTTGTACCATCTGCTCATTCACATATGATATCGCTGAAAAGTCATTCATTTTCATTTGTGCTTCTCGCACTGTAAACGGAATATCTCTCGCATTCCATTCTAAAAACAACCTTGGAATTTGCGGAATAAATGGACGGAAGTTTTCTACTTTCCACATTTTCGCTATAACTGTTTTAGGACTACCATCATAAACAATTCGGCCGTTATCCATACAAACAACGCGTGTTGCAAGTGGTATCACTTCATCTAAACGATGTTCACTTAAAATAATCGTAATTCCAAGTTCTTCATTAATACGTTTTAACAATCCTAAAAACTCTTTCGCAGCAATTGGATCTAATTGCGCTGTCGGTTCATCTAATAATAATAGTTTCGGCTGCATAACTAATACCGCAGCTAAATTGACAAGTTGTTTTTGCCCACCAGATAACGTATGAACAGATTGATGCAATAAATCTTGAAATCCTAAGAAGCTAATGAGCTCGGCTATTCGTTTTTGAATAATATGTGATGGTAATCCGATATTTTCTAAAGAAAATGCTAATTCTTGAATCACTGTATCCATTACGAGCTGATTTTCTGGGTTTTGAAATACCATCCCAATTTCTTGCGCAGATAATAAATCAGGTACTTCCTCTAATAATACATCTTCATAAAACAGCTCTCCCGAACGCGTGCCAATTGGAAGTAACTCCTTTTTAAAATGTTTTAATAATGTCGTCTTCCCAGATCCGGATCCTCCAGCTAGCGCTATAAACTCTCCTTTTTGAATAGAAAGAGAAATATGCTGTAACGCTTTTTCATTTTCATCAGCATATACAAATGATAAATTGTTTATTTCTGCATGCGCCACCATATCCATTCCCTTCCTTCCATTATGATTGGTAAACTAATAAACAGCGTAAATGCTACAAACATCATTCCATCGTATTGCTGGAATAGAATAGATTCGACTTTCGGATAAATGATCAATTTTCCCCCGCCATACTTACTACATATGATAGCAGTTATAAATAAAATCATTAAATAACTGAGCGTATACCAATCACGTTTTTCCATTCTATACCGAATATACGTCGTACGTTTCGTTACACCAAATCCACGAGCTTGCATAGAATCTGCCGTTTGAAGTGCATCTTCTAACGAGCAAATTAATAATACTTGCAGTAACTGCATGCCATTTTTCACTCGTTCAACAATTGAACCTGAATCTACCTGCACACCTTTTGTCTTTTGGACGAGTGTTATTTTCTGTAATCGTCTAATAAACAAAGGCACAAATCTCACTGTAATCATCGTTAACAATGCAACTTTCGGTGAAATTCTCGAAAACAAATATAAAAATTTATGACTTGAAATAATATCATTATACGAAGCAAACGTAAACATAATCGCAACTAGTAATAACCCCATTACTAGTCCAAACATAATTGCCTCCAGCTTAATACGGCTATCACCTAACCAAAATAACGTAGTTCGACCTCTATGCGTTAATAACGAATTAAATAAAATTACCATAAAAAAGAATACGATTGTGCTCGGTAACATCTTTCTTATCTTTTCGCTATTCCCTTGCATCACATTTAATATAACGATTAGTAAAATTGCTCCAATTAAAAAAAGAGGATGAAGACACATCATACATAGTATCATCACCCCAATATAATAGAAAAAATTCACAAAAGGATGTAAAGAAGAAAAACTTATTTTCATAGTCCTTTACCGAATGCCTTTCTTATTTTAATACATATACCCACTCAATTGTATCTCCTGGTTTTACTGTAACTACACCAGCACTACGGTTCGGAAATGCACCATTCACACGATATTTCCATCCACTAGTATCAGCAATATCTTTTTCATATAAATCATTAATACCTTTTACATAAATGCTATCTTTTGATCCACTTGCATCAACATCTAATCCTGTACGCTGCAACACTTTATAAACAGTATCGCCTTCTTGTACATCAACCTTTGTCGCACCTAATAAGTATCCTTCATGTCCTTTTACGGAGATAGTAACTTGTTTTACCTGTGGTTTAGGTACCGGTACTGGATCTGGTTTTGGTGGTACAGGAGTTGGTACGGGCGGAGTCGGTATCGTTTTATTCTCTTTATTCGGATCTACCTTTTGCTCCTGCTTTGGTGTTTCTTTCGGCTGATTGACAACCTTTGCTTCTTCTTTTACTTCCTGTGCTTTCGGTTGCTGTTGTTTCTCTTCGTTTGCTTTTTGTTGTTCTGGTTGTTTAGTAGCAGATTGCTCCTGAGGTTTCTCTTCTTTCTTTACTTCAGGTTGTTCCTGCGGCTTTTCCTCTTTCGGCTTCTCTGCTACTTTTTGTTCTTGTTTCTGTTCCGGCTCAGCTTGTTTCTCTTCCGGTTTCACTTCTTCTTTCGGTTCTTCTTGTTTTGCTACCTCTTCTTGCTTTGGCTCTGCTTTCTTCTCCGGCTTTACAGCCGCCTCTTCACATCCGGCAAGTAGCCCGAGTGAAAGCATTAAAGAAATGAACCACTTCATCTTACTCATGTTCTCTCTCACCTTTCATATAAAAATTAGGAGCAAATCATTGCTCCTAATTTTTGTTAAGCTGCTTTACGTCTCCATAATACATATGCAGAAGCAATACATAATACACCCATACCTACTTCTGTTGCTGTACTATGAGAAGATGCTCCTGTTTTCGGTAGCATGTTTTCATTTTTAACTGGTTTATTATCTACAACAACTTTTACATCTTCATCTTTTGTTTCTTGTTGTATTTGTTTTTGTTCTTTCGGTTCTTCAGTAATTTCTTTTTCTATTACCTTATTTTCTGGCTCTTCAATCGGTTTCGGCTTAATTACTTCATCATCGCCTACATTAGACCAGTCATAAATAGACTTTCCGATTTCTTTAAATTGAACTAACGCTAAAAGAGCTTGCTCTGTAGCCATTCCGTTACCATTTTGATCACTTGGTAACCATTTAAATTCACCATTTGGAAGTTGATATGACAGCAGACTTTGCACTGCCTTATGAAGACGATTTTGATCTACATCTTTAACAAGTGATAATCCAATAATTGCTTGCGCAGTACTATTAGAATTTTCTTGTCCATCAGCAGAAAAACCACCATTTTTTAGCTGTTCGTTATATAAATACGCAACAGCTTTTTGTACAGCTGGTTTCACATCTGATCGATCTTGATAAGGTGCTAACGCGGATAAAACCATACCTGTTACATCGACGCTACTAGCACTATCTTTACTACCTGAACTAGTATAAGTCCAGCCACCATCTGTATGTTGCGTGTTTAAAATTGCATCTACTAAAGCAACTCGATTCCACTTTGCTTCGACTGGAATCTCATATTTATTCGTATCAAAGGCAAGTAACGCAAATGTATAACCTGTAACAGAATTTACTTTATCAGATTCATACAATTTTTGAACTAAGTTATGTCCGCCTACCTTTTTAGGATCTGCACTCATTGCATTCATCATAATAATCGTTCTAGCTAAATCTGTTGCTGAAAAACGATTTATACGCTTTTCCACTTTTTCTGTTACTGCCTTAACATAATTTAATTGCGCCTCAATTGGTACATTCTTTCCAGAACGAGAAAGCCCTAGAGCTACCCAATCACTCTCTATTCCATCTTGTAACATCTTTTCAGACGTTTTAGAAATTGCTTCGTTTACTTGCGCTGCTGGAACTTGAATGTTCTCTTGCTTGGGTTGTTCTGGTGTTTTTGTTCCATCTGGATTTTCCTGTTTTGGATCATCTGTTTTTGGCTCTTCTGGTTTCTCTTGTTTTGGATCATCCGTCTTTGGTTCTTCTGGTTTCTCTTGTTTTGGATCATCCGTCTTTGGTTCTTCTGGTTTTTCTTGTTTTGGATCATCTGTTTTTGGTTCTTCTACCGTTTTACAAGTACCAAATTTATCTAATGTTTGTTGTAATGTTTCTTGACTCATATTGCTCCAGTCTGAAACAAAACGGAAAACAACAACATCTCCAGATTTTAATTTATAACTATCCGCTCCAACTTCTGCAGATTTATCATTTACATCATACAGCCAACCACTTGTAGCCCCGGCCATTAGCCCATCAATGCCTTTTACATACGTTCCAAACGACATCGTTTCAGCTTCTACTTTGTCCCCCATGACTTTTTGCAGCAAACTTAAAGCTGTTTCCCCATCTTTAATTTGCTCTTCTTTCGGACATAACATAATGCCATTTTGTGATTCACCAACAATTGCAAGTTTTGCTGTATTTCCTTCAGCAAACGTAATATGTACTGTATTCGCAAAAGAAACAAATACAAGTATAACTGCCATTAACGACGTAAGCAGCCATTTTTTCAACATTGCCATCCCAAAATTTCCTCCCTTACTACTATTCACACAAAAAAAGACCCTTCAAGGGCGTGCAATTGACACTCTTTTTTATAAGTGTCGAACAAACTGTGCAACACCTCCTACCCGCATCATTCGCGGCTATATTTGTATAGGAAAAATAATTTTGTTCATGAACGTATCATTGTGATAACATTCACTTTTTTAGGCACGACTTACTTCCATTTAAGTTATCGTAAAACGATAAACCTATACATTCTGTTAATTTTAAATTTCTGTATTATTTTACTATTGACAAAGAATTTTGTCCATGCTTTATCGGATTTATTTTCTAAGAATAGTAACTTACTAACCTTTAACGACGCAAACTTTTTTCACTAATAATGACGCCATCTTCATCCACATAAACATAATCATTTGGCTTCCATTCTACTTGTCCAAATTGCAATGAAATATTTCGTTCTCCTTTCCCTTCTTTTACACTTCTATTTGGCATCGTCCCTAACGCTAAAATACCAATATTAATATTCTTTAGTTCACTAGAATCACGAACATATCCATTTACAATAATTCCTGCCAGCTTTCTTTCCTCTGCAATAGCTGCCAAATTATCACCGAGTAACGCACAATTCGTAGACGCTCCACCATCAACAACTAATACCGTTCCTTCCGGTAATGTTTGTAATCCTTCCTTCACTAGTACATTATCATCCTTCACTTTCACCGTTGCAATTTTCCCGTGGAATTGTTCTTTCTTCCCAAAAGATCGAAAAGACTGGCGACATATTTGTAGCTCCTTTTCAAACTCATCACATAGATCCGTAGTTTTCCACATCTTTTTCCCTCTTTTCCTTTTACTTTCTATTTAACATATTCTTGGATTATTTTCGTTTCCCTGTCTAATGTTGCAATAATTTGTATGTGCAGGAAAGGACAGAAAAACTATTGCCTTAAGAAGCCACCTTTATTATAATCTATTTCACAGATAAATTTCAGAATATTAAAAATTAACCAAGTGAAAAAGGAGGGATTTTATGCAATTACAAACTGAGATAAAAAAACAACCTAGTAAACGAAAGTTTAAAATGCCTGACGCGTACGTACTACTATTTTTTATTGCCTTACTTTGTGCCATAGCTACTTATTTCGTTCCTGCTGGAGAATTTAAAAGAGTAACAAACGGGACTGTTACAACGACAATACCAGGAAGTTACCATTCTGTTCCGCAATCACCGGTAGGGTTTGTTTCTTTTTTTACCGCTATTGAAAAAGGAATGACACTTGCTGCTCCTATCATCTTCTTAATTTTATTTACAGGTGGTGCCATTGCCATTCTTGAAAAAGCAGGTGCTCTTGACGGTTTAATCTATCATGTGATTAACAAATTTCGGAATCAGCAATTACTTTTCATTTGTATTGTCGCCGCACTCTTTTCTCTTCTCGGAACGACTGGCATTATCGTTAACTCAGTTATCGGCTTTATCCCCATCGGCATCATCGTTGCACGCACATTGAAATGGGACGCTATCGTTGGCGTAGCAATTATTTATTTAGGCACTTATGCTGGTTTTAATGCTACTATATTATCTCCCTCACCTTTAGGCATTTCACAAAAAATCGCAGAACTTCCGATGTTTTCAGGGATTGGGTTACGTACAGCAATCTATATCTCTTTTTTAATTGCTACCATTTTGTATATTAATTGGTATATAAAACGTTTAAAAAAATCGAATAAAGGAAGCATACTCGGCGATAACTGGTTTCCAAGTAATGCTCTTTCAAGAGAGAGAGAAATAGAGAAAACTGAAGTTCCTTGGACAATACGTCACAAATTAATTTTACTCGTCTCAGCTTTATCATTAATTGTATTTTTAATAGGGGCTTTTCGACTACATTGGACAGATGCAGAAATGACCGCTACTTTTATTTTCATCGCAATTACAGCAGGAATAATAGGCGGTATGAAAGCGAACGATATCGCTTCTACTTTTCTAGCAGGCTGCCAAAATCTCATATACGGTGCTTTGATCGTCGGAATGGCTCGCTCTATTTCAGTCATTCTAGAACAAGGCAAATTACTTGATACAATTGTTAATCAACTCGCACAGTCTCTCGAAGGATATAGCCCTGTATTTGGCGTTATCGGTATGTATGTAAGTAGTGCCGCATTACATTTCCTCATTTCATCCGGGACAGGAGAATCTGTTATTTTCATTCCGATATTAGCTCCATTAGCTGATTTCATGCACATTACACGCCAAGTTACAGTACAAGCTGTTATGCTCGGCGAAGGTGTAGTGAACTGCTTAAATCCAACTTCCGGTGTTTTAATGGGCGTTCTCGCAGCTAGCGGCATTTCTTACGGAAAATGGATTCGATTTATGGCTCCTCTTGCATTCATTTGGTTTATCATTGGACTTATTTTTCTTATTATTGGAGTGAATATTGAGTGGGGACCGTACTAAAAGGTTTACAATATACTTAACTTGATGATACAAAAACATCTATTCTATTTTCCTCTCCAATCCTATGAAAATTATTGATTCTAGTATAGATGTAAGAAGGGATTGATCATTATGATCAATCCCTTCTTACAAAATATAATACCTTTACAAATCTTAGTTCCAAATTTTATTTACCCATTCCGGATGATCAATAAAAGGATTGCGATTATGTTGATATTTTGTAAAAATTATTTCATTACGCTTTCGCTCTAAATCATCGACCGGATCTTGTTCATTCCATTTTAGTAATACAGAGAGTTTCCCCATGTACGGATCTTTATTGTTATTCACCTTTTCATTTAGTTCCAAATCTATTTCACCTCTATCCCCTTCGTAACGAACAGCCATGTAAAACAGCATTCTAGCGATGTCTCCTTTTACGCTATCACGAGGTTCCCAAGAATCACTATCATATTTACATTCTGTCGCTTCCAAATGATTCACACCACCATTATCAAAATCCAGATTTCCACGTGAACTATTTACAGATACATCCGTCGCTCTTAAATGATGCAGATCTGTTCCAGGTCCTGCAGCCGTTCCAAAATCACCATGAGATTTTGCCCAAACATGCTCTCGGTTCCAGTTATTAACTCCTGAACCATTCGTAAGTTTCCCTTGCGAACGCCCAGTATATAAGAGTATTACATTGTTTTTATTATTTGGATCTTCATCCGTATCTCTTAGCGCTTCCCAAACCGCACTGTATGATAACTTTGTATGATCATCAATAATATTATGAAGTTCCTTCTTTAGTTCCAAACCCGTTTTTCCTATTGCATTATTATAATATGTATCGTCATAGCTTTTTACAGTCATCTCTTGTGGTGATACAGAAGCTACTTCACCATGTATAGTATCTGTGAATGATAGAGATGCAGAACCTAAAATAAAGAATGAAGATAGTGTAACCATAGCAAGCTTTGTATTTCGAAACTTCATATACCCATTTCCCCTTTAAAATATAATTTGAAGTCATTTACTAAAAATGTTCTCCCTAAAACTACGAAAACGTTTAAAACTCCATTCCCCTTCTCTTTTTATTTAATACAAAACCCTATTCAGTCTGTATCATTTCCATACTTTTGGTTTATCTACTTTTCAAACAAATTCACTTTTCACAAGGAATATCCTTCCCTAGTAAAGATTATTAAACTATTCTTTACAATTAAAAAGTAGTTTAATGTTAACTTATAAATTTCAATTTTTTTATGCAATTATGCATATTTAATAAATTTTTCAAAGAAAACCGTGCAATAAAACAGATAGAGTCTAGGACAGCAATCGTACAAATCGAGATGATAGCTCGGCTCTTCCTTTTTCCATAACTGTCTTTATTTTTTGTGTAAAACTCTTCTTTCTCTGAAAAATAAGTACAAAAATAGATTGGATACCATGTAGGCACCAATCTATTTTTATTAAAGAAACTGTGTTAATTCTGCATTGATAACACGTTGTGCAGTAATGATAACACTTTCAGCTGTTATTCCATAAACACTATATAGTCCACCAGGTTGATTAGGAACAATTTGAACTTCATATTCTAATGCTTGTCCAAAAGCAGGATGAACTAAACTTAGAGTTTCAATAGTAGAAGCATTAGAATTCACATTGAAATTCACCTGTTCAATTAATACTATTGAACCGTCAAGTCTAAAAACTCTAGCTACTCCAGTAAGCGGGCCAGCAGTACGGTTAAGGATTTTCACCCTAACTCTATTTGCATTAGCAGGTTGATTTCCCAAGTTTTCAATAGGACCTGTAGTAAAAGCCATTTTACATTCACCTCCATTATATTATTACGATATTCAATGTTATATATTAACGCTATAAACTAATTACTCAATTTTTTCTAAATAAAAAAGCTCATTTCTTATATTTTTCAATAAGAAACAAGCTTTTCTTTTTCAACTATCATTCCTAAGGTAAATCTATCTGTCTCGGAAACTTTTGGAGCTAATTGACATTTATGTTGAGCATACAACTACTTCTATTTATTTGGCATCGAAGCTATATACTTTTTAACTACTTCATATACATATTCTTGATTTGCCGCTGCTGTATTTGGATTGTATTTTCCGCCGTTTGTTTTATTGTTAGATAATACTCTAATTCCTAAAAATGGTACGTCATAAGCTTTTGCGATTTGCGCTGCAGCAGCGCCTTCCATTTCTTCTACAGATGTACCGTATTTTGTATGGAACCACTTAATTCTATCAACTTCATTATTCCAAACGTCTGCTGAACCTATCGTACCCTCAACCACTTTACCTTTTGTATATGTATCTTTCACTGCATTAGCTGCTGCAAGTAAATCCTTATCTCCCTCGTAGTATCGGATTTTCTCAGCATTTGGATCTTCTCCTGCACTTCCTTCAGAAGCCATTAAATCCATAGATATCCATTTTGTTGGCTCAATCCCTTGATTCTCATCCATATTTGTGGTTTTTAATGAACCTATATTTGCAACTTGTTTTCCTAACACAATATCAAATACGTTTAAATTAGGATCATGGCCACCCGATGTTCCTTGGTTAATAATCGCTATAGGCTTATATTTTTCAATAGCCACTGCTGTAGCGGCTGCTGTATTTTCCATTCCTTTACCTGTTTTCGCAACGATTACAGGATAATTGTCGACAGTTCCTTTATAAAATACAAATGTTCCAGACTTTTCTTCTTTCACATTTTTTAACCTTTTCGCAAATTTTTCTGCTTCTATCGGCATTGGACCTTGAATTAAGATAGGCTTTTCGTTGCTTTTTGCCTCAACAACTTGTTTTGGACTCGCATTACATCCCGCAAGTATTGAGGATGACAATGCAATAGTAGTTACTAGGGCAGCACATTTTTGTAACATATTGTTCTTCATAAATAATCTCTCCTCTTTCTCTTGTTGTTTCATATACTCGATGTTTTCGCCCAAAGAAAAAAGTTCTAGAAATTGTAGAAGAATCTCTACTTTCTAGAACTACGATAGTCAAAGTTAATGAAGCAAAAGACGAGGTCAATGCTACATTATAGAACGGTAGCGGCTCCATACACAAACCGACCGAATACTTTAACCCGTAGTCCAGTTCTTTCATTGGGAACTAGGTAGAAACGCTCGGACCATATTACCGAGTATATACGAGTGATGTTATTCAAAATTATTATATGGATAATATAACAAACTATTAGTGTAGACGCAATATAAATATGAACATTATTTTATTTAATCATAAAAATGTTCGCCTTTAAAGTGTTTTATACTAAAAAATCTTTTTTTTGATGTTTTATACCGTAAAAAACATAATTCGTATAATTAATTAGATCATCCTACAACAACCGTTAAGAAACATCTATCTAAAATAAAAAGAAGTTCCATAATATTTAGAACTTCTTCCCCTATGTATATTTACTTCGTTATCTCACCAAACTGCGCTCTCGTTACTTTCGCCAAATCTTCCACTTTCAGCTCAATTTGTATACCAATTTTTCCGCCGCTTACAATGATCGTTTCAAGCGATTGAGCACTTTCATCGATACATGTAGAAAATAACTTCTTCATTCCGACTGGTGAACAACCGCCGCGAATATACCCTGACACTTTCGTAATATCTTTTACTGGAATCATTTCAATTTTCTTTTCACCAACTGCTTTTGCCGCTGCTTTTAAATTCAGTTCCTCATCTACCGGAATGATAAACACATGATAATTTTTACTATTCCCTTGAGCGACTAAGGTTTTATATACTTCTCTTACTTCTCGTCCAATTTTCTCGGCTACTGACACGCCATCAATTTTCCCATCGTCTGGATCATATGACATCATCGAATATTCAATTTTTTCTTTATCTAATATTCGCATCGCATTCGTTTTATCTTTTTTCATGTGCTTCTCCTTAAAAGGTTATTTCATATTATTAAGTTTTCTTTTATTATACACCCTTTTCCATTTCTCCTACATAACTTCACGCATTTTTCAAAACTGAAAATATTGATATTTCAAAAATCATCTGATATAATTTGGAAAAACTTATGTTAAGGAGAGATTTGTAATGCGAAATTTTAATACTTCTTTCCAACTTCATCATCATACGTAACGCCGTGTATCCGAAGAAAATTTTTTCTTCGTGGGTACAGGGCTTTTCCTGTTTACCCACGAAGCGTTCATAAAGCTATGTGGGTATTTTTATACCCGCATAGCTTTTTTTAATTTAAAAAAGGAGTGATTACAGTGGAAATGAAAAATGTAAAAGGAACAAAGGACTATTTACCAGAGGAGCAAGTGCTGCGAAATAAAATTAAAAGAGCGTGTGAAGATACGTTTGAACGTTATGGCTGTAAACCGTTAGAGACACCTACGTTAAATATGTATGAACTTATGTCTTACAAGTATGGCGGTGGTGATGAAATTTTAAAGGAAATATATACACTTCAAGATCAAGGAAAACGTGAGCTTGCTTTACGTTACGATTTAACAATTCCATTCGCAAAAGTCGTGGCGATGAATCCAAATATTCGTCTACCTTTTAAACGGTATGAAATTGGGAAAGTATTTCGAGATGGTCCGATTAAACAAGGGAGATTTCGTGAGTTTATACAATGCGACGTTGATATAGTCGGTGTTGAGTCTGTCATGGCAGAAGCTGAACTTATGAGCATGGCGTTTGAACTGTTCCGAACGTTAAACTTAGAAGTAACGATCCAATATAATAACCGAAAATTATTAAACGGTATTCTTCAGGCGATTAACATCCCTACTGAATTAATGAGTGACGTAATATTATCATTAGACAAAATTGAAAAGATTGGGATTGATGGTGTACGGAAAGATATATTGGGGCGCGGAATTACTGAAGAAATGGCTGATACGATATGTAATACCGTATTATCTTGTCTAAAGCTTACAATTGCTGACTTTAAAGAAGCTTTCAATAATCAACTCGTTACCGATGGAATAAACGAATTACAACAATTACAGCAATATTTAATTGCTCTTGGAATAAACGAGAATGCTATATTCAATCCGTTTCTAGCACGAGGACTCACAATGTACACAGGTACCGTATATGAAATCTTTCTAAAAGACGGCTCGATTACATCCAGCATCGGTAGTGGTGGTCGTTACGATAATATTATCGGAGCATTCCGTGGTGATAATATGAATTATCCAACAGTCGGTATTTCATTCGGTTTAGACGTTATTTATACAGCACTCTCACAAAAAGAAACAAAATCCTCTACAGCGAACTTATTTATTATCCCACTCGGGACAGAATTACAATGCTTGCAAATTGCCCAGCAATTACGATCCACTACTTCATTGAAAATTGAACTTGAACTAGCAGGACGCAAACTAAAACGCGCCCTTAATTATGCCAATAAAGAGAACATCCCTTATGTACTTATTATTGGTGAAGAGGAACTTAGTGCAGAAACCGTTATGCTAAGAAATATGAAAGAAGGTAGTGAGGTGAAGGTTCCTCTTGCTTCTTTAAGTAATTATTTATAATAAAAACCACCCTCGTTTGGGTGGTTTTTCTATTTTATAGATAACCTATAATTAGTTTACATAAAATGATTATAATCTACTCAAAACTACAAATATATAATATCCAATTACCTATTATTTTTAGTAATATATAGATATAGATTGTTTTAGGAGGATTTACTTTGAAAACCTACATCCAAGCACTAAAGTGGACTACAGGAATCTCTCACCTTTTATTACTTCCTTGTTATTATTTATTTCCAAGTCTTGTTAACCAATATGAGATACCTTTACTACTTCACTACTTTTTTATTAGCTAAAAAAGAAGGCATGGATACGTACGTTCATTATATCGGTATTATCACTACTCTAGTTGCCTTTCATCCTTATATAGCAATCATTCTACATATTATAGCAGCAATCTTCCTTTTATTAGACGCTACTTCCACTACTAAAAATGAAGTTTTTAACTCATAGTAGGATAAATCGAAATTTTTATTACCGATGGTGTTGTCTATATTAGCACACACCAAAGTCTTTTTCACAAGTAGCACGCCTCCCGCTAACTCCTTTGCTTCAGTAAAGTTTTGAGGTGAATCGGCAAAGAGCAAAATCAGTAGCACACTCTAGCCTTATTGCTAATATCCAAAAAGGATTTACTTTTTAAGTAGATCCTTTTTTAATAGAAAAGCGAATTCCTTACTTTGGATTAATGAAAGAATATTCCGATTTTTTTTTATAAAATTCTAAATATTTACAATAAACTCAAATTAACATACATTTTAGTTACACAAAAAAATCTAAGTTTAAAGGAGATGGATTCATGCTTAAAAAGTTGGTAGTAGGTGCAATGTTAGCTGCTTCATCATTAACTGTAGGATTGGGATCAGTATTAGCTAGTACCGAAAAGGATTATACGATTGCCTCTTTCGAATATGTAACTGTAGATGAAAAGGCTGTAGATTCGTTTCACAAATTGGGTGCTCCATCAAAGGAAGACGTAAAAATAACTTTAGTTCTACCGAAACAAAATCAAAATGGAGACTGGTTATCTTATGGATTTTCGAACAAAGAAAGTTTAGAGTCTTTTATTGAAAAAGATAAACAAAGGTTGAATCATACAATCACTCCCCTTGGTGTTGGAGGGAGCGGACCTGGTAGTACAGACTTCTATAAACGTACAGGTAGCGAGTATTTTTCTCTAAGTAGCGGTTATAAAAACTTGTCTGCTAGTTGGCAAAATCAAATTGTTTCTGTACGTACAGCAGCTCCTACTGCTAGCTATTCAACAACGCTATGGGAACGTACTTCAACTGAAGGATATGGAAAAGGTGTTTTTTTTAGACACGCTGATTGGTATGGTAAAACTGCAAACTTGAGTGACTTTGCAACTTCAGCAGTTGAAGTTAAAAAGTAAAAAACATAGAAATAAAGTGAAACTTTAATCAGTGGGGGTTTTGTTCATCCCCCACTGATTATTAGCCTTCACCAATCGGGCTTTTACGGGCAGCCCGATCCCCACCTAACTTCTTTGCTTCCACTGAATTTTGAGGTGGAGGGCTTACTGCCCGTTAATGCGGGATAAAAGGTGTTTCCACATATGGAAACACCTTTTATTTCTACAACTATTTCACATATCTCTCCTATATCCATTTCAACTCTTAACTTTTATTTTGTGTATTTCTACTTTCCAAAACTTTCTCCATATTATGAGTTGCCCATTCCATCATTAATAGAATCATTGGACGAAGTGATTCACCAAGCTCAGTTAACGAATATTCTACTTTTGGAGGTACTTCGCGGTACACTTCGCGATGTATGATGCCATCTGCTTCAAGTTCTCTAAGCTGCAGTGTTAACATTCTTTGTGTGATATTAGGTTTTAATTTTTTTAATTCATTAAACCTCTTTGTACCATCTAATAAATGATACAAAATAACCCCTTTCCATTTCCCTCCAATGACCTCAACCATCGCTTCCACTGGACAAGAATATTTATTTAAAAATGGGTAATTTATATTATTTTCGTTTGAACAATCCATAATAAATCCCTTCCCTTAACATTAGTATCTTTTTTGATACTATACCACATAAATGTGCGTACTTGTTTCCATGTTACTTTAAAAATATAATTTACTTACAAAATAAATTAATGAAAAGAGGAACTTTTATGACAAATACAAACCAAATGACAAAAGAAAAAATTATGGAGGCTTTTCATTTCAGACATGCATGTAAAGCGTTCGATCCTATGCAACAAATTTCAGAAGAGGATTTTAATTTCATTTTAGAAACAGGCAGATTATCTCCTTCTTCTTTTGGATATGAACCTTGGAAATTTGTTATCGTACAAAATAAAGAAGTAAGAGAAAAACTACAACCATATTCATGGGGTGCTGGTGGGCAACTTGCAACAGCAAGTCACTTTGTCATTGTTCTTTCAAGAAACATTAAAGATATGCATTATGATGCAGATTATATTAAATATATGATGAACGATATTATTGGATTACCTGAAGACACTCAAAAAATTAGATATGAATTCTTCAAAAAGTTCCAGGAATCAGATTTTAACTTATTACAATCCGACCGTGCTGTATTTGATTGGGCATCAAAACAATCTTATATCGCTTTAGGTAATATGATGACGAGTGCAGCTCAAATTGGTATTGACTCTTGTCCAATAGAAGGATTTGATAAAGAGAAAGTAGATTCTTTACTTCGTCAAGAAGGCATTGTAAAAGACGATAATTTTGAAGTATCCGTTATGGCTGCCTTTGGTTACCGTAAAGAAGAGCCAAAGCGTGATAAAACAAGACAGACTATGGATACAATTGTTGAATGGATTTAGTAATATAGCACTCAAAAAATATTCCTCCTTATTGCTGGATACTCATACTAAAGAAGTAGAATTTGATTTTTCTTATGTATGAAATTGATTTTTCATGGAAAGATATGTTAGTATGTATGCAGTTTGAACGCTCTATTTTTTAGAGTCGAACAGGAGGAGAATGAATATGTCTGATATTGAAGTTGGCGAAGTGTTTACTCTTAGTGATGAGAATAACGAGGATCAGGAAGTAGAAGTACTTGGAGCGATGGATGTCGAAGGCGCAGAATATATTGCAGTTGCCTTCGTAGAAGACATTCAAACAGAAACTGAGGAAGACATTGATATCTTCTTTTTAAAAGTAGAAGAAGATAATGAGTTTTCATACATTGAAAATGATGAAGAGTTTGATAAAGTATCGGCTGCTTTTGATAAGATTTTGGATGAGCAAGAAGAGCAAGAGTAATATTCGTTAAAAACTCGAGGGGGATGCATATCCGCCCTCTTTTTTTTATTCATCACTTACCAAGCTACATGTATTAAAGAGACTTATGCAGCCATTCCAGTACATCTTTCATCGCAAAAGGACCATCTTTTTTAACGTGCTCCGCAAATTCCGAAACGAGACGTAGTGTTCTCACACTTTCGATTGGATGCTCTCCTGATGCACTTTCAGCAGAAAGCATCACTGCATTCGTCCCGTCTAGTACAGCTTGAAAAACATCGGTGACCTCTGCCCTTGTAGGAATAGAATGATCTACCATAGATTGAAGCATTTGTGTTGCTGTAATAACATATGTATTCGTTCGATTACATTCACGAATCATCATTTTTTGTAAAAGCGGAATAATTTGATACGGCAATTCCACTCCTAAATCCCCCCTTGCAATCATAATTCCATCTGCTTCTTTACATATATCTTGAAAATTCTCGATTGCTTCCATCGTTTCTATTTTTGCAATTAAACTTGGGGACGTTTCTTTATGCTCTTGTATAAAATTTCGTATTTCCTTTATATGACTAGGTTTTCGTACGAAAGAACACGCGATAAAATTAACATCCTCTTCTAAAAGAAATTGAATGTCTTTTTTATCTTTCTCTGTAATAGCCGGTAAACTAACTGTCGCACCTGGTAAATTCACCCCCTTATGAGATGAGATATTACCACCTGTTTTGATCTTTGTTTCTATTTTTTCCTTACTTACCTTTTCAACAATTAATTCAACCTCTCCATCATTAATCAAAATTCTACTGTCTACTTTCACATCATTCGCAATACCTACATAATCCACACTTGCTTCTGTATTACTCCCTATGACTGGTTGCGTATGTAAAAGAAAAGAATCCCCGGCCTTAAGTGTAATTTGATCTTCCTTCATTTCACCTAATCTTATTTTAGGACCTTGCACATCACCTAAAATTTTAATAGAGTCATCTAAAGATTTCACTAAACGAATGATGTCTTTATGACTTTCATGCGTGCCATGTGATAAATTTAGCCGAACAATTTTCATACCATTCTTTATTAACTGCACTAACGTTTCTTTATTATTACTTGCTGGTCCTATTGTACACACTCGATCAATTGTCATTCTTGCCACCATCCTTTTTCAGATAGGTTTCCCACAAAAATTTAAAAATAACATAGGGAATACAATAACAGCTTTAAACTTTACAAACGAAGTAATCCTACATACAAACGTAGAATTGCTTCGTACATGATTGATTTATACCGTGTTTCGTTTTTACCGTTAATACTCTCCTTTACTATCTTTTCTTTTTCCGCCGCTACAATTAATGAATACATAATCCGATTGTTTTGTATTACATTCTTCTAACTCTCTTTCATTACCACCCTACTTTTCATTCATGTGCTCTTCTATAAGTGTAAATCTACATTTACATGAATTTCATATTGGTAACCCTATTTCCATGTTCGCTAAGCAGTTAAAGCTATATTCAAATTATTAAAATGAAGATATGTTAAATCAAAAGTAAAAGAAAAGTTAAGTATCGGATAGGTTGTTGAGAGTTTCGAATTTTTCGTATATTGTATGAGTTGAGTTCGAACTCAAAAATTAAAAAAGGTGGGAAAATTAGTGAATATGAAAAAATCTTTAGCGGTGACAACTTTAGGGTTAGCGGTTTTAGGTTTTGGTTTTACTAATAACGCAAGTGCCTCAGAGGTGGGTGCTGCAGACAAGCAGCTTGTTTTAGTTGACTTTGATACAATTCAATCAGCAAAAACATCCAATGTTTCTAGTTTGACTGTTGCAGCTGCACCTAAGAATGATTCTAACATTAGCGTCTATACTCCCTTTTTTGGTAACCCATATGCAGTTGCTAAATCGAAATCAACTACGACCGAAGACTATATTTATGCAAAAGCAAGGACTTTCAATGGCGATGGCTCATTAGTGAATACGAAAAGTAATAATGCAAAAAAATCATCTTATGTAAGTGCTACAGCGACCAACACAAGCGTTTATTATGGAGATGATTACGCTATTGGTAATCATACCTATAAATTAAATGGTTATAATGATGTGAATCACGAAACAAAAGCTTCCTGGTAAGAAAGAGAAAAAAGATATGCATCTTGCATATCTTTTTTCTCTTATATTTTAAATATATTGAGGTGTTATTTATGAAAAATATATATATCATTATCGTTTTTTTACTTATTTCTTTCTTTACAATGTATGTTTTGTTCCATGCTTCAATTATACAACCTTATACACCTTCCAAAGAAAATAAGAGAGAGAAACAAACCAATACTATTTCATACGGCTTGAAGGATAATCAAGGCCAACATATTAACAACGGTAGTGAAATTACTAGTGAGAATAATACAATTAACGTATCGTTATCCTTTATACATAATATTGACGAAGACCGAAAGTATGGATTAATTGTTCTAGAAGATTACGTACAAAAACCTTTTAAAATAGAAAATACTATAAATGAACTATCACACTACTCTTTCGATATGAAACCAAATAGTTCGATTACTACGAAAATCTCTTTACACACTTCTCCTAACGCAAGCGAATTAGCCTTTTTAATTATTAAAAAACCTGAATATAAGTTAAAAGATAATGACTTACATAAAGCGTCTATACTAGAAGAGATTTTAAGTATGCGATATTCAATACATCATCCTCATAAAGAAAGTGAAACATTAAAGTCTACCCCTATACAGCCAAATACTATTTTAAAAGATGGTCTTTATGAGCCATTATTTGTTACGAGCAATGAAGAGAAATTACAAACGGTATTTTCTGAAAAGGAAGGTGAAACATTAACTCTATCTAACGGAAATGAAACAAAAGATGAAATACCTTATGCAATCGTGGCCTTTAAAGATTGGGAACAAGTTGAATTATTCCATAATAAAAACGTCGCTTATACTACAGTGGCACCAGAAACGAGACAAACTTTTACTTTCACACTACCTACAGTGGAACAGGAAAGTAATTTTCAACTAGTCGCATTCCCATTTCCCTATAAAGTTAGTGAAGATCATTATGTCAGTCAACAAGCATACGGTTCATTTCGTATCGTAATTGAAAATAAAAAATAAATATGTTCCCACTTTATACAATTACAACAACGTAAAAAGCCTACTCACACAAGTAGGCTTTTTCATACTACGATAACTTCGTCAATAACTGATTTAAATCTTTTTTCGTTTTCGACGTTAACGACTTCATTTTCGTAATATCGATCTTTTCTTTTTCCGCGCCTACAATTAACGGATACATACTTTGACCGATTGTTTTAGAATCCGTCGGATGTGATGCTTCTAACTCTTTTTCAATGACATCCCACTTCTCATTAATTTGTTTTCCAAGTTTATTCACTGTTTCTAATTTAGGGTTAGTAGCTAATTGCTTGTCTAAGCTTTCAATTAATGTAACGACTTCTTTTACGTTCGTTTTCACAGCAACACTTTTCTTCGGATCTTTAGTAGTCTTTCCACTTGTCGTTTGGTCTGTCGTTTTCCCGCTAGTAGTTTGATCGGTTGCTTTGCCACTTGTAGTTTGCTCATTCGTTTTTCCTGTCGTTTCTTTTTCTTTTGTCGTTTTGCCGTTATTTTCTGTTCCAGATGATTCTTTTGTATTTTTTGCATCCTTATCTGTTTTTTCATTTGAAGAAGTATTTGTTTCTTTTTCAGTATCTTTCGTTGTTTTTGACGCTTCATCTGTACTTGTCGTTTTTGTTTCTCCTTCATTTTGTGCTGTTACTTGCTCTTTCTTTTCTGCCTCTTTATCTGCTGATGGACTACAAGCTGCCATAGTAAGCATTGTACCAATTGTTATCGATGCGATAGCGACCTTTTTCATTTTCATATAAATCCCCCTATGTTTACTTAATTTATCCTCCCCTTTACGATTCTATTTCCCCTTAAAAAATCCCTTTTCATACGAATCACCATCTTTCCGACAGTAATCTTCATAATAATACGTACAAAAACTGATAAACCGATTTGAATATTCGAGTTTCTTCTACTTCATTTTTCCTCTCTGCTGTAAAAGAAAAAGAGTATATTGTCACATCAAGAATTACTATCCTCATATGACAATATACTCTCCTATCAAATTTTTCTCTTTCTTGACATTTTATTTATACAAAAAAATATAAATATCTTAATTTTTTTGTTTCTCAACGATTGTTAACATAATATTTTTATGAGAAACCACCATTCGAATGAATGACTTGCCCAGTAATCCATTTCGCTTCTTCACTTACTAAAAAAGATATTAGGCGCGCAGCATCCAATGATTCTCCAACTCTACCTTGCGGGAATTTCCATACTAAATAATGTTCTAATTCCTCTGTAATCCACCCCGTATTCGTCGGTCCTGGATCAACGGCATTAACGGTAATCCCCTTCTCCATCGCAACTGGTGCTACTGATTTTGTAAATGCTTCAATTGCTCCTTTCGTTGCCACATATGCTAGTTCATCTGGCATTGGATCTAATGACTGCCCTGAAGTAAGATTAATAATACTTCCACTCTTCTTGTATGCATAATGTTTTATAAATAATGAACTTAATAACATAGTTGCCCGAACATTCACTGTATAATGTTTATCTAACTGTTCTACATTTAATTCCTCAATTCTTGTATGAGTAGCATACGCTGCATTATTAATTAAAATAGATGGATCACCTAATCGTTCTGATACCATATAAAACAAACGATTTGGTGAATAAGACTGTGATAAATTGATTTCTGCCATTTCACATCGAACACCGTAACTTTCAATCTCCTTCTTCAACAAAAAGGGCTCTTGATCATTCATTCCCCATGGCATCGCTTTATCATACTGAGACCAGTATGTGAAAAAAATGTCTATCCCTTTTTGAGCAAGCACCTTGCATACAGCTGCACCAATTCCATTCAAACGAGTTGCCCCTGTTACAATTGCTATTTTCTTCACCTTTTCTCCTCCATCTATGGATAAATCCCCTGCACGAATACAGAGGATCTACCTTCTTAATTAATATTTGACAATATACGTTCTGCACCTAATTTTAAAATTTTAATAAAGATATAATTTACAATCGTAAACATTGCAAATAAAACGATAAACATAACCCAAAGTCCGACTTGAAGGAAGAAGTATAATACACTTACTCCGGCTACAATAATTAAAGCTATTAAAATATTAGCTAAAAAATTCCACAAAGTTGTATATCGACTTTTAAATAATTTCTGCTCTGTATCCCAATGAATATCTGCAGTTTGTGCGTCCCAGCGTGTTCCAATTAAATGAATTAATAACAACCCGTTCGCACTTAGTAAAAACCACAGTATCATGAAGACTGGAGAAATTCCAGCTACAACTGCCATCGTAATACCAAATACTGCTAAAATAATCACATTAATTAACCAAGCAGTGATCGCTTTCGCAAAAAAGATATCCGAAGCTTTTACTGGTAAATATCGATTCACAAACCATGAGCTTCCATCACGTGAAAATGACGTCGTTGCAATGACGTTACTACCCATCAAAAATAACGATGCACAAAGACCAACACCGATTGCAAACCCCGTTGTCTCTGGATTGTTAATATACTCTGTAATAAACTCTAAATTCCCATCTTGTACAAATAAAATAAAGAACAACATAATCGGCATAACGAAAGTTTGTACGATACAATTTAAGAAAAATTGTGGTGTACGGAATAACGTTTTAAATTCTTTTTTCACATACGCTTTCAAATGTGAACTTTGTACGGTTGATTTCTGTAAACCTTCTGCTGAAATGACCTCTTTTTTTGCTGTACTCGTTGAAAGTCCAATAACCCCTTTTAAATATGTACGCTCTGCAATGTAATAAAACAACACAAAGAAGACAAATGAAATAAGGGCAAAGATCATTACATATAAAGGTCCCTTCCAATTTGCACTTTCTACTAATGCCACTGCTCCAAAATATGTAGTTGGAAAATAATTTGTCATTTGTACTATAAGAGAAGATTGATTATTTACAAGATATTCCGCAGCCCCGTCTCCAGAAAACGCACTTTTATTTCTCCACTGCATAAATACGTTAATTCCTACAATAAATAGTATACTTACGATTCCAATAAATATATTTCCTCGATCTTTATTTTTTGCTATATTTGTATACCTCATGATTACTGTCATCAGTAACGAAGCTAATACTAACGGCACGATTGGGAAAAGTAAGTAAATAAAAATCATATATATGTAATATGTAATAAATGCGCCACTTTTTAAACCGTACGTAATGAAGATGGGTAATAAAATGAATGAACTCATTACGTATTGTGTAATTAATACCGTTAAAAATTTTGCCGAAATAATTTGCGCTGGTTTTAATGGTAACGGCAATAACATTTCAATATCATTGCTGTAGTAAAATACAGTTAAAATGTTCGTAATACTCATTAAAAATACCCATATACTCGCAATCGCAAGTCCCATTGCGATAATCATTCCTGGGTCTTGCCCTAATTGTTTCATACCTTCATACATTCCGTGCGTCATCGAACCAAATATTAAAAAACCAACAAATAAAATAGCTGCAAATGAAAATACATATGCCCATCGCTTCTTCTTATCTGTTATGAAATCTGCATAATTTAATTTCAATAATACTTTCGTTAACGTCCAAATTTTACTCATTGCCCGTCATCTCCAAGAACATTTTTTCAAGTGATTCATTGGATTTAAAATGATCTCTCATTTCATTTAAATTTCCTTTAAACTGCAAATTCCCCTTATTAATAATAGCAACCCGGTCACATATTTTTTCCGCTACTTCTAATACGTGTGTAGAGAAAAATACAATCTTTCCTTTATCCGCATGCTCTCTCATCATTTCTTTTAAAATATAGGCAGATTTCGGATCAAGCCCTGTTAACGGTTCATCTAAAATCCATACATCTGGCTCATGCACGAGCACACCAATAATAACAATCTTTTGTCTCATACCGTGTGAATAACTTTGAATTTGATCAGATAAAGCATTATAAAGGTCAAATTTCTTCGCTAAAGACTCTATTCGTTCTTGGCGTACTTCTTTCGGCACTTCATACATATCTGCCATAAAGTTTAAATATTCAATTCCCTTTAATCGTAAAAACATATCTGGGCTATCAGGAACATAACCAAACGTCTTCTTCGCTTCCATCGGCTCTTCCATAATATTTTTGCCGTTAATCGTAATAGTCCCTTTGTCCACCCCATGAATACCAGTAATCATCTTAATTGTCGTTGATTTACCAGCACCATTCGGTCCTAAAAACCCAAAGATTTCTCCGCTAGGCACAGATAAACTTAAATCTTTTACTGCATAGGTAGACCCATTATAACTTTTTGACACATTCGTAATTTCAATCATTACATCCAATCCTTTCCTTAATTACCAAATAACTATATTGATATTATAGCATACTTCTATTTTGAGATTTTTACATTTTTCAGTTTATTTAACCTTTAAAATAAATGTACACCCCTAATCCAACAATTAAAACGACGGCTAATATAATATAAATCATCGTAAGACGTTTAATATTTCCTTTTGTCGCTTTACTATAATTCGCATCACCATTTCTCCCAATTAACACCGTCGCAATTACAGTAATCACTACAAGTAATACAACAATCATGATCCAAGTTAGCATTCCTTCCTCCCCTTCCTTACAATCATTTTACAATATTATCCTCTTTATTTCGCAGTATATTTCCTCTTTTTACTATTATTATGAAAAGAATTGGAAAACTATTATTACCATACATTTCTATACGTGATATATTTATAACATAATGTGATTTATTTCTAACATGATAAGGAGGATATATTTATGAAAACAACTTGGATTAAATATTTAGGATTTCTCGGTTTCTTCGGTTTTCTCGGATTTTTTTATGAAAAAGGATTTTTTACTATGTTCTGTTTCTTCTCCTTCTTCACATCGTATAGAACGGTTCAACACGATGAACTGTTTGAACAAATTGTCAATAAATCGTGCCGCAATGCATTTATCGTTACATTACTAACTACCACTATCATTCTGTTTATTGAAATGTTATTTCCAAACCCTACTTTACAAGAGATTGATATTGCTGTTATTTTCGCTACACTTATTCTTACGTTCGGTTTCTCTATGTTCTTTTACGATAAACCAGTTGATGAAATGGAAGATGTACCATGGCGTTCGTAACGAAAATAAAAGAATACCGCGCCAAGCTACATATGACACAAGAAGATTTAGCAAAGAGCGTTGGTGTACGCCGTGAAACAATTAGCCATCTTGAAAAAGGAAAGTACAATCCTTCCTTACAACTTGCTCACGATATAGCGAGAGCACTTCATAGTAAGATTGATGAGATTTTTATTTTTGAGGATTGATTAAAGGCATCCTGTCACCAGAATCACATAAAAAAATACCATCATTCTTTCCAAAAAGAATGACGGTATTTCTCATTGATTATCCATATAAAACTGCATGAAATACGCCTAACAGTAAGTATTGATCCTCTATATAATCATCATCATACACATTCATCTCGATGTAATACATATCTTCCTCAAGACGAATATTCCAATCTGCGATTACATAGCCCTTTCGTAATAACTTTCCAAGCCCAATTGAAGTTTTGTGAACAACATATTCTTCTCTCTTATATGTAAAGGTAAATAAGAAATTTGCGTCTAATAACTTTCCGTCACATACAAGTATTTCATGCTCTGCATCATTATTATCTTTGTACGTTACTAAAATCTTTCTTTGGCGCTGCCTACTTACATCCTTTGCAATGACGCGAATATTATCCTTACTATCCTTTATTTCATAAATGATATTACTACCGATTTTTGGAATGAAGTCTAGTACTCTCATCAACTTATTTTTATAGTAGCCCCGTACTACGCCTACTTGTTTGCTTTCATTATAAACTTCTATTGATATCGTATCCGCTTTACTATCACACGGTCGTTTGTAAGAAAGCTGCATCATTCGCTCTCCTCTTAAGTACTGATCAAACGTCACAGGATATTCTATCGCACGCAGTTTTTTATTTAGCTCATATAAATAACGCCCAACGCTCTCTATTAATGCTGTAGTAGATATACGTTCCTGAAGTTCAAATTGTTGCCAACTGGAATAAATTCTCCACTGATTTTCCTCTTCATAGGAAAAACCAAGAGTTATCTCATCACGGTCAGCCGTTTCATAATTCATATGTACGTTCTGCCCGTATTGAACTTGTTCCATCCACTGTCCTAAATAAATGCCGAGCTCTGCAACCTTCATGCATGACTTTTGAAAAAGTACTCTTTCACTCGCGCAAATCGTTACATCTCCTTCGATAAAACCCTTTGAATAAGCATCATACCGTGACTCATCCTTCTGCGGGAGACTTTTGTCTAACTCAAATAAAAACGTTAACATCCTTTATTCACCTCTAGTTGTTACACTAATCATACATGACATCGCATTACTCTGAGAAACTATTTATATACGTATATTTAATTCACGCATTATAACACGTGAATGACCTTGTATAGTAGCGCTATTTTTTATTCTATATCTTAGTATATGAACTTATATGAGCGATTTTTCTAATATATCTATCGTAACTTACAATATATCAACGATTTTTTCAATATATCGATTTTTCGACAAATATCAGCACAATTAAAATGAAGCTACCTTTTCTTCCGCCACTTCCCCAATTTCTAAAATTTGTAGCAGACTCTCCACTTCATAAGTCGGCTTAACACCTGTCATATTTTCTTTCAAACTCGGATTATACCAACACGTATCAATGCCGTAATCTTCTCCGCCTTTCATATCAGAAGTTAGCGAATCTCCAACCATTAGTACACTTGATTTATCCGTAATCCCAAACTTTTCAAACGCATAATCAAAAATCTCACGTGCTGGTTTTTGATGCCCCACTTCTTCAGAAATAATAATATGTTCAAAGAAGTTACGTAAAGGCGAATTTCCAATTCTCGATTGTTGCACCTTCGTATATCCATTCGTAATAATACCTAGCTTGCAATCTTGTAGATTTTCACATAATTGCACTGCACCTTCAATAAGATGTACTTCTTTCCCTAAGTTTTCAAGGTATACATCACTAAATTGCTGCGCATCTACTTCTATATGATGAAGCGCAAATAATTGTCTAAATCGATCTACCGCTAATTCACTTAGCGTAATCATTTTATTCTCTAAATCTCTCCATAACCCATTACTAATCTCTTTATAACTTGCAAGATAATCATTATACCCTGTAGGCATGCCAAACTGTACAAACGCGTTATGTAATGCGTTTCTTTCCGTTTCAGGGAAATCTAATAATGTATCGTCTACGTCGAATAATATAACTTTGTATTTCATGATGTTCTCCTCAATTCCTATTTTCAAAACTTCATTTTCATAGCTTCATTATAAACTTATATATATTTCATTATAAAGTGCTTTGACTCGCTCTTTATAGAATACACCTTTATCCTTTATTTTCAAATGTGCTATAAATAAATTTGCTAGCATGACCGCTGTATCTAGTCTATAAAATAAATTAACAATATGAGGGGTAGCATTAAAGATACTATCATTCTTATATCCATCTTTAAATTCATCCCAACTAACCTCATTTGTTTCAGCTATTCTCATAAGCTCCAATAACGGATGACCAATTAAAGCGTTATCCCAATCAACTATTGCTTTAACTTCTCCATTATACCCAATTAAATTGGCTGGTCGAATGTCCATATGTAATAAACACTTTACATGATTAGCTGTACTAAGAATATGTTCAATTGTTTGTGCATCTGGAAGTTTAATACCACAATTCGTAATTGTATTAAAACCTTCTACTCGTTTCACAATGCGTTCCGCTATATACTTACTAATTGGCTCTTTAATATTCTGCTCGTAATGTAAACCTTCAATTGGCATACTATGAAGCTTGCTGACTAACTTCCCTATTTCGTATGCCGAAATTGGCATATGATCCGTAGCCACATAATCCGATATTAAAAAATCAAGTTCGGCAGAAAGATGCAATCTGTGTATACTTGGTACTGGAATACTTTTTGAATGACAATACTTAGAAAGCTCTGCTTCCTTTTGCAACGAAATCCGACTATTAAATAAATCTTCATTTATATTTTCTACTTCTCTTTCCCACGGCACTCGAAATGCTAAAGGTCCCTTTCCTGAATCTCCGCGAAAAACAATATTTTGCACTCCCGTTCCAATCACCTTTAAATCCTGCACAGCTAATTCCTTATATTCTTGACTTAATATTGTTGTTAAACTTTCCCTTAACTCCTCTGCTTTTAAACGTGTATGGATCATTTTATCCCCCGATTCGTAAGTTCTTTTCATCCATTTTCTCCTCGGTGCACAACATCCTCATAAACAAAATTATAGCAACAATAATAAAAGGAGGCTAATCCAAATCAGCCTCCCTTCTTCTTATTTTTCTTCTAACAATAATACTTTCATTTCCTCTAACGACTCTTTCGTAAAGCCAAGAGCTTTTTCAGCGTATACTTCAACTGATCCGTATTGCTTATGGATTCCATCAATCGCAGCTTGTAAATATTCGGCGCGTGCTTCAAACATTGCACCTAATATCGCTCTACTCTCATCGTTTTGTAGTTTTGCACCTAAAAAGGCCATCATTTTTTCATTTAATTTTTCACGGAAACCGTTACTTAGTAAATAATCTTCCATTACTGTTTTTTCTGGCACACCTAATAGAAGTAGTAATAATGCTGATCCAAATCCAGTACGGTCTTTTCCAGCTGTACAGTGGTTTACTAATGGTAAGTTTTCCGGATTTTGTGCAAGTTGTAAGAAGCTCACGAACGCCTCGTTACCACTTACAAAATCTTGGTTCATTTTCACAAGATATTCACCTGGTTTCCCCAACAGAGAAAGGTCACCAACTTGGAAAAACTCATTTATATTTAAGTCTTTCGCCAAGTCTTGCATAACTGGTAAGCATACTTGACGAGCACCTGTAATCTCTGGATTTGGCTTATGCTTCACTTCAAAGTCTGTACGATAATCACAGATTAACTTTAATCCAGATTTCTGTAAATACGCAATATCCCACTCTGTTAGTCCCGCTAATTCTTCAGAACGGTACAATTTGCCCCATTTTACTTTACGGCCTTCAGTCGTTTCATATCCTCCCATATCACGGAAGTTAAACGCTCCTTGTAGTGGCAATCTACGCTCAGCTACTGTCACTGCTTGTCCATTATTTCCTACTAGTCTAAAATATGGGCGTTCATTTTCACTCGGGTTTTCAATAGTGCATGATGATTCCCCGTTTACAGTTACAAGTAATTCTCCATTTTCTTCAATATAATCTGGTGAAGTACTCCAATAAATGCGTACTTCTTCTATATTATTTTCCCACTTTATATGTAACATATTATCTTCATTTCGTTCTACAGTTGCTTGTAGCCAATTTTCTTGCTGCTCCATTCTTTCACCAACGCTTTCTTCGTATAGTCTAATCCTTCTCTATTGTATTATAGGAAAACATACTTTGTCGTTTCGATTTTTCTTTTTATCTTACAAACACGCAAAAAGTTCTTTTATTTGTTCATAATTTATACACGGATTCCCTCGAAATACGTATGCGATTTGTTCATTACCTAAACCTTCATATATATATAACTGTTCCGCGATCTGGATGCGAATAAAACTCTAACCCATTTATTATCTGTTTAAGGTAATAATTCATTTTCCATGAAGAAACAGGATAGTACACTTTGTTTTTATGTCTACAAACCCAAAGTGCATATAGTTGATTATCTTCGTCCCAGTATACATACTGCGTTTCGTAATTTCCGAAACCAACCGATTCAAGCGTCCAACTTAGCTTTTTATGAATTGGCAAATTTACATAGGATACGTCTTCTGGAGCATTCCACTCCCGACATCTTCCTATATCGCCCATTTCACCTTTTCGCTTAAAAACTTAATAAGTAAAATGGTGTATGTAATATCGTTTTCGCCAAATCCATATTTATCGGCTGTAACCTAAATATCGGATGTTGTACAAAACATTATTTGTTTTATATTAAGTTTCTCTTCCTCTTTCGTCGGTAGTTTCATCACTTAATTGAAATTTTATTACATACATCTGACTGATGAATAATAAAATTTTCAACCTCACATAAGCATTTTATTTGTTTATTCGATTAATTTTAATCGAACTATATTCGGTTGGAATATAAAACTTATTTTGAACTACCACATTTCCCATTAAGTCATACATACTTTCAACTAATAACACGAATAAATTATTATTTGAATGAAGTTCATAGTCCGAAGAAGAAGGAACCAATTTTGTGAATTTTATTTCTATTGTTGATGAATGTACTAACTTATAAATATCTTCTTCAAGTATTTTTAGTAGGCTTTGTTGATCGTTAAGATTCATTTGGTAATTAGAAGCTGTTTCACTTGGAAATATGGTAAAAGCAAGTGCCACTATTCTATTTTTACATTTGTACCATCTGTTAAATCCAATAATCACTGCTACATCGCGATTGAAAATTTTTTTAATATAATCATAATCATCTGCAAAATCAACTTGAAAATAAGCATCGATATCATCAATAGCTTCTGTACAGCATTGAAAAACAATATTATCTATTTTTTCTAATCCAATACTTTTTATATCTACATTTTGTTTTATAAAATTTCCTTGTCCATGTATCGTTTCGATATAACCGTCCTCTTGTAATAAGCTCAGTGCCTGTCTTAAGGTCATTCTACTCACATTCATCATCTTAGATAGTTGTGCTTCAGTAGGCAGCTTACTTCCAATCGGATAGACTCCCTCATTAATTAGTTTTAGTAATTTATCATAAATCTCTACATAAAGAGGTAATTTTTTTTTATTTTCACCTGTCATTAACAACACTCCCTATAAATATTATATCGTGTTATAAATTAATCGCAATTCTTGTCTGAACTTGGAATAGTGAAATATGGTTACTATTGTTTTAAATCGAGTATTTAAAGCGTAACAAGCTGAAAAATGTTGTGAATGTTTTAAAATTGTTGTTGATTAATTTTTTGTATTAAAATATAATTCAAGTAAAATAAATTATACCACAACATATACCACTATACTTAATGGTATAAAAACTCTTACAAAAGAAGGTGATTAAGAGAATTAGAAAAACTAGTAGTTCTATCTCTTTTTTGAAAACGGATACATTTTAAGACAGGAATTTAAAACGTACAAACTTTTTGATTTGTGAAAGGGGTAAGAATAATGCAACATAGTGGAAACGTAAAAAAAGTAATGCCAATGATTATGGTGATTTTTTTATCTTCAGCAACTTTAATTCAAGCATTTATGATTATCTCGCCTCAACTAGCAATAGATTTTAATTTACCAGAATCTACAATTAGCATCCAAGTATCAATTGCTATGCTAGTGATGGGGGTTGCATCAATGATATACGCAACCTTGTCAGACCCTATTAGTATTAGGAAGTTAATTATTTTTGGTGTACTTATCTTGTGTATTGGTAGTGTACTAGGGTTTGCTTTTAGTCATTCATTTATTATGGTTGTAATTTCAAGAGCTTTACAAACTTTTGGTGGAACTAGTGCTTCAGCATTATTGATCATAATAGCTACAAAATACTTGGATGAGAAAACTCAGGTGAAATATTATGGTTATAATACAGCGTGTGTACAAGCATCAATGGCCCTAGGAGTTTTATGTGGTGGTTTTCTCTCGACATATGTTAGTTGGAGGTTTTTGTTTCTATTACCGCTCATAACTTTGATTTTAGTTCCGTCTTTGCTTAAAAATTTACCAGAGGACTCAAAGAAAACTGAACGAAAATTAGATATAGCTGGTATAAGTTTAATAAGTTTAATTACAATTTTATTAACCTTGTACTTTAATAACTTAAATATAATACTACTTTTATTGTCGCTGTTTAGTATAGTATTGTTTGTTTTTTATATCATGAAAAACAAGAATGCATTTATTACAATTGATTTCTTTCAAAATAAAAAATATTTGTTGGCAATTTTACTTGTATTCTTAACTTTCGGTTCCCAAGCAGCTTTTTCTTTTGTATTTGGTTTTTTAGCTCAAAGTATTTATCAAGTGAATCTTGGTACAGTTTCATTAATTATGCTTCCTTCATTTGTAGTCGGGACCATAATTGGGGGGATAAGTGGAAAAATAACGATTCAATTAGGAGTACCTAAAACGCTAATGATTGCAATCGGTCTAATGGGAGCCTCTTTATTAATTGGAGCAGTTTTGATCGATACTAATATAACGGTACTAGCCCTTGTGATTTGTTTATTTTCGGGAGCGATGGGCCTATTATATACACCATTTATGAAAATTGTTGTTAGTGCCCTTCCAATAGAAAAAGTGGGAACTGGGTTAGGTTTCTTTAATCTAAGCATATCGATCGCTTCTACTATCTGGATTGCTATTACTGGAAAATTATTATCGGTAGGTTTTTTACACAAAACAAATTTATTTGGATTTGAAACATCGAGTGCACCGTTGTATAGCAATATTCTTTTAATCTATGTTGTGCTAATCACGATAGGATTAGGTTTATATTATATAAATAAAAATACTCTTTCTTTTAAAGAAAATGACTAAGGAGAAGAATAAAAAATGACAAATAGACAGTGGAGAAAAAATGGTCCTATTCTAAGTACTGAAAATAGAAGCGGTTATTTTGATATTTCTTATGGGGCTGAATCAGAAGCACAAAAATTAGATATTTGGTTACCTGAAAAAGGAGATGGTCCATTTCCTGTAATTCTTTCTATACATGGCGGAGGATTTGTAGCTTGTGATAAAAGACAACAAGATATGATTGATCCGATGTTAGAAGGTTTAAATAGAGGATATGCAGTTGTTTCTATTAATTATAGATTAATAGGCGAAGCGATTTTTCCAGAACCAGTAAAAGATGTGAAAATGGCTATTCGTTTTATTAAAAAGAACGCTGCGAAATTTAATTTAGATTCGAATAGAATAATAACTTGGGGTGGTTCAGCAGGTGGATATATGGCCCTTATGACAGCGGTTTTTGAGAATGAAAATTTATTTGATAATGAAAAAGACCCTAATATTGATATTCAAACTGATGTTTCAGCAGTAGTTGCTTGGTATCCAGTTTCTGATTTTTCTCGTTTGGAGTATGATCTACAAGTAAATAGTATACTCAGAGATAACGGGTTATATGAAGTGGTAGATCGTAGCGATGAATATGAAGACGCTTTTCCAATTAGTAAGCGCAATGAATTTCCATATCATACAGAAGGTAGTACAGGAGCACAATTTGTTGGTGGACCAATCAATCAATTAACAAAACAAGTTGAACAAGCAAATCCTATTAGTTACATTCATAAAAACATGCCAAAAATACTGTTACAACATGGGAGTGGAGATGATATTATACCGATGCAACAATCAATTGATTTTGCTTTGAAAGTCAATAACTTATTAGGAAAAGATTATGCAAAGGTTGAAATCTTCCCTAATGCTATTCATGGTTCGGTGATGTTTGAAACGAAAGAAAATATTGAACGTATTTTTACTTTCATTGATAGTGAACTAGCATCTGTTCAAAAATATACAAGTAAATAATGGAACGGCTAATGAATTATGAACTGTACTTTATAAGATAGACAGTTTAATATAAAAATCATAAAAAATTAAGTACTTAAGAGATGGTTTTGGTATTCTACCAGAGCCATCTTTTTTAGTTTCTACTGATAAGGATTATAACCTTCCATATATCCCTTTATGACAAATTGAAGGAATTCACATGCTTCACAAACTTTATAATTTAATTCATCTTTCATATGTCAAAAAACACCCATTATCAGATTACGATGTAACAAAAACGAACATTTATGTTTCCACTATCCTCAAAGATTATTAGTTGGTAAACAATGTATGACTACGATTTAGTTTTTCACGTATATCAGTTGTCCCCTGTATACAAAGGGGAACAACCTTGCAACTTTTTTATAAATAATATGACTTTATTCCAAAACTACACTAGGGGGATTTTTTAAATTCCCTACTTAAAGTTATTTATCCCAATCGGTCCCCCTTTTTCACTTTTTGTTGAGGCTCTATAAGTACAACACCTTGTTCTGCATAACCCCCTATCACTACATCTTTCATCCTCCTAAAACTTCCTCACATATCGCTCAGTAGAACTAAGCAGCTGACATCCATTCTTCCCAAAAACATCCTTCATCCACTCATTTTGTACATTTGTCTCGCCAATATAATAAGATGCACCTATTTCCTTTAAGACAAACATTGCACCTGTAAAGAATGCTGCTTCGTACCCTTTATTTCGCATATTTGGAGCCATTACGAAATACATAAGTTTCCCTTCTTCTAACGTACCTTTCTCAATATGCGGGATTACAATTCCTATTGGCTCTTCGCTTGCAACTGCTGTTAAACAATGTTCTTTCCATTGTTCACCAATTTCTTGTTCCATCATATGTACAAATTGATTATAGTCGACTTGTTCTTCCGTCATTTCGTTCCAAAAAGAATAAAAAGTATCCTCTCCTACTTCTTCAATCAGCTTAAAATCAATTTCACTTTCTACATCTTCTACTTCATATATATCCTTAAATACAATCATGTTTTCAGTAACATATTCAAATGAATACGTTTCAAAACATTTCTTATACACATCATAATTTGGACTTTTTGAAGAGATCTCAAAATGTAATTTTTCTACCCCCTCTTTTTCAGCCTCAGCAACGCAATATTGCATGATCTCTTTTAATTGCTCTTCTGTAAAAGCCTCTGCATTATTTTCTTTTATCATGATAGAAGAAGCACTTCTTCTTATTTTAAAATGTTTTTCTAACTGTTCTATTGTCGTCATATTCTTCCCTCATCTATGTCATACTCGAATTTCTAATGGTTCTCCTTGCATGAGCAGGATTGTCCTTGAATATATAGAATACTAGAAAAGATCGCATCTTTAAAGTGCGGAGGAGGTTCTCCATTGGATATTACAGCATTGCAACAACAGTTAGAGCTTATACAACAAAATGACTATACGCAACTGCATCATATAAATGTAAATGAGTTAACTTTGAACATGCTTCAGTACATCGGAACGACTGATAGTTACGTTCGTTACCAACTTATATATAAATGTTTTGCGCATTTCATTCATCATGAATTCCTTATGGACGATCAGCTGAAATTACTGTTGCAAACATGTTTAAGTGATGAGTATTTATATTGTGACATTTACTCCCCACATACAGATGGGGTTTTCACACGTTCTTACACTGTTTCTTTAATTGCGTTAATACTTCAATTCGCTAACTCTCACTACTTTTTTACAGAAGAGGATATTGAAGAGATAAAAAATAAACTCATTACATATACAAACTTAGAAATGGATTTTCGAGGATATATCGAAAATAAAGGATGGGCTCATTGTATCGCCCACGTATCTGATGCTTTCACTGAAATTGTTCATAATTCACATACGACTTTTGAGTGGTATGAAGAGCTCATTCATTGTTTATTAAATAAAATCTTCATTCCATCTGATATTTTTCATAATAACGAAGATGAGCGTATTGTTACGCCATTAATATCCATGCTGTATCATGACTTCCAGCAAGATGAGTTAATTTCAATTATTTATAAAAAAATAAAAAGGCTTCCTCAAATTAGAAAACGCCTTTCGCTTAATGAGTATTGTATTTTATGTGCCAACATTAAAACCTTTTTACGTACATTATTTTTTAGAACAAAAGATGATCATAACTTAGCCTATACAGCACGTAAAACAGAAAAAATGTTAAAAGAACTCCCAAACTATTATTAAATACAAGGAGAAAAATTATGGGTTATATTGAAGACGTAAGAAATCTAGTAGGAAATCATCCACTTATATTAATAGGCTCACACGCCATTATATTAAATGAGAAAAATGAAGTATTACTACAGCTCCGAACAGACTTTAACCGCTGGGGTATTATTGGTGGTGCCTTAGAATATAATGAGACGTTAGAAGATGCTTTAAAACGAGAAGTATTTGAAGAAACTGGGCTTATCATTAAAAATCCAGAACTGTTCCGTACATACTCAGGAACAGATTTTTTTCAAATCTATCCAAACGGCGATCAAGTACACGGTGTACTCGTTGTTTATATTTGCCGAGAATTCCACGGTGAACTTGTATGTGATCAAGCTGAGTCAAAAGAATTACGCTTTTTTCCGCTTGATAGGTTGCCTATTACTCTTCATCCAGTCATTGAGCGGATTATTAAAGAGTTTCAGCACTCTAATTAAAAAACATTACAAAATAAGTACCTTATATTTTATATAAAAATATAACAACCTCATTTCTCGTCATTACAACGTGAAATGAGGTTGTTATCGTTCACCGTAAATCCCTATTTCCCCAAAAAATAATTAGATGATTTAACGTTCTTTTTCTACAGCTTTATATCCCTTTACAAATAAAATAGTTATATAAGAAATAATGAATGAAAAAACAGTATACATGCCCACCCAAAAGAAAAATGATGGATCGTACAATGTAACATTGAACATAAGAAAAATAAGAAATGTTACCATTGGCATCACGTAAAATGTACCTATTTTATATGTCACAGCTATTGAAAACATACAAATAAGCAATGGATATATACAGAAAATAAAAATTGACTCACTCAATGTTATGTCCCCCTTTCTGAAGAAATAATAGCTTTCTCTTAAACATTTTGGGGAACAACAAAGTTTTATATTTTTTATTCGTTATTAGTAAATAAAATGTTAGATTGTTATCTCGATCTGATTTCCTTCAGGATCACTTACTACACTTTCATAATAACCATCTCCTGTAGTGCGTGGGCCATTTAACAGAGTATATCCTGCTTCTCTTAACCTATCCGTTAATTGGTCCACTTTTTCTTTGCTACCTACAGAAAATGCCATATGCGCATATCCTACTGTTTGTTTTTTTATTACATCGTCTATCCCTACCTGTCTCATAAGTTCTAGACGCGCACCACCTTCAAAAGTTATAAAGTGAGATTCAAACTTTTTTTTCGGATTGTGATACAATACATTCGCTTCACCATTGAAGTACTGTTTATAGAAATCACGCATGCCTTCTAAATCATTCACCCAAATTGCTACATGTTCAATTCTCATAATCGACACCTTTTCTTTTTATGGTATTCAACCAACAATTTGATATTTAATTTTCTTTGCTTGTTCTTGTAATCATAAGATCAAGTCCAAGGCTTTTTAATCCATATAAATAATCTTCTTTCCAATCGCTTACTGTTATTTTCGGAATATGTTCCGCCGGAATGTACTGTGGACAACTTTTTACAATTTGATCTATTACAAATTGATTCACTTCATCATCACAGAAAATAAACGCATGTGGATTAATAATAGCTATACATGTAGAAATTAATCGAGTAATAGCATCTATATTATATTCCTCTGGATTATTCGAATCTCTCACTTCATCTCCACTTCTCAAAGCTTGTAAGAAATTTTTATTATCATACTGCGGAACGAAAGATATCTCTCCCGAGAAAAATGTACTTCCTCGGACTACATCCCCATTTATCATAATACCCGCACCTGGACCATTTTGACCTGAATACAAATATACAAGAGAGGAATTGTCATGGTTTCCAGTGTTTTTATAATAACCAAGCACTGCGGCATTCATATCGTTCTCTATTACTACAGGTATAGAGAACAGATTCTCCAAATGACTTTTTAAATTAAAATTTTGGAACTTTTCATAACCAGGTATATAAAAAATACGACCATTATCTACCGAACCGGGCACACCAATTGATATAGAGCTTATTTTCGGGAATGTAGCGATAAGACTTTCAATATGCTTAGATAATAGGTTTACGCCAGTATCAATTAATACACTTGAAGTACTTCCTTTTTCTTTTACTTCCCCTAAACAGTTAAAAATCGTATAGTTTGTCTCATTTTTTTCTAAAAATATCGCTAAACCTAACATATATTCCGGATTATAAGCATATCGTTTCGCTCTTCTTCCACCACTTGAATCATCTAAACCGACTAAAGTGACTTCACCGTCTTGTTTCATATTTTCTATAAATTTACTTATCGTTGGAAAACTGATTTCTAATGTATTACTAAGTTCAACTTTCGTTGCACTACCTCGCTCTAGAAGAGCTGTACGAATGCCGCGAAGGATCGTCTCTTTAATCGATTTTTGAGTAACAAATTGTTCACTCAAATCGCTCACCACCTTAATCAACATACTTATTAAACACTTTTAATAAGTTGCGTTGACAATATATCACACATCATTTTCTAAAGCAATAGAGATGATATATTTCCACTGCATGCACTCCTTGTTTAGCTCGATTTATTCTCTCTCGTAACAGACGATACAATTCCAGATAAGAGAACAAATAATAAAACAGCTAGCAAGGCATTACGTATTCCGAATGATTCCCCTAGTATACCTAAAAATGGCGGTCCGACTAAAAAAGCTGTATAACCGATGATAGAAACTGCAGCAACATTAGAAGTCGCATTTTCACGATCATCTCCAGCAGCAGAAAGACCAATTGGGAAACCTAACGCCGCACCAATCCCCCACAGCACTACACCAACTGCTAGAAAATACGAGTTACTCCCAAATATTACGATTAAAATCCCTATAATCGCCACCATAATAGTAGCACGTACGACAGCGACACGACCGAATCGATCAAGGAAATAACTACTACACATACGAGCTAACGTCATTGCCAATACAAAAATTGTGTACATAATAGAACCTGTCACTACACTTTGCTGATGTCCATCTACCATCACGATAGGCAGCCAATCATTTGCACTTCCTTCTGCAAATGCCATTCCAAACACAAAAAGACCAATTAAAAGCACCTTCTTTTCCATACGTAAGGAAGTACGCTTCGCTCGCTTTTTGTTCTGCGATTTCTCTTTCTTTCCTGTTCCGTGCGGAAGATAACGATACACCATACATACAAGTAATAAAAACACGGCCGAAATCGCAAGAAACTGATACAGGATTGGGATGTGAAGCGAGGCGGCGACAGTGCCACTGAGCGCGCCTACTAAAGTTCCTACGCTAAAAAAACCGTGGAATTTCGGTAGAAGTGTCATTCCTAATTTCTGCTCTATTGAAGAGCCTTCTACATTCAATGAGACTTCTGCCAACCCATATCCTACTCCAAATACTAGCAAGCTACCAAAAGTCCCTATGCTAGAAACAAAATAAATATTAATACCTAAACAAAGTAATCCAACAATTATTAAAAACATACTGCCTATAATAACGTCTCTAGCTCCCTTACAGTCAATAAAATGACTTGCACTCAGTAAACCAATTATTGAACCGACAGATAAACCGAACAAAATCCAGCCCATTTCTGCATTTGAAACTGCTAAAATATCTCGCGCCGCTGCTGTTCTAGAAATCCATGTAGCAAACGCGACACCTGGCAAAGCAAATAAGAGAAAAAGAGCGTTTCGATAGGCAAGTAATGTCTTTGTATGATTGCCCGCACTATTTTTCTTCATATGAAACACCTTTCACATTGTCTATACGATACGACACCAGTTTATTCAAGCATCCGTGAAAAACGATTTCTATAAGTCTATCATTTTCATAACTTTGGCTGGGTTACCACCAACAACTACATTACTAGGTACATCTTTTGTCACAACTGCTCCTGAAGCAATTACAGCATTGTCTCCAATTGAAATACCAGGGTTAATTATAGCTCCCCCGCCAACCCAAACATTGTTACCAATCTTTACAGGTTTCCCATATTCTTTGCCAGAATTCCGTTCTACTGGATGCAACGGATGCGTAGCAGTGTAAATGTGAACACCAGGTGCAAACATACAATTATCACCGATTCGAACTTCACAAACATCTAAAATCACACAATTAAAATTTGCGAAAAAGCTCTTTCCAACATGGATATTGTAACCGTAATCACAACGAAAATCAGGATTAATGTGGGTTTTCCCATCAGCGGAAGAACCTAAAAGCTGATTTAATAACGTAAAACGTTGTTCATCTCCTGTCTCCATTGCCTCGTTATAAAGGCGTGTTAAACGTTTTGCCTCCACCCTATCAGCCACTAATTCTTCGTCATCCGCAATATACATTTCTCCCGCCAACATCTTTTCTTTTTCCGTTTTCATAGAATCATCTCCTTTGTAATCAAATGAGTCCCACTTATTAAACTTCTTTAATAAGTGGCTTTAATCACACTTATTAAACACCTTTAATAAGTACCCCTATATTAACATACTTTTTAAAATGTGCAATTAATAAATTTAGAAAGACGATGCAAATTCCTCATTTTGCATGTAGATATAACGAATAAATAATTAAAATTCATATAGAAAAAACAAGGGAACGCTCAGCGTTCCCTCTCAAATCCAATCCGTTTTTTAATTTCCACCAAATTCACCTTCGCAATAGCCCCTGCCCTCTCAGCACCTTTTTCTAACGCTTCATATAGTAAATGCGGTTCATTCATATACGTTGCGTATTTTTCCCGAGGTCCTGCTAACTCACGATCTACAACGCGAAATAACTCTTTTTTTACATCACCCCATCCGATTCCAGTTTCATATTTTTCACGCATTGACTGAATTTCATCTTTTGTCGCAAATTCTTTATAGATTGTAAATAACGTTTCTAGTTCTTTCGGTTCATTTGGAAGTGAAGAATCTGTTTTTATTTTTAAAATAAGCTTTCGTAGTTTTTCTCGCTCTGCAAATAACGGGATAACATTCCCATAACTTTTACTCATTTTTCTTCCATCAAGACCAGGTAAAATTGCCCATTCTTCTTGCACTACATACTCTGGAAGCGTAAATGTCATGCCAAATGTATGATTAAAATACGTCGCAATATCACGCGCGATTTCAATATGCTGAATTTGATCTTTTCCAACAGGTACATGAGTAGCTTGAAATAATAATATATCAGCCGCCATTAAAATCGGGTACGTATATAACCCCATATTCACACCTGCATCAATTTCTAATCCCGCTTCTTTATTTTGCTCTACCTTCGCTTTATATGCATGGGCACGATTCATAAGCCCTTTCGGAGTTAGACAAGCTAATATCCAAGCTAATTCCAAAATCTCTGGCACTTCTGTTTGTCGATAGAAAATAACATCTTCTCCAAGTCCGAGTGATAACCATGTAGCTGCTACCTCTTTTGTATAACTACTGAACTTCTCTGGATCATGCACTGCATTTAACGCATGATAATCAGCTATAAAGTACAATGCTTTTCCTTCATTATTTTTTGACATTTGCAATGCAGGTTTAATTGCACCAATATAATTTCCTAAATGCGGATAACCCGTTGGTTTAATTCCTGTTAACATTATTTTTTCGCTCATACTAACTCCTCCTTTCTCAAAATAAAAAACAAAAAGAGTCTCTCATCCTTAAAAAGGACGAGAGACTCCCGCGGTACCACCTTTATTAGCTATCATTAGCTCACTTCATACTTCGATAACGTGAAGTAACCGTCTTTACCTACTCATTTCAGTTAGAAGCTCCAGAGCCCATTCCATATTCATCCCTTACTGATTTCCACCACATATCAGCTCTCTGAAAAGTTTTGAACATGTACTCTTCTCTTTCATTGCTTTTTCGTTTTTTACAGTTTATCACATTCCCTTTCCAATTAAACCCTAATTTTCTGTTTTATATAGCAGGAATTTCCACCTTAATTGTCTAATAATATATAGGTTTGCAGAAGTAATCGAAACAACTTTGGAGGTTTTTTCATGGTAAAATATATATCCATTTTAGGTTCAACAGGATCCATTGGCACATCTGCATTAGATGTCGTTTCCGCTCATCCTGAACATTTTAAAATCGTCGGTTTAACCGCAAATTATAATATCGATCTTCTCGAAAAACAAATGGAATCGTTTCAGCCTCGTATTGTAAGCGTAGCGACAAAAGAATTAGCGGACACATTACGTTCTCGTATTTCAACAAATACAAAAATTACATATGGAACTGATGGTTTAAATGAAGTATCTACCCATCCTGATACAAATCTTGTATTAAGTTCAGTTGTCGGTGTTTCAGGTTTACTCCCAACAATTGAAGCATTAAAGGCGAAGAAAGATATCGCCATCGCTAACAAAGAAACTTTAGTTGCCGCTGGTCATATCGTAACTGGACTAGCGAAACAAAACGGATGCCGCCTAATTCCAGTCGATAGTGAGCATTCAGCTATTTTCCAATGTTTAAACGGAGAAAATAATAAAGAGATTGAGAAGTTAATTGTCACAGCTTCTGGCGGCGCTTTTCGTGATAAAACACGTGAAGAAATGAAAACATTACAAGCGAAGGATGCTTTAAAACACCCAAACTGGTTAATGGGAGCAAAACTAACGATAGATTCTGCCACGTTAATGAATAAAGGGTTTGAAGTGATGGAAGCTAAATGGCTGTTCGATATTCCTTATGAAAAAATTGATGTTATGATTCATAAAGAAAGTATCATTCACTCTTTAGTGGAATTTATTGATGGATCAGTCATGGCACAACTCGGTGCTCCTGATATGAGAATGCCGATTCAATATGCGTTTCACTACCCTACTCGACTACCTTCATCCTATGAAAAATTAAATTTATTAGAAATTGGTAGTTTGCATTTTGAAAAACCAAATTTAGAGAAGTTCCCCTGTCTACAATACGCATTTGAATGTGGCAAAATTGGCGGTACAACTCCAGCCGTATTAAATGCAGCGAACGAAATTGCAAATGCACTATTTCTTAAAAATGAAATTGCATTTTTCGATATCGAAAAAACAATTTACAATACAGTTGAAGCTCATCATAACGTAAAAGATCCTTCACTCGATGCTATATTAGAAGCTGATCAATGGGCACGCCAATACGCAAATCAATTATTAATAAAAAAGAGCTAAAACAGTTTTCTCTGTTTTAGCTCTTTTTTTACGTATTCAATTTTACAAATCTATAACCATGTGTAACTAACACTTTTAATATCGCATATCCTGGAATTGCTAAAACTATCCCCATAATACCGAATAAGTTACCGGCAGTTAAAATGATAAAGATTATTGTAATTGGATGGATATCTAGCTTTTTCCCCATTACTTGCGGGGAGATAAACTTACCTTCTGCTAATTGCACAACCATCATAACGATAATTACCTTTAAAACCATTCCTGGCGAGTCAATAAATGCGATAATTAACGCTGGAGTTATTGCAATAACTGGACCTACGTACGGAACGATATTTACAATCATCGCTAAAATAGCAAGTAATACCGCATATTTAATACCAATAATAAGATAGCCAATTAATAGCATGATACCGATAAACAAGCTAACGATAATTTGCCCTCTTATATACGAACTAATCGCATAATGCATATCATCTAGTATTCTCATTGCTGCCGGTTGTCTTTGCTCTGAAATAAACTTCAAAAAGTGATTCGGTAATTGTTCACCATCTTTTAATAGATAGAACAATATAAACGGAACCATGACAAAGGTTAAAACAACTTCTGTAAGTGTACTTAAAAATCCAGTTACATTTCCAGTCACTGATGATAATGACTTTGTAAAATCACCTGTATAGTCTTTTACTATATTCGCTACATCAATATTTAAATTCTCCTGAATTTTACCAAGTAAATTACTTTCCCCAAATCTACGTGCTGCTCGTTCGATTTCATGACCGAAATACGGTAAGTTATCTATTAATGCATCAATTTGATCTTTAATAATAGGGATAACCGTTACAACTAAAAACACAAATAATCCTAGTACTATTAAATATATCGAGGCTATCGATACGATTCTTGAAACACCTTTCTTTTCTAAAAGTGAAACGAATGGGTGCAAGATATAAAATAGCACTCCGGCTAATAATACCGGGAAGAATATTGTTTTTAAAAAGACGATAAACGGAGTAAAAACGAAAGAAATTTTTGTTAGCAATAATATGTTAATGAACAATAATGCAAATCCAAGTAACACTGCTAAATAATTTTGTTCCCTAAAAAACTTTTTTAACTTGTCTCTTTTTCTTATATTTACTTTTTCCAATGAAACCACCTCTTTGAATGATGAAAAGCCCTTACTCAGGGCTTTTCATCATTATCTATATCTTTATTTCCTTGCAGCTTTCACTACAAATGATACAATAAGAATTAATACGATTGCTCCTAATAATGCTGGCACGACATGAATTCCACCAAATGATGGCCCAAAAGATCCAAATAATCTACCACCTAACGAAGCACCTAATAAACCTGCGATAATATTTCCGAACATACCGCCTGGGAAATTTTTACCTGTTATAGAACTAGCAATTGCACCTATAATAGCACCAACTATTAATGTGATAATCCATCCCATCTTTAGTCCTCCATTTCTATTATAGTCTGTATGCTCAAATACAAGAGTAGCAAAACTCTTATATAAGATTACAAATTCATTTACACTAACCATATTCTACTATAGAAACAAACGAAAGAGTAATATATGTAAGGAGATACATATATTATATGCAAAAAAGAAAATCATTGTCAAACTTACCCAAAAATTAATTATATTAATATACCATATTCAAAGGAGGCTTCACTATCTATGATTCTTAAGTTAAATGCCACTTCTTTTGAAGTTGCATCATCCATTTTACAAGTTCAAATTCCATCTTATAAAGTTGAAGCAGATTATTTAAACAGTACTGCAATCCCCCGTTTATATGATACTGTAAACGATATTCAAAATTGCGGTGAAACATTCTATGGATATTTTTCTGAAAATAAACTTGTCGGCTTTATTTCTTTTATGCAAGAAGAACAGCTAATTGATATTCACCGACTAGTTGTATCGCCTGATTTTTTTCAAAAAGGAATTGCAACGAAACTCTTAAGTTATATATTTAACATGTCCCCTTCTTCCATGGCATATATTGTACAAACAGGTAAAGCGAATACCCCTGCTATTGCATTATATAAAAAACACGGCTTCATTGAAGTAACCGATATAACAATTACCGATCGTATGATTCTTACACAACTAAAGAGACAGAAAACATAAAATAGTTTGACTCATTAGTTTATTTATGTTATCTTTTACTTTATAATACCTTTTGCTGAGTCCAAATTTTGGAGCGGGGGAACCATTTTTGTAGCAATGCTACTTGGGGCGAATCTTTTTTAAGTAGGGATACTCTCACTTCCCGAGTCCGACAGCTAACCTCGTAAGCGTAATGGGAGAGGAAGGTGCTTTTTGCCTATGTTACACAGTATACCTCCTTAACTATAAAATCTGGAATCGATATCATTTTAGAGACTTATATTTATAGAAAAGGAGAGATGTATTATGTTACGTTTATCTGATCACGCAATAAAAATGATGGAGCAAAGACTTCGACTCGAACAACACCGCACATATCAAGCAAATAAAGTTGTAGATAACTTACATCACAAATACTTTTTCCAACATATTTTTCAACCAAAAAGATAAGTACTGACCTTTAACAAAATACAGCGCACACTAAAAAAAGTGTGCGCTGTATTTTACATTTTCTTGCCTTCACAATAAAGTAGTTGGCACCATTCTAGCTTTATATAAAGAATAATATTTCGTAGAAGGTTCAGCTATTTCTTCATCTAATATACTTGACGGTTCAGGCTCTTCTATTCTCTCAATTATAAATCCCGCTCTATTTAACTCATTTATGTATGTGCTTATTTTCCTCTTATATAATGTTTCTTGTACTTCTTCTCCTTTAAATGTTTCAAACGTAATAGGTATTTTCTCATGATAAGAAGACTTTATAGCAACTTCTTCTGTACCATACTGTAAGTTTGAATATACTGGGTGCTCCCAACTAAAAATAAAACTTCCTCCTGGCTTTACATATGAATAAATCAGTTCCAACGTTTTTCTTAAATCCGAAGTCCAACCTAATGCATAAATGGAATATACAATATCAAAATACCCTTTCGGAATATTTCCTTCCTCTTCCATTGCTCCGCATATTAACTTTGGATTCCAATCCTTTAACGCCTTATTCGCTATTTCAATTTGTGCACTCGAAAGATCAAGCCCCCATAATTCCTCTGCCCCTTGTTCCGCCATATATTACAACGAATGCCCACTTCCACATCCAATATTAAGTACCTTTTTATCTTTAAATGAATCGAACAAATGAATCTCATCTTCAGACGCCGTATACGGTCCGTATTTCGGTAAACAATCCACTTGAAAAAAATAAGGTGCAACTGTATCCCAACACTTTTTATTAATAGCTAGCATTTGTGTGCCTTTCATATTCTACATTCCCCATCCATTTTGCTTTCTCTAATATTAATTACATATCATAACCAGATCGCCCTTTTCTCTTCGCCCGGTAGTTTTTCACTTTTGCAATCGTACCGCATGCTCTTCCTCCTTCTTCTCCAGCATACATACCACACCATCTTTTACTTCCATTTCGCGAATGATCATAAAATACCCAACGACAATCTGGACAGGCCTTTAACTTTCCCCACAACTTTTCTTGAATCGCCGTTAACACAATACTCAATACTTTTGTATACACATTCTCTTCTTGCACCGGTTCATATGTAACACTTTTCATATCTTCCTTTACATGTACATGAAATGGGTATTTCTCTAACCACTTTTGCAATGATTCTCCGCCTTCAATTGCCACCCGAATATCTTCTCGAAAACTTTTTAATTCCTCTATCGTATGAAATGGAACCTCTTCATGAAAATGTTCTTTCATAAAGAGCATTATATCCTCTTCTGTTTGTAGCAAATCAATTGCTTCTCTCGTATCGTTTGGTATTCTCCATGTATTTAAAAATTCTCGAATATATTCTAATTCATGTGGTGCGTTCTGATTCAATTCCATTCACCTTCTTCTTAAAATTTACTTTTTTCTGACTTTATGTATAATTATAATATAAAATAGTTAACCATTAAATAATTTTACTGGTTACAATATTAGGAGGAGTTCTATGAAAAGTTTCTCAATACCGATACGTTTCATGCTTATTTCTTCATTCTTTATGTCTTTTGGGTATTTTGCAGTATACGCATTTTTAGCTATTTATCTATTAACCTTTCTTCATTTTTCTGCTGTCCAAGTAGGAACAGTATTGACGGTTATGACAATCACATCACGAGTTATCCCATTATTCTCAGGGTTAATTGCTGACAAAATAGGCTATATCATCATGATGATAGCCGGATTATTTTTAAGAGGAATCGGATTTATCGCTTTAGGAATATGCTCTGATTTCTATACAATTTCTATTTCTTCTGCACTTATTGGCTTCGGAACCGCATTTTACGAACCTGCTGCTCGCGCCATATTCGGCTCACAACCAGCTCATATGAGAAAAAATTTATTTACATATTTAAACCTTAGTTTTAATTGCGGTGCAATAATTGGACCAATTGCAGGAGGATTCTTACTCTTACTCGATCCCATCTATGCTTTCTTTCTAACAGGATCACTTATGCTGTTATTCGCTTTTATCTTTTACTTACTTAAAAATCACTTCCAAGTCACTACTGAAAACACAACTATTACATTAGGAATACAGGCTATCTTACAAAACAAGCCTTTTCTTCTGTTTTCATTTATCATGATTTTCTTCTATATTATGTTTACTCAGCTTACTGTCGCACTTCCACTTCATATGAAAAACATTAGTAATAGCAACCAGCTTGCTACACTCGTTATTACGATAAATGCAATAACAGGCGTTATATTTATGGTGTTATTTCGAAAACTATTTCACAAATACAACACGCTGTCGATTATTAAATACGGTATTTTATTAATGGGCATTTCCTTTTTACTCATCCCTTTATTCCAGCACCCATATTGGTTATTTATTTGTGTAATTTTATTTACAATTGGTGAAACACTCGTATTACCTAACGCTGATATTGCTATTGCAAATTACAGTAACGAATCATATACAGCTACTTATTTCGGATTCTATCAACTATCACTCGCATTTGGTTTTATCATCGGTAATTATACCGGTACATCTTTTACATCCAACTTAAACGGAATGTATACACCATGGCTTATTTTCGGCGGAATAGGACTTATTGGTTTTATTTCACTACATATTTTAAATATAAAAAAAGGATTACCTAAGGAGGATATATACCTATGTAATGATACGAAACATCTTTAACAAATTTCAGTCGAGATGGTACCTTTAGACAAGCGACCTATAATAAAAAAATTCGACCGTCATGTTTGACAGTCGAATCTTTTTATTCTTCATATTCAAGATGATTATGTCTTTTACAACCAAATAAATAGCAACCCCCTATATGATAAGTTTCAAATTCTAACCCTGGAACATATCCAGATTTGATACGTTCTATCATTTTTTTATAACAATTATTCTCTTCTGTATATTCCTCAATTAACTCTTTCTTATCTTTTTCTGTCCAGTTTTCTTCTACTTCTTCAGTCTGAACATCTTCTATTTCTGCTGTTTTCGCTTCGATAGATTCCCGTATCACTTCATTTATACGCGTGAAATTATTAGCTTTATATAGAGCATAAACAAATCTACCAATCCAATTGGGGCTTTTCCAAACTTCCTTGTATCCCCTTTCGAACCATTCAATTGCTTCTTTATAGCAATTCAACTCGACATATAAATCTGCTACATGAATTTCTCCTATAAGATCATCAGATTCCCTGTTAAAAGTATCTAACTTCTCTTTCGCTTCTGTCGTTCTCCCTAAATCAATTAAACATTTTACATAGCTATACATGATATAGTCCGAATCCCCTGCAACTCGCAAGAAAAATTCCGAAGCTTTTTCCAGCTCTCCAAGGTTATAATGAGCTACAGCTACATTGTGATATGCTTCATTGGATGGTTGAATGGAAATAGACTTTTGTAATACTTCTTTCGCTTCTTCCCACTTTTTTTGTTTTATGTAAATTTCCCCTAAGATGTTATAAGGAAAGTATGAGGAAGGATTCAACTTAACAACTTCTTTTATTAATTCAAGAGCTCTAGCATCATCCTCTTCCTCATAAAAGTACATCCAAGCAAGATTATTGAGAGATTGCACACCTCTAGATTCATGTACCGCTCGTTGAAATAGTTCCATTGCTTTCTCATATTCATTTTGTTCAAACATTTCAATTGCCTTCTCGTTAATGTTCAAGTAACTACCTCCGAAGTGAATCAATTCATCTATTCCATATTATTATTTTAAAATGTAACAATTTTAATTTCCATAAAAAATAAGTTCACTTCGTATTAAGTTCTTTCTCCTGTCTACATTTCATCATATATTTGGATATCCAATTCGTAATGATTTTAACAACACCGCTTTCGAAAGAAAATATATATCTACTGTAAAAATACTGATTTACAACAATAAGTAAACTTTTCAATCTCTCTTAAACTGGATGTACACCCTGTTACATTTTACATATTATGGTACAATTAAAATGAGTACTAGCTAAACATTTACGCTCCACACTAGCAGTCTAGCAATGCCAAAATCAAAAATCACTTGAAATTGGGGGATGTTATGAAAAAGAAATTAATTGTTCTTCTATTCATCGAAATCATATTATCAGGATGTTCAACTATAGCAGAAAATTCTTTAGAAACCGGAAACGGAAGTATGAAATTATTAACACCAACGATTACAACAAAAGATAATGAATTAGAAATTAAGACGGAAGGTATTGATGAAAATAAAGTAACTTTTATTTATGTCGCTAATAAAAAAGTATTGGAACAAAAAATAAAGAATAGTGAATCCTACAAACTTGATATTACAGGTATCAATGATGCTCATAGGACAGACTACAAGCCAAAAGTTCAACTTTTGCAGACTAAGGATGATAATAAAGATGGAGAGATGATAACTTTTAAGCAAGTTAGATATACAGTTAAAAACAATTAATTTTAGATTTATTTCATTATAAATGTAACGTACGAAAATATACTTTTAACAGAGGGTAAATGTAAGGGGTGCTAACATGAAAAAACGATGGATTTCTTGGTGGATTGGTAACATATTTTGGATTATCCTTTTTGGAGTGTGGGCAGCTATTATTTGGCTACGAGATGTCGATGGTGCTGGTGTTACTCAAACATCCGAAATTAAATCAATATCACTTATTGTTTTATTAATCGCGTTTATCATACCGATATTTATTCAAGTTATATGGCTAATCATTAATTTGAGGGTTAGTAGAAAAAACAATTATACGATTTAGTTTTTTAAATTAACAGATACATACTTTTTATAAAAAAGAGAGGAATCTAATTCGATTCCTCTCTTTTACATATGTGATTATGCCATGCTTTTAAAGCCGCACTATTCCCTTTTTACGATGCATGATCGTCTTTCTTCTTCTTCAACAACGCTCTCTTCTTCATCGCCTTCGTTAAATATCCGCCTTTAAACGAACGGATTTCATAAGAAGACATAAACGCTTTCGGTGCAATTTCATTAATAATTTCTAAAAGTTCTTTCTCTCTAGAGCGCTTTGCAACGATATCTAAGCGATAACGTATAGAATTAATTCCTTCACCTTCAAATACTGTAACGCCAAATCCACAGTGACGTAATTCATCTACTAATTCATTACAACGGTCTAGTAAACTAACTTGATACGTAATATATCCAATTGCTAATTTATTCTCTATATAACCGCCTAATAATAGTCCCGCACTAAAGCCGATGACATAGGCAACGATGTTCATCCAATTTGATAAATCTTGAAACACAATCCCTAAACTGACAATGTAAATAGCTCCTTCTAACAATCCTACACCAGCAGCGGATCTTGTTTGATTCTTTACAAGCAAAATCGTTCGGATTGTTAATACTGGAACATATATAATTTGAAGCACAAAAATAAGTAACGCTTGTAACATTGGTATCCACCTCTTTCAAAAAGTCTTTTGTCATAATAACATACATAACCTTTAGAAATCGATGGGTTTTTTAAAAATTTTTTATTATTTTTTATACTATTGAAAAGTGCAAAAAAGAAGCGTATCATATTTGTCGTTAATTTGATTACTTGTATAATATCGCTAAACTAAAAAAGGAACCCAATTAGGTCCCTTTCATCATAGCTCTATGTTTTTCGAAGCATGTTCCCTTTGCTTCTCTTCTTCTTTCACTAACTGAATATTTGCATAAGCTAAATTTGCAATCATTAAAAAGTGACCACCTAAAATACCTGTACCGAATGCCCACATTTCCATTTCATGCTCAATTTCATACATGATAATAGCTCCTAAAATAGCAGCTGCAAATCGGTTTAAAACTCCTAATCCAGGAGCCTTTTCCTTCATTACGATACTTTTTCCGAGCTTCTCCACTCTGCGAGCTAATAACCAAAGACAATAGGCACTTACTGCTAATCCAATACCAAACCCTGTCACTTGTTTTCCAAACGGAGTAATCGTCCACATAAGTAGTAAACCACTAAAGATCACATACAATTGTAATCGATATACACGTAAGGCTTCTTGAATCAAAATATCCGCTCCTAAGTTCTCATTTTTTTGTACTTTAGAAGAAAAGCAGCAACTTACACAGTTGCTGCTTTCTCTTCTTCTTGTTCTTGTTCCATCTTACGAATTTCAACACGTTTAATTTGGTAAGCGTCTTTTTCTAACACTTTAAATTCATAACCTTCTGCCTCAACGTGTTGTCCTTCTTCGATTTCATGATTTTGCATCATAATCCATCCACCGATTGTATCCACATCATCTTCTTCGATGTGTAATCCAAATAAATCTTTCACTTCTGAGATAAGCACTTTTCCATCAACAATTTTATGGTGCTCATTCACATGTTGGATTGGTGGCGCTTCATCTTCATCATATTCGTCACGAATTTCGCCGACGATTTCCTCCAAGATGTCTTCAAGCGTTACAATTCCAGCTGTCCCTCCGTACTCATCATATAAAACAGCCATCGGAATTCGCTTCTTCTGCATTTGGAGTAATAAATCGTGAATTGGAGTCGTTTCCATCACTTCAATAATCGGACGCATATACGAGCGAATTGATGATAAATCTTTTTGATCTTCGGTCATATATCGAATAAAGAAATCTTTTACGTTAACCATACCGATAATATCATCTTTATCTTCTCCAAAAATCGGATAACGTGTGTATCGCTCATTTTGGATTACTTTCATGTGTTCTTCTACTGAATCTTCCAGGTAGAAACCAATGATTTCTGTTCGCGGTACCATAATCTCTTTTGCAATGCGATTATCAAATTCAAATATATTATTTACATACTTGTATTCAGCTTGATTAATTTCGCCACTTTCATAGCTATCTGAAAGAATAAGACGCAATTCTTCTTCTGTATGAGCTACTTCATGTTCAGAAGCTGGTTTCAAACCGAATAAACCAGTTATAATACGAGCTGAACCGTTCAATACCCAAATAAATGGATACATTACTTTATAGAACATCATTAATGGACCTGCCAATAATAACGTTACCCTTTCAGCCTTTTGAATTGCCATCGTTTTCGGAGCTAATTCCCCTACTACAACGTGTAAATACGTCATAATCATAAAAGCAAGACCAAATGTTAATACTGATGAAATAGAAGGATTTAAGTTCCATTTCTCAAATAACGGGTGTAATAACTTTTCGATTGTCGGTTCACCTAACCAACCTAATCCCATAGCTGTAACTGTAATACCTAATTGACAAGCAGATAAATATTCATCTAAATTTGTTGTTACTTTTTTCGCTGCTAAAGCACCGCGTTTTCCTTCCGCAACAAGCTGATCAATACGACTTGAACGTATCTTTACAATCGCAAACTCTGCTGCTACGAAAAATCCAGTAAATGCGATTAAAATCGCAACCATGACTAAATTAAATATTTCCAATGAATCCCCTTAGTTAAAAAACTAAGGTGTCCACCTCCTGTATACTATAATGTTTTCTTATTTGTTCGTTAGAAAACATAGCCCGATACAAAAATTAAAGAGGTCGGATTTCACTTATTCTATAATAATAGAGCAAGTGTCTGTATTAAAGCTGTCGTTTGACATGATAAAGATTTCGATATTTTTTCACGTTGTGAATCAGTCAATCCATCTAAAAGCGGCTTTAACTCTGTTAACTCTGCTTCTAATCGATGAATATGGTCTGTCACTTCATTCACTTGTTTCGAAACGTGTTCATTGATACCGAGCAGCTTCTTATTCTCCTCGATTTTCTCTTTAATCTCACAAAGCGGCATATGCATTTCTTTGCACTTCTCAATAAATTGTAATGTCTCAAATGCTGTTTCGTCGTAATAGCGATAATTAGATTGAGATCGCTCCGCTTTCAAGATACCTAGATTCGTATAATAATCAATCGTTCGTTTCGACACGTGAGCCATGAGAGCCAACTGTCCGATTCGATACACCTTCCCAACGATCTTCCCCCCTTGTTTATATTACTACCATCATACAACACATAAACTGTACAGTCAAACGTGACGGTTTGTTGTTCACAATTTATACAAACTTACAAGATCAACCTACTATTACACCCGTAATTTACGGCTATACAATAAAATTACTAAACTATTACCTAATCACTATATAGCCCACACCTTTTAACCTTTCTTATTTAAAAGCATATCCTACTAATAACGATTGCCTGTATAGGAGGAGATTGACATAAAAAGGACTATCATTTCTCATTTTTATAACGAAGAGTATTTACTCCCATGGTGGCTTATGCATCACACAAAAATATTCGATCACGGTATTTTAATTAATAGAGGTTCTACTGATCGTTCCGTAGAGATTTGTAAACTACTCGCACCCCACTGGGAAGTGCGAGACTCCAGATTTCTTGAGTTTGATCCAACTAATACTGATATTGAAGTGATGAAAATTGAAAGAGAAGTTTCAGGTTGGAAAATCGTTTTAAATACTACAGAGTTCTTTTGTTGTAATAATAAAGAAGAGTTTTTCTCATCTCTTCATACACTAGGACAAAATATGTATGCGATTAGAATGATTTTAATGATAGATAGTCATATTTACAATTATTCAAAGCCAAGATATTCTATCCCATTAGTAGAACAACGATACCACGGTGTCTTCCCTTATAACCCTAAACTCGGGTGTGCTTGGAGATTTATTCATAATCATCTAGATGGTGCATATTTACCTGGTAGACATTATTCACGGCACGGGAATATAGTTTATGACTACCCTTCATTTATTTTAAAATTTTATTTTAGCCCTTGGAATGAACAGTCCAAGGCAAGAAAATTACAAATTACACCTACCCTTTCAAAAATGGGTATTCAAATGGGACTTCAAACACATTACGGTCAATCTCCTGAAGAATTGGAAACCCGTTTTTTAGAACTTAGTAACGTAACACAAGACCTCCGTAATAATCCTGAATATCAAGAATTATTTCCAAAGTTCAAACCTTAATGTTTTCTGCCTTGCCATCACCTCACACAATTTCATCCGTTTAATCAAAAACCATCTCATTTGCATAAAATATGAATACTGTATATATAATAAATTTTTATTTTAGGAGGAAAAAATGAAAGCTGTTATTCTTGCTGGTGGGTACGGTACAAGAATTGGGGAAGAAACACATTTAAAACCAAAACCTATGATTGAAATTGGAACGAAACCTATTCTATGGCACATTATGAGTTTGTATAGTCATTACGGGATTACTGAGTTTATTATTTGCTTAGGCTATAAAGGATATGCAATTAAAGAGTTCTTTCTAAATTACAACTTACACATGTCCGATTTCACAATACATTTAAGCGATAACACAATTACTAGCCACTCTCATCGTGTAGAACCATGGAAAGTTACATTAATCGATACTGGTCTTAATACCGAAACGGGTGGACGAGTGAAAAAGATTCAAAACTATGTCGGAGACGAACCTTTCTGCCTCACTTATGGCGATGGATTAAGTAACGTAAATATAAAAGAACTTATTGCATTTCATAAAAAACATGGAAAAATGGCAACTGTTACCGCCGTACAACCTCCTGGTAGATTTGGTTCTCTCATATTAGATAAACAGTCTGTAACATCTTTTCAAGAGAAACCACTAGGTGATGGTGGATGGGTTAACGGTGGATTTTTTATTTTAAATCATGATATTTTCAATTACATTAGTGGAGATAAGTCTGTTTTTGAAACCGAAACTTTAGTTCAGTTAGTCAACAAAAATGAACTGGCAGCATTTCAACATACTGGTTTTTGGCATCCAATGGATACATTACGTGATAAGAATAAATTAGTCGAGTTATGGGAAAATAATAACGCTCCATGGAAGGTCTGGTAATATGACTTCATCATCTTTTTGGAATAAGAAAAAAGTATTTATTACAGGACATACTGGCTTTAAAGGCTCCTGGCTCACCCTTTTTTTAACTTCTTTAGGCGCAGAAGTAATCGGCTATTCTTCTCATCCTCCATCCATCCCTAACCTTTTTGAACAATGTAACGTAGCGAAAGAGTGCACAACAATGAAAGGAGATATTACAGATTACGATTCTTTATTACATGCCATTGGGCAACATAAACCCGACATTATATTTCATTTAGCAGCTCAACCAATCGTCACCACTTCATACAAAGATCCTATTGAAACATTTAAAACGAATGTTTTAGGTACTGTTCACGTACTAGAAGTAGCAAAGTACGTCGAAAGCGTACGTCTCATTATTAATGTGACAAGCGATAAATGTTATGAGAATGATGGGAGCGGTAATCGAGCATTTGTAGAATCCGACCGTTTAGGGGGCTATGATCCATACAGCGCTAGTAAAGCTTGTGCTGAATTAGTTGCAACATCGTATCAAAAATCTTTTTTTCACACGAACACCCTTTCACTCGCCTCAGTAAGGGCAGGCAATGTCATCGGTGGTGGTGATTGGGCAGAAAATCGCTTATTCCCAGATATCATTCGTGCATATTTACAAGACCATCCTTTAAGTATTCGAAACAAAAATGCTATCCGACCGTGGCAACACGTTTTGGATCCTTTACATGGATATATCCTTTTAGCTGAGAAACTTTGGAAGCATAAAGAGTATGCAGAAGCATGGAATTTCGGACCAATTAACGAGGCTAACAGAACCGTCCATGATGTCATTCAATCTGTAATAAAATTATGGAATAAACCATTAACAATACTTTCTCCCACTATAAATACTCCTTATGAATCACCTATTTTAACACTCGATAGTACAAAAGCAGTAAATAAACTAGGCTGGACTCCTAAGCTATCAACAGAAACTGCTATCGCTTGGACCGTTGAATGGTACGAAAAACATGCATCCGGTGAAAATATAGAATCGTTCACACGACAACAAATCGAAGCATTCAAAAATTTATAAGGGGGCTATAAAATGGAACAGAAAAAATGCCGTTTTTGCCACTCATTACTAACAAATACGTTTTTAGATTTAGGCGTCTCCCCTCTCGCCAACTCATTTATAGCCCCAAAAAACTCATATAAAATGGAACCTTTTTATCCGCTGCACACATTTGTTTGTAATTCTTGTTTACTTGTGCAATTAGATGAATTTGAATCGCCTAATAATATTTTCCATGATTATTTATACTTCAGTTCTTATTCCTCAAGTTGGCTACAGCATGCCAAACAATACGTAGAAATGGCAATTGAGCGATTCCATTTAACGAAAAATTCGCAGGTAATTGAAATCGCAAGTAACGATGGGTATTTATTGCAATACTTTCTTAAAGAAAACATCAATACGTTAGGAATTGAGCCAGCAAAAAATGTAGCAGCAATCGCAATTCAAAAAGGAATTCCTACAAATGTGAACTTTTTCAGTAACGACTTAGCAAAAAAATTACCACAAGCTGATTTAATTATCGCAAATAACGTATTAGCACACGTTCCGAACTTGCATGATTTTGTCGCCGGTTTAAAAACGTTATTAAAACAAGATGGGACGATAACAATTGAATTCCCGCATTTATTAAACCTCATCTCCTTTAAGCAGTTTGATACCATCTACCATGAGCACTTCTCCTATTTCTCACTTATAAGCCTTCAAAAAATTTTAGCTCATCATCATTTACAAATTGTCGATGTAGAAGAACTCTCAACGCACGGTGGTTCATTGCGTATTTTCATAAAACATCTAAGCGCCCAATCAACTATCCATTCCAATGTTACAAATTTAATCCAAAAAGAAGTAGATCACGGGCTAGATACATTAGATTGCTATCTCCTTTTTTCTAAACGAGTGGAACAATTGAAAATAAATATTTTAAAGTTTTTTATTGAAGCGAAAGCTTTAAACAAACAAATTATCGGCTACGGCGCTCCAGCTAAAGGAAACACCCTTTTGAATTATTGCGGGATAGGTAAAGAATTTCTAGCGTATACAGTAGATAAAAATCCTCACAAACAAAATCTCCTTTTACCAGGAACCCGCATTCCAATAAAATCTCCAGAAGAAATAAAACGTACAAAACCTGATTACATTCTCATACTTCCTTGGAATTTGAAAGATGAAATTATGAAAGAATGCTCTTTCATTCGTGAATGGGGCGGCAAATTTTTAGTAACAATACCAGAAGTTGAGGTAATTGAGCCATGAAAAAAATCCTTGTAACAGGCGGTAGTGGATGGATTGGTAAATACGTTGTACATTCTCTTATTCAAAAGGGCTATGAAGTGCACGCCACTTACAATACAAATAAGCCTTCTCACCTTTCTTGCCATTGGCATAAAGTAAACTTACTTTGCGATGAGGAGGTAAAAAAACTCATTTACGACATGAAACCTAGTTATCTCATTCATTTAGCTTGGGAAGCAGTACCGCCAGCATGCTACGTATCCATTAATAATTACTATTGGCTTACATCCAGCATCTCATTGATTCAACACTTCACAACATGCGGTGGAAAGCGAGTCGTCGTTGCAGGTACTGGCGCAGAATATGAATGGTTTAACGGTGTACTATTTGAAGATTCACCCTTACTTTCCTATAAAACCCCGTATTCATTATGTAAAAACACACTACACTCCTGGCTACAAACGTACGCCGAGCAAACAGGCCTCAGCATGTGTTGGGGCCGCATTTTTCATATGTATGGACCTCACGAACAAGGGAATCGGCTCGTTTCTAACATCATCACTTCCTTATTAAAAAATGAGGAAGCACTATGTACACATGGAAAACAATCAAGAGATTTCCTCCATGTGAGCGACGTCGCTGATGCTCTCGTAACAGTATTAGAACGCAATGTTACAGGCACAATCAATATCGCTTCTGGTCACTCTGTACAAATTAAAGAATTAGCTTCTATCATTGCTAAAAAAATAGGAAAAGAAAATTTAATTAAACTAGGCGCTATCCCTTTTCCTAAAGATGAACCTTTATTCGTCGGCGTGAATGTGGAACGTTTAACAACTGAAGTAAACTGGAAACCAACATACGATTTAAATACAGGAATTGAAGAAACAATTTTATGGTGGGAATCATCTATACAAAAACATACCGATATGCAGCACTAAAACGTAAATCTTGCGCTCCTCTCGCTAAATCCTTATACCATTCTTCTAATTTTTCCGGCGTAATAATATGGTGCGTACCCATTCCTCCATGCTTACTAGCTTCAGAAAGTGTCGGACCAATTTGTAACTTTCTCTTTCTCATCGCATCGTTCCACGGACTAAACCCAAACCATAATATACAAGCAAGAGGCGGATAGATCATAGATTCATGCGCTGATAAATGTCTTCCAACCGTATAACTTCCGTGTTCATGATTATGAATAAATCTACCTCTTCTCCATAACGGCCAATCTTCTGGTAAATAACCGTGAAATCGCTGTTTCATTAAAGGGATTCCAAAGTTAAGGTCCGGATAATTATAGTTAGGATCATCAACCATAATAAGCCCTTCCAGCCAATACATCCTCCCTCCCAATTCATTTAGTGATTTCCAAAACTGGTTTTTATCTTGCACACAAAGAAACTCGGTCGTATTTAAAATGATTTTCCAACCTTGTACTTCTTGTTCTACCCTCATCACTTCATGATCTGTCGCATATGCATCAAACTCTGGATTTGTAGAATCTCGCACTTCCCAATGCGGTGCGAATTTTTTACAAATCTCAACCGAACGATCTGTTGAACCTTTATTAATTAAAATGCCATGATCAAACAGTTTCGTATGATGCATAAGCCACCATGGTAATAAATACTCTTCATTGTAAAAATGAGAAATAACAGTTGTAGTTATAACAATCTCCTCCACTTTCTCTATTAATCTACTTTTTCATCCTACTCTTAATATACTTACCAGTTATGTAATTGGTTTCTTTTATTTTAAAAATATGTTTTTCTACCATATACTATGCTTTCTTAGACAACCACCGTTTCCATTCTCTAAAGATTCCACTCCGTACAACAATAAACATCCAAATAAACTGAAAATTAAGTTATAATATCATTATAAAATATGAAGGAGGAATGCACTCATGTACTACAACACTTCATTCGAAAACGATCAACCTGTAGGCCGTCTATAAACTAAGACGGGCATTCATATAACGAATACACTATGCCTCGTCTTAGGGAACTCATAATACCCTAAAAATAGACGGAGGTACTTCAAATGAAACAAACAATTTTAGGTGCTATATGCTTATCACTAGCAGCAAGTATATGGGGCGGTATGTATGTTGTTAGCAAATACGTACTCGACTTTATTCCACCACTGACACTCGTTTGGCTACGCTTTATTATCGCTTTTGTTGTTTTGTATGGTATTTTGAAAATAGCAGAGAAAAAGCAAAAGAAAAAAGTAACCATTCGCAAAAAAGATTGGCTACTCTTCGCTTGGATTGGATTTATCGGATATTTCATTTCAATCACATGTCAATTCATCGGAACAAAATTATCCGACGCCCATACAGGCTCTTTAGTAACATCCGCAACACCTGCATTTATGGTTATATTTGCAGCAATTATTTTAAAAGAAAAGCTAACCGCTCGTAGACTTTTATCTACTATAATAGCGACAATCGGTGTCATTATCGTAATCGGATGGGATATTGAAATTAGCTCCTATTTTATCGGTACCATCATATTAGTGGGGGCCGCTATTACGTGGGCTTTACTATCCATTTATGTAAAAATTGCTTCAGCTCGGTTTTCATCTTTAGTTATTACAACGTACGCCATATTCTTTTCACTCTTTTTTATTACACCTTTTATGATATGGGAACTACAAGCAGCCTCTATCGGAACCGTAAATACGTACGTAATACTAGGCGTATTATATTTAGGAGTCATATCAACGGCAGGTGCCTTTTTCCTTTGGAATAAAGGATTAGAACTAATGGATGCAAGCATCGGTTCCTTATTTTTCTTCTTCCAACCTATCGTCGGATCATTACTTGGCTGGCTCTTATTAAATGAGACATTAAATAATAATTTTTTTATTGGTGGTATTCTTATTATATGTAGCGTTTTCATTACTACTTTTGAAAAGAAATAAAAAAACAGGCAGAGATTCTTAGTCTCTGCCTGTTCGTATAAACTCACTGTTTACGCACTCCAATGCGCGGGACGGGATAACAATTCCGGCAATTTCGTATGTTTATCCCCTTTCGCCGCATTAATTTGAACTTGCGTAAGAAAAATACTATTTGTAAAGTCTGCTCCGCGAACATCTGCATCTCTTAAATCTGCTCCGATGAGATCTGCTCCTCTTAAGTCTGCACCATTTAAGTTCGCTGCAATTAAATAAGCACCCCTTAAATTCGCGCCTTGTAAATTTTTCTTTTTCAGGTTTGCTCCCATAAGATCTGCTCCGCGGTGAATGATTCGTTTCTTACGCGTCGCATTCATTTCCTTCCAAGCTAGCTCACTCGTTTCTAAAAGTAAAACATTTACTTCTGCACGGTGTAATGGAATATTTACTTTCATTAACTCGTCCGCATTTAAATTCGAAAGTCGCTCTGTCTCTTCAATCGCTTTACTTAGTTCTTTATGAATTGGCTGCGTCGCCTTTAATAGAATCGCCTCATTCAAATACCAAAGCATTTCATGGAGCTGATGCATAACCGGAAAAGCATCATACATTTTTCTCGCATGCTTAGCATCTTTCCGCCAATCAATCCCTTTAAACGTAACTTGAGAAATCTTCTGCCCAGCACCGAAACATTCAAATACTGTACAACCTTTATAACCTTTTCCTCTAAGATTTTTATGTATACTACATTTAAAATCTGATTGTAAATTGGAACATGGTTTACCACCATCTTTATTCACTGCAAAATCTACCGATGCTGCGAACGGTAATGCCACGCAACATAGACCGAAGCATTTTTCGCAGTTTGCTTTTAAATGATCGTTATGATTAGTCAAAATGTATACCCCCTGTTGTCTTTTGACTATTTCATAATATTCCAACTGCACAAAATAATCAATTTTAAAATAAATTGGCATCTTTCATTTCAAATCACAACTTTATCATTCGATTTCCTTTCAATTGAAAAAGACTAATTCTACCTAATGAATTATAATTAAATTATAAATTTTCAAACAAAAGGAGAATTAGTATGGCACTAGAAATGAAAACAAACTGTCAAATTTGCGATCAATCGCTCGAGCAAGATTCTGAAGCTTACATTTGTGTATATGAATGTACATTTTGCGCACCATGTACAGAAGAAAGACAAAACGTTTGTCCAAACTGCGGCGGCGAATTAGTACGTAGACCGAAAAAGAAACAGTAAAAAGCAAAGCGATATCGCTTTGCTTTTTACTGTTTTCTGAGTATATGAAATTATATCGAACACAACTTAAACATTTAAAAATTTAACACAAACAGGCTCTGGCACAGCAACATCAGATTGTAAAAGTGTTAACTTTCCTGTAGATTCATCTCTTGAAAATAGCACAAGATTATGTGACTTTTCATTTGTAGCAACAAGAAACTTTTCAGTAGGATCTAATACAAAGTCTCTCGGCCAATTTCCTTCTGTAGATGTATGTTCAATAAATGTAAGCTCACCTGAATTTTGATCTACGCTATAAACAGCGATACTATTATGTCCACGATTACCTGCATATACAAAACGGCCGTCAGAAGAAATATGAATCGCACTTCCTTGACTATTTTCATCAAACTCTGCTGGAATAGTAGAAATATACTGTAATTCTGTAAAGGTCCCTTCTTCCGCATTATATGTTAATACGATAACCTCTGAACTCAGCTCAGTCATCACATACGCATACTTTCCATTCGGATGAAAAGTAATATGTCTCGGCCCACTTCCTGGATTTACAGATAAGCTATTCACTTCTGTTAATGCACTACCTTTTATTTCATACGTAATTATTTTATCTATCCCTAAATCAACGCCCACTACATATTTTTCATCAGGAGTATATCCCGCGTAATGTGCATGTGGTTTTTCTTGTCTTTCTTTATTCGGACCTGAACCTTCATGCGCCATAATAGATGAAGCAGGATTTACAGTTCCATTTTCTTCATTTATTTCAAAAGACTCAATCGTTCCTTTATGGTAATTTGCTGTAACTACCGTATGATTCCCACTATCAACGCTCACATGACAAGGAGACGCCCCTTCTACTACTTGTCTGTTTTCTGCCTTTAACTCTCCAGCTTTACTATCAATTGAATAAGCAGCTACACCACCAGATTCTCCTTCCTTAACAACGGAATAGAGATATTCATTATTTCGGTTAATCGTTACATATGTAGGGTTATCCAGCTTAGCCGCAAGTGTTACATTACTAATTTTTTTTGCTTCTGTGTCTAAAGTAAACTTATATATTCCCTCACTATTTTCTTTCGTATAAGTTCCAACATATCCAATAAACTCTTTGTTATCCTTCATTTTCATAACCCTCTCTCCCTATATTTTTCGTTCATCATACTTCTTAAAATATTTTATGTTGAAAGAGTATCCTAAAAAATCGGAGTACCTCTTTATACGTTACCATATTTTCTTGGTAAATAGCTTTTAAACCCACTTTTTTTGATACGCTGCTATACTTTCATATTCTTCTTCCAAGTGACGGGACAGACGAATATAGATTGGTGTTAAATCTTTATATTTTTCCACACTTTCAATGTTTGGTTCATGGTGGAAATTCGCACCTACCATTTCAGAAACTACATGTAACGTATCTACTTCACCTAAACTATATAAACCGAGGATTGCAGCTCCTAAGCAAGAGCTTTCGAAACTTTCAGGAACATATACGTCTTGATGAAAAATATCCGCCATCATCTGTCTCCAAAGTTCTGACCTTGCAAAACCGCCTGTTGCTTGAATTTTTTTCGGTTCGCCAATTAGCTCTTTTAAAGCGAGAAGAACGGTATATAAGTTATAAATTACTCCTTCTAATACAGCACGAATAAGATGTTCTTTCTTATGATGTAATCCGAGTCCAAAAAAAGATCCTCGCGCATTCGCATTCCATAAAGGAGCTCTTTCCCCTGCTAAATACGGATGAAATAATAAACCGTCAGATCCAGGATTTACTTTTGCTGCTATTTCAGTAAGCACTTCATATGGATCTTTCCCTAAACGCTTCGCAAGCTCAATCTCCGAAGTGCCTAATTGATCACGAGCCCATCTGAAAATCATACCACCGTTATTAACTGGTCCACCGATTACCCAATGGTCTTCAGTTAAGGCATAACAAAAAATTCTACCTTTTGGATCTGTCACAGGACAATTTGTTACAGCACGTATCGCACCGCTTGTACCAATTGTAACAGCCACAACCCCAGGATCTATTGCATTTACGCCTAAATTCGATAGCACTCCATCACTCGCTCCTACTACAAAGGGCGTAGAATCAAGTACATTCATCTCTTTTGCAAGTTCTTCATCTAATCCTATTAAGCTGTGCGTCGTTGGAACAAGTTTAGAAAGCTTTTTATCTGAAATCCCTGCAACACGAAGAGCTTCCTCATCCCATTTTAAAGATTTCAAATTGAACATTCCTGTTGCTGATGCTATAGAATAATCAATTACATATTCTTTATATAACTTATAAAACACATATTCTTTAATAGAAATGAATTTATAACTTTTTGCAAACAATTCTGCCTGCTCATTCTGTAACCAAACTAATTTCGAAAGTGGTGACATCGGATGAATTGGTGTTCCAGTACGCAAATAAATTTCATGACCATTCATATCACTCTTTATTTTCTCTGCCCAGCTTGCACTTCTATTATCTGCCCAAGTGATACATCTCGTTAACGGTTTTCCCTTCTCATCTACAACAATGATACTATGCATTGCCGAACTAAAAGAGACACATAGAATATCATTCGGCTGTACACTACTTGACTGTACAGTTTCTTTAATCGTATTTATTACTGCACGAAAAATTTCTTCTGGGTCTTGTTCTGCTATTTCAGGTGTAGGAGAATATAAAGGATATTCAATTCCATGACTTGCAATAACAGACCCATCAGTAGAAAATAGAACCGATTTTGTACTAGTCGTCCCAATGTCTACACCAATCATATATTTTGTGCTCACCATTTCTTCCTCCTAACAAAAATCCCTATAGTATCCTAATAATATAAAAACCATAAAAATACATTTATTTTATCTATTCATAACGTTTTGTGCTAAAGTTGTCTTTCTAAATTCATATAAAAGTATCCTTATTTTAAACAAACATATCGAGTAATAAAACTCCTCCAAAAGCAATAAATGAAAGTAATGTTTCTAATACTGTCCATGTTTTAAATGTTTCTTTCACTGTTAACCCTAGGTATTCTTTTACCATCCAAAAACCAGCATCGTTTACGTGTGAAAACATAAGTGCTCCTGCACCTGTTGCAATGACGAGTAATTCTAAATTCACACCTGTCGTATTTTCAACGATTGGCGAAACGATACCCGCTGCTGTTGTTAATGCGACTGTCGCTGATCCTGTCGCAATTCGAATTAATCCAGCTACCATAAATGCTAATACAATTGGAGATAGAGCTAAATGCTCAGACATTTGAGCAATAGCATTACCTACGCCACTATCGATAAGAATTTGCTTAAATCCGCCGCCAGCACCAATAATCGCAACAATAGAACCGATTGGTAATAAACTATCTTCTGTTACCTTCTTAATAGCCTTTTTATCGATACCTTGACGAAATCCAAGAAAATAGAAAGCTGCAAAACATGCAATCAATAGCGCAATTATAGGACTACCGATTAATGTGATAATCTTCATTAAAGTATTAGAAAGAGGCACATAAGGAGCTGCTGCAGCTAAAACCATTAACATAACAGGTAACAATATAACTAAAAATGAAACTCCTATTCCTGGTAATTTCGTTGATTTTGTATTTACACGAATCAATTCTGGCTCATTTTCAGGAATTACACGTTTGTGAATCCATTTAGCGAATATAGGACCTGCAATAACCGCTGCAAAAAATGTAATAATGAGTGAATACAATAGTACCTTCCCAAGATTCGCTTTATAAATACCAATTGCAACGATTGCCCCTGGATGCGGAGGAACAAGGCCGTGTACAACAGATAGCCCAGCAATTGCTGGTAATGCTATCAATAAAATATTTTGTTTCGTTGTTTTATGAATAGAAATTACTAACGGCAATAATATTAAAATGCCTACTTCAAAAAACACCGGAATTCCAATAATAAAACCTGCAATTAACATCGCCCATGGTAAGTTTTTTATTCCAAAGGATTTAATAAAGAACTCTGCCACCTGCATTCCAGCACCTGACTCTGCCATCATTTTCCCTAGAATTGTACCTAATACTAAAATACCTACTAAATGCCCGAGAACACTTCCGACTCCCGTTTCATAAGCGCTCACTATTTTATCCATTGGCATTCCAGACATAATTGCTAAAAACAAACTTGCAATCGTTAAACTAATAAACGCATGCCATCTCCACCACGATACTCCTAAAATAACAATTACAATTGATAATAATGTAATCATTAAAAGGTACATATTCATACTCAGTTCCACCCCTCTATGTAAACCCTTTCAAAATTACTATACAATTAAGAGAACTTATATAGTTCTTTCTTGAGTAAGAGATATTTTCACATAATAATGATTTATATAAAAAGAATCTCCCTTATCAGAGATACACGTTAACTACTCTCTCTAATAAGGGGATTTCTCTTTAATAATTATAATGTTATTGTGATACATGCTTCATGCGAGCAAATTTTCCTTCTTCAAAAGTGAATGACACTTTCTTCTCTTACTGTTTTCACGTAGTAAGACTCCTAACTCAGGATCCAAGTTAAACGATGAAGTTACCTAGGAATCTGTCCTCTCATGAAAAGCAATTTTCGGAAAGCCTCCTTCACTTTCATATATTATAATTTAGGTGCTTTCGCCCAATCTGCAGCGAACTTTTCAATACCTTGATCTGTTAATGGATGCATAGCAAGTTGCTCAATTACTTTATAAGGGATTGTTGCAATGTGAGCACCTGCCATCGCTACACGAGTTACATGATCTGGGTGTCTGACAGAAGCTGCAATAATTTGTGTATCTAATTGATGAATATCGAATAGCTCAGCAATTTTCGCAACTAAGAGCACACCATCTTCAGAAATATCATCTAAACGTCCTAAAAATGGAGAAACATACGTTGCACCTGCTCGAGCAGCTAAAAGTGCTTGGTTCACCGTGAAGATAAGTGTAACGTTCGTTTTCACACCTTTTTCAGTAAGATAGCGACAAGCTTCTAATCCTGCTAGCGTCATTGGAAGTTTTATCGTGACGTTTTTATCGCCACCGTTAATTTTAATTAATTCTTCTGCTTGAGCAATCATTTCTTCAGCTGTAACAGCATCTGGCGTTACTTCTGCCGAAACAGACTCAACTTTAGGTACTGCCTGACAAATTTCTGCGATACGGTCTTCAAACTTAACGCCCTCTTTTGCTACTAAAGAAGGATTCGTTGTAACACCAGCTAAAACTCCAAGTTTATATGCTTTTTTTATGTCCTCAAGATTTGCAGTATCAATAAAAAATTTCATGATCAATTCCCTCCAGTTTTTAAACGTTGATGAGTTACATGTTTAATATGCTTATCCCGTAAAAGCCCGATTGGTGTGGAATAAAGCCCCTACTTATTAAAGTTTCACTTTATTTCTTTTCTACAGCATGTCCGCCAAATTCATTGCGCAGAGCTGCTACTACTTTTCCTGTAAATGTATCATTGTCTAATGAGCGATAGCGCATTAATAACGACATTGCGATAACAGGAGTTGCTGTTTGAAGATCTAATGCTGTTTCTACTGTCCATTTTCCTTCACCAGAAGAATGCATAACACCCTTAATTTCATCCAGTTTTGCATCTTTAGAAAATGCATTTTCTGTTAATTCCATTAACCATGAACGGATTACTGAACCGTTGTTCCATACTTTTGATACTTTTTCATAATCGTAGTCAAATTCACTTTTCTCTAGGATCTCAAATCCTTCACCAATAGCAGCCATCATACCGTATTCAATTCCGTTGTGAACCATTTTTAAGAAGTGACCACTACCAGCTTTTCCGGCATATAAGAATCCATTTTCTACAGCAGTATCGCGGAAGATAGGTTCAACGATGTCCCAAGCTTCTTGATCTCCTCCGATCATGTAACAAGCACCATTACGAGCGCCTTCCATTCCGCCAGAAGTTCCTGCATCCATAAAGTGAATGCCATCTTTCTTTAGTTGCTCATATCGGCGAATAGACTCTTTATAATGTGAATTACCCGCTTCAATTAAAATATCTCCTTTTGAAAGCAATGGCGTAACCTCATCAATAACAGAATCAACAACAGCGTGTGGTACCATAACCCAAAGAATTCTTGGTGATTGTAATGACTGAACAAGTTCTTTTAAACTTGATACACCTGTAGCCCCGTACTCTTTCATTTCTTCCACTGCACTCGTATTTAAATCGAATGCTGCTACTTCATGTTTATGATCCATTAAATTTTTCCCTAAATTTAATCCCATTTTACCTAAACCAATTAATCCTACTTGCATAATATAATTCCTCCTCAAATCATCTTTTATTAAAAATTCATATCACTACGATTTTGAATACCTTTCAGCACTGATAAGTTGATCTGTCCAGAAAGGTATTCACAGTCATAGCTTAAGAATTCAATACATTTTTTGTAATTTGAACAACATTTTCTGTCGTAAATCCAAATAGATTCATGACTTCAGCCCCAGTTCCTGAAGCTCCAAATGTTTCAATCGATAATATTTTTCCTTCTTGTCCTACATAACGCTCCCAACCGAGAGATACACCCATCTCAAGAGATACTCGTTTCGTTACAGAAGACGGAAGAACGGATTCTTTATATTCTTTCGATTGGTGATCGAATAGCTCCCAGCTTGGCATTGCAACGATACGAACAGAGACATTGTCTTCTTCTAGTTTCGCTTTTGCATTAGCAGCTAAGGATACTTCAGAACCTGTCGCAATTAAAATCACATCCGGATTTTCATTCGTTTGTGCTAATACGTAAGCGCCTTTAGAAAGATTCTCTATGTTCGCTTTCGTTTCATGAAACACCGGTAAATTTTGACGGCTGAGTACTAAAACGACTGGACCATCCGTTTGCTGTAAAGCATAAGCCCACGCACTTGCTGTTTCATTTGCATCTGATGGGCGGATAACTGTTAAACCAGGAATTGCCCGAAGAGCTGCCAATTGTTCAATTGGTTCATGCGTTGGACCATCTTCTCCTACAGCGATCGAATCATGTGTGAATACGTAAGTAACAGGTAACTTTTGCAATGCAGCCAGTCGAATAGACGGACGAAGGTAATCATTAAATACAAAGAATGTACTTACGAACGGTTTTACTCCTCCATGAAGAGCCAGTCCATTCGCTGCCGCGCCCATTGCATGTTCACGTACACCGAAATATATATTTCGGCCAGCATACGATTCTACCGCATACACTGCTTCACCTTTTATATCTGTCATCGTAGAATGAGAAAGATCTGCACTTCCACCGAAAATAGAAGGAATCGATTTCACATAATGATTAATAGCTTCCCCACTTGCAACACGAGTTGAAATCGTTTTTTCAGTATCGAAGGATAAAATGTCTTTCGCTTCGATTAAAACTTCACCTGTAATCGCTTTTTCTAATTCATCTGCTAGTGCAGGGTTTGACTCTCTGTATAAGTTGAACCGCTCATTCCAGTCATGTTCTTTTTCAATACCTTTTTGTTTCAGTTCATTAAAATGAGCGGTTACTTCTTCAGGTACAAAAAAGTCTTCTTCATAATGCCAACCATACACTTGTTTTGTCGCTGTCGCTTCTTCTACTCCAAGCGGGTTACCATGTGCTTTGTTCGTTCCAGCAACTTTTGGACTTCCGTAACCTATAATGGTTCTAATTTCTATAAGAGTAGGTTGGTCCGTATTGTCTTTCGCTAATTGAATCGCTTTTGTAATCGCATCAACATCGTTTCCATCTTCAACTCTTACATATTGCCAATGTGCAGATTCTACCCTTTTCTGCATATCTTCAGAGAAAGCAATGTTTAATTCACCATCAAGTGAAATTTCATTTGAATCATACAGCACAATTAACTTGCCAAGTTTCATATGTCCTGCCATTGACATCGCTTCATAAGCGACACCTTCCATTAAATCACCGTCTCCAACTAAAGCGTACGTATTGTGATCTATAATAGAGTGACCATCCTTATTAAACTTCGCTGCTAAATGCGCTTCTGCCATTGCCATTCCGACAGCATTGGCAATCCCTTGCCCTAACGGTCCTGTAGTTGCTTCAACTCCTGAAGTGTGACCAAACTCAGGATGTCCTGGCGTTTTACTATTTAATTTTCTGAAGTTTTTCAAGTCATCAATTGAAACGTCATATCCAGCTAAATGAAGTAGGCTATATAATAAGCTAGATCCATGTCCCGCCGATAAAACGAAGCGATCACGGTTAAACCATTTTGGATGATTAGGATTATGATTTAAATGATTCGCCCATAATGCATAAGTCATTGGCGCTGCTCCCATCGGAAGACCTGGATGACCTGAATTTGCCGCATTAATAGCATCAATTGATAACGTACGAATTGTATTCACTGCTAATTGATTTATGTTTTGTGTCATAGTAATCGTCCCCCTAAATGCTTTCATGAAAGAAAGTACCTATTTTTTCGTTTCTTGATCTAACCACCATTTAAATTCACTTTCTTGCAATAGTTCATTAGACGCATCTGGACCATATGAACCCGACTCATATTCATGAAGTGGTAATAAGTTTTCTTCGAATGCTTCAAGAATTGGTTGTACCCATTCCCATGACAATTCAACTTCTCTCCAATGTGCAAAGAATGTAGCGTCTCCACTCACAGCATCATGAATGAGTCTTTCATACGCTTCAGGTACTCCCACATCCGCTTGCTCACAAGTAAAGTTAATACGCATCGGTTCAATTTCTCCATTTTTCAATGGATTTTTACTATTTAACTGTAATGAAACGTTCTCACCTGGGCTAATTTCAATTATTAACAAGTTAGGTGCTGCATTTGGATTACTATCTTGATATTGCTGTTTTAACGTATTTTTAAATTCGATTACAATACGAGTAGACTTTTCTTTCATTCGTTTGCCTGTTCGTATATAAAAGGGAACGCCAGTCCAAAATGGATTATCGATCCACAAGCGAGCAGCAATAAATGTGTCTATGTTAGAAGAAGGATTTACTCCTGGCTCCTCTTTATATGCTACAACTTGTTGACCGTTTATCTCACCTGCACCATATTGTCCGCGAATGATATGGTTTTGAACGTCTTCTTTTTTCACTTTACGAAGCGTCTCCATTACCTTTCGCTTTTCCTCTCGAATTTCACATGCGTTAATTTTTTCCGGCAGATTCATAGCAGTCATCATTAATATTTGTAACATATGATTTTGAACCATATCACGAATGGCTCCTGCATGATCATAATATCCGGCTCTTTCTTCAACCCCAACTGTTTCACTAGCTGTGATTTGTACATTCGCTATATGTTCTTTATTCCAAATCGATTGGAGAACAGGATTTGCAAATTCTAGTGCTTCAAGGTTTTGAATCATCGGTTTACCTAAATAGTGATCAATACGGTATATCTCGTCTTCTTCAAACGTGCGACTAAGCTTATCATTAAGCTCACGAGCAGATGTAAGGTCGTGCCCAAACGGTTTCTCAATCATCAGGCGTTTCCATCCATCTGTTTTATCAAGTCCGCTTTCCTTAATATTTAAAGCAATGGTCTCGAAAAATTCAGGAGCAACTGAAAGATAGAACATTCTATTTCCTTTTATATGTAGTTCTTCTTCCCTTTCACGAACGACTTGTAATAACCTCTCATAGTCTTCCGGCTTACTCACATCTAATGGACAATAGCGAAAGTTATCTAAAAAACCTTCGAGTTCCGGAGTACCTTCTTCCCTCTGACGAGAAAACGTCTCTATTGATTCTTTTATTCTTTCTTGAAAATCTTCATGAGATACTTGACGTCTTCCAAGCCCGATAACAGATATTTGCTTTGGAAGCTTTTGATCTCTATATAAGTTATATAGCGCGGGGTAAATTTTGCGTTTCGCTAAGTCCCCTGTCGCTCCAAATAAAACAAAGGTCATTGATTCCAAGTTCAGTCCCCCTCTTGTTGTATAATCCTCGTCAATATACTAAAAATGAATTGTACAGAAGCTCATACTCTTATACTTCCTGTTTTATAAAAAACAAAGAGTTATCTAATTCCAATTCTTTTTATACCTTTCGCTCTCTCATTGTCCCCAATATTAATAGTGGCAATTCAAAGCATTTCTACTACAACTTACTTATTTATAGAATTTAACGAAACATTTTATATTTGATTACTTTTAGTAATTAAATAATCTTATGTATAGTATATTAACCACATAAATTATTATCGTCAATAAAAATGTCTTGAATTAAATACTATTTATTTCGTAATACTTTTCTAAGTGTATTCCTAGTTACCATTCATTTTCAAAGATAATGATCGATATAATAAATATCAGTTTCGTCAAAATATTCAATTAATTTTTCGTTAAACTCGCGAGCAGACGTTACATTATAATCAAAAGACTTCTCTATAATAAGACGGTTTAATCCTTTTGTAGCCCACAATCCACTTTCCTTAATATTTAAAGCAATGACATCAAATACTTCTGGTATAACAGATAGGTAAAACATGCGGTTTTCAGGAATGTTTAATTCTATTTCACGCCTCTTTACAAGACTCAACAAATCTTGATAGTCCTCTATATTCGCTGTATCTAATTGACAATAACGAAATGTGCTAATAAATTCTTCTACTCCTGATTCGTCATCAGTAGATTTTCTAGAAAATGTAGTAAGGGATTGTCCTACTATTGTTTGAAATTCCACATCTGACATTCCCCTTCTGCCAATACCGATAATCGAAAGAGATTGCGGTATATTTTCATTACTAAATAGTTTGTATAAAGCAGGGTAAATTTTGCGTTTCGCTAAATCCCCTGTCGCTCCGAATAAAAGAAATGTCATTGAATCCATTTGCTATCTCCCTTTTTAAAACAATTGCTAGAAAAGAATATATTAGCTCATTCGCTACTTAGCACAACGCTCTCTCTAAATCCTCATACTTTACCAATGTTTCTTTAATACAATTTTGCCAAGAGCACGTTCTGACTCACTTATGTGGTGTGCTTTTTTTACGCCTTCTACATGTAAAGGCAACACATGTGTTACAACAGGTTTAATCTTCCAGTCCTCAATTAATTCTGTAATAAGAGAAAGTTCATATCCGTTAGGTTCAGTAAATATATGGTCACTCTGAATATTTTTCTCTCTTGCTATTTCAGTTTGCGGAATTTCCATACCTTTCGGACCATAGATAGACGCTAACTTTCCATTTGGTGCAAGTACTTTATAACTATCCTTTAGTACATCCTCGCCTAACACATCAAATACAATATTGTAATTATGCAAAAGCGAAGAAAAGTCTTCCGTTTTGTAATCAATGACAGTATCAGCTCCTAGATCCTTTACAAACTGCATGTTTTTCGTACTAGTCGTAGTTGCAACATGTGCACCGAAGCTTTTTGCTAGTTGAATAGCAAACGTACCAATCCCGCCAGATCCAGCATGAATTAAAACCTTATTACCCTTTTGAACATTAGCGAATTTCACTAAACTTTGCCAACTTGTCAATCCTACAAGAGGGATTGATGCCGCTTCTTCAAAGGATAGATTTCTCGGCTTTTTCGCTACGTACTTCTCATCTACTGCCACATACTCTGCATAAGCGCCATTTCGTTCAATATCCGGACGACTATATACTTCATCCCCCACTTTACATGCTGTAACGTTCGGCCCTATAGCAGCAACTACCCCTGCAACATCCCATCCTAAAACGAGCGGGAATTCATAAGAAATTACGTCTTGAAGTAAACCTTCGCGTATTTTCCAATCCACGGGATTTACACCAGCTGCATATACTTCAATCAGTACATCGTTGTCTCCCAATAGCGGTGTCTGCATTTCAATCTCTTGTAGTACACTTTTATCTCCATATTGCATAAGTCCTATCGCTTTCATTCTTTACACTCCTTTACAATGCTGGAAAATGAGGTAGCACTTCTTCTCCTAGCTCATCTAACACTTCATTAGCCGGGCGTTGACCATCAAATAAAGCAAGGAATAAATGATTTACACCAATACTTTTATATATATCAAGTAATTCAATTAGCGCCTTACGCCCTGTACGGTAACCTAAACGTATTGGTGTAGGACGTTCATTTGGATCTTCCGATAAGTCTAAATGCATCGGTTGTATAAATGGTTTGAATACATCTGGATGATAATCCTCTACTCGTTCTCTCCATTGTCCAATTGCTGCTGCTTGATGTACCGGACTACGTGGGTAATACATCCATCCATCACCATGTTCAGCGAACCAGTCCATATTTTGCTGACTAAAACCTGTAATAAAGGTTGGAACACGTTTAGACGGTTTTGGAACTAAATTTGCACCATGCACTTCTCCTAGTGTCGACTCAATTGTTGGGAAGTTTTTATACAAAATCTCTTCCAAGTAAGCAAATGCTTCTCTAAACTTTTCACCTCGTGTTTCATGACTAACACCTAACGCTTTGAAATCGGCACGTCTGTCACCAGATGAAACGCCAAGCATAATTCTTTCTGGAAATAGTTGATCTAATGTAGCAATTTCTTTTGCTACACGCAATGGATGACGAAGTGACAACACTGTTGCCGACGTTCCAAATGCGATTTTCTCTGTCTTGCTTGCTAAATATGTCAAATAAATCATCATATCGTAAATTTGACCTGTTGCAGGATCACCAAAGTCAGGGTCTTGCAGCAATACATCGCGAAGCCATACACCTGTAAAACCGTATTGTTCCGCTTTTTGTACTAACTCTACTTGTTTTTCCATCGTTGGAGCATGAAACTGATAATTTTCAATCGGAATGTGAACTCCTAACGTAAGTTGATCTTTCGCAAACATACGATTATATCCAAAATGATTCGCAAACTTTTCCATGTGTTTCACTCACTCACTTTCCTTCATTCATATAAATCTATACTTTTCTTTTCTCTTGATATTTCTTTTCAAATTTCATAGGCAATGCTGTAGCACCACGTTGTTGTCGATTGTAATCGTTATAACTTTCTTTGTGCTACGAGTATTATTATAAATCGGTCATAACATGAATAACAGTACGTACTTTAAAGTGATGTAGGCACTTTTAAGTACCTATACTACATGCTTGCTTATCACTTTCAGCACTAATTCATGCTACACAAAATAACAATTCCCTTTCCTTCAGCAACTTCCAAAGTTGCTTTTGCATGTGCGCTACACTATTTCATGCAATCTCCTTCTCTTTATAAAAATTCCTCAAACAAAATGATTGACTTGGAGTTAACTTCAAGTCATACACTTGTAGTGAAAGGAGTGTAATTACAAATGAACAATATATTCACAATATCAGATGTTGCAAAAAAAACAGGATTAAGTACAGATACAATTAGATACTACGAAAAAATTAACCTTCTTCCCCCAGCTAATAGAAATGGGAATAATAATAGGCAATATGTTCAATTAGATATCGATCGAATACTTTTCATTAATCATCTAAAAAGAACACAAATGCCATTAAATAAAATACAAGAATATATGAAATTTTCACGAGAAAAAAACGATGAAGTTTGCAAAACAATACTTGAGGAACATCAAAAACAAATCACAATACAACTAACGAATTTGCAAGCAACTTTAGATATTATAAATTATAAAATTACTCACTTTGAGCGTATAAAAACAGGGAAAGTTAATGAAGGAACGGAGATGGAGTTACACAATGAACAATAATAATGAAAACACAATTCAAAAACCAATTTATTCTGGATTCGGTGCAAGAACTACCGCCAAAGAGGCTCTAGGTGGAAAAGATTTAAGCGGAAAGATAGCTATTGTAACTGGAGGATATTCAGGATTAGGACTTGAAATCACGCGCGTACTTGCGGAAGCTGGCGCTACAGTTATCGTACCAGCCAGAAGAATAGAACAAGCTCAAGAAGCTACTGCAAATATTCCGCGGGTGGAATTGGAAAAACTAGATCTTATTGATCCTAATTCTATAGATGCTTTTGCAAATAGATTTCTTAGTACTGGACGTCCACTACATATTTTAGTAAACGGCGCAGGAATAATGGCTAACCCATTAAAACGCGATGTACGAGGATATGAATCCCAGTTCGCAACAAATCATTTAGGTCATTTCCAATTAACAGCAAGACTTTGGCCCGCTTTAGTTAAAGCAAATGGAGCAAGAGTTGTATCAGTTAGTTCGCGCGGTCATCGTATTTGTGGTGTTGATTATAACGATCCAAACTTTACAAATCGTCATTACGACAAATGGCAAGCTTACGGACAATCCAAAACAGCAAATGCATTATTTGCGGTCGAATTAGATAAACGTGGTAAAGAATTTCATGTACGTGCATTCTCTGCCCACCCTGGAACAATCGTCACAAGTTTATCTCGAAATTTAACTGATGAAGAAATGCGTTCAATGGGAGCACTGGACGAGCATGGAAATCGAGCTTTAATAAAATACGATGAAGAATTTAAAAGTATCCCAGAAGGGGCCGCTACAATTGTATGGTGCGCCGTAAACGATCAACTTGATGACAAAGGTGGCGTGTATTGCGAAAATGTTGATATTGCAGAAGCTGTTTCTGCTGACAATCCAGAGCCATCAGGAGTTAGACCTTGGGCTAGTAATACAGACTATGCAGACATGCTTTGGGAATTAAGTGAAACGCTAACCGGCGTTCATTTTTTAACTAAATCATAATATTATACTTATTTTTTGTACTTTGCTATGCTATAACCACGAACAGGAGGTAAGGATTAATGAAAGCACAAATTATCCATTCTTTTGGAGATTCATCTGTATTTCAATTAGAAGAAGTTGCAAAACCGAAACTTTTACCTGGTCATGTTCTAATCCATGTAAAAGCAACTAGTGTAAATCCAATCGATACGAAAATGCGCAGTGGCGCTGTTTCATCAGTTGCTCCTGGATTTCCATCTATATTACACGGGGACGTCGCTGGTATTGTTATAGAAGTCGGCGAAGGTGTTTCGAAATTCAAAGCTGGCGATGAAGTATACGGGTGTGCCGGAGGTTTTAAAGAAACTGGTGGTGCACTTGCAGAGTCTATGCTTGCTGATACGCGATTAATTGCTCACAAACCTAACAATATAACAATGGAAGAAGCAGCAGCTCTACCATTAGTTGCAATTACAGCTTGGGAATCTTTATTTGATCGTGCAAATATTACATCTGGTCAAAATGTACTCATTCATGGAGCAACTGGTGGCGTAGGACACGTAGCCATTCAATTAGCTAAATGGGCTGGTGCTAAAGTTTTTACAACAGCTTCTCAGCAGAAAAAAATTGAAATAGCTCATCGTCTGGGAGCTGACGTAGCTATTAATTATAAAGAAGAATCTGTTCAAGAATATGTGCAAAAACATACGAATGGCAACGGATTTGAAGTTATATTTGATACAGTAGGTGGCAAGAATCTCGATCGTTCTTTTGAAGCTGCTGCAGTCAATGGAACTGTCGTAACAATTGCAGCTCGTTCAACCCATGACCTCTCTCCTTTACACGCAAAAGGACTCTCTCTGCACGTTACTTTTATGGCGTTAAAAATATTACATACAGATAAACGTGACGCTTGTGGGGAAATTTTAAATAAACTAACGCAAATAGTAGAAGAAGGAAAACTTCGCCCATTGCTAGATTCGAAAACTTTTACGTTTGATGAAGTTGCACAAGCACATGAGTATTTGGAATCAAATAAAGCAATAGGAAAAATAGTCTTGAAAAACGTTTGGTAACGTTCACTAAATAATACAAATAACAAATATTTGTTGTTTGAAAATAACAGCGAAATTGCTTTAAACCACCTTATCTTTTTCTTAAGAGATGACACAACGCTAAACACTTTTCCTCCTTTACAACAAGTAAAAAATAACAGCCGAATTTTTCTTATAGTAGAAAAATTCGGCTGTTTTCATACCGCAATTTGCTTTTTTATTAAAATACACTACGTACTAATCCCCCGTCTATTCGCAACGCGGAACCATTAATCGCTGAGGAAAGTGGGCTACTTAAGAAAGTGACAAGATTGGCAATTTCTTCTGGTCGAATAAGTCTTTGAATAATAGAGGTTGGTCGATTCTCTTTCATAAATCGCTTCTCAGCTTCTTCTATTGTCAATTGCTCATTAGGATACAGACTATTTAACATAGTCTCCACTCCTTCCGTTAAAGTCGAACCAGGCATTATAGTATTAACAGTCACATTCGTTCCTGTCGTCAGCTCAGCTAAACTGCGAGAAAGTGAGAGTTGCATCGTTTTAGTCGCACTATAATGAGCCATTTCTTGAGATGGCATAATAGCTGCTTCGCTAGCAATAAAAATAACTCTTCCTTCTTTTCTTTCAATCATTTTTTTTAAATACGAGCGAGTAAGTCGAACACCACTCATAATATTGACTTCAAAAAATTTAAACCAATCTTCATCAGGAATATCAAAATATTCTACAGGTTCAAAAATTCCTAAGTTGTTAATAAGAATGTCTACTTCAGGGTACTTTTCAATCACATTTTGGCACCCTTGTTCTGTTCCTAAATCAGCTACTACGGGTTGAAGGATAGCATCAGGATACTGCGCTCGAATTTCTTTTATCGTTTGATTAACATTTTCTTCACGACGTCCATTAATAAGTACAGTAGCTCCTTCTGCTACTAATGAAGTGGCAATTGCTTTTCCAATCCCTGCCGTAGATCCAGTAACCAGTGCTGTTTTTCCTTTTAATTGCATATGCATATAGATCCCTCCAAATTCATGTGCTAAATGATTGACTTACGTTGGAATAAATAATTACGTTTATATTGTCATTCACTTCTCTTATCTTTAACATAAAATAAGCAAATCCACCCTTTTTTCGAAAGAGTATAAAGTGAAACTTTAATCAGTGGGGGGGGTTTTTCATCCCCCACTGATTATTAGTTGAACCAATCGGGCTTTTACGGGCAGTTGATCCCCCACCTAACTTCTTTGCTTCCGCTGAATTTTGAGGTGGGGGTCTTACTGCCCGTTAATGCGGGATAAACGAAAATTATGTAGCTATGCACTCTATACTGAATTAGAAATCGAATTTATCAGCATTTTGATCTACTCGATAATTCTGATTCAAATCATTGTAATGTTAAAAAATCAAATCAACAGCAGAGTAAAGCTAAAACCAACTAGTAAATACCATTATGATCTATATTAACTAGAAAGAAAATTACGCACTTTAAAGTTCCATAGGAACAAAAAAGTGCCCTATATACTATAATTTCTAACTTTTTATATTTACTAAGGTAGTATCCTTTTCTATCATAAAAAAGAGTGTAAAATTATACATTCTTACATACAGTTATAGGATTATTTTTTATCCTAATTAACTAAAAACCATATAACATAAAGTGAAACTTTAATCAGCCCGACCCCCACCTAACTTCTTTGCTTCCGCTGAATTTTGAGGCGGGGTCTTACTGCCTGGCAAATAGCGGGATAACATTCTAAAAAAACTTGCAGAAAAATTCTACAAGTTTTTTGTCTACATATACAAATCAATCATTATATTAAAATAAAAGGGGTTGCAATTCATCACAATAATATTAAATATAAGCTGCTTTAAAGGCTTGTTGGACAGCTTGTACTTCTAATGAGTCTTTACCATATAAATTCGTTGCTACACGAATACAAGCTTCTTTTAATTCTTTAAAATCAGAAGTCATATTTAATTCATCTGTATTTGCATAATAAAAAATATCAAACATTTTATCTTCTCCAATGCCATGTACGTTTACTCCATTATGATTTCCACCACTAGCAATTAAATAAGCTACTTTATTAATAATGCTAGAGTTCGTGTGTACACCACCATAATCATGGTCAGCATCAATAGGTAAATTGTTATAATGTCTATAATCTTCTGGATATCTAGAAGAGATAGATGATGGGTTTTTCATATCTCTAAATATACGACCTGATTGTTCCCCCATTGTCCAATTGAACTTTCCGTTATTTGCATACTTTTCAACTGCTACTCCTAAAATATCAGATAGAGCCTCATTAATGGCACCAGCTTCTCCTGCGTACTCAAGTCCAGACTCATTTTTTGTAACCGCGTGTGTAAACTCATGTCCTGCCACATCAAATGCTCTAACAATTGGATCTCCATATACTAGCATAGCCCCATTGCTAAATGCATTAAACCACTGCTTAGGATTCCCTATATTCTTACCATTTGTATTCCAGCCATGAACGACAGAAATTACTTTTTGCCCATTATTATCAAAGCTGTTTCGGCTGTATTTTTCTTGATAAAAATCATATACTTTCGTTGCTAAATAATGTGCACTAACTGCTTTAGGATCTGTAAAATTTGTAGAATTACTTGTTACTAAATCATCCAAATAACCCCATACATTTCTTCTATAATTATTATAATCTTTATAATTCGCAGTATACGTTTCAATTCCCTTACCACGAGAATAATCTGCAAGAGTGTACGTTCCATCACTTCGTTGTGAAATTCCAAATGTACGATTCATACCTAAGTCATCTTTTCCTGTGCCTGTTAATTTAGAAGGATCTTGTGATTTATTTGATGTTGCGGATTGAACAATACTGCTGTCTACTTGTATACCCAATTTTTGAACGAGTTCTTTTAATAGATCCCCAACAAAAGCATCAATTAATACCGTACCAGATACATATTCAGGTGTAGATGCACTAAAAGTAATTTGATATGCGTTTGTAGCTTTATTTGTATTTTCATCTACATATACCACTTGTTTAATTTCTGTTTCTTCAACAAATGTGAGATTATCCCCATAGATTTTAAAAAGCTGCTTCTTTGCATCCTCTTCTGATAGAGTAATAGGTTGTTTCAAATCTTCTTGTTGTTGTAGATCTTGGGCACTATCCCCCGAAACACTCGTAAGGACACCATCATCATTAATATGTGCTGTTAGTTGATATCCGTATACATCACGTCCTTCATATGTTTGTTGAAGACGCACCAATGTAGTACCATCATAAGATTTACGACTTTGCGTAACATTATAATTAACTTTTGATTCCGTGTTAATTTGCTTTGATGATAATGCTTGTTCTGTTTTCCCTTTCAGCGCATCCTTCGCTACATTTTCTGCTGATTTTTGAGAAGGTGCTGTTAAATTACCTGTTCGGAACGTATCCTCCTTTGTTTCCACTTTTAAATCTTCTGTTGCCGCATGTACTCCTCCATAAGGCATAATCGCCGATAACACCACTCCTGTAGTTAAACCTACCTTTACGAAATTCTTCATATTTTTACCCCTTTTTAATCGTATTATTAAATTAAATAAATGTATTTTACAATTTTAAGCTTAGATAAAAATTTTAACTATAGCCAATCGATTTTACATACCTCTATATACATAGGTTAATAGATTGGTTTGCTACTTTTTAGATTCAATTCATTTCTCAAAAATTACTCATTATATAAGCTATCTTTATATTTATTTATATACGTTATTTTTTGTGGTTCTGATAACATATTTATTGCCATCCACACATTCTTTTTCATTTCTAATTTTTGCATTGGTATCTCTTTTAAAAACGGATTGCCTATAATCGCTTCCATTTCTTCATCAATTCTTTGTATAAGATTTTTTTCTGGATTATTTTGCAAATAAGTATTTTTCAATCCCCATTTTGTCATTATAAATTCATTTGTTTTATTCATAGGATTGATAATAGTAGCTTTACTAGTTAATCGTTTTTTTACTTCATCATGATAGATTTTAATTCTATATCCTTCTTTTAGTGGGATGATATCTTTTACAATTGTTACATTTGTTCCTTCCATTTCCTTCGTATAAATTTTTTCACCCTTCTCATTAAACACCTCTATTGATGCATATTTTTCACCTGCATAATAGCTATGAGGCGTTTTAGTAGTAACCGTAAAAACAGCTCGCTTTTGCTCTAAGTCTGTATTTAGTTCGGCAAACTGATCATCTCCTAATCCTAGGAATTGAATCGTTTCATTTACCAAATTGCTCACTTTCATTTCGTTAACATCAATCGTTAGACTATTATCCTTTTCCTTTACATAGGCATAATACGTACTGAAATGGTACATACTATCCGTTTTCCCACCTGAAATCTCAACCGTATAGATTCCATTTGGTACGTCTTGTAAATTGATATCTGCTGTTTCAATTGTTTTTTCTTGAATAACTGTATTCCCTTCTTTTAATTTAATCTTTCCTCCTTTCAATGTATCTATTTCATTTGTATTTAAATGGATATGCAAATTCCCTTTTAACCCAAGTGAAGCAATTTGCTGATTCGTAACTATTTCAAAGTTAGAGTTTATCGGAATATCAGGATCAACTAGAGCTCTCGCCTTAGCTAATTGTGATTCAGGCACTATATACGCTAAAGAAGTAACTGCCGGATAACCTTTCGCCCTATTCATCTCTATTTGTTTATGATTAAGCTTAAAGCCCCATCTTTCAAAAACGGGTGTAAAATCAACTTGTACATTCTCGCTATAATACTGATTCATTAAATCTGGTAAATAATGGTCACCTTTTTTAAAAGCAGCATTACTAGCTAGTTTTCGATAACCTTGATACATTTTTGCAAAAGCTTCATTGCCAGCTTTTTGTTTCGCCATCGTTAAAAGAATAAGTTTTTGTCGTAAATCTAAGTCATCATAATTTTTATTTTCTTTCATTAAAGCATTGTATAAATTCCGTTCTACCTGTTCCTTCTTCCCAAAATTAAATAACCAACCAACTTGATCTGCTTTTTTGCCGTATTTATTATATTGATATTGAACACCAAATAGATTATTAGAAACTTCTCCTGTAAATATTCCTTGATTATCAAAACCAGCTTGGTATCCATGAGCGATTTCATGTAAAGTTCCCCAACTTAGTTTATCTAACCACATCTTTGTACTATCTGTACTATTGGCTGTCCAATTTGCGCCATAATAGGCACCGCCAGCACCGGATATATCTGCTTTTAAGAAATAACGATTTTGACTTTTTTTATTTTCAACCGTTGAGCCATCTAAACCAATAATTGAATCATACATCGCAAAAATATCCTCATAATATGCAATTAACTCATCCAACGATTGAAAATCTTTTAAAGATCTTACTAACTCTTTATCTTTTTTAGGTACAAATAATTGAAAACTCTCCCCTTGAATTAACGCATACTCCCCATCAAATTGATCCCATGTACTAAAAAATTGAGATACACTTCCTTGTTGTTTATAAATGGGAAGAGGCTTAGTAGCACTTTCATTTCCTATTTGGTACTCAAGTGTAGCGTGCTCTTCACCATACGGAGTATCTATGAAAGGAACTAAAGGCGTATCACCTTGAATCGTAATCCATTCATTTCCTACTTGTATGGATTTTTCATTTTTTGAGTCATTAGACAATAAACGTACTGTTAATTTGTCTTTAAAATTAGGATTCGTTTGTCTTACCTTTAATGGTGTATTTCTCTGCAAAATAAATCCTAAATCTTGTCGATCATGATATTTCCCCTTACTTATTCCTGCTTGAAATATCCACATAGGCTCTTCTAAACTAGTAATTTCTTTGACATTTGTTCGTTCGTCAGCATGTAAGTGTATATTTCCTATGAGGAAAAACATTGTATACACGATGCCTATAACAAGTAACCTTTTCATTTGTACATCTCCTTTTCTATTTTTTTTATATACAAAATACAATAAAACAAATTCCTCCTTCCTCACTTATAATTATGGCCAGTAAGTTATTTATCAGTGTAATTATTATAGTTACATTAATTCATGATTATCAATCAATATATGTATGTAATTTTGCATATACAAATATTTAATGGTAAATTCCGAAATATCGTATAATGATCCAATATTATTTCATACATTATTCAATAAAAAAACACACGAAGCCCCTTAAGTCTTCATGTGTTTTTATCTACATGTTAGTACACTTGTGATTGAATTAATTACTAAAATCTTTTTAATCGTGAAAAATCAATTATTTTTAGGCTGATAGCCGTACTTAATCTTTTACGATTTACTCATCCTTTTTGTTCTGTAATATTAAATTTCGAAACCAGTTCCGTTAATTCTTCCACCTTTTCTTTCATTTTGTTGGATTGAATTGATATTTGTTCAATTGATACGGCCTGTGATTGAATTGACTTTACTGTTTGAAGAGTCTCCTTCTTTACTTCTGTTGCAGTTTCAGAAACTAGCGAAAGAGAAGCATTTACTTCTTCTGTACCAGCTGACATCTCTTCTGTCGCTGCGGATACTTCTTGAATTTGACCTGTAATTTTATCAATATCTCTCATAATAGACAAGAAAGTTTGATTCGCTTTGTGAGCAGCTTCTTTTCCTTCTACTGCCTTTTGTTGTCCTTTTTGCATAACATTAACTGTATCTTTGGTATCTTGTTGAATGGATTTTATTAAATGATTAACTTCCTTTGCAGATTCTTTAGATTGCTCAACCAAGTCTCGAACTTCTGCGGCAACCACTGCGAATCCTTTCCCATTCTCTCCAGCACGTGCCGCTTCAATAGCAGCATTTAAGGCAAGAAGGTTCTTTAGCCTCAAACTGCTTTAAAAGATAATCATTTTCCTTACGAATTCCATCCATTTCTCTTATTAATTCGTTCATTCTTTTTTCATCTTTTGATAACATTATTTCCATAAAGTTCATATTAACGTGATAAAAATTAGATTCTACAATCCCAATCCACTCAACTGGTAGTAAATTATCCTCATACATATTAGAGGAAGTACTTTTCCCTCTTTCTAATCCCCAAAACCCTATTAGGGATAATACTATACATGCAATACTTGATATAGTTATTAATATGTTTAGTTTTGTACCAACCTTACTGTTTCTTAGTAATTCCCATTATTTTTCATTCTAATATACAGTTTAAATAATGTATTTTATAATAAGAATCCAAAAATTCATAATTATGAACACACCCCATTAATTCTTGAACTTCTCATCCAAAATATCCACAAATATTGTGGCACCAGGGGAACCCATCATTGATATATAAATTACGCTTCCATACAAGACCAGCCTAAAAATATTTTTCTTATTGCTCATTTTTCTATTTCCTCTCTATCAGAAGTACTCCTAGCACATCACACTTTAAAGAAACGGTGGTATTCCCTCATGCCCATCAAGCTAAGGTAATATACGTTTAATTTCAGGTTAGTTTTTTATTATTCTGAATATTTAGTGCAATTTTTCGAATAGTTTATATTAAATTTTTGAAAAAAATCTAATTTAGTTGATTTTTATTTAATCTTGGCTTGATAGTGATGGGGCGGTACCATTAGTACTGCCCTAATACGTTACAAATTTTTTATAAAAGGTTGTAACGTCCTACGTTTTTGACCATTCTGTACAACGATAACTTTGGTTTATTGATTTCACTTGTAATCTGGTAACCTAATCTCTGATACAATTTAATGGCAAGTTGGTTCTCTTTCTTTACTGTTAGAGAGCATTTGGCAAAGCCTTGCAGGGAAGCCTGTTCCTCAGCAAACTCAAGTAGTCTGGTACCTATCCCCAATCCTCGACTTTCGGGAAATAAGGCGATTGTTCCGATGTGAAACTCGTCATCTTCTCCCTCCTTCAAGGTAATCATGGAATAAAGCATTTTGATATTCCGAATGTTATAAACAAGAAAACCCAACTTTCGGAATGAAAGCAGCTGTTTAAAAGTGGACCAGGCAAGACGATTTAAAACGGGGATGGGATAGCAAGTAATCATCCCTAAAGTTTTCCCGTCCATTTGAGCTTCATAAGCGTATTGATGACTAAAACGGTTGTTCCCCTGCCGCCATAGCTTACAAAATGTCCCTTCGACTGTGTTCTTCTCCTCAGATCCTGCAAGTGGAAACGCCATGTATTCCAATGCCATTATATTTAGCTGGGCGCCGACCATGGATTGTTGAACAGCCTTTACTATAGAGATTTGATTCATTTCCCAGTACTCCTTTTCGCTTTATATATTATTGATGTTAATTATCATGGGTTTGTATTAGTTCACTCCCTTCTCAAATCATCCTTAGCTTTGAAACCATAATAAAATGTATTTAAAACAAGCTCTGCAGCAGATTTTTTAGCTACATTTCCTTCATGTACTTGTTCCCAAGTATGGAAAATCAGGGCATAAAGCGTATTCAAAATCCATTCGCTGCTAACCGTTTGCTGAAAGTAACCACGTTGTTGTAACAGCTCAATAACGCGTCGTATAGGTTCCCTCAGCTTCTCTTCGGCTTCACCTAATTCTTTGTTGTTAAATACAGATGCATCATGACCTAGAAAATAGATTTTGTCACCTAAAGGGATTAACTCTTCAATGAGTTCTGGAATATAGTTTTCGCTTCTTTCCTCATCCAGTGGGATCTGGTTTACGGTATCACTTACAAGTTGTATAGCCCGATGGCCCAAGAACAGCATCAATTTCTCTCTGCTTTCGACGTAACGATGGAGTGTAGCAATGCCAATTCCCGCATATTCCGCAATTTCATTCATCGAAGCAGTAGGATTTTCAACAAGTAATATAGTAGCCGAATCAAGAATTGCGTTAAATCTCGCTTCCTTTAACGTTGATAAGTCTTTCTTCATCGTCAATCTCTCCCTTTTTCTATATAAAGTCGTCATTTTTTGATAGATAAATATATCATTTGATAACATGATAAACAATCTCAAACAAAGTGTCCAGCTGCTAAATTTAGCTTTTCCAAAAGAATTATATTACTGAAACTGATAGTACTTTGAATGTTTTATTTTTATTATGTAGATGAAGATGAAGAAATTAATTTTTTGATGTAATACATACAAAAACCAAAGGAAATGGTACGATTCGCTTTCTTAGTAGAGAAAACAATTACATTAGCTGGGTTTTTTAAGCTATTTTTCACGATGTTCCCTTGTGATATTTTTATTTTTTTCACTAATATGGTTATCCTTCTTGCTAATTTTTCCAGCATTTTTTCATGAAGAATTAATAATTACAGTAATTTTTCTACTTTTATTGAATCCATTTGTACTTCATTTAATTACTGAATATTTTATAATGAAGGTACTTTCTGCATAAAGTTATCGGTTTACTTTAAAATTCACTTCTGGGTATTTGGTCATGAGCCCTTTAAGGGTTGAGCCATCATCCTTCTGTTTTACATACTGGTCAAAAAATGCCAAGCTGAATTCGTTGATAACGCGATGAACTTCCTTTGGATTTTCACCTGGGCTCTGCAACAGAGGGGAGAACAAATGTAAATCAGTGAAGCTTGTATGATCTGTATGAGGAATGACCATTGACATACCACCGCCAGCTAACCCACGTCCATATCGCTCCCTCACTTTATCGGGATCTGCTTCATCAGGCTCTACTGCACTCATGAGCAGAAATGGTTTTCCAATCCCACTTTCAGGTAAAATTTCCCCATACAAAGCGCCATCCATATTGATAGCTGCTTTAACACGAGAATCTTTTGCAAGTATTTGTGCTGCGGTAGCTCCACCATAAGAGTGCCCAAACATTCCAATTCGTGAGGTATCAAGCCTTCCTGTAAAGAAGCCGGCCTCATCGTTTTGGTTAAGTTTCTCTATCTGATTAAGCACAAAGGTGACATCTTCCTCCCATAATTTTATGTGGCTATCCCCTTCGTCATCAGTTAAATTGAAGGGCTGTACGTAAGCAGTTCGACCATCTGGAAAGACGGTAGCTGCAGTATCAAAAGTATGATCGATACTTAGAACAATATATCCTTGACTAGCCAACTCCTCAACTTCAAACGTGTTTTGATTACGAAAACCATTAAAACCATGAGAGAAAAGTAATATGGGATATTGATTCTCTGAGTCTGAGAGTTGTAAATCCATAAACGAATGAGATTTTACCAATTCCAAGTGGCTGAATGCAAATGCAGGAATAGACAATGTTTTTTCCAATCCCTTGGAGAGCTCATTTATGTTACGAATATAAGGTTCTTGATCCCCCTTGCTTTTTTCAGCTGCAGGATACCAAATTTGCACCATCAGTTCGCGTCGATCAGTTGGATTTTTCGAATATGGTTCATTTCTTTGATGATCAATCCAATGATATAGCTTCGTACCGACCCTATGTGGACCAGTTGGTTCTTCAAATGAAAATACTGGCATAAGTAAGGGTAGCGCAACTGCTACAGACAAATAGATGCACAACAACAAAGTCTTAACTATAAATATCCCCCGGCTTCTAAAGTCCTTTTTCCGTCCAGCTAATAAATAGCATAAAATTAAGATAACTGGGGATACATATGTCGGAATCATCTGCCATCTAAAACCTTCTGACAATAGCTGAACTGTAACCATTACAATAGCAACCAAAGTAGCTAATTTAGACCATTTTTTCGTTTCCCCGGCTACAAACAGTATCCAACTCAATAGACTAAAATTCACAACTATCAAAACGACTTCCCAGAAATTCATTGGCCTATCTCCTTTAAATGCATTTTACTTCTAAATTAAAGAGGTAGTTTTCAGTCTCAGCAAAAACAGATGAAACACCTATATAGTTGCACCAATTATGCTTAATAATCGTTTCATCCACTATACTCCTTTCTTCAAATTAAAAACTTAAAATGCCCAGCTACCTTTACGGAAAATTGGCTCTACAGTTCCATCTGGTAGAATACCGTCGACGTCCATCTCACTGCTGCCAATCATAAAGTCCTCATGTATTACTGAACTATTTGCACCTAACGTTTCAAGCTGATCGTTATCTAAATCCCTTCCACCCTCTAAGCAAGTTGGATAAGCTTTACCAATCGCTAAATGGTTCGAGGCATTTTCATCAAACAATGTATTAAAATATAAAATCCCCGATGCTGAAATTGGCGATAGATGTGGTACAAGTGCTACCTCACCTAAATAGCAGGCGCCTTCATCCACATTAATAAGCTCCTGTAATAAACCATGTCCTATCTGTGCTTCAGCTTTAATAATTTTTCCTTCTTCAAATGTCAGTTTAAAACCGTCGATAATATTCCCTTGATAAACTAATGGTTTTGTATTGCTTACATAGCCATTTACACCTTGTTTCATCGGTAACGTATAAACCTCTTCTGTCGGCATATTAGCCATAAAGATAGTATCATCTGGCGTTTTACCACCTCCAGTAATCCATTTATGCTGTGGCGCTAATGCAATTGTTAAATCAGTACCTGGCGCTGTATAGTGAAGCATCGCATATTTTTTATTGTTTAATAGGACCGCACGAGATTCTAAATTTGTTACATGTTCACGCCATTTTTCAACCGCATTTCCTTCACCGATACGAACAGCTTTAAAAATAGCCTCCCATAATGCTGGTACTTGATCCTCAGCTGCTAAATTCGGGAACACCTTCGATGCCCACTTTGATGAAGGAACTGCTACCATCGACCAAGCTATTAAATCCTTCATTACGGCGTTGCGATTGTTTCCTAGAGCAGCTCCTGATACCTTTTGATAGGTAGCTAGACGATCAGCTGAAATACCTGTAAATCTATCGGGGTCTGTAGCATCTATTATTAATAGTGCGCCATTACGTTCAATCAGCTCATCATTCATTTTGACTATCCATTCTGGGAAACGATTAAATTCTTCATCTGAGGCATGATCAAAGTAAGCACGATCCATTTCCTCATCCGAAAAATTAACATGAACACGCCCAGCCCCAGCCTTATAAGCCTCTTTCACAACTATACGGACGAAATCCAATGCATCCACTGATGTATTGACTAATAAGTATTGCCCTGGTTGAATATTGACACCAATTTTTACCGTAAGTTCTGCATATGCTTGTAATTTTTCTTCAAAAGTCATATTATTTACCTCACTTTTGTCCAATTGTTTTTGAATTCACTTCACAAGCTTGCCTTCATACCATACTTTCTGAACAGGTTTTCCAGGATTTTCTCTTGTCTATTTTTTACGTTTTTCATCAAGACATGATAACAACTTAGACAGAAATATATTTCAATGAATTTCGATGTTTTTACCAAATAATCTAATACAAGGTTATCAAGCACTACATAAAGTTATAGCGTTCTTTATTATGAAGGCTCACTCATTTCTTTCCAATCATTTCAATGCTGCTGCACCTAAATGCTTCCCATCAATGGGGCGTTTAACAATCTCAATCACACCTTTCTTTGTATAAAGTTGTTTTTGATAGATAATTCTATCATTTAATGCAAATATAAATCATTCTAAATGAATTTTCAAGCAATTAAATTTATTTTTTTAAATTTTTGGTAGCAACCTATGTAAAACTGGATTCTAACAAAGGCAGCGATAACGGTAAAATCTTTATGCATAAATGGATAAGAAATTACTGCTAAATATTAACGAGCCGATGTACTCTTAACTGGGTAAAAATCGGCTTTTTTATGTCAAAACTTTCTTAGCATATACTTTCGTTAAAATGTGGGCGGTACCCCATGCCCATCAAGCTAACATTTTGAAGTGCCGCCTAAAACAAAGAAATGTACAACTTCACGCGAAATTGTACATTTCTTTGCTTTGGGTGTTATAAAATTCTTAAGTTGATGGATATGTTGTATTCCCTGTAATCCCATCTTTGCTTTGGGTGTTATAAAATTCTTAAGTTGATGGATATGTTGTATTCCCTGTAATCCCAAAAAAAATGAGGAAAGACATATGACATATGTCTTTCCTCTAAAATTGTAATACTCAATATGCTCTTGGCTCTATTTAATTTTCTAATTAAATCTTTACATACTTTTCTTTATAATATTTCCTAACTCTGTCCAAGTTGTAATACGCGGGATATTGAGATGTTGATTGTAAGAAGTAGTTTTTGCATACACATTTATCGGTTTTCCTATTAATGTTTCTAAGACAGCCGGCTTATCATCAAAGAAATAGTTTAATTTCATTTCTTGTATGAAGTGTATTTTTTCTTCATCCTTCATTCCATAGAAAAAGCGATCTTCATGTACCGGAAAACCTTTTTCTATTAACCATTTTTTTGTTTGCTCTCCATGCTCTTTAGGTCGCGCCGTTATATAGTAAATTTCATGTCCCTGTCTTTCTAATTCTTGCAATGTCTCTACTGCATACGGAAACGGTGAACAAGAAGTATAATAAATCTCATCCAGCAAACTATTCCACATATGACTACCTTCCTCCGAAGTCATGCCAAATGCTTCATGAATTTCAATTGTTTTTAAAGAATGAAATACATCCAATCCTACTTTTTTGTTTAATTTTTTATTATATAAATGAAAAGCATGCTGCCTCAAATCAATTAATGTATCATCGATATCAAATCCAAACTTCACTCTTCATCGCTCCTTTCTGCAATCCATTTATCGGAAAATATAAGTAGCTTTTTTTCTCCTTATTTCTCATCTTTCCGATATTCTGGATAACCAATAAATCTATAATCTTTTCCAACCTGGGTAAATGATATATCCTTAAATTCAATTGCATCTTGCATTTTAGTAATACCAGTCCCCTCTACAAAGCTAGGCGCCAATCTGCCCCCAATAATTTTAGGTGCGAAATATAAAATAAGTTTATCCATCAATTCATTTTCAATAAACGAAGCATTTACCTCTCCACCACCTTCAATAAGCAGGGAGGAAACTCCTTTTTGCCCTAAAACATCAAGCATTTCATATAAGTTTATATGCTTTTCTCCGCTAGTAACAAATACTTTGACTCCTGCATTTTCTAATGCCTTCCTTTTTTCCGCTGCATGATTACTTGTTGTAAATATCCAGGTAGGAGCTTCTCCATCTGTAACAACGTGAGCTTCCATTGGTATGCGTAATGTTGAGTCCAAAATTACTCGAATTGGATTTCGCCCATTTGGAATACGAGTTGTCAATGATGGATTATCCTTTTGTACAGTATTCGCTCCTACTAAAATAGCTGCATTTTCATTTCGTATTTGGTGTACTTCCTGTCTTGCTTCTGTAGATGTGATCCACTTACTATCCGATAAAGAAGTAGCAATTTTCCCATCTAATGTAACACCCGATTTAATCGTTACAAATGGGCGCTTTGTCATAATATATTTATTAAAGACTTCATTCATCTTTTTAGATTCTTCTTCACACACTCCTACAAGTACTTCAATACCAGCATCTTGCAGAATTTTAATTCCACGTCCAGAAACAATTGGATTTGGATCAAGTGTAGCAACTATTACTCTCTTAATTCCTGCTTGTACAATTGCTTCTGCACAAGGCCCTGTTCTTCCATGATGAGAACAAGGTTCAAGAGTTACATAGATTGTACCACCACGTGCTTGTTCTCCCGCCATACGTATCGCATGTATTTCGGCATGTGGTTCTCCGGCCTTCATATGTGCTCCGATCCCTACAATTCGATTATCATTTACAATTACAGATCCAACCAGTGGATTTGGAGTGGTTTGTCCCTTCATAGCCTTGGCATTTTCTAGTGCTAACTTCATATACAATTCATGCTCAAGCATGTAAGTGTCCCCCTTCAAAATGTCCAGAACGTTGAATCTTCGTTTGCAAATATTTCTCATTAAACTCTGAGACATCACCCCATAACGGTTCACGACTCGTAACATTTAATCCAGCTTTTTGTAACGCTTCTAATTTTTTCGGATTATTTGTAATAAGTTTTACAGGTTTTGAGCGTAGCGCTTTTAACACTTCAATTGTATCATCATAGTTTCGAACATCATCTTCAAAACCTAGGTTTAGATTAGCTTCTACTGTATCTAACCCATTTTCTTGCAAGAGGTACGTCATCGCTTTACTAAACAAGCCAATCCCTCTTCCTTCATGATTCGCTAAGTAAAATAAAGCACCTGAACCATGTTCTGTAATCATTTGTAAAGACTGCTTTAATTGGAATCCACAATCACAACGTTTACTACCAAAGATATCACCCGTGTGACAAATACTATGCATACGAATTAGGGCATCTTCAGAATTCTCAAAATCACCATATACAAGCACACTAGATTGTTGCATATCAGCTAAATTAATAGATGAAAGTTTTTCGATAATTCCTTCTACACTATTTGTAACCTCACTACATTGCAACCAAGAATACCATTGGAAAACTTTAGTCTCCCCATATAAATTAATTGGCAATTTGATAGGACCTACTAAATAAATATCCTTTCCATCTTGATGTATAAATTTAATTTTATCTTCTAACATATGAATTGTATCTGTTGTAACCATTAAGTACCTCCAAGTATAGAGAATCTCTAAAAAATTCCCTTCCATCGTTATATTTTTTATTGTTTAACTTACACAACGTAAGTGTTTTTACAGATGATATTCTTTTTTCTCTCAGCTTATATGCAATATGTATCATTACAACTTTGGCCATTTAAAGAAAAGAACTTCACTTACATAAAACAACTTAGTTACTTTATGTAAGTGAGTATACAATCGTAATTAATTTACGTCAAGTAATTAATTATAAAAACATTTGTTACTAATAGTAAGATGTTATATAATTTGTTTTAGGAGGTGAAGGAAAATGAATGATTCTACATTATGCCCTCGCTTTGAAAAAGGAATGAAATTCTTTAGTCAACGATGGACAGCACTAATTATTTACCAACTTTTCTCTGGATCTCAGCGCTTTTGTACGCTTGAATCTTCTCTTCCTGTTAGCGGAAGATTACTTTCAGAAAGATTGAAAGAATTAGAACTAGAAGGAATTGTCGAACGTAAAGTCTTTCCTGAGACACCAGTTCGTATAGAATATTCTTTAACTCAAAAAGGATTTGCTTTAGAAACTATTATTCGCGGAATAGAAGAATGGTCACAGGAATGGATAGAACTTGAGGAATAGTATAAAAGCTTTTTCGTATATAGTTTTAAGTAATCAAATTACAAATACCTATGATTAAAACGCTAGTTTTTCAAGCATTTATGAAAACTTAGCGTTTTTAATAAATAAAACAAGGTGATCAAAACGATAACCTTGTTCCTTTAAAGATTAAAATTATATTTTCAACGCCTTTTATTCATACATACTCGATTAATAAAAAGAACGAATAAACTTTTTTTGACGAAACAGTTTTATTTTCACAATACAGTTAGCTTCCCTCGCTATTTGCGGACAGTAAGACACTACTAATTAAAGTTTCACTTTATTACTTATGAAATTTCACACGCTCTTCAAGCGGTTGAAATTCTTTTTCTCCTGGTGCAGCTGTTGGATTACCAAATGGCATTTGTGTAATTAATTTCCAATTGTCAGGAACATTCCATTCTTGTTTTACCTCATCGTCGATTAATGGATTATAATGTTGTAAAGATGCCCCTAATCCCTCTGCTTCTAATCCCGTCCACACGACTAATTGGTGCATACCTGATGCTTGGTGTGACCAAATTGGGAAGTTTTCAGCATATGCAGCAAATTTTTCTTGAAGCGATTTCACTATTGCCTCATCTTCAAAGAATAGCACTGTTCCATAACCAGCTTTAAAGGAATCCATTTTTTGTTGCGTTCCTGAAAAATCTCCATCTCCAACTACTTTTCTTAATGTTTCAGTTGTAATATCCCATAATTTATCATGAGCTTCACCAAATAATACAACTACTCGCGCAGTTTGAGAATTGAAAGCGGATGGAGTATATTTCACAGCAAACTCCACGATTTCTTTAATTTTTTCATCTGATACTTGTACCTCTTTATTAATTCCATAGTAAGTACGTCTTTCTTTCAGTGCAGTATAAAAATCTTTTGTCATAACGTCATCTCCTCCTAAGTTCTAATATCCTTCAAAAAATACATCTCGAAGATAATATGCGTTTAAATTCTTTCATTTTTTAATGATTGAACTCCATAACATCAATTACCAATCATTCTGAACCTAAACACACTGCTTCCTTCAGTTGACCTAAAAAACGTCTTATAACATCATTCATAAAATCTAATCATCATTCGGTACTATTTTATCCATTCTCTATTAATGTATCCTGTTTGTTTCATATTTACACAAATATGAATTTAATCACCAAAGATAATAGCGTTAAATTGACTCATTATTATAGTCAATAAAAAAGCCAGGAAGCGTTTATAACACATTACCTGGCTTAATACATTTTAATTTTAAATTCAGCTAAGCATTCTTAACGAATAGTAGTTAAAACTATACCCGTCACTTATTTAATGATTAACATCTCATAAGGATGTTGTTCCATAAATCTGTTCTCCCAAGGAATCTCTAATGACGCCCAATTTGAACCACCATCTACTGACTGATACACTCCTTTATTGCTAAACAGATAGAACGTCCCATCACTTGTTGCCTTTAATACTGGTATGATTGTGCCTTTGGGAGTTGGTAAACCTGCATTCATTTCTGCCCAAGGCTGATCTTTTTCTTTCTTATAAATATATGATTCACAATTTCCATTATTGTAATCATGTGCTACGTGTGGATTTGACGATGTCGCAATAATAATATTTTCCGGATCATTAGGATTAACTGCCATTTGATATGCGTAATGATGCTTTAGCCCACTACAAATATAGTTCCAAGTTTTACCTCCATCACAGCTCTCCGCATACTCGTGACCTGGTTCTTTCAAGAATGAATCACCTAAAACCCCGTATAAGCGATTCGGTGCATTGCGATGTGATTTAAGAACGTGAATATCTTGAGGATAATTCCCCTCTTTTTCCTCAGTCCATGTCATACCGCCATCTACACTTTTAATTAATCCCCCAACCTCAATAGTCGTATAAATGGTTTCTGGATTATTAGCATCAATTTCAATGTATTTTACATGGTGTGTATATGTTCGTTGAGGAAAGAACCATGATGAATACGATGGCATTTGTCGATAATCCGTTAGCAATTCAAAACTGTCTCCTCCATTTTTGGATACAAACATTGCGCTCGGTTCAGTTCCTACATATACGATCCCGTTACCGTTATCACCCTTCGCTGGAGATACAGAAACTGCTGTAATAGCTCTCATATAAATAGCATTGGCTGGGAACACTTCACCAAAGGAAGGTAACGTACCAATCACTTCCCATGAACTTCCTCCATCTTTACTTCTCCATAATCCCCTATCAAAAGTACCACAATATATTCTTTCTTGGTCGTATGGATCTGAAGCTAAAGCAACTGGATTAACACCTACAAACTGCGAATGGACACTCCATGTTGAATCTTTTCTTTCTGCAATTACAAGTTCTCTATCAAACGCTAATATGAATTTTTCCATAGCTAAAATCTCCTCGTTTCATAATATATTTACTGTATGATTTAAAAATTTCCCTTTACAAGTTATGAGATGATATTTATATGCTATAGCATATAAATGATAAATTTTATAAGAAATATGTGATTAATAACTTACATTATATCATTTGTTAACTTCACATCAGTATGATGAACACGGTATCCTGTTAACTCATATAAGTCCATATGCCACCTCCAAATAACTTACAAAATACATGCTATAGCATACATATTATAGAATGCATGATTACATGTCAAACTTTAATACTGTTTTAGAATCAGTTCTTTAAATCGCCTAAAGTAATTTAAAAGTCATAATATAAACAGAAGCATTTTATTGAATAAAAAATAAAAAAAGAGTGCAACTTTGCACTCTTTTTACCCATTCTTTAATCTTAGAAATCAAAATTATCAGGATCTGGACCAACGCGGTGATTTTGATTTAACGCATCGATTTTTTCCATATCTTCTTTCGTTAATTCAAAGTTAAACACGTCAGCATTTGCAATAATGCGGTGTTCTTTCGTTGATTTTGGAATTGTAATAACTCCATTTTGAAGATCCCAACGTAAAATAACTTGGGCTGTTGTTTTACCGTGTTTCTCAGCAATTTCTTGTAATGTTTCATTATCTAATAATTGACCTTGCATTAGTGGTGACCATGCTTCCATTTGAATACCTTGTTCTTTACAGAAAGCTTGTAATTCTTTTTGTGTTAAACGAGGATGGTATTCTACTTGGTTGATCATTGGCTTAATTTCTGCATCTTTTATTACATCTTGTAAGTGATGGATTTGGAAGTTACTTACACCAATTGCACGTACGCGCTTTTCTTTATAAAGTGTTTCTAGCGCTCTCCATGTATCTTTATATTTTCCTTCTGAAGGCCAGTGAACAAGATATAAATCTAAATAATCTAGTCCTAATTTTTTTAGACTCTCTTCGTATGCAGCGATTGTTGTTTCATATCCTTGATCTGCGTTCCATACTTTTGAAGTAATAAATAATTCTTCTCTTGCAATGCCAGTCGCTTCAATACCTGCACGAATTCCTTCACCTACAGCTGTTTCATTTCCATAAATTGCAGCTGTATCGATACTGCGGTATCCTGCTTTAATTGCTGATTTAATCGCTTCTACAAGTTCTGGACCTTCTTCTACTTTAAATACACCTAAACCGAACCAAGGCATTTCTACACCGTTATGCAATGTTGTTGTACTTTGTAAGTTTTTCATTTTATTTTCTCTCCTTTTATTTTACTTGATCTCGTTTTTCTAATGACATACTCCATGCTGTTAAAATAACAGCACCTACTACCATAATGCCGCCTACCCAAGCTGTATGAATTAACCCTAACGAGTTCGTTACAATACCGCCTAAATAAGCACCAAGAGCAATCCCAGCATTAAACGCCGCAATATTAATTGCCGATGCAACATCGACAGCACTCGGTACAAATCGTTCAGCTAACATTACGACATATACTTGTAACCCTGGAACATTCATAAATGCGAATAGTCCCATGAAAATAATTGTAATTAATCCAGCTACTTTAAATGGTGCTGTAAATGTTAACACAAATAATATAATCGCTTGAATGAAGAACATGTAGAATAGCGCTCGAATTGGATTATGATTCGATAATTTCCCGCCAATCACATTCCCTATCGCAATGGCGATTCCATACACTAATAAAATGATCGTAACCGTATTAGCTTTAAATCCTGTTACTTCTTGTAATAACGGAGATAAATACGTAAATGTTACAAATGTACCACCGTATCCAAGTGCAGTAATGATGAAAACAAGTAACAGTCTTCCATTCGTAATCAGTTTAAATTGATCACGGAATGATACAGACGAACCTTTTTTCATATTAGATGGAATGAGAATACTATTAGCGATTAAAGCAATAATTCCAATTACCACAATTGCTAAAAATGATGTTCTCCAGCCAAATTGTTGACCGATAAACGTTCCAATTGGTGCACCTGTAATAGTTGCAACTGTTACACCAGTAAACATAATCGCAATCGCGCTAGCACGTTTATTTTCTGGTACAAGTGCCGCAGCAATCGTTGAACCAATTGACATAAACACACCATGCGAAAGCGCAGACACAATTCTCGCAATAAGTAATACAGTGAAGCTTGTTGCGACAGCTGCAATTCCGTTACCAATAATGAAAATAATCATAATCCACATTAATAACGTTTTTCGTGACATATTAGCTGTTAACGACGTTAATACTGGAGCACCAAATGCTACGCCTAACGCATATAAAGAAACGGTTAAACCAGCTGTTGTCACCGACACATGTAAATCTTCCGAAATAGATGGTAATAAACCGACACTAACAAATTCAGTTGTCCCAATCCCGAACGCACTAATCGCTAGCGCTAATAACGCAAATATACTTCTTCGATTCGTCTGAACTTCTGAAGACGATGCTGTATATGAATTCAATTGAGTTTCCCCTCTCCCCTACAATTCCTATCATAATAGTGCGATAAAAAGGCCCTTTTATCTTTCAAAAAATATATTTTATCTCTACAAACGCTATTATGAATGGTTTCATTCTCTTTTTAAAGAACGCACTTTAAAGTACTGTAGGCACTTTTTAGTACCGTACTTTTTAGTACCGTACTTCTCATTTCTCACTCCGCTCTTACAAATACTATTATGAAATGTATTTAACATAATTAACAGTACGTACTTTAAAGTGCTGTAGGTACTAAAAGTAACATAGTTAGTTACTAGTACCGTAAAGCTTGTTTCTCTCTTACATGTGCTATTATGCATTATATTGATCCTAATAAAAAGTACGTACTTTAAAGTACTATAGGTACTAAAAAGTAACATTTACATAACCTAGCTTATTTTGCTCAAAAATTGACATCTACATTCAACGAAGAAGGGTTTCATATAAAGAAATACACTCTTCCAGTAGAGGTGACTTTAGAGGATATTACTTGAAAATGTAAAAGATCATATTCATTACCGCAGACAAATAAAAAAGGCAGAAACGAACAGAAATATGTTCATTTTTGCCTTTTTTATTTAATCATTAAAATGTACGACTTTTAGAAAGAAAGTCTTTATCGGCTCCTGTTACACCGCTTTGTCCCCAGTTTCCTGGAATCATTTCACGAATAATAATTAGCACTTTATCCAAAGGTGCATGTGTATATTTAGAGGTTAATTGTGTAAGTTCGTTTACCCACTTATCCTTTGTCTCTTGATCAAATGTATTCCATATATCAATCTTAATGATACCCATTCCATCAACGTTACTATCCGGTGTACCATAAGACCCTTTTGTTTCCCAATTGGACACCCTACTTTTCTCAGAAAAGGTAGCATCACTTGCTACAGCTCCAGCTTTCCCCCAATTTTCTTTCTCAAGTTCCGTGATTAACACTTGAATTTTGTCAGGGACAATTTTTAATCGTTTTATTGTAAGTTCCGTTACATTATAAATGAATTCCTTCTTTTCTTCTGTTGACATGGTTGGCCAAGTATTTAGTTCAATTAATGGCATAGTATTGCCCCCTAAAATTAATTATTTATTCATTAACTACAACGATTAGTTCAAATGATTTTTAACTGCTCTTACTACCAATTCGTGATCTTCTTCTGGTGGTAATCCTGAAACTGTTATCATTCCAATAACCCCTACGTTTTTTATTCTGATAGGAAAACATCCACCAAACGCAGCGTATTCCGAAGTATCTAAAAGATATTTTTCATTATATGAGACTCCAGTTATTTCACTTTGTATCTGCATATAATATGAGCTACGGTCATGCAGGGAAACGACTCGTTTTTTACGCTCAATCCATTTCGTATTTTCCTCATTTGTCCCTGTCATCTTGAAATGAAATAATTGCACACCATTTTTCGTTATATCAACAGCAATCAATTTCCCCTCTCGCTTTGCTGTTTCAACGATAAATAAGCCTAGTTGCAAGGCATCTTCATTTGTAAAAGAGGTAAATTGAAGTGTTTCTTCCTCTTTTACAATTTGTTTACTTATTTCATTCAAATTTGAATTAGTCATATCTTTAACCTCCATAATCGTTTTATGCCACTCTGGTATTTCGGGCAATTATTGAATTCTAAAGTATCAACTTTCAATCAATCTGAATCTAAATAAACTGCTGTAACATCAAGTAGCTAGTACCGTAAAGCTTATTTTCTTCTTACTGGTGCTATTATGAATGATATTCAAAGTTATAAAAAGTACGCACTTTAAAGTGCTATAGGTACTTTAAAGTACTATTTTACTTATCCCTATCTTACAGAGACTATTATGAAATATATTTAACATCTTAAAAATGTATGTACTAAAGAATAATATTTTTCATATCAAACTTTTTTGCTCAATGGCTGTAATTTAAATTCATCAAATTTTTGTATCAAGACAAACGAAAAATAAAAGAATCTAGCGGATACTAGATTCTTTTCTGATTAAAAAACACTCTTATATTTCTCGTGTGTTGTTACAAAAGACATAGAATAGAACTTCTACTAAAAGCTCATTTTAATTACAGTAAAAGATTGGTGAAACGAATACATTACACCACCTAAAAATAGGAGGCAACAAAAATGGGTGAAAAAACAGCAAGCTTTTCACAAGTAAATCACGTCGGAATTACAGTAAGTAATTTAGAAAAATCTATCGTTTTTTACGAAGCATTAACAGGTAAGAAAGTATCAAACATCGATGAAATTGGCGGAAAGAGAATGGCGCAAACTCAAGGACTTGAAGATACTCGTATTAAATACGCCAACCTTCACTTAGACAATTTGAATATCGATATTCTAGAATACGTTGTCCCTAAATCAGATAAAGCATCTTACTCAAATGATCAAATTAGTGCGATGCATCTTTGTTTTGAAGTAGAAGATATCGATGCTGCTGTAGAACGTCTAAAAGCAATTGGAGTAGAACCAGATGGAGATCCAATTGTCTTTCAAGAAGAAGACGGCTTGAAATCTGGATTTGGTACAGGCGTTGCCTACTTCCGTGATCCAGATGGTACTAATTTAGAACTAATTGCTCCAAAAGGTCCATTCAGACGTGAATAATTAAAATATATTAATACCGAAAAAGCCACCTAATATATGAAAGGTGGCTTTTTGTCGCTAAGTTGATAGATTGAATAAAAAAGGACAAACTCTCCAACTTGAGAAGTTTGTCCAAAAAGTTTTTCGTGTCCACTATTTTCACACTAAAACTAACAATCGTGAATTAGAATAATGACTTAATACTTGCTAAAACAGTAAGTACACCTACAATAATAACAAATACGTTACTCATTTTCCCTTTGTATTTAGCTAGTACTGGTACTTTATTGATTGCATACATCGGTAATAGACATAAGATAGCAGCAACTAATGGACCGCTTAGAGAATCAATAAGTCCAAGAATACTTGGATTTGTATAAGCAACAAACCAGCATGATAATACAACAAAAGTAAGGACGATTGTCTTAATTGTTTTTTCTTCTATATCTTTTCCACGTGATTTACCGAACTTAATAATCATGTCACGCATTACTTCAAATGCTCCGATATAATGGCCAAGGAAAGATTTTGTAATAGCCACAAAAGCAATGATTGGAGCTGCAATCGTGATTACAGGTGAATTAAGCTCATTAGCAAGATATGAAAGGATTGATAAGTTTTGCTCTTTTGCCATTTTTAAATCCTCTGGAGTCAAGCTTAATGTACTACTCCAAACGAAGAACATAACTACAGCGAATGTCATGATATAACAAACTTTTTGTATTTGCGCACATTTAGCATCAGTAGCTTCTATTCCATACGTAGCTCTCTGTTTCACAACAAATGATGAAATCATAGGTGAATGATTAAATGAGAATACGATGATTGGTAGAATCATTAATATCGTTCCAAAATAGCCTGTACCTGTTGAAGCAGTAGAAACAGCTGAAAAACTAAGCATTGACGTATTCCACTGTGGAATTAAAGATATTGCGATAAAAAGTAGAGAAGCTATGAAAGGATACACTAGCATACTCATTACCTTTACAGTAATATCTTGACCAAAATTCAGTATAGCGATAAGACCAAGAACTAATACAAGTGATAAAATAGCCCTTGGAGGTTCTGGCATGTGCAATTGATGCACGATAAAACTACTTGCAGTATTTGTAAGCGCAACCGAATACATTAGTACGATTGTATAAATTGAACCGAAATATACGATGTTAAAAATGATACTCGCTTTATTTCCGAAATACTCTCTAATTGTACCTGTGATCCCCTCATCAGCAGAATTAGAAGCGTATATCATTTTAGCAAGTGCCCTATGTGAGTAATACATAACTGGATATGCAAGCAATGTAATTAGTAGTAATGATAATAAACCACCTGAACCTGCATTAATCGGTAAAAAGAGCACCCCTGCTCCAATTGCAGTTCCAAATAGGCTCAATGCCCATGTAGTATCCTGCTTATGCCACTTTTTCGGATCTGCATATTGCTCATTTTTTAGTGCGGTATTTTCAGCTTGAACTTCTATTTTCTTTGCAGTATTCCCGTTCATATAATAACTCCCCCTTGTATCCTATTCTTACGTCTCTCTTTATAGCTAACGAATATCTTCCTTTTTTGGAAAATGAATTCCTTACAAGTTGCCCCACATTGCATGTCCTTCATCATAATGAATCCAAATTGAAACATTCGCTAGTTAGCGTCCTAATATAATTGTTAGCGTTAACAAAAAAGTTTACTCGTAGTATCCGCTCTTTATATAAAGAACCCTTAAGAGAACAATATAGAATAGACTTCATAAATACGTTGCAACATTTCTAATAACAGTGTATTACTTTAGTGGTTTCTCTTTTTTTACTTATAACAGTAATTTCAGCTAAACCGGCCTCTCTTCATTTATGAGGCATTTCTTTCTCAATTCTACACATCACTTTAATAACTTCGGCAGCATTTATGGTATTGATTACACAAGCCACTGAAGCACTTTACATACATTTCCGCCTCTAATCAAACACCTTTCTTACTAGTAATCGCATTTTTTATATTTTCTCCAGAGATAATAAAATTTCTCTCGACGCCCTCATTATAACGTGTATATTTATAAAATTAATATTTTTATATTTTCAGATTTTTCACCAGGAAAAATTTTCAATATATAATGAATTTCAGCCATAATGCAGTAATTTTTTCCATTACTTTAAGATATACTAGTTATTTAATACATTCCACCTCATACACTAAAACTATTGTAATAAATAATTAATGAATATATTTCCAAAATAGAAAAATAAATTTTCGGGATATAAATTATTAATATCGAATTTATATACATTTATTGGAAAGGGATATCTCTTTTCCACCAAAGTTTTCTATAAGAATTGAACTCATTTTTCGGACAATACGTTTTTTAACTTGATGACAATAAGGAAACCCGCTAGCATTTTACAAAAACTACGCTAAGCCGAAAAATATAATAAGCCCCCCATATGGAAGGCTTATTTACAAAATAATCATTGTCTATTTTTATTGATTCTCTTCGTCTCTTTTATACTCCAAAATATCACCTGGTTGACAATTCAAAGTCTTACATATCGCTTCTAATGTTGAAAAACGAACCGCTTTTGCTTTCCCGTTTTTCAAAATAGAAAGATTTGCCATCGTAATCCCAACCCTCTCTGAAAGCTCCGTTACGCTCATTTTTCGTTTTGCTAACATCACATCAATATTAATAATGATTGCCATATCCTCCACCTCAGACCGTTAAATCATTTTCTGATTTTATATTAATAGCTTCTTGTAAAAGTCTTTGTAGAACAGCAGCAAAAACGGCAATTACCATAGAGGCGAAAATAATAACCAATCCAATTGGTATAAAACTTGGAGGGTCAACTCTTGCCGCCATAAGATAGTAGAGTGGCATACCTAGCAAGTACAAGGTACTAATCGTGAGGGCACTGTATTTAATATTCTTTAAAGCCTTTACCGATAATTCCGAGAACGCTTCGTTCTTATCAATATAGCTTAAAAGTTTAAATGCTTGATACAGAGCAAGGTAAAAAGGTATCGCTGCCGCGTACATATCGATTAAAACGAGAGATTTCATATAAGCAATATTTGGATACAATTCTCCAGCAAAATCCCCAATCTTAGGCACCAAAAATATGCACAATACAAGGACTAGGATTCCTATAAAAATAATAGCTAGCTTTAAAAAGAGTGTCGTAACTTGTTTCATAAAAGCACCTCGCTTATTTAATAACAAAATGATTTTATCACATAATTTATTTTTTAACGATAAATATTAGTTGTTTTTTATTATATTATTATTGTTAACAAAATATCCTTTTCATTTCAACAAAAATAAAAAGCATTTCTCATTACAAAGAAATGCTTTTACTTTAAAATATTAATTTTATAAATCATGTTATTAAATTTCTCCTGAACTCCCTAATTTAATGGTTTTTTTTCACACAAAACAATTGATTTTATCACAACTAAAGATTCCAAAAGAAATTATATTTAATATAATTTTTAAACTCCCCCATTCACTAGCTCGTTTATCGAATTTAATTTGGAAGAAAGCTTGATAAACCATTCTTCATCCCCTGTTAATAATGCAAGGTCTATAAGATAAAGGATTTGTTCCTTGTTTATTGCTTTTGATTCAGGGAGTTTTTTTACGTGTTTACTTAAAAAGGACATTGTTCTACTTATTGTATCCCTGTTGTCACATTTAACAACATTAACCTTAACTACTTCCCCTACATGATCAAATGATTCAATATAACCAAGTATTAATTCACCCTCTACTGATATTCCTCGAACCCAATCTCCTACTTTTAAAACAGGATTATTTGACATCATACTTTTTCACCTTCCTAGAAATGATTTTAGTATTAATTTATTAGGATTCGTTCCTCGTTTTTTAGAGACGACAAACAAGATACACAAAACAACTCGAACTGTAATGTTTTTCATTACATTTAAACATTAAGAACTCCACGGCTATATAGAAATTAAGCCGTTTATCGTTCTTGATTGATTAGATCGACTACTTCTTTCATCGTATAGTTCTTTAAATATTCACCTAGATGTTCTTCAGCACCTAAGAAAATAGTGAAAAGAACTTTTCGCATATTCGAGCCTACAATACACTGGTCATTCGATTCTGGACATTTAGGTTGCAAAGCACCTTCTGAGGTTATTTGATAAATATGCCAGAGATTAACTTCACTTAAATCTCGAGCGAAAATAAAACCTCCACCAATTCCCTCTTTTGATTGTATAAACTTATGTTTTTTTAACAAACTTAGCACTTTGCGAATGCGTACTGGATGAACACCTGCACTTTCTGAAATAGCATTGCTTGTTGACATCCGGTCTGGCTGTAGTGCTAAATAAGTTAAACTGTGAATGGCCAAGGTAAAGTCACTGTTCATGGTCTTCCTCCTACGATATAAATTGCTAATCACTTTTCAACTTACTGTAACTATAAATATTACAGATAGGTTTGTCAAACGTTAAGATTTATAAATAATTTTTACTATGAAGAAATACATTCATTTATATTCTATACGAGCTCACCGATGTCTATTAGTTACATTTATCTTTTTGAACTACCTATTATCATTTATGTTTTTTAAGTCTAAAAATAATTTTAAAAATCCCACTGTTTCTTGACTTGTTCTTCTGCCAACTGTTTAATTTTTGTCCAGATTGTATCTTTGCTCACAATAACATTTGTTTGATAATTTCTATTTTTATAATTCACTGTAACGCATACTTCAATCATCTCTTGCTTCCTCCTTTCAAAAAATTTCACTTATTTATATTTAATCCCTGAAAAATTTTGGATTTAGCTAGAATCTCTAACCTATAACTTCACTTTTTAAATAATCAAACTTAAAAACCCCACTGTTTCTTGACTTGTTCTTCTGCCAACTGTTTAATTTTTGTCCAGATCGTATCTTTGCTCACAATAACATTTGTTTGATAGTTTCTATTTTTATAATTCACTGTAACGCATACTTCAATCATCTCTTGCTTCCTCCTTTCAAAAATTCCCTTTAAGAAATATTACTTATTAATTAGCCAACTTTTGCAATTCTATGTTCAGAACTGTTCGAACGCTACGTGGTAAAAATTTACGAATTTCTTCCTCGTTAAAACCAATCTGCAATCTTTTTTCATCCAACATTATTGGGCGGCGTAACATTTGAGGATACTCAATTATTAATTTATAAAATTCATTAAGCGAAAGCGCCTCGATATTTATATTTAATTCCTGAAAAATTTTGGATCTAGTTGAAATAATTTCAGTAGCCCCTTCTTCAGTTAAACGAAGAATTGATTTAAGTTCATCGACTGTAAGAGAGTTTGATACGATATTTTTTTCGGTATAATCAATTTGATTCTCTTCAAGCCATGCTTTTGCTTTTCGGCATGAACCACAGCTTGCTGTCGTATATAAAATCACCATATTTTATTCACTCCTTTAATGTTCTTTATCAAACGTACAATTATTTTAAATATGGATTATTGAAATGTATTAAAAAAAATTACAGTTTAGAATCAAATTCACGTAATGTTATTTATTCGACAATGTTTAATTTATCTCAACTATCCGTTTCCTTTTAAAATGATGCTTTCATACAATTACTGTATCTACATTTTACAGACGATGACAACTTACTTCTTAAAACTATACTGTAATTTTAAACTTTACAGTTAGATTAATCAACTGTTAAGTCTTGGATTAAATCTATCAACGTAACAAATCGTTTTCTTTTGTGTGAATGTCCCCATAGTTATTATTCTCACCAATTTCAAATGCACTTCAAAGTATATTATACTCATTTCTTGCTTACATGTGCTATTATGGAATATATTTAGCACAATAAATAGTACGCACTTTAAAGTATTATAGGTACTAAAAAGTAACATATAAACTTTCTATTCATGTTCTGTTTACTCCTCTCTTACATTGGTTATTATGAACGATATTTAGCACAATAAATAGTACGCACTTTAAAGTGTTATAGGCACTAAAAAGAAATAATTTTAGTATTCAAACGTATGTAGGCCCAAAACTGTCATCTAAATTCATCAAAGGAGTTTTTTTATGAAAACATATAATATTCCTGTAGAAGCGACTTTAGAAGTTATTGGTGGAAAGTGGAAAGTTGTTATCCTTTGTCATTTAAAAAAAGGAACAAAAAGAACGAGTGAATTAAAACGTTTAATGCCTGGTATTACACAAAAAATGTTAACACAGCAATTACGTGAACTGGAAGAAGACGATGTAATCCAAAGAAAAGTATATGATCAAGTACCACCGAAAGTAGAGTATTCTTTAACAGATTACGGTTCATCTTTAGGAGCCATACTCGATTCCCTCTGCGCTTGGGGAGAAGGTCATCTTGAAAAAAACGGGAACACATCCATGCTTATTACAGCTGATGAATAATAAAGTGAAACTTTAATCAGTGGGGGGTGTTCATCCCCCACTGATTATTAGCCTTCACCAATCGGGCTTTTATGGGCAGTGAGACTCCCACCTAACCTCTTTGCTTTCGCTGAATTTTGAGGTGGGAGTCTCACTGCCCTCAAATAGCGGGATACCTATTCCTCTATTTGTGTAAATTCTATCGAAGACATAGAAAAAGGTTGAGACACTACTTGCCTCAACCTTTTTTATGTCTCTTTATAACTTTTTGCGGTAATAACTGTTTCAAATTCAAAGGTTTCTGGTAGATGATCGGCGTAAGAGTACTCGAATGTGCGTCCATCCGTTAAGTAGGCCACTTGTTCAACTCTCATTAGGAAATCTTGATTTGTTAAGTTCATAAACTGCTTTTCTCGATCATCTGGTCGAACTCCTTTAACCCTGACAACGGATGTCCCTACTTCAAGACCAAGTTTATTTTGAATGTGTGAGTATATCGATTCCTCTAAAACGGAAGCTTCAACACCTGGGATGACCGAAATCGGCATCCACGTATGCTCCATAATCGTCGGAATGCCGTGGATGATTCGAAGGCGGATGATTTTATAGACGAAATCACCGATTAAAACTCCCAATTTTTCAGCAACAATTTCATCGGCACCGACAATCGTAAACTCGATAATTTTACTTTCTACCTCACTGCCGTAAACAGCTTTCGTACCTGTTAAAGTTTGAATCATTCGTGCCTTTTCCTGTTGACGCCAATCTTGAACCACGGTTCCACTTCCACGCCTGCGGATGATGTAGCCATCTCTGACTAACAAATCCAGCGCTTTTTTAATAGTAAGTGCTGAAACGCTAAATTCTTCAGCAAGGACGGGGCTACTCGGGATTTTTTCGTTAATTTTATATTCGCTGTCTAAAATTTGCTGTTTAATTTTTTGGTAAATGCCGAGGTATTTTACTTGTGTTGATCCACTTGCCATTTCCATACCTCCTTTATACTGTATTCCCTCTTCTATTCATTCAAATGTAAAGCCTCAAGTTTGTAAACAGAAGGTGATGGAGCAGCAAATCCGTTTTCCAAGATTTCAATATTCGTTACTGCTTCTTCGTCTTTCACAAGTTTTGGTGCACCATTTACGATTGTTTCATACGCTGCATCATAGAAACGACCGTAATCACCAAGCGGCGTTTTAATTTGTTTTTCAATCCAATCACCGTTTGCGTTACGATATTTAGCAATTCCATAGTACATCGGCGAATCTTCACCAAATCCTGCACTCTCAGGCATAATACCCGCTTTCAGATCATTTTCCTGCTGATCTTCACCGTTTTTAATAAATGAACCATTTGTTCCATGAACGATAAAGCGTGGATAATCTTTCGCTACAACATGGTTTGTTTTCAATTTAATTTTCAGCTGATTGCCGTAATGTAGACCAACATCGAAATAATTATCAACCGCACCTTCCACTTCATTATTACGAATATCGTATGTCACCGTATCCGGACGGCCGAATAGTGAAATCATACGGTCCATCGTATGAATACCTAAACTGTAAAATGAACCTTCTTCTTTTAGACCTTCGTGAGTGATTGAACCAGGACGGAAATAATCAATATGTGATTCGACCTCAACAATATCACCGAGGAATCCTTGTTCCACAACTTGCTTCACAGCTAAGAAATCACCATCAAAACGACGGTTTTGATAAGGCATAACTACTACACCTTTCTCTCGTCCTAAAGCTAATAATTCTTTCGCATGTTCAACTGTATCGCAAAATGGTTTTTCAACGATAACTGATTTCCCAGCAAGTATAACTTTTTTCGCCAATTCGTAGTGGGTATGCGCTGGCGTACAGATTGTCACTACTTGAATTTCTTCATCATTCAACAATTCGTCCAAATCAGTAGTGAAATAAACACCTTTCTCCGCATATGGAGCCGCTAATTCTTCATTAATTTGGCGTGCAAAAATTGTTTTTACTTTTATATTTTTACGTGTGTTTACATAAGGTAAGTGATAACGGTTAGCTGATTTCCCAAATCCGATAAAGCCCATTGTTAATGTCATGTTCTTCAACTTCCTTGCTCATAAATTTTTGTTTCTACATTTATTATATACCTTCAAAACAAAAAGTATATAGTTTTACACTTAAAGTTATATACCAAATAAAAAACCGAGATAGAAATCATTTTCGATTTTCATCCCGGCTTTTTACTTTAAGTTATATATCTGTTAATTTATATATATTTTTTTACGATGAGATTATTTGATCTTATTTATACATATATGAACGTGTCATAGGAATTGTATCATTTACGCCTTTTGTAAATACAAATTGATGTAAATCAATATTACCTGTGAAGAACGAAGCTGCACATGCATTTAAATATAAGCGCCACATACGAATGAATCGCTCATCTTTCGTTTTGCGAACTTCCTCCAGTACGTTTTCAAAATTTCGGGCCCAATGTTGTAATGTTTTCTCGTAATGTCTGCGTAAGCTTTCCACATCAACAATGAAAAATTGTTCGTTTGTCATGTTCGTGATTAATTCGTTAACAGCAGGAACATATCCGCCAGGGAATATATACTTTTCAATCCAACCATTCGTAGCACCACCATTAGCCGGAGAAGTAATACAATGAAGAAGCGAAATTCCTCCATCGTTTAGCAGTTCATTCACTGTCTCAAAGTATTGCGTAATGTTGTCTTTCCCTACATGTTCAATCATACCTACACTAACAATTTTATCAAATTTACGATTCTTAATATCGCGGTAATCAAGTAAAGATACTTCAACTAAATCCGTAAGTCCCTCTTTTTTAATTCGCTCGGAAGTCTTAGCATATTGTTCCTCACTTAACGTTACCCCCATCGCTTTCACACCGTACTGCTTAGCGGCAGCTGTAATGAGCTCACCCCACCCGCAACCAATATCTAATAGCGTATCACCTTTTTGAAGGTTCAACTTTTTCAAAATATGATTCACTTTATTATGCTGAGCTGTCGTTAAAGAATCTTGCTCATTTTGAAAATACGCACAAGAGTACGTCATTGTTTCATCAAGCCATAATTTATAGAAATCGTTCCCAATATCGTAATGGTGAGCTATATCTTCTTTATTTTTTTGTTTTGAAAAATTCCATTTACTTTTGAAATATTGCAACTTACTATCACCTAAAAAGCTATCTTGCCTTTTATAAATAGATTGAATTGCTTTTTCAAGATTCCCCTCAATTTCAAGGTCCCCATTCATATATGCTTCACCGAATGCAATAGAAGGATCCTTAGCGATTTCTTTTTTGGAAAGCGGCTTATGGAATGTTACATGAAATTGAGGTTCCCCTTCTCCATATTGGATTGTTTCTCCATTCCAAAGTGTAATTTGAACTGGATCTAAAAAAAGATTTTTAAGTATTTTTTTATAAAAAAGTTCTTCAACCATATAGACATCTCCTACTAAAAAAATTGAACAAAAAACTATACTAGTTAATAAGTTTTTTTGAACATAGCTTAAAACCATTATGACTTCTTGCTACGAGTGTCATTATAAAACGGTTATATTATGAAGCATAGTACGTACTTTAAAGTGATGAAGGCACTTTTAAGTACCTATTAAAGCCTTAATCAATTATTCATCACGGCTAAAACAGTCGTTAATATGGTATAGATCCTTACTTTTACTTTCTAAATTTTTATACTAAAAAACACCACCTCGTCATTAGGTGGTGTTTTTTAGTATTACATATAGAGATTTCACTTAACTTTACTATTTTTTCTATCTATGCATTGTTCTCCCCATACGGTCAATTGATTTAATACATTTTGCAAAGACCACCCATAATCAGTTAAGGAGTATTCTACTCGGGGTGGAATTTCTTTATAGATTTCACGTGTAATTACACCATCATCTTCCAGCTCACGTAATTGTTGCGTCAACATTCTAACAGAAATTTCAGGAATTAGACGCTGCAACTCACTCGTTCGCTTCGTTCCTTTCGTTAAGTGACATAAAATGACGACCTTCCATTTTCCACCGATAATTTCTAAAGTTGCTTCTATCGGTATATTATATTGTTTCACGCGATCTCCCTCCTTTTTTCTAAATTTCTTCTCTATTGTTACGTAAAAATAACTAATTTTCTATACGGTACATTTTAGTTCCTACAGCACAAAAAAGTACCTATATTACCAAAAAGGAATTATGCCGCTTAAAAATCTCCTTCTATACAAAAAGAAAAAACGAACATATTCTCGTTCGTTTTTTCCTTCTTTATTCAGCTACTGTTATAAGCATAGACGTGTTACCATTCTTTTCAAGATGATTTTCTCCCCAGTTACAAAGAGAATCGAGTATAGAATCTAAAGAATGACCGTAATCAGTTAAAGAGTATTCTACTTTTGGTGGCACTTGGTTATACACTTTTCTTTCGATTACACCATCTTCTTCTAGTTCCCGTAATTGTTGTGTTAACATTTTTTGCGTAATACCAGACATTAATTGTTTTAATTCGCACGTTCTCTTTTTGTCTTTCTTTAAATGACAAAGGATAACTACTTTCCACTTCCCACCGATAACCTCTAAAGTCGCCTCTACAGGAATATTGTATGTTTTCATATAAAAATCTCCTTTAATAATGTTATAAGGCAATTAAGCTAAAGATTTAAATATTACTTTTAAGTATCTATAGCACCTTAAAGTACGTACTTTTTATTGTATTAAACATGTTTCATAATAGCATACGTAAACAGCAGATGAGTAGTACGGCACCAAAAAGTACCTGTATTACTTTTTAGTATCTATATCACTTTAAAGTACGTACTTTTCATTATGTAAAATACATTTCATAATAGCATTTGTAAGAGTTGAGTGAGTCATGCAGTGTTAGAAATTACCCATGTTATCTTTTAGTGCTAACGTACTTTTTTAACTGTTTATATACTTTTATCATGCCTTTTGTCAGACAATAAAATGATATATATATTGATTTTCAAATATATTTTAGGAGGATATCTATAATGAGTAAATTACTAAATGAAAAAATCGGTTTTGGTACAGCACCACTAGGAAATATGTACCGTAATATCCCAGAAGAAGAAGCAATCGCTACAGTGGATGCTGCTTGGGAGAATGGCGTTCGTTACTTTGATACAGCTCCACTTTATGGATCTGGCTTAGCGGAGATTCGTCTTGGTGAAGCACTATCAAAAAGAAATCGTGATGATTACTTTTTAAGCACAAAAGTAGGTCGAACGATTTCAGATGAACTAGAAGATCCATCTGCACGTGATTTAGGTGAAAAAGGTGGACTCTTCGAATTTGGTCGTAAAAATAAAATGATCAATGATTATAGCGCAGATGCAACACTTCGTTCTATCGAGCAAAGTTTGAAACGTTTAAAAACAGATCGACTAGACTTTGTTTTCATTCATGATTTAGCACAAGACTTTTATGGTGATGAGTGGATTTCACAATTTGAAATTGCTCGAACAGGAGCATTCCGTGCGCTAACACGCTTACGTGAAGAAGGCGTCATTAAAGGCTGGGGACTTGGAGTAAACAAAGTAGAATCGATTGAACTTATGCTTGATTTAGAAGAAGCGAAGCCAAATATATCTTTACTAGCTGGTCGTTATTCATTACTAGACCACGAGCGTGCATTGCAACGAGTAATGCCTGCAGCTGTTAAGCATAATATGGATATTGTTGTTGGTGGCCCATATAGCTCAGGTATTCTTGCTGGAGGTGCTCACTTCGAATATCAAAAAGCATCGCCAGAAATTATTGCAAAAGTTGAGAAAATCAAAGCTCTTGCAGATCGTCACGAAATCAGCATCAAAGCTGCTGCATTACAATTTTCATTAGCAAATCCAGCAGTTGCTGCTGTTGTTCCTGGTGCAAGTAAACCAGAACGAATTGTAGAAGATCAAAACGCTTTAAACACAATAATTCCAGTAGCATTCTGGGAAGAAATGCGCGAACAAAAACTAGTAGCACCTAATGCACCACTACCAATCAACGTAAAATAATTTGAAACCTTAATCAGTGGGGTCATCCCCCACTGATTATTTGCTCGCAAATATCGAGATAAAAAGGAGCGTAATGAACATGGCACATACTACTACATCTATGGAAGTGTTCGGTTCACCTGAACAAGTATGGCAATTAATAGGCGGTTTCAACTCCCTTCCAGACTGGTTACCTTATATACCTAGCAGTAAATTAACGGAAGGCGGTCGTGTACGTCACCTAGCTAATCCAGATGGTGATACGATTATAGAACGCTTAGAAGTATTCAATGAGAAAGAACGCTACTACACGTATTCAATCATGAATGCACCATTCCCAGTCACTAATTATCTATCTACAATCCAGGTGAAAGAAGGTACTGAAAGTAACACATCATTAGTAGAGTGGTCTGGCACTTTCACCCCTGTAGAGGTTAGTGATGAAGAGGCAATAAATCTGTTTCATAGCATCTACAGCGATGGACTGAAAGCATTGCAGCAAGCATTTCTAGATTGACTACTAAAAACAATGAAAAGCAAAGCGATATCGCTTTGCTTTTTTATAAAATCCCTTTTAACTTTTCACCAATCAACTTCGCTACATACTCATACCCTTCTGGTCCAAAGTGTAGCCCATCTCTTTCATCATTTTCTACAAATGTTTTATAATTCCGTTCTTGAATCATTTCAGCATACAAATTTAGAAAATAGCTTCCTGTTTCTTTCGCCACTTCCTCTACCACGTCTGCATACTGACCGAGCACTTTATTTGTTCTATTATGCTGTCTTTCTTCATCAACTGGTGCAGGACTAATAAGCAGTACTTTACCTGACGAAATATGGTTCACAATCTTCTCTAAATTTTCTTTGTATGCTTGTAATGACCCTTGTGAAAAAGAAACTGCATCATTCGTGCCAAGAAAAACTGTTACGAAATCTGGTTTATGTGATAATACATCTTCTTCAATCCTATTTAACGCATCGAATGTATTATCACCTGGAACACCTGCATTCACCACTTCCCAATTTGAGAATATCCTTTGTAACCTTGGTGTTAATCTAGGTGTACCATCAAAAAATACATCTTCAGCTGTAATACTATCACCGAAGCATACTAACGTTTTCATTAGACTTGCTCTCCTTTTACGTATGAAATAACTTTCCTTCTACCGCCTTAATATATCTTTCAGCAGAACGTTCCACTGCCTCATTTGCATTCTCTTTTACTACGCGATGAAAAGCGTTGTATAAACGATTAAACTGTAACGGCTTCACTCGATTCACCATTTCTTCCACTTTTCTCGCTGGTAATGGAATTAAGTTTGGATAGCTGTACATAAAACTTACCCATCGCTCATCCGCTACAACTTGAATAATATCACCTGTTAACAAAATTCCTTTTCCATCATTACCTTCTTCCCAATGTAAGACAGATCCACCTTTAAAATGACCTCCTAAACGATGAATGACCAATCCATCAGCTAATTGTAAAGACTCACCAGACCAATAAATAATACGACTACTCGGGCGCATCACCCACTCTTTATCATCTTCGTGTATATAAATTGGTACATCAAATGTCTCTGCCCATTCTACTTGCGTTGAATAATAATGAGGATGAGACAATGCAATTGCATCTAATCCGCCAAGCTCTTTTATTTTCGCAATTGTCATTTCATCTAAATAAGTAATGCAGTCCCATAGTAATCGATATGATTCTATTTTCACTACAAATGCTGTTTGACCGATCGCAAACCCTGGTTTTGTCGTAATACTATAAAGCCCGTTTTCTTCTTCGATTATTTCATTTTTATATGTATCACTTATTTGCAAGTTTTCTAAAGTCGTCCAAGACTGCCCTTTCGGATTCACATATTGCCTTTCTTCATCACAAATATGACAACTCACCGGTTCCTCTACACTCGCTGCATACTCCACACCACACGTTGTACAAACGAAATTTTTCATCATAATTCCCCCTATCCCTATATTTTTATTAAGCTGATTTTTGTTGATACTGATCTGCTTTTTTATTTTCAATTAATAAACTTATATAAGTAAGTAAATAAACAGCTGTAACCGACAATGGAATCACCGTAAATCCTTTTTCTGCAAACAGAATCCCGCAAACTGACGTCACGAATACAGTCCCTACTGACAATAGACCATAACTTTTGCTTTCATAAATCCATACGTACGGGATAAAATGAACACCTATTAACATTGCTACTACAAAAGGTAACCATTCTGGAAATTGAAAATAGGCAAGTAATACAAGCGGAATATTCAATACATTTATCCCACCAATTAATCCTGCCAAAATCCCTAACGGATTTCCTTTCGCAAACATATCAATTTTCAATATAGCAGCTATCATTAAGCCGACAGGAAACACACATCCCATACCGATTAAATATACCCACACCACTTGTTTTTCAGAAAGAACAAAGCCCGTTATACTCATAACCATCCAAAATAAAACACCAGCTAATATAATCGGTAATCCTCTCTTCGTTTTGATTGCTAAATCCTTTTTCGCTTCTGCAATATTCATCTCACCATCTCCCCAAAAATATTTGTGCTATAAAGTAGTCTCAACCTCGCCCATCCAATAACGCCAAGCTGCTAAATAATCTTCTAAATCTTTCGGGTGGTGTCTTAAACACGTATCTATCCGCAAATATAAACCTATGACCATTTCTTCATATAAATTACGGTCTTCTCTATGAAATACACTTTGTTTCATCACATAATCAATTGCTTCTTTCGTTAAATCTTCCGGAGTTGAACAAAACGCGTAAATTAAATCGTATATAGGATCTCCTAATACTGGTAAAGGATCAATTACTCCATGTAACCTATTCTCTTGAACTATAAAATTATGGAATCCGAAATCGCCATGTAATAAAAATGGCTCATCTATTCCAGCCCCTCTATTCGGACTATTTGCTAACTTAAAAACAAGTCTACATTCTTCATCACTTATGTACGACTTTACATTTTCGTGAGCTTCCATCACAGTTACTGTTAAAAATTCATTCCAAGATTGAACCGTACTGTCCTTCCATCCCCAGCCACTCACCTTTGGAATTTTTTCATACTTATTGATAACATCCTTTACAAGTTTGCACAGTATACTTCGTTTATGGCCAGATTTGCACGAAGTAGTCCCCTCAAGAAATGAATAAACAATATATCGACTTAACGGATCCTTATATAAAAGCTTTGGAAACGCATCATTCTTTTTATAAAACTGAAGAAAATAAGCTTCTTCACGTATTACATCCGATTCATTCAGTTTTACAACGTATTGTTCATCCAACAAATATATCGTACTTGTCGTTCCCCCGTTCAAACCTTTCATGTTTTTTGGATAATGTAAAATAACCTTCTCTTTAACTAGTTGTGCAGCGATTATTGAAATGTCCATTCCCTCACCCTTACACTCTGAATATTCCCTTAATTCAAAAGGAAACTTTACTATTATTTGACAGACATAAGGGGATTCCTCCCACCCATCTTAATATAACAAATTACACTTTCATTACTTCATCATATAATTCATTCCATTTATGATATTGCGATGCGATTTCTTTATTCCAAATGATCTTCATTTAATCTAGTAATTTCTATTGCACGATCTCTCTCTTGTAATTTACGAGCCAAACTTTCTACACCAAACACTTCTGTAAATGTGTGGCTACCTACTATTAAGTTGATACCTTTAAATTTTGCATGTTGCACTGTATATAATGTTTTTTCTCCTGTTATATACGTATCACAACCTTTTTCTAATGCTCGCTCAATCAAATTTGTATTGTTACCTGCACCAGTTAAAATCGCAATCCGTTTTATTGGTTTATCGTGATTCCTCCAGCTCTTCACTTTCTCTTCCATTCTTTCTTCAAGTTTTTCAACCAAGTTTGAAAATGCAATCGCTTCTTCAAATTCTCCTATTCCAGGTAATTCCTCTTCCTAATACGTAGAGTATTCTAGAATTGTATCTATCCCCATTTCCTTAAATAATGACGTACACGTACCAAATTCAACAAAATCTAACGGCAAATGAATCCAAAAATGATTCATTTCATATTGTTTTAATTTCTCAATACAAGCCTCTTCCATGCCAAACAAAAAACTCCAAGGAGCATGATGTGTAACTATCATATCGACTCCATTTTTATACGCTTCCTCAATCGTCTCTAGTGTCAAATTTGTTGTGTAACCGATTTTATGAAACTCCTCTTTACTTATATGAGTATAACCATATTCATCATCGCCGTATTTATGAAGATGCTCTCCAAATAGCGATTTTATATGTTCGTTAAACTGCGTTATATTCATTTTCATTTCTCCTTTCATTTACTTTTATATTTCATAAATAAGGAAATACTAAATAACAACGTTACATACATATAGGAGGACAATATGAAACCTGAATTTTTAAAAGCTGTACATGATGCGATTGGAAATGTCGAACACATTCATATAGAAGAAAGTGGCGCAGACAGTTTACTTATTCACCACGATGATGCGCAGCAATTAAAACAAGTTGCTGAGACTTTAGAAAATAATAATTTTCGCTCCGCTTTAAGAACAACGGGAAATGCTTCATATATTGAAGTGTTGAATAGATAAGGAGAAGTCCCGGTTATATGCCGGGCTTTTTCTAACCCTCATTAAAAATTTTATAATAAAGCTCTATCTCCGTTTTCAACAAACAATTATTTCTCCAAAATATCCTCTGCATCTTTTGATTCGACGTATGTGTGCTCCCAATATAATAAGTAGCACCCATTTCCTTTAACATATGTAGAGATTGAAGATGTAGTTGGGAAGCAATTCCTTTCCCGCGACAATAAGGCATTACCCCAAAATAAAATAACCGTCCTTCACTTTCTGTTCCAGATTCTATATGCGGTATGGACATACCAATTGGCTCATTTTTATCATAAAAAACAATACATGACTTTTCCCAGCCCTTACCTAACTCTGTTTGCACTGAATAAAAATGCTCATCGATAGTTAAAATTGAAGTTTGATTCCCTGAATCCAACATACATTGTTCCCAAATATATTTAAATTCTTTTTCTGATAATGTTTCTTCTATTGAACAATATGTATATTGTTTTTCAAGCGCCTCTACATTGTTTAACCCTCTACACACTTCTATTTTTGCTGCGTGCAAAGAAAAACCTGCATCAAGTAACACTCTCGCACTTGAGTTATAACCATTAAACCTTTTGTTTAATACAATACTCGCTCTTTTTAACTCCCAGTTAAAACAAACCTCTTCAAATCTACATATCTTCTCTGTATAAGTTTGTACATCATAAAGAACATCCTCTTCTATTTCTTCAATTGTGACTGCATTTGGTAAGCCATTTAATACTTTTTTAGAAGAGCCAAATAAATTTTTGATAACTGTAAGGTCGTTCTTCACCACTTCGTTTCCCCTACCCCTGGTTCAATACATTCACCTGAAGTTTCATTTATATCTCACCCTCGGTTATTGATTGAATATTCTTTATCATCTTACACAAAATACAAAATTTAGTAAATTATTATGTTTTTTATAAACAAAAATCCAGTTATACATACTACATAACTGGATTTCTCATTATTTAATACCCTTTTTATTTCGCAAAAAAAGCATCCCTTAATTCCCTCTTCAACACTTTCCCTAAAGCATTTTTCGGTAATTCTTCCATAAATACAACTTCTGGTATTTTATAGCTTGCCAATTTTTCTTTACAATGCTGCATAATCTCTTCTTCTGTTAAAAATGTTTGAATGTCTTTTACAATATACGCTGTTGGAACCTCTCCCCAAAAATCATTGGGAACTCCAACTACTGCAACTTCTAAAACACCATGTATTTCATGAATAATATCTTCTACTTGGTCTGGATATACGTTGTCACCACCGCGTATAATAACATCTTTATATCTTCCCATAATATGCAAGAATCCATCGTCATCTATCATGCCAGCATCGCCCATGTTAAACCAATTATCTTTTACTACCTTCTTTGTCGCCTTTTCATTATTCCAATACCCTTTAAACATGTATGGACTTCTTACATGTATCTCTCCAACTTCATTTGTTGTTAGTTCATGTCCTGTTTCTGGGTGAACAATTTTTAACTCTACATGTTTTAGTGTTTTCCCTACAGAAGACATCTTTTCTTTTCCCATCATTGGATGCCATGAAGTTACAACCCAACCTTCTGTACTACCATAGCCTTGCACCATATAGATTCCTTTTTCCAAATATTTTTGAATGAGCGTTTCTGGCACTTTTGTTCCACCGCTTTGTGCTACTTTAAAGGTTGAAATGTTACGTTCTTTTTTATTTAGTTCATCAAGCATGTAGCTATAAACAGCCGGGAATGCAAGCATCGTAGTAATTTTCTCTTCTTCAATCTTATCCCAAATAAGAGTAGGATTCGAATCAGCTAAGAAAATCATCGTAACACCATGATAAATGCAATTTAAAATAGAAAGCACGCCACTCATATGAAACAATGGATGCACGGATAAAAAGCGTTCACCTGCTGGAATTTCTCTTTGTCCCGCAACCTCAGCAAAATAGTGATGTAAGTTTTTATGACCAATTACACATGCTTTTGCCTGTCCAGTCGTTCCTGAAGTAAATAAATAAATTGCATCATCATCTTCATGAACTTCTACGTTCGGTTCTGTCATCGGCTGTTCTTGTAATTTTAATTCAAATGAACCGAAGCCTTCTTTTGTCGTTTTAATTACATAAGGAATTTCTTTAACGGCATCAATTTTTAATAAAATTTCACTAAATTCTTCATCAATAACTAATACTTTTAATTTCGCTTCTTTTACAATCGTTTCTAGTTCATAAACAGTAAGCTGATGATTTAGCGGAATAAATACCGCTCCAATTTTTAAGCTTGCCATCATAACGCTTGGAAACGGGTGATTATTTTTGCATAAGATTCCTATACGATCCCCTCTTTGCACACCGTTATGTAACAAATAATGCGCAAACTGATTTACTCGTTCATTATACTGCTGAAATGAATATCTTTTTTCTCCGCCTACAAGCGCTTCCAAATTTGGTGATTGCATTGCTCTCTTTTGTAATAATTGTCGCATCGTTCTCAAGTAAAACTCCCCTTTATATATGTTAGGGTTTTTATTTTATCAGATTAACTATTAATTTACTAAAGATTACACTTAGTGAATTTAAAACGAATAAAGTGAAACTTTAATCAGCCCTCACCAATCGGGCTTTTGCAGGCAGCCCAAATCTCACCTAACTCCCTCGTATTCGCTGATTTTTGAGGTAGGAGTCCTGCTGTCCACAAATAGCGGGATTTAAAAATAGCCATCTACTTATCAAGTAAATGGCTATTTCTCCTTATATATTAGAATACTTCTTATTCATCACATATTGCACATACTCAGGCGCACTATTATTAATCTCTTCATCACTTAGCTTATATTCTGCACCATATAAATAAAACGAAGGTATAAATTCCATTCCCGTGTATAAGCTTGTAGCGTGAAATGGTTTCGTCAACTCAATCATTGTGATCCCGCTATTTTCATAGTCTGTTTCTAATCCACCTATAGAAATAGCTACACCAAACTCTTTTCCCTTCACTTTATCCCCTTTAGATCCGTAAGCAAATCCATATGTTAATACATCGTCAAACCATTTTTTTAATAGTGGTGGTGAGCTGTACCAGTAGAATGGAAATTGAAATATATATCGGTCGTGTTCTACTAATAGCTTTTGTTCCTCTTCAACATTAAACTCCCAATTTGGTGCCGCTTTATATAGTTCATGCACCGTAATTTCATCAGAATGTTTCTCAAGTTCTTCTACCCATCTTTTATTAATTCGAGACTTTTCAATATCAGGATGTGCTACAATTACAAGTGTTTTCATATATTTTCTTCCCCCTTATAAATAATTCAAACCCTTTAGTATTAGTATGAATGAGTCACATATAATTGAAAAGTACGTACTTTCAGGTACTATAGGAACCTTGAGGTACCTTTGGAGGTGTTTTATGAATCAAAATGATGACTGCCCAATTGCAACGACACTCGATGTAATCGGCGGAAAATGGAAAGTTTATATTTTATGTGTTTTGATGGATAGAAAAATGCGAACAAATGAAATTAAACGAGAAATTCCAAACCTTACACAAAAGGTTCTTACACAGCAACTGCGGCAACTTGAAGCTGATGGGATTATCCATCGTACCGTATATCAAGAAGTACCACCAAAGGTTGAGTACACACTAAGTGAACACGGAAAATCTTTAATGCATATTATGAATGAACTATTTGAATGGGGAAAAGATCATCAGATGAAAAGATTAAATGACTAAAAGAATTCTACCTACTTTGTTACATCTTCTATACAAAGAATTCTTTTGAAATTTTGTAATAGGAGTATTGTCACATAACTATTAAGTTAAGAAAATAGATTACCCCCATTTGATATAGATTCATACTTTTAAGAGTTAATAAAGAAGAAAACTAGAATTATGGGGGCACAATCTTTCTTAACGTTCCAGTAGAAAATTCATGATATTAACAAGATTTGATTTGCTTACTGGCTCAGCACGCCCTACTACACAAATATCAAAATCAAATCCTTCCATCGCTGTAATTAAAGACCTCAATTTTTCTTTATCTAAGTGGCAATTATTATAATAATCCACTCCAACAGCATCGCCAATAAATAATACTTTTTCTTGAGGTACAAATATGTAAACAGAATCGTCACTATGTGGAGAGGTTACATGATGTAATTGTGCAACAATACCTCCTAAATCAATTTCCATATAACCGTTGAAGGAAATATCGGAAGTCACTACTCCTATTTCAGATAACAAAGGATACTCTTTACGTATACAAGTATCTACAAATTCAATCTCAACCTCTGCTACTCTCTTTTTCATTTCAGAATCTGTCCATTCCCACATAGCCAATTCTGCTAATTTATCATTCGTTCTTTTGTGGGCAATTGTAATTCCTTCCACTGCATGCATCCCTAAAATATGATCCCAGTGCCAATGTATAATTACAATTCTTTCCAGTTTCCTTAATCCTTCATTACGCACAGCTTCATTAAACAATTCAACATGATCTTTAGAGTTACCTGATTCTACCATTAAAGAACACTTTTCTCCATACCTAAAATATTAAAGACTGTCTTTTTCTCTTAACAGTGGAACTTTCACCCGTTTTTCTGTAGGAGGATAAACAAGCGAAGCAGGATCACTTGAGTTGGAAGCTTTTGATACAATCCGATATAGGTTTCGTGAATTTCGTGTGTTTATCCTGGTTATAGCTGGAATGGATTTGGCAATTGTTACAGAAAAAAGAACCGACATTCTTACAAATCTGGAAAATCAAAAATGGTTGTTTATGAAACTTTCTATATTTATGCTTAAAGTTGGTGCTACTTCTTTATTGCACTAGATAGTAATGTAATTTATAATACGTTTAAATGATTAAATTATTAAACGGAAGGTAATGTTAACGAAATGAACTGTAATGATAAAGTAATGCATATTTTAGAAAATTTAAGACCATGTTTCCAAGGGTTGGGAGATCCAACTCGTCAGCAAATTGTATCGCTTTTAATTGATAAAGATAGCTTGAATGTGACGCAAATTGCGGAGAATATTCCCATGTCAAGACCTACTGTATCTCATCATTTGAAAATATTGAAACAATCAGGGTTACTTCGAGTTCAGAAAAAAGGCACTGAAATGTATTATTGTCTTGAATTTAATGAAACAATAAATCTTTTAAAAGAACTTGTTTCTTTAGTTGAAGATGAATGTAAGAATTAGGTACTCATTTATAGTTTAGGGACACCTTTTGTCCCTTTTTTTAGCGACATTATGTTTAAATGTTTAAGTTTTTAATCATTTAAACTTATAATCTCATACTAATTAAAATGGAGGTTTCAGATGAATAAGAAAACTGTGTTAATTGTTGGTGGGTATGGTGTTGTTGGTAGTCAAATTGCTCAAATTTTACATGATCGACATCCTGATTTGGAAATTAGATTAGGGGGAAGAACCTTAGGGAAAACGTTACCTTTTGAATCAGAGAGAGTAAAAATAGTCAATGTAGACAATACAACAGATGATCCTTTAAGAAATTTGGATGATAATTTCACAGTAGTTGTTAATGCAGTTAATGACCCGCAAGATAGACTACTTCTATCTGCAGTTCGAAAAAATTTTCCATTGGTTGACATTACTCGTTGGACTGAACGCTTTAAGAGTTCTATTGATCGATTAAAAAATGTTGAGGTCCAATCCCCTGTTGTATTAGCTTCAGGGTGGATGGGAGGGACAGCAGCCCTTTTTGCTAAAATTTATTCAAAAGATCTTCAAGAGGTTACGGTTGATATCAACGCACTATATTCTCTTCAAGACAAAGCAGGGCCAAATTCAACAGCATATATGGACCGGTTAACTATTCCATTTGAAGTTAAAGCTGGAGAGGGAATGCGACAGGCTTATCCAATGACTGATCCAATCAAAGTCCGCTTTCCTAACGGTTATATAACCAAATGTTATCGTTTGGATACTCCTGATCACGTAACCCTGCCAGAATCAATTCATGCTGTTTCGGCTAACTTTCGTATTGCTTTTGATAGTAAAATATCTACATATGGACTGGTCTCTCTGGTGAATACAGGGATTTGGAAAATGATTAGCGGAGAAAAATTTACCGATTTGCGGAAAAATATTCTCTATAAACCCGGAAGAGGAAGTGCACATAACATAGTTATTCACCTTAAAGGTTATGATGCTACTGGTGTATTGCATAGTCGATGTGTGAACATATCAGATCCGTTAGGACAGACCCATCTTACCGCTTTAGGAGCAGCTGTCCAAGCAGAGAACATTTTACAAACATCTGATATTGTGGTTCCAGATTCTGAAATTTACTTTCCGGAAAATCTATTAGATTTGGGTGTGAATCCATCTGCAATTTTAGATTTTTATAGGGAATATGGGGTTACTATTACGAAAGAAAATATATAAAAGGTACCGTTCTATTCGTGGTAGTACACATATGGCTATCAAGCTAAAAAATACAACTATATCAAAAATGAGAGAATGTGCATCTTCATGTGAAAATGTACATTCTCTCGTTTTGCGGTGTTATAAAATTATTAGGCTGATAGGCATGGGCAGTATCCCCCAAAACAAAAAATTCTTTTGGGAGATTTATTTTGTTAGCTTCATAGTCATTATGCATCGTCACATCACTATGAAGCTAACAAAACGCTGACTTCTCAAAAAAACTAACTGTAGGGAAAGAAAATTACATATTCTTATAAATATAGCTCTTGTATAAAACTCTTAAAAATTATAACCACAGAACTACTTTCGTAGCATCTTCTTAATTTTGAAGTCTAGAAAGTCAGCATTTAAACTAAGCTTGCTAATATCGCTTTTGTACGATTGTCCGTTACCTCATAATAAATTTCTAATCCTTTTCGAGTACCTGTTACGATTTTAGCAGCCTTTAGTTTGGATAAATGTTGACTAATTGTACTTTGGGGCATTTGTAAATTCCCATACATTGTTGTTACATTTGTAGCGCCTTTTGCAAGCATTATTTTTACTAAGGATAAACGGACAGGATGTGCCAATACCTTTAATACTTCAGCGATTTCTACATACATTTCTTTTTTTTCTTTCATGTTTCTTTCTCCCCTTTTATATAAATATTAATGATATCCATATATATAATTCGTAAGCATATATGTTTTTGTGTCCGTCATTTTAAAAAAATATAAAAAAACTTTACCCCGAAAACAAAGGAGTGTCTTAACATAACGTTTCACTATCAGTAATGAATAGAAATTTCGTTATGGAAGCAGAAGGTTTTATGTTACTACTCTATATTCAACTAGCTAAAATCAATGAAAAAGAGAGCAGATAATCTGCTCTCTTATGATGCCTCCTTATGTTCCGTGGAATGTTTAACACTCCCCATTCTCTTTAGTTTATTCCACCCTACTGCTACTCCTCGAATCGATGAGAATATAGATTTAATGACTACATACGTCATAAATTGACGATAAATAAAGCGTTGTAAAATTAACCATGCTAATGGTTTTGGATTCTCTTTCTCTAATTTAAATGCAAATAGTGAAGCGAGAAGATCTATGACAAAGAATACAAGATAAAATCCTAATACTTTTAGCGGATTGCTACCAAAAAGCCCCATAATCATTAATATATCTGCTAAAGGTGCAATAAATTGCAAAACATATTGGAATAACCACATATTGGGCAATGCAATAAATCCTAATGCTTTATGTTTGGAATGAAACAGCGCTTTTCGATGTTTCCAAAGACATTGGAGTGTACCGTATGACCAACGATATCGTTGTTTAATGAGACTTTTCACATCTTCAGGTGACTCCGTAAAAGCATATGCTTTTTCTTCATATACAATTCTATGTCCTTGACGTAAAAATGTAATAGTAAGATCCGTATCTTCTGCCAATGTGTCTTCGCTTAAATAACCAGATTCAACTACATTCTTTTTACGCCATGCTCCAATCGCTCCAGGAACAACTGTAATACAATTTAACTCATCAAAAGCTCTACGTTCTAAGTTAAATCCTGTAATATACTCAACATGTTGCCAAGTAGTCAATAAATTCCGTCTATTTCCAACTTTAACATTCCCTGAAACTGCCGCTACATTATGATCTTCAAAGTGTCTAATCATTAAAGAAATAGCATCTTGTGCAATAATAGTATCCGCATCTAACGTAACAATGATTTCTCCTCGTGATTGCTGAAACCCTAAATTCATTGCCGATGATTTCCCGCCGTTTTCTTTCTGAATTAAACGAACTTTAGGATGCTTATAAAATGTTTCTTCCATTACTTTTGACGTACCATCTTTCGATCCGTCATCCACAACAATAACTTCAAACTCTCTATAATCACTATCCAAAATGGAGCGAATCGTCTTAGCTATCACCTTTTCTTCATTATATGCTGCTATGACAACAGTAACGAAAGGTTGATAAGAAGAATTAGTAAATAAGCGAGCGCTTACTGTCTTTTTCTGCTTGTATGCAAAATAAATTAAAAATAGGAATCGAAAAATACCTAATCCAATAGCAATATAAAAAATCGTTGTTAATATATGCTTTGCATATCCCGCTCCTGAAAAGACAGCTTTATTGTAAAGTAAATATTGCTTACCCTCAGAAGAAACAGGTGGCATAACTTCATCGCGTTCTTTATTCATTAAATCTGAAATTGTTACAAAACTATATCCATGCTTTTTAAGGTCTTTAATAATGATCGGTAGCGCCTCTACCGTATGGGTACGATTCCCTCCTGCATCATGAAGAAGAATAATATTTCCCTCTCCCTTATAAATCGGATTAAGAGTACGCTTTACCAATTCATTTGTTGATGGCGTCGCCCAGTCCTCAGGATCAACTTTTTCTGCCACCATTGTATAGTTCATATTTTGCGCACGCAAAATAGGCATTATTTCATTTGATGAATCTGGATTAGCATCCGCTTCATATGGTGGCCTAAATAAAACAGTAGAATGTCCAGTTATTTCTTGAATTAGACGTTGCGTTGTATTCAGCTCTACTTTTGTTCGTAGTAAAGACGTATTAGCTACGTTAGGATGCTTGAAGGTATGATTACCTATTTCATGTCCTTCATCGTATATTCTTTTCACAATACTAGCATTTAGTTGCGCGTTTTCACCAAGTACAAAAAAAGCTGCTTTTATATTATTCTCTTTTAATATATCTAGAATTTCCGGTGTGTATTTAGGATCTGGTCCATCATCAAATGTTAATACTACTTGTTTTCCTTTTGGTTTTCCATAACGTTGCACTTCGTATGCAGATGGTAATGATTGATATACTTCATCTGTAAGATAACCATTTTTACCTGCTTTATAATCTCTTAATCCATTTTGTCTTTCATTCTCAATCTGTAAAATTTCACCTTGTCCTGAATAATTCACTTCATCTAAACTAGCAATTTTATGTAATGCATCAGGGTTATTTTGTACTTCAATCGGATTTTTTAAAACTTTCCATATAGTAGGATCTTCTGCTCCTAATCTCCATAGTGCAAACCCCTTTGCATTGTTGTTCATTGCTATTTTCACTTGATTATAAAGAGTAACACTATCTAAGAACCAAGCAGTATGTTCTTTCCCTTCTGTTTTATATCGAAAATAAGGGTTTCCACTCATCTTATCCCATTGAATTTTTATATTTGAATCGTGAGCCATTGCCATAACTTCTGAAAAAGTTAAAGACTTCGCAGCTTCTTTACTATTCACTTCCCAATCATATCCATAGTTACCGAAAGCAACTATAAGTTTCTCAGACGGTATATCTAGTTCATTGAGCGTATGTTCGAACCATTTATTTGAAGCAATTGGTCCTGGCGCCCCTGCACCATAGTGCTCGTCATACATCATTACAATCATTCGATCTATTACTTTGGCTAACGCACCATAATCGAAAGCTGTATCATTAGCAGGGACATCTTGCGTAACGAGCAAATGATGTTTATGAAAGACCGTAGTAAGTTCCTGCATGAATTTTGTTAAGTTTTCTCTATCGCTCTCGGGTATTGCCTCAAAGTCAATATTAATACCCGAAAATCGATTCTTTTCAACTTGCTTTACTAAATCATTAATAAACTTTGTCTTTACATCATCTGGGGAATTCAGTAACTTATGAACAAGTCCACTATCAGGGCCCGAAGCTTCCTCAGTATAGTTAGTAAGCAAAGGCATAATCTTCACTTGATTTTTTTCTGCCAACTTTACTATCTCAGGTTTTATCTCACTTCTAATCGTTAAATCTGCTTTTAAATGATACCACTCTGGTACTAACGTAGTTAAGGAATCGATATTTTCTTTTAAAGAAGCTGTACTATTTTCATCCCAGTTTACATAAAAACCATAAACTTCTTTAGAGTTTTTACTATCGTTCGACGTATTAACCAAATTTTTATTATCCTTCGTTTCGGTACTTGGTTTGAATTCTTCCTTCTTTAACTGCTGATCACTAAGTTTTTGATTAATAGGTACAAGTTTATTATCTTGTTGTACAGCGGTATTCATATTTGGAATTTCTGGCGTTGAAAAAATACTTTGAAAGAAAAAATAAAATACAATACTTAAGCTAACTATTGCGATACATAGCAACCAACTAAAAGCTATGTTTCTTCTTCCTTTCGGATCATAAAAAACAGGCTTTACTTTATCTTTCTCTTGTTGAATTTTTTTCTTCATTATATCTTTTACATACCCCTTCTTAATAGAAATATAGAATAATAAATCCTTTTAGCTTTGAAATAAATCTCTCACTTCCATTTTTTATGGATTCTTCTTTTCATTCCCTTACTGATGTCCTCTATTTTCTTGCTGAGACCCTCTTCCGTTGTTCCCTTGCTGATTTTCATTATTTCCTTGTTGAGACCCTCTTCCGTTGTTCCCTTGCTGATTTTCATTATTTCCTTGTTGAGACCCTCTTCCGTTGTTCCCTTGCTGATTCCCATTATTTCCTTGTTGAGACCCTCTTCCGTTGTTCCCTTGCTGATTTTCATTATTTCCTTGTTGAGACCCTCTTCCGTTATTCTCTTGTTGATTTCCATTATTTCCTTGTTGAGACCCTCTTCCGTTATTCCCTTGTTGATTCCCATTATTTCCTTGTTGAGACCCTCTTCCGTTGTTCCCTTGCTGATTCCCATTATTTCCTTGTTGAGACCCTCTTCCGTTATTCCCTTGCTGATTTCCATTATTTCCTTGTTGAGACCATCTTCCGTTGTTCCCTTGCTGATTTTCATTATTTCCTTGTTGAGACCCTCTTCCGTTATTCTCTTGTTGATTTCCATTATTTCCTTGTTGAGACCCTCTTCCGTTATTCCCTTGTTGATTCCCATTATTTCCTTGTTGAGACCCTCTTCCGTTGTTCCCTTGCTGATTCCCATTATTTCCTTGTTGAGACCCTCTTCCGTTATTCTCTTGTTGATTTCCATTATTTTCTTGCTGAGATCCTCTACCATTACTTTCTTTTATTTGCTTCGATGGCTGTTCCTCGGTTTTCTTTTGTTCTTTCTGCTCTGGCTTCTCGTATTTTTTTTCTTTTACAGAAGACAAGTCCGCTGATGCATCAGGAGATGACTTTGGCTGCGATTGCACCTCTTCTTCGTTTTCCACTTGATTAGACGGCAAGGCAGGTGGAGTAAGCGCTTTTTTCTTCTCTTCCTCTTGCTTTATATAGACACCTGTGCCAATTCCTGCTTTCCTAGCATTCTCTCGCACTTCCAACGTACTGCTTTGATATACGACTGTAACATGTTTTATTTCATATTCTTTCTTTAATTCCTTCATTTCCTTTTCTAACTGTGGTTGTAACGCCTTATCTTTTGTAACAGCTGTTAGCATCACTTGTTTATCATTCGTTAAATACTTATCTTCTTGACTTTGCTTTATAATAGTACGTATTACGTCTTGCAACTGTTTATTTTCCCACCGTTTTATTTCTTTTAAAATACGCCTTCCATCATCATTACAAGCTTGCAAATCTATAACACGAAGATCCTTTGTTACACTCACCTCTAAACTTGGATTTATATCAACTGAGACATAAGCAAATACTTTTTCTTCCGGTTGGTTGTAGAAAAATAACAACGCGCATAGAAAACAAGCAACAAGTAATGATGCAGGCTTTAAGAAAGAAGGCATCGAAAAACGCGATGCTCTTTGCTCTTGCTCATCAAATGAGATTTCCTCCCCAACCATGTAAGAATTCTCTTTTCTTTTACACGTAATAAACTCTCCATTTTGTGTTAAAACAACTACGCTATGTTTTTTTATATCCATTACAATTCCTTTATTCATCATGCTTCCCTCCTCTTATATAATCAAGAATGTATGTATAGTTGTTTGCAAAGATAATACACATTGCAATGATATATTTTCTATGCCTCTCTAACGTTTTACGACTTACCCTAACACGCGGTTCAATATGTTTAAGCGGTAGCTTTTTCTTTCGGAACAGCTCTTCCATCATTTCCTCGTCTTTTATAATTATCTTTACTATTTCTATTAATTGTTCACGCGTATCACGATGCTTAGGAGATTCTTTAGCAAGCTCTGAAAATGTGATTTTAAACTCAGCTAGCACATTTTGAAAATGAAGAATTTCCTCCTTACGGTTACTATTTTCCATCTCTTTCATATACTCCGTAAGCGACACTTGCATTTCTAACATTTCCTCTTGCTTATCTTCTTTTAAAAAGACAAGATTATGTTTAGACTCCTTGCGTATATAGTCAATTACATCTCTTTTTATAAGAAGATCAGCAAACGCTAAAAAGGATTTTCCTTTTGTATATGAATACTGTTCAATTGCTTCGTTAAATGCAAACAATCCAATGCTATATTCATCATCCTGTTCTGTAATATATCGGCGGCAGACAGACGAGATTGATTTTCTAATAAAAGGCTGATACTGTACGATAAACGCTTCTTTATCTCCTTCGTTGTTTTGTATGTTACATACGACATCTTCTATTTTCGGTTTTCTTAAGATCTTCATTACTAAACTCAACACTTGTAATCTCCCAGCCTCCTTCAAATAGCAAAATGGCCACTAAACAAGTGACCATTTAACCAAATTTTATTAGTACTTTTCTTTGGTCTTGTCTTCTTGCTGTTAGTTATATTTTTCGAGTCTAACTTTTCCCAACGTTTTCTCTCGGCACTAAAGTTAAGTTTGTATTTTTATCTACTTTCTTATTTTCTACCGTTCGTTTTGCTTATTCTTTTTCTATTTTATCTGCAATCCTTAAATAACTCTTCTGTATATCATTGGTAATTTCATCCTTTTATTTCAGATGCTCAACTTAATCTAGTAATTTTTATTAATACTCTGATATTCTTTTATAGTGATTTTTCTTCTATTTATTTTTTCACTATATATATTCGGAGGAATACATAGTTTTATGGGGGTCAAAAAATATTTTTTATAAAAAATAGATATTAATTTCAAAAATAAAAACCATTAATTTGAAGAAGAGCTAATCAAATTGATGGTTTTTTTGTAGTATCTATTAAATTCAGTTGTGCTCTCATTATATATTAGACAACCAACTGTTCTCACTATTTCCTACCGATTTTCTCAAGCGTTACCTTTCTTGATTATCATAATATGTCTTATCTGCAGATTTTCTATCATTTCCTTTTAGATAAGCTAATATTACTTTTGGGTTTTTAAGTAAGGCCCAATCTCCATATGTATCAAATCTTCTGCATGAAGTTATCATTCCATTTTTAATAGTACCGAATTTCTTATTATTTCGCTTTCCCCACTCTTTTAAACGTTTAGCGAAATCTGCATCTTCTGCCATAAGCATGTTTTCATTAAATCCGTTGATTGCCATAAAGTCTTTTTTATAGCACCAAAAAATCCCTACAGATATAGCTCCGTACTTAAAAAGTAAGGGGATTATTATTAACATTGCAGAGAGAAATATTCCTAAAGATATTCTTTCAAACTTCCCATTCACCCCACCACCAATGTATTTACCTGAAGCTAAATATTTATCTACATTAGACAACATAGACTCTGTCATTATCGTATCAGCGTCTATAGTAACGATTATTTCTCCACTAGCTATTTTAGCCCCTGCATTTCGAATTTTAGATAAGTTTTTATCGTTATTTTTTAATGTAATACAGTTATAAGATTTTGCTATTTCCTCTGTTTTATCTGTACAACGATTTAAAACAACTATGACTTCCATTTGATCTTTATATGCCTCTGATGCCGTTGCAATTGAATCTAAACATTTTCTAATATACTTTTCTTCATTATGTGCAGGAATTATAATAGAAAATTTCACATCTTTTTTCAAATTGACTCCTGAAGATTCAGTTGTCTCAGTCATAATATCCCCCTTATTTTATAAGATAAATATCTTTTATATATAACGTATATTAACATTTATTAGGTTATATTATAGAAACTGAAGGTAAAGAGGCTCTTACTGTCGACGTTCAAAAGCAAGACGTACAGCAAGACCTGTCAAGACGCTTGCCATAAGCCAACGTTGCACTCGTAACCACGTTGGGCGTGTGCCAAACCATTTGGCAACTTTACTTGCTGTAAATACAATTAGGAGGTTGACGATAAAGCTAATAGTAATTTGCGTAAGGCCCAAAACTGCACCTTGTAGAAGCAACGATCCTTTCTCAGGATCTTCAAATTGAGGTAGCAGTGATACATACAAAATTGCAATCTTTGGATTCAGAAGATTGGTCATGAGTCCCATTAGAAATAATTTCCGTGGTGGTTCATTAGAAATAGTACGAGGTTCCATAATAGATGTAGCACCAGGTTTAATCGAATTCCAAGCTAGCCAAAGTAAATAAGCGGCACCTGCCCACTTTACTGCTTCATAGACAGCAGGAACAGCAAGGAAAAGAACTGTAAGTCCAAACATTGTTGCGATTATATAAATTACAAATCCGAGCATAATGCCCAAGAGAGAAATAAATCCTGCCATACGTCCTTGCGTAATGGAACGAGAGATGAGATAAATCATATTAGGACCAGGTGAACAAACCATGCTAAGTGAAACAAGTGCAAAAGCTAGCAAAGTACTAAAGCTGACCATGAATCTTCCCCCTTTACGTTACATAAAATTTCCTATTGTACATTTTATCATGATTGAGGGGAGAAAAGATTAACTTTACGCACTATTATCGGTAACAAAAAAAGCTAACAACTCAAGATCGTTAGCCCCTACTTTCCATACTCGTGCCTATTAAAATACATCAAACGACTAGATTCTTCAACTTACAATATATTCTCCTTTTATTACAAAAAACGAACCTCGAATTGTTCCAGCTAATTTAGACTTCTGCCTAGCAAACTTAAACTTCTCTGCTAATTCCGTTGGTACTTCCATTCCATCAGAAAGCTTAAATCCAACAGCCCGCTTTTTCGGGTTATCCAATGTATACATGACGTTGATCCCAAGACCATCCTCATAAAAGACGTAGGTAAATTGAATATTTTCCACTTGAAAACATGAAGTTTCTAAAGGTTTCGCCGCAAACTCAATATCGCGTTCTTCTTTCAAAACGCGGTTCACATAATCAAGAGTCTCCTTGCTTTCACTAGCTGGTACAACTATAAACTCATGCTTGTATTTATTCATAAAGTAACGGGCTTCATGAGCACGTAATCCAGCAAGCGCTTCTGACATAGGTGAAGACTCTAAACCAACTGTAGTTACATTTTTAAAATCAACGTTATAGGACAATTTCATCTCTCCTTTTATCTCTTTACTTCCTAACAACCGGAATCCATATTTCACCAAATACTAAACCATTTCGCTGCCCCATCTCGACCGTTGTATTTGGTCCACCAACATAGGCAAAATCCTTTGCTTCTAGTAACACTTGACCAAAAGCAATACCAGTAAGTTTATTACTTAGCTCCTCAGCCGTCTTACCTTCTCCTTTAACTACTACGTATGCCCCCTTAGGAAACTGGATCACTCTACATTCTTCTTGTATTTGTTCTTCTGTCATGACACCAGCATAATACATCATCTTATTATTCACAGCTTCGCTCACGGAAAAAATGTAATCATTTGTAGCTAAAGCTTTTAAATTGTCCAGCCTTCCATCTTCTTTAACGGCCGACCAAAAGTCTTCCTTTTCTTTATTTATTCCAGCAAAGTCGGTGTATTCACTCTTAATTTCAGTTCCAATACCTAAAACGATAAAGCTATCTTTCTCTTCTAACGTATAATTTTTCATATTCAAAACCTTCCTCTTTTTTTATTAATCAAACGATTTATCTTTTCATCTGATAAGTTTATAATATCTTTAAATCATGTCAAAAAATGATACTGTTTAGGAGACAAAAATGAAAAAAGTTGAACGGATTAATACGATCATGCGCTATATTAACAACCGCTCCCACTTTACTATTTCTGAAATTATACAAGAATTTAACATCTCTCGGTCAACAGCTATTAGAGACATTAGAGAAATTGAAGCTATGGGGATGCCACTTGTCGCTGAAGTTGGCAGGACTGGAGGATATTTTGTTATGCATAACTCTATCCTGCCCGTCGTTCGCTTTACTGATAATGAAGTGAAAGCTCTTTTTATTGCCTTTATGGCCACAAGAAATCAACAACTTCCTTATCTAAAGAGTCGTCAGTCTTTAGCTGAAAAACTACTGGGACTTATCTCAGAAACCCAGCAGGACGACCTTGTTCTTTTAAATCAAATCTTACTTTTTGGAGGAACTAATCCTCATAACCCCGATTTACTTGAGCTTTCTGACCTTCCCCATCCTATGTTAGAAAAACTCATCCAAATCCTTCTTTCGGATAGCCATTTATTGATTACTATCAATGAAAAGGAGGAAATCAAATCTTATCCAATTTATTTACTACACCTTTATCAAGAAAAAAGCCATTGGATAATTGAAGGCTTTGACATAAAAGAAGAAAAAAAGAAGATGTTTCTTGTCGATCATCTTATTAATATCGAACCCTATACGACGAAAAAGAGATTAAGTAAGAAAAAGATTTTAGAAAAACTAAGTAAGAAGGACGAAGCAATCAACCTTGTACTTGAACTTGGTCCAAAAGCGATTGCCCAGTTCAAAAAATACCATCCTTTCAAAATTTCAATTTCTTATACAAATCCTTACCAATCTACAGCCATTTTAAAAACTTTTATCAATGTTAACAGTCTCGATGAATTAACAGAAATAACGAATTGGCTACTTTTCCTAGGTAAGGATATCAAAATTAAGGAAATGCCTGAAGACGTGTTAGCAGGTTTACAAGAGAGATTATGCTTATACTTCCCATAAACATTGAACAGTTAAAACTCATTACATCGCTTTTTTAAAATCCTATTTTCATTACATGCTCCCATATAAAAATAAAAGCACAATTCTTATTCCAGAATTGCACCCAATTATTGTATACAGTAAAGGTATTATATCGACAACTGTTACCTTAAAAACATGACAAATAATGAAAGCACGGAAAGTCTTCCCGTGCTTTTCTAAATATATATTATTCCGGATGATTTAGTTACCTCGGTACTTATCCAAACTGACGTTTAAATGCTTTACTAGCGAAGAAGTAAGCAATAACCATGATTCCCACGCACCAAGCAAGGGCAATCCAAATATCGTTGCCAACAGATCCTTCATATAAGAGAGCACGAATCGCATTCACGATTGAAGTTACAGGCTGCTTCTCAGCAAACGCACGAACAATTTTTGGCATCGTTTCAGTAGGAACAAAGGCAGAACTAATAAATGGTAGAAAAATTAGCGGGTACGAGTAGGCCGTCGCCCCTTCCATAGACTTCGCTGTCAGCCCTGGAATAACGGCAAGCCATGTTAGCGCAAGCGTAAACATTCCGAGTATCCCAGCAACCGCGAGCCAATCTAGCATGTTAGCGTTGGAACGGAACCCCATTAAAAGTGCAACAAGGATAACCACCACGATAGTAATCACATTTGCAACAAGTGAAGTCAATACATGAGCCCATAATACCGATGAACGCTTGATGGGCATAGTAATGAAACGTGCCATCAATCCGCTCTTTACATCCGTAAACAATCGTACGGAAGTGTAAGCGACACCAGATGCGATAGCCATCAACAAAATTCCCGGTAATAAATAATTGACGTAGTTATCCGTTCCTGTCTGTATGGCACCACCAAATACGTAAACAAATAACAGCATCATCATAATCGGTGTAATCGCTACCGTAATAATCGTATCTGGACTACGCATAATGTTTCGCATTAACCGTCCTAATAAAACCCCTGTTTTGCTTTTCATTTACATCTCCTCCTTTTTTCCAATGATCGCAAGGAAAATTTCTTCCAATGTCGGTTGCTTCTCTATATACTCTACTTTTGCTGGCGGAAACATCTCTTTTAATTCAGTAAGAGTACCAGTCGTAATAATTTTTCCGCCATGCAAAATAGCGATACGGTCCGCCAGTTGTTCTGCTTCCTCCAAGTACTGAGTCGTAAGCAAGATCGTTGTGCCACCACCAGCAAGTTCCTTGACGGTATCCCACACTTCAATCCGTGCTTCAGGATCCAGCCCTGTCGTTGGTTCATCAAGAAAAATGACTGCTGGCGTCCCAATCAAACTCATGGCGATATCAAGTCGGCGCTTCATCCCTCCCGAATACTGGTCAGCCCTCTGGTTAGCTGCATCAGTCAGGCTGAATCTTGCAAGCAAATCGTCAGCGACTTGAGCGGGATTTGATACTCCACGCAAATCGGCAATCATCATTAAGTTTTCTCGCCCGGTGAGCATACCGTCTAAAGCTGCGAACTGTCCTGTGAGACTGATGCTTTGGCGAACATGGTCTGGTTGACGTTGGACGTCAAAACCGCCAATACTTACTTCGCCACTATCTTGCTTCATTAACGTCGAGAGGATATTGACCGTCGTCGTCTTGCCAGCTCCATTTGAGCCCAGTAGTGCAAAAATTTCGCCACGCTGCACCTCAAAATCCACGCCCTTTAACACCTCCTTGTCTTTAAAAGATTTTTTTAACTCTTTTACAGAAATCGCTGCATTGCTCATATTTTTTCCTCCTTTTAAAAAATGTTTTTCACACATAAGTTGCATACACCCCTCTATTCAGTAACACTTAGTACCTAGTTAAAAATATAACTGAATAGCGATGGTGGCAATTCACATTTGTAACCAGCTAATCAGTCGGTATTACCTATTGCATTTATTTTTTTCTCAATTGCTTCATGATACTCTCGTTCAAATCTTCACGATACTTAGAGACATACGTTTTAGCGTTTGCCACTAATTCGTCAGCAAAAGATGCCACGTCCTCGCCAGTGATTTCAAGCACTTGTCTACCTTCCGCCGCACCAGCTTCAAACAAATCGATTAATTCATACTGAATGTGCAGCATATCCATCCCGTTACCCGCTGAGAAATTCCACATGTAGTTTTGAATTTTCTTAAACACAAATTGGTAATCCTCCGGTAAGGCTCCAACCCGTGCCATCATCATTCTGTACTCTTTTTTATCACCAATTAATTTTTTGAACATTTCCATCATATTATTTTTCCTCCTTTTTTTATAAAGCAGAACAAGAAACTCCAAAAACGTTAGACGCAATAACTTATTTTATGAGGCTAGTTTGACTTCAAGACGTTAATTTTTGATGATACAAAATCCCATTTTTCCCAAAACAATTCAAGCTCCTGGCGGCCAGCATCATTAAGTGAATAAAACTTACGGGGTGGCCCCATATCTGACGGTTTCTTTTCAATATTCACAAGCTTTTTCTTCTCTAATCGTACAAGGATAGTATAAACCGTTCCTTCCACGACTTCGGTAAACCCAAGATCATTCAGATGACGAGTAATCTCATAGCCATACGTTTCACGGCGGCTAATGATTTCCAGCACACATCCTTCCAACGAACCTTTCAGCATTTCAGTTAAATTTTCCATATTATGATCCTCCTCTACCCCCTATTCTGTCTGACTTATATTCAGTATCACAGAGTACTAAGACGAATTTTTCACTGAATAGCTTTTGTGAAATCATACTATTCAGTATTACTTATTACAACTACATTGTATGACTAAGTAGCAGTGGATGTCAACTGATTTTCAAAATTTTTCTAAAATCCGCTATTACCTATTGTTTACTGAATACGTTTTGAGAAACAACACTATTCAGTATTACTTATTACAACTACATTGTATGACTTAGTAATGGCGGATGTCAACTGATTTTCAAAATTTTTCTAAAATCCACTATTACCTATTGGATACAACCTATTTTCTTTCTGAAGAAGCCCCTCCACATACCTATCCAGCTAAGAAAAGAAAATACCCCAAAACAAAAAATCTACACTTTTTATTTTGGGGCGCTATAATATTTCGAAGTTAGTGAATATGGATGGCTCTCCTTATTCATAAGACGGATTATTTTTTGTTCTTCTACTATTGTACCTGTGCATCTAATAAATTAGTTTTTGAATACATACAAATTCTTTATAAAGCCACTACTACATGTACAACATCTTTTCGTTACGATAACATCATAGCCATATCTTCTGCTGCAGTTGTAATTAGTTTTAAACCAAATGTTTCTTGTAATACATCAAGCACACCAGGTGAAATAAATTCAGGCGCTTTTGGACCGATGCGAATATCTTGAATGCCAAGACTAAATAGCCCAAGTAAAATGGCAACCGCTTTTTGTTCAAACCATGATAGGACAATACTCACTGGTAATTCATTCACTTCACATTGAAAAGCATCTGCTAAAGCGGCCGCTATTTTCACTGTAGAAATTGAATTATTGCATTGTCCTAAATCAATATAACGCGGAATCTCCGTACCAGGTACAACACCGTAATTTACATCATTAAAGCGGAATTTCCCACAAGAAGTTGTTAAAATAACCGTTTCTGGGGGCAGTGACGTTGCTAATTCACGATAATATTCTCCGCCTTTTCCTGGAGCATCACAACCTGCAATGACAAAGAAACGCTTTATTTTTCCTTCCTTTACTGCCTCAATAATTTCTGGAGCTAATGATAATACTGTATTATGATGAAAACCTGTTACTAACTGCTCATCCGACTCCATATGTACTTCTGGAAGTTCTAGCGCTTTTTGAATCAATGGTGTAAAATCATCATTTTCAATTTTTTGTACGCCCTCTAGTCCTGCAATATCATATGAAAAGAATCGGTCAGAGTAAGATCCTTTAATCGGCATAACACAGTTCGTTGTAGCCAATATAGCACCAGTAAATTTTTCAAAAAGACGTCGTTGATCATACCAAGCCTTACCAATATTTCCTTTTAAATGTTTATATTTTTTCAATTGTGGATAACCGTGTGCTGGTAGCATTTCAGAATGCGTATAAATATTAATTTCTTTTCCTTCTGTTTGCTTTAATAATTCCTCTAATGCAAATAAATTATGACCAGTAACTACAATTGCCTTACCTTCTACATGATTTTGAGTAATTTGAACAGGCTCTGGAACACCAAAGTGATTCGTATGTGCCTCATCTAATAACTCCATTACTCGTAAAGCTGATTTCCCAACTTTCATAGCCATATCAATATGTTCTTGTTCATTAAAATTAGAATTTGTTAATGTCATATATAACGCTTCTTGCGTTGTAGCATCTACAAATGCATCTGTATACCCTAGCTGAGCAGCATGCGTACGATAAGCCGCAATTCCTTTTAGTCCAAACACAATCGTATCTTGTAAACTTGCAATTGTTTCATTTTTACCGCAAACACCTATTACTTTACATCCGCCTGTTGGCGTTTGTTCACATTGATAACAAAACATTATCATCCCACCCTCTCCCAATCATTCCTTACAACCTAAGCATAATACCCAGTGAGATAAAAGGATGTGATATCAATCACAATAATATATGAAAATTTGTGACAGTTCATATTATTGACATAATATTTTTACTGCCTTCTTATATTAATACATAGGAATAATCATTTATTAACATAATATATAGACATCCTTTTAAGGGATACAAATACCATATTTATCCAATGTTTCACAAAATTCCCTTTACTAATGGTACAATTAAAGTTATGGAGGGATAATATGGTATATATGATGTTTTATTATGGAATACTGTTTCTTATACTCGGTATTGCAATATTTCTGTTTATTATGGCTGGGTCACGAAAAATTAGGAATAAAAATCTTTCATTCGTAATGATCGGTTTAGGGATAAATATACTTGCAAGTCCAGTGGCACTTTTTATAGGGGTGATGGCAACAGATTCTCCATATAGTACTAGACTTGATTTTTGGAAAGGATTTCTCTTTATTCAAGGAATACCTCTTTTCTTACTACTTATAGCTTTCATTTGGTGGTTTATTCGTCCGCCAAAAGTAACAGTTCAAACGAGTATTAAAAAAGACCTTGAACAAGATAGTAAAAGCACTAAGAAAAAAAGGAAACGAGGCCGTCCAATTACTGCCTTACGTATTGTAATTCCAATTATTTTAGTAGTAGGCTGTTTTTCTTACCTTTTGTATTTATACGACGTTACACTTAAAAAAAGTCATTCTCCAAATAGTATAAATACGATTAAAGTAGTAAAAATAGATTCAGACTCTTCTCATGGTTCCTTTCCTGTCAGAATTAAATACGGCTTATGGGAACATTTTGACACAAATATTGCAAATGACGGGGAACGTCTCGATTTCTCAAACGTTTCCGTAGATTGGAAAAACGATTATGAAGCAACGATAACGCTACGTGGAAAAGAAACAGTACCTGAAGTTGTGGAATTTAACATATCAAATAAATCCAATGGTTCTGTTTTTAAGAAGGTACAAAAAGTGGTCAGTTCCTTTACCTTTCAAAAAAGTGAATCTCCAAATCTAATAAATATTATCGAGTTTAGAGAAACAATAAAATCAAAAGGACCAAGCCCCAGTTCAACTGTAAGAATCTATTATGGGAAAAGGGGGAGCATTTTAGAAAAATATAAAGAGGTCACTCTTAAGGAAATGTATACGACAGAGAACTTCAATATCAATTGGAGCAACGATGAACAAGTACAGGTAGATGTATTAGAGGAAAATGTAATAACATCTACCATCGTGATTGATTTGTCAAAGTAAATTTATTTTTCACATGTTATAACTGTTTCCTACATGGCACACGAGAAATACATAGTATATACAACTAAAAAGATTTATAGACATTATGAGCAACCTCTTTCTTTCTTTACAATACATTTACACTATCTTTACATTATTTACATTATTTATATGATATATTTATATAGAAACTACTTAAGAAATTTCATGTACATTTTATCTTTATGATCTCTTATCTGATTGATAAAAAGATCATGTTATATTTTTATAGCAGGGGTGAATTAGGATGACTGAAACTTTAAAAACACTTATAATGCTTGATGCTACTTATGTTGTTATAGCAATTATGACGGTACTAGTATTTGTATACTTGGAATTAAAATCTCAGTAATATATGCTGGCGTAATCGACAGATTCAGCATTTAAATATAGTTAGGAGAAAGAGAGGAGAAAATTATTTCTCCTCTCTTTTTTCTTCCAAAAATTCCTTACATCTACAATAAGCTTCATCATTATTTTATTCTTTGTTCCTTATTTCAACAAATCCAGTGTATGTAAAAGCAATCCTTTGTCCCCTACTTCACCATGTCCAGGTAGTACTACATTCATATTTCCATATCGCTTCAGCACATTTTCAATCGATGTGGACCATTCATTTACATACGCATCAGCAACATTCCCTAAATCTTTCGCTTCAGCAGATTTCACTAAACAGCCTCCAGCTAAAATTTTATATTGTGGTAACCATACAACGATGTTATCTTCTGTATGACCTTTCCCCGGATAGAACGTTTCTACTTTCATATTTCCAAACTTCTTATTCGTAATTGTTTGCAAGTCTCCAAGCGGCTCATCGTATCCATTTTTCTTTGCTAGTTCCGCGGTTAATGCTGTACTATGCGCTTTAATCCCTCTTTCTTTCAACGTTCTTATTCCGCCAATTCGATCAGCGTGCGCATGTGTAATAATGACATCCGTTACGCGCTTCTGAAATTTCTTTTCTACCATTTCTATTAGTTCCTTCGTTAACTTATCATCCCACGAAGAATCGACAAGTACTAATCCTTTAGAAGTAGTAAGAACTAGACCGTTTGAAGGAACTGCTTCTCCGTTAAAATAACCTAACTCCGTATGAACCCATACATTTTTATTTAACTGAGAAATTGAAATGGTTCCTGTCTCATTTTTTATTACTTTTTGCTCTAGCTTTTGTTCCGCTTTCACAGAAGAAATTGTGCTAACAAATTGAGTTAACCCTAGTAAACTTACACATACCCCTACTTTTAATAATGTAGTCTTTTTCATTTCCTCCACCCTTTCTTTCAAACTAAATAGTTATTACCTATATTAGACATTTCATCTCAAATGTTTGTTCCATCTTTTCTTACATATTTTTCATGTAATGAATAAAAAAGCATACAACATTCTGTACGCTTCAAAACTTAATCTTTCATTCCATAATTCTTAAATTCTTCCTCATTCCCATAAAATACATTCAAATCAATATACTTTACTTTCCCGTTATACCCTCTTAACCTTCCACGATTTGTGTATTGCCAAAACATCCAATTTCTTTCATCCGATAAACTCGGTTTTGTAAGAACACTACGAATCCATATATCACATTGAGGATATGCATCTTTTATGTACAAATCATACGCCTCTTGAGTCGCATACAATATTACTTTCTTGTCATAATGTTTTTCTAACATTTTTACCACTGCTGTCAACTCTTTCTCAACATCTTCACGCTGAGGTGGATTATCTTTTTTATGAGCATAAAACTCAACATCAATTACCGGTGGCAATGCTTGTTTATGTTTTGGAACGGTTCGTATATATTGCTTTGCTTGCGTTTCACCTTTACTATCAAAACTAAAAAAATGATACGCTCCGGTGCGCATACCTGTCTTATTTGCATTCTTCCAATTTGTCGAAAAGTACTCATCCACAAACGCACTTCCTTCAGTAGCCTTTATAAACGCAAACTTCATATTTTGCTTTTCTAACTCTCTCCAATCTACCTCTCCTTGATAAGACGCGACATCTACACCTTTTATCTCATACTTGTCCGCACTGAATTGATTCGGAATGAATATACCTTGAAAAACTAAATAAGCGACAACACCCATTACACTAATTAAGGTAAAAACTCCTCCTATAATAAACTTCTTCTTCATCCATATCCCCCATCTTTACGCATTAAAATTCTATTTACCATTCACATTTTTTATTAATCATCATTTTTTCTTCAAACGCCTTCTCTAAATCAATATTTAATTTATTCGCTAAATCACATACATTCCAAATTACATCAAACATTTCTAAACCGATTTCTCGTTTCGACTCTTGTATTTTATCACGCTTTAAAATAGCTTCTGTTAATTTCCCTAATTCCGCCATTGCATACATCGTGCGTTCTTCAATTGTTGTATGTTGAAACCCTTTTTCTTTACTAAAACTTGCTACATATCTCTGAAATTCTGAAATATTCATACTTAATCTCCCTTCTTCACAAATGCCATTTTTCTATTAATCTTAAAATCAAAACTGTATTTTGTTAAATTATAACATTCATACTATAATTTATTTATAGTCCATTAACGGAGGTGTTTCTGGTGACTCTCTTCGCGTATCCATCATTATTTATACTAGCAATCATTTCATTTGCACTAGCTTATTTTATTGGGGTAAAACAATACACTTGGCTCTTATCAGGATTCAATGAACGACGCGTGCTGGATAAAGTGAAGCTATCAAAAATAGTCGGTCTTTATAATTTATTTGCTGGCGTTATCGCTACAATTGGTAGTGTCTTCACTACTCCTAATGTCAAAATCATTGTTCCTATCATTCTAATTGGACACTTTATAATAGCAATTCATGTAAATACACGTATGATTCATTAAAAAAAAGATCATCCAATTGGATGATCTTTTTCATAATTTATCTACATATTGCTTTGCTTCTAGTATTGAAAAACCAAAAGCCTCTCTCACTCTCTTAACTGCTGTAATCGTTTTTCCATCTTCCACAAGCTGGCGTAATTCTTTATTAATTTCATGTTCTCTTTCTACAATTCCCATTTCTTTCGTAATTACTTGTAATCTATCTTCAATCCGCTTTAAACGCGTATCTGTTTTCTTTTCGATTTTATTTAATTTTCCAACGATATAAATGAATCCAAAGGCTGCTATCGGTATAATCAACCATAATTCCATAAACGCTCCTCCTTACTAGCTTTCATTTGTTTTATTTCACTAATTTATGTAAATTTTACCACTAAAAACACTTAATGTATAATGGTAATATACAACACTATTGATAAAACCTATTATTTTAGGGGGACACTTTATGAAAAGATTTTTGAATACGTTATTGCAATTTGTAGTTCTTTCAATCGTGCTACATTTATCATTTGATATAGTTGGTTGGCTTGTTTTCAATGCACCAATTAAAAATAAAGAAATCATTATTTCCTTAATAACAACCTCATGGCTTATGTACATGTACCGAGATAAATTTTTTAGAGCATTTACTTCGAATTAACTTAAAATAAGAAAACACTTCAGCAATATAAGATGAAGTGTTTTCTTTTTCTCTCCTTCTCTCTATTTATTATTGTATAATAAAACCAATATTCTGTCTTTTAAAAGAAAGGAGTCACTATGAACTTAAAAAGTAACAATATATATGAGAGAATGAACGAATATTCCGTTGCAGGATTAAGCCTTGCCGTTATACGTGACGGTAGACTTGATGAAACTACTGCCTTTGGAACACTTGAATCTGGAACAACTAGAACTGTCAATACGAATTCCATATTCAATTCTTGTTCTATTAGCAAGTTCATCACCGGCATACTCACACTAAAATTATGTGATCAAGGCATAGTACATTTAGATGAAGACGCAAATGATAGACTCACATCTTGGAACATCCCTACTAATCTATTTACTTCACAGAAAAAAGTCACGTTACGAAACTTATTAAGCCACCAATCTGGAATCATAGATCCCCCTAATAGTTTTGAACAGTATACACTTGCACAAGGACTACCAAGCATGTCTGAACTCCTTGCTGGTAAAACATTATATTGCCCAGTACCTATAGAAACAACTTATAAACCAGAAAGTGAATTTCACTACTCAGACGCAAACTTTTGTATAATCGAGCTACTACTTGAAGATATTACAGGGAAATCATTTACTCAGTTATTAGAAGAACATATCTTCCAGCCACTACAAATGAAAGATAGTACACTCTTCTCTCCCAAAAACATAGATAAAACCGACGCTTTCGCTTGCGGGCATCATAAAGATGGCACCGTTACAAATGAGAAGTATCCCTTTTATCCATTCGCAGCAGCTTCAGGCGTTTGGACAACACCAACTGACTTATCAAATTTAGTAATCGAACTCATTCATTCCTTACATGGAAATAGCAAACTAAAACTTTCTCAAAAAATAGTACAAGATATGATTTCACCTCAAGGTTGCTCAAACTGGACTGGGTTAGGTGTTTTTCTAAATGATTCTAATGAAGACTTACAAGTTTATTCATATGGATGGGGCGTTGGATTTCAATGTATGATGGTATGCTATCCATACCGAGGTAATGGTGCTGTTATTATGACAAACTCTGACTTAGGTGTTCATCAAATGGAAGGGATTATTGGCGAGGTTTTAAAAACATTATCCTTATAATGAAAAGAAAGAAGCTATTTCTTCCAGCTTCTTTCTTTATATAACATTTTTCGCAACAATTTTAATATGTTCTGGTGCGATAATTTCAGTTATACTTTCTTGAAAATCTTCACGCAACATTTCTTCAATATGTTCTAGTTGCACTTCAACATGAGTACATTCTAAATTATGTATGTTTAATAATGCATAATGATCTTTTTTCTTAATTACTAAATATTGATTTTCCTCTGTTACGAGCATTGAACCTAATCGGACTCCTAGTAGGCGTTGATCATCAAACTTCATAATTACTTCTCCTTCCTTCACATAAATATAATTAGCATACAAATAATTATATTTATGGAAATTCCTCTAATGTAGACTATATCATAATTTACTAAAATATAAATATCATTTTTCTTCCCAATGAAAATTCCTATTTTTTGATATATTTCGATACAAAAAAACTTTCTCAACAAAAAAATAAGAATTTTCAGTTTTTTATTCCATGAAAATCTATTATAATAAAGTTAATAAATGTTTGACCTCTCCTAATTCATGTACATATGGATGATCAGTAGTTGCTGCTACTGATCTATTTTTTTGATTTCAGAAAGCAAATACGCTGCATCCTTTCCTACACCACAAATAAGTGCAGAACCCCTTTGAGATTGCCATGGTAAACCGATATAATACAATCCTCTTACTGGACTAATCCCCTTTACATGATTAGGACATCCATTCCCATTCACTGCCCTTTCTATTTCAATCCATTTATAATTCTGAATAAAACCTGTTGACCATATAATGCTTTCTGCACTATACGTGCCACCGTTCTGAAACATAATGTTATTTTCTGATGCACTTACTACTTTTTCCTGTAGCTGTATTGCTCCATTACGAATGAGTTCCTTACCTTCAAATCCAAAAATGGGATCCTTTCTCTTTTGAAACCATTTCCCCCTCTTTGTATTTACTTCGGCGTACAATAAACCCAATTTTTCTAACCAATTAAAAATACTTTTTCTAAAAAGATGTAACGGTAAATACGTTAAAGGATGACTAATAGACATTGTAACTTCATGAGTCTTTGCCAGTTCTACTGCAATTTGCATTCCTGAATTCCCGCCACCTACTACTAGTACTTTTCCCTTAGGGATTTGTGATGGTGATTTATATTGTGATGAATGTATTTGATAAACATGCGATGAAAGATGTTGTGAAAATGAGGGAATGAATGGCTGCTGAAAACCACCTGATGCGATAATAACTTTTTTTGATTGTAATATTTCTTTAGAAGTATGTAATTCAAATATTTCTTTCTCTTTCCTTATTTTTAAAACTTCCGTTTGCAATTGTACCGGTAGTTGAAAATACTGTGCATATTCTTCTAAATACATTGTAATTTCATCTTTATGTGGAAATTCATTCTTTTCTCCTTTTAATATCATCCCTGGTAAACTGCTATATTCCCTTGGTGTAAAGAGCTGCAAAGAATCATATCGATTTCTCCATGAATCACCAATCCGATTTCCTGACTCAAGTAGTAAAAAATTATATCCTTCTTGCTTCAAGTAGTATCCCATTGTTAATCCAGCTTGACCCGCTCCGACGATAATTGCATCTAACATCCTTTTCCTCCTTCTCATTTCACATGAATATATGCTCATTTGTTCATATGTTTTATCATACGATTTATTTTTCAATAATTCAATCTGTTTAACAAAATGAAAAAGAGCAGTTCACTACTTTATGAACTACTCTTCATTCCATTTATTTAATACGTAATTACACTGCACTATCTCTGAAAAATTTATATATTAATCCCTTCCGGTTCTACCATCTCTCCTCATAAAATACGATTCTATTTGAAAACGGATCAATTACAGTTAATTCGATTGTATCCCAAGGTGTTTTTTCTATATTTGGCTTCGAATAAGCATATTCTTTATTCAATAATATAGAATGATAATCCTCTACATTATCTATTTTGACGCGAATCGCACCGCCTGGCGAAGCATCTCCATGATGTTCTGATAAATGCATTACAGCATCATGTAACGAAATTTGTATATATAATGGCATATGTTCCTCATAACGATGTTCCCAATCCATTTTAAATCCTAAAAAATCCAAATAAAATAGCTTTGCTTTTTCAACATCAACAGCTCTAAATATAGGTGTAATCATTTATAATCCTCTCCTACTTATAAACATCTGCCGCCAATTCCCTCAATACATCCACATTCACTACTTCAAAACAACCATTGTTCTTTTTTATAACCTCTTTATCACAAAAAATATTTAATGTGCGCAATAAATGCCGATAACTCGTTCCTAACAATTCAGCTGTTTCCGTTAAATTCCCACTAAATACAATTCGATTTCCGTGCTGCACTGCTCGTTCCCCTGCTGCTAACATGTAACTTGCAAGTCTGTTTTCAAGTGGATATAGTAAATTAATTGTACTATTTTTCGAAAGTCGATTTAACTTATGTGCTAACGATCCGCAAATACATCGTAAAAATTTCGCATCATAAAATAGTTGATTTCTCACTTTCCCTAAAGGCAAACCAACACAATATGAATCTGCCATCACTTGTACGTTTGAAGCAGTCTTTTGAGAATGAATTAACTCAACATCCCCTAGCAGCTGCAAACTATCATAAAAGCATAACAATACAGATTTCCCGTTACTTAACGTATTAAACGCTTTCGCTTTTCCTTCAACAAAAAAATATAAATAATCTATCTCTTCATTTTCTCTACAAATAAACTCATTCTTTTTAAAAAATATAAGTTCCATATACGGTTTCATATCATTACTAAAAAAGGAGGCAATATTATTTTGTTTCATATACTCTGCTAATTTAATTGAATTACATACTTTCTTCATAGTTCCCCCGCCTTTACAACTCATCCCCATTGTAATCAAAATTTTCTTCTTCCACTATGACATATGTCATAGTAATACACAATTTTAGCATGATACAGTCATTACAAATATGAAAATTAAAGGGGATATTACATTGTATAACTTTCTTTCTGTCTTTATTGGTGTGCTCATCGCCGTTATGCTTCCACTGAACGGGATTTTATCTGAATTAATTGGCAAGTACACAGCGAGCGTTGTCATTCACCTTGTCGGTTTAATTGCAGTTATCTTCATTTTAATCATAAACAAAAATAAAATTCATTTTAATAAAAGCATTCCACTTTTTTTATATAGTGCTGGAGCGATTGGGGTATTCACTGTTCTTTTTAATAATATAAGTTTCTCCGTCCTTGGTGCCTCTATTACGATCGCATTAAGTTTACTCGGTCAATCTATTGCTTCCATCGTTATTGACCATTTCGGTTTATTAGGAATGAAGGTTGCAAAGTTTGAAAAGAAAAAACTAATTGGATTATGCTTCATCTCTTCCGGAATTATAATCATGACAATTTATTAATGGAGGCAAGAAAATGTTATATATTACTATCGCTATTTTAGCTGGTGTTTCTATCGTTGTTGCTAGAATTATTAACGCGAATTTAGCAAAGGAAATTGGCAATTGGGAAGGTACCTTTTTCAATTATATTACTGGATTATTTTTCTCCGCTCTATTTTTAATTTTCAGTTCAGATTCATTTTATATTCCAATTCATACGTTGCAATCCATTCCTATCGCTGTATACTTAGGCGGATTAGTAGGCGTTATCGTCATTTCATTATCAAACTATATTACTCCTAAAATATCTGCATTTTATTTAACGTTACTCATCTTTATTGGACAATTATTTGCGGGCACTATCATTGATTTCTTCCTATCAAATGAACTATCAATCGGCAAAGTGGTCGGTGGAATTTTCGTATTAATTGGGCTTACTTACAATTTACTCGTTGATCGCCCTATAAAAACTGTGAAGCATAACCAAGTTCAACTATAATACTTTACGCTTGCCTATCATATATTAATAGAAAAGCTCTTCACACGAAGTAATAGAGAGGAGAATACCCTATTAAGAAAATCATTTTATTGCTAGGTAGTGCATTGATTATTTTTGGAATCATATGGTTTTTCAACTTTGGAAAATCTATTCAAGATTTCTATACAGCAAGTAAACCAAAGAAGAAAGCTACTATCATTTCAACTCAAAGGGACCCAAATGAGCCCCCTGTCTTTTTAGGAAAACAGGAAATAAAAGATATACATGTCGAGTCAATTAAAACAAAAAAGGATATCTTTCTTACAAAAACAGATGAAGTAAAAACGTTTATTAACAGTATGGATACCGCCAAAAAAGGAAAATTAACATTAGATGAAGAAGGATCAGATTTAATAGATTGTGATATGTGGATTACTTTCGAAGATGGAACTTATAAAAAATATTTCATATGGGTAGTTGACCATCATAGTAACGAAGTGATGATTGCTCGGCAAGATACTCCTGATGATGTAAACCTTACGTACTATCAATTAAATGAAGGTAGTTCAAAAAAGGTTTATAACTTATTTAAAAAAATTATTTAAACAAAAAAGTCATGAGCACGTAAGCTCATGACTTTTTGCACTATATATATTCCGGGAACACTTTACAGCTCTTTTCCTGTTCTATATCATGTCCAAAGAAAACAATTGGATTCTCTTTCCTAACAATTTCTTTTAAACGCTTAATTGAAGATAAAGCTAATTCCGAATCAACCCCCGCGAACGGCACTTCATCTTCAAAATTCTCTTTCGTATACGATGCATCAATCGTTAATAACACTGGGCCAGAGTTTTCCGTCTCAATGAATAGTGACTGATGTCCTGGAGTATGTCCTGGCGTATACAATAATTGAACACCTGGTACGACTTCATAATCCCCTTCAATGATTTTGTAGTTTAAATTCGGCAATATGCATTCTTTCAAATATTCTTCACTATGTTGTGCCGTCTCATATTCAGCACGCTGCACAAGAATCGGTGTATTTGTAAAAGCACCATTTCCCCCTGCATGATCAAAATGCAAGTGAGAACTAATAATATAAAGAAGGTCTTCCGGCTCATAACCAACGCGTTTTAAAATATTCACGATCCTATCTTCTTCAGTCATTTTCGGTAAAATCTGCCCTTCAACAAATGTACCGTCAAATAAATTTTCATTATTAACCGCACTTTCTGGCATACCTGTATCTACTAAAATTGGCCCTTCTTCTGTCTCCAATAAATAACACCATACTGGTAAGTTTAATAAATTCCCCGGTGTGAGCGTACTATTAACAGAAGAATGATCTAACATACAACGACCAGCTGGCACGAAATAAAGCTTCTTTACCGTCATTATGTATCCACCTTTACATTTCGTTTTGAATAAAACAATACAGTAAAAAATTCTACTTTTTAGAAATAAACTCCTTCTACTCTTTCATTCCAGCATACAAAAAAATGTACTTTTTACATAACAGCATTTCACCATCTATAATAAAGGAGTAAATGATTCTTACTTTAATGGAGGGACTACAAATGAAAGCAATTGGTTTACATGAATACTTACCTATTGAAGAAGAAAACAGTTTAATTGATATTGAAGTTGAAAGACCTGTTGCTATAGGAAGAGATATGCTTGTTAAAATTAACGCGATTTCCGTTAATCCAGTTGATACAAAAGTTCGCTCCCCGAAAGATAAAAAAGAAGATGTAGCGAAAATACTTGGCTGGGATGCTAGTGGTGTTGTCGTACAAACTGGCGAAGGTTGTACGTTATTTAAAGAGGGCGATGAAGTGTTTTACGCTGGAAGTATTACGAGACAAGGTACATATAGTGAATACCACCTAGTCGATGAAAGAATCGTTGGTAAAAAACCTAAAACTTTAAGTGATACTGAATCTGCCGCAATTCCTTTAACAGCTATTACGGCGTGGGAAGGTTTATTCGAGCGTTTAGGCATTAATTACGCTAAGAAAAGCGAAAATACATTTAAAAACATTTTAATTATCGGCGGAGCTGGTGGTGTCGGTTCAATCGCAATTCAGCTTGCGAAATGGGCTGGATTAAATGTAATCGCAACTGCGTCTCGCGATGAAACGATAGAATGGGTGAAAAACTTTGGAGCTGACCATACAATTAACCATCATAAACCTTTAAAAGAGCAACTACAAAGCCTTGGATTCAACGATGTAGATTATATTTTCTGCTTAAATAATACAGATCAGCATTGGCATGGTATAGGTGAAGTAATTAAACCACAAGGTAAAATTTGCTCTATCGTAGAAAATGAACATCCTCTTGAAATGGGCATTCTAAAAAGTAAAAGTGCGACCTTTGTTTGGGAGTTTATGTTCACAAAGCCGATGTATGAAACTGGTGATATGATTACGCAGCATGAACTATTAAATAAAGTGAGCGAATTATTAGATGAAGGTATTTTAAAGACCACTTTAAATGAAACATTAGCACCAATTAACGCTGAAAACTTAAAGAAAGCACATGCATTACTTGAGAGTGGACGTACAATTGGGAAGATTGTATTAGAGAAGTTTTAATAAAAAAGTCCGATTTCTAAAGAAGAAATCGGACTTTTTTTACCTTTATTTACTTGAAATCTCTTGATCATTTTGAGTATCTAATGGCGCTCGCTTCCCTATTCCGAAAGCATAGAAACTAATTGTAACGATAGCTAAGAAAACAATACCTACAACTAGTGAGATACGAGTATCATCGTTAAACCACATTCCGATTAATACCATAATTAAAAAGGCAATCGTTAAATAATTTGTAACAGGAGCAAATGGCATTTTGAACGGATGATCCTTCATCTCTGCCCCTTTTTCTTTTCTAAAACGAATTTGACTAATTAAAATGACGAACCATGGTACCATACCTGGAAGTACACTCGCACTATACACATATACGAATAAGTTTTTTGGCGCAATATAACTTAAAACTACACCAACCGCTAAACCAATTATTACACCAACTGTACCAAATAATGGAACACCGTTACTAGAAATTTTCGTAAAGTATTTCGGTGCTTGTCCATTTACACCTAACGTATACAGCATACGTCCAGCACTATAAATACCACTATTACAACCAGACATCGCCGCTGTAATAACAACGAAGTTAATAAGTCCAGCCGCTGCCGTAATACCAACCTTCGCAAAAGTTGCCACGAACGGACTACCAATTGTACTTAATTGATCCCACGGATACACAGTTACAATAACGAAAATAGCACCAATATAGAATATTAAAATACGCCAAATTGTACTTTGAATCGCTCTTGTAAGTGTCTTCTTCGGATCTTTCGCTTCACCAGCAGTGATCCCAATTAATTCCACACCTTGATATGCTCCAACTACAAGTGATAATGCAAAGAAGAATCCTGAAAAACCACCTGTAAAGAAACCGCCATTTGACCAAAGATTAGATATGCCAATCGCTTCTCCGCCGTTACCAATTCCGAAGAAAATAAGGCCAAATCCAGCAATAATCATTAATAAAATCGTAACGATTTTAATCATCGCAAACCAAAATTCAAATTCACCAAATGACTTAACAGAAATTAAGTTAGCTGCACCAAGAATAACCATTGCAATCACACCTGGTATCCAAGCCGGTAGACCTGGGAACCAATATTGCATATACGCTCCAACTGCGATAATCTCTGACATCCCAACGATAACCCACTGGAACCAGTTACTCCACGCTGTCATATAACCAGCTAACGGGTGAATATACTTATGACCGAACGTCGCAAATGAACCTGTACTTGGCTCCATATACAACATTTCTCCCATGGCACGCATGATGAAGAAGATAAAAATACCTGCAATTGCATAGGCAAGCATTACTGACGGACCTGTCCACTTAATCGTGCTAGCTGAACCCATAAACAAACCAACACCAATTGTTCCGCCTAAAGCAATCATTTGAATATGACGTGCTTCTAAACCTCTTTTCAATTCTTTGTTTGCCACTTCACTTCCCCCTCTTAGATGATTCATAGCCGCATTTTAAAACAAGATGCTTTCCCCTAATTCCTTTTGGCCTGAAAATGATGAAGCAAACATCATTTTACACTAGCTTTAAAGCTATCCTAAAATCGTTTTTTGCCTCTTACAAAATTCTCAAAACCTTTCATCTTCCAATATTCTATAAATCTTAAAATTACTTATTTTATATTAATTCATTTATCTGAAAAATTCAATTATTTTTTCAATAAATTAATATGCATAATGATGTTTAATTTTTAACTGAATTAGCAATAAAATACATCTATTCAAAATGGTTCCGATATGAATATTATTACAATATAAATAACCGAGGAGAGCAGTTCTCCCTCGGCTTCATATATCATATAACTCAATATTTATAGTTGCTAACGTATTTTAAAAGAATTTCATTCCTATTGCTACTAGCATTTTCAAAATTTATTTTCATACTTTTTAAACACTCTATTAACATCTCAAACAGGAATACAATATATTAGTAAAGTTATATACCATATACACCCTTAGCAAAGACCTCCTTATCAAAGCGAACAAATTTACTCTGTACTTCCATTTCAGCTGCTTCATATACGCGAGGTGCGCCTGTAATATTTTCAGAATCTACATTCAGTTGAACTTTTAAAATCCCTTCTTCGTACAATTGACTAAATGCATGGTGTAATAGTGATAATCCTAACCCTTGTTTCCGCTTAGAACATCTTACACCTAGGTGCGTAATTTCAGCTTTATTATCAGTACCCTTTTTACTAAATATAAAACCAACTACCTCATCCCCAGCCATTGCTAGTGACCATAATGTAGGATGAAACCCATCTCTTTCAGTACGTTGCAAAAACTCTTCTAACGTAGAAGGTTGCGAATTCCAGTGGTCCGCAAAGGCTTCATTAAAAGCTTGATGTAATCTCCCATCATCCACACCCTGTATGTAATGTCGCACTGTAACCCCATTTGGCCATATTAGTGATGGAACATTCCCCTGCAATTCAATCCCCATCCCCCACCAAATACGAGTTGGAATAAAACCAGCTTCTTCTAACATTTTTTCCTCATAGAAATTATTTGCTTGTGTTACAATCTTGCCATTCAAGCGAGACGAATTACTAACAAGCTCCTTAGCCCGCCCTTCAAGCTTTGACCATATTATTTGTTCAATACCTTGATTCATATAATTAGAATGAATAAGTACAGCAGATGGAAACTGTCTTTCACTCCCTGTCAAAATACCATAAGCAATTATTTCTTCTTCATTCATAACAACGTAAGAACTTTTACTAACATCAATACCTTTCCATGAGTTCGTAATATCCTCTACCGTTGTATCAACTTCACCGTAAATGGCTTGATCATAAATTGTACATAGTTTTAAAATTTGTTGTAAATCTTCTTGTGTAGTTGCTTTAACATTTAGACCGTTCATATTCTACCTTCTTTCTTTTTAATTAATTTAATTTTAACTCTATTCTAATAAATTATTAAAAAATAATAAAAAAGAGCCTCATTTTCCAATGAGACTCTTTTCCTAATACATAATTAAACTGTTTTTTCATCTCGTTTACCAACAATAAACACCTTAGTAAACACCAACATGATAGCTACAATAGCTAGAAAATAAAGTGGCATCACCAGTAACGAGCCCGTATGAAGTTGACTCATTCCCCAAATTGTCACCGTCACTATTATATAGTACCCTAAGCTAAACAATGCTCCAGCTGTACCAATGACATCTTGAAAATCTACTAATGCTAAACTTAAACAGTTAGGTAATGCTACCCCAATTCCTAATAGCAATATAAACATCGCTACTAAAAATCCAATCATATATATTATGTTTGGATTTGATCCAACTGAAGTAATAATAGATAAAGCGACTGCTCCACCTGTCATTACAAAACAACCGATATATATAATTTTCTCTGGTTTATAAGTGGTAAGTAACCGCTTTGAAACTTTCGCTCCAATAATAGAAGCGGAAGCAACAACAATTCCTAGAAATCCGTACATACTAGGCGATAACTGAAAGTATTCAATAAAAATAAACGGCGCTTCTGCATAATAGCTAAATAAAACGCCATTCGCTCCTCCAATTAATAGCCCATATGTTACTACTTTCGGATTTGTAATCAACCGTTTTAAAACAGAAAACACATTTATTTTATCCGTTACTGCACCCGTTTTTGTTTCTGGAAGAGAAACAAACGTATACAGCAAAATTCCGATACTCATAACTACTAAACTTAAAAATACTATTTTAAATCCAAACATTTGATCAAGAAAGCCACCAATTAACGGTCCTATTGCTGGTGTAAAAGCAATGACTGCCGAAATTTGAGCAAACATAACGTGACGTTTATGCCCTTCTACACTTTCACGAAGAATCGTTTGCGTCACAACTGATCCTGCACTTGCTCCAAACGCCTGAATAAAACGACTTAACAATAAAAATTCAATGGAACTTGCAATAAAGCATAAGAAGCTCCCCGCGCCATATATGACAATTCCAAGTAACATCGCCGGGCGACGACCAATTATATCGGATAACCATCCAATAAAAAATACACCTAAAGCAAATCCAGCAAAATAAACACTAAGCGTTAACTGCACCTCATTATTGCTTACATGTAACGCCTTTGAAATGTCTGGTAAAGACGGTGTATAAATTGTTTCACTAATTTGCGGAAATGCTACAAGAATAATCATTAACCAAAGTGATGGTACTGAGACTTTTTTCATTTTTCATACCCTCCTATAACTTTGAAAATCTCAGAAATAAAAAGACTTTCCTAAGCTACGGAACAGGAGGGGCCATTATAGAAATCCGATCATAAAACAACAAAGAAAACACCTCAATTACGTATGTTAATACTTATAGGAGGGTAATATTAACATTGATTTTTAAATATACTTTTTCAATTATATTACATATTATCTCTACTTTTCTAGTGTTGATGCCTTGATTATTTGTTAGAAGATTATCATTTTTATATTATCTGAAAACTAATTCATTTCAAAAAACAGTAAAAAGAGCTGATTCAAAATATAGTTTAAGTCAGCTCTTTTTTAGTACTTTTATGCTGATCTATTTTGTTTTTCTCGTGTTGCAAATTGTTTTTCACTACGATTCCCCATAAATCTAAAACATAAAGATAGGTGCAATCAGAGAAAATTTAACAAAAATAATTTATGAAGCATTTGAAGATAAACTTTTATCTGGAGTAAGACCTTTCCGTTAAATATAGCGTTTATAAAAGGTATTAGCCGTACATAAGACGAGCGCCTAAAATACAATTCTGTTAGAAAATTTTGCGCTATATTCTCTTTTATTTTATTTATGATAGCTGATTAATAACACATTCTAAAAATTTGTCTACCTTTTCTTTTGATGTCTCCGGCGCATGATAACCAATCGTAAATGTAAGTCTTCCATTATAAGTGCTTGCTCCCATTGAAAAGAATGGTGCATACATAATGGGTGATGTCATATACCCGTCCTCAGCTTGAATTTCACCAAACTGAATAGGTTCATCAGCGATCACCCCGAAATTTGTCATTAATGGCAACGCCATCCCCATCTGTACAGCCTGCTCGTATTGCTGATTATACATTTCCTTCACCGTAGATAGCTTCATACCTGCCAGTATCTCCATTCCTGCCGCTGAAGAAAGACCTGGATTTTGGCCCTTTATTTTATCCATTGATTGTTTAACTCGAACAAGAGTCTGATTAAATGATTCACCATCTTCCATTTTAATCACTGGCATTTCCATTCCGGATAAGTTGCAAATAGCACCAGTCGTATAATTAGGCAGATATCGACGTAAATCAATTGTCAAACCGATCATTTTTTCTGCGGTGCGAGGTTCTGCATACACAGTGAAATGTGATAAAGCACGGAAGTATGCAGTCATGATTACATCATTCAAGGTAGCCTGTTGTGCTTTTGTCCATTTGGTTAGACATAGAGTTTGTTCACGGCTCAACCGCCCTACAGACATTTTTGGGGATTTATTTTTGTTGGGTTGAGATGGAAAAGACCATAACGATGCCTGCTGTTCTTGGTTAGGACGATAAGCACTTTTTACGTCCGATATTCCAGCATATTTGAATACATGTGATTGATCTCGAAAACTCTCATTTCCCTCACCAAATTCCTTTATAATTTGATCCTTAGATCCTCCTAAGGAAAGGTGCGTATAAATTGCTCCAAGCAAATTAATATATTCCTTGACTCCTGCACCATCTGAACATAGATGAGATAATTTCACAACTAACATATCTGTTGTAGTGCCTCGTAATAATATTGTTTGAACCATAGGCCCCTGAATACGATCACCAGGTTCCTTAATAAAATCTATTGCCATTATTTCAAGTTCTTGATCATTTCCTTCAGCAAAAAAGCAAATAGATGAGTTAGTACCAGATGAATGTTCCTCCCAGTAAGGAATATCATTTTCTACAAATCGGCTATTCAAAACTGGCTGCAATTGTAACGTTATCCTTACTGATTGTTCAAGTATTTCCTTTGATAGACCTACAGGAAAATAAAGAACCGCATTAATTTGTTGATCTGCAGAATAAAGACCTAATAAATAATTCATTCGATCTTGAGGTGTTACTGAATACTTTCCTTGTTCCATAATTTTGTCCCCCTTTTAAGATTTTTTGTATAACCTTATGCTCCATCTAGTTGTAACTTTTCTAGTCATTTTTCTTCAAAAGCTAATAATGCTTATTTTATGAATTTTTTCACGAAAGCACCTTTTCCATACTGCTTCCATTCTTTTTGCAGCTCTTTGTAGGTGATATGCCCATTATTTTATTGTTATCGATATCCCCTACCCTTCAACAATATCAAACAAAAACGTTTTTGGTCTATACATATACAAACATAATATAATAACGTTTACAAATTATCAATAAAACAAATAAATCATTTTTTATACCTGTTAATAAAAAACAATAATATAATACGTTTATGGATTACTTCATAAACAACAAACAAGACGCCACTCAAATCGTGGGAGCGCCTAGAATAATGCTACAAACTTAATGAAATCTATTTATCCTCACGTCATTTATTTCTTTGCTTCCATACCCCATTCTCTTTACGATAAGTATTCTTTCCATTCATGAATCCAGCTGTATTACCAGGAATGCTATATTTCTTATTTTTAGCCTTCTTCTTCATCCTCTTCTCTTCTTGAATAGCTTGTAAATCCACCTTCCATTGTTTCAACAAATCCTTTTTACGTCGCATCGAATTTGTACCCCTCAGATTTAAATATAAATCCATTAATCATATTATATAAATTTTATTATTTTCCCAATACAAAAGAGGGCACCCTCGCCCAGGTGCCAAGAGATACATATATATTGAGATAACTAACACGCTAGAAAAGACTTCAACCGAATCAAGGCAACACCTATTGATAATTGCTATTAATTTAATCATTAACAAATATATCTGGCCCCTTCTTCAACATGTACGAGAAGCCCGAAATAAATACAACACTAAATATAATAATAGAAGACCACATATTAAAATGATATTCTTTACCTGCAACCAAATTATATATGTTATGGACCAAGAAATTAGCACCTATAATAATTCCACCTAACATTGAACTAATTAAAATGCTCATTAAATAAAACTTAAGCTTTTGAAACATTTCCCCTCTACCTCTTTTCTAAAATAAACTTTATTTAGGTTATCCTAGAAAATTATAACATTTAATTTCCAAATGTTATTAAAGCTATATTTTAATTAAGGTTATTTTAAGGAAGGCATCATTTATTCCAATATCTAGTTTGTTCAAATTTTCGTTTAACATGTACCAAATTATGTTTTTCCTTCTAAATAGACCAACAATATATTAAAATACTTTATATATCAAGGAGGTTTATCATGATCAACTTTCATAAAACATTCCCCATCTTAGGATTCTTTTTATTTCTATACAGTTTTATCAGCATCATTTTTTTATTACTATTCCTTAGCGTTTAGTAACAACACGTATAAGTATATATTTAATGTGTAATTTCTATATTAAAAAAGAAAAAACAATAGTTTTGGATGCTTTTCTAGTTTTATTTTAAGATACCTCTTTGTAATCTGTAATAATTTGCTGACTCTCATCATCATTATCAATTTCTTTTCTTAAGTATTCAAAGGTAATTTCGATTTCTTCCTTACTCTCATAATAAATCCCTTTTGTACTTTTAATTTCTGGGTCTAGTTGTTTTCCTCTGTCTTGAAGCGGGTTTATTTCTGCTCTTACGAAAAGGCTTTTTAGAATTTCAAAAGCCAAAAAAAAAGTTTTGGATTACACTCGAATCTTTAATTCTAATCGGAACAGCCTGGATGTTAATAGGACTTTTTATGTAACCTACATAATCAGTAAATCCCCTGAATAAAACTCCATATTCCGTCAACACTGTAGATGACATTAGATTTTTCTCCTTGCTCCCCCTTGGAGATGAGCAGTTAGCTTTTGCTAACTGCTCCTTTATTTATAACAAAAAGTAAGGTAAAAGTTACTCCCATTTTAATTAAACAACTTACTATCAATCCCCCTTCCTTTAAACCCTTGTTGCTAATGTAGTCATTCTTTTCTTATAAATTAAGCTTGCCACTGTTAAGTAATATTTGGTCATTGAGAAAAAATAAAAAGATAATGAATCGTAATTTTTTTACAAATCATCATCTTTTATTTTCCGTATTTTAACACTCTGTAAATGCATTAGCCCCAAAATAACGTACTTTTATAATTTGCCGATGATGAAGCTCATGACCAGCAATAATGTTTGCTAATGCACGAACCGTGACTTCAGAATTGTTCGCAATTCCCCTTTGTAACCAGGCATCTTTATCTAAACTTTTAAGTAAATGCACAGTAGATTGGCGAACAACTGTTAAATTCGTAAGAAGATCTTGCATAGATTGCTTATCAAAAGCTGCTCTAAGAACATACATATCGTCATTATAGCCAGGAAGTTCTGCTGTCTCACCTCTTGCTATGGACAGCAAACGATATGCCATAATACGTTCAGTATCTGCAATATGACCGATTACTTCTTTTATACTCCATTTATTAGGAGCATATCGAAAATGTCCCTCACTATCAGAAATATCCTTCAATAAAAGATTCGTTTCCTTCATTTGTTGCTCTAGAATATGTATGATATCTCCACCTGGTACTAATTTTATGTACGTTGAATAGTATGGGTTATATTCATTTGTTCCTGGTCTCTTTTGCATACTTACCCTCCTCAGTATTTCATTTACACCCTACTTCAAAATGTTATCACATTAATCTAATTATTTGAATTACAAAACAAACGGTCTCCACATATGTTCATCAACTTAAGGTAAGCGGTTTGATTCTATTACAAAGTTTTCTACATGAGGCTACAATCTAGAACATTTTTCAACAGATCCATATTGTTCTAGTAGTAATTAAAAATTTTAAAACTAAAAAAGGACTCTATTTATGTAGGTCTGTTTTTCAGTATTTATAATTGATTTGTATCTAAAAATAAACATTCTATACGTATACATGCATAGTATGTTTTATCTAACTGCTATATGCTTTGTGCCAATTATAATATGAAGGACCTAAATACTCTTTTCGTTGACAAATAATGCTCGGTTCTCATAGTATCCATTCCTAATTGGATTTAGTTTATAAAACTCGTTTAGCACATTGTTTCAGTTTTTTTGCAAAAAATAGGTTCGTCCTCCACCTTCATTTAACGCTTGGAGGAAAGCGATTTCTCATTCGTATAATAAAAAGAGGGAGAATTGCCCCTCTTTCGTTTATATTGAGCTATTTTACAAGGTTAAATCATCCCTTTTAATATCAACCCTAAAACTGACATTACTATCGCACTAATAATAATTCGCAAAATCCAAGTTGTGTTTGTACTTATTTTCTCTAATTGCTTATTGATTGTTGCTATGTCTTTCTCATTAATAGTGGTACGCGTTTCTAAAGTACGAATGTCTCTCATAATTTCTTTTTGCTCTGCTTTTAGGCTGTCAATTTTCGCGTAAACATCTTCCATATATTCACACCCTCTGTTCATCTTAATAGAAAAATTTATATATATTATGAGACAACCCTCTTACCCGTGAATACATTCCATATATTCGCGCACCAAATTATTTGTACAATCTAATTGAATTACTTACATGTTTCCATTCTTCTATATAAGTCAGCGTTTAGATAATATGCGATATGAATAAGCATTGAATTATTCTACTTTAAGAACGTATCCTGAACACTCTTTATATGCCGTTTCATAAAGACTTTCATCTTATTTAAAGGCTTTTTTATTTCTTTAATAACAAACAAGGTGCAATCCAACATACGGGAGCACCTACAATAATTACTATTATTTAAATCACCATTCTCATATTTACAACTCATTATAGTCAGTATAATTTTCTGAAGGAATTCTCTTTTTTAGCTGCTTAATGTAAACTAATATTAATTCGAAATAACTGTAATGATAAACTTTCTAGAACAATAAATATACTAGCTGAAACGGACCTATAGCCGATATTTTTTCCAGTAACATTAATGGTGATTTCAGCTAAATTCGTTTGAATATTATTTCCCTCAAAAATCTTATCTTCAACCTTTACAATATCTGCTTTACAATCTACTTCTTTAAAGGTTTTCAGTAATTTTGTTTCTAATAAACTAAAATCAAAGTTTTCATCTTTTATTACGGCAAATTTAATCTTCATATTGATTTCCTCATTTTTAATAAATTAAAATCATTAAATCAATATAAATATATATTATTCTATTAATTAATTCAAAATATACGCTTTACATGTATCATTACTAAATATCATTTCTAATGAATTAAGTGCAAAAGAAACGAAATAAACAAAGTCTCTCTTTCAACCACTTAACCAATTAATTTAGAATCCCCCTTGTGTCCAATGTCTAAAATTTTTTCATTTTAAACCCGTAGATAACATTACTAAACCACTTCACGCATTCTGTAGCATTGGTAATAACAATATAATGAAGCAGATTAATATTAGGAGTACCACTTATGTTTAATATAATGCGGCTCTAAATTATTTTGCTCATTGTTGCTTTTTTATTTCTCACTTGAAACTTATGTAATAATACATATTTCAAATAAATTATCATCTTCCCCGTATTTTTATGATTGATTTTTTGTTCATAAATTCGTAACACATATACATGAGTTATCATGCTAAAATTAGTTTATTCAAAAAAATTATTCTTAATGAATCAATAATTTTTAATACCCTGTTTAAAGCCTCGCCCCCCTGCGAGGCTTTTCCTATTTAACTAGAGTAGTAGTTGTGCTGTTACGCATTCCTATCTTTAGCTATATACTATAAATAACACTGCATGTTCATTTTAACTTTTCAGCATCAGCACACGTAAAATTCTCTCCTGCATCATTTGATTTACAAATTTTATTTATCGATTTTTCGGTTATTTTTTCATTCTCATTAGAAACTCGGTCTAAATCCATTCGAAATACTTGTTCCGGATTCTCCTTTGAATTTCCTTCAATATGAATTGTACGATCGAACATCTCAGCCGTGAAGCTGCTAGATGTATTTATCATTTCCACTCCATTATTTTCACCTACATAGCGTTCAACTACTTTTTCGGCTGCCTTTAATTGCTGAGATGTAGGATACGGTATAGATTCCGCTAAAATAACTACACCTACTAAATAAGTAATATACAAACCACCTGTAAACAAGATAACTTTTTTTACTGTTTTATTAATCATGCTCTAACTCCTTTTTCTTCTTTTGCTATTAAGATATATAACTTTCCTAATTTCTATCAATTTCTTTTTAGTACATAACATTCGTTTTACATTTTATAAAAAGCACCTCTCTTACTAATTTTCAATTTGATATTAACACGATTTTTATCGTTTTTCAATAAATAATTATTATATAACATTTTATTTTTACTGTTTTTTAGTTTTAGTTTTAGTTGAATCTAAAAACAACCGATTTATTTAATTGCACTACATCATCAGCAAGTTTAAAAATTTGTTAATCACTAAAATAAAAAAGAGAAACTATATGTAAATACCCCTCGATATATCTATGTAGGTTAGTCGTTTAGCTTCAGCACTCACTCTATCTGAGAATAATTTACCGAATATTCAATATAATGTTAAAATTTACCCAATTAGTATTTTTGTCTATCACTGTATAAAAAAGTACAATAAAGAAACGTCAGTACTTTCACAGTTAAGTAAACGCAAACTTGTTCTTCTATCTACTTACTATTTAAGGTTAATAGTGACATAACCAGCTCAAAAAATTCGACTTAAATTCATTAATGAATGGAGAGGTTTATATGAAATTAAAAGACAAAGTAGCAATCATAACTGGTGGTGCAAGCGGAATTGGCGAATCTACCGTTCGTCTTTTTATTGAAGAAGGTGCAAAAGTAGTTATCGCTGACTTTTCTGAACATGGAAAAGACCTATCAGATGAATTGAACGCAAATGGATATGATACGTTATTTATTAAAACTGATGTAACAGTAGAGGCAGATATTAAACAACTAATCCATGAGACAGTAAGTAAATACGGTAAATTAGATATTATGTATGCAAATGCCGGCGTTGCTGATGATGCACCGGCAAACGAACTGTCCTATGAAAAATGGAAGAAAACCATTGATATTAACTTGTCTGGGGTATTCCTTTCTGATAAATATTCGATTGAACAATTCCTTAAACAAGGTACAGGCGGTGTCATCGTTAACGCTGGTTCGATTCATAGTTTTGTTTCATTACCTACCCCAACAGCATACTCCTCTGCAAAAGGTGGCGTAAAACTATTAACTCAAAATTTATGTACTGCCTACGCTAAATATGGAATACGTATTAATGCGGTGTGCCCTGGCTATATTGATACCCCTTTGCTTGGTAGTGTTAATCCTCAACAGAAAGAATATTTAGCTTCCCTTCATCCACAAGGCAGACTTGGAACACCAGAAGAAGTGGCTAAAGCTGTCTTATTTTTAGCAAGTGATGATGCTAGTTTTGTTAATGGTACAACACTTCTTGTTGACGGAGGCTATACTGCACGTTAATGAAAAAATTTCAATGCACATCTCTAAGAAATATAGTCTTTAACAAGAAAAAGCGCCATCACAAGTGACGGCGCTTTTTCTATGTAAGAGCAACTAGAAGATATACTTCTAGCCTACTCCCATTTATAAGTCCAAAATTGTTCAAGTTGCAGCCATTTCAATGTTGCTGCATCTTTGTTTTTTATTTTTGCATGTGTTTCTTCAAGCATTGCTTCTGTTTGTGAACGATGCGCGCCTAGTGCAGCTAATTTATGTTCAAATACTTCACTAATATTATTTACAACATCCGGTTCACCGAGCACCGCTTCACGATTTCTCGTAATCGCAACCGCATGAATAACTGGACGTTCTTCTTTTGGCATACGTGATACAGCGCGAACGACAGCGCGGCCAAATGCATCATGATCTGGATGTACGCCGTGTTCTGGATAAAATGTAATAATTCGAGATGGATTTACTTCTTGAATTATCGCTTCGATTTTATCTGCAACGAAATCAACATCTTCAAATTCTAACGTTTTATCATGGAAACCGAGCATTCTTAAATCTTGAATCCCCATCGCTTCACATGCATCTTTTAATTCTTTTTCACGGATATTTGGAATCGTTTCACGGTTAGCGAATACATTCTTCCCCATGTTACGTCCCATTTGTCCAAGAGTACCACATGCATACGTTACAGGTACTCCTTGATCTGTTAATAAGCGAATTGTCCCTCCCGCAGCAAATGCTTCATCATCTGGATGCGGAAATACAACAAGTACATGTCTCTCCATAAGTTTCCCTCCTTCTTACTTAAATGGCGTTAAGCTTAACTCAAGCGCTACCGCTAAGCGACCTTGGTTATCATGCCCTGCTAGTAATAAACGCTCTTTATCGTCTACTTCCCAGTGCGTAATACCTTCTGCATATACCCAGCCATGATCCATTTTCAAACCAACTCGGTATGGGTTTGTTCCAGTTATTTTCCCGCGCTCAAAGCGAATAATTGCATTTCGAATGAATGCTCCAACTGTCATCATCTTTTCATTAAAGTGTGACGCATACGCTCCGTTCGTTGTTTCTAAATGAATATATACATCTTTATTTACAAAACGTTCAATTTCATTTTGAATAAGAGAACTATCTTTTACTATTTCCATCGGAATTCACCTCTTTAAACCATTTTACGCAAAAATAATGTAAATTGCTATCTCTATATTAGAGGACAACGCTCACTTTTCCTAATAATTTGCACTGTGTTTTGTTATTTTTTTATCATATGTGGAATTCAGAACTTTTCCTTCACTTCGTTAAATAGTTTTCTTTCTTTTTTGAATTTGCTACAATATATTTTATCCCGTATGAATGCATCTGGATACGTTTTGACAATTGAATACATATTTTAAAGAAGGTGACTCGCTTGGAACAATCAGCACATGAAGTAGCAAATTGGCAATATTATTTTGCAATTGCCGTATTTTTAGTCACGTACGGTTTTATTATTTCTGAAAAATTGAATCGTGCTGTAATTGCACTATTCGGTGCTGCTATTATGATTATTTTTGGAATTGTAGATTTACACACTGCTTTCACATCACATATTCAATGGGAAACGATCACCCTTTTAATCGGGATGATGATTCTCGTACATATTACGAGTCAATCAGGCGTATTTGAATTTGTAGCTATTAAAGCAGCAAAAGCAGCTGACGGAAAACCGATTCGCATTTTATTATTACTATCCTTATTAACCGCCGTCGGTTCTGCATTTTTGGATAATGTAACGACTGTTTTATTAATCGTTCCTGTTACACTATCCATTACACGTATTTTAAAAGTTAACCCTGTTCCTTATTTGATTTCAGAAGTACTGTTTTCAAATATAGGTGGAACAGCAACTTTAATCGGTGATCCACCGAACATTATGATTGGATCAGCTAATAAGCATTTAGACTTTAATGCCTTTTTACTAAATTTAGCTCCAATCGTAATTATTATTTCTATCGTTACAATTGGCATTATTTACTTCATGTATCGTAACAAACTAAAAACAACGCCTGAACAAATCGAAAAACTAATGGCGTTAAACGAAAAAGATTATATTAAAGATCAAAGCCTCCTTTTAAAATCGATTACAATTTTAGGACTAACTATTTTAGGCTTTGTACTTCATTCTATTATTCATGTAGATGCTGCCGTTATCGCAATGACTGGTGCTACACTTCTTATGTTAATCGGCGTAAAAGAACATGAAATAGAAGATATATTTGCCCACGTTGAATGGGTAACCATTTTCTTCTTCGCCGGACTATTCGTTCTCGTTGGCGGATTAATTGATATCGGACTTATTTCTTCACTCGCAAAAGAAGTAATCGACGTAACAAATGGCGATATCGGTTTCGCTGCGATACTTATTTTATGGGTATCTGGCATCGCATCTGCGACAATTGACAATATTCCATTTGTCGCAACGATGATTCCTCTTATTCAAGATTTAGCTACTGGCCTCGGATTATCTGTTGATTCGCCGCAAATCGAAGTGCTATGGTGGTCGTTATCTCTTGGAGCTTGCTTAGGAGGTAACGGAACATTAATCGGAGCATCAGCAAACGTAGTTGTTGCTGGTATTGCAAAACGTGAAGGACATGGATTTTCTTATATGGACTTCTTAAAAATCGGTTTACCGTTAACAATCATTGCACTATTGTTATCACATGCTTACATTTATTTACGTTATTTAATGTAGAAGTTGTACTGCATGAAATTCTATCGTCAAATACAAAAGGTTTGCAGCATAGTGCTGCAAACCTTTTTTCCATCACCAAAATATACCGATAATTGCTAATCCACCTAATATCATACCACCAATTTGCCCAACGATTGCGGGTGATAGTTGAACACCTTTCCTCACTTCAACAACCGGTCTTTCGTGCCTTAGTTGATGCACTTCGCTTTGAAGTTGATGTACACTTCCGTGCAATTCTTTAATTAGCTCTTTTAATTCAGCAACCTCTTCATTTACTGGTTTACTTTTTTCTAAATTCATTTTGCATAACTCCTTATAAATTCAATCAGTACACTGTAAATTTTCGCCAATTTTCATTATATCTCCTGCATACTACATATATAATTTTGAATGTTTTTTCTAACCTTGCTTTTCTAACCTTGCTTCTCCATCCATTCATCCCGCAATATCCCCATAATGATACGATCAAAACACTTCCCATCTCTTTGCACTGCTTCTCTCATACAGCCTTCTATCTGAAAACCCATCTTTTTATACAACTCAATAGCAGCTTTGTTATAAGAAATAACATCAAGACCAACCCGGTGTAAATTTAATTCATAGAAAGCATACTTTAAAATAAGATGGATTGCTTCTCTTCCATATCCCTTACCTCTATCATTTGCATCTCCTATACCGATGGCTAATAAACCCGTTCTGTTATTCCACTCCATGCCATGAATTGCAACAAAACCAATTAAACGATCATCTTGAAGTGTTCTTAACATGAAAGAAACACTATTCGATCTCCGTCCCTTTAATAGGCCATCACTTGCTATTTCTTGTAACGATTGCGGGAATGCTACATCTGTATCTACATTTCTTAAATACTCACTATCTTCTTGCCACATAGCTATTACTTCAACATCTTTTTCTCTACTAGCTGATAATTTAATCGTTTTATTTTGAAAAAGATTCATTGTCATTTCAAACTCCCCCTTTTTAAGTAACGGGGATACTTATTTTAGCCTATTTATCCCCTTGTTCCATAAACTGCTTTATAAACGGGATACTTACAATAAGCGCTGACATTGGCACATCTCCTCTATACTAAATTAACTTCATTGTATAATTTTTCATTTATTCTAACAATAAGAATTACAAAAAGACCCTCCAAATTTAGAGGGTCTTTCCTAATAGCAAAACTGTATTATTTCGTAAACATTTTCTCCGCTTCATCCATCGCCATTTTGTTTCCTAAAGCAGAATAGTCAAGCCATGGTTGGTCATTAATAGTATATACGTGCTTACCTTTAACAGCTTTTAAGTCTTTCCAAATTGGTGTTTCTTGAAGTTGTTTAAATGCTTCTTTCGCTTTATCGTCTCTATTTACAACAACGAAAATCGCATCTGCATCAAAGTCAGGTAATACTTCTTGTGAAATGACTTCGAAGGGGCGGTTTCCATCAATTTTCTCTACACCATTTGCAGGCTGTAATCCTAAGTCATGGAATAAAATTGGTCCCATCGGTCTTTTCGTACTAAATACACGTAACTCTTTTGCAGTAACGCGAATTGCCATTACTTTTTCGTTATTACCCAGCTCTTTATCTATTAAATTTTTCACTCGTTTTGATTGTTCTTCATAGTCTTGAATATATTTATCTGCTTCTTTCTCACGGTTTACAAGTTTACCTACTTCCTTTAAATGATCTCTCCACGTACCTTCATCTAAATTAAAAGTATGTGTTTTTGCAATTTTTTCGTATTTCGCTAAATCTTTGCCAGCATATTTTTCATCCACATAAATTTCAGATGGCTTTAATTGTAGTAATGCTTCCATATTCGGATCTGCTACAACCCCAAGTTTCTTCGTATCTTTCAACTGCTCTTTTGCGTGCGGTAAGAAATCTTTTAAATCTCCACCAATAACAGAACCTACTGGTGTAATTCCTAATGCAAGTAAATTGTTCGTTAAGTGAATAGACATGGAAGCAATTTTTGGATCATTACTTTTTTCCGTTTTTTGCGTTGCCTCTTCATTAGATTTCGTTTGACCACATGCTGCTAATACTAAAATACACATAATGCTAAATAAAATAGTAAGTTTCTTTTTCATATGTTCTCCTCTTTGAAGTAGTTATTTTGTTTTTGTAAGTAAATAAAGAAAATACGGTGCTCCTAAAGCCGCTACTACTACACCAGCCGGAATAGAATTCGGCTCAAATATAGAGCGTCCTATCGTATCTGCGAGCACTAAAATAATCATTCCGATTATGCCAGCTAACGGAAGGAAGTGTTGATAGGTAGTACCTACTAACTTTCTTGCGATATGCGGAGCAACTAAGCCGATAAAGCCAATCCCCCCTGCCATCGATACACTTGCGCAAGATAATCCAACCGCTGTAGCTAAAAGTAATAACCGTTCTTTTTGCACAGAAACACCAAGTCCTGCTGCTACACTATCACCTAGTGACAATGCATTTAACGTTTTAGATTTTAGCCACGCATAAGGGGTTAGTATGAAAATCCAAGGTAATAATGCCAGGACATGAATCCAATCCCTTCCCCACACGTTACCAACTAGCCATCTAGAAGCGAATGTATACGTCTCATCATTTAACTTGAGAGAGAAAAATAGCGAAATTGCACTAAAGCCAGCTGAAACTGCAATACCAATGAGAATAAGTCTAATGGGAAGTAAACCTTTTGACCGATCACTCGCAAGTAAAATAATAAGAAATGCAGCTAATACTCCTCCGCCAAATGTAAATAACGGTATTAAAATGGATGCACTCTCATTAATAGAATGAAAGAGAGTAACAAATACGATAAGACCGAAAAATGCACCTGAATGCAACCCTAAAATACCAGGATCTGCAAGTGCATTACGGGATAACCCTTGCAAAATCGCACCGGAAATACCAAGACCAATACCGGCTAACATCGTGATTATTATTCTTGGCATACGATAATCATATAGCACGGTTGCACTCTCAAAATCACCATAACCCAAAAGTGTTTCAATTACTCTAAGTGGCGCTATACTCAGTGTCCCTGTATTTAAACTAATTAAAATTACAGCGATACTTATACATTTGAAGATTGTAGTTACAGTAATAGCTCTCTTTTTATCCGTGTTAAAAAGATCCTTCACTTATAATTCCCTCCCAACTTTACGTGCTATATAGAGGAAGAACGGAACTCCAACAAGAGCTACCATAATCCCTATCGCAAGTTCCTTAGGAGGATTTACTGTTCTTGCCCCTAAATCGGCTACAACTAATAACATAGCTCCTAATAATGCTGACATAGGAATAATGAGTCTATAATTAACACCAACTAATTTTCTAGCAATGTGCGGGATAACTAGTCCTACAAATCCAATAGAACCAACAGCTGAAACAGAAACACCTGCCAGAATAACTACTATAATCATCCCTAGTATTCTCGTTCGGTTCGTTTTCACTCCTAAATTTGTAGCAACATCATCTCCCATTGATATGAGTGAAATAGATCTTCCTAACACTATCGCAAAAATAATCGTTATAAGAATAATAGGGACTAAAAATTTCAAGTGTTCCCACTTAAGCCCTGCAACACCACCAGCATACCAAAACGCTAAATCTTGGCTTAAATCATAATAAATCGCAGCACCTGAACTTAATGAATGTAAAAGCGCTGCCATAACCGCTCCAGCAATCGTTAACCTCATTGGTGTTAACCCGCCTGATGTTGCTGATCCAATAACAAAAATAAGTACTGTACTTAAGACAGCTCCAATAAAGGAAACAATCATTAAATAGGAATACGGCATATGTGGGAAAAAAGCAAAACTAAGTGCTACTATAAACATCGCACCTGCATTTATTCCGAGTACACCTGCATCAGCTAAAGGATTTCGTGTTACACCTTGCATAACAGCACCAGCAACCGCAAAAGCTGCCCCTACAACTGCTGCACCAATTACTCTCGGGAGCCTTAATTCATAAATAATTTGGTGCTGTGTTAGTTTCGGATTGTAATCCAAAACCGCTACCCACACCGTTTGTAAATGAATATCCTTTGCACCAAATGAAATGGCTAAAAATATAGATCCAATTAAACATAAAATTGTTAAGCTCATGAAACATATGAACTTAATATGTATCCAGCGGTTATTACCAGCATGTACAGTAGACTTATGTAACATGTTTCATTTCATCCTTTATATTCAGTTGTTTTTTATAATTATTTTTTATTTATAATTAATATTGATAATAATTATCATTTTCATTTAGATATTATATCCCCACTTTTTTTAAATAGCAAACTATTTTTTACTTTGTTAAAATATTAAAATACTTATTACAATTCCCTTCTAAAACTTACAAATACATGCAAAATAGACTACTAGCTTATTTTTAAAATCGTAGTATACTTAGTCATTATTTCGAGTTTTCTAACAAACTTATCAAAGGAGACCCAATGTTCTATCTAAAACAATTACTACATTTCACTTACGAACAAGCATTATCTTGTTTATTCCCAGTCACTATTTTTTTAACACTAGCCCTTTCAAAAATCATTTCTATCCCAGGGTTATATCGCTATGATTTCATACTCATCGTATGTCTTCTGATGCAGTGGATTATGTATAAAACTGGTCTTGAAACAAAGGACGAACTAAAAGTAATTACTGTCTTTCATTTAATTGGACTTTTACTAGAAATATATAAAGTACATTTCGGTTCATGGAGTTATCCTGAAGAGGCATATTCGAAAATTTTTGGAGTTCCACTTTACAGCGGTTTTATGTACGCAAGTGTCGCAAGTTACATATGCCAAGCGTGGAGAAGATTGCATTTACAAATGCACCATTGGCCAAAAGCCATTTTTGCCATACCGTTAGGAGCTATAATTTACTTCAATTTTTTTACACATCATTTTCTATATGACTTTAGATGGGTATTAACTTTACTTTTATTCATCGTTTTCTTTCGGACATTTGTAGAATTTTCATTGCAAAGCGTTACATATAAAATGCCGCTCGTACTCTCATTTTTCCTTATCGGATTCTTTATTTGGATTGCAGAAAACATCGCTACTTTTTTCGGAGCATGGCAATATCCAAATCAACGAGAAGCATGGAACCTCGTTCACTTAAGCAAAATTAGCTCATGGTTTTTACTCGTTGTTATTAGCATTATGATTGTTACGCAGCTAAAACATTTGAAGGAGTCGAAAAGATAATACTGATTATGTAAAAACAGTTAGCCCCTCGCTCATTAGAGAGTGAGGGGCTTTTTTAGTAATATTTTTTAAACCGTCCCTATCAAAGGAGTTATAAATTCATCATAATTTACAAGAGCATAAGCAGTTGCACATTATGAACTACTACTAGCAGAAGAGGTTGCTGCAGATGAAGCGGCAATCGTTGCCATCATAGCTGCCTGTTGTGCTTGTATGAGGATTTCTATCATTGTTTGTAAACCTGTGTTGGTAGCTTTACTTTCCTCACCTTTCTGACTTACGAACAGTTGAATAGCAATAAGGATATTTGTATCTGTATGCCAACGGAACAATTTATCCCCCTGCAATTTTTCAATAAATGCTTTAATAGAATGAATCTCTTTATCTCCATCTTCAAGTAACGCTAGTAGCCCGATAGCTGGGTAATGCATCTGTTTCACTTTTACCTTTTCTTGCTTTAATAACTTCCATATGTTTGTGCATGTTGCAACTAACATCTCTTCACGGACATCCTTCTTTAGTGAAAGAATGTGACTTAAAAATTGAAGATCATTCCCTTTACGCAAACCAGCTGTCGCTAGTTTCTGATAAAGACGTTCCACTCGGTCCATAAGTGTTTCTACATGCTCTGATTGTCCTGCTAATAAAACTGCGAGCGGATAATCATTTGTACTTGTAAGAAAGAGGTGATCCTTTTTCATGCGTTTATATACTTGCATCGAACGCTGAATGTGCGCGCCATGTTGTTCATCTTCTTCTGTTAAAAGCACAGCTGCTGCGAGATAAGTAAATATACTCCGGCTAAAGCCACCAGTGACCAATTGTTCATATAAATCTAAAAACGTCCGAAAAGCTTTCTTGTAATCTGTAAAGTGAATATCTAATGTTGCGGCCACTACAAAACGATGATACGACTTTAAGTATGAAAACATCCCTACCTGATTTTTAATATAACTACTAATTTCTAAAAAACGTCCGAGATCAAACAATTTATCACTACCTGCATACATAGCAGCAATCATCATTCCTGTTCGAGAATCACTCGTTTTCCATTTTAGTTCTCCCTTTAACTGTACATATGTATGTTTATATTGCTCCAACTTTTGTTCTAATGTAATCATAGTATTCACCCCTATTTCTAGTTCTTCTCTATTATTATACGTATATTCCATATTTAGGAATACTATAATTAATAATCACACCATAAAAATCACGAAATTCATTAATCCCTATATATTGTTTTTTATCTTTCTTCATCAGCATCAAGATGATAATCCCTAATCCTTCAAAAAGTTATACAAAAAAGGTAGATAATAATTTATCTACCTTTTTTGTATATATTATTTAACATTACACCTGTATTGCTTGTTATATGCAATTAAGACTAAAGAGCTTTAATAATTCGTTCCATCGCCTTCATTTGCCCAAGATGATCCGCTTCATGATAAAGCATCATACCGTAAAGCTCCCCTACTGTTTCTAATCCTAGGAATGGTTCTGGAAGTTTATTTTCAAATACTTCTGCTGGCATTTCGTTAATACGCTTCGCTTGTTCTTTTAATTGAGCCGTTAACACTTCTAATGATGGCCCTTCTGTTTCCCATTTAGATGGTCGTGTACCATATCCAAACATACCTGGGTATTCAGTTGGTAATTGTTTAAATTCTCTTCCAAACATGAAAGTTTCTGCTGCCGTTAACACGTGACCAATATGCCAGCGAATTGTATTGTTAAAGCCATCCGGCTGCGTATCCGCAGTATTATCATCTAACGTTTCCATGAATTTCAGTAATGCTCCACGCGTTATTTCAAATTGTTTTAAACCAACTAGTCTATTCATTTTATCGCTCCCCTTTTTTATGTACAATTTATTATGAACTAAGAGTGTTCAACTTATTAAAGTTTCACCTTGTATAATCTATCAGAAACAATTAAGAAATACATCTAATATGCTTAGTAAAAATAATAACAAAGGTTCACTCCTCATAAATATAGAATTACTTACTGCACAAATATTTTAGTAAACAAAAGAGGAGTGTAATTGCATGTTACATATTTTAAAACAACAATATAGTCTTATTAGCTCTACAAGAGAAACTCTATTTTCGTTTTTTGAAGAAATCCCACTAGAAAAATTACATAGCACAATTCCTAATTTCGGGAGCGGCAGTATTATAAAGACACATATTCATGTAGCCGATTGCTATCGATACTGGCTTGGATCATTCGCATTCAAACAAAAACGAGCAGACTTTTCCTTTGCCAGCGATTATGAAGTTGAGCATGCAGATCTCGAAAAAGTTCGTACTAGATTTAAGTTAGTAGATGAGGTTGTACTACGTTTTTTAGATGAATATAATGACCGATGGCTCGAAAATATAGCAAATGAAGTAAAATGGCAAAAAGAACCTTGGAGCACAACTCCGCTATGGCTTTTAACTCATACAGAGACACATGAATTTCATCATAAAGGACAAATTGTGTCGATGGCTCGTCATCTTGGATATGCTCCTCCTAATACAGACCTTAGTTAATTCAATGGACCATGATTACTGAAAAGATTAGAATGAATACAAATCGAGCATGTTTTGAAATCCAATCAAAACATGCTCTTACAATATTCTACCTTACAATTTTCATATTCCTATCAATACCAAATAGTCTCCGCATAATTATAAGCATCACTATTCGGAATAGCATGTTTCCCCTGCGCTTGCGCCTTTCTTGGATCTAAATCATATACCATTGGCGTATAGCATGATGTTTGCCCTTTATTTACAACACCATTTCCTCCAGCACTTCCGCAAGTGTATGCCTTTCCATCTGTTTTTCTAACAATCCTTGCATCAGCTTCGTTATTATAAACTGCTGGGCGGGTTACAGTAACTTTTGCCCATGCTGTCTTACAAGTCGTGCTAAATTTTAATTCTACATAAGAATTTGAATCAATCCACTTCTTTTCTTTCGTTACTGCGGATTGATCACAGCTGTTATAGTAAGGACTTTTCCCATCATATGAATGATCTTCTGCGTATGCTTTATCGCTATTAGTCGTGCTAAACATACTAGTTACAACGAGTAAAGATAGCAATAAACATGCACTCACCTTTTTTAATAGCTTCATATAATTTCACTCCTTTATTAATAACGTGCTGTTTTACCGTAACCGTTATTAAACGTAACCGCTTCAGCATCTGCTGTGTATCCGAAATCTGCAGTTAAATCAAATACCATTCCAGTATACGTGCTCGTTTGACCTGTTTTTATTGTGCCGTTCCCCTGGTTAGAAGTAACTGATTTTTGGAATACACCATTTTTATATTTATTTACAACTGCGTACGCATACACTCCTCCCGAAACAGCTGGTGCTGGTTGATCTAAAACAAGCTTAGACCATGCTGCATGACATTTATTACTGTAACGTAAATATACTGTCCCTACTTTTTTACTACCTTCATAAACTGCTGTAGACTTTGCATTAAATCCATCTGCATCACACGTTGTACTTCCCCCGTATACTTTCGTTGTTGCTGGATTTTTTCCGTCATAATAACTACTTAAATCAGTAGCTGCCAATGTACTTCCTTGGAAACTAAATAATACACCTATACTTGCCGCACTTAACACGCATACTTTCATTAACTTTTTAAACATATTAAATTCCCCCCTCACAATAAGTACGTATACTAAAGACAATCTATCCCCTATGTAAGCCCTCCTTTCACGCTTCCTAGAGGCATCTTACAAAAACGAATAAACGTTGTAAATTCCCTTATGATTATTGGAATATACGAAGAATTTTACTTATCCTTGTAAGAAAAAAAGTTGAGAAATACACATTTTATAGCATTCTTTATTTAAAACATAAAAGAACCGATACTTGTTATATTCAAGCATCGGTTCTTTATATAAAATTGCCATTTTTTCTTTTATATAAAATAAATATTTCTCCACTTAATCCGTTGTAAAAAACTCCCTCGTTACATCAATAAATTGCTGCAGTGGCGCTGTCATCCATTTATCTTTATGCCAAGCAATTTGTGTATAAATCGGAGGTATTGTTTCTTTTAACACTAACTCCTTTAACGTCCCTTCCCGTATATCTTTTTCTACTACTATTGCTGGCAAAACTGCTATACCTAAATCCGCAATGACACATTGTTTAATTGCCTCGACACTAACAAACTCAATCTTATTTGCTGGATATACGTCTTCCGCACGAAATAACTCTTCAAATAAAGTCCGATATGAGCACCCTAGTTCAGTTAACAAAAGTGTTTCACTCTCTAAATCTTTTATAGAAACGGAAGCCTGTTCGAGTAAACAATGCCCTGGAGCCGCTACTACTTTTAATTCTTCTTTCATAAGTGGATCCACATGCAAAGCATCTCCTGTTTTACATTCGTCCAAAATAAATGCAAGATCGACTTTCCCCTCCATCAATTGTTCCTTCGCATCTTTATTGGAATGCGCTGGTTTAAATATAAGCTTTATTTTGGGGAATTGTATTTTAAACCTCTTTAATATAGAAGGAAGCCTATATGTACATTGACTTTCTTGTGCACCAATTATTAACGTACCTGCTATTTCCTCATCATCTTTCACAGCCGTCTTCGCTTCGTTACTAAGTGCGATTATCTTGTCCGCATATAGTTGAAACTTCCTGCCCGCTTCAGTTAAGAAAAGACGTTTCCCTAACCTCTCAAATAGTGGTGTACCGAGCTCAGCCTCTAACGTTTTAATTTGTGCTGTAACACTCGATTGGGCAAAGTTTAATTTCTTCGCAGTTTGTGTAAAGTTCAAAGTTTCCGCGGCTATTTTAAATGTAATTAATTGTTTTATCTCCATTTATCATCCCTCTTTTCAATCGGTATTTCCGATTGATTTCATCGAAATAATCCTCTTTGTCTATCGATGTTTATATTGTATGATAAAGAGCATCGACAAACAATATAAATGGAGGTATTCCATATGAAAGCACTTTGTTTCGAACAGTTCGGAAATCCAGATGTACTACAATATAAAAAAATACATGATCCAATCATAAATTCAAATGAAATTCTTGTCCGCACGAAAGCAATCGGTTTAAACTTTGCTGATATTTATAGACGCCGCGGTGATTATCATCTCGCTGGTAACCCGCCATATATATTAGGTTATGAAGGGGCTGGTATTGTTGAAAAAGTAGGAGCTGACGTTACTACTATCAATCCTGGGGACCGTATTGCATTTGCTGACGTCCCATTTGCAAATGCAGAATTAGTTGCCGTTCCATCAGAAAAAGCCATCCTACTTCCGGATTCTATTTCTTTTGAAACAGCCGCTTCTGTCTTATTACAAGGTCTAACGGCACATTATTTAACGAAAGATAGCTATCAAATAAAACAAGGTGATACAGCTTTAGTCCACGCTGCGGCTGGTGGCGTTGGTCAACTTCTTATTCAAATGATTAAACTACAGGGCGAAACAGTAATTGGTCTTACGTCATCAACCGAAAAAAACAAAGTAGCCACGTTAGCTGGGGCTGATCATGTATTTTTATATACGGAAAAATGGCATTCAAAAGTACTTGAAATAACAAACGGCACTGGAGTAAATGTTGTATATGAATCAGTAGGTTCTACATTAGAGGAAAGTTTTAACGCTACTAAAATTGGCGGTACAGTCGTATTTTACGGAATGGCTGGTGGTAATCCTGCGCCAGTTGATCCGCGTATGCTTATGGATACTTCAAAAACTTTAACTGGTGGAGACCTTTGGAACGTGCTTACTACTTTTGAAGAACGTAAGCAGCGCTCTACTCAATTATTCGATTGGATCACTAGTGGAAAAGTAAACATCGCGAGTCCTACTACATTCGCCTTACAAGATGGTGCTCTTGCACATAAATTATTAGAGAGCAGAAAAAGTACTGGGAAGATTTTATTGATTCCATAATCGTTCATATTTAAAAAGGAAGCTAGAATATATTTCATTGCTTCCTTTTTAAATGTTATTAATGTTCCTTTTTGCTTCTTTTTAATAACCCTGTTATTTATATTTTTTATTTCTATACTTCTCTTTCTAGGCCCCTCATTTTTAGGTTTATAAAATAAATGAATCTAAATATTAAAGGAAAGAACAAACCTCCGGATATCAACAACCCAATAAATACAGTATCCATAAAAGAAAAAATCCCAAAGAATAGCATTCCAAAAAAATAAAATACAACTGCACTCCAATAAATAAAACGTGGAAACTTAGTTTGGAACGAATCACCTTTTTTACACGGTTTTCCAAATAAAAAATGAACGAATTTAATCAACATAATCACTTCTCCATATAATTGTTAATATCCTTTTCTTCTTAGAACTGAGCATAAATCACATACTATGTATCTTTTTCTTTGAGTTTTCCGACAACGGGGTTATTAGCTATGTCGAATACAGTAACCTTTTACTCATATGTTTCGCAAAGGCAACAATATATTTTTATTTCAATACAAATCGCCTATCCCCATTATCATGTTGCAATTCAAACAATACTGGATTACTAACAAATCTTTTTAACAAAACGTCTGCCTCATGATCAGTTATTTCATTGGGAATATTAATGCCACTAAATGATGTTGAGGAAATTAGTGTATGAAAATCATATTTAAATTCATAATCACCAATATACGCAAGTGCCAATTGCCCTTTCCATTTAATTTGATACGTCTGTCCTTCTAATCTAGTAAACTTAATATTATGAAAGGCTGACGCATCATGTCCAAGTAAATAAACGTCAAATGCAGTTAAATCTAAATCTAAGTTCTTCTGCTCATCTTCGGATAAAAAATCAATTGCAAATCTCTTCCCATTTAGCAAATCCAAATCAAAAGGCACCTCATCACTTCCTACACGAAACCCTTTAAAATCCCATTCTTCTGATGACAAAGTACAGCTATGGAAGTTGTTCCATACAATCTTCGCGTGCCAGTCATCAACATCTTCTCCATCTTCTTCATCATCTTCATCATCTTCCAAATCTTCCTCATCATAATCCGCAGTCTCTAAATGTAAATCAAAATACAAACCAGCTACACCATTTAACTCTTCTTCCTCCGCATATTTAAAATGTGCACTCCACTTAAAATTAACAATTCGATGACCTTTAGGCCACGGGTTGTCCACAAAATATATTCGATCCATATTTACACGTTCCTTATTTTGTTTTATTTCTCGTAAACTCACTTAAATTTCGAGATGAAATGTAAGACTAGACTAATAGCCCTCCAATAAGCTGCAAGACAATTTATTGTTCCTACTCTCTTACTATATCACCACAATAATTTTCATAGTGCATTTTTAACAGAATATTCCGATTCAAATTAACAAATGATATACTAAAAAATAAAAAGAAGCTAGATTTTCTAGCCTCCTTTTCTTATCTCTATTTGAGATTTAATTATATTTCCACACTTTCTTTCCCTTTTGCAACATACCTCATATCTCCAACCGACTCGACGATGTATTCCCCATCTTTATATAAAATTTTCGTTACACTTGCATTCTCTACTCCAAGTTTTGTTTTACTACTATCTATCATTTCTATTAAGGCAGTAATCAAAAGCCCATGAACGACAACTAAAACGTTACCGCCTCCATTTGCAGCAGCTTCTTCACTAATTTTATCAATCTCTGTTTTTATACGGGCAGAAAATAATTCCCAATCTTCCGCTTGTTTCGTAGGATCTGCTGTTCTAATAAGATTAATTACTTCTTGAATAGAAAGCTTCATAAGTTCTTCTGGTGCTGCAACACCCGCAGCTTTTCCAACCGCATCCCACATATTTTCAAGTTTTTCACCTTCAAAAATACCAAAATTTAATTCTCGTAAATTTTTTCTTTTCTCAAGTTTCAATTTTGATTGCTCACTATATTTTAATACTAAATTAGCAGTTTCAATCGCTCGGCCGCTATCGCTACTATACGCATTCGTAAAATGAACATCTTTTAATCCTGTTCCTAAATTTGAGGCAACTTCCACACCTTTTTCTACTAACGGAGAGTCTGCCCAACCTTGCGCGCGATGGTTCGTATTTAATATTGTTTTACCATGTCTTGTAACATATAACGTAACTACATTCTCATTGCTATTTGTTTCTCGCTTATTCATTCTATTCTCTCCCTTTACGTTTCTATATCAATTTTACCACCTCAATTATTCATTGAGCAAAATATACGTCAGTAGATCTGCTGAATAAAAAAAGCTATCTTTCTGTATATCTCTACAAAAAGATAGCATCTTTTATGATTACATTTCTTAGCCAATACTTCTACTCAGCAAAAGCACTCGAATATTGTACAATTCCTTCTACACCTTGAAGAGTGTTCTCTCTTAGCTCCATCACCATAAATACTTCATCTGGCACTTCAAATGGCGCTTTTATATTCCACTGACTTGCGCGTTCAAAACCGAATTTCGGATAGTACTCTGGATGCCCTAATACTACAACTGACCCGTATCCTAATTCTTTCGCTTTTTCTAAAGCAGCCGTGATCAGTTTTCCGCCAATTCCTTTCTTCTGATGGCCCCTAGCAACTGAAACTGGTGCAAGTGCTAACGATTCTACAGAAGTTCCACCTTGTTCTATTGTAATTTTCGATAACATAATGTGACCAACTATATCTTCATCTACCGCAACAATTGATAACTCCGGAACAAACGCGTCACATTCTCTAATACGTTTTACAAGTTCATGCTCTTTTTTATCACTAAATTCTTCATTTAAAAATGCCTCTTTTACAACTTCTTCTGTCTTTCTATAATCATTTTTTTGTTCTTGTCTAATCGTTACCATTCTATATTATCCTCTATTCTTTCTTATTTCTTTTTGGATTTTACGAAGTGCTTTTTTCGATCCCCGCTCTATATCATGTTGCATTTTTCTTTCTTTATAATCAACAAATAGTGTACTTAAATCGTACCCTTCTGGATATAATTCTTTCGCTGCTACCTCTAAAGTAATGCGTTTTATATTCACTTCAACGAATTCACCGTTATAATATACAACGACGTTATAAAAATTATCTTTTTCCTTATAGATGATACCAAAATCATCATAATCCAATAAATTCACACGGTCGCCGACTTTGTACTCATAATGAGATTCTCTTTTCTCTTGCACAAATTTCGGTTTTCTAATTTTACTTTCATTCACTTTTTCTATAACGTATTCTTTATTTCCCATATACTCCTTCGCTCTTTGCAGTACATGTTCTTTTACGTTCATTTTATTCGCAATCCAAAGCGCATTACTTTCACCTGATTTACCGATAACTAATTTATAAAGTGGCTCTAGTGTTTCACTATTAAATTGCATTGCTGCATTCATAAAATCACCATGCATTTCTGAAAAGCGTTTAATTTCACCGTAATGCGTACTCGCAATTGTAATACATCCCGCAAGGTAAAATTCTTCTAAAATAGATATCGCAAGCGCCGCGCCTTCATTCGGTTCTGTACCGCTCCCTATTTCGTCAAATAGTAGTAACGTATTATTATTTGACATCCTCATAATTTCAGACAAATTTTTCATATGAGATGAAAATGTGCTTAGTGCATTTTCGATACTTTGATTATCACCAATGTCTACAAATACATTTTCGAAAATAGCAATTTCCGTTTCTTTATCTCCCGCAATATGAAAGCCTGACATTGTTGCTAATGTTAATAGTCCGATTGTTTTTAACACAATTGTTTTGCCGCCTGCATTTGGTCCTGTAATAATTAAACTACGATACTCTTGACCAATTTCAAAGTTTAACGGTACAACTTGCCCTGTTAAAAGCGGATGCTTACAATTCATTAAATGAATGTTTCCGTGATCGTTTAGCTTCGGTTCTATTCCATCGATTGATTTACTAAACTTCGCTTTCGCAAATACCATGTCATATTGACTTATCAGTTCCATATTAATTTTTATACTATAAATATTTTCTACTACCATTCCTGATAGTGTCGCTAATATTTGATACTCTTCCATTGCCTCTTCTGCTTTCAAACTTGCTAGTTCCACATTTAGCTTTGTAACCGTATGTGGTTCTATAAATACAGTAGAACCTTTTGCAGAAGCTTCAACAATACTCCCAGCAACTTGATTTTTATAGGAAGATTTAATTGGAATCGTATAACGGTCATCCTTTTTACTAATAAAGAATTCCTGAATAAATTTCTTATTTGCACTACTATTTAAAAACTTCGTTAAACGCTCTTTTATTTTTCCATCTACAGAATCGATACTATTTCGAATTCGTTTTAACTCTTTACTTGCAGCTGCATCAATACTATTTCCTTTAATTGAAAAGTTAATTTCCTCTTCAATGCTTTTATATTCAGTCATTGAATTTGCATAGGAAGCTAATACTGGTGCAAAAAATTCTTTATCTAACATAAACTTTTTAATCTTTCTACATCCACGTAAAAAGTCTGAAACACTTACTAATTCCTCTGGATCTAAAATCATCCCTTTTTCTAATTTTTGAATTGTACTCGAGATATTTGAAATTCCGAAAAAAGGCACATGTCCTTCTGCATCTAATATAGTCCTTGCTTCTGTCGTTTCATTTAAACGATTTCTCACTACTTTTATACTTGTACTCGGCTCTAATTTATTTAATAATTCCTTACCTAATCCACTTACACAATAAGATTTCACTATTTCCTTTAATTCGTTATATTGTAACTTTTCAAAAGTCATCGTATTCATTTTGTTTCTCCTCACTATGATTGATGTTTATCATAAATGAAGATACCTACTCATTAGATCCCAATGAGTTTTGCATTATTCAATTACTATTTTTATACATTTAAAACATATACAAAAAAGCTGCGGGGATACCGCAGCTTTTACATTTACAAGGCATGTGTAATAACATATGAGGAAATAAACCATAAAAAACGGATGGCAACCCTCTCATTACACGCTTTATAAAGTATTGTAGGTATCTTCATAGGTTTCGAAATAAACGCATGACAAAATTAGGGGTATGATACACATAAAAATCCCCTGGTCTTATCCGATTTATTTCATTAAATTTTTCCTATTTAATACCTACCGCACTCACAAAAAGCACCTCTCATTAATTTATATTTTATGGTCATTGAAATCTAATTTATTGCAATCATCATACTATATGTTTTATAAGAAGTAAAGGTGTCAGACTATTTCCTTTCAGATTGTAAAGCTTTCATATAATCAGCCTTTTTCTCAAGGGTCTTTTTCGCATCTTCAGCCGTTACTATATAATCTACCGCGATATGCTGTAATATTTCCTTATTAGCATTTGGCAACTGAATTGTAATATCATCCACACTACTCTTACTATTTTCAATCGTTTTATTAAATTCCTGAATACCTCTTGCAACCTCCGCCAATGTTTCCATATGTACAGAATTGTTTACATCTAAAACAGTATTACTTTTAAAAACTGCTGTATAATACTGTTGCAAATTTTTCTTCGCTATTTTTTCCTCAGCATTCTTATTGGAAACTTTATCCCCAGTCTGCATTTGATTAAAAGTAAGTATAGTGTTATTATCTTTCTCTCCATAATATGTATTAAACTTCCCTTGTAAATCATTTGTTTTCTTTTTCATTTTATAATTATCATTTTTTACTTCTGGAGAGATTTGTCCCTCAAAATAAAGTTGAAATTGCAAATGCGGTTCATCGACTTGCTGTACAGTAACTATCCGCCCTTTGGGACCAAGGAAGTCCTTTCCATTATCCAGTGTTTCAACTCCGTTTAGATTAACAGCCATATCATACTCTGTTTTTATATAATTTTGTGCTTTTTTTTCGATTTCTTCATCCGATATATCACATGATGTTAATAGTAATAAACTAAACATTATGCTATATTTCATTATTATTCTTTTCATATTGCCTCTCCTTTTACTACTACTACTGCCTATCCAGAAATGTACTTCTGGATTTTAAATTACGATTTATATAAAGAACTACTTCTAATAACCACATGTACAAAAACACCCGTTTGTTATCAAATTACACTTATAGTGTAATTTTACACTATAATCATTTTATCGTAAAGCAAATATAATCCCTATTAAAATCACGTTAAAAACATACTAATATTTAATTCTATAGCAATCACAGTACGGTTTTTATTGACTCCAACTTTAAAGTAACCACTTTAATTTCACTGAGAAAAAATTAAATAAGCGCCTCCGCTATTGCAAATGTCATTTACTTAACCTAATACATTTAATAATTATGACAAGCAATCATAGGAGGTTACTATATGAGCGAAGAATATATTATTTTACATGGACTTGCTCTTGAACCAAATTTAATTGGCCCCACTCTACCACCCATTCCACCATTTACATTCCCTACCGGACCTACTGGAATCACAGGACCTACCGGCGCTACAGGACCTACTGGAATCGGAATAACCGGTCCCACTGGAGCAACCGGTTTAGGAATTCTCCCCGTATTTGGAACAATAACTTCTGAAGTAGGAATCGGATTTGCAGCAGTAGTTAATACAAATGTTAATTTGACAATTCCAGGACCTGTTAGTGGAACTACTCTAACCCCAGTAGACAACTCCATTACAATTGATACCACTGGTGTGTACTCTGTATCCTTTTCAATTGTATTTGTGATACAAGCTATTTCGTCTAGTATATTAAACCTTACAATAAATGATTCCATTCAATTCGCCATTGAAACACGAGTTGGTGGTGGTTCCGGGGTAAGAGCTACATCCGCTAGAACTGATCTATTACCTTTAAACCAAGGAGATGTCCTTCGAGTACGAATAAGAGAAGCCATAGGTGACATTATTTATTCCAATGCATCTCTTGTTGTTTTAAAGGTCGACTAATTCGTTTATCAAAATAAAGATTCAAGCATGATAACAATGTAAAAAGAAGAGGTAACTTATATTTCAGTCTACCTCTTCTTTTTTATCACCAATTTACTGTTGAACATATATGGAAACAGAGCCTCCACTTACATGGAATTGCCCCCATCCATCTTTATTAATTGTTACAGTATTTGTTTGATTACCCGTAATATCGTACCATACTTCCCCAGCGTTATTCTTTCCAACATCCATCCACTTTGATCCTCCTGGTCCATCGGAGATTAATGTCGCTAAACCAGACTTAGCATGTACACTATCGCCTTCTCTTGTCCAGCCAATCACATCTGGATGGTCTAAATAATCACGCTGCGTACCATATGCAAAGTTTTTTCGTGCCGTCAAAATTGGATCAATTTTATCTTTTAACGCTGGAATTTCATAACTACTATTTCCGCTTGTCCCATAGTAATCACCATAGAAAACTGATGGATAGCCCTCTGCACGAGTTAAAATAAATGCATATGCCAGCGGCTTAAACCACGGACTTACTACAGATTCCAATGACTGCCCAGGTTGAGAATCATGATTCTCAACGAGAGTAACTGCGAGTGCAGAGTGATTTTTCATTACTGTTCCATTTAAAATATTTCTCATATCATAATTCCCATTTCCCGTTGAAGCATAATGAAAATTATAATGAAGCGGTGCATCAAATACAGATTGATTATAATTGACTTTTGCCAAATAATTGTTTAAAGTCTGGATATCATTTTGCCAATATTCAGCCACCGTAAACATTTCTTTCCCCGTTTGCTGCCTGACATGATTTACCCAATCGCGTAAATATTCATGATCAATATGTTTAACAGCATCTAAACGAAATCCATCTAAATTTAATTCATTCGCATACCACTTCCCCCAATTTTTCATCTCATTCGCAACATCTGGATGATCAAAATCAAGATCTGCATACATCAAATAATCATAGTTTCCATTTTCGCTAGACACTTCCCAGTCCCATGCTTTACCTATGCCCCTAAATTTATAAATTCGATTTAATTTCCTTCCTTCATCCCAATCCGTTCCGTCAAAATGATACCATTTCCATTTGAAATTAGAATAAGCATCTCTGCGCCCCGGAAAGTTAAAACCCGTCCATGCACTAATTTCATAATCACCTGATACTTCAATATTTCGATTGTTACTGTCTACCTCAACAGCTGTTACGGTTTCAGTATAATCAGCCCCACCTTTATGATTCATAACTACATCACCATATACGTCGATGTTTTGTTTATGTAAAGCGTCAATTGCAGATTTCAACTGTGCCTTTGTCCCATATTTCGTCCGCACCGTTCCTTTTTGATTGAACTCCCCTAAATCATATAAATCATAGGCCCCATACCCTACATCATTTTGCGAAGTCCCTTTATATGCAGGTGGTATCCATACAGATGTGATTCCCCTATGAGCTAAACTTTCAGCATCAGAACGCAAACGATTCCAATGATTCCCATCATTCGGAACGTACCACTCAAAATACTGCATTAATGTTCCATTATTTATCGTTGCTGCTTCTGCCTTATTCCTCCCATATATATTAGGAAAAAGCAAAATAAATAATAAAAAGACTACCGTAATCCTTTTCAACATATTTACACCATCCCCCTTCAAGAAAACGTTTGCATAATTCATTAAAATTATTATAATATTCGTTCTACAGTTAGTAAAGTAACAATCTTTTAATCTCTCACATTATTTTTCAAAATATGAATTTAACTATTCCACAAGTACCCCCACATAGTTTAAAATTCACATCGTATTCAAAATTGTATACAATTTATCTATAAAAGTATGACGGAGGGATTTCTATGACAGACTTTCAAAAACAATTTTTCGCACGTTTACATATAGAAGAAAAAGAAACCATATCATTTGAAGATTTATCTCAACTTATGTATGGAATGGCGCAAACTGTTCCATTTGAAAATTTAAATGTTCTCGAAAATAACTTTAAAGAAATATCAAAAGAGAATTTAAAAGAAAAAATTTTAGTAAACAACCGTGGCGGTCTTTGTTATGAACTAAATCCTACTATGTATTACTTTCTTAAAGACTTTGGATTGGATGTTTATTTAGTTTCAGGAACAGTTTACAATGCTGCAAACTCTATATGGGCTGTCGATTCCGGACATATCGCAACTGTTTTAAAACATCATCATGAACTTTATTTAATTGAAGTGGGGTTCGGATCATACTTACCTCTTGCACCTGTTCCTTTCTCAGGTGAAGTCGTTCACTCAGTAACAGGAGATTATCGTATTCGCAAAGAAACAACTGAAAAAGGAAATTACATTTTAGAAATGCGTAAAAACAATGAGTTTCTGGATCAATCTTCTGCTGATGATTGGACATTAGGCTATGCATTTTATATAGAAGAAGTGGATGAAACGAAAGCGAATACAGCACAAAAAATCATCGTTGAACATGAGGGCTCACCATTTAACAAAGTACCTCTTATTGTAAAACTTACACATGACGGACACGTTTCTTTAACAAAAGATCGTCTTACAATAACAAAGGACGGTACAAAATCTAAAGAAGAAGTTACAGACGAGCAATATACAAACCTTTTACATTCGAAGTTCGGAATTACACTATAACTGTTTAAGCCTTGCTATTTACAGCAAGGCTTTTCAATTTTCAGCAGGGATTTTTTGCAATTTGTTGTATTTCATAGTTATATAGGAATATGACTACACATTTAGAAAGGAAATGATTATGACAGAACTTAAAGATCGATTACAAGTACCCGATAATGAAAAATGGAAGTTAACAGATATTTACGATACGATTGATGATTGGGAAAATGATTATAAAAAAATAGAAATGTTAACAATTGAACTAAAAGAATTTAATGGAGATATTCACGATGGCAATCGTTTATTAGCTTATTTAACAAAGAGTGAAGAAATATCTAGCATATTATCTTTAATGTTCGCTTATGCGCGATTACAATCTGATCTTGATACACGCGATACTGACGCCCAATCCCTTGTCGATAAAGTATCACAATTACATGTAAAGGTAAGCGCAGCGAAATCATTCTTCTCCCCATTCTTACTTAGCGTAGAAGAAAACACTTTACATTCTTACATAGAAGAAACGGAAGGGTTACTATACTATAAAGAAGACTTATTTGAATTATACCGTTATAAAAAACACGTATTGAATAAGGATCAAGAAGAAATTTTATCCCAAATGGGTGAAGCACTTTCCTCTCCGCAACATACATTTGGTATGCTAAATAATGCAGATATATCATTTGGTGAAGTGACGAATGATGATGGAAAGAAAGTGAACTTAACACGTGGAATGTATTCGAAGTTAATAGAAGATGAGAATCGTGAGAAACGTAAAGAAGCTTATAAGGCATATTACAAACCGTATGTTCAGTTAAAAAACTCAATCGCTTCTACATTATCTTCTGCTATTAAAAATAATGTTACTGTTTCAAAGCTAAGAAAATATCCATCAGCTTTAGAGAAATCATTATTTGGCGATATGGTTCCGAAAGAGGTATATGAAAACCTAATTGATACAACGAAAAAAAACATTCAAACATTACATACATACAATGAAATTCGTAAAGAAAAATTAAATGTAGACGAACTAAGACAATACGACTTAAGCGTCGATTTAGTACAAGGTGTAAAACAAGACATTCCATATGACGAAGCGTTTGATACTATGATTGCATCACTTGCTCCTTTAGGAGAAGAGTATATTGAAACATTAAAAGGTTTTAAAGATAAACGATATATAGATGTGAGAGAAACGCCTGGAAAACGTTCGGGTGCTTATAACTTTGGGGTATATGGCGTTCACCCCTTCATTCTTTTAAATCATCACGATGATCTAAATAGCCTTTTCACACTTACTCATGAGTGTGGTCACGGTATGCATACGCATTATTCACACGGATACCAACCAAGAATTTCTGCACACTATTCCATTTTTGTTGCAGAAGTCGCCTCTACAGTAAATGAAGTGTTATTAATTCACTACTTATTAAAAGAAGCGAAAGAAACTAACGTACGTAATCATTTAATTAACTACTTTATCGATAGCTTTAAAGGTACTTTCTTTACACAAATCATGTTTGCAGAATTTGAAAAAATCACACATGAAATGGCCGAACAAGGTAAACCATTAAACGCCCAAGTCTTTAGCGAAATTTATGAAAAGCTATTTAGAGAATATAACGGTGATTCACTTGTATTTGATGAAGAAGTAAAATATGGATGGTCTAGAATCCCTCATTTCTATCGTCCATTTTACGTGTACAAATACGCAACTGGATTCGCCTCTGCCATTCAAATTGCCGATAAATTATTAAGCGGTGATCCAAATGCACAAAAAAACTATATCGAATTCCTTAAAGGCGGAAGTTCTGACTATCCATTAAACCTACTGAAAAAAGCTGGTGTTGATTTAACTACGCCAGAACCGATTGAAAGTGCATTAAATCGCTTTACTCAACTTGTTGAAGAGTTTTCAGCATTATAAAAAAAGCATGCAGAGTATATACTCTGCATGCTTTTTTCATTCGAATCACTTTATTCTACATGTTGCTGCGTCACACAATGAATCATACCACCATACGCATACAGTGCATTTACATGAATACCAACGATTCTTCTTCCTGGAAACTGCCCTTCAATGATTTGCAGTCCTAACTTATCATGTTCATCACCGTATATAGGAACCAATACAACTTCATTTCCAATATAGAAATTCAAATACGAACCTTTACAGTCTGCCTCTTTTACCACTTTTCTTGTTACTGGTACTGGGATGAGTTGAAATGGACTTCCATCTATATTTCTCGCTTGTCGCAATTCTTGATAATGCTTTTCTTGCGCATCCAAAAGGTACGCCTCTCCTTCCCCGAAAGGATCATATTCATAAAGAATCGTATTTTCATTTACAAAACGTGCTGCCCCATCAATATGATAATCCGTATCTTCATCATAATTATCTTCACCACGAATACCAGTTATCCATATAAAATTCGTTACCCCTAAATACTTCGTTAACTCCATTTCAATCTCTTCCTGACTTAGTGTAGGATTTCGATTTTCATTTATAATAGAAGTTTTTGCCGCCATTAAGGTCCCGTTTCCGTTTATCTCTATTCCTCCACCTTCTAGACAAACACTTGCTGCAACTTTTGGGATGCTATACATTTCACTTATTTCGTCCGGAATAACAGCATCATTTTCATACGGATATTTATCCCCCCAACCATTAAAAATCCAGTGCGTTAAGCAGAGATTTTCTTCCTTATCTTTTACAAATATCGGTCCATTATCTCTTATCCATATATCATCAGTTTCTTGAACTAAAAAATCAATTTTATCCATATTTACGTTCTCTTCAATTAGCTTCGATTGGACATGTGTTTTTTCTTCTTCATCATATACAACAATATGCACATTCTCTCCGTAATGAAGCTCCTTCGCCATCGTTACCCAAATATCATCTAACTTAGCTCTGTAACCTTCACCTCTATGCGTTTTATCATGAGGCCATTGGAGCCATGTCCCCTCATGTTTCTCCCATTCTGCAGGCATATAAAACAAACTATTTTCTATATTTCTCATACATGTTCACCCCTTCTCTAAATGTAAGTCCAGTCTATACTTTGACATCGTGTTAAGGTCAACAGCAATATATTCATTTGCTTGTAACTACTTCATACCGTTACTCTTTATTCTCCCTTGTGATACACTACTTCTCCTTGTAAAACTGTCATTAATACTTTCACACTCGGAATCTTATCGACACTCATTTTAGTAATATCCTCATTTAGTATTACGATATCAGCCGATTTTCCTACTTCAATTGAGCCAGTAATCTTATCAAGTCCTAGTGCCTTAGCTGGCTTAATTGTATAAGCATCAATAGCAGCCTGTACATTAGACAAGCCTTTCTCATCAATACTTAATGCGTTCGAAATCGTCACAAGTGGATTCAATTCATTTACATCCCAATCACTACTAAGTGATACATTTGCACCTGTTTTCCAAATTTGTCCTAACGGCATAATTCGTTTCATTTGCTGGTCTGTAAAATACGTACTTGCCCAGCTTTGTTTAGGATCTTCCGCAAAATCATGACCGATTTGAAAATCAGCGCTAACTCCTAAATGAGCAAAACGATTCATATCACTATCTTCTACCATTTCCACGTGCGTAAGCGTATACGGCTGTTTTGCCCCTTCTTTTTTCGCTGCTTCAATTGCATTTAAACTCTCTCTTACTCCACTATCTCCAATTGTGTGAATAAGTGCACCGTAACCAAGTTTATTAAGTTCAGTTAACCACCATTTCATTTTTTCTTCTGGAATATAGTTCAAACCATACGGGGTTCCTTTAAACCACTCAAATTTATATTTTTCAAGCGTTTTCGCTGTACTGTTAATACTAATTCCATCACTATACATCTTCACTTGATTAATAAGCATGCGTGACGACAAATCATCTCGCTTAATCTTTTGGAAATACTCGATTTGTTCTGCTTCATTTAAGTTCGGATACACCCACGGACGAAGTACTACTCGTGACGTTAACTTTTTCTCATCATTTACTTTATTCCAAACATCTAACCAGCCTCGTTTCCAATAGAGACGTCCATCCCCCACTGTAGTAATACCATTCTTCGCAACTTCATCTAAGCCGTCCAGCAAACCTTCATAATTTTTTTCGAACAAATTCGGTTGGGCATTCCATGCTTTTTCCATTACGATATCTCCAGCTGTATCATAAAGAATACCAAACGGTTCTCCTGTTTCTGGATCCCGAATAATTCTTCCACCTTGTGGATCTTTCGTATCTTTATTTATCCCAGCCAACTCCAATGCTTTCGAGTTAACCCATACAGAATGAGAGGTTCTTTCCATAATTAATACTGGGTTATTAGGAAATAGCTCATCAAGAACTTGTAATGGCGTTTGTTGTTCTGACTTTTCATCCATATTTTTTAACAGCTCTTCCAAACTAAATCCTGTTCCACTTATCCATTCCCCATCTTTCACATCTTTTTTACAAGCATTTAAATACGAGCGTTGTTCTTGCAACGCAGCATCTGGTGAGACACTGCAATTCCCTGCTGCTGGTGATTTCGCTTCAAAAATATGATTATGATTATCCACAAAACCAGGAAGAAGTTGACGTCCTTGTAGATTTATCACTTTCGTATCTTTATTAATCAATTTTTCTACATCCTTATTTGAACCAACAAAAGTAATTTTCCCATCTTTAATCTCTATAGCTTCTGCCATTTCTTGCTTTTCATTAGAAGTGTAAATTGTACCATTTTTAAACACTACATTTTTGGGCAACTGACCAGGTAGAGCAGAGCTACCATTCTCACCTTCTCCTACTTCAGGCGTACACGCTGAAATCCATACCATACTTAGAATCAAACAAATAATCATGATTTTTCTTTTCATATTCTTTCTCCTTTTTATTATGATAAAATGAAACTTTAATTAGTGGTGGACTCCATCCCTCACTAATTATTTGCCCACATCCATCAGGCTTTTACGGACAGCCTGACTCCAAAAAAATAGCGGGATAAATTACTTTCGTATATAGAATAAGGATTGACATAATGTTAATGTCAATCCTTATTCTCATTCTATTTTCGTAACTAAAAAACAAATTTGTGTCACATACTCTTCTGTTAAACAATCACATTCTGGTCCCTTTATATAGACTTCATATGGATGACTCTCTAGTATATAGCCATTCCTTTCAACCCACTCTTCTAACGCCATATAAGCATAACCTATATAGTCATAGCTGCCATAATGCAAAGTGGTAACAATTTGATGCTGCTTTAGCCTTTTTATGTCGCACTCTTGTAATACACCTTTATTATCTTCATCCATAATCGGAATTCTTAATTCTATATGGCTGCGATTTGGAATATACTCTTCATCATAAAAAACTGTAGATGGAGAACCGACTATTTGAAAGCTATTTTTTTGTACTTGTTCATATAAGTCATAAAAATAATCATCCATATCGTCTATATCTATTTGTAACTTTTGAGCAATTACTGTTATTTCATTTCTCATTCCAATTAATACATCGTAACTTCTATGGCGAGCAATATTTAGACCTTTATTCATATTTACTATTTCATTCATTTCTGAAATAACCTGTAAATTTTGTTTCACTTCATGAGATAACTCCATAATTTGAGATTGCATATGTTCAACAAACGAATCTTGATCTGCTGACTGGAGAATGATTTTAATTTTTGGTAAAGGAAACTTGTACTCCCTCAGCTTTTTAATTTTTAACGCTACTTCCAGCTGCCCTTGTTCATAATATCTATATCCATTTACCGGATTCACATATGCTGGTTTTAATATCTCTTCTTTGTCATAATGCCTTAGCATCCGTGTACTCATTTTACAAATTCGTGAAAATTCAGTAATTGTATACATATAAATACCCCTTGAATACATTTTCTTATAAACTTATTCATCCCGATTGGTATGGGCTAATAATTAGAGGGGATGGCCTCCTCTAATTAAAGTTTCACCTTATTAAAACCAATCAAAAATTTTTCTAATTGAAGAACTTTCACCCTGATTGCTCAATCTTTTCATTTTTGAAGGCAATAAATGACTCGGACAATACCACGTTAAACAATTCATTGCACCTCCCATAGTCGATATTTCTCCTACATGAATTTGAATGACTTGTTTTTCCGTATGCTGTTGAATATATCGTAAAACTTCCCCGTCTTTTGCTAATCCAAACTTAGGAACATAAAGGGCGTCACATGTTTCTAACATATTTATATATAAACCTTTTGCCGATGCAATTTCTTGATCATATTGCCCTTTCTCTGTATATGACGAAGGAACAACGATAAATTCAGCTTCTGGCATTTGCTCTTGAATAATCTCTTGCACATGATATCTAAATTCATTATCACCTAGAAAATCACTAATAAACATTGTGTGTTCATCAATAAATTTAACCATTCCGTCCGCGTGCGCAAGTACATCTCCTTCTTCAGCAGGAATAATAATAACCCGGCTTACATCTAAATCCCACTCTAATTGCTCAATTATTTCCTCTTCCGTCCAATCATCGTTGTCATCAAATATGCGTTCTGTTAATATAACAGTATCTTTTTTATTCCAAATAAGATTGCCACCATCCAATATTAATGGTGATTTCACATACTCAAATTCATTTTTCTTCAACCATTTATTAAATTGTTGATCTAAATATCGCCCTTGATCCTCTGGTAAATAGTTTGGGTAATATTTAAATTTAACAAGATGATTCGTTATAACTGGCGCAACATCTCTTAGCCAAATATCATCATACTCAAAGAAGTTTGTATGAAAGTCTCGCTCTTCAACAGATAAAGATATAAGTTGATCGGTAAATGATTTTTTTTCATTTAAGTATTCATTAAAGTAAATAATGTCTTCAAACAATGGTTGATAATATTCATTCGATTCATCTGGTATTGCAGTAAAAATAATGCCACTATGTTTTTGTTCCATTTTATTTACCTCGCTTTTTAATAATGATTACATAACTGATTTCAATCAGCCAACTATTCCCCAATCCATTTCTCTTTTCATTACAATTTTTTAAACGTGCACATTTCATGAATGGATTATAGCACGGAGAAATATTATATATTTATATAAAAAATATATAGCTGTCGTTAAGCCGTAAAGTAACTCTTGACAAGATTTGAAAATAACGCATTTCAGACAACATTAAAAATATAATCATCATACCCAATGAATGATTAGCTGATTTTTTTATCAAGATTCATATCCATTACTTCGAACAAACCGTTTTGATTACATAGATCTAATACATGTGTTTCTACTCCTATACAAATCTCTTCTAATGGGAGATCGTTTGGGTCCTGACCAAATGGATCTTCAATTTCAACCCCTATTGCTTCAATCCCTATAAATGCAAAACTTATAAACGTAGTTGCAAGTACTGTAAACCACCTAAGACTATCAACAAGTCCGATCGGTAAAGTCCCGCAAAATATGAGCAGTAAAATTTTAATATGAGCAAAATATGCAAATGGGATAGGCGTTGTTTTAATACGATCACATCCACCCACAGCCGTAAGCAAATTATTCAAATCAGCTTCCATATTAATTATTACATTTGGATGAAGTCGACCCGTTTTTAAACCTTTTGATAGTATAGTTTTTAACATAAAAACTATACTAATTGGTAAATGAATAGATTCCGCCAATATTTCCTTTTCCTTCTCAGAACAAATATTAAGCAATGCTTTTATTTCAGTTAGATCTTTATCGTCTCTCAAATGCCCTTTCGCTATCTTAGGAAAAGCAATTAATAAATGTAAAAATTTTAGCTTTTCCTGATCCGTCTTTTTCTCTTCAGACTCCCAATGACATAAGAAACTAACTGCTAAATTTCTAGTAGAAGCACTAATCGTGCCAAATAACTTTCTACCCTCCCAGTACCTATCATAGGCAGTGTTCGTACGAAAAACTAACAGTAGACCTAAAGCTCCTCCAACAATTACCCAAGGAGTTTGATTAATTTTTATTGCTACATAATAGTAATTAATCACAGTGATTACTGTTGAAATGCACATATATAATAAAATTTGTGGGAAAATATCTCTTATAACTGTTCCCTTTAATGTAAATATTTGATGTAAACTATTTTGATTATTGTAATGTACCATATTTACAAAATCCCCTTCTTTTTTAATCTTTTATCCTTAAAAATTACGAAAGTATACAATTAAATAGTAAAATCATAAACCCTATCATTACGAAACTGGTGAAAATTATTTCTTTCAATACTCTTACTCCTTTTTTTCCAAAAGATATACCACTTTTTTAATTTAAACAACAAATGTTTACTATTCTAAATCACGACGCATTATTTTAGAATTCGCAACGAATAAAGCACTAATTAATACAAGAATCGCGCAGGCGTATAACAATATATCTATTGGACTATCATGATTTATAATAATGAGACGAACGATAGCTGTTATACCTATATATATAAAATATCGTAATGGAAAATGAAAATTCATTTGAAAATACTTTATAATCATTACGATGAATTCAAAATATAAAAAGAATACGACGATACTATCGATCAAATGATAACTAGATTCCTCACCATTTAATTTCAGTTCTTGTATAAATTGAATGACTTCTTTCACAAGAAACACACTTAGAACAACCCCTAAACAAATCAAAGCTACATTTAAAATGTACTGTAGAACGATAGGGAAAAACGAAAATACTATTTTTAAGTTCTTTAACACAAACATTTTCTCCTTTTCCATATAAAGTGAAACTTTAATCAGTAGGGAGTTTGTTCACCCCCTACTGATTATTAGCCCACACTAACCGGGCGTTTATGGACAGCCCGACTCCCACCTAACTTCTTTTTTCGAGTCGAGTTTTAAGGTGAGAGCCTTACTACCCGCAAATAGCGGGATAAAACGAAAAGCGACAATACACTATACTCCGATTATCATTATATTAAAACGTTTTATTTTTACGAATAATAAAGCATGACAAAATAGGTAAAGATAGTATTTCATCTATTTTGTCTATACAGCAGTATAACGAAACTCCAAACGATTATTTCAATTGAATTGGTTGTTGTTGTGTCACACAATGAATCATACCGCCATTTTTATAAAGCTCTCTCACATCAATACCTACTACTTTACGATCCGGGTATAACTTCTGAATCGCGTCGTTTGCGATTTTATCATTTGGATCATTATAATTAGGCACCAATACCACTTTATTCCCAATATAATAATTGATATATGATCCCTTATAATCAAGAGTTTTCCCATTTTCTAAAGCAACCTTGTCTTTACTAAGTGGTAAGTATTCATACTTATACTTCTTTCCTGAAGCATTTTTTGCATCCAACAATGTATCCATATCTTTGTTAGACAAACCCCATTCGGCTAGGTCGTCTTCTTTCATCGTTATAATAGTAGATTTATTATGGAATTTAGCAAATCCATCAATATGAAAGTCCGTAATATCTAAATTAGGTACTCCATCTAACCAAATAAAGTTTGACACCCCAAGGTCACTTATATATTTTTCAATTTCCTTTTCCGATAAATCAGGATTTCTATTTTTATTCGTTACAGCACTTCGAGTTAATAAAGCAGTCCCATTGCTATCTAATTCAATTGCGCCACCTTCAAGGACAAATTTCCCCCAATCAATTCTTTCAATCCCTAATTGCTTACTAACGTTCTCACGAATACGAGCATCATTTTTGTAAGGTGTTTTATTCCCCCAACCATTAAATGCTGGATCTAATATTTTTAGATTTTTATCATTATCATAAACAAAAATTGGTCCACTATCTCTTGCCCATACATCATCCGTAGGTGCTATAAAGAAATCAATCTTCTCCATATTTAGCCCTTCATCTGTTAAAAGCTTATTGATTCTCTCTTTTTCTTCCTGGTCATATGCAACAATGTGGACTTTTTCACCCGTAGTTAAAGCACTTGCCATCTTAACCCAAATAGGTTCAACTTCTTGTTGATACTCTTGACCATATGTGTATTCATGTGGCCATTGTAGCCATGTACCTTCATGTTTATCTGTTTCATCCGGCATCGTGTATTTTCCAATTTTTTTCTGTACCTCTACCTTCTCATTCTCTTTCCCTTTTGCATTTTCATTTTCACCTTCATAAGAACATCCACTTATAACCGTTGTAGCTAATGTAGCTATCAAACAAAACTTCACTACTTTTTTCATTTTCTGCCCCTCCTGTTCTTGTCTTCAATAATATAAAGCTTCACATAGTGTGAAGCTCAAGCTTTTTCATCGATGTAAAAATTACCAATTATCCTCCCACGTGATAATCGTAAAATTCCAATAAAAATAGAGGGCATTCACAAAGTAACCCCCTCTATTTAACATTACTATTTTTTAACATCCTTCATAAATTTATTCTAATCTTATTCCCTTCTCATACTTGCTTGTTCACTAAATAAAACATTATTAAATAAAAAAAATCGGTATTGATCATTTCATATCAATACCGATTTTTAAACATTTATTTTTCTTCTATTAAATCATTCGCCATTTTTCTAAACTCTTGATTAAACGTATCATTCATACCATTCTGTACGTTAGAGAATAATATAACAAACGTTCGTTTATCCCAGTTAAAATTATTAAATGTGTTCCAACCAGCTAATACCCCATGATTATGATAATAATCTGGGTAAATATAGAAACTAAATCCATATTTTCTTGCAGGTGATACAGTAAACATATCAGATAAGCCTTGCTTAGAAAGTAATTTCCCATCCATAATAGCCTCATCTAATTTTTTCATATCTTCAACAGTCGTATACATTTCACCACAACCATATAGCCAGTTCATTTTTAAGCGAGGCGCATCTATTAATTCATTATCTTTTTTCGTATAACCTTCCGCTAGGAAAATATCTTCTGGAAGAGTTGCCCCCATTCCAGATTCATGCATTCCAACAGGATTAAAAATATTTTCTTTCACATATTCAGCAAGCGGTTTATTCGTAAGCTTTTCGACAATATACGCTAAAACCATATAATTATAATCTGTATATTTCCATCCTGTCCCTGCAGGAAATTGTAACGTTTGCGCACCAATCCACGTTACTAACTTTAAACGTGACGCTGCATCAACACTCCCTTGCCCCTGTTCTGGTAACCCGGACGTATGTGTTAACAAATTTCGTAACGTAATGTTTTTATCTGCCGGAAACGATGGAATATACTTATTGACATTGTCTTCAATATTTAATTTCCCTTTTTCTCTTAGTTGCATAATAGATATCGCAACGACTGTTTTCGTAATTGAACCGATACGATACTTCGTTCTTGGCGTTGTTAACATTTTATCTTTCACATTCGCATAGCCGTAACCTTTTCGTAAAATCACATGACCTTTGCTAGCTACTAGAACACTCCCATTAAACCCTTTATCTTTTAAATATTGATCTAGTTTTCCCGCTGCACTTTCATAGCGTTTTTTCTCGTTTATACTAACTTCTTGCTGCTCGTCCTTTTGCTTATCAATTATATTCGAAAATGCCTTTATATCATATTTTTTATCTTTCTTTGCATGTATTAGTGCAACGACACTCCCACAAAAAACAGCAAAAATAAAGAAAACGATTAACCATTTCTTTAACATAATAGGAACCCTCTTTTTCTAGTTTCACTTAACGTGCATCCATTCTATTCTATATCTTTTATTTTTCAGATATTTTATAATATTACTTGCTATTCTCTTTATTTAAATTAGATTCCTTTTTATCATATTCAACTTTCAACTACTCTCTATTGTATTTCTTTCTTAAAAAATATCCAGCATACAATCGGATGCACCTGACTATAATTTCAATTTCTTATGTAACATTTGTTACACATCATACAGAATGGAGATGTAATATGAAAAATACCGATAGACGCAATCGTTTAGATGATAGAATGTTTCATTATCGGATAACAAAGAACGATATAGTTTTAATTGAATATTACGGAAAACAAATTATGATTTTAAAAGGAAATGACGCTGAAAAATTTTTAAACAAAATAAATCATGCAAATAACGATAAAGAAAAACAACTGATTATGGCTAAAATTACAGGTAATTTCAAAAGAGGAAATGAACGTAATTGAAAACGAATCTCATTTTCTTTTTTGATTATACAGCATATTCAATAAGAAATGTCGCTCATATGGCATTTCTTTATATTTTCTTCACCAAAAATTCACATTGCTAACTTTCCTTTATTTTTTATTCTCCCTATATAAGCTGAGTACTGAAATACTTAGTAATACAACTATACACAACCACGCATACGTATACCCTTTCTGATCTACAATATACCCAAATAAGACAGGTGCAACAATAATAGCAATTTGATTTAATGTAAGAGCAAGACTCACTGTCATCCCTACAGATTCTTCACTTGCCGTTTCTGCAACTTCAATAATAAAAAGACTGAACCAGCCAATCGAAAAGAACCCTAACAATGCACTTACAACATACAAGAACTCACTCCTTATTGTATGTATATTCATTACTAACATAAGAATAAAACAGATAGAAGTGCAGACCGATATAAATAAAGGGATGCGCCGGTTTCCCTTATAACACAAATCACTAACAGCTGCCAATGTAATACGGCCAATCATTCCAGAAAAGAACATAACTGAAAATACTTTTCCGGCTAAAATAGGTGTAATTGATTGTTCCATTACTAAAAAATTTATAAAATGTCCAACTAACACCATTTGTAATGAAATCATGCAAATACCAGTTATATAAATTGGATACAACGCTTTTTTATGCATCACTGATTTTAACTGCACCCAAAAAGAGGTTTTTATACGTTCTTCTTTCCCTTCCTTCCGAACACATGAATCTCGATAAAATATAGAAAATAAAAGACCACCTATTATACAAATGCTTCCTATTACATGTATCGCATAAGACAAATTATATTTTATTACAAGTAACGGAATTAATACTCCCGCTAGTACACCACCAATAGGTATACCGGCTTGCCTGATCCCCATTGCTAACCCACGATTTTCTTTTGAGAACCATTTTAGTATCACTTTACTTCCTCCCGGCTGGGAAACACTATAAAACATTCCTACTAACAAAAGGACAAAGAGTAACCCTTTAAATCCATTTACTATATTAGTCAGTAAGAGCGAACCTCCGAGTAAAAATGAACTGATAGTAATTAACCATTTTTCATTATATTGATCAAGTAGCTTCCCAACAAAAAGCATGCAAAATGGCGGTCCAATATTTACAACGCTTACTAATAACCCACTCTCCATATTCGTAAGTGCGTATTCTTCCTTCCAAAATAAAGCGAAAGCTCCGACACCATACGTTATAAGTGTCGCTGTCGTTTGAGCAATCGTCGCAAAAATTAACATCATCCACTTATAAGTACTGTTCACATTCTCTTTCATTAGCATTAAGATCCCTCCATCCCCTTCCATTGTATGAAATTTTTGATATCATATAAAATAAATATTAATCATATAATCCATCAAAAAAATTGATACCTTTTTCGGAGGGATGATACGTGGACATAAAAGATTTAACTGTTTTTTACGAAGTTGCAAAAGAAAGAAATATATCTCATGCTGCAAAAAATTTAAACTATGTACAATCTGGCGTAACGATGCGTATGAAACAACTAGAAAACGAATTAGGTGTGCCTTTATTTTATCGAAATGGAAAAGGTGTTACTTTAACTTCTAACGGCGAGATTTTATTAACATACGCAAAACAAATCATCCACTTAATGGAGCAATCTGTTAAAGCGGTCCAAAGTAATGGAACCGAACCAAAAGGCACTTTAAAAATCGGATGTACAGAATCCACAACAGCTGTTCGGATTCCTTCCATATTAGCGAACTACTATGAGAATTACCCACAAGTCGAATTAGTTTTAGAAACAAATACGACGGAACAGCTAACCCATCTCGTATTAGACCGAAAACTAGACGGAGCATTTATCGCTGGAACTACTCAGCACGCTGAACTTCGTGCAAATGTATTTCGTGAAGAAGAATTAGTTCTCATTAGCAAAAATCCTTTATCCTCTTTCCAAGACATAGGAGACATGAATTTACTTACCTTTAGTCACGGTTGCTATTATAGAAGGTTATTAGAAGACTGGCTTCAAGAAGAAGGAATTTCACCTAAACGAGTTTTAGAGTTTGGAACGATTGAAGCGATACTCGCATGTGTAAAATCAGGTATGGGCATAGCAATTATGATGAAATCTATCTTAAATGGTCATAAACATGACGTATCATTCAACCCTTTACCAAATAGCTTCAAAAAAGTTCCTACTACTTTTATTACGAGAAAAGATATTTTTCACTCAGCTGCATTACAAAAATTTATGGAGATGACTCACAATGCGTGAAAAGAAAATACGTGGTATGAAACGAAAAACAAATACTATGATTAAACGAATTGAAGAATATACGAATACATTCCCTTCTACTTTCTATCATAATCAATATTGGTATATGCCTTTACCTGTTTCACAAGCTTTTATTAACTCTCAAAAAACCCCTAGGAAAGTAAAGAGATTGTGTATTCAAACTTTATTAAATCAAGCAAATCAATTATTGAAAATGAAACCGAACGACACAAATACATATCGAGTTGTAGTTATGATTTCCATTGCAGATTTATGGCGCTCTCAAATTATCATATTTAAAAACGATGACTACTTTCATACTTTTTCCCGTAGAAATAGTGAATTTCAAAAATGGATTCCGCTTTCAAATGAATCTGTTTTTTGGGAAAAATGGGGAATTACAATTTGTCATACCGTCAAAACATTGCACTTTCAAGAAATCATTCATGACGAAGATGAATGCTCTAAAAAAGAGATTTGGTTTATTGGAGAATTAGCGTGAAGAAGGCACTGAACTCTATTATTTGAATCTACCCTGAAACAATAACCACTCATTTTACATCATAGAAAAAGGTATACCTAAAATATTGGTATACCTTTTTCCCTATTTATTTTCCTTTTAAAACACTATGTAACCGATCCGGATAATTTGTAAACATTCCTGTAGCACCCCATTTAATTAACAATCTCATATCTGGTTTCTCATTAATTGTATACGGATGAATAAGCAGGTGATTTTCCCTAGCCTTTTTCATATATGACTCATCCATAATTAACTCTCCATTATCATTACGTAAGTTTGGCCCAATACCGACTGCATACGTTTTAATTTCTTGAAAATCATCATTCGTTACACTTTTCGGCTCATGTGTAATGCCAGACCATTCAACAATCTCGTTGTTATCATTTGGATAATACCAAAGTAGTTGGACTAACGGAATATTTTCATTCATACTATGAATCTTTTTTAAGCTATCTTTACTAAATGATTGAATCATAACACGGCTAGAAGACATGTTCTGACCTATTAAATTATATTTTTTTAATAACGCTAATAATTTCTCTTCCATTCCTGGATACACATCTGGCGATTTTGTTTCAATATAATACTTCATACTTCTTCCGTACTTCTGAAAGATTTCTTCAAGAGTCGGAACTTTTTGACCAATATACTCTTGCTTAGCCTTTTCTGGATAAGCTTTATTGAACCATGACCCTGCATCTAAACTCTTTATTTCACTTAACGTTTTATCTCGTACTTCACCTGTACCATTTGTAGTTCGATCAACTGCTGTATCATGCATTGCAATTAATTGGCCATCCTTAGTTAATTGAATATCTAACTCCAAATAATCCGCTTTCATTTTTTTCACTAAATCATAAGAAGCAAAAGTGTGCTCAGGTGCATGTCCACTTGCTCCGCGATGTGCAATATTTAAAAACTTATTCGTATTCCATTCATGCTTCCCTTCTGATTTGGCATGAACAGCTCCCCCAGCAAAGATACTTCCCGTCATAAAGAAAATAACTAAAACGCTAATAATTTTTCTCATCCTTTTAACCCTTCCTACGTTGCAAATTTCAACAAGCTAATGAGATTTACACGAAATAGAAGACATACTTTCATTATTTTTATAAGCCTATATTAAAATTTCAATCTTACAAATATATTTTCTCTATGTTATTAATAAAGAAAACTATTACTATACTATTTCATTCCTATAGCCTCCTTTTCACATGTAACTCCCTATTGTGTACGGTTCATTCAATAAAAAAAGCCATAATTTATTTAGAGGACACTCCTGTATCCCTAAATAAACTTATGGCTTTTCTCAAATATCTCCGGCCTCTATTAACTTGTAGAAATTAATCATACCAAACCTATTAAATTTTGTGAATATGATTTTTTAATAAAGTAAAACTTCAATCAACCAAGTTTTATGCATCCTCCATTGAGTATTAGTTCACACTGATCAGACTTTTATGGACAATGATTAGCTATAATGTCTTTTTGTTTTTATCAACTATTTTATTTACATAATATTATTATCTTTTATAACAACTTTCATTTTTTACAATTCTTAGTTAAAAAGTGGATAATTTATATACAACCACACTTCCTTATTTATTTGAAAATTTCATAATAAATTGTTCATAACCTCTTCAAGTACTGTGTTTATTGGAGATATAACCTCTTTCCCTGAACGCCACCCTATAAAGCCATCAGGTCTAATCAATACAGCACCTCCATCCTCTATCCCATATAATTTGCTAAAAACATCTTCTTGAGCAATAAAGTCTCCACTTAGACCAACTCGATACACTTTTATATTTATTCCTAATTTAGATGAAGCATCATGTGCAGCTTCATCCCAAGAACAATTTTCTATTCCTGTAAGTAATACAAAATTGTTACCGAATAAGTCTAGTATAGAAGCTTCTTTCCCTTCATACACCCCAAAAAAATGTGGTGCTCGCGTGCCAGGTCTTCCGTTCAGCTCTACTACATCCATTCTATGCGGAGTGTTGGAGTCATCTATAATCGCCTCTGAACAATACTGATACCCAACAGTTACAGCTAAACCATCCATATTATTCAAACTGCCTTCCTCTCTATTCGCAGCACGAAATAATAAACTACTCGCATAATCCGTCGTTAATTTTGCAACAGGGTATCTCTCATCATGGTATGTTTCTAACAATTTCGGTTTTGCTTTCCCTTTTATAACAGCAGCTAACTTCCAGGCTAAATTATGCGCATCTTGTATTCCCGTATTTGAACCAAATCCTCCTGTTGGCGGCATAATATGTGCAGAATCACCAACTAAAAAAATGCGATTTTCTTGAAATTTTATCGCTGTACTTTCACTCGCTTCCCACGGTAGAACACTTAATATTTCTGGTTCAACATTTGTACTTCCAATTGCTGTTTGAATAATTTGTTTACAACGTTCTATATTGAAATCCTCTGGCCCCTCTCCTTTTAGTGGATCGTAGGCTACATGATAAATCCATTTTTTTACGTTATCAACCGGGATGAGTGCACCAAGAACCTCCGTATGAAGTACCATAGAAAAACCGAATGCGTCTCCTTGTATAAACTCACTTAAATCAGCTTCAAAATAAATATTCATATAATAGCCACCAATGGTTCCACGACCCTCAGTTTTAATCCCTAACTGCTCACGTATTTTACTTTTCGCCCCATCTGCTGCAATTACATAATCACAATGTATGACACTCTCTTTTTCTGTTTCACGATCTCGAATCGTTGCTTTTACCCCGTTCTCATTTTGTTCAAATAAAATTAATTCATGATAAAAAGATAGTTCTCCGCCTAATGTCTTCGCTTCTTGTAACATCATTTCTTCTAAAATAATTTGATAACAAGCAGTTTGTTTTGATGCGCTAATCTCTTCTATTTTTTGAAGTAACTTTTCATCGTTTCCATACTGAGTGGCTCTCATTTTTTCCAATTCTTCCTTATTCGCCTCAGCTATTGTACGAACCGCTATTCTTCCTCGGCAATTTTCTAGTGCTTTCCCCGCCAATTTAATTCTATTTTCTAAACCTAATTCTCGAAATAACTCCATTGTACGTAAAGTAAGCCCGCCTGCTTTCGGATGAATTGCAGTAGACGGATGTCTTTCAATAAGTAAGTACCTAATATTATGTTTTGCAAGAAATAACGCAGACGCTAATCCTGATAATCCCCCTCCAACAATTAAAACTGGTACATAATTTGCTTTCATATATTTATCCTCCACATCATTGTTCTGAGCTCAGTATCATAAATATAATTAAAAAAACCATTAAAATATAGACTTATATTTCATTTTGAATTATCATATAGATAGATTACGCCCCAAAATCCCTTTTACCTTTTCATACATCTATAATCCACCTGAATTGTGTGTGTATGAAAGAGTAAAACAAAAGAACTTACTTTACGTTGAGCCATGTTTTATTATAGAAATCAGAAATAATACAAAAATTATAAGCGATCATAACCTTATGGATTATATAAGGTTGCGATCGCTTACTTTATTGTTAAATCATTTTTCATTTTTAAAACTTCATCTATTGAGTTATGTAATCCTTCCAATCCCTTTTCTATCCCTCTATAATTTTCAACAATAAAAAATTCATTCGTCTCGATTTTCTTTCCCAATATTGCAGCTCATACAACAATCATGTAGCATTATCGTATCGATGCAATGGTTCATCATCTTAAACCTTTCGACTAATTTATTGGAGGCAAAGTGATTGAAATGAATAAACAAGAACAATTAAATGTTATAAAAAAAGATTTTATTGATTCTCAAAAAGTATTATTGGCAATTGGCGATGAAACAAGGCAAGCTATTTTGTTAGTTCTCATGGAAACGGAATGTCAAACCGGATTACGTGTAGGAGAAATTACGAAGCAAACACACCTTTCCCGCCCAGCAGTATCACATCACCTTAAGATTTTACGAGAAGCTGGTATTATTTTAATGCGAAAAGAAGGCACAAAAAACTTTTATTATATTGATATACGTACAAAATTAGGTTTATTAAAAAATCTTGTGTTAGATATTGAAAAGCTGTTGCACAACTTTTATTGAAATAAAGATACGGTATTTGGAGGTATAAGAAATGAAAGCAATGATAATTGATAGATATGGAAAAGTCCCAATGCGTATGACAGAGGTACCTACTCCTGAAATAAATGAGTATGAAGTGCTCGCAGAAATTCATGCAGCTAGCATTAATCCAATTGATTTTAAAATACGCGACGGAAAAGTAAAAATGTTACTGAAATATGAAATGCCCCTAATACTTGGTAATGACTTTTCCGGTGTCATCGTAAAGATTGGGGCAAAAGTGACTAACTTTAAAGTCGGTGATGAAATATATGCACGCCCAAGAAAAAATAAGATTGGTACTTTCGCGGAGTATATAGCCATTCATGAAGATGATATAGCTTTAAAACCTAATAATTTAAGTTTTGAGGAAGCTGCTTCGATTCCACTCGTTGGCTTAACATCATATCAAGCATTACATGACATCATGCAATTACAAAAAGGACAAAAGATTTTAATTCACGCTGGATCCGGTGGTGTTGGTACTTTTGCTATTCAGTTAGCAAAAATAATGGGTGCCACTGTTACAACGACTGCTAGTGAAGCTGGTGCGAATTTAGTAACATCTCTTGGCGCAGATGAAATTATTAATTATAAAACAGAGAAATTTGAAGATATACTAAAAAATTATGATGCGGTATTTGATACAATAGGCGGTGCAACACTTGAAAAATCATTCAATATTATAAAAAGCGGAGGAAACATTGTTTCCGTTTCAGGCATGCCGAATGCTCGCTTCGGTAAAGAATTTGGTTCAGGATTCTTTAAAACTCTCTTATTTTCATTAGCCAGCAAAAAACTTACCGCACTTGAAAAAAAGCATAATGCTCAATATTCATTTTTATTTATGAAGCCAAGCGGGGATCAATTACGTACTATTGCAAACTATATTGAAGCTGGACAAATCAAACCTGTAATCGATCGAGTTTTCCCTTTTGAAGATGCTCAAAAAGCAATGGAATATTCAGAGTCTGGAAGAGCAAAAGGAAAAATAATTGTAAAAATGAAATAATAATAAAACCTCCATTTTCTTAAAATGGAGGTTTTAAATTTGCTGTTAAATAGACATTGTGCAATGAAGTCCTTACAATAGATTGCAAGGGGAAATATTATATTATACTTTTAGTTAACTTTACAAAGAATACATACGTACAAATACATATCCTAATTACAAAAGAGGAGGAGATAAAATGACTAAAAATAAGGAAGCTGGTTGGAATTTAGATAATAGTTATACGACTTTACCACAATCATTTTATACAGAAATCCCCCCTACTCCCGTAAGTTCACCGGAGCTAGTTAAACTAAATCATTCACTAGCAATATCTCTCGGCTTTAATCCTGAAGAATTGAAAAAAGAAGTTGAAATTGCTATTTTCGCTGGTAATGCACTCCCTGAAGGAGCTCATCCATTAGCTCAAGCGTATGCCGGTCATCAATTCGGACATTTTAATATGTTAGGCGACGGCCGTGCCCTTTTAATTGGCGAACAAATTACTCCTTCCGGTAAACGTTTTGACATTCAACTGAAAGGTTCTGGCCCTACTCCGTATTCACGCCGCGGTGATGGTCGTGCTGCACTCGGTCCGATGCTACGTGAGTATATTATTAGCGAAGCAATGTATGCACTTGATATTCCGACTACTCGAAGTTTAGCAGTTGTCTCAACTGGCGAACCAACATATCGTGAAACAAAGTTACCCGGAGCAATTTTAACTAGGGTTGCTAGTAGCCATATACGTGTTGGCACATTTCAATATGCTGCCGCTCGTGGTTCTACCGAGGATCTTCAATCACTAGCTGACTATACGATCAAAAGGCATTATCCAGAAATTGAATCTCATAAAAATCCATATACTGCATTACTACAAGAAGTCATTAAAAGACAAACAAGTCTTATCGCTAAATGGCAACTTGTTGGATTTATCCATGGTGTAATGAACACTGACAATATAACGATTAGTGGGGAAACGATTGATTACGGTCCTTGTGCATTTATGGACAATTACGACCAAGGAACCGTATTTAGCTCTATTGACACACAAGGCCGTTATGCATATGGAAACCAACCATATATGGCTGCTTGGGATCTCGCTCGTTTAGCTGAATCTTTAATACCTATCCTACATGAAGATGAAGAAACAGCATTAAAGATTGCACAAGACGAAATTTCAAAATTTAGCGTACAGTATGAAAACAATTGGTTCCTTGGAATGAAAAAGAAATTAGGACTATTTAGCAACGAGGAACAAGATCAATCACTTATTGAGCAACTTTTAAAAATGATGGAGAAATATAAAGCGGATTATACAAATACCTTCCGTTCTTTAACTCTCGATACGTTAGAAAATACCCCTCTATTCGAAAGTCCAGAATTTAAAGAATGGTACGGACTATGGCAATCTCGATTAGAAAAACAAGAAGAATCAAAAGAGAACGCCTATGAGATGATGAAAAATAATAACCCGTCGATCATCCCAAGGAACCACCGTGTAGAAGAAGCATTAGAAGCAGCTGTTACAGATGGAGATTATAGCGTAATGGAGAAACTTCTTGAAGCTTTATCAAATCCTTATGCTTATTCTGCAGAGCAAGAAGAATACTGTGTTCCACCCGTGCCTACGAATCGTCCTTATCGTACTTTTTGTGGGACTTGATTGTTTAATATGTAACAAGGTGTGTTCATACCAATTGTGTGAACGCACCCTTTTTATATCCCCCCACTCAACTAAAACTTTAAAATGCACATCCCCCGATGCCATTTCTTTAATCCAAAACAAATTCTACACTATTCCAATAGACTTACTCGTAAGCTTGTTAAACAAATATTGAGAAATATAAAACATCATTTCTAAATATTTTTATTTTTGATACTATATTTTATAAGAATATTCAAAAAGTGAGGGGATTTCATGAACGTTCAACTACAAGGTAATGAACAAACTACAAAATTATTTAATGACTGGTATTTGGCTATGCTAAAACAAGATGTATCCCAAGCGACAAACTTAAAGCATGAAATTGAGGAAAAGGAACTAAACTTCGAGGAAGATGAAAATTTAGCATTATATCATTCCTTACTAGAGTTTCGACATAAAGTTTTGACAGATAGTTTAAGTATTTCAAAAGATAGCTTTGATAAAATAGATTCTTACGTAATCTCATCCAATCATCCACTGTCTTACTACTATCACTTCTTTAAAGGCATTTATGCAACTTTAACCACAGACTATAACATAGCTAGCGAACATTATGAACAGGCTAAGTTATTATTAGTAAATAACACTGATAATCTAGAGCATGCTGAATTTTATTATCGAATGGCGATTTTCCATTATCACTTTTACCAACCAATTGAATCCATTGAATATGCAACTAAAGCTAAAGAGATTTTCGATAAACAAACTGGCTACGAAGTTAAAGTTGGATTATGTAAAAATACATTAGGTGCCTCATTTGTATATTTAAAACAATATGAACAAGCGGAAGAACAATATAATTCAGCAATACACCTTTTACAAAAATCTAATGAAAAAGAATTAATTTTAAGTGTGCGCAATAATTTGGGTTGGTTATATGCGAGTCAAAACCTCTCCACACTCGCAATCCGTCACCTATCAGAAGTAACTGAAAAGAAGCCTACACATTTCAAAGCTCTCTTCTTGCAAGCAAGAGAACACTCTAAACTAGATGAAACAACTATCGCTGAAGGATTAATCCAAAAAGGGTTAAAAATTTGTACGGAATTAAATAATGAAGAATATATATATCATTTTAAAATTCTAAACGAACTAAATAATAATGTTGGTTCTGAAGAATTAGAAACAATTATTCTTAAAGGAATTACGTTTTTCGACAAAGAATTATTATATAACTACACTCAAGAATACTCAGAAAAATTAGCTGTTAAATTTTATAGTGAAAATAACCACATTAAGGCAAGTGAATATTTTCATAAAGCGTTACAAGCAAAAGAAAAAACGTTTGAGAAAGGGGCATTGAAATGATAAAAAAAATTAGCTCTGTTTTTTTAGGACTATCTGTTTTCGGTATTTTGGCTACTGGTATTCATAGTTCATTTACATACCAGGCGGGTCATGCTGATCTTCCTGCACCACAAAGACCTGACCTTGTTCAATCCGTTGACGTAAGTACAGACTACAACTCAACAACAACTGAAAAAGCACTTTAAAAAATGAAAGACCTTCAATTAAGAAGGTCTTTTTAAATACGCTTATTTAGAATATTTCCCCTTCATGCAGGCTTTATTTTCTCATCAACTCCGCAATCCTCTTACTCCCCTCACTACCAACTTTCTCAAGCTCCTCCACAACTAAATTTCGTCTTTCTTCAGAATGATTTTGACTTAACTTCGCTTTTCCTTCTATCTTGCTAATCTTAATTTTAAAACCAACTATCCCCTTACTTAATCCTGCCATATAATTCGGATCTACCTCATTTAGCGAGTAGGTACTCTGTGGATTTTCATATTTATGTACTAAATCTTGAAGGGATTCTACTAATCCTTGTTCATCTTCAACAATTTCTAATTCGCCATATACATGCACTGCAACATAGTTCCATGTTGGTACAGCTTTGTTTGTTTCATACCATGACGGAGAGATGTAACTATGCGGCCCTTGAAATATAGCTAATACTTGCTGTTTCCCACTATCTTTCCACTGTTCATTCGGACGTGCGAAGTGACCGTGTAACGTAAGGGTTTCCCTATTTAATAACAACGGTAAATGCGTTGCATATGGTTCCCCGTTATGTTGAGAAAATAATGTCGCAAAGCTATTTTGTTCAATTGTTTCGTACTTCATCTCTTCATCTTGTATTGCGAAATATTTTGGTATGTACATAAGCTCCCTCTTTTCCGCTCTTTTCTATTTTCTTTCCTATTATATTTAGTAATCGCATCAATCAACAGGGCCAGTTTGTCATTATTTTATAGTGGCAGCATTCAATTTAATAAGAATAGGTCGCATGTACTTAATGCGACCTTAGTTTATTTTTCCAAATATATTTGTAATAAATGCTGTTTTACCTTCGCCATAGCTCGATCGATTTTTCGACTCTCTTGCTAACTCTTCCTTCAAGTTTCCATACTCATTAGCTACTTCAGTATGTTCACGAAGGTAATCTCGAAACGCTATATGCCTTCTCAACTCTTCACTATTTTTATCACACACATATAAATGATGTTCCATCCAAACTGTATTTTCCTCGTTCCATGGAACGAACGCATCCTTTCTTCCAAACGCCTCTCTTCCTTTAAAGCTCCATTCTAACTGATGATAGTACCCTATCTTCTCAAGTTTTTTTACTACCTCATGAAAAAATTCGTACTCTTCTATTACAACATCAATATCTAGTATTGGTTTTGATGCAAGCCCTTTAACAGATGTACTCCCAACATGTTCAATGGATAAAATGCTGCCTTCCATTACATTGTTAATTAGAGTGTGTAATTTGTAAAATTCACTTTCCCATTTCATGTTATATTCTTCGATAGTAATTCTCTGTTTCAATGTATCCTTCCCCTCAAAAACAATTATAGCCTTTGAATATGAGTATCCTTAAAGTCCGTCTCATATTTCAATCCATAGCCAAACATTCGATCCATTCCAATATGTGCTGTCCATATTAAACCAACCATTAAAATTGGATCTAGCTTAAAAAAACCACCAATTAAAATAAGTAATATCGATATGATATACGTGTGAAATAAATTATAAATTCTTGCACCTATACGATTGTTTATCGTGTATGCTACCATCGCTAAATCCGGCGTAAAAAGTAATGTGATAAATATTAACCAACTAAATCCACATACTGCGTATATATATATCGCAGCTAATAAAACGACAAATCCTTCAAGATGTATAATTCGTTTCTCCAAATTGCATCATCCCTTATCCTTTAACTGAAACACCTTATTCGGATTCAAAATATTTTGCGGATCAAGAGCTTTCTTTATTCTCTCCATTACGAATAATGCCGCCCCATGTTCTTCTTCTTGATACTTTCGTTTTCCGACTCCAACGCCATGTTCTCCCGTGCACGTTCCACCTCGTTTAAGAGCATATAGAACGATACTTTCGTTTATTTCGTCTGCCTTCTTCACTTCTTCTTTATCCTTTGTATCAATCATTAAGAGTACATGGAAATTCCCATCTCCAACATGACCGAGAATACCACCAATAAGACCTACTTTATTTAATACCTCTTTCGCATGGTGAATCGCACCAGCTAATTCTGAAATCGGCACACATACATCCGTACTCATTAGTTTTTTGCCAGGATAACTATGCACGTAAGAGTACGCTAGGTTATGTCTTGCATCCCATAATTTATTTCTCGCCGCAGTTTCCTTCTCAAACGCGATTTCTTTACATTTATGATCAAGAACGATTTCTTTCGTAAATTCAATATCTTGCTTTAACCCCGCTTCATTGCCATGAAACTCTAAAAACAGTGTAGGTTCTTCTCTGTAACTTGTTTCATTATAATGATTTACTTGTTTCATAGATAATTCATCAACAAGTTCAATTCTGGCAATTGGAATACCTGCTTGCAAAATATGTATAACAGCCTCTACTGCATCATTTATAGTTGGAAACGATGCTCTCGCTGCCATAACATGCTCTGGTATACCATATACTTTTAAAGTTAATTCCGTAAAACATCCAAGCGTCCCTTCTGAACCTACGAAAATACCATTTAAATGATAACCTGATGATGACTTCGCTGCTAAATTCCCCGTATGTATTACGCCTCCATCAGCTAGAACCACTTCTAAATCACGAACTTGATCACGCATTACGCCATACTTAACCGCTGTCGTTCCGCTTGCATTTGTAGCAGCCATTCCACCTAACGTTGCATCGGCTCCTGGGTCTACACTAAAAAACAATCCATACTTTTTCAATTCTTTATTAAGCTGAGAGCGGGTCACTCCTGGCTGTACTCTCACAAGAAAATCCTTCTCCCTTATTTCAAGTATTTTATTCATAAGAGAAAAATCCATTGTGATCCCCTTTTCATACGGAATTACATGTCCTTCTAAACTAGAGCCTACCCCAAATGGAACGACAGGTTTTTTATGCTCACTTGCTACTTTCATTATCCCGCTAACCTCTTCGGTCGTTTTTGGAAAAACAACTACATCAGGTAAACTACTAGCATGATATGATTCATCTTTACTATGTAACTCTCTTACTGTCTCATTTATTACTACTCGATCTTCAGGAAGTATATCCTTTAATTCATTTACTAAATGCTCAATTGTTATTTCCATAACTAACTCTCCTTTTTTAATTTTAAAATAAGTATACCATTTTTATACAAAATAATTAGAAAAATAAGATTATTGAACTTTAAGCATACAAAAAAGAACTTGCAGCACCCGCTACAAGTTCTTTTCAAACTACATTTTATATGACTTCTTTATTAACAACATAAACCAAATTAATGTTACTGCCATCAATGAATGAGAGAAACCTACAATATACGTTAGCCCTTTAAAATCCGCTCCATTTAATTGAAGAAGCCCTCTCGCTGCCAGCGAACCTAACATTAAAGTTAATGCAATGTTATGTAAAACAAACCATTTATTAAATCCTTTCACTTCATGAAACGCGAATACTTTTGCTAATCCTAAAGCAATTAAAAAGAAGAAAAAACCAAGTACAAGTGTATGTGTATGTAAAAGGTTTAATAAAGTAGAGCCTAAAATCCCTTTATACTTCCCATACTCCCTAGCAAATATTCCTGACAATAAACCGATAATTAAATACGTAAACGATGCATTATATAATTTTTTCATTATGTACCTCCTTGAGTAGAATGTGTAGTGTGTCATATTTAGTAATAATGATAGTTATATAGTAAAAACTCCTAGTCACCTAGGAGTCATTGTATAAGTATCTCACTCTTTACAATCAAATCTAATTATAAAATATCCTTTTATACAAAACAAACGAACTTTATGTGAACAAGTAGAGCGTAAATAAAATATGTTGCACTTTTGTATTACGCAATCCATACTAATTGTTATAACATTTAAAGGTGGTGCAATACATTGATAGTTCTTGAAACTGAACGACTCACTCTTCGTTGGCTCGATATAAATGATGCTCCGTTTATTCTTGAATTAGTAAACGATCCTGCATGGATTCAGTTTATTGGTGATAAAGGGGTTAAAAACTTAGAAGACGCAAAAAATTATATCGTAAACGGACCAGTCGATATGTATAACAAACTCGGATTTGGCCTTTACTTAGTAGAAAGAAAAGAAGATCTCACGCCACTTGGTATGTGCGGTCTTATTAAAAGAGATTCATTAGAAGATGTTGATATCGGCTTTGCCTTTTTAGAAAAATTCCGTTCAAAAGGATATGGCCACGAGTCTGCTTCTGCGGTAATCGAATACGGTGTACAAAAACTTGGACTGAAACGAATTGTAGCAATTACTTCTATAGATAACATCACCTCAGGAAAGCTTTTAGAAAAAGTAGGATTGCAGTTCGAAAAGATAATTTCAGACTCAGGAGAAGATTTAAAATTATTCGGGTATAACGCGTAATAAAAAGGTCACCACTCATGGTGACCTTTTTGTTATTTTACTGATTTTGTAATAATCTTTTGAGTTACATTATAGTTGTATCAATTCTTGTAATTACCAATATTCCTTTCACATCACATTTTTGGAACTTTATAGAAATAAAACTTCCACTTCTAAATTAATTATATTAATATATTAAATAAATGAAGTGAGAATAAATGGAACAACCACTATTTTTGTTAGTTCTTCAATTCATTGCAATTGTATCGTATATGGAATCTTGTACAATACCGTATTGAAATTAAATATGCCTAAATGGACTGCACATATGGTAGCTACGGTCTTTTCTCTTGGTATTGCCTATCAAGCTTTTATAAATTTCATTTGAAAAACTTTTGTAGCAATTACTTCTACAAATATTGTTGATGCAGTAAAGCTTTTACAAAAAGTAGGATTGCAATTTGAGAGGATTATTTCATGATTAGGAAACGTAACCATTTTTTATAAAGTCTATCCAGGGCAAAATAATGAAGAATTTATTTCCACTAGAAATATATTTGCATAACAAGGAATGAATTTAATTAATCCTGCAACAAATTTCATTTTAGATCAAAAATACGTAAGAAAATAAGCACATCTTGTTATAAAAACAGATGTGCTTATTTTTTAATTTCTATGCATTTTTACGTTTTAAGAAAATCACTCCACCTACAATTAACAGTAATGCGCCTGCAGCCATAGAGATCCAACTAGTAAGGTTAGTACCTGTTTGCGGTAACCATCCAATTTTAGATTGAATTTCATTCTTAGGTTGTGGTTGTTCTTTTACTTGCTCTTTAGGTTGCTCTGATGTTGGAGTATTTTTATCTGGATTCGGCTGTTCTGGTTTAGGTTGTTCCGGTTTTACCTCTTTGAATTTCACTGTTTGTCCCTTATCTTCAATGTCAACGTGAATAGCTACTAAGACACTATCTTGATACAGTTCTTCAAATACTACTACTTCTTTACCTTGTAATGCAGAAGCATTACATGTGAAATCTAATGTGATAGAACCATTTTTCTCTTTTGCAGTAAACTTAGATTCTGCTGTTACTTCTTTACCTTTAACTAATAATGGTTTGTTTGTTGCTTTATCCATTAGTTTACCTTTTACAACGTACTCTTTACCCACGATTAAGTCTTTGTATTCCACTTTATCTTGGATTGTTACAGATTTTGTAGCGTCTAATTCTTTAGAACCATCAGCTTTGTTTGTAGCTGTTGTTTTTATTGAAGGCTCTACAAATCGAACTGTTTGACCTGCATCGTTAATGTCTGCATGAGTTGCAATTACTTGACCTTCATGTAATAAGTCTTCAAACACGACTACTTCTCTTCCTTGCTGTTCAGCACCAACGAAAGTAAATTCTACTGTTACAAAACCATTCTTTTCTTTTGCAGTAAACTTAGTCTCAGCTATTACTTCTTTACCATCAATTAATAATGGTTCTTTAATAGCTTTGTTCATTAATTTACCTTTTACAGTGTACTCTTTACCAACAACTAAGTTAGTATACTCTACTTTATCTTGGATAGTGATAGAATCATTTGCATGAATCTCTTTTCCACCATCAGCTTTGTTTGTAGCTGTTGTTTTTACTGAAGGCTTAACGAACTTAACTGTTTGACCCTTGTCGTTGATATCAGCATGTGTTGTAACAATTTTTCCGTTTTTCAGTAACTCTTCGAATACTACTACTTCTTTTTCTTCTAAACCAGTTGCATCAAATGTAAAATCTAATGTAATAGAACCATTTGCTCCTTTTGGTGTAAACTTAGTTTCAGCTGTTATTTCTTTTCCATTTACAACTAATGGTTTATTAGTTTCTTTATCCATTAATTTACCTTTTACAGTGTACTCTTTACCTATTTGTAGATCTTTGTATTCCACTTTATCTTGAATTGTTACAGACTTAGACGTGTGCATTTCTTTTGTGTCATCTGTTTTATCAGTAGCTGTTGTTTTTATTGAAGGAATCTTTTCATCTTTGACAATATGTTTAATGATTTGACCATTCTCTTTGATCTCAAAAGAGAACGTTTCTTCATTCAATACATAACCTTTTGGTGCAACAGTTTCTTTATATGTGTATTTTCCAAATGGTAACTTTTCAAACTTCGCGATACCTTTATCGTCTGTTTTTCCTTTTACTACTTCTTTTCCTGCTTCATTATAAATAGTAAACTCTGCATTTGGAAGTTTGTTGTTTCCATCAGCTACATCAACTTTTGTAATTTCTAGATCACCTTTGATAAGATGATTAACTGCTAATAACTCAATAATTTTCCCATGTTCCTTTATTTCGAACATAATCGGTTCTTTAATAAGAATGTAACCGTTTGGAGAAGCCTTTTCTACAAATGAATATTTACCATATGCTAAATTTTTGACGTTAACTTCACCTTTTTTATCTGTCTTATATTCACCAATAACTTTCCCACTTGCATCTTTTAACTCGAATACTGCACCTTCTAATTTTTTGCTGATATCTTCATTATCTACTTTAAGTAATTTTACACTACCTTTTACTTCGGTATTTTCTACTGTAAAAGTAAGTGTTTTATTGTGCTCTTTAATTTCAAAAGGATACTTTGTTTTATTTTCAAGATATCCATTAGGTGTTTTTGTCTCTAAGAAATAATACTTACCATACGTAAGATCCTCAACTTTTGCAATTCCATTTTCTTTTGTTACTACTTTTTTCACTTCTTTTCCATCTTCAGTGAAGACTGTGAATTCAACATTTGGCAAAATCTTTCCTGAATCACTAAGTTTTTTTATTTCGATGTTACCTTTTACTTTATTGTTGACTACTTGAACAGCTCCTGTTTCCCCTGTTTTAACTTCAATAGTTTGTGGTTTATCACCTGAAACATAACCTGTTGGTGCTTTAATTTCTTTTACTGTATATGTACCAATTTGTAGGTTATTTAATTCTGCAGTACCATCAGCACCAGTCGTGATTTTTCCAACTGATTCATTATTTGCATTAAAGACTTCAAATACTGCACCAGCTAGAACTTCCCCATTTTCTCCAACCTTTTTAATTTTTAAAGAACCAGTTGCTTCCCAATTTACTGCAAGATCACTACTAAGTTTTTCTTCATTTCTTTCTAATAATACTGTAGCATTCTGAACAGTATCCGTGCCGCGGTAAGCAATTGCTTGAACTTTAGTTAAATTAGCAGCAACACTTAAATTAAATTCACCTGTTTTTGTGTTCTTAGGAATTTGGATACGGAATTTTTCCCCAACTGAAAGCTGATCTCTCACTTCACCATTTTCACTAACAATTTTAACTCCATTAGGGGCATTTTTCGCTACTACCTTATAAGAACCACTCTTAGCATTTGTTTGTACTGTGTATAGATTCGTTTCAAAGAACTCACCCTTTAATTCTGCTTTTTGCTTTTCAGCAGGAATCACATTCATAAAAATATCTTGCGTCTCTTCACTATTATTAGCATTATTAATAATAGCCTTAGCTGCTTTTTCAACATTTTTATTCTCATGTTTTAATTCATTTACATCAAGTTGACCTAATGCATTCCAGACCGCAAGCTGAGTTGCATAATGCGCTTCATTTTCATTAGCTACTCCCAGCTGTTGAGTACTTTTTTGTGGGAAACCATTTAATAAGACCTTATATACTACATTATCTGTTTTCCCCATTTCAGGAAGATCTTCACCATTTGGTGATTTTAATCCAAGAGTTAAGCAATAAGCAATTTGACCGCTTGAATTTTTAATAAATTCAGTCCGAATATACTTACCTAGACTATTACTATAACTCCATTCCATTGAATATTTTTCATGCGTCATAACTTCTGCACTAGCCCTTGGTAAAAACACATTAAGGAATAATGCCAGTACTGATAATAATGTAAAAACTCTTATAATAACTCTCTTACCCAATTTTGAACCCTCCCTAAAATAAATTTATCTGAGTGTATATCGCAATATCTAAAACATTCACGAGCAACCCGATTATCATTATAAAACAAAAAATTACAAATATTAAATATTTTTAACTAAATAGTCATAAAATTTACACATTTTAATATTTTTCAAGTTTTTAAATGAGTTTACTATATACAGATTCCAAAACACGACTGCAATTAACCAGATAAATATGTATGTTAAATATGTAACTAGTAGTTCTTTTGTTCAAGTTAGTAATCTTCTATTTTATCCAACCAATTGCTTTTACCTAATAAATAAAAAAAGGCATCAAAAGTTTCGCTTTGTAATCATATATTTTGGCATATTTAATTATCTTTAAAAGAGGCCACTATTTAAATTACTAGCTTACTTCTTTCCATTCTATTTATAAATATGTACAATTTGTTCAAAAAAAGTTCCCTATTTTATATGAGGAAACTTTTTACGTAGTATGAACCTAAAAACCTAAAATCCCTATAATCTGGCGGGCCTTAGCATTATCAATATAATAATGCATCTCTAATCCTCTTCTTTCTGCACGGAGTACGGTTCCCTTTAATTTTGATAGATGCTGTGAAACAGTGGATTGCGGGAGTCTTAATATTTCCGTTAACTGTGTAACATTACACATTTTATGGTGCATTAATTCATTTACAATTTGTAATCGAACGGGATGTGCCATTACCTTTAATACATCTACATCTTCTTCACTAATTTTAACTCGATTTCTATTGGATAGTAATGTTGTCATTTCGCATTCTCCTTTATTATTTATTTCTATTTTCCTATTATCCTTATAAGTAGTACTTATAGATGATTACCATTTGTCCTGTTGAGAAAATATATTCTCTTTCTTAAATAAAAAAAGACCCCTATCCTGAAAAACAGTAATTACTACTTCAATGAATTAATGTCCTCTAATTTTCAGTCAAACTATATTTTATTTTGGAAAGATTATTTCGTAGTCTATTACATGATTTTGAGCGAGGTTTAACATACTTTGTTAAACGAAAAATCTATAAGAAATCTTCCTTCATTTCGCCTTATACAACTTATACTATTTATTTCTCAACACAAATAAACGAAATTAAATTCCCAATAATGGTAACTTCAGCTGTTAACTATCATTCCTTTTAACTTTCCCCAATTAAAAATAACCTTTTCTTTTCATTTTCTTGTTACCCCGAATAATATGTACCCCTCTTTTACTCTATTAATTCATTATTACACTCCTCCATTTAGATATAAGGAGAACTTCTTATTCAAAGAATTAATTATGCAACATTGCATTTGATAATCACTTTCGTTGTAACTATAATGATTACATCATTACTATTAATCCAAATATTCTACATGGAGGTTTTATTATGTTCAAAAAAATTATTGTATCTTCTATGGCGCTTACTATGTTCGGTGGAGCTGCAACTATGCTAGAGGTACCTAGTGCTCAAGCAGCTTCTTATAACTCAACATCATCCTCTTACTTTGATGTCACTCCTGAAGAGGCCGCGGCTTTCTATCAATCTCAAGACTATAAAAAATTAAAAGTATTTATGGATGACTTTGAAGCTAGAAACCCTTATACTCCTGGTGGAGGCTACGCTCAAGGTAGTGTACGTATGCAAAAATTCAACGATGCTCTTAGAGATGCTAAATTAACAAATATCTACCAAGAATTTATTAGAATCTCATACTACAATCATTATCCAGAACCAAAATAATAACCACGGATAAAATGTTTATTATTTCTATAACTTAGCCTAATTTTAAATGTATAGCCTAAAAATAATGATTAGAAACCACTCATATAAGAGTGGTTTTTCTATTTCCCTATATAATTTAGCTGCATGTTAAGTCACCTTTATTTTGAAATCTTTCATAATGGACATTCTCTCGTTTACACAAACTAGTAGATTAGCGAAGGAAATATCAAAATGTCTTTATAAGTGGTTGGAAGTAATTCTTTTCTGTTTCATAACAAAAAACGAGCACCCTCTCACAATTACATTGAAGTGACCCCTAAAAGTTAGACACGGTTATTTCATTAGGCAGCTTGATCCAAATGAGTCCGGTATTGCACCGGGCTCATTTTTAATTTTGCCTTTA
>NZ_CP031292.1:3460366-3662286 GCF_003355115.1 Bacillus sp. COPE52
ATGTGTATTTTTTCATCAGCTGTAAATTTAACCATAGAAAAACTGCACCTCCAATTGTTAGACGGTGTCTAACAATTGGGGTGCAGTTCACATAAGGGTGCTCGTTTTTACTTTTATGGGGGACTCTCGGGTCAATATCATCTCTTTCCAGAAAGTAAAAATTAAATCAGCTCATAAACAAGGTTTTTTAAATTTAATTCATAGATCTTACTGCAACTTGGAATTGTCCCTTAGAACCATCATCAGTTGAAACGTAAATTTTATATGTTCCAATCGGTAATGGAGATAAAGCATTCCGTACATTTGTAACATTAATTTGTTGTTCTCCAGGTCTTATATAACCACCCGCAATTAACTCCGTATTTGGGCCTTTTACACTATACCCCATTGTATTTTGGCCATTATTTTTCATAAAGAAGCTTAAATCAGTACTCCCATTATATACAAAAGAAGTGACAGCCTCTCCACTATAATCCATTGTTTGAGTTAATAATATGTCTGCAGGAACGTGTTCAACTATATTAATTGCATCATTCGTTTTGTGCACTTCTTCAGCATAAGTATTATTCCCTAACACACCAAGTGTTAATGCCGAAATCACTCCACAACTAAGCACTAGTTTATTTAACTTCATTTTAAGTTCCCCCTTGATGTTTGTATTCTATTACCATCATACATTCTTTTTCAAGTGCGTTTTTATGTAATAATTCATATCCTTAAATATACATATAATAACTTTACGTATTAATATTTATTGAGTAACTCACATAGATAAAGCTACAGTATTATGTTTTATAAAAAAGAACATGTTAATTTCAAAGGTTTTTTCACACAAAATGTATATGATTCATTACAACAATACTCGAGTGAACAGTGTTTTCATTTCAGATAAATTATATGAATAAAAAAATTTAAAATTTTCACTTTGTAATTCGGTAAATTCCATGTTAATATAACGAAAGCTACAAAACAATGGTCGTCATATATATTGTTTTCACAGAATATTCACACTCAGAAACCCATTATTTTACCAGTAATTCAATCCCAATTTTACCTATACAAAAATTATTTTCTCATTTCATATGTACATAAATTCAAGTAGATTTTTTATCTATTATTTTTTCTATCTTCCTCATCAATTCTAATACGAGTAATATAATAACATTTTTTCAAGTACCCTTCCTTTTTAGATAGAAAGTCTACTAATACTAAACATCTAGGTCCAACTTATACATAATCCTACTTACAAACTATCGGAGATGCAAAACTATGGGAATTTCTACTCTCTTATTAAATACCTTTATTATAATAATTTGTATCCTTAGCTATCACGTATTTTGGCTAGAATTTAAAGAAAAAATAACATGTAATAATATTTTAATTTCTACTCTCTCCTCTATTGCTATTATTTTTTGTATGACTTTTCCTTTTCATTTACATGCTGGCTTTATTTATGATTTACGTTTTATTCCTATCATATTAGTTTTTCTGTATGGAAATACAAAAAACATTGTTCTTATAGGAATTTTATATCTTTCTTATCGCTTTTACTTAGGTGGAAATGGCGTTCTTCCATCATTTATTATCTTTACAATTATTTCTGGTATAACAATGCTCTTCCGTTACTTATTACCTATGCATTTTAAAGAAAAAAAGATATTATTAAGCTTACTCCTTATTTTAGTATGTACAGCTTCACTTTCTATCTGCGGTATTGTAACTCAAATAAATACAGGAGGTAAAATAGACGCTACTCTCATAGAATTTTTATTAAATTATATAATCATTAATATTTTCACATTATTATTATCAGTTTATTTAATAGAGGGAATGATTGAGAAATATAAAATGCAAGAAAAACTGCAACGGGCTGAAAAATTTTATATAGCTAGTGAGCTAGCGGCGTCAATTGCACACGAAATCCACAATCCACTAACCACGGTACATGGATTCACTCAATTATTAAATGAAAAACATGCCTCTAAGCTATCTCAGGATCAGTACTTAGAAATCATGTTAATTGAAATGCAGCAAATACAATCTACTATCAATAACTATTTATCTTTAACCAAACCACAGAATACCCTAAAAGAGAAAATAGATATTAATTACATTTTAAATCAGGTGAAAGACACTATTTCACCACTTGCTCTATCATACAAAGTTGAAATAAAACAAAATAGTACAGATTCCTTTTATATAAATGGGGATCCCGAAAAATTCAGACTCTGTCTAAACAACATCATACAAAATGGAATTGAGGCTATGAAAAATGGTGGAGTTTTACAAATAAATATACAAAAAATAAAAGGAAATATTATAATTAACATTATTGATTCAGGTATTGGAATGTCATCTCAACAAATAAAACGAATTGCTTTGCCGTTTTATTCAACAACAGAAAAAGGGACTGGACTTGGTACTATGATTGCTTACAGTATTATTAAAGAATTAAACGGAGATATAGAGATAGAGAGTGAATTAGGTAAAGGGACACGCTTTTCTATTAGTATCCCCTGCTAATGTAATGAAAGTTATTTAGATAATAAAAATTTTCTACTTAACTTTTTAAATAAATGAATTTTAAAAATTCCGCTACCTTACGTATCAATTATCTTACTTTCAAATAATAAGGATCAGAGTTTATCTGTAAAAATAGATAAACTCTGATCCTTTAATTAAACGTACTTAAAATTCACTACTTTTCTTACATTTTGATGAACTAATAATTTATCGATTTCATCTCATTTACTGTTCAAATCTGTTTAATTTAAATATAAGATCTCTCGACACTTAATTTGTTAATGTCATTAGAGGCATTGTCTACAGTTGTTTTTTCATTAAAAGCATAGATCTTTTTGCTATTCATCGAAAAAAACAAATTCCCTTTTACTACTTCACTTCTACCGTATAATTCCCTGTTCCCCCACCATACTGATACACATGTAAATAATATTTCCCTGGATACGTATAGTAGCTACCTACTAGTTGATTTCCTTGTTGCTGGGCATACGTAACATAATTATTTAAATCTGCTTCTGAATAAAGAACCCAGTTTACTCCAATATTATTTTCTTTCGTTACATTGATTTGAAGGTTTTTAGCTGTTTCTACATTTATTTCAAAGAAATCACTTGTATCACCATTTCCTAAACTAGCACGTAAAATTTGATTCAACTGCAGTTTATCTGCTGTTTGGAATGAATTGTTTGGCTCTTTTTCTACACTGTTATCTTCTTTCTTTTTAACTGTTACACTCGTTGTAGCAGTATTAGTTGCTCCTTTATCGTCTGTTACTGTTAATTTCGCTGTATATGTTCCTTCTTTTGTATAAATGTGCGTTGAGTTTTGTTCATTACTTACAGTACCGTCTCCAAACTCCCATTTATAAGAAGCGATTTTTCCATCTTCATCTTTTGATCCATCGCTTTTAAAAGAGATTGCTTCGTTCACATTTCCGCTATACGGACCATTTATAACTGCGACCGGCGCTTTATTCACAGCTCCTTCTTCTGTATTCATACCATGGAACACAACGTCATACTCAAATTGTCCTGATGCATTCACACGATAATTCACAAAATAAGCTGTTACTATTTTATAGCCTGTCCATTCTTTTGCACTTAAACGTTTTAACGTATCATTCACCTTTTGTGTAATTGTTTTCCAGTCTTCATATTCTCCTTTTGCAGCAGTACCTGTATATGTTCCTTGTAGTGTAAATGTATTAAAGAACTGTGATTTATGTTTCTTTACAGATACATTTTTTACATTTGCTTCCGCCGTAATTTCTGCTGCAATATCTGAAACTGGTTTCGGTGCGTGCGTTGCTAAATAATCGTCTGATACTAACGGAACATTATATTTATCACGATTATCAACTAACATTTGCATATAGTCTTGATACTCTTTATTTAAATTCGCATCTTTACTTAACGCAGAGCGATATGCATCATATGCTGTCACATCATTTTTCCTAATAAGGTCATGAACTTTATCAAATATATCATACCTCTTATTGTACATGTACGATTGTAAAGCGAAGGAATAATTATAGAAATCCCACGTTCCATACTTTGCATTTAACGTTCGCTCGGCCGTATAACGCTCTGCTGGATTTGAAGATAATCCTCCTATAATGCTCTTTCTCGGTACAACATTATCCGTTCTCGTTGCTCCTGCAAAAAATTCAGCATTTCCTTCTTCAAACCAAGATAATCTTTCATTTTCATACATCTTACCTTGTCCCCATAGTCCTGGCACTTCATATCTACCTTGTAAATAATGCGTGAACTCATGTCGAAATAACTCTTCTAAACTATAAATACTTTCTTGTGGTGTACGTTCATAAGTAAAGAATGTACCTGTTCCTTCTATATAAAGACCACCATTATTCGTTTCATACCCGTACAATTGACGATTAAATTGATATTCTGCTGGACTATTATAAATAACCATCGTCAATACATCATCTGGATTCCCTTTTTCTAATGGCTGGTCACTTTCAACGGTACGATGGAATTGTGCCTTCACTTCTTTCGCTGCCCAATATAGACGTTTTACTTTTTCCTCAGTCACTTTATCTCCAGCTTTTAAAACAATTGCACCATCATCAAACGTATACGTTTTCGGTAAATATTTTTTCTTACCCTCTTCTCGTATTTGATCTAAATTAACCATATTTCCATTTGCATCTTTTCCGCCATAATTTGTCGCGATTTGCTCAGCTGCTACGAAATATTGCTCCCCTAAGTACGGGTATATGTTCATCGCATCTGTTACAACTTGTAACCCTTTCGTCCCTGTACTATGGAACGTACCGAGTCTACCTGTATAATAAATGCCATTGTTAATAAGCCATCCGTTTTTCGCTGTAATCGTTCCCATTAATGCAAAACGACTTAGCTCATTAATATAACTATCTATTTTCTGATACCATATACTGTATCTTTCGGCACTTTTCTCGTATCGTACAAATATGATTGAATATCGTAATCCACACCTTGCATAATATCGTAAATCGCATTTCCAGCTGAAAGATTATCTACCAATGTAGAAAAACTATCATTATATTGTTTAAAAATCTTCGCAGCCGATGTTATCGTTTCCACATCACTCGAAGCGTTTCCTATTAATTTTCCGTATGATGATACAACTCTATTTTGTTCTAATGTACCGAGCTTAAAATTCGGGTTGCTCGCAATGGTTTTTAATGCAGGTAAGCATTTATCATGATAGCTTCGTTCATTCAGTTTACTTAATTCTGTATTATAAAATCCTAAATAAAACCCAGATCGCAATACCTCTACTAATGTCTCAATCCCTTTTGAATCATCTTGCGTATAAGTTTGCCCTTGCTGCTTCAATTTATCAATAATCGCCTGCATCCTACTATCATTTTGATAGAATGCTAGACTGTCTTTATTAAACTGAAATAGCCCCGTAATTTGCTCCCAGTCGATTGTTACAAGTAAATCTACTAATTGCTGATTGCTTAATTGATTTAATTCAGCAATTGTATAAGTTTTCGCTACAGCTAATTGTTTACTTTCTTTTTTTACTTCTGGCGGTCTTTGCGATAAATCAGCAAATTGTAGCCTTTTCTCAAAAGACTTATTTTCTAGCACTTTTGATGAATGAGCTAATTCTTGCACTGGAAATTGCACACCAACTGGCTCCATTTTGAGCACATTTCGATAAGAAACTTGCTCTTCCTTAGTATTTTCCGCCGATATGCTCCCTTGAAAACTCCCTAACAGTAAACTAGCAAAACTTACCCCTACTAAAACTTTTTTTGAATAGCCTTTCATACTCTCCCCTACCTTACATTTTTTAGTGTCCCACAATAATTTCTTACTATTCTGACTATTTATTCTGTATTGAGAAAAAATAAGGTAACGTTCACATATGTATCCATTCATAGCAAAATTAACGCTTGACTCTCCATGCGAGTTGTGTCAAAAAAGGATAGATAATAGCAAAATTTCTGCTACATCTAACCTCTTTTTCAACGCTATGAATTTAACTTTACAAACGTTATTTCTGGTAATGTTTGTATATATTGAATGAATGCATTCTTTTCTTCAGGTGATATATTTTTCAGCTGCATTCCTACCTTATAAACTACACCTGTATCTTGCTGTAAAGATTCCACTTCATATGAAAGTATTGGAATACCTTTCATATGAAGTTTCTCTAATATTTGTTGTACCGTTTCATGTTTATTCATACAAATTTGCACTGTTATATTTTGCGGAAATAAAAATCGCACTTTAAAAATACGACTTACAATCTCTAACCCAATTAAAACGAGAATCGTAGCTCCAATCCCTACTACATACATACCCGCTCCAATTGCTAATCCAATTCCTGCTGTAGCCCATAAACCAGCCGCTGTCGTTAATCCTTTCACTACCTGTTTTTGAATAATAATTGTACCTGCACCTAAAAAACCTACTCCACTAACAACTTGCGCTGCAATACGACTTGGATCAAGGGACATATGATTTTCAAACATAATATCTGAAAAGGCATATTTCGAAACAACCATTATTAAAGCGCTCCCTACCGCTACGAGGAAATGAGTCTTTAATCCAGCTTCTTTTGATCGAATTTCCCTTTCAATACCAATCATTGCTCCTAATAAACCAGCAATACCAATTCGTAAAATAAAATCAATATGTAAGCTCACGAACACTTCCCCCTTTCATTCATTATAGATGGATAAAACAAAAATTATCACACACATCCATTTATCGATATAAAAACATTCCATCTAAATTCACTTACTATCCCAACGATTTTATGCTAATATTTTAAATATTAGCATAAACAAGATAACCTATTTCTCATACAAAAAAACCTTTAAGTTCAACACCTTACTTATCTTCAGTTAAAAATTGCATATGAAGTGCAAGAAATGAGGTTGAGAAAGTCGGAAAACGCTTTCATTTTCTGCCTTGATTTTTGTGAAATAAAACATAAATAAAAGGAGTTTACTAGCAATGAATGTCTTTTTGATTACACCTACTACTGATTTACAAGAAGAATACTTAGATTTTTATAACGAATGGAAAGAGAGCGGTGAAACGATGATTCCGTGGGTTATTTCAAAGGACCCTTCTAACTTTCCAGCTATGATTCAAGAATTACTCGATGCACATAACGGAGTAAACCTTCCTGAATCTTGGGTACCAGACTCTACGTATTGGCTCGTTACAGAAGAAAATAAAATTGTAGGAGTTGTTAATATACGTCATAGTTTAACCGAACATTTATTTAACACTGGAGGTCATGTCGGTTATGGCATTCGCCCTTCTGAAAGAAGAAAAGGTTATGCTACGAAGTTATTAGAGTTATCGCTAGAAAAAACGAAGGAATTAAACATCGAGAAAGTACTTGTCGTTTGTGACGAAGCGAATACAGGATCAGAAAAAACAATCTTACATAACGGCGGGCTTCGTGATGATGATTTCATTGAGGAAGATGGAAATATTGTAAGAAGGTATTGGATTGAACTATGAATAATTAAAAACAAGCCAGAAAGTGATTACACACTTTCTGGCTTGTTTTATGCTACTTCTATTTCAAACTGTACTGTAATACCACTTGGATCTACTACTGTAAATCCATTTGTAGTTTCATTTATTTCATGTTGTTTTTCTATTAATCTTTCTTTCACTTCATCTAACGCTTCTTTATGCGGTAGTACAATCGTATATACCTTTAGTCCAGTTGCATGTGTTGGTGGGTGCGGATTATTTACTCCGTTCCACGTATTTGCACCGATATGGTGATGATAGCCTCCTGCCGAAATAAATAAGCAATCCTCTTCACGCTGTTGTACCTCAAAGCCTACAGTCTTTACATAAAACTCATGTGACTTTTCTACATCAGCTATTCGTAAATGTACGTGTCCAACGACAGTATCAGCAGGTAAACCAGCAAACTCATAATCAACGAGCGTTGCCAATTCTTTTAAATCAAGTGGTGTACTTCCTCCTGGTCCTTCTCCCCATTGATCGCGCGGGCGGTCTGCATATATTTCAATTCCATTACCCTCTAAATCTTGTAAATAAAACGCTTCGCTATACGTATGATCACTTGCACTATTAAACCTTGAAATTGGTAAAATTTCATTTGAATATGTATAACGCCCTTCTTGTTCAGCCGGGCTATCAATTACATTCTTATTACGAAGAACCCCAAATAGTGCCGAAGCAAAAGCTTCACGAGTCGGAACTAAAAAAGCAACATGATATATACCAGTCGTACGTGGTTCTTGTAGTGCCCCATCCTCCAACTTTTCAAGAACAAGCAGCGTATTCTTACCACCCTTTCCAGATAAATACGCTTTATTCCCCTCTTGTTTAATTACTTCTAAGCCTACTACATTCTCATAAAAAGCAATTTGACGTTCTAAATCTTTCACTTTAAATGCAACATGACCAATACGTGTTTTCGGATGAATTTGTACCATGAATAACTCCATCTCCTTATCCCAATATTTTTCCATTACATATAACCGTTACTATGAAGAATACAATCAAAATCACCCTATGTAAATAAGAAAAGTCAGAATTTATACATATTTTTATTTTCTTAATAAAAAAGCCACCTCTTCTAACTTTCAGAAAAAGTGACTTTATAACTCTTATCTCATTTTATGTACTTCAGCAACTAACTTTCCGCCCTGAATGCCCATATAAAGCTTCACAGGTGCGTCGTTCGTGTTTTCAAATACTAAGTCTAAGTATGGATATGCAATTGTAGCATCTCTTCCTTGTGGCACATAACCTACTGTTTTAGAATGCGTCGTTCTCTCTACCATTTTCAAACCAGCTTGATCTGCTGCATTGTATAAAGTCGAAGATGTTTGACAAACACCCCCACCATATCCATCTACTAATTTACCATCTACAATTTCTTTTCCTAATTGATATCCTTTATCTGGCGTTGTATCACCGATTAATGCATTAAAAGAGAAGCGGTCTCCTTTTGCTAATACAACTCCATTTATGCTCGCCGCTGACAAACGAATATTCTCAATACGGCCACCTGTTGATCCACCTAAATTCGTTTCATATCTACCAATTACCGTACCACTTCCTTGCGCATCACTTAATGTTGCCGTAGGCTTTTTCTCTGTGATTGGTAACTGATATGAAGAATCCCACATACCAACATTTAACAATTTATCTACTAATTCTTTTTCCATTAATTCATAAGAAGGTTTTCCTTCTTGCCAACTTCCATCAGGTGCTATACGTGATGGAACCATCTTTTTATCAACGGTTTTCCCAACCTCACTAGCAACCTTCGTTACCGATTTTTTAAATTTTGCTTCGTCTTCAAAATAGCCTAAACTAGACAAATCTATTTTTTTCACTTCAGTACCTGTTCGACTATCAACTAAACTAATAGAATCCTGCACTTCTGCTTTAGCCGCGACAGTGTGTCCACCAATATCACTTACTAATGCAACATCACTTACTTTTGTACCACAACCACTCACTACAGCTACACATAGCACCCCAACTAAAATACCCTTTATTTTACGGAACAATATACTCTCTCCTTTTCCCCAACACTGCTTTTATGTATTATTTCATTTTTATGTATGTTTTGTTACAATCATTTTACAATATGTTTATAAAATGTTACAAGTTATTTTTTACTCTATTTAAATTACTCTTTTCTTTTGTAAATGTCTATACATATTTTTATGAAAATGTAAGTTTAGCAAATCTGTAACCTTTATGTAACCTCTCCCCTTCTATCCATTATATACCATTAAATAAATGAAAAACAAATGTAACAACTCCCTGTTCTTATTTATAAAAGTAAATCACGTAAATATAATTAGGTATTTGCCGTGCCACTGCTCCGCTTTTACACATACAGTATCGTGTATTTAACCTATTTTAAAGAAATGGAGGATGTTTTTATGTACCCCTACAATCCATATGATTCATATAACCAATACGGTTATCAGCCGCAATATGATTTACAAGCACAATACCAACAATATATAGATCAAACAGAACAAGTTAATCCATATGACCAAAATAGACAATTTCAACTTCCAATCTCTTTCCCTGGTACTGGAAACCGTCAACTAGAACGACGAGTAAATGAGCTTGAGCAAAGAGTACGTCAATTAGAAAATACTGTTGAGCGCCATACACGTAGACTAAATCGCTTAAATCAACGTTTACGTACAGTAGAAAACAGACTTAACATTCCATTTGCAGCGCTAGAAGACGGATTTTAATTTTGAAAATAAAAAATATATAAGGAAGGGTCTTCCCTTCCTTATATAAATTGACGAAAGTTTTCTCCATCTCTATACTGATAAGAGTTAATGAAATGAAACAAGGTGATAAATATGGATTTTGAAATAAATTTCCTTTCCTTTTATGTTGTACAAGTAGAAGGAAAAGGCGAAGCAGTTGATAAACGCTATAAACATTTTCAAACATTAGACGCTGAAGAATATGAAGATAGCTCTTTAAAAGAATTTTTGAATGGTGAATTATTAAAAATTTCAAAGCGAAAAGTAGAACGTCATGCCAAAACGGAACAAGCCCCAACAAAGATTGGGCGCTTTATTGTAGAAGAAGGGCACGAACTCGATTCAAACCCTCATTACAACCTATTTAATCGTATTCGTTTTGCAGAAACAAAAGAAAACTTCAAAGATATGAGCGAGCCTCTCGTTTATACATATCTTGACACAAGCGCTGTTCGTGGTGGTGTATTTTTAATTGCTCAAGCAAAACTACGTAAATACTTTGATGACCCGTTTGTATTCGTTATGAAATGTGACTTTGAACCGAAAGTTGCCTCTATTTCAGATGAATCAACGCTTATTCGTAACGTTGAAATGGCCATCACAACGAAGAATATGAAATCTATCCAATATCCGTACATGCCTGAAGAAGGTATGGTTGAAGTAGGCGAACTAAAAATACACCAAGCATCACATGCCCGCTACTTCGAGGACTTCTTAAAATTCGTCGAATACGAACGCTCTATGCCTGAAATTATGAAAACACAAGTAATGGACATGGTATATGACCAAATTGAAGATGTATTTGAAGAAGGTACGGAAGAACGTGAACAATTCGACCAAGCAATGGAAGTATGGGCTGCCAGTCCGAAACGTGAAATTATGGAACAATTTTCAACCGAAGAAGTAATGGAAGCTACCGCTCAAATCGTCGAGCATGCTCCTGAAGTGGAATTAAAGCTAAAAGCAGATCATATCTCTGTGAAGGCCCTGCTTGCTGATTTCGGGGATCAAATACATATCGCAAAGGTAAATGACCGATACGTATTAATGATTGAGGCTGATACACTTACGTTTGAAAAAGGCTTCTCTCCTATTGAGTTTCTGAAGCCAGATGAGTTGCAAGATGTGATTGAGCGGATTGAGAATAAGCAACAGTTTTCATATGATCCAAACGGGGTTGAATAAAGAAAATCAAGTAACCAATAAACATGTTTTAAATAACAACTATGTGTCTACAAGTGAGACCACACAATACTAAAAATTTTGATTCTAACATTGAATAAATGCTTCCCTATAACTATTTTTTACTGAGCGCTATTAACAAAGCGCTCTTTTATTTTGGACTTACTTGACGTTTACTTTAAAAACCGACTCTACTAAGAATCGGTTTCTCTGCTTTATAACAAGATGTGCTTATGTATTAAATTTTTTTGATTTAAGATAAAATTTGTTGCAGTATCTAAATAAATTCGTTCCTTGTTGTACAAACACATTTCCATTTGGAATATCCTTTTCAATATGTTCTTGTATACAACGTACTACAATTTTTTCACTTTTTACTAATAGACCCAGTCCTTCTATAAGTTTTTGATGTTTTTCCTTATAGTCACTATGTATGTTATTAAAATAAAAATTTCACTTTACTACCTCAAATTTATTGTACTCGTAAAAAGATAATTGAAAACGATATTTTGGATGCTCTCTCACCCAATCGTAGGTTTCTTCTAAAATATCCATTTTATTTTGTGGGTCATTAAGTTCACTGCATTCGTCCCTTTTCTGTTTGCACAGAGGGCAGAACCCATTCACTATCGTAGCACTCATGGCACAAATAGTTTTATTTTCTAAGTCAACTAATATATGAAGAATAAGAGAATGTTCTGCTGTTGTAGTCACCATCATTTCAGCAATCCTATCCTCATTCCAAAAGACACCGTTTAATTCCATCTTTACGTTAATATCTTTGATATCCAAATTTATCATCATCGCATCTCCCATATATATAACGCTTATCTTACTCTTCAATTTTAATCTTTAATCCACCGCGGTTTAAAGATATATTAAGCTTTTTCTAACTCCTTTTTACTATAAGAGGAAGTGTAATAAAAATAAAAAGTGATGTGAATATAATATAAAAAATAAAACAGTTAAAATGTTAAAGATTGCTTCCATTTAACTGTACCCTCTTTCATTTTTATGAGCTCTTATTTTATTAATATATTTTAAGATTCTTACGACGCCTTAATTTTCAAAGCAATTATAATAGCCAAATTACAACAACAAATTGATTCCTAATTAAATTTGAATACTTTACTCATCCGTCAATACGATGACTTTAAATTTATATAGCTAGAAATGGAGGAGAATGTCACCTAGACTGTGCATTCTCCTCCATCTCAGCCAAATATTTAAGCTGCCGCTCCGCTTTTCTCACCGCTGTAGGGAAATGTTTTTTCAGAAGTTCTACTGTATTTTCACTTATATAATACCTTTCCGTTATACTTTCCCACGTTTCACTACTTTCAAATGTACTCCACACAAATGGTCGTTCTGCATGTTTCTTCATTTCTTTAAATACCCATTTTCGCATCTTTTTTTTCGCTTTTTCTGTTAGTTTTCCGTTCTTTACAAGTTCAAGCTCACCATGTCTCTTGTATCGCTTATTAATATCTCTCTCGCTATATATTTTAAGAAGTATATTTGCTGTATTCTCAGCATCTGCTAAAGCGCGGTGCTGTTTCCCTTCCCATGTTAAGCCGAGCTGTTCTACTGCAAATTGTAAACTTGGTGTATGTTCAAACAATTCTTCATAAGCTTGGAAAACAAATTTTTGCAAATCAAATCTACTGTCTTTTTCCATACACGGGCATTCTAGGCCATGTAATGTACAATCATGAGATAGAAAATGATAATCTTCTTTTCCCCATGAAATAAATACAGAATCGTCTCCAATGAACTGAATAAATTTCTCTATAATTTGAGGGAATTTCTCTACACCAATTAAATCTTTCTTTGTAATTCCCGTTAATTTTGTCGTATGACGAGTAAGTCGTGCACCCGGTTTTACTAACTCCGAAAATTCTCCAATTACCTTCATTGTACTTGCTTCTATTTTTACAGCTCCGATATCAACTATCTCTGACGGATCTTCTGATTTATACGGCCTAAAATTTCTCTCTATATCAAACACAATAAAATGTGTAGCGTTTTTCAATTTATTTACCTCTTTCTAAAATCCTTTTCACACACATACTTTATTTTCAGTATCTATTTATTCATACACTTTATGCATGAAATACCTCGTATAAAAAACAAAAATTCAGTCTTATTATCATATGTACGGAGGATATTCAATAAGAACGCAAAAAAAAGAAGGGCGAGCCCTTCTTTTTTTCAAAAATTACTTCTTGTTAACGTTAGTAGCTTGTGGTCCACGGTTACCTTGTTCTACTTCGAAAGTAACTTCTTGACCTTCTTCTAAAGTTTTGAAGCCGTCGCCTTGGATAGCTGAGAAATGAACGAATACGTCTTCTCCGCCTTCAACTTCGATGAAACCGAAACCTTTTTCTGAGTTAAACCATTTTACTTTACCGTTTTGCATGAAAAAAATCCTCCTACAATGTACCTATATGTACATATTCATTTTCAACCACCTTACAATAATAAACCAGACATTAAAAAACTGCAACCCCTGAGGAGATTTAACATTGCTATCCTCCTCGGAAGTTACAGCTCATTTAAATCTCTATATTATTAAAAGTAAAATGGTTTAAATATACTATATCATATCAATATAATAAAAGCAAAGTTTTTTTTGCTAAACAACTTTTTTCTTCCACTGCATCGCTTTTGATTCACCTGATCCAGCTACAACATAGCCTTCTTTTTGATTAACAATACGCCAACCATGCCCTTTAACCGAGTCACATACTGTAACAATCCCTTCATTAAGATGCACACGGCAAACCGTGCTAACGCCCGCCTTATTTTGCGTTGAAGTCGTATATAGCACATGTTGATCTAAACTTAAGTCTAAATAGCTACTAGCTTTTTGCTCACTTTGACATGTATGCCAATATAGTTTTTCATTCTCAATACTTTCGTCTATTTTACAAAAAGAAATATTACCACCAATTCCTTTACACGATCCACTTGCTGCTACTAGATAAGAATTATGTAGAGTCAACGCAGAAATCATTTGATTCATCGCTATTTTAATTCTTTTTAATTTACGTTTCTCTAAATCAAAAAGCCAAACACCACCATATTTCGCATGTATTTTCGTACCAATAAATAAGTAATGTTTATATAAGAATAACGAACGAATAGACGGTGCATCACTGCCATAATCAAGAAATGGATGAATGGTCTCCCATGTAGAACCGAAATTATTAGAAAGATACAATGTTTTATCTCCATGAGCAATAACAGTTCCTTGTACATTACTACACACATTCCAACTCGTTGCTTTTGTTGGAAAACGCTGAATTGTCCAGTTCTCTCCACCATTCATGCTACGAATAAAAATCCCTTCGTCGCCTACACCATAAACTATATTATCTACGCTATGTAAATCCCGAATTCGTTTTTGAAAGCCATTTAAAATTTGTTTCCATTCTCCGTCTTGTTCAATAAATAAGCCATCATATGTAGTAGCTAACATAAGTTTTCCATCTCTTAATTTTGTAATAGCAGTTGCACTTAACATTGTCTCCACGTTGACACTCCCATTCTTAGAACTTCTCAGCAAATGCAATTGCAAAATTACTGCATTTTTCAATATCCTCTTCATCTTCTGGAGATAATTCAATTTTCAATCCTTCTTGTACAAGTTCTGCACCGCGTTCTACAAGACGTTCTTCAAATATCGTCACCGCTTCACAAAACAGTTCATATGCCGTATCACCTGATCCAAATACAGCTGCTTTTTTTCCTGACAAATCTATATTTTCTAAATCCTCGTGGAAATCTTCTGCCTCAAACGGCAATTCACCATCGCCCCACGTATAAGATCCTAAAATAATTCCATCATAAGCTAGCAATTCTTCAGCATCCATGCCTTCCATCTCTTGCAATACTACTTCATGATCAAAAGCATCCAAACTTACTTTTATTAAATCAGCAATACTCTCTGTATTTCCTGACATACTCGCATACGCAATTAAAATTTTCGCCACTTTGGCATCCCCCTCTTGCAATGAATGATTATCATTCTCATTATATTAATAATGATAATCAATTTCAATTATATTTTTCATTTTTATTTATTCCATACAAAAAAGCACAGATGACTATACAATCACCTGTGCTTTTTTATTACTTTTTAAAAATACCAAATGGCTTTCCAACTGGTAAAACAACTTTTCCGAAGTGTGTATTTAACACTGCTGCGGCTGAACCATAGAAAGATAATAATGAAATACATAGTTCAGAATATGCTGCTAAATTATGCATTGCGTGCGGCATAACACCTAAAGTACTTAATGAAAGACCAATAAATAAGAAATCAATAAGTACGAAAATCATAAATAATACTTTATGTGTTTCCATTGCACCAATCGTCATAAAGATTGTGAAAATTAAATATCCGATAAAGGCTACACCAAGCTGTTTTGAATCTGCAGTTTGGGCTAATTTTTCGCCGAATACTCCAAGTTGAATTAACCAAGTCATTCCAACACCTAACCAAAACAGGCCGTACGCACCAAATGCTGTCGTACCGAACGTGTTGTTATGCTTTGCATCGTGAATGCATGCAAAGATTTGTGCAAATCCCCCTAAAAAGATTGCCCATGGTAATACAAGTGAAACGCCATCTGTTAAACCTAACTTTTGAGATGATGCTACAAGTGTTACCATTGCTAATCCAAATAGACCGATTCCAGATGGATCTGCTGTTGTCATTTTCACATGATGTGTAGTAGTTTGATTGCTCATATAAACCTCCTGATTATAAACATACTCGAATACAATACTTAAATCAGCAGGCTATGTCAATGGTTTTTTTTGTATGTTGTCAGACCTTGCATCTTATAATAATCGAATATACTTTCGACCACTTCGTAAGGTTTTATATTCACATTTTTCAACTCATTTATCGGTATCCATAACGGAATATAACAACCTCTATCTTTCTGCTTAAACTCCTCACCTTTTCCGCTTCCGAATACTCCGTCCGTAATATAGGCTTCATAATAATATTCGGTACCTTTATACTTTATCTTTGTAATAAGGTGCTTTACTTCTATATGTACCCCTAATTCTTCGTATATCTCTCGCTTCGTTGCCTCTTCCGATGTTTCTCCTTCTTCTATTCCACCGCCTGGAAAAACGTAATATACTTCATCATCTCGAACACGTTTTATTAGAGCAATTTTTCCATCCTGTACAATAATAGCCACGCCGCGATTTCTCATCATTTTATTACCTCAATACGAACCGCAACTGTTCCCCACTTTTCTTCTTGTTCTTTCGTATATATTTTGTATGTACTTTCTAACATTTCCTCTAAACTATCATTTTCACAATCCAATAACTTTTTATCAATTTGCTCGTACATTTCTTTAAAGCTTTCGTATCGCTTTACTTCCGTTACTTTTACAACCATCGTTTCTGCTGTCGTAAGGTTCGTAAATACAATTTCATCGCCTTGTTTTATAAGTTGACGTTTTTTATCGTATAAGCGTACTTCATATACCTTTTTTCCTGATTGAATTGACTGAAAAGGTTTATTATATAACCCCATTTCGTATCTCATCCACTCCACTCCCCTTTATTCATTTTCTCTACTAACATACTTACATCTTACTAATTCATACAACACAGTTCGCCTTACTCCACCTTGCATATAATGTTCCATATCCATTACTTGCTTTAGAAAGGATGCTAAATTTGTTATGTTATATTTAAATCAAAAACCTGAATATAGTAAATATGATATTGGTGATTATACTTATAGTAAAGTAGGTCCAACTATTTTTTCTTGGAATGATGAAACGAAATTGAAAATAGGTAAGTTTTGTTCATTAGGAGAAGAAGTCGTTTTCATACTTGGCGGCGAGCATCGTGCTGATTGGATAACGACTTACCCATTTAATGCTCTCTTCGATGAAGGAGCACATATTACTGGTCATCCTTCATCAAAAGGTGATATCGTAGTCGGCAATGATGTATGGATTGGTTATCAATCCTGCGTTTTATCTGGTGTTACAATTGGTAACGGGGCCATTATCGGCGCAAAGAGTGTAGTTACAAAAGACGTACCTCCATATGCAATTGTAGCTGGGAACCCTGCCAAACTAGTTCGCTATCGTTTTTCACAAGAAACCATTGAAAAACTAGAAAAACTTGCATGGTGGGACTGGGATATTTCTGTCATAAAAGGAGCTATTCCATTTCTACTCTCCAACAAAACCAATGAATTTTTCACCTCACCCGAAAAAGAATCTACATGATTGATACACATAAAAAAGAGCATCCTATTCTTACAGGATGCTCTTTTGGTATTTATTTTTTATTTATTTGTAAGTGATTACATGGAGAACATTGAAATGGAATTTTATCTAAGCAATTAAAGTTCGTTTCGCAAATTTGTTCTATCGTTGGAACAAATGGGATGACTACCATGTTACTTTCTATTATTTGTGTAACAGGTGGCAATACTGTACCTACTTGATGTTCAAAGCGAATACTCGCTTGGTTAATATAATTTCCTGAACCACTTGGTGCGCTCTGAACTACTACTTGAAACGAAACTGTCCGCGCTTCACCCGGATTTAAATTTCCTATAAGAAACCCTGATACTGGACTTACATTTCGTAATGGAACACTATCGACTATTACGCTTCCAGGGATAAATCGAACACTACTATCTAACATGTCTTGAAAACGAATATTTTGCATGACAGTATCACCTGTATTTGTAATGACTGTCGTAAACGTAATGACATCTCCAATTGTTGCTGTTTGAAGATTTGCCGTTTTTACGACTGTCGTTGAGACATTTTGAGGGATAAACGGGATAACAACTGTATTACTATCACCTTCAACTACTACAGGCGGCTCATTCGGATTTACAGTTGCGAGCCCAGTCGCTGTAGCAGTATTTGTAACTAAATTATTTATTTGTCCTCCCATTATTACAACTTGGAAATTAATAATTGCCGCATCATTTGGCTGAAAATCACCTAACGGAATACCCGTATTCGGATTGGCAAATGGAAGAGGTACATCATTTACCGTTACCGTGCCATTTATAAATAACGTATTTGGATCAATGATATCTGTTAAAACAATATTCGTCACAGGAACTGTACTATCATTTATGACGGCAATGCCGTAAGTGACAACATCTCCTACCATTGCTACTTCAAAGTTTGCTCCTTTTGCAACAAATAAGATTGCAGTATTTACCGTTACAATAACTGTATTACTCGTGTCCATCACTGTAACTGGCGGTTCACCTGGTACTAAAATATATTCTGCTGATGCCCCAGCAACGTTCACTACTGTACCACCATCTGGAAAACTCGTAATCGTAGCTTCATATGTTACAATCGCCGTCTCACCGACTGGAATGTCCAAAATCGTAAATCCAACCTGCGGATTTACTCCCGGACGCACTACTCCATTTACCGTTACACTATTTGGTACAAAAACAGCTTCCGGAGATAGCACATCAATAAATTGAACATTCATTGCGTCAGCCGTACCAGTATTTAATATACGAACACGATACGTTACCGTTTCTCCTACTCCAACAATTGAATGATCTACTTCTTTCAGCATATCTAAACTGCCTCTATTTACTGGTGTGACTGTCGTATTACTTGAATTGGTAATTGTAAACGGTGGTTCTCCTGGAATCAATTCGAAATCACCAGTTACTCTCGCTGTATTCATAATGCTACTAGAAGGCGGAATTGAAATTACATTTACTTCAAATGTGATTAATACGCTATCCCCTACTGCAAGATCCGGTAATGAAAAGCCTACAAAAGGATCTAAACCTACTTGCGGAATCCCATTTATTTGTACACTTCCAGGAACAAATTCTAAACTAGGTGATGGAACATCGATAAACTGAACATTCGTCGCTGTTACCGTTCCCGTATTTGTAACTTGCACACTATACGTTAACGTATCTCCTAAACGTGTCGCTTCTTTATTTACAGATTTTATAATGCTGAAACGTCCTCTATTTATTCTTGTTATAGTCGTATTACTCGGATCTGTCACTATAACCGGTGGTTCTCCTGGCACTAAAGTAAAACTTCCTGTTATATTTGCAACGTTCGTAATTGTTCCTGATGACGGGATGGTTGTAACTGTCGCTTGAAACGTCACTATAACCGTTTCACCAACTGGTATATCTCCAACTCCAAAGCCAGTAATCGGATTTAAGTTTGGTTGCGAAACTCCATTTACCGTTACACTATTTGGTACAAATGACGCTCCTGCTGAAATCGTATCAACAAACTGAACATCGTTAGCACTTACTGTTCCTGTATTCGTTATTTGAACCGTATACGTTAATACATCTCCAACGAGAGTAGCCGCTCTATTTACTTGTTTAATAACATTAAATTGTCCTCTATTGACAGTTGTGAGTGTTGTATTGCTCGGTTGGTTTACTATAACTGGTGGTTCTCCTGGTACTAATACAAAGCTACCTGTTACATTTGCCGTATTGACAATTGTTCCGTTTGATGGAACACTAACAACTGTTACTTGGAATGTTACTTCTACACTTTCACCTGGATTTATATCTGGAAGCGGGAATCCATTATTCGGATTGAATCCAGGTTGTAACACACCGTCTATCGTTACACTGTTCGGCACGAATGCTATAGAGGAAGGTAATACATCACTATATTGAACATTCGTTGCTGTCACTGTCCCTGTATTTTGAACTACTGTTGTATAGGTGATTGTATCCCCTACTGCAACAATCGGCTGACTCACTGATTTTAATACATTCAAACCAGATTCATTTATTTCTGTTAATGTCGTGTTACTTGTCGTAGTTTCAGTAATAGGTGGTTCTGTTTCACTTACAGCAAATGTCGCGGTAACGTCTACAAAGTTAACAACTGTACCACCTTCTGGTATGCTCGTTACCGTCTCCTGATATGTGACAAGTACAAAATCATCTACAGGTATATCTGGAACTGTAAAACCAATGAAAGGATCTAATCCTGGTGCCGGTACCCCGTTTATGCTCACACTTCCTGGTACAAATGCTACACCCGCGGAAGTAGTATCTATAAATTGAACATTCGTCGCTGCCACTGTTCCAAAATTAAAAATCAATACATCATACGTTAAAATTTCTCCTACAGTCGCTACTTCTTTATCTACTAGTTTTAACGGAAAAATAAACGCTATATTAATTGTCGTAACGACTAAATTCGTTAATATCGTTTCCGTAATCGGTGGTTCCTGCGGATTCGGTTGTGAAGTAAATGTAACGTCAGCATCGTTTAATATGACTTCATTATCTGGAATCTCTGTAATTGTCACTTGGAATGTTACCGTAATACTTCCACCAGCAATTAATAATGGAGTAACAGTAAATCCTATTTCTGGATTTAAACCAAATTGCTGAACCCCACCTATCGTTACACTATTTTCGACAAATGTCGTTCCTTCCGGAATGACATCTTGGAAGAGTACATCTATAACAGGTATAATTCCTACGTTCGTAATTAGCACACTATACGTTAATACATCTCCAACAGCCCCAGTTGCAACGTCAACTGCTTTTGTTGCTGTTACTTCACCAGGAGGAGGTAACGGTATTGTAACTACTGTCGTATTACTTGAATTTGTCGTTGTTACAGGTGGTTGTAAAGGATTTAATAAGAAAGTGGCTGTAACAGATGCCGTATTTAATACTGCTCCGCGTGGGGATGGCGTAACTACTGTAACTTGGAACGTTACTGTCACTGATGCCCCAGCTGCAATATTAGGAAGCGGGAAACCAATATTCGGATCTAAACCAAGCTGTGTAATTCCATTTATCGTCACACTGTTTGCGACAAATGCTGTTTCTGGAGCAATTGGATCGATGAAAGAAACATTCGTCGCTGGTACTGTGCCGTTATTTCGAATGACAACAGAATACGTATAAGTTTCTCCAAATGCCGCTTGTTGTACAGATGAAGATTTTTGTATATTTAACTGTGCTGTGTTTACTTGTGTCACGACAAAATTGCTATTCGTAACAGTCGTTATTGGAGGGTTTGCTGGATTTATAAGAAAACTTGCAGTAACGTTCGATTGGTTTCTAATATTTCCACCGCTCGGAACACTCGTCACTGTAACTTGAAACGTAATCGTAGCCGTTTGTCCGACCGAAATATTTGGTACTGGGAAACCTGCCATAGGATCCGCGCCTTGCTGAACAACTCCGTTTATCGTCACACTATTTGCTACAAACGCAGTTCCAACAGGAATCGGATCTTGAAAAATAATATTCGTTGCAGGAACAGTTCCTGTATTTTGAATAAGAATCGTATACGTTAACGTATCTCCTACACCTGCTTGCGGTGTGTTTACACTCTTTATTACATTAATTGATCCTACATTCACTCGCGTCACAACAATATTACTAATCGTTACAATTGTAATCGGTGGCTGGAGAGGACTTACTTGAAAATCAGCAGTTACATTTGCATTATTCGGAAGAACCCTATTTGGTGGTACACTCGTGATCGTCACTTGAAAAGCAACTGTTACCATCCCTCCTACTGGAATATTAGCAAGTGGAAATCCAGTTGTTGGGTTTAAACCTGGCTGAGGCGTTCCATTTATTGTTACACTATTTGCTACAAACGTTGTTCCAGATGGAATTGGATCAAGGAATGATACATTTGTCGCTGCTACCGTTCCACTATTTTGTATACGAACTGTATACGTTAACGTATCTCCTACACCTGCTTCAGTAGCGCTTACACTCTTCATTACATTTAACCCTGAAGAATTCACGACTGTCATAACAGTATTACTTGGTACTGTTACAGTAATCGGTGGCTCTGTTGGATTTACAAGGAAATCTCCAGTTACATTCGCATTATTTACGACATTATTTCCTTGGGGAATTTCATCAATTAATACTTCAAACGTAACAATAACACTGGCGCCAGTAGGCAAATCATTTAATGGGAATCCAAGTTCTGGATCTGCCCCTTCTTGTAAAACACCATTCACAACTACACTATTTTCAATAAATAATGTCCCTTGCGGAATTGAATCTTGGAAAAATACATTTGTAGCTGGTACACTACCTGCATTTATAACTTCGATTGTATATACTAAAATATCTCCTACTGTTGCAACATTCGTATTCACTGCTTTCACAACTTCAAAGTTCCCTGATTGTACTGTCGTATTCACAACGTTACTCGGAACATTGATTGTTACTGGTGGTTCATTCGGATTCACTTGAAAGCTTGCTGTTACATTTGCTTGATTTAAAATATCTTCATTTTCTGGATCCTGTACAATTAATACGTCAAATGTGACTACAACTGTTTGAGCCGCAGGAATATTAGGAAGAGAAAATCCTGTATTCGGATTCAATCCACTTTGCGGTACTCCATTAATTGTTACAGAATTTGCAACGAAAGAAACAGCGGAAGAAATAGTGTCTTGGAAAAATACATTTGTTAACGGAACGTTCCCTGTATTTTGGACGGCAATCGTGTACGTTAAATTGTCTCCTACTGCTGCTTGCGTTGTATTCACTTCTTTTATTACATTTAAACCACCTGTATTAACTTGTGTCACTACAGTATTCGTTTGTCTATTAATCGTTACTGGCGGCTGATTTGGTTTCACGACGAAATTAGCCGATACATTTCCGCGATTCGCAATCGTACCTCCTGATGGTGTAGATGTCACTCGTACTTGAAAAGTCACTGTCCTACTTCCGCCGGGAGATATATTTGCTATCGCAAACCCAGTCGCTGGATTTGCCCCAGGTTGCGAAACCCCATCTACAGTCACACTATTTGCAATAAAAGTCGTTCCAATTGGGATTGGATCTTGAAAAACAACATTCGTCGCAAGTACATTTCCTGTATTCTCAATTGTAACGGTGTACGTAAGAACGTCATTCACTGTCGCAAAAGCTCTATCCACTGTTTTTCTCGTTCTTAGATCAGCTATATTAATAGTAGTAAATACAGTATTACTCGTCGCTTGACCTGAAATTGGTTGTTGACCTGGCACTGGGGTAAAGGTAAATGTTACACTCGCACGGTTCGGAATTGGATTGACAAGAGGGTTCGATGTCACTCGAACTTGAAAGCGCACTACAGTCGTTTGCGAAGTATTAATACTTCCGAGATTAATACTAGTTGATGGATTCGCTCCTGGACGTGCTACTCCGTTTACCGTAACGCTGTTTGCGACAAATGTTGTTCCTGCAGGGATACTATCAACAAAAATAACATTGTTTGCAGCAACATTCCCATTATTCGTCACATTAACTGTGTACGTTAATACATCATTAAGAGTTGCCGTCTGTAGATCTACAGATTTTTGCATACTTATAGTTGCTTGATTCACTGTCGTTTGTACTGTGTTTGAAGAAGACGTACTTGTAATAGGGGCACTACCGACAAAAGGACGGAATTGATATGACACCATTGCACGATTTGGAATAGGATTTGGGTTCGGGAACGATGTTATTCGAACTTGAAATGTAACAATTCTTTGCGTGTTATTTGGGATTGTACCTAAATTAATTCCATTCGCGGGATTCGCACTCGGTTGTGTTACTCCACCTACCGTTACACTACCTGCTACAAATGTCGTTCCGTTCGGAATACTATCTTGTAATACAACGTTTTCTGCACTTCCTGTTCCTGTATTCGGGACCGTAATCGTATAGGTGAGAGTATCCCCTACCCCTGCAACGCTTCTATTAACCGATTTAACAGGATTAATGATTGGACCTGTCGCATCAATTTGAACACCGAAACCAGCTGCAGCATATCCATCTCCATTTGTGACAAAGCGAACAGTTGCTGATGTTTGATTGTTTACTAAAGATGAGGAGGCATCTACATTCGTAATATCCCACCCCTGTCTTCGGACGGCCAAAGCTACCCCTAACGGCTGATTCAAATCTCCAAATGTACCGCTTGTATCTAAATTTCCACTGTCATTACAAATTTGTGACTGAAAGAAATTATTTGCAGGGTTTCTCGGACCGAATAAAGCAACTGTATTATTTGCATTCGGACCAAAGCGAAGTTGATCTCCAGAAATGTTAGAATCACCTTCTTGGGCAGTTACAAGTACCCTTCCTGTAACAGCTCCTGTTGCCGGAGTTGCAAATCCTGAAATAGTAGCATCAACTGGCGGGGATGAAGCATCGATAATTTCTTGACCTGCATATACTGACAAATTCCGAAGTGGTAAACTTGCATTTTGATACACAACCTCAAGCGTCCAGCCAGCTGAACGACTGATTGTTGGATCAGCTGAAGTTCTTGCAGCTGGCACGGCACCTGTTGTATATGTGCCTGCCCCACCTGCACTTACAAGATTCGTTACATTAGCAGAGCGAGCATAATAAAACTGGTTTCCTACTGAACCTTGCTGCGCTGTAGCAGGATCGGGCGTAACTGAAAAAGTTCCTGCTGGTGTTGTAAATGTAATATTATCATTTAAAAATGGTAAAACATCTTCCGTATCAGTCCGAAAAGTACCAGCCCAAACCAACTCTGCATACAAAATACTACTCCCTGCCGGAAGGTTTAAAATTGCACTTGAAGAATTCAATTGCCAGTCATCTGTTGTCCCTGCTGGGAATCCTGGTACTTGCAGCGCTGTATTTACTGTCGTAAATACAGCAAGTGTACCAAAAATATTACCTGGCGCAGGCGATGTAGGACTAAGTCCCAACGTATTCCCAGTGAACGTGACGGCACCAGTTACTGTCGTTGTAAAGCGATTTAAAAAAGGCACGTAATCATCTCATTTCATTTATAGTAAAAAGTGCTCTATACTATAAAATGTAGACAAACTATACAATGTACGTTGTCCAACAAAATTCCGCACATACGAGAGGAGTTTATAAAACTATGCGCTACGTTATCATAACAGGAACTTCACAAGGTTTAGGGGAGGCAATTGCCGCGCAATTATTAGAAGAAAGCACAACCATCATCTCTATTTCTAGAAGAGAAAATAAAGAGCTTACTAAACTTGCAGAGCAATATAACAGCAATTGTATTTTCCATTCCTTAGATCTTCAAGATGTACATCATTTAGAAACTAACTTTAACGAAATCATTTCATCCATTAAAGAAGACAATGTATCTTCTATTCATTTAATTAATAATGCGGGTACAGTTGCACCTATGAAGCCGATTGAAAAAGCAGAAAGCGAACAATTCATTACGAACGTTCACATTAATTTACTTGCCCCTATGATTCTTACATCTATGTTCATGAAACATACGAAAGACTGGAAAGTAGATAAACGCGTTGTAAACATTTCATCTGGTGCAGGAAAAAAACCTTACTTTGGCTGGGGCGCTTATTGTACTACGAAAGCTGGTGTAAATATGTTTACACAATGCGTAGCGACTGAAGAAGAGGAAAAAGAATATCCAGTAAAAATCGTCGCTTTTGCACCTGGTGTTGTGGATACAAATATGCAAGCACAAATTCGTGAAACAAATAAAGAAGACTTCACAAATTTAGACCGATTCATCACACTAAAAGAAGAAGGAAAGCTATTATCACCTGAATATGTGGCAAAAGCTATTCGTAACTTACTAGAAACTGAGAACTTCCCGCAAGGCGAGGTTATTAGAATTGATGAATAATAAAAAGGTGTGCTAAAATAGCACGCCTTTTTATTCTACTTCTCTAAAAATATGAGCACAGACTCCGCAATTTGTTCATAACCAATTTCTTGATAAATTTTATTAGATGTCGGATTGGCTAAATCAGTATATAGTGTAGTCGTCTTGTACCCTTCGTCTAACATACGTTGACTGAGTGCCGCTACACAATTAGATGCGTACCCTTTTTTTCGTGCTTCTTTCGGGGTATAAACGAAATTTACTGTTATATTATTTGTAGTTGGTCTCGTTTTTGCAGCTACAGAAACGAGTTTCCCATCTACTTCTAGACCAAATAGACGATTATTAGTGATTAATGTATGTGCGGTTTGTTCCGCTTCTTCTTTCGTAGTTGGGAGCTTCACATCTTCACAAAATTGATATATCCATTTTTCTATTAATGGCAACTCATCATTAGTTATTTCTCGAAAAATTCCATCCTCGTTCCACTTCTTCTTAATTTGTTGTAATGCATATACACCTTGTTTCATTACAACATTCGTTTTCTTATTTTCTAACACCGCAATCTCTTCAGCTAATTTCTGTACAATTTCCTTATTACCGATCAATCCAGGAATGTCCGGATATACTTTCGATAACTCTTTTGCAAGTTTCACTATATCTACTTCCGAATTTTCAGAAGTTGCAACAATCATTTGTATCTTCTCTTCTGTTTGAAGAAATACAACTGTAATTTCTTCTCCTCGTTTCGCTACCCCCATAAACGTCGGTTCTTGAGCTATTTGTAATATACCTAACATTAAATTATTTTCCTGCTCATTCTTTTCTAAAAATGGTGTAACATCTTCTTTAAAATGAAGAATCTCTTTATATACGTGTAATTGAATCATCGACAATCTCTTCTCTCCATTTATATTTTAATTAAGTATTGGCGATTAATTCATTAAATCCTTCTTTTACGATTCGATAATATTTGAAACTAATATGTTCAAATTATATTCAGCTCGTAATATTCTCCGTTTTTCCGTTTCAAATCGCTCTTCTTCATTTTGAAATGACTCTTTACGCTTTTGAATCATTCGTTCCATCTCTTTTTTACTCGGTCCTCCGTATACATTTCTTTTTTGAATAAAAGCTTCTGGCGATATAATTTCTTTCCACTCTTTTTCTAATAAATGTATTTTAAATTTTTCTTGTAAGTATATATTTACATCTTTGAAATGTAATTCATGAAGCTCCTTTTTCTGCACCAATGACATATTAGCAATCGTACTTGCTGCATGATGAGCATGCCGAAATGGAATTTTATAGTTTTTTGTTAAAACATCTGCAAAATCAGTTATCGTTATTGCATGTTTATAGGAACGACTTTTTAACGTTTCTTCTTCTACTTTCATCGTTCGAATGACTGCATTCATAATAGAAAATACGCGAATCGTCTTTTCGATTCCTTTATATAAATACGGCTGTAAGTCATCTTCCGTATCGACAATATCCCCAAATGGTGTATTATGAATCATTTGAAATACTGTAAATGCTTCTCCTAAAGCGCTACTCGTAATAGCACGAGCATGCTCAATTGAAACTGGATTTCGTTTTTGTGGCATAATACTACTAATTTGCACATATGGCTTCGCAACAGTAATACCATCATATTCTTTCGTCGCTAATAATAAGAAGTCATGAATCCATCTACTCGTATTTGTCATCATTATCATAAGTAACGAGCTAACATCTAATAAATAATCCGCTCCAGCGACAGCATCATATGAGTTCTCAATTACATTTGTAAACCCAAGTAAATGAGAAACTCGTTCTCGTTTAATCGGAAAACTTGTTGTTGAAAGTGCAGCTGCCCCCATCGGAGACTGATTTAAAATTTGGTACGTTTTTTTCATTCGTTCTAAGTCTCTTTGCATCGTATCATAAATTGCTAACATATAATGACCAAACGTTGTTGGTTGTGCTGGTTGTGTATGTGTATAAGCTGGCATAATTGTTCCCTTATGATCATCAGCAAGTTGCAATATACTTTCTTGCAATAATAAATGGTGTTCCATTAATCGTAATACATATCGTCTTAAGCTCATACGATACATCGTTACTCCCATATCATTTCTACTTCGACCGATATGCATATTACTTACAAAATCACACTTTGCTTCCTGAGAAATTAAATGTTCAACTAAAAAAAAGAGATCTTCATGTTGTTTTGTATATCGCAATTGATCTTTGGGCATTCCTTCTACCTTTTTTAGTGCTTTTAATATAACTGTAGCTTCTTCTTTTTTTATTAAACTTTCTTCAGTCAGCATCATAATATGTGCTTTATGCACTTGAAACATATCTTTTAATAAGTAGTTATGCTGAAAATTAAATACATGTTGTAATACACAATCCACATATGTTTTCCCAGGGAAATCAGCGCCTTCATTCTTTATAAATTCTTCTTTACTCTGTTTCATCACCTTTTCCCCTTTCACCTAAGTATTACTACCCATCATACCCAGAGATAGTAAAAAAGTGCTTATACATAAAGTGAAACTTTAATTAGCCCTTACCAATCGGCCTTTTACAGGCAGTTGTACTCCCACCTAACTCTCTCGCATTCGCCCAATTTTGAGATGGGAGTCTTACTGTCCACAAATAGCGGGACAAAAATAAACTCGGTGCTTTATGCACCGAGTTTATTTAATAAAAGTCGCATCATACTTATCACTTTGCAACACTTGGAAATGTAAATTTGCTAAATGTTTACGTATTTCTGCACTGTCATCTTCATTTAAATTATTCGCTAAAAATACAATTTCTGTACAGTTCCCGCGCTTATCCATAGCATAAACCGCTTTTGTAACCGTCCATGGCGTATACCCATTCTTTTGTCCTGCGTGTCTGAATGTTTTACGATATTTCTTGGCACTCATATCTGTTTCAACGATACTTGCCCACACTTTTTCTTCAGCTTCTGTCAGGCCACCTTTATGGTTTGCCTTTTGCAGCAATACCATATAATCGTTTGCGGACGCAGCTGGTAATCTATCTGACCAAATTTTATCATAACGTTCCTCTAAATAAAGAGGAATTTCTTTCTGTAATAATGACCCCTTCTTTTTTAAGCGCTCATGAATAATCATCGCATATTCACGATATTGCTCTTGAGTCATTTCTTTTAATTTTTTCTCTATTTTATATTTTGGAACATGTAATTCTTTATGCAAATATCCCGGGATATATAAAGATGAAACAATCGGAAATAGTGGTTGATGTGCAGGGAGCGATAAACTTTGTAAATTTCGATTAATGTTATCTAATCCTAACACTTCCATTAAATATTCCGCATTAGCATTCGAACTAAACTTAACCATTCCTTTTGCCACGTCTTCTAAAGTAACGGCTCCTTCAGTTATCTTGCCTGTCTTCTCCAAATACTTTTGCCATCTATCTTGTGCACCACCATCTGTATTCGGTACATAATATCGATTGACATCATTAATTGAAACGAAACTAGCCGGGTCAATTTTCCCTTCTGTAACTTGTTTCGTATATTCAAGCGCCACAATTAATTTCATCGTACTAGCAACTGGTAATACAACATTTGGATTTACAGAATAAACAACTTTATCATTTCTCTTTACTAGAAGCGCACTATTTTTTTCATCTTTATGTTCTTCAATAAAAGATGCGATATACTGTGCATCATCGTTATTTGAACTCCACACTTTTTTCACTAAAAAGTTACCCGATATTACCAAAACGAAAATACCCACAATCATTGCGCATACTATAGTTTTTTTCAAGTAAAATTCCTCTCCTATTGTGTAACTCTTCTCTCTTTATCTAAAAAAACAAAATAATGGAGATGGTTATTTAAGTAACCATCTCCATTATTTTAACTTGTATTCTCCTATTATGTCTACGTCATAATTTTCACGAAATCTTCGAGAAATTTTTTATAATGTAACGACCAACCAATTCGAACCCAATTTTTTAAGGCTTTTGAGTCAGGTTGTGGACGGAAATCAGCAATACTTTCGCCCTTTGCAATTCCAACAGTATCTACATCGACACGGCGGTACACATAATCTAAAAGGGACGGATTCGCCGCGACCATCATTGTGACAACGTCATGTACTGGACTTCCTGTTATTTTCGGGTTCAACTTTTTATAGGCTTTATAATAATACGTAAAAATCGGTTCAATTAATGTATTAAAACTCGTTTTAGAGTGTTTCGTAATATATTTTACCATCTCTGGCGTTATAATTGCCTCGGATGTAACATTAAGCGGCACTAATGTTACATTCTTCGCATTTTGCATAACTAACTGTGACGCAATCGGATCGCCATGAAAATTCGCCTCCGCCACTGGTGTAACATTGCCAGGCATTAAAAAAGCACCGCCCATTATATAATATTCTTTTACATATTTCATCATCGGCTTTTCTAAAATAAACGCTGTCGCTAATGTCGTTGACCTACCGGCATCAACTATTATTAATTCTCCTTTATACTTTTCAAGAATATCAAAAAATGCACAAAAAGATTTTATATTTGGTGAAAAAGCTTTCGGAGGCTTAATTGGTCCTAAACCGTCTGCTCCATGAATTTCTGGATAATACGTTGTAACATCTCCAGATAAAGGAATTTTCGCACCATTAATAACAGGTATATCTTCCCGTCCTGCCATTTGCAATAAATACGCAGCATTACTTGTTGCCTTTTCTTGCGTTACATTTCCATATCCGGTTACAACACCAACAATATCAATATCAGGATGCATAATTCCATACATGATGGCTAAAGAGTCATCAATTCCCGGGTCTCCCAAAAATAACACTTTTTTCATCGACCTCAACTCCATCCCCTCAGTTGTTATTAATTTATGAATAGCCCTACATATACAGAATAAAAAAGATGAATTTTATAAAAAAACGCAGTCCTATACGGACTACGTTCTTCATCTAGCCTATGCTGTTTTTTTCACAGCAATCATACTTCCCACTATGTAAGCGATAAACGCAAAGCAAATTGGGAAGACAACTGTATGTATACCGAACGGATTTGGGTAGAAAAGATGAATACACATATATGAGCCTACCCCAACTAAAATGGAAGCAAGCGCTCCAGTTGCATTCCCTTTTCTCCAATATAACCCTAAGACGATCGGCCAAATGAATGCTGCTTCTAATCCACCGAAAGAAAATAAATTTAACCATATTAAAAAATCTGGTGGTTTAATCGCCGCTGCATAAACGAGCAGTCCTACAATACCCGTAATCCACAAACTTCCTTTTTTTATCGTACTGTCTGCTGCATCTTTATTTATGTAATTTACATATATATCTTTAATAATCGATGAACTTACAAGTAACAATAGCGAATTTACTGTAGACATAATCGCTGCCATTGGTGCCGCTAAAAAAACGCCAGCTAGCCAAGGCGGCAACACTTCCATCGCGAGTAGCGGCATGACTTTATCTGGTACCGTTATACCAGGAAGTACTACTCGTGCAAATACACCCGTTAAATGCATCCCGATCATAATTGTACCAACGACAACCGTTCCAATGATTAGAGCTTGATGCATAGCTTTTGAATTTTTATAAGACATAGCACGTACACTAATTTGTGGTAAACCGACAACGCCAATTCCAATTAAAATCCAAAACGATGTAACATATGATTTCGTTAAACTACCATCTGCTCCGAATGGTGTAATTAAATTCGGATTGATTTGAACAAGTTCCTGCATAATCTTTTCAATTCCACCACCAGCAATAACAGTAGCAACTAAAATGATTGTCGTTCCAACTAACATAATGATACCTAATAACGTATCTGATAACGCAACTGCGCGGAACCCACCAATTAATACGTACACAAGTACAGAAAAAGTAAATAAAAATAGTGCAGTTGTATAAGATAGACCTGTTAGCGACTCAATTAATCGTCCACCGCCGACCCACTGGGCTACTGTTGCTGAAAATAAAAAGATAATAATACATAACGCCGAAAGTATAACAACCGCTTTATTATTGTATCTTCCTTTTAAATAATCGATAAGCGTAATTGCTTCCATCTTCCTAGCAATAATTGCAAACTTTTTACCGATAACCGTTAAAACGATATACCCTGTTACAACTTGAATCGCAGATAATAATACCCATCCAAGTCCCATATTGTAAGCAATACCAGGGCCACCAATGAAACTACTTGCACTACCGTACGTAGCAATCATTGTCATCGCTAATAATAAACCGCCAAGCTCACGTCCACCAAGAAAATATTCTTGCAAAAATTTATTATGAGCTGTTGCTTGTACGCGTCTTGAAGCATATATACCAATTAAAAATACAACGATAAACGAAATTATCATTGGAATGATTACATACCAATTCATCTATTATTCCTCACTTTTTTCTTCCTCATCGAGTGAAATATCTTGAAATACAAAACGAACAACTAAACTAAGCAAAATAACCATTACGACAAATCCAACAATACAACTATAAAAAAACCATGCTGGAAAACCGAATACATATGTATATTCACTTGGATTTTTACTACCAAGCCCATAAGCAAATCCGTACCATATTATAAAATTGATAATAGCAAGTCCAAGACCAATTAACGCTTCTCTATGGGCAATTCGAAAGCGTGGATCATCATGATAACTCTTCATTTTCTCCCTCCTCTCACGATGTATTATTGTACCATTGTTCTTCTAGTTTTTCCTACTAGAAAGCAAAAACAAGCAGGATTTTTTATAATTATATAGAAAACTCTCTTACATTACATATTTTTTACAATTGTAACACAAATGAAATTTGAATTTTCAGTAATTGTTAATTATGATTTTAATTAGAGGCTTTCCATCTAGTTCCTACATCCTTGATTTCGGAATAAACGCCGTCTCGTACTGCGTTTACATTATATTTTCAAGGGGGTTATACAATGAGTCAACTAGCTGTAAATCTTCATGAAAAGGTAGAAAAGTTTCTTCAAGGCACGAAAAAGTTATATGTGAATGGATCTTTCGTTGAAAGCGCTTCCGGTAAAACGTTTAAAACGCCTAACCCTGCAACTGGCGAAACACTTGCCATCGTTTCTGAAGCTGGTCGCGAAGATATTCATAAAGCTGTAGTCGCAGCTCGCATGGCTTTTGACGAAGGTCCTTGGTCTCGCATGAGCACTGCTGAACGAAGCCGCCTTATGTACAAGCTTGCCGATTTAATGGAAGAACATAAAGAAGAGCTTGCACAGCTCGAAACGTTAGATAATGGAAAGCCAATCCGTGAAACAATGGCAGCAGACATACCACTTGCAATTGAGCATATGCGCTATTATGCTGGCTGGGCGACGAAAATCGTTGGTCAAACAATTCCTGTTTCCGGTGATTACTTTAACTATACACGCCATGAAGCTGTTGGTGTCGTTGGTCAAATTATCCCTTGGAACTTCCCGCTTCTTATGGCAATGTGGAAAATGGGAGCGGCGCTTGCTACAGGATGTACAATCGTTTTAAAACCTGCAGAACAAACTCCACTATCCGCTCTATACTTAGCTGAATTAATTGAAGAAGCTGGATTCCCGAAAGGTGTTATTAATATCGTTCCTGGATTCGGTGAATCAGCTGGACAAGCTCTCGTTAATCATCCACTCGTTGATAAAATTGCATTTACTGGTTCTACTCCAGTTGGCAAACAAATTATGAGACAAGCATCCGAATCATTAAAACGTGTTACTTTAGAACTTGGTGGTAAATCACCAAATATTATTTTACCAGACGCCGACTTATCTCGCGCTATTCCTGGTGCACTTTCTGGTGTTATGTTTAACCAAGGACAAGTATGCTCTGCTGGATCACGCTTATTTATTCCGAAGAAAATGTATGATAATGTCATGGCTGATCTCGTCCTTTATTCTAAAAAATTAAATCAAGGTGCTGGTCTAAGTCCAGAAACTACAATCGGTCCTCTCGTTTCCGAAGAACAACAAAAACGTGTAATGGGCTTCATTGAAAAAGGGATTGAAGAAGGCGCTGAAGTACTTTGCGGAGGAAGTAATCCATTTGATCAAGGCTACTTCGTTTCTCCTACAGTATTCGCCGACGTCAATGATGAGATGACAATCGCAAAAGAAGAAATTTTCGGCCCAGTTATTTCTGCAATACCGTTTAACGATATTGATGAAGTAATTGAACGTGCGAATAAATCACAATTTGGCTTGGCAGCTGGTGTATGGACAGAAAATGTTAAGACAGCACACTATGTTGCAAGTAAAGTACGCGCAGGTACAGTATGGGTAAACTGTTATAACGTCTTTGATGCAGCATCTCCATTTGGAGGATTTAAACAATCTGGTCTTGGCCGTGAAATGGGATCTTACGCATTAAATAACTATACAGAAGTGAAGAGCGTTTGGTTAAACTTAAATTAAATCGAAAGAACCTGATCCACTCGGTCAGGTTCTTTTCATTATGTATTCCTTTAAACTTGCAGCCCTCCGCTCACATTTAATACTTCTCCTGTAATATAGGATGCGTATTCTGACGCTAAAAAGGCCGCCGCGTTCGCAATATCTTCTGGCGTTCCAATTCTACCAACCGGAATCGCTCCAACCATTTTTTCTTTTACTTTATCCGGTATTGTTTTTGTCATATCCGTATCCATAAATCCTGGACAAATTGCATTACAAGTAATACCGAAGCTTCCAACTTCTTTCGCTGCTGTTTTCGTTAAACCGACAACGCCAGCTTTCGTTGCCGCATAATTTGCTTGTCCAATATTCCCTTCTCTACTTATTGAAGAAATATTAATAATGCGCCCATATTGTTGTTGTCTCATATAAAGAAGAGCTGGCTGCATACAATAAAAAACGCCAGTTAAGTTTACTTGTAATACTTGTTCCCAAGCTGATTTCTCCATCTTATGTAACATTGCATCTTTTGTAATTCCAGCGTTATTTACTAAAATATGCAGTGTCCCAAATTTTTGAACTGCATACTCAATTAATGATTTCGCTTCATTTTGATTACTTACATCACATCGATATAAGCTTACTTCATATCCTTCGTCCGATAATTCACGTGTCGTTTTTTGTAGTTTTTCTTCATTTACATCACTAATTAAAACTTTAGCCCCAAGCCTAGCAAAAACTCGTGCAATTTCTTTTCCAATTCCTTGGGCGCCACCTGTTACAACAGCTGTTTTCCCATTTAAAAATTCCATCCCTATCCCCCATTTCTATTACTTATACTGTATATTTCGGCTTTTTGCTTTCCAAATCCTCTTTGTATAAAAAAGTCTATTTGTGTCAAACTAACTTTGCAACGTCGCATAAAGTGAAACTTTAATCAGTGGGAAGTTTGTTCATCCCCCACTGATTATCAGCCCTCACCAATCGGGCAGTTAATCTCCCACCTAGCTTCTTTGTTCCATCTGAATTTTGAGGTGGGAGTTTTACTACCCGTTATGCGGGATAAAGTGCAAGGAGATTGTGTCGAATGAACAAAAAAAATTTCAAACAAAGCAAAGCCACTGATGGTATTGATGTTGAGTTCTCTCGTGAACTCGCTGACCACAATGACTTAGAAGCAAACGCACGTGCAAATGCCGCTGATGCACGTCAAAAACGCCAGTCAACAGAAAAATAAGGGTAAATCATAACCTTATTCTTTTCAACAGGGACCTACTACCCAACAAAATAAACCGAGAAACATCTCTCGGTTTATTTTTTGTATTTCTTTGCATAATGCGCCAAAGTAAGTAACGGATATATATGAGCGTAGCTATGGTAATGAATATAAAACCCACCTGGTAAAGCTGTTCCAGTAGGATATTTCTCATTTACATAAGGATTCGCAAGCAAATATGAAATACCTTTTCGAATAGCTGGTGTTTCTTTATCATAGTAAGAAATAAGAGCATCTAAAGCCCATGCTGTTTGCGATGGTGTACTAAATGGTAAAGTAGCAAATCTTTTTTCCACACTACTTTGACAAGATTCTCCCCAGCCACCATCTTCATGCTGTATATGTTCAAGCCATAAAGTTGCTCGTTTTAAAGAAGGGTGAGCAGAAGTAATTCCTAACGCCCGTAAGCCAGTCATCACTGCCCATGTACCATATATATAACAAATGCCCCATTTTCCATACCACGATCCATTTTCCTCCTGTTCATTCATTAACCAGTTGATTGCACTTTGTTTTTGTTTCTCGGGCAATTCATTTTGCGTATATGTCCCGAAAAACTCTAACACTCTGCCTGTAATATCTGGTGTAGAAGGATCTGTAATCATATCGCTTGCGTTTTCGATTGGTAAATTCGCTAATAACTTGCTTGTCACGCCTTTTTCAAATGCTCCCCAACCACCATCATTATTTTGTAATCCTTTAATCCAATTCGTCCCTTTCTTCCAAGCATCATCCACATTTCCGTTCCCTCTACTTTGTGCCAATGCTCTTAACACAGCTGTTGTATCATCAACATCAGGAACTGTCGTATTCACATCAGAAAAACCCCAACCGCCCGGAATAAGCACGGGCGCATGCACACTCCAATCAGCTTTTTTCTTATGTTGTTTTTTTAATAAATATGCTGACGCATTTTGAATCATTTTATTTTCTTTCGAAACACGAGCCTCTTGCAACGCATAACTAAGTAATGCTGTATCCCATACAGTTGACGGGGAATTTTGTAAATGGTTCCCTCTTTCCATCTTCCATATATAAGATGTTATCCCCGTTATAGCCTTTTGAATCATTGGCGATTGAATAGAATGACCTAGCGCAAGTAAAGCATAAATCATATAAAACGAAGCACTTGCGTAACTATATAACGTTCCATTCTCATCGATACGCTCTTTCATAAAACGTTCTACTTCCTCATTTCCTTTATGATGTAAGGAAAGCGGATAAGATATAATTTGTTTCACATTACCTAATAATGTTTGAAACATTGGAGATTGGTCCTCCCGAAACCATTCTCCGCCCCCGCCCGCAATATGATTTAAATTAGGCAGTAACTTTTTCCCTACACGAAACCTTTTATTTAAACACAACATCATCGGAATTAAATGGATACGTGCCGAACTACTTAATTCAAATATACTGAGGGGGGAATCATTTTGCAGAAACATAATCGGTGTTGGCAAATGAAAGAGCGAAGGATATTCATACTCTCCATGAATTGCTAATAAAAACTTCGTCATAAAATGAGCACGCGCCACTCCCCCACGTTCTGTAATAAACATTTCCGCTCGCTTCATATTCGCATCTTCTTTTGTATACTTTTTCGAAGCAAGTAGGGCAGCATAAGATTGAATGGTAGCAGATAAATTGCCCCCCATTTCATCATCATACAATTTCCATGTCCCTTCATTCGTTTGGAGTGAAGCTAATCTTTTTACAAACGGTTCTACCTCTTTATCTCTACCTAATAATTTTAATAAAAATATCATATGGCAATCAGTTAATGGTGCTCCTTCAAAACAGAATCTCCACGTACCATCTTGCCTTTGCATCGTTTGAAGTGCAGTTGTCCTTCTCGCTATTTCTTCATGCACTTTTTCATATAATAACAAGGCATTCACCTACCCTTTCGAAATCCGTATAACGATATTCAAAAAAGCAACCGAATATGTGTAAAAACAAAAAAAGCAGAACACATATTATGTTCTGCTCATAAGCAATATCCCACTCCGACAATAACCCCTAATAAAGCACCGACTACTACTTCATACGGTGTATGTCCGACAAGCTCATTTAACTTCTTATATTCTGTTTGTTTACCATGAAAAAATTCATTCAATATTTTCGCCTGTTTACTTACCGCAAGCCTTACTCCTGAAGCGTCATACATAACAATGATTGCAAAGATTGTAGCCACTGCAAATATGGTACTTTCCACACCTTCCACAACTCCAACACCTGTCGCAAGCGCTGTAACAGTTGAAGCATGAGAACTTGGCATCCCACCTGAAGCAAAAAATTTTGCAAAATCAAATTCACCCGTTTTAACTAATTTAAAGACTACTTTTGTTAACTGTGCTATAAACCACGAAATTACAGCAGCCATCAGCGGATCATTATGTAAAATTGTTTCCATGTTCTCAGCTCCCTACTAGCTATAATGGAAATTCTATATAGTATCAGTATAAAGAAAAATGCGTAGAAAATACTACGCATTATGATACTTTTGCTGATTTATTTTTTATAAATTTCGGTTGTTTCTGCACTAAAAACTTTGTCTTCGCTATTGAAAATACAAATAAAGCAACCCATATACAGAAAAATGCCATCATATGAGTAGATGTAAAATGTTCACCAAATACAAATACACCTAAAATTAAACTAATCGTTGGCGCAATATATTGTAAAAAGCCTACCATATAAAGCGGAATAAGTTGTGCTCCTTTTGCAAAATAAAATAGTGGTAGCGCTGTAACAATACCTGCTCCTATTAAAAGTAACGTCGATAGCATTGAAATAGCTCCAAATGAACCGAAACCATGTACCCCTGTCATAACGAGATAAATGAGCGCAAACGGCGTCACTAACATCGTTTCCATCGTAAGCCCAATCGTCGCATCATAGTTTAACAATTTTTTCGTTAATCCGTATAATCCAAATGAAAAGGCAAGTGATAAAGAAACCCACGGGATAGCCCCGAAACGTACTGTTAAAATGATAACCCCTACCCCAGCCAAACCAACTGCAACATATTGCCAAAAGTTTAACTTTTCCTTTAAAACGACTGTACCAAGTAAAATACTAATAAGCGGATTAATATAATAGCCAAGACTTGCTTCAATGACATGATTATGATTAACGGCCCATATGTAGACAAACCAGTTTCCGCTAATTAAAATTGAAGCAATTGTTAATGACATTAATAATTTAGGTCGTTTAAAAAGATTCACAAATTCCCCAATAAACTGGCGAAACCTCTTCGTAACAGCTAATACGATTAACATAAAAACGAACGCCCAAACAATGCGGTGTGCTAATATTTCATCTGCTGGAACTTCCTCAACCCATTTCCAATAAATCGGTAGGATTCCCCACATCGTATAAGCACCAGCCGCATATATAATCCCTTTTTTTTGCTGTGCTGATTGACTCCCCATCTTCCTTTTTCTCCTCTTCTCATTTTTTCTCCATTATACGGTTTCATATGCTCACTTTACCAATAATCAATCTGTAATTCTTTCGACATTTCTCATATAGCGAAAAATAAACATACCGTTATTACAACAAGTAACGGTATGCCGAAAACAAATTTCTTTTTATGCGTTTTATGGTGAAACATATACATACCGATCCAAGCTCCAACAGCTCCTCCAGCTGCCGCTGATAAAAACAACGTGCTTTCTGGCGTTCTCCACTGTTTCTTCTTTGCTTTTCGTTTATCAAGCCCCATAAGGCTAAAAGCTATAACATTAATAATAATAAAATAAATCCATTTCATCGCTTTCTCTCCCTATGAAAAATTCGCTTAATGGTAACATGAAAAAACGATAGAAACAACTGAAGAACACTTTTTAGCAAACTAGTTTCATTCCTTTATTTTAATTGATTATCTTTACCTTTATATAATCAATATAAAGCGCGATTACAGCTATTAAAAAGAAAGATGTTATGAACAGTATTTTATATTTCACTTCCTTCACCCACCACAACCACATCATCAAAAAAACTTCTCTCAATCTCTTTCTCATCAAAATGAAGAACAACAATTAACCCTACATATAAAGAAACAAAATTCAAAAACCATTCCCCATTATCATCTTGCTTAGCTAAACATTTAAATATCTCTTGAAATTGCATACGTTCATCAGAAGCAACGATCGGACGCACACCAAAATATTTCAACACAAGATTTAACTTAAGATTTATAGATAAAGACAAACTATATTTTAAGAACTCTGTATAATTTGCAACATTTTTTTCGCTATACAGTTTCACAAGCATTTGATGTAAAGTAGGAATCGATAATTCTACGTCAGTCACTTTTGTTGTTTCTATCGTTTCAATCATCTTTTTCATATCCATCACATTCACCCCTTCTGAAAAAACTTTAAAGCCAGAAAGTATCTAATTCATAATGTGCAATAATTGTGCATTTCTCTTCTCTCGTTCTTCTTCACTGACTAAGTCATACTTTTTTAATAAATGAAAGATGTCGTTTAATATTTCCTGCGAATGTTTATTTTGCAAAAATCCATTCAAATCTTTGAAAAGAATTTCAGATAAAAAATCCTTTTGACTTTCAAGCTTATTCATTACATCTTCAATAGAATGATCAATATTACATGCCATATTAAACTTCCTCCTCTATCCTCTATAAATAATATCTTCTGCTAATGCAGTAAATACTTCTCCAACGAGAGAGTCTTCATCATATACAGATGAATCGTTATTTTCTTCACGTTTTGCAAAAGGTATTTGTGCAATTACTTCTGTTTGCAATTGTTCTGCTAACATTTCGCCGCCCCCTTTTCCGAAGAGATAATTTTTCGATCCATCTTGCTCTTCGTAATAAGCCATATTTTCCACAATTCCTACAATCTCGTGTTTTGTATATTTTGCCATTACGCCTACTCTAGAAGCTACAAATGAAGCTACATTGTGCGGCGTTGTAACGATAATTTCTTTCGCCTGTGGGATCATCGCTGCAACATCAATGGCAACATCTCCTGTACCAGGTGGTAAATCGAGAAGTAAATAATCTAAATCTCCCCAGTGTGTATTCGCAAGGAAGTTTTGAATCCATTTATTTAACATCGGTCCACGCCACATGACTGGATTATTTCCTTCTGTAAAAAATCCCATTGACATAATTTTAACACCGTGACTAACGACTGGAATTGCTGTTTGATCAATCATTGTTGGTTTTTGATTCGTTTCCATCATAGCCGAAATGCTAAAACCATATATGTCTGCATCTAAAATCCCAACCTTTTTACCCATTCTAGCTAAGGCAGTAGCAAGATTAATTGTCACCGTTGATTTTCCGACTCCGCCTTTCCCACTCGTTACAGTAATAAAATGTACACCTGAATCATGACGGAGCATGCTTGGCATACCTGTTTCTGTTCTACTATTTTTCTTTAATTTTTCTGTTAGCATAGCTCTTTCTTCTTGTGTCATCGAACCAAATGTTACATCCACTTTAGATGCACCAATTGCGTGAAGGGACTCTTCCACATCTTGTTGAATTTTCGCCTTTAATGGACAACCTTGAATGGTTAACACTACTTCAAGCTTAACCTCTGTTCCATGTATTTGTACATTTCTAACCATATTTAATTCTACAACACTTTTGTGTAACTCTGGATCCTCTACATGTTGTAATGCGTTCATTACTTGTTCTTGAGTAAGCATAGAGCTCATCCCTTCTCTTATTCTAATTTATATATAGCATCTTCTTATTACTTCAACTGATGAAAGTTTCCATCTATTTTTTATTGTCTTTAATAGTCCTCGTTGCGAGAAAGCATTATTATCCCCCACTTACAGGCGGGATTAATGCGACGATATCTCCAGCTTTTATCATCTCTTCATTCGTTACAAACTCTTCATTAATTGCAACCATTACTGTATCCAAAGATTGCAAATGATAACTATCTTTCAACCATTCATTTAATTGTCCAACAGTCATTTCTTTTTTTTCTGAAATTATTAATTGATCCGATCCGACTTCCTCACGCAAATTTGCAAACAGTAAAATTGTAATCATTTTCTCATTATTCCTTCTTCGGTTTTCCTTCTGTATATGATGTATTTTCAAGTTGATCTCCAATCCACATCGTTCCATCTTCCCAAAATTCTTTTTTCCAAATTGGAACGATGCGTTTTATGCGTTCAATCGCGTACTCATTCGCTTCATAAGCTACTTTACGATGCGGTGATGAAACTGCAATAACTACCGCAATATCCATTATTTCCAGCCGCCCTACACGGTGCGTAATGGCTACTTGTGCGTCCGGCCATTTCCCGTTAATTTCCTCACCAATTCTTGTAAGTTGTTTTACTGCCATCGGTTTATATGCTTCATACTTTAAATGTAGCGTTCGTTTTCCTTTTGTTAATTCTCTCACCGTACCAATAAATGTTGTAATCGCACCCGCTTCTCTTCTTGCGACTTTATTCGTTACTTCTTCCACTAAAATTGGTTTTTCTACAATCTCAAATAGTGATTGCCCCATTAGAAACACCTCTCTTATAAAATGTCCAAGGCCATTCACTACCTTCGTTATCTTCTAATAAAAGAACATCGACAAACATTTCTTTTTTATATCCTCTTGTCCCGCCTGGCAATACGATAAAAGCGTTCGATTCTGCTAATGAAGAAACCGAGCTAGACTTATCAAATCCTGATGGATATGCAATTAATTGCCCTTCATTACATGTCAGTTTTGCTCGTACAAATCTTGTAAATGGATTTGGTTTCAGAAAATCTTTTCCTAATAATGCTTTTTCTCTTTTCAAATGCGCTTTTTCACTAAACATATACGCACGAATACATGGTCTTACAAACAACTCAAATCCTACATAACATGCTGATGGATTTCCTGATAAACCAAATAATAGCTTGCCATTTAATTGTGCTACAGTCGTTACACTTCCTGGTCGCATTGCAACCTTATTGAAAAGAACGGATGCACCTAACCTTTCATATATAGCTGGTAAATAATCGTAATCTCCTACTGATACACCGCCCGTTGTAATGAGCATATCTACTTGACTTAACGCATCTTTCACAGCTGTAAAACACGTATCAAAATCATCACTAAACTTCCCAAAGTATTTTACTCTTCCGCCCACTCTTCGAATTTGAGACAGTATCATGTACGTATTACTATTTCGAATTTTCCCTGGCTCTAGCGACTCATTTACATCAAGTAATTCACTACCAGTCGCTAATAGTCCAATTACTGGCTTTTTCGCAACTGGCACTTCACTATAACCGAATGTAGCAAGAAGAGCTGAAATACCTGGATTAATGTACGATCCTTTCTTTGCAAGAACCGTTCCTTTACGAGCATCTTCACCTTGAAAAGAAATATTATCACCCGTTTTGAATGAGCGTTTCACTTCCATATAATCGTTCCCATTATCCTCATATTGACGAGTCAGTTCTAACATAACAACCGCATCACAACCATTTGGAATTTGTGCTCCTGTCATAATTCGAACTGCTTGAAACGAACCTACTTTCTCATCGAATAGTGATCCTGCGCCAATTTCACCAACTACTTCAAATACAATTGGCTTTTCATAACTTGCTAAATTCGTATCTTCTGCTCTAATAGCAAACCCATCATACGGTGAACGATTGAATGAAGGTACGTCATAATCAGCTACTAAATCCTCCGCTAATATACGTCCGTAAGCTAATTCAATAGGTAGTAGCTCTTTTAAGCCATTGTTAGCAAATCCCATCACTTTTCGAATAGCTTCTGCAACCGTAATTGGCACTCTTCTTTCCATTATTGACAACCCTTTCTATTAACCGAATAAGCGATAATATAGTTGTTTCGCTTTTGGAATTTCGTTTGTACCATGAATGAACACACGACCATCTTGAAAAATAACGACGCGATAATCCTCTAATTGACAAGATAGTAAATATGGATTCCGCTCTACTCCCCCAAGTTTTTTTAATACTTTTTCTACGTCATCAAAATTGTATTGCCTATTTTCTATGGATCTTATTTGAACTGTATTTCTTCCGCATAAAACAGCTACCTTCGTTTGGTTTTCGTATGATAAATAAGGATAAGCTCGATTTAAACCGCACGATGGACAATCGTCCGTTTTTATTTTTCCTAGTTTTATAAAATGATTTTGATTACTCCATATATCAAACATGAAAAACGTCTTTCTAATTACTGAGTAATCTTCCACTAAAATTTTGAGTGCTTCTGCCACTTGATATGCCGCAACGATTTGAACAGCTGGACTAATAATTCCAGCCGTGTCGCACGTCACACCTATAACGGGAACATTCTTCAGTACACAATATAAACACGGCATTTTTTGCGGAATAATCGTATAACTCATACCGTACGATCCAACACAAGATCCATATACCCACGGAATATTATGTTTTTGTGATAAATCATTTATGATAAATCGAATATCAAAATTATCTGTAGCATCAATGATTACATCGACATTTTCTAATAGCCCTTCCATGTTTTCTACACTTGCATCCATTATGAAAGCATGTATTTGTACTTCTGAATTAATTTGTTCCAACCGTTTTTTAGCAGCAATTGCTTTCGGGATTTTCCCTCTTGCATCTTCTTCAGAGTAAAGTTGTTGTCTTTGTAAATTACTCCACTCTACGTAATCACGATCAATAATTGTCAACTTACCAATACCTGCACGCACGAGACTTTCTGCACTTGTACTTCCTAATGCACCTGCTCCTACAATTAACACATGCTTATTCCGAATTTTTTCTTGCCCTTTACTCCCGATTGGTTTGAACAACTGTTGCCGAGAATACCGCTCCTCCATTGCATACCCTTCCTTTCAAGAAATCTATTTCACATTAGAGTCTTGTTTTTGATAACAAGCAAAGTAAGCAAACCCTACAAATCCAGCTCCTCCAATGACATTTCCGATAAAAACAGGAACAAAGTTTTTAGCAAGGTCCAGCCACGTCAGATGGCCTGCAAAAATAACCGCTGATATGACAAACATATTTGCTACTACTTGTTGAAATCCAATCACTACAAATGCCATAATTGGAATCCAAATCCCAATTATCTTTCCGACAAAATCACTCGTCCCGTAAGCGAGCCAAAGCGCAAGACAAACGAGCCAATTACAACCAATCGCCAAAATTAAAGTTCTCCCAAACGATTCGTGTAACTTCCCTTCCGCTATCGCTAACGTTTTATTTAAATAATCTCCCTCTGTTAATCCGCCAAGATGTCCAAAGCAATACGCAACGAAAATTGCACCAACAAAGTTCATTACAGTAATCCAAGCCCAATTATTCAGTACACTTATCAATGAAATTTTCTTTGCATAAAGCGCCATAGACAGTGACATCATATTTCCTGTAATCAATTCTCCTCCTGCTAACACTACGAGCATAAGCCCAATAGGAAACACTGCTCCTCCTAAAACATTCACTAAACTTCCCCAATGCTCCGGCAAATTACCTAAAACTCGAATGTTAAGTAAAAATCCTAATGATATAAATGCTCCTCCTAAAAAACCGAGAATAAGCATTGCTGGCAGCGTCTGGCTTACTTTTTGAACACCGGCCTCGATTACGATTTCAGCAATTTGTTCCGGTTTATGAAATGCCATTACCAATTCCTCCATTTTCTCCAAATAAAAAAGCAGCTTCAAAAAACCTCCTCAAAATAAAGGTTTTTGAATGCTGCTTAATGTCTCTGCACATCTTTTACAGAGAAATCAATCATCACTTTTACTATGAAATAGAAAGTCCACATCTCTTGCACACTTTCCATTTTCCACTATTATGTCAGCCTTATATATTAACCACCGATATGTGACATTTCAATTTTAGGCATTGTTTTCTTATTAGTATGACTTAAGCGTTCGTCTGAATATCGATTTTCTCGATTATTCCAAATGTCGTGAATTACAGCTGTAATTTCCTCATCCGTATCCCCCGATCGAAGCAATGCTCTCAAATCATTTCCTTTAGAAGCAAATAAACAAGTATACAATTTTCCTTCTGCAGAAATGCGAGCTCTCGTACATGATGAGCAGAAAGAATCAGTTACAGATGAAATAATACCTATTTCCTCATCACTGCCTATATAACGGTACCTAGTAGCTACTTCACCTGGATAATTTGCTTCTATCCGTTCTAACGGCATAACCTCACGAATTGTATTTACTATTTCTTGTTTGGAAATAACTTCACCTAACTCCCAACCGTTATAATTTCCAACGTCCATATACTCAATAAAACGAAGAATATGCTTATTTTCCTTAAAGTATTGCGCCATCTGCAAGATGTCCTGTTCGTTTTTCCCCTTTTGAACGACCATGTTTATTTTAATTTTCATACCAACTTCAGCCGCAGCCTGTATACCCTCAAGAACCCTTTGCACTTTGCTTCTATTACCATTTAAATAGAAAAAGCGCTCTTCTTCTAAGGAATCCAGACTAACTGTCACACGTGATAACCCCGCTTTATATAAATCAGGTGCAAACTTTTTAAGTAACGATCCATTTGTTGTTAAACCGATATCCTCCACACCATCTATTTTATTAAGCCGCTCAATAAGCTCTGGAAGCCCTCTTCGAAGTAACGGCTCTCCGCCTGTAATCCGTAACTTTCTCACACCTAAAGAAACGAAAATACGTGTTATCCTTTCAATCTCATCAAAAGATAAAATTTTATCATTAGACAAAAACGAATAATCAGGACCAAATATTTCTTCTGGCATACAATATCGACAGCGAAAATTACAGCGATCAGTAACTGAAATACGTAAATCCTTTAACGGACGATGCAATTTGTCTAATGTAATTGATTTCATCTTCCTTGCCTCACTTTTACTTATTTTATATTTAAAACACGTTCTGGATGCGTATATATATTTAAAGACTGATTACGAATAAACCCTATCGTAGTAATCCCTAACTCTTCCGCTAACTGCAAAGCTAATTCAGTTGGCGCTGATTTTGACAGTATAATTTCACAGCCGATTTTTGCAACTTTCAATAATATTTCTGAAGAAATACGACCACTAAAAACAATGATTTTATCTTTTATAGAAATATTATTTTTTAAACAATAACCGTAAATTTTATCTAGCGCATTATGCCTACCAATATCCATTCGGCCTAAAATAATACCATTTACATCACATAAAGCTGCGTTATGCACTCCGCCAGTATGTCGAAATGTATCCGCAGATTGCTGCATTTCATTCATTAAATGAAAACAATCTTCGACAGCAACCTTTACATGGACACCATTCATTTTCTTTACGCTTAGTGCATCATTTGCAAAAACAAACCCTTGCCTACTCATACCACAGCACGAAGTAATATAACGTTTATTTTGCATTTGTTCGTAATACGGGTTTATTTTTGTTGTCGTTACATGTACAAATCCTTCTTTCTCCTGTACCCATATGTCATCAATATCTTCATACTTCCGAATGATTCCTTCAGATGCTAAGAAGCCTATTACCATATCTTCTATATATTCTGGAGTACTAACCATTGTAACAAACTCCTGTCCGTTCATTTTAATTGTGACTGGAAACTCTGTTACAATGCTGTCCTCTATATGCTTAAACACCCCTTGTTCATAACGGAAAACTTCTCTTTCTACCTGTATCGGTTTCACGATCAGTATCCTTCTCTCACGTTATATTTTTATCAAAAACAAATACCGAAACAGCAATATCTTCTTCTACTTTCATATCTGAAAATAAGTTCACTAATTTCGCTCCAACAAGTTCCTCCAAATGTTCACGAGAATTCGCAGCGTAAACTTCTTGGATCATTTTCGTTCTAGCCATATGAACCATTTCCGCGCCATCCATCGTACTTGAAATGAATTTCTCAGTAGGTGTTAAGTTCCCATACAGTGTTGCAATCGCCATATTTTCAGCAAATACAGTATGAATTCGTTCTGGTCCTTTTCCGAATAGTTCCTTTCGGAGTTTTCGTATCATATCATTAAATTCATGTACCTTTTTCGTCATAAAATCATACCTCCTAAAAGCCTCATTTTACTTTATTATATATTTTACCAAAATGATCTTTTCGCCCAAACTATTTCGTACAAATATTTGGACGAAAAGGTAAACTTCATGAAGTTTATTCGTCTTTTAATCCTTTACCCATACCTTTTAGGAAATGAAGACCAAACCCGATAGCACGGTTAATATCTGGATCTTTTAATACTTTCATAAGATCGAATATCCCCACTTTTTTATTACTTTCTAGATGCTCATTACCTTCTTCCAGTCCTACTAATAAACTACCTATAAGTTTTTTCGTAAGTTCTGGGTCAAGTTCTGTTAAAGCACCTGCAGCACCCATCATATTATTAATTAAATTTGTAACAGGTTTACGAGTTACTTGACCGAGAACGATCTTTGCGATTGGTTCTTTCGCTTTCAGCATAGAATTTGCTGCTTCTAGCATGCCAATATCATTTAATTCCCCGACAATATGAAACATTTGATTTAAAGCTTCTTCATTATTAGCTAGAAGCTCCTTTAAATCCTCTAACTTTTGCTGTTTTATTTCTTCCTCAGTTAATTCATGTTTTTGAATCGTTTTAATAGGTGCAGCCATATTTTTCTCCTCCCTACTTATCCGTTAAATGTACATACCCTGGACGTGCCCACTTACGATCTACCTCAATACCAGCTTGAGGATGACGTTTTTTATTACGCGGGTTCGCTTTTGGCATCGGATTTTCGCCATTAACTTCTAACACTTCCATGCGCACTTTCGTCTGTTTATAAGCAGGTGTATTCGTACGTACGTCAACAGCAGGGCCTGTTAAGAAATTAATTGCCGATTCATTATCTGTAGAGTTCATCGGTACATATAACTCATTCGCTTTTACACGATCCGTTACAAGTGCCCGTAATTTTAGTGCTCCAAAAGGAGAAACAAGGCGCACTAATGAACCTGTTTTCACGCCACGTTCTTTTGCAAGTTCTGGAGAAACTTCAACAAAAACGCCAGGTACTTTCGTTTGAATACCTGTTGATTTATTTGTCATATTTCCTTCATGGAAATGTTCTAACATACGACCGTTGTTAATGTGAAGGTCGAACTCCGCTGGGAATTCAGCTGGACGTACCCAGTCAGCAATCGCAAAACGCGCTTTTTTATCTGGGAAATTAAATCCATCTTGGAAAAGTAGCGGTGTATTCGTTCCATCAAAACTTCCCCAATGGAAACTATTCCATCCTTCAAGTACTTCATAGTTTGCTTGTGAGAATAGCGGTGATAAGCTTGCCATTTCAGCAAAAATTTCACTTGGGTGACTATAATTCCAGTTTGCACCTAATTTATTCGCAATCTCCTGCACGATCCACCAGTCTGGCTTCGCATCACCAAGTGTAGGAAGAACTTGATACAATCTTTGCACACGTCTCTCTGTATTTGTGAAAGTACCTTCTTTCTCAAGAGATGGTGCTGCCGGTAATACAACATCTGCGTATTGAGCAGTTTTAGAAAGGAAAACATCTTGTACAACGAAGAAATCAAGGCTTGATAACACTTCATGTACATGATTTGCATTCGAGTCTACAAGAGCCATATCCTCTCCGACAAGATACATAGCTTTCATCTTTCCTTCTTCAATTGCGTGAAGCATTTCAATATTATTAAGACCTGGTTCACTATCAATTTCCACTCCGTAAGCCATTTCAAATTTCGTACGTTCCATATCGTTCGTAACGTGCTGATATCCAGGAAGCCATCCTGGTAAAGTTCCCATATCACAAGCACCTTGTACGTTATTATGACCTCGAAGTGGGTAGGCACCTGCACCTGAACGACGATAATTCCCTGTTGCAAGAAGTAAGTTTGAAATTGCAGCGGAAGTATCAGAACCACCTGTATTTTGCGTTACCCCCATACCCCAAAGGATACATGTACCATCTGCATCACGAATCATTTCAGCCATTTGGATAAGTGTTTCTGTTGAAATACCTGTTACTTCTTCTGCATATTCAAGTGTATATTCTTTTAAGCTCTCTTTAAAATCTTCAAAGAAGTTTACATTTTCATTAATAAACTCCTGATCATGCCAACCTTGATCAATCATATATTTCGCAACAGCCATTAACCATACTTGGTCTGTTCCTTGTTTTGGACTAATAAAGACATCTGATCGCTCTGCCATTTCTGTTTTACGAAGATCCGCTACAATTAACTTTTGTCCGTGTAATTTATGTGCCCGTTTAATACGTGTAGCTAAAACAGGATGACCTTCTGTCGGATTACATCCTACAATAATAACAAGACCAGATTGCGCAATATCTTTAATCGTTCCTGCATCACCGCCCATACCAATTGTACGGAATAAACCATCCGTTGCTGGTGATTGGCAATAACGTGAGCAATTATCAATATTATTCGTTCCAAATACTTGCCGAGCTAATTTTTGAATGACATAATTGTCTTCATTCGTAATTTTAGAGGAAGAGATAAATCCGATAGAACCTTTGCCATACTCTTCTTTAATAGCGCCTAATTTATTTGCAACTACATTCAGTGCTTCTTCCCATGTAGATTCAACAAACGTTCCATTTTTACGAATTAATGGTTTCGTAATTCGTTCTTTAGAATTTACGAAGTCCCAACCAAATTTCCCTTTTACACAAGTTGAAATTGCGTTAACTGGCGCATCTGAAGATGGTTGTACTTTAAGGATTTTACGCCCTTTCGTCCACACTTCAAATGAACAACCGACACCGCAAAATGTACATACTGTTTTCGTTTTCTTCGTACGAGTCTCACGCATGGCCGCTTCCACTTCTGATACCGCAAAAATACCGCTATATCCAGGCTCAACTTCTTTAATTAAATCTACCATCGGTTCAAGAATATCCGGCTTTAATCCCGTCATAAATCCAGCTTCACCAAGCATTGATTTCTCCATTAAAGCATTACAAGGACAAATCGTTACACATTGCCCACAGCTCACGCATGAAGAATCATTGATATCTACGCCATTATCCCAAATAACACGAGGACGCTCGGCTTCCCAGTCGATAGATATCGTTTCATTTACTTGTAAGTTTTGGCACACCTCTACACATTGACCACATGCGATACATTGATTAGGGTCGTAGCGATAAAACGGATGAGTCATATCAACTTCACTTACATCTACTTTTGGTTCGTAAGGATATTTTTGATGTTCAATCTCCATTAATTCTGCAGTATTATGCAGTTTACAGTTCCCATTATTGTTGTCACATACCGTACAATATAATAAATGGTTTTCTAATAATCGATCCATCGCCTCTGTTTGTGCTTCTTTCGCACGACCAGAACCGAGTTCAATGTTCATACCTTCCGTCGCCACTGTCGAACAAGATCTCATCAACTTTCCATCAACTTCTACAATACAAGTGTCACACGTTTGAATAGGGTCTACTTCTGGTACATAACAAATTTGCGGATGTTCAATCCCGTTGTCATTAATGATGCCTAATATCGTTGAACCGGGCTCCGCTGTATACTTTTTTCCGTCAATTGTAATATGAACCATGTTGTCATTCATGGTCTTTCCCCCTTTTTGAGAATAAAAAAACTCCACCACGAAAATATACGCACCACATTTTGGGCACGTTATCATCATGGTGGAGTAGTGTATTAGCACATCTTGCTAAAATACCAATCCATTTATTCATAAATAAAACGATAGATTCATAACAGGTCATATCACGATTCCATCTTTAACACTATTATTATAGCGTTAAAGTTAAAAATATACAATATGTAATTTAAACTACGCATATGTCTGCATGCAACTATCCATAATAACCCATATAAAGTGAAACTTTAATCAGCCTTAACCAATCGGACTTTTACGGGTAGCCCGTTAATCCGGGATAAAACATAACAAGGAGAAAGTGAACAAATGGGGTCTTTTAACAAATGGATACGCGGTGAAAAATCTTTTTCTGCACAAGAGCAAGCTGATCATACATTACATAAACCTATTTCTTCTTCTCTTCCACTTAATTTAAAACACTTGTCCAAGTTATTTAGTGGTATTCCAGAATTAATTACACGTACTTTTCCGTTAAAAAACGGCCAAGAGGCTGCTCTTATATATATGGAAGGACTTGTAGATAAAACTGTTATTAATGTAGATATTCTTCGTCCTCTTTTATTTAAAGAGTGGAATGAGGACGATTTTTGGGAATCTTCCGTTTCTATCGGAAATATAAAAAAGGTTCAGAAGTGGACAGACATTGAACAATCCCTTTTACATGGTAAAAGTATTTTATTTATAGATGGGCAACTATCAGCTTTAGAACTAGATACGCAAGCGGCACCAAAAAGAAGCATTGAAGAACCTACAACAGAGACATCAATAAAAAGCTCACATGAAGGATTTAATGAAGTAGCGAGCGACAGTCTCGCTCTTATTCGCCGATATATCCCAAATCGCGAATTAAAGGTGAAGGAATTCACCGTTGGCGAGCGAGCAAGTTCTAAAGTTTTTTTACTTTACCTAGCAGACATCGCAAACGAAGATGTCATACAAGAAATGACATGCCGCATTGAATCAATAAAAGTGGATGCTATTCTTACTACCGGTGAATTAGAAGGTTTTGTTGAAGATAATTCATACACGCTCTTTCCACAATTATCAATAACCGAACGTCCTGATACGACGGCCCATCACATTTTGAATGGGCGAATCGCTGTTGTTGTAGATCGCTCACCCGGCGTATTAATTGGACCTATGACCTTTTCAGCTTTTTTTCAAACAATAGATGATTACAGCTTCAGACCAATGATTCCATCTTTTATACGTCTCCTTCGTTTCACAGGATTATTTATTGCAATTTTTGCTCCTGCTCTTTATATTGCTATGATTTCCTTTCATTATGAAGTGATTCCGCTTAAATTATTGTTAACAATCGGCGAGTCTCGTGCTAAAATTCCTTTTCCACCTATATTAGAAGCACTTTTGATGGAATTAGTACTTGAAATGCTCCGTGAAGCTGCGGTTCGGCTTCCGGGTCCCGTTGGACAAACGATCGGCGTCGTAGGAGGAATTGTAATTGGACAGGCTGCAGTGCAAGCAGGAATTGTAAGTAACGTTATGGTTATCGTCGTATCCATTACTGCAGTCGCTTCTTTCATCATCCCTAACATGGAAATGTCTGCAGGGATTCGGCTACTTCGATTCCCAATGATGCTAATTGCTTCTTTATTTGGTGTCATTGGCATTATGGTTGGGATGGCAGTTATCATCATCCATATTCTTTCTATGGAATCACTTGGTGTACCATATGGTAGTCCTTTTTCTCCGTCATTTGCTTCGGATTTAAAAGACATTCTTATACGTTTACCATGGAAAGTAATGAAAAAACGACCGCTCTCTCTTAACTTAAAACAAGAAAACCGACAACGAGACGTGAAAGAAAGGAAGGAAAATAAGTGACAAATCGTGCAAAGAGGGAGATCACTTTATTTCAATACATTCTAACAATTAGTGGTGTTCAAGTTGGATTCGGCGTCCTCACGCTTCCTCGTGAAGTTGCACAAGGAGCGAATACCGATGGCTGGATGTCAACTATTATTGGATGGGCTATAACGACTTGTGTAAGTCTTTGCATTATACAAATTATGGCGAAACATCCTGGTTATTCTTTACTTGATGTATTAACACGTTATTTAGGGAACTGGCTGGGAAAAGTCGCGATGCTTCTTTGGATTTTATATGCTGTACTTGCCGCTGTTTCTTTAATATTCTCCCTCTTATATGTCATTCATATTTGGATTTTACCTAGATCTCCAATGTTTTTAATTATGATTTTGCTTTCTATTCCAATGGTTATGCTAGCATGTAAAGGTGTTCTCATTATAAGTCGCTACGCTGTTTTTACTGTTCTATTTACTTTGTGGATGCCATTGCTATTATTTATCCCTCTTAAAGATAGTCATTGGATTTACCTTCTTCCTCTTCTTAAGGAAGGTTGGATGCCAGTTTTACACACAGTAAAATCAACTATTATTGCGTTTCTCGGATTTGAGTTTGCATTTGTCCTTTATCCTTACCTTAGTAACAAATCATCTGCAAAGAAAGGAATTGTTCTTGCAAATCTAATTACACTATTTGTTTATCTTCAAGTCACTTTCGTCTCTTTTGTTTATTTTAGCCCAGATGGTATTACAAAGTTTTTATGGCCCACTCTTTCTCTTGTTACACCATTTCACTTTTCATTTCTTGAGCGCTTTGAAATTATCTTTTTGTCATTTTATCTCTTTATTATTTTTGATTCTTGCATTCCTTATATTTTCACTGCTTCAGATGGAATCAATCAATTACTTAACAAAAAAAGCAATTCATTGCCTGTTTGGTTTTTATTATTCGGGTGTGTTTTCGTTTTATTCTTTTATACTCCTTCCTCTTATCAAATAAGTGCCTTACGGGAATTTTGGGGAACTACAAGTTATTTTATCGTTTTTCTATTCCCAGTCGTATTTCTCTTATACATGACACTTTATCAGTATTGGAAAAGGAGACAAATTTAAATGAGACGCTTTATTCATTTCACTATACTTTGCTTTCTCATAATCTTTTTAACAGGCTGTGGCGATCGGCTCGACTTAGAAAAACAATCGATTTCATTAATTTACGGGTTTGACGCAAAAGCAAAAGGTAAATTAATTGTGTACCATGTAAACCCTATTTTTAATGAAGATGTAGAGAAAAAATACGAAACCCATGTAGCGAAAGTACATACCCCTCGAGAAGCAAAAGCAACGTTTAATAGTTCAAGCAACGGTCTAGTTTCTACAGAAAAGTTACAGCTCATTTTATTTAGCAATAATTTTTTAAAACAAGAAGGTGCTATGCCTTACCTTGATGTTTGGTATCGCGACCCTAAAAACACTGGAAATATGCGTTTGGTTGCAGTAAATGGTCCCATTTCCTCTGTTATATATAATAACTTTAAAGATAAGCCTGCTCTTCCTGAGTACTTAACTGATTTAATTAATACGAACAAACTGTACAATCGGACCGTTTTTACGACATTTCATGAATTTCACAGGCAAACGTTTAATAAAGGTATAACACCTGCTATTTCAGAAATAAAAAAAGGTAAAAAAGATGTTATCGTTACCGGTTCTGCACTACTAACTTCTCGTGGAATTTATAAAATGTCATTAAATCGTTATGAAAGCGCACTTCTTCTTCTATTACAAAAGAAGGCTAATACACCAGTTTCTCTTACAATGAAGATCCCTTCTACTCGAGTTGAAAGTAATAGTAATTTAAAAGATACAGAAGGCAACGATTTCGTAACTATAAATGTTCTTAGCATGAATCGTAACATTCGTTCAGGCTATAGCGATAACCGTTTCAAATTTAATATTAAAATGAATTTAAAAATTGCTATATCTGAGATTACATTCAATATGGATTTAGATAAAGATAAAAAGAAATTAACTTCACTTATCGCAAAACAACTAAAGAAAGATTTAAACGAATTAATTCACAAAATTCAAAAACAGCAACTGGATCCATTCGGATTTGGTGATTATGCGAGGGCTTTTCAATATAAAGAATGGAAGAAGGTTGAAGACGATTGGCCTAATTCCTTTTCAAAAGCTAGCGCAAAAGTAACACCGACTATCAAAATTTTAGAAAGTGGGATTATTAAATAAAAAATACACGCTATCTGTTCTTATAAGTATAAAGAACAGATAGCGTGTATTCATTTACATGACAAGTATTATTTCAACAGACTATACTCTATTTCCGTTTCTAACATTACTGTGTTTTTTTGCGTATATAAAATATATAAAAACACCGATTATAATCCATGCCACAAAACTAATTAAAGTAAGCTTAGAAAGGTTCAAAGCTAAATATATACAACTTACTATTGAAACGATAGGTAAAAAAGGTACTAGGGGCGCACGGAATGGTCTTTTCATATTAGGATGTGTCTTCCTTAGTACAATGACAGCTATAGATACAAAAACAAACGCTGTTATCGTTCCCATATTCACTAAATTAGCCAATAAGTTCAAATCCACTAATCCCGCTAATAAAGCTGCTAGTATGCCTGTAACCCACGTATTAAAAAATGGCGTTTGTAAACGTTTATGAACACTGGAAAGTCTTTTTGGTAATAACCCATCTCGACTCATCGAGTAAGATACACGAACAAATGCAAACATAGCTACTAACAGAACTGTCGTTAGCCCCGCTATTGCCCCCACCGATAACAAGCCAGCAATTCTATCTTCTCCTACAGTGCGCAACGCATATGCAACTGGATCAGCAACATTCAACTCCGTAAACGGAACCATTCCAGTCAACACGAATGAAACTCCTACATATAGAACGGTACAAATGAATAAAGAAACAAGTAGCCCAATCGGTACGTTACGCTGTGGACGCTTCACTTCCTCTGCAGCTGTTGCAACTGCATCAAATCCTAAAAAAGCAAAGAATACAGTGGCTGCTCCTCCTACCACACCGTGAAAACCAAACGGTAGAAATGGTTGCCAATTTTCTGGTTTTACATATTGTGTCCCTACAATAATAAATCCTACAATAACAGCCAGTTTAATAATAACCATTATATTATTAATTCGGGCACTTTCTTTTGCACCACGACTTAATAAAAATGTTACAACTAAAATAATCAGAACTGCTGGTAAATCAATAATTCCACCCTTCCCCATGCCAGGTGCTGATGCAAAGATTGTAGGGATGTGAATATTAAACCCTAGTAGCAATGACTGAAAATAAGCTGACCATCCTGCTGCCACCGCAGAAGTTGCTAATAAGTACTCCAACATCACACACCAACCAACTATAAATGCAAAAATCTCACCTAATGTCATATATGTATACGAATATACACTTCCTGAAACTGGAACTGCAGATGCAAATTCAGCATAACAGAAAGCTACACATGCACATACAATGGCCGCTAATATAAATGATAATACAATCGCTGGACCAGCATGTTTAGCCGCTACGATACCAGTTAATACAAAAATCCCTGTACCAATAATCGCTCCAATTCCTAAAAGAGTTAAATCAATCGCTCCTAAAGTTTGATTCAATACTTTTTTCTTTTCTTCATCCATTGTTTTCTTTATTAAAAGACTCATTCATTGAAACCTCTTTTTCAAGTTTATCTCTTACTAATTACAATCTTTATTACTGTTCTGTTTAGAAAATAAAATTATACACAATTTACTCCTTTTCTCTTATAGACTTAGCAATCTTAAAAACAGAAAAATCAATCTTTTTAACTCATAGTAAATTTTAAAAATAATTATTGCGAAAATACATCTCTAAGAATGCTGATTGAATTTATCATACAATTAATTATATTGTCAACAATATAATTAATTAAACAAAGACGGTTAATTATGTATCAAATGTTATTTTTAAACATAATTATTTTCTCGAAAACATTGTTTTTTCTGTTTTCATGTTCATATTCATTTTACCTCACTGATTTTTATACAATTTTCATTACATAGAATTCAAATAAAATCACCATACCTTTAATCAAAGTACTATCTTTAAATAATAATTCATTCGAAGTTATGTAACCTTTTTAAGCGAATAAAAAAGTGCAGATTTTCATCTGCACTTTTTTTATTCTTTCACTTCAGCTTCTGCACTACTATTTTCAAGATTCTCTTTCTGAGCTTCTTCTTCTATCTCAGCTGAAATCATTCCATAATAAAGTTCTGGATACAATCCAAATATTTGATATACACTTCCTAAAAACGGCATCAGAATCCCTCTTTTCTAAAGTTGTATTGCCACTTTTAAGGATTCCCTTTTCATTCATTATACATTCGTTTTTGGCGTTTCTTCTTCATCTTGAACACTTAATAAATTTTGCCACTTTTTATAAGGAGCGCTATTCGGATCCACATACCCTTTTGCATACGAACGATCCCACAATTGTTTAATAAACATTTCTTTCTCTTTCTTCGCAACCATATCGGCACCTGTACCGTAATAGTTTTGAAAGTATAGTTCGATTTCATCAAGGAATAATCTTAATAATTCATCTGACGTTTCTTCTAACGTCGGATCATACTTCGCTTCACGGTCATACATTAAAATCATATCTAAAAGATTGTGAACATGTTCTTTTCTAAGCCATCTTACATCTTGAGCTCCTAATACGAACGGATGTGTATATAAATGTCCACCTTGAATCATTGCCTTTTCTTGCTCTTCTTCAAATCTGGACAAGATGTTTTCATAAATAAACGGATTATGAAGTAATGCTCTGTGTAATTTATAACTTTCACTTGAAATATTTTTCCCCATCGACTGAATTAAGAAGCTACGTCCAACGCCGTTATATTGATACACAAACTGCCCATCAACAGCAACTAAACTAATCCAGCGATACATATACGCATATAGAAGGGCACGATTACATTTATCGTAGTCTAACTTCGTTTGAGTCGCATTCAAGTCGGGCATAAAGGCTGGTAAGTGCCAATACTTATCTAAATGCGGCGTTAAACTAGATTTTTTACTATTTAATTTGTTCACACGGCGATAATATGATTGGAAGTAGTCACCTTTATCATTCATAAAACCGTTCGCAATGTGTCCTGATGATAATTTAGGAAAATCTTGCAATGATAAACCGTAATGTGCCCGGTAACAGATCACTTCAAATGGTGAAAAAGCTTCATGTACTGTATCTTTTTCTTTAAACATTTCTTGAATTAATTCTTCTTGCAGTTCTTTCTTTAAAGTTGGATGTATACCCCAATATTGTAATTCCCTATGGTGAGAAACTTTCGGCACGAATGGACTAGCTAAATGGAACAGATCTTCAATTTTTTCACGAACGTATTCATCACGATCACGCTTCTTATAATCCGCTTCTTTTCGCAATGCCTCTATAATATTAAGTTCTAATTTATCACGATAACGTACTTGTAATTCATCATAACAATAGCTCAATATATGTTCACGATAAAAATCTTCTACCTTTTTCGATTGAATCTCTTCCGTTTTCGCATCCCGACAATATTCCCCATACAAACTCATATAAATTTCTGCTGATATATCTTTCGGCAATACACCTAAATTTAAATGTTGCTGCATATCTTGCCATATTTTTTCTTGCAACTTCTCTTCCGCTAATACGTATACATTCGTTGGGTTTGTTTTCCCTTCAAACTCCTTACTTCTTTTTTGAATTTCAAACAATAAATTTTCACGTGTTTCATGTAAATTATCAAAAAACCTTTCCCAATATTGAATCATTTTATTAACTGCTTGATATAACGATTGATAAACGAGTTCTAACAGCATTTCTTTTCTGTACTCATTTAATTTGTGTACATATTGCGTTACGATATCTTCAAATTCTTTTTTAAATAAACGTTGTTGATTATTCACCATTTTTCCAAACCAACCTTGTTGCTGAGCGATTTCAACGCGGCGTACAGCAGTTACCGTTCCATCTATATTACCTACATTAAATTTTTTATCATAATTTTGAATTACATTACGCTTCTGTTCATTATTTTCATGTAGTCGATTCATTTTTTCTACTAACTGCTTTCGAATTTCATATAACATAAAACGCGCTGCTACTGGATGAACAGGGTCTGTTTTCTTTAAAAACCATGTATTTAATTGATAGGACTGTCCTTCAGACCCACTTGGTGAAAAACGGTCTGATTCAATCATGTCATATAAAAGTGTCGTTACATGTTCATGTACACGGCTCGGAATCGCATACGCATATAAACGAACCGCATGATCTACTCTCGCTACTTCTCCTTTCATTTGTTCCATCATTTTTAGTTTCGCAGCTGAAATTTTACACTCGTGCTGCAAACGATTTAATTCCTCATCTTTTTGCACTGTGCGCTGTACATAGCTTTCTACAGCTTCTAAAAACAGTTTAGATTTCGCAACTCCGAGCTTACCGCCCTCTGCTCCTTCACGCGTTTCATTGTACATTTGTCTATAGAAAATATGGGCTTGTTCTGGACGGGTAGCAAGATGTTCTAAATCCTCTAAATAACTTTTGCCACGCTCTGGCTTTTCACGCTGCATACCACGTTTTACATCTTGGTCGTACCTTTGCTTCTTTTCTTGAAAGAGTTGATCCAAATGAAGCCACGATTCGTCTAAACCTTGCACAGCCCATTTTAAAGCACAATATTTTAACACATGTTCATATGGATAAATGAGCTTTGCTGTTCCTGCCCCGCAATATCGTCCTTTCCCGCTTGATTCTGCCAATTGCTGAATTTGATTATCTTCCTGTGCAAAATGACTTGTGGACATCGGACTAAATAACTGTAAATAAATCGTATTTGCCATCTGCTCCATATAATCCGATAAATTGTGTAAATGGTGTCCATGTAAGTTTTCGTAATCGTATAAGAAACAATAATTGTACGGTAAATGATGTTGTTTAATCGTATGATTCGTTCTTCCATCCTCATCTACTTGATCCGGACGGTATTCTAATTCAATCGTTACACCACCGCGTTTTGATAATTCTCCAGTTGAACCGAGCGTAATGGCATGCAATTCTTTTAAAGACGCATAACCATTTGCTTGCACCGTTTCAAATTCTTTCGCACTAACCGTTCTCGTCTTCACTAACACATCAGGCATTAAAAATGCACCGCGTATTAAAATGTTATGATGCTGCAGTTTTTTCCGAAGCATTTCACGTAAATATAATGCAATTTGCAGAAACATCCCCGAACCTGTTCCGCCTGCTAGTGATGTTACAATAATAACTCGCACACCATATTCCGTTTGATCACTTGTAACCGGAAAAATCTTCTCAATTTCTTGCCAAAAGGACGTCAATTTATCTTCTTTCATCGCAGCACGTAACGCTAAACGTGAAATGACGCGTAACTGTCCTGCTCCTTCTGTTAATGGTTTATCAAGTATAGTTGGATCCATTGGAAACCACTCTGGAATCGTTGGATCTCCTGCAATATACTCTCTAGGCGTTTTACTTGAACTCGTTTGTGTCTTAAACTTTCGAATATGATCAAATTTACTCAATGTATTCACATCTGTATCAAATACGTGCATCGCTACCTTTTTTCGGCGCTCTTCAGGCAGTTTTTCATATATTTGATGCGTCACAGTACTACCGATTCCACCTAATCCAATTAATATCGTTGGAACTTGTAATGTCATGTGAACCACCTTCCTATTCTTGCTTGTTTAAAAAGAAAGGGAAAGAAAGCTAAGACTCCCCTCTTATCCCTACCTACTATTCACATTCATATTTGTAAATCTCCTTACCATATCCTCTATCAATTAATAAAAGTTCATTTGGATATAGTGTCTTATGCTCCATTCCTACTTCTTCCTCTGTTATAAACATCCCATCAATAATCATTCCTACTACTTGTGACTCTTTCGCTACAAAGACAGATTTCGAGCCTTTCTTGGCTATAAACGTAACGGATTGCACAGTTTTTCTTTCTGCTCGAAATGGGATACCAAAATAATGTTTCCACCATTTATTTCGAAGTAATTCTGGTTCAGATTGATATAACCAATCTTTCGCTACTTCTTGATCCCATTCGTAATACAATAGCGCTTTCCGGTGAAATCTTGGACGAACAATCCATCCTAAAACGATTATGCCTACTACTAGCAGCAATAAAGTGATAGGAATGACAAACTTAAAAATAAGCGCATACTTTTCATAAAACGGCGCACTTTGAATATGGAGTGATATTTGCTTCTTTACTTCTTGTAATTTCGCATCTTGTATAACGATGGTAGCTTCTACGGTGCCAGTATCTGTGAAATTGAATGTGTCGGAGTAATAAGGACGAGGATAAACGTAAATTTGATTACCACGTTGTTTTATTTCATAGTTGATTGATTGTTTAGATGTGACACCAGTAGATTTTAATAGTTTCTTTACAGCCCCTTCTGTCATCGGCTTACCATCTAACTTTGGTTGTAAAATAAACGGTTTACTATTCTCTAAATTCGTTACTTTTTCTTCATAATCTTTCGTAACAGTTTGAAGTGATAATTTTGGCTTTTCTGTTGTTTCAATTTTGAATTCTTTCGTCTGTCTGTAAAATCCCTTTATATTCATATGAACTTTTCCACGTACTAACCCTTTACCAATCTTCGTTTCGTAATAAAACACATGCCTCTTATCGTTCCACTTCATCGGATATTGTTTTCCGTCTATTTCTACTTCTGCTTGAAAGTAAGAAGACTGAATTGGTAACTCAGTAGGCTTTGCTTCAATAACAGCAGTAACACCTTCGTACATTTGTTCAACATTTTTTTGACTATTATCATCTTTGTCATAAGTAGAAACCGTATAGTTAAGCGCTGGTTCAACAAGTACTTGCAATCCTTCTTTCTCAATATCCCGATCCACTTCTATCGTATATGTTCCTGGTTTAATGACTTCCTGATTTTCCGTGCTTATATGAGCTATATTTCCGAATAATTTCGCTTTTCCGGGTGCATGTATGGAAAAAGAAGACTGTAACTGTAATGGTTTCGAAATTTGTGTGACCTGATAATTAGACAGCGAAGGCGATTGTCGTACAAGCGTCATACGCTTTAATGGGAACGGCGTTGTAATCTCTACTTTCTTTCCTACTACTTTCGTTTTTACAATCGATTCAACGGAGGAGAATGGATCACGATTCGCAACTAATGCTGCCACTTGATTTACACTTTTTACAATGCCATCCTCTCCGCTTGACGGCATCGTAACTCCGTTTATCTCTTTCTTCCATATTTCTTTAAACGTATTTAATTGTTCTTTTTCTTGCTGCCCTAAATCCTCTTCCATCGTAATTAAGATAGGATGTAAAGATATCTTTTTTACATCCATTTCTTTCTTAAAGTCTGTTAGTTTCTTTGTAATTTGTTCTTTTCCGCCAACTTTATCTTTTTCTAGATCATTAAATGCCCCGTCAGTTAATACAATAAGCCAAAATTCACGTTTTCCATCTATATCTGCTTCCTTTTTTATAGATTGCATCGCCGTCTCTACTGCGCTAAAAGGAGTATTTAAATACGTTTTCCACGCTCCAATTCCTTCAATTTCTGTTTGCCTTTTATCCTTCGTTAACGAAATGTTTAACGGATTATTCGGCTTGCTCATTGGAACATAAGAAAATGTATCTTTTTCATCTAATAGCGCAACTAAACTTTGCAAAGCGTAATTGGCATATTTCCAGCGATCGTTATTTCTCATGCTGCCCGAATCATCATATACAAGTGAAACGACCCTTTCCTTTGCCTCCTCTCCTTTTGCAAAAGTCCAATAAGGATGTAACCATATAAATAGAAACAACATGAATGTGGCACAAATTCGAATTTTCATGATGAGGCTTCGCCACCTTTGTAGACAAATTCCTATGTTTAAATTTATGAGAGGAAACAAGATATATGACTTGTATTTTAGGACAACTAACCCACCATAACTTTATTATGTAAACATATATACACACTTGGTAATATTCTTTATAGCATTTTCTATCCAATTATATAGGCAAAAAAGCCTGTCTAAGCTCCATACTTAAAACAGACTTTTCCTACTTTTCATATTAAAAACACACAACAAAAAGTTTGATTTTTTAATTAGCACATTACTTCAATTGTAAATCCACCAGGCGCTTCAACATAAAACGTATACGCATGTGCATGTTTAGGAGGTTCAACCAAAAATCCATCTTCCTTCAATCTTTGATTCATTTTATTTATTAGTTCCTCATTTTCTTGCGGAAATCCTACATGAAATGTTTTAGGATACTGAACTTCTTTCCCTTTCATTAAATTTAGTATAAACCCATCCTTATCACGCATAACTGCAAAGCCATTTCCCCTCGTTCCACTTCAAATTAATCCAAAATATTTTTCTGAAAATTCTCTAGTAGCTACTACATCTGTAACCGTTAAATTAAGATGCCTAATTTTCTAATACTTTATCATATAAAGTAAAACTTTGATCAGTGGGGCGTTTACGGACAGTCTGGCTCCCCCTAATTTTTTTGCTCCAGCCAAATTTTTTGGTAGGAGTTTTACTGCCCAAAAATAGCAGGATAAATAAAAAACACGCCTTTCACAGCGTGTTTCATTGCTTCACATATACTTCAACAATTGGATTATCTTTGTTATCTGCATGTAAGCGTATATTCGCTTCACTCGTATTATAAATGCTGGCTAATAGCATAATCGTTAACAAATTAGGAGTCTTAGCATCACTTCCGTATTTTCTTTCAAGCGCTTCTTTATATTCAAACTCTAAATCCCCCTGTATATATGTATACACTTCAAATCCATCTTCTAAATTGCAAACTACTGTATCAATAATATCCGCTCCTACTTGTTTCTTCATTTCATCTCGCAATGCTTCTATAAATTCTTTCCACGGTACTTCGTATGTTTGAAACTGATCTGTAGATTTCATTGCCTTTCCCTCCTTACTATATCCTTTCTTTATATTTCCCCTTTCATATAACAATTATGATAGGTAGGTCATTCGTACAAGCCGCACTTGTCCCCCTTACATATCGTATTACTGTAAGGGGGAAGGAGGACAGAACATGCATAGACAAAGATGTTATGATACGTGCCGACGTTATTTCGGTAAAGTTGTTCGAATTGAAGATCGTGATGGTCGCATTCATTTAGGCAAAATAATCGATGTGACAAATGAATCTGTATGGATCGAACCAATGCAACAGCGCTCATCTTTTGATACAGGATTCGGATACTATGACGCATATACAAACGGTGGTTGTGATCTTTGCGGCGGCATTAGCAGATGTGATAGTTGCGGATTCGGTTGCGGTGGTGGATTCAGTAGCTGTGGATGTGGCGGTCGTGGTTGCGGTAATTGTGGTGGCGGCGGCTGGGGTGGCGGTTGTGGCTGGGGCGTTGAACTTGGATTTGGTTTCATCTTCGGAATTACTTTAGCTGCATTATTTTTCATTTAACATAGTAAAGAGTTGACTACCTTTAGCCAACTCTTTTTCTCTACTTTTCACATATAAATATACGGTGTCCTAAAACATGTTGGTACATACGTCGTACGTTTTCATGTTGTACCCATGCCTCATATAACTCATTCGGAATATATGTTGATACATTCCATTCCGGCTCTTCTATATAGCTAGATATCGTTTCTGCAATTGTACCACCGCCAGCAATTGTAATTCTTTTGAAATTTGCTTTCTGAAATAGTTGTACCCACTCATTCTCAGTTAATAATTCTTTCATGCCATATAATTGGGCAATTTTTTCTTCCTCACTCTTCTCAATATGTGTATTAATAATCATTTCAATGACAACAAGCTTACCATCCTTCTGTAATACACGATAGCACTCTGATATAACCCTTTCTTTATCTGTAAAAGCGAGTATCGATTCCCCAAGCACAAACTCAAATGAATCATTTAAACAAGGTAATCGCTCTGCATCACCTTGAATCAATTGTACATTCAATCTTTCAAACAACCATCTATCTTTCGCTTTTTGAATCATAATTTCATTCTTTTCAATCGCTGTTACTTTATAACCGAATTCTTTTGTCATGTAAGCCGCTGTTTTCCCCGTACCACAACCTATCTCAAGGACATCCGCTCCTTGTCTAAGAGGCAGTTGTGCTAGCAATTGTTTTGTTAACGTAAAACCACCAGGATGAGCACTTCCTATTCCGTAATAAGCTAAGAAATCGATGTAAGTATTTCGTTCCATGGGATTCTCCCTTTTTTATTTTATATATTCAAGGAAGAATGAAAAGTGCATAAAAAAAGGGCGCATCACGCGCCCCCTCAGCTTATTTTTCCTCACCGATATATGCCCATTTGTAGCTGTAATCTCCACCAACTGGGTGGTGAACAATTCCTTTTACTTTTGCTCTTTGAACAATTGCATCACCACGTTGATATAATGGTGCAATTGCTGCATCTTCAAGTAACATTTTCTCAGCTTTCAGTAAGCTATCCCAACGCTCTTTCGTTTTCGTTAATAGCTCACCTTTACCTTTTTCTACAATTTCATCATATTTCTTATTTGAGTAACCAGTTTGGTTATGAGGTCCATCTGTAACGAACATATCAATGAATGTCATTGGATCTAAGTAGTCAGGTCCCCAACCAGCGTAAGATAAATCATAATCTAGATCTGATTCTAATTTTAATTTTTGTTTAAACGGCTGGTTTTTCAAGTTCACTGTTAAGCCTGGTAAGTTTTTCTCAAGCTCTCCTTTTAAGAACTCCCCTACTTTTTTCGCATTATCGCTATCATAGTTTAGCAGCTCAATTGTTACTTGATCTTTTCCAAGCTCTTTTTTCGCTTTGTCCCAATGCTCTTTTGCCTTTTTCACATCCGTTTTTAAAATATCTCCATTTTCTTTACGGAAGTCTTTTCCATCCGGACTCTTAGCAAATTCTTTTGGTACTAAGTAATCTGCAGGTGTAGATCCGTCATTTAAAATAACATTCGTTAAACCTTTTTTATCATACGCCTTTGCAATTGCTAAACGTAAATCTTTGTTCTTTAACACCGTATCTTGACCACCACGTTTTTGATTTAAACGTAAGAAGAACGTTGATGGTGTTTTTTGTGTATAGAAATCTGGATTCGATTTATATTTGTCAACAAATTCAGATACTAATCCTGCACGGTCAATCTGTCCACTTTCATATAAGTTGACACGTGTACCGCTATCTTTTACTACGTTAAAGTTGATTTCTTCTAACTTAACTGTTTTATTATCCCAGTACTGTGCGTTTTTCTTTAATTTCCAACCTTCTTCATGTTTCCAGTCTGTTAATGTAAATGGTCCGTTGTATAATGTTGTATCTGCTTCTAAACCGAATTTTGCACCTTTTTCATTTACGAATTTTTCATTTTGTGGATAGAATGTTCCGAATGAAGTTAATTCAACAAAGTAAGGAACTGCATTTTCTAATTCTACTTCTAACGTATAGTCATCTACAGCTTTTACACCTAACGTATCAAGCGCTGCTTTTCCTTCATTAATTGCTTTTGCATTTTTTACATCGAACATAATGTATGCATATTCCGCTGCTGTATTTTTATCTACAGCACGTTTCCAAGAAAATACGAAATCTTTCGCTGTTACAGGCTCTCCATTTGACCATTTTGCATTTTTATTTAATGTAAATGTATACTTCTTACCATCATCACTCTTTTTATATGATTCAGCAACCCCTGGTGTTGCTTTATTATCTTTATCCAGTCGATATAAACCTTCCATTACGTTGTTTAAAGCAAGAAACGATACTTGGTCTGTCGCTTTAACAGAATCCATAGATGGAATCTCTTGGCTCTCTGTTAAATTCAACACTTGCTTCGCTGCTAATTTTCCGCCTTCTTTTTCACCGCTTTTTGGTGTTGTGCTTGCCTTATCTTTTTCCCCTGATCCAGAGCAAGCTGTTAATGCCATACTCATTACTAAAACTGGTGCTACGACCGCTGTCAATTTTTTCATCTTTTTTCTCTTCATTTTCTTGTACCCTCCCCAATTATATGTACGATATTAACATTTAGAAATTCTCTATTAACTTTCGTTATCAGAAAATTCTTATTAATTAATATTCTACTATTTTTCTGAGTTTTGTAAAGTATTTTTGTAAATTTTCTAAATATTTATTTTTTTGTGATAGTAACTTGTTGTTTTAACTACTTTATGAATTATCCCCCGTCTACTATATGTAAACATCCCTCCCCTTATTCCACTCTATTACTACGTTCTATATTTTTCTTATTAGCATGAGATCTCTTACTATCATTCATCTGTCTTACTACTTACTGAACTCTCTCTAATGTCCTCCGATAGAATCTTCCTAATTCCCTACCCGTTTCTCAATAGGCTAACGAGATATATTTCCCTTATACATACTAAAAAGCATTTCAAAAGCAGCTCAGCCACTTTTGAAATGCTTTCACTTTATTTTTTTCCGCCATCCTCAGTTACATACGCCCACTTAAAGCTATATTCTGGACTGATGTTATGTTTCACGATTCCTTTTACATGCGGTTTCATTACGTACGATCTTCCTGTTTGATATAAAGGAACTAATCCTGCATCTTCTTCAAGGAATAATTTTTCAGCTTTCCCTAACGTTTCCCAGCGTTTTTTCGCATCACTCATTAATTCATTACCTGCTTTTCCTACCATTTCATCGTATTTTGGATTTGAATAACTCATTTGGTTATACGGGCTCTTCGATTCAAACATATCAATAAATGTCATTGGATCCGCATAATCTGGACTCCAACCTGCATAAGAGATTTCATAATCTTGTGCAGTCTCTAATTTTAATTTTTGTTTGAACGGCTGAATTTTCGTATTAATCGTTACACCTTTTAAATTTTTCTCAATTTGATCTTTAACATAATCAGCAATCTTTTTCGCAGTTCCATCATCATAGCTTAGTAATTCAATTGTAACTTGATCTTTTCCAAGTTCTTTTTTCGCTTCTTCCCAAGCTGCTGCACCTTTTTTCGGATCATATTTCAGACCATTTTTAAATGTATCTTGATAATCTTTTCCATCAGGTCCTGTCGCAAGCCCTTTCGGAACCAATTGATCCGTTGCTTTTGATCCATTATTTAAAATTACATTCGCCAATCCTTTTTTATCGACTGATAATGCAATTGCTTCACGAAGCTTTTTGCTCTTTAATGGCGTATCTTGTCCGTTACGTTTTTGATTTAAACGTAAGAAGAATGTACTTGATTCTGCATACTCACCGTACTCATCTTTATTCGATTTATATTTATCTACAAATTCTCCTGATAGTAATGTAAAGTCAATTGATCCTGTATCATATAAATTTACTTTTGTAGCTACTTCTTTTACAACACTATAATTAATTTCTTCTAATTTCACAGTCTTTTTATCCCAGTACTTATCATTTTTCTTCAGCTGCCAACCTTGTTCATGTTTCCATGAAGACATAACAAATGGCCCGTTATATACAGTTGTATCTGCTTCTAAACCGTACTTATCGCCTTTTTCTTTTACGAATTTTTCATTTAATGGATAGTATGATGGGAATGCTAATAAATTTAAGAAATACGGTACCGGTTTTTCTAATTCTACTTCTAGCGTGTAATCATCTACCGCCTTCGCTCCTAATTCAGTTATAGGTTTTTCACCTTTATTAATCGCTTCTGCATTTTTAATATAGTAAGCAATAAATGCATATTCTGCCGCAGTATTCTTATCAAGTAAGCGCTGCCATGCGAAAACGAAATCTTTCGCTGTTACAGGATCTCCATTCGACCATTTTGCATCTTTTCGCAGTTTAAACGTATACTTTTTACCATCTTCACTTTTCGTACTAGATTCTGCCGCAGCAGGAATTGGCTTATTATCTTTATCAAGACGATATAGGCCTTCCATCGTGTTTCCTAAAATTTGTGCCCCTAACGTATCAGTAGATTTAGAAGTATCCATCGTCGGAATTTCTTGATTTTCCGTACGATTCAATACTTGCTTCGCTGCATATTTAATATCAGATGTTTTTTCTTCTCCACTATTAGATGTAGTAGTCGTTTTCTTTTCTCCACCTGAACTAGAGCACGCTGTCAATGCAACACTCATCGCTAAAACTGGTACTACAACTGCTGTTAATTTTTTCATTTTTTTTCTCTTCATTTTTTAACCCTCCCTAATTATATGTACATTACCAACCTTGAAAGACTCCTTGTTAAATATTTTTCAGAAAATTACAACTAATGTTATTCTACTCTTTTTTTCACATTTGTAAATAGTTTTATTTTAAATATTCTGATTTTAAACTTCGTAATTTAGTATGATTTATCCCCCATCTACCATATGTACATACTTTACTCCTTATTCTTCTCTATTTTGCTATACTACAAATTTACATTTTAATTTCCAATATACAAAAAAGCATTTCAAGGTAGCTAAGCTACTTTGAAATGCTTTTTCAACTCTTTTATTTTTCAGTTACATATGCCCATTTAAAGCTAAATTCTGGACTAATATTATGTTTTACTACACCTTTTACATTTGGTTGTAAAACATAAGAATCTCCACGTTGATATAAAGGTACAATCGCTACATCTTCTTCGAGTAACGTTTTTTCAGCTTTTCCTAACTCTTCCCAACGTTTCTTCGCATCGCTCATTAATTCCGTTCCAGCTTTTTTCACCATGCCGTCATATTTAGGGTCAGAGAAGCTCATTTGGTTATGAGAATGTCCAGTCTCAAACATATCTAAGAACGTCATTGGATCTGCATAATCTGGATTCCATCCGCCATACGAAATATCATATTGTTGCTCAGTTTCTAATTTTAGTTTTTGCTTAAATGGTTGAAGTTTAATATTAACTGTTACACCTTTTAAGTTTTTCTCAATCTGGTCCTTAATATATTCTCCAACTTTTTTCGCATTACCAGTATCATAGTTTAAGAATTCAATTGTAACTTGGTCTTTACCTAGCTCTTTTTTCGCTTCTTCCCAAGCTGCAGCAGCTTTTTTAGCATTTGGTTTTAAACCATTTTTAAACGTTTCTTGGAAATCTTTACCGTCCGGTCCAGTTGCTAAACCTTTTGGCACTAAGAAGTCCGCTTCTTTTGATCCATCATTTAAAATTACGTTTGCTAAATTCTTTTTATCAACTGATAGCGCAATTGCTTCACGTAATTTTTTACTCTTTAATGGTGTATCTTGTCCATCACGTTTTTGGTTCATACGAATGAAATACGTGCTCACTTGTGAATATGTTCCGAATTCACCTTTCTTACTTCTGTATTTATCAACGAACTCTCCATTTAATAATGCAAAGTCAACTTGACCGCTGTCATATAAATTGACTAAAGTCGCAGCCTCTTTAACAACACTGAAGTTAACTTCTTCAAGTTTTACAGTCTTTTTATCCCAATATTGATCATTTTTCTTTAATTGCCATCCTTGTTCATGCTTCCAATCTTTAAGAACGAATGGTCCATTATAAACTGTTGTATCAGACTCTAAACCGAATTTCTCGCCTTTTTCTTTTACGAACTTTTCGTTTAATGGATAGTATGATGGGAATGCTACTAAGTTTAAGAAGTACGGCACCGCTTGCTCTAATTCAACTTCAAGCGTAAGATCATCTACCGCTTTCACTCCTAATTCAGTTACAGGTTTTTCTCCTTTATTAACCACTTCTGCATTTTTAATCGGGAATGCGATAAATGCATACTCAGCAGCTGTTTTTGGATCTAATAGACGTTGCCAAGCATATACGAAATCTTTCGCAGTTACTGGATCACCATTTGACCATTTTGCATCTTTACGTAGTTTAAATGTATATTTTTTACCATCTTCACTTTTCGTACTAGATTCTGCAGCAGCTGGAATAGGCTTATTATCTTTATCAAGACGATATAACCCTTCCATTGTATTCCCTAGCATTTGTGAAGATACTGTATCTGTTGATTTTGAAGAATCCATCGTTGGAATCTCTTGCGTTACTGTACGATTTAGCACTTGTTTCGCTGCTAGTTTTCCTTCTGATTTACTATCTCCACTAGAGCTAGAATCTGTGCTTGTCTTCTTATCTCCACCTGATGTAGAACATGCTGTTAACGCCATGCTCATTGCTAAAACCGGTGCTACAACTGCTGTTAGTTTTTTCATTTGTTTCTTTTTCATTTTGTACCCTCCCTAATTCTTAACGATAGCTATTAAAGAATTTTCTGATAATTCTGTTTTTCTCTATATATTTATCAGACGATTCTTACTACTTCTTATTCTACTAATTTTTTAAATTTTGTAAAGTATTATTATTGAAAATTTTTAAAAAATTATTTTTTTACAGTAATATTCATAAAAATGCCATATGTTGTTCAAACCTTATTTCTCATTTATACACATTCGTTGATTTAATCACTTTCATCTCATTTACCGCTTGAATACTTGTTAATTATTGCTAATAAATAATGCATATATCTAAAAACATCTTTTCTACAAAAATAAAAAAGTCAGCTAAACTGACTTTTTTTACCCGGCAATTTTTTCTCTTTTCATTTCCTCTACCACTCTCTTATACTTCTCATCATCAAACTCACTTTCACTTTTTGCAACAACTACAGTCGCAATACCGTTACCAATTAAATTAACGAGATAGCACGTGCTTCTGACATGAAACGATCTACCCAAAGTAGTAGCGCTAACCCTTCTAATGAGATAACATTCATTGCAGATAGAGTAGATGCTAATAAAAAAGCAGACATTTCGTCTGCTTTAATTTTCCTCAATCTGCTTCGCACTTAATCCTAGATGTGTTCTAAGAGTATCACTCAAACTTTGTAGGTCTTTTTTATTAGGATTATAGTAATAGACACGTTGTCCATTTGGGCCATTAGGTAAATAAAGATCATCACCAGCTAATTGAGTCTTTTCAACTGAACCATTTAAACCATATTTATAAAAAGATAAAATATCATCCATGGCTAAATTTGTTTTAAAATCACCATCAACCGCCTCAACCATTTTCTCTAGTTTTGTAATCGAACCTGCGCTTTTTAATTTATTTAACATCGCTTCAATAACAAGTTGTTGACGTTGCCCTCTCATTGCATCACTGTCAATATGACGCGTTCTTGTCAGCGCAAGTGCTTCTTCTCCCGTTAATTTTTGTAGTCCTTTTTTCAAATGAATCGCATCAGGTTCATCTTTACTATTTTGTTCTGTAAATTCAACTGGGACATCTATTTCAATACCATCTAATCCATCAACAATTTTAATAAATGAGCTAAAATTAAACTTCACAAAATAATCAACGGGGACTTGTAACAATTTTTCTACTGCTTCAACAGATGCTTGTGGCCCTCCATCTTTACCATTTTTAACAAGCCCTCTTCCATATGCATGCGTTATTTTATCCTTTTTCTTTTCAATCGGGACATATGTATACGTATCACGTGGTATACTTGTTAATTTCACTGTCTTATCATCTTTATTAAAAGTTGCCAGCAATAACGCATCTGTATGAAATGCACCACTATACTCCTTTTGACGTTCTTGATTTTCATCAATGCCCATAATTAAAAGTGAAACATTGTTTGCAATTGGTTTTACTGCTTTCTCACGTAAATTTGATTTTTCACCACGCGCTAAATTCAAATTAGATTTTTGTACAAGATTAGAAGTTTTCATATATACATAGGTGCCATATCCAACCCCGCCAAATAGTAATACTCCTAGTAGTAAACTTATTATCGTTGTCTTTTTATATTTCCGCTTATTTTTCTCTTCTCTTGAAGACGAATGATTCCCCATTTATTCTCCTCCTGTTTCTATTCATCCAATATATTTTTCATTTTTTCATATTTCGTGCTATCCTTTTGAAACATACTTTCTTTCAGCCCTTTATCTATTTGTATCCATTCGGTAGTAACTGAATATTGAATCATACCTTCATGAAAACTAAGAAACTTTAACATAACCCCTGTGTTTTTCTCCACAACCATTTCAAATTTCCCTCTTACATCTTCAGAGGCGCTAATAGGCATCTCTATATTAATTACCCCTTCAATTTTGTAACAATCGAGTCCTAGATATTTCGTTTCTTTATAATTCCAATCTTTATATCGAATTAACAAATCTGCGAATTCTGATTGAATACTATGCTTAGCCAATCCCACATATTCGCCATCATACCGTTTCCTCTCACCTGATTTTCTCAACAATCTTTCCGTAGGATTTAGTTTTAATAGTTCATTATTTCTTTCCTCTGGGCTCCATTTTGTCTCTTTATATGTATAGTTCTCATCATCAAACTCTTTTTTTCTACCCTCGTTATATATAATCGTTCTTTTTTTCAATCGTTTATCTTCTTGAGATGCAATGCCTCTTTGTTTCTCCGTATCAATCGCATACTTGTATGTTGTAGCCATTCTTGTAGAGCTAGAATATTCCTCAAATTGTCCTGAAATATTTTTAAAATGATCAATTGAATCCAACATCTTTATATGAATTTTTTCCTTATCTGGATAATTTACATTCAATTTTATTTCTTCTTCATTTTCATAATCAGAAAACGCCTTTTTCTTCACATATTCAAATACTCCACCATTTTGTGCAAAGCTTTGTATAGAAAATTCAGACATAGAAACAATAGAAAGCGCTAGAACCGCGGCACTAATTACCATCATATGAACTCTGTAACTCTTCTTTTTTACTGGAAGATCATGCAGTGTATCATTAATCTTTCCATTTAACTTTGGCGGTAAAATAACATTTTCATCTTTTATTCTCTTTTTTAATTTCTCATCAAATGATTTTTCACTATCCATTCTATACACCCCCTATTCCATCTTTAATCGCTCTTCTAATAGTTCCCTTGCACGTGACAGCCTTGACTTAACCGTCCCTTTTGGAATTTCTAAAAGGGACGCAATACTCTCTTGATTCATATCTTCATAATAATAAAGTACAGTTACAGCTCTTAATTCTTCCGTTAAAGACTGAATGGCATTACAAAGATCAATATCTTTATATCGGTCGAACGCTATCATACTACTATCATGATCCTCGATTATAATTAGTTTTTTATATGACTTAATTATATTGTTACACTCATTTATTAAAATTCGAATTAACCAAGTTTGAAAAAACGCTTCTTTTTTTAGTTTTTTTATATTTTCATAAGCTTTTAAAATTGTTGTCTGTATCGCATCCTCTATGTTTGTCTCATCATGTAACATCGCCTTTGCAATGCGATACATCTTCACTTTCTCCGTATGTATAAGCGCCATAAAGGCTTCATGATCACCTTTTTTCGCTAAGGAAACATCCGTTTCTTCTTTTACAATCATTTTATATAAAGGGATTACTTTCACAATTGCTCCTCCTGTTTCATCCTCACTTCAAATTTAACTTTACACGTATTAGACTGCGTAGCCTATAAAAAGGTTCATTTTTTTGAATATTTTTGTAAATAAAAAGATAAATATCCTTTTTATGGTGGCACACAATGAACATATCGGTTCAAATTTACAAACAAAAAAGTCCACTTTCACAGTGGACTTGCTACTTTATAACGGTAAATCTCTCTTTCTAAACATAACTATTGCTAACAAAAAGATGCAAACTGCCCCAACGGTTAAACCTAAACTTACCGGCCATATATTATATGTTCCTTCAGCAATTTCTTTCGGACGAAACAGCGTAAATAAAGATAGGCTTTTCATCCACTCTAACTTATCACTTAATTTCCCTACCATATCTAGTACGAAAAATAATATAGTTAAACTTGCTGAATAACTAAGTGCCTTTCTTTCATCATTACATATACAAGAAAAGAAAAATGAATACGCACTAACGACTAAAAATATGAGCCCTCCGACTACATTAATCTTCAAAAATAATTCTTTATTTAAATTATTATCTTTTAAAAACCATTCTGCTCCTACTATACCTGCTACATACGTGACAATTACAATGATAAGTAGCCCCAATATGAGAACAGTAGCTTGCGTAATGGCAATTTTCACTCTGGATACAGGCGTTGCTAGCAAGTATGCCATCGCTCCTTTATCTACATGACGCGCAATTAAATGTGTCGCAACTGTTACGCAAAAAATTGTTAAAATGATAATAAACAATAGACTGTAATACTCCCCAGCTAAAAAATCCATTACGTTTTGAATCGGACTTTCCATACCAACAATTTTTTTCACACTATCAGGCATAGCACTTATTAATTCATTTAACCCTTTCGCTGATACCATTGATGGGAATATCCAAATTAATAACCATAAATAGAGAGCCGCACCAATCGCATAACTAAAAATACTTTTTTGTGTTTCTTTCAAACTAGCTAAAAACAATTGCTTATTCATGCGTTACCCCTTCTTTCTTATCGTAATAATGCATAAATAAATGTTCTAAATCCATCGCTCTCGTTTGAAGTGCCGTTACATTATAGTTTGAAAGTGTTTGTAAAACAGTTTGATAGTTTCCTTGTACAATAATAGATGCCTCTCTGCCTTTTACCGCTTCAAATTGCAAATTACACTTTGTAAGAGATTCAATTTCTTCTTGCGATGATACAGTTACATCTATTACCTGTCGTCTCATACTTTGTAAATCATGAATATTTTCAACTGTTACGAGTCGACCATCTTTAATAATAGCTACTCTGTCACAAGTTCTCTCAATTTCAGTAAAAATATGTGAAGACATAAGAATCGTTTTTCCTCTTTGTTTTTCCTCTACTATTAGTTCTATAAATACTTGCTGCATCAGTGGATCAAGTCCAGATGTTGGTTCATCTAAAATTAACACCTCTGGATCGTGCATAAATGCAGCGACTATCCCTACTTTTTGCTTCATTCCTTTAGACATTTTGCGAATCGGTGTTTTCACATCAAATTGCAGACGATCTATCAGTTCATCTCGTCTTTTCGTATCCTTTAATCCACGCATTCCTTGCATTAATTTTAAAAACTCTAATCCGTTCATTCCTTCAATAAAAGAAATTTCACCCGGTAAATAACCAACTTCCCTTTGAATTTTCGCTGCTTCATTCCAACAATCTAATCCAAAAATTGTCGCTTTACCAGCTGTCGGTTTTATAAATCCCATTAAATTACGAATTGTCGTTGATTTTCCGGCACCATTCGGTCCTAAATAACCAAATACTTCTCCCTCTTTTACATCAAATGTAATATGAAACAAACCTTTTCCATTCGAAAACTGTTTTGTAACATCTTGAACTGAAATCATAAGTCCACCTCATTTTTTGAAATATTTAATATATGATATTTCAAAATTATTGTACTCCTCATCTTTCATATTCGCAACAACTTTTTGAAATATTCATTAGTCCATATTTCAAAAATATTGTTTTCCATTATTTTTTCTTGTATATTTTAAGTGAGGTGATTACATTGAACGGCTTTGAAAAAGTGAAAGAAAAGAAAAAACGCGCCATTAAAGAGGCGGCCTTCGTATTATTTTCAGAACGTGGATTTAATGAAGTAAAAATAGAACATATTGCAAAAGAAGCAAACGTTTCTCAAGTTACAATTTATAATCATTTCGGAAGTAAAGATGCGTTATTTAGGGAGCTTATACAAGAATTTATCATATCTGAATTTCAATATTATAAAGGGCTTGCAGAAGAAAAATTACCTTTTCATGATATGATGCAAAAAATGATTGTAAGAAAAATGAATACTGGCGGGTTATTTCAACCTGATATGTTACTACAAATGATGCAAAGGGACGAAGAACTCCGTAAGTTTATTTATAGTTATCAAAATGAAAAAATCCTTCCCTGGTATTTAGAAATATTAGAACGAGCTCAGCGCAAAAACGAAATTAATCCACACCTTACGAAAGAAATGATGTTACTTTACATTCAAATGTTTACTAAGTTAGGTGATGATTTCGGGGCACAGCTTCTTGAAGGAGATCGAGAAAAACATATACAAGATATCGTTACGATGTTCTTTTACGGCCTTTCTGTTCCAACAAAATAAAAAAGACACGAAATTCGTGTCTTTTTTATTTTAGCGAAATGACTCTACCCGTTTCACTACTTTCAACCGCTAATTGAATTAGTTTAATAACATTTAAACCATCTTGCGCTGTTACAGGTAGTTTCTCACCATTTAATATACTATCTCTTACACCTTTATAGTACATGTCATAGCAACCGACTTCTGTTGAAATACGATTTAAAGTTTCTTCTGTTTCTAAAGTAGCAAAATTCTCTTCAGCATCTACTCCATAACCTATATCGCCTGGCTTCATTCCATTTTTTAATTGTTCTTCCTGCGAATCCATACCGTATTTCACGATAGAACCTTTGTCCCCATGTAATGTAAAATGCGGTCCTGCTTGTTTCACGTAACTGCTACTACGTAAAATGACACGCTTAACTCCATAATGAAGTACTACGTGGAAATAGTCATCAATCTCCGCACCTGGCCTTTGTTTTATTACATCTGCGCTTATCGCATCTGGTTTTCCGAATAATGATAGCGCTTGGTCAATTAAATGCGATCCTAAATCATATAATATACCTGAACCTGGTAAATTCTTTTCTCTCCATCGATCGCGTACATGTGGACGGAAACGATCAAAATGCGCTTCATATGCGTATACATTTCCTATTCTATTTTCTTCTAACAATTTCTTAATTGTTAGGAAATCATTATCAAAACGACGATTATGATATACACTTAACATCACATTATGCTGCTTTGCTAATGAGATAAGTTCTTCCCCTTCTTCAATTGAAACAACAAATGGTTTTTCCACTACAACATGCTTACCATGTAAAATCGCTTCTTTTACATATAGAAAATGAGTTGTATTCGGTGAAGTAATGACAACTAGTTCAATATCAGATCGCTTTACTAATTCATCAATTGTGTCAACAACAGCAGCATTTGGTAAAGTTTGTTTCACTACTTCTTCTTTTGAAGATAAAATAGCTCGAATATCATATTCTTTTATCGTTTGTAATAGCGGGATGTGAAATGTTGTACTAGAAAATCCAAATCCTACAATCCCTACACCTATTTTTTTCATGTTGCCCCTCCAATTATCCCGCACTAACGGACAGTAAGATCCCTCCTCAAAATTCAGCGAAAACTAAAAAGTTAGGTGAGGGCCTTACTGTCCGTAAAAGCCCGATTAGTTCAACTAATAATCAGTAGGGAATAAAGCCCCCCACTGATTAAAGTTTCACTTTATGAGAACGATTTCATTTCACTATTATAACAAGATTATTTTCATATACATAATAATTCGCTTAGAAAAAAGCATCTCGCTATTATTCATAGCAAGATGCTTCCTTTATTCCGGTCTTTTCTTCGTCCACGTTTCTACTACTTCACCAGTATCATTAACATCTAGTACTAAACTACCATTACTATACCGGTCTTTGTTTCGATACGCTTTCGGATCAACCTCTTCTACAATATTTTTCTCTGTCTTCATGTAAACTAGTTCATCGTCTCGTACAATTTCAATACCTACAATACGGTATGGATTACGTTTTAACTCTTTGAAAATAACAAGACCTCGCTTCGCTCTCGTTGACTTTTCAATTTCTGATGCTTTTAAACGCTTTATAGCACCGCGTTGCGTTACGAGAATAAGTTGATCTTTGTCACCATTTAACGGTTTACCAGAAGCGACATAGTCATCTTCTTTTAAATTAATCGCTTTTACACCAGCAGCTCTTACACCAACTGGACTTACTTCATCTTCATGGAAAATCAGTGCATATGCACCATGTGTCGCAAGAACGATATCACTCGTTCCATCTGTCGCAAATATATCAACAACTTCATCATCTTTTTTCAAGTTTACAGCAACGAATGCCCTTGAATAACGCTGAACTTTATATTGATTTAATTCTGTTTTCTTTATCATACCATTTCGCGTTACAAATACGATAAATCGTTTTTCTTCCTCAAAGTTCGGTACAACCGTTGCCCAAATGATTGTTTCATCTCGGTCGAGTGAAACGATATTTGCAACGTGCTGACCTAAATCTTTCCAACGAATATCTGGCATTTCGTATACTGGAAGATATATATAGTTTCCTTTACTTGTGAATAAAAGAACTGTTTCAGTCGTATTCGTATCGAATCGTTCAAGTAAGATGTCACCCTCTTTCATACCGAAGTCTTTGCCGTTTGATGCATTATGTGAGCGCCATCCAGTACGTTTCACATATCCTTCTTTCGTTACAGTAACGATGACATCTTCTTGTGGAATCATCACTTCTACGTCTATTTTAATTTCTTCAATTTGTTCTTCAATAATAGCGCGACGATCATCACTATATGTTTTCTTCACTCTCTTCAAATCAGTTTTAATGACTTGAAGTAATCTTTTTTCACTTTGTAAAATTGACTGTAGCTCTAGAATTTTCTTATTAAGCTCATCGGCTTCTTCTTGTAACGCCGTAATGTCTGTATTCGTTAAGCGATATAATTGCAAGGATACAATTGCTTCTGCTTGTGCTTCTGTAAAGCCAAATTTTGCACTTAAATTATCTTTCGCATTACGTTTATCTTTTGAAGCTCGAATTGTCTCGATTACTTGGTCTAAAATCGATAATGCTTTCTTTAAACCTTCTACAATATGTTGACGATTTTCTGCTTTTCTTAATTCATATTGCGAACGTCTCGTAATAACCTCTTTTTGATGTCCAATATAAGCATCCAAAATTTTCGGTAATGTCATAAGTGTTGGACGGCGATTATTGATCGCTACCATATTAAAGTTATATGGAATTTGTAAATCTGTATTTTTATATAAATAATTTAAAATACCTTCGGCGTTTACTTCTTTCTTTAATTCAACAACGATTCGTAAACCAGTACGATCTGTCTCATCACGTACTTCAGCAATGCCATCTAACTTTTTATCTAGACGTAATTCATCCATTTTCTTTACAAGGTTTGCCTTATTCACTTCGTAAGGAATTTCAGTGATTACAATTTGTTGTTTCCCACCGCGCACTGTTTCAATTTCTGCTTTTCCGCGAATAATAATTTTACCTTTTCCTGTTTCATACGCCTTTTTAATACCATCAATCCCTTGAATAATACCGCCTGTTGGGAAATCTGGTCCTTTCATAACTGTTAATAAATCATCAACAGTACTATTTGGCTTATCAATACGCATCATTGTAGCGTCAATAACTTCTCCAAGATGATGCGGAGGAATTTCTGTTGCATAACCAGCGGAAATTCCTGTAGATCCGTTTACTAATAAATTCGGGAACGCTGCTGGTAATACAACCGGTTCTTCACTCGTATCATCAAAGTTTGACACGAATTCAACTGTTTCTTTATCAAGATCACGTAATAATTCAGATGCGATTGGTGATAAACGAGCTTCTGTATAACGCATTGCCGCTGCTGGATCACCATCAACACTACCATTATTACCATGCATTTCAACTAAAACATTACGTACTTTCCAAGTTTGACTTAAACGTACCATCGCCTCATATACAGAAGAATCACCATGTGGATGGTAATTACCAATAACGTTACCAACTGTTTTAGCTGATTTACGAAACGCTTTATCATGTACGTTTCCTTCTACATACATAGAATATAATATACGTCTTTGTACTGGCTTTAAACCGTCACGCGCATCTGGAAGCGCGCGGTCTTGGATTATATATTTACTATAACGTGCAAAGCGGTCACCTAACACGTCTTCAAGCGGGAGGTCATGAAACTTCTCTGCCTGCATGTTATTCCACCTCCGTCTCCATAATCATTTCGTTTTCTAAAATATTTCCTTCTTCTTGCATACCAAATTGTACATTACGCTCAATCCATTTACGGCGCGGTTCTACTTTATCGCCCATTAATGTAGTTACACGGCGCTCTGCTCTTGCTGCATCATCAATTTTCACTCGGATTAATGTACGCGTTTCAGGGTTCATCGTCGTTTCCCATAACTGATCTGCATTCATTTCACCAAGTCCTTTATAGCGCTGCAACATATAACCTTTACCGACCTTTTTCGTTACACCATCTAATTCTTCATCAGACCATGCATATTCAATTACTTCACTTTTCCCTTTCCCTTTACTTACTTTATATAAAGGTGGAAGTGCAATAAATACTTTACCAGCTTCGATAAGTGGTTTCATATATCTGTAGAAGAAAGTTAATAACAATACTTGAATATGAGCTCCATCCGTATCTGCATCGGTCATAATAACAACTTTATCGTAGTTAATATCTTCAACAGCGAATTCATTTCCTACACCGCCGCCAATTGCATAAATAATTGTATTAATCTCTTCATTCTTAAAAATATCAGCAAGCTTTGCTTTCTCCGTGTTAATTACTTTACCACGCAATGGTAGTACCGCTTGAAAACGACGATCTCGCCCTTGCTTTGCTGAACCGCCGGCCGAGTCACCCTCTACTAAATACAATTCGTTTTTTTGAGGGTTACGTGATTGTGCAGGTGTTAACTTCCCGCTTAAAGTACCTTCTGATTTTTTCTTTTTCTTACCACTACGTGCTTCTTCTCTCGCTTTACGAGCAGCCTCACGTGCTTGCGCTGCTTTAACTGCCTTTCTCACAAGAAGTGTAGCTACATCCGGGTTTTCTTCTAAAAAGTAAGCTAAATGCTCTGATACAATTGCATCAATAGAAGAACGGGCTTCACTTGTACCAAGTTTCCCTTTTGTTTGTCCTTCAAACTGCAGTACTTCTTCTGGTACACGTACAGAAACGATAGCCGCTACACCTTCACGAATATCTGTACCTTCTAAGTTTTTATCTTTTTCTTTTAATAATGAAACTTTACGAGCATACTCATTAAACACACGTGTCATCGCTGTTTTAAATCCAGCTTCGTGTGTTCCACCATCTTTTGTACGTACGTTGTTTACAAACGAAAGAATATTTTCTGAGTAACCATCATTAAACTGGAATGCTAGTTCTGCTTCAATCCCGTTTTGTTCACCAGTGAAATATACAACTGGATGAATTGAATCTTTTTCTTCGTTTAAGTATGAAACGAAAGCTTCAATTCCTGTTTCATAATGAAATATATCTTCTAAATCATTACGTTCGTCTTTTATCGAGATTTTCATTCCTTTTAATAAGAATGCAGATTCACGTAATCTCTCACATAATGTTTCATAATTGTAATTTGTCGTACTGAAAATCGTTGTATCTGGTTTGAAGTGCATTGTCGTACCAGACTCTTTTGTTTTTCCGATTTTTTCTAACGTCGTTGCAGGAACGCCACCATTTTCAAAGCGTTGTTCATAAATGTTACCATCACGTTTAATTGTTACTACTAACCATTCTGACAAGGCGTTTACAACTGATGCCCCAACACCATGTAAACCACCACTCGTTTTATAGCCACCTTGACCAAACTTACCACCTGCATGAAGTACAGTTAAAATAACTTCAGGTGTAGGTTTCCCAAGTTTATGCATTCCCGTAGGCATTCCTCGCCCTTTATCAATAACGCTAATACTATTATCTTTATGTATTACGACAGAAATTTCGTCGCCAAATCCCGCTAACGCTTCGTCAACGGAGTTATCTACTATTTCATATACTAAATGATGCAATCCACGGCTATCCGTACTCCCGATATACATACCCGGGCGTTTTCGAACGGCTTCAAGTCCTTCTAACACTTGAATTGCATCTTCATTGTATTGGAACTGATGCTTCGCCAAACTCCTTGCCCCTTTCCTAATCAAATTAGAACATATGTTTCTATTATAGAATAACGCCTCGACTATAGTTTTGGCAAGTTATCTTATCTCTTTTATATACCATTTTCAATAGAAAAATCCTTGTTTTTTCACAAGGATTCCTCTAGGCTACTATTTCAGAAAAATAATCGTTTGTCAACGAGAAATGGATATGTATTCCAAGATTACACATTCCAAACCTTTATCATGATCCAAATGATCAATATCCAAAACGGGATAACAAGTAACAATCCCCAAAAACAGCCTTTAAAAAATCTCATGATGAACACCTCGTTCATCGGCCCTACTTATCTATAACGAGGGCTGAATCAATCTTTCTATCTTTAAAATCTATACTATTTTGTCATCGCATGTTCTACTTTAATACAACGGTCCATTATTACAGTATAGTCTTTTTCTTTTAAAAGTTTATATGTATCTTCATCTTGTACTCCTAGTTGTGCCCAAAAAACATCTGCATCAATCTCTACAAACTCTTTCGCAACACCCATTAAAAATTCTGAACGGCGGAATACGTTTACGATATCAACATGTTCTTTAATATCCGCCAGTGAAGGAACTGCCTTTTCTCCAAGTACTTCATCAACTGTTGGATTTACCGGTATAATGCGGTACCCTGCATCTTGCATCGCTTTTGAAACCATATACGATGTACGTTCTGGTTTATCTGATAATCCAACAACCGCAATCGTTTTACTTTTCTTCAATACTTCACCAATTTCCGTACGAGTTGGGTTTTCAATTGTCATAATTAGTCCCTCCTATTCCTTTAGTATATCCGATAAAGAAAGTCTCTTTCAACATGAAAGAGACTTTCTTTTATTCCGATTATTGATTCTTAGTAGCTGAATTATCTGCTAACGTAGCTGATTTCGTCATTTTTTGACCATTGCGATAGAATGTAACTTCTACTTTCTCGCCAACTTTTTTCTTTTCATATAAATATTTACGGAATTGAAGAGCATTCTCTACCTTTTGATTATCTAATGCTACTACAAGATCATATTGCTCTAAACCTGCTTTTTCTGCCGGTGATATTGGATAGATTTTACCTAATACAACGCCATTTGTGACTTCTTTTGGCACTTTCAGCTGATTTACTGCATATGTTTGCACATCTTCTAATGAAACGACACCTACTCCAAGCGCTGGACGTTTCACTACTCCATCTTTTTCAAGCGATTCGATGACTGGTTTTGCAATATTAATCGGAATTGCAAATCCGATTCCTTCAACTTCTTGCTGCGCAATTTTACTCGAGTTAATACCGATTACTTCACCGTTTTGGTTAAATAATGCACCACCACTATTGCCAGGGTTAATCGCTGCATCTGTTTGAATAACTTGTGCTTGCCAATCTGGGCGTTTGTCCCCATCAATATCAACTGGAATTTCGCGTTCTTTACTACTGATTATACCTTCCGTTACACTGCCATCAAATCCAAGTGGGTTTCCGATTGCAATCGCTTTTTCACCAGCACGAAGTTTACTGGAGTCACCTAGACTTGCAACTTTATTTACATTAGATCCGTCAATTTCAACAACAGCTAAGTCTAACCAAGGATCCTTACCAACTAATTTTGCATCAACTTGCTTTCCATCACTTAGTTTCACAGCAAGTTTATTCGCTCCATCTACTACGTGGTTGTTCGTTACGATATATGCTTTATTTCCTGCTTTTTTATAAATAACACCTGATCCTGAACCAGCTTGTTGTTCTTGACCTGTCGGTTGCATTGCAAATGGATCGACACTTTGTTGCATATTAATAACACCTACAACAACATCTTTCGCACCTTCAACCATACCTGGCAAATCAGTTTCGTTTTTTGATTTATTGACAACAGGAACTACAGTACCTTCTACTTGTTTATTAGAATTGAATGATGAAACTGCCGCTCCATTATTTTGCACCCATGGCATATAAGGTGCTGCAAAACTAATCGAAACCGCCCCGACTACAGCTCCCACTAAACCTGTGAAGAAATAACCTTTTTTACTTCCTGATTTTTTCACTTCTCTCGTTTCACTATGCTCTTCATTCAAATTTGGTCCGTCGTAATATCCCATTTTTTATTTCCCCTCTCTGGTGAATTCGTATTTTCAGTATAGTCACGTTTTGTGTCCTTCTTGTGAACTCATCGTGAAATCCAATTAAAAAAATACTCCTATCTACCATTGTAGACAAGAAAATTATTTTTTGAACATTCTACCTTCAAAAAGAGGATATAAAATTGCTAAATTCCCGGGCTAAAGTGCACAATTCATTCCAGATTATTCTTCGAATTTATAACCAACTCGAATAACAGTACCGATATGCTTCGCTTTATCTCCTAGCTTATTTCGCAATTTTTTAATATGCGTATCAACCGTTCGGTCATCACCGTAGTAATCATATCCCCATAACTGATCTAATAAATGTTGACGTGACAACACAATTCCTTTGTTCTCCATTAAATAAACGAGAAGTTCAAATTCTTTATGCGTCAATATAATTTCTTCTCCATCTACTAAAACAGTTCTAGATAGACGATTCACTTCTATTCCAGCTAAAGACATAGCATTTTCTTCCGCTACTCCTACCGCACCATCCGCACGTTTCAATAACGTCTTCGCGCGAGCTACTAACACTTTCGGGCTAAATGGTTTCGTTACATACTCGTCTGCACCTAATTCGAAACCTAGCAATGTATCATCCTCATCCGAACGTGCTGTTAGCATAATAATTGGTACTGCTGATTCTTTTCTAATTCGTCTACAAACAGACCATCCATCTATTTCTGGTAACATAATATCTAACATAATTAAATCAATTTCATGCTCTGCAAATAACTCTAGCGCTTTTTTTCCATCTTCTGCTTCGATTACTTCAAAGCCTTCATTACGAAAATAATCACTAACAATTTCACGTAATCTTCTTTCGTCTTCAACAAGTAATACTGTTTTATTCATATAATCTATCCCGCCTTTTTACTCTTTCAATCGAATAATACATTGATTGGAGCTTCCGCGAAATGGAAGTGTTAAATCTCTTTTCTCGATTTCAAATCTTCCATCGACTAAAACATCCCCATAGTGTAACAACTCTATCATATCATTATTTTGAGAACTCTGTATCTCTTCTAACGTATAACCTGTATACATCCATAGATTTTTTTTCAAATCTTTCACGGCTTTTGCTACTTTTTTCACTTCAACAGCTTGAAAAAACGGATCTCCACCTGAAAATGTTACATCAGTTAATGGATTACTTGCAATCTCTTTCACAACTTCTTCTACCGTCATTTCAGTTCCATTGCAAATATTCCAAGATTTCGGGTTATGACACCCGAAACAACGATGCGGACAGCCCGCAAAAAACACGACTGTCCGCAACCCTTCTCCATCTACTACACTATCATGAATGATATTCATCACTTTCATTTATGCTTCACCCGATCCATCTCTTCGCTACGTTTCGCACTATTCCACTTCGACATATCTCCCACAAGATAGCCAGTTATACGGCGAATTCTTTCTATATTGGTCTCGTCTTCATTTCCGCAGCTTGGACATTCATTTCCAATAACTCCGTGATAGCTGCAGCATGTACAACGATCAACAGGATGATTAATTGAACCGTACCCAACGCCATGCTCTGCCATCGCTTGTACAATTTGTTTTAACGCCTTTTGATTATGCATCGCTGCTCCGTCTAATTCAATATACGTAATATGCCCCCCATTACATAGAGCATGAAAAGGTCCTTCTAAACGGATTTTATTTATCGCTTGAATGTTATAATAAACTGGAATATGGAATGAATTCGTATAGTAATTATGGTTCGTTATACCGCTAATCTCACCAAATTCCTCTCTATCTTTTTTCACAAACTTCCCTGATAAACCTTCTGCAGGAGTTGCAATTATTGAGAAATTCAGTTGATGTTCTTCCGTCGCCTTATCCATTCTCTCCCTCATAAAGGAAATAATTTCATATCCAAGTTTCCATGACTCTTCATCTTCCCCATGATGCTTTCCTGTTAAAGCTACTAAACATTCCGCAAGACCGATAAAACCAATACTTAACGTCCCTTGCTTTAAAATAGGTGCTACAGAATCTTCAGGCTGTAATGTTTCTCCGCCACGCCATACACCTTGTGAATATAAAAATCGAAAATCTCTCGCTCGCTTCGTACATTGATACGCGAATCTCTCTAATAATTGCTTAATTCCTAAATCCAAGTAATAATTTAGCGCTTCAAAAAACGCTTCTTTCGATCCACTAATTAGCCCTAATTTCACTAAATTAATAGAAGTAAACGACAAATTACCTCTTCCTATTGCCGTTTCTTCTCCATGTATATTAGACATAACACGAGTGCGACATCCCATGTAACATACTTCACTTTCAGGTCGTCCATCATAGTGCACTGCATTAAACGACGCATCTAAAAATGAAAAATTAGGGAATAATCGCTCTGCTGTCGTCTCTAGTGCTAATTCAAACAAATCATAGTTCGGGTCACATTCTTCAAAGTTTACACCTTTTTTCATTTTAAAAATTTGAATAGGGAAAATCGGTGTTTCTCCTTTTCCAAGTCCAGCTTGCGTTGCTTTTAACAGCTGTTTAATTAAAAGCCTTCCCTCTCTCGATGTGTCTGTTCCGTAATTAATAGAAATAAACGGTACTTGTCCCCCGCCCCTACTATGCATACTATTTGAATTATGAACGAAAGCTTCACACGCCTGATACGTATCGCTTTCTGTTTCTTTCCATGCGAATTCCTCAATTTGTTCTTTCGTAAGCGGATATGATTGTAGTCGCTTTTTATGTCTCAGTACGGTTTTTCTCACATAGGGAGCTAAATCAATATCAAAGAGTGCAAACGATTGACCACCGTGCTGCATATTTTGATTCGCTTGAAAAATAATAGACGAAAGTGCCAACGCACTTTTAATGTCTTGCGGTTGTCTCATATGTCCATGTCCAGTATGAAAACCGTTAGCAAGCATTTGTGCTAACGGAATTTGCGAACAAGTCGTCGTTCCTGTCGCATAAAAATCTAAATCATGTGGATATAATATATTTTCATTTATCGCTTTTTTCACTTGGTCTGACAATAAATTTTCAACTGCATAATATTTTGCACTCTCAGATGCGAACGTTCCCATTACTCCCATCGGAGAGCGCCCATCTACATTTGCATTCTCTTGCATTAAATCTTGTTCATTGCCGTGGACAATTGTCCCAAACACTTTCATTAATTCTTCTCCACGTGTATTTCGTTGTAACATTTATAACCCTCCATCAATATGTTGTTATCTTTTGATTAAAATGTTACAACATATAGTCTTGTTGTTTCTGTGAGAAATGTAACATTCCTGTGAATTTTTTTTCACGAAATAATGAATTTTTCATTTACAAAAAAGAAATGTGCTCTTTACAAATGTATGGTACAATAAACGGGAAAAACTCTTTTTACCCTTTATCAACACATTTGAATAAAGGAGACTGAACTTATGGTTACTACATATCTTTTATTTATCGTTGCCTACTTACTTGGCTCGATTCCATTTGCATTAGTCGTTGGAAAAATCGGCTATGGAATCGACATTCGTGAGCACGGAAGCGGTAATTTAGGCGGAACAAATACATTCCGCACATTAGGGAAAAAAGCAGGTTTTACCGTTACAATTGCTGACATTTTAAAAGGGACATTAGCAACAGGTCTACCGATAATTTTCGGATTAGATATTCACCCACTATGGTTCGGATTAGCAGCTGTTCTTGGACATGTATATCCGATTTTTGCAAAATTCCGTGGTGGTAAAGCAGTTGCAACTTCTGCCGGGGTGCTATTATGCTACTCACCAGTTGTTTTTGCAATATTAGCTGTTGTATTTTTCACCCTTTTATTTACAACAAGATACGTATCACTTTCTTCTATGGTAACAGCTGTCGTTGCTGTTATTGCATCCATTGTTAGCGGGGATAAAATCTTCATTATTGCGATGTGTTTATTAGCAGGTATGGTTATTTATAAACACCGTGCAAATATCGGACGAATTATAAATAAAACCGAACCGAAAGCAAACTTCTCAAAAAAGCAAAAATAAGGTTGTAACCCACATAACGCAAAAAGAAAACGTGAAGCATATTAATAGCGTCTTTTTGCGTTATTTTTTATACTAAAGAAAAAGCAACATAATTTGGAGGAACTATACATGAATCTTTCCGTAACAAAAGAAGCAGCACAATGGTATAAAAACGAATTAAACTTACAATCAGGTGAAACACTACGCCTTTTCGTACAATACGGCGGTTGCAGTACTGTGCAAAAAGGACTTTCTTTAGGTATTCGTAAAGATGACCCTGCACATCCTGCTGTTCAAACTCAAGAAGAAGGTATTAACTTCTTTATTGAAGGCGATGATGAGTGGTTCTTCGATGGACATAATTTATCTGTTACACTTAACGACGGTGATGATTTCCCTCAATTTAATTATGAGAAGTAAAAAAAGCGTGGCTTCTGCCACGCTTTTTTTATTTCTTTTTAATTTCCTCATATTTCGCATACCACTCAGGATATAATTTTTTAAATGATACAGGGCGGAACCCTTCTTTTTTCGCACAAATATTCGTCGTACTTGCAGTGATGCAAAGCTCACCATCACCGTTATATATTTCATAACCATATACAACACGAAGCGGGCTCACAGTATCAATCCACGTTTTCACAATTGCTTTTTCTCCGTAACGCATCGCTTTACGATATGAAATTTGCAAATCTAATACAGGAGAAATAATTCCCTCTTTCTCCATTTCAACATATGAAAATCCTAATTCTTGTATAAGTTTCGTGCGCCCAAGTTCCAGCCACACTAAATAGTTTGAATGGTAAACAACACCCATCTGGTCTGTTTCCGCATAGCGGATTTCAACTTCATATTCTGCTACAAACATTTCTATTCGCCTTCTTTCACTTCTGCTACCTTGCATACATTTAATCATAATACAGTGGAATCAAAAATAAAATAAAAACAGTGAATCTTTTACCGAAAGGGGCAAACACATGATCCAAATTGTAACTGTTCGTAGCGGTGATAGTGTTTATGGTTTAGCATCAAAGTACGGATCTACACCTGAAGAAATTGTAAAAGACAATGGACTAAATCCTGCTGAAACACTCGTTGTTGGTCAGGCACTTATCGTTAATACAAAAGGAAATAATTATTATGTACAGCCTGGTGACAGCTTATATCGAATTTCTCAAACGTATAACGTTCCTCTCGCTAGCTTAGCTAAAGTTAATAACCTTTCATTAAAATCTATTCTCCATGTCGGACAACAATTATATATACCAAAAGGTACAAAACGAGCAGTAGAATCCATCGCTTATTTACAACCTTCAACAATACCGATAAAAGAAAGTTTAGTAAATGCTACACGTGCTATTAATCCATTTTTAACATATTTAGCCTACTTCAGCTTTGAAGCAAAAAGAGACGGCACTTTAAAAGAACCAACGGAAACAGCGAAAATCGCTAATATTGCAACGCAAGGTAAAACCATCCCTATGCTCGTTATTACAAATATTGAAAATGGAAATTTCAGTGCCGATCTGACATCGGTTATTTTACGCGATGCAACAATCCAAAACAAGTTTATTACTAACATTTTGCAAACAGCTGAAAAATATGGCATGCGAGACATTCATTTCGATTTCGAGAGTGTGGCACCCGAAGACCGCGAGGCATACAATCGCTTTTTACGAAATGTGAAAACACGCTTACCTAGCGGGTACACATTAAGTACAACGCTTGTACCCAAAACCAGTTCCAATCAAAAAGGGAAATTTTTTGAGGCTCACGATTATAAAGCACAAGGACAAATTGTTGATTTCGTCGTCATTATGACATACGACTGGGGTTGGCAAGGCGGGCCACCGATGGCGATTTCTCCTATTGGTCCTGTGAAAGAAGTACTTCAATATGCGAAATCTCAAATGCCACCACAAAAAATTATGATGGGGCAAAATTTATACGGTTTCGATTGGAAACTTCCGTTCAAACAAGGAAATCCACCCGCAAAAGCAATCAGCTCTGTTGCAGCTGTTGCACTAGCTCGTAAATATAATGTTCCTATCCGCTATGATTTCACGGCTCAAGCTCCTCATTTCAATTACTTTGACGAAAACGGCGTACAACACGAAGTTTGGTTTGAAGATTCACGGTCCGTACAAAGTAAATTTAATTTAATGAAAGAACAGGGCATCGGTGGTATTAGTTATTGGAAGATTGGTTTACCATTCCCGCAAAATTGGCGTTTACTCGTTGAAAACTTTACGATTACAAAAAAGGGCTGACTTTTGTCAGCCCTTTTTTCATATTACTGTTACAAAACGTCTTTCATTCCCTCATAAAAAAGAAGAATGATAACATTCTCCTTTTAACCGTTATCAACAATCGGTTGTTTACCAGTTTGGTCTTGCATTTGTTTTCCTTTATTGCCACCAGCTTTTTTCGATTGCGTTCCAATATGATTCGGTGCAAAATCTTTTGAATTCTTTTTCGGATTACCCATTACTATCGCCTCCTTAACACTAGTATCGTACTAGTGTTAAGAATTATTCAGCTTGCTTAAAAAGTTTCATTTCATAACGTTTCTCAATACGCTCTTCAATGCGATCAATTGCATCACGATCGCTTAATAATTGTTGTTTATTTTCATTTACAAGTTCTTCAAACGATTTGCGGCGACTTCTTCTCATGCTGTTCACCCTCTCTCTTTCTCATTCTTACTACATAGTATGAGCAAACAAAAAACTCTTTAATCAGATTTGCAAGAAAATTTTATGTTTTAGTACTCCTAAAAAAAACGCTATGTACAATAATTTGTACATAGCGTTTTTTATACCATAACATTTAAATACTCTTTGAGCTTCTCATCTGCATTCGTTTCATTTTCTCTATACGTATCAAGTGCTTGTAATACAAAATCATACTGTTCTAAAATATAACTTTCTAATTTCAAGACATCCGCTAAGCTATTAAGCATAACTCTTGTATTACCAACTTCACTTTTTAGAGCAGGTTCACATATTAAGCTCGTACATATTTCTTTCACATCATCTTCTACTATTTCTGTTAATACGTATTTCTTTCGTCCTTTTACTTTTAATCTCATAACTGGATAAAAAGCTTTTATATCTAAATAACTTCCTACGTTCATACAACGCAGCCATTCTACATTGCGTTTATTGCGGACAAGTATTTCTTTCACCGCTTCGTATACCGCAGTTTCATCAAGCACAGCCTTATTTACTTTTCGTTTCCCTTTTTCTTCAATAGATGTACATTTTTGATAAACAGCTGCACACGTAATACAGTCGTCAAATGCATTATGAGAACTTAGACGAATTCCAAGCATTCGCTTTAACGTCTCAAGTTTATGATTAGGTGCGTGCTTCATATATTTTTTTGCTAAAAACACAGTGTCAATCACCTTATTTTTAGGTTCAGGAAACCCAAGCATATTTACATTACTTTTCAAAAAGCGCATGTCAAAAGAAGCATTATGAGCCACAATAACATTTTTATGTAAAAATGCTAAAAATAAAGGTAAAACTTCTTCAATCGTGGGTGCATCTGAAACACGATAATTTGTAATACCTGTTAAACTCGTAATTCGGCTCGGAATCTGACGCTCTGGATTCACGTATGAAACAAATTGATCTACCAGTTCATGATTACGATATTTCACAGCTGCAACTTGAATAATTTTATCATTATAAGGGTTAAATCCTGTTGTTTCAAAATCAATTACAACATAATCTAACGGTAAGGATACATTCCCCACTCCATACACTCCTTTATCTCTAAACGTTTATATTTCTTACATCATATCATGAAGTTATGACTACTTGAAAAAGAAAAGGCAGAAATGGGAACTCTCCACCTCTACCTTTTCACCGTTATTTTAATTTAGCAATTCGTTTTTCCATCTCTTTTTGCGTCATCGGTCCAATGAACTTATCCTGAATGACGCCTTTCGTATCTATAAAATACGAAGTTGGGATCGTAATTACTTTATAAGCTGTTGTCACATCAATGTTCTTGTCCAATAAAATAGGAAAAGTAATCCCTTTTTCCTTAGCAAAATTGCTTACTTTTTCTTCTCCCCCACCTTTTTCTGAAGGCGTATAATTTATTGCTAAAATTTCTACGTTTTCTTTATGTTCTTTATAGAAAGCCTCCATATCAGGCATTTCTTGCTGACAAGGCCCACACCACGTTGCCCAAAAATTTAAAATAACTTTCTTTCCTTTTAAATCCGATAGCTTTACATTCGTTCCATCTAACTTAGTTAATTCAAAGTTTGGTGCACTCTTTCCTACTTCAATACCATTACTTGCAATCATCTCTTTCATAGCAGCTTCACTTTTTTCTTGCTTCCCTTGTACCGCCTGATCTTTATTACCGAACTGTTCATAAGCTGCATATCCCGCTAAACAAAGTAACACTACAATAATCGTAAGCTTCCGCCACATTTTATATCACCCTAACGTGTTTATGTACTTTTAACAAATTCATCAAAATACTATATACCTTATTTTAGCTTATACGGACGAGCTTGGAAATATTCACAGTCAAAATAATCGGAATATTTGTAATATACATGAAATATTTACCTTTTTATCATATAATTAGAAATATATACAAAAAATGCGAGGTGATATATATTTTACAATTGCTTATCAACCCTTTCACTTTCATTTTTTTCACTTTACCATTACTATGTATTTGTTTTAGCAGCTTGCTATATAAATTTAAATGGGCTGCTATTATTATTTCTTTTACTGTCCCTATTATATTTTTCATTACCGTCTCTGAATTTGACATACACCTAGCTTTACAAAGCTTTGATGCTTGGATTGTTTTTAGTGCTGTTTATTCTGTACTTTCCTACATAACGGCAGCAGTAATAAGAAGAAAACGGCACATATAGAAATGTCAAAAAGGAGGATATTTTTATGAATTTACTTGAAAAAATACTATTATATATTCTTAGTTTTATATTTTCCCCAATTGGCATTATCACTTGGATTATCTCGCTCTTCAGTAAAGATCCTGAAAAAAAGCAAGTGGGACTTATTTGTCTCTATATCGCTCTTATCTCATTTATCCTATTAGCCGGCCTTGGTGTTCTTAGTTTCTTCACGACGACTACCACCACTACTATACAATAGTTATAGGAGGGATGATTATTTTGGGAGAACATCCTATAAGTAAAGAACTTCGTTATATACGAATATGTTTAGTTGTTTTGGTAATTGTTCTTGTATTTTTCAATGGTGAAAGAGTCGTTGAAATTTCTACAAATCATGATTCTATAGAAAATGTTTCGACCAGTAATATGACACAGATTGCTGAAAATACATTTGCCATTCAAGAATATAATTCATCTCTAAGTAGCGAACATACGGTCAAAATTTTCAAATATAATCCAGATACAAACCAACTGACTCTAATGAAAGAGTTTAGTACTAACGATACTGAGCCTTATACGTATCAACTTAATAAGAATGAATAAAGATAAGAGCATTATATCGCTCTTATCTTTTTATTAACATCTTTTTGAAAAATGACTTATATGTTAATAACTCTCTAGGATCCCCACATTCCACAACAATTCCATTATTCATGACAACAACCCAATCCGCTATCATCGCCCTCTCGACATCATGTGTTGCCACAATTCTCGTGACCTCTCTTCCTAATCCTTCTATCATATTCCAAACAGTTTCTTGATTTCTCGGATCTAATCCCGCGGTTGGTTCATCTAAAATAATAAGATTCGGATTTGAAACAATGGCACGTAATAATGCAAGACGTTTTCTTTCCCCTCCAGAAAATTCTACACCGCTTTTATGTAGTTCAGTTTCAATCCCTTCTGATAAATCTCTAATAATCGGTTTCACATTTACAAGTTCAATATTTTTTTCTAATTGATTTTCTAAATACTCTTCTCCGAAATGCACATTCTCTTTTACTGTCGTCCGAAAGAAACGAGGTTCTTGCCACACTGTAGTCATACGAGCCTCATTACCATAATAAACAATGCTACCGTTAGATGGTTTATACAAACCTGTCATTAATTTTAAAAGCGTCGTCTTTCCTGCGCCACTTTCTCCCACAATAATAACGAGTTCACCAGGGTGAATTTGCAAATCAATATTATGAATTCTGCATTTCTCTCCATCACTTTCCTGAAATGAAACATTTGTTATCGTCATCCCCATCGCTCTTTCTACCTTACTATCTGCCCCTCGTTTATCTAAAAAAGAAAAAACTCTATTTGCCGAAGCAGCTGCAACTTGTGTCATCATTAATAAATCGCCAACGTAACGAACTGGAAAAAAGAGCATTTCAATTGTAGCTAACACGGCAACAAGTGCACCAACTTCCATTTCCCCCTTCATTATTTTCTGCGCGCCTATAATGAGAACAACGATATATGCTCCTGTTTCAATCACTGTTCCAACTACTCCAATACAGTGTTGCATCATCGTCTTCTTTACTTCTGTTTTATAGGATTGTGCTGTTACTCCTTTAAATAAGCGAATGGCCCACTTTTCTTTTTGCAAACTACGTAAATCTTGTACGCCTTTTACAAACTGCGACACCATCTCTACAACACTTGATTGATTGTTTTGAGCGATGCTTGCGATATTCCTGACCTTTTTCCCCATCAACATCGGAACCATTGCACTAAAAAATAAAAACGGAGTTACCCACAATATAAACTTCATATCTATATGTTGTAGTGCTATGAACGCACCTATAAATTGCGCAATAGCGTGAATATATTCTATTAATATAGAACCATATAATCTGACCCAATTCGGAATATCAGACACAACTAGCGTCTCTAACTCTCCTTGCTTAATCTTCTCACTCTCTTCAAATGGTAATAAGAAAAAATGACGCAATACATCTATACGCTTCTTTCGCAATATTCGTTGACTCGCTTTTGAGCTTACATAATCAAATGAAAGATTGTTCACCCACATCAACAAGCGGCTCCCCACAAACAATGCAATATATACATACGTAGCTTTTAACTCCCGCTGAATCAGGTTATCTACAATTAGCCCCATGAATAGTGGACGGGATAAGTTTAAAATAGCAGCAAAGCATCCACTACATACAGCTGCTATTACTAATAATTTTTCTTTCTGTAACGGTAACAATATTCTTTTATATTCTTTCATGACGTTTCCTCCATTTTTTATAGTAAAAAGAAAGGGATGAAACCAAATGGTTTCATCCCTTTCCATAAAATAAGGAAGCTAACAGTTGTTAGCTTCCTTCTCGTTCATTTCAATTATTTAGTTCGACACTTTAGATTCTTCAATTTTCTCACGAAGAACCATTTGTAAGATACCACCGTGACGGTAGTAGTCAATTTCAACTTCACTATCGAAACGAGCTACTACTTCAAATTGTTTTTCGTTGCCATCTACATCAGTTGCAACTACTTTTACAAGATCGCGTGGTCTAACTGTTTTGTCAATTTGAATTTCAAATGACTCGTTACCAACAAGACCTAACGTTTCAGCACTTTCGCCATCTTTAAATTGAAGTGGTAACACACCCATTAACACTAAGTTACTACGGTGAATACGCTCGAAGCTTTCTGCGATTACTGCTTTAATACCTAATAAGTTTGTACCTTTCGCAGCCCAGTCACGAGAACTTCCCATACCGTAATCTTTACCAGCAACAACTAGAAGGCCTGTGCCATCTTCTTTATATTTCATAGCAGCATCATAGATAGATGTTACTTCCCCAGTTGGCCAATATGTTGTATATCCGCCTTCTGTTCCTGGTGCGATTTGGTTTTTAATACGGATGTTCGCGAATGTACCACGCATCATAACTTCATGGTTACCACGACGAGAACCGTAAGAGTTAAAGTCAACTGGTTGTACGCCGTTTTCTAATAAGTAGCGTCCAGCTGGTGTGTGCTTACCAATTGAACCTGCTGGTGAAATATGGTCTGTCGTTACAGAATCTCCAAATTTACCAACAATGCGTAAACCTGATAATGTTTCAACTTCACCTGGTTCTTTAGATAATCCTTCAAAGAATGGTGGATTTTGAATGTATGTTGAATCATTATCCCAAGTATATAAAGCTTCATTTGAAGTTTGGATTTCATTCCAACGCTCATTGCTGTTAAATACTTGTGCATATTCTTTCTTGAACAATTCAGATGTAACAACACTTTGAACTACATCTTCAATTTCTTTAGCTGATGGCCAAATATCATTGAAGTATACAGCATTGCCATTTGCATCTTTACCAATTTCATCATTTTTCAGGTCAATATCAACAGTACCTGCAAGTGCATATGCCACAACAAGTGGTGGTGATGCTAAATAGTTTGCTTTTACAAGCGGGTGAATACGACCTTCAAAGTTACGGTTACCAGATAAAACAGATGTTACTAATAAATCGTTTGCTGCGATTGCTTCTTCTAATTCCTCTGCTAGTGGACCAGAGTTACCGATACAAGTCGTACAGCCGTAACCAACTGTTTGGAAACCTAATTGATCTAAATATGTTGTTAAACCTGATTTATCTAAGTACTCAGTAACAACTTTAGATCCTGGTGCTAATGATGTTTTTACGTACTCAGGTACTACAAGCCCTTTTTCAATTGCTTTCTTCGCAACTAGACCTGCCCCAATTAATACGTATGGGTTTGATGTATTTGTACAGCTTGTAATTGCAGCGATTGCAATTGCACCTGTTTTCATCGTTACTTCTTTATCTTCTAATGTAACCTTCACTTCTTTATCGAACTCTTGCGCATTAAATCCAAGTCCTTGTGTTCCAACTGGTGCTACAACAGCTTTGTGGAACGCATCTTTCATATCTGAAAGTGGAATTAAATCTTGTGGGCGTTTCGGTCCAGAAAGGTTAGATTCAATTGTATTTAAATCAATTTCAACAAGGTCAGTGTAAATTGGATCTTTGCTGCCTGCTGTATAGAATAAGCCGTTCGCTTTACAATATTCTTCAACAACGCGAATTTGTTCTTCATCTCTACCTGTTAAACGTAAGTATTCTAATGAAATATCGTCAATTGGGAAGAATCCACAAGTTGCACCGTATTCTGGTGCCATGTTTGAAATTGTTGCACGGTCAGCTAAAGGCATGCTCTTTAGTCCATCACCGAAGAACTCAACGAATTTACCAACTACACCTTTTTGACGTAATACTTGTGTTACTTTTAATGCAACGTCAGTTGCTGTAGTACCACTTGGAAGTGTACCAGTTAATTTCACACCGATTACTTCAGGTACTGGGAAGTATGAAGGCTGTCCAAGCATTCCTGCTTCTGCTTCAATACCACCAACGCCCCATCCAAGAACGCCGATACCGTTAATCATCGTTGTATGTGAGTCTGTTCCAACTAATGAATCTGGGTATGCAACTAAATCGCCTTCAGCATTTTTCACCGCGTGAACAACTGGTGCTAAATATTCAAGGTTTACTTGGTGTACGATACCTGTTGCTGGTGGAACTGCACGATAGTTATCAAATGATTTTTGTGCCCAGCTTAAAAATTTATAACGTTCTTCATTACGTTTAAACTCTAAGTCCATGTTGAATGCAAGCGCATCTGCCGTACCCGCTCTATCAACCTGTACAGAGTGATCAATTACAAGGTCTACAGTAATTTCTGGATTAATTTTATCAGGATCTCCGCCCATGTCTGCCATTGCTTTACGAAGCGAAGCCAAATCTACAACAGCTGGAACACCTGTGAAGTCTTGTAAAATTACACGAGATGGTTTAAATGGAACATCGATATCTTGAACATCTTTCGTTCCCCATTTCGCTAAATTTGTAACATGTTCTTCTGTAATTACGCGTCCGTCTACTTGACGCAGTACAGATTCAAGTAAAACTTTCACGGAATATGGTAATTGAGATACGTTGCCAACCCCTGCGTTTTCAAGCGCTTTCAATTGATAATAATGATACGTTTTTCCATCTACTTCGAAAGTTGCGCGTGATTGAAATGGATTATGTTTGACCATTATGTTTCCCCCCTGTTAAACGTGACTAAGTTGTCTGAATATAAAATGTAGACAAACTTTTCAATACCTTACGATAATATCTTATTACAACTTTCTAAATAAGTAAATAATAAGAAACTTATGGATTATCATAAGTTTTCTTTATATTTCTAAATTTGAATAGTGTTCATGCTCCTTATGAATACTATTACCATAAAGTAAAGTACTCTTTCAGCGCTTTACTTTACGTTCATATATGTTATGAACAGCTCATGTTTTATCTATAAAAAAACATTATAGAGGTGAGAAAAATGAGTAAACGAAAAGCAAATCATACTATTTCAGGAATGAATGTTGCATCCGCACAAGGACAAGGTGCTGGTTATAACGAAGAGTTTTCAAATGAGGCGTTAACTCCAGCAGAGCGACAAAATAATAAGAAACGTAAAAAGAATCAGTAACAAAAAAACCAAAAGGTATGTCTGCCTTTTGGTTTTTTTCTAATGTTTATAACGTAATAACTCCGAAACCGTTACAAATCGATATCCTTGCTTTTTAAGCTCAGGTAAAATTTTCGATAACGCTGCCACTGTTTGACTACGATCACTTCCTCCATCGTGCAACAGTACAATATCTCCACTTTTAGCATGTTTCACAACATGATTTACAATGGACTCAGTACCTGGATTCGCCCAATCACGAGGGTCTTGATGCCACGACCATAGAACAGTTTGATAACCAGCTTCTTTAGCTGTTTTAAATACAGCATCGTTAATATATCCGCCTGGAGGACGGAACAACAAAGGTTCTTTCACCCATTTTTTAAAGTATTTCTTTCCATCTAAAATATCATTTTCTAATTTTTCATCAGATGAATTACTCGCATACAAATGATTCATCGTATGATTTCCAATTTCATGCCCCTCTTTTAACACTTGCTTTACTAAATATGGATTACGCTGCACACGGAATCCAATCATAAAAAAAGTCGCTTCTGCTTTATATTGGCGTAATAAATTTAATATTTGTGGTGTATAAGTTGGATCAGGTCCATCGTCAAATGTAATTGCGATAATTTTTTCACTATTAGGTACTTCCCACGTTACATAGCCAGTTGGTTCTAGCTCTTTTCTAAGCAACATTTTCGCTTCCACTTTTTCCACTTGAAATATATGTACTGCACATAGTAAAGAAAAAACTAATAGAAAAACCTTCTGTTTTAACATAGCGTTCGTTAAAGTAATAAGGTTGTCGAATACGCAACAACCTCTTTTACTTTTCTAGTTGATCTACATTTCGCATAATATTTTGAAGATTATTTTCGTATTGCTCAAGTTGTGGACGTTGCGTTTCCGAAGCTACTTCTAGTGCATTTTGAATTTGTTCATACGCTTCCTGAACCTCTTGACGTAACTCTTTTAAATCATGACCGTAGTTCGGATCATTTTTCACGATATTGTTAAATGAATTTTCTGCTTGTGTAACCCCTTGCTGAGCTGCTTGAAAAGCTTGTTGCTTATCTTTATGATATGGCATTATACAATCCCCTTTCCATAATAGTTAGTCCCATTTATCTTTACCCTTTTTTCTAAAAACATTCTCGTATAAATTTACAAACTTCTCTCATTCTAAATAGAAAGAGGAGGTGTCACATACAATGGGAAAAAACAATCGTGAATCGAAAGAAAAAAAAGGACAACCTGAACCATTAAGCGGATCTCATAAAGTAAAAAATCGTAACCATTCACGCCAAAAAAACCATGCGCATCATGATATGTAATAAGAAAATATTCACATACTGTGTATATTCGACATAAAATGTTTATATTTTGCCATTTATTCTTCACCTCTATTTCATTCATGCATAACATGATATGAATTGATATTTTACGGAGGGTGTCTTACATGGGCAAGAAAAAGAAGGATTGTCTTTTTCATGTTGATGGTTTCGAAGAATGGATGGATCAATTTTGTTCTGATTCTTGTAGCAACTTTAGTTTTCCAAATGAAATTCATATCGATCTTTGTGAAACAGAGGAAGAATACATTTTGGAAACAGATGTACCAAATGTGACTGAACAAAATGTACGCATTAAAAAGATGGAGACAGGCCTAAATATATGCATACTTCATAAAAATACTTCTTTACAGCGAACAATCTCTTTACCTACTACTATCATTTATAAGAAGATGCTAGCCTGCTTAGAGAATGGATTTTTAGCCATTCATATTTCCAAAAATGAAGTTGCCAATAAGCATGAAAAGAAGGTTCTTTTTTCAAATTGAGAGTTAACGTAAATACAAAAATAAGCCCCAGCAAGTTGCTGGGGCTTATTTTATTTCACTTGTATTTCTATATTATAATTTCTATCGTACCTTTTTTTCAATAAATCTTTTGTAACTAAAAGTACAGGAAATGCTACAGTTGAAAATAGGGCTAGCGCTAAAAATACTACAAACCCATTTTGATACCCGTAATAATCGAGTAGTACTCCCCCAAACCAAGGACCAATTACTCCTCCAATTCCTGAAAAGCCCATCGCTCCGAAGTATGTTCCTTTCAGGTTGGAATCAGCGATCTCATCAATAAATACATCTGTCATTGAAAACATTAAAACTTCTCCAAATGTGAAAATAATGGTACAAATAGCTGCTCCTAACATAGATTCTACTAGTCCAAATCCAAATAATCCCCCACTCACAAATAACGTTCCAACCATAATTGATGCTAACGGTGTATACTTTTTACACATTTGAATGACAGGGTATTGAATAACCACTACTACAATTGCATTTAAAGCTAGCATATATGAGAACAACTTTACCCCATCCTGAAATATATGTGCATTAGCAAAATATTGAGATACTGTCGTCGTTAAATGTGAAAAACCACTATTACTCAAAATAATACCGACTAACGCAACTAAAAATACTACATCCTTTCGCAATATACGAATTGCATTTAGCATTGTAACAGGATTTTCTGTATTCATTTTCTTTTTACTAAGTGGATATTTCTTAAATTGCAGTGCTAATATAGCTGTATATAGAATGTAAACTCCAGCGGCTACTAAAAAAGGAATTGTTGATTTTGCACTTCCGAGCTGTAATCCAACAATTGGTCCAATCGCAACCCCAACATTTATTGCACCATATCGTAAGTTATAGACGAGTAACCGATACTCTGGCTTTGTTAAATCTGATAATAACGCTCTTGATGTCGGTTCAAAAAAAGAACGACATAATCCATTCAAAGCGTTTAATAAAAAGAAACTCAAAACATGATCTGCAACTGAAAATCCGATAAATACAAACACCCAAACAATCATGGACCATATTATAATCATCTTCCGACCAAATCGATCCGATAAATTGCCCCCAATAAAACTAGCAAACACTCCAACAAGCGCACTCGTTCCAATAATAGCACCCGTCATTCCAGCTGAAACGTCTTTAACAGTTGTTAAATAAATTGCTAAAAAAGGAATACTCATTGAAGTTGCAAACCTTGCAAATAATGTCCCTATTATAATTGTCATGCCAAGTGGATGAATATTTTGTAACTTCCCCTTCATCTTTAAACCTACTCTCCCTTTTCTTACATAAAAAAAGAAAGCAAAGGATCTGCTTTCTTTTTCCTTTTTATACTTGAGATGTTTGCACCCGAGCCGCTCTCGATATGTCCATATCAATGCCATATGTAAACTGTAATTCTTTACAAATATCTTTAATTAAAATTGCTACGTTATACTTTTCATTAAATTGTAAAACAATACTTTCTACTTCTTCATATGTATACTTATATTCGCCAGTAATTACACTTTTTAAATCAAAGCATTCATTCATACAAAGCTGCACAAGTAATTGATCATACTTCTCTATCACATCTTCTTTTTTCCACAGTAACTCTTTTACATATAACCGATCAAATTTCACGCTTTCTCGATTACACTCCGTTAAAATCCGGGCCATTTCATTTAATTCTCGGTATAATTCAGAAATATTTCTGTTTAAACTAAGCAGTTTATCTACGCCGTTTTCATATAGCATTTCATTCCACCCCCGCATTTTCTTTTCCTTATTATAGCAAGAAAATTCTAAAAATAGTTTCTTTCTTCTGAAATATTAGGAAACTTATTTCAATTGTTTTACAATGAAACTAGTGAATACGAAAGGGGAAAGAAAATTGGAGCAAAAATTATATTACATCGACGCTTATACGAAAGACTTTACTACGAAAATTATAAAGCAAGATTATGATAAAGAAGATAACTTATATGTTGTTTTAAATGAAACGGCATTTTACCCAACAGGCGGTGGACAACCATATGATACTGGCACACTAAATGGTACCTTAGTCACTAATGTTGAAGAAGTAAATGGAGAAATCCGCCACTTCATTGCAGAACAATTAGAAACAGCAGAAGTAGAAGGTAAAATTAATTGGGAGCGCCGTTTTGATCATATGCAGCAACATGCAGCTCAGCACATTTTATCTGCTGCTTTTTGGGATCATTTTAACATACCCACTATCGGATTCCACCTTGGAAAAGATACGGTGACAATTGATTTAGAAACAGAAAATCTTCCTGCAGAAACGATTGAAAAAGCAGTGCAAATTGCCAACAATATTGTTTTTGAAAACCACCCAATCCGTATTCAGTGGATGAACTTAGAGGAAGCGAAAACGTTACCTCTTCGTAAAGAACCGACTTTAACCGAAAATATACGCGTTGTTATTATCGAAAACTTTGATTATAACGGCTGTGGTGGAACTCATCTGAGACGTACAGGTGAAGTAGGTCTTATTCAAGTACTTAATTGGGAGCGCAATAAAGGTGGTATTCGATTAACGTTTATCGCTGGCTGGCGCACACTGAAATTAATGGGACAACAGCAACAAATTATGAAAGATGTTTCTAAACAATTAAATAGTAGCGAAACTGATATTCCAGCAAAAGTAGCACAGCTTCTTATCTCTCAAAAAGAAAACGAAAAAGCGATACAGACAATGAATGAAAAATTATTATTTGCAGAGGCAAATGAACTATTACAACAGCCTGCAGAAATACATGCTGGATTCCTTATTTCTAAAGTATTTATAAATCGTTCTATGCAAGAAGTTGCCAAACTATCTGCTATCATTATAGAACAACAAGAGCATGCAATTACATATTTCGTCATTGAAAATGATGACAAACTACAATGCATCCTCGCTTGTGGAAAAACAGTAACGCTCGATATGAATGCTCTTTTAAAAGATGAACTTCCTGCAATTGAAGGAAAAGGTGGCGGAAATAAAAAGAGCGCTCGCGGTGGTGGGAAAGCGATTATGAGCGGTGATGAGTTTTTACATCAGCTTATTTCTTCTTTACAATCTGCAGTGTAAAACATTTCTTAAGGAGATGTCGTCTAGCGAAATTTCAAACTAGGGACATCTCCTTATTTTTTGCTTCATACATAGTAATACGATAAATGAAATTTCAGGAACGACATTTTGACTTTATCAATCATAACTTACCATATATCGACGATTCGACAAGAAATATCGATTTACCGAAAAAAGCAATATTCAAAGTAGTTTATATTTACAAGCCAATATTTTGTTTTAAACCTTGGTAACTTCCTGCATTCAGAAATTTTTCAGATGCAAGTTTAGTAAATTTCTCAGAGAAACCATAACTACTTAATTCTTCTATTCGCACCATTTGTACATCCTGAATTGGATTATGATCAAACTCGTTAGAAGGTAAAGTGATTTCACCTTCCATCCTTTCAAGCAGAAATGTAATATGTAATAAAGACGGGAGAGCATCTGGTTTATCACAAACATACAATAAATTCTTAACCTTAACATCTAATCCCGTTTCTTCTTTCATTTCTCGAATCATCGCTTCTTCTAACGTTTCACCATTCTCTACCCTTCCCCCAGGTAAAGACCAATCCCGATTAGCAACTTTTTGCTTTACTAGCAATACCTTTTCGCTTTCAATTAAAATTCCAGTAACACGAACTTGCATTACATTTTCCATATGTAATCTCCTCTTCCTATTACATTTACAAATTAATCCTTCCACAAAAAGAACGTACGTTTTATAATTAAAGAAAATTATGGAAGAAAGAAGTTGTTACATTCATGCGTCCACCTTTAACAAAGTCTATATCTCTTGAAGATTTCCAAAACTATTATTGGTTGAAAGCTGAACTACAAATATTTTGTCGTGAGTATGATTTACCAGCTAGTGGCTCTAAGATCGAAATAAGCGGTCGTATCTCACATTATTTAACTACAGGTAAAGTATTAAAAAACAGTTCTCATCAAAAGGTGAGTAAAGCTTCCCTATCCAATAAAGATCTTTCCCTGCAAACGATTATCACTGAAAATCATCGATGTAGCGAAGATGTACGTGCTTTTTTTAAAGAAAAAATTGGAGAAAACTTCCGCTTTACAGTAGCTCTTCAAAAGTTTTTTAAAGAAAATATCGGAAAAACATATGAAGACGCTATAACGTTTTGGTATGAGGAAAACGAACGTAAAAAAGACCCTACGTATAAAACAACTATTGGTACACAGTTTGAATACAATCGTTTTACTCGCGATTTTTTTGAAGATCCAAATAACAAAGGAAAATCAAAAGCTGACGTTATCGCTGCTTGGAACGAAATAAAAGTAAAACCTGGTAGCAATGCCTATATTCCTCAAAAAGTAGAAAACTAGTTATCTTGCTAGTCTTCTACTTTCTCAAATAATAGAGCAAGTCCTATTCCGCCCCCAATTCCTAATGTCGCCATTCCATATTTCATAGAATCTCTTTTTGCCTGATAAAACAAACGTGTCACAAGCATAGCGCCAGATGCACCGTACGGATGCCCGAGCGCAATTGCACCACCATTCACATTGAGCTTCTCATATGGAATTTGTAATTCCTTTGCACAAGCAACAATTTTCGAAGCGAACGCTTCATTCATCTCAATACAATCAATATCTTCTATTGCTAAATTCATTTCTCTAAGTAGTTTTTGCACAGCAAATATCGGACCAGTTCCCGGGAGGTTTGGATCCACTCCAACTACAGCACTGCGAACGAAACGAAGAACTGGCTTATATCCTAATTTTCGAGCTTGCCCCTCTTCCATTACAAGTACAGCACACGCCCCATCATTTACACCACACGAATTCCCTGCCGTCACCGTTCCATTTTGTAAAAATGCAGGTTTTGTTCTCTTAATCATTCTTTCATACTGCATTTCTCGCTTTATTACTTCATCTAGTAATCCATTAAGTGACAATACTTCATCTTGTATATATCCATTTTCTAATGCTTGTAGCGTCCGCTTATAACTTAAGCAAGCGTACTCATCTTGCATTTCTCTCGTTATGTTATAACGCTCTGCAACAAATTCAGCCGCTACTCCCATATCAGGATCACCTATTGTTTCAGGTGAAAATCGCGCTCTATTTTGAAAAGGTGACGTACTTGTACTCTCTACTCCCCCGGCGATATAGCACTTACCTGCCCCACCTTGAATGAGATGACACGCGGTACGAATCGCTTCTAAACCAGCACCACATTGCCGATCAATCGTTACACCAGGAATATGATAACTAAGTCCTGCTTCTAAAACAGATAATCTTGCAATATTACCCCCTGGTCCAACAACATTCCCTAATATAACATCGTCTATTTCCCTCTCAATTCCTTTACCTAGAAATGAAAGAAGTGGTGCTACTAATTGCTGAACTTCATAGTCTTTCAATATCCCATTCTTCTTACCAATGGGCGTTCTTTTCGCCTCTACAATAACTGCTCTATTCATGTATCTTCTCCTGATTTCTAACTATACTTTCGGCTGCAATGCGGGCTACTTTCCCGCTATTTGTATAAGGTATTTCATCTACAAAATACCATTCTTTCGGTATTTTAAAAGAGGATAATCTCTGTAAGCAAAAGCTCTTTAATTGTTGCTTCGTAGCACTTCCTTTTACGATAGCGACAGGCTTTTCACCCCAATAACTATCTTTTACACCAACAACAACAATTTCTTCAACAGCTTGATGCGTATATAACACACTTTCTATCTCTTCTGGATAAATATTAATTCCACCAAATAGAATCATATTTTTCTCTCTACCAACTATATATATAAACCCTTCCTCATCTTGATAGCCTACATCATGTACTGTCATCCAGCCCTCTTCAGTTAGCTCTGGAACTAAAACACCATCTAATATGTATCCCATAAAAAACTGATCACTTTTCACATAAACTGTTCCTATCTCACCTAGCTGTACTTCTTCTCCTGCTTCATTACATATTCGAACTTGCACATTATGACAGGGTTTCCCTACTGAATTTGGCTTTTTTTCACTCTCATCATCGACTAATGCTGTTACAAAACTTAGTTCCGATGCACCGTAAAATTCGTATTTTTTTGCATAAGGAAATATACTCTTTATTTTTTCTTTCGCTTCAGCTTCCCATTTTGCTCCTGACGAAATAATTTTCATCTTATTTTCTATTATTCTATTTTCTTTATATAAAGACTCCAGCATTGTTGGTACTGTATACATGACCGAAATATTTTCAGTCTCTAACTTATCCAACACTTGATCTGGAATAAACTTTCTCATAACGTGCACCGTTTGTCCTTCATATAATGCACTTATTGCGCCGTATAAGAAAAGAGAGTGAACGAGCGTTCCAGCTATTAAAATAGAATCCTCCTTTCTCATATGAAAGTCATGTACATTACAATCAAAACTATGAACCCACGATTGTTGTGCACGCAAAAATGCTTTTGCCTTTCCAGTCGATCCTGATGTAAACCCCATATAAAAAGGGGCATTTTGTACATTTTCTCCGAGATAATCTCTAGGAAGGTAGTTCTCTATTATTTGTTTCCATTCATCAATTGCAAATACTCTTCTTTCTTCATCTAAAATATCATTTAACTTATACCCTTCCGTCACAACCATATCCGAATTACTAATTGCTAGTCTTTCTTTTAGCTCATCCTTTTTCCATTTCACATCTAATGGTACACAAACCCACCCAGCCATAGCAGCACCCGCAAATAGTTGTAAAAACTCCATACGATTTTCTAATACAATTGCTATTGTTTTATTCTTCGATTCTGTTACGCGCAACCAGTTTGCTACTTTACAAACTGATTCAAACCACTCTTTATATGTTAAAGCTCTATCATTTTCCTTTATCGCTATTTTATTCGGTTGTAAAGAGGCATGCTTTTTATATTCTTTTATAATCCCCATTTGAGATGTCCTTTCTTTACAAAATAACAAAAAGAAACACGTAATGAACGTGTTTCTTCTCTTTATCATCCCGCATTTGTATATTTTTCATTCTTTAAAGCGGGCGTAATAATGTGTTTCAATGAACGATGTAATTTTGTCACGAGAATTGCTGCAATAATTGCTTTTATGCAATCCCCTGGTAAAAACACAGCACTCACTTTCATTGTCTCCCATACAGAAACATCCATTAAGAAAGCTTGTACAGTAATGCCAAATACGTAAACTACGAAAATACCACCAATTATATTAATACATAATACTTTTATAATAGAAACTTCACGTAAACGCTCAATTAAATATCCAATTACAAACGCTCCAACGATATAACCAAGTAAATATCCTGCACTTGGTCCAACAAATACACCTGGACCCCCACGTCCACCCGCAAGTAATGGTGCTCCAACTCCAACTATAAGTAAGAAAACGAGCTGACTTAATGCCCCAAGACGTGATCCTAACAGGCCACCTGCAAGCATAACACCAAGTGATTGTAATGTAATCGGAACTGGTGTGATAGAAAGAGCAATTGGAGGTATTAACCCTAACACTCCCATAATAGAACTAAATAAAGCGACGAAAACTAAATTTTTTGTATTCATATTTACTTCTCCTATTTGTAAACTTAAAATCGTTTTTAGATAACATATTATAGGAGTTATATTATCTTCCTACTTTTCTTTTGTCAACCATAAATTAATGTAAGTTTACAAATGACAATTCTGTTATTTCTCTTTATGCAAATGCTCAAGTTCTTTTCGAAGTGCCTGTTTTAAAAACTTTCCAACAGATGTTTTCGGTATTTCTTCCATAAATACAATATCATCTGGTAACCACCACTTCGCAAACTGCGGTTTTAAAAACTCATATATTTCTTCTTTTGTAACCGTACTATTTTTCTTTTGAACAACGCAGGCAACTGGGCGTTCTTGCCACTGCGGATGAGGAATTGCAACGACAGCCGCTTCAAATATAGCATCATGTGCCATTAAAGCATTTTCAAGATCGACTGAAGAAATCCACTCGCCCCCGCTTTTAATAACATCCTTCGTACGATCAACAATTTTCACGCAGCCTTCCTCATCAACTGTAACGACATCGCCAGTATATAACCAACCGTCACGGAATCCTTCGGCAGTACGATCATCGTTATAATAGCTTTCAGCGATCCAAGGTGCTCGTAAACATAATTCTCCCATCTCCGTACCATCCCACTTCACTTCACCATTTGTACCGACTACTTTCATCTCTACACCAGGTACAAGATATCCTTGTTTGGAGCGGATTTCTAATTGCTCTTCATATGATAATTCTGTTTCATAACTTTTTAAACGTGCAAGCGTTACGAGTGGACTCGTTTCAGTCATACCATATGCATGTACGAAAGGAACATTATATTTTTGCTCAAATGCTTTAATAACGCTTTTCGGTGCAGCTGCACCACCGCATAATATTCTCGTTATACTAGATAAATCGTAACTATTATTTTCTAACTCTTGTAATACACCGAGCCAAATTGTCGGCACACCTGCTGCTATCGTTACTTTTTCAGCTTGAATCATTTCTAATAAAATTTTTGGCGTAAACATCGGTCCTGGAAGAACTTGTTTTGTTCCAAACCAAGTAGCAGCGAAAGGAAGCCCCCAAGCGTTCACATGGAACATCGGTACAATTGCCATCGCCGCATCACTTTCCGATAAAGCAGCTGTATCCGCTAAACCAAGTGCCATACAATGCAATACAGTACTACGATGCGTATATACAACACCTTTTGGGTTTCCTGTAGTCGCTGACGTATAACACATACCAGCAGGTGTATTTTCATCAATATCTTTTACAAATTGGAAATTTGGATCGCCTTCTTCTAATAACTTTTCATAATGATATACAGGTTCTAGCGTAGTATTTGGAAGTTCATCTTTATCAGTCATAATAATGTAGGCTTGTACAGTTGATAATTGTGATTGAATATTTTCAACGAGTGGTACGAGATCTTCATCTATAAGTAGAATGCGATCTTCTGCGTGCTGAATAATGTATGAAATATGTTGAGGAGATAAACGAATATTAATTGTGTGTAAAACGGAAGCAATACCTGGAATAGCAAAATACGCCTCCACATGTCGATGATGATTCCACGCTAACGTTCCTATACGCTCGCCTTCTTTTATTCCTAATTTTTTTAGCGCACTTGAAAGTCTTCTCGTCCTTTCCCCTAACTGCTTATACGTTAACGTTGTAACTGTATCATGTGTCCGTGAAACAATTTCTTTCTTCGAAAACAGTCTCTCTGCTCTTTCCATCATAGAACTAATTGTTAGCGGTACATTCATCATCATATTGTTTACAGCCTCCCTTTAAAGCGTTTTCATTTTCGTATATTATAACAGACTTCTACAAATAATTACGATATTTTTCTGTATTTTCTGAATTATTTCTTTGGAAATAATTCAGAACAATAAAAAACATGTTTTGAATACAATGATCCAAAACACGTTTTTCTCTTGCTTATAAACTATCTACCTTTTTTCTTACTTTCTTTTTGAGTTTAAAGATAAAACGATTACTATATTCTTTATTTTCTACTAAAATTCGATACGTCTCTAACACGCCTAACACACGAACAAAAAGATAAACTCCAATAGCAATAAGTACAACACAATAAGGGTAATACTGCACGAGCTCTCCTGACGTGATTCGTTTTTTCTCAAATAAAAATGGTATTGCTCCTGCTGCGATAAAACAAAATCCAACGATCACTACTGCTGCATACTTCTTCTTAATAGTCGCATATCTTTTTGTCAATTCTTTTAGAAAGTTTTGATCAAACAGTAATTCTTCCTTTTTTAATACATTGTATCGACTCTCTTCTAGTGTTACAGGTACCATCATTGCTCCAATTCCAAGGACCGCAATGATAATGACAAGGAATGTAGACAGTGTTGCATTTTCTTTAAATAATAAATACGGTATTGTAGATAAAATAAGCAAGCTAAATCCTAATGCGATATATTTAGAAATTTTTTGTCCATACACTACATACCCTTCCGCCATTTCCTTACTTACATAATAACCATTTTCCTTTTCATTACTTTGCTCGGCAGTTTCTTTTAATAAGTAATCAAGAGAGACTTCAAATACATTTCCAATCATTATTAACTTTTCAGTTTCAGGAAAACCTTGACCGTTTTCCCATTTACTAACTGCTTGCCTTGTCGTGTTTAGTTTCTCAGCTAACGCTTCTTGAGAAAGGCCCTTTTCCTTTCTTAATTTAAAAAGCTTTTCACCAAATCCCATATGTGTGTCCCCCTTTATTTTCTTAACTAAATTGTATGTAAACATTGTCTTTATCTCTATCTTCCTGCGGTTGCACTTTGTCAACTTACGGTTGCGATCATGTTATATAGAGGTTTTCTATACGATTTAGCTAGTTTTCTTCTATAATTGTGATATTAAGAAACACAATAACTTTCAATAACCAATTATAACAATTAAAGGTAATTATTGTTATAAAAAAATAAAAACCCCCTTATTAAATTAAAGGAGTTTTCAATATAAAATATTTCATTGATTCATATATCTTTCCCTAGATATACAATATCTTTTCGTATCACGATACTTACCTTTAATGAACAAATCCTTTTGAATTGTACATTCGTATTCCATATTCAAACGTTTCATTAATTTTTCAGATGCTTCATTTTCTGAATTACATCCTGCTTCAATACTATTAAGACGTAACTCATTAAAACCATAGCTAAAAAAAGCTGACGCCGCCTCAGTAGCTAATCCTCTACCCCCATATTTTCGTGATAAGGCGTATGCAATTTCCGCTTTATGTTCAATTACATCATATTTTATAAATCCACAAGTCCCTATGAGTTTTTGTTCCTCTCTTAATACAATTCCAAGGGGGGCTACTTTTTCTTTTTCATATTGACTCACAATTTCTTCTATATATTTTTGTGTGTCATGTAACGATTGATGAGCATCCCATACAGTATACGTTGACATTTCTTTATCTGAGGCATACTCATATATATGTAAAATATCACTCATATTAATTCTCCGTAATATAAGATGTTTCGTATACAACGCTGGATATGACCACCTCTCAACAATCATAACGGCTTCTGCTTAAACTTTTCATAATTCCGTACCTTCAATGAAAGGATATTCCCGCAATCTGTACAAATATAAGCATCTACTGGTGAAGATGTGAACATCGTTTCCTTTTTCCGTATTTGTGCATAACCGATAAACTCACCTTCTCCTATGTTTTGAGAGCCGCAATTAGGGCATGTCTGCACGTCTTTCTGTTTCATGAGAGCACCACCTTTAATCTGTTTCCACTTCCCTTCGACAGTTCACTTCCATTTCCCTTCCAAAAAACCTCTTATTCTCTTACATTTCAACAGGAATCTCAGAATAAAAATCGTATATGTACTATGAACTATATTAATTGACGGAGGAATCTTATGAGTATGATTATGACATTCAATGTAGCACAAGAAATTGAAAACGCAGAAATAGATATGCTCTCTTCTAGATTAGCGCTACTACAAGCAATAAGCGGAAATCCAATGCAAATACAAATGAAAAATTTCGGGAGTGCCACTGCCTTTTCATCAAAAGTAATTACTGGTCCTGCTTTTAATACAGTAAAAGGCATTACATATACAAATACAGATGCGATAGATGAAATCATCTCTTATTATGAATCACTACAAATCCCTTGCCGTTTTGAAATTACACCAGCGCAAGGTACAGCTGAACTATTTCAATACTTATCAAAAAAAGGTTTTTATCAATCTAGCTTCCATACCGCTTTATATAGTATACCGAAAGAAGATCCATCCCTTATTCCTTCTAACATTTCAGTGCGCCAACTAAAAAAAAATGAATTTGATATTTTTGCAGACATATATGTACGCGGATTTAATATGCCTTCCTTTACAAAGGATGGTGTACGTCAAAATAACGAAATTCTTTACAATGAACCAGGCTGGTATTTTTTCATAGCAGAAGTTCAAAATATTCCTGCGGGCATTGGTGTCCTATATATAAATAAGGGAATTGCATCATTAGCTGCTTCTGCTACTTTGCCAGAATTTCAGCGTATAGGCTGTCACACTACATTAATTCAAAAAAGAATTGAGGCAGCTATTAAATCCGATTGTAATTTAATAATTGGACAAGCAAGGTTCGGTAGTAGTAGTCAAAATAATATGGAACGCGCTCATTTGAAAATCGCTTATACAAAATCAATATGGACTGCAAAAGACATGTAATTAACATTCTTTCTCTTTCCATTACAATTTTATACATTGTTTGACAATTCCTTTTCTATCCTATTAATCATTTGAATATTCAAACTATATTTCTTACGCTATTATTAGATACATCATTCAACTTGCAATATGAAAAGAGAATTCTAATCAAACTACAAGGAGGAGAAATGTATGACAAAGCATGATCATGGTTTAAAAGAAAAAGTAGAAGGTGCCATTGATAAGGTAAAAGGTGAAGTAAAAGAAGTTGTCGGGAAAGTAACGGATAACAAAAAATTACAAGCCGAAGGAAAATGGGATAAAATAAAAGGCAATGCAAAAAGCACTGTCGGTAATGTAAAAGAAAAAGCACACGAGTATAAAGAACATAAAGAAGACAAATAAAAAAAGAGCCATTCGGCTCTTTTTTTATTTCCCTTCATTCTTCTCTAACACATACAAATCTTCTTCAATATTCGTTAATTTCTCGCTTACAAGCTTTCTTGCATCTCCAATTGCTTGATTATAGGCAAATGGACCAACTAATTTTATCATTTCTTCTATTAAACGTTCTGCTTGGAAACGTCCAATTTCATCTAAATCTTCTTCCATGAAGAATTGCTGAATTTGTGCTACAAGCTCTTCTTTTTTATCATTTGGTATTTTTATATTCATCATCATTTGTTACTCCTCTATATTTAAGATACTATTTTTCTTAACTCTACCATAGAAAAACGATTTCCAGGACAACTTTTTGTTACTCCTACTAGCTCCCTATGACCTAGTATATTTTCCTTCTTTATAGCAAACTGTTTCATAAACATTTTACATAAAGAATATAATGCATTCATTTGTGCAGTAGTTGGATCATACTTATCAAAATTACCCGTCATACATATTCCAATTGTATCTCGATTATTGTCTTTCGCATGTGCTCCAATATGTAACCCTCTTCCTTCAATTACCGTTCCGTCCTCTTCAATAAAATAATTGTAACCAATCCCGCTCCACCCTCTTACAGTTTGATGAAATTCATGTGTTTTATACACATCCCATCCATCTTCTGACGTATGGTGAATAATAAGTTTATTTACTTTCCCTAAAGGAACTAACTCATCTTGAAATATTAAATTTACACATTTAATTTCCATATGAACTTCCTCCTCTTAAAAATCGATCATAATAATTGTCTTATCATCTGGCCTTATTCTCTTTTTCCCTTCTAACTCTTCAATGATTGCTACGTATTCGTTTATACTATTCTTTCTTATATATGCAACAGTTTGTTCGAGTGACCAATCTGGATGAAATAACCCATCTGAACAAATAAAAATCCCACTCACTTCATCTATATGTAATTCACCGTGTTGTAAATAATGGATGGCTTCTTTCATTCCGTTTGCAACGGAATACCCGCCCTCCATATTTGCAAGATAACGGTTGTATTTTAACTGTTCTCGAACATCTTGAAAAACATGTTCTTCTGGCACAAATAAACCTTTTTTACGATCTTCTTCTCTCTTCTTTTTAGCTCGTTTACTAATTCCTTTAACTGTGTCTTTCGTTACTACTTGCATCGTTCCATTTTGAAGAATTGCAACGATCATACAGTCCCCTAACTGCGCATATTCAATTTTCTCACCATTTATTTGAACTGCTGCAATACATGTACACCACAAATGCTCTTTTTTTCTCGTATCAACCTTATATTCTAGCATCTTGTTCTGCAATAACTCATTTGCTCTTGCAACTGCGACTTGTAAACTAAGATTTTCCCGTAATGAAGTAAAATGTCTTGCAAATAAATGTGAAGCGATGTATGCTCCATTATGTTCCTTTTCGTCACGAAACGGAACGAGCGGTGTTGCACCATCACATACACCATAAATATTTTTGTCTTCATTACAAAAATAAGAATCCTCACACTCTTGCTTCAACGGGCTTTTTTGTTGATAAGTCGTTATCCTCATTTCTGTATCCCCTTTCAAATTACAAAACAATCAAATTGTTTCGATTAATCTAATTTTCCGAAATAAACTGTTTTTACCCAAAACTTTCAATATCATATATAATCTTGAAATAATATGAATTTTTTAGTGAAGGACGGGAAAAAGATGATCAGATTTCTCGGTGTTATTATTGGTTCTTTTATTATTGCGATTGCCTTTAATCTTTTCCTTATCCCCCACAAAATTTTAAGTAGTGGAATTGGCGGAATTGCTATTATTTTAGGGATTGTAACTCCTGTAAACACAGGTATTATTAACTTCGTATTAAACTTACCTATCCTTATTTTAGGATACATAGGTCTTGGAAAAAAAGTAATTTTTAACACAGTTATCTCTGTAATTGTATTATCTGTTGCATTATACTACGTTCCAGTAAAAATCGTAGCAACAGATCCACTTTTATCATCTATCTTCGGAGGTGTTATTGCCGGAGCTGGTATTGGTCTTGTTTTTAATTGTAATGGATCCACTGGTGGATTTGATATTATCGGTATGTTGTTATCTCGTAAACGTGACATTAAACTTGGTGGATTCCTTATTGTTTTAAATGCAGTCGTTGTAGTAATTGCAGGATTCTTCTTCACTTGGGATGTTGCACTTACAAGTTTACTTTCAATTTATGTAACTGGTAAAGTAATTGATGCTGTTCATACGAAACATCGTAAAGTTACACTTATGATTGTAACAAATGAAGCGGAAAAAATGAAAAAACAGCTTCTTTCAACTGTTGTACGTGGTATTACATTACTTGATGGAGAAGGTGCTTATTCAAGCGAGAAAAAACGTGTACTTATGACAGTCGTTTCTCGTGAAGAATTAGCAAGTATGAAACTAACAATTTCTGAAATTGATCCGCATGCGTTCGTTAATATTACAGAAACTGTAGAAGTATTAGGGCTTTTCAGAAGAGGTTAAAGACTAGGTGGGAAGCCACCTAGTCTTTATTTTGCATAAATTCAATTCTATTTCCAAATGGATCAGACACATAAAATCTAATCACATCTGGCCGGGCATGATCATCAATCACTTCAATCCCTTGTTCTATAAGCATTTGCTTAAATTCATTAATTTGAGTCACATAAAAAGCTGGATGTGCCTTTTTAGCTGGTGTAAAATTCTGTTCCACACCAATATGGATTTCTTGATTCCCACACTTAAACCAACATCCACCTCGTTTTTTTAACTCTTCTGGCTTTGGAATTTCTTCCATACCAATTTTTTTACCATAGAATGCACGTGCCTCTTCTTCACACCCTACAGGTGCAGCTACTTGTACATGATCGATTCCTTGAATATAACTTTTCATTTTCTCTCCCCCTCTTCTATTCTAATATTATAAAGAAAACACACCCCTGTAACTTACAAAAACTTTATAAAACAATATAAGCTTCCCTTATTACCACCTTATATTCCTTTTGCAAAAAATAAAGAAAACAAATTTTTTTCTGTAACTTCCATTTTTTATAGAAATACACATTACATCTATATTATAGTTATTATTAGACAAATCTTTTAGATGCTAGTTGTACGGAGGAAATATTATGAGTCGTAAAAAATATTCATCAACTCTAAGAAAACGTCATCCGAACATTTCTGGACGTTTGCGAAACCATATACAAGATCGTTCTTTAGCAGAAATGTACGCATCTCTGTTCGAACATAATCCTGATAGTATTATTTCATTGAATTTAGAGGGAATTATTCTACATATCAATCCTTCTGCAGAAAGAATACTAGGCTACACTTCTTTAGAATTAGAACGGAAAAACATTATCTCTATTTTAGAAGCTCATATTTCTGAGCAAGTATTACAATATATAAAGAATACCGAAGCAGACAATCAGCAAGAGTATATCCTATCTATTTATCATAAAGATGGCTACTTATTAGACGTCGTAACAAAACTAGTTCCTATTTTTGTCCAACATCGTCTAACAGGTGTCTATGCGATTATGAAACCTCTTGAAAAATCAGAAAGAATCGAAAAAATGTTACAAGAAAGCGAGAAAAGATTACGTACATTAATGAATGCAATGCCTGCGTTTGTTATATTTAAAGATCATGAAGGTCGCTGGCTTGAAGCAAATGACTATGCACTTTCCTGCTTTAATTTCCATCATGTACCTTATCACGGGAAAAAGGACAGTGAACTCATCCAATATAATGCAGCGTACCGAGAAGCTTTTTTACACTGTGAAGAAGTAGATGAACTAGCATGGCAGCAAAGACAAATTCTTCACGGGGAGGAATTTATTATACACAGAGATGATTTCGACCTCATCTTAAGTATATCAAAAGTCCCTCTTTATCATCCTGACGGTTCCCGTAAAGGCCTTATCGTGATGGGAAGGGACGTTACCGAGCTAAAAGAGACTGAAAAATTATTACGGAAATCAGAAAAGCTCGCCGTAGTTGGACAACTGACAGCTGGAATTGCCCATGAAATTCGAAATCCACTCACTTCTCTAAAAGGTTTTTTAACATTGCTACTTCCTGAAATAAATGAGGAGAATAAATGGTATGTAGATGTTATGCTAAGTGAAATATCACAAATGGAATCCATTACGAGTCAATTTATGGCGATGTCTAAACCTCAAGTTTTATCCGTTCAAACTTACAACATACAAACTTTAATTGAAGAGGTAGTCACATTTCTTTTACCGACTGCCATCATGCATAGCGTCCATATTATTATGGATCATTTTAACCATAAACATGACATCCAATGCGATGGTAATCAATTAAAACAAGTTTTTATTAACATATTAAAAAACGCAATAGAAGCGATGCCAAATGGCGGTAATATTTTCATTCAAATCAAATCGTTAGACAATAATTTCATCGTAATTCGTATAATTGACGAAGGCTGTGGCATTCCAGAAGATCGTATATCACGTTTAGGTGAACCATTTTATAGTTTAAAAGAAAAAGGTACCGGCCTAGGACTCATGATGTGTTACAAAATAATTGAAGAGCACCATGGTAAATTACACATTTCAAGTGAACTAAACAAAGGTACCATCGTTGATATTCAATTACCACTTTCTTCATCCCATCTTGCAATCCAGTCTTAAATAAAAAAGAAGCATCTGCTAACGATTAGCAAATGCTTCTTTTTTATTTCCTTCTATAATACTGTATTGTCATACCATTCTTTTGCTTTTTCTACTTCACCCATTGTTAATTGATGCCCTCTATTTTCCCAATGCATTGTTACATTAGCGTTTGCATTTTCTAATAACGTCTTCAATTCTTCTGACTCAGAAGGCGCACAAATTGGATCATTTGTCCCAGCTGCGATAAATACCGCTGTTTCTGCTAAATTAGGCAATTGGATTCCTCTTCTAGGCACCATTGGATGATGAAGAACAGCAGCTTTTAACGCATCTTCATAATGGAATAATAAGCTCGCTGCAATGTTAGCTCCATTTGAATAACCGATAGCTATAATGTTATTTCTATCAAATTCATATGTTTTTGCCGCTTCGTTTAAAAATTCATTTAACTCCTTCGTACGGAAAATTAAATCTTCTTCATCAAAAATACCTTCTGCTAATCTACGGAAGAAACGTGGCATCCCATTCTCTAATACATTTCCACGAACACTTAATACCGAAGCTCCCGGATCAATTATTTCTGCAAGTGGTAATAAATCTAGTTCATTACCGCCCGTACCATGAAGTAATAACAACACTGGTTTTGAAGTATCTTTTCCTTTTTGAAAAACATGTTTCATCATAATCCTTTTCCCCTTTCAATTACTTTAATCTAAATTTCTCACTTCAAATGGTAAAAGTGTTTGTTCAATCTGTTTTCTATTTGGTTCATATCGCTCCGGTAACTTTAATTCCTCACCCATCGTCTCTAACGATTCGTCATGAGCAAAACCAGGAGGATCTGTTGCAATTTCAAATAAAATTTCACCGTGTTCTCTAAAATAAATTGCATTAAAATAATTTCGATCTTGTACAGGAGTTACACCGTACCCAAAGCGAGATACATGTTCTCTCCAATCTAGTTGATCAGCATCGTCGCTCGCTCTCCAAGCAATATGATGAACTGTACCAACGCCCATCTGACCGCGTCCAATTGTTGATAATTTTAAATCAATAATATTTCCAATATCAGCAGAAGAACGGAATCGGACAAATTCACCCTCTTCTCCAATTTTCTCAAGACCCATAACGTGTTCTAACAATTCAGCTGTTTTTTGAGGTTGTGCAGATAAAAGAACAGCACCGCCAAATCCTTTAATTGCTACTTCTGGCGTAACTTCTCCAAAAGTCCAATTATTTAATTCGCCTTCTTCTCTTTCAACTAATTCTATATGCAAACCATGTGGATCATCAAATTCTAAATATTGCTCCCCAAATCGAGTCATTTTTGTATATGAAACATCAAACTTTTCTAGTCTACTTTCCCAAAACTCCATTGCACCTTTTGGTACGACATATGAAGTAATGCCTACTTGACCGTCTCCAATAATTCCTTGGCGAGCACCTGCCCATGGGAAAAACGTAATAATTGTTCCAGGTTTTCCTCCTTCATTACCAAAATAAAGATGGTATGTACCTGGATCATCAAAATTCACTGTTTGTTTCACTAAACGTAATCCTAATACACCAGCATAAAAGTCTACATTTTCTTGTGGATGCCCTACAATTGCTGTAATATGATGAATCCCCATTGTTTTCTTTTCCATTTCTGCCACTCCTTTTTTATTTCATTATAAAAATTTGTTTTACATTCAAATTCATTATTCATTTTGTCCATACTGCAAAGTAAAATCCGCTATTATAATTTTACCTCGAATTCGAGATAAACACTTTAAAATTATACAATAACATTCGATCCACTGGAATTATCTCGAATTCGAGATAATTCACAAAAATATATTTGTTCGATTTATAATCATAATAAGTCTTTATTTAGAATACGATTTATCTCGAACTCAAGATTTATTATAAGTTACTTACTTTTCATTGTCAATCAGTTCCTTATTTAAATTATTGTTCTCTTGATTAACTTTATTATCGAATAAAAAAGTCATACAAATGTATGACTTTTAACACATATATTTTATCTCCTATTTACTATAGGGAACAATTCTGACAGCGGTACAATTCCTCCTCTTTCATCCTTAAATATAATATGCTCCCTCGTTAAATGGCGCGGGCTTTTCACCCCCGCTGCTGCCGCTAATGAAAACAGACTATATCTCATACTAATAATGTAATTCATCACTCGCCATTTCTTCTCATACGGATCTAACGCTTTTTGGTAGTGCGGATTCGTCGTTGCAACCCCAGATGGACACTGTCCGGAATTACATTGAAGCGCCATAATACAGCCGCTCGCCATCATAAATCCGCGGGCTGAATTTACAGCATCCGCTCCAATTGCTAAAGCAATTGCCACCTTATCCGGTGTTATTAACTTCCCAGAAGCAAACACTTTGAATTTATCACGGACACTATAATGATTCGCTGTATCAATAAATGTAAGTAATGCTGGAATAAGCGGCAGTCCCATACTATCTGCCATCGATTTATACGTTGCCCCTGATCCGCCTTCTGAACCGTCTATTGTAATAAAATCTGGATAAATGTTTAATTCTTTCATTGTTTTTATTAAATCTTCCAAAGGCTCCTGCTGACCAATTACAATTTTCATCCCGACTGGTTTACCACCACTTTCTTGCAACTGCTGAATAAAAGAAAGTGTATCCACTGCATTATTTAAAAATGAAAATCGATTCGGCGAATTAATTGTCTCTCCTTCTCGTACATTCCTAACAGAGGCAATTTTCTCATTTACTTTTTGTCCCTCTAGATGACCACCACGTATTTTCGCACCTTGCGCAAATTTTAATTCGAATGCCTTGATATTATTTTCTTTCGCTTTCTCCATAAATTTCTCCATTGAAAAATTGCCATTCTCATCACGGTATCCAAATAATCCAGGGCCAATTTGTGCAACGATATTCGCACCTGTATGTAAATGTTCTGGAATTACGCCACCTTCTCCAGTATTAATCCACGATCCGCCTGCCATTTCCGCACCAAAACCGCTCGCTAAAATATAATTCTCTCCAATCGCACCGTAAGATGTCGCTGATGCTCCAAACATTCCATGTAATTCCCATTGGTATTTGCGATTTTCACCGACTATAATTGCATCGTCATCTTCATATAACCAAAGATTTGTTGTATCCGCTGTCAATTTCTCTCTTCTTGAAAATAACCCTTCTTTATGAATCACATATTTTTTCCCCTCACGTTCTTGCCTAAGATTCACACTTAATTCATCTGTTAAAATTGGAAACAATGTATTCGCAATATAATAGCCCGATGCATCAAAATCTCGTTTCGATCCAAAACCAAGTATTTCAGAACGATATTTCGCTAAAAACATAACACTTTGAAAATCGTAACGTGAAAAAGGTTTTCCATCCGTATCATGATCAAACCAATATTGCCGAAATTCCGGCCCTATCTTTTCAAGTAAATAGCGCATTCTCCCTAAGTATGGATGAAGTTTTAATATAGAGTGATGCGTTCTTTTTTTTATAAAAAATGTAATAATAAAAAATACGATTAAAAGCAACATCAAAAAAAGCAATATACTAATAATAACGAGTAGCGTTTCACTCATCCCGCTTCCCCCTATGAAATTCCATAATAAAAGGAGAACACTTTATATGTTCTCCTTTTATCTTTATTCACACTAATGTAGCAAGATGCTCTTTCGCGTCATATTCAACTAAACTTTCAGCATGTTTAATTCGATGAACAAAATCTGGATTAGCGATTAATGGTCTTCCGAATGCCGCTACATCAATCGTTCCTTCTTGCAACGCTTCTTCAGCCTCTTTCGGATTTAAATTACCAACCCCAACAATCGTACCATCCCAATATTTTCTTACTAATTGATGAAAATTTTTGCCATCAGCAATCACTTGCGTATAATTCATCGTTGAAGGGTGAATCATCGTTAATCCAACTTCTTTGAACATATTTACAAACGTTTCAATTGCAAGTTCTGGATTTTCCCACATATAAGTAGGATTATCACCTTTGAAAGCAGAGAAGCGCAGAAGTGTTTTATCAGCTCCAACTGCTTCTATTACAGCCTCAGTTACTTCTTTCATAAATGTTAACCTTTTCTTTAAATCGCCGCCATATTTATCTGTTCGCTTATTCGCAAATTCATAAGTAAATTGATCTATTAAATATCCGTGCGCACCGTGAATCTCTACACCATCGAATCCTGCTTCAATCGCATTTTTCGCTGCTTGTGCGTATTGACCAATAACCTCTTTTATTTCTTCTATTGTCATTGCTTCTGGTGTATCAAACGGTTTACGGAAACGCGGAACATTTCCCTCTGCAGCGATTGCTGACGGTGCTTGTGGTAATTGACCGCCAATTATTTCGTGATGGCTCATACGTCCAACATGCCATATTTGAGCAATAATAGTCCCGCCTTCTTTATGTACTGCTTCCGTAACAGGTTTCCAAGAATCTATTTGTGCTTGTGTATACATACCTGGTACCCCTGGGTTCCCTTTTGCTCTTGGGCTAATGACAATTCCTTCTGTAATAATTAACCCAATGCTATCAGCAGCACGCTTGCGATAATACTCAACTACGTCAGCACCAACTACACCCGTTTCACTGTCTGCAAAGCATCTCGTCATCGGTGCCATCGCTATGCGATTACGAAGAGACCAAGACCCAATTTGTATCGGATTAAATAACTTCGTTTCTTCAACGTTTTCAAAAGTTCCACCAGCGTTTATATTCGTTCCTTCATAAATACTTGCGGTTTTATTATTTGAACTTGTCATTTTTCTTCCCCCTAAAAAATTCTTACTATAATTGCATCATACTTACTTTTAAATAGTAGCGTCAATTTATACGACTTTGCCATGAAACATTCGAATATCAAAAAAATAGAATACTCTAAATAAAATTAAAAAGGTTTCCTTAGTAGGAAACCTTTTTAGTTGACCATATATGGCTATCAATTCGTCTATCTCCTTAACATAAAGAATCCCTTATCAATAGAAGTGAAAATGGTTCCGTATTCTTCTAAAAATAATAACTCATATACCTAAAACAATGAAAGCCCTACCTCTCTTTCATCCTTACGGCTCCTCGTCCGTGCCAGTGTGAATCAGGATTGCAAAAATCAAGTAACTATTTTATCGAAGTATTGAATTAAACTTCGAACATTCGTAAAAGAAATTTAAAATAAAAATGGATTTGATTGTAGTAATAACAAAAGAGGTTAATGCTTTAAAAGTGGTTTGAAAGAGTTGAATGTCTTTGAAATGATTAATTGCCTATAATTATGTTCCCAAAAAATTCAAGATCTTTTTTGGGATGCAATACATTATTTGTAATGAACCTTAACAAAAGCTTTTTATTTGATTCTCTGTGATACCTTCAATTAATCCAAGTTCACTAATCAAAAATTCATGTGCGTTATCTAACATTTTCTTTTCGCTTGCATTAAGTGCTTTTTCTTTCTGTATACGCATTAAATCACGCACAACTTCAGCACCTTCTTGCATTTTACCCGTTTTTATTTTATCAGTGTTCACTTTATACCTTTGTTTCCACGTAAGTAATCTATCTGATTCCCCATGCTGAAAAATATCTATTATGTGTATTAATGCCGTGATATCCGTAACTGGTCGTATATTTGAATTCAATATTTTCCCTTCAGGAATCATTATTTCCATATTATTAGCCGACATTTTTATAACATAATATTGTTGTTTTTTTCCTGCGATTTCTTTCTCTTCTATGGCTTTAATTATACCTGCTCCCTGCATTGGATACACAATGTTATCGCCAATTTGAAACAAATAATCCACCTCCATATATGGTAACCTTCTCAAGTTTAACATATATTCATTTTTTTAGCAAAATTTTTATTTTATCATAAAATTATTTCCTGTGTCAATTCATTCAAAACAATTTAATTAATCCACATAATAACACTGCAAAACCGCAATTCCTCCAACTTTTTCATATACACCCATTTTAATTTTACAAACCTCTTACAATACAAAAACACATTACTACAATATAAGTAGTAATGTGTTTTTATAAGACATAGCTAAAAATTCACTTTTAATTTCCAACCTATATACTAACTTGCTTACGAATCGTTTCTCGCGCTAAAAGAAAACTCATAATTACTTGCGCAGCTACTCTGCTCGTCATATCCCTGAAATCAAGAGTTGGATCAATTTCTACTATATCCATCCCTTGCACGAGGGGTTCTTTGCCAAGAAATTCAATCGCATCAAGTAAAGTTGAGCTATCCATTCCTCCAGGGCCAATTGCTGGACAACCTGGCGCGAATGCTTGATCTAGTACATCCATATCAAGAGAAATGTAAATAGAAGTCACACCTTGTTTTCTTAATACTTCAATGCTTTCTGTCATAATATCTTTTATTTCTCTCTCTCGTACATCTTTCATTGTATACACTGTCACACCGTGCTCTTTTGCATATTCATGGTACGCACGTGCATTAGAAAAATTACGAATTCCAATTTGAACGAGTTGTTTTCCTGTAATGACACCATTTTCTAGTAAACTACGGAACGGTGTACCATTTGATGGACCACCATCATCTAAATTACGCAAATCATGATGAGCATCAAATTGAATAATACCGACCTTTCCTTTACTATTTGCAAATCCTGTTATACTCGGAAAACTAATCGAATGGTCCCCGCCAAGAACGATTGGTATCATGTTCGGATTTACTTTCGTTAGATGCCCAACTGTTTTTGCAATTCGGTTATGACTTTCTTTTATATCTGTCACATGCATTGTAATATCACCGCAATCATATAAGACACTTTCTTTCATATCGTGTTCTTCTGTAATTGCATACGTGCTATATGCATCTAACATCGCACGAATTGTTTTTGGAGCAAAACTTGCTCCTGAATGACTAATAGATGGTTTAGAGAGGGGTGCTCCAATTAAGGCAGCACTGAATATTTCCACGCCTTCCTCCCAATCTTTAATCATCTCACTCCATTTCGTCACTTCACGATCAATAAACTTTGCATTTTTCTTTAAATAGTGGCCGTGCTCCACGATTGTTCACCTCTTGTATATGCGATATTACCATTCTTCCATACTGTATTCACATGACTTACGCCGTAATGATACGGTACGTAAGCATAATTGTAAGCATCCCATAAAACTAAATCTGCCTTGCGACCAACTCTAATTTTCCCAGCTACATGGCCTCGATTAATGGCATAAGAAGAGTTAACGGTTACGGCATTCCAAACTTCTTCTGGTGTCATTTTCAGCTTCAGCATTGCGATGCTCATAATAAGCTGAATGTTTTCAGTTGGACAGCTACCTGGGTTAAAGTCTGTAGCTAACGCAACTGCAACACCTTCATCAATCATTTTACGACCGCGAGCAAAGCTTTCTTTATTTAAATAGAAAGTTGTTCCTGGTAATAGCGTTGCTACTGTATTAGAGTTTGCAAGCATTTCAATTCCTTTATCAGAAGCGCCAACTAAATGGTCCGCTGATGCTGCACCAATTTCAGCTGCTGCTTCCGCACCACCAAGAGGGTCGATTTCATCTGCATGAATTTTCACGTCAAAGCCAAGTTCTTTCGCTTTTAATAAAAACTCTTTTGATTCTTCTACAGAGAACACACCTGTTTCGCAGAAAATATCAACGAATTCCGCTAATTGCTTCTCTTTCATTTCTGGCAGTAGGTCTAGCATCCATTGTAAAAATTCTTTTGATCTTCCTTTATACTCTTTCGGAACTGCATGGGCACCTAAAAATGTTGAAACTAAATCGATTGGATGCTCTTTTTGTAATTGTACAGTTGCCTCTAATTGTTTCCATTCCGTCTCATCATCTAATCCGTAACCACTCTTCGCTTCTACAGTTGTCACACCGAAAGATAGCATACGGTCTAAATGGAATTTCGCTTTTTGAACAAGTTCTTCTTTCGATGCTTGTTTCGTTGCATTTACAGTCGAAAGAATGCCTCCACCTTGTTCTAAAATTTCTAAGTACGGAACTCCTTGTAATTTTAGCGCGATTTCATTTTCACGAGATCCACCAAATACAAGATGAGTATGCGGGTCAACAAGACCAGGAGAAACCATTTTACCGCCGCAATCAATAACTTCTTTCGCTTGTATTCCTTTTGCTTCTTCCGCTGTTCCAACGAAAGTGATTACGCCATTTTCAATTCCAACCACACCGTTTTCAATAACAGGAAGCGTGTTCATCGCTTCCCGTCTTAACAAGCCATCTTCTTGATCCATTGTTAGTAATTGACCGATATTTATTAGTAAAGTGTCCAGCATGTTTTCTCCTCCTTATTTCATCATTGGAATGTTAACGCCTTTTTCTTTCGCTGTTTCAACAGCTAAGTCATATCCAGCATCTACGTGACGAACAACACCCATTCCAGGGTCAGAAGTTAATACGCGCTCAATACGTTTTGCTGCCGCTTCTGTTCCATCTGCAACGATAACCATTCCAGCGTGAAGTGAATACCCCATGCCAACGCCACCACCGTGGTGAACAGATACCCAGCTTGCACCGTTTACACTGTTAATTAATGCATTTAAAATTGGCCAATCTGCTACTGCATCACTACCGTCTTTCATCGATTCCGTTTCACGGTTTGGAGATGCTACTGATCCGCAATCTAAATGGTCACGGCCGATAACGATCGGTGCTGATAATTCACCATTCGCCACCATTTCATTAATAATGCGGCCAAACTTCGCACGCTCACCGTAACCTAACCAACAAATACGTGATGGAAGACCTTGGAACTCAACTTGCTGACGAGCCATACGAATCCAGTTACATAAATGTTCATTATCAGCGAACTCACGTAAAATTACTTCGTCTGTTTTATAAATATCTTCTGGATCACCAGAAAGTGCTACCCAGCGGAATGGTCCTTTTCCTTCACAGAATAATGGACGAATAAATGCTGGAACGAATCCCGGGAAATCAAAAGCATTTTTCAAACCTTCATCGAAAGCAACTTGGCGAATGTTATTTCCATAATCAAATGTAATTGCGCCTTTTTCTTGCATCGCAAGCATTGCTTCCACATGTTTTGTCATGCTTTCTTTTGATAATTGTACGTAACGTTCTGGATCTTCTTCACGAAGTTTCGCTGCTTCTTCTAATGTGTAACCTACTGGAATATAACCGTTTAATGGATCATGAGCAGATGTTTGATCCGTAACTAAATCTGGCGTAATATTACGCTTCACTAGTTCTGGTAAAATTTCTGCCGCATTTCCTAATAAACCAATAGAAATCGGTTCTTTCTTCTCTTTATACTCGTTCGCAACAGTTAACGCTTCTTCTAATGATTCTGTATACATATCACAGTATCTCTTTTCAATACGACGATCAATGCTGCGCTTATCAACATCAATAGCAATGACAACACCGCCGTTCATCGTTACAGCAAGAGGCTGTGCACCACCCATCCCACCTAAACCAGCAGTAAGTGTTAATGTACCTTTTAATGAACCACCGAAATGTTGACGAGCCGCTTCACCAAACGTTTCATATGTTCCTTGTAAAATCCCTTGAGTTCCAATGTAAATCCAACTACCCGCTGTCATTTGTCCGTACATCATAAGACCTTTTTTCTCTAATTCACGGAAGTGATCCCAGTTCGCCCATTTTGGTACTAAGTTTGAGTTCGCTAACAGAACGCGAGGTGCATCTTCATGTGATTTGAAGATTGCTACTGGTTTCCCTGATTGAACAAGTAACGTTTCATCGCTTTCTAACGTTTTTAATGAATCTACAATTGCCTGATAGCTTTCCCAGTTACGAGCTGCACGGCCAATTCCGCCATATACAACTAATTCTTCTGGTTTTTCAGCAACTTCAGGATCTAAATTGTTCATTAACATACGAAGTGCAGCTTCTTGAACCCACCCTTTCGTTTGTAACTCCGTACCTCTTGGCGCGCGAATTGTTTGTTTTACTTTTTCCATTTCAATCTCTCCCTTTTCTCATTTTATAGTGCTGCGTTTACATCTAATCTTTCTTTTATCAAATCATTCGTTTTTAACCAATGTGTAATATTTTCAATATCTGTTGAGAATATACGGTCATTTGTAATAGAAGGTACTTGCTGACGGCCTTGATGGTAGAAGCTCTTCGTCACTGTACTCATGTTTTCAATTCCGCGATATTCCGCTGCTTGCATCGCACAAATCATCTCAATTGAAAGAACACGTCTTACATTTTGAATAATTTGATGTGCATGGCGTGAAGCGATTGTTCCCATACTTACGTGATCTTCTTGGTTAGCTGATGACGGGATTGAATCAACACTCGCCGGATGTGCTAACGTTTTATTTTCAGAAACAAGTGACGCAGCTGCGTATTGCATAATCATTGCACCAGACTGCAATCCTGGTTCTGGACTTAAAAATGGAGGTAAATCATTTAATTGCGGATTTACTAAACGCTCAATACGACGTTCTGAAATATTTGCAAGTTCCGCCATTCCTACTTTTAAGAAGTCCATCGCAAACGCAATCGGTTGACCATGGAAATTACCACCCGAAATTACTTTTTCTCCGCCATCAAAGATAAGCGGATTATCTGTTGCTGCATTCATTTCAATTTCTAATTTTTCTTTCACATAATTTAAAACTTGCCAAGAAGCACCGTGTACTTGCGGGATACAGCGAAGTGAATACGCATCCTGTACACGTAGTTCTCCTTGTTTTGTTGTTAACTTACTATCTTGAAGGATGTCACGAATTCTGCTCGCGACTTCCACTTGCTCTTTATAACCACGTGCTTTATGAACATTTTCATCAAATGCATCAATAATGCCTTGTAATCCTTCAATTGTCATCGAAGCAATTAATTCCGCTTGATATGCAGTTGCTTCTGCTTCTATATAAGAAAGAACTCCTTGCGCTGTCATCGCCTGTGTACCATTGATTAATGCAAGCCCTTCTTTCGCTTCAAGTTCAATCGGTTCAAGACCTTCTTCTGTAAGAGCAACCATTGCATGGACTCTTTTCCCTTTATAGAACACTTCACCTTCGCCTAATAATACGAGCGCAAGATGAGATAAAGGTGCTAAGTCTCCACTCGCACCAAGTGAACCTTGTTGCGGAACGACTGGGTGAATTTTGCGATTTACAAACTCAAGAAGCATATTTACAACAAGCGGTCTAACGCCAGATACTCCTTTAAGCATCGTGTTCGCTCGTAAAATTAACATACCGCGAGATACTTCTTCCGGGAATGGATCACCTATCCCGCATGCATGTGACTGAATTAAATTATGTTGAAGTGCCTTTACATCCTCTTTTTGAATAAGCACATCACTAAACTTTCCAAATCCAGTTGTAATACCGTAAACAACTTTTCCGTCTTCTACGATTTTCTCAACTACTTCGCGGCACTCCGCCACCTTTTGCATACTAGTTGGGCAAGCTGTTACACCTTCCCCTTCAAGTAATAACTTCTTCATTTCTTCAACTGTCAATGTATGTCCTGTTAACGTAATCATTCTTTTTTCCTCCTTAAAAAGGCAAAAGGGGACCTTATCTTTTTAAGACAGACTTCTGTCCTAAAAAGTAAGGCCCCCTTCTAACTAATAGACTATGGGCAAATCATATGTGATTAATTCCTAAACCAATCGCCTCATGCTCAGATCCTTTTACAGGTGCACCAATCGTTCCATAAAGTGCAACAGCAACCCATTCGCCTTCTTTTTTTCCGTCGTATGGTGTACCGCGCACAATTGCAAAACGAAGTCCTACTGTACGAAGAACGTCTGCTAACTGAATTTGACCTCTCGTCACTCCGTACAAAGCTTCCATTATTGCATGATAAAGTGCATGTGTTTCTCTGTAAACATCCGTTTCAATAACTCGGTTGCTTTTAGCCGCTGTTTCCATTGCCGCTACGACCTTTTGCGAATTCATCGAACCCACTTTCCCTGTACAATATTTCCAACCTTTTGGAATAGATAATACAGGACTTTCATTCTCATCCGCAAGTGCCAACAGCATGGCCATACGACCAATTCGATGTGTTCCTTGAAGAAGCATGTGACTCTCTCATTTCTTTTAATTATTTGAATATTTCTTAATTTAAGAATAAATGAAAACGGTTAAATCGTCAATAGTTTAAACTCATATTCAAACATTTTTTCACCTCCCCTAATTTTGTGTACACAAATTATTTACACAAAATTTCCAGGCATGCTATATTCTCCCTAACAAATGAAAAGAGGCGAGTTTTCAGTGGCGAAACGAAAAAATATTCATTTTCGAATTGAAGAAAATTTACTTGAAAGGTTTGAAGCAGCACTCCATTACGAAGGCTTAAAGAAGACAGATGTATTAACACATGCGATTCAGCAATTTTGTACGAAGGTGGAACCCGAAAAAATGAATGATGTAAAACGCCAATACAGCGTCAGCAACCATTTACAAACACGTATCCATACGCATAAACGTTTCGAAGAGAAACAAGTGAATTTAGATGAAATCGTCATTGAACATTTACAACTTCAAGGAAAAGAAAACATATTAGAAGTTGGGTGCGCGAGCGGAAAATTCCTTTCCCTTTTACAAACTAACGGTCATAAAGGCCCATTAACTGGATTTGATCAATCGAAAGCCATGCTTTCTGAGGCCGCTAAAAAAAGTACTAGAATTGAATGGAAACAGGGTGATGCTAGTAAACTTCCATTCGAAGATAATTGTTATGACTGGATAATCGCAAGACATATGTTATACCACGTGAAAGATGTAAAAAGAACAATTCAAGATTTTTATAAAGTCATTCGTCCTGACGGTACACTTTTAGCTACAACAAATTCTAACGTTTCATTACCTCGTATAGTTGAAATGTGTAACAACATGTTAGTCGCATTTGATTTACCGCAAACATCAGCAGCGTTTGCTCCATTTTGTTTAGAAAATGGTAAGGAGATATTACAATCTGTTTTTCCAACTGTTGTAGAAACAGTTATTCATAATGCGCTCGTTTTTCATCACGCTACTCCGATCGTAAACTATATTTCTAGCATGTTCCCATCACTGAATATACCAGACAATATGTATCTTCACGCTGAAATGAAGGAATGGATACAAAAAGAAATAGAAAATGAATTATCACTTCATAATGGTATATGGCATGATCCGAAAACGATAGCGATTTATCGATGTAAAAAAGAAAAAAATCAGCAAATAGTAGCTTTTACACATTTTCTCATAAAAGTTTCTCCATCACTACATTGCCTTTACCACAATAAAAATTTGTATTATGTTCGTCTGCTACTCCAAAATAAGAAGCAATCGCTATTCCGAATGGTACAAACGCATGCCCTTGTGCTGTAATGATACTTGAATGCTGCACAACTTCTTTATACACGAAATTTTCTACTGGAAAACAATCGAATCTTTTATAATCTATGGTCGCTGTATAAGATCCCCCTTTCAATAAGCCTGCCTTTGCCAACGCATACGGTCCAGCACAAATTGCTGCCACTAATTTTTCTTGTTCATAAAATTGATGAATGATTGAAAAAAGAGGTTTTGCATCTTTCAACTGTACTTCTTCTCCACCTGGAATAAGTATCCCCTCATACTCATCTACACGCACTTCACTTAATTCTATATGCGGCTGCACTTGCAACCCCGTTTCACTTATAACCAGTTCCTTAGTTAAACCTGCTGTAATGATTTCATATTTATTTTTCAGCAATGCCGTTGCTACCGTTATTTCAAACTCGGCAAATGTTGGGTACACAAATAAAAGTATTTTTTTCATAACCCTCTCTCCTTCAACCATTTCATAAAATATGCCTCTAATTCGTCCACTGTTAATCTATTCGTGTCCACATAAGTTACAGGAAATTGTTTATACCATTCTTTTTCAGTTTCTACTAATTTAAGTTGTTCTTCAAATGTACTTCGGTTTCTTACCCTATCATTATTTTTTCTATCATATACATTCTCTTTCGAAACGTCTAAATAAAAAATTGCATCCGAACGGCATTTTCTTAGTTCACATAAATCATCTTGCAATTCTGTTTCTATATCCCACTCTTTCCCTATTAATTTCGGATAAAAAAGTGTATAGAACTCAATATCTTCTGGCCCACGATCAAAAATCACCGTTGATTCCTGGATATTTTGAAACTCTTTTATTTTTGCTCCAATGAACATTTTTTGATTTGTTATAAAACCCTCTTTTGAATTCATATCTAAATTTAATTCTTTTCGCTTTTCTACAATTCGATATGGATTTTCATATATCACTGATAACCCATGTTGCTCTAGCCTTTTAGCTACTGTTGTTTTCCCACTTGCCATTGGTCCTTGTAGTGAAATTACATATGCCATCCCACTCATTCCCTTTCCATATAATACATTGATAATATACAGAATTTTGAAAACTATCAACAAAATATATATCATCTTGTTTCTTATTCTTATGTAACTTATAATAAAAGTTAGAGATTATGACGAACGCAAAAATAATGTAAGCTTGGAAATCCAAGCTTACATTATTTTTTGCTTTCCCTTTTCTAATAAAAAGAGTATACTAGATTAGAACGTATGTTCTTAACGATTACATACAGTAAGGAGATAGAACAATGGTATACGACACAAAAGCAATTTCTTGGAATGAATCCTTAAAACAACTTCAACGCCGCTATACAAACAAACAAGTTGACCGAAAAGAATTTGAAGATATTGAACTAATGGAATTCTTCCGCGATAACGACTACATTTCTTTACCTACACATATAAGCGGCCTATCAACAGCACGTTTTACTTCTTACTCTATTTTCACAACTGAAGATAAAGATCGTAAAGTTGGCACACTTATTATTGAGTATGTTGAAGACGATAATAATAATTTATGTGTTGAACAACTATACTTTGTTTAAATGATTACGCTTGGTCAAAATGACCAAGCGTTCTTGCTTTCTATGAATCTCAATGTTTATAATATGAATAAAAGAAAATCGAAATCATTTAAGGGGGGATATACTTGCTCGAAGGATGGTTCAGTTGGTTCATTGTATTATGGACTGTCATTTTATTAGGACTTATGTCTATCGGTGGATACTTTATGTTCAGAAAATTTTTAAAACGATTACCAAAAGAAGATGGTATGTCCATTTTAGATTGGGAAGAACACTACATAAATAAAACGAGACATTTATGGGCTGACGAACAAAAACAATTGCTAGAAGAGCTTGTAAGTCCTGTTCCAGAACTATTTCGCGACGTTGCTAAATCCAAAATCGCTGGTAAAATTGGAGAACTTGCATTACAAGAAAATGCCTCTCAAATTACACAAGACTTAATTATTAAAGGATATATTATTGCCACACCAAAGCGTGATCATAAATTTTTAGTAAAAAAGCTACAAGAAAAAGAGATTGATTATTCAAACTACAAGTCTTTACTCGCAAAATAACTTCACATTATTTTCGATAAAAAAGACAGCGCCTTTGACGCTGTCTTTTTTATTTTATACATATACAGTTTTAAGTTAGTTTCATATCTTTTTCATTATAAAAACCATCTTCTTTTTCCATTTCCTTCTGTAATTTCGTAAAGGAACGGTACATCGCAATTCTCCATGATACAATCATCGCAAACGCAAGTAAGAAGAACATGCCGCTAAGTTGTCCTAAATCAAGAGATTGACTTAAGTATGTTTTAAATACAATCCGTACTACAAGTAATCCAATTAATATAAAAACAAATGCTTTTGAACGCTTCAAGTAAATCTCTTGTCCTCTAATTTCAAATTTAGATGTTTTAATAAGAAAAATAGAGAAAATCAAACCAACACCAATTGCTTCTAACATTTCTGCTGGAGTTAATCGAAATTCAGGAAAAACATACATCAATGCTCCCGTACTCATAAAAAATGGCGGAAGTATAATTTTTTTCAATGTTGCAGGTTTCTTAGCTGCTTTTAAACGAATAAACATCGCACCGACAGCCATACAAACAGCAACGATACTTGATAAAAGAACTATGTTCATATTTTCTCATCCTTTTTTGTGGCTATATGCAAAATATACTTTCATTATATGCTTTTCCGTTAGTATTTCCAACATTTTCACAGAATAATACTAAAAACCGGTAAAACCACCAAATAAACTTGAGAAATATACGATAATTTTCGTCATCCAATTAAAGTATAAGAAGATACCCATGACAATCATAATGTATCCTCCGACTTTCATAAAGGCCAGACTATTTCTTTTAATCCAAGACATTTTCGTAATAAAGAATGAAAGTACGAAAAATGGGATAGCAAATCCAAGTATGTAAGCAATCATATAAATCATTGCTGATTCTGGGTTTGTTGCTGCTAATCCAATTACGGACACTAAAATAGGTCCAGTACATGGCGTCCATCCTGCAGCAAAGGCCAATCCAATTAGAACTGATCCAAAATAGCCACTCGGACGATTTTTAAATGTAAATTTACGATCTTGCATTAAAAACTTCGGCTTAAATACCCCAACAATAATAAGACCGAACACGATGATAAATATACCACCTAGCTGTCTAATTAAATCTTTATAATCTGTAAAGATTCCTCCGATAAAACTTGTACCAAATCCAATTGCAATAAATATAATTGAAAATCCAAGTAAGAAAAACGCTGTATGTATCATACTTCTTTTGCGAAGCATTGCATTTTCTTCTTTCAATTCAGAAACCGACATACCTGTTATGTACGATAAAAATGCCGGATAAAGCGGTAAGCAACATGGGGAAATAAATGATAAGAACCCAGCGCCAAACGCTAAAAAAATACTAATATCTTGCATAATTCCACTCCTCTCCTTACATATTGTAGCAAAAACACATAAAAATACTATGAACAATTCGTGAACTCACTTTTACAACGTGGTAATAAGAAAAACCACTCTTTCTCACAGTTTCTAATAAAACGTTTTCATTTCCTTCTATTATATAGAAAAATCTCAATTGGATTAGGAAACTCCTTTAATTGTTATTAACATAACAAAGGTAACATAGTTTCTCAAATGATTAGCACGTATACGTACGTTTATATGCATATTGATTTAAAAAATTTTTTTCAAATGCTGTCTTTATACAATACAAAGCTGATTTTACAATACTTTTATAATTAACAATTTCAAGATTATGCATAAATATCATACTTTTATTATTATTCTATAAAATGTCGCACTTTTCTTTTATTTGACCCTACATTTTTAATTTTGTATACTTCCCTCTAGATATATTTTCGTTACGGAACAACTTCACATAGATGGGAGGAATTTTTCATGCTTCGTTATTCTCTTTTAGTTTTATTAGGAGCGTGTAGTTATGGAATTTTAGCTATTTTTGTTAAACTTGCATATGCAGAAGGATTTTCACTTGGAGAGGTAATTGGCAGCCAATATTTGTTCGGTTGGATTATTTTGCTGGCTATTACACTTCTATTTTCTAGACACCGCGTTCCATTAAAACAAGCATTAATTTTATTCGTTGCAGGAACATCTGCAAGTTTTACTGGAATTTTTTATTATGCTTCATTAAAAACTGTACCAGCTTCTATCGCAATTATTCTTTTGTTCCAATTCGTTTGGGTCGGTATTATTATTGAAGCTATTGTAACAAAAACATTACCTTCAAGGGAAAAAGTTATTTCGGTTATTTTCTTACTTGTAGGTACATTTTTATCAAGTGGTTTACTGGAAAAATCGGCAGGTACTTTCGATACAACAGGAATCATTTTAGGGCTATTATCTGCTATTACATTTGCAACATACATTTTTGTGAGCGGAAAAGTTGCTGTTGAAGTACCTTCATTACCACGTGGTGTCCTGTTAATGGCTGGCGCTTTAACTTTAGTTATGATCGTATTCCCGCCAACATTTATTATGAACGGTGCCATTTCTCAAGGACTTTGGAAATACGGCTTAGGATTAGGAATATTTAGTATCGTTATTCCGTCTATTGCCTTTACAATTGGTATTCCAAAAATCGGTTCTGGCTTAGCGACTATTCTTGGTGCAGCAGAGCTACCAGTTACAACAATTATGTCTGTATTCGTTTTAAAAGAAGCTGTACTATCTTCACAGTGGATAGGTGTATCACTTATTTTAATCGGTATTGCAATTCCGCAAATTGCATATGCAATGCGTGGACGTTATCAAAAACATCATACACATAAAAAAGTGGCAGCATAAAGTGAAACTTTAATTAGTGGGGATTTTGTTCATCCCCACTAATTATTAGCTCACATCACTCGGGCATTAACGAGAGAGGATTTTCATTTGAGAATCCTCTCTTTTATTGTTGTATACTTATAGTAAATACTTCGCTTAAGAAAGAGGGCATAATACGTGGCATCTATTCCAAATCAACTAACAGAAAAACTTATTTCCATTCGCCGACATTTACATGAGTATCCAGAACTATCATATGAAGAGTTTGAAACAACAAAAGCGATAAAAAATTGGTTAGAAGAAGCAAATATTGCTATTATTGATTCCAATTTAGAAACAGGAATTATCGCTGAAATTTCTGGTAATCAAAATGGTCCAATTATAGCAATTCGTGCTGATATTGATGCCCTTCCTATTCAAGAAGAAACAAACTTACCATACACTTCAAAAATTCAAGGTAAAATGCATGCTTGCGGACATGATTTTCATACAGCAGCTATTTTAGGTACAGCTTTCTTATTAAAAGAAAAGGAATCTTCCCTAAATGGAACGGTTCGCTTTATATTCCAACCAGCTGAAGAAAGTAGCAATGGTGCTTGCAAAGTTATTGAAGCTGGACATTTACATGATGTACAAGCTATTTTCGGTATGCATAATAAACCTGATTTACCAGTAGGTACAATTGGCATTAAAGATGGTCCACTAATGGCTGGAGTAGATCGATTTGAAATTGAAATTCACGGTGTCGGGACGCACGCAGCTGTACCAGATGCTGGTGTTGACCCTATCGTCGCATCCTCTCAAATTGTTATGGCACTACAAACAATTGTAAGTCGAAATATTAGCTCTTCACATAATGCCGTTGTAAGTGTTACAAACATTCATTCAGGAAATACGTGGAACGTTATTCCTGAAAAGGCAACATTAGAAGGAACAGTTCGTACATTCCAAAATGAAACACGAGAAAAGATACCAGCTTTAATGGAACGTATTATTAAAGGAGTTTCTGATGCATTAAGCGTAAAAACAGAATTCCGTTTTTATTCAGGTCCTCCTGCTGTTCATAACGATACATCTCTAACCGACTTATCTACTCAAGTTGCCGAAAAAATGAATTTAAATATTATTTCTCCTAACCCATCAATGGCCGGAGAAGACTTCTCCTTTTACCAACAAGAAATACCAGGTTCATTCGTCTTTATGGGAACGAGCGGTACACATGAGTGGCATCATCCTTCTTTTACAATTGATGAACGAGCACTCCCTATAAGTGCAAAATACTTTGCTTTGCTAGCTGAAAAAGCTCTTAAACAATTCTCATAGAAAAAAAAAGCCGTTAAGGGGTACTTAACGGCTTTTCTTATTAAGTTAAATCGCGTTTTAAAAATACTGTATAGGAAATACTTAAAAATACAAATAAATACAGCAATAACATACATGAAGCAAATGGGAAGGTTACTCCTTCAATAAAACTTCCATTCTTGGCAATACCGTATAAATCTGTGTTTGCCGGCAATAAATATTTCACCCAATTATATCTAGTTGCTGCTAGTAACGCAATATTTCCTGATAAAGCAAGAAACAGTGAAATACCGATCGCGCCCCCACTAGATCTTGTTAACACAGAAATCATAAATGCAAACGCTGCGTACACAAGAGTTGGCAACCACGATAAAATATAATATTTACTTACTTCCACAAAAATATTTTGTTTTATAATATTTCCATCTTGAAAAATAAATTCACTCCATGCAGGCTGTTGGAATTTATAAATAACAAGTCCACTTAAAGCGGAGAAAATCATATTAAATATAAACAATAAAGCTGCAAATATAACGATTGCTAAAAATTTTGCTGTTAAAATTTTAAATCGACTCGCCGGACGGATTGTTAAAAATTTATATGTTCCCCAGCTATATTCATTCGCAAAAATTGTACTTGCATACACGAGGATAAATGGAAGCAAAATTGGAAATACGATAAAACCTGTATCTCTCATGAAAGAAAGTGGAGAACTGCTTGCTGGTGCTATATCCGTATCTAAATGCTTCATTTTAAGCTGATATTCCTTTACAAGCTCGTCCCCCGACCTTTCTGCTAAAATAGCTTCTTTTTTCATACCAAGCTTTTTCTCAATTTCTACCGTACGTTCTGTATAATCTGCTTTCCAACCCTTTGTTTCTGGTTCTAAATACTTTACCGTAACCCATCCTAATCCAATTATTAATACTGCAATAACCGCAAAAGGAATAATCGTTCTTTTACGCTTAAATATTTTATACAGCTCGTTATACACTAAATTAAACAATATCTTTTCCCCCTGTTAATTCTAAAAATTGCTCTTCTAACGTTTTTCTTTCTTCATATACACGATAAACTTGAATATTTTTCTCAAGCAAAGTACGAATAACATTTGGGATTTCTTCATCTTTTACATTGATAAGTAGATCATTACCTTTTATTACAACATCACATTCTAACATTTCCGCTGCTTTATTTGCATCATCTACACGTATACGGATCGTCTCCATCTCTTCACTATGACTATGCTGAATATTTTGCGTCGCTACATATTCTCCGTGTTGAATAATAATAACTCTGTCACACATTAATTCAACTTCTGAAAGTAAGTGACTAGATACAAGTACTGCTTTTCCTTGTTCATGTGCAATTTTCTTTATGTACATTCTCATTTCATGTATTCCACTTGGGTCTAGTCCATTCGTTGGTTCATCTAGTACCAATACATCTGGATTATGAATAAGCGCCTGAGCAATCCCTAAACGTTGTCTCATACCGAGTGAATATGCTTTTACTTTACGGTCAATTACTTGTCCCATTCCTAACAATTTCACTACTTCATCGATACGTTCTTCTGTCACATTCCCATTCATTCGGCCGAAATATGTTAAATTTTCGTAGCCGCTCAAAAAAGGATAAAATTCCGGTGTCTCAATTACTGCACCAATTTTCGCAGCAGTTTTTTCAAATTGCTGTTTTACAGATTGACCATCAATCCATACTTCACCTTCTGTCATACGGATCATACCGACCATCATTCTCATTAAAGTCGTTTTTCCAGCACCATTTGGTCCTAGCAGGCCAACAACTTCACCTTTTTTAACTTCGAAACTAATATTTTCTACAAGTGTCTTTGAACCGATTCGCTTCGTTAACCGCTCAACTTTTACAATTGATTGTTCATTTGTCATTCTATACAACCTTTCCTTCCCATTCTTTGTCAGGTCTTTTCACTCTAACACGATTATTTTCATGTGTAAAATAGAAAAAGGCATGATTTTTCATGCCTTTTTCTCAAACTGAAACAAATTTCCGTCTTTTAAACTTCGAACAAATCGACAACATTGCATCATCGATAATACGACGACAGCCATCATAATTATACCAACAACTGCTATTGCATATATTGTAATTGGTGCACTATTTATTCCTTGTATCCCTGCTATTTTCATAAAGATAATCGTGAATAATTTCAAAAATAACATCCCATGAACTAGACCGAAAACAAACGCTGCTCCATAAATGAATAATTGCTCCTGACATAATAAACATAGTATTTCATTTCTTTTCATATTCCCTACTACATAAGATTTAAATTCCTCTCTCCTCACTTGCAGAAGAGAATTCGTCATTTTATACGTAATAAAAATACATATAAAAATCAATACAATAAACAGCGTGTAAAAACACATTTGAAACAAAAATGTTGCCCCTACTTTCCCAGCCGCTAGTTCATTAAATTGTAGCGACATCATAAAAAACAAAATTGCAGTACACATGGCAATCCACATGAATTGCTTTATCCTTTTGGCAGCAAATGTTCTTATATTTTTTCTCGCTAACCGACATAAAGACATAAATTTCTTCCCCTACCTTATAACATACGCATTCTATACTACTAGTGTATAAAAATATGACATTACAAACATCGCACTATAATCTGAATCTTTTCTAAGTCTTTAGTCCTAGAAAGGCAAATGGGAATTTATTCATATTTAAATTATAATTGTAAAAGAGGAGGGTTTATACTATGCGTATAAACGTATTATTTATCTTATCTTTACTTTTCTTTACTAGTTGTAACCAAATAAAAAATAATGAAGTTGCTTCTGTAGAAGCTTACAAGTTAACAAAGGAACAGTCTTCTATTTTACAAATGACGCCTATTCAAGAAGGAAATAGTATGTTTTATAACGTTACACTTAATAATGATAAAGATGAAATAAATGCTACGATTGATTATTATCAAAATGGTAAAAAAGTAAAAGAGATTACTAACATCGCTTCATCACATTTTCTAGAAAAGAAAATAAAACTCTCTTTCATACCACCACATTTCCAATTTGATAAAGATGTAGAAGAAAAAGGTCAATGGTATATTAATATTGACGGTGGTTCAACGCTTGCTCCTGAAGAAGCACCTCTAGGTGTAAATAGTTCTGTAACTACTACAATTCAATCTGCAAAAAATTTAAGATATAATCAGAAAACAATTTTAGCTACTGTAATCCAAACAAGTAAAGAAACTGTAAGCGTCCCTACAATTGATGAAGAAACAGGTATTGACCTACTCTTAAAAGAAAATGAACACGTTTATCTTTTCAGTATCGAGCTAAAAAAAGAAAAATAAAACGGAAATGCACTTAAGCTGCATTTCCGTTTTATTGTTTAATAAGGTGTACTTTTATATATTCGAATTAAATCTATTTACCGTTACTACTATTACTCATCTTCTACTTCTATTCGTTTCTTCTCTCTTGCAATTTTTAAAAACTCTAACAGCTCTGGATTACTATTCATTTTTTTATAAGCTACCGACATTTCTGCAACAAAATTAGAATCATATAACTCTTTATATACAACTTCTGTTTTATATAATTTATTTGCCGATACAGGGATTACTGTAATCCCAATCCCTGCTGCTACAAGCCCCATAACTGTTTGATATTCTGTTGCTTCTTGTACAATTTGAGGACTAAAGCCAACCTCTCGACAAAGAGATAAAATTGTATCATACAACGCCGGCCATACTGGTCTCGTAATAAATACAAACGGTTCATCGCGTAAATCTTCTATATGTATTTCATCTTTCTCTGCAAGTGGATGTGCCTTTGGCAAACATAAAGTACAAGATAACCTTTGAATTGGTTCTAACTCTAATAATTGTGTTGAAATTGGCGGCCGTAAAAATCCAATATCAATACGATTATCATGAAGTGCATGCACTTGATCTGGTGTAGATAATTCATGTAATGCGACAGACACTCTCGGAAATTTCTTTCTATACTCCCTGACGATAGACGGTAAAATATCATATATCGCCGCACCTACAAAACCAATTGAGAGTGATCCAACTTCTCCCCTTTGCGCACTTTGTGCAACTTCTACTGCTTTTTCAATTTGCTCAAACGCTTTTTTTACTTCTTTTAAAAACATTTCTCCTGCTTCTGTTAATTCAACCTTTCTCTTCGTTCTTGAAAATAACAGAACTCCCATTTCTTTTTCTAATTGCTGAATTTGTTGACTAAGTGGCGGTTGTGTCATTTGTAAACGAGCAGCCGCTCGTCCAAAGTGTAACTCTTCTGCCACAACAACAAAATATTGCAAATGCCGTAATTCCATTTTAGACACCCTTTTCACTTTCAATTAATACGTCTAATATATTAATAACATATAATTTATATATTAGACAAATATTTTGAATGAACGTATAGTAGAAATTGTTAATTCTTTTTTACAATTTTTATGTAAAAAAAGAAAGAGGTGGTTACTGTATGAAATGGTGGAAGTTAAGTGGACAAATTTTATTATTATTTTGTTTCGCTTGGACAGGTGAATGGATCGCAAAACAGGCACACCTCCCAGTTCCAGGAAGTATAATCGGTATTTTTTTATTATTAATTTCATTAAAATTTAACCTAGTTAAAAAAGAGTGGATACAGGACGGAGCAGACTTTTTATTAAAAGAACTTATTTTATTTTTTATTCCTTCTGCAGTCGCTGTTATTCGTTACAAAGATACACTATCACAATATGGAATCGATCTCATTTTAATTATTATGATTAGTACACTTTGTGTTACTCTCGTAACAGGACTATTAACAGAATTGCTACTTAAGCGGAAAGGATCAACGCAATGATCGGCTTTCTTTGTTTACTATTAACACTATTGACATATTGGATATCTAAAAAAATGTATCAACGTTGGAATTGGAGCTTACTTTCTCCTCTCCTTGTCTGTCCCATTATTTTAATCGCTTTATTGCTTGGACTAGACACACCTTATGAAACATATGAATCTGGTGGTCAATGGCTAACAGAATTATTAAAACCTGCAACAGTTGCTTTTGCATGGCCAATCTATAAATACTTTGATTTATTAAAGAAATACGGAATCGCCATCTTACTTAACGTCATCGTTGGTTCATTTTTATCAGTTATTACTTCGGCACTACTAGCAAATTATTTTCAAATTGATTCGTCACTAGAACATAGTTTAGCACCGCATATTGTAACGACACCAATCGCAATGGCTATTTCAGAAATGATTGGTGGCATGTCACAATTAACAGCTGTATTTGTCGTTTTAACTGCCTTAACAGGAGCATTACTCGGCCCTTCCCTTATACGTATTTGCCGCATTAAAACCGCGCTCGCAAAAGGTATTATGTTAGGAACGAGCGCAAATGGAACTGGTACATCAAAAGCATTCGAAATCGGCCCTGTTGAAGGAACAATCGCAAGTTTATCCATGCTTTTAACAGCGGGTGCTAGTTTAGTTATCGTTCCGCTTTTCTTATCTTGGATACATTAAAAAGCAAGTATTTACATACTTGCTTTTTCATTTATATATTGACATATTAACTCGTAATCCTCCGGAAAAGCTAACGATAATTTTTCAACTTCCTGTATCCCTTTCCAGTCAATTTCATGTATTAACTCATCAGGATCTTGAATTTTCATACTACCGCCTATTTTTTTAACAAAGTAATAATGAACATACACTGGAATTCCGTATGTAATACCTTCTTTTTCGTATATTTTATTTACAACTTCCACATTGTAGCCTGTTTCCTCCCAAACTTCCCTGATACAACATTCTTCTAGTGTTTCTCCCTTTTCAAGTCCTCCACTTGGTACAGACCACCTTTTTTCTTCCCCTTCTTTGCCTTGCAGCACCATTAAAATTTCATTTCTGTCATTCATACATATAGCTGCCGTACCTATCCATCTCTCCATAAACATCCCTCCCCTACTAAAATTCGCCTTCTTTTTTATTTTTCCCTTGAAAAAAGAGGAAAAAAATAAAACGGTGACGAAAGAATACATCAACTTCATAGGCAGTCCCTTCTTAGAAATTAAAAACGGAAGGATGAAATTATGATTTCTAAATATGTTGTGGAATGTGTCTTTTGTGAAGAAAATCGAAAACCTCGCCAAGCTACCGTCACAGTTCCCGCCACTTCTCAACTACTAGCTATTCAAAAAGTGCGGGCTGAATGTAAACGCCGCTTTGGAAAAACGTTATTATTGCAAACAGAGGTTAAAGAAGAAATAGTTTTAGAACAAAAAGAAAGCTGACCATCAGTTGGCCAGCTTTCTTGTCCGATCATATTTTCACATGAAGATTAGGGGCATCCTCTTTAAGGATCGGGATTTTCCCATTATGTACGTTCCATAATGGTCATCGAACAATATATTTCTATGCAATTAAGTATTGAATAGAATAGGGCAAAACTTGTTCGCATTTTTAGAAAAGGGATAGGGATATAATTCAAGTAGTACTTCGAATACTCGAACTTTATACTCATAATATTAATGCAAATCCTTTCATATGGGAAATATGAATTACTTATATAATTCATTCGTAAAATATATTAATACCTTGCTATAGTAGTTTTATTCCATCAATAACATACATCCGGCTAAAACTGGCGTCATAATCATTGAAAATCTCAACAGCATGCGTGGTGCATAATTTGTAAACTTCGCACCGATATATGCTCCTAACATCGTCCCAATTAATACTTGCAATAACAATATATAATCTAAATATCCTTCCGAACTATATCCAATCCCGCCTCCAATTGCGATTGGTAATATAACAAGCATAGTCGTTCCTACAGATTGCTGTATCGTTAATCCTAAAAGAACCATTAGTCCAAGTTGTATAAAAGGGGCTGAACCAATCCCGAATGAACCAGCCAACATTCCAGTAACTAATCCTAAACATATACATTTCATCAAGTTGTTTTTTGAAAGTTTTTTCTGTCCACATAAGGGTGGCTTTTGCTTATTTCGAGACATAATCAATTTAATAAACATAAAAATTGCTGATAAAAATAACATCCCAGCTGTAAACCAATGAAGAAGATGTGCTGGTATAAGCGAACCAAACTTTGAACCGATATAAGAACCAAGCGCTCCAAATCCACCAACAATCCCGCCTATCATAAGTACAACATTTCCTTCACGATAATGACTTATAACTCCAGATAACGTCGTAAATGCCATAGCAGTTAAAGATGTTGCAAGTGCAACGTGAATAGGAATATGAAATACTAAAGTGAGTATCGCGATAATAAATCCAGCTCCCCCTGCTCCAACAAATCCTAATAAAATACCCATTAATAACATCGTTATAATAATTGCCACATACTCTCCCTCCAGTATCTCAATTATCTACTATACGCCCTCTTCCATACAAATAAAAAGCATCCTATCCGGATGCTTTCACTACTTTTCTATATTGAAAATATGTAATCAATCTTGATTAATTAAAATAACAGCAGGACCAGCAACGACTACTCCAGCTACTTCTATCTTTTCAAATTCCTTTACTGTAATAGATATAACACCTTCTCTTTCCATCAATTCTTTACTCAGGACTTCAGTCGGTATCGTCTTCACCGTCTTACCTCCTTTTCATTTATACAATATGATAAAGCGACACTTTAATCAGTGGGGGTTTTGGCCACCCCCACTGATTATTAGCCCTCATCAACCAGGCTTTTGCGAGATAAAAACAACCCAATACATCCATATATATGCATCACCTCCACTTTCATTCCTTATTCCATCCAAAATTCATATTCCCTTTCTATAACATATTGAAAAATAAAAAGAAGCTATAACATATAGCTTCTCTCTAAGTTTCTTTACCCTCTCTGTACCTTATATGTCAAAACTCTACCATCTCTATCAAATTGGAAAATAAGCTGTTCACTATCTATTGGAATGAAGCCACGTTCTGTCCCAAGATAGTACAAAGTGATGACCCCTTCTTCCTCATTTCTCGTTTCAGTAGGCGTTCCTAACAATTGTGTAATTTCTTCATTTGATTTCCCTATTAATTTATATTTTTGCATGAAATCATCTACCATATGTACCCGTTTCTCTTCGTCATTTAACCACCGATCTCGATTAAAATTGGAAGTGTACTCATTCATACTTAATTGTACAGCACACACTATTAATGGAATGATCCCTACTATCATTACACGTAACATTTGTTTCTTTTCTTTATTACGACTTGTAGAAGCACGTAAGATGACTCTTTGAATCATGACTAATAAAATAAATGGCATAACTACTACAAAAATACTCTTTACACTTAATGACATATGAACTATATCGATAACGAAAAAAAACGCAATGTACATGACTATATACAAACAAAAATAAACATACAAAATCCCATGTAATAGAGCACCCAGAAAAATCTCCCCCTTTTTAATTCACCTGGCAAAGCATTTCTCTTATCTTTTGTAACTCTTGCGCTGTATATATTACTTCCCCTGTTAAAACTTCATTTTTGAAAAACGCTACGATTTGCTCCCTATCTTTTAATCTAGGTGTGTCCTCATTAGAAAGATCTAGTACTTCTTTACCACTCTCATTATAAAAATATACAATTGGCTTTACGTTTTCTTTTACAATATCAACTTGCAATTCTTTCAAACAATTGTATAAAATTTGAGATTGTTTCTTCGCTTTATATACTGGATTCCCTTCATTTTTCACTTGTATAGTTAACGAATCTTCACCTGTAATACATTCAAGCGTCTCTTCTTTTTTAATTTCTTGTTGATACTTACCTATTTCATCAAGCATAAATGAATATATACTAGCATTCTCTTTCGTTACACCATGAATTAATTTTCCTGTCCACTCTCTCGTCTCAAGTAAATACATACCAGTTTTATATAAGATAAGATGATGGATTCGAATATCGTTTATTCCAAGTTTATCTCTAATAAAAACATTCGGCATAATATGAAATTCATCTTCTTGTATGATTTCTTGTTCTAAAAATCCTTGCTTCATATAATGTAATGTTTCATGCGTATTTACTTCAGCGCTATTTTTAGTATACTCTCGTAAATCTGCAATTAACTTTTGAAACATATGTATTTCATTACTATGTTTATCTTGCATTTCACTACGTTCTTTACTATGTTGCATAGCTAATTGATTTTTCATCATACGCATATTTTCAAGTTCTCTAGCTGTACTAACTTGTAAATCATTATACTTTTTCTGTTCCATATTTTTTAACGTATTTTGTTGCTCTTTATGTTCTGTAACCGTGGCTGCAATTTCACTTTCATACGTTTCAATCGCTTGCTTTTTTTCAAATTCCACCTGCTGGCTCTCTGATTCCAACTGTTTATTTTTATAAAACAGTACGAATACTGCAGCTAATAATATTAAAATTACACCTATTAGCACATAATCCATATTTTTACTCCTTTATTTCAATTTTTGATTATTTTTTATAAATATCCCCATTGTATTATACTATGCTTTTAATATACATCTTGTGAAAATTACTTTTTTCATAGAGTGACACGTTAATCAGTGTTTTGTTCTATCACCCACTCATTATTAGCCCTCACCAATCGGCCTTTTACGGGCAACTCCCACCTATCTTCTTCGCATTCGCCGAGATTCTTACTGCCTGCAAATCGCGGGATAAAAGGTATCTCAGGCGAGATACCTTTTACGTTGACTTTATTATACACCATACTGAATATAACTCGAATCATAATATATCCATTCATTTCCACCTAATCCGAGCCAGCCATCTTGCTTACACCATACTCGATATGCCTCACCATGATGTAACTGTCTTATAACATTTCCACTTAATGATGGAGCATCCCGTAGATTCACATTGTCACCAGTAATAGTCGCCACATAATGTTTATACTGAATATAACTCGAATCATAGTATATCCATTCATTTCCACCCAAAGCAAGCCAACCATCTTGTTCGCTCAAAACTTCATATGATTCACCTCGATTTAGCTGGCGAATTACACTAGATTGTAAAGATGGTCCAGTCCGTAAATTTACATTATCGCCATTAATTACAGCAACACCGTAAACTGGAGTTGCATTATTAGGCGGAGAAACATTCCCTCCACCACTCGATCCATTCCCTTGCAAAGCTTCTAATGAAACTGCTGCTGATACATCACAATTTCCTACACCTGAAATTTGACCAGAATCAGTGTATTGCCACGCTGTCCACTCTGTCCATCCACCAGCATCAGCAGGCGGTGTACTAGAATATCTAGCAATCCAAAGTGGAATATCACTTAACCCGTTAATTCCAAACTCATTAATATACCAAACTCCTGTATATAACATTACATTTTTTCCAGTAGCCTGTTTCACATAATTTATGAAACTTCTTGCCCAATTAGATATAGCGGTACCAGTTAAATTACTATTACTCGGATCTGTTGGTGACTCTAAATCTAGAACTGGCATTAAGTCTGTTTGATTGCTTTGTAATATACTCACAAAATATTTCGCTTCTGAAATTGCATCATTTTGTTCTGGATGTGCAAAATGGTATGCACCGATTAATACATTCGCATTTCGTGCCGCTTGTACATTTTGAACAAAAGTAGGATCAAGATAATTTACACCTTCTGTCGCTTTTGCATATGCTGCTGGAATGCCAGATGCCTTCACTGCATTCCAATCAATACTCCCTTCCCAATGAGACACATCGATAAACGTAACATTTGAACTCGATCTGTTTTGCATATAAAATCTCCTATCAAATTTTTTCATTCCGTATACATACAATATGTACAACTTTACTAAATGGACACGACATGTATGCTATAAAAACAAAGAGTAAATATATTTTATATACAAAGTAAAAAAGACCTTGTATATTACAAGGCCTTTTGCAAGCTTCCTTTATTTTGTAGTAAATACATATTATAATACAACCCTTGCTCACTCAGTAACTCTTGATGTGTTCCCCTTTCTACTATCTCTCCATCATGCATAACGAATATTTGATCTGCATCTTGAATTGTAGATAACCTGTGAGCAATCGCTATCGTCGTTCTACCTTTTCTCATTTGCTGCAACGCTGTTTGAATAGCCTCTTCTGTTTCTGTATCGATATTAGCTGTTGCCTCATCTAATACTAACACTTTCGGATTAGTTGCTATCGTTCTAGCAAAAGCAATTAATTGTCGTTGACCACTAGAAAATGCAGCTCCTCTTTCTACTACTTCTGTTTCATACTGCTTTGGTAATTTTTCAATAAACGTATTGGCTTGCACAAATTGCGCAGCTTCTTTTACTTCTTCATCTGTAATTTCTTCATTGTACATACGAATATTTTGCTTTACATTTCCTGCAAATAAAAATGCATCTTGCAATACGAGTCCTATTCTCTTTCTAATTTCTCGTTCTTCAAATTTCTCTAAATCTACACCGTCTATTACAATGTTTCCCGACTTAATATTATAAAATCGCATTAGTAAATTCATAATGGTACTTTTTCCGCTACCAGTATGCCCAACAAAAGCAACCGTTTGCCCTTGTTTCACATGAAAAGATACATTTTTTAAAACATCACGCTTTCCATCATACGAAAAAGTAACATTTTTAAATTCAATATCTCCATTAACTACTTGAGGATTCCCATCCCCTTTTTGAACCGGCGCTAAATCTTTCTCATCTATTAAATGAAATACACGTGATGATGAAACAAGTGCCTGTTGGAAAAATGATAATTTCATCATCATCTCATTTACAGGTTGGAAGAAACGATGAATATAGTTAACAAACGCATATAAAACTCCTACTTCAACGGGACTCTTTAAAGCGTCAATTCCGAATAAACCAAGTACTAATGCAATTGCTACAATATGAACTAAATCCGTTGCTGGACGTAAAAGTAATGCGTCTAACTTTAACGTGCGTCGTCCTGCACTATAATGTTTATTATTCACTTCTTCAAATTCTTTTCTCATACGTTTTTCTTGTCTGAATACTTGAACAATATTCATTCCTTGAATGGACTCATTTAACTTCGCATTTAATACGCTTAACTGATTACGTACTTCTAAATAAAAAGCTGCACTTTTCCGGCGATATAGCACCATAATAGCAAACATAATTGGAATTAATATAAGAGAAAATAGTGCTAATTTTACATCTAATAAAAACATCGCCACTAAAATCCCTACTAAAAACACTACATTTTTTACGAATGTTGATAGTACACTTACATAAAAATCCTTAATCGCTTCCGTATCATTTGTTATGCGAGATACGAGTGTACCTATCGGCGTACGATCAAAGAAACTTAATGACAATTTTTGAACGTGTTCATACACTTCAACTCGCATATCTTGAACAATCTTAAAAGCTATATTTTGAAAGTACAATAAATCTAAATACGTAAATAATACTTTTAATAAATGTGCAATTATATACACTACAAATAGAGTAACAAGTGCTGATTGATCAAAGTTACGCGGTACTAAATGTTCATCAAGAAATTGTTTAATTAAAAAAGGACCCATCATTTCAGTTACAGTTGCACCAACTAGGAATAAAAATGCTAATGCTAATAACCTTTTATATGGTCTCATATAAGAAAGTAATCTTCTTAAATCACTCCGCTTTTTCTCAGCCATCATACGCCTCCTTTCTCTACTAACGCCTCTAGTTGCTGGCTTTCGTACATTTCTTTATACCAACCATTTTCTCCCATCAATTGTTCATGTGTTCCTCGTTGCACTACCGCTCCTTCATCAATCACAAGAATAATGTTTGCATGCTGAATTGCACTTAAACGGTGTGCAGTAATAATCGTCGTTTTTTCTGCTCTTTCCCGTTTCAATGCGGATAATATAGTTTCTTCGGTTTTTGCATCGACAGCTGATAAACAATCATCTAAAATTAAAATTTCAGCATTCGTTAATAAAGCACGCGCAATTGAAATCCGCTGTTTTTGACCTCCTGATAGTGAAACACCTCTTTCACCTACTACCGTATCATACCCTTCTGAAAATTGAACGATATCATTATGAATACAAGCAATTTCAGCAGCACGAGCAATTTCTTTATATGTAGCATCGACCTTTCCGAATGCAATGTTCTCTCCAATACTCGCTGAAAATAAAAAATGATCTTGCGGCACGTATGAAATTGCAGAACGTACACCATGAAGTGTTACATCTCGAATATCCCGTTCACCAACTTTTAATTCACCATTAAAATGATCATATTCTCGAATTAAACATTTTAACAACGTCGTCTTCCCTGCACCGGTACGTCCCACAATACCTAGCGTTTCACCTTTTCTTAAATTAACATAAATATCTTTTAAGTTTAATAGTTCATTTTTCTTATAAGAAAATGAATCAATAGCAAATGAAACATCACCACTTGCTATAGTATTTATAGCGTTTTCCTTATTTACTACATCTGAAGTTTGTGAAAGTATTTTCTCCACACGATCATACGAAGCGCGTCCACGTTCCATAATATTAAACAACCATCCAAAAGCTAACATTGGCCATACAAGAGTCCCTAAGTATGTTGTAAACGTTACTAGCTCTCCTACAGTTAATTCGCCCCGTACTACTAATAAAGATCCGTAACAAACTGCGATTAAAAACGAAAACCCGACAATAAGTGCAATCGTTGGATCGAATAACGAGTCAATACGCGCGACTAACATATTTTTATGTACGACATCTTCTGATTTCTTCCGAAATGCTTCCAAATCCTCTTTCTCTTGTCCAAGCGAGCGAATTACCTTCATCCCACTCATACTTTCTTGTACTTTATCGTTGATTTCAGAAAACGATTGCTGCGCTTTATGAAATCTTCTATGCAATAAAGTTCCATAATAATTTGTAGAAATCGCTACAATTGGCATCGGAATTAAACTTAATAATGTCAACTTCCAACTAATTGTAAACCCCATCGCTACAAGTACACATCCTCCAACTGCTAATGAGTCAACAAGTGTTAAAACACCCGATCCAGCAGTTTGCTGAATTGCCTGAATATCATTGGTCGCATGTGCCATCAAATCGCCTGTACGACGTGATTGATAGAAAGTTGGACTCATCTTTGTAAAATGTTCATATAAATTCTTTCGTAATTGACGGGCTAATTTTAAAGAAGATCCAAAAATCATAATACGCCACAAATAACGCAATATGTACATAGTAATCCCTACAACAACTAACAGAATAACCCACTTCAACAATTTTTCAGATGTTAATGTTCCATTATTAATTTCATCTACTACAATACCTAGTACTTTCGGGGCTACAAGTTCAAGAAGCGCGACACCAAATAACATAATAATCCCGATTATGTACGCTCGTTTCTCTTGTTTAAAAAACCAAGCTAAATTAAAAAATACTTTCATATTTATCCTCCTCCCTTAAAATGAGCGATGTTTTCAGTTTAACAAAAATACAGAATTTTTAAAAGTTTTAAACACTTTAAAATTCCAATAGGAAAGGGCACTCTTATCGAGTGCCCTTTAGCGCTTATTTTGTTTGTTGCTTGCTCATCGCGCTCATCATTTGATTGATTTTCTTTTGGGAAGGTTTTTGTCCCATTTGCATCATCATCATTTTTAACATTTGTTCATTAATTGGTGGATTTTTTTCTAAGTAGTTCATCATGTATTTGCGGGCAATGAAAAATCCTAACGCCACGCCTGCTACTAGTGCTACTACGCCCACTAGAATACCTAACCAAATTGGCATATATTTTCCTCCTTCATGTTGTCTACCTTACAGTGTACTAAAACCTTTTCAATAAGACAAGATAGAATTCGACATTTTTTACACATATGTTCGTACTTGTTTTAAAGGATTCAACCATCCGTATTTTGTATTTTCATAATCCATAGCTAAAAATGTTAGTTCACACTTTCTTAACACCTCAAAGAAAGTCGTTTCCATAGAGACATTTCCAGAGGTATTCATGCGAATATAGTGTGGTTTCACTATTATTTCGCCATATTCCGCTCCCGTAAAAAGTGTATGCGTATGATGTGTTCTATCATATTTACCAAGAACACGCAAAGCTTGCTCTAATTTATGATGAATTTTCATTACTTGTAATGGCATCGTTATATACATCATTTGTTTATATAACACTTTTTTCTCCGAAAGGGACCCAGATTCTGAAAATCGAGCAAATAAATCAAAAAACAAATATTCACGACCAAAATAAGCTTTCGCAATATCCTCTTGAATTAAATACAATTCATACGTTTTCATTTTCAGCCTCCCAATCTGGACAACCTTTTCTCTTCATTATATAGAAGAAAATTTGCAATGATTGTCTGACTGCGGAGAGATAAAAAACTTTTTCTGTCGAAAAAACTCATTTACATAGAAAAACCTCTCCATGCCGGAGAGATTTTTCTAAAATCATTAAAGCATTTCTTTTACTTTACGAACAACGTTCTCTACAGTAAATCCATACTCTTCCATAATCTTCTCACCAGGAGCAGAAGCACCGAATGTATCGATACCTAACACATCTCCTTCAAAACCTACGTAACGGTGCCATCCGAATGTAGCACCCATTTCGATTGCGAAACGTTTTGTTACTGCTTTTGGTAATACAGATTCTTTGTACTCAGCAGTTTGAGCTTCAAAGCGATCCATAGATGGCATGCTGACAACAGCTGCGTCAACGCCGTCTACTGCTAACGCTTTTTGTGCTTCAACAGCTAGACTTACTTCAGATCCAGATGCAAGTAAAATTACATCAGCTGTTTCTTTCTTGCTTGCAGAAACTACATATGCACCTTTTGCAACTTTTTCATACGTATCGTCTTTTGCGCCTTCTAATGTTGGAAGATCTTGACGAGTTAATACTAAAGCAGTTGGTGTTTTTGTAGATTCTAAAGCTAATCTCCAAGCCGCAACAGATTCGTTACCGTCAGCTGGACGAATAACAGATACATTTGGCATTGCACGAAGCGCTGCTAATTGCTCAACTGGCTCATGTGTTGGACCGTCTTCACCAACAGCGATACTGTCGTGTGTGAATACATACGTTACTGGCAATTGCATTAATGCTGCAAGACGAATTGCTGGACGTAAGTAATCAGAGAATACGAAGAACGTACCACCGTAAGTTTTTAAACCACCATGTAGTGCAATACCGTTCATTGCTGCACCCATTGCGAATTCACGTACACCGTACCAAATGTTTTTACCGCTGTAATCTTCTCTTGTAAAGTCTTTTTCGTTATTCATGTATGTTTTGTTAGAACCAGCAAGGTCAGCAGATCCACCGAAGAATGATGGTACAGACTCTGCAATTGCATTAATTACAGCACCTGAAGAATTACGTGTTGCTGCTTTTGATCCTAATTCATAAGTTGGTAAGCTTTGTTCCCAACCTTCTGGAAGAAGACCGTTCATTGCTGCTTGCAGTTCGTTTGCTAATTCTGGATATGCTTGTGCATATTCACCTAACATCGTGTTCCAAGCTGCTTGCGCTGTTTCACCAACATCTTGTACTGTTTTACGGAAGTTGTCATATACTTCTTCTGCTACATGGAAGTCTTGTTCAGCAGTCCAAGCGTATGCTTCTTTCGTTAATTTTGTTTCGTCTACACCAAGTGGAGAACCGTGTGAAGCTGATTTTCCTGATTTGTTTGGAGAACCGAAACCAATTGTCGTTCTTACTTCAATTAGCGTTGGGCGTTTTTCGTCAGCTTTCGCTTCTTCAATTGCTTTCGCGATTGCTTCAATATCGTTTCCATCCTCAACACGGATTACTTGCCATCCGTATGCTTTGTAACGATCTTCTACACTTTCAGAGAATGAACGATTTAAATCGCCATCTAATGAAATATCGTTTGAATCGTAAAGCACAACAAGACGACCTAATTGTAAATGAGCAGCTAATGAAGATGCTTCAGCAGAAACGCCTTCCATTAAATCTCCATCACCACAAATAGCGTATGTATGATGATCTACTACATTATACGCATCACGGTTATATTTAGCCGCTAAATGTCTTTCAGCCATTGCCATACCTACAGCAGTTGCAATACCTTGTCCAAGTGGACCAGTAGTTGCGTCTACACCTGCAGTATGACCGTACTCAGGATGTCCTGGAGTTTTACTTCCCCATTGACGGAAGTTCTTTAAGTCATCCATTGTTACATCATAACCAGATAGGTGAAGTAGGCTGTATAATAACATTGAACCATGACCTGCAGATAATACGAAACGATCGCGGTTAAACCATGTTGGGTTATTTGGATTATGTTTCATAAATTGAGTCCATAATGTATAAGCCATTGGTGCTGCACCCATTGGCATTCCTGGGTGACCAGAGTTTGCTTTTTCAATCGCATCGATGGATAATGTGCGAATCGTGTTGATAGAAAGTTGTTCGATTGAATGTGACATGCTATTCTTCCCTTCGCTTATATTAGTAAACGTTTTATACATTTATATGATAGCTTCCCACGCAAGATTATACAACATGTATCGACAAATATGTTGATGTTTTTTTGATTTTTTATAAAAAAACCAATGATTTCGGGAATGTATGGGTATTCAATATGACATACTTTTTTATTGTTTTTATTTTAAAAAGAAAGGGAATTGTCTGTATATTTATACAAATGTACAGACTTCTTTTAATAAATACTTAAAAAGACAAAAAAGCATCTGACTTCGATGCTTTTAAAATCCGTTAAACAATCCGTTTTCGAATCGAACTTGAAATAAAATCGATTATAATTACCATTAGAATGATGCCCAATAAAATAATTCCCACACGAGACCAATTCCGTGAACTTAATGCAAAAATTAATGGCGTACCAATACCACCTGCTCCAATTACACCTAAAATCGCAGCGGATCTTACATTAATTTCGAACCTGTATAACGTATACGATAGAAAATCTGGTAACACTTGTGGTAATACTGCATACCAAAGTATTTGAAACCGATTTGCACCTGTTGCTATTAACGCCTCGGTCGGTCCCTTATCTATATTTTCAATTCCTTCCGAATATAGTTTCCCTAACATTCCGATAGAGTGTAATCCCAAAGCTAGAACTCCGGCAAAAGAGCCTGGCCCAACAGCTTTTATAAATAAAAGAGCCATAACTAATTCAGGAAATGTACGAACGAAACTAAGTACAAATTTCCCAGCACCTGAAGTTAATTTTCCACTACTCATATTTGTTGCTGCCCAAAAAGCAAATGGAACAGATAAAAAGGCAGAAATAAATGTACCTAATATCGCAATTGCCAACGTATCAATCAAACCATGTAATAAATCTTCACCATCAGGCAAAGATACATACGACCAATCTGGGTTCAACACGCCTGTCATAATTGCTTTTGTAATTTCTCCCGCTGTATTCTTTATTCCCTCGAGTGGGACACCTGAAAAGGCCCATACATATATAACTGTTAGTGCTATAAAAATAATCCAGTGATTTACACTCGGTTTCTTCGGTTTTGGTACGATTATCGTCGTTTTACTCATTATAATTTCTCCCGCAACAATGTACTTATGTAATCAATTAACAATACAACAACAAGGGTATAAATAATAATGGAAGCAGTTTGTTGATATTGTAAAAATCCAAGTGTACGATCATAATATAAACCAATGCCACCTGCTCCTACTAAACCTAGAACGGCTGCGGCACGTACATTCACCTCAAATGTATAAAGTACGTAGGAAACAAAGTGCGCTTTCACTTGCGGAATGACCCCATAAACAATCCATTGCACCTTATTCGCTCCTACAGCTGTCATCGCTTCTAATGGACCTGGATCAATTGATTCAATTGACTCATACAATAATTTCGCTACGAGCCCAACCGAGAAACAAGTAAGAGCCAAAATACCTGGAAGTGGTCCTATTCCAAAAATCGCTACAAAAATAGCCGCTAATAATAAATCTGGTATCGTTCGTATAAAATTTAAAATCAATCGAGCTGGACCGTACAAAAATACACTAGTAAATACATTACTTGCTGCAAATAGTGCAAGTGGAATGGCTAAAATCGCTCCTAAAGTCGTTCCAATAATCGCCATGCGTATTGTATCTAACATTGCTGTTGTAATAACTTGAAAATAACTCCAATCTGGTGGCACCATTTCCTTCAATAAATCCATCATATTTGGAAAACCAACTACTAGTTTTGAAAATGATGCGTCGACCTGTACACTACTACCCCACAACAGTAAAATAACTAGAATAACCGTTAACATATGTTTCAATTTACTCGGCGGCTTCGGTATCGATTTCGAATATATCGTCACGTCATTCATTTAGCTGCCACCTCTAATAGTGAGCTTTTCTGAGCTACGTCCCCATAAATTTCAGCAAATTTTTCATCCGTTGCCTCATCTACTACACCATCAAAAACAATTTCACCTGCATGTAATCCAATAATGCGTGTAGCATATTGCCTCGCTAAATCAATAGAATGTAAGTTTACAATTGTCGTAATTCCAAAATCTTCATTAATTTTTTTCAAATCATCCATTACTTGCTTTGTTGTCAGTGGGTCTAACGAAGCAACAGGCTCATCTGCCAATATAATTTTCGCTTCTTGTGCCAATGCTCTAGCAATCGATACACGTTGCTGTTGTCCTCCTGATAATTCATCTGCTCGTGCATATGCTTTTTCTAAAATATTTACCCTGTTCAAAGCCTGAAATGCAAGTTCCAAATCTTCCTTCGGAAACAAGCCTAACGTTGTACGTAATGTCGAATGATATCCAACACGCCCGGCTAATACATTCTTCAGTACCGTGGATCGCTTTACAAGGTTAAAGCTTTGAAAAATCATACCAATATCTCGGCGCATGCGTCGTAACTCTTTGCCTTTTGCAGCAGTAATAGACTCACCTTCAATAATAATTTCTCCTTCTGTAATCTCATGAAGGCGATTTACTGATCTGAGGAGTGTAGATTTTCCAGCCCCAGATAGCCCGACCATTACAACAAATTCACCTTTTTGAATTTTTAAATTTATGTTTTTCAATCCTTTCGTACCATTTGGATACACTTTGGAGACATTTTGAAACTCTATCACACATCTTACCTACCTTCTATGTATTATCAATAACTGAAAAACGGCAAACTAACTGAAATCACACACTTTCCAGTTAGTCGCCATTTCCATATGTATTATTGTGTTTCCACTTTCTTTCCATAGTGACGAACGATATCAAATTTACTATCATCAGATTTCACATATCCTTCGTGTGAGTATACCTCTTTAATGATTTTGTGCCCTTCTTCATTCTTTCCTATTTCAATGAAAGCATCTTGTAATTTCTTGCTCCACTCCGCATCTAAATCAGAACGTACAGAAATCGTATCGTTTGGAATTTTCTCCGTAAATTTTACTATTTTCGTTTGATCGAATATATTCGGATAATCTTTTTTTACAATATTACGAGCATCTTGGAATACAACAGCTGCATCAACATCACCATTTAAAAGAGCAATAAGTGACTGATCATGACCTTTTAATGTAACAGGTTTCACATCCTTTAGCGGATCGACTCCCTCTTTTAACAATACAGCAGCAGGCCATACATACCCTGCTGATGATGTTACATCTTGATAACCAATTTTTTTACCCTTTAATTCTTTTACACTGTTAATATTAGAATCTTTCTTAACAACAACCTCTGATTTATAAAAATCTACTAAGTCCTTTGTGGGAGCTCCAGTTTCATCATCTACCCCAAAACGTTGCGCCTGTAATATTACGTTTGCAGCCTTTTTCTCATGCGCTAACACATACGCTGTTGGAGGTAAAAATCCTACATCTACTTGTTTTGATGCCATAGCTTCTACAATTGTATTGTAATTCGTTGAAATACTAACTTTTACCGGAATGTTTAATTTATCACTTAATAGTTTTTCCAATGGTTTTGCTTTTGCCTCTAACGTATCTGCATTTTGAGAAGGAACAAATTGAACATTTAACGTCTTCGGTACATAACCTTTTTTCGTATCCTCATTTTTACTTGCACTTGATTCCTTCGTTCCACAGCCACTTAATAACCCCGCTGCTAGTACAACTGTTGTGCTCATTGCAAAAACTTTTTTCAACATATGAATGCCTCCATTTTTCGTTGTTATAAAATAACCTTCCGTAAACATGAAGAAATATATCACATATTTTTACAAACAATTACTTATTTACAGAATCTTTACACATTCTATACATTCTCATTAAAATTCTTTTCATATATTTGATATGATTAATTGAAAGATCACAATAGAAAAGGTGAATGGTATTGAATCAAAATCAAATTGTAACTTTAAATATTTTATTAACAAGCGATGTACATGGTACTGTGTATCCAATTCATTACCAAGATAACTCCAAAGCAGAAATTGGTTTAGCTAAAATTTCTACTCTTATAAAAAAAGAACGTTCCAAAAATACAAACGTTCTTTTAGTTGATAACGGTGATTTCATACAAGGAACACCCTTAACTTATCATTACGCTACATACGAAAAAGATAAGAAAAATCCAATGTCCTTATTGGCCAACTATTTAAATTATGATGCTGCAATTATCGGCAATCATGAATTTAATTATGGAATGGATATATTAAATCATGCTGTAGAAACTGCAAACTTCCCTTACTTATCAGCAAACATTTTAGATAAAAACATAAAAGAACCTTATTTCGGGAAACCTTATATAATAAAACATATTGAATCAAATATAAAAATTGCTATTTTAGGGGCAACAACACATTACATCCCGAATTGGGAACAGGCTCATCATATTAAAGATTTACTATTTGAAGATGCATTAGAAACAATAAAAAAGTGGGTTCCTTACATCCGTAAACATGAGCAGCCCGATTTACTAGTCGTAGCCTATCACGGGGGATTTGAATGCGATTTTCAAACTGGAGTACCGACTGAAGTTTTAACAGGTGAAAACCAAGGATACGCAATGTATGATGAAATTGATGGTATAGATATTTTACTAACAGGTCACCAACACCGAGAAATTGCTCAAACTTTAGATAATGGTGTAACAATTTTACAGACCGGATGCAATGGACACTCCGTTGGAAAGGTAAAAGTAATATTCGAAAAAACAGAACAAAAATGGGTAAAGAAAAATAGTTACGCACAATTATTGCCTGTGCAAGGAATCGAGGCCGACAAAGATGTTCTTTCCTTGGTCGCCGATTATGAAGAGAAAACACAAAAATGGCTTGATCAGCCTATTGGCATCATTCATGGAGACATGCGAATTTCAGATGCTATGCAAACTCGTTTGCAAGACCATCCTTTTATTGAATTCATAAATAAAATCCAGATGGATATAGCTAACGTTTCTATTTCTTGTACAAGTTTGTTTCATAATACATCTCCAGGATTCCCGAAACATGTCACAATGCGGGATATCGTTTCCAATTATATTTACCCAAACACATTAAAAGTTATTCGAGTGACTGGAGCCGATATAAAAGATGCTCTCGAACTTTCTGCTTCTTATTTCACATTAAATAAAGTTGGAGATATAATTGTTAATCCTGCATTCATAGAACCAAAACCTGCGCATTATAATTACGATATGTGGGAAGGGATTTCGTATGTATTAAACATTTCAAAACCAATTGATGAAAGAGTAGAGTCTTTACAGTATAAAGGCGCTACACTCGATATAAATGAAAAATATGACGTTGTTATGAATAATTATCGAGCAAACGGCGGAGGGAACTTCTTCATGTTTCAAAATAAACCAGTAATAAAAGATATTCCAACAGATATGTCTGAACTTATTGCTAACTATATATTGAAGCATAAAAGAATAGAAGCAACGAGAAATAACAACTGGAAAGTTATTAAATAACAAATAAAAAAAGATGGGCTTCGCCCATCTTTTAATTTAATTTTGCATTATCTTGCTTTTTTAAAGCTTTTAATTTCGCTGGTGTAACATCTGTACCTTCTTCGTTAACGACTTTAATTCCTTTAAGTTCGTTTAACATATTTTGACGAAATCCTTTTAAATATTGTTCTCGTAGCGATTGACGCTCACGTTGTTCTTCTTCAGTTAAACCTTCAGCTTTTGCTTTTTTCGCTAAGAAGTTAATGCGTTCAACGAGTTCGTGATTAAGCATCTCGAATCCCCCTTCTAATCAAAACTGATTATTATCATACAATAGTTACTCTTCTTTATCAAGCAATTGCTTTGTATACTCTACGTATCTACGATGTACAGTCGCTTTTGACACATTATGACCAAATCCACGAAGCGTTGCCGCAATTTCTTCGAAAGTGAGTTCACTCTTGCGCAAACGTACAATTTCCTCAATTGGCACTTCTTTTTTCTCTCGCCCTACGCTTAAATGACGATTTTTTAAATTATGTTCTGGCCGATAGCCTTTTTCTACCGCGCGTTGCATACCACGTTTAATTTTCAAGTTATGAATCTTTCTTTGATATTCTTCAACAATACTAATTATATCTAATACCATCGAATCAGAATCCGACAATTGTAATTCACCATTATGCGTATGTGTATATACTTTTATTCCCTCTTTATGTAAACAATGCATTAATGCAATCTTCGCATTCCCTCTACCAAGACGTGTTTCATCTTGTATTAGAAGTACATCAACTTGTTCATCTCGAATTGTATCTAATACTTCTAATATGCCATCACGTTCAATTGTATAGCCACTAGCCTGTTCCTCAATCACTTTTGTCACATTCATTTCATAGCGCTCAGCTAAATGCAATAATTCATCCTTTTGACGCAATAACGATGTTTCTTGTGCTTCTTTTGTTGTACTCACACGTGCATAAACAATTGCATTCATTTTGAACCCTTCTTTCTCGCTATATTTTCTCTCTAGTGTATCATAAATCTCCCTTTTGTTCGAACTTATGTTTGTAGAATGTTTTTTCGCATGTTATACTTATTAATAAGAAAAACGAAAGAAAACGAGGTGTTAGAAAACATGGAAAAGTTAACGAAACGCCAGCAAGACATTCTCGACTTTATTAAGCTAAAAGTACAAGAAAAAGGATATCCACCTTCCGTACGTGAAATCGGTCAAGCAGTCGGCCTCGCTTCTAGTTCTACAGTGCACGGACATTTATCACGACTAGAAGAAAAGGGGTATATCCGACGCGATCCAACAAAACCACGAGCAATCGAAATTTTAGGCGATGACCGAATGGATACAGAAACACAATCTGTTATTCAAGTTCCAATCGTCGGAAAAGTTACTGCCGGTTTACCGATTACAGCAGTCGAAAGTGTAGAAGAGCACTTCCCACTTCCAGCTAGTATCGTTTCTGGATCAGATCAAGTATTTATGTTACGTATTTCTGGAGATAGCATGATTGAAGCTGGTATCTTTGATGGAGATTTAGTTGTTGTTCGCCAACAACAATCTGCATACAACGGTGAAATTGTCGTTGCCTTAACAGAGGATAACGAAGCAACTGTTAAACGTTTCTATAAAGAAAAAGACCACTTCCGTCTACAGCCGGAAAACTCTTCATTAGAACCTATCATTTTAAAACAAGTGTCAGTTATTGGAAAAGTAATTGGCGTATATCGTGATTTACATTAAAAATAATAAAAGAAGATAATTCCCTTATTTATATAGGGAATTATCTTCTTTTATATATTGGTAGATTTTAATTCATTCCAAAAAACTCGAATGACTCTATCTTCTCATCTATTATTAACGTGTTTCTATAGTAACATCTCCAGCAGCCGTTTTGCCGCTAACCTTTTTACTCCCATTACCAATTGTTACGTTTTTATTTTCCTCATTAAAAATTGTCACGTCTCCAGCGGGAGTTTGCCCAGTTATTACTGCATCTTTTGGTTTTTCCGATAAAGTAATAGTTAAATCTCCAGCAGTTGAGCTTGCCTCTACATCATACTTAGGATCATGATCCATAATATATACATCCCCACTAGTCGTTTTTGCTGTTACTTTCCCTATAACCTTTTTAAAGTTCACCTCACCAGCTTTTGTAGATCCCTCTACGTTCTTAGCTGTTACATGCTTCAAATCCACTTCTCCTGCGAACGTTCCAACATTTACGTGGTCACTTTTCACATCACTTATTTCTATTTGTCCAGCGGCTGAATGTACTTTGATCTCTTGGTAAGAACGTTCTGGTACAAATATAGTCAATGTAGACGTTTGAAATCCGAAATTGTAAAAAGAAAAATCAAACGAAACATCTTTTTCTCTTTCCCCAATAACTTTTAATGTGTCACCATCTTCAGTAATACGAAGTTCTTGTTTACTTACATCTCCTGTTTGCTTTACATAAAAAGAGGAATCCGGAGATTTTTGGACGACAATATCCCCAGCACCTAACTTAACTTCTATATTTTTTAGCGTTTCGTTTTTAATTACGTCTTCTTTATCGCCTTTTTCTGCAGTTTTTACTGCTTTTTCATATGTTTGTGAAATCCCTATTACTCCAATAATGATACAAGCGATAGCTACTAACAATATTTTTTTCATCATTTACTCCCCTTTTATCATTTTGAAGTTCCATATCACATAACGTACGCACAATCTTTTAAACCACTTCGTACTATAATAAGCTATCATACATAACAACAAACCTACTCCAACAAATGTTATACTAACGAACAGATCCAACCATATAAAAGTGCCCATAAATACTTTTACAATAACGAAAAATGGTGTCACTACACTAGCAATCCCACCGACCCAAAAAGAAAATATAAAACCGATAATTGCAACTAAAGGGCCTAACACGATAATAAAATTAAATAAACTAAGTCCAATCGCCGCCATGACAGCTCTTGTAACATTTGAAGTCGATGGATCTTTTTTCATTTCATCGAAGCGATACATCGCAAGTAATTCTTTTGCAATTACTTTAGGAGAACCAAGTCCTTTTATTATTTCTAATTCAGTTTTCCCCTCTTCTATCCCAAACTGAAAGTGCTCTTCATAATCAAATAAAATATCTTTCCTCTCTTCTTCCGGTAACTTTCTAAGCTGATTCGATAATTCTCTAAGGAATTGTTCTTTATTCATCCCAATTCACCCCTTCAATAATTTCTTGTACCCCTTTCGCAAAATCACTCCACTCTGTTACTAACAAATGAAGTTGCGTCTCCCCTTGCTCTGTTAGCTGATAATATTTACGAGGCGGTCCTTCCGTGGACTCTTTTAAATACGTTTGAAAATATCCCTCTTTCGTTAAACGACGTAATAATGGATATACTGAACCTTCCGATATTAAAAATTTATTTGAAATTTGCTGTACAAGTTCATAACCGTAACTATCTTTACGTTTCACAAGTGCCAAAACACATAGCTCTAACACACCTTTTTTAAACTGAACGTTCAAATGTAATCCTCCTTTCTTAGTTTAGTACTGTTCAATACACGGTACTAGATATATCCATAATATACCACTTGGTACTATTTATTGCAAGGTACTTGTTTATATGTATTCACTGACTTTAAAAACGCGCAAATAAAATCCCGAATAAGAATCTGTTGTAGTTCACCATTATTCGAGATTTTATTCGATTCGAACTGCATTCATACAAAGCTTCATTCAATTTTTCTCCTCTAAGAACCAACTTCCATTTGTGACCCTAGTAAATTTCGAAATACACCTTTTCTTTCTTTAGCTAGTTGATTAAATTCACCTTTTTGAACAATTTCACCTTTTCCTAAAACAATAACTTGATCTGCGTTGCGTATAGTAGATAAGCGATGTGCAATAACAACAATAGTCATTGTTCCTTTCAATCTTTCTATTGCTGATTGGATTTTCACTTCATTTTCAGTATCTAACGCACTCGTAGCCTCATCTAATACTAAAATCGACGGTTTTCTTAAAATAGCTCGAGCCAATACAAGTCGCTGACGTTCACCACCTGAAAGCCTCACCCCACGATCTCCAATCAGTGTATCAAGTCCATTTGGAAGCATTCGTACAAATTCAGTTGCTGCCGCAAATTCTAATGCAGCCCAAATTTGTTCTTCATTTACATTCGAGTCAATCATCATTAAATTCTCTCTTATACTAGCATTAAATAAGAACGGATCTTGTGGTACATAGCTAATAGCCCGTCTTAATGATAATAAATTATCAGTTGTAAGAGGGATACCATCTATTAACACTTGACCTTTTTCTGGTTGGATTAACCCCATTAACACATCAATTAATGTACTTTTCCCAGCACCAGAATGTCCTACAATTGCCGTCATACTATTTATTGGAATTTGTACATTAATGTTTTGAAGTGCATATAAAGCTTCTTGCTTATTATAACGAAAAGAAACATCCTTACACTCAATACCTTGTTTTATACAAATCGGCTTTATATGTTTTTGCATGTATATATCCTGCATTTCAACCGCTTCATTACACTCCTGTTGCAATTCCCATAATGACTTAAAGGCAGGAATACTTGCAGCCAGTTGTTCTAAATTTGACTGAATCGTCATGAACCTTGGCCATAATCTTGAAAAAATGAGAATGATTAATAGTAACTGGGCCGTTTGCGCTTGAAACATATTTACTGACAAAAATATAAAAAATGCAATTAATATAGCCATTGAAATTTTATAAAACAATTGAGAGTTTGACCTTATTCTCATATACTCCATTTGTTCGCTACTCATCTTTTTTGTTATAGATTGAAACCAATCCAAACGTGATCCTTCCAAAGTATTGCTCTTTATATCTTTAATTCCATTGAAATGATCTGTTATACCAGAAAGATAGTCTTTTGCCAATTCTGAGGTCTTACCGCCTAGTATCCGTGCTTTTTTTATAAAAACACGAGAAGCTACCAAGAACAATAAGCCAAAGCCCAAAACAAATACAGTGACTTGGGGAGATAATAAAAACGCAAGCCCTACCTGTATGAATGTAAATAGAATAGTAGCTAGCAATTGTAAAATTAAATTAATCCCATAACTAACACGAGCTAATTCTGTAGTTAATATATTAATTAGATTTGTTTTCCTTTTTTCTAAAAAAAATCTCCACTTTGCTTTTAAAATCATACTATATGTTTCTACTCTTAACTTTCGTACAAAAACTTGTTGCGTTCTCGCATCTCTTAACGTTATATTTCTTTGCAGTATATTTTGACTTAACACTATTAATACATATATACCTAAAATAGAAATTAAACTTGTTGTTTTAGGGAAATTCTGCAAAATTCTATATACAGGTGCAATAAAAGAAGTCTCCTCACCTGCATTAATTATTCCAGTCATACTTATCATAGGAAGTAATAAAATAATACCTATCCCTTCAAGTAAACTTATTAACACCATACCAAATAAATTCACATACAGTATTTTTCCTGCTGAAGAATATAATTTCTTCATAAAATATATAATATAATTCATCGATGTTCCCCCAATAACAAAGCAAACTTCTTCGTTTTTCTCCAAATACATAGAAACGGACGTAAAGGAAAATATAAAAAATGAAGAAATTTAGGTAACGGCAATGTTTTCGCATCAATTGGATAAGGATATAGTTGGCTCATAATAAATAAAGTTTTTTGCTGATTAGACATTAACGAAAATAAATGTCGACTATGATAAGCAAGTACTTCTTCAGGAACCGGATCGGTATGCAAGTTTATCATTTGCTTGAAATAAAACAAGGCTTCTTGCGCTAACTGTTTTGAATGTTTTTTAGCTACTAATTCCATCATTCTTTCATCCATCCGTACACCTAGCAATTGAGATGACAAAATTAATGCTTGTCCTCCTAAATGTAGCATTTGATATGTTTTCATTAGTTTATGAATCTCACTCCAATTAAGATCTTGATTGACAATTTTTTTTATATCTACTAACCAGCGTAATCTGGACCAACCATGTCTAGCACCATGAGATACAAGAAATAAAAATAAATCTTCCTTCCCTAGCATATATACGGAATTACTCGTAAGGGTGCTTTTTCTCTTTCGCTTCCAAAGCTCTTCAAACCCAGGTTCCTTACTAGGTCCGGGATTTAACCGCCAATGAATCTCAAGCTTAATCTGCTTTGTCGGATGAAAAAATGTTATATGATGATGCCTCCATTTCCAATCATTTAATATCGTTTGAATATAATCATCTTTTACATACCCCTGCTCTAAAAGTAGTATTTCTACTTTTTCTAAATTTTGAATTGGAATAAGAACGTCCAAATCACAGGATGTTCGTAAAGAAATATCTCCATATAAATCCTGAGATAGTACAGGCCCTTTTAGAAAAATCATACGAATCTCATTTTCATTACATATTTTATTTATTCGTTCCATTTCAGCACTTAAATAAAGCATTTGAAATGTATTTTTTTTATATTTTCTATTCAAGGATTGTACAATATGTGAAGGAATTATTTCCTCATCTACCTGTTTAAGTTTTTGATATATCACCGGATAAACGCGATGATGCACAGCCTGTTCAAGAAATAATTCCCAATCAATATCCGAAAACCATTCATTGCTGTAAGTTTGCATTGTTTCATCATCTTTTAACTTCAAAATTGCAAAAAGAAGTTTCAATTCCTTAGACATAAACTCTACATTAAGACCAAAATCTTTCTCCATTTTACTCTCCTTTAATAGTGTTCTCACTTAGCCTCTTTGCAAATGATCCAACGACAGTGAATTTCTCCATTCCTTCCAATCCAGTAACATAAAAAGAACCGCTACGTAACCATGCATGTGCAATTAGTGCCCCACTATTATCCTTAGCAGTTCCTAAATAAAGAGTACTCTCAATGTCACGTTTTTCAAGCATTTTCATCCCAGCTATCGCTTTAACGAGACATTGACTTTCCCAAAAAGTATAACGACTCATAATAGAAATTGCTTCGGACACCTCCTTTAGTGTATCCTCGTGTTGCTGAATTTGAGCAACTGATGTTTCGTTCATGTAATCCCCTAAAGAAGGTGCAACTTTGGAAAAGGTAATACTTTTTAGTACACGCGCCCATCCTAAAAAAATAAAAGCCTCTAAAAATAAAAGCTTTGTTTCCATGTTCAGCAATAAAAATACCCTTAACCTTTTCACAATATTCATTAATCCCTTCCTAACAGTTCTATTGAAATTATAAATCTATCTATTAGGCTGATCTTTTATTTGAATTAACCCTTCTTGAAATAAACACTCTAAAAAGGTAAGAACTTGCTCTTCACAATCTTTTCGTTCAATATCATAGTTGGATACTAGCATAGTAACAAGCTGATTAATTATTATTGGCTTTTCAATAAGCTCCCATATTTCTCCGCCTATTTCACCTAAGTTATAGTAATTTCCTTTCTGGACATTTAACATAACTTTTTCCCCATCCATATCGCTTACTATATTACCTTTACTTTGGACAACGTTATGTTTTAATGATATTTTTCTCGAGTGGACAACCATCAACCATACTCCCTTTCTGTATAGTATTTAAAATAACTTCCACAAGCTCATGAGCTGTAAATCTTGAAGTCGGGCGACTTACTTGAAACATTTCCATTCCACTTGCAATATGAGTTGAAGTTTCAAAATGCCATTCCATCAATCCTAATTTAGAAATCAAAGAACTCCTAAAAGTATGACGGTATAATTTATACAAGCGTGCGAGCCCTTCTATACGGGTCATCTCAATATCTTCTCCCTGTGTTTTTACTAATTCAATAACACCAGCAAGAGGTAATGGTTCTGGAAAAAATTGATAATTAACAGGAACAGCATACTTCGTTTCTCTTTCAAATAAAGCGCTAAATTGCGCTACTTCCATTCCTAACTCATTTATGCTCTCTTGCCATAATTTTTGTTGTGCGTAAGAAGGATGAACTATTGCAGTATTTTTATTCAAAAGAGACACGGCAACTACATCATCACTTAAAAGCTGATATCCTTTATTCAAAAAAGCCGAGGCTAACGTTGATTTTCCAGCCCCTGAATCACCAATTAATGCATACGCTTTTCCATCTATGGCAATTACACTCCCATGCAATGGGAGTGTTTTACGTTGCATTAAAAGCGCCCCCATACAAGTGCCCAGAATATATAGGCGAATTTTATCTTCTTCTGCGTCTGCCATAGGTGAAAAGGTGATTTTCTCGCCGGCTTGTACAGAAAATATTGCAGTTTGAGGAACATGAAACATAACTACATCATCCTCCACTACAATTGTTTTTTGCTTTTCTACGCTATATTTACTCCACTGTTCTGACAAATCCGTTATTTCAACTTGAACATCTGCCATCTCTTTTTTTTCATTCAGCTGAGACAATTCGGGTAATGGAATTTCACTTACTATTTTTAACCCGAAGGCTTGATATAACACATTCCCCACAGAATCAAACATCCTATCCCCCACATTGTCAATTTTTTGAAAGCTCTTATATAATAAAGCTATATAAGAGCTTTATTTTTCCAGTGACTTAACTGTACTTCACTGGGTCATCTGGGTCAGGTTGAACAGCATCTGGATATTTATGCCCAGGCCCAGCCATAGTCATATTAATATTAAGTACTTCTAATACAGGTTGTTTCCATTCCTTTTTCATACGTATCACCTCCTTTCATATTGCTTTTTTTATAAATCGATAAAAGATTAAGCTGCGCATTAAAACTCTAAAATCTAAATCAAATGCATATTCTGGTCGAGGTTCTTTACAAATTTTTGAGATAGCTTTCTTAATTACCTCTACATTTAGAAATTCAGAGATAACTGGATCTACACTAAGTTCTTCAACTTCCTCAATAAATTCATTCCAAAAAGGAGCCATACGGTAAACACCATCTGCACCTTGAATACCGCGAACCCGTTGATTCAATCGTACTTTATCAGGAAGGAAGCTCTTTGTGGCTCTCCGGATCAGGGCTCTATCTAAACCATTTTGAACATACTGTTCTTCTGGGACTGATAAACAAAATTGAATCAATCGTAAGTCATTTGTGGGATCACGATCCCATAAGGCATAACGTAATGATAATTTCGTTTCATACGTGCCATTTATGCTCCAATAATATGGTTTTTCAAACTGTTCTCTTTTCATGTCATATGCATTAGAAATAGAGGTGCCTGTTATATCGATTTCTTGTTCTCTAAGTCTGTCAAAAACATTCATTTCCCTTGCAAATTCCGGATTAATTATTACGGAATTTGCATCTTGTTTTCCTGAAAAAAGTAACTGATGCAAAAATGGAAATGCCTTTCTTCTTACCACTTCAAAAACACGTGATTTTTTTACTCCTATATTTCTACTATATAAATATAGTTCACGATAAAAACGAATCCAATGTAGCTTTTTCAATAACATTGCCTGGTAATCTAAAATAGGTCCCCATGATACTGTCCAATTACCTCTTTGACCACTAAGAAGTACTCCTATTCCCTGCTGAGCTGCTTTTTCATAAACTCCACTCAACCAAAAAGTATTCTCAAAAAATTTATATGGCATCTCCATTGTTTCCAGCCAATCATCAATTTCCGATAGTGGGCTTCTCTCTGGCAATTCTAAATAATAATCCTGTATATTCCCTACATGCTCTACAGTCGATTGAATAAATGGTCTTTCGTCAGCTATCCTACCTTTGTGTGTCCAATCTTCAAATCCTTCTACTGGAACATAACTATACGTATGTAATTTTTTATTTTCAGTCCGTAAATCCCTTGCAGCAAAACTAACGACAGAACCTGAGTCTAACCCTCCACTCAAATGGGCTCCGACTTGGTGGTGTGTTCGCAAACGTGCCTTCACTGCACTTTTATACACCTCTCGAAACGCCTCTTCATACTCTTCATTTGATTTTAAATTAAGCATTTTCCCAACAGTTGGTGTATAGTATCGTGAAAACTTCACTTCGCCTTCCTTTACCAAAATAGTGTGTGATGGAGGCACTTGTTCTATATATTTGTAAACTGTTAACTGTGGATCTACCGATTCGAAATTTACAGGTATAGCTAAAAATTCAGCAAGCCACTGCTCATTCAATTTTTTCTCAATATACGGTAGAGTAAATAACGGATTTATAATGGTACAAAAAGCAAATTTTTCCTCACCACGATAAAAATAAAGAGTCCGACTTCCTGAAAAATCTCTGGCACCAAAAAGAATTTGTTTTTTCTCATCCCAAATCATAAAAGCAAAATCGCCTACCAAATATTTCGGAGCCGATTCCCCCCATTTCTGATAAGAGAGTAAAATCAACTCACTATCTGTCATGTTTTTTCTATCCGAATAATCCACTTGTAATTTTTCAAATAACTCATCACGATTATCAATAATAGCATCTGCTGTAATTGCCAATTGCTTTTCATAATTATAAAAGGGTAATTGTTCACCAACTGACTCTGGTGTAATCCATTGTGCATGACATCCTAGAAAAGCATTTTCTTTATGCCATATTTGAATATCGTCAGCAGGGTACTTTTGTAATTCACTCATTAATCGTGTGCCATGTTCAATTGATATAGGTTCATTATTAAAGTGAATAATGCCAGTTATAGCGCTCATTTCTTCCTCCTAATATATGAAAAGTTACTACAATTACTATTTACATATTAAATTCGTTAAACATACCCCTTTATCATTCTTTTTAAAGAACGAAATTATTTATTTTTATTACTTTCTCAATTACATGCTTTAATTTACTTTCAGACTTATATATTATAGACATTTTCAAATCTATACTCCTCCCTTTTTTTATGTAAATTGAAACTGAACACTAGAAAGGATTCATTATAAAGAACAATTAGTGGTACGTATACAAATCTAATTCAAATTCCATTTTCACTTACTTTTCTTTTAATTCTTCCATTCTACAACTTTTAAAATGCTTTGAATTACCCTTTGTTGATCTTCTGCTAACATATTAGATCCTGAAGGCAAACAAATTCCACTTTGAAATAGGTACTGCGACACATCTTCATTTTTGCTATGCGGATAATACTTCTTCTCTTTAAAGAGCGACTGCATATGAAGTGGCTTCCACATAGGACGCGCTTCAATGTTCTCTTCTGCTAAAATTCTCAACAATTTCCCAATAGAAATCCCAGATTCCTTTTCATCAATTGTCAATGTAGTAAGCCAACGATTTGGGCGAGTATGTTCTAATTCAGGCATAAAATAAAACCCTGGCATGTGAGATAGCGCTTCGTAATACCGTTTATATACAAATCTTCTAGCTCTCACCCTATCTTCTAACACTTCTAATTGTCCTCTACCAATACCAGCTAAAATATTACTTAGTCGATAATTATACCCTATCTCACTATGCTCATAATGTGGAGCTGGATCCTTTGCTTGTGTCGCTAAAAATCTCGCTCTTTCCAATGCTTCTACATCATTAGAAACTAGCATTCCACCACCTGAAGTTGTAATAATTTTATTTCCATTAAATGAATAAACACCAAATTTTCCGAATGTACCGCTTGCTTTTCCTTTATATGTAGATCCAAGAGATTCTGCTGCATCCTCAACTATAGGAACATTATATTGATGACAAAGTGAGAGAATTTCATCTAGTTTAGCACTCTGACCATATAAATGAACAAGAATGATAGCCTTAGGCAAATTCCCCATTTTATTAGCTTCATATAATGCATGTGCCAATGCACTCGGTGACATATTCCAGGTTTCCGGTTCTGAGTCAATAAATACCGGTTCCGCTCCCAAATAAACAATCGGATTTGCACTCGCTACAAAAGTAAAACTGGAACAAAATACTGTATCTCCCTTTTGAATACCTAATAACTGCAAAGCTAAATGAATAGCAGCAGTACCTGAACTAACTGCAGTACCTCCCCTAACTCCTACAAAAGATGCAAGTTCTCGTTCAAATCCATCGACATTTGGCCCAAGAGGAGCAACCCAGTTTGTATCAAATGCATTTTGGATATATTTTTGTTCATTCCCACTCATGTGCGGAGAGGAAAGGTAAATTCGCTTTTTATGCTGAACTGTGTGCATGTAAACACATCCTTTATACATATTTAAATACTATGTATCTAAAAACATATGCTTTAATACAGATATATCAGATAATCTCCTTAAATTATCAATTGTATAATGTGCTTTATAAGCTTGCTCAACTATAAGATTATGGTAAATTCCATCTTCTCTACTAATATGGATCGTTAACCATTTCAATTTCTTGGCCGTTATAAAATCCTTACTTAAATTATCTCCTATATAGACACATTGCTCATGAGGCACCTGTAATTCCTTACTTATTTTTTCATAAGGAATTTTGCTTGGTTTCCAACATTCTTTTCCTAGCTTATCAGTGAGAATTATTGAATGAACCCTCTCTTTTAACTTTAATGCATTTATTTTTCTTTCTTGAGCAACTAAATATCCATCTGAAATAAGTCCTATTTTAACGGTATTAACCAAATTATTTAGTACCCAATCCGCTTCATCCAACAATTGGATATCTGGTTTATGGAACCTATACTGTTCTATCAAATTACTAATCAATTTTTCATCATAATCAATGTCTAACTTTTTAAGTGTTTTATTAAACACAAACTTTCTTTCACCTGAATTGAATAATCGAATTGCGATATTATAAAAACCAATTTTTCCATAGTTATCTTTAATCCAATCATCCACTGCTTTAAAGCCACTTACGACATAATCTTTCTCTTTATATAAAGTATCATCCATATCAAAAACAATTGCTTGAATCACCATATTAAATACTCTCCATAAAAACCGCTTCATCATATCTAAGCATTGTTAAATTTTCTCTCCAATTAAAGTCTCTATCTGTAAAAACATCTCCCTGACACATTTTAATTGTCCAAAGTGGAAAATTCGCTCCAGCTTCTATGGATAATGGAATTCCTCCACCAAAACGAGGATTTATTTCAATAAATGTAATTTGTCCATCCTTCTTTTTAAAACATTGTAAAGTAATACATCCAATAGGATTAGGAAGAGCTTTTATTACAGTTTCTGCTGCTTGGATAATGTCAAAATCTTTCTTGGTTATACCTTTACTTACCTCACCTGCTCGTGTCTCTATACGCAATCTAGGAACGATCGTTTTTATATTCCCATAGAAATCTACCATGACATCTATAGTGTATTCCTCTCCTGAAACGTACTCTTGTATCATAGCGTTAGGTATATACTCCTTAAAAAATTCCAATTCCTTTTCATTCATTATTTTTGTTACACCTTTACTAGAACTGCCATCATAAGGTTTAATCAATAGTGGAAATTGATATTCCTTTCTTCCAATCTCTTCATCACTATACACTCTAGGCGTTGGTATATTATTAGATACAAAAAAGTTATATGTGTATTTTTTGTTATTAGCAATTTTATTTAATTCCATACTAGAAACTAGTACTTTTACACCAATACCTTCAAAAACCTCCGAATTATTAGCCATAAGGATTAATTCTGTATCAATTAACGGAATTATTAGATTTATCATTTCAGATCTACATATTTTTAACAATTCATTTATATACCCTTCTTCATTTACACGCGGAACAATAAAATGCTTATCGCTAAAGTAAATGGTAGGAGCAGTTTCTTTTAAGTCTGCAGTAAAGATTTTCCCTTTGATTCCTACTTGTTCAAATACCTCCTTAAATTTTTTAATTAAAGTGACCCTCCTACCAGAGCTAGTAAACAAAATATTCATTTTATTCCCCCCCATGCTCGATTCCCCCCTTAAAAACTGGCATAGTCACATGCTTATTATTTGTTATCCCTTCCGATTTTAAAACCTTACTAAAAGTTAGATATAAAATTTTCAAATCTAAAAGAAAACTTTGATTCTCAACATACCATACATCTAATTTAAATTTCTCATCCCATGAGATACTATTTCTTCCATTAATTTGAGCCCATCCAGTGATTCCGGGTTTAACATTATGCCTTTTAGCTTGCTCTTGCGAATATAAAGGCATATATTCCATTAATAATGGTCGAGGGCCCACCAAACTTAATTGACCTTTTAGCACATTTATTAATTGTGGTAATTCGTCCAAACTATATTTCCTCAGGAATTTTCCAACTTTAGTTAATCTAGCGTAATCTGGTAAGAGCTCCCCGCTATTATCTCGCTCATTGGTCATCGTACGAAATTTATAAAGATAAAAGGGTTTTCCATGTAACCCTGGACGTTGTTGTCTAAATAAAATAGGTGATCCTATCTGGGTTTTAACTATAATTGCTACTAAAAGAATAATGAAAAAAAAGCAAATTAATAATAATAAAGAAATAAAGATATCCAACAGTCTCTTCATTACCAATCATTCCCCCATCTTAAATTATTACAAATGCTTTTCCAAAGTGAAATAATATATAAAGTATTCATTACGGGTTGAAATCAAGTATTTTCAAGTTGTAAGTAAAGAATTGTATTCAATTTTTCTTTACTTATTACCTGCAAACATTTTCTTTAGTACACAACTTTAAAACTTAATAAGTAGAAGAAAGCAATACACATAGGTGCAAAATATATTTTCCAAATGCTTATCCAAGAGACTATTACACACTGTAAAAATCTCAAAAAATATATTCACAAAAACAATTTTATAAACAACGCTTAATAGTATAAAAAAACATTTATTATTAAAACATTCTCCTACTCACTATTTTTTAGTATGCAGTTAACGTAATAACAAAAAGCTATTATGTTTATAAAAAACATAATAGCTTTTCTCTTTTCTATAGTAGTAACTAAACGTCAATAAGCATATTATCTATTAGGAATTAGACTATTTCGAATGATTACATTGGACAAAACCCTTCCATGTACCATTATATAATACTTTATAGACATATTTATTAAGAGCCACTCTACTTCATTTCTCATAACTTTTTGAAACTATTCAAATTTAATTATCACCATGCATTAATTTGAATCGATTACACCATTAACAATATTTCCTTGTAAAAATTCCCTCCCCGTAATTGTAATTTTCGCATTATTTAACACGTTATTTTGAATTACTACTTGAGGTGTACTACTCGTTGTTCTATTATCTATCCCAACTTGCATCAAATTTGTGGAATTTATAATATTATTTTGAATTATCACTTGCTTACCAGTAAACGCTGCATCCAAAACAATAATAGCTCTCTGAAGAGTATCATTTGTAATTTTTATAGTATTTCCCCTTAACACTATTTCATCAGATACATTTTGAATATTCAAGACCGTACCATTTGGTTTTTCTATATGACAATCTATCATCTTGAATGCTTTGAGGTTATTCACTGTAAATAACGTGTTATTTCTATCTATACTAAAGAACTTGCAACCTTTTAATTCTAAAGTGCTTCCTGTACTTGCTATCCCCAAAAAGGTTACATCCTTAAAAAAGCAATTTGTATACGTCCCTGCAACTAGGGTTGGGGGTTTAACATTATTAAATATAATATTTTCAAATATCCATCCTGATTTAACTGTTCCTACTGGTACATAATTTAAATACAAAACGTCTTGTCCTTCAAATATACAATTTGAGATAGTTTGCGGTTCATTTTTCAGCTCTAATGTCCACTGATACAATGATGACAAGGAATTAAGTTTATCTGTATCGTTTATAAAACGACAGGAATCAACTTTAACCGCATATGGAAAGGGAGTATCAATAATCATTTTACTATTAGAAAAAACATTATCCGATATATTAATAGATCGATTTACATATACACCTTGAACATTTACTTGCGCTCCGTATACATAATTATTGGAAAAAATAACATCTCCTAACAAAGAGACCTTGGTTAATCGGATATTATTCCCTGTTACGATTACCCTATCTGCACCACCATTAATAGACAACCCAACATAAGCATTTGTAATGGTATTCATAATAGAATTATTCGATATATAGATAAATTTCCCATTTACAACAATAATATTATAATTTTTATTATCATGAAAATTATTTCTTTCAATATATATATATTGATTTAAATCATATCCATCTTCAATATCTAGTCCACTTTGTGGATTGGTACCTGCGATGTGATGAATATCATTATCTCGAATATATACATTCTTTGCCCCACATACACTAATCCCTTGTCTACGGCAATCATGTAAATTACATTTTTCTATATAAGTATATTGCGAAAAAGAAGGTACCCGAACATTTATTAAACAATTTGCAGGAGCAGGAACATTCCCTTGATGCAAAACAACTTTAGCATAACTTGCTCCATTAGGGACTTCTACTTCATCAAAGAATTGTACATTGGTTTTTGAAGATAAAAATATATTGTTTGAAGTGTAAAAAATGACATCATAATAATCGCATTTTATTTCAGAACCCAATGCTCCAAATCCATTTCCATATAATCCAAAGTAACCATACTTTACAATAGCCACTTGGGTCATATCAATTTGCAAATTGGAACGTATCTTTGTTGTACTACTTACCAATGAACCATCTGTTGTATTAATTGCTCCCTGTTCAAATGAACTTGCTAATGCTGTAGGAAAAGGTGAAATCTGCCCAAAAGTACTGTTCAGTGTAATGGCATCTCCTGTACAATCTAAAATATCTAGATTATCTAAAGATACAAACCGTGTATTGTTCCCCCCATCAGCAGGTGGAGTAAAACTCCCCAATTCAATGCCGTACCCTGCCTCATGTGTTCCCCCACTAGAGTAATCATGTGTATATCTATCTCCTTGGATAATACCATTTGTTATCCTAGAATATACTTGATTTCTACGAAAACTTATAATTGCATATCCAGTCAAATTATTTGTTTCCATTTTTAATGTCGAACCGTTTAGATTCAAAGTTAAATGACTTGGTGGTTCGATGGGTGTTTGTTTATCAATCAAATATATTCCTCTAGGTAACACAACTTCCGTATAACCTTGTTGAGCCGCCCATACTAGAGCATTATTAATACCTTGGGAAGTATTGATAGCATCAGTCCCATCATTCTTAACATCCCATCTATCTAATTCTAATACATATATACTTGTAGGATTTGTAGCTTCAAATGATTTTGGAATCCATTTTAATTGCGTACTATCATAAGTTAAAATGTCATTATGAAAAGGAGGCTTGGACACCAAATCTAAATCATTCAAATTCCCAAGATTATCCCTTCTTCTCCACATCAATTCACACCTCTTTTTTGCTTTTCTACATCTTATGTTTCATAAGGTAAATTGATTGGATATAAGAGAAGTAATATCACTTTTTATTGTTTTTAGAGATCCATTATTTAGAAAGCCTTTTTACAATTCCTTTCTCCTTCCTAAAAAGGTCTATTCTTACTAGCTGTTTTTATTTCAATACTCTTTTATTTATACTATTTAAACTTACAATATTATTAAAAAGACACTATACTCTTTATATATACCCCCCTATTATTACCTACTATTATTTTCAGAACAACCTAAAATCTCTTCCGTAAATAAAGCATTTTTTACTGTGATATGGAAAAAATAAAAATGCTAATTTATGGATAATTATTATTCGAAAATTTCCGAGTTAATATTTTAGACTTTATTTTTTTTATTAATATCTGGGTTAAATTAAGGAAATATCGATACTCTTCCACCTCTTTAAATACCATCCAAAAGATCAGATTTGGAATAATCAGGCACAAAACACTACGTATTGCCATGTCCATAAATATATTTATGTGAAAAATATAACCAATAAAATCCGTTGCTATAATAGAAAATAATACAAGCACTACAAACAAAATATATCTAATAAAATATACTTTTACAGATTTTTTGAAAATCATTTTAAATATAATATAAGGGTCATACCAAAAGTAAGTACATAATCTACTAATAACAGTCCCTAAAAGCACTCCTGCTATTCCTATTTGTTTCGCAAGAATTATAGAAACTACAATATTTATAATTGCCGCTATAATAGGTCTGTACTTCCCTTTTTTAAATAAACCTGTGGTTTCTCTAAACATTGTAGTTGTATTTTGCATTCCTGAAGTGAAAAAATTAAGTAATATGAAAAATAATACATACTTATTAAACACATATTCCTCACCTAACCAGATTGTTATAAAAGGATTTATCAAATTCCAAAGGCAAACTGTACAAAATCCATATATCCAAAAATTAAAAAAGTTAATTACACGAAAAATAAAATATTTTTTTCTGCATTTTCTTTCACATTCAAATTTCCAACACTAGCAGTGATAGAATAAAACAAATAGCCTAATAAGGTATTTAATGTATTTAAGATCAACAAATAATTTGAATAAACCCCAACCCAAATAACCCCAATAAATTTCGATATAACTATATTATCTGTTGCATTAATTACTACACCACTAATTTTATATAGCAACAAGGAATACAAATTCTCAAAAAACTCACGTCTGTCTGTCTTAGATAATTTCGCATTATTTTTTTCTTTTAAAAATGGATATAATTTATTTGCCTTATTTGCAATATATACATTCTCAATTACTTTTAATGTTAATTGAGCTACCAGTACTACAATGTAATCACTAATAATTATTAATAAAACAATTTGTAATGCATTAGATATAATCATGAACAAAGTGTGTATTTTAGAAATAATATAGTTACTTTGATCAGCAATAATAATAGATTGCTTATATACAAAATAATATGATGACACTGAACTTATTAAAAATAAAAGATAGATAATGTTAATGTCTTTAATCGTAGTATCTGCATTCACTAAATGATCAAGAAATGGCAATAGAGATAACCCTATTAATAAAACTACTACTCCTATTAATCTGTATGCTTTTTGATATAAATTCATTAATGCCTGTATTTTATAAATATCCTTCTCAGCTAATGGCCTATATAAACTATATATTATAGCTGTATCAAATCCTAAATTAGCTAGGGAAAACATCAATAGTATACTTGTAAAAAGCCCATCCACACCTAAATATTCTATACCGAGTGTAAAAATAAAAACAGTTCGAACAACAAATCCCATACCAATACTAATTATTTGTCCAGACAAACCGAATAAAATATTTTTTAAGGAGTTTTGTATTCTCATCGTAATACCTTCTATATTTTAATTGTTTTGCGTACCCACTCTACTAAATTTGGCACTAATCTTCCTCTTTAAAATCGGGAAAAACTTTGTTATCCTGTATTTTAATAACGCTTTTCTTCGTTGCGCCTTGAAATCATAATCTAGAAACCAATTTAGTAAATTTTTATCTGTAATACAATCACAATTTTGTTTCATTCGCACTTGGATTAAATTCCAATACATTTCAATGAATGTATTAGTAAAAAACTTCACCTCATTATTTAAAGAAGTTTTAACGTACTGATAAAGATTACTTGGAATATTAAAACCATATTCACGAGGGTCTCTCCCTTCAGCAATAATTCCCATAATTGTTCTTAAACATTTTTCACATTTACAACAATTTTCTTCATTTTTAAAACATACCCTGATATTAACAGGTTCTTTACTAGCTGAATAATGGTCCACAACAACTTTAATCTTTTCTTGCCTAGTAAGTTCGTATCCATCATGAAAGACTGTTCCAGATGCATATTTTATTTCATTATCCACAGTTGGATCAGATGCACAAGTAACTTGATATAATGGGGAATTAGAACTTGCAATATATATACATTTTATCTTAAGTTTAAAAGCTATTGGAATAGCTGCAGATATTATTGCTAGACCATGATGCAATCCATGCCACCATGTATCGTTTAACTTTTCTCTAAAATCATGGTCAATGTTCCCTGCAATTATAAATGTCCCATAGTTAGATTGTATAAAAATATTTTCTAGTCCATTATCCTTTACAAAATTTACGGCATTTTCTTTATCTGCCTCCCATACTTTACTACCCTCTATTTCATTTTCATGCCATCCATATTCAGTAACTAGCAAGGGGTGTTTATCTTTTATTCTTATAAATGTAGTAAGTGCATCCAATCCACCACTAAATAAAGATGCCGCTTCAAGTTCCGGAATATAAACATTATCAATAATTTCTCCTACAACCATGGATCCTTTAAATTTCACACCAGGAAACATGTTTTGATATGCATTTTTTATATTATTTAAACAAATATAAAAAGATTTATCTAATTCATTTATTACTATTGTTGAATTAGTAATCCATACAAGAGGAACTACATTCGCAACAAACGGAATAGCCAAAATACTTAAAGGGGTATCAGATACATCATAGTTATATTCAAGAAACATATGATTACTTGTCTTAAAATACTTTTGTAAATCCCCCTTAATACTAAAATAATAATCCACTCTATTATTTCTTACGACAATTTTATCGAGAATTATACTATTCATTTGAGCCTCCTAATAAATCGCCATTTTTATCACAATACATTTGTTAATTAGAGAACTGTTTTAACCATTGATTTACTACATCAAAATTCACTTGAACATCCGTGATAAACTCTGCATTTATCATTTTTTCGAGATTATTTAAATCTTCTCTATCAATCAGATTTAAATTATACGTTTCCCCCATCCCCTTAGCTCTTTCATCTATAGAGATAATTATTGCACGTTTTTTATGACGCATAGCAAATATACCGCCATGTAAACGCGTTCCAATATAATCAACGGCTGTATTTAGGATTTTTTCATATGCCTCTATAGTAGGAGATATAATTTTTATACCTTGTATACCCTCTAAAGATTTTAAATATTCAAAATCATCAGCATCTTGTATCCAAAAGTAGACATTTTCATAACTTTTGTTAAGTATATCTATCAGTAATTGATCTTTTTCACGATCTTTAGAATGATGAGTTAATGTAAAAACAACCGATTCCGATTTTCCACTCGGAATTCCCCTACAAAAATCAGGCGTAAAAGACCACAAAGTTGCACAACCAGTATTTAGAGCTTTAAACCCCATTTCTTCTAAAAATTTTTTTGTTCTTTCATCTCTAACGCTATGTATATATTCATGTGATAAAACTTTTCTATATAACATTTTTGTATAGGGATTTATTTTATTCCCTTTGCCTGCACCCACTCCAACCAGAATACTCCCCTTTAAAGGACCATAATTAAATATATTTATATTCCACTGCGGAAAATGAGTAAACATATCCATCGCTAGCAAATTCGAACCACCTACAAACTTATATTTCGCATCACTATAAATCTTTACCCTATTTGATTTTCTCGCTACTTGGTACCAATGAAAAGGTGAAACATGAGTAGGTAATGTTAAAACATATGCATTTTTAGTTATATCAGAAAGATGATGCTTTACACACTTCATTATTATATCGTCACCCTTGTTAAGAGAACCTACTGATGTATCTAATACTAAAACATTATCCATAAAAATAATTCCCCCAAGTATCTTTTATAAATAGTAAAAGATTTTTTAGTTTTATAGCTTAATCTATTCTAATTCAATTAACCTATATATCTTTTCCACTTCTATTTCATTACCATATTTTTTTTGGCTTACATTATTAACAATTTCATTTCTGAATTCAACATCATCAATCATTTTTTTTATTCCTTCGACAATTCCCTTTATACCCATTGGACAAATATATCCATCTACTCCGTTCTCCAACTGACTTTTGGCAGTTGAAAAATTAGTTATTAATACTGGTTTCTTAAGAATTTGCGCTTCCCGAACTGTTACTGCCTTCCCTTCGTACCTAGAAGGTTGTACATAAATATCACATGCTTTTATGTACGGGTACGGATTAATCTTCTTACCTAGTAAAACAAATTTATCTTGAAGTCCTAGCTTATCTATCAACAATTTAAGTTCCGCTTCTTGCGGCCCATATCCAACTATGTACCACTCGATATCATACCCTTGATCTAATAACTGTCTAAGCGCATATATAGCGTCATCAATTCCTTTAGCATGCGAAAGTCTAGCAACAGTAATTAACTTGATTCGCTTGCTATTTATTGATATTTCCTGAGTAATATCTCCTTCATTGGATTGTTCACAAACAAATTCAGAATCTATTATGTTTTCTATCACTTGTACCTCTTTATTAATATAAGGTAGACTATTCAGGAATGTCTCTCTACAACTTTCAGAAACCGCCACGATATCATCTATTTCCCCCCACATTTTACATTCCATTTCTTTGTTAAGTTGTATGTTCGAATAATCAGTATGAATCCACCCAATTTTTCTTTTCGCTCGAACTTTATCTCCTATAAAATAATGCGGCCATAAAAAACTTATCGCAACATCGTACTCTTCTCTCAATTTTGGAAGAAATGGAAGAGATATTCTCCATCCATATTGAATGACAAAGTATCCAGGTTCTTTACTATTTACAAACCTTCCATGCATAACACCCATGACTTTTCCTATCACCCTAGTAATTCCAATTGAGAAATGCCCTTCTTGTAATATCTGTTTAATTGATTTTCTAAAAGTAGTATATTGTTGCAATTCTTCTAATAAATTCGGCTCTTTGGGTAGTAAAGAGAAAAATCCTCCTTCATGTTTAAATAACATTAAATCTATATCATACTTACTGTAATCAATTGTATTTAATAAACCAATCAAACTTCTTTCTACTCCACCAATTTCCATATCAAAAGATGTAATTAATATTCTTTTCTTTTTCATAATAGGATACCTCACAAAATCTATTATTGATTTCTCTTCTTCATTTTATATTAGTATTTTGCTGTTACGCTTACCAATTTTCCTTATACATCAGACATATAAAATGAAAACAAATTAGATTACCCTACTTCTTCCTTGCACACAATTCCATATAACGATAGCCACTCGTAAATGTTATCGTTAATATCAAAGCCTAATTTCGATATATTGTTAATTATGAATTCCCTGTCTGGTCTTTCTTTTAACAAGGCTTTATAAATTTCTTTACACCATATTTCAATTTCTTCATCTAAGTCAACAAATGACATTATCCCTAACCCCATATCAGTATTATTAGGTAGTGTATCTGCTACAACACATGGTACACCTGCAGATTGCGCTTCTAAAGTTACAATACCAAACCCCTCAAACAAAGAAGGAAAAATAAAAACATCAAAGCTCTTCATGAGTCGTGGAATATCCTTCCTAACGCCCAAAAATCTAATGTTTTCAAAAATCCCTAATTGCTTTGCTTTTAATTCAATAGAAATCCTTAATGGACCATCTCCTACTAGAATAGCAACAAAATTTGAATCTCTTTTTAAAATTTGCTTTAAAACTTTTAGGATAAAAACATGATTCTTTGACTCCGAAAAACTTCCTATATGTCCTATTAATTTTGCTGTATTCGGTATATTAAGTTCCCTTCTTACGCTGACACTACTTCCAGCATCTATATCAGTAAATTGATTAATATCTATACCGTTTTTAATCAGTTCTATCCTCTGACTTTGAAGCATCCTTTCACCAAATAAAAAACGTGCTGCTTCAACGCTACACGCACAATAATTAGTTCCAGCATATTTAATAATAGATTGCAAAACCTTTAGGATAACTCTTGCTTTTATTCCAGAGTCTTGTGGCCAATTATTACTATGGGAATGACAAATCCTCTTTTTTACACCAGCTATTTTTGCCGCTACAGCAACGAAACCACCTTGATAATCCGTATGTGCATGTACAACTTCATATTGATTATCCGACATAATTTTCACAAGTTCTTTAACATAGGCAAAAGGTCCTATTTGTCCTAAACTAGGTACCTTATATATTCTCCCACCTAAGGCCATTATTTCATCTTCGTAATCATTTTTCTCATTTCGATGGGATACAAAATCAAACTGAAGCTGCTTTCTATCTATTTTCCTATATATATTCATTAATAATGTTTCAGCTCCCCCACGATTCAGAGCGCTGACAATGTGTAAAACCTTCTTTTTATTTATAGGTTCAGGCTTAGAATCTATCCCCATTCAACAATCCTCTCCTAGCATTTTGCACTTTATTATCAAAGTAAATTACTCTTATAAATAATTCCCAAAGTAATTACATGTTCATATACAAAATAAATAAAATAGCACACTAGAACTGCATAATAAATCAACTTTTGATCTTTATCTGTAAATGACTTCACAACCCAAGAAATTAATATTAACTGATACAATCCAAAATATATGGAGAATCTAGCAAATATCCAATTCTGTGTTGAAATAATCATAAAAACAAGACCTAATATAGACATATTTACAATATAATCACTTTCAGGGAATAACGCCCTCATTTTATCTTTCCCAAGGTAAGCCAGTATAATTGGCACTATATTCACAGCAACCCTAAGTATATTGGCACCACCTTCATGAAATTCCTTATATTGACCATATTGAGTATTTCCAATAGCCGAAAATAAAATTTCCGAAAACTGATTAAAACCTATTACTACACATACCGCTAAAAAAAGGAGCAAATATGTCGTTCCTGACCAGGCTTTTTTTCTTACAAAAAAGTATATTGGCATTAAAACTAATGCACTTGCATGAAATGTTGATGCACATAATACAATAACTGTATATTTTTTCCATTTTCCTTCAGAAATATATTTTGTAGCAGCAAAAATAATTGCAGCGGCTAAATATTGCCTAATCCCATTCATTGATGTTAAATACATACCCGACGTAATATAAACATATAAACTCAATTCAATTAGTCTTGAATATTTATATAGTGTTGCTACAATGAGTACATTTGTTATCAATGCTGTAGTAAAAACCATTACTTGAGGATTATCCGTATATTTTTTCAAAACCATTTGAAAAATATTAAAGCCCATGTCTTTATTAGTTTGAACATATTCCCAATTAAACTCCGTTATTTTATATGCATGCATATAAAAATAAGTATCCCCAATATTATTTCGAAGCCCTGCCACCAACACAAGAGATAAAGCCGCCATTATAATCAACAGCCTATTGGGCTTTATCAATGTAAGACTATTAGTCACTGGTATAGCAAAATACCTTGCAAAAAATGCGAGCATGAATACTATAGCAAGATTCATCCAAAGTATGGTCATTATTCTGTCCTCTCATTTAATTACTACATAAGTCTCTACATGTTTACTTTCATTTTTGTTTTCATTGTAATGTAACTATAAAGGATAGCCCCAAATGGTAGTGCGCAAAGTGTCAGTCCTTTACATGGCGATTCTTGTATAAACCTTCTATTTCTCGATATGAAACTACTAGATACATAATGTATAGCTTGCCTATACTTAAATAGTCGATTAGTAAATGGTAATTTCATAAGTTCCTTGCGATAAAAAGCAAAACCTTTTGGGTTTCTACGATATTGGTTTAGCATATTCATTGATGATCCATCAGCCATGTATTCCACATAACAAAGTGCTTCGTTCATTAGTAACATCTCATACTGTTGATCTAACATGTAATATTTGTATGATAACCCTACATATTTTTCATTTTTAAAAATTGGGTATGGATATTTCTTAGTCAATTCTGTGCGATAGACCAATTTTTTATCACCTGTGACACCATGTTTGTTGTAAAGATCAAAAAGCGTGGAGTGTTTAAGGTTCTCTGGTAACTTTGAACCAATTATTTGTCCATTTGTATACAAATCCAATCCAATTATCCCGCTAACTTCTTCATTTCCATAGCTACTCCAAAAAGAAAGGATTTTTTCTACCGCTTCATCGGGCATATAATCATCAGAATCAATACAAACATTTAACTCCGTATCAATCATTTCATATGCTGTATTATGAGCACCATGCATCCCTTGATTTTGTTGCCAATGATACTTAATTTTGATATATTTTTCAGCAATCCAGCTATCGACCAATTCTTTTGTGTTATCACTAGATCCATCATCTATTATTAACCATACAAAATCCTTACATGTTTGACGTTTTAAACTCTCATAACAACTTGCAAGACAATACGCTCTATTATAAGTAGGGGTGAAAATTGTTAAATTCTTCAAATTACTCACCTCGAAAGTACAGAATAATAATCTTGAGTCAATTTAGCCGTATGTTTTATATCATATCCTTTTGCGAATACTACTTGAGCTAGTGTTTTCCTCGAAAAATTACTAGTTTCTATATTTTTCATTTTTTCTATCCAAGCAAATTTATCTGTTAGAGGAACATGTTCAACTAAATTCATTCCCAAGTCCACTTCTTTCGTAATAGCATCCGATATAATACAAGGCAAACCAACTCCTTGCGCCTCTATGAGAGTGAGTGGCAATCCCTCATGTATGGATGGAAAAACAAATACATCAAATGCTTGAAGTATCCTTTCTATATCGTCTCGTATCCCAAGAAACCGTATATGCTTCTCCATATTCAATTCCCTTACTTTATTTTCAATTCCCACTCGAAGCGGCCCTTCGCCAGCTAATAAAAGAATTGAATCCGGCTTAAATCGAGTTAACTGCGTGAATAATTCTATAAGATAAGCATGATTTTTTTGATGAGCAAATCTTCCAACATGACCTATAACAAGAGCGTCTTTCTCAATTTGTAATTCTTCTCTTACTTGTTTTCGCATGTCTGGACAGAACAAAAATTTATCACAATCAATTCCATTTTTTAAAATTCTTGCTACATCGGCTTTATCTGTAAATAGCCATCTGGCAGCAGCATTTGAACATGCTAACAAATGTGTTGCACACATGGCTATTGATTTTCCCGCATACCATTTATAGATTTTTGCAGCAGTACCACCCTCACTACTAGTATTATGACTGTGCGCAATCCTAACTGGCACCCTTGCTTTTTTAGCTGAACGAAGTACAAATCCACTCATTTTATCCATATGTGAATGAACGATTTTATATTGCGTATGGGTACTAAAGAAGTTATCTAGCGTCTTTATATAGCCCCTATGACCAACATCTGTAACATATGGAATTCTATGAATTTTCCCGCCTAACCTTACTATTTCTTCATCAAACACTCCTTCCTTACAAGTTAAAAAATCAAATTGTACTTTTGAGCGGTCTATATTACGATACAAATTCATAATTAAAGTTTCGGCTCCGCCTCTATTCATATTTACGACTACATGTAGTACTCTCAATGGAGTGCCCAATTTAAATCCTCCATTTCATCCATATACGTTGTATAAATTTCTTTTTTCTCTTTTAATACTTCATTAACTGAATATTTACTTGTAATAATAGTACGCCCACACCGTCCAAACTGAGCTTGTAATTTAATACTTTTAGAAATAGAATTTATCCTTTCAGACATCGTCTTTATATCATCACGATCTATAATCCAACCATTTTTATTATGAATAATTAACTCCCTATGTCCCCGATTGTCCGTGGCGATAACTGGAAGTCCACAAGCCATAGCTTCCATAACATTAACTGGTAAACCTTCCCGGTAACTCGATGCAACAGCTAGGTCACACATCTGCAGCAAAGGAGCTATATCATTTCTATAACCAAGAAAATGCACCATACTACTCACGCCTAGTTGAGCCGCTATATTTTTGCATTCCTTCATTAACGGCCCTTCACCAGCAAGTAGTAGCTTCGCATGCGGAATTTCATTTTTCAACTGTGCCAATGATTGAATTAAGAAGCTTTGGTTTTTGTTCTTATTAAATTCAGCTGCATAAAACATTAAAAAATCTTCAGAATTGTAACCATTTTTATGTCTTAATTGCTCCTTTTCACTTTCATTAACAGGAATATATCGTTCTATATCTACTCCTACACCATGAACGAGTTTAATACTTCCCGCCTGAAATCGATGCTTTACTGCTAAACTGTAATCTTCTTGATTAATTGTGATAAGACAATCCGTAGTAGTAGCTAAAATTCTTTCGGTTGGATAGTATAAAAGCCAATTTATGAATGATGATCCTTTACAAAAATGAAATCCATGCGCTGTATATATAACCTTTGTGCCTTCTCTCCGCACTTTTCTAGCAGCTAGACGAGCAATTGCTCCTCCCATAGGCGTATGACAATGAATGATATTATATTTATTTTGATGAATAATTGATGTAAGTTTTTTATATGCATGAAAGTTTTGTACGCTAATCGGTGATCTTTGAAGAGGAATATTATATTTTTGAGTTACGTACGGAAGATGTATATTCCCATTCGCTGCAACATGCACTTCCCATCCTTGGTCTGCAAACCATTTCAAATACGGTAAATGAAAAGCTTTAAAATGATAATCCACAGTTGCACAAAACAGAACTTTTTTAGACACCATCCCACGCACCCGTCTTATAAGAATTTTTTGCTATTAACCTGATACTGGTATTAATAGTTTTAAAGTTTTACGCTGATTCACTAAATTTAACAATTGCTTTCTTAATTCCATCTCATCTAACTCTGTATATTCCAAAATTAACTTTTCTATTTCTTCTATACGAACATTCATTTCTTGCCCTACATAAATTCTCGGGTGAACTTGCTTCTCATTCATTTCATCTTCTTTTAGTAATTCTTCAAAAAGCTTCTCTCCTGGGCGTATACCGGTAAATTCTATTCCTATTTCATCCAAAGAGTTTCCTGATAATCGAATGAGATTTTTAGCAAGATCAACTATTTTTACTGGCTCTCCCATATCCAGCACAAAAATTTCTCCTCCTTTAGCTAACGCCCCAGCTTGCACTACGAGTCTTGATGCCTCCGGAATTGTCATAAAATAACGAACCATATCAGGATGAGTAACTGTAATTGGTCCACCATTTTGAATTTGTTTCTTAAATAAAGGTATGACGCTCCCGCGGCTACCTAATACATTTCCAAAACGTACTGTAACAAACTTTGTATGACTTATTTTATCTTTGTGCTGAATGACCATCTCAGCTAATTTCTTTGTTGCACCCATAACACTCGTCGGGTTCACCGCTTTATCGGAAGAAATCATAACAAACGTTCCTACTCCATGCGTTCTTGCTGCCTCTGCTATATTCATAGTTCCAATCAAATTATTTTTAACAGCCTCTTCAGGATTGTTCTCCATTAATGGTACATGTTTATGTGCGGCTGCATGATATACAACATTTGGAAGATGTTTATTCATTATTAAATGCATCTTCTTTTCATCTTGTATATCCGCGATTTCTGGAATGAACACGCCTCTCATATCGTTATATTTTTCATTTAATTCCATTTCTATGGAATAAATACTGTTTTCTCCATGCCCTAATAAAATCAATTTTTTCGGCTTAAATTTCGCAACTTGTCTACAAATTTCCGAACCAATCGATCCACCTGCACCAGTAACTAAAATGACTTTTTCAGTTATATAATCTGAAATAATTTCCACATCTAACTCTACAGGATCTCGCCCTAATAAATCTTCTACTTGAACATCTCTAAATTCATTTACTGAAACCTTACCTGTTACTAAGTCTTCTAACATGGGAAGGATTTGAGTTTTTACTTTTGTTTTTAAACAATCTTTTAAAATAACATTTCTCTCTCTCTTGTTTAACGAAGGAATTGCCAAAATAATTATCTCAATATTCAGTTTTTTAATAACATAATCAATTTGATCCATGCCACCTATTACTGGAATCCCCCAAATATCAAGATTATGTTTTTTGACATTATCATCAATAAACGCGACTGGCATTAATTCAGCAGTATTATTCTTCAACAACTGTCTTGCAACCATCGTCCCAGCTGATCCAGCACCAACAATTAACGTTCTTTTTTTATCACCCTTCTTTACATAATAAATATCTCTGTACATTCTCCAAATAAAGCGGGAACCACCAATTAATAAAATATGAATCATCCAAGTTACAACTAACAATCGAAAATACATTTTTTGCATAATGATTTGCTGCACAACCGCTGTAGTAAGTATTGAAAATGTAACGACCTTGCATATAATTAGCAACTCTCCTATACTTGCATATTCCAAAGCTTTTTTATACAATTTATAAACAAAAGCAAATAAATGATGACTAACTAATAGAGTGATAGAGCTAATAACTGATGATAAAGTGATAACACTAAAGCTAGCATTTACAAAAAAATAACTAAAAAAAACTGCACTTAATACAATCAGTGAATCCATTAAAAGCAATAACGATATCCTCCGGCGATACGTCATATAACTTCCTCCTTTAATCAATTCCTTACTGAACTCTTTCAAAGTTAAAGTTTCTAACTATATTCTCTTTATTAAAAGTACATAGCTAGAAACTTTAATAAAATATGGGCATCTAACCCTCCCTCACATTACACTTTTGATGACTCGCATCTAAGGTTGCTTTCACAACCCACAGTATAATCGAGTGCCTCCATTGATAGCGGTCAGGAGACATCACCACATCACAGTTCTATTGTTCTTTCTTTATAACGAACATTTTTATGTACGAAGGTTAAATCTATTATTCTAATCCCCTTTATACTTTCCTATTCAAAATCGCACCCAATATTCTGCTTTTCGTAAAACTTAGCGCTCTTTTCGTTTCAAGCGCATCTTCGCTCACAGTACGATTGTATCGGATCACCAAAAGTACTCCTTCACACTTATCAACTAATACACTCGTATCTGTTACTTCTAATACAGGGGAAGAATCAAATAATATGATGTCATACCGTTCCATTGCCTTTTGAATTAACATATCCATCTCATCTGAACCAAGTACTTCAGATGGATTGAATGGTACTGGACCGCTAGTTAATACATCAAGACGTTCCATCTCTGTTTTTTTTACAGCGCCTTCTAAATTTGTTTTTCCGTTCAATATATCAGTTAATCCAACTGTATTTTCTACTCCAAACATTTCCTGAATCGTGGGTGTTCGTAAATTTGCATCTATTATCAATACTTTTTCACCTTTTTGTGCTATTGAGACTGCTAAATTAACTGTAATCGTTGATTTTCCTTCACCATACCTTGGAGAAGTAATAACTATAGTTCTGCTTTTATGAATAGACGAAGATAATTGAAGGTTTGTTCGAATCGAACGATACTGCTCCGAAATTTTCGATCTTGGAGCTGTATAAGCAATTATACTTTCTCCTTTAACTTTATTTGTTTTTCGTCTATTTTTGTAGGCCACTCCGTTCCATCCCCCAGTACCACTGTATTTTTTTCACTGAATTTGTCTTCCGTATTTTTCCTATTCATTTTAGAAATCCCACCCAAAACAGGGACATCTAACAATTGTTCAATTCGTCGTTCCGATTTGATTCTATCATCAAATGAATCCAATAAAAAAATAAAACCGATACTGAGCACCATACCTACAGAGAACGCAATTAGTATCGTCTTAAAGTGATTTATATTTATAGGCATCGAATGTTTTTGAACTGGGTCTTCTGGTAATATACTCACATTATTAAAATTTAGTATATTTGCTACTTCTTTCTTATAAACAGCCGCTGTCGTATTTGCAATTTTATGTGCAAGTACAGGATCAATATCCACTACATTTATTCTCATAATCTGAGAGCCTTGTACACTTTCTGGACTTATTTGTCCACTTAATGCACCTGCAGATCTGTTAATATTTAATTCAGCCGCTACTTTTTCTAATATTACAGGCTCATTTACCATCGCTTTCAATGTATTCATCGTTTCAGCATTAGCTTGAACAATAACCCTTGCTGAGGAGGCATACAAAGGTGTTTTCATATACATACTATACATCGCTCCCCCTACCGTTGTGAGAGTCGTAAACAACAGTAGTATCCATACCCTTTTCCATATAACAGTAAATAGATTTTTCAAATTTATTTCCTTATTCATTACTTCTCCCCCTCATTTAATACCAATGAGATTCCAGTTGACATTCCCATAAAAAAACAGAAATAAAAGTAATATGTTTTATTTTTTAAATATATAAACATTCCTAATTAATGTCATTTTAGTTCTTTATACAGAACGAGTCAATACAAATTATTCTTGTTAAATCACTTCTTAATTACACCTCAAAAATTACGACAATATTCACTGTAATTCGCTGTAGATAAATGACGAAAAAGCCCTGATACCGTAGTATCAGGGCCTTTTTTCTTAGTAAAGAGACATATATTGATCGCGTTCCCATTGGTGAACTTGCGTGCGGAAGATATCCCACTCAATCTCTTTTGCTTCGATGAAGTGCTCAAGTAAATGTTCTCCTAGTGCACTGCATACTACTTCATTAGATTGTAATGTAACTAACGCTTGCGCTAATGTTGCTGGTAAGTCAACGATACCTGCTTCTTCGCGCTCTTCTTTTGTCATTACATAGATGTTACGGTCTACTGCAGCTGGTGGAGTTAATTTATTTTTAATTCCGTCAAGACCTGCAGCTAATAATGTAGCCATTACTAAATATGGGTTTGCAGCTGGGTCAACACTACGTACTTCTACGCGTGTACTAATACCACGAGATGCAGGGATACGTACTAATGGGCTACGGTTTTGTGCAGACCATGCTACGTAACAAGGAGCTTCATATCCAGGTACTAAACGTTTGTAAGAGTTTACAGTTGGGTTTGCTACCGCTGTAAATGCTGGTGCATGTTTTAAAATACCTGCGATAAAGTGACGAGCATCATCACTTAATTGTAAATCACCGTTTTGATCGAAGAATACGTTCTCACCATTTTTAAATAGTGATAAGTTACAGTGCATACCTGAACCGTTCACACCATATAATGGTTTTGGCATAAATGTTGCATGTAAACCATGTTTACGAGCAATTGTTTTTACAACAAGTTTGAATGTTTGAATGTCATCACATGAGCGAATTGCATTTGCATATTTAAAGTCAATTTCGTGTTGACCTGGTGCAACTTCATGGTGAGACGCTTCAATTTCAAAGCCCATTTCTTCAAGCTCAAGAACGATATCACGACGACAGTTTTCCCCTAGATCCATCGGCGCAAGGTCGAAGTATCCACCGTTATCGTTTAATTCTAATGTTGGATTTCCTTTTTCATCAACTTTGAATAGGAAGAATTCTGGCTCTGGTCCAAGATTGAAATCTGAGAATCCTAAAGCTTCCATTTCTTTTAATACACGTTTTAAATTGTTACGTGGATCTCCGTCAAATGGAGCACCATCTGCAGTATAAATATCACAGATTAAACGAGCTACTTTACCTTTTTCAGCTGTCCAAGGGAAAATTACCCAAGTATCTAAATCCGGATATAAATACATATCAGATTCTTCAATACGTACGAAACCTTCAATAGAAGATCCATCAAACATCATTTTGTTATCAAGAGCTTTTGTTAATTGGCTCACTGGAATTTCTACGTTTTTAATTACTCCTAAAAGGTCCGTAAATTGCAGACGGATATACTTTACATTCTCTTCTTTCGCCAAACGGAAAATATCTTCTTTTGTGTACCTAGCCATTATAAATTCCTCCTTAGTCCCTCTAAACACCTTCAGAATCAGTTATCTTTAGTGAAAAAACCTTGAAATGTCACCTTGTCGCAATGAAGTTCGATTAAATCTACCTGTATGTTGTAGTTCATCTCGCAGTATTTTGCGAAGCTCCGTTTTGGAAATTTCTTTCGTTTCTTCTTTTACTTTCACTGCTTCTGTTTGATTTTCTTTCATTAGTAACACTTGCTTAATACCAGCCATATTTAAGCCTTGATCTAATAAATCTTTAATCTCTAACAACTTATCTACATCGTTAAATGAAAATAATCTACGATTCCCCTTTGTACGGGTTGGAGAAACAAGATTATGCTCTTCATAGTAGCGAATTTGACGTGCAGACAATTGTGTTAAATCCATAACAATACCAATAGGAAACAGCGGGGCAGAACGTCTATCTTCTTTCATTGTTTCAGTTCCTCCTTCGCCTTAACTGCTTCTCATTTTATATTATGTTATGTTTAGTGTCAATAGATGTTAGCTTTTCTTACATGATTTTTTTAGGTTTTTTTCATTCTTTTTTCTAATGGCACAAATCATTACTTTTACACGAAAAAAGCTGCCGAAATCGACAGCTTCCCTTTAAGAAATTGTTAATAATTTTTTTTCAATTAACGCATCAATTGCAGAACAAATTGCAATCTTCACATGAGAATACGTTAATCCACCCTGTACATAAGCAACGTAAGGTGGACGAATTGGGCCATCAGCCGACAATTCAATACTTGCACCTTGAATAAACGTTCCCGCAGCCATAATTACATCATCTTCATAACCCGGCATATAGTTTGCGTACGGAGTGAAATGAGAATTAATCGGAGATGCATATTGAATCGCTTGACAAAAGGCAACCATACGATCTTTATCATCGAATTGAACAGATTGAATTAAGTCCGTTCTTGGCGCATTCCACGCTGGTGACGTGTTCATTCCTAACTTTTCTAAAAATGCCGCTGTAAAGATTGCACCTTTTAGTGCTTGTCCCGCTACATGCGGCGCTAAGAAGAACCCTTGGTACATTTCTTGTAAACTATATAAAGATGCCCCTGCTTCAGCACCAATCCCTGGAGATGTTAAACGATATGCACATGCTTCAACAAATTGTTCTTTCCCAACAATGTAACCACCAGTTTTAACGATTCCACCGCCTGGGTTTTTAATAAGCGAGCCCGCCATTAAATCTGCACCTACATGGCACGGCTCTTGTTCTTCAATAAACTCGCCATAACAGTTGTCAACAAATACAACTACATCAGGTTTAATTTCCTTAACAAACGAAATCATCTCTTTAATTTGAGAAATAGTAAACGACGGACGAGTAGCATATCCCTTTGAGCGCTGAATACCAATCATCTTCGTATTACTATGAATCGCAGCCGCAACAGCTTCAAAGTCCACAAGCCCCTCTTCCGTTAACGAAACTGCGTTATAACCGATATTATATTCTTTAAATGACCCTACACCTTTTCCGCGTACACCAACGATTTCCTCTAACGTATCATACGGTTTCCCCGTTATGTACAGTAGCTCATCTCCCGGACGTAAAATACCAAATAAAGCTGTTGAAATCGCATGAGTCCCCGAAATAATTTGCGGACGAACAAGACCCGCTTCCGCTCCAAATACATCAGCATACACTTTTTCTAATGTGTCACGACCAATATCGTCATATCCATAGCCAGTCGTTGGAATAAAATGCGAGTCACTAATTTTATGTTTACGAAAACTTTCTAATACACGAAATTGATTACTTTCAATCACTTCATCTGCACGTTTATGCACTTCTGTAATTTGACTTTCTACTTCTTTTACAATAGGAGCCATTTTTTCTCCATTTTTTAAACGATCAAACATTATCATTTTCTCCTTCTTCCACTAAAAATCTCTTTAACTGCCCATTATATGGCGAATAGGCAAATATATATCCTGTACAATTATATACAAATTTATCTTCCAGAAATTCCATCTTTGTTAATAGAGTTTCCGTCTTTAATAACGTTAACAACTTACCTTCACTCGGAGGAATCTTCACTTGATATGGATCCATTTCTTCCTTCATTTTCGTTTCTATCGCTTCTTTTATATGTAATAAATCGCTTTCTTCAAAAGCACTTGTCATTAAGAAGTCGCTTTTCGGAAACGGAATAAAATTTTGATGTAATGCATCTTTTTTATTGTATAACGTAATAATCGGAATATGATTAATTTCAAGTTCTGACAATAACTTCTTTACCGTTTTCTCATACCCTACATAGTTTGGATCTGCAGAATCAACAACATGTAAAATAACATCTGCTTCACCAGCTTCTTCTAGTGTTGAACGAAAAGCTGCAATTAACGACGTAGGTAAATCTTGTATAAAACCAACCGTATCAGTTAGCAACACTGTATAACCAGAAGGTAACGGCATCTTCCTTGTTGTCGGATCTAACGTTGCAAACAATAAGTTTTCTTCAAACGTATCCGCTTCCGTTAATCTATTAAATAGCGTCGATTTCCCTGCATTTGTATATCCTATTAATGAAACTTGAAATACTTTATTGTCTTTTCTTCTCTCACGGTATCTTTTTCGATGTTCCACAACAACCGCAAGTTGTTTCTTTATTTCATCAATACGCGATCGAATATGACGACGATCCGTCTCAAGTTTCGTCTCACCCGGCCCTCTTGTTCCAATACCACCACCAAGACGTGATAAAGACAAACCTTGCCCCATTAGACGCGGCATTGTATATTGCAACTGAGCTAACTCCACTTGAAGCTTACCCTCTCTCGACTTCGCACGTTGCGCAAAAATATCTAATATGAGTTGCGTTCGATCGATTACTCTTGCATCTAATACTGAGGATAAATTCCGAATTTGACTCGGCGTTAACTCGTTATTAAATATAATAACATCCGGCTCTAATTCTTCTGTTAACATTGTAAGCTCTTCTAATTTACCTTTACCTATATAAGTCACTGGATGAAACTTCGGTCGTTTTTGCGTTGTTGACACTAACACTTTCGCTCGCGCAGTCTTTGCTAACGATGCAAGTTCTTTCATGGAATGCATAAACTGTTCATCGTCATCTTGCTGTAATTGACAGCCTACTAATATGACTTTTTCTTTTTCTTCCATCAAATATGTTCACTCATCCTTTTCGAAATTTAAACCTTCTAATATAATAGCAGAGGAAGCACATTTCATCTAGTTAGCGGGGGAGAAAATTCATGGCATGGGAGATTTTTAGCATCATAGGCACAATCGCATTCGCACTAAGCGGAGCCATTGTTGCAATGGAAGAGGATTATGACATTTTCGGGGTGTATATTTTAGGAATGGCAACCGCATTTGGAGGAGGTGCCCTTCGTAATTTACTAATCGGTTATCCGATTGTCGCGTTTTGGCAACAAGACATGTTATTCCAAATCGCACTTTTATCAATGACAATTATTTTTCTTTTTCCAAATAAATTAATTAGACATTGGAAAAAATGGGAAAACATCACTGACGCTATCGGCTTATCAGCATTCGCCGTACAAGGGGCATTATATGCTCAAAAACTAAATTTACCCATTAGCGCTACAATCGTAGCAGCTGTTTTAACCGGTATTGGTGGCGGTATTATTCGCGATCTTTTAGCCCGTAGAAAACCTCTCGTCCTTCGAGCTGAAGTATATGCTTTTTGGACGATTCTAGCAGGCTTCTTAATTGGGGCTCAAATTATTGTTAGTGATTGGGCTCTTTACACCTTATTCATTTTAATTGTTTGCTTCCGCATGCTTTCTATTCATTACAAATGGCATTTACCGCATCGACGTATCGACACAAACGAACGTTCAATGCATAAATAGCAATTCTAACCTCTTTACATATCGTAAAGAGGTTTTTCTTTTCTAACGATTTTTTCTTTACTTAATGTTTATACTAATTTTTAAAGTGAGGTGAATACAAATGACAAACCACGTTAATAAAGGAGCTCAAAAAAGCTCAGTAAACCAATTTGGGCACGATTCTAATTCAGCACACGAAAAGAGCGCTAAAATGGAACGCTTCCATAAATCTCACCAAGAAAAAGAAAAAAAAGAATAAACGAACATATGCACAAAAAAACAGACGCACAGTTTATGTACTGTGCGTCTCCTCTTCCAACATTAAATCAACACTTGATATTCCAATTAAATCATACTTATCATACGTATCTTCTTGCAACAACCGCATAGCCTGTGTACGAATCGATTTTTCAACAATATTCCGCACGTATCGCCCATTACTAAACGATGTAATTTGCGACGAATACTTTACAGCATGTAAATGATCTCTAAATTTCCATTCCGCTTCCTTTGATAACTGGTATTCACGCTCTTCATACATTCTCTTCCCAATTTCCAACAACTGGTTTACCGAATAATCCGCAAACTCAATAATAAACGGAAAACGAGATTGCAGTCCTGGATTTAATGAAAGGAAGTGATTCATCTCTCTTGAATACCCAGCCAAAATCAATACAAAACCATGTTGTTTATCCTCCATATGCTTTACGAGCGTATCAATTGCTTCCTTCCCAAAATCCTTCTCTCCACCTCGAGCTAAAGAATACGCCTCATCAATAAACAAAATACCTCCCATTGCTTTTTTTATTAAATCTCTTGTTTTTTGAGCCGTATGGCCAATGTATTCTCCTACAAGATCAGCACGTTCCGCTTCAACTAAATGCCCTTTTGATAGAATATTCATCTCAAACAACAATTTACCTATCATTCTAGCAACAGTTGTCTTTCCTGTACCTGGATTCCCTTTAAACAACATATGGAGTACTTGCTTCTCAGATTTCAATCCCATTTCTTGTCTTTTTTTATTTACATAAATCCAAGCATATATTTCTTTTATTATCTTTTTTATATCATCCATCCCAACGAGTTTCCCCATCTCTTCTTCAATTCTTTGCAGCATCTCATGTTTAATTGTAGTTTCATTTGAAATTTCCGTTTTATTTTCTGATGCTGGTAAAGAAATTTTCTTTCGATGGTTTAACACAATATTAATTTGATTATTATTTTTCTTTCGCATCGATTGTTCCATACAATCACCTCATTTTATCCCGCAATTTGCAGGCAGTAAGACTCCCACCTCAAAATTCAGCAAATGCGAGGAAGTTAGGCGGGGGATAGCTGCCCGTAAATGCCCGATTGTTGTGGGCTGATAATCAACGGAGGATGAACACCCCCCACTGATTAAAGTTTCACTTTATCCACTCAACACATATTATTATTCCCGTCCTTCTTACAAATGCCTATTTTCAGAAAAGTTTGCTATAATATAAGAAATAATTAAGGTGGTGGAACTATGGAGACAACGGAATTCCATGATACAATACAAGCCTTTTCTATTTTTTTATTGAATAAAGGCCGAAAAACCTCAACCATTAAACGTTATGTTTATGACATTGAAGATTTCGGACATTGGTTAGAAAAAAACAAAAAGCTCCCTTCCAGTAATATATGGGCTACACTTTGTACAAAAGACTACGAAGATTACTTTTCTGACTTAAAAACGAATCGACACTACTCAGAAAAGACGATGCATCGTGTATTTATTGTACTAAATAGAATGAATCATTTCCTAAACATCCCTAATCCATTAAAGAATATGGAAATTTCTATTCAACCAGATCGCGCACTACGAAATGAAGATTTTATTTCATCTAATGAAGAAAAAAAATTAAAGCGTATCGTCACTTCATTGGAAGGACTATCAGAAAAACAACGTCCTGTACGACCTTTATTGATGGATCGTAATATCACTATTTTAAACCTATTAATTGACTACGGTTTATCCCTACAAGAGCTTACAGCACTAACTATGTATCACATTCACTTTGAAACTAATACATTATCTATCCCAGCAACCGCAGGAGTAGAAAGAACGATTACATTAACAAAAGAAGACAAAAAGCAATTATACACATACTACAAAAGCATCCCTGAACCCGTTCGTCCAAAATACCATAGTAATGACCCACTGTTTGTCGCATTCGATTTTAATCGTGGAACATACAGATGGGTATACGAAAATGATTCACCGAAGGGATTAACAGAAATCGCTATCCAAAAAATGATTCGCCTTGAAGTAGCTAGAGCTAATTTACGCAAAGGAATCTCAGGACAACACTTTCGTAACACCTATATTTTAAACTTAATAAAAAAAGAAACGCCGGAATCAGAAATTATAAAACTAGCTGGATTCAAATCAAAAGTTTCACTAAAACGATATTATAAATACGCAGAAAATAGAAAAAACGCCTTATTGTAAGGCGTTTTTTCTATTTTTTCTTTAAACAAACGATTTTATTATGACCATTTAACTAATTTTTGCATCTACTATGATGAGTTTCATTCACATTCTCATTAGAAAGGAGCGATTTAATGTCTCGTTATGACGACAGTCAAAACAAATACTCCAAACCATGCTTTCCAAGTAGTGCCGGACGAATCTCAAACACACCATCCATCCCAATTTCTAAAGCACAAATTAGAACATTTCGAGCGATTATTAACGATTTAATTAAAATAATTCCAAAACTTTTCGCCAATCCATCTCCTAAAAACATCGAAGATTTAATTGATACATTAAACCTACTAAGTAAGTTCATCTGTTCGCTAGACGCTACTTCCTCCCTGAAAGCGCAAGGATTAGCTATTATAAAAAACTTAATAACTATATTAAGAAATCCAACCTTCGTAGCAAGTGCTGTATTTGTTGAACTCCAAATTTTAATTAATTATTTACTTTACATTACAAAGTTATTCCGGATCGATCATTGTACACTCCAAGAACTCCTTAAATTAATTGCAGAGTTACAAACTACTCTAGTTAATTCAGCTTCGTTCGGCAGAGGGCCTACTGGGTCTACTGGGCCTACTGGACCTACTGGATCTCGAGGTAACACGGGCGCTACTGGTGCTACTGGGCCTACTGGACCTCGAGGTAACACGGGCGCTACCGGTGCTACTGGACCTACTGGACCTCGAGGTAACACGGGTGCTACCGGTGCTACTGGACCTACTGGACCTCGAGGTAACACGGGCGCTACCGGTGCTACTGGACCTACTGGACCTCGAGGTAACACGGGCGCTACCGGTGCTACTGGACCTACTGGACCTACTGGACCTCGAGGTAACACGGGCGCTACCGGTGCTACTGGACCTACTGGACCTCGAGGTAACACG
>NZ_CP031292.1:3662336-3662902 GCF_003355115.1 Bacillus sp. COPE52
GCACCAGTAGCACCAGTAGCACCCGTGTTACCTTGAACGCCTTGAGGTCCAGTAGCGCCAGTGGCACCGGTAGCCCCTGTGTTACCTTGAACACCTTGAGGTCCAGTAGCGCCAGTGGCACCGGTAGCACCTGTGTTACCTTGAACACCTTGAGGTCCGGTAGCGCCAGTGGCACCAGTAGCACCAGTAGCACCAGTAGCACCCGTGTTACCTTGAACGCCTTGAGGTCCAGTAGCGCCAGTGGCACCGGTAGCACCGGTAGCACCTGTGTTACCTTGAACACCTTGAGGTCCAGTAGGTCCAGTAGCACCGGTAGCGCCCGTGTTACCTCGAGGTCCAGTGGCACCAGTAGCCCCCGTATTACCTTGAATACCTTGAGGTCCAGTAGGTCCAGTAGCGCCGGTAGCGCCCGTGTTACCTCGAGGTCCAGTAGGTCCAGTAGCACCGGTAGCGCCCGTGTTACCTCGAGGTCCAGTGGCACCAGTAGCACCCGTATTACCTTGAATACCTTGAGGTCCAGTAGGTCCAGTAGCGCCGGTAGCGCCCGTGTTACCTCGAGGTCCAGT
>NZ_CP031292.1:3662952-4039037 GCF_003355115.1 Bacillus sp. COPE52
TTTATATTGTTTTCATTTACTAAAATTAAAAAGGATTGCAGAATGTTGGGAACCCTAAAGGGTTTCCCAACACTCTGTAAAAAACACCGAGGTATTCACCTCGGTGTTTTTTTATTTAACCAATAGCATGTAATACAAACATGGCTAAGAATAAGCATGTAACGATATACATAGATGGTGCGACTTCTTTACGCTTTCCAAGTGCAACTTTTAAGATAGGGTAAGCAATAAATCCGAACGCAATGCCATCAGCGATACTATATGTGAGCGGGATCATAACGATAATTAAAAACGCTGGAAATCCTTCTGAAAAGTCGTTCAGAGGAATTTGTTGAATGCTTGTAATCATCAGACCGCCAATAATAATTAAGATTGGTGCAATGGCACTATCAGGAATTAATTTGACAAACGGAAGAGCGAACAGTGATGCAAAGAATAACATCCCAGTAACGATAGACGTCAGACCTGTCTTTCCGCCTGCAGTAATACCTGCGGCACTCTCTACTGTTGAAACGGTAGGACTTGTGCCAAATAGACCACATGTCATTGCTGAAATCGCATTGGCTTGGTAAGCACGTGGGAATTTGCGGTCATCTTCTAATAAACCGTGCAGAAGTCCCATGTTCTCAAAAATAAGCACCATGCTTAAGGAGAATGTTGCAATCCAAAACGGTAAGGAAGAAAGTTTCCCAAATGACATAGCTCCAAACACATCGCCGTAATTAGCGAATGAGAATGAACTATTTCCCATTTGACTCGTATCAACAAGACCAAATAGCCATGCAATACCAGTTCCTATTGCAATCGTCCATAAAAAGTTTCCACGTACGTTACGAATAAATAATACAAGTGCAACGATAAGAGTAAGCAATGTCGCAAGAACGACAGGATTACTTAATTTCCCCATTGCAACAGCAGTATTTGGATTCGAAACGACTAAACCACCTTTTTGCAATCCGATAAATGCTAAAAACAATCCGATACCGACAGTAATAGCTTCTTTTAATGACTTTGGAATCGATACTGAAAGCACGCGAGCAATTGGTGTAAACGCAGCAATTGCAAAAATAATACCAGAGATAAAGACAGCTGCTAATGCTTCTTGCCAAGTTAAACCGAGCGTATGCACAGCTGTGTACGTGAAGAATGCATTTACACCCATACCTGGGACAAGAATAGCAGGTGCATTTGCCCAAAATGCCATGAGCAGACATCCGACAAATGAACTGAAAACAGTTGCTAAAATTCCAGCTTCAAGTGGAATGCCGGCATCTGATAAGATTGACGCATTTACAATCATAATATATACGATTGTGAAAAATGACGTAACTCCAGCTAAAACTTCTTGTTTTGGTGATGTTTCGTGTAAGCCTAATTTAAATGTTCTTTCAAGTATTCCTTTCATGTTAAACCTTCTTTTTCATATCCCTCTCCCACCCGTGATATCTCTTTTGTAAGAGCTCACCGTCCTTTATTATATCAGAACATCATGTTTTTACAACAACGAAAATGATAACGTTTACTTATAAACGAAATTATTTATAAATACGTAAAAATAGCCCGTATAGTTGAAATGATTTCTAATTCTCCCGATTGAATAGGTGGAGCTGTTTGCGCATGCAAAGTAGCATAGGAAGCAATCTCCCGTGGTAATTGAGCAGATTCTTCAACGAGTGAGAGGGGGACAGGATTAATATTTAAATTGTATGTACTCGCAATAGCACGAGCTTTTTCTACCGCTTGATGCAGAGCCTGAATAAGAGCTTGCTCATAATATTTATTTGGATGAGATATTCGAAAACGTAAACCTTTTGCTAAATTTGCTCCATTTGAAACGGCTATATCATATACTTCCCCTGCTTTTTGTACATTTAAAACGGTAATTTCATACAAATGTTCCACACGATATCCTTGTAGTAACGCTTTATCATTTACATACTCGTATTGAGGAGTGATCGTATAAGAAATCGTTTCTATATCTTTATCAGCAATACCAAGCTGTTTAAGTGCATCCAGCAATTGTTTTGATTGTACTGCATTTTCTTCTTGCGCTTGTTTCACATTTTTACTATCAGTTCGAATGCCAAGTGTTAATAGAACAACATTTGGTTTCGCTTTGACAACACCTTCACCTTGTACAGTAATAGTCGCTTCTTTACCAGTATTAGCTGTGCGTACGTTGTGTAAATAAGGATTCATTCCACCCTGCATTTTCCATCACCATCCTTTTTATATGTATATGTGTGAACAAAAAAGAAATTTATATGAAAAAAGTTACATAAATGAGAATGTTGAGGAAAGAAAGCATATACAACATAGGTATTTATAGATTATAATATGTGTAAATATGATAAAAAAGGGACGAGGCTAGTGAACGAAAAAAGAGAAACACTGATTTTAGATTTATCCGCATCATTTCGAAAGATGATACGTTTATTACAAAATGATATTAATACACGCTTTGCAGAACATATGCCATATAATGAATTTTCTGTATTACGTGCGTTATTTTTAAACAGTCCACAGATGGCTTCGCAAATTGCGAGTGAAGTAAACGTAACCTCCAGTCATATTACAGCTGTTACAGATCGTCTCGTACGAAAAGGGTTTGTAGAAAGAAAGCGTTCAAATTCAGACCGTCGTATCGTGTACTTAGAAATTACAGAACACGGAAGAGAAGTAACTGAAAAACTTGAAGCTGTGCGTAAGGAATACTATAAAGAGAGATTTAAAGGTTGGAGCGACCAAGAAATAGAAATGGTATTAGAATTATTTGGCCGCGTATTATAATAAATGAGGATAGGAAGCGAAAGCTTTCCTATCCTTTTTCTTTTGAATAAAAATATTTTGAAACTCCAATACTTTAATTAAAAAGAATCGGAGTGAAAAATTATGAAACGTATTTTTACGCTTTTCATTATGATTGGAAGTATGTTCTGCTTTAATAAGTTCGTGGATGCCGCAACGCCAATTCATGTCGTTCAAAAAGAATTACAACATATTTCAAATAAGCAACCTGTTTTATATTCAAAACTATGGATTCGTTCTATGCAGAATGCCATTTTATTTCATCATAGTGATAACATGCGGCATGAAGATACGATAAGCAATGTGACAAAGTCTTCTCTTGTAAAAGTAAAACAACTTCCACTTCAGAAAGCATCACAGTACATCCCGAGATTATCACAATATATTGCTAAGTTTGAGGCTGAAAATGTTCAAGTGTATTATGTTGCAGCTCGTTATGAAGTGAAAAAAGAAAATCCGTATCAGTTAAATGGAATGAATTATTTTATGCAAGTGTTTATTCAACAAGGGGGAGAATGGAGAATTGCTGAAAGTATAGTTGCTCCAACAGATCAAATCGTAGCAAATGGTGACGGATTTGGAACGAAGCAAGAAAAAGAGTATGGGAAAAGAAGAGAGAATGTGAAATAACCTCCTCAAGAAGAGGAGGTTATTTTATTTGAAATTCCAAGAGACTTTCCATTTTAATATTTTAGGTAGAAGGAAGTAGGTAATTATGCTCGTCACGAAAAATCCAATGTAAAAATTCAGTAATGATTTGTCTCTCCCCAAGACTAAACCACCAACTATTCCTATAAAGAAAATAGCAAGGCTCATAACTATTTTTTGAAACTTCGGATATAGTAAGAAACTTCCATTTCGCTCGTTGACTGAACGAACATATAAATATAAACTGAGTGGTAACAAAATAATGATATATATAATAGGTGCAATCAATAATTTTGCTGAAGGGATTTTTGTAAAGTTGGGTTCGTTATGACGCACTCCATTATCATCAATATAAGAACTTTGTGGATCGTAATCAAAGCGAATAGTAAAATTTTCTGCCGGACCAGAAATCCGCATGTTTTCCATAACCCGATGCATATTGCCATTGTTCTCATGAAAGTCAATATTTGAGTGGACAGCGATGACTCCTGAGATAAGTGTTGGAAGTAATAATGGGAATATGAATATAGCTGCAGTGAGAAGTCCTTGCGAGATAAGATTCCCAGTTATTGTCCCTATACATAAGGCAAGTGTATAAATAGCAATTAATACAATTAACATGTATATAAAATAAGAATGGAATGGGGAAAATACTTGATATTTATTATGAAAAGTTAACTTTTTCATAATAGCAAATAGTCCCCAGTTTATACTAACAGCTGCTACAATGTTACAAATACCAAACAACCATTTTGTCATAAAAAGGTGTGAACGTTTAAAAGGCATAGACCAAAGAAAATCGATGGAGTTATTTTGCCTTTCCCAACCTATTAACGTACAGGCTAGAATGATAAGTGCACCACCTTGAAAGATGACAGGGTCCATAAGTAATAAACCAAAATTGTAATGATATACATATTCCCCTTCTTTTTGCATCTTTAGAAGGTATTGTTGTTCAATCGATGCCAAATAGTATTTGTATGACAAATTGTATAAGCTAACGAACCAAAAGAGCCATAAAACATATTTACTTTGTTGATACGTTCTTAGCCATAGTGCTTTTTGAAACATAGGATCTCTCCTTTAAAAAACTTTATAATTTGTTAGGCGTGATAATACAATATAAGTAATGATTCCAGCGAGAAACAAACCGATATAGTAGTTAAATAAGAAACTAAATTGATTTATTTTATAGCCACCTAGTAATGCAAAGTAAATGGTTGTTCCCCATATCCATATTCGTAAATGTTTTTGGAAAATAAATATCTTTTGAGTGTTTTCATTAGGCGATCGTGTATATAAAAATGAGCCAAGTAGTAAGTAAAATATTGTATACAAAATAGGGACTAACACTGATTTAGCCGAATAATACGTATAAGATGCTGGATCTCTTAAAGTAGTTGGGTCATTTTCTTTTTTGCGCGATTCAGGATTATATTGGTAATAGATCGCGAAATTATATATTGGTGCAACTATATTTGTTTTTCGATTGATTTCATCAAGCTGGTGATACAAGTTGGTATTTGTAGTATCTGTAGCCTGTAAATGGTTTATTGTAAAATTGTACAATAATGGAGTAAATGTAAGTCCCATTAGTAGCCATGGAATACAAAAAGCGATTTGTGAAACAATGCTCCCAGTAAAAGTACCGATACATAATGCAGCTGTATAGACTGCAACATAAGAAACAATTGCATAAAGAAAGTATCGATGAAATGGACTGAATGTTTGATACTCAAAATGAATGGTTGTTCTATAAATAATGTACATAAGGATCCAGTTTACAAGGAGAGACCCTATAATCCATAGTGAACCGAAAGCCCATTTAGAGAAGAAAATATCTTTTCTTGTAAATGGCATTTCCATAAGTAGGGTAATAGATTGGTTGCTACGTTCCCAACCTATTAATAGACAAGCTAAACAAATAATAAGAATAGTTAGCCAAAAACTATTACCTGTATTTGACAAAAAAGCATAATAGTAATAGAAAGTCCCCTTTTCTGAGAGTTCATAATAATTAGCAAGTTGCTGCTGAGCTGCTTTATAGTATCCGAAAGATAAAAGATAAAGTGTACTCAAGAAAAAGAGTAATACAGCATATTTCCCGCGTTTCCAATTCCACATCCATAGTGCCTTATGAAACATACCCATCCTCCTCAAGTATCGTAACGAAGACATCTTCAAGTGACATTGTTAACTCTTCAATAAGTATTGGTTGCTCTTTATAAAACTTTTCAAGCGTTGTAGCAACATTTCCTTCGATTAAAATCGTATATACTTTTCCTGTTTGATTTAATATTTTAATATTGCTTAAGTTTTCTAGTTTTTGAGGTAATGACCGTTCATAGGCTACTTGTATTTTTGCAAATCGTGATTTTGCATCATCAAGTGAAGTAATAGATGCCACGGTATGGCCTTTTAACATAATGATTGTATCTGCAATTTGTTCCACTTCATCTAAATGATGAGTTGAGATGAAAATGGTAATCTCTTTTTCTGCAACTTCTCCAACGAGAAACTGCAAAATCTGTCTTTTAACGATAGGATCGAGCCCATTTGTCGGTTCATCTAAAATGATATACTCTGCTTTTGTAGCAACGGCTAAAATGATCGCAAGCAGCGCTTTCATTCCTTTTGAGTAACTACGAATCCGCTTGTTTGGTAAGTTAAAAAGTTCAAGCAGTTCGTAGAAATATGATTCATCAAATGCTGTATAAACTGCTTTATAAAATTTCACGATTTCTTTTACTGTATATCCGTTCAGTATGTTAGTAGAATCTGGGACATATACGACCTTTTGTTTCATTTCAGGATGCATATGGATATCTGTATCTTCATATGTAACCGTGCCTTCATCTGGGTCTAAAATGCCGATCATCGTTCGTAATAAAGTTGTTTTCCCCGCACCGTTTCTTCCGAGTAATCCGACGATACTACCTTTTTGTAATGTGAAAGAAACATCGTCTAAAATCGTTTGATTATCAATTGTTTTCTTCAAACTTGTCACTTTCAGCATCTATATTTCCTCCAATCTCTTTATAGTATGAATCTATCCAATCATGAATTTTATCTTTCGTAATCCCAAGATAAGAGGCTTCTAGTAATAATTGATGAAATTGCTTTTCAACCATAGCGATTTTCCTTTCGTCTAATGTTGGGGTAATCGATTGAGATACAAATGTTCCTTTTCCTCGTAACGTTTCAATAATCCCTTGTCGCTCTAATTCTTGATACGCTTTACTCACTGTATTTGGATTTATAACAAGTAATGAAGCGAGCTCGCGTACAGAAGGAAGTTTATCACTTGGAGCTAACATGTTTTTTAATACGAGTTCTTTTATATTTTGAACAATTTGTTCCCATATCGGAGTGTTGCTTCTTGGATCAAGTTGAATATGCAAGAGCAATGTCTCCTTCCTCATATATATTAAGTGTACTACTATGAGTAATACGCTTAATACAATATAGGGTATGAATGTGTTTGTCAACTGAAAAAAATAGAAAAATATGGTATTAAAAAATAATAAATTGGAAAAAATAGGTCTGATATAGAATGGAGGGTTAGTCATGAAGCGAGTTTTTGGAATACTTGTTTGTTTCATGTTATTGCTTTCTGGTACTTCAGTTAGTTTTGCACAATCTGAGAAAACGAAGCAGGAGAAAACAGAAGAAACCGCGCCGAAGTTAGCGGAGCAAGCATCGTCAGCAATCGTAATTGAGCAAGATACAGGTAAAGTTTTATTTGATAAAAATCCGAATGAAAAGTTACCACCTGCTAGTATGACAAAGATTATGACAATGCTATTAATTATGGAACAAGTTGAAAAAGGAAAACTAAAACTAAACGATAAAGTTAGAGCAAGTGAACATGCAGCTTCAATGGGTGGATCACAAATCTTTTTAGAACCTGGGGAAGAGATGACCGTAAATGAAATGCTAAAAGGTATTGCCATTGCATCTGGAAATGATGCATCTGTTGCAGTAGCAGAGCATATCGCTGGTTCAGAAGAAGGATTTGTAAATATGATGAACAAAAAAGCGAAAGATTTAGGGTTGAAAAATACACATTTTCAAAACCCGACAGGTCTCCCGGCTAAAGATCATTATTCTACAGCAAATGATATGGCTATAATGGCGAGAGAATTGATGAAGTATCCACTTATTCGCAAATACACAGGTAAATACGAAGATTATTTACGAGAAGATACGGATAAGAAGTTTTGGCTCGTCAATACGAATAAGTTAGTGCGTTTTTATCCTGGAGTAGATGGTGTAAAAACGGGCTTTACAACAGAAGCAAAATATTGCTTAACAGCATCGGCTGAAAAAAATGGCATGCGTGTTATTTCAGTTGTTATGGGAGCACCTACATCTAAAGAACGGAACAATCAAGTGACGAAGCTTCTTGATTATGCATTTGGTCAATATATGACGAAGAAAATGTATACGCGCGGTGAAAAAATTAAGACTGTACAAGTAGGAAAAGGTAAAAAAGAAAAAGTAGATTTAGTTGCATCAGATAATGTGTCTCTTCTTATGAAGAAGGGCGAAAATATGGACAAAGTAAAGCAAGAAGTAATTGCTGAAAAGAAAGTGAAAGCACCGATTAAAAAAGGTGATGCACTTGGCACGCTTGTTATTAAAAAAGATAAAGAGGTTTTATTAAAACAAACAATCGTAGCAAAAGAAGATGTTGCTGCAGCAAGCTGGTGGGAGTTATTTAAAAGAAGTTTTGGGATGTTTTCAACATCAAAATAGCGGCAAACATTTTGCCGCTTTTCTATTCGTATGTAAGTAAATAATTGTTGAATGGTTTCACTTTATGGCGAAATAGTTCTTCTTTTGTCAGTAGGAAGGATTCTTATGTTGTATCACGAAAATCTTTATGTATGTAAATGAGTAAAGTTTGAGCATAAGGAGGAAATCGTGTGAGTCTTTCCATGCAATTAGAAGTAAAACGTGACGTCCTATGTGTGAGACTAGCGGGTGAATTAGATCATCATACTGCTGAAGAGTTGCGAACGAAAGTGACAGATATGATTGAGACACATGGTGTTCATCACATTGTTTTGAGCCTAGAGAACTTATCATTTATGGATAGTTCTGGTTTAGGTGTGATATTAGGCCGATATAAGCATGTAAAGGGATTAGGTGGAGAAATGGTTGTTTGTGCAATTTCACCGCCTGTTAAGCGTTTATTTGAAATGTCGGGCTTATTTAAAATTGTTCGCTTAGAAGAAAGTGAAGCGCACGCGCTCGCGACGTTGGGGGTGGCATAAATGAGAAATGAAATGAACCTTCAATTTTCAGCATTAAGTCAAAATGAATCATTCGCTCGCGTTACAGTGGCAGCATTCATTGCGCAACTAGATCCAACGATGGATGAGCTAACGGAGATTAAAACTGTTGTGTCAGAAGCGGTTACAAATGCAATTATTCATGGATACGAAGGAAATGCAGAAGGTACTGTTTATATTTCTGTAATTTTGGAAGAGGCAATGGTGAAACTCACGATTCGAGATGAAGGGATTGGCATCTTTAATTTAGATGAGGCAAGGCAACCCCTTTTTACAACTAAACCTGAATTAGAGCGTTCCGGAATGGGATTTACTATCATGGAAAATTTTATGGATGAAGTAGAAGTTATTTCAAACGAATCTTTCGGGACAACAATCCATTTGACAAAATACTTATCAAATAGTAACGCTCTATGCAATTAAGGAGAATAGCCTATGGACATAGAGGTCAAAAATGAGAAGAAGAAACCTCAGTTAAAGGACCACGAGCTAAAAGCGTTAATTCAAAAAAGTCAAGGTGGAGATCAACAAGCAAGAGATACGATTGTTCAAAGTAATATGCGTCTAGTATGGTCGGTTGTACAGCGTTTTTTGAATCGAGGATACGAACCAGACGATCTATTTCAAATTGGATGTATTGGGCTCTTAAAATCGGTAGATAAATTTGATTTATCTTTCGACGTGAAATTTTCAACATATGCAGTTCCAATGATTATTGGAGAAATTCAACGATTTTTACGTGACGATGGATCAGTGAAAGTAAGTAGATCTTTAAAAGAAACAGGCAACAAAATTCGAAAGATGAGAGACGAGCTTTCGAAAGAATTCGGAAGGGCTCCAACGATTAATGAAGTAGCAGAGGCGCTAGAACTAACGCCTGAAGAAGTTGTTCTGGCGCAAGAAGCGAGTCGTCCTCCTTCATCGATACATGAAACCGTGTATGAAAATGATGGAGACCCTATTACTATTTTAGATCAAATTGCAGATCAATCTGAAACGAAATGGTTTGATAAAATAGCTTTAAAAGAAGCAATTAGAGAATTAGATGAACGAGAACGTCTTATTGTATATTTGCGCTATTATAAAGATCAAACCCAATCAGAAGTAGCAGAGCGCATAGGTATTTCGCAAGTACAAGTTTCAAGACTTGAAAAGAAAATATTAAAACAGATGAAAGATCGAATAGATGAATAACTGTCTATTCGATTTTTTTATGACTTTAATAGGAGGGAGTTGTTAATTTTCGCAAAAATTAACAGAATTTATTGATAATTTAGTTAATTTAAAATATAATCCAAGTATGAACTTGTCATAAAGGGGGAAGGAAACATGGAAACGAGGCAACAATGGGGAACGAGGGCTGGATTTATTTTCGCAGCGGTCGGCTCAGCCGTTGGATTAGGAAACATATGGCGTTTTCCTTATACAGCGTATGAAAATGGAGGAGGTGCATTCTTTTTACCGTACTTATTTGCATTATTAACGACTGGTATTTCATTGCTAGCATTCGAATTCGCTCTTGGGCATCGTCATCGTGGTTCTGCACCACTTACATTCTTCCGTATTCATCCACGTGCTGAATTTATTGGATGGTGGCAAATGTGTGTAACGTTTATCGTTTCAACATATTATGCAGTAATTATCGCTTGGTCTATTTCGTATACGTATTTTGCAATTACTGGAGCGTGGGGGAAAGACACGCAATCATTTTTATTTAAAGAATATTTACATGTTGCAGATAAACCAGGGCAATTTGGGGGGCTTGTGCCAGAAGTATTAATTCCGTTAGCTCTCGTTTGGATTATTGTGCTTGGCGTTGCATTCAAAGGCGTTAAAAAAGGAATCGAAGTTGTTAACCGCATTTTTATTCCTTTATTAGTTGTTATGTTTTTAATTATCGTTGTTCGTGCAGTGACGATGGAAGGTGCGATGCAAGGGTTAGATGCATTCTTTAAACCAGACTGGAGTCGTATTTTTGATGGGAAAGTATGGATTGCTGCTTATGGACAAATTTTCTTTAGTTTATCTCTAGCATTCGGAATTATGATTACGTATTCTAGTTATTTACCGAAAAACTCAGATACAACAAATAATGCTTTTATTACAGGGTTTGCAAATTCAGGATTTGAATTATTAGCCGGAATTGGAGTTTTTGCTGCTCTTGGATTTATGGCAAATAACATGGGGGTACCAGTTGATAAAGTTGCGAGTGCTGGCGTAGGGCTTGCGTTTGTAGTATTCCCACAAATTATTAATGAATTACCGATGTCACCGTTATTTGGAGTATTATTTTTCTTATCGTTAACTGTTGCTGGAATTACATCACTCATTTCACTTGCGGAAGTATGCTTTGCGGCTGTATCTGAAAAATTTAGTTTGAGTCGTCAAAAGACGATTGGAATTATGGGAACACTTCTCGTGTTAGTTTCTCTTGTTTTTGCAACACGTGGTGGGCTTATGTTTCTAGATGTTGTTGATTATTTCGCTAATAATTTTGGATTAATTACAATTGCACTAGCTGAAGTGGTTACGATAGGTCTTATCTTGCGCCGTCTACCTATTTACCAAAATCATGCTAACTTTGTATCTGATATAAAATTAGGAACGTTTTGGAGAGTTAGTTTACTCGTTATTACTCCACTCATGTTAGGGTATATGTTAATTGATGGTGTAATCCAAAATATTAAAAAGAACTACGGAGATTATCCGACGGAATTTGTTGTAACATATGGTTGGTCGATAGCGGCAGCATTCCTTCTAGTCGCACTAGTCATTGGTTTGAAAAAATGGAATGCACAAATACATTCAGATTCTGCCCAGCTTGAAAAAGAATGGAAAGATCGAGGTGTTTCATGATGAGTGGATCAGCGATTATGATGATGGTTATTGGTATCGTAGTCATTTGGGGAGGACTTGCATTAAGTATCGCAAATTTATTTAAGAAAAAGGCATAAGCTAAAAACATCTGTACTGAAACGGTACAGATGTTTTTTTATGAAAAAATTGTATTAGAAAAAAATTCAATAACCATACTACAACTACGAGGAAGAGTGAAGGGGTGAATGAAAATTGGAAGGAACGATTTATATTAAAATGCGCAATCGTTTAAAAATTTCTCCTGCGTATGAAATAAAGCTGAGTGATGTCGCTCAACTTGCAGGAGATTCTTTTGTAGTTGAGTCTTTACAAAATGAAATAGTTTACAACGTAACAGCACATGATAAGACGCATGTTGTAATTGATGTTATGAAAGTAATTGAAATTATTCAACAAAAAGCATCTCATGTACAAATTAATTTACTAGGTTCTGGACAAACTCTTGTTGAAATTATATATGAAAAAAAGAAAGTGCCCCCAATTTTCTTTGGGCTTGTATGGTTGTTGTTGTTCATTGGGGCGGCCCTTGCGATCATTTATTTCCATGAGGATGTAAGTATGCAACAAGTACACCAGCGGTTATATTACATGATTACTGGAGAGTTTAAGGAGCAACCACTATTATTTCAAGTTCCCTATTCAGTAGGTCTTGGATTAGGTATGGTTTTATTTTTTAATCATGTATTTCAAAAGCGAATTAATGAAGAGCCGAGTCCGTTAGAAGTTGAGATGTTTCAATATCAACAGTCGCTTGATCAATATGTAATTGTTAATGAAAACAAGGATAACACGAAACAGCTTGCCGATGATTGAATGTGGGTTTGTTATATTAATTGGTTTAGCTGGCGGGATTGCAGTAGGTAGCGGATATGTTGCCTTTTTGGCTGTACTTGGTATAATCCCTCGTTTAGCTCAATTAACGAGAAGTGGAAAGCATATTCAATATTTTGAGTGGGCTGTCATTGCGGGAACTTTAACTGGGGCTTGGTGTAGTTTGAAAAACATTACATTTCAAACATCGCAATATTGGCTTGTAATATTAGGTTTATTTTGTGGTACATTCATTGGAATGCTTGCTGCGGCATTAACGGAAGTATTAAATGTTTTACCTATTTTAGCGAAACGAGTCGGGGTAGAGGGGAAAATTGTTGTTTTACTCGTTGCTCTTGTACTTGGCAAAGTAATAGGCTCATTGTTTCACTGGATTTATTTCGTAAAGTAGGAGGCAATATATAAATGACAAACCGAAAACTGAAAGATGATTACATAAATAAAGTGAAGGAGTACCATCCAAAGCCAAACTATTTACTAAATTGTGTGAAGGCATTTCTTGTAGGTGGGCTCATTTGTACAGTCGGAGAAATATTGATGAAATTTTATATACATTATTTTCACTTTAGTGAACAAGAGGCAGGAAATCCGACAGTTGCAACTCTTGTTTTATTGTCGGCGATTTTAACAGGATGTGGTGTATATGATAAAATCGGTCAATTTGCTGGAGCAGGATCGGCAGTACCAGTTACAGGATTTGCAAATTCTATGGCGAGCGCTGCGCTAGAACATAAGAGTGAGGGGATTGTTCTAGGGATTGCTACAAACATGTTTAAGCTTGCAGGAAGTGTTATCGTGTTTGGCGTTGTTGGAGCATATATTATCGGATTAATAAGATATACTTTTAAAATTTTTATGTCTTAAAGGAGGGGCGAGTATGAGGTTGACAGGAAAACAAACGTGGGTATTTCAAAATGATATTTACGTAAATGCAACGGGTACTGCTGTCGGTCCGAAAGAAGCTGAAGGCCCTCTTGGAAAATATTTTGATATTTCATATAATGACTTGCATTGTGGAGAGGAAAACTGGGAACTTGCTGAACGAAAATTAATGTCAGACTCAATGCAACAAGCAGTGCAAAAAGGGAATATAAAAACATCACAAATTGATTTCTTTTTAGCGGGCGATTTATTAAATCAAACAGTGACAGCGAATTATGTTGCGCGTCAGTGGGGGATTCCTTTTTTAGGAATGTTTAGCGCTTGTGCGACGTCAATGGAAACTTTAGCAGTTGGATCAGCATTTATAGACGGTGGATTTGCGAATCGTGTCTTAGCTACGGTGAGTAGTCATAATGCAACGGCTGAAAGGCAATTTCGTTATCCAACAGAGTATGGGGGACAAAAGCCAGAAACCGCAAATTCAACTGTTACAGGTGCAGGGTCCATATTAATTAGCAAAGAAAAAAGTGCAATTAAAATTACGGCAGCTACGATTGGAAAAGTGCAAGATTTAGGAATTATGAACCCTTTAGATATGGGATCGGCAATGGCACCAGCTGCTGCTCATACAATCCAACAGCATTTTGAAGATTTAGGAAGAAGCGCAGCTGATTATGATTTGATTGTTACTGGTGATTTATCGGCTGTTGGGACACCAATTGCAAAACAACTTTTACTTGAGGAAGGTTATGACCTTGGGCATATATACAATGATTGTGGATTAATGATTTATGATTCAAATCAAGAAGAAGTGTTTGCAGGTGGCAGTGGTTGTGCTTGTTCCGCTGTTGTCACATACGGCCACTTATTACGTGAAATGCAAAAAGGGAATTTACAACGCATTTTTGTCGTTGCAACGGGGGCTTTATTGAGCCCAATGATGATGCAACAAAAGGAAACGATTCCAACAATTGCGCATGGTGTTGTGTTTGAAAGAGTTAAAGGAGAGTGAATTGTGGATTTTGTATATGCATTTCTTGTAGGAGGAGCGATTTGTGTAATTGGACAAGTATTGTTAGATTTTGCAAAGTTAACACCGGCCCATTTAATGGCAAGTTTTGTAGTTGTCGGAGCCATTTTAGACGGATTCGGATTGTATGATAAGCTTATAAAATTTGCAGGTGCTGGAGCAACAGTCCCTATTACAAGTTTTGGACATTCACTATTACACGGAGCAATGCATGCGGCGGAAAAACATGGGTATTTAGGAATTGGTATCGGCATGTTTAGTTTAACGTCTGCGGGCATTTCCGCAGCTATATTATTTTCATTTTTTGTAGCACTTATATGTAAACCGAAAGGATAAATCAAATGAGACGAAGGGTTGTTTTGGTAACAGATGGAGATGAATATGCAAAGCGGACAATTGAGCTGTTAACAAAGGAATTTGGGGGCAGGTGTATTTCAGCATCGCAAAGTAATCCAACCAAATTGACAGGGAAGAAAGTTGTTGAGCTTATTATGCAAACGCCATATGACCCTGTATTTGTCATGTTTGATGACAGTGGATTTATTGGAGAAGGATCTGGTGAAAAGGCTTTAAAATATGTAGCCACACATAAACAAATTGATGTACTTGGTATTTTAGCGGTAGCATCTAATACACATCATTGGGAATGGGCGCGTGTAGATGTAAGCGTAGATCGGAATGGGAATTTAACAGAATACGGTGTTGATAAATTTGGACTTCCAGATGGTGAAATTGGCAGGATTAGTGGGGATACGATTTATTGTTTAGATGATTTGAATGTTCCAGTCATTGTGGGGGTCGGTGATATTGGCAAGATGTGTGGAAATGATGAATGGGAGCGAGGATCACCTATTACTAGAAAAGCAATTCAATTAATTTTGGAAAGGAGTGGGTTTTATGACGAAGCCTAAAAAAGTGAATATCCCGATTTCGTCTTTTTTAAGTGATAATGAAAATTACTTAAAGCAAACTGTTGGATTGGGTGTCACATATGATGTTGGTATTCGTAAATTTCAAATTTTAAACAAAGAAATTGGTGTGTTATTTGTAAATGGACTTTGTGATACGAATTATATTATCCCTATTTTAGAAGAAGCGGTGGATACAAATGAAATAAGGGATGTAGAAGAAGATACAGTAAAGCTTTTAGAGAATCGTTTAATTCATCAACAAGTAAGTAAAGTAAAAACGATGGATGAAGTAATGCTCCAAGTATTATCAGGGCTTATTGTTATATTTGTGGAAGGTGAAACGGAAGCTTTTGCAATTGATGTTCGTAGTTATCCGGGGCGGACACCGACAGAACCAGATACAGAAAAGGTAGTACGTGGTGCAAGGGATGGTTTTGTTGAAAATATTGTTGTAAATACAGCGTTAATCCGTAGAAGGATCCGCGACCCACGTCTTCGAAATGAAATGGTTCGAGTAGGGGATAGATCACAAACCGATATTTGTATTACATATGTACAAGATGTTGCAAATCCAGATTTAGTGAAGATTATAAAACAAGAATTAAATAATATTGAAGTAGATGGGATTACGATGGCGGATAAAACGGTGGAAGAATTTGTAGTCAAACAAGGTTATAATCCATTCCCGCTTATTCGCTACACAGAAAGGCCAGATGTAGCAGCGAACCATTTGTTAGAAGGACATGTGTTAGTACTTGTTGATACATCACCAAGTGCTATGATCACTCCAACAACATATTTCCACCATTTACAGCATGCAGAAGAATTTAGACAAAATCCAGCTGTAGGTACATTTTTACGTTGGGTACGTTTTTTAGGTGTTATTTTCTCGTTATTTTTATTACCATTTTGGTTAGTATTTGTATTTGATCCAACTCTTTTGCCACCGAATCTTGCTTTTATTGGACCGACTAAGATGACGCATTTACCAATTTTATTACAAGTGTTAATGGCAGAGGTCGGACTTGAGTTTTTAAGAATGGCTGCCATTCACACTCCGACGTCGTTATCGTCTGCGGCGGGGTTAATTTCTGCTATATTAATTGGTCAAATTGCCATTGATGTAGGGTTGTTTGTACCAGAAGTTATTTTATATGTAGCTGTTTCGATGATTGGGGCATATGCAACACCGAGCTATGAATTAGGACTAGGAAATAAGGTTGGGAAATTGTTTGTAATTATTTTAACAGGTCTCTTCCATGAGATAGGGTTTGTAATTGGAATGACGATATTGATTTTATTTTTAACGTCTATAAAAAGTTTACAAACACCGTATTTATGGCCGTTTCTACCATTTGATTGGGGCGCGTTAACGAAAATTTTACTCCGACCAACTATGTCTAGTTTAAAAGTGCGTCCTAGTATTGTGCGACCTCAAAATGTAAGAAGACAAAAATAAACGGGATTATGCTCCCGTTTATTTTTTTATTGAAAATTTATTTTTTTTTAACAAAAACCAAACATTTTTTGTGTACACTTAGAGTAGATATTGTGTATGAAAGGGGAAGAGGACATGATTAAATTATTTGTAAGTGATTTAGATGACACGCTCGTTTACAATGTGAATGATATGCAAAAAGAAGATGAACGTGCACTTTGTTGGCTAGCTGAAAAAGGGACAAATATTTGTTTTGCCTCTGGCCGCTTTACTCACCGAATTGATGAAGTCGTAAAAAAGTTTTCATTCCCGTATTACACAACAGGTTTAAATGGGGCGACAATGTTACTGCCGGACGGTAAAATATTTCATGAATCAAGTTTTGAAGATAGTGTTGCCCAGGAAATATATCGATATATACATAACAAAGGACTAGCAGATATTGTTTGTGCAAATGAGCAGCGATATACAAAAAGAAAAAATGAAAATCATCATACTTTTGAAGAGTATATGGGGGTACATATTGCTGAAATAGAAGCGTTAGAAGAAGAATTTGGTAAGACTGTACATCCAGCGAAATTATTTGTATTTGGAGAAGAAGAGAAAATTGTAGCATTAGATCAAGAGTTACGAAATACGTTTCACAGTGAAGCGGAAGTTTTTATATCAGGTAAACGTTATGTTGATATTATGCCAAGGGGTGTAAGTAAGGGGAGTGCTTTAAGGCGACTAATGGAACATTTAAAAATTGAAGCAAATGAAGTTGCCTGCATTGGAGATTCTTTTAATGACATTTCAATGTTTGAAGTAACCCCGCATTCATTTACTCTTCATCATGCTCATCCATATGTGAAGGAGAAAGCAAATCATGTTGTTCGTTCGGTTGAAGAAGCTGTTATGAAATTACCGTTACTTGTATAAAAAAGAAGCTCGTCACTGACGAGCTTCTTTTTACTTGAATAAAGATTTAACAAAATCAATGATACTTGAGAAGAAATCTTTAACTTTATCTAGGAAACTTTGCCCTTCTTCAGACCCTAAAAAGGCAGAAACGTGTTCTTTTGCTTTATTTAACTGACTGCCAACTTGATTCCAATCGATATTAAGATTTTTCATTTTATCAAATAACGCTACTAAGTTATCCAACTGTTCATCCGTTAATGTAATGCCGAGTTGATCAGCAATTTTTTTAATTAATGAACGTAAATCTTCCGTTGTTTTTGGCTGCTCTTTTGCAATCTCTTCTTTAATTTTTGCAACAAGTTGAACTGCTTTTTCTTCACCAATTTTATCGCCGAGCTGGGCCGTTTGCACCATTTCTTCATTGGCTACTTTTTTTACTTCCTCAGGAATTGCTTTGTTCGATGTTGTTTCATAGGCCTTCATTAAACCTGTTAAAGCAGCAGTTCCTGAAACTTTAAATGGTGCAGTAATTTGAATCTCTGCATCTTTCACACCTGCTGTAATAAGTGCGTTTGTGTACATTGCATCTGTTATTGAATTAATGTTTTTTGAACGTACAATGAGACCAGATCCTGGCTTTGTGTATGTAATCATAGAAGAGGAAATTGCTCGCGTACCAATTTGTGCTTTTGGAACAATTCCTTCTAGAAATTTATGTTCTTCCGCATTAGACACAGTAATAATTGTAGCATCTTTCGGTGCTTTCATTTCTTTTAACAGATCTTGTTTTTGTTGTTCAGATAAGTTTTCTCCTAGTGTAACAATTGATTCTCCCTCAATGATGTCTGCAAATGAAGCTGTTGGCATCATAAATACCGTTACAGCTAATAGCAGAGCTAGTAATTTCGTTTTCACGAAAAATCGCTCCCTTTCTCTTTCTAAAATTTTCGGGCAACACAGTTATTATAGTATATATTTCTTATTTGTCACCTAGCTTTGTCCACATTTCGAAAAAGAAGTATGTAGATTGTCGGATTCTTTTTTGTTTCTAGTCATGAATGTGGTAATATAGTGCTGAGATACTTGAAAGGAGACATATATATATGAAAACTTTAGGATACATATTAATGGAAAATGGTGAAAAAATCGAATTGGAATTTTTCCCAGAAGAAGCACCGAAAACAGTAGAAAACTTTAAAAAATTAGCAGAGCAAGGATTTTATGATGGTGTGACATTCCACCGCGTTATTCCTGGCTTCGTAAGCCAAGGTGGAGACCCAACAGGAACAGGTGCAGGTGGCCCAGGTTACTCTATCCCATGTGAGACTGATGGAAATCCTCATAGACACCTTGTAGGATCACTTTCTATGGCACATGCTGGCCGTAACACAGGTGGTAGCCAATTCTTTGTTGTTCATGAGCCACAACCGCATTTAGATGGCGTACATACTGTATTTGGTAAAGCGACAAGCGGTATTGAAACAGTATTAAACATGCGTCAAGGCGATGTAATGAAAGAAGTTAAAGTTTGGGAAGAGTAAGTTATGGAAAAAGGGAGCTTTTGCTCTCTTTTTTATTTTTTAAATAGGAATGAGTATTTTCTTTACAGTACATGATACAAACTGTATTGTAATTGTTGCTAAAATATATGACTTATGAGAACAAACTTTTAACAAATTACATAGAATACACTAGATTATATGTTTCAATAAACATTTTTTATTATATTAATTTTGCTAGAATTAAGTTGCTCTATGGTGACTAATAATGAAGCGGTAATGAGTAGCGGATGTTACTTTTAACTATCATATAGCATTGTCTTTTTTTAAAATCTACTTAGAAAGAAATAGTACTGAAACATATATTTGACTTTCTTCTTTTCGCTTTGTATGATTATCAAGTTGTTTTAGGCTCTTCTCACTCTGTTGAAAATATTGTAAAATGAATGTGATATGAAAAGAGTGATTGAGGGGATTCATAGTTTGTAACTTTTGTAAGAAGGGATAAGGGTTATGTTAATTCGTTTTAAAAAAAGTTATGAAAAAATTGCAATGGGGCTTCTTTCGTTTATGCCAACTGAAAAAGATGTGAAAACATTACAATTGACAATGAAAGAGTATGAAGCGAAAGAGGATTGGCAATTGTATTTGTGGAAGCAAAATGAAGATTTTGTTGGAATAATGGGGATTGTAAAAAAAGAGAATCAAGTATTAGAAATTCAGCATTTGAGTGTGAACCCGTCTCATCGTCATATGGGAATTGGGACGATGATGGTTCAAGAGTTAAAGAGCAAATTTCTTGAGTTTACAATTTGCGGAAATGAGCAAACAGCAAGTTTTTGCGAAAAGTGTAAAGGGCTTGAACAAAATATACATTCATGAAAGCAGGGATAAGTAGTTTATTATCTCTGCTTTCTTTTTTGTAATTGTTCTTTGCGTTCAGTGATGACTTCTGTTCGATCACGTAATGTGTGCTTGTGTAGGATATATTCACTAGGAGTAGCGTTCATATCTTTCCACGGAAGGTTTTGTTTCTGACATAACTGCATACATTTCTTTTCCAATGATGTGTCCGATAATGGTAAAAATAACGGTACAAAACTTTCTTTTTTTTGTATAGATTGCACTCTTTCATTGAGTAAGGGTAGAAGTTGCGCTTGATTGATTCCTAAACGTTGTAAAAGTGCACTGTTTTTTTCTAAAATTGTGATTGCACTTTTCATCATCTTTGTGGCGCCATTCCAGTTAGTGCGTCTTTGGTGGTATAAAGAAACTGCCACTTGAATGAGACCGACTAAGTAATCATCACGATTTCCTCTCGGTTTGGTTTTCCAATACTCTTCCAATATTTCGTGACATTCAAAATAGTCATAGTCTCCGTGAAAATGAATTAAAAATTGTATGTATTCGGTAGGATACATATTTTTCGCCCCTATCTAACGGTTATAAATACAAGTGTATCATAGAAATATGAACAATAAACGACTAGGGGATTTTCCCTAGTCGTTTATTGTTCATGTTAGCAGAAGCAAGCTGCCCCTACAATAATTAGTAAAATAAACAGTACAACAAGTAATGCGAACCCACCGCTAAAACCGCAATCAACGTGACCCATAGTTTTTTGACCTCCTACATTGTTCTTACTACACTGTTATCATATGAAGCTGTGGGCATGATGACATAGGCATAGGTCTATTTTTAATTAAATTTCTTAAAAAGGTTGGATAGAACATGAGTATGCTCTATACTTATGTTGTTATAGAAAAAATGTGGTGGGATGCTTTGTGCAGTATAATTTTAAAGTAGAGGCTTTTGAAGGGCCTTTAGATCTATTGTTACATTTAATACATCGTTATGAAATTGATATATATAATATTCCTGTAGCGGATATTACAGAACAATATTTGTCTTATGTCCATACGATGAAAGAACTACAATTAGATGTTGCAAGTGAGTATTTAGTAATGGCTGCAACGTTATTGCAAATTAAAAGTAAAATGTTGTTGCCGAAACATGAAGAAGATGTACTTGATAATGGTGATGACTTTATAGATGACCCTCGTCAAGAATTGATGGAGAGGTTAATTGAATATAAGAAATATAAGCAAGTTGCTACTGAGTTAAAAGAAAGAGAACAAGAAAGAGCACAGCTATATACACGTCCGCCAATTGATTTTGCATCGTTGCAACAAGAAGAGGAGACAAGCTTACCTCTTGATGTTACGTTATATGATATGCTAGCGGCATTTCAAAAATTAATGCGCCGTAAAAAAGCAAAGAAACCTGTAACAGCACGAGTTACTCGTCAAGAAATACCAATTGAACAACGAATGGCTGATATTCTAAAACAGTTAGAAATAAAAGGTGGCCGTCAAAGTTTTTATGATTTGTTTGCTGATGAAGAACGTGAAATAATGGTTGTAACATTTTTAGCGGTTCTTGAGCTTATGAAAAAACAACAAATTAGCATAGAACAAGAACATAATTTTGATGAAATTTTTGTATCGAGTTCTAATAAATCCGCATAGAGCTTGTATGGGAAATGGGATAGAGAAACAGTTTATCTCATGTTACGTTTTAATGAATCGTTTGGAACAAGAAAAGAAATATTGAACCGAACGCATTGATTGTGATTCGGTTTTTTGATGTGTATTTTTAATGAGAAAATAGGAGGAAGGAGCTCGGGCAATGGATAGAAAAGAACAAAAATCAATCATTGAAGGGCTTTTGTTTGTTTCTGGTGATGAAGGGATTTATCCAGAACAAATAGCGAAAGTTCTTGAAATTGAAGTGAATGAAGTAATAGATATTTTAGAAGAAATGCAAAAAGAATATGAAGGTGCACATCGCGGTTTGCAAATTGTACAATATGCAAAAGTATATCGCTTTGCTACAAAGAAAGAACATGCTTCGTACTATCAGAAATTAATAGATATCCCAACAGCTGCCTCACTCTCTCAAGCTGCTCTTGAAACGTTAGCGATCGTTGCATATCGTCAACCGATTACAAGGACAGAAATGGAAGAGATTCGAGGGGTAAAAACGGACAAGGCACTACAAACGTTAGTTTCACACTTACTTATAAAAGAAACTGGCCGAGCAGAAGGTCCAGGGCGTCCTATTTTATATGGAACGACAAAAGAATTTTTGGACACATTTGGATTGAAAACATTAGATGATTTACCGCTACTTTCTGAAGAGAGTGAACAAATGAATGAAGCAGATTTATTCTTCGGTTCTTTACAAGAAATATCAAAATAAAAGCTTAGCATTTTGCTAAGCTTTTTTTGTATATCAATTATATCCCGTGCCATACTAAGTGAAAAAAAGGAGACGAGTTATGAAGGGTATACGAAGTATTTTGTTGTTAATTTCTGTTTTATTATGTTTTTCTTTAAATAGTACCTCAGCTAAAAGATATATGATGTCTATTCATGCTACGTCTCCTTTACATATGCAGCGGCAACATCTTAGTAAAATGCAAGTGAACTTTTTAAAAGTTGGACAAGGTGATGCAACACTTATTGTATTGCCAAATGGACAAACAATGTTAATTGATGGAGGACCTTATGAAGCAGGAGAGGTTATTATTCAAAAACTAATCGAAAAAGGGATAAACCATTTAGATGTTATTGTCAGTACGCATCCTGATATGGATCATATTGGTGGACTAATTCCGATTGTAGAGCAAATGCCGGTCTCACTTATACTAGATAGTGGAAAAACATATAGCTCTTTTACATATCATACGTATCGAAATAATATTAAGAAAAGGGGAATACCTTTTGTTTCAGTAAAGGAAGGACAATATATACCGCTAGATCCACATGTTTCTATACAGGTATTAAACAATGGGAAATCGAAAGATGAAAATAATGAATCCTCAATTGTTTTAAAGGTTCGATATGGAAAGGCTGACTTTTTATTGATGGGCGATGCTGATGTACGGACGGAACATGAGATATTAAAGCAATTTGATGTACATGCAGATATATTAAAAGTTGGGCATCATGGCTCATATACTTCAACAAGTGAAACGTTTATAAAAAAAGTAGAACCACAGTTCGCTATTCTTTCGTATGGGAGTAGCAATCCGTATGGCCATCCTCACCAAAGTGTAGTAAGGAGATTGAAACGGCACGGTATAATGATATATGGAACAAATAAACGCACTGTAGAAGTGAATACAGATGGGGAACATATTATGATAGGGTCTAGTGGATTCATGCCATTATTGAAGTAATTCATACATTAGAGATGGAGACCGTCCCTTTTTGGAAAAAATGAATAACATATATTATAATTACGAGAGACGTAATTATAATATATGTTTCGTTAAACAAAATGGAAATTTTATTAGAATGTATAGACAACTACTCGTGCGTATATTAAGATGGAATTAGGCGAATAAGGTAATAAGAACAAGTAGGAAAGTTCATGGGAAAGGGTCGATGAAAATGAAAACGCAAATTGTCATCAATGCCAAAATTTACACAGGTCAAGAAGTAGTGGAAAACGGATTTATTCGTTACGCAGAAACAATTAAAGAAATTGGTTTGATGGCTCAATATGTACCACAAGAAGATGAAACTGTTATTGATGCTACAGGGAAGATTGTAATTCCAGGTATGATTGATGTTCATATTCATGGTGGATACGATATTGATGCGATGGATGCAAATAGCGATGGATTAGTAACTCTAGGTAAAGAAATGTTAAAAGAAGGGGTTACAACTTACTTCCCGACAACAATGACACAAGCTCCAGAAGCGATAGAAGCGGCACTAAGTGCTGCAAAGGAAGCGAAAGAAAAAGGAGCACATTTCGAATATATTCATTTAGAAGGACCGTATGTTTCAAAAAAACGTGCAGGTGCACAACCACTAGAACATATCGTTCCTGCGAATATTGAACAGTTTAAACAATGGCAGGAAGCAAGCGGTAATTTAATTAAGTTAGTAACATATGCACCAGAGGAAGAAGGGGCATTAGAGTTTGAACAGTATCTTGCTGAAACTGGTGTTGTTGGCACAATGGGGCATACAGATGCAATTGATGCGCAACTAAAAAATAGAAACATTACACATGCAACACATTTGTACAATCAAATGCGTGGATTACATCACCGTGAACCAGGAGTTGTTGGTCATGTGTTATTAAATCCAGATGTAATGGTTGAAGTAATTACAGATGGCATTCATATTCACCCTGATATGGTGAAATTAGCATATAAATTAAAAGGACCGAAAAAAGTAAGTGTCATTACTGACGCAATGCGAGCAAAAGGTCTTGAAGATGGATTATATGAACTTGGCGGACAGCCAGTACATGTAAAAGATGGTAGTGCTCGATTAGAAGATGGAACGTTAGCTGGTAGTATTCTAAAAATGGATCAAGCTTTCCGAAATGTAATTGAATTTACAGGATGTTCAATCGAAGACGCAGTACGTATGACATCAGTTAACCAGGCAGAAGAGTTTGGATTAAATAATAAAGGTGCGTTAGCGGTAGGGAAAGATGCAGACTTTGTTGTGATGACTGAAAATTTACATGTATATGATACCGTTCGTTTAGGAATTCATATGAAGGAAGGGAAGTAATTAAATGAATATTCTTGTTGTAAAAACTCCAGAAGAATTAGCAGAAGCAGGTTATAAATTAATTGAAGAAGTTGTAAAATCAAAAGAAAATCCAACATTAGGAATGGCTACAGGAAGCTCTCCGTTAGGTATTTATGCAGAAATGCGAAAAAATAAACTTGATACAAGTCATGCAACCACTGTAAACTTAGATGAGTACGTAAATTTACCACACGAAGATAAAAACAGCTATCACTATTTCATGCAAGAACAGTTGTTTGATTATCTTCCATTTAAACAAACTTATGTACCAAACGGGATGGCAAGTGATTTAGAGGAAGAGTGCACACGTTACGAGAGCATTCTAGCTGCTAACCCAGTTGACCTACAGATTCTTGGAATCGGTGAAAACGGTCACATCGGATTTAACGAGCCAGGAACAGCATTTAATTCTCCAACTAACATTGTTGAATTAACAGAATCTACACGCCAAGCAAACCTTCGTTTCTTCGAAAAAGAAGAAGATGTGCCAACTCATGCGATTACAATGGGAATTGGAAGCATTATGAAAGCAAAACAAATTCTACTTGTTGCTATGGGGCCTAAAAAGGCAGAAGCACTTAAAGAGTTATTGCAAGGTGAATATAGTGAAGCGTGTCCTGCTACAGTTTTACAACGTCATCCGAATGTAACCGTAATCGCTGATCAAGAAGCTCTATCTTTATGCAGTGAGGCGATTGCTGATGAACATCGACAAGTATTCACCATTTCCGATCTATTATCAGATTCAAGAGTGGGTGAAACAGCTAATTGAGGACGGCGAATGGAAGCCGGGAGACAAAATCCCATCTGAGAATGAACTTTGTGATAAGTTCGAAGTGAGTCGTATGACAATCAGACAGGCGATTAATAATTTAGTGGAACAAGGCTATTTATATCGGAAACGTGGAATTGGAACGTTTGTCCAACTTCCGAAAGTGGAACAAAAATTGCAAGGAATGACGGGATTCACAGAAGATATGATTTCTCGCGGGATGAACCCAAGTAGTCAATTACTTAGTTTCCGCCTAGTTCCAGCTACTGCGAAAATAGCAGACCGGTTGAGAATACAGGAGGGGGAGTCGGTTTATGAAGTGAGGCGTATTCGCTTAGCTGATGATGAACCGATTGCTTTTGAGACGACATATTTGTCGCCAGCTCTTGTAAAAGATATTAACGAAGAAATATTGCAACAATCTTTATATGAACATTTAGAGAAAAAACTGGGCTTTAAGCTTGTTAGCGCTACTCAATCAATTGAAGCTTCCATTGCAACGGATAATGAAGCTGAACATCTGCATATTCCTAAAAAGGCGCCTGTGCTTGTAATGCGCCAATGGTCATATTCAGAAGGTGAGATACCGTTAGAGTATGTGAAATGTATTTATCGTGGGGATCGTTATAAATTTATTACAAACATCGCACGTAACAAATAATATATTTCAGTTTGTAAAGTACAGTAAATTTTAAAGTGTTTAACATGTAAAGAAATAAAAATACGACTCATCCTTATAAGGAGTGAGTCGTATTTTTATTATGAGTAATTACGTGGTTAACAGCATCTTTAACCGTATTTACTACATAGTGAGCGTGCTCTTTTACTGCGTCATCTGCTTGAGACATAGCAAAACTGTGAGGAGTTAAAGAGAACATTGGAATATCATTATAAGAATCCCCTATGCAAGCAATTTCCTCTGGTTGTATTTGAAATTCTTTTAATAAAATAGAAATAGCAGAACCTTTACTAATATTAGGTGGCATTACATCTAAACATTGTTCTGCTGAAATGAAGGTGCTAACTTTCCCATGAAATTTTTCATCAATTTTTTTCTGAAGGAGTTGTAAGCTTTCCTTCGTTCCACCGACAGAAATTTTATTTGGAAAAATTGTATCATCAATTTTCTGTAATAGATTAGGTTCTTCAACAGAAGTCATCGTTACTTGTTGTTCAAGTTCATGAATAAACGGTGTTTTTTCTTCAATGTAGTAGCTATGTTCATCACTTACATAACGGAAATAAGGGTCTTCATTTGTCATAGCTAACAAATCTGGAAGAATGCTGGAATCGAAAGTTGCAGATAATAGCTTCTTATTTTCATGTGTATATACAAAAACACCATTTACACTAATGCGATGGAAATTTGTATTAACCGCTCTCATTAAGTCTGCAATTTCATTATCAAGTCTTCCAGAAGCGAAACAAAGAATTACATTTTGTTCAGCTAAGCTGCGCAAAGCGATAATATCTTGTTCGTCGATAAAACCTCCGTGTTGCATCATTGTTCCATCAATATCACTTACAAACATTTTAATCATGTTGCAATCTCCTTTCTATGTACAGTTGCCCTTACATTATACGCATCCTATACAAACATGTCTAAAAAATGAATTTTTATTAAATGGTAGATGTTTTACATTGACGACAAAGAAGAATATTCTGTAACATAAAAGCAGGCTATTTAAGTACGAGGGTGGTGTTATATGAGTAATTATCTAGAAATTAAAAAAGTTTTAAATAATAATGTCATCATTGCTAGCCATCCTGAACACGAGGAAGTAGTAGTGATTGGTAAAGGAATTGGATTTGGAAAAAAAGCGAAAGATGTATTGGAGCAAGAACAAATTGAAAAAATGTTTGTTTTAAAAAATGAACGTGATCGAGAACAATACAAACTGTTAGTGCCGCATGTGAGTGAAAAATTAATTGAATTAATGAATGACATTATGTTCTACATTCAAGAAAAGGCAAAATCGCCATTAAATGAACATATTCACATCGCTTTAACAGATCATATTTCTTTTGCAGTTAAGCGGTTAAAACAAGGACTTACAATAGATAATCCTTTTCTGGTTGAAACGAAAATGCTGTATCCAGAAGAATACGAAATTGCTGAAGGTGTTGTAGACCTTTTAAATTCTCGTTTGCAAATTACATTGCCAGAAGGAGAAATTGGTTTTATTGCACTCCATATTTACAGTTCACTTACAAATTCAGATTTATCTTCAGTTAATCAAAACTCCCGTCTCATTGCACAACTTGTATCTTTAATTGAAACAAGCTTACAAATTACATTAGACCAAGAAAGTATTCACTATTTGCGCCTTATTCGTCATTTACAATATGCTATTGAACGGGTGAAAAAGGGAGAAAAAGTTGAGGAATCACAAAGCTTTGCTGATTTATTAAAGGCAGAATATCCCGTCTGTTATAATTTAGCCTGGAAGCTGGTTAAGGTCATGCAAAAAGAATTGCAATTGCCTGTATATGAAGCTGAAAGTATTTATTTAACAATGCACTTGCAACGATTAGTGAAAGCGGAGCATGTGTAAAAAGACATATATTTTTGTCTAAAATGAAAACGTTAAAAAAAATCATTGAATCGCTTACAATAGTTATGTATAATAACTATTGCAAAGTTATACAAATTTCGACAAACACATTAAGGTAAGTAACGAAAACGTTTGCCTTAATTATAGTGAACTTATACGTAAACCTATTTTTGACACGTGTTACTGATTCGATCAGGCATGAGTGGAGAAAAGCCAGGAATGTAAGCTAGAGAAAGGGATATACTACCCTTTGTATAGCTATCGTTCTATCTTTTTTTCCTCATGCCTTTTTGGCGTTTGTCGGAAGGTATCAATATAGATAAGAGAGGAAGGGTTTCCATGTTTAAGAAGATCTTTGGTGTTCTTCAAAAAGTCGGGAAAGCGTTAATGCTTCCAGTAGCGATTTTACCGGCAGCAGGTATTTTACTTGGATTTGGTAATGCATTTCAAAATCCACAGTTAACAAATGTTATTCCTGCTTTAAAAGCAGATTGGTTCGTAATGGTTGCAAAAATTATGGAACAATCTGGTGATATTATTTTCGCTAACCTTGCATTATTATTCGCAGTTGGGGTAGCAATTGGTTTAGCAGGTGGAGACGGAGTAGCTGGTTTAGCAGCATTCGTTGGCTACCTAATTATGAACAAAACGATGAGTGTGTTCTTAGAAGTAGATAAGTTAGTAAAAGTAACAAGTTCTGGAGCAGACCCAGTGAAAATTGGATTTGCAGATCCAGCATATGCGAATGTATTAGGAATTCCAACGCTACAAACAGGAGTATTTGGTGGTATTATCGTCGGTATAGTAGCGGCATATTGCTATAATAAATACTTCAATATTGAATTACCTTCATACCTAGGTTTCTTTGCAGGTAAGCGTTTCGTACCGATCGCAACTGCAACATTCTCTTTAGTAGTAGGTATTATCATGTGCTTCATTTGGCCATACATTCAAGGTGGCTTAAATACGTTCTCACATCAAATGATTGATGCGAATAGAACGTTAGCAGCATTTATTTTTGGTTTAATTGAACGTTCATTAATTCCATTTGGATTACATCACATTTTCTATTCACCGTTCTGGTTCGAATTTGGTCAGTACACAAATGCGGCTGGCGAATTAATCCGCGGTGACCAAAAAATCTTTATGGCACAGTTAAAAGATGGTGTAGAATTAACAGCAGGTACATTTACAACTGGTAAGTATCCGTTCATGATGTTCGGTCTTCCAGCAGCAGCTTTAGCAATGTACCATGAAGCACGTCCAGAAAATAAAAAATTAGCAGCTGGTATTTTAGGTTCTGCTGCATTAACATCTTTCTTAACAGGTATTACAGAACCACTTGAATTTTCATTCTTATTCGTAGCACCAGTATTATTCGGAATCCACGCTGTATTTGCTGGTCTATCATTTATGACAATGCAAATTTTAGGTGTTAAAATTGGTATGACATTCTCTGGTGGTTTAATCGACTTTATGTTATTCGGTGTATTACCAGGCCGTACAGCATGGTGGTGGGTAATTATTGTTGGTCTTGTACTAGCAGTTATTTACTACTTCGGATTCCGCTTTGCAATCCGTAAATGGAATTTAAAAACACCTGGTCGTGAAGTAGCAAATGCGAATGACGGCGCAGGAAAAACAGAAGCAGGTGAACTTCCTCGAGAAGTATTAGTAGCACTTGGTGGTAAAGAAAACATTGCTTCTTTAGATGCTTGCATTACTCGTTTACGTGTTCAAGTTAACGAACAAAAGAATGTAAACAAAGACCGCTTAAAAGAACTTGGAGCGGCTGGTGTACTTGAAGTTGGAAATAACATTCAAGCTATTTTTGGACCAAAATCTGACACATTAAAATCACAAATTCATGATATTATGTCAGGTCGTACACCTCATGTTGAAAAAGAAGAGCCTGTAAAGGTAGAAGAAACTCCTCAAAAAGTTGATGAAAATGAAACAATCGTATCACCAATTGAAGGGAAAATCTTACCGATTACAGAAGTACCTGATCAAGTATTCTCAGGAAAAATGATGGGAGACGGATTTGCAATCGAGCCAACAGAAGGAACAGTAGTTTCTCCAGTTAATGGTGAGATCGTCAATGTATTCCCTACAAAGCATGCGATTGGTATTCAATCTGAGGGTGGAAAAGAGATATTAATTCACTTTGGTATTGATACTGTAAAATTAAATGGTGAAGGATTTGAGGCACTTGTAGCGCAAGGCGACAAAGTGAAACAAGGACAACCATTATTAAAAGTAGATCTTGCATTCGTAAAAGAAAATGCACCATCTATTATTACGCCAATTGTATTTACAAATTTACAACAAGGGCAACAAGTCGAATTGAAAAAAGATGGAAATGTTAAGAAGGGCGAAAACGCTATTATTGACATTCAGTAGGAATTTGACGCAAAATGTTTATAATTATAATAGGCGATGTGGTTGACCGAACATCGCCTATTATATACAATAGATGATGTAGTACTCACGTCTATACAACTAAAAAAAACTGTAATTTAAAGGAGATAAATTATCATGGAAAAAATCTTTAAAGTAACAAGCGACTCAGGAATTCATGCACGTCCAGCAACTCTACTTGTAAACACTGCAAGCAAATTTGGTTCTGACATTAACTTAGAGTATAACGGAAAAAACGTTAACTTAAAATCAATCATGGGCGTTATGTCTTTAGGCATTCAACAAAACGCAGAAATTAAAATCACTGCAAATGGTGATGATGCAGCTCAAGCACTAGCAGCTATCGAAGAAACTATGAAAAACGAAGGATTAGGAGAATAATGACTCTTAATATTCAAGGGATCGCTGCATCAAGTGGGATTGCTATTGCAAAGGCTTTCAGACTTGAGAATCCTGAATTTAACATTGAAAAGAAATCAATTACAAACGAAGCTGCTGAAATTGCACGCTTAGACGCTGCGCTTGAGAAAGCAAAAACTGAATTAGAAGCAATTAAGGACCACGCTTTTGCTGAGCTGGGTGCTGATAAAGCTGCGATCTTTGAAGCACATTTATTAGTATTAAATGATCCAGAACTAGTAAACCCGGTAAAAGATAAAGTAAATAGCGAAAAAGTAAATGCTGAATTTGCAATGGATGAAGTTGCATCAATGTTTATTTCTATGTTTGAAAACATGGATAACGAATATATGAAAGAACGTGCTGCGGACATTCGTGACGTAACAAAACGCGTTCTTGCATATTTACTAGGAATTAACTTCTCAAACCCTGGTACAATTTCTGAAGAAGTAATCATTATTGCTGAAGATTTAACACCATCTGATACAGCTCAGTTAAACCGTAAGTATGCAAAAGGTTTCACGACTGATATCGGTGGACGTACATCTCACTCTGCAATTATGGCTCGTTCTATGGAAATTCCTGCAGTTGTTGGTACGAAAGTTGTTATGGAGAAAATCCAAAATGGCGATATCGTAATCATTGACGGTTTAGATGGAGAAGTAATTGTAAACCCATCGGAAGAAACTCTTCGTTCTTTTGAAGAAAAGAAAGCGAAATTTGAAGAGCAAAAAGCAATATGGGCAAAATTAAAAGACCAAGCTACTGTAACGAGCGATGGACATCACGTTGAGCTTGTTGCTAATATCGGAACACCAAATGATGTACAAGGTATTATCGATAATGGCGGAGAAGGCGTTGGTTTATACCGTACAGAATTTTTATACATGGGCCGTGACAATCTTCCAACAGAAGAAGAGCAGTTCGAGGCGTATAAAGCAGTTCTTGAAGGTGTAAAAGAAGGTCAACCTGTTGTTGTTCGTACACTTGACATCGGTGGAGATAAAGAGCTTCCATACTTACATTTACCAAAAGAAATGAACCCATTCTTAGGATACCGTGCAATTCGCTTATGTCTTGATGAGCAAGATGTGTTCCGTACACAACTTCGTGCATTACTTCGTGCTAGCGTATACGGTAACTTAAAAATTATGTTCCCAATGATTGCAACTCTTGATGAGTTCCGTCAAGCGAAAGCGATTTTATTAGAAGAGAAAGCAAAGCTTGTAGAAGCGGGTACAACTGTTTCTGATTCTATTGAAGTGGGTATGATGGTTGAAATTCCAGCTTCAGCAGTATTAGCAGATCAATTCGCAAAAGAAGTTGATTTCTTCTCTATCGGAACAAATGACTTAATCCAATACACAATGGCTGCAGACCGTATGAACGAACGTGTAGCTTACTTATATCAACCATATAACCCATCTATTTTACGTCTTGTAAAAATGGTTATCGATGCTGCTCATAAAGAGGGCAAATGGGCTGGTATGTGTGGTGAGATGGCGGGAGATTCACTTGCCATCCCATTATTATTAGGATTAGGCTTAGATGAGTTCAGTATGAGTGCAACATCTATCCTTCCTGCAAGAACACAACTAAGCAAGTTGTCAAAAGCAGAAATGGAAACATTAGCAGAAAAAGCATTAACAATGTCAACTGCTGAAGAAGTTGTTGAATTAGTTAAAAGCATATAATCAATAAAAAAACCTGAGTCGATTTGAAATCGGTCTCAGGTTTTTTCTATGAGAAAAGTAAATCTTATTTGCTTACTATCGAGGATAAGAGACAGAATTAGATAGCGATTGCAACGATATCAGTTGGGCATACACGTAAAATACCAGTAAAAGTATTTCGATTTTGATTGTTCTTATCGTCTTTATTGTTATCTTTGTCGTCTTTGTTATTACGAGCTAAAGCAGAGAAAAGAGCAACACCGTTAGCGAAACCTTCAAAAATTACATTGTTGAAAGTACCATTACCTCTAATGCTTAAAAGAGAAAGCTCTGTTCCAACTGAAATGCTAGCAAGTACGTTACATACAGCTGGTTGTTGTGGTTTTACCTCTCTCTCTTTCTCACGATGGTCGCGATGGTCACACTCTCTTTCACGATGATGACAGTCTCTAAAGTTATCACAGCATCCAAATGATCCAAACATAATCCTCATCACCCCCTTCACACTTATAATCTATGTAAGTTCGGTAGTTAGTGACTGGACAGAGCGTGGAATTTTTTCTAGGGTATTTTCTCATTTTAAAAGACTAGCTGGGTGTTTAGTACGGAATGATGTTTAAAATAGGGGAAATATCACAAAAAAGTGTAAAGACCACCAAAATGAATGAAATAGGTAGGCTTTACACTTTTTTACTTTTATATAAAACAATGATATATACTGGGAGAGCTAAGAGTAATGGTGCAATGGATCGTGCAGTATGTTTTTCTGCGTCTAATTGGAACGCTTCTTCTTTTGGGAATTGTAACACTGATATGTTTGCAGCATCGCCAATAAAATATAGAAGTAGTACAGTTACTATGTAACTTAAAAGTGCGATAAAGCTTCCGTATGAACTCAATGAAAATCCCTCTCTTGTTATCTATTTGTTATCATTGTATCATAATTGTAACAAAAATACACGGTTATATTTCGATACTTTAACAAATTTCGACACAAAACGTCATATTTGTTTATGGAATTAACATAAACTGTACTGTTTATCTATCTGTAGATATCCAATAACACATTGTAATATTACGGATGTGTGACAGAGTATAAAAAAACGAAGGTAATGAAATTACCTTCGTTTTTACTATTTTGCCCATTCACTCACTTGCTCTACGCTCATTCGTGGTGCAGGGTGGCCTTTTAAAGTTGATTCACCAATTGTAATAAGCATAATTGGTACGTATCGAGATGAAACATTGAATTCTTCTGTAAGTGCTTGTGGATTGAAACCACCGATAGCGCAAGTGTCCCAGCCAGTTGCTTTAGCTGCAAGCATAAGTTGCATTGCTGCTAAAGATGCATTTGAAAAAGCAGCATCTCTTGGAAATTGTTCACGAGTATATGCAGATTCAATATTTTTAGCTAAACGCTCTTTTGCTTCTTCTTTCATAAAGCCTTGTTCAACAATTGGACCATAAACGGGTGCAACATTTTTATAAGCTTCTAAATCACCTAAAACAGCGACTACTGCAGAAGCATCGAGAATTTGTTGTTGGTTATAAGCAATTGGATGTAATCGTTTTTGTACATCTTCTCCTTGGAAAACAAGGAATTTCCAGTGCTGTAGGTTCCAAGCAGAAGGTGCTTGTGCAGCTGCTTTTAAAATTTCATGTAATTCTGTCGATGAAATTTCTTTGTCTGGGTTGAATGCACGTGTAGACGTGCGTTCATATAGAACGTTAAAAAAGTTATCGTTTGTCATTATATATCCTCCAAATTACATATCAAATTATTTAAAAATAAATGTAATATCTTCTACTTACATTTTGTAAGTTGTCGAGTTTAAGAATATAATATCTTTATTTTAATTGTCAAGTTTTAAAGAGTAAGCTAGGGCATTCATACAAACGATACAATTCCTATAATCATACACTAAAAAAGGAATTTATAGAGTGAAAAAGCGAAGATTACATTCTCAATTAGCTTGTTGCTATGTATCCCTCACGCATTAAAGTTTTTGGGAATAGCTATTTATAAAACGTTTGTGAGGAATTCTGTAGAACAAGATATATGAAGTGAGTGAAGACTAGTGATGAACATACTACATTTTTTATTAGAGAATACGGTTTTCCAAAATGTACTACAAGATCTTAAGTTAAATGTCCTTTATATAGAAAATGGATGCACACATCAACAAACGATTGAAAATATTCATCCCAAATGCATGTTTATAGCAAATAGTTTTGAAGAAGGAGAACTATTGTTTCATAAGACTAAACCGCATATTGTAATTATGTATGTAACAGATTTTTCTCAAATAAAATATATAAAGAATATGTATAATCCACATAGTACATTCATTGTCATTTGGGATCAACAAATAACAAATGAGTTTACAGAGGTGCTTACGTTAGGAATACGTAATATTGTGATAGCACCAGTAACTCCACAAGTAGTTTTAGAAGAAGTAAATAAAAGTTTGTATCAACTTTCTTTAGTGCGGCAAGTAAGTTTGCAACAAGAACTACTGCAGATGATGTTTGATTTTCACAATGATCTATTATTTATAGTAGAAGATGATGAGATTGTTGATTGTAATACGAATTTTTTAGAGTTTTTTGGATATGAAAATTTGTTTGATTATCGTGAGCAACATTTAGTGTTTGCCGAACATTTTATTAGAGAAAATGGATATTATTCGACGACTCATGATATAACATGGTTAGATGATACATTATCATATGATAGAAGAATTAAGATGTCTAATTATGAAGGAATTGTATCAACTTTTTTATTACGTGCGACGCCGTTACCAGAAGATTTATCGAGATTTATTGTAAAGTGTACAGAGATTACAGAATTAGATGAAATCTATCAAGAACAAGAAAGACTTGCCATGATAGATTCATTGACAGAGATTTATAATCGTTTGAAGTTCCAACAAATATTAGAGGTAGAGTGGGATAATGTAATACGTAACGATGAAAAAATGGCAATTATATTATTTGATATAGATAATTTTAAAACAGTAAATGACACATATGGTCATGATTTTGGAGACTTAGCATTAATACAACTTGCAGAACTTATGAAGTCTAAAGTAGAGCAACAACATGTATTTGCAAGATGGGGAGGAGAAGAATTTATTATATTAGTGACAAATACAGTAGAAAAAGAAGCATTTCAAGTTGCAGAATCATTGCGCTTTTTTATTGAAACAAAACAATTCTCTGGAATTTCGAAATTAACAGCGAGTTTTGGAGTAGCGTTATATGAGAAAGGAATTACAAGAGAAGAATTAATGCAGCGAGCGGACATTGCATTATATGAAGCGAAAAAAAATGGGAAAAATCAGGTATGTATATATAGAAAAGAAAAAATGTGATTTTTCGCAACTAATTGTTGCGATTTTTTTTTATTGCCTGATAATAGTAGTAGGGAGACCATATGTAATGAAGTAATTATGGAGGAACAATATGATAAAAAAAATAATAGTAGTTGCTTCACTATGTACTGTTGTTTGCGGCGGAGTATACTATGCTTTCTATGCTCCCAGTGTAATGGAACAAACAGTGTTAACTACTAATGTGGCCCCGGCTATTGGGTCAGAAGTGCAAGATAATATAGAAGAAAAAGAAGAGAGACAAATTGATTATGCTAGTATATCTCAAAAATTAGATCAATATTTAGTAGGAAAGCAATTTAATGGGACAGTTTTGGTGACTGATAAAGAGCGTGTTATATTGAATAAAGGATATGGATATGCTGATGTTCAAAATAAAATAGAAAATACACCTCAAACAAAATATCGTATCGGTTCTATTACGAAAACAGTAGTTGCTACATCTATTTTACAGCTACAAGAACAAGGGAAATTAAACATTCAGGAAAATGTAAATACATATATTCCTTCATTTCCAGCAGATAAAAATATCACTTTATATCATTTATTAACGCATACATCGGGTTTACCGGAAAGCGGCAAAGGAAAAGTGAATGCGGCTTCTCGTATAAACTTAGTAAATTGGATTGGAAGTCAAAAAGTAGAGTTTCCACCAGGAGCAGGTTGGAGATATACAGATTATAATTATATGGTGCTTGCTTATATTATAGAAAGCATATCAAAAAAAACGTTAGGAGATTACATAAAAGAAAATATATTTATTAAAGCAGAAATGCACGAATCTGGTATGGGAAATATGGCTCCGGGAGATCAGCATTTTACTAAAGGGTACGTTAAGAAAGATAATGTACTTGAGCCTGCACAAAAATTGTCAATGGATTGGTTATACGGTTGCGGCGAGATGTATACGACAGTTGGAGATATGAAGAAATTAGACGAAGCAATTATAAATGGGAAACTTCTTTCTGAACAAAGTATGCAAGCGATGTTTTCACCTTCAGAAGAACGGAAATATGCATTTAGTTTTTATATATACCCAGATTATTTTCATAATCATGGTGTACTATCTGGTTGGAACACTTTCAATAATTTTAATAAAGAAAAAGGGACTTTTGTTATTTTATTTTCAAATGTGAAAAATAGTATGGATGATGATTTTAATAATGAGTTTCGAAAGATGGTAAATGATTTATTAGAACAAAGGGGATGAGAATATGGAAAACAAAATTTTATCAATAGGTTTCATCGGTATTGGTGTAATGGGAAAAAGTATGGTTCGTCATTTAATGCAAGAAGGTCATAAAGTATATGTGTATAATAGAACGAAAGCGAAGACAGATTCTTTAGTACAAGATGGTGCAAATTGGTGTGATACACCGAAAGAGTTAGTGAAGCAAGTAGATGTTGTAATGACTATGGTTGGATATCCACATGATGTTGAAGAAGTGTACTTTGGAAGTGAAGGGATTATAGAGAATGCAAATGAAGGCACGATAGCCATTGATTTTACGACATCTACACCAACATTGGCAAAACGTATAAATGAAGTTGGTAAAAGAAAGAATGTATTTACGTTAGATGCCCCAGTATCTGGAGGAGATGTTGGTGCTAAAGAAGCAAGACTTGCAATTATGGTCGGTGGAGAGAAAGACATATATGATAGATGTTTACCGTTATTTGAAAAACTAGGAACAAATATTCAGTTACAAGGACCAGCTGGGAGTGGACAACATACGAAAATGTGCAATCAAATTGCAATTGCATCCAACATGATTGGAGTATGTGAAGCTGTTGCTTACGCGAAAAAGGCTGGACTAAATCCAGATAAAGTATTAGAGAGTATTTCAACAGGTGCAGCAGGTAGTTGGTCATTAAATAATTTAGCTCCTCGAATGTTAAAAGGAGACTTTGAGCCAGGGTTTTACGTAAAGCATTTTATGAAAGATATGAAAATCGCTTTAGATGAGGCTGAAAAATTACAATTACCAGTACCAGGTTTAAGCTTGGCGAAAGAATTGTATGAAGAGTTAATTATGGATGGAGAAGAAAATAGCGGAACACAAGTGTTATATAAAAAGTATATAAGGGGGTAAATGAGATGGATCTCCAAAAGTTTGATGAGATGATTGATGCTGTGCAGCGAGCAACTTGTATACAAATCAATGAAAAACAAAAGGAAGCCTTTAAACAAAAATATGATTTTGAACCAAACTTTGAATATGGAAGAGATGAGAAAGGGCATTATGTCATTCGAACTTCAAAAAAGATGTTAGAAGAAATGGAGTTTTATTTGGCATTAAAATATGATCGTGATGGAGTGGATCTTTATATGCAAGCTGAGATTGACGATATATGTCATGTGTCTATTAGCTATAGTGAAGATGCGTTACATCTACAAGAATTGTTTCAATTTCTAGAAGAAAATAAATAAAAGTCCTCATTTGAGGACTTTTATTTATTTAGGTAAATATATTTCATTTTTATAATTATAAGCTAGAAGCTCGACGGCACCGTTCAACCGGGAATGGGATAACTTGCGCCATGTGGTTAGCGCCAAATTGTTTTGAGCGAGCGTGGCGTAATATATAAAATGCGCACAGAATAGCAACAGGAATAGCGCCGTATAAACCAAAAAATAAAGCGCTTACACAAGAGGCGACAAAACCTAAAACACCAACTTCTAACTCTTCCATAATAGCTCCTAAAATAACAGGAATAGCTCCGCATAAAACTCCTAGTATAAGTGCGATAAGTAAACTCATGATTATCCCCCTCTGTTTGCAATATTATTTTCCTTCTTATTAGTTGTAGTATATCATATACAAAACAGAATTTTCAGAAAAAATTCAAAAAAAGTTCAACAAATGTTCAAAAAGGGTTGAGAAATACACTTGAAAAATCGAGTGGATAGATTGTTTCTTGGAAGAAGAGGAAAGATGCTTTGAATAAATAAAAAATCAGGCTTATTTCATTTTTTGAAATAAGCCTGTTCCATAGGAGGATGTATATATGTAGAGTGAATAAAAGGTTGGAAAAGGGGGTCCAAGTCCTTTTATTCAACTAGCTACCTTAATAGATTGGAACCCAGCCTTCAGTTGTAACAAAAATACGAATAGCTACAACTTGACGATCATCCTGCAAAGTAAAATAATGTCTTGCATTTTCAGGAACAGAGATTAGGTCGCCTGGCTCAAGTTCAACGTCAAAGAATTTTCCATCTTTGCCTTCAATAGCAAAGATGCCATGACCACTGACAATAAAGCGAACTTCATCATCAGTATGATGGTGTTCTTTTTGGAAATTAATTAATAATTCGTCAAGGTTAGGTGTGCTACTTGAAAGTGAAATTACATCATGCGCTTTATAACCTCGGCGTGCTGAAACATCAGCGATTTCTTTTGAAAAAACAGTTAATATTTCAGCTTTGTTATCATCTGTTAACGAATAATTTTCATTTAAATGAGTAGGAAGTTTAGAAATATTCCATTTCTCATATAAAACGCCTTCCTCTTGTAGAAATTTTGATACTTCCACTTCATTCTCAATGCGAGTATTTACTTCATGAATACGAATTTGCGCCATTAGAAACGCCTCCTTGAATTGATAATAGTTTTATATGAAATTGGAATAAAAACTCATAAGCTTCTAATCTTTTCTTTGCATCAAAGCTATCTCGGCCCCATACAGTGATGCCGTGATTTCGAATTAATACTGCTCCCGAATCTCCTTGTATATGTTTTCGGAAGTTCTCCCCAAGTGTTGGGATATGAGCATGGTTTTCGATAATAGGAATGTGTATTGTTGCACCTTCCTCCCAAATATCAAGAGCTTTAATGATTTCTTGATTTTGAAGGGTGACTGTATCGCTATACAAATTTGTGATGACATTGTTATCCGTTGTATGAACATGAAGTACGCACCCGGCATTCGTATTGTTATAAATATGTGTATGCAATATTGTTTCTGCTGAAGGGCGTAATTCAGTCTCTAAAACGGGAACTCCTTCATGATCTACTAATAGAAAATCATCTGGAGTGGTTTTTGTTTTATCTTTACCGCTTGCTGTAATAAGGAAAGTAAGCGGCTCATGACTAACTTTTATAGAAATATTGCCACTTGTTGCTGGAAACCAATTTCGAGTTGTTAATTCTTTTTTAATCTCGCTTAAGTCATACCATTGACGAAACAGTTGTTTCATGATTTCACCTCCAACAAATGTTTTAATTCAGCTTGAACATCGTGAAATGTTTCAAACGGTGTATAAACAATATGATTTTCTTTACACTTTGTAATAAGGAAATCGCGAGCGAATACTTTATCTACTTGTTTCGCAGCTTGTAAATCAGTAATAGAATCTCCGATTACAATATGGAAATTATTTGTATCACTTAATTTGCGGATTAAAGATGATTTACATAATCCACAATGATTTTGACAGTAATGATCACAAGGGTTAGGCCACTTAACTGTAATGTATTCATTTGAAAAGTCTGTTTCATTACAGTAAATTTGCTCTTTTGGAATGATTCCTTGTAAGAGTGGATAGACGAAGAAATCCATTCCACCTGATACAACGTAAAAAGAAATATTATTTTCATTTACAAATTGTATAAATTCACGAAAGCCACTACGAATTTCGGCAGTTTCTTTTAAAAATTGAATTATATCATCATGCAAATTAGTAGGTAGCAATTGAAATAATTGAGAAACACCTTCTTGAATAGAAAGCTCTTGTGATAAAATTCTTTGCTTTATTTCTTCTGCTTCTGGTGGTGCGAATTTTTCCATAATCGACATAATGTTATCGTTATTTGTAATCGTACCATCGAAATCACAAAATACTTGAATACTCATAATTTCACCTCATAAGAGGGATTTCCCCATATTTGTAGTGCGCTATGCAAATTTATGTCATCTACTTCATGGAGTAGATTACCTTGCAAAGTAGCATCAATTGCAGTGCGGAAAGCCTTTCCACCACCTTGCGCCCCATACGGATGCCCATGTATGCCACCGCCCGCATTAATAACAACATCTTTACCGAAGTCTCGTAGAATAAAGGGAACGAAACCAGGATGAATGCCAGCAGATGGGACAGAGAAACTTTTCTTGAAAAACGCATCGTCTTCAGTTAGATAGTTTGAAATGTTGAAAGCATCTTCCTTTTCTAACGCAACACTTCCGTATGGAGACGGGAATAAAGAAAAATCAGCACCAGCATAACGTAGTAGCTTTCCAAGTAATAATGGAGATGAGACCCCATATAGCTTGGAAGCTGAATAAGCACCACTTACAGCAGGGTGTGCCATAATAGGAACTGGGATTTCATCATCTTCTGCCAGTGATTGTAGTACATCTAGTCCGTAAGCAAATACATTAAATAATAGAATATCAGCACCAGCCTGCACTGCGCGTTTCGCATTTTCTTTTAAGTCGAAAGTTCGCCCTGTTAAATTTACGGCATATAATGTTTTATGGCCGTATGTTTCATATACGGATTGTAAAACTTCTTTTCCAGATACAATTCGCTTCGCAAGTGGTGTTAAGGAGTTCTCGAATAAAATTTCATCATCTTTTACGATATCCACACCACCAATTGCTTGATCGCGTAATTGAGTTTTTAAGTATCCAATATTTCGTCCAATCATTCCTTTGAAAATGCTCATTAAAAGGGGACGGTTATACACTTGTACACGATTTCGAATACCGTCTATACCGAATTTTGGACCAGGGAAGTGCTTTTTTAATTCGTCTGAAAACGTTAAGTCAATTAATTTCACTTCGCCATCAAGTGATAACTTTCCGAATGTAGTTGTTAAAATCGCTGGTAAATCTGGACTGAAATTTAATAATGGGTATTCGATTTTAATAATCCCACGTTTTACTTTTTTGCGTAGATACGAATTGATATGTTCTTGTTCATCTAATTCCTCAATATGAATGACGTTGCCTTTATGTTGTTTTAATTGTTCTTGTAATAAATGTGGTAAATGAGTCCAAGAGCCAATTGTTAAACCGAGTGCAATTTGTTCAGCCTTTTTGTCTAAGTTAAGTGAATCGTCATGGATTAAATACGTCGCTATAATTCCGCTCATTGTTATAACCTCCTAGTTAAATAAAAAAACCTCTCAGCTAAGGAGAGGTTTTTTTACAACCAGCTCCTTATCTGTCAGCGTAATGCTGCGAGAATTAGCACCGTGTCTACAATTGTAGATCGGTTGCCGGGTTTCGTCGGGCTCGTCCCTCCACCTGCTCTTGATAAGAAGTATTTAGAAATGTTTAAATTTTTAAGATAACTGAATTTTGTCAGATATTTTTCATGTTGTCAACGACTTTTTGAAAAAATTTAATTTATCAATTCGATTAATTGCTTCTCGTAATCGTTCTTCTGTATGCAAGAGACCAACGCGGACGTATCCTTCACCGTGTTCACCAAATCCAACACCAGGAGCAACTGCAACGTGTGCTTTTTCTAGCAAAATATCAGAAAATTGCTCAGATGTATATCCTTCTGGTACAGGAAGCCATGCAAAGAAGGATCCGGTTGGGATGTCTACATTCCAACCGATAGAGTGACAAGCTGAAATAAGAGCATTTCTTCGAGATTCGTAACTATTTACAAGATCTACGACGCAAGATTGTGAACTTAATAGCGCTTCGCGGGCAGCGTCTTGAACTGCACCAAAAATACTAACATACATATGATCTTGCAATAGGTTAATTGTTTCGATGACACTTTCATTCCCTACGGCAAAAGCAATACGCCATCCAGCCATATTGAAAGTTTTGGATAATGTGTAAATTTCAATTCCTGTATCTTTTGCACCGTCTGCTTGCAAGAAACTAACCGGTTTTTGACCATCAAATCCGATCGCACCGTAAGCAAAATCGTGAACGACTAATATATTATGTTTATTAGCAAAATGAATGGTTTCATCAAAGAAATCTTTTGATGCAGTAGCACCAGTAGGATTGTTTGGATAGTTTAAAAACATTAACTTTGCTTGTTTCGCAATAGCGTCATCAATTTTTGTATAATCTGGTAAAAATTTATTTTCGGCAATAAGCGGCATTGTTTCAAATTGCGCTTTTGCTAAAGCAACTCCGGATAAATAATCTGGATAGCCTGGATCGGGAACGAGAATCGTATCACCAGGATTGGTAAAACACATTGGTAATTCTACTAATCCAGCTTTTCCACCAAACAAAATAGCAACTTCAGTTTTTGGATTTACTACTACATCATATTCACGTTGATAGAATGTTGCCACGGCTTCTTTTAAGCTTTCGTGTCCGCGAAATGGCGGATATTTATGATGAATGGTCTTTTCTGCAGCATGTTGTAAAGCTTTTACGATATGCTGCGGTGTTGGTTGATCTGGATTACCTTGACCTAGATTAATAACATCGTGACCAGCCGCAACGACTTTGTTAACTTTTGCAACAAGTGAAGCGAAAAATTGTGTTGGCAATGATGTTACTATCTCAGAAGGTTGAAATAATTTCATACTTTCCACCTCTTTTGAAAGTTGTTACAATTCTAGTGACAAATGATATAATCTTTCCAGTATTTTGTAAAGAGAAAATTAAGAATGGGGCTGAAAAAATGAAAGTCGCATGTATTCAAATGGATATTGTATTTGGAGATGTAGAAAAAAATATGGAGAACGCTAAAAACAAAATAAGCGAAGCGATGAAGGAAAGACCAGATGTTATCGTCTTACCAGAACTATGGACAACAGGATATGATTTAACGAGGCTTTCTGAAACTGCAGATAGGGATGGATTAGAAACGAAAGAAAAGTTGAAAGAATGGTCGAAGCAATATGGTGTGCATATTGTTGGTGGTTCTATAGCAAAGCAAACAGAGCAAGGGGTTACCAATACAATGTATGTCGTAAACAACGAAGGAGATCTAGTCAATGAATATAGTAAAGTACATTTATTTCAGCTTATGGATGAACACAAATATTTAATAGCGGGTAATGAAACAGGTGAATTTAAACTAGATGATATCGAGTGCGCTGGCACAATTTGCTATGATATTCGTTTTCCAGAATGGATGCGCGTTCATACTGCTAAAGGGGCAAAAGTTATATTCGTTGTAGCAGAATGGCCATTAGTTCGTTTAGCACATTGGCGTTTGCTATTGCAAGCAAGAGCAGTTGAAAATCAATGTTATGTTGTTGCATGCAATAGGTCAGGAAAGGATCCGAATAATGAGTTTGCAGGTCATTCTCTAATTGTGGATCCTTGGGGTGAAGTCGTGGTAGAGGCAAATAAAGAGGAATCCATTTTATTTGGAGAACTTACATTAGAGAAGATTAAAGAGGTACGTAAAGGAATTCCAGTTTTTGCAGATCGCCGTCCAGAACTATACAAATAAAATATTGACAAGTGATTTTTATTCTTGGTATAGTCTTCAACATAAAGTTAAAAATTCTAAAAAATTATATAACTCTTATCAAGAGCAGGTGGAGGGATTTGGCCCGATGAAGCCCAGCAACCGACCGTAATACCATTGTGAAATGGGGCGTTTATGACGCCAAAAGGCACGGTGCTAATTCCAGCAGAAAGTAAAATTTCTGGCAGATAAGAGGGGAGAAGATAAACTTCAAACCTCTTTCTTAGTGGAAAGAGGTTTTTCTGCGTTAGAAAAACCTCTGAATTTAAAAAGGAGGAAAAGACGATGGGATATTATTCATTAACAGAAGTAACAGCTGTACAATATGCGAAAGAACATGGATATTTTGACAAGAAGGCGAATGTAGTTTGTCATGAAATAGGAGATGGAAATTTAAATTACGTGTTCAAATTAGTTGATGGAGAGAGATCAATTATAATAAAACAAGCACTTCCATATGCGAAAGTAGTTGGTGAGAGCTGGCCGTTGTCTATAAAAAGAGCGACGATTGAAAGCAAGGCATTACAAATTTTCGCGAAGTATGTACCAGATTATGTTCCGGTAGTGTACAGTCATGATGAAGAGTTAGCAGTTACAGTAATAGAAGACTTATCAAGACTAACAATTACAAGAAAAGGATTAATAGATGGAGAAGGATATCCACTTTTATCCCAGCATATCGGTCGTTTTCTAGCACATGTTTTATTTTATACTTCAGATTTCGGTTTACAGTCAGAAGAGAAAAGGGTGCTAGAAGGTACATTTGTAAATCCAGACCTTAGTAAAATTACAGAAGATTTAGTTTTTACGGATCCGTTTGGACATTACGATACGAATGATTATGAGTCAGATTTACAGTCAGTGATTGATGAACTTTGGAGTGACAAAATTTTAAAACTAAAAGTAGCACAATATAAATATAAGTTTTTAACGAGAAAAGAAGCGCTTATTCATGGCGATTTACATACTGGTAGTATTTTTTCATCACCTTCTGAAACGAAAGTGATTGATCCAGAATTTGCAACGTACGGTCCATTTGGCTTTGATATCGGTCAATTTATTGCAAATCTATTATTAAATGCTTTATCGAGAGAAGAAGAAAAGAGAAGTGTACTATTTTTCCATATAGAAAAGACATGGAGTTATTTTGTAGAAACTTTTACGAAGTTATGGATTGGAGAAGGTGTAGAAGCATATACGAAAGAAAAACAATGGTTACCAATTATTTTGCAAAATATCTTTACTGATGCCGTCGGATTTGCCGGATGTGAACTGATTCGTAGAACAATTGGTTTAGCTCATGTAGCGGATTTAGATGAAATAGCAAATAAAGAAAGAAGAATTCAAGCTAAGAAGCAAGCGCTGTACTTAGGAAAAGAACTAATAAAATATGAATCTAAGTGTGCTGATATTCAACTGTTTCGAACATTATTTCAACAGACAGTTTCAGGAGGCATAAAAGCATGAGTACATTTGTAACTGTTCCGAGGTCTGTAAGTTGGAAAGGTGATGCAATTGCGGTATTAAATCAAACAAAGTTGCCGCATAGTACAGAATATAAAACGTTGACGACTATTGAAGAGGTATGGAAAAGTATTGTAATGCTAGAAGTACGCGGAGCACCCGCAATTGGAATTGTAGCAGCATTTGGTTTGGCGCTTGCATCAAAAAAATATAACACGATACATATTGAAGAATTTCAGAAGATATTTAATAGAGATTGTAACTATTTAGGGACATCACGACCGACGGCAGTGAATTTGTTTTGGGCAATTGATCGTATGAGAGAATCTATTCGAGAGATTACTACAATAAAAGAAGCGCAAAAAACATTAGAAGAAGAAGCGCTTCGCATTCAGCAGGAAGATGAAGAGGTATGCCGGAGGATTGGGGAACATGCGTTAACATGCTTTACAGACGGTGATAACATTTTAACAATTTGTAATGCTGGCAGTATTGCAACTGCAAGGTATGGTACTGCATTAGCGCCGTTTTATATCGGGAAAGAAAAAGGTGTACACTTACATGCGTATGCATGTGAAACGAGACCGGTTTTACAAGGTGGCCGTTTAACGACATGGGAGTTAAAGCAAGCGGGTATTGATGTGACGCTTATTACAGATAATACGGCAGCTCATGCAATTCGTACGAAAGAAATTGATGCAATTATCGTAGGGGCAGATCGAATTGTCGCAAATGGAGATACGGCAAATAAAATCGGAACAATGAATTTAGCTATATTAGCAAAGTATTTCGAAATTCCATTTTACGTTGCAGCTCCGTTATCTACGTTTGATATTACGAAACAAACAGGTACCGAAATTGTTATTGAAGAAAGAGATGAAACAGAAGTTACGAAAATTTTTGGCAAACAAGTGGCACCGATTGGTACAGATGTTTATAATCCTGCATTTGACGTAACACCGCATGAATTAATTACAGGTATTATTACTGAGAAAGGTATTATACGTGGAGATTATGAGCGAGAAATTGCATCATTATTTGAAAAACAAGCTAATACATAATAGCTTGTTTTTTTATGCCTAAATGTGCCTTTTCCCCTTATTTATATAATGAAAGGAGGAGAGAAGGATGGAAGAGTGGATCGGGATGATAGGTAATGTAGGCTTTCCAATTGTTGTAACATTATATTTACTCCATCGGATTGAAAGTAAATTAGATGGGATAACTGTTGCGATAGAGAAACTGCCACAGCAATTACTAAAGTACGATGATCCTCGTGATAAAAAATAAAGTTTGCTCTTCGTGAGCAAACTTTATTTTTTTATCACGCATTAACTGCCCGTAAAAGCCCGATTGGTGAGGGCTACGAATCAGTGGGGGATGAAGCCCCACTGATTAAAGTTTCACTTTATTGAGCAATATAACCACCATCGATAACGACAGCTTGACCAGTTATGCCTTTTGCTTTTTCACTCGCTAAAAACATAGCATAATCAGCAATTTCTTGTACTTGTAATAAACGTTTTTGTGGTACAAGTGGATAAATGACATCTTCTAAAACATTTTCAAGCGGTACATTTCGTGTAGTAGCTAAGTCTTGTAGTTGATTACGTACAAGAGGGGTATCGACATAACCAGGGCAAAGTGCATTAACAGTAATTCCATGGGTAGCACCTTCTAATGCGGCAACTTTTGTCAGTCCAATTACGCCATGTTTTGCGCTATTGTAGGCAGCTTTTCCGGCGAATCCGACAAGGCCATTAATAGAAGCGACGTTAATAATCCGGCCGTATTTTTGTTTTTTCATAATAGGAAAAGCGTGTTTGATGGCGATAAATGGAGCGATTTGCATAATTTTAATAAGAAGCTCGAATTTCTCAGTTGGAAAATCTTCAATCGGTGAAACATGTTGCATTCCTGCATTGTTAATTAATACGTCTAATGAACTGAAATGACTAACTGTTTGAGAAAGCGCTGCTGTAATTTCTTCTTCAGATGTAACGTCACATTTTAAACCGATAGCTTGAAAGCCTTCTTTTTGTAATTGTTCAGCAGCTTCTTTCGCACGATCTTCAAGGCGATCAGTAATAACAACTTTTGCGCCTTCTTTTGCAAAGGTATTCCCCATTTCATAACCAATACCACTCGCAGCACCTGTTAAAAAGACAACTCGATTTGTAACCATGATGAAAAACACTCCTTCATAATAAAAGTTCCCTCATTGCTCTATTTAGAGGGGGAACTACGAAATTCCTGCAAACATTTGGAAAAAATCCGTTAGCTATCTTGTTTTACAAAATAGTCTCTGCTATACTATTTTGTAAAGCAAGATACTTACGCTTATCTATCTTGTAAAACAAGATAGTGGGAGGATTTCAATTATGTCGACAAGTCAAATGCTGAAAGGGATTTTAGAAGGATGCTTACTTGCTATTATTTCTGAAGGTGAAATATACGGTTATGAAATGAGTGAAAAGCTAGCGAAGTATGGTTTTACAATGGCGAGTGAGGGAAGTATTTATCCGTTGTTAATACGGATGCAAAAAGAGGGGCTAATATCAAGTGTAATGAAGGAATCTCCATCTGGTCCAAAAAGGAAGTATTATACGTTAACAGAAAAGGGAGAAGATGAACTGGATGAATTTATGGGTCGCTGGGAAGCGATGCAAAGTAGTGTAGAACGTCTACTTGAAGGGAAGGGAAGAAAATAATGCTATCAAGTGAAGTGCAAAAGTTTTTGTTAGATATGAGATTGTTTTTGACCGCAAAGAGTGTGAAAGAAAGCGATATGGAAAGCTTTTTAGAAGATGCAGAGTTGCATTTAATAGAAGGTGAGAGTGACGGGAAAAGTGTAGAAGAAATTTTTGGAAGTTCGCCGAAAGAATATGCTAATGAACTTGTAAAAGTGATGGAAAGAGATAGACAGGAAACGTGGAAGCAAATTGGTTTTACAGTAATGAATATCGTAGCATTTTGGATTATTGCTTCTATTTTAATAGTGAATAACGGAAAGTTACAAATTTCACTTATTCAGTGCATTGGTTATAGTTTCACATTAATGTTAACTGTGTTAGGCCCTAATTTTTTGCTTCGTAAAATGACCTTTGTAACAAGCTTTACCAAAACGTGGTTTTCTATGTGGTCTTTAGTCATGATCGCTCCAATGTTTTTATTAGGAGCTGTTACGATATTAGATGTAATATATCCTACAAAGATGGTTACATTCACCCAAATGCAAAGTTATATGTTAGCTGGTGGGATCTTTATCATGACAGTAGCTATAAACATGTATTTTGAAGGATGGTTTAAAAACTTATATTTAATTATTCCTCTTTCTATTATGTTAGTATTTCAAGCATTTACATCAGAAGATCTCATACCAATGTTATTTCAGATTATATGTTTATACGGAAGTTTATTTATTTTAATTTTCGTTGAAATTATGATGAAGACGAATAGAAGAGAAACGGTTAATTAAGGAAGGGGAGAATGAGATGCTTTCACATGAGTCACGAAATTTTTTGGCGGAGATAGGTGCCTATTTAACAGCAAAAGGGATAAGTGAAAAAGATATTGAATCCTTTTTAGAAGATGCGGAATTGCATTTAACAGAAGGGGAGAAAAGGGGCAAGAGTGTAGGAGACATATTTGGTAATTCGCCGAAGGAATATGCCAATCAACTTGCAAAAGAGATGCAAGTTGATTATAAACGTAATATTGGATGGCTAGTTACAGCTATTATGAGCATACTATGTTATTGGACTATTCCAGATCTTTTATTTCGAAAGCTAAACGAACCATATACAGTCTCTTTAATCGGGGTAATTGGATATCCAATTATCATAGTTTTAATGATTGTGGGAGGAATTTTGTTTTTAAGAGGTGCTAGTTTTCAAAGTAGTATTTTGAAAAAGAGTTTACTGCTATTTGGAGCCGTAATGCTTACTTATTTACCAGTATTAATAATGCTTTTTAAGGATTGGTACAGTTTTCCTTTCTATGAAATTCCTCAAATAGGAAGATATTTAATTGGAGGAGTTATACTAGTAGTGACAACAATTGTAAATGTTCGGTCTCTTGGGTGGAGTGGTTTATTTGTATTAGGAATCCCTATTTTTATAATAGTGATGGTTGAAAAACTAGTAATTTAATAAGAAGTTCTAGAAATAGAAGAGGATTAGCAATTATAGGAATCTATACAGATTTGGCAAAAAGGTACATGATGACTATTTTGATACTTTATTAGATGACACATCAGGATATATTTTGTTCTTCGGGTTAATAGGAAAAAGGCTGCTCTGGATATGCAAAAAATTATTTCCAAAGAAATATTATATAGGGATTTTTAGAGGGATTACATTTACGTTTAGTTGTCTATTTTTATTTCTAGCAGCCGGGACTTGGTTTGTTGATTAAATAAGTTGTTTTAAACAGTAATAAGATTGTTACTGTTTTTTTCTTTGTAATAAAGAGCTTTGTAAAGAGAGTTCTTTTTGTTCGTTTGTTAATAAGGAATGAATATGGACGTTTTCTGGGCGGGGGACTATAGGGTACATCAGATTTGATGGAGAAGGGTGGTGTTCCGAGCCAGTTGGAGAATGAGGATCTGCATGTGTAAGTTTTCCGTGAACGCGCCTTGTGAATAAAATATGGCCAATTTCGTGAGCGAGCGTATATATATTTTTCATAGGAGCGGCTGAATTTGTTAAAACGATATAACCAGTAAGTTGTTGTTGTTTAGCTAAAGAGTAAGCACAGGCAATTACTGCTGTTTCTTTAAAATAATCACTGCCAATATAACAAATATAAAGATCACATTCTGGAGCTTCATTTACACACGTTTGGAAAAAGGATGCTAATTTTTCCTGACTTTGAATAGAATTTTTATAACTAATTTCACGGTCTGAAAAACGAAAAAGCTCATTTAATACAATTACTTCTTGAATTTGAAATGTAATGGGGTGCCAAATTGATTCTGCGACTGCTAAATCTTTTGCGATACGGTCTTCAGAAATGTTGGCGCCTGGCGTAATGCAAATACATATATTGACGTATGGATCCATAGGGAACACCTCAAATGAAAAAATTCTTCCTATAATATATGTGAGAAAAAGGTGCTATGTATGGATAAACGCCTTGTTTATTACATGAATATATAGACTACAAGTCGAAAAAATTTCATAGTTCTATAACGTAGTATGGTCATCTTTTTGATATAGTAAAGGAAAGGGGGAGAATATATGTATACATTAAAAATCGTTTCAGACAGAGAAGCTCTTTATCAATTTGCGAGTTATGTAAAAGTTGTGCAAGGGGTTAAAGATGTATATGTAGAGGTGGGAGAACCTGTATATGAACATCCATTAATGAAGTTTTACGTACATATTAAGCTGGGGGAAACATATGATCAACATAAAGCGTTACAAGAAATAGCAAGATTAGTAGAATTGGGGCGTTTTACATACGTTCATTATCGTAATGATGAAATTGAAGAAGCTTTTGAAGCTGTAAAATATGAAAGTTTTAAGAAATAAAGTGAAAAAAGGGAGCGAAAGCTTCCTTTTTTTCTTAAAATTTACATCAACAAAATGAGAAAAATTTTGTTATGATAAGGGAGGGTGAGGAAAGGAGAGTTTACATATTGGGGTATATTGAAGAGTTACGTAAAGTCGTTGGTACAAGGCCACTTATTTTAGTAGGATCAGCAATTATTATATTAAATGATAGGCAAGAAGTATTGCTTCAATATCGTTCAGACACATATGATTGGGGTGTACCTGGCGGAGCGATGGAGCTAGGAGAAACGACAGAAGAAACTGCTCGCAGAGAACTATTTGAAGAGACGGGACTAAACGCGAAAATTATGCAATTTATCGGGGTTCTTTCGGGAAAAGAAGTGTACTTCCAATATCCAAATGGAGATGAAATTTTTAATGTCATTCATCTGTATCAGGGGCATCATGTGAGTGGGGAAGTTAAGCTTGATCATGAAGGATTACAGCTTCAATATTTTCCGGTAGATAAGTTACCGAATTTGAATAAAACAACAGAGAAGATTTTACAAAAATTCCTATACGCATTAACAGAATAGAAGGTTAATTCCTTCTATTTTTATTATATTAAATATTTTGATTTTTTAGTATGTTTATAGTATGATAGTTGTAGATATACATCTTATGGAATTTCACCTAAAAACTGACTAGGGTACATAAGAGAGGGGCAAGTACAAAATGCATAATGTTGTCATTACAGCTGCAGTTCGTTCACCAATTGGAACTTTCGGAGGAGCACTAAAAAATATAACACCAGTAGAATTAGCTGTTCCTGTACTTCAGGAAGCTGTAAAACGAGGCGGGGTAGAACCACATGAAGTTGATGAAGTAATTTTAGGTCATTGTATTCAAAGAACTGATGAAGCAAATACGGCGAGAACGGCTGCATTAGCGGCAGGATTTCCTGACACAGTTACGGGCTATACAATCCAACGCCAATGTTCTTCAGGTATGCAAGCAATTATGTCAGCTGCAATGCAAATTCAATTAGGTGTGAGTGATGTTGTTATTGCAGGTGGAGTAGAAGCGATGAGTTCGAGCCCTTATGCATTGAAACAGCACCGCTGGGGACAACGTCTACAGCACGGAGAAATTCGTGATACGGTGTGGGAAGTGCTAGAAGATCCGATTCATCATATTATGATGGGTGAAACAGCGGAAAATTTAGTTGAACAATATGAAATTACAAGAGAGGAACAAGATGAAGTTGCGCTTCGCAGTCATACATTGGCACTACAAGCAATCGAGTCTGGATACTTTGACGATCAAATTGTTCCTATTACAATAAAAGAGCGTAGAAAAGAAATTGTATTTTCTAAGGATGAACATCCGCGTGCAGATATTACAGCGGAAAAATTAGCTGGATTAAAACCAGCTTTCCGTAAAGATGGATCTGTAACGGCAGGGAATGCATCTGGTCTTAATGACGGAAGTGCAGTTCTAGTATTAATGAGTGAAGAAAAAGCGAAAGAAAAAGGCTTACAACCGTTAGCTAGAATTGTTGGCTATTCAGTAGCTGGAGTAGATCCTAAAATTATGGGAATTGGACCAGCACCAGCAATTCGTAAAGGATTAGAAAAAGTAGATTGGTCATTAGAAGATGCAGATTTACTTGAAATTAATGAAGCTTTCGCTGCGCAATACCTAGCTGTAGAGAAAGAATTAGGTTTAGACCGTGAAAAAGTGAATGTAAACGGTAGTGGTGTAGGACTTGGACACCCAATCGGTTGTACAGGAGCTCGTATCACTGTAAGTTTAATTCATGAATTAAAAAGACGTGGATTAGAAAAAGGAATTGCCTCTTTATGCGTCGGTGGCGGTATCGGGGTTGCCTTATTTATAGAAGCATTATAAAAAAGAAGCAGCGTTTGCTGCTTCTTTTTTACGACTCAAATAGATGATGGAATAATCGATCGCGATTTTCAAAGAAAAGTTTCGTCGTTTGATAATGCTCCGTTTCTTCTAAAGATGATTCGTGAATCCCCTCTTGTGTTAAAGAATATATAGTAGACTCAGGATAAGCCATTAATATAGGGGAATGCGTGGCAATAACAAATTGTGAACCTTGTTCAGCTAGTTCGTGCATTCGAATGAGCATGGAAAGTTGTCTCATCGGGGATAAAGCTGCCTCAGGCTCATCTAAAATGTATAAACCTTGTCCTGAAAAACGGTTCATAAATAAGGAGAAAAATGATTCGCCATGTGATTGTTTGTGTAGTGAGATACCACCATATGAGTCAATAACTGGATTTCCGCGTGCTTCTGGATCAGCATCCATTTCATCGATATAAGAAGCGACGTTATAAAATGATTCAGCGCGAAGAAAGAAACCATCGCTTGGTGTATTGAAACTTTTGGAAATTCGAAGATATTCATGTAAAGATGAATGTGAATTATTTGTGCTAAAACGGAAATTCTTCGTTCCACCTTCAGCATTAAAACCTAAAGCAATTGCAATTGCTTCAAGTAGTGTTGATTTACCTGTTCCGTTTTCTCCAATAATGAATGTTACATTTGGATGGAAAAGGAGCGATTGTAATGTTCGAATAGCGGGTAAACAGTAAGGATATGCGGAAAAGCTAGGGATATCTTCTTTTTTTAATGTGACACTTTTTAAAAAGGGTACGTCAATCAATATATAAACCTCAATTCATAACGGATTTTGATTTAAAAAAAGCAAAAAATACAAGTGTAAGACGACTTGCTAATAAAGTGCGCCAAAACCGAGATTTTCCCAGCCGAACGTCATTCTCTGCAATATAAAAATGGAAAGAACGCTTATAAAGCCAACGAGAGCAGGCGTATATTTTATAATTTTTAAGTTCTTCCATAGAAAAAAGAAAAGTGTTAATGACATGAGAACTCCCATTTTATTTTCTGAATATTTCATGAGGATTATAACATGGAAACTATCATATTCCAATGTGAAAATAAACATTGCATGAAGGTCAATTCTCTCGTTATGATAGATGATATTCTATTGGAAATATGAAAAGGAGTTAAAATATGCCGTTTACATTTGCGCATCCAGCAGCTGTTCTCCCTTTTTCTAAAAAGCAGGTTAATTATATTTCAGTAACGGCTCTTATATTAGGTAGTATGGCACCTGACTTTGAATATTTTTTACACTTTAGACCGTATGGCGTGATTGGACATACGTGGCTTGGGTTCTTATATTTAAATTTACCTCTTGTCTTTCTATTAGCATACATATATCATTACATTTTAAAAAAGCCGTTTATAACACATTTACCTAAACCATTTGCTGGCTACTATACATATGCAGTAGATGAGAGGTGGGGACTTCATACATGGAAGGATTTCTTTGTATTTTGCTATTCTGCTTTATTTGGTATGCTCACGCATGTTGTTTGGGATGCGTTTACTCATAATACAGGCTACTTCGTTATGGAAATACCATTGTTACAAAGAGAATTACATAGTATTCCGGTGTATAAATATATGCAACATGGGAGTACATGTGTTGGTTTATTATTACTATTACACGTACTATGGAAGTATAAAGATGAAACAGGGAAAGATATTATTATAGCTTCAGAAAAAAGGAAGTATTGGGTTTCGGCAATCATTGTGGCAACTATTATATTTATCGTTCACGCGTTCGTAAATCCCTATTTTCATATTTTTCAAATAGGGGGTATAATAGTATCTGGATTGACAAGTTCGTTTTGTGGACTTCTTATTGTTTCTATAGTTTACAAGACTAGGGACTAATTTATTTTAATGAATGATAGTGTTAGGAGAAATTAAATGATGAAAGCATGGAAAAGTATTTTTGTTTTATGTAGTTTTCTTCTTATGTTAAGTGGTTGCTTCCATCAAGAAGAAAAGAAAGCTGAACCGAAGAAGAAAGAATCTATTCCTGAAACAAAAGAATATGGTGGGCGTGAGCTAAAAAAAATTGGGCAAAAAGTGAAAGAAACAGGATGGGGTACTTTCAAGTTAGAGCAGATACATTCTGTGAATCAAACATTTGAAGTAGCACCAATGAAAATTCATGTACAAGATGTGAAAGTAATCTCTTTATCACAAATGAGTGAAGACGCAAAAAATACATTAAAAGCATATACGGCATTAACTCCTGACGAAGTAAAGCGTAGATTGGGCGATAAGGTAAGTCAAGAAGATGCTGAATTATATGCATCGCTAAGTGGAACAGAGATTAGTGATACGATTCGTTACGTTGAAATTACATATAAGGTGGAAAATAGCGGGAATAAAAATATGCAATTTTTCTCTATGAATGATGTTACGATTAATGATAAGCAACATTTTAAAGTAGCGACTCAAAACTTTTTATATGATGAAGATACGCTCGTTGGTACGAAAAATGTATCAAGAGAAGATTATAAGCCTGGTGAAACAAGAGATGGAATTATCGGTTTAATACTTGATGATGGAAAAGAAAAGGTAAAGGATATTAAATTTACAACGGATGATTTAATGGCAGGAGACACAGAAACACAAGAAACTGTTAAAGAATCACAAAGTTTTAACATTTCACTTTCTGAGTAATATGTTTTTAAAATGATATAAGGAAAAACAGTCAGCATTCTATATATTATGCTGACTGTTTTTTTATTTCTTTTATGTATGAATCTACATTTTGAAAAGGCACTTTAATTTTAAACGCATCTTTTTGTTCATTAAATTGTTTTTCATTATAGGGACCGAAACGTTTATTGTGCTTTACGTCAATAATCCAATAATGTTCACTTTTTTTATTTGCAATTGCTGCGTCAGGGTTATTTGGATCTGACTTTTCCTCTGTTTGTTTTACAATAATGTATTTATCATCCCAAGCGATGTCTGTAATTTTGGCAGGGATGTATTGTGTGGCATATACAGCATCTTGCGTAGGGAACAGTTCAAATGCATTTCCAGAAGTACGTATGAGTTCGTATTCATCGTTAATCGTATAAGATACATGGTTTGTATTTCCTGTACAAGCAGTTAATAGGACGGCGACGAATAGGATTATCCATTTTTTCAATATGGGAACCTCCTTTACAATGCTGTTGTAACACATTGTACAAGAAAAGTAAGAGAAACGCCAGTTTACAATGTTTTTTAGAAGTGGTACGATGTAACGGGTAAAGAAGGATACGAAGGAGTCGACATAAAATGAAGTTGAAGATGCATCGTCCAGCGCTTGTAATGAATCGCATAGGTGCTTCCCTAATTGACATGTTTTTAATCTCGGTTATGTATGGTGCAGTAGTAGCTGTTATGACCGGAAACTATAGTGCTATTTTTAATCGGTTTAATATAAGTTTCGGTGACTATAGATATGATCTCGCAGTAGTTTTCATATTAATGGTTCTATATTTTATTTTGTTACCTTTTATTTGGAACGGTGTTACACTTGGGAAAAAAATAACGAGAACAAAATTGATTTCATTGACGAGTGAAAAATTAACGTTGCAAACATTAACTTTACGATTTTTTGTATTGTTATTACCGAACATATTGTTACTTGGAATTCCGTTAATATGCAACGTATATATGATGTTGTTCCGCAAAGATAATTGCGGTTTTCATGATTTAATTACAAAGACAAAAGTGATGAATCTAGTATAATAAAAAACCTTTTTATGCTTGTACATAAAAAGGTTTTTTATTATGGAAGGATATTTTTTCGAAGTAGAAAGTCCTTTTTAAATAGATTGAAAATTAAGAAAATGGTATAATAAATGAAAATAATATCTTTATATAATGAAGGGGGAAGCTGTAATGACGGGAGGTAGCATAATCTTTTGGGGGATTTTAATTTTCATTGGTCTCGTTTTCGATCAGTGTAATAGTAAGAAAAAAGAAGGAGTAAAAAAGTAATCGCTTACAAATAAAAGAGTAACTTTTCTTACTTGCAGACTAATCTTATAAAGGAGTATACTGAATGACGGTAAGACTTATAGAAGGGGTAATGAAAATGAAGCTTGCAGGAAAAGTTGCTATCGTAACTGGCGGTGGCATCGGTATTGGACGTAATACAGCTCTTTTGTTGGCTAAACAAGGCGCAAAAGTAATTGTGACGGACATTGATCAAGAGAGTGGACAAGCAACAGTGGAGGAAATTACGAATCTAGGCGGAGAAGCCCTTTTTGTATCCTATGATATGGAAAAAAAAGGAGATTGGCAACGTGTTATCAGTATTACTTTGAATGCATTCAGTCGCATTGATATGCTTTTTCAAAATGCTGGTTTATATAAAATAGATTCTATTTTTTCTCGCCAACAAGAGAACGATTCCAATGTACTTTGTATTAATGACGTTTGGATAGAGATAAAACAATTAACGTCATCTTTTATGAAACAGCAAGAAGAAGTGGTGCTTAGTGACTTACCGATTTTCGGTATTATTAGCACGAAAGGACAATCATTTCATACAGTAGAAGCCCTAGTATAATAATGAAAACCGCCCTCAATGTATGTGGACGGTTTTTTTGTATGTTATATACAAGAAAAATTTTTTAGCGAATACGTTGTTCGGTTTGGCTATCAAAGAAATGCGCTTTATTTAAATCAAATGCTAATTTAATTTGGTCTCCAGGTGAGAATATATGTCTTGCATCAACACGTGCTGCAAAATCTTGATTTCCAAGTTTCATATATAAAATGGATTCAGCACCTAACAACTCAGCAACTTCAATTTTTGATGTGAAAGTAGTAGATTGTGAAGCCTCTAAAAATAGTAGTTCATCATGAATATCTTCAGGACGAATTCCTAAAACGATTTCCTTATTTACATAACCTTGTTCACGTAATAATTTCATTTTTCCTTCAGATACTTTGATTTTCAATGAATTATCTATAACGAAATCAGTTTCAGTTAATGTACCACGGAAGAAATTCATCGCTGGAGATCCGATAAATCCGCCAACAAAAATGTTTTCAGGTGTTTCATATACTTCTTTTGGAGTTCCAATTTGTTGAATCTTTCCGTCCTTCATAACAACAAGACGGGAAGCCATTGTCATTGCTTCTGTTTGATCATGTGTTACATAAATTGTCGTTGTTCCAAGGCGATGGTGTAACTTAGAAATTTCTGAGCGCATTGCAACACGGAGTTTTGCATCTAAGTTTGATAATGGTTCATCCATTAAGAAAACTTTCGCGTCTCGAACGATTGCTCTACCTAACGCAACACGTTGTCGTTGTCCACCTGATAACGCTTTTGGTTTTCTATCTAAATATTGTTCAAGCCCTAAAATTCGTGCGGCATCTTTCACACGACGATCGATTTCATCTTTTGGTATTTTTCGAAGCTTTAATCCAAATGCCATATTATCATATACACTCATATGTGGATAAAGAGCATAGTTTTGGAAAACCATTGCGATATCACGATCTTTTGGAGGAACATCATTCATTAGCTTACCATCAATTGAAAATTCTCCTTTCGAAATATCTTCAAGTCCAGCTACCATTCGTAATGTTGTAGATTTTCCGCATCCAGAAGGACCAACAAATACGATAAACTCTTTATCTTGAATGTGTAAATTAAAATCTGTTACAGCGGTTACGTTATTATCATATATTTTATAAATGTTTTCTAATTTCAGTTCTGCCATGGTATTTCCCCCTAGAAAAAATTATGCAAACGTTTTCTTTGAGTTTATTATAAACGAATAGATTCAAAAAATAAATAAAAAAATAAAACGTTTTCATTTATTCGAGTGATATGTAGTAGTTTTCATATGTTTTCCTAGAAAAAGAAGAATAAAAATTGTAAGCGCTATTTTAAATTAAGATAGAATCTGTTATCATTCATTAATGAAAACGTTTGCGCCTTGGGAGAAAGATAAGAATGAATTACTAATGAAATGGGGTAGCATAATGGAAAAACAATGGTGGAAAGAAAGTGTAGTATATCAAATTTATCCTCGTAGCTTTATGGATAGTAATGGTGATGGTATAGGGGATCTTCGTGGTATTATTTCAAAGCTAGATTACTTAAAAGAATTAGGGATTGATGTAATTTGGTTATCGCCAGTCTATGAATCTCCAAATGATGATAATGGTTATGATATAAGTGATTATTGTAAAATTATGAACGAGTTCGGAACAATGGAAGATTGGGATGAGCTATTACATGAAATGCATGAACGTAATATGAAACTTATGATGGATTTAGTTGTTAATCATACTTCTGATGAACATAATTGGTTTATTGAATCACGTAAATCAATAGATAATAAATATAGAGATTACTATATATGGCGTTCTGGAAAAGAAGGGAAAGAGCCGAATAACTGGGGAGCAGCTTTTAGTGGATCTGCATGGCAATATGATGAAATGACAGATGAGTATTATTTACATCTGTTTTCTAAAAAACAGCCGGATTTAAATTGGGATAATGAACAGGTAAGACAAGATGTTTATGAAATGATGAAGTTTTGGTTAGAAAAAGGAATTGATGGATTCCGCATGGATGTTATCAATTTTATTTCTAAAGAAGAAGGTTTACCGACTGTTGAAACAGAAGAAGAGGGGTATGTTTCAGGTCATAAGCATTTTATGAACGGTCCAAACATTCATAAATATTTGCATGAAATGAATGAAGAAGTATTGTCTCATTATGATATTATGACGGTTGGTGAAATGCCTGGTGTAACGACAGAAGAAGCTAAATTGTATACAGGAGAAGCTAGAAAAGAACTACAAATGGTATTTCAATTTGAACATATGGATTTAGATTCAGGAGAAGGCGGAAAATGGGATGTAAAACCATGTCCACTTCTTACTTTAAAACAGAATTTAACAAAGTGGCAAAAAGCATTAGAGCATACAGGATGGAATAGCCTGTATTGGAATAACCATGATCAGCCGCGCGTTGTATCTCGTTTTGGTAATGATGGGATGTATCGTACTGAATCTGCGAAAATGTTAGCGACGGTGCTTCATATGATGAAAGGAACACCATATATTTATCAAGGAGAAGAAATCGGAATGACTAACGTTCGATTCGAATCAATTGATGAATATCGAGATATTGAAACGCTAAATATGTATAAAGAAAAAGTGATAGACCGTGGTGAAGATAAAGAAAAAGTCATGGAATCTATTTATATAAAAGGTCGTGATAATGCTAGAACTCCGATGCAGTGGGATGATCAGTATCACGCTGGATTTACAACGGGCGAACCTTGGATTACGGTAAACCCTAATTACAAAGAGATTAATGTGAAACAAGCAATCCAAGACGAAGGATCAATTTTTTATTACTATAAGAAATTAATTGAGTTACGCAAAAATAATGAAATAGTTGTGTATGGATCGTATGATTTAATACTAGATAATAGCCCTTCTATTTTTGCTTATGTAAGAACATATGGAGAAGAAAAGCTACTTGTGATTGCAAACTTCACTGCGGATCAATGTGTATTTGAATTGCCTGAGAACATTGTTTATAGTGAATCAGAACTGTTAATACACAATTATGACTCGGAAAATGGATTAATGGAAAACGTTACATTGCGTCCATATGAAGCAATGGTGTATAAATTGAAATAAGAAAAAGCCTTATGTCCGAGCGGCATAAGGCTTTTTCTATTACCATTTTAATATTGAGAATCCGTGCGGTGGAAGTGTAACTTGTAATACACTTGCTTCTGCTGAAAATTCTTCGTTTGTATATATATTGACTATTTTCTTCCTTGTAATATGGATAGGGAGTGAAGCTGTAATTTCATCGTTAGTAGGATTTAAAACGAAAAAGATAGTTTCATCTCCATATGTTTTCGTATAAGAAATGTAATTATGTTCATCATTTGCTTCGATGAATTGGAATGTACCATGTCCTCCAAATGCTTTATATTGTTTTCGTAATGAAAGTAATGTTTGTATATGTGTAAATAATACATGGTCTTGTTCTTTTGTATCCCAAATCATACATTTGCGGCAATCCGGGTCCATGCCGCCATCCATACCGATTTCGTCTCCATAATAAATACAAGGAGAGCCGATGTAAGAAAGATGGAATACATAGAGTAACTTTAACTTATTTTTATCTCCGTTACATGTTGTTAATATTCTTGGTGTATCATGGCTGTCTAATAAATGAAATGCGGCTTCATTTATATTCATAGAGTAGGAATGTAGGGATTCTGTAATTTGTTTCATGAATTCACTTGCTTTAATGGAATTGTTAGCAAAGTAAGAAAGTAGAGCATTTGTAACAGGATAGCTCATGACAGCATCAAATTGATCTCCGTGTAGCCATGGGAGGGCGTCGTGCCAAATTTCTCCTAAAATATATACTTCAGGATTTAACGCCTTTATCTCACTTCGGAATTCTCTCCAAAAGCAGTGGTCAACTTCATTTGCTACATCAAGGCGCCAACCGTCTATATTGAATTCTCTTACCCAATAACGCCCTACTTCAAGTAAATATTCTTTTACATCTGGGTGTGCAGTATTTAATTTAGGCATATACGGTGTAAATGCGAAAGTATCATAATTAGGAAGTGGCTCGGTTATAATTGGGAATTCATGAATGTGGAACCACTCTTTATATGCTGACTTTTCACCATGTTCTAGTACGTCTTGGAATTTATCGAAAAAGTAGCCACTATGATTAAACACAGCATCGAGCATTACTTTTATACCGTGTTTATGACATGCCCCAACAAGTTCTTTGAAAGTTTCTTTCGTCCCGAATTGCGGATCGATTTCCATGTAGTCAATAGTGTCATATTTATGGTTTGAATGAGCTTTAAAAATAGGTGTGAAGTATATTCCGGAAATCCCAAGTTTAACAAGGTAATCAAGGTTTTGAATAATACCAGCAAAATCTCCTCCGAAAAAATTAGTTGGAGTTGGTTCGGTACTTCCCCAAGGGAGGGTGTTTGCTGGATTTAATGTGCTGTCCCCGTTAGCGAATCGTTCTGGGAAAATTTGATACCATACTGTGTCCTTAATCCAAGGTGGTGCCATGAAAACGTCTTTTGTATGAATGAATGGAAAGCAGAAAAAGTTACCGACATCGTCATTTGGAATGTTTGAGAAAAAGCCTCGTTCTGCATAAATAAGAGTTTCTGTCTCAGTTTTTAATTCGAATCCATAACGTAAGCGCTTAAATTTTGGTTCGATTGAAATGGACCAATAATCAAATAATGCAGTAGAACCAGTTTTGTTCATCGGCGTATTTGACGTAATCCATTTTCCATCTGTCCATTCGTAAGGGTCACCATAAATAAGAGTGGCGATTTGAACATCGTTTCTCTTAGTACGTATTCGGATGTGAATTGTTTTTTCATCGTAAGCGTATGCATAATTATCTTTCGGCCTATGGTAAACGGCTTCTTTAAGCATATAGAAAATCCCCCTTTAATATCTCTATACATATTATTCCCTTAAATGTAATAATAAAGCCTGTATTGCAAACGATTGCCTTTCTATTAGCTTTAATATTGCTTATAAGAGTAGTATTCATTTCATATAAAGTCAATGTATAAAGAGCATAATGACATTATTTTTAAAATTAATATTTGCAAAATGAATAAAAGAATGTATAATGATAGACAAATAGCGCAAACGTTTTCATAGATTTGAGATAAGGTTTGCGCTTCTATTAAACTTTCAAATGCAAACGTTTTCAATTAGTAAGGTACATAGACAATTTAGGGAGGTTTTTTGGGATGAAGAAAGCATTATCATTATTAACGGTTTCGGCATTATCAATTGGTATGTTATCTGCATGTGGGCCGAAAGATTCAGGGAAAAAAGAGGAAAGAAAAGCGAAGAAAGACTATGACCTTCTCGTTTGGGAAGATGATAAAAAAGGCGTTGGTTTAGAACCAGCAGTGAAAAGCTTTGAGGAAAAATATAAAGTAAAAGTAAAAGTTGTTGAAATGCAAATGACAGATCAAGTGAAGAAGTTACGTCTTGATGGACCAGCGGGGACTGGACCGGATGTTGTAACATTGCCACACGATCAAATCGGAAATGCAGTAACAGAGGGCTTACTTTCTGAAGTGAAAGCAGATGATGCTGTTAAGAGTAAGTTTACTGATTTATCAATAGAAGCACAGACATATAACGGGAAACTATATGGCTTACCAAAAGCGATTGAAACACCAGTCTTTATTTACAATAAAAAGTTTATGCAAAAAGCACCAGAAACAATGGACGAATTGTTTAACTTCTCAAAAGATTTTACAAAGGATGGCAAGTACGGATTTTTAACATTAGGAGATAATTTTTACTTTGCTAATGCATTCATGGCAGGTATGGGTGGTTATGTGTTTGGTGAAAAAGATGGAAAACCAAATGCAAGTGATGTTGGGTTAAATAATAGTGGTGCTGTACAAGGTGCTGAATATCTTCAGAAATGGTACAAAGAAAAACTATTCCCGAAAGGTATTATCGGTGAATCTGGTGGACCTGCTGCTGATGGATTATTTAATGAAGGAAAAGCAGCTTCTATCATGAACGGACCATGGGCGTTCCAAGCGATGGAAAAGAACGGAATTGATTATGGTGTTGCTCCAATGCCAAAATTACCAAATGGTCAACCGATGAAAACGTTCGTTGGGGTAAAAGGATGGCATGTAACAAGCTTCTCTAAACAAAATGATTTAGCTACTAAATTCACTGAATGGGTAACGAATGAAGAAAACGCGAAAATTAGATTTGAGAAAACGAAAGAAATTCCGCCAGTAAAATCAGTAATGGAAGATCCGATTATTAAAGATAACGAAGCTGCAAAAGCGGTTGCAACGCAATCAGAAAATGGAATTCCAATGCCAAACATTCCAGAAATGCAAGAAGTATGGAAACCAGCTGGAGATGCCCTTCAATTAGTTGTTACAGATAAAGAGGCGCCAAAAGCAGCTCTTGATAGTGCAGTGAAGCAAATTAAAGGTAATATTGAGGCAAATCATAACAAGAAAAAATAAGGTGAAGTTCGTGCCTCTAATATGAGGGGCACGAATTCTCTCCCTTCCAAGTAGGAAGAAAAAAGGGGGAAGGAATATGCAAACATCTATGGAACCAATGAAAGATATGAACGGTTCAAAACATAGGAAAATGGCAACCATGTTATCAATCATTCCGGGCGTGGGCCAAATGTATAATAAACAATTTGTAAAAGGTCTTATTTTTCTAGTATTAACAGGTTCATTTATTGTAGCCTTTGCTGATTTATTAAATATGGGATTATGGGGGATTGTAACGCTTGGTACAGAAGTTCCACGTGATCATTCTGTCTTTCTATTAGTGGAAGGGATCTTAGCACTTATCGTTATCGGGTTTGGACTCGGAATATATGCATTTAATTTATATGATGCGTATCAAAATGGAAAGAAACGTGATATCGGAACACCTTTAAACTCTGTAAAAGAGCAATACCGTAATTTATTAGATCAAGGCTTTCCGTATTTAATGGTTTCGCCAGGTTTTCTACTACTTATCTTTGTTGTTGTATTTCCAATCATTTTCGTAATTTTAATTGGATTTACGAACTATGATTTATATCATTCTCCTCCAGCTAAATTAGTAGATTGGGTGGGCTTTAAAAACTTTATTGATATTTTCACACTACCGATGTGGAGAGAGACATTTTTAAGTGTATTCTCTTGGACGGTCATTTGGACATTCGTTGCAACGACATTACAAGTTGCACTCGGTATTTTTTTAGCGATTATCGTAAATCAGCCTGGTATTAAAGGGAAGGCAATTATTCGAACAATCTTCATTTTACCGTGGGCTGTTCCAGCATTCGTATCTATTCTTGTTTTCTCTGGTATGTTTAATGAAACATTTGGAGCAATTAACAATCAAGTATTGGCGTTATTCGGAATTGAAAAGATAGCTTGGATGACAGATCCATTTTGGGCGAAGATAGCTTTAATTATGATTCAAACGTGGCTTGGGTTCCCATTCGTCTTTGCAATGACAACAGGTATTTTGCAATCGATTCCAGGAGAATTATATGAAGCGGCTACAGTAGATGGAGCGACAGCTTGGCAACAGTTTCGTAAAATTACATTGCCACTTGTTTTATATGCAACAGCACCAATATTAATTACGCAATATACGTTTAACTTTAATAACTTTAGTATTATCTATCTATTTAACGGCGGAGGTCCTGCTGTAGCTGGACAAGATGCAGGTGGAACAGATATTTTAATTTCATGGATTTATAAGTTGACGATGACTTCAGCGCAGTACGGGAAAGCAGCAGCTCTTACAATGATTTTATCGTTAATCGTTATTACAGTTGCGTTATGGCAATTTAAGAGAACAAAATCATTCCAAGAAGAGGATATGATGTAAATGAATATTAAAAGACAGAAGATGTTACGTCTCTCATTAAGCTATTTCGTTATTTTTGTAATGTGTGCCATCATTTTCTATCCATTATTATGGATTATTGGCTCATCGTTTAATCCGGGTGATAGTTTATCTGGATCAAGTATTATTCCGCAAAATGCAACGTTAGATCATTATCGTAAGTTATTAGATCTAGAGAATAGTAATTACTTACTATGGTATAAAAACACATTAAAAGTAAGTGTTTTAACGATGATTTTCTCAGTGTTAGCAATTAGTTTTACTGCTTATGCATTTTCGAGATACCGTTTTGTTGGAAGAAAAAATGGCTTACTAACATTTTTAATTCTGCAAATGATTCCGAACTTTGCAGCGTTAATCGCTCTATACGTATTAGCGCAGTTAACAGGATTAATTGATACACACCTTGCATTAATTTTAATTTATGTAGGCGGGGCAATCCCTATGAATACATGGCTTATGAAAGGGTATTTTGATACGATTCCGAAAGAATTGGATGAGTCAGCTCGTATGGATGGAGCAGGGCATTTTCGTATTTTTTGGCAAATCATTATGCCGCTTGCAAAGCCAATCGTAGCGGTTGTAGCGTTATTCACTTTCATCGGTCCATTTACAGATTTCATTTTAGCGAGTATCATTTTGCGCACACCAGAAAATTATACTTTAGCAGTTGGATTATATGAAATGGTAGCGAAGAAATTTGGTAATGAATTTACGACGTTTGCAGCGGGTTCAGTATTAATTGCAATCCCAATTTCAATTTTATTCCTATCACTACAAAAATACTTTATCTCTGGTTTAACAGCTGGAGGTACGAAAGGATGAAAAATGGGACATTACGTCCCATTTTTCTTTTCATCTCCCTATAAAAAGCTTTATAGGGAGATGAAAAGAGATTTGACATCACATGTGAAAATAAGTGAAATAAATAGTATATTATAGTATAGGAAAAAAGAGCTATATCCCTTACAATACATGGAGAGGGAGAATATGATAAGTTTTGCAAGATAAAATAAATAAATGAAAGTTTATGACTTCTCCTATGACTTGCAACGAGTGCAAGATAAAATATATGAAAAATGGCAGAGAAGTGAGAGGAGGGGATTTTTTATGACAGTTACAATTAAAGATGTGGCGAAGAAGGCGAACGTAGCACCATCAACTGTTTCTCGTGTAATTGCTGATAATCCAAGTATAAGTGAAAAGACAAAGCGCCGTGTTCGAAAAGTAATGAGTGAATTAGGATATCATCCAAATTTAAATGCAAGAAACCTTGCGAACCAAACGACGAAGACACTTGGTCTTGTTATGCCAAGCTCTGCAAGTAAAGCTTTTCAAAATCCGTTTTTCCCGGAAGTTATAAGAGGAATTAGTTCATTTGCACATGTGGAAGGGTATGCACTTTATATGTCGACAGGTGAAACGGAAGATGAAATTTTTAATGGTGTTGTAAAAATGGTACAAGGGCGTCAAATTGGTGGTATTATTCTTTTATATTCAAGAGAGAACGATCGGATTATTCAATACTTGCATGACCAAAACTTCCCGTTTGTTTTAATTGGAAAACCATATGATCGAAAAGATGAAATCACATATGTAGATAATGACAATTATACAGCTGCAAGAGAAGTGGCAGAATATTTAATTTCACTAGGACATAAACAGGTCGCGTTCATTGGTGGTGGCTCAGATTTACTTGTAACAAGAGATCGTTTAGCAGGTATGAGTGATGCTTTAAAATTAGCAGACATTGTATTACCGAAAGAGTATATTTTACATTTTGATTTTTCAAGGGAAAGTGGTCAACAAGCTGTTGAAGAGTTAATGGGACTAAAACAACCACCGACAGCAATTATAGCTACGGATGATTTAATTGGACTTGGTGTGTTAAGTGCGCTTTCTAAAAAAGGATTCGTTGTACCGAAAGACGTTTCAATTGTAAGCTTTAATAATGCTTTATTATCAGAAATTGCGAGTCCGCCGCTTTCAACAGTTGATGTGAATATATATCAGTTAGGATATGAAGCAGCAAAAGCTTTAGTTGATAAAGTGGAGAATGCTGAATCTACTGCCAAGTGTATCATTATTCCGCATAAATTATTGAAGCGTCAAACATGTGATCATTATGCAAAAAAAAGCTAGGAGTTTAACTCTTAGCTTTTTTTTGTAGAAAGGCTTCTAAACGATCACAGCCTTCTTTTAAAGTTTCGATACTATATGCATAGGAAAGGCGAAGATAACCTTCACCATACTCAGAAAATGCTGTTCCAGGAACGATGGCTAGTCCAGCTTCTTTTACTAGATCAAGTGCAAAATCAAATGATGAAGATGTTAAATGGCCAACATATGGGAATAAGTAAAATGCACCTGTTGGTTTTTCAACTGTTAGCCCCATTTGAGTGAGTCTATTATATACGTAATCACGGCGTTTTTTGTATTGGTGGCGCATCATCTTCGGTGCGTCTTTAGCGGCAGTTAATGCTTCGATTGCGGCATATTGGGCGATTGAAGTAGCACATGTTACATTGTATTGATGAACTTTTAAAATATGTCCTGCTAAATAGTTTGGTGCGAATAAAAGTCCAACACGCCAGCCAGTCATAGAATGTGATTTAGATAAACCGTTAATGACGATCGTCTTTTCACGCATTTCTGGGAAATGGGCGATAGATGTGTGTTTTTCTTCGTATACAAGTTCGCTGTAAATTTCATCTGAAAGAACAAAAATATTTTTATCTTTTAAGACTGATACAATATCTTTTAATTCTTCTTTTGATAAAGTTACACCAGTTGGATTAGAAGGATATGGCAGTACGACGCATCTCGTTTTTTCTGTAATAGCATTTTCTAGTGCTGCAGCAGTTAAACGAAATCCAGTTTCACGAACATCTACAAAAATTGGCGTTGCGCCGCATAGTCGAATAATAGGCTCGTAACCTGGATAAATAGGAGCAGGCAAAATTACTTCTGTCCCGGGCTCTAAAATCGTTCGGAATGCAACGTCAATTGCTTCACTAGCACCGATTGTAACGATGGTTTCGTTTTCAGCTGAATAATGTAAATCGTAGTTATCTTTTACAAAGTTACAAGCGGCCTTTCGTAATTCTAGTAAACCAGCGTTATGTGTGTAGCTTGTATAATTTTCTGTAATGGCCCGTTTTGCCGCTTCTTTTACGAGAGAAGGTGTAGGGAAATCGGGTTGCCCAATTGTTAAAGAGATAAGATTATCATAGTTTTGAATCATATTAGAGAATTGGCGGATTCCAGAAATTTGGATGTCCTTTACTCTAGGATTAATGAATTGTTCCATTGTATCTCCCTTTCTTCCGTTTGAAAATTAAGTTCATTTTATCATACTTTCTATGATTGCGCTTTGTATATGAAATTTAGAAAGAGAGAACAGAAAAAAAGCCGCTATAAGCGACTTTTTAGTATCCGTATTCCCAATCTATTTCATCTTCATTCCAAAGTACAGAGGATACTTTGCCAAGGTGAACAACTGATTCGTTCACAGCACATGTGCAATCTGCTTCTCCTGTTTTATGCTGTAATTCCTCATACACTGATTTTTCAACATTTTCTAGAACTACCAAATTTTCTTCTTTTAAAACAAGCGTAGTACCTGCCATATTTATCTTCCTCCTACTAAAGTAATGATCACTTATTTGTAAACATAGATAGTATGGATTATATGCTGTATTTTACTATAGTTGTCCGTCTAGTGAAGTATTTTTTATATTTTCTTTGTAATCCGTATTCATTGTATACTGCATGAAGGAAATTTGGTACAGGGTTTACAATCATTTCGAAAATCTGTAACAATTAATATGTGTTGTTAACAAAGAATTAACAAATATGTTAAGAAAAATCAAAATTTTAAAACAAATACACTAATAAAATGATATAATCATATCAAAATACATATAGGGGATGAGAGGCTATGGAGCTTATCCGTGATTTATTGATCCAAATTGCCATCATTATTTTGCCATTATTTTTATATGAAGCGATTCGTTTAAATCGCTATCAAGAAATGCCTCCGAAGCCGAATCGTTACTTTATTATGTTTTTATCTAGCGTTACGCTCGTTCTCTCCATGACATATTCTATTTGTTTTGACAATGTTTGCGGGTATAACTTTCACCCAATCCCAATTGTCAGTGGTTTTTTATATGGTGGGATTGTCGGTTTAATCCCAGCAGTTATTTTTGTTACATATGAATGGGCACTAAAAGGAATGAGCATTCTCCCAGTTGTAGAAGTAATATTTCTATTGATAGTTCCATTGTTCTTATCAAAGAAATGGTCTCTTTTTTCAAGGGGTAAGAAGCTAATTTTAGCATTTATGATTTCGTCATTTTATGTGTTGGTTTTTCTAGTATTTGGTATAATTAATATGCTGTTAGAAACAGGTTTTACACCGTATATTTCGCAAATATATAGCGGATTTATATTTGCCTCGCTTATTATGGTTATGACTATGGTATTTCAGGTGTATTTAACGGAATATTTAAATGAAAACGCATTACTACGTACTGAGATGCAAAAATCAGAAAAACTTAATATCGTAAGTGAATTAGCAGCAAGTGTTGCACATGAGGTTCGAAATCCGCTCACTGTTGTTCGTGGATTTATCCAATTGCTAGAAAGTACGGAAGAAATGAAGAATAAGGACTATATGCGTCTCGTATTAGCTGAATTAGATCGGGCGGAACAAATTATTTCAGATTATTTAAATTTAGCAAGACCGCAAATTGAGAAAAAAGAACACATTTGTTTATCCGCGCAACTTATAGAAATGACTACTTTAATGTCATCATTTGCAGCGATGCAAGGTGTATATTTGCAAGTTGAGATTTCTGAGAGCCTTTATACGATTGGTGATAAGACGAAATTGAAGCAAGCTATTATGAATGTTGTTAAAAATGGTATTGAAGCAATTCAAGGAAATAAAGGATATTTAAAAGTAACGGCTGTTCAAAAAGACGAAACAATCGTAATAAGAGTTAAAGATAGTGGCGTTGGTATGACAAAAGAACAGTTAGCAAGGCTTGGACAACCGTATTATTCTTTAAAAGAAAAAGGGACAGGATTAGGACTTATGGTGACATTTAGTATTTTACAAGCGCATAATGGTACACTGGAATATAAAAGCGAAAGCGGAAAAGGTACTGAAGCGATTATTATATTACCAGCTGTAAGAAATAAGGAATAAAAGTTACCGATGGAAGGTAACTTTTTATTTTATATTGTTTATTCGTTTGTTCTTTCTTGTTTTGTTCGGCTAAATAAACTTTTAAATGAATGGAAGAAACCTTGTTCTTTTGAGGCGGCGACCATTCTTTTTGTTTCTTGAATTTCGCGAATAACTTGCATAAGTTGTGTATCACGGTTACTGTCTTTATTATAAATTTGATTAACGAGTTTATTCATTTTTTCTTCTTGCTTGGATTCTCGTTTATACATATGATTCATTAATAAGTCCATCTTTTCTTTTTGCAAGGCATCTGTTTGAGCGGCGTGATCAACTAACTCTTGTAGCATTTTTTCTTGAGAGCCTTCTTTTACATAAACTTGTTGCATCAATTCATCTAATTTTTCATCTTTCAAACGATTTTGTGTAATTAGAGTAGAATTTTGATGAATAATTGCTTCATTTAATTGAGCGAGCATTTCGAGTTTTAACATGAACTCCTCAAAGTTACGCCCATCTTCTTTTTCTTTCGTTTGTATTTCTTGCTTATCTTGTATAGCGGGTACAGGCGGGGCCTCTTTTTCTTTTAAAATAATAGGTATCGTTTCTGAAATATCTTCTTGCAGTTTAGCAGCTCTTTCATGTATAGATTTCAATAGTTTTAAATCATCCAGTTTATAAATACGAGCATCAGCTGTTTTTGAAATGATATACCCATGTTCCTCTAACAGTTGGCTATATTTACGGACTATATGTTTTGGGATGCCTGTTTTATTCGTGACATCTTTTGTTTTATAGATAGCTTCCATGTTATTTCCTCCCCAAAAAGTATCGTATATATCATTTCAATCTTTTTATGAGGACTTCCTTTGAAAAAGAATGTCGGAAGGTTATTAGTTTTCTACAGCATTAGTGAAAAGATGAAGAAAAATGAGAGATTTTTGGCGGAATGGCGAAGAAGAGCTAAAATAATGTCTGAAAACATATACAGGAGAAGTTTGTTATAATAACGGAGGAAAAGAAACTGGTAGAATCATGGAGGTATACATGAAGCAATTAAAAGGTATTATCATTTCAATTATTGCAATTCTTTCTATTGTAGTAGCGGTGTATGAAGTACTTGTTCCAGAGGAAACAAGTATCAAAAAAACGAATGCGTATGATCAAGTTCTAGAATTTCCGAAAGAGCGATATCCAGAGACAGGGAAACATATTACGGATGCTATAAAAGAAGGACATTCAGAAGTTTGTACAATTGATCGTGGTGGTGCTGGAGATAGAAGGAAATTATCGTTAGCTCCATATCCATCAAAAAAAGGCTATGATCGTGATGAATGGCCAATGGCGATGTGTAAAGAAGGCGGAAAAGGGGCGCATATTGAATATATAAGTCCAGCGGATAATCGCGGAGCAGGTTCTTGGGTAGGAAATAAGTTAGATAAATATCCAGATGGTACGCGTGTGAAATTTGAAGTGAAGTAGTGTTACATATTTCATAATGAAGGAGAAGGGGAACGATGGAGTTAACAATTTCTTATTCACAATTAATGTTGATGAACTATGACGGTGAACAGCCTTACGTAGACTGGACGGATGAAGATTTTGATAGAGGTTATGCTAAGGCGGATGGAACTGTTATTTTTGAAGCACTTTCTGATTATACTTGTGAAATAAAAGTGACTTGTGGAAAACATATTGAGAAAGAAGAAGTAATTAGAACAGTTACGGTTCCTTTTACAGTTAAAAATGAATGTATCGTTGTAACGAGTATTCTTTCAAATAAATTTCAAATTCCTATTCCAAATGGTGAGTATACAGTTGTATTGCAGGTAATTCCTCTTGAAGAACCAACGGATGATGAGTTATATAAACTACAATACGAATTCTTTTTTGAAAGTAAAGAATAAAAAATGGGTTATCCTAAGGAAGGATAACCCATTTTTGTTATGCATTTGTTTTTAAAAGGGAACGAGCATCTTTTGCTGCTTGCACCATGTGTTCTAAAGCTGGAATAACTTCTTCCGTTTTTCTTGTTTTTAAACCACAGTCAGGATTAATCCAGAAATATTTAGGATCACATACTTGTAAAGATTGTTCTACGATTTCAAACATTTCATCTTTACTCGGTACACGTGGGCTATGAATATCGTATACCCCTAGACCGATCCCTTTTTCATATGTTGTATGTTTTAATGTATCAATAAATTCTCCGTGACTACGTGATGTTTCGATAGAAATGACATCCGCATCTAATGCACGAATAGCATCTACAATATCTTCGAAGTTACTGTAACACATGTGCGTATGAATTTGCGTTTCATTGGCTACAGAAGATGTTGCTAAAAGGAAGGATTGAACTGCCCATGTAATATATGCATCCCAATCTTTTTCTTTTAGTGGCATTCCTTCACGAAGCGCTGGCTCATCGACTTGGATTACTCTAATTCCAGACGATTCAAGTAATTCAATTTCATGACGAAGTGCTAATGCAATTTGATAGGAAACTTCTTTTCTTGAAATATCATTTCGAACGAATGACCAATTTAAAATAGTGACAGGTCCAGTTAGCATACCTTTTACTACTTTTTCTGTTAAGCTTTGTGCGTATACAGTTTCTTTAATAGTCATTCCATTTATAAAGGCAACATCACCATAAATAACAGGTGGTTTCACGCAACGGGAACCATACGATTGTACCCAACCGTTTTTAGTGAAGGAGAAACCAGCAAGACGTTCACCGAAGTATTCGACCATGTCAGTTCTTTCAAATTCACCATGAACAAGAACATCAAGACCGATTTCTTCTTGGTAACGAATCCATTTTTCTGTTTCTTTTTCAATAAATTGCTCATATTGTTCATTTGAGATAACGCCGTTACGCCATTCTTTTCGCGTTTGACGAACTTCAGTTGTTTGCGGGAAGCTACCGATAGTTGTTGTTGGTAACAACGGTAACTGCAGAGCAACTTGTTGTAATTCGTATCGTTTTTCAAATGGAAGAGGGCGTGAAAAATCTTCTTCTTTTAGTGCTGTTCGTGCTGCTTTGACATCTTCTCGGTTACGTGCAGCAGATGAACGTATTGTATGGTGCGCATTGCGATATGTTTCAAGTTCGTTACTAATGCTTTCTGTACCTTGAGTCAAAGCAGAATGAATAAGAACTAGTTCTTCTAATTTTTGGTTTGCAAATGCTAGCGCATCAAATAGTTCAGTCGATAAGTGAGTTTCTTCGGTTTTATCAATTGGTGAATGCAATAAACTACAAGAAGGCTGAACGATGAAATTTTTTGTTTGGACTTGTTTTTGTAACGTTGTAAATAACGTAAGAATTTCATCAAGGTCCGCTCTCCAAATGTTACGGCCATCTATACAACCGACTGCTAAAGTTTTGTCAGCTGGGAATCCGTATTTCGCAATAGCATTTAAATTACCTTCTTTACCGTGAACGAAATCTAAACCAACACTAGATACAGGGAATGTAATAATTTCTTCATAGTTTTCTTCTACACTATCAAAATATGTTTGTAAAAGAAGATTCGCGTTTGGAACTTCTTTACGAATAGTTTCATAAATTTCTTTCGCATGCTGAATTTCTTCTTTAGTTAAAGAAGCGAAAATCGGTTCATCAACTTGAATGATTTGTGCACCAGCCGCATGTAGTTCTGAAAGTAGTTGTACGTAAGGTGTAACTAACTGTTTTAAAATAGTAGCAAATTGATCTTGTTTATAGCCTTTTGCTAATTTTAAGAAAGTATATGGTCCTAAAATAACAGGCTTTCCATCTACGCCTAATTCTTGTTTTGCCTCTTCGTATAAGCGAAGTGGACGATTATCTTTTAAAGAGATTTGTAATCCCTCTTCATATTCAGGAACAATATAATGATAGTTTGTGTTAAACCATTTAGTCATTTCGGAAGCTACGTGATCTTTAGAGCCACGCGCCATTGCAAAATATACATCAAGGTAAGATGTAAACTCAGAAAAACGTGACGGGATAAAACCTAACATATAAGCAGTATCCAGAACGTGATCATAATATGTAAAATCGCCGACTGGAATGAGTTCAATTCCTTTTTCTTGCTGTACTTTTACGTGTTGAAGGCGAATTTCTTTCATCGTTGTTAAAAATTGTTCTTCATCAATTTTATTGGACCAAAAAGCTTCCAATGTTTTTTTCCATTCTCGTTGTAGTCCGATACGTGGATAACCTAAGTTACTTGTTTGAATTGCCATTTTAAATTCCTCCCTAATTGAAAGTAAGCATTTCCGTTTACTAGGAAATACTTATAACAAAAAGTACAAAGACATAGAAAATAAGCCTTCCTTTTTGTTTTAACACCTCATCATCATCCGTGAATCTATCAGTGTTGTTAAAACAGGCAGGTCTCCTGACTTATGCTTCATATAATTTCTTTCACCTTCCCGTTCTCACAGTGGCACTAACAAAGAAATCTCAGCATTTACAGTGGCGGGACCGTGTTGGAGTTTCACCAAGCTTCCCTTTTAAACACGAAACGAAATTTTCGTGTACCTATTTTCCTTTTGAAAGGAATTTAACAAGCGATATGATATTGAAACAAATTCTAACACAATTTTTGGAATTTTGTCTACTGTTTTAAAATAAGAAAATTCTAAAGGTTTTATTTCTTAATATTCTGAATAATTTAGGTGTTTTTCAGATTAATGATATATAATGGAATGTGAAAATATAGAAAAATTGAGCGAGTAAAGAAGAGGGAACGTCTTCTTTACTCGCTCAATTTTCATCTACATCAAATTTTGAAAGTCGTCCTGCTATGGCATCGTTAAGGAGGATGCTTAACCATTGTAATTCAACGGTAATATGCTCAATAACACTTTGTAAAATATATAGTTGTGCACGTGGAATTTTTCCTTTACTGCAATCATATATAGTTTGCATTTTATGTAAATATTGAACGGTATCATGTTTCTTTTTTTCTAAAATTGGAACCAATTCTTGATCATCACCAAAATGAGTGAAAGAAAGTGCTGAATAAATTGGTTTATATATTTGGTTTTTTGCTTCGAACTGTTTTAAGAGTAACGTGTGAAATAGTTGTTTACCTTCCTCTGTTATATGAAAGATTGTTTTATCTGGTCTATTCGTATCACGAACAATAGTTGTAATGCGAATTGCACCTTGCTTTTCTAATTGCTCGAAGGCGTAATAAAGTGATCCTTTTGCATATTTAATATAATAATCCATCTGTCTGTCTTTCATTATGTGCTGCACTTCATATGGATGTTTATCTCCTTCGAGTAGCAAGCCGAGAATGACTAATTTCATGCTCATTCTGTCTCAACTCCTGTACATAAAAACTGTATCCCTACTAATTAAAGTTTGATTTTATACATATTATAAACGGCATATCCTTTTTCATAAAGGGATATGCCGTTCCTTTTTTTATACTAACTTACTTGTTTTTGCTTTTGTTTCGCTTTCGGTCCTGTAAATAGGCGTTCATTTCCCATAAGTAAAATACAAATAATACTTAGTACAGCTGGGATCAGTGCCCAGAAGAATGTGTTGGCAATAGATGTAGCGAGAGCTTCTTTAATACCAGTTAATATTTCTGCTGGAATCTTCTCGGTAGCACCTGGTGATAATAAGAAACTTGTGTCTCCACCTTTTGGAGCTAATTTTGCAAGTTCAGGAGGGAACACAGTGTTTAATTTATTAATAAAAATATGATTTTGAATTGTACCGAAAATCGTTACACCAAGAGTCATACCGAGTGAACGGAAGAATGAGTTTGTTGATGTAGCAGAACCACGGTCTCTCATTTCTAATTTATGGATAGAAGACATACTTAAAACTGAGAATGAGAAACCAACCCCAAGTCCAGCGAGAACCATAAATAGCGTTACGAGCATACGAGGTGTGTCCATTGTTAAGGTGCTTAGTAAATAAATACCAAGAACGAAGAAAACGCCAGATACCATCATAATGTTACGATAGCTTGTTCGTGAAGCTAACTGTCCACCTGTTTGACTTCCGATTACAGAGCCGACCATCATTGGTGTTAAAATTAATCCAGCATTTGAGGCTGAACCTCCGAGAACACCTTGAACGAAGATTGGGATATAAACTGTACAGATGATAAAAGCAGCACCATAGAAAAAGGCAACGCCTTGGCTAGCTGCAAATAAAGGTTTTTTAAATAGATGGAAAGAAATGATAGGCTCAGTTGCTTTTCGTTCTACGAAGAAGAAAATAATAAGCATAATAACAACAGTTGCAAATAAACCGATAATTACATTAGAGTCCCATGCATACGTTTTACCACCAAGTTCTAGTGCGAACATTAAGCAAATAATACTAATGACAAGTGTAATAGCACCAGCCCAATCAATTTTTTGTTTTCTAAATTCTAGAGATTCACTGTAGTATTTAGTAATGAAGAAGAAGGAGATAAGCCCTAATGGAATATTAATATAGAAGACCCAATGCCAACTTATATAGTCCGTAATATAGGCACCTAATAAAGGTCCAAATACACTTGATGTCCCGAAAACTGCACCGAATAGCCCTGTCATTTTCCCACGTTTTTCTGGCGGGAATATGTCATACATAATTGTGAAGGCGATAGGCATAAGGGCGCCACCACCAATACCTTGAATTGCTCTATAAATACTTAATTGTTCAATACTAGATGCTGTCCCGCAAAGTGCAGAACCGAATAAGAAAAGAATGAGTCCACCAATATAAAAACGTTTCCGTCCGTACATATCAGAAAGTTTTCCGAAAATAGGCATCCCTGCCATTGTTGCTACCATATATGCCGATGTGACCCAAACAAACTTGTCAAATCCTCCCAAGTCTCCGACAATCGTCGCCATTGCGGTTGCAACAATTGTATTATCCATTGCTGCCATTAAAATACCAAGTAGTAAACCAGCAACAACAAACTTTGTATTGTTGGAGTCTTTTTTTGATAGTTGAGTTTCCAAATATGCCCCTCCTTTAATAATAAGTAAACTATATTAAGTTTTAAATGCAACGCATAAAAATCTAAAGCATAGTTCCTCTTAAATTCTCTTACATAAGTGCACTGACATGCCATAAAGAATATTATAGTCAAATTTGACTAAAAGGCAAACTTTTTCTTTCACCAAAATATCCTTTTGTATGGAAAGAAAAAGAGTGAGCAATACTGAATATTGTTATAAAGTCAATGAAGTAAATTGTAAAAAATATTTCAGTAAGAATACTTCCTGTTAACAGTTGAAAAATGGTTTTTTCTTTATATTGTCGAATAGGATAAAAGGAAGGGAACTATTAAATATCGTTTGTAACAAGCGTTCATCATTTTTGTAGTTTATTGTGTAAAGCGAAAGAATAGAATTGTATGGATGGTACATCTGAAATGAGGTGAATATATATTATGAAAATATGGAAGCGAATTTCGGATCAAGGAAGGGATACAATACCGTTACAGCCGGTATTGTGGATTGATGGCTCAAAAAAGGAAGGCGAACTTCCTAATGTAGCAGTTACATTACAAATCCGTAGTATGTATGAAGAAAAATTTTCATATGAACTAATCTATGATGTAAACGACATACTTATTATGCGAATTGAAGTTGAAAATAAAGGAATTGAAGTGATTTCACGAGTCGTTGTAAGTCATATGATTAGAGATTACTTTTCGTATATTCCGAATTCTCTGCAGGTTAATAAGGGGATGAGCGAGTTTTTATTCCAGCTTGTAAGGTGGAGAATCGATAATTTATTGCCGAACGAGAAGGTGGAACTAAGTTGTAAATTAAAAGCAAATAAAGATAAAGCGGTTAAAACTGCATTGTTTAAGGCTACATACACATTTCAACATAAAGCAGTCTCATATGGCCCCTTGCAAACAAATGAAGTTGTGGTGCGGCAATGATAAAAAGGAACCTGTGCGAAAGGTTCCTTTTTTAATGGAGGTTGTGCTTCTTGAGTATTTTCTTTTGTTCGATTCCTTTTTTTCCTACATAGTTATTTTTATAACCAAAATATAGAATGAATAGAAATGAAATAACATTTACAATAGCGTCGATTTGATCGTTCGTAATAAAGTTTATTCCGAAAGAGGTAAATAGTAGCTTTAATGATAACAAAAAACCAGCTAGTAAACGTATAGCATCTGATAGATTTTCTTTTTGTAGCATATAGGTCACTCCTTTCTATAAACGATATATAGTATATATATGAAATAGAATAAAAAAGGAATACAAGCTCTAGCGGAAATGTACATAGAATATGTACATTTTTTATTTGGTAGAAAAACATTATTGTTATAGAAACATATATTGGTATAGAAAGGAGAGGAAGTATGAAACATAAAGGGAAGATTAGTGGATTATTACTAGGGAATACTGTTGCTGTTACGGAATGGATTGCGCTTCAGGATGTAATTGCAAAATTAGATTCGCGATCATTTTATACTGTCTTTATTATTTATATTTTGCAACTGTTGCTAAGTTGTTACTTTGGCCATTGGTACGATAAAAGAGAAAACGGACGTATGAATATGGAAGTAGGGGGAATGGCAAGTAATGATTTTGTTGTTGATTTTTTTGAAAAAGTAGCTGCTTTATCTGAACGAGATTCTCGCAATATTACAGTGTACATTCTTTCCGTTAAAGAATGGGAGGGATTAAAGGAAACAGTGCAAGAAAAAAAGTTGGAAGCGTTAGTACAGAGAGTGGAGTCTACTATTGTAAAGACGATTCGAAAAGGTGATGTCGTTACAAAATGGGATGAAAATAAATATGTTATTGTAGCGATTGATAATGGTCATGAAAAATCAACAATAACACGACGATTAATGAAAAATATTGAAAGTGAAATAGAAAGTGGAATAGAAAGTGGTTTATTAAGTGTGACGCTATTACTTGGGGCTGCTAGTTATCCAGTAGAAGGGAAAACTTTTGAAGAATTGTTAAGAAAGGCACAGAATCAATTGTACCAGTATAGAAATTTGAAAGACAATGAGTAAAACTTTGAGTTGAAGAAATATGATATGAAGAAATTCGGATTGTAACATTTTTTTGACTTTTATTACAAAAACAACTTTTATTGTAATAAAAGTCTTTAAAAATATATGAAATAGGCATATAATTATGATGGATGTGTCAATGCATTTGCACAATGTGTTTCATTTTAAAAGTGTAGAGGAAAACATGCTCTACACTTTTCCTTTTTAGGAAAGGAAAAGAATATTTGTAAGTTGTTGCGAGGTAGTATTTGTACTGTGTAAAATGAACAAAGAGATTATTTGATAGAAAGCGGAAAGGGAATGATAGATGTGAGAGATCGACAATCATCTTTTATCAGGTGAATTATTATAGTTGTTCTTCTAATTATTATGGCTCTGGTGAATTCCATTGTATTTTAAGGTAATACATAGTGTGAGTAGAGAATGAAAAGTGCAAAGTGAAATATACTTAGTAGATGGACATGAAACTGCTACATAATTCAAAGAGAATAACGTGAAAAATAATTTCAAGTAATAAATGTGTACAAGCATGATAAACAATACTGATGATCTTCGTAAAAAAGATGCGAGTGTGAAGTGTATAGAAGGATTATATGATTTTTATAGCTTTTTTACACAAGGATCGTTTATAAGTAGGAGGAAAAGATGTTGAAATATAGTAAATTAGCAATTGTAGCCACATTATCAATGGTTTTATTAGCGGGTTGTTTCGGGCCAAAACCAGAAGAGGAATTATATGTAGCATTTGAAAATGCTGCCAAGCAAGAAAAAACAATGTTTGAAGATGCAAAGAAACTTGAAACTTTAGAAAAAGAGGGACAAGAATTATATAACCAGATTGTTCAAGAAGGAAAAGATAATAATCAAACTGTTAAGGAAAAACTGAACCAAGCAGTGAAAAATACAGATGAACGAGAAAAAGTGCTTAAAAAAGAAAAAGAATCTTTAAATAAGGCGCAAGAAGAAGTGAAATCAGCAGATAAATATGTGAAGAAAATTGAAGATAAGAAATTGAAAGAGCAAGCGGATAAAGTGAAAAGCACATATGAGAAACGACATGATTCATTTAACAAAATGTATGACAGCTATAATAAATCGTTAAAACAAGAAAAAGAATTATATACAATGTTACAAGATAAAGGTACAAAATTAAAAGATATTAGTGAGAAAGTTAAAGTAGTAAATCAATCGTATAAGGATATTGAGTCAGAAAAAGATAAGTTTAATGAATTCACGAAATCTTATAATACAGAAAAAGTTGCATTTTACAAGCAAGCCAATATTAAAATTAAAGAAGAGAAAAAATAAAACAGTTTGGCCAAACATAGGCCAAACTGTTTTATTTTTTTGTATAAGTGCGGCTATACCATGGAACAGGTTCACTTAATTTTTTTTCTTGTTTCAGTGCTTCAGGACCAATATAATCTTGAAGTGTTTTTTTGGAAACTGTTAAAGACAAGGTTGTTTTCGGGTTTCGGTAGGAGGATTCAAGATGACCAAGATGTGGTAGGTTTCGAAAATCTTCTTTCGTAGGAGGGATGTGGAAATAATAATCGCCTAACCGTATAAGAACATCAGATTGTTGTTGGCTAAAACGTGGATTTCTAGAGAAATGTAATCCTTCTTTAATTGCTTTTTTTTCGGCGATTAAACGCTCTAAAGCTGTCTTTTTTAACCAGTATAAATATTTAGGGTTAGTTGCAGCTTTGGCATGACGATTCACAACGAAAATAGATTGAGCTAGTCGATTAATAGGATGTTGGTTTTGTAATTGAGATTGTGGTTGTGAAGGTTTCATATTGAATCTCCTTTCAATTTTTCATTATTATAACATAAATAAAAGAGGTTTTTATTATATGCAAAAAGTGATTGTATACATTTTCAATATTAAAGCAATATTGTTACAAAAAACAACTATTTTGTATAATAGTAATAGAATGTGTTTTGAAATTTGATAATGAAAGAGTGAGAAGTTTGAAAGAACTATTAAAACAACAATATGCCATTATAGATATTGGATCTAATACAATGCGTTTAGTTATTTATGAAAAGCAAAATGGAGGTTTTTATAAAGAAATTGAAAATACGAAAGTGGTTGCTCGGTTAAGAAATTATTTAATCGATGGTGTTTTGAATGAAGAAGGTAAAGAAGTATTGTTACAAACATTATTTCAATTTCAAGAAAGTACAAAATTCCATCAGCTGCATCATGTACTTTGTGTTGCAACGGCAACAATTAGACAGGCTGAGAATCAAGAGAAGATTAAAAAACTTGTTGAAGGACAAACAGACTTTACTCTTAGAGTGTTATCAGAATATGAGGAAGCACGTTACGGCTATTTAGCAGTTATGAATTCTACTTCGTTTTCGGAAGGAATAACAGTAGATATTGGTGGCGGAAGTACGGAAGTTACATATATTAAAAATAGAGAGATTTTAGAGTACCATAGTTTTCCTTTTGGTGCGCTTTCTTTAAAACATCTATTTATTAAAGGTGATATTCCTACTAAAGATGAATTAGAGGAAATTCGAGAGTATTTAGAGTGTCAATTTCGAACGTTACCATGGTTAATTGATAAGAAATTGCCTCTTATTGCAATTGGTGGTAGTGCGAGAAACTTAGCAAAAATCCACCAAAATTTAATAAACTATCCTATAGCGGGAGTACATTTATACAAAATGAAAGAAGAAGATATTGAAAATGTAAAAGGTACATTAGAAAAACAATCGTTTATCGAACTTCAGAAAATGGAAGGATTGGCAAAAGATCGAGCTGATACAATTATTCCAGCGGTTGAAGTATTTCATAAACTTGTAAATATTATAGAAGCAACGGCATTTGTATTAAGCAAAAAAGGATTAAGAGAAGGTGTTTTCTATGAAGAGTTGACGAAAGATTTAGGGATTTCATATTATCCGAATGTAGTTGAAGAAAGCTTACATTTGTTATCACACGAATATGAAATGGATATGGAATTTGTCATTCAACTTATTAAACATGGAAGATTGATTTGTAAACAACTCGAAGAAATGGGACTGATTTCTGTTTCGATAAAAGACTGGGAAGCATTCCATCAAGCAGCGAAAGTATTTAACATTGGAAAATATATAGACGAAGAAGCGAGTCGTTTACACACGTTTTATTTATTGGCGAATAAAACAATTGATGGCATGATGCATAAAGATCGAGTGAGGTTAGCGCTTATTGCATCTTATAAATCAAAAATGCTATTTAAACAACATTTATCTCCATTTGAAGGTTGGTTTGATAAAAGCGAACAAAAAAAAATCCGCCTATTAGGGGCTGTTTTACAATTTTCAGCTGCTTTAAATGTAAGACAAAGATCGCTTGTTGATACGATATCCATAACAGAAAATAAAGAAGGATTAACGTTTAGAATTTTATGTGAGCAATCGGCATTAGCAGAAAAAGTACAAGCTGAAAAACAAAAAAAGCAGCTAGAAAGAGTGTTAAAAACGAATATTAACTTGTCATTTGAATGAAAATGTTAGGTTGTACGGATGTCTTTACAAAAAATTTACACTTTATAATATTGTAATTTGCTAAAATAAAAGTAACTAAATTATAGTAAAAAAGTTTCAAGGGGAAGTGTGAAGAGAATGGAATTGTTGAAGGGGAACATCGTAAATTTAAATGATACAGCATATTATAATAACCGAGAGCTAAGTTGGTTAGCATTTAATGAACGTGTACTACAAGAAGCGCAAGATGAAAATAATCCACTCTTGGAAAGATTAAAGTTTATTAGTATTTTTAGCTCGAATTTAGATGAATTCTTTATGGTACGTGTAGCGGGTTTGAAAGATCAAGTGAGTGCTGGGTTTAATCAACCAGAAAATAAAGCTGGCTTAACACCAAAAAAACAATTAAATAAAATTGCGATAAAAGCCCATGAATTAATGACCGTACAATATGATACGTTTAAAAATTATGTATTGCCAGCGCTTGAATTAGAGGGGATTGAGCGTTTAACATTCCATGATTTGACGAAAGAACAGAGAGAATTTATAGAAGATTATTTTGATGAGCAAATTTTTCCGGTTTTAACGCCTGTAGCTATCGATGCATACCGTCCATTTCCGATGTTATTAAATAAAAGTTTGAACTTAGCTACTCTTTTATATGATGAGAAGCAAGTGGAGGAAGAAAACCGTACGAAGTTAGGAATTGTGCAAGTTCCTTCATTACTTGAACGCTTCATATTTTTACCGAGTGAAGGGCAAAAGCATAAATTTATTTTATTAGAAGATGTAATTAGTAGTTTTACTCATAAATTATTCACAGGATATAAAGTATCATCTGTTACTCGTTTCCGTATTACACGTAATGCGGATTTAACAATTCATGAAGAGGGTGCGAGGGATTTATTAAAGGTAATTGAAAAAGAGTTGAAAAAGCGTAAGTGGGGAGCTGCTGTACGTTTAGAAGTTGGCAAAGAACACATTGATGAAAGAGTATTAACATTATTATACGAGGTGTTGGAAGTAAAAGATGAAGATGTATATATAATGGATGGACCGTTAGATTTAACATGTTTATTCTCTTTATATAAAAAATTAGCACCATTATATGAACATCTCATTTATCCAGCCCTTATTCCGCAACCACCTCAAGACTTAGGTGATGAGGAAGATGTATTTGAAAAGGCGATTGAGCATGATATTTTATTACATCATCCTTTTGAATCGTTTCAGCCAGTAGTTGATTTTGTCCGTGATGCGGCAGACGATCCGAATGTACTTGCGATTAAACAAACATTATATCGAGTAAGTGGTGATTCTCCGATTATTCAGGCACTAAAAGTAGCAGCTGAAAAAGGAAAACAAGTCACAGTGTTGGTGGAGTTAAAAGCAAGGTTTGATGAAGAGAATAATGTTCATTGGGCTAAAGAATTAGAACAGGCGGGGTGTCACGTTATTTACGGTGTAAGTCACTTGAAAACGCATAGTAAAATTACGCTAGTTGTAAGAAGAAAAAACGGAAAAATCGAAAGATTCGTACATCTTGGAACAGGAAATTATAATGATGCAACAGCAAAGCTATATACCGATTTTGGCTATATTACATCACGAAAAGACTTTGGGGTCGATGCAACAAATTTCTTTAATTATTTAAGTGGTTATACAACGAAACCGCATTTTCACCATTTATCAGTTGCACCATTTGATATAAGAAAGCAATTTATGGATTTAATAGATGAAGAAATTCGTTATCATAGGCAATATGGAAATGGCTATATTATCGCTAAGATGAATTCACTAACGGATAAACCATTAATAAAAAAAATGTATGAAGCATCACAAGCGGGAGTAAAGGTAGAGCTCATCGTTCGAGGAACATGTTGTTTAAGACCTGGTATTCCAAATGTAAGTGAAAATATTCGTGTAGTTAGTGTTGTAGGAAGATATCTAGAACATAGCCGTATTTATTATTTCCATCATAATGGAGAGGAGAAAATATATTTATCTTCAGCTGATTGGATGACGCGAAATATGGAGAAACGAGTAGAAATATCCTTCCCAATTCTAGATATTGAAATGAAAGCAAGAATAAAGGCGATTTTACAGCTTACTTTAGCAGATAATGTGAAAACACGCGAACAAAATAAAGACGGTGACTACTATTATGTTATTAATAGTGGTGCAGAGGAGATTGATAGCCAAGTGAAGTTGTTTAAGATGGCGTATCAAAATACAGATGCTGAATAGCAAGAACAAAGTAAAAAACCTCTTATTAATAAGAGGTTTTTTACTTTGTTCTCTACTTATTATACGTTCTCAAAATAGAAGAATGTGTAGAGAGAATAGTTTTTATTGTAAGCATATTAATCGATTGTCGAATAGAGAGAATAGCGTTGGTAGAATTGTTGGCATACATTAATAATAGTATGGTTGTTGACAAGGTCCACCATAACAAGGATAAGGTGCTGGTGGCGGGTAAGGTGGTGGATAAGGTGGATAAAATGGTCTAGGGCCGAAAGCTAATGCTCCGCCGAGCAATCCACCAGCAATTCCAGCTAGAAATGGAACGCCAAAAAACGGAAAGAATCGTGAGTCGCCTACTGGGCCAATAGGTGCTGAACGAACTGGGATTGGTTGATAATATGGATACATGAACAAACCTCCTTTATTGGACTCACTTTTATCATATGGTAAACGAAACGTGGATGAGCGCGTACAAGAAAGGATATGTAAGAAAATAGGCGAATTATTACGAATGTTGTAGGGTGAAGAGTGTAATTTCAGGTTTTGACATAAACCGGAATGGGACACGTGTTCTTCCAAGTCCGCGATTGACATAGAGAGATAAGTCTTGAATGGAATAGAAGCCTTCAATGTAGTGTTTGGCAAGTGATGGGGTAACGATAGCACCTAAAAAAGGGATTTTTACTTGTCCGCCGTGGCTATGACCAGAAAGTTGCAAGTTGATTGGATATGTAGCAATTTGTGGCGCAATATCTGGCTCGTGAACAAGAACAATGTTATAAGTATTTTGCCGCGCTTGTTGTAGTGTTTCCGCTATTTTTGGTTTGCCAAGTAGTATATCATCGAGTCCGAAAATAGAAATTTCACTATTATCCAGTAGACGAATTCGTTTTTCGCTATTTAGTAATAGTTCAAATCCAGATTCACGCATGATGTGATCATAGTATTCAGTTCCATATCCGCCGTGATCATGGTTACCATAAATAGCAAATTTACCGAAGGGTGCATGTATATTCTTTAAAATGGATGCAACGAAAGGAGTATCAGTATATGTTTGGTAATTATCAATGAGATCACCAGTAAAAAGGACAATATCTGGGTTTGCAGCATTAATCTTAGAAATGATTTGAGATAAATGTTGGAGCGAGAAATAGTATCCGAGATGTAAATCGCTAAATTGAAGAATCTTCATACCATGAAAACTTTTTGGTATGAGCTGTGATTTTAGTGTGTGCTCTGTAAAAGAGATCATATGCGGCTCTATGTATTTAGCGTAATAGTAACCGATACTAGTGGTTATAAATGAATATAGACAAGTGCGTATTCCATTTTTCAAAAAATTTCTTCGTGTAATTTGCTTCATAAAAGTATGAGTATACCTATTTGATTTATATCATGTGTTTTCGTTCCATATACAGGCTACTCAAATCTCCTTTCAGTTTTTTTTAATATATTTAAAATAATAAAGAAGTAGTATAGCTTACGGAAAAATGAATGAAAAGAAGTCTCTTTAAGTTAAAATATCAGAAAAGTTTAAAAATATAAAGATTTCTATCAAATAAAATGATAAAATGAATGTGTATTCATTTTTGGGAGGGATATATATGAAAGAGAAGGTAGTAATTATAACAGGTGGATCGAGTGGAATGGGAAAAGGAATGGCAACTCGTTTTGCAAAAGAAGGGGCACGAGTTGTTATTACAGGGCGTACAAAAGAAAAACTGGAGGAAACAAAGTTAGAGATTGAACAGTTTCCAGAGCAAATATTGCCTGTACAAATGGATGTACGAAATACTGAAGATATTCAGAAAATGATTGAACATATTGATGAAAAGTTCGGACGAATTGATATTTTAATAAATAATGCAGCTGGCAACTTTATTTGTCCAGCAGAAGATTTATCTGTGAATGGCTGGAATTCGGTCATTAATATTGTGTTAAATGGTACATTTTATTGCAGTCAAGCTGTCGGGAAGTATTGGATTGAGAAAGGTATAAAAGGAAATATCATTAATATGGTAGCGACATATGCATGGGATGCAGGTCCAGGAGTTATTCATTCGGCTGCAGCAAAAGCTGGCGTATTAGCAATGACTAAAACGCTTGCTGTTGAGTGGGGACGTAAATATGGAATACGAGTTAACGCTATCGCACCAGGGCCGATTGAACGTACGGGCGGTGCCGATAAATTATGGATTTCAGAAGAAATGGCTAAGCGTACACTACAAAGTGTGCCACTTGGAAGACTAGGTACGCCAGAAGAAATTGCGGGTCTAGCTTATTATATATGTTCAGATGAAGCTGCATACATAAATGGAACATGCATGACAATGGATGGAGGACAACACTTGCATCAATATCCATTTTAAGAGGGATGACCAAATGAATGTTTGATTCATTTTTTTGTGGTAAAATGTGACGGAATTGTGACATGTGAAAGAAAGGTATTTACAAGAGGTCATATATACGGTATATTTAAGACCTCTTTTTTCTTCATAGTAGAATTGCTAATTCCCCTTAGCATTTTACCCCTCTAATCCCTTCAGGAAAACTGAAGGGATTTTTTATTATTTTTCCGTAAATATCGTGTTATAATTTTTGAAAAGTAAAGGGAGGGAAGCACGTTGATAGATGCATTAGATGTAATGAGTAACTTGGATAAAGTCCTTCCTTATTATCAAGCTATTTTTAGTGCTGATGAACATACAGTAATTGGATATGAAGTAGTAGGACGTATTCAAACAGAAGAGGGCATACAAAGTTTAGCTTCGTTCTTTCATGATGATTCTATTCCAAGTGAGTTTCAACTGGAAGCGGATAATATTATAGTAGAAACAGCTTTAAACCGTTATTTAGAAAGCAATCAAAAATTGTTATTATTTATACATCGAAATGCTAACGTATTAATGAATGACGAAGATGAAAGTTTACTTCAACTTTTATTGATGTATGAAAAACAAGGTTTAAATTTGAACCACATTGTTTTAGAGATAACAGAGCATGAATGTAAAGAAGATATTGAGCAATTTAATCATTTGCTTATGTATTATCGTACATATGGTATTCAGATTTCGATTAATAAAGTTGGAACGGGTACAAGTAATTTAGAACGTATTAGCGTGTTAGCACCTGATATTTTAAAAGTAGATTTAACAAACTTAAGGCAAACTGCACTTATACAATCTTATCAAGATATTTTATATTCCTTATCTTTACTTGCAAGAAGAATTGGTGCAACGTTGTTATATGAAGAAATTGATGCTTTTTATCAACTACAATATGCTTGGAAAAACGGTGGTAGATACTATCAAGGTAATTATTTAAAAGAATGTTTACCTGATTTTATTGAAACGAATGTTTTAAAAGAGAGACTTGGTAATGAATGTCATCAATTTATTCAGCATGAGAAAAAGAAGTTGCAAAAAATTTATCATTTAACAGAGATGTTACGTGATCGAATTGGTGATGTTCTGTCAAAACAAAAAAAGAATGAAGATATAAATGATTGGTTATTACAATTTAGCCAAAGTATATCACAATGTAGTTTTCGCATATTTATTTGCAATGAAGATGGTTTTCAACAATCAGGTAATGTTATGAAAAAAGATGGGGAATGGATTGTGATGCCGGAGTATTATATGAAGAACTGGAGTTGGCGTCCGTATTTTCTTGAGAATATTATGAAAATGCGTTTTGAAAATAAGGCGAGACTTTCAGATTTATATGCCGATATTGAAACTGGTGAAATGGTACGAACATTTTCTTTCCCGATTGATGATGAAAACTTTTTATTTATAGATTTATCTTATGAATATTTATATGAAGAAGATGTTTTATTTTAATGCACGAAGAGATTCGTGCATTTTTTTGTTTGTTTTTATCAGAAATTGGTAATAGTGAAAATGGTGATGAAAATGCTGTCTATCGTTGTAAAGATTTTACGAACGAAACCATCCCTTTCTTTGCATAATCATTGTTACAATGAATACTACAAAGACAAGTTCTTTTAAAAGGAAGGTGAAAAAATGAGGAAATATGGAATATGGCTTGTTCTATTTGTATGTGTTGCCTTTCTAGTTGGTTATAGTGTTACAACTGTTTTAGGAAAAGAGGAATTGAAAGTCGATCGGAAAGACGTGTTTACAACGATACAAAAAGGCTATGAAACCCAATTTTCAATTCGCGGGAAGCATTTGCCGATGAATAAGATGATAGAGACGTTATCACCGTATTTTACAGATAATTTCCTTCAAGTATTTACAGATGAAAATAGTAGAAGTGATAAACAAAGTGGTGAATATTTACTTCCAGCAAAAGAAGCACCGTTTTCTTTTAATTCGGAAACGAAAATGGCGTATGATGAAGAGCATAAAAATTTATATGTATATGAGCGGGCGAAAAGTGGACAATATCAAATTGTAACATTGAAAAGGGATCAAGATAAATGGAAATTAGCAGGGTATCATGAAAGCCAAGAACTTTTAACTGAAATAAAAAGGTTACAACAATTATAAAGTGCAACTTTAATCAGTGGGGGCTTTATATCCCACTGATTATTAGCTTTCATCAATCGGGAGTTTTACTGCCCATAAATAACGAGATAAAAATAGGAATAGGTATTTACCTATTCCTATTCTATATTGAGTAGCTGTTGTAATTTTTCGATTTGAAAACCTGCAACCACTTCACCGTCGATTACAACTGTTGGAGTTGAATAGGAATCATAGTCGTATAAAAGGCGATCGCGAGCAGCAGCGTCTTTTTTTACGTCAAATTCTTCATATGCAACGTTATTATGCTTTAAAAATTCTTTCACAATGACACATGGCGGACAATCAGGTTGTGTGTAAACCTCAATTTTTTTCATTGTAATTCCTCCTTTTTTCTGTTTTTTATTATATTATTCCAGTATGGAAATCGCAATAAAGAAGGAAAAAGATGTTCTTTCTGTGTTTTCCTTTGCATTTCGACAAATTTTTAGTTGAGTTTCTGGCCAATAACCTTTATCCTAGACTGTGGAACATTTTTTCTGTTATGACGGATAGAATGAGTATAGCTGTAAAACCTATTGGTAGGAAGATTAGAGAAAGGAGAGATTTCATGTCTCTACTCCAAGGAATTTTAACACGACTTGTTAGTCTACAAGAACAAGCTGTAAGCGGTGAAGTAGCACAACGCTATTTTGAAGTGAACGGTGAGCGCAAATGTAGCGTGAAATTTTTCGATAAAAGTGAAATGTATGAATTAGAAGTGTATCAACAAGGTGAAAAACCTCAAGTGTATCAATTCGATAATATCGATATGGTTGCAATTGAGATTTACGATATCATTTCTTGATACATATAAAAAAGGTACTGCCTATGGCAGTACCTTTTTTAGTTCTTTTACTTTCCAGTATATATGTATAGGAATTTTTCGTTTTTCCTACAATGGTAATAAAATAAGACTTTAATCAGTGGAAGTGCTTATTATCGACTGATGATTGGCCTACATCAATCAGGAGTTTTACTGCTCGAAAATAGCGTGATAAAAATAAATAGGAGGTGTGTTATGTGGAACGTTTACCAGTTGTGATCTGTCCTAATTGCCACAATTCTGCAGAGATTATTCATGTATTAACGGCTCAATCGAATCAAAATGTAATTTATACTTGCCAAGTTTGTCATTTTGTAATGCGAAATATTGAGACGAATAAAGGATAGTAAGTTATAATTTTTGTTTTTGTCCCATACAATGAGAATACGAAAAGTCTGTCTAATGGAAAGGACGTGACTATGTGGACGGTTGGCATAAATTCTATAATGTTTCAGAGAGACATTTGAATTTTGATACGGTCTTTAACCGCATTTGTAGTTTCATTGAAAAGGATCCACGAAATTTATATCGATTATCTATTGGGACAGACTCACAGGCACATCAAAAAGATACGAGATTTATTACGGCAATCCATATTCACCGTGTTGGAAAAGGGGCTTGGGGATGTTTACACCATAGGTCAGTAAAAGATAAGCCGGCAACATTACGGGAGAAAATATATTTAGAAACACAGTTTAGTCAAGAAATCGCTTGCCTATTTACTCCTAACCATATACAAACCATATGGGATTTATTGCATCCATATGCTCAAGATGGGGCTGGGTTCATAATGGAAATTCATTTGGACATAGGGAATGATGGTTTAACAAAAGAATTTATTTTAGATATGACAGCGAAAATTCAAGCGATGGGATTAACTGCAAAAATTAAGCCGGATGCTTATGCGGCATTTAGTTATGCAAATCGATATACGAAATAATTTTTATATGGTTACAATTGTTACATGTTTTTATTAAAAACTGAATATTACATCTACTAAATAAGTTGGAAATTTTATATAATGAGAGTAACGATGGGATTATAAGGAGAGGGGTATATGCAAAGGGAATTTGTTTTAACGAAAGAAGAAGAAAGTTTGTTACTAGATATTCTATTTCAACAAAATTATGCGAGTGAAATTTTAGCTGTAGAACTTACAGATATTGAGAATGGTTTGAAACAGACAGATGTGATGCAATATAAAAAAATCACAAGGTTATTTTACAGATTAAAAAATAAAGGGTATTAAGCGCTACCGTAATGGTAGTCTTTTTTTTATGTTGTATGCTAAAATAGCTGTGTAATTGTATTTTTATTGAAATAAAGTTAGGACAAAATAATAATATGAAAACGCTGTCATAAAATAAGAATAGAGTCGATGAATATAAGCAGGAAAAAGAGAAAATGGGGGATGTAACATGATTAGTATTCCGAAAGACGAGTTTCAGCAAATTTTTGTGAAAGATTTAATGATTTCATCAGAAAAAGTAGCACATGTCCAAATTGGGAATGGATTAGAGCATGCTTTACTCGTTCTTGTGAAATCTGGATATTCGGCAATACCTGTTTTAGACCCAATGTATAAATTACATGGGTTGATTAGTACTGCTATGATTTTAGATGGTATGTTAGGGTTAGAGCGCATTGAGTTTGAAAGACTTGATGATATGAAAGTAGAACAAGTGATGAAGGAAGATATTCCGGTTCTTAAGTTAGAAGATTCATTTGCAAAAGCTTTAGAAATGACAATTGATCATCCTTTTATTTGTGCTGTAAATGAAGAAGGGTATTTCGAGGGGATTTTAACACGTAGAGCTATTTTAAAATTATTGAATAAAAAAGTACGGCAGCATAATCGATAGATAATAGGAGGAAAGTGACTTCATAGAAACGGAGAAGTCACTTTTTTTCGTGCATATCAGTTGTGTATGTATTATATTTAAAAAGACATAAAACATAAGGAAAGTTCGAACTGAAAAATTGTATTTTTTGTATAAAAGTATTCAGTTAAATTCAGGATGAAAAGCTTATTGAAATAAGGTGTATGGAAGCTAAGGAAAGAGGGAGAAAGTTGCAAATTGATGATTTTCAAATGATGGTTGTGTTAGCCCAGGAATCAAATATGAGAAAAGCGGCGGAACGTTTATTTGTTTCCCAACCTGCGCTTAGTCAACGATTACAATCTATGGAGAAACAATGGGGAATGAAATTTTTTATTCGTTCACAAAAAGGATTGACAATTACACCTGAAGGGGAAAAAGTCGCAAATTATGCAAAAGAAATGTTACAAAGAGAAGAGAATATTAAGAGCGAACTGGCAGTTTTTAGAACGGAAACATATGGAACGTTAAAAATAGCTGTTGCATCGGTTATTGGTCAATATTGGCTCCCTCCTGTGTTGAAAAAGTTTGTACAAAAGTATCCTTCTGTGAAGATATCGCTGTTTACTGGCTGGAGTAGTGAAGTGCAAAAGCAATTTTATGAGGGCGATGTTCATGTAGCTATATTAAGGGGATCACAGGAATATAAAGGACAAAAGCAACAATTATTTGAAGATGAATTATATTTAGTCGATAAAGAAATAAAAGATATTTCGATGTTAAAAGAAACAAATAGACCATTTATTCAATTTAAAAGTGATTCGACTTATTATGGTCAAATACAAAATTGGTGGTATGGGTTATTTTCTAACCCACCTAAGCGAACAATTGTAGTTGATCAAATTGAGACGTGCAAACAACTTGTTCTAAATGGTATAGGTTATGCGTTATTGCCTTCTACAGTATTAAAAGAAGTGCAGGAAAATATGTATAAAACACCTGTTCAATTAACGAGAGAAACATGGTTGTTAACGAGTGAATCAGCAAGACAATTGAAGCAAGTACAAGCGTTTTTAGAAATTATAGAAGAAATTCAAAGGGAAAAATAAGATTATTGTCTTGCTACTCGCTCTATCGTTTGGTAGAGTAACAATATAAATGGATTTAGGAGGCAACAAGAATGAAAATGATGGACGCTAACGAAATTATTTCGTTTATTCAAAAAAGTGAAAAGAAAACTCCTGTAAAGGTATACATAAAAGGGGATTTAAAAGAAGTAACGTTCCCTGAAACAGTACAAGCATTTGTAAATAAAAAATCTGGTGTAATATTCGGAGAATGGTCTGAAATTAAGACAATTCTTGATGAAAATAGCAAGCACATTGTTGACTATGTAGTTGAGAACGATCGTCGTAATTCTGCAATCCCAATGCTTGATTTAAAAGGCATTAAAGCTCGTATTGAGCCAGGCGCAATTATTCGTGACCACGTTGAAATTGGTGACAACGCTGTTATCATGATGAATGCAACAATTAACATCGGTGCTGTAATTGGCGAAGGTACTATGATCGACATGAACGCAGTGCTTGGTGGACGTGCAACGGTTGGGAAAAACTGTCACGTAGGTGCAGGTGCTGTACTTGCGGGTGTTATTGAGCCACCTTCTGCAAAACCAGTTATCGTTGAAGACGATGTTGTAATTGGTGCAAATGTAGTTGTTTTAGAGGGCGTTACAGTAGGTAAAGGTGCAGTTGTAGCAGCAGGAGCTGTTGTAACAGAAGATGTGCCTCCATATACAGTTGTTGCGGGAACTCCAGCACGTGTAATTAAAGAAATTGATGAGAAGACAAAAGCGAAAACTGAAATCAAACAAGAGCTTCGTCAATTAAACCCAGAGAAATAAAAAACAAAAAGCGTAAGAGCATAAATAGGCTCTTGCGCTTTTTATAGATAGAGGTGCAAAAATGACAGTAAGCAAATTTGTCCAAGTTCGTAGAGATTTACACAAAATCCCGGAAATTGGATTTAAAGAGTGGAAAACACAACAGTACATTTTAGAGTATATAGAAACACTTCCTAACGAATATTTGGAAGTGAGAACATGGAAAACAGGTGTAATTGTTAAAGTAAATGGGAAAAGCCCAGAGAAAATAATAGGTTATCGTGCAGATATAGATGGTTTGCCAATAACAGAGGAAACTGGATACGAATTTGCTTCTGTACATAAAGGAATGATGCATGCATGTGGACATGATTTGCATACAACAATTGGTCTAGGCCTCCTAACAGCAGCTGTGAGTGAAAGAATAGATGATGACCTTGTGTTTCTATTCCAGCCGGCAGAAGAAGGCCCAGGTGGCGCTCTTCCTATGTTAGAAAGTGAAGAGCTAAAAGGATGGAAGCCTGATATAATTCTTGGTCTTCATATTGCACCAGAATACGCTGTAGGAACAATTGCGACAAAAGAAGGTCTGTTATTTGCGAATACATCAGAATTATATGTTGATTTAAAAGGAAAAGGTGGACATGCGGCTTATCCACATACTGCGAATGATATGATTGTTGCAGCCAGTCACCTTGTTACACAACTTCAATCCGTTATAAGTCGTAATGTGAATCCTCTTGACAGTGCGGTAATTACAATTGGAAAAATAACAGGTGGTACAGTTCAAAATATTATCGCAGAAAAATCTCGTTTAGAAGGAACGATTCGAACATTATCAGTGGAATCAATGAAGCGTGTGAAAAGCAGAATTGAGGCAATTGTTGCAGGTATCGAAGCTTCTTTCCAGTGTGAGGCGATTATAGATTACGGAGCAATGTATCATCAAGTATATAACCACGAAGAGTTAACGAGAGAGTTTATGCAATTTGTACATAAACAAACTGATATGAATGTTATTACATGTACTGAGGCAATGACAGGTGAAGATTTTGGTTATATGCTTCGAGAAATCCCTGGATTTATGTTTTGGCTTGGAGTAAATTCAGAATATGGTTTACATCATGCGAAATTAAAACCAGATGAAGAAGTGATTGAAAAGGCAATTACATTTTTAAGCCAATATGTAAAGTGGAAAGGAAATAGAAAATAAAACTTCCGCTTTCTTGAAGGTTCCAAAAAACTTTTTGTTCTGAGGTGTAAGTAACGCTCGTATAGATTGATTTTAGACATTTACATACAAATGAAAGAATTAAAGTTAATTGTACTGTTTTAATAATGAGCAGGGGGTTTTAGCCACTGCTCATTATTAATTATTTGACTAACTTATATATGTTTACTTTTAGTATGAAAAGTGTGTAAAATCAATGTGAAACATAGAAAAAAGGGTGGGGAATTACGTGCAAATTAGCAGTGCGATTTTATGTTTCGTCTTATATGCGTATGTTATTATTGCGGCGGTTTATTTTGGAATAAGTTTTTATGCCTATCGTCTAGTAGATAATAATGAATATGACGAAACATACAAATGGGTGAAGAGGTATTTATCACCTGTACTAGAAATTATGAATGGGTTTGTGCTCTTTTTATTTATTGGATTAATTGCTTTCTCAACGAGTTTAGTAGGGAATAAAACTACATTATTTGTACTAGGTATCATTATTTTTATGCTGCTAGGTATACGAATTGGTAATACGGTCTTTTGGAATGAAAGAAAAGTAGATGGTTGGACGGGAATGTTAATCCCGTGTATGCTAGCTGCAATCGTGACAAATATAGAGCATGAATATTATCAATTACACTTTTGGCTTATTATCGTTTTAACGATTCTTTCTGTTTTGTATATAAGTACAGTAGTACTAACATACATTGCATATGAAAAAGGAGATGTTCAAGGTACCCGCTTCTTTAGAGGGCGAGCACTATTCTGGAGTGTGCCAACAATGGCGGTTATCGGGATTATTGCGATATTAGTGAATGGATACCAATTTTCTAATTGGCAACTGTTGTTAGAAAATTGGTGGATTTTCATCGTTTCATTTATTGCTTTTTTAGGCGCAACGCATTATTTATTCCATCAACATCATTACATATGGGCGCTTGTATTTGCTTTTACGCAGCTTCTATTTGCTTTTTTCGGCCAAGAAACGTTATTGTTCGTTTTTGAAACATTTAGTTCGTTTGGAAATATATTTGTATTTGGTATGTTACTTGTTGGTATCGCCTTTTATTTACAACAATATTTTTATATACAAAAACAAAAATAAGTATGATTTACACGTTTTTGTGACGTATATAAAGTATGTTACAATGAAAATACATAGTACTTGAAGTTATTGGAGGAATTCCTGTGAGTGAGAAAGAAAAAGAATTTGCTGTCATCGGGCTTGGGCGTTTCGGTGGAAGTATTTGCCGAGAACTAGCTCAATTAGGTATGGAAGTAATGGCAATTGATTCAGATGAGGATAAAATTAATGAGTTTGCAAATATAGCTTCACATGCTGTAATTGCAGATTCAACAGATGAGATGGTATTGAAAAGTCTCGGCATTCGTAATTTTGATCATGTAGTCGTTGCTATTGGAGATAATTTAAATTCAAGTATTTTAACAACGTTAATTTTGAAAGAGTTAGGTGTAAAAAATATTACTGTAAAAGCTCAAAATGACTATCATGAAAAAGTATTAAGTAAGATAGGTGCAGATCACATTGTACATCCAGAGCGTGATATGGGAAAACGGATTGCTAATAATATTGCATCAAGTAATGTATTAGATTATCTTGAGCTTTCAGATGAGCATAGTATTGTAGAGATTATTGCAAATAAAAAAATTGATGGGCACTCTTTAATTGAATTAGATATTCGTGCGAAGTTTGGATTGAATATTGTAGCAATTAAACGTGGTAAAGAAGTTATCGTCTCTCCTCGAGCTACGGAAAATATTCAAGCGGGGGATATATTAATTGTAATTGGTCATGATGACGAAGTAGATCGTTTTAAACACTTTTTAAGATAAGAGAAAAGGACAATGCCATGAAGGCATTGTCCTTTTTCTTATATTTCCATAATGATTGGTAAAATCATTGGGCGACGTTTCGTTTTTTCGTACAGGAATGGTGCTAATGTGTCTGTAATCTCATTTTTAATTTCAGACCATTGTGTTGTTTTACGTTCCATTACTTTTTCTAAATGTGTTGTAATCAATGTTTGAGCATCGTTAATTAAATCGCTGCTTTCACGCATATAAACGAAACCACGCGAGATGATATCAGGTCCTGCTGCAACTTTAAATTCTTTCATATCAATGCTTACAACTACAATTACAAGCCCTTCTTCAGAAAGGATGCGACGATCGCGTAATACGATATTACCGATATCTCCAATACCATTTCCATCAATATAGACAGAACCAGATGGAATTTTTCCAGCTACACTTGCTTCATCTGAACGCAAGGCAAGAACATCTCCGTTATCCATGATGAAACAGTTCTCTTCTGGAATACCGCAATCATTCGCTAATTTCATATGCATACGTTGCATACGATATTCACCATGAATTGGCATGAAATACTTTGGTTTAATTAGACGTAGCATTAGTTTTTGCTCTTCTTGTCCGCCATGTCCACTCGTATGAATGTTTGACAGCTTGCCATGGACTACATTAGCACCAGCACGATACAACATGTTAATTGTACGACTTACACTAATTGTGTTACCAGGGATTGGTGAAGAAGAGAAAACAACTGTGTCGCCAGGAATAATTTGAATTTGACGATGAGTACCATTCGCAATACGGGAAAGTGCTGCCATTGGTTCACCTTGACTACCAGTACATAAAATAACCACTTTATTAGCTGGTAGGCGGTTTAGTTGAGATGTGTCTATGAATGTATCTTTTGGACATCGGATATACCCAAGGTTTTGTCCAATCTCGATAGCTGCTTCCATACTTCGACCAAATACAGCTACTTTACGATTATTTTCAACAGCAGCCTCAACAACTTGTTGTAAGCGATGGATATTCGATGCAAAGGTTGCGAAGATAATACGACCTTCTACTTTGCGGAATATATCTTGAATACTATCGCCAACACGGCGCTCAGACATCGTAAAGTTTGGAACTTCACTGTTTGTACTGTCAGATAAGAGACAAAGTACACCGTCTTTTCCGATTTCAGCCATTTTTGTTAAATCTGCTGGCTCACCGACTGGTGTGAAATCGAATTTGAAATCACCTGTATGAACGACTTGTCCTTGAGGTGTTTTCACAACAACTCCGTATGAATCCGGAATACTGTGAGTTGTACGGAAGAAGGAAACAGATGTCTTTTTAAATTTAATAACATCATCTTCTTGAATTTCATAAAGCTTCGCTTTACGAAGTAATCCGTGCTCTTCTAATTTGTTTTTTATTAGTGCAATTGCTAATTTTCCACCGTAAATTGGAATGTTTACTTGACGTAATAGATAAGGGATTCCACCGATATGATCTTCGTGACCATGTGTAATGAATAATCCTTTAATTTTATCTTCGTTTCGCACAAAATAAGTGTAATCAGGTATTACATAATCGATCCCGAGGAGTTCGTCTTCTGGAAATTTAATTCCAGCGTCAATTATAATAATTTCATCTTGAAATTGAACAGCATATGTATTTTTACCGATTTCACCAAGACCACCGAGAGCAAAAACGGCAACTTGATCATTTTTTAGAAATTTCATATGGCTATACAATCTCCGCTAATACTAAATCAGCGTTTTGTTTTTCATATTCAAGATGAGCGCCAGTAACAGACTGAACAAACTCGATATTATATGCGAACTTATTTAATTTTTTACGAACATCCTTTTCAGACGTAGCCTCTAAATATACAACTTTTGTATTTTCACGTACTGGGACCTCAGTTAATTTTTCTTGATAAAATACTTTAAAAATCATTTGGAAAACCTCTCCTTGTCTATGTTTTGCATTATCTGTTACTTATTATAAAGCAAACAGTCACGATTTTCATGTTTTTTCGAATGAGAATGAAGAAAAAGCCCGAAATGGGCATAATTTAAGCGATTGTCTTCTTCCGGACTAAATCGTTTAAATAACGCTTAAGCTTTTTCTTCAGCTTCTTCAGCATGATTACTCCTTCCTTTCCTTATTCTAAACATGCATATTACTAGTGAAAACTCTATCTCTGACATAAGAAAGAGGGGAAAGTGAATGGAAAACCTTGTCCTTTCTCATACAGTGAAAGTTATTCTATAGTAACGATTAGTAGCCGTTAGTTATAGATATAGTATGAGGAAGAATGGACAAGAAAATTCATTAGAACAAGTATTCACCCTTTTTACTAATATATATATGCATGTTTCATAAATAAGGTCAGAAAGTGAACGCTTTCTTCACAGATGTTTAATATGTTATACTTTTTTTTAGAATTTGAAAAGCGATTATCAAAATAGGAGTAAAGAGTGCCAGAAAGGGTTTTGACAAATGAATGATAAAATTGTCTTTTTTGATATTGATGGAACATTATTAGATCACGATAAAAAAATTCCGCAATCTACACGAGATGCAGTAAGACATTTGCAGGAAAAAGGGGTGCATGTAGCAATTGCGACAGGACGCGCACCGTTTATGTTTGAAGATATTCGTAAGGAACTCAATATACATAATTATGTTAGTTTTAATGGACAGTATGTTGTCTTTGAAGATGAAGTAGTATTTAATAATCCGTTACACCCAGCTGCCTTGCATAAGTTTACTCAGTTTGCAAAACAAGAAGGATATCCACTTGTATATCTTGATCATCAAGAAATGAGAGCGACAGTGGAATATCATGATTATGTGAAAGAAGGTTTTGGAAGCTTGCAGTTCGAGCATCCGGCATATGAACCTGATTTTTACGAAAAACGCGATATTTATCAAACGCTTCTTTTTTGTGAAGTAAATGAAGAGGAAAAGTTTATTAATCAATATCCAGATTTTCATTTTATTCGTTGGCATGCGTATTCAATGGATATCATTCCTAATGGTGGTTCTAAGGCAAAAGGGATTGAGAAGTTCATTGAAAAATTAGGATTTAGCCGTGAACAAGTGTATGCATTTGGGGATGGTTTAAACGATTTAGAAATGATTGAAGCAGTTGGGACAGGCATTGTGATGGGGAATGGTCATGAAGATTTGAAAAAACTTGCAAATCATGTGACAAAGGATGTAAGTGAAGACGGTATATATCATGGATTAAAATGGGCTGGCTTGTTATAAGTAAATATGGAACCCATTTCATAAAATAAAGGGGCGGGAGATTAATTCCCGCCTTTTTATTATTAGCGCTCTAAAGGTTTTGAATCATCAGGAGCGGCAAAAGGATTTTCTTTATTGATATGGTCATAGAACATAACACCATTTAAATGGTCAATCTCGTGCTGGAATACGATTGCTGGTAAACCTTTTAAACGTAATTTTACTTCTTCTCCGTTAATAGAATTCGCTTTTACTGTAATTCTTGTATAACGAGGAACATAACCAGGTACTTCGCGGTCTACAGATAGACAGCCTTCACCACCCTGTAAATATGTACGTTCAACAGAATGGCTAATGATTTTTGGATTGAATAATGCATGGCTATATAATGTACCGTCCGCATCGGTTACATGAACTGCAATCATTTTTTTTGAAACACCGATTTGCGGAGCCGCTAATCCGATTCCAGGGCGTAAACTATATTTTTCAGCCATTTCAGGATCTTGGCTATTTATTACAAATTCAATCATTTCTTTTAAGGTAGTTGTATCTTTTTCGCTTGCCGGTAATGACACCTCTTCTGCAACGTTGCGCAAAATAGGATCTCCTTCGCGAATAACATCTTTCATTGTAAGCATATGTAATCTCTCCTTTCCTCTTTAGTCTACCAAAGGAGATGAGAAAAGTCATCGGCAAGTAAGGGTAACTATTTGCAAATCGTTCTTCTATAGAGGAGTTATGTATGAGATAAAAAGAAAAGACGGCAAAGCCGTCTGTTTCTTTCCATAGTTGTTTCATTTTACATTAGCGAATGCAAGCAGCACCAACGATAATTAAAAGGATAAACAACACAACGATTAAGGCAAAGCCGCGTCCAGATCCGCCACAAGAACCGCCATAACCGTAGGAAGGATATGAACAAGTTGGATAGCAATATGAGTATCCGTACATGAGATGACCTCCTTTTTCATTTCCCGCTAATACTGCGGTTACTATAATGTATGGAAGAGAGGGGAGAAATGTATAGGTATTTACCTAAAAAAGGAAGGATAGTTTGTATATTTTTGTTACGAAGAGAGAAAAACTAAAGAGAATTAAATCGTTTACATATTATTCTAAGAGAAAAAATAAGTGAAAAAGGGAATAATATAACAGTAGGTCAACGCTTACTAATACAGATGTAAAAAATAAAAACACGTTTGTGTAGTAGAAACCTGCATATTATTTATAAAAAAACGTATTCAAAGTAATTGACATCGTAATTAGAATAGTTGTAAACTAAAAAACGTGATCAAGATTGTATTAATATGTTTCTGAAAAAACATTAGTACAGATTGTTAGGTACACAAAATTATTCTCAACCGACAGATAAACATGTTGGTTTACATCGTTGCGCTTTTTAAACTGGAAAATAGCCAGTGAAAGCGTTTCAGAATATGGTTCAAGAGAGGAAGAGGTGAACGGAATGGGTACTAAAACAAAAAAGACCCTATTTAATGTTGATGAGCAAATGAAAGCTATCGCAGCTCAATTTGAAACATTACAAATTTTAAATGAAAACGGTGAAGTTGTGAATGAAGCAGCTATGCCTGAATTATCTGATGATCAATTAAAAGAATTAATGCGTCGTATGGTGTATACTCGCGTATTAGATCAACGTTCTATTTCTTTAAACCGTCAAGGACGTTTAGGTTTCTACGCACCTACAGCTGGACAAGAAGCTTCTCAATTAGCGAGTCATTTCGCACTTGAAGCAGAAGACTTCATCTTACCAGGATACCGTGATGTACCACAATTAGTATGGCACGGACTTCCATTATATCAAGCATTCTTATTCTCTCGTGGACACTTCATGGGTAACCAAATGCCTGAGAATGTAAATGCATTAGCTCCACAAATCATTATCGGTGCGCAAATCATCCAAACTGCTGGTGTTGCGTTAGGTATGAAACTACGTGGTAAAAAATCTGTTGCAATTACTTACACTGGTGACGGTGGTGCTTCACAAGGTGACTTCTACGAAGGTATGAACTTTGCGGGTGCATTCAAAGCTCCAGCAATCTTCGTTGTTCAAAACAACCGTTATGCAATCTCTACTCCAGTAGAAAAGCAATCTGCAGCTAAAACTGTAGCACAAAAAGCAGTAGCAGCAGGTATTTACGGAATTCAAGTAGACGGTATGGATCCATTAGCTGTATACGCAGCAACTGCTTTCGCTCGTGAGCGCGCAGTAAATGGCGAAGGCCCTACTTTAATCGAGACTTTAACATTCCGTTATGGTCCACATACAATGGCTGGTGATGACCCAACTCGTTACCGTACAAAAGATATCGAAAACGAATGGGAACAAAAGGATCCAATCGTACGCTTCCGTAAGTTCTTAGAAACTAAAGGCCTATGGTCTCAAGAAGTTGAAGAGAAAGTAATTGAAGAAGCAAAAGAAGATATCAAACAAGCAATTGCTAAGGCTGACCAAGCTCCAAAACAAAAAGTTACTGATTTAATGGAAATCATGTACGAAAAAATGCCTTACAACTTAGCTGAACAATATGAAATTTACAAAGAAAAGGAGTCGAAGTAAGCCATGGCTCAAATGACAATGATTCAAGCAATCACTGATGCTTTACGCGTTGAAATGAAAAATGACCCTAACGTACTTGTGTTTGGTGAAGACGTTGGTGTAAACGGCGGTGTATTCCGTGCTACTGAAGGTTTACAAGCTGAATTCGGTGAAGATCGTGTAATGGATACTCCACTTGCAGAGTCTGGTATTGGTGGACTTGCAGTTGGACTTGCACTTGAAGGATTCCGTCCAGTTCCAGAAATCCAATTCTTCGGTTTCGTTTATGAAGTAATGGATTCAATTTCTGGTCAATTAGCTCGTATGCGTTACCGTTCTGGCGGACGTTGGACTGCTCCAGTAACAGTTCGTTCTCCATTCGGTGGCGGTGTTCATACTCCTGAACTACATGCTGATAGCTTAGAAGGATTAGTGGCTCAACAACCTGGTCTAAAAGTTGTTATTCCATCTACTCCATACGATGCAAAAGGTCTTTTAATCTCTGCGATTCGTGACAACGATCCAGTTATCTACTTAGAGCATATGAAATTGTACCGTTCATTCCGTCAAGATGTACCAGAAGGTGAATACACAATTGATTTAGGTAAAGCTGATATCAAACGTGAAGGTACAGATGTATCTGTTATCGCTTATGGTGCTATGGTTCATGCTGCATTAAAAGCTGCTGAAGAACTTGAAAAAGAAGGTATCTCTTTAGAGGTTGTTGACTTACGTACAGTTCAACCATTAGATATCGAAACAATCATCGCTTCTGTTGAAAAAACAGGCCGCGTAGTTGTAGTTCAAGAAGCTCAAAAACAAGCTGGTATTGCAGCTAACGTTGTAGCGGAAATTAACGACCGTGCAATCTTAAACTTAGAAGCTCCAGTTGTACGTGTTGCAGCTGCTGATACAGTATTCCCATTCTCTCAAGCTGAGAGCGTATGGTTACCAAACCATAAAGATATTGTTGAAGCTGTTAACAAAGTAATGAACTTCTAATTTTTAGTTTTTCATGTGCAAAAGAAATCAGCACATGCTGGTTTCTTTTGTACATATTCCATAATAATGAAATGAATCAGGGGGCTGAATTCCGTGGCATTTGAATTTAAACTACCAGATATCGGTGAAGGTATCCACGAAGGTGAAATCGTAAAATGGTTTATTAAACCAGGCGATGAAGTAAATGAAGACGATGTACTTCTTGAAGTACAAAATGATAAAGCAGTAGTAGAAATCCCTTCTCCTGTTAAAGGTAAAGTACTTGAAGTACTTGTAGAAGAAGGAACAGTTGCAATTGTAGGAGATACATTAATTAAATTTGATGCTCCTGGATACGAAAACCTTAAATTTAAAGGTGACGATCATGATGAAGCTCCAAAAGCTGAAGAAGCAGCAGTAGAAGCTCCAGCAGCGGAAGCTACTCCAGCAGCAACTGCAGAAGTAGTAAATGAGCGCGTTATCGCTATGCCATCTGTTCGTAAATATGCTCGTGAAAAAGGTGTAGATATTCATAAAGTAGCTGGATCTGGTAAGAACGGTCGCGTTGTGAAAGCTGACATCGATGCATTTGCAAATGGTGGACAAACTGTAGCAGCAACTGAGGCTCCAGCAGCAGTAGAAGCTACTCCAGCAGCAGCGAAAGAAGAAGCACCAAAAGCACAACCAATCCCAGCTGGTGAATATCCAGAAACTCGTGAGAAAATGAGTGGTATCCGTAAAGCGATTGCGAAAGCAATGGTTAACTCTAAGCATACAGCTCCTCACGTAACATTAATGGATGAAGTTGATGTAACTGAGCTTGTTGCTCACCGTAAGAAGTTCAAAGCTGTTGCAGCTGACAAAGGTATTAAATTAACTTACCTTCCGTACGTTGTTAAAGCTTTAACATCTGCATTACGTGAATACCCAATGTTAAACACTTCTTTAGACGATGCATCTCAAGAAGTAGTTCACAAACATTACTTCAACATCGGTATCGCAGCTGATACAGACAAAGGTCTATTAGTACCAGTTGTTAAAGATACAGATCGCAAGTCTATCTTCACTATTTCTAACGAGATCAATGATCTTGCTGGTAAAGCCCGTGAAGGTCGTTTAGCTCCAACTGAAATGAAAGGTGCTTCTTGCACAATTACAAACATTGGTTCTGCAGGTGGACAATGGTTCACTCCAGTTATCAATCACCCAGAAGTAGCAATCCTTGGTATCGGCCGTATCGCTGAGAAGCCAGTTGTGAAAAATGGTGAGATCGTTGCAGCTCCAGTATTAGCATTATCTCTAAGCTTTGACCATCGTTTAATTGACGGCGCAACTGCTCAAAAAGCATTAAACCAAATTAAACGTCTATTGAATGACCCACAATTATTAGTAATGGAGGCGTAATAACAATGGTAGTAGGAGATTTCCCAATTGAATTAGATACAGTCGTTGTTGGTGCAGGTCCTGGTGGATACGTTGCGGCAATTCGTGCAGCACAATTAGGTCAAAAGGTAGCAATCATTGAAAAAGCTAACCTTGGTGGCGTATGCTTAAACGTTGGATGTATTCCTTCAAAAGCGTTAATCAATGCAGGTCATCGTTATGAGAATGCAATGCATTCTGATGACATGGGTATCACTGCAGAGAACGTAAAAGTTGACTTTACAAAAGTTCAAGAATGGAAAAACGGCGTAGTTAAGAAATTAACTGGCGGTGTTGAAGGCCTTCTTAAAGGTAATAAAGTTGAAATCATTCGCGGTGAAGCTTACTTCGTAGATGCTAACACATTACGCGTAATGACTGAAGATGCAGCTCAAACGTATACGTTTAAAAATGCTGTTCTTGCAACTGGTTCTACACCAATCGAAATTCCTGGATTCAAATACTCTAAACGTGTTATCAACTCTACAGGTGCTTTAAGCTTACCTGAAATTCCTAAAAAACTTGTTGTAATCGGCGGCGGTTACATCGGTATGGAATTAGGTACTGCATATGCTAACTTCGGTACAGAAGTTACTGTAGTAGAAGCTGGCGACGAAATCTTAGCTGGTTTTGAAAAAGCAATGAGCTCTGTTGTTAAACGTGCTCTTCAAAAGAAAGGTAACGTAAATATCCATACAAAAGCTATGGCTAAAGGCGTTGAAGAAACAGAAACTGGCGTAAAAGTTAGCTTCGAAGTTAAAGGTGAAATCCAAACTGTAGAAGCAGATTACGTATTAGTAACTGTAGGTCGTCGTCCAAACACTCAAGAAATCGGTCTTGAGCAAGTTGGAGTTAAAATGACTGACCGCGGTATCATCGAAATCGATGAGCAATGCCGTACAAACGTACCAAACATCTATGCAATCGGTGATATCGTTCCTGGACCACCATTAGCTCACAAAGCTTCTTACGAAGGTAAAGTAGCTGTTGAAGCAATTAGTGGCCATGCATCAGCTATCGATTACATCGGAATTCCTGCAGTATGCTTCACTGATCCAGAATTAGCATCTGTTGGTTACACTAAGAAACAAGCTGAAGAAGCAGGAATGACTGTAACTGTATCTAAGTTCCCATTCGCTGCAAACGGTCGTGCGTTATCATTAAACAGCACTGACGGTTTCCTACAACTTGTAACACGTAAAGAAGATGGTCTTCTTGTAGGTGCTCAAGTTGCAGGCGCAGGTGCTTCTGATATTATCTCTGAGATTGGTTTAGCTATCGAAGCTGGAATGACAGCTGAAGATATCGCTCAAACAATCCACGCTCACCCAACATTAGGTGAAATCACAATGGAAGCAGCTGAAGTTGCTCTTGGAATGCCAATTCACATTGTAAAATAATAAAAAAACGTCTTCTAAATTTAGAAGACGTTTTTTATGTATGTGTTATATGAATAGAAAAACAAGAGGTGAATCGGAATGATTCACCTCTTGTTTTTTATTCTTTATTTTCAAATTGATACATTTGTTTACTTGTACTAGTGTCATTATAAAGAAATAAGACGATATCAGCATTTAGTTTTTCAAGATCTTGTTTAATATTTTTACTTGCCCCAAATCGTGGATCAATAAAAGTTGTTTGTTCGAATTCTTGTGCGAATAAAGGATAAGTTGCATCTGCATAAGAATCTTTAATAATGACAGCATGCAATTTACTTTTTGCATTTGGATTTAAGATGTTAATCTGTGAATAGTCTGTTTGATAAACCGATGCATAGTCTGGTGAAAGCTTCTTTTTGTTCACTGCAAAGAATTCTTTCATCGGTATTTTACTTGTTTCTTCTGATTTTGGACCGAGATAGACAGTATAATTATCCCACACATTTGGGTTTTCTTTTAAATGTACATATGGAATTGTTTCAGGTGTTTTTATTAATTTGTATAATTGTCTATTCCAACTACCGATAAATTGTCCATTAGGTTCTTCTATAGTGGTTTTATAATCATCTCGATTAACAACATTTCCTGTAAATACTTTAGAGTGATTAGCAATGTAATTCATTGTTTGTTCGTATGCATAAAACGCACCTTTCATATTCCAATGGTGATCCGTTTTAAAGTATAGTTCTTCTAATTGTTCGTGAGTAAATTCTTTTTGAATAGCAGGTAGAACATCAATAAATGGAAAATTTATTTTCTGTAATTCTTGTACAAAATAATCACGATGTTTTTGATCATACCCACGATCTACATATGGTGGGTACTTATACGAAAATGTCGTTAGTTTACTTGGAGCTAACAGGAAATAAAATTCTGTTTTTGTAAATTGATTTCTTAAGTTGTCTAGTTCACTTACAGATTGTTTTATTTGATCACGCATATCAATATTTGTAGGTGCAGACAAAATGAAACCGTCATCTGCGACGAAATTATTATTTACAAAAGTGCGATTGAATTTTAATTGCAACTTTGTGTAAGTTTCAATAAATTTATCTCGTGCGGCAATATGATCTGTAAAGTGTAATTCAGTATCTTTGAAATATTTTCCGGATTTTATAGTATCCATAGTTAGGACTGGATCTAAAGCTAATTCTCTGTTTTCAAAATCAGAAAAACTTTTTTTATCCCAATATATTATTTTGGCTGTCCATATACACATCCCGAAAATAATAGCGAGAAATCCAGTGATTAATATACGATTAGTTAAATTTTTCATAGTTAGCCCTCCTTTAGAAGCGGAAGTAAATAAATGGATTGTAAGTTGCATTCGTTAAGTACATCATAGTAATGATTAAAACACTCAAATAGTAAAGTGGAGATAAAAGTACTATCTTTTTATTTACAAATAGAGTCTTGATCCAAGAGAAAATTGGAGCTGATGTCACTATTGCAAGTATAAAGATTCCCCAATAATTCATCACATAGAAATAACTAGTAATGTCAGTCAACGATCCATTTAATCCGAACATTGCTTGTAAAAATTTAGAACAGTAGCTAAAGTTGTCAGCTCTGAAGAAAACCCAACCGATAATCACTAAAAACAGCACGTATACATGTTGAATTGGCCACCATAATTTTTGCAAGATTTTCTCAAAACCGGATTTTTCCAAAGCAATTAAACATCCGTAATAGATACCCCAAATCATAAATGTCCAACTAGCCCCATGCCAAAAACCTGTTAGCGCCCATACTATAAAGAGATTACGATAGATTTTCCAGCTAGATACTCGATTGCCACCTAGTGGGATATAGACATAATCACGGAACCATGAACCAAGGGAAATATGCCAGCGACGCCAAAATTCAGAAATCGATTTTGATATATACGGATAATTGAAGTTTTCTAAGAAATCAAACCCGAACATTTTTCCTAATCCAATGGCCATATCACTGTAGCCTGAAAAATCGAAATAAATTTGTAATGTATAAGCGATCGCACCAATCCAAGCAGTAGATACGCTCATTGTTGCTGGGTCCATTGCAAATATTTCATCGGCAATAGCTCCCAATTGATTTGCAATCAAAACTTTTTTTCCTAATCCAAGGATAAAACGACGAATGCCTTCTGAAAACATATCAGCATTAACGGTTCTAACATGTAATTGATGAGCTATTGTGTTATACCGAACAATTGGTCCCGCAACTAATTGAGGGAAAATAGTAAAGTATAGCGCCAAATCAAACAGATTTCGCTGAGCCTCTACTTTTCTTTTGTAAATATCAATAATATAACTCATTGCATGGAAAGTGAAAAATGAAATCCCGATTGGTAATGGGATTTTTTCGAGTACAATGTTTGTATGAAAAATCCCGTTTATATTATCTACTAAGAAATTAGCATATTTAAAATATCCTAGTATAGCAATATTGATGACGATTGCTATAGTAAGAATGAGTTTTCTATTTGTATTAGATATTTGTCCTGTATTAAGCCATAACCCGAACCAATAGTTAATGAAAATAGAAAAAAGCATAAGGAAGACATATATAGGCTCTCCCCAGGCATAAAATAATAAACTAAATAACAAAAGAACGATGTTTTGTAATTCTTTACGTACTGAATAGTACACTAGAAGAATTGCAGGTAAAAAAAGACATAAAAAAAATAGGTTACTAAATACCATGTATCATTGATTCCTTTCTATAGTTAATCCAAAGGAATTATACCACGCTACTAATGGAATAATCTATATTGTAAGGAAAGAAAGAGAATGTAACGTAAAAAACGAGGAAGTTTTGGCATATAAAATAATTAAGAGCTTACATAAATGGTAGAAGATAAATCATAGAGTAAGTAGAAGCTTCAAATATTTTATACACGTAAAAGTTTGTTTTTAAAATAAGGAGAGGGATGGGCTGCACAATATAATAGAAGAAATAGGAGGTAACGCTATGAAAATTACGCTAGTTTCATTTTTACATCTAGTTTTATGGAGTGGATTTTCAGCAGTGTTATTATTGTCAAGTCGTGATAAACTTCATTATAAAATTTTTCTTTTTCTCATATTCTTTTATTTAGCGTATGTGATAGCGTATGTCATACTAAGTGCAAGGAGAAAAGCAATGCTTCTCACTTGCACGAATAGTATGATTTTTCTAATCGTTTATTTTTGTTTTTAAACTAACGTTTATAGAAATACATTATCCTTCCATTAAATAATTGTAATTCTCCTTCTAATTTCTTCGCTAGAAAACGGCAAAATTCATTTGCTTTCCCTTTATCACCAAATGTTGCATTAGAGGGTAAAGAAATTTGAATGAAAGATTGTTCATTTTCTATTCCAACACCGACATAAATTGAGTCATATCGATCATGACTGGATTGAAGTTTTAATGTTGTTGCTGATGTATCTAAAATTTCATAAGGAAAAGCGGTATTTGTATAAGCGTAATTAATTTGAACTCCGGTTTGGGAAGTAACTGTTTTATAGTACTGAAAAAGTTGTTTTATATCATCTGTTGAAACAGAGTGTTGATTGGATTTAGGTACAAGCGTAATAAAGGCATGTTGCATATAAGTTCCCCCTAGCTTAGTAGAATAATATCATTCTACAACCTACTGAATTTTTTGACAATTAAAAGGAGTATTGCTTTTTTTGTTTAATATTATGTATGAGTAGGAAAGGTGATGTAGAGAGGTGGAAACCAATGTTTGAAAAATTGTATGATGAACATGAAAGTGTGAAGGTACGATTTTTAGGATTTATGACACATGATACTCGTTATGACTTTGGGATTGTTTATACAAATATGTTTTTTGGAAAGCCACTCATTGTTTGTATGCAAACGGGAAGGTCTACTTTACTGGGACAAGATGATGTAGAAAATGTGCAATATATGCAGGAAATTTTCAAGTTAGGATCTCAAGAGGAAGCAGCGGAGTTAGCTCAGTTTTTTAAATTTCTCGTTCCATCTACTTCATTGCATGCAGAATATGAAGAATAATTAATTTGAAACAGTCGTACGTATAAATATGGCTGTTTTTTTGTGTTAATATCGCATACTAATTTAAAATTAAAATATTTAATGTGTTATACTAAAAACCTATTGACGTAAAAAGTATAACATATTAAAATAAAGACAGAAAGTTAAGCGGTTACAAAAGTTTTTGGGATTATAAACTTAGGGGGAAATGAAAAATGGGAACAATCGTATGTCAAGATTGTGAAGGTACAATTGCACACTTCGAGGATGAGAAAGTAACGGTACTTTACGGGAAATGTGGATCTTGCGGATGTGATCACACAGAGCATACAAAAGCCCAATAATTGATAGGACATGGACAACTGAAAGTTTTTAGGACCATAAACTTAGGGGGAAATGAAAAATGGGAACAATCGTATGTCAAGTATGCGAAGGAACAATCGCACATTTTGAAGATGAGAAAACGACAGTACTTTACGGGAAATGTGGTACAAATTGTGATTGTGCTAATAGAGATAATGCGAAAGCTTAATGATAAATAAGTAGATTACTATTAAAAATCAGGGGGAAATGAAAAATGGGAACAATCGTATGCCAAGTATGTGAAGGAACAATCGCACATTTTGAAGATGAAAAATCAACAGTATTATATGGGAAATGTGGATCTCATTGCGAATGTGACCATAAAGAACATACAAAAGCTTAATTATTAAAAAAAGCGCCTACATGTGTAGGCGCTTTTTTTAATAAATTGTAGTTGTATGGCCAACTGTAGCAACGATTGCATCATCTCTAATCGGAATAAACCCTATGGCTGTTTGTGGTGTGTTTGGAGAGGCGTATTGACTCATTATACGGCTATCAATACGAGTAATAGTATCGGTCAAAAAAGCTGAAATAAAAGCGTAAGGGACGCGTCGTTCATTTAATGAGTAGATAATTTCTTCTTTTGTTTTTACACCTACGCCATGTCCGTAAAAAAAGAAATTTCCTAGATAGATTGTGTTTTCTCCTTGCCACTCAATCGTAGCTGGATTCACTTGTGGGTTTTTAAAGTAAACGAGATCGCCAGGAACAAGGTCGCCACCTGTTTTTGTTATGAGTTTTAAATCTTGATCGTAGTCCCAAGTATAAAGTAAAAGATTTGCAAAGAGGCGATTGAAGGTTTCTTCCTCATACAATGATAGTAAAGCTTTGTAAAAAATAATTATCATAGCGGTTGCGCATTCAGTCCCATATAGTTTCCCGTTTTTGAAAATATCTTGTATGGCAATAGAAGGTGGTATATTTGGAAGTAGTTGGAATCCCCCTAAAGATGTTCTTTTCCAAAACTGGGGGTTGCAAAAGGATTGTTGAAACGTACGAAACTGAAATCCACTTTGAAAAAGTTCCAATGCAGATATAATAATATTAACTCGCAAATTTAATTCAAAGCTGAGTTCGTCAGCAGTTCGGAAGGAATAAACTTCTTGATTTCCTGCCATTATGGATAAAATTTGTTGCTTCTCAGCTGCAAATGGCTCATATTCATTTGTGATATAAGGGTGTACAATAGAACGACCTATTACAATCATAATGGTATCCCCACCTATACGTTACATTCTTTAGTAGCGTATGAAGAAAGGGAAAAAAGGTGAAAGAAAAGCCTATCAACTGATAGGCTTGTACTCTTTAATAACACGTAATGTTTGTAATGTCATATCTTCAGGACCTTGTACAGGTAAACCTGCTTCTAAATTTTTACGAATATACTCTAAGTTATCTTGTGTAATAATTTCCCCCGGAGTAAAGATTGGAATCCCTGGTGGATAAACCATAACAAAATCAGCTATAATACGACCTGCCGCATTTTCAAATGGAATGACTTCTGTTTCTGAATAAAAAGCATCTCGTGGAGAAAGTGCTAGCACCGGTATTTCTGGAATTTCTACTTGTACTTGAACACCTTTATCTGCCCTATTTCTAAATGTTTCCGCTAAATCTTGTAATGCTGCAATAAGCGTATTTGTATCGCTTTCTGTATCTCCAAAAGTGATAAGACATAGTATGTTGTATAAATCGGAGAGTTCTACTTCAATGTTATATTGCTCTCTAAGCCATACTTCAGCCTGATGGCCGGTAATACCTAAATCTTTCACAGACACAATTATCTTTGTAGGATCATAGTTAAAAGTAGCGTCTGTACCTAACATTTCTTTTCCAGGACAGTAAAGGTGCTCAATAGCATTTATAGCATCACGAACATGTTCAGCTAATTGTATTGTTTGTTCTATGAGCGCTGTTCCTTCTGTAGCAAGACGTTTTCTTGCTACATCAAGAGATGCTAATAAGATGTAAGAAGTTGATGTAGTCGTAAGCATGCTAATAATAGATTGAACATGTTTTACGTTCACAAGACCTTCTTTCACATTAAGAATAGAACTTTGAGTTAAAGAGCCTCCTAATTTGTGAACACTTGTTGCTGCCATATCTGCACCAGCTTGCATCGCTGACATCGGTAATTCATCGTGAAAATGAATATGAACACCATGAGCCTCATCGACTAGTACAGGGATATCGTACGAATGTGCTAATTGTACAATCTGTTCTAAGTCTGCAGCAAAGCCAAAGTAGGTTGGATTAATAACAAGTAAGCCTTTGGCATCTGAGTGTTCTTCAAGTGCTTTTTTGACAGATTGAATTGTAATTCCATGAGAAATACCAAGTTTTGGATCGATTTCAGGATGCATGAAAATAGGTTTTGCACCTGAGAAAATAATAGCTGACATTACTGATTTATGCACGTTTCGTGGTACTAGGATTTTGTCACCAGGACCGCAAACGCTCATCACCATTGTCATAATAGCGCCACTTGTACCTTGAATAGAAAAGAAAGTATGATCTGCACCAAATGCAGCAGCAGCTAAATCCTGTGCTTCTTTAATCATACCCTTTGGATGATGTAAATCATCGAGTGGCGCAATATTAATTAAATCAATTGCTAATGCGTTATGCCCAATAAATTCGCGAAATTCAGGATCCATGCCCTGTCCTTTTTTATGACCAGGAATATGGAATTGGATTGGATTTCGCTTACTGTGCTCAACTAAAGCGGTAAACAATGGTGTTTCGTATTGGGACAATCTATACACCCCTTCTTTTTTGTAATATTTATTAGAATTTGTTTTATATGATTTCATCTCATTCTAAAAGGAAAGTAAGGTAATTAACTTTTAAAACGAGACTTGTTTTCCTGCCATTCACAAAATCCTTTTGGATGGTAGTCACACTTTATTTTCTATAAAACAAAAGCATTATATCACCAATAATTATAGATGTATATAAAAAAATATTTTTATGGTGAGTATGTGTAATAGTTATTTCCAAGTCAACTCATAGAGGAAGACAATTCCATTAAAATGAATAAATAGTGTATAATGCAGAGTGGCTATAATGAAGAATAAAAAATTTTCTTTAAGATAGCATAATGAAACACGTAGAAATGATAAATGAGGTGCAAAATGGAATATCAATATCCGTTAGATTACGATTGGTCAAATGAAGAAATGATTGCCATTGTGAAGTTTTATGAAGCAATTGAGAAGGCATATGAAAAAGGAATTAGAAGAGAAGAATTAATGGGATTATATCGTCGTTTTAAAGAGATTGTTCCATCAAAAGCAGAAGAAAAGAAAATTGATAAAGAGTTTCAAGAAGTAAGTGGATATTCTATATATCGTACTATTCAAAGGGCGAAAGAAGTCGAAGAACAAAAGCTTGTAAAAATGTAAAAATATTTTGAAAAATAAAAACTGAAGTGATATAATGTGATAACAACTAAAAACGGACAATATAAATTGTCCGTTTTCTACTATCGATTACAAAGTGCATATAAAGGAAGGAGTGATTGCATCGTAGATTCAATCTTAGCAAGGAATTGTTCGTTGGTCATTGCTGAAAACTCCTCTGGTGATATATGAATACCAACTAATAGTTCTGCTTTTTTCACAGTAGCTAAACGTTCAATCATCTTTTGTAAGTCTTCTGTTTCAAGCGTTTTATGCAATTTTACACTTGGTTTAGTATGGTCAATGGACCAAACGAAGTCATTTGGAATATTTGTTTTTAAATCATTTAAATGTTCTAAGAAGGCGTGAGCCGTCTCCACTTTTTGTGGACACTCATAGATTAAACCAAAGTATATGAAGGCGTGAGTACCCCATAAACCAATTTGAAAATGTGGTAGCATTTTATATCCTCGTTTATTTGTTGAAAAAGCAACCCAAGTATCGTTTGGTGGATTGACTTTGCGGCGTGCATGTTTTGCGACATGATAAAAAAAGTTCTCATCAGTTTGTTTGGATAAATACTCTGCAAACTGTTCCCCTAAAGCTTCTAGCTTAGGATGAATGTTCGTTTTAATTGCAATCATTCGTTCTTCGAGACCATCAACTGTAAAGACATCAAAATCAGTTGATTTGAATGTTTGTAGTGTCATGATTGTTCCTCCAACTCCTATTTTGTTTTTATTTTAGCATAGCTTGTACTATTCATAAAAAAAACAGCACAAAAAAATTTAAATAAAAAAATATAATTTTGTTGCATAGATGATTTATCCAACATAGTATAGTATAAAACAAAAAATCAGAAAATTGAATTAATTCTAGTCCGAGGGCAGACGAATATTGGGAGGAGGCAAATAATATGAGACAGGTGATTAATGCGTTAAAGAGAACAGATGCTGAAAAGAGAATACCGGTGCTACGTTTGGAGCTAGATTATGAATTAGCAACTTTATATGATGCAATGATGGAGGATGACAAACAGAAAAAAGAAGAGTGCGTACAAAAATTAGAAGTGTTGAGACTTGAAATGATTCGTTTAGAAGCGTAATAATAGTATATGTATAAAAAATTAGTTGGTGCGAACCTTATAAAGGGTTCGTTTTTTCTGTGAACAGTATAGATCGGAGTGTTTAAACATGCAAGAGGTATGGAAAGATATCGATGCACACGCCAAACGGTGGATTCGAGATGCAGGAGAGCGCTTAATGGCATCACTGAAACAAGCACTTATTATAGAAACGAAATCAAATGCAGCTGATTTAGTAACAAACATGGACCGGGAAATAGAACAGTATTTAATTGGGAAAATTAAAGAAACATTCCCAACCCATAATATTTTAGGAGAAGAAGGCTATGGAGATGAGATAACTTCTTCTGACGGGGTTGTTTGGTTAATTGATCCAATTGATGGTACAATGAATTTTGTACATCAAAAAAGAAATTTCGCAATTTCAATTGGAATTTATGAGAACGGTATCGGAAAAATTGGTCTTATTTATGATCCTGTTCATGATGAATTATATCATGCGGTAAAGGGAGTTGGAGCGTTTTGTAATGATACGCCAATTCCTCTATTGGAAAAAGGAACAGTAGAGAATGGTATTATAGCTTTAAATGCGATATGGCTTACCGACAATCCATTGCTTAATATGGAAAGTATGATGGCACTTGTTAAGAAAGCAAGGGGTACGAGATCATATGGCTGTGCAGCATTAGAAATGGTATACGTTGCAACGGGAAGAATAGATGCATATGTAACGCCGAGATTATCACCATGGGATTTTGGTGGGGGGCAGATCATAGTTGAGGAAGTTGGAGGAAAGGTGACAACATTCTCCGGAGCTCCGCTGTCTATTATAGAGAAAAGCAGTGTATTAGTTGCAAAACCGGGAGTATATGAGGAAGTATTATCATTTATATCGCAGTAACAAAAAAAGTAAGAGGCTATATACAAGCTTCTTACTTTTTAACATTATTGCGATTTACGCATTTTTCTTTTTGTTACAAAACCATATCCAACTGTAACAAATGTGCCGATAATGCAAATAATAATACCAATGGGACTATTTTCAGCAACCATAATGCCGATACCGATTAAGAAAATAACACCGATAATTGCAGTTAATAAAAAGCGATATTGAATGTGTTCCATTTCTTCACCCTCCAATCTCATTTTACTTTCACAAAAGTAAGAATACAACTATATTTTCATTCTTGATTTTATTTTGATTGCCATTGTATCCCCTTCGCTCTTATAATAGAGAAGGATTAAAAAGACATTAGGAGTTGGACATGTTGAAAAAACGACAAGATTTACGAAATATAGCAATTATTGCCCACGTTGACCATGGTAAAACAACACTTGTTGACCAGTTATTACGTCAAGCGGGGACGTTCCGTGCGAATGAACATATTGAAGAACGCGCAATGGACTCAAATGATCTAGAAAGAGAACGCGGTATTACAATTTTAGCGAAAAATACTGCGATTCACTATGAAGATAAAAGAATTAACATTTTAGATACACCTGGTCATGCGGACTTCGGTGGAGAAGTAGAACGTATCATGAAAATGGTTGATGGTGTTCTACTTGTTGTTGATGCATATGAAGGTTGTATGCCACAAACACGATTTGTTTTAAAGAAAGCTCTTGAGCAAAACTTAACACCAATCGTAGTTGTAAACAAAATTGACCGTGACTTTGCTCGCCCTGACGAAGTAGTTGATGAAGTTGTTGACTTATTCATCGAGCTTGGTGCAAACGAAGATCAATTAGAGTTCCCAGTTGTATTTGCATCAGCAATGAACGGAACAGCAAGCTTAGATTCAAATCCAGCAAATCAAGAAGAGAATATGAAATCATTGTTTGACACAATTATTGAACATATTCCAGCACCAGTGGATAACAGTGAAGAGCCACTTCAATTCCAAGTAGCACTTCTTGATTACAATGACTACGTTGGTCGTATCGGAGTTGGACGCGTATTCCGCGGTACTATGAAAGTAGGACAACAAGTTGCATTAATGAAGGTTGACGGAAGTGTAAAACAATTCCGTGTAACGAAATTATTTGGTTACATTGGATTAAAACGTCAAGAAATTGAAGAAGCAAAAGCTGGAGATTTAGTAGCTGTTTCAGGTATGGAAGACATTAACGTTGGTGAAACAGTATGCCCAGTTGAGCATGAAGAGGCTTTACCATTATTACGTATTGATGAGCCAACACTACAAATGACATTCCTTGTAAATAACAGCCCATTTGCAGGTCGTGAAGGTAAATACATTACATCTCGTAAAATTGAAGAGCGTCTTCGTTCACAATTAGAAACAGATGTAAGTTTACGTGTAGATAATACAGATTCTCCTGATGCGTGGATCGTATCTGGACGTGGTGAGTTACATTTATCTATCCTAATTGAAAACATGCGTCGTGAAGGTTATGAACTACAAGTATCTAAACCTGAAGTAATTATTAAAGATGTTGATGGCGTAAGATGTGAGCCTGTAGAGCGCGTACAAATCGATGTGCCTGAAGAATACACTGGTTCTATTATGGAATCAATGGGTGCACGTAAAGGTGAAATGTTAGATATGGTGAATAACGGAAACGGTCAAGTTCGCCTTACTTTCATGGTTCCAGCACGTGGTTTAATTGGTTACACAACAGAATTCTTAACATTAACTCGTGGTTACGGTATTTTAAACCATACATTCGATTGCTACCAACCAGTACACGCTGGACAAGTAGGTGGACGTCGTCAAGGTGTTCTAGTTTCACTTGAAACAGGAAAAGCATCACAATACGGTATTATGCAAGTTGAAGATCGCGGTGTAATCTTCGTTGAACCAGGTACAGAAGTATATGCTGGTATGATTGTTGGAGAACATACACGTGAAAATGATTTAACAGTTAACGTTGTAAAAATGAAACAACAAACTAACATTCGTTCTGCAACGAAAGACCAAACTTCAACAATGAAAAAACCACGCTTAATGACTTTAGAAGAGTCATTAGAGTACTTAAACGATGACGAGTTCTGTGAAGTGACTCCGGAATCAATCCGTCTACGTAAAAAGATTCTTGATAAGAGCGAGCGCGAAAGAGCTGCTAAGAAAAAGAAATCTGTAGAAGCGTAAAAACAAAAAAACAACTACCTTTCCAAAAGGTAGTTGTTTTTTTGTTTTATTTATTTTTAGAATATTTATTCTTTTTTGTGGACAGTATTTTTTTTGCGAGTTACTCTTGTATTAAGTGTATAAAGAAAACTTGTTTTTATAGCTAGGGGGGAAGAGTGTGTTAGAAAGGATGTCTTTTTTTGCTAAATTATGTAAGGTGGATGAAAATCCAGAATTAGGAATGTGGTTACTTTATGGAACGATTATTATATTAAGTGCTCTCGTTTATAATTTAGGATTTGCTAGAAAATTATCTGTACTAAAAAATATCGTGATATATATTTCTTTAGCAATTGGATGTACAGTGTTAACCTTTTTTGCTGTATTTTTACCTGTTGGGGAGGGGCTTGTTGTAGCAGCAATTGTACTAGGAATTTATAGATTGCGCTTACGTCAAGCAAAACAAGAAAAAGTAGGATGAGGGGGAATTAATGACATGCGTTCAGTACAAGATGCACTATATAATTGGTTAACGATTAAAACAGTTGCGGAAGCACGCCCCGATGATAGTGCTGCGAAAGAAACGTATTTGTTATTTCAAAATATGATATATGAAGAACATAAATTAAGAGATGTGGAAGTTAAAAAGAATGAGGAAATGTATTTGATTACATATGAAATTGATGGGGAAAGAAAATCTGTGAGATTTCCATTAGAAGCTATTGATTGTTTTTTGGATCAGATGAATCGTGAACCTGAAAAATATAAATAAGTCCTTATCGATATGATTAAGGACTTATTTATATTTTACCAATCGTCTTCAACTTTTTTATCACGGTATAATCGGAAATTACCACTTGCATGACGTTCCATCGTACGCTCTGCAATTCGTTCCGAACATTCCATGCACATATATGTATGAATAGGGCGATTACGCAGTTTTTTTGCCGTAGGATTTTCGTCATCTAACATATCTTTTTTATCACAGATCATACATTTGACTCTCATTTCGTCACCTCAATACGAATTCTATCGGTATAAGTATATCATGGAAGTATGATGTTTTTGAATAATAGGAGGAAAAAATAATATTTTCGCAATTCGAAAAATAAGTTATGATAAGGATATATTAAGTATATTTGGAGGTGGAAATATGGCGAATGTAGTAGAGCCTACATTAACAGATGATTTAGTACAAACGTTCCGTAAAGAATGTATTGTTATGGTAGCAACAACAGATTTCGAAAAACAAGTTCCTAACGTAAGTGCTATTTCTTGGGTGTATGCAGTGAGTGAAACTAGTATTCGATTTGCGGTAGATCAACGTTCACGTATTGTGGAAAATATAAGGCGCAATCCGGGAGTGGTATTGACTATAATGGCGAATGGATCCGTATTTTCCATAAGTGGTGCAGGTGAAATTTTGACAGATAGAATGGAAGGCATTCCTCTAAAATTAGCTGTAATAGAAGTAAGTGTGCAAGAAGTACGTGATGTTATGTTTTATGGAGCAAAACTTGCAATTGAACCAAAATATGAAAAAACATACGATCTTCGGGCAGCAAAAAAACTGGATAACCAAGTGTTGGTAGGGATAAAAGAATTATAAGTGAGATGAATAAGAAAATTGTTCATTAACTTTTGGAATCAGTTATTGTGATTTAACGTTAATAATTAAAATTAAAAGTAATATATTGAATAGAAATGAATAAAAAATAAAGAAAAGGTTTAATTGCTATAATTTTCGATTCTACCTCGTTTATACGGTACATATAATTATAACAATGGTTCGTCCATATTTTATGGATGAAACCCTTGTTCTACAAATATAAAAGTGGAGTCAGGGGGTAACAGGTTGGATAAAATTTATGTGTTAGATACGAATGTACTTTTGCAGGATCCTTTATCTATTTTTTCATTTGAAACCAATGAAGTAGTGATTCCGGCAGTTGTATTAGAAGAGGTTGATTCGAAGAAACGTTATATGGACGAAGTAGGACGAAATGCTCGTTATGTATCTAAGTTAATAGATAAATTTCGTGAAATAGGAAAGCTGCATGAAAGTATTCCGCTAGAAAACGGCGGTACATTTCGTATTGAATTAAATCATCGTTCATTTGTTCAACTACAAGATATTTTTGTAGAAAAAACAAATGATAATCGAATTTTAGCAGTAGCGAAAAATCTATCTTTAGAAGAACAAGAAAAAGAGGACGGGAAGTCTGTTATTTTAGTAAGTAAAGACGTGCTCGTAAGGGTAAAAGCTGATGCAATTGGATTGAAGGCTGAAGATTATTTAAGTGATCGCGTAATTGAAGTAGATAATATATATTCAGGTTTTTTAGAAGGGTATATATCAAAAGAACAATTGGATTATTTTTATGAAAAAGGTGAATTACCTTTATCTGAAATTGCAAATCATCCTTTTTATCCAAATCAGTTTGTGGTAATGAAGGATGCACTTGGGGGTTCTAGTTCTGCACTTGGCATTGTAGATCACTTAGGTAAGAAGGTGAAGAAACTTATTTTTCACAATGAGCAAGTGTGGGGGATACGACCACGAAACGTGCAGCAAATAATGGGATTAGAATTGTTGCTTCGCGAAGATATTCCGCTTGTAACGTTAACGGGGAAAGCTGGTACAGGAAAAACGTTACTTGCGTTAGCTTCGGGATTAATGCAAACGGAAGATTTAGGGTTATATAAAAAATTACTTGTTGCAAGACCAATTGTTCCAGTCGGAAAAGATATCGGTTATTTACCAGGAGAAAAAGAAGAAAAGTTAAGACCATGGATGCAGCCGATTTTTGATAATCTAGAGTATTTATTTAATACGAAAAAGCCAGGGGAATTAGATGCTATTTTAGCTGGAATGGGTTCGATTGAAGTAGAGGCTCTTACTTATATACGTGGCAGAAGTATTCCAGACCAATTCATTATTATTGATGAGGCACAAAATTTAACGAAGCATGAAGTGAAGACGATATTAACGAGAGTAGGAGAGAAAAGTAAGATTGTATTAATGGGAGATCCTCAGCAAATCGATCATCCATATTTAGATGAATATAATAACGGTTTAACATACGTTGTCGAGAAATTTAAAGAGCAACGTATTAGTGGTCATGTAAAGTTTGTTAAAGGAGAGCGCTCGAATTTAGCTCAACTAGCAGCGGATTTATTATAAAAAGGAGTGAGCTTCAGCTCACTCCTTTTTTTTAGTATACTCGTTAAATAATTGTGAATTTACGGATGTTACGGATTGGATTTTGTCTATTAGATCCATCATTGAAATATAGATGTACAGGTCCGTCCTCTTTTAATGGTTTTCCTTCTTTTGAAAAACCAAGAATGGCCTTGTTGACCGTTTCTAATGGTAGTGTAATGGTAGTATCTACTGTTTCAATTTCAACTTGCATAGCGTCCTCTAAAATTTCGGCGTTAGCAAGAAATGGATGAAATGGTATACCAAATGTCCCAGTAATCAGCTGTTCTTTTTTATATTTCTTTACACTTTGTTGTATTGGCGGGAAGGCAGCACCATCACGGATTTCACGATCCCAATGTTCTGAAGTGTTCTTTAAGTAAGCTTCTAGTTCAGACGTGTTTTCTCTAGTTTCATCAAAGTAAGTTGTCAAATCTACTTTTCGATCGTCAAAAATCCAAACAGTTGGATCAATAGTGATTGGAAAACGTACTTTTCCATTAATAAATAAAATTTCGCTCATTGTTGTTCCCCCATTTGTGTTATACTCCCACTTTTCAGTATAATAGTATTAGACACTGTTGTCACAAAAAATGTTTCTATTGCAATTTATTAAAACTATCGCTAATATTAATAGATATGAGAGAGTAGGACGGAAACGGAGGGAATCAATTTGGCGTCTGAGACAGTATCAAATCATCAGGAAAAGGCACTAGCCCTTCTACAAGCGGATGCAGAGAAGATTTTAAGACTTATTAAGGTGCAAATGGACCATCTTACAATGCCGCAATGTCCATTATATGAAGAAGTTTTAGACACACAAATGTTTGGACTATCCCGCGAGGTCGATTTTGCGGTTCGCCTTGGTCTTATTGCAGAAGAGCAAGGGAAAGCAATGTTAGGAGAGCTCGAACGTGAGTTATCTGCACTTCATGAAGCATTTACAAACAAACAACAATAACGGGTTCAAATAAGGGGGCTCAAACTAAAACAGTTTGAGCTTTTTATTTGTATAATAAAGCAGGAAGAACGTATATACATATGGAATACAACAATAATTAATTTGAAACAGAGAGAGGAAATGAAATGAAAAGAATATGGAAATCAATGGATTATTCATTATTACTTCCTCTTGTTATTTTATGTGTGCTGGGAGTCATAATGGTATATAGTTCTAGTTCCATTGTTGCGATTTCGCGGTTTGATAAACCAGCAAATTTCTTTTTTAAAAGACAAGTACTTACTTTAGTTGTTGGGACAATGGTATTAATAATTATGGCTACTATCCCATATAAAGTTTGGAGAAAACGAATTTTTTTGTTGGGGAGTTACGGTGCTAGTGTTGCCTTATTAGCGGCAGCTGCCTTTTTCACTAAGTCAGTAAACGGTGCAAACGGATGGATATTTGGAATACAGCCTGCGGAATTTGTGAAGATAACAGTTATTCTCGTATTGGCTCATTTTTTTGCGAAAAGGCAAGAAACAAATACGTCCGTTTTCAAAGGATCGGGACCGGTACTTTTAGGTATTGGTTTAATTATGTTTTTAATTTTAAAGCAAAATGACTTAGGTACTGATATGTTAATTGCGGGAACGGTAGGAATCATGTTTCTTTGTTCAGGAGTTAGTGTTAATTTATGGATAAAAAGATTCTTATTAACGTCTATAGTATGGGTCCCGATGTTGTATTTTATTGGGAATTATAAATTAAGTCCATACCAAAAAGCGCGATTTTCAGTTTTTCTGGATCCATTTAGCGATCCGCAAAAGGATGGATTTCAATTAATAAATTCATTTATTGGAATTGCTTCAGGCGGGTTAAATGGTAGAGGATTAGGGAATAGTATACAAAAGTATGGTTACTTACCAGAGCCACAAACGGATTTTATTATGGCGATTATATCTGAAGAACTAGGCTTTATAGGTGTAGCTATCATTTTAATCTGTTTATTGTTAATTATCATTCGCTCATTTAGAGTGGCGCAAAAGTGTACAGATCCATTTGGAAGCTTAATAGCCATCGGAATTGCAAGTTTGTTTGGAGTTCAAACGTTTATCAATGTCGGTGGTATGTCTGGATTAATACCGCTTACTGGGGTACCGTTACCTTTTGTTAGTTACGGCGGAAGTTCCTTGTTAGCCAATCTACTTGCGATGGGGATATTATTGAATATTGCTAGTCATGTGAAAAGACAAGAAAAACAACAAAATGAGTTAGTTAAAGAAAGAGAACAAGGTGGACCGCATCTTGTAGTTGTAAAATAAAAACACATTGTGCTGTAGAGCACAATGTGTTTTTTTATTTAAAGTAATTTCAAATGTGATATATTAATTGTTTTTATATCCGAAAAATATATCACATTAAAACAAATGTGATATACAATTAGGTTGTTCGAAAAGGAAGAGGTATGCTATACTATTTTTGTGAAACAAATTGCACAGAAAACTTATCATTTGTTAAAAAATAAGGTATGATGGATAAAAATAAAGTGAAACTTTCTAAGTATAATATAATGTGGAAAGTGAAGAACTTCACGCTTTTTATGGTGTGTATATATTTTATCTCTAAAGTGGTAGGAAAGTAGAGGGGGAAAATCATGACAAAGCTGCAACGTATTCAAAAAGTATTGGTAGCTAACCGTGGAGAGATTGCAATTCGTGTGTTTCGAGCTTGTTCGGAACTTGGATTAAAAACAGTTGCAATCTATTCTAAAGAGGATAGCGGTTCTTATCATCGCTATAAAGCCGATGAGTCCTATTTAGTTGGGGAAGGGAAAAAGCCAATTGATGCTTATCTAGATATTGAGGGCATTATTGAGATTGCGAAAAGCAATCATGTAGATGCAATCCACCCTGGATATGGTTTCTTGTCAGAAAATATCCAATTTGCAAAACGTTGTGAAGAAGAAGGAATTATCTTTATTGGTCCGAAAAGTGAGCATTTAGATATGTTTGGAGATAAAGTGAAAGCAAGAACACAAGCGCAGCTAGCACAAATTCCGGTTATTCCTGGTAGTGATGGCCCAATAGATTCAATAGAAGAAGTCGAAGAGTTTGCTGAAAAGTATGATTACCCGATTATTATTAAAGCGTCCCTTGGTGGTGGCGGTCGAGGTATGCGTATAGTACGAGCTAGTGAAGAATTAAGAGAATCGTATAATCGCGCGAAATCAGAAGCAAAAGCAGCCTTTGGTAATGATGAAGTATACGTTGAAAAATTCGTTGAAAAACCTAAACATATAGAAGTACAAATTTTAGCAGATGAAGAAGGCAATGTTGTTCACTTATTCGAGCGTGACTGTTCTGTGCAACGTCGCCATCAAAAAGTTGTCGAAATCGCACCAAGCGTTTCGCTTTCAGATGATTTGCGTCAACGTATTTGTGAAGCTGCTGTGAAGTTAACGAAAAATGTAAACTATTTAAACGCAGGAACGGTAGAATTTCTTGTAAAAGGTGATGAGTTTTACTTCATAGAAGTAAACCCACGTGTTCAAGTTGAACATACGATTACAGAGATGATTACAGGAGTGGATATCGTTCAATCGCAAATTTTAATAGCTGATGGACATGCATTACATAGTAAAATGGTAGGTGTTCCGAAGCAAGAAGAAGTGGTTGTGCACGGATTTGCAATCCAATCTCGTGTAACGACTGAGGACCCACTAAATAATTTTATGCCGGATACAGGAAAAATTATGGCGTACCGATCAGGCGGTGGCTTTGGTGTTCGTCTTGATACAGGTAATAGTTTCCAAGGTGCAGTTATTACACCGTACTACGATTCTTTACTTGTAAAAGTTACGACTTGGGCTCTTACTTTTGAACAAGCTGCTGCAAAAATGGAACGTAACTTAAAAGAATTCCGTATTCGTGGTATTAAAACAAATATTCCATTCCTAGAGAATGTAGTAAAACATAAAAACTTCTTATCAGGAGAATATGATACGTCGTTTATTGACGCGTCACCTGAACTGTTCTTATTCCCGAAACGTAAAGACCGCGGAACGAAAATGTTAAATTACATTGGTTCAGTAACAGTAAATGGTTTCCCGGGAGTAGGGAAAAAAGAGAAACCAATTTTCCCGGATGCTCGTATACCAAATGTAGTACACTCAGAGCCGATACAAAATGGAACAAAACAAATTTTGGATGAGCGTGGAGCGGATGGATTAGTAAAGTGGGTTCAAGATCAAAAACGTGTACTTTTAACTGATACAACATTCCGTGATGCGCATCAGTCACTACTTGCAACTCGTATTCGTACAAAAGATTTACATCAAATTGCAGAGCCGACAGCGAGAATGTTACCGAACTTATTCTCAGCGGAAATGTGGGGCGGTGCAACGTTCGATGTTGCGTATCGTTTCTTAAAAGAAGATCCATGGGAACGATTACTAGATCTTCGTGAAAAAATGCCGAATGTTTTATTCCAAATGTTACTTCGCTCTTCAAACGCAGTTGGTTACAAAAACTATCCAGATAATTTAATTCAAAAATTTGTGGAATGTTCTGCTCAAGCTGGCATTGATGTATTCCGAATTTTTGATAGTTTAAACTGGGTAGAAGGTATGAGAGTTGCGATTGATGCTGTACGAGATACTGGCAAAATTGCAGAAGCGACAATGTGTTATACAGGAGATATTCATGATCCGTTACGTAGTAAATATGATTTGAATTATTATAAAAACTTGGCGAAAGAATTAGAAGCATCAGGTGCTCATATATTAGGTATTAAAGATATGGCAGGTTTATTAAAACCTAATGCTGCATACGATTTAGTTTCTGCATTAAAAGAGACAGTATCGATTCCGATTCACTTGCACACACATGATACGAGCGGAAACGGTATATTAACGTATACGAAGGCAATTGAAGCGGGTGTTGATATTGTCGATGTAGCGGTGAGTTCAATGGCAGGTCAAACGTCACAACCAAGTGCGAACACACTATACTACGCATTAGGCGGAAATGAAAGACAACCAGATGTTAATATAGATTCATTAGAAAAACTATCTCATTACTGGGAAGATGTACGCAAATACTATGCACCGTTTGAAAGTGGTATGAATGCACCTCACACAGAGGTATATATGCACGAAATGCCGGGTGGGCAGTATAGTAATCTTCAGCAACAAGCAAAGGCGGTTGGTTTAGGAGATCGCTTCGATGAAGTGAAAGTAATGTACCGTCGTGTGAATGACATGTTTGGAGACATTGTAAAAGTAACTCCATCTTCAAAAGTTGTTGGTGATATGGCATTATTTATGGTTCAAAACCATTTGACAGAACAAGATATTTTAGAGCGTGGACATGCTTTGGATTTCCCAGGATCTGTTGTTGAAATGTTCTCTGGTGATTTAGGTCAACCGTACGGTGGTTTTCCGAAAGAATTACAAAAGATTATTTTAAAAGGGAAAGAGCCGTTAACAGTAAGACCGGGTGAATTGTTAGAGCCAGTAGATTTTGATGCTTTAAAAGAAGAGTTATTCCATAAACTTGGACGCGAAGTAACGATTTTCGATGTAGTTGCGTACGCGTTATATCCGAAAGTATTTATGGACTACGAAAAAGTTGCTGAGATGTATGGTAATGTATCTGTGCTTGATACACCGACATTCTTCTATGGTATGAGACTTGGTGAAGAAATTGATGTGGAAATTGAGCAAGGTAAAACATTGATGGTTAAACTAGTATCAATTGGAGAACCTCAGCCGGATGGAAATCGTATTCTTTACTTAGAATTTAACGGACAACCACGTGAGATTGTTGTGAAAGACGAAAGTGTGAAAGCAACAGTTGCACAACGTGTGAAAGGAAACCGTGAAAATCCAAACCATATTAGCGCAACGATGCCAGGAACGGTTATTAAAGTAGTTGTAAAAGAAGGCGATGAAGTGAAAAAAGGCGATTCTATGGCAATTACAGAAGCGATGAAAATGGAAACGACAGTTCAAGCGCCGTTCAATGGTAAAGTGAAGAAAGTATATGTTAACGATGGTGATGCAATTCAAACGGGTGATTTACTTATTGAATTAGATCACTAAAATAAGGAAAGAGCTGTGTAAATACAGCTCTTTTTTTATTGCAAAAAATCCCTTGCCGATTCGGCAAGGGATTTTAGTTTTAAATTATTTTGTTTGTTTAGAAGTTGATTCGGATTCTTTTGCGTTCACTTTACTTCTTGTTCCTAACATAACTAAATAGCATAATACAGCAAACAAGCAAGAAATGAATAGGGAATGTAATAATGCCATTGCTAAACTAGCATTTGTATATACAACTAAAATCCCAACAATAGCTTGAAGTGTTACAAGAATAAAGGAAATAATCCATCCCCAGTATACTACGCTTTGTTGCTTATATTGACGAATAGCAATAATCATTGCATATAGTATCCAAAGGAATATTAATATCGCTGCAGCTCTATGCCCCATTTGAACCCACTCATGTAATTGAGTCGGCCATGGTCTATTTTTACTACATAAAGGAAAGTCTGGACAGGCTAAGCTAGCTCGTTCGTGACGTACTAAAGCCCCTGTGTAGACGACGATATAACTGTAAATTGTTACACCATAAATGTGAAATTTCATTTTTTTATCCATAATAAGTGAACGTGCATCAAATTTCTGATCAATTTCAAAAATAAGACACGTTAACAAAATAACAGAAGCGAATGAAATTAAGGAAATACCAAAATGGATAGCAAGTACAGCTGGCATTTGACCCCAAACAACGGCTGCCGCTCCCATTAATGCTTGTGCAACTAAAAATACGAAGGATAAAATTGCTAACGTTTTTGTTTCGCGCACATGTTTATAATACTTCCAGGATAAAATACAAAGGAGAGTGACAAGTATTCCTGCTGATCCTGATGTAAGGCGGTGACTTAGTTCAATAATAGTTTCCATCGATAAATTAGATGGAACTAACTCACCATTACAAAGCGGCCATGATTTACCGCAGCCTTGGCCAGAACCTGTTTTTGTAACTAAAGCGCCTCCTAATAATACTACTAATAAATCAAGACTTGTAATGACTGCTAACCATTTAATAAAGCGTTGCAATCTCTTTCACCATCTTTCTGCTATGAAGTTATTGCGAAATATTTTCATTCCATTATGTATAGAATAAAACGCGCTAGTTCCTATGATATATAAAAAATAATAAAATAGCAAAGAAATGGAGGGGGAAGACAAAGGGGAGAAAAAGGGTGTGAAAATAGAATTTATAAGGGAATTTTTAGGGGGAAAATAGGCTATTTTGAAAAGAAATGGGGAGAATACGTGTTAAATATGACAAAATAGTTTATTATAGAAAGTAACATCATGTTATGATAAGGATAAGTAAGAAGTAAGCTTTTTTATATTCGACACAAAAAGTTCATGTTTTCTTCACAAAATGTTCGGGAAATATGATTTAATATATTGGAGTATGGGCGTAGATTAGTAGTAGAATGGGTTAACAATATTTCTACTGTAATAATATTGCTATATAGAAGCGAATTATTTCATTCGAAATAGGCGCAAAAAGAAAGATGAAAGTTTTAAGAGGGGGTTAAAGTGATGAACCATGCAACAAGTGAGCTGCATGATGAGTCAGCTGTAACAAGTGTACCCGAAACAACTCGGTTACAAGATTTATCAGCGCTCGTTAAAATGGGGATTGTAAACTCAAATACACTTACTGTATTTACAGGATTTTGGTTGGCGTTACACTTTAATGGATTAAGTGTGATGGACAATCTGGATAAGCTATTTTTTACAATCGTTGGTTCCGGATTAATTATGGCAGGGGTATGTTGTTTAAATAACTACATTGATCGAGACATCGATCCGTTAATGGAAAGAACAAAAACCCGTCCAACGGTTACAGGAAAGTATAAACCAGGTTTTGCACTTACATTTGGACTAGTTATATTACTACTTGGATTTGTATTCTTATTATTAACAACACCGATGGCAGTATTAATGGGATTTATTGGTGCCTTCACATATGTTGTTTTATATACTTTATGGACAAAGAGAAAGTATACGCTAAATACTGTTGTAGGTAGTATTTCTGGAGCAGTTCCACCTTTAATTGGATGGGCAGCAATTGATCCATCTTTAGGCCATCCAATTGCTTGGATGTTATTTTTAATTATGTTTATTTGGCAAATCCCACATTTCCTTGCGTTAGCGATGAAACGTGTTGATGAATATCGAAATGCAGGAATTCCAATGCTTCCTGTAGTTCATGGATTTGAAATTACGAAACGCCAAATTATGATTTGGACAGTATGTTTATTACCACTACCATTTTATATGAGTGGACTTGGGATAACATTTATGGTACTTGCAACATTGCTTAACATCGGATGGATCGTTTTAGGATTTTATGGCTTCCGTAAGAAGGATGACATCAAATGGTCCGTACAAATGTTTGTTTATTCCCTAAATTATTTAACAATCTTATTTGTATCAATGATTGTAGTTACATTCTTCTAAGACAACGACATAATTGGATTTCTTTACGTTGAGATTTACTTTACTTAACTATAAAGTACAATCTAATTCACAAGGAAAGTGGGGGTTGTTTGTATGAAGAAACAGTGGCGACTGCTTTCGTTCGTTTCACTGCTGGCTTTACTGTTAGGGGGATGCGGTAAAGCCTTTCAATCTACTTTAATTCCGCAAGGAGAAGTAGCAAAAATGCAATATGATCTGCTCTTACTAGCGAGTGCGATCATGGTAGGAGTAGTACTAGTAGTTACTATTATTTTCTTGTATGTAATTGTGCGTTTCCGACAAAAGAAAGGTCAGGAAGATTATATTCCAGAACAAGTTGAAGGGAATCACAAACTAGAAATTATATGGACAGTTATTCCGATTATTCTTTTACTAATCTTAGCTGTTCCGACGGTTACATATACATTCAAACTTGCTGATGTAAGTGCGATGGAGAAAAAGAATATTGATAAAGATACGATCGTTGTTGATGTAACAGCGAATCTTTATTGGTGGGAATTTTCTTATAAATCAGAAAAAATAGTAACTTCGCAAGATTTAGTTATCCCCACAGGTAAGAAAGTGTATTTGAATTTGAAGGGTGCCGATATTAAACATTCATTCTGGGTTCCATCTTTAGCTGGTAAAATGGATACAAATACAGACAATGTAAACAAAATGTGGTTAAAGGCAGATAAATCGGGCACTTATAATGGTTTTTGTACAGAGTTTTGCGGCCCGTCACATTCTTTAATGCAATTTAAAGTGAAAGCTTTAGATGAAAGCGAGTACAAAAAATGGCTTGCTGATATGAAGAAGATTGATGGGAAAAAAGAAGTAGCTTCAACAAAGGCGCAAGAGGGCCAAGAAATATTTAATAAAAGCTGTATTGGTTGTCATGCAGTTGGATCTAATGATAGTAGACCACCTTCCGCTCGTATCGCACCAAACTTAGCAAACTTTGCTGATCGTGATACGGTTGCTGGTATTGCCGAAAATAATGAAGAAAACTTAAAAAAATGGCTGAAAGATCCTGAAAATATGAAGCCAGGAAATAAAATGACTGGTAAATATGGCAACTTAACGGATGATCAAATTGATGCATTAAATGCATACTTACAAACGTTAAAGATTGAAAAGTAAAGAGGGATTATTCGCGAAGGGGAGGTTGAAAACGTGAGCTCTGTAGCAAAAAAACAGGGGATGGGTGCTGTCATATGGGATTATTTAACGACAGTAGACCATAAAAAGATTGCCATTCTCTATTTAATTGCAGGTGGATTGTTTTTTATAATAGGCGGAATAGAAGCACTATTTATTCGCCTTCAATTAGCGATTCCTAACAACGCTTTTCTTGTTGGGGATGCTTATAATCAAGTATTAACGATGCACGGTACAACAATGATTTTCCTCGCAGCTATGCCACTCGTGTTTGCATTTATGAACGCCGCCGTGCCACTTCAAATTGGTGCGCGTGATGTAGCGTTCCCGTTTTTGAATTCACTCGGATTTTGGTTATTTTTCTTTGGTGGAGTATTTTTAAATTTAAGTTGGTTTTTAGGTGGAGCACCTGATGCAGGATGGACATCTTATGCATCATTAGCTTTAGCTTCTAAAGGCCATGGTGTTGATTTTTATGTACTCGGCTTGCAAATTTCAGGTATTGGTACATTAATTGGAGGTATTAACTTCCTTGTTACAATCATTAATATGCGTGCGCCAGGAATGACGTATATGCGTATGCCAATGTTTACATGGACAACGTTTGTAACATCTTCACTTATATTATTTGCTTTTCCGCCGTTAACTGTAGGATTAGGACTTTTAATGTTAGATCGTTTATTTGGAACAAGTTTCTTTAATCCAGCATTAGGTGGGAACACAATTATATGGGAGCATTTATTCTGGATTTTCGGTCATCCGGAAGTATACATTCTTATACTCCCAGCTTTCGGAATATTCTCAGAAATCTTCGCGACATTTTCGAAAAAACGATTATTTGGTTATTCATCGATGGTGTTTGCGACAGTATTAATTGGATTTTTAGGATTCATGGTATGGGCGCATCACATGTTTACTGTTGGCCTTGGTCCAGTTGCAAATGCTATTTTCTCAGTTGCGACAATGGCAATTGCGGTTCCGACAGGTATTAAAATATTTAACTGGCTCTTTACAATGTGGGGCGGAAGTATTCGTTTTACAACACCGATGATGTGGGCGGTAGCTTTTATTCCATCATTCGTAATGGGTGGAGTTACAGGCGTTATGCTTGCATCTGCACCAGCTGATTATCAATTTCATGATAACTATTTCGTAGTAGCGCACTTTCATTATGTAATCGTCGGTGGTGTTGTATTTGGTTTACTTGCAGGGGCTCATTATTATTGGCCACTGATGTTTAATAAAATATTAAATGAAACATTAGGTAAGATAACATTTTGGTTATTCTTTATCGGTTTCCATTTAACATTCTTTATTCAGCATTTCCTTGGATTGATTGGTATGCCACGTCGTTACTACACATATCTTGAGGGGCAAGGATTGGAAATGGGGAATATGATTAGTTCTATTGGAGCTGTGTTTATGGCTCTTGGAACGATTGTTCTTCTATTCAATGTAATAAAAACAACTGTATCAAAAGAGAAGGCTGGTCGTGATCCATGGGATGGACGTACACTAGAATGGACAATGCCAGCACCTACACCGGAATATAATTTCAAACAATTACCATTTGTTCGCGGGTTAGATCCGTTTTGGATTGAAAAACGTGAAGGTAATAAAGAGATGACGGCGGCGGAACCAGTTGGTGATATTCATATGCCAAATGCTTCATTTTCACCATTTATCATTTCTCTAGGCTTATTCATAGCGGCATTCGGTGCAATGTATATGCAAGGTGGAAAAGATAAGTTCTGGTTATTAGTAGCAATTATTGGTTTAATCATTACATTTGGCGCAATGTTCCTTCGTTCAGTAGTCGATGATCATGGATATCATATTCATAAGGAAGATTTAGAGGATAAGGGGGGCAAGGCATAATGCATGTAGATGAAAAATTAACGAATGAAACATTTCCAGCAGAGCCTGAAAAAGCAACCCTTGAGGGGAAAAATAAGTTTGTCGGTTTTTGGTTATTTCTTGGAGGCGAAACAGTATTGTTCGCTTCCTTGTTTGGCACATATTTAGCATTAAAAAACTCTACAAATGGTGGACCAACATCTCAAGAGATGTTTCAAATGCCGCTTGTTTTCATTATGACGATGCTTTTATTAACGAGTAGTTTAACGAGTGTATATGCGATGTACCATATGAAAAACTTTAATTTTAAGAAAATGCAACTTTGGCTACTTGTAACAGTGTTGCTTGGCTTAGGGTTTTTGGGATTTGAAATATATGAGTTTTATCATTATACACATGAATTTAAGCATACTATGAGAAGTAGTGCATTTGGCTCTGCATTTTATGCTCTTGTTGGTACACATGGACTTCACGTATTGTTTGGATTGTGTTGGATTTTAACATTAATTTTTAGAAATGCGAAGCGTGGTTTAAATTTATACAACGCACCAAAGTTTTATGTTGCATCAATTTATTGGCACTTTATTGACGTAGTTTGGGTGTTTATTTTCACTGTAGTATATTTAATGGGAATGGTGGGATAAACAATGGCGATAAGACAAACAAATAATCCTAAGGTGGATCTTGTTTATCGGAAGAGAAAAAGTGCAGAGGAGATGAAGCACCAAGTTATTACGTTTGCGCTAATGATTTTCCTGACATTAGTTGCATTTGTAGCGGTAGCATATCCAAAAACTTTTAGTCCAACCTTCTCTGTTCCGTTTATTTTACTATTGGCAGTGGTGCAAGTAATTTTTCAATTGTATTATTTTATGCATATGAGCCATAAAGGGCATGAGGCTGCAAGTTTCTTTCTGTATTCTGGCCTGTTAATAGGATTAATTACAATTTTAGCTTTTATGACAATCGTGTGGATTTGAAAAGTGAAGAATAAGGGGGCTTGTGTTGTCACAGCCCCCTCTTCACATTATGTGGAAGGATAACCATTAGGAAGGTGGGGGTGACAATGAGTAACTTATGGATATTTGGCTTTCAAGCTTTATGGAGTCCATTCTTTTTATTATTTATGCTTTCGATTCTTATTGGATACTTCTTAATTATTGGACCATATAGAACTCGATTTGAAAATGCGACGAAGGTAAGTAAAAAGCAAATTTTTTATTTTACGTCTGGAATTGTTCTTTTGTATTTTGTAAAGGGTGGACCTATTGATTTAATTGGCCATATTATATTTAGTGCACATATGTTTGAAATGGCAGTCATGTATATTGCAGTTCCGCCTTTATTATTACTTGGTATACCAGTTTGGTTATATCGTTATATTACTTCTTTTAAGCTAGTTCAAATTGTGTTGAAAATTTTTGCTAAACCGCTTATTGCATTGTTTGTATTTAATGGACTGTTTTCTTTTTATCATTTGCCAGTTGTTTTTGATGCAGTAAAACAAAGCCAAATTGCCCATCCGATTTGCCTCGCTATATTATTTTTTGCGGCAATCATGATGTGGTGGCCGATGTTAAATCCGTTACCAGAATATCAAACGTTAAGTGATATAAAGAAACTTGGTTATATGTTTGCTAACGGTATATTATTAACGCCAGCTTGTGCATTAATAATTTTTGCAACTGCACCGTTATTTGCAACGTATACGGATTCAGCTGCTTGGATGAAAGCGATGGAACTATGCGTACCTGCGGGAACTTTATCAGAATTAAATATAACTGGACCAGAATTTTTGCACTGGATGCCAGTAGTACAAGACCAACAAACGGGCGGTATCATTATGAAAATTGTCCAGGAAATAGTGTACGGTACGATTATCGGCTATGTATTCTTTAAATGGGCGCGTAGAGAACGCGAAAAGGATAAGGAGCAGTTGCAACAATTGCCGCCATATTTACAGACTAAGTAAAAAAGTGTATGGGATTCCATATGCTTTTTCTTTTTTTAGTTTTAGCTTTAGGTATTTATAAAAGATTGAATTTTCAATCTTTTCGTGTTAAGTTAGTGTTGGCGTGTACTAAAAGTGGATATAAAATTTACTACTAGCTTTCATGCGTAATAATTCCATATGTAGTGCAAGTTTTTTAGAGAGTTACAAATTTATATTGTTATCTTTAATAAACACGAACTATTTTAAGGGGGAATTTAAATGGGTAGTAGCGGAAGTATGGTAAAGCCGATTAGTGGTTTTTTAACAGCGTTAATTCAATATCCAGTACCGGTAGTAGAATCACGTGCAGACATTGATAAACAAATTAAACAAATCATAAAAACAATTCATTCAACTAAATCAGGTTATCCTGGATTAGAATTAATAGTATTTCCCGAATATAGTACACAAGGGCTCAATACAAAAAAATGGACTACAGAAGAGTTTTTATGTACAGTGCCTGGGCCAGAAACAGACTTATTTGCTGAGGCATGTAAAGAATCTGAAGTGTATGGTGTTTTTTCTATAATGGAAAGAAATCCTGATGGTGGAGAACCTTATAATACAGCGATTATTATTGATCCACAGGGTGAAATGATTTTGAAGTATCGTAAGTTAAATCCTTGGGTGCCGGTCGAGCCTTGGAAAGCTGGAGATTTAGGCTTACCTGTTTGTGATGGACCTGGAGGGAGTAAATTAGCTGTTTGTATTTGTCATGATGGCATGTTCCCTGAAGTAGCCCGTGAAGCAGCCTATAAAGGTGCGAATGTCTTGATCCGTATTTCCGGATATAGCACACAAGTTAGTGAACAATGGATGTTAACCAATCGTTCAAATGCATGGCAAAATTTAATGTATACATTGTCAGTGAACTTAGCGGGTTATGATGGTGTATTTTATTACTTTGGTGAAGGACAAGTATGTAATTTTGATGGGACTACTTTAGTGCAGGGGCACCGAAACCCTTGGGAGATTGTTACTGCCGAAGTATATCCAGAGCTAGCAGATCAGGCTAGATTAGGATGGGGGCTCGAAAATAATATATATAATTTAGGCTCAAGGGGATATGTAGCGACTCCTGGTGGAGTGAAAGAGAACCCGTATACGTTTGTAAAAGATTTAGCTGAAGGTAAGTATAAAGTTCCCTGGGAAGATGAGATTAAAGTGAAAGATGGATCCATTTATGGGTATCCAGTTAAAAAGACGATTCATTCTTAAGGAAAATAAATAGAACAAGCGCATCATATTGATGCGCTTGTTCGGTTTACTCAATAATTTGAAATTCTTTTAACTCTTTTTCTACATTTTGTAGGAGTTGTTCGCTTTTTTGGAGTACATTTGTTGGGAAAGTCTCATCATCACCATATTCAACACCGTGAGGATAATAATGTTTTCCTAATAAGGGAGGGAGTAGTTTTACTTCAGCGTGTCTGCTGCCAATGTCGCCTTCAACAGCAACTCCGCGCACTCGTAAGTAATAAATATCCTTTAATATTTCAAATTTATAATCGTATGTAACTCTTTCGTAATCCCACTGTCCAGCTAGTACAAAATGGTTCTTTTCCATAATCTCAGTTAAAAGCGATAAATCAACGACGGCCCCATTAAATTTCGTATTTGTAAATTGCATATAATACCTCCTTTTTTAATGTTACATCATTATTTTTATAATAGTATGAATAATAAGAAAGTGCAATTCATATTGAGAGAAAAGGGATAATCCAGACTTTTTTTGTGAAAATATGATATAGTGAAAAGAGTACGGTACACACAAAAAAGGAAATAAAAGGATTTGTGTATATCTCAATTTTATGTTTTGTGCAGGAGGTATATCGTTTGAAGAAATTATTGCGTATCGTAATGATTACATTTTTAATTTTAGCTGTTGATTTATACGGGAAATTACTCGTTTCACAATATATATTAACCCCATCTCAATCAAAACAAGAAAATAAAATTGTGAAAAAGAAAAAACAAGTCGATGAGGACTCCTCAGACACTGTTTTAAATATGATTGGTGGAGATTCTGAAAATCTATTGGCAAAGTGGGGAGAACCAGCTCGAATAGAGCCATCTGCTTACGGTTATGAATGGTGGGTGTACAATCAAGATTTAAATCAGTACGTTCAATTTGGAGTTGCTGAACGTAAAATTGTAACAGCGTATGTTGCTGGTGAACAAGTTAAGGTACCGCCTTATTATATAAATGAAAAATATGAAGATGTATACAAAAAGAATCCGCTCTCGCATGAGATTTCATTAAAAAGAGGGAAGAATAGTTATCAATTTGAGTTATCTGATACGGAAGTAATGGAACAGCCGTTAGTACCTGTAGAAGATGGATGGGCACAATTATATTTTGATCATTTCACACATGAACTCGTTGGTGTTCGTTATATGGATGATGAAACGTTATTGCGCCAAAGACCGTATCAGCTTGTTTATTCAGGTGAATTAATAGCAGAACAACCATTAACACCAGAAAAGATGAAACAAGTAGAGAATGGGAATATGCAACAAATTTTTGATTTAACAAATATTATTCGAAGTCGTCATGAACTACCATTGTTAACGTGGGATCAACAAACAGCAGATGTTGCTATTGGACATAGCAAAGATATGAAAGACAATAATTACTTTTCACATGATTCACCTACATTAGGTACGTTAGGAGATCGTTTACAACGAGGACGAGTAGGGTTTCAGCTTGCTGGTGAGAATATAGCGGCACAACATAGTGATGGAATTGCGGCGGTACAAGGTTGGTTAAATAGTGAGGGGCATAGAAAAAATTTATTTAATGAACAATTTACCGGATTAGGTGTTGGGGTATATGATAAATTTTATACGCAAAACTTTATTCGAAAATAAAGTGAAACTTTAAGTAGTGTAAAAAAAGGTGCATGAATCGTCTAAAAATAGGCGAACCATGCGCCTTTTTTTTCTTACAATATAAGTAGATATACATGAAGAGGTGAGGATTATGCCAACAACAAAAGGACCGTTACATCCATCGGTTCAACAGTTTAAAGAATTTGTAAACCATCACCCTAAAATGGTTCATGACGTTAGAAGTGGTCAAAAAACTTGGCAGCAATTTTATGAAGAATGGTACTTACTTGGTGAGGAAGATCCAATATGGGCAACTTATAGACCTGATGGAGCGCCTGCCTTTTCTTCAGTAAAAGAAAATAAAAAAGAGAAGGAAAAAGACAATCGAACTGAAGAGGAAAAAACTGCTGATGTGATGGGACAAATGCTTTCTTTTTTTAAAAAGCTAGATGTGGAACAAATGCAGCATCATTTAGCTAATGTGACGAGTGCTATCGGGAGTGTGCAACAAGTTATTCAACAGTTTCAAGGAAGTCGCACGCAACAAGAACAAAGTACTTCCAAAGAAAATAATCCATTTTTCTTTCAAAAGGATTAGGGGGAAAGATGATGAGAGAAGAACTTATGGAGTTTATAAAGGCTGATGAGGACTTATCGCGTTATATTAGGGAGCAGCCATACTGGTATAGGAAGTTAACCCGAAATCCTGAAGAAAAAGAAGCTTTTGAGTTGGCTGCTATGCAACATTTCAAAAAAACGATACCAGATAAAGTAGAAAAATTTCAAAATCAATTGGCGGTTGCTTCGATCATGATTGATATGTTTCAGTATATGAAGCAGCAAAATACGACATAATTGGAAGGGAAAACTATGTCCGTCATGCAGAACTTTTGTTACAATAGAAGCGGATTATTTAAAAAAGGAGTTGCAGCATGACGGAAATTTGTTTAGTACGACATGGACAAACTGATTGGAATTTTCAAGAGATTATTCAGGGGCGTGAAGATATTCCACTTAATGAAGTTGGGAAAAAGCAAGCGAGTCAAAGTGCGGCTGCTTTGCAAGTAGAATCGTGGGATATTATTATAAGTAGTCCGTTAATTAGAGCACAAGAAACGGCTAAGGAAATCGCAGAGGCAGCTGGATTACAATCCATTTTATTAGATGAACGATTTGTTGAACGGAATTTTGGAGAAGCTTCAGGGAAGCCGGTTGCGACTGTTAGAGAGTTAATTGCGGAGGGTAAAGTAGAAGGTATGGAGTTAGATAAAGAAATTGTAGCTCGTTGCTTTGCTGCTTTAGAAGATGTTGCAGTAACTCATTCTGGTAAACGTATTATTATTGTTGCTCATTCACATGCGATAAAAGCTATTTTACATGCAATTGCACCAGATGAAATTACGTTTAAGACCCCGTTAAAAAATGCATGTATTAGTTATGTGAAAGAAAACGGCGGAGAATGGGATGTTCTTAAATATAATATTGCGGAACATATTAATGTATAAGCGTATCTGAGATTGTTTGAAAATAGTTAGAGTCATATCTTTCTTTTAAGTGAGTCACTTCAATTAGTAGTTCTATTCTAAATGTGGTATGATGAATACTCGGAGGTGTCTCTCATGATTGTAGCGACGCTAGAAAGCGTATTAATATTAGATAAGGCAGAGCAGCTTGCAAAAGCGATCATCTGTTCAGATATAGCAGAAGATTATCGTAAGTGTTATAAAGAATTGCATGAGGATGTGGAAGTTCAGACATTAATTCAGCAATTTACAGCGATGAAGGAACGATATGAGGAAGTGCAGCGTTTTGGGAAATACCATCCTGACTATACTATCGTGTCAACAAAAATGAGGGAATTAAAGCGTTCTGTAGACTTGCATGATAAGATTGCAACCTTTAAACGAGCAGAAACTGCTTTACAAAAGTTATTAGATGAAGTTAGTGTAGCAATTGGTTCTGAGGTATCCTCTTCTATTAAAGTTCCAACAGGAAATCCATTTTTCGATGCTGGTGGCTGTGGCGGAGGTTGCGGTACTGGCGGAGGTTGCGGTTGTAAAAAAACGGGGTGATGTACCCCGTTTTTTAGAAGATGTAAGAAAACGTATACAGAGTTTGTTTCATTATGTCATAAATTTCTGGTTAGTTTTCAAAAAATATAAAATATAAGTTTTTAAAAGGAGAAGATGGAGAAGATTATGTTCGGGCAACGACAAAGTATGATTGTTTATTTACATTCATTGAAACATGCCAAGATTTTAAGAAAATATGGTAACATACATTACATATCAAAACGATTAAAATATGCCGTTGTATATTGTGATATGGAACAAATTGAGCATATGATGCATAAGTTGAATAAACTTCCTTTTGTGAAAAAGATAGAACAGTCGTACCGTCCGTTTTTAAAAACGGAATTTGAAAATTCCCGTCCTGATCGGGCAAAAGAATACGATTATAGTTAAAGTAAAAAAATCCCCTGCTACGTTTAGCGTGGGATTTTTTTACTTTAAATAAAGTGTTATTTCATTGGAGGAATGAAATTATTCATTCGTAAAATACCAATTAGATGATTGAAAAATAGTTCTTTTTCTGGGAAAGTTGTGGACGGTTTTACAGTAAATGTGGTCACTTTTTTTCCTAGTTTTTCTGCCATCTCTTCAAATAAAATGACACGTTTACTTTTTTTATTTTCAGGCATAGGAATACCTTCACGACATATGTATAATGGTTGGAAATCACCAGTAGTGGTCGGTTTTAATATTACAACAAGCGAGCATACTTTCTTTTCGTTTTTAATTGTTTCAAATTGTAACATATGTGTTATACGTTCTTGGTTTGCTTTGGCAATTTCAAGTAATTCATATAAATCAGAGTAGCCTTCTCCAAGTTCTATAAAGCGTTGAATCATATCTTTTCCTCCTCTTTCTTTTACTGTACCATCTCACTTTTTAAATGAAAAGTAGACAAAGAAAAAAAACCCTGCAAAGCAGGGCCCTTCTTATACTAGTATGTACTAGTAAGAAGGCAAAGGGAGAGGAGAAACCGGAGGAAGAACTTATGGGGAAACGTAAGTCTTCTCCGCGGTTGGCAACAACATCGAAGGTGATGTTGTTATAATTATTTATGTCCAATCTAAATGAAGATATACATAATGAATTTAAATTTTATGTTTGGCTTTTTATTTTTCTTTTTTTTATTTTATGATAGGATAAAAAAAGATAAAGTGAAACTTTAATCAGTGGGGGCATCCCCGCTGATTATTAGCCTTCACTAATCGGGCGTTTACGGGCAGTTAATTTCCCACCTCACTTTTTGTTCTAACCGAATTTTGAGTTGGGAGTTTTACTGCCCGTTAATGCGGGGGAAAGTGGAATTAATGTACATAATGGGTTTGTGTTAGCGAATGGCGAGATAAATACATAAAAAATGACGAGCGGTTATTTTTAGAGAAAGTTTCTTATGGATAGGTGAAAGTTACATATAGTTTTGCAGCGGTTACTGAAGTGGGAAATTATTTTATAAGCGCTCGATAGATTGAAATAAAGGTAGTGACAACAGATGAGAGTAGTTTCAGGAAAATGTAAAGGGCACCCACTTAAAGCGGTTCCCGGCAATACAACACGTCCAACGACGGATAAAGTAAAAGAATCTATTTTTAATATGATAGGCCCTTATTTTGATGGTGGTACCGCTCTTGATTTATTTGGCGGTAGTGGTGGCCTTGGAATTGAGGCTATAAGTAGAGGGATTGAAAAAGCGATTTTTGTTGATCGAGATAGTAAAGCGATAAAAGTCATTCATCAAAATTTAGAAAGTTGTAGAATACATGAACAAGCTGAAGTGTATCGAAATGATGCAGAGCGTGCGGTGAAAGCGCTCATAAAGCGTGAAATGTCATTCGATCTTATACTAATAGATCCTCCATATAAAGATCAAAAAATTGTATCTTTGATTAGTGTGATGGATCAACATGGATTGCTACATAGAGATGGATTAATTATGTCAGAGCATGGTAATGATGTTGTTTTACCTGATTCTATAGGGAATCTTGTAAAAGTAAGAGCTGAAAATTATGGGATTACAGCAATATCGATTTATAAGTATGAAGGTGAGGAGACAGAATGACAAGTATAGCTATTTCTTCAGGGAGTTTTGATCCAATTACCCTTGGGCATCTTGATATTATTAAAAGGGGAGCAAAAGTGTTTGATGAAGTGTACGTAGTTGTTTTAAACAATTCATCAAAAAAACCATTCTTTTCAGTTGAAGAACGTCTAGATTTAATTCGAGAAGCAACAAAGGATATCCCAAATGTAAAAGTGGATTCGCATAGCGGGCTATTAGTGGAGTATGCAAAAATGCGTAATGCAAATGCAATTTTACGTGGTTTACGAGCGGTTTCTGACTTTGAATATGAGATGCAAATTACTTCTATGAATCGAAAATTAGATGAAAATATTGAAACCTTTTTTATAATGACAAACAACCAATATTCATTTTTAAGTTCGAGTATTGTGAAAGAAGTTGCGAGGTATGGAGGAAGTGTAGTAGATCTTGTGCCTCCTATTGTAGAGCGTGCTTTAAAAGAAAAGTTTCAAACCCCGTTAAAGTGAACGGGGTTTTTCTTTATTCATGCGTAAAAACAATAAGATAACATATAAGTATAAACAAAATAATGTGAAAATCGGTCCGTAGTGTACAAAAGATGTCCAAATTTCAAGTAGTGTAGAAGAATGATTGGATAAAAATACGGGAATATCTTTTTCCATAGGTGAGAAAGAACTTACTTTCTCATAAAAAGGTTTCCAAAATAAAAACGTAAAAATAGGAGCAAGAATACTTTGGATAAGTCGTGCGAAAAAATATGGCTTAAATCGGATATCCGTTTCAGCTAGTATGCTAGCAACTTGTGCCTGAATTGAAAGGCCGCTAAATGCTAAAATGAAGCTTGTTACCATCGCTTGTTGCAGAAGGGGTGTTTCATTTATTTGACTAATCATTTGGCTTCCGAGTGTCATTTCAAAAATACCTGATAATATCGGAATACTAAAATCAGTACTTAGTTGGAAGAATGATAAAATATGTTGCATAATAAAAGAAAGAGTTGCTGTAATATGGAATACAGTAATCATTTTGTTTAACACAGAAAATAAAATAATAAATCCGCCAATCATAAGTAATGTTTGAATAGAAGAAACGATAGCGTCCCCAAGTAATTTTCCTATTGGTCTTTTTTCTTGCAAGCGTGTTTGGTGAAGGATTGAAAAAGGGTTTTGAAAAGGACGTTTTTTAGTAGTTTGTTTATCATTTGTGTAAGATGTGTTATGCCCGTAAAAACGCATTATTAATCCGACGGCAAAGTTGCTTAAATAATGTGCAGCAGCTAGTACGATTCCTAATTTCGGATTATTGAAAAAACCGATAGAAACAGCTCCAAAAATAAAAAGTGGATTAGAAGAGTTTGTGAAAGATACGAGGCGCTCGGCTTCAATTTGTGTTATTTGATCGCTTTTACGCAGTCTAGCGCTTAATTTGGCGCCAGCAGGGAACCCTGAGGCCATGCCCATTGCCCAAACAAATCCACCTATTCCTGGAACGCGAAAAAGTGGTCGCATGAGTGGTTCTAATATAACGCCTATAAATGTTACAACACCGATACTAATTAGAAGTTCCGCAATGATGAAAAACGGTAATAGTGAAGGGAATACAACTTCCCACCATATATTTAACCCTCGAATGGAAGCTTGCAAAGCAGCTTGGGGGTGGAGTACAAGAGAAAAGGTTAAAAATAGTGTTGATATGGTAAGGAAAGCGGTTTTCCATTTTTCATACATGTAAGTAAATCCCCCTTTGTCCCAAAAAACGTTCATTTCAGTATACGTGGATACGTGGTGAATTTAGACCATAAGTATGAAAAAGGGATGAAAAAAATTAAAGGGTGAGAAAAATGAAAGAACCGAAGATTGGTTTAGCGCTTGGATCTGGAGGAGCGAAAGGATTTGCTCATATTGGCGTTATAAAAGTTTTAAGGGAAGCGGGTATCCCGATTCATATGATTGCAGGGAGTAGTATGGGGGCCTTAATAGGTACATTTTATGCAGCTGGCTGTAACGTTGAACGATTGTATAAATTGGCGACTGTTTTTAAGAGGAAATACTATTTAGATTTCACGGTACCAAAAATGGGGTTTATTGCTGGTAAACGTGTCAAAGATATGATTAAAATGTTTACATATAATAAAAATTTAGAAGAGTTAGATATCCCGACAGCTGTTGTGGCTACTGACATATTGAAGGGGGAGAAAGTGGTTTTTACAAGTGGTCCTGTTGCAGATGCGGTGAGGGCTAGTATATCTGTCCCTGGAGTGTTTGTGCCAGAAAAGGTAAATGGACGATTATTAGTAGATGGTGGAGTGATTGATCGCATCCCAGTTTCGGTTGTAAAAGAGTTAGGTGCCGATATTGTTATTGCTGTTGATGTATCTCCGATTAAGGTGAATGGTGAGGTTACATCTATTTATGATGTAATTATGCAAAGTATTGAAATTATGCAGCATGAGCTTGTAATGAATCGGCAAATTGCATCAGATTTAATGATGCGACCAGCTGTGGAACAATTTAGTTCACGTGCTTTTACAAACATTGAAGACATTATTCGAGTCGGAGAAGTAGAAGCAGAAAAACATGTTTCAAATATTTATTTATTAATTGAGCAGTGGAAGGAGAAACATAATGTTTAAGCGTTTTCGGTTTATATATGCAATCTTAATAGGTGTGATATTGGCGATGTTACTTGTTTATGTGCGTTTACCGTACTATGTAACAAAACCAGGAATGGCTGCGAAATTAGAGCCGTATGTCCAGGTTGAGGGTGGAACAAAAGAATCTGGTGATTTTATGCTTGTAACGGTTTCGATGGGGCCGGCAAATGTGGTGAATTTAATAGCGGCACAATTTAATAAATATACACATGTTTCGAAGGCGGAAGAAATATTGCAAAGGGGCGAGAGTGATGAAGAATATCAATTCCGCCAAAATTATGCAATGAAAGACTCGCAAAATGCAGCAATTTATAATGCGTATAAACAAGCGAATCGTACTGTTTCTTTTGAAAATAAAGGTGTATTAGTTGCTGGTGTAGCGAAGGGTATGCCGTCAGAGGGGAAGCTTAAGCTTGGAGATATCATCATAGCTGTCGACGGAAAAACATTCGAAAAGACGGATCAATTTATTGAGTATATGACAGGGAAAAAAGAAGGAGATACAGTAAATATTGAGTACATGCGAGGCGGAAAACAGTTAAAAGAAAATTTAAATGTAAAGACAATTCCTAATGGAAATGGCCGCGTAGGTATAGGTGTCTCTATCGTGACGGAAAGAGAGTTAGTAGTAGATCCGAAAGTGAAAATTGATTCCCATGAAATAGGTGGGCCATCAGCAGGCTTAATGTTTACATTAGAAATATATAATCAACTTGTGGAAGAAGATTTAACAAAAGGACATGAAATTGCTGGAACAGGTACAATTAATGAAAAGGGAGAAATTGGCCCAATTGGTGGTATACAGCAAAAAGTGGTAGCTGCTAGTGATGCGGGTGCTGAGGTGTTTTTTGCGCCAAATGAAAAAGGTGCGGAGAAATCCAACTATAAAGATGCACTTGAGGCTGCGAAAGATATTAAAACAAAAATGAAGGTTGTACCAGTGGATACGCTGGATGATGCGTTGAAGTATTTGGAAAAAATGGGTGAGAAAAAATAAACCTCTCTGAAATAGAGAGGTTTTTCTTATAGAAACGTTGTAGTTGTTTCATCGTAACGAATTGGATGGTGTGTTACGTCTTGTTTTAGTAGTTGTGTCCGTAATGGTTCTTGCATGATAGAGAAATATACAGAATTTGCTCTTCGCTCTATATGTAAAGTAGGATGGTCAAAACTTTTTGTATGAGTAAGGATTGGAAGTTCTATTTTTTTCTTGTTTTTTGAAATATAAGTTTGTCCTTTTTGTGACATGCCGAGTAGACGAATATACGGTGCATGTTGTTCTATATTTGCCGTATGCATCTCTTCTTTTGTCGTGTTTGTTAAAATATGTGTACAGGCTCTTTGTAATCTAGTCCATGTATAACGTTTTGTTTTTAATGCTTCCATGAATGAGTGGAAGGAAGAGCTGTTTTGTATTTTTGATAAAATACGATGCTCTAAACCTTCTTCGATTTCATATATATGTCGTAAGTCCCCTGGAGACATCGTCATAAGTTTGTATTTAAAAAATGAAAAGTATTGTTCCCAATTATGTAATATCCCGAAGTTTTGTTTATAAGTTGCTAAAAGAGAAGCGGTTGCTTTCGGGATAAAAGGCTCAATTTCTGTAAATGAACCATTTTCGCTAAAGAGTTGTTTACGAATACTCGTTGCACTTGCGATATGTTGGTTGCTAAATGTTTCATCGTGATAATGAGATGCGTATCTTTTTATAGTTTGTGATTGTATAGAACTATTTTGCGCCAGAATTGCTTTTATGTATTGAAAGCCTAAAATGTTATTTGGTTGTGACATATCGATGTTTTTTTTGGATGGTAAAATGTGTAGAAAGGCTTCAGATGTAGCTTTGGCGTAACTATTACCTGCGCTCATAAATTGCTTTACGAGACGATTAAAAGTCGCTTCTTCGTTTTTTTGTACAGAGATGGTATTATAAAAATTTTCGATTTGTCCATCTTCACTGCCAAAACAAATTTCAGAAACGCGTAAGGCATTTAAGATGGAAATAGCACCATTTGCAAAAGTTTCAGCTTTTTGTGTTGCAAATGCGTATGGAAGCTCTACAATAAGGTCTACACCGCTTGCTAAGGCCATTTTAGTGCGATACCATTTGGAAATGAGTGCGGGCTCACCACGCTGCAAAAAAGGGCCACTCATAACGGCAATTATAATATCAGAGTGTGTTAACTTTTTTGTTTGTTGCACATGATAATCATGACCGTTATGAAAAGGGTTATATTCAACGACAATACCACTGGCTTTTATGATAATCTCTCCTTTCGATGTAGCATCTTTTTGGAAAACATGATACTCTATATATTATTTACTATGATGACTTCATTATAGTGTAAAGAAAAAACATTGACAAATATAAAATGGCTAGCTATAATTTTGTTTGTTGCCTTGAGGTGATATGATATGAAATGGTCCATCCATCAATTGAATAAATTGAGAAATAAAGGATTGACATTGGATGAGATGGTAGATGTAAGTGAGCTAAAAGAGTTCGAGAAAGATATTCGTGAAATTAATCCTGTTCATGTAACAGGAAGAGTTGATTTTGGCTCCGGGAAGTTTACGTTCCATCTACATATAACTGGAAGCATGGTTTTACCATGTTCTCGCTCTTTAGTAGATGTGACATTACCATTTGACATTAAAACAACTGAGGTGTTCCAAACTTCAGAAGAAGAGTTTGAAACAGAAGCTGAAATTCATTGTTTAGAAGGAGAAGTACTTGACTTACTGCCCGTAATCAAGGAAAATATACTTTTGGAGATTCCAATGCAAATTTTCAGTGATGATGTTTCTGGTGGAGCACCGATGCAAGGTCAAGACTGGCAAGTGATTTCGGAAGAAAACAAAGAAAAGGCTGTTGATCCAAGATTGGCAGGACTTGCAAAGTTTTTTGACAAATAATCGGAAGACTGGTTTAGGCCTTCATATGAAAATAATTATTTCTTTTAAGGAGGTGGGAAGAATGGCTGTACCTTTTAGAAGAACTTCTAAAACAGTAAAAAGAAAGCGTCGTACGCATTTCAAATTATCAGTACCTGGTATGGTAGAGTGCCCAAGCTGTGGTGAAGCGAAATTAGCTCACCGTGTATGTAAAGCATGCGGTACTTACAAAGGTAAAGAAGTAATCAGCAAGTAATTGCGGGAAAATAAACGTAGAAGATATCTTCTGCGTTTATTTTTTTTGTTTTATTCTTTAGTTGTTGTATTCTATCTTTTCTAGTAACTGCATATGCTTAATAAAAAATGCATAGGGAGGACTAGAGAGATGGCGACAACAAGACAAGATGCTTGGACTGATGATGAAGATTTGCTTCTGGCAGAAGTAGTACTCCGGCATATTCAAGAAGGTGGAACGCAACTTTCTGCCTTTAAAGAAGTGGGAAGACATTTGTCTCGTACACCAGCAGCATGTGGATTTAGATGGAATTCTTACGTGAGAAAGCAATATAAAGAACGTATTGAAGAAGCGAAACAACTTCGTAAAGTAGAAAATTATGAAGTGAAAGAGACGGAGGTATTAGAGCCTACGTCAATTACACTGAATGATGTTATTGATTTCTTGCAAAATTATAAAGATGAAAACTCTTTAATGGTGTTGCAAAAACAAGTTGAATCGCTACAAACAGAGAGAGAACGACTTCTAGAGCGATTATCAGTATATGAGGAAGAGTATAGAACATTACTTGATTATATCGATCAAAAAAGAAGTGTAATGGTAGCGGAAAGAAATAGTGTTCGTTCGAATGGAAAGTTAGAGAAGTTAAAGAAATAAAAACAGCTGTTACGCAGCTGTTTTTTTATTTCTTATGCAGATTCCTCGTTTGTAATCGCATTCATATTTGTTTCTGGATGCCAAATATAAAAATCACCATTAGTTACTGATACAGGTTGGAAATTTAATTTATCCCAAAAACCAGCCGAATGGATACGTGCTATCGTTTTAACTGGGAACTGTAGTTGTTTTGCATAATTCACAAGCATTTGTCCAAATCCTTGTTTTTGAAAAGTTGGTAACACTTCAAGTTTATAAAGTTCTAGGTAAGGGCCAGTAATTTCAAATGGTTCGCCACCATTCCTTTTCATATATAGACTCATACGTGCGATTAGTGATCCGCCATAATAAATACCATAAAATGGTGATTCGCTATTGTTTTCAATAATGTTTGCTTGTAACTCTTCCAACATAGATAGTTCTAGAGCTCCGCAACCTTTAAATTTTTTAAATTCATCTAATGTTTTATAATTGATGAGCAAGCGCTCAACTTTTGGGAATCCCATTACATCACATCCTTTTCTTATCTTGTTGAATCCAGAAAAGTAAAAATATTTATAATAATATTATAACTTATTTTTTTATTTTTATGAAGAAGATAGTATATTTCTTTTATTATTTTTTTGAGGATTTGCTAAACTAAGAATAGAAGCACGTTAATAAGTAGTATATACATAGTGAAAGAAGAGGTTGCGTTTATCTGTTAGGAGTCAGTGCAAGCGTAGGATGTATGCATGTGAATTAGAAAGATATAAAGGGAGGGAAGGCAAGGAAATTTAATATGAATTCCTTGGGTGAAAATGAAAATTGGAATTGTAGGATCAGGTGCTATTGGTCTATTATATACATTTTATTTACAAAAAAGTAATCAAGATGTCACGTTGTTTACAAGGACGGCTAAGCAGGCTGAAGAATTGAATAAAACAGGTGTAACTTGTATTAGAGATGGGAAACGTGAAACGGTATTTCCATCCATTTTACCGATAGAATATATGTTAGATCAGAAGTTAGATTATACATTTATTGCTGTGAAGCAATACCATATAAATGACATATTACCGTTTGTGCAAGGAGAATCATCATTAATCTTTTTGCAAAACGGAATGTCGCATCTTCATGCTATACAGAAAATAAGGAATGAGAATATAGCTGTTGGTATTGTAGAACACGGTGCGAAAAAAGAAGAAAGGTATACGGTCCATCATACTGGAATAGGTATAACGAAGTTTGGGGTAGTGCGCGGTCCATCTTTATATTTTAAAAAAGTATTCGATTATTTTCCTTTTGCTCATTTTCCAATTCAAATAGAGGCTGATTGGAAAGGTATTATGTACAAAAAATTAGTAGTAAATGTATGTATTAATCCATTGACAGCGTTATTGCGGGTTCAGAACGGTGAGTTAATTACGAATCCTTTTTTTTATCAAATGATGGAGCAAGTATTTAGGGAAGTTGCATTTCTTGTTAGTGAAGAACAAGAAATGGTATGGGAAATGGTACGAGGTATATGTGAAAGAACGTCTCATAATACATCATCTATGCTAGCAGATGTAAGAGCGAATAGACAAACGGAAATCGATGCGATTGTTGGATATGTGTTAGAGGAAGCTAAGAAACAGCAACGACCAGTTCCGACACTTCAATTTTTGTTCGATGCAATAAAAGGATTAGAAGTAAAAGAATAAGTGTTATTCTTTGCTTTTACGTGAAACATTGACTACAATGTGGATTGGTGAGAGAACTGGATACGAAAGGAAGAATTATATGGAGATAAACGAAATCTCTGTTCCGCAACAAGGTATTGTAGCGGACTATATGAACGGTAAAAAAGAGATACAGTCGTGTTTTGATTATATGTTAACAGAAGTTGCTTTTAAACAACGTTTACATGATTTGCGTGAAAGGAAGTTTTTCCGCCAAGAGTTAGTAGCGCATTTATTAGAATATAATACAAAATTGCAAGCGGGAGAATCTACAATTCAAAATGTAAAAGCGCTTGGAGATGAAAATACATATGTTGTTATAGCTGGACAACAAGCGGGGTTATTAACTGGACCGCTTTATACAATTCATAAAGTTATTTCAATTTTACAGCTTGCAAAGGAAAAGGAAGAAAGTTTAGGCGTTAAAGTCGTTCCTGTATTCTGGATTGCTGGTGAAGATCATGATATGGATGAGATTAATCATACTTTTGTAATGAAAAATAAAAAAATAAAAAAGACTATTTTTCATGACCGTAATCCGAAAAAGGCGAGTGCTTCTGAGTCTGAACTGTCTGTTGAAGATTGTAGAAAATGGATGGAAGAGATTTTTAAAACATACCCAGAAACGAATTTTACAAAGGATGTATTACGATTTGTAGATGATGCTTTGAATAAATCGAATACGTATGTAGATTTCTTTGCTTACCTTATTACAAACATGTTTGCTAATTCTGGTTTAATTCTTGTTGATTCGCATCATCCTGAATTAAGGAAGTTAGAGGTTCCATTCTTCAAACGTATTATAAGCAAGTATAAAGAAGTGCAAGAGGGGCTTCACAATCAGCAGGAAGTAATTAAAGAATTAGGGTATAAACCAATTATTGAAACAAAGTCTAATGCAGTGCATATATTCATGGAAATCGATAATGAGCGAGTGCTGCTTGAAGACAATCAAGGAAAGTTTGTCGGAAAAGATGGGACACATTCTTTTTCATATGAAGAATTGATTGAAGAGTTGGAGAGAAGTCCAGAGCGTTTTAGTAATAATGTTGTAACACGTCCTCTTATGCAAGAGTATGTATTTCCTACGCTAGCGTTTATTGGAGGTCCAGGGGAGATAGCTTATTGGAGTGAACTGCAACAAGTATTCCATACTGTTGGTTTCCAAATGCCGCCTGTCGTTCCTCGTCTTACAATGACTTATATAGAGAGAGATATAGCAACAGATTTAAATGATTTACAGTTGCAAGAAAATGATCCGTTTTTACATGATGTAGATAAATTACGTGAAAACTGGTTGTCTGATCAAATAGAGGAACCAATCGACGATCGATTTGTAGAGGCGAAAAAAGAAATTATTGATATTCATACATCATTACAACAGTTTGTGAAAAAAATAGATCCAGGATTAAGTGAATTCGCAGGGAAGAATGAGTTGAAAATTAATGAACAAATTGAACTGTTAGAAAGAATGTTGAAAAGAAATGTTGAGAAAAAACATGAAGTTCAACTAAATAAATTCCGCCGTATACAATGTGCAATTCGTCCATTAGGAGCTCCGCAAGAGCGCGTGTGGAATGTATGTTATTATTTAAATCAGTTCGGTTTGGATTTCGTTGATCGAGTGATGGAGAATTCATTTTCTTGGGATGGAAAACATCATGTTATAAAACTATAGAATCTTGCTCTTTGGAGCAGGATTTTATTTTTATTCTGTTGAATTTACTGTGAAGTGAAATTTTTCTGAATTATCATTTTATAACTGGTAGAGATTGTATATATGTAGGATACTTAAATATATGACAAAATCACACAAAATGTAAACGTATTATTCTCTTTTTCGACAGTTTTTTATTTAAATTCCCGCAAAAAATGATAAAATTTAGTATATAATAAAAGAAAATAGCGATTTGTATAGTATGCTGCCTTTGTTGGTAAGTTAACTGAGTCGTTCTTTAGTAGTATTTCGTTCTCTGATCGTGAGAAATACGTTTAGAGGAAGAAATACATTTAACATAAATTAATTGGAAAAAGAGTAGGTGCAACAATGTTTAAACACGTAACAGTACTTTTGAAAGAAACAGTAGACGGCTTAGATATAAAGCCAGATGGTACATATGTAGATTGTACACTGGGGGGAGGAGGACATAGTTCTTATTTATTATCCCAATTGACTGATGGGGGAAAATTAATTGCTTTTGATCAAGATGAGATAGCGATTCAAAATGCAAAAGAAAAATTTTCTTCATACGGTGAGCAGTTTATAACGGTAAAGAGCAATTTCCGTTACTTATCTGAAAAACTACAGGAATTAGGCATAACAGAGGTAGACGGTATTTTATTCGATTTAGGTGTTTCATCCCCACAATTAGATACACCAGAGCGAGGCTTTAGTTATCATCATGATGCACCGTTAGATATGCGGATGGATCAAGATGCCCCATTAACAGCATATGATGTTATAAATAGCTGGTCATATGAACAACTCGTAAGAATTTTCTTCCAGTATGGTGAAGAGAAATTTTCAAAGCAAATAGCAAGAAAAATTGAAGCGTATCGTGAAAATAAAGCTATTGAAACGACAGGAGAATTAGTGGAACTAATAAAAGAAGGTATTCCGGCTCCTGCGCGTAGAACTGGTGGACATCCTGCGAAGCGAGTTTTCCAGGCAATCCGTATTGCTGTAAATGATGAATTGAAAGTATTTGAAGAAGCGTTGGAATCTGCTATTGAGATGGTCAAGCCTGGTGGAAGAGTTAGTGTTATAACATTCCATTCATTAGAAGACCGTATTTGTAAAACAACATTTAAGCGAAATAGTACAACGCCGCAATTGCCGCCAGGGTTACCAATTATCCCAGATGAATTTAAGCCGAAATTAAAGCTTATTACAAGAAAACCGATTTTACCTTCTGATATAGAGCTGGAAGAAAATAATCGAGCGCGTTCTGCGAAGTTGAGAATCGCTGAAAAACGATAAAAAGGAGAGAGAGGTATGACTAATTTAGCTGTAAAGTACAAACAACAAGCGCAAGAAGAGGTACAAATTCAAACGCCCCCACAGCAGATGGTTAAGCCGAAGGTTAAAGCAAAGATTACAAGGGTCGAAAAACTGATGTATGTAGCGTTTATTGGCTTTTTATTGTATGCCTGTGTAGCGTTTATTGGGAATAAAGCAGGGCTTTATCAAGTTAATGTAGAAGCAGCGACGATTGAAGAAAAAATTGTACAGCAGCAAAAAGAAAATCAAGAATTGCAGGCTGAAGTAGAGAAGCTAAGTCGCTATGAACGAATCGCTGAAGTTGCAAAAAAACATGGGCTAGAAATTAATGCGAATAATGTGAAAGGCCTCAAGTAAGGCAATAGGTGTGAAGGAAAGATGAAGAAAAATATGACTAAATTTCATACCAATAAAGGAGCAGGTTATTTTATGATATTTTTCCTCCTGCTCTTTTTGCTGTTATTAGCCCGATTTTTTTACATACAAGCGACAGGAACAGTGCATAATCAGGATTTGGATGAACTTGCTAGGCAAAAACATAGTAAAACAGGAGTTCTCGAAGCGAATCGAGGAACGATTTATGACCAAAATGGTCATGTGTTAGCGCAAGATGCAAACTCTTATAAACTTGTAGCTGAATTAAAAGGTGCGAAACCTGTTGAGAATAAAGAGGATACTGCAAAGAAAATTGCGGGAGTACTAGGAAAAGGCGAAGAGGATATTTTAGCTGCATTAAATAAGGAAGGCAGAAGTCAAGTCGAATTTGGAACACTAGGCAAGGATTTGACGAGAGAACAGAAGAAACAAATAGAGGCACTGAATTTGCCGGGAATATCTTTTATTACAGAAAATGCAAGAGTGTATCCAAACGGTGATTTTGCGTCTTACGTCATAGGTCATGCGAAACCAAATGAAAAGGGAACTTCGGTAGGACAATTTGGCTTAGAAAAAAGTTTGGATAAATATTTAAGCGCTTCTAACGGAAAGGTAGCATATACAGGCGATCGTAAAGGTGTATCTCTTGATGGTGGCAAAGTGAACGTAGAGGCACCAAAAAATGGAGATAACGTGTATTTAACAATGGATCAACGGGTTCAAAGTTATTTAGAAGATGCGATGAAAGCAGCGAGTAAACAATATGATCCAGAAAGTTTAATAGGGATTGTTGCGGATCCGAAAACTGGAAAAATATTAGCGATGTCTACTAAACCTAGTTATGATCCTAATGATCGTCAAATTAAATATTTCTTCAATGATGCGATTTCAAATGCATTTGAACCGGGGTCAACAATGAAAATTTTCACATTAGCGGCAGCTATTAATGAAGGTGTGTACAAAGGACAAGATTATTATCAGTCTGGTACATATCAAGTTGGAAACCGGAAAATAAAAGATCATAATGGCGGTGCTGGCTGGGGCTCTATTACCTTCGATGAAGGGGTAGAGAGATCTTCAAACGTAGCGTTTGCTATTTTAGGTGATCAAAAACTTGGTCCAGAACGTTTCCGTAAATATATTAATGCTTTTGGGCTAGATGAGAAAACAAATATTGATTTACCTGGTGAAGGTTCTAATACAATTTTATTTGATCAGCAAATACAGCAAGTAACAACGGCTTTTGGACAAGGTTCTACTGTAACGCCAATTCAGCTTGTACAAGCTGCAACGTCAATTGCAAATGATGGGAAAATGATGAAACCATATGCGATTGACAAAATTGTAGATCCGATAACAGGGGAAGTAAAATTAGAGCATAAACCAGAAGAAGTAGGAAAGCCTGTTACAAAAGAAACAGCAGCGCAAGTAAGACAGTTGTTAGAACGTGTTGTTACATCTCCGAAAGGAACAGGAACTGCTTATAAAGTCGAGGGATATTCAGTCGGTGGTAAAACAGGGACAGCGCAAATTCCGGATGGAAAAGGTGGCTATATGACAGGGAGAGAGAATTATATATTCTCATTCTTAGGGATGGCGCCGATGGACGATCCGCAACTTGTTGTGTATGTAGCTGTTAAACAGCCGAAATTGAAAGATGATGAGAACGGTGCACAGCCGTTAGCTGATATTTTTAAATATGTAACAAAAAATAGTTTAGAGTATTTAAAGATAAAGCCAAATGAAGTGAAAGATCCGAAGAAACATTTAAAAGAGCAACAAACTGCTGTTCCGGATGTAACTGGTAAAACGATGGCTGAAGCGGGGAAAGCAATTGAAAAAGCAAAACTCCGTCCAATCATACTTGGTGAAGGAAAAGTGCAGCAACAAGTACCGAAAGCAACTGAGCAAACATTAAAAGGCGATCGAGTCTTCTTAGTGGGAGATAAGCCAACAATGCCAAATATACAAGGGTGGGCACTGCGTGATGTTATGAATTTGGCGAAAACATTACAGCTTAACTTAAAACCTTCTGGTACCGGATACGTAACTGAACAAAGTGTAGCAGAAGGAACGTTACTGCAACCGGGTACAGAATTAGGTGTAACACTAGTGCCACCACTTGAACCGCAACAAGAAGCAGAAAAACCATAATGGTAAGAAGCAAGGAGTTCTAATTAAATAAGTACAAGCATATATTGGAACAAGCTAGGCGTAAGGGAGGCTTGTTCCAATATGCGTGTATCAAATGTAACGGTTAGAAAAAGACTTATTTTTATACTTATATCAGGTATACTTATTTTCACTATCATCGATATTCGTCTTGGATATGTACAGTTTTTTCTTGGGAATATGTTAACGGATCGCGCGAAAGATTCGTGGAGTCGTAATATTACTTTTGAGCCTGAAAGAGGGAAAATTTTAGACCGAAACGGTGTGGAACTTGCCACAAATAAAAGTGCCCCAACGGTATTTGTAGTACCGAGGCAAATTGAAAAACCAGCAGAGACTGCAGAGAAGTTAGCTGCAGTATTAGGTGTGGAAAAAGACGAGATTTATAAGAGGGTTACAAAAAAGGAATCAATTGTAAGATTAGATAAGGGTGGCAGGAAAATATCGCATGACAAAGCGAAAGAGGTACGAGGATTAAGTTTAAAGGGAGTTTATATTGCAGAGGATTCTATCCGGTACTATCCATTTGGGAATTTTTTATCACACGTATTAGGGTTTGCAGGTAGTGATAATCAAGGTCTTATGGGGTTAGAAAAATATTATGATAAAGAGCTGAATGGTGATAAAGGTCATGTCCGTTTTTTTGCAGATGCGAAAGGACAAAGAATGCCTAATATTGGTGATGATTTCAAAAAACCAGAAGCTGGATTGAACTTAGGCTTAACAATTGATGCGCGTATTACGAGAATTATGGAAAGAGAAATGAATATCGCAGAGTCAACATATAATCCCGACGGTATGATTGCAATTGCAATGAATCCAAAAAATGGTGAGATTTTAGGCATGTCGAGTCGACCGAGTTTTGATCCAGCAGATTTTCAAAGTGTTTCTCCAGAAGTGTATAATAGAAATTTACCTGTATGGAGTACGTATGAGCCTGGTTCAACATTTAAGATCATTACGTTAGCGGCCGCTTTGAATGAAAATTTAGTAGACTTAGAGAAAGATACGTTTTATGATGATGGAGCAGCTGAAGTTGGTGGGGCCAGATTAAAATGTTGGAAAGCTGGAGGTCATGGTAGCCAGACGTTTTTAGAAGTCGTTCAAAACTCGTGTAACCCAGGGTTTATTGAACTTGGTGATCGTCTTGGTAAAGACAGATTGTTTAAATACATTCGCAACTTCGGCTTTGGACAGAAGACTGGAATCGACTTGCAAGGTGAAGGTAGTGGGATTTTATTTAATTTAGATAAAGTTGGTCCAGTTGAGCAAGCAACAACCTCATTTGGGCAGGGTGTTTCTGTTACACCAATTCAACAAGTAGCAGCTGTAGCAGCGGCTGTAAATGGTGGAACGTTATACCAACCATATATAGCTAAGGAATTTATTGATCCGAAAAATAATCAAGTTGTTAGTAAAAAAACACCTGTTGATAAAAGGAAAGTTATTTCCGAGGAAACTTCAGAAAAAGTTCGTTATGCATTAGAGAATGTTGTAGCGAAGGGATCTGGTAAAGGTGCGTTTATTGACGGATATCGTGTAGGTGGAAAAACAGGTACTGCTCAAAAGGTGAAAGATGGTAAATATTTAGAGAATAACTATATAGTATCTTTTATTGGTTTTGCTCCAGCGGATGATCCGCAAATTGTTGTTTATGTAGCTGTCGATAATCCAAAAGGAGTCACTCAATTTGGTGGAGTAGTAGCGGCTCCAATTGTTGGGAATATTCTTCGGGATGCACTTCCTGTTATGGGAGTGAAACCTAGAAAAGAACAAGTTGAGAAAGAATATAAATGGGGCGACACACCAACTGTTGAAGTTCCGAATTTAATTGGCATGAAAAAGAAAGATTTACAAACTCAACTTGTTGATTTGAAGCTAGATATAAGCGGAGATGGAGAGAAAGTAATTAAACAATCACCAGAAGCTGGGGCCAAGGTAAAAGAAGGCTCAAAAATTAGAATTTACTTCGGGAATTAAAGGTAACATAATGTGTTTTATGGTACAATTGGTGGAAGTGAGTTCTTTATAGAAGAGTTACTTAATTTGAGACAGCAAGTGTCTCATTAATAAATAGGTCTATGTATTAGACGATAGTAGCACGTACCTCCTATTTAAATTAACTAGGAGGTAATGTGTTGCTTACTAAAAAAGAGATAAATAAACAATGTAGAGAGGGTTTAGTGAAATGAAGTTGCATACACTTGTATCATGTTTGCATGATTTTCCAGTTGTTCCAAAAGAAAATCCAGAAATCACATCTATTGAAGCTGATTCACGTAAAGTGAAAGAAGGAAGCTTATTTGTATGTATGAAAGGGTATACGGTTGATAGCCATAATTTTGCTAAGCAAGCAGCGGCACAAGGAGCGGCTGCTATTGTTGCGGAAAGACCAATTGATGTTGACGTTCCAGTTGTACTTGTGAAAAATACTTTTCGTTCGTTAGCGGTTTTAGCTGATTATTTTTATGGTCAACCAACACACAAGTTACATTTAATCGGTATTACAGGTACAAATGGAAAGACAACAACATCGCATATTATGGATGAAATTATGCGCGCACATGGTCACAAAACAGGGCTAATTGGAACGATTAATATGAAAATCGGTGATGAAACATTTGAGGTGAAAAATACAACACCAGATGCACTAACACTTCAACAGACGTTTTCAAAAATGGTTGAACAAGGTGTAGATAGCACAGTAATGGAAGTTTCGTCTCATGCTTTAGATCTTGGGCGTGTACACGGATGCGATTATGATGTTGCAGTATTTACGAATTTAACACAAGATCATTTAGACTATCATAAAACGATGGAAGAATATAAACATGCGAAGGGCTTGCTTTTTGCACAGCTTGGCAATAGTTATAATCATAATCGTAAAAAATACGCTGTATTGAACAGCGATGATCCAGTTACGGAAGAGTATATGAGAAGCACAGCGGCAACTGTTGTAACTTACGGTATAGATGTTTCAAGTGACATTATGGCTAAAGATATCGTTATGACGAGCGGTGGTACGACATTTACACTTGTAACACCGTATGAAAGTGTAGATGTTACGATGAAATTAATTGGTAAGTTTAATGTATACAATGTGTTGGCTGCTACAGCAGCAGGGCTTGTTTCGGGCGTAAGCTTACAAACAATTATTGATGTAATTAAAGAGCTTGCTGGTGTGCCTGGACGTTTTGAAGTTGTTGATGGTGGGCAAAATTACACAGTTATTGTGGATTATGCACATACACCTGATAGCTTAGAGAACGTTCTAAAAACAGCGAAACAGTTTGCGAACGGTGATGTGTATTGTATCGTTGGTTGTGGTGGTGATAGAGATCGCACGAAAAGGCCAGTGATGGCAAGTGTCGCGGTAGAATATGCAACTCAAGCGATTTATACATCAGACAATCCAAGAAGCGAAGATCCAGTGGCTATTCTAGATGATATGATAAAAGATGCAAAAGGGAATAATTATGAAGTAATTGTTGATCGAAAAGAAGCGATACGTTATGCTATTTCGAAAGCCAAAGCAGAAGATATTATTATTATTGCTGGTAAAGGGCATGAAACGTATCAAATTATTGGTAAAGAAGTTCATCATTTTGACGATCGTGAAGTTGCTAAAGAAGCAATTACAGGGCGTCTAAACAACGAAGAGTAACAACGTGAGAGGAGGACTACATGTGCTTGAGCAAGGTTTATTAGTAACGGCAGGGGTAGCATTCTTAATTTCTGTTGCCCTTTCGCCACTGTTTATTCCATTTTTAAGAAAATTAAAGTTCGGACAGAGTATTCGTGATGAGGGACCGAAGTCACATCAAAAAAAATCAGGGACACCAACGATGGGCGGTATTGTCATATATGTATCTATGATGGTAACGACCTTAATTATGGCAATTAAGTTTAATCATTTACGTGCAGAGGTTTCGTTACTATTATTGGTGACATTTGGTTATGGATTAATTGGTTTTTTAGATGACTACATAAAGGTAGTTAAGAAAAGAAACCTTGGTTTAACATCGAAACAAAAATTACTAGGACAGCTTATTATTGCAATTGCGTTCTTTTTAATTGGAAAAGGGCAAGCATTTCACACATACATTATGATTCCAGGAACGGATGTTAAGTTTGAACTAAGCTGGGCGTATTTTGTTCTTGTATTATTTATGCTTATTGGTGGGTCGAATGCAGTTAACTTAACTGACGGTTTAGATGGTTTATTATCGGGAACAGCCGCTATTGCATTTGGAGCGTTTAGTATTATTGCTGTGGCACAAGAGCAATTCGGAGTAGCAATATTCTGTATGGCAGTTGTAGGAGCTGTACTTGGATTTTTAGTATTCAATGCGAATCCAGCGAAAGTATTTATGGGAGATACGGGTTCCTTAGCTTTAGGTGGAGCGATCGCAGCTGTAGCAATTTTACTAAAACAAGAATTGTTACTTGTAATTATTGGTGGAGTATTCGTAATGGAAACTTTATCTGTTATTATTCAAGTCATTTCGTTTAAAACAACCGGAAAGCGTGTCTTTAAAATGAGTCCATTACACCATCATTATGAATTATGTGGTTGGTCAGAATGGCGCGTCGTTGTGACGTTTTGGTCTGTAGGATTTTTATTAGCTATGTTAGGAATTTATATCGGGGTGTGGATGTAATTGAAAACTGTAACTGAATTTCAAAATAAAAATATTCTTGTATTAGGCATTGCAAAAAGTGGTTATGCAGCAGCTACCTTGTTACAAAAATTAGGGGCAAATGTTATTGTAAATGACGGAAAGCCTTTAGCAGAAAATACGCTTGCTGCAGAATTACAAGCAAAAGGAATGGACGTTGTATGCGGGGGGCATCCTTTGGAATTATTAGAGAGAAATATTTCTCTTGTAGTAAAAAATCCAGGGATTCCGTATTCTAACCCAATATTAGTTGCTGCGAAAGAAAAGCAGATTCCAATCGTTACGGAAGTTGAATTAGCATACCGTATTTCAGAAGCGCCATTTGTTGGTATTACGGGGTCTAACGGTAAAACGACGACGACAATGCTTACGTTTGAAATGCTAAAAGAAGGACGAAAGCATCCTATTATTGCAGGGAACATAGGCACTGTAGCTTGTGAAGTAGCACAGGATGCAAAAGAGAATGAAGTTGTAGTTACAGAACTTTCATCGTTCCAACTGATGGGAGTAGAATCGTTCCAGCCTAAAATCGCTGTGTTTTTAAACTTATTTGAGGCCCACTTAGATTATCATGGGACGAAGAAAGAATATGGTTTAGCAAAAGCTAATATTTTTAAAAACCAAACAGAAAACGATTATAGTGTAATAAATGCAGATGATGCAGATGTGATGGCTTTATCTGCTTATAGTAAAGGTCAAAAAATACTATTCTCGACAGCGAAAGAAAATGAAGATGGTGCGTGTATAAAAGATAACGCTCTTTATTTCAAAGGTGAAAAAGTTGTTGAAGTAAGCGATATTGTTTTACCTGGTCAGCATAATTTAGAGAATATTTTAGCTGCGATGAGTATTGCGAAACTATTAGGTGTTTCTAATGAAGCTATTACGGTTGTGTTAAAACGTTTTACAGGTGTAAAACATCGTTTAGAATATGTAACAACTATTAACAACCGTAAGTTTTATAATGACTCAAAAGCGACGAATATGTTAGCGACTGAGAAAGCTTTATCTGCGTTTACACAACCAATTGTGTTATTAGCAGGTGGGCTTGATCGTGGGAATGAATTCGATGATTTAATTCCATATTTCAAAAATGTAAAAGCGCTTGTAACATTTGGACAAACAGCACCAAAATTAGTAAGAGCAGCAGAAAAAGTGGGATTAGATATAATTGAAAGTGTCGACACTTTAGATGAAGCAGTAGTGAAAGCTTATGCTCATTCTACGGAGGGCGATGTAATTCTTCTTTCCCCAGCATGTGCAAGCTGGGATCAATTTAAAACATTTGAAGAAAGAGGAGACATTTTTATACAAGCTGTGCATAAACTTATATAAAGTAAATCAAAACATCAGTAGGCTAACACCTACTGATGTTTTGTTACATAGGGCAAAAGATTCTGCCTAAAGAGGTGGTGTTCATGGCTAATGAAGAAGACGCCTGATTATATTCTTATTATCGTTACACTTGCGTTGTTAACAATCGGAATGATTATGGTTTATAGTGCGAGTGCGGTTTGGGCCTCTTATAAAATGGGGGATTCATTCTTTTTTGCAAAAAGACAATTGTTGTTTGCGAGTATTGGTGTAGTGGCTATGTTTTTTATCATGAAAATTGATTATTGGGTGTGGCGGACATATTCAAAAGTAATTTTGCTAGTTTGTTTCGTTCTTCTTATTCTCGTTCTAATTCCAGGAGTAGGTCTTGTCCGTGGGGGAGCACGAAGTTGGATTGGAATCGGTGCATTTTCCATTCAACCGTCAGAGTTTATGAAATTCGCGATGATTATTTTTTTAGCGAAATTTTTAGCGGAACGACAAAAGTTAATTACATCGTTTAAACGTGGATTACTACCTGCTCTTAGTTTTGTATTTCTTGCTTTTGGGATGATTATGTTACAGCCAGATCTTGGTACGGGAACGGTAATGGTTGGGACATGTATTATTATGATATTTATCTCGGGAGCAAGGGTCTTTCATTTTGCAATGTTTGGTTTGCTTGGTGTAGCAGGATTTGTAGGGTTAATTGCATCAGCGCCATATCGAATGAAACGCATCACATCATATTTAGATCCGTGGTCGGATCCGCTCGGAAGTGGATTTCAAATTATTCAATCGTTACTCGCAATTGGACCTGGTGGTTTATTTGGGCTTGGACTTGGGCAAAGTAGACAAAAATTTCTTTATTTACCTGAACCACAAACAGACTTTATATTTGCAATTTTATCCGAGGAATTAGGTTTTATTGGCGGTTCATTTGTGTTATTATTATTTAGTCTATTACTATGGCGCGGGATTCGTATAGCATTAGGAGCGCCAGATTTATATGGTACGTTTTTAGCAGTAGGTATTGTGGCGATGATTGCGATTCAAGTAATGATTAATGTTGGTGTTGTAACGGGACTAATGCCTGTTACGGGTATTACTTTGCCATTTTTAAGTTATGGTGGATCAAGTTTGACCTTAATGTTAATGGCAGTAGGTGTATTATTGAATATAAGTCGCCATTCTCGCTATTAAACCCTGTTTAAAAGACAGGGTTTTTCGTATGTGTGGAAAATACAATATGTATATGGAAATAAATACAATTGAATAAGAACAGGGAAGTGGAGGAATTAGTAGTGCGAGTATTAGTAAGTGGTGGGGGTACTGGAGGCCATATTTATCCAGCTCTTGCTTTAATTAGAGAAATAAAAAAATTAAATCCGGAAGCAAGATTTTTATACATTGGTACAGAAAATGGATTAGAGAGTACCATCGTTCCAAAAGCTGGTATTCCGTTCCAATCTATTGTTATAAGTGGATTTAAACGAAAAATATCGTTAGATAATGTGAAAACGGTTATGCGTTTTCTAAAGGGTGTACAAGATAGTAAACGATATATTCGTCGTTTTAATCCGGATATAGTGATTGGAACGGGTGGATACGTATGTGGACCTGTTGTATATGCGGCAGCAAAACTAGGTATTCCAACTATTGTGCATGAACAAAATAGTGTACCAGGTGTAACGAATAAATTTTTAAGTCGTTACGTTGATAAAGTTGCGGTTTGTTTTGAAGCAGCTACAGAACATTTTCCACAGTCAAAAGTGGTAATGACAGGTAATCCGCGAGCATCAGAGGTAATGGATCAAAATGGAATGAAAGGGAAACGTTCAGTTGGTCTATCTCTTCCTAAAAAGTCCGTACTTATTTTTGGGGGAAGTCGCGGAGCTAGACCGATTAACGATGCTTTCGTAGAAGCGATTGAACAGTTTGGAAATAAAAGTTACGAAGTATTGTACGTAACAGGTGAAGTGCATTATGACAAAGTGATGGATGCTGTGAAGGAAAAAGGCAATCCGAATAATGTTATTATTAAACCTTTCATTCATAATATGCCAGAGGTACTAACTGGCGTTGATCTTGTTGTTTCAAGAGCCGGAGCAACAACACTTGCAGAATTAACAGCATTAGGTAAGCCGAGTGTGTTAATTCCGAGTCCGTACGTAACAAATAACCATCAGGAGAAGAATGCACTTTCAGTTGTTGATAAAGGAGCGGCGAAAATGTTACTTGAAAAAGAATTAACAGCTGAAACGCTTATTCGTGATATTGATGAGATTTTATTAGATACACAAACATTACAAAATATGAAGCTAGCTGCTAAGCAACTAGGTATTCCTGATGCAGCAAATAAGTTGTATGGAGTAATGAATAAGCTTGTGAAAAAATAACGTTAGGTGAACGCCCTGCATATTACTGTAATAAGGAAACTTAATATTGGGGGAGAGCGTCTATGGAACAATTAGTAAATGAGCTTATAGAAGCAAATGTTGGTCGCGTGTTAGTTAACGAGCCGTTAGCACGTTATACAACTATGAAGATAGGTGGACCAGCTGATATTTTAATTGTGCCAAAGCATGTTGCCGGTATTGAGAAAATATTGCAGTTAGTAAAGAAATATAAAATAAAGTGGACTGTAATTGGTCGAGGTTCAAACCTTCTTGTATCTGATAAAGGGATAGAAGGCGTTGTTATTCGTTTAGGAGAAGGATTAGACCACTTAGAGGTCGAAAAACATAGGGTAAGAGTTGGTGGCGGATATCCCCTTATTAAATTGTCAACATTACTTAGTCGCCAAGGGTTGGCTGGATTGGAATTTGCAAGTGGTATTCCAGGGAGTGTCGGTGGTGCAGTGTATATGAATGCTGGAGCACATAAATCAGACATATCAAACATATTGTCAAAGGCTCTAATTCTATTTGAAAACGGAACAATTGAATGGTTAACGAATAGAGGAATGGAGTTTTCATATCGTACATCTGTATTGCAAACGAAACGTCCTGGTATTGTTTTGGAGGCGGAGTTTCAATTACAGGTAGGAGAGCGTGAGGAAATCGTAAGAAACATGCAAAAGAATAAAGATTACCGCCGTGAAACACAACCGTGGAATCATCCTTGTGCTGGAAGTGTGTTTCGGAATCCAATCCCGTATTTTGCAGGAGATTTAGTAGAGAAAGCTGGGCTTCGTGGCTATCAAATAGGTGGAGCTCAAATTTCTGAAATGCATGGGAATTTTATTATTAATACTGGGGGAGCCTCAGCGCAAGATGTATTAGATTTGATTTCATTAATAAAGCATACAATTAAGGATAAATTTGGTGTAGAAATGCACACAGAAGTAGAAATCATTGGAAGATAACGGTTATTCATTCCGCTCATTATCATTTATGTTATAATAAGAAGATAAGAACGGCATGAGGAACATGCCGTTCTTTATGTTACATAGGGGGATCGTACATGAAAAATAGTAAAGTGATTAAACTACAAGATCGTGTACCAAAATTAAAAAATCAAAAGAAAAAAAACAAAAAAAATGTTAATCATCGGTTGATTTTATACATATCAATTTTATTTTTATTAGTACTCTTTTTAATTTATTTTCGGTCTCCGCTTAGTAATATAAAAAAGATAAGTGTGTATGGAAATCATTATATGACAGATGACCAAGTAATGAAGGAATCAGGTGTGACATATGATACAAGTTATTTCCGAGTGACAGCACATAAAGCGGAAGAAAATTTAACGAAACGAAAAGAAATTAAAGCAGTAAATGTAAAAAAGCGTTTTCCAAACAAAATTGATGTTCATATTAAAGAATATGTAACGATTGGTTATATAAACAAAGATGGAAAATTACAACCGTTATTAGAAAATGGGAAAACACTTGATGTACTCCCGAATGGAAAACTTCCTGTTGCAGCACCAATTTTTGAACCTTTTAAAGAGGAGAAAATGAAGGGACTAATTGCTGAACTAGAAAAGTTAACTCCGACTATTTTAAGGTCTATTTCTGAAATTCGTTATTCACCGACGAATGCGAATGAAGACCATCTTACTTTATATATGAATGAAGGATATGAAGTGAGCACTACGATTCAAAATTTCGCAAAGCGTATGGAAACTTATCCACTTATTTTAAAAACAATTGAGCCAGGTAAGAAGGTGTTAATTGACTTAGAAGTAGGTGCATATACGAAAGAGTTAGGTGTAGAAGAAAAAAAAGAATAGAACGGTAGTATTCACTGCATTAATATAGAAAAAAGAGAAACGAATGTTCTATCATATGCATACGAATTTACTAGAATGGTTCATTTGATGAAAAATATGTAAAAATTCTTAGATTCATACTAGGATTGGTACAAGTTTCACTTTTCTATGAGTACATCTTAGTGTAGACTTATACTTGGCGGTAATTTTTACACTTGAAATAAAATTATTTCAAGATAAGCAGTTCTTCACAGGTTACTGCGATATTCTTAAATGAATGTTAAATAAAAATAAGAAAAATATAGGGTTAAAAAAGGGAAACGTATAAAGACGTTGAATATTTTTCTTATAAATAGTAAAGTTGCGATTGTTGTTCCATATATTGAGTTGTATGGTATAAATAAAGAAGGAGGTGCCAAAGAATGAACAGCAATGAAATATATGTTAGTCTTGACATCGGTACATCCAATGTTAAAGTCATCATTGGTGAAATGGTTAATGACAGCTTAAACATTATTGGTGTTGGAAATGTAAAATCGAATGGTTTAAAGAAGGGATCGATAGTCGATATAGATGAGACTGTTCGATCAATTAAAAAAGCAATTGAACAAGCTGAGCGCATGGTGGGAATCCACATTGAGCAAGTTGTAGTAGGTGTCAATGCAAACCAGGTACAGCTACTTCCTTGTCATGGAGTAGTCGCTGTTTCAAATGAAGATCGTGAAATCGGGAATGAAGATGTCTTACGCGTTCTAGATGCAGCACAAGTTGTGTCAATTGCTCCAGAACGTGAGTTTATTGATGTGGTACCTCGACAGTTCATCGTAGACGGTCTTGACGAGATTAACGATCCACGTGGAATGATCGGTGTAAGATTAGAAATGGAAGGTACACTTATTACAGGATCGAGAACCTTACTACATAACTTACTTCGTTGTGTAGAAAAAGCAGGTCTTGAAATTGTTGATATTTGTCTTCAACCTTTAGCAGCTGCAACAGTTGCTATATCTTCGGATGAAAAAAATAGAGGAGTAGCCCTTGTTGATATGGGGGGAGGATCTACGACTTTATCTATTTTTAAAGATGGAGAGTTACAAGCGACAAGCGTATTACCATTAGGTGGAGACCATATAACGAAGGATATTGCGATTGGGTTGAAAACTTCAACAGAAAATGCAGATCAAATTAAGTTGAAATATGGACATGCTTTTTATGATACAGCATCGGAAGAAGAAATGTTTACGGTTCCTATTATGGGAAGCGATCAAACAGAACAATATTCTCAGTTGGAGTTATCGGATATTATCGAGGCTCGTGTAGAGGAAATTTTAATGTTTGTTCAAGATGAAGTACGTAAGTTAGGAGTAAAGCAAGTAGCTTCTGGGTATGTACTAACTGGTGGAATAGCTTCTATGCCAGGTGTTCTTGATCTTGCATATGATATTTTACATGAAAATGTTCGTGTAGCAACTCCTGACTATATTGGTGTGCGTGAGCCCCAATATACAAGTGGAGTTGGATTAATTAAACATTCATATCAAAAAGCTAAATTACGTGGGAAAAATGTGCAGGAAAAGCAAGAACATTTTGAACCAGTACCAGCACCAGCACCAATGCCGGTACAACAACAACCTGCGAAACAAAAAACCCGTAATCAAAACAATAATAATCAAAATGATGACCGTATGATGTCAAAAGTAAAACGTGTATTCCGTTATTTATGGGATTAAAATTGGACACGAAAAATGAGGTTCTAGGGGGATTTCGACATGTTAGAGTTTGATACTACTCAAGATCAATTAGCGAATATAAAAGTTATCGGTGTCGGCGGTGGCGGAAACAATGCTGTAAACCGTATGATTGAGCACGGTGTACAAGGTGTTGACTTTATCGCTGTGAATACTGATGCACAAGCGTTAAATCTATCAAAAGCTGAAACAAAAATGCAAATTGGTGGAAAATTAACGCGTGGACTTGGTGCAGGCGCAAACCCTGAAGTAGGGAAAAAAGCGGCAGAAGAAAGTAAAGAACAGATCCAAGAAGCACTTCGTGGTGCAGATATGGTATTCGTAACTGCTGGTATGGGCGGCGGAACTGGAACTGGTGCAGCTCCAGTTGTTGCTCAAGTTGCAAAAGAACTAGGTGCATTAACAGTTGGTGTTGTAACACGTCCATTTACGTTTGAAGGACGTAAGCGTGCAACACAAGCTGCGTCTGGTATTGCGGCATTTAAAGAAAATGTAGATACACTTATTGTAATTCCAAACGATCGCTTATTAGAGATTGTTGATAAAAATACGCCAATGTTAGAAGCGTTCCGTGAAGCAGATAACGTATTACGTCAAGGTGTACAAGGTATTTCTGATTTAATTGCTACACCAGGTCTAATTAACTTAGACTTCGCAGACGTAAAAACAATTATGTCTAATAGAGGTTCTGCTTTAATGGGTATCGGTTCTGGTAATGGGGAAAATCGTGCTGCTGAAGCTGCGAAAAAAGCGATTTCTAGTCCATTACTAGAAACATCTATTGATGGAGCTCAAGGTGTTATTATGAATATTACGGGTGGAGCTAACTTAAGCTTATACGAAGTACAAGAAGCAGCAGACATTGTAGCTTCAGCTTCGGATCCAGAAGTAAATATGATCTTCGGTTCTGTTATTAATGAAGGATTAAAAGATGATATCATTGTAACTGTAATTGCAACTGGTTTTGATGATAGTATTGCAACTCAACCACCAAAACCAATGATTCGTCCGAATGCGAATCACGCGCAACAACAGCAACAACCAGTAGCTCAGCCTTCAAAACAACGTGAAGTAAAACGTGAAATGAAGCGTGAAGAGCCGGTTGTACATGAGCGTCATTCAGATTCAGATGATATCGATATTCCAGCATTTTTACGTAACCGTCGTAGACGATAAAAAAAAGGGGCATTCATGCTCCTTTTTTGTTTGTGAATGGAAAAGACCTGCTGAGCAGGTCTTTTTTTATTTTGTATATTTAAATTTATCTCGCATTAACGGCCCGTAAAAGCTCGGTTTATGTGGGTTAAAAGGAACCGATTCTACTGATTAAAATTGCGCGTTAAAGTTGTAGTACAGGATTTTTAATTTTCGTTACATATAGTTCAGCCCATCTGTCGGTAAAAAATAAAAACATATCATTCTATGAAACTATACTTTTATTTTTTACCGACAGATTATGTCTAGAAATCACAAAATAACAAAAAAACACCTCCGCAAATTGACACACTTTCCCATTGGATATGCATTATACTAGTCTCAACTTAAAAAAAGAGGTGAATTGTTTGGTTGTTTACGCCGACGTTGTTTGGTTGTTAAACGCCTGCATTGATTTTCTTTTACTTTTATTAACAGCTACCGTGTTAAAAAAGAAGATCAAAAGATGGAGGCTTGTGTTAGGGGCATTTATAGGTTCCACCATTGTTATTTTTGCCTTTACTCCTTTTGCTTCTATGATGACACATCCGATTATGAAACTACTGTACTCGTTACTTATTGTGTATACAGCCTTTGGGTTTACAACGTTTAGAAATTATACACAAACTGTTTTTACTTTTTACTTTGTCACTTTTATGGTTGGTGGAGGATTAATGGGAACTCATTTCTTTTTGCAAACGAATGAGATGGTAAATGGATTGGTTCAATCTCAATCGATTTCTTACGGTGATCCAATTAGTTGGTTGTTTGTTATTTTAGGTTTTCCAGTAATTTATTATTTTTCTAAAAAGCGTATTGAAAGCGTAGAAATCACGAAAATACACTATGACCAAATCGTGAAAGTGAAAATTCAATTAGCTGAAGAAGAATTGGAACTAGCAGGTTTAATTGACAGTGGGAATCAACTTTACGACCCGTTAACAAAAACACCCGTAATGATTATGCATATTTCATCATTAGAACATTGTTTGCCATCTTGGTTAACAGAACAAATTTATTCCAAAACAGAAATTCCTCAAATACCAGAAAAAGATTCTGGATGGGCGACAAAATTACGCTTAATTCCTTTCCGAGCAGTAGGAGTAGAGAGTCAATTTTTGTGGGCAATTAAGCCTGATAGTGTGCAAGTTGATCATGAAGGTAGTTCAATCGTTGTAAACAAAGTATTGATTGGGTTAAATACACAACAACTGTCTACCAATGGAGAGTATCAATGCATTGTACATCCAAAAATGTTGATTTCGCAAAAAATGGTAATTGCTTAATTATGAGAGGCGGGATAATATGATGAAATTAAAATTTTATTTAGTATACCTTTGGTATAAAGTATTGCTGAAACTAGGAATTAAGACCGATGAAATTTATTATATTGGTGGAAGTGAAGCGTTGCCACCGCCGTTAACGAAAGAAGAAGAAGAAGTTCTTTTGAATAAATTGCCAAAAGGCGATCAAGCGGCAAGGTCATTACTTATTGAACGCAACTTACGGCTAGTTGTATATATAGCAAGGAAATTTGAAAATACAGGGATAAATATTGAAGATTTAATCAGTATAGGAACAATTGGCCTTATTAAAGCGGTAAATACATTTAATCCAGAAAAGAAAATAAAATTAGCAACATATGCATCTCGTTGTATAGAAAATGAGATTTTAATGCATTTGCGCCGAAATAATAAAAATCGTTCGGAAGTGTCTTTTGATGAACCGCTTAACATTGATTGGGATGGGAATGAACTGTTGTTATCAGATGTATTAGGTACAGATGATGATATTATTACAAAAGATTTAGAGGCTACTGTAGATCGTCATCTTCTAATGAAAGCATTGCACCAATTAAATGATCGGGAAAAACAAATTATGGAGCTTCGATTTGGGCTTGCTGGAGAAGAGGAAAAGACGCAAAAAGATGTGGCGGATATGCTTGGGATTTCACAGTCATACATTTCACGTTTAGAAAAAAGAATCATAAAAAGGTTACGAAAAGAATTTAATAAAATGGTGTAAAGAATAAGACCAGCCTTTATGTAGGCTGGTCTTATTCTGTTTAGTTGTAGAAGAAGGGGGAATTAAAATGAAAAATGAAGAGAAAACCACATGCATAAAATCCCCTTCAAAGGAAATACTTTACACTGTACAGCAACTCCCGATAGGAGGGAACACTTTGACGAGAAACAAAGTAGAAATTTGCGGTGTTGATACAGCAAAACTTCCAGTACTAAAAAATGAAGAAATGCGTAAATTATTTCGTGAAATGCAAAGTGGAGAGATAAGCGCAAGAGAGAAATTAGTGAATGGAAACTTACGTCTTGTATTGAGCGTCATCCAAAGATTTAATAACAGAGGAGAATATGTTGACGATTTATTTCAAGTTGGTTGCATCGGACTTATGAAATCCATTGATAACTTTGATTTAGGCCAAAATGTAAAATTTTCAACGTATGCTGTGCCGATGATTATTGGAGAAATACGCAGATATTTGCGTGACAACAATCCGATTCGCGTATCTCGCTCGTTACGAGATATTGCGTATAAAGCGTTGCAAGTAAGAGAAAAATTGATCGCAGAAAATTCAAAAGAACCAACAGCAATGGATATTGCAAAAGTGCTAGAAGTGACTCACGAAGAGATTGTATTTGCTTTAGATGCGATTCAAGATCCAGTGTCATTATTTGAGCCGATTTATAACGATGGGGGAGATCCTATCTTTGTTATGGATCAATTAAGTGATGAAAAACAAAAGGACGAGCAGTGGGTTGAAGAGTTAGCGCTGAAAGAAGGCATGAAGCGTTTAAATGATCGTGAAAAGATGATTATTCGAAAACGGTTCTTTCAAGGAAAAACACAAATGGAAGTTGCAGAAGAAATCGGGATTTCTCAAGCTCAAGTATCACGCTTAGAGAAATCGGCTATTAAACAAATGAATAAAACGATTCAAGGATAAGGTCTCACCATTTATGGTGAGGCCTTTTTATATGTACTATTATAGTTTGCGTTCATAGCAATGAGGTCGTGTTCATATAATGAAAATAATATGAACCTTAGTAGCGGTTACTTCCTGTTAATATGAAATACAGTAGTCTGTGTACTTCCAATTCGCCATATAAGGGAGAGGATGAGAGTGATACGGATTTCAGAGTTACAGATGAAGGATGTTATAAATATTTCAGATGGGAAAAGGCTTGGAAATATTGGAGATATTGAGATTGATATCGATACAGGGAAGATTTGCTCTATTATTATTTCCAAACAGGCACGTATGCTTGGGATTTTTGGGAAAGACGTAGAAATTATAGTTCCTTGGGAGGAAGTTATGAAAATCGGGGAAGATGTCATACTTGTAAGAGTAAATCCTGTTAATTCTGTAACAGAATCAATACAAACAACGACAATTTCATAAAGAATATTACAAATTCCTCTTTTTTTTCTGTTGGTATTATGAAAAAATAAAAGTATGGTAAAATAGACAGGAAGTACCATGCTTTTTTCTGTTATTTTAATTAAAAAGGAGCCGCTTTATGAGAGAACCATTTAAATATGTGGACGGTATACTGTATTTACAAGCGTGGAAAGAACTTGGAAACATTACTGCTGGATTTACGACAAAAGATGGTGGGATAAGTACGGGCTCCTTTCATGCGATGAATTTAGGATTACATGTGAATGATATCGTGGAGAACGTTCATGAAAACAGACGCATTTTAGCAAATAAGTTACAAAAACCATTGGAAAACTGGATTTGCTCTGAACAAGTTCATGATCACCAGGTTGAAAAAGTAGGACAACAAGAAAAAGGAAGTGGCGTCTATTCATATGAGGATGGCATTTCAAAAACAGATGGCATTTATACGACTAATAACGATGTTCTTTTAACGTCTTGTTACGCGGATTGTGTCCCACTCTATTTTTATGCACCATCACATGGTATGATAGGACTTGCGCATGCTGGGTGGAAAGGGACTGTAAAAGAGATTGCAAATGAAATGATTCAAAAATGGAGTGCAGAAGGGATTTCAAGTGATGAAATTCATGTTGCAATTGGATCGGCAATCGGATCTTGTTGTTATGTTGTTGATGATAGAGTGTTAACAGCGGCACAGCAAGTAGTAAACGGTTCTGTCCCATATAAAAAAATTTCTGATGGACAGTACGCAATTAATTTAAAAGAAATTAATCGTATATTATGTGTACAAGCAGGCATAAAAGAAGAGCATATTGTAATGTCATCTCTTTGTACAAGCTGTGAAGAACAACTATTTTTCTCTCATCGTCGTGATCAAGGGAAGACAGGGAGAATGTTGAGTTTCATAGGTTTTAAGGAGGAAGAAAACAAGTGACAGTACAAGAAAATTTAATAATTGTAAACGAAGCTATTAAAGAATCTTGCACACGAGCTGGACGTTCGTTGCAAGATATTAAACTTGTTGCAGTTACAAAAACTGTAGGGATTGAAAAAACAAACGAAGTAATGGAAGCTGGAATTATCGATTTAGGTGAAAATAGAAATGAAGGTTTCTTACAGAAATACGAGCATTTTGGCTCAAAAGTGAATTGGCACTTTATTGGCTCATTACAAACGAGAAAAGTAAAAGAAATCATTAATGAAATTGATTATTTACATTCGTTAGATCGTCTTTCTCTGGCGAAAGAAATTCAGAAACGTGCTGATAAGAAAGTGAAATGCTTTATTCAAGTGAAAACCTCATCTGAAGAATCAAAGCAAGGATTGGCAATAGAAGAAACAGTTTCTTTTATTCAAAGTTTGCAAGAATTGGATAAGATTGAAGTGGTTGGACTAATGACGATGGCGCCATTTACAGAAGAAGAGGAAGAAGTTCGTCGCTGCTTTAAGGACTTGCGCAAGCTACAAATAGAGGTGCAGGAGCTAAATCTATTACATGCGCCATGTAAAGAATTATCAATGGGAATGTCCAATGATTACACGATTGCAATTGAAGAAGGTGCTACATATATTCGTTTGGGAACGATTTTAGTAGGAAAAGCGTAAAAGGAAGGAGAATCTTATTATGAGTTGGTCAAAAGTAAAATACTTCTTTTTTGATACACCAGAAGAAAAAGAAGCAGCTCAATATAGCTATGAAAAGGAGCAAACGGATATGAAGAAGCAGCAAGATCCGCCGGAACAACAAGATGTTACGTTTCCGAAAGCACAACCGAAACAAAATGTTGTGAGCATTGAAACGGCAAAGCAATCTTCAAAAGTTGTTTTATTAGAACCACGCACGTATTCGGAAGCGCAAGGTATTGCGGACCATTTGAAAGGTAGACGAGCTGTTGTAATTAATTTGCAAAGAATGTCTACTGATCAAGCAGTACGTATCGTTGACTTTTTAAGTGGTACTGTATACGCTATAGGCGGGGACATTCAAAAAATAGGACCGAAAACATTTATGTGTACACCTGAAAATGTAGATATTGTTGGTGCAATTTCAGAATTATTCGGCGAAGAAGAAGAAACAAATATAAAGAGGTGGTAATACGCCATGACAACCGTTTTAAATGTTTTACTTACTGCTATCGAGATTTACTCGTGGGCACTTATCATTTACATCCTCCTATCATGGTTTCCTGGTGCAAAGGAATCAACTTTTGGAGATTTTCTTGCACGTATTTGTGAACCGTATTTAGAACCATTTCGCAGATTTATTCCGCCGTTTGGTATGATTGATATCTCTCCACTCGTTGCGATTTTTGCGTTAAAACTTGCTAAAAGTGGTTTGTTCAGTTTGTTCAGCTATTTCTTGTAATAAGAGGCTAAATACATGAGCATTTACGAACATTTCAGACCTGATGAAGAGGTCTTTGTAGATAAAGTGCTAGAGTGGAAGCGAGCAGCAGAGTACCATCAAGTGAAACTAACAGATTTCCTTGATCCAAGACAGCAACAAATTGTTTCTATGGTAATTGGACAAGGAGATGTTGCTGTGCAATTTGACGGTGCAACGCCTTACGCAGAGCGTAAAAGAGCACTTATTTATCCAGACTATCTAGAATTAAATGAAGAAGAATTTCAAGTAGAAGTATTAGAAATTGACTATCCTTCCAAGTTTTATACGCTAGAACATAGGCAAATATTAGGTACATTTATGTCACTTGGTTTAACGAGAGAAAAATGTGGTGATATTTTGCTTCAAGAAAATCGTGCCCAAATTGTAGTTGCGAAAGAAATCGTATCTTACATTGAGATGAACTTACAAGCAATAGGGAAAGTAAAAGTCTCCTTATCAGCAGTACAAGGAGAACAAATTCTACAGACTCATGAAACGTGGGGAGAGAAATCTGGAACGGTTTCTTCACTTCGCTTAGATGTTATGTTGGCTGAAATGTTACATATATCCAGACAGAAAGTGCAACCTTTCATAAAAAATGGTTTAGTAAAAGTCAATTGGAAAACAGTAGAGCAAACTTCTTATGAATGTTATCCAGGAGATGTGTTTTCGGTGAGAGGATATGGGCGAAGTAAATTGTTTTCTGTAGAAGGTAGAACAAAACGCGACAAATGGAGAATTTTGTATGGTATACTAAAATGATTGGTTTTTTAGAAGGAAATCCTCCTATTTTGTCGAAGAAAAGATATAATTGAAAGAGGAAATTTAGATAACTACTTGGAGGTGGCGTTGTGCCGTTAACACCATTAGATATTCATAACAAAGAATTTGGTCGCGGATTCCGTGGCTATGATGAAGATCAAGTAAATGAGTTTCTTGATCAAATTATCAAAGATTATGAATTAGTCATTCGTGAGAAAAAAGCTTTAGAAGAAAAAGTTGCGCAATTAGAAGGAAAGTTAGATCATTTTTCTAACATTGAAGATACGTTAAACAAATCTATCGTTGTTGCACAAGAAGCAGCGGAAGAAGTAAAACGTAATGCGCAAAAAGAAGCGAAATTAATCGTACGTGAAGCTGAAAAAAATGCAGATCGTATCATTAACGAAGCTTTAGTAAAATCAAGAAAAGTTGCTTTTGATATTGAAGAGCTAAAGAAACAAGCGAAAGTATTCCGAACTCGTTTCCGTATGTTATTAGAGACACAGCTTGAAATGCTAAACAACGATGATTGGGATAAACTAATTGAGTTAGAAGACGAAGTAGATGAGCTGTTGAAAAAAGAAGAAACAGTGTAAGCTTGACGTTTTTCTCATTATTACATATAATTTTAAACAACATATTTATTAAGAAAAACGAAGATAGGGATAAGTACCTTTTCAAACCTTATATAGCGAACTGAGGACGGTGTAAGCTCAGGATAAGGAGATTAGTGGGAATATCACCCTGGAGTTCCGCGCTGAACAAATAGAGTAAGCGTAGGCGTGTATTCGCGTTAAGAATATAAAGAGGGTTTTATACATATGTATAGAATCTACTAGGGTGGTACCGCGGGAGACTTTCTCGTCCCTTTTTGGGATGAGAAGGTCTCTTTTTTATTCCGTTTTTTAAGTATTTCTTTTATACATGTAAGGAGGAATTGAGCATGGAGTACAAAAATACATTACTGATGCCAAAAACAGAGTTCCCAATGCGTGGGAATTTACCAAAACGTGAGCCTGCAATGCAAGAAAAATGGGCTGAAATGAATATTTATGAAAAAGTACAAGAACATACAAAAGGGCGTCCTTTATTTGTATTGCATGATGGACCTCCATATGCGAATGGTGACATTCATATGGGACATGCATTAAATAAAGTGTTAAAAGACTTTATTGTTCGCTATAAGTCAATGACTGGTTTCAGTGCACCATATGTTCCAGGTTGGGATACGCACGGTTTACCAATCGAACAAGCGTTAACGAATAAAGGTGTAAAACGTAAAGAAATGACAGTTGCTGAGTTCCGTAAGTTATGTGCAGAGTATGCATATGAACAAGTAGAACGTCAACGTGAACAATTTAAGCGCCTAGGTGTACGTGCAGATTGGGATAATCCATATATTACTTTAGAGCCAGCTTATGAAGCACAACAAATTAAAGTGTTTGGTGATATGGCGAAAAAAGGTTACATCTATAAAGGGCAAAAACCAGTTTACTGGTCTCCAACAAGTGAGTCTGCTTTAGCAGAAGCTGAAATTGAATACCAAGATAAAAAATCAGCATCTATTTATGTAGCGTTCCCTGTAAAAGACGGAAAGAACGTATTAGAAGGTGATGAGAAATTTATCATTTGGACAACAACTCCTTGGACATTACCTGCGAACTTAGGTATTTCTGTTCATCCAGAGCTTGAATATAGCATTGTAAAAGTAAATGACGAGAAATATATTATCGCTTCTGAATTATTTGAGACAGTTGCAAAAACGTTAGAGTGGGAAAAAGCTGAAGTTGTGAAAACGGTAAAAGGTAGCGAACTTGAGTATACAGTTGCAAAACACCCATTCTACGAGCGTGATTCATTAGTTATGCTAGGAGATCACGTAACAACAGATGCAGGTACAGGTTGTGTTCATACAGCACCAGGACATGGGGAAGATGACTTCGTTGTTGGTAAAAAATATGGATTAGAAGTACTTTGCCCAGTTGATGATAAAGGTGTATTAACAAATGAAGCACCTGGATTTGAAGGCTTATTCTATGATAAAGCTAACAAGCCAATTACAGAAAAATTAGAAGAAGTAGGCGCGTTACTGAAACTAACATTCATTACGCATTCATACCCACATGATTGGAGAACGAAAAAACCAATTATTTTCCGTGCGACAGCACAGTGGTTTGCATCTATTGAAGCATTCCGTAAAGAGTTATTAGAAGCTGTTGCGGAAACGAAATGGGTACCAGCATGGGGCGAAACTCGTCTTCATAACATGGTTCGTGACCGTGGTGACTGGTGTATTTCTCGTCAGCGTGCATGGGGTGTGCCAATTCCTGTATTCTATGCTGAGAATGGTGATCCAATTATTACAGATGAAACAATTAACCATGTAGCAGATTTATTCCGTGAACACGGTTCTAACGTATGGTTTGAGCGTGAAGCGAAAGATCTATTACCAGAAGGATTTACACATCCAGGTAGCCCAAATGGTGAATTCCGTAAAGAAACAGATATCATGGATGTATGGTTCGACTCAGGTTCATCTCACCAAGCGGTATTAGAAGAACGCGATGACTTACAACGTCCAGCTGATTTATATTTAGAAGGATCTGACCAATATCGTGGTTGGTTTAACTCTTCATTATCAACAGCAGTTGCTGTAACAGGTAAAGCTCCATATAAAGGCGTACTAAGCCATGGTTTCGTACTAGATGGTGAAGGACGTAAAATGAGTAAGTCGATTGGAAACATCGTCGTACCGAAGAAAATTATGGATCAATTAGGCGGAGATATTTTACGTTTATGGGTATCATCTGTTGACTATCAATCTGACGTACGTATTTCAGATGATATTTTAAAACAAGTAGCAGAAGTGTATCGTAAAATCCGTAACACATTCCGTTTCTTATTAGGCAACTTAGATGACTTTAAGCCAAGTGAAAACACAGTAGCGGTAGCTGAACTTCGTGAAGTAGATCGTTACATGTTAGTGAAGTTAAATGACTTAATTACAAAAGTAAAAGAAGCATATGAAACATATGACTTTGCTGCTGTATATCATGCTATTCACAACTTCTGTACAATTGATCTAAGTTCATTCTACTTAGACTTTGCAAAAGACATTTTATACATTGAAGGTGCAAATCACGCGGATCGTCGTGCAATTCAAACTGTATTATATGACGTTCTTGTTGCATTAACGAAACTTGTAACACCAATCTTACCTCATACAGCTGATGAAGTATGGCCATATGTTCCAGGTGTAACAGAAGAAAGCGTACAGTTAACTAACATGCCGGAAGCTACAGAAGTAGAGGGTTCGGAAGCATTAAAAGCGAAATGGGATGCATTTATGACATTACGTGATGACGTATTAAAAGCGTTAGAAGTAGCTCGTAATGAGAAAGTAATTGGTAAGTCACTAAATGCGAGCATTACCCTTTATCCAACTGCAGAAATGAAAGTAATGTTAGAGTCTATTAGCGAAGACTTGAAGCAATTATTCATCGTTTCTGAATATAAACTTGGTGGTATGATGGAAGAAGCTCCAGCAGATGCGCCTAAGTATGAGCATACAGCGGTTGTCGTTTCTCAAGCAACTGGTGAAACATGCGAACGTTGTTGGGTAGTTTCAGAAACAATTGGTAAAGATGCTGAACATGAAACATTATGTGAGCGTTGTGCATCAGTTGTTAAAGAAAACTATGTAAAATAATAAAAAACTGACTGCTATGGATGCAGTCAGTTTTTTTATTGATGGTATATCGAAATAACTTTCAGGCTCTTTCCTGTGAAGGAAAAATGTGTGTGAGGTAAGCAAATAAATTTCGGACACACTAACTGTACATTACAGCTAGGAGGAATGTACACGTGAATGAAATTTACATGGAAATAAAAGAAGAATTGCAATTGATGAGAAAAGAGTTGCAAGAGAGACTAGCTAAAGAAGTAATGCACAAATATGATGCTGAGTTCAGCCAAGAGCTTGGATATGAAATTAAGGAAGGGATAAAGAAAAAATTGCTATTACATGATATAAAAGAGGACTTAAAGGATGTAGAACGCGCATTATTTAAAATGGAAATAGATATGTACGGTATTTGTGAAGAGACGGGGAGAGTAATTTCGACAAAGCAAATGAAAACAATGCCGACTGCCCGTACGATTCATGAATTTTTCTATGAAAAGGTAAATGTATGAATACGCACAACGATATTATATTACCTTTTTTTAATTTATTTTATTCTTCTATAAAGGTTCATTGTGAAAAGGTAGCAGCTATGCTAAAATTTTGAGGTACACTGTCTTTGTGGGGGAAATGAAAATGATATATTATGTAATAGCGTTATTTGTCATTGCCATCGATCAAATATCGAAGTGGCTAATTGTAAAGAACATGGAATTGGGTATGAGCATTCCGATAATCGATAATGTATTATACATAACATCACATCGAAATAGAGGAGCTGCCTGGGGGATTTTAGAAAATAAAATGTGGTTTTTCTACATTATTACGGTTGTCTTTGTAGTATTTATCGTAATGTATATGAAAAAATATGCAAAAACAGACAAGCTTCTAGGAATTTCATTAGGTCTAATTTTAGGTGGAGCAATTGGTAACTTTATTGATCGTGTATTTAGACAAGAAGTAGTGGATTTTATTCACGTGTATATTTTCTCGTACAACTATCCAGTATTCAATGTAGCTGATTCAGCGTTATGTATTGGTGTTGTATTAATTATTATTCAAACATTATTAGAAGGCAAGAAAACGAAGGAGTAATTGAATGAGTGAAGTAGTACAGGTAACAGTTGCAGAAGAACAAAAAAGTGAGCGAATCGATAAATTCGTTGCAGAAATTAACAGTGAATGGTCACGTTCACAAGTACAGCAATGGATTAAAGATGATGTTGTAACAGTGAATGGGAAATCGGTAAAAGTAAATTATAAAGTTAAAGAAAATGATGAAATTACAGTAACGATTCCTGATCCGGAAGAGTTAGATATTCAAGCGGAAGATATGAACTTAGAAATTTATTATGAAGATGCAGATGTACTTGTTGTAAATAAGCCACGTGGTATGGTTGTACATCCAGCACCAGGTCATACAAGTGGCACACTTGTGAATGGTCTTATGCATCATTGTACAGATTTATCAGGCATTAACGGTGTAATGCGTCCTGGTATCGTGCATCGTATTGATAAAGATACATCTGGTCTATTAATGGTTGCTAAAAATGATATGGCACACGAATCACTTGTAAATCAACTTGTAGCAAAAACAGTAACAAGACGTTACAAAGCGATTGTACACGGTGTTATTCCGCATGATAAGGGAACGATTGATGCTCCGATTGCTCGTGATAAGAAAGAACGTCAAAGTATGACAGTTGATGAAAATGGTAAGCATGCTGTTACGCATTTCCAAGTGTTAGAGCGTTTCAAAGATTTCACACTTGTAGAATGTCGCTTAGAAACAGGACGTACACACCAAATTCGTGTTCATATGAAATATATTGGCTATCCACTTGCAGGAGATCCAAAGTATGGACCAAAGAAAACATTAGACATGAATGGACAGGCACTTCATGCAGGTATTTTAGGATTTGACCACCCTCGTACTGGTGAATATATTCAGTTTGAGGCACCGATTCCAGAAGTGTTTGAAGAGACTTTAAATATTTTACGGAAATAGTATTGACAAATCATGAGAAAACTGAGATACTGACAACAGTTAAATAATGATCCTTTAACACAGCCCCGTGAGGTTGAGAAGGTAACGGTTTGAAATACTTAGGGTATGTTGTACCCTTTTTTCAAAAGTCCTCTCGCACACGCTGAGAGGACTTTTTTTATACCATTACTCTCACGCAAGAAAAATAGCTTGGAGGTGTAGAGCATGCAGGAAAAAGCTGTCGTTTTAGATGACCAAATGATTCGCCGCGCTTTAACACGAATTAGTCATGAAATCGTGGAACGAAATAAAGGTGTCGATAATTGTGTTCTTGTCGGAATTAAAACACGTGGAATTTTTATTGCACAACGTTTGGCAGAACGAATTGGTCAAATTGAAGGAAAAGAGATGGAAGTAGGAGAGTTAGATATAACTTTATATCGTGATGACTTAACACTTCAATCAAAGAATAAAGAACCACTAGTAAAAGGTTCAGATATTCCAGTAGATATTACGAAGAAAAAAGTAATCCTTGTAGATGATGTATTGTATACAGGAAGAACAGTTCGAGCTGCGATGGATGCTCTTATGGATTTAGGAAGACCATCACAAATTCAATTAGCTGTTCTTGTAGATAGAGGACATCGTGAATTACCAATTCGCGCTGATTATGTAGGAAAGAACATTCCAACATCAAGTGAAGAGCGTATCGAAGTTGATTTGCAAGAGACAGATCAACAAGATCGAGTAAGTATATACGATAAGTAAAGCCCTTTTAAATGTAGTCCTGTGAGGCTGCCAAAGGGTCTTGGCTTTCATATGTCGAATTTGGCATACGAAAGTATAGGACTCTTTGTGCACAGGCACAAAGAGTTTTTTTATTGCAAAGATTTAAACTGAAGGAGGATGTAACAATGGAACAAAAGCCAGTGTTAGACGTTAATGAAGTACCGAAACCGGGAAAATGGTTATTTTTAAGTATACAACATTTGTTCGCGATGTTTGGATCAACAGTGCTTGTTCCATTTTTAACAGGATTGAATCCGTCAGTAGCGTTAATATCAAGTGGATTAGGAACGCTAGCGTTTCTTCTTATAACGAAAGGTCAAGTACCTGCGTATTTAGGATCATCATTCGCCTTTATCGCACCGATTATTGCAGCAAAAACAGCAGGTGGCCCCGGAGCAGCGATGCTTGGTGGTTTACTTGCAGGACTGGTGTACATCTTAATTTCAATCGGAATTAAGAAATCTGGATCAGCGTGGATTATGAAATTACTTCCGCCAATCGTAGTTGGTCCGGTAGTAATGGTAATCGGTTTAGCTTTAGCGCATACAGCAGTGAACATGGCGATGAACGGTACGGATGGTAAGTATAGCATTACACACTTTTCAGTAGCACTAGTAACATTAGCAATTACAATCATTTGCTCCATATTTGGAAGAGGATTTTTCAGCATCATACCGGTGTTACTTGGAATCATCGGCGGATATATCTTCGCTTACTTCCAAGGGCTAGTAGATTTAAAACCGGTAGCTGAGGCGAAATGGTTTGTCGTACCTGATTTCACAGTACCGTTTGTAACATACACACCAGAGTTTTCGTGGAAGATTGTACTCTTAATGGTGCCAGTAGCACTAGTAACAATTTCAGAACATATCGGACATCAAATTGTACTTGGAAATGTTATTAAAAGAGATTTAATTGAAAAACCAGGTTTACACCGTTCAATCTTTGGGGATGGGGTAGCAACATTAATCGCATCACTAATCGGTGGACCACCGAATACAACATACGGTGAAAACATCGGTGTGCTAGCAATTACGAGAGCGTATAGTGTATACTTATTCATCGGTTCAGCAGTATTCGCAATCATGTTTGGATTTATCGGGAAGATTTCAGCACTGATCCACTCGATTCCAACACCAGTTATGGGTGGTGTATCAATCTTACTATTCGGTGTAATCGCATCAAGTGGTTTACGCATGATGGTAGATGATAGAACAGATTTAAGTGACAAACGAAACTTAATGATTGCATCAGTTATACTAGTAATTGGTATTGGCGGAGCGGTACTTCACGTAGGAGAATCGTTCCAAGTAGAAGGAATGGCACTAGCAGCAATTGTAGGTGTACTGTTAAATCTACTACTACCAGAAACGAAACAAATAAAACAATCTAAGCAGATTGCTTCATAAAAACAACCTTTTAATTCAGTCCTGTGAGACAGAAAAGGGTGGCTTCTTCCTTGCACCCTAGTCTCACACGACTAGGGTATTTTTATACAAATGTTGTTATAAATATCCATAAATGCTATCATAAAAATCAGAAAGACGAGGGATGACGATGAGCCATTTGTTAACGATGAGTGAATTATCGGAACTAGAAATTTCAGAAATCCTAAAAGACGCAGAAGATTTCGCGAATGGGAAAGAGAGCAAAACAACAGAGCAAACTTTTGTTGCGAACTTGTTCTTTGAGAATAGTACGAGAACGAGATTTAGCTTCGAAGTTGCTGAGAAGAGATTAGGACTTGACGTATTAAACTTTTCAGCAGATTCATCTAGCGTACAAAAAGGAGAAACGTTATACGACACGATAAAAACACTGGAATCAATCGGAACAAAAGCGGTAGTCATCCGCCACGAGCAAGATCGTTACTTCGATGAGCTAAAAGATCAAGTAAACATTCCAATCTTAAATGCTGGAGATGGATGCGGAAATCATCCAACGCAATGTCTGCTCGACCTTCTAACAATTAAACAAGAGTTTGGAAGTTTTGAAGGTTTAAAGATTGCAATTGTTGGAGATATTCGCCATAGCCGAGTAGCACGATCCAATGCTGAAACATTAACGAAGCTTGGGGCAACGATTTATTTTGCAAGCCCAGAAGAGTGGAAAGATGAAAAAAACACATTTGGAACGTACAAAAACTTAGATGAGCTAGTTCCAGAAGTTGATGTAATGATGTTACTTCGTGTACAGCATGAGCGTCATGATCATTATGAAACAGACATTATGAAAGAGTATCATGAAAAACACGGATTAACGCTTGAAAGAGAAAAACGTATGAAAGAAGGAAGCATTATTATGCATCCAGCTCCTTTCAACCGGGATGTGGAAATTGCAAGTGAACTTGTTGAGTGTGAGCGTTCACGCATATTTAAACAAATGGAAAATGGAGTTTACGTAAGAATGGCTGTACTAAAACGCGCCTTACCAAATGTATTAGGAGGAATGAAACATGAATTATTTGTTTAAAAATGGTCGTTATATGAATGAAGAAGGAATAATCGTAGCAACAGATCTTCTCGTACAAGACGGTAAAATTGCGAAAGTAGCAGAAAATATTACGGCAGATAATGCTGAAGTAATCGATGTGAACGGAAAGTTAATCGCACCTGGATTAGTAGATGTACATGTACATCTTCGTGAGCCAGGTGGTGAACATAAAGAAACAATTGCAACAGGCACACTAGCAGCGGCAAAAGGTGGATTCACTACAATTTGCGCAATGCCAAATACACGTCCAGTACCAGATTGCAGGGAACATATGGAAGACTTACAAAAACGTATTAAAGAAAAAGCACACGTAAATGTATTACCATATGGAGCAATTACAGTACGTCAAGCAGGTTCTGAAATGACAGATTTCGAAACGTTAAAAGAGCTTGGAGCATTCGCTTTCACTGATGATGGAGTAGGCGTACAAGATGCGAGCATGATGCTAGCTGCTATGAAGCGTGCAGCGAAGTTGAATATGGCAGTAGTTGCACACTGTGAAGAAAATACACTTATTAATAAAGGTTGTGTACATGAAGGGAAGTTTTCTGAGAAACACGGATTAAACGGTATCCCATCAGTATGTGAATCTGTACATATTGCAAGGGATATACTGCTTGCTGAAGCGGCAGATTGTCACTATCACGTATGTCACGTAAGTACGAAAGGGTCTGTACGTGTAATCCGTGATGCAAAACGTGCTGGAATTAAAGTAACAGCAGAAGTAACACCGCATCACTTAGTGTTATGTGAAGATGATATCCCATCAGCTGATCCTAACTTTAAAATGAACCCACCGCTTCGTGGAAAAGAAGACCACGCAGCGTTAATTGAAGGGCTATTAGATGGAACGATCGATATGATCGCAACTGACCATGCACCGCATACAGCGGAAGAGAAAGCACAAGGAATTGAAAGAGCACCATTCGGAATTACTGGTTTTGAAACAGCATTCCCACTTCTATACACAAACCTTGTGAAAAAAGGAATTATTACATTAGAACAGTTAATTCAATTCTTAACAGAAAAACCAGCTGATACATTCAGTTTAGAAGTAGGTCGCCTGAAAGAAGGTAGAGTAGCTGATATTACAATCATTGATTTAGAACAAGAAGAAGAGATTGATCCAACAACATTCTTATCAAAAGGAAAAAATACACCATTCGCAGGTTGGAAATGCCAAGGATGGCCGGTAATGACAATCGTTGGCGGTAAGATCGCATGGCAAAAGGAGAGTGCATTAGTATGAAAAGACAACTTATCTTAGAAGATGGAACAGTATTAATTGGAAAAGGTTTCGGAGGCGAAATCGAAAAGTCAGGTGAGGTTGTATTTACAACAGGAATGACTGGATATCAAGAAACATTATCTGATCCATCATATTGCGGTCAAATCGTAACATTTACGTACCCATTAATCGGAAACTACGGCATTAACCGTGACGATTTTGAATCCATTCACCCATCTGTAAATGGTTTAATCGTAAATGAAATTTGTGATCATCCATCAAACTTCCGTAATGAAATTTCGTTAAATGATTACTTAAAAGAAAGAAACATTCCAGGATTAGCAGGAATTGATACGAGAAAATTAACGAGAAAAATTCGTCAATACGGTACATTACGCGGACGACTTTGTAACATGGATGCAGATGTAGAGTACATTGTGAGCCAATTAAAAGCGACAGTATTTACAGATCATGTAAAACGCGTATCAACGAAAGACCCATACCCAAGCCCAGGCCGTGGTCATCGAGTTGTACTTGTAGACTTCGGAATGAAACATGGTATTTTAAGAGAATTAAATAAGCGTGACTGTGATGTAATTGTAGTACCTTACAATACAACAGCAGAAGAGATTTTACGCCTTAGCCCAGATGGAATTATGTTAAGTAATGGACCTGGGGATCCAAAAGATGTACCAGAAGCAATTGAAATGTTAAAAGACATTATCGGTAAAGTTCCTTTATTCGGGATTTGCTTAGGACATCAGTTATTCGCCTTAGCATCTGGTGCAAATACAAGTAAGTTGAAGTTCGGTCATCGTGGTTTAAATCATCCAGTAAAAAGTCTTGCAACTGGAAAAGTAGCAATTACTTCTCAAAACCATGGATACGCAGTAGAAGAAGAGTCAGTTGAAAATACAAATCTTGAAATTACACATGTTGCTTTAAATGATGGAACAGTAGAAGGTCTTCGTCATACGAAGTTTCCAGCATTTACAGTACAATACCATCCAGAAGCTTCAGCGGGACCAGAAGATGCAAATGATTTATTCGAAGATTTCTTAGAAATGATTGAAAACTTCAAGAAAGAAGGGGAAGAGTTATGCCAAAACGCCTAGACATTAACACAATTTTAGTAATCGGATCAGGACCAATTGTAATTGGGCAAGCAGCAGAGTTTGATTACTCTGGTACACAAGCTTGTCAATCTCTTAGAGAAGAAGGTTACAAAGTAATCCTTGTTAACTCTAACCCAGCAACAATTATGACAGATACTGCAACAGCAGATAAAGTATATATAGAACCATTAACATTAGAATTCGTAAGCCGTATCATTCGTAAAGAACGTCCAGATGCAATCCTACCAACATTAGGTGGTCAAACAGGCCTAAATATGGCTGTTGAACTTGCGAAATCAGGCATACTTGAAGAATGCGGAGTTGAAATTTTAGGAACAAAATTATCAGCAATTGAGCAAGCGGAAGATCGTGATTTATTCCGTACATTAATGCAGGAATTAAATGAACCAATTCCATCTAGTACCATTATTCATACGCTAGAAGAAGCACATGAATTTGTAAAAGAAATTGGTTATCCAGTTATTGTTCGCCCAGCATTTACAATGGGGGGAACAGGTGGCGGAATCTGTAGTAATGAAGAAGAACTAATTGAAATCGTATCAGGTGGATTAAAACATAGTCCAGTAACACAATGTTTATTAGAAAAGAGCATTGCTGGTTGTAAGGAAATTGAATATGAAGTAATGCGTGATTCGAATGATAACGCGATTGTAGTATGTAACATGGAAAATATCGATCCAGTTGGGGTTCACACAGGTGATTCAATCGTTGTAGCACCGAGTCAAACATTAAGTGACCGTGAGTATCAAATGTTACGAAACACTTCATTACGAATTATTCGTGCATTAGGAATCGAAGGTGGCTGTAACGTTCAGCTTGCACTAGATCCGCATAGCTTCCAATACTATGTAATTGAAGTAAATCCGCGTGTGAGTCGTTCATCTGCACTAGCATCTAAAGCAACTGGATATCCAATTGCGAAGTTAGCAGCGAAAATTGCAGTCGGTTTAACATTAGATGAAATTGTAAATCCAGTAACACAAAAAACATACGCTTGCTTCGAGCCAGCATTAGACTATGTCGTTTCAAAAATTCCACGTTGGCCATTTGATAAGTTCGAATCAGCAAACAGAACGCTTGGTACACAAATGAAGGCAACTGGTGAAGTTATGTCAATTGGACGTAACTTAGAGCAATCATTATTAAAAGCGGTTCGTTCTTTAGAGCTAGGGATTTATCACTTAGAATTAGACCATTTAAAAGAACATGATAAAGAAACAATGAAAAAACGTATTATAAAAGCTGACGATGAGCGTCTGTTCGTTGTAGCAGAAGCAATCCGTCAAGGTGTAACGAAAGAAGAAATTAATTCATGGTGTGAAATGGACTTCTTCTTCTTACAAAAAATTGAAAACATCGTAAACATGGAACACGAAGTAAAAGAAAATGCAGGAAATATGGAAGTGTTACAATCTGCAAAAGAAATGGGATTCAGTGATCATTACATCGCCAATGCTTGGAACAAAACAGAGCGTGAAATTTACGATATGCGTAAAGAAAGTAATATGACTCCTGTTTATAAAATGGTAGATACTTGTGCGGCAGAGTTTGAATCTGCAACACCTTATTACTACAGCACATACGGTGACGAGAATGAATCGGTTATAACAGATCGTAAGAGTGTGGTTGTACTAGGGTCTGGTCCAATCCGTATCGGTCAAGGTGTTGAGTTTGACTACGCAACAGTTCACTCTGTATGGGCAATTAAAGAAGCTGGATATGAGGCAATCATTGTAAATAACAACCCAGAAACAGTTTCAACAGACTTCAGTATTTCTGACAAATTATACTTTGAACCATTAACGATTGAAGATGTAATGCACATTATCGATTTAGAAAAGCCAGAAGGTGTTATCGTACAATTCGGTGGACAAACGGCAATTAACTTAGCGGCGAAATTAGAAGAACACGGTGTGAAAATTTTAGGAACATCACTTGAAGATTTAGACCGCGCAGAAGATCGAGATAAATTCGAAGCTGCATTAACAAAATTAGGAATCCCGCAACCAGTTGGTAAAACAGCAACAACTGTAGAACAAGCGGTAGCAATCGCTGAAGAAATTGGTTACCCAGTATTAGTAAGACCATCTTACGTACTAGGTGGACGTGCGATGGAAATCGTATATCGTCAAGAAGAACTACTGCACTACATGAAAAATGCAGTTAAAGTTCATGCAGAGCATCCGGTATTAATCGACCGTTACATGGTTGGTAAAGAAATTGAAGTAGATGCAATTTCAGACGGTGAGAATGTGTTCATTCCAGGTATTATGGAACATATTGAACGCGCTGGAGTTCACTCTGGGGATTCAATTGGAGTATATCCACCACAAAGCTTATCTGACGAACTAAAAGAACAAATTATTGAACATACAATTGCACTTGGAAAAGGATTAAACATTGTTGGATTACTAAATATCCAGTTTGTAGTATTCAAAGATCAAGTGTATGTAATTGAAGTAAACCCACGTGCGAGCCGTACAGTACCATTCTTAAGTAAAATTACAGGCGTACCGATGGCGAATGTTGCAACGAAAGTTATTTTAGGTCAAAACCTAATAGAGCAAGGATACGGAACGGGCTATCACCCAGAAGAGAAAGAAGTGTATGTAAAAGCACCAGTATTCTCATTTGCGAAACTACGCTCAGTTGATACAACATTAGGACCTGAAATGAAATCAACAGGGGAAGTAATGGGGAAAGACTTAACGCTTGAAAAAGCATTATACAAAGGGCTAGTTGCCTCAGGAATTAACATCCCAACGCACGGATCCGTAATCATCACTGTAGCGGATAAAGATAAAGAAGAGGCGATGGAAATTGCAAAACGTTTCCATGAAATCGGCTATAACTTATTAGCAACAGCTGGAACGGCACAAACATTAGCAGAGCAAAATATCCCAGTACAAGTTGTAAACAAAATTGATTCTGAAGACTACAACTTACTAGATATTATCCGCCAAGGAAAAGCACAGTTTGTAATCAATACATTAACAAAAGGAAAACAACCAGCGCGTGATGGTTTCCGCATTCGCCGTGAATCAGTAGAAAACGGTGTGGCTTGCTTAACATCACTTGATACAACGAGAGCAATCTTACGAGTATTAGAATCTATGACATTCTCAGCTCATTCAATGAAAGAAATTACGCAAACAAAGCGTCACGAGGTGGTACATGCATGATGCAAAAGCAAAATATGATCGTCGTTAACCAAAAAGAAATCGCAAAAAACATTTACGAATTAGTGCTTCAAGGAACGTTAGTACAGCAAATGAACGAACCAGGGCAGTTTGTACACGTTAAGGTAGCAGAGGGCATTGCGCCCCTTCTGCGCCGCCCGATTAGTATTTGTAATGTAGATCAAGAGAAGAACGAGTTTACAATGCTATATCGTGCGGAAGGACAAGGGACAAAAACATTAGCAACTAGAAAACAAGGTGAAATGGTAGATGTACTAGGACCACTAGGACACGGTTTTCCTGTAGAAGAAGCAGAAACAGGACAAACGGCTTTATTAGTAGGCGGGGGAATTGGGGTACCACCACTTTATGAATTATCACAGCGCCTCGTTGCAAAAGGTGTACGTGTGATTCACATCTTAGGTTTTCAAACGAAAGATGTTGTTTTCTATGAAGAAAAATTTGCAGAACTTGGTGATACGTACGTTGCAACAGTAGACGGCACACACGGTACAAAGGGATTTGTTACAGATGTAATTGATAATTACGGAATCGACTTTGACATTCTTTATTCATGTGGCCCGTTAGCGATGCTTCGTGCATTAGAGGGACGTTACAAAGAGAAAAAAGCCTATATTTCATTAGAAGAACGTATGGGTTGTGGTATTGGAGCTTGTTTCGCATGTGTATGCCACTTACAAGAAGATCCAAGTGGACATTCTTACAAGAAGGTGTGTAGCGACGGACCGGTATTTCCAATTGGGGAGGTTGTACTATGAACAGATTGCAAGTTGAATTACCAGGATTGTCATTAAAAAATCCGATTATACCGGCATCTGGATGCTTTGGATTTGGTCGTGAATATGCACAGTTTTACGATTTAAGTGTACTAGGATCAATCATGATTAAAGCGACGACAGAACAACCACGTTATGGAAATCCGACGCCTCGTGTTGCTGAAACACCAGGCGGCATGTTAAATGCAATCGGACTTCAAAACCCAGGTTTAGAAAAAGTAATGAATTCTGAATTACCATGGTTAGAACAATTTGATCTTCCAATCATTGCGAATGTTGCGGGCTCACAAGCTGAGGATTACGTAGCAGTTGCAAAGGAAATTTCTAAAGCGCCTAATGTCCATGCACTAGAATTAAATATTTCTTGTCCGAACGTAAAAACAGGTGGTATCGCTTTTGGTACAAATCCTGAAATTGCTGCTGATTTAACGAAGCGAGTAAAAGAGGTTTCTGAAGTACCTGTATACGTGAAATTGTCACCGAACGTGGCAAACATTGTGGAAATTGCAAAAGCGATTGAAAATGCAGGTGCAGATGGTTTAACGATGATTAATACATTGCTTGGTATGCGTCTAGATTTAAAAACAGCTCAACCAATTTTAGCAAACCGTACGGGCGGACTATCAGGTCCTGCGATTAAGCCAGTAGCAATTCGTATGGTACATGAAGTAAGCCAAGCGGTTAACATTCCAATTATCGGAATGGGTGGTATTGAGTCAGCAGAAGATGTAATTGAGTTCTTCTACGCTGGTGCAAGCGCAGTTGCAGTAGGTACAGCAAACTTCATAGATCCGTTCGTATGTCCGACAATTATTGAAGAGTTACCAGCATTACTAGATGAATTAGGATTTGATCACATTTCGGAATGTCAAGGAAGGAGCTGGAAGCAAACATGTCACAGTCGTTAATCGTTGCACTAGATTTTCCGGGGAAACAAGATGTAGAACAATTCTTGCGCCACTTTGAAGGGGAAGAGTTATTTGTCAAAGTTGGTATGGAGTTATTTTACAAAGAAGGCCCTGCGATTATTACGTACTTAAAAGAAAAAGGACATAAAATCTTTCTAGATTTAAAACTTCATGATATTCCGAATACAGTAAAAAGCGCTATGCGTAGCCTAGCTAGTCTAGATGTTGATATGGTAAATGTTCATGCTGCTGGGGGAAGCAGTATGATGAAAGCTGCGATTGAGGGATTAGAGGAAGGTAAGCAAGAAGGAAAAGAGAGACCGATTTGTATTGCAGTTACACAACTAACAAGCACTTCGGAAGCTATGATGAAAAAAGAGATCGGCATTGAGAAAACGTTAGAAGAAGCGGTTGCTCATTATGCAAAATTAACGAAAGAAAGTGGACTTGATGGCGTTGTTTGCTCAACGCTTGAAGTTCCAAAATTACGTGAAGTATGCGGGAATGAATTTGTAACAGTAACACCGGGGATCCGTCTTGCAAGCGATGATGTGAATGATCAGGTGCGCGTAGCAACACCGAAACGTGCGAGGGAACTTGGCTCAAGCTACATCGTAGTTGGACGTAGTATTACAAAAGCAGAAAATCCGCTTGAAGCGTATAAAACAGTAAAACAACAGTGGGAAGGTGTAACAGTATGAAAAAAGAAATCGCATCGCATTTATTAGAAATTGGAGCAGTATTTTTACAACCGAATGATCCATTCACTTGGTCTTCAGGTATGAAATCACCAATTTATTGTGATAACCGTTTAACTTTATCTTATCCAAAAGTACGTCAAGCGATTGCAGCTGGATTAGAAGAGTTAATTAAAGAGCACTTCCCAACTGTAGAAGTTATTGCAGGAACAGCAACTGCTGGTATTGCGCACGCTGCATGGGTAAGCGATCGTATGAATTTACCAATGTGCTACGTACGTAGTAAAGCAAAAGGCCACGGTAAAGGGAATCAAATTGAAGGAAAAGCTGAAAAAGGTCAAAAAGTTGTAGTAGTAGAAGACTTAATTTCAACTGGTGGTAGTGCAATTACATGTGTAGAAGCACTTCGCGAAGCAGGCTGTGAAGTATTAGGAATCGTATCAATCTTCACATACGAGTTAGAAGCAGGAAAAGAAAAACTAGAAGCAGCTAACGTAGCATCATACTCTTTAAGCGACTACAGTGCATTAACTGAAGTAGCAGCAGAAAAAGGTATGATCGGACAAGCTGAAACGAAAAAATTACAAGAGTGGCGTAAAAATCCAGCTAACGAAGCTTGGATCACAGCGTAATATGAAAAAAGACGACTGCGGGGGAACGCGGTCGTCTTTTTATATAAATTCAAGCAAATTCCCATCAATATCAAAGCCCCTTACTACTAACTACTTAGTGCTTTCTACAAATTCATATCCTTTCACAAACAAGAGAGTCATATAAGAAACAATAAATGAGAAAATGCTATACATGCCAATCCAAAAGAAAAATTTTGGAGTAAAAGCGATGACACCTAGTATTAAAAAACTAGCAAACGTTACAATCGGCATTACGTAATATGTTTGCGTCTTGCGGGTTCCAATAACAGAAACGATAAAGATAAGTAATGGACAAATTAATAAGACGAAAATCAATTCATTCATAGTTATGTCCCCTTTTCGAATGGAAGTAATCTGTTTCTCGTAAACGTTTTGAAATAAATACTCTCCTAATATAACTTCGCTAACATATACATAATCCCTTTTGAAAGTCCGTAATAAATGATTGATTTCACAATAAAAAAGTAAGCAAGAGAACACCTGCTTACTTTATAGAATAAACATCGCAACGATTGTGGTGACAATTAAGCCAATTATAACTGGTAAAAAGTTTCGGCGTGCAAGTTCAAATGGATCTACTTTACAAATGGCAGCGGCAGGAATAAGCGCCCAAGGAATTAAAGTCCCGCCTCCGGTCCAGATTGCAGCAATTTGCCCAAGTGCTGTTAATGTAGCTGTTCCATTCCCAAGTGCTGTGCCGAAAAGATTGGCAATCGAACCAGCAAGTGATATACCGGAAAAGCCAGATCCATCTAACCCTGTTATGACACCAACGATAGTTAGTGTTCCCGCTGATACATATTGGTTTAAAGGAACAGTTTGAGATAAGGCGATTCCTAAGTCGTTAATGATTCCGTGTGAACCTTTCGGTAAATAGTCCCCGATAATTTTTACAAATCCGCTATCCCCTAAATAAAAAAGTGCAGCAATTGGGATAACTGGACCAAAGATTTTAAATCCAAATTGGAGCCCTTCTATAAAATAATCGGTCGTTTTATTCAGGCCATTTCCTTTGTAGGCGATGAGAGCAATAATGATAATCATAATAACAGTCGTCCCGCCAATAAGTGCTGTTGCATCGCTTCCTTGTAGTTTAAATTGAATCATGCAAAGGATATCAATGATATATACGATAGGGATACATATGGCGAGCCATTTCTTTATGTGAGGAGATAATAAAATGATAGTTTTGGATGGTTCAGTTGCTGAAGAAGAGTCTTGCAACGATAAGCCTGTATGAAATTCTTTTCGTAAGAAGAAAAAAGCAACAGAAGTTGTAACAACGCCCATAACGATAACGAGGGGGACACTTGCAGATACGACGCTAGAAACTGGTAAACCAGCTGCATCCGCTGTTAATTTCGGGGCACCTTGAATAACGAAGTCGCCGGATAAAGCAATTCCGTGTCCAAATAAGTTCATAGCAATTGAAACACCAATTGGTGGCAGGCCGACGCGTACAGCGACGGGTAATAAAATAGCCCCCATTAACGCGACAGCTGGGGAAGGCCAAAAGAAGAAAGAAATTGTCATCATTAAAAGGCCGATAATCCAGTAGGCAAGTGTAGGTGTACGAATCATCTTTGTAAATGGTGAAATCATCGTATCATTTATGCCAGTATGAACGAGTAGGTTACTCATCGATACGATAATGGAGATGATCAATATAGTTGGTAATAGTTCAGTTATGGCATAAATAAAACTTTGAAAAATACTGCTAACGGCAAGAGGGATAGAACTTGTAGCGGTTAATGCTAATAAAAAGATAAAAATGATACAAATAATCGTTGTATCTTTTCTAAAAATAAAAAAGGTAATAATAGTGAGTAAACAAAGAATATAGAGAGCATGTAAAAGCGTTAATTCAACTCCCACAACATTCACATCCTTTAGGCGTTCGTGTAGTTCATTGTATGAAAGCGGTGAATGTATGTGAGTATAGGGAAAAAATAAAATTTCATGTACTGTAATGGTAAGGGTATAAAATGGATTTTACAATACAATTAATCCTAAAAATGGAATTAGAGGAGGGCGTATGCGCAAAAAAAGTTGGTTTTTGGGGATTTATCCCGCATTAACGGGCAGTAAGATTCCCACTTTAAAAGTTGGCGAATGCGAGGGAGTTAGGGAGGAAATCAACTGCCCGTAAAAGCCCGATTGGTTCAACTAATAATCCGTGGGGGACACCCCCACGGATTAAAGTTTCACTTTATCATTTCTTGTAGTCTATTAATTATTTTAGATCTATTTACAAACAATGAATGGATAAGTATTATGCCTGTTCTCGGGTTTGTGTTTTTGCTTTTATCTCGCTGGGATGACATGAAACAGCATAGTAAGAAAAGTATTGGAATTATGATAGATATCATTGTTGTTAGTTCATTTGTAGTAGGTTTTATTTTAATAGAAGGTCAGAAGCAAATGGAGCAAATGTCTATTTTTCAACAATGGATGTCGTCTGCGAAAGGTCTTTATTTTGTAATTGTAGTCGTTATTTTCCTAAGAGTCATGATAAGAATAGGGAGTTATATAGTAAAGAGCGAATAGAATGGGGGTAGTACGAATGAGAGAGAAAGTAGGGTATTATGGTGTGCTCGGTTGTTTAATAGTATCTATCATTTCAGCACAATTTTTAAAAAGTGAATGGACACCATTTATATTATGTATAGGCATATTCATTTTTGCTCCCTTGTACCGCTGGAAAGAGTGGAAAACGTATAGTCGGAAAAAGAAAATTATTTATAGCATTGAGTTTGTTATTATAATTAGTACAATTCCGTTCTTGCTAAAAAAAGGTTATGAACAAATGAATGACATAGCAATTTTTCAAGGGTGGTTACTTGTTGCAAAATGGTTATACTTACTATTCATTTTAATAGTGGTAACAGCTATTGCTAAAAAAGCAAACAGGAAAATATTTGTAAATGAATAAAAGAAAGTGCCACCGGATAAGGTGGCACTTTCTTATTTTACTGAATGAGCTTTTTGCATCTTTTTTATTAAACGAATTTGTCCACGATGGTTAATTTCATCTTCAAATACGTGGAACCATTTAAAGTAGTTATTTGCTGGTTTGTCATGCCAAAAGTCTGTCGTTTTAAATAACCATTCCTCAGGTAAGGATTGAAAAGTTTCAATTGTTTTAGAGCGTACTTCTTGTAATGTATGGATGTAAAATTCGATGGAGTTTCCTTTTATTTTTTCTCGTCCAATAGCCCCTAACTCTACAGCAGGTAACCAACGTTCTAATTCGGCATCTGTCGGTTCACGATCCTTAAAGGTATGAATTTGGTAATAAAATTCAATAGCAGCCATGTGATATAATAGCATGCCAATTGAATTTGCTTCTTCGTCATATAAATAATCAAGTTCATCAATTGTTAAACCTTCCACTGCTTGCATCGTTGTGTAACGGGCGTAATTCATCATGGAAACAAGTTTTGAAAATTCAAGCTGTAAACCATCTATCTTATCGATTACAAAATTCAATTTAAATTCCCCCTCTTTAAACGAATACTCCAGAGAAGGAATTCTATGTGTAGAGAAAAACTCCTTTTAAAAAGGGCCATGATTTTAACAAGGGATAACAATTAGTTCTCTATTTGATTTTGTAATAACTTCATAGCCTTCTTTTGTAATGACGATATCGTCTTCAATTCTACAACCGCCCCAGTTTGGTATGTAAATGCCCGGCTCAACTGTAACAACCATACCTTCTTGTAAAGTTGCCTTACTTTCTTGGGATAGGCGAAGCGGTTCATGTATTTCTAACCCAAGACCGTGCCCGGTAGAGTGGCCAAAGTATTGACCGTATCCATGTTCTGTGATGTAATCTCTCGTTACATCATCGATACTTTTCGCAGTTTCTCCAGGCTTAATTGCTTCAGTTCCACGTTTTAATGCTTCTCGTACAACATTGTATATTTTTTTGAATTCTTCTGACGGTTCTCCGATCGCTACAGTACGTGTTATATCGGAACAATATCCGTCGTAAAGTGCACCGAAGTCTAATGTAACGATATCGCCTCGTTCGATTATTTTATTTGATGCAACGCCATGAGGAAGAGAAGAACGAACGCCAGAAGCTACAATGATTTGGAATGATGAAGATGTAGCTCCTTTTTTTCGCATGAAAAATTCTAACTCATCTCGTACATCAGTTTCACTTATTCCTGGTTTTAGAAAGGTAAGGATGTGGTGAAATGCTTCGTCAGCAATAGTAGCTGCAATTTTCATTGTTTCTATTTCAGGCGTGTCTTTAATAATACGAATATTTTCGATAATTTCGCACACTTGAATCATTTCCGCATGTACGTATTTTTGTAAGTTTTTATATTGTTGCAATGTCATGTTATTTTCTTCAATTCCAAGTTTTTGAATGTTTAATCTGGATACTTGATTGGCAACTTCTTCTTCCAAATTCCCTTTATGCATAATGATTTCCGCGTCTTTTATTTGTACTTTGGCTTGATCTACATAGCGAAAATCAGTTATGAAAACAGCTTGATCTGCAGAGAGTAAGACGACACCAGCACTACCTGTAAAGCCTGTTGCATATTGGCGATTTTCTTTTTTTGTAATAAGTAATCCGTCAAGTCCATAATGATGTAGTTGATTTTGGATTTTATCAATTTTTAAAGTCATGTTAATTCCTCCTTTTCACAGTATTGAATAAAGCAAATAGCGTGCCAAAATATATATTAGGGAAAATAAACGATTATCCAGCTATTTTGTGGGAGGCGTGCCGTTAATAAAATTCAGATTGCAATTAGTAGGGGATAAAAACATTGACTTGAGTTGAACTTTATATACATACTGTAAAAAAATTTATACAAATGCGTAATGACACTGTCAATCTTTTTGACAATATATAAAATGACAAAAGAAAGATAGTGTGAATTAGTTAACGGATATAGGAACGAATGTGAATGAATATAAAAAATGCGTTGCTATCTAGCAACGCATTTTTTATATTTACGCTTTTAATTTCATTACGATGTCAGCATCTGGTGTTACATATACTGTTTGTTGGTTATCGTACGTAACGAATCCAAGCTTTGCACCACTCGGTTTTTTCACATGGCGTATTTTTGTAAAATCAACAGGTACAGAGCTAGACTCTTTTGCTTTACTGTAATAAGCGGCAATTTTTGCAGCTTCTAGTAAAGTTTCTTCAGCAGGTTCTAAAGAACGAATGACAACGTGAGAACCAGGTATGTCTTTCGTATGTAACCAAATTTCATCCCGACGGGCAAATTTCGTTGTTAAATAATCATTTTGCTTATTGTTTTTACCAACGAAAATCTCTGTACCGTCACTAGCTACATATTTATCTAATACTGGTTTTGTAGGCTTTTTCTTTGCATTTTTCGTCTTACGATTACGCACATATCCTTCTTCGGCTAATTCCTCACGAATTTCTTCAATATCTTTTGAAGAAGCAGCTTCCATTTGTTGAAGTAAGCTATCAAAATAAAGAATTTCTTCATTGGTTTTTTCGATTTGTTCTTCTACCATAACAACTGAATTTTTTGCTTTTTGGTATTTTTGGAAATAGCGTTGTGCATTGTCAGACGGTGTTTTTAACGGATCTAATGTGATTTTTACAGTACCGCCATTTTCATCGTAATAATTAACGACCTCAATATCTTTATCGCCTTTTTTCAAAGCGTACATATTGGCTGTAAGTAGCTCTCCAAATAGTTGATATTTATCTGCTTTTCCAGCATCTTGTAATGTTTTTTCAAGTTTAATAAGTTTTTTCTCATTTTTGTTTTTTTCGTTTTGCATAAAGCGTTCTAAATCATGAGCTTGTTGTTTTACACGGTCTCGCTCCGCTTTTCCGAAAAAGAAACGGTCTAACAATTCACTAACAGATGAGAATGTTTTTTCTTCTCCTTGCAAGTGTGTAAGAGGGAAAAGATAAAAGAATTCTTTTCCGTTTGCAGTAATCATTGTTGGTGAATATGTATGAGTTAGTAATGGTTTTTGTATGGAGAAAAACGCTTCAGATAATGCTTTTTCATTTGCCATACCTGCTTTTTTTACAACTTCTTTTGCGAATAATGGGGAAATTCCCATAAATGCTCCGACAAGTTGTTTGTCCATGTTTCCGGATAAAAAGTCTAGCGGTCTAATAAAATCAGCTGCTGTTTCGATAAGAAGCGGATTAACCTTATGTTGTGCTGGAGGGGCAACATATCCAGCTCCAGCATATACAGTACGATGGCGGTTTACCGCTAAAGATATGTGTTTTAAGCTATCTAAAATAACATTTGTTTTCGTATCTACTAAGATAATGTTACTGTGTCGTCCCATTATTTCGATTACTAATGTTTTTAATGATTCGTCTCCGATTTCATTCCGACTGCGAACTGTAATTTGAATAATACGTTCTAAGTCAATTTGTTCAATTTTTTCAATAAATCCGCCTTCTAAATGTTTACGAAGAAGCATACAAAACATCGGCGGTATTGCTGGTGAATCGTAGTTTTGATTCGTTAAGTGCATACGCGCATATGTAGGGTGAGACGAAAGAATTAGTTTTTGGTTCTTTCCGTTTGCTCGAATATGTAATAAAATCTCGTATTTTGAAGGTTGATATATTTTGGAAATTCTTCCTGTGTAAAGAGAATTTGCAATTTCATGTGTAATTGCTCTTGTAAATAATCCATCGAATGCCATAAATGAACACTCCTTTCTAACTAAAAGTTAATTATAGCATTTTTTTGGACGAGGCTGAATAAGCTTTCAATAGAGTATGTCTGGAATCAGGAGGTCGATGGCAGGATGAACTGGTATGGAATGCGGGCACATGAAGTGGAAGAAAGAACGAATACGAATGTAAAAGTTGGACTAACAGAGAAAGAAGCAGAAGGGCGAATTAAGAAATTTGGTACAAATGAATTAGAAGAAGCAAAAAGGCCTTCTGCACTAATGGTATTTTTAGCACAATTTAAAGATTTTATGGTACTTGTTTTATTTGGAGCAACAATTGTTTCTGCATTTTTAGGTGAATATATTGATTCTATAGCTATTGTTGCCATTGTCATTATCAATGGTATTCTAGGTTTTTTTCAAGAAAGAAAGGCTGAAAAATCATTGGAAGCTTTAAAAGAACTAGCCGCCCCACAAGTTACGGTAATGAGGAATGGAAAGTGGGTAAAGGCACCATCTAAAGCACTTGTTTTAGGTGATGTTATTAAATTTTCCAGTGGTGATCGTATTGGGGCTGACGTCCGTCTCGTTGAGGCATCGAGTTTATATATCGAAGAGTCTGCCCTGACAGGAGAGTCAGTACCTGTACAAAAGAAGATAGAAGCATTGCAAGGGCAAGATGTTTCAATTGGTGATCAAAAAAATATGGCTTTTATGGGTACGATGATTACGCGAGGATCTGGAACAGGAGTCGTTGTAGCGACTGGTATGAATACCGCAATGGGCCAAATTGCAAATATGTTGCAAAATGCAGAGCAAATGGAAACACCACTGCAAAGAAGATTAGAGCAACTCGGGAAAATATTAATTATTGTAGCTCTTATTTTGACAGCACTCGTTGTATTAGCAGGTGTGTATCAAGGGAATGAAGTATACCATATGTTTTTAGCAGGTGTATCCTTAGCTGTTGCTGCTATTCCAGAAGGATTGCCCGCAATCGTTACAGTAGCTTTATCACTTGGTGTACAGCGTATGATAAAAAAGAGAGCAATTGTAAGAAAGTTACCAGCTGTAGAAACATTAGGTTGTGCTTCTGTAATTTGTTCTGATAAAACAGGAACAATGACACAAAACAAAATGATGGTAACACATATGTGGTCAGGTGGAGAGTTGTGGAAAGTGACTGGTCAAGGATATGAACCTAATGGATCTTTTATGAAAGGTGAAATAGAAGTTAATCCAGCTAAGACAAAAGCGCTTTATCAGCTACTTACATTCGGTTCACTATGTAACAATGCGAATATTATTCAAAAGAAAAAGGCGTATGTATTAGATGGGGATCCAACAGAGGGAGCACTTGTAGCTGCAGCAATGAAAGCGGGAATAACACGTGATGCACTGAAAGGGAAGTTCGAGATTATTCGTGAGTTCCCATTTGATTCGACTCGAAAGATGATGAGTGTTATTGTCCGTGATCGAGATGGGAAAAAGTTTGTTGTTACGAAAGGAGCTCCAGACGTCCTCCTGCAAATGAGCCAAACAATCTTATGGGGTGATAAGCAGCAACCGATGAGTGAGTTATATAGAAAAGAAGTACAGGCGGCTATTCATAGTTTAGGTAGCCAAGCGCTTCGAACAATTGCGGTTGCATTTAAGCCATTAAAAGTAACAGATTCCACTGAACATGAGAGAGATGTTGAAAAAGATTTTATGTTAATCGGGATACAAGGTATGATCGATCCGCCAAGACCAGAGGTAGCGCAGGCGGTAAAAGAGTGTAAAGAAGCTGGTATTCGAACAGTGATGATTACAGGAGATCATAAAGTAACAGCGATGGCGATTGCGGAACAATTAGGGGTTTTACCACCAGGAGGTCGTGTGGTGGAAGGTGTTGAGCTAGCAAATATGGATATAGAGGAACTAGAAAATGTTGTAGAAGATACTTACGTATTTGCTCGTGTATCACCAGAACATAAATTAAAAATTGTTAAATCATTGCAAAATAAAGGGCATATAGTAGCGATGACAGGAGATGGAGTAAACGATGCACCAGCTATAAAAACAGCGGATATTGGGATAGCGATGGGTATTACAGGAACAGACGTTGCGAAAGAAGCTTCTTCGCTTGTATTGTTAGATGATAACTTTGCGACGATTAAATCAGCGATTAAAGAAGGTAGAAACATATACGAAAATATTCGAAAGTTTATTCGATATTTGTTAGCATCAAACGTCGGCGAAATTTTAGTTATGTTATTTGCGATGTTACTGGCACTGCCATTGCCGATGGTTCCAATTCAAATATTATGGGTGAACTTAGTTACCGACGGTTTACCAGCGATGGCATTAGGTTTGGATAAGGCGGAAGGAGATGTGATGAAGAGAACGCCGCGGCATCCGAAAGAGGGGGTATTCGCCAGAGGGCTTGCCTGGAAAATTATAAGTCGAGGGTTCCTCATTGGAGCAGTGACGTTAGTAGCGTTTATTATCGCATATAATCAACATCCGAATGAACTGAAATATGCACAGACAGTAGCATTTGCGACTTTGGTACTTGCGCAACTTATTCATGTGTTTGATTGCCGAAGTGAACATTCTGTCTTTCATCGCAATCCATTTGGGAACGTGTATTTAGTAGGGGCTGTTATCATTTCATTGTTGTTAATGCTCGTTGTTATTTATTATCCACCGTTACAACCAATTTTTAGTACAATGCCAATACAAGCAAGAGATTGGTTGTTAATTGGAGGTTTGTCATCAATTCCGACTTTCTTATTAGTAGGTTCTTTATTAACAAGGAAAAAAGGTAAGGAGAAAAAGCCACTTTTATATAAGAAGGGATTAAACTTGAAATAGTCAATGATATGAAAATGTGATATAATTTACAGAAGGTAGTAGAGCCTTGTCTCTATTACCTTTTTCATTGAGTTATTTCATGGCTTGGATGTGATAAAAATGATTTCTAGTATGACAGGGTTTGGAAGGTCGAAAGTAGAAAGTGATACTTTTCAGATTACAGTAGAAATGAAATCGGTGAACCACCGTTTTCTTGAGATGAGTATTCGACTTCCGAAGCAAATGATGGTATTTGAAGACAAAATTCGTAAAATAATCGCACAGCAAGTTCGACGTGGGCGCATTGAAGTGTCTATTAGTATAACGGGTGAAGGGCTTGTTGAAAGAAAATTAAGTGTGAATTGGTCGCTTCTCAAGCAGTACCAATCGATGATGGAAGATATAAAAGGAAAATTTCAATTGCAAGATTCTATTACACTTGGGCAATTAATGGCAATGCCAGAAGTAACGGCAATTGAAGAAATAGAAAACGTAAATGAACAATTTGAGAATAGTTTATATGAGGCTGTTCGCCAAGCTGCTCATATGTTGAAAACGATGAGAGATGGCGAAGGAGAACGATTACATAAAGATATGTCGTATCGTTTACAAGAGATTCACAATTGTGTAAATGCAATTATTCCACATGCACCGATTGTTACACAAAAATATCGTGAACGATTAGAAAATCGCTTAAAGGAATTACATAATCAAGATCTAGACGAACAAAGATTGCTAACAGAAGTCGCGATGTTTGCAGAGCGTTGTGATATTCATGAAGAGTTAGTTCGTTTACAAAGTCATTTAGAACAATTTCGTGAAACACTGCAGATTGAAGAGCCTGTTGGAAGAAAAATGGACTTCATCGTGCAAGAGATGCATCGAGAAATTAATACGATTGGTTCGAAGGCAAATGACTTAACAATTTCAAAATATGTTGTAGAAATGAAAAATAACCTTGAAAAAATTCGTGAACAAGTACAAAATATTGAGTAGCTTTCAAAAAATATATAAAGTTATACGTGGTGGAGAAATCGGATAGACTTACTAGGAGGCGCAAACTATGGCCATGCGGTTTTTAAATATTGGATACGGAAATATTGTATCTGCTCATCGAATTATTGCTATTGTAAGTCCGGAGTCAGCTCCTATTAAACGAACAGTACAGGAAGCACGTGAACATAATGCTTTACTAGATGCTACGTATGGGAGAAAAACAAGGGCGGTTATTGTTATGGATGATGGGCATGTTGTATTAAGTCCAATTCAGCCAGAGACGATTGCACATCGTTTGAATAATAAAGAAGATTTAAGTGAGGAAGGGTAGGTTTTACATATTTATGAGAAGTAGAAGAGGATTGCTCATCGTTCTTTCAGGACCTTCTGGGGTTGGTAAAGGAACGGTTCGAAAAGAGCTGTTTAGCCATGAGGATACACGTTTTCAATACTCTATTTCAGTAACGACACGTAAGCCGCGTGAAGGTGAAGTAGATGGTGTGGATTATTTCTTTAAAGAGAGAGAAGAATTTGAGGAAATGATTCGTAATGAAAAATTACTTGAGTGGGCTGAGTTCGTAGGTAATTATTACGGAACACCGATTGACTATGTTGAAAAAACATTACAAGAAGGAAAAGATGTATTCTTAGAAATTGAAGTGCAAGGAGCAATTCAAGTTAAGAAAGCTTTCCCAGAAGGTGTATTTATTTTCTTAGCACCCCCAAGTTTATCTGAGCTAAAAAACCGAATTGTCGGCCGTGGTACAGAAACTGAAGATGTTATTGAAAATCGCTTAACTGTAGCGAAAGAAGAAATCGAAATGATGGACGCTTACGACTATGTTGTAGAAAATGATCAAGTTGAATTAGCTTGTGATAGAATTAAAGCAATTGTGGTTGGTGAACATTGCCGCCGCGAAAGAGTAGCAAAATATTATAAAGAAATGACGGAGGGTCTATAATTATGTTAAATCCATCAATTGATTCATTATTAACAAAAATCGATTCTAAATATACACTTGTAACAGTAGCTGCAAAGCGTGCACGTGAAATGCAACTTGCTAACAACTGTGTTATTGAACAGCCTGTTTCTCATAAATGTGTAGGTAAAGCATTAGAAGAAATCGATGTAGAAGTGTTAAAATATGTACCAAGCGAAGGCAAAATAATTGATTAAGATATTATTTTCGACAAATTAAAACATAGACTTTATAATTTTCTATGTAACGGTAACAACCTATTTACAAGTAGGTTGTTATTTTTTTACGATAGGATGAAATATTGGTACTGAAGAGCTGAGAAACCTGTTTCAGTATTATAAGTTTGAAAAAGAAAGAGGACGAGCCATATGCTAAAAGGGAAAAAGATACTCCTATGTGTAACAGGAGGCATTGCGGTCTTTAAAGCGGCTGCGTTAACTAGTAAATTGACACAAGCTGGTGCTATTGTAAAGGTGATCATGAGTGAGTCGGCAATAAAATTTGTTACGCCTCTTACATTCCAAGCACTTTCTCGTCATGATGTATATACAGATACATTCGATGAGAAAGACTCAGCTGTTATTGCTCATATCGATTTAGCAGATTGGGCAGATGTAGTACTTGTTGCACCTGCTACAGCCAATTGTATCGGGAAGTTAGCTGGTGGTATTGCGGATGATATGATTACAACTACTTTATTAGCTACTACAGCTCCAGTATGGATTGCACCTGCTATGAATGTGCATATGTACGAAAATAAAATTGTTCAAAAAAATATGATGACGTTAAAAACGTTAGGATATACATTTATTGAGCCTGGGGAAGGCTTTTTAGCGTGTGGTTATGTAGCGAAGGGAAGACTAGAGGAACCAGAAGCAATTATTGCGCGGTTAGAAGAAGCATTCACGGAACAAAAACCACTACAAGGTAAGAAAATGTTAATAACTGCTGGCCCGACGCGTGAAAAGATTGATCCAGTTCGTTTTATGACGAATTTTTCTTCTGGAAAAATGGGGTATGCGATTGCAGAAGTAGCAGCGAACTTAGGGGCTGATGTCATACTTGTTTCGGGGCCGACGGCATTAAATCCGCCACTACATGTAACAACGATACAAGTGGATTCAGCGCAGGATATGTTAGAAGCAGTCCTTCAACATTATCAAAATGTAGATGTTGTCATCAAAACAGCAGCTGTTGCAGATTATCGCCCGAAATATGTTCATGATAATAAAATGAAAAAGCAGAATGGTGATGCTGTAATTGAATTAGAGAGAACGGTAGATATTTTAAAAACGCTAGGTGAGAAGAAGGGTAAACAGTTACTTATCGGTTTTGCTGCTGAAACGACAAACGTAGAGGAATACGCAACGAAAAAGTTACGTGAGAAAAATGCGAATATGATTGTTGCGAATGATGTAAAAGCGCAAGGAGCTGGATTTGGCACAGATACGAACATTGTAACAATGTATAGAAAAGATGGAAAAGTTATTGAGTTGCCACTTTTAACGAAGAAAGAGGTAGCTCGCGAAATATTAAAGCAAATTGAAATGATGTTAGAAGATGATCGTTTATGAAATTTGCAAGTGTAATTGTTGATGTACCTGCCCGTCAGACAGATAGACCGTTTGATTACATTATCCCTAGAAAATGGGAAGATATTGTACAGACAGGAATGCGTGTAGTAGTTCCATTTGGTCCAAGAAAATTGCAAGGTTTTATTATTGAGATTAAAGATTCGGTTGACGTGGAAAGTAAGAAATTAAAGACAATCCATGAAATATTAGATGTAACACCGGTTTTAAATGATGAATTATTAAAGCTTGGATATTGGCTTACAAGTGAAACGTTATGTTATATGATTTCAGCATTTCAAGTCATGCTTCCGACAGCGATAAAAGCAACGTATAAAAAGCGTCTACAACTTCGTAAACAAGAAGAAGTAGCACCTGCAATACTGTATTTATTTCAGGATAAGGAAGCAATCGATTGGGAAGTTATTGAGGCGCAGCCACATTTATACCGCGCTATTCAACAAGAAATTAAAAATGGTACGATGGAAGTCGTATATCAAGTGAAAGATAAAGTGCAGAAGAAGAAACAAAGAGTCGTTCAGCCAGAGTTGCCGGAAGATAAATTAGAATTAGCTGCATTTGAATTGAAAAGTAAAAAACAACAAGATGTACTTTATTATTTTGTGGAAAATTATAAAAGTGTACCGTTGAAATTGTTAACAGAAGAGCTACAAATAACAGATGCTCCAATAAAATCACTTGTTAAAAAGGGGCTAATCTCAGAAAAATATGTGGAAGTATACCGGAATCCGTATGACGATGATGATTTTGAACAAACGAAACCATTTCCACTTACAGAGGAACAAAAGCAAGTTATTACACCTATTTTATCATCAATTACAAATGAAACTTACAATCCATTTTTACTATATGGTGTTACAGGAAGCGGAAAGACAGAAGTATATTTACAATCTATAGCAGCGGTGCTGAAGAAGGAAAAAGAAGCTATTGTACTCGTTCCTGAAATTGCGCTAACGCCTCAAATGGTAGATCGTTTTAAAGGTAGATTTGGCTCGCAAGTAGCGGTTCTTCATAGTGCACTGTCTGTTGGTGAAAAATATGATGAATGGCGTAAGATTTTAAGAAAAGAAGTGAAAGTGGTAGTTGGTGCCCGTTCAGCTATTTTTGCTCCTTTTGAAAATTTAGGGATTATTATTATTGATGAAGAGCATGAATCGAGTTATAAGCAAGAAGATAACCCGAAGTATCATGCAAGAGATGTAGCGGTGTGGAGAGGGCAATATCATAAATGTCCAATCGTTCTTGGAAGTGCAACGCCTACACTTGAATCATTTGCAAGAGCGACAAAAGGTGTTTATGAACTATTAACGATGGAAAAACGTATGAACGAACAAGCTTTACCAACAGTAGAAATTGTTGACATGCGTGAAGAACTTCGCGACGGGAATCGATCGATGTTTTCGAAGGCGTTGCATGAAAAAATAGCAGATCGACTAGAAAAGAAAGAACAAATGGTTCTCTTTTTAAATAGGAGAGGTCATTCAACATTTGTGATGTGTCGTGATTGCGGGTATGTTGTACAATGTCCACATTGTGATATTTCGCTGACGTATCATAAAATGAACCATCGTTTAAAATGTCATTATTGCAGTTATGAGGAGAATATGCCAACTGCGTGTCCAGCTTGTCAAAGTACATATATTCGTTTCTTTGGTACAGGCACACAAAAAGTAGAAGAAGAAATTACAAAACTATTTCCAGAAGCGCGAGTCATTCGAATGGACGTAGATACGACAAGTCGCAAAGGAATGCATGAGAAGTTATTAAAGGCATTTGGTGAAGAGAAAGCAGATATATTACTCGGGACACAAATGATCGCCAAAGGACTTGATTTTCCGAAAGTAACGCTCGTTGGTGTTTTAACTGCAGATACGATGCTTCACTTACCTGATTTTCGGGCGAGTGAAAAAACATATCAATTATTGACGCAAGTAAGTGGACGGGCAGGTAGACATGAATTGCCAGGGGAAGTTGTAATTCAAACGTATACGCCAGAACATTATAGTATAGAGTTAGCAAAGAACCAGCAATATGATGTGTTTTTTGACCAAGAAATGCAAATGAGACGAACAAGACAATATCCACCTTATTACTATGTTGTACTTGTAACGGTATCTCATCCAGAATTATTAAAGGCAGTGCAAGTGACGGAAAAAATTGTCGGTCATTTACGAATGCATTGTTCGCAGCAAACGATGGTGTTAGGGCCAGTTGCTTCAGCAATTCCAAGGATAAAAGATAGATATCGTTACCAATGCATGATAAAATACAAACGGGAACCAAACTTAAAGAACGTGCTCAAAATGGTAAATGAACATTATCAAGCAGAAATGCAAAAAGAGCTACAAATCTCAATTGATTTTAATCCAACAATGTTAATGTAGCGGAGGGAAATATGGCAGTTTTAGAAATAGTAAAGCATCCAAATGAAGTGTTAGAAACACCATGTGAAAGAGTAATTAACTTTGATAAAAAGTTAGTGAAATTGTTGAAAGATATGCATGAAACAATGTTAATGGCGGACGGAGTCGGTTTAGCTGCACCTCAAGTAGGGGTAAGCTTGCAAGTAGCAGTTGTTGATGTCGATGATGATACTGGGAAAATCGAGTTAATCAATCCATCAATATTAGAAAAACGTGGTGAACAAGTAGGTCCCGAAGGCTGTTTAAGCTTCCCGGGACTTTATGGTGAAGTGGAACGTGCAGATTATATTAAAGTAAGAGCACAGAATCGCCGAGGTAAAGTGTTTTTATTAGAAGCGGAAGGATTTTTAGCGCGTGCAATTCAACATGAAATCGATCATTTACACGGTGTTCTATTTACATCGAAAGTGACAAGATATTATGAAGAAAACGAATTAGAATAGGTGTTAAAAGGAGCGGTTTTTAAATGATTAAAGTAGTATTTATGGGAACACCGGACTTTTCAGTGCCGGTGCTTCGTCGTCTTATCGAAGATGGCTATGATGTAGTAGGTGTTGTGACGCAACCAGATCGTCCGGTAGGTAGAAAAAAAGTATTAACACCTACACCTGTTAAAGTTGAAGCGGAGAAACATGGTATTCCGGTGTTACAACCACTGAAAATTCGTGAAAAAGACGAATATGAAAAAGTATTAGCATTAGAGGCGGATTTAATTGTAACAGCTGCGTTCGGTCAGATTGTACCAAACGAAATTTTAGAAGCGCCAAAGTACGGATGTATTAATGTCCATGCCTCTTTACTTCCAGAACTACGCGGTGGTGCACCGATTCATTATGCAATTATGGAAGGTAAAGAAAAAACAGGAATTACAATTATGTATATGGTAGAAAAATTAGACGCTGGTGATATTTTAACGCAAGTAGAAGTGGAAATTGAAGAGCGTGAAACGACGGGCTCGTTATTTGATAAGTTAAGTGAAGCCGGTGCACATCTTCTATCTAAAACAGTACCTTTATTAATTCAAGGTAAGTTAGAACCGATTAAACAAAATGAAGATGAAGTGACATTCGCATATAATATAAAACGTGAGCAAGAGAAAATTGATTGGACAAAAACAGGTGAAGAAGTATACAATCACATTCGCGGATTGAACCCATGGCCAGTTGCATATACGACTTTAGCAGAACAAGTTGTTAAAGTATGGTGGGGAGAGAAAGTTTCTCTAGAAGCGAAAGCTGAACCAGGTACAATAGTTGGTCTTGAAGAAGATGGATTTGTTGTTGCAACAGGGAATGAAACAGGTGTTAAAATTACTGAATTGCAACCGTCGGGTAAAAAGCGTATGAGTTGTTCACAATTTTTACGTGGGACAAAACCTGAAATTGGCACGAAGTTAGGAGAAAATGCATGAGACAAAATGTTCGTGAATTAGCTCTTGATGGTTTAATTCAAGTAGAAAAAAGTGGTGCATATAGTAACTTACTTTTAAATAATCTAATTGAAAAAAATGCAATTGATAGAAAAGATATTGGTTTATTAACTGAAATTGTATATGGAACGATTCAACGTCGTGACACATTAGATTATTATTTACAGCCTTTTTTAAAAAAGAAGGTTGAGGCGTGGGTAAGAGTATTGCTTCGCTTATCTTTATATCAAATGATATATTTGGACCGAGTGCCAGAAAGAGCGGCTATTCATGAAGCGGTTGAAATAGCAAAGCGTCGTGGGCATAAAGGGATTTCAGGCATGGTGAACGGAGTATTGCGTTCAATTCAGCGAGAAGGTGTACCTTCATTAGATGAAATCAAAGATCCAGTGGAACGTCTTGCAATTGCAACGAGTCACCCAGTTTGGTTAGTACAAGATTGGGCATCTGAATATGGTTTAGAGACAGCAGAGAAAATGTGTGAAGTAAACATGTTACCACCAGTACCTACAGCACGTGTGAACGTTGATAAAGTAACGGTAGAAGAAGCAATTGAGTTGTTGGCAAGTGAAGGAATAGAAGCAAAGTCTGGCGATTTGTCAGATGATGCAATTCAAATTGAAAGAGGGAATGTAGCGCATACAGAAGCGTTTAAAAAAGGGTTCCTTTCTATTCAAGATGAAAGCTCTATGCTTGTTGCACGTGCTTTAGAACCGAATGAGGGAGAGACAGTTCTTGATAGTTGTGCTGCTCCTGGTGGTAAAACTACGCATATAGCTGAGCGTTTAAAGGGAACTGGTAAAGTAATGTCGCTTGATTTACACGCGCATAAAGTGCGTTTAATTAAACAACAAGCAGAGCGACTTGGTCTAGAAAATGTAGAAACAAAAGCGTTAGATGCTAGAAAAGTGCAAGAGCACTTTGCAAATGAAACTTTTGATAAAATATTAGTAGATGCACCATGTTCTGGATTTGGGGTAATTAGACGTAAACCTGATATTAAGTTAGGAAAAGATAAAGGCGATAGTGAAAGATTATCGACGATTCAACTTGCGATATTAGAAAAGATAGCACCATTATTAAAACAAGGCGGTCGTCTTGTTTATAGTACGTGCACAATTGAGAAAATAGAAAATGAACAAGTAATAGATAAATTTTTAAAAGAACATCCTGAATTTGAATGGGATACTACGATAAAAGAACGTATGCCAGAAAAATTAAGTCCGTATATTAATGAAGGTCAAGTACAAATTTTACCGCATTATTTTGCAACGGATGGCTTTTATATTGCTTGTTTAAGGAAGAAGGTGTAGCATCATGGAAACGACTGTAAAAAAACAAAAGAAAAATGTAGAAACGAAAAAACCATCAATTTACTCTTTACAACTTCATGAAATGCAAGATTGGTTAAAGGAACAAGGAGAACCGAAGTTCCGTGCTGGACAAATTTTTGACTGGCTATATAAAAAACGTGTAAAAAATTATGAGGATATGTCAAACCTTTCTAAAGGATTGCGTGATAAATTGTCGAATTCCTTTGATATTACTACTTTAAACACGTTAGTAAAACAAACGTCTTCGGATGGAACGATTAAATTCTTATTCCAGTTATATGATGGATATTCTATTGAAACGGTATTAATGCGACATGAATACGGAAATTCTATTTGTGTAACAACACAAGTTGGTTGTCGTATTGGCTGTACGTTCTGTGCTTCTACACTTGGCGGGTTAAAACGAAACCTAGAAGCTGGAGAAATTGTAGCGCAAGTAGTAGAAGTGCAACGCGCGCTTGATGAAACGGAAGAACGTGTAAGTTCTCTTGTTGTTATGGGAATTGGAGAACCATTTGATAACTATGATAATTTAATGGGATTTTTACGCATCACTAACCATGAAAAAGGACTTCATATTGGTGCAAGACATATGACAGTTTCGACGAGTGGTATTATTCCGAAAATTTACAAGTTTGCTGAAGAAGAGTTACAAATTAATTTTGCGATTTCATTGCATGCTCCAAATTCAGAATTACGTTCAAAATTAATGCCGATTAACCGTGCTTATAAGCTACCTGATTTAATGGAAGCTATTAAATACTATGTAAATAGAACAGGGCGTCGTATTACATTTGAATATGGACTATTTGGAGGAGAAAATGACCAAGTTGAGCACGCTGAAGAACTTGCTGCGCTCTTAAAAGGTGTAAAGTGTCATGTGAACTTAATTCCGGTTAACTACGTACCAGAACGTGATTACGTACGAACACCACGTGAGCAAATTTTCTTATTTGAAAAAACGCTTAAAGATCGTGGAGTGAATGTAACAATTCGCCGTGAACAAGGTCACGATATTGATGCTGCCTGCGGTCAGTTGCGTGCGAAGGAGCGCAAAGAAGAGACGAGGTGACGAGATGAAAGCCGTGTTTCTATCGGATAAAGGGAAAGTTCGTCAACATAATGAAGATAGTGCAGGAGTTTTTCACAATTTAGATGGAAATATTTTAGCGGTAGTAGCAGATGGAATGGGAGGTCATCGAGCTGGCGATGTAGCTAGTTCGATGGCCATTCAATTATTCCATGATTATTGGAAGCAAACGCATAATATGAATGAGCCTAAAAAAGTAGAAGAGTGGTTACATACTAGTGTTGGAATTATTAATGAACGCATTTTTGAATATTCTAAACAACACGTAGAGTGTGATGGTATGGGAACAACGATTATCATAGCAATTTGTACGCCTAATTTTGTAACAATAGGTCATATAGGAGATAGTCGTTGTTATATGGTATCAGAGGGAGTAATGTCACTCGTAACGGAAGATCATTCACTTGTAAATGAACTTGTGAGACATGGTGAAATTTCAAAGGAAGATGCAGAATACCACCCGAAAAAAAATGTTTTGTTAAGAGCGCTAGGAACAGAAGAAAAAGTCGGATTAGATGTTAAAACATTGGTACTTGAAGAAGATGATCAATTGCTTCTTTGCTCTGATGGATTGTCTAATAAAGTCCCTATGACTGATATGCAACAAATTTTACAGTTAAATGAACAGCTCGAAGCTAAGGTGCAAAGTCTCATTCAATTGGCGAATGATCGTGGTGGAGAGGATAATATTACTCTTGTTCTTATTGATTATGCGGATTCGACAAACGAAAGTAGGTGAAGTGCAACGTGCTGATTGGAAAACGCTTAAATGACCGTTATAAGCTGCTAAAAATGATTGGCGGTGGAGGGATGGCCAATGTATATTTAGCTCATGATGACATACTCGGCCGAGATGTAGCGGTGAAAATATTAAGACTCGACTATTCCAATAACGAAGAGTTTATTAAACGTTTCCATCGAGAAGCGCAATCTGTTACAACGTTGTCGCATCCAAATATTGTGAATATGTATGATGTTGGAGAAGAAGATGGTATATATTATCTTGTAATGGAGTATGTACCTGGACAAACATTAAAGCAATACATAATTGAGCAAGGGATGTTACCTATAGGGGAAGCTCTTGATATTATGGAGCAATTAACATCCGCCATGGCACACGCTCATCATTTTGAAATTGTGCATCGTGATATAAAACCGCACAATATTTTAATTCGAGCTGATGGAGTAGTAAAAGTAACAGATTTTGGAATTGCGACAGCTACAAGTGCAACAACTATTACACATACAAATTCAGTACTTGGTTCGGTGCATTATTTATCACCAGAACAAGCGCGCGGCGGGATAGCAAATAAACAATCAGATATTTATTCGCTTGGTATTGTTATGTTCGAATTGTTAACAGGAAGACAACCGTTTTCTGGTGAATCTGCCGTTGCAATAGCTTTAAAACATTTACAAAGTGAAATACCGTCTCCAAGAAGATGGAATGAAAATATTCCGCAAAGTGTTGAGAATATTATATTAAAGGCAACTGCTAAAGATCCGTTCCATCGATACCAATCTGCTAATGCGATGAAACGAGATATTGAAACGGCTTTATATCCAGAACGAATTAATGAACAGCCATTTTACATACCAGAAGATATGGAAGCGACGAAAGCGATTCCAATTATCCAACAAGAACAATTATTTGAAAATGTAACTGATGAAACGATTGTTTTAAGTGGAAGTAAAGTGGATGAACCAAAAAGAAAAGAACATACTGAATTAGATAAGAAGAAAAAACGAAGTAATAAATGGATTAAGGTTTTAATTACGACATTTTTACTTTTAGCAATTGGAATAACATTAGCTCTTACTGTTATTCCGGGATTCTTTATTCCGAAAGATGTAAAAGTTCCTGATGTGGCTGGTATGAAATATACGACAGCTGTAAATAAATTGGTAGAAAAAGGTTTTGAAGTGACAGAACCTAATATTGTATATACAGATGATGTGGAAGCTGGAGATGTAATAAAAACTGATCCTGTAGCAGGAAGAGTAGTGAAGGAAAGTTCTAAAATTACTATCTATCAATCAGGTGGAAAAAAGAAAAGTAAGATGAAGGATTTTACAGGTCAAAACTTTGAGAGTGTAAAACCCGAGTTAGAAGAAAGATATAAACAGGTTACTGAAAATTATATTGAAAATGATAAACCAAAAGGTGAAATTGTAGAACAAATACCGACACCTGATCAAATGGTTGTAGAGGCGGAGCAAGAACTGAAAGTTTGGATAAGTAAAGGTCCTTATCAAAATAGACCAGGTGATTTTTCAAGATGGACTGAAAATAGTGCAACTGGTGATTTGAATGAGAGAAAATTAACTCCAGATATAAAACGAGAGTATTCAGATACGGTTGATAAAGGTCTTGTAATTTCGCAATCGCCAAAACCAGGAACTCCGTTAAAAGAAGGAGATAAAGTGACACTTATCATCTCGAATGGCCCTAAGCCGAAAGTAACAAAAACAGTGAAGGTGGATAACATTTCTATCCCATATGAGTCTTCTATAATAGGTGAGAAAAAACCGCAAACAATAGAAATTTATAAAGAAGATATGCAACAAAAGATGGATAGACCAATTGAAACTAGAACGATTTCAGAGTCGGCAACAATTTCTTTAGAATTTGTAATTCAAGAAGGCTCAAAGGGTCACTATAAAATCGTACGGGATGGAGTAACGATTATCGATAAGGAAGTACCATATCCAACTCAATAATAGTGAATTCCATTTTCTTTTTATAGAGAATGGAATGCATTACCCTTGCCTGTTATGCTGTCTACAAGGTGGACTGTATAACAGGCAAAAATATATGATTCAAAAAGCTATACAAGTGATATTGTTGTAAAAAATATTTCGAATTGATGGTAGAGATTAAATATATGAACCTGGTTATATATTGGTGGGTTTTAAAATAATTGTTTAAAGAACTCTAGTCTATTCGTTTTAATTACAGCTTCACTTTATACAAAATAAAGGAGAATTATATGCCAGAAGGAAAAATTGTAAAAGCTTTAAGTGGATTTTATTATGTACAACATGAAGAAGGGATTACACAATGTCGTGGGCGTGGTGTATTTAGAAAAAATAAAATTACACCACTTGTAGGAGACCAAGTCGTTTTTCAAGCAGATAACCCAACGGAAGGCTACGTGCTTGAAGTATTTGATCGAAAAAATGAACTTGTTAGGCCTCCTATTGCTAATGTGGATCAAGCAATCCTTGTTTTCTCTGCAGTAGAACCAGATTTTAATCCTGGACTGTTAGATCGATTTTTAGTGCTGATTGAATATCATAACATTAAGCCGATTATTTGTATTAGTAAGATGGATTTAGTGGATGAAAAGATGCGAGAAACCGTTGAAGCTTATGCAAATGATTATCGTGAAATGGGTTATGATGTATTATTTACTTCTATAAATACATCGGAAAGTATTGCTATTTTAAAACCATTTTTAGAAGGTTGTGTTTCTGTCGTTGCTGGCCAATCAGGTGTTGGGAAATCTTCGATGCTTAACGTATTACGTCCGGATTTAGAACTAAAAACAAATGATATTTCCTCACATTTAGGACGCGGAAAACATACGACAAGACACGTGGAATTAATTGCAGTTGGAAGTGGACTTGTTGCGGATACACCTGGTTTTAGTTCACTTGATTTCATAGATATAGAGGTAGAAGATCTTACATATTGTTTTCCTGAGTTGAAAGAAGCGAGCCAATACTGTAAATTTAGAGGGTGTACACATCTTTCTGAACCGAAATGTGCGGTGAAAGCTGCGGTTGAAGAAGGAAAGATTACAGAATATCGTTATAAGAATTACCAACAATTCGTAGAAGAAATTAGAGAGAGAAAGCCGAGGTATTAGTTATGATTAAAATTGCACCATCGATCTTATCAGCAGATTTTTCAAAATTAGGGGAAGAAATTAAAGATGTAGAAAAAGGCGGAGCTGATTACATTCATGTCGATGTAATGGACGGGCATTTTGTACCGAATATTACGATTGGGCCATTAATTGTAGAAGCGATCCGTCCGATTACATCATTACCGTTAGATGTGCATTTAATGATTGAAAATCCTGATAACTATATCCCAACTTTCGCGAAAGCCGGAGCGGATATTATTACTGTTCATGTAGAGGCGTGTCCTCATTTACATCGTACAATTCAGTTAATTAAATCTCATGGCATTAAAGCAGGGGTTGTATTAAATCCACATACGCCAGTTTCGGTGATTGAGCATGTGTTAGAAGATATAGATATGGTATTACTTATGACGGTGAATCCTGGATTTGGTGGACAGAAATTTATCCATTCTGTATTACCGAAAATTAAACAAGTTGCAGAAATGGTTAAAGAGCGAAATCTAGAAGTCGAAATTGAAGTTGATGGTGGTGTCAACGCTGAAACGGCAAGACTTTGTGTTGAAGCAGGAGCAAATGTACTTGTAGCTGGATCAGCGGTATACAATCAAAAAGACCGCGGTGAAGCGATCCGTATCATTCGTGGATAATGAATGAACAGATCCCTATCCTAGTGAAGTTTCGGGTTTAGTAAGACTTCACTATTTAGACAGGATAGAGCGAAAAATATGTAAAAAGGCAATCTACCGAATGGCAGATTGCCTTTTTACAATAGAAGGGGAAGGAAAAATGATTATTCATATTTTAGCAGGAGGCCCTGCAGAATATTGCGCAGATTTTTCTCGATATGAAAATGAAGAAGTAGTGTGGGCGGCGGTTGATAGAGGAGTGTACCATTTACTAAAAAGAGGGATTACTCCATCTGTTGCGTTCGGAGATTACGATTCAGTAACTGAAGAAGAATTAGTATGGATGGGACAGCAAACAGATGAATTACATATTGTTCCACGAGAAAAAGATCAAACGGATTTAGAGATTGCAATTAGTTGGGCTTTAGAACAGAAACCCAAATTAATTCGTATTTTTGGTGCAACTGGTGGGCGGTTGGATCATGGTTTAGCAAATATACAGATGCTTTTAAAGGGTTTAGAAGCAAAAGTGGAAATGTGTATTGTGGATAATAAAAATGAAATAATGGTGAAAAAAGTTGGTACATATACAATTGGAATAAATAAAAATTTCCCCTATGTATCATTTGTGCCAGTTACTGAAAGTGTAGAAGGTATTACACTACAAGGATTTAAGTACCCTCTTACTAATAAAACGATAGAGTGGGGATCGACACTTTGTATTAGTAATGAACTCATTGAGGAAAAAGGTACTTTTTCATTCGCATCTGGCATATTAATGATGATAAGAAGCACTGATTGAAGAAACAATTTTGCTCCTTGCATCATATAGTGGGCAAGTGGAGTAAAGGGGATTAGGAGGGAAACCATGAGATTTTATACAATTAAGTTACCTAAATTTCTTGGTGGAATTGTTCGTGCGATGTTAAACACCTTCAAAAAAGACTAAAAAAAGCACCGATAATAGGTGCTTTTTCCATTGGTATAGTAAAAAAAGAGCCTAGCGGCTCTTTTTTTTATTATTAAACACGTTCGATTTTGCCAGATTTTAATGCTCTAGCAGAAACGTAAACACGTTGAACTTTACCGTCGATGCGTACGCGAACTTTTTGAAGGTTAGCGCCCCATTTACGTTTTGTAGCGTTCATTGCGTGAGAACGAGAGTTACCAGAACGAGCTTTTCTTCCAGTGATAGCACAAACACGAGCCATTTATATTTCCCTCCCTTGACACCTTACCATACGTAATTTTTCAATGTTAGTCTTTTTTGCGATGCTAAAAACACTACTATAATTTAACACAACTAAAAAGAGAATGCAACACTGTAGAAAAAAGAAATCAAGAAAAATTACTTGACACTATATGTAAGTGAAGAAAAGTTGAAATCAAGAAAATTTGCTTGACATATTATAGTGGTACATGTTGTATAATAACAATGGACTATTTTGCTCATCATAGAAAAGTGTAGTATAAAACATAAAATATGAGAGTGAAAAGAAAGAACGATGGAATTTTCTTTAAAAAGATTATATGATAGTAACTAAAGTAGTCTAGCTCACTTTCACCATTTATGAAGGGGGAAACGAGATGTCAATTGAAATTAAAACGAAGTACGGTCAAATTGATATTAGTACAGATGTAATTGCAACAATTGCTGGAGGTGCCGCGGTAGATTGCTACGGTATCGTAGGTATGGCATCAAAAAATCAGTTAAAAGATGGATTAACAGACATTTTACGAAAAGAAAACTTCACTAGAGGTGTTATTGTTCGTAAAGATGAAGATGAAGTACATATTGATATGTATATTATTGTGAGCTATGGTACGAAAATTTCAGAAGTAGCACATAACGTGCAGACGAAAGTGAAATATACATTAGATCAAACTGTAGGACTAGCAGTAGATTCTGTAAACATCTACGTACAAGGAGTTAAAGTAATAAACTTGTAATGTGCATTAAGGAGGAAAATCTGTGTCAATTCAAAAAATTGATGGGAAACGTTTATCACAAATGATCATGCAAGGAGCGAACAATTTAACAAATAATGTTCAGCTTGTTGATGCATTAAACGTATTTCCAGTTCCAGATGGCGATACCGGTACAAACATGAACTTATCAATGACTTCAGGCGCACGTGAAGTGAAAGCAAATCCTTCACAGCACGCTGGTAAAGTCGGTGTAAGTTTAGCCAAAGGATTATTAATGGGAGCTCGTGGTAACTCTGGTGTTATTTTATCTCAGTTATTCCGTGGTTTTTCAAAATCCATTGAACAAAAAGAAGAATTAACAACAGTTGATTTTGCTGCAGCTTTAGATGCTGGGGTAGAAGCGGCTTACAAAGCGGTTATGAAACCGATTGAAGGAACGATTTTAACGGTTGCAAGAGAAACGGGTAAATATGCAGTGACAGTTGCGAAAAAACAGCGCGACTTTGTTTTGTTTATGGAAGACGTTGTGAAAGAAGCCAATGCATCGTTAAATCGTACGCCAGATTTATTACCTGTATTAAAACAAGTTGGCGTTGTAGATAGCGGTGGTAAAGGTCTTGTTGTTGTATATGAAGGATTTTTAGCTGACTTAAAAGGAGAAACAATTTCTTCTGATGTGTCTGCCCAACCATCTATGAATGACATGGTACGCGCAGAACATCACCGTAGTGTACAAAGCCAATTGAGTACAGAAGATATAAAGTATGGATATTGCACGGAATTCATGGTGAAATTAGAGCCTGAAAAAATGAAGGAACATAATTTCTCTGAACAAAAATTCCGTGAAGATATTAGTGTATACGGAGATTCACTACTTGTTGTATCAGATGATGAGGTTGTTAAGGTTCATATTCATGCGGAACATCCTGGAGATCCTATGAATTATGGGCAACGCTATGGTAGTTTAATTAAGATTAAAGTAGAAAATATGCGTGAACAGCATACCGCTTTATTAGATGAACCTACTATGGTTCCTGAGCAAACAACTCAATCGAAAGAAAAACAACCATATGGTATCGTAACTGTAGCTATGGGATCTGGTATTAAAACTTTATTTGAGAGCATTGGTGCAACGAAAGTAATCGAAGGTGGCCAAACGATGAATCCGAGTACGGAGGATATTGTGAAGGCGATTGAAGAGGCGAATGCTGAAAAAATCATCATCTTACCAAATAACGGAAACATCGTGATGGCAGCAGAACAAGCAGCGTCAGTTGTTGATCAAGAAGTTATTGTTATTCGTTCAAAAACAGTTCCTCAAGGTATGGCTGCAATGTTAGCATTTAATCCAGTTGGAACGTTAGAAGAAAATGAAGAAAACATGAAAGAAGCTTTATCTCATGTGAAAACGGGTCAAATTACGTATGCTGTTCGTGATACGGAAATTGACGGTGTAGCAATTCAAAAAGACGATTTCATGTGCATTGCAGATGGAAAAATCGTATCAACAAATGCTGAAAAAGTAGGAGCTGCAAAGCAATTATTAGAAGCATTGATTGATGAAGAGTCTGAAATCGTAACGATTCTACAAGGTGAAGATGCAACTGATGAAGAAGTAGCTGAGTTAGTTGCATTTGTAGAAGAGAAATTTGAAGATGCTGAAGTAGAAGTGCATGCTGGGAATCAACCGGTGTATTCTTTCATCTTCTCTGTAGAATAAAAAAGATTCGTTTTGAAAATAAATGGATCACTTACTTGCTAATGGATCAGAAGTAGTAATGTGAACGTTATTACTAGTTTTTATTCAAAAGGCTAGCATATGGAATAAAGAAAAGAGCCTTGCTGCTAATAGTGAGGCTCTTTTTTACTTGTTGTGTATAAGGGATTTGAGTAGTTTCTCTTAGAATGCCTATGATAGAATATATAAGGTGAAAGATAGCGATTGCAGATGTTAATTGATACTCAAATAGAGTGTAACAAAGAAAATAATGTGACGGAGTGTGAGAATCTTGAATGAAGTTGTACAAGTTCCTGTTACAGATGTAAAGGGAATCGGAGGAGAAACATCTGAATTACTACACGAGATGGGAATTTATACAGTTTCTCATCTATTAGAGCATTTTCCGTACCGTTATGAAGATTATGCGATGAAAGATCTTGCTGAAGTAAAGCATGATGAGCGTGTAACAGTTGAAGGGAAAGTTCATAGTGCTCCGTTACTACAATACTATGGTAAGAAAAAATCACGTCTTACAGTTCGTGTTCTCGTCGGTCGTTATTTAATAACGGCTGTATGTTTTAATAGACCTTACTATAAGCAAAAGTTAAATTTGGATGAAACGGTAACGATTACTGGTAAATGGGATCAACATCGTCAAACAATTGCTGTATCAGAGCTTCATTTTGGACCGGTTGTTCGTCAACAAGAAGTAGAGCCTGTATATTCAGTGAAAGGAAAGCTTACAGTAAAACAGATGCGCCGTTTTATTGCACAAGCGCTAAAGGAGTATGGAGATTCTATAGTCGAAGTGCTACCAGATGGTTTGTTAAATCGGTATAAATTATTACCACGTTATGAAGCACTCAGGGCGTTGCATTTTCCGGTAGGGCAAGAAGATTTAAAGCAAGCTCGTCGCCGTTTTGTATATGAGGAGTTTTTCTTATTTCAGCTAAAAATGCAAACACTAAGGAAAATGGAGAGAGAAAATTCAAAAGGTACGAAGAAGGAAATCCCGTCAACAGAATTACAAGAATTTATCGATGCACTTCCGTTTCCGTTAACTGGTGCACAGCGCCGGGTTGTAGATGAAATTTTAAAGGATATGACATCTCCTTATCGGATGAACAGGCTGTTGCAAGGTGACGTTGGTTCTGGGAAAACAGTTGTTGCTGCGATTGGTCTCTATGCCGCAAAATTAGCTCATTATCAAGGTGCTTTAATGGTTCCTACAGAAATTTTAGCCGAACAACATTATCAGTCGCTTGCGGAGACGTTTTCTCATTTCGGTATGACGGTTGAACTGTTAACGAGTTCTGTTAAGGGTGCGAGACGTCGGGAAATTTTGGCGAGATTAGAGCAGGGAGAAGTAGATATCCTTGTTGGGACGCACGCTTTAATTCAAGATGAAGTTATATTTCATAGGTTAGGTCTCGTTATTACCGATGAACAGCATCGATTTGGTGTAGCGCAGCGCCGGGTTTTACGTGAGAAAGGTGAAAGTCCAGATGTATTGTTTATGACGGCAACCCCAATTCCGCGAACGTTAGCTATTACGGCATTTGGAGAGATGGACGTTTCTATTATCGATGAAATGCCAGCTGGTAGAAAGGTAATCGAAACGTATTGGGCAAAACATGATATGTTAGACCGTGTTCTCGGCTTTGTGGAGAAAGAGATAAAAAAAGGAAGACAGGCATATGTTATTTGTCCTCTTATTGAAGAGTCTGAGAAACTTGATGTACAAAATGCTATCGATTTACATAGTATGCTGACTCATCATTATCAAGGTAAGTGCCAAGTTGGATTAATGCATGGGAGACTATCATCTCAAGAAAAAGAAGAGATAATGGGACAGTTTAGTGAAAATAAAGTGCAAATTCTTGTTTCGACAACAGTTGTTGAAGTAGGTGTGAATGTACCAAATGCGACTGTTATGGTTATTTATGACGCGGAGCGTTTCGGTTTATCGCAGCTTCATCAGCTCAGGGGGCGTGTTGGGCGTGGTAGTGAACAATCATATTGCTTATTAATTGCAGACCCGAAATCAGAAACAGGAAAAGAAAGAATGCGTATTATGACTGAAACAAATGATGGATTTGTATTGTCAGAAAAAGATTTAGAGTTACGAGGTCCTGGGGATTTCTTTGGAAGTAAGCAAAGTGGTCTACCAGAATTTAAGGTTGCTGATATGGTACATGATTATCGGGCGTTAGAAACAGCGAGACAAGATGCGGCGATACTAGTTGATTCAGAAGCGTTTTGGCATAATGATCAGTATGCTTCGTTGCGTACTTATCTTGACGGAACAGGTGTGTTCCAGGGAGAGAAGCTCGATTAAAAGTAGTCTGCAAAAGTTTTTGTTGCATTCTACTTTTAATGATTATATACTACTGTTAGTACCTAGTCATAAAAATGGATGGTGCGGTATGAAAAAGAGAAGAAGTAAAAAAGAAAGACAAGAATTATTACAACAAACAATAGAAACGAATCCTTTTATAACGGATGAAGATTTAGCAGAAAAATTTCAAGTGAGCATACAGACTGTTCGTCTGGATCGTATGGAGTTATCTATTCCTGAATTGAGAGAACGAATTAAGCATGTGGCTACAAAACAACATGAAGAAGACGTGAAATCTTTACCGTTAGAAGAGGTTGTCGGAGAAATTATCGATATAGAATTAGATAGACATGCGATATCTATCTTTGAAGTAAAGGTAGAACATGTATTTAAAAGAAATCAAATTGCTCGTGGGCATCATTTGTTTGCGCAAGCAAACTCACTAGCTGTTGCAGTTATTGATGAAGAATTAGCTTTAACTGCAAAGTCTACCATTCGATACATTCGTCCTGTAAAATTAGGAGAACGTGTAGTTGCAAAAGCGCGCGTTGAAGATGTAGAGAATGATAAAGGACGGACGGTTGTCAAAGTGCGTAGCTTTGTTGGAGAAGAACTTGTTTTTACAGGCACTTTTGAAATGTATCGATCTAGTAATAATAGTGAGGAAGGTAACAACTTATGAAAATCGCAATAGATGCAATGGGCGGAGATCACGCTCCAAAGGCTGTAGTATTAGGAGCAATGAAAGCTATTAAGGAATATTCAGATTTACATATTACGTTAGTAGGGAAAGAAGCAGAAATCCGTCAATACTTAACGAGTGAAGAGCGAATTACTATCCTTCATACAGACGAAAAAATTGAATCGACAGATGAGCCAGTAAGGGCGGTTCGTCGAAAAAAACAAGCTTCAATGGTACTAGCAGCGCAGCAAGTGAAAGATGGTATTGCAGATGCTTGTATATCAGCAGGTAGTACAGGGGCTTTAATGGCAGCAGGATTATTTGTTGTCGGTCGTATGGAAGGAATTGAACGACCAGCTTTATCACCGACAATGCCAACTGTTGATGGAGAAGGTTTTGTTATGTTAGATGTTGGAGCAAACGTTGATGCAAAACCAGTTCATTTATATCAATATGCAGTGATGGGTTCTGTTTACGCAGAGAAGGTAAGAGGAATTAAAAACCCTCGTGTTGGACTTTTAAATGTTGGAACAGAGGATGGAAAAGGAAACGAGCTTTCAAAACAGGTCTTTGCTATGCTCAAAGATGCACCAATTAATTTTGTTGGAAACGTTGAATCAAGAGATTTATTGCAAGGTGTAGCAGATGTTGTTGTGTGTGATGGTTTTACAGGGAACGTAGCTCTAAAATCACTAGAAGGAACCGCGCTTGCGCTATTCTCTATGTTAAAAGAGCAATTAATGAGTTCGTTTACGAGCAAATTAGCAGCAGCGGTATTAAAACCAAAACTTATGGTATTAAAAGATAAAATGGATTATTCGGAGTATGGAGGAGCGGCATTGTTTGGATTGAAAGCTCCTGTCATTAAGGCTCACGGTTCTTCAAATGACCAATCGATATTTAGTGCGATTCGTCAAACGAGAGAAATGGTAGCGAAAGAAGTAATTCCTACAATTTCAAGTGTAATGGAGAAGGAGCCGCTTCAATAAGAGGAGGATTTGAAATGGGAAAAATAGCATTTCTTTTTCCGGGCCAAGGTTCACAGGCAGTTGGAATGGGTAGACAGTTAGCGGAGAATAATAACGAGGTTGCGAAAGTGTTTGCGAAAGCAGATGAGGTGTTACACGATTCACTTTCAGAGGTGATTTTTGAAGGGCCGCAGGAAAAGCTTACATTAACGACAAATGCACAACCTGCATTATTAACAACGAGTTTTGCTATTTTGACAGCTTTGAAAGAGTATGACATTACACCTGATTTTGTAGCAGGACATAGTTTAGGTGAATATAGCGCTCTTGTGGCAGCTGGTGCTATAACTTTTGAAGATGCTGTATATGCTGTAAGAAAACGTGGCGAATATATGGAAGAAGCCGTTCCTGGTGGGGAAGGGGCAATGGCAGCTATTTTAGGTGCTGATCCAGATATGCTGAAACGAGTTACAGAAGAAGTAACAAGTGAAGGGTATGCAGTACAGATTGCAAACATGAATAGTACGAAGCAAATTGTAATTTCTGGAACAAATCAAGGGGTAGAACTTGCTTCTCAAAGAGCGAAAGAAAATGGTGCTAAAAGAGCAATTCCGCTTAAAGTAAGTGGACCATTTCATTCCTCTCTTATGAAGCCGGCTGCTGAGAAGTTTCAAAGTGTGTTAGATGAAATTACAATTCAGGATACGAATATTCCTGTTATAGCAAATGTTACAGCAGATGTTATTACACGTGGTGCAGATATTCAAGAGAAGCTAATTGAACAACTGTATTCACCTGTATTATGGTACCCATCTATTGAAACTATGGTGAAACAAGGTGTGGATATATTTATTGAAATTGGACCTGGAAAAGTACTTGCTGGGCTTATGAAGTCGATTGATTCATCAGTGAAAGCATATGCCATATATGATGAAGCGACATTAAAAGATACCATTTCAAATTTGAGAGGAGAAAACTGATGTTAAAAGGGAAAGTAGCATTAGTAACTGGTGCTTCACGTGGAATTGGTCGCGCGATTGCAATCGATTTAGCGAAACAAGGGGCAAATGTAGTAGTAAATTATGCTGGTAATGAACAAAAGGCGAATGAAGTAGTAGATGAAATCAAGAAATTAGGTTCAGATGCAATTGCGGTAAGAGCAGATGTTGCAAATGCTGAAGATGTTACAAATATGGTGAAACAAACAGTAGATACATTTGGACAAGTCGATATTCTTGTAAATAACGCTGGCGTAACAAAAGATAATTTATTAATGCGTATGAAAGAAGAAGAATGGGATACAGTTATTAATACAAACTTAAAAGGTGTATTCTTATGTACAAAAGCAGTATCTCGTTATATGATGCGCCAACGTCATGGTAGAATAATAAATATTGCTTCTGTTGTTGGTGTTGTAGGAAATCCAGGGCAGGCTAATTATGTTGCTGCTAAAGCTGGTGTAATTGGATTAACAAAAACATCAGCAAAAGAATTAGCAAGTCGAAATATAACTGTTAATGCAATTGCTCCTGGATTTATTGCAACTGATATGACGGACGTATTAGATGAAAATATAAAAGGTGAAATGTTAAAAGTTATTCCGGCTGCACAGTTTGGTGATGCGCAAGATATCGCGAATGCTGTAACGTTTTTTGCTTCGGATCAAAGCAAATATGTTACAGGACAAACGTTAAATGTTGATGGCGGAATGGTAATGTAATAAAAGAATCGATTTCATCTAGTTTTTTTGGGCAATATTTAATATAATATTTGAGGGGAGGTGAATGGAATGGCAGATGTTTTAGAGCGTGTAACAAAAATCATCGTTGATCGTTTAGGTGTAGAAGAAACTGAAGTAGTACCAGCTGCAAGCTTTAAAGAAGATTTAGGCGCAGACTCCCTAGATGTAGTAGAACTTGTAATGCAATTAGAAGATGAATTCGAAATGGAAATTTCTGATGAAGATGCTGAAAAGATTGCTACTGTTGGCGATGCTGTGACTTACATAGAGAGTCATCTATAATGCTTAAGTGAAGTCCCGTTATTTAGCGGGGCTTTCTCGGCTTATATCTGGAGGGACCTATGCCGTACCGAAAATATAGAGAAAAAAAATACGAAACAAAATATCGTGAAGCGTTTAAAGTGTTTCAAGAAAAGATAGGTATTACGTTTACAGATGAAAAATTATTGACTCAAGCATTTACGCATTCATCGTATGTGAATGAGCATCGAAAAAAACCGCATGAAGACAATGAGCGTCTCGAATTTCTTGGAGATGCAGTATTGGAACTTACTGTATCGCAGTATCTGTTTCAAAAATATCCGACAATGAGCGAAGGAGAGTTAACAAAACTACGTGCAGCTATTGTATGTGAGCCATCTCTTGTTCGTTTTGCAAATGAGCTGTCATTTGGAAGCCTTGTTTTATTAGGGAAAGGTGAAGAAATGACAGGTGGACGTGAACGACCAGCTTTATTAGCGGATGTCTTTGAAGCGTTTATTGGTGCCCTTTATCTTGATCAAGGGCTAGAAACAGTTTGGGGATTCTTAAAAGAAATTGTGTATCCGAAAATTAATGAAGGTGCTTTTTCTCATGTGATGGATTATAAGAGTCAATTGCAAGAATTGATCCAGCGTGATGGTAGTGGCAACATTGAGTATCAAATTTTGCAAGAAAAAGGACCAGCCCATAATCGAGAATTTGTGTCACGTGTTACATTAAATAATGTAGCGTTAGGTCTTGGTAGTGGTAAGTCGAAAAAAGAAGCAGAGCAACAAGCTGCTGCAGAAGCATTGAAAAAATTAAAAGAACAACTATAAGGAATCCCCCTTTGAATAGGGGGATTCCTTATGCATAGAATGAAACTTTTCTTTTGTAGATAAATGAAAGGAAAGTAAATCCGTATTATAGCTTGGTTTCGTACAGACAACGTATATAACAACGGAGAATAGGAGGAAGACCTTTCGTGTTTTTAAAAAGATTAGAAATAGCAGGATTTAAATCTTTTGCTGAGCGTGTATCTGTCGATTTTGTTCCAGGTGTTACGTCTGTAGTAGGGCCTAATGGGAGCGGGAAAAGTAATATTACTGATGCAATTCGCTGGGTACTTGGTGAACAATCTGCAAAATCATTACGTGGTGCAAAGATGGAGGATGTTATTTTTGCCGGTAGTGAAACGAGGAGAGCGGTTAATGTAGCTGAAGTAACATTAACTTTAAATAATGAAGATCAACGTTTACCGATTGAATATAACGAGGTGAGTGTAACGCGCCGTGTATCTCGTTCAGGTGATAGTGACTTTTATATAAATAAACAATCTTGTAGATTGAAAGACATTATCGATTTATTTATGGACTCTGGCATGGGAAGAGAAGCCTTTTCAATTATTAGTCAGGGGAAAGTGGAAGAGATTTTAAGTAGTAAATCAGAAGAACGTCGCGGTGTATTTGAAGAAGCGGCAGGTGTGCTGAAATACAAACTTCGCAAAAAGAAAGCTGAAGGGAAATTAGCGGATACACAAGAAAACTTAAATCGTGTACAAGATATTATTCATGAATTGAGTATTCAAGTAGAACCGTTAGAGAGACAAGCTTCTATTGCGAAAGATTATCTCGAGAAAAAAGAAGAGTTAGAGAAAGTAGAAGCTGCGCTTATTGTACATGAAATTGAAGAATTGCATGAGAAATGGGAAGCGCTTCGAAGTCAGTTTGGGCATAATAAAAACGAAGAAGCTAAAATGTCAACGCATTTACAAAAAAGTGAAGAAGAGCTTGAGGAGTTACGTGGACAATTACAAGCGGTAGATGAGTCTGTAGATTCCTTGCAAGAAGTTCTTCTTCTTTCTAGCAAAGAGCTAGAAAAATTAGAAGGACAACGTGAGCTGTTAAAAGAGAGGAAGCAAAATGCTACGACGCATTGTGCACAACTTGAACAGTTAATTGTTGAATTGACAGAAAAAGCTAAAAGTTATGATGGTGAAATTGAATCAAGTACAGAAGTGTTAATGCAATTTGTAGATCAAGTAAAAGAATTGGAGAGAAATTTGCTTGATAATGAACAACTGCTTGCAACTTTTGCGGATAATTTAGAGGAACAGATTGAGAATTTAAAAGGGGATTATATTGAACTTTTAAATCAACAAGCTAGTCAGCGTAATGAATTATCTATGATTGAAGAACAGTCTAAACAGCAAAACTCTAAAAATGAACGTCTTGATGAAGAGAATGCGAAATATGTAGAAATGCGTATGGAAATCACAGCGAAAAAGACGAAACTTGTTGAAAGTTATGAACAAGTGAAAGAAAAAATAGCTGGTATCATTTCGAACATACAGAAAACAGAAGCGGCGCTTGGGAAATGTAAGGCGCAGTATAGTGAAAATGAAACAAAACTGTATCAAGCATATCAATTTGTACAACAGGCGCGCTCACGAAAAGAGATGCTAGAAGAGATGCAAGAGGACTATTCTGGTTTCTACCAAGGTGTACGTGAAGTATTGAAAGCTAGAGAAAATAGGTTGCAAGGTATCGAGGGTGCTGTTGCGGAACTGTTAACGGTACCGAAAGAATATGAAGTTGCAATGGAAATTGCTCTAGGTGCAGCAATGCAGCATATCGTTGTACAAACAGAGGAACATGCTCGTAATGCAATTGCATTTTTAAAGCAGAATAAACATGGACGTGCAACGTTTTTACCGCAAGCTGTTATTAAAAGTAGATCGTTATCATTTGAAAAGTTACGTGTTGTGAATCAACATCCATCGTTTGTAGGAGTAGCGGCAGAACTTGTGCAGTACAATAATAAATACGAGAATGTCGTTTCGAGCCTATTAGGTACAGTTGTTGTTGCGAAAGATTTACGCGGTGCAAATGAATTAGCGAAACAATTACAATATCGCTATCGTATTGTAACACTTGAAGGTGACGTAGTGAATCCTGGGGGTTCAATGACTGGTGGAGCTGTAAAACAGGCGAAATCTTCTTTATTAGGACGTCAGCGTGAACTTGAAGAATGGACTAAAAAGCTCACTGATATGGAAGAAAAAACAACGAAGCTAGAAAACTTTGTTAAAGCAGTAAAGCAAGAGATTCAAGAAAAAGAAGTACAAATACGCGAACTACGCCAAGGTGTAGAAACTGAGCGTGCAGATGAACAAAAATTAAGAGAAGAAATTAATCAATTAGAATTAGAAGAACATCGAATTAATGATCGCTTATCTATATACGACTTAGAGATAGAAGGATTTTTACAAGATCAAGTGAAAATGCAAGGACGTAAAGGAGAGTTAGAAAAGATTTTAGCAACTCTTCAAGCAGAGATTTCGGAATTAGATAGCAAAATCGTCGCGTTAACGAAACAAAAAAGTGAGCAACATTCTTCAAAAGAAAAAGTTCAGAAGGAAATGACTGAGCTGAAAGTACAAGCGGCTGAACAACAACAACGTTTGTCTAATCAAAAAGAAAAAGTTGAACGATTAACGAAGGAAAAAGAAGAAACTGATACAACACTTGTAAAAACAAAAGAAGATTTAGCATTCTTAAAGCAAGAAATGACATCTAATTCAAGTGGTGAAGAACAAATTACGAATATGATTGAGAAAAAAGCATATGATCGTAATCAAACTTCAGAATTAATTCGCTCTCGCCGTGAACAACGTATATCATTACAAGAGAGAGTGGAGCATTTAGAACGCAATGTGAAGGAAACGTTAGGCAAACATAAATATATTCTTGAGTTGTTGAAAGATCAAGAAGTGAAAATTAACCGACTTGATGTTGAGTTGGAAAATAGATTGCAACATTTACGTGAAACATATACGATTTCATTTGAAGCAGCAAAACTGAAGTATACAATGACGATGCCTGCAGAAGATGCGCGTAAAAAGGTGAAATTAATAAAACTATCCATAGAAGAGTTAGGTACAGTAAACTTGGGTGCAATTGATGAATACGAGCGAGTAGCACAACGTCATACGTTCTTACTAGAGCAACGAGATGATTTAGAAGAAGCGAAAGCGACATTGCACCAACTTATTACTGAGATGGATGAAGAAATGAAGAAACGTTTTTCTACTACTTTTGAAGGGATTCGAACGGAGTTTCAATCTGTATTTACTGAATTATTCGGAGGCGGTAGAGCGGATTTAGTAATGACGGATCCTGGAGACATATTAAATACTGGTATTGATATTGTTGCACAACCACCAGGAAAGAAATTGCAGAACTTAGGTTTACTGTCAGGTGGAGAACGTGCTTTAACGGCAATAGCGCTTTTATTTGGTATTTTAAAAGTACGCCCAGTACCATTCTGTGTACTAGACGAAGTAGAAGCGGCTCTAGACGAAGCGAATGTTGCTCGTTTTGCGCAATATTTAAAGAAATTTAGTGATGAGACGCAGTTTATTGTAATTACACACAGGAAAGGTACAATGGAAGAGTCTGATGTATTGTATGGTGTAACGATGCAAGAATCAGGTGTATCTAAGCTTGTTTCTGTTCGTTTAGATGACGGGGAAGAACTTGTGGCGAGTAAATAGGAAGGATGGGAAGCATGAGCTTTTTAAAAAAACTTAAAGAAAAAATTTCAAAACAAACGGATACAGTAACAGAGAAATTTAAACACGGATTGGAAAAAACGAGAAATTCATTTGCGGATAAAGTAAATGATTTAGTCTATCGTTACCGTAAAGTAGATGAAGATTTCTTTGAAGAGTTAGAAGAGATTTTAATCGGCGCAGACGTAGGGGTTTCGACTGTAATGGAATTAATTGATCAGTTGAAAGAAGAAGTGCAGCGCCGAAATATTCAGGACCCAAAAGAAGTACAAGCTGTTATTTCGGAAAAGTTAGTTGGCATTTATAAAGGTGACAGCGACTTTAGTAATGAAATCAATATGCAAGAAGATCAATTAACAGTTGTTTTATTTGTAGGTGTTAACGGTGTAGGGAAAACGACGACAATTGGTAAACTGGCACATAGATTTAAATCAGAAGGTAAGTCAGTCCTATTGGCAGCAGGAGATACGTTCCGTGCTGGCGCGATTGAACAATTAGAAGTATGGGGCGATCGCGTTGGTGTAGAAGTCATTAAACAAGGGTCTGGTTCTGACCCTGCAGCGGTAATGTATGACGCTGTACAAGCTGCAAAAGCGCGTAAAGTAGATGTATTACTATGTGATACAGCAGGACGTTTGCAAAATAAGGTGAACTTAATGAAAGAGTTAGAGAAAGTGAAGCGTGTAATTGAGCGTGAAGTACCAGGAGCTCCTCATGAAGTGTTACTAGTTATTGATGCAACAACAGGTCAAAACGGTTTAAGTCAAGCGAAAACATTCCGTGAAGCAACGAATGTTACTGGTATTGTTTTAACGAAGTTAGATGGAACTGCTAAAGGTGGTATCGTATTAGCAATTCGTAACGAAATGGATGTACCGGTGAAATTTGTTGGCTTAGGAGAGCAAATGGATGATCTGCAGCAGTTTGATCCAGAACAATATGTGTATGGTCTATTTGCAAATTTAGTAGAAACAGAAGAAGTATAAATGAAAGAAGCGGTATTACCGCTTCTTTTTCCATAAAAAATAAGTGATGTTAAGAAAAAAACTTGACACTCTTTTATACTCCATGTAAACTAATTGATGTAAAGGGAAATCACTTAACAAAGGATGATCCAACATGCTCGAGAAAACAACGAGAATGAACTATTTATTTGATTTTTATCAATCGTTGTTAACGCAAAAACAAAGAAGTTATATGTCGCTTTATTATCTAGATGATTTATCTCTTGGTGAAATTGCGGAAGAATTTGATGTAAGTCGCCAAGCCGTGTATGATAACATTAAACGGACTGAAGCGATGCTTGAAGAATATGAAGATAAATTAGTATTACTTCAAAAGTTTCAAGAGCGACAGCGACTTGTTGCAAAGCTAAAACAGCTAATCAGCGAAGAAGAGCATGTGAATGAAGAAATGAAACAAGTTGTTGAAGCTATCGAAAAATTAGATTAGGAGGGCGGCAATATGGCATTTGAAGGATTAGCCGACCGACTTCAACAGACAATGCAAAAAATCCGCGGCAAAGGAAAAGTTTCTGAAGCCGATGTGAAAGAAATGATGAGAGAAGTTCGTCTAGCTCTTTTAGAAGCGGATGTTAACTTTAAAGTAGTAAAAGATTTTGTAAAGCGTGTGTCTGAGCGTGCTGTCGGACAAGATGTAATGAAAAGTTTGACACCTGGACAACAAGTAATTAAAGTTGTACAGGAAGAACTTACAGAACTTATGGGCGGAGAGCAAAGCAAAATTGCTGTTGCTAATAAGCCACCGACTGTTATAATGATGGTTGGTCTGCAAGGTGCGGGTAAAACGACGACAACAGGTAAGCTTGCGAATTTGCTTCGTAAAAAGCATAATCGTAAACCGATGCTTGTTGCAGCGGATATTTACCGTCCAGCAGCGATTAAACAGCTTGAAACATTAGGGAAGCAATTGGACATGCCTGTTTTCTCTTTAGGAGATCAAGTAAGTCCTGTTGAAATTGCGAAACAAGCGATTGCAAAGGCAAAAGAAGATCATCACGATTATGTTTTAATCGATACAGCAGGTCGCCTGCATATTGATGAAGAACTAATGGATGAATTAGCGAAAGTGAAAGAAGTTGCGAATCCGGATGAAATTTTCCTTGTTGTCGATGCGATGACAGGACAAGACGCGGTAAATGTTGCACAAAGTTTCCATGATCAGTTAGGGTTAACGGGTGTTGTATTAACGAAACTAGATGGTGATACGCGCGGTGGTGCGGCATTATCTATTAAGGCTGTAACAAATACACCAATTAAATTTGCTGGTATGGGTGAAAAACTAGATGCGATTGAAGCGTTCCATCCAGAACGTATGGCATCCCGCATTTTAGGGATGGGCGACGTCTTAACATTAATTGAAAAAGCGCAAGCTACAGTTGATGAAGAGAAAGCAAAAGAACTTGAGCAAAAAATGCGTACGCTTTCGTTTACACTTGACGATTTCCTAGAACAACTTGGACAAGTGCGTCAACTTGGACCACTTGACGAATTGTTAGGGATGCTTCCTGGTGCAAATAAAATTAAAGGGCTGAAAAATGCGCAAGTTGATGAAAAGCAAATTGGGCATATTGAGGCAATTATTCGTTCTATGACTAAATTAGAACGTGAACAACCGGAAATAATTAACGCTAGTCGAAAAAAACGCATTGCCAAAGGTAGCGGTACAACCGTACAAGAAATCAATCGTCTAATCAAGCAATTCGATGATATGAAGAAAATGATGAAAACGATGACTGGAATGCAAAAAGGTAAGAAAAAAGGACTAGGTGGAATGAAGTTTCCATTCATGTAAGAAAAAAAGATGGCTCTGTTAAGAAAAAATACTTTACAAAGCAATAGTCTTTTTGCTAATATAATTATCTGTGTGAAATAAATTCGGAGGTGCTTTATAAAATGGCAGTTAAAATTCGTTTAAAACGTATGGGAGCTAAAAAAACTCCTTTCTATCGTGTAGTTGTTGCAGATTCTCGTTCTCCTCGTGACGGACGTTTCATTGAGGAAATCGGTACTTATAATCCGGTTGCTCAACCAGCTGAAGTTAAGATCAACGAAGAAGCAGCATTAAAATGGTTAGGAAACGGTGCTAAACCATCTGATACAGTTCGTAACTTATTCTCTAACCAAGGTATCATGGAGAAATTCCACTTATCTAAACAAGGTAAGTAATTGAGGCAATGACTATGAAGAAGTTAGTCGAGACGATTGTCAAGCCTCTTGTCGATCATCCTGAAGATGTAAAAGTTACACAGGAACTTTACAACGGAGAGATAAAGTATCGATTAACTGTACATCCTGAGGATGTTGGAAAAGTCATTGGTAAGCAAGGGAGAGTTGCGAAAGCGATTCGAATGCTCTTGTATTCAGTGGGACATCATAATGATGAAAAAGTAACACTGGAAATTCAATAAACGTAAAAAGGGCGAGGAGTTACATCCTCTCCCTTTTTTAACATTTAAAGAGAAGTTGCATGTTCCATATGTGAAATGGAGATGCTTAATTTATATAGAAACCAGGGGTGACATACTATTTATGACAAAATGGTTTAATGTAGGGAAAATTGTAAATACTCATGGCGTAAGAGGAGAAATTCGTGTTATTTCTCGTACTGATTTTCCGGAAGAGCGATATAAAGTAGGAAACACTCTATACATATCGAATGAGAAAAGTACAGACTTCCTTCCGGTGAAGGTAACTTCTCATCGTCAACATAAGACATTTGATTTATTAACATTTGAAGGATACAACAATGTAGATGAAGCAGAAAAGTTTAAAGGTTCTTTAATAAAAGTACCAGAAGAGCAGTTAGGCGAACTTGCTGAAGGTGAATACTACTATCATGAAATTATTGGTTGCAGTGTTGTTACGGAAGAAGGAGAAGCGTTAGGAACGATTAAAGAGATTCTATCTCCTGGTGCAAATGATGTTTGGGTAATTAAACGTCCAAAGGGCCAAGATCTTTTAATTCCTTACATTGATGATGTTGTACTTCAAGTTAATATTGAAAATAAATTAGTAACCATTCATGTAATGGAAGGGCTACTATAATGAAAATTGATATTTTAACGTTGTTTCCAGACATGTTTACCGGTGTATTTGGGTCTTCCATCTTAAAGAAGGCGCAAGAAAAAGAAGCGGTAAGCCTTCGTGTTGTTAACTTTCGTGATTATACAACGAGTAAGCATAATAGTGTAGACGATTATCCTTACGGCGGAGGTGCTGGTATGGTGCTTACTCCTCAGCCTATTTTTGATGCGGTGGAAGATTTAACGAAAGAAACAGAGCGTAAGCCGAGAGTTGTCTTAATGTGTCCGCAAGGGGAAAGATTTACTCAGAAGAAAGCGGAAGAGCTTGCAGAGGAAGAACATTTAATCTTTGTATGTGGGCATTATGAAGGGTATGATGAACGGATTCGTGAGCATCTCGTAACTGATGAGATTTCTATTGGTGACTACGTATTAACAGGTGGAGAATTAGCCTCTATGGTTATTACTGATAGTGTAGTACGTCTCCTGCCAGGAGTACTAGGAAATCATGCTTCACAAGTGGAAGATTCGTTTAGTACAGGGTTATTGGAACATCCACATTATACACGTCCTGCTGATTTTCGTGGTATGAAGGTACCAGATGTTTTAATGTCAGGAAATCATAAAAATATTGATGAATGGCGCCATAAAGAATCTTTGCGTCGTACGTACACACGTAGACCGGATTTATTGGAAGAAAGAGAATTATCTAAGCAAGAAAAGAAATGGTTGGAACAGATTAAAGAAGAACAATAAGGGCTTCATATATTTTCTATTGCAACAGTCCTAGCAATATGCTATTATAACATTTGTGCTACTGAAATCAGTAGCCGTATTAACGATGTTCCGCTGTAATTTAATAAGACTTTATAAGAGCATCTGTTTAAAGGAGAGAATTTAATATGCAACAATTAATCGCAGAAATTACAAAAGGCCAATTAAAAACTGACCTTCCTTCATTCCGTCCTGGAGACACTTTACGTGTACACGTAAAAGTAGTTGAGGGAACTCGTGAAAGAATTCAGCTTTTCGAAGGTGTTGTAATCAAACGTCGTGGTGGCGGAATCAGTGAAACATTCACAGTTCGTAAGATTTCTTACGGTGTAGGTGTTGAGCGTACATTCCCAGTTCACACGCCAAGAATCGCGAACATCGAAGTACTTCGCCGTGGTAAAGTACGTCGTGCTAAGTTATACTACTTACGTAACCTTCGCGGTAAAAAAGCACGTATTAAAGAAATTCGATAAGACATGTATGGGAGCTTGTAAATGCGCAAGCTCCCTTTTTCCAATCTATATAAAATTTTGGTATAATACGAGCAGCTTACATAACCGTGGAGGGGAAATACATGAAAAAAGAGACGAGTTCACTTTGGGAATGGATCAAAGCAATTTTGATTGCTGTTGTACTAGCTGGTGTTATTAGACAGTTTTTCTTTGCACCAATTCTCGTAGATGGGGTATCAATGGCGCCAACTTTACATGATCGAGATCGAATGATTGTAAATAAAATTGGTTATCACATAGGAGACCCAAAACGCTTCGATATTATCGTATTCCGTGCAACGGAAGATAAAGATTATATAAAGCGTATTATTGGCCTGCCAGGCGATGAAATAGAGTATCGGAATGACAAACTATATGTTAACGGAAAGGTTTATGAGGAGCCGTATTTAGATAAGCAGAAAAAACAGCTTGCTGATGGACCGCTTACATATGATTTTACTCTTGAAGAAATGACGGGAAAGAAAACTGTTCCAAAAGATCAATTATTTGTTTTAGGGGATAATCGTCGTTTTAGTAAAGATAGCCGTTCGATTGGTACGATTTCAATGGATCAAGTACTTGGTAAAGCCAATATGCTATATTGGCCGTTAAAAGATGCACGTATTGTGAAATAAATGAAAAAGAAGGTGGCAACATGGTAATTCAATGGTTTCCAGGGCATATGGCTAAGGCTAGACGCCAAGTAACAGAAAAATTAAAATTAATTGATGTTGTAATTGAACTTGTAGATGCTCGATTACCATTATCATCTAGAAACCCGATGATTGATGAGATTATTACACATAAGCCAAGGCTTGTTGTTTTAAATAAAGCGGATATGGCAGATGATCGTCTAACGAAAGAATGGATTGCATATTTTAAAGAAAAAGGGCATATGGCAATTTCAATTAATGCGCAAGCTGGACAAGGTATGAAGGAAATTACTGCGGCTTGTAAAGTGCTTGTTAAAGAGAAGTTTGATAAGATGGTTGCGAAAGGGATTAGACCGAGAGCAATTCGTGCTTTAATTGTCGGTATACCGAATGTTGGTAAATCTACGTTAATTAATAAATTGGCGAAGAAAAACATTGCTAAAACAGGAGATCGTCCAGGTGTGACAACAGCTCAACAATGGATTAAAGTTGGGAAAGAAATGGAACTGTTAGATACACCAGGTATTCTGTGGCCTAAATTTGAAGATCAATTAGTGGGTCTTCGTTTAGCGACAACGGGTGCAATTAAAGATTCAATTTTAAATTTACAAGATGTAGCTGTTTATGCATTACGTTTTATGGAGAAACACTATCCAGAACGTTTAAAAGAGCGATATAATTTAGATGAAATTCCAGAAGATATTGTAGAGTTATTTGATGCAATTGGAAAATACAGAGGCTGTTTAATGGGCGGCGGAATGATTGATTATGATAAAACATCTGAACTGGTACTTCGTGAACTTCGCGGTGGAAAACTTGGTAAAATGACGTTTGAAACACCAGAAGAGTTTGTGGAGCAAGTAGAAGAGGTAGAGAAAATAGAAGAAGTATAAGACGTGCGTTTGTGCGTCTTTTCTTTTTGTATACGTTTATAAAGGAGTGTACTTATATGCAAAAAATGACAATACAAGAAGCGGAGAATTTACTGCAAGAAATTATGAGTGAAGAAGATGATCGCTTTCAAATGTTAATGAAAGATGAACGAAAGGGCATTCAAAAACTTATTTTGAAGTGGTACAAACAAAAAGAGTTAGCACAAAAGGAAAAAGAAAAATTTCTAGAAATGTCTAAGTATGAAAATGCGTTACGTGAAAAAGGAATCACATATATTGCTGGCATTGATGAAGTAGGGCGTGGACCATTAGCTGGGCCCGTTGTGACGGCAGCTGTCGTTCTTCCAGATAATTTTTATATTCCAGGGTTAGATGACTCAAAAAAGCTGAGTGAAGCGAAGCGAGAGCGTTTTTATGATGAAATAAAAGCACAAGCAATTGCGATTGGAGTTGGAATTGTATCACCGCAAGTCATAGATGAGATAAATATTTATCAAGCGACGAAACAAGCGATGTTAGATGCTGTTGCGAATTTATCTTGTACACCACAATATTTATTAATTGATGCGATGAAGCTTCCTACATCAATTCCACAAACATCCATTATTAAAGGTGATGCGAAAAGTGTTTCTATTTCAGCTGCATCTATTATTGCGAAGGTGACGAGAGATCGTATGATGAAAGAGCTTGGGGAAAAGTATCCTGCATATGGATTTGGACAACATATGGGGTATGGAACGAAACAGCATTTAGAAGCGATTGAAGCGCATGGAGTATTAGAGGAACACCGGAAATCATTTGCGCCAATTAAAGATATGATTCAAAAATAAGCTGTGAATATACAGCTTATTTTTTTATTTTGGTATATGAACATTATTATTTTCGGAAAAGAATAAAGCGATTTCAGTTTTCTGACACTTTATTGTAGACAGCGTGCCAATCATCTTATACAATGGCAATGTAATGTTTTTTAAACATTAAAAAACTTTTCGAGTAAAACAGGAAAACAGGGGAGGATGGGACCATGAATATCCATGAGTACCAAGGTAAGGCAGTCCTTAAAAGCTATGGGGTTAGCGTTCCGAACGGGAAAGTTGCATTTACAGTAGAAGAAGCTGTAGAAGCAGCGAAAGAATTAGGAACGGATGTATGTGTAGTTAAAGCGCAAATTCACGCTGGTGGACGCGGCAAAGCTGGCGGTGTAAAAGTTGCGAAAAATTTAGAAGAAGTTCGTACATATGCAGAAAGCATTTTAGGAACTACACTTGTAACGCATCAAACAGGTCCTGAAGGTAAGGAAGTAAAACGCTTACTTATCGAAGAAGGTTGCGATATTAAGAAAGAATATTATGTAGGTCTAGTGTTAGATCGTGCAACTTCTCAAGTTGTTTTAATGGCATCTGAAGAAGGTGGAACAGAAATTGAAGAAGTAGCAGAAAAAACACCTGAAAAAATCTTTAAAGAATATATTGATCCAGCAGTAGGTTTACAAGGTTTCCAAGCGCGTCGAATCGCATTTAACATCAATATTCCAAAAGAGCTTGTAGGACAAGCTGTGAAGTTTATGATGGGCTTATATCGTGCGTTTATTGAAAAAGATTGCTCTATCGCTGAAATTAATCCACTTGTTACAACAGGTGACGGTAAAGTAATGGCGTTAGATGCAAAATTAAACTTTGATTCTAATGCATTATATCGTCATAAAGACATTTTAGAGCTGCGTGATCTTGATGAAGAAGATTCAAAAGAAGTTGAAGCATCTAAATATGACTTAAACTACATTCCTTTAGATGGAAATATCGGTTGTATGGTAAATGGTGCAGGTTTAGCGATGGCTACAATGGATATCATTAAACATTACCATGGTGACCCAGCTAACTTCTTAGATGTTGGTGGCGGTGCAACGGCTGAAAAAGTAACAGAAGCATTCAAAATTATCCTTTCTGACAAAAATGTAAAAGGTATCTTCGTTAACATTTTTGGTGGCATTATGAAGTGTGATGTTATCGCAGAAGGTGTTATTGAAGCAACGAAGCAAGTAGGTCTTGAATTACCTTTAGTTGTACGTCTTGAAGGTACAAACGTAGAATTAGGTAAGAAAATTTTAAATGAGTCTGGCTTAAATATTGTTGCAGCAGAATCTATGGCAGACGGTGCACAGAAAATTGTTTCACTAGTGGGCTAATAGAAAGCGGGGGAGAAAAATGAGCGTATTAGTTAATAAAGATACAAAAGTTATTGTTCAAGGTATTACTGGTTCTCAAGGATTATTCCATACAAAACAAATGATTGAATACGGTACGAAAATTGTCGGTGGTGTAACACCTGGTAAAGGCGGCACTGATATTGAAGGTGTACCAGTATTTGATACAGTAGAAGATGCTGTGAAAGCAACAGGCGCAAACGCTTCAGTTGTATACGTTCCACCCGCTTTTGCTGCTGATGCAATTATGGAAGCAGTTGATGCGAAGATTGATTTAGTAGTATGTATTACTGAAGGAATTCCTGTATTAGATATGGTTAACGTAAAGAGATATATGGCTGGTAAACATACACGTTTACTTGGACCAAACTGTCCAGGTGTCATTACACCTGATGAATGTAAAATCGGTATTATGCCAGGATACATTCACAAAAAAGGTCATGTAGGTATCGTATCTCGTTCTGGTACATTAACATATGAAGCTGTACACCAGTTAACACAAGAAGGTATTGGCCAATCTACTGCTGTAGGTATCGGTGGGGACCCTGTTAACGGTACAGACTTTATTGATGCGTTAAAAGCATTTAATGAAGATGAAGAAACACATGCTGTAATTATGATTGGTGAAATCGGAGGTACAGCAGAAGAAGAAGCAGCTGAATGGGTAAAAGCTAATATGACAAAACCAGTTGTAGGCTTCATTGGTGGCCAAACAGCGCCTGAAGGCAAACGTATGGGTCATGCGGGGGCAATCATTTCTGGCGGCAAAGGAACTGCTGCTGAAAAGATTAAAACAATGGAAGCTTGTGGTATTAAAGTGGCTGAAACACCAGCTGTTATGGGTGAAACGTTAATCTCTGTTTTAAAAGAAAAGGGATTATTTGAAACTTGTAAAAACTATTAATCTTTTTGAAAGGCACCTTCTTATTTGAGGGTGTCTTTTTACAATTTTTCTGTTTACATAATAAAAATTATGGGTAAGGAGAATTAGGATGAAAAGAGAGCGATTATTACATCTGCATTACGTGTTAGCGGATCATTGGAAGGCGATGGAGAGGCTGCTATATGTCGATCCAGAATTGAAGGTAATATACAATTTTAACCAAAAACAAATAGAAAACTACACTGGAATATCCCCGAAAAAATCTGCAGAACTAGTACATTTCCTCCAAAATTCAAACCTTTTGCAATATATATCTTATTTAGAGAGAAATCAAATCTTTTATGTGACTATATGGGATGAAAATTACCCGCAATTATTACGTGAAATACAAGACCCTCCTTTTGTTTTATATGGAAAAGGAGAGAAGAATTTTCTAAATAAAGTAAATAAATTAGCGGTTGTTGGAACGAGAGAACCGTCGTTATACAGTCATGAGAGTATGGAGTTTATTTTACATCCTTTATTAGAAAGAGAATGGCTTATTGTGAGCGGATTTGCAAAAGGGATAGATACAATATCTCATGAAGTTACAGTAAAGAAACATCGTCCGACTATTGCGATATTGGGACACGGATTATCTTATATGTATCCGAAAGAGAATAGACGTTTATATGAAAAGTGGGAGGAATATATATTGCTATTAACAGAGTATCCTCCGCACTATGCACCGAAAAAATGGTATTTTCCAAAAAGAAATCGAATTATTAGCGGGATAAGTAAAGGGGTTTTAGTTGTAGAAGCAAAATCAAGAAGTGGGTCACTTATTACGGCAGACCTTGCATTAGAGCAAAATAGAGAGGTATTTGCGCTTCCTGGACCAATATTTATTGATAGTGCATCGGGAACGAATCAGCTTATTCAACAAGGTGCAAAACTAGTACGAAATGCAGAGGATATCTTTGAAGAAATAATAAATTAACCTTATATTTTTATGTTTTTATTAAACAATTATTGACAAATGGTAGATTGGCACTGTATGGTATATTCATTCTTGATTGACAAAAACAAGAGAAATCAATAAGATTAATGAAGACTTGAATCCACCTCTTAAGGAGGCACTAGCATGTCAGATTACCTCGTAATCGTGGAGTCGCCTTCTAAGGCGAAGACCATTGAGAAATATTTAGGGAAAAAATACAAAGTCGTTGCGTCCATGGGACATGTTCGCGATTTACCTAAAAGCCAAATGGGGATAGAAGTAAAGAACAACTTCACCCCGAAGTATATTACCATTCGTGGTAAAGGTCCCGTTTTAAAAGATTTAAAATCAGCGGCAAAAAAAGCAAAGAAAGTCTATCTCGCGGCCGATCCAGACCGTGAAGGAGAAGCAATTGCTTGGCATTTAGCGAATACGTTAAATGTGGATGTTGAATCAGATTGTCGAGTTGTCTTCAATGAAATTACAAAAGATGCAATAAAAGAATCATTTAAACATCCTCGTGCAATTAATATGGATTTAGTAGATGCACAACAAGCAAGACGTATACTTGATCGTCTAGTTGGTTACAATATTAGTCCTTTATTATGGAAGAAAGTAAAAAAAGGATTAAGTGCAGGTCGTGTACAATCTGTAGCAGTTCGTTTAATTATCGAACGTGAAAGGGAGATTCAAAACTTTGAGCCTGAAGAATTCTGGACAATTAAAACAGAGTTTGTAAAAGGGAAAGATACATTTGAAGCAAGCTTTTACGGTGTAGATGGTGAAAAGGTTCAATTAACGAATGAAACGCAAGTGAATGAAATAATTGAACAGATGAAAGATAATGCGTTTTCAGTTGAAAATGTAACGAGAAAAGAGCGAAAACGTAATCCTGCTTTACCGTTTACAACATCTTCCTTGCAACAAGAAGCAGCACGTAAGTTAAATATGCGAGCAAAGAAAACAATGATGCTTGCACAGCAACTGTATGAAGGGATAGATCTTGGGAAACAAGGGACTGTGGGTCTTATAACGTATATGAGAACTGACTCAACGCGTATCTCAGAAACAGCTCAAACAGAGGCTCGTACTTACATTACTGAGGCGTATGGTGCGGAATACATAGGAACAGAGAAGAAGAAAGAAACGAAAAAATCAAATGCACAAGATGCGCATGAGGCAATTCGTCCTACTTCGGTAATGAGAAAGCCAGAGGAACTAAAAAGTTTCTTAGGTCGTGACCAACTTCGGTTGTATAAATTGATTTGGGAGCGATTTGTTGCAAGTCAAATGGCGTCTGCTATAATGGATACTGTTACAGCGAAACTCATTAATAACAATGTTCAGTTCCGTGCAAGTGGCTCGGTTGTAAAGTTCCCGGGGTTTATGAAAGTGTATGTTGAGTCAAAAGATGATGGTGCGGAAGAAAAGGATAAGATGTTGCCACCGTTAGAAGTGGGAGAAACGGTATTTTCAAAAGATATAGAGCCGAAACAACACTATACCCAGCCACCGCCACGTTATACAGAGGCTCGTTTAGTAAGAACACTTGAAGAACTTGGGATTGGAAGACCATCCACTTATGTGCCGACACTTGAAACAATTCAAAAACGCGGTTATGTTGCTTTAGATAATAAACGTTTCGTTCCAACTGAATTGGGTGGAATAGTAATCGAACTTATTTTAGAGTTTTTCCCAGAAATTATTAACATTGAATTCACAGCTAACATGGAGCAAAGCCTTGATGAAGTGGAAGAAGGAAATGCGAATTGGGTGAAAATTGTTGATGATTTCTACGTAGGATTTGAACCGCGCTTAGAAAAAGCGGAAAAAGAAATGCGTGAAGTGGAAATTAAAGATGAACCAGCTGGGGAAGACTGTGAATTATGTGGTCATCCAATGGTCTTTAAAATGGGTAAATATGGGAAGTTTATGGCTTGCTCGAATTTCCCTGATTGTCGTAATACAAAACCGATTGTGAAAGAAATCGGTGTAATTTGTCCGAAGTGTGAAGAAGGACAAATTATTGAACGTCGTAGTAACAAAAAGAAACGTCTTTTCTACGGATGCGGTACGTATCCAGAATGCGACTTTGTATCTTGGGATAAGCCGATTGGCCGTAAATGTCCGAAGTGTGAAGGGATGCTTGTAGAGAAGAAGTTGAAAAAAGGCGTGCAAGTACAATGTATTTCGTGTGATTATGAAGAAGAACAACAAATGTGAGCGTAACTGCTCACATTTTTTTCGGGAAGAAAAGGAAAGGTGATATATATATGACAACACAAGTAGTAAACGTCATTGGCGCAGGTCTTGCAGGAAGTGAAGCAGCTTACCAAATTGCAAAACGTGGTGTCCAAGTAAAATTATATGAAATGAGACCAGTAAGGCAAACGCCAGCTCATCACACAGATAAGTTTGCTGAATTAGTGTGCAGTAACTCATTACGTGCAAACACATTAACAAATGCCGTTGGAGTTATTAAAGAAGAAATGCGTTTAATGGATTCTGTCATTATTCGTGCAGCTGATGAGTGCTCTGTACCAGCTGGAGGAGCTTTAGCGGTTGACCGTCATGAGTTTGCAGCTAAAGTGACTGAATACGTAAAGAATCATCCGAATGTAACTGTAGTGAATGAAGAGCTTACTGAAATTCCAGAAGGACCAACAATTATTGCAACAGGTCCACTTACATCTCCTGATCTTGCTGCACAATTAAAAGAACTAACAGGTGAAGATTATTTCTATTTCTACGATGCAGCAGCACCAATCGTTGAAAAAGACAGCATTGATATGAACAAAGTATATTTAAAGTCTCGTTATGATAAAGGAGAAGCGGCATATTTAAACTGTCCTATGACAGAAGAAGAATTTGATCGTTTTTATGAGGCTTTAATTGCTGCTGAGACAGTACCTTTAAAAGAATTTGAAAAGGAAATTTTCTTTGAAGGTTGTATGCCAGTGGAAGTTATGGCAAGCAGAGGAAGACAGACGCTAGTATTTGGACCAATGAAACCTGTTGGATTAGAAGATCCGAAAACAGGGAAAACGCCATATGCTGTTGTTCAGTTACGTCAAGATGATGCAGCGGGAACGTTATACAATATCGTAGGTTTCCAAACGCATTTAAAGTGGGGACCACAAAAAGAAGTGTTACAGTTAATTCCAGGACTGGAGAACGCAGAAATTGTACGCTACGGTGTAATGCATCGTAATACGTTTATTAATTCACCTAATTTACTTCGTCCGACGTATCAATATAAACAACGTGATGATTTATTCTTTGCTGGTCAAATGACTGGAGTAGAGGGATATGTTGAATCGGCGGCATCAGGGTTATTAGCAGGTATTAACGCTGCTCGACTTGTAAAAGGCGAAGAGCCAGTTGTATTACCACCTGTAACTGCAATGGGAAGTATGGCAAATTATATTACTGCGACAAATGCGAAAAACTTCCAGCCTATGAATGCAAACTTCGGTCTATTTGCACCGTTAGAGAAGAAGATCAAAAAGAAGGCAGAACGAAATGAAGCGTATGCTACACGCGCTTTAGAAACAATTCGAAATTTTGTAAATATTTAGTTAAATTTCTTGCAAAGGCTACTAAGTTGTGATACGATTTAGTAGCCTTTATTGAGGTGAGTTATGTGAATGTGAAGAAATTGTTACAATTATTCGTTGGATATTTACAAATTGAAAGAAATTATTCAAAATATACAATTGCAAGTTATCAAAATGATTTAGAACATTTTGTGCAATTTATGGAGCGAGAAGGCATATCCTCTTTTTTAGATGTTACATACGCGGATGTTCGTTTGTACTTAACGACGTTGCACGATGAAAAGTTAGCCCGTAAATCTGTCGCAAGAAAAGTGTCAAGCTTACGAAGTTTATATCGTTTTTTAATGCGTGAAGGTTATCGGAAAGATAACCCGTTTGCACTTGCGTCACTCCCCAAAAAAGAATTGTCAATCCCAAAGTTTTTATATGCTGAAGAATTAGAGGAATTATTTGAAGTTTCTGATACGGAAACGCCGCTAGGTCAAAGGAATCAAGCTTTATTAGAGTTGATGTATGCGACGGGGATCCGTGTGAGTGAATGTGTCAACCTACAACTTACCGATATTGACTTTGCAGTGGGAACAATTTTAGTGATGGGAAAAGGAAAAAAACAAAGGTATATTCCGTTCGGAAGTTATGCACAAGATGCTTTAATTACTTATATGGAGAACGGGAGAAAACAGTTAGCTAACAAGACTGAAGAACAATCTCATATGGTATTTTTAAATGCGAAAGGTACGCCGCTAACAAGTCGTGGTGTGCGCTATGTATTAAACGAACTCATTAAGAAGGCTTCATTGACAATGCGGATAAGTCCCCATATGTTAAGGCATACATTTGCTACACACATGTTAGATGAAGGGGCAGATTTACGTACTGTACAGGAGCTGTTAGGTCATGAAAATTTGTCGACGACACAAATTTATACGCATGTCTCTAAAGAAAGATTGCGTTCTGTTTACATGAAGCATCACCCGCGGGCATAAATTGCTTTTAAAGCTATAAAAACATATAAAGGAGTTTTTTCTATGGGAAATTTCCACGCTACAACGATATTTGCAGTTCATCATAATGGAGAATGTGCAATGGCTGGAGATGGCCAGGTAACGATGGGGAATGCTGTTGTAATGAAACATACAGCTCGTAAAGTTCGTAGACTTTTCCAAGGGAAAGTTTTAGCTGGTTTTGCAGGTTCAGTTGCGGACGCATTTACTCTTTTTGAAATGTTTGAAGGGAAATTAGAAGAGTATAACGGGAACTTGCAGCGTGCTGCAGTTGAAATGGCGAAACAATGGCGTGGGGATAAAATGCTGCGTCAGTTAGAAGCGATGCTCATTGTCATGGATAAAACAACTATGCTCCTTGTTTCGGGCACAGGAGAAGTAATTGAACCGGATGATGGTATTTTAGCAATTGGATCTGGTGGAAATTATGCACTTTCTGCAGGTCGTGCTTTAAAACAATATGCAAGTGAACATTTAACTGCGAAGCAGATTGCGAAAGCGAGTCTAGAAATTGCAGGCGATATTTGTGTTTATACGAACCACAACATAATTGTTGAAGAATTGTAGAATCGTAAGGGAGGCATTTTATATGCATTTACATTTTACTCCGCGCCAAATTGTGGAAAAATTAGATCAATACATCATCGGTCAAAAAGATGCAAAGAAAGCGGTTGCTGTAGCTTTGAGAAATCGATATCGTCGCAGTAAACTAGCTGAAAATTTACGTGATGAAATTGCACCTAAAAATATTTTAATGATTGGACCGACAGGTGTTGGTAAAACAGAGGTGGCACGACGAATGGCGAAACTCGTTGGAGCACCTTTTATTAAGGTTGAAGCTACTAAATTCACAGAAGTTGGATATGTAGGGAGAGATGTAGAGTCGATGGTACGTGACCTTGTAGAAACGTCAGTACGCATCGTGAAAGAAGAAATGGTAGTTAAAGTTCAAGATAAAGCAGAAGAGCAAGCGAACCAACGTCTTGTTGAAATTTTAGTGCCAAGTCCGGAGAAGCAATCTGGATTTAAAAATCCATTAGAAATGCTTTTTGGCGGTGCTCAAAATTCGAATCAAACATCCGATGAGCAAGAAGATGTTGAAATCGAAAAGAAACGTCAAGACGTGGAAAGAAAGCTTGCTGCAGGACTTCTTGAAGATGAAATTGTATCGATTGAAGTGACTGAGCAACAGTCTTCAATGTTTGATATGTTACAAGGAACTGGTATGGAACAAATGGGAATGAATTTCCAAGATGCATTAGGAAGTTTTATGCCGAAAAAAACGAAAAAACGTAAACTTTCTGTAAAAGAAGCAAGAAAACTCTTGACAAATGAGGAAGCACAGCGCTTAATTGATATGGATGAAGTTACACAAGAGGCTGTTTATCGTGCTGAACAGCTCGGGATTATTTTTATCGATGAAATTGACAAAATTGCTGGTAAGCAGTCGAATAGCGTAGATGTATCACGTGAAGGTGTGCAACGTGACATTTTACCAATTGTAGAAGGATCGAATGTTGCGACAAAATATGGATCAGTAAAAACGGATTATATTTTATTCGTTGCAGCAGGAGCGTTTCATATGTCTAAACCGTCGGATTTAATTCCGGAATTGCAAGGGAGATTTCCGATTCGAGTAGAATTAACGAAATTATCGACAGATGATTTTGTTAAAATATTAATCGAGCCTGACAATGCGTTAATTAAACAGTATATGGCATTATTAGCGACTGAAGGTATAGAAATTGAATTTTCAGACGAAGCTATTCGTAAGATTGCTGAGATTGCTTATCAAGTTAATCAGGATACAGATAATATTGGAGCAAGAAGACTCCATACGATTATGGAGAAGCTCCTTGAAGATTTATCGTTTGAAGCATCTGAAATTACGTTAGAGAAAATAACGATAACACCTCAATACGTTGAGGAGAAATTAGCAACAATTGCTAAAAATAAAGATGTGAGCCAGTTTATTTTGTAATAGTGTCATCAGGTGACTCGCCCTAGTTTCCAAGTGATGAAAAAATATGTGAGTAACATGTAGGAGGAACTTTTGAAATGGAATTATTAGCAAAAACAAGAAAATTAAATGCGTTATTACAGAGCGCAGCAGGAAAGCCTGTAAACTTTAGAGAAATGTCTGACACAATGTGTGAAGTAATCGAAGCGAACGTATTCGTAGTAAGTCGTCGTGGTAAATTACTAGGTTATGCAATTCACCAACAAATCGAGAACGAGCGTATGAAACAAATGCTTGCAGAGCGTCAATTCCCAGAAGAATATACGCAAAGCTTATTCAATGTAACGGAAACATCTTCAAACTTAGATGTAAACAGTGCTTACACAGCATTCCCAGTAGAAAATAGAGAATTATTCGGTCAAGGTTTAACTACAATCGTACCAATCGTTGGTGGCGGTGAGCGTCTAGGTACATTAGTGTTAGCTCGTCTTGGTCAAGAGTTCTTAGATGATGATTTAATCCTTGCTGAATACAGTTCAACTGTAGTAGGTATGGAAATCTTACGTGAAAAAGCAGAAGAAATCGAAGAGGAAGCACGTAGTAAAGCTGTTGTTCAAATGGCGATTAGCTCATTATCTTACAGTGAGTTAGAAGCAATTGAGCACATTTTCGAAGAGTTAAACGGAACAGAAGGTCTACTTGTTGCAAGTAAAATTGCTGATCGTGTAGGAATCACTCGTTCTGTGATTGTAAATGCACTACGTAAATTAGAAAGTGCTGGTGTAATCGAGTCTCGTTCTTTAGGTATGAAAGGAACATACATTAAAGTATTAAACGACAAATTTTTACATGAACTTGCTAAATTAAAAACAAACTAATTTATAAAAACTCTCCTCAAATGAGGAGAGTTTTTTGTATATAAGAGATTGATGTTGTTTGTGAAAAGCGCCATAATCGTGTTCTTTGGAAAACTATGAATTGAATTTTATTTTTTCGCTTAAAAGAAATACAGGTTGGTAATACTAGAATTCGAGTGTGAATAAAGAAAGTTTTACATTGTTCGCATTTTCGACTTGATTGTAATATTTCAGTATGATATAGTAAGCAGTGGTGTCAGTACAAAGTACACACGTTTACTGATTTAAGTGTTGGTGCTACGGTTGTAGTTTCGCTTAGAGATGAAGTAAACGGAGGATATCAAAAACCATTTAGGAGGAACTATATTATGTCAGTAATTTCTATGAAGCAATTGCTTGAAGCTGGTGTTCATTTCGGACATCAAACACGTCGTTGGAACCCAAAAATGAAGCGTTACATTTTCACAGAGCGTAACGGTATCTACATCATCGACTTACAAAAAACTGTGAAAAAAGTTGAGGAAGCTTACAGAACGATGCGCGACATCGCTGCTGAAGGCGGAGACATTTTATTCGTAGGTACTAAAAAACAAGCACAAGAAGCTATTAAAGAAGAAGCAACTCGTGCTGGTATGTACTTCGTTAACCAACGTTGGTTAGGTGGAACTTTAACAAACTTCCAAACAATCCAAAAGCGTATCAAGCGCCTTAAAGACATCGAAAGAATGCAAGAAGATGGTACTTTCGAAGTACTTCCTAAGAAAGAAGTTGTTCAACTTAAAAAAGAGTTAGAGCGTCTTGAGAAATTCTTAGGCGGTATTAAAGATATGAAAGGTCTTCCAAGTGCATTATTCGTAGTAGACCCTCGTAAAGAGCGTATTGCAGTTGCTGAAGCACGCAAATTACACATTCCAATCATCGGTATCGTTGATACAAACTGTGATCCAGACGAAATCGATCACGTTATCCCAGCAAACGATGATGCAATTCGTGCTGTAAAACTTCTTACATCTAAAATGGCAGACGCGATCCTTGAAGCAAAACAAGGTGAAGAAACTGTTACTGCGTAACAAATTTGGAAAGGTGATAAGGGGTTCGGCCTTTTATCACCTTTTTTAAGGTATAAAAACCTTTTTAAAAGGTATAAATACATATTTTAGGAGGATGAAAAACATGGCAATCACTGCACAAATGGTAAAAGAACTTCGTGAAAAAACAGGCGCAGGTATGATGGACTGCAAAAAGGCTTTAACTGAAACAAACGGCGACATGGAGAAAGCAATTGACTTCTTACGTGAAAAAGGTATTGCAAAAGCTGCTAAAAAAGCTGACCGCATCGCTGCTGAAGGTTTAACTTTCATCGAAACAAACGGTAACGACGGTTTAATCTTAGAATTAAACTCTGAAACTGATTTTGTTGCGAAAAACGAAGGTTTCCAAGCTTTAATTAAAGAATTAGCTGCTCACTTATTAGCTAACAAACCAGCTAATGTTGAAGAAGCTATGGCTCAAACAATTGAAGGCGGTAAAACAGTAGAAGAGCACATCAATGAAGCAATTGCTAAAATTGGTGAAAAACTTACACTTCGTCGTTTCGAAATCGTATCAAAAACGGATGCTGATGCATTCGGCGCTTACCTACACATGGGTGGACGTATTGGTGTATTAACAGTTCTTGAAGGTTCTACTGACGAAGCAGCTGCTAAAGATGTAGCAATGCACATTGCAGCAGTTAACCCTAAATACATTGACCGTGATGCTGTAACAGCTGAAGAAGTTGAGCATGAGCGTCAAGTATTAACACAACAAGCTTTAAACGAAGGCAAGCCTGAAAAAATCGTTGCAAAAATGGTAGAAGGCCGTCTTGGCAAATTCTTCGAAGAAATTTGCTTACTTGACCAAGCATTCGTTAAAAACCCTGATATGAAAGTTCGTCAATTCGTTGAGTCTAAAGGCGGAACATTAAAAGGATTCGTTCGCTACGCTGTTGGTGAAGGTATCGAAAAACGCGAAGACAACTTTGCTGAAGAAGTAATGAACCAAGTAAAAGGTAACAACTAATACAGATTAGGGAACACATTGTGTTCCCTTTTTTAAAATAAAGATGTAAGCAATTGGAGGTTCATTATGAGTAAACCGAAATATAATCGTGTCGTTTTAAAGCTGAGCGGAGAAGCTTTAGCTGGCGAGCAAGGATTTGGAATTAACCCAGCTGTTATCAAGTCAGTTGCGGAACAAGTGAAAGAAATTGCAGAACTTGATGTAGAGGTTGCTGTTGTTGTTGGTGGCGGTAACATTTGGCGTGGGAAAATTGGAAGCGAAATGGGCATGGATCGTGCAGGAGCAGATTACATGGGCATGTTAGCGACAGTTATGAATTCACTAGCTCTTCAAGATAGTTTAGAGAATATTGGAATTCAAACTCGCGTTCAAACTTCAATTGAGATGCGTCAAGTGGCAGAGCCTTACATTCGTCGTAAAGCAATTCGTCACTTAGAGAAAAAACGTGTTGTTATCTTTGCCGCAGGTACTGGTAACCCATACTTCTCTACAGATACGACAGCAGCATTACGTGCAGCGGAAATCGAAGCGGACGTTATTTTAATGGCGAAAAATAATGTGGATGGCGTATATAGTGCAGATCCATCTATTGATCCAACTGCTACGAAGTACGAAACGCTTACTTACTTAGATGTATTAAAAGAAGGTTTAGGTGTAATGGATTCTACAGCTTCTTCTCTATGTATGGATAATGATATTCCATTAATTGTATTCTCGGTTATGGAAAAAGGTAATATTAAACGTGCCGTTTTAGGCGAAAATATCGGAACAGTTGTAAGGGGGAAATAATTATGGGACAACAAGTATTGAAGTCTTCAAATGAAAAAATGGAAAAAGCAGTTGCTGCTTATTCTCGTGAATTAGCAACAGTTCGCGCTGGTCGTGCAAGCTCGTCTGTATTAGATAAGGTACAAGTTGATTACTATGGTGCACCAACACCAGTTGTTCAATTAGCGAACATTACAGTTCCAGAAGCACGTTTGCTTGTAATTCAACCGTATGATAAAACTTCTATCGGTGATATTGAAAAAGCAATTTTAAAAGCAGATTTAGGCTTAAACCCTTCTAATGACGGAACTGTAATTCGTATTGCATTCCCTGCATTAACAGAAGAGCGTCGTCGTGATCTTGTAAAAGTTGTGAAAAAATATGCTGAAGAAGCAAAAGTTGCGGTTCGTAACGTACGTCGTGACGGTAACGATGATCTTAAGAAGCTTGAAAAAGCTGGCGAGATTACGGAAGATGATTTAAGAGGATATACTGAAGATATCCAAAAAGAAACAGATAAATATATTGCAAAAGTTGACGAAATCGCAAAAAACAAAGAAAAAGAAATCATGGAAGTGTAATAGCGATAACTTCGCAAATATGACCCTCTTCTTAAGGGGGTCTTTTTACACTTTTAGGCATATGTCTGCTTGCTGGAGGGTATGAATGATGTTTAAAAACTTTCCTTTTTTTAAAAGTAAAAAGGACGCATCGTTTGATCATCTCGTTGAAGAAGTGAAAAAAGGGTATATACCAGAACATATTGCCATCATTATGGATGGTAATGGAAGATGGGCAAAGAGGAGAGCTATGCCTCGTATTGCGGGACATCATGAAGGTATGCAAGTTGTAAAGAAAATCACAAAATTTGCAAGTAAGCTTAATGTGAAAGTGTTAACTCTTTATGCTTTTTCAACTGAGAACTGGAAAAGACCGAAAAAGGAAGTTGACTATTTAATGAGGCTTCCAGAAGAATTTCTAGGTACATTTTTACCAGAATTGATTGAAGAAAACGTACAAGTCCGAGTAATAGGGCAAAAAGATCGTCTTCCTACGCATACACGCAGAGCGATGGAAAAAGCCATGGAAGATACGCAAGAGAATACGGGATTAATTCTCAATTTCGCGTTAAACTATGGAAGTCGAGATGAAATCGTTTCTGCTGTGCAACATATGATGAAAGATAGTGAGGAAGGAAAATTTCGTGCTGAAGAGATAAGTGAAGAAATGATTTCTTCCTACTTAATGACGGGTTCTTTACCTGATCCAGAGTTGTTAATTCGTACAAGCGGAGAGCTACGTATTAGTAATTTCATGTTATGGCAAATTGCATATTCGGAATTTTGGTTTACGGATGTGTATTGGCCAGACTTTACGGAAGAACATTTGCTTAGTGCGATTACAGACTTTCAACATAGAGGGCGCAGATTCGGAGGCGTGTAGAAAGAGAGGGTTTGGTAGTGAAACAGAGAATTATTACTGGAGTGGTTGCTGCCGCGCTATTCATTCCCATCGTAATTTACGGTGGCGTGCCTTTTACGGTTTTAGTGTATGCACTTGCTTCTATAGGTTTATATGAGTTAATTCGAATGAATAAGCTTACGCTTATTTCAGTACCAACAGTTTTAGCTGCGGTATTATTATGGACTATTTTAGTTCCAAGTAGTGCATCAGAACTATTTAGGTGGATTGGATTAGGTAAATTAGAAATTACGTTTGTGATTGTTTTATTACTTTTATCATATACAGTCCTTTCTAAGAATACATTTACTTTTGATAATGCTTCATTTTTACTTATGGCAACAACATATGTTGCAATGGGATTCTTATATCTGAATGAAACGAGAATATTAGGAATTAAATATGTGTTTTGCGCATTATTTGTTATATGGGCTACTGATTCAGGTGCATATTTCGTAGGAAAAGCATTAGGAAAAAGAAAATTATGGCCAGAAATTAGTCCAAATAAAACGATTGAAGGTTCAGTAGGTGGCATCGTTTGTGGAATTATTGTGGCACTTGTATACAACGTGTTCTTCCCAGTTGAATCGAATGTAGTAATTTTAATTGTGCTGACAATTATCATTTCTATTTTTGGACAAATTGGTGATTTAGTACAATCTGCATTTAAACGTCATTATGGCGTAAAAGATTCAGGTACAATTTTACCTGGACATGGTGGTATATTAGATCGAACAGATAGTTGGTTATTTGTGTTACCAATTCTCTACTTCTTATTGCAATACAATTAATAAATGAACGAGGGGTTGGAGTCATGAAAAACATTAGTTTATTAGGTGCAAGCGGATCAATTGGTACACAAACTTTAGATGTGTTACGCTCGCACCCAGACCAATTCCGTCTCGTTGCTTTTTCTGTAGGGAAAAATATTGACTACGCAGTAAAAGTAATTCAAGAATTTTCTCCGCAAATCGTTTCTGTGCAAAGAGCAGAAGATGTTATAAAATTACAAGCTGTTTCTGGTAATACAAAAGTTGTGTATGGTAGTGAAGGTCTTTTAGAAGTAGCATTACATCCAGATGCGGAGATTTTAGTAAATGCCGTTGTAGGTAGCGTAGGGTTGTTACCAACACTTCGTGCAATTGAGGCGAAAAAAACAATTGGAATTGCAAATAAAGAAACGTTAGTAACTGCAGGGCATCTAGTAATGGAAGCGGCGCGAAAACATAATGTTTCGTTACTTCCGGTAGATAGTGAACATTCAGCTATTTTTCAATGCTTGAATGGCGAAAATGAAAAAAGAATTTCTCGACTCATTATAACGGCTTCTGGTGGAAGTTTCCGTGATAAAACGAGAGATGAATTGCATCATGTGACCGTAGAAGATGCGCTTCGACATCCAAACTGGTCAATGGGTTCGAAAATTACAATTGATTCTGCTACAATGATGAATAAGGGACTAGAAGTAATTGAAGCACATTGGCTTTTTGGTATCCCTTATGAGCAAATTGATGTTGTTTTACATAAAGAAAGTATTATTCATTCTATGGTTGAATTTGAAGATCGTAGTGTAATGGCGCAGCTTGGCTCACCTGATATGCGAGTACCAATTCAATACGCGCTTACATATCCTGATAGATTACCTCTTTCAGATACAAAACAGTTAAACTTATGGGAAATGGGAACATTGCATTTTGAAAAAATGAACCAAGAACGTTTCCGTTGTCTACGTTTTGCGTATGAGGCTGGGAAAACAGGTGGAAGTATGCCAGCTGTAATGAACGCTGCAAATGAAGTAGCTGTTGAAGCTTTTTTACAAAAGAGAATTGGTTTCTTAACAGTGGAAGGCCTCATTGAAAAAGCAATGAACCATCACAATGTCATTGCACGTCCGAGCTTAGAGGAAATTCTGGAAATTGATGCAGCCACAAGACGGTTTGTGATGGAACAAATTTAGCAAAGGTGGTTATGGAATTGAATACAGCGATTGCCTTTATATTAATTTTCGGTGCACTCGTATTTTTCCATGAGCTAGGGCATCTATATTTCGCGAAAAGAGCAGGCATTTTATGCCGCGAGTTTGCGATTGGTTTTGGTCCGAAAATATTCTCATTTGAAAAGAATGAAACGGTGTATACGATTCGATTACTGCCCCTTGGTGGCTATGTAAGAATGGCTGGCGAGGATGCGGACACAGTTGAGTTAAAGCCAGGGAAAAAGGTTGGCCTTGTGCTAAATGAAAAAGACGAAGCTGTGAAATTAGTTTTTGATGGATATGAAAAATATCCAAATGTTCGTGTTATTGAAGTCGAACAAGCCGATTTAGAGCATAATCTAACGATTTCAGGCTATGAAGAGTATGAGGAAGAGCTTCAAACATTCCGAGTGAATGAAAAGGCTCGTATCATTACTGCTGGAGAAGAAATTCAAATTGCTCCGTATAACAGGCAATTTGGCTCTAAAAAATTGGGTCAACGTGCTTTAACAATCTTTGCGGGTCCTGCAATGAACTTCATTTTAGCATTTGTTATTTTTGTGATTCTTGGATTTGTACAAGGGGTTCCCATTGACAAACCAATGGTCGGAAAAATAATGGAAAATAGTGCAGCGCAGCAAGCTGGATTAAAAGAAAACGATACAATTCAAGCAATTGATGGGAAAAGTACAAGTACATGGAAAGATGTTGTTGCCATTGTACGTGAAAACCCGAATAAAGAAATTACGTTACAAGTAAAGCGTGATAATGAACAGCTTAATGTAAAAGTAACTCCAACACTCGATAAAGAAGGTAAAGAAGAAGTTGGTAGAATTGGTGTTTACTCTCCTGTAGAGAAAACAGTGATGGGTTCGATTAAATCAGGATTTGAACAAACGTACGAATGGACGAAACTAATTTTTGAGTCTCTTGTGAAATTAGTAACTGGTCAATTTTCTATTAATGAGTTGTCAGGTCCAGTAGGAATTTATAATCTAACAGATCAAGTCGTAGATTATGGATTTACGCGTGTGCTAAGTTTAGCGGCAGTTTTAAGTATAAACCTTGGTTTATTTAATCTATTACCAGTCCCTGCTTTAGACGGTGGACGTTTATTCTTCTTCTTAATCGAAGCGTTACGAGGAAAACCGATTGACCGTCAAAAAGAAGGAATGGTCCACTTTATTGGTTTTGCATTATTAATGTTACTAATGTTAGTTGTAACATGGAATGACATTCGTAAGTTTTTCTTGTAAAATAAAGTGAAACTTATAATGAAATAGAGCTCGTAGAATAAAATCCCTCACCTAACCCGAGGTGAGGGGTTTTACTGCGTGTAAGAGTAAAATGAAGAGGTGCGAATAAATGAAACAAAGTATGGTATTCAGTCCTACATTACGTGAAGTTCCAGCTGATGCTGAAATTAAGAGTCATCAATTATTACTTCGCGCAGGTTTTATGCGTCAAAATGCTTCTGGTATTTATAGTTTTCTACCATTTGGTTTAAAAGTACTACACAAAGTAGAACGTATCGTTCGAGAAGAAATGGAACGCGCAGGAGCTGTAGAATTATTAATGCCAGCGATGCAAGCTGCAGAATTATGGCAAGAATCAGGCCGTTGGTATTCTTACGGATCTGAATTAATGCGTATGAAAGATCGTAACGCTCGTGAATTTGCTTTAGGGGCGACACATGAAGAAGTAATTACTGATCTTGTACGTGATGAAGTAAAATCATATAAAAAATTACCGTTAACGCTATACCAAATTCAAACAAAGTTCCGTGACGAACAAAGACCTCGTTTCGGTTTATTACGTGGAAGAGAGTTTCTAATGAAAGATGCCTATTCTTTCCACGCTACGCAGGAGAGCTTAGATGAAGTGTATGATCGCTTATATAAAGCATACTCTAACATTTTTGCTCGTTGTGGCTTAAATTTCCGTGCGGTTATTGCTGACTCTGGAGCAATGGGCGGAAAAGATACACATGAATTTATGGTATTATCTGATGTTGGTGAAGATACTATTGCATACTCGGATACATCCAATTATGCAGCGAACATCGAAATGGCTCCTGTTGTAGCTACGTATACGAAGAGTGACGAAGCAGAAAAGGCACTTGAAAAAGTAGCAACGCCAGATCAAAAAGCAATTGAAGAAGTATCTGCATTCTTAAACATTGAAGCAGAACAGTGTATTAAGTCTATGGTATTTAAAGTAGACGAGAAATTAGTAGTTGTACTTGTTCGTGGTGATCATGAAGTAAACGATGTAAAAGTGAAAAATGTATACGGCGCTTCAGTTGTTGAGCTTGCTTCTCATGAAGAAGTAAAAGAATTATTAAATTGTGAAGTTGGTTCATTAGGACCGATTGGTGTAACAGGTGATATCGAAATTATTGCTGACCATGCTGTAGCATCAATTGTAAACGGATGTTCAGGAGCGAATGAAGAAGGGTTCCATTATGTAAATGTAAATCCAGAACGTGACTTTAAAGTAAGTCAATATACAGATTTACGCTTCATCCAAGAAGGAGACCAATCTCCAGATGGAAACGGAACAATTCTTTTCGCACGCGGAATTGAAGTTGGTCATGTATTTAAATTAGGAACTCGCTATAGTGAAGCGATGAACGCAACATTCCTAGATGAAAACGGGAAAACACAAGCACTTATTATGGGTTGTTACGGTATCGGTGTATCTCGTACAGTGGCAGCAATTGCAGAGCAGTTTAATGATGAGAACGGCTTAGTTTGGCCAAAAGCTGTAGCACCGTTCCATGTGCATGTAATTCCAGTAAATATGAAATCTGATGCACAACGTGAAATGGGTGAAAATATTTACAACTCATTACAAGAGCAAGGATATGAAGTATTACTAGATGATCGTGCAGAACGTGCAGGTGTTAAATTTGCAGATGCAGATTTATTTGGCCTTCCAGTTCGCGTTACGGTTGGTAAAAAAGCAGATGAAGGTATTGTAGAAGTGAAAGTACGTGCTACAGGCGAGTCTGAAGAAGTGAAAGTAGAAGAACTTCAAACATATATTGCTAATATTTTAAAATAAGAAGAGGTACCTCGTAATGAGGTACCTTCTCTTTCTTTGTAAACGTATTTTGTAAAAGAAGAAGGGAGACATCTTTCTTTGTAGTACGTTTCAATTTATAATAGCAAATGGAAGGAGAGTGCTTATGTCATTAACAAATGAACAACAAGAGCGATTTCAAATTTTGCTCCAGCAGTTGCAAATACCAGAAGACCTTATAAATCAATATTTACAGGGCGGTGGTATTGAAAAGCTAGTTATTGATAAAGCGAATAAAGGTTGGCATTTTGACTTACAAGTGCCACGTATTTTGCCGACAGAATTATATGAATTGCTAGAAGTGAAGCTTAAGCAATCATTTTCTCATATTGCAAGAACAACATTTGCATTACAAGCAGAGAATAAACAATTTACAGAAGAAGAAGTGAAGGCATATTGGCCGCTTTGTACGGAGCGAATTACATTTTCACCTATGTTTGCTTACTTAAAGAAGCAACTACCTCAGGTAAATGGAGTGAAGTTGTTAATAAATGTGAATAACGAGTTAGAATCTACTGCTTTAAAGAAAAATGTTACGAAACCAGTAGGTGATCAATACGAAGCTTTTGGATTCCCACGTTTTCAGTTAGACACACATATAAAGCAAAATGCAGAAGAAATGCAAAAGTTTCGTGAGCAAACTCAGCAAGAAGACCGTGAGCGTGTAATACAAGCTATGGAAGAAATGGCGAAGAAGCAAGCTGAAGAAAGTAGCGTTGTGCATGAAGGACCGGTTGTACTCGGATATCTTATTAAGCCAGATGAAGAGATTACACCGATGCGAGAAATTCAAGATGAAGAACGAAGAAAAACGGTTCAAGGGTATGTATTCCATGTAGAAACAAAAGAGCTTCGTAGTGGGCGTACGTTATTAACTTTAAAAATAACGGACTATACGGATTCTATTATGATCAAAATGTTTTCGCGTGACAAAGAAGATATTCCAATGCTGCAATCCTTGAGAAAAGGAATGTGGGTGAAAGCACGTGGTTCTGTTCAAAATGATACATTTGTTCGAGATTTAGTAATGATTGCAAACGATATTAATGAAATAACAGGACCATCTCGTAAAGATAAGGCGCCAGAAGGTGAAAAACGTGTAGAGCTTCACCTTCATACCCCAATGAGTCAAATGGATGCTGTTACGCCTGTCTCTAGGCTTGTTGCTCAAGCTGGTAAATGGGGACATGAGGCTATTGCAGTTACAGACCATGCTGTTGCTCAGTCTTTCCCAGAAGCATACTCTGCGGGTAAAAAGGCTGGGGTTAAAGTTATATACGGTGTAGAGGCAAATTTAGTTAATGATGGTGTACCGATCGCATATAACGAAGCGCATCGTTTACTTGCAGAGGAAACGTATGTTGTTTTCGACGTTGAGACGACAGGTTTATCAGCTGTATACGATACAGTCATTGAGTTAGCTGCCGTAAAGATAAAAGGTGGCGAAATCATTGATCGTTTTGAATCTTTCGCAAATCCGCATCAACCATTATCTGCGACGATTATTGAATTAACAGGTATTACAGATGATATGTTAACTGATGCACCAGAAGTGGACGAAGTGTTTAAAAAGTTTGAGGAATGGATGGGTGACCATACACTTGTTGCTCATAACGCAAGCTTTGATATGGGCTTTATTAACGTAGGTTTTAAAAAGGCAGGGCTAGCAAAAACGAATAACCCTGTTATTGATACGTTAGAACTTGCGCGGTTCTTATTTCCGGAAATGAAAAACCATCGATTAAATACGATGTGTAAAAAGCTTGATATTGAATTAACGCAACATCACCGTGCGATTTATGATACTGAAGCAACGGGATACTTACTTGTGAAAATGCTAAAAGATGTAATTGAAAAGGGATTTGAATATCATGATCAATTAAATGATAGTATGGGACAAGGGGATGCGTATAAACGTGGGCGTCCAAGTCATATGACATTACTTGCTACATCAGATGTTGGATTGAAAAATTTATATAAACTTGTTTCATATTCTCACCTGAATTATTTTTACCGTGTGCCACGTGTACCAAGGTCACTATTAAAAAAATATCGTGAAGGAATTTTAGTAGGAACGGCTTGTGATAAAGGTGAAGTGTTTGAGGCAATGATGCAAAAAGCACCTGAAGAAGTAGAAGAAATTGCGCAATTCTATGATTACATTGAAGTAATGCCTCCAGAGGTGTTACGTCATTTAGTAGAACGTGAACTTGTTCGAGATGAAGGACAATTAAAAACAATTATTTCTAACTTAGTAAAACTGGGTGAGACGTTAGATAAACCGGTTGTCGCTACAGGGAACGTGCATTATTTAGATCAAGAGGATGCTATGTATCGTAAAATTTTAGTGAGTTCGCAGGGCGGAGCAAATCCGTTAAATCGACATTCATTACCGCCGGTACATTTCCGTACAACAGATGAGATGTTAGAGTGTTTTTCATTTTTAGGTGAAGACAAAGCGAAAGAAATTGTAGTAACGAATACACAAAAGGTTGCGTCATTAATTGGTGATGTTCATCCAGTAAAAGATGATTTATACACACCGAAAATTGAAGGTGCTGATGATGAAACGCGTGATATGAGTTATAAAATGGCGCGTAGCATTTATGGGGAAGAGCTACCAGAAATCGTAGAAGCCCGATTGGAAAAAGAATTAAAAAGTATTATCGGACATGGATTTGCTGTAATTTATTTAATTTCACATAAGCTGGTGAAAAAATCGTTAGTAGACGGATATTTAGTAGGTTCGCGTGGATCTGTAGGTTCATCATTCGTTGCAACGATGATGGAAATTACAGAAGTAAATCCATTACCACCACATTATGTATGTCCGAAGTGTAAGCAATCAGAATTCTTTAATGACGGCTCGGTAGGTTCTGGTTTTGATTTACCAGATAAAGAATGTCCAACATGTAATGTTTCATATGTAAAAGATGGACATGATATTCCGTTCGAAACGTTCCTTGGATTTAAAGGAGATAAGGTACCCGATATCGATTTGAACTTCTCCGGCGAATACCAACCACGTGCCCATAACTATACGAAAATACTGTTCGGTGAAGATTATGTATATCGTGCAGGAACGATTGGTACAGTTGCAGAAAAAACGGCTTATGGATATGTAAAAGGTTATGCAAATGATCATAATTTAACGATACGAAATGCAGAAATTGACCGCTTAGTAGCAGGGTGTACCGGTGTAAAACGTACAACTGGACAGCATCCAGGTGGTATTATCGTTGTGCCAGATTACATGGACATCTTTGATTTCTCACCAATACAGTATCCGGCAGATTCAATAGGGGCTGAGTGGAGAACGACACACTTTGATTTCCACTCAATTCATGATAATTTATTGAAACTTGATATACTAGGACACGATGATCCGACAGTTATTCGTATGTTACAAGATTTAAGTGGTATTGATCCGAAAACAATCCCAACAGATGATCCGGAAGTAATGAAAATTTTCTCAGGTCCGGAATCATTAGGAGTAACGGAAGAACAAATTAACTGTAAAACAGGTACACTTGGTATACCGGAATTCGGTACGAAATTCGTAAGACAAATGTTAGAAGAGACAAAACCAACGACATTCTCAGAGTTAGTCCAAATCTCTGGACTATCACATGGTACGGATGTATGGCTCGGTAATGCAAACGAGTTAATTTATAACGGTACATGTACGCTGAGTGAAGTTATCGGTTGTCGTGATGACATCATGGTATATTTAATCTATCAAGGTTTAGATCCATCATTAGCCTTCAAAATTATGGAGTCGGTTCGTAAAGGTAAAGGTGTACCGGAAGAATGGGAAGAGGACATGAAAAGTAATAATGTACCAGGTTGGTATATTGATTCATGTAAGAAGATTAAATACATGTTCCCTAAAGCCCATGCGGCTGCTTACGTACTTATGGCTGTACGTATCGCATATTTTAAAGTACATTTTGCACTTTTATTCTATGCGGCATACTTTACGGTTCGTGCAGATGACTTTGATGTAGAGGCGATGGCAAAAGGTTCAGCATCTATACGTGTAAAGATTGATGAAATTGCGCAAAAAGGATTAGATGCAGCGCCGAAAGAGAAGAGTTTATTAACGGTACTAGAAATGACACTTGAAATGTGTGAGCGTGGATACTCATTCCAAAAGGTTGATTTATATCGCTCGCATGCAACAGAATTCATTATTGATGGAGACTCATTAATTCCTCCATTTAATGCGGTGCCTGGTCTTGGTACAAACGCAGCTTTAAGTATCGTAGAAGCTCGTAAAAATGGAGATTTCTTATCAAAAGAAGATTTACAGCAGCGCAGTAAGGTTTCTAAAACGATTATTGAGTATTTAGATAGTCAAGGTTGCTTAGGTGATCTACCTGATCAAAACCAATTATCACTGTTCTAGCAGGTAGGAAAAGTCTTTGCAAATCAGTATTTGCTATGGTATACTATTAACCGAGATAACCATGTCATGTATATTGTGTGAAAAAAAGAGTGGGGAAACCCACTCTTTCGTGTTACTATCTACGTTTTATTGATGTAGAGAGGTAAGAAATTTCTGTCGTATATACATATTTTGTTACAAGTTTTACTTCTTAAATTTGGTAATACTAAGACAGATATTCCCTGCTTAACGGCAGGGGCTTTTGTTAGCTAACGAGAAAGAATAAGATAGACCGTTTTTATGGACGGAATCTTTTCTTGTAAATGGTACATGGCGGCAGGAAGGAGGCTGTTTATGGATAAGAAAGTCACAGAAGTTGTAGAAGCATTTGCGCAGCCGATCGTTGAAGAGTTAAATCTTGAACTTGTAGATGTAGAGTATGTGAAAGAAGGACAGGACTGGTTCTTACGCGTATTCATCGATTCTGAAAAGGGAGTCGACATTGAAGAATGCGGTGCGGTAAGTGAACGTTTAAGCGAAGCTTTAGATAAAGAGGATCCAATTCCTCATCTTTACTTTTTGGATGTATCATCTCCTGGAGCAGAACGCCCATTAAAGAAAGAGAAAGACTTCCAGCAAGCGGTAGGAAAACAAGTGGCAATTAAAACATATGAGCCGATTGATGGTGAAAAAATGTTTGAAGGAAAGCTACTTTCCTACGATGGTACTACAATTACACTATTATTAACAATTAAAACACGTAAAAAAGAAATCCAAATTCCAATGGATAAAGTTGCAAATGCGCGACTTGCTGTTACGTTTTAGTTAGAAGGGGGATCTTCATGAGCACTGAGTTGTTAGATGCCTTGCTCGTATTAGAGTCAGAAAAAGGAATTAGCAAAGATATTATTATTGATGCGATTGAAGCAGCATTAATCTCTGCTTATAAACGCAATTTTAACCAAGCACAAAACGTTCGTGTGAGCTTTAACCCAGAAGTGGGAACAATTCAAGTTTTAGCACGTAAAGACGTTGTTGATAATGTGTTTGATCCACGTCTTGAAATTTCTGTTGAAGAAGCAAGACAAATTAATCCAAACTATCAAGATGGTGACGTACTAGAAATTGAAGTAACACCAAAAGATTTCGGCCGCATTGCAGCACAAACTGCAAAACAGGTTGTAACACAACGAGTGCGTGAAGCAGAGCGTGGTGTTATTTACTCGGAGTTTAGTGACCGTGAAGAGGACATCATGGTTGGTATTGTACAACGTCAAGATGCTCGTTTCATCTATGTAAGCTTAGGGAAAGTAGAAGCTTTATTACCTGTAAGTGAGCAAATGCCAAACGAACAATACAAACCACATGATCGCATTCGCGTATTCATTACGAAAGTAGAAAAAACAACGAAGGGACCACAAATTTACGTATCACGTACACATCCTGGTCTTTTAAAACGTTTATTCGAAATGGAAGTTCCTGAGATTTATGATGGAACTGTTGAAATTCGTTCTGTGGCACGTGAAGCAGGCGATCGTTCTAAAATTTCTGTACATGCAGAGAACATTGATGTTGATCCAGTAGGCTCTTGTGTAGGACCGAAAGGACAACGTGTACAACGCATTGTAGATGAATTAAAAGGTGAAAAGATTGACATCGTTCGCTGGTCAAATGATCCAGTAGAATATGTTGCAAATGCTTTAAGCCCATCACAAGTTGTTAAAGTACTTGTAGATGAAGAAGAAAAAGCAACAACTGTTGTTGTTCCAGACCACCAACTTTCATTAGCTATCGGTAAGCGTGGACAAAACGCGCGTCTTGCAGCTAAATTAACAGGTTGGAAAATTGATATTAAGAGTGAGTCTGATGCGAAACAACTAGGTATTGTAACAGAAGAAGATAGCGTAATCGCATTCGGATTCGATTCAGTTGAAGACGAAATCGAATAGAGGTGTTGAGTATGAGCAATCGAAAAGTTCCGTTACGAAAATGTGTTGCAACGCAAGAAATGAAATCAAAACGAGAGCTCGTTCGCATTGTTCGTTCCAAAGAGGGAGAAGTGTCCATTGATTTAACTGGAAAGAAATCAGGACGAGGTGCTTATTTATCGAAAGATAAAGAAAGTATTCTTCAAGCTCAAAAGAAAAATGTTTTGGAACATCATCTAAAAGCGAAAATCGACGGTTCTCTATACGAAGAGCTTCTTGAGCTTGTTGAGAAGGAGTCGAAATAAGTGTCCGATTGGAAATCGTTTTTAGGACTAGCAAACCGGGCTCGGAAAATTATTTCGGGTGAAGAACTTGTTTTAAAAGAAGTACGAAGTGGCAAAGCAAAGCTTGTGTTGCTATCTGAAGATGCGTCAGTGAATACAACAAAACGCATGACGGATAAAACGACGTATTACAACGTACCAATGAGAAAGGTCGAAAATCGACAACAATTAGGGCATGCGATTGGGAGAGATGAGCGAGTCGTTGTAGCTGTGTTAGATGAAGGCTTTGCGAAAAAGCTGCGTAGCATGCTCGATACAAATTACCGGGGGTGAAGGTATGAGTAAAATTCGAGTGCATGAATATGCAAAACAACATAATATCTCAAGTAAAGATCTTATGACAAAACTAAAAGAAATGAATATCGAGGTTTCGAATCATATGACAATGTTAGACGATGAAGTAGTAAACAAATTAGATAATGAGTACCAAGAAGAAAAACCTTCTGTTGCAGATGAGTTTGAAGTAGAAGAGAAAGTTGTTCGCAGTAAAAAGAACAGTAATAAGAAGAAGAAAAAAGGCAAAGATAACGAAGACAAGCGTCAAGATAACTTTGCTGGAAGACAACAAACGCAAATTGTAGAAACACCAGATAAAATTACTTTCTCTGGAAGCCTTACAGTGGGTGAGCTTGCTAAAAAATTAAGCAAAGAGCCGTCTGAAATTATTAAGAAGCTCTTCATGCTAGGAATTATGGCAACAATTAACCAAGACTTAGATAAAGATACAATTGAGTTAATTGCTACTGATTACGGTATTGAAGTAGAAGAAGAAGTAGTTGTAAGTGAAACTGAATTCGAAACATTCATCGATGAGCAAGATGATGAAGAAAATTTAAAAGAGCGTCCAGCTGTTGTTACAATTATGGGACACGTTGACCATGGTAAAACAACTTTACTTGACTCTATTCGTAATTCAAAAGTAACTGCTGGCGAAGCTGGTGGGATTACTCAGCATATTGGTGCATACCAAGTTGAAGTAAACGATAAGAAAATTACATTCTTAGATACGCCTGGTCACGCAGCATTTACAACGATGCGTGCTCGTGGGGCACAAGTAACGGATATTACAATTCTTGTTGTTGCAGCTGATGACGGTGTTATGCCACAAACAGTGGAAGCAATTAGCCATGCGAAAGCAGCTGGAGTACCAATTATTGTTGCTGTGAATAAAATGGATAAACCAGCGGCAAATCCTGATCGCGTAATGCAAGAATTAACAGAATATGAATTGGTTCCAGAAGCATGGGGCGGAGACACAATTTTCGTACCAATCTCTGCAATTCAAGGCGAGGGAATTGACAACTTGCTAGAAATGATTCTTCTTGTGAGTGAAGTAGAAGAATATAAAGCAAATCCAAATCGCTATGCAACTGGTACTGTAATTGAAGCGCAGCTTGATAAAGGTAAAGGAACTATCGCGACATTACTTGTTCAAAACGGTACACTTCGAGTTGGAGATCCAATTGTTGTTGGAACATCATTCGGTCGTGTTCGTGCAATGGTAAGTGATATTGGTCGTCGAGTAAAAGTTGCTGGTCCATCAACTCCTGTTGAAATTACAGGTTTAAATGAAGTACCACAAGCGGGAGATCGTTTCATGGCATTCGCTGATGAGAAGAAAGCTCGTCAAATCGGTGAATCACGTGCACAAGAAGCGTTAGTTGCTCAACGTGGTGAAAAATCTAAATTAAGCCTTGAAGATTTATTCCAACAAATCCAAGAGGGCGATGTAAAAGAAATTAACTTAATTGTGAAAGCAGACGTACAAGGTTCTGTTGAAGCAATGGCTGCATCACTTCGTAAGATCGATGTTGAAGGCGTAAAAGTAAAAATCATTCACACTGGTGTAGGTGCGATTACAGAATCTGATATTATTTTAGCTTCTGCATCTAATGCAATTGTAATTGGATTTAACGTACGCCCTGATGTGAATGCGAAGCGTACAGCTGAATTAGAGAACGTTGATGTTCGTTTACACCGTATTATCTATAAAGTAATCGAAGAAATCGAATCAGCAATGCAAGGGATGCTGGATCCAGAATTCGAAGAAAAAGTAATCGGTCAAGCGGAAGTACGCCAAACGTTCAAAGTAACAAAAGTTGGAACAATTGCAGGTTGTTACGTAATAGACGGTAAAATCACACGTGATAGTGGCGTTCGTATTATCCGTGATGGCGTAGTAATCTTCGAAGGACAACTTGATACGTTAAAACGTTTCAAAGACGACGTAAAAGAAGTTGCACAAAACTATGAGTGTGGTATTACAATTGAGAGATATAATGATCTTAAAGAAGGGGACATCATTGAAGCATACATTATGGAAGAAGTGAAGCGATGATTATCGCTTCACTCTCATTCGAGTGTATGATTTACGATGTGCATTCTTTAAAAGAGAAACGAGCAATTTTGCAAAGGGTGCTCACTCGTGTGAAGCAGCGTTATAACGTAGCTGTTTCAGAAGTAGGGCATCAAGATGTATGGCAACGTACAGAAATTGCAATTGTTTCCGTATCCTCAAATCGTGTTATCTGTGAAAAAGAAATGAATCGTGTACTTGAGTACATCGATTCATTTCCTGAAATTGAACGTACGATAACACAATTGGAATGGTACTGAATGAGGTGAAGAGTTATGAAATTACGTGCAAACCGTGTAGGCGAGCAAATGAAAAAAGAATTAGGCGACATTATCAGTCGTAAAATTAAAGATCCACGTGTCGGATTTGTTACAGTAACAGATGTGCAAGTGAGTGGAGATTTACAAATCGCTAAAGTGTATATTTCTGTTTTAGGTGACGATGAACAGAAAGAAAGTACATTAAAAGGTTTAGCGAAGGCAAAAGGCTTCATTCGTTCAGAAATCGGCCAACGTATTCGTCTTCGTAAAACACCGGAAATTTCTTTCGAATTTGATGAGTCTATTGGATATGGTCATCGAATTGATACACTTTTACATGAAATTAATAAAGACGGTAAACGTGAAGAATAATGGATAGACATTTGTCTATCCATTTTTTCAATGAAAAATAAGTTTGGATAATTATTATGAAAGAATTATGATGAGGTGAACATATATGGAAGGTGTAGTATTATTACATAAGCCAAAAGGCATGACATCACATGATTGTGTATTTAAATTAAGAAAGATATTACGTGAGAAACGAATTGGTCATACGGGAACATTAGATCCAGATGTAACAGGGGTATTACCGATTTGTGTTGGACGAGCAACGAAGATTGCACAGTTTTTAACGAGTGAAACAAAAACATATGAAGGTGAAGTAACATTAGGATTTTCAACAACAACTGAAGATGCTTCTGGTGAAGTTGTTAAAACGACAAATGTAGATCGTAGTATTACTCGTAAGGAAGTAGAAGGAGTTCTCGCAGCATTAACAGGTACGATTGAACAAACGCCTCCAATGTTTTCAGCTGTAAAAGTTAACGGAAAAAAATTATATGAATATGCAAGAGCGGGACAAGAAGTTGAACGTCCAGTTCGTACCATTACAATTCATGAATTCGTATTACTTGATGACCGTGAAATGTTTGAAGGGGAAAACATTTCATTCCGTTTCCGTGTAACGTGTAGTAAAGGGACATATGTAAGAACGCTAGCAGTAATGATTGGTGAAAAACTAGGTTTTCCATCACACATGTCCCATCTTGTAAGAACGGCATCTGGTGAATTTTTACTAGAAGATTGCATATCATTTGAAGAAATTGAAGAAAACGTGCAAAATGGAACAGTAGAGTCTATCTTCATTTCAATTGATGAAGCATTAAGTAAATTCCCAAAAATGGTTGTAGATGAAAAGCAAGCAGAAAAAATAAAAAATGGTATGTTCTTAAAGAATGAATTAGAAATAACAGCACCATTCATTACAGTATTTGATAAAAATGACCGTTGCTTAGCGATTTATGAGCATCATCCAAAACACCCTGGTATGCTAAAGCCAATGAAAGTACTTGTGAATAATCAAGAACTAAAGCTATAATGAATTATTGGAAGGATTATTACAGAAAAAGGTGAATTCAAGCGTGAAACTTATTCATTTAACTCATCCACATGAACAAAATAAATTAGAATTACCACCTACTGTAATGGCATTAGGATTTTTTGATGGCATTCATTTAGGGCATCAGTGTGTGATTCGAACTGCGAAACAAATAGCGGATGAACGCGGATATAAAAGTGCAGTTATGACATTTCATCCCCATCCATCTGTTATTTTAGGGAAAAAGGAAGCGCATGTGGAGTATATTACACCGATGCGTGATAAAGAAAAAATAGTCGAAAACTTAGGAATCGATATATTATATGTTATTAAATTTGATGAATCGTTTGCAGGTTTATTGCCACAGCAATTTGTAGATGATTATATTATTGGTTTAAATGTAAAGCATGTAGTAGCAGGGTTTGATTATTCATATGGACGTTTAGGAAAAGGGAAGATGGAGACTTTACCATTTCATGCAAGAGGGGAGTTTACACAAACTGTGATTGAAAAAGTTGAATTTCAAGAAGAGAAGGTAAGTTCTACAGCATTACGAAAGTTAATTCGAAATGGTGAAATGGAACAAATTCCATCTATTTTAGGTAGAGCCTATACAGTGGGAGGAACGGTTGTACATGGCGATAAACGTGGACGACAAATTGGTTTTCCAACCGCTAATGTAGGTTTAAGTGATGAGTATTTATTGCCACCTGTAGGTGTTTATGCAGTGAGATTAAAAGTTCACGATGAATGGTACGATGGTGTATGTAATATTGGATATAAACCAACTTTTAAAGAAAATGAGCGTCAATTATCTATTGAAGTACACTTATTTGAATTCACCAAAGACATATATGATCAAAGTGTTACAGTTGAGTGGCATATGCGTATAAGAGAAGAGAAGAAATTCAATGGTATTGATGAGCTAGTTGAACAAATCGCAAAAGATAAGAAAACAGCACAAGAATATTTTGCGAGTGAAAAGAATATACTTGCTTTTTCAAATGAAAAGTAGTATTCTATGTTATGTACTTTATGACAACCATTGCTTGGCATTGCGACTCACCGACGCTTGCTCGGTAATTGGGGGTTTAATTAATAGGAGGTGAAATAGGATGGCTTTAACACAAGAACGTAAAAATGAAATCATTGCACAATTTAGAACTCATGAGACTGATACTGGTTCTCCAGAGGTTCAAATTGCTGTCCTAACGGAGCAAATTAACACTCTAAACGAGCACTTACGTACTCACAAGAAAGATCATCATTCACGTCGTGGTCTATTAAAGATGGTTGGTAAACGTCGTAACTTACTAACTTACCTTCGTAATAGCGATATCACACGTTACCGTGAATTAATCACAAAGCTTGGCTTACGTCGATAGTCAAAGAAGCGGGAATATTCCCGCTTTTTTGTTAGGTAAAAATATATCTTCTACGCTTTATAGCTTACTTAATTTTCGGCAATACTAGAGGTAGAATATTGTGATATACTATCCATTTACATAGAAGAATTGAATACTTTAAATTGAGAGGGGTACTTAAATGAGTCAAGAAAAGCAAGTCTTCTCGATAGATTTAGCTGGTCGCCAGCTAACAGTTGAAACTGGTCAGCTTGCAAAACAAGCGAACGGGGCAGTATTAGTAAGATATGGCGATACAGCGGTTCTATCTACAGCAACTGCATCAAAAGAGGCTAAAAATGTAGATTTCTTCCCACTTACAGTAAACTATGAAGAGCGTTTATATGCAGTCGGAAAAATTCCAGGCGGTTTTATTAAACGTGAAGGTCGTCCAAGTGAAAAAGCAATTTTGGCAAGTCGTTTAATCGACCGTCCAATTCGTCCGCTTTTCGCAGATGGTTTCCGTAACGAAGTACAAGTTGTCAGCATTGTAATGAGTGTTGATCAAGATTGTTCTTCTGAAATGGCAGCTATGCTTGGTTCTTCATTAGCGTTATCAATTTCAGATATTCCATTTGAAGGTCCAATCGCTGGTGCAACAGTTGGTCGTATTAATGGCGAATTCGTTATTAATCCAACAGTAGAACAGCAAGAACAAAGTGATATTCACCTTGTTGTAGCTGGTACAAAAGATGCAATTAACATGGTTGAAGCAGGAGCAGATCAAGTACCTGAGGAAACAATGTTAGAAGCAATTATGTTTGGACATGACGAAATTAAACGTCTAATTGCATTCCAAGAAGAGATTGTACAAGCTGTAGGTAAAGCGAAATTAGAAATAAAACTATATGAAGTTGATGCTGATCTTAACCAAGCTGTACGTGAGATGGCTGAGAAGGATATGCATTCTGCAATTCAAGTACATGAGAAACATGCACGTGAAGATGCAATCAACGTAGTGAAAAAGCGTGTAATTGAGCATTACGAAGCTGAGGAAGCTGACGCTGACACATTAGGACAAGTAAATGAGATTTTATATAAAATTGTAAAAGAAGAAGTACGTCGTCTTATTACAGTTGAAAAAATCCGCCCAGATGGCCGTAAAGGTGATGAAATTCGTCCTTTAGCATCAGAGGTTGGTATTTTATCTCGTACACACGGTTCTGGTTTATTCACACGTGGACAAACACAAGCATTAAGTATTTGTACATTAGGCGCTTTAGGCGATGTGCAAATTTTAGATGGTCTTGGTGTAGAAGAATCAAAAAGATTCATGCACCATTACAATTTCCCATCGTTTAGTGTTGGTGAAACAAGACCGATGCGTGGACCAGGTCGTCGTGAAATTGGTCACGGTGCACTAGGAGAACGTGCTCTTGAGCCTGTAATTCCATCTGAAAAAGATTTCCCATATACAGTACGTCTTGTATCTGAAGTGTTAGAATCAAATGGTTCTACTTCACAGGCAAGTATTTGTGGTAGTACTTTAGCAATGATGGATGCTGGTGTTCCACTTAAAGCTCCAGTTGCTGGTATTGCAATGGGCCTAGTTAAATCTGGTGAGCATTACACAATTTTATCTGATATTCAAGGTATGGAAGATCATTTAGGTGATATGGACTTTAAAGTAGCAGGTACAGCACAAGGTGTAACTGCACTGCAAATGGACATTAAAATCGATGGTTTATCTCGTGAAATTTTAGAAGAGGCATTACAACAAGCGAAAGTTGGTCGTGTGCACATTCTAAATCATATGCTATCTGTTATTGCAGAGCCACGTACTGAATTATCAGCTTACGCTCCAAAGATTATTACAATGACAATTAACCCAGATAAAATCCGTGACGTTATTGGACCGAGCGGTAAACAAATTAATAAAATTATTGAAGAAACTGGAGTTAAAATTGACATCGAGCAAGATGGTACAGTATTTATTTCTTCAATAAATCAAGAAATGAATGACAAAGCTAAGAAAATTATCGAAGATATCGTTCGCGAAGTACAAGTAGGTGAAATCTACGAAGGAAAAGTGAAACGTGTTGAGAAATTCGGTGCTTTCGTTGAATTATTCAGCGGTAAAGATGGATTAGTTCACATTTCTGAACTTGCACTTGAGCGTGTAGGTAAAGTAGAAGACGTTGTGAAAATCGGTGATGTAATTACAGTTAAAGTTATCGAGATTGACAAGCAAGGTCGCGTAAATCTATCTAGAAAAGTATTGCTAAAAGAAGAGCAAGAAAAAGAAGCTGCTAAAGAAGAAAACAAACAAGAGCAGCAATAAGTAAAAGCCAGTTCAACTGGCTTTTTTGTTATGTAAAAAACATGATGTACACATATTTTTATGTCAGTATAGGTATAGTTTTCATTATAACGCTCAAATTAACAAAGATAAGAAGAAAAATATTTTTTATTTAGTTAATGGGAGGGTTTATATGAAAGTTCGTATATTGGCATACATATGTGTATTTTTTTTATATGTCAGTTTAGGCTCTTATTCCGTTTTTGCACAGGATAACTTGTATGAAGAAATTCAAAAACATGCAAAACAATATGAGATTGCACCTCAAAATGCGATCATTGATAAGATATGGAAAGCAACACCTGGATATAATGGAAGACAAGTCGATATTGAAGCATCCTATAACAATATGAAGAAGCTAAAGAAATTTGATCAAAAACATCTTGAATTCAAGGAAGTATCACCGAGTGTCCATTTAGCAGATTTATCACCAGCCCCAATTTATAGGGGACATCCAAATAAAAAGATGGTTGGATTAACAATAAATGTGGCATGGGGAAATGAGTATTTGCCTCGTATATTAGAGATATTGAAAAAACATGATGTGAAGGCAACTTTCTTTTTGGAAGGACGTTGGGTGAAAGAAAATTTACGATTTGCAAAAATGATTGTCGATGCAAATCAAGAAGTTGGAAATCACTCTTACACACATCCTAATATGAAAACATTATCGTCTGATGAAATACGAGAACAGTTACAAAAAACAAATCGAATGATAGAAGCAGCCACGAATCAAAAAGTAAGATGGTTTGCCCCGCCTAGTGGAAGTTTTCGAGATGAAGTCGTACAAATTGCAGATGATTTCCAAATGGGAACGATTATGTGGACAGTAGATACAATTGATTGGAAGCGACCAGAGCCAGACGTATTATTGCAGAGAGTAATGAGAAAAATACATTCAGGTGCCATTGTATTAATGCACCCTACTTCATCTACAGCAGAAGCATTAGATACAATGATTACAAAATTGAAGGAACAAGGATATAGAGTGGGGAATATAACAGAATTACTGGATGAAAAACGTGTGGATTAAATACATTTGCATGACATTCATCCTTAAACTTGTTATCATTAAATAATAGCGTTAATTTAGAGAAACTGGTAGTAGGAGGAAAGTTTTTGATTAAAAAATATACTTGTAAAAATGGTGTAAGAATAGTTATGGAGAACATACCAACTGTAAGATCGGTTGCGATTGGTATTTGGATCCATGCAGGATCAAGAAATGAAAATGAAAAAAATAACGGGGTTTCCCACTTTTTAGAGCATATGTTCTTTAAAGGGACGGAAACACGTAGTGCGCGCGAAATTGCGGAATCATTTGATAGCATTGGTGGGCAAGTAAATGCTTTTACTTCAAAAGAATATACATGTTACTATGCAAAAGTGTTAGATGAGCATGCTAAATATGCTTTAGATGTTTTAGCAGATATGTTCTTTAATTCAACATTTGATGAGGAAGAACTGAAAAAAGAGAAGAATGTCGTATGTGAAGAAATTAAAATGTACGAAGACGCTCCAGATGATATTGTGCATGATATGTTAACGAAAGCGACATATGAAACGCATCCGCTTGGATATCCTATTTTAGGAACAGAAGAAACGCTTGATACGTTTACAGGTGATACACTACGTCAATATATAAAAGATCATTATACACCTGAAAATGTAGTTGTTTCAGTTGCAGGAAATATTGATGAAGCATTTTTACAAACAGTAGAGCAATATTTCGGTAGTTATGAAGGAACAACAAACCGTGAACAAGTACATAGCCCAATTTTCCATTTTAATAAGGTAGCACGTAAAAAAGAAACAGAACAAGCTCATTTATGTTTAGGATATAAAGGCTTACAAATGGGACACGAAGATATTTATAACTTAATCGTATTAAATAACGTTTTAGGCGGTAGTATGAGTAGCCGTTTATTCCAAGAAGTACGTGAGCAACGTGGGTTAGCTTACTCGGTATTTTCTTACCACTCTTCTTATGAAGATACAGGTATGTTAACACTGTACGGTGGAACAGGTAGCCAACAATTAGATACACTGTATGAAACGATGCAAGAAACACTAGAAACATTGAAAAATACAGGTATTACAGAAAAAGAGCTTATGAATAGTAAAGAGCAATTAAAAGGAAACTTAATGTTAAGTTTAGAAAGTACGAATAGTCGTATGAGCCGTAACGGTAAAAATGAATTGCTGCTTCGTAAGCATCGTTCACTTGATGAGATTATTGAAAGTGTAAACACTGTAACAAAACAAAATGTAGATGAGTTAATCCGCAATATGTTTACGGATGAATTCTCTGCTGCACTTATTAGTCCAGATGGAAAACTTCCAAAAGGAATAAAACTATAATTGATTTTTGTGATGTACTCGAAAATAACCGTATCTCTTTTAAATGAGATACGGTTATTTTTTTTAGACATACAGAATAGGTACTAATAATGGATAACTTAAATTGAAAATTCGGTAGGGGGAGAGTGTATGCGATTAAGTGAATTAAGTGGTAAAGAAATTGTAGATTTAGAAAGAGCGGAAAAAATGGGGATTTTAGGGCATCTAGATTTAGAAATTAATGAGAGCGATGGACAAATACAAGCGCTTATCATACCTGTTACAAAATGGGGAGGTTTTAAAAAAGGACAACAAGAGGTAAGGGTGGAATGGAGAGATATTAAGAAAGTGGGGCATGACATGATACTTTGTGATATATCTGAACATTCAAATTCGGAGTGAAAGATGGCCATTTCGGCCGTCTTTTTTTTGTATATATAAAGCTGATAAATCATATGTGCTTTTTGTTTTTCAATCACCTCAAACTCGTACATTACATATGATGTGGAGGAAAAAGAAAAAGTAGGCACTTTTCTTATAAATGACAGAAAAAGAAGGTGAATTAGGGAATGTTGACTGAGATGCATATTGCTGTCATAGGAGGAGATGCAAGGCAGCTAGAAGTAATTCGTAAACTAGTTGAATTGGATGCGAAACTTTCATTGATAGGGTTTGATCAGTTGGATCATGGCTTCACAGGGGCAGCAAAAGAAAGTATACAAAATTTAGATTTTACTTCTGTAGATGCAATCATTTTGCCAGTTGCAGGTACAAATGCCAAAGGAGAAGTAGATACTATTTTTTCAAATGAAAAAGTTTCTATAACGAAAGAACAAATTGAAAATACACCAGAACACTTTACTATATATTCAGGTATTGGTACGCCTTACTTGGAAAATCTCGTATCTACTACAAACCGAAAACTTGTTAAATTATTTGATCGTGATGATGTGGCAATCTACAATTCTATTCCGACTGTAGAAGGCACATTAATGATGGTAATTCAACATACCGACTATACAATTCATGGGTCCAATGTAATGGTTTTAGGATTTGGTAGAACAGGGATGAGTGTTGCCAGAGCATTTCAATCATTAGGAGCCCACGTCAAAGTTGGAGCAAGACGATCGGAACATATTGCACGTATTACAGAGATGATGTTTTCTCCTTTTCATATGCAAAACATTGAGAAAGAAGTAGGAAATATGGATATTGTGATTAACACAATTCCACATCTCGTTGTGACAGCGAATGTTATTTCAAAAATGCCAGCTCATACGTTAGTAATTGATTTAGCTTCTAAACCAGGTGGTACCGACTTTAGATACGCAGAAAAAAGAGGAGTTAAAGCGCTATTAGCACCTGGATTGCCAGGGATTGTTGCTCCGAAAACAGCAGGACAAATTTTAGCGAACGTTCTTTCTCAGTTATTAGCAGAAGACGTAATAGCAAGAAAGGAGAATGGGGAATGAATTTAAAAGGGAAAAGAATTGGATTTGGTTTTACAGGTTCACATTGTACGTATGAAGAAGTGATGCCTCATTTAGAGAAATTAATTGCTGAGGGAGCAGAAGTACGTCCCGTTGTTTCTTACACTGTTCAATCAACAAATACGAGATTTGGTGAGGGAGCAGAGTGGATTAAAAAGATTGAAGAAACAACAGGATTTAAAGCAATTAATTCAATCGTTGGCGCAGAACCGCTAGGACCTAAAATTCCATTAGACTGTATGGTAATTGCACCACTAACAGGAAATTCGATGAGTAAATTTGCAAATGCAATGACAGATTCTCCAGTATTAATGGCAGCAAAAGCGACGCTGAGAAATGGTAAGCCTGTCGTATTGGCGGTTTCGACGAATGATGCTTTAGGATTAAACGGGGTAAATCTCATGCGCCTAATGGCCACAAAAAACATCTACTTCGTCCCATTCGGCCAAGACGCACCAGAGAAAAAACCGAACTCAATGGTAGCTCGTATGGAGCTACTGGAAGATACAGTATTAGAAGCGCTACAAGGAAAACAATTGCAACCGGTTGTCGTAGAAAAATTCAGATATATGAATTAAAAAACGAAAAAAAACGGACAATTTTTGATGAAACCATCATTCTTACTGTAGAATATGATAAAATTAACGTTATTAAGATTAGAAGGGGTATTGTATACTCCTTCTAATTCTAAGTTATAGAAGGATTGGTATCTAGAAAGGGGCATAGTGATGGAAAAGCAAAAAACTTTTCATGTCGCTGTAGTTGGAGCAACCGGCGCAGTTGGTGAACAAATGTTAAATACTTTAGAGAAACGAGAATTTCCAATCGGGAAATTAACGTTACTTTCATCTAAACGATCTGCAGGTAAGAAACTTGTATTTAAAGGCGAAGAATTTACAGTTCAAGAGGCGACTCCTGAAAGTTTTGAAGGAGTAGATATCGCACTATTTAGTGCTGGTGGATCTGTATCGAAACAATTAGCGCCAGAAGCAGCAAAGCGCGGTGCGATTGTTGTTGATAATACAAGTGCATTCCGTATGACAGAAAACGTGCCACTTGTTGTACCTGAAGTAAATGAAAACGACTTAAAAGAACATAATGGTATTATTGCAAATCCAAACTGTTCTACAATTCAAATGGTAGTAGCTCTTGAGCCAGTTCGTCAGCAATATGGTTTAAAACGAGTAATCGTTTCCACATATCAAGCTGTATCAGGTGCTGGTGCGGCAGCGATTGAAGAACTTCATGAACAATCACAAGCAATCTTAAATGGCGAAGAAGCTAAGGCGAATGTTTTACCTGTATCAGGTGATAAAAAACATTACCAAATTGCTTTTAATGCGATTCCACAGATTGATAAGTTCCAAGATAATGGATTTACATTTGAAGAAATGAAAATGATTAATGAAACGAAAAAAATTATGCATATGCCTGAATTAGAAGTAGCGGCAACATGCGTACGTTTACCAGTTGTATCAGGGCATTCTGAGTCTGTTTACATCGAAGTAGAAAAAGAAGGCGTAACAGTAGCAGAATTAAAGAGCTTACTTGCAAATGCAGAAGGTATTGTTCTGCAAGATAATCCAGAAGAGCAGTTATATCCAATGCCAGCTACTGCAGTAGGTAAAAACGAAGTATTCGTTGGAAGAATCCGTAAAGATTTAAATAACGATAAAGGATTCCATCTTTGGGTCGTATCTGATAACTTATTAAAAGGCGCTGCATGGAATTCTGTTCAAATTGCAGAGCGCTTAGTAAAATTACAATTAGTGTAAACGGCTAAGAGAAGGTGCAAAATATGAAAATAATTGTTCAAAAATTTGGTGGCACATCAGTACGTGATGAAAATGGACGTAAGCATGCGCTTCATCATATAAAAAAATCGTTAGCTGCTGGATATAAAGTAGTTACTGTCGTATCTGCTATGGGCCGTAAAGGTGAACCGTATGCAACGGATACGTTATTAAGTCTTGTAAATCAAGAGGAATCTACTATTTCTAAACGTGAGCAAGATTTATTATTATCATGTGGAGAGTTAATCTCTGCAATTGTTTTCTCTAATATGTTGAATGAGAACGGTATAAAAGCAGCGGCATTAAATGGTGCACAAGCTGGTTTTGTAACAAATGATGACTTTACGAATGCAAAAATCGTTGAAATGAATTGCGATCGTATACATGAAGAATTAGAAAATCTAGATGTAATCGTCGTTACAGGATTCCAAGGGCAAACGAAAAAAGGTGATACGACAACACTTGGACGCGGAGGTAGCGATACTTCAGCTTCAGCATTAGGTGTTGCGCTTCATGCTGAATTTATTGATATCTTCACAGATGTAGAAGGTGTTATGACTGCGGATCCTCGTATTGTAAAAGATGCACGTCATCTTCAAACGGTAACGTATAACGAAATTTGTAATATGGCTTACCAAGGTGCAAAAGTCGTTCATCCACGTGCGGTTGAAATTGCGATGCATGCAAAAGTACCGCTTCGTGTACGTTCTACGTATTCTGATAGCGAAGGTACGCTTATTGCAGCATACGATGGTGCTACAAAAGGGCAGGATGTAGAAGAACGTCCTGTTACAGGTATTGCCCACGTATCAAACGTAACGCAAATTAAAGTACTTGCAAAAGAAACGGCATATGATTTGCAACAACATGTATTTAAAGAAATGGCAAACGAAGGCATTAGTGTTGATTTAATTAACATTTCTCCTACTGGTGTAGCTTACACAGTAAATGATAATGTATCAGCTCGTGCTGTCGAAGTGTTGAAACAACTTGGATATGAGCCAATTGTGACAGAGCATTGTGCCAAAGTATCTATCGTTGGAGCTGGAATGGCAGGAATCCCAGGGGTTACTGCGAAAATCGTTACAGCTTTAGCAGAAAAAGGTATTCAAATTCTGCAATCGGCAGATAGTCATACGACAATTTGGGTTCTTGTAAAAGAAACTGATTTAGTGGAGGCTGTAAATGCATTACATAGTGCGTTTGAGCTTTCAAAAGAAAAGCAACTGGAACAATAAGGAGTGAGACCATGATAGATTTTGGGACAATTGCAACTGCGATGGTAACACCGTTTGATATAAATGAGAATATCGATTTTGCAAAGACAACGAAATTGGTAAATTATTTAATTGATAACGGTACAACAGCAATCGTGGTAGGAGGAACGACAGGTGAATCTCCTACATTAACTTCAGAAGAAAAAGTAGCGTTATATCGCCATGTCGTATCTGTTGTCGATAAAAGGGTGCCCGTAATCGCTGGAACAGGTAGCAATAATACACATGCCTCTGTTGACTTAACTAAAAAGGCAACAGAAGTTGGTGTTGATGCAGTTATGCTAGTAGCGCCGTATTATAACAAACCGAGTCAAGAAGGAATGTATCAGCACTTTAAAACGATTGCTGAAAGCACGCCACTTCCGGTTATGCTATATAACGTTCCAGGACGATCTATTGTACAAATCTCCGTTGATACAGTTGTTCGTTTATCAGAAATAGAAAACATTGTTGCGATTAAAGATGCAGGCGGCGATGTACTAACAATGACAGCAATCATTGAAAAAACAGCGGACGACTTTGCAGTATACAGCGGTGATGACGGTTTAACGTTACCGGCTATGGCGGTTGGAGCGAAAGGTATCGTTTCAGTAGCATCTCATGTTATCGGAAATGAAATGCAAGAAATGATTACAGCATTCCAAGCGGGAGAGTTTAAGAAGGCGCAAAAATTACATCAATTACTTGTAAGAGTAACGGATTCATTATTTATGGCGCCAAGCCCAACGCCAGTAAAAACAGCGTTACAAATGGTTGGATTAGATGTAGGTTCTGTACGTTTACCGCTTCTTCCATTAACAGAAGAAGAAAGAGTAACGTTACAATCTGTAATGCAATCTATTCCTCGTTAATAAGAAATGACCTAGTGTGAAACTAGGTCATTTTTATTTAGATTAAATATACGTGAGTGGTAAAAATAGCATAGTTAACGAGGTGTAATAAGAAGGGGACGGCATAATATTGGTTAGAAATTGATTATAGAGAGCATGTGTTTTTAGTGAATAGCGTTTTATGTTTATATACAGAACACACATGTATATTTTTCCATTAATATCTTATATAAGTAGAAAAAATAATAGGTAGTATGTGGAAAAAAACCTCGCAAATTACAACCTCAATTTAGCTTCTTATATAGTCTTTCATATAATTTAACTTGTGTTCTATTTCTTGTATCAGGTATAATATGGCTAAGTAGCTTAGTACGGGTATGCTTAGCAAAATTGGAAGAAATTATAATTTAATTAAATTTTCATATCATATCGAATAAGATATTTGATTTATATAATGAAAGAGAGGTGAAACCTGGTTTAAAAAATATACAAGGACATGATATCGCATAACGGTAAGGACATTCGTCTTGGACGGTGAATATATGGTGGTTGTAGAGTTTCCCCTGGTGTCTCTACAATTTTAGTGAAATCAGTGTTTGCAAGATTTTTAAACCAGGCAACAACATGAAGAGAAAAGAGAATGAGTCTGTTAAAGTATTTGCTCTTGGTGGAGTAGGTGAAATCGGGAAAAACATGTACTGTGTTGAAATTGATTCTGAAATCTTTATTGTAGATGCAGGATTAATGTTCCCAGGAGATGAAATGTTTGGGATTGATATCGTTATTCCTGATATTACATACTTAGTGGAAAATCAAGAGCGAGTAAAAGGTTTATTTATTACTCACGGTCATGAAGATCATATTGGTGGAATTGTTTATGTACTTCGTAAATTATCTATTCCAGTGTATGCAACGAAATTAACGGTAGGACTTATACAAGAAAAACTTGGTGAAGCGGGCATGTTAGGCCGTGTGGACTTAAAAACAATCGATTCAAATTCAACAGTAGAGTTTAATACTACAACAGTGTCATTCTTTGGAACGACACATAGTATTCCGGATTCTGTTGGTGTTTGTTTCCATACATCAAAAGGTGCTGTAGTGTATACAGGAGACTTTAAATTTGATCAAACTCCAATTGGAAATAATGGAGCAGATCTTGGGAAAATGGCACAAATCGGAAATGAAGGCGTACTTTGCTTATTATCTGATAGTACAAACGCTGAGCGTCCAGGCTATACAGGTTCGGAAAAAGAAGTTGGTGTAGAAATTTCTAAAGTGTTCTACGGTGCAGAAGGTCGTATTATCGTTGCTTCATTTGCATCGAACGTACATCGTATTCAACAAGTATTTGACGCGGCTGCCGAAACAGGAAGAAAAGTAGCGGTAGTAGGACGTAGTATGGTGAAAGTAGTAGACATTGCAAGACGTCTTGGTTATTTAGATGTTCCAGAAGGTATGGTTATTTCATTACAAGAAGTAGACAACTTCCCAGAGAAAAAGGTAGCTATTTTAACGACAGGTAGTCAAGGGGAACCGATGGCAGCACTTTCTAGAATGGCGAAGCAAGCTCATAAACAAATTTCAATTCGTAAAGGTGATACTGTTATTATTGCAGCTTCTCCAATTCCGGGGAATGAAATATCTGTATCGAAAATTATTGATTTGTTATTTAGAGCTGGAGCTGAAGTTATTTATTACGGTGAAAGAAAAGTTCACGTTTCAGGTCATGGTAGTCAAGAAGAATTAAAACTAATGTTAAATTTAATGAAACCTAAGTATTTTGTACCCGTACATGGTGAGTTTCGTATGCAAAAAGCACATGCATATTTAGCTGAAGATGTAGGTATTACAAGAGAAAATATTTTTATCGTAGAAAAAGGCGATGTAATTGCTTTTGGTGATAATGAAGCAAACTTAGTTGGTAAAGTGCAAGCTGGTAATGTCTTAATTGATGGATTAGGTGTAGGTGACGTTGGTAATATCGTTCTTCGAGATAGAAAGATGTTATCTCAAGATGGAATATTAGTAGTTGTTGTAACACTTGGTAAAGATGAAAAGAAAATTATCTCTGGTCCAGAAATCATTTCACGTGGTTTTGTATATGTTCGTGAATCAGAAGCATTAATTGAGCGATCTACAGAGATTGTACGCATGATTGTTGAGCAATCAATTAAAGAATATTCAATTGAATGGTCTATGTTAAAACAAAATATTCGTGAATTATTAGGGCAGTTCTTGTACGAAGAGACAAAGAGAAAACCTATGATTTTACCGATTATTATGGAAGTGTAAAAAAGATCACCTTTACGGGTGATCTTTTTTCTTTTTAAACCCTATCGAATGAAATTTATAACTTAAGAAATAATAGTTATATACGAGTGAAAGGGGATGCGATATGACAGAACGTGATCGTTATACAAATGAAGAAAAAGAAGCTGGGCCGAAAGAAGTTCCGAAAGAAGCTCCGAAAGAAGCTTCAATAGTGGAGAAAATTCAACAGCTTGGACAAACGAATGTGCCGCAAATGAATGAATCACGTATTCATTGTTTAACAATCATTGGACAGGTGGAAGGTCATGTTCAGTTGCCACCGCAAAATAAAACAACAAAATATGAGCACATTATCCCGCAAATTGTCGCGATTGAGCAAAATCCGAAAATTGAAGGTTTGCTTTTAATATTAAACACAGTTGGAGGAGACGTTGAAGCAGGGCTAGCAATTTCTGAGATGGTAGCTTCGCTTTCGAAACCGACGGTATCTCTTGTTTTAGGCGGAGGGCATTCGATTGGTGTACCAATTGCAGTTTCGACTGATTATTCATTTATTGCAGAAACAGCGACGATGACGATTCACCCAATTCGTTTAACCGGTCTTGTTATAGGTGTGCCGCAAACATTTGAGTATTTGGATAAAATGCAAGAAAGAGTCATTCGATTTGTGACGAAACATTCGAAAGTAACGGAAGATCGTTTTAAAGAACTTATGTTTGCGAAAGGGAATTTGACCCGAGATATTGGGACGAATGTAATTGGTGGAGATGCAGTGAAGTATGGTCTTATTGATGATGTGGGTGGCATTGGGAGTGCACTTCAAAAACTAAACGAATTAATAGAGGCTCGCGCAGATGATAATGCAGAAGGAACGATGCTACAATGATTCTATATACAATTATGCCAGAGCAACTTGTATACCCTGCCGATTATTCGCAATGTGAAAGTCAAAAAGTTGTAAATATACATGGTGTTGAATTAATGGTTTCTGAAGAAGAACATGGGTGTTATTCTATTGTGCGTGTGTTAAGTACGAATCCATTTCACTACTTAGAGTATGAGCCTGGTCAGAAAATAACCTTTTAGCAAAAAGAAGGATTTTGTTCAGAAGCTATGGTATAATATAAAAAACAAGACGGTTGAGCAGCCATGAGTAGGGGGCTGCTTTCTTCTGTTTATTTAACATTTTACAAGAAGTGTAAAAATAGAAGAGATAAAGACCTGAAAGAATAGAGAAAACAGACATATAAGTAGAGTTTTTTTAGAGGTTGTCCTTATTTATATGTAGAACACGAGGTGAAGAAATGGCAAAACAAAAGCAAAGAGGGACGAAGGCAAAGGCAAGACGTACGATAAAGCCAACTCTATATTATGAAATCGTCGGTTTGGCTCTTTTTGCACTTTCAATCATTACGATTTTACAGCTAGGCGTTGTAGGGAAATCGTTTGTGTTATTTTTTCGCTTCTTCTTTGGTGAGTGGTACATAATTGGTGTGTTAGGTGTAATAGCTTTATCGGTTTCGTTTGTTATAAAACGTGGATGGCCGAACCTTTTAAATAAACGGTTAATCGGTTTTTATTTAATTGTATTGGCGATATTAATGTTCAGTCATATTACATTATTTAACCTTCTTACGAAAGATGGAGCAGTGCAAAATACTTCTGTTATTGTGAGTACGAAAGATAACTTCTTTCTTGAAATGAAAAAAGGGCCAGATAGCGTTCACTTAGGCGGTGGGATGTTTGGTGCGCTCATGTTCGCAACATGTTACTTCTTATTTGATGAAGTAGGAGCCTATATCATTGGAATTATTTTAGTTATTCTTGGAATACTTTGTATAACAAATAAGCATATTGGAGAAGTTCTTGCCCCGGTGGGTAGAATTCTTAGAAGTCAATTTCAAGTTATGCAAGGGGATTATAAAGATTGGCGATCAAAAAGGATTGCTGAACAAACAGAAAAGAAAAAAACAACAAGAAGTTCAAGACACGCACGTGCTGTGGAGCAAGAAGAAGTGATTGAGCCGATGGAAGAGATGCAAATTGATCCCCCCATTATTTCAAATTTCACTGAGAATTATCCTGTAAATGAAGAAGAGGATAAACGGATGGAAGAAGAACATGTAACAGATCCAATTACTTCACCGTTTATTGAAGAAGCTCCACCTATTGAAGAGCCTAAGAAAAAGCGTGGAGAAAAAATTGTGGAATCTTTAGAGGCGGAAACAAGTGCCCCACCGATGCAATTTTCAAATGTTGAAAATAAAGATTATAAGCTTCCTTCGCTTGATATATTAAAGTTCCCAAAAAATAAGCAAGTTACAAATGAAAATGCGGAAATTTATGAAAATGCTCGTAAATTGGAACGTACATTCCAAAGTTTTGGTGTGAAAGCGAAAGTGACAAAAGTACACAGAGGTCCTGCAGTTACGAAGTATGAAGTGTATCCTGATATGGGAGTAAAGGTAAGTAAAATTGTTAGTTTAAGTGATGATTTAGCGCTTGCTTTAGCTGCGAAAGACATTCGTATTGAAGCGCCTATTCCCGGGAAATCAGCTGTAGGGATTGAAGTTCCGAACTCAGAAGTTTCTATGGTAACACTTAGGGAAGTGCTGGACTCTAAGGCTAATAATCATCCAGAAGAGAAGTTGTTAATTGGTCTTGGACGAGATATTACAGGTGAAGCTGTATTGGCCCGTTTAAATAAAATGCCCCATTTACTAGTAGCCGGTGCGACAGGTAGTGGGAAAAGTGTGTGTATTAACGGGATTATAGTTAGTATTTTAATGCGTGCAAAACCGCATGAAGTAAAATTAATGATGATCGATCCGAAAATGGTAGAGTTAAATGTATATAATGGTGTGCCCCATTTATTAACACCAGTTGTAACTGATCCGAAAAAAGCATCGCAAGCTTTGAAAAAGGTTGTAAGTGAGATGGAACGCCGTTATGAGTTGTTTGCTCATAGTGGTACGCGGAATATTGAAGGGTATAACGATTATATTAAAGCGCATAATAATCAATCGGAAGCGAAACAACCTGAATTACCGTATATTGTAGTAATTGTGGATGAGTTAGCAGATTTAATGATGGTTGCTTCGTCGGATGTAGAGGATGCGATAATGCGCTTGGCACAAATGGCTCGTGCGGCTGGTATTCATTTAATTATTGCAACGCAGCGCCCATCGGTTGACGTTATTACAGGTGTTATTAAAGCGAATATTCCATCACGTATTGCATTCGCTGTATCTTCTCAAACGGATTCTCGTACAATTCTTGATGGTGGTGGCGCAGAGAAGCTGCTAGGTCGTGGAGATATGCTATTTATACCAATTGGTGCATCAAAGCCTGTTCGTGTACAAGGTGCATTTTTATCAGATGATGAAGTTGAGAGAGTTGTAGAATATGTTATTGGGCAGCAAAAAGCACAATATCAAGAGGATATGATTCCACAAGATGTCCCTGAGACAAAGCAGCAAGTTGAAGATGAATTATACGATGAAGCAGTTCAGCTCATAGTGGAAATGCAAACAGCGTCTGTTTCTATGTTGCAACGTAGATTTAGAGTAGGTTATACGCGAGCTGCTCGTCTAATTGATGCAATGGAAATGAACGGTGTAGTAGGTCCATATGAGGGTAGTAAACCGAGAGAAGTGCTCATTAATGATGTACAAGAAAAAAGTTCTTAAAAAAAGCCTAATTGTTTTTGCAATTAGGCTTTTTTATATACTGTTTTTGTTATATACTATATTCAACAAGAAAGAAAGGGCTTACATTCAAGTCGATTCTTTAGAATACGAATGCTATGAGTGTGCCTTTTTATAAATGTTCGATATTCATTGTAGAAAAATGTTAAATTTTGTTGACACGTATGAGAGCAAGTGGTAAGATTACTTCGAAAAGAATCACTGCCTCATATAATCTTGGAGATAAGGTCCATAAGTTTCTACCTGGCAACCATGAATTGCTAGACTATGAGGGGAAAAGTGTGTAACAAAGGATGTAAGGGATCTTTGTGCCGAACTTTTTCTCGAAAAGAGGAATGTTTATGGTGCAAAGTTTTTTTTATGCAGTAAAGAGTGAAAATTTTATCTAAAAAAATTATTAATATTTATTCGACAATTGTGTTTATTTTTAGTGATTAGTCATGTTTACTATGTTGTAAGTTGAAAAAAGAGAAAAGAAGTCTTACATCAGAGGTCGAATAATTGAAATGCGGGGGAGTCTTATGTCAGTAAAATCCGATAGTCGTCACCTATATTTACGGGTGATTGATCACATCAAAGAAAAAATTAAAGATGGGGCTTACAAAGAAAGACAAAAGCTGCCATCAGAGTTTGATTTAGCGAAAGAACTTGGCGTAAGTAGAGCTACTTTAAGGGAAGCATTGCGTATTTTAGAAGAAGAAAATGTTGTCATTCGTAGACATGGTGTAGGGACGTTTGTAAATGCAAAGCCATTATTTTCTTCTGGAATAGAACAACTTTCTAGTATTACAGATATGATTTCTAGTGTGGGGAAAACACCAGGAACAATCTTTTTATCATCATCTACAACAACTTTAACCGAAGAAGAAAAAGAGAAGTTTAATAGTGAAGATGGTTTTAATGCAGTGATGATTGAGCGTGTGCGTACAGCGGATGGGGAACCTGTTGTATATTGCATTGATAAACTTGCAAAAGAAATATTGCCGGATTTATCGGGCTACAATGAAGAATCATTACTTACAGTGATACATAATAACACGCATAAGCGCATAACGTATGCGGTTGCTCATATTGAGCCGATTGGTTACCATCCGAAAATCTCACCGATTTTAGAATGTGAGCCTGAAACAGCACTGCTTGTATTAAAACAAATGCACTATGATCAAAATGATGAGCCAATCTTATATTCTATTAATTACTTTAGAGCTGATAAGTTTAGCTTCCACGTATTAAGAAAACGTATGTAAGTAAGTTCCTTTTTAGGGAGGTGACAGCAAGAAGTAAGGGACAGCAGCGTAAGAAGAAATATATATATCATTTTAGGAGGGGTTTCTAGTATGAAGAAAAAAGCAGGTCTTTTATTATCATTAACATTAGCAGCAAGTACAGTTTTAGGTGCATGTGGTAACTCGGATAAAGCGAGCAGTGACAAGAAAGACAGTAAAGACAATAAAGATTTCAAAGTCGGTATGGTAACAGATGTTGGAGGCGTTGATGATAAATCATTCAACCAATCTTCTTGGGAAGGGCTAAAAAAGTTTGGTAAAGATAACGATTTAAAGGAAAAGACAAATTATCGTTACCTACAGTCTGAAAAAGAAGCAGATTATATTCCGAACTTAAAGAAATTTTCAAAAGATAAGTATGATTTATCTTTCGGAATTGGTTATAAATTAGAAGGTGCAATTAAAGAAGTAGCAAAAGAATCTCCAAAACAACAATTCGCAATCGTTGATACTGTTGTAGATGCACCAAACGTAACAAGCATTACATTTAAAGATCATGAAGGCTCATTCCTTGTAGGTGCGGTAGCAGCTATGTCAACGAAATCGAATAAAGTAGGATTTGTTGGTGGAATGAAGAGTGATTTAATTAGTAAATTCGAAAATGGATTTAAAGCTGGTGCAAAGGCAGTAAATCCAAATATTGAAATCGTATCTGAATATGCAGAAGCATTTGATAAACCTGAAAAAGGTACAGTACTTGCTTCAGCAATGTATGGTCAAGGCGTAGATGTAATTTATCATGCTGCTGGTGGTACAGGTAATGGTGTATTCACTGAAGCGAAAAACCGTAAGAAAAAAGGTGAAAACGTTTGGGTAATCGGTGTTGACCGTGACCAAAACCAAGAAGGTATGCCTGAAAACGTAACATTAACTTCAATGGTAAAACGTGTAGATATCGCTGTTGAAAAAGTAGCACAAGAAGCGAAAGACGGTAAATTAAAAGGCGGTAAAATAGAAGCGTTTGGCTTAAAAGATGACGGCGTTGGTATTGCAAAAACAACTGACAACGTGAAAAAAGTTAACCCTGAAATTTTAACAAAAGTAGAAGAGTTTGAAAAGAAAATTACAGATGGTGCAATTAAAGTACCAGCTACAGATAAAGAGTATAAAGAATATGAAGCTTCTCTAAAAAAATAAATAGAGAAATAGCAAAGGTTAGTTCATAGAACTAACCTTTGTATGTATAAAGCTTCCGAATTGCTTAATAAGTTAATAGTGTAATAGGGGAATGTTCCCTGTTAAAAGGAGGAACACAATGGAATACGTAATTGAGATGAATAACATTACGAAAGTATTCCCAGGCATTGTAGCGAATGATGATATTACGCTGCAAGTAAAGCAGGGAGAAATACATGCTTTACTTGGAGAAAATGGTGCAGGGAAATCCACATTGATGAATGTACTATTTGGTTTGTACCAGCCAGAACAAGGTGAAATTAAAATTAAAGGAAAAACTGTAAAGATTACAAATCCGAATATAGCAAATGACCTTGGTATTGGAATGGTACATCAGCACTTTATGCTTGTTCATAATTTTACAGTTACAGAGAATATTATTCTCGGAAACGAACCGAAGAAAAAAGGGAAAATTGCTGTTGAGGAAGCTGCTAAAGAAATTCAAAAACTGTCTGAACAATACGGTTTAGCTGTAGATCCATATGCGAAAATACAAGATATTTCTGTCGGTATGCAACAGCGTGTTGAGATTTTAAAAACACTTTACCGCGGGGCAGAAATTTTAATATTTGATGAACCGACAGCTGTGTTAACACCACAAGAAATTCATGAGCTAATTCAAATTATGAAAAAGCTTGTGCAAGAAGGGAAATCTATTGTTCTTATTACACATAAGTTGAAAGAAATTATGGAAGTTTGCGATCGTTGTACGATTATTCGTAAAGGAAAAGGGATTGGAACGGTTGACGTTGCAAATACGGATGAAAATAAACTTGCAGAATTAATGGTCGGACGTCAAGTGAATTTTAAAACAGAAAAAATAGACGCGAAGCCAAAAGAAGAGGTACTTTCAATTGCAAACCTTGTTGTTCACGATGCACGTCAACTACCTGCTGTAAAAGGCCTTGACTTAACTGTTCGTGCGGGGGAAATTGTTGGTATTGCAGGAATTGATGGAAACGGACAAAGTGAATTAATAGAAGCAATTACTGGTTTACGAAAAGTTGAGTCAGGTTCTATTGCAATTAAAGGGAAAGAAATAACAAATTGGCCTGTTAGAAAAATAACAGAAGAAGGAATTGGTCATATTCCAGAAGATCGTCATAAACACGGACTCGTTCTTGATTTTTCTGTTAGAGATAATATAGTTTTGCAAACGTACTATAAAAATCCGTTTTCAAAGAAAGGGATTTTAAATTTCAGCAAAATTACAGAAAAAGCAAAGGCACTTATTGAACAGTTTGATGTACGTACACCTAGTGAGCAAACGTTAGCTCGTGCACTATCTGGGGGAAATCAGCAAAAGGCAATTATTGCACGTGAAGTAGACCGTGATCCAGATTTATTAATTGCTGCACAGCCGACACGTGGTTTAGATGTAGGGGCAATTGAATTTATTCATAAGAGATTAATAGAGCAAAGAGATAAAGGAAAAGGTGTATTACTTTTATCACTAGAGTTAGAGGAAATTTTAAATGTTAGCGATCGAATTGCTGTTATTTATGAAGGAACAATTGTAGCAATAGTTGATGCGAAAGAAACGAATGAACAACAGCTTGGATTGTTAATGGCTGGAGGAACAAAGAAGGAGCAGGTGGGTACAAATGGCTAAAAAACTTTTAACAGAACGAACGATAAATATTTTAGTCCCAGTACTATCCGTTATTTTTGGCTTACTTGTAGGAGCGATTGTAATGCTAGTTAGTGGCTATGACCCAATTGTTGGTTATAGTGCACTTTGGACAGGCATGTTCGGCAGTCCAAGTGCGATTGGTGAAACACTTCGTACAATGATACCGCTTATTCTTGCTGGTTTATCGGTGGCGTTTGCATTTCGTACAGGTTTATTTAATATCGGGGTAGAGGGTCAATTGTTAGTTGGTTGGCTTGCAGCGGTTTGGTTCGGTTATGCAGTCTCGCTACCAGCTGTTCTTCACATTCCATTATCTATTTTATTCGCGGCGTTAGTAGGCGGAATCTGGGGTTTCATCCCTGGATATTTAAAGGGAAAGTTTCAAGTTAATGAAGTTATTGTAACAATTATGATGAACTATATCGCGTTATATGTAACATATGATATTATTAAGCGCTTTTTACACGAGGGTAATGATAAAACGTACGACATTAAAGAGAGTGCGTCATTATCTTCAGACTGGCTTGCATCCATTACTGACGGTTCACGCCTTCACTGGGGAATTATTGTAGCAATTTTAATCGCTATTTTAATGTGGTTCTTATTAGATCGAACAACTTTAGGTTATGAATTAAAGTCAGTAGGATTTAATCAACATGCTTCTCAATATGCAGGGATGAAAGTTTCTCGTAATGTAGTATTTTCCATGACAATTGCTGGTGCGTTCGCAGGGATTGGTGGAGCGATGGAAGGATTAGGAACATTCCAAAGCATGACAGCGATGTCCTCCTTTACAGGGGTAGGGTTTGACGGGATTGCCGTAGCCTTACTTGGAGGAAATAATCCGTTTGGTATTATCCTTTCAGCTTTATTATTTGGTGGTTTGAAAAGTGCTTCCCCTCAAATGAACTTTGAGGCAGATGTGCCATCAGAGCTTATAAACGTAATTATTGCATGTATCATCTTCTTTGTTGCATGTAGTTATGTGTTAAGATGGGCGCTTACACGCATGAGCAAGGAGGGGAAATAAATGAGCTTTTTAGATATATTAGCCATTCTTGTGACGGGTACGTTATATACATCGGCACCTATAATTTTCACAGCACTAGGTGGTGTATTTAGTGAACGATCGGGTGTTGTAAATATCGGATTAGAAGGACTAATGCTATTTGGTGCATTTATTGGAGTTGTTACAAACTTATTAATGGGTGATACTTGGGGAACGATGACTCCGTGGATTGCGTTATTGTTTGCGGCAATTGGTAGTGGTTTATTTGCATTACTTCATGCAGTAGCATCTATTACATTCCGAGCGGATCAAGTTGTAAGTGGTGTAGCAATTAACTTCTTATCTCTTGGTTTAACAGTATTTGCAATTAAGAAGATCTTTGATAAAGGGCAGACTGACTTTATTCAGTACCGTATTGAAAAGATTGATATTCCAGGTCTTTCGGATATTCCGGTTATAGGGAAAATATTCTTTTCAAATGTACCAATAACGTCGTATATTGCGATTATTTTAGCATTTGTTGTTTGGTATGTTATTTATAAAACACCGTTTGGTCTTCGATTGCGTGCTGTTGGTGAACACCCAATGGCAGCGGATACGATGGGGATTAACGTATATAAAATGCGCTATATCGGCGTTTGTATATCAGGGGTGTTTGCCGGAATTGGTGGAGCGATTTTTGCAATGTCCATTTCTAATAACTTCTCAGGGGCAACTATTACAGGACAAGGTTTCTTAGCTTTAGCTGCTATGATCTTTGGGAAGTGGAATCCGCTAGGCGCACTGGGTGCAGCTCTATTCTTTGGTTTTGCTCAGTCTCTTAGTGTAACGGGTGGAACAATTCCTGTATTAGACCAGATTCCAAGTGTTTTATTAACGATATTACCGTATGTATTCACAATATTAGCACTTGTCGGTTTTGTAGGTCGTTCTGAAGCTCCGAAAGCATTAGGAACTCCTTATGAAAAAGGAAAACGATAAGTAATTTGTAAGTAGAAAAAAGCTCGCACATTAGTGTGAGCTTTTTTACATAGAATATATGTAATACGAAATTTTACTATGTTCCTTACATATTATAGTTTTTAGAAAAAGTCATTTGTAAGCATAATAAGGAAGAAAAATTGGTTTTTTATTTCTAAAAACTGTATATTGAAGAGGAATATTCCTATATACGTAAAGGAGGGCTATAAATGAAACTAATGGAACAACAATTACATGAGTTAGGTGGTTTGCGAGTACATATTATTCCGACTGATAAATATAAAACAAATACCTTTGTATTTCGTTTTAAAGCACCTTTAAATGAGGAGACGGTGACAGAGCGTGCCCTATTGCCATACGTATTGCAAAGTGCGACAGAAAAACTTCCTTCTGTAATTCGTCTACGTCAATATTTAGAAGAATTATACGGATCTTCTTTGGGAGTAGATGTAAGTAAAAAAGGGGAAGACCATATCATCTCCATTTATGTAGACATTGCAAATGAAGTATATTTACACGATGCACCACCGTTATTTGAAAAAGCGCTTTCTATGTTATCGGATATTGTTTTACATCCAGCAACAGAGGGGAATAGTTTCCTACCTTCTATTGTAGAAAGTGAAAAAAGAGCGCTTTTGCAGAGAATTGAAGCTACTTATGATGATAAAATGCGCTATGCAAATGAGCGTTTAATCGAAGAAATGTGCAAAGTAGAACCGTATCGATTAAGTGCAAATGGAAAAAAAGAGAGTGTTACTTCTATTACAAATGAAAGTCTGTATCAATATTATCAAAAGGTGTTAGCGGAAGATGAAATGGATCTATATATTATTGGTGATATTTCAGAAAACGCAGTTGATCTTGTAAGTAAGTATTTTTCTATTACAGCGCGTCCTGTGAGAGAAAGAAATGTACTCCTTCATAAGCGAAATAATGAAGAAAAAGAAGTTGTTGAAAAACAAGAATTAAAACAAAGTAAATTACACATTGGTTATCGTACGTTTGTCACATATAAAGATGAAGATTATTTCGCACTGCAATTGTTCAATGGGCTGTTTGGAGGTTTTTCTCATTCGAAGTTATTCGTAAATGTCCGTGAAAAGAATAGTTTAGCGTACTATGCAGCATCAAGATTTGAAAGTCATAAAGGCTTGTTGTTTGTTATGTCAGGGATTGAAGCAAAAAATTATGAAAAAGCAGTTGAAATTATTAAAGAACAAATGCTTGCGATGCAAAATGGTGATTTTTCTGAAGAAGAGATGCATCAAACGAAAAGTGTCATTCAAAATCAAATATTAGAAGCAATTGATACGCCACGTGGATTTGTGGAAATGCTATATCATGGTATTATTTCAGATCGTACACGTCCAGTTGAAGAATGGTTAACAGGTATAGAAAGTGTGACGAAAGAAGAGATTGTGAAAGTTGCTAAAAATATTGAACTAGATACAATTTACTTTTTACAAGGAACGGAGGGAGAATAAATGGAGAAGATTGTTTATGAGCAATTAAAAGAGACGCTCTATTATGAAAAACTTCCGAATGGATTAGATGTATATGTTTTACCGAAGCAAGGATTTAATAAAACATTTGCAACGATTACGACAAAGTATGGTTCTATGGATAATACATTCGTACCATTAGGTAAAGAAGAAATGATTCGTGTACCTGACGGAATTGCGCATTTTCTTGAGCATAAATTATTTGAAAAAGAAGATCACGATGCTTTTCAATTGTTTAGTAAACAAGGAGCATCGGCAAATGCTTTCACATCCTTTACAAGAACAGCTTATCTTTTTTCATGCACATCAAATGTAGAACAAAATTTAAATACGTTGTTAAATTTCGTACAAGAGCCTTACTTCTCTGAAAAAACTGTTGAAAAAGAAAAGGGGATTATCGGACAGGAAATTCAAATGTATCAAGATAATCCAGATTGGCGCTTATACTTTGGATTAATTGATAGCTTGTTTGTAAAGCACCCCATTAAAATTGATATTGCAGGGACAATCGAGTCTATTAGTAAAATTACGAAAGACCTATTATATGAATGCTACGAAACATTTTATCATCCGAGCAATATGTTACTATTTGTTGTTGGTGCAATTGATCCAGAGGAAACAATGGACTTAGTGCGTGAAAATCAAGCGAAAAAAGATTATAAAAATCAGCCGGAAATTGTACGTTCATTTGAAGATGAACCAAATGAGGTAAATGAAAAGAAGAAAATCATTTCAATGCCTGTACAAACACCGAAATGTTTAGTCGGTATTAAAGCGACAAATTTAAAAGAAAAAGGGAAAGCTCTTTTAAAACAAGAAATCGCGCTTACGTTACTTTTAGATTATTTATTTGGAAAAAGCTCCGTTCATTATGAATCGTTATATAATGAAGGGCTTATTGATGATTCGTTCTCGTATGATTATACGGAAGAGAATAACTTCGGTTTTGCAATGGTTGGCGGTGATACGAAGCAACCGGATGAATTGGAAAAGCGTTTGAAAGATATTTTATTAAACACAAATTATGATCAATTAGATGAGGCAGCATTAGAACGAGTAAAGAAAAAGAAAATTGGTGGCTTTTTACGCTCGTTGAATTCACCGGAATATATTGCAAATCAATTTACGCGATATGCGTTTAATGAATCTAGCTTGTTTGATGCATTGACTGAATTAGAAAGCCTAACTGTTCAAGATTTACAAGAAGTAGCAAAATTATTATTATCAGAAGAAAAAATGAGCGTTTGTCAAGTTTTACCGAAAAAATAAAATTTAAAAGATACCCTCATCTTATCATTGATAAATTGTAAGATGAGGGTATTATTTAGTTATATGAAAAATGAGCTTGTAGAGATAAGAGAGGGTAATTATGAAAAAGTATGCATTAGTAACTGGAGGGAGCGGAGGGATTGGCTATGCTATTTCAAAACAATTAATTCAAGATGGATATACTGTATATGTTCATTACAATAACAGTGAAGAGAAGGTAAATGAGTTACAGAAGGAATGGGGTGAAGTAATTCCTGTTCAAGCGGATTTAGCTTCTAATGATGGGGCAGAGCAGTTGTGGGGACAAATTGAACATCCTATTGATGTTATCGTATACGCAGCTGGGAAGAGTATCTTTGGATTAGTGACAGATGTAACAAATGATGAGTTGAATTATATGGTAGAACTTCAAGTTAAGAGTGTATATAAATTACTATCAATGGCACTTCCACCTATGATTGGGCGGAGAAGTGGAAATATTGTAGTTGTTTCATCTATATGGGGGCAAATAGGGGCTTCTTGTGAAGTGTTATATTCAATGGTAAAGGGAGCACAAAATTCATATGTGAAAGCTTTAGCAAAAGAGGTTTCTTTAAGTGGATTGCGTGTGAATGCAGTAGCACCAGGTGCAATTGAAACGGAAATGTTAAGTGTCTTTTCTGAAGAAGATAAGATTGGCATTGCTGAAGAGATACCATTAGGCAGAATAGGTTTACCAGAAGAGGTAGCAAAGACAGTTTCATTTCTCGTATCACCAGGAGCATCTTACATAACTGGACAAATTATCGGTGTGAATGGTGGCTGGCATTGTTAAAAAATTCTTACATAAAAAATGAAAAGTTGCACAAATTAAGCATGATTTTATTACTCAATAGTGAGGTGCTTAATTATGTCAGTGTTAGATAATTTTGATCAGTGGAAGAGCTTTTTAGGAGAACGTTTAGAACAAGCGGAAGGAAAAGGGCTTAATAATGGTGCCGTATCAGATATGGCATTTCGTGTTGGCGATTATTTAGCAAATGAAGTAGAAGCGCGTAACGATCAAGAAAAATTGTTGTCTGAGCTTTGGAAAGTTGCTGATGAACAAGAGCAGCATACAATCGCAAATTTAATGGTTAAGTTTGTACAACATAAGTAAAAGTAGAGAGGAGAATCTCCTCTCTACTTTTTTTGTATAATAATTACACGGGAGAGATTATACATTTAGCTTCCCTATTAAGGTGAAATCATATAATATAGTACGTAGGTGTAAAGTAAGCAAGGGGAGTGATCTTGGATGATTGAATGGTATTTTGAATATGAAATACATAAAAACCGACCTGGCTTGCTTGGTGACGTTTCTTCGTTAATCGGTATGCTCGGCATTAATATTGTCACAATTAATGGTGTTGATAATGCACGACGTGGGTTACTCCTTATGTGTGATAATCAAGAGCAGATCTCTAGACTTGAATCAATTTTAAATACGATGGATAACATAACGGTAACGAAATATCGTCCGCCAAAGCTAAGGGATAAACTAGCGGTTAGACATGGTAGGTACATACAACGAGATGCAGATGACAAGAAAACATTTCGTTTTGTGCGTGATGAATTAGGATTACTTGTAGACTTTATGGCGGAAATCATGAAAAAAGAAGGCCATAAACTAATTGGGATACGAGGAATGCCTCGTGTCGGAAAAACAGAATCCATTGTTGCCGCAAGTGTTTGTGCAAATAAACGATGGTTATTTGTATCATCTACTCTCATTAAGCAAACTGTTCGTAGTCAATTGATTGAAGATGAGTATAGCGATGACAATATTTTCATCCTAGATGGAATTGTGTCAACAAAGCGTGCCAATGAAAGGCATTGGCAACTCGTTCGTGAAATTATGAGATTGCCTGCAACGAAAGTTGTGGAACATCCTGATGTATTTGTGAGTCAGTCAGAATACACATTGGATGATTTTGATTATATTATCGAGTTACGTAACGATTATGATGAAGAAATTCAATATAATTTAGTAGATGAAATTGAGCAAGGTACGCAAAATAATTTCTCTATGTTCGACTTTTAAAGAAATATTGAGGTGTTAGTAGTGACAGAATTAGGACAAAAGCTGAAAGAAGCAAGAGAAGCAAAAGGCTTGTCTATTGATCAGCTGCATGAGATTACAAAAATTCAAAAACGCCATTTAGTAGCAATTGAAGAAGGCAATTATGACGTATTGCCAGGAGCTTTTTATGCACGTGCATTCATTAAACAATACGCAGATGCGGCTGGATTAAATGGAGAGGAACTGCTTGTAGAATATCAGAGTACGATACCACAATCTGAAAATCGTGATGTTCCACAAGTATCAACTGGACAAAAAACACAAGAAACAATGCAAAAATCTTCATCATTGCCAATGGCAGATCATATGCCGAAAATCTTAATTGCATTGTTAGTAATCGCATTTGGAGTCGTAGTTTGGTTTGTTATTCAAGCACTGACTGGTAAAGATGACGGACGAGTTCCGGCTACTCAAAGTGAGAAAATTGAAGTTAAAAAAGCAGAAAATTCTCCGCTAGATACGAAGAAAGATGAAGCGAAAGCGGAAGAACCAAAGAAAGAAGAACCAAAGAAAGAAGAGCCAAAAAAAGAAGAGCCAAAGAAAGAGGAACCAACTGGACAACAAGAAGTAAAAGTAGTTGGAACAAGTGGTAAGGTATCTACTTTGGAAATTCATAATAATAAAACATTAGAACTGGAAATTTCAGCGAAGGGTACAAGTTATGTAGATGTTAAGGACGACGCGGGTAATGAAATTCTAAACACTACAGTACAAAGTGGTCAAACAGAAAAACGTGATTTATCAACAGCAAAAGAAGTGCGACTTAATATTGGAAATGCAACGAATGTTGAAGTTAAACTGAATGGCCAAGTGGTCGCTTACCCATTGGATCCAGAAAAAGAACTTCACCAAAGATTGGTGATAAAAAACCAAGGGGTAGAGCAACCTGCACAATAACAGTCATCGCTTCGATGACTTTTTTCAATGAACAAATGTTTTTGATATGATGGAGGAATAGCTGTGAATTTACCAAATAAAATTACAATATCTAGAATCTTCTTAATCCCAGTTTTTATGGTAATTATGTTAGCACCCTTTGATTGGGGTTCATACACAATTGGTGATGTAGATCTACCAATTCAACACTTAGTAGGGGCGCTTATCTTTATTATTGCCTCAGCTACAGATTGGATTGATGGACATTACGCAAGAAAGTATAATCTTGTAACAAACTTAGGGAAATTCCTTGACCCGTTAGCAGATAAATTACTTGTTTCGGCAGCACTTATCACATTAGTCGAGATGGGATCTGTACCAGCTTGGATCGTTATAGTAATTATAAGTCGTGAGTTTGCTGTGACAGGTTTACGACTTGTACTTGCTGGAACAGGGGAAGTCGTTGCAGCGAATCAATTAGGGAAAATTAAAACATGGACACAAATTATTGCGATTGCAGCGTATTTATTACACGATGTACCGTTAAATTTAATCCATATTCCAGTTGCTGATATCTTTATATGGATTGCATTAATTTTTACTGTTATTTCAGGATGGGATTATTTCTGGAAAAATAGAGCTGCTTTTGTAAACTCAAAATAGAAGTTTATGGGGGAATTGGGATGAATGCTGAAATTATTGCGGTTGGAACGGAATTATTACTTGGACAAATTGCAAATACAAACGCCCAGTTTTTATCTGAAAAGTTAGCTTCAATTGGCATTAATGTGTACTACCATACTGTAGTTGGAGATAATAACAAACGATTACAGCAGGCGATTGAAGTTGCAGAAGAACGTGCGGACATGCTTATTTTTACAGGTGGATTAGGCCCGACAAAAGATGATTTGACGAAGGAAACAATTGCGTCTAGCTTAGGGGAAGAGCTTGTATATGACGAAAATGCATTAGCATTAATAAGCGATTATTTTAAGCGTACAGGTCGTGAGTTCACTGAAAATAATAAAAAGCAGGCACTCGTTTTGAATGGAGCAACTGTATTTGCAAATGATCACGGTATGGCACCTGGTATGGGTTCAAATAAGAACGGAAAAGTTTATATTTTATTACCAGGACCACCGAAAGAAATGAGGCCAATGTATGTAAGTTATGTAGAGCCTTTTTTACGTAACTTTACAACAGGAGAAAACATTTATTCTCGCGTGCTTCGCTTCTTCGGAATTGGGGAATCTCAATTAGAGGTGAAAGTTCAAGATTTAATTGATGGACAAACGAACCCGACAATCGCCCCGCTTGCGAATGATGGAGAAGTGACATTACGTTTAACTGCGAAGCATCAAAATGCTCATGAAGCGGAGAAACTCATTCAGCATATGGAAGATTTGATTTTAGAAAGAGTAGGAGAATTTTTCTACGGGTATGACCAAGAGTTTCTGCACTATAAGGTGATAGAGTTATTGAAGAAAAAAGGATTAACTTTAGCGTGTGCAGAAAGTTTAACAGGTGGTCTCTTCGGTAATCAAGTAACAGAAAGTGCTGGTGTGTCTTCAGTATTTAAAGGCGGTGTCATTTGTTATCATAATGATGTGAAGCAACATGTTTTACATGTACCTGAGGAAGTGTTGTCTACTGACGGTGCAGTTAGTAAAGAATGTGCTCGTTATCTTGCTGAAAATGTTAAAGAATTATTAAAAGCGGATATCGGAATTAGTTTCACTGGGGTAGCAGGACCAGATGCTTCAGAACATAAAGAGCCGGGAACAGTATTTGTTGGATTGGCGATTAAAGATGAACCAACTGTAGTCTTTCCTCTAAATTTAAGCGGAAGTCGTCAACAAATTAGGGAACGCTCAGCAAAATATGGGTTTTATCATTTGTATAAAAAGCTAGAAGAGATATAAGTCTCTTTTAGCTTTTTTTAATGGTTAAATGCAGTTTTATGTAATGGAAAATAAAAAAATCGAATAAATGTTCGATTTTTGTTGGCAAATTGAATTGAAAATAGGTATAATAAGATTAGCAATTCAGTTAAGGAGGAATTTTGAATGAGTGATCGTCAAGCGGCATTAGATATGGCGTTAAAACAAATAGAGAAGCAATTCGGTAAAGGTTCAATTATGAAATTAGGAGAACAAGCTGAGCGTAGAATTTCTACAATTTCAAGTGGTTCTTTAGCACTTGATGTGGCACTAGGGGTAGGCGGATACCCACGTGGCCGTATTATTGAAATTTACGGACCTGAAAGTTCAGGTAAAACAACAGTTTCATTACATGCAATCGCTGAAGTACAGCGTCAAGGTGGACAAGCAGCGTTTATTGATGCGGAGCATGCAATGGATCCTGTATATGCACAAAAATTAGGCGTTAACATAGATGAATTACTATTATCACAGCCTGATACAGGGGAGCAAGGACTAGAAATCGCAGAAGCACTTGTACGAAGTGGCGCGGTTGACATTATCGTAATTGACTCTGTAGCAGCTCTTGTACCGAAAGCAGAGATCGAAGGAGACATGGGTGACTCACACGTAGGTTTACAAGCACGTTTAATGTCACAAGCACTTCGTAAGCTTTCAGGTGCAATCAATAAATCAAAAACAATCGCAATCTTTATCAACCAAATTCGTGAAAAAGTTGGGGTTATGTTCGGGAACCCAGAAACAACTCCAGGTGGTCGTGCGTTGAAATTCTATTCAACAGTTCGTCTTGAAGTACGTCGTGCTGAGCAATTAAAACAAGGTAACGACATCGTTGGTAATAAAACGAAAGTAAAAGTAGTGAAAAATAAAGTAGCACCACCATTCCGTGTTGCTGAAGTTGATATTATGTACGGAGAAGGTATTTCAAGAGAAGGTGAAATCTTAGATATGGCTTCTGAACTTGATATCGTTCAAAAGAGTGGTGCTTGGTACTCGTATAATGAAGAACGTTTAGGACAAGGTCGTGAAAATTCAAAACAATTCTTAAAAGAGAATACGGATTTAAGAGAGGAAATTGCCTTCTTTGTTCGTGATCATCACGGAATTGGTGAAGACTCAGGTGTGGAAGACACGGAAGATTCAACTCTTCAAGATTAAAAAATAAAAGACACGGTCCCGTGTCTTTTATTTTTTTACCTTCTATTAAAATCGCGTATATCGCAGTAGTTAAAAAAATTTTTTTGACTCAAACGGGATGTGTAAAGAGGGATATTCATATGTTTTAAGGGAATAAAATGGTATTTACTAAGGTTTTCCAGGATAATATGCTATCAATTTTTCAAATTCAGATAACATTCAGGACTGAAGGTAAAGAAAGTAAAAGTAGACAACGCTTGACAATGAAAATTCCGATAGATACAATGAGAATGTATATTTTTTCTTATATACGATATACTCTTCTCAAGAAGAGAAGTAATATTCGGAGTAAGGTTTAAATCTTGCCGAAATAATAATATGACATTTTAATTGTGAAATGAAGAAAGTCCCTTAAAAAAGCGGGACGACGGTCTTTGCTGTATGTTGTAATTCAATGTACATGCCGACAGTCTTTTTTCATTCATAGCAAGGGGAGGTGAAATCATGACGAGTACATTTTGGATACTCATCTCCATTTTGCTTGCAACAGCAGTCGGTGCAGTTGTTGGCTTTTTTGTTCGAAAGTCTATTGCTGAAGCGAAGATTAATGGTGCAGCTAATGAAGCGAGACGTATTTTAGACGAAGCGAATCGTGATGCTGAAGCACTTAAGAAAGAAGCGCTTTTAGAAGCAAAGGATGAAATTCATACACTTCGTACTGAAGCTGAATTAGAAATTCGTGACCGTAGAAGCGAATTACAAAAACAAGAAAATCGTTTAATGCAAAAAGAAGAGAACCTTGATCGTAAAGACGAAACGCTCGATAAGCGCGAGCAACAGTTAGAGAAGAAAGAGGATTCTCTTGTAGCGAAACAACAACAGATTGAAGAGTTGGAAAGCAAAGTGGGAGAGTTAGTTCAAAAGCAACAAACAGAATTAGAGCGCATTTCCAATCTGACACGCGAACAAGCGAAAGCAATTATTCTTGGTAAAGTGGAAAGTGAAGTTTCTCATGAAATTGCCGTTATGGTAAAAGAAAGTGAAATTCGCGCGAAAGAAGAAGCGGATAAGAAAGCAAAAGAGATTTTATCTCTTGCAATGCAAAGATGTGCAGCTGATCATGTTGCTGAAACAACCGTTTCGGTTGTAAATCTTCCAAATGACGAAATGAAGGGACGTATTATCGGGCGTGAAGGTCGTAATATTCGTACGTTAGAAACGTTAACGGGTATTGACTTAATTATCGATGATACACCAGAGGCGGTAATCCTTTCTGGATTCGACCCAATTCGTCGTGAAACAGCTCGTATCGCTCTTGATAAACTAGTACAGGACGGACGTATTCACCCAGCGCGTATTGAAGAGATGGTCGAAAAATCAAGACGTGAAGTGGACGAGTATATTCGCGAAGTCGGAGAGCAAACAACGTTTGAAGTGGGTGTTCACGGATTACATCCAGATTTAATTAAGATTTTAGGTCGTTTGAAATACCGTACAAGTTACGGACAAAACGTCTTAAAACACTCTATGGAAGTTGCATATTTAACTGGACTTATGGCAGCAGAGCTTGGTGAGGATGAAAAACTAGCAAGACGTGCAGGTCTATTACATGATATCGGAAAAGCGATTGATCATGAAGTAGAAGGTAGCCACGTTGAAATTGGTGTTGAACTCGCGACGAAATATAAAGAGCATCCTGTAGTTATAAACAGTATTGCATCTCACCATGGTGACACAGAACCAACTTCTATCATTGCAGTTTTAGTTGCAGCAGCAGATGCATTATCAGCTGCAAGACCGGGAGCTCGTAGTGAAACGCTTGAAAACTACATTCGTCGTCTTGAAAAGTTAGAAGAGATTTCAGAGTCTTATGAAGGCGTTGAAAAATCATTCGCAATTCAAGCAGGACGTGAAGTTCGTATTCTGGTAAAACCAGATACAATCGATGACTTAGAAGCTCATCGTTTAGCTCGTGATATTCGAAAACGTATTGAAAATGAACTGGATTACCCAGGACATATTAAAGTAACTGTTATTCGTGAAACACGTGCAGTGGAATACGCAAAATAAAGTGGTGAAACACCACTTTATTTTTTTGTGTTGGAATTGGATAAAATAAAGAAAATCAAGTGAAACAAACTTATAATAAATTGGTTGTAAGGAAATTGCTTGAAGTTATAGTAATAAAAAATGTAGTACATAGAAAGGGTAAGACATATGAGAATATTATTTGTTGGGGATGTAGTAGGATCTCCTGGTAGAAGTATGATTCAACAATACGTACCGGCGTTAAAGAAAAAATATACACCTACAGTAACAATCATTAATGGAGAAAATGCAGCAGGTGGGCGTGGTATTACAGAAAAAATTTATCGAAACTTTTTAGAGTGCGGCGCACAAGCGGTTACACTTGGAAACCATGCTTGGGATAATCGTGAGGTATTTGAATTTATTGATGATGCAAAATATCTTGCAAGACCAGCTAACTTCCCAGAAGGAACACCGGGAAAAGGTCTTATATTTGTGAATTGTAATGGAACAGAAGTTGCAGTTATTAACTTACAAGGGCGTACGTTCCTTCCTCCGATTGATTGTCCATTTCGAAAAGTGGATGAATTAATTAACATTGCGAAAAAACGTACGAATATTATCTTTGTTGATTTTCATGCGGAAACTACAAGTGAAAAACAAGCGCTAGGTTGGTATGTAGATGGTCGTGCTACAGCGGTAGTAGGTACACATACTCATGTACCTACAGCAGATAATCGTATTTTACCAAGCGGAACAGCATACATTACAGATGTTGGTATGACAGGCCCGTATGACGGAATTTTAGGTATGGATAGAGAAGCGGTCTTGAAGAAGTTTTTAACAAACTTACCGGTAAGATTTGAAGTGACGAATGGTAGAACACAATTAAGTGCAGTGCTAATTGATGTGGATCCGAATACAGGAAAAGCAAAGAAAATTGAGCGCATTTTAATTAATGACGATCAACCATTTTTTGAGTAAATCTCCGTAAAGATTTAGATAAGTTATTATATTTTAATTTTTTAGAAAAATTACGAAAATTTAGCAGGAATACGCGCCATTCCTCGTGAATATAAGTTAAAGTGATATAATTGCTAATACTTTTTAAAGAAACGAGGAGGAAACGCGGAATGGAAATATTAAAAGTTAAAGCAACGTCGGTCCCTAATTCTGTAGCTGGTGCACTTGCAGGTGTTATTCGCGAACGCGGAACAGCAGAAATTCAAGCTATTGGTGCAGGTGCATTGAACCAAGCGGTAAAAGCAGTAGCAATTGCAAGAGGGTTTGTAGCGCCTAGTGGTTTGGACCTGATTTGTATCCCAGCGTTTACAGATATTATGATTGATGGGGAAGAGCGTACAGCAATAAAATTAATTGTAGAACCTCGTTAAGTTTAAACAACCTGTTTGCAGTATGCAAACAGGTTATTTTTATAGTGGAGGAATGAAAATGAAAATTTTTGATGCTCATTGTGATGTACTCTTACAGTTATGGATTGCAAAGGGGAAAAAGAATTTTAAAAATGATTCACAATTACATATTACATTTGAACAATTAAAGAAAAGAAAAGGAAGTATACAATGTTTTGCTATATATGTGCCAGAAACAGTAGCATATGAAAAACGTTTTGAAGCGGCATTACAAATGATAGATATTTTTTATAATGAAATTTTATCGCTACCAGGTGTGAAGTTGATCCGAACGAAAGCTGATATAAGTATGTTAAAACAGGACGAGATTGGAGCTCTTTTAACATTAGAAGGATGCGAAGCAATTGGAAAAGAGGCGATGAAATTACGTTTGTTTTATCAATTAGGTGTACGTTCCTTTGGATTAACATGGAACTATGCGAATTTGTTAGCTGATGGGGCGCTAGAGACACGTGGAGCAGGCTTAACTACTTTCGGTAGACAAGTTGTACAAGAACTTAATACGTTACATTTATGGACCGATCTGTCCCATTTAAATGAGAGAAGTTTTTGGGATGTGATAGAAATTGCAAATAATCCTATTGCATCTCACTCAAATTGCTATAAACTGTGTGACCATCCACGTAATTTAAATGAGGAACAAATTCAATTCCTTATAAAGCGAAATGGCATGATTGGTGTCACTTTTGTACCTCAGTTTCTTACAAATGAAAAACAAGCGAATATTACAGATATAATAAAACATATCGATTATATTTGTTCGCTAGGTGGAGAAAACAACATAGGGTTTGGTTCAGATTTTGATGGGATTTTAGAAACAGTTGTAAATGTATCGGTGTATGAAGATTATGAAAATGTAATTAATGAACTATATAAACACTATGCTGCATCAACTGTAGAACGATTTTTGTATGATAACTTTGTTGAACATATAAGTTTTTAAGTGTTTTGTTTTAAAAAATCAGAAAAATTAAAATAAATCCAATTGATATTATTGCTTTTTTTAGGACCTAATACTAGAATGAAAAACGAAATAGCTTTATACTTAAGATTCAGGGAAATCAGAAGAGGCATAATTTGCGTCCGTTGTAGTTTATTTGCATAAAAAATGCTAAACTAATACTGTAAAAAAATACACTACAATGAATGCAGCCAAAAGGGGTGTAGGAGATGATTAGTCAACTTTCATGGAAAGTTGGAGGCCAACAAGGTGAAGGAATTGAAAGTACAGGGGAAATCTTCTGTATAGCATTAAACCGATTAGGATATTACCTATACGGTTACCGCCACTTCTCATCACGTATAAAAGGCGGCCATACAAATAATAAAATTCGCGTAAGTACAACAGAAGTACGTGCGATCTCAGATGACTTAGATATTTTAATTGCTTTTGATCAAGAAACAATTGATTTTAACTTCCACGAACTACGTCCAGGCGGAATTGTCGTTGCGGATGCGAAATTTAATCCAACAATACCTGACAATACAGATGTAAATTTATATGTGATACCGTTTACAGATATTGCTTCAGAATTAGGTACATCATTAATGAAAAACATGGTTGCTGTTGGAGCATCAAGTGCGGTATTAGGTTTAGACGAAACAGCTTATTTGGATGTTGTTGAAGAAATCTTTGGTCGTAAAGGAGAGCAAGTCGTTCAAAAGAATATGGACGCAATTAAACGTGGCTCTCAATATATGAAAGAATTGCTAGGTGAGAAAGTAAACATGATGCAGCTTGAAAAAGCTGATGGTAAGAAACGCATGTTTATGATTGGAAACGATGCAATCGCATTTGGTGCGGTAGCTGGTGGCGCTCGTTTTATGTCAGCATATCCAATCACACCTGCATCTGAAATTATGGAATACTTAATTAAAAAATTGCCTAAAGTCGGCGGAACAGTAATCCAAACTGAGGATGAAATCGCAGCTTGTACAATGGCAATTGGCGCAAACTATGCTGGTGTTCGTACATTAACAGCATCTGCAGGGCCTGGTCTTTCTTTAATGATGGAAGCGATTGGTTTAGCAGGTATTACAGAAACACCGCTAGTAATTGTTGATACGCAACGTGGTGGTCCAAGTACGGGGTTACCAACGAAACAAGAGCAGTCTGATTTAATGGCGATGATTTACGGTACGCATGGTGAAATTCCAAAAATCGTAATGGCGCCAAGTACAGTGGAAGAAGCTTTCTATGATATTGTAGAAGCGTTTAACTTAGCTGAAGAATATCAAGTGCCTGTTATTTTCTTAACGGATTTACAGCTTTCTTTAGGTAAACAAACTGTAGAACCGCTTACGTTAGATAAAGTGGAAATTCGTCGCGGTAAGCTGGATTTAGAAGCAGAATTACCAGAACGTGAAAATAAAGCATACTTCAAGCGTTATGAAGTAACAGAAGATGGCGTTTCACCACGTGTTTTACCTGGTATGAAAAATGGTATTCACCATGTTACAGGTGTAGAACATGATGAAACTGGTAAACCATCTGAATCGGCAATAAACCGTAAAGATCAAATGGACAAACGTTTCCGTAAAATGGAGAACTTGAAGTTTAATACCCCTGTTTATAAAAATGTTAAGCATGAGGAAGCAGATGTATTGCTTGTTGGATTTAACTCAACTCGTGGTGCGATCGAAGAGGCAATGGAGCGTTTAGAACAAGAGGGTATGAAAGTAAACCATGCTCAAATCCGTTTAATTCACCCGTTCCCGAAAGCTGAAATCGATCCACTTGTGAAAAATGCAAAACGTGTTGTAGTTGTAGAAAACAACGCGACTGGTCAGCTTGCTAACATTATGAAAATGAATCTTGGTAGTGGTGAGAAAATTTCTAGTCTTTTAAAATATGATGGAAACCCATTCTTGCCAAAAGAGATTTACAACGAATGCAAAAAAGGGGTTGTATTAAATGGCAACATTTAAGGACTTTCGTAACAGTGTAAAACCAAACTGGTGCCCAGGTTGCGGAGACTTTTCGGTGCAAGCTGCAATTCAGCGTGCGGCAGCTAACGTTGGCTTAAATCCAGATGAACTTGCTGTTGTTTCTGGTATTGGTTGTTCAGGTCGTATATCAGGTTATATTAATTCATATGGTGTGCATAGTATTCATGGACGTGCCCTTCCGATTGCACAAGGTGTGAAAATGGCAAATCGTGATTTAACAGTTATCGCATCAGGTGGTGACGGTGATGGATTTGCGATTGGTATGGGACATACAATCCATTCTATTCGTAGAAACATTGACATTACGTATATAGTAATGGATAACCAAATTTACGGATTAACAAAAGGCCAAACTTCACCACGTAGTGAAGCTGGATTTAAAACGAAAAGTACACCACAAGGTTCGATTGAACCATCATTAAATGTTATGGAAATGGCATTAACAGCTGGTGCAACATTTGTGGCGCAAAGCTTTTCAAGTGATTTAAAAGAATTAACGCAAATTATTGAAGCTGGTATTAACCATAAAGGGTTCTCATTAATTAATGTATTTAGTCCATGTGTTACTTATAATAAAGTAAATACGTACGATTGGTTCAAAGAGAACTTAACGAAACTAAGTACAGTAGAGGGATATGATCCATCTAATCGCATGATGGCTATGCAAACATTAATGGAAAATAACGGATTAGTAACAGGTTTAATTTATCAAAATACTGCGCAACCATCATATCAAGAACTTGTAAAAGGCTATAGTGAAAAGCCATTAGTACAAGCTGATTTAAATATGGATCAGAAAATGTTTGATGAGCTTGTTGCTGAATTTATGTAACGATTAGAAGGTTGCCATTTGGCAACCTTTTTTTACTGAATGAAAAATATAGGATAGCTTTGTTTACTTAGAAAATTCAGAATGGTAAAATAATATAAGGATCGCTGTATGGAAATGGCAAGTTCATTGCTTATGAAATGTAAGATAAGGCAGGGCCTATTCCTTGTTAAAATTGGCTAAACGCTTCATACTATGGTAATGTGTATAGGGATAAAGCAATATGCTTTTGGGTAGGACAAGATGAAATAATAAAAAGGGAATGTCTATTTGTGTGAGGAAGACTTCATTCTTACGGATGATTAGATCGATTACTCAAGTTTCAAAGGACAAGTTATCTCTCAATCAAGCTATCTAACCATTTTTAAGGTGGGTCTAAGCACATTAAAATAGACTACAGAGTGTGTATAGTTAAGGGTGAAAGGAGATTACCGATGAACGAGCAACAACGATTAGCAAGTCAACAAGCAAATTCCTCTACGAAAAAAGAAGAGAAAGATTATAGCAAATACTTTGAAAGCGTATATCAACCACCTTCCTTAAAAGATGCCAAAAAGCGTGGAAAAGAAGAAGTTAAAATTGAACGGGATTTTGGCTTACCTGAAGAGTTTCGTAATTTTGGTGCAGGAAGAAAGTTTTATATTCGTACATATGGGTGTCAAATGAATGAGCATGATACGGAAGTAATGGCAGGTATTTTCACAACACTTGGATATGAACCGACATTTTCAACTGAAGATGCAGATGTAGTTTTATTAAACACTTGTGCAATTCGTGAAAACGCTGAAAATAAAGTGTTTGGTGAACTTGGTCATTTAAAATCATTAAAACGTAGAAATCCGGACCTTTTAATTGGTGTATGTGGTTGTATGTCTCAAGAGGAATCTGTTGTAAATAAAATCATGCAAAAGAATCAGCATGTAGATATGGTATTTGGCACGCATAATATTCATAGATTACCTTACATTCTAAAAGATGCAATGTTCTCGAAGGAGACGGTAGTTGAAGTTTGGTCAAAAGAAGGAGACGTAATTGAAAACCTTCCGAAAGTACGTCGTGGCGATATTAAAGCTTGGGTAAATATTATGTATGGCTGTGATAAATTCTGTACATATTGTATTGTACCGTATACACGCGGAAAAGAGCGAAGCAGGCGTCCAGAAGATATTATTCAAGAGATTCGTCATTTAGCTGCGAATGGTTATAAAGAAATTACGCTACTTGGACAGAACGTAAATGCATATGGTAAAGACTTTGAAGATTTAGAATACGGTCTTGGCGATTTAATGGACGAACTTCGTAAAGTTGATATTGCCCGTATTCGTTTTACAACGAGTCATCCACGTGATTTCGATGACCACTTAATTGAAGTGCTTGGAAAAGGTGGAAATCTAGTGGAACATATTCACTTACCAGTTCAATCTGGAAGCACAGATATGTTGAAAATTATGGCACGTAAATATTCACGTGAACATTATTTAGAACTTGTAAGAAAAATTAAAGAAACAATTCCAAGCGCAGTATTAACAACTGATATTATCGTCGGTTTCCCAAATGAAACAGATGAGCAATTTGAAGAAACGATGTCGTTATATCGTGAAGTAGGATTTGATACTGCATTTACATTTATTTATTCCCCGCGAGAAGGTACACCAGCTGCAAAAATGAAAGATAATGTGCCTATGGAAGTAAAGAAAGAACGACTACAACGATTAAACACACTCGTAAATGGGTTGGCAGTTGAAAAGAATAATCGTTATAAAGGTCAAGTTGTAGAAGTGTTAGTTGATGGGGAAAGTAAAAATAATCCGGAAGTACTTGCAGGTTATACTCGTACGAATAAACTTGTAAACTTCGTCGCTTCAAAATCTTTAATTGGTCAGCTTGTGAAAGTAAAAATAACGGAAGCAAAAACTTGGTCTCTTAACGGGGAATTAGTTGAGGAACCGATTGAGGTGAAATAATAGATGAAAGTATATACCAAAGACGAAATTGTAGAGCAAGCGAAAGAATTAGCGAAAATGATTTCTGAAACAGAAGAAGTTGATTTTTTTAAGAAAGCAGAGGCGCAAATTCATAAAAATGAAAATGTAAAGCACGCAATTGATGAAATTAAAGCATTGCAAAAACAAGCAGTTAACTTGCAACATTACGGGAAGTGGGAAGCTTTGAAAAAAGTAGAAGCTGAAATTGACGCACTTCAAGATAAGTTAGACAATATTCCAGTTGTGCAGGAGTTTAAATCTTCACAAACATATGTAAATGACTTACTACAGTTAGTTGCGAGTACCATTTCTAATAATGTTACAGATGAAATATTAGTTTCAACTGGCGGCGATGTACTTAAGGGTGAAACTGGTGCGGCGGTAGAAAGTAAAAAAGGAAATTGTGGTTGTTAAAGAGATGTCATATTGACATCTCTTTTTTTTAGTGGATTAAACGTAAGTTCTTCTCAAAAAAAGAATGACACATTCCGCTATTGTCACGCATATGATTAAGTGAATAGTGATTGAGGAGGGTTACGAATGTCCGAATTTAGAGAGATTATTACAAAAGCAGTGGTTGGAAAAGGACGTAAGTATACAAAGTCAACGCATACATGTGAATCGAATAATGAGCCAACAAGTATTTTAGGGTGCTGGGTAATTAACCACTCGTACGAAGCGAGAAAGAATGGAAAACATGTAGAAATTGAAGGTTTCTATGATGTGAACACTTGGTATTCGTTTGATGGCAATACAAAGACTGAAGTTGTAACAGAACGTGTGAACTACACTGACGAAGTAAGCATTGGTTATCGTGATAAGAACTTCTCTGGTGACGATTTAGAAATTATTGCTCGTGTCATTCAACCGCCAAATTGTTTAGAAGCTCTTGTATCGCCAAATGGGAATAAAATTGTTGTAACTGTAGAACGTGAATTTGTAACAGAAGTAGTTGGGGAAACAAAAATTTGTGTAAGTGTAAATCCTGAAGGTTGTGTAGAATCAGATGAGGATTTCCAAGTCGATGATGATGAGTTTGAAGAATTAGATCCGAACTTTATCGTTGACGCAGAAGAAGAGTAATAGAAAGCTAGGGAGAAGTTCTTCCTAGCTTTTTACTTTACATAAGTGGTGCTGAATGAACATGAATCTTTATGAAATATGTTATAATGAAGAAAGACTCCTGAAATAGGAGAGATGGATGTCCGTGAAGTGTGACATATATAAAGTTCAACTAATAATCAGTGGGGGGGCATCCCCACTGATTATTAGTTGAACCAATCGGGCTTTTACGGGCAGTTGATCTCCCACCTAACTTCTTTGTTCCAGCCGATTTTTGAGGTGGGAATCTTACTGCCCGTTAATGCGGGATGAATATAGATTATTATGTAAAAATTATGGAGGAAAGACATGACGCAATATACGCCTATGATACAGCAATACTTAAAGGTTAAGGCAGACTATGAAGATGCCTTTTTATTTTTCCGATTAGGTGATTTTTATGAAATGTTCTTTGAAGATGCGGTTAAAGCAGCTCATGAACTTGAAATTACATTAACGAGCCGAGATGGTGGTAGTAGTGATCGTATACCGATGTGCGGTGTACCGCATCATGCAGCTAAAAATTATATTGAACAACTTGTTGAAAAAGGATATAAAGTAGCTGTTTGTGAGCAAGTGGAAGATCCAAAAACAGCTAAAGGTGTAGTACGTCGTGAAGTAGTACAACTAATTACGCCAGGAACGATGATGGAAGGGCGTACAATAGACGAGAAAGAGAATAACTTTTTAGCAGCATTAACACATTTCGAAGATGGATCTTATGCGCTAGCTTGTAATGACTTAACGACTGGACAAAATACAGTGACGTTGTTAACAGGTTCAGTAGAAGATATTTTATTAGAGGTGTATGCAACTGGTTCGAAAGAAATTGTTGTAGATTCTACATTTTCAAAAGATGAATTAAATAAATTAACTGAAACATTAAAAATGACGATTTCGTATGAAGATGCAACAACGATTCCGGAAGGGTTAGAACATCTTGTGAAAAATGTTTCACAAGCAAAGTTACTTAAAGCGATTGGACGCTTATTTAACTATGTGATAAGAACACAAAAACGTTCATTAGATCATTTGCAACCAGTAGAAATTTATTATACAAATCAATTTATGAAAATTGATGTGCACTCAAAACGTAATTTAGAGTTAACTGAGACTCTTCGTACGAAAGAAAAAACAGGCTCACTATTATGGCTATTAGATAAAACGAAAACAGCTATGGGTGGCCGTATGTTAAAACAGTGGATGGAACGTCCGCTTATCCAGAAAGAGAAAGTGGAAGAACGTTTAGAAATGGTAGAAACATTTGTAAATGATTACTTCTTACGTGAAGATTTAAAAGAAAAGCTAAAAGAAGTATATGATTTAGAGCGTTTAGCAGGGAAAGTTGCATTTGGTAATGTAAATGCACGGGACTTATTACAGTTAAGACGTTCTTTACTTCAAGTACCAGCTATTTTAGAAGCGATTAGTCTTTTAGATAATGCTTATGCAGCAAGGTTAATTCAAGGTGCGGATCCATGTGAGAGCTTAACTGAATTACTAGGAAGAAGTATTCAGGAAAACCCACCACTTTCTATTAAAGATGGAGATATTATTAAAGACGGTTATAATGACAAGCTTGATCAATATCGTTACGTGAGCAAAAATGGGAAAACGTGGATCGCGGAGCTTGAAAAACGAGAGCGTGATATTACAGGGGTTAAATCATTAAAAATTGGATACAACCGTATTTTCGGCTACTACATTGAAGTGACGAAGGCGAATCTTGCAGCGCTTCCAGAAGGGCGCTATGAGCGAAAACAGACGCTTGCTAATGCTGAGCGTTTCATTACAGATGAACTGAAAGAAAAAGAAACGTTAATTTTAGAAGCAGAAGAGAAAATTGTACAACTGGAATATGATTTATTTACAGCACTTCGTGAAGAAGTAAAAGTATTCATTCCGAAATTACAACATTTAGCGAAAGTAATTAGTGAATTAGATGTACTACAAAGCTTTGCGACTGTAAGTGAAGAAGAGCAGTTTGTAAAACCCGTGCTAACAACGAAGCGTGAAATCTTTATTAAAGATGGTCGCCATCCTGTCGTTGAAAAAGTATTGAACGGGAAATTGTATGTACCAAATGATTGTATTATGCCAGAGAAGATGGATGTCTTTTTAATTACAGGACCGAACATGTCTGGTAAAAGTACGTATATGAGACAATTAGCACTTGTTACTGTTATGTCACAAATTGGTTGTTTCGTACCAGCGACAGAAGCGGTATTACCTGTATTCGATCAAATCTTTACGAGAATTGGTGCAGCGGATGATTTAATTTCAGGTCAAAGTACATTTATGGTTGAAATGTTAGAAGCGAAAAATGCGATTGCAAATGCGTCAGAAAGAAGTTTAATTTTATTTGATGAAATTGGACGCGGTACATCAACGTATGATGGTATGGCGCTTGCACAAGCAATCATTGAACATATTCATGACCAAATTGGTGCAAAAACATTATTCTCTACGCATTATCATGAATTAACGGTGCTAGAAGAAAGTTTAGATCAACTGAAAAATGTACATGTTTCAGCTATTGAAGAGAATGGAAAAGTAGTCTTCCTTCATAAAATTCAAGATGGAGCAGCCGATAAAAGTTACGGAATTCACGTTGCGCAACTTGCTGAGCTTCCAGATAGCTTAATCGCTCGTGCAAAAGAAGTGTTAGCGCAACTAGAAGGACAAGAAGAAATTATTATTCCAAAGCGTGTAGAAGTAAAGGTGCAAGAAGTTGTTCCAGAACCTGTAGTTGTAAAAGAAGAACCGGCAGAAATACAAGAAAAGAAAGAAGAGACTGAAGAAGAGTCACAACTATCTTTCTTTGGAGGAGACCAATCTTCAAAAAAACAAGACAAGCCTGTGCTTGATCAAAAAGAAAGCGCAGTACTTGCACAAATTAAAAAAATTGATTTACTAGATATGACGCCTTTAGAAGCGATGAACGAACTGTATCGCTTACAGAAAAAGTTAAAGAAAGGATGAGTAAGTAGATGGGGAAAATTCGCAAACTCGATGATCAACTCTCTAACTTAATTGCGGCAGGGGAAGTAGTAGAGCGCCCTGCCTCAGTCGTAAAAGAACTTGTGGAAAATTCTATCGATGCGAATAGTACATCTATTGAAATCCACTTAGAAGAAGCTGGTTTATCAAAAATTCGCATCATTGATAATGGAGATGGCATTGCCGAAGAAGATTGTATCGTTGCATTTGAACGCCACGCAACGAGCAAAATTAAAGATGAAAACGATCTGTTCCGTATAAGAACGCTCGGATTCCGCGGTGAGGCATTGCCAAGTATTGCCTCAGTTAGTGAATTGGAATTAATCACTAGCACAGGTGATGCGCCGGGTACCCACCTTATCATTAAAGGTGGAGACATTATAAAACAAGAAAAAACAGCGAGCCGAAAAGGAACGGATATTACAGTACAAAACTTATTCTTTAATACACCAGCGCGTCTTAAATATATGAAAACAATTCATACAGAGCTTGGGAATATTACAGATATCGTGTATCGTATTGCAATGTCACATCCAGAAGTATCGTTAAAACTGTTTCATAATGAAAAGAAATTGCTTCATACATCCGGAAATGGTGATGTAAGGCAAGTACTTGCATCAATTTATAGCATTCAAGTTGCCAAGAAGCTTATTCCAATTGAAGCTGAATCTTTAGATTTCACAATTAAAGGGTATGTAACATTACCAGAAGTAACGCGAGCGTCTCGTAACTATATGTCAACGATCGTAAATGGCCGTTACGTGCGAAATTTCGTATTAATGAAAGCAGTTCAGCAAGGATACCATACATTACTGCCAGTTGGACGATATCCAATCGGCTTCTTATCGATTGAAATGGACCCAATGCTTGTTGATGTTAACGTACATCCAGCAAAATTAGAAGTTCGATTTAGTAAAGAACAAGAATTGCTAAAGCTTATCGAAGAAACATTGCAAGCAGCATTTAAAAAAATACAGCTCATTCCAGATGCAGGCGTAACAACGAAGAAAAAAGAAAAAGACGAAAGTGTGCAAGAACAGTTCCAGTTTGAGCATACAAAGCCGAAAGAACCACAGATGCCAAACATCGTTTTACCGACTGACATGGATGAAAAACAAGAAGAACGAACAACTGTGAAACAACCAGCGCAGCTTTGGCAACCGGCGAAGCGAGAATGGCAACCACCACAGTCGCTCGTAAGAGAAGAGCAAAGTTGGCAGCCATCCTCTAAACCGATAATCGAAGAACCGATTCGAGAAGAGAAGTCGTGGAACAGTAACGATGACGACTTTGAATTAGAGGAGTTGGAAGAAGAGGTCGGGGAAATAAAAGAGATTGAAATGAACGGTAACGATTTACCACCGCTTTATCCAATTGGACAAATGCACGGAACATATATTTTCGCTCAAAATGATAATGGGTTATATATGATTGATCAACATGCCGCACAGGAACGTATTAATTATGAGTACTTCCGTGATAAAGTAGGACGAGTAGCGCAAGAAGTACAAGAACTACTTGTACCGTACCGTATTGACCTATCTCTTACTGAATTTTTACGTGTCGAAGAGCAACTAGAAGAACTTAAAAAAGTCGGCCTATTTTTGGAACAATTCGGCCATCAATCTTTTATTGTTCGCTCGCATCCAACGTGGTTCCCGAAAGGACAAGAAACAGAAATCATTGATGAGATGATGGAGCAAGTTGTCAAACTAAAAAAAGTTGATATTAAAAAGTTGCGTGAAGAAGCAGCCATTATGATGAGCTGTAAAGCATCTATCAAGGCAAATCAATATTTAACGAACGATCAAATATTTGCTTTACTTGAAGAACTTCGTACAACAACAAATCCATACACATGCCCGCACGGGAGACCGATTCTTGTACATCATTCTACTTATGAGTTGGAGAAGATGTTTAAGAGGGTTATGTAGGGATACTAAAATTAGATATTAAAAGGGAGCAACAGTAAATGTTGCTCCCTTTTAATATGTAGAGTTAATTGTTAAACGAAAATAAGGTGGATTGATTTTACAGTTTATTTCTAGACTAAGTAAGCTTTAATTTATCTATGTATAAAAAAGCGCCGTATATCAGCACTTTTTAAAGGTACGTAAATTGTATAATAAAGATTTCTACATTATTAAACATATAACTATGCATGGCCAAATATTGATTCTTATTTGGTTAATTGTTATAAGGATCTATAGGATTATTTGTTTTTATTATTATTATTAATTTTTTCAGTATATAAAACCTGCTCTTTATAATGCTTTTTAATTGGGAAGTTATGTGTACCTGTGCCGTTCTTGAATTTTTTATCAATGGGGTTCTTTAGAGGGACTGTTGTAGTTTCAGTAAATTCATATGGGTAATTTATTTTAGATTTATCTTCAAACATGAAAATGCCTCCTTTTTAGGATTTCCTGAATTCTTTACTATAACATGATATGCATATAGAGTTTTTTTGGACTAGTTATTTATATAGGTTAGAACAATTTAATTACATAACTACTGAAATATTTTAAAGGAAAACAATTTGAGAGAGGTATTGTAATGATAGCCGTTCACTATTATTGTTGTTTAAGTTATCGTGGTGTGTTTGAAATTCTGAAAGGACGTAGCATATTGGTCTATCTAATAACCATTATGTGGTGAGTTTTTTTATTTATCGGTGAAACAAACAATGCATATATATTCGTTATAGATTGTTTTTATAATGTAATATATATAGTTTTCCTGATAATATAATGCGGAATATTATAGTGTTATTAGGTTATTAGGAACACTTAATGTTGTTTCACAACTGAAAGCGAATTGAAAAAGAACTGAAACTTTTCTCATAAAAATTCAATCTTACTTGAAAAATGAAAGGAAAATGAAATTTTCCAAAAGAAATTCTTTGTTAAGATAAAAAGCATACATAAAAAAAGTATTGACATATCTTAAAAGTGTGTTTTCAAGATATAGTGGGGGAAAAGATGAGAATAGAAAAACAATTAATAAAAAAGATGTATTATGAAACATTCCTAATGGAGAATGAAACAAAACCACCTCTTGACGTACTTGGGGAAGTTTATGTAAACGAAGAAAAACATGAAATTTCCGATGGGTCTTATATTCGTTTTGCACAAGGTGAATTTTATTATCACCATCAAGATTTTGAATCAGCTATTTTCAAATGGGAGAAAGTTGGCAACGAACTAGCACCATGGGCACAAAAAAACATTGCGGATGCTTACTTTGAACTAAACCGACTATCAGTTGCTGAAGAGGTTTATACTTCCATTACTACTGATAACAAAATATTGATGACTGAAATTGGACTGCAATTACTTTCTCTTTACATCGAGCAAAATAATTTTGACTCAGCTTTCGCTGTAATTAAAGAGGCGGTTTCTTTAAATCCCGATTATCCGAATGTCACCAAAATTGCCCGTTCTTTTTATGAAGAACAGCAAGATTTTGATAGTGCAGTAGAGCTTGCTGTGAATGAGCTGGTTCGAACAGAATCTTATCCTTGGTTTGAGGTGCTAAAAGGGTATATCGATAAAGGATTTACTAAAAATATTTCACCAGACTATTTTCATGAAGTATTAGTTACATTAAATCATGTAGATCAAGTGCAATTTACACAAATTGTATCATCACTTTGGAACAGTTATAAAAATGAACAAAATTACTTATTATGGCTTAACACAATAAATGAGTTTTTCTTACATATCGAAATACATTCGTCCGATATATGGGACAAAATTTCTTCTCTTTACGAAGAAACGTATTTTGAATTAATTCAAGGCCAATATACGCTTAGACAATTACATGATATCATTCCAAATCTGTTAACAAATTGGTTAAAGGTAGTCAATTCTTCTTATGCTGTATTTCCATCAGCAGCTGTATTGGCATGGGATGAGATTTTCCCTTCCAAAATAGATGCAGCAAATATAAAAAATGCAGAAAACCTACTGTTGTATTCTATTAATCATGTGGATGGCTTAGAGTATAGTTTACATCTTTTTGAATCTATTACACAGTGGGCACAAAAGCATGATATAGAAATGGGTCACCGATTTAGATGGTTAGTTAGCGAACTTGCAGATTTAAGAACAAATCGTATTTTAGTAACGGGCACTTCAGGAAATGGAAAAACTGCATTTATTAACTCTATAGTAGGAGAAAATATATTAGAAAACTCAATTTCAAATGTAGTGGTTTTAAAAAATGATGCTCATACAGAAATTAACGCTATAACAGACTCAGCAATTACAACAACTGAGAATTTCTCTGATTACCATGATATGATGTCTTTACACCACCAAACGTATAGAGATAGAGCGTGTGTTGAATTTAAACTACCATGCAAATTTTTAAGTGAAAATAAACTTACATTTGTAGTTACACCTGGCTTTAATAGAAATAACGATACTAGAGATGAGATATTTGAATATCTGAATTCTGTAGACGAATTATTGTTCGTATTGAATGCGGATTCACCTTTTACTGACAAAGAACGTGACATTCTATTAAGTATTCAAGAACATACACCAAATCTACAAATTCATTTCTTATTAAATAAAATCGATAACATTTACAGTGAAGCAGAAGTAAAAAGAGTTTTACATGATACGCAAGCGAGAATAAACGCGTATTTCCCGCAAGCGAGACTTTTCCCTTACTCTTCGTTATATACAAGTAATCAACAACTAAATGATTTAACTGAGTTTATTCGTTTTAACTTTAACTATAAAAATATCGATGCAGATCGTACTGAAAAGCTATTGTTTTTCATTCGAAAAACAATTACATACCTTTTAGATAAACGCGTTGAGAAGGAAAACAATCTAGTGGATGCTATGAATTGGAATGAAGATATGTTAGTTAAATTAAATGGTAGTATTAATAACCTTACTGCTTTTGAGAGGGAAAAAATTCATATCATTACACAATCGTATCGTACAATGAAAACAGAAATTACGAATGGTCTTACTGAACATATTCCGAAGCTACTGCAGAGTTGTTCTGATTTAATCAGTGAAGAAAGCGATTTTGGAAACATTGAAATGGAACTAAATACAGCAATGAACGAAAGAGTACACAAATATTTAGAACAAACTGTATTACCTAACTTTGCTCGTTCTATGCAAAATTGGATTGAAACTTCTAATAATGAGTTACTTCAAAGTCAATCGCACTTAGAAGAACTCAGTGAAGGACTTAATTCTTTATTTGGAGAAAATCGAATACAATTAGAATGTGACTTTAAAGTGCTTGATGACTGGCGCAGAGATACTGATAGAATGACGACTAGAATACAAATGGAAGAAGTAAATATTTTACGCCGATTTACGCCAGCGCAATTTTTACTGAAAAGTGCCGGCAAATTATTTGGGGTTCTTCCAAAGAATAGATCTATGCTATATAACAAATATAAACAGTATATAGAAAATGAAGATTATACAGAAGTAACGGCTTCTATTATGAAGAAATTTTTCTTGCAATTTGAGCTGTTTGAAAATACACAAGAGCGGGATATTAATATGTTCTTTAGAAATCCATTTAACTCCTTGAAACAAGCTGTAGAAAATACGCAGTTAGAAATACAAGAAAAACAAGAGATATTACATAAAATGAAATCAAATCCTGAAGTGTATCATGATTCTATAACGCTCTTTGAATTGAGATTACGTCAATGTGAAGTAATCTTAAATATAGGTGAGTATAATGCCTATACAGATTTAAATTTAGAAACAAGCATAGAATAAACGTAAAACAACTTCAAAAGTGGATTTTGGAGTTGTTTTTTTGTTTATATCCGTTGTTATAAGAGGGGAAAAAGGGAGCAACCGTAATGAGTTGCTCCTTTCGCATATATAGATTATTTTTCAGTTTCTTTAATTTTAGTTTTTACTTGGCCAGTTTTAATTTTATTACTTTCTGAGAAACGTAATAAATCGCCTTCAATAATTTTGTCAGACATACGTAATTCATTTTGTGCACGGTTAATGAGTGCTTGAGCTTCTTTTTTTGGTAAATCTACAATTTCACCTGTTATGCGGTCATAAAAAGTGTTGTTTTTGTATGCATATTTGTCTGTAACGAAGCTACCATCACGTAAAACAACAAATCCTGTATATTCATCTGAAAACATATCGTGACCAAAACGGATATCGTTCGTAGTATCAATCCCTAATAAATTTAGAATAGTAGGTTTCACATCAATTTGTCCCGTAGGCTTTGAAATCGTTTGACCTTTTGTTTGTCCAGGGATATGAATATATAAAGGTGTACGTTGTAAATGTAAAGTATCAAATTCTGTTATTTGATCTTTTTCTAAAAACTGCGCCATTGCACGGTTATGTTTTTCAGAAATGCCATAATGATCACCGTATAATACAATAATAGAATCATCATAAAGCCCCTCGGCCTTTAAACGCTCAATAAAGTTTTTAATGGATTCGTCTAAGTAACGTGATGTTACGATGTAACGATCAAATACGCCATTACCAGAGTTATATGGTTCAATGAATTTTGTGTCTTCATCATACGTAAATGGATAATGGTTTGTTAAAGTAAGGAAACGAGCGTAAAATGGTTGATCAATCGTTTTTAACATATCTACTGATTGATCAAAGTATTCTATATCTTTTAATCCCCAATTTAAATTTGTTTCGGGCGTGATTTTGTAATCAAGTTCATTATAGTAACGATCATAACCAAGAGCTGAGTACATAATGTTACGATTCCAAAATGTTGCGTTATTCGCATGGAATACAGAAGTGAAATAACCTTGTTCACGTAAAATTTCTGGAGTTGCAGTATAATCATTGTTTCCGTGTGTGAAGAATACAGCTCCACGGTTTAATGGATACAACGATGTATCTATTAGAAATTCAGAATCGGATGTTTTTCCTTGTCCAGTTTGGTGGAAAAAGTTATCAAAGTAATAGCTTTCATTTATGAATTCATTCAAGAAAGGTGTAACTTCTTGACCATTGACGGATGCTCCTATTAAAAAGGTTTGCAAGGATTCAAGAGTAACGACAATTACATTTTTTCCTTTCGCTGCGCCAAACATATTAGGATTTGGTTCACTTTGGGTTGCTTTTACGTAGTTTTCAGTTTCTTGTAATTTACTACTATCAGCGAGTGCCTTTTGTGATCCTGCTTTTGCTTGCAGCGTTAAATCATATATTTGGTGAGTGTATAGTCCTAAATTTTTGACAAGCATTACTCGGTCGAAGGATCTCGATAATAATTCAGGGCGTTCTTTTTCTGCAAGATGCAGATTTGCAGAAAATACAGCAATTGTTAAGGCGAAATATAGTAAGCGTGTAGAATGTGTTACACGTTCTGTTTTAAAGACCAATGTCTTCTTTTTTAATAAAATAAAGAAGAAAATAATGTCTACGAATGCGAGTATAATTTTGTAGTTCAATATTTCTATAATACTACCGCCTAATTGGCCAAAGTTTGATGTTTGTCCAAGTACTGGTAACGTAACGAAATCACTATAAAAATCATAGAACATTACATTTCCGACAAGTACGATCGTTAATAAGAAATTAATACATAGCGCTATATAATTTCGCTTTTCACCAGTTGCAAATAATGCTAATCCAACAAATGCTAACGATGCAGCGAGAGGACTAATAAACAAAATAAGCTCTTGTGTAGAAGACTCAATTTTTAAATCAAAACTGAATCGCGTAATAAGATATGTTTTTAACCATACTGCTAAAGCAATTATGATAACAAAGCTTATATTTTGCATTTGTAAATTTATTTTATTCTTCATTTTTACACCTTCTTTATAAAATTTATTTAACTAAGGTTATATGTTATGTTTTTATAACTATTATAGTAGGGTGAACCATTTAAATTATGTTTTCTAATGGTAATAATTTGCAGTGTTCCTATACATACAATGGGGAATTTAAATGCGAAGTAACATAAATTTAATTTTTTAGATGCGAAGCAGAAAAAGTCATATTTGTAGTGAAAGTGACTTATAGACATCCTAACATATTAAACACTATGATGATGTTACAAAATATCGAACAAATGAAAGTGAAAAGGAATAGACGCTTTTTAAACTATTGACATTCAATGAGTTGGAATTTGAATAAAAGGTGAGTTTAAAGTAAACGGTTATATGAAAAACTACATAGAATGTAGTTTTTCATATATCCCGTAAAATCATGCTTCTTTGTAGGATAATCATTTCATTAAGTAAAGTGGTGGTGAAACGTAAACCGTTTGACTAGTAGTGTAATGAAAGAGTTCACATATCAGATAAATATTTTCCAACATATAGACCACTTGCAGCTGCTTGAGATAATGAATGAGTAACACCTGAACAATCTCCAACTAAAAATAGCCCATTCATACTTGTTTCAAAATGGTTATTGATTTTTATCGTAGGGGCATAGAACTTTCCATCTATTCCATATAATAAAGTATCTTTATCGATAGGTTCTTGGATAAAATGTTCTAAGCGTAATAAAAATTCTTTGAGTCCGTCAATATATAATGGAGGAATTTCTTTATGCAAATCTCCATAATCTCCGTGTAGTGTAGGTTGTATACGATTATGTTTCATATCTTTTTCCATTGTAGGTTGTTTCTTTAATAAGTCCTCTAAGCGCTGTATAACAATCCGATCTCGTCCTTGATTAATGCCTTTAATAATTGAGTTTGCATATATATTGGCGTCTTTAAGAGTTGTGAAATAGCGCGGGATAAACAAAGTGAAATTTAAGTTAGGAGTGCCAGTTCCTTGCTCTCGAAAATTTTGACCGTCAGGCATAACTAAACCTTCTTCGTACTTTCGAATAATGCGTCCTTTTGGATTCATACAGTAAGTAGTTGCTGTGAAATTTTCACCTTGATAAGAAAGTTTCGTTTCAAAAGTATCTTTTAATATAGAACGTAATTGATGTTCTTTCATTTCTACTCTAATCCCTAAGTCTACACGTGTTTGTTCCTGAGAAATACTTAGAGAAGTGCACATTTCTTTTAACCAATCTGCCCCAGAGCGCCCCGTTGCAAATACGAGTTGCTTAGATTGAACTGTTCCTTGATTTGTAGTTATATTAAAATGATCTTTCTGTTTCATAATATGCTCTACATCTATATGAAATTGGATATTTATTTTCGTAAGTAAAAATTCATAGAGTTGCTGAAAAATGGTACTGGAAATTGTAGTACCAAGATGCCTTACTTCTGTTGTTAACATTTGTAAACCACAAGTTGCAGCTTTCTTAGTGAGATTTACATTTTCTGTAGAATATTTTGAAACTGAATTTCCACCAAACTGACATAGAATTTCATCTACTTCAGCCATGAGTTGCATAAAACCTTCTTTACCTACTTTTTGTTCGAGTTCTCCTCCAAATCCATTTGTATAATTAAATTTTCCTTCAGACTTTCCTAAGCCACCAAAACCGAAATATTTATCACATATGTTACAGTCACACGTTTTTCCTTGATCTAAAGGACAATTTCGATGTTCTAGCGGTTTACCTTTATCAAGAATTAAAATGTTTTTGTTACTTTTGACTAATGAATAAGCCATAAAAATGCTACTTACTCCAGCGCCGATAATTGTAACATCATACATATTCTTTCACCTGCTAACGAATAGTTTGTTTACTATTTTCCTAGTGTATAACACTTTTATGAAGTTAAGAAATAGCTTTTATGAATAAAGAAAAAGTTTTTGAACTTTATACTTTTTCAATTTCTCTAAGTGGTGGATGAAGTATAAATGTTTTTATTTGAACGGAGATATCGTTTTAAATAATCACTTTTTCATATGATTCATAAAAGTTTACATATAAAAAGAACGGACCTTTTCAGTAAAAAGGTCTGTTCATCATTTGAAAAAGTTGTTAAGTGCATAAATTAGAAGGGAAGTATAGTTTTATTTAGCGAAGGCATGGTTACCGATTACTGCTACTGTTTGACGTGTCGTAATCCATTTGTCTGTTGATGTTTTTGGGTTGTAGAAATAAAGCCAATCAGAATGTATTCCCTTTGTGGAGATAGCCTCTTCTACAGCCATTTTTGCTTCAGCGCTTGCAGGCTGATTAATTCTTCCATCTGTAACAGGAGTAAATGCATATCCGTATTTAATAGGTTCATAAATAACGCCTGTTATTGTATTTGGGAACCCTTTTGCATTTACTCGATTTAGGATAACTTTTGCTACAGCTACTTTTCCTTTATATGATTCGCCACCAGCTTCAGCGGTAACTAAGCGTGCCATTAAGTCTATTTCTTTTTCGGAAATACTGGAATTAATTTTCAAATGTTGACCTGTATAAAGCTTGTTACCGATTGTGTTGTTAATTTGTTTTATAGATTGAACGGTTACGTTGTAGCGCTTTGCTATCGTTTCTAATGAATCTCCCGGTTGTACTTGGTAAATAATTTGTCCAGAAGTGTTCGTAGTTTTTTCGTTTTGATGAACTGTAACCTCATTTGATTTCATAGATCCTGGAATATGTAACTGTTCTCCAATAAAAGCTTGATCGTTTCCTTTATTATTCGCTTGTTTAATGGCTTGTATGGAAACTCCATATTGTTTACTAATGCCCCAAAGTGTATCATTCTTTTTTACTGTATGAATGGTGGAAGCTTCAGCTGTACTTTGATTACATACGAATGTAAGTGCTACTGCAGATAAAGGAATTATATGTTTTAGTTTTAATAATTTCATTGTAAATCCTCCTAATAAAGTAAGGTATAACTGTTGCATAATGTAATTCAGAATATGGGAATATAAATATTTTAATGTAAGTATATTAGCACATATAAAATAAATAATCATTATAAGTTTTTTATTTACATCCATATAGGATTCAAATATGAAATATTGCATATGAAAATACATTGAAGTTCATATTGCTGCTTACTATAATCTATTTAGTAGAAAGGTAATATGTTATAGAAATAAAATCATTATAGATTAATATAATGATTATTAATTGTTATGAATTAGGAGGATTTATGTAATGAAAATGTTTCAAAGAGTAGGTGTTTCAGCTGTGATCGTCTCAACATTTTTAGGAATAGGGGACAGTGTTAATATTGTAACTGCTGATTCTATAGAACAGCAGAGTAAATTAGGGATAGAACAAGAAACAGATAAACAAATCATTGTAAAATTCAGTGCAGATTTGAAATTACCATATGAAGATGGTATTGAAAAACAGATACAATCTGAAACGAACGATAAAGTATTAGAAGATTTTTTGGCAGAATATCCAGATGTAACATTTACTCGTCTATTCACATCTGTAAGTCCGGAAGAAATACAAAATCTTGAAGTGAAAGCACCTAATAATGTATCTACAAGCCTATTAAACTACTATATTCTTCAAACCAAAAATGATGGGCGTGAAGAAACACTAGTAGATAAGTTAAAAGCATCTTCTTTAATAGAAGATGTGTATATGAAGAAACAAGAAAAAATAATACCGCCTGAAGTGAAACAATTAAGTGTATCTCTTACTCCTAATAATAATCCTAGATTTAATAAACAAGGTTATCTTGAAGCAGCACCATACGGTATTAATGCACCCTTCGCCTGGGGCGTTCAAGGCGGTAATGGAAATGATGTAACCTTTGTTGATATGGAATATGGTTGGTTATTAAATCATGAGGATTTAGTACATCGAAATATTGAATTGATGTCTGGAAGAAATATAGATCAACATGTCGGTCATGGGACGTCTGTACTAGGAATTGTATCATCTGAAGATAATGAAGTAGGGAATATTGGGATTGCACCAAAAGCAAAAGCAAAAGTGATTTCTCAAATAAGAGATAACGGACAGTATAATACAGCTGATGCAATATTAAGTGCTGTAAATCATTTAGAAGCTGGGGATGTTTTATTATTAGAGGCACAAGCTTCTTTTGATGGATATGGTGATAAATATTTGCCTGTTGAAGTACAACCAGATATCTTTGATGCAATTCGTGCGGGTACAGATAAGGGTGTTGTAATTATAGAGGCTGGAGCAAATGGTTGGAATGATTTAGATCAATTTAAAGATAGAAATGGTAAACAAGTTTTAAATCGTAATAGTAAAGATTTTAAAGATTCGGGTGCAATTATGGTAGGAGCGGGTTCTTCATCTTTCCCTCATGAACGTATGTGGTTTTCGAATTATGGAAGCCGTATTGATGTGTATGGCTGGGGAGAAAACGTAGATACAACTACAGCTGAGCAAAGTAGAAGTGCTGTAAATCTTTATACATCCAGCTTTAGTGGCACGTCTAGTGCTTCGCCTATTATTGCTGGAGCAGCGACTTTAGTACAAAGTATTGCTAAAGAAAATGTAGGACAACCATATAGACCAAGTGAATTGAGAACGATATTAAGTAACCATAACACTGGAACGAAGTCTAAAGATCCATATTCAGATAAAATTGGTGTTTTACCGGATTTGAAGTCTATCCTAGTAAATTTAGGGTATGAACGAAGAGAACTAAACGGTGGGAATGAGTTACAAGTAACAGAAAATGAACCAAATAATGAACCTAAACAGGCAAATAAAATTAACTTTCATACACCAATGAAAGGGACACTACATAATCGTGATAACGTAGATGTATTTACTTTCCAAATTGACTCGCCAGAAACTATTAATATCTCTCTACTAAATGAAAAAAATATTGGAATGACATGGGTACTTCATCATGAATCGGATGTAAATAACTATGTAGCATATGGTGAAAATGAAGGAAATGTAGTTAAAGGAACCTATAATGCAAAGCCAGGTAAATATTATTTATATGTCTATAAGTATGAGAATAAAGATGGTTCATATGTATTAAATATAAAATAATCGAAAGGAACTTCAGATGAAGTTCCTTTCGATTATTTTAATTCAGGATACGTGAATGTTTTTTTACTTTATCTCGCAATTTGTCGGCAGTAAGAATTCCACCTCGTATTCGTCCGATTAGTTAAACGTTACTTCTATGCAATATTTCATATTTATGAAATGTCATTTATTTTTTACTCACCAGATTATATTATATTCAATAAGTTTGATGTAAAACAGAAAAGGGAGGAATAATAATGAACAATAAGAAGTTTATTTTGAAGTTATTCATATGTAGTATGGTACTTAGCGCCTTTGTATTTGCTTTCAATGATAAGAAAACCGTTGCAGCTAGCTCTATTAATGAGCTTGAAAATTGGTCTAGATGGATGAAACCTATAAATGATGACATACCGTTAGCACGAATTTCAATTCCAGGAACACATGATAGTGGAACGTTCAAGTTGCAAAATCCGATAAAGCAAGTGTGGGGAATGACGCAAGAATATGATTTTCGTTATCAAATGGATCATGGAGCTAGAATTTTTGATATAAGAGGGCGTTTAACAGATGATAATACGATAGTTCTTCATCATGGGCCATTATATCTTTATGTAACACTGCACGAATTTATAAACGAAGCGAAACAATTTTTAAAAGATAATCCAAGTGAAACGATTATTATGTCTTTAAAAAAAGAGTATGAGGATATGAAAGGGGCGGAAAGCTCATTTAGTAGTACGTTTGAGAAAAATTATTTTCGTGATCCAATCTTTTTAAAAACAGAAGGGAATATAAAGCTTGGAGATGCTCGTGGGAAAATTGTATTACTAAAAAGATATAGTGGTAGTAATGAATCTGGGGGATATAATAATTTCTATTGGCCAGACAATGAGACGTTTACCTCAACTATAAATCAAAATGTAAATGTAACAGTACAAGATAAATATAAAGTGAGTTATGATGAGAAAGTAAACGCTATTAAAGATACATTAAATGAAACGATTAACAATAGTGAAGATGTTAATCATCTATATATTAATTTTACAAGCTTGTCTTCTGGTGGTACAGCATGGAATAGTCCATATTATTATGCGTCCTACATAAATCCTGAAATTGCAAATTATATGAAGCAAAAGAATCCTACGAGAGTGGGCTGGATAATACAAGATTATATAAATGAAAAATGGTCACCATTACTTTATCAAGAAGTTATAAGAGCGAATAAGTCACTTGTAAAATAGTAAATATGGTCATAGTAAGAAGCGGTGAAATACGTCGCTTCTTATTGAAAATACAGTTTTTCTTGTAAATGGAACAATTTTCTAGCTATCGCAATCAATGTTTCATTATGAAAAGACGAAACTTTTAAATCGAATTCATTTCAAGTGAAAAATGAATACAAATAACCTTTTGAAAAAGCGACTGATCTAAGTGATTAGTTGCTTTTTATTTTGAAGTGGATGAGCAAAAAAACATAAAAGTGGTTGGTCCGTTTTTTACAAACATCCATTATGATAAGAGAAGAAAGGTAGTATTTTATTGATGCTTTAAAGAGGAAGTTTTTTATTGAAGTTCTTAATTAAAATAGACTAGCCTTAGAGAGGTGAAAATACAATGAGTTTTGCAATTTCACTAGTAGTTATTATTGTAATTGTATCGCTGTTTGGGACCGTACTAGTTGCACGAAATGTGGAGGAGAATTACGGCAAGTCTACAAAGAGAAATGTGAAAAACTTATCGACTATCTATATTATCCTTCTTTTCGTTCTACTTGTTGGGGTAACGTGGTATGCGGTAGTGATTTAATAACTTTTTAAAGGAACACATTTACATTGTGTATGATGGAGGAGTAGCACTTTGATAAAAAATGAGCGCCACGTTTTAATTGTTTTTCCGCATCCAGATGATGAATCATATTGCGTGGCTGGAACAATTTTAGCTTATGCTCAGCAGAATGTTCCTCTTACGTATGTTTGTTTAACGCTTGGCGAAATGGGGAGAGCGATGGGAAACCCTCCTTTTGCAACACGTGAATCATTATATGCTATAAGAGAGAAAGAACTAAAGAGCGCAACTAATATTTTAGGGATTAAAGATTTACGTATGATGGGATATCGTGATAAGACGCTTGAATTTGAAACTCCTGGAGAATTAAGAAGTGTAATACAAAATTGTGTGGAAGAATTGAATCCTTCGTTAGTCATTTCTTTTTATCCGGGATATGCAGTTCATCCAGATCATAATGCAACAGGAGAAGCAGTAGCCAGGGCGTTAGCTAATATTCCGGAAAATAAGAGGCCAACATTTTATGCTGTAGCTTTTTCAAATAATCATGAAGCAGAAATAGGGCCACCAAGTTTTAAAAATGGAGTAAAAGAATATGTTCCCAAAAAGTTGGACGCATTGCAAGCACATGCATCACAATTTGCGACTAAGGTAGCGGAACTGAAAAGAGAGTATGAAGATGGTGTTCCGGAAACAGTCGAGTGGTTAGAGAGAGAACCGTTTTGGATATACCCGTTCAAAGATAAAAATAAGTGATGCTATAGCTGAAGGTGATGAATATGTATTTTGAATATAAGAATCGAAAGGTTTTTTATAATATAGAAGGATCGGGTCCCGTCATATTGTTTTTACACGGTCTTGGAGGAAACGCAAATAATTGGTTATATCAAAGGCGATATTTCAAGGGGAATTGGACAGTGATTTCAATAGATTTACCTGGGCATGGGAAATCTGAAGGACTAGAAATTAACTTTAAAGAATACGCAAATGTTTTGTATGAGTTATGCAATTATTTAAAGCTACAAAAAGTAGTCATTTGTGGTCTTTCAAAAGGGGCTAGAGTAGGAATTGATTTTGCTATACAATATCCAAGCTTTGTTTCTAGCTTAATTGTTGTAAATGCATTTCCTTATTTGGAACTAAAGGATCGTAAAGAGCGACTTGAAGTATATGATTTACTTAGCTTACAGGATAACGGAAAAACATGGGCGGATACATTATTGAAGGCGATGGGAGTAGCAGATAATGAAGGGATCGTCCGGGGATTTTATCAATCTTTACAGTCTATTAACCCATTGCATATTCAAAGATTATTTGCTGAATTAGTTGATTATGATCAGAGACCGTTTCTTGCAAATATTTCATGTCCTGTTTTAATAATAAGAGGGGGAAATGATGATTTTGTCCCTGAGAAATATGTAAGAGAGTTTGAAATACATTTAAAAAATACGACTTTCATTGAGTTTGAAAATAGTGGACATTTACCTTATTTAGAGCAGCCAACTAGCTTTAATATGACGGTAGAAACATTTTTAAATCATGCGCTTAATTAATACGATTGTTACAGTAAATACTGTTATTAATGAGTAAAGGATAGTTCGTTTTGAGAGGAGGGAACTAGATGGAATGGAAACCAAATCGTGCAGATAAGACACCCGTATATAAACAAATTGCTGATTATATTGAAAGGGGTATTTCTTCAGGTGAATTTCCTTCTGATAGCAAGTTACCTTCTGAGCGTATGCTAGCAAAGGAATTACAAGTGAACCGGAGCACAATAGTAGCTGCATATGAAGAGTTAAAATCACTTGGAGTAGTAGAACGGCAAAAAGGAAGCGGAACTCGGGTGAATACAGACATATGGGGTGTGTCACATAAACGAATACCGAACTGGGGGAGGTACGTTGAGGATGGATCGTTCTTACCTAACGTACCACTTGTTCAACAAATTCGAACGGAAACACAAAAAGATGACTTAATTAATTTAGCGAGTGGAGAATTGTCACCAGAATTAATTCCGAGCGATAGATTTCGAACGATTTTGTCGGAGAAAACATTTATGGAAAACCTCGGTTATGACCATCCACTTGGAAATGAGATGTTGAGAAAAACAATTGCAGTACATGTTCAGCAATACAAACAAATTGAATCAGAATCAAGCTCGATTCTGATTACATCTGGAGCACAACAGGCACTTAATCTTATCGTTCAATGCTTATTAAAACCGGGCGATGCCATTGCAATTGAAGATCCTTCGTATTGTTTCTCGCTTCCCATGTTTAAATCGGCCGGTTTAAATATATTCCATTTACCTGTTGATGAGCATGGAATGAATCCAGATGACTTAATCGATTTGCACAAAAAGCATCGTATTCGTATGGTGTTTTTGAATCCGGATTATCAAAATCCGACGGGCACTGTGCTTTCGTTAGCGAGGCGTAAAAAGATTTTAGAATTGTCTTCTGAATTCGGTATACCGATTGTAGAGGATGATCCATATAGTTTAACTTCTTTTAATGGAGAAGTGAATCCAACATTAAAATCAATGGATCAGAATGGGAATGTTCTTTATATAAGTTCATTATCAAAAATTGTTGCGTCAGGATTACGTATTGGCTGGGTAATTGGTCCTACGCGCGTAATAGAACGTTTAGCAGATGCGAAGCAACAAGTTGATTTTGGTCATAGTGTATTTACACAGTGGGTAGCAAATCAATTTTTAGAATCAGAAGATTTTCATACGCATATTACAATGCTTCGTGGACAATTGAAACAAAGAAGAGATGAGTTAATTAGAAAGCTTGAAGAAATATTAGGGGACCGCGTTGAATTTTTTGTTCCAGAGGGTGGAATACATGTATGGTGCAAAGTACAAGGAACGTTTGATGAATATCATTTATTAGGTGAATCTATACGGAATGGTGTAGCATTTGTCCCTGGAAGTGTTTTAGGTTCTAAAAGTGAATATATTCGTTTTACTTTTGGGAGAGTAAATGTAGAACAAATCCAACTTGGAATTACGAGGTTTGCGGAAACGCTAAACGAAATTTCATAATAGTGATGCGTAATATTGGAATGAGGGGAAGAAATGAAGTATGTGACGCTTTTACTTCAAGTAGGCGTGCTATATGTGTTTAGCTTAGCTGGTACGTGGATTCAGGGAATATTCCATCTATCGATGCCAGGAAGTTTAATAGGAATGTTAATGCTGTTTCTACTCCTTTTTACTCGTATTTTTCCATTAAAGTGGTTTGAGTTAGGGGCAGAAAAGTTAATCGTATTTTTACCGTTATTTTTAATTCCTTCGACAACAGGATTAATGGAATATGGATCTTTTCTTTTAAGTAAAGGAAGTATTATATTCCTTTTAGTTGTTGCAAGTACGGTAGTAACGTTGATTGTTTCAGGGTATGTAAGTCAATTATTAGTAACATTCAAAAAATAAAATCGACAAGGTGCACGATTCAAATGGTCTTAATACTTATTACTGTAGTCATATATTTATTTGCGACAAAGCTGTATAAAAAATATACGTTTCCATTTATGTTACCAGTATTAACAGTTACAGCAATTATGATTTGCTTATTTCTGATGTTTGGCATTTCTCATCATGAGTATAAGGAAAATGGTGGGGACGTTCTTTCAGGCTTTTTGAGTCCTGCAATTGTAGCGTTAGCCATACCTCTATTTAAAGAACGAAAGATACTTATGAAAAACTTTTTATCGATACTTATTGGCGTATTGATAGGTATAGTGGCTTTAACGAGTATGAATGTAGTGATTGGTGGGATTTTGAATATAGATAAGGAATTTATACTAACAACTCTTCCGCAATTATCGACAATGCCAATTGCTATTTCATTAGCGGATCAAATTGGTGGTATTCCAACTATGACTTCTAGTTTTGTAGTTGTTGCAGGAATAACAGGTGCTATTATCGGACCGACAGTACTTAAGTTTTTCCGGATAACAAGTACGATTGGAAAAGGAGTGGGGATGGGCTGCGCATCACATATTATCGGTGTGAGTCGACTCGTGAAGGAAGGCGAGAAAGAAGCGACTATCGGTTCAGTAACGATGATTGTAACAGGAATACTCATTAGTATATTAATACCTTATGGAACGAAATTTATATTTTAAAAGTTGTAATAAGAAGTATAATGCTACTTATTTTAAAATGTATGGAGATGATAAAAGTGACAACATGGTTTATAGTTACATTATTTATTTTTGGTGCCATTAAAGTTCTAGTTTCTAGTATGCCAACTTCTGTTGTAGAATCCATTATTAGTAGATTTGAATTACATCAAAAACTTGATGAAGAACATACGACTGTATCGCTAGATGGAAAGAATATAGAGGGCGAAATGAAACTGCAAGTTATAAATGATTTTAACGAGGCTTTATTTTTAGATAAACATTATTTTCCGCCACAAGGTGAAGGCACGCCGATAATCATTGAAACGAAAAAAGGAAAAAGAGTAATTACGTTATCGATATATAGTTATGAAGAACATGTTGATGTAATAAGGCAATATAAGAAGAAAGTTGTTGCCTATCGTTTACGTTCTAAAAGTCTTCAAACGTTTGCACCATTAGCAGTAACTGAAGAGTATGCTTAAGAAGAGACCTATAATGGTCTCTTTATTTTTGTATCCAATTATATACTTTCCAAATAAAAGAAAGGAACACCATATAACCAAATAAAGAATATGTATGGTTCCAGTCTGCACTATGTATAAATAAACCTAAACCTTCAGCAACTTGTTCAAAAATGCTAGCACAAATACCTATGGAAATAATAAATATAGTTCTAGAAACGGCAGATAATGTTTTTGAAATTTGTATGAAAATGATTGTTAAAATCGGTAGTACAAACAACGTAAAGCCAATGTTAACTGAAAATATGGATGGGAAGGGCCTAACTGGAAAGAAATATATGTGCTTATGGACAAAGAAAGCATCTAAGTAAGTTCCGATAATTGAAGAGAGTAAGATTGTAACTGCTAATGCTAGAAAATTATTCTTCTTCTCGAAGGAGGACATTTTTCTTTGCGAGAATTGCCAGTTCAATTTTTTCGAGTGTTTTGCAGTAGTCTTCTGTAATTTTTCCATTCATATTTTCCTCCTTATCCACTAAGTAATTTACAACTTGCCAGTCCGTAAACCAATCTTCACTTTCAACTTCTTCATGCTTCATATCTCGCCATGCATAGATGAGTGCAGGGCTGTATATACGATATGCGCCACTACGTAACTGGCATTTCTTTATGCGGCGTTTATAAAACTCACGGGAAAAAGATTCATTTACACTTGAAAATAAATGAGGCCAGTAATCTTTCCTTGAGCCTGTATGTGGATGATGCTCAGCCCAATATATGATTTGAGATAAAATATGTGTATCTCGAAATAATAATGAATACAACCTTTTTCCAATTAAGATTCGTTCATGCAAGGAAGTAAAATGTTTCATTGTATCGCCAATTAATAAAGTTTTTTGATTTGTATTATTTTCGTAGAAAGGGAAAAGGATATGATTAAACTGAAAGAAATCAAAGAGTTTAAATCCGATACTATTGAGTACGGTCTTTTGAAAGTGTGCATTTTGAATCACTCTTTTTTCTAAGTAGTTTTGCTCATTAATAATAGTTGCGATTGCTAATGTTTTTTTGTTCCCAGTTTTCCAAAAATCGTTCCACATCGTTTCCATAAATGTAGAAACATTTAGGTGAGGGAGAAGATGAAATAGCTTTTTTGCTTTTTTAACACTTTGTTCATAAAGTAAAAATTGAGGATATACATCTTGAAAAATGAGCCAATTCCCTCTTTCTAAAAAAGAAAAAAATGTAATTTGATCTTTCTCTGATAAAAGTTTCGTATATAAGTCTCCTTTTAAATCAGTCATATTCCAACCACCGTTACGTGATACCATATGTCCAAGTAGTGCCCAATGTATTTCTGGATATCGAATGTAAAATTGGTAGTACGCGCGTGTTCTCGTAACATTATTTTTATTTAGTTGTTCTGTCTGTATTTTTATATTGTTGATGATGAATTGCTCTTCTTTCGTTAATGTATACATGGTGTCAGAATGAATGAGTTTGCTTTTTTGTTTCAATTCATTTTTTACATCAAATAGGGAGAGAGGCAGTGCTTTGGAAGGTCCGTTATATGTATGATTTGAATTGCTTCGGTCCATTCCGTTACCTCCCTTTTTCATAAGTTTAAACGTGATTATTGGCTATGAATCATTCTATTTATCCTGCTATTTGCCGGGCAGTAAGATCCCCACCTCAAAATTCAGCGGAAGCAAAGAAGTTCAGTGGAGGTCGGGCTGCCCCCCCACTAAATAAAGTTTCACTTTATTTTATTACGAGTATAAGAAATAAATGAGCGGTGTTTTTTACAAGGAATTTATTTATCATGCAAATAGTATAAAAAATCTTACCGTTATGAAGCGAAATAAAAAACAGAAACTATGCTTAATAGTTTCTGTTTTTTTATTTTGTCAATTTAATGTAACAAATGACAATTATGATTTGAATCAATTGAAAATAATTCAATAGCTTTTAATAAATACAATTTTTATGAAATATACAGCAGGAGGAAAAGAAATGCTTAATAAAATAATTTTAATTACTGGTGGTACAGGTTCGTGGGGACATGAACTTATAAAACAATTATTAGAAAAATCACCGAAAGAAATTAGAGTTTTTTCAAGGAATGAAACGGTTCAGTTTGAAATGCAGCAACAGTTTATAAATGAAACTAGATTAAAATTTATCATTGGAGATATTCGTGATAAAGACCAACTCGTCTATGCTTGCCAAGATGTACATTATGTATTCCATCTTGCAGCTTTAAAACATGTTCCAGTATGTGAGTATTATCCTTATGAAGCTATAAAAACAAATATACATGGTACGCAAAATGTAATTGAAGCATCTATCCAGATGCAAGTTGAGAAAGTTATATATGTTTCAACAGATAAAGCAGCGGATCCATCAAATACGTATGGGATGACAAAAGCAATTGGTGAAAAATTAATGGTTCATGCGAATGTGCAAACGCAGAAAACAAAATTCATTTGTGTTCGTGGTGGAAATGTTTTAGGGACGAGCGGAAGTGTAGTGCCGCTTTTTAAAAAGCAAATTAAGAAGTCTTCACAAATAGGAATTACCGATGTAAATATGACTAGATTTTTCTTAACGATTGAAGATGCTGTTCGGTTGTTATTTAAAGCAGCATTTGACGGAAGAGGAGGGGAAATCTTTGTCATGAAAATGCCGGCATGTAAAATTACAGATTTAGCAAAGGTGTTGATCGAAGATTCGAAAAAAGAATACGTGAAGATAAAAGAAGTAGGGATAAGGCCAGGTGAAAAATTAAGTGAAATGCTTTTATCTGAAGTAGAGAGTAAAACAAGTATAAGTTTTGATCAAAATTATTTTGTGGTACTACCGACTATTCCTATAGAGGGACTTCAAGAATATTATGCTAGTTATCCGCTTGTGGATGTGAAGAGTTTTAGTTCTCAACAAGACTTACTTGCAAAAGATGAGGTGAAACAAATGCTATTAAAGGGCGGATTTCTACGATGAAAAAAAATGCAAGCCTTTTAATAACTGGTGCAAATGGTTTCACAGGTAGACATGCTTGCCAATATTTTTTAGAGCAGGGCTTTCATGTAATTCCTATGTTTCAAAACCGTCCACATAGAGAAAACATCGGAAATAGTATTACTTGTGATTTAACTAATAAGAGCGAAGTAATGAAGGTAATGAAACAAATAAAACCAGACTATGTATTGCATTTAGCAGGAAGAAATTCAGTTATAGAGTCTTGGACAGCTTCTCTTGAATACATGGAGATTAATGTAATAGGGACTTTGTATTTATTAGAAGCGATTAAGCAGGAAGCTTCGCATTGTAAAACATTAGTTATAGGATCTGCATTGCAAGCAGATAGTATGAATAACATAAAAGTTTCAAATCCATATAGTTTAAGTAAAACGATGCAAGTCATTATTGCAGAGGCTTGGGGCGGATTAATGGATTCAAATATTATCATTGCAAAGCCCTCAAACTTAATTGGTCCAGGAGAATCGAATGGCATTTGTTCGATTCTCGCAAAAAAAATGATAGATATAGAATCGGGTAGGAGTAAAGCGATTATTGAAGTAAGCAGTTTGAAAGATAGTAGGGATTTTCTAGATGTACGTGATGCGGTTAAAGCGTATCATGTGTTATTACGTAATGGTATAAATGGGAAACAATATAATATTGGATCAGGAGTGAGACGATCTTTATTAGATGTACTAGAACAATATAAAAGATTAACACAGCTCCATTTTACTATAAAAGAAACAGAGAATAGTGGAAGCAGCTCAAATGTGAGCTTAGTAATAGAGGATATAAAAAAGTTAGGTTGGATCCCAGAAATTCAATTTCATCAATCATTAAAAGATGTACTTGAATATGCGAAGTGCAGTGACATCTGCATGCAATGAAAAATAAAAAAGGGTGTAAGAAGTATATGAATGTGAATGGTTATGAAGCAATAAATAATCAAAATACACTATTTCTTTCGATTGTCGATACGCTGGATTGGAAAGATGAAGAAGCGCATGTTTTGCACATCTATGAGGCGATAAATAAATGTCGAGCATACGTGGAAAAGGTTAATCGGAAAAATCCAGCAGTAGAGACGGGAATTAGGCCTGTAATCCAAGTCTTTACTCAGTGTGAATGTAGTGAGTATGGAAATGATTTTTATGAACTCATCAAAGATCTTTTGCAAGATATAGGATTTGAGTTAAATATTTATATAAATAATAGTAAGTTTACTTACATGTAATAGATTGATATAAAGCAAGATTTTTAATGATAAAGGTGGATATAAGTTATGAATAAAAAGATTCTCTTTACTGGGGGCGGTACAGCAGGACACGTTATGATTAATATGGTATTGATTCCTAAATTTATGGAAAAAGGATGGAGAGTTGAGTATATTGGATCTCAAAATGGAATTGAAAAGTTATTAGTTCAAAATGTTAAGTACAATAGTATTTCAACGGGGAAACTTCGGAGATATTGGGATTGGGAGAACTTTAAAGATCCTTTTAAAATTATAAAAGGCTGCTTACAAAGTTATAAATTAATTAAGAAAGTGAAGCCAGACGTTATCTTTTCGGCAGGAGGATTTGTTTCAGTTCCTGTAGTTATAGGGGCATGGTTAAATCATGTACCAATCGTAATACGTGAGCCAGACAGTACGTTAGGGTTAGCAAATAAAATAGCATTGCCTTTTGCTACAAAACTATGCACAACATTTCCTCATACAGGGGAGAATGTAAGTAACGAGAAAAAAGTTTATGTAGGACCAATTGTAAGGGAAGAAATTGAGAGAGGTAACGTATTACGAGGAAGAAGTTATTGTGAATTTCAGCAAGATAAGCCAGTATTGTTAATTATGGGTGGGAGTCAAGGGGCTAAATGGATAAATGATATGGTAAGGAAAAGTTTAGATACATTATTATTAAGTTTTAATATTGTTCATATGTGCGGTAAAGGAAAGGTAGATTCATCTATTGGCATGGAAGGTTATATGCAATTTGAATATATAGGGGAAGAATTGCCGCATATATTGAATATGGCAAGTGTTGTCGTTTCCAGAGCGGGTTCTACTGCTATTTCTGAATTGTTATTTTTGAAGAAACCGATGTTGCTTATCCCGTTAACTAACGGTTCCAGTAGAGGGGATCAAGTTTTAAATGCTGACTATTTTTCTAGGCAAGGGTATGCGGAAGTTTTACTTCAAGACAGAGCAAGTAATAGTACATTTACACATGCAGTAAACCGGCTATATGCAAATAAGGAGAGATATGTTCAAAACATGAATGGATATAAGAAAACAAATGATGAGGGGATTCATCATTTAATAGATTTAATAAATGAAGTGGTGAAATAATAGAAAGTTAAATAGAAAAACAAAAGGAAAAAAGGTATCTTCTTTCCTTTTGTTTTTCAAATTCATTAGTATGTAGCCTATTATATTCTGTATAGAGCTATATACTATAGACGAATACCGTTTTTTAACAGCTTAGTAAATGCATTAGAATAAATAGGTTTACTGTAATAGTAACCTTGAATAAACTGACATTTATTTTTTTGAAGGAAATTCACGTGTTCTTTCGTTTCTACACCTTCAGCGATAACCGACATCTCTAATGTATGTGCTAATGTGATGATTGTTTTAATGATTTCCATTCCATCTTCACACGTTTCAGACATTGTCATAAATTCCCTCGGGATTTTTAAAGTATCGATTGGATATAAAGGTAAGTAAGCAAGCGAAGAATAGCCTGTACCAAAGTCGTCGATTGAAATGTGAATTCCTAAATTTTTTAGTGTACGTAGTTTTATTAATGTTTCTCTTTCATCCATCATTGCAATTCGTTCTGTTAATTCAAGATCGAGAGAACTTGCTGGTAAGCCTGTAGTTGCTAAAGTAGATGAAATAGACTTTACAAAATCTTCTTGTTCAAATTCTTTAGCAGATAAATTTACTCCTATTTTTAAATGAGAATACCCAAGTGCATGCCAACGTTTCATTTGCTCACAAGCTTGTTGTAATGTCCATTTTCCTATTGGAATAATTTGTAGTGTTTCTTCAGCAATAGGAATAAATTCGTATGGAGAAATAACACCTAATTCGGGATGGTTCCATCTGATCAAAGCTTCAGCACCGATAATTTTGTTAGATTCACTGTCAACTTGAGGTTGATATAAAAGGAATAATTCTTCATTTTGAAGTGCGTTTGGTAAATCTTTCTCTAATCGTAATCGTCTTTCGATTTTTTTAGCGATTACATCGTCATAAATAGAGACTGAATTAAGCTCTTTTTCTTTCGCATCATACATTGCGACATTAGCGTTTTTCAAAAGTGTAGAGGCATCGATTCCAGAATGTGGATAAATAGCGATACCAATACTAAGTGATACATTTAATTTTTGTTCATGTATGACAAATGGTTTTTTCATACTTTCAAATAATTCGTTACATAACTGAAATAAGGAATCATGGTCAGTATAGTTTTCAATTAAGATTGTAAATTCATCGCCACCGATTCTTGATACATAAGTATGTGATGGAAGACATGATTGGAATCGCTGTGCCACTTCTTCTAATATGTAATCACCTGACGAATGCCCAAGTGTATCGTTAATTGCTTTAAAGCGGTCTAAATCTAAATATAATAATGCAAACTCACTATTTATTGTTTGAGCATTCTTTATAACTTTTCTTAATTTCTTATGGAAATAGGCTCGATTCCCAATTTTCGTTACAGTATCGTGGAATGCTAAATATTTTATTTCTTCTTGTTGTTTTTTTTGTGCGGTAATATCCTTTACCATAATATAGCTTCCTGAAATTTGTCCATCTATCATAATAGGGACAATGGTAACGTATAAAAAATAAATAAAACCATCTTTATATTGAGAACTAAGTTGTAAGGATGCCGATTTTTGTTGTTTAACTTTTTCTAATGCAGTTAACAGTTTGTGTTTATCTTCATCTAAAATTATCGAGAAACATGTCTCACCGAGTAACTCGTTTGTTGGTGCTCCGAGTAGGACGCTTCCTGCCTTATTTACATTTAAGAATACTCCATTTAAATCAATTGTAAAAATGGGGTCAGGATGATATTCATATAATGATTCGAATTTTTGCTGTTTCTGAGATAGAGCCTCTGACTTATGGACTAAATCAGAAGTCCTTAAAGTAACTTTATCTTCTAGTTGAGCATTAAATGCTTGTAGACGTTTTGTTAGAGTAGCATTTTGCATACCCACAATAGAATGTCGAATAAGTACAAAAACAAAAGCGATACAATTTCCTGTAATGAGAGTGGAAGATGATGTTTGTTCTTTTAACGTAAACCCGATTAGTATTGCGACGGCCAGATAGGGAAATACGACTAAAATCTTTTTCCCTAATCTAGGGTGTACAGTAAAATAATTTTTATTGTTATTATAATCGTCTGAAATGGAAGCAGCTATTGCGATAAGTAATATAGGTACTCTATATAAAAGACGTAATAGCGTTATAGTATCATTTGCTAAATAGCTATATAGGTAGAAATAAATATAGTTAAAAGTTGCAGAACTTATTAATACAAAAATAAAAATATAAATTTTCCGTTTGGAATTAAAAACAGTTGGACGGAAAAAGAGACTAACACTTAGTAGAAGAAATAATAGGTCTGCAATTGGATATAGAAAGGAAAGAAAAATATCTCCCAGTGAAAGGGAAAATATATTTAAATCTGGCTGATTAAATAAATACCATTCTAATGTGAATACGGAAATGAGTACGATGCATAGATCACAAATAAAGAATGCCTTTTCCCATTTGTTGCATTCTTTTAAGATTTTATAGCAGAAAGCGATAAGGCAGAAGAATAGAAAAAACATGTAAAATACATCAGAAACAGTAAAACGATATATTGGAATCTCAAAAAAGTTATCTTGATACGTATATACTATTTTTCCTAATAAAAAACTACCAATTGCTATTGTGATACATATCCAAAAAGGATTTGAACTAACCTTTTTAGAATATATAGAGTAAATTAGTGATACAAATGTAATGGCTTCAATGATGAGTGAAGCGAAGCGTACATTGAAATTTGAAAAATGAGTAGGGAACAGAAAGAAAAACATAAAATAGATTGAATAGCATACTAACGTTGTAATTAATATGCATAGTTGTAAATTTTTATTTAATTTCAATAAAATCACCTTCTTTAATTATGCACCATATTCGTAATATCTATACATAATAATATTACTTAAGGATTGTATCAGATTTCCATATAAAAAGCATGCTAATAAGAAAAGAATTGAAGAGTGTAATACTTCTTAAAATTGAAAAAGTATTGCGTTCAATAATTTTTAGTTTATAAGGAATATAGATAGAATTTGTATATTTAGTCATCCTTTAGATTTTAAAGGTTTTTTAGTGATTTGCAAGCAGAGATGCAACATTACATATAAAATGACAAGGGACTTCCTTCTAGGTTATAAAACGAAAGGGAAGACTTTCTGTTTTATAATCTGAAAATTTATAATTGAAAATCAGTTCTAGAAAGTAATAAGATAAGAAGGTATGATTTTGTGGGTTTGATAGTGTTGCCATTAAAACTATAAAAAGAGGGTGAACTTTTTATGTTATGTCGAATTAAAGATGCAGAAATATACTACGAAATTGTTGGAGAGGGGAAACCAGTCTTTATTATACATGGCTGTGCCCCTGATCATAGGTTAATGCAAAGATGTATGGAATCAGTATTTCAGAAATATGAAGGATATCAAAAAATTTATATTGATTTACCTGGCATGGGAAAATCGAATGCTCCAGATTGGATAAATAGTTCAGACCATATATTAGAAGTACTTATTGCATTTATTGAGGAGATTATTTCTACTGAAAAATTCTTATTGGTAGGAGAATCGTACGGAGGATATTTGGCTAGAGGGATACTCTCAAAGATGTCTGAGAAGGTGAATGGATTATTGTTAGTATGTCCTGTTGTTGTAGCACAACCAAAAGAAAGACTTTTACCGGATAAACAGGTGCTTGTACGAGACGAGGAGTTTTTAAATACGCTCACTTCTATCGAAAGAGAAGAATTTTGCGATTTGGCAGTGGTAGCAAATGAATATACATATACACGATTCAAAGAAGAAATTAAGCCAGGATTAGATGTTGCTAATTATGAATTTATTGAAAGGTTGCAAAAGAATTACCCTCTTACTATAGATTTTCACCGTAAGAAATATGAGAAACCCGTTCTTTTATTAGCTGGAAGACAAGATATAACGGTAGGGTATCAAGATATTATAGGAATGATTGAAAATTATCCAAGAGCGACATTAGCTGTGTTAGACACGGCAGGACATAATTTGCAAATTGAACAGCCTGAACTATTTGAGAGTTTAGTAGGAGAGTGGATTAGAAGAACAACTTAGCAAAGTGTATAAAGTATATTAAAGGGGAATAAATTAATATTGCGATTACGCCTAAGTTTTTGGATGGGACAGATTAACGTGATGTATAAACAATCTTAAGGAGGAATTATGAGTACATTTATTTACATGGTTAGACATGGTGAATCACTTAAAATAGAGGGGAATGAAAGAACACGTGGATTAACTGAGAAAGGAAATTTAGATACTCATAGAGTAACTGAGATATTAAAAACAGAGGGAATTGATACTTTCATTTCAAGTCCGTATAAGAGAGCTATGTTAACGATAGAAGAGGCAGCTAATTTCTATGAAAAAGAAATAGTAGTATATGAAAATCTTAAAGAGTGTCGATTTGCAAGTGAGGATCAGATTATATTAGACAAAGAGGTGTATCCACTTGTAAAGAAGATGTTCTCTAATCCGGACTTTGCACGAACGGAAGGAGAGTCATATGCGGATTGTCAGAGAAGAGTAGTGAAAGTATTAAAAGAAATCTTAATCGATTTTCAAGGGCGCAAAATTGTAATTGGTACACATGGGCTTGCCATGACATTGATGATGAACTATTTTGATAAGCAATATGGGCTTGAATTTTTAATGAATACAGCAAAACCGGATATATATAAGATGGAATTTAAAGAAGAACAATTAATGAACGTAGAGAGATTATGGAAAGCGGAATAAAATTGGTTGCATGGATTTTGCTGTAAAAGTTACTTTTATAGCAAAATCTTTTTTATTTGAATAGAAAGCATCTTTATCAACTATTTTTAGAATGTTACATCAATAAGTAATTATTCAGTATTTGAATAAATTATGGGAAAATTGGTTTAAGGAAACCATTTTAAATATGACAAAACTCCAAACATTGGATTTATATTCAATAGAAGAAAAAGATGTAGAATTTTGTCTTGTTGTACGTGTTTACTTTTTATTCCGTTACATATAGGCTTTGTGGTGTAAGGGGGAGACATCGCCTTTGCGCTACATTTAGAAGGAGGTCATTGTGATGAAAAAGATGAGAAAATTTGCGGGAGTAGCTTTAGCGGGGACAATTGGATTAAGTGGACTACTTTTTTTAGAACCAAGTATAAGTGCTGCAGAAACATCGCAAGTGCAAGAGGAGAATTTTAATGCGATTCATGTAAAGATGAATCAAAGTGAGCAGTATTTATTGAGTGGTAGAAGTATTGATGTTCTTTCGGGAGATAAAGAAGCAATTCAGTTAAATAAATACACAATTAGTTTTAGTAAACCTGGCGAGTATGTGATTAGGGTAAATGGTTGTGTTTATGACGATATCTATACTTTTACTGTGAGTGAGTAGTATATACTCTTATATTGTGAGATAAAAAAAGAAACACCCTATTTGCGGTGAGAATCGTAAATAGGGTGAATTATTTGTTAGAAAGTTAATGAAAAGAGCAATAGGTATTTAGTTGTGTTTTATATATTTTCATTAATTTGCTCTTTATTTTTGTTATGTAAAGTGTGTAAAAGTGTTTGAAATACTGTAAATGATTGCTGAAAGATTGGACTTTGAATAAAAGTGTATAGAAACGTTACGATGAAAACAGGACCTCCTAGCATATATCCAATAACTAATACAACGCATTCTACTATGATTCTAGCACGGCTAATAGACAGTCCCGTTTTGTCGGAAATAGTAAGCATGAATCCATCGCGAGGTCCAGCACCAATTTCAGCCGCAACATACATACCTCCCCCAATACCTGTGATTGCAATACCGGAAAATAAGATGAGTAAGTTTATCCATAAATAATGAGTAGCGTTTGGAAGGATATTTGATTGTAAGAAAAAGTCCATAATAGGACCGATAAGCAGTGCATTTAAAAATGTGCCTACGTTTATATATTTTCGATCTACTAGTAAAGAAATGAGAACGAGACATAATCCACATATGACACTCCACGTACCAATGGTCCATCCAAATCTTTGGTAGAGGGCCATATTTAAAACTTCCCAAGGATGCAAACCGAGAAATTTAACTTTGACTGCAAGAGCGTTTCCAAGGCCAAAGAAAATTAATCCTAAGAAAAAAAGAAAATAGCGAAAGAGAGTTAGCCTCATCTTTAAAACCTCCCATATTTTATAATTATGTATGTTACCTGTTACGGTTTTAATGTACAAATATTATGTCTTTTTAGCATTCGTTTAAAATTGTTAACAATGTAAATGAAATATACATCTTCACAGTCAAAACAGTTAAAATATTTCGTTTTAAGGATTATAATGGAGAGAGAAACAGAAAAGGGAGTGAACGAACTTGAAACAAGAACTTATTGAAAGATTTACGAGATATGTAAAAATTGATACCCAATCAAATGAAGAAAGCCATACAGTGCCAACAACACCTGGACAAATTGAATTTGGTAAATTATTAGTTGAAGAGTTAAAAGAAATTGGGTTAACAGAAGTAACGATGGATGACAATGGTTATGTAATGGCAACACTTCCCGCTAATACGGACAAGGATGTGCCTGTAATCGGATTTTTAGCCCATTTAGATACGGCAACAGACTTTACGGGGAAAAACGTAAAACCACAAATTCATGAAAATTTTGATGGTCATGCAATTACGTTAAATGAAGAGCTAAATGTTGTTTTAACACCAGAGCAGTTCCCGGAATTACCATCATATAAAGGACATACGATTATTACAACTGATGGTACAACACTTCTAGGTGCAGATGATAAAGCTGGTCTTACAGAAATTATGGTTGCAATGAACCATTTAATACATAATCCGCAAATTAAGCATGGGAAAATAAGAGTAGCATTTACACCGGATGAAGAAATTGGTCGTGGGCCAGCGCATTTTGATGTAGAAACGTTTGGTGCATCATTCGCTTACACGATGGATGGAGGTCCATTAGGTGGTTTAGAGTATGAAAGTTTTAATGCTGCAGGTGCTAAGTTAACGTTTAACGGAACGAATACACATCCTGGAACAGCGAAAAATAAAATGCGTAACGCAACGAAACTTGCTATGGAGTTTAACGGGCATTTACCAGTAGAAGAGGCGCCAGAATATACAGAAGGCTATGAAGGGTTCTATCATTTACTTTCTTTAAATGGTGATGTTGAGCAAAGTAAAGCGTATTATATTATTCGAGATTTTGATCGTGAAAATTTTGAGACACGTAAAAATAACGTTGAAAATATTGTGAAGCAAATGCAAGAGAAGTATGGGCAAGATGCGGTCGTTTTAGAAATGAATGATCAATATTATAACATGCTTGAAAAAATTGAACCGGTAAGAGAAATTGTTGATATTGCATATGAAGCGATGAAAAGTTTAAATATCGAACCGAACATTCACCCGATTCGCGGTGGAACAGATGGATCACAATTATCATATATGGGATTACCGACGCCAAATATTTTCACTGGTGGTGAAAACTACCACGGTAAATTTGAGTATGTTTCGGTAGATACTATGGAAAAAGCTGTTCAAGTTATTGTAGAAATCGCAAGACGATTTGAAGAACAAGCTTAGACAAGAACCAAGTAGTACGAATGTGCTACTTGGTTCTTTTTAATATAGCACGCGCCACAAATAAAAAGTTGCATAAGATTCCCAATTTGTCCAGTTTGCCGCAAAGTCTTTTATTTCATGTTTAGTCGGTTTATTTTCGGAACCTGTAATAAATTTAATTGCATTATGCAGACCAACATCATCAATTGGAAAGGCTGAAGGGAAGCGTAAACAGCGCATTAAAACATAGTGGGCAGTCCACGGTCCTATACCATGGATAGCGGTTAATTGTTTTTCAGCAATTTTTACATCTTGTGTTTGTAGTAACGATTCTTTTGATAGTTTCCCTTCTGTAATAAGCCTCGCAATACCGATTAAATATTCACATTTTCTAGTCGTCATTTTTAATTTTTTAAGATCCTCTACATGTGAATTTGCAATTGTTTCAGGTGATGGGAATATCCTATGTTTTCTATCGTTCCATTTTACGTAACTTCCAAATTGTTCAACTAATCTTCTTTTTAGCGTATAAGCATATGCGAGGTTAATTTGTTGACCGATAATTCCCCAGGAAAGTGCTTCGAATAAATCTGGAATACCTAATGTGCGAAGCCCATAATAATCTTGAATAGGGCCTTGAAGGAGTGGGTCATGTTTAGCTAATGTATAAAAAGGAGCTAAATCGGTAGTGAAATCAAACCACTCTATTACGTAGTTAGCTATAGCATCACATACCCATTTTTCAGAGTTATAGGATTCTCCTAAAAAACGTATTTGAATATTTCCTTCAGTATTTATACTAATTTCAACTAAAGGGTTTACATGTTCAACAGGAATGACTTTATAAATTTTGTTATCTTCAATGTGAAACATACATTCATTGTTAGAACGTGATAGATAGCGTAAGTTTTCTTGGAAATTAAATTCTTTTGGAGCTGCTAAAGTCAATGCGTTATTATATTCTGCTGTCATATGAATTCCACCTGTAATTTTTCTAATGTGAGCAATTCTTTTTTCATTTCTAATCCGCCTCTAAAACCAGTTAGTTTTCCATCTTTTCCTATAACGCGATGGCAAGGAATCGTAATGAGAAGAGGGTTGGCGGCAATAGCAGAAGCAACGGCACGCACAGCTGTAGGTTTTTGAATTCTTTCTGCAATTTCTGAATAAGAATAGGTCTTCCCGTAAGGAATTTCACGTACCGTATTCCAAACGGATAATTGAAAAGCAGTTCCGTAAGCATCGATAGGGAAAGTAAAAGTTTCACGCTTGTTTTCTAAATACTCCATAATTTCTTTCGTATATGTTTGCATGTAATCTGGATTGCAAGTCAATATATGTTGGGGCTGTTTTTTTCTAGCCCATATATTTAGTTCTTCAAAGTTTGCGTCTTGTGATCCAATGAAACAAATTCCATTTTCAGTTGCAGCAATATGAAAGCACCAATTTTTATGTGTAAGTAGCGTCCAATATATAGATTTATTTTTGTAGGAATTCATTATTGTCTACCTCTTTCATTACGTTCTTTTTTCGATATTCAGTAGGAGTAAATCCAGTTTTCTTTTTAAATAAAGTTGCGAAATACTCTTGGTTTTCTATCCCGACAGCAGTACTAATTTCCTTAACGGATTGCTTTGTATGTGAAAGATATTCCATCGCTTTTACAATCCTGAATTGCTGTATATATTCCATTGGGCTAATTCCTGTTATTCTTTTGAAAGTGCGTTGTAAATGAAAGGGGCTACCGTGGCACATTTCCGCCAGTATGTCGAGAGTTAATGCTTCGTCAAAATGCTTTTCAATATACTGTTTAATTTGTTCTACCCACTCTTCATTTGGTAAAGTAATCCCATTTGGTTTACAACGTTTGCACGGACGAAAGTTTTCCTGCAATGCCTGTTCTGCATGAAGAAAAATTCGTACATTGTTTTGATTCGGTATTCTTGATTTACACGATGGTCGGCAAAAGATACCAGTTGATTTCACAGCATAAAAGAATTTGTTGTCATAGGAAGAATCATTATGAATAATTGCTTGCCAATACACACTTGTTAACATAAATTCTCCATTGTGCAAAGAACATCACCTCTGAAATTAGTATAACCTGAATAAAGTGCGTATGTACGTATTCAAAAATGTAAGAGCAAGATTACAAAGATGAAAATATGATTGTTTTTCTATTTTGTGATAGCATGAACTTTGAAAGTGAACAGCAAGAGGAGGATTATAAGTGAAGTTAATTTCATGGAATGTAAATGGTTTACGTGCAGTTATCACAAAAGGTGGATTTTTAGAATATCTTGAGGAATCCAATGCAGATATATTTTGTCTACAAGAAATTAAATTACAGAGTGGACAAATTGATTTAAATCTAGAGGGATATTATACATATTGGAATTATGCTGTGAAAAAAGGCTATTCAGGAACGGCAATTTTTACGAAAAAAGAACCGCTTTCTGTTACGTACGGTTTAGGCATTGAAGAGCATGATCAAGAAGGCAGAGTCATTACTTTAGAATTCGAAGATTTTTACATGATAACGTTATATACGCCAAACTCAAAACGAGGATTAGAGCGTTTAGATTACAGAATGGAATGGGAAGATGATTTCAGGGCTTACATAAAGCAATTAGATGAAAAGAAACCAGTTATTTTCTGTGGAGATTTAAATGTTGCTCATAAAGAAATAGATTTAAAAAATCCAAAAAGTAACCGTAAAAACCCTGGATTCTCTGATGAAGAAAGGGAGAAGTTTACACGTATTTTAGAAGAAGGATTTGTTGATACGTACCGTCACCTTTATCCTAATCAGGAAGGTGCATACTCTTGGTGGTCCTATCGTATGGGAGCAAGAGCGAAAAATATCGGATGGCGTTTAGATTATTTTGTTGTCTCGGACAGAATAAAAGGGCAAATAACGGATGCGAAAATTAACAGTGAAATAATAGGATCAGACCATTGTCCAGTTGAATTACATATAAATTTCTAAAAAAAGAAGTATCTCGCTAATAATAGGCGGATACTTCTTTTTAATTCAGTTTGTTAAAATTTTTCAAATCATTCTTGAAATAATTACATATTAAATATATACTTAGTAACGATAATCATTATCAGTGAAAAGATTATCAATGGATGAAGTATAAAAGAATTATAGTTTAGGGGAAGTGAATGGGAATGAGTTCCGGATAAAATTATTAATCTAATGAAATATATGCTTAGAACAAGTTTCATGTAGTTAAGTTTTTATATAAAAATAATCTATTTACAGGTTTCGAGAGGAGATATATAAAGATGAACAAGAAGTTATTTACATTAGGGATGGTTACAGTTTTAAGTGTAGGGTTAGCGGCATGTAATAGTGCGGATAAAACTTCAGGGGAGCAAAAGCAACAGACAAAAGCTACGGAAACAAAAAAAGATGAAAAACGAAAAATTACATATTTAGGTAAAGAATATACAGTGCCAGCAAAAGTAGATAAAATTGCGACAGCTAGTTTAGAGTCAATGGAAGATGCGGCAGTACTTGGAATTAAACCAGTTGGTGCGATTACTGTAGGTGGTAAATTACCAAAGTATCTTGAAAAAGATTTAGAGGGTGCAAAATCTGTTGGTGAGAAAATGCAACCGAATTTTGAAACATTACTTCAATTAAAACCAGATGTTATTACATCAAGTACGAAATTCCCAGCAGAAACAGCTGAAAAGTTTACGAAAGTAGCTCCGACGTTCCCAGTATCACACGTTTCAACAAATTGGGAAGATAACTTAAAGTTAATGGGAGAATTAACTGGTAAAAAAGATAAAGCAGAAAAGATTATTAAAGATTACAATGCGGACGCTGAAAAAGCAAAAGCAAAACTAGGAGATAAGTTAAAAGACAAAAAAGTACTTGTCGTTAGACTAAGAGCAAACGAATTATTCCTATATCCTGAAGGCGTATACTTTAACCCTGTCATTTATAAAGATCTTGGACTAACTGCTCCAGAGCAATTGAAAACTGTAAAAGCACAAGAGAAAATTTCATTTGAAAAACTTGCTGAACTTAACCCGGATTATATTTTCTTACAATACGAGGCAAGTGAAAATAAAAACCCGAAAGTACTAGAAGAAATTGAAAGCAATCCAATTTGGCAAAGTATGAATGCTGCGAAAGAAAAGAAAGTATTTGTAAACGTTGTGGATCCAATGGCACAAGGTGGTACAGCTTGGAGTAAAACAGCATTCTTAAAAGAAGCAGTGAAAAATTTATCTAAATAATACAATAAGTAAGGTGCGTTGAATGATATGCAGAAAACAAATGCAGTACCAGTAACTATATTATGTATAGCACCCATACTCATCTTAGCTACAGTTATACTTTCTATTTTGTATGGTGCGAAAAGTATTGATGCTGAAACAGTGTGGAACGCATTATTTCATTTTGATTCAAGCGATGTAAATCATAATATTATTATTACTTCACGTTTACCAAGGGTAGTTGCAGCTCTTTTAGTCGGAGCATTTCTAGCCATATCAGGAGCACTTATGCAGGGGATGACAAGAAACTATCTTGCATCCCCTTCTATTATGGGTGTGACGGATGGTGCAGCCTTTGTTATTACACTATGTATGATTTTTCTTCCAGGAATGTCATCGATCGGTATGGTTTTATGTTCAATGATTGGTTCTGCACTAGGGGCCGGTATCGTGTTTGGTTTTGGCTCACTTCTTCAAAATGGCTTATCTCCTGTTAGGTTAGCAATTATAGGGACAGTTATTGGAACATTTTTAAGCAGTGTATCAGCTGCGATGGCTTCGTATTTCCAAATCTCTCAAAATGTTAGTTTTTGGTTTAATGCAAAGTTAGACCAAGTGGACCCTAATATAATTAAAATCACGATACCTTTTGGGATAATTGGGATAGTTTTAGCGCTGTTAATAGCGAAATCTATTACCATTCTTTCTTTAGGAGAAGAAGTTTCTATTAATCTAGGGCAGCGTACAAAACTAGTAAAAGCGATGGCAATTTTATCAGTAATTTTTTTAACAGGAACAGCAGTTGCTTTAGTAGGAAAAGTTGGTTTTGTAGGCTTAATTATTCCACACATTACTCGCTTTATTATTGGGGTAGATTATAAGTGGATTTTACCATGTGCGGGTGTTATTGGTGGAGTTTTCTTAGCTTTATGTGATGTACTAAGTAGATTTGTAAACTATCCATTTGAAACGCCAATTGGAGTCGTTACATCTTTAATTGGGATTCCTTTCTTCCTTTATTTAATCCGTACAAGAGGAGGAGAGAGACATGCTTAAAAGTTCAAGTCAACGTTTTGGAATGACGATGGGGATTATTATATTTTTAATACTATGTGCCATTTATATTAGTTTAACGAATGGAACGTTTGATATTACGATTACAGATGTATTTAAAACACTTTTTAGAATAGATCCGTTACCAGAGCATGATTTAGTTATTTTTGAGTTTCGTCTTCCGCGCATTGTAATTGCTGGATTAGTAGGATTAGGATTAGGCGTTGCGGGTGCTGTAATTCAAGGGATTACGAGAAATGGTTTGGCGGACCCAGGTATTTTAGGAGTAAATGCCGGAGCAGGTACAGCTATCGTCATTTTTATGTTTTTCTTTCAAGGACAATTAAAGAGCACAGACTGGATTTCTATAATGATGATGCCGATGTTTGGCCTAGTTGGTGGATTAGGTGCAGCCATTATAATCTATCTGTTTTCTTGGAAAAACGGTAAGTTAGATTCGCAGCGACTTTTGTTAACAGGGATTGCAATCGGTTCAGGGTTTGGCGCATTCTCTATGTATTTATCACTCAAAATGAAATCAACTGATTTTGAGATGGCTGCAGTTTGGGTGTCTGGAAGCATATATAGTGCAAACTGGAAGTATATTATTGCTATGTTACCGTGGCTTATCATTTTAATTCCACTTATACAGAAGAAAGCTTATTTATTAGATTTATTTCAATTGGAAGAAACGAGTATTACGAGTTTAGGTGTTTCAGTAGAAAGAGAGAAATCAATTTTACTATTAAGTAGTATCGGACTTGTAAGCGCATGTGTTGCTGTTTCAGGAAGTATTGGTTTCATAGGACTAATGGCACCGCATATAGCGAAAAGACTTGTTGGTATTCAGCATAAGCATATCATTCCTACGTGCGGAGTAATCGGAATGTTTCTTGTAATTGCTTCAGACTTTATTGCAAAAACAGTTTTCACACCTGTAGAGTTACCAGTTGGAATCGTTATTTCTATTGTCGGTGTACCGTATTTCTTATATTTACTTTATAAGGCGAAAGCGTAAGAGGAGGAATAAAAGTGAGTATGTTAAGTGCAAAAAATTTAGAAACAAGTTATGAAAAACTTACAGTGTTTCGCGATTTAAATGTGGAAATACAAGAAGGAAAAGTAACGACAATTATAGGGCCAAACGGGTGCGGTAAATCAACACTATTAAAAACGATGGGACGAATTTTAAAGCAAAAAAGCGGTAAAGTGTATTTGCAAGGAAAGGATTTAAATACAATTCCAACGAAAGAAATTGCCAAGCTGTTAGCTTTACTTCCGCAAACTCCGATTGCACCAGGAGAGCTTAAAGTAGAAGAATTAATTTCTTATGGACGCTATCCACATCGAAATAACGTAAACAAGTTAACCTCAAAAGATAAAGAAATGATTGATTGGGCATTAGATATAACGAAAACTTCAGAATTTAGAACGAGACAAATTGCAAATTTATCAGGTGGTCAACGACAAAAGGTATGGCTAGCAATGGCTTTAGCACAAGAGACAGAAGTGTTGCTATTAGATGAACCGACTACATATCTTGATATGTCTCACCAATTAGATGTATTGCAAATTGTAGAAAAGTTAAATAGAGAACATAACTGTACGATTGTAATGGTATTGCATGATATTAACCACGCAGCAAGGTTTTCCGATGAAATTATTGCAATGAAAGATGGAAAAATTGTTACAACTGGTAGTCCAGAAGAAATTATTACAAATGAAGTTTTAAAAGAAGTATTTCATATTGATGCGCGTGTCATGATTGACCCGTATAATGGGGCTCCTGTTTGTTTCGGTTATGATAGTGTTGTATCTCAAGAAGAAAAAGTAGAAATATATGTAACGAGCTAAAAGGGGGAGATAGGGTGAATACTACTATTGAAAAACAGCAGATTATTACATCTAATACAGAACAGTGGAAAATGTATTCAAAAGTAGAGGGTAAGGAATATCAAATTCATATTTCAAAGCCGAGGCAACCAGCACCGGATTCAGGATACCCTGTCATATACGTATTAGATGGCAATGCCTTTTTTCAAACATTTCATGAAGCGGTTAAAATACAATCAGTAAGGGCTGAAAAAACAGGTGTTTCACCAGCCGTTATAGTAGGTATGGGTTATCCAATTGAAGGAGCATTTTCAGGAGAAGAAAGATGCTATGATTTTACACCTAGCGTAATTTCAAAAGATGCTCCTTTAAAACCAGACGGTAAACCGTGGCCTAAAACAGGAGGAGCACATAACTTCTTTACTTTTATTGAAGAAGAAGTTAAACCGCAAATTGAAAAAAGTTTTGCGATTGATAAAGGAAAACAAACGTTATTTGGGCATTCGCTAGGTGGCCTATTTGCTTTACATATATTATTTACAAACGTAAATGCCTTTCAAAATTATTTTATTAGTAGCCCATCTATTTGGTGGAATAACCAATCTGTGCTTGAAAAAGAAGAGAATCTTATAAATGAATTAAACAATGCAAAGGTTAAAACAGGAGTATTTCTTACAGTTGGTTCACTTGAACGAGAGCATATGGTTGTAGGTGCAAATGAATTGTCAGAGCGCCTTCTCCAAGTAAAACACGATCAATTTAGATTTATGTTTTATGAAGCAGAAGGAGAGAATCATGCATCTGTTGTGCCGACTTCTTTAAGTAAAGGGTTGAGATTTATTAGTCATGTATCCAGTGTTTAAAAGGCTAGTGATTGGAGTAAATTCACATTTTTAAGTTAGTTAATCAAGTGATCGTCTAATAAAATGCAAACAAAAGGCTATGGGGAAATTTTCCATAGTCTTTTGTGTTGTTCAAGTAGAATTGTCCTTTTTGAAAGTTTTGTTTCAACTTTTCGTCTAAAGAGACAAAAAGTTGTCACATTTCCGTCACAATTAGCATAAACATAAAATAGACGAAATGAACTTATTTCCAAAAAGGCTTGATTCATTCAAATCAAGAGGAATAGAGCTGAAAAAGCGCGGATTAAAAGTTCACTATATTCTCAAGGAGGTAGATCGTATGAAAACTATTCTTGCTATCGCTGGACTGATTTGGGTTCTATCACATGGCATCCCAATTTATGAAGGAGAACAAATTCGCAGTGCTCTGAATAAAAATTTTAATGAATATCATATCATTGATCGGCAAGATAATGTTGTGACAGTTCGAGTGAATGATTGTTTTCATACGGTGACCGTTGAAGGAACTTCAGTAGTGAATGATACAAAAGTATGTGATCAGCAATAACTATATATAGGAAGAAAAAAGTCTCAATTTAAACGTGTGAAGATTGAGGCTTTTATATTTGTAGGCGAATAATAAGCGGGGATGGACAATCCCCGCTTATTATTGTTTCAATTTATCCCGCTATTTGCCGGGCAGGCTACCAGTAAAAGCCCGATTGGGGAGTGCTAATTAAAGTTTCACTTTATTGGATTTTGATTGGAGATATAATGATTTTTTTACAAAAAGGAAAGGGTATAATAAAAATTGAGACTGAGAAGCTAATAATGTGTTAAGAATAATCATAAAGTGGAAATATACTCATATGGGGTATCATACATAGATATTTAATGCTATAATTAGTATACTCATAAAAGCAATTGTTTTATTGGATGAAGAGAAATTTTAAGAAGGTGATAATATGGATCATAAAGAGCATGAATCAGTAACACATAGATCAGAAAAAGAAAAAGAGCAAATTATAAATAGATTGAAGAGAATCGAAGGACAAGTTCGTGGTATTCAAAATATGATTGAAAATGATCGTTATTGCGTTGATATTTTAGTGCAAATTTCAGCGATTAATGCAGCGATGAAAAAAGTAGGAATGGGTGTCTTAAAAAATCATACGAGTCATTGTGTTTCAGGAGCTATTAAAAATGGAAATGGTGACGAAGCAATTGAAGAATTAATGACAGTATTTGAACGTTTTTCAAAAGCGTAAAAACAAGCTAGTATGTAACTGGCTTGTTTTTTTTGTTTACCCGTATATTGGATTTAGGTGTATTGTAGTGAAAAATTGTGTGTAAAATAAACGTTTAGAAAATAATTGAAAAATCATGATACAAAACCATTGATTACCTTAGGGGGGTATGGTAAGATGTAGTTGTGATTAACAAACAATGAAGAAACAAGAGGAGGATTTTAAATGGAACAGTTAACATTAAAAGTTGAAGGTATGTCTTGTGGACATTGTGTAAACTCTATCGAAAGCAGTGTGAAAGAGCTAAACGGTGTTGAACAAGTGAAGGTTCAATTAGCAGAAGGAACTGTTGAAGTTACTATCGACTCGTCTGCTATAACATTAAAAGATATCGTTGCTGTAATCGAAGATCAAGGATACGATGTTCAATAATTATTTTTAGATATGGAAATAAATCGTACTTTAAACGAAGTACGATTTATTTTGCTAATAATTATACCTTATAAGGGTATATAGAGGTGAGAGACATGAATGAACAAAAAGAGGCCAATCTTCAAATATCAGGAATGACATGTGCAGCATGTGCCAATAGAATTGAAAAAGGTCTGAAAAAAGTAGAAGGTGTTCATGATGCAAATGTAAATTTTGCACTTGAAAAAACAAAAATAATGTACGATCCAACTAAAACAAATCCGCAACACTTTAAAGAAAAAGTTGAATCGTTAGGATATGGAATTGTAAGTGATAAAGCTGAATTTACTGTTTCAGGAATGACATGTGCAGCATGTGCGAATAGAGTTGAAAAGCGTTTAAATAAGTTAGATGGTGTGAACAAAGCGACGGTTAATTTCGCTTTAGAGTCGGCAACGGTAGACTTTAATCCTGATGAAGTCAGTGTAAATGAAATGAAGAGTACGATTACAAAGTTAGGATATAAATTAGAAGTGAAATCAGATGAGCAAGATGGATCAACAGATCATCGCTTACAAGAAATTGAACGACAAAAGAAGAAATTTATTATTTCGTTTATTTTATCATTCCCGTTATTGTGGGCAATGGTGAGTCATTTCTCATTTACATCGTTTATTTATTTACCTGATATGCTAATGAACCCTTGGGTACAGCTAGCCCTTGCAACTCCTGTTCAATTTATCATTGGTGGACAGTTTTATATTGGAGCTTATAAAGCGTTACGTAATAAAAGTGCGAATATGGATGTCCTCGTGGCACTTGGAACGTCGGCCGCTTATTTCTATAGTGTATATTTAAGTATTCAATCTATTGGTTCTTCGGAACATATGACAGATTTATATTTTGAAACGAGTGCGGTACTTATTACATTAATTATTTTAGGTAAATTATTTGAAGCAAAGGCAAAGGGACGTTCATCAGAAGCAATTAAAAAGTTAATGGGATTACAAGCGAAAACAGCTACAGTTGTGCGAGATGGAACAGAAATGAAGATTTTAATCGAAGAAGTGGTAGCTGGTGATATCGTTTATGTAAAACCTGGTGAAAAAATACCGGTTGATGGAGAAATTGTAGAAGGAAAATCTGCGATTGATGAATCGATGTTAACGGGTGAAAGTATTCCAGTTGATAAAACAATTGGAGATGTAGTAATTGGTTCTACAATAAATAAAAATGGATTTTTAAAAGTTAAAGCAACTAAGGTAGGTAGAGATACGGCATTAGCTCAAATTATTAAAGTAGTAGAAGAAGCGCAAGGATCGAAAGCGCCTATTCAACGGGTAGCTGATCAAATTTCTGGTATTTTCGTACCGGTTGTAGTTGTGATTGCTATTATTACATTTGCAGTGTGGATGATATTTGTTACACCTGGTGATTTTGGCGGAGCGCTTGAGAAAATGATAGCAGTACTTGTTATCGCTTGCCCATGTGCGTTAGGTCTTGCGACACCTACATCTATTATGGCTGGATCAGGAAGATCAGCTGAGTATGGTATTTTATTTAAAGGTGGAGAGCATTTAGAAGCAACGCACCGATTAGATACGGTTATTTTAGACAAAACGGGTACTGTGACAAATGGGAAGCCAGTGTTAACAGATATAATTGTAGCAGATGGATTCCATGAAGAAGAAATACTACGTTTAGTAGGAGCGGCAGAAAAAAATTCTGAACACCCACTTGCAGAAGCGATAGTAGAAGGAATTAAAGAAAAGAAAATTGATATACCAAGTTCGGAAACATTTGAAGCAATTCCTGGGTTCGGTATTGAATCGATTGTTGAAGGGAAACAATTATTAATTGGTACACGTCGATTAATGACGAAGTTTAATATTGATATTGAAGAAGTTTCTAAATCGATGGAAGAGCTAGAGCGAGAAGGAAAAACAGCAATGTTAATAGCGATAGATAAGGAGTATGCTGGAATAGTTGCTGTTGCGGATACTGTAAAAGATACTTCAAAAGCAGCTATCGCACGACTTAAGAAAATGGGTCTAGACGTTGTTATGATTACAGGGGATAATACACAAACTGCTCAGGCAATTGCAGGGCAAGTTGGTATTGATCACGTAATTGCAGAAGTATTGCCAGAAGGAAAAGCAGAAGAAGTGAAAAAACTGCAAGCGCAAGGTAAGAAAGTAGCGATGGTTGGAGATGGAATAAATGATGCTCCTGCTCTTGCTACAGCAGACATTGGTATGGCAATTGGAACAGGAACGGATGTAGCGATGGAAGCAGCGGATATTACGTTAATCCGTGGTGATTTAAATAGTATTGCCGATGCAATTTTTATGAGTAAAATGACGATTAGAAATATTAAGCAAAACCTATTCTGGGCGTTAGCTTATAATGGCTTAGGGATCCCAATTGCAGCATTAGGTTTCTTAGCACCTTGGGTTGCAGGGGCGGCGATGGCATTTAGCTCGGTATCAGTCGTATTAAATGCGCTAAGATTGCAAAGAGTGAAATTAAAATAATAAAAATTTTAATTTATAGAGTAATTGAAAATGCTTTTATACAAAAAACAATACTTTGAATAAGTGTTGTTTTTTTGTTTGTATAAAAAGAAAAAAGGTATAATAAAGCAGCAATATTGAATCTTATTATAGTAGAAAGCCGAGTGTTAGTTTAGTAAGGAGACTCATATATGTTAACGGATATTATAATTAGGACATTCCAGAAAGAGGATTTAGAAACAGTATTACAATTGTTCTATGAAACAGTTCATACGGTGAATGCAAGAGATTATAACGAGTTACAGCTACAGGCATGGGCGCCAAAGCGACTAGATAGAGAAAGATGGCTACAGTCTTTAGAAAAGAATATTTGTTACGTTGCTGAGTATAGAGGTGTGATAGTGGGGTTTGGGGATTATAATGATGAGCATTATATAGATCGCTTATTTACGCATAAAGATTATCAAGGAAAAGGGGTAGCTTCATACATATTACAGAAGTTAGAAAAAGAAGCAGTGAACTTAGGGCACGGGGATATATATACAGAGGCGAGTATTACAGCAAAATCTTTCTTTGAAAGGAAAGGTTTTATTTGCATAAAGGAACAAAAAAAACAGCACAATGGTCAGATTTTTATTAATTATGTTATGAAAAAATAGCCTTCTCATAAACGAGAAGGCTATTTTTTCATTATTTTACAGCTTCTTTTAGTTCTTTACCAGCTTTGAAAGCAGGTACTTTAGAAGCTGCGATTTGCATTTCTTCACCAGTTTGTGGGTTACGGCCTGTACGAGCAGCTCTTTCACGAACTTCGAATGTACCGAATCCGATAAGTTGTACTTTTTCACCAGCAGCTAAAGCGTTAGTGATTGATTCTACTACAGTTTGTACAACTACAGTAGCTTCTTTTTGAGAAATCTCAGCATTTTGTGCTACGTTTTTAATTAATTCTGTTTTATTCATGTTTTTCACCTCATATGTAAATAATGCTATTTAAGTTGTTATTATAACGTATAAAACATTCGAGAACAAGTGTACGTAGATATATTCACGAAAAAAATGAAATTTGTAATATTTTTTAGGCCTACTTTATAACCATTCCATTTAAGCGGATATAGATTTGTTCTGTATTTCAGTCTTCTCTTTATTTGTAGGTAGTTTCTTATTATAAGATATGAAATAAGGTAGTTCTACAAAATACAAACCGCCTACTAAATTCCCAAAGAAAACAAGAAGTTTGGGAAATATTCAATCCAAGTTACATGACCGGTAAAAATTGCAGCTGGGATAACAAACATATTTGCTACAACGTGTTGAAACCCCAATTTTTTTCATGTTGTCACATCAATGTAACAAAAGGATTTTAAACTACATCTAGAGGTGAAAACATGAATACGCATCATGTAAAAAAAGAACAAAAAAAATCAATCTTAAAGAAACTTATTATAAGTTTCATAAGTATAGTAATGATTCCAGTAAGCTTGTATTTCTATGCGACAGAAATAGAACGAAAACTAATAACAGTTACGTGGAATGAAATAGAAGCCCCGACGATTCCTAAAGAGTTTAATAATAAAAAAATATTGCAATTCTCAGATGTACATTTAGGACCAGAGTTTACATTGAAACAACTAGAAAATTTGGTGGAGAAGATGAATGAATTGCATCCAGATATAGTAGTTTTCACAGGAGATTTAATAGATAAGTTTGGATCTTATAGTGCGGAAAAAGATGAAGCGAAGGTTATTTTGCAGAAAATTAATGCTCCCTTAGGGAAATATGCTGTGTTTGGGAATCATGATAGGGGCGGGGGTGGTAGTGTGTTTTATAAAAAGTATATGGAGGAAGCTGGTTTTTCTGTATTAGTAAATGAAGTGCAGAAAATTAAAGTGGGAAACGGTAAATATATTACAATATCAGGTTTGGATGATTTCTTATTAGGGAAGCCGCAAATAGACGCGACTTTAAAACATGTAAGGCAACAAGATTTCAATATGCTATTAGTACATGAGCCGGATGTTGTAGACAAAGTAGCTTGTTATCCAGTTGATTTTCAAGTTTCAGGGCATAGTCACGGAGGACAAGTTCAAATTCCTTTTATAGGTCCATTAATTACTACAAAATTAGCTGAGAGCTATGTTGAAGGTATGTATGAATTAGAAGGGAAGAATAAGCCGTTACATTTATACGTAAATCGAGGTATTGGGACAACCCGAATGCCGGTTAGATTTTGGAGTGTACCTGAACTTTCAGTATTTGTGTTGAAGCAAAATAGTAATTAGACGATTCTAGAATAGTAGGAGGACTTTCAGAGAAAGTTCTCCTTTTTATTGATTAAATACAGAATGTTATGTAAATTAAATTTAAAGTGTTAAAAAAGAAAGGGGAATTTCTATGATAGAAACATGGCATAAAGAGTTGGAAAGTTTGTATAACCAAATGGTTTCGTGGCGAAGAGATTTTCATCAATACCCAGAGCTATCGTTTCAAGAAATAGAAACACCGAAAAAAATAGCTGCAATCTTAAAAAGTTTTCATATTGATGTGAAAACAGATGTCGGGGGAAGAGGAATCATCGGCGTAATTGAAGGTGGGAAATCTGGGAAGACAATCGCGTTGCGTGCTGATTTTGATGCACTACCTATTCAAGATGAAAAGAAAGTTTCATATAAATCAAAGGTTCCGGGCGTAATGCACGCTTGTGGCCATGATGGACATACAGCAACACTTTTAGGAGTTGCAAAAATATTAAGTGATCATAGAGACCAACTTTCTGGAAAAATAGTTCTTATACACCAACATGCAGAAGAGAAAGAGCCTGGCGGGGCTATCGCTATGATTGAGGATGGTTGTTTAGAAGGAGTAGATGTTGTTTTTGGTACGCATGTATCTTCTCAAATGCCTGTAGGAATTGTTGGTGCGAAAGCAGGAGCAATGATGGCGGCAGCTGATTCTTTTGAGGTGAAGGTTCAAGGGCGAGGTGGTCACGGAGGTATGCCGCATCATACTGTAGATGCTATTATTGTTGCAACACAAATTATTAACCAGTTGCAACTGTTAGTTAGTAGAAAAGTCGATCCACTTCAATCCGTAGTTTTAACAGTTGGTACATTCCATGCTGGTCAAGCGGATAATATTATTGCGGATACTGCTACGTTTACAGGAACCATTCGAACGTTAGATCCTGAAGTAAGAGAATATATGGAGAAGGAATTTAGACGAGTTGTTGAGGGGATTTGTCAGTCTCTTCAGGCTGAAGTTAATATTCAATATAAACGTGGCTATCCAATATTAATAAATCATGTAGAGGAAACGAGTCATTTTATGGAGGTTGCAGAACGTGATCTTGGAAGAGAAAGGGTCATTGAAGTGCCGCCGATTATGGGTGGTGAAGATTTTGCATACTACTTAGAGCATGTTCCAGGAGCATTTTTCTTCACAGGTGCGGGTAATGAAGAAATAGGAGCAACATATCCGCATCATCATCCTCAATTTGATTTTGATGAACGTGCAATGTTAGTTGGTGGGAAGTTACTTTTAAGTCTCGTAAATAGCTATTTACGAAATGGAGATGAATCTCTTCGTACTGTAGATATGGATGTGAAAAAGTAATTTACATAAATAAAAAACAGCAATAGGTTACTTTATATAACCTATTGCTGTTTTTTATTATTTTTGCAAAGGAATAGCATCAAAATATGTTCTGTAGTTATTGGAGAATTCAAAGCTGTTTTTTGCATCCCAATTAATGGACCAAGACATTAGACCACGAAATGCAGGGTAGCCATTTTGATTAGAAAGCTTATACTTTCCTCCGAAAGGAACGCCTTTAATGATATAATCTAAAGCTTTTTTCATTTCAGTTGGAGAAATATACCCGCCACTTGGAGCTGCTGCTGGTGCCGCCGGAAGTCCAATCATTACTTGATCTGAACGAAGAGCTGGGAAAATATTATTTGGATTACCGCCTACAGGAAAGCCATGTAAGAGCATATCTGCCATCGCGACCTCGTAGTCTGCGGTTCCTTGATTATAATTATTACCGTCCATCCCAATGCCGCTACCAGCATTATAGTGTTGAACGTGAATATAAGTTAGTTTGTCTTTCACTCCGTAAATAATTGGTAAATATGCACCCCATATGCTTCCATATGCGCTATACCCGCCTTGAACATAAGCTGTTTCAGGGGCCATGCTTAGTAGGAAATCTGAGCCGTAATGGTCTGAAATCGTTCGAATTGCTGAGATAAGATTCACGATTTGAGGAGTTGTTGGGTTTTTAAAATTAGTGTCATTGCCGTTTAAGTAAATACCTGATTCAAGGTCAATATCTATTCCATCAAAACCGTATTTATCGATTAGAGATTGAATGGAATTAATAAAACGTTGTTTAGCAGCATTGTCAGGAAGTAAAACGACTCCATTTTGTCCACCTATTGAAAGAACTACTTTTTTTCCTTTACTTTTTAAATAGGAAATATCAGATTTGAACTCTGCATCTGTACCATACACAGGAGAAAATTCAACAGTGGAACGATCACCACCAGTTTCACCGAAAGATACATTTATTACATCCCATTTTGGTGAAACATCTTTTAATTTAATAATGCCAGTACCGTTATCAAAGTTATGCCAATATCCAACGAGTAATTTTGATCCTAAATTGTTTGCTGCTTTTGTTTGGAAGGGGGCTAGCGGTAGCAGTAAGAAAATTACTAACATACAACAAATAAATTTGAACTTGTTTAACATATCAACACTCCTATACAAAAAGTTGTCTAGATGTATAATCTTGTTTCTTTAATAATATCTGAAAATTCTATCTTTTTGTTAGTTTTAATAATTTTCTCAACAATTGTGTATGGAAAATTATTAAACCTAATGTAATAATTTATGAAGGAGGTGGATTTGAAATTTTTTAATTCAGAATATTTTGATATATTAAGAAGTGTAAGACAAGGTTTTTTGCATAATACTCTTACATAAATTTCAAAATAAAGTTTGGAAGGGGATGTACAAGATTTGGATAAAAATCTTAAGAAAGACCTAAAAATACGCCACATTACGATGATCTCAATTGGTGGCGTAATAGGGGCTGGTTTGTTTGTTGGAAGTGGTGCAGTTGTACATTCGGCCGGGCCAGGTTCTATCGTTTCATATGCATTAGCAGGACTTCTAGTCATTTTCGTCATGAGAATGTTGGGCGAAATGGCAGCTATTAACCCGACAAGTGGTTCATTTGCAACATATGCACGAGAAGCTATTGGCCCATGGGCGGGGTATACAATTGGGTGGCTATATTGGTTTTTCTGGGTAATTGTTATTGCAATAGAAGCCACAGCAGGTGCTGGCATTATTCAATATTGGATTCCAGACATCCCACTTTGGTTATTAAGCCTAATATTAACGATTTTATTAACGTTGACGAATGTTTTTTCAGTGAAATCATTTGGAGAGTTTGAATATTGGTTTTCTTTTATTAAAGTAATAAGCATCGTCTTATTCCTTTGTCTTGGACTTGCTGTTATTTTAGGATTTGTACCAGGAACGGAAGCACCTGGCACTTCAAATTTAGTAGGACAAGGGGGATTTATGCCAAATGGGATAAGTTCGGTGCTGCTTGGAATTACCGTCGTTATATTTTCATTTATGGGGTCAGAGATTGTAGCGGTAGCGGCTGGTGAGTCTGCTGAACCTGTAAAAGCAGTAAAAACAGCAACAAATAGTGTAATTTGGCGTATTCTCGTATTTTTCATTGGATCTATTGCTATAGTCGTTACACTCCTTCCATGGAATTCAGCAAACATACTAAAAAGTCCATTTGTAGCGGTACTTGAACATATAGGAATACCAGCGGCAGCACAAATTATGAATTTTATCGTTTTAACAGCTGTACTCTCTTGTTTAAATTCGGGCTTATATACAAACTCAAGAATGCTTTTTTCGATGGCAGAAAGAGGAGATGCTCCAAAGGTGTTTTTAAAATTGAACAGTAGTGGTGTTCCAGTTCGAGCAGTTTTATTTGGAACTTTCTTCGCTTATATTGGAGTTGTTTTTAGTTACATATCTCCAGATAAAGTATTTTTATTTTTAGTGAATGCTTCTGGTGGGATCGCGTTACTCGTTTATCTCGTTATTGCAGTTTCGCATTTAAAGATGCGTAAAAAAATGGGAAAAGTAGAACAAAGAAATTTGAAAGTGAAAATGTGGCTTTTCCCATATGTAACGTATGTTACAATTGCTGCTATTATAGCAGTTTTAGTTGCAATGCTTGCAATTGAATCTTTGCGTCCACAAGCACTTTTAACGATGCTTGTTACTGTTCTTATAATACTTTCTTATTTTATTTTTAATAGAAATAAAAATAGCACAGTTTTGAAACCTAAAAGTAGAAAGGAAGAATCCGTTCGATTCTAATTCATTGTTTTGGAATAGAGTTACACCCAATCATTGCTATAAAAGAATCATATATAAACATAGAAACGAGTAATTACTATTGTCATAGTGAATATAAACTTTTTTCTTGACTTTTTATACGAAGGCGAGCAAAATGGTAAAAAAGGAAGGGGGGATGATGATGGAAGAGTACGTATTAGAGCTGTATAACCTGTTATATACGACAGAATGGCAAGATATTGTTTCGTTTCTAGGAATAGTATTTTGCATGAAAATTGTAATTGTATATATGGAAGAGCAAGGTATGTTCTATTCCTTCTCATCCCCGTTCGATGTGCAGCGCGAGCCGTTGCTGAACTATGCCAAGGTGAATTACGAACAAATTCCTTTTGTTCTATTCTTTATGATTCGATTTATAACAGCAATTGTAAAGAAGAAAGAAAGTGATGATGAAGAGTGCCACGTAACTTGTAATATAGCTAACGTTTTTTAAGCTAAATACAAGGAGGAGATTTATATGTGGTTTCGATTTCTTATGATTGGTTTCTTTTCATTAACAGCAATTTCATTAATGGGATATCAAGTATCTGAAATTTTTCAAGCATATAGCAATACGTTTTTTAACAAAAACTAATTGCATTGCTATTTGAATAATAAAGCGATAAAATCCTTCTTAAGAAGTTTTATTAAGAAGGATTTTTTTCTTTGTCTGGTCTTACTGTGTCAAACTATTGTCACATTTACACTGTGAATAATATGTTAAAATAGTGAGGTTACGTATACATATTTGAAGGAAGAGGGAGTGACCATTTTGGTGGATCAATCAACAAATCAGAAAAGCTATGCTCCTATTGTGATAACGCTTTCTGTAATTGTAAATGCGATTATTTTATTTTTGTTCTTTGGACCTGTTGGCTATGAAGGAGAAGTACATTTTGATGTAACGATTTTACCAATGTTAAATGCAATTTTTAATAGCTTTACGTTCGTATTCTTATTAGCAGCTTTATACTCTATTATTAAAAAGAATGTGAAAATGCACCGTGGTTTCATTCTTGCGGCATTCACGACGACTTTGCTATTCTGTGTTTCGTATTTATCGTATCATTACTTGGCGCCAGCAACACATTTTGGCGGGGAAGGATTTATTAAATATGTGTACTTCATCATTTTAATTACACATATTATCCTTGCGGCAATTATTGTACCACTTGCATTGTTCGCACTTGTATTTGGTTTTACGAATCAATTAACACGTCACCGTAAAATTGTACGATGGACGATGCCAATTTGGCTATATGTAAGTCTATCTGGTGTTATTGTTTACTTAATGATCTCACCTTATTATCAATAAAAAATCTCAGCCCTAAAGGCTGGGATTTTTTTGTTAAGCAAATATTTTTGTGAAATGAAAAAAATATGGTATACAAAAGTATAGTTGCTTTTTAAATAGAAGGGATGGTAAAAAGATATGCAAAATTTTGTATTTCGTAATCCGACAAAACTTATTTTCGGTAAAGGACAATTAGAGCAGTTAAAAACTGAAATTCCACAGTTCGGTAAAAAAGTTCTTCTCGTATATGGAGGAGGCAGCATTAAAAGAAACGGTATATATGATAATGTAATTTCTATTTTAAAAGATATAAATGCGGAAGTATTTGAATTGACTGGTGTTGAACCGAATCCTCGTGTATCAACAGTAAAAAAAGGGATTCAAATTTGTAAAGAAAATGGTGTCGAATTTATTTTAGCAGTTGGTGGAGGAAGTGTAATCGACTGTACGAAAGCGATTGCCGCTGGTAGTAAGTACGATGGAGATGTATGGGATATTGTAACGAAAAAAGCATTTGCTAGCGAGGCATTACCATTTGGTACTGTACTTACTCTTGCAGCAACAGGATCTGAAATGAATGCAGGCTCGGTAATTACAAACTGGGAAACGAATGAAAAATACGGCTGGGGTAGCCCGGTTACTTTCCCGCAGTTTTCAATCTTAGATCCAGTTCATACTGCGTCTGTACCGAAAGATCAAACAATTTACGGTATGGTAGATATTATGTCACACGTATTAGAGCAATATTTCCATCATGGAACAAATACAGAACTACAAGATCGTTATTGTGAATCTGTTTTAAGAACAGTAATTGAAACAGCTCCTAAGCTTTTAAGTGATCTAGAAAATTATGAGCATAGGGAAACAATTTTATATTGCGGTACTATGGCGTTAAACGGCATTTTAGCAATGGGACTAAAAGGAGACTGGGCAACTCATAATATTGAGCATGCAGTTTCTGCTGTTCATGACATACCACACGGCGGCGGCCTTGCAATTCTATTCCCAAATTGGATGAAGCATGTTATAGATGAAAATGTAAGTCGTTTTAAGCAGTTCGCTATTCGTGTATTTGATATAGAAACAGATGGCAAAACAGATAAAGAAGTGGCGTTAGAAGGAATTGAGGCACTGCGTCAATTTTGGACTTCAATTGAGGCGCCAGTAGCATTATCTGATTATACTATTGGAGAAAATGAAATTGATTTAATGGCGGATAAAGCGATGGCTTATGGTGAATTTGGTAACTTTAAAAAATTAAATAAAGATGATGTTTTAAGCATATATAAAGCTTCTTTATAAGTGAATCGAGAAAAGAAACCTATTTGATATAACAATCAAACGGGTTTCTTTTTTGTTTTCTATAATTGTTTTTTTTTTTTTTTTTTTTTTTTTTTTTTTTTTTTTTTTTTTTTTTTTTTTTTTTATTTTTTTTTTTTTTTTTTTTTTTTTTTTTTTTTTTTTTGATTGTTTTTGATTATTTATGAATGAATATGGTTGATTTTTGTGATCGTTTTCATTATACTGTAATCAAAGAAGAGGTGAGTAAAATGTTAACTCCTGAACGTCATCAAATGATATTGCAGCTTGTAAAAGAACAGAAAGTAGTTAAATTACAGCAATTAGTTGAAAGAACAGAAAGCTCTGAATCAACAATTCGTCGTGATTTAGCACAATTAGAAAAACAAAGGTTATTAAAAAGAGTTCATGGTGGTGCCTCTGTTTTAACAGCAAAGGGACAGGAGCCAACGATGATTGAAAAATCATCCAAAAACATTCAAATAAAACATCAAATTGCTAAGTATGCAGCTACTATTGTGGAACAAGGGGATTGTATTTATTTAGATGCAGGAAGTACAACATTTGAAATGATTCCATTTCTAATAAATAAAGATGTTACTGTCGTGACGAATGGACTTATGCATATTGAAGCTTTAGTTGAAAATAATATTCGTGCGTATTTACTAGGCGGAATGATGAAGAGTAGGACGAAGGCTTTAATTGGTGCGATGGCACAGGAAAGTATGCAGAAGTATCGCTTTGATAAATGTTTTTTAGGAGCGAATGGCGTACATGAACAGTTTGGTTTTACAACACCAGATCCAGAAGAAGCGCTTTTAAAACAAATGGCATTAACATTAGCGAACGAAGGGTATTTCTTAATTGATGAAAGTAAGTTTTCAGAAGTTGCGTTTGCGAAAATTGCCAATGTTGAAGATGCAAATATTATTACAAACCATTTAGAAATTGATTTAGAAAAATATAAAAGACAAACCAATGTAATTGAGGCTGATAAACAATGATCTATACAGTTACTTTAAACCCATCTATTGATTATGTAGTACAAGTTAATTCTTTTGATTTAGGCACAGTAAATCGAGCAGAGAAAGACATGAAGTTTCCTGGAGGAAAAGGGATTAATGTTTCTCGCGTTCTTCATCGTTTAGGTGTTGGAAATGTTGCACTTGGATTTACTGGTGGATTTACTGGTCAGTTTATGCAAGATGTATTACATGATGAAGGTGTAACAACAAATTTCGTCCAAGTAGATGAAGATACTAGAATTAATGTAAAGATAAAAGGGGAAGAAGAAACAGAATTAAATGGACAAGGTCCTATTGTGACAAAAGAGCAGTTCGGACAGTTAATGAACAAAATTGAAAGTATGCAACGTGGAGATTGTGTTGTACTTGCTGGAAGTGTACCGACTTCTATTCCAAATACTTTTTATGAATCAATTGCTGCGTTTGGAGCTGAAAAAGGTATTCGTGTAGTAGTGGATGCAAGTGGAAGTGCACTGCAACATGTAATTAAAAATAAGCCATTTTTAATAAAGCCAAATCATCATGAACTTGGTGAGTTATTTGGAGTGGAGCTTTTAACAGTAGAAGAGATTTTACCGTATGGAAGAAAATTAGTCGAACAAGGTGTAGAGAACGTTATTGTATCAATGGCCGGAGATGGAGCTTTATTATTTACGGCAGAAGGTATATATGAAGCAACTGTTCCAAAAGGTGTTGTTATTAATTCAGTTGGGGCAGGAGATTCTCTCGTTGCTGGATTTGTAGGTAAATACGAACAAACAAAAGATATTGAAAAGGCATTCCAATATGGTGTTGCAACAGGGAGTGCAACAGCATTTTCGGCAGATTTATGTAAAAAGGAAAAAGTAGAAGAATTATTGTCGCAAGTAATTGTAGTTAAGCGATAGGGGGAAGTAACATATGAAAATTACAGAACTATTAAAAAGGGATACAGTCATTATGAATTTGACAGCTTCAAATAAAGAAGCTGTCATAGATGAATTAGTTGAGAAATTAAGTGGGGCAAATCGTTTAAATAGTAAAACGGAATTTAAAGAAGCTATTTTAAAGCGGGAGTCCCAAAGTACGACTGGAATTGGGGAAGGCATTGCCATACCTCATGCGAAGACGAAGGCTGTTAAGCAACCGGCGATTTGTTTCGGTAGAAGTGTAAGCGGTATCAATTATGAATCGCTTGACGGACAGCCTGCACATTTATTCTTTATGATTGCTGCAAGTGAAGGAGCAAATAATACACATTTAGAAACGTTGTCCCGTCTTTCTACATTATTAATGGATGAAGGCTTTCGCAAGCAATTATTAGAAGCAAAGGATGAAGAGGAACTTCTTCGCTTATTTGATGAAAAAGAGAATGAAAAAGAAGAAGAAGTTGAAGTAGCGAAACCGGAAGGGGATGAACCATACGTATTAGCTGTTACAGCTTGTCCGACTGGAATCGCTCACACATATATGGCTGCTGATAGTTTGAAAGCGAAAGCGGCAGAGTTAGGGATTGCGATTAAAGTTGAAACGAACGGATCAACAGGTATAAAAAACGGTTTAACGAAAGAGGACATTGAACGTGCAACGGCCATTATCGTTGCGGCAGATAAACAAGTAGAAATAAATCGTTTTGCTGGAAAACATGTCATTCAAGTGCCGGTAGCTGATGGGATTAGAAAAACGGAAAAGCTTCTTAATCGAGCTGTCAAACAAGATGCACCAATCTTTAAAGGTGTAAAAGAGAATGGGAAGTCAGAGAGTATAGAGAATGAAAAAGGATTAGGAATTTATAAGCATTTAATGAGTGGTGTAAGTAATATGCTTCCGTTCGTTGTTGGCGGTGGAATTTTAATAGCGCTAGCGTTTTCGTTTGGTGGTATAAAGGCGGAAGGTCCATTAGCTGAATTGTTCATGTCTATTGGTGGAGGAAAAACAGGGGCGTTTTTATTCCTTGTACCAATTTTAGCTGGATTTATTGCGAGTTCTATTGCTGATCGTCCTGGTTTTATGCCTGGTGTTGTTGGAGGGTTTTTAGCGGCACATGCGAATGCTGGGTTTTTAGGAGGATTAATTGCTGGTTTCTTAGCTGGATATGTTGTTTTAGGATTGAAAAGATTATTTTCAGGATTACCAGCGCAGTTAGAAGGAATTAAACCTGTTTTGTTATATCCAGTCTTTGGATTGTTAATTACAGGAGTTGTAATGCAAAAAGTAGTAAATCCACCTGTAGTAGCATTGAATGAAATGTTAACAGGATGGTTAAATGGTTTGAACGGTACAAATGCTATATTACTAGGTCTTATTTTAGGTGGTATGATGGCAATCGATATGGGGGGTCCAATTAATAAAGCCGCATTTACATTTGGTATTGCTGCAATAGAAGCGCAGAACTTTGGAGTTCACTCTGCTGTTATGGCTGGTGGTATGGTACCGCCACTTGCAATTGCATTTGCAACTACATTCTTTAAAACGAAGTTTACAGAAGCGGAATGTAAATCTGGTTTAACAAATTATATTATGGGAGCATCGTTTATTACAGAAGGTGCAATTCCATTTGCAGCTGCAGATCCGATTCGAGTAATTGTAAGTTGTGTTGTTGGTTCAAGTATTGCAGGCGCGTTATCTATGTTATTCCAAATTACATTACCGGCACCACATGGTGGGTTATTTGTTATAGCATTAGTAAATAAACCGTTGCTATATATTTTCTCTATATTAGTAGGGACAGTTATTTCTGCTCTTATGATGGGAATTTGGAAAAAGAAAGTTAAATAATAAATGAAAAAGGAGTAGCTGCTATAAGCTACTCCTTTTTATTACAAAAAAAGAGATTAATAATTGGAGAATGATGTTTTATGGTAAAAGATGTAATGGAATATGATTTTTTTGTAACAAAACAGTAATACTGTAATTTTTTTTGGAAAAAAATTTTCATGCTTGTATGTGGAAAATATATGAAAAATATTGGGGTTTCTATTGAAAATGCATTTCATTAATATGGAAATTTATGTTACAACTCGTTAATCGTATATTACGAGTGCTTTGTAATTGTGTGATTTCTAAAAAACTAAAAAATCTGTTGCTATAATGAAAATACGAAAACAAAGCAAATGGAGGCTATTCATGAAAAAATTATTAGGTATAGCAACAGCGGCAGTTTTTGGTCTTGGGATTTTTGCAGGTTCTGCGAAAGCAGAAACGATTGTAACAACAGACGTATTAAATGTGAGAGAAAACCCAAATGTAGAGTCAAAGCTTGTAGGTAAAATGTTAAGTGGAAATAAATTAGATGTTATAAATACAGAAAACGGATGGTCGAAAATTAAATTAGACGGTAAAGAAGCATTTGTAAGTGCTGAATTTACTAAAAGTACGTATTATGTAACGGCGAACGTATTAAATATTCGTGCTGGAGCGAATACTGACTCTGAAATTCTTGGTAAATTTAATAAAAATGATTTGATTGAAACGACAAATCAAGTTCAAAATGAATGGTTACAATTCGACTACAATGGAAAAGTTGCATATGTTCACGTACCATTTTTAACAGGAGAAGCACCTGTGATTGAAAAGAAAGAAGTTGTAACGCAAGAAGAACCGGCTAGAGTAAATCCGTCGGTTAAAAATAATACGGCAGTTAAGAGCAAAGAGTCTGTTAAAAATGTAGAATCAAGTAAGCCTGTAGCAAAGGAAAAGCCAGCTGCGAAACCAGTTAAGAAATCTGCTGAAACAAATGCACCTGCTGGCGGTCGTGAAATAACAGTAGAAGCGACGGCGTATACAGCAAATCCAAGTGAGAATGGTACGTATGGTGGTCGTGTGTTAACTGCAATGGGGCATGATTTAACAGCGAATCCAAATATGAAAGTAATTGCTGTTGATCCAAAGGTAATTCCACTTGGATCGAAAGTATGGGTAGAAGGATATGGAGAAGCGATTGCTGGAGATACTGGCGGTGCGATTAAAGGAAATCGCATTGATGTATTAGTGGGCTCAGATGGTAGTGCTAATAGCTGGGGCCGTAAGTCTGTAAAAGTGAAAGTTATACAATAGTGTATATGTATTAATTTAAAAAGCGGTTGCTTACATATTTTCAAGCAACCGCTTTTTATGGATTATTGAAAGGGATAAATAGTTGTACCTGTAAGAATTTTATATGCACTGCAAAATTGAGTCTGCATATACTCTGTATTTTTATTTTCTGGATGTAATGTCGTTTCTTGGAGCGTAGAATGAAAAGAACGTAGCAAACAATTTAGAGCGAAGTATAATTCTTCTTGTGAACAGTTTTGTTCTTTTGTAGCAGTGGCTAAAATGAGGTCTTTTGTTAAAGATGAAAAATTGATGGTAGATTGTTTCATAGTCAACTCATCCTCTCAAAGCTATTTTTTATCATGTGTATGCAGAATTGGACAAACTATGTTCTTTTTTTATATGAAATTTCATGTACCAGAATGAAAGAACTTGCAATCGTACCGTTAAAATTGTTAAGATTGGATATAATCAATAGATGGAGTATATTACATAAAGAGAGTTGAATGATATGGGAGAAATGCAACGCGAAAAGGTTGCTGTCATCATTGGACCAACTGCTGTTGGAAAGACGAAGTTAAGTATTGACCTTGCCAAAGCGTTGAATGGTGAAATTATAAGTGGAGATTCCATGCAGATTTATCGCACGATGGACATTGGAACCGCAAAGGTGACAAAAGAAGAGATGGACGGAATTCCACATTATATGGTCGATATAAAAGATCCGGAAGATTCATTTTCTGTCGCAGAATTTCAAGAACGTGTTCGTAAACATATTCGAGAAATTACAGAGCGGGGTAAATTACCGATTATTGTTGGTGGAACCGGTCTTTATATACAATCTGTTTTATTCGATTATCAGTTTACAGATGATGCTGGTGATGCTATATACCGAGAGAAAATGGAAAAGCTAGCTCAAGAACGTGGTGTGGAATATGTACATGAAAAATTGCAAGAAGTAGATCCAGAAAGCGCGGAGCGTATTCATGCTAATAATGTGCGTCGTGTCATTCGGGCGTTAGAAATTTTCCACACGACGGGCGAAAAAATGAGTGAACAACTCGAAAAACAAGAAAACGAGTTATTATATGATGTTTCACTAATTGGCTTGACAATGGATCGAGAAATGCTATACGATCGCATTAACTTACGAGTGGATTTAATGATGGAACAAGGTTTATTAGAGGAAGTAAAAGGGCTGTATAATCGTGGGATGAGAGATTGTCAATCTATTCAAGCGATTGGGTATAAAGAGGTATATGATTATTTTGAGAATCGTGTCTCTTTAGAAGAAGCGGTATCACAATTAAAGACGAATTCACGTCGTTATGCAAAACGTCAATTAACGTGGTTCCGTAATAAAATGGATGTCACATGGTTTGATGTTACAGATGGTGAAAAAACGTCAGAAATTTTACGATACATAGAAGGAAAGTTACAACTAAAGTCGAATAATAGTAAGTAGAGAAAAAGAGGAGGATTCGACATGAAGCAATCAATCAATATTCAAGATCAGTTTTTAAATCAACTCCGTAAAGAAAATACGTTTGTTACGCTGTACTTATTAAATGGTTTCCAGCTTCGTGGATTAATTAAAGGATTTGATAATTTTACAGTCCTACTGGAAACAGAAGGTAAGCAACAGCTTATTTATAAACATGCAATTTCTACATTCGTACCACAAAAAAATGTTTCGATTGAATTAGAGTAGTAATGAATTATTGTACATAACAAAAAAAGAGCGAGTTTTGAAGTGACCCCTAAAAGTTGACACGGTTATTTCATTAGGCAGCTTGATCCAAATGAGTCCGGTATTGCACCGGGCTCATTTTTAATTTTGCCTTTA
>NZ_CP031292.1:4039087-4041050 GCF_003355115.1 Bacillus sp. COPE52
ATGTGTATTTTTTCATCAGCTGTAAATTTAACCATAGAAAAACTGCACCTCCAATTGTTAGACGGTGTCTAACAATTAGGGTGCAGTTCAGTTTCTCGCTCTTTTTTTATTTGTCATAAACAATACACAGTGAAATTTAAGCGATTCTAAATACAGTAAGGCGAATGTTAGTATTTCCTGTTGCAGGGATCGTAATCTCGTTAAGAGTAGATTGGACAGAGATGTTTGCACCAGCTGCTAACGTTTCAATTGTAGTAAATGAAAGTGAGTCACCTATTAAACTTGAAGAGAAGTTGTCAGTTGCGACTGCTCCATTAATTGAAATTCCTACTCCAAGTGGAGCACATCCTGGCGCAGTTGTAGCGATGGATACGCTAATTACATAAATGCCAGCGTTAATAACAGTAACTGTATTTGTGCCGTTAAAGATAATATTGTTTACGTTAATTGCAGTACTAAAAATAAAGTTATTAAATTGCAGTACTGTTTGTTGAATGTTATTTGTTACAACAATTGTTGCTACAGGGAAGCTAGGTCCAGTAGGTCCAGTAGGTCCAGTAGGCCCAGTAGGTCCGCCAGATGGTCCAGTTGGTCCAGTAACTCCTATACCGGTAGCACCCGTTGGTCCTTGGATGCCTTGAACACCTTGAGGTCCGGTAGCGCCAGTGGCACCAGTAGCACCTGTGTTACCTTGAACGCCTTGAGGTCCGGTAGCACCAGTAGCGCCTGTGTTACCTTGAGCGCCTTGAGGTCCAGTAGCGCCAGTAGCGCCCGTGTTACCTTGAACGCCTTGAGGTCCCGTGGCACCAGTAGCGCCCGTATTACCTTGAACGCCTTGAGGCCCGGTAGCGCCTGTGTTACCTTGAGCACCTTGAGGTCCAGTAGCACCAGTAGCCCCCGTGTTACCTTGAACACCTTGAGGTCCGGTAGCCCCCGTGTTACCTTGAGCGCCTTGAGGTCCAGTAGCACCAGTAGCCCCCGTGTTACCTTGAACACCTTGAGGCCCGGTAGCGCCTGTGTTACCTTGAGCACCTTGAGGTCCGGTAGCCCCCGTGTTACCTTGAGCGCCTTGAGGTCCCGTGGCACCAGTAGCCCCCGTGTTACCTTGAACACCTTGAGGCCCGGTAGCGCCTGTGTTACCTTGAGCACCTTGAGGTCCGGTAGCCCCCGTGTTACCTTGAGCGCCTTGAGGTCCAGTGGCACCAGTAGCCCCCGTGTTACCTTGAACACCTTGGGGTCCAGTAGGTCCAGTAGGTCCACCAGAAGGTCCAGTAGGTCCGGTAACTCCTATACCCGTAGCGCCAGTAGCACCTGTGTTACCTTGAACGCCTTGAGGTCCGGTAGCCCCTGTGTTACCTTGAACACCTTGAGGTCCAGTAGCGCCAGTGGCACCAGTAGCACCTGTGTTACCTTGAACACCTTGAGGTCCAGTAGCGCCAGTGGCACCAGTAGCACCTGTGTTACCTTGAACACCTTGAGGTCCAGTAGCGCCAGTGGCACCAGTAGCACCTGTGTTACCTTGAACACCTTGAGGTCCAGTAGCGCCAGTGGCACCAGTAGCACCTGTGTTACCTTGAACACCTTGAGGTCCAGTAGCGCCAGTGGCACCAGTAGCACCTGTGTTACCTTGAACACCTTGAGGTCCAGTGGCACCAGTAGCACCTGTGTTACCTTGAACACCTTGAGGTCCAGTAGCACCTGTGTTACCTTGAGCACCTTGAGGTCCGGTAGCCCCCGTGTTACCTTGAACGCCTTGAGGTCCGGTAGCACCTGTGTTACCTTGAACGCCTTGAGGTCCGGTAGCGCCAGTAGCACCCGTGTTACCTTGAATACCTTGAGGTCCAGTGGCACCAGTAGCACCCGGATTACCTTGAACACCTTGAGGTCCAGTAGCACCTGTGTTACCTTGAACACCTTGAGGTCCAGTAGCGCCAGTGGCACCGGTAGCACCTGTGTTACCTTG
>NZ_CP031292.1:4041100-4432481 GCF_003355115.1 Bacillus sp. COPE52
CATCACGATGATTTTTTAAAGCACCCATCATAAAAAATCTCTCCTTTACCTCTTTTTTATCAGTGTTGACACATAAAAAGAGGTTCAGACACATAAACAGGCTGTGGAGAAGACTTTCTCCACAGCCTGGAAAGAGGATGGCAAATGCCATCCTCTTTTATTTTGCTTCAAATGATTTTAAGTTGTCACGACGGACTTTATCTTTTTCCGTATCTGATTTTTTGAAATCATAGTCATACAAAGCGCCTTCCCAATCGCCGTACATTGGATTAGGGAAAATGATGAATTTCTCACCAAATTGTGCTTTTGAATCTGCAACTGTTTGATTGCGATCTTTTACCGATTTACCATCAAAACCAGTGAAATCAGATAAGTTATCACCGAAGAATAAGACAATATCATGTGTTTGAGAAACGAGTTCACGGCGTTTCTCTTTCCCTTTTTCTTTCGGATCTTGTAATAATATATGTTCTTTCGTTGCTTGAGGGGCACCTACGCGCTCAAGATTTTTAATAGTTGCATCTAGTTGGTTCGTTTTACGATTTGAGATGTAGTAAATATCTACACCTTTAGACTCTGTATATTTTAAGAAATCAATTGCGCCTGGAAGGGCTTCAGCTTCAGCCTTATTAATCCAATCATCCCATTTGTAAGGATAGCCTTTTCCTGTCTTTACACTCATTGCTTGATGAGGACTGTTGTCTAAAACAGTTTCATCTAAATCAAGTACGATAGCAGGTTTTTTTGCTGTCCCTTTTGCAAGAGCTGCATCCAGCTTCAATTGACCGATATTGTACCCTTGGTAGTAAAGTGCTTTCGTTTCACCAGCTGTTTGATACCATAAATCAGCCATTAATTGCTGTTCTGTTAATTTTACTTTTTCTTCTTTGGCCGCTGTTTTCTCTGTCGTTCCTGAACATGCTACAAGCGATGTAGATAGAACCGCTACAGATAATAAAGTGGTAATGCCCCTCTTCATCTTCATATGTATCCTCCTTGATGTTAGAAAATCATCTTATATTATATATTAAAATATAAAAATTTTTTATGAACATTTGCATATTGTCTTTTGTATATATAGTAGTGTGTCCTATATTAGAAAGATGAGCAAAATAATGATAGTCATTTTGACAGGTTTTATTGTCGTAATGACAATTATAATTGACAAATAAACCTTTGTTATTTACAATTTTAACTAAATAGAACAAATGATGGATTAAAGGTAATGTTATATATAAGAGGATGAAGCGTAGTGCTATATTTTATCCTAAATAAACATAATCTTTGAAAGAGAGTACGAATGATAATAAAGGGGAGGCTTTATACTTTGAGTTTACAAATTCAAAACTTAACGAAACTATTTGGGGAATCAAAAGCAGTTAACGGTTTGCAAATTTCGTTACCAAAAGGTGAAGTGCTAGGATTACTTGGACGAAATGGTGCAGGGAAAACAACTACAATCAAAATGCTTCTCGGATTATTAACGCCTAATGAAGGCTCTATTACATGGGGTGGAAAATCATTTGGGACTAGTGGGGTAACGATTGGTTATTTACCAGAAGAAAGAGGTTTATATACAAAAAGTAGAGTAATAGACCAGCTGCGATATTTTGGTAGATTAGAAGGAATGACGAAAAAAGAAGTAGATCTTGCTATTGACCACTGGTTAGAGCGATTAGCAATTCCAGAATACAAATTTAAAACGGCAGGAGAGCTTTCAAAAGGGAATCAGCAAAAAATTCAATTAATTGCTGCTCTTCTTCATAATCCTGAACTTCTCATCTTAGATGAACCGTTTAGCGGACTTGACCCAGTCAATGCTGGGATGTTAGCTAGCATTATTGAAGAACAAGTACAGAGCGGGAAGACAATTATTTTATCCAGTCATCGTATGGAACAAGTAGAAGCTTTTTGCCAACATGTATGTATTTTGAAAAAAGGCGAAGCAGTTGTCAAAGGACAGTTAAGTGATATTAAGAAAGAATATGGTTTCCGTAATTTAACGATTGAAGATACAGCAGAGAATGAAAAGGGATTAGAAGCTATACATGTTTCATATGAAAAACAACAAGGCCTTCTTTATATAAAAGTACAAGACGATGCAGAAGCTCTAAAGATTTTACAACAATTGCAAGAACAAGGTGTTACCTTGCGCCAATTTAAAATGTTAGAGCCGACGTTAAATGAAATCTTTGTAGAGAGGGCGAAATAACGATGCGTAAATTTTCTCATGTATTTTCATTTTATTTTAGAGAAGCGTTTTTATCTAAAAAATCATTAATTACGAGTGCGATATTATTTTTAGTTGTATTTGGGATTTTTGCATTTAATCATTTTACCTCAGGGAATGATAAAAGTAAGGATAAAGATAAAATTGCAGTTGTAACAGAAAGTTCCACATACAACGTACAAAAAGAAGAGTTAACTAAGCTATTACCATCAGCAAAAATAACGGTTGGTTCAAAAGCAGATTTTGATAAACTGCATAAACAAGTAGAAGACGGTGAGCTGGATGGTTTGTTTCATGTAATAGAAAAGAATGGAGCTCCAGAGGTTACGTATATGTATAATGGATTTCCTAGCCAAGCAACTTCTGCAATCATGGCAAGTTATTTCAAACAACAATATACAATGGTGACAATTGCAAAGCATAATGTTTCACCAGAAATTGCACAGCAATTGCAAACTGAAATTTCAGTGAAACAAGAAGCAATAAAAGATCGCTCTTCTTCTTTCGGAATTGCCTATTTCTTTACATTTGCTTTATATATGTTTATTGTCGCGTTCGGAAATACAATTGCAATGAATATTGCATCAGAAAAGGCGTCACGTGTAATGGAAGTCATGCTGCCGAAAGTAAAACCGCTTACGATGATGTATGCGAAAATATTAGCAGTTGTTTCAACAGCTTTATTACAACTGGTCATATTAGCGTGCGGTTATCTTATTCCTTATTTGTTAGGGTGGGTCGATTTAGAAAACGCCTCATTATTTGGAATTCCAATTGACTTTACAAAATTAGATGCAAAAGTTATAAGTATGTTCCTTGTTTATTTCATTACGGGATATTTACTTTATGCGATGATGTACGCTGCAGCTGGCGCTGTTGTTTCTAAGACGGAGGATTTACAAGCTGTATCTTTCCCGATAATGATTTTAATTATGGCTGCATTCTTCATTAGTATTAAATCATTAAGTGATCCGAATAGTACTATCGTTGTTGTAAGTTCTTACGTTCCGTTCTTTACACCGATGGTTACCTTCTCACGTATTGTAGCCGGTGAAGCAGGCATGTTAGAAATTACGATAACATTAGTAGTCTTATTGGCGACGATTGGTATATTAAACGCTGTTACAAGTCGTATCTATGTAAATGGTGTAATGAATTACTCAGACAAAGTGAAATTTAAAGATTTAGCAAAATTTATTAAGCGTCAATAATGAGAGAAAAGCATGATTTTCTATTGAAATCATGCTTTTTCTTTATGTATAAATTAAAAATAGTATATAATAGTAAGAGTTGTCTTTTAATAGAATGAATACAAAGGAGGGTGTGCAGATGGGAATTAGTAGTCGTTTTACAGTAGGTGTTCATATGTTGACTTTACTTGCGATAGATCGAAACTCTCGCTGTACCTCTGAATGGATTGCTGGTAGTGTGAATACAAATCCAGTTGTGATTCGTCGCATTACAGGAATGTTGAAGAGAGCAGGACTTGTTGATGTACAAGCCGGTAAAGGTGGTACGACACTTGCTCGTGATTTAGAAGAAATTACATTACTTGATGTATATAAAGCAGTGGAAGTTGTAGAAGAAGGACATCTATTTTCCTTCCATGAAAATCCCAACATTGAATGTCCAGTAGGAGCTAATATTCAATCAGTATTAGAAATTATTTTAATGCAAGCGCAAGAAGCGATGGAAAACGTACTTGCAAATGTAACGGTAGAGCAATTAGTTACAAATTTAAAGTCTAAAATAAAAGAATAAAAAAGCGAGCTTCCTCATAATGAGGGCTCGCCTTTTTTTATTCAGAAATATTGAAAATTCTATTTTTCAGTATTTAAAATGAATTTACCTACGATAGCTGCTACGATACCACCAAGAATTGGTGCTACGATGAATACCCATAGTTGAGAAAGTGCTTCTCCACCAACAAATAAAGCTGGTGCGATACTACGAGCAGGGTTAACAGATGTTCCAGTTAAAGGAATTCCTAATAAGTGAATTAAAACTAATGTGAAACCAATTACTAGTCCCGCTAAAGAAGAACTTCCTTTTTTACCTGTTACAGCCATGATAACTAAAATAAATACGAAAGTTAAAACGAACTCAACTAAAAATGCTCCAGATAAACCAAGAGTTCCGAAACCATTTTGTCCTAAATTATCTAAAGGTGTTTTAGCAGAGCGTAAAATCGTTACTAACGTTGCAGTTCCTAATAAACCACCTAAAATTTGAGCTAATACATAATAACAAAGTTCCATAGCGTTCATTCTTTTGTTAATGAACATAGCTACCGATACTGCTGGGTTAATGTGACATCCAGAAATTGTTCCAATGCTATATGCCATAGCTACAATAGATAGACCGAAAGCCATAGCGATTCCTAATGTTCCAATTCCTTCAATTCCGCCGCCAGTGACAGCTACTCCAGTTCCGAATAATACAAGTACAAATGTACCAATAAATTCAGCGATTGCTTTTTTTAACATAATTTACCTCCTATTAATGCGCATGAAACGTATTATAACATAGGTTTTCGTATAAACAGCCAATGAAATACTATTCTGATAAGGCGAAATAGGGGGACAATAAAAAAGATATGGTTCTATGAAGAAGAACCATATCTTTTTTATGCTGACTTTTTCTGTTTAATGACTGGAACAGAACGGTTTAAAATACTATTTGCAACCATTCCTAACATAATAATAATCATTCCAAATAGGGAAAGGTCACCAGGGAATGAACCGTTCAAGAACACAATTTCACCAAGTACTGTAAAGACCATCGTTCCAGCTTGTGTTGCTTCAACGGCACCAAGTAAAGCGAGGTTGTCTTTTGCTAAGTCAGTGGCAAAGAAAAATGTCATCGTCGCAATGACGCCGGAACATAAAGCTAACAAAAATCCTTGCAGCATTTGGCTGGATGTTGGAATACCAGTAGTAGAAAATCCGTATATACCAAGTAAAATTGTAATAGGAAGACTGCCTATTGCCATTCCTAATACACGCTGGAATGTATCAAGACGTCCCCCCACAAGTTCCATCATTTTTCGGTTGCCGAACGGATATAAAAAAGCAGCTAATACGACAGGTAAAAACCCTGAAATGAACTGAGTTATTGTAATGTGTCCAGCTGAAGTTGTTTGCATACAAATTACACCTAGTAAAATAAATAATGCTACATATAAACTACGAAGCGGAATTTTTCCGCGTACAAGTTTTGTACCTGACTTCGTTTCTATTTTTACGAAAAATAGTGGTGATAAAAGTAAACCTGCTAATATCGTAACTTGCCAAGTTCCGGCAACGAGCCAAGCCGGAGAGAAGACAGCTGCGAAACTTAATAAAGAATAGAAACCAATCCCTGCAACGGAACCCCATCCGATCCATGCGAATGGATGTTTTTTTAACTCTGCCCATAACCCACCTAAGTTTTTGCGAAATAAAACGATAAGGAATAAAATAGGGAGAGCGAATAAAAAGCGGAAGGAAGCTGTCCAAGCCCAGCTCGTTCCAGATACATTCATTGCTCTATTAATAATAAAAGTTGCAGAAAAAAAGGCTGATGATAAGAGGCCTAATAATATTGCACGCATGAAATATAACACTCCTTTTGGAAATAAATAATTATGTATAGTATAATATACTTTAAGATAATAAAAGTAAACTATTTTATACTTTAAGGTGGTTTTATAGATGAAAGAACATGAAGATATGCAAACGAAAGAAGTCATTCAGCAAGTAGGTCAGCTATTAAGGCAAATTCGAAATGAACAAAAATTAAGTTTAGAAGAATTAGCCCAAAAAACAGGAGTTAGTAAATTAACATTAGGGAAAATTGAGAGAGGTGAAACGAATCCAACGTTAGCTGTCATTTGGAAAATAACGAAAGGGTTATCGATACCTTTATCGAGATTAATGGTTGTTGGAGAACCTGTAGCTGTTGCGCGCTGCGGAGAAGGATTTGCAGTAGATGTAGGACAAGCATGGCATTTAGAAACGATGTTCCGTTACACGAAAGAAACAGGGATGGAAATGCACCGTGCTTGTTTAAGAGCGAATAGTATATATGAACCGGAAGCTCATCATGAAGGTGCTATTGAGCTTGTAACGGTAATGAAAGGGAAAGTATCCATTCAAGTGGAGAATGATGTATACGAATTAAACGAGTTTGACTCCATTCAATTTGAAGCGAATAAGAAACATAGCTATAAAAATGAAGAAGATGAAGTGGCTGTATTACATTTAACGATGAAATACTCTTCATGAAAAAATCACCTATAGAATTCTATAGGTGATTTTTTATATGCTCTTCTTAAGTATAGGAAGTGATGCCATTAGTACGAACGTGGCATAAGTAATAAACAAATAAAGTAAACTAAAAATCCCGTTCCAAAACATAAAATAGCAATGACCCAAAGGATACGAATGAGAGTAGAACTAATATCAAAATATTCTCCTAAACCACCACATATACCAAATAGCATTTTATCAGTTTCGGATTTACATAATTTTTTTGACATATAACGATCAACTCCTTTTTTATATGAAGCTATATACTTCTATTCTATATGGAAATTTATGAGAAGACTATGAGGTTGTATTACATTTTTTTAGAGAAACGATCATATTAATTGTCTTAATTTTCAGCGGATATTAAACTTATAGTAAGAGGTATGAGGCGATTTTTAATAAAGGGTGGGGAAATAGAAATGACAGTATATTGGTTGACTAATGTAATGCTTGAATCAAGGTATACATATGAAGAAGGGGCAATTTCACGAACAGAAACAGAATTATGTAGTTTACTCATTGAAGATGGACGAATTAAAAAAATTATAGAAGGGATTGTTCAAGAGGAAGGGATAGTAACTCTTGATGCGAATCGCTTATTAATTTTGCCGTCTTTCGAAGAGATGCATATTCATATTGATAAAACATATTATAGTGGGCCTTGGAAAGCTTGTATGCCAGCAGACAGTATTTTTACACGTTTTAATGAGGAAGAGAAGATTTTGCCAAAGCAAGTAACAACTGCTCAAGACAGGGCGGAAAATATGCTAGAGTTACTACTTCGAAATGGTACAACGAATATTAGAACGCATTGTAATGTTGATCCAATTATTGGACTTCATAATTTGGAGGCGACGTTAGCTGCATTAGAAACATATAAAAATCGGATGTCTGGTAGAATCGTTGCTTTTCCGCAACATGGATTATTGCGCAGTAATTCTGTACAACTTGTGAAAGATGCGATGCGTATGGGTGCGAATCTAGTCGGTGGAGTGGATCCAGCTACAGTGGATAATGATATCGAAAAATCATTACATACGATTATGGATATCGCAGTAGAATTTAATGCAGATGTTGATATTCATTTGCATGATGCGAATAATCTAGGAACGTTTACGATGAAGAGGTTGGCAAGCTTAACAGAAGAAGCAGGGTGGCAAGGTCGTGTAACAATTAGTCATGCACTTGGACTTGGTGGTGTTACTGATAAAGAAGCTGAAGAAGTGGCAGAAAGATTAGCAGCATTAAGTATTGATATTACTTCAACGGTGCCAATTGGTAAACAAGTAATTCCAATTCCATTATTAGATAAAAAAGGTGTTAAAGTTTCATTAGGAAATGATAGTATTACAGATCATTGGTCGCCGTTTGGAACTGGCGATATGCTTCAAAAGGCAAATCGATTAGCAGAGCGTTTTGGGTGGAGTGACGAAAGGTCTTTAGGAAAAGCACTTCGCTTTATTACGGGAGGAAAAGAAACGTTAAACAAGGAAGGGAAACGAGCTTGGCCAAATGTAGGAGATGAAGCGAGCTTTGTTTTAACGAATGCAACATGTACTGCTGAAGCGGTAGCGCGTCAAACAGAAAAGCGTTTAGTCGTGTATAAAGGGGATATTGTTGTTGGAAGTTTAAATAAGGTGGAATTAAATAATCTTGTGTAGAAGAATCGTTTAAATAATTTGAGGAGGGTTCTAATTGAGAATATAGAACTCTTCTTTTTTATTCTTACAATATATTTCGTATAGGAAAGCTAGAAGGGATGAAAAATTTGGACAATCAACATAACCAAAATCATATTATGGGAACTTTGCAATGGTTTATATTTTTATTAGCGAATTCAATCGCACTACCAATTGTCGTTGGTGGGTTATTTCATCTTACGACGGAAGAAATATTTTATTTAATGCAGCGTACGTTTTTTGTAGTTGGTATATCTTCTTTTTTACAAGGATGGATTGGACATAGACTACCAATTGCGGATGGGCCAGCTGGATCTTGGGTTGGTGTATTTACCGTACTTGCTTATGCAACGGCCGGACAGGATCAATTACATAGTACACTGCAAATTTTGGAATTAGGAATGATCATTTCCGGTGTTATTTTAATAGGATTAGGAGTAACTGGTTTTATTGGACGTATTTTATTTTTATTTACGCCGGTTGTGACAGGGACGTTTTTACTTTTATTATGTTTACAATTAAGTGGTGTATTTTTAAAAGGAATGCTAGGAATTACAGCTACTATTTCTCAAATTGATGGATTTACAGCAATAATCGCGTTTAGTATATTTCTGTTCGTTATTATACTATCTAATTTTGGAAAAGGTTTCGTTAAAAGTTATGCCGTTTTAATAGGATTAATTAGTGGGTGGATTATTTTTCTCATTGCAGGGAAAGTGACAATCCCATCTCAAGTAACTCATTTTGTGCAACTTCCACAAATATTTGCTTGGGGTCTTCCAAAGTGGAATACAGGGATGGCTGTATCGAGTTTCGTTATGGTATGTATTTTAGTTTCAAATACAGTGGCAGCTATTATAGCGATTAATCAAGCTACGATTCATAAAGCGACTATTGAACAAAAACAGTTGAAGGATGGTACGTGGGTTGGAGGGATTTCACATATCATTTCTTCCGTATTTTCAACTGTAGGTGTCGTGCCGCTACCGGCGACAGCGGGATTTATACGTTTAACAAAACAAAAGTATATACGATCGTTCTTACTAGCATGTATATTACTAGTCGTAATGTCGCTGTTTCCGAGTATTATTCGTTACTTAGCATCGTTGCCATCCGCTGTCGCATCTGCAGTGTTAATGGCTTCGTTCGTACAGTTAATTGGAATTGGATTTAATAATATAAAACAAGTGCCGATGAGTGAAAGGAATATAACGATTTTAGGCGTTGCAGTATTATTTGGCAGCGGCGTTATGTTTTTACCGTCTGGAGCACTCCAATCATTGCCGTCTGTTATGCAATATATATTCGGGAATGGTTTATTTGTAGGTACAGTTGTAAGTATATTGCTAGAACAAATATGGCGTACTGGAAAGTAAGTGGATAAAAAGAGTGTCCGCACTGTATAAAAGTCTAAAATAACATAGGAAATAAAGCCCATTTTTATTCACCACCTGCACATTTCGTTCATACAATATCTTGACTAAATAAACACCCAACTTACACATACACAGCTCTGGCTTAAGCAAGGAGGGTTATACCAGTTGAAGGAAAAAGCGTATCAATCTAAACCTTTACTCACAAAGAGAGAGAGAGAAGTATTTGAATTACTGGTTCAAGATAAAACAACGAAAGAAATTGCAGGTGAACTTTTTATAAGTGAAAAGACAGTTCGCAACCACATCTCAAACGCAATGCAAAAGCTAGGGGTTAAAGGACGTTCACAAGCAGTTGTTGAGCTTCTTCGCATGGGAGAGCTCGAACTATAAGAAAGCAGCCGACTTTTATAAAAAGAGTCGGCTATTTTTCTGTTTGTTTCACGTGCTATATGAATGATAAAAACGTTTCATACATAAATAGGTAATAAGGAGGGGATATGTTGAAAAGGATACTGTTAGTTTCAACAAGTGCTCATGATATGAATGGACACCCGACTGGTTTGTGGCTGGAAGAGCTCGCAGCCCCTTATCTTTTATTAAAAAAAGCTAAGTTCGATGTTGATATTGTTTCTATAAAAGGCGGAAGAGTGCCGATTGATAGAGTATCTATTCCGAATGGCATACCTCGTGAATTTAAGCATGTCGCTTCTTTATTGCAAAATACGAGGGCGATTTCAACTGTCCATTCTTCAGAGTATGATGCGGTATTATTTGGTGGTGGACACGGGGCGATTGTAGATTTTCCAGGTAATCCATATGTAGCAAATTTAATTGAGAATATGTATAACAATAACCGGATTGTAGCGGCTGTTTGTCACGGGGTAAGTTCTTTAGTTGGTGTGAAAAATAAAGATGGTTCGTTTTTTGTTGCCGGTAAGCGTATAACAGGTTATACAAACGATGAAGAAAAAGCTGTACATTTAGAAAAGCGAGTTCCATTTTTGCTAGAAAGTAAATTGAAAGAAGAAGGGGCCTTGGTTTATGTAGCTCCTAATTTTACGCCACATGTTGTAGTGGATGGTCGTTTAATTACAGGGCAAAATCCGCAGTCTAGCGTGGGAATAGGTAAGGCTATAAAAAGGGCTGTAAATAAATTATCGTCCTTTTAATTTCTGCTCATTTCTTCTTATTAATAGGAATGTCTTCTTTCCAAAAAAAAGATGGAGCAATAAAGTGAAACTTTAATTAGCAGGGTCTTACTGCCCGGCAAATAGCGAGGTAAATATGCACTTTATATAGAAGAAACCGACTTTCGTATAGAAGGTCGGTTATTTTTCTGTCTTGCAAATTATGAAAAAAAGGAGCAAAATAAAAAAGGTCCTAGTCTATACAGGTACAAATGAAAATTTTCATACAGAAGCAGTTTAAGTGAGCGAACTTAAAGTGTGTAAAATATAATGATAAAATAAGATGATGAATGAGAAAACGGGTGATGAAGTTGAATAGAGCAATCGGTGTTATCGATTCAGGAGTTGGTGGTTTAACTGTAGCGAAGGAATTAATTCGTCAGTTGCCGAAAGAGCGTATTATATATTTAGGGGATACAGCGCGTTGCCCTTATGGTCCACGTTCTCGAGAAGAAGTGTGTCAATTTACGTGGGAAATGACGGAGCATTTACTAGATTTAAATATCAAGATGTTAGTTATTGCGTGTAATACAGCAACTGCGGTTGTATTAGAAGAAATGCAGAAACAATTACCAATTCCGGTAGTGGGAGTTATTCACCCAGGATCACGTACAGCTTTAAAAGTGACAAATACGTATCATGTTGGGATTATTGGTACGATTGGAACGGTGAAAAGTGGTGCATACGAAGAAGCGTTAAAGTCTATTAATAACCGTGTTATGGTAGAAAGTTTAGCATGTCCGCCTTTCGTCGAACTTGTAGAAAGTGGGAATTTCGAAAGTGAAATGGCGTATGAAGTTGTAAGAGAAACATTGCAACCGCTGAAAAATACCGATATTGATACACTTATTTTAGGTTGTACACATTATCCAATTTTAGGTCCTGTTATTAAAAAGGTAATGGGAGATAAAGTGCAACTAATTAGTTCTGGTGATGAAACAGCGCGTGAAGTAAGTACAATTTTATATCATAGTAAAATGTTGAATGAGGGAGAGGAACAAAGTGATCATCTCTTCTTAACAACAGGGAAAATAGGCCTATTTAAAGAAATTGCATCAAAATGGTTCGGTCAGCCGATTGAAAATGTGAAGCATATTCATTTAGAAGAATAATAATAGAATTCATATAAGTGAACCCCTGAGAAATCAGGGGTTTTTTGTTTATCCCGCTATTTGCCGGGCAGTAAGACCCTGCTGATTAAAGTTTCACTTTATAAGAAGCACAGCTTGTTCTAAAACGTGAAATAGCTCGTATACATAATAGTACAAACTTAGTTTTTAGGGGGGAAAGGCATGCCTAAATCCACTTTTAAATGGGTTATTGGTGCTACGGTAAGTACTGTTTTATTAACAGGGTGCGGCTTCATAAATCAGGAGAAAGCGACCGAACAAATTGATCCACCAAAAAAAGTTACGTATACAGATGGTGAAAAGAAAGGGACGGCTCAAAATAAACAAGGGCAAACGATAAATAGAGAAATATACTTAGTTGATAAAAATGGATATGTTGTACCGCAAACAATCGCAATGCCTACTCCGAAAGCGAATGAAGTAATACAGCAAACGCTAGAATACCTTGTGAAAGATGGGCCGGTAACTGATTTATTACCGAATGGGTTCCGTGCGGTTATTCCAGCAAATACATCGATGACTCTAGATTTGAAAAAAGATGGGACAGCAGTAATTGATTTCTCTAAAGAAATGAAAAACTATGCAAAAGAAGAAGAGCGTCAAATTGTTGAGTCAGTAGCGTGGACTTTGACTCAATTTAAAGAAATAAAACAAGTGCAGTTTCAGATAAATGGTGAAAAGTTAGCGAAGATGCCTGTCGCGGGTACACCGCTTGGAGAAGGGGTGAGTCGTGCGAATGGTATTAACTTTGATGATGAACAAGTAGCAGATGTAACAAATACAAAACCAGTTACGCTTTACTTTATGGCGCAAAATAATGATAAGCAGCAATATTATGTACCGGTAACACGCCGCGTTGTAGAGGGAAAAGAAAATGATTATGCAACCATTATAGATGAACTTGTAAAAGGACCGATTCATCAATCGCTCCTGAATGATTTTAACCCAGGAGTTAAGCTTATTACGAATCCAAAATTGCAAGACGGAAATCTTACATTAAACTTTAATGAAAATATATTTGTAAACCCAGATAAAAATATGGTTTCAAATTACGTATTGAAGTCGTTAGTTTTATCTTTAACAGAAAAGAAAGGCGTAAAAAGTGTTTCTATTGAGGTAAATGGTAAAGCAAATCTTATAGATGAAAAGGGCGGAAAGTTAATAAAACCTGTAGATCGTCCAGAAAACGTGAATACAGGTAGTTTTTAATCGTGGATAATTTGATATACTTAAGTAAGAAAGGGGAATTGCTTTTTGGGTTCCCCTTCTTTTATTGTATACATATCATACATTTAAATTTGGCTATACTAACAAGTAGTTATGAGGAGGTTATTTTTATGCGAGTAGATGGTAGAGAGAAAACAGAATTACGCCATATACATATTCATACGAATTATTTAAAACACCCAGAAGGATCAGTATTAATTGAAGTTGGGGATACAAAGGTAATTTGCTCAGCGACAATTGAAGAGCGTGTCCCACCGTTTATGCGCGGGGAAGGAAAGGGCTGGGTAACAGCTGAATACGCGATGATTCCGCGTGCAACAGAACAACGTACAATCAGGGAGTCAAGTAAAGGGAAAGTAACTGGACGTACAATGGAAATCCAGCGTTTAATTGGACGAGCATTACGTGCGGTAGTTGACTTAGAAGCACTTGGCGAGAGAACAGTTTGGATTGACTGTGATGTTATTCAAGCAGATGGTGGAACGAGAACAGCTTCTATTACAGGTGCATATGTAGCGATGGTATTAGCGTTTGAGAAGTTATTACAAGCAGAAAAAGTATCTAAAATTCCAGTAAAAGATTATTTAGCAGCAACGTCAGTAGGAATTGTGGAAGAGCAAGGTGTTGTTTTAGATTTAAACTATGCAGAAGATTCTAAAGCGGACGTTGATATGAACGTGATTATGACTGGAAAAGGTCAGTTTGTCGAAGTGCAAGGAACTGGAGAAGAAGCGACGTTTAGCAGAACACAGTTAAATGAACTACTTGATGCTGCGGAACAAGGCATTTTCCAACTAATTGACATGCAAAAAGAAGCGTTAGGTGACATCGTATCTCATATAGAGTAGAGGTGGAAAATATGAAACAAGTTGTTGTTGCGACAAAAAATATGGGGAAAGTGCGTGAGTTTGCTGAGTTATTTGAGCGCTTTGATTTAGAAGTGAAATCATTACACGATTTTCCTCATATTGAAGAAGTCGAAGAAACTGGTGAAACGTTTGAAGAAAATGCAATCTTAAAAGCAGATAGTTTGAGTAGACAGTTGGATTCTATCGTAATTGCGGATGATTCAGGTCTGATCGTAGATGCTCTAAACGGAAAACCAGGCGTGTATTCAGCCCGGTTTGCAGGAGAGCCGAAAGACGATCAAGCGAACATGGATAAAGTGTTACAAGAATTAAATGGAATTGACTTTGAAAAACGTAAAGCGCGTTTCTACTGTGCATTAGCAGTTGCATTCCCAGAAGCGGATAAAGAACCGGTCATTGTGAATGGAACGTGTGAAGGGTACATTTTAGAACAGCGCCGCGGGGAAAACGGCTTTGGATATGATCCAATCTTTTATGTAGAAGCATATAAAAAAGCGATGGCAGAACTAAGTTCAGATGAGAAAAATGCCATTAGTCACCGCGGACGTGCTCTTCGTAAGTTAGAAGAAAAAATTCCGGAATGGTTTTTAGGAGAATGAGGGAGAGAGATTGATGAAAGCTTTAATCGTAAGCGATAGTCATAGCTCTGTGAAGGAATTACAGCAGTTAAAAGAGAAATATGAAGGGAAAGTAGATGTCATGATCCATTGTGGTGATTCGGAGTTAACGCCTGCTCATGAAGAACTGCAAGGTTTCCATGTTGTAAAAGGAAATTGTGATTATGCTAACTTTCAAGATGAAATTGTAACTGACGTAGATGGCATTCGCTTCTTAGTTGTGCATGGACATCGTCATAACGTGAAAATGACTTTACAAACGTTAGCGTACTATGCAGAAGAAGTGGGGGCACAAGTTGCATGCTTCGGACATTCTCACGTATTAGGTGCGGAATTTATTGATGGAGTTTTATTTATCAATCCAGGAAGTATTTTATTACCACGTCAGCGTGTAGAAAAGACATTTGCCTTATTAGAAATGAATGAAAAACATATAGATGTTCGCTTTGAAACATTAGACGGACAACTAGTTGAACAAGCAGTTTTTAAAAGAGGATAAGAAAAATTATCCTCTTTTAAAAAAGGTGTTGACTTTATGTATGGATATACATATAATAAATATTGTCGATAGGGCAACAGCGCTAACGAAGAAAAATAAAATAACATATGCGGGTGTAGTTTAGTGGTAAAACAAGAGCCTTCCAAGCTCTGGTCGAGAGTTCGATTCTCTTCACCCGCTCCATGTCCCAGTAGCTCAGCCGGATAGAGCATACGCCTTCTAAGCGTACGGTCGGGAGTTCGAATCTCTCCTGGGACGCTAAAAAAACCTTGTTATCTTTTGATAACAAGGTTTTTTGTTTGTCTAAAAATTGATGTATGTGCAAGAGGTGTAAAAAATATAACGTAACATATAATAATTATTATATACAACAGATTAAAGTGCATTAAGAAAAGAGCGCCATTTATGCGCTCTATTTCTCTTGTTTAATTTAAAGAATCAATAGGCTTATGATGGAACTTAAATCCATATCTATATTATTCCAATTGTTCACTTAGAGTGTTATAAAACTTTTTATCATTCTAGTACGATTGAGCACCCGTTATCGAAACTTATCCCCGACAGTGTGTTACAATTAATAGAAGCGGAAAACGAGAATCTCCAATTGACTGGACGTGTGATTGGTTGGACAGTTTAAGAAGGTTGTATAAAAAAGGGAGATGGCGCAAAGATGGCGAGAGCAAAAGAGAATGATTTAACGGAGAAATTGGCAGAAGGTCAACGGAAATATGGTGACGGCAACTTTACAATACAGAACATCGGTGATGAAACTAACCCGAATTGGACTGTCGTAAAAAATGTGAGGAAGGGATCGGCAGGCATTCGCGAAGAGGAAGATATATTAAGACTGCGATCAAAATATATAAAATAGTACGGAAATGAGCGGGCCGAGAGTTCGAACCTCTCCTGGGACGCTAAAAAAACCTTGTTATCTTTTGATAACAAGGTTTTTTGTTTAGTTATTAATAAACTTCTCAAAGACAAAACCATAATCTTTCACATTATATTGTTTTTTCGTATCAACGAGCCAGTTAAAGGCGATTTCATTCATCTCTTTAAATTGCTCTGCTAAATTTACTTGTGCATTTGAGATACGGCTAAAAGCGTTAGATGCCATATCTAGACTTTTATGTGCATACTGCAATGTAATATCGTTGTCGTATGAAATTTCTTCTATTTTAAGTAAAGCCTTATATAAATCTTTTAATTCTTCAATGTGTTTTTTATGAACATCAATTGAATAATGCTCATCTCCCATTTGAAACTTAATTTCTACATCTAAATCAATCGTTCCGGCAGTTTCAAGTGCTACGTTTTTAATTTGATATTTACTATAGCTAAAGCGGCGTAGTGTACGTTTTTTACTTGTTGCGCTTGTGCCATCTAGGTGGATTAATCCTTTGTTTGTGAAACAATATTCATCTGATTTTGATTTAATTAGAAAATAAATTTTCTCTCCATCTTCATGCATCACGTAATCATCAGCATCAACCTTATCGTAATCTTTCGGTGTAATGACAGACCCTACATCGCTTAGTCCTAATACATCTGCAGCCATTTTTTTAAACATATATAATCCCCCTTTTAAATTCTTAATTATACAAAAATATATTAACATGATTTTAACAAAATGTTTTCTTGTAAGGCGAAAATATTTGAAGGTAAGTTAAGAAAAATAACGAATATTATTTCGATCCTAAATTATTTAATAAATCCATTAGTTTGAGAGTTGATTCTCCGAAAAATTATTAAGAGAAAAAGTTAATATTGCAAGTGATTATAGAGAAATTCCATGAAAGCACCTCAAGCGATAGGAGGTGTTTTTCTAACCCATTTGAAATCTTACAATTCTGTAAGGTAACTGTAAGGTAGTTCGATGGTAAGAAATTGCTAATCTTTTATAATGAAGGTAACAACGATAAAACGAGGAGGAAGAAATGATGAAGGGATTAGTTGTAACAGGCTTAACAGTTGCTTTTGGATTTGTAGCGTATGAGAAATTAACGTATGTAGTTGATGTTGTAAAACATTTAATCGCTTAGTAAAAAAACTACCATGAGAGGGAAAGGGAATGAGTGAATGAATGGAATGGTTATTTGGAATTATAGGTACTTGTAGTGTAGTGTTATTGTTCTTTGTCCCGAGTGGTATACTTAGTTCGACCACGAGTTTGTTTTTCTTAAGTTTGTTTGCTTGCACGATGCTTATTATTATGTTTTTAATGAAGCGAAGTAAGCCAATCTTCTATTTTAGCATGATTGTTATGGCAATTATTGTTCTCCAAATTATTACCCTTGTAATATACCCCACAATTATAAAAGCTTTCCATTAATGATGAATCCTCTGCGTCTGTTGCTGAGGATTTTTATTTGTATAATTTTGATTTTTTAATAAAGGTTTAGCTGTATTGAAATATAAAAATAGAATATTTTTATATTTCAAACAAAAGGTTTTAGATTGTTGTGTTCTTATTACGCATTTGATATATTTACTTTGAAGATCATTAAAATCTAGAAAAAGAGGCGGACGTATGGATAAAAAAGAAAATACGGTCGTATTGTTTCCGCAACTATCAGAACGCTATATTGATGAAGGTTTTTTAGCACTGAAAGAGCGGGAATTCGAAGATGCATTGCGCTGCTTTGAAATATTACGTCAGTATAATGCAGAAACGGAACAAACGGAATTAGCTTCCGTTATTTGTTTGCTGGAATTAAAACGTATGGAAGAAGCGAAAGACAAATGTGAACAGCTGCTTGAAACAGGAGCTGTCTTATTTGGTGATATTCTTGAAACGTATGTGACGATTTTAGTTCAAACAAATGATTATGAAGGCGTTATTGAAACTGTTGAAAAAGTTTTGCGAACGAAAGATATAATGCCTGAGCAAAAGGAAAAATTAGCGCAACTCGCTTTATTTGCAGAAGGTATGCTAAATGAAGAAGACACGTCGCTAATTGATTCAAATTTCGAATTGGATGAATTTACTAAGGAGATTTTTGGAGAAAACTTTGGGCAAAAGCTGAGAGCGATTCAACAGATTTCGTTAAAAGACTTGGATCTCGCATTACCTGTTTTAAAGAAATTTTTAATAGACGAAAAGCAACATCCTTATTTGAAAACTTCTATTTTGTATAAAATGATAGAAAATCAAGTAGAAGAAGAGATGGAAGTAGAAAAGTTTGGAAATAGGGTTAAAGTGATTCCAGCATTTACAGGTCATAATGAGGAGCAATCCGATAACATTATACATACATTATCAAGCCGATTGGAGCAAAATTATCCCGATATATTTAGTGCGATGGTTGTATATTGGAAAGAATTACAAATTAGCGTTTTCCCATTTGCACTATTAATGGATAAAGTAGAGATTTGGGCTGCTGTTTTAGAGAGAATTGGAAGAAAACGTTTCGGATTGGCTATTGATGAAGAAGAACTTATGACAGCATATAATATTGAATTAGAAGAGTTTCATATTGCCTATCAATGGTTATTGCGTGTTGAAAGAGAAGGATATTTGCCCGTATAATTATGAAAAAGAATCGTTCAGTTCTTGAAACGAGCATATTCTATGTTATAATGTAAGGGTTGCAAAAGGCAGAAATCTGCCTGTTTGTAAGAGAAGAGAAGTGTAATTCTCTTACTTAATATGTTTCATATTAGTCTCGAACAAAATATACCGTAGTTGTCTTTTAGACAACTAGTAGATTGGAACATTATATCTGAAAGCATTTGCTAGAGGATTATTTGTACATTTATTATTTCGAAAGAGAGATAATGAATATTTTGATCTATAGAGGTATGTGCATACATTATTATAGTTGGAGGGAAAGAATAAATGGCTGCAAAATGGGAAAAATTAGAAGGTAACGTAGGCGTTTTAACAATTGAAGTTGATGCTAAAGAAGTAAACAACTCTATCGACGCTGCGTTCAAAAAAGTAGTAAAAACAATCAACGTACCAGGTTTCCGTAAAGGAAAAATGCCTCGTCCGTTATTCGAACAACGCTTTGGTATCGAATCTTTATACCAAGATGCTTTAGATATCATCTTACCAAAAGCATACGGTGAAGCAATCGATGAAGCTGGTATCTTCCCAGTTGCTCATCCTGAAATCGATATTGAGAAGTTCGAAAAAAATGCTAACCTTATCTTCACTGCAAAAGTTACAGTGAAACCTGAAGTTAAATTAGGTGAGTACAAAGGTTTAGCAGTAGAAAAAGTTGAAACAACTGTAACTGACGAAGATGTAGAGAATGAAGTAAAAGCTTTACAAGAGCGTCAAGCTGAACTAGTTGTTAAAGAAGAAGGAACTATTGAAAATGGTGATACAGCTGTAATCGACTTCGAAGGTTTCGTTGATGGCGAAGCATTTGAAGGCGGAAAAGGCGAAAACTATTCTCTTGCAATCGGTTCTGGTACTTTCATCCCAGGTTTCGAAGAGCAAGTAATTGGTCTTAAATCTGGTGAGTCTAAAGACGTTGAAGTATCATTCCCAGAAGAGTACCATGCTGCTGAATTAGCTGGCAAACCAGCAACATTCAAAGTAACAATTCACGAAATCAAAACAAAAGAACTTCCTGAGTTAAACGACGAGTTCGCTAAAGAGGCTGACGAAGAAGTTGCAACTCTTGATGAATTAAAAACAAAACTTCGTACAAACTTAGAAGAAGGCAAAAAGCACGAAGCTGAGCACAAAGTACGTGACGAAGTAGTAGAATTAGCTGCTGCTAACGCTGAAATCGATATTCCAGAAGCTATGATCGACACTGAGTTAGATCGTATGGTTCGTGAATTCGAGCAACGTTTAAGCCAACAAGGTATGAACCTTGAGCTTTACTACCAATTCACAGGTACTGATGCTGACAAATTAAAAGAGCAAATGAAAGAGGATGCACAAAAACGTGTAAGAATCAATCTTGTTCTTGAAGCTATCATTGAAGCTGAAAACATCGAAGTTACTGAAGAAGAAGTAACTGCAGAAGTTGAAAAAATGGCTGAAATGTACGGTATGCCAGTAGACGCTATCAAGCAAGCTCTTGGAAGCGCAGACGCTTTATCTGAAGATCTTAAAGTGCGTAAAGCTGTAGACTTCTTAGTAGAAAACGCTGCATAATAAAATAACAAGGCGCGATTTTAATCGTGCCTTGTTTTATAAATATAGAAATATATTTATAAAACTTTTCGATGAAGAAGGAAAAGTTCCTTTATAAGTCGAATATACATATTTCAAAAGTTTTAAAAACTTTTTATTTGTACATAACTAGTCATATTATTTGTATTTCTCGCTACGTAGTGACATAATATGTATTTACATACGATACATTTATCGTGTACATACGAAGGCAAGAGGTTAGCACTTTGTAAGGGGTGTGAAAATATGTTTAAATTTAATGATGAAAAAGGGCAATTAAAATGTTCTTTCTGTGGTAAAACACAAACGCAAGTTCGAAAGTTAGTTGCAGGTCCAGGTGTTTACATTTGTGACGAGTGTATCGAGCTTTGTACTGAAATTGTACAAGAGGAGCTTGCGAAGGACGAAGAAGTAGAATTCAAAGATGTACCGAAACCGGTAGAAATTCGTGAAATCTTAGATGAGTATGTCATCGGACAAGATAACGCGAAAAAAGCACTAGCGGTAGCGGTATATAACCATTACAAACGTATTAATTCTAACAGCAAAATTGATGATGTAGAATTAGCGAAGAGTAATATTTCACTTATTGGGCCAACAGGTAGTGGTAAAACATTATTGGCACAAACATTAGCGCGTATTTTAAATGTTCCATTTGCAATCGCGGACGCAACATCTTTAACAGAAGCTGGATACGTTGGGGAAGATGTAGAAAACATTTTACTAAAACTAATTCAAGCGGCTGATTATGATGTAGAAAAAGCGGAAAAAGGAATTATTTATATTGATGAGATTGATAAAGTGGCACGTAAGTCCGAAAATCCATCAATTACACGTGATGTATCTGGTGAAGGTGTACAGCAGGCACTTCTGAAAATTTTAGAAGGTACTGTAGCAAGCGTTCCACCTCAAGGTGGTCGTAAGCATCCGCATCAAGAATTCATTCAAATTGATACAACGAATATCCTATTCATTTGTGGTGGAGCGTTTGATGGCATTGAGCCAATTATTAAACGTCGCCTTGGTGAAAAAGTAATTGGATTTGGTTCAGAGAAGAAAAATGCTGATGTAAATGAAAAGCATGTTCTATCTCACGTATTACCAGAGGACCTTTTAAGATTTGGTTTAATTCCAGAGTTTATCGGTCGTCTTCCAGTTATTGCGAACCTAGAGCCACTTGATGAAGATGCTCTTGTTGATATTTTAACGAAACCGAAAAATGCACTTGTTAAGCAATTCCAAAAACTGTTGGAGCTTGACGATGTTGAGTTAGAGTTTGAAGAAGGCGCACTGATTGAGATTGCGAAAAAAGCAATTGAACGTAAAACAGGTGCTCGTGGACTTCGTTCTATTATTGAAGGCTTAATGCTTGATGTAATGTTTGAACTTCCATCTCGCAAAGATATCGAGAAGTGTATTCTTACGAAAGAAACAGTAGCTGATAATGAGCCACCGAAATTGGTGCTACAAGACGGTACTGTACTTGATACAAAAACATCTGCATAATGCGAAAGAGAAACAGCAATTTTTATAATTGCTGTTTTTCTTTATGTTTAGCTACGTTCTTCCGCGGAAATACTAAATGATAAAACATTGCGGGAGGAAATAAATGATGAGCTGGACAAATATATTTTTACTTGTTCAACTTGTTTTTGGTGTAATTGTCGGATTATATTTTTGGCACTTACTTCGAAATCAGCGAACACAAAAAGTTTCAATTGATCGAGAATCAAAAAAAGAATTAGAACAGCTTCGTAAAATGCGTGAGATTTCTCTAACAGAGCCGCTTGCGGAAAAGGTGCGCCCTACATCCTTTTTAGATATTGTAGGGCAAGAAGACGGGATTAAGTCGTTAAAAGCGGCTCTTTGTGGTCCGAATCCGCAACATGTAATCATATATGGCCCGCCGGGTGTCGGAAAGACAGCAGCAGCGCGTCTTGTATTAGAAGAGGCGAAACGAAATCCGAAATCTCCATTTCGTACGAATGCAACATTTATCGAACTTGATGCGACGACAGCTCGGTTTGATGAACGTGGTATTGCAGATCCTTTAATTGGCTCGGTTCATGATCCGATTTATCAAGGTGCTGGTGCGATGGGGCAAGCAGGTATTCCACAACCGAAAAAAGGCGCAGTAACAGATGCACATGGTGGTATTTTGTTTATTGATGAAATTGGTGAACTACATCCGATTCAAATGAACAAAATGTTAAAGGTGTTAGAAGATCGAAAAGTATTTTTAGAAAGTGCGTACTATAGTGAAGAGAATACGATGATTCCAACGTATATACATGATATTTTTCAAAAAGGTTTACCAGCAGATTTCCGCTTAGTTGGAGCGACAACACGTTCACCAGAGGAAATTCCACCTGCTATTCGGTCTCGTTGCTTAGAGGTATTTTTCCGTGAGCTAGATACAGAAGAAATTCAAAAAGTAGCGAAGAATGCAGCCGACAAAGTGGAAATGCAAATCGGTGAGAACGGTATTGAAATGATTGGTATGTATGCAAGGAATGGACGAGAAGCAATCAATCTCGTGCAAATCTCTGCTGGTATGGCGATAAATGAAGAACGTTCTTTCATTAAAGATGAAGATATAGAGTGGGTTGTTCATTCTAGTCAGCTTGCACCGAAATATGAAAAACGTATTTACCCTATTCCGAGGATCGGTCTTGTAAACGGACTTGCTGTATACGGACCGAATACAGGAGCGTTATTAGAAATAGAAGTAACAGCAATCACGGCGAAAGATAAAGGGGCGGTAAATGTTACCGGTATTGTAGAAGAGGAAAGTATTGGTAGCCAAACGAAATCAATTCGTCGTAAAAGTATGGCGAAAGGTTCTGTAGATAATGTATTAACAGTACTTCGTTCTTTAGATGTGTTGCCAGAAGGGTACGATATACATATTAATTTTCCAGGTGGTATCCCGATCGATGGTCCTTCTGCAGGGATTGCTATGGCAACGGGTGTTTACTCAGCCGTGCATCGTACATATGTGAATAATGAAGTGGCGATGACAGGTGAAATAAGTATACATGGAGAAGTGAAGCCTATTGGTGGTGTGTACGCAAAAATAAAGGCTGCGAAAAAAGCAGGAGCTAAGAAAGTCATTATTCCTGCTGAAAACATGCAACCGTTTTTGTACACAATAAAGGGAATTGAAATCATTCCTGTGCGTAAGTTAAAAGAAGTATTTGAGCTAACATTTATGCAGGAAAATATGCATCGAGAGCTTGATGTACATACTACTGTAGACGAAACAGATGCACAATCCATGTGAGAATGAATGATAATAAAATTTGCCAGACTTCGTTTAAGTTTGTATGCTTAAGCGGAGTCTTTTTTTCTTTTCATAAGGGAGAAAAAACAAGGGATTTACAATTGCTCAGAATCTCTGCAATTGCATCTAGATGTATTGTAATATAAAATAGTTGAACAGGAGTTTAATTTATTATGGAGGTGCTATGTCTAGTATGAATACGAATGAAAGAATCGTACCCCTCCTACCATTAAGAGGCGTTCTCGTATATCCAACGATGGTTCTGCATCTTGATGTAGGACGTGATAAATCGATACAGGCACTAGAGCAGGCGGCAATGGATGAAAATATCATCTTTTTAGCGATGCAAAAAGAAATGAATATCGATGATCCGAAAGAAGATGACATATATAGTGTAGGTACAGTGGCGAAAGTGAAGCAAATGTTAAAATTGCCGAACGGTACGCTTCGTGTCCTTGTAGAAGGTTTACATAGAGCAGAAGTAGTAGAGTTTATCGAGGAAGAAAATGTAGTACAAGTTTCTATTAAAACGGTAACTGAAGAAGTGGAAGATGATTTAGAAGAGAAAGCTCTTATGCGTACGTTACTGGAGCATTTCGAACAATATATTAAAGTTTCGAAAAAAGTATCAAATGAAACATTTGCAACGGTAGCTGATGTAGAAGAACCAGGAAGACTAGCTGATTTAATTGCTTCTCACTTGCCAATTAAAACGAAACAGAAACAAGAAATTTTAGAGATTGTATCTGTGAAAGAACGATTACATACACTTATTTCAATTATTCAAGATGAACAAGAGTTACTTAGTTTAGAAAAGAAAATTGGACAAAAAGTGAAACGTTCAATGGAACGCACGCAAAAAGAATATTTCTTACGTGAGCAAATGAAGGCGATTCAAACTGAACTTGGCGATAAAGAAGGTAAGGGCGGGGAAGTTGAAGAACTTCGTGAGAAAATTGAACAGTCAGGAATGCCTGAAGAAACAACGAAGGCTGCACTGAAAGAATTAGATCGTTATGAAAAGCTACCAGCAAGTTCTGCGGAGAGCGGTGTTATTCGCAATTATATTGATTGGTTATTAGCACTTCCGTGGACAGAAGCGACAGAGGATATGATTGATCTTGTTCATTCTGAAGAGATTTTAAACAAAGATCATTACGGTCTTGAAAAAGTAAAAGAGCGAGTGCTTGAATATTTAGCTGTACAAAAATTGACGAACTCATTAAAAGGACCTATCCTTTGTTTAGTAGGCCCTCCAGGGGTCGGGAAAACTTCGTTAGCTCGTTCAATTGCGACATCATTAAATCGTAATTTTGTCCGTGTATCCCTTGGTGGTGTGCGTGATGAATCTGAAATTCGTGGTCACCGTCGTACATACGTTGGAGCAATGCCGGGACGCATTATTCAAGGTATGAAAAAGGCGAAAACAGTTAATCCAGTCTTCTTATTAGATGAGATTGATAAAATGTCTAACGATTTCCGTGGCGATCCATCAGCAGCATTACTTGAAGTGTTAGATCCAGAACAAAATCATAACTTCAGTGATCATTACATTGAAGAACCATATGATCTATCGAAAGTTATGTTTGTAGCAACCGCTAATACACTTTCAAGTATTCCGGGTCCATTACTTGACCGTATGGAAATTATTTCGATTGCTGGGTATACAGAACTGGAAAAGGTGCACATTGCTCGAGAGCATTTATTGCCGAAACAATTAAAAGAGCATGGCTTACGAAAAGGTAATTTACAAGTACGTGATGAAGCGCTTCTTGAAATTATTCGTTATTATACACGTGAGGCTGGTGTTCGTACGCTAGAGCGCCAAATTGCAAAAGTTTGTCGTAAAGCAGCGAAAATTATCGTTACAGCGGAACGTAAACGTATTGTTGTGACAGAGAAAAATATTGTAGATTTACTTGGTAAACACATATTCCGTTATGGGCAAGCAGAGAAAACAGACCAAGTCGGAATGGCAACCGGGTTAGCTTATACAGCAGCGGGCGGCGATACACTTGCAATTGAAGTGTCCGTAGCGCCAGGTAAAGGGAAATTAATTTTAACAGGGAAACTTGGGGATGTTATGAAAGAATCAGCACAAGCTGCGTTTAGCTATATTCGTTCTCGTGCCGAAGAGCTTCATATTGATCCAAATTTCCATGAGAAAAATGATATTCATATTCACGTTCCAGAAGGAGCAGTTCCAAAAGATGGACCGTCAGCAGGTATTACGATGGCAACGGCACTTATTTCTGCACTAACAGGTATTCCTGTAAGTAAAGAAGTTGGTATGACAGGTGAAATTACACTTCGTGGCCGTGTATTACCAATTGGTGGATTGAAAGAAAAAACATTAAGTGCTCATCGCGCAGGCTTAACAAAAATTATTTTGCCAGCAGAGAACGAGAAAGATTTAGATGATATTCCAGAAAGCGTAAAAGAAAATCTTACGTTTGTGCTTGCATCTCATTTAGACGAAGTATTGGAGCACGCATTAGTAGGAGTGAAACAATGAAAGTAACAAAAGCAGATATTGTAATTAGTGCTGTTAAACCAGAACAATATCCAGACAGTGATTTACCAGAAATTGCATTAGCAGGTCGTTCAAATGTCGGGAAGTCTTCCTTCATTAATAAAATTTTAAATCGTAAAAAGTTAGTACGTATTTCTTCTAAACCAGGAAAAACGCAAACGCTGAACTTTTTCTTAATCAATGAAATGATGCATTTTGTTGACGTTCCAGGTTATGGATATGCGAAAGTATCTAAAACGGAACGTGCAGCATGGGGCAAGATGATTGAAACGTACTTTACAACACGTGAGCAATTAGATGCAGCTGTATTAGTAGTAGATTTACGTCACCAACCAACAAACGATGATGTGATGATGTATGATTTCTTAAAGCATTATGAAATTCCAACAATTATTATTGCGACGAAAGCCGATAAAATTCCGAAAGGGAAATGGCAAAAGCATTTAAAAGTTGTAAAAGAAACGCTTGCTGTTGAAATTGGCGATGAAATCGTTCTATTCTCTTCTGAAACAGGACTTGGAAAAGAAGAAGCGTGGAAGGCAATTCATAAAATGACAAAAACAAAAAACGCGTGACGAATGTCGCGCGTTTTTTGTTTGTATAAATTTTTAGCGTACGTTTAATGTTACTTCAATATTCCCTCGTGTTGCTTTAGAGTACGGACATACACCGTGAGCGGCTTCTACAAGTTCTTGTGCTTCGGCATGAGAAACGCCAGCGACATGTACGTCAAGTACAGCAGATAGTCCGAAACCACCATCTGTATCTTTTCCGATAGAAACGTGAGCAGTTACTTCTGTACTTTCCACTTTCACTCGTTTTGTACGAATGACAAGTTGCAATGCACTATCAAAACAAGCGGCATAACCAGCGGCAAATAGTTGCTCAGGGTTTGTTGCTTCCCCGCCAGCACCACCTAATGCTTTCGGCATTTTTACATCAAGATTTAATATGCCATCATCTGAAACTACTTTCCCGTTTCTTCCACCTGTTGCTGTTACTGAAGCAGTATATAATTTATCCATGTTTATTCCCCTTTTCTATCATTTATTGTTTTCATTGTTTCAATTAGTTTATTTAATTGGGTTAATAAAGAACGATACTCTTGCTCTGTAATTCCTAAATTTGTAGCCATCGTTTTCGGTAATGAACAAGCCTTTTCTTTTAAATCTTTACCTTGTTCTGTTAATTCAATACAAACTTTTCGCTCATCTTCTTTTGAACGAACACGTTTTACAAGGTTTAATGATTCCATCCGTTTTAGCATAGGTGTTAACGTGCCGGAATCTAGAAATAGACGTTCTCCAATTTCTTTTACTGTTAGTCCGTCTTGTTCCCATAGTACAAGTAAAGTAATGTACTGAGGGTACGTAATACCCATTTCGTCTAAATACGGTCGATAAAAACGTGTAACCTCTCTAGAACAGGCGTAAATAGAAAAACAAAGTTGGTTATCTAGATGCAAAGAATCTTCTATCATGAATAACTCCTTTCTTTTTAAATTGTGCACAATTTAATTTTGTAAAACCAATATAACGAAAAATAAATACAATGTCAAATACATTGTATTGAGAAAGTGTGTGCTATATTTTGGAACAATCATACATATTTTCCTTCATGATGAAAGAAGATAGGAAAGATGATGTTATAATTTATATGGAATAGTTTCCATCACTTGATTATGAGGACTTTTTTTGGTAACGTACAAATAGAGTTATTAATTTATAATCATTATAAAGTAGGGAGCTTTTTATTAGTTTTACTGAATCTCCTTTATTACATACGGAGAATATATAAAAAATAATCGGTTGTTCACACGATTGTCAGATTCATAAGAGGAAAGTTGTATTATGATAGTAGATAAAGTGATAAAACGGGTGAAGGGGGACATGCTGCGTGCATATTCTTGTTGTTAGTGTAAATTATCGAACAGCCCCTGTAGAATTTCGTGAGAAACTCACATTTCAGGCAGCAGAGCTAGAACAAGCAATGACTACATTACAAAGTCAAAAGAGCGTGTTAGAAAATGTCATTGTATCAACTTGTAATCGCACTGAGATTTATGCTGTTGTCGATCAATTACACACGGGACGGTATTATATTAAGAAGTTTTTAGCTGATTGGTTTCAGCTTGAAATAGAAGAAGTCGCACCATATTTAACTATTTTTGAACAAGATGGTGCAATAGATCATTTATTCCGCGTAACGTGCGGTTTAGATTCTATGGTAGTTGGAGAAACGCAGATTTTAGGTCAAATAAAAGATAGCTTTTTAGAAGCGCAACAAGTAAAAGCGACAGGTACAATTTTTAATGAATTGTTTAAGCAAGTCATTACGTTAGCAAAACGTGCTCACTCAGAAACAACAATTGGTGAGAGTGCAATGTCTGTTAGTTATGCTGCTGTTGAACTTGGAAAGAAAATATTTGGTGAGTTAACAGATTGTCATGTACTTATTCTTGGTGCTGGTAAAATGGGAGAACTTGCATTACAAAATTTATACGGAAGCGGTGCTCGTAAAGTAACCGTTATGAATAGAACGCTTTCAAAAGCGGAAGTAATGGCTGAGAAATATATGGGACATGCAAAATCTTTAAGTGAATTACAATGTGCATTATTAGAAGCGGACATTTTAATTAGTTCCACTGGTGCATCAGAGTATGTCATTACGAAAGAGATGATGACAAAGGTAGAGAAAATGCGCTCTGGTCGTCCTTTATTTATGGTTGATATTGCAGTGCCACGTGATATTGATCCAGCAATTGATGAGTTAGAAGGTTCTTTCTTATATGACATTGATGATCTGCAAGGAGTAGTGGAAGCAAATCGTGCTGAGCGTTTGAAAGAAGCAGAGAAAATTCAATTTATGATTGAAGAGGAAATTGTTCTATTTAAAACGTGGTTAAGTACACTTGGTGTTGTTCCGTTAATAGCAGCTCTTCGTGATAAGGCACTTGTAATTCAAAGCGAAACGATGGAAAGTCTTGAACGAAAAATACCAAATCTTAGTGATCGTGAGAAAAAAGTAATTAGTAAGCATACGAAAAGTATTATTAACCAATTATTAAAAGACCCAATTTTAGTAGCAAAAGAAATAGCTGCTGAAGAGGGGGCGGGCGAAAAATTAGCGTTATTTGCAAAGATTTTTGATTTAGAAACGGAAGAAGTAGAGAGTCGTGCGGAAGAAGTAGAACATAAAAGAGTGTGGACACCATCCGTTCCATCTTTATAATTTGGAAGGATGATCGGATGAGTTTTTTAAATAACAGTATTATTTATCATATTGCAATTATTTTATATGCTTGTAGCATTAGTTTATATTTTATAGATTATTTCCAAAGTAACCGAAAGGCGAACCGATTTGCTTTTTGGTTACTTTCGATTGTATGGGTATTGCAGTCTATTTTTATGTTGCTTAGGGCGACAGATTCAGAAACGAATCCCATTTTAACTTTATTATCAGGGATTTATTTTTATGTTTGGTTATTGATTACGATGTCGTTAGTCATAAATCGATTTATGCGCGTTGACTTTTTAGTCTTCTTTACAAATGTTGTAGCATTTGGCGTAAGCGCCTTTTCTATTTTTACACCGCTCGGAAAGATGTCGCCAGTACTTGCAGAGCAATTAGTTTCAGAACTTGTATACGTGCATGTTGGAATGGCGATTATTTCTTATGCAACGTTTACGGTATCGTTTATTTTTTCTATTATGTATTTACTGCAATATCGCCTATTAAAAAAGAAAAAGTGGAATGCGAGATTAAGAAGGTTAGGGAATTTGCCGAAGCTTGAATCTACGTCTTACGGGTTAAATTTATTTTCTGTTCCATTTTTCTTACTAGCAATTTTATTAGGATGCATATGGGGATATACAAAATTGGACAATTTTCATTGGTATGATACGAAAGTAATCGGTTCGTTTGTCGTTCTATTTGTATATTGTACGGGCTTGTATTTACGAGCGGCAGATGTGTTGCAAGGGAAGAAAATTGTACTGTGGAATGTAGGGGCCTTTCTCGTAATGCTAGTTAACATTTTTCTATTAAGTAGTTTATCTAATTTCCACTTTTGGTATTTATAATGAGGAGAGAGAATTATGCGCAAAATTATTGTAGGTTCACGAAAGAGTAAGCTAGCATTGACGCAAACAAACTGGTTTATTGATCAGTTAAAAGCACTTGGTTTACCATATGAATTTGAAGTGAAAGAAATTGTCACTAAAGGTGATGTGATTTTAGATGTTACTCTTTCAAAAGTAGGCGGAAAAGGTTTGTTCGTTAAAGAAATTGAACATGCGTTACTTATGAAAGAAATCGATATGGCTGTACATAGTATGAAAGATATGCCAGCCGTACTTCCAGAAGGATTAATGATTGGCTGTACACCAAAGCGTGTTGACCCTCGTGATGCTTTTATTTCTAAAAGCGGAGAATCATTTAAAGATTTAGCAGAAGGTGCGATTTTAGGAACGAGTAGTTTAAGACGTAGTGCACAGTTATTAGCTGCGAGACCAGATTTACAAGTGAAATGGATTCGCGGAAATATCGATACACGTTTACGTAAATTAAAAGAAGAAGATTATGATGCAATTATTTTAGCGACAGCTGGATTACAAAGAATGGGCTGGGATGATGAAGTGATTACAGAACATTTAGATGAAACGTTATGTGTACCAGCTGTAGGACAAGGTGCATTAGCGATTGAATGTCGTGAGGACGATAACGATTTATTACAGTTGTTATCGCATATGAATGATGCTGTAACAGAGAGAACAGTGGCAGCGGAGCGAGTATTTCTTCATAAACTTGAAGGTGGATGTCAAGTTCCGATCGCTGGATATGCAACTCTTACAAAGGATGATGCAATCGAATTAACAGCTCTTGTCGGTTCTATGGACGGCTCTGTTTTATTAAAAGAGACAGTGGTAGGCGTTGAACCAAAGGAAGTAGGGCTAGAGGCTGCGGACCGTTTAATTAAACAAGGCGCAAAAGAACTCATTCTTGCTGCAAATAAGGGACAACAATAAATATGAATGCTCTTGCTGGCAAAACAGTATTGATTACACGTGCCCAGCATCAAGCGAAACAAATGAGTGTAGCAGTGAAAGAACGGAGCGGAATTCCATTGGAAATTCCGCTTTTGCGTATGGAAGGCACATCTCATAGGCGAATTCACCATACAGCAAGGCAGCTACATTCGTATGACTGGGTTATTTTTACGAGTAAAAATGGTGTAACTTTTTTTCTAGATGGTTTAGAAAAGAAACTACCATTAACTATTAAAATCGCTGCGGTAGGCGTGAAAACAAAATTAGAGTTAGAAAAAAGGGGCTATCAAGTTCATTTTGTTCCAACCTCATTTGTTGCAGAAGTGTTTGCCGAAGAGTTTCAAAAAGAATTAAGTGGAAACGAGCGTATTTTATTTCCGAAAGGGAATTTAGCGAGAGATGTAATTCCAGTTAAACTTCGGGGGATTGGTGTTTCTCTAGATGAGCTAATCGTATACGGTACGAAAGTAAATGTAGAGAAAAAACAAGAACTTATAACAGCATTGAAAGTAAGGAAAGTAAATGTTATTACATTTACGAGTCCTTCAACTGTTGATAGTTTTGTTCGTTTACTGGAGGGCACAAACTGGAGAGAATGGACAAAAAAATGTACAATTGCTTGTATAGGGCCTATTACGGAAAAAGAAGCGAACCTTTATTTTCCGCATGTTATTGTGCCGAAAGAGTACACTGTAGAAGCATTACTACAATGCATTTGTGAATCTATAAAGTGAAACTTTAATTAGTGGGAGGTTCATTCCCCACTAATTATTAGCCCTCACCAATTGGGCGTTTATGGGCAGTTGATTTCCCATCTAACTTCTTTGCTCTAGCCGAATTTTGAGATGGGAGTCTTACTGCCCGTTAACGCGGGACAAAATAAAAGAATGGGGATAGAAATTTATGAACTCTTTACAATTTAATCGTCATCGTCGCTTAAGACAAAGCGGGGGCATGCGTGCGCTTGTGCGTGAAACGTTTTTACATACGGAAGATTTTATTTACCCTATTTTTGTATTAGAAGGAGAGAATGTTCGTAATGAAGTTCCTTCTATGCCGGGCGTATATCAAATCTCTTTAGATTTATTGCAAGCTGAAATGCAAGAGGTTGTTGATTTAGGTATTCGTTCTGTTATTGTATTTGGTTTACCTGCTGAAAAGGATGAAGTTGGATCATCAGCATATTGTGATCATGGAATTGTACAGCGTGCCATTAAGCAAATTAAAGGTGAGTTCCCTGAGTTAGTAGTAGTTGCAGATACATGTTTATGTCAATTCACAAGCCATGGTCATTGCGGTGTAATTGAAGATGGTATTATTTTAAATGACGAGTCTCTTGCAGTACTTGCGAAAACAGCTGTAAGCCAAGCGAAAGCAGGAGCGGACATTATTGCGCCATCAAACATGATGGACGGATTCGTAACAGCAATTCGCCATGCGTTAGATGAGAATGGTTTTGGACACGTACCAGTTATGTCGTACGCTGTGAAATATTCATCAGCATTTTATGGACCGTTCCGTGATGCTGCACACGGCGCGCCGCAATTTGGTGACCGTAAAACATATCAAATGGACCCAGCGAACCGTATGGAGGCATTCCGTGAAGCAGAATCAGATGTAATGGAAGGTGCTGATTTCTTAATTGTAAAGCCAGCTCTTTCTTACTTAGATATCATTCGTGATGTGAAAAATAACTTTAATTTACCAATCGTTGCTTACAACGTAAGTGGTGAATATTCAATGATTAAAGCGGCAGCGCAAAATGGTTGGATTAATGAAAAAGAAGTTGTGCTTGAAAAATTAATTAGCATGAAACGTGCAGGAGCAGACTTAATTATTACGTATCATGCGAAAGATGCAGCAAAATGGTTACAAGAAGGAGGCGCTAAATAATGAAAAAGTTTGATAAATCGATTGCGGCGTTTGAAGAGGCACAAGACTTAATGCCTGGTGGCGTAAATAGCCCTGTTCGTGCCTTTAAATCTGTTGGTATGAATCCATTGTTTATAGAGCGTGGAAAAGGCTCTAAAGTATATGATATTGATGGAAATGAATACATCGATTACGTATTATCATGGGGTCCTTTAATTCATGGTCATGCAAATGATCGTGTTGTTGAAGCGTTAAAATCTGTTGCTGAAAGAGGTACAAGCTTCGGTGCGCCGACTGAAATCGAAAATAAATTAGCGAAACTTGTTATTGAGCGTGTACCATCGATTGAAATTGTCCGCATGGTTAACTCTGGAACAGAAGCGACAATGAGTGCACTACGTTTAGCTCGTGGTTATACAGGCCGTAACAAAATTTTAAAATTTATTGGTTGTTACCACGGTCATGGTGATTCGTTATTAATTAAAGCTGGTTCTGGTGTGGCGACTCTAGGTTTACCAGATAGCCCTGGCGTACCAGAAGGTGTAGCGAAAAATACGATTACAGTAGCTTATAATGATTTAGAAAGTGTGAAGTACGCTTTTGAACAATTCGGTGATGATATTGCTTGTGTAATTGTAGAACCAGTAGCAGGGAATATGGGGGTTGTTCCTCCGCAACCAGGATTTTTAGAAGGGCTTCGTGAAGTAACAGAACAAAACGGTGCACTGCTTATTTTTGATGAAGTAATGACAGGATTCCGTGTTGCTTATAACTGTGGACAAGGTTACTACGGTGTAACACCTGATTTAACTTGTTTAGGTAAAGTAATCGGTGGTGGCTTACCAGTAGGGGCGTACGGTGGTAAAGCAGAAATTATGTGTCAAGTTGCGCCGAGCGGACCGATTTATCAAGCTGGTACTTTATCAGGTAACCCACTTGCAATGGCAGCAGGTTATGAAACGTTAGTACAATTAACGCCAGAATCATATGTAGAGTTTGAGCGTAAAGCAGAAATGTTAGAAGCGGGACTACGTAAAGCGGCTGAAAAACATGGTATTCCTCATCATATTAACCGTGCAGGCTCTATGATTGGTATTTTCTTTACAGATGAGCCGGTTATTAATTACGATACAGCGAAATCTTCAAACTTAGAATTCTTCGCGGCTTACTATCGTGAAATGGTAGAACAAGGTGTATTCTTGCCACCATCTCAATTTGAAGGTTTGTTCTTATCGACAGCACATAGTGATGCAGATATTGAAGCGACGATTGCAGCGGCTGAAATTGCAATGTCAAAGTTACAAGCATAATATATTAGAGAAAATCGCTCTCCATAAGGGGAGCGATTTTTTTTATTCATAAAGTGGGCTTTACATACATAAATCTGTAATGACATATAGTTTGGGAGGGGGAAAAGAAGTGACAACAGATCATTCGTTACGATTTTCATTAAAAGAATCTGTTTGGTTCCAAAAAGGACAGGAAGTCGAAGAACTTTTGTCAATTTCGTTAGATCCAGACGTTGAGATAGAAGAGCTTGATCATGAAGTTATCGTGAGAGGGCAGTTAGATTTAACGGGGGAGTATGTTGCAAGGCAAGATGATTCGGCCTATTCATTAAGAGAACTATCGCCAGCAAAGTCAATTGATTATGTAGAAACAAGGGAAGATGGGGTGAATGAACTTGTTCATTCCTTTCCACTTGAAATATCAATTCCAAGAAATCGAGTGAAAGTAATTGAAGAATTATATGTATCAATTGAAGAATTTGATTATGAATTGAAGGAAAATGGTTGCTTACAATTATTAGCGGATATATCTATTACAGGTTTATGTGATGAGGAAAGAATCGAGGATGAAGAGGAAGAAACGGCGTATGCTGAGTTAGAAGATGATTCAGCTGAAGAGGATGAAAATAGACCCGCGCCGCATGTAGCGGAACCAACCTATAAAGAATCGGATGAATGGGAAGATTACGCATTTGAACCGTTCCAGCTAGAAGAAAGAAAAGAGCAAGAAGAAGCGGAAGAGGAATTGGCAGAACATGAATTTGCGGAGCGTGAAGAGGGGCAAGAAACGACGCTGCAATTTGAATTGTTTGGACGAAAAGATTATCAAAAAGAAAAGGCGAAAAAGCAGGAAGAGCAAGAAGAGGCATACTCACAGCGAGATGAAAATGCGCTTTATTTAACACAATTATTTACGAAAGAACCGGAAGAAGAATTTACGAAGTTAAGAATGTATTTCGTGCAAGAAGGGGATACAATCGAATCTGTTGCAGAACGTTATGACACGTCTGTACAAAATTTATACCGTGTTAATCAAACAGAAGATATATATTTAACTACGGGACAAATTATTTATATTCCCGTTTCAAAAGCAAAGGTGAAATAAGGGGGTGAGTGCTTTCACTCCCCTATTGTCCTAGAGGCTATGTTTTGAATAGAGAGGGTCATTCGTATGGATATTGAATTACGAAATCGCTATGAACCCATTGTAAGGCAATATAGATTGGATACGCAGCATATGGAAGAGCACGGAAGTGTAACGAAAATTTACACGAATCAAGGTCCATATGCGCTAAAGAAAATAGAAGATAGAAAGTTAGAGCGGAATAACTTTCTACATCATATTCAATATTTGAAGGAGAAAGGTTTTTCAAATTATGTACCTATATACCATGCGACGGATGGGAATTATATTTTAAGTGACGGGACTTATAATTATTATTTAATGCCTTGGTTAGAACGTGCGGAAGGAAACGGCGAGGATAATGATCAATACCATAAAATGTTTCAAACACTTGGAACGTTGCACCAAAAAACGGTGAAAGAAGAAACATATACAGAAGAAGATTTAGAAAAACATTACACAAGTATATCCGATCGTTGGGAAAATGATGGTGAGATGTTAGAAGAGTTTCTTGTAGAATCTGAAGCGAAGTGGTATATGTCTCCGTTTGAATTACAATATTGTACGTACTACCATCATGTAATGAGGGCGCGTGAATTTGCAACGAAGCAATTAAATGAGTGGAACGATGCGATGAAAGAAAAAGATAAAACACGCATTACTTTTGTGCATGGTAACGTGTCACTTAATCATTTTTTATTTGACTATGAACGGAATGGCTATTTTATTAGTTTAGAAAAATCGAAGTTTGCAACGCCTGTGCAAGATATTGTAGGGTTTTATTCGCGGTCTTTAAACACATATCCAATTGCGCGAAGTGATCGTTTTGAATGGTATCAAATGTACCAAAAAAACTTCCCGTTTACGAAAGAAGAGCAACTGCTTATGTATGCTTACATGACCTATCCATCGCAATTTATTCGGCAAATTGAGTCTTATAAAAAAAGAAGGCAGAGTCGCAATAAGGAAAATGAGATTCGCGGAGTAAAGAGCTTGCAACAATCACATTGGCTCGTTAGCAATGTAGAATATTTCCTGTCACAATTACAAGCTGCCCAGCAAGGGAACGGATAAAGTGAAACTTTAATCAGTGGCGGGGGTATTACCGCCCGTAAATAGAGGGGTAAAAAAGATAAGTGGAGGATGCTACTTATCTTTTTTATATTCGCCCGGAAAGTGATAGTCTTAAATTTATCTTGACGAATAAGGTTTCGTTTTTTACACTATTGTATATAATAATTAACAATCATATAAATGCCTTGAAGGGGAAGAGTATAACATGAAACGTCTTCAGAGAGGAGAATCATTAGCTGGGAGATTCTCTAGATAGTTATGTTAGAAGGTAGCCCTGGAGCATCTTTTCTGAACGGAATAGTTCTCATTAGGAAAAGACGGATTTGTCCGTTATCAAATTAAGAGTATAAGCAAATTCTGAATTTGTTTGTAAATAAAGGTGGTACCGCGATGTCCCTCGTCCTTTTTTGGATGAGGGGCATTTTTTATTTTAAGGAGGGAAAATAATGTCAAACACGGAAAAGAATTTACCAACTAAATATGATCATATGTCCGTTGAAGAAGGCCTTTATCAATGGTGGCTTGAAGGCAAATATTTCGAAGCAACAGGAGACGAGAAGAAACAACCGTATACAATTGTAATTCCACCTCCGAACGTAACTGGTAAGTTACACTTAGGTCATGCTTGGGATACAACTCTTCAAGATATTTTAACTCGTACGAAGCGTATGCAAGGATACGATGTATTATGGCTTCCAGGAATGGACCATGCGGGTATCGCAACACAAGCGAAAGTAGAAGGAAAACTTCGTGAAGAAGGTATTTCACGTTACGATCTTGGCCGTGAGAAATTCCTTGAAAAAGCTTGGGAGTGGAAAGAAGAGTACGCTTCTCACATTCGTCAACAATGGGGGAAAGTTGGTTTAGGACTAGACTATTCTCGTGAACGTTTCACATTAGACGAAGGTTTATCTGATGCAGTTAATAAAGTATTCGTTCAATTATACGAAAAAGGCTTAATTTACCGCGGTGAATATATTATCAACTGGGACCCAGCAACACGTACAGCTCTTTCTGATATCGAAGTAATTCATAAAGAGGTTCAAGGTGCATTCTACCATATGAACTATCCGTTAACAGATGGTTCTGGTCACATTCGTCTTGCAACCACTCGTCCAGAAACGATGCTTGGTGATACAGCTGTAGCAGTTCATCCAGAAGACGATCGTTACAAACATTTAATCGGAAAAACAGTTACCCTTCCAATCGTAGGCCGTGAGATTCCGATTATTGCCGATGAGTACGTAGAAAAAGACTTTGGAACAGGCGTTGTAAAAATTACACCAGCTCATGACCCGAATGACTTTGAAGTAGGTAACCGTCATGACTTACCACGCATCTTAGTAATGAACGAAGATGGAACGATGAACGAAAAAGCTGGTAAGTATAACGGTATGGACCGTTTCGAATGCCGTAAAGCGTTAGTGAAAGACTTACAAGAAGCGGACGTATTAGTAGAAATTGAGCCTCATATGCATTCAGTAGGTCATAGTGAGCGTAGCGGTGCAGTTGTTGAGCCTTATTTATCAACACAATGGTTCGTAAAAATGGCTCCACTTGCAGAAAAAGCAGTAGCACTTCAACAAAAAGAAGAAGAAAAAGTAACGTTCGTACCAGAGCGTTTTGAAAACACATACTTACGCTGGATGGAAAACATTCATGACTGGTGTATTTCTCGTCAATTATGGTGGGGACATCGCATTCCAGCTTGGTATCATAAAGAAACTGGTGAAGTATACGTAGGTACTGAAGCGCCAACGGATATTGAAAACTGGAATCAAGATAACGACGTACTTGATACATGGTTTAGCTCAGCGTTATGGCCGTTCTCAACACTTGGTTGGCCAAATGAAGAGGCAGTAGACTTTAAAAAGTTCTATTCAACAGATGCTTTAGTAACTGGTTATGACATCATCTTCTTCTGGGTATCTCGTATGATTTTCCAAGGTTTAGAGTTTACAGGAGAGCGTCCATTTAAAGATGTATTAATTCACGGTTTAGTTCGTGATGAACAGGGACGTAAAATGAGTAAATCTCTTGGTAACGGTATCGATCCGATGGATGTTATCGAGAAGTACGGTGCAGATGCAATGCGTTACTTCTTATCAACAGGAAGTGCACCAGGCCAAGATTTACGTTTCAGCATGGAAAAAGTAGAATCTACTTGGAACTTCATTAATAAAATTTGGAACGCATCACGTTTCGTATTAATGAACATGGATGATATGAAGTATGAAGAAATCGATTTAACTGGTGAAAAATCAGTTGCAGATAAGTGGATTTTAACTCGCTTAAACGAAACGATCGAAAGTGTAACACGTAACATGGATAAATATGAGTTCGGTGAAGCTGGTCGTTCATTATACAACTTCATTTGGGATGATTTCTGTGACTGGTACATTGAGATGGCGAAACTTCCACTATACGGTGAAGATGAAGTAGCTAAGAAAACAACTCGTTCTATTTTAGCTTACGTATTAGACCAAACGATGCGTCTATTACACCCATTCATGCCGTTCGTAACAGAGAAGATTTGGCAACATTTACCGCATGAAGGCGAGTCTATTACAGTAGCGGCTTGGCCAACAGTTCGCGAAGATTTACAAGATAAAGAAGCGGCAGCAGAAATGCACCTTCTAGTTGATATCATTCGCTCTGTTCGTAACATCCGTGCAGAAGTAAATACGCCAATGAGCAAAAAAGTTCAAATGCAAATTAAAGCAAAAGATGAGGCTATCCTTGCTCAACTTACGAAAAACAGCTCTTACATTGAGCGTTTCTGTAACCCAAGTGAATTAACAATTCAAACGAATTTACAAGCGCCAGAAAAAGCGATGACTGCAATCGTATCAGGTGCAGAGTTATTCTTACCGTTAGCTGATCTTATCAACCTTGACGAAGAGAGAGCACGTCTTGAAAAAGAACTTGAGAAGTTCGATAAAGAGGTAGAACGTGTACAGAAGAAACTTTCAAACCAAGGCTTCGTAGCGAAAGCTCCTGCGGCAGTTATTGACGGAGAGCGTGCGAAAGAGCAAGATTACCTAGAAAAACGCGAAGCAGTTCGCCAACGTCTAGCAGATCTTGAGAAATAAAGTGTATTTTAGAGACTCACTATATTGGTGAGTCTCTTTTCTTTGCGTATAATAGAATGATGAAGGTTGTCTTTTGAAAGGGGAAAACATACGTGATACATACATACGAAGAAGCGATAGGGTGGATTCATAGTCGATTGAAGTTTGGTATTAAACCAGGATTAGAAAGAATGAGCTGGATGCTAGAAGAACTCGGAAATCCAGAGCGTCATATAAAATGTGTTCATCTTGCTGGTACAAATGGAAAAGGTTCAACTTTAACGTATATGCGCTACATGCTAGAAGGCGCAAAATATAAGGTTGGAACATTTACCTCTCCTTACATTGAAACATTTAATGAGCGTATTAGTGTGAACGGAACACCAATTGCAGATGAAGAGATTGCGGAACTTGTAAACATGGTAAAGCCAGTCGTTGAAAAACTAGACGAGACGGATTTAGGGGAAGCGACTGAGTTTGAGATTATTACTGTTATGGCAATTTGTTATTTCGGTAAAATCAATTTCTGTGATGTTGTTTTATTTGAAACAGGGCTTGGAGGGCGCTTTGACTCTACGAATGTTATTCATCCTATTCTCACAATTATTACAAATATCGGCCACGATCATATGCATATTTTAGGGGATACACTAGGAGAAATTGCGTATGAGAAGGCAGGAATTATTAAGTCGGGTGTTCCGGTTATTACAGGCGTGCAAGATGATGAAGCATTGCAGGTCATTCAAAAGGTTGCAAAGGAAAATCATGCAAACTTATATGAACTGGGCAAACATTTTACAGCGTTACATAAACAGTCTAACGAAGATGGGGAACGTTTTGATTTTGCTTGTCCTTTCGCATCTTTTGAAGATGTTCGAATGTCAATGAAAGGTGTTCACCAAGTAGGAAATGCCTCACTAGCACTTATGGCAATTATGTATTTAAAAACATATGTATCATTTTTAATTGAGGAAGAGGAAATAAGAGCTGGATTACATGAAGCGTATTGGATTGGCCGATTTGAAAAGCTGAAAAGTAATCCTGATATTATAATAGATGGTGCTCATAATCCAGAAGGTATTGAGAGTCTTGTGAAAACAGTAGAGGCACATTATAAAGATAAAAATATAATAGTTTTATTTACTGCGCTTGGTGATAAACAGTTGCATAACATGGTAGGTCAATTAGAAACAATTGCCGATGAAATTATTTTTACAACATTCGCCTTTGATCGTGCCATTTCCGCTGACAAACTTGCAGCGCATTCGCAAAAAAAATCAAAAATAGTCTTTGAAGATTGGAAAGAGGCAATTGATACAAAGGTTGAAATGATAGGGGGAAATGATGTCTTTATCATAACGGGTTCTCTATATTTCATTTCTGAAGTTAGAAAATATATTCGCGAGAAAAACTAGATAGCCTTTGCTATCTAGTTTTTTTGTTCTACAAATGAAGTCAAATGCATACATATAAGATAATTATATAGGGTTATTTGGCGAATTCCTCTGACAAATATCTCGTTTTTTTGTGAAATGAATATGATATGATGCGGACAACGACAAGAGGTGAGGTGTGAGTGTATGGACAAGCAATCACGAACGATCTCAGTGAAAGTAAATGGAACAGAAGCGAAGTATGAAGAGAAGAAGAAAGATGAGTTTGAATGGATGGTAGTGGAAAGTGAAAGACCGAAAAACGTTGTTCCGTTTCAAAAAAAGAAATCAGCGCCCATGGAAAAATACAGAAAGAAGTGGAGTAATACATTAATTGTAATTGTTGCAACTGCAATTATAATTGGTACGGCGTTTGGAATGGGAATGCTGCAGTTACTTACAGGACAAGGGACAACAGGGGAAAGTACGGTAACGGCTTCGAAGCAGACTGGAAATGAAGAATCAAAGGTGGATGGAACGGCAGAACAAACACCAGTATCAAAAGAGGAAAAACAAAAAAAACAGACAGGAATGTCATTAGAGCCAATGAAATTATTTTTTGTTCAAGGTGGGCTTTATTCTTCCAAAGAAACGGGACAGGCCGCTCTTGAAGAATGGAAAGGTAACGGAGGGGTTGCTGCTTTGAAACCGAGCGGTGATAAGTATGCACTAATTGTTGGTATTGCTAGCGATGAACAGGCTATAAATCAATTAATGACGCAGTATAAAAATGATGGTGTCTCCGTTTTAAAAAAGAACTGGGATATTACGGATAAAGCGTTGCTTAAAGATGATAAAGAAATAGGAGCGTTCTTAACAAAAGTACAGCCATTATATACTCATTTAGCAAAATATGCTTCTAGCGTACAAGCTGGTGGGAAAAGTAATGCAAAAGATATAGAAGTAATTGAGAAAGAATGGAAATCAATTGAAAAAGTAGGGAAAAGTATGAAGCAGGAGGAGGTAAAAAAGCTGTATATGTATACGTCAATAGCTGTGCAAACAGTGAAGGACGGAAAGAGCGATAAAGAATCTTTGGCGAAATTAAATCAAGTTGTTATTGATGGTATACTTTCGTATGAAAAAATTGTTTCACAAAAAGTGAAATGATAAGATAATGAAATGATGAAGAAAGAAGTGTCTATACTTCTTTCTTTTCTTTTAAATTTAGAGCAAAGTGCTTTCTCTATGGCTGGAATATAATCGTATGCAGTAAAGAAATATTATTTTGTTTAGAGAAAATAATATTTCTTTCATTTGTGGATAAACTATTCTTTTGATACGATTGATGTAAATTGTTCTGCTTCATGTGAGAAAGGAAGGAGAAAATATGAGAAAAATTATTTTAGCTTCAGGATCACCTCGGAGGAAGGAATTGCTGGAGTTAGCTAGCGTACCATTTGAAATCGTTGTAAGTGAAGTAGAAGAAACGATTGGTGCGTATTCATCACCTCCTGATATTGTTATGTCCCTTGCCTTGCAAAAAGCATCTGCGGTAGCAGAAAATAATAGTGATCACATTGTGTTAGGTGCAGACACAATCGTTACATATGAGTCGCGTATTCTTGGAAAGCCTTCTAATGGGGTTGAGGCGAAAGAAATGTTACAATTATTATCAGGAAAAACACACGAAGTATATACAGGTGTGGCAATTATATCGAAAGAAAAAACGGTCACTTTTTATGAGCGTACAGAAGTTACGTTTTGGGAATTAACAGAAGAGGAAATTGACGTATATGTTGCATCGAAAGAACCTCTTGATAAAGCAGGAAGTTATGGTATTCAAGGAAAAGGGTCTATTTTTGTTCAACATATTCAAGGAGATTACTACAGTGTAGTCGGCTTACCAATTGCACGTCTTGTCCGGGAATTAAAACAATTTGATATTGATGTAACCCATGCGTAAAATTGCATGGGGTTTTCTTTGAGAGAACAGGTAAAAGGGGTGGAGAGATGAACGGTATTCGTGATGTTGTCAGAGAAGAACAGCCACGGGAGCGTTTATTATTAGAAGGAACAGGGAGTTTATCAAATCGGGAGCTTCTTGCAGTGTTACTCAGAACAGGTTCTAAAGAAGAGACAGTTTTAAAGTTGTCAGATAAAATTTTACATCACTTTGATGGTTTACGTATGTTGAAAGATGCAACGTTAGAAGAATTAATTAGTATTCATGGTGTTGGGATTGCAAAGGCATCTCAGCTTATGGCTGCTTTTGAACTAGGTAGAAGAATGGTACGTTTAGAGTATCAAAATCGATATAGCATTCGAAGCCCAGAAGATTGTGCGAAATACATGATGGAAGAACTGCGCTTTCTACAACAAGAGCATTTTGTTTGTTTATATTTAAATACAAAAAATCAAGTTATACATAGGCAAACGATATTCATTGGAAGTCTAAACACGTCAATTGTACACCCAAGAGAAGTCTTTAAAGAAGCGTTCCGCCGTGCAGCAGCCTCTATCATATGTCTTCATAACCATCCCTCAGGAGATCCTACGCCGAGCCGAGAAGATATTGAAGTAACAAAACGTTTAGTAGAATGCGGCCAGATTATCGGAATTGAAGTGCTTGATCATATTATAATAGGTGACCATAAATTCGTGAGTTTAAAGGAAAAAGGTCATATTTAAGACTATGCTTTTTACTTATTTTGTTTTATAATGTGATTTATGAGTTTTTTGTAGAAAATTATCTGCAAAAAGGATATAGATATAAAAAACGTACTGTTTTTATAATATAAAATAAGAAAAAAATGAGTCCGTGAAAACAAGAAAGGAAGATAAAAAATATGTTTGGATTTGGTGGCTTTACTCGCGATCTTGGAATAGATTTAGGAACTGCGAACACGCTTGTATATGTAAAAGGAAAAGGTGTAGTTTTACGTGAACCTTCAGTAGTAGCATTACAAACTGATACGAAACAAATCGTTGCTGTAGGTAGCGATGCAAAACAAATGATTGGTCGTACACCAGGAAACGTAGTAGCACTTCGTCCGATGAAAGACGGTGTAATTGCTGATTACGAAACAACAGCAACAATGATGAAATATTACATTCAACAAGCTCAAAAATCAAACGGCTTCTTCTCACGTAAACCGTATGTAATGGTATGTGTACCGTCTGGTATTACAGCTGTTGAAAGACGTGCAGTAATTGATGCGACTCGTCAAGCGGGTGCTCGTGATGCATATCCAATCGAAGAACCATTTGCAGCAGCAATTGGTGCGAACTTACCTGTTTGGGAACCAACTGGTAGTATGGTTGTTGATATCGGTGGTGGTACAACAGAAGTTGCAATCATCTCATTAGGTGGTATTGTAACAAGTCAATCAGTTCGTGTTGCTGGTGATGATATGGATGATTCAATCATTCAGTACATTAAGAAAAGCTATAACTTAATGATTGGTGAAAGAACAGCAGAGGCATTAAAGTTAGAAATCGGTTCTGCAGGCGAGCCAGAAGGTATCGAGCCTATGGAAATTCGTGGTCGTGATTTAGTAAGTGGTTTACCAAAAACAGTACTAATTCAACCAGAAGAAATTGCGGATGCATTAAAAGATACAGTAGATGCAATTGTAGAATCAGTTAAAAATACGTTGGAAAAAACTCCACCTGAATTAGCGGCAGATATTATGGACCGCGGTATTGTATTAACAGGCGGTGGTGCATTACTACGTAACTTAGATAAAGTGATTAGTGAAGAAACAAATATGCCAGTTCTTGTTGCAGAAGATCCATTAGATTGCGTAGCAATTGGAACAGGAAAAGCATTAGATAATATCGATCTTTTCAAAACGGCTGCTCGATAATATTGCAAAATAAAAATCAATGGAATTAAGAGGGTGTGAACGTGCCACAGTTTTTCTTAAACAAAAGATTAATTGTTTTGTTAGTTAGTATTATTCTTCTCGTGGCATTGATTGGAATCTCATTGAAAGAACGGAACAGTTTAACATGGCCAGAGCAGTTTGTTAAAGACACTGTCGGTGTTGTAGAACGTGTATTCCAAAAGCCAGCGAAATATGTAGCTGGATTCTTTGAAAATGTAGAGGATGTAAAGCGCACGTATGAAGAGAATAAAGAATTAAAAGCAAAAATAGATAACTATGCGAGTTTATCAGTTAAAATGAAGCAATTAGAGGACGACAACAATAAATTAAGACAGCTAACTGAAAAAAAAGAGTTGCCGAGCGATTTTTCTGAAATTCCAGCTACTGTTGTTTCTCGCAATCCAGATAAATGGTACGATTTAATTGGAATTGATAAAGGAGCACAACAAGGGATTAAAAAGGATATGGCTGTTATGACTTCAAAAGGTTTAGTTGGACGCGTGAAAAGTGTATCTCAGTTTACATCATCAGTAGAGTTGTTAAGTTCTATGAGTCGAACAAATCGTGTTTCAGCTGTTGTACATGGAAATGAAAATATCTTCGGATTAATCGAAGGTTATGACAAAGAAAAAAAATTGTTACTTTTCACAAAGATTGGTTCTGATGCACCAGTAGCTAAAGGTCAAATGGTTGTAACGTCTGGACTTGGTGGGGAGATTTTCCCGAAAGGTCTTGAGATTGGGGAAATCGTTGATGTTCAACCAGATGCATACGGCTTAACAAAAACAGCTTATGTAAAACCTGCCGCTGATTTAAATGACGTAGAGCATATTATAGTAGCTAAACGTGGTATGAAATCAGCGCCATTAGAATAGGAGGAGGAGAAGAGATGATGAAGATTTTAAAAAGAGCAGCTCTTCCTCTTTTGCTCCTTTTTGTTTTTCTGTTTGAAAATATGTTTGCTACTATTGTTCCAACAGAAGTTTTTTGGAAAGACAGTATAGCAGCGCCGCATTTCTTTATCATTGTGTTATGTTTTGTTACTGTGTACTATGGTCCGGTCCAAGGGATTTATTACGGGCTATTATTCGGTTTCTTATTTGATACCGTATACACAGAACTTGTCGGTATATATATATTTGCTTATCCGATTTTAGCTTATTTAGTTTATAGTGTGATGAAGGTACTACAATTGAATTTATTCATTGTTGTGTCTATCGTATTAGCTAGCATTGCAGCATTAGAATATTATGTGTATGGATTTTTAACTTTGTTAGGACGTACTCATATGTCGGCGTATGTCTTTTTCACGGATCGTCTCCTTTCTACTTTATTGCTGAATGGAATTTTCATATTGATAGTTTGTTTCCCACTGAGACGATATTTAGTGCGTCTTTCAAGAGCGATGGAAGAAAAAGAAAAAAGGATTTTCTAATTTTATGTCGAATTGAATCGGTGGGGTGAACTTTAGTGGAAGAAAAAAAGCAACAAAATGTAACGATAAAAGGGACAAAAGACGGGATAACGCTTCATTTAGATGACTGCTGTTCATTCTCTGAATTACTGAAAGAATTGGACGAAAAACTATCTACACATTACTATGATGGCGATGGGCGTTCTTTAATTGAAGTGCATGTGAAAGTGGGAAATCGTTATTTAACAGAAGTCCACCAAGAAGAGCTTCGTACGTTAATTCGTAATAAAAAGAATCTTGTTGTGGATTCAATTGAAAGTGATGTTATAACTAAATCGGAAGCAATAGCATGGAAAGAAGAAACAGAGATTGTCCCTATTTCCAAAATTGTTCGCTCTGGACAGGTTTTACATGTAAAAGGAAATTTATTGTTAATTGGAGATGTTAATCCAGGCGGAACGGTTATCGCTGGGGGGAATATTTTTGTCGTAGGATCATTAAGAGGGATTGCACATGCTGGGTATTATGGGGATTCAGAGGCTGTAATCGCTGCATCTGTTATGAACCCGATGCAACTTCGAATTAGTGATGTGGCAATGCGGGCTCCGGAAGAGAAAGAAGACGGAGCGGAGACGGCAGAATGTGCGTATATTAATGAGGACAATCACATTGTTGTCGATCGCCTGCAACTTCTCACTCATCTTAGACCTAATTTAACAAAGTTAGAAAGGGGAATTGTATAGCTGTGGGAGAGGCAATAGTAATTACATCTGGAAAGGGCGGAGTAGGTAAAACTACAACGTCTGCGAACATTGGTACAGCCCTAGCCTTATCTGGAAAGAAAGTGTGCTTAATTGACACAGATATTGGTCTTCGAAATTTAGACGTAGTAATGGGGCTGGAAAATCGTATTGTATTTGATCTTGTTGATGTCGTTGAAGGGCGTTGTCGTTTACCTCAGGCTCTTATTAAAGATAAACGTTTTGATGATCTTTATTTATTACCTGCAGCACAAACGAGTGATAAATCAGCGGTAACACCTGAACAAATGGATGAATTAATACAAGTATTACGTCAAGATTATGATTACATATTAATTGATTGTCCTGCGGGGATTGAGCAGGGATTTAAAAATGCGGTAGCTGGTGCGGATAAAGCAATCGTTGTTACGACGCCAGAAGTATCCTCAATGCGTGATGCAGATCGTATTATCGGGCTTTTAGAAAAAGAGGATATTGAACCACCGAAACTTGTTATTAACCGTGTGCGTAGTCATATGCTTCATGAACAGGATATGTTAGATGTTGATGAAATCGTACGTACATTATCAATCGAGCTTCTTGGTGTTGTTGAAGACGATGATGAAGTTATTCGTGCTACAAATACAGGTGAACCTGTAGCGTTGCAACCTAGTGGAAAAGCAGCGTTAGCTTATCGTAATATTGCAAGACGCTTGTTGGGTGAGAATGTACCATTACAAGCATTTGAACAAGAAAAGGTATCGGTATTTACAAAGATGAAAAACTTCTTTGGCATCCGTTAAAAGCACTTCGCACATATGCGAAGTGCTTTCTTTTTTTCTTCATACGAATATCTTTCTTTCCTAGCTCATACATATGTACAAACTGTATACAACTGTTTCTATTTAAATAAGGTTAGCGAAAGAAGGGAGACAGTATGAAGAATAGAAGTGTAGAAGAAATTAAAAAGCGGATTGCGAAAAGGAAGGCAGAGCAAGAAAGAATGGAGGAAGAGCAGTATTTTGCTGGGGGGAATTTTGATAGTGAAGGGGTATTTATTGAAGAGGGAGAAAAGGAAATTCATCCTTTGTTTCGAAAGGAAGTCTTTTTCTTCAAAGTTTTATTATCAGCAATCTTAGTTCTTTCAATTGCTATTTTATATAAGAATGCGCCTTCTTCTTTCGATGGTGCTAAAGTTGTTACAGAAAAAGTGATGAAAGAGGAGTTTCAGTTTGCTACTGTAGCGAAATGGTATGAAAAACAGTTTGGAAAACCTCTCGTCTTCTATTCGCCTAACGAGAAAAAGGAAGGGACTATTCAGCAAAAAGACTATGCAATTCCTGCTTCAGGAAAGGTAATGCAAGGATTTCAAAAAAATGGCCAAGGTGTATTTGTCCAAACGGCTACAAATGCAACAGTTGAGTCAGTAAATGAAGGATTAGTTGTTTTTGCGGGTAAGAAAGAGGAACTTGGAAATACAGTTCAAATTCAACATGCAGATGGCACGGAGTCGTGGTATGCAAATTTAAATGATATGTCAGTAAAGTTATATGATTACGTTTCAAAGAAACAAAAAATTGGAACGGTGAGTAATGATGCAAATAATAAAAATGGGAAATTTTATTTCGCAATAAAAAAGAATGAAAAATTTGTTGATCCGATTCAGGTGATTTCATTTGATTAAATATAAGGAAGTTTTAACGAAAATTTCAGTGCATCCGTTGTTTTGGGTTATTATAGTTATTGGTATTTTTACGGCGCGTTTTAAAGAGTTACTATTGTTGTTTTGTATCGTACTCATTCATGAACTCGGTCACGCTTTTGCAGCAGCGCATTATAATTGGCGTATTAAAAAAATTCAACTGTTACCGTTTGGTGGTGTGGCTGAGCTTGAGGAACATGGAAATAAATCATTGAAAGAGGAACTTGTTGTCGTAATTGCAGGACCTATTCAACATATTTGGATGATGCTAGTAGGGTATATATTGTTTGAGATTGGCTGGCTGAATGCGGAATTATATTATTTTTTTATGTGGAATAATATAATTATTTTAGCCTTTAATTTACTCCCTATTTGGCCACTTGATGGCGGGAAAGTGTTGTTTAATGTATTATCATATCGTTTTCCTTATTTACAAGCACATGAAAAAATGATGCAATTGTCATGTGTTTTTTTTAGTGTCATATTAGGATGGCAGTTACTTTGGAATAGTAACAATATTATGATGTGGGTACTACTCATATTTTTAGCAATATCGTTATATCAAGAATGGAAGCAAAGACGTTATGCGTTTATGCGCTTTTTATTAGAGCGTTATTATGGAAATAAAAGAGGGATTGAAAAGATTGCACCTATAGAGGTGCAATCAGAAGATCGTTTATATACGATTTTCACCAAATTTCGTAGAGGATATAAGCATTCTATTATCGTCCATGGAGAATATAAAGAGCATTACACATTGGATGAAAATGAATTACTCTATGCGTATTTTACTGAAAAACGAACAACTTCATCTGTTGAAGAATTAATCGGTTAGTGTTGACGATAGCACTAACCTTTTATTATTGTAAAAACAAAGAAGATTATAAAGTGAGGAAAGAAATTTGAAAACCTTATACATGAACTATGCTGGATCGGAAAAGCGCGTTGCAATTGAAGAGAAGAACAAAATTGTTGAATTTTTATGGAAACGTAATGAAGAACAAGAGATTGTTGGGCATATTTACGTTGGACGTATCGTAAGAACAATTGCTGGAATGAATGCAGCATTTGTAAACATCGGTTTAGAAAAACATGCGTACCTTTCATATGATGATGTACCGTCTTCTTATCGTATACATGAAGGACAAGCAGTACTCGTACAAGTTGTGAAAGAGGCAATTGATACGAAAGGACCGAAATTAACAGCGAATATAGAATTTACCGGGAAATATGTCGTTTATATGCCATATGATGAAATGCGCGCTGTTTCTCGGAAAATAAAAAATAATAAAAGAAGACAGCAGTTACTCGAAATTGAAGTAGAAGGGACAGGAGGGTATATTTTCCGCTCCGCTTCTGAAAAAGGAGAAATTGAAGAAATACAAACTGAAATGCAAAGGTTACAGCAGTTATATGAAGAGTTAAAAAGAAAAGAGGGCCAAGGAAAGGCACCGCTATTACTTCATCGACCAGCGACTTTTTTAGATCGTGTATTTCAAGAGAATCCAATTGAAACAATCGAAAAAATAGTTGTAGATACAAGAAGTGTAGTAAAAGAATTAGAAGACAAGGTCGGAAAAGAAAAAGTATCTTTTTATAATGAAAAATCTTCGATGTTTAATCATTTCGGAATAGAGCGAGAAATTGAAAAAGCACTTCAAAAAATTGTGTGGCTCCAAAACGGTGCTTATTTGATTGTGGAACAAATGGAGACGATGACTGTAATAGATGTGAATACGGGGAAGTTTACCGGAAAACAAAATTTACAAGATACAGTACTTCGTACAAATGAAATGGCCGCTGACGAAATCGCTCGCCAATTAAGACTTCGTGATATTGGTGGAATGATATTAATCGACTTTATTAATATGAAAAAACGAGAAGATAAAGAAAAGGTAAGAGAACGTCTCATAGCTGCTATGCAAAATGATCGCACTTATACAAGAGTACTTGGGTTTACTGAGTTAGGGATTTTGGAGATGACACGTAAACGTAAAAAACATTCTTTACGTGACGTATTGCTAGAAGATTGTGTACCGTGTAAGGCGACGGGGTATGTAATGTCGTATGAAACGATTGCTTATGAGTTAGAGCGAGAACTCATTACATATGGCAATATAGAGGATGAAGCAGTATTAATTGCTGCACCTCAAGATCTGCAAAAACAATTTTTACAAAAAGAATTACAAAAAAATATTCCATTTGAAATTTATTTCAAAGATGATACTATCGAAAAGTACGCTATTATAAGATTTGGAAGTAAAAAAGAAATTGTAGAACGGAAAAAATAGTTAGCAGAACATTTATTGACAACCGTCTATGATTCATGATAACATCTTTATGTTATAGTTTATAGCACCTAAACGGCTATATGCTACAACCGCACAAGACAGGTTCCCTAAAGGCATTTATGTCTACCTCGTTTTTGGCGAGTCTTAGTAATTAAGAGGAGGTGCAAGTATGTACGCAATTATCGAAACAGGTGGAAAACAAATTAAAGTTGAAGCTGGTCAAGCAATCTACATTGAAAAATTAGATGTTGAAGCTGGTGAAACTGTTACTTTTGACAAAGTTCTTTTCGTTGGTGGCGAAAACGTTAAAGTTGGTAGCCCAGTTGTAGAAGGCGCAACAGTGACTGCTAAAGTTGAAAAACAAGGTCGCGCTAAGAAAATCATCGTTTTCAAATACAAAGCGAAAAAGAACAATCGTAAGAAACAAGGTCATCGTCAACCTTACACTAAGCTAGTTGTTGAAGCTATCAACGCTTAATTCAGGTTAACATGATTAAAATTACGATAAGTCGCACGAAATTAGGAAGTATCCAATCATTTAAAATGACTGGACATGCCGATTATGCGCCACATGGACAAGACCTTGTCTGTGCTGGAACTACAGCGGTTGTGTTTGGTTCTATAAATGCAGTGGAAGAGCTTTGTAATGTGCAGGCAACTATTGAACTCGGAAGTGATGGTGGATTCTTAACGTATGAATTGCCTAATGATTTAGACGTTCATGCAGCAGAAAAAGCTCAAACGCTTTTAGAAGGATTAGTTGTTTCGCTAAAGACGATCGAACTTGATTACGGAAAGTATATCCGTTTAATAGAAAAAGTGCAGGAGGTGTAACGTATGTTAAGATTAGATCTTCAGTTTTTCGCATCTAAGAAAGGTGTAGGTAGTACAAAGAACGGTCGTGACTCTCAGTCAAAACGTCTTGGTGCTAAACGCGCAGATGGTCAAACGGTTTCAGGTGGTTCAATTCTTTACCGTCAACGCGGTACAAAAATTTATCCAGGTGTTAACGTTGGTCGTGGTGGCGATGACACTTTATACGCGAAAGTTGACGGCGTAGTACGCTTCGAGCGTCTTGGCCGTGACCGCAAACAAGTGAGCGTATATCCTGTTGCTCAAGAAGCATAAGAACTCACGGAAAACTCTAACCTGAGTGCAGGTTAGAGTTTTTCTATATTAAGGGGTATCTAAATGAATGAAAAATGGACAATTATAGATGCGTTGCGTCATTCAAGACATGATTGGCTCAATCGTATGCAGATGGTTAAAGGAAACCTTTCCCTTGGAAAAGTGGAAGAGATTCATCGGCTCATCGATCGTTTTGTCCAAGAAGCGAGACAAGAATCCAATCTGATGGGGTTATCAATGCCTTTATTTTCAGAGTGGATTTTAACATATAATTGGAAACAGCAGCCGTGCTTATTGGAGTACGAAGTATTAGGAGAATTACGTAACTTATCTCACTTAGATGAGACTGTATGTACATGGGCGAATCAATTCTTCTCAATGCTTCAGCATAGTTTAGACGTATATGTTGAAAATTATGTTTGTATCACAATTGAATGTGACGCGGAGAATGCTCGTTTCTTTTTTGATTTTCGTGGTAAGCTAACGAGTGTAGAAGAACTACAGAATTGGCTTGCGAACCAAAACAATAAATGGTATTCCATTTCTTATACAGTACGAGACGAAGAAGTCTCAGTTATATTACAACCAATCGAAAAAAGTGTGGTGAAATAATGTTTGTAGATCAGGTCAAGATATATGTAAAAGGCGGCGACGGTGGTAACGGAATGGTTGCGTATCGTCGTGAGAAGTATGTTCCAAAAGGTGGCCCAGCAGGTGGCGACGGTGGTAAAGGCGCAGATGTTGTTTTCGTTGTTGAGGAAGGCTTACGTACATTAATGGACTTCCGCTACCAACGTCATTTCAAAGCTGATCGTGGTCAGCACGGAATGAGTAAAGGTCAGCACGGACGTAAATCTGAAGATTTAATCGTAAAGGTTCCACCAGGAACAATAGTAAAAGATGAAAAAACAGGTCAAATTCTTGCCGATTTAGTAACGCATGAACAAACAGCTGTAATCGCAAGAGGTGGCCGAGGTGGCCGTGGTAACTCGCGTTTCGCAACAGCTACGAATCCAGCACCTGAAATCGCTGAGAACGGAGAACCAGGTCAAGAACGTGATGTCATTCTAGAACTTAAAGTGCTAGCAGACGTTGGACTTGTTGGATTCCCAAGTGTAGGTAAATCTACATTATTATCTGTTGTATCATCAGCGCGTCCGAAAATTGCAGAGTATCACTTTACAACAATCGTTCCTAATCTTGGTGTTGTTGAAACTGGTGATAACCGCAGCTTCGTTATGGCTGACCTTCCTGGACTAATTGAAGGCGCACATGCTGGCGTCGGACTTGGACACCAATTCTTACGTCATATCGAACGTACACGTGTAATTGTACATGTTATTGATATGTCTGGTTTAGAAGGCCGTGAGCCATATGAAGATTATGTCACAATTAATAATGAATTAAAAGAATATAATATGCGTTTAACAGAGCGTCCACAAGTTGTTGTAGCAAACAAAATGGATATGCCGGATGCAGAAGAAAACTTACAAGCATTTAAAGAGAAAGTGGGAGACGAAGTAAAAATCTTCCCAATCTCAGCTGTAACGAAACAAGGTGTTCGTGATTTACTATTTGAAGTAGCGAACTTACTAGAAACAACACCAGAATTCCCAATGTACGATGTTGTTGAAGAGTCTGAAGCAAGTGTAATGTATAAATTTGATGCTGAAAGTCTTAAATTTGAAATTACACGTGAAAGTGACGGCACGTTTGTTATTTCTGGTTATGATATCGAGAAGACATTCAAAATGACTGACTTCTCACGTGATGAATCTATACGTCGTTTCGCTCGCCAAATGCGCGGAATGGGTATTGATGAAGCGCTTCGTGCACGTGGTGCAAAAGACGGAGATATTGTAAAAATTCTTGAATATGAATTTGAATTTATCGATTAAGACTGCCAAAGTATGGCGGTCTTTTTTTTATTCTGCTATTTGCAAGTAGTAAGATTCCCGCCTCAAAATTCAGCTGAAGCAAAGAAGTTAGGTGTGAATCAGGCTGCTAGTTAAAAATTACGAAGATAGGAAAAAATCCCCACTAATTAAATTTTCAATTTATAATAGAAAAAGAAGTAATTTTAGAAGAATATTTATGGGGAGAAAGAGAACATGTATAAAATATTAATTGTAGAAGACGATGAGAAAATTGCGGGAATATTAGAGGAGCATTTAGAAAGGTATGGCTATCAATCATTTAGAGCAATTGATTTACGTCATATAAAAGATGAATTCGTAAAAGTGAATCCACATCTCGTATTACTGGATATCAATTTACCATATTTTGATGGTTTCTATTGGTGTCGTCAAATCCGCACTGTATCGAATGCGCCGATTATTTTTGTTTCTGCAAGAACAGGGGAAATGGATCAAGTAATGGCAATTGAAAATGGCGGAGATGATTACATTACAAAGCCATTCCATTTAGATATTGTCATGGCTAAGGTGAAAAGTGCACTTCGACGTGGGTATGGTGAGTATGCTTCTGCGGCAGAAAGTGATTGTTTAGGTGTGAATGGACTTTTGTTATTCCCGTCCCAACACGTTGTTGAGTGGCAAGGGCAACAAACAGAGCTGACAAAAAATGAATTTTACTTATTAGAGTGTTTAATGAAACAAGCGAATCAATATGTAACGCGTGAAGAATTGTTAGAAGCTCTGTGGGATGAAGTAGCTTTTGTTGATGATAATACACTGACTGTGAATGTAAAGCGCGTAAGGAAGAAACTAGAGGAGCTAGGTATTAAAAATGCGATTGTAACGAAACGTGGATACGGTTATGCGCTTCTTACAGAGTGGAGTGAAGGGCATGCAGGTTAAAAGTTACCTCATAGACCGCTTTGCTTTACTTCTTTCTTATGTTGTAAGTCTTTGTTTATTTGGACTCGTATTGCAGTTGCAAAGTCTTTTAGAAAAAAGATCAATTGATTGGAGTACGTGGTTATACGGACTTTTATTAGGGACAGTTGTGTTTACTGTATACCTCATTTACGATTACCGAAAAAGAAGTGTTTTTTTTAAGAGAATCGAAAAATATGTTGCTGATGGAAATACATTACATGATTCTTTACTTATTGATACTTCGTATACGACAGAACAAGAGATGATCGTTGAATCTTTTACGCTATTAAGACAGCAATATATGAATGAAGTTCACAAACAGCATGCGAAAGAGCAACAGCAAATGATATTTATGAACCAATGGATTCATCAAATGAAGACACCAGTATCTGTTATTGAGTTACTCTTACAGAAGTTTGGTAAAGAGCATCGTGAAGCGAGAGCAACAGTTGAAAGTATTCGTGAAGAAAATAACCGTATACTAAATGGTTTAGATTTAGCGTTACATATGGCAAGGTTAGAGCAATTTGCGAAAGATTATAAAGTAGAAGTAGTAAATGTGATAGATATTATTCGAGGTATTATTAATGAAAATCGAAAGTCTTTCATTCAATCGTCTGTATTTCCGAAAGTAATGTTTGAAGAAGATACTTGTATGGTTGCATCTGATAGAAAATGGCTTAGTATTGCTATAGGGCAAATTGTTGTAAATGCAATTAAGTATACGAGAATTTCAGAAGCAGAGAAAAAGGAAATTCAATTTCAAATTGAAGAGAAAGATCAAAAGGTGTTATTACATATTAAAGACAATGGAATCGGTATTCCGGAGCAAGATGTAAAGCGTATATTTGATCCGTTCTTTACGGGGATAAATGGCCGTAAAACGAGAGAAGCGACTGGAATGGGTTTATATATTACGAAGGAAATTTGTGATAATTTACATCACGGTATTTATGTGCAATCGGCTGAAGGGGAAGGGACAACATTTACGTTCCAATTTGCAAAAGATGAAGAATATCATACATTAATGAGAAAAATGACAAAACTGTAAGATAACAAAACGTTTTGTAAGGGAAATCACTCGTTTCTTTTTCTTATTTTTCTTATAGTAAATGTAAGAAGAAAACACATAGGGGGATTAGAAATGAGTGTTCTTGAAGTAAAAGGATTAACGAAGGTGTATCAATCAAAAGGTTCAGTAGCGACGACTGCTTTAAATGATATAAATTTTAAAATAGAAGAAGGCGAATTTGTAGGGATTATGGGTCCTTCAGGAAGTGGAAAAACAACGCTTTTAAATTTATTAGCAACAATTGATAAGCAAACTTCAGGTCATGTGCTTGTAAATGGTGAAGAAATTAATCAAATGCGTGCTGCAAAATTAGCAGAGTTTCGTCGTACACATTTAGGATTCATTTTCCAAGATTTTAACTTACTTGATACGTTATCGATTAAAGAAAACATTATTTTACCGCTTGTAATGGCGAAAAAATCTGTAAATGAAATCGATGCGAAAGTACTGGAAATTGCGAAGTTTTTAAACATCGAAGAAATATTAAATAAAAAAGTATATGAAGTATCAGGCGGACAACAACAACGTGCAGCAGCTGCGAGAGCGATTATTCATGAACCGACGTTAATTTTAGCGGATGAGCCAACTGGAAACTTAGATTCTAAGTCGGCAAAATCATTAATGAGCGCGTTGCAAGATTTGCATGAACAAAAGAAAGTAACAATTGCAATGGTAACGCATGATCCAGTAGCGGCGAGTTATTGCGAACGTATTCTTTTCATACGTGATGGAGAGATTTTCTCAGAAATACATAAGGGAAGAACGAAACAAGCCTTTTTCCAAGAAATTTTGGACGTACTTGCGATGCTAGGAGGAGAATATCATGAACTTTCGCCAGCTCGCGCTTAATAACGTAAAAGGAAATTGGCGTAATTATAAAGCGTTTCTTATTAGCAGTTGTTTATCGATTGTCGTATTTTTCATGTATGCTTCCTTCATTTATCATCCAGATGTCGTAAGCGGTAATATTAGTATGAAGACGATGATTTCAAAAGGGTTAGAATCGATGAATTATATTGTAGTCATCTTCTCAGCGCTCTTTATTTTATATGCAAATTCAACATTTTTACGAGCAAGAAAAAAAGAGTTTGGTCTATTAACATTAATAGGCGGAACGAAATCTCAACTTGGCCGAATGATTATATTAGAACAGCTTATGTTAGGTAGTATTGCAATTGTAGTAGGTATTGGACTTGGTATGCTTTGTTCAAAATTATTCTTCCAAGCATTAAGCGTAATATTGAAAATAGATAAAACACTTCCACTCGTATGGAATAGTAAAGCGGTTTTGATTACAGCGGGTGTATACTTTATTCTATTTTTAATTCTATCATTGTTTAGCGTTTGGACAGTAGGACGCTTGCAAATTATTGATTTATTAAGAGAAGCAAGAAAACAAAAAGTAGAACCTTTTGCATTTACATCGTTATGTGTAGCAGGAATAGGATGTATTATTGCCGCATATGTGCTTAGCTTCCAAGTGACATTTATGAATTTTATCATGCTGTTTTTACCGATTGTAGGGCTGACGATAGGCGGAACTTATTTGCTGTTTACACAAGGTAGTACAGTCGTATTAAAGGCGTTGCAAAAACGAAAAAAATCTTTTTATACATATCCAAATATGTTCGTACTTAGCAATCTTATTTATAAAATGAAAGATAATGCTCGTTTTTTATTTGTAATTTCTATCATTACGGCGGTTGTATCTTCAGCAGTCGGTACACTGTACGTATTCTTTGAAGATATGAGTTATAAGACAGTAACTAGTACCCCGCATGCTATTTCGTATGAGGAAAAGGGAATCAATACGCATAATGTTATAAAAGAAGGAAAAACAAAAGAATTAATAAAAAAACACGGATTTGAAGAAGCGCGAGAAGTAACGTATGTAAAACTTCCTGCAACTCAAAAGGTAACGATGTTTAACGGTGAACATGAGATGCCATTAGGGATTATATCTGAAAAGGAATATAATAAAGAAGCGCGTAAACAGAACGTGCCAGAAGTGCAAAATAAGCCGGGAAGTGCAACGATGGTTGTAATTGATATGATGAATGATATTGTCAAGCCGGATCTTACGAAGCCATTTGAATTTACATTGAACGGACAAAAACAGTATATTAAGCTAAATGATCCAGTATCAAAGTCTGTTTTTAATGATGATAGTTATTTAATTGTGAATGATGAGGATTTTGTAAAATATTCACAGCTCACAGCAGATGAAGAAAAGACGAAATATTATGGATATTACATTGAAGATTGGAAAGAAACAGAAAATCTTGTACTAGACTTAAAGAAAGAAATTGTGCAAGAACAACAACAGAATTTCCACAATTCCATCCTTACGTATAAAGCGATAAAGGAGCAAGGAGCAATTACAATGTTCATAGGCTTCTTTGTAGCTGTACTGTTCTTCTTCTTCGCTTGTAGTATGACATACTTTAAATGGTTTAACGATAAAGAACAAGATCGTATTCAATTTAAATCGTTAAAGAGAATTGGTATGACAGATAAAGAAATTCGTAAAATTGCAATTCGACAAATGGGCGTTATCTTCTTTATCCCGATTTTAATCGGTTCTATTCATAGCGGGTTTGCTCTTCATACGTTAGGAAAAATGCTTTATATTGATTTATGGAAATCAGGTGCGATTGTAATTGGGGCATACATTGTAGCTTCTGCAATTTACTTTATGATCGCGCAAAGAGGATATTTAAAACACGTAAAAAGCTAGGGAAACCTCTAGCTTTTTGCCTATGTAGTAAGTTACAGGGGGACGATAGATGAACATTCGGCAACTAGCGCTGCAAAATATAAAAGGAAATTGGCGTAATTATAAAGTGTTTTTCTTAAGTAGTTGTTTTGCGATATTTGCGTCTTTTGCATATATGTCGGTTATTGTGCATCCGTATATGCAGGAGACGATGTGGTATCAAAACGTACGCTGGGGACTTATTATATGTAATGTTATAATCATTTCTTTTTTCGTTATATTTATTTTGTACTCTACTTCTATTTTCATAGAGGCACGTAAGAAAGAATTAGGGTTATATATGTTAATGGGAGCAACGAAGTCTAACGTAATTGGAGTGATTATGACCGAGCAAATATTGATCGGGGTATTTGCTAATATTTTCGGTATTGGGCTTGGCATGATTTTTTTAAAGCTCTTCTTCATGGTGTTTAGTATGTTATTGGGGCTTCCGAAAGAACTCCCTGTCATATTTGACGTGAGAGCAATTGGGGGAACGTTTGTTACATATATGGTCGTTTTTATTGTCTTATCTTTTATAAGTGCTTTACGTATATGGAATATAAAAATCATTCGGTTATTGAAAGAATTTCGAGCAGATAAAAAAGAGAAGAAAACATCAATGTGGCTTTGTATATTTGGCTTTATTTGTTTAGGTATAGGATATGCGTTAGCGTTACAAACGACGATGCCAACGATAGCATTATACTTTTTCCCTGTGTCTATACTTGTCTTTTTCGGAACGTATTTTTCTTTTACACATGGTGTTAGCCAATTGTTAGAAGTGATAAAACGAAATAAAAAGATTATGTATACATATCCGTATTTATTTATAGTAAACCAATTGTCACATCGAATGAAGGAAAATGGACGCTTTTTCTTTCTGATGTCTATGGCAACGACGTTTGTAGTTACGGCAACAGGTACGGTGTTCTTATATTTTTCCGGTATGCAAGATATGTGGCGGGGCGGAGGAGTACACTCATTTTCATACATAGAAAAAGGTACTTCTTCTCATGAAGTCTTTGCGGAGGGGACGGTTGAACAATTATTACACCAATATGGGTATAATGATTTTCAATCTATGAGTTTTGTTGGAGTGTATGCATCATTTCAGTCCAATAAAGGAGAAACAGAGGTAGCGTCGCTTATAAAGGAAAGTGAATACAATCAAGAGGCGAGAAAACAAAAACAGAAAACGTATCACCCTAAAAAAGGAACCGTTACGCTTGTTTATTATAATGAACGTAATGATCCGAATGTATATAATCAAAAAGGAATCCAATTACAAGTAATGAAACAAACGTATCAATTCGCATTTAACGGTCAGAAAGAAGGGGTGCAATTTAACCATCATCCTTCGTACATTAATGGTCTATTTTTTGTCATGAATGATGAAGATTTTGCTAGTATAGCAAATCAGGTTCCTGAATCTGAAAAATTGATATATAGAGGCTACACATTACCGAATATCGAAAATACGAAGGAATTAAACGCTGATTTACGGAAACATATGAACAAAGATACAAATGATGCATTTCGAAGTAATATGGAGCTATATGTGAATATGAAAGAGTTTGGCAATGTTACTCTATTTGTAGGCTCATTTATTAGTATATTATTCTTCCTTACTTCATGTAGCATCGTATATTTTAAATGGTTTCATAATATTGCATCGGATCGAAAACAGTACGGGGCACTTTCTAAACTTGGAATGACGAAGGAAGAAGTGTGGAAGGTTTCTCGTTGGCAATTATGTATGTTATTTTTTGCACCTATTATAGTAGGAAGTATGCATAGTGCAGTTGCGTTATATACATTTCATAATACGATTTTTATGGACGGTTCATTAAGAAAAGTAGGCTTGTTTATTCTGTATTATATCGCTGCATGCATCGTTTATTTCTTCTTCGCTCAAAGAGAATATAAGAAAAATTTAGACTAGCGAATGCTAGTCTTTTTTTAATATTCGAAATTTACATAGAAGAATATAAAAAAGTATGGTATAACAGTAAGAAAACGAAAAAGAGGGGAAAAGACGATGATTCGAGTAGGATATTTAGGACCAGAAGCAACATTTACAAATATGGCGGTGAGTCGTTTTTTTCCGGAAGCAGAGCATGTACCGTATCGAACGATTCCGGATTGTATAGATGCAGCCGCAAATGAAAGTGTAGATTTCGCAGTCGTACCGTTAGAAAACGCAATAGAAGGTTCAGTAAATATAACGGTCGATTACCTCGTGCATGAGCAACCACTTTCTATTGTAGGAGAAATTACAGTGCCAATTCAGCAACATTTACTCGTACATCCGCAGTATGCAGAAGTGTGGGAAGAAGTATATGCAGTGCATTCTCATCCACATGCTATCGCACAATGTCATAAGTTTTTAAATGAAGAATTAAAAGGGGTAACTGTTCGAGACATGACATCAACAAGTGCTGCTGCACAATATGTGAAAGAACATCCTGAAGAAAAAATCGCTGCCATTGCAAATGAAGCAGCCGCAGAAAAATACGGATTAACAATTGTAAGACGTGACATTCATACGCATAAAAACAATCATACACGCTTCCTAGTGCTCCATAAGAAAAAGAAAGCAATACTCTCAAATAACGGAGAAAACCGCGGGGAGAAAACGACGCTTATGATAACGTTACCTGCAGATTATGCAGGGGCACTATATCAAGTGTTATCAGCTTTTGCATGGAGAAAATTAAATTTATCAAAAATCGAATCACGCCCGATGAAAACAGGACTCGGAAATTACTTTTTCTTAATCGATGTCGATAAAGCATACGATGACGTATTATTGCCAGGCGTAACGATGGAACTTGAAGCGCTCGGTTTTTCTGTTACTGTGCTGGGGAGCTATTCTTCTTATTGGTTGTAAAGGGTAAGGGAGAGTATTTGTCGTATTTTGTAGTTAAATCGATATAATTTCAGTCGATAATATACCGTCTGATAGATAAATAAAATCCCACCATTTATAGGTGGGATTCTTTACTTTAACTTAGCAAGACGATCCTCTAACTGACCACGCCAAATATTGGCTAGTTCAGGAACAGCAAGAATCTTTTCAATGCCATCTTTATCTTTTCTATTATGAAAATAAATTTCGTTAGAAAACAAAACAGATACATTGTTTGATGGACGTTTTAGCAATGTGATTTTAGAATCTTTACGTACAGTACCTTCTTGAAGAACGCGGCATAGGTAGCCAGTAAATCCAGTTGCTACAATGCGCGGCAGTATGCCAGGAATACCGAGGCGTTTTGAAATAGTGCTACAAGGTACTCTTGCTTGTGTCACTTGAATGATTGCTTCACCAAGTTGATATGTATCTCCGATGCAAACATCACGCTCTAACATATTTGTTACGGTAATGTTTTCGCCAAATGTGGAAGCTGGAAGCGTAGTTTGAAATTCCTCTTCCCATAGTGCGTAATGCTCGTGTGGGTACACACAAACAGCGCGATCAGGACCGCCGTGATGTTTTAAATCCGCTACGTCATCACCACGAAATCCGTCTTTTGAGAGAAAGGCCTCTTCTGTAGGATCTTTACATATACCTGTTATCATTTCTTTATCTTCGCCATATTTCATTTGTTTCGGTTTACCAGTACTAAAGTGAACGAGTTCAATTCCCATATTCGATCTCCTTTACGATTGATTACAATATTATAGCATTAAAAAAGCACAGAGAATTATAAAAACTCTGTGCTTTACATTAATAAACGAGAAATCCTGCTTTATCTAAAGCCTCGCAAGCAGCGTCTAATTTTTCTTTAGAATCTGCTTCAATTGTATGTAAGTGAATACCATCTGTAAGTTGCGAAAGATAGGAAGCATTTGTATTTTCGATTTTTTGTAAATATTGCTCTACATCAAATCGATTACTTACCATAATTGATGCTGTTAAGTCGCCGTATACAGGGTGCTCAACTTTTACGTCTTTAATCGTAACGCCATGATCAACAAGCATTGTAAGTTCTTGACGTACTTCTGCTGGTTTATGTTGGCATACAATCACGCGTTCAAAAGCCTGTTGCTTCTCCTGTGGTTTTAAATATAAATAGCCTTGAGCAGTTGCGATAATTGGCTCGTTTCTTGCTTTTAGTAAGGAGATATCTTGCACAATAACTTGTCTACTTACGTTTGTCTTCTTAGATAGTTCGTTTCCAGATAACGGTTCATTTGCAGCAAGCAGCCACTGAAGGATAAGTTGTCGTCTTTCTTCACCTAAAATCTTTTTTTGTTCATTTTGTTTCATTATGATTTAACACCTCTATAAAATTGATTTCCAATTGTGTGTAGTGCATGAATAGTAGTATCAATTTGTTCTTTCGTTGTTTGTTGTCCGAAAGAGAAGCGGACATATTGTTTAGCCTCTTCATACGTTCTTCCAATTGCAAGCATTGTTTTCGAAGGTTCTTGTTTACCAACTTGGCAAGCACTTCCGGTCGAGATGGCAATACCGCGGCGGTTGCATTCTAGCATTGTATATTGACCTTCTATTCCTTTTATTGTAACCCCAATAATATGTGGTAAACAAGAAGTAGAATGACCTTCTACTTCAATTTCTAGCGGAAGTGTTTGTAATTCCTCTAAAAAGTAGGATCGTAACTCTTTAAAACGTAAACTTTCTACCTGTTGATTTTTCAATATATTTTCAGCAGCTGTTAAAAAAGATGCGATGCCAGGAACGTTCACTGTGCCTGGGCGAAATCCTTTTTCGTGAGAAGTTCCCGGGAATATTTGTGCCCAGCGAACTTGTGGATTTATATAGCAAGCGCCGACACCTTTTGGACCGTATATTTTGTGTGCTGAAACAGAAAGACTATCAATTCCCATCTCAAAAACATGGATAGGCAGTTTACCAAACGTTTGCACACAATCCGTATGAAATAAAATATTATATGTTTTTAAAAGGGCCCCAATTTCTGCTATGTTTTGAACAGTCCCAATTTCAGAGTTTCCATGCTGTATACTTGCTAGTACAGTATCTTCTGTAATAGCTGCCTCTAAATCTACTAAACAAATGAGTCCGCTTTTATCAACAGGAATTTCAGTGATCATATAGCCTTTTGATTTTAGAGATTGAAAATAACTTCGAATGGATGCATGTTCCATAGGTGTCGTAATAATATGCTTCTTATTTCGGGCACTTAGAAGTGATTGAATCGCAAGATAGTTCGATTCCGATCCACAGCTTGTGAAAAATACTCCTTGTTCTTTGCCTCCAATCATTTCCGCAAATGTTTTTCGGCAAACTTGTAATAAAGAAGAAGCCGTTCCTCCAATATCATGTAAACTTTGTTCATTTCCGAAGTATTGCGAAGCTGCTTTCATATATGTTTGTAACGCTTCCTCGCTCATAGGTGTAGTAGCTGCATAGTCAAGATATATCATCATGTAAGTTCCTCTCTCTAGTAAGAGTTACATTTCTTTTACTTTTTAAATGGTAGTAGTGAAAATAAGAATTATAAAAAAACTCTTGTCATTATTTTAAAACTATGTAAATATAGGTGTCAAGACAGTTGAAAAGTGTAAAGTAGGAGGCAACAATTATGCCAAGTGCAGATGTCTTAATTATTGGAAGTGGCGTTGCGGCACTTCGTGTTGCAAAAGAGATTTGTCACGAAAAGAATGTGATTATTATCACAAAGGAGACGAAACGTAATAATAATACACATTTAGCTCAAGGTGGAATTGCCGCAGCGGTAGCGACATATGACAATCCTAATGATCATTTTGAAGATACGTTAGTAGCAGGGTGTCATTATAACAATGAAGAAGTGGTCCGTTATTTAGTCGAGGAAGGACCGAAAGAAATTAATAACCTTATTGAAAGAGGAATGAAATTTGATGGAGATGAAACAGGTCCTCATCTTGGAAAAGAAGGGGCGCATCGAAAACGTCGTATTTTACATGCAGGTGGCGATGCAACAGGAAAGAATTTATTAGAGCATCTTATTCAAGAAGTAGCTCCATACGTTACGGTAGTGGAACAGGAAATGGTGCTCGATTTTATTATAGAAAAAGATAAATGTGTTGGGGCTTTAACTCGCAACAATAAAGGAGAACTGAAACGTTACAATGCAGATTATACGGTGTTAGCTTCAGGCGGTATTGGCGGTTTATACGCCTTTACATCTAATGATGAGACAATTACAGGCGATGGACTTGCAATGGTGTACCGCGCAGGTGGGGAACTTGTAGATTTAGAGTTTATACAATTTCATCCGACGATGTTATACGCGGGTGGGCGTTGTTCCGGTCTCGTGTCCGAAGCTGTTCGCGGAGAAGGAGCTGTCCTTATAAATGGAAAAGGACAGCGTTTTATGATGGAGATACATCCTGAACAGGATCTAGCCCCGCGTGATGTAGTGGCTAGGGCTATTCATGAACAGCTACTTGAGGGTGAAAAAGTGTACTTAAACATCGAAATGATTCAAAACTTTGAACAACGCTTTCCGACCGTGTCATCGATATGTAAAACAAATGGAGTCGATATAAATAAAAAACTTATTCCGATCGTGCCCGGTACTCATTTTCACATGGGCGGCGTGAAAACGAACTGTGATGGAGAGACGTCTATTCTGAACTTATACGCAGTCGGTGAAGTAGCTTGTAACGGGGTTCATGGTGCAAATAGATTAGCGAGTAATTCATTATTAGAAGGTCTTGTGTTTGGAAAAAGAATCGGACGACACATTTTATCTAGAGAGACAAAAGAAAAGGTGAACATGCTAGCCGAAAAGGAAGCAAAGTTTATCGTTCTGAATCATTTACCGACGAAAGAAGAAATACAAAAATGCATGATGAAATATGTTGGGATTGTGCGAACAGAGCAAAGTTTATCTTATGCGAAGAGATGGCTTAGTAAGTATGGTGTTCGAAATATGATATTACAACATGATGTTCTTACGAATGAAGAGATAACGCTTATTAATATGTTAACGGTTTGTGAGCTTATAGTTGTGTCAGCCTTGCAAAGAGAAGAAAGTATTGGCGGGCATTACCGGAGTGATTATCCAGATAGAAATATAGGAAAGAAAGAGATTGTTCGAGTAAAGAGAAAACTACAAATTGTGTGATGAGGGGAAGAGGGGCTTTATGAACACGATAAAAGTTAAAGAAGCATTAAATCGATTTTTTTTAGAAGATATAGGGGAAAGAGATGTAACATCTCAGCTTATTTTTCCAGATAACTTGCTTTCGAAAGGAGCGTTTCTTGCGAAGGATACAGGGGTCTTTGCAGGATGTTTAGTAATTGAATCAGGATTTAAATTAATTGATGAGAGAATTGAAGTAGAGCTTCATAAAAAAGATGGGGATCTTGTAGAAAAAGGCGAAATCATTGCAACTGTGCAAGGTCCAATTGCCTCGTTATTAACAGCAGAGCGCGTTATATTAAACGTTATTCAGCGTATGAGTGGGATAGCCACGATGACACGTAAAGCGGTTCTTGCGTTAGATAGTAGTCATACTCGCATTTGTGATACGCGAAAAACGATGCCTGGGCTACGTATGTTTGATAAATATGCAGTCGTGTGCGGAGGTGGATTTAACCACCGCTTCGGTTTATATGACGGTGTCATGATTAAAGACAATCATATTGCGTTTGCTGGTTCTATTACAAAAGCTATTACATCGGTGAAAGAAAAATTAGGACATATGGTGAAAGTAGAAGTGGAAACAGAAACGGAGGAGCAAGTGAGAGAGGCAGTAGCAGCCGGTGCGGATATTATTATGTTTGATAACCGTACGCCAGATGAAATTCGAGAGTTTTCAAAGATTGTGCCAAGCGCCATTGTTACGGAAGCGTCAGGTGGCATTACAGTTGAAGATTTATCGAAATATGGAAAAACAGGGGTAGATTATATTTCACTTGGATTGTTAACACATTCAGTGAAAGCACTTGATATTAGTTTCAATATTGAAGCGTAAGGAAAGTGGCTTAGAGGGGGAGAAAGGTATATGAGTATTTTAGAAAAAGTACAGCCAATTGAAACGATGTTACCAGAGCGTTATTACACAATGTCAACGGAAAATATGGAAAAGCGTGTTCGTGAAATTAAAGAAAAAATGGGGAAAACGTTATTTATTCCAGGGCATCATTATCAAAAGGATGAAGTTGTACAATTTTCTGATGCAGCAGGGGACTCACTTCAGCTTGCGCAAGTTGCAGCGAGTAATAAAGAAGCAAAATACATTGTGTTTTGTGGTGTGCACTTTATGGCAGAAACAGCAGATATGTTAACGACAGATGAACAAGTTGTCATCTTACCAGATATGCGCGCAGGTTGTTCAATGGCGGACATGGCAGATATTGAACAAACAGAAAGAGCGTGGAAAGAGCTCACGAAGTTATTTGGAGATACGATGATTCCGTTAACGTATGTAAATTCTACAGCTGCAATTAAAGCGTTTTGCGGTCGTAATGGTGGAGCGACAGTAACTTCTTCAAATGCAAAACAAATGGTTTCTTGGGCGTTTACACAAAAAGAGCGTCTTGTCTTTTTACCAGACCAACATTTAGGAAGAAATACAGCGTACGATTTAGGTATTCCGTTAGATAAAATGGCGGTATGGGATCCACATACAGATTCATTAGAATACGATGGAAACATAGAAGAAATCCAAGTGATTTTATGGAAAGGACATTGTTCAGTTCATCAAAACTTTACAGTGACAAATATTGAAAGTGTGCGGAAAAATCATCCGGATATGAATATTATTGTACATCCAGAATGTTGCTATGAAGTTGTAGCCGCTTCCGACTATGCAGGTTCAACAAAATACATTATTGATATGATTGAATCAGCTCCAGTTGGAAGTAAATGGGCAATTGGTACAGAAATGAATTTAGTGAACCGAATTATTCAGCAACATCCAGATAAAGAAATTGTTTCACTTAATCCATTTATGTGTCCGTGCTTAACGATGAATCGAATTGACCTCCCTCACTTACTATGGGTGCTTGAAACGATAGAAGGCGGAGGAGAGATTAACGTTATTAGCGTAGACAAACAAGTAACGAAAGAAGCAGTTCTCGCATTAAATCGTATGTTAGAGCGTGTTTAAAGCAACGGGAATACCGTTGCTTTTTTTCATACATATAATCATAACGAGAGCGAAATGGGCATACATTGTTTTGAAGAAATCATTGTGGTTTTTATGCCTATTCCACTTCCAACTATATTGAAAATAGAAGAAGTGATAAAAGTGAAAAGAAGTTAATGTTATTTAGAAAGGGTTACTTCATGAGATTTGTTACTTATAGATAAGTTATACAGGAGGGGGAAAATTTGAAAATTCATATCGTGCAAAAAGGGGATACCCTTTGGAAAATTGCGAAAAAGTACGGAGTGGATTTTGACACGCTGAAAAAAACAAATACACAGCTTAGTAATCCAGATTTAATCATGCCAGGTATGAAAATTAAAGTACCATCAAACGGCGTCCACGTGAAACAGCAAGCTGGAGCAGGATCAGCACCTCCAAAGCAATACGTAAAAGAAGTGCAACAAAAAGAATTTGCAGCAACACCAACGCCGCTTGGAATAGAAGATGAGGAAGAAGTTACGTATCAATCGGCACCAATTACCCAGCAGCCCGCTATGCAACAAACACAAAAAGAAGTGCAAGTAAAACCGCAAAAAGAAGTACAGATAAAACCACAAAAAGAAGTGCAAGTAAAACCACAAAAGGAAATGCAAGTGAAGCCGCAAAAAGAAGTACAGGTGAAACCACAAAAAGAAGTGCAAAAAGAACAGCCAATTCAAAAAGAAAAACCAGCTGAAAAACCGTCTGTTATTCAAAAGCCACCTGTTATAGAAAAACAAAAACCGGCGGAAAAAGAAAATACGAAGTTTTCGATAAATGTATTACCACAGCCGCCGCAACCGCCAATAAAAACGAAAAAAGAATATAAAATTTCAGATGTAATTAAAAAAGGAAGCGAGTTAATTGCTCCGCAAATTACGAAAATGAAACCTAACAACGTCATTTCTCCGCAAACGAAAAAGGATAATATAGTATCACCGCAAGTAAAGAAAGAAAATGTAGGAAACATAGTATCGCCGCAAGTGAAGAAAGAAAATGTAGGGAATATAGTATCGCCGCAAGTAAAGAAAGAAAATGTAGGAAACATAGTATCACCGCAAGTAAAGAAAGAAAATGTAGGGAATATAGTATCGCCGCAAGTAAAGAAAGAAAATGTAGGGAATATAGTATCGCCGCAAGTGAAGAAAGAAAATGTAGGGAATATAGTATCGCCGCAAGTGAAGAAAGAAAATGTAGGGAATATAGTGTCACCGCAAGTAAAGAAAGAAAATGTAGGAAGCATAGTATCACCAAATGTATCGAAAGAAAATGTAGTTATCCCACAAGTCATACCGCCAAATATTCAAGTACCAAATATAATGCCAATGTTGGATAACAATCAACCACCAAACATAATGCCAATGTTGGATAACAATCAACCACCAAACATAATGCCAATGTTGGATAACAATCAACCACCAAACATAATGCCAATAATGGATAACAACCAACCACCAAACATAATGCCGATTATGGATAACAATCAAATGCCGAATATGATGCCGATTATGGATAATAACCAAATGCCAAATATGATGCCGATTATGGATAATAACCAAATGCCAAATATGATGCCGATTATGGATAACAATCAAATGCCAAATATGATGCCGATTATGGATAATAACCAAATGCCGAATATGATGCCGATTATGGATAACAATCAAATGCCGAATATGATGCCGATCATGGATAACAATCAAATGCCAAATATGATGCCGATCATGGATAACAATCAAATGCCAAATATGATGCCGATCATGGATAACAATCAACCACCGAATATGATGCCATATCAAATGCCGTATCAACAGCCGATGATGCCGCCGAATCCATATTATCAACAACAAAACCCATATTACAATATGCCATATCAGCAAGGGGCACCTTTTGGACCACAGTATACGTCTATGCCAAATCCAAATATGATGCCAATGGATAATAATATGCCGCCACTCATACAAGGTGAGGAAGATTGTGGATGCGGAGGAGAGAGTAGGTTATATAGTCCGCAGCCTGGGGGACCACAATACGCTAATCCTTTATATTATCAACCAACGCAGTCTGCATATGCACCACAGCCAGGGACGATGTATTATCAACCAGATCCACCAAATGTATTTGGAGAGCCAGTCGCAGAAGAAGAGGACGAAGAAGAAGTTTAAAAAAAGGTGGGAATAATCCCACCTTTTTTGTATGTAGAATTGTTTTGAAAACGGAAGATTTACATCAAGTGTTAGAAAATTCCCAGTGAAATATTAACAGTGTAAAAACCTTCTCTGTTACTCATCATAAGAGGGAGCTTTTCAGAAGAGAAGTTCATTCTAACAGAGGGGGTTTTTGTATTGAATACGAAAGTAAAAGTGATTGCTGCTTCTTTGTTAGTTACCAGTGCATTAGCTGCATGTGGTACACCAAAAGATAACAATGCGATGGATGGACGTAACTACAATTACGAGCGTACATCTTATAATGATACACATCAGTATCGTGATAATGTAGCGCGTAACGATCGTTATACAGATTATGTAACATATAGAAACGGTCGTAACGATACAGGATATAATAATTATTACCGTGATGTAAATTACAACGGGCAAATTGCTAATCCCCATCCAACTCGTAATATTACAATGAACAATTCATACATTAACAATGATGGTAAAACTGCAGAAAAAATTACAAATCGTGTGAAACGTATGAATAACGTAGACCGCGTGTCTACGGTTGTATATGGAAACGACGTAGCGATTGCAGTAAAACCACGTAACACAGCGACAAATGAAACGGCGATGGCGAACGAAATTCGTCAAGCGGTTTCAAATGAAGTTGGAAACAGAAACGTATATGTTTCTGTAAGAAATGATATGTTTACTCGTGTCGATGCAATGAGTACGCGTCTACGTAACGGTACAGTTACAAACGATTTTAATCGTGACATAGGAAATATGTTCCGAGACATTCGTTACGGTTTAACTGGTACAGTGCGATAGCAAAACAAAAGAGGAAGGGATTGCCCTTCCTCTTTATTCATCGTTATCTTGTAAACGACGTTTTTTAATAAAATAACCAACGGAATAAGAAACTAAAAAGCATATGAAGAAAATACTACCTGCTAGAAGTGCTTCAAACAGAGGTCTTTCTGGACTGAAAATGATATAAATAATAACTATGATAGTTGCTACAATAAGAGAGCGTACGACAAGTTTGTAATAAGGAGTTAATTTTATTTCTTTTTCGCCTTCTTCTACATCGATAGAAACGCTTAACTGTAAATAACTAAGTACGATACTTGTAAGGATAAATAATAACCATAATGGAGATTTCGTAATTTGATCCATTCCTTCAGTGAATCCGATATAGCCTAAAATGCCAATTATACCAAGCGATTGAAAAAGAAAGGCAATACGTATGTTTTTTAATGTTTTCAGAATGAGACGTTCATCCTTTATTTTTTTTACAATATCCATCTCCTGTTTATTATGATTTCGCTGTCACATCAATTGAAATATATATATTACATTTATCAATTTATAATTTACATAAAGTTCGTTTGGGTGAAAGAGAAAATAAAATATTTTTATAAACATGTTGCACTTATACGTTATTAATGTTATATTAGCAAAGCGATGAGCTAATTTACGTAAGACGAGAGATATGCTTAAGTGCTAAACACGCGAATGTGGTCGCCTGGTCTCTCGCCGTAAACGCATCAAGACGCCTGCTTGCAGGCGTCTTTCATTTTATATAAAAACAAATGCTAATGCAGATAAGGATAAAACCTTATCTGCATTTTTTATTTTTGAGAGAAATGTAATGTGGTTGTTTATATGGATAAAACCTCCACTTTCGGCAAAACTACTAATGAAAGTTTGATTTTGCCTAAAAGAGGTGAACGGAAATGAAATGGATACTGATTGCAGTGCAAGCTTTCGTGATGATGTTTTGTTTAGCCTATGAAACGAGTGTGAGGGCGGAAGGACCAGTACCAGAAGTAACAGAAAAAGAACCTGAAGTTACAATTTTATTAGAGCGTATGTATGTTGATGGAGAAGTAAGTGAAGAAATATTTACAGAAAAAGTAGCGGATTTAGAAAAGTTTTTACAGCAATATAAAGAATGGCAACTCGTTGATCGTGATGATGTACAAATTGTATTGCAAAAGAAAGTGGACGATATTTCTCCGTTATTGAAGACGAGCGGCTATTTTGGTGTTTCAGAGGAAGGGATATTACAAATTTTCAAGGGTGTACCAAAAAGCGATAATGCGATTCATTCTTTCTTTCAAATTGATATGAAAAAACTTGAGAGTTATGAGCGTGCGAAATTGAAACGTGGTATTCGTATAAAATCAAAAGAAAGTTTTGTGAAGACGATTGAAAAAATGAAGCAATATGCAGTGCAAAATAAGAAAAAAAGCAGCTCATGGTGAGCTGCTTTTTCTTACTTGTTTTTAGCTAAAATTTCTTTTGCGATTTCATCAATTAGCATATCTTTTCCGATTGGATTGAATGCTTTCGTATTGAAGATTTCATTCGATACTTCATATACGTGATTGTTTTTTACTGCTTTATTGTCTTTCCAAACAGCACTATTTTTATAGTCTTCGTACACTTTATCAGCCTCGCCGCCGAAGTTTACAATAAACATTTGATCAGGTTGGAATGCAACAAGCCCTTCTAATGATACTTGCGCCATCGTTTGTTTTAAATCTGTACCTTTTGTTGCTGGAAGTTTTAAGTCGTTAAAGATGATGTCACCGTATCCGAAGCTACCGTATACACGGAAGTTTTGTGGTGTAACTGCGACAAACATAAAGTTTTCATCTTTTGTTTTTTCTTTAATTTTTTTAGATAAAGAGTCTGCTTTTTTATCGTAGTCGGCAATCCATTTGTCAGCTTTCTTTTCTTCATCAAATAGTTTACCTACTTCTTTAAACTTACCGCGCCAGTCTTCTAAGTTTGTTTCTAGAACAACAGTCGGTGCAACCTTTTCTAATTGATCATAAATTTTTAATTGACGATTATTTAAAATAATTAAGTCCGGTTTTAAAGCTGTAACAGCTTCTAAATCAACTTTAGGTGCCCAGTACCAGCCAACTGCTTTTACGCCATCTAGCTTGTCTGTTAAGTGATTTTGGATTTTATCTTTATATGTATTTGCTGTACCAACAGGTTTGTGTCCAAGAAGTAATAACTCTTCTGTTGATCCAGATAAGTCAACAATTCTCTTTGGATTTACTGGAATTGTAGCTTCCCCTTTAGCGTGTTTCACAACTTTTGTTTTCGGTTGTTCTTTTGCTTTTGACGCTTCTTTTTGAGAAGAACAGCCAACGATAGAAAGAACGACTAGCATAATAGTTAATAAAATAAATAACTTACGTTTCATCCTGATGTAACCCCTTTAATTAGTATTGATAATCATTATCGACTACTGTATATTAAGGTGCTTTATCCTTTCTGTCAATGGAAAATAACAGAAGTTTTAAACAGAGAACATTTGTTGGGGTAGTCTCGCTTTTCTATCATTAAATATGTTAAAATGGAATACATGATTTAAGAGGGAGAGATCGTATTTTGTTTGAATATGTTACAGGTTACGTGGAGTATGTAGGACCGGAATATGTCGTAATTGACCATAATGGAATTGGGTACCAAATTTTCACACCAAATCCGTATGTATTTCAAAGAAGTAAGCAAGAAATCCGTGTCTATACATATCATTATGTGAGAGAAGATATTATGGCACTTTACGGGTTTAAAACACGTGAAGAGCGTTTATTATTTACAAAATTGTTAGGTGTGTCTGGCATTGGGCCAAAAGGCGCTCTTGCGATTTTAGCTTCTGGTCAAACAGGACAGGTCGTTCAAGCGATTGAACATGAAGATGAGAAGTTTTTAGTGAAATTCCCGGGCGTCGGAAAGAAAACAGCGCGCCAAATGATTTTAGATTTAAAAGGAAAACTAGCAGATGTTGTACCAGATGCATTTGTTGATTTGTTCTCAGATGTTGAAAGTTTTGATGAGAAGAAAGGTTCCTCAGTTGAACTTGATGAAGCACTGGAAGCACTGCGTGCACTTGGTTATGCAGAACGGGAAGTTTCTCGTGTTGTACCAGAGTTATTAAAAGAATCATTAACGACGGATCAATATATTAAAAAGGCACTTAGTCTTTTACTAAATGGTAAGAGGTGAGTATAATGGACGAACGTCTCCTTTCAGGGGAATCTGGATACGAAGATGCGGATTTAGAGTATTCATTACGGCCACAGACGCTCCGTCAGTATATTGGCCAAGATAAAGCGAAACATAATTTAGAAGTGTTTATTGAAGCGGCGAAAATGCGTGAAGAAACGTTAGATCACGTACTTTTATATGGACCACCTGGACTTGGTAAAACGACGCTTGCGAATATTATTGCCAATGAAATGGGTGTTAACATTCGAACGACGTCAGGTCCCGCAATTGAAAGACCAGGAGATTTAGCAGCGGTATTAACAGCACTTCAGCCTGGAGATGTATTGTTTATTGATGAAATTCATCGTTTGCATAGATCAATTGAAGAAGTACTATATCCTGCGATGGAAGATTTTTGCCTTGATATCGTAATTGGAAAAGGACCGTCAGCACGGTCTGTACGTTTAGATTTACCTCCATTTACATTAGTTGGAGCGACAACACGTGCCGGAGCATTATCAGCGCCGCTCCGTGACCGTTTCGGTGTACTTTCAAGATTAGAGTATTATACAGTGGATCAGCTTTCTGCGATTGTTGAACGTACAGCGGAAGTATTCGAAGTGGAAATTGATTCGTTAGCCGCACTAGAAATTGCAAGACGTGCCCGTGGTACACCTCGTATTGCGAATCGTTTATTACGACGTGTACGTGACTTCGCACAAGTTCGCAGCGACGGAACAATTGCAATGGAAATTACACAAATGGCATTAGAACTACTGCAGGTAGATAAATTAGGACTCGATCATATTGATCATAAATTATTGCTCGGTATAATTGAGAAATTCCGTGGTGGCCCAGTTGGATTAGAGACAGTTTCGGCAACGATTGGAGAAGAATCTCATACAATTGAAGATGTGTATGAGCCGTATTTATTACAAATTGGCTTTTTACAACGAACGCCAAGAGGCCGAATCGTAACGCCACTTGCGTATGAACATTTCGGAATGGAGATGCCAAAAGTATGACGGAGATACCGAAATTGCTTATAACAGCAGGTATCTTACTCATTGTTGTTGGCTTAGCTTGGAAGTTCGTTGGAAGGCTTCCAGGCGATATTTTTGTGAAAAAAGGTAACGTTACCTTTTATTTTCCTATCATTACATGTATTGTGTTAAGTATTGCATTATCTTTTATTATGTATATAATAAATCGATTCAAATAAGAAATAGGTGGATACAGTTATGGATATTAATCTGTTTGATTTTCATTTACCAGAAGAACTTATTGCACAAGTCCCGTTAGAGGATCGTGAAACATCAAGATTAATGGTGTTAGACCGTGAAACTGGTGATATTGAGCATAAACATTTTACTGACATTCTTTCTTACTTACATGAGGGGGATTGCTTAGTTTTAAATGAAACGAAAGTTATGCCTGCTCGCTTGCACGGTGTGAAAGAAGATACAGGCGCGCACATTGAAGTGCTTCTTTTGAAACAAGAGGAAGGCGATAAGTGGGAAACGCTTGTTAAGCCAGCGAAACGTGTAAAAGAAGGAACTGTAATTTCTTTTGGTGAAGGGAAATTAAAAGCAACTTGCACAGGGACTGCAGATCAAGGTGGGCGTCAGCTTGAATTTTCATATGACGGCATCTTCTATGAAATTTTAGATGAACTTGGGGAAATGCCACTTCCTCCATATATTAAAGAGACACTGGAAGATCGCGATCGCTATCAAACAGTATATGCGAAAGAAATCGGTTCAGCAGCAGCGCCGACAGCGGGACTTCACTTTACAGAAGAGTTACTTGAGAAGTTAAAGAAAAAAGGCGTTCAGTTAGCATTTATTACACTTCACGTAGGGCTTGGAACATTTAGACCAGTTTCTGCAGATACGATTGAAGAGCATCATATGCACGCAGAATATTACCATATGTCTGAAGAGACAGCGGCATTATTAAATCGTGTGAAAGAGAATGGTGGACGTATTATTACTGTAGGTACGACATCAACTCGTACGTTAGAAACGATTGCGACCGATCATAGTGGTAAGCTTTGCGCAGCTTCTGGTTGGACAGATATTTTTATGTACCCAGGATATGAATTTAAAGCAATTGATGGTTTAATTACAAACTTCCATTTGCCGAAATCAACATTAATTATGCTTGTAAGTGCATTTTCAAATAGAGATAATGTACTTCATGCTTATAATGAAGCAGTAAAAGAAAAATATCGTTTCTTTAGCTTCGGTGACGCAATGTTCGTTGCATCTCACGCTAAAATGAGAAACAAATAAAAGGAGTAAATTATGACAGCAATTCGTTATGAATTTATTAAAACTTGTAAACAAACGGGTGCGCGTTTAGGTCGTGTACACACGCCGCACGGTTCATTTGATACACCAACATTCATGCCAGTTGGTACACTTGCAACAGTTAAGACAATGTCACCAGAAGAATTAAAAGCGATGGATTCTGGCATTATTTTAAGTAATACGTATCATTTATGGCTACGTCCAGGTCACGAAATTGTTCGTGAAGCAGGTGGTTTGCATAAATTTATGAACTGGGACCGTGCGATCTTAACGGATTCTGGTGGTTTCCAAGTATTCAGTTTAAGTGACTTCCGCCGTATTGAAGAGGAAGGCGTTCACTTCCGTAACCACTTAAATGGAGATAAATTATTCTTATCACCAGAAAAAGCGATGGAAATCCAAAATGCATTAGGTTCAGATATTATGATGGCATTTGATGAGTGTCCACCGTTCCCAGCTACTTTTGAATATATGAAGAAATCTGTAGAACGTACAAGCCGCTGGGCAGAACGTTGCTTAAAAGCGCATGAACGTCCACAAGATCAAGGTTTATTCGGTATCGTACAGGGCGGAGAGTTTGAAGAGCTTCGTCGCCAAAGTGCAAAAGACCTTGTTTCAATGGACTTCCCTGGTTATGCTATAGGTGGTTTATCTGTTGGTGAACCGAAGGATATTATGAATCGTGTGCTTGAGTTTACAACACCACTTCTTCCAGATGATAAGCCACGTTACTTAATGGGAGTAGGTTCTCCTGACTCGTTAATTGATGGGGCAATTCGCGGCGTTGATATGTTTGACTGCGTACTTCCAACTCGTATCGCTCGAAATGGTACATGTATGACAAGTGAAGGCCGTCTAGTTGTAAAAAATGCGAAATTCGCAAGAGACTTCGGTCCGCTTGATCCTAATTGTGATTGCTACACATGTAAAAATTACTCTCGTGCGTACATTCGTCACTTAATGAAATGTGATGAAACGTTCGGAATTCGTTTAACGTCTTATCACAACCTTCATTTTCTGTTAAACTTAATGGAGCAGGTGAGACAAGCTATTCGTGAAGACCGTCTTGGCGATTTCCGCGAAGAATTCTTTGAACAGTATGGCTTTAATAAACCGAATGCTAAAAACTTCTAATACATAATTTAAAAGGAGGAACAAAAGATGAATGCAGGTATGATGAATATCGTTATGATCGTTGCGATGTTTGCGATTTTCTATTTCTTATTAATTCGCCCGCAACAAAAGCGTCAAAAAGCAGTTGCTCAAATGCAAAACGAATTAGCAAAAGGTGATGCTATCATAACAATTGGTGGCTTACACGGTACAATCGAATCAGTAGATGAAACGAAAATCGTTGTTAAATCTGGTGGTGCACACTTAACTTTCGATCGCAATGCGATTCGTGAAGTTGTGAAAAACTAATGAGGAAGGCCCTGCATGAAATGTGCAGGGCCTTTTTTTAATTATTTTGCTTTGACATATTTACACCGAAAATACCACCGAGTGTACTCGCACCCATTAATGCCAATTGGTAAAGAAACTGTGAGTTCGATAAAGTTTGAGAGAAGCCTAAATAGTTAACTAGAAAAACGAGTATGGCGAATGTGAGTCCTGTTGTAAAACCTACTAGCCAACCTTTCCCTCGTGCTTTTTTACCAGCAATAAACCCAGACATAAGCATAGATAAAAGAGCTAGTATCAAAATAGTGACGGTTAATGTACTTTCATTCATGTTCGTAAACTTTAATAATAGAGCTATAACCATGCTAGTAATAGATGCGAGAATTAGTAGGGTAATAATACCGAAACCAATTGCAGTTGATAATTTTTTCGTTCCATCCATTTATGCATTCCCCCTTTTTAATACAAGCATATTTCTCTTTTGCTTAAGTTAGACTATTTTCTTTTCTATAGGGGAATCTATAAGTAAAAAAGGAGATGTAGAAATGGAATGGGTATCGATAATTGGCCGGACGATGCTTTTGTATATCATTATCTTAATTATTTTCCGTCTTATGGGTAAACGTGAAATAGGAGAGCTAAGTGTATTAGATTTAGTCGTATTCATTATGCTTGGTGAAATGGCTGTAGTAGCGATTGAAAATACAGATAAATCACTTTGGCATCAATTAGTTCCGATGATTTTCCTTATGTGCATACAAATCATTTTGTCGGTTATTTCTTTGAAGTTTCAACGATTTCGGCATTTAATAGAAGGGGAGCCTGCTATTCTTATAAATGCGGGAAAAATCGATGAAAAAAAGATGAGAAAACAGCGCTATAACATAGATGATTTAATGATGCAATTAAGGGAGCAAGGGGTCGGAGACGTGCGGGATGTGGAATACGCTATTTTGGAACCATCAGGGAAGTTATCCGTTTTTCAAAAACAAAAAAGTAAAAAGAGTAAAAATGATACGCCTATTTTTACTCTCCCATTAATTATTGATGGAGAAATTCAATCTAATCATTTGCAAATGATTGAACATACAGACGAATGGCTCATTGAAAAACTAAAAAACTTAGGTTATAACGATATAACACAAATTTTATACTGTAGTTTTCAAAATGGACAATTTTTTGTTGATTTGAAAGAAAACTAAAAGCTTACCATTTTAAATAGTAAGCCCGGAAAAGTCTCGCTAATGAAAGTTTTACTTTATTTCAAAAATGAAAGTTTACGAATGATAGGGAGGCGACTTAACTCCTCTTTTCGAATTAGTTTAAAGATGAAGAGGAGAACGACATAAACAATTGTTGTTAAAGTGATTTCCCATAATGTTTGTATACCAAGAGAATGAGAGAAAATAATATACTTATGAAGGTAAAAACCGAAGGCACCTGCAATACCGATGGCAAGTCCGCCGAAAATATAGTCTTTTGCGTAAATGGTAAATGTAATCTTTTTTAAAACGGTAGCGTAGTGAAGGAATGTCACGGTTACTATATTTGCTGCAATAGCGAGAGCAACCCCCATCATTTGAAATTCTGGCTTTGAAGCTAGTACAAAAATAACGATTAATTTCACGATGGCGCCAATAAATGTGTTCATCATAGCAGCGCGTGCTAAATTTAAAGCTTGCAATACAGATGTAAGTGGACTTTGAAAATAATGAAATAAAAAGCAAGGTGCAAGTAGCTGAATGAATGCTGTTGCGCTGTCTGATCCGTACATAAGAGTTAAAACAGGGGAAGCGAATACGTATAATATAACGACAGACCATCCACCAGTAATTAATGAAATTCGAAGTGCTTGTTGTAAACGGTGCTCCACTAATTTATGTTGCCTTTTTGCCATTGCTTCACTAATTGAAGGAACGAGCGCTGTAGAAAGAGCGTATGTAATGAAGGCGGGTAGTGATAGGAGTGGGAATGCATAACCGTTTAATATACCGTATTGCTGGGTTGCGACAGAAGCGGCAACTCCGGCAATTGCTAAACTTTGCATAACGACGATAGGTTCAAAAAAATAAGAAACGGAACCGATTAAACGACTTCCTGTAGTTGGAAGGGCAATATCCATAAGAGAATAAAATGTACCTTTGCTCTCCTTTACGGTAGTGAAAAATCTAGAGCGTATGGATAAGTGTTTTTCACGTTGGAATAAAGTGAGTAAGAATAATAAGGATGCAACTTCGCCGAGAACGGCTGATAGCATAGCGCCGGCTGCAGCATATTCTACGCCATAAGGTAAAAATATTCGAATACATACAGCGATAATTGTAATGCGGACAACTTGTTCGATCACTTGAGCATAAGCGCTAGGTTTCATATTTTGTTTCCCTTGGAAATAACCACGTAAAACAGAAGAAACAGCAATAACAGGAACGACAGGTAAAATGGCCATTAATGGATAGTACGTTCTTTCATCGGTTAATAATGTTTTCGCTAAAATAGGTGTGAGGAGCATAATGCCAATTGTTAAAATGATGCTAATAAAGGAAGTGACAGCTAGTGATACGGTTAATATTTTTTTAATTTTTTGTTTATCGTTCACCGCTTCCGCTTCTGCTACAAATTTTGCGATTGCGACAGGAAGACCGATTTGTGTTAATGTAATTGCTAAAATGAATGTAGGAACGGCCATCATATAAAGGCCAACGCCTTCTTCTCCTAGTATACGTGCCATTACAATCCGGTTAATAAATCCAAGGATTTTGGTAATAAAGCCGGCAATCATTAAAATAAATGCGCCTTTTAAAAAGCTTTGTCTCGTCATGGTCTTCTCCTACCTTCTCAAAATCAGTGGAATGATTTACAATAATTTATATGCACGTACGAGACAAGAATGACAAGCATTTAAGAGAGTGAAGTATGATAGTGCTCTTGAAAGTAGTTATTGCTGTCCATTAGAGCGGGAATAAAAGCGACTTTTCGTGCTGAAATTATAAGGAGATGTTACGTATGTTAGAAAAAGAAGATTTGGTAGAATCATACCGCGGACAGTTACAAGTCGTTTTAGTTAGTAAAGTAGAGGAGTTTCAAATGTTCGGTTATGACAGAGTGACAGATGATGACATTTGGAAGTTTCTTAAAGTGAAAAAGTGGAAAAAGATAGACAGTAATGTTAGGTTGTATGAATTAGTGAACGATGTATTAAGAATAACACCTAATGAATATATGACATATTTAACTGTTGAAGCATACCAAGCGCCACTTTGGTCATTTGATGAGTATGAAAATAAATAACTGACTGCAATTGGTTTGTTCTTCCTTTTGCAGTATAATGATAGGTATTGATAAAGAGGAAATAACGATGTCTAAGATTATATGTAAAGGAGGTAGTGAAGAAGAAAAATAAATAATGAAAGTGTAGGTATTGCGTAAGGTTTACCGACACAGCTAGTGATGAACTAGCAAAAAACAAATGTATTTTATAGAAAGGAAGTCTACTAACTAGGTGTATGCACACGTATAGCAGTGAATCGTAAGAGATTTATTGAAAGTGTTAGTAGCAGAAAGAGGGTACATATGGCAAAGCGTGGTACGAGAATTGCCGCCTTTTTCCTCATCGTTTTATTAATCGGTGGCGTAATTGGTGCGGCAGGAAAAGACATAGCAAAAGGAATTAGTCTAGGACTAGACCTTCGCGGTGGTTTTGAAGTTCTGTATGAAGTAAAACCAGCCAAAAAAGGTGATAAAATTGACCGAGAGGCACTTGTAAGTACAGTAGGTGCTCTTGAAAATCGTGTCAATGTTCTCGGTGTAAGTGAGCCGAACATCCAAATTGAAGGGGAGAATCGAATTCGGGTACAGCTTGCTGGTGTACAAGATCAGCAAAAAGCACGTGAAATGTTATCAACACAAGCGAAATTAACTTTTCGTGATGTAGATGACAATCTTCTTATGGATGGAACGGATTTAAAAGGCGGCGGAGCGAAGCAAACATTTGATGAGCAAGGCCGTGCGAGCGTAGGTCTTACATTAAAAAGCGCTGAAAAATTCCGTGATGTAACTGAAAAAATTTCAAAAATGCCACCACCAACGAATTTAATGGTAATATGGCTTGATTTTGAAGAAGGAAAAGATTCGTATAAAGCAGAATCTGCAAAACCGAATCCGAAGTTTTTATCAGCAGCAACAGTAAGCCAAGTGTTTAACCAAGCTGAAGTATCTATCGTAGGTGGAAACTTTACAGTTGAAAGTGCGAAAGAACTTTCATCTTTATTAAATGCAGGTGCACTTCCTGTTGATTTAAAAGAAATGTATTCAACATCTGTTGGAGCGAAATTTGGTCAACAAGCATTAGAGCAAACGATTTTCGCTAGTGCAATCGGTATTGCTATTATCTTCTTATTTATGCTTGTATTCTACCGTTTACCAGGGCTTGTAGCGGTTATTATGTTAGGTTTATACATTTTCGTTACATTACTTGTCTTTAACTGGATGCATGCGGTTCTTACGTTGCCAGGTATTGCGGCATTAGTGCTCGGGGTAGGTATCGCAGTTGATGCGAATATCATTACGTACGAGAGGTTAAAGGAAGAGCTGAAAATTGGTAAGTCAATGATGTCAGCATTTCGTGCTGGTAACCATCGTTCATTAGCGACAATTTTAGATGCGAACATTACAACAATTGCAGCAGCCGGTGTATTATTTGCTTACGGTAATAGTTCTGTAAAAGGTTTCGCAACAAGTTTAATTGTTAGTATTTTAGTCGGTTTCATTACGAACGTATTCGGTACTCGTTTCTTACTAGGTTTACTTGTAAAGAGCCGTTACTTCGATAAAAAACAATCTTATTTTGGTGTTAAGGAAAAGGATATTATTCCATTAACAAAAGGTGTAGTACATCCGCCAACGAGATTTGATCGTATTAACTTCGTAAATATCGGTCATAAATTCTTCTTATTCTCAATTGTAGTCGTAATTGCTGGGGCAATTATATTACCGATTTTCAAAATGAATCTTGGTATTGACTTTGCAAGTGGTACACGTATCGACTTGCAATCAAAACAAGCAGTTACTGTTGCTGATGTTCATAAAGATTTTAAAGAATTGAAAATCGATGTGAAGGAAGAAAATATTGTACCGACTGGAGATGACAATAAAGGTTTCGCAGTTCGTACATTAGGTGTTCTATCAAAAGATGAAATTGCGAAAACGAAAACATTCTTCCACGATAAATACGGTACAGATCCGAATGTAAGTACAGTTTCACCGACAATCGGTAAAGAGATTGCACGAAATGCATTTATCGCAGTATTAATTGCGTCTGCAGTAATCATTTTATACGTAAGTATTCGTTTCCGTCTTACGTACGCAGTATCTGCAGTAATCGCATTATTACATGATGCCTTCGTTATGATTGTTGTATTTAGTCTTTTCCGAATAGAGGTAGACTTAACATTTATCGCTGCGGTATTAACCATTATTGGTTACTCTATCAATGACTCAATCGTTACGTTTGATAGAAACCGTGAATTATACAAACAGAAAAAACGAGTTCGCGATTTAAAAGATTTAGAAGAAATCGTAAACTCAAGTATTCGTCAAACAATTGGTCGTTCAATTAATACTGTTTTAACAGTGTTGTTCCCAGTAATTGCACTACTTATTTTCGGTAGTGAATCACTGCGTAACTTCTCACTTGCGTTATTAATTGGATTAGTTGTAGGTACGTACTCTTCTATTTTCGTTGCTTCTCAAATTTGGTTAATGCTTGAAAACAGTCGTTTGAAAAAGGGCAAAAACAAGAAGAAGGTTGAGAAAGAAGTATCTGAACCACAAGTATAAAAAGGTGATGCCTCATTAGGAGGCATCTCTTTTTTCGTTTGTGGATACAATAAGATAGCAACTTTTTACAGAATAAAGATGGAAAAAAGTGGTGATGTTATCGTTGTTTTTGATACAATAAATCGGGATAACAAGATAGGTTAAGAAAAGAAGGGATTTTAATTATGGAAAAAGATGAACGTTTTAAACAGGCCGAGTTTGGTGCTATTGTCGGAATCGTTGGTAATATTATATTAGCGATTGTAAAGGCGGTAATTGGTTATATCGGGAACAGTAAAGCACTATTAGCGGATGCTGTGCATTCTGCATCAGATGTAATTGGTTCGCTAGCTGTACTTTTTGGATTGCGAGCAGCAAAGCAACCACCAGATGAAGATCACCCGTACGGTCATGGTAAAGCGGAATCGATTTCAGCGATTATTGTTGCAGTATTATTATTTATTGTGGGCATCGAGATAGCGATTTCGTCTATAAAAGCTTTTTCGCAAGAACTAGAACCACCGAAAGGAATTACGATTTTTGCTGTTATTCTTTCGATTGTCGTGAAAGAAGGAATGTTTCAGTATAAATTCCGATTAGGGAAGAGGGTAAATAGTGATGCAATTATTGCAAATGCATATGAGCACCGTTCGGATGTATTTTCTTCAATTGCAGCTTTAATCGGTATTTGTGCAGCTATTATCGGTGGTAAGCTAGGTTTAGATTGGCTTGTATATGCGGATCCGGTTGCAGGGTTATTTGTTTCACTCCTTGTTGCAAAGATGGCGTGGAGTATTGGGGCGGAAGCGATTCATGCAACGCTTGATCATGTACTTCATGAGGAAGATGTTATTCCGCTTAGAGAAGCTGTCCTGCAAGTAAATGGTGTGAAAAAAATCGGTTCTTTATATGCGAGAGAACATGGTCACTATGTTATTGTCGATATTAAAGTTTCTGTAGATCCATACATTACTGTAGAAGAAGGACACCGCATTGGAAAACATGTGAAAGAAATGCTTATGAAACAAGATAATGTACAAAATGTGTTTGTACATATAAATCCGTATTCTCCAAATTAAATATCATTAAAATTTTAGTATATAGATATTGCATCGTAGTTTGCATTATATTGTCACCCCTTAATCTGTCTTGTATAATAAACAGGTTAAGGGGTGATTTCGTGTTACAACCGAAGACGCGTTGGAAAGAAAAAGAATATAATGAAGAGCGAGTGAGTGAATTAGCAAAAAAGTTACAACTATCACCACTTGTCATTTCGTTATTCCTCGGTAGAGGATTAGATACAGAAGATAAGATTTTAGATTTTTTAAATACAGAAAATCAAGAATTTCACGATCCGTTTTTATTAGAAGGAATGGATAGAACGGTAGAACGTGTAAATAAGGCGATTCAAAATGGAGAGCAAATATTAATATTTGGTGATTATGATGCGGACGGAGTAAGTAGTACAACGGTTTTATATCTTGCTCTGCAAGAATTAGGTGCAGAGGTAGAATTTTATATTCCAAACCGTTTTACAGAAGGTTATGGACCAAACGAAGAAGCGTTTCGTTGGGCGCATAGTGCAGGGTTCTCACTTATTATTACTGTCGATACTGGTATCGCAGCGATACATGAAGCGAAGGTAGCGAAGGAACTTGGAATAGATCTTATTATTACGGATCACCATGAGCCACCGCCAGAATTACCAGAAGCACTCGCGATTATTCATCCAAAACTAGATGGCGGTGTGTATCCGTTTCATTATTTAGCCGGTGTAGGTGTTGCGTTTAAAGTTGCACATGCACTATTAGGTCGTGTACCAGAACATTTATTAGAAATTGCAGTAATCGGTACGGTAGCCGATTTAGTATCACTTCATGGCGAAAATAGATTGCTAGTGAAGCGCGGTTTAAAACATATGCGAATGACGAAAAATATTGGTTTAAAGGCATTGTTTAAAGTTGCTAACGTTTCGCAAAGTGAAATTACAGAAGAAAGCATTGGATTCTCAATCGCACCGCGTATTAATGCAGTTGGGCGTTTAGAAGATGCTACGCCGGCTGTACACCTATTATTATCAGATGACCCAGAGGAAGCGAAAGAACTGGCTGAAGAAATTGATGAGCTGAACAAACTTCGAAAAGATATTGTAAAGCAAATTACAGAAGAGGCTATCGCTGAAGTGGAAAATAAATTCCCGCCAGAAGAAAATAAAGTGTTAGTGCTTGCAAAAGAAGGCTGGAATCCAGGTGTAATTGGAATTGTCGCTTCTAAATTAGTTGAACGTTTTTATCGTCCAACAATTGTATTAAGCATTGATCCTGCCAAAGAAACAGCAAAGGGTTCAGCACGTAGTATCGCGGGATTTGATTTGTTTGCAAACTTGTCGGATTGTAGAGAGTTATTACCGCACTTCGGAGGGCATCCGATGGCCGCAGGAATGACGCTACATATGAATGATGTAGATGAGTTACGTCGCCGCTTAAATGCGCAAGCGGATGCAATTTTAACAGAAGCGGATTTTATTCCAATCACAGCAGTTGATACATTTTGTAAAGTGGAAGATGTAACGCTTGCAGCAATTGAGGATATGCAAAAGTTAGCGCCATTTGGTGTTGGAAATCCGAAACCACGTCTTGCAGTGAAAAATGCTGAATTAGAAAGTATTCGTGCAATCGGATCCGATGGTTCACATTTGAAAATGGCACTTCGTGACGGACAGGCAACACTGGATACAATTGGATTCGGATTTGGTGCGTATGCAAAAGAAATTTCTCCAGTTGCTAAGGTATCTGTAATAGGAGAGGCATCCATTAATGAATGGAATAATTTTAAGAAGCCACAATTAATGGTACAAGATATTGCTGTAGAGGCATGGCAATTATTTGATTGGCGTAGTATGCGTAATGTGGAAGCAAATTTAGCAGAACTCCCGAAAGAAAAAATAACAATGGTGTATTTTTCTGAAGAGGTATTGAATAAGTTTTCTTTAGAAGACTATAAAGAACATCTTGTGCATGCATCAGAGGTAACTCATTTAGATGATCAATACATCGTGTTACTCGATTTGCCAAAAGGAACAGATGAATTGCGTGATTTATTTAAAGTAGGATTCCCATCTAGAATCTATACGTTATTTTATCAAGAGAACAATCATCTATTTAGTACAGTCCCAACGAGGGAACATTTTAAATGGTACTATTCTTTCTTAAACCAAAAATCACCATTTTCTTTAAGACAATATGGGGAACAACTATGTCGCCATAAAGGTTGGTCAAAAGATACAGTAAATTTCATGACACAGGTGTTTTTTGAGTTAGAATTTGTTACAATAAAAGACGGTGTCATTTTTATGGCCGAACAAAAACAAAAGCGTGATTTAATTGAATCGAACACATATCGTGAGAAAATGAACCACTTACAATTAGAAAAAGAATTGGTTTATAGCACATATCAGCAACTATATACATGGTTTGAAACGATTCGTAATCATAAATAAGTAGAACAGTTAGGGTAAAGGATTTGGTATTTACAAACCTTTTATATCTGAGGAGGATTCAGAAATATGGATTTCAAGCAACATATCGCAATTGTACCGGATTATCCGAAAGAAGGTATTGTGTTTAAAGACATTACACCTTTAATGAACGACGGTAAAGCATACAAAGCAGCAACAGATGCAATCGTTGAGTATGCAAAAGAAAGAGATATCGATGTTGTAGTAGGACCAGAAGCTCGTGGTTTTATTATCGGTTGCCCAGTTTCTTATGCATTAGAAGTAGGATTTGCGCCAGTTCGTAAATTAGGAAAATTACCACGTGAAGTAATTACAGTTGACTACGGCAAAGAATATGGTACAGATGTTTTAACAATCCATAAAGATGCAATTAAACCAGGTCAACGCGTATTAATTACTGATGATCTATTAGCTACAGGTGGAACAATTGAAGCAACAATTAAGCTAGTTGAAGAACTTGGCGGAGTTGTAGCAGGGATTGCATTCTTAGTAGAGCTTACTTACTTAGATGGTCGTAAAATGTTAGATGGTTACGATGTATTAGTATTAGAAAAATACTAATCACTATATAGGTAAAACTACGGTGATAAAAAGTACCCGTGAATCTCTTGGAGAGGAGCGGGTACTTTTGTATAATTGAACAAAAAAATAAGGTGAAATGTCAGTAAAATCTTTTCCTTTTCACAATTCACAATCATTGGGTTATAATGATAGAATATAATTTATTCTATTTAATAAATACAAAGTCAATTTTCAATAAAAGGTGATTCGATGGCAAATGAGCAAGTACTAACAGCTGAACAGGTACTCGAGAAAGCAAGTCAATATTTAGCGGTTGAAGATATTGAGCTAGTGGCACGTGCTTATGAATATGCACGCGATGCACATAGCGAACAATATAGAAAATCGGGTGAACCATATATTATTCACCCAATTCAAGTTGCAGGTATTTTAGTTGATTTACACATGGATCCAGCTACAGTATCGGCAGGTTTCTTACATGATGTAGTGGAAGATACAGAGATTACATTAGAAGATATTGAGCGAGAATTTAATAAAGAAATCGCTATGCTTGTCGATGGTGTTACAAAGCTCGGAAAGATTAAATATAAATCTCATGAGCAGCAACAAGCAGAAAACCATCGCAAAATGTTTATCGCAATGGCTCAAGATATTCGAGTTATTTTAATTAAACTAGCTGATCGTCTTCATAACATGCGTACATTGAAACATTTGCCTCAAGAGAAGCAGCGTCGCATTGCGAATGAAACGTTAGAAATCTTTGCACCTTTAGCACATAGACTCGGAATTAGTACTATTAAATGGGAGTTAGAGGATACGTCACTTCGCTATTTAAATCCGCAACAATATTATCGTATTGTAAATTTAATGAAGCGTAAACGTGCAGAGCGTGAAGAATATTTAGATGAAGTAATGACTGGTATTCGTGAGAAATTAAAAGAAGTTTCCATTCAACCTGAGATTTCTGGAAGACCAAAACATATTTACAGTATTTATCGTAAAATGGCATTGCAAAATAAACAGTTTAATGAAATTTACGATTTACTAGCTGTACGTGTCGTTGTAAATAGTATTAAAGATTGTTACGCGGTGCTTGGAATTATTCATACTTGCTGGAAGCCAATGCCAGGTCGTTTCAAAGATTATATTGCAATGCCGAAAGCAAATCTATATCAATCTCTTCATACGACGGTAATTGGACCGAAAGGTGATCCGCTAGAAGTGCAAATTCGTACGAAAGAAATGCACGAAATTGCAGAATTCGGTATCGCGGCACATTGGGCGTATAAAGAAGGAAAGACCGCAGAAACAACAGGTACATTAGAGAAGAAACTAACTTGGTTCCGTCAAATATTAGAATGGCAAAATGAAGCTTCTAATGCAGAAGAGTTTATGGAGTCATTAAAAATTGATTTATTCTCTGACATGGTATTCGTCTTTACACCGAAAGGCGATGTAATGGAATTACCACTTGGATCTGTTCCAATTGACTTTTCTTATCGTGTCCATTCAGAAATCGGGAATAAAACAATTGGGGCAAAAGTAAATGGGAAAATGGTGACCCTTGATTATAAATTAAAAACGGGTGACATCATTGAAATTTTAACATCGAAACATTCGTATGGCCCAAGCCAAGATTGGGTGAAACTTGCTCAAACATCTCATGCGAAAAATAAAATACGTCAATTCTTTAAGAAACAGCGTAGAGACGAAAATATTGAAAAAGGCCGTGAACTTGTTGAAAAAGAAGTACGTGGTCTAGAGTATGAGATGAAAGAAGTGTTAGCTCCTGACAATTTAAAACGTGTTGCTGAGAAGTTTAATTTTGCAAATGAAGAAGATATGTTTGCAGCAGTTGGATATAGCGGAATTACAGCGTCGCAAATTGTTACGCGACTAACGGACAAGTTCCGTAAGCAGCGTGAAGAAGAAATTGTTGAAGTTAAAGAAGTTCGTAAACCGATGAAAATTAGAAAATGGGATTCTGGTGTAAAGGTAAGTGGTGCTGACAATTTATTAATTCGTTTGTCAAAATGCTGTAACCCAGTTCCAGGTGATGATATCGTTGGGTATATTACGAAAGGTCGGGGCGTATCGATTCACCGTCGTGATTGTGTAAATATTCATACAGAAGAAGCTGTAGAGCGCTTATTAGAAGTAGAGTGGGAAGGTAGCCCTGAAAAAGAAATTGAATACAACGTTGATATCGAAATTTCAGGCTATGATCGCCGTGGTTTATTAAATGAAGTATTGCAAGCTGTTACAGAGACGAAAACATACATTTCAGCTGTTTCTGGTAGAAGTGATCGTAATAAGATGGCAACGATTAATATGTCGATCTCGATTCGTAACTTACAACACTTGAAAAAAGTAGTAGAACGCATTAAACGTGTTCCTGAAATTTATGCAGTACGACGCATGATGCATTAATAGGGAGTGTAGAAAAGATGAGAGTTGTTTTACAACGATCAAAAGAGGCGTCTGTCACAGTAGATGGTGAGATTGTAGGACAAATTCCATTCGGTTTAACATTACTAGTTGGCATTACGCATGAAGATACTGAAAAAGATGCAACGTACATTGCGGAAAAAATCGCGAACTTACGCATCTTTGAAGATGAGAGCGGAAAGATGAACCATTCTGTACTCGATGTAGAAGGACAAGTTCTATCAATTTCGCAATTCACATTATATGGCGATTGCCGCAAGGGAAGACGTCCAAACTTTATGGATGCTGCGAAACCTGACTATGCAGAGCATTTATACGATTTCTTTAATGAAGAAGTTCGTAAACAAGGATTGCATGTAGAAACAGGGAAGTTCGGTGCAATGATGGACGTTTCTTTAATCAATGATGGTCCGGTGACCTTAATTGTGGAAAGTAAATAGTATGGCCCAAGAAGAGAGGATTATATAGTCCTCTCTTTTTTATACTTTGTTGTATGTTTTGTTCATTTATCCCGCTATTTGTGGGCAGTAAGAACCCCACCTCAAAATTCAGCGGAAGCAAAGAAGTTAGGTGGGGGTCGGGCTGCCCGTAAAAGCCCGATTGGTGAGGGTTGATAATCAGTGGGGGATGAACAAAACCCCCACTGATTAAAGTTTCACTTTATCATAGGATTAATTCGAAGGGGAATAAAAGGAAAAGAAGGTGTAGCATGCTTCAAGAATTCAATATAACTTTACGTTTTATGCTAGAGTTATGTGTTCTTGGGATTGTTGGATACTGGGGATTTCGGGTAGGAACAATAACGGCTATAAAAATTACACTTGCTATTATTATTTCGATTGTTGTTGCAGTCATTTGGGAGCTATTTGGAGCTCCGCATGCAGAATGAGAAGTACAAGGTATATTGCATGTATTGTTAGAGATTATCATGTTTGAAGCGGATGTTGCAGCGTTGTATCATTTGAAGCATCCTATGCTGGCGAGTGGATTGGTAACTATTATTGTTATAAATCGAATGCTGATGTTGATTTGGAATCAATAGCTTGGGTTATCCATTATATAGTATAATGTAAAAAATGGTAAAAACATTCGGATGTATGTGTGAAAAGGGGAGATAGTACATGAATTGGTCAATCTTTAAAGATTTGAAATTTTCATTGCGATTTAGCTTAGCTATTTTTTTACATGCATTAGGAGTTACTTTCGCAGTGCTAAGTTACAGTACTTGGGCAGTATTTGTAATAGCAGCAATGGTTGTAACAACCTTTATGATTCAAAGAGCGGATTATTTATATAAAAGTGGTATGGAATAACGTTATTCGTTTATACGTATAACTACCTTATCAATATGGAACAATAAAAAGTAAAACATCCATATTGAATGTGAGGGATATACGTATGCGTATGAATGAAAAAGGGCATTCTGTTACAAACGGTGCAAATCAACTGTTTAACGTGAATTTTCATGATTTTATTTCAAAAGAACAAAACAATACTTCGATGGAGCTTGCTTCTGAGTTTGGAATTTCTCTTCAAGATGTAAAGCGTCTTAAGAAGCAGATTGAACGCTCTTAGAACACTTGACAATCGAACTCAACAAACGTATAGTAATTTTATATTTACATATGAATATAACCGTTGATAGAGAAGAGTAAATGAGATACACATGGAAAGAGAAGAGATGTCTTAGGCTGAAAACATTTCTACATGATGACTGATTGAATGACACTCTAGAGGTTTCAACTTGAACGGCATATATGCTTAGTAGGGATGAACGCACATTTAAGCGTTATTAAAAAAGTGGAAGCATACGTGCTTCAATTAGGGTGGCACCACGGGTATAATACTCTCGTCCCTACTGTTCAAACAGTAGAGGCGGGAGTTTTTTTATTTTTATTAAGATTAAAACAATTTGAGGAGGAACTGAATATGTCTATTCAAATCCCACGCGGAACGCAAGATATTCTTCCAGGCACTGTTGAGTTATGGCAGTATATCGAAGGGCAAGCACGCGAAATTTGCCGTCGTTACAATTATAAAGAAATTCGCACACCAATTTTTGAACACACTGAGTTATTTTTACGTGGTGTTGGTGACACGACAGATATCGTACAAAAAGAAATGTATTCATTCCAAGATCGTGGTGAGCGCAGTTTAACATTACGTCCAGAAGGTACTGCACCTGTTGTACGTTCTTACGTTGAAAACAAAATGTTCGGTGACGCAACGCAACCAACAAAGTTATACTATATCGGTCAAATGTTCCGTTACGAAAGACCACAAGCAGGTCGCTATCGTCAATTCGTACAATTCGGTATTGAAGCAATCGGTAGTAACGACCCTGCAATTGATGCAGAAGTAATTGCACTTGCTGTAGAGTTTTACCGCGGCATGGGCTTAAAAAATATTAAAGTTGTATTAAACAGCTTAGGTGATGCAGCGAGCCGTCAAGCGCACCGCGATGCATTAATCGCTCATTTTGAGCCACGCATCGGCGAGTTCTGCTCTGATTGCCAATCTCGCTTAGAAAAGAATCCACTTCGTATTTTAGACTGTAAGAAGGACCGTAACCATGAATTAATGGGTACAGCACCATCTATTACAGAATACTTAAACGAAGATTCAGCAGTATACTACGATAAAGTTCAAGAACTATTAACGATGATGGATGTTCCATTTGAAAAAGATCCAAACTTAGTGCGTGGTTTAGACTACTATCAACACACTGTTTTTGAAATTATGAGTGAGGCAGAAGGTTTCGGTGCTATCACTACATTAAGCGGTGGTGGCCGTTATAATGGACTTGTACAAGAAATCGGTGGACCAGAAATGCCAGGTATCGGTTTTGCGATGAGTATTGAACGTCTAATTATGGCGCTAAAAGCTGAGAACATTGAGTTACCAATTGAACATAGTATTGATTGTTACGTTGTAGCTCTTGGTGAAAAAGCGAAAGACCATGCTGCGAAAGTTGCGTTTGATCTTCGTAAAGCTGGATTATCAGTCGAAAAAGATTATTTAGATCGCAAAATGAAAGCACAATTTAAATCAGCAGATCGTTTAAATGCGAAATTTGTAGCTGTATTAGGGGAAGATGAGCTAGATAAAGGCATCATTAACTTAAAAGATATGGCAACAGGCGGACAAGAAGAAGTAGCATTAGATGTATTTGCTTCATACGTAGCAGAGAAATTAATATAGGGGGAACTTACAGTGGCTGAAAGAACACATGCATGTGGAAAAGTAACAGTAGAAGCTGTTGGACAAACAGTTCAATTAAAAGGTTGGGTACAAAAACGTCGTGACTTAGGTGGATTAATCTTCATCGATTTACGTGACCGTACAGGTATCGTGCAAGTCGTATTTAACCCAGAAACATCAAAAGAAGCACTAGAAGTAGCAGAAACGATTCGTAGTGAATACGTATTGCACGTAGAAGGTACAGTTGTTGAACGTGGTGAAGGCGCAATTAATGACAATATGGCAACTGGTCGTATTGAAGTACAAGCAACGAGAGTAAACGTATTAAACGCAGCGAAAACAACACCAATCATTATCGCTGATGATACAGATGCATCAGAAGATGTGCGTTTAAAATATCGTTACTTAGACTTACGTCGTCCTGTAATGTTTAACACATTCAAAATGCGTCACGACGTAACGAAAACAATTCGTAACTTCCTAGATACAGAAGACTTCTTAGAAGTTGAAACTCCAATTTTAACGAAGAGCACACCAGAAGGAGCTCGTGACTATTTAGTACCAAGCCGTGTACACGACGGTGAATTCTATGCATTACCACAGTCACCACAATTATTTAAACAACTTCTTATGGTCGGCGGATTTGAGCGTTACTATCAAGTAGCACGTTGTTTCCGTGACGAAGATTTACGTGCGGATCGTCAACCAGAATTCACGCAAATCGATATCGAAGCTTCATTCTTAACGCAAGATGAAATTTTAGATATGATGGAGCGTATGATGACGAAAGTTATGAAGGATGCAAAAGGTGTAGAAGTTAGTGCACCGTTCCCTCGTATGAAATATGCTGATGCAATGGCTCGCTACGGTTCTGATAAGCCAGATACACGCTTTGAAATGGAACTAACAGACCTATCTGAATTTGCAGTAGATTGTGGATTTAAAGTATTTACAAGTGCTGTAGAAAGCGGCGGACAAGTAAAAGCAATTAATGCAAAAGGTGCCGCAAGCAAATACTCTCGTAAAGACATTGATGCATTAACTGAATTCGTAAAAGTATACGGTGCAAAAGGTCTAGCTTGGCTTAAAGTGGAAGAAGACGGCTTAAAAGGACCGATTGCGAAATTCTTCGGCGAAGAAGATGCAAAAGCGTTAATGAGTACATTAGAAGCTACTGCTGGCGATTTATTACTATTCGTAGCAGATAAGAAAAGCGTTGTTGCAGATAGCTTAGGTGCACTTCGTTTACGTTTAGGTAAAGAGCTTGAGTTAATAGATGAAAGTAAATTTAACTTCCTATGGGTAACTGATTGGCCACTTCTTGAGTACGATGAAGATGCAGATCGTTACTTCGCAGCTCACCACCCATTCACAATGCCATTCCGTGAAGACGTTGAGCTATTAGAAACAGCACCAGAAAAAGCACGTGCACAAGCATATGACCTTGTATTAAACGGTTATGAGCTTGGTGGCGGATCACTTCGTATTTACGAGCGTGACGTACAAGAAAAAATGTTTAAAGCACTTGGATTCTCACAAGAAGAAGCGCAAGAACAATTCGGATTCTTATTAGAAGCATTCGAATACGGTACACCACCACACGGCGGAATTGCATTAGGTTTAGACCGTCTTGTTATGTTACTTGCAGGTCGTACGAACCTTCGTGATACAATTGCATTCCCGAAAACAGCAAGCGCAAGCTGCTTATTAACAGAAGCTCCAAGCCCAGTTGCAGAAGCGCAGCTTGAAGAACTGAACTTAAAATTAAGCTTGAAAGAAGAGAAGTAAGAATAGGGTCTAGATGGTTATACTATAGCCGTCTAGACTTTTTTTGAGAGGAAGTTTAAAAAGTCCGGTTTATATTATGTTTTTGTTTGAAATATGTATTTTTAGGAATTCTATAACTTTTTCTATACAAATAGTCGGAAAAACGCTAGAATACATGGTAGACCATTTTTGTAATAGGAGTGTAGAGCTGAATGTTACATCAATTTTCACGTAATGAATTAGCCTTCGGTAAAGAAGGACTTGAAATATTAAAAAATAGTACAGTCGGTATTTTAGGAATTGGCGGCGTAGGATCATTTTCAGCTGAAGCGTTAGCACGTTCTGGCGTAGGACGTCTCGTATTAGTTGATAAAGACGTTGTAGATATTACAAACGTAAACCGTCAAATTCACGCATTAGTATCTACTGTAGGACGTTCAAAAGTAGAATTAATGAAAGAGCGTATTGCAGACATTAATCCCGAATGTGAAGTAATTGGATTAGAAATGTTTTATACAGATGAAACATATGAAGAGTTCTTTAAACACGGTTTAGATTTCGTAGTGGATGCATCTGATACGATTACGTTCAAAATCCATTTAATTAAACAATGTTTACGTCGTAAAATTAAAATTATCTCATGTATGGGTGCAGCAAATAAAATGGACCCAACTCGTTTTCGTATTGCGGACATTTCTAAAACACATACAGATCCGATTGCGAAAGTAATTCGTACGAAGCTTCGTAAAGAGGGTATTAAAAAAGGTGTAAAAGTTGTCTTCTCTGACGAAAACCCAATCGTAATTCGTGAAGAAGTACGTAAAGAAATCGTACCAGACGAAAATGCAAAAATTCGTAAGGCGAAATTACCACCTTCTTCAAATGCATTCGTACCATCTGTGGCAGGCTTAATTATGGCAAGTCACGTTGTACGTGAGCGTATTAAAAATGTAGAAGTGAAGCGTGTAGGGCAAGAATAAAAGGAAAGCATATATCCATTTCGGATATATGCTTTTTCTATGTTTTAAAGAATTATTGATATTTGCATCACTACTAGTTCAAATGTAAGTAAGGTTAATAAGTAATGATCATATTTATCTGATTTATAGGCGGATGTATTTTTTAGACTGTTAATGGTGAAAAGAGCTAAAGTCAGGACGAGAAGGCCAAGAGTTATAATGACATTACAGTAAAAATTATCTAATATATTTTGGGAGTTTCCTTGTATGACAGGGAGAAATATTATTGTCAATTTTTGTCGTTAAATCGATATTCTTTTTCGAATCGTTGATATATTGCAAGTTGTGATAAATATATTTGAAAAATCGTTGATATATTGCAAGTTACGATAGATATATTGCAAGTTACGATAGATATATTCGAAAAATCGTTGATATAATTTCATTTACCGATATATCTATATACGATTCACCGAAAACAAACAGGGATGTCACTTAATCAAAAAAGTGACATCCCTGTTTTTAATTCTCTGCAGAATAAATAATATCTAAATTCCCGTTTTGATCGGTTTTGAAAATGGGAGCAATCTGTTCTTCTTGTTCTTCAACTGAAACAAGTTTTCGAGCACGATCCATAATTCTAACAAGCATTGCATAATCTTCTTCGATTGCTTGTTGTTTTTTTGTGAGTACCGCTAATTTTGCTTCAAGTTCATGATTCGTTTTTTGCAAGGAAGTAAGCTGATCTTGTAATACCTCATTTTCAGTTTGCAACTTTGCGGTTGAAGGGTTATTATGTTCCATGTTTTGCAAAAATGAGATGACATTTTGCATTGTAAGTTCCTGTTGACTTGGCGTGATATTTTCTGAAAACTCGGCATCGATTACGAGCTGCTGAGTTTGTGTAAACTGCTCTTTTTCTATTTTAGCTTCAGAACGTTTTAATTCTTTACGTTGTTTTTTTGCAATCTGTACCGCATCTTCGTAATTCGCTCGTACTTCAGCATTCCATCTAAAACCGCAAGCTGCTGAAGTGCGGTTCAAAGCATCGCCAACTTCATCGAATGCTTTGATTTGTGTACTGCCGCTACGAATATGTCGTAAAACAGTTTCTGCTAAAAGGAGATCGTCTTCTCTTGTCCATGCATCTTGACGTGTTTTCATAAGCGAAGCCTCCGTAATGGTGACGTTTTCGTTTATGTTACCCTTTATTTTTCGTTTTATTCGAACTTTGTAATCTTTCATAAACAGTAGAAAGTGCTTGCTCAAATTTCCCTGTTGTTTTCGGTTTATAATATTGCTTGTTTTTTATTTTATCAGGTAAGTATTGTTGGTGTACCCAGCCATTTGGATGATCATGTGGATATAAGTATCCAATGCCTCGACCTAACGATTCAGCGCCTTTATAGTGACTGTCTTTTAAATGACCTGGAATGTCACCTGTTTGACCGTTACGTAAATCGTGCAATGCAGCATCAAGTGCTTTATAAGCTGAATTTGATTTTGGTGATAAGCATAGCTCGATAACGGCATTTGCAAGTGGTATGCGTGCCTCTGGGAATCCAACTCGTTCAGCTGACTCGATCGCTGCAAGTGTGCGCGGTCCAGCTTGCGGGCTAGCAAGTCCGATATCTTCATATGCCATAATAAGAAGGCGTCTACCGATACTTTGTAAATCACCTGCTTCAATAAGGCGTGCTAAATAATGAAGTGCTGCATTTACATCACTTCCGCGCACTGATTTTTGAAATGCCGATAATACGTCATAATGAGCATCTCCACCTTTGTCATGAACGAAACTCTTTTTTTGTAAGCATTCTTCTGCGATTTCTAGCGTGATTTCCGCAGCTTTGTCGTCAGTTGTAAAGCTAGATAAAACAGCTAGTTCAAGTGCATTATAAGCGGAACGCATATCTCCGCCTGAAGCATTTGCAAAGTGATGTAATGCTCCATCCGTAACAGTTACATCATATTCCCCAAGCCCTTTTTCTTTATCTTCAAGAGCTCGTTTTAAACCAATTAAAATATCATCTTCTGTTAGTGCGTGTAACTCGAAGATTTGACATCTGCTTCGGATAGCAGAGTTTATCGCATGGAATGGATTACTCGTCGTTGCACCGATTAAAGTAAGGAGTCCACTTTCTAAATGAGGTAATAGAAAGTCTTGTTTCGCCTTATCTAACCTGTGAACTTCATCTAAAATTAAAACGAGGTGTCGATGCATCTTCGCTTCTTGTACGACAACTTCCATATCTTTTTTATTGTGAGTAACAGCATTTAATAGGCGAAACGGTGTTCCAGTACTTCCCGCAATTGCGCTAGCTATTGATGTTTTTCCTGTACCTGGAGGACCGTATAAAATCATAGATTGAAAATGATTTGCTTGGACCATTCGCCATAAAATCTTTCCTTCACCAACTAAATGCTGTTGTCCAATAATTTCTTGAATATTTGTAGGGCGCATTCGATGTGCGAGTGGTTGTTTCATTTTTACCGTCTCCCTTACTATATAATCTCATTCTATCGTATCATTTTTTTTAGTGGAATTTGAAATAGGATGCTGTTTTATGGGAAAGATGAATATGAATATTTTCATTTTTCTTTCAATTTTAATAATTTCCGAGTTTTTCAATGCGATTTTATGTTATCATTTTGATACACAAGTTGAAATTTCTTATAATACTATATTATGCTATAATTTCATAGGATTTTAAATTGTGTTCTTTTATAAAGTGAAACTTTAATCAGTGGGGGTTTTGTTTATCCCCTACCTAACTTCTTTGCTCCAGCCGAATTTTGAGGTGGGAGTTTTACTGCCCGCAAATAGCGGGATAAATAAGATATAACCAATAGAAGTGAAAATTTGAAAAGAGGTGCAAAATAGATGAAGATTTCAACAAAAGGCCGCTACGGCTTAACAATTATGATCGATCTTGCAAAAAAGTTTGGTGAAGGTCCGATTTCATTAAAATCAATCGCACAGGCACATGACTTATCGGAACATTACTTAGAACAATTAATTTCACCACTTCGTAACGCTCGTCTTGTAAAGAGTACGCGTGGTGCATATGGCGGATATGTATTATCTGATCAACCGGCTAACATTACAGCTGGGGATGTAATCCGTGTACTAGAGGGTCCAATTAGTGTTGTAGAAATGATAGAAGAAGAAGAACCAGCACAGCGCCAATTATGGATGCGTGTTCGAGATGCAGTGCAAGAAGTGTTAGATAGTACAACTTTAGAAGATTTAGTGCGTTATGAGGAAGAAAATCACGGGGGCTATATGTTTTACATTTAATTCCTTGTGAAACGATTTGGAAAGAAGGAGATTTAATGGAACGCATTTACTTAGATCATGCTGCGACATCTCCGACTCACCCAGAAGTGGTCGAAAAGATGATTCCATATATGACAGAAACATTCGGAAACCCGTCTAGTATTCACTTTTATGGACGTCAAGCGCGCCATGCAGTAGATGAGGCGAGACGCGTGTGTGCAAAAAGCATCCATGCGAAACCGAATGAAATTATATTCACGAGCGGTGGTACAGAAGCTGATAATTTAGCGCTTATAGGTGTAGCACGCGCAAACCGTCATAAAGGTAACCACATTATAACGACGGAAATTGAACATCATGCGATTTTGCATACGTGTGAATTGCTTGAGCGTGAAGGGTTTGAAGTGACATATTTACCTGTCGATGAAACGGGGCGTGTTCAACTTTCTGACATACAAAAGGCATTAACAGAAGAGACAATTCTTGTATCTATTATGTTTGGGAATAATGAAGTAGGGACGATGCAATCGATTGCGGAAATAGGAAAACTGCTAAAAGAGCATCAAGCTTATTTCCATACAGATGCGGTACAAGCTTACGGTTTAGTAGAAATAAATGTGAAAGAGTTTGGGATTGATTTATTATCAATTTCAGCGCACAAAATTAACGGGCCAAAAGGCGTAGGGTTCTTATACGCTAGTGCAAATTTGAAATTTGAACCGTTATTAATAGGCGGAGAGCAAGAAAGAAAACGCCGTGCTGGTACTGAAAATGTACCTAGTATTGTCGGACTTCAACATGCAATTCTTTTAGCTGAAAAAACTCGTGAGCAAAAAAATGCCCAATATGAAGAGTTTAAAGATATAATGGTATCTGTCTTCAAAAATGAAGGCATTACTTTCGAGGTAAACGGAAACTTGGAATATCGCTTACCACATGTGTTGAATATCAGTTTTACAGGAATGAACATTGAACCATTTCTTGTGAACTTAGACTTAGCTGGCATTGCAGTATCAAGTGGTTCTGCTTGTACAGCTGGTTCGATTGATCCATCACATGTATTAGTGGCGATGTTCGGAAAAGACTCCGATCAAATACGTTCATCCGTACGCTTTAGTTTCGGTCTTGGAAATACGAAAGAGCAAATTGAAAAAGCGGCGTACGAAACAGTGAAAATCGTGAAGCGATTAACACAAAATTAGCATGGGAGGTGACATGATGAACAAACTACCTCACGAAACACGCGTTGTCATCGGGATGTCCGGTGGCGTCGATTCATCTGTAGCAGCTCTTTTATTAAAAGAGCAAGGTTATGATGTGATCGGAATTTTTATGAAAAACTGGGATGATACAGATGAGAATGGTGTCTGCACAGCAACAGAAGATTACAATGATGTAATTGAAGTGTGTAACCAAATCGGTATTCCGTATTATGCAGTAAACTTTGAAAAACAATACTGGGACAAAGTATTTACGTACTTCTTAGATGAGTACCGAGCTGGTCGTACACCAAACCCAGATGTAATGTGTAACAAAGAAATTAAATTTAAAGCATTTTTAGAGCATGCAATTGCGCTTGGTGCTGATTATGTAGCGACAGGCCATTATGCACGTGTTGCTTATATGGACGGCGAATATAAAATGCTTCGCGGCGTTGATGGCAATAAAGACCAAACGTATTTCTTAAATCAATTAAGCCAAGAGCAATTATCAAAAACAATGTTCCCATTAGGTGAATTAAAGAAACCGCAAATTCGCGAAATGGCGACAGAAGCTGGTTTAGCGACAGCGGCGAAGAAAGATAGTACTGGTATTTGCTTCATTGGCGAGCGTAACTTTAAAGATTTCTTAAGTAACTATTTACCAGCGCAACCAGGTGTGATGCAAACGTTATCTGGTGAAGTGAAAGGAAAACATGACGGTTTAATGTACTATACAATTGGACAACGTCATGGCCTTGGTATTGGTGGTAACGGTGATCCATGGTTCGCTGTTGGGAAAAACTTAAAAGACAACATTTTATATGTTGATCAAGGATTCCATAATGAACTTCTATATGGTGATGAAGTTATCGCTACGAATGTAGGATGGGTAAGTAACAAAGCAAAAGAAACAGAATTTAAATGCACAGCGAAATTCCGCTATCGTCAAGCAGATAATAAAGTAACGGTTCAAATTGTTGATGAAAATACAGTTCGTATTCTTTGTGATGAGCCAATTCGTGCGATTACGCCAGGCCAAGCAGTTGTTTTCTATGATGGAGATGAGTGCTTAGGCGGCGCTACAATTGATGAAGTATATCATAGTGGTAAGAAATTAGATTATTTAGGATAAAACGAGAAGCCTCTGCCGATTAGCGGTTAGAGGTTTCTTTTACATAAAGCGAATTTTCGTTCGCTTGGAAAATACATTCTTTGTTATAATTTGTTGTAGAGGTGAAGGACATGTCAAACAAACTTGAAACAGGTATTCAATATATGCAAGAAGGAAACTGGGAAGAAGCAGCTAAAAATTTTACAGAAGCAATCGAAGAAAATCCGAAAGATGCGCTTGGATATATTAACTTTGCGAATTTATTAGATGTATTAGGTGATAGTGAACGAGCAATTTTATTTTATAAGCGTGCATTAGAGTTAGATGATAAATCTGCGGCTGCTTATTATGGCTTAGGAAACGTATATTACGGTCAAGAGCAATTTGCAGAGGCAAAATCTGTATTTGAACAAGCAATGCAATCGGGCTTACAGTCAGCTGATGTAACATTTATGTTAGGTATTACACATGTGCAACTTGGAAATGATCGTCTTGCATTACCGTTTTTACAAAGAGCGACGGAATTAGATGAAGACGATGTAGAAGCTGTTTTCCAATGCGGACTTTGCTTCGCGCGACTAGAACATATTCAAGAGGCAAAACCTTATTTTGAAAAGGTATTAGAAATGGATGAAGAGCATGCAGATGCGTATTATAATTTAGGTGTTGCGTACGTATTTGAAGAAAATAACGAGAAAGCTCTTACTTTATTTAAGAAAGCAACTGAAATTCAGCCAGACCACTTTTTAGCTGGTAATGGTATTCGTTTATTAGAGCAAGAAGCTGAATAAAGTGAAATGATAGTTTAATGCGCAGTTACCCCTCATCTAAAGATTGTGAAAGAGGTGGGGGATGTACTGCTCATTAAGGTGAAAAGAACTCGGGAAGGAGAGGAAAGATGGGAAATCAACATGCCATGGATTTGTTTGAGGAAGAGAAAAAATTTATAAAAGCGCAAGTTCTTCATACCATTTTCCACAACGAAGAAAACCTCTATTCCGTTGTCAGTATGAAAATCATTGAAACGAATGAAACATACGACGAAAAAAAAGTAATGATAAACGGTCATTTTCCCCGTATGCATGAAGATGAAGTGTTTACATTAACAGGTCATTTTAAAGACCACCCGAAGTATGGGAAACAATATTTAGTTGAAACGTTTAAGAAAGAATTGCCGCAAACAAAAGCAGGTATGGTGCAATATTTAGCGAGCGATTTATTTAAAGGGATTGGAAAGCGTACGGCTGAAAAAATCGTAGATCACCTTGGTGAGCATGCCATTTCTAAAATTATGGATGATCCTGATGCGTTAAATGGTGTTGTTAACAAACAAAAAGCACAGGAAATATATGAGACAATTGTGGAGCATCAAGGGTTAGAGAAAGTAATGAGCTTTTTAAATGGTTACGGTTTTGGAACGAAGCTTTCTATTAAAATTTATCAGCAATATAAAGAAATGACATTAGAAGTGATTCGTAATAATCCATATCAACTTATTGAAGAAGTGGACGGGATTGGTTTTGGACGAGCAGATGATATAGGACGTGCGTTAGGTATATCGGGTAATCATGATGACCGTGTACGTGCGGGATGTTTTTATACGTTAGAGAATGTTTCACTGCAGCTCGGCCACGTTTATATGGGGAAAGATCAACTTGTAAGAGAAACGATGTCACTTTTAAATAATCAAGAAGGTAGAGTGACTGAGGAAGACATTATAGGCTGTGTTGAAATGATGCAAAGTGAAGGGAAAGTCATCATTGAAGAAGAACGAGTGTACTTAGCATCGTTATTTTACTCTGAAAAAGGTGTTGTAAAGTCTATTCGTAGGCTTATGAATCAAGAGGAAACCCCTTCATTTCCTGAAGCAGAAATGTTAAAAACATTAGGTGAAATTGAAGAACAGCTGAAGGTGCAGTATGCACCGTTTCAGCAAGAAGCAATTCAAACGGCACTTCATAAGCCGATGATGTTATTGACAGGTGGACCAGGAACGGGGAAAACAACAGTTATTAAAGGAATTGTTGAAATGTACGCGTCTTTGCATGGGGTATCATTAAATCCGAATGAATACAGTGATGATAATCCATTTCCAATATTATTAACGGCTCCAACAGGAAGAGCAGCGAAGCGAATGAGTGAATCTACCGGGCTCCCTGCTTGTACAATTCATCGTCTGCTTGGTTGGACGCCAGAAGGGTCTTTCCAGCGTAATGAAACCGATCCAGTTCAAGGGAAGTTACTCATTATTGATGAGTTTTCGATGGTAGATATTTGGCTTGCAAATCAGCTATTCAAGTCACTTCCGACAAATATTCAAGTTATCGTTGTAGGTGATGAAGATCAGTTGCCATCTGTAGGACCTGGACAAGTGTTAAAAGATTTATTAAATGCAGGAGCCATTCCAACGGTAAAACTTACAGAAATTTATCGTCAGGCGGAAGGTTCGTCTGTTATTCAGCTTGCCCATGCGATAAAAGACGGAACACTTCCACCGGATTTAGCGCAAAATAAAAAAGATCGTTCATTTATCAGCTGTGCAGGGGCTCAAATTGTTGAAGTTGTAAAAAAAGTATGTGAAAACGCGAAGACGAAAGGGTTTAGCGCAAGAGATGTCCAAGTGTTGGCACCTATGTACCGCGGACCAGCAGGTATTAATGTGTTAAATGAAGCTCTTCAAGAAGTGTTTAATCCGAAAAAAGAAAAAAGTAAAGAAATTGCCTACGGTGACGTTGTGTATCGAAGAGGTGATAAAGTACTTCAATTAGTCAATCAGCCGGAAAGCCAAGTATTTAATGGTGATATTGGAGAAATTGTTTCGGTGTTTTATGCAAAAGAAAATGTTGAGCAACAGGACATGATTATCGTTTCATTTGATGGAATCGAAGTAACGTATACAAAGCCGGATTTAAATCAAATTACCCATGCATATTGCTGCTCGATTCATAAATCACAAGGTAGTGAATTTCCAATAGTTATTATGCCGATTGTAAAGAGCTACTACCGTATGTTACGTCGTAATTTAATTTACACGGGCATTACAAGAAGTAAGAAATTCCTTATTATTTGTGGGGAGGAAGCGGCTTTTCAATCCGGTGTAAATCGCCTTGACGATGCAATGCGTCAAACGACTTTAGCTAGTCGTTTGCAAGAATCACAAGGAGAGGTGCAGATGGTAACGGTTAATGGCGAGGAAATGGACGTGGAAAACATTTCACCGTATGATTTCATGTAACGAGGTGAAATTATATAGTGAAACTTTCAAACGTATAACGTTGAAAGGCTCCAGCAATGTATAAATGAATGCGGTTTGGACATAATGGCGAATAGAATCTGGGAGACTGTAAGGAGATGAAAGCCATATGTTTATTTGTCCAAATTGCAAAGGGAAAGACATCGGAAAAATAGGTGTCAACCAATTTTATTGCTGGAATTGTTATATCGAATTATCGGTTTCAAAGGGGAAAATCCATACGCATCAAGTAGAGGAAGATGGTTCATTAAGCTCTCTTGATGATTTATTTGATGAGAACGAAAGAACGATCGGATAACGAAAAGGGGGATTTACTTTGAATCTACGCAATTCATTAATCGCATTAGGTGTTGGAGCTGCAGCATATCAATATGCTCGCAAGCAAGATGTATTTTCAAAACGCAATATGAAAAAAGCACGTAAGATGATTAAATCTTATTTATAAACGTAAAAAACTCCCTTCATGATAAGGGAGTTTTTTTATGCGCTCGTATGCAAATATAAAAGTCCAATTTCAGAGAAGAGATAAGATAGACCGTAACACCCAACACCAAGCATTCCGTAATGAAATAATTGCTTCGCCCTCTCTTTTCGTGAGGAACGAATAAAGAAACCTTTCCAAATACCAAATCCGATACAAACCCATTCAAGAATCATAAAAAGTGCTGATAATACGAGCATAAATAAAACCATTATGAGTCCTCCTGATTATATTGTTTCATGCTGCATTCTCAGGGATGGTTGTCCTTGTTATGTTATGTATATGTACGTCTTTACAAAACAGTATGGTCTGTATGAAAAGATTTTAAAAGTTTTGCACATAACCTACCCTATTTATTTTCAAAATAAAGGTGGAGGAGGTTTTTCGTGTGAAGAATCTTAAAATCATTTGGATATACCGTTTAGGATTATTGTTACTTGTATTTCTTTGTTTGCTTGTCTTCTTAAAGATCAAGCCACTATGGGCGCCGATTATTTTTGTATGTAAAGTGGCGATTACACCGTTTCTTATCGCTTGTTTTATTGCGTATTTATTGCATCCTTTAATTGAAAGAATTCATAAGGAAGGGATGCCGCGCACACTCGCTATTTTGCTCATTTACATCCTGTTCTTTGGCGGGATTGGCTATGGGATTTATAAAGGAACGCCAGTTGTTATTAAACAGTTACAAGAAATTAATGAACAATTTCCGCAGTTCACAAAAATGTATGATTCTTGGATGGATGGCGTTACAGAACAAACAGCGAATTTCCCATCATTTATTCATGAAAAGGTAAAGCAAATTTTCGTTGGTGTAGAAATGAAGATACAAACGCTTTTAAATAAAGTTATGAGCACAGCCCGTGGTGTACTGGATTCATTGCTCATTATTTTCTTGATTCCGTTCATTGTATTTTACATATTAAAAGATTACGGTGAGTTTTATCATATCTTTTGGAAACTAGTTCCGAGTAAGTGGCGTAGTACGGGTCAAATGCTTGCGAAAGAAATTGATAAATCACTCGGAAGTTATATTCGAGGACAGTTATTTGTTTGCTTAGTATTAGGGGGAGTATCTGTTCTTTCTTTTTGGTTTATCGGTATGAAGTATCCATTGCTGCTCGGCATTATTATTGGGGTAACGGATATAATCCCATACTTTGGTCCTATTTTAGGGGCGATTCCCACGTTGATGATTGCGGCAACGGTATCAACGAGTTTACTTATTAAGGCGGGGATTACAATTGCTATTTTGCAATTTTTGGAAAGTAACATTTTATCGCCTTACATCGTTGGTAAGTCGCTTCGTATGCACCCCGTTATTATTATGCTTGCCTTACTAGTTGGAGGAGAGATAGCCGGGATTGTAGGATTGCTAATATCGGTTCCGATTTTAGCAGTTATTCGTACAGTGATTGTTCATGTGAGGCCTCTTTGGAAAAGAGAAGATGTTTAAAATGAAGCCCTCTATTTAAAAAATAGAGGGCTAATCATATGATTATTTAGGGAGCTGATTTTTTATTTTTTGAACAAAAGAGCTCACATCAGTTGTTTGAATATGTTTTATTCTTTTCCATTCCGTATCATACATAAATACAATTTGATTGCTGAAAAGGCGCTTTTGTTCTTTTAGATTAGAAATTTTTGCGAAAGAGTACTCTTCAAATATTGGATTCTTACTTACATCTGGTCCATAAAAGAATAGCCTTTTGTCCGTTAAAATCAATAGGCCTGGCCTTGCGACGGAACGATAAATAAATATGTCTAATGAACATGCTGCATAAAAAAGAATTTTTTCATCAGTTGTTAACATTTCTCTAGCTTGATTCAATAAAGTTGTCATTGTAATCGCTCCTTTATTGTTAATAATTTAATTATAACAAATAATGTAATATTTAGAAATTTGTATAAAGTATTTTTTGTGAGGAGATTCCTATTTAGTAATAAATGCATAATATATTGAAAGGCTGTTAAGAATGAATAGTAGAATAACTATGAGTAATAAACAATTGATACAATATAAATGATTATCTACATTGACAAACTTAAGAGAATTCTATTATATTTAGTCATATAATACATTAAATCAATGACGGAACAAGTACGTTACAGTCCATTTGTAGAGAGAAGCTTCCACTGGCTGAAAGGAGCTTTAAATGAAGGGTAACAGAAAGCTAATCCTGAGAGCAGCTAATCACTGCCGTCTTGCCACGTTACGGCACCATGAGGTGATGAATTGATTGTTATAATAATCAATTCATAATTAGGGTGGTATCGCGAGTTAACTCTCGTCCCTTTTATAGGGGCGGGAGTTTTTTATATTTAAGGAGGAAAATACAATGAAACAACTAACAGGCGCACAAATTCGTCAAATGTTTTTAGACTTTTTCCAAGAAAAAGGACATGCAGTAGAACCTAGTGCATCACTAGTTCCACATGAAGATCCATCTCTTCTATGGATTAACAGTGGTGTAGCTACATTAAAAAAATATTTTGATGGACGCGTAATCCCGCAAAATCCACGTATTACAAATGCTCAAAAATCAATTCGTACAAACGATATTGAAAACGTAGGGAAAACAGCTCGTCACCATACATTCTTTGAAATGTTAGGGAACTTCTCGATCGGTGATTACTTCAAAGAAGAAGCAATTACTTGGGCTTGGGAATTTTTAACGAGCGACAAGTGGATTGGATTCGATAAAGAATTACTATCAGTTACAATCCATCCGGAAGATGAAGAAGCATTTACAATTTGGAATGAGAAAATGGGTGTTCCAAAAGAGCGCATCATCCGCTTAGAAGAAAACTTCTGGGATATCGGTGAAGGACCAAGTGGACCGAATACAGAGATTTTCTATGATCGCGGGGAAGCTTACGGTAATGACTTTAGTGACCCAGAATTATATCCGGGCGGAGAAAACGAGCGTTACTTAGAAGTATGGAACCTTGTATTCTCTCAATTTAACCATAATCCAGACGGTTCATATACACCACTTCCTAAGAAGAACATTGATACAGGGATGGGTCTAGAGCGTATGACATCTATCGTTCAAGATGTACCTACGAACTTTGATACGGATCTATTCATGCCAATGATTGGTGCAACAGAATCAATTTCTGGTGAGAAGTATCGTAATGGAGACTTAGAAAAAGATATGGCGTTTAAAGTCATTGCTGACCATATTCGTACAGTAACATTCGCTGTTGGTGACGGTGCTCTTCCATCTAATGAAGGCCGTGGTTATGTATTACGTCGTTTATTACGCCGTGCTGTTCGTTATTCTAAGAAATTAAACATCAACCGTCCATTCATGTTTGAATTAGTACCGGTTGTTGGAGAAGTAATGAAAGACTTCTATCCAGAAGTACTGGAAAAGAAAGGTTTCATCGCAAAAGTTGTGAAAAATGAAGAAGAACGCTTCCACGAAACACTTCATGATGGTGAAGCAATTTTAGCTGAAGTTATTGCAAAAGCGAAAGAAGAAAAAACAACTGTTATTTCTGGCGTAGATGCGTTCCGTTTATACGACACGTACGGTTTCCCAATTGAATTAACAGAAGAATATGCAGAAGAAGCTGGTATGACAGTTGACCATAAAGGTTTTGAAGCTGAAATGGAAAAACAACGTGAGCGTGCACGTGCTGCTCGTCAAGACGTTGATTCTATGCAAGTTCAAGGCGGTGTACTTGGTGAAGTTAAAGTAGCGAGCGAATTCGTTGGTTACGGTACAGTTGCAACAGAAAGTAACATTGTTGCACTTGTGAAAAACGGTGAGTATACAGATAGCTTACAAGCAGGTGAAGAAGGACAGTTAATGCTTGATGTAACACCATTCTATGCTGAGAGCGGCGGACAAATTGCAGACCGTGGTTACCTTCTTGCTGATGGCGTGAAAGTTGTTGTAAAAGATGTACAAAAAGCACCAAATGGTCAAAACTTACACAAAGTAGTTGTGGAAGAAGGTACATTAACGAAAGGTGCGGCTGTAAAAGCTGTTATCGATACGAAAAACCGTAGTAGCGTTGTGAAAAACCATACAGCAACTCACTTACTACACCAAGCGTTAAAAGATGTACTTGGAACGCATGTTAACCAAGCAGGTTCTCTTGTAACTTCTGAACGTTTACGCTTTGACTTCTCTCACTTCGGTCAAGTACAAGCTGACGAATTAGAAAAAATTGAGCGTATCGTAAACGAGAAAATTTGGGAAAGTATTAACGTTGAGATTTCTCAAAAATCAATCGAAGAAGCGAAAGAAATGGGTGCAATGGCATTATTCGGTGAAAAATACGGTGATGTTGTACGCGTTGTACAAGTAGGCGATTACAGCTTAGAGCTTTGCGGTGGTTGTCACGTTGATAACACAGCTTCTATCGGTATTTTCAAAATCGTTGCTGAGTCTGGTATCGGTGCAGGAACTCGTCGTATTGAGGCGGTAACTGGTAAGTCTGCATACGAATTAATGAACGATCAAGTAGGTTTATTAAAAGAAGCAGCAGGAAAAATGAAAACAAATCCGAAAGATATTTTAACGAGAGTTGATGGCTTATTTGCTGAAGTGAAACAACTTCAAAAAGAAAATGAATCTCTTGCTGCAAAATTAAGCAATATCGAAGCTGGAAACTTAACTGATTCAGTAATGACAGTTGATGGCGTAAACGTATTAGCAGCGAAAGTAAATGTTGCAGATATGAACAACTTACGTACGATGATGGATGACCTTAAAAATAAATTAGAGTCTGCAGTTGTTGTATTAGTTTCTGTAAATGACGATAAAGTAAACATTTTAGCTGGCGTAACGAAAGATTTAATTAGCCAAGGTTACCATGCTGGTAAACTTGTGAAAGAAGTAGCTTCTCGTTGTGGCGGTGGCGGTGGTGGCCGTCCTGATATGGCTCAAGCGGGCGGTAAAAACCCAGCACAAGTTGAAGAAGCTTTAGCATTTGTACAAGAGTACGTTAAATCTGTTTCAAAATAAAGAGATAGTAGTGTACAATGGTAGGGAGAGGAGAAGTTCTTCTCCCTATACTTACTATATAAGTGAGGTGCTTGAAATGGACGGTTTTGATAAAACAATGAAGTTTAGCATTCAAGATGAAAAACAGAGTGTCCATGTAAATGATGTACTTTTAACTGTGTATGATGCACTTCAAGAAAAAGGCTATAATCCGATTAACCAAATCGTCGGTTATTTATTAAGTGGAGATCCAGCATACATACCTCGCCATAAAGATGCACGAAGCATCGTTCGCAAACTTGAACGTGATGAGATAATTGAAGAGCTTGTGAAGTCTTACTTGAAACATCATCGTGAGGAGTAGTTTATGCGGATATTAGGTTTAGATGTAGGTACAAAAACAGTCGGAGTTGCAATGAGCGACGAAATGGGCTGGACAGCACAAGGATTGGAAACAATCAAGATTAACGAAGAACGAGGTCACTTTGGTTTTGACCGTATTTCTGAGTTAGTAAAGCAGTACAATGTGGACAAAATAGTAGTAGGTTTACCTAAAAATATGAATGGTACAATTGGCCCACGTGGTGAAGCGTGCCAGCAATTTGCAGAAAACCTACGAGAGCTGTTACAATTAGACGTTGTAATGTGGGACGAGCGTTTGTCGACGATGGCGGCGGAGCGTCTACTCATTTCAGCTGATGTAAGTCGTAAGAAGCGAAAGCAAGTAATCGATAAGATGGCTGCAGTCGTAATCTTACAAGGATTTTTAGATAGTAAATAAGAGGTGACCAAAATGGAAGAAAATCAAATTACAATTGTAGACGAAAAAGGTAACGAACATTTATGTGAGATTGTTTTCACTTTTGATGCTGAAAAATTTGGCAAAAAATCATATGTAGTCTTCTCTCCAATCGGTGAAGTAGACGAAGATGGAGACCAAATTTATGATGCAATGGCTTATGAGCAAAATGAAGAAGAGGGCGGAACTTTACTTCCAATCGAATCTGAAGAAGAGTGGGAAATGGTACAAGAAATGTTCAACACTCTAGCTGATGAGCAAGAAGCTGAATAATAAGTACTGAGAAGATGGACGATATATAGTCCATCTTTTTTTATATGTAAAATGAAAGATTTTTTGTCGAAACTGTGTAATCCTTTGTAGTATAATGAGACGGATTGTAGAAAAATAAAATATCTGTCAAAAAATGATAGGTAAGTTTATTGTGATTTTTCATCGTGTTGTATAGAAAGACGTACATATGGCCTACAATTGAATAAGGAGGAAGAGTTTTGATAGAGAATCAAGTGAAAAAGAAGCGTAGACGCATTTTTTTATTTTCGATTATTGCACTGCTTTTAGTTTGTGGTTCAGTCTATGCGTATATTTCATCGGCATTAGGACCAGTTGATAGCGGGAATAAAAAAGAGATTGAAGTAGAAATTCCGAAAGGATCATCTACTAGTAAAATTGGTGAAATTTTAGAAGAAAAGGGTGCTGTGAAAAACGGTACAGTTTTTAGCTTTTATACAAAGGCTAAATCAAAAAACTTACAAGCTGGTACATATTTATTAAATCCTTCAATGAGTGCCTCAGATGTCATTGAACAAATGTCATCTGGTAATGTACATCGTCCAGCTCTGTATAAAGTGACGATAAAAGAAGGAGCGCAAGTAACTGAAATTGCAGAAACGGTTGCGAGTGAATTAAAGTGGAATAAAGATGATGTTACGCGTCAATTAAACGATAAAGCATTTATTCAAAAAATGCAGCAAAAGTATCCGAAGTTATTAACGGATAAAATCTTTGATAGTAATATTAAATATCCATTAGAAGGGTATTTATATCCTGCGACGTATTCGTTCTATAAGAAAGATACAACGTTAGAAGAAATCGTAATTCCAATGCTTGAGAAAACAAATGCAATCATTGTTCAAAACGAGGCGAAAATGAAAGCGAAGAACTGGGATGTTCATCAGCTTTTAACATTGTCTTCACTGATTGAAGAAGAGGCGACTGGTTTTACAGATCGCCAAAAGATTTCTAGTGTTTTTTATAATCGCTTAGCAAAAGGTATGCCCCTTCAAACAGATCCAACGGTATTATACGCGCTTGGAAAGCATAAGCAACGTGTATTATACGAGGATTTAAAGGTGAATTCACCGTATAATACGTATGTTGTAAAAGGATTACCAGTTGGACCGATTGCGAACTCTGGTAAACATTCAGTGGAAGCTGCGTTAGAACCTGCGCAAACAGATTATTATTATTTCTTAGCTGCACCAAGTGGTGAAGTGTACTATGCGAAAACATTAGAAGAGCATAATGCATTAAAGCAAAAATATATTACGAAAAAACAGTGAAATGGGGAGGGATAGCGAAAAAGGTCGCACATCCCTCTTTTTTGTGGTAAAATATATCGGGTTAAAAACTGGCAGAAGAATCGTTTTTAATATCAAAACGGGACGTACAAGCTAAGGGTAAAGCTGGCTTGTATTTTTATTGCATTCTATGTGTGAAAAGACGTCATAGAGGCACTTCTCCATGTAAATAAGGAGGACCATTTATGGAGGATGCAGTTAACGAGTACCTATTATCATTTATTGATCCAAAAGATAAATTAATTCTTGAAATGGAAGAATATGCAACAGAAAATCATGTGCCGATTATGGATCGACTTGGAATGGAATTTATGCTGCAATTTTTACGTTTAATTGGACCGAAAAGCATTTTAGAGCTTGGTACAGCAATTGGCTATTCTAGTATTCGTATGATGCAAGCTATTCCAAATTCACGCATTGTGACAGTTGAGCGCAATCGTGAACGATATGAAAAAGCACTTGAATATATAGAACGTTCCCCAGTAAAAGAACGTATTTCAGTTATATACGGTGATGCGTTAGAGACGGGTGAACAAGTAAAAGAACACGGAACATTTGACGTTATTTTTATTGATGCAGCAAAAGGACAATATCGTCGCTTTTTTGACTTATATGAACCGTTATTAAACCCTGGTGGCGTAATTATTTCAGATAATGTTATGTACCATGGTCTTGTAACGACAAAAGAGAAAATTGAAAATAGACGTACACGTGGTTTAATCCGTCGTATTAAGACGTACAATGAATGGCTTATGAACCATGAAGGATATGATACAACGATTTTCCCAATTGGAGATGGAGTAGCTGTTAGTAAAAAGAGAGGATGACCAAGGTATGAAGAAACCTGAATTGTTAGTAACGCCAAGAGCGGTGGCGGATATCGAACCTCTTGCGAAAGCAGGAGCAGATGCAGTAATGATCGGTGAACAAAAGTTTGGTTTACGTTTAGCAGGGGAATTTTCACGTGAAGATGTAAAAAAATCTGTTAAAATTGCACATGAAAATGGTGTGAAAGTATACGTAGCAATGAATGCTATGTTCCATAATGATAAAGTAGAAGAATTAACAGATTACGTTGCATTTTTAAACGAAGTACATGTAGATGCAATTGTCTTCGGAGATCCAGCGGTATTAATGGCTGTTCGTGAAGTAGCACCAAATATGCAACTGCACTGGAATACAGAAACGACAGCAACAAATTGGTTCACTTGTAACTACTGGGGTCAAAGAGGAGCGAAGCGTGCTGTATTAGCTCGTGAGCTTAGCTTAGATGAAATTGTTGATTTAAAAGAAAATGCTGAAGTGGAACTTGAAGTGCAAATTCACGGTATGACTTGTATGTTCCAATCGAAGCGTTCGTTAGTAGGAAACTACTTTGAGTATCAAGGACGTAATCTTGACATTGAAAAGAAAAAATATGAAGAGAATATGTTCTTGTATGACCCAGAGCGTAACAATAAATATCCAATTTATGAAGATGAAAATGGTACTCACATTATGAGTCCGAATGATATTTGTTTCATCGATGAATTAGAGGAACTAATTGAGGCTGAAGTTGATAGCTTAAAAATCGATGGTGTACTAAAAAGCTCTGAATACATTATTGAAGTAACGAAGAAATATCGTCAAGCGATTGATTTGTGTGTGGAAGATCGTGATGCGTATTATGACGTGAAAGATGATCTATATAAAGAAATAGAAGAAATGCAACCAGTAAATCGTCCATTAGATACAGGATTCTTCTTTAAAGAAACGGTTTACTAAACGAGGAGGGTGTAGGAAATGACTGTACAAGAAATTTCACGAGTGATCGATGGCAAGCGCGTTATTGTGAAGAAACCTGAACTGTTAATCCCTGCGGGTAACTTAGAAAAATTAAAAGTAGCTATCCATTATGGGGCAGATGCTGTATATTTAGGTGGACAAGAATTTGGTCTTCGTTCTAATGCAGGTAACTTTACGCTAGAAGATATGGCAGAAGGCGTTGAATTTGCAAAGAAATATGGAGCGAAAATATACGTAACAACAAATATTTTCGCACATAATGAAAATATGGACGGGCTAGAGGAATATTTAAAAGGGATTGAAAAAGCTGGTGTAACGGGAATTATCGTTGCAGATCCGCTTATTATTGAGACGTGTAAACGTGTAGCGCCTTCTGTTGAGGTGCATTTAAGTACACAACAATCGCTATCCAACTGGAAAGCAGCACAGTATTGGAAAGAAGAAGGTTTACATCGTCTTGTATTAGCTCGTGAAGCAAGCTATGAAGAAATGAAAGAAATTAAAGACAAAGTGGACATTGAAATTGAAGCATTCGTCCATGGTGCAATGTGTATCGCATATTCAGGAAGATGTACATTAAGTAACCATATGACAGCGCGTGACTCTAACCGTGGTGGTTGTTGTCAATCTTGTCGCTGGGACTATGACTTAGTTCAAACGGTATCACAACATAAAGATGCAAAAGAGCTTCCTTTATTCCAAGAAGAAGATGCTCACTTTGCGATGAGTCCAAAAGATTTAAATTTAATCTTGTCAATTCCGAAAATGATTGAAATTGGAATTGATAGCTTAAAAGTTGAAGGACGTATGAAATCTATCCATTACGTAGCGACTGTAGCAACTGTATATCGCAAAGTAATTGATGCGTATTGTGCGGATCCGGATAACTTTGAGTTTAAACAAGAATGGTTAGATGAGCTTGATAAATGTGCAAATCGTGATACAGCTCCTGCATTCTTTGAAGGGGTTCCAGGACATCAAGAGCAAATGTTTGGAAATCATAGTAAGAAAACAACGTATGATTTTGCTGGTTTAGTGTTAGATTATAATGAAGAAACGGGCATCGTAACGCTTGAGCAACGTAATCACTTCAAACCAGGACATGAAGTGGAGTTCTTTGGACCAGAAATAGAAAACTTTACGCAGACGGTGGAGAAAATTTGGGATGAGGATGGAAACGAATTAGATGCAGCGAGACATCCGTTGCAAATCGTGAAATTCAAAGTGGATCAACCAGTGTATGTGAATAATATGATGCGCAAAAACATACTTCAATAAGAAAGAGTGGTAGTCGAATGGGGACGAATAAGCCTGTTGTAATTGGAATCGCTGGTGGTTCAGGATCAGGAAAAACAAGTGTAACGAAAGCGATTTTTGACCATTTTAAAGGTCATTCCATTTTAATCTTGGAGCAAGATTATTATTACAAAGATCAAAGCCATTTACCGATGGAAGAGCGTTTAAAAACAAATTATGATCATCCGCTTGCGTTTGATAATGATCTGTTAATTGAACATTTGCAGCAGTTGCTTGCATATGAGCAAATTGATAAGCCTGTATATGACTATACATTGCATACGCGTTCAGAAGAAATTATTCCAGTTGAGCCGAAAGATGTAATCATTTTAGAAGGAATTCTTATTTTAGAAGACCCACGTCTTTGTGAGTTGATGGACATTAAGTTATTCGTTGATACAGATGCAGATCTTCGTATCCTGCGCCGCATGCAGCGTGATATTAAAGAGCGCGGTCGTACGATGGATTCAGTTATTGATCAATACGTAACTGTTGTGCGTCCAATGCACAATCAATTTATTGAGCCTTCTAAGAAATTTGCGGATATTATTATCCCTGAAGGTGGACAAAACCATGTTGCAATTGATATTATGGTGACAAAAATTGCAACAATTCTTGAACAAAAAGTAAATTTGTAATAGCATAGTAAAAGATATACGATAGGAAGGGATTTTTTCCCTTCCTATCGAATACAATGAAGCATGCAACCTCATCTATATATAGGTGAGGGCATATTTATATCAACTTTCCATACATATCTTCTTTAAAAGAAGAATTGGAAATACGGGGTTGTATGTGACAACTCCGCTAGTGCAAGGGTACTAGAAACCTCCGCTAACAATGGAAGCGGAGGAGTTTTCATATGGAACTCCTCTTTTTTCGGGGGATTGGTATATAAAAGGAGTGGAAAATATGTCAACAGAAAAAACATACCCTATGACGCAAGAGGGTAAGCAAAAATTAGAGAACGAAGTTGAGCAATTAAAAACAGTAAGACGTAAAGAAGTAGTAGAGCGTATTAAAATCGCGCGTAGCTTCGGCGATCTTTCTGAGAACTCTGAGTACGATGCAGCGAAAGATGAGCAAGCGTTCGTAGAAGGACGTATTACACAATTAGAAAACATGATTCGTAACGCAGTTATCATCGAAGATAATGGCGAAGAATCTACTGTCGTTACATTAGGTAAAACAGTAACATTTAAAGAATTACCAAATGGAGATGAAGAAGCTTACACAATCGTCGGTAGCGCGGAAGCTGACCCATTCGAAGGAAGAATTTCTAACGATTCTCCAATCGCAAAGAGCTTATTAGGTAAGCAAATTGGTGAGAAGGTAGCAATTCAAACGCCAGGCGGAGAAATGCAAGTAGAGATTATCTCTGTTAAATAATAAAAATCACTCGTGTAAAAACGAGTGGTTTTTTTATTTGTATAAAAGGTTAAACACCTCGTCCAAACTATAATAGACGAGGTGTTTTTTTATGAAAATAAGACGGAGAATTACAGTTGCTTTAATTTGTTTTATATGTGTGATGTTTTTATTACTTTGTCGTTTACTCCAAATACAGATTATAGATACTGAATCTTTTACTGATCGAAATATTAATTTAATCGAAAGAAGCGTTACGCAACGAACACAATCACTTACAGTAGATAATGGAAGAGGACATTTTACAGATCGGAATGATAAAGAAATTGGTGAAGAGAAATACCCAGTTTTAATTATTTTTCCTTTTTTACAAATAAAAAATGACATGTTAAAGAAAATTGCGCATATCATTGGTGTGTCGAGACAAGAGATCAAAATACAAATGAAAGATAAAAAAAATGCATTTATACTCCAAAGAGGAAATGAGCCATTTCCTTTAGTACGAGAGCAGATGGAGAAGATTAATCAATTAAATGTATTGGGCATTGTAGCGGCTGAAGTTCGATTAAAACAAACTGGAGGGACAAATCATTTAGTGGGTGAAGTGGGGGAGAATGAACGAGAATTCCAAAAGCGATATGGAGAAGTAGAAAAAATTTCAAAACAAACGCCAATTGGTATTTCGGGATTACAGCAATCTTTTGATGAATTTTTATTAACTGATGGAGAGGCAAAAGTATTGTATCAAGTGGACCGGCAAGGAGAACCGATTTTTGGAAAACAGGCGAAATACACTTCGCCAGGAAATCCATTTTATCCAGTTACAATTCAAACTACTTTACATAAAGAGTTGCAGCAAAAAGCTGAAGAGACAATTGAAAAAAGTGAAATAAAGAAGGGGGGATTAGTATTACTTGATGTAAAAACAAATGAAATACTAGCGATGGTTAGCAAACCATCTTTACAGGTTAAAAACGAAAGATTATATAAAGCTACACTTGAAAATCAAATGTTAACACCGCATTTTCCTGGTTCTGTTTTTAAAACAGTAGTTGCAACGGCAGCGATTGATCAAAATATAAATGTATTGAATCGCACATTTAATTGTAATAAAGATTTATATGGTGAAAACGACCCACAAGTTTTGATGGGAACACTTAGTTTTAAAGGGAGCTTTGCTAGAAGCTGTAACAGGGCATTCTCACAGTTAGGTAACGAGCTAATACAAAAGGATAAGATGGTGTTAGAAACGTACGTAGCGGCTTTAGGAGCAGTTGGAAAGGTTGGTTGGAACGGTTCGGTATTTCATACATCGCGTTTCGAGCAAATGCCAGAGGAGAAGAGTGCTATTATCTGGGGGAGTGAGGAAAATAAGACTAGTAAAAAAGCGGTAGCGCAAACAGCAATTGGACAGAAAGATGTACGTATATCACCTCTAGCAATCGCTAATATGATGGCGACGATTGCTAGGAATGGAGAAAAAATGGAAGTGAAAGCTGTTAAAAAAATAGTGTATAAAAATGGAAGTGACTTTTTTACATTTGAAAACCATAAATTAAATGGAAAACAGCTTTCTTATGAAACAGTAAAAACATTACAAGAGTTATTAAGAGGCGTTGTAATAACAGAGAAAGGAACAGGAGCAGCATTCAGGTCGTTGCCACTAAGTGTTGCTGGAAAATCTGGGACAGCACAAACAGGAAAAGGGATGAAGGTCAATCGCTGGTTTGCAGGTTATTTTCCATATGAAAATCCAAGATATGCTTTAGTTGTCGTTGATATAGAAACGGACAGCAGTGTAAATAAAGTCACATCCATTTTCAAAGATATCGTAGAAGAAATCCATCGATTAGAGAATGAAAAGTAATCTTGCAATTCATAGTGAAATGTTTTCATTTCATGAAAATATTATTGTAAATGTTCAACCTTTCTAGATTTAATGTTACAATAGCAAGTATGAAAAACTGCATGGAGGTTTGAAGAATGGCAGGAGGATCTAGATTCCAACAGAAACAACAAAAACGTCGTCAAAACGGTGTTTTAAATATTGCAATCGCTATTGTATTAGTGGCAGTAGCTATTGTAGCATATCAATTGTTCGTTCCTGACACAAAAGAGCAAGCGTCTTCTAATGATAAAAAGGTAGCTCAGCAAACAACAAAAGAAAATAAAGCTGAGAAAGCTAAAGGTAAAGAAGAGACGAAGAAGGACGAACAAGAGAAGGCAGAGGCTAAGAAGAAGGAAGAAGAAGAGAAGCAAAAGGCTGAAGAAGAAAAGCAAAAAGCTGAAGAAGAAGCGAAAGCTAATGAGAAAGTGGCAGCTGAAAAAACACAGCCAAAGGCAACAGATGCTTATACGAAACCTTCTTGGAAGCCAGTAGGTACAGAGCAAGGTGCAACACCTGCGATGACGTTTAACAAAGGTACAGCAGATTGGAATGAGATGAATCAAGCGATTTCCGCTGCAATCGACGTTCCGGTAGAGCAATTGGTTATTCATAGAATCGGAAATAACGGTAAGAATAAAGCTTACGGCAACGTACAAGATAAGCAATCAGGTAAAAAATATTATGTAAATATTGATTGGGTAGAGAATGAGGGCTGGAAACCAGTGCTTGTTCAAACTCTAAACTAAAAAAGAGAAGCTCCTAGGAGCTTCTCTTTTTTAGTTAGCGTAATTTCTTTAATTTAAAATGAACAACCGCGCTGTAATACGGTCTTTTGCTTTCAGGATCCATAACCATTTGATGCGAGATGTGATGAACTTCAAGCATAAGTGCTTTATTATTATCAATTTGTTCACTAATTTTTCTTTCTAAGGAAGCTAAGTCTCCCGCTTCAAAAAATTCTATTTTATCTTCTAACATTTCAAAGGTAAATGACATGAAGATGCCCCCTCTCCTATGTAATCAACTACAGTGTAACAAAGAAAAGAAGGAAATACCATGTGCATTTCAATTGACATTTTTAGAAAGAGGGAATATCATACTGATAAAACCGATAAGAAAAAGGGGAATTTTTATGGGCACAGAATTTAATGGTTTATTTGATGAGTGGGCTCATACGTACGACTCATTCGTACAAGGCGAAGATATACAATATAAAGAAGTTTTCGCCCATTATGAGGACATTTTAGAGGATGTAGTTAACAAGTCATTTGGTAACGTATTAGAATTTGGTGTTGGTACTGGCAATTTAACAAATAAATTATTACTTGCCGGTCGTACAGTTTACGGTATAGAACCGTCGCGTGAAATGCGCATGATTGCAAAAGAGAAATTGCCAAAGGAATTTTCTATTACAGAAGGTGATTTTCTTTCGTTTGAAGTTCCGAATTCAGTTGATACCATTGTAAGCACCTATGCATTTCATCATTTAACAGATGATGAAAAAAATGTAGCTGTTGCGAAGTATAGTCAATTGCTAAACAAAGGTGGTAAAATAGTGTTTGCTGATACGATATTTGCAGATCAAGATGCATATGATAAAACTGTTGAAACAGCAAAACAAAGAGGTTTTCACCAGTTAGCAAACGATTTGCAAACGGAATACTATACACGTATTCCGATCATGCAGACTATATTTGAAAACAATGGCTTCCATGTAACGTTTACGAGATTAAATCATTTCGTTTGGGTAATGGAGGCAACTAAGCAATAGAAAGAGGGATTAGATTGAGAATTGCTGTAATTGGAGCAATGGAAGAAGAAGTACGTATTTTACGTGACAAATTAGAACAAGCAAAAACAGAAACGGTTGCGGGTTGTGAATTTACGAAAGGACTATTAGCAGGACATGAAGTAATCTTGTTAAAGTCTGGTATTGGTAAAGTAAATGCAGCGATGTCAACGACAATTTTATTAGAAAAATATAAGCCTGAAAAAGTAATTAATACTGGTTCAGCTGGTGGATTCCATCATTCTCTAAATGTTGGAGATGTAGTTATTTCAACAGAAGTTCGTCACCATGACGTAGATGTAACAGCATTTAACTATGAATATGGCCAAGTACCAGGAATGCCGCCTGGATTTAAAGCTGATGAGGCGTTAGTTGCATTAGCTGAGAAATGTATGCAAGCTGAAGAGAATATTCAAGTTGTAAAAGGTATGATTGCAACAGGTGATTCATTTATGAGTGATCCGAACCGCGTTGCAGCAATTCGTGATAAATTTGAAAATCTTTATGCAGTAGAAATGGAAGCGGCAGCTGTTGCACAAGTGTGCCACCAATACGAAGTTCCGTTTGTTATCATCCGCGCACTTTCCGATATTGCTGGTAAAGAATCAAATGTTTCATTTGATCAATTTTTAGATCAAGCAGCCCTTCATTCTACAAACTTTATCGTAAAAGTACTAGAAGAGTTAAAGTAATGTAACAAAAAGGCAACTGTCTCATATAAAGAAAATACATACAGTTGCCTTTTCTTTATTGGCAAATAAGGGGGAGAACACGATGAATGTATATCGTGGAGTTCATGAGTTAATTGGTCATACACCAATTGTAGAAGTTACTCGGTTTTCACTTCCAGAAGGGGTCCGTTTATTTGCGAAGCTTGAATTTTATAACCCAGGTGGAAGCGTTAAGGATCGTTTAGGAAGAGAATTAATCGAAGACGCACTAGAAAAAGGGCTTGTCACGCAGGGTGGAACAATTATTGAACCGACTGCTGGGAATACTGGTATTGGACTGGCACTTGCAGCGTTAGAACATGATTTACGCGTTATTGTTTGTGTACCAGAGAAATTTAGTATTGAGAAACAAGAATTAATGAAAGCGCTAGGCGCAACAGTCGTGCATACACCGACTGAGCAAGGAATGACCGGAGCAATTGCAAAAGCAAAAGAGTTAGTAAATGAAATACCGAATTCATACTCTCCAAGTCAGTTTGCGAATGAAGCAAACCCACGTGCTTATTTCAAAACATTAGGTCCTGAACTTTGGAATGCATTGAATGGAGAGATTAACATATTTGTTGCTGGAGCAGGAACCGGCGGTACATTCATGGGAACTGCATCTTATTTGAAAGAAAAAAATATAGATATTAAAACAGTTATTGTAGAACCAGAAGGATCTATTTTAAATGGTGGTAAAGCTGGTTCACATGAAACAGAAGGAATTGGTCTTGAATTTATTCCACCATTTTTGAAAACATCTTATTTTGATGAAATTCATACGATTTCTGATCGAAATGCATTTTTACGAGTAAAAGAATTAGCGCAAAAAGAAGGACTTTTAGTTGGGAGCTCTTCAGGAGCAGCATTTCATGCAAGTTTACTGGAGGCAGAGAAAGCAACACCAGGTACAAATATTGTAACGATTTTTCCTGATAGTAGTGAGCGCTATTTAAGTAAAGACATATACAAAGGATGGGAATAAAAAATGAGAGCAAAGACAAAGTTAATTCATGGTATTCGCATAGGAGAACCTTCAACTGGATCTGTAAACGTACCGATTTATCAAACAAGTACGTATAAACAAGAAGCAGTTGGTAAGCATCAAGGATATGAATATTCACGTACAGGCAACCCAACACGAGCAGCTTTAGAAGAAATGATTGCCGTATTAGAAAACGGTCATGCTGGATTTGCATTTGGTTCGGGAATGGCTGCTATTACAGCAACAATTATGTTGTTCTCAAAAGGTGATCACGTTATTTTAACAGATGATGTTTATGGGGGAACGTATCGTGTTATTACGAAAGTATTAAACCGCTTCGGTATTGAGCATACATTTGTAGATACAACAAACTTAGAGGAAGTTGTAGAAGCAATTCGTCCAAATACGAAAGCGATCTATGTGGAAACACCAACGAATCCACTACTAAAAATTACTGATATTAAGAAAATATCTACTCTTGCTAAAGAGAAAGATTTATTAACAATTATTGATAATACATTCATGACGCCATATTGGCAGTCGCCGATTTCTTTAGGAGCAGACATTGTACTTCATAGTGCAACGAAATATTTAGGAGGTCATAGTGACGTAGTTGCAGGTCTAGTAGTGGTAAATAGCCCACAACTAGCAGAAGACCTTCACTTTGTACAAAACTCAACGGGAGGTATTCTTGGACCACAAGATAGCTTTTTACTACTTCGCGGTTTAAAAACGTTAGGAATTCGTATGGAAGAACATGAAACGAATTCACGCGCAATTGCTGAATTCTTAAATAATCATCCAAAAGTAAATAAAGTGTATTATCCAGGCCTTGAATCACATCAAAACCATGAATTAGCAACAGAACAAGCAAACGGATTTGGTGCTATCATCTCATTTGATGTAGATAGTGAGGAAACATTAAATAAAGTACTTGAGAAACTGCAATACTTTACACTTGCTGAAAGCCTAGGAGCAGTCGAAAGTTTAATTTCTATCCCATCTCAAATGACACATGCATCAATCCCAGCAGATCGTCGTAAAGAATTAGGAATTACAGATACATTAATTCGTATCTCTGTTGGAATTGAAGATGGTGAAGATTTAATTGAAGATTTAGCACAAGCGCTAGCATAATAAAAATGCACTGCTAATGTGGAGCAGTGCATTTTTATTATGTTAATTTGTGAAATATTTCACAAATTAGACATATACAAATGAAATGATTTCATGTATATTGAATTCATGAAATGTTATTCACGAATAAACTTGTGAAACATTTCACAAACAATGGGATTCATGTAGGACGGTAACTCTATTTTTTTTCGCTAATCGGGACTTATTATGACCTATAGGGACTTATAAAGACCGTGATAACAGAATAGGAGGAAATTTACATGGTAGTCAAAGAGAAAGTTGTAAATGAAATGCAAGGGGTAAAAGAGATGATTGATACGTTAGTAAATAACGGTCAAGAAGCTTTACAAGCATTAGAAAGTTTTACACAAGAACAGATTGACAACATTGTTCATGAAATGGCACTAGCAGGTGTTGATCAACATATGTCGCTTGCAAAATTGGCTGTTGAAGAAACAGGCCGTGGTGTCTATGAAGACAAATGCATAAAAAATATTTTTGCCACTGAATATATTTGGCATAGTATAAAGCAAGATAAAACGGTAGGAGTTATTCATGAAGATCCTCATGAAGAAATAATAGAAATTGCGGAACCAGTCGGTGTAGTAGCTGGAGTAACGCCAGTAACGAATCCAACGTCAACAACAATGTTTAAAGCATTAATCGCGATAAAAACGAGAAATCCAATTATTTTCGCATTTCATCCTTCTGCACAAAATTGTTCCGTTGCAGCGGCCAAAACAGTATATGATGCAGCGGTGAAGGCGGGTGCGCCAAAGCATTGTATTCAATGGATTGAAAGACCATCTGTCGAAGCAACGAAACAATTAATGAACCATGATGGTGTCGCACTCGTTCTAGCAACTGGAGGCGCTGGTATGGTGAAATCGGCTTATTCTACTGGTAAACCAGCACTAGGTGTAGGTCCTGGTAATGTACCGTGTTATATAGAGAAATCAGCACATGTAAAACGAGCTGCTAATGATTTAATTTTATCGAAAACATTTGATAACGGTATGATTTGTGCATCGGAACAGGCAATCATTATCGATAAAGAAATTTATGATGATGTTAAAACAGAAATGATTGCAAATAATTGTTACTTTGTAACAGAGGAAGAGAGAAAGAAATTAGAAAAGCTCGTTATAAATGAAAATACATGTGCAGTAAATAGTGATATTGTAGGGAAATCTGCACAGTATATTGCCGAATTAGTTGGGATGACTGTGCCTGAACATACAAAAATACTTGTAGCTGAAATTAAAGGAATTGGGGCAGCGTATCCACTATCTCGTGAGAAACTGAGCCCAGTATTAGCTTGTGTAAAAGCGAATTCATTAGAAGAAGGATTTACATATTGCGAAGAAATGTTGAATCTTGGAGGTTTAGGGCATTCAGCAGTCATTCATTCTACAAATAAAGAAGTACAAAAACAATTTGGTTTACGTATGAAAGCTTGCCGTCTTATTGTAAATGCACCTTCATCACAAGGCGGAATAGGTGACATATATAATGGGTTTATTCCATCGCTTACACTTGGTTGTGGTTCATACGGGAAAAACTCAGTTTCTCAAAACGTAACAGCGACTCATTTATTAAATATAAAAAGGCTGGCAAATAGAAAAAAGAATATGCAGTGGTTCAAGTTGCCACCAAAAATTTATTTTGAAAAACATGCTACGGCGTATTTAGCAAATATGCCTAACATTTCACGCGCATTTATTGTAACGGATCCAGGAATGGTTGAGCACGGCTATGTAGACACAGTTACGCACTATTTACGTAAGCATGCAAATGATGTGAAAGTTGAAGTGTTCTTTGAGGTCGAGCCAGATCCGTCAGATGAAACTGTTTTTAAAGGTGCGGAAATGATGAGAAGCTTTAAGCCTGATGTAATTATTGCACTTGGTGGCGGTTCAGCTATGGATGCGGCAAAAGGGATGTGGTTATTCTATGAGCATCCAGAAACATCATTCTATGGCATTAAACAGAAATTTTTAGATATAAGAAAACGTACATGTAAATATCCGGAATTAGGAAATAAAGCGCAGTTTGTTGCCATTCCAACAACATCAGGAACAGGGTCAGAAGTGACACCATTTGCGGTTATTACAGATAAGAAAAATAATATAAAGTATCCGCTTGCAGATTATGAATTAACACCAGATGTAGCGATTGTTGATCCGCAATTTGTAATGACAGTACCACCACATGTAACAGCAGATACTGGTATGGATGTTTTAACACATGCAATTGAGGCGTATGTGTCTGTTATGGCAAATGACTATACAGATGGATTAGCATTAAAAGCTATTGATCTCGTATTCAAATATTTACCGAGAGCATACAAAGATGGAAATGATGAAGAAGCAAGAGAAAAAATGCATAACGCTTCTGCAATTGCAGGGATGGCATTTGCAAATGCTTTCCTCGGTATTAATCACAGCTTAGCACATAAGATTGGACCAGAATTCCATATTCCGCACGGACGCGCAAATGCCATTCTAATGCCGCACGTAGTCCGCTATAATGCTATTAAGCCAAGAAAACACGCATTGTTCCCAAAATATGAGTACTTTGTGGCAGATGAAAGATATGCACATATAGCGAGAATGCTCGGGCTTCCAGCAAGTTCGGCAGCAGAAGGGGTGGAATCACTTGTCCAAGCAATTATTGAGCTTGGAAAAAGCTTGAATATTAATATGAGTATTATGGGGCAAGGAGTCGATAAAGAGAAATTTGAAGAGGTTGTTGGAGTATTAGCAGAACGGGCTTTTGAAGACCAATGTACAACAGCTAATCCGAAATTACCGCTCATTTCAGAGTTGAAAGAAATTTATATGGAAGCATATAAAGGTGTGGAATAGATAGGAAAGAGTCGCAATTAAGCGGCTCTTTTTCTTTTGGAAAACATCTCCCCGAATGGCTGCATTTTCTTGTCTTTCAGTTTCATAGAATATGATACAGTGAAATGGAGGAGTGAGAATATGATGAAAGAATTACAAGGGAAAATAGAAGATTATACTCGGTTCGGACAGATCCTTCTCGCTGTAAGCACATTGTTAATGGTTGGCTTATTGATTCCGAATGGAGCAAAAGAAACGATACAATTTTTTGTTATGATGGGGAGCATCGTTATATTTTTAAGTTTATCGTTCTTTTTCTTTCAGCGTGTAAAAGTGATGCGTGACCAGTTGGAGGAAAATGAATGTGAGTAATAGTATTAAATAGAGCGCTACAAAAAGAAAGGATCTTTTTGTAGCGCTTTTTGTTTTTTTTTGAAGAAAATGTATGCGTTTTTGTTGACAATGATAATCTTTATCAATTAAAGTGGAATAGTAGTTAATGATTATCATTATCAGTTAGAGGTGGAAGAATGAAAAAGTCTATTACGCTATTTACAGCGATTTTATCTGTTTTTTTCTTATTAATAGGTTGCAATGCAAAGGGAAACGACAAAGCATCTGCAACCAAAACAGAAAAAGGAAAAGAAAAAATCGAAATTACCGACCTATCGGGAAGAAAGGTAACATTCGATAAAACACCAGAGAGCTTTGCAACATTAAGTATGGGTGATATGGATATTATTCATGCTTTAGGCGGAAAGATTATAGGTCGTCCAGATACGAAATTAACTCTTCCGGAGGAGTTAAAGAAAGCGCAAGTAATTGGGAATGCACATCAGCCGAATTTTGAGCAAATTGCTAGCTTAAAGCCAGATGTACTTGTTGCTAACAATGGATTCCAAAAGAATGTTCCAACGGTTGAAGGTCAAGGGACGAAAGTAGTCATTTCTACTGCAAATTCTGTACAAGATATTCAAAAGAATATTGAAATATACGGAGCAGTAATGAAGAAAGAAGATAAAGCAAAAGAACTGAATCAAAAAATGAATGATCAAATGAAGAAATATGAGAAAAAGAGTGATGTGAAAGCATTGCTAGTGTATGGAGCACCAGGAACTTATTTAGCAGCATTACCAACATCTCTGTCAGGTGACATTTTAGAGAAAACGGGCGGAAAAAATATTGCAGCTGGTTTTCCAGAAATGAAAGAATATCCGCAATATGCACAGCTAAGTGTAGAACGTATTATTGAGGCGAATCCAGATGTAATTTATTTAATTACACACGGAGACCCGAATAGCGTGAAAAAAGCATTTGAAGGCGAAATGATGAAAAATGAAGCGTGGAAAAATTTAGATGCAGTAAAACAAAATCGTGTAGTTATTTTACCACCAGACTTATTTGGATCAAATCCTGGAACAAAAGTAACAGAAGCTATGGACTTTATGTATAAAAGTATACAAGATGTAAGGAAATGATAAGTATGGAGAGTAATGAAGTAGTAAGAGAAAAGGAACATCCTTTTGCGAAAAAAAGATGGGGAATAGCAGTTATTTTAGTCGTATTAACGATTCTAGGTCTTTTTTACGGTCTTTTCGCGGGAAGTTTATCCTTTTCTTTACGAGACATCCTAACAGGGATGCAAGATGAAGGTTCGATAGTTCATCGAATTGTATGGGATCTTCGTATACCAAGGGTGCTCGTTGGATTTATAGTAGGAACGTGTTTAGCGGCATCAGGTGCATTATTGCAAGGGGTTATGAGAAACCCTCTTGCAGACCCTGGTATTATCGGGGTTTCATCTGGAGCGGGTCTTGTAGCAATTATAATTATGATTTTATTTCCTCAGCACATGGCTTTTTTACCGCTAGGGGCGTTTTTAGGAGCTTTCATCACAGCAATGGTCATCTATGCTTTATCATGGCAAAAAGGGGCACCACCTTCAAGAATTGTCTTAGTCGGTGTGTCGATTAATGCATTGATTGGTGCTGCAACGTCAGCATTAATGTTATTACATAGTGACAAAGTACAATCTGTTTTACCGTGGTTAGCTGGTGGCATTGGTGGTGTAAGCTGGGCACATTTAAATATGATTATTTATTATGCGATATTTGCTATTATATTAGCCTTCTTTGGTATTAAGCATATTCGATTATTAATGCTTGGAGATGAAATGGCAAAGTTATTAGGACATAACGTGGAAAAAAGTCGTTTTTATTTAATCGTAGTAAGTACATTATTAGCTGGAATAGCAGTTAGTGTTTCTGGACTTATTGGGTTTGTCGGTCTTGTTGTACCGCATATGCTACGTTTATTAGTTGGAAATGATTATAAATATTTGCTGCCTCTATCATGTCTTGGCGGCGGGGTATTACTTGTTTTTGCGGATGCGATAGCTCGAAGTTGGTTCGATCCAATCGAATTGCCTGTTGGTATTTTATTATCCTTCTTAGGTGGTCCGTTCTTCTTATATTTAATTCATAGAGGAGGAAAACAACGTGATTTCCGTTGAAAAAGTGTTTTACGCACATTCTGAAAGATTTCAAATGCAAAATATGAATGTACATATTAAAGCTGGAGAAGTTGTTAGTTTAATTGGACCGAATGGATCGGGGAAATCTACTTTGCTTCGTTTAATGGCAAGGCTACTTAAACAAAGCGAAGGGGAAATCATTTTAGATGGGAAAAATATTCATACGATGAAGAGTGCCGATGTAGCGAAGCAATTAGCGATGTTACCACAAATGCATGATCATCAATTAGATTTAACAGTGAAAGAATTAATTGAATTTGGAAGAGGCCCCCATAAATCATGGAGTGTTCGCTTAAATAAAGAAGATGAAGAAATTGTTAATTGGGCATTGTCTGTTACAAATCTTGAAGGGTATGAATATCGTCTTTTACAATCTTTATCAGGAGGAGAAAGGCAGCGTGCTTGGATTGCAATGACGCTAGCACAACGCACGAATGTTTTATTATTAGATGAGCCAACAACTTTTTTAGATATCGTTCATCAGTTGGAAGTAATGGAACTTGTGAAACGATTAAATGAGGAGTTTGGTATGACAATTGTAATGGTTTTACATGACATTAACCAAGCTACTCAATATAGTGATCGTTTACTCGTATTAAAGCGAGGGGAGATTCAGTATGACGGTGTACCAGAAGAAGTATTATGTCATGAAATGTTTCAATATGTATTTGGTATAGAAGTGGATATTTTTCAAGGAAGTGACAAACCATTTTTTACACCGAAACGAATTTCTAAAAAAGGAGAAGAGCGATGCATACAGAAGAGCGTATTACCACTGAGTTAGTAAGAGAATTTGTTATGGCAGCTCACGGAAATTTAGAAAAAGTACAGGAACTGTTGGTTGAATCGCCCAGCTTACTTCATGCCTCTTACAATTGGGGCGGATTAGATTGGGAAAGTGCCTTAGGAGCATCGGCACATGTAGGTCGTAAAGATATTGCTCTTTATTTACTGGAAAAGGGTGCTCGCATGGATATTTTTGCTGCAGCTATGCTTGGAGAGTTAGAAGTTGTACAAGCTATTTTAGTAGCACAACCAGAAGCATTACGTGCATCTGGCCCACATGGTATTTCCCTTCTTCAACATGCGCGAATGGGTGGAGAAAAAGCACAGCGTGTGTTTGATTACTTAACAGTGCTCTCTTAATGACCGCAAAAGTTCTTATGTGCGGTAAACTTTTCACTTTCAAATAATTGAAAAGTTTACCGCCCGTTAGAACGGGATAAGTATCTAGTATATTTGAAAATCCTACACCCCCCTCAATTGTAGTTTTCTTTGTGCTAGTTATGATATGGATGCAGTAGACAATATTTGTCTACTGCTTTTTTTATCGGGTAAAAGAATGAACATTCTGCATTTTTTGTTTCGTTCATTTATAATAGGTAGTAATACTTATTATACATGTAAAATATGGTCGTGAAATAAAGAACACATTAGTGGGAAGGAGTGCAGAAATGTTTCATACAGATCGTTTACAAGTTCGCAAATATACAATGGATGATTTACAGTTCTACGCTTCACTATGGGGAAACGAGAAGGTAATGCGCTATATTGGAAATGGGACGTTAAAAACATATATGCAATGCAAAAAAAGCTTGGAGGAGTGGGTAATTCCTAATTATAAAAATGGTCTCGGTTTATTTGTAATGATTGAAAGGGAAACGGGAATACGAATTGGTCATGCGGGACTAGTAAAGCAGAAGATAGATGGAAAAGAGGAAATTGAAATTGGTTATTGGTTACTTCCTCAGTATTGGGGAAAAGGGTATGCGAAAGAAGCAGCTGCGGCATTTCGAGACTACGGTTTCCAAGCATTACAAATGAATAAATTAATTTCTCTTATTAATCCGAACCATCCCGCCTCAATATTTGTTGCTAGAAAAACAGGGCTTAGTTATGAGAAAACAACTTCATTTCAGGGGATGGATGTTCTTGTTTATTCGATTAAGCGAGTTGGATGAAAAAAGGTAAATTGCATCTTTTGAAGAATGGTATATAAAAATAAAGGGGGGATTACATGTATATTTACCATAATGGGCTTATTATCCGTGAAGGAACGAATGGAGTACCAGCATATGCAATTAAAACTTTATTTGAAGATGCCGGTTGGAGTAATGATAATATCCCTTCTTGGCAAATTGAAAAATTTACGCTTGCATTTGAAAATTCAACATGGGCTTTCACAATTTGGGATGAAGAAGAAATGGTTGCGATGGTTAGAGTGATTTCTGATCAAATGATGGTTGCTAACATAGTAAATTTGGTTGTGAAGTGTGAGTATAGGGGGAAAGGATTGGGTAAGAAACTTGTAGCTCTTTGTTTACAAAAGCTTCCCCATGGTGATTGGTTTGCACATACATCTGCGAACAATTTTGATTTTTATAGAAGTTGTGGATTTGAAGTTAGAGAGTTATCCAGAAATGGTACATGTGCGTATTATGGATACCAAATCGCAAAAAGAGATGGTCATCGGTAAATGGGTGAAAAGTAAAGAAATACAGTTATAAGTATTTCTAATTATTTTTTGTAATAGAAAATGAATTAAGACTCATTTCATGATAAAATGAAAGAAAATTCAGTTTATTAATAGGGGGATAAAAATGAGTATAAAAGTTGGGGAAGTATTTAAATATGAAAGAAGATTTACTGAGGAAGAAGTTTTCGAATTTGCAAATATTACAGGTGATAAAGGGAGACATCATATGGAATATGATGAGAATGGCCGATTAATGGTTCATGGTTTATTGACTGCTAGCATTGGAACGAAAGTAGGCGAAGAGTTACATTACATAGCAAGAGAATTAGTAAGTGAGTTTATTAGACCAGTTTTTACAGGGGATACGATTACTTGTGAATTAACTTTAACAAATATAGAGCAAATGGAAGGGTATAAAAAAGTTTCAATCGAATCAGTTTATCGCAATCAACATGAAAAGACGGTGCTAGTTGGGACAAGTTACGGGATTATACGAGAATAAAAAAGAAGCCTGTTTGAAGCAGGCTTCTTTTTTATTGATTAGTAAACGCGTTTTCGATTCTCCGCATGACTAGAGATAAGTAATAGTGCGGATTCTTTTCCTACATTACGAACAATATGTGGAACGCATGCATTCCAAGAGAAAGAATCACCTTCTTCTACAATTGCAATATCTTCACCATGTTGAACTTCTAGCTTTCCGCGTAATACAAGATGGCACTCTTCACCTTCATGGGCATTTGGTGAGTTTTCTTTCGGAAACCCGGCAGGAATTTCTACGAGATTCAGGCGAAGGCCACCTTGCTCCGCAACATGTTCAATTCTTTGCTCATCTTTGCCGTATACACTGTATTTTCGTTCTTCTTTTTTAACAATTTTCAATCGATCTTTTTGTTCTAACAATAAATAGGGAAGGGGAACGTTTAAAAAATTTGAGATCGTTTCTAACGTTGAGATAGATGGTGATGTTTTATTATTTTCAACCTGACTCATAAAGCCTTTAGAAAGACCTGTTCCTTCACAAATTTGTGCAATTGTTATGCCTCTACGTTGACGAATTTCACGTATTGCAGAACCAATATTCATAAAATCAAGCTCCTTTTTGTAAACAACTATTTGTATCATAGCAAAAAAAAAATATTTTTTCCCAATGAAAATGAATTGACGAATAAAAAAAATTAGTGTATGTTTTGTAATATGAATAAAAGTTTTGTATAAGAAAACTATAAAGGAGAGAAAGAAATGAATCAACATATTGGTAACTTAATTATTCGTATCGTGTTAGGGGTAACGTTCTTTATGCACGGTTTAACAAAATTCCAATCAGGAATTGACAATATTGCAGGATGGTTTACAAGCATTGGTTTACCAGGAGGACTGGCATACGGTGTAGCAACATTTGAATTAGTTGGAGGCCTATTATTAATTCTAGGTTTAGGTGTAAGATATATTGGATTATTATTTGCACTTGTTATGGTTGGGGCAATCGTAAAAGTGAAATGGTCAGCTGGTTTATTGGGAGATGGAAAAAATCCTGGTTTCGAATTAGAACTTGCATTATTAGCAATGGGTGCATACTTATTTGTTGCAAAAGCTGATGGTTTTGTAGATAATTTCTTAAAAGAAAAAATGTCAAAGAAGAACTAATTTAAATGGGGGGGCTAACAAGATGAGTTTTCAACTTCATCCCGATACAACACTTGATGTTGTTCATTTATACGTATCTAATGTAAAGAAATCACTAGAGTTTTATACGGAAGTACTAAGTATGAAGGTGCTAAAAGAAGAAGAAGCAGTCGTTACATTTGGGAATGAAAATGATGAACCACTTCTTATCATTGAAGAAAAGAAAGAAGCTTTTCCGAAGCAAAGAGCAAGAACAGGGTTATATCATTACGCAATTTTATTACCAAGTAGGCAGGATTTAGCGAATGTTCTTCGTCATCTTGTAGAGATGGTATATCCACTACATGGTGGAGCCAATCATTACTTTAGTGAAGCTCTTTATTTAGCTGATCCAGATGGAAACGGGATTGAAATTTATCATGATCGACAAAAAGAAGTTTGGCGTGATGAGAATGGAGAACTCCCATTTGTTAGTAACCCGTTAGCTGGTGAAGAATTATTACAGCAAGGAAGTACATGGAATGGATTTCCAGCTGGTACTGTGATGGGGCATATTCATTTCCATGTAGCTGATTTAGAGGAAGCGAAACGTTTCTATGTTGATGGTCTTGGTTTTGAAATAACGATCCCAGCTCGTAATGGAGCGTTGTTCGTATCAGCAGGTGGTTATCATCATCATATCGGTTTAAATACGTGGCAAGGTGAAGGGGTACCACCGCAAATGCCAGGTTCTGTTGGTTTGAAATATTTCACAATTGTACTAGCGGATGAAAAACAAAAAGAGCAAGTATGTGAAAGCTTAAAAAATATTGGCAAAATTGCTACGTACAAAGATGGAATATTACAAGTCGAGGATCCATTTGGACATTGTATCCATTTCAAAATAAAAAGAGAAGCCTAAAAAGGCTTCTCTTTTTTATTTTCTTATAATTGCATTTTCGTTTTGTAAAAATAGTTCATCAAATTGTTTTGCAAGCTCAAAATCTAGTTTCGTTAAACCTTTTGCATTCCAAGATGACAAAGTAATAATAACTGCTTTATACTGGATAAGGATAAATGGATGGTGATTATGTTCTTCTGATAGTTTGGCGGCTTCAGAGACAAATTCGACTCCTTTTAAGTAGTCGGAAAACATATATTTTCGTTCAATCCATTTCTCATCTTTTACCATCCATTTATCTACCTTCAATAACTCCTCGCGAACTTCTTCTTCAGTTAATCTTAGCATCATTTCTCACACCCTTTACTGGAAGTAACGTAAGACCATTGTTAATAAGGCGTGTTACAGCTTCGTCAGTTGTGAAAGTAGAAAGTTGATGTAGTAATGCTGCAGATGTTTCATGCCCTTTGTTATGCTCTAAAAGTAATTCTAATATTTCAAGGCGAAGCAGCCATTCTTTCGCATAAAATGTATTTAATACTTCTTGAATTGCTACTAATTGATCGATATGCGCGTCGTGTAAAATCCCCTCACTTCGAATATCTCGAACTGTTTGATACATACGTTCAAGTTCATTCAGTACAAGTGGAGCAGGAATTTCTTGAACTTCTTCATCCATTGGGAAAAATGCTGCTGCATCTGCGGCACCTGGGAATACTGAAGTGATTTGTGAGCCAACAGCCATATCAAATGCGCCCCATGAAGCATCAAATAGTAAACGATCTTTATAAGTAACTGTACAATCTATAAACGAGATAAGGGCAATTTTATTATCATTCTTTACAATATCAGTTACTGTTCCTTTTACATGAATGTCACTTGCAAAAGTAAAATCTGCGCTGTTTCCAATTGTAATGCCTAATGAATGTAACTTTTCTTCTGTACAATCTTCTAGTGCGATATTACCATTTAGTAATCCGATCGGTGTCCCGAATCCATCACTGTGTACAGAGGTAGAATGATTTGCCAACTGCTTATTATGAATTGCTAATGCAGTTGGAGAGCTTGTTCGCATGTAAATGACTTCGCCGGCATCATTTTTAATTGTTTCTGTAAATGTACCCGTAATTTGTAATCCGCTACTTAACTCAGTTGTGGCATGATTTTCGGAGTGAATTGCTTTTTCTAATCCTTCTGTGCCACCTGTTTTGAATGCCATCGTTTCAGAGAACGTCTCAAGCGCCTCAGTTAACTCTTCAAATGATTGACAAACAAATAGCTGTGGTTGCATTTTTGTCACATCATAAGTTGTCCCTGTGCAAGCTTCAATTGAGAAAGGAACTTTTTCTACAGCATCTGTTAAGCAATGTTTGCTTTCGCCGACAGAGGAAAGAAGACCAGCACCGTAAATTTTTGGATCGTCAATATTTCCAATTAATCCGTACTCCACTGTCCACCAGAAAAGACGTGAAATTTGTTCAGCTTCTGATAAACCAGAAACTAAGTTTTGTTTTTCAATTACAGCATTTTCAGCAGCCTTAACTTCATCAGGAGTAGAAGTAGGGCTTTCTTTGACAATCGTTAATGTACGAACAGCTTCAAATGCATCATGTTCTTCTTTTGTAGAGAAAGCTTTTGCACCAATTTGCCCAAAACGTTTCACATATTTTGCATATGTAGGATCAAGTAAAATCGGTGCGTGTCCTGCCGCTTCGTGTACAATATCTGGAGCTGGTGTGTACTCGATATTTTCTACTTTACGAATATCTGTTGCAATTGGTAGTAATCCGTGCCCCTGAAAATCGAAAAATGCGACGCCAGGAATAAGGCCATCAATTGTTACAGCTCCCCAGCCGCTTGGTGCTAAGCATTCATTCATTTCTTCTACCTTTGGAATTGCATCTATATTAATACCAGATGATTGTAGTCCATTCACATAGGCTGGATGGGCAACGTCTTTTAAGAAGCTATGATTTTGTCTCATAATGTAACGCCACACAGCGTGATTCACCGGTGTGTATTGATCATAATGTTGTGTGGATACGAATGGTTTTAAATGCGATGGGATTTCTATTTTCTTTGTCATTTAGACATCCTCCTTGTTTTCTATAAAATTGAATATGAGTTTCGTATAGCTTATATCACCCCTTTTCAAATTGTAAGCGCTTATAAAATTTTATCATAAGATTCGGAATTATTTAACATTTGTTTCTTTGAGAAATAGAAAAAGCCCCTATCGGAACATCCGATAGGGGCGAAAGAATCGCGGTACCACCCTATTTGTAAGTGAAAATACACTTACATCTCAATTCATGATAACGGAAAAACTCCGTCTTTTCCTTCATGCATAAAAGCACTACGAAAAAGAAGCTCCAGAATTGTAATTCGTACTTATATATGTGCTAATTTCCACCGACCACTAGCTCTCTGTAACAGGGATATAATATACTACTGCGATTCTTTCAATGCGTATATATGAAGTTGTATAAAAGGGAAGGACGCAAAAAAGCCCCTATCGGAAAATCCGATAGGGACGATAAAAATCGCGGTACCACCCTAATTGTAAACATAAAAATTGTTTACCACTCACTTTAAGATAACGGAAAGATCCGTCTTCCTCTTCATGCACTATGTGCACTACGGGAAAGAAGCTCCAGAATTGTAATTCACGCTTGTATATGTACTGATTTACACCAACCATCAGTTCTCTGAGACAGGGATATAAGTCGCTACTAGTATTCCTTCAAAGCCGATATATAATTCGTTCAACTAAACTATGTTTCGTATTATAAAACTATTTTTAAAAGATTGTCAACAATAATTTAATTATTTCACTTCTAAATCAACATTCAAATTAGATGTATTTCCAGCGGCATCAGTTGCTACAATGTGAATTGTATTCTTTCCTTGCTGTAATTGACTACGATCGAAATAAATTTCGTAGTTTTTCTCCCAATGGTTCAGGAATGCATTTTCCCATATACCATTCCCGTTAATTTCATACTGTATCGTGACAGGATGCCCTGGAGCAACCCATCCGGATTCTGTCATCCAATCTAACAGTATATCAGTTACTTTCCCTCTAATTATGAGATTTTCTTGATCAACTTCGTGTGTTAATTTAGGTGCAGTGCGGTCGACAAACACAGCCCCAGTTTGTTTCGTTTCTCCACCAGAATTAGAAGCAACAGCTTCAATTTGGTATAAGCCGTCAGGCAGAGGGGATCCACCAACTTTTGTACCATTCCATTTGAAAGATTTATAACCTGGTGTTTCATTTTTACCTTGATAAACGATACCTTGATAGGTTACTCGGTCTTTCGTAATTAAATTAGCGTGAAACGTTACATCCTCAACGGGTGTAACTAAATAGTAATTGATAAGGTTGTCATCTAGTATTTGGTCATTATTTGGACTGAAAGTAGAATTAACAATTTCAAGGCCATCAATACGTTTGTATTCTTTTGGATCAATGCTAAATGTAAATGGAATACGTATTTCTTCTGTCTTACCTTGTTCTTTTACATATACATTCCCTGTATATACACCTTGTGGCAAAGAACTATCCACAGTAATGGTAAAAGGTTTTTCTATGTTACTATTCGGTTTTACGCTCACAGAAGAAGCGAAAGAAGTTTGAACTTTCGTTTTTGTATCTAATAGTTCAATGCGAGTTGAAAAGTTTTTCTTTTTGCTAGAAAGATTTTGTAATGTAATATTTTGTGTTAATTTTACTTTTCCGCTATTTGGTTTAATTAGACCGAAACTTACATTGTTTGGTGTAACTAATGCGTCCGTTTTTACTGCTTTTGGAATATTAATTAAGCCCGATCCTTGTGTCATAACAGGATATGTGTTTTCATTTACGTCTTTTAATGTTTCGGCTGTATTGGCAAGAGATGATTTTAATTGTTCTGTCGTCCAATCAGGATGCATTTGACGTAATAGAGCAACGGCTCCAGCTACTTGCGGCGCAGCCATACTTGTCCCATTGTGAGATTCATAGCCACCTCTTGGTACTGTACTTGTAATTTGTACGCCAGGTGCAACAACATCAGGCTTTATAAGCCAACTTCCTTGTGATGGTCCCCTTGAACTAAAATTACCAATAAGTTCTGTTTGTTTTGGTTGTCCAATTTTTATATTTTTCTTTCGTTTTGTAATTAAACTTTTCAACTCTTCGCCATTCGTATTGGATAGCTGCATAACAGGAAGAGCTACTTCTTCACGACCAAAATATTCTGGCATAATATTAATTTCTTTTTCGTTAGAAATTAGTAGCACGCCGAGAGCGCCAGCTTGTTTTGCTTGTTCTGCTTTTACTAACGTGCTCGAAGTCCCTTGTAAGACAAGCGCGAACTTACCTTTTACATCTTGTTTAGCGTAATCACTTGGATTACCGTATCCAACATATACAAGCTGGGCATCGTTTCCTACTTGGAAATCCGATTTTGATAACGGTAATCCTTGGTAAGATTTATTGGAACCAGCTACTTGGAATGTTGGAAATGGAATAGAAACTGTAGATGCTCCAACAGAGATGACACTACTTGCATTCCCAGGTGCATCTACAGACCAAGGTTTGGGTCCATCATTTCCATTTGATACGACCGCAGTAACACCAAGTTTCGCCGCACGTTCTAGCGTCATTGTTACAGGTTGATCGGGTACATTTAAATCTTGACCAAGAGATAGATTTAAAACATCGGCACCATCTTGAATAGCATGCTCAATACCTTGAATAATATCTTCGGTTGTACCAGTACCCCCATCATTCATGACACGGTAAGCAAGTATAGAGGCATTTGGAGCAATCCCTTTTATTTTTCCATTACCAGCGATAATTCCAGCAACATGAGTACCGTGTACGTTTCCGTCCATCGGATCATTATCTTCATCGACTGTATCATAGCCGCCGATATAATTTGCTTTTAAATCAGGGTGTGTATAGTCTACACCTGAATCGATAATAGCGACTTTCATTCCTTTTCCATCAAGTGGTTTGCCAGTCGGATCTTTTAAATTCCAAGCTTCAGGCGCACCAACTGTCGGTCCTCCAATATTTGGTGTTTCTTGATTAGCCGGACTTTTTGACGTTTCATGTAATTTGTATGTTAAGTTTGGATAAATTGCTTTTACTTCAGGTAAAGAAGCTAGAGCGGTAATTTGATCCCCTGGGATAGAGATAGAAAACCCAGAAAATAACGTACTATACGTTTCTTTTATCGTTGCTTTCGGTGCTTTTTCTTTTATTTTCTTAGTAGTATCTTCTTGTGCTTTTTTTAGTTGCGCATGATAAGACTGGGCATTATTATTTTGTAAATCTGGAGCATGTTGAATGTTACTTTGTGAAGCGAGTGGAGCATGTTGCAATTCTACAATGACAGATATTTCTTTTGATGTTTTTGTTTCAACATTTTGCGCAATTTTATTTTCTCCCCATTGTGTAATGTTTGCTTTTAACTGTGAACTAAATTGCTTCTCTTTTTGCAGTGATTCAGCATGGGCGCTTAAAGCTCCAAAACTGGAAAAGACGAGCGCCATACTCAGTAGTGTAGATGTAGTTTTTTTCATAGAAACTCCCCTTGATAAAAAAGTGTCAATATTCCGAAAAACTAATCTTACAAATTTTTCTCGAATTACATAATCGGATGTTAGATAAACTATATTTTCGACATAATTCATACCAATCCTCTATGAATTTAAAATTTCTTGGGAAATTTTTTCTGATTATGTCGAATAGGTATTTTTTACATATTGTAGGTGGACATTGAGGAATGCTATGAGGGAAATGGAGGGGTATTATGAAACGGTTCATAGTAAGCGTTGGTACAATGTTAGTCTTATTTTTATGTTCAATCATTAATAGTAGCGCAGAAAATAATGAAGCGAAAATTGCTTTTATTCGTCATCATGACCTCTGGATTAAAGTTGAGGGGAAAGAGAAACAACTTACAAAAGGAGAGTATATAACAGGGCCAAAGTGGTCTCATGATGGAGAGTGGCTGGCATATGTAAAAGGAAAGAAAGAAGGTAGTCTTGAGTTATATCGGCTGAAAGATGGAAAGAAAGTTACGCCGTTTCACTCAGAAGCATCGAATTATCAATGGTCACCAACAGAAAATATAATTGCATTTATATTTACAGGTACATTAAATACATTTGATGTAGAAAAAAAGAATACAGATTTTGAAAATGTATCGGCAGGTGTAGGAGATTATGCATGGTATCCTGGTGGAAAGAAGTTTTTTGTATCCTCTGAAGCACATTTACTTCCAACAGGGTGGACAGGAGCCCAGCTATATGAAGTACAAAAAGATGCACATATGAATCCTCACAAAATGAAGCATTTGTATGCATTACCAAATGAACATGATGATTTCCTAGCATTAGTTGCAAGTGGCTTTCAGTGGTCGCCAGATCAAAAGTGGATTTCATTTTTAGCAGTACCGACAGCTTCATGGTCAGCTGATAGCAATACGCTTTGCTTAGTTCGTGCAGATGGTAGTCGTTTTGAAAAGGTAGATCAAATGTTATTAAACACACAATGGTTCAAATGGGCGCCAGCCAACGATATATTGGCCTATATTGAAGGAAGCGGGAGAGTTGCGTTAGAGAATAAACATTTAAAAGTAAAAGAATTGCCAGCACTTCAACAGAACACATTTACACCGAAAGGATATGTCGATTGGGATTTTACATGGAAGAATGATAACGTAATTATCGTTTCACGAGCAAAAGAGGCGGGGATAGAAACTCCACCAGAAAAAAGACCACTACCATCTTTATATGAAATCGATAGTACAAGCGACGAACAACATCGAATTACAAAGCCACCTCATAGGCAAGGAGATTATCATCCGCTCTTCATGAATAATAGTAATCAATTAATATGGATACGTTCAGACCGTAAGAAAGCGGATGTATGGCTTGCTCATAAAGATGGGAAGCATGAAATGAAGTGGATTGAAAATATAGATGTACCAGAGTGGTATTACGAGAAATGGAATTGGGAAAATGTTATCTCGGTGAAAGAAGAATAAAAAACCTGCCTAAAAGATAATTTTAGGCAGGTTTTTTATTGTTATTTATGTGTTTTATTTGGCTTCTTTTTCGCTGGGTTTCCGTTCCCCTGACGTTTTCTATTTTGTTCATCTTTTGCTTGTTTTTCATGCAGTGTATCTAAAAAATCATTCGAGTTACTCATTTTTCTATCGCTCCTTTCATTTCGTCCTAATTACTATAACCATTTAGGAGGATAATCATGAGATAAAAAGTTAAGCGCTTAATTTTCTTCGGTAGTATATGTAAAAGATGCCATACGTAATAAATAGCATAAATAAAATTTGTAACTCTATATTTTCTTTTAAAATAGTTGCGATAGAAGATGGTAAGTAAGGTGATGTATTGTTTGTTTCTACACCTAACCATTTGTTTAAGAGGTTAATGGTACAAAACATAAAAACACCGGACCAGCTTGCAATAATTGCTTTCTGTTTAATTTTTGTTTCTCGTTCATCATCTGTAATCCAAGGATTAGCAGTTTTATCACTACTAAAAAATCCGTTTATATATCCCCATATAATCATTCCAATTAAGATGGTTATCCATTTCATATTTATAATTCCCCTCTCCCTTGTAAAAAGTATTTTACACATGCAATTGTAATATTTTCCTGTTATTTATGTCAAATGTTTTTTACATATTGTTTTTTTATAGCAGGAATAATGAATGAGATAGGGAAGAAATTATGTTGAAGGATTTTATGGAGAGAGGAGGATGGGTATGAAACTCGTCTTTGTTCGGCACGGTGAAGGAGAACATACAAAGGATTTGCCGGCAAGTTTACAAATGTTGAATCCATCATTAACGGATGAGGGAAGGAATCAGGCTGGATTCATTCAATTCAATGTACCATTACAGAAAACAGATATATTAATCGCTAGCCCTACACTTAGAACTTTACAAACGGCGGCGATATGGAGTGAGAAAGTAGCTTGTCAAAAAATCGTTCATCCATATGCATCCCCACGTATTTTTCCTTATCGAGAAGGAGCGAAAACATTACCATGTGATCACATAGTAGATCAAGGAATAATAACAAATTTATTTCCACATTTTTCGATTGCGAAAAGTACAAATAAGCAGTTATGGACGGAAGGTATAAATACTATTTCAGAGAATCGTTTTCAGCAAATAGTAGATGAATTTCTTCTTTGGTGTTATGAGCTGGGGGCGGAAAGAATTTGCATTGTATCTCACGACGGGACAATTACAGCGTATCGGCAATATTTACAGAAAGTCGTTTTAACTAGATCTGATTTTTTGAAAGAAACGGGTATATATAAAATGGATGTATCCCTTAAAAGTTTGATTGAGGAGATCTAATTATAGGATGGAGGGTGTATGTTGAATGTTGCACTAGTAGTTGGCTTTAATTCTGATTTAGAGGCACAATCAATCCGAGCATCGCTTGAATATTTTGGGGCAAGAGTTGTGACATATTGGATTGGTAGGCCGAATGATTTCGTGGAAATTCTTTCTGGAAAGAACTTATATAACGATATCAATTATGTTGTTTTTTGCTTTCATGGTGAGGAAGGAAAGTTTGTCATGGAAGAGTTAGGTGAAGATATTTACGAACAAGATGAACCGAGAGGGAACTTTGGAGCGAAAGAAATTTATAAATATGCAAAATTGCATAATACACATATTGTAAATAGTGGGTGCACGTTAGGGGAGGGGAAATTAGCAGAATCATTTTTATATAGTGGCGCGAAATCGTATATTGGGTCGATAGATTACGTAGATGGGAATGCAGCGCTTATGTTTACAATACGCTTATTTTACAGTGTTATTAACCATGACAAAACGTTAGAAGAAGCCTTTCAAGAAGCGAGATTAATTGATGAAGAGACCGATACTTTTCGATTATATAAGTAGTGCGAGACGTATTTATTTAAATATAGAATAAACACGTTTCACATTTAGCACACATTTTTTTTACAATTTTTTCAATGAAAATGATTATCAGCTGTGGTATGATATGTTCAAGTTTTTATAGGTAATAAAAGTTACTATATAAACGTTAGTTTTTAATGTTTAATATGTATGACACAAATTATTCATAATTAACGTTTGAAAAATAAGTAACTAATGTTATTATATTATCTGTAACTGACTTAATTACACCTTTAGGAGGAAGATATGGTTATTCAATTTTTAAGAGAAAACAAAGCAGTTTCTTTTGTATTAGCAGTAATTCGAGTATATCTTGGTTACACATGGTTAATGGCTGGAATTGGTAAACTACAAGGAAAAGGATTCGATGCAACGGGTTATTTACAAGGTGCAATTGAAAAATCTAAAGGAGCACAACCGGCTGTTCAATCTTGGTGGGCATCATTTTTACAAGAATTTGCAATTCCAAATGTAGATTTGTTTAATACACTTGTAACATGGGGAGAAATTTTAGTTGGAATTGGTTTAATTGTAGGCTGTTTAACAAAAACAGCGGTCTTTTTTGGCCTTGTAATGAACTTTTCCTATATGTTTAGTGGGTCAATCGGTGTGAACCCTGAGATGGTTATCTTATCTATGTTTGTTCTTGTTTCCGGTATGAACGCTGGGAAATTTGGAATGGATGGTTTCATTATCCCGAAAGTATTGGGATCAAAAACTCAAAAACGTCAAAAGCAAGCTGCTTAATATATGAAAACGGGTATCTCAAAATGAGATACCCGTTTATGTTATTTTTCAAATTGGATCGGATTATTGTTAAAGAAGTCTTTTACATACCCTACAAATTCTTGTGGTTCTTGGCGAAATGGTGCGTGATAACCTTTTTCAATAATATGTAAAGTGCTGTTTGTTAAGAATTGGTGATACGTTTCTCCTTCTTTCCAAGAAACGCTACTATCATTTCTTCCCCATATAATTAAAGTTGGTTGTTTCATTTCATTTGCATTGATTTTAAGTCGTCTAGGCCATAACTTCATTTTATTATAATGCTCTTCATCATTACGCTTGAATTTCACTTTGCTCTCATCATAATCTGCAATTGAAGAAACGGCACTTAAATCAGTCGACAACTGTGGCTTTGGTGATCCTTGTTTATGAACGAATGTATGAGGGCCACCTGTAGCGTCAGTTAAAATAAGGTGGGTAACCGCTTCAGGGTATAAATATGTTAAATTAAGAGAAATTTCTCCACCCATCGAATGCCCTAATATTGCGAATGAATCATACCCTAGTTTTTTCATTAATTTATAATACAAATTTGCATGAGTTGGGAAAGAGTAATAAAAATCCATCGGCTTAGATGAACGCCCGAATCCTAAAGCATCTACAGAAATAATCGTATGATCTTTTGCTAAATCGGAATAAATCTTTTGGAAACCATCTGATGATCCTCCAAATCCATGGATCATAAGTAAAGGTGGTTTTTCATTACCGATTTTTTTAAAGTAAATCGTTTGACCGTCTATTTCTACCATTTTTTCCTCGGTAGCTAGTTTTGCTGTAATTGTATTTTTAACTTGTTTTACTTGTTCTACTGGCTTTTCTGCTGCAATACATCCTACTAATAGTGTAAGAGTAAGACAACCTACCATAAAATAGCTAAACTGCTTCAATTAGTTGTCTCCTTTCTAACATAATGCTGTATCTATCACAGCAAATAGCATATTACGATTTCCAGGAAGTTGGCTACCATTTTTTATCATAAGAGGTGAAAGGAGCGTTTCTTGGAAATTGTCTGTTTGAAGAAAGTTACGAAATGTAAATTGTGAATGCGGGACATCAATTCGTACGATACCATGCCAACACTCACAAATCTTTTTTAATAATCGAATAGCATCTTCCTCTTGTTTTGCGATAAGTGGATTGATACATAAAATATTCCCTTTCTGTATACAGAAGGAAAAAGCTTCTATACAGTTATTTCTCTCAATTTTAAAAGAGTGTACAGCTCTTGGTAATAATAATGAGTAGAGTAGAGAGCGATTGGCACCAGTTACAATTTCATCGAGAGAGGTAATAGAGATAAGGTCTTTTTCTTTCACTTGTTGTGTTTGAATGGTATTCGTCTTAGTAGTTTGTTTTTCAAAACGATGTATCGTCGTTACTGTTTGAAATCCGCATGATGTGTATAAGGGCTCGCCAGCTTTTGTTGCAATAAGTGCAATTGGTTGTTTTGAGTGAGCGTGTTTCAAACAGCTATCTAGTAACATACGTCCAATTCCTCGTCCTTGAAAATGAGGATGAACGATTAACATGCCAATGGAAGAAAAGCTACTTGTAAAGGGAAATACACCTCCAGTTGCAATGAGTTTATTTTCATGAATATAACCTACAAGTGTGCCAATAGAGAGGTACATTTTGAATTGTTTTTTCATAAAGATTTCATCTTGTAACCATCCAACAGATTTGCAAAGATTGAGTAATTCAAAAATGAAAGATTCATTTAGCTTTACTATTTTCATAAAAGTACACCACATTTCTATTTGTTTTCATAAAAATAGATTCGAAATGTAAAATAAGAGGTTTACGTTAAAGGAAATCCAACTTGTTTATATTTAGATTGTAAAGGGAACGATGCTTGATATGAAAAGACAAACTTATACAAATTATAACTGATATTTACATAAGTTAACAAAAAATTTACATATAACTAATTTTCCCTTAACAGTCTTCTATTAAATTTGATAGTGGGAAATGAATAACCTAATTAGGGGGACAAGACAGTGAAAAAGTTTGTAAAAAAAGCATGGCCATTTGCAGTTGTGGCGTCGTTAGCAGTTACTTCGGTAGCAACATGGAATTTTACACGTTCTAGTGAGGTTAATGCAGATGAGAGCGGAAACAATGCAAAGATTAAAAATGTTATTGTGTTAATTGGAGATGGCATGGGTCCTTCATATATGACGGCTCATCGTTATATGAAGGATAATCCAAAAACATTCGAGATGGAATCTACAGAATTTGATAAGCATCTTGTAGGAACACAAAAAACATATCCGGAAGATGAACATGAAAATATTACAGACTCTGCATCAGCGGCAACAGCTATGTCAGCAGGGATTAAAACATATAATGCGGCAATTGCGGTTGATAATGATAAAGCAGAAGTGAAAACTGTTCTTGAACAAGCGAAAGAAAAAGGGAAATCAACGGGACTTGTTGCGACTTCTGAAATTACACATGCGACACCAGCTGCTTTCGGTGCTCATGATATTAGCCGTAAAAATATGGACGCAATTGCAAATGATTATTTTGATGAAAAAATTAAAGGGAAGCATAAAGTTGATGTTATGCTTGGCGGCGGTGTAAAGAACTTTGTTAGAAAAGATCGTAATCTTACAGAAGAGTTTAAGAAATCTGGTTATAGCTACGTAACAGATCGAGATCAATTGTTAAATGATAAAAATGATCAAATCCTTGGTTTATTTGCACCAGGCGGTTTAGATAAAATGATTGATCGCAATGAGAAAACACCTTCACTAGAAGAAATGACGAATGCAGCAATTGAACGTTTAAACAAAAACAAAGATGGTTTCTTCTTAATGGTTGAAGGAAGTCAAATCGACTGGGCTGGGCATGATAATGATATTGTCGGTGCAATGAGTGAAATGGAGGACTTTGAAAAAGCATTTAAAGCAGCGATTGAGTTTGCGAAAAAAGATAAAAATACGTTAGTCGTTGCAACCGCAGACCACGCTACAGGTGGATTATCTCTAGGTGCGAATGGTGAGTACAACTTTAAAGTAGATCCAATTAAAGCTGCAAAACGTACACCAGACTTTATGGCAAATGAGATTGCAAAAGGTGCAAATGTAGAAGAAACATTGAAAAAATATATCGATTTACAATTAACACCAGAAGAAATTAAAGCTGTAAATGATATAGCTCCATCAAAAGATGTAACGAAGATTGATAATGCGATTGAAGATATCTTCAATAAGCGTTCGGTTACAGGGTGGACAACAGGTGGACATACAGGTGAAGATGTAAACGTATATGCATTTGGACCAGGTAAATACTTATTCTCCGGTGTTCAAGAGAATACAAATATAGCGAAACGTGTCTTTGATATTGTTGGTGGTGGCGACCCGAATAAAGGAAGACGCTAATTATGAACGAAAGTGAGGCAAAATGCCTCACTTTTCTTTTTAGGAGATGGACAGATGAGATTTTTTTTACGGAATTTAAGTTTTCTTCTATTCTTTGTATTATTGCTAGTTGGATGTCAACCTCAAGAGAATAATATAGAACAAAAATCTACTACGAAAAAAACTGAAGAAAAAGTACAGATAACGAAAGAGGAAGAACAGTCTATTCAAGATGTTATTGAGGCATTTGTACGGACGACGAATGAACGAAAATTTGCTGAACATATGGAGTTATTTTCAAAGAAGCTACCTAGTGCCGAAGACTTAAAAACACAAAAAGAAGCAGCTTTTCAAAAGGGAAATAAAAAAATTGAATTGGAACATATAGATATGAAAGCTAGTAAAGCAGGGTATATTATTGTTGAAACAAAGGAAAAAGAATTAGATGGGGAAATTGCTATTCAAAAGAAAGTACAGTATGCGCTTGGAAAAGAAGATGAGACCTGGAAGATCGAAGAGGTCCGCACGATAGAGAAGAAATAAAAAAGGTTCTCCTTGAAGAGAACCTTTTTTATAGTGGTAACAGAATTTGATTTGAGCATGCTTCAATGTCATCAATATCTTGACGAATTGTTGCCATTTTATTATCAAGATCTTCAGCTTTCATTGCTGCATCATGTAGTTCATCTTTTAAATATTCAGGTATATTTCCTTCATATTTATAATAAAGTTTATGTTCTAAACTTGCCCAAAAGTCCATTGCAAGTGTACGTAATTGAATTTCTGCAAATACATCTTTTGTACCAGAATTTAGTGATAAGGGATACTTAATAATCATGTGTAAACTTTTATATCCGTTTCCTTTTGGGTTAGCGATATAATCTTTTACTTCTATGACTTCCATATCCTCACGCTTTTGAATTACTTCTTTTAAATGATAGATGTCTTCTACGAAGCAACATGTAATACGAATACCAATGATATCTTGCAAATTTGTTTGAGCATTTTCAATTGTTGGCAATAAGTTTTTTCGCTCTAGCTTTTTTATAATACTTTCAGGTTGTTTTAGTCTAGTTTTTATATGTTCAAACGGGTTGTAATCCTCTAAAAATTGAGCTTCCCGGTTCATAATTTCAAATTTTGTTTTTAACTCTTCTAAAGCAAATGTATACGGTAATACAAAAGCTTTCCAGTAGTTAACTGTTGATTGATTATATTCCATTTATATACACACCTTTTCCTATTTACAAGTGAGGTTGTTATTTATACTAAATACCAAATCATATAAGCACAAGCAGCAAATGATGAGATCATAAAACGATATTTAGTTTTCATACTTTCAACTCCTTTCGAGTGAGATTCTATATGAGTAAACGTGATTGTTAATAAATTCACTATGTACAACTTCTATAGTAATAGATTCATGTGAATTTCGTATGAACTAATTGTTTCAGCTTTTTGTCTTTTTTTTGTAAATCATAATTATTATCTGTAATTTAAAGTGTTTTAATTTGATTTATTCATTTATATAAATTAATGTATATTTAAATTTATAGTTATTAAGGAGGATATATGGTGAACTTTGAAGAATTGGCAACTGCTAGGCGTTCCGCAATGAAATTTATACAAGGCATAGAAATCCCTGATGAGGATTTTAAAAAAATATTTGAGTTAACAAAGCTTTCCCCCTCTTGTTATAATTTGCAACATGCACATTATGTCGTAATTCGTGATCAAGAGCGAAAAGAAAAATTAAAAGAATTAGCTTTCGGACAATATAAAGTAGCGAGTGCATCTGCTGTAGTGCTTGTTTGTGGTGATAAGAGAGCGTATCAAAATGTTGAAAATATTTATTTTGGTATGAAGGTTTTAAAAATGATTGATGAATGTGAATATGAAGATACAATTAGGCAAACGAAAGGGTTATATGAAAGAAAAGGAGAGCGGTTCATGGAAGAGGAAGCGATTAGAAATGCTTCGTTAAGCGCAATGACTTTTATGTACGCTGCTAAATATTACGGCTATGATACGTGTCCAATGATTGGTTTTGATGAAAAAGCAGTACAAAATGAGTTGAATATGCCAGGGCATATAGTACCTGTTTTAATGGTTACGATAGGGAAAAGTGATACTACTAAAATTCGTCCTAGAGGATATCGAAAGCCAATTAGCGAGTTCGTTACATACGAATCGTTTTCATCAAAATGATAGATTACTAAAAACAAAAGGGTTCTATTTAGAATCCTTTTGTTGTGTAATTGACAAATAGAATGAAGTTATATAATATATAAATCGTAATCATTACGTTTTAGTTGCAATCTTTGAAAGAGAGGAGAATTACATATGCGTGTAAATATTACATTAGCTTGTACGGAGTGCGGTGATCGTAATTACATTTCTAAAAAAAATAAACGAAACAATCCCGAGCGCATCGAACTAAAAAAATATTGTCCACGATTAAAGCGAGTAACGTTACATCGTGAAACGAAGTAAAAGACTAGAGATTTCTCTAGTCTTTTTTTATTAATAAGTTTTGGATTTGTTTGTTATAATTACCTTAAATTGTAACTCGAGGAGAGGTATGATGAATCAAAAAGATAAAGAAAGAAAAGAGCAAGTGGCTCATATGATTGACATTCCAGATGAATATAGGCTTGTTGTAGATGATCAAGAAGGTGTGGATGACCCATATCATCTAGTATGGTGGGAGCATAAAGAGGATGAGGAGAGAACGATACAAATTACGTTGAATAGACATACTGGTAATTTAATTGAATTTAGTATAGATGATGAAATTTATTTTTCGAGTGGTAAGGAAGCGATAGATGAGAATAAAGCAAGAGAGATTGCAAATGCATTCTTAAAAAAATATACAAAAGAAGGATATGAGTTTTATACATATATAACGGTTAAGGATGACAGGCGTGGGTGGAAAGAAGTAAATTATATGCAAGAAGTGAATGGCTACCCATTACCGAATGCAGGGTGTGTTGTGCGAGTTCATCCTTCAGGCAATGTTGTACATTTTCGTTATAATGGACAAAAAGCTATTGAGAAAAAACCGTTATGGCCAAGTGAAATTGTTGAGGAGAACGTCGTTTTAGAAAATCTGAAAGCTAGACAAGATATGAGACTTGTATTTGTAGATTTAACACATTCTTCATGTAAATATGAAAATGGTGAGGAAGTAAAAGGGTATCATCTTGTATATGAACCAGAACCTAGTCATGCGTTTATTGATGTAAGTACAGGTAAAGATTTGTTTGGAACAGATCATTATAAATTGCCTCTAACTGTAGCTGTTGAAAACCCGAAAAAAGGTATTCGACAAGAGGATATATTCGATTTGTTTGATTGGGATAAAGAAAATTTTACAAAAGTAGCTGAGAAGGAAAATGATTATGAAATAAGGATGAAATTTGTTCCGAAAGAGGAATTACAGAAACAGAAAGAAGAAAAGAATCCATATTTAATGAATGAATTTTTTAAAAAGCATTTACCGATGTTAAAATATAATAATTTTGTTGGCGTTATGATTGATAAATCTACCAATGAATTAACTGGTTTTATAAAACTGACAGACGATAATGAAGTAAAGCAAATACTGTCTAGAGAGGAATGCATACAAAAAGCACTTCAATTTTTGGAACAAGTTATTCCAGATGTCACACAATATCTACGACTTTGGGAAGAACGTGAAGAAGCAGAAGATGGGATTGAAAGGTTTACCTTTTCCGTATATGTGAATGGTATTCCAGCAGAGTATAACCAATTTAGGGTCAATATCAATGCAGAAAATGGTGCTGTGATGCACTACTCCGGAGAGTCTAGCAACTTTATAAAAGAATTACTTACATATGAAACAACAATAAAAATAACAAAAGAAAAAGCGCTAGAAATATACAGAGGGGCCATGCGAGTGAATTTAGAATGGTTTTTAGAAAATGATGTAGAGGAAACGAACTACGTACTATTGTATAAACAAACAACGGATGAAAATCATAAAGAATCCTTCGATTGTAGTCGAGAAATTCGTTATATTGATGCGCATACTGGGGAGAAAATTTGGAGTGAATAAGGAAAAGGTCTTCGAGAGAAGACCTTTTTTTAGAAATAACGATTTATTCTTCGTATATATCGATTTTGTATAACCACTTTTGTACACTAGCAGGTGGTCCTTCTGTTCTCCACTTTGTTGTGCACATTCCACAGGAACAGTGAATTTTTCTTTTTGCAAAAATACCAGCTGTTTTAGGTGTATGTCCTCATGCATGTTTTACGATAATCATCTTTCGGCGCATCGTACGCTGACGTTGGTGCCTTGTATAAGCACGTGTTCTTTCAAATTTCATATTTGTATAATCACTCCTTGTAGTACAAGTAGCTTGCAAGAGCGTACAAGGAGTTCATCTCTTACAAGCTACTTATGAACAAGAGGGTAATGAAATGTTTCATATTCCACTCTCCAATCTTTTGTTTAAGTATATGTAGCAAAGCTTTTTGAGACAAATATTATGTGTAAAAACATATTGGAATGATATCGTACAGACACAAACAACCTCACGCCCACATACACATAATAAAGACCACTATTTTGGCGGAGGTGAAAGGTTTGAGTCTATTCGCCGCAATTGGATATATGGTTCGAGAAGTGTTTGTCTTTGTTTCTTATGTGAAGAATAATGCGTTCCCGCAGCCGTTATCATCAGATGATGAGAGAAAGTACTTAGAGTTAATGGAGCAAGGTGATGCTCAAGCGAGAAATCTTTTAATTGAACATAATTTACGGCTTGTAGCTCATATCGTTAAAAAATTTGAAAACACAGGAGAAGATGCAGAAGATTTAATTTCAATTGGTACAATTGGGCTCATTAAAGCAATTGAGAGTTATTCAGCAGGGAAAGGAACAAAGCTTGCGACGTATGCAGCACGCTGTATTGAAAACGAAATTTTGATGCATTTACGTGTACTAAAGAAAACGAAAAAAGACGTTTCACTTCATGATCCGATCGGGCAAGATAAAGAGGGGAATGAAATATCGCTTATTGATATATTAAAATCTGAGTCTGAAGATGTAATTGATATGATTCAGCTTAGTATGGAGTTAGAAAAGATTAAAGAGTATATCGATATTTTAGACGAACGAGAGAAAGAAGTTATCGTAAAGCGCTTTGGACTTGGGCTTGATAAGGAGAAAACGCAGCGGGAGATTGCGAAGGCACTTGGTATTTCAAGGAGCTACGTATCAAGAATTGAAAAGCGTGCGTTAATGAAAATGTTCCATGAATTTGTAAGAGCAGAGAAAGAGAAAAAAGCGAAAGAATAATGTGCATTGCAAGCAGCCAAATTTTAAAATGGGCTGCTTTTCTTTTTGTAAATAAGGAAAGAAAACGAGTTGTATTAAGAAGAAATACATGTTCACTGTTGAAAATGACGGATTCTATCTGTAATATTAGAGGGTGCTAAACAATTTAAGAATAATACCATACTTAACTTAGTTTTCGATTTGCATAATGAACAGTTCTATATGATATGTGGGAATAAGAACCAGTTTTACATATGATATAGAAAGAAAATAAGGGAAAACTAAAGTTATAGACTGGTTAGGAGGTTTCGCAATTTGCGACGTACATTATATCGACTTATGATAGAACTTACAAATGGTCGCTTTACTTCTTATATATTACGTAAATTTGCACAATCTCGTTTGAGCTCCATCATAATTCCATCATATGCGAAAGTTTTTCAAATTAATCAAGATGAGATGGAAAAGGGTTTGAAGGAATATAGAACATTGCATGACTTATTTACGCGTAGGCTAAAAGAAGGAAAGCGTAGTATTGATACAGATACATCGAGTATCGTTAGCCCTGTTGATGGTGTTTTTGCTGACCACGGTCCTATTGAGGATACAAAAACATTTGATATTAAAGGTAAGCGTTATTCAATTGTGGATATGCTAGGTAATGAAGAACGTGCAAAGCGATATGCAGGCGGTACATACATGGTCATTTATTTGAGTCCAAGTCATTATCATCGCATTCATAGTCCACTTTCTGGGGCTGTGACTGAAAGATTTGTACTCGGTAGAAAATCATATCCGGTAAATGCAGCTGGTATGGAATACGGTAAAGAACCACTGTCAAAAAATTATCGTTCTGTTACAGAAGTGAATAGTGACGGCGAACATATGGCACTTGTAAAAGTAGGGGCTATGTTTGTTAATAGTATTGAGCTTTTGCATGAAAGAAGTACTGTTCAAAAAGGTGAAGAAATGGCATACTTTACATTTGGTTCAACAGTTGTATTATTGTTTGAAAAAGATATGATAGAAGTAGTGCAGAATTTGAAGAGCGGACAAGAACTTCGTCTCGGTGAAAAAATTGCTACTCGATTAACTCACAAGTAAAGAGAAGATTTTATAATCGTAAATAAGAGTTATGGACAAAGATGCTTAATGATGAAATCCCCCTAGATGGGAGTACTTGTTTATTCGAGAGCCATCGTAGGATGGCTCTTTTTACAGGTTATTAGTAATCTATATGTACTCAAGAAGATTTGGCAAGCTTGTCCTCTAATGAGCGTCTAATAATTTCTTGTTTTATAAGTAAAATGAAGTCGGGATTTAATTTTAGTTCTTTTGCTTTATAATAAGACTCAGTGAGTAACTCAGTAGATAACTGTTCCATATGTTTTGTTTTCAAGGTGAGTCACCTCCTAATAATATAAGGATTGATTCGTTGTTGCATTTAATGTACCAAAAAAATATGACAGTCACAAACAAGTGGTTATCCACATACCACAGTGGATAAATTGTGTATAGATTGTTAGTAAATTCCAAATTGACTGAAAAATTAATGTGGAAAGTGTGTACAATTTTATCCACAGGTTGTATATCGAAAAATGTTGTCGAAAAATTTTATGAAAAATCCTCAAAGAGGTGAAAGAAATTGAAATTATTTTTACCAAATGAATATGTGAAAAATGTATATCATGTTCAACCAGAAGATTTGAAAAAACGTGGAATTAAAGGAGTTATTACTGATTTAGATAACACGTTAATTGAATGGGATCGTCCAAATGCAACGCCGCAACTTGAAGAGTGGTTTTTAAAAATGAAAGAGCAAGGCATTCAAGTAACGGTCGTTTCGAATAATAATGAGCAACGTGTGAAAGACTTTGCTGATCCATTAAATATTCCATTTATTCATAGTGCACGTAAACCATTTGTTCGTGCATTTAAGCGTGCGATACAAGAGATGCACCTGCAGCCGGATGAAGTTGTAGTAATTGGGGATCAGTTGCTTACAGATGTGCTTGGTGGAAATCGTGTAGGACTTCATACAATCTTAGTTGTGCCAGTAGCGCAAACTGATGGATTGGTGACTCGCTTTAATCGAAAAATTGAACGAAGAATTATGAAAAATATGAAGAAAAAAGGTTTAATTAACTGGGAGGAATAAAGTTTGACTGAAACAATTAAATGTATTGGTTGCGGTGTAGAAATTCAAACAGAAAATAAAAATGAAGTTGGGTATGCGCCTGCCTCATCTTTAGAAAAAGAGCAAGTGATTTGTCAACGCTGTTTTCGCTTGAAACATTACAATGAAATTCAAGATGTATCGCTAACAGATGATGACTTCCTACGCATTCTAAATGGAATTGGAAGGTCAGATGCATTAGTAGTCAAGATTGTAGATATTTTTGATTTTAATGGTAGCTGGTTACCTGGCTTACATCGTTTCGTAGGAAATAATAAAGTATTACTTGTAGGAAATAAGGCGGATTTAATTCCTAAGTCAGTAAAACATGATAAAGTAAAGCATTGGATGCGCTATAGTGCAAAGCAGTTAGGATTAAAGCCAGAGGATGTCTTTTTAATTAGTGCAGCGAAGGGACAAGGGATTGCTGAATTAGCGGATGCTATTGAGTATTATCGCGACGGCAAAGATGTTTACGTTGTTGGATGTACGAATGTAGGAAAATCTACATTTATTAATCGTATGATTAAAGAATTTAGTGATGAGACTGAAAATGTAATTACAACATCTCATTTCCCAGGAACAACACTTGACTTAATTGATATTCCATTAGACGAAGAATCTTCTTTATATGATACGCCAGGTATTATTAACCACCATCAAATGGCTCATTATGTTGGAAAGGAAAGCTTAAAGCTTATTACACCAACAAAAGAAATTAAGCCGATGGTATTCCAATTAAATGAGGAACAAACATTATTCTTTAGTGGATTGGCACGCTTTGATTATGTAAGTGGTGGTCGTCGTGCGTTTACTTGTCACTTCTCAAATCGTTTAACAATTCATCGTACAAAGCTTGAGAAAGCAGATGAATTGTATAAAAATCATGCCGGAGATTTACTAAGCCCGCCAACACCAGAAGAATTAGAAAATATGCCTGAGCTGGTGAAATACGAGTTTAATATTCGTGAACCGAAAACGGACGTTGTATTCTCTGGATTAGGATGGGTTACTGTAAACGAATCAGGAGCAAAAATTGTTGCTCACGTACCAAAAGGAGTAAGTGTTTCATTGCGTAAATCTTTAATTTAATATGGAGAGGGATTTATGAAACAATTATATGGTGTAATCGGAAATCCAATTGGACATTCATTATCGCCCGTTATGCATAACGATGCATTTGAACACTTGAATATGGATGCCCATTATCATGCGTTTCTTGTAGAAGAAGGGCTAGGGGAAGCAGTAAGAGGTTTAAAAGCGTTAGGTATTTCAGGATTTAATGTAACAACTCCGCACAAAGTTGCTATTATGGATTATTTGGATGAGATTGACCCACTAGCAAGGCAAATTGGTGCAGTAAATACAGTGGTTCATAAGGATGGAAAATTAATTGGCTACAATACAGATGGAATCGGTTTTGTCCGAGCCTTACAGTCAATTAGTAGTGAACCACTTCAAGAGAAACGTATTTTATTACTTGGCGCTGGTGGTGCTAGCCGAGCTATTTATTTTTCTCTTGCTGATGTAGGTGTGAAAGAAATTGATGTAGCGAATCGTACAGTCGATAAGGCGAAAGAACTTATTGCTGCATGTGCGGCTGATGTTCATTCTGTTGCTTTATCGTTAGAAAAAGCGACAGAAGAACAAGGGAATTATGATATTATCATTCAGACGACAACAAGAGGTATGCATCCGCATGTCGAACATACGCCATTACAAATTTGTTCGTTAAAAGAAGGAACAATTGTATCAGATATAATTTATAATCCATTTGAAACGAAAATTTTATGTGAGGCAAAAGAGCAAGGTGCAATCATTCAAAATGGTATTGATATGTTTGTTTATCAAGGGGCACTTGCATTTGAAATGTGGACAGGACGCGTGCCAAATATTGATAGAATGAAACAATTAGTAATGAGAAAGCTTGGAGGCTAATTATATGTTAACAGGAAAACAAAAAAGATTTTTACGTGCACAGGCACATCATTTAACACCAATTTTTCAGGTTGGAAAAGGCGGCGTAAATGAAAATATGGTGAAACAAATTGGAGAAGCATTAGAGGTTCGTGAATTATTTAAAGTGAGCGTGCTACAAAATTGTGAATTCGATCGTCGTGAAGTTGCAGAAGAACTTGCACAAGGTGCACGTGCTGAAATCGTTCAAGTAATTGGAAGCACAATTGTTTTATATAAAGAATCAAGAGAAAATAAACAAATTAAGCTTCCTCGATAAAAAGATTAGCATGCGGTACTTTTATTGCTAGTGCTTAATGATGTAGAGAGCGAAACCAATTGAACTTTTATTAACAGTGAACTCTCTTCGAATTGATAGGAAGAGAGTTGCTGTATGTAAAAGGAAGGGGCGTTTCTTTTGAGAAAAATTGGCATCATTGGCGGTACATTTGATCCGCCTCATTATGGGCATTTGCTAATTGCAAATGAAGTATATCACGCTTTGGACTTGGAAGAAGTATGGTTCCTGCCAAATCAAATTCCGCCACATAAACAAGGGCGGAATATTACAAGTGTAGAAAGTCGTTTAAAGATGTTAGAGCTTGCGACTGAGGAAGAAGCATACTTTTCAATTTGTTTAGAAGAGCTAAACAGAGAAGGTCCATCTTATACGTATGACACTATGTTACAATTAACGGAAAAGTATCCGGATGTGCAGTTCCACTTTATTATTGGTGGAGATATGGTTGAGTATTTGCCAAAGTGGTATAACATTGAAAAGTTACTTACACTTGTAACTTTCGTTGGAGTTACGAGACCAGGTTATACATTGCATACGCCTTATAATATTGTAAAAGTGGAAATTCCAGAGTTTGCAGTTTCTTCTTCTTTTTTACGTGAGAGGTATATGGAGAAGAAAACGTGCAAATATTTACTTCCGGAAAAAGTACAGGTATATATCGAGAGGAATGGGTTGTATGAATCGTGAGGAAGCACTTCATATTGTCAAACAACAAATGCATGAAAAGCGTTATGTACACACAATAGGTGTAATGGAAACAGCGATTGAACTGGCTCGTTTATATGATGTAGATGAGAAAAAGGCAGAAACAGCTGCTATCTTTCATGATTATGCAAAATGTAGAGCGATTTCAGAAATGGAAGAGATTATTAAGAGGGAAGGTTTGCCGAAGGATCTACTTCACTATAACAAAGAGTTATGGCATGCACCTGTTGGGGCATACTTAGTAGAAAAAGAAGTAGGCATTACGGATCCTGAAATTTTGCAAGCTATTACATACCATACAAGTGGTCATGAGAAAATGACGATGTTAGATAAAGTGATTTATGTAGCAGATTACATTGAGCCGGGGCGTAAGTTTCCTGGTGTAGAAGAAGCGAGAAAACTCGCATATAAAGATATAAATCAAGCGTTACTGTTTGCTTTAAAGCGAACAATTCAATTTTTAATGGAAAAAGATCAAACGATTTATCCATTAACATTCCAAACATACAATGCAGTTATCAAGGAGGAAATTATTAAATGAAAGATAAAGATTTATTAGTATTAGCAGCAAAAGCAGCTGATGATAAGAGAGCAGAAGATATGGTTGTACTAAATATGCAAGGGATTTCACCAATTGCAGACTATTTCATTATTTGTCACGGAAACTCTGATAAACAGGTGCAAGCAATTGCGCGTGAAATTAAAGCGAAGGCGCATGAATTCGAAATTAATGTACAACGTATGGAAGGTTTTGATGAGGCTCGTTGGGTATTAGTAGACCTTGGTGATGTGGTTGCTCATGTATTCCATAAAGATGAGCGTGATCACTACAATTTAGAGCGTCTATGGGGCGATGTACCACGTGAAGATATTACTGAAGAGTTAGATCAATGAAATACGAACAATTTGCATTACTGTATGACGAACTGATGAATGATGTCCCGTATGATAAATGGGTAGAGTTCACAGAGGAAAGTTTGCAGCATGCGGGCATGAAAGAGGCAAAAATTCTTGATGTAGCATGTGGAACTGGTAACGTAACACTACCGCTTATGCGAAAAGGTTATGATTTAACTGGTGTCGATCTTTCAGAAGAAATGTTAACTGTCGCACAGCAGAAATTAGGAGGAGAAGGTTATTTTCTTCCTTTTTACCAACAAGATATGAGAGAACTTGATGTTCCTGGTGAATTTGATTGTGTAACAATCTTTTGTGATTCGTTAAACTATGTATTGCAAGAAGGTGGAGTGCAAGAAACGTTTAGAAGAGTCTTCCATCATTTACGTCAAGATGGCTTGTTTTTATTCGACGTACACTCTTTATATAAAATACATCACGTATTTCAAAATGAAACATATACAGTGAATGGCGAGGAAATATCACTTATTTGGAACTGTTTCCCTGGAGAAGAATCCAATAGTGTGGAACATGATTTGACATTCTTTGTACAAGATCCAGAAGAAGATGTATATCATCGTTTTGATGAATGTCACGTGCAACGAGCATATTCGGTTGAAGAATTAACGAAATGGCTTGAAGAGGCTGGATTTACAGTGCTTCGCGTCACAGGAGACTTTGAACGAATTGAAGTGACAGAACAAACAGAGCGCATCTTTTTTATGGCGAAGAAGAATGGATAAAACAAAAGCAACCGATAAGGTTGCTTTTGTTTTTTTAGAAAAGATTTGATTTTATTTCTAGAATATTAAAAAGATGATACATGTAAAGTACAAAAATGCTAGTTTTAGTGAAAATGTAGCATAAAAAAGATACGTATTAATAAAAAGGATTTGGAATGGCGATGGCGTATTTATTATGTGTGTTTATTGAATTGCTGATCAACGCATTTTAAATCTTCATCAAACTTCTCGTGTGTCCGTTCGATTAATTTATGAAACATATCTCCAACATGTTCTTCTAAAACTAGAATACCTTCTCCTGTAACGCCGCCTTTGACACATACCTTTTCTTGTAAGGTAGGTAATGTGAAAATCTCTTTTTCAAGTAATTTCCCCATTCCAACGACCATTTCACTTACTAAAGTAGTAGCTTCTTCATGTGTAATATTTGTTTTATCTACAGCAGCGTTAATGAAACATTGTAATAAATAACTAAAGAATGCAGGGCCGCAGCTTGCTATATCAGATGAAACGCGCGTTATATCTTCTTCTATTACAAGTGGAGTAGAAATTTTTTTGAATAGCCGAAGTAGTTTTTGTTGCCACTCTTCAGAGCATTTACTTCCAAATGTAAATAATGATGCGCCAGATAGGGCGCGGTTTGTAATGCTCGGAATGATACGTGCGACGTGGCAAGGTACAAGTGTCTCTAATTGTGATGGGGATATTGGACTTGTGATAGAAACTAAGCACTTTTCATCAGAAAAATATTCAGCATATTTTTGTAGGATAGGGTATATATCTTTCGGTTTAACGCAAATAAAAATAAGTTGTGATTGTTCGAGTACTTCTGGGATTGTTTTGGCTATATGAATAGAAGGGTATTTTTCCTTTATATGATATGCTTTGGCAGGCGTCCGATTAATGATTGTAAGGCACGAAGGTTTGACAGCACGGGTCTCTAAAAATGCATCGATTAGTATATTCCCCATGTTTCCTGTCCCTATAATTCCTATGTTCAATGTTTCATCCCTCCTTCGTAACAGCTTTCTCCTAAACAATATGAATGATGTTATAAATTTATGATTAGAGGTGTAAAATGATGTGGGATTTTCCGAAAAAATGGTTGGGGTTAGTAGCTATTATTGTAACTGTACTTTTTCTTTTTTTCTGGAAAACAAACCAGCATACAGAGCGATCGGTCATTGCAACGGATGTTCAGGCGAAAGATGTAGAGAAAAAAAGTAAACCGAAAATATTAGATGCAAAGGAACAGAAAAAAATACTAATTGATATGAAAGGGGCCGTTGTTAAAGAGGGGGTGTATGAAATGAAAGAAGGGGATCGGTTCAAGGATGCCGTTGAAAAGGCGGGTGGTTTTTTGCCCGAGGCAGATATAAAGAAGGTGAATTTAGCACAAATTGTACAAGACCAAATGATTCTTTATGTACCCAATAAAAATGAGCAAGTGCAAGATGTGGCTACCTCTTCAAAGGGGGAAGGGAAAGTTCAAATAAATGCAGCTTCTAAAGAGCAACTTGAAAAAATCACAGGCATTGGCTCTCGAAAAGCGGAAAGTATTTTGAAATATCGAGAGGAACATGGTCCGTTTCAGAAAATAGAAGATTTATTAGAGATTGATGGGATTGGTGTGAAGTCTTTGGAAAAAATAAAAGATCAAATTATTATTCCGTAAAAGATTGACGAAGTTTTTCTTCATTCGCTACACTACAAGTAGACAAAAAAGAAGGTGAAAAATATGGAACGAATTTCGTGGGATCAATATTTTATGACGCAAAGTCATTTGTTATCTTTACGTAGTACATGTACAAGACTTGCAGTAGGGGCAACAATCGTTCGTGACAAGCGGATTATTGCTGGCGGCTATAATGGTTCAATTAAAGGTGGGGTGCATTGTATCGATGATGGATGCTATGTCATTGATAATCATTGTGTTCGTACAATTCATGCAGAAATGAATGCTTTATTACAATGTGCCAAGTTTGGTGCGAAAACAGAGGAAGCAGAAATTTACGTTACGCATTTCCCTTGTTTACAATGTTGTAAGGCAATTATTCAAAGTGGTATTACAGCGGTTTATTATGCGCAGGATTATAAAAATCATCCATACGCCATAGAGTTATTTGAACAAGCGAATGTAACAGTGAAGCACGTTCCACTAGAATATGATATTGCTGCATTAGAGGAGCAAAAACGTTATACGGAGTTAAAAGAATTATTTGCGTCTTTCGAAAAAGATAATTTATCAATGGAAGAATTACAGCATGTATTCACGAAAGCAAAAATGATGCTATAAGGAGTGAGTATAAGTTGCATGAACAATGGGGCTATATTGCAATCTCTTTTATAATGGGGATTGCAATCGCCTTTTCCTTGTCATTTTTATGGATTGCTTGTTGTTTCGTTTTATATGTTTTCTTCTGTTTATATCGTACTTCGCGTAAAACCTTCATTTTTTGTATGATAGCGTGTTTTAGTGGTGCTATGTACACTTCGTATGTTCAAGGGCAAAATAAGCCTCTAGGGGAGCCCTATGAAGCTACAAGAGGGGTGATACAAAATACACCTCTTATTAATGGGGATCGCCTATCTTTTCAATTTGAAGATCAGAATAAAAATACAGTGCAGTTAAGTTACAAAATGAAATCAGCCTTGGAAAAGAAACAATTACAACAATTATATGCGGGAGTATCCTGTGTATTCAAAGGTGAGAGGAAAGAACCGCAAACTGCTCGGAATTTTCATGGTTTTGATTACCGAGATTATTTATATAAACAAAATATTCATTTTATATTCCATGCTACATATATTTCTGAGTGCCAAAAAACATCATTATCATTTGTGCAATGGATTCTTTTTTATAGGCAGCACATAATCTTTAAAGTTACAGAAATGTTTCCAGAGCAATCAGGTGCTTTTATGAATGCATTATTATTTGGTGACCGACAACAAATGACGTTTGAAGTTGAAGAACAGTATCAGCAATTTGGTCTTGTGCATTTATTGGCGATTTCAGGGTCGCATATTGTTCTGTTAATGGTGATAGTTTACTTTGTTTTACTGAGAAGTGGTGTGACGAAGGAGATGGCGACAGTATTTCTAATTGTTTGTATTCCAGTGTACATGATTATAGCAGGCGCATCACCATCTGTTATAAGAGCTTCTATAACAGGTGTTTTATTGTTGGGTGCTTTCATTTGTTCTGTTCGCTTATCTAGTTTAGATGCCTTAAGTATAACGGCTATATGTATGCTTATATACGACCCATATCTTGTTTTTAATATAGGATTTCAATTTTCATTTGTAGGTAGTTTCGCTTTAATTTTATCTGCTCCGATACTACTAAGGCGTAGTAATGGAGTAATTCGAAATGCTATTTATATTTCTATTATCTCGCAGCTCGTTAGTACCCCGATTTTGTTATATCATTTTGGTTATTTTTCTCCATATAGTATTTTCCTCAACTTCATATACGTTCCATTTTTATCTATAATTGTATTACCATGTAGTATTATTATTCTGGTATTTATACCAATTATCCCATTTCTCGCAAAAGGACTTGCGAATGTACTGTCAGTAGGTTTAATTATTTCTAATAATTTACTAAGTTACTGTGAAAGCTTACCGTTTACCCGCCTAGTTTTCGGGCAAACACCCATACTTCTTATAGTTGTATATTGTGTAATAATTATTAGTATATTGATCGTCTTGGAAAGAGGGATGCCGAAAAAAATTGTGTTCATAGTCATGAGTGGCTTTCTTTTTATTAGCACGTGTCATTATGTATACCCGTATTTTCGCGAGAGTGGGAGTGTGACATTTATTGATGTTGGACAAGGTGATGCAATATTAATTCGACTTCCATATGATAAAGGGGTTTATCTTATTGATACAGGTGGAACACTTCGGATAAATAAAGAAGAATGGCAACGGAAAAAGCATGAATTTTCTGTTGGTCACAATATTCTTGTTCCTTTTTTGCAAAAGGAAGGTGTGAAAACAATTGATAAATTAATCATAACGCATGGAGATGCGGATCATATAGGTGCCGCATCGGATTTATTATCGTATATAACTGTAAAAGAAGTTGTATTTGGTCAAAAGAAACAAGAGACAGTATTAGAAAAGGTGTTAAAGAAAAAAGCATTAGAAAAAGAAGTGAAAATAAGTATAGTGGAAGAAGGGGAGTGTTGGAGTATAAATGGAGCGGAATTTTTTATACTAGCTCCGAAAGGGAAAGAAAAAAGTGAAAATAACTCTTCAATTGTAATGTGGGCCAAATTAGGAGGATTAACATGGCTGTTTACAGGTGATTTAGAAGAAGAGGGAGAGGAACTTTTAGCATCGACATATCCATATTTACGGGCGGATGTTTTAAAAGTTGCGCATCATGGGAGTAAAACGTCATCTACAGCACCTTTTTTGAGGCTTATACAGCCTAGTATAGCGATTGTTTCTGTGGGAGAACGGAATAGGTATGGACATCCGGATAAGGAGGTGATAGAGCGTTTTGAGAAGATGGGTACTGAAATATGGCGAACGGATAAACAAGGTGCTATTTCCTATGTTTTTAAAGGGGAAACCGGAACCTTTAAAAGTAAAATCACATATGATGAAATACATAATAGATGAAAAAGAGAAGACTGCCATGAAATGGCAGCCTTTAAGAACCGATGAATTTAATAACAGTTGCAATAATGAAAAGTGTTGCGAAAAAACCAAATGAGACGATAAATCCTACCCCTGAATCAATAGCGTCATTGCGTTTACTTTGAACATTTTGTTCAAAATCATTCATTTAGAATCCCTCCCCAACATTCCACTTTAGTATAAAATATTGTCAGAAAAAAATCTACAATTTCCATATGAAGAGGAACCGAGTATTTTTACTACTTTCTAGTTCGTTAAGTGACATGAGTTTTTCGTTTCCAAGCATGTTAAGAGTTGGCACTTATACTCGGATTTTTATTGTGAATAATAAAGGGAAGGTGATTACCGCACACCAATAAGAAACCCGGGACTTATTGCGTGGCGTTTAATATAAATAAAGGGGCGGGTTGTAAAGCCTGTTCCTTTGTACTTGTAAAACAAAAGCTAGGGCATTAGTATAAATATATATTGCCAAGTTAGGGAGTAGGAAAAAAGTATGAGTGATATACATAAAAAAATTAAAAAGAAGCAGTTTGCTCCGTTATATTTACTGTATGGAACGGAAGCGTTTTTTATAAATGAAACGATAAAGCTTATTACAACAGAAGCACTTGAAGAGGAAGATCGAGAATTTAATGTTGTGACATACGATTTGGAAGAATCCTATTTAGAAGATGTGGTTGAGGATGCGCGTACACTTCCTTTTTTGGGGGAACGGAAAGTACTATTAATGAAATCACCACTTTTTTTAACTTCACAAAAAGAAAAGTTAGAACAAAATATAAAAATTTTAGAAGAATATATTGGTGAACCTTCTCCATTTTCTATTCTTGTTTTTGTTGCGCCTTACGAAAAACTCGATGAACGAAAAAAAATTACAAAACTATTAAAGAAAACAGCGGATGTAGTAGAAGCGAATGCGATGCAAGTGCAAGATGTTCAGAAATGGATTGGTGCTCGTGCTGATGAAGTACATGTGCATATTGATAATGCAGCTGTTAGTTTGTTATTAGAGCTTGTGGGAAGTAATGTAACGATGTTGGCGAAGGAAATGGACAAGTTAACGTTATACGTTGGTATGGGCGGAGAGATTACACCAAAACTTGTTACAGAGCTTGTGCCGAAGTCTGTGGAGCAAAATGTATTTGCTTTGACAGAAAAAGTAGTGAAAAAGGATATTGCGGGTGCAATGCAAATTTTAGATGGATTATTTACGCAGCAGGAAGAACCGATTAAATTGCTTGCGTTATTAGTGAGTCAATTCCGCTTGCTGCATCAAGTGAAAGAGTTGCAACAACGTGGTTACGGACAAAATCAAATCGCGTCTCATATTGGTGTACATCCGTATCGTGTAAAGTTGGCGATGAATCAAACGAAGTTTTTCTCTTTTGAAGAATTAAAAAAAGTTATTATAGAATTAGCGGAAGCTGATTATAGTATGAAGACGGGGAAAATGGATAAGAAACTTGTGCTTGAGTTTTTCCTGCTGCGGCTAAATCATATGTAGTGATACAAAAAAGTTCATGTACTTGTTACGTGAACTTTTTTGTATATAAAAAAACGATCCAAATGGATCGTTTTTTAAACGCCTTACGCGTTTACTTGTTTCGCTAAGCGAGATTTTTGACGAGCTGCAGCGTTTTGGTGGATAAGACCTTTACGAGCTGCTTTGTCAAGTTTTTTAGAAGCAGTTTTGAAAGCTTCTTTAGCATTTTCAAGATCGTTATTAGTAACTAAAGCTTCTACAGTTTTAACAGCAGAACGCATGTCAGACTTGATAGAAGCGTTATGTGCACGACGCTCTTCGCTAAGTTTAGCGCGTTTGATAGCAGATTTGATGTTTGCCATACTTTTCACCTCCCTGGTGCAATCGAATGACTCGATTCTTAACATAGAACAAGTGATATTCTATCAAACGGTGAAGAGAATTGCAATAGTATATCAATGAAATTTCACGTAAAGGAAAGAATGACCTTATATAACTTTGGGAAATCTAACGATATTTACTATGAATTACGGAGGAGATACGATGAAAGAACCATTAGATTTAAGTAAATATAGTATTAGAACTGACCTTGCTGTAGAAGCGCATCAAATGTTGCAAGAACGCCAAGAAGAACAAGAAGGGGTACAAGGAGTTATTGTAAAAGAGAGGGAAGAAGAGGGTATTACAATTACAAAAGTCACAATTGATGAAGTTGCATCTGAATCGATGGGTAAAAAACCTGGAAATTATTTAACGCTTGAAGTGCAAGGTATACGTCAACAAGATACGGAACTGCAACAAAAGGTAGAGCGTATTTTTGCGAAAGAATTTTCTTATTTCTTAGAAGAGGTTGGCGTTACAAAAGAAGCGAGCTGTTTAATTGTTGGTCTTGGGAATTGGAATGTAACACCGGATGCACTTGGACCGATAGTTGTAGAAAACGTATTGGTAACGAGACATTTGTTTCAATTGCAGCCTGAAAGTATAGAAGAAGGTTTTAGGCCTGTTAGTGCAATTCGTCCGGGAGTAATGGGAATTACAGGAATTGAAACGAGCGATGTTATTTATGGAATCATTGAGAAGACGAAGCCAGACTTTGTAATTGCAATTGATGCGTTAGCTGCACGCTCTATTGAACGTGTAAATAGTACGATACAAATTTCGGATACAGGGATTCATCCTGGATCTGGTGTTGGGAATAAACGTAAGGAGCTAAGTAAAGAAACATTAGGAATCCCTGTTATTGCGATTGGTGTTCCAACTGTAGTAGACGCAGTTTCTATTACGAGTGATACGATCGATTTTATTTTGAAGCACTTTGGAAGAGAGATGAAAGAGGGACATAAGCCGTCACGGTCTTTATTACCAGCGGGATTTTCATTCGGAGAAAAGAAAAAATTAACAGAAGAAGATATGCCGGATGAAAAAAGTCGGAATATGTTTTTAGGTGCTATTGGTACGTTGGAAGAAGAAGAAAAAAGAAAATTGATCTATGAAGTACTGTCTCCTCTCGGTCATAATTTAATGGTGACCCCAAAAGAAGTAGATGCTTTTATAGAGGATATGGCAAATGTAATAGCGAGTGGGTTAAATGCAGCGCTGCATCATCAAATTGACCAAGATAATACAGGAGCATATACACATTGAGGGGGAGAGACGATGATAGTTTAAGTCGTTTTGCACTTCTGTGTATATGTAGTGCAGTTTTATGTTTACTTATGATGATAGCAGGAGTTGCGCTTGCTAATCATGGTTTGAAAAGTATGAAAGGTTATCAGCAGCTGTCGTATGAACAAATAGCTCATATGACAGGGACAGAGGGTGCGAGTGCTGAATCAGAAATTTTGGGAAGTTCGTTTTCAACTATTGAGAAACAAAAACAATTAGAAAGTTTAAGAAGTTTTAATGTCGTAGAAGGAATTGGTATGGCGATAGCAAGTGTTGCTTATGAAATAACAAAGTTTGGAACGGATATAGTTGTTGGGAAAGTGAAAGAGATTTTTAGCTAAGAGTAGCAGGAAGAACGGTTGTCTTATCGTTTTGTACGACAGCCGTTTTTTAATTTGAAAAAGGTTTGTCTCTTATGGTTTGTTCGCATAAGATATAGATAGAATGATTTGTCTTGTAAGCAGCACGAGTTTTCATTGAATCTTTGCTGCTCTATTGATATAATCAGTGCTAGTGTATATTGGCGAGACTATTAGGAGTTGAGAACATAGATGAATAAAGAAGAAAGAGCAAAAAGACAGTCCAAAATTCGTAACTTCTCCATCATTGCTCACATTGACCACGGGAAATCAACGTTGGCAGACCGTATTTTGGAGAAAACAAACGCGTTAACACAGCGCGAAATGAAAGCTCAGTTGCTTGACTCTATGGATTTAGAGCGTGAGCGCGGTATTACAATTAAATTAAATGCAGTACAATTAACGTATAAAGCGAAAGACGGTGAAGAGTATATTCTTCACTTGATCGATACGCCAGGACACGTCGATTTTACGTACGAAGTATCTCGTAGTTTAGCGGCTTGTGAAGGTGCAATTCTTGTTGTTGATGCAGCGCAAGGGATTGAGGCGCAAACATTAGCAAACGTATATTTAGCGCTTGATAATAATTTAGAAATCTTACCAGTTATTAATAAAATCGATTTACCAAGTGCGGATCCAGAACGCGTACGTCAAGAGGTAGAAGATGTAATTGGTTTAGATGCATCGGAAGCTGTACTTGCTTCGGCAAAAGCAGGCATTGGTATTGAGGACATTTTAGAACAAATCGTTGAAAAAGTACCAGCTCCGACGGGTGATTCAGAAGAGCCGTTACAATGTATGATTTTCGATTCCTTATATGATCCATATCGTGGTGTAATTGCATATATCCGTGTTGTAAACGGAACGGTAAAAGTTGGCGATAAAGTACGTATGATGGCAACTGGTAAAGAGTTTGAAGTAACAGAAGTAGGTGTATTTACACCGAAAACAACGCAGCGTGATGAGTTAACTGTAGGTGATGTAGGTTTCTTAGCAGCATCTATTAAAAACGTAGGTGATACACGTGTTGGTGATACGATTACACATGCGAAACGTCCGGCTGCAGAGGCGTTACCAGGTTACCGTAAATTAAACCCGATGGTATTCTGTGGGCTGTATCCAATTGATTCTGCTCGTTATAACGATTTACGTGATGCGTTAGAAAAATTAGAGTTAAACGATTCTGCTCTTGAGTTTGAACCAGAAACATCTCAAGCGCTAGGATTTGGTTTCCGTTGTGGATTCTTAGGTTTACTTCACATGGAAATCATTCAAGAACGTATTGAACGTGAATTTAAGATTGACTTAATTACAACAGCGCCAAGCGTTATTTATAAAGTTTATTTAACAAACGGTGAAGATGTTATTGTTGATAATCCATCTAATATGCCAGATCCACAGTCTATCGATCGTGTAGAAGAGCCGTTTGTTAAAGCTTCAATTATGGTTCCGAATGACTATGTTGGAGCTGTAATGGAAATTTGCCAAGGTAAACGTGGAACGTTTATTGATATGCAATATTTAGATGAAACGCGTGTTACATTAACATATGAAATCCCGTTATCAGAAATCGTATATGACTTCTTCGATCAATTGAAATCAAATACGAAAGGATATGCATCATTTGACTACGAGTTAATTGGTTATAAACCGTCTAAACTTGTGAAAATGGATATTCTTTTAAATAATGAACAAGTGGATGCTTTATCATTCATTGTGCACCGTGATTCAGCGTATGACCGTGGTAAAGTAATCGTAGAGAAATTAAAAGAATTGATTCCAAGACAACAGTTCGAAGTGCCAATTCAAGCTACTATTGGAAACAAGGTTGTAGCACGTTCTACAATTAAGGCGATGCGTAAAAACGTACTTGCAAAATGTTACGGTGGTGACATTTCTCGTAAGCGTAAACTTCTTGATAAGCAAAAAGAAGGTAAAAAACGTATGAAGTCTGTTGGTTCTGTAGAAGTACCGCAAGAGGCATTCATGGCTGTACTGAAAATGGATGACAACTAATATAAAATAAAGAAGGAGTCGTTTATGCGGCTTCTTTTTTTCTGTATCATTACTTTTTAGACATCTTAGTATCTCTCATTTACAATAGTGAGAGAGCTTTTTAGTTCATACAGAGTTAGGAGATTATTAATGTCCGAAAATATTCGAAAAGATATTCAAGAGAAACTACAAAATGGTAATTTTAATTGTGAAAAGGAATTGACGCTTTCTATTATTAGTGGAAAGTGGAAAGTTGTGATACTGTGGCATCTTGGTGTGGAAGGGCCTCATCGTTTTAGCGAATTACAACGGTTATTCCCAAGCATTTCTCATAAAGTTTTGTCGAACCAATTAAAAGAGTTAATGGAAGATGGGATTGTTGATCGAACAGTATATCCCGAAATTCCTCCTCGTGTTGAGTATTATATGACGGAACTAGGCATGTCACTTTTACCAATCGTTGAAATGATGTATGATTGGGGAAAAATGCGAATGGAACAAATCCGTAATACGTTAGAGAAGTAGAGAACCCTCCGGAGTGCGGAGGTTTTCTTTTTAGAAAGGTAGGAGTTATATTTGGTACAAGCTGCATATATTCATATTCCGTTTTGTCAGCATATTTGTCACTATTGTGATTTTAATAAAGTGTTTATTGAACGCCAACCGGTAGATCAATATTTAGAGTACTTAGAGAAAGAAATAATAAATACGGTTCAAAAAGTACCGTTTGATAGTATGAAAACGATTTTTGTTGGTGGAGGAACGCCGACAGCATTAAATATGGAACAGACAAAAAAATTACTCGAGATTATTAATCGTCATTTGCGTCCGTTTGCTCCGAATTGTGAATTGACATTTGAAGCGAATCCAGGAGATCTGCCGAAAGAGAAGTTGAATGTACTGCTAGAAGGTGGAGTGAATCGAATTAGTTTTGGTGTGCAAACGTTCCGTGATGAACTGCTGGAGAAAATCGGGCGCAAGCATACGAGGGAAGATGCATTCCTAGCGATTCGAGAAGCTCAAGAAGTAGGCTTTAAAAATATTAATGTAGATATTATTTATGCTTTGCCAGGACAAACGATAGAAGATGTGAAGGAAACATTAGACATTGCTTTTACGCTTGGTGTACAACATTTCTCGGCATATTCATTAATTGTGGAACCCAAAACAGTGTTTTATAACTTAATGAATAAAGGGAAATTGCGTCTTCCGGGTGAAGACCATGAAGCGAAAATGTATGAAATGGTAATGGATGAAATGGAGAAACACGGTTATAACCAGTATGAAATTAGTAATTTCTCAAAAGGTGATAATGAAAGTAGACATAATCTCACATACTGGAATAATGAAGAGTACTATGGATTTGGAGCTGGAGCGCATAGTTATGTAAATGGAGAACGTATTCAAAATGTAGGACCGCTCAAGCAGTATTTTACGAAAATTGATGAAACAGGATTTCCTTATTTAGATGTTCATGAAGTGACTGAGAAGGAAAAAATGGAAGAAGAGTTGTTTTTAGGACTTCGAAAAACAAAAGGTGTTTCTAAAATAGCATTCCAAAAGAAATTCAATATGGAGATGGATCAAGTTTTCGCGAAGCAGTTACAAGGCAATCAAGAACAAGGGTTGCTTGAAGAAAGAGATGGATATGTGCGTTTAACACGAAAAGGGAAATTATTAGGGAATGAAGTGTTCCAGTCATTTTTGATTGACTAATTAAATGTTTCATAAACGTGAAAAAAATTCATTATTTCGTGACGTTTCCGTTGACAATTGAATGTCAATTTTGGTAAGTTATTAATAGATTTAGCACTCGAAGACAAAGAGTGCTAACAGAGGTGATGATGAGATGCTTACGGAACGTCAGCTCTTAATTTTACAAACAATTATTGATGACTTTATTGGATCAGCGCAGCCCGTTGGGTCTAGAACGTTGGCTAAAAAAGAAGAAATCACATTTAGTTCAGCTACTATTCGAAATGAAATGGCTGATTTAGAAGAATTAGGTTTTATTGAAAAAACACATAGTTCTTCTGGACGGGTTCCTTCTGAGAAAGGATACCGATTTTATGTAGACCATCTTTTAGCGCCGCAAAACTTACCGAACGATGAAATTGTACAAATTAAAGATTTATTTGCTGAAAGAATTTTTGAAGCAGAAAAAGTTGCACAGCAATCTGCTCAAATTTTATCAGAGCTTACGAGCTATACGGCGATTGTTCTAGGGCCTAAGTTAAGCACAAATAAACTTAAAAACGTACAAATTGTGCCGCTTGATCGTCAAACAGCAGTCGCTATTATTGTAACGGATACAGGGCATGTACAAAGTAAAACGATTACCGTTCCGGAATCTGTTGATTTATCAGATTTAGAAAAAATGGTTAACATTTTAAATGAAAAGCTATCTGGTGTACCGATGGCAGAACTTCATAATAAAATCTTTAAAGAGATTGTTACAGTTTTACGTGGGTATGTTCATAATTACGATAGTGCGATAAAAATGTTAGATGGTACATTTCAAGTTCCGTTATCGGAAAAGATATACTTTGGAGGGAAAGCGAATATGCTTTCGCAACCGGAGTTCCATGACATTCATAAAGTAAGATCTTTGCTGACGATGATTGATAATGAGGCTGCGTTTTATGACATTTTGCGTCATAAACAAGTCGGAATTCAAGTGAAAATTGGTAGAGAAAATTCTTCTACGGCAATGGAGGATTGCAGTTTGATTTCTGCAACGTATTCGATTGGAGAAGAGCAACTTGGAACAATTGCAATTTTAGGTCCGACGAGAATGCAATACTCTCGTGTAATTAGTTTACTGCAGTTATTTACAAGACAGTTTACAGACGGACTTAAAAAGTAAATGAGAGTAATACATTCGCTCAAGTAATGAAATTTTCATTGCTGTGTGTAATATATAATGATTAGGTAATCATGCTAAGCATGATACCTAATACCTTTTAAGGAGGTGAAAATTGTGGAAGAGCGTAACGAACAAGTGGTAGAAGAAGTGAAAGAAGCGCAAGTTGAAGAAGCTGTCACGCCAGAAAACAGTGAAAAAACTGTAGAAGAAAAAAGTGAGGCTGCTCTTTTACAAGAAAAAGTAGATGAGTTACAAGCGAAACTAACGGAAACGGAAGGTCGCACATTACGTCTACAAGCTGATTTTGAAAATTATAAGCGCCGTGTCCAAATGGATAAACAGGCTGCTGACAAATATAGAGCACAAAGTCTAGTTTCAGATATTTTGCCAGCTCTTGATAATTTTGAAAGAGCGATGCAAGTGGAAGCGACTGACGAGCAAACGAAATCCTTGTTACAAGGTATGGAAATGGTGCATCGTCAATTGCTAGAAGCGTTGACTAAAGAAGGTGTGGAAGCGATTGAAGCTGTTGGTAAACAGTTTGATCCGAATGAACACCAAGCTATTATGCAAGTGGAAGACAGTGAATTTGAATCAAACGCGGTAGTTGAAGAATTCCAAAAAGGTTATAAACTAAAAGACCGTGTGATTCGCCCATCAATGGTAAAAGTAAATCAATAATTTACATAAAAGTAGGAGGATTCGCCATGAGTAAAATTATCGGTATTGACTTAGGTACAACAAACTCTTGTGTAGCTGTTATGGAAGGTGGAGAACCAAAGGTTATCCCAAATCCAGAAGGAAACCGTACAACACCTTCTGTTGTAGCTTTCAAAAATGAAGAGCGTCAAGTTGGGGAAGTTGCGAAGCGCCAAGCAATTACAAACCCAAATACAATCATGTCTGTTAAACGTCATATGGGTACAGACTACAAAGTAGAAGTTGAAGGTAAAGATTTTACACCTCAAGAAATTTCTGCAATCATTTTACAAAACTTAAAAGCTTCTGCTGAAGCATACTTAGGTGAAACAGTAACGAAAGCTGTTATTACAGTACCTGCATACTTCAACGATGCAGAGCGTCAAGCAACGAAAGATGCTGGTCGTATCGCTGGTTTAGAAGTTGAGCGTATCATTAACGAACCAACAGCAGCAGCACTTGCTTACGGTTTAGAAAAACAAGATGAAGAGCAAAAAATCTTAGTATATGACTTAGGTGGCGGTACATTTGACGTATCTATCCTTGAGTTAGCAGACGGCACATTCGAAGTTATTTCAACTGCTGGTGACAACCGCCTTGGTGGAGATGACTTTGACCAAGTTATCATCGATCACTTAGTAGCTGAATTCAAAAAAGAAAATAACATTGATTTAAGCCAAGATAAAATGGCACTTCAACGTTTGAAAGATGCAGCTGAAAAAGCGAAAAAAGATCTTTCAGGTGTAACACAAACACAAATTTCATTACCATTCATTAGTGCTGGAGCTGCTGGCCCATTACACTTAGAATTAACGTTAACAAGAGCAAAATTCGAAGAGCTTTCAGCAGGTCTTGTTGAAAGAACATTAGAGCCGACTCGTCGTGCATTAAAAGACGCTGGCTTTGCTCCAAGTGAATTAGATAAAGTTATCCTTGTTGGTGGATCTACTCGTATCCCAGCCGTTCAAGAAGCTATTAAACGTGAAACTGGTAAAGAGCCATACAAAGGCGTAAACCCTGATGAAGTTGTAGCATTAGGTGCTGCGGTTCAAGGTGGCGTACTTACTGGTGATGTAGAAGGCGTACTATTATTAGACGTAACTCCACTTTCTTTAGGTATTGAAACTATGGGTGGTGTGTTCACGAAATTAATCGAGCGTAACACTACAATTCCAACAAGTAAGTCACAAGTATTCTCAACAGCTGCTGATAACCAACCGGCAGTAGACATTCATGTACTACAAGGTGAGCGTCCAATGTCAGCTGACAACAAAACATTAGGTCGTTTCCAATTAACGGATCTTCCACCAGCACCACGTGGTATTCCACAAATCGAAGTAACATTCGATATTGATGCGAACGGTATCGTTAACGTACGTGCAAAAGACTTAGGAACAAGCAAAGAGCAAGCTATTACAATTCAATCATCTTCAGGTCTTTCTGATGAAGAAGTAGATCGTATGGTACAAGAAGCAGAAGCAAATGCTGACGCTGACCAAAAACGTAAGGAAGAAGTTGAACTTCGTAATGAAGCTGACCAACTTGTATTCCAAACAGATAAAGTTGTAAAAGATTTAGAAGGTAAAGTAGATGCGGCTGAGGTTGCAAAAGCGACAGAAGCGAAAGAAGCGTTGCAAGCGGCAATTGAGAAAAACGATCTTGATGAAATCCGTGCGAAAAAAGATGCTTTACAAGAAATCGTACAACAATTAAGCGTTAAATTATACGAGCAAGCTCAAGCAGCTGCAGGGCAAGCAGAAGGAGCACAAGACGCTGGCGCGAAAAAAGATAATGTAGTAGACGCTGAATTTGAAGAAGTAAAAGAAGACAAGTAATTTAAGTACAAACATAATAAGTAAGATGACAAAAAGTCAAAGTCAAGCGTGCCTTGGCTTTGGCTTTTTTCATAAATGAGGAGAAATGTGTGAGGATCTTAAGTTTTTTAGCTTGCATACTGTAAGTGAGGAAACTTTGTTGCAAAGCACTTTCTTTCGGTGTTAAAATTACGTTTATGTGAAAGATTCGGGGGTTGCAAATTTATGAGTAAACGAGACTATTATGAGGTCCTTGGACTTAGCCAGGGTGCTTCAAAAGATGAAATTAAAAAAGCGTATCGTCGTTTGGCTAAAAAATACCATCCAGACGTAAGTAAAGAAGAAAATGCAATTGAAAAGTTTAAAGAAGTACAAGAGGCATACGAAGTGTTGAGCGATGATCAAAAGCGTGCGCAGTACGATCAATTTGGTCATGCTGGTGCAAATCAAGGCTTCGGTGGCGGAGGAGACTTCGGCGGTGGCTTTGGTTTTGAAGATATCTTTAGTTCGTTCTTTGGCGGCGGCGGTGGCGGCAGACGTCGTGATCCAAATGCTCCGCGCCAAGGTGCTGACTTACAATATCAAGTCACTTTAGACTTTGAAGAAGCTATTTTTGGTAAAGAGTTAAACGTTGAAATTCCAGTAGAAGATCCATGTGATACTTGTAAAGGTAGCGGGGCAAAACCAGGAACTTCAAAAGAAACATGTAAACATTGTTCAGGATCAGGTCAAGTAAGTGTAGAACAAAATACACCGTTTGGTCGTATTGTAAACCGTCAAGCTTGTGGTCATTGTTCAGGAACTGGTCAAATGATTAAAGAAAAATGTACGACATGTCACGGTTCAGGTAAAGTACGTAAGCGTAAAAAAATTAACGTTAAGATTCCAGCTGGTATTGATAATGGCCAACAAATTCGTGTATCTGGAAAAGGTGAAGCGGGCGTAAATGGTGGACCGGCAGGAGATTTATATGTAGTTGTTCATGTAAGAAATCATGAATTCTTCGAGCGTGAAGGTGATCATATTATTTGCGAAATGCCATTAACATTTGCGCAAATGGCACTTGGTGCTGAAGTAGAAGTTCCTACTGTTCATGGGAAAGTGAAGCTGAAAATTCCAGCAGGAACACAAACAGGAACAGAATTCCGCTTAAAAGGAAAAGGTGCTCCAAACGTACGTGGATACGGTCAAGGAGATCAATATGTAGTCGTTCGTGTTGTTGTACCAACAAAATTAAATTCACATCAAAAAGATTTATTACGTGAATTTGCAGGGCAAGAAGAGCAGGATGATAGTTTATTCGGAAAGCTTAAACGTGCTTTCAAAGGGGAATAATGGAAATAAAAAATGGAGTTGGTAAATTGTGAAATGGTCAGAAGTTAGTATTCATACAACAGAAGAAGCAGTAGAAGCTGTCTCTCATATTTTACATGAAGCTGGTGCTAGTGGAGTTGCAATTGAGGATCCAGCAGAGTTGACGAAAGAGCGCGAGCAACAATATGGTGAAATTTATGCATTGAACCCAGATGAATACCCGGCAGAGGGTGTATTAGTAAAAGCATATTTCCCACAAACGGATTCTTTACAGGAAACGATTGCGGGTGTAAAATCATCTATTGATGTGCTTCCATCTTACGACATTGAAATTGGTACTGGAAATATTACCATTAACGAAGTCAATGAAGAAGATTGGGCTACTGCTTGGAAAAAGTATTACCATCCAGTACAAATTTCTGATACATTCACAATCGTACCGACATGGGAAGAATACACACCATCTTCTCTGGATGAAAAAATCATTGAATTAGACCCGGGTATGGCGTTTGGTACAGGAACTCATCCAACAACAACGATGTGTATTCGTGCTTTAGAAAAAACAGTTCAATCAGGTGATACTGTCATTGATGTAGGGACGGGTTCAGGTGTACTTAGTATTGCAGCGGCAAAATTAGGTGCGTCTTCTGTTCAAGCATACGATTTAGATCCAGTTGCAGTGGAAAGTGCGGAAATGAATGTACGTTTAAATAAAACAGATGATATCGTATCTGTTGGACAAAATAGTCTTTTAGAAGGTATTGAAGGACCTGTTGATTTAATCGTAGCGAATTTATTAGCAGAAATTATTCTTCTATTCCCTGAAGATGCAGCACGAGTTGTAAAATCAGGTGGATTATTCATTACATCTGGTATTATTGCAGCGAAAGAAAAAGTAATTTCTGAGGCGTTAGAAAAAGCTGGATTTACAATTGAAGAAGTATTACGAATGGATGATTGGGTGGCAATTATTGCACGAAATGCGTAATATAGATTTTAGTTTATAATGAAAAGGGGAGTCTCTCACTATAAGGTGAGGGACTTGCCGTTTGTTATATGAAAAATGATAACGTTTCGTTCTTTTCGTAAGTGTTGACTTACGAAAGGAACGAAACTCTACTAAGGTGATTATATGCAACGTTATTTTGTAGAAGAAAAACATGTAAGTGAAGCAAAGATTCGCATTGTAGGTGATGATGTACATCACATTGCGAGAGTAATGCGTATGTCAGCTGGTGATCACATTTATTGCTGTGTAAACGGAAAAACAGCAGTATGTTCAATTGATGAAATTACCAGTGAATTTGTTGAGACAGCTATTGTAGAATGGGTAGAGGCATCAAGTGAACTTCCTGTGTTCGTGACGATTGCAAGTGGACTGCCAAAAGGAGACAAGCTAGAGTTAATTTTTCAAAAAGGAACCGAGCTTGGGGCAGCCGCATTTTTACCATTTCAAGCATCTCGCTCTATCGTAAAATGGGATGCGAAAAAAGCTGATAAAAAAGTTGAGCGTTTAAGAAAAATTGTGAAAGAAGCTGCGGAACAATCGCATAGAAGTGAAGTTCCAGAAGTACATGCTCCAGCATCGTTTAAGCAATTGCTTTCAATGAGTGGTGAGTATGATGTTTGTCTTGTTGCGTATGAAGAAGAAGCAAAACAAGGCGAGAAATCTAATTTTGCGAAAGCTTTAACGACAATGAAACCAGGTCAAAAGCTATTAATTGTATTTGGCCCAGAAGGCGGTTTAGCTGAGGAAGAGATTACGGCGCTTCGTGAACATAAATTTGTACTATGTAGTTTAGGACCAAGGATTTTAAGAACGGAAACGGCACCGCTTTATGCGTTAAGTGCTGCTTCTTATCATTTTGAATTGATGGGGTGATGATCAATGTCAACTGTTGCGTTCCACACGTTAGGTTGTAAAGTAAACCACTATGAAACAGAAGCTATTTGGCAATTGTTTAAACAAGGTGGTTATGAAAGAACTGAATATGAAAAGAAATCTGATGTATATGTTATTAATACATGTACAGTAACAAATACTGGAGATAAAAAAAGCCGTCAAGTAATTAGACGTGCTGTGCGTCAAAATCCAGATGCGGTTATTTGTGTAACGGGATGTTATGCGCAAACATCTCCAGCTGAAATTATGGCAATTCCAGGTGTAGATATTGTAGTTGGTACACAAGATCGTGAAAAGATGTTAGGATACATCGAAGAATTCCGTAAAGAGCGTCAACCAATTAATGCTGTCCGTAACATTATGAAAACACGTGTATACGAAGAACTTGATGTACCATATTTCACGGATCGTACACGTGCTTCATTAAAAATACAAGAAGGTTGTAATAACTTCTGTACGTTCTGTATTATTCCTTGGGCGCGTGGTTTAATGCGTTCTCGTGATGGAAAAGAAGTTATTAAACAAGCGCAGCAATTAGTGGATGCAGGCTATAAAGAAATCGTATTAACTGGTATTCATACAGGTGGATACGGTGAAGATATTAAAGATTATAACTTAGCTGGATTACTTCGTGATATGGAAGCAGAAGTAGGTGGATTAAAACGTCTTCGTATTTCTTCTATTGAAGCGAGTCAAATTTCAGATGAAGTAATTGAAGTGTTAGACAAATCTGAAGTAGTTGTACGCCACTTGCACATTCCGTTGCAATCAGGATCTAATACTGTATTAAAACGTATGCGTCGTAAGTATACAATGGAATTTTTCCAAGAGCGTTTAGATCGTTTGAAAGAAGCGTTACCAGGTCTTGCGATTACATCAGACGTAATTGTTGGCTTCCCAGGTGAAACAGAAGAAGAATTTATGGAAACGTACAACTTCATTAAAGAGAATCGCTTCTCTGAGTTACACGTATTCCCTTATTCAAAACGTACGGGAACACCTGCAGCGCGTATGGAAGATCAAGTTCCTGAAGATGTGAAGAATGATCGTGTTCACCGTCTAATTGAACTATCTAATCAATTAGCGAAAGAGTATGCTTCACAGTTTGAAGGAGAAGTACTTGAAATTATCCCGGAAGAGCAATTTAAAGATGGCGATCGTGAAGGGTTATATGTAGGTTATACAGATAACTATTTGAAAATTGTCTTTGAAGGGTCAGAAGAATTAATTGGTAAGCTAGTGAAAGTGAAAATTACGAAAGCTGGTTATCCATATAACGAAGCGCAATTTGTTCGTGTTATTGAAGATGATGTGAAAAAAGAATCAGCGAGCGCGTAAAAAAAGCATGCAAACGGAAACGGTTTGCATGCTTTCTTTTTTCATGGAAAAGTTAAGTGTTGAAAAGGTGCAATGATAAAAATATAGTTGTTTTCAGTGGAAAAGGATGATAGCTATTTGCATAGCTTTAAAAAAGGAAGAGCATCTATTCCTCTTTTATTCTGTCAAATAGTTGACCTGAAGTGATAAAATGTATTATAATCGTAAAAGACATGCTGAAGAAGTGTTTCTTTTTGCATGCTGAAGTTAGTATGTAAGTGTGATGTTTCGGAGGGAGGGAAAGAGAATGTCAAAAACAGTCGTTCGTAAAAACGAGTCTTTGGAGGATGCACTTCGCCGTTTTAAAAGATCGGTTTCTAAAACTGGTACACTTGCTGAAGCAAGAAAGCGCGAGTTTTATGAAAAACCAAGTGTAAAACGTAAGAAGAAATCTGAAGCGGCAAGAAAGCGTAAATTCTAAGAGAGGGTGTAAGTTATGAGTCTTCTCGGTCGTTTAAACGATGATATGAAACAAGCGATGAAGAATAAACAAAAAGAAAAATTAACCGTTATTCGTATGGTTAAGGCTGCTTTACAAAATGAAGGTATTAAACTGCAACATACTCTTACTGAAGAAGAGGAATTAACAGTTTTAGCTCGTGAAGTAAAACAGTATAAGGACTCCCTCCTTGAATTTAAAAAAGCTGGTCGTGAAGACCTTGTTGATAAACTGCAAAGTGAAATTCAGATTTTAAGCGCATATTTGCCGGAGCAATTAACTGAAGAAGACCTGATTGATGTAATCAAGCAAGTTATTTCTGAAGTTGGTGCGACATCAAAAGCAGATATGGGTAAGGTGATGACTGCTGTTATGCCGAAAGTAAAAGGTAAAACAGACGGATCACTTGTGAATAAGCTGGTTATCCAGCTATTAGCATAAAAAAACGTCTCATTTCGTATGAGACGTTTTTTTATGCTTTTTTTCAGTTTGGACGTGATATTACAAGCTCTTTTTTCATACATATGGGATGAGAGGAGGTCTTTTAAGATGAAAAAATTAGAACAAATGAAGAGTTGGTTAACGAAGCAAATAGACCTGCCAGTGGATGTGCTAATGGATCTACCTCGGATCACGCTTGTTGGGCAAGTGCATATCTATATAGAAAATCATCAAGGTTTATTAGTGTTTTCAGATAAAGAAGTAAGATTGTTGCTAAAACATGGTCAATTATTAATTAAGGGGCAATCCTTCGTTATTAAAACAATCCTTCCAGAGGAGCTTTTGCTTGAAGGGATCATTGAGCAAGTGATGTTTTTAGAAAGTGAAAAGCAAAAAGAGTGAGGGAAACTTCCGTATGTGAAGTTTTTCTTCTTTATTCTCGTGATTCGACCTTACTATTCAGTTATCTCGCTATTTATGGGCAGTAAAACTCTTTATATCATTTTCGTACGAGCTATTTTGCTAATTAAAGTGAAAAGTAGTATGTCTACTTTTGGGAAAGGTAGTGGAGGTAGTAGATGAAAAATAAATGGTTTATAAAGTGGCTTGGATATGTAAAAGTACGAATTGAAGGTAGAGGAGCGGAACGGTTCGTTAATGAATGCGTACGTAGAAAATTATTAGTTTGGGATGTTAAGAAGATTGCTGATGAAACGTTAGTTTTTTGTATGTTGTTACGCGATGTGAAAAGATTAAAACCAATTTATAGAAAAAATGAATGCAAATTATATTTCATTGGACGCTACGGTTTTCCTTTTTGGAATAAGCGTTTAATTAAAAATAGTGGGTTTTTAATCGGTTTTTTAATTTTCTTTTTTGGTATGATTGCAATGTCAAATATGGTTTGGAAAATTGAGATTACAGGAGCGAAACCTGAAACAGAATATATATTGATGAAAGAATTGGATAAAATGGGTATTAAGAAAGGAAAACTACAGTTTCAAATGCCTAGTGTAGAAGATGTGCAACGCCATTTGACGGACAATATTAATGCGATTACTTGGGCGGGGCTGGAAGTAAGAGGGACCACCTATCATTTTAAAATTGTGGAAAAAAACGAGCCGAAAAAAGAAAAGGAACAGCATCCACAAAATTTAGTGGCAAAAAAAGAAGCAATTATTACAAAAACGTTTGTAGAGGTTGGAAAACCAGTCGTTATGAAAAATGACCATGTTGAAAAAGGACAACTTCTTGTATCAGGTATATATGGTAATGAGGAAAACCCGTCAGTTGTTTCGGCGAAAGGTATTGTATATGGAGAAACTTGGTATACATCCGAGGTGAGTGTGCCGCTGAAAACACAATTTCAAGTGTATACTGGTAATGCGTATAATGAATACTTTCTTAAGTTTGGGAGTGCAAAAATAAAAATATGGGGATTTCAACATGATAAGTATAAACGCTCTCGTACTGAACATGTAAAACATGATGTGAAATTATTTGGTTTTACATTACCGATTGCATATGAAAAAGATATTGTACGAGAAGAGGAAGAAGCGAATCGAGAATACACAGAAAAACAGGCATTGAAAGTAGCGAAAGAGATGGCTGAAAAAGAACTAAAGAAAAAATTGGATGAACATGCTATGATTGTAAGTGATAAGATTTTGAGTAAAGAGGTTGAGGCGGATCAACTAAAAGTTACATTGCATTATACTGTAATTGAAAATATTGCAGAGTCACAACCGATATCCGAATCCGATATTCAAGGAGACTGAGTAATGGCAGAACAATTAGTAGAAATGAACCAACAATTGGAAAATACTAACGAAGCAATCGCTCTTTTTGGAGTCAATGATGCTCATTTAAAAGTAATGGAACGAGAACTTAATGTATCTATCGTAACTAGAGGTGAAACAGTTCATGTGTCTGGGGCAGATGAAAATGTGACACTCGTAGAAAAAATCTTACAGCAATTACTTGTTGTTATTCGTAAAAGTGTATCCATTACAGAAAGAGATGTTGCGTATGCAATTCAGCTCGCACAACAAGGGAAAATTGCTCAATTTGAAGAGTTATATGAAGAAGAAATTTTTAAAACGGCAAAGGGTAAATCTATTCGTGTAAAAACAATGGGACAAAGACGATATATTCATGCGATGAAGAAGAATGATATTGTATTTGGGATAGGACCTGCTGGAACTGGAAAAACGTACTTAGCTGTAGTAATGGCTGTAAGAGCGTTAAAACAAGGGTATGTAAAGAAAATTATTCTAACAAGGCCTGCTGTAGAAGCTGGAGAGAGTTTAGGTTTTTTACCAGGGGATTTAAAAGAGAAGGTAGATCCATATTTACGTCCATTGTATGATGCACTGCACGATATTCTTGGACAAGAATATACGCAGCGTATGATGGAGCGAGGTGTAATTGAAATCGCGCCTCTTGCTTATATGAGAGGGCGTACGCTTGATGATTCATTTGTTATTTTAGATGAAGCGCAAAATACAACTGGTGTCCAAATAAAAATGTTTTTAACAAGATTAGGTTTTAGTTCTAAAATGGTTATAACAGGGGATCCTTCGCAGGTAGATTTGCCAAAAGGGGCAAAATCAGGTCTTTCTATTGCTACAAATGTTTTATCTGGTGTATCAGGACTTTCGTTCATTACATTAGAGCAAAGCGACGTTGTGAGACATCCGTTAGTGCAACGTATTATTGAGGCGTATGATAAAATGGAATGATCCTATTTGTCAGGATCATTTCTTTTTGTATGATAAGGTTGGCGAATAGCAATTTTTTTACTATCATGAAAGAAGAGTATAAGCGATAAATGACGTATGATTCTAAAAGTGTCGCTTGTTAGAAGAAACGAAAGCTATAAATAGTTTCACTTTATTTCTGGAGAGGAGAAGGTATTGAAATCATGTCAAGATCTCAAGAAATTTCTAAGTGGTTTCGTAATTTACAACATTCGAAAAAACTAAGTTGGATTTCTTACGTTTTATTAGGAGCAGTGCTGTTTTTTGCACTTATGAATAATGTAAAACCAGAGCAATTAGATGTTACAACATATTCTATTGCGAAAAAAACAATCCATTCTCCTATTAAAATTGAAGATAAAGTTACAACGGACAAAAAGAAAAAAGAAGCCGCTACAAAAGTTGAAGATCAATATACATATAAAAGTGAGTATAAACAAAATAAAGTGGATATTGTGAATGACGTCTTTGCTAAAGTAGATGAAGTGATACAAGAGATTAAAGCGGTTGGGCCGGATGAGCAAAAAAAGATTACTGATGCTGAAAAAGTGGACAAGTTGAAAAAAAAATTGCCTACTGATTTAACGAAAGAATTATCTGATTTAAACTTACTAAACTTAATTAATGCAGATTCGAACCAATTAGTATTAGCAAAAGATGCAGCAGTTACAGCTATTAATAGTATCATGACTGAGCATATTAAAATGGACGAATTGAAGGATGCGAAGGAACGATATGTAAGTGAGATGAATAGTGTTAATGTTGATAATGGTTTAAAGGAATCTATTAAGGCGTTAGGGAAATATGCGATTTCTGCAAACTATTTTTATGATCCGACCTTAACAAAAGAGAAGAGAAAAGCGGAAGAAGATTTAGTTCCACCTGTTTATATTCTTCAAGGGCAAGTCCTTGTTAGAGAAGGTGAAACGATTTCAAGTGATATGTACAATCAGTTGAAATTAGTTGGTCTGTTAGAAAAAGGGAACAGTTTTCAACCCTATGTTGGATTAGCGGTACTCATTGGTGTGCTATTGTACTTTATGCATAAGCAGTTTGAAGTATTTTTACAACGGAAAAGGGAAGATAGACCGTATATTTTAGCGTACATTACCATTTTGTCGATCACGATCGTTTTAATGAAAATCATTAGTTTGTTCCAAAAGCTTGAATATGCAGGGATCGCGTATGTCGTTCCAGTTGCAATGGGAACAATACTTGTAAAACTAATGATTGGTGATCGATTTGTTTTTTTAACAAGCATGATTTTTTCTGTATGCGGAAGCATTATGTTTAATGAAGGAGTAACGAGCACCCTGAATTATAGTGTGGGGATCTATGTGTTACTAAGTTCACTATCAGTTAGTATTTTCTTGAGAGAAAAAAATCGTCGTACGATGATTTTACAAGCGGGTATACTCGTTTCTGTGTTAAATGTGGTCGTATTGGCAGCGTTATTATTGTTGCGTAATGGGAATTTTTCGCCTCTTGAAATTGGTACACAATTATTGATGGCTTCTGTTTCAGGGATTATCTCTTCGGTGTTAGCTATGGGGATTTTACCATATTTAGAGAGTGGACTTGGCATTGTATCAAGTATGAAGCTTATGGAACTATCAAGTCCAAATCATCCGCTTTTGCGTAAGATTTTGCTAGAAGCGCCAGGGACATATCACCATAGTGTAATGGTAGCGAATCTTTCTGAAGCTGCTTGTGAAGCAGTCGGGGCAAATGGTGTATTAGCCCGTGTAGGGGCGTATTATCATGATGTAGGAAAAACGGTACAACCACAGTTCTTTATTGAAAATCAGATGGGGATTGAAAACCCACATGATAAACTCGCCCCTGTAACGAGTAAAGATATTATTATCGCTCATGTAACGGACGGGGTGAGGATGCTAGAAGAGTACCATATTCCGCAAGAAATTATTGATATTGCTGGACAACATCATGGTACAACGTTACTTAAATATTTTTACTATAAGGCGATTAAAGAAGATAAAGAAAAATATACAGAAGAGATGTTCCGTTATCCAGGATCCAAAGCAACTTCTAAAGAGTCGGCGATTGTTGGTATTGCTGATAGTGTAGAGGCCGCGGTGCGTTCTATGAATCATCCAACGCCAGATCAAATTAATAATTTAGTGCAAAGTATTATTAAAGATCGTTTGCAAGATGGACAATTTAGTGAATGTGATTTGACATTTAAAGAGCTACAAATCGTTGGAAAAACGTTATGCGAGACGTTAAATGGTATTTTCCATTCGCGTATTACATATCCGGAACTACCGGAAGAGAAGGAGAAAGAATGAGTTTATTAATTGATTTTATTGATGAAACAGAAGAAGTGAAAGACGATTATATAAGTTTGATTCGAGAGCTGGTAGAGAAAGCGGCTCAAATGGAAAACATAGAAGAAGGGGCAGAATTATCGGTTACGTTTGTAGATAATGAACGTATTCGTGAAATAAACCGTGATTACCGAGATAAGGATCAGCCTACGGATGTTATTTCTTTCGCTATGGAAGAAATGGGAGAAGGTGAAATGGAAATTGTCGGTGCGGAGATGCCGCGTATGTTAGGAGATCTTATTATTTCTATTCCAAGAGCGAAAGAGCAAGCTGAAGAATATGGACACTCTTTTGATAGGGAACTTGGGTTTTTAGCGTTACATGGCTTTTTACATTTGCTTGGTTATGATCACATGACAGAAGAAGATGAAAAAGAAATGTTTGGAAGACAAAAAGAAATTTTAGAAGCATTTGGATTAGGACGATGAAAAAAGGAAAACTTTTAGATAGTTTTGGATATGCTATAGCTGGTATATTCTTTTGTCTTCGTCATGAAAGAAATATGAGAATTCATTATTTAGCCGCAGTCATTGTTATATGCTGCGGCTTTTATTTCCATATTACGAAAATAGAGTGGGTGGTATTACTTATTGTGATAGGGATTGTAATGGGTTTAGAGATGGTAAATACGGCTGTGGAAAAAACAGTAGACTTAGTGACTGCTGATATACATCCATTTGCGAAAATTGCAAAGGATGTCGCAGCAGGAGCGGTTTTACTCTTTGCAGTTATAGCCGTTATAATTGGTGCTATTATCTTTGTACCGTATGTGGTATAGTTGCATTCCGAAGCTTTTATTAAGCCTTGGAGGTGCTATAAAGGCCTTTAGTGAGAGAGTGTATCTATTCACAGCTGTGAACAGGAAGGATGCGGGATATGAATAGTAAACAATTAATTCAAGAAGCAATCGAAGCGCGTAAACAAGCGTACGTACCATATTCAAAATTTCAAGTAGGTGCAGCATTATTAACGCACGATGGAAAAGTATATCGTGGCTGTAATGTTGAGAATGCATCATATGGCTTATGCAACTGTGCAGAAAGAACTGCTTTATTTAAGGCAGTTTCTGAAGGGGATAAAGAGTTTGTAGCTATTGCGGTTGTAGCAGATACAAAACGCCCAGTACCTCCTTGTGGAGCATGTCGACAAGTTATGGTAGAATTATGTAAACAGGATACGAAAGTATACCTATCAAATTTACATGGTGACGTTCAAGAGACGACAGTCGGAGAATTGTTACCAGGAGCATTTTTAGCGGAGGATTTACATGAATAGAAAAGGTTATAAATCAGGTTTTGTCTCTATTATTGGCAGACCGAATGTTGGGAAATCTACATTTTTAAATCGTATTATCGGCCAAAAAATTGCCATTATGAGTGACAAGCCACAAACGACTCGTAATAAAATTCAAGGCGTGTATACAGAAAATGATTCACAAGTAATTTTCATTGATACACCAGGAATACATAAACCGAAACATAAACTAGGTGACTTCATGGTGAAGATGGCTCAAACGACATTGAAAGAAGTTGATATTGTTCTGTTTATGGTCAATGCAACTGAAGGATTTGGTCGTGGTGAGGAATTCATTATTGAGAAATTACAAGAAACGAAACAACCGGTATTTTTGGTAATTAATAAAATTGACCAAGTTCATCCAGAGCAATTATTAGAGTTAATTGATCAATATCGTAAACTACATGAGTTTGCAGAAATTGTACCAATTTCTGCATTAGACGGTAATAATGTAGAAGCGTTAATTGGAGCAATTAAAAAATATTTACCAGAAGGACCGCAATACTACCCAGATAATCAAGTAACGGATCATCCGGAGCGATTTATTATTGCAGAGCTTATTCGTGAAAAAGTACTACATTTAACACGTGAAGAAGTGCCACATTCTGTAGCGGTTGTTATTGATGCAATTCAGAAGCGTGAGGGCGGTGCAGTTTATATAAATGCAACGATTGTTGTTGAACGTGCGTCACAAAAAGGAATTATTATTGGGAAACAAGGGAAGATGTTAAAAGAAGTCGGGAAACGAGCTCGTTTTGATATTGAAGCACTTCTTGGTTCTAAAGTATTTTTAGAGGTATGGGTAAAAGTACAAAAAGATTGGCGCAATAAGATGTCTCAGCTTCGTGATCTTGGTTTCCGCGAAGACGAGTACTAAAATAAAGTAAGGCTGTAATCAGTGGATGTTTGCTCATCCGCTGATTATTGGTTTTTGTAAACTTTAATAAATTAGGAAAAATTTTTCTCACATGAAAATGGACAAAATGGGTCAATTTAATAACAAAGGAAATTGGTTTATAGGCTACGCTTATTGAGAAAGGTGGATTCTTATGCTAGATTTTACCTGGAAGTTTTTCTCCAAAACAGGAAGCATTGAAACGTATTTGCTTTTAAAAGAGATGGAAAAAGACGTAAACGATGAGATGGATCAACATGATGAGGAGCTAGCGCATCTAGACTCTCCAATTTCTTGACCCGTTTTGTTCAAACCTTGGATGGTGACGAACATGTTTCAAAAAGTTGAGGGCATCGTTATCCGTACGACAGATTACGGAGAAACGAATAAGATTGTTACAATATTCTCAAGAGAATTCGGTAAGATAAGTGCAATGGCAAGAGGAGCGAAAAAACCGAAAAGTCGGTTAGCATCTGTTTCGCAACTTATGACACATGGGCATTTTCTTATTCAAGTGGGATCTGGGCTTGGAACTTTGCAACAAGGCGAGATTATTTCAACTATGAAAGAAATTCGCGAGGATATATTTTTAACTGCTTATGCATCATTTGTTGTTGAGTTAACTGATAAAGCAACAGAAGATAAAAAACATAATCCGTACTTATTTGAAATGTTATATCAAACGTTGCATTATATGTGTGAGGGTGTTGATCCAGAAGTATTATCATTAATTTATCAAACGAAAATGCTTCCGGTATTAGGGATGCGCCCGTATTTTGATACATGTGCGATTTGTCATCAAGAAACAGATTTTGTCGCCTTCTCTGTCAGGGAAGGCGGTTTTCTGTGCTCACGTCATGCGGAGCAAGATCCGTATCGTATACCGGTGGGAGAAGCTGTACATAAATTGTTACGTCTTTTCTTCCATTTCGATTTACATAGGCTCGGCAATGTATCAGTGAAGGATAGCACAAAAAAACAAATGCGCTTAGTATTGAATACATATTATGATGAATATTGCGGAATTTATTTGAAATCAAGACGTTTCCTAGAGCAACTTGATAAGTTTCAAATATAATTTGGGGCCGTATACGGTCCTTTTTACATACTTTCTTTTTCGAATAGCATATTTAGTATATAATATTTAAGAGATAGTATAACTTTTTTCGTTGTGCATTAAAGGTGGTGATTATCATAGAGCTGAATAAACGGCAAGAACATATCATTCAGATTGTAAAAGATCACGGTCCTATTACAGGGGAGTCAATTGCTGCGCAATTGGGTTTAACACGTGCAACGCTAAGACCAGACTTAGCAATTTTAACGATGGCTGGTTATTTAGAAGCGCGTCCACGCGTAGGTTATTTTTATACGGGGAAAACTGGGGGGCAGCTATTATCTGAAGCTGTTAAGAAAATTAAAGTGCAAGATTATCAATCTAGACCGGCTGTAATTGATAAAAATGTATCAGTATACGATGCAATTTGTACGATGTTTTTAGAGGATGTTGGTACATTGTTTGTTGTAGATCAATCTACACTATTAGTTGGTGTTGTGTCTCGAAAAGATCTATTAAGAGCTAGCTTAGGGAAGCAGGATTTAACCTCTCTTCCGGTTAATATTATCATGACAAGGATGCCAAACATTGCCATGTGTCGTAGAGAAGATTCTTTATATGATATTGCGATGGAATTAATAGAAAGACAGATTGATGCGATGCCGGTTGTGAAAGATACGAAGCAAGGTTTAGAAGTAATTGGACGAATTACAAAAACAAATATTACACGTGCGTTTGTAAACCTAGTAAATAACGAATAAGTGTAATTTGTTTAAAGTGAGGTAATGTAATGGATAATAAAATCGTATATGTCGTATCTGACTCTGTAGGAGAAACGGCTGATTTAGTTGTTCGAGCAGCAATGGGGCAATTCCCATTTGCTCCTGATATTAGACGTGTACCGTATGTAGAAGATACAGGGACATTAAAAGAAGTGATTTCGATTGCTAAGAGTAATCAAGCGCTTATTTGTTTTACGTTAGTAAAGCCGGAAATGCGCCAGTATTTAGTGAAAGAGGCTGCAAAAGAAGGGGTAGAGGCATACGATATTATCGGACCTCTTATCGATCAAATTGAAGAAATTACAGGGCAAGTGCCGAGATATGAGCCGGGTGTTGTTCGTAGATTAGATGAAGAGTACTTTAAAAAGATTGAAGCAATTGAGTTTGCTGTAAAGTACGATGATGGTAGAGATGCACGAGGTATTTTAAAAGCGGATATCGTGTTAATTGGAATTTCACGTACATCAAAAACACCACTTTCTCAATACTTAGCTCATAACAAACGGTTGAAAGTTGCCAATGTGCCGCTTGTACCAGAAGTGGATCCACCTGAGGAATTATATCAAGTGGCAAAAGAGAAATGTTTCGGTTTGAAAATTACACCGGATAAGTTAAATCATATTCGAAAAGAACGATTAAAATCACTTGGATTAAGTGACGGCGCAACATATGCCAATATTAATCGTATTCAAGAAGAGATTGATCACTTTGAAGCGGTAATTAGTAAAATAAATTGTCAAGTAATTGATGTATCGAATAAAGCGATTGAAGAAACAGCAAATATTATTGTGAATGCAGTGCAAAACCAAAAAATGTTTTAGCACATTTACCGAAGGTGAATGTGCTTTTTTCGCTCATATGAAATACGATACTTGTTGGATTAGTAATAGATTATAGCGGAGTGGTTATACTTATATTCTTCTGTTTTTTTATTATGTGAAAAGCATGGTTTAGTTATCCTAAAGTAGAAGATGAAAAAATAAAGGGATATGTAGCGTAGTTGAAGAAAATATATTATAATAAAAAATTGTGATAAAAACCTATATTTTACGTTTAGACTTTAATTTTTCAGAATAAACTAGGGATAGGATTTACAAAAAAGACATGTAATTACATTAAATCGACAAAATCTATACAAGAAAACGCACATTATGGAAGGATTCACAGAAGGGATGTAGAATACAGAAATATGCAAAACATCAATAACGTATTAGTTGATGCAGATGCATATCCCGTGAAGGATGAGATTGTGCAAGTTGGAACTGAATTTCATGTCGAAATTGTGTTTGTCGCATCGTATACTCATCGTTCAAGAAAACAGCAAGGCAATTGGATTTATGTAGATTCTGGACAAGATGAAGTTGATTTATATATATCAACTTGCAAAGGTAACAGATCTCATGATCATACAGTATATGAGGCTTGCTAGTCTTCTTGTAAAAAAGGTGTATATGTATTGTCTTCAAGAGGTGCATTTGTAATAGATGAGCATATGAATACAATTTTATATAGTAGTATGTATCTGCGAAGTTACGCAGACAAAGGGCCTATATAAGAGGTCCGAAGTCGTTTACACAATGTGATCGACAATACTTTCTAACAAGTTTAGAAAAAATATTGTCGAATTATAAAGGAATTTTTTAATTTATATCGAATACAAAATACGACACGGAGATGGAGTTATGGGCAACAGAATTCCCGAAGAAGTTGTTGAACAGATTCGGACGTCATCCGATATTGTAGAAGTGATTGGTGAATACGTTCAACTTAGAAAGCAGGGACGTAACTATTTCGGCCTTTGTCCATTTCATGGTGAGAATTCTCCTTCATTCTCTGTTTCATCTGATAAGCAAATTTTTCATTGCTTCGGATGTGGAGAAGGTGGAAATGTATTTTCCTTTCTAATGAAAATGGAAGGACTTGCTTTTACCGAGGCTGTTCAAAAGTTAGGTGAAAGAAATGGAATTGCGGTTGCAGAGTATACATCAGGGCAAGTACAACAAGAAGACATATCTGATGACACTGTCATCATGCAACAGGCTCACGAACTTTTGAAAAAGTATTATCATCATTTATTAGTAAATACGGAAGAGGGAAATGAAGCACTTTCATATTTATTAAACCGTGGTATTACGAAAGAGATGATTGAGAAGTTTGAAATTGGTTATGCATCACTTGCTTGGGATGCTGCAACGAAAATTTTACAAAAAAGAGGTTTATCGCTGTCTAGTATGGAACAAGCCGGTCTTCTAATAAGAAGTGAGAAGGATGGTAGTCATTATGATCGCTTCCGTGGAAGAGTTATGTTTCCAATCCATACGTTACAAGGTAAGGTGATAGCGTTTAGTGGAAGGGCTTTAGGAGATGACACTCCGAAATATTTAAATAGCCCTGAAACACCGATTTTTCACAAAAGTAAATTGTTGTATAACTTCCACCAAGCAAGGCCGTTTATTAGAAAGCGTGGGCAAGTAGTCCTTTTTGAAGGGTATGCCGATGTACTAGCTGCGGTAAAGAGTGGTGTGGAAGAAGCTGTTGCGACAATGGGAACAGCTTTAACTGAAGAACAAGCAAAACTTCTGCGACGTAACGTTGAAACTGTTGTTCTTTGCTATGATGGTGATAAAGCAGGACGAGAAGCGACGATGAAAGCAGGGCAATTACTGTTAAAAGTTGGTTGCCAAGTGAAAGTCACATCCTTGCCAGATAAGCTTGATCCTGATGAATATGTGCAACAATATGGGACAACCGCTTTTGAAAATCTTGTGAAATCAAGTATAAGTTTTGTTGGTTTTAAAATAAATTATTTGCGTTTAGGGAAAAATTTGCAAGATGAGTCTGGCAAAGAAGAATATGTGAAAAGTGTTTTAAAAGAGTTGTCGTTGTTACAAGACGCGATGCAGGCAGAATCATATTTGAAGTCGTTATCGCAAGAGTTTTCTTATTCAATGGAAACACTTTTGAATCAATTGCACCAATATCGCAAAGAACAAAAGGTACAGCAAAAACAAATAAAGCAGGTTTCTAAGCCGTCTCAAGTTGTTCAAACAAAACCGAAGTTAACAGGTTTTGAAAGGGCAGAAAGAGAAATTATTTATCATATGTTGCAAAGTGCAGAAGTAGCCGTTCGCATGGAATCCCATATAGAAGATTTTCATACAGAAGAACATAAAGGGATTTTATATGAACTATACGCATATTATGAAAAGGGAAATGAACCTTCAGTCGGAACATTTTTAAGTTGGCTCTCTGATGAAAAGTTGAAAAACATTATCACTGATATTTCGACGGATGAATTTATTAATCCAGAATACACAGAAGAAGTGTTACAAGGCCATTTAGAGACGCTTAGACGTCATAAGGAAAAACTTGTAAAGATGGAAATCATCTTTAAAGTAAAACAGATGGAAAAAACAGATCCTGTAGAGGCTGCTAAATATTATGTAGCATATTTACAAAATCAAAAAGCGAGAAAATAGCTTTTTTGGTAAAGATTTAGTATAATGAATGTTTGTATCTCGCGTAAGGAGGGGAACAGATGGCTGACAAACCAGCTCGTTCTAAACAAATTGAAACTGAAATGACCCTTGAGCAAGTGAAAGAACAACTCACTGAGGTCGGAAAAAAACGTGGCGTTCTTACATATGAAGAGATCGCAGAACGCATGAATGGATTTGAAATTGAATCCGATCAAATGGATGAATACTATGAATATTTAGGTGAACAAGGGATTGACTTAGTTGGCGATAACGACAACGAAGAAGGTCCTAATAATCGCCAAATTACAAAAACGGAAGAAGAATTCGACCTTAATGATTTAAGTGTGCCACCAGGTGTGAAAATCAATGATCCTGTTCGTATGTACTTAAAAGAAATTGGTCGCGTTGACTTACTATCCGCTGAAGAAGAAATTCGACTTGCGACGCGTATTGAAGAAGGCGATGAAGAAGCAAAACGCCGTCTTGCGGAAGCGAACTTACGTCTTGTAGTAAGTATTGCAAAGCGTTACGTGGGCCGTGGTATGCTTTTCTTAGACTTAATCCAAGAAGGAAATATGGGTCTAATTAAAGCGGTTGAAAAGTTCGATTATCGTAAAGGTTTCAAATTTAGTACGTATGCAACTTGGTGGATTCGCCAAGCAATTACACGTGCGATTGCAGACCAAGCGCGAACAATTCGTATTCCAGTTCATATGGTTGAAACGATTAATAAGTTAATTCGTGTACAACGTCAATTGTTACAAGATTTAGGACGCGAACCATCTCCTGAAGAGATTGGTGAAGAAATGGATCTTGCGCCAGAAAAAGTACGCGAAATCTTAAAAATTGCACAGGAGCCAGTTTCTCTTGAAACACCAATTGGTGAAGAAGACGACTCCCATTTAGGTGACTTTATTGAAGACCAAGAAGCAACATCGCCTGCGGACCATGCAGCGTATGAATTGCTAAAAGAACAATTAGAAGATGTGTTAGATACACTAACAGATCGTGAAGAAAATGTTCTACGTCTTCGTTTCGGTTTAGATGATGGACGAACTCGTACGCTTGAAGAAGTTGGGAAAGTATTCGGCGTAACGAGAGAACGTATCCGTCAAATTGAAGCGAAAGCACTTCGCAAATTAAGACATCCAAGTCGTAGTAAGCGTCTTAAGGATTTCTTAGAATAGGCTAACTTTAAGTTTACTTCACTTTTGTGAAGTAAACTTTTTTATTTTGTTAATTTTTGTTAAAATTTAGCTATCGGCAACGATTACAATTTCTTGTAATTTATTTTACAGAATTGTCTTTTGATTTGCAAATGCTCATTTTTCGATTTTTCGATTAATTTTGTTTATTCTATACAAAAAAATATGTAGAAAAGCGAAAAATATGATGAGAAACGTTAATAATTATCGAAATAATAAGCGATATAACAATAAAAAACAATAAACTGAATTTATGGAATATTTTCAACAAGTGATAGTTTACTCTTTTCGGATAGAGCGTTTTCAAGTACAATGGAAATGACTGAATCATCTAACTATTTAGGGGTATAGAGGGGGGAGAAGAGATATGAAACGTAATCCGCTGATTCCGTTCGCTCTTATTGCAGCATTAGGTATTATCGTTATGTTTGTATTTTCATTTCAGGGGCTAAATAAATCTAAAGAGTTAGCTGATACAAAAAATGGCGGGAAGCCAGCGCAAACAGCATCAAAGCCAGAGGATATTGTGAAGCAAAGCTGTACGAGCTGCCATGGCGATCAGTTACAAGGGGCGGTAGGGCCTAATTTACAAAAAATTGGTGGAAAACTTTCAAAGGATGAAATTAAAGAAATTCTTTCGAAAGGAAAAGGAAATATGCCGCCAAATTTAGTTCCAGCTGATCAAGCGGCTAAAGTAGCTGATTGGCTATCTAAGAAAAAATAAGGTTCCATAAAACAAGCCTTTTGCTTTTGCAAAAGGCTTGTTTTTCTATACTTTCTAAAATACGCTGAGTAATAGAGAATGGAATTGTTGTTATGGGCTTGCAACAACTACTATAAATTCATTATCATGGAGACAGACTGACAAGAGAAGGAGTAATGGAAATACATGAATGAAGTAAAGCTTTCAAAACGATTAGAAGAAGTTGTGCGCGAGATTCCAGTAGGATCTACAGTAGCTGATATTGGATCGGATCATGCGTATTTACCGTGTTATACAATTATAAATAATATTGCTACAAAAGCAGTTGCAGGAGAAGTTGTAGATGGGCCGTTTCGTTCTGCGCAAGCAACTGTAGCTGAAAGTGGCTTACAAGATAAAGTAGATGTTCGTAAAGGGAATGGATTAGAAGTAATTACACCAGGGGAAGTAGATGTAATTACAGTTGCTGGTATGGGTGGAGCACTAATTCGTGACATTTTAGAAAGTGGTAAAGAAAAGTTAGAAGGTGTAACACGTTTAATTTTACAGCCGAACATTGCAGCACATCACATTCGTGAATGGTTTATTGAAAATGGCTGGGAGCTTATCCGTGAGAAAATCGTAAAAGAAGACGGGAAAATTTACGAAATTTTAGTTGGGGAACGAGGAAATATTGCAGCACCTTACTCGGATAATAAACAAGCTGAATTATTTATGGGTCCATTTTTAATAAAAGAAAAAGGTGAGGCTTTTGTTGAAAAGTGGGAAGGAGAATTGAAAAACTTCCAAAATATCTTAAAACAATTAGAACGTGCAGCAGATTCTGAAGAAACAAAAGCGAAACGTGTAGAAGTAGAAGCGAAAATGAAAATGATAGGGGAGATTTTATCATGAGTAAAATTCCAAATGGCCATGAGGTTATTTCTTTATTTGAAAGTATGTACCCGAAGCATTTAGCGATGGAAGGGGATAAGATTGGCCTGCAGATTGGGGCGCTTAATAAACCTGTGCAGCACGTATTGATCGCTTTAGATGTAACGGAGGAGGTTGTAGATGAAGCAATTCAATTAGGTGCGAATGTCATTATTGCGCATCACCCTTTAATTTTTAATCCGTTAAAAGCGATTCATACAGAGAAAGCGTATGGGAAAATTATTGAAAAGTGTATTAAGAATGATATTGCCATTTATGCCGCTCATACAAATGTAGACGTCGCTAAAGGTGGAGTAAACGATTTACTCGCTGATGCGTTAGGATTACAAAATACAGAAGTATTAGCTCCAACATACGCAGAAGAAATGAAAAAAATTGTTGTGTTTGTGCCAGTAACTCATGCAGAAGAGGTTCGTAAAGCATTAGGAGACGCAGGTGCGGGTCATATCGGCAATTATAGCCACTGTACGTTCAGTAGTGAGGGAGCAGGCACGTTTGTACCTCAGGAGGGAACAAATCCTTATATCGGGGAAACTGGGCGGTTAGAACGTGTGGAAGAGGTACGTATCGAAACGATAATTCCAGCTTCACTACAAAGAAAAGTTATGAAAGAGATGTTGGCAGCTCATCCATACGAAGAAGTGGCATATGATGTATATCCTCTTGATAATAAAGGTGAAACGTTAGGGCTTGGAAAAATAGGCTATTTACAAGAAGAAATGACACTTGGACAGTTTGCTGAACATGTGAAACAATCATTAGACGTGAAGGGCGCAAGAGTTGTCGGCAAGTTAGGTGATAAAGTGCGTAAAGTTGCTGTACTTGGTGGGGACGGTAATAAATATATAAACCAAGCGAAATTTAAAGGGGCAGATGTATATGTAACAGGTGACATGTATTATCATGTCGCTCATGATGCGATGATGCTCGGTTTAAATATAGTTGATCCAGGACATAACGTTGAAAAGGTAATGAAGCAAGGTGTGCAAAAGCAACTGCAAGAAAAAGTAGATGCGAAAAAATTCAATGTACAAATTCATGCTTCGCAGTTACATACAGATCCATTCACATTTGTATAAGAAAAATAAAAACCGTTGCTCATGTAGGCAACGGTTTTTATTATTGTTCTTTTTTCACTTTTACACGAGGTAAGATTTTTTGAAGTGGTACTTTTCGAATTCTTTCCCACGTAGCCGGATTCATTGGGTCATATTGATCTAAGAAAGCGATAACCTCTTTTGTAATTGGTGTTGGAGTAGAAGCACCTGCTGTAACAGCTACGTTTTCTACACCTTGTAGCCATTCTAATTGAATTTCACTTACATCCGCAACACGGTAAGCTTTCGTACCAGCAATTTCTTGTGATACTTGCGCTAAGCGATTCGAATTGTTACTTTTTGGATCACCAACAACGATTGTTAAATCTGCAACATCCGCTTGTTTAGCTACAGCTTCTTGACGAACTTGAGTTGCTAAACAAATTTCCTTATGGAATTCTGCTGTTGGAAATTTTTTCTGAATGTCCTCCATTAAATGTTGAACATCCCATTGACTCATCGTTGTTTGATTCGTAACTAAAATTTTATCCGTTGGGATTTCTAATGTTTCTAAATCATCCGCTCTTTCGATAAGGTGAACGATATCAGGTGCAATACCAACCGCGCCTTCTGGTTCTGGATGGTTTTTTTTGCCGATATAAATGACATGATATCCTTCAGCTTTTTTTGCTTCAATAAGGTCATGTGTTTTTGTAACATCTGGACAAGTTGCATCGATTGTCGTTAAACCTTTTTCTTTTGCACGTTGTTTAACTTCAGGAGAAACACCGTGAGCAGTAAATATAACAGTACCAGAATCGATTTGATCTAAAATATCTAAGCGACTTGGTCCGTCTAACGTAATGATTCCATCTTCTTCAAAAGCGTCTGTAACATGTTTATTGTGAACAATCATACCTAAAATATAAATAGGTCTCGGTAATGATTTATCTAATGCAGCGTTACGTGCAATTACCATTGCATCGACAACACCGTAGCAATAACCACGAGGGGAAATTTTAACAATTTTCATATGAGTAATCCTCTCCTTCTAAACAAGGGATACTTTTGTGCATAGTCCTTTACATTATAAAGGAGGAGAGGATAGAAAACAAAGGATTGTTACACATATAGTTTGGGTTTTGTTGCTATTTTTTGAACAGGCTCCTCTCGTACTTCTGTTTCTATGGCTGGCTCAATCACTATTTTTTTTCTTTTTCTTTTTTTTTGTGGAGGAGGGGGAGTTGCTACCTCAACCTTTTCTGTTAGATCTTCAGTTTGATCTTCTTCCGTACTTTTTCCAGAGGTGAGGATTTTAACAATGCTTGGTAGGTTACGCATAATGGGACCGTACTGTTCGACGACAGGGCTTACAGATTGAACGACTTGTGATACTTTTTCGATATTGTTTATCATATTAGTTGGATTCGAAATTAAATTCGAAAAAAAACTGCCGATGCCGCTGCTAGATGCTGCTGTAGTGGCTGCACCGCCGCGCGTTTCGTTTGATTCATACATTTGAGGGGGAATCATTTGCTCTGGATACTGCTGCATGTATGGTTGATATTGCTGTGAGTATTGATGCGGGTATTGTTGTTGGTATTGTTGTTGGTATTGTTGTTGGTATTGTTGTTGGTATTGTTGTTGGTATTGCTGTTGATATTGCTGTTGATATTGGGGTGGCTGTTGTTGGTGCATCATTGGCGGCTGTCCTTCTATTTGTCGATAAGGCGGAACCATTTGCATGAAAGGTTCGGTTGGATCGTGTTTTTTAAAGAGTTTAGCAAGGAACCCTTTCTTTTTTTGTGCCATCGGTGGTAGTTGTGGAATGGGGTATGGTGTATAAGGTTGTTGGCCTGGATTCGGATACATTTGCCTTACGGGAGATTTTGGAAACATGTGAGAAATCCTCCTTTCTTCAGTTAGGTATATACACATACAATATGCAATAAGAGTGAAGAAGGTTAGTTTTTGAAGTAAAAACCTAAACTAAAGATGGATTTTACTTGTAGATTTCGATATAATGTAGACTTGACTGATTTGTGCGCGCAGTAGAAATTTAGAAAGAAGGTGTAACTTATGACACAACAAACTTTTACACAGTATGATTTTAAACCATTTTTAATAGATGCAATTCGTGAACTACGCTTTACAGAGCCGACAGGAATTCAACAGAAAATTTTCCCGGTCGTGAAAAAAGGTGTAAGTGTAATTGGACAATCCCAAACAGGTTCTGGGAAAACACATGCATACTTACTTCCTACATTAAACAGAATTAATCCAAGTCGTGAAGAAGTACAGCTTGTTATTACAGCTCCTACTCGTGAGTTAGCACAACAAATTTACGAAGAAATCGTGAAATTAACAAAGTTCTGTGCAGAAGATCAAATGATTACAGCACGTTGTTTAATTGGTGGAACTGATAAACAACGATCGATTGAAAAGTTGAAAAAACAACCACATATTGTAGTTGGAACACCAGGACGTATTAAAGACTTAGTAGAAGAAAAGGCGCTATTTGTTTATAAAGCGGATACTATTATTGTCGATGAAGCGGATTTAATGCTTGATATGGGATTCATTCAAGATGTAGATAAAATTGCAGCACGTATGCCTAAAAACTTGCAAATGCTAGTTTTCTCTGCAACAATTCCTCAAAAATTAAAACCATTTTTGAAGAAATATATGGAGAATCCAGAACATATTCATATTAATCCGAAACAAGTTGCAGCAGGAAATATTGAGCATTACCTTGTGCCTTCAAGACACCGTAATAAAATTGAATTAGTGAAAAATATGCTACTTCAATTTAAACCGTACTTAGCAATTGTGTTTACAAACACGAAGAAGAAGGCTGATGAAGTAGCCGATGGATTAGCTGAACGTGGGTTAAAAGTAGGGCGTATACACGGTGATTTATCACCACGTGATCGTAAAAAAATGATGAAACAAGTTCGTGATTTAGAGTTCCAATACATTGTCGCAACAGATTTAGCGGCACGCGGTATTGATATTGAAGGAATTAGCCATGTTATTAACTATGAACTTCCATCAGATTTAGATTTCTTCGTTCACCGCGTTGGAAGAACTGCACGTGCGGGTCATTCAGGGATTGCAGTGACAATTTATGATCCAGCAAATGAAGAAGCGTTAGATAGTTTGGAAAAACAACGTCATATCGAATTTAAGCATGTAGATTTACGCGGAGATGAGTGGGCGGATTTAGGTGACCGTCGTCGTCGTAAGAGTCGTAAAAAACCAAATGATGGACTAGATGTTATGGCAACAAAAGTTGTTAAAAAGCCGAAAAAAGTAAAACCAAACTATAAGCGAAAACTTGCAACAGAACGTGACAAAGTGAAGAAAAAATATAGCAATAAAAAAAGATAAGGGATTTCCCTTATCTTTTTTTTATCCAGCTATTTGTGAGAGTCGTAATCAATATGGGTAGAAAAATATGGATTAAAGCTTCACTTAATCCAGTTCATTTAAATGAAGAGTATAGTCTGTTTAAATAGTCATATAAATTTGCGTAGTGCGTTTTTTGTGAACAAACAATTCACTACATATTTCTACAAATTATGCTATCATTATAACTATTGTATATTGAAGAGGTGATTGTATGTTAAAGATTGGATCTCATGTCTCAATGAGTGGTAAGAAAATGTTATTAGCAGCAAGTGAAGAGGCTGTTTCATACGGTGCAACGACGTTTATGATTTATACAGGTGCACCGCAAAATACACGAAGAAAACCAATTGAAGAATTGAACATAGAAGCAGGACGTAAACATATGGAACTGAATGGTATTGAGGAAATTATCGTCCATGCACCATATATTATTAACGTTGGTAATACGACGAAGCCAGAAACATTCCAATTAGGTGTAGACTTCCTGCGCATGGAAATTGAAAGAACAGCGGCATTAGGTGTTGCGAAACAAATTGTTCTTCACCCAGGAGCGCACGTTGGTGCTGGAGCAGATGCAGGTATTCAACAAATTATTAAAGGGCTTAATGAAGTAATAACGCCTGAACAGACGGTTAACATTGCGCTAGAGACGATGGCTGGAAAAGGAACAGAGTGTGGTCGTAGCTTTGAGGAAATTGCAAAGATTATTGATGGTGTAAAATATAATGAAAAGCTATCTGTATGTTTTGATACGTGTCATACGCATGATGCGGGTTATGATATTGTAAATGATTTTGACGGTGTATTGAACGAATTTGACAAGATTGTTGGTGTAGATCGATTACAAGTGCTTCATATTAATGATAGTAAAAATGTGCGTGGGGCCGGAAAGGACCGTCACGAAAATATCGGTTTTGGTCATATCGGTTATAAAGCATTGCATCATATTGTACATCATCCGCAGTTAATGAACGTGCCAAAAATTCTTGAAACACCATATGTAGGTGAAGATAAAAAAGATAAGAAGCCACCATATAAATTAGAAATCGAAATGCTGAAAAACGGTACTTTTTATGAGGGGATTCTTGAAAAAATTAAAGCGCAATAAGGAGGGGGGTATCCCCTCCTTATTTTAGTAGTTGCTGAAATAAAGTGTTTACTTGTTGCGCAGTAGCAGGGGAAGTTACTTTTGCGATTTGTTTTAAGAGTTCTAGTCGCTCATTATTATCATAAATGTTAATATTCTTTCCTTTCATAAGTAAAACAATTTGATCAGCTTGTGCAGTTGTAATTGAAACTTCATATTCTTTACTATATTTCAATAACTCTTTTGTAGAAATATGATTTAATTTTTTATTCACAATTTGTTTAATGAGATTCATCGAGTTATCCTCCTTCATACGTTCTTCTATCGAAATATATGAGTGCGTAGCTTGTACATATTCTTATAGAGTTTCTTTTTTCATGAGGAAAAGAAGCGTATGTTATAATGTAAGGACAAAACTACAGAAAAGAATATAAGGAGGACTTATGGAACAAAAGCAACATCGAAAAGAAAGCGTTATCCATCTCATTTATCGTTTAGTAATGATTATTTTTGGGGCAGCGTGCGCGGCGGTAGCGATTGAATTATTCTTAATGCCAAATAAAATTATTGATGGTGGAATTATTGGTATTTCTCTTATATTAGATTATCTTACTCCTAATATTTGGTGGTTAAGTTTTTCTACTTTAGTTGTTATCCTCAACATTCCGTTTATGTACTCTGGGTATAAGCAAATCGGAAAAACATTTATGTTATCCTCAGCATTTGGGATTGTAGCTTTAGCATTTATTGAATCGACATTACATGCTGTTCCACCATTTACAACTGAGCCCATTTTAGCAACAGTTTTTGGTGGCCTTATTTTGGGGCTTGGTGTAGGACTTGTTATTCGTCATGGCGGATCAATGGACGGAACAGAAATTATGGGGATTTTATTAACGAAGAAATTACCGTTTTCTGTTGGTGAATTCGTAATGTTTGTGAACTTATTTGTTTTTGCATGGGCAGCATTTGTATTTGGTGTCGAACAAGCTATGTATTCTGTTATGACGTACTATATTGCATTCAAAACAATTGATACGGTAATTCAAGGTTTAGATGAAACGAAAGCAGTTTTAATTGTATCAGATCAGTATGAGGAAGTATCAAATGCCATTTTGCATCGTCTCGGTCGTGGAACTACAAAGCTTGTAGCCAAAGGTGGTTACACGGATAAAGAAAAAGAAGTTATTTATGCAGTTGTAACGCGTTTGGAAGTGACGAAGTTAAAATCAATTGTGCATGAAATTGATGAAAATGCGTTTGTTACGATTATGAGTACACAAGAAACAAATGGTGGTAAGTTTAAATCAGCTATCCACTAAAAGTTACTTGGAATATTTTTCGAAAGCAGAGAATTTTTCTCTGCTTTTTGTTATAATAGTAAGGTTTCTTGAAAAAATAGATATAATTTAGGCAGATTGGTTTACAACTATAATAAGCTGTACTATAATTCAAATAGATATAAATCGGAATCATTCTGAATTAAAATAGGTGAGATGCTATGAATAATATATTGGAAATAGAAGGATTAACGTTTCGATATGAAGATCGAAATGTGTTAGAAAATATTAATTTGCAAGTTCCGAAGGGAGCTTTTTTAGGTTTAGTTGGGCCAAATGGTTCTGGGAAATCCACTTTACTAAAATGTTTATTAGGCGTTTTAAAGCCTAAACAAGGGAGTATTCGCTTGTTTGGTGTTGATAGCAAGAAGTTTAAAGAATGGAACAAACTTGGCTATGTATCCCAAAAGGCAAATAGTTTCAACTCTGGTTTTCCAGCAACTGTTTTTGAAGTTGTGTCAATGGGGCTCGTTTCGAAAAAAGGTCTTTTTCGCTTTTTCACGAAAGACGACAAGGCGAAGGTAGAAAAGGCGATTGCTGATGTAGGGATGAGTGAATTTCAAGGTCGCAATATTGGAGAGCTTTCTGGTGGACAACAACAACGTGTATTTATTGCTCGTGCGCTCGTTAGTGATCCTGAATTACTTATTTTGGACGAGCCTACTGTTGGGATTGATGTGAAAAATGTGGAAAGTTTTTATGAGATATTAGAGGATTTAAACAAAAGGCTTGGGATTACATTGATTCTTGTTACTCATGATATGGGGGCTGTTACCGAGAAAGTAACACATGTTGCATGTCTAAACCAACATTTACATTTTCATGGGAATGTAAAGGAGTTCCGAGAGTTAGAAGATGCAGAAATGTCCGTCTTATATGGACATCATGTCCATCGTTTAAAACACGAGCATGAGCATCACGGGAGGATATAATGATACAAGATTTTTTACAATATGACTTTTTACGTAATTCTTTATATGCAGGTATTTTAATTGGACTTGTTGCACCGCTTATCGGTGTGTTTGTTGTTATTCGTCGTTTATCTCTTATTGCAGATGCATTAAGTCACGTGACGTTATCAGGTATTGCAGCAAGTTTACTACTTGAAAAAACAATTTTTACAGGTGGCTTTTTAAATCCCCTATATATGGGGATGATTTTCTCGATTGGGGGAGCGTTACTAATTGAAAAGTTACGAACTGTATATAAGCATTATCAAGAATTAGCAATTCCGATTATTCTTTCAGCAGGAATGGGAATTGGAGTTATTTTCATTTCACTTGCAAATGGATTTAACACAGACTTATTTAGTTATTTATTTGGTAGTGTAAGTGCTGTAACGAGTACGGATTTAATTATTATTGGGATTGTAGCAATTGTTGTTATTGCGACAATTATTTTATTATATAAAGAGCTGTTTTTATTATCATTTGATGAGGAATACGCAGTATCAACTGGTCTAAGGGCAAAATGGATTCACTTTATCTTCATTATATTAGTTGCTCTTGTCATTGCAGTATCAATGCGTGTAGTAGGTGTTCTTCTCGTATCCTCATTAATGACGTTACCAGTTGCAGCAAGTATTCGTATTGCTAAAGGATTTAAACAAACAATTTTCTTTTCCATTTTATTTGGTGAAATTGCAGTAATTGGTGGAATGTTTGCTTCGTATCAACTTGATCTAGCACCAGGTGGTACAATTGTTATGATAGCAGTTCTTATTTTAATCGGTGCGATTTTATGGAAGAAGAAAAAAACTGCATAAAGTAGGGATAGGTATGAATCTAACAGAAGCTTTACGCCTAATGAAAGAAAAAGGATACAAACATACTGGGAAAAGGGAAGAGATGCTCAGATTATTTGCAGCTCACAATCGTTATTTAACAGCAAAAGATGTTTTAGAGCATATGAAGGATGATTATCCAGGTCTTAGTTTTGATACGATTTATCGTAACTTAACGGTTTTTGCTGAAATCGGCGTTTTAGAACAAACAGAATTAAATGGTGAAAAACATTTTCGTTTTACATGTTCCATTATGGAACATCATCATCATTTTATTTGTTTAGATTGCGGGGGAACGAAAGAGATTACTTCCTGTCCAATGGATTTTATGAATAAAGATTTTAACGGTTATGAAGTAACAGGGCATAAATTTGAAATATACGGCCGTTGTCCAAAATGTGCAAAATAAAAACTCGTCGGTTATATAACTGACGAGCTTTTTTGCATAAAAAAGAAGGTTGCTCACAAATATTGTGGGCAACCTTCTTTTTATTGTTCTTGTGTTTCTTTTTCTTTATCTTTATCTCTTTCAGCAGCCATTTCAGCAGCAATTACATCGATTTCTTTTTTCAGTTCTTCTACCATTGTTTCTTCTGGTACTTTACGAACAACTTGCCCTTTACGGAATAATAATCCTTCTCCACGTGCACCGGCAATACCGATATCAGCTTCACGAGCTTCACCAGGGCCGTTTACAGCGCAACCAAGTACTGCAACTTTAATTGGTACTTGCAGTGTAGAAATATATTCTTCCACTTCGTTAGCGATGCTAATTAAATCAATTTCAATACGACCGCAAGTTGGACAAGAGATAAGTGTTGCTGCATTAGATGCAAGACCGAATGACTTTAATAGTTCACGTGCAACTTTTACTTCTTCAACTGGATCAGCACTTAATGAAATACGAAGTGTGTTTCCGATGCCTTTACTTAAAATTGCTCCAAGACCAGCGGCACTTTTTACAGTTCCAGCAAACAATGTGCCAGATTCTGTAATACCTAAATGTAATGGATAATCAAAAGCGCGAGCAGCTTTTTCATATGCTTCAATTGCTAAATTAACATCAGAGGCTTTCATAGATACGATAATATCGTGGAAATCTAAGTCCTCTAAAATTTTAATGTGATGTAGTGCGCTCTCAACCATGCCATCTGCAGTTGGGTATCCGTACTTTTCTAAAATGTGACGCTCTAATGAACCAGCGTTTACACCGATACGGATTGGAATGCCGCGCTCTTTTGCTGCATTTACAACAGCTTCTACTTTATGGCGACGACCAATGTTACCTGGATTGATACGTACTTTATCAATGCCACCTTCAATTGCTTTTAAAGCAAGGCGATAATCAAAATGAATATCAGCAACAAGTGGAATGTTGATTTGTTTTTTAATATCAGCAATAGCATTTGCTGCGCGTTCATCTGGAACGGCAACACGAACAACCTGACAACCAGCTTCTTCTAAACGTTTAATTTCAGCAACTGTTGCTTCAACATCATGTGTTTTTGTTGTTGTCATACTTTGTATAATTAATTCATTATTACCGCCAATTGTTAAATTACCGACTTTAACTGGACGTGTTTTTGTACGATGAGTCATTTCATTCACGAATAGATCGCTCTCCTTATAAAAGAAGTTTCTTATTTAGTCCCTCATATCAATGATAGTATACGTGATATAGGGCTATAGAAACCGAAGTGCTCGGTTTCACTTTTACTATTGTATCAGCGCCTTTATGTAATTGACAAGGATTAAGTGATCGCTTATTGATATAACGGGAATTTATAAGTCTTTCCAATTTGAATTTTTGTAGCAGATGTACTTTTATTTAATTGTTTAAAGTCATCAATTATCTTTTCAATAGAAGGGATTTTTTTCTTATTAATTTGTTCTGTAATCGAAAGAACGGTCTCACCAGTTTTTACTTCAATTGCTTTATAAGTAACATCTGTTTCTTCCTTTTTGCTTTGTTTTGTAGTTGTTTCTTCTTTTTTTATAGTTTGAGCAGCTGTTGTTTTTTTGTATGAACTTAACATCGGTAAAGTACCGATTTTTATATCGTAATAAAATATATAACCGAGAACAAGCACGAATAAGAATATACCTAATCTCTTCATATTCTTCACTCCTTTGCTAGGAATATATGCTTGTCCAAAAAAAAAATGCCTATTTAGGCATTTTTTATCGTTCTTATTTTTCTTTCGGTTGTGGAACTTCTTTAAGTGTTAAGTATAGAACAATTAAAACAACTGCGATATAAATGAATGTTGAACCAGGTACGACGATTTTAAATAAATCCATAATCATAAAGAAGATTGTTGGAATTGTGTAACTGTAAGCAGTTAATGTCCAAACTTGTTTGTAGGATAATTTACGTTGTCCGCTCATAGCAGAACCGATGAACGCAAGTAAAGTCACGCCTACAAAAGTAATGAATAATTGGAATAGGTACACTAAAAATCCGATAACAAATAATAAAATTGGATAGATACTATCGAATAGAGAAATAAAGTCTTGTAAATCTTTTTTCTCAAGAGATGCACCTAATAAGTCGTTATAGGAATACGTTTGTGTTTGACCATTTCCCATGGAGACTACTTTATCTTTTAAAACAAATAAACCCGTTTTATTTTGATATTTTTCTAAGTCTGTTGAATTTGGATCAAATACGAAAAGGGCATTGCCATCTTCTTTTTCGATAGGTTGATCAATATCTGCTGTTAGTTCGCCATTTTCAATTTTAAAATCAGGTAAATCTTTTTCGATTACTTTATTTACCATATTAACACCGTCTTGAATAACGCTACCGTACAAGAAAGTTCTTGGAATAGTAGTGATTAAGCAAAGAAGCATAATATACAAAATGGTTTTACCGATTTTTTGAAAACGGAAAAGCGCAATATCTTTAGGCGAATATACGCTTTTTGCTAGCTGTTTAAAAATGGACATAGATTCACTTCCTTTATGTATGTATAAAGTCATTGTAACGTAGGAATCTAGAGAATCTCAAGATATATTATATTTACATATAGTGGAGATAACTAAATTTCTTTTTAATAATTTTCTTCTTTTAAATGAGAAAAATACAATTGACACTTTTCTTTTTTATATGGTAAATTTATCTTACATTTCTTAAAGGATATATCCGATAGGAATTCAATTGTTTAATATGTTATTACATACATAATTATGGACCCTTAGCTCAGCTGGTTAGAGCAGACGGCTCATAACCGTCCGGTCGTAGGTTCGAGTCCTACAGGGTCCATACCCATTTCACATGTTTATTATGTCAGCAGGAAGCTTCCTTGTAGAAGGAAGCTTTTTTTACGGAATATATGAGCATTTTAATTGAAAAGAAGTGGGAATTTTGCTACTTTAATGATAGCAAGACAATGTGATTTATTTGTTTGCACCCTATGGCAATTAGGGTAGAATGAAGTTGTATGTCACACATATGGTGGCAATACATAAACTGGGAGGAATATAACAATGGCAAAACACGAATTACCAAACTTACCTTATGCGTATGATGCTTTAGAGCCTCACTTTGACAAAGAAACAATGAACATCCATCATACAAAACATCACAACACGTACATTACAAACTTAAACGCTGCTTTAGAAGGTCATGCAGAACTAGCTGACAAAAGCGTTGAAGAATTAGTTGCAAACTTAAACGAAGTACCAGAAGCAATCCGTACAGCAGTACGTAACAATGGTGGTGGACATGCTAACCATACATTCTTCTGGACAATTCTTTCTCCAAACGGCGGGGGACAACCAGTAGGCGAACTTGCAACTGCGATTGAAGCGAAATTCGGTAGCTTCGATGCATTCAAAGAAGAATTCGCAAAAGCTGGCGCAACTCGCTTCGGTTCTGGTTGGGCTTGGTTAGTAGTAAACAATGGTGAGTTAGAAGTAACAAGCACGCCAAACCAAGATTCTCCTCTAACTGAAGGTAAAACTCCAGTTATCGGTTTAGATGTTTGGGAGCATGCTTACTACTTAAATTACCAAAACCGTCGTCCAGACTACATCGGTGCATTCTGGAACGTTGTAGATTGGAACGCTGCTGAAAAACGTTACCAAGAAGCAAAATAATTATAATAATTATAGAAAAAAGCTAGGAGAATGCTCCTAGCTTTTTTCTATGCTTTCCTTTTACATAATTGGGCTTGTCTTTGGAAGACTAGAACATGAAGTAAAGGAGAGTTGTGTATGAAGTGGAAACATATAATTGGTGACGTTGAAGTGAATCGGGATTTAGTGTTATTGCTCCTTATTGGAGGTTTATACACGCTCGCAATTTCTTTATCGAATACGTTTGTTAATATTTATTTATGGAAACAAACACAAAATTATGTGAATCTTGGCTTGTATAATTTGGCCAGCGTTGTATTGCAGCCTCTCACATTTCTTATAGGTGGGAAATTAGCGAAACGTATTGACCGCTCAATCTTGTTACGAATAGGCGTAGGCACGTTAGCAATTTTTTTTATCGTTGTTTTAGTAGCGGGAAAAAGCGCTTCTCACTATATTTTATTAATGGGGGCTCTTTTAGGAGTCGGATATGGTTTTTATTGGCTCGCGTTTAACTTATTGACATTTGAGATTACAGAACCAGAAACAAGGGATTTCTTTAATGGGTTTCTTGGACTTCTTACATCCTTCTCTGGAATGATTGGACCGATAGCGGCAGGATACACAATTTCACGTATGGCAAAATGGAGTGGTTATACTGTCATATTCTTTCTTTCATTAGTGCTATTTGCAATTGCTGTCGTTTTAAGCTTTTTTTTATCTAAGAGAGAATGTGAAGGGCGTTATGAAATTACAAAAGTATTGAAAGAGCGACGGATTGATAAAAATTGGGGGAGAATTACACGTGCTCATTTTTTCCAAGGGTTGAGAGAGGGAACATTTATTTTTGTTATTTCAGTATATGTGTACTTAGCAACCGATAGTGAGCTCGCATTAGGGAAATATAGCTTAGTCAACTCCGCTGTATCATTTGTATGTTACTACTTAGTTGCTCGTATGTTAAAGAAAGAGTGGCGAAAAAAAGCGATTTTGCTTGGAGGCATTATTTTATATGCGGTCGTATTTTTAGTTATATTCAATGTTACATACACAAAATTACTTATTTATGCAGCATGTATCGCGATCGCATACCCTATTTTACTCGTTCCGTACGGGTCAATGACATATGACGTAATTGGTAGAGCGAAAAATGCGAGAGAGTGGCGTGTAGAGTATGTAGTTGTCCGGGAATTATGGTTAAATGCTGGAAGGATTTGTTCGGTTTTAAGTTTTTTATGTGCTGTGTTATTCTTTCCGCCTGAAAAAAGTTTACCTTTCTTACTATGTATTTTAGGTGCTGGACATTTTCTTATTTATTTTGCAGTTAAAAATGTCAAATATGATGAGGGAAATGTGGGGAAAACCAGCGTTGTAGCGCAAGAAACTACTCAGAATCAAACTGAACCAGAAGGTTAACTTATCGTTTGTTTTATGCTAAAATAGAAAAAGATGTAAGACAGCAGTGAGGACACCTGTATGAAGGTGTCCCTTTCACATTACATAGCTGTTGGTAGAGGGGGTTTGTATGAGCAAGAAGCAGAAACAACAAAAGAAAAAAACTCACGTTCCTTTTCGATTAAACGTGCTGTTTTTTTGCGTATTTTTAATGTTCTCCGCGGTTATTGTAAGGCTCGGATATGTACAAATTGTTCGTGGTGAGGAATATAAGAATGAAGTAGAGAAGAAAGAGAATTCAACGATAAGTAATCCTGTACCGCGCGGGAAAATCTTTGACCGCTACGGGCGACCTGTAGTAGATAATACAGCTGTTCGTACTATTACATTTACAAAAATGAAAGGATCAACTGCAGAAGATCGCTTAGAAACAGCGAAAAAATTAGCAGAGTTGATTGAAGTACCGACAGATAAATTAACAGATCGAGATAAAAAAGATTATTGGATTGCGATGCATAAAGAGGAAGCGAAAACAAAAATTACGAGTAAAGATCGTCAAGAATTGAAAGATAACAAAATTGACGATAAAGAATTAGACGAGCGTCAACGAAGTCGTGTGACAGAAGAAGAGATTAATCAATTATCCGCAAAAGATTTAGAAATACTAGCGATTAAAAGTAAGATGGACGGCGGATATGCAATGACACCTCAAGTTATTAAAAAAGATGCTACAGAAAAAGAATATGCGATTATTAGCGAGAGCCTAGCAACATTACCAGGTGTAGATACGAATGTTGATTGGGATCGAAAATATACGTATGATGATTTATTCCGAAGTGTTCTTGGTGGGGTGTCGACGGCGGATGAAGGTTTACCGAGAGAAAGACTAGATTACTATCTTGTTCGTGATTATAATCGAAATGACCGAGTAGGGAAAAGTTATCTTGAACAGCAATATGAAGATAGCCTGCACGGTACGAAAGCAGAAGTGAAAAATATTACAGATAAAAATGGTAATATTTTGGAAACGATTAATGTATCGCAAGGACAAAGCGGTAATGACCTGAACTTAACAATTGATATGGAATTACAAAAGCGTGTGGAAGATATTCTTGCGAAAAACTTAATGAGATTTAAAGGAGCGGAACCTCTTTTAGATCGTGCTTTCGTTGTTATGACGAATCCGAAAAACGGTGAAGTGTTATCTATGGCTGGAAAACAGCTTGTTACGAATGATGAAGGAAAAACTGATGTGAAAGATTTCGCTTTAGGTACGATGACAAGCTCGTATCCTGTAGGTTCAACAGTAAAAGGTGCAACGATTCTGACAGGGTATCAAACAGGTGCAATTCAACCAGGATCGGTACAGTTAGATGAACCAATCAAATTAAAAGGTACACCGACGAAATCATCTTGGAAAACAATGGGATATATTAATGATCTTACAGCGTTAAAAATGTCTTCTAACGTATATATGTTTAAAACAGCGATGAATATTGCTAATGTTCCATATGTGAGAGGTGGTACGTTAGATATAAAACAAAAATCATTTGATACGATGCGTTACTATTTCGGGCAGTTTGGATTAGGTGTAAAAACAGGAATTGATTTACCGAATGAATCTGCTGGTCAGATGGGTAGAACAGACAATATCCCAGGGTTTTTACTTGATTATGCAATCGGTCAATATGATACGTATACACCACTTCAATTAGCTCAGTATATTTCAACAATTGCCAATGGTGGATATCGTATGCAGCCGCAAGTTGTGAAAGAGATTCGTCAACCGGCAGTGAAACCGGAGGAAGTTGGAAAAGTTGTTCATTCGATGGAACCGAAAGTGCTAAATCGTATTGATATGCCTGAATCACAAATTAAACGTGTTCAAGAAGGATTTAGACAAGTATTTAACGATTCGGGTGGTACAGCTACAAAATACTTTACAGGTGCAAAATATAAAGCTGCAGGGAAAACCGGTACAGCCCAAACTGTGTATGGCGGAGATAAAGAGATTGGTAGAAATGCAAAAGGTGAGCGTGTTCAAGTTTATAACTTAACATTAGTAGGTTATGCGCCACTTGAAGACCCTGAAGTAGCATTTTCTGTTGTTGTTCCGTGGGTACATGATGATAAGACTGGTATTAATGGATATATTAGTCGTGAAATTATGGATGCTTACTTTGATTTGAAAAACCAAGAAATAAATGGTGAAGCTCCAAAAGATGCAAAAGATAATAAAAATGAAAAAGAAGATCAAGATGAGGAATAAAAAAGTTGTAAAAAAAGCACACTATCTGAAAAGATAGTGTGCTTTTTTTTATGGTTTATGCATATCGTGTAATAAATGTGGACAAGTATAAAATATTGGAAAAAGCACGCGGTCTCACAAATGATAATTTTATATTGTGTATAGGGGGATAACTGTCTTATGGACTAATTAATTATCAGTGGAAATGAATAGCGGCTACTGATTAAAGTTTTATCTTATGTTGATTCCTGTGGAACTTTACAAAACTTTTACAAACAATTAAAACCGAATTAATAGTTTAGCAGTATTCTTATATCTGTAATCCTGTTATTTCCGGTTACTTCTAGGAGGAAGAACACGTGAAATGGATGAGTGCATCGATTAAAGTTTTTATATTATCGACATGGTTCCTTTGTTTTGGCATATCTACTGCATTTGCTGTGAACGAAATGGGAGAAGTGAGAGTTGATGGATCCTCAACGGTTTTTCCTATTATAGAAGCAGTAGCGGAGGAATATACAAAGGAGCATCCAAACGTGAAAATTTCTATTAGTGTTTCTGGAACTGGAGGAGGATTTAATCGTTTCAGTAAAGGAGAAGTGGATATAAATAATGCTTCGAGAGTAATGAAACAAGTGGAAGAAAATGAAATGAAGAATAACTCCATTCAGTTTACACCCTTTGAGGTTGCTTATGACGGTCTTACGATTGTTGTAAATCGTCACAATACTTGGGTAGACAATATGACAGTAGACGAGTTACGTCTCTTATGGAGTGAAGATGGAAGAGAGAAGCGATGGTCGCAAGTTCATTCAACATGGCCACGTGCACAAGTGAAGTTTTATGCACCAGGTGTAGACTCTGGTACTTATGATTATTTTCAAAATGTCATCTTACAAAATCGTCGCATTGTAAAAAAAGTCTCTTTGTCTGAAGATGATCAAGTTATTATGCAAGGAGTAATGCATGATAAAAATGCCATTGCTTTTGTAGGATATGCTTATTATATGGCCAATCGAGATAGGGTGAAAGCGATAAAAGTGAACGGTGTATTTCCGACGAAAGAGACTATTCAATCAGGTGATTATAAGCCGTTATCTAGATCGTTATTTACTTATGTGAATGATGCATCTATCCGACAAAAAATAAATGTAGCAAATTATGTTGAGTTTATAATCAAACATGTTGGTAACCTCGCTGAAGAGGTTGGATATGTAAAATTACGAAAAGAAAAATATAATGAACAGCTGCGAATGTTAACAGAAATCAAAAGGTAATGTCAGGGTGGAAAGGGGTTTTCATCTTTGGCTCATAATGACAAAAGTCAAATTACATTTTCTGTACAACATTTGATTGAAAGAAATACAAAACAAAGAAAAAAAACGCAGCGAATCAATCAAATAGTTCCATTATTATTAAAAATAATTGCTAGTGTGTCTATTGTGACGACAATTGGAATTGTTTTTACGTTGGCAAATGAAACAATGATGTTTTTTCAAAAAATATCATTATACTCCTTTTTGACGGAGAAAGAATGGTTACCGTTTTTTGAAGATCCTAAATTCGGTATATTACCACTTATATGTGGAACAGTCCTTGTAACAGCAATCGCCATGTTTGTAGCAATTCCTATCGGTTTAGCGTGTGCTGTATTTTTGAGCGAATACGCTTCAAACGGTGCGCGAAAAATATTAAAGCCGATGTTAGAACTATTAGCAGGTATCCCGACAATTGTATATGGTTTTTTTGCATTAACAGTTGTCACGCCACTTTTACAACGAATGATACCGGATTTACAGTTTTTTAATGCAATTAGTCCAGGAATCGTGATTGGATTTATGATGATACCTACAGTTGCATCTTTATCTGAAGACTCGATGAGAGCTGTGGCGAAAGGAACGAAAGAAGCCTCGTTAGCGCTCGGTGCGACTCGGTTTGAGATGGTAAAACAAGTAGTGTTTCCCGCAGCTTTTACAGGAATTATGGCAGCGATTATATTAGCGGCTTCTAGGGCAATCGGTGAAACAATGATAGTTGTAATTGCAGCGGGATCCACACCGAATGTATCGCTGGATCCGACGCACTCTATTCAAACGTTAACAGCCTATATTGTGCAAGTGAGTTTAGGCGATGCTCCGCATGGAACGATTGCTTATTACAGTATGTATGCCGTAGGCGCAACGTTATTCTTGTTTACTTTTATAATGAACATCATTTCGCAGTATATTGTGCGCCGTTTTAGGAGGGTGACATAATATGCGAATGTTGAATCATAAAAAAATACAAGAAAATATGGCATCACGTTTTTTTAAAGATCGAATTTACAAATTGTTATTTTATATAGCAATTTTGTTTTCAATCGTAATTTTGCTTATTTTGCTTTTTCAAATTTTTGAAAAAGGGTTAAGCTATCTTTCAATAGATTTCTTTACAAACTTCGCTTCACGTAATCCGAAAGAAGCCGGGATTGCTGCAGCTTTGTCGGGGACAATATTATTTATGAGTATTGTTATACCGGTCTCGTTTATATTTGGAGTCGGGACTGCCCTTTATTTAGAGCAATATGCGAAGGAATCTATATTTAAAAAGGTAATAGAAATTAATAATCAAACGTTAGCAGGAGTACCTTCCGTTGTATTTGGATTACTTGGCTTAACTATTTTTGTATATGCTCTTCATTTAGGCGAGAGTATTGTTGCAGCGGCGCTGACGATGAGTTTGCTCGTCTTACCGACAGTTGTTGTAGCTAGTCAAGAAGCGATACGATCTGTACCAAGTTCATTATTAGAGGCTTCTTACGGATTAGGTGCTACGAAGTGGCAAACGATGTATCAAATTGTATTGCCGGTAGCTTTCCCAGGAATTATAACGGGTTGTACGTTAGCGGTATCAAGAGCAATTGGAGAAGCGGCACCGTTGTTAGTAATCGGAGCATTAGCGTTTGCAAATTATGTTCCATTTAGTATGTTTGATAGATTTACAGTTTTACCAATTCAAATTTTTAATTGGATGAGTAGACCACAAGAAGAATTTCAGTATGTAGCAGCAGCTGGGATGATTGTTTTGCTAGGTCTGTTACTCTTTATCAATATATTTGTCTTATGGTTACGGAATCGAAAATAAGTTGGAAGTGGATGAAAGGGGAATTCAAATGGTAGCAACAGTAGTAAATGTACAGGTGAAAAACGAAGAGAAAATCCAGACTGCTCCAAAAAAAGTAGTATTTGATACGAAAAACCTAAATTTATGGTATGGAGAAGACCATGCTTTAAAGGATATTAACTTAAGTATTCATGAGAATGAAGTTACAGCAATTATTGGACCAAGTGGTTGCGGTAAATCAACGTACTTAAAAACATTAAATCGTATGGTAGAGTTAGTACCGATCGTTCGAACTACAGGCGTGATTGAATATAGAGAACGTAATATATTTGATAAATCGTATCCAGTTGAAGAATTACGCACACATGTAGGAATGGTGTTCCAAAAGCCAAATCCATTTCCAAAATCTATTTATGAAAATGTAGCATATGGACCGAAAATCCACGGTGTTCGTGATAAAAAAACGTTGGACGAAATTGTTGAAAAAAGTTTACGCGGGGCAGCAATTTGGGATGAATTAAAAGATCGTTTGCATGATAACGCATACGGTTTATCTGGTGGACAGCAACAACGCTTATGTATTGCACGTTGCTTAGCGATTGAACCAGACGTTATTTTAATGGATGAACCAACATCGGCGTTAGATCCAATTTCGACGTTAAAAGTAGAAGAATTAATTCAAGAGTTAAAGAAAGACTTTAGTATTGTAATTGTAACGCATAACATGCAACAAGCAGCGCGTATTTCAGATAAAACAGCTTTCTTCTTAAGTGGGGAAGTTGTGGAGTATACAGATACAAATAAATTATTCACAACCCCTTCAGATAAGCGTACAGAAGACTATATCACAGGACGATTCGGTTGATATCGCTAGCAAGGCTAAGAGAAAATGCCCTCTTAACAGAGGGCATTTCTTATTTTTACCTCATTTTAATAGAGAATTAAAACTTCTCCTATCTTACTGCTTATGGCAAGTATAAGAGGTTAGATAGGAGATTTATATAAAATGGCACATAATATTGAGGGGGAAGAAACGATGGTAAGAGAACAGTTTCAGTGTGATTTAAAAACGTTACAGCAAAAGGTAATTGAGCTTGGTGAATTAGCAAAGGAAGCTTTATTAATTGCTATGGAAGGTCTGCATACAAGAGATGTAGAGAAAGCGTTAGAGGTCATTGATGGTGATTACCGCATGGATAATTTAGAAGAGGAAATAAACGATCTTGCTCTTATGCTTATTACGAAGCAACAGCCTGTAGCAAGTGATTTAAGAAGAATTTTTATTTCAATTAAAACAGCGACAGATTTAGAGCGTATTGCAGACCATGCTGTTAATATTGCGAAATCCACAATTCGTCTTGGAGAAAAAGAAGTAACAGTTAGTTTGCAAAATCTTGATGAAATGTTTGCGATTGCTCATAAGATGCTAAATTTAGCATTGGAAGCATACGAACAAGAAAATTTAACTTTTGCTAAACAAATTGCTGAGATGGATGATTCAGTTGATGAAATATATGGGAAGGCAATTCGTGAATTTATATCCTCGATCCCTGAACAACCAGAGGCTATTACACAAATTACACAATTATCCTTTGTTGCAAGATATATTGAGCGTGTAGCAGATCATGTTACAAATATTGCTGAGAATGTATTTTATTTAGTAAAAGGAAAGCATTATTTATTGAATGAATAGGAAGGAAAGTAGGTGATGAGAAATCACCTGCTTTTTTTAGTCAAAACATGACAAAAAAAGCTCATTGTTTCCTTTAGTTTATGATGATAAGATGTATCATAATATAATGGGAAAATTAGTATTATTGGTTTTTATTCAGTGCTTTTTTACTAAGTTAATAGTAAGCGCTTTCTTTGTTGTTTGAGGGTGATAAAAATAACCCTTCTTATTAAAGTTTCATTTTATATGGAAGAAGATTATAAGAAGAGATTTTCCATAGCACAATGATTTGTTGAAACAATCAAGCTTATATTGCTAGTTCATGTGGGATAGAGAATATACATATGGTGTATGGATTTATTGAACATTATATAAGTGGAGGCTGAAGTATATGAAGGGGGTTATTTTAGCTGGAGGAAAAGGAAGACGCCTTAGACCATTAACATGTAATACTCCAAAGCCGATGTTGCCATTATTAGAAAAACCAGTTTTGGAATACAATATTGAATTGTTACGTCAGCATGGTATTCGTGAAATTGCAATTACAGTTCAATATATGAGTGCGGCCATTAAGCAATATTTTGGCGATGGTAGTAAATGGGGAGTTAACTTGTACTATTTTGAAGACTCCCCTCCACTTGGAACGGCAGGAAGTATTAAACAAGCGGAAAACTTTTTAGATGAAACATTTGTTGTTATAAGTGGAGATGCATTAACTGATTTTCAATTATCAGAAGGAATTGCGTTTCATGAACAAAAGAAAAGAATGGTAACTATGTTTGTAAAGGAAGTAGAAAACCCACTCTCATTCGGTTTGGTTGTAATGAACAAAGAGCAAGAGGTTACACGATATATAGAAAAACCAAGCTGGAATGAGGTAATCTCCAATATTGTGAATACAGGGATTTATATTATGGAGCCAGAAATCTTTTCTTACATACCACCCCGAGAATTTTTTGATTTCAGTCAAGATGTGTTTCCATTATTAGCAAATAAGAACGCGTTATTTGCATATTTGTCAGAAGGTTATTGGTTAGATATCGGTACATTTGATCAATATCGACAAGCACAATTTGATTTGTTAACGAAAAAATTGCAAGTACCTATTCCTTATACGGAAGTGTTACCGATGGTATGGATGGGAGAAGGTGTGACGATTGGAAAAGGGACGAAAATTCATGGCCCATCTTTTATTGGAGAAGGAGCAAAGATTGGTGCGGGGGCTGTAATTGAGCCGTACTCTATTATCGGGAAAAATAGTATTGTTTCAAGTTACTCTCATCTTCAAAAAAGTATTGTTTTTGCAAATGCTCACATTGGGGAGTATTGTGAGCTATTAGAAACGACAATAGGAGAGCATACAATGGTTGAAGATGACGTTACGTTGTTTCAAAAAAGTATTGTAGCGGATCATTGTCATATAGGGAAGAGTACGGTCATTAAGCAAAAAGGAAAATTATGGCCTTATAAGGCCATTGATAGTCATTCGATAGTAGGATCGGCTGGTGTTCAAGAAAGTGAAAAAAGCGCTGGCTGGTTACAAAAAAGCCGTATTGTAGGGAGAGGGAATGTTGAGATTACTCCGCAATTTATTGTAAAAGTGGCGATGGCGTATGGATCTCTTTTCGGAAAAGGGGAAAGCATACTAATTGGGAGTCAAGAACATATAGAAACAACTTCTTATAAAAATTTATTTTTACATGCTATTCATGGTATCGGGATTCATACGATGGAATGTAAAGAGATGAACGAGTCACTTTTTCAGTATAGCATTCATAATTTGCAATGTGCAGGTGGGGTTTTCGTTCAAGTGGAAAATGAAAAAGAAGTTGTTATAAAGCTGTATGGTAAGGATGGGATGCTGTTAACGTATAAGCAGCAAAAAGCAATAGAACAAGTATATATGTCCGAGTCGTTTTATTACGTATGTGAGAAAGAAATGGGACAAAATACGCCAGTCCACGTTTCTTTAAATGACTATATAGAAGCTGTATTAGAATGCATTGATATTGAACAAATACAAAAACAAAAGTTTCATCTTCTTATTAATAAGAGAAATGATATGTTACAACATTTACTTATGCTCTTTCTTCAAAGGCTTGGGTGCACAGTTACATGGATTTATGCGGGCGAACAAAAAGATCATGTGAAAGCTTTGATGAAATCAAGTAAAGCGAATATGGCGCTTATGTTTTCTGAGCAAGGAAATTATTTCGAGTTATATGATAATCATAGTAATATTTACCAAGGTACAGATTTTGAAGAAATAGATCTTCCTGACTTATTACTGGAATCAAAAGGGAATATTTACCCAATGTCTTTGAAATTAGGAGAATGTTACCTTCTATTTTATATACATGATGAAAAAAAGGCGTTTCAAGTAAAGTGGAAACGAGATATTTTATATCGAATTGGAAAGTTATTCGAGTTAATAGCACTGCAAGAAAAGGCGTTTCTTAGCATAGTAGAGCAATCACCGCCGCTTTATTTACTTTATGATGAAGTTGTGTGTTCATGGAACGAAAAAGGGAAAGTGATGAGGAAATTATTGGCCGATATGGAAAGAAAGGAAGAAGGTATATTTGAAGGAGTGCAGTTCAAATATACCGAAAAAGAGTGGTCTTATATCGTTTCTGATACAAAACAACCAAAATTTTTGGTGTATTCACATGCTAGAAATCCAGTGATAGCAAGGGAAAATATGAAAAATCTTATAGAAAAAATTAGACAATATCAAAAGGTGTAGAATTTTTATTTTAAAAGTGGTATTATGGTATAGTCTGATTTAAGTTATTAGTACTGGAGGGAAATAAGAATGCGTGTGAATATTACTCTAGCATGTACAGAATGCGGAGATCGTAACTATATCTCAAAGAAAAATAAACGTAACAACGCTGAGCGTATCGAGCTTAAAAAGTATTGCAAGCGTGACAAGAAGTCTACGTTACACCGTGAAACAAAGTAAGCAGTAGGAATATTTTCCTACTGTTTCTTTTTTTATTCGATTCCTATATTAAAAGTGATACACTATCATCATAGAGTAAAGTGTCACTGTAGGGGGGGAAGATGTGTGAAAGAAGAGAAAATACGTTTACGTAAAAAAATAATAGAACACATGAATTCTTTATCGGAAGAACAGTATACAACTTTATCAGAGCAAATCGCAGTTTCGTTGTATGCGCAAAAAGAGTGGGTTGAAGCTGAAACAATTGGAATCACTCTTTCAATGGAAAATGAAGTGAATACATATCCTATTATCGAAAAAGCTTGGGAAGAAGGAAAGAAAGTTGTAGTTCCGAAGTGTAATAAAGGAACAAGAACAATGTCCTTCCGGCAAATTAGTAATTTTGATCAATTAGAAACAGTGTATATGCATTTGCGTGAACCGATTCCATCGCTTACTGAAGAAGTGAATGCGGATGAAATTAACCTTCAAATCGTACCAGGCGTAGCTTATACAGAGCGAGGAGAACGGATTGGATACGGTGGGGGCTATTATGATCGTTATCTCGTGCATTATAAAGGGAAAACGCTATCATTAGCTTATGATTTTCAAATGGTAAAACAAATTCCAGTGGAACCATTTGATAAAAATGTAGAAAAAATTATTACAGAAAAAGGAACAATGGTTATAAATGGGCTTGTATAGACAAATAAAAATTGACGAGACTTTTTCTTCTTGATTATAATAAAATATGTGAACGTTTTCTTATTATAATTTTTTATAGTAAGTGAGCATAGAGGGTGATGAAATGGTATCTATTTATGATATTCAGCAATTGCTAAAGAAATTTGGTACGATTATTTATACGGGTGATCGAATTGCAGATTTGCAATTAATGCAAGATGAGCTACGTGAATTAAATCAGTCACAGCTAATCGATCCACAAGACTATCAAACAGCTTTATTTTTATTGAAGCAAGAAATTCAAAAAGAGCTAAATAAGAATTAGATAAAGGTAGGTAAGCAACATGGAAGAGAAATGGTTAGTTGGTGTTGACCTTGGTGGTACAACGATTAAATTAGCATTTATTAATGTATACGGTGAAATTTTACATAAGTGGGAAATCCCTACGAATACAAATGAGCAAGGAAAACATATTACACTTGACGTAGCGAAGGCAATTGATAAAAAATTAGAAGAGTTAGGCGAATTAAAAAGCAAGTTAATTGGTATTGGTATGGGAGCTCCTGGTCCTGTGCATGTAGCATCTGGAATGATTTATGAAGCGGTTAATTTAGGGTGGAAAAACTATCCATTAAAAGATTTACTAGAAGTAGAAACAGGGTTACCTGTTGTAATTGATAACGATGCAAACTTAGCAGCGCTTGGCGAAATGTGGAAAGGTGCTGGCGAAGGAGCAAAAGATTTAATTTGTATGACGCTTGGCACTGGTGTCGGTGGTGGTGTAATCGCCAATGGTGAGATTGTACACGGTGTAAGTGGTGCTGCTGGTGAGATTGGACATATTACAGTCGTTACAGAAAATGCTTTCCCATGTAATTGCGGAAAATCTGGTTGTTTAGAAACAGTAGCTTCTGCAACGGGTATTGTGCGTGTTGCTATGCAGAAAATACAAGAGACTGATAAAGAAAGCATGTTACGTTCTATGTTAGCAGAAGAAGGACGTATTACATCAAAAGATGTTTTTGAAGCGCACGGACAAGGTGATGAACTAGCAAATGAAGTAGTAGAAAAAGTAGCTTCTTATTTAGGATTAGCTGTAGCGAATCTTTCTAGTACGTTGAACCCAGAGAAAATTGTTATTGGTGGAGGCGTGTCTAAAGCTGGAGATGCACTATTAGAACCAATTCAAAGTTATTTCGAGCAATATGCTTTCTCACGTGCTGTAAAGAGTACGAAGTTAGCCATTGCAACACTTGGTAATGATGCAGGTGTTATTGGAGGAGCTTGGCTTGTAAAAAAGCACAAATACGAAGCGAAGATGATATAAGTTGTGAAATGTGAAAAGAGGAAGGGGGAAACCCTTCCTCTTTTTGCGTAAAATCTTGATGAAGAATAACATGTAAGTGAATTAAGCTGCTGGCGGATACCCGTTATATAGAACAGTCATGATCGTAAACCATCCGAAAACGAGTACAGTCGCAATTGCAAAGCCGCCTGCGAAAAAGTTCTTTTCGCGAAGTGTTCTAAGCGTAGCAAAAACAGCTAACAGAGTGACAAGCGTAAAAATAATAACAAGGCCCATACAATATCCTCCTCTGTCTACCTATTCTTAAATATGAGTTTTTAGAATATTTACTCTTTTACATTGTACATGTTTTAAAAATGATTGTCGAGATAGCATCCTTTCTTTTCCTAAGAGAAAGAAATGTTGTATCATTAAAAGTAAGTTTAATAACTGGAGGAGATTTTCATATGAAATGGACACAAATGCCGTTAGGACCATTACAAACAAATGCTTATATTTTAACGAATGATCAAAATGAGTGTATTATCTTTGATCCTGGTCATGAAGGAGAGAAGCTCGTTACATATTTACAAGAAGAACAATTAAAACCACTGGCGGTTTTATTAACGCATGCCCACTTTGATCATATTGGTGCTGTTGATGCGGTAAGAGACGCTTTCCATATTCCTGTATACGTACATAAAGAAGAAGCAGATTGGTTAGGAGATGGAACTGTAAATGGCTCTCAAATTTTTATGATGAACCGTAGTATTACAGCTAAGCCAGCGGATCATATTATTGATGCAGAAGGTACATTAACAGTCGGTTCATTTAATTTTGAAATTTTTGAGACGCCAGGACACTCTCCAGGAAGTATTTCTTATTATAGTAAAGAGGCGAATGCAGTGTTCTCAGGAGATGTATTATTCCAAATGAGTATTGGAAGAACTGATTTACCTGGTGGAAGTTTTGCTGAATTAATTGGAAGTATTGAAGAGAAATTATTCGTATTGCCAGATGAAACAGCGGTGCTATGTGGACATGGTCCAGAAACAAGTATCGGTTTTGAAAAAGAAAATAATCCATTTTTACAATAAGGAGTCATTATGGGGATGGAGCTCATTTTAAGAGAATGGATGGGGAAAGAGAAAGATTATTCGATTTCATATAGTACGTATATGAACCTCGTATTGTATGCGGAAGGGCATGGCTATTATATGAAGGACCGTGAAAAGATTGGAAGACAAGGCGATTTTTTTACAAGTAGCAATGTATCCTCTGCTTTTGCAAAAACATTTGCTAAGTTTTTTATTCGTCTTGTTGAGAATGATGAAGTCGCTCCAAATATTTGTGAGATTGGCGGGGGAACAGGAAAGTTTGCCTATGATGTTTTACAAGAATGGAAGCAATTATCTCCGGAAACCTTTATTGATTTAAACTATTCAATGATTGAAGTGAGCCCTTTTCATAGAAAATTACAACAAGAGAATCTGTGCTCATTTTCTAATGTATCGTATTATACATCTTATAGTAAAATGGGAGAGTCATTCGAAGGAATTCTTTTTTCGAATGAGTTATTTGATGCATTTCCTGTTGAAGTAATTGAGAAGAGAAATGGAATGTTGTATGAAGTACGTATTACGTATACAGAGGAAGGGAACCTTGCTGAAGTATGTAGACCGTTAGATAAAAGAATCGGTCGCTACTTACTGAAATATAACATTCATATTGCAGAAGGGCAGCGTTTTGAGGTGCCAATTGCGATGGAAGATTATATAAAAGGAATTGCAAAATGGTTTCAAAAAGGTATATGTATTACAGTTGACTATGGATACACAAAAGCAGAATGGACGTACCCTGCGCATCGAGAAGGAAGTTTACGTGGGTATTATAAGCATAAGTTAATACGTAATCCTTTAGCGTATCCAGGGGAAATGGATCTTACTACTCATATTCATTGGGATGAGTTAAAGGAGATTTTTAACCTTCAGGGAATGAGTGCAGTATGGCATAAGAAGCAATCTGAGTTTTTGTTAGCTGCAGGAATATTAGAACAGCTTACGAGTCATCAAGATACGAATCCTTTTTCTGAAACTCAAAAACAAAATCGAGCAATTCGTTCTATGATTTTGAACGGAGGATTAGGGAATGCCTTTGATGTTGTTATACATACGAAAGACATACAGAATTTACATCTGAATCGGTATTTAACAATATAAAAAACAAGACACAGCATATTTCTGTGTCTTGTTTTTTAATACGACGTATGTAGTATTATATATTTCCTCTCATGATATATATTTATATTAAAGATATGAGATGAAAAATATAGAATACGTTCTTTTTCTCTGTTTATTAGTCCCTAACCTAATAATACGCGAACGAGTTGAATAATTGTTTCGTTTTCTACTTTGTAGTAAATTTCTAATCCTTTTCTTTCACTAGAAACGATTTTAGCACTTTTTAATTTTGCTAAATGCTGTGAAATTGTAGACTGTGGCATGTTTAAGCCAGTGTACATTGTAGAAACGTTGCTTGGACCACGCTCGATTAATCCTTTTACGATACATAAACGAACTGGGTGAGCAAGTACTTTCAATAATTCTGCATTGCTTTCATAAAGTTCTATTTCTTTTTGAAAGGTTTCTAACATGTTCTTTTCCACCTCCGTGTGAGCTGTTATACCATACTATACATACCAAAAAATTAAAGAAAAGAAAACAGTTGTTGCAGAAAAAATTTCCTAAAGTAAAGAAATTGTAAGAAAAGAGACCCTGATGTAAATAAAATGGATAAATTAGCACAGTTTTGTAAAATGACGCTTTTGGGCGAAAATTTTGATGCGTTTTAAAAATTGAAAGATATAGATATATTTGTAACACAATTTTATCATGATTTTCTTATTCTTTCAAATGAATATACAAAATTTTTAAAATAATATGACAAAGGAATTATAATGCTATATATAGAATATAAAACAGGTTAAAAGAAGCCCGATGTAATCAGCTTTTTTATGAGGATAATGAGACACTTGAGTGTAGCTGATTAATCTTAGAATGATCAAGTCATTCGTCATTTATGCTAGAGCTCATCTTTTAGCAACTTTAAAAATCTGTGATTCCATATATTCTCATAAAAGTCAATTGTCTCTTTTGCGGACATAAATGGATTGTTTAATGTAGAAGTTATTTTAGGTGCCATAAAGTTTTCGTACCCTAGTCCGTGAGCAAATTTAATCGTAGCATCCATACAGTACTCTGTTTGGGCGCCACAAAATTCAATACGATGTACAGATAATTGATCTAAAATTTCTTTTAAGTTTGTTTTATAAAATGAATTTGCATGTGTTTTTCTCACAAAGAAATCTTGGTCTTGAACATCTAGATCAGTATGAATAGCCCAAAGTTCTTTTTCGGGTACTAAATCATCATCACAATGTTGAACAAAAATGATTGGTTTATTTGATTTTCTGTATGAAGAAATTCTTTTATTTACTTTTGTAAGCAAGTTTTTTAAATCAAATAAATGCTCTCCGCTATAACATACCCCATTTTGTAAATCGATAACGATTAAAATATCAGAACAAGTATCCATTATTTTTACCTCCTTTTATTTCTTAATATATCGATAAAACCATTATTTGTAAATAAGTGATGTGCTTTTATCCCACTATTTGTGGGAGGCGGGCTGCCCGTAAACGCCCGATTGGTGAAGGCTAATAATGAGTGGGAATGAACAAAACCCCCAATGATTAAATTTTTGTACAGAGATAATAAAGTAGTTTCATTTACAATAAAATTCTTTAAAAAACAATAAAGTTGTTTTATTATAATTGGGGTAGAGTCAAGAAAATACGCATTTACAACGATAAGTATTTTGATACAAGTCTTATGAGACATTATGAGGTCTAATTGAAAGGTGATTGGATTATGTACCGATAGGTTTTACTCTATTGAGATTGTGAAGTTTCCTACTTAAACTAACGGGGCAGGTTAGTTAGATAAAGGGATATTTGGATTAAGATAGATGTAAGTAGAAAAACTACTAAAGTAATAAAATTTGCTTCAGTAAAATAAGGTATATTATATTTGTTGAATAGATTCTCTGTAAAGACAAGAAAAGTAGGTGAACAAAGTGGGCAAATATCAATTGGATTACAAAAGTCAGGTAGCTGTGGCAAAGTTTCATGAAAAACAGACGCCTGCCAAATTTGATAAAAAGCAGCAACTTGAAAAATTGCGTGCGGAGTATTTGAAAAAGAAGCAAAAACAAACAGATAAATAATATGTTTTGTTTGTCTGATTGTTTTGTATTCGGTGTAAACAAAAGGAAATAGGTAAGTTATTCATCGTTCAAATATATACAGGCTATTTTTTCAAACATCTTTCTTAATGAACTAACGCATGCGTTAGTTCATTAAGAATAAATAAAAAAGTCGATTCCTTGAGAGGGGAATCGGCTTTTTTTAATAAGTGATATTTCCTTAGCGTTGTAAATCCGCATTTTCCTGACGCTACCCCTCATTAGACTAACGAGGAGGATGGTTGAAGAAGACAAAAAATTTGAGTACAAAAAGAAAAAACACTAAAAAGAAGATATGAAAACTTAATCTCATATCTTCTTTTCTCTCTACGCATTTACAGGTTCTTCTACATAAGAGAGGGCATTTTCAAAATCGGATATTAAATCGTTAACATTTTCAAGACCGACTGATAAGCGAAGTAATGAATTAGAGATACCTCTTTCATCACGAGCTTTTTGCGACAGTGCGGCGTGGGACATTTTAGCTGGGTAGGAAAGAATCGATTCGACAGCTCCTAAACTCACTGCAAAAACAGGTAATTTTACTTTTGATAAAAATTGGCGGAGTGCATCTTCTGACTGCAAAGTAAATGATAAGACCGCTCCAGCTGACGTTGCTTGAGATTGTTGAATATTAAATCCCAGATGTGTTTGTAATCCCGGATAATAGACATTTTGTACTTTAGCATGCTCTTGTAAATAGTGTGCAATTTTATTGGCATTTGCAGCTGAGTGCTCAAGACGTACATGTAATGTTTTTAGACCGCGAAGTACGAGAGAACAATCTTGAGGTCCTAAAATAGCGCCAAATGCATTTTGTAAAAATCCAAGCTTTTGAGCGAGTTCGGCATCTTTTACGACCGCTAATCCGGCAGTAACATCACTGTGACCAGCAATAAATTTTGTAGCACTATGAAGAACGACATCGGCGCCAAGATCAAGTGGCTTCTGGAATAATGGTGTCAAAAAAGTATTATCAACAAATGTAAGAGCACCAATAGATTTTGCGAGTTTAGAAACCTCGCGAATATCTGTTACTTTTAAAAGTGGGTTAGATGGTGTTTCTACATAAAAGAGTTTCGTATTCGATTTAATATTTTGCTTTATTTCTTCTAAATTGGTCATATCAACAAATGTATGTGAAACACCGTAACGGGAGAGTACTTCAGTTATAATTCGATAAGTGCCTCCGTATACGTCTTCTGAAATGAGAACGTGATCGCCTTGTGAAAGAAGGAGAAAAGCAGTAGAAATCGCTGCAATGCCTGAGGCAAAGGCGAATCCTTTTGTTCCGCCTTCTAATAAAGCAATGATATCTTCCAGAGCTTCACGAGTTGGATTTCCAGATCGGCTATAGTCGTATTTGCCAAAAGTATCTACATCAAACTGGTGAAATGTTGATGTGTTATAAATGGGAACGTTAACAGCTCCTGTTTGTGCATCGTGTTTATATTGGTTGTGTAGTAAGAGTGTATCTATAGAATAACTCATATTCTCACACCTTCTTTTACAAGTTTAATGGCTTGATTTAAGTCTTGAATTAAATCATTACTGTTTTCAATGCCGACGGAGAATCGAAGAAGACGATTACATACACCGTTCGCCGTTCTGATTTCTTCTGGAATATCAGCATGTGTTTGCGTTGCTGGATAAGTCATTAAACTTTCTACACCACCAAGACTTTCGGCAAATGTGATTAAGGATAAAGATTGTAAGAATGGATTAATCCAAGCTTCATCTTTAAGTCGGAATGAAATCATACCGCCTCTCCCTGGATAAAAGACATCTGTCACACCATCCTCATCATTTAAATAAGCAACAACTGCTTTCGCATTTTCTTCATGTTGTTTCATGCGAAGCGCTAAAGTTTTCATACCACGAATTAATAGCCATGAGTCAAATGGGCTTAAGACAGCACCGGAGGCATTATGATAATGAGCGATTTCCTCACAAAGTTCCTTTCCTTTTGCAACGACAAGTCCGCTTAATACATCATTATGCCCACCTAAATATTTCGTTGCACTATGAAGTACGATGTCAGCACCTTCTGTTAATGGCTGCTGTATATAAGGCGTGTAGAATGTATTGTCTACGATAAGAAGTAGTCTGTGTCTTTTCGCTACAGTTGCGACAGCGGCAAGATCAGTAACTTGCATTAATGGATTAGTCGGAGTTTCTATGAAAATAGCCTTCGTTTCAGTTGTGATAGCTTGCTCAATTTGTTTAATAGATTGTGTATTTACGTATCTACATCGAACATTCCACTTTTTTTCGTGTTCGGAAAATAAGCGATACGTTCCCCCGTATAAATCTTCGGATACAATAAGTTCATCTCCAGAACGGAATAATGAAAGGACGAGGAGAACAGCTGCCATACCTGAACTACAGGCATAACCTTGTTGGCCATATTCTAAGTCTGCGATTGCCTGTTCTAAAAGACCACGAGTTGGATTTCCAGTTCGTGAATAGTCAAAGCCGGTAGATTTACCAAGTCCTTCGTGACGATAAGCGGTTGAGAAATAAACGGGTGGATTAACAGTTCCTGTTGTAGTTTCGCTACGATTTCCGATTTGTGCTAGTTTTGTTTCGATAGTTGACATGTAAAAATTCCTCCTTTTTAAATTGAACCAGTAGTTGAATATAAAATAAAAAAAGCCTTCTAAGAAGAAGGCTTTCGGATTGAATAGAGTCTTCTTCTCATCTGTCAAATCTTTCACAATTTGCTGGAATTAGCACCTTATTAACAAATGTTAATGGTTGCTGAGGCGTCATAGGGCCAGTCCCTCTACCTCTCTAGATAAGAATGTTCGTATGAAATTTTTATTATGTTTTTAACTTTACAACAAAAGTTAATTGAATTGCAACTTTATTTTAAATAATTTTTATTTTTCCGCAAGTGTCATTGACTTTTATATTTGTGCATGCTAAATTTATAAAAAATTAACAAACATTGTTAAAAGGGGAACGCATTTCCTTTTAGCTACATAAATAAAATAATAAAGACAACTCTTATTGAGAGCGGTGGAGGGAAAGGCCCTGTGAAACCCGGCAACCTTCAAACGAAATGTTTGAAACGGTGCTAATACCTGCAAAACGCATGTTTTGCATAATAAGAGGCGGAACAATTATGTCCCCCTCTTCAAAGTGAAGAGGGGGTTTTTATATTGATAGAAATGAGGGAGATTCGTGAAATTACTAGATTTATTATCAAAAGGAATTGTAATAGGTGATGGTGCGGTTGGAACGTTATTACATTCACATGGTTTGCAAAGTAGTTTTGAAGAATTGAATGTATCTGATCCAGACCTAATTATATCGATTCATAAACAATATGTAGCTGCTGGTGCAGATGTGATTCAAACAAATACGTATGGAGCAAATGAGGCGAAATTACGTATGTATGGCTTAGAAAATCAAGTTGTTCAAATTAATAAAGCGGCAGTGAAGCTTGCGAAAGCATCTGTTACAAACAGAAATGCAATTTTAGGAACAATCGGTGGTATGAAACATATCGGAGCTGTCACAACGACTGATATGGAGCGAGAATTTATGCTACTTGAACAGGCAGGTGCTTTACTAGAAGAACAGGTTGATGGATTACTATTAGAAACTTTTTACGATGAATTTGAATTACTTCATGCCGTTAAAGTATTGCGTAAGCAAACGAATATTCCGATTGTTGCTCAAGTAGCGTTACATGAAGCAGGTACGACTCAAAATGGAAATGATGTCAATGAAATATTAAAGCAGCTTATAGATTACGGTGCAAATGTTGTTGGATTGAACTGTCAACTAGGACCACTTCATATGACGGAAGCTTTCAAAATGATATCGATTCCGCAGAATGGCTATTTATCAGCATACCCAAATGCAGGTCTCCCAAATTATGTGGAGGGACGTTACGTATATGAGGGAAGCCCAGCTTATTTCGAAGCGATGACACCGAAATTTATTGAGCAAGGTATTCGGTTATTGGGTGGTTGTTGTGGTACGACTCCAGAACATATTCAAAGTATGAAGCGCGCTGTTGCGAATGTTACACCTGTAATAGAAAAAGACACGATTCAAAGACCGAAAGTAGTTCATACACACGAGAAGCGTTCGAAGGCACAGGTTACTCTTGCGGAAAAGGCAAAAAAACAAACGACAGTTGTAGTGGAATTAGATCCGCCGAAAACGTTAGATACACAGCGGTTTTTTGAAGGAGCAAGAGCGTTAAAAAGAGCGGGAGCAGACGCTATTACTCTAGCAGATAATTCATTAGCATCGCCTCGTGTTTCGAATATGGCAATGGGCGCATTATTAACGAAGCACGATATTCCAGTATTGACACATTTAACGTGTAGAGACCATAACGTCATTGGACTACAATCTCATTTACTAGGTTTATCAGCGTTAGGTATGGAGGAAGTATTAGCTTTAACTGGTGATCCAGCGCGCGTTGGTGATTTTCCGGGAGCAACTTCTGTATATGATCTGTCCTCTATAGAGTTAATTAAAATGATTAAAGAAATGAACGATGGACGTTCCATTTTAGGGAAATCCATTGGACCGGCAACAAGGTTTTCAGTCGGAGGTGCTTTTAATCCTCACGTAAGGCATTTAAAAGCAGCGGTAAAGCGAATGGAACGAAAAATAGATGCTGGGGCTGAATATTTCTTAACACAGCCGATATATGATGTTGCTTTAATAGAAGAAGTATATGAAGCAACAAAACATTTGGAACAACCTATTTTTATTGGAATTATGCCATTAGTAAGTAAGCGGAATGCAGACTTTCTCCATTTTGAGGTGCCGGGTATTACTCTTCCTGAAGAAATAAGAGAGAGAATGGATGGACACGAAACGAAAGAGGCCGCTATCGAGGAAGGGATTCGTATTTCACAAGAGTTGATCGATGCAGCGATGAAATATTTTAACGGTATCTATTTAATTACACCATTTCTAAAATATGAAATTACAGAACATCTTGTTAAATATGTGAGAGAAAAGCAAGAAGTGAAAGAAGGTATTAATTGATGAAGTGTATAGAAGAAAAATTACAAAATAACATTTTAATATTAGACGGTGCAATGGGGACAATGATACAACAAGAGGACTTAACTGCGGAAGATTTCGGAGGAGAAGAGTACGAGGGCTGTAATGAATATTTAGTAGAAACAAGGCCGGATGTTATTTTAAAGATTCATAAAGCTTATATTGAAGCTGGAGCTGACATTATTGAAACAAATACATTTGGGGCGACAAATATCGTATTAAGTGATTATGAGCTGTCTCATTTAGATGAAGAACTAAATGAAAAGGCAGCACGATTAGCGAAACAAGCTGTTAAAGAAAGCGGGAATGAAGTATATGTTGCAGGTGCGATGGGACCGACAACGAAAGCAATTAGTGTTACAGGAGGAGTTACATTTGAAGAACTAATAGAAGCTTATACTAGGCAGGCGAGGGGATTATTAAATGGCGAAGTTGATGTGTTACTCGTTGAGACGAGTCAAGATATGCGTAATGTGAAAGCAGCTTATATTGGAATTCAAGCTGCTTTTGAAGAACTAAATAAAATTGTTCCTATTATGATCTCTGGGACGATTGAGCCGATGGGGACGACTCTGGCTGGGCAAACAATTGAGGCTTTTTACTTATCCGTAGAACATATGAAGCCATTATCTGTTGGATTAAACTGTGCGACTGGTCCGGAGTTTATGAGAGACCATATTCGTTCTTTATCTGATCTATCGGAGTGTTACATTTCTTGTTATCCAAATGCAGGTCTTCCTGATGAAGATGGACATTATCATGAATCTCCATCTTCTCTCGCTGAAAAAGTGAAGCGATTTGCTGAAGAAGGATGGATTAATATTATTGGTGGTTGTTGCGGCACAACACCAGAACATATAAGAGCAATGAAAGAAGCGCTAGCATCTCTTACACCGCGTGAGCAAAATGAACGAGCCGGACATGGAATTAGTGGATTAGAGGCGCTGCAATATGATGAGTCTATGAGACCGTTATTTGTGGGTGAAAGAACGAATGTTATAGGGTCACGTAAATTTAAACGATTAGTGGCAGAAGGTAAATTTGAAGAGGCTGCTGAAGTGGCAAGAGCACAAGTGAAGAAAAATGCTCATATTATTGATATTTGTATGGCAGACCCTGACCGTGATGAAATAGAAGATATGGAAAAATTCTTATCAGAAGTTACAAAAGTGTTAAAAGTACCGATTATGATTGATTCAACAGATGAAAATGTAATGGCGAGAGCACTTACTTATATTCAAGGGAAAGCTGTTATTAACTCTATTAACTTAGAAGATGGAGAAGAGCGTTTTGAAAAGGTAACGCCACTGCTTCGCAAGTATGGTGCCGCAATTGTAGTTGGGACAATTGACGAAGATGGTATGGCAGTAAGTGCTGAAAGAAAACTAGAAATTGCGAAAAGAAGTTATGAATTATTGACGACGAAATATGGTATACGCCCGTCAGATATTATTTTTGATGCACTTGTATTTCCAGTAGGGACAGGTGATGAAGAATACATCGGTTCAGCGGCAGCGACGATAGAAGGAATTCGACTTATTAAAGAAGTGTTACCAGAATGTTTAACGATTTTAGGTGTGAGTAATATATCATTTGGTTTACCACCAGCTGGACGTGAAGTGTTAAATTCTGTCTTTTTATATCATGCAACGAAAGCAGGATTAGATTATGCGATTGTTAATACTGAGAAATTAGAGCGCTATGCGTCAATTCCAGAGGAAGAAAAACGTCTTGCAGATGCATTATTATTTGAAACGACGAAAGAGACGTTAGAAGAATTTACGAATTTTTATCGTGTTGCTAAAAAGAAAGAGGTTGTTGTTCAAGAAACATTAACGCTTGATGAGCGACTAGCCAACTATATTGTAGAAGGTACAAAGCAAGGATTACATGAAGATTTAAGTCTCGCGCTGACAGAGGGAAGAAAACCTTTGGATATTATTAATGGTCCACTTATGGCAGGAATGGATGAGGTGGGACGATTATTTAATAATAATGAACTTATAGTTGCTGAAGTATTGCAAAGTGCTGAAAGTATGAAAGCTGCTGTAAGTTATTTGGAGCCGCATATGGAATCTAGCGATAGTGCGAAAAAAGGAAAAGTATTATTAGCGACCGTTAAAGGGGACGTACATGATATTGGGAAAAATCTTGTTGAAATTATTTTATCAAATAACGGATATGAGATTATTAATTTAGGAATTAATGTTCGTTCGGATCGAATCGTTCAAGAAGTGCAAGAAAAAAAACCTGATATTATAGGTCTTTCTGGCTTGCTAGTAAAATCAGCACAACAAATGGTAACAACTGCTGAGGATTTAAAAGCGGCGAATATTGATATTCCAATTGTTGTTGGTGGTGCAGCGTTAACGAGAAAGTTTACAGATAATCGTATTTCTCCATCGTATAAAGGGCTCGTATGTTATGCGAGCGATGCGATGACAGGTCTTGATATTATTAATAAGCTTCAAAAAGAAGAAGAGCGTGAGAAGATGAAACAGGATAAAAAAGAACGTCATCTTCATATCGTAAAAAAAGAAGAGAAGAAAGTGGAAATTCCAGCAGTAATTGAGCCGTTACCAAAATCAGAGGTTATGGTGCCTGATTCAACAAAACGAATTGTATTACGAGATGTTCCTGTCTCACATCTTGCCCCATTTTTAAATAGACAAATGTTACTTGGACATCACCTTGGATTAAAAGGAAATGTGAAGAAGCTTTTGAAAGAGGGGGATAAAAGAGCGCACGAATTAAATGATTTAATAGACGAATTATTGGTGGAAGGACAATCTTGGTTAAAACCGAAAGCAGTGTATCAATTTTTCCCAGCGCAAAGCGATGGACAAAACATCGTAATATATGATCCAGAAGATCATACGCGCGTAATAGAGCGTTTCACATTTCCTAGACAAGGAAAAGCACCATACCGTACTTTAGGTGATTATTTGCGCCCTATTGGAGATGAGATGGACTATGTCGCTTTCTTATCTGTTACTGTTGGGGAAGGAGTTCGGGATATTGCTGAGGAGTGGAAGGCGAAGGGAGATTATTTACGCAGTCATGCAATTCAATCGTTAGCGCTTGAATTAGCAGAGGGGCTTGCTGAAAAAACACATATGCTCATTCGTGACCGCTGGGGCATTCCAGATTCACCTGAATTGACGATGGAAGAGCGTTTCCGTACGAAATATAGAGGAATACGTGTGTCATTTGGTTATCCAGCATGCCCAGAACTTGCGGATCAAGAAAAATTGTTCCGTCTAATTCATCCAGAGGAAATAGGTATTTCATTAACGGAAGGATTCATGATGGAACCAGAAGCATCAGTAACGGCTATGGTATTTTCTCACCCTGAGGCAAGGTATTTTAGTGTACTATAGTGTAGAAGGGGGAGACGTATGAAGAAAATAGTCTTTACAGGTGGCGGTTCGGCAGGGCATGTAACACCTAATTTAGCCATCATTCCATATTTACAAGAACAGCATTGGGATATCTCTTATATTGGTTCTCATCAAGGGATTGAGAAAGCGATTATAGAAAAAGAGGGCATTCCGTACTATAGTATTGCGAGTGGAAAGCTACGTCGTTATTTTGATTTGAAAAATATAAAAGATCCTTTTCTTGTAATGAAGGGGGTTATGGATGCGTATGTAAGGATTCGAAAACTAAAACCGGATGTAATTTTTTCAAAAGGTGGTTTCGTATCTGTACCAGTCGTAATTGGAGGATGGTTAAATAGAGTGCCAGTTTTATTGCATGAATCCGATATGACACCAGGACTAGCAAACAAAATTGCGCTCCGTTTTGCTTCGAAAATATTTGTTACATTTGAGGAAGCAGCGAAACATTTACCGAAAGAAAAAGTAATATATACGGGAGCTCCTGTACGTGAAGAAGTGCTAAAGGGAAATCGTGAAAAAGGTTTAGCGTTTTTAAGTTTTTCACGTAAAAAGCCGGTTATTACAATTATGGGTGGAAGTTTGGGTGCGAAGAAAATCAATGAAACAGTTCGAGAAGCGTTACCAAAACTTCTTAAAAAGTATCAAATTGTTCACCTTTGCGGAAAAGGTAATCTTGATGAAAGCTTACAAAATAAAGAAGGATATAAACAATTTGAATATATTCATGAGGAGTTACCAGACATATTAGCGGCAACAGATTTTGTTATTTCACGTGCGGGATCCAATGCAATCTTTGAGTTTTTAACATTAGAAAAGCCAATGGTTTTAATTCCCTTATCAAAATTTGCTAGTCGTGGAGATCAAATTTTAAATGCAGAATCCTTCGAAAAACAAGGTTATGCCTCAGTATTGTACGAAGAAGATGTTACTATGAATTCTCTTATAAAGTATGTCGAAGAGTTAGATCAAAATAATGAGGTGTATAAAAGGGCATTAAAGAAATACAATGGAGAAGAAGCGATTAAAACTATTATTAAACATATTTCAGAGGCATGATTATACAATCATGTCTTTTTTAATAGGATGAAAGATTCCAAGAATTGATATTTTTATGTTACAATAACAAATGGTTAGTAGGGAAATTCCAATTGATTAAGCGTGAAAATACGAATGGATTAGGAGTGACTGTGTTGGAGCTAAGTCTCTATGAAAATACTGCACTTATTATATGCTTTGTGTTGTACGTTGGTAGTGTGATTGTTTATATTTCAAGGAAATTTTCGCAAGAACGAGAGCTTGAAAAATCAGAAATAACAGCAGAACTAGAAATGTTAGCTGATGAAAGTTATAAAAAACAAAAAATAAAAGAAGACCATGAAGCAACCCATCATTTAAACGCAAATAAGTTCTAAAGATGGGGATTTTTTTTGATGTCGTTCTTTATTATATCTATAGCAAGTAACGCTAAAAGGAGTTTCCCCATACATATTTAAAGGATGAACATAAATGAAATTTTATATAGCATCGGGATTTCAAAATAAACACATTGTTCGTTTTGTATCAGGCCAGTTAAAAGAAGCAGGATGGCACCATACATATGATTGGACAAAAAACGAAAGAGCAGTTAATCAAGAACAATTAAGAGAAATTGGTGAGGCGGAAAAGAATGCTATAAAGGAAGCCGATGTCTTTTTACTTATATTAGATGGTGGAAATGGAAGTCATACAGAGTTTGGAATGGCCATTGCACTAGAGAAAAAAATATATATGTATCATGAAGGAAATTCGCTGCAAACAACATTTTACCATTTGCCAGAAGTACATATTTTTGAAGGGGATGCAGAAAAGTTTGTAGCTCACGTTATGAATAATGTGGATGTTTAAAAGGTTATAAAGATAATCTTTTGGGTACAGTGATGATAAGGAAAGTATATAAAGGAGCTATATAATATGAAATTAGAAAATAGTTGGGAAACAAGTTTTTTAGAAGTGGTACAAAAGAGTGAATTTAAGAAAGATGCGCTTCTTAGTCAATTGCTTTTTGCAGATAGTGAAGAAGTAGAAGAGCTTACTGATGATTACGGATATGAAGAGATTATTGAACGCGAACATGATGATGAATTAGCAGAAGTTTTAGGCGAAGAACTATTCAGTGAGATGGAGCGATACGTATTCTTATCTTCACAACCAGAAGAGAAACTGATTTTATTCGTAAATGGATTAGGTTTTCATGTGTTAGATTGGATCGTGCTTCTTGAAACAGAATTTGGTGTTGATAGTGCAAACTTTACATCAGATGCTGTGAAGATGTTAGAAAAGCGTTTCAGACAGTTTCCATACATAGAGGATAAGACGATTTTTGATATGACGTTTGGAGAAGCGATGGATGTATTAGAATCCATTACAGGATTACAACTGAAGGAAAAGATGAACGTATAATGAAAAAAGAACGTGAGGATATCACGTTCTTTTTTTTACATAATAATAATTTTATCATCTAGTTTTGTCTGCCCAGTAAGAAGTGCGTTTAAATATTCCACTTTTCTTATACAAGCTTGTATATGTCTTTCAACCTCTTGTAACTCTGCTTGATGATGTGTTTCAATTGGATGAATTTGTACGTTAAATTTTTCAAATTGACTACTATATGTTATTTCTGCATAGCCGCTCATAATATCCGTTTCGTTATGAAATAAAAATTGTTTCGTTTTGTCACAGAATGATACATCCTGAAAGCCATATACTTTTAATGCGTCAATTACTTTTTTTATTATTTTTGTATTCATTTTTTAACCCTCTTTACGAAGTTCTACTTTTATATTATAACATAAAAAATTACATAGAAAGCGCTTCCAAATGTATTTTATTATAAACTTTACGTTTCAATCATAAAAATGAAACAAAGAAAAAATAATTGTAAAGAAGGAAGGACTCTTTTATTGTTTCGTCATATATATAGAGAAATAGTGCAATGAAAGGAAATTTTCCGAGGTGGAGATTGTATTTCCAATTTGAGCGCAGTAAAAGAGGTGAGAATCTTGAACTTTGATATTGTAGGGCAAAAAGCATATATAAAAGATGGACCGCATCGGAACCGAATTGGAATTGTAAAGAAAAACGAAGAACAATTAAAACCACACTTCGCTATTATAATTGGAGAACAAAGTATTGATGTCGAGCTAAAGGATATCGTGTTAGTTGGAGTGGACGTAGGACAATTTCATAAATGGTGCGAGCAGAATGGTTATTTGTGAAAAGGACGGGCTGTGAGATAATGAAATATATTTGAGAAAAGAGAATATGTTATTGTATTCTCTTTTTCTATGTGTAAGGAGACGGAAATGAAGTATAAAGAACGAGATTTTACATTGGAATTGAAAGAGAAAATTCAATGTATGGAAAAGGAGATAGAGCGAATATCACTTAAACTTTTTAGAGAGTATGCGCATTTATATATTGAGAAAAGTATGGAATTAGACATTGGATTCGAAAGAGAAAAAAAAGATCCCTTTGAAACGGGGTATTATTCATCAGTTTCTATGGCGATAGTAGATGAAGAAGGTGAGATGATTGACTTTTATATCATTCCAATTTGGAAATGCGAAAATATCTTTTTAGGAATGCTAACTCAATCAAGAATTTGGGGGAGTAAGAAAGTAGGAGAACTTGTTGATTATTCTTATTATGAGATTGAGGAGGAGTTAAAAGAGCAACTAGAAGAATGCTTGGAGTGATACTTTTCAAGATGGGATGTAAAAAAAGACGCTAACAGTTTTATGTTAGCGTCTTTTTCTTATTATGAAGCAATTTCACCAGTTTTTGTATCATCTTGATTGTACGTATCTTGATCTAATTCACCAAGCCATTTACTAGAAATAAGACCTGCTGTCATAGAACCACTTACGTTAAGGGCTGTACGGCCCATATCGATTAATGGTTCAACCGAGATAACAAGAGCGACAATGCCAATTGGTAAGTTCATTGTAGATAGTACGATTAACGCTGCGAATGTTGCACCGCCACCAACACCGGCAACACCGAATGAGCTAATAGCAACGACAGCGATTAAAGTTAAAATAAATTGTGGTTGTAACGGATCAATTCCTACAGTTGGAGCGACCATCATTGCAAGCATTGCTGGATAAATACCTGCGCAACCGTTTTGACCGATAGATACCCCGAATGAAGCTGCGAAGTTTGCAATCCCTTCGGAAATACCAAGCTTTTCTTTTTGCGCTTCAATATTTAATGGCATTGCACCAGCACTAGAGCGAGATGTGAATGCAAATGTTAATACAGGGAATACCTTTTTCAAATATTGAATTGGATTTAAACCAGATAGAGCAATTAATAATAAGTGAATAACGAACATTACGATAAGTGCTACGTAAGACGCTAACACGAAGTTACCAAGTTTTAAAATAGCATTTATATCGCTACCAGCAACTGTTTTTGCCATAAGAGCTAATACGCCGTATGGAGTAAGGCGTAAAATTAATGTTACCATACGCATTACGATTGCATATACAGCATCAAGCATCTTCTTAAATAACTCTGCTTGTTCTGGATATTTTCGTTTTACACCTATAAAGGCAATGCCGATAAAGGCTGCAAATATTACGACAGAAATTGTTGATGTTGGACGAGCACCTGTTAAATCAAGAAATGGATTTGTAGGTAATAGCTCTAATAATTTGTCTGGAATTGTTGTCTTTTCAATAGAAGTAAATCTTTCTTCAACTAGTTTCAGACGAGCAGATTCTGCATCACCTTGTTGTAGGCCTGTTGCTGATACATCAAATCCTGCACTTGCAGCGATTCCGACAGCTGCAGCAATTCCTGTAGTAAGAATTAAAATTCCGATAATAAGGCCACTGATTTTACCAAGATTTTTCGTTAATTGTAATTTTGTAAAGGCTGAAATAATAGATACTAAAATAAGTGGCATAACGATCATTTGAAGCAATTTCACATAACCGTTACCGATTAAGCCAAACCAAGTATTTGATTCAATAATTACTTTAGAAGTAGGCTCATAAATAAATTGTAATATAAGACCAAATAAAATTCCGACTCCTAAAGCAGTAAATACACGTTTATTAAAAGATACATGCTTACGTTGCATATAATATAATACGCCGACTAAAATGAGCATGACTGCAACGTTAATTCCGACAAGCAGTGTATTCATGTTGATTCCCCCTAATTCCAATCTGTTATATAGAATATAAGGTAATAAAACCTATAAGTCAACTAGGAAATTCCACGATTAAAAAAAAGATGGCAAATTGCCATCTTTTAATGTCCAGCCCCAGGGACAAGTAAAAACGTCGTGTAGTATGTAAATCCTATGAAGAAAACAGTTAAGTAGGCCCCAAATACGTATATATACATACGCTCTGTTAATTTTAAATAACTTAAAAGTACGAAGAAACCTGTTTGTCCTAAAAATAGTAGTGCAGCCTGTTGCATATCCCCTACGTAAAACATAACCGAGAAAATTCCAGTCCAAAAGCCGAGAACGCGAAACATGCGCTCCATGCCATCTCCCTCCTTTTCTAGAAAAAGTAAACCTCTCCTCATTATAGTTTATTTTTCTTACTATTGTAAATATTCGTTCATATAAAAAGAAGCCAATTATAATTGGCTTCTTTTTATATGAGAAATTAAATTGTTAATTTATAATTACAAGATTTACATCCATCTAGTAGACTATCATTTCGTGTTAATTCCATGTTAGGGAATAGGATTTCAAAAATCCCTTTCATCATATCCCCATGCATATTACAAATTTCAGTTGGGTGATGAACAGCAACTTCTTTAAATGGACAATTGTGTACATCATAGAAAATTTTTGTTCCATCTGCACTTAATTCAAATGCAGGTGATAAACCAGCTGTTGAGAAAGCTTCTTTTGCAATTTGAACTTTTTGTTCTACTGTTAAGTCTTCTTCACTCACATTTAAGCGGTGCATATGTTGTTGCATTAATTCTGCTCCGAATTGTTTTCCTGTTTCGTATAGCGCTTTTTCACCAGCAGCTCCAAGGCTAAGGAGAGAATTGAACGCTATTTTTGCTAATAATTGATAATCACGGAATGGAAATTGCAATTGGATAACATCATCAGATAATACATATAATCTGCTTGGTCTTCCACCCTTTCCAGTTTTCTTTGTTTCAGATTTAAGCATATGAACATCTTCTAATTTAGATAAATGTAAGCGTGCTACGTTTGGATGAATGTCAAACTCATCTGCAATTTCTTGTACAGTTACGTAACTATGTTTTTGAGAAATATATTTATAAATGTAATAACGAGTTGGGTCAGATAATACACCTGTAATTTTTAAAGCTTGTTCCATGAGGATCTCCACCTTTATCACTTTATCCAAGATAATAACATTATAATACAGATAAACTTCCATATAGGTAATTTCAGACAATAATTCGGAAATTGTTCATAATTTCACAAACATAATTTTCCTTTTTATTCTGATGAAAATACAAAAGTCCCAATTTTTATTGTGCATTTTTTCATGCTATATACATAGTGAGGAGGGAAAATGATGAATGGAATTGAAATTTTTGCGAATACAATTTTGAAAGAAGCGTGTAGGGTACAAGCATCGGACTTACATATTGTGCCCCGGCAGAAGGATGTAGCGGTTCAGCTACGTATAGGAAAAGATTTAATTACGAAACAATGTATTGAAAAGGAGTTTGGAGAAAAACTTGTTTCGCACTTTAAATTTTTGGCATCCATGGATATAGGAGAGAGGCGGAAGCCACAAAATGGTTCATTGTATTTACAAATTGATGGACAAGAAGTGTATTTACGTCTTTCAACACTTCCGACTGTATATCGAGAAAGTCTCGTGATTCGCCTTCATTTACAAGCATCTGTGCAGCCGTTATCTCATCTTTCGTTATTTCCAAGTACGGCGGAAAAACTCCTCTCTTTTTTACGTTATTCACATGGTCTACTCGTATTTACTGGACCGACTGGTTCTGGGAAGACAACGACAATGTATGCATTATTAGAGGTAATTAGAAAAAGGAAAACACGTCGAATTGTAACACTTGAAGACCCAGTTGAAAAAAGAAAAGACGATTTATTACAAATTCAAATAAACGAAAAAGCAGGTATCACATATGAGGCTGGACTAAAGGCTATTTTACGCCATGATCCAGATATTATATTAGTTGGTGAAATCCGAGATGAACAAACAGCAAAAATAGCTGTAAGAGCAAGTTTAACTGGACATTTAGTAATGACGACCCTGCATACGAATGATGCGAAAGGAGCGATACTCAGATTTATGGATTATGGCATAACGAGGCAAGAAATTGAACAATCTTTATTGGCTGTAGCTGCACAGCGACTTGTTGAATTAAAGTGTCCATTTTGCAGAGGAAAGTGCTCAATTTTATGTAAATCAATGCGGCAAGTAAGACAAGCAAGCGTTTACGAGTTGTTAGATGGATATGATTTGCAACAAGCGATTAAAGAAGCGAACGGAGAATGTGTTACGTACAAACATGAAACATTAGAATCTTCGATACGAAAAGGGTATGCTTTAGGATTTTTAGAAGAAGATGTTTATGTTTAAGAAAACATGGAGTTTAAGTGAGCAATTAGTATTGTTGAAACGATTAGGAGAACTATTAGAAAAAGGATACTCCCTTTTGCAGGCACTAGAATTTTTACGATTTCAATTACCCATAGAAAAGAAAGTACAATTACAGCATATGATTGAGGGATTAAAAGAGGGGAGAAGTCTACACGATTCATTTCATCAATTAATGTTTCATCAGGAGATGTTAAGTTATTTATTTTATGCTGAGAAACATGGTGATATTTCTTTTGCATTGCAACAAGGGAGCGCACTTCTTTATAAGAAGGATAAGTATAGGAAAGATATGATGAAAATAATGCAGTATCCTATGCTATTAGCATTCTTTTTAATGATTATGCTTGCTGTTTTCAATCTCATCTTATTACCGCAGGTTGAAATGGTGTATAGTTCATTTGGTTCTACAGTGCCGCTATTTACAGAACAAATTTTAAGTGCAATTAAACGAATACCTTACATTATTATTAGCGGTATTCTTATCTTTATTATTGGATGTAGCGTATATTTGTTTTATTTTCGGAAACTCCCACATATTGAACAGGTAAAAATCATGCTTCGTATTCCTCTCATAAAAGTATTTCTTATTTTAAAGCATTCGCATTATTTCTCCACTCAATTGAGTGGTTTATTGTACGGCGGACTATCGGTGCTCGAAGCACTCACAATAATGATGGAGCAAAAATATAATCGATTTTTTCAGTATGAAGCGGCCCGAATTGAACGGCAATTAATTGCAGGAGAATCGTTACAATCTATCATTGCTAAAAGTGGTTATTACGAAAAAGAACTTTCTTATATTATTAGGCATGGACAAGCAAACGGTAATTTGGCAGTTGAATTAGAGGACTATAGCGATCTTGTTATAGAAAAGATGGAACAAAAAATGAAACGTATGTTAGTTATCATTCAACCGATTTTATTTACATGCATTGGAGGAATAGTTGTTCTTATGTATTTAGCGATGATTATGCCGATGTTTCAAATGATGAATTCCATTTAGGAGGCATTTACATGCAGAATGAGGAAGGATTTACTCTGTTAGAGATGTTATTGGTTATGGTTGTTATAACTGTATTATTACTATTAATTATTCCGAATGTAGTGAAGCAGCGCTCATCAGTTCAAGGAAAAGGATGCGCAGCCTATGTGAAATCTATAGAAGCGCAAATACAGGTATATCAATTACAGCATAATAAAATTCCTTCGTTAAAAGAGCTAAGTGACGAAAAATATATTACAACTCATAAGTGTCCGAATGGTGAATCTATTCATATTTCAGATGATGGCACAGTATCAATCGGGACATTGTGAAACAAAAAGGATTTACTCTTTTAGAAATGTTGCTCGTTTTATTTGTAATTTCTGTCTTAAGTATGATTACGTATTTTAATGTTCATTCATTATATGAAAAACAAAAAGTCGAACAATTTTTGAGCCAATTTTCAAATGATATTTTGTATATGCAACAATTAGCGATAAATCGTCAGAAATACTATACGCTACGGTGGTATAAAGAGAAAAACACGTATTACATTGAGGAGTCGGGTACGAATCATTTTATTGTGTCGAGAGACTATGGTAACGATATACAAATTGATTTGCATACATTTCCAAATCCGATGACATATAATCCGAGCGGAAATATTAATAGAGGTGGTACAATTTTACTTTCGTATCGAAGTTATAAATATGAGATTGTATTTCAGCTCGGAAGAGGGAGATTTACGTATCATGAAATATCAAAAAGGATCCATAATGGCTGAAATGCTTGTATCGTTAAGCATACTAATGATGGCGGTATCGGTACTACTGCCGCAAACAGTATTGGTCATGCAAGAAAGAAAAAATATACAACTCCGCTATAAGGCATTCGTATTATTAAAAAAAGAAGCAGCTTTATATATGTATGAGAATGAGGAAATGCGAGTAAAAGAAAAAATTATAAACGAACTTGTATATTACACATATTGGGGAGGAAGTGAAGTGTGTACTATGTGGAAAGATGTGAAGGGAAGAATGATGGAACAATGTTTTTATGTGGGAGGAAAAATAAATTAGAAGTTGGATTTACATTAATAGAAATGATCGTATGTTTGTTTCTAGTATCACTGTTCTTTTTACTTTTACCGAGTCTTCATTTTATCGGAATGGAGAATAAACACTCAAAAGGATTAAATGAGTGGGAGTGGGATGTGTTTTTAGGCCAAGTACAACTGGAGTTTCGTGAGGTATCGTTTGGGGAACATATAATGGCCCTTGAAAATAAAGGTAGTATTTTACGCTTCCGTTTGCGTAATGGGGATGAAGTGATATATGAAAAAGTGAATAATCATCTTATAAGAAAAGTGAATATGCGTGGAAGGGAAGTTATATTACAAAAGGTTGGCAATGTTTCGTACAAACTAACACCTCATGTGCTCTTTATAAATATGAAAGATACTAGTGGGAAAATACATGAAGGTGTAGTTGTAAGATATAGCGAAATGGAAATAAAGGAATGAAAAAACAAGATGGATTTACAATGCCAGCAACAATCATTTTTTTAATTTTATTAACCTCTTTTTTTGTATACGAAACGAATATGTTGCTTTCTGATAAAAAATTTTCTACTGAAATAGAGCAAAAATTTTTAGTGGAAGAGTTGATTAATCGAGCTATTGCAGATATAAAAGTAGACTTACAGAAAACAGAAAGAGATGGTACCTTTTTCTTTCAATATACAAAGGGAAAAGTGAGTGGAAAGTACGAATTTGAAAATGATATGATTCTCGTTTCTTTGCAGTGCGAGACAAAACAAAGAATTTTCTATACGGTGAGCTTTCGGTATAGAAAAAATGATGAGAAAATATTTGATTGGATAGAAGGATGACAGGTAAAGTATGCTGAGTAAAACCATGAATTTCCATTGTGAAGAGCTTCAATTTCTTTTGGGAAATGGATAAATATAACGATCAAAAGTTTAAATTTTCTCAAAAAAGAGAAAGGTAGAAAGAATATGATATATTCATGCTATCCAATCATTTTTTTTAGGGAGAATAGGGAAATGACAAAGAACAATCAAATAGGTGAAAATAAAGAACAAACTATTTTTGATCATAAAGGAAATACGATTATGACAGAAGATAGGGAAATACAAATTATTTCGAAATTCGAAGAACCTCTTATCGTCGTATTAGGAAATGTAATAAGTGACGAAGAATGCGACGAATTAATTGAAATGTCTAAAAATAAAATAAAACGTTCTACAATTGGTTCAGCACGTGATGTAAATGATATCCGAACAAGTAGTGGCGCATTTTTGGAAGAGAATGAACTTACTTCGAAGATTGAAAAACGTATTTCATCTATCATGAATGTTCCGGTGACGCATGGAGAAGGATTGCACATTTTAAATTATGAAGTGGATCAACAATATAAAGCGCACTATGATTATTTTGCGGAACATAGTAGATCAGCTGCTAATAATCGTATTAGCACGCTTGTAATGTACTTAAATGATGTAGAAGAAGGCGGAGAAACGTTCTTCCCGAAATTAAATCTTTCTGTACACCCTAGAAAGGGAATGGCAGTATACTTTGAGTATTTTTATCAAGATCAATCACTAAATGAGCTTACGTTACACGGAGGGGCACCTGTAACGAAAGGCGAGAAATGGATTGCAACGCAGTGGGTGAGAAGAGGTACTTATAGGTAAAAGCGAGTATGTTACGTTTTGTTCTTCTTAGTATAAGAAGAACAAAACGTTTTTTTATTAAACAAAGTAGCATCTTTCGTTATAATAACAATTAATACATGACGATTGAGAGGACAGAAAATGAAATCTATATACATAACCGGCTATATGGGAGCTGGGAAAACAACAATTGGAAAAGCGTTAAGTAAAGAACTGCAAATGGATGTTGTAGATACAGATCAAAAAATCGAAGAGAAGCAAGAGAAGGCAATTCGAAATATTTTTGCAGAAGAAGGCGAAATAACTTTTCGAGAATATGAAAGTGAGATGTTACGTTCACTACCAGTTCATAATGCAATCATTACAACTGGTGGAGGGATTATTGAGCGAGTGGAAAATCGAAAGTGGATGAAAGAGAACGGGACTGTCGTGTATTTATATTGTGATCCGCATGTAATTGCAGAAAGGCTTCGTGAAGATACGACACGTCCACTATTTCAGAAGAAAGATATAGAGGCATTTGTAACGAAATTCGAATCGCGCCGAGCGTATTATGAAGAGGCACATATTCATATCGACACGACAAATAAGTCAGTAAAGCAAATTATGAATGAATTAAAGGAAAAGATTAATGAATAAAAAAGTGGACATACTAATCAAGTAGAGGTGATGATAATATGTCTACTAATGATTATGTTCGCTTTGTGACGCAGCAGTTTGTGTCATATATGGATGCACCAAAAGAAGATCGTAAACAAAAGAAAGAACAACGCCGCTCTGAAAAAGAGCCATTTTTAAATAAATGGTTTGGTGTTATGCCGCTTAGTGCAGCTTTATTTTATCGAAACGTAAAAAATAAAAGGAAAAAATCAAGTTAACTTTTAGTCATATGCCTAGCAAAATGAAAATCCCCTAGTAGCGTTATATACTAGGGGATTTTCATTTACTGTACGGATTCTTTTTCCTCAGTAACCGCATGTATTTTATTGTTCACCCATACGAACCCTATTCCGATGCAAATTGAAATGCCCCAGCCGACAGCAGTCATAATCGCTCTCATTTCACCGTAGCCATCTACACCGAAAACGGAGATGAAATAAATTTTTAAAAAGCTTTTTAATATAAATTGAAGCCCGAAAAATAGCGTTAAATATTGTAGTGCTGGATATATACGACTATCACGATACAGTTCACGACTTTTATCACGGTCATGCCCTTGTAGTGCTGCAATATCTGCTGCGAAATATAACATAAGTGGTTTTTTTATAAAAATTGTACATATGACGATAATACCGAGTACGATGTGATAATACGCATCGTTCCACAACATTCGTTCAGCTGATCCAGATAATAAATCTACCGTCGTATTAGAAATGAGTGTAATTAAAATAAAGAATCCTGTCACGTTAAACTGCTTTTCTTTTTTAAAGGTATACAGTGTATAAATAATCCCCGGAACAGAGGAAATTAACATCGCGTAATAAGGATCAATATAAGGTTTTGCAAATTTCCAAATGAGGAATGGGATTACGAGATAAAAGACAAGATCTAATATAGCTTTTTTATTTTGATTCATACAAATCCTCCTTAAGTCATACATATATTTTATAATATAATTTCTGAAAATTGTATAAGGTTTGATTGGAAAAGAAAAAATATATCAATTTTTGAGGGATTAGTAGATTGAAAAAATTGCCCCTAGCGTAGTAAGTTTTTTTAGTATATAATAAAGGAAACGCTTTCATTTTGGTTTGTTCACAAAATGGACGGAAAATCACATATGTACTATCGATATGTTGCTTTATAATGAAACTAATTAAATATACGTGCATACAATATTGTGAAATAAATAACATAAATAAAATATATAAATGTAAACGTTATCAAAGAGAGAGGTGGAAACAATGAGTAAATTTTTCTTCAATCATAATCCAGCAACAGTAGAGGATGGAAGGCTTGTTAAGTATGCTGAAATTATTTATGGAGAAGGTGGCCGTTCTGTATTAGAAAATTTAATGGTGAAGGCATCTATCAGATTGCGCGATCGTTATCCGAATAAATCTGACGAACAGATCTCGAACCTCGTAAATAAAGGCATCCATGATATGTTTCAAAAATATGTGAGTGAGTAAGAGTAGCCAATGGCTGCTCTTATTTTTTTGTATAAGGATTGTAACTCTAGCTGAAAATAAACATGTGTTTTGAAAAACGTAAAAAGGAGTGGGAAAGATGAGCAATGGAATTGGACGTTCGAAAGAAAACCTTCCAACTGATGCAAATCATGTGAGCGCAAAGGATCGTGCACAGCAGAAACGTATGGCACAGAAAAAACAGCAAGAGCGTAGTGACGATAGCGAGTAGGATAGAAAATAAATAAAAAAAAAGCTCCTTCTAAAAACGGAAGGAGCTTTTTTAAGATAGAAAATGATTAGCGGTAACATAAAAGAGGCCACCGTTAATAATTTGCACTGTAATACGTGGTTCATATTGTTCTTGCAAGGCTTGTTTTTCAATTTCATAGCTTTCAGGAAGTTCATCACTATCTTCATAAAAACGATTTAAAAGATCTAAATCGTGATTCCAACGTACCCTCGCTTCTTTCGCCCACGCATGATCATCTTCTGCAATTATATTTTTTAAAGCGTCCTCTATACGTTGTAAGCCGCTTTGAGGCTTAATGATAGGAGAGAGCGTAAAACAAAAGTCAGGTATTTTCGGTGTAAGTTTAATGTTAGTTAATGTTTCATGAAAATTTGCCATCATTGTTCCAGAGATGAGATGAATACCAATGGAATGAAGGATGTCTTTTTTTCGATCACATTGATAAGACACTTTTATATTTACACCGAGCCAAGGATGGAGCGGTGTATGCGTTGCCCCGTTATGCTTTATTTCCTCATATAAACGTATGTAAGAGCCTAATTCTTTCGTTGTCTGGAAAATTTGATGTAGTCGTGGTGAACCGTAGTGAATAAGTTCGCCATCGTTTTCTTCATTTTCTGGATTTGTAATAAGAGTAAGGCGCATCGGATTCGGTACGCCTCCTGTTTTTTCAAGATAGTGCCAATAGAAAGGGCGGTTCATTAATAATTTATCCATCTCAATTGTTAACTGCACATCTAATAGGTGAGGGGAACGTCCTAAAATTTCGCAGTTATTCGCCTCAAAGAAATTGTTTAAGTAATTATGGATTTCATGTTGCTGCATAGCCTTGCACCTCAGCTTCATTTCGCTTCGCAAAGTCGATAATAGATGTTAAGTTTTCCATCTTAATTCGAATTTCTCCTTCGCTTTTTGATTGCGCAAAAATTTCTTGAATATGCGCATCGATGTTTTTCATATTAATTCTTGTTAAAATTTCATCGAGTTCACCGATAACACGCTCAAATAAATTTATTTTTTCATATAACAGTTTCAAAATGTGTTCTTCAACAGTATGCTTTGTAGCTAAGTTATAAATATGAACATCATTTTTTTGACCAAGACGGTGAATACGTCCAATTCTTTGTTCAAGACGCATTGGGTTCCATGGCAAATCATAATTGATCATATGGCTACAAAACTGTAAGTTAATTCCTTCTCCGCCAGCTTCCGTTGCAATTAATACTTGCGCGTGTTTTTGGAAAAGTTCCTTCATCCAATCTTTTTTCCCACGTTTAAATCCACCGCGGAACGGAACGGAAGAAATGCCGTGCTGCTGTAAAAACCATTGTAAGTACATTTGTGACGCTCGATATTCCGTGAAGATGACGACTTTATCGTCAATTTCTTTTATAAGCTCAAGAGCTTTATTTGCTTTTGAGTTGAATGGAATATGATTAATATTATCCATTAGCACATCAATATATGGATCTTTTATATATTGTTCATTTTCTTTCTGACGTTTTTCTACATGCTTTTTTAATGAATAGTACACAGCTTCACGGCTACTACATGCCTCGCGTTTTAATGTTAAGGATGAGAAAGCAGATGTGAAGGCATCTCGTCCTCCCCAGTGTTCAATTGCATTATATAAAGCTTGCTCTTCTTTATTAAACTCTACAAAAATTGTACGTACATGCCTCTTCGGCCAATCAATTCCGGTATTATGACGTCTATTTCGGACCATTACTTTGTTAATGAGAGCTTTTAAGTCTTCATCTGATTCGGCTGAACGATTTTTTGAAGCGTAGTATTCTTCAAAGTTGGATTGATTGCCCAAATGTCCTGGTTTTAATAAAGAAACAAGGTTGAAAATTTCATCAATCTTGTTTTGAACAGGAGTAGCTGTTAGTAATAAACAAAACTTCTTTTTTAATCGCTGTGCAAATTCATAGTTTTTTGTTTTATTATTTTTTAGTTTATGTGCTTCATCGATAATAATAAGATCATATTCTAAGTTCAAAACGATATCGCGATGTGGTGAACGTTTTGCAGTATCAATTGATGATACGATCACGTCAGCTTGCTCCCACGAGTAGCTTTTCTTTTGAGCTACAGCTGGAATGAAAAACTTTGTATTTAGTTCGTATGCCCATTGTGACACGAGAGAGGCTGGGACGAGTATGAGTACTTTTTTCACAAGCCCACGCACCATATATTCTTTTAAAATAAGTCCAGCTTCAATTGTTTTTCCAAGCCCTACTTCGTCGGCTAGTATCGCTTTACCGTTCATTTGTTCAATAACATTTTGAGCGACTTCTAATTGATGAGGAAGCGGTGTGAAATGGGATAAGTGCTTCGGTGCTTGTAGTCCATCGAAAGTAGGAACAAGTAACGATTTTTCTGTTTCATAAGCTAAATGGTATAAATCCCAGTTTGTCCAAGGACCATCTTCTTCAATTCTATTTAAAAAATTGTTTTGCCACGTCCGATCTACGGAAATATCAACATTCATTACGACTCTCCCACCTTTTATAAGTTAAAGTAATTATTTTTTACATGTATAATGATTCGCCTTGAAAGAAGGCTTTGTTATCGTTATTAAAGGCTATATGATAGACAATAATAAGCATTAAATCTCAAAAGTTGTATTTAGTAAGATTAAGAATGAAAAATTCTAAATTATTTTTTATGCTAGAATATTGATGAAATATAGCGAATGATGTTAGGATAATGGTGTGAAATGTGTGGAATCTTTCGTATTTTATCCAAGAAAGTACTTTTTTATTTACGCTTTCATAAAAAAATATAGTGAGATTCCGTATATCCTATCTTTTCAGAATGAAAATGTTTAGATATGGGAAGCAACTTTTATTGATTTGTCAGAGCATAAGGGGGAAAGAGCATGATTACATTACAACGTACACCGTTATTTGATGTATACGCGAAGTATGGTGGGAAAACAATCGACTTTGGTGGCTGGGAATTACCAGTTCAATTTTCAAGCATTAAAGAAGAACACGAAGCTGTACGTACAGCGGCAGGTTTGTTCGATGTGTCTCATATGGGAGAAGTTGAGGTAAAAGGTGTAGATAGTTTAGCATTTTTACAACGTGTTGTTACAAATGACGTATCTACCTTAAAGGTAGGAGGCGCACAATATACAGCTATGTGCTACGAAAATGGTGGTACAGTAGATGATTTATTAATCTACAAACGTGGTGAAGAAGACTATTTATTAGTAATCAATGCATCAAATATCGAGAAAGATTACGAATGGTTAGCAAGTCATGTAATTGGCGATGCGAAAGTAGTCAATGTTTCTAGTGAAGTTGCGCAGCTTGCAATTCAAGGACCAAAAGCAGAAGGCATTTTACAAAAAGTTGTGTCAGAAGATTTGAAAGAAATTAAGTTCTTTAAATTTAAAAACGATATTCTTGTAGATGGAATTCCTGCACTTGTATCTCGTACAGGTTACACAGGTGAAGACGGATTCGAAATTTACTGTAAGAGTGAAGATGCTGCAAAACTTTGGGAGAAACTTCTTGAAGTTGGAGCAGAAGAGGGCTTAAAAGCATGTGGTTTAGGTGCTCGTGATACACTTCGCTTTGAAGCAACACTTCCGTTATACGGACAAGAATTATCAAAAGATATTACACCGATTGAAGCAGGAATTGGCTTTGCGGTAAAACCAAACAAAGAAGCAGATTTCTTTGGAAAAGAAACGTTAAAAGAGCAAAAAGAAAACGGTGCATCTCGTAAATTAGTCGGCATCGAAGTGATCGAACGCGGTATTCCTCGTACGCATTACCCTGTATTTGTAGGAGAAGAAAAAATCGGGGAAGTAACGAGTGGTACACAATCTCCAACGTTAAAGAAAAGCATTGGTTTAGCACTAATTGATGTAAAATACGCAGCAGTTGATACAGAAGTAGAAATTGAAATTCGTAATAAACGCGTCAAAGCAGTAGTTGTTCCAACACCATTTTATAAACGTTCAAAGTAACGGGGAGAGGGGTAGATTTCATGTTGCATCGTTATCTTCCAATGACAGAAGAAGACAAAAAAGAAATGTTACAAACGATCGGCGTTCAAACGATCGACGAATTATTCTCTGATATTCCAGAGAGTGTTCGTTTTAAAGGGGATTTAAAAATTAAAGAAGCAAAATCAGAGCCAGAGCTTTTAAAAGAGCTATCTCAAATGGCTGGTAAAAATGCTAATTTAAAAGAATATGCTTCTTTCTTAGGAGCAGGCGTATACGATCATTATGCTCCAGTAATTGTTGATCATGTTATTTCTCGTTCAGAGTTTTATACTGCTTACACGCCATACCAACCAGAAATTTCACAAGGGGAATTACAAGCAATCTTTGAATTCCAAACAATGATTTGTGAATTAACAGGAATGGATGTAGCAAACTCTTCTATGTATGACGGAGGTACAGCTTTAGCTGAAGCGGCAATGTTAGCGGCTGGCCATACTCGTAAAAAGAAAATTCTTGTATCTAGTGCAGTGCACCCAGAATCAAGAGCAGTACTTGAAACTTATGCAAAAGGTCAACATCTAGAAGTTGTTGAAATTAATCATAAAGATGGTGTAACAGATTTAGACGTATTACAAAGCGAAGTAGACGATACAGTTGCTTGTGTAATCGTTCAATATCCAAACTTCTTCGGACAAGTTGAAAAGTTAGCTGATATTGAAAAAATCGTTCATCAACAAAAATCATTATTTATCGTTTCTTCAAATCCGTTATCATTAGGCGCATTAACACCACCAGGGAAATTCGGTGCTGACATTGTAATCGGTGATGCACAACCATTCGGTATTCCAACACAGTTTGGTGGACCACACTGTGGTTACTTTGCAACAACGAAAGCATTTATGCGTAAAATTCCAGGACGTCTTGTCGGACAAACGGTAGATTCAGATGGTAAACGTGGATTTGTATTAACGCTACAAGCACGTGAACAGCATATTCGTCGTGACAAAGCGACATCTAACATTTGTTCAAACCAAGCGTTAAATGCATTAGCAGCTTCTGTTGCAATGACGGCACTTGGAAAACAAGGTGTGAAAGAAATGGCACTTCAAAATATTTCTAAAGCACAATATGCAAAACGTCAATTCGAAGCGAAAGGCTTTACAGCTACATTTGCTGGACCATTCTTCAATGAATTCGTTGTAGATTGCAAACGTCCAGTGAAAGAAGTAAACGACGCATTACTACAAAAGAATATTATCGGTGGTTATGATCTAGGCCGTGATTATAAAGAATTAGAAAATCATATGCTGTTAGCAGTAACTGAGCTTCGTACAAAAGAGGAAATTGACACACTTGTAAACGAAATGGGGGCTATCCAATGAAGAACCAAGACCAAGCACTTATTTTTGAAGTGACTAAAGAAGGACGCGTAGGATATAGCTTACCCAAATTAGATGTAGAAGAAGTGAAACTAGAAGATGTATTTGAGAGCGATTATATTCGAGTAGAAGATGCAGAGCTACCAGAAGTATCTGAACTTGACATTATGCGCCACTATACAGCACTTTCAAACCGTAACCACGGCGTGGATTCTGGATTCTATCCACTTGGATCTTGTACGATGAAATATAATCCGAAAATTAATGAGAATGTAGCTCGTTTTGCAGGATTTGCAAATATTCATCCACTTCAAGATGAAGAGACAGTACAAGGTGCAATGGAATTAATGTACGACTTACAAGAGCATTTAATTGAAATTACAGGTATGGATACTGTTACATTACAACCAGCAGCAGGTGCACACGGAGAATGGACAGGTTTAATGTTAATTCGTGCCTACCATGAAGCAAATGGTGACTTTAACCGTACGAAAGTAATTGTTCCTGACTCTGCTCACGGAACGAATCCAGCATCTGCAACTGTAGCTGGTTTTGAAACAATTACAGTAAAATCGAATGAACATGGTCTTGTTGACTTAGAAGATTTAAAACGTGTTGTAAACGAAGAAACAGCAGCACTTATGTTAACAAATCCAAATACATTAGGTCTATTTGAAGAAAATATTTTAGAAATGGCTGAAATCGTCCATAATGCAGGCGGTAAATTATACTATGATGGTGCAAACTTAAATGCGGTATTAAGCCAAGCGCGCCCAGGAGATATGGGATTTGACGTTGTGCATTTAAACCTTCATAAAACATTTACAGGTCCGCATGGCGGCGGTGGTCCAGGTTCTGGTCCAGTAGGTGTGAAAGCTGATTTAATTCCGTACTTACCAAAACCAATTTTAGAGAAAACGGAAAATGGCTACCACTTCAATTACGATCGTCCAGAAGCAATTGGGCGTGTGAAACCATTCTATGGTAACTTCGGTATTAACGTTCGTGCATACACATACATTCGTTCTATGGGTCCAGATGGACTACGTGCAGTAACTGAGTATGCTGTATTAAATGCGAATTATATGATGAGAAGATTAGCGCCGTTCTATGATCTTCCGTTCGATAGACATTGTAAGCATGAATTTGTATTATCAGGTCGTCGTCAAAAGAAACTTGGTGTACGTACATTAGATATTGCAAAACGTCTGCTTGATTTCGGTTACCACCCACCAACAATTTACTTCCCATTAAATGTGGAAGAATGTATTATGATTGAACCGACAGAAACAGAATCAAAAGAAACGTTAGATGGTTTCATTGATAAGATGATTCAAATCGCTAAAGAAGTAGAAGAAAATCCAGAAGTTGTACAAGAAGCACCACACACTACAGTTATTAAACGTTTAGACGAAACAATGGCTGCTCGTAAACCTGTTTTACGTTATGAAAAGCTTGCTCCTGTACAAGTTTGATTAGAATAAAAAAGAACTCGCTACATGCGGGTTCTTTTTTTGTTTGGAGAATTTGTCCTGCTATTTGTGGACAGTAAAACTCCCAACTCAAAACTTAGCTGGTGCAAAGAAGCCAGGTGGGAGATAAACTGTCCGTAAATGCCCGATTGGTGAAGGCTAATAATCAGTGGGGATGAACAAAAATCCCCACTGATTAAAGTTTCACTTTATGCAGAAATAGTGAAGAAAATGTTAAAACTTTATATTTTTTGTTTCATAATTGTGTAAAGATGTAGTTTTATAGGTAGTTTTGTTGAAAAAGTCGGTTTGATAAAAGTATTTATTTTTGTTAGAATTTTATTGAAATTAAGAAGATGTGATGAGGCAAAAATTACTCATTTTTATGTATATGTGAAAAAACGAGCAAGGCGGGGGTGAAAGTGTGGGATATCGATGTTATAGAATGGTATACCATTTAGAAAATGGAGAAACAATTAAAGATGTAAAAGAATTTTGCTATCGAGACCAAGGAAAAGTGTTAGAAAGAGTAGCACATCGTGTAATGGATAATAGAGAAGTGACGGCGATTGATAAACAAGGAACAATCATTTCAATAGCATGTGAGGACATTGTAAAGGTAGAACTTGATTACATAAAAGAAAGTTAACCTTGAGTCATATCGAATTATTCGATAAAATATACTGTTGAATGGTGCAGAGAGTAGAGAGGAGTTTATCATGGGTAGTACAAGACACTTTTATATGTTTATTTTAGCGTTTGTTCTTGTTGTGGCGTTAACGATTTATTTAATTGTTGATAGCAGCTGGTACAATACAGTTCATCCGGCATTCCTTCTGTTTATGTATGTAGGAATTGCGGTTGTTAGTTTCGGAATGAGAGACGAAATGTTAGATCGCTTTGAAAAGTGATACATATACGAAAGACCAACAGGAAAATGTTGGTCTTTTTTTCTTGCCAAAAATAGGATGGTGTGTATATACTGTATATATAAGATATATACAGTATATACACACTGGAGGAAAACATGAATATTATTATTTCGAATTCTTCCCAAGACCCTATTTATGTACAAATAAGGAAACAATTAAGCCAACTTATTTTAAATGGTGGTTTAAAGGGGGGAGACCAACTGCCGTCTATTCGTAGCTTAGCGAAGGAATTACAAATTAGTGTAATTACAACGAAGCGTGCGTACGAGGAACTTGAAAAAGAAGGATATATAGAAACTGTTGCTGGGAAGGGGACTTATGTTTCACGTAAAAACAATGAACTATTAAAAGAACAGCGCTTACGTTTATTGGAAAGTAAGGCTGAAGAAATTGTGAGAGAAAGTAAAGTGTTGCAGCTTTCACTTGAAGATTTACAGCAGATGATTGCGTGTTTATATGAGGGGGAATAAGGAATGTTAGAGCTAAAAAACGTTTGTAAAAGATATCAAGATTTTGCAGTGAAAAATATAAGTTTTACGCTGCCACGTGGATATATTATGGGATTTGTCGGACCGAATGGTGCTGGGAAAAGTACGACGATCAAAATGATTATGAATTTAATTAGAAAAGAGAGCGGCGATATACAAATTTTTGGCAAGGACAATAAGAAAGCAGAAAAGGAAATAAAACAAAATATCGGCTTTGTATATGATGAAAATCATTACTACGAAGATTTAACGTGTGAACAAATGAAGCGTATTATTGCACCGCTATATAAAAAGTGGGACGAATGTCAGTATCAATCGTATATGGAGAGATTACAAGTTCCAAAGTATAAAAAAATTAAAGAGTTATCTAAAGGGATGAAAATGAAATTTGCGATTGCCATCGCGCTTTCGCATCATGCAGAGTTTATTATTATGGATGAACCAACAGCAGGATTGGACCCAGTTGTTCGAAGTGAATTGCTTGATATATTGCAAGAAATTGTAATGGAAGATGAAGTATCTGTATTATTCTCAACGCACATTACAACAGACTTAGAGCGCATCGCAGATTATATTACTTTTATCAACGATGGGGAAATTATATTTACTGGTGAGAAAGATGAATTAATGGAGAGCTACGTAATCGTAAAGGGAAGTAATGATTTATTGGATCGAGAAGGAAAAGAGCTATTTGTTGGATTACGAAAAAATAAATTTGGTTTTGAAGGTTTAGCGAAGGATAAACAAGTAATTATCGATTGGTTTGGAAATGAGGTTGTACTAGAAAAGCCTACATTAGATGATATTATCGTTTACACTGCGAAAGGGAGAGGTGCCTATGCGTCAGCTCATCTATAAAGATTTGTTCTTTTTTCGGGTAACTTGGTTAGTGAATCTTATTATGCCCCTTATGTTCTTTTTACTTGAGCCCGGGAGTGAATTGTTATTTCCGATGAGTTGTCTATTTATAACCCTTTCCTCCGTTATGACGCTAATCTATATGGATGAAAGGAATAAAAGTGACATTGTAATAAATAGTTTACCGTTAAGTCGAAAGGATATCATAATTGCTAGATATATTTCCTGTGCAATATTTATTGTAGGTGGCATGCTCTCTACGATGTTAGTTGTTTTTCTTATAAGAGGCATTATGGTCATCGGTGATATCGGTGCATATCATCCTAATCTATACATTGAAATTCCGTGGTATGAAGTAATAAATGGAGCTGTTTACGCCGTATTTTTGGTTGTCACGTTTTTCCCTAGTTATTATGGTACAAAGTCGAAGGTAGTAAGAAGTATAGTATCAGCAGCCTCAATAGGAGTCGGAGGGATACTTTGGATATTTATTAGTGATGAGATCAATGGAATAGCACCTTCATTCATTGAGTGGATTATGAATCCTATGCATATTGGTGTATTTATAGTTGGATTCATTACATTAGTTAGTATTTATATCGCTTCTATGTTTCTAACAATTAAAATTTATGGAGCCCGTGATTTATAGAGAGGAGAATTCATATGCAACAGTTAATTTTGAAGGAGTTTTTCTTACAGAAGAAGATGATTCCTTTCTATTTTTTAATACCCGTTTTATCGATTTTTAGGAATTCTGTAGAACCGATGGGGATTGCAATAGGATTATTTATGACATGTAGTATGATTATATATATTTCTTTTTATTATGAAGAAAAAAGTAAAACAGAAAAAGTATTAGTGAGTTTGCCTATAACGAGAAAAGAGATAGTTATAGCTAAATATATTTCAACTACATTATTTATTATAGTCGGTTTGAGTACAACTTTTATAGTCGTAATATTAGGAAATATTTTGTTGGACAGAGATATAGTTATTCCTGGATATGCAATGTTTTCAGCAATAGTAGCAACTTTGATTTATTGTGTGATAATGATACCTACTAATTACATCGGAGGAAATAAAGCTACTACTGTCTTGTATGTAATTATGATTTTTCCTTTAATAGGTATGATTGGCCTTATGTGTAATGTTTTTGGTGATAAAACAATTATGTTAAAAGTACTTCACTCTGAGGATGCTACAGTAGCGATGAGTGTTCTTGGTATCGGAGTGTTAGTAAGTATAGTCATATCAATGTTACTCTCAATGAAAATGTTTCAAGAGGCAGAGTTATAGAAGTGGCATTTTCATGTTAGGAGGTGTAATACATGATTAAGCAATTAATTTTAAAAGATTTCATCATTCAATGGAAATTTTTAATTTGGTACATACTGTATCCTATTTTCTTTTATATGGCCTTAACAGATACGGAAAATCTGTTCATAATTATGTCAGTAATTATTACAATTGGGGCAACAGTAAAAACATTTGAAGCAGATAGTAAAAATGAGAGTGAAGTGATAGTAAATAGTTTACCAATATTGAGAAAACAAATTGTGTATGCGAAATATATAGTAGCAATTATTATTCTTTTTATAAGTGTAATAGTCGGTTGTTTCACGATGGGAATGAAGAATGGGGTTAACCTATTTGAATTTATTGAAACGACAATGGTTGCTAGTATTAGCTTTATTTTAATATATTTAAGCTTGGTTTTACCGATATCATTTTGGCTAGCATATAAAAAAGCTATTTTTATTACGCTTTTCATGCTAATAGCACCGACAGCCATTTGTACTATGTTCTTTGAAATCAACCTGGAACAAATCCAACTATATAACAGTTTATTATTCGTTAGTTCAATATGCATGTTCATAGTATCTGCCTTCGTTTCAATGAAATTGTATGAGAAGAGAGAATTTTAAAAGGTGCCTCATAAAAGGCACCTTCTTCAATATCGACAATATGAAAGTAAGAGTTTATAAACAGAGAGGCTATTCGGTACAACATCTTTTGGAGTATGTAATATAAAGCTGAAAACGATAATGAGAATGAGAAAGAGGAAAAATAAAAATAGGATCTGTTTATGTATAGAATTTTGCATATTATCCACTCCTTTTTTAGGTAGTATGTCCAAAAGGTAGGAGTGTATGAAAAATTTTAGGAGGGAGAATGATGAACAAAAGAAAATGGTTATATAGAATAGGAATACTTTTAGTTTCAATTGGTTGCATATTAGCAAACTTTTATTCGGATATACCACCGCTATTTCCTAGTTTGCATAAAGGGATTGGTATGAGTGTTGTCGTAGTTGGTCTGTTTTGTCTTATCACATCAAACTTCTATAGAAAGTCTGAATCAATATAAAAAAGGACAGTTACTCTTTTTCAGAGTAACTGTCCTTTTTAAATAACTTATTATATAGCTTGGCGATACTCCATATAATTACGATTGCAATGGAGGCAATAATTGACCAAACGATAGATAAAATTTCAAGTGTCATGTTCGGAAGGAATGCAAGAATGGATAATACTTTATGAAACAACCATTCTATTATATGAAAACTTACTTGCAGTAGAATGGCGATCACGAGTGTGATCCATGCTAACATTTGTTTTCCTTTTTCTTTCCACATGACATTCACCTCGCGTTAGCTTAATAGTTTTAAGCCAACAGCGCCGCATAGAATGCAGCTTAAGAAGGCAAGACGACGCCAATCCGCTGATTCTCGGAAAATAAGAATGCCTAGAAGTGCACTTCCGGCAGTTCCGATTCCAGTCCAAATCGCGTAAGCAGTTCCCATCGGTAATGTGTCCATCGCAAGGGATAAGAAGAAGAAGCTTACGCCGAAGTTAGCGATTAAAATAACTTTTGGTGCCCAGCCTTTCTTTTCAGTGGCTACTTTCATAAAGAGTACACCAATAATTTCACAAATACCAGCTAGAATTAAAAATACCCAAGCCATTTTATGCGGCCTCCTTCGCTTCTTTTTCTTCTGTTACTCGTTTTAAACCAATTACTCCGAAGAAGATTAAACCGATTAATAAAACTTTTACGATAGAGAAAGGTTCTCCGAAGATGAAAATTTCTGTAAGAACGATTCCGCCCGCTCCGATTCCTGTGAAGACTGCGTATACAGTGCCGACAGGTAAATCTTTATAAGCTCTAAATAATAAGACGAAACTAATTGTAATTAATAGCGCAACACCAGCCCACTCAAGTGGTGCCTCCGCTTTTTTTAGTCCAATCACCCAAAAGATTTCAATAATACCAGCGATGATTACATAAATCCATGCCATATGTCATTTCTCCTTCCTACCAGTCGTTAGGTAAAGGGCTTAAAAACGACGCATTGCAAAGGAGCAATCCGTCAGTTTGAAAGTCCGCGCCAAAATACTTTCCAAGAAGCGTCTAAACGTGTCTCAAAACGATTTAAACCTGCGTATAGTAGTTCAACCATAAGACCGTCGAGTAAGCATAGAAAAGCCTCTAAGGCGTCTTTTACTTCAATGTTATGCAGCTCATCTTGTTCGCTTGCTCTTTTAAATACCGGGAATAAAAGTTTTCCGACGTTTTCAATGTGTACATTTGCTTTATTAATAATTTGTTCGCGAAATGCATCAGGCGGAAAATAAGAAGTTCGTAACCAAAACATTGATTCTTCACTTTCACCAAATCGTTTTGCGTAGCCTTTTAATAATTTTAATAGCAATTCTTCAGTGGACGAATTGGAAAAGCTTTCGATATCGCCTGTGAAGCTCTGCAAATCTTTTTGAAGAGCAGATTCTAAGCATATGAAATATAGCTCTTCTTTTCCTTTAAAGTGTGCGTAAATCGATGGTTTTTTAATCCCAACTTCTTGGGCAATATTTGCCAATGAAGTTCCTTCATAGCCGTAGCGTGCGAAATGAGAAAGTGCTACAGCTTTAATGCGATTTGCTGTCATTTTCATCCCCTACCTACCGTTCGTTAGGTTTATTATATGAGATAATAAACACAAAGTCAATAGGTGAAAAGCTGAAAAAGAGTGCTATAGTTAACGCTCCTTTTCAGACTGTTTTTCGCTCAATTAAATGGAATGGAAGTTCTTCTGAGTTCCCGGTTATTTGTTCGTCCTGCATCTGTTTATGGAATAAGGTAAAAGCACGTGATCCCATCGTAAGACCAGGGTGTTCAATAGTCGAAATTTCTAATGCCTTTGAAATTTCATGGTTATCGAATCCTAAAATAGCGAGATCTTCAGGGACGCGAACACCATGTTTCTTTGCCTCTGTTAATAAACCGGCAGCTACTTGGTCATTCGCTGTGAAAATAGCAGTTGGACGATTTTTCATATGTAAAATACGGTGGAGTATTTGTGCTCCGTCCTGCATTGTATAGCATTGATGAAAAATCCATTCAGGATGTAACGTTTGACCTTCGTTATGAAGTGTATCAGCAAACGCTTTTTCACGTTCCATAGAATTTACACTCGTTTTTCTTGCTAAACAAATTCCGATTTTTTCATGGCCTTTACTTAGTAAATATGCAGTACCGAGCCGGAATCCTTCATAATGATCTACGTAGACAGATGAAATGAGGGGGTGGTTCATTTTTTCACATGAAATAATAGGGGCGAATTTTGCGAAAGGTTCGATTTGTTCCCATGAACTCGTTCGAGAACAAATAATCATCCCGTCAAATTGTTTCATTTTCATCATTTCAAGAACACGAATTTCTTCAATACTATCGTAATTTGTTTGGCATAAATTAATGTGATATCCAGCTGCTAACGCTTCGTTTCCGATTCCTTCAATAATGGTACTGAAGTAAGGGACATTAATGAAAGGGAGCATAACCCCGATTGTATATGTTTTCCCCTTTATTAAATGAATAGCATTTATATTTTTTGCGTAGTTTAATTCTTCAACCGCCTCTAGAACTCGTTTCCGTTTGTCTTCTTTTACGTAAGGGTGATTATTTAAGACACGGGAAACGGTTGATATAGATACACCAGCAGTTTTAGCGATTTGTTTTATATTGGCCATATGCATCACCTCTTTACTTATATTATAAAGGGAAAATAAGTAGAATGAAAAAATCTTGACCTGAAAAGCTTTTCACAATCTATGTTATAAATAGGACTTCTGTTATTCGCGTAACCATTTCGTTTGGGCGTAAGAATAGCGAAGTCTTTCTGTTTGTTTGAAAGCAGTTTTGTCAAAATGTGTGAGAATAACGAGGAAAGTTTTCAAAGGTGGAGTGTGGCATTCAAGCGAATATGAACAACATATAAACGCTTTGTTCGTTAAGAGGGCGGTATGAAAGGGCGGAAACAAATTGAAAAAAGGAATCATTTGTTTCGTGTTTTCTAGTGTATTACTTAGCTCATGTTCATTTCAGCAAACGATGCAAGAAGAAAAAACATTTGTGGGATCAACAGGTGGGGCTACAGATCGCGTTACGGATCCGATTCCCTTAAAAGAACTTCCAAAATATTTTCCGGCGAAATTTAAAGTTCCTACCTTTTTACCGTATGACATTACGAGTGATGTGTTGGGTGAAGTAAGAACGATTGAAAAGAAGAATGCTGTCTTAACGATTAAATATAAACAACAGGAGCAAGGTAGACATGAGTATATTGAGCTAACTGTTGCAAATTTCCCTTACAGTTTTCCGGATTTTGTAGAAGAAAAGCGATTTCAAGAACAAATGAAATTGAATAATGGAGCGTCTGCTTATTTTAAAAATAAAGATGACTTCGAGAGAGGAGAGGAATTTGCTACGCTTCTATGGAAAGAAAAGGGGATTGAATACCAGTTATTATATCGTAATGTAGAAGAGAACGATGCAGATGTAATAAAAAAGAATCTATATTACATTGCAAACAATATGAAATAAAAAACTAACTGCAGCATGCAGCTAGTTTTTGTATGTTATTTCTTTTTAATTTTACCTGTCCAAGATTTAAATCCACCTTGTAATTGGTAGAAATCTTTGTAACCTTGTTTTTTTAAGTATTGAGCTGCACGGCCTGTACGGAATCCGCTTTGGCAGTATAAGTAAACAGGTTGATCTTGGCGAAGTTCTTTATGACGAAGGCGAATTTGTGATAACGGAATGTTACGTGCACCTAAAATGTGCCCTGCGTTATATTCGTCTGCTTCGCGAATATCGATAAGCTGTGCTTTACGGTAGCCAGCGCGAAATTCTTCTTCTGTAAGAGTTTTAATTAATTTTTTCTGATAGAAATACATCCATACAGTGTAACCGATGAACGCTACGATTACGGCTAATAAAATAATCCAAGTTGTTGACACGGTTCTATCGCTCCCTTTTTTCTTATCCTACTTTCAATATTATAATGCCCATATGTATTTATGCAACAGATTCATTTGTATATAAGGAGAAATTTCGTATTCTTTCACAAATTTTGTCGAATTTGGTAGACTAGAGAATGTGAAAAATAATTGGTTATATGAGGTGTAGGATGGGAAAAGAAAAATGGTGTTATATTAACTCTGGTCAATGTTCACCAGCGTTTAATATGGCGTTAGACGAATGTTTATTAAATTGGCAAAGTGAAAAGAAGATGCAACCAACAATTCGTTTTTATGAATGGGAAGTACCAACATTAACAGTCGGGTATTTCCAGCGTGTTGAAAAAGATATAAATATGGATGTAGTTAACGAAAAGAAATATGGGTTCGTTCGTCGTCAAACAGGCGGCAGGGGTGTACTACATGACAAAGAATTAACGTACAGTGTTATTGTGTCTGAAGATCATCCAAATATGCCAAAAACAGTTACGGAAGCATACCGCATTATTTCGCAAGGCTTATTGGACGGTTTTAAGGCATTAGGATTAGAAGCGTATTATGCAGTTCCGAAAACAGAGGCGGATCGTGAGAATTTAAAAAATCCGCGTTCAGGAGTATGTTTTGATGCGCCATCTTGGTATGAAATTGTAGTTGAAGGAAGAAAAATCGCAGGTAGTGCTCAAACACGTCAAAAAGGTGTTATTTTACAGCACGGATCGATTCCGTTAGAAATAGATTTAGACGAACTATACGACCTATTTTTATTCCCAAATGAACGTGTGAAAGAACGTATGAAAAGTATGTTTTCTTCTAAAGCGGTAGCAATTAATAAATTGACAGACCGTACATTTACGATCGAACAGTTAATTAAAGCGTTCGAGGTTGGGTTTGAAAAAGGATTGGATATAGAGCTTGTGCCATATGAATTAACAGAAGAACAGTTACATGAAGTTCAAACGTTAGCAAAAGAAAAGTATGAAAGTAAGGAATGGAATTATAAAAAATAAGAGATGGCAATTGCCATCTCTTATTTTTTTATAGTAAATTAAGTACTTTTTCTACTTTGATTCCTTTATCTTGTAAAGAACGAAGGCGATTTACAACGTCCATAATTTCTTTGTCGAATGTAACGCTAATACCTTGGCTTTGTAGTTCTTCTTTTAAGCCTTCAATAGAATCATCTATGTCGATGCCAAGCTCGTAATCTTGACAAACTTCAATTGTCTTTTTCACGAGTTTCACATAATTTTCTTGTAGTTTTGAATTTGTTTCAGTCAAAGCAGGTTGTTTCGGTTTTGCTGGAGCAACCGGTACTGTCTCTTGCTTTGTAACTGAAGTAGGGACTACTTTTTTCACAGGTGCTGGAGTAGTTAGTTCTACAGCTGCTTCTACGCTTACTGGCTTCGGCGTCGGTACCGGAGTAGGCTTAGGGGCCATAGCAGGTGTTTCTACACGCGTAATAGGTTTAGGAGCAGGTGTAACTGCTTTTGGAGCTTCTACAACTACTTCTTTTTTCGGTGTGGCTTCTACCGGTGTTTCTTCTTGACCAGCAGCCTCTTTATTTTCTTTACTCCACATAACGCGTTCTATTTCTAGAGAAACATTGTTTTTGTTCATCGCTGATAATGTAACTTTACCAACTTCAGCGTTTCCAGTGAAATCAACAATTTTATAAATAACACTCTTGTTCCAATCCACGTTTCCGCTCAAAAATAATTCTTCGTTACATTTCGGCGTTAAGCCCTCGATTTTAATTTCTGCGTTTACACCGTTTTCACTGTATACCATAATTAGCGAAGCATTTACATCTTCGTCTGCTAACATTAGTTCACGTACCATTTTGCCGGTGCGTACTTGCGTTTTCTTCTTAACTGACATCTAATTTCTCCTCTCAAAAATTCAGTAATAATAAAAAAATCGTATAACGAAAAATAATTGCTCACGAAGATTTATGATACCGATAATAAAAGCATCACGTCAACAATTAACTTTAATTATTTTGCATTTTTCTTATTTTCTTTATGAAATTTTTCAATTTGTAAAATTAGACAGAAGAAAAACAGCCTTTTGAAAGGCTGTTAAAAATTTGATTTTTTGTATAGTAATTTATATAAAATGAAAAATAAGATAGCAATTAAGGCGTTTTGCCAAAAGGTTAGGTGGTAAATGAGATAAGGTTGTTTTTTAAAATAGACATTTAAAAATACAGCTGAACAAAATGGAGTAGCAAATGCAAATCCAAATAGAATCCTTCTTTTCCAATTCATCTTTTGATCAAAGGAATAGCGCTTTAATAAATATAAAATGAAAAGTATGCCTAGTATAATAAGTGAAACGAACAAAGTGGTTCCAGGGATGCTAAAAGCTGGGCTTAATTGTTCGATATTTTTCCTGAAGATTAAAATGAAAGTCGAAACAAGTGCATCCATTCCAAACTGTATAGCAAGAAGTAAGCTAATAACAAAACCGATTAAAGAAGTTTTTTCTAACTTTGTTTGAGCTGGTAAAGCCGATATGAGTTCATCACAATAAGATTGTAAGTCATTGCCGAAAATATCATAAGCATTTTTATTTTCTCTTTGTGCTTCGATGAGATGATCTAATATTTCTAATAATAGTTCTTCTACTTGTTGTTCAGGTACGTTAGATAACCGAAGATATACTAGCATATCGCCATAAGAAGCTTCGTTTTCAAATGTTAGAAGTTCGCGTTTTTTGTTGTTCAATTCAATCATGTCTTGCGCATTCATCCCTATCACTCTCCCTGTAATAAGTTGTTCACCGTTGTCGAAACCATTCCCCAGCTTTGTTTAAATTCTTCAAGCTGTTCTATTCCTTTATCGGTTACATGATAATATTTTCGCTTTGGACCGAGTGAGGAAGCTTTTAATGTTCCTTCAATTAGCCTCTCTTTTTGCATACGTAACAATAACGGATATATGCTTCCTTCGCTGACAAATGTAAAGCCGTATTTATTTAATTTTGTACTCAGCTCATATCCATACACTTCTTCTTGCGAAATGATGTATAGGATGCAACCTTCGAGTACACCTTTTAACATTTGGCTGTGCATGATTTCCCCACCTTTTATTCAGGTAACTTGCCTTGCAAGGTAGCTGTTATCCAAATTATAACATTCAGTAACTTGCAATGCAAGTTACTGAAGTGGAAAACTTTAATGCGTTTTAATTTTTCCATGTTCTCCATACTAACGAGAGGAGGGAAGTATATGAAACCGTTTATGCCAAAACTTGTTTACTTTGAACCGAAGGCACTCGAATATCCACTTGGAAAAGAGCTGTATGAGAAGTTTACGAAGATGGGATTAGAAATTCGTGAAACGACATCCCATAATCAAATTAGAAATTTGCCAGGTGAAAATGATTTGCAAAAGTATCGCAATGCAAAGGCAACGCTTGTCGTTGGGGTGAGGAAGACATTAAAGTTTGATACGTCAAAGCCGTCAGCTGAATATGCAATTCCGCTTGCAACAGGGTGTATGGGACATTGCCATTATTGTTATTTGCAAACGACGCTTGGTAGTAAACCTTACGTTCGTGTATATGTGAATTTAGATGAAATATTTGAGAAGGCACAGCAATATATGGATGAAAGGGCACCAGAAATAACAAGATTTGAAGCGGCGTGTACATCAGATATCGTTGGAATTGATCATTTAACGCATGCTTTAAAGCGAACGATCGAATTTATGGGAGAAAGTGAGCATGGGCGTTTACGTTTCGTTACGAAATATTCGCACGTTGATCATTTATTAGATGCAAAGCATAATGGGAAAACGCGTTTTCGATTTAGCATTAATTCACGTTATGTGATTAAAAATTTTGAACCGGGGACATCGCCGTTCGAAGAGAGAATTGAGGCTGCTCGTAAAGTGGCAGGGGCTAATTATCCACTTGGCTTTATAGTTGCGCCACTTTATATGCATGAAGGATGGGAAGAGGGGTATCGTGAATTGTTTGAGAGATTATACAATGCCTTGAAAGATATGGTGATACCAAATTTAACGTTTGAATTAATTCAGCATCGCTTTACGAAGCCGGCAAAAAAGGTCATTCAAGCGCGTTATCCGAATACGAAACTTGAAATGGACGAAGAGAAGCGGAAATATAAATGGGGACGATACGGTATTGGGAAATACGTCTATAAAAAAGATGATGCAGAAGTATTGGAGGAAACGATTCGAGGATATATTCGTCACTTTTTTCCTGACGCAGAAATTCAATATTTCACATGAAAGGAACTTGTATTTGAATGCGGGTTCTTTTCTCTTTTGCAGATTTAGGCTCGTTTCTACCTTGTCACGTTATTCTTTCTGGTGTATCATTTTATTGATTGCTTCGTTCGGAATAAGCAAAATGAAATTGGATGGAGGAAACCGATGCCTACCCCTAGTATGGAAGATTATATTGAACAAATTTATTTGTTGATTGATGAAAAGGGTTATGCCCGCGTATCTGATATTGCTGAAGCGCTTAGTGTACATCCATCCTCTGTAACAAAAATGGTGCAAAAATTAGACAAAGATGAATATCTAATTTATGAAAAATATAGAGGGCTTGTATTAACATCAAAAGGTAAAAAAATCGGAGAACGTCTCGTATATCGTCATGACTTGCTAGAGCAGTTTATGCGTATTATTGGTTTGGATGAAAGCAAGATTTACAATGATGTTGAAGGGATTGAACATCATTTAAGTTGGGAAGCAATTGACCGTATCGGTGATTTAGTACAATATTTTGAACAAGATGAGGTTCGAGTAGAAACACTTCGTGGTGTTCAAAAAGCAAATGAAGAGAAAAGTAATTAAGGGGAACGGATGGCGTTTCCTTTTTTATTTCAATCGAAAAGGACGGGAGAATTATGAAAGCAATTATTTTTGATTTTGATGGATTAATTGTGGACACAGAAACAATATGGTTTCACTCTTTCAGAGATGCTGTTCGTGAGTACGGCGGAGAGTTACCTTTAGAGGAATTTGCGAAATGTATTGGAACGACAGATAATGTACTTTATGCATATTTAAAGGAACAATTAAAAGAAAAGTTTAACGAGCGTGCACTAAAAGAAAAGGTGACGACTTTACATAAAGAGAAAATGAAAATACCAGAAGCGCGTGATGGGGTAAAAGAATATTTAGAAGAAGCGAAAGTAATGGGATTGAAAATCGCATTAGCTTCTAGTTCATCTAGAGAATGGGTTGTTCGTTTTTTAGAAGATCTACAGATTCGAGATTATTTTGAAGTAATTAAAACGAGAGAAGATGTTGAGAAGGTAAAACCAGATCCAGCACTTTATCGAATTGCAATAGAGGAATTAGGAATTGAACCATCAGAAGCTGTTGTATTTGAAGACTCATTAAATGGATTGAAAGCAGCGGTTGCGGCAGGATTAAAATGCGTCGTTGTTCCAAATGATGTGACAAGAAATTTACCATTTGAAAATCATCACCTTCGAATTGAAAGTATGATAGATAAAACTTTGAAAGAAGTGCTTGAAAGTATAAAGAAAGACCGTATTTCCTAAAAGGAAGCACGGTCTTTCTTTTTGTTCTTTTTACCTTCAATGACAGTTAAATGAGATTGTTTTCTTTTTCGTTTCAACGATGGAGAATTACCCTTTTTGCCCTTGTCATCAGAAGTATTTCGTTTCAAGAATGAATTGCTTAGGGGTGCTACATTTTGTTTCCCATGTTTGCGGTTCGATTGTTTTGCAGCGCGCTTATATGAGCTTTGCGAATTTGCAGAACCACTGGAATTAGTAAACATCTTGTATAGCAAGTAAAAGATACCGACAACAAGTAACATATACCCGATATTTCTTAATACACCCATTGGATTTGTAATTACAGATGAAACAAGGCCGAATATTGCTAATCCGATTATAAGCACAAATATAGCGAAAGTAAACGAACGACCGTTCATAAGGAACACCTCCTAAAAACATATATTAAAATTAGTATATTAACGATGAGGAGAGGAGTTGAACACCATTTTTAAATAATTATTGTTTGTTTTCTAAACGTAATAATTCTTCAAACGATGCAATAGCTACTTCCACTTGATCATCTGTTGGTTCTTTCGTTGTTAATAGTTGCAGCCATAATCCGGGATATCCAAGTATGCGTAATACAGGAATGTCTCGCAATCGATTCGTAAATTGTAGTACTTCAAACGAAATGCCGAGAACGACTGGAATTAATAAAATTCGGTTTATTACTCGTGCCCAAAGTGGATCTGTAGGAACGAGGAAATAAACAAACATTCCAATAATGACTGTAAATATAATAAAGCTACTACCACATCTATAATGGAGGCGGGTTTGCTTTTGGACGTTTTCTACAGTCATAGGAAGATTATTCTCATAAGCATTAATTACTTTATGCTCTGCACCGTGATACTGAAATACCCGTTTAATAAGTGGGGTTAAAGAAATAAAGTATATATAGCTCAATAGTAGCATGAGCTTAATGACACTTTCGACAATGATTTGCCCTGTATGAGATGGGAAAATCGGTCTCGTTAATTCAGCTAATAGTGCAGGAACTGCTGTGAAAATGACTTTACCGAATATGAAAGATAAAACGCCAACTGCTGCAACTCCTAATACCATCGTTAATTTTGATTGTTCTTCTTTTTTATTTGCAATTTGTTCATCATCTTCTGGGTGGACATCAAATCGTTCTGAAGCGAAGTTTAAATGCTTTGCTCCATTCGCACTTGCGTCCACAATGGCGGCAATACCTCGTAAAAATGGAATTTTTTTTAGGATAGATAATGCTTTATTACGAACGCGTGGTAATCGATAAAATTCAATCGATTTATCTTTACGACGAACCGCTGTAACAGTATATTCTCTACCGCCAAACATAACTCCTTCTATGACTGCTTGCCCGCCATATATTTGTTTTGACTCTTCTGCCATGTTAACACCAACCTGTATTTGTTTCTCTCTTATGTAGAAAAAGAGGCAATTGTCATACTGGGTTCTGTCGTTTTGAAATAAGACAATCACCGAGTTTCCTTTATTTTATCGACAAATACAAGTATATGACAAGAGAAAATGTTACGAGAGTCGGACATTTCTTATTCTTTTTATAGACAAATTTCGCAGTATTTAAACATGCTTCAAAATAGTTTCGGGCATACTATTGAGCGGAGGTGTTGATGTGAGTCAAGAACAATTAGGAACAAGGAATTATGTGCAAATCGGTTTGTTTGGTGGAATTTTTTGGGGAGGAATATGGTATTTCCTTCATATATTTTCATTCACGGAAGCGGGACCTAATTATTTACTGTTACCATTTGCGTTTGGGAGTTGGAAAGAAGGGATATGGGGCAATCTGTCAGGAATTGTTTGCATGGGACTTCTTTCAATCTTGATTTCCTTTTTGTATAAAGCGTTTTTGGCGAAATTTGAAGGAATCATTCCAGGGATTATTTATGGGCTATTTTGGTGGGCGTTACTGTTTTTCGGAATGGGTTTAATGGCACCTGTTATTAAAAGTGCGTTCAATTTGCCGAAAGAGACGATTGTGACGACAATATGTATTTTTATATTGTATGGTGTGTTTATTGCATACTCTGTTTCTTACGCAGTAAATAGTAATAAAGCGGAGCAAGAAGGAGAAGAGAAGACGAACTATTCAAATAAGTAACTCCTATGTTAAAATGTTGTATAGATATTTAATATTAAGGAGTTTTAAGAATATGAAAAAGTTACTCCTCGTAAACGGTCCTAACTTAAATCGCCTCGGTGTTCGTGAGGTAAATGTATATGGAAAGGGCACGTTAGCGACACTTGAAGCAGATATGAAGCAAGAAGCAAAAACAATGGGAGTGGAGTTAGAATGTTTCCAATCGAATCATGAAGGTGCGATTATCGATCGTCTTCATGAGGCTGAAGATATATATGAAGGGATCATTTTAAATCCTGGAGCATTTACGCATTATAGCTATGCAATTCGAGATGCAATTGCGAGCATTTCGATTCCTGTTATTGAAGTACATATCTCTAACATTCACCAGCGTGAATCGTTCCGTCACGAATCTGTGACGGCGGCTGTTTGTGCAGGACAAATTGTTGGATTTGGTTTTTATGGCTATAAGTTAGCGTTATTTGCATTAATGGAGAAATTAAGGGAGGCATAAAGTCATGGAGAAAATCGAAAGATTAAGAAGCGCATTTGCTGAGGCTGGTATCGACGGTATTTTATTAACAAATGAACATAGTCGTAGATACATGGCTAACTTCACTGGAACAGCTGGAGTTGTACTTATTTCAAAAGAGCGTGCTCAATTTATTACGGATTTTCGTTATGTAGAGCAGGCTAGTAAACAAGCTGTTGGATATGAAATCGTGCAGCATGCGGGATTAATTATTGATGAAGTTGCAAAGCAAGTGAAAGAACTTGGAATTCAAAAGCTTGGCTTTGAGCAGGATACTCTTACATATAGCTCTTACGTAACGCATAATGAGGCGATCGAAGCTGAATTTATCCCGACTTCTGGGCTTGTAGAAAAGTTACGCTTGATAAAGACTGATTCAGAGATTAAGATATTAAAGGAAGCTGCACAGATTGCAGATGCTGCCTTTGAGCATATTCTATCATTCATTCGCCCGGGAGTATCTGAAATTGAAGTGTCAAATGAACTTGAATTTTTCATGAGAAAACAAGGAGCAACATCTTCTTCGTTTGATATTATCGTTGCTTCAGGTCTTCGTTCGGCATTACCGCACGGCGTGGCATCTGAAAAAGTGATAGAAACAGGAGATTTCGTTACATTAGACTTCGGCGCTTATTACAAAGGGTATTGTTCTGATATTACTCGTACAATTGCAGTCGGTGAACCATCTGATAAATTAAAAGAAATTTATAATGTCGTTTTAGAAGCACAATTACGTGGTGTAAACGGTATTAAAGCTGGTTTAACAGGCCGCGAGGCAGATGCATTAACGCGTGATTACATAACGGAAAAAGGATATGGTGAATACTTTGGACACTCTACTGGTCATGGAATCGGCCTTGAAATCCATGAAGCGCCAGGTTTAGCGTTCCGTTCTGATACAGTACTTGAACCAGGTATGGCTGTAACAGTAGAACCAGGTATTTATATTCCAGGTATTGGCGGCGTACGTATTGAAGATGATATCATTGTAACGAGTGAAGGTAATGAAGTAATTACGAAATCACCAAAAGAACTTATTATTTTGTAATACACAGGAGGATTTTTTTACATGATTTCAGTAAACGATTTTCGTACAGGTTTAACAATTTCAGTGGACAATGCCCTTTGGCAAGTACTTGATTTCCAACACGTAAAGCCAGGTAAAGGTGCTGCATTCGTTCGTTCTAAACTACGTAACCTTCGCACAGGTTCTGTTCAAGAGAAAACATTCCGTGCAGGTGAAAAAGTAGAAAAAGCACACATCGAAAACCGTCGTATGCAATACTTATACGCGAGCGGTGAGGCTCATGTATTTATGGATAACGGAACTTATGAGCAAATCGAACTTGGTGAAAACCAAATCGAGCGCGAATTAAAATTCCTAAAAGAAAACATGGAAGTATCTATTATGACATACCAAGGTGAAGTACTTGGTGTTGAACTTCCAAACACAGTTGAATTAAAAGTTACAGAAACAGAGCCTGGTATTAAAGGTGACACAGCTTCTAACGTAACAAAACCAGCTACATTAGAAACTGGTCTTGTTGTACAAGTACCAATCTTCATTAACGAAGGCGAAATGCTTATCATCAACACTGGTGAAGGTAAATACGTTTCTCGTGCATAGTAAAAAAGCACTCGTGATTATCACGAGTGCTTTTTTATAGAAAATAGGGCATATAGTAAATTGCGGTGACAACAAAACTAACTAAAACAAGTGAAAGAGTACCCGCTATATATGGTGTGAAAATGAATTGAAATGGTTTTATTTCACCAGTCTCAACACCAGTTAATGTTTTACTTATTGCGTGATCTGTAATGTTATTTCTATGGTTACTCATAATAATTAACCACATAATTGCAAATATTGCTAGACTGCCAAGGAAAAAGGTCTCTATAAATGACCAACCGACCAATAATGAAAAAAGATAAATAAGAGCTAATTCTACTACAATTGTTAAACTAATTTTCAAAACCTTCATATTTTCCCCCCTCATTTTGTACGTCCAGCCAATTTAAAAATTTCTTACGCGATACGACATGCAGTACGCAAGGTGATTTTACTTCTTTCTCCAGTGCAGCATGTTCGCCTGGAAACTTGTTTTTCACATGCAATGAAATGTAAGGTAGTTTTTCTTGTGCTTTTAACGAGCGAATGTTAGTCGTTTTAGCACCAGTGAATACGTATGTAAGTTGTAAGTCTAAAAAAGCGATTTTAAAGATTTCTTTTTTAGCTGCCTCATTATACCCTTTACCCCAATATGGATAGCCAAGCCAACTACCAATGTGAGATTGTTTCTTCCCATAATTAATATGTTTAAGTGTGGTGAGGCCAAGTATTTCATTCTCTTCATTTACAATCATTCTCGATAAAGACTTCTTTTGGCGCTCTTCTTCTATTGCAAAAAGAAGAAATGCTTTCGTGTCTTCGACTTTTTCTACCTGTATTCCTAATGCATTTTTTACGTGTGGTTCACTTGATAGCTCAAAAAGCACATTTGCATAGCGTAAATCAAGTGGTAATAAAGTAACGTGCTGCATCGTCTATACCCCTTTTAAATTAAATATACCATAATATACCATTAAAAAACACGAATATTCAGATTTAAATAAAGGTGTTAGAGAAAAATTATGTTTTTACTTCTGAAATAGACAACCTCTGCATATGGTTGTACAAATATATTCTTTTTTGGAATGTAGAATTCGTAACCGTTACGGGAGAAGGTGGGAGAATGAAACAGTGGCTAGCGGCAATGGAAACATCCGTGCTCGTAATGGGGTTACTTCGGTTGTTTTCGGGTAGCGCGGAAATATTCGCCGCTTTGCTTATGCTTTACGTGAATGATGCGAAGAAAGCATTGTTTATAAATGGTATGTTGGCGTTTGTTGGACCGACCGTATTAATTTTAACAATGACAATAGGCATAGCGAGTGTAGCGAGCGAAATTTCTTTCTTGAAACTCTTTTTTCTGGCACTTGGAATTGGCTGCATTTTTATCGCATTGTTGAAATAGTAAGTCGAGTATAGTGGGGAGAAGCCTATGAAAGAAGTATTAGAGGTTTTACCAAAAATGATGAAACAGTTAGTTGAAAGTTGTAAGCAATACAATACTTTAGAGGAAATTCGTGTTCGAATTGGAAGACCGCTAGAGTGTATTGCGCATGGAGAGGTGTTTTTTTACGACTATATCGCTACAGCAGAAGATGCAAGTTACTTATTGAATAAGTTAAGTCAATTCTCAATTTATACGATGGAAGAGGAATTGAAACGTGGGTATGTGACACTTCGAGGAGGACATAGAATTGGCCTAGCAGGAAAAGTCATTACAGAGAAAAGTACAGTGAAAATGATTCGTGATGTCTCTTCATTTAATATTCGTATTTCTCGTCAAAAAATAGGAATAGCTGAGCCGCTTTTGCCGTATTTGTATGAATCAAGATGGTTAAACACGATGGTAATTGGCCCGCCGCAAACGGGGAAAACGACACTTTTAAGAGATGTAGCACGTTGCATGAGTCAAGGGGTTGGTACGTCGAAAATTCCTTCTTGCAAAGTGGGGATTGTTGATGAGCGGTCAGAAATTGCTGGATGTGTGAAAGGAATCCCTCAGTATGAATTTGGTACACGAGTAGATGTGTTAGACGCATGTCCAAAGGCTGAAGGAATGATGATGATGATTCGTTCTATGAGTCCAGATGTTTTGATCGTAGATGAGATTGGACGTAAAGAAGATAGTGAAGCAATTATGGAGGCGGTGCATGCAGGGGTCCAGCTTTTTATAAGTGCACACGGGTTTTCTTATGATGATGTTGTGAAACGTCCATCGCTACAGGCAGTGCTGGAGCTTGGCATATTTGATAGGTTTGTGGAGTTATCAAAAGCAAGAGGCCCAGGAACAGTTATGCAAGTGAAAGATAGATATGGAAAACCAGTACTACCGAATCGAAAGGCTGGGGGCGTATGGTGAAAATAATTGGTGCAGTGTTAATCGTTGCGGTCAGCACTTTTTTCGGGTTTTCATACGCAAAAAGATATAGTGAGAGGCCGCGGCAACTTAGACTATTAAAATCGGCACTCCAATCATTAGAGGCAGAAATTATGTATGGGCACACACCTTTATCTGAAGCCGCCGAACGATTAGTTAAACAAATGCCCAAGCCATTAAATTGGATATTTCAAAGTTTCGCCAAAAAACTAGAAAACGGGGAACAAACAGTAAGGGAAGCTTGGATAGAAAGTTTGAAAGAGAATTGGAAGTTAACAGCATTTCAACAAACCGAGTATGAAATCTTGCAGCAATTTGGTGAAACACTTGGACAACATGATCGTGAATCACAACAAAAACATATTCGATTATGTATTACACATTTAGAGAGAGAGGAAGAAGAAGCGAAAGCGTTACAACTGCAATATGAAAAAATGATTAAGAGCTTAGGGGTACTAGCGGGGCTACTTATCGTAATTTTACTGCTATAGGAGGGAGAAAGGCGATGTCCATTGATGTTGGATTAATATTTCAAATCGCCGGAATCGGCATTGTTTTAGCTTTCATTCATACCGTATTAAAAGAATTAAAACGAGAGGATATTGCAAATTGGGTTATCCTTGTCGGTTTTGTCGTCATTCTATTCCATGTTGCATTTTTAATTAATACGTTGTTCGACAAGATTAAAAGTGTCTTTCTCTTCCAGTAAAGGAGGCGGTCCGAATCGAAATTATACAAATTGTCGGATTAGGCCTCGTTGCTACGTTTTTAGCAGCTGTTTTGAATCAGCATAAATCTAGCATTACATCGCTATTTATTGTTTTTGTAGGTAGCGTAATGTTTCTTATTTTAATCGATCAAATTCACTCTATTTTACAAATGATTGAGAGAGTAGCGAGTGAAGCGAAAGTTAGCAACGTCTATGTAGAAACGTTACTGAAAATTATTGGGATTGCTTATATCGCTGAGTTTGGAGCGCAAATTACAAAAGATGCTGGGCAAGGTGCAATCGCTTCGAAAATTGAACTAGCTGGTAAAATCTTAATTCTCGTTATGGCAATTCCTATTTTGACAGTCGTAATTGAAACTATTCTCGGATTTTTACCGACGGGATAAGGGGGAGTGAATGTTGAGGAAGTTTGGAGCTAAGCTGCTATTTGCTTGCTTCCTTTTCTTTTCTTTACCGGTTGTTGTACAAGCTTCTCCTGTAGAAACAAACGTCGTTGATCAACAATTGGATAAGCTCGGAATTGAAGATGTGAAGCAATTTTGGGACGGGCTTGTTACAAAATATGGAGGTTATTTACCAGAGAGTCAAAAAGGAAGCTTTATGGAGTTTGTAAAGGGAGAAAAAGAATTCTCTATAAAAGAATGGATGCTAGGTTTATTAAAATATTTGTTTCACGAGCTTGCTGCAAATGGAAAGCTACTTGGAACACTCATTATGCTCACAATTTTTAGTGCATTGTTGCAATCACTGCAATCTGCCTTTTCAAAGAGTAGTGTAAGTAAAATTGCCGATGCAGTTGTATATATGGTGCTTATTATTTTTGCTTTAAATAGTTTTTATGTGGTTATGACATATGCAAGAGAAACGATACAAACAATGGTAGATTTCATATTAGCGCTATTACCAATCTTGCTTGCACTCATAGCAACTGGAGGCGGTGTTGTATCTGTATCGTTTTTTCATCCGATTATCATTTTCTTAATGAATACGAGTGGGCTTCTTATGAATTACATCGTTCTACCACTTTTATTACTTGCAACGATATTAAGTATTGTAAGTACGATGAGTGATCAATATAAAGTTACGAAATTGTCCAAGCTTCTGCAAAACGTTAGCGTTGGGATTATCGGGATCTTTTTAACGATTTTTTTAGGAGTATTATCTGTACAAGGAACAGCGACAGCGGTTGCTGATGGGATAGCTGTGAAAACTGCTAAATTTGTAACAGGGAACTTTATTCCTGTAGTTGGAAGGATGTTTACAGAGGCAGCGGATACTGTTATTAGTGCGTCGGGGTTATTAAAAAATACAGTCGGAATTATAGGGCTCGTTATGTTATGTTTAATTGTCGCTTTTCCAGCGATTCAAATTTTTTGTATCGCGTTTATTTATAAATTCGCAGCAGCAGTATTGCAACCAGTTGGCGGAGGAGCAATTATTCAATGTTTAGATATCATTGGACGAAGCATCATTTACGTGTTTGCTTGCTTAGCTATCGTATCATTTATGTTCTTTTTAAGTATCACAATTATTATTGCTGCGGGGAACATTACGCTTATGATGCGATAGGAGGTGAAGAGTATGCAATTTGTTACAGAGTGGATTAGAAATATTATCGTTTTTTTACTCTTAGCGACAATGCTTCATCTTATTCTTCCAAACTCGAATTTGCAAAAATACGTTAAATTCGTCGTAAGTCTACTATTAGTTGTATTAATTTTAACACCTCTTTTTAAACTGTTGCAAACAGATGTAAATGAAGTAATCGCAAATTTTAATGAAGAAAAGTATGTAGCAGAGGGATCTGTAAAAAATTCAATAGATTCGAAGAAAAAAGAAATACAAGCTCTAACACGTGCATATAGTTTAGAAGAGATGGCTACCAAAATGAAAAAAGAAGTAGGAAAAGAGTTTGAGAAAAAGTATGGTATGACAGTCTCTGAAATACAAATAGTCGCAACGGAAAGGGTAGAAGAAGTAAAGTCAGCCAAAGATATTCAATCTGTTGTTGTGACGTTGAAAGAAAAAGAACGCAGTAAAAATGACGCAATTGAAACAGTAAAGCCAATTGAAATTAATACGAATGAACCTCCAAAAAAGGTAGAAGAAACGAATGTAGAAATGAAAGATTTCTTTTCAAGCAGGTGGCAACTAGAGAATAAACAAATCCAAGTTCAAACGGAAGGGAGGACAGGTAGAGTAAATGGACAATAAAGATAAAAATTCGAAGTTCTCATTTTTTCGAAACTTATTGAATGGGGATCAAAAAGAAAGCAACGAGAAGGGGAAAAAGGTAACACCTAAGTTTTTACTTGTCCTACTCATACTTGGAATTTTGCTTATGTTTTCTAGTAGTCTCTTTTCAAGTAAAAAAGAAGAAGTACCTGTATTTAAAGAACAAAAAACTCAAAACCAAGAAAAAGACGTACCAACTTTCGGACAAAAAAGTAATGATAGTATGTCAAATGTAGAAAAATATGAAAAAGCGTATGAACAAGAATTAAAAGCTGCTTTAGAAGAAATAGCAGGAGTAAAAGACGTAACGATTAAGGTGAATTTAGATTCATCTGAAGAAAAAATTTTAGAAAAAAATACAGTGAAACGCTCACAAACAACAGGTGAAACAGATAAAACAGGCGGTAAGAGGGAAGTAGAGGACGAGTCTCTTGATGAAAAGACTGTCATTATACGTGAAGGTGATAAAGAAACTCCCGTTGTTTTACGGACAGAGAAACCGAAAGTACGAGGTGTTCTCGTCGTAGCAAAAGGAGTGGATAATATACAAGTTAAAGCAATGGTAAAAGAAGCTGTGATAAGGCTGCTAGATGTACCAGCCCATCGTGTTTCAGTTTCACCGAAAAATTGATAGGGAGGAAATAAAGTGTTAAAAAAACAAACGGTTTGGCTATTAACAATGTTAAGTTTAGTTGTTGTACTATCTGTGTATTACGTAACAACTCCTGACAAAATGAATACAGCATCGCCGGCAACAGGTGAAAAGATTGGACAAGAAAAACAAGGTACTGACAAAGCAGTAACAAACGAAACGCCAAATAAAGAAACAACAAAAGAAACTCCAAGCAAGGAAACACCAAATAAAGAGACAACAAATAAAGAGACAGATAAAAAAGAAAATGCTAAAAAAGAAACAAGTAAAAAAGAGGGGAATGTATCAGTTCAATCGAGTGATGAGAATTTCACAGCTTTACGTATGCAAATGGAAGATAAGCGTAGTGCTGAAAGAGAAAAATTACAAAATGTAATAAAGTCTTCTAACGCTACTGCTGAAGAAAGAAGTAAGGCGAAAGATGGTATGGATGCAATCGCTACAATGGAAACAAAAGAAGGTTTACTTGAAACAGTTATTAAAGCTCAAGGAGGATATAAAGATGCCCTTGTAAGAGCTGATGGAACTGACATTAGAGTAACAGTGAAGGCAGCGAAACATTCACAAAAAGAAGCGAACAAAATTATACAGCTTGTAAGAAGTGAAGGCGGTTCTAAAGATGTAGGTGTGAAATTTGATCCATCAGCAAAATAAGTAGAATTTTAATCCGTGGGGGATTTCCCCCACGGATTATTAATTTTTACTAATCGCATTGTTTGTAAATAAGAACATAGAGTACTTCAAAATAATTAGATAAAAATAATAATAGAAAAAAGCTATCACTTTCGATAGTTTTTTTCTATTTCGTCTTTGTATGTGTTTTTACTATGTTCAACTCGGAATGGAGAAATACGTTGTGAATAAAAAATTAGCGGTTCATGGTGATGATGATTACTTTTTCCAGATTTGACGTGGATGAAGAGAACGAATGCCCAAACCATTACGGCAGGTAAGAAGAGCATGAGCCATATCATATGTCCACACCTCGATACAATATATTTTCTACACTTTGAACATACTATTCTTATATGAAGGAATGATGAACGGCGTGTAAACAAAAAAATAATATTTGGTAAAAATATGTTATGAACCGTAGATGTGGTGAAGAGTGGAGCGGCAATTAGATGTTTACTGTGTAGCATTTTGAAAAGGTAAGGAATGTTTTTTAGGAAGTGGTCTTGCCAATTTCGTGTGAAACTTGGTATTATTACTAGGTAATAAATTTTTTATTGGAATAATATTTTTACAGGAGTTTCGATTTATTATAAAGAAATATAAATTGGAATGTTTAAAAAATTTATCGTAAGATGGAAATAGTAAATATTTCTATTAGTAAATAAAATAAATTTTCTAATAGAATACATCGTATTTTTACAGTCAATCTAGTGTTAGTGATGAGAATCTGTAAAAACGGGACAAACAAGAGTATGGGAGTGGATTTTACATGTTTAAAATTCAAGAAGTTCGTGAATTAATTAAATTAATTGATAGCTCTAATATTGATGAATTTGAATACAAAAAAGACGGTACAACAATCAAAATGAAAAAGCGTGGTAATGAAGTTGTTGCGATGCAAGCACCTGTAGCGAAACAAGCTATGCAACCAGTAGCATCTGTTGAAGTTGAAACAGCAGTAGCGGCAGCGCAAGTAGAAGCACCAAAACAAGAAGAGAAGAAAGCTGTTCAAGATGAAAACCTACATAAGATTACCTCACCAATGGTAGGTACATTCTATTCTTCATCTTCACCTGATACACCTCCATATGTAAGTGTTGGAGACAGGGTATCGAAAGATTCTATCGTATGTATTGTCGAGGCTATGAAGTTATTTAACGAAATTGACGCTGATGTAGAGGGCGAAATTGTTGAGGTTCTTGTTAATAACGGACAGCTTGTTGAGTATGGACAACCGCTATTTCTTGTGAAAGCGTAATAAGGGAGTCTTTGTGATGATAAAAAAAGTATTAATAGCCAATCGTGGGGAAATTGCTGTACGAATTATTCGTGCTTGTAAAGAAATGGATATTGAAACAGTTGCGATTTATTCAGAAGCAGATAAAGAGTCACTTCACGTACAAATTGCAGATGAGGCGTATTGTGTAGGACCAACAGTTTCAAAAGAAAGTTATTTAAATTTGACGAACATTATTAGCGTTGCGAAGTTAACGGGCTGCGATGCTATCCATCCGGGATACGGATTTTTAGCAGAGAATGCAGATTTCGCAGAGTTATGCCGTGAATGTAACTTAATTTTTATCGGTCCAAGTCCAGAAGCTATTTCAAAGATGGGCACAAAAGACGTTGCTCGTGATACAATGGAAAAAGCAGGGGTTCCGATTGTACCAGGTTCACAAGGGATTATAAAAAATACCGAGGAAGCGATCGAGCTTGCAAATCAAATTGGATATCCAGTTATTATTAAAGCGACTGCAGGTGGCGGCGGAAAAGGTATTCGTGTTGCACGTCATGAAGAAGAGCTTGTAAAAGGAATTCAAATTACACAGCAAGAAGCTAGTACCGCTTTTGGGAACCCTGGTGTATACTTAGAAAAGTACGTTGAAGATTTCCGCCATGTTGAGATTCAAATAATGGCAGATACACACGGAAATGCCATTCATTTAGGAGAGCGTGATTGTACAATTCAGCGCCGTTTGCAGAAACTATTAGAAGAAAGTCCATCACCTGCACTTGATGAAAATGTTCGCAAGCAGATGGGTGAAGCGGCAGTTAAAGCGGCGGTAGCGGTTGATTATACAGGTGCTGGTACGGTTGAGTTTATTTATGAATATAAAACGAAAAGCTTTTATTTCATGGAGATGAATACGAGAATTCAAGTTGAGCATCCGGTTACTGAAATGGTGACAGGAATGGACTTAATTAAAGAGCAAATTCTTGTTGCTTCTGGAGAAAAGTTATCGTTACAGCAAGAAGAAGTACAATTTAATGGTTGGGCAATTGAATGCCGAATTAATGCGGAAAACCCTGCCAAAAAATTTATGCCATCTCCAGGTAAAGTAGAAATGTACTTACCACCAGGCGGATTTGGTATTCGCGTCGATTCAGCTGTATATCCGGGATATTCAATCCCACCTTTCTATGATTCGATGGTTGCTAAATTAATTGTTCACGGAAAAACACGTGAAGAGGCAATTGCAAAAATGAAGCGTGCACTCAGTGAGTTTGTCATTGAAGGCGTACATACAACAATCCCGTTCCATTTGCAATTGTTAGATCATCCTGATTTTGTAAAAGGTGAGTTTAATACGAAGTTTTTGGAAGAGCATGAACTTGTGACGCAGTGATACATTAAAGGAGGTTTTTTTCATGGCTGAACATATGTTAGATATGGGTCAAGATACAACTCTTGGTAAAGTAGAAATTGCACCAGAAGTAATTGAAGTAATTGCAGGTATTGCAGCTGCTGAGGTAGAAGGTGTGGCGGCAATGCGTGGTAATTTTGCTACAGATGTTGTTGAGAAGTTAGGTAAGAAAAATCATGGTAAAGGTGTAAAGGTTGAATTAGCAAACGAAGATATTATCGTTGACCTTTATGTTGTAATGTATTTTGGTGTAGCAATTCCAGTTGTTGCACAAAAGATTCAAGACAATATTCGCCAAGCACTCTTTACAATGACAGGACTTGAGCCAAAAGAAGTGAATGTTCACATCGTTGGCGTAACATTCGAAACACAAAAAACAGAAATTGAACCAGTGTAAGAATGAAAAAGGTGCCTAGTAACATAGGCATCTTTTTTATCGTTTCATTTCTTCACAAATTACAACCCTCTAATTGTTATACTATTTCAAAAAATAAGAAATAAAAAAGAAAATGTTTCGTTTTTCCAAAAAACGTACATTGTGATAAGATATGGAACTTGAAGTTAATCTTTTTATTATTTTTCAGCCTTGTAACCCGTGTGTGAAACGATAAATTGTGTTATTATCATTGTATTATAAGGTTGGAAAATCAATGAAAACTGTAAGAGTAAGTGAATTGACGGCTTATAAATTATAATAATATAACAAAGCATAAGGAAAGACTTGAAGCATAAAGGAGAGTTACAATGAAACGTAGGACGGCTAGAGAAAGAGCTATGCAAGCATTATACCAAATGGATATTACAGGTGAATTAGAACCGAAGGTAGCGGTGGAAAATACGCTAGATGAAGGTGAAGAAACAAATGAGTTTTTAGAATCACTTGTTGTAGGATTTGTAGACAATAAAGAAGAGATTGACGCAGCAATTCGTCAAAACTTAAAAAAGTGGAAGCTTGAGCGTATTAGTATTGTTGATCGCAGTATTTTACGTGTAGCTGTGTATGAAATGAAGTACATGGAAGAAATTCCACACAACGTAACAATTAACGAGGCAATTGAAATTGCTAAAACATTTGGGGATGAGGAATCTCGTCGTTTTATTAACGGCGTTTTATCTAATATAAAAGATACACTGTAATTTCTTTAAGGGGGAATCTTAAAATGGTAGCAGTAATCATCAAAGGAAATGAAGTTGCGGAGAAAAAACGAGCACAATTAACAGAAGAAGTTGTGAAGTTGAAAGAGCAAGGGATTGTACCAGGATTAGCAGTGATTTTAGTGGGAGAAGATCCAGCATCTCGTTCTTACGTAAAAGGAAAAGAAAAAGGCTGTGAACAAGTAGGAATTTATTCTGAGCTAATTGAACTTCCTGAAACGATTACTGAGGAACGTTTGCTTGCTGAAATCGATCGCTTAAATGGCGATGACCGCATTAATGGCATATTAGTGCAATTACCTTTACCAAAACATATTGAAGAAAAAGCTATCATTGAAAGAATTTCACCAGAAAAGGATGTAGATGGATTTCACCCAATCAGCGTGGGACGTATGATGACGGGACAAGATACATTCCTTCCATGTACACCGCATGGTATTGTAGAATTAGTAAAAGAAACGAATCTTGATATTTCGGGAAAACATGTTGTAATAATTGGAAGAAGTAATATTGTCGGCAAACCAGTGGGGCAATTGTTCTTAAATGAAAATGCAACTGTCACATATTGTCATTCTAAGACGCAAAATATTAAAGAATTATCGAAGTTAGCTGATATTTTAATCGTAGCTGTTGGACGACCTAAAATGGTAACAGCTGATTATATGAAAGAAGGCGCGGTTGTAATTGACGTTGGTGTGAATCGATTAGAAACAGGCAAGCTTTGTGGTGATGTTGACTTTGACAACGTGTTAGACGTTGCGGGTTACATTACGCCTGTGCCAAAGGGTGTTGGTCCAATGACGATTACAATGCTTCTTCATAATACTGTTGAATCTGCCAAACGCGCAGGTGTCGTTTGTAAATAATTTGAGTCGGCTATGAGGAGAGAGAAATGGAGAAACAATATTTAACCGTTACAGCATTAACACGCTATATAAAAACAAAAATAGAATATGACCCGCATTTACAGTCTGTTTGGTTAAAAGGTGAAATTTCCAACTTTAAAAATCATAGTCGTGGTCACATGTATTTTACATTGAAAGACGAAAATGCCAGAATCGCAGCGGTTATGTTTGCGGGCCATAATCGTAATATTAAATTCAGACCTGAAAATGGGATGAAGGTACTTGTAAAAGGGAAAATCTCTGTTTACGAGGCGAGTGGTTCTTATCAAATTTATATTCAAGACATGCAACCTGACGGAGTCGGAAATTTGCATTTGGCTTACGAACAATTAAAAGTTCGTTTAGAGGAAGAAGGATTGTTTTCTCAAGTTTATAAAAAAATAATCCCTCCTTATGCTAAAACAATAGGGGTAATTACGTCGCCAACAGGAGCTGCGATTCGTGATATCATAACAACGATTAAACGTCGTTATCCAATTGGGAATGTTATTGTATTTCCAGTACTTGTACAGGGGGAGTCAGCAGCTCCCTCGATTGTACAAGCGATTCGTACAGCGAATGAAATGGGAGATATAGATGTATTAATTGTTGGGCGCGGGGGAGGTTCTATTGAGGAATTATGGGCTTTCAATGAGGAAGTGGTTGCAAGAGCAATCTTTAAGAGCGAAATTCCTATTATTTCAGCAGTAGGGCATGAAACAGATTTTACAATCGCAGATTTTGTTGCCGATTTACGTGCACCAACACCGACTGCAGCAGCTGAACTAGCAGCACCGAACGTTATAGAGTTACAAGAAAAGGTATTACAAAGAACTCTAAGATTGCAAAGAGCAATGAGAGAGTTAGTACATAAAAAAGAAGAAAAATTACAAGTATTGCAAAAATCTTATGCATTCCGTTATCCAAGACAAGTATATGAACAAAAGGAAGAGCAATTAGATAGAGCGTTAGAACAGCTTGTTTTAGCGAAAGAGCGCTACATTGATAAAAAGGTGAATCAGTTAAAACAGCTTTCATTTTATTTAGAGAAGCACCACCCGTCTCAAAAAATTATACAAACAAAGGTAGCGATTGAAACGTTGCAAAAGCAATTACAACGTGAAATGCAAACATTACTTCAAACGAAAGAATTTGCCTTTGTAAGAGCTGCTCAAAAACTTGAAGCATTAAGTCCGCTTAAAGTAATGATGAGAGGGTACGGGCTTGTATATGATGAAGAGAAGCAAGTGTTAAAAAGTGTGAAAGATGTCAGCCTTGGAGATGCTGTTTCAGTTCAATTACAAGATGGAATACTAGATTGTAGCGTATCAGGCATAGAGGAGCGTGAATTGAATAATGGAAAATAAAGTGAGTTTTGAAGAGGCAATTTCGCAACTTGAGCATCTCGTATCTAAGCTAGAGCAAGGTGATGTACCTTTAGAAGAAGCGATTTCTTATTTTAAAGAGGGTATGGAATTATCTAAGCTTTGCGATGAGAAGTTGAAGAACGTACAAGAACAAATGGCAGTTATTCTTGGAGAAGATGGAGAGCTTGAACCGTTTACTGCTTTAGGAGATGAAGCATAGTGACAATCGCTTTTGATACTTTTTTGAAAGAAAGTAAAACTTTCGTAGAAGAGAAGCTTGTAAGCTATGCAAATGAATTACAATGTCCAAATGTACTTCGGGAAGCGATGGCATATTCTTTGGAAGCGGGTGGAAAACGTCTCCGCCCGTTACTTTTATTTGCAACATTACAAGCGTTTGGGAAAGAAAGAAATCTTGGAGTAGGTGCAGCTTGTGCTCTTGAAATGATACATACATACTCGTTAGTTCATGATGATTTACCTTGTATGGATGATGATGATTTAAGAAGAGGAAAGCCCACGAATCATAAAGTATTTGGTGAAGCAATGGCAGTTTTAGCAGGAGATGGTTTGTTGACGTATGCTTTTCAAATTGTTATGGCATATGAGCAAAAAGAAATCTCTGCTGAAAAAAAAGTAAGACTTGTACTTGAGCTTGCAAAAGCAGCTGGGCCGGAAGGAATGGTTGGCGGACAAGTGGCGGATATGGAAGCTGAAGGGAAACAACTTACGATTGATGAGTTAGAGTATATTCATAAGCATAAGACCGGGAAACTACTTGAATTCGCTGTACTTGCAGGAGCGATACTTTCTAATGCTACAAAAGAGCAGGAAGAAAAGTTACTTGAGTTTGCAAAAAATATTGGCCTAGCTTTCCAAATTCGAGATGATATTTTAGATGTAGAAGGAACCGAAGAAGAGATTGGAAAACCGATTGGTAGTGATGTTTCCAACGAAAAGAGCACATATACGACGTTATTTACTGTAGATAGAGCAAAGAATATTTTAGAAGAAACAATTGCAAAAGCAAAAGATGCGATTAGCTCCTTGCAATTACAAGATGAATATTTACTATCTATTTGCGATTTGATTGCAAAACGTAATAACTAATATAACAGCGTTTTCATTTGTTGAGTCATTCATCATTTTATGATATAAATGTAGGAAAAGGTTTTTCTTTTCTTGTTATTGGCAAAAATATATGTAGATTACATTGCCGTTATCACTTCGTGTTAGCGGCTATTTTTTTCAACGCATAAAGAAATATGGTTTATAATAGGATTAGGGCACAATAGACTGGTTGATAGCAGGGTAAGATAAAGGATAGAAAAGAAATTTCTTGTGTTGTGTAAATGTTTTTTATAATATTTGACATGTTGACAGATTATGAAATGAAAGTGAGTGATCCATGTGGATCTAACGCAAATTCAAAACCCTAGTTTTTTGAAAGATATGTCTATCAGTGAACTAGAGGGATTGAGTGAGGATATTCGTAAATTTTTAATTGAAGAGCTCTCTCAAACAGGTGGACATATTGCACCTAACTTAGGTGTAGTAGAACTCACAATTGCTCTGCATAAATTATTTGATAGTCCGAAAGATAAATTTTTATGGGATGTAGGACATCAATCCTATGTACATAAAATTTTAACAGGACGTGCGAAGGAATTCGGTACATTAAGGCAATATCAAGGTCTATGTGGTTTTCCAAAACGTTGTGAGAGTGAGCACGATGTATGGGAAACAGGTCATAGCTCGACATCACTATCTGCTGCAATGGGAATGGCTTTAGCACGTGATTTAAAGAAAACGAAAGAATATGTTATACCAATCATTGGAGATGGTGCTTTAACAGGTGGAATGGCCTTAGAGGCATTGAACCATATTGGGCATGAAAAAACAGACATGATTGTTATTTTGAATGACAATGAAATGTCAATTGCACCAAACGTTGGTGCGCTTCATAATGTACTTGGTCGTTTACGTACCGCAGGAAAATACCATTGGGTAAAAGATGAACTAGAGTATATATTGAAAAAAATCCCAGCAGTCGGTGGAAAAGTGGCTGCAACAGCAGAGAAAATAAAAGATAGTCTTAAATATTTACTAGTATCAGGCGTCTTTTTCGAAGAGTTAGGCTTTACATATTTAGGTCCAGTCGATGGGCACGATTATGAAAAGTTATTCGAAACGTTGCAATATGCAAAGAAAACAAAAGGTCCAGTACTTGTTCATGTGATTACGAAAAAAGGAAAAGGTTATAAACCAGCTGAGAGTGACGTAATTGGAACTTGGCATGGAACAGGCCCGTATAAAATTGAGTCAGGTGACTTCGTTAAACCGAAGGAAGTTGCACCAGCATGGAGTGCTGTTGTTAGTGAAACAGTACTTAAGTTGGCGAGAGAAGATGAGCGTATTGTTGCAATTACGCCTGCAATGCCTGTTGGATCGAAACTTGAGAAATTCCAAAAGGAATTCCCGAATCGTATGATCGATGTAGGTATTGCAGAACAGCATGCTACAACAATGGCAGCAGGTATGGCAACGCAAGGGATGAAACCATTCTTAGCAATTTATTCAACGTTTTTACAAAGAGCATATGACCAAGTTGTTCATGATATATGTCGTCAAAATTTAAATGTTTTCATCGGAATAGATCGCTCTGGATTAGTAGGAGCAGACGGTGAAACACATCAAGGTGTATTTGATATCTCGTTTTTACGTCATTTACCGAATATGGTAATAATGATGCCAAAAGATGAAAATGAAGGGCAACATTTAGTGTATACGGCGATGCAATATGAAGATGGACCAATCGCTTTACGTTATGCACGTGGTAATGGTCTTGGCGTTCATATGGACGAAGAATTAAAGGCAATTCCAATCGGCACATGGGAAACGTTAAAAGAAGGTACGCAGGCAGCTATTTTAACATTTGGTACGACAATTCCAATGGCAATGGAAGCAGCAGAGCGTCTTGAAAAGGCTGGAGTTTCAGTGAAAGTAGTGAACGCTCGCTTTATTAAACCAATGGATGAAGCGTATTTACATGATCTCTTAGGAAAAAATATACCGATTTTAACGATTGAAGAAGCTTGTTTAATCGGTGGTTTTGGAACTGGAGTAGTTGAATTTGCATCTGAGAACGGATACCATAGTGCATTAATTGAAAGAATGGGTATTCCAGATCGTTTCATAGAGCACGGTAGTGTAACAAAATTATTAGAAGAAATTGGTTTAACGACAGATGCTGTTGTAGACCGTATTCATACAATGATTCCATCAAAACAAAAAAGGGCGTAACAAATGAGTGCAAAAAAAGAAAGAGTAGATGTACTATTAGTAGAGCGAGGGCTTATAGAAACACGTGAGAAAGCGAAACGTGCTATTATGGCTGGACTCGTATATGCGAATGAGATGAGACTCGATAAGCCAGGAGAGAAGATCCCACAAGATACAGAGATTACGGTAAAGGGACAAGTTATGCCGTATGTAAGCCGTGGTGGTTATAAACTTGAAAAGGCACTGGAGACATTTCATCTAGATTTACAAGATAAAGTTATGATAGATATTGGTTCATCAACTGGTGGCTTTACAGATTGTGCGCTTCAAAATGGAGCGAAACTATCTTATGCATTAGATGTAGGATATAATCAATTGGCGTGGAAATTGCGTCAAGATGAGCGTGTTGTCGTAATGGAACGTACAAATTTCCGTTACGTGACACCAGCAGACTTAGAGCGTGGTTTACCACAATTTGCTAGTATAGATGTTTCATTTATATCATTAAAACTAATACTGCCAGTTTTAAAAACAATGCTTATGCTTAACGGTGATGTAGCAGCGTTAATTAAACCGCAGTTTGAAGCTGGAAGAGAGCAAGTTGGGAAAAAAGGCATTGTTCGTGATAGAAAAGTGCATGAAGCTGTCGTAGAAATGATTGTCGATTTTGCTTTAAAAGAAGGCTATGATGTAGAAGGGTTAACATTCTCACCGATTACGGGTGGAGACGGTAATATTGAATTCTTAATTCATTTAAAATGGCATGGTGAACGTGATGAGAGTGGCAAAAATCATTCTCCAATTTCTATTGAGCAAGTTGTTACAGAAGCGCATGACGTTCTAAAACAAAAAGGAAAAGGGGAATAACATATGTTGTTCCTCTTTTTGCTGTAATTGTATAATGATTGTAAAAACAATTGTGTACAAGTAACGAATTATAAGTTAACATAAATAAGTGAAGTATACCAATGTTTAAACTATGGTAAGAGATAGTGTGAGGTGCAAATGTATGAATAAAGGTCAGCGCCATATTAAAATCAGGGAAATTATTGCGAACAAAGAAATCGAAACACAAGATGAATTAGTTGATATTTTACGTAATGAGGGATTTAATGTAACGCAAGCAACAGTATCGCGCGATATTAAAGAACTGCACTTAGTGAAGGTGCCATTACATGATGGTCGCTATAAATATAGCTTGCCAGCAGATCAACGGTTTAACCCGTTACAAAAATTAAAACGAAATCTAGTGGATTCATTTGTAAAATTAGACACGGCAGGACATATGCTTGTGCTAAAAACATTGCCTGGTAACGCTCATTCACTTGGAGCACTTATTGATCATTTAGAGTGGGATGAGATCATCGGAACCATCTGTGGTGATGATACTTGCCTAATTATTTGCCGTACACCTGAGGATACAGGTGTTGTCTCTGATCGTTTCTTAAATATGTTGTAACAAAAAAATCTTGTTTGCTTTCCTCTGTAAAGTGGAAAGTGAACAGGATTTTTTTAGCGGTTAAAAATGTGAATTTTTAATTGTAATATAATATTTTGTTTGAATAAAATTAGAAAATAGGTGGATTGACCCGTAAAACGAATGTTTGGTACAATGGAGCGGGTTAGAAGAGTACATACAAACATATAGTATGACTATTTGAATAAAGAACTGAAAAAAGCCCTTAGTAGGGGATTAGTTTATAACGAGGTGAATGGGGCATTGTTATCGGAATTATCGATTAGAAACTTTGCTATTATTGAGGCATTAAATATTTCTTTTCAAAAAGGTTTAACAGTTTTAAGTGGTGAAACAGGAGCTGGAAAATCGATTATTATTGATGCGATTAGTTTACTTGTAGGTGGCCGTGGTTCAGCGGAATTTGTTCGATACGGAACAGAAAAAGCTGAGATAGAAGGGTTATTTTATGTGGAAGACGACAAGCATCCATGTATTGAAAAGGCAGAAGAGTTAGATATAGAAATAGAAGACGGCATGATTATTTTAAAGCGTGATATTGCTGCAAACGGAAAGAGTGTATGTCGTGTAAATGGGAAACTTGTCACCCTTAGTATATTAAAAGAGATTGGCAAAACGCTTGTTGATATTCATGGACAGCACGAAACGCAAGACTTAATGAATGAAGAGCGACATCTGTTTATGCTCGATCATTTTGATGGGGAGCGTATTGTTAAACAGTTGGATATATATCAAAATGTATACGCTGACTATGAGAAATTAAAAAAACAATTGAAATCGTTAAGTGAAAATGAACAACAAATGGCACATCGCTTAGATTTAATTCAATTTCAGCATGAAGAAATCCGTAAGGCTGATTTAAAGATGGATGAAGAAAATGAATTAACTGAGGAACGATTGCAAATTTCTAATTTTGAAAAGATTTATAAAGCGTTAGGTGATGCATATCGTTCGTTAAGTGCTGACGGACAAGGATTAGATAATGTAAGAAGTGCAATGGGACAAATGGAGAGTATTACACATTTAGATGAAGTATATCAAGAAAATCATGATTCAATTGCAAATAGCTATTACTTATTAGAAGAAGTTGCGTATCAACTTAGAGAAAATCTCGATATGATGGAATATGATCCGAATCGTCTAGATGAAATTGAAACACGTTTAAATGAAATTCGTATGCTAAAGAGAAAATATGGAAATAATGTAGAAGAGATTTTAGCGTATGCTGATAAAATTGAGCAAGAAATTTTTACGATTGAAAATAAAGACGTTCATATTGAAGCGACGAAGAAGCAGTTAAAGGAATTAGAAAGTGTTATTCTGAAAGAAGCAACGTTGTTAAGTAATATGCGTCATGAACTTGCAGAGCATCTTACAAATGCTATTCATCAAGAATTAAAAGAACTATATATGGAAAAAACGAAATTTGAAGTGAGAATCATGAAGAGAGAAGGAAATGCAGAAGAACCTCTTGTGGAAGGCGCACCGGTGCGCCTTACGGCGGACGGCTATGATCACGTGGAGTTTTATATTTCAACGAATCCCGGTGAACCGTTAAAACCACTTTCAAAGGTCGCTTCTGGTGGAGAGTTATCTCGTATTATTTTAGCTTTAAAAAGTATTTTTTCTAAACATCAAGGTATTGCATCTGTTATTTTTGATGAAGTGGATACTGGTGTGAGTGGTCGAGTTGCACAGGCTATTGCGGAAAAAATTTATCGTGTATCAGTAAACTCACAAGTGCTTTGTATTACGCACTTACCTCAAGTAGCTTCAATGGCGGATTCGCATTTATTTATTCGAAAACAGGTAGCGAATGATCGGACAATTACATCAGTTACCGTTTTAACTATGGAGGATAAAGTAACAGAAATAGCTCGAATGATTTCTGGTGTGGAAATTACAGATTTAACGACAGAACATGCGAAAGAGTTACTTACGCAAGCGCATCATTTTAAACAGACAGCAGAGGCTATCCAGTAATGGATAGCTTTTTTTCTCAAATGAAGATTTCTTAATTCTTCCGGTTATAAATAAAGCACTGCAAGGAGAGATTAAAAAGTGAAGCCAAGAGGCTGAATGTGGGGTAGGAGCGAGGAGAGTGAACAAATTGAAATTAGAAAGATTTCGAAAAATAATAGGTCTTTGTCTCCTTGTTTCTTTAGTTTTTATTGGATGTTTTAAGCCGCTTCGGACGTTTATTTCATCCCCGAAGCAACTTGTTGTTTTTGAAGGACAACAATCAGAAATAGCTTCATTACCAGTTTTTAAAGCTTCATCTACAAATAGCCATGTATTTACAGTGAGTTCGAATGAACAAAAACAAGGACTTATGGTAAATTCTCATCAAAATGGTGAAGCGGACATGGTGTTCCAAATCGCTGGTTTTCCAGTAAAAAAAGTAAATGTGAAAGTATTAAAAGATTTTAAAGTTATTCCAGGTGGACAATCAATTGGTGTGAAATTAAACACAAAAGGTGTACTTGTTGTAGGCCATCATTTAATTCAAACTGAAAAAGGTAAAATATCTCCTGGTGAAACAGCTGGTGTGCAAATTGGAGATATGATTACTGAAATTAATGGTAAAACAATTGAAAGAATGAGTGATGTCGCACCATTTATTCATAGTAGTGGTGAAACAGGTGAACCACTTAACCTTGTTTTGTTAAGAGATGGAAAATACATTCGCACGAAATTAACACCACAAAAAGACAGTGGGGAATCGTCTTATCGTATTGGCTTATATATTCGTGATTCGGCAGCTGGAATCGGAACAATGACATTTGTTCATCCAGATTCTATGAAATACGGAGCACTGGGTCATGTCATTTCTGATAATGATACGAAAAAGCCGATTCAAGTTGAAGATGGACAAATTATGCGTTCGACAGTTACATCGATTGAAAGAGGTAGTCATGGGAATCCAGGAGAGAAGTTAGCAAGGTTCTCACCAGATCGTGAAGTGATTGGCAATATTACAATAAATAGTCCGTATGGTATTTTTGGAAAATTAAATACAAATATGACAAACGGCGTAATGGATAAAGCAATGCCTATCGCATTATCTCATCAAGTAAAAGAAGGACCGGCAAAAATATTAACAGTTATTGATCAAGATAAAGTAGAAGCATTTGATATTGAAGTTGTTAGTACGGTACCGCAAAAATTTCCAGCTACAAAAGGTATGGTAATAAAAGTAACAGATAAGCGTTTATTAGCAAAAACAGGTGGTATCGTACAAGGGATGAGTGGAAGTCCAATTGTACAAAACGGGAAAGTAATCGGAGCCGTTACACATGTATTTGTCAATGATCCAACATCAGGGTACGGTGTTCATATTGAATGGATGTTACATGAGGCTGGAATTAATATTTATGATCAAGAAAAAAAAGCGAGCTAATTTATTCATTAGCTCGCTTTTCTATTGAAAAATTCGTTGAAATTTTGTAAAAGCTCCGCAAGAGATGTTTTTTGTTGTAAAATATAAGCAAAGGGTTGAACGTTTCGTTGTATTTCTATGATGGAATGTGTTGCGAAAGGGAATAAATGAACGATAAACATATTTTTTTGTGATTTTATCGGAAAGTAACAAACTTTAAAAGGGAATTTTCACACAATTGTCGAACAATTCATGTAGCCTAGAAGGATACACATGTCGGAGAATCGATTCGGTAAGGGAGGAAAAGCTGTGGAGAAAATTAAAGTATGTCTTGTGGATGATAATAAAGAATTAGTATCAATGCTAGAGAGTTATGTAGCTGCTCAAGATGATATGGAAGTAATCGGTACTGCTTATAATGGTCAAGAGTGTTTAAACTTATTAACAGATAAGCAGCCTGATGTACTCGTTTTAGACATTATTATGCCACATTTAGATGGTTTAGCTGTACTAGAGAAAATGCGACATATTGAAAGGTTAAGACAGCCTAGCGTAATTATGTTAACAGCATTTGGACAAGAAGATGTGACGAAAAAAGCAGTTGACCTAGGTGCTTCATATTTCATATTAAAACCATTTGATATGGAGAATTTAACTAGTCATATTCGTCAAGTGAGTGGCAAGGCAAATGCTACTATTAAACGTCCATTACCATCTTTCCGATCAGCAACAACAATAGATGGAAAACCGAAAAACTTAGATGCAAGTATTACGAGTATTATTCATGAAATTGGTGTACCTGCTCATATTAAAGGGTACATGTACTTACGAGAAGCGATTTCTATGGTGTACAATGATATCGAATTACTAGGGTCTATTACGAAAGTATTATATCCAGATATTGCAAAGAAATATAATACAACAGCGAGCCGTGTCGAGCGTGCAATCCGTCACGCGATTGAAGTAGCGTGGAGCCGTGGAAATATTGATTCTATTTCGTCCTTATTTGGTTATACAGTATCCATGTCAAAAGCAAAACCTACGAATTCTGAGTTTATCGCAATGGTTGCGGATAAGTTGAGACTTGAACATAAGGCTTCGTAAACGCTGTATTATCAAGATGTTAAGCGTATTTCATAACAACATTTAATAACCAACGAATTACGTATGTAAGCAATAAAGTACATAGGTAATTGGCGGTTAATTTAAAAACCTTCTATTTATTGGATTGAAATTTTGATTCCAATAGTTAGGAGGTTTTTTTTTTGTTGTATGAATAACTTTCAGATGAATGTTGAGAACTTTTTACTTCATTGCGATTCAAAGCATCTAAGTAGGAAAACAATTCGGTCATATGACCAAACATTGAAGTTATTTGCTTCATATTTAGAAAGAGAATTAAAGATTACAGATGTTGATAAGGTAAAACCCCTTCATATTCGGACGTATATTAAATATTTAAGGGAACGTGGTAAATACACATTTACATCTAATACAGCTAGTGAGCAAATTAATTATCCAACACGTAGAACTGATTATGGAAAGACCATTAGTGAAACAACGATTGCTAATTATCTTCGCAATATTAAGGTGTTTTTCAACTTTTTAGAAGCTGAAGAGGATATTGCTAAGAATCCAATATCCAATATTGAATCGATTAAGCCGCAACGGAAACAAAAGATATTGTTATCAGTAGATGAAATAAAGAAAGTGTGTTGTATTCAATTGATATAAGTACATTCCATGGGTTTAGAAGTTACGTCATGATTAAACTTATTTTAGATACAAGTATACGTGCAGGAGAATGTTGCAATATGCAAGCCGAAGACCTGGATATAAAAAATAAAAGTATTCTAATTACGAATCCGAAAAATAAGAAACAACGATATGTTTATTTTTCTAATATCATGGCTAACGATTTAAAGCGTTGGTTGAAGTATAGGGATAGATTTAGTGATGCAGAGTATTTGTTCCCTACGATAAGAGGAACAATGTTAAACGTTAATAATTTTGAAGCGAGTATTAGAAGTATTGGTAAAAAGGTAAGAGTACATTTCACACCTCACCAATTAAGAAATAACTTTGCAAAGTATTACATTCTTAATGGTGGTGATTGGTTTAGCTTGTCTAGGGTATTAGGTCATTCATCGGTAGAAGTAACGCAAAGGGCGTATTTAGATTTTACTGATGATGAGATTAAAAATAAATATCAACGTCATTCACCTCTAGCAAGTATGAAATTTTAAGTAAAAGAAAAAGTCTCCAGTTGCCGCTGGAGACTCAAAATTAAAAATCATGTTTTAAAACTAAATAACGGATATTCCGTACATTCAGCACTTGTATTATACCGTTTTTCAAAAATGGATAGCAAGGGGTGTGGTTTCTTATTGCCTTTTTTAGACGATTAGTGGCGTTGGTGTGCGGTAATTCCGAACGTGGAATTGCCTGATACCACGTATATAAAAACTGATAAGCCGTAATTCCGTACTGCCATATATTTAGCGGGAACTTTTTATGGCTTGGCTAGCTGTTAGTCGTGCAGGGGGTACAGAGTATACGCCTACAAAAACAGCACCCCTCACTGGATTCCTGTTCATCTGGTGAGGGTGAGTGAGAACTTGCCCAGGGACGATTCTCTAAAAGGTTCGGGTGGTTATCGTTAGCATTACGGTGCTAGGGAATGCATTCAGTTTGTCGTGTAGGGACGATATTACAAGGACAAGCATAGAAAAAGGGTGTATGCGGTGAAAATCGCTGAGTGAACGGGGTCTATACATACGGATACCTTATAAGTGACCGCATGGCGAAAACAAAGACGCTTATCCATCTATTTTGATTGATTATTTTTTTGTAGCCTTTCAAAGTAGCGGATAAATCTGCCTTCCAGCCGTGTTCCATAATCGTTCCCGCATGATAAAAACCCTCAAGACATTCAGTCAATATCACCATTAAAGAAAAGTGCTAGTTTATAGCGTTCCCCACTAATTAAGTTAAAATAAATTAACCAAATGAAGTGTAGAAACAATCTAAAGAATTAAGCACTATATAAAGAGTAGAGTATACGAGATAATGATATTTAAGACGCAAAGTAACGAATGGTCTTAAATATAGGAAATATGAATAGGAGAAAGAATATGAGGGATAAACTAGAACAGCTTTTAGTATCTGAGGAGATTTTACCATTAAGTTCTTCTAAATGGTCAGTGTTTCAGGTGGATTTTAAGAAGGAATGTAAGGAAGTAACACATAAAATAATAAATGACAATGTACCTAGTAATGTTATTGGAGTGTATGTAATTCAAAATGGTAATGGAGAAGTATTGTATGTGGGACAAGGGAAAGTAAAAGAAAGAATTAAGCGACATTATAAAAAGCTATTTGCTTCTATCCCTAGTTATAGGCAACAATTCTTCCAAGAAAAAGAGGGGACGATGAATATATATTGGGCGGCATTTGAAAGGGATAGGCTTGTAGTAGAAACCTTGTTGCAGCTTGTCTTAAATCCTGCATTTGAAGCATATAAAAATGAGAGAAAAAATTAAAAGTATAATAAGACTGTGGGACTGGTTCTATATAGTTCGTTCAAAGAAAAATAGAGACATACAAGGCAGAAGCATGAAATGATGAGTAATTGCCTAGATAAGCACGTTAGAATATACAGCGATGTGTTAGGCGGAAATTTCTAGTACGTTTAAAATACACTTGACGAAGAGGGAAACATAAATCCTTGTCATACATAGTGTGAAATGAAAAATGATTCTAAAGTATACCTGTAAATGACATGTTTGTCACACACATTGATATAGGGGGATTTATGATATACCGCATACTTTATTGTGTGTGGTTTTTTGTTTCTTCTTAAACTCATTCCCCTTTAAGTTGTGCTTTTGGTAAGTAGCCCCTATGTCATGTGGTGTAGGGGTTATTTTTCGTATTAGCAGAAGGGGAAGGAACTAATGAAACTACCTACAAAGGGGGATTTAATAATGATTGGAAATGAATATAAAAACTTAAAATATAAGCCAGAGATAAAGCCCCATATGTTAAAGTGGGTTCGTTTGAGTAGGAACCTGACTCAATCTGATGTAGCTGCAAAGTTATCTGTAAGTCAAAAAATGGTTAGTGACTACGAGAACGGCAAAGTCACAGATTTTAGTCCACTGGTTTATTCAAAAGTATGTGAATTACTGAGGGCATATAGAGTCGATAGATTTGAGATTGATTCATACAGGGAACTTATGGAAATTAAACAACGTAGAAATTACCGAGTGTAATTATGAAAGGGGCATTAAATAAATGATTGGGATTGATATAAATAGCCTTCCATATGTTCCAATGGTAACGCCAGCTATGTTGCCATATATTCGTACACGTATAGGACTAACACGGCAAGAACTAGCGGCACGCATAGGAATTAACTTAGATGAGTTTTACGAGTATGAGAAGGGCAGTAAACTATTTTCACCTAATGTTCATTCAAGGCTTTTAACCGTGCTAAGTGAAAAGGGCGTAAGTCAAATTGAAATGGATGTGTATAAGAAACTAACAGGGGGAATTAACTAATGGAAAAACTGAAGGACACAAGTAAATTATTCACGGTAAATAAAGAAGCGTTTGAAGAAATAGCAGCGGAATTAAAGTTCTTTAAAAATAGCGAAAAGGTTTACAAAAACTATGAAAAAGAAGTTGCTAAAATTGAAGAACAGAAGGCACAGCTTGAAACTGAATTAACACAATTAATGACTGAACAGGTAAAGCTTGTTAAGGAATTAGAATTATTTAAAGGTGATGTTTCACAAGTCGTGTACCTACGTAGGGAAATGAAAAATACTGTGGAAGAAATTGAAATTGTACAGCAAGTTCTAAAAGAAGTAGAGGAACGCTTTTCTGAATTGAAAGTAAAATACTTCCCTGAATTTGAAGAAGCTATGAAAAAAGATAATGCTGAAATACAGAAGATTGATTTTACACCCTTTGTCAATAATGTGCTTTGCAAAATGCTAGAAAGCGTGTCAATTGTAGGGAAAGAATTTGCTAAACAAAAAGTAGAAGCAGATAAGTTTAGACAAGCTACATGGGACGAAGCTGTAAATCGAAAATATATCAACCGTCCTAATATGATTAACAGCACATATAATTACACTTCTATGCGTTACGATTTTCCTTCTTATCCATCTCAAGTTTTAGCTAATGATACGCTTAGAGAATTAGAAAGATTAACTTCTGGTATGTCAACATTCATAAACAAAGATAATTAGTATAAAGTACTGTAATCTCACTTTAATTAGAAGGGATTGCAGTATTTTTTATATAGATTTGTAATATTAGCCCATTAGAAGGCATTTGACAGAACTTCTGAGATTAGGTTAACAAGTAGGTGAAATAGCACAGCTTGCCTGTGTGATAAATTGTGAATGCTGAAAATCTTTTTTTGAGGTGGTGATAGCTGTCCAGCTCTTGTTACATATACGTTTGTGGGTATTTTTTGTCCTGTATGGCTTAGTAGGAAACCACAAGTATTATCCCTTGTAGTTCCTGAAGAGAATTTAAAGACCAGTTATGAAATAGAACTAGGAAACTCCTTTTTGTTCTCTGTATTCTTTTAGTCGTCTTTTAAATGTGGCTAAACTACACCCCGCAAATTCCGCCCATTCAGGCTGGGCCATTTTCCCCTTTTCTACTTGGTGGATAGCATGTAATAAAGCACTCTAACACCTCCACGCAGTTGCTAAATAAATAATCTGCATAATTACCTTGTACTATACCGCCGTTTGTGTAGTAGGTATGTACAAAGGTGTACCTTATATACCAAGCCCACCTAAAGTACCATCTAGCACAGCAGCAGTATCACACTATTCCCAGTCACTATACTGCAATCACACTATGTAGGGGACAAGGGCATAGCGAGGATAATGGGCAAGGCAGGTGTGCAGTACGCATAGGTATAGTTACACAGTAATACATACAAATACATACATAGTACAAGACAATATACAAACATGTAATAAGTAAATATGAAGTCAGACCGAAGCCGCTATTTGAAGGTGTTAGTTGGGTTAGAGTGAACGGTAGGTAATTCATATATTCTTTATTTTGAAGGAAGGGGTGCAAGGGGGAAGTCACCTTAATATATACCTCATCTGATGTCTGAAACAAATATGCACCATTTTTCTAAACTTGGGTAAGGGTATAACAAGAATTTCATCTTTGTAAATAGCTATTCTCTTTAAAAAAATTTTGCGACGGGACTAAAAACCTCGGACTGGTAAGCGGTTTATATATTGGATATAATAAAATTATTACTACTTCTTTTAGTGGGGCATTTGTCACCTCCTACCGCTAAATATAACAAGTGCTAGCGGTATAGTAGATGGAAAGACGTATAGCAAAGGTCAAATTGCTGTACGTCTCTTTTTATGTCGTCTTAGCAATCTTTTCTAAATTATTACCAGTTGCTAGTAGAGATTAATAAAGATTGATAGTAATGAGAAAGGTTGGTTCAAGTTTTTTGTATTTCGCTTTTGATGATTCTTTTGAAAAATTACACAATATTTTTATTAACTCTAAATGGTTGAGGTTTTGGGAAAGTAAATACTTCTTTAGCTAAGAGATTTTCATCTTACTACCATTAAATTAAAAACAGCACTAGGAGTATAATGAACGGAAAGTTGTAAGGAAAAAGCATATGCCTTTTTATAGCATATTGAAAAATTGAATAAAGCATTAGAAAAAAGTAAATGAGTTTAAAAGAAAAATATATAAAGGGATAATTATGTGAAATGGAAGGTGGGGGTTATAACAATGATAAATAAAATTATAGTTACTTTAATACAGGAAAGGGTAGCTGACACATTCGGCTACCCAGTATACAGGCTTGATAATGCAGAATTGTTAAATAAGGAAGTATTCACGGAACTACTATATGAAATGGAATACAAAGACCATTCCTTCTTTATGGACGATATAATAGTAGAAGCAGCAAAGGTAGGTATGACGGCTGAAGAAGTCCTATATACTCTTACAGAAGTGTGTAATGCTTATAAGGATATAATAGACATACTTGAACATGCCCCTGAACTACATAAGCAAAAGTTAATAGATACGTTCTATAGTTATATTAATGACGGGCTACAAACGGAAACGAAGGCACTTATAAATTAAGGGCACCTTAACGGGTGTCTTTTTATTATTACTTAAACTGGCCGTTTCTTTAAATAAGTTTAATATACTTCAATTATCTTTATTAAACTTTAATTGCCTTTCCTTGTTGTATAAGTGAAATGCGTAACCTACTTTATTTGTATTTAATTTTAAAGCGGGTGCTTTATTAAGCTTTATTTATGAAGTGCAGTTATGTAGTGAAAATAAAGTGATTTAAAGAAATTTAAACCTATATAAAGTTAATTAAATTGAAATATAGAATATGGAACAATAAAAAAAAGCCATACAAGTAGTATGACTTTCTTTATGAAACAGTTAAGCTTTTGGTGCAGGTGTGTCACCTTTATTATAAGTTGGCGAACCAGTATTACCATCAGCTATACCCCAAGGTTCTCCGTGTGTGTAAGATGGAGACCAACCTTCTCCATGTGTATATTCAGGAGAACCACCAGTATGACCGTGACTATACGATAAGTCAGGTCTTTGTGGTGCAGGTGTGTCACCCTCAGCCATTGCTAAGAAACTAAATGCCGTAACCGATAATAGTAGTACTGTTTTAAGCTTTTTCATTATACTAACGCCCCTTTTTCTTCATATTTCTTTCTTGCTTCATTACTCATGTAAAAATACCTACTTGCCTTCTTTTCGTTTGCTTCCTTATAAAACATAGTTGCTAATATTTCCGTGTATTCTTGTACGCAACGTGTTAAATTTTCTGCTTCGAAGTAGGAAATTCCTTCTAAAACAACACTTTCCAACGTTAGAGAATCAGAACCATTATTCATTTCCTTCAAGATATTAAAGCGATGTACGTATTCCTTATTTTCTATCTTAGTACAAGCTGCAAGCCCTTTTTCAATGAGTGTATCAACCTTGTTGTGTTCACCCAATTTATAATATTCCCTAGCCTGTAAGAATATAGCTTTATAATGGTTTGGAAGGTGTTCTGTAACTTCTGATAAATGACGGATAGCTAAATCTGAAAGGTTTTGATTTGCGTATAACCAGCCTAAATTATTTCTAATACGTAACAGTAGTTCCGTGTTATTAATCTTTTTAACAATATCAATAGCTTTATTTAAGTGTTCTTCTGCTTGTTCAAATTGTCTTATCTGTATACATGCTAAGCCTAGGACGTTTTCACATAAAGCAATGTTAATGTTATAACAGTTAGTTTTGCTGAAAAAGTCTTTTGCTTTGTTAGCATATGAAATAGATGGTAGGGGTTTATAAGTTTGGTAATAGAAAGATGCCAACCTATAATTAAATTCTGCTTCTTCTACTTCATTCAGTGTGTACATTAAAAGTTTCTCTGCTTTTCCGAAGTATTCATTTGCTTCATTATAGTCTGCAAGAATTGTGCTGTGAATAGCTTTGAAGAAGTGATAATAATAGGATAAAAAACTGCTATCAGGTATATCAAAAGAGTTAATTTCATTAAAGCTATCTTTTGTAATATTAAGTCCATCGGTTAGTACTTTATATCTAAAGTCTAATAATGAATAGTATAATAATAAATTTTTATCTTTTTTTATACTGGAAAGCTTATCTTCAACTTCTTGTTTTAAGTTTGTTGCTTGTATATTTTGGTATTGTAGTATAGCTTGATACCAGTCATTAAGTAACTTTGTAACTTGTTCATTCCCCTTCACTGGAACGTGCATGTAACCCCTTCCTTTTCTGAATAGTCTTACATTAAATGATAACAAGAATAGAATATAATGGAAATTGAATTTCGATATTTCTCAACATTTGTTTAACAATTTTATTTTCAATTATATAACTAATCGTATTAATTCTACCTGTTTAGTAAATTCAAATACTTGGTACAGTGAAAAAATTCTACATGGTATAATTTTCTTGTGAAATACTGTATAAAGAAGGAAGGGCAAGGCATGAGTTTAAACATGTATCTAGGAGAAGTACAACGCCAAACTCAAAGTATGAATGCTGTATGCAACGCTACCATTCAAGGTATGGAACAAGTCATTCAGTCGATTGACACCTTTGCAATTGATACTGTTCTACAAGGACAAACTTATAGCAGTGCAAAATCATTTTTTGTACAAACCTTTCGTCCTTTAGCATATGGAATCATTTATCTGTGTGAAGAGTTAATTCGTCAGAATGATGCTTTTCCAAGTCAATTTCAATCACAAGTCGCTTCCACAGATGTAATCGAACAAGAAATATTAGAACAAATTCGAGAAATTGACCGAATGAAAGCAAGTATGGAAGCCATCAGTCAAGCTATGCCAATCCCAGGTATGGACGCTATGGCGAATCTTTTTACTGTCATGAGGAAAAAACTGCAAGAAAAATTAGAACATCTATATGAATTTAATTATACTTCTAGTAATAATTATGATACTGCACTCCAACTAGCCGCTAGCATTGCGACAGGTTTAGCAGAGGTACAAAGTGGAAAAGGCTTTAGTCCTGCGAGTGGTACATTTAGTACACAAGGGTTGAATATGGAGTGGACAACTGCTATTCAAGCGATTGGAGAAGATAGGTCACGCCAAGCTAGCAATCTTCTAAATGACAATTTATCAGATGATAATATCGAAGAACAGGCAATGTATGATGATACCTCCCTTGAAAAATCTATGCTTAGAAAAGTTTGGGACGGTATATACGTTGGTTCTGGGCAAGTTATCGGAGAGATTGTAGAAGGATTCAATTCACTAGACGATACAGTAACAAAAGAAAATATCAAGTATGCTATAGGTCACCCTCTAGAGACGGCATATACTATGTATAATACTTTTTCGGATTCATTTATGAATGATGTTTGGCATGGTGATGCGGAAAGTCGTACAAAATGGGGAACAAGTATTTTTATGGAATTTGGGTTAGGATGGATTGGGGATAAAGGGATAAGCAATGTAGGGAAAGTAACTACACTCGGTGAAGGTGTAAATCTAGCAAAGTTTTCTACAGGAATCTCTTCTGCTCCGAATAAATTACCGTTGACAGAACGCTTTGCATTCGCAGGTGCTAGTGGCTTTGGAAGTGCAAAGAGAAAAGCTTCTGAAATGTTACAAGAAGCCCGTGATACATTTATGTTTTCCAAAACTGGTGGAAGAAGTAGGGTCAAAGATGTTCAAGAAGTAATAAAGGAATATGCAGATAAAGTTCTTGATAGAGTAGATGTGAAAAATGATTATCCCGATTCGTATACAGCATCTCAAAAATTGCGTGCAGAACTTAAAGAAGCAGGGATTGAACTACCACCGTATCCTAATGCGGCACATCATATTGTACCTTGGAATGATGGTAGGGCTGTGGAAGTACAGGAATTATTAAAAGAGATTGGAATACACCATGATGCTGCTGTCAATGGGGTATTTTTACCGTATAAAGTGAATGATTATGTGACCACTGAAGTATTGCATATAGGTAGCCATTCTAAAGAGTATATAAGAGAAGTAACAGAACGACTCAATAGTGTTGTGGAAATGGGTGGTACTCAAGCTGATGTAGCTGAAGTTTTACACAAAATAAGACAAGATTTATTAGAAGGTAAGATAAGATTAAATGAACCAAAGAAATAACTATATGTCAATAAATGGTGAAGGAGAATATACATATGAAGATTTGGCAATTAAAAAGTTCAACTAGTGATTATCAAACTTTTCAATTATTAAATTATGAAGAGGACAAAAAATATTTTAAAAATGATTTTAACTCTACAGTGAGTTTGTCAGATTCATGGACAGTTAAATTTATTGAGATTATAGATGAAGGGTATCAAAGTGATTGTCCTATTTTTTGGGGGAAATCTGGTGTACAAATAATTAGTGAGAAAGCTAAAGGAGTATTAGAACCCTTAGTAGGCAATAATGTTGAATTTTTACCATTAATTCATAAAACAACAAACGAAAAGTACTATGCTATTCACGTTTTATGTGTGTTAGATGCACTTGATATTAATAATACAATATTTGAAAAATTAAGTTCAGGTTTAATAATAGGCTGTGAAAAATTTGTATTTATTCCTAGTGTTGTTCAAAATGAAATGTTTTTTAAATTGTATATAAATGGAAAGATTCACCCGAACTATATTTTGGTAGCAGATGAATTTAGAAATGCAGTTTTAGAAAGTGATTTAAAAGGTTTTGAATTTGTAGAGATATGGGATTCAGAAGCAAATATGTAGTTAAATTGACTTTCAAAAGCTGACAGACATTATAAAAAAGCAGAACCTCAGCTTTCATCAGGTTCTGCTTTTTTGCTACCTACTACCTCACATATACATAGGCTTCATTTGCTGTTACATAGTATGTTTTGCCATTGTAAATGGTAAATTAAATAAACCGAAGAAGGAATAATTTTATTTATGTTAGAAAAATAGTAAAGGAGAAAAAAGATGAAAATTTGGCAATTAAAAAGTTTATTTGATAACTATAAATCTTTTCAACTATTAAATTTGAAAGAAGACCGTAAAAAATATTTCGATGAAAAAATTGATTTGGCAATAAAGCTATCTGATTCATGGGGAGAAATTCTTGTTGAATGTGTAGAAGGAGATAATCATAGTGATTGTCCTATGTTCTGGTGGGAACTTGGCACGCCAATGTTTAGTAGAAAAGCAAAAGAGGTATTAGAACCTCTAATTTGTAATAATGTTGAGTTCCTTCCGCTAACACATGATGTTACAGGTGAAGTTTATTACCTAATAAACGTTTTAAATACAATTGATGCAATTGACTACAATAAAGCAGCTTTTGAAAAACTAAGTACAGGATTAATAATAGGTTTCGAAAAATACGCATTTTTGCCTAATATAGTTGAAGGGCAGATAATATTTAAAACCTATTTAAATCAAAGATTACACTCCTCTACTGTTTTAGTGTCTGACGAATTTAGAAATGTAGTTTTAGAGAGTGATTTAAAAGGCTTTGAATTTGTAGAGGTATGGGATTCAAAAGCGGACATGTAAAAGAAAGTCCTTAAAATAACTGATAGGAGTTAACAGCATAGACACAAAAGTTTCAGAAATCCTAAGAATGTTAGACAATTATGAGGGAAATGAGAAAGAAATTTTTGAACAGATTCAAGCTGAAGCAATGGTGAAATATATATGTGGAAAAATCTGATTTTAGAAATTGAAAAAATAGAGAAAAGTTTTAATGATAAACTGAGTACGCCAGCAACAGATAGCGAAGTTCAGAAATTAAGAGAACATGCAAAAGAGAAATTTAATGTTGATTTACCGAGTGAATACGAAGAGTTTCTTAAAATTATAAATGGTTTAGATTTTAATGGGCTGGTACTTTACGGAGTTGATTCTCCTTTACTAGAAACAGAAAAAGATGAACAAATTTGCGGCTTTATAGACACGAATGAGATTTGGTATGAAAATGAATTTCAAAAAGAGTATCTTTTCTTTGGGGATTCAAATATTGCGTGGTTTTGCAAAAACTTATCAGACAGTACTTATCTAGAACTCGATAAACCATCTGGCACAGTGATGAACACATATAATGATTTCAATACAATGCTTGGGGAAGCATTGAAAACAGCCCTTCTGTAATAAGGAGGTAATTAAAACGTGTTTAATTTTTTGAAAAAACACATTGTAGCAGACGAGAGTATTAAATCTAATCAAACACCTATTTTTTATCCTTTACCAAAAGAAGAGATAGCAGAAGCAGAAGATTTGTTGAAAATGCAATTCCCAAAAGAATTAAAACGTTTCTATGAGGAAATTGGCTATGGATTTTTAAAGATTAATAAGACTCTTATTAACAGATTCATGGACCCATCTTCTGTTGCAGATTTTCGTTTAAGACAAGATATTTATGAATATAATCCTAATTTCGACGATTTCGATGATGAAGAATCACTAGTATTTTTTGAAGTATCAGAGATTAGCTTTTTAACAATTAAATTTAAGCAGGAAAATGAATTAGGTCAATGTCCTAAATATTATGGTTCAACGAAAATAGAGGATTCTTTAGAAGAATTTTTAATAAAAATGGAAGAAAATCCTGATTATTATATTTAATAGATATCAATTCTATTTTGTAGAGTCGGACATTATTGGTTCATCATTTTAAGAATTGTTTTCTAGCTTATGTGATTGCGAAGGCAAATAATAATTAATTATGAGTAACAAAAGTAAGACTTATGCGTAATTCACATAAGTCTTTTTAATATTACCCCACAGTTAAGAGGAAGTTTTTATTGTTTTTGTAGTAATTAATTTGTGCTATATAGAAGGCTAGGTGTCATTATTGTAAGTACTAAAACATATAATAAGGAAGAAAGGTGTCTATTATTGGCACTATTCAAACGTACTAACTTAGATAAAACCGAACTATTGTTACTATATATTATGAAAGAATTAGAATCGGATAAAGCACCTGTGAAGTTATCATATAACCAATAAGACTATTTACGTGCGAACCGTAATACAACAAAAGCAATAAAAGGACTGAAAGAACAAGGGTTACTATCTGTTATAGTAGGACAAGGGAAAGCTTCTAACACTTACTACCTTACATTAGAAACGGTGTATAAGTATAAAACATGAATTTGAATGGAGTTTATTTTTGATTTAATAAAATTATAGAATAAAGCAAAAAATTTCTTGTAGGAAATTGTAAGTGATTAACTATTATTCAGTTGCGAGGAAGTTGGATTCATCCTATGTTGAAATAAATTACTAATAAGTTATATATAAGTATTCAACAGGCTAAAAAATAATGTCTGAATATAATTGAAGGTACTTCAAATAGGTGGTGCAATTAAATTTAGATAAGCAATAGATTGTACACTTCTAACCAATAAATAGAAGCATTTAATGATAGTTATGAAATACAACACGCCTTGATATAGCGATGGTTATACAGTATCCATGTCAAAAGCAAAACCTACGAATTCTGAGTTTATCGCAATGGTTGCGGATAAGTTGAGACTTGAACATAAGGCTAGCTGAGAGTAGAAGTAGTAAAGGGTTTATTTTTTAGCAAAGCTGACGGGTTTTTGAAATCTATAATCAATATTAATTTTAAACAAATAAACTTTTCATCCGAAGACCAATGAATGTTATGATTCGTTGGTCTTTTTATTTTGTCACGAAAAAATGGAGTAGTAAGTTTGAATGTGTCAAAGTTTTTGAAATTAACGAAAGGGGGTTATTTGATTTTATGGAAAACAAAACCTCTTTTTAGTAATATTACATATAAGAAGAGGTTTTTTATGAAAGGATTACAAGGCACAGATAAGGGAAATAAAATATTAACATGGCTAGGAATAGTAGCAACTATCAGAGTTCTTGCTGTTGCAGTTACTTTTCAAATGTTAGGACTTGCAGATAATCTAGCAGATAAACATGCGAGTGCTGAAATAGATAAAAAAGAAGAATCAGCGGTAGTAGATGGTGTTCATCCTGCACTGATTATTAATCTTCACCAATCGAGCTTTTCGACCTAATGTCTTCGCAAAATTGTGAGTTGATTTAGTGAATGGATAGCGGAAGTTGTTTAAATATATGTAAAAAACCTTAAGAGAAAGCAGATTATACAGGTAATATAATACGTTGGTTTGACAGTGCAATTTTGATAACGTATCATTAATTGGGAAATGATGGAGATATAGGAGAATGAAAGAATGTCTGTAAAAAAAATAGTGAATCAATTTTATCCAATCATTGTTATGACGGTGTTTTTATCTGTATTTTCAATGATAGTAAGTAAATTTTTTATCCCGAAAATAATTTGGATGAGTGGAGAATTTCCTTATCCGACTGAAGAGTATACTGCGCGAAAAGTAGGCGTTGTTATAGTAGCGACACTTCTTTTATTTGGGCTTTTCTTTATGTATTATAAATGGGTTATTAATAAAATGAAAAGAACGTATACAAATGTCGTGATTGCCTTGGGTATAGTGGGTATTTTGACAGTAGAAATAATTATTACTTCTATAGCGTTTAACCCTGTTGTAGGAGATTATGCCATCCTTAAAGAAGGAATTGTCTCTGTGTTTAATGGAGATAATTATTTTTTAGAGATGGGACAGCTTTTATTTTATCCATATAATACACATATTGTATTATTAGGAGGGTACTTTGCCAAATTAATCGGAAGTGTAGATGTAGCAATGAAAATATTACCAATAGCATGTATAACAGGGAGTATTATTTTAAATGTATTGATTGTCAGGAAAATTACAAACTTTAAAGTTGCTCACATATCGATTGTATTGTCTGTACTAAATATTTTTATATATTGGCAGGCACCAGTTTTTTATACACACACATTAGTAATATTTTTCATTTCAGCAACGATGTATACGTATTTGCGTTTGAAAACGGCAGAAACAAAAAGAATGCAGGTTATTTTATGGGTTTTATTAGGAGTTTTTGCAGCTTGTACTTATATTATAAGACCGACAGCATTGGCCGTAGCGTTGGCGATTTTAATTGAAAATATTTTAAAGTTTCGTAAGAAATATTCTCTGAAGGTGTTAAGTAGTGTTGTATTTTGTTTAATTCTCATTATAAGTTTTAAAGGTATAACGACCAAACTGAATCTCAGTACCGATAATGAAATTGAAAAAATTCCATACACCCATTGGATAAAAATGGGCGTTAACAAAGATACGTATGGTGTCTGGAATCAGGCGGATTCAGATTATATTAATGATGAAAAGATGAAGAATACGAAGGACTTGAATGAACACAATAAAGAAGTTATAGTACAGCGATTTAATGAACTTGGCGTAATGGGTTATATAAAACATTTAAATGAAAAAATAACTAGAGAATGGGTATCGAGTCAATTTTCAATGTATCGTATTGGGGAATGGTTCCAGCAGAAAGATGAAACGGTCACAAATTTTGTATCGAACTATAAAGAAACGAAGTATAAAATGGTTACCATATATTCGTATATTTTTAAGTTATTTATCTATCTAGCTGTTTTAGCAGCAGTTATTTTTTATAAGCAGAAAGATGAAGCTGAATCAGAGGTTATACGGATCTCAATGGTTAGTATACTAGGAATACTTACTTTCTTGTTACTATGGGAAACGGCACCTCATTATACTTATGAGGCTTTTGCATTTATGAATATTCCGGCTTCTTTAGGATTGTATAAATTGTTTACGATTTTCAATAATAAAAAAATAGTTTAGATTAGTTGTTAAAACCCTATCTTGTAATAAGATGGGGTTTTATGTATAGGATTAGGTAATTTATTGTTGAAAGAGAATAGAATTATAGCGAGTAGATTGTTGTTCTGTTGTTCTAAATGTAAAATTGACAGTTTTAGGGTGATGATGTAGAATTTGGTTAGTTTTTATATTTTGAATGCTCTGGTGATTATAGAGATATGTATATTATGAATATGTTGACTTTTAATATCTCCAGGTTTTCATCAAAAAACACGCTAAAAGAAGTCATGGTTTTCAGTTAGAAAGAGGGGAAAGGACTGTGTTAATTTTATGCTTGTCTGACAAAAAACGATGACATAATAATTATACATCTATAAAGGAGACAGAAAATGCAGACAAAGTGGTTAAAATGGGAAGTTATAGCAGTTGTTGTTGCGGCAATAGTAATGATTGGTTTATTACTTATTAAGCCTATTGTTGGTCTCGCTGACAATGGTGACTTTGAACGTATTATGATTCAAATTGGATTGGCTTATCCAGATCCAAATGAAGCGAGGGTAGATAAATACTTTTCATTTATCCATCATTTATATGCTTATGTGAATCCAGCTGCAGGTGATTATGTTTCTTCGCAGTTGTTTCTCATGGTTCCAGCTTTATGGATTGGGAAATTATTACCAGGACCTTGGTTTGATATACGAGTTCTAGCGGTCGAATATATTATGATTTTTCTTCTAGCGCTATATCTAATTGTCAAACTGAATAAAACGAATAATAAAATCGTGAATGGTTTTCTTGTAACATTAACAATTGTTGTTTTTGCAGATATTGGATACATACTATATTTTAATTCTATGTATGGTGAAGCTGTAACGTATGTGTTTCTATTTTTAACAATTGCATTAGGAATACAACTTGCGCGTCAGAAACATCCGTCTATTTGGTTAGTTATTTTGTTTTATATATCAGCAATAATGCTAGCTTGTTCTAAAACACAGTATACACCAGCAGGATTTATAGCGGCACTACTTACTATTAGACTATGGTTTATACGCAAGGATACAGTATGGAGAAGTATAATTGTATCAATGACGGCATTACTTTTAATTTTATCTTTCATTTGTTATAAAAGCTCACCTGCATGGATTGATAAAATCAATATATATCAAACTATATTTTATGGAGTTCTTAAAGATTCCCCAAACCCAGAACAAGATTTACGTGATCTGGGAGTAGATCCAGAACTTGCTGTAAATGCAGGAACTCATTTTTGGTCTAATGCAGCGATACCACAGGAAGATCCGAGATTGCATAAAGAATTATATAATAAAATAAAATTCCCTGATATCGCCAAGTTCTATTTAACGCATCCACAAAGATTTTGGAGTAAACTAGAGGCAACAGCTGAATATGCTTGGACCATCCGTCCGTCCGTTGATGGAGTTGCTTTTCTTGGTAATTATGAGAAAAAAGATAATCCAGTTCCTGTTGCTCAAGTAGAGACATTTTCTTTATGGAGCCATGTAAAAGAGCAGTATCATCCAAATGGATTCATATGGATTGTTCTTTTATACATTTTATATGGACTAGGAATTTTGCTAGAATACAGAAGAGCTAAGACGCATAGTGAGCGGCTTATTCCTGACATATTTACAGCTGTAGCTATAATTGGTATGGTTTCTTATGTGGTCCCATTTGTTGGAAGCGGTGAAGGGGATTTCGCTAAACATTTATTTTTATTTACAGTTTGCTTAGATGTAATGTTAGTAAGTGGGATTTGGTGGTTAGCAAAAGGTAGATTGATAATGAAAAAATAGAATGTTAACAGGTTTTTGTTTTACAGAAAAATAGATTGCAATAAAAACTTAATTAATAGTGGATAATAGTCAGTGGAGATGGATAAAAAAACGCTGACTAAAATGCCACTGTATTTTATGCTTATTTACATTACTAATCTGCATCGTTATGTAAGAAAAACTATTTGAAATACGAAACGAACTAGATTATTATTATTTAAGAGTCTATAATGGTTTATATTGGAAGGATTTTAGGAGGATGGACATGGAATTTTTGACTGGAAAAGTGGTTACCGTGTTGTTGACGTTGTTTTTTATACTTACTGTATACGTTAACATTAATACGGTATACTATGTGATTTTATCCTTTTTCGGATTTGGCAAAGCGAAACGTGACTATGAATTAATCGAAGATAAGACAAGATTTTTAATATTAGTTGCAGCACATAATGAAGAGAAAGTAATTGGATCAACTATTGATAATTTGAGAAAAATTCAATATCGAGATGATTTGTATGATATTTATGTTGTAAATGATAATAGTACGGATAGAACAGGTGCTATTTGTGAAGAAAAGGGAATGAAGTATGTTAATACAAGTGAACAAGTATTCCCACGTGAAGGAGTAGGGAAACCAGCAGGTTTGCAATATGCGTTACGTCATTTAGGATTCGATAAACTGACTGAAAAATATGACTGTTTAATGATTTTAGATGCTGATAATCATGTTGATTCAAATGTTTTACAAGAGTTAAATTCACAGTACATTGCTAAAGATAAACCAGAGGCGATTCAAATTTATTTAGATTCAAAAAATTCAGCGACTAATTTATCGCTTGGTTATGCCATGAGTTATTACGTAACAAATCGTTTCTTCCAGTTAGCAAAATATCGTGCAGGTTTACCGAATGCCATTGGCGGAACGGGATTCATTGTTAAAATGGAATACTTAATGAAACATGGTGGTTTTCGTTTTAATTCTTTAACGGAAGATTTAGAATTAGAAATGGAAATTGTTAAAGATAATGGAAGAGTATTGTGGAATCATTTCGTCCGTGTATACGATGAAAAACCAGATAACTTTAAAATTAGTATTAAGCAACGTACACGTTGGTCTCAAGGACATTGGTATGTGGCGTTTACGAATTTTAAACCTATGGTAAAGAAACTTTTCACTGAAAAAGGAAAACTGAGAATTATTGATCAGTTGTTTTATCTGTTTGGTATGGCGCGTGCAGTTCAAATGCTAATTACTTTACTTGGTGTTTTTGGTGCTCTTGCCTATGTTCTTGCTACACAATCGTATCAAGATATACCGCTTGTAGGGAAACGTCTAATTGGTGTGATTTTTGGACTGAGTATTTTTTCTTTAGTACTTTTTGCTTACCAATTGATTATTTGTATGTATTATGCGATTAAGGTAGATACTAATCGAGAATATAAATTAATTCGGATGAGTTTCTCTGTGTTTTATTATGCGTATACATTTATTTATGCTCAAGTTGTTGGTTTGTTTAAATGGAGACAACAACATACATGGGTGAAAACAGAGCATAATAAGACAACGATAAATCATAAAGCGGATAAATGATAAAGGTTTAATATATTTCCAATAGAGAAATGAAAGAGCGATGCCATGAGGCAACGCTCTTTCATTTTTTTGTTCAAAGAATGCTTGTAAGAAAGCGATTAGTTGTGGGATCAGTAGGAGAATAAGACAAGATAACTTATCTGGTGGAAGTTTCACTGTATGGAAGATGTACTTGTGATAGTATATGTAGTAAGGATAAATTAAAAAGTCCTGCAAAACAGGACCATATTATTCTTCGTCTTTATTTTGTTTTTCTAATTCAACTAGCTTTTGAATTAAAATGTGTTGTGGCATATGCATGAGCTGTTCGAGCGGCACACCTAATGCTTTTGATAAGCGAACTGCAGTGTCTGGAGAAATTTGTAATGGTCTCATAGAAGTACCTCCTTTTTCGTATAGTATAGCATAAGATTGGGGGAGTGAGGATGACTCTTATATTTGCACATCGTGGTGCAGCGGGAACGTATCCGGAAAATACAATGGTTTCATTTGAAGCGGCGGAGGCTTTTAGAGCGGACGGAATTGAGCTTGATGTTCAACTAACGAAAGATGGAAAGGTTGTCGTCATTCATGATGAAACGGTGGATCGGACAACAAATGGAAAAGGTGCGGTTCGAAATTATTTATATGAGGATTTATGTAAGTTGGATGCGAGTTATAAATTCGGTGATAAAGTAGGTTTTTGTAAAATACCTCTTCTAGAAGAAATATTAGAATGGCTCGCCAAAACGAAATTGCTACTCAATATTGAATTTAAAAATAATAAAATCCCATACAGAGGTTTAGAAGAAGAGGTTATAACACTTGTACGTAAGTTTAGTCTAGAGGATCGTGTTGTATTTTCTTCGTTTAATCACTACAGTATGAAAAAATGTCATATGATGGCTCCGGATATTCAAACAGCTATTTTATATCGTGAAGGTTTGCATAGTCCGTGGGCATATGCAAAAAAAATGGGGGCAACAGCAGTACATCCTAATTATCGTTACCTTCAAGATGCCATAGCTATACTAACAATGGAAAGTGGTGTAGAGGTTCGCCCCTATACAATAAATGAAGAAACTCTTATGCGTAAATATTTTGATATGAATATTTCGGCGATTATTACCGATTATCCTGAAACAGCAAGAACTTTATTGCCGATAAAAAAATGAGACCTAATATAAAGGTCTCATTTTTTATTTATCAAGCTCTTTGTTGTAGGACTCATCATCAGTTAGAAATGGACAAAACCCTGGTGATTAAAGTTTTACTTTATCTTCTAAAGCGAGCTTGAACTTTATTGCGCTTACGGTCTCGGTGTAAGACGAAGCCACCAAAGATGTAAAACCCGAGTGCGAAGCAGAGAGCGCCAATAAAAAACTGTAACCATAGTATAGAAATTGGGGGGAATAAAATCCCAAATACAGTATCTCTCATTAACTTAATGCCGAATACAGCTAATGAAATAGGGATGAGTGCTAATAATAGAGCAAGGTAACGCTGCATACATAACGCTCCTTTTCAGATTATTTAGTATATTACAATGATGTTATATGAGAAGGGGGTTTGTCAAGAGGGGGCTGAGCGAGTAAGATAAAGGTGTGAAAAATTTTGCAGAGATACTTCGAGAGGAAGTGTAATGTATGAAACAAAAGGTTTTAATTGTTGGTGCAGGTGAAGGTGGAAGTACACTGCTGAATCTGTTACAAAGTTCGAATATATTTCAAATTATAGGGGTTATTGATATAAATCCGATTGCGCAAGGATTACAAATTGCTAAGGAAAATGGGATTGCAATTGGAGAGAGTGTAACTCCGTTTCTTTCTATGCATATCGATGTCATATTTGATATGACAGGTGACGATGGTTTACATAAAGTTTTACTAGAGAAAAAGCATAAAGATACTCTTCTCATTCCAGGTGATATTGCGAAAATTGTTACGAAATTAGCGCATGAGAAGGAAGGTTTAATTGGACAGTTAGAGGAACAGACGCAACAAGGAGAATTAATTTTAAATTCTACACATGACGGTATGATTGTAATTGATAAAGAGGGACAAGTCCGTCTTTTTAATAAAAGTGCAGAGCGTATTATCGGATATAAAAAAGAAGACGCGATAGGGAAATATATTTTAGAAGTTATTCCAACTAGTAAGCTGCTTCGCATTATACGTACGAAACAAATAGAAGTAAATTATGAACTGACGTTAGAAAATGAAAAGAAAATTATTACAACACGTATTCCAATATTAAAAGAAGGAGGAGAGGTTCAAGGGGCATTTGCGATTTTTAAAGATATTACAGAAGTTGTAGATTTAGCGGAAGAAGTTACAGATTTAAAAGAAATTCAAACGTTACTAGAGGCAATTATCAACTCATCTGAAGAAGCAATTTCGGTTGTCGATGAGAAAGGAAGAGGATTAGTTATAAACCCTGCTTATACGAAGTTAACGGGTTTAACAGAAGAAGATATTCTTGGACAACCGGCTACAACTGATATTGTGGAAGGTGAAAGTATGCATATGAAAGTACTTCGAACGCGTAGGGCGGTACGCGGGATACATATGAAGATTGGGCAAAAGAAGCGCGATGTAATTGTAAACGTAGCACCCGTTATTGTTGATGGGATATTAAAAGGAAGCGTCGGTGTAATTCGTGACGTATCAGAAATTCAAAAGTTAACAAATGAGTTGAATAGAGCGAGACAGATTATTCGTACATTAGAAGCAAAATATTCATTTGATGATATTGTCGGAAATTCAGATGAAACAACTGCAGCTATCGAGCAGGCGAAACTTGGGGCGAATACACCGGCAACAGTATTGTTACGCGGAGAATCTGGAACGGGTAAAGAATTATTTGCACATGCGATCCATAATGGAAGTAATCGAAAATATAATAAGTTCGTCCGTGTAAACTGTGCGGCGATTTCGGAGACGTTGTTAGAAAGTGAATTATTCGGTTATGAGGAGGGTGCGTTTTCTGGAGCGAAAAGAGGGGGGAAACGCGGATTCTTTGAGGAAGCGAATAACGGTAGTATCTTTTTAGATGAAATAGGTGAGTTGTCTGCAAATACGCAAGCGAAACTCCTTCGCGTGTTGCAAGAAAAAGAAATTGTAAAAGTTGGTGGAACGAAAGCGATACCTATTAATGTTCGGGTAATTGCAGCGACACATGTGAATTTAGAAAAGGCTATTCTAGAAGGAGAGTTTAGAGAGGATTTATATTATCGATTAAATAAAATTCCAATTCAAATTCCGTCTCTTCGTCAGCGAAAAGGAGATATACCGGCAATTGCTGAACGATTGATACAAAAAATAAACCAAGATTATGGTCGGAATGTAGATGGACTCACTGATTCGGCTATTTCCTATCTACAATCATATGAATGGCCAGGGAATGTAAGGGAACTTGAAAATATTTTAGGGCGAGCGATTATCTTTATGAATTATAACGAGATATATATTGATGTACAGCATTTACCCCCTTTGCATAAAGAAGAGCATGCGGAGTTAGCTCAAAATAACCTATTATCTGAATTAGAAGAAAAGCCACTTGAACATTTAGTGACAGAGTTTGAAGGGAATATTATTCGTGGATATCTAGAGAAATTTGATGGGAATAAAACGAAGACTGCAAAAGCATTAGGAATTTCAGTTCGAAATCTATATTACAAGCTAGAAAAGTATGAGTGTGCAAAAAATAGCATGCAATAAATTGCGTACCGTGCAATTTATTGCATGGTATATAAAAAGCGACAAATTAAGACAGAATATTTCGTTATTTTGCAAAGTATTGATTTTACTGCATTTTGAATGCGTTTTCATTATTGGTAAGACCACTTTAAAAAGTTGGCACGGTATTTGCTTTATAAATAAACGAGGGACGACGGAAAGGGTTGATTACAAAATATGAAGTTAGAACACTTAATTGATCAAGCAGCAGGACAGCCTAAAAAAACTGTAGCTGTAGCAGTAGCTGAAGATCATGAAGTAATTGAAGCTGTAGCGAAAGCGATTAAATTACAGCTAGCTCAATTTCGTCTATATGGAAATCAAGAAAAAATAATGGGGATGCTACAAGAACATGGTTTACAAACTTCAGACCACATTGAAGTGATTGCAGCAGCGTCAAGTGCTGAGGCTGCAGAGCTTTCTGTTAAATCTGTGAGAAACGGTGAAGCAGATGTGCTTATGAAGGGCAACATCCCAACAGCGAATATTTTAAAGGCTGTGTTAAATAAAGAGTGGGGGTTACGTAAAGGTAGCGTGCTTTCACATGTAGCAGCATTTGAAGTTCCAAATTACGATCGTCTTATTTTCGTTACAGATGCAGCGATGAACATCGCACCTGATGTAACACAAAAAACTGCTATTATACAAAATACTGTAGAAGTTGCCCGGGCAATAGGAATCGAGTTGCCAAAAGTGGCACCAATTGCAGCAGTAGAGGTTGTGAATCCAGCGATGCAGGCGACAATTGATGCAGCGATGTTAACACAAATGAATCGCCGCGGACAAATTAAAAATTGTATCGTTGATGGACCACTTGCTTTAGATAATGCAGTATCACAAATCGCAGCAGAGCATAAAGGCATAGTAAGTGATGTAGCAGGTAAGGCAGACATTTTACTCGTCCCAACGATTGAAGCTGGAAATGTGCTCTATAAATCACTCGTTTACTTTGCAGATGCAAAAGTAGGAGCGATGATTGCTGGCGCAAAAGCACCGATAGTTTTAACATCTCGTGCTGATTCAGCAGAAACAAAAGTATATTCATTAGCATTGGCAGTTACGACTGCTTCAAAATAAACCAAAAAGGGTAAAACATTAGGGGGAAACGACAATGACATTAGAAATCTTCGAATACTTAGAAAAATATGATTATGAGCAAGTAGTATTTTGTCAAGATAAAGAATCAGGTTTAAAAGCAATTATTGCAATTCATGATACAACACTTGGACCGGCTCTTGGTGGAACAAGAATGTGGACATATGATTCTGAAGAAGCGGCGATTGAAGATGCATTGCGTCTTGCAAAAGGGATGACATACAAAAACGCAGCAGCTGGTTTAAACCTAGGTGGAGCGAAAACAGTAATTATCGGTGACCCACGTAAAGATAAGAGTGAAGCGATGTTCCGTGCATTAGGACGCTATATTCAAGGATTAAACGGACGTTACATTACAGCTGAAGATGTTGGTACTACAGTAGATGATATGGATATTATCCATGAAGAAACTGACTTTGTAACAGGTATTTCACCTTCATTCGGTTCTTCTGGAAACCCATCTCCAGTAACTGCATACGGTGTATACCGTGGTATGAAAGCAGCTGCGAAAGAAGCGTTCGGTACAGATAATCTAGAAGGAAAAGTAATTTCTGTTCAAGGCGTTGGTAACGTAGCATATCATCTATGCAAACATTTACACGCTGAAGGAGCAAAATTAATTGTTACAGATATTAATAAAGAAGCTGTACAACGTGCAGTAGAAGAATTCGGTGCAACAGCAGTTGAGCCAAATGAAATTTACGGTGTTGAATGTGATATTTACGCACCATGTGCATTAGGCGCAACAGTTAATGATGAAACTATTCCACAACTTAAAGCAAAAGTAATCGCGGGTTCTGCAAATAACCAATTAAAAGAAGATCGTCACGGCGACATCATTCATGAAATGGGTATTGTATACGCACCAGACTATGTAATTAATGCAGGTGGCGTAATTAACGTAGCAGACGAATTATATGGATATAATAGAGAACGTGCGCTAAAACGTGTTGAGTCAATTTATGACACAATTGCAAAAGTAATCGAAATTTCAAAACGCGATGGCATAGCAACTTATGTAGCAGCAGATCGTTTAGCTGAAGAGCGCATTGCAAGCTTGAAAAACTCTCGTAGCACATACTTACGCAACGGTCACGACATTATTAGCCGTCGCTAATCATTCATATATAACTTTTACAAAAGGTGTGGTTACCTCTTATGAGGTTTCCACGTCCTTTTGAATTTATTAGTGGAGGTAGCAACATTGTCCTTAAATCGAATTCTTGTTATTAACCCGGGTAGTACATCCACAAAAATTGGTGTTTTTGATAATGAAAGACCTGTTTTAGAAGAAACAATTCGTCATGATGAAGAAAAGATTGGGAAATATAAACGAATTATCGACCAATATGAGTTTCGAAAAGAAACAATATTAGAAGTTTTACATTCTCACGGTATTAACATTTCAAAATTGAACGCTGTTTGTGGGCGTGGTGGATTACTTCGTCCAATAGAAGGCGGAACATACACAGTAAACGATGCAATGTTAGAAGATTTGAAAAATGGATTTAGCGGTCATCACGCTTCAAATCTTGGAGGCATTTTAGCATATGAAATCGCTTCTGGATTAAATATTCCAGCATTCATTGTGGATCCTGTCGTTGTAGATGAAATGGAACCGATTGCTCGTATAAGCGGTATTGCTGGTATGGAACGTAAAAGTATTTTCCATGCATTAAACCAAAAAGCAGTTGCTCGTAAAGTGGCTGTAGAATTAAACCACAAATACGAGGATTTAAATTTATTAGTTACACATATGGGCGGCGGTATTACAGTTGGTGCTCATAAAAAAGGAAAAGTTATCGATGTTAATAATGGCTTAAACGGAGAAGGACCATTTAGTCCAGAGCGTGCTGGTACAGTACCAGTAGGACAATTAGTTGAGATGTGTTTCTCTGGTGAGTATTACCGAGACGAAATGGTTAAAAAACTTGTCGGACAAGGTGGACTTGTAAGTCTTATCGGTACAAATGATGCAATTAAAGTAGAACAAATGGTTGAAAAAGGCGATCCTGAAGCAACTCTTATTTATAAAGCAATGGCATATCAAGTTGCGAAAGAGATTGGCGGAGCTAGTGCTGTACTTCACGGGAAAATCGATGCAATCGTATTAACTGGTGGACTTGCATACAGTAAAATACTTGTTGATGAAATAAAAGAACGAGTGGATTGGATTGCAGATGTTATCGTACATCCAGGGGAAGATGAGTTAGAAGCGTTAGCAGAAGGAGCACTTCGTGTATTACGTGAAGAAGAAGCGCCGAAAGAGTATGTGGTAAGAGAAAAACAAACAGTAGCTAGGGGTTGAGATAATGGCAAGAGAATATGATTTAGTCATCGTTGGCGGCGGTACAGGTGGATATGTTGCTGCAATTCGCGCATCACAACTAGGATTAAAAACAGCACTTGTTGAAAAAGAAAATCTTGGTGGTACTTGTTTGCATAAAGGATGTATTCCTAGTAAAGCTCTTTTACGTAGTGCGGAAGTATACGCAACTGCTAAAAAAAGCGAAGAGTTCGGAGTTATTGCAAGTAATGTAGAACTAAACTTTGCAAAAGTACAAGAGCGTAAAGAGAAGATTGTAACGCAGCTTCATAAAGGTGTTCAACATTTAATGAAACAAGGTAAAATTGATGTGTTTGAAGGTATTGGCCGTATTCTTGGCCCGTCTATTTTTTCTCCGATGCCAGGGACAATTTCAGTTGAACTTGCAAGTGGAGAAGAGAATGAAATGTTAATTCCAAAAAATGTACTTGTTGCAACGGGTTCTCGTCCAAATTCATTACCAGGTTTAGAGTTAGACGGAGAGTATGTAATGTCTTCAGATCATGCCCTAAAAATGGAAACGCTTCCTAGTTCGATCATTATCGTTGGTGGCGGTGTAATTGGTATTGAGTGGGCATCTATGCTTGCTGACTTCGGTGTAGAAGTTACAGTGTTAGAGTATGCGAAAACGATTTTACCACTAGAAGATCAGGACGTTTCAAAAGAAATGCAACGTCTGTTCAAGAAAAAAGGTATTAAAGTGGTGACTGGTGCAAAAGTATTACCAGAAACATTGGTAAAAGATAATGGAGTAACAATTCAAGCTGAACATAACGGTGAGAATAAAGAATTTAAAGCAGAAAAAATGCTTGTATCTGTAGGAAGACAAGCCAATACGCAAAATATTGGTTTAGAGAATACGGATATCGTTGTGGAAAAAGGATACATTCAAACAAATGAGTTTTATCAAACGAAAGAATCTCATATTTACGCAATTGGAGATGTAATCGGTGGCTTACAACTTGCTCACGTTGCTTCTCACGAAGGAATTGTTGCAGTAGAACATATTGCAGGGAAAGAAGTTACGCCAATTGATTACTCTATGGTATCAAAATGCGTATATAGCAGTCCAGAAGTTGCTTCTGTCGGTTTAACAGAACAAGAAGCGAAAGAAAAAGGCTATAAGTTAAAAGTAGGTAAGTTCTCATTCCGCGCAATCGGAAAAGCGCTTGTATACGGAGAATCTGATGGTTTTGTAAAGCTTGTAGTTGATGAAGAAACAAATGACATTCTTGGTGTTCATATGATTGGACCACACGTAACAGATATGATTTCTGAAGCTGGTCTTGCAAGAGTACTTGATGCAACACCTTGGGAAGTAGCACATACAATTCATCCGCATCCATCATTATCTGAGGCGATTGGTGAAGCAGCACTTGCTGTAGATGGAAGAGCGTTACACGCATAAAAATGTGGATTTAGGAGGTTATGAAAAATGGCAGAAGTAAAAGAAAAGCGCCATGAAGAGCTTGGCTTAAGTGATGAGCAAGTATTAGAAATGTTCCGTACGATGTTACTTGCACGTAAAATTGACGAACGTATGTGGTTATTAAACCGTGCAGGTAAAATTCCATTCGTAATTTCTTGTCAAGGACAAGAGGCTGCACAAGTTGGAGCAGCGTTCGCTCTTGATAGAGAGAAAGATTATGCATTACCATACTACCGTGATATGGGTGTTGTACTAGCGTTTGGTATGACAGCTAAAGAGCTTATGTTGTCAGCTTTCGCGAAAGCTGGAGATCCAAACTCTGGTGGTCGTCAAATGCCTGGTCACTTCGGTCAAAAGAAAAATCGTATTGTGACAGGTTCATCTCCAGTAACAACACAAGTACCACATGCAGTTGGTATTGCGTTAGCTGGAAAAATGGAGAAGAAAGATTTAGTAACGTTCGTTACATTTGGAGAAGGTTCTTCAAACCAAGGTGACTTCCATGAAGGGGCAAACTTTGCTGGTGTACACAAACTACCTGTTATTTTCATGTGTGAAAATAACAAATATGCAATCTCTATTCCGGTTGAAAAACAATTAGCATGTAAAAACGTATCAGATCGTGCAATTGGTTACGGTATGCCTGGATATACAATAGACGGAAACGATCCGCTTGCAGTATATAAAGCTGTAAAAGAAGCAGCAGACCGCGGTCGACGTGGTGAAGGTCCAACTTTAATTGAAACAGTATCATATCGTTTAACAGCACATTCTAGTGACGATGATGATCGTGTTTATCGTGATAAAGAAGAAGTAGAAGAAGCAAAGAAAAAAGATTCAATTATAACATTTGCAGCTTATTTAAAAGAAGCTGGCGTGTTAACTGAGGAATCTGAAAAACAAATGTTAGACGAAATTATGCATATCGTAAATGAAGCAACAGAATATGCAGAAAATGCTCCGTATGCAGCACCTGAAGATGCATTGAAGCACGTATACGCAGAATAGGGGGGAACGTTTCATGGCTGTAATGTCTTATATTGATGCTATTACATTAGCAATGCGCGAAGAAATGGAACGCGATGAGAAAGTATTCGTTTTAGGAGAAGATGTTGGTAAAAAAGGTGGCGTGTTTAAAGCGACACACGGTTTATACGATCAATTTGGTGAAGATCGTGCACTTGATGCACCGCTTGCAGAATCTGCAATTGCTGGGGTAGCAATTGGTGCGGCAATGTATGGTATGCGCCCAATCGCTGAAATGCAGTTTGCTGATTTCATCATGCCAGCAGTAAACCAAATTGTTTCTGAGGCAGCAAAAATTCGTTATCGTTCTAACAATGATTGGACTTGTCCAGTTACAATTCGTGCGCCATTTGGCGGGGGTGTTCACGGTGCATTGTATCATTCACAATCTGTAGAAGCGATGTTTGCAAACCAACCAGGTTTAAAAATTGTTATCCCTTCTACACCATATGATGCAAAAGGCTTATTAAAAGCTGCAATTCGTGATGAAGATCCGGTACTATTCTTTGAGCATAAGCGTGCCTATCGCTTAATTAAAGGTGAAGTGCCAGAAGATGACTACGTATTACCAATCGGAAAAGCAGATGTAAAACGTGAAGGTGATGATATTACTGTTATCACTTACGGATTATGTGTTCACTTTGCTCTTCAAGCAGCTGAGAAGTTAGCGCAAGATGGCATTTCTGCACACATTCTTGATTTACGTACTGTGTATCCATTAGATAAAGAAGCAATCATTGAAGCTGCTTCTAAAACAGGTAAAGTTCTTCTTGTAACAGAAGATAATAAAGAAGGAAGCATTATGAGTGAAGTGGCGGCAATTATCGCTGAAAATTGTCTGTTTGATTTAGATGCACCAGTTGCACGTCTTGCAGGCCCAGATGTTCCAGCAATGCCATATGCACCAACAATGGAAAAATTCTTTATGGTAAATCCAGATAAAGTTGAAAAAGCAATGCGTGAACTTGCGGAATTTTAATCGGGGGGACTATACATGGCTGTAGAAAATATTACAATGCCTCAGCTCGGGGAGAGCGTTACAGAGGGCACAATTAGTAAATGGCTCGTTAATGTTGGCGATCACGTAAATAAGTATGATCCGCTTGCAGAAGTAATGACTGACAAAGTAAATGCAGAAGTACCATCTTCTTTCACTGGTATTGTGAAAGAGTTAATCGCTGGTGAAGGCGATACGTTAGCTGTAGGTGAAGTAGTTTGTGTCATTCAAGTAGAAGGCGCGGATGAAGTAGCAGCAACAGCTGTAGAAGAAAAAACAAAAGAAGAACCAAAGGCAGAAGTAACTACGCCTGAAAAAGCGCCGAAAGTAAAACAACCAACTGATGGAAAACTACGTTTTTCACCAGCGGTATTAAAACTTGCGGGCGAGCATAACGTTGATTTAGATTTAGTAGAAGGTACGGGAGCAAATGGTCGTATCACTCGTAAAGATATTTTAAAACTAGTGGAATCTGGAAACATTCCGCAAGTAGGTGCGAAAAAAGAGGAAGCTGTAGCAGTAGTAGAAGCGCGCCCAGAAGCACCAAAAGCAGCGCCAGTAGCGCAAAAAGTAGAAGCTGCGAAACCAGTTTCTGTACCGACAATGCCTGGCGATATCGAAATTCCAGTAACAGGTGTGCGTAAAGCAATTGCAGCGAATATGTTACGTAGTAAACATGAGGCGCCACACGCTTGGATGATGATTGAAGTAGATGTGACAAACCTTGTGTCATACCGTAATTCAATTAAAGGTGACTTTAAGAAGCGCGAAGGCTTTAACTTAACGTTCTTTGCTTTCTTCGTAAAAGCAGTAGCACAAGCGTTAAAAGAGTATCCTCAAATCAATTCTATGTGGGCTGGCGATAAAATCGTTCAGAAGAAAGATATTAACCTTTCTATCGCTGTTGCAACAGAGGAAGAACTATTTGTACCAGTAATTAAACAAGCGGACGAGAAAACAATTAAAGGTATCGCTCGTGAAATTACAGAGCTTGCAGGAAAAGTACGCACGAAATCGTTAAAAGCGGACGAAATGCAAGGCGGAACATTTACAATTAATAACACAGGATCATTCGGTTCTGTTCAATCTATGGGTATTATTAATTACCCACAAGCAGCTATTTTACAAGTTGAATCAATTGTAAAACGCCCAGTAATCATGGATAACGGTATGTTCGGTGCTCGTGACATGGTTAACTTATGTTTATCACTTGATCACCGTGTACTTGATGGTTTAATTTGTGGTAAGTTCTTAGGACGTGTAAAAGAAATTTTAGAAAACATGTCAGAAAATAATACATCTGTATATTAATAAAAAGCTCGCTTATGCGAGCTTTTTATCATCTTATTTCTTCATTTGCATTCTACTGTATGTACAACACTTTTCCCAGTAATCTTACAATGAACGATTATGTATTAGGAATTTACGAAAATACATTGCTGATATATGGTATATAGATATAAAATAAGAAAAGAATAATTTTTTTGGCAAATCTTACTGATGAAACTGTAGTATAATATATTGTATTGTATGAAAAAGAGAGTTATTCTATATAAGTGTTTTATAGATAATGTGTAATCAGTCGTCAAAACATGAAGAATGTTGACTCCTGGTTTTTTATTTTGCTGTAACAATGTTTCAGGAGGATGTCATGAAAAGAAGTACCGAGTTTCTAAAAAGTTTAGATGTAAAATTAATTTTAATTTTGTGTGCACTATGTGTTACGAGTATAGCTGCTATATATAGCAGTCAGCAAACTGGCCAATATGGAGAGGCAAACTTTGCGATGAAACAGGGTTTGAACTACATAATTGGGGTTGTATTGTTATTGCTTGTTGCAAGCATTGACCTAGATCAATTACAAAAATTGTCTTGGCCACTTTATATCGTTGGATTTGCTTCACTTATTCTTTTGAAAATACTACCAGTTTCCACTTTCACACCTGAAAAATTAGGTGCAAAAAGATGGTTTGTATTTCCGCTAGTTGGCCAAATTCAGCCGTCTGAGTTTTTCAAAATTTCATTGCTTCTCGTAGTAGCAAGTATAGCAGTGAAACATAATGCACAGTATATGGCAAGGACATTCCAAACGGACTTAAAATTAGTAGGTAAAATTGTGCTAGTATCCCTCCCGCCTATGGCTGTTGTATATAGCCAACCGGATACAGGGATGGTGTTCTTATATGCTGCTGCCATTGCATGTATTTTATTTATGTCAGGTATTCAGAAGAAATTGATAGCGTTATGTACAGTTATTCCAGTCACCATATTAACTACGTTAATATTTATTTACGTAAGGTATGAGGATTTCTTCTTTAATAAGTTAGTTACTTTACTAAAACCTCACCAACAATCACGTATTTTAGGTTGGTTAGATCCATTTGAACATACAGATCAAGGTTATCAAACGCAGCAATCGATTTTAGCTGTAGGTAGTGGCGGTATGGAAGGGAAAGGATTTGGCGAAGGGAACGTCTATATCCCTGAGAAGCATACTGACTTTATTTTCGCTACAATTGCCGAAGAAGGTGGATTTATCGTAGCAGCGTTAGTTGTGTTCTTGTTCCTATTACTACTATATAGAACAATTATTATTGGTTATTCTGCTGATAATTTATTCGGTACATTATTATGTGCTGGATCAATTGGGATATTAACGGTTCAAATATTCCAAAACATCGGTATGATCGTTGGATTAATGCCTGTAAAAGGGATTGCATTGCCTTTCTTATCGTATGGGGGAAGTTCCTTGTTCTCGAATATGATTATGATGGGTCTCATATTATCGGTACGGAAAACGTATAAAAAATATATGTTTTCAGTTAAGTAAAAAAGCTAGTTCGTGTAAAAACGAACTAGCTTTTTTACATATATGCTCTTAAACGTTGCAAACTAAAACAGACTAGCAGTTTGAGATGGGGTGCGAATGATGCATATGCATATTTTTGAAGGGGCACGGCACCTTTCAAATATGGAATGGGTTGTACGGGCTATAATAGCATACGTATTTTTAATATTAGTTGCGAAAGCGATGGGGCAAAGATCTATCGCACAACTTCGTTTTTTAGATGTTGTATTAGTGCTATTGCTTGGTGGGAATATTTCTAACGCATTGTCTGATGAAAAAGTAGGGTTACTTGGTTCGATGATTACAACGTTCATACTCGTTGTACTTCATATTATAAGCTCAGTTTTAATGCTGAAATGGGATAGATGGAGACGTTTTTTAGAGCCAGCACCTATCATTCTTATACACAATGGTTCCATTGATTTTAGCAATTTGAAAAAAGCGAGAATTACCGTGGAATATTTATTTTCGGAACTTCGTATGCGAAATGTGAGTGATATTCAAACAATCAAATTAGCATTATGGGAAGCGAACGGTGTCGTTTCTATATTTCGATATCCAGAATATGAAGCAGTTTCGCGACTTGATCTTAAAGTGGCGGGAAAAAAATCTCCAGTTTCTTTTGTATTAGTAAAGGATGGGAGGATTCAGAAAGATGTTCTTGCTTTATTAGGAAAAACAGAAGCGTGGGCGAGAGAATTTCTAGAGGAGAGTACAGAAGTCGAATCTATTATGTTAGCTACAGTAGATGAAGCACGTAAAATAAATATTTTGTTAAAAAAATGAAAAATATACGCATTTTGTCGTTTCATACATATGATACAATAGTGTGGACAACGAAAAAGGAGGCGATACGATGGGATATGTAGAAGAATTACGAAAAATAGTTGGTCATCGCCCTTTAATTTTAGTTGGTGCTGTTGTACTCGTTATAAATGAACATGGAGATGTATTATTGCAACAACGAACAGAACCGTATGGAAAATGGGGGCTGCCTGGCGGGCTCATGGAGCTTGGTGAATCACCAGAAGAAACAGCTTACCGTGAAGTATATGAAGAGACAGGTATAGAAGTAAAGAACTTACGATTAATCAATGTGTTTTCTGGAGCGAACTACTTTACAAAATTAGCAAACGGTGATGAATTTCAATCTGTAACGACAGCCTATTATACGGATGAATACGAAGGACATTTTGTTATGAATAAAGAAGAGGCGGTTCAGCTTAAATTCTTTCCAGTAACGGAGCTACCTGACTATATTGTTGGATCGCATAAAAAAATGATTGTTGAATATATGAAAATTATGGAAATGAATATATAATAATGAAAGAAATATAAAAACACAGCTCTGGTCGGTAGTCCAGACGCATGATTTCATGTCAGTAACCTTCCCCTCCGGGATGTCCAATATTTCTAATTTTATTAAAGGAGGGGCTGTCAATGGATTTGACAGTATATCACGAAGGTCAATTTTTTGTAGGAATTATTACGCATAAAGAAAAAGGGAAATTGTATGGAGCGAGGTATATTTTTGGAATGGAACCTTCAGACGAGGAAGTACTTATATTTGTGAATGGTCCAATGTTAGCATATTTCCAGCACGTTGCAAAATGTGGTGTGGACGTTAAAGAAAAACAGCGTCCAAAAAATATAAAACGTATCATACGAGAAGCAGCAAAAGAAGTAAATGTAAAACGTTTTACAAAGGCACAAGAAGCAATTAGTTTATCTTATGAACTGCATAAACAAGAACAGAAAGTGCAATCTAAAGAGAAACGGGAAGCTGAAAAGCAGAGAAAACGTTTTATAAAAGTACAAAAAGCAAAGCAAAAACATCGTAGTCATTGAGAAAAGGTGTTAGAGCAAGAGCTCTAACACCTTTTCTATGCTTAAATACAAGTAAACTTACTTGTATTTCATAAACATTAACTGGTAAGATACAAATAGGTAGATTTAGAGGAGGGAAAAGATTGATTAATTTTAACTTTTTTATGAATGATGTTGTTCGTCAAGCGCGTGAAGAGATCGTTTCTGCTGGATATACAGAATTAACGACACCAGAAGCAGTTGAAGAAGCGTTTAAAAGAAATGGTACAACACTTGTAATGGTAAACTCTGTATGTGGTTGTGCAGGTGGTATTGCTCGCCCTGCTGCTGCGCATTCCGTACATTATGATAAACGTCCTAACCATCTTGTAACGGTGTTTGCAGGTCAAGATAAAGAAGCAACAGCAAGAGCTCGTGAATATTTTGAAGGGTATCCACCTTCTTCTCCATCATTTGCTTTATTAAAAGATGGAAAAATTGTAACGATGGTAGAACGTCATGAAATTGAAGGTCATGAACCGATGCAAGTTATTGCGAAATTACAATCGTATTTTGAAGAGAATTGTGAAGAACTATAAATAAGTGAAAAGGCGGTACGCCCACGATTAAGTGGGTGTACCGCTTTTTTTATTAATTATACAAAACGATGGAATATACATCATCTTGTTTTGTTATGCAGTTTTTTATGCATTGAGAATGCGTTATTTAATGTTATTTTATTTATTTTTATTTTATATATTGCATAAAAATAAAACTGCTGATACAATACAAACATCGAATAAATATTCTATTAAACTTTTAAATATACATTATTAGGGGGAAGAAAGATGAAGAAGTTATTATCGATATCGTTTGCACTTATTTTAATTGTAAGTATGTTTAGTGCGTGTAGTAATGGGGACGTAAAAGAAGAAAACGGAAATAAGAAAGTACTTGTAATGGGAACTTCAGCAGACTATAAACCTTATGAATATGTAGAAGCTTCAAAGAGTGATGAAATTATTGGCTTTGACATTGATATTGCAAAGTATATCGGAAAAGAACTTGGGTATGAAGTGAAAGTGAAAGATATGGATTTTGGTGGTTTATTAGCGTCTCTTAGCTCAGGAAAAGTTGATTTTGTAATGGCAGGTATGACGCCAACGGCAGAGCGTAAAAATAATGTAGATTTTACAGATATATATTTTGTTGCGAAAAACATGATTGTTTCTAAAAAGGATTCTAACATTAAATCAGTAGAAGATTTAAAAGGGAAAAAAGTAGGGGTACAAACAGGATCTATTCAAGAAGAGAAGGCGGCGGAATTTAAAAAACAAGTTGATTTCAAAGCTGAGGGACGTGACCGTATACCAGAAATTGTACAAGAAATTAAAGCGGGTCGTTTTGATGCGGCGATTTTAGAAGATACAGTAGCGAAAAATTATTTAGAGAAAATGAAAGATTTACAAGGAATTGAAATTAAAGAAGCACCAGAAGAAGTAGGAGCGGCAATTGCCCTTCCGAAAAACAGTGATAAAACAGCTGAATTTAATAAAGTGATTAAAAAAATGCAAGAAAACGGAGAAATGGATAAATTAGTGAAGAAGTGGTTTGGCAGCGGAAAATAAGCTGCCTTTCGCTTTTCTGTGAAGGGAATGAAAAGAATGAACTTGGATTTTTCAGCGATTACGCCTTCGATACCGTATATATTAAAAGGGCTAGAAGTTACTTTGAAAATTGTAGCAGTATCAGCTTTAGCAGGATTTATTTTAGGAACGTTATTAGCACTTTGTAAGATTGCTAGAATACGAGCATTAAATATAGCGGCAGATCTTTATACATCAATTTTCCGTGGTACACCACTTGTATTGCAATTAATGATTATTTATTTCGGTGTCCCGCAAATAATTGGTTATGAGATACCAGCCTTTTTAGCGGCTGTACTAGCATTTAGTTTGAATTCAGGTGCATATATGTCAGAAGTCATCCGTGCCGGCATTCAAGCGGTTGATAAAGGACAAACAGAAGCAGCGATGGCTTTAGGAATTCCATATGGAAAAATGATGCGAAATATTATTTTTCCCCAAGCTTTAAAAAATATATTACCGGCACTTGTAAACGAGTTTGCGACGCTTACGAAAGAGTCGGCTGTAGTAACAGTAATAGGTGCGACGGATTTAATGCGCCGCGCTTACATTGTAGGCGGTGAAACGTTTAAATATCTTGAGCCGCTACTATTTGTTGGTCTGATCTACTATACGCTAGTCATTATTCTTACATTAGTCGGGAAGGCAATTGAAGGGAGAATGAAAAAAAGTGATTAAAATTGAAAACCTTCATAAATCATTCGGGAAAAACGAGGTATTAAAGGGCATTACAACAACGATTGAAAAAGGGGAAGTAGTTGCAATTATCGGACCGTCCGGATCAGGGAAATCAACATTTTTACGCTGTATGAATGTGTTAGAAGCACCGACAAATGGTCACATTTGGATTGGAACGGAAGAAGTAACGAATCCGAAAACGAATATAATGCACGTTCGTGAAAATGTAGGAATGGTATTTCAGCATTTTCACCTATTCCCTCATATGACTGTATTAGAAAATATTACGTATGCTCCTATCAATGTAAAAGGAGTAACGAAACAAGAGGCTGAAAAGAAAGCCGAGAAACTTTTAGAAAAAGTAGGCTTGTTAAATAAAAAAGATACGTATCCGAATCGCCTTTCAGGGGGACAAAAGCAACGTGTAGCGATAGCGAGAGCTTTAGCGATGGAACCGGAAGTAATGTTATTTGATGAACCGACATCTGCTCTAGATCCAGAGATGGTGAAGGAAGTGCTAGAAGTTATGAAATCATTAGTGACGACAGGAATGACGATGGCTATCGTTACACATGAAATGGGATTTGCAAAAGAGGTGGCAGATCGCGTTCTTTTCTTAGACGGAGGAAATCTTGTAGAAGACAGTCCGCCAGCACAATTTTTTGCAGCACCAAAAAGTGAACGTGCGCAACAATTTTTACAAAAAATATTGTAATATGAAAAGGTTATGTGAATAATAAGTAGAAAAGGATGACATTGTGTCATCCTTTTTTTATACTAACTGTAAATACGTTTATACATATAGGAGTAATGATATGTTTAAAATTGGATACCGTACAGTAAAAACAGCAATAGGGACAGGAGCAGCAGTTTTTATTGCTCAGTTATTAGGGTTAGAATTTTATAGTTCAGCAGGTATTTTAGTTATATTATGTGTACAAAATACGAAGCGTAAATCACTTCAAGTATCGGTACATCGATTTTTAGCTTGTGTATTATCAATGGTATTCGCATTTTGCATTTTTGAAACAATTGGCTATACCCCACTTGCAATTAGCGTATTATTACTTACATTTATTCCGACTGCAGTTATGTTGAAAATTCAAGAAGGCATCGTCACGAGTTCAGTTATTGTTATGCATCTATATTCATTGAAACACATTACATGGCTTATAGTTGGAAATGAAATTGCTATATTAACGATAGGAATTAGTGTGGCGTTATTAGTGAACATGTATATGCCAAGTAGTGAAAATAAGCTAAGAGAGTATCGGAATAAAATAGAAAGTAATTTTAAAACGATATTGTTTGAAATGGTTGTGTATTTACGAAATCGAGAAAGTAGTTGGAGCGGGGCAGAACTCATTGAAACCGAGAATATGCTAAATGAAGCAAGAGATTTATCTTTTAAGAAGCTGGAGAATGCATTTATGCGCGAAGATGATTATTACTATCGTTACTTTAATATGCGCATGCAACAATTCGAAATTTTAGAGAGAATGATACCATTGGCAGCCTCTTTATCGTGGACATATGAACAGGCTGATATGATTGCCGATGTTGTTGAAAATATTGGGAATGCAATTAGCCCTGAAAGTACAGGTGTTATTTCCTTAAGGCAGCTTCAAGAAATGAGGGAATTGTTTAGAGAAATGCCGTTACCAGTCACACGTGAAGAATTTGAAATACGTGCAAAACTTGTTCAACTTGTATATGAAATGGAGCAATATTTACTCATTAAAAGTCGCTTTAAGGGAAAGGATAATATAAAAGAACTTATATAGAAGGTAGGAATTATTTATGCCGTATCTTCTCTCTTTCATATTATGTCTTTCTTTATCGCCGATTTGGCCTCTTGGTGATAATCCACGTGCCGGAGATCCTTTCATTATTGTAAATAAAGCGACGAATAAACTAGCTTACATTGACGATGGGAAAATTCAAAAGATTTTTCCCGTAGCGACAGGAAAAACGAATGAATTAACCCCAGAAGGAACTTTTGATATTGTAATGAAAGCGAAGGATCCGTACTATATTGCAAAAGATATTCCAGGTGGTTCACCAAAAAATCCACTTGGATCAAGGTGGATTGGGTTTAATGCAAGAGGAACTGATGGGAGTAAATATGGAATACATGGAACAAACCAACCAAGTTCAATTGGAAAGTATATTTCACAAGGATGTATAAGAATGAAGAAAAACGATGTGGAATATTTATTTGATCGCATTCCAATTGGAACAAAAGTGTGGATTGTGAAGTCGAAAAAAACATTTCAGCAATTGGCAAAAGAAAAAGGTGCCATTGCATATGAAAAAGCCAACGCAAAGGTTGGCTTTTTCTTTTATCATAAGTTGTCTTGACATGTGTACATAACCATGCGTTAATGAAAATATAGAAAGATAAAGTGAAACTTTAATCAGTGCGAGGTTATTCCCCGTTAATGCGGGATAAAAATAGGTAAAGGGGTTGCTCATATGTACTTGAATCCAAAAATTTCGTATATGCAGTTTTTTATTGGCTTTCTATTTGTGATTACATTCATATTGGCAACTTTTAATATATGCTCTTACGTTGTAGCGGTTGTATTGATGGCATTACTTAATCTTACTTTTGTTATTGGGGCGTTTCAGCAGAAACAGTACACGAGTTTTGTGATAGCGTTAGTAATGGCATTTTCCTTTAGTATTGTAGCGGTTGTGTTTTATATAAAATAAACCATCTCGATGTCGAGATGGTTTATTTTATTATGTGTAAAACGTAATAAAAGGACGAACACATCGCCCTTTTTACCAAAACATACTTGCGCCAGCAAGTAATGTTGTTACAAGCATAGAAATTAGCATGATATAAACCATAACTTTTTGAGCTTTTTTATGCATCGTTAAACCTCCTTGCAAATCAGTACACCTTCATTGTAACGAGAAATGAAACTGTGGACAAGGGGAGAGAAAGGACAAATTTCGGGAAGGGGTTGCAAAATATAACAGGAAATTTAAGTATGCATAGAGAATATATTAAAAGATAGATTGTGAGTTTTTGTTTTGCAAGCTGAAGAATGGAGATACGATGATGAAAATATATGAGACAGGTCGCTTACATTTAAGGGAAATCGATGAGTCGTATGCTGAAAAAATTCTTCAATATTACGACAGAAATCGTGAATTTTTAAAAGCTTGGGAAGAGTATAGACCGGAGGATTTTTTTACGTTAGATTATCAAAAGAAAAAGCTACAAAAGGATAGAAAAGAGTTTACAGAAGGTAAGATCATTAGGCTATGGATTTTTAAAAAAGGTGATGACACGAAAATAATTGGCTGTATTTCATTTAATTTAATCGTTCGTGGTATTTATCAATCTTGTGTACTCAGTTATAAATTAGATAAGGAAGAGTTAAATAAAGGTTATACGACAGAAGCGCTTAGAAAAGCAATTGCAGTTGCTTTTGAGGAATTTCATTTACATCGTATAGAAGCACCAATTATGCCGCGTAATTTAGCATCTATACAAGTAGTGACGAAAATAGGCTTCCAGTATGAGGGTGTATCTAGGAAGATGTTAATGGTAAATGGAGTGTGGGAAGATCATATGCGCTGGGTATTGTTAAATGAGTAATCGAAAGCAGATGGTTATCTAGACATATAAACCGTCTGTTTTTTGTCTTGTATTTCGAAACTTTTGCGAAATTCTGTTATAATTAGTAGTGTTACATACATAATGGTAGTGCAGGAGGCGCAGTCTTATGATTAATCAAGAACGTTTAGTAAATGAATTTATGGAATTAGTACAAGTAGATTCTGAAACGAAATTTGAAGCAGAAATCTGCAAAGTATTAACAAAGAAATTTACAGATTTAGGTGTAGAAGTATTTGAAGATGACACAATGTCTGTAACTGGTCATGGTGCAGGTAACTTAATTTGTACTTTACCAGCAACAAAAGATGGCGTGGATACAATTTACTTTACTTCTCATATGGATACAGTAGTTCCTGGTAATGGAATTAAGCCTTCTATTAAAGATGGATATATCGTATCAGATGGTACTACAATTTTAGGTGCGGATGATAAAGCAGGATTAGCGTCAATGTTCGAAGCAATTCGTGTGTTAAAAGAGAAAAATATTCCTCATGGTAAAATTGAATTTATTATTACAGTTGGAGAAGAATCTGGACTTGTTGGTGCAAAAGCATTAGACCGTGAGCGCATTACAGCGAAATATGGTTACGCATTAGATAGCGATGGAAAAGTTGGTGAAATCGTTGTTGCAGCTCCAACACAAGCGAAAGTGAACGCAATTATTCGCGGGAAAACAGCTCATGCTGGTGTAGCACCAGAAAAAGGTGTATCTGCAATTACGATCGCAGCGAAAGCAATTGCGAAGATGCCACTTGGTCGTATTGATTCTGAAACGACTGCAAATATTGGACGTTTTGAAGGTGGTACACAAACAAATATCGTTTGTGATCATGTACAAATCTTTGCAGAGGCTCGTTCTTTAATCAACGAGAAAATGGAAGAACAAGTTGCGAAAATGAAAGAAGCATTTGAAACAACTGCAAAAGATATGGGTGGTCAAGCAGACGTTGAAATAAACGTTATGTACCCAGGATTTAAATTTGCTGATGGCGACCACGTTGTAGAAGTTGCAAAACGTGCAGCTGAAAAAATTGGTCGCACACCTTCTCTTCACCAAAGTGGTGGCGGAAGTGATGCAAACGTAATTGCAGGACACGGTATTCCAACAGTTAACTTAGCGGTTGGTTATGAAGAAATTCATACAACAAACGAGAAGATTCCTGTTGAAGAATTAGCGAAAACAGCAGAATTAGTTGTTGCAATTATTGAAGAAGTAGCGAAGTAATAAAATAAAAAAGACGTGTGAACCAATTATGGTTTACACGTCTTTTTTATTTTGATTCAACTGCTTTCACTAGGCGGATAAACCAATATAAGAAAATCCATGGCAATATATAAGTTGTTACGATACTTAGTAAACGAGGGAGGAGTCCAGCTGTATTAATATTAAAAATGGGGAGTAGTAAGTAATTAATTAAGAGGATTAATATAATAATGAGAAAGGTAGAGTTAAGTTTACTATTAGATTTCATAATAAGTCACTCATTTTACAATAATATCCATATTTTGTATTAAGTATAGCAAAAATAAGGATAAAAAGAATAAGTAATTATTATATTGTACATGAATTTGGTATAATGAAGGAACAAATGTTCTTTGGAGGGGGTAGTACTATGCGAGAAATGTATCCGAAAAATGGCCGTGTTATTTTACATGTGGATATGAATTGTTTTTTCGCATCTGTTGAAATTGCTCATGATTCATCATTACAAGGAAAGCCATTAGCGGTTGCTGGAAATGAAAAAGAGAGAAAAGGAATTATTATAACGTGTAGTTATGAGGCGAGAGAATATGGAATACGTACGACGATGCCTCTTTGGGAAGCGAAAAGGTTATGCCCACAATTAGTTGTAAGGCGTCCTAATTTCACATTATATCGTGAAGCTTCATTTCAAATGTTTCAAATCCTTTCCCGTTTTACAGAAAAGATACAACCAGTCTCTATAGATGAAGGATATTTAGATATTACAGATTGCTATGCACTCGGTTCGCCTCTTGAAATAGCAAAGATGATTCAACAAGCGTTGTTAACAGAGCTACAGCTTCCGTGTAGTATTGGGATTGCTCCAAATCTTTTTCTAGCAAAGACCGCTTCAGATATGAAAAAGCCACTTGGTATTACTGTACTTCGAAAACGTGATATTCCAGAATTGATTTGGCCACTTCCAGTTGGGGCCATGCATGGAATTGGTGAGAAAACAGCTGAAAAATTAAATGATATTCATATACAGACAATTGAACAATTGGCAAAGGGAGACGAGCATATCATTCGAGCTAAAATTGGAAAGCACGGTGTTGATTTACAAAGGCGTGCAAAAGGTATGGATGATAGAGAAGTTGATCCGAGTCAAATGGGACAGCATAAAAGTGTCGGTAATTCGACGACCTTTTCAAAGGATATGGATGAAGAGAAAGAGTTACTTGATATGTTAGAACGTTTATCAAAATCAGTGAGTAAAAGATTACAAAAGCGAACTCTTGTCAGCTATAATATTCAAATTATGATTAAATACCATGATAGGCGAACGATAACACGGAGTAAGCAATTGAAAAATGCAATTTGGGAAGAACGCGATATTTTTCAAGCAGCATCCCGTTTATGGAAGCAACATTGGGACGGTGATTCCGTTCGTTTATTAGGTGTTACAGCTACTGAAATAGAGTGGAAGACAGAATCGGTGAAACAATTAGATTTGTTTTCATTTGAAGAGGATGCGAAAAAAGAACCGCTACTTGCTGTCATTGATCAAATTAATGATAAGTATGGAACACCGCTTTTACAACGAGGTAGTCAACTACTACGTAAGCAAGAGAAGTCGTTTCAACAAAAGTTAGAAAATAAGTTTATGTAGAAGGTGTCATGAAGTAGTAAATATCATGACACCTTTCATATTTAACTCGCTTCTAAATTTAAAGAAGTCTTCCACCCAGCAGCAGTAACGCCAGATTCTAATAACATTCTACTTACTATTTTTTCAATTAAGATAGCCGCATTTGTCTTGCAATGTAATGTAGCCTGTATACAGACTTTTTGCTAAGAATCTACATCTTCACTATATAACTCTTTTAAACCGAGACATTCTGTACTTACCATGTGCATGAGTAAAAAACGAATATGTGCTTCATTTTCTTCGGAACAAGTAAGAGAAAGGAAGTAGTTTGTTTGTTTGTTTGTTCAGGTGATTCTTCTTTTGATTTTTTATTCATAAAGAGAGCGATCGGGCGAAGTAGTATATTTGCTAGTAAAACGCCGGCTGCACCTAATATAGCTGCAAGGAGAAAACCAGCGCCTGTAAGAGTACCGACAGCAGCACACCATAAAGTAGCCGCAGTATTTAATCCTCTAATACTAAAACCGTCACGGATAATCACACCGCCTTCTAAAAAGCCAATCCCACTAACAACTTGAGCAGCAATACGTGAGGGGCTAGCATCATGATCAAGCATGACGGATAATAAAACAAATATACAGGCACCAAGTGATACGAGAGCATTTGTCCGTAAACCGGCCATCCGGTGTCTCCATTGCCTTTCCATTCCGATACAAGCACCTATAATAATTGCGATAAATAATCTTAATACAATGTCATACCATACCATCATGGTCACCTCCATACATATAAGTACGTGTTATGTTTTTAAGAATGAGTGGGGAGTACCCACTCATTCTCGTTTTTATCCCGCTATTTGCGGGCAGTAAGACCAACTGCAATAGCGATAGCGAAGAAGAAAGCTTCTTGCCAATCACCTTTTGTGAATCCATTAATGAGAAGGACAATGGGCGCCATAATAAGCATGAATGTAATTAAGAGCCAGCTTACTTTGTTTACACCTTTATCAAAGCTTGTTTCTGCGCGCTTTCCGATTACTTTATTCGCTAAAGAGCCGAAATACGTATCGGTACTTGTTGAAACGACAACAGCTTTTGCGCTACCACTTACAATATTCGTACCCATAAAGCAAAGGTTTTCCATATCGAGTGGATTGAAATTTTTTTTCATATTTTTCGGTAAGATATGCTTGTTTTCTGTATGGTAGCAGTTTTCGTATTTTTCTACAGGAAGTGCATCCCCAGTTAATGAAGACTGATTAACAAATAAATCTTTAGCGGATAAAATACGCACATCAGCTGGAACGATGTCACCAGCTGAAAGTGAAATAATATCGCCAGGCACAAGTTCTTCAATTGGAATTTCTATTGTATAATTTCGATTTAAATTCGTTACGTTTTTTGTTTCGTGTACAAATCCATCTATTCTAAAGACGCTCGCGGTTGTTCGAACCATAGCCTTTAACTTATCCGCGGCTTTTTGAGAGCGGAATTCTTGTAAAAAGCGAACCGTTGAACTTAGCAGTATCATTACAGATACGACAATTTTTCCTTGCATGTCATCTGTGAAAAAAGAGAGCGCTCCAAGAGCTAATAAAACAAAAATAAATGGATTTTTAAATGCCAGCAGAAATTGAATGTACCACGGCAATGTTTTATTATGAGCAATTTCGTTCGGACCATATAAAGAAAGTCTACGGGACGCTTCTTGTTTAGAGAGTCCATTTTCTGTAGTTTCTAGAAGTTTTAATGCAGAGTTTATATCTTGTGTTGCAACTTCCACTAATACTTTGTTATTTGTTTGCATGCTATCTTGATCGTAAGCATGCTTTGCTTCTTGTCTTTGTAAATTTAACATCGGTAGTTCCTTCTTTGTCATGAAGGAGGAAACAATCTGTTACTCGACTATTTAAAATTAGGAGGAACAGCTTCTTTCCTACCTACATGATGAAATATGAACGTAAAACATATGGGTATCTGGGCCGAATCATCACTTGCCACTGTTCCTCACCTCCGTCCAATTTAATAGTTTTTGAATATGCTATGTTTGTTTCATAGTCAGGTGCATAAAGACATAAAAAAGACCTTTACTCACAACGAGTAAAGGTCTGAATTCACAGTTAAAAAACGTCCACACGAAAGCCTGTTAGTAAACATAGCTAAAAACAGTTTTTGTGTATGACAAAATACATGCACCTCTCCCTCGTTGAGTTTTAGCACTGTATAGCATAGGTACTGAAACCAGCTACGTTAAAAAAGGCCTTCATTCCGACCTTTCCTGTTGACCCATTGGCGTCTCTCGACATTTTTGGGCAGCAGCGTTTCTCTATACAGGAGCCTCACCTAACAGAGACCATATTCAATTACATGTTGAATGTTAGCACTGTAAAATCGTAGTGTCAATATCTTTTTAATCTGTTTTTTTGAAAAATCAAATAGATTTATGAAGGGTATATAGTATGAAATAAGTTGTATTTTTTGAGAATAAGTTGGAAAAATAAAAAATAATGAACATAAATAAAAAGCACTCATTACAGTGCTTTTTATAATAGATTATGAGATTGTAGGATTTTCAAAAATAACAATTTCTGAGTTATTTGTTGTTGAAACGCGTTGTGCGTAATATGTTAAAGCTGAAGAAATATATGTTGGTAATGTCTCATTTGTATGTGATGTTGTATATTCATGGATTAATTCTTTTAAAGTCGTCCATTCTAATTGTGCTGGGTGATCAGACACGAAAGAACTTACCCAGCGATCAAATGAAGATGAAAAATCAGTTTGTAAACGAAATACTTCTTTCATAATAAAACGCTCCCTTAAAATGTAGTACAATCATTTTACCACAAAACACGAACGATAGCTAAATTTTTTGAGTATAACGTTCGTGTTATATAGTTGTCTAGATGATTGGTTATGTAAATTCAATTTGCCATTTGAAATAACATTCCGTAAGATGAAAGATAGATTATATAAAGAGCTGGAGGAAAGAAAGTGGAATTTGTATTTTTAGGAACTGGTGCAGGTGTTCCTTCAAAAGGAAGGAATGTTTCAGCAATTGCTTTGCAGTTGTTAGAAGAACGAGGACAGACTTGGTTATTTGACTGTGGCGAGGCGACGCAACATCAAATACTACATACGTCTGTACGTCCACGCCGCATTGAAAAAATATTTATTACGCATTTACATGGCGATCATATTTTTGGATTGCCGGGTTTATTGGGTAGCCGTTCGTTTCAAGGTGGAACAACAAAATTAACAGTGTACGGACCAAAAGGAATTAAACAATTTATTGAAGTGGCATTATCAGTAAGTACGACACATGTGAAATATCCACTTGAAATCGTTGAGATAACAGAAGAAGGTACTGTGTTTGAAGATAATGAGTTTTATGTAGAAACGAAAAAATTGTCACATGGCATTGAATGTTTTGGATATCGTATTGTAGAGAAAGATATACAAGGTGTTCTTTTAGTCGATAAATTGCTTGAAATGGGAGTGAAACCAGGGCCAATCTTTAAGCGTTTAAAAGATGGAGAAGTAGTTGAATTAGAGAATGGTACGATACTAAATGGAAAAGATTTTATCGGTCCGCCTCAAAAGGGAAGAATTATTACCATTTTAGGTGATACACGATATTGCGAAGCGAGTAGAGAGCTAGCACAAAATGCTGATGTACTTGTTCATGAAGCAACTTTTGCGGCAGACGATGAACAACAAGCGCATGATTATTTTCATTCCACATCTAAGCAAGCTGCGAGCATTGCACTTCATGCAAATGCGAAACGATTAATATTAACTCACATTAGTTCTCGTTATCAAGGAGATACATATAAGGAATTATTGAAAGAGGCACGAGAGTTATTTCCTAATACAGAAATAGCGACAGATTTAAAATCATTTCCAGTAGAAAAATAATGATTTTTTGAAAAATGGTAACATTAGGTTACCATTTTTTTATGTCTAAAAAATTTTAAAAATAAAACTGTTATTATTTTATACTTAAACTTGGATGATACAGAAACTTAGAATGGTTTGAATATATAGGATAAAAATACGTAATAATGATTATTTAGAAAAACTGTTATATAAGTCAGATGACATACAAGTAATACAAATAGCAGAAAGGGACTTTTATTCAGAACTTTTAAAATTCAACAAAAGTAAGCGTTTTATAAAAAACAAGCTATAATGAGGGCAGATTACAATTTATTATAAGTCACATGCATATTAGTCATTGTCGTAACAAGTGAAGTTGACTAAAACATGAGAGAGTAATATGGAGATTATAATAGGAAAGATATCATTATTTGTACTAAGTCTTTTTTACTTTTTAGCTAAACGGTATGATTAGCTAGTGTAGCTGTTGCAAGTGCTTTAGTAGAAGCTTTTTTAATAATAAGTTGGTGGGGATTTAATTGGTATACCACTCTTTAAAAGAGTTCAGAACATCAGCAGGTAGTCTAGGTTGAGTAGCGGGTGCAAATTTAGTTGTATTAACAATGGTTATATCACCTGTTTATGCTATGCTTGCAATGGCTTCTGTGTTAAACTTTGGATTGCTACCAGGATTTATTGCTGGTTATCTTATATCGTTTTAAATGAAAGTAATGCTATATTTCTTATGTATTATGGTATCTGGTATTATTTCAGGATATTGGTTCATTTTATTCAAAAACTATCCAATTCGTACAGCGGAACAAATTCGTGGTAGAACTGGAACAGCAACAAATGTGGCAGCTTAATAAAATAGTAGAATAAATTTTTTTCATAGAGGTTTAGGGGGAGTTATGATGAAGTACCGCTCAGTGTTTGATATTATTGGTCCGGTTATGATTGGTCCATCAAGTTCACATACAGCAGGCGCGGCAAGAATGGGGCAAGTTGCTCGTCAGCTGTTTCGTCATGAGCCAGAGAGAGTTAGCATTTCATTATATGGTTCATTTGCAAAAACATACCGTGGTCACGGTACGGATGTAGCGCTAATCGGTGGAATACTTGGATTTGAAACAGATGATTTACGTATTCCAAGTGCGTTAGATATTGCAAAAGAACGCGGGATTGAAGTGGAATTCATTGAAGAAGATGCAAATGCTCCGCATCCAAATACAGCGAAAATTCGTCTGTATAAAGGTGAAGAGGAAATTGAAGTTGTTGCTTGCTCAATTGGTGGCGGTAAAATTGAAGTTGTAGAATTAAACGGATTCGATCTTCAATTAACAGGCACGAGTCCAGCACTACTTATTGTAAATAACGATCGCTTTGGTGCTATCGCAGCTGTAGCTTCCATTCTTGCGAAACACGAGATTAACATTAGTACAATGAGCGTTTCTCGTAAAGAAAAAGGAAGAAGAGCGCTTATGGTCATTGAAACAGATGAATTGTTAGCAGATGAAGTGATTGAAGAAATAAAAGGGCAACAAAATATTTGTCAAGTAACTATTATGGATTAATTGCAGGGGGGACACACCATGTTTCGGAACGCAGCGGAACTAGTGGCGCAAGCTAAAGAACAAAATGTAAAAATCGCAGAAATTATGATTCAATGTGAAATGGAAACAAGACATATTTCACGTGAAGAAGTAATTGCTGGTATGGAAAAGAACTTAGTCGTGATGGAACAAGCAGTAGAACGTGGTATTCGCGGCGTGAAATCACCAACTGGTTTAACTGGCGGTGATGCTGTAAAAGTTCAAGCGTATATGAAGAGCGGAAAAGGCTTATCTGGAGATACGATTTTGGACGCAGTGAGTAAAGCTGTTGCAACAAATGAAGTAAACGCGGCGATGGGGATTATTTGTGCAACACCAACAGCAGGTTCTGCTGGAACAGTGCCAGGTGTACTGTTTGCACTGAAAGAAAAATTACAACCTACACGTGAAGAAATGATTGAATTTTTATTTACAGCAGGAGCTTTCGGTATGGTAGTTGCGAATAATGCTTGTATTTCTGGTGCGGCAGGAGGATGCCAAGCAGAAGTTGGTTCAGCAAGTGGAATGGCAGCGGCAGCAGCAGTTGAGATGGCTGGTGGAACACCAGATCAAGCAGCTACAGCGATGGCAATTTCATTAAAGAATATGCTTGGTTTAGTGTGCGATCCTGTTGCAGGACTTGTAGAAGTACCTTGTGTAAAGCGTAATGCAGCGGGTGCTTCAAATGCGATGATTTCAGCGGATTTATCATTAGCTGGTGTAACGAGTACAATTCCATGTGATGAAGTGATTGAGGCAATGTTTAGAATCGGACAAACGATGCCAGTAGCACTTCGTGAAACAGCTGAAGGCGGGCTTGCAGCAACACCGACAGGTCGTCGTCTACAAGAAGAGATTTTTGGAAAGAGTAATAACTAAAAGTATATGATGATAAAAAATGGAGCTCAAGTAAGATTGAGCTCCATTTTTATTTTTCTTTTGTGAGTTGTTCCAATGTTTTTCCAAGATCATATGATCGTTTCGTTGCCTGTGTAATACAAGAAACGAGTGCTTGTTGAAATTTACTTTCCTGTAATACTTCAATGCCTGCTTCGGTAGTTCCGCCAGGAGATGTAATTTCCTTTCGCAAAATAGAAGGGTGTTTTTCGCTTGCTTTTAGCATTTCAGCAGCACCAATCATCGTCTGAAGAATAAGCGATTTTGCAACATCTTCTTTTAAACCAATTTTTTTTGCGGCGTCTTCCATCGCCTCTACTACGTAATAAATATAAGCTGGTCCACTTCCAGACAATGCAGTGACAGCATGCATATCTTCTTCCTCTACAACAGAGACGAGACCGACCGTTTCAAATAAAGATTTTGCAGTTTGAATATGTTCCGCTGTTGTATGTTTTGAAGGCGAAATAGCGGTAGCTGATTTTAAAATAGCGGCAGATGTATTTGGCATTGCACGAATGATCGGAACGTTTTTTTGAAGTAGGTTTCTAATCGAGTGAGTAGAAACACCTGCTAATAACGAAATAATAAGCAAATCCTCATTTATATATTCTTTAAGAGGGGTAAGCGCTTCTGCAACATCCTTTGGTTTCATTGCTAGAAAAAGAATATTTGTATTAGCAAGTAGTTCTTTTTTGTTATGCGTACCTTTGACACCATATTTTGTATGTAGCTCTTGTAACCTTGTCTCGTTAGAACGATTACTTACGGTAATTTGTTCTCCTTTAACTACATTTGCGTGTAACAATCCACCAATAATCGCTTCGGCAATAGAGCCTGCACCGAGAAAGGATATGTTTTGAATAGACATGATGTTCCTCCTTTAAACTTGGTTAGAAATACTTATAAATGTACATACATTCGGTTTTTTATAGAAAACACCTCTTTTTATCTGAAAATAATGACAAATTTATGTAGAAGTTGTAAACTGAAGAGGTATTCATTTTTGAACCGGAAAGAGTCAGGGGGGGCTAAGCATGACGGCGATTCACCGAATGGAGATTCCTGTGCCATTTGCAGTTGAGACTATGAATGTGTTTTTAGTTGAGGGGGAGACATTAACATTAATTGATACAGGGACGAATACAGAAGAGGCAAAAAATGCGTTAGAAAGTCAATTAGGTACATTAGGTTATACGATAGAAGATATTGAAACGGTAGTGATTACGCATCATCATGCGGATCATTGTGGACTTTTAAATATATTTTCTGAGAAAACGAATATTATTGGACACCCTTGGAATGAGCCGTGGATCACGCAAAATCCAGAGTTTTTAAAGCGGTATCATGAGTTTTTTAGAGAGACAGCCTTGCAGTTCGGTGTTCCAGCAGCATTTTTGAATGACGAGGCATTATTGACGACAAGGACACTTAAATATTCTTGTAATAGATCGTTAACACATACTGTGAGAGAGGGGGATCGTATTGATTCTTTACCTGGGTTTACAGTAATTGAAACCCCAGGTCATGCTTCTACTCATATTTCTTTATATAGAGAATCCGATGGGATATTAATTGGTGGGGATGCTCTCATTAGTCATATTTCTTCAAATCCAATATTAGAACCACCATATGAAGGGCAAACGGAAAGAGCACGTCCATTGCTACAATACAATCAAACGTTAAAACGTTTAAGTGAAATGAATATTTCACGTATTTTATCAGGGCATGGGGAAGATGTTCTAAATGTGAAACAACTTATTGAAACGAGGTTACAAAAGCAAGAAACACGTGCATTTAAAGTACTTGAGTTATTAAAGGAAAAACCGATGACAGCATTTGAAGTATGTGTGAAGCTATTTCCAGTATTATATAAAGAACAATTGCCGCTTACTATCTCCGAAACTGTTGGACAATTAGACTTTTTAGCATATAATCAACAAGTGATGATTGATGAATCTTCGCAACAATTGATTTATTATGCAAAGTAGGTGACAGCAATGACAGGACGCTTACAAAAAAAAGTAATCGTCATTACAGGCGCTTCTAGTGGAATTGGAGAGCAAGTTGCAATGCAAGTTGCAGAGCAGGGAGCGACTCCAGTATTAATGGCTCGAACAGAGGAGAAACTACAAGCGTTAGCAGACAAAATAAAAAAAACTTATAATACGCCTTGCTATTATTATGTATTAGACGTAAGTGAAGAGACGAAAGTACAATCTGTTTTTTCAAAGGTATTACAAGAAGTGGGACGTATTGATATATTGGTAAACAATGCGGGTTTTGGTATTTTTAAAACGTTTGAAGAGGCATCAATGGATGAAGTAAAGGATATGTTCCAAGTAAATGTATTTGGACTAGTAGCTTGTACGAAAGCGGTATTACCTTATATGGTAAAAAGAAACGAAGGACATATAATTAATATAGCTTCACTTGCTGGGAAAATTGCAACTCCGAAATCGAGTGCGTATGCAGCAACGAAACATGCCGTATTAGGGTTTACGAATAGTTTGCGCATGGAATTATCGAATACAGATATTTATGTAACAGCAATTAACCCAGGACCGATAGATACGAACTTTTTTGAAATAGCTGATCAATCTGGTACATATGTAAAAAATATGGGACGTTACATGTTAAAACCAACATATGTAGCAGAACAAATCGTAAAGGCGATGCAAACGAAAAAACGTGAAGTGAATTTGCCGAAGTGGATGGGAATGGGGCCTAAGCTCTATGCGTTATTCCCTAGTTTATTTGAACGTGTAGCAGGAAAATCATTAAGTAAAAAATAGGAGATTTCCATATGGAAATCTCCTATTTTTTTTATTTTCCAGTCACATAATCGTAAACGGTATCCTCAATTGCCTCGTATACGTCAATTTCATTATTCGAATGAATAATCACTTGAATATGTTTTACTAACATTTCCTGATCCTCTTTTGATACAGGATTGCATTGATATTGCTGAAAACTTTTTATAATCATTTTCTCAATTAACTTTTCGTTCATATTTTTCCCCGCCTGTATGTACGTATGTATTGTTTTATTGTACTTGAAGTGAAATGAAAAAACTACCATGCACTATTCTTGTATAAAAATTCGGTTGAGTATATTGTTTTTCTAGTAAAATTAAGTTTTTTTAGTTTTAAAAATTTATAAATATTTAATTGACTCTATAAATATACAATATTATAATCATACTTAATCTAAAGAATCAATATGAGGAGGAACTTATGAAAGTCGCAATTATTGGAGCAACTGGATATGGAGGTATTGAATTAATTCGGTTATTAGAGCAGCATCCGTATTTTTCGATATCATCTCTCCATTCTTTTTCGCAAGTTGGTGAGTGTATAGCGAATGTATATCCACATTTTCGAAATATCCTTGTCCATACGTTACAAGAAATTGATGTGGAGGAAATAGAGAAGGAAGCAGAAATTGTATTTTTAGCAACCCCAGCAGGTGTATCGGCAGAATTGACTCCAAAGTTATTACAGGTAGGTTTAAAAGTAATTGACCTATCTGGAGACTTTCGTATGATAGATCCCTCATCGTATGAACTGTGGTATAAAAGGCCAGCTGCACAAGAAGAAATTCTTAGAAAAGCAGTGTATGGGTTAAGTGAATGGAAAAGGACTGAGATTCAAAAGGCAAATTTAATTGCAAACCCAGGATGTTTTGCTACAGCTGTATTATTAGCGATAGCGCCGTTAATGCGTAGCGGCATAATTGAAGAAGATTCCATTATTATTGATGCGAAATCAGGAGTATCTGGAGCGGGCAAAACGCCAACAACAATGACTCACTTTCCTGAGTTATATGATAACTTACACATTTATAAAGTTAATCAGCATCAGCATATTCCTGAGATTGAGCAAATGCTTGCAGAGTGGAATAGTGAAATGAAGCCAATCACGTTTAGTACACATTTAATACCGATATCACGGGGGATTATGATTACACTTTATGCGAAAGTGAAAAAGGAAATGAAAATAGAGCAGCTTCAAAAATTGTATGAAGAAACGTATGAATACTCAGCTTTCGTTCGAGTTCGCTCTCATGGAGAATTTCCAAGTCCGAAAGAAGTAAGGGGCTCAAATTATTGTGATATTGGGGTAGCTTACGATGAAAGAACAGAAAGAGTTACGGTCGTTTCTGTTATAGACAATATGATGAAAGGTGCGGCTGGGCAAGCGATTCAAAACGCAAATGTATTAGCGGGATTGGAAGAGACAACAGGTTTACAGCATATGCCGCTTTATCCATAAGGGGGACATGATGATTAAAGTAGCGTCTATTACAAAATTAGAAAGTGGTTCAATTGTAACGCCGAAAGGCTTTTCGGCAATCGGTACTAGCAATGGTTTGAAAAAGGAGAAAAAGGATTTAGGTGCAATCGTTTGTGACGTACCAGCATCGTGCGCCGCTGTTTATACAACAAATCAAATACAAGCAGCACCCCTGCAAGTAACGAAAGATAGTATAGCAACTGAAGGGAAATTACAAGCAATTATCGTTAATAGCGGAAATGCAAATGCTTGTACAGGAATGAAAGGTTTGCAAGACGCTTACGAGATGCGCGCATTAGGGGCAGAACATTTTGGTGTAAAAGAAAATTACGTTGCGGTCGGTTCAACTGGTGTAATTGGAGTACCTTTACCGATGGATAGCATCCGCAAGGGAGTTACATCTCTTATACCGACAAAAGAAGTAAGTGAAGCTCATTCTTTTTGTGAAGCAATTTTAACGACGGATCTTATAACGAAAGAAACTTGTTATGAGATGATTATTGATGGAAAAGAAGTGACTATCGCTGGTGTTGCTAAAGGTTCAGGAATGATTCATCCGAATATGGCAACGATGCTTAGTTTTATTACAACAGATGCCAATATAGAGCATGAAGTATTGCAAACAGCATTATCACAAATTACGAATCATACATTTAACCAAATTACGGTAGATGGAGATACTTCTACAAATGATATGGTCATCGTTATGGCAAGTGGATTGTCGGAAACGAAACCAATCAATATGGAACACACAGATTGGGAAACTTTCGTATTTACTTTACAGAAGGTATGTGAAGATTTAGCAAAAAAAATTGCACAAGATGGTGAAGGTGCTACGAAGTTAATAGAAGTAAATGTGCTAGGGGCTAAAGCGAGTGAAGAGGCAAAGAAAATTGCAAAGCAAATAGTTGGTTCAAGTCTTGTGAAAACCGCAATACACGGTGAAGACCCAAATTGGGGGCGAATTATTAGCAGTATTGGACAAAGTGAAGTAACGATTAATCCAAATACAATTGATATTACTCTTCAATCTATCGTTGTGCTAAAAAATAGTGAACCTCAAATATTTTCTGAAGAGGAAATGAAAATGAAATTAAAAGAACATGAAATTATTATTGATGTGTATTTACATGTAGGAAAAGAGACCGGATCAGCTTGGGGATGCGACTTAAGTTATGATTATGTAAAAATAAACGCTTGTTATCGTACATAAGGAGAGAGAAGATGAGTGATTATATCGTAATTAAATGCGGCGGTAGCATGTTGGATCAATTAAATGATGTGTTTTTTGATTGTATAAAGAAATTGCAACAGAAGTATAAGGTAGTGATTGTCCATGGTGGTGGACCAGAAATTGATGCCAAATTAAAAGAGTGTCATATCAAAGTGGAAAAAAGAGATGGATTACGAGTAACACCAAAAGAAGTGAGGGATGTTGTTCAAATGGTGCTATGTGGTAGTACAAATAAAAAGTTTGTAATGAATTTACAAAAGAATAATTTACTGGCCGTAGGGCTTTCAGGGTGTGATGGTAATTTACTTCAAGTTCAACCTGTCAGCGAAGAAATAGGATATGTAGGAGAGGTAAGTTATGTAGAAACAACCTTATTAAAAAAATTAATAGATATGAATTATATTCCTGTTATTGCCCCAATCGGAATAAATGATAATGAGGTGTATAACATAAATGCGGATACTGCTGCAGCTGGGATTGCGGATGCGCTATCCGCAAAAGAACTTATTTTCATTACAGATGTAGATGGGATATTACATGAAGGGAAATTGGTAAAGAAAACAGATGAGTCTGAAATTGCAACTTTTATAGAAAAAGGTGTTATTACAGGCGGGATGATTCCGAAAGTACAGGCGGCACTTACATCATTAAAAATGGGAGTACAAAAGGTAAGTATTGTGAATGGTACAAAGGATTTTACTGAGGTCACAGGCGAGTGTATCGGAACGACGGTAACGAAAGGCGTGAGTATTGTATGACGAGTCATCTTTTTCAAACGTATGGAAGAAGAAACGTTGAGTTTGTAAAGGGGAATGGAACGAAAGTTATTGATAAACATGGTAAGCAATATGTAGATTTCACTTCTGGTATTGGAGTATGTAATTTAGGACATTGTCATCCTACTGTTGTAAAGGCGGTTGAAAAGCAACTTGGAGACATATGGCATATATCGAATTTATTTACAAACTCCTTACAAGAAGAGGTTGCATCGTTAGTAACAGAAAATACAGCATTAGATTATGTGTTTTTTTGTAATAGCGGGGCAGAGGCGAATGAAGCAGCTTTAAAGCTAGCTCGTAAGCATACTGGAAAATCTCTAGTCGTAACATGTGAGCAGTCTTTTCACGGTAGAACATTTGGAACGATGAGTGCAACAGGTCAAGATAAGGTGAAAGAAGGGTTTGGTCCACTACTTCCGTCTTTTTTACATATCCCTTTTAACGATATACAAGCATTAGAGGAAGTAATGAATGAAGAAGTTGCAGCAGTAATGATAGAAGTTGTTCAAGGAGAGGGCGGAATCATACTAGCTGATTCGTTTTTTTTGAAAGAAATCGAAATATTATGTAATAAGTACGGTTCTCTATTTATTATAGACGAAGTACAAACGGGTATAGGAAGAACCGGAACACTATTCGTTTACGAACAGATGGGAATAAAACCTGATATCGTTACTATCGCTAAGGCTCTTGGAAATGGTATTCCCGTTGGAGCAGTAATTGGTAGGAAAGAACTGGGCTCTTCTTTTAATGCGGGATCACACGGTTCAACTTTTGGAGGGAATTATATTGCGATGACTGCTGCGAAAGAAGTGTTACAGGTAAGCAAGGAACCATCCTTTTTAAAAGACGTACAGGAAAAGGGCGAATACGTATTAAAGAGATTGCAAGAAGAGTTATGTCATGTCGAATGTATTCAAAATATTCGTGGCAAGGGGCTTATGATTGGAATCGAATGTAAGCATGAAGTTTCAAATTTTATAGAACAACTTGAAAAAGACGGGCTACTCGTATTACAAGCAGGGCCTAATGTCATAAGACTATTACCGCCACTCATTGTAACGAATGAAGAGTTAGAACAGGCAGTATATATGATAAAAAAAGTAGTTTGTACAAAAAACGTATCAATCATATAAGGGGGAAATTTCATGTCAACTGTACAAGTACCGAAATTAAATACGAAAGATCTTTTAACACTAGAAGAATTAACGAAAGAAGAAATTATTTCTTTAATTGAGTTCGCTATATATTTAAAAAAGAATAAGCAAGAGCCTTTATTACAAGGTAAAATATTAGGGCTTATCTTTGATAAACATTCAACTCGTACTCGTGTATCTTTTGAAGCAGGAATGGTACAGCTCGGAGGACATGGAATGTTTTTAAGTGGGAAGGAGATGCAAATCGGAAGAGGAGAGACCGTTTCTGATACTGCGAAAGTACTGTCTCATTATATTGATGGGATTATGATACGTACATTCTCACACGCGGATGTAGAAGAGCTGGCAAAAGAATCGAGCATTCCTGTTATTAATGGATTAACGGATGATCATCATCCTTGTCAAGCATTAGCAGATTTAATGACGATATATGAAGAAGTGAATACATTTAAAGGAATTAAATTGGCTTATGTAGGTGATGGGAATAATGTGTGTCATTCGTTACTGTTAGCGAGTGCAAAAGTCGGAATGAATATGACTGTGGCAACACCCGTAGGGTATGAACCGAATGAGGAAATTGTTAAAAAAGCGTTAGCGATTGCTAAAGAAACAGGCGCTGAAATTGAAATTTTGCATAATCCTGAATTAGCGGTACAGGAAGCAGATTTTATTTATACTGATGTTTGGATGAGTATGGGGCAAGATGGAGAAGAAGAGAAATATACTTTATTTCAACCTTATCAAATCAATAAAGAACTTGTTATGCATGCAAAGCAAACATATCGTTTCTTACACTGTTTACCTGCTCATCGTGAAGAAGAAGTAACAGGAGAAATTATTGATGGACCACAGTCTATCGTTTTTGAGCAAGCTGGTAATCGATTACATGCTCAAAAAGCATTATTAGTAAGTTTATTTAATAATGTAGAAGAACCTTCCTAAAAGGAAGGTTCTTTATATTAAAATGTCGGATGTATATTTGGTTAATCAATTTTATATCATTTATAATAGAAAGAGAAAACTAAATTTGTTATTCAGTGCGTGTAAGGACATACTACATATAAAATATAGTTAAAGAGATGATGAGAGTGAAAACAACTAAGCAAACATATTCGTTTTTTCAGCGGATGTGGAGAATATTAAAGTTTCAATATTATAAGTTGCTTCGATCGCCAGAAGGAGCAAAGAAAGTGTCGTTAGGTTTTGCTATTGGTTTTGGTTTAGAAATGTTAGTAATTTATACAGCATCGCTCGTATATGTAATATTTTATCCAATCGTTCGATTAGCAAAAGGATCATTTCCTGCTGCGGTTATTGGCAATATTATTGGGAAAATATCGTTTCTCCCAGTGTTTTTATTTCCGCTTGCGTATGCGCTAGGGAAAATGATTTATCCATTTCATGTACAAAAAATACATCATGAACCATTCACGATATCGGACTTGTTTTCAAGTCACATTTTCACGATGTTAAAGAGCTTATTACAAAGTGAAGTATATGTATTAATTGGAATGACAATTTTAGGAGTTGTATTCGGTGTAGTTTCATATTTCGTTGTGCATTATTTATATGAAAAGAATCGTAAGTTACGTTTGAAGAACAGAAAGAAAAAAGTGAGAGAACCACTTGTACAAATATAAAGAATGGCACATTCATTTTCTCCTTTGAATATGTTTAAGAAAAAGGGGGAGAGAATGGATGTATTATTACTATGTACCTCAAGTATACCCATATATAAATTATTATCCGGTAAATGATCTGAGACAGCAAGTTGGAGTGTATCAACAGCAACAATTTCAGCAATTGCCACAAATACCACCACAACAATCGACGCAAGATCAAAAACCATATTTAACGACATGGCCATATTCAAATGTATACTACGGTAACTATTATGAATCATAAAGCTGCTTCTATTTAGAAGCAGCTTTATGCGTTTGTTTTCAAAATTAAATTTTGAATGGTTTGAAGAGATTGAATGAGCTTTTCGCGCTCTTCCTCAGATAATGTTTGGAAATTTTCTTTTAGTTTGTCTAAAATGAATTGCTGATACTGATTTACTAATAATTTCCCTTCAGCTGTTAGAGAAATTAAAATGACCCGTCGATCTTTTTCGCTATAATGACGCTCTATTAGTTCCTCTTGAATAAGTTTGTTTAATAGAGGTGTCATGTTAGGCCTTGAAATCGCTAGCCGCTTGCCGATTTCGGAAACTGCTAATGTGCCATTTTCATGCAAAAGTAGTAATACTTGTGTATGTGATGGCGGCATATGTCTTTGAGAAGAAAATTCTCCAGGAAGCATAAATTTGCGATAAAAAAGAGGCACTAGCGAAAGAAGATGATCAACAATACGTTCCCACTCGCGTGATTCCATATAAAGGCCCCCTTCCACTTTCATTGTAACAAAAAAGACATGGTATAAAAATAGAATTGTTTCACAGCAGCTTTAATATTTGTAGGATAACACTTGCTTTGTAAATGTATTAGCAATAATCGCATAGCCGTTATCATTTGGGTGCACTTGGTCAAATAGTAAATCTTTTTTATCATTCGATATTAATTTACGAATTGGTAAAACGATTGACGGTTGATTTGCTTTTGAAATGGAATAAACGGATTCATTCCATCCGTCTAAAAACATGTCTGCATAACTTGCGATGGAGTCATCGAGTTGTAACGGGTTATAGAGTTCTGAGAGAATGAGTAAAGCGTTCGGATTTTGATCTCGAACTGTCTTTACAATAGTTTTTATATCCGCTTCAAAATGAGCTTTTTCTTTATTTAACATTTTAATACCATCTATAACACCGACATCACGATTTAAGCGAAATAAATTATTTCCTCCAATATTAATCGTAATTATATTTGCAGCTCTAATTTTTTGCTTTACATCTTCTGATTGAACTTTTTTAGCGAGACGATCTGTAGTAAGGCCGTTTATCCCAAGATTTTCTACTGTAATTGGTTTATGAATTTGTGCTTCTATTTGTCTGGAAGCTAATTCAGCAAATCCACCTTGTGTCGATCCATATCCTTTAGCTAGTGAATCACCTAATACGAGGTGATAAAAGGAGTCGTTTGTTTGCTTATCAATCCAACTTGGAGCAGATGTTTTCTCTGTTTTGTCTTCAGGTTCGTTTTGTTTTGTCTCATCGTTCTTTTCAAAATTAGAATAAGAAATGATTAGAAGGAGGAGACAAACAACTATTAAGATGACTTTTTTCATAAATTCATCCTCCTTGTAATTGGTAATTGTATCATATTCAGCAGTATTAGCAATGTAAGGGCATATTATATGTTTATGAAAAGTTTACAATAACTTTACAGAAAATTTGTTGAAGTTTGTCAAAAAATATTGACGATACGAAAGAGTTTTATATATGATAATGTCAGATAAGGTGAAATGCTACTTAGTGGGAGCTTTATCTCCTGTTAATTGTTAGTCTTCATCAATCGAGCGTTTAAGGGGACTACTCGTTAGCGCAGGATGAAATGAAAATCGTGTCTCTAATAGAAGAAAAAAGGTATGTGATTATGGACCGATAGGGATTCATTTCATTATTTCTGGTAATTGTATAAGGGGGATTTTTTGTGAAAAAGTCAAAAAAAATGCTAGCTGGAGCAACTCTTGCTATAGGTGTAATAGCGCCGCAAGTACTGCTAACAACAGCTCATGCGGATGAGAATACTGGGGAGAGTACAGTTAACTTACGAATTCTAGAAACATCAGATATTCATGTTAACTTAATGAATTACGATTATTATCAAACGAAAACAGATAATAAAGTAGGTCTCGTGCAAACGGCAACACTTGTTAATAAAGCACGTGAAGAAGCGAAGAACTCTGTCCTATTTGATGATGGGGATGCATTACAAGGGACACCGCTTGGAGATTATGTAGCGAATAAAATAAACGATCCGAAAAATCCTGTGGATCCTAGTTATACACATCCATTATATCGTGTAATGAATTTAATGAAGTATGACGTCATCTCTCTTGGGAATCATGAATTTAACTATGGTTTAGATTATTTAAACAAAGTGATTAGTAAAACAAAGTTCCCGGTTATTAACTCGAACGTCTATAAAGATGATAAAGATAATAATGAAGAGAACGACCAAAATTACTTTAAACCATATCATATTTTTGAAAAAGAAGTAGAAGATGAATCAGGTCAAAAACAGAAGGTGAAAATTGGGGTAATGGGATTTGTTCCACCTCAAGTTATGAACTGGGATAAAGCAAATTTAGAAGGAAAAGTTAAAGCGAAAGATATAGTTGAAACAGCGAAGAAAATGGTGCCGAAAATGAAAGCGGAAGGTGCAGATGTTATCGTTGCACTAGCGCATTCTGGTGTTGATAAGAGTGGATACAACGTTGGCATGGAAAACGCATCGTATTATTTAACAGAAGTTACTGGTGTAGATGCAGTATTAATGGGACATTCACATACTGAAGTGAAGGATGTATTTAATGGTGTTCCAGTTGTAATGCCTGGTGTGTTTGGAAGTAACTTAGGTATTATTGATATGCAATTGAAAAAGGTAAACGGAAAATGGGAAGTACAAAAAGAGCAATCCAAGCCACAACTTCGTCCGATTGTTAATAATGAAGGTAATGTAGGACCTGATCAAAATTTAGTTAATGAAATTAAAGATGATCATCAAGCGACAATTGATTATGTGAATACAGCTGTAGGAAAAACGACAGCGCCAATTAATAGTTATTTCTCATTAGTACAAGATGATCCTTCTGTGCAACTTGTGACAAATGCCCAAAAATGGTATGTCGAAAAGTTGTTTGCTGAAAATGGACAATATAGTAAATATAAAGGAATACCAGTTTTATCTGCAGGGGCACCATTTAAAGCAGGTGGCCGAAACGGTGCTACATATTATACGGATATTCCAGCTGGAACGTTAGCAATTAAAAACGTTGCAGATTTATATGTATATCCAAATACTTTATATGCTGTAAAAGTAAATGGAGCGCAAGTGAAAGAATGGCTTGAAATGTCTGCAGGTCAGTTTAATAAAATTGATCCAAAGGAAACGAAAGAACAGCCGTTAGTAAATATAGGCTATCCTACATATAACTTTGATATTTTAGATGGTTTAAAATACGAAATTGATGTGACGCAACCAGCGAAATACGATAAAGATGGAAAAGTTGTAAATGCAAATACGAATCGTATTATAAATATGACGTATGAAGGTAAGCCAGTAGCTGACAATCAAGAATTTATCGTCGCTACAAATAACTATCGTGGAAGTAGCCAAACGTTCCCAGGTGTAAGTAAAGGGGAAGTTGTATACCAATCACAAGATGAAACACGTCAAATCATTGTGAAGTATATGCAAGAAACACCAGTTATTAATCCAGCAGCCGATCAAAACTGGACATTTAAGCCGATTGTTGCAGATAAATTAAATACAACATTTGATTCTTCACCAAATGCACAAAAGTATATAAAGAAAGATGGGAAAATATCATATGTTGGACCATCTGAAAATGAATTTGCTAAATATGCAATTGATATAACGAAGAAGAACGATGGTGGAGAAAAACCAACAACACCACCAACAGGTGAAGGTAATAATGGAGGAAATCCAACGACACCACCAACAGGTGAAGGCAATAATGGAGGGGATCCAACGACACCACCAACAGGTGAAGGTAATAATGGAGGGAATCTAACGACACCACCAACAAATGAAGGTAATAGTGGAAACAATGCAGGATCTGGACAAACTACAACAGATGATCAAAATACAAAAGAAACAACGACAACTGTAAGTGAAAATAAAGAAGCTGACAAAGATGAACGTGATTTACCGAAAACAGGTGCAAGTGTTGCTTCTACAATTGGAGCGGGTCTTGCATTTGTTGGAGCGGGATTACTTATGTTATTTAGAAGAAAGAAAGCAAATAGATAGTAAAGTGTTGTATAAAAAAAGGATTACCGCAATCGGTAATCCTTTTTTTACTTGTATATTATGAAACTGGTACTGCTTTTTCTTTTTTCCATGAAAGACCGAATCCAGTAAAGCCGACGATAATGGTTACAACTGGACAAGCTAAACAGAAGATTGTGTATGGCAGGTAATCGAATGTTGGAACGCTAAGGACGTTTGTTAAGAATACGCCACTTACACCCCATGGTACGAGTGGATTAATTACTGTACCAGCATCTTCTAGTACTCGTGATAAATTACGACGTTCTAAACCAACTTCATCGTATTTGTTAGCGAATGCTTGTCCTGTTAAAACGATTGACAAGTATTGTTCGCCGAGTAAGAAGTTTACACCAATTGCAGTTGAAGCAGTAGAAATAATTAAGCGTGTACTATTTTTAACAAAGCTAGAGATGATATTCATCAGCTGCGCGATAATACCCATCCCTTGTAGTAATCCTCCCATGCAAAGAGCTAGGAAAATAAGGGCAACGGACATCATCATACTTTGTAAACCGCCGCGAGATAATAAGCTATCAATATCTTTTATACCAGTTTTAGAAACGTAACCGTCCTGCATAATTTTCATTAAATCAGTTAGAGATGTACTAGGTTTGAAAATAAAGAGAATAATGATTCCTACTACGATTCCAGCAAGTAATGTTGGAACTGCTGGAACCTTTTTGAATGCGAATAGGAACAGTAATAAAATTGGAATAAGTGTAACGATAGAAATTGTTGCATTTTTTTCTAACGTGCTAATAAAGGATGTGAAATCAACATTGCCTCCAGATCCACTGCCTAAAATGAAATATGCAATAAAAGCAATAATGAAAGCTGGAACTGTCGTCCAAAGCATGTTACGAATATGTTCAAATAAATCTACACCGGTTACAGCAGGAGCTAAGTTTGTTGTATCAGATAAAGGAGACATTTTATCCCCAAAGAATGCACCAGAAATAATTGCACCAGCGATAAGCGCTGGATCGTATCCAAGAGCACTACCCATGCCCATAAAGGCAAGTCCTACAGTTGCAGCAGTTGTAAATGCACTACCGATACTCGTTCCAACAATCGCACAAACAACAAAAACAGTTGGAACGAAAATTTTCGGAGATACAAGTTGGAAGCCGTATACCATTAAAGTTGGAATTGTTCCAGCTGCGATCCATACACTAATTAATACGCCTACAAGTAAGAAAATAAAAATAGATGGAATCCCCGCTGAAATACTACTGATCATCCCTTTTTCCATAGTAGACCAAGAGATTTTTTTCATAAACCCAAACGCTAATAAAATAACGATACCGAATAAAATCGGGATATGCGGTGAAACTTCTAATTGAATAACACTAAAACCAATACAGAAAAAGATAAAAATTGTTAAAAGAACAGATTCAATTTTTGAAACCATTGTTTTCCCCTCCTAATTAATCGAGAATAGCCTTTTTTATATAAAATTCGCCAATATTGTATATTTCCTTTTAAATTTTAGAATTTTTTGACAAATTACCGGTAATTTGTTAATACTTCTATATGATACGGAAATGATTGGATAAAAAAACGTCCCTGCATATAATTATGCAGGGACGAAGAAATCGCGGTACCACCCTAGCTTGTAAAATGAATGTATCACAAAATAAAGGGTCGTATGATATGCGTTAATAAAATAAAAAACGCCCCTGCAATATATGCAGGGACGAAAAATTCGCGGTACCACCCTAAATTGTGAAACAGTGTCGTTTCACCACTCTTTAGACATAACGGTCAATAACCGTCTTTCACTACTCCTTACGTTTCGTAAAAGAAGCTCCAGGGGGTAATTCATAATTCGCTCTGTACTGGTTCGCACCGACCACCAGCTCTCTGAAATCAGAAATCGAAATACTACTAAATCCTATCAACGCCGATTCATATGATGTTAGTTAAATTTTTATCATATATTCATCATACATGTCAATAAAAATGTGTAATATTTTTTTAGGGAAATAAAGGAGATAGGTTTTAACATTGAAAAATGTGCGTTATAATGAATTCGAAAGGGGAGAAAAGAGTGAAGAAAAAATTAATTCTTTTTACCACCTTACTAGTCATTGGCGGAATTGCTGGAATTTACACAGCTTTTGCAGCTGAATCAGAGCAGGTGAAGCAAAAGCAAATCCAGCAATCAGAAGTGAAGAAAGTGAAAGAAACGGAAGAGAAGAAGTCGATGGAAAAAGCAGCTGCGAAACTAGGAGTTTCTACTGATGAGAAAACAAAAGAGGAAATTACGAAAGAAGTAAACACAGCTAGATTTGAGAAGCGTCATGATTTATTAATTGAGCACGCAAAACAACTGGGAATTGATACAGAAGGAAAAAAAGATGAAGAGATTATTTTAGAAATCGGAAAGATACAGCATGGAAAGTAGAACAACTTATCGTATGATAAGTTGTTCTTTTTTAAGAACTTTTTAATTTAAAAATAATTGACAGTCTTTTGGATTTAATGTTAACTATATCTATAAACTAGTTAACATTAGGGGTGACAATTGTGACTGTAAATAGTAATACGACTGAAAAATCATCTTATACATATGAAGAATTATCAGAGAAAAATAAAGCTTACGTATGGCACCCATTTACACAAATGAAAGATTATTTAGAAGAAGATCCTGTCATTATTGAACGTGGAGAGGGAAGAAAGCTATACGATGTAAATGGAAATGAATATTGGGATGGGGTTTCATCTATTTGGCTAAATGTTCACGGACATCAAGTGCCAGAATTAGATGAAGCAATTCGTGAGCAATTAAATAAAATTGCTCATTCTACTATGTTAGGACTTGCTAACGTTCCATCAATTTTATTAGCAGAAAAAATTATTGAGGTTGTACCAGAAGGATTGAAGAAGGTGTTCTATTCAGACTCTGGTTCTACAGCTGTTGAAATAGCAATTAAGATGGCTTTCCAATATTGGCAACATAAAGGGAAACCGAGAAAACAAAGATTTGTTACATTAAAAGAAGCATATCACGGTGATACGATTGGTGCTGTTTCAGTAGGAGCAATAGACTTGTTTCACCAAGTGTATAGTTCACTCTTATTTGAAGCAATTAAAATGCCGTATCCATATACATATCGTTCTCCTTATGGAGATAATAAGGAACAAATTGTAAAAAAACATTTAGAAGAAATGGAAGAAATGCTGAAAAAAAAACATGAAGAAATTGCAGCTATTATTGTAGAACCTTTAATGCAAGGTGCTGGCGGTATGATTACAATGCCGAAAGGATATTTAAAAGGGCTAAGGGATTTATGTACAACATATAATGTTTTATTTATTACGGATGAAGTAGCAACGGGATTTGGGCGCACTGGAAAAATGTTTGCATGTGAACATGAAAATGTGACACCAGACATTTTAACCGCTGGGAAAGGTTTAACAGGTGGTTATTTACCGGTTGCAGTTACGGTAACGACAGACGAAATATATAATGCCTTCTTAGGAGAATATGAGGAACAAAAATCATTTTTCCATGGTCATAGTTACACAGGTAATCCGTTAGGGTGTGCAGTAGCAATTGCGAATCTAGAATTATATGAAAAAACAAATTTAATAGAAGATGTTGCACGTAAAACAGAATATGTAGCAAAGCAATTAGAAGCGCTCTTTGCATATAAACATGTAGGTGATATTCGTCAGTGTGGGTTAATGGTTGGTATTGAACTAGTGAAGAATAAGGAAACGAAAGAATCGTTTGAATGGACAGAAAGAGTCGGTGTGCAAGTATGTAAACGCTCAAGAGATCTTGGCATGATTTTACGACCGCTCGGTAACACGATTGTATTTATGCCTCCTCTTGCTTCTACAATTGATGAGATTGATGATATGTTACGCATTTTATATAAAGCAATCTCAGATGTTACGGAGGGAGAAGAATGAGCGGTTTTTTCATAACAGCAACAGATACTGAAGTTGGAAAAACTGTGGTTGCAGGTGCGTTAGCAGGTGTATATAGAGAGTTGGGATATAACGTAGGGGTATATAAACCGTTGCAAAGTGGACATGTTGCATCAAACCCTGAGGGAGATGCAGCAAGATTAAAAGCATTATCGGGTGTACCGACAAAAGAAGATGAAATTTGTCCTTATTCCATTGAAGAACCGCTTGCTCCGAGACTTGCGATGAAAAGAGCTGGAAGAGTCGTAAAGTTAAAAGACATTATGAGGCACTATGAAGAACTATTAAAAGAGTTTAATAGCGTATTTGTCGAAGGGGCAGGCGGGCTTGCAGTCCCATATACTGAAGATAGTTTAGTAATTGATTTCGCAAAACAATTACAGTTGCCTCTTATTATAGTAGCTCGCCCTACGCTAGGGACAGTAAATCATACTGTCTTAACAATTTCTTATGCACAGGCACACGGTTTAACAGTAGCAGGTGTAATTTTGTCTAGTTGTAAAGAATGTGACAAAGAAAGAGTGCAAGAAAATAAAGAAATGATTGAGGAGTTAAGTGGAGTACCAGTTTTAGGTTTATTACCATTTCTTGAAGGTGAATTTACTAGGGAAAAATTATTGGAATCAGCAAAAGAACATATTATGATTTCAAAATTAGAGGAGTTCATTCAAAATGAATCAAACGTGGCGCACACATCTTCAATCTAAATTACAACAATTACATGAGCAAGGACAGTATCGTAATTTGCATGTAACAGAGCAAGCAGAAGAGACGTGGCTTATTCGAGATAAAAAAAGGTTGTTAAATTTAGCATCAAATAATTATTTAGGATTAGCTGGGGATGAAAGATTAAAAGAAGCTGCTATTGCGTGTACAAAAAAATATGGAACTGGTGCGACTGCCTCTCGCCTCGTTGTAGGAAATTATCCATTGTATGAAGAGGTTGAGAGAAGTGTATGCAACTGGAAAGGTACTGAAAGAGCACTAATTGTAAATAGTGGATATACAGCAAATGTAGGTGCTATATCTGCTTTAGCCTGTCGTCACGATATTGTGTTTAGTGATAAATTAAATCACGCAAGTATTGTTGATGGAATTATATTAAGCGGCGCAGAACATAAAAGGTATCGTCATAATGATTTGGATCATTTAGAGAAGTTATTGAAAATAGCGTCACCTGAAAAGAGGAAATTAATCGTAACTGATACTGTTTTTAGTATGGATGGTGATACTGCATACTTGAGAGAATTAGTGCAGCTTAAGGAGAAATACGGGGCAATCATTATAGTTGATGAAGCGCATGCGAGTGGAATATATGGAATCGATGGAGCTGGGTTATCTCATATAGAAAAAGACATTGCTCAAAAAATTGATATACATATGGGGACGTTTAGTAAAGCTTTAGGGTGCTATGGTGCGTATTTGACAGGCGATGCAATTTATATAGAGTATTTACGAAATATGATGAGAAGCTTTATTTTTACTACAGCCTTACCACCAGGAATATTAGGGGCGATACGAAAAGCAATTGAAATTGTGAAAGAAGATAACGAAAGAAGAGAGAGTCTTATAGCGAATGGTGCATATTTCAGAACCCATTTACGAGAAGCTGGTTTTGATATTGGGAATAGCTCAACTCATATTGTACCGATTGTAGTCGGTTCAAATGAAAATGCTTTACGGTTTAGTAAAAGATTACAAGAGGTAGACATCGCAGCAATTGCAATTCGTCCACCGACGGTTCCAATTAATAGTTCCCGGGTCCGTTTTGCTGTTACGTCACAACATACAATAGCTGATTTAAAATGGGCCATTGACCAAATTATTCACATTGCGAAAGAAGAGGAGCTTTTCGTATGAAAGAGCTAAAGATTATTTTTATCCCTGGATGGGGAATGGAAGAAAATGTTTGGGATTTAGTACTTCCGTATTTCAAAGAATATCCTGTTCAATGCATAGATTGGCGTAACGTGAAAGAGATAGGCGAGTTTGCGGAACGAATAATAGATGTAGCGCATGATGAAAATGTAATTTTAGTTGGATGGTCATTAGGAGCTTTAGCGGCAATTCAAGCCTATAAAAAGATTAAGGCGAAAGGTATCGTATTAATTGGTGGTACTGCTAAATTTACAAATACGAGTGACTATACAAGTGGATGGAATTCTTTGCATGTAGAACGGCTGAAAAAGAATTTGGTGGGGAAGAAAAAAGATACGCTCAAGCGGTTCTATGAAAATATGTTTACGAAAGATGAGTTGAAAGAGAATAAATGTTTTGAAGATATTGTAAAACATTTTAAAGGGGATTCTATTCAGTCTTTACAATTAGGTTTGGATTATTTAATAGAAACAGATATGAGAGGAGAGCTGAAAGAAATTCAAGCACCTATACTATTTATTCATGGAGAGCAGGATGTAATATGTCCATTGTCTGCTGCTCATAGTATGGCGGACAATACAAATGTAACACTCAAGGTAGTAAGTGAGGCAGGACACGCATTATGTATAACGAATTTTGAATATTGCGCAAATGAGGTAATTCAATTTGTAGAGGGGATACGACATGATCAACAAAACGTTACTGCAAAAACGGTTTAACGTGGCAGCTGTATCTTACGATCAATATGCAAATGTACAAAAAAAGATGGCACATTCATTACTTTCTACATTGAATCGACGATATAGTGCAAATTCATCGATACGTATTTTAGAACTTGGATGCGGGACAGGTTATGTCACAGAGAAATTATCAAACTTATTTCCAAAAGCGCATATTACAGCTATTGATTTTGCTGAAAGTATGATTGCGGTTGCGAAAACTAGACAAAATGTAAAAAATGTAACGTTTCACTGTGAAGATATCGAACGATTACGATTAGAAGAATCATATGATGTCATTATTTCAAATGCTACATTTCAATGGCTAAATGATTTAAAACAAGTGATTAGAAATCTATTTCATCATTTGTCTACAGATGGGATACTACTCTTTTCAACGTTTGGACAAGAAACTTTTCAAGAGCTTCACAATTCGTTTCGGAGGGCGAAAGAAGAAAAAAATATACGAAATGAAATAGTGATAGGTCAACGTTTTTATTCGAAAGATCAGTTACGCCATATATGCAAGATAGAAACAGGGGATGTACATGTTTCTGAAACATGTTACATAGAGAGTTTTGCAGAAGTTAGAGAGTTTCTGCATTCTATTCGAAAAGTAGGAGCGACCAATAGTAATGAAGAATCATATTGCCAAAGTCCCTCACTCTTTCGTGCGATGCTTCGTATATACGAAAGAGACTTCACGGGAAATGAAGGGATAATGGCAACGTATCATGCTTTATTTACGTATATAACAAAAGAGGGGAAGAGATGAAATGAAACAAGTACAAACAAAAAGGGATTGGAAAAAACTTGCATACGACGTAGTAGAAGAGAAAATGATTACGAAAGAAGATGCAATAGCAATATTAGAAGCTGATGATACAGAAGTTTTAGAAATTATGAATGCAGCCTACATCATTCGTCATCATCATTTTGGTAAGAAAATAAAATTGAATATGATTATTAATACGAAATCTGGCTTATGTCCTGAAGATTGTGGGTATTGTTCACAGTCTATTATTTCAGAAGCACCAATTGATAAATATGCATGGTTAACGCAGGAGAAGATTGTAGAAGGAGCACATGAAGCAATTCGCCGTAAAGCGGGTACATATTGTATTGTAGCATCTGGCCGTCGCCCGACAGATAAAGAAGTAAATCACGTAATTGGGGCTGTGACGGAAATTCGTGAAACGACAGATTTGAAGATTTGTTGCTGTTTAGGTTTCTTAAACGAAGATCAAGCAGGACGCTTAGCAGAAGCTGGTGTTCATCGTTATAACCACAACTTAAATACACATGAAAACAATTATGAAAGCATTTGCTCAACTCATACGTATGACGATCGTGTTGATACGGTTCAAAAAGCGAAACAAGCTGGTATTTCACCATGCTCTGGGGCGATTTTTGGAATGGGAGAAACAATTGAAGAACGTGCTGAAATAGCATTTGAATTACAACGTATAGATGCAGATTCTATTCCGTGTAATTTCCTCGTTGCTGTAAAGGGCACACCGCTTGAAGGACAAAAAGAGTTAACACCTGTAGAATGTTTAAAAGTATTGGCGATGATGCGTTTCGTAAACCCAACAAAAGAAATTCGTATTTCAGGAGGTCGCGAAATTAATTTACGTTCTGTACAGCCACTCGGCTTATTTGCAGCAAACTCTATTTTTGTCGGGGATTACTTAACGACAGCTGGACAAGAGCCAACTGCAGACTGGGGTATGATTGAAGATTTAGGATTTGAGATTGAGGAATGTGCACTATAAGATAGAGGAAAAAGCAAACTTGTAAAAGAGTTTGCTTTTTTTGTAAATAAAATGTAATAAAAGGCTATTATCACTTGATACGAATGGGTTTTGAGTGAGAAAAAGAATTTTTGCGGACGAATTTTCCAAGCCCTAGTTGTACATAGTAAATATGTATTTTATATTGGGTTGGAGGATTTTACATGCACAAATACATATTAGCGATTATGACCTGTCTAATTTTAATAAAAGCAATAAGTACTGATCCAGTTAAGGCCGCTGAAAATCCTGAACAAAAAGAGATGCAACAAAGAATTGAACAACATTTTCGAACGAAAGCTGAACATTTTGGATTGAAAACGGAAGGGAAAGATTTAAAGGAAGTACGAAAAGAAATTACTATTATAGAAGAAGCGAAAAAAAGAGAGAATGTATGGAGAACAGCGCAAGCACTTCGTATAAAGACAGAAGGAAAAACGATGAATGAATTAATAAAAGATGTACGAAAAAAAGCGAAAAAATAAAAAGAGGCCGCAGCCTCTTTTTTTATGCCCATTGTTTTGATAAGTGAGCCATTTCAATGGCAGCAACGGCTGATTCATATCCTTTATTACCAGCTTTCGTACCTGCACGTTCAATCGCTTGTTCAATTGTTTCTGTCGTTAATACACCGAAAATAACAGGGATGTCAGTTTGTAGTGATAAAGACGCAACACCTTTTGCTACTTCATTACAAACGTAATCGTAATGTGTAGTAGCTCCACGGATTACAGTACCTAAAGTAATAACAGCATCATACTTTCCGCTACTGGCCATCTTTTTAGCGATTAAAGGAATTTCAAATGCACCAGGAACCCAAGCGACATCAATATCATTTTCTTCTACGCCGTGACGTTTTAATCCGTCTAAAGCGCCGCCAAGTAATTTACTTGTAATAAATTCATTAAAACGTCCAACAACAACCCCAACTTTTAATCCTGTACCAACTAAATGACCTTCGAATACCATAATAAATCTCTCCTTTGATTATAAGTTTAATAAATGTCCTAATTTGTTTACTTTCGTTTGTAAATATGTTTTATTCTCTTCTTTTGTTGGCATTTGCAACGGTACACGCTCGACTACTTCTAAATCGTAACCTTGTAAGCCAGCAATTTTTCTTGGATTATTCGTTAATAATCGTAAACTTTGTAAGCCTAAATCTTTTAATATTTGAGCGCCGATACCATAATCACGAAGGTCAGCAGGGAAGCCGAGTTTTTCATTTGCTTCTACAGTATCGAATCCTTCTTCCTGCAATTTATAAGCGCGAAGCTTATTAAGAAGCCCGATGCCTCGTCCTTCTTGTCTCATATAAAGAAGAACACCTTTTCCTTCACGCTCAATTTGAGCAAGTACTGCATGGAGTTGTGGTCCGCAATCACAGCGACATGAACCGAATACATCTCCTGTTAAACATTCAGAATGAACACGTACAAGCACCGGTTCACCTGTTGAAATATCACCTTTTATGAGCGCAATATGTTCTTTCGTATCTAATGAGTTAGAATAGCCAATTGCTTGGAAAGTACCGAAATCTGTAGGTAAGGTAATTTCCACTTCTCTCGTCACAAGTGTTTCATGATGGCGGCGATAAACAATTAAATCTTCTATCGTAATCATTTTTATATCAAATTGTTTTGCGCACTGTAGTAAATCAGGTACACGTGCCATCGTACCGTCCTCATTAATAATCTCGCAAATGACACCAGCAGGTTCTGCTCCGCAAAGTTTTGCTAAATCGACAGCAGCTTCTGTATGACCTGAACGGCGAAGGACACCGCCTTCTTTTGCGATTAATGGAAAGATATGTCCAGGTCGATTGAAATCAGCACCTTTAGATGCAGGGTTTAACAATTCTTGTATCGTAGTTGCACGTTCGTGAGCGCTAATCCCTGTTGTTGTAGAAACATGATCAATGCTCACTGTAAACGCAGTATGATGTGAATCTGTATTATGAGATACCATTGGTTCTAATTGTAGGCGCTCTGCGTACCCTTCCGTAATCGGTACGCAAACGAGGCCGCGACCATGTGTAATCATAAAATTAATTGTTTCTGGCGTAATATACTCTGCTAAAGCGATAAAATCGCCTTCATTTTCTCGGTTTTCATCGTCGCATACGATAACGACTTTTCCTTGTTTTAAATCTTCTAGAGCTTCTTCAATACGATGAAACATTATGTTTCCCCCTTATAGAAATCCGTTTTCTTGTAAAAAGCTTTCGGACATTGACCCCGTTCGTTTTACAGGTTTAGAAATAAAGCGTTCGATATATTTACCAATCATGTCACACTCAATGTTTACGATATCTCCGGCATTCTTTTCTCCGATGACAGATTCGCTTACGGTGTGTGGGATGAGTGAAATTGTTATGGAAGATTCGTCTATATCAAATATCGTTAAACTCGTTCCATCAACAGCAACGGATCCTTTATGCAAACAATAGCGTAGCAATTCATCGGAAATTGCTATTTTGTAATAGACGGCATTGTAATGTTGTTTTTTAGTTAAAATTGTCCCGATGCCATCGATATGTCCTGAAACGAAATGTCCACCAAAGCGCCCGTTTGCAGCCATGGCCCGCTCTAAATTTACTTTAGAGTGTGATTTAAGCAGGCGAAGTGATGTTGATTTCATCGTTTCAGGCATTGCATCAACTGTAAATGAAGTAGTTGTAAAGCTCGTTACAGTTAAGCAAATCCCGTTAACCGCGATACTATCACCTAAATGGACATCAGATAAAATTTTATTTGCATGGATCGTTAATCTCATCGCTTCTCCGCTTTGTTGCATGTTTGTGATCGTTCCTAATTCTTCTACAATTCCTGTAAACATTTCGTCACCTCATTTCGGGCAGTCGCAACAATTTTGATATCATCGCCAATTTGTTTCATCTCTTGAATTTTCAAGGAAAGCGAATCTTGTAATTTTGAAAAACCGTTTCCTCCAAAAAGAGTAGGAGCACCTTTCCCGCCAATTAATTTCGGGCTTATATAGGTTACAATTTCATTGAAATTGTTTGTTTGTAAGAAACTTGCATGAACAGTTTGTCCACCTTCGATGAAGAGAGACAGGATTTGTTTTTCACCGAGTAGATCTAAAACATCTTGAATTTCAATTTGCTTCGTTTTCATTTGGAATATCGCTATATTTTTAGATTCATAAGAAGCTATTTTCTCTTTATTTACATCCTTACCTACAATAATCCATGTCGGTGCTAAAGTATCTGTTATGACATGAGAAGATGGTGGCGTTCGTAAATGGGTATCTAAAATAACGCGAATAGAATGTTTCCCGCCATTTGGAATTCTTGTTGTTAAATGTGGATTGTCGGCTATAACTGTATTCACTCCAACAAGAATTGCATCATGTGTATGGCGATATTGGTGAACGTCAGCGCGTGCTTCTGCACCAGTAATCCACTTACTTTCACCAGTTACAGTGGCTGTTTTGCCATCTAAGCTCATCGCGGTCTTTATCGTGACAAATGGGCGTTTCGTTTTCATGTAGTGAAAAAAGTAGCGATTTAATAAAACTGCTTCCGTTTCAAGAACACCCGTAGTTACTTCGATTCCTGCCTCTTCTAATTTCTTTTTTCCATTACCAGAAACGAGCGGGTTGCAATCAAGGGTAGCAATGACAATGCGCTTAACTCCCTTTTCGATGAGTAATTCACAGCAAGGTGGTGTTTTTCCAAAGTGGCTACACGGCTCAAGTGTTACATAGACGGTAGCGTTTTTGGCTTTCTCACCAGCCATATGAAGGGCATGAACTTCCGCGTGTTCTTCACCAGCACGTAAATGAGCGCCCATTCCGACGATTTTTCCATCTTTTACCACAACAGCACCAACCATAGGATTCGGACTCGTTTGTCCTGATGTCCCCTTAGCTAATTGCAAGGCAATCCTCATATATTCTTGATCAGTCATTCTCTTCACCTCTCCTAAAAAAATCAAAAAACCCCAAGGATTTAATATCCTTGGGGTTTGGGAGACGTGATTTCTAGAATTATAGTTCGAATACGAAAGTACAGGAAAGAAATCTAGCGATGATTGACATTTTTGCATAAGGAAAAAACCTAGCAAAATATCGAATTATTTAAACGCTAGTTGTCTCTTTTTTATTTCAGTATAAAAAATGAGTATAGAAAACTAAACATATATATAAATTCAAAATGAATGTATAAAAATATGCATACTGAAATAAAAGTGTATTCACTATATAAAAAACTAGAAACATATCCTTCTCCCATCCAGACTATACTGTCGGCCCTAGAGTTTCACTAGATCCACCGTTTTCGAGTTGAAAACGGGTCACGGACTTAGAAGTTTTCACTTCATCACCGCCGGTTGGGAATTTCACCCGACCCCGAAGGATGCTGTTTGGTCAAATTATAGCACAAAAAAGAAAAAAGGCTAGCAAAAAATATTTGAATGTGAAGAATTGTGTGAAAATACATGGAGATTGAAATGGAGACAAAAGTGTTAAAAATGTTGTTAGGAAAAGGAATATCCAGACTTTGATTAAAAGAAAAAACATGCACAAAAAATGTGCATGTCACATACGAAATTACTTTGCCTCTGGTGCTCTAACAACAGATTCGAATTTACCTTTATGCGAAGCATCGCAATAAGGCATATTTTTTGATAAACCACAACGGCATAAAGAAAATGCTGGTTTTGCTGGGAATACATTCCCTTGTGAGTCGACTAATTCCACGTCCCCTGTAACGCGAAAAGAGCCATTATCATTTACTTTAATTTGTACTTTTGCCAACGCTATCCCTCCTTCCCAAACGCTTAATTTCATCATATAATCAAGGGAAGCACTTGACAATATAAAGTGAAACTTTAATTAGTGGAGGGGGTTCATTCCACTGATTATTAGCCTTCACCAATCGGGCGATTACGGGCAGTTAATCTCCCGCCTAACTTCTTTGCTTCAGCCGAATTTTGAGATGGGAGTCTCACTGCCCGTTAACGCGGGATAAAAAGAGCACTTTCTTTGGGAGAGAAGAGAGTGTTATAATGTTTTTTATAACTGACTAGAGTAAGGTGACGAAAGATGGATAAACAATTACTTACATTACGAAATATTGCAAATGAGCGCACGTGGGCATCATTTTTGAATGATAATCATCCATATAGTTTATTGCACTGGTCGATTGCCGGTGTAGGACAAGAAGCGAAGGATGTTTGGTTACTTCAAGATGAGGTAACGTTTCAAACGACAGAATTTCCAACGCTAGATGAAGCTGTGCAATGGATTTCTGAAAACATGGAACAAGTTACAGACGTTTTATCGCAATGAAAAAAACAGGCTTATGCAAGCCTGTTTTTTGTTTCTTTTACGTATGTGTTCAAAAATTGATCAAGAGCTGCTTCATACTCCTCTTTATTTTCGTTATAAGAGCAAGCGTGTGCACCGTGTTCTGCAATATAAAGTTGTTTATTATTTTCTTTTGCTTCATATAGAGCTTTTGTCATATCGGCTAAAATATAATCGTCATCTTTACTATGAATAAAGAGAACGGGATTGTTAATGTTTTTTATACAGTCGATTGGTGAAACTTCACGAATTGTATACCCGTCACGAACTTTTAAAAAAGCATTTGCTAATGGTAATAAAGGCCATTTGGGTAAATGGAATTCAACCTTTAAGCGGTGCTGTAATTGCCCATAGAAATCAGAAAAAGGACAATCTGCAATATAGAAATCAGCACCATCTTCTACAAGTCCTGCGTATTGAAGTAGTGTTGCAGCGCCCATAGATTCACCATGAATACCGAGTATTATATTTGTGCCAAAACGACTTTTTAGCCAGTCAACTACTGATTTTAAATCATGTTTTTCATAGTATCCATAGCTTGTTGTTTTTCCTCCGGTTTTACCATGACGACGATGATCATAAATAAGGACATTAAATCCTCTGCTTAAAAATAAGTTTGCATATTTTACAGAGTTCATTTTGTTTACAGTTACGCCGTGACAAAAAACCATAAACTTGTTGGAATGACCTGCAGGAATGTAATATCCATGAAGATCATATCCGAATTGCGAAGGGATATGAATTTCTTCTTTATGAAGAGCGTCAAAATCTTCTATACGAAAATGTTTTTTCGATTCTCTTTCTAGAACTTCTTCCTCTGTTTTTTTCTTCAAGTACATCACTTTATTTGTAAAGAAAATCCCAAGGGCAGTTATCGCACCTAGTATAGTAAACAATGCTGCAAAAAAACGTTTCATACTTTACCTCATCCTCCAAATACCGTTACATGTGATACACTTACATTGTATCACAAGGATAGAAAAGGAGAGAAATAGGAAATGGTGCATATAAAAAAAATTACATCAACAATGAAAGAAAAAATCCGAATGTTCATGTGTGAAAACTGGGGGAGCTCATTGATGGTTTCGCGTGGTAAGGGGCATCAGTTAGAAGAGCTACCAGGATTTGTTGCGGTTTTAGATGACAGAATAATCGGAATTATAACGTATGAAGTGACTGGGAATTTGTGTGAAATTGTATCGTTAGATAGTTTTGAAGAAAGGAAGGGGATCGGGACGAAGCTTGTGGATTGCGTATTGCAAGTTGCTCAAGAAGCACAGTGCCAAGGAGTTTGGCTCATTACAACAAATGATAATATGAACGCGTTACGCTTTTATCAAAAACGTAATTTCATGATGACAAATTTATATGTAAATGCAGTAGAAGAGGCGCGAAAAATAAAGCAAGAAATTCCGCGCATTGGATATGATAATATCCCGATTTTACATGAAATTCAGATGGAGTATCGTTTATTGAAATGATGTAACAATTTTCAGAAATATAAGTTATTAATCTTGACGAATACTGTAATTTAAGTTACCTTAAAATTGTAATCTATTACCATATTAAGGGGTGACGATGTGGCAACTATACGTGATGTTGCAAAATTGGCAGGTGTTTCAGTCGCAACCGTTTCACGAGTTATTAATGAAAAAGGATACGTTCATGACGAAACAGTAAAACAAGTAAAGGAAGCAATTGAGGAATTACGTTATAGGCCAAACAGTGCAGCAAAGCCATTATTTAAAGAGAATTCAACAATCATTGCATTACTTGTAGAGAATTTATGTAACCCATTAAACATCACTTTGCTACATTGTATTGAGGAAATAGCATATAAAGAAGGCTATCAAATAATCGTTTGTAATATAGAGAATAAAGATAGATACATACATATGTTGAAGCAAAATAACGTTGCAGGTGTTATTTTGACAAAATCAGTTTTTAAAAGTCTAGGGAAAATCGAATTCCCATTTGTTGTGATGGAGGAAAAACAACCTCTTACAAATCATTATGAAAGTGGACAGAGGGCTGTTTCTTTATTAAAAGAGAAAGCATGTCACTTTCTTGCGTATTTCGGTGAGGGGGAAGAAAGTGAAGAAATGGAAGAGCGTATATCAGGATTTTTAGACGCTGTTTGGGATGAAGGGATCTCTTATCGAGAAGCATGTGTACAAAGGTATACGAATAAACAGTTTATTACATTATTGCAAACTCATCCGTATATAGATGGAATTGTAGCTTCAAGTGATAAGGTTGCTACCGAGTTAATTCGAGCAGCCAAATTTCTAAATATACATATACCAGAAAAATTAAAAATTATTGGACCGAATGGGAGTATCGAGAGTGAATGGATAGGTCCATCACTACCAGCAATTGAAAATTACGTCGAAGAAGAAGCGAAAATAGCTTTTCAACAATTAAAAGGGAAAATGAAAAAGTAAAAGGTGCGTTTTATACGCACCTTTTACAATGTAATTGCGGCAATAAAGCCAAATATAAGTAACGGTATATTATAATGCAGAAAAGTCGGTACACATGTATCCCATATATGATGGTGTTGACCGTCAGCGTTTAAACCTGATGTTGGTCCAAGTGTACTATCAGATGCTGGAGATCCTGCATCACCTAGCGCTCCTGCTGTACCGATAATTGCAATTGTAGCCATTGGACTAAATCCAAGCTGAATGCAAAGGGGTACAAAAATTGTTGTTAAGATAGGGATGGTTGAAAAGGATGAACCAATTCCCATCGTAACGAGAAGTCCGATAACGAGCATAAGAAATGCAGCAAGCGGTTTGTTATTTCCGATGAAATGTGCACTCGTTTGCACAAGTGATTCAACATGTCCTGTTTTTCGAAGAACAGCGCCAAATCCAGCGGCAGAAATCATAACAAATCCGATAAAGGACATCATACGCATTCCACTTGTTAATATTGCATCTGCTTCTTTAAGGGGGAGACTACCACTAATTGATAAGACAATAATCCCCGCTAAGGCACCGAAAATCATTGATTCTGTTGCTAATTGAACAGTTAATGTAGCTGTGATAGATAATAATCCGAAAGTGATGCTTCGCTTTGTATAGGGAACGATTTCACTTTCGGCGGTATGAATTTGTTCTGTTTCATATGTACGAGGTTTTCGGTACGTAATGAATACCGCTACACATAATCCGATAATCATTCCGATTGCTGGAATAGTCATCGCTTTTGGGATAAGCGCGACATCAAATGTAAGGCCGCTTTGGGCAGCATTTGTTTGCAATACGTCATGATAAATTTTTCCGAATCCTGCAGGGATCCACATATAAGGTGTAATTAACCCGAATGTAATAATACATGTGACAAGTCTACGATCTACTTTCAGCTCGTTTAATACTTTTAAAAGTGCAGGAATTAAGATTGGGATGAAAGCGATATGAACAGGGATAACATTTTGTGAGAAACAAGCCATTGTTAAAATGATGAATAAAATCAGTATTTTAGAATAAACTTGTTTTTTTGTGTCTTGTTCGTTGCCAATCCATTTTAATGCGGTTTGAATCATGGCATCTGGAAGTCCTGTTTTAGAAAGAGAAATAGCGAAACCGCCAAGCATTGCATAGCTTAATGCGATAGGGGCACTGTTTCCAAGACCAGTTGTAAAAGTGTTAATTGTTTCTGAAATACCGAGTCCACCGATAAGTCCGCCTGTTAGAGCTCCAATAATAATGGCGACAATGACTTGGACACGTAACAAACTAAGCAATAGCATGACTGCTACTGCGACGAGTACAGCGTTCATAATAGATATAATCTCCCTAATTTTTATTCTGTTAAGGCAAGTGAATATGAAGCAGTTTGCTATATTTATACATAATACTTGCGACATATTATTATAAAATGTTTTCTATGAAATGTAAAAGAGCCTTTTGTATTTAATGATGAAAAGATAGCTCTTGTTTGATGGATTGTAAAGAATTAGCAAATAGTTCTGGTTCTTCTAGATCAGGAGAATGTGCTGAATTTGGAAACCAAATCATTTTCTTTATGGGTGCTTCAATAACATCACAATATTCTTGAACGAGTGCATACGGAGTTTGATAATCATAGCGACCAGAACAAAAATATACCGGAATAGATAAACTTGAAATAGACGAAAAGAAATCGATTGTCAGCATTTCTTCCCATAAAACGCCAGATTTTAAATTTCCTGCGAGAAACTTGAACCAATCTAATAGCGTATACTCAGGAGAAAAGAAACCTTTTCGTATGAAAGAAAAGGAAGATCCGTTTTGGATTGCGCCTCCAAATGTGCCAAGCCACTTTCTTTGAATAATAAGACGTCTCGTATCTAAAAATGGTGGTTTGCCTAATTTTAAAAGGGAAGCTAATGCTTTTTTATGATCATGTTTTTTGGCAGAATGAATTAAATGTTGATATAGCAATTCTTCATTTTGTTTCATATGTACAATTTGCCCTATACCGATGTAAGCCTCGATATATTTTGGATATTGATGTGCTATGTTAAGCCCAATAATACTTCCCCAAGAATGACCAGCGAGAAATAGTTTTTGTTTGTTGAACCTTTTAAGTACATATTGAATCACTTCTTTTGCATCGGAAACGAATTGTTCGATTGTGAAATTTGCTCCGAAATCTTTCATTGAAAAGGATTTACCTGCCCCGCGTTGATCCCAATTAATAACGATAAAGTGCTTCTCTAATTCTTTTTGGAAATGGCGAATAAATCCGATTTGTGCCATGCCAGGTCCGCCGTGACAGCATAATAAAATAGGCTGTTCTATGTTTTGACCACGCATGAGGAGGAATTGTTTTCGGTTGTTAATCATAACGCTTTCCATCGTAGCAATACTATTAGGAATGAGTTGTTTATTTTCATTATAGAACTGTGGGGTACAGCTACGAAAAAGCATATTGAAAACCTCCTTTTCTGAAATCGTATGAATCGCACAGGCTATTTATTTTGCATATACTGTTAGAAAATCATTGTAACATACCATGCTAGTGTCATTTCAACATGGGAGGAGGGGAAATTGTGACGATTGGAGAAATTATAGATTGTTTAAATAGACGTGAATCCATCGCTATTATAGCAAAGCGCCTTGAAATAAGTCCGTATACATTATCGAAGAAATTAAGGTGGATTGGATACGAGTATGATGGAGAACGGAAGAAACGTATTTTTGTAGGAGATGGAGAAGAACCACGTCACTTACAACTCCAAGAAGCGACCGCCCTTCAATATGCGAAAACAGATTATCAAGTATTAATTTATGAGCAATTACAAAGCATTTATGAATTATTAAGAAAGAGAGAAGAAGTAAGTGCACCAATTATGAGTAAAAGTACAGAAAAAAAGAAACGTACCTTCTCTATTAATAAAGAAATATTAGCAAGATTAGACATCATATCAGAATCAAAAGGGATTCAAAAATCTAAACTTGTAGAAGAGGCATTACAACAATTTTTACAGCAATATGACTTTAACAACACATCACATTTTGATAATTGAAGAAAAGGATACTGTGTTCATTATAAGAACGAGTATCCTTTTCTTTGTTTCATGTATATTACGGCTAGAATAAAGGATAAGTGCATATCCTTTGCAATGAAAAGTACAGAGTGCGTATTTCGAGCGTACTTAATTTATTTTTTGAATTCTACCATCAATAGTTGGTTGAATTGGCTCTTTTACTTGTTTTACATAATCAACTAGTGCTTCAAAGTCATTTGGACCAGTCTCTGCATTTTTACCATTTTTAAATGATACGAATCCATCACCACCAGAAGCTAAGAAAGCATTTGCAACTACGCTATACGTTTTAGATGGAGATAATTCTTCTCCATTTGTTAAGTGTATATTCGTAACCTTTTCACCGTTTGGTTTGCTTGCATCCCAAGTATATTGAACACCTGAAATTTGCAGCATTCTCGTTGTTCCTTTTTGCCATTGTTGATTTAAAATATCACGAATATCTTGACCTGTTAAATCTGCTTTAATCAACTGATTTCCAAAAGGTTGAATGCCGTACAATTCGCCCCATGTAATATCACCAGCGTCTAAGTCATTACGAATCCCACCAGGATTCATAAGTGCGATTTGAGTTTGCATCGTTTGGCGCTGTGCATCGGCAACTAAATTTCCAAGTGTAGATTCACCAGCATCGTTTTGTTTACGGTCAATAGGTGCTGTAGATTTTCCGACTACTTCATTTACAAGAGGTGCGATTTTTTCTTTATATTGATCTAACTTTTGTTTTACTTGTTTATCAGGTTCGACACCTTCATGGTATGTTGTAACAACTTCAGCTTTTTTCTTTACGATATCTTTTGTTTTACGGTCAATTGTTACATCTACGTCTGAGAAAGCCATCCCGTAAGAGTTCGCTTGTACGATAAGTTTATTATTAACAGTACCATTTACATACGTATGACTATGCCCACCGAAAATAACATCAACTTCTGGATCAGCTTCATTTGCAATTCGGTTAAGGTCGCCATTTGTTATACCAGATTCATCTGTCGTTCCGCCAACATGTGCAAGGACGACGATAGATTTAACACCGAGACGCTTTAATTGTTGCGTTGATTTATTAATCGCTTCCACTTCGTCAGTGATCTGTACATTTTTAAGCATAGTAGGCATAACGACATTTGGTGTATCAGTTGTAACGACACCAATGAATCCTACAGGAACACCATCTACCATTTTTACAGTAAATGGTGGTAAGAATAAGCGACCAGTTGATTTGTTATAGAAGTTTGCAGCGACATAAGGGAAGTTTGCTCCTTTGAAATTCCCTGTTTTTTCGTGGTAACCACCGTAAATGAGTCGTTTCATTTCATCGATGCCTTCATCAAATTCATGGTTTCCGATTGTACCTACATCAAATTTTAAGTCGTTTAAAAATTCAATCGTTGGTTCGTCTTGTAACAATGCTGAAACTGGTGGACTAGCTCCGACAATATCGCCAGCATGTACGAGAAGTGTATTAGTGTTTTGTTTTTTACGTTCTTTTAAATAAGTGGCTAAGTAATCAGCGCCACCAGCTTCTTTATTATTAATTTTTTTAACAGTATCTAGTTGTCCATGGAAATCATTAATGCCAAGCATTTGTACGTCTATGTAACGGTTTTGTTCGGCTGGAGTCTGAGATGGGGGAGCGGCGAATACACTTGAAAAAGTAATGGTGCTTAAAACTGCGACAGCGGGAATAATTTTTTTCCACATAATTCATTTCTCCTTTTTTTATAATCTGACATCATACGACATAATTTTAATAGATTCATAGGATTATATCTATATAAAAATTTAGTTTTTTTAAAAAATTAACAAATTTACAAATAATGAATAATAGAGTAATGAGCCTTTTTTATTGTCGATTTCAGCATGTATCCTCTATAATGGAGAAAAAAGTAAAAGGTGAGCGGTATGAAGAAAAAGAAACAAAGGCAAGTGCAAAGACAATCTCAAATGAACCAACCGAAGAAAGAATCACTTACATTAGGTGATCAATTAAATGATTCACTCATGCAACAATTAAAAAATAAGAAAAAAGAGTTACAAGTGAGAGAAGAGAAAAAAGAGGCAGCAGAACTGGAAAGAAAGCGTCAAGAGCAAAAAGAACGTGAAAAGAATAAATCATTTGAAGAACTGTTAAGTGAAAGTAATCTTACTTGGAAAGACTTTAAATAATAACGAAAATGATCAGTGTATATCGCTGGTCATTTTTTTGACGAGCTTGTAAGAAAAGGGGAGTTAAAATGAGAAAAATTGTAGTCGTACCATATGAAAATCATTGGATTGAAAAATTTCAAATGGAAGCCGAAAGATTGAAGTCTGTGCTGCCAGAAACAGTGGAGATTCATCATATTGGCAGTACATCAGTGCCAGGACTAGCAGCTAAACCTATTATCGATATGATTATGGAGGTAGAAAGTATCGATCGTGTAGATCGTTGGAATGAAAGATTTAAAGAGCTTGGTTACATCGTAAAAGGAGAAAATGGTATTTCAAGACGCCGTTATTTTATTCATGGAACGGAGGAAAAACGCTCGTATCACTTACACGTGTTTGAAAAAGGAAATCCTGAGATAGTAAGGCATTTAGCGTTTCGTGATTATATGATGGCGCATTGTGAAGAAGCAAAGGCGTATGCAGTTTTAAAGAGAGAACTAGCCGAAAAATATACATATGATGGCACGTTATATACGGAAGGGAAAAACGAGTTTGTACGTAATATTGATGAAAAAGCAAAAGAATGGAGAAAAGGAAACGTAAATAATTGAGTTCGTATTTTTAGTGTATAAAATTATTATGTCAACTATACGTATATTTTGACTTTTTGGATGAATCTTGTTGAAATAAAGTAGTGGTTTATAAAATGTAACAATGAAAGGGAGAACGACTGTGCATATTCCAACAACTACACTTCATAATGGCGTGAAAATGCCGATGATTGGTCTAGGCGTCTATAAAGCGAAAGAAGGCGAAGAAGTAAAGCAAGCAGTAAAAACAGCGTTAGAAGTTGGATACCGTTCGATTGATACAGCAGCTGTATATGAAAATGAAAGCGGTGTCGGTGAGGCAGTTCGTGAATCAGGAATTCCGAGAGAAGACATATTTATTACAACAAAAGTTTGGAACGACGATCAAGGATACGAGGAGACACTCGAAGCATTTGAAAACAGCTTAAAGAAATTACAGATGGACTATGTAGATTTATATTTAATCCACTGGCCAATTAGAGGGAAGTATATTGAAACGTACCGAGCTTTAGAAAAATTGTATGAAGAAGGTAAAGTACGCGCGATTGGTGTTTCTAATTTTCATAAACATCATTTAGAACTGTTATTACCAAATTGTAAAGTGAAGCCTATGGTAAACCAAGTGGAACTTCACCCCATGTTAACACAATTTGAATTGCGTAATTTCTGTGAAGGTGAGCAAATTCAAATGGAAGCGTGGAGTCCGTTAATGAGGGGCGGCGAAGTATTCGAGCACCCAATTATTCAGGGGATTGCTAACAAATATGAAAAAACACCCGCACAAGTTATATTACGATGGGATATTCAAAGTGGGATAGTAACGATTCCTAAATCTGTGACACCATCTCGTATTCAGGAGAATTTTACTATCTTTGATTTCTCATTAACTGAAGAAGAGATGAATCAAATTAATACGTTAAATCGCAATTTACATGTAGGAACGAATCCGGACAAATATGATACGTTATAAAAAAGACTGCCTCCTAATGTTTAATGTTGGGGGCAGTCATCTGTTTTTATCAGTAAATCGATATTTTAACGGTGCAAGGCATATGAATCATGCTTAACGATTTTTTGAAGTTGTATATATTCTTCTTTTGTTACAGGTAACTGTTGGCAAGCGTGTACATTTATCTGTAATTGTTGAATAGAGCTTGCACCAGGTATAACAGCTGCAACAGTTTCGTTATGTAAGCAATAGTGAATAGCTGTTCCTGTTAAAGATTTTTCTCCGATAACTGCTTTTACACTCCCGAGTGTAGTGTTTAATTCATCGTAAGAATAAGAGAGATAGTCCTTTTCTTTTACTCTTTCTATCTTTCTTGCATTGTTGTCAGTTAAAATCCCTTTCGCAAGTGGTCCGCGGGCAATGACACTAATTTGGTGTTCATTAAGAAGTGGGAACCATTCTTCTGGACGACGATTTAAAAGGCTATATTCCATTAGTACACTAACGATATTTGAGCGTTTTGCATACTCACGGATGACATTTGGACGTATAGAAGAAATACCGTAATGGCGAATAATACCTTCTTTTTTCAATTCTTCAAAAGCTTCAATAGTTTCATCTATCGGATCTTCCAGCGTTCCGCCATGAAGTTGATAAAGGTCAATATAATCAGTTTGAAGTCTACGTAAACTTTCTTTTACTTCGGCTTTTATGTAGGCTTTAGAAGGGTCCCAAGCCCAGCCGTTTTTTTCTTCTGTCCATCGATTTCCAACCTTTGTTGTAAGAACAATTTGGTCTCGTTTTCCCTTCAATGCTTTTCCAACAAATTCTTCGTTTAATCCATAATCATATAAATCCGCTGTGTCAAAAAAATTGATTCCTAAATCGATTGCTTCATCGATAATGCGCATAGCTTCTGTTTCAGATGTGCCGAGAGACATACAGCCAAGTCCCATTTCTGTCACAAATAAATCTGAGTTTCCTAATTGACGTTTTTTCATAAGTCAACCTCCTTTCCTTTATTGTACGAAAGGGAAAAGAGGTTGACAAACGTTTACTTTTTATTCGCTGTAATCCACTCTTGTACGGTTGTATACTCTTTGCCATATTGTTTTAGTTTATGGCGAATTTGCCATGCTTTGCCGACTAACGTGATGCGATTTGGTAAAATATAAACTTTCATTTCTATCACGCTCCTTTCAATGTGGTAAAATGTATGAAGAAAGAATAGGAAATAGAACAGGGAGATGAAATAGTATGAGTAATCTTGCAGAGAGAACGGTAAAAACTGAGCCGATTTTTGATGGTAGAGTTATAAAAGTTCGTGTTGATGATGTAGTATTACCAAATGGAGAAATGAGTAAACGTGAAATCGTAAATCACCCTGGTGCAGTTGCTATTATTGCTATTACTGATGAGGGGAAAATTGTGCTTGTTGAGCAGTACCGTAAAGCGCTTGAGAAGGCGATTATTGAAATTCCTGCTGGGAAATTAGAACCTGGGGAAAAGCCAGAGGTGACAGCAGTTCGTGAATTAGAAGAAGAAACAGGATATGTATGTGAAAATATGGAGCTCATTACTTCTTTCTATACATCTCCAGGATTTGCAGATGAAATTTTATATGTATATAAAGCGACAGGTTTGACAAAAAAAGAAAATAAAGCAGCTTTAGATGAAGATGAGTTTGTGGAATTAATGGAAGTATCATTAGAAGAAGCGATTGATCTTATGAAAGACCTTCGTATCCATGATGCGAAGACGATGTTCGCTGTGCAATATTTACAATTACAAAAATAAAACACTCGCCAAAGGCGAGTGTTTTTTAATTGATTTTTGCATATACACGTGCATCACGTAAGCTACCATCTGGCGCAAGGAAATCATTTTCCATTGTACCTTCTAGAATAAATTCTAAACGTTCTGCTAAGTTACATGCATTGGCATTTGTTGCATCAGTACGAATTTCAATCCTTCTAGCACCTAGCTTATCAAAGGCAAATTGAATGGCACCTTTAACAGCTTCAGTCATATAGCCTTGTTTTGTATAAGCACTATGGAGCCAAAAATGAAGTGAAAACTTTGGAATATCCCAGTTTTCAGGCTTGAGCGTAATAGCTCCGATGAATGTACCGGATACTTTATCGTATAAGTGAAAATCAAGTGTTTCACGAAGTAAAAACTGCCCGTGAGCGTTACGAACGATTTCTTCAGCACTCTCTTCTGTTTCAGCGTTAATTGGCATCCATGGTACTAAGTCTTCTAGAGAAGCTTGGATTGCTTCATATACTTCTGCACCATCACCTGGAAACGGCTTGCGAACTTGTAAGCGTTCAGTTTGAAATAATGTTGGAAAATCTAATAATAATGGTTTCAAGAGAAATCCCTCCTATTCTCTACTTTTTAGTTTAGCAAAGTAGAGCGGAATTTCAATGTTAATTCGTCATACTTTTTTTCTTTCTTTCATACATTTTTAGTAAGAGTGTGAACGGAGGGAAGAAAAATGTGGCGAAAAACTTGGCAAAACCGCGTAATGTCTCACATACAGGAAAACTCTTCATTATATATATTTAATGCTGTTTTATTATTGATGGGAGTAATATTTGGAGCTATTCTTGTGAATAGTTTACAAATGAATCAAAAGCAAGATTTATCATTTTATTTACAACGTTTTTTTGGACAAGTTTCTAAAGGAGAATTTGCTATTGCAGGCGAAATGTTTCGAGAAAGTTACTTTTCGCAATTAAAATATATCGGCTTTATTTGGATTTTAGGGATTTCAATTATTGGGTTGCCCCTCATTTTTATTTTATTATTTGTAAAAGGAGTAGTTGTTGGATTTACAGTAGGTTTTTTAGTAAGTCAGCACGGATGGAATGGATTATTATTAGCATTTGTATCTGTATTGCCGCAAAATTTAATTATCATTCCAGTCTTTCTCGTTATGACAACAATTGCTGCAAGCTTTTCCTTACGTATGATTAGGCATCAGTTTATTAGGAAAATAACCGAGCCACTATTACCATTATTAATTCGTTATACATGCTTCTTTCTAGTGATCGGAGTGGTGTTAGCTCTTGCTTCTAGCGTTGAAGCATATGCATCACCAGTTTTAATGAAAGAAGTTGTTGAGGCTATTAACAAAAAATAAATACTTTTTGAGAATAATTATCAATTTGTTTTTATTGTTTTTCTTTTGACAGAAGCCCTTCTTCTGATATAATGGTGTAAGAGTGGCGAGGAGGGAGTAGTACCGAATGGAAGAAAGAATTGAACGAATTAAGAAGCAATTACATGCAGCGAGCTATAAATTAACACCGCAACGTGAAGCAACAGTTCGTGTGCTGCTAGAAAATGAAGAAGATCATTTAAGCGCAGAAGATGTTTACCTCCTTGTAAAAGAAAAGTCGCCAGAGATCGGATTAGCAACCGTCTATCGAACTTTAGAGTTATTATCTGAGTTAAAAGTTGTCGATAAGATTAACTTCGGAGACGGTGTTTCACGCTATGACTTACGCCAAGAAGGTGCGCAGCGTTTCCACCATCATTTGATTTGTACACAATGTGGTGCTGTACAAGAAATACAAGAAGATTTACTTGGTGAAGTGGAAAGGAAAGTAGAACGAGATTGGAGCTTTAAGGTAAAAGATCATCGTTTAACATTCCATGGGATTTGTAAAAACTGTCAAGAAAATGAAACGGATGAAAAATAACCTTTTCCTATTTATCTAGGAAGAGGTTTTTTATTTGAATAAGGTATAAATTGGTGAAAGCTTGGCATATGTTGTAATAACTTATATTTTGGAGGAATTTACAATGCGCCGAGCTTTAAAATTAACTTTTGATGGAATAAAAGTATTTTTATTATTTACAAGTTGTACGATTTTGTTTTATTTCGCTATACTATGGATAAATGAAGAATACGAAAGCTATCATCGTTATGAAAAGCCAAAAGAAGAGACTGTAGAAAAAGTATCAGGGAATGAAGAACCGGCAAAGGATGCTTTCGTAAATAGAATGATGTTTTTCTATGAAAATGGGGAGTAGTGTAGATTGGAAGATCAATTAAAAGATTTTATTCATTATATGATTGTCGAAAAGGGATTAGCGAAAAATACAGTAGTATCTTATGAACGTGATTTAAAAAGCTATGTAAAGTATTTGCAAAATGTAGAACAGATGAAAACCTTTCATGAAGTGACACGTTTGCATATTGTTAACTTTTTGCAGTATTTAAAAGAAAACGGAAAATCTTCGAAAACATTAGCACGTCATATTGCATCAATTCGTTCATTTCACCAATTTTTACTTCGTGAAAGAGCGGTAGAGCACGACCCATCAGTACATATCGAAACGCCGCAAGGAGAACGAAAGTTACCAAAAGTATTATCAATCGATGAAGTAGAGGCGTTACTGCAGACACCAAAAATGACAAGTGCTTTTGGGATTCGTGATAAGGCAATGCTAGAGTTATTGTATGCAACAGGACTTCGTGTTTCAGAATTAATTGCTTTAAATTTAGAAGATGTACATTTAACGATGGGATTTGTTCGCTGCATTGGGAAAGGGAATAAAGAAAGAATTATTCCATTAGGAAGTTTAGCGACAGAAGCGATTCAAAAGTACATTGAAAAAGGAAGAAGAGAATTGATGGGTAAAAAAGTAGTAGATGCACTATTTTTAAACCATCACGGTAATCGATTATCAAGGCAAGGTTTTTGGAAAATATTAAAACGATTAGCGAAAGAAGCGAATATTGAAAAAGAACTTACACCTCATACGTTACGTCATTCTTTTGCTACGCATTTATTAGAAAATGGGGCAGATTTACGTGCTGTACAAGAAATGCTTGGACATGCAGATATTTCAACGACGCAAATTTATACGCACGTTTCAAAAGCTAGATTAAAAGATGTATATAAACAGTTTCATCCGAGAGCATAGTTACTATGCTCTTTTTTCATAGATTAGGAAGAGTAAGCCGTTTCACAGAAACTTCACAAACATTTCGTATATTGTTTTCAGCAGAAGACTGGAATATTACAATGTATTTCCTCTATACTAAATAAAGTATAAAGGAGGAAATGATGATGAAAAAACTGATTATAACTTTATTTATCGCGATGCTAGCGTTGGCTGGCTGTAATACAAACAAAGAAGAACCGAAAAAAGAAAAGAAACTTGAAGCTATAAAAGTAGCATTTCAAACGAATCCGAAAGAAATTAAACCTGGTGAAAAAACAGAAGTACAAGCACTTGTTACACAAGGAAAAGAAAAAGTAACGGATGCTGATGACGTAAAGTTTGAGATTTGGAAAGATGGCGACGAGAAACACGAGATGTTAGATGGTAAGCATAAAGGAAAAGGTGTTTATGCTGTAGATAAAATATTTGAAACTGATGGAGTATACCATATTATTCCTCATACAAATGCACGTGATATGCACGTTATGGAAGAACACAAAGTTGCTGTAGGGAATGCGAAAGTAGAAGATGCGAAAAAAGAAGAGGCACATGGTAATCATAAAAGTGACACAATGATTCATCTTATGGCTGGTGACATAAAAGCAAATGCTGAATCAACGATGAAAGTTCATTTAAATCAAAAAGAAGAAGCGTTAACTGGTGCTGAAGTGCAACTTGAGATTTGGAAAGATGGCGTTGAAAAGCACGAATTTATTCCAGCAAAAGAAGGGAATAAAGGAGAGTATGAAAGTAAACATACTTTCAAAGAAAACGGTGCTTACAAAGTGAAAGTACATGTAAGAAAAGGCGAACTGCATGAACATAAAGAAGAAACAGTAGAAGTAAAATAAAAAGTAGCTCTTTAGAGCTGCTTTTTATTTTTATATGAGGAAATAAATCATAAAATAATTAGCACTTCTTCGCAGAATGGATTACAATAGAAGTGTGAATAAAATAAGAAATTCTACGAAAATGTATTAAAAAGAAAGCGTAAACATGTTATGATATCAATATCAGATGTCTGACATCTGACTTAGAAAAAACTAGAAATGTTTTTGAGTCGTTTCAAGTAAAACGAAATAGGTTAGAGAATGATTTAAAGAAGTACTGTTTGACAATGAGAAGGAAAGAGAATTCTTATGAATAACAGTTTCACTTTATAGCGTTTTGAACATACTACAAGAAGTAGAACTGAACTTATAGGAGGTCGCAGTTATGAATAAATATAAACGTATATTCCTAGTCGTAATGGACTCTGTAGGAATCGGTGAAGCACCAGATGCTGAACAATTTGGTGATCTAGGTTCTGACACAATTGGTCACATTGCTGAACATATGAATGGATTACAAATGCCAAACATGGTGAAATTAGGTCTTGGTAACATTCGTGAAATGAAAGGTATTTCTAAAGTAGAGAAACCACTTGGATATTACACAAAGATGCAAGAAAAATCTACTGGTAAAGATACAATGACAGGGCACTGGGAAATCATGGGCCTTTACATTGATACACCATTCCAAGTGTTCCCTGAAGGATTCCCGAAAGAATTACTTGATGAATTAGAAGAAAAAACAGGCCGTAAAATTATCGGTAATAAGCCAGCTTCTGGAACTGAGATCCTTGATGAACTTGGTCAAGAGCAAATGGAAACAGGCTCTTTAATTGTTTACACTTCTGCAGATAGCGTACTACAAATTGCAGCACACGAAGAAGTAGTACCACTTGATGAGTTATATGAAATTTGCAAAATTGCACGTGAATTAACACTAGATGAGAAGTACATGGTAGGTCGTGTTATCGCTCGTCCATTCGTTGGAGAACCAGGGAAATTCACACGTACACCAAATCGTCATGACTATGCATTAAAACCATTTGGTCGCACAGTAATGAATGAATTAAAAGATAGCGACTATGATGTTATTGCTATCGGTAAAATCTCTGATATTTATGATGGTGAAGGGGTAACGGAATCACTTCGTACGAAGTCTAATATGGATGGAATGGATAAGCTTGTAGATACATTGAACATGGACTTTACAGGTCTTAGCTTCTTAAACTTAGTTGACTTTGATGCATTATTTGGTCACCGCCGTGATCCACAAGGATATGGAGAAGCACTGCAAGAATATGATGCACGTCTTCCAGAAGTATTCGAAAAACTAAAAGAAGATGATTTATTATTAATTACAGCAGACCATGGTAATGATCCAGTACATCCTGGTACTGATCATACACGTGAATATGTACCGTTATTAGCATATAGCCCAAGCATGAAAGAAGGCGGACAAGAATTACCACTTCGTCAAACATTTGCTGATATTGGTGCAACTGTAGCAGAAAACTTCGGTGTGAAAATGCCAGAATACGGAACAAGCTTCTTAAACGAGCTAAAGAAATAGGGGGATAAACAAATGAATCGTGAACTTATTACAAAATCAGCTTCATACTTAAAAGAGAAATTTCAAGAAACGCCACAAGTAGGACTAATCCTTGGATCTGGACTAGGCGTATTAGCAGATGAAATCGAAAATGCGGTAACAGTGCCTTACAGCGAAATTCCTGAATTCCCAGTATCAACTGTAGAAGGACATGCAGGTCAATTAGTATTCGGTACACTTCAAGGTGTAACAGTAGTAGCAATGCAAGGACGTTTCCATTTCTACGAAGGATATGACATGCAAAAAGTAACATTCCCAGTTCGTGTTATGAAAGAGTTAGGTGTAGAAACTGTTGTTGTAACGAACGCGGCTGGTGGTGTAAATACATCGTTCGAGCCAGGTGACCTTATGTTAATTTCAGATCACATTAACTTCATGGGTACGAATCCATTAATCGGACCAAATGATTCTGAAATGGGTGTACGTTTCCCTGATATGTCTACATCATATACGACAGAACTTCGCGAAATGGCGAAACAAGTTGCAGCAGACTTAAACATTAAAGTACAAGAAGGTGTATACGTTGGAATGACAGGTCCTGTATATGAAACACCTGCTGAAATTCGTATGCTTCGTACACTTGGCGGAGATGCAGTTGGTATGTCAACAGTACCTGAAGTAATTGTAGCTCGTCATGCTGGTATGAAAGTACTAGGTATTTCTTGTATTTCAAACATGGCAGCTGGTATTTTAGATCAGCCACTTCACCATGATGAAGTAATTGAAACGACAGAACGTGTTAAAGCAAACTTCTTAGCATTAGTAAAAGCTATCGTAAAACAAATGAAGGGGTGACCTCACAATGAGAATGGTGGACCTAATTGCAAAAAAACGTGATGGACAAGCATTAACGACAGAAGAAATTAACTTTATTGTTGAAGGATATACAAATGGTGATATTCCTGATTATCAAGTAAGTTCACTTGCAATGGCAATTTTCTTCCAAGATATGAATGATCAAGAACGTGCAGATTTAACGATGGCAATGGTAAATAGCGGTGATACAATTGACTTATCAGCCATTGAAGGGGTAAAAGTAGATAAGCATTCAACAGGTGGAGTTGGTGATACAACGACACTTGTATTAGGTCCATTAGTAGCTGCTTTAGGTGTACCAGTTGCGAAAATGTCTGGGCGTGGTTTAGGACATACTGGTGGCACGATTGATAAATTAGAAGCAGTTCCAGGATTCCATGTGGAAATTGAAAATGATGAATTCATGCGTCTTGTAAATGAAAATAAAATTGCTGTTATCGGTCAAAGTGGAAACTTAACACCTGCTGATAAAAAATTGTATGCACTTCGTGATGTAACAGCAACAGTAAACTCAATTCCGCTTATTGCAAGCTCGATTATGAGTAAAAAAATTGCTGCTGGTGCAGATGCAATTGTTCTTGATGTGAAAACTGGAGCAGGTGCATTTATGAAAACAGATGAAGATGCAAAACGTTTAGCAGAAGCAATGGTACGTATCGGTAATAACGTTGGCCGTAATACGATGGCTGTTATTTCTGATATGAGTCAACCACTTGGTGAGGCTATTGGTAACGCATTAGAAGTACAAGAAGCAATTGATACATTACAAGGTAAGGGACCGAAAGATTTAGAAGAGTTATGTTTAACACTTGGAAGTCAAATGGTATACCTTGCTGGGCAAGCTTCATCTTTAGAAGATGCGCGTGAAAAGTTAATTGAAGTGATGAACAACGGTAAAGCGTTAGAATCATTTAAAACGTTTTTATCAGCACAAGGCGGAGATGCATCTGTTGTTGATGATCCTTCTAAATTGCCACAAGCACAATTTAAAATTGAAGTAGAAGCGAAAAAAGACGGTTATGTATCGGAAATCGTTGCAGATGAAATCGGAACAGCAGCAATGCTTTTAGGAGCAGGACGTGCAACGAAAGAATCTGAAATTGATTTAGCAGTTGGCTTAATGCTTCGTAAAAAAGTAGGGGATAGCGTGAAAAAAGGTGACTCCCTTGTTACGATTTACGCAAACCGTGAAAATGTTGAAGATGTAAAAGCGAAAATTTATGAGAACATGAAAATCTCTAAAGAACACGTAGATGCACCAACTTTAGTACACGGAATTGTAACGAAGTAATAAAGTGAAACTTTAATCAGCGTGGGCTTTATCCCCACTGATTATTACCCTTCACTAACCGGGCGTTTATGAGCAGTTGATCCCAGACCTAACTTCTTTGCTTTCGCTGAATGTTGAGGTAGGGGTCTTACTGTACGTTAATATGGGATAAAAAAAGGCTGAGGAGATTTCTCCTTGGCTTTTTTTACTATTTTTTGTTTATAATAATAGTGGGTGAAATTATGATTAGAATATGTGCAGTAACAAAAACAGATGAAGTATTATATGACGTTTCGCTAGAAGAAACAACGAAAGACCATATTGTATGGTATTGGCTAGATTTATATAAGCCAACGAAAGAAGAGTATACATATATTTTGCAAGACCATTTTAAGTTCCATCCCCTTGCAATTGAAGACTGTATAGAATATGTACAGAGGCCAAAGGTTGATTTTTATGATGGATATAATTTTTTAGTTCTCCATGGATTTGGTGAGGATGGATTAGAACCGCATGAAATCGATTTATTTATTAGTGATCGTTATATTGTTTCTTTCCATTTTTCTCATAACAATGCAATCGAAAGAGTATGGAAAACACTTGGCGAAAAAAAACGTATTAAGAAAGGTCCTTTGCATGTGGCACATACAATTATTGACCAAATTGTAGATGACTATTTCGCACCTGTTTATTACATTGAAGACCATTTAAATGCGATTGATGATAATTTAACGGGTGAGACAGCAGGAAGCGTGTTAGAAGAGGTATTTGATATACGTGCGGATTTATCTAAGCTAAGGCGGACAATTATTCCGATGCGTGATTTATTGTATCGTATTTTAAATTCAACTCGTTTTTACGGCATAAGTGATCATGAGATTTACTTTAAAGATATACATGACCATTTGCTTAAATTAACTGAAATGATTGAAGCGAGCCGAGAGTTGACGGCAGATATTCGGGATAGCTACTTTTCATTAAACTCACATCATATGAATAACATTATGAAAACATTAACTGTTTTCTCTACTATTTTCATGCCACTAACATTTATTGCAGGAGTATATGGAATGAACTTTTCACATATGCCAGAGCTTGGTGGGAAGTATAGTTATTTTATTTGTTTGTTGTTAATGGCGTTAATTGGTGGCGGAATGATGGCCTGGTTTTATAAAAAAGGATGGTTTAAGTAAAAAACACCGAGGTATTCACCTCGGTGTTTTTTTCAGGCTGTGGAGAAAGTCTTCTCCACAGCCTGTTTATGTGTCTGAACCTCTCTTTATGTGTCAACACTGATAAAAAAGAGGTAAAGGAGAGATTTTTTATGATGGGTGCTTTAAAAAATCATCGTGATG
>NZ_CP031292.1:4432531-4603568 GCF_003355115.1 Bacillus sp. COPE52
CGCTGAAGAACAACCAGTTGTAGAAGAAGGGCCAGTCGCTGAAGAACAACCAGTTGTAGAAGAAGGGCCAGTCGCTGAAGAACAACCAGTTGTAGAAGAAGGGCCAGTCGCTGAAGAACAACCAGTTGCAGAAGAAGGGCCAGCCGCTGAAGAACAACCAGTTGTAGAAGAAGGGCCAGTCGCTGAAGAACAACCAGTTGTAGAAGAAGGGCCAGTCGCTAAAGAACAACCAATTGTGCAAAAAGAAGAGCCAAAACGTGAGAAAAAGCGTCATGTACCATTTAATGTTGTTATGTTGAAACAAGACAGAACGCGATTAATGGAAAGACATGCGGCTAGAACGAGTGCAATGCAATCTTCTATGAGTGAGCGAGTAGAGAATAAGCCTGTACACCAATTAGAAGAACAACCAACGCAACAAATGGTAGTAGAACCACAAGTGGAAGAGAAACCAATGCAGCAAGTGGTAGTAGAACCACAAGTGGAAGAAAAGCCAATGCAGCAAGTGGTAGTAGAGCCACAAGTGGAAGAAAAGCCAATGCAGCAAGTGGTAGTAGAACCACAAGTGGAAGAACAACCAGCGCAACAAATGGTAGTAGAATCACGAATGGAAGAACAACCAGTGCAACAAATGGTAGTAGAATCACGAGTGGAAGAAAGACCAGTACAACAAATGGTTGCAGGGCAAGTACAAAAGCCAAGTTCAAGTACAGAACCACAAGAGAAAGCATATGTTGTAAATCAAAGAGAGAACGATATGCGAAATGTATTACAAACACCACCAACATATACCGTTCCGCCATTAGCATTATTGTCAATCCCGCAACAGTCAGCGTTAGATAATACGGAATGGTTGGAAGAGCAAAAAGAATTGTTAGATACAACGTTTAATAATTTCCATGTTGGAGCACATGTTATTAATGTATCGCAAGGGCCGGCAGTAACTCGTTTTGAAGTACAGCCAGATCCAGGTGTGAAAGTAAATAAAATTACAAACTTAAGTGATGATATTAAGCTGAGTTTAGCTGCGAAAGATATTCGTATTGAAGCACCAATTCCAGGGAAGAGTGCGATTGGAATTGAAGTTCCAAATAAAGAAAGTAAGCCAGTATTTCTTCGTGAAATTTTAAGAAGTCCTGTGTTTACAAAGAGTGAATCACCACTTACTGTTGCGCTTGGACTTGATATTTCTGGTGATCCAATTGTAACGGATATTCGAAAAATGCCACACGGACTTATTGCGGGTGCAACGGGTTCTGGTAAAAGTGTGTGTATTAACGCAATTTTAACGAGTATTTTATATAAAGCGAAGCCACATGAAGTGAAGTTAATACTAATTGATCCGAAGATGGTTGAGCTTGCACCATATAATTCTGTTCCGCATCTTGTAGCACCTGTTATTACGGATGTAAAAGCAGCTACTGCTGCATTAAAGTGGGCAGTTGAAGAGATGGAACGCCGTTATGAATTGTTCGCGCATGCTGGTGCTCGTGATTTAACGCGTTATAATACGATTGTAAGCGAGCGAGAAATTCCGGGTGAGACATTGCCTTACATTGTTATCGTCATTGACGAGTTAGCTGATTTAATGATGGTGGCACCTGGTGATGTTGAGGAGGCGATTTGTCGTATTGCCCAAAAAGCTCGTGCTTGTGGTATTCACTTATTAGTTGCGACGCAGCGTCCATCGGTAGATGTTATTACAGGTTTAATTAAATCAAATATTCCAACGCGTATTGCGTTTACTGTATCATCTCAAGTTGATTCGCGTACGATTATCGATATTGGTGGCGCGGAAAAATTACTTGGCCGTGGTGATATGTTATTCTTAGGGAACGGTACATCTAAGCCAGTTCGTGTACAAGGTGTATATGTATCGGATGATGAGATTGAAAAAACAGTTGATCATGTGAAAAAGCAAATGAAGCCGAATTACTTATTTAAGCAAGAGGATTTATTAGCAAAATCAGAACAGAGTGAGTCGGAAGATGAACTATTTTTAGATGCATGTCAATTTGTTGTAGAACAAGGGGGAGCGTCCACATCTTCTGTACAGCGAAAATTCCGCATCGGTTATAATCGCGCGGCACGTCTCATTGAAGAGATGGAATCGCAAGGGATTATTTCTGAAGGAAGAGGAACGAAACCGAGAGATGTCCTTATTTCTGAGGATGAATTCGCTGCTATGCAGGAAACAAATATATAGTAAACGGTTTTGCTGTATACTAAGAGAAAATGTTGGATAGTAAAGTAGGGAGTAAAGCGACATGAAAGAAATTGAATTAAAATTAAAAGGTGAAATAAATAGACTAACAAATAGAACATTTAAATTTGACGAACGTGTTGGAGAAGGTTGGTTCTCTGCCGTTTACTTTTTAAAGACTAGAGAAATCATTGAAGAATTTCGCCCGAAAAGTATTGTAACGATGCAATTTTTCCAAAAGGAAAATGCAGTTCTTTGCGGAACAGATGAAGTAATTGCATTGCTGCAAACATTCGCTAAAAATCCTGAGGAACTTGAAATTAACTCTTTAAAAGATGGCGATAATATTAGTCCATTTGAAACAGTGTTAACAATTCATGGTCCTTATGAAAATTTCGGATTTTTAGAAGGTGTCATTGATGGGATTTTAGCTCGTCGTACATCGGTTGCGACAAACGTATATAACGTTGTCCAAGCTGCACGTAGTGTAGATAAAGAAAAACCAGTTATTTTCATGGGAGACCGTGACGATCATTATACACAACAAGCTGGTGACGGTTATGCAGCATACATCGGAGGTATGAGCGCACAAGCGACGCATGCGATGAATGAATGGTGGGGCAGAAGTGGTATGGGGACGATGCCTCACGCATTAATTCAAATGTTTAATGGTGATGTTGTGGAAGCCGCAAAAGCATATCATAAGAAATTCCCAGAAGATGAATTAGTTGTATTAATTGATTACAATAATGATGTCATTACAGATGCACTTCGCGTAGCGCGTGAATTTGGATCAACATTAAAAGGTGTGCGTGTCGATACGTCTCGTACAATGATTGATCAATACTTCATTCGTCACCCAGAAGTACTTGGAACATTCGATCCACGTGGTGTAAACCCATCGCTTGTATTTGCACTTCGTAAAGCACTTGATGAGGAAGGATTCCAGCATGTAGACATCGTTGTAACTGGTGGATTTGATGAGAAGCGTATTCGTGAATTTGAAGCTCAAAACGTGCCTGTGGATATATACGGGGTAGGAAGTAGCTTATTAAAAATGAATATTGGCTTTACTGGTGATAACGTAGAATTAAATGGAAAACCAGAAGCGAAAGCTGGCCGTAAATATCGTCCAAACCCACGTCTAGAGCGTGTTCAATTAGAAACAAGAGAAGATATGTAAAAGAGAGGAAAACTGATAGGTGATTGACCCTATCAGTTTTTCTGTTATCATAGTATAGCGGCTTCTTTTTTGCTATAATGGACTTGATATGGGCATACAAAGAAGTACGTACGAGTTTATCCTGATAAGTGAAGAGAAAGAATAACTTCACTACATCAAAATGTATGATGATTACCAAAATAAGAAAAGATTCATATACTGTCTTATAGATAGGCCGTTGTATTAGTTCGAAATGTTGGAGGTTCTTTAAGATGACAGTTTACCATTTTGTAGGAATTAAAGGAACAGGAATGAGTTCATTAGCACAAATTCTTCATGACATGAAGCATACTGTTCAAGGGTCTGATTATGAAAAGCGTTTCTTTACACAAACAGCGTTGGAAAAGCGTAATATCTCAATCCTTCCTTTTGATAAAAATAATGTTAAAGAAGGACAAGTGATTATTGCAGGAAATGCATTCCCTGATACGCATGAAGAAATCGTAGCAGCGAAAGAATTAAACATCCCAGTACATCGTTACCACCACTTTTTAGGTGACCTTATGAACCAATACACAAGTGTTGCTGTAACTGGTGCACATGGAAAAACATCAACAACAGGTTTGTTAGCCCATGTAATGCAAGGTGCACACCCGACATCTTACCTTATTGGCGATGGAACTGGGCATGGGGTAGAAAATAGTAAGTATTTTGTATTTGAAGCTTGTGAGTATCGTCGTCATTTCTTGTCTTACAATCCAGACTATGCAATTATGACAAATATTGATTTTGATCATCCAGATTATTTTGCAGACATCAATGATGTATTTGGTGCATTCCAAGAGATGGCATTGCAAGTGAAAAAGGGTATTATTGCATGTGGTGATGATGAAGAACTTCAAAAAATTCAAGCGAAAGTACCTGTTATTTTCTATGGATTTGGAGAAGATAATGATTTCCAAGCACGTAACATTCAAAAGAGAACAGATGGTACAATATTCGATGTATTCGTTCGTAATACGTACTATGACACGTTCAAAATTACAGGATACGGCAACCACAGTGTATTAAATGCATTAGCAGTAATTGCGCTTTGCCATTACGAAAATGTTGATGTAGAAGCAGTTAAACATCAATTAACAACTTTTGAAGGCGTAAAACGTCGCTTTAATGAAAAGCCGATGGGAGAGCAAGTTATCATCGATGACTACGCACACCATCCGACAGAAATTAACGCAACGATTGAAGCTGCTCGTCAAAAACACCCAGAGCGTGAAGTTGTCGCTGTATTCCAGCCACATACATTCTCACGTACAGAAAAGTTCTTAGATGAGTTCGCAGAAAGCCTAAGCAAAGCTGACCAAGTATACTTATGTGATATTTTCGGATCAGCACGTGAAAACAAAGGTGACTTAACAATCGAAGATCTGCAAAAGCGTATTGACGGTGCAGAACTAATTACAGATACAACAACGGATGTATTAAAGAAACATAAAAACGGCGTTCTAATTTTCATGGGCGCAGGAGACATCCAAAAATTCGAAGCAGCTTACGTAAAAGAAGTTCAAGTTGCAGAGAAGTAATAGAAAAGACGCATAGCTTGGCTGTGCGTCTTTTTTGTTGTGTTCATATTTTATCCCGCTATTTGTGGGCAGTAAAACTCCCACTGATTAAAGTTTCATTTTATTTGCGTATTGACCTAGAGTTAACTCTAGGTTGTAAGATAAATATGTAAAAACAAGGGGGAGAGAACATGTATAAAATCGGTGAAGTAGCAGAGTTAACAGGGATGGGGATTCATACTTTGCGCTATTATGAGAAGTTAGGTTTATTACCACCACCAACGCGAAATAGCGGCATTCGTCAGTATACAGAAGGTGATGTGCGTCTATTAAAATTCTTATATTCATTAAAGCAAACTGGAATGTCATTAGAAGAAATCGCTGAGTTTGCAAGTGATGGATGTATTATAGAGGAAATCAAGCAGCGGAAAGAGGAAGTACCTACGAAAGTAAAAAAGAGAATTTTAATTTTAACAACTCACTTAGAGCGGTTAAAAGAACAACAGGAACAATTGCAAAAAGTAGTTCAACTAACAGAAGAGAAATTAGAAATTTATTACGGTTTTTTAGAAGAGAAAAACTCGGAGGCTGACAATGAAGAATAAAGTATATGCGCAGCTGTTAGGATTTGCGATATTTACTGGTGGGACATTTAACGCTTCGAAATATGCGGTGCAGTATTTCGAAGCGATTCATATAGCGGCATGGCGCTTTGGAATTGCTGCACTTGTGATGTTATGTCTATTAAAAATACGAAAAGATTTTGAGTGGGAAGTATGGAGACAGAATAGGGCTTATTACCTTTTGCTTGGTATAGTTGGTGTATTCGGCTTTAACTTCTTTTTCTTTTTAGGAATGAAATATACAGAAGCTATGAATGGTGCACTTATTATGTCGACAAATCCGCTCGTTACGACGTTATTAGCAAGTGTCATTTTACGAGAGAAAATAGTGAAGAGCCAAGTAATTGGAATGTTACTTGCGCTACTTGGTGTTGTTTTTGTGCTTACACAAGGCTCGTTTACCGCACTACAACATTTATCATTTTCTAAAGGGGATTTTTATATTATACTAGGGAATATTTGTTGGGCGTTATACGGTGTACTAGGTAGAAGATTTATTAAAGCTGGTAGCCCAATACAAACGACGACATATACGATGACGATTGGTGCGCTTGCCTTTATTATGATATCTTCCACGCAAAAAAGTATAGTACCCGTTTCGGAGGTTCCTTTATTAGCTTGGGGAGCGATTCTCTTCATGGCAATGGGAATGAGTGTGCTCGGTTACTTATGGTGGAATAATGGAATCGCTCAAATTGGTGCAGCGAGAACATCTTTATTTTTTAATTTAGTGCCTGTTGTTACAATGCTTATTTCTTTTATAGAAGGAGTAAATATAACACCCGCACAATGTATAGGGATGATATTAGTTGTTACGGGAGTATTGTATTCTTCCGGTTTTATACAAATAAAATCAAAAGAAAGTGTGAATATTTAACATTATTTATTTTGAGATGTTAGAATAATAAGAAAAAATAAAAAGGGGACTAAAAAACATGTTCACACTCCGAGTAGATGACGAAATCGAACTACAATTACTAGAAAAACATCATAAAGAGGAATTATATGAATTATTAGATCAAAATCGTAACCATTTAAGAAGATGGCTCCCTTGGGTAGATGGAACGAAATCTGCTGATGCTTATGATGAGATTTTTCCGATGTGGTTAAAGAAATTTGCAGAGGGAAACGGTTTTGAAAGTGGTATACGTTACAAAGGAAAGCTCGTTGGAATGGTAGGAATTCATCCGGTAAGCTGGGGGAAGAAAGCGACGAGTCTTGGATATTATCTTACAGAAGATGCTGGTGGGAAAGGCATTATGACGCGTAGCGTAAAGGCTGTACTTCATTATGCATTTGAAAATTTAAAGCTGAATAAAGTTGAAATCAGGTGCGGTGTTGAAAATGTGAAAAGCCGCGCGATTCCAGAACGTTTAGGGTTTACATTAGATGGTATTTTAAGAGATGATGAATGGATATATGATCATTTTCATGATATCGCTGTATATAGTTTACTAGCTTCAGAATGGAAGGATATTCGATGAACGAGAAGATTCGTATTATTCCGTATGAAAGTACGTTTCAAGAGGAAGTAGTAGATCTTATCGTTCATATTCAGCAAAAAGAGTATAATGTTCCCATTACGAAAGAAGAGCAACCTGATTTACTTGAAATAGAAACATTCTATCAAAAGGATCACGGAAACTTTTGGATAGCAATTTATGATGGTAAAGTAGTTGGAACAGTAGCTTTATTAGATATTGAGAATCATCAAGTAGCGCTAAGAAAAATGTTCGTACAAAAAGAGTTTCGTGGAAAAGAATGGGGCGCCTCACATATGTTGCTTCAAAAAGCAATTTCATGGGCTGAGGATAAAAAATTGAAGGATATTTACTTAGGAACAACAGTGAAATTTTTAGCTGCACATCGTTTTTATGAAAAGAATGGTTTTCAAAGTGTGAGTATAGACGAGTTGCCGAAAAACTTTCCAGTGTTACAGGTAGATAAGAAATTTTATAGGTACATTGTGAAAAAGGTCATGTAGAAATGGCCTTTTTTTATGAACTAAAATGGAAAAAAATGTTATAATTTAAGTTAGGGGGTGCGTGTATGAATATTCCGATTCAAAGAAGTAAGTCGGTAGTAATTTTCGTTTGTCTCACGTTAGTTTTTATGTTCGTATATCCACTTGTCATGCTTTTCGCAAATAAAGAGCAGTGGATGTCAGCATTAATTGGGATGGGTTTATGCTTTATTGTAAATGTACCACTCGTTTGGGAAGTATTTATTAAAAAACATAAAGTAGAAAATGGCGTGCTAAAGTACGGTATTTTAAATGATGATATCGTATTGAAAGAGATAAGAATAATTCGTCAAGTTGGAAAGTCCCTTGAAATTACGACGAATGCATACAAAGTACATATGATTGCGATGCCGCAAGATATGACGCAGTTTGTATCACTTGTAGAAAAAGAAAATCCGAATGTGAAAATAGAAATGGTAGGGAAGAAATGAAATATGTAAAACCTTTGTTTTGCTTGGAAATTTTGTTCGTGATTGTTGGCTGCACTAGAGTATATATGAAATGGGATCTGCCTTTATATGTTCCGATATTGATTGGTACTATTGCAGTGGCGCTTTTGTATTATTTTCACTTCCAGCAAACAAAAAGCGAGAAAAGTAGCTCAATATAGAGTGAAGATAAAAAAACGCTCGGATAAAATCCCGAGCGTTTTTGTTATTATTTTAAGTTCTCTGGGTTTAAAGCTTCTAGTTCAGATACAACGAAGCGTCCGTCTTTACGGATTAGTACGTCGTCGAAGTAAATTTCGCCGCCGCCATATTCAGGGCGCTGGATGCATACTAAATCCCAGTGGATGTTAGAGTTGTTGCCGTTCCATGCATCGTCGTAAGCCTGTCCAGGAGTGAAATGGAAGCTGCCATCGATTTTTTCATCGAATAGGATGTCTCCCATTGGATGTAAGATGTATGGGTTTACGCCAATTGCGAATTCACCAACGTAGCGTGCACCTTCGTCTGTATCAAAGATTTTGTTAATGCGCTCTGAATCGTTTGCAGTTGCTTCAACGATTTGGCCGTTCTCAAACTTAAGTTGTACATTTTCAAATGTATAACCGTTGTAAGGAGATGGTGTGTTGTAAGAAACTGTACCGTTAACAGAATCACGAACTGGTGCAGAGTATACTTCACCGTCTGGAATGTTTAAATGACCTGAGCATTTAATAGCTGGAATGTCTTTAATAGAGAATGTTAAGTCAGTTCCAGGACCAGTTAGGCGAACTTTATCTGTTTTATTCATTAATGTAACAAGGCTATCCATCGCCTTATCCATTTTACCGTAGTCTAAGTTACATACTTCGAAGTAGAAGTCTTCGAAAGCTTCTGTGCTCATTTTAGCAAGCTGTGCCATAGAAGCATTTGGGTAGCGAAGAACAACCCAGCGTGTTTTCGGAACACGGATGTCTCTATGAACTTTTTTACCAACTGTTTGACCGTGAACTTTCATGCGCTCACTTGGAACGTCAGCTTGTTCGTTAATGTTGTCGCCAGAGCGAAGCCCGATATAAGCGTCCATATCTTTCATTACGCTCGCTTCATATGCGGCGATTTGTTCAAAATGTTCTTCAGTAGCACCCATTAATAAAGAGCGATCTACTTGATGATCTTTTAAAGAAACGAATGGGAAACCACCAGCTGCATATGCTTCTTTTACAAGTGCAGTTACAAGTTCTTTTTGTAAGCCAAAGTTTTCAATTAATACTTTCTCGCCTTTTTGTAAGCGAATAGAGTAGTTAATTAAATTGTATGCTAACTTTTCAATGCGTGGATCTTTCATATGTAAAGCCTCCCTACTAATTATGTATCCTTTCTTATTGTAACCTACTTAGTGGAATTTGTTGAATCATTTATGTTAAAGTTAACGAATAAGTATGAAAATTCTAATGAAAAGATAGGGATTAGAATGAAACGGAAAATGATTGTATAATAGGATAAAGTATGAAAAAAGATAAAGGAAGTGATGAAATGCAAGTTCTTTTATATGTAAGTGCGGCTATTATCGCGGTTGCTTTTGCCGTATTAGTAGTGTATGTATGTAGAACGTTGTTATCGGTTCAGAAGACGTTAGAAAACGTTGCGAGCACGTTAGAAGGTTTAGAAAAGCAAATGCAAGGAATTAGCGTAGAGACGGAGCAATTATTACATAAAACAAATGCGTTAGCTGATGATATTCAACAGAAGTCGCAATCATTAAATAAAGTGGTAGCAGGTGTAGATGGAATTGGAACAACAATCCATTCTTTAAATACGAAACTTCGTAATGTATCAGAGTCTGTTACGGACGAAATTGAAAATAATGCAGATAAAGTAGCGCAAGTTGTACAGTGGAGTAGTGCAGCGATTGAAGTATACAATCATTACCGTGCATCGAGACAAGAGAAGAAGGTTGAAAAAGAAGAGCGTAAATTAGAAAAAATTGAGAAAAAAGCTGAAAAGAACGAGAAGCGCTCTAGATTTCGTATGAGAGGTGAATCTTGATGAATATGACAAAACTTGAAACAATTGAAGAGCTTGAAGTCTTAGTAGAAAAGAACGAGCCTTATGTTCTTTTTAAACATAGTACGACATGCCCGATTAGTCATGGTGCATACACAGAGTTTCAAGCGTACTGCAATGAAGAAAGAGAAGTACCAGCGTATTACTTATACGTGCAAGATGCGAGAGATGTTTCGAATCGTGTTGCAGAACAGTACAGTATTAAGCACGAATCACCACAAGTGTTATACATAAAAGATGGGCTAGTAGTATGGAATACTTCTCATTGGAATATTAAAAAAGATGCTTTAGAAGAGAATATAAAGTAAAAAGAAGCAAGCTAAAGGTGCTTGCTTCTTTTTTTTGTTTTTGTTGAAATATATTTAATGGTACACTATGAATAGTTCAAACTAAATAATTAGATTGTTGAAAGTGGGTTTTAAGTAATGAAGAAAATGGCATTATCCTTCGCAGTCGTAAGCTTATTACTGGGAGCTTGTAGTAATAATACGATTAGCAAGAAGGATGAAGTTATACAAAAAGATACAAAAGAAAAAAGTATGATTCCGAGAACTGCTGTTTCTAAGGATTATTATAGAACTGTTATTCCTTTAAAAGAACAAAAGGTTATTAATACAGCTAATATAAAAACAAATTCTAAATTAGATTTAGCAGAGTATGAAAATGGTTTAATGAATATTGCAATGCAACAATTTGATACAGAAAATCACGTATTACAATTAAATCAGTATATTCCAGAGAAGTTAATTGATGAACTAGTCGCGAAAGTAGAAGCACCAGTTTTAACGAATATTATAGAACAAGACTATTTCGGGAAACAGAATTCAAATGAATTAAGTTTATCTGGTGTCATGATTGGTTTATCTATGTCTACAAGTGTATCAAATGAAGAAGCCATTTCTAAAGGTACAGAAGTTGCTAAACAACTTATAGAAGCTATTAATAAAAATGATAAATATAACAAATCTCCAATTACGTTTGCTATTTTTAAACAAGAAAGTACAAGTTCGTTAAAAAATGGTACGTATATTGCTAGTGCTACCGTTCAAAAAAATGATACGAACCTTGGAAGTTGGAATACAATCGATGAAAAAGCGTATTCATATCCTTCTGATGAATTTACACAAGCACATGGGGAAGATAATACAAAAATAAGTGAATTTGGTAAGGCAATAAAAGAGTTTTCTCCTGGAGATTTTATCCCAGTTAATGCTAAAGTTACTTATAAGAAAAATCAAATGGATACATTAAATATGAATATTGTTATTAAATATAATGGTAAAACAGAATTAATGGCTCTTACTCAAATGGCCGCTCAAGGTATGTTAGAGAAATTGCCTAAAGATGCGAAAGTACAATTACAAATAAAGTCCGAGAGTAAAATCGAGGCAGTTATTGTAAAAGAGAAAAACAGCGATAAACCGTTTGTTTCCTTCTTGTAAAAAAAAAGACAGTTTTAAACTGTCTTTTTTTATTGTGAGTGAAAATGTTCGATGTTTTTTTATAGTAATTCATTGCGGTATATCGTGTGATAATTGAATGTGTACCAGCTATAATAAATTGCCTTTATGTGAACAAGGTATTCGCACGTATGAAAGAGCGACGTGTAATACGCTTAATATCTCCGCTGTATCGATTTTAAAGAAAGAAACACATTTACCTATCGTTGTCGATGTTACGCATTCTACAGGGCAACGTGACCTTCTGCCACCAGCTGCAAAAGCAGCGATGGCAATTTGTGCAGATGCAGCGCAGTGAATGAATATCTCACAGTTCAATGACTTTATGAAAGAATTAAAAGTATTTGGAAGTAAATCACAAAAAAGAAATAAGCATTCCAAAAAACATTTTGGAACAGTTTCCTCTCTATTATATAGTGCCTGTTGTGTTCGATTTTTGTTGGTAAATCGATATGTTTAAAAAATTGTTCATATAATTTGAGTTGCAATCGATATATGCGAAAAATCGCTCATATAATTTGAGTTGTGGTCAATATATTTGAAAAATCGCTCATATCAATTTCATTTACTATCGTACGGTTTAAAATAAGGTTTCTACTTATGAAACATCTATATTTTTACAAAAAATACCCTTTTTTTCATAAAAAATACGAAAATACGAGAAAAGAAGCGAATTTTTTCGAAACTTTTGCGGGAAAATATTGTATGAGCCTGCGTTTTTATCGTATCATTAGTAAAAGGAAGAACTCGGGACGATTGGTGGCATCTGCAAATAGAGTTGATGTCTTTTTTTCATTCAAGTAACCGATACATAAAAATAGATAACAAAAATAGAAGGAGTGTGCGATGAGATGAACGTAACAATCTATGATGTAGCGCGCGAAGCGAACGTTTCAATGGCTACCGTATCTCGTGTTGTGAACGGTAACCCAAATGTAAAGCCTACAACAAGAAAGAAAGTATTAGAAGCAATTGATCGTTTAGGATACCGCCCAAATGCGGTAGCACGTGGACTAGCAAGTAAGAAGACAACTACAGTGGGTGTTATTATTCCTGATATCTCAAATACGTTTTATGCAGAACTTGCTCGTGGAATTGAAGATATCGCAACAATGTACAAATATAACATCATTTTAAGTAACTCTGACCAAAACAAAGAGAAAGAGTTCCATTTATTAAATACGATGCTTGGAAAACAAGTAGACGGAATTGTTTTCATGGGTGAAGATATTACAGACATTCACATTGAAGAATTTAAAAAGTCTCCAGTACCGATTGTATTAGCAGCATCATTTGATGAGCAAAATGAAACGCCATCAGTAAATATTGATTATACACAAGCAGCTTACGATGCAATGAAGCACTTTATTGAGCAAGGACATAAACGTATTGGTTTCGTCTCTGGTCCTTTCATTGATAAAGCGGGAAGCGCTAAAAAGTTACAAGGTTATAAAAAAGCTTTAGAAGAAGCAAGTATTTCATATGATGAAAATCTTGTAATCGATGGAGATTACACATATGATTCAGGTATCGAAGCATTCGAAAAGCTTTGGAGTATGGATGAAAAGCCAACAGCTATCTTCGTATCTTCTGATGAAATGGCACTAGGTGTAATCCACGCAGCTCAAGATGCTGGATTAAACGTACCAACTGATATAGAAGTACTTGGTTTCGATAATACACGCCTTGCACTAATGGTACGCCCGCAGCTTTCAACAGTTGTACAGCCAATGTATGATATCGGTGCAGTAGCAATGCGTTTATTAACAAAGTATATGAACAAAGAAAAAGTGGAAGATCACACTGTTATCTTACCTCACCGTATCCAATTTAGAGATTCAACGAAGTAAGTATAAAAAAGCTCACAGCAATTGCTGTGAGCTTTTATTCGTATTCAGGATAGTATTTTTTAACTACTGTATCTACAGTTTCATTTTTCTTAACGTGTAAAAATCTTGCGTACAATTCTTTTCCTGTCTCAAATGGCGTTTCATCTAACTCAAAAACATGAAGTACTTTTTGAAACTTCCATGTTACTTGTTGATCGTATACATTATCGTACGTATCTTCTGATTGTATAGCGATCTTTTTCCCTAGATCATGAGCTTCCTCTAAACTGTTCGCTTTAACGAGAATGATACTTTCTTCAAAAAGCGTATCGTGATTCTCTTCATAATGCTCATCTATCTTACTAGGATTAGGCTCACCTGAATGAACAGATTCAAACAATAATTTTACAGCGTACATTTGGGAAATCTCCTCATGCCGAATGTTTCACTTTATAAACAATACTTGCTACAAGTGAAGCTGGTATTGTAAATACGTTACTTTGATAATGGTAATGTACTTGGGATTCTTCATAAGATATTTTGTCGTATAGTTCATTTTGTGCGACATTCATTTTTTGCTGTTTTTCTTTGAACATCTTAATGTAGTTATACTGTATTGGGACGAGAATGATAAAATAGGCTAATACGATTAGTGAAATCCATATCATTATGAACACTCCCTTACAAAGAATATTTCTATATAACAATTATATCAACAAAAGGGAAAAACAACCATTTATTTGTAACGAAATCGATTTTCTTTCTGCAATGTTATTCTAGGCTATAATATAGAATAGGATCCCTTGTTATATGTCACATAAGTGCAAATTCAACTATTATAGGGCAATGTCATGTATAATAGAAAGAAAAGGTTTGTGAGGGGGGAGAAAAGATGATCATTCTTTGGATAATTACGCTTTGCACGACTGCTTTTTTTGCATATATGACGTTAAAACAAAATGGCTTAAAGCGATTTGTTCCAGGAAGTATTCTTGCAGGAATTGCCCTTATCACGTATGTAATTTCTATTTTTACTGAAAGTGTATCAGTGGACATGAGCACAAGTTTAATGTTCATCGGTATTACACTATTTGCAGGTAGTATTATGGTACTTATGGTTGCTGGTATTATTTTATTTATTCATATGAATTCGGAAACGTTATAACATATAAAAAAGGCATGTCCCGAGAGGGGCATGCCTTTTTATCCGTTCAATTATGCTCTATCTTTAGAAGAGTTTTGTTGTTTTAATAAGTCGCGAATTTCGCTAAGAAGAACTTCTTCTTTTGTTGGTTCTGGAATTTCTTCCTCTTTTTCTTCTTCTCTTTTAGAAGTTAGTTTGTTGAATACTTTAACAAACATAAAGATAGCAGCTGCAATAATTAAGAAGTCAAAAATTGTTTGTATGAAGTTACCATACATAATAGATGACTTACCAAATGTGATTTTTAAATCTGTAAAGTCAACGCCACCTAATACCATACCAAGTAATGGTGTGATGATATCTTTTACTAAAGAACTAACGATTTTACCGAATGCAGCACCGATTACAACCCCGACAGCTAAATCAATTACATTCCCTTTGAAAGCGAACTTTTTAAACTCGTTCCACATGTGTTAATCCCATCCTTTCCACGTTTCATTATGAAATTTATAATTCCTATCAACATATTCTATAGAAATTTACGAGAGAAATAAAGGGGAAATGGGAATGAAAGTAAATTCTGAAAAATGTATCCGTTTTAATTTTTATTTACATCGTCAAGTAGAGTTTGTAGCATTTGTTGCGTTTTTAATCCTTCCAATCCATCTACAACAGGCTTCGTATCTCCGTGTACACATTCAATAAAATGATGAACAGCATCTTCAAAACCACGCTGCTTTAACGTCGTTTCCCATGAGGGAGAACCGCTTTGTGAAACGGAATTTTCCTCTTCAATTTCAAATGTATTCATATTTTTTACGCGAATGATTTTTCCTGCTGTTACAAGTTCAATTTGTTCTAAATTTGTACCAGCGTGGCGGTGCATCGCTGTTGAAAGTAATAGTCCGTTTGTTGTTGTATATGTATGATGGCCGTAAAGAAGTTCATTTTTTTCATTTATTTGCATCATATTATGAACGACGTTAAGGTCATCATTAGCTAACCAACGAGCAGTATCTACAATATGTAAGTAATCATCTAACATAGTAAAGTCGTACGTATTTGGCCCAACTTTATTTGTACGGTGTTTTTCAATTCGAATCCATGAAATAGTATTAGCTTGTTCTTTTGCAGCAACGTACATAGGAACGAAGCGGCGGTTAAATCCGACCATTAACTTTCGATTGTACTTTTCGCTCAATTCGACTAGTTTTTCAGCTTGTTCTACTGTAGCTGCTAACGGCTTATCTACATAAACATCGATTCCTTTTTCAAGAAGTGTAGAAACGATTTCATAATGTGTAGCAGTGGAACTATGAACGAAAACTGCATCACATTCTGAAGCTAACGTTTCAATAGAATGAAAGTCTTGAATCCGATATTGCTGACAAATTTGTTTTCTTTTTTCCGCGTTAGGTGTAAACGCCCCAACAAAGTGCCAATCTAATTCTTTTGTAAGTGTTGGAAGATATGCCTTTTGTGCAATACTTCCAAGTCCAATCATCCCAATTTTAGGTTTATTCATTTGTATTCCCACCCTATCAATATTGATGTAACGGGTTAAATGTAGCATAGGGCGGGGGAGGAAGGCAAAGGTTAGCTTTTTACTTACGTCCTTCTACTAGAATCTTCTCTATCTCTTCAAAATTATGAGCACGAGCATGCTCTAGTGGGGTGACACCATCATTATCGGGAATGTTTACATCTGCGCCGTGTTCAATGAGTAGGCGAATGACTTGTTGTTGTGTTTCATCGCCGTCACTTAGTACGATAGCTTCCATTAAAGCTGTCCATCCGAGATTATTGACATGGTTTACATCGATATTTGTTCGCGTGAGGAGTTCTTTTATAACAGTAATATAGCCATGTTCTGAGGCTGGGATAAGAGCTGTTCCACCGTAACGATTCGTAAGTGCTGGATCCGCACCAGCATCAATTGTTAGTTTTAAAATGTCTAAGTAACCTTCCGCACCGGCGTATAGAAATGGATTGTTTTTTATATTATCTTGGATATTTACATCGGCGCCAGCATCGATAAGAGCTTTCGCGGTCTTTATATCATTTTTGTATGTGGCAATCATAAGCGGGGTGCGTCCTTGACTATCCGTTGCATTTATATTTGCTCCTTGTTTTAATAAAGATATAACAGTGTTCGTTTCGTTTTTGTCAGTAGCTGCTAGTAGTGCAGTCTCCATGTTTGTCATCTCCTTTTTTACTTCTTGTTCTTGCGAGCATCCTTGTAAAAAAATTACACAACATATCATGCTTAATGTTTTTTTGAACATGGAATTTCAACCTCCTAATTTCAACTGTAAAATAAGAACATTAAATTTTTATAAACTGACGCTAAAATTACTATAAAATCGCTTGAGTAATTGAACATATATTTTTATGCTTATGAATATGAAGTTTGAATCAATCGGGCGTTTACGGGTAGCCCGACTTGCACCTAACTTTTTGTTTCAACTGAATTTTGAGGTGGAAGTCTTACTGTCCACAAATAGAGTGATAAAGTGAGGCTGTAAATGATGTCTATTAAAACAAGGTTTTTATTTTCTTATATCGCTGTTATTCTCGTCTCCATTACGCTTATTTTAGTTGCGGGATTTTTAATTGTATTTTCCATAACAGGTGACTTGGAAGCAGTGAAAAATTTTTATAAAAGTTCTTATATTCAAAAGCCGCTGACTCCAGAAGAAGAGAATGCGTATCTTGAATTGAAAGGAGCGGCAAAGCAACATCAATATCAACTATTAGATGAATCGTTCGTTGCATCACTTGAAAAAGAAGGTGTGAAAATAGTTGTAAGAAAGGGAGAAACCATTTCTTATGCTACAAAGGGTTTTGAAAGTTCGACCGTAACAGAAGCCCTTCCGAAATTTGAAGCAGCAAATATTAATAGTCGTGGTACAACGGAACTAGGCGATACATTTTATCGATATGTAAAATTTGATTTTTCTTTTCAAAATAATGAAGAAGGGAGTATATTTGTACTAAAAAAGCAAAGTTCGTTTGTAGATCTTACACAAAAATTATTTCCGATTTTGTTCGTAGCACTTTTATTGTTAGCCATTTTGCTCATTGGGTTAGTAAGTTATTTCGTCTCAAAAAGTGTGATAAAACCAATCTTTGTATTGAAAGATGCGACGGAGAGAATTAAAGAAGGGAATTTAGAATTTCAAATTCCAGTTACATCGCATGATGAAATAGGTCAATTGAATCAAGGGTTTGAGGAAATGAGGAAGAAGTTAAAAGAGTCGATTGAAGTACAAACGCAGTATGAAGAAAATCGAAAAGAGCTCATTTCAAACATCTCCCATGATTTGAAAACACCGATTACATCTATTATCGGATATGTGGAAGGAATAAAGGACGGGGTAGCAAATACCCCGGAGAAAATGGATAAGTATTTAACAACGATTCATACGAAAGCAAAACATATGGATACACTCATTGATGAACTATTTTTATTTTCGAAGCTCGATTTAAATCGAGTCCCATTCCAGTTTGAAACAGTTGAATTAAATATGTTTATGCAGGAATTAATAGAAGAGATGCAGATGGATTTAAGTGAAGAAGGTATAGAAGTGTACTTACAATTACATCCATCACCACTATATGTAACGGCTGATTGCGAAAAGATAAATAGAGTGATATCAAATTTAATTCATAATAGTGTGAAATACATGGATAAAGAAGAGCAAAAAATTGCTGTAACAGTATCGAGTGATAACGATAAAGTTATTGTGAAAGTGATGGACAATGGATCAGGTATAGAATCTGATACACTTCCTTATATTTTTGAACGGTTTTATCGTGCAGAGCAATCTCGAAACTCTAGCACAGGTGGAAGTGGACTTGGTTTAGCGATTGCGAAGCAAATTGTGGAAGAACATGGCGGAGAAATTTGGGCGGAAAGCGAGCCTAGAGAAGGCACAAGCATTTTCTTCTCATTGGAAAAAGTAGAGAAATGTGGTGAGTAAATTGAAAAGAATCTTACTAATAGAAGATGAAGTAAGTATTGCAGAATTACAGCGAGATTATTTAGAAATTAGTGATTTTCAAGTTGATGTAGAGCATTCTGGAGAAATAGGCTTACAAATGGCTCTGCAAGAAGACTATGATTTAATTATTTTAGATATTATGCTTCCGAAAATGAATGGATTCGAAATTTGTAAACAAATACGTGCTATAAAAGATATTCCGATTTTACTTGTTTCAGCTAAAAAAGAAGATATAGATAAAATTCGCGGACTCGGATTAGGAGCGGATGATTATATAACGAAACCGTTTAGCCCAAGTGAATTAGTCGCAAGGGTAAAGGCACATATTTCTCGTTATGAAAGATTATCAGGAAATGTAAGTAAGCAACGTGATACGTTATATATTCATGGAATCTCTATCGATCAACGAGCGAGGAAAGTTTTTATAAACAATGAAGAAATCGCGTTTACAACGAAGGAATTTGATTTATTAACATTCTTTGTAACGCACCCAAACCAAGTATTAAATAAAGAACAGTTATTTGAACGTATTTGGGGATTAGATTCTGCTGGCGATTTAGCTACTGTTGTCGTTCACATTAGAAAGTTACGTGAAAAAATTGAAAGAGATCCTGCCCATCCGCAATATATTGAAACGGTATGGGGAGCTGGTTATCGTTTTAATGTGTAGTAAACCTGTCAAAGTGTTGACAGGTTTTTTATATGCGTAATAGTGTATTACAATTATGATTTGAATTTGAAAGGGAATATTAGGTAATTCGTGTTAAAATATAAAGAGAAATAAAACGCAAGATGGTTTGAGAGGAAGTGTTAGGTTTTGGTGGATGTATGAAAGAATATTAAATCAAACAAGGCTTTAAAGATTGGGACTAATATCATACTTATTTTATTAATTATTGGTGCAATACAAATGTTTTATGATAAAGATTATACAAATGACCATTTAGGTGGATTATTTTTGGTGGCTTTTTGGATGGTTAGAAGTATGTTTGGTATTACGATCAGCGTAAAAGAAGGAGATAAAAAGTCAGTATTTATTGATTTAGGTTTAGTCCTTTTTTCTTTTTATCTTTTATTTTATTATAGTATGAAGTTTTTCTTCTAAAAAATAAAGCTCAAAGTCATATAGAGACTTTGAGCTTTTATTAGTACATTAGTCTGTGAATTCATATGTTATTTATTTAGATTTTTTTAATAGTAACTGAACTCAAAACTGGATTTTCCCTGTTATAACGTTTTGTAAAATTCTTGTGTGATAGAAATAAAGTGGGTAGCCTCTTCTAAAAAAGGATAATGGTTACTGTCCTCAAATGGAATAAAGATAGAATTACGTATACCCTCATGCATCTCGATAGAATATTGAATTGGGCACTGCACATCGTGTCGTCCGCACATAATAAGTGTCTTTGTTTTAATAGAAGATAAAGACTCTCTTAAATCAAATGAAGAATATTCATGAGCGAAAGCGTTCATCCGGCTGGTGGACATTGTTTTTTTGATCGGTCTACAAAAATAAAAGTTATAGTTTTCTGGTTTATACAATGATAATTTTGTTCTCTTAGTAGATAGTTCTTTCCGTTCTTCCCTTGTAAGGTAAGGGCTTTTTAAGTTTTCGATGAGCTCTTGCATATAATGAAACTGTGGATGTTCTGGATGATAAATGCAAAATGGTGTTTCGGCATAGTTACTTGCTGCAGCTCCTGCTACGACTAATGATTGTAAGGAATTCGGATATGTAATCGCATACAAAAGTCCAAGCATACCACCTGTTGAATGACCGGCGAAATGCCATGTTGGAAGTTGTAATGCTTCTCGTATTGCTTCTAAGTCGTGGATTGTTTCAATCATGCTTAATTCGTTTTCTGACTGGGCGGTTACAGAGCTACCGGCATCTCGTAAATTAATGAGAAATACACGATGCGTAGCAGTAAAAACATCCGCGAAGTAATCACCAGTTTCATTAAATTGTGAATAATGGTGTGTAATACAAAGCGGTTCACCATTCCCTTTTGTAAAGAGTTCAAATGTACCACGTTTCGTGCGGAGCATTTGTCGTTTCCACATAATATCACGACCTTTTCTCATAAAAGTTGGGCCAGGCTGTTATGAAATGAAAATATATCAGCGATTATTAGAATATATCGGCGCAACTCGAAATATATCAGCGATTATCAGAATATATCGGCGCAACTCGAAATATATCAGCGATTATTAAAATATATCGACTTACCGACAGAAACCGACAATAAATAAAAGGAGGCTATTAAAAAACGAGCCTCCTTTTCGTTTAGTACAAAGATTTTGTCATATTATTCCGAATAATTTCAAGGGATTTCGCTACAGTTAATGCATTCTTTTCTTCAATTTCTGGTTTACGGGGGATAGGTTTATACATGTTGTCTGGATCTTCCCATGTGAGGGGAAGTTCTGTTTCTGCTTGTCCTTTCCAAGCGTCAATCCATTCTGGAGGAAGATAACCTGAGATGTTTTGGATGTTGTTCATTTCGAGCCAAATGAGTGCCCACGCTCTTGGGACGACGCGCCAGTGGTCATAGCCACCGCCGCCGACAGCGATCCAGCGACCGTCGCAATATTCATTAGCGATTTCGCGAGCGAGCTTCGGTATTTCACGGTAAATATTCATCGTTGCACAAAGGTGTGTAAGTGGATCGTAATAATGCGCATCTGCACCGTTTTGCGTTAAAATAATATCCGGTTTAAAGTATGCGGCAACTTCTTTTACGACAGTTCGATATGATTCTAGAAACGATTCATCTTCTGTAAAAGCATCGAGTGGAACGTTAAAAGAATAACTATAGCCATTACCTTGTCCACGTTCATTTACAGCGCCAGTTCCAGGGAATAAATAACGTCCGGTTTCGTGTAATGAAATGGTGCATACGTTAGGATCATCGTAAAATGACCACTGTACACCATCACCGTGATGAGCATCTGTATCAATATATAAAACACGTAAACCGTATTTCTTTTGAATGTATTTCATTGCGATGGAACTATCGTTATAAATACAAAAACCAGATGCCTTGCCACGGAAGCCGTGATGTAAGCCGCCTCCTAAGTTAAGCGCGTGTTTTACTTTTCCAGAAAGAACAGCATCGACAGCTGTTAACGTACCACCAACGAGCAATGCACTTGCTTCGTGCATATTTGAGAACATCGGTGTGTCTTCTGTTCCAAGTCCATATGTCATCGCAATTGATTTTTCTAACTTTCCTTCTCCAGCACGTTTTACCGCATGTATGTACTCCTCTGTATGAACGTAAGCAATCTCTTCATCTGTAGCCATCCGTGGTGAGATGATTTGGGAAGGAGAGATGAAACCGCCCTTTTGTAATAAATCATACGTAAGTGTGACGCGCAGTTGGTTAAAAGGATGATCAGGGCTAAATGAATAGCCCCGAAAGTCATCCGAATAAATAAACGCGCTACTCATGCTTGCATCCCCATGATGTTTGGCCATAATACGCGATAGCCTTCTGCTTCAAGTGCATCAATCACTTTTAGAGGATTCATCGTTTGAATGCGGAAAACAAGTACTTTATCATTCTCATCTTTTGCTGGATAAACGAGAACGCTCACGATATTTATTTGTAAATCACTAAAAATAGCAACGACTTTTCCAAGAATACCAGGTTCATTTTTTACTTGAATTTCAATTTGTGAACTTGGTTGATGTGCTCCTGTTAATTTTACTAACGTGTGCAGTACTGTAGATTCTGAGATGATACCAACTAACTTACCAGCCTTTGTAACAGGAAGGCAGCCAATTTTATTTTCAAAAAATAAAGTAGCAATTTCCTCAACGAAATCGAGAGGGTGGCAAGTCATAACAGGATGTTTCATAATAAGTTCGAGCGGTTGCTTCAGCATATCGAGTGAAACTTGTTCATCTAGAATAGACGGACTTGCATCTCTTACATCCCGATCAGAAATAATGCCTACGACGTGATTATTTTGATCGACAATTGGAATGTGCCGAATTCCTTTCGTGCGAATCGTTCGGATTGCTGTTTCGATTGTATCGTTTGGATGTAGCGTAACTACATTTTGATTCATAATTTCTTCTACAATCATTCCAGTTGCCCCCTTTATTAATACATAAAACGATTGTGAAAACGTAGACGGTCAAATGCTTGAATAGAATCCGTATCGACGCGATTACCGATGCGGACCATTAAACAGTTGGCAGGATGTGAACAAATTTCAGGATCATCTGTAGCCATCCATTGTAAACCACCAGCATTCATCATCTTTTCCATTACTTTTCGGTATTCCCACACATTCAATCCTGTTTGTTTCAAATCCCAGTGCCAATAATATTCAGTCGTCAATATAATGTAATCTTCCATATAATCGTCCATCATAGACACTTCTAATAAGTTCTTTCCGACAGAGGACCCTCGGAAGGCTGGGACTACTTCAATTGCCCCAAGCTCAATTAAGTTTTCCATTTTTCCTTCTGACCATCGTTCAAGTGGATCAGGATATAAATATGTAACATATCCAACAATCATTTGGTCATGTCTAGCAATAATGAGACGTGCTTCTGGTAATTTAGAAATTTCGACAATTGCTTTATATTGCTGCTCGGCAGGACGAAACGCAATTAAATCTGGATGGAATTCATACATTTCAAGATTATGGGTAGAGACAGGACCTTCAATAATTAAAGTGCCTTTCGCTGTTTTCAAGTTTCTAGCATTATATATTTTTTTATGAATCAATGTATTGCTCACCACCTTGAGGGTTTGTGAATCTATTAATATCGTACTTTATAATATATGCGATGTGAATCGAATTTTGTCATTAAAAATTTGTCTAAAAATCAACAAATATACTGAAAATTTTAAATAATGTCTTTATAATAGATAATAGAATACATAGGAGGGGGATGTAAAGTATGAAAGTAGAAACGCTTCCTGTCATTAAAGGAGAAAATAATTTGCCGAATTATGAAGAGGCATACGCGAATTTTAACTGGGAAGAGGTTAATAAAAATTTTACTTGGAATGAGACAGGCCGAGTAAATATGGCGTATGAAGCAATTGATAAGCATGCGAAATCTGATCGAAAAAATAAAGTAGCCCTTTATTATCAAGATGGATCGCGAAAAGAGAAATATACATTTAAGGAAATGAAGGATTTTTCTAATAAAGCAGGAAACGTCCTAAAAAATTATGGCGATGTTGAAAAAGGCGATCGCGTTTTTATTTTTATGCCACGTTCTCCAGAATTATATTTCGCGCTTTTAGGTGCAGTGAAATTAGGAGCAATTGTTGGACCGCTATTTGAAGCATTTATGGAAGGCGCAGTTCGTGATCGTTTAGAAGATAGCGAAGCAAAGGTGTTAATTACAACTCCTGAATTGTTAGAGCGTATACCATTAAATGATTTACCAGCTTTAAAAACAGTCTTTCTTGTTGGAGATAATGTAGAAGAAGGCGGTAAAACAGTAGCGTTCAATCCTTTATTTGAACAAGCTTCAAAAGAATTACATATCGAATGGTTAGGCCGCGAAGACGGTTTAATTCTTCACTATACGTCTGGTTCTACTGGTAAGCCGAAAGGTGTTCTCCATGCGCAAAATGCAATGGTTCAGCACTATCAAACGGCGAAATGGGTATTAGATTTAAAAGAAGATGACGTATATTGGTGTACTGCTGACCCGGGCTGGGTAACGGGAACTGCTTACGGCATTTTTGCACCGTGGTTAGTCGGAGCATCAAATGTTATTTTAGGTGGACGATTTAGTCCAGATGCATGGTATGAAGCACTGCAAGATTACGGTGTAACAGTTTGGTATAGTGCACCGACAGCGTTCCGTATGTTAATGGGAGCTGGACAAGATGCAATTAAAAAATACGACTTATCACAAGTACGCCACGTATTAAGCGTAGGTGAGCCTTTAAATCCAGAAGTAATTCGCTGGGGTATGAATGCATTTGGACTTCGTATTCATGATACGTGGTGGATGACAGAAACAGGTGGACAAGTTATTTGTAACTATCCGTGTATGGAAATCCGTCCAGGTTCAATGGGTAAACCAATTCCAGGTGTGAAAGCAGCGATTGTTGATAATGAAGGAAATGAAGTGCCTCCATACACAATGGGTAACTTAGCAATTGGTAAAGGTTGGCCAGCTATGATGCGTGGAATCTGGAATAACCAGCAAAAATATGAGTCATACTTTATGCCGGGAGACTGGTATGTATCAGGTGATTCAGCTTATATGGATGAAGACGGATACTTCTGGTTCCAAGGACGTATTGACGATGTAATTATGACGTCAGGTGAGCGAGTTGGACCGTTTGAAGTAGAAAGTAAACTAATCGAGCATGCTGCTGTTGCAGAAGCTGGTGTAATTGGTATTCCTGATCCGGTGCGTGGCGAAATTATTAAAGCGTTTATCGCACTTCGAGCAGGATACGAACCATCTGATGAATTAAAAGAAGAAATTCGTCAATTTGTAAAAAAAGGCCTAGCAGCTCATGCAGCGCCAAGACAAATTGAATTTAGAGATAAATTACCGAAAACGAGAAGTGGTAAAATTATGCGCCGCGTATTAAAAGCGTGGGAGTTAAACTTACCAACAGGTGACTTATCAACGATGGAAGATTAAGAGAGAAAGGTCTGAACGAAAAATGTTCAGGCCTTTCTTTTTTATGATATCATGAACTTATATATATAAGTTGAAGGGGATAGTATGATGAAAACAGAAAAAGAAAAGATGATACTAGGAGAAATGTACATACCGGCTGATCCAGTTTTAGTACAAGAAAGAGAGCAAGCACGTATATTAACGAGAAAATTAAATGATACGCCAGAAGAGCAATTGAAAGAGCGTAGCGAAATCGTAAAAGAATTATTCGGAACGACAGGAGATAATATTCATCTTGAATCTTCTTTTAGATGTGATTACGGCTATAACATTCATGTCGGTGAAAATTTTTACGCGAACTTTGACTGTACGATTTTAGACGTATGCCCGGTAACAATCGGAGTGAACTGTATGTTAGCTCCAGGTGTTCACATTTATACAGCAACGCATCCACTCGATCCAATTGAGCGTATAAGCGGATCAGAATACGGAAAACCAGTTACAATTGGCGATAACGTATGGATTGGCGGAAGAGCAATTATTAATCCAGGTGTAACGATTGGAGATAATGCGGTGATTGCATCTGGTGCTGTTGTAACGAAAGATGTACCAGACAATGTAGTAGTTGGCGGAAATCCTGCGAAGATTATTAAAAAAATAAAATAATATTTGAACGAAGCGCCTTCCTCGTCTGTATACATTTATGAAAGAATAGATGAGGGAGGCTTCTTTATGTCTAATAAATTATTCTTTGTGACGTTATAAAGGATTGGCAAAGAGAGAAATCTGGCCCTTATTTGACACGCCTATATAAATGATGGTATAAAGAAAAGTATATGAATAATTGAGCGTGGAAAGGGAGAAGTAGTGATCATTTCCCTGTTTTAGAGAGCTGATGGTCGGTGGAAATCAGCACATAGATGATCGCGAATTACGCCCCTAGAGCATCTTTTTTCGATTGAATTGTATTCAAAAGGGAAAAGACGGTGCTAAGCCGTTATGTAAATAAGGTGGTAGGCTTTTTTTGCCTGCAACTAGGGTGGTAACGCGATAATCAAAATCGTCCCTTATTTGAAGGGGCGATTTTTTTATGTTTTCAACCTTCACGCCAGTAATGAACTTAAAGGAGAGTATGTAGGATATGGGTATTTTACAAGATCTTGAATTTCGCGGTCTAATTAATCAGCAAACAGATGCTGAGGGCCTTGAGCAATTATTAGAAAAAGAAAGCGTTAAATTATACTGTGGTTTCGACCCGACAGCGGATAGCTTACACATCGGTCATATGTTACCAGTATTAATGTTACGTCGTTTCCAATTAGCTGGTCATCAACCAATCGCACTTGTTGGCGGTGGTACTGGTATGATCGGTGACCCAAGTGGTAAAAAAGCAGAGCGTACATTAAATACGAAAGATACAGTTGCTTACTACACAGAAAGCATTAAAAACCAACTTTCAAACTTCTTAGAGTTCGAAAACGTGGAAAACCCAGCAACAATGGCTAATAACTATGATTGGCTTGGTAACTTAGATGTAATTTCATTCTTACGCGATATCGGTAAAAACTTCGGTTTAAACTATATGTTAGCAAAAGATACAGTAGCATCTCGTTTAGATACTGGTATTTCATTCACTGAGTTTAGTTACATGATTTTACAATCATACGACTTCTTAAACTTATACCAAAACCATAATTGCCGCTTACAAATCGGTGGTAGTGACCAATGGGGTAACATTACAGCTGGTCTTGAATTAATACGTAAATCAGAAGAAGATGCGAAAGCGTTCGGTTTAACAATTCCACTAGTTACAAAATCTGACGGTACGAAGTTTGGTAAAACAGAAGGCGGCGCAATTTGGTTAGATCCAGAAAAAACAACTCCTTACGAGTTCTACCAATTCTGGATTAACACAGATGATCGCGACGTTGTTAAATACTTAAAATACTTCACATTCTTATCTCATGAAGAAATTCTTGATCTTGAGAAGCAAGTAGCTGAAGCGCCAGAAAAACGTGCAGCACAAAAAGCGTTAGGTTCTGAAATGACAAAACTTGTTCACGGTGAAGAAGCATTAGAGCAAGCAATTAAAATTTCAGCTGCACTATTCAGCGGTTCTGTAGCAGAACTGACTGCAAGCGAAATCGAACAAGGATTCAAAGACGTACCATCTGTAGAACGTACTGCAGAAGATACAGTATTAATCGACTTACTTGTAGAAAGCAAAATTTCTCCATCTAAACGTCAAGCACGTGAAGATGTAACGAACGGTGCAATCTACGTAAACGGTGAGCGTACACAAGCATTAGACTATGTTGTAACAGAAAACGACCGCATCGAAGGTAAATTCACAATCATTCGCCGCGGTAAGAAGAAATATTTCTTAATTCGTTACTAATCAGAAACGAATATAAAACAAATAGTACCCCGGATTGTAGGCTGAAAGGTTTATGATTCGGGGTTTTTATGTATGAATTTAGATTACCTTACGAGTTCTTGTAAATAGAATATGAAGAATTAATACGAGCATATAAAGTAAGCTAATGAGCATAACAATAAATGCTGTTGGATAAAATTTTGCTGCATATATAAAGAAATCGATTTGATAAATATCTTGGTAATTTGAAACGGCGCCTTTAAAGTAATTCGTGAACTTAGCGCTATATTTCCATTCATCAGGATAATCTATTAAATTACTCCCCTGATACCAACTCATAAGTGCTGAAGTAATAAACAACATACATGAACTGCCAAATTGAACCATTTGGTTTATTGTCAAAAAGAATCAACCTCCTATTTTATGGTTATTATAGCGTGCATTCGTATGCCTGTAACCTTTTTGTTCTAATCTCCTTTTCGAGTTCATACGGAAATCACATGTAAGCGGTATGATAAACGTATAACAAATAGAAAGGAGTGGTAAAACGAAATGTCACTAGAAGCGCTCATTATTTTTTCTTTGCTAAATGCGGGTCAGCTTGCAGAGAATTCGAAGGTTGATATACATAAAGAGCAAAAAGATGCTTATGTATATGTTCAAAAAGAGGAAAATAAATAATTTTATTTTATATATAAATGACAAAAAGCCAATCCAGAGGATTGGCTTTTTGTCATTGTGTTGGAAAAAGAGGGGGAAATCCCTCTTTTTAAACATTAGCTAAAATCTGATCATAGCATGAAATAATAAGTGGTTCCAAATCTTTTAAATCATTAACATTATCAATGAAAATTCTACTTACTCCCTGTGATTTTGGGGCTTGCTCAACAACGAAATTAGGGCATAGCTGTTTAGTAGCTTCTAGATCTAGTCTTACAACTAAGGATTTTGCATCTCCATCAAGGAAGAGACGTATAAACCATTTTGTGATTACACGATTCATGATGCAAAAATAACTAATAGTATCTTTATATTTGAGGTCACTGATGTCTCTTTGATTTTCAGTTAATATTTCTTTAACAATGTTAAAGGCAGTCAGTTCATCTTCGGTAGTGAAAACTCTATCTGTTTTGTCTTCTTTGCTAATGTCTTCCATTATTTCGGCAGAAGCGGCTGCAACTAGGCTTGTTTCTATTTTCTCCGTTATTTTTGTTTCTTTTGGTGTTAAACCATCACTGATTATTTCTAATAGTGTTCGATTAATTGCTTTTTTAACAATTGGTCGGAACCGCTCTAAAACGTTATTTGTAATTCTAGTTGAGCTAAAGTCTTTAATTAGAAAACGAAGGAAGTCATCTGAAGGATTTTTAAATAACTCTTTAATTGTGGAGTTTAAATTGGTCATATAAATAAGTTCTTCGGCATATTTTACGATCTCTTCAGCTTCAAAATTCTCTTTTGTAAAAGTTTCAATCGTTTCAATATCTAAATTACTTAAATTATCCATACTGAATGTGAAGAAAGGTTTTTCATCCATTACATTGTCATTTGTTAAATCAGTATAAAATTTGTATTCTATACCATTAGTTAGTACCCCTACTTTCACATCAGGTAAGGCATTGAAATACCTAGATAGTTGCGCATCGTGTTTAAGGAGGTTTTCTGTTACAGGTTTTGCCTCAATTAAAATAATTGGAACTCCATTTTTGAAAACCGCATAATCGACTTTTTCCCCCTTTTTAGTTCCAAAGTCTGCAATTTACTCAGGTCTAACTTCTAAAGGGCTAAAAACGTCATAACCTAGCTTTTGAAGAAAAGGAATAATTAAGGATTGCTTGGTCATTTCTTCATTAGTTATGTACTCTTTTCGTTCTAAAATTTGGTTAGCTATTTTGTTTATGTCATTTCTGAATTCCATATCAACGTCTCCTCGTTATAAAGTTTAAAAATCATTAATATTAATACTATTATTTAAAAATTCATAATATAACATAAGTTATGTATGGAAATAGGAAGGTTATTTTTTTATTTGAATTAGATTAGATAAAACATATTTGTTTTAGGTGGGGGTATAGAGTATTGGGATTTTTATGTTACGTGGGATATAAAAAATTATGGTGAGAATTGAAAAAAGCCAATCCACAGGATTGGCTTTTTGTCATTAACGAGAGTAGAACTCTACGATTAATGCTTCGTTGATTTCAGCTGCTAACTCAGAACGCTCAGCGTGACGAGTGTAAGTAGCTTCTAATTTATCAGCATCGAAAGTTAAGTATTCTGGTACGAAGTTGTTAACTTCGATCGCTTCTTTAACAACAACAAGGCTGTTAGATTTTTCGCGAACGCTGATAGTTTGACCAGGTTTAACGCGGTAAGATGGGATATCTACGCGAGCGCCATCAACCATGATGTGACCGTGGTTTACTAATTGGCGAGCTGCACGACGAGTGCGAGCTAAGCCCATACGGTAAACTAAGTTGTCAAGACGAGCTTCAAGAAGGATCATGAAGTTTTCGCCGTGCTTACCAGGCATTTTACCTGCTTGGTCAAATGTGCGACGGAATTGACGCTCAGTCATGCCGTACATGTGACGAAGTTTTTGTTTCTCTTGTAATTGTAAACCGTATTCTGAAAGTTTCTTACGTTGGTTAGGACCGTGAGGACCTGGTGCGTAAGGGCGTTTTTCTAATTCTTTTCCTGTGCCGCTTAGAGAGATTCCAAGACGACGAGACAGTTTCCAAGCTGGACCTGTATAACGAGCCATAGTTGACTCCTCCTTTAAAAATGTTTTTATTTACGTAAAATAAAAACAGACGTAATCGATATTTACGGGCATTTTGTTTTCATGTACCTTCGCTCCAGCAGCAGGGAGTTACGAGATACACCTCCGTAGAGGAACAAAATACAAACGATAAACTCACATTACAAGGCTGCCTTTTTATTTTACACAAACGCTATTATATCTTTTACCCAGAGTTTCGTCAAGCGAGTACGTTTTTGTTTTATGCATATAAATTTTGGAAATTAATATAAGAAGGAATTTAAAACAATATAAAAGAAGAGATAGAAACACAAATAAAACGCTTACATAAAATGTAGTAAAAACATTCATCAGTTTTTTAATGGTGAATATGCGGGATAAAAACATAAAGGGGATGTTTTTATGAAAAAGAAGCATATGGAGACAGCGTTAATTCATCACGGTTATACATCTGAGGAACATAAAGGAAGTTTAACACCACCGTTATTTCAAACGTCTACATTTACATTTGAGACTGCGCAGCAAGGAGAGGCGAGTTTTGCGGGAGTAGATCCGTCTTATATTTACTCAAGACTTGGAAATCCAACTGTAAAATTATTTGAAGAGCGCATGGCTGTGTTAGAAGGGGGAGAAGAAGCACTTGCTTTCGGATCCGGAATGGCAGCTATTTCAGCAACGTTAATTGGCTTTCTAAAAGCTGGAGATCATATTATTTGTTCAAACGGATTATATGGGTGCACGTACGGATTTTTAGAAGTGTTAGAAGAGAAATTTATGATTACACATTCGTTTTGTGATATGGAGACAGAGACTGATATTGAAAATAAGATTCGCCCAAATACAAAGCTCATTTTCGTTGAAACACCGATTAATCCAACGATGAAATTAATCGATTTAAAACAAGTGATTCGAGTTGCGAAGCGAAATGGCCTACTCGTCATTGTTGATAATACGTTTTGTTCACCTTATTTACAAAGACCGCTTGAGCTTGGTTGTGATGCTGTTGTGCATAGTGCGACAAAATATATTGGTGGCCATGGTGATGTTGTGGCGGGTGTAACGATTTGTAAAACGAAAGTGTTAGCTGAAAAAATTCGTCCGATGCGAAAAGATATCGGCGGTATTATGGCGCCGTTTGATGCGTGGTTATTATTACGCGGATTAAAGACGTTAGCAGTAAGAATGGATCGTCATTGTGATAATGCAGAAAAAATTGTATCGTTCCTAAAAAATCATGATGTAGTAGAAGGGGTTTGGTACCCAGAAGGGGAGTTAGCATCTCGCCAAATGAAACGGGGCGGTGGCGTTATTTCTTTTTCTGTCAAAGGCGGGAAAGAGGAAACGCAAGCGTTTATCAATGACCTTCACTTTATTACGATCGCGGTAAGTTTAGGTGATACAGAAACGTTAATTCAGCATCCAGCAACGATGACGCATGCTGCGATTCCAGCGGAACTAAGAAAAGAAATGGGTATTTTCGATAATTTAATACGTTTATCTGTCGGTTTAGAATCGTGGGAGGATATCGTTTCTGATTTGGAGCAAGCGTTAAAGAAAATATCTACTGTTAGTAATCAATAAAAAAGAGTGAGCTATCGGTTTCGTACATTACGTACTTAATCGATAACTCACTCTTTTTCTTATATATGTTTTAACAGTGTTTCCACAAACTTTTCTAAATAGTGCTGATCTACTTCATCGAAACGATTTTTTTCAGGACTATCAATATCCAGTACACCAATGACATTTCCGTCTTTTATAATCGGTACAACGATTTCCGAATTAGAGGCACTATCGCAAGCGATATGTCCTGGGAATTGGTGAACGTCCGCTACAAGTTGCGTTGTTTTCGTTTCAGCTGCTACGCCGCAAACGCCGCGCCCAAATGGAATACGTACGCATGCTGGCATCCCTTGGAATGGCCCGAGAACGAGCTGATTTCCTTCTGTTACATAAAAGCCAACCCAATTAACGCGATCTAAAAATTGGTTTAATAATGCGGACGCATTTGATAAGTTTGCGACTACGTTTAATTCGCCAGTTAATAATGCATCCAGTTGTTTAATTACTGTCTCATACTGCTTTTCACGAGAACCTGCATAACTTTCTTTTGTAAACATGGAAACAACTCCCTTTTTATCGAGATGTGTAAAATATTAGCAAAATACGATGTATTTCACATGACTTTGTCGATAGAAAATTAAAGGAATTTGTCTTAAAAGTCAAGAAATTTAAACTATAGCTGTTCAGTGAGAGGAAGTGAGCGCATGAAGCAGACGAAACAAAAAGTAATTGATGCGGCAATATCGTTGTTTAATACGAAAGGTTATGACGGGACATCAGTGCGAGACATTGCAAAGCGAGCGGATGTGAATGTAGCGAATATTTCATACTATTTTGCTGGAAAGCAAGGCCTATTAGAGCAGCTTATTACTGATTTTTTAGAAGGATATATTCATGTGATTGAAACGTCCTTTGAACAGAGAGAGTATTTGTCGGCTAAAGATGTGATGGTGCAAATGGTGCGCGGGATTTTACGATATCAATTTGAAAATAGGGAACTGACACGTTTTTTTTATAGAGAGCTTTCGCTTGATACGACATTAATTCGTGAAGTGATGACCGTTTATTTTTCTAAAGAAAGATATTATATCGAGCAAATCATTAGAGAAGGACAAATGAAGAAAGAGTTTCGAAAGGTATCTTTTACAATGTTTATGACGCAATTAAAAGGCATGATAAATATGCCGTTTTTATATCCACAGTATATATCAGAAGTATTACATTCTTTTCCATCCGAAACATTTTTCTTAGAAATGTATACGAAGGAAATTGAGCAATGGATGGAACAAGCATTATGTAAAACGAATATGTATCAGGAATGGCCAAGAGCTGTTCATATGTGAAAAATCCCCACCTAACGAACCGAGGTGGGGATTCTTGTAGTTTCTTTTCTTTGGCATAAATTGTTACATAATAGCGCAATAATTGTTAATGAGGCTCCGGCAATTTCGATTTTGTCGACCGTATAACCTCGAAATATGGAACCGATAAGTGCAAGGACAGGAACTAAATTCATAAATAATATGCCGTTAATAGATGAAATATAGCGATTCCCCATATTCCAGCAAAACACAGCGATAACACCTGCAATAATCGACATATAAAAGAGTTCAAAACGAACGCTCACAATTGTGCGTAATGATGGTACAGTAATGACGTTTGTGTAAGTTAATAAAGTGACAATAACGATGAGTGACATTGAACCGAACAAACAAGTTAACGTTGTATATCGAAGTGGTGACCAAGATTGAAAACGAGCACCGCCATTTGTATAAATGACCCAGCAAGTAACGCCGCATAACATCAATATATTCGTAGATAAGTGACTTGCAGCTCCAAATAATAAGTGAATATTTCCTTTTGAAATGACAAGCATAACACCGAGTAATGCAACGAACATACAAAGAAAAGTGTAGTTTTGTGGACGCTTATTTTTTGTTATCCATTGTAATGATAAGGCAATTAGTGGCATGAGAGACTGAATCATCGCTGCATGGATTGCTCCAGAAGGTCCGGCAAGTTGTTGTCCGTAGAAAACGAGAAAACCATATCCAGCGAAACCGACTGTTCCGTAAAAAAATAAAGAAAGTGTTCGTTTTTCTAAGCGGAGCGAATGTGTCCCTTCAGTGATTAATAGCAAAATAAGAAAAATAATAGCTGCAGATCCGTAGCGAATAGTTGTGAAAAAGAACGGATCGATAAATTGTAAGGCATTTGCCATTACAGGAAACATAAATCCCCAGGCAGTTACGGCAAGTAAGCATAGGAGGGATCCGAAGAGCATTTGTTTTTTGTTCAAGAGTACCATTCTCCTTTACATTTCGTTATAGTAAGTTGATGAAATAAGTATAAAGAGTAATGATTTATAGAAGGAAATATCGATTTTTTATAACAGTTATAACTTTTTGTTAGAGGTGTATATGATGGATTTAGAGGCAGTACGATCGTTTATGGAAGTAAAGCATACGCGCAGTTTATCAAAGGCAAGTAAGCTTTTACATATTTCACAACCAGCGCTTAGTAAACAAATTCAAAGATTAGAAGCGGATTTAGAGGTTACTTTACTCAAGCGTTCGGCTCAAGGAGTGGAGTTAACAGAGGCTGGTGAGATATTTATAGCAAGAATGTTACCGATTTTGGAACAAATACATGAAGTGAAAACGGAGATGAAGAAGTATCAAGAGAAACGGAGAATTTCGATAGGTATATTGCCAAGTTTAGCAGCGCATTACATATCGAAATGCAAAGATATATTAGGTGATGGATTCGAAATAGAATGGAAAATTGAGCATACGAAAGTATTAATGGAATTGTTTAAAGAGCGGAAGGTTGAAGCGATGTTCATTGATTCAGTAGTAGAAGGCGCTACATATATAAAAGAAATGCGGGAGGAAAAAATTGTTTGTGTAGTTTCAAATGATCATCCTTATAAAGAGAAAACAATAATCCGAATGGAAGGTTTGGAACATGAGAAATTAATTGTGTACCCAGAAATATGTGATGTAAGGAAAATGATTATGAACATGTTTCAAGGTATAGGTGCGAAACCAATCATTGCGTTTGAAACTTCTTATGCAGAACCGATGCTTGCGATGGTCGGAGCTGGACTTGGCATCACTTTACTTCCAGAAATGTCAGTGGAGCAAGCGGTAAAGCAGGGGAATGTGCATGTGATTTCTGTTGAACCCCCACTCATGCGCAAAATCTATTTCGTATCTCATATGAAAGAGTGCCCGTTATGGCAATCATTTGAGGATAGGTAGTGAAGCGGGCGGAAGATTAAGAAAGATTACAATTGCATTTAAAGAAACATGAAATTTTAAAAAAAACTAGGTCAAAAACACGTCATTACATGGTATGATTAGTACATTGTTAGTTGTTAAATATAGGGGAATTCCCTTTTTATACATAATGCCTTCCATTTCATAAACGGAACGGACAAAAAAAGAGATATAACTAGGAGGCTTTTTTGCATGGATTCTATCCTGACGATCGTTATCATTGTAGTAAGCTCTATTCTAGTGCTGCTCATGATAGAGCTTGTGATAAGAAATCGTTCATATAAAGATATTGAAGCACTGGAGCAGTGGAAACAAGAAATAAAAGATAAACCTGTAGCAGATGAACTAAAGCGAGTAAAAGATTTGAACATGACAGGTCAAACAGAAGAACTGTTTGGTAAATGGCGTGAAGAGTGGGATGAAATCGTATCAACAACTCTTCCAAAAGCTGAAAAAGATTTAGGGCAAGCGCGAAAATTCGCCTCGCAATTCTCCTTCCGCAAAGCAAAGCATGCGATGAACGAATCCATAAGTGGTTTAGATGACGCTGATAATCGTATTACAGACATTTTAAATGAATTACAGCAACTGTTAGAAAGCCATGAAAAAAATAGTTCGGAAATTGAAGGGCTACGTGATACATATCGTAGTATGAAAAAGAGTGTTCTTGCTCATCGACACATGTATGGAGCAGCTGAGCAGAGAATTGAAGAGATGCTAGATGCCGAATCTAATAAATTTAATAGTTTTGAAGAAGCAACAAATAATGGCGACTATTTAAAAGCGAGAGAAATTGTTATTAGTTTGGAAGAAGGTTTAGCTAATTTAGAAATCATTATTCACCAAATTCCAGATTTATTGGTAGAGTGTCAAGCAACGTTACCAGTTCAACTGGAAGATTTATTACACGGACATAATGATATGGTAAGACAAGGTTATGTATTAGATTACTTGGAAATCCCTAAAGAAGTCCGCGATATGACGACACAACTACAAACATGTTTAATGGATATACAGGAGCTTCATATAACGGAAGCGGCTGAAAAAGTAGAAAAATTAAAAACTCGTTTAGACGGTTTTTATGATCAACTAGAACAAGAAGTGCATGCGAGACATTATGTAGAGCAAAAAACACTTTCTGTTTATGAAGATTTAGAAGAACTTCGTGAAGAAACAATTGAAACGAAAGCAGAAACGCAACTTGTGAAACAAAGCTATCAGTTACAAGATAAGGATATTGAGTCTCAAAAAGTAATTGAAAAGCAAATGCACATTTTAATGAAACGTTTTGAAGTGATGCAATTACGCGTTGCTGAACAAGATATTGCATTCTCTATAATTCGTGAGGAACTAGAAGAGGTTTATGAGCAATGTGAAACTTTAAAAGTACTTCATGCAGAATATAAAGAAATGCTACAAACGATGCGTAAAGAAGAATTTGAAGCGCGTGAGAAGTTGCAGGAAATGCGCAATACAATTTTTGAAACGAAACGCTTTATGCAAAAGTCGAATTTGCCAGGTCTTCCAGAGAGTATTATGGAAGATTTACAAAGAGGGCAAATGGCAATGCAAGCTGTATATGAGCAATTAGAAATAAAACCGCTAAATATGCATGCTGTAAATAGCAGTTTAGAAGAAGCATACACAACTGTTAACGGTGTAGCTGAAATGACAGAAGAGTTAATTGGACAAGCGTATTTAGTTGAAAAATTAATTCAATACGGAAACCGTTACCGCAGTCATGATGAAAATCTTGCAGAAAGCTTAAATTATGCAGAGAAATTATTCCGTGAATATCAATACGATGCAGCTTTAGAACAAGCGGCTTCTGTACTAGAGCAACTTGAACCTGGCGTTGTTCAAAAAATAGCTGAATATGTAGACAATGAACAAACCCTTTCATAAAGGGTTTGTTTTTTTGTGTAATTTTGAAGGCGATGTTGCTATAATGAATAGCGGAATACAGTAAGGTTATTCGTTTCAAAATAAAGTGAAACTGTAATCAGTGGGCATTTCCACTACTTATTAGCCTTCACCAATCGGGATAAAATGGAACCTTTGTGTAGTCTTAGCGTAATTACACGTATTTATGATATGATTATATGATGTGATAGCGCTGAAAGGGGAAGAACGATGATCTATTTTGATAATAGTGCGACGACGAAGCCATATCCAGAAGCTCTTCAATCGTACGTAACGGTTGCTGGGAAATATTTTGGAAATCCTTCTTCTATTCATTCGCTTGGAGGAGAGGCAGAGCGTCTATTAACACAATCAAGAACGATTGCAGCGCAGCTTCTTCACGTAAAACCTTCTGAAATTATTTTCACATCGGGTGGAACGGAAGGGAATAACCTTGCGATTAAAGGGATAGCGATGAGGAATCGTTCGCGCGGCAAACATATCATTACAACAAATATTGAACACGCGTCTGTGTTTGAGGCATATAAGCAATTAGAAGAACTCGGGTTTGATGTAACATATTTACCGGTTAACGAGCATGGTGTTGTATCGGTAGAGGATGTGAAGCGAGTGCTTCGTGAAGATACAATTCTTGTTTCAATTATTCATGTGAACAACGAAACTGGAGCAATTCAGCCTGTTGCTGAAATTGGAACGTTATTATCGAATTATCCGAAAATAAGATTCCATGTGGACCATGTACAAGGGATAGGAAAAGTACCGCTTAATTTATATGCTTCTCATATTGACCTTTGCTCAATATCTGGACATAAATTCCATAGTGTAAAAGGAACAGGTCTTCTTTACGTGCGTGATGGCGTAAGATTAGATCCGATTTTATCAGGTGGTCAACAAGAGCTTAAGTATCGCTCTGGTACAGAGAACTTACCTGGCATTGTAGCGATGGTGAAAGCACTTCGCATGACAATGGAACAAGTGAAAGAAAAGATAGCTCATTTGCAAAGTTTACAAACAGAGCTTGTACGTTTCTTTAAAGAAATGGAAGATGTAACAATTAATACGTCGCTTGCATATGCAGCACCACACATTGTAAATGTGTCGTTTGTCGGTTTAAAACCGGAAGTGGTCGTTCATGCTTTAGAAGAACACGGTGTATATGTATCAACGAAGTCTGCTTGTTCTTCAAAAGCCAATGAAGTGAGCAGAGTGTTAGTGTCAATGGGAGTACCGCATGCAGCTGCTGCAAGCGCTATTCGTATTAGTCTAGCACCAGACAACACGATGGAAGAAGTAAAACAATTTGAAGGTATTGTAAAAGAGACAATGCCAAAATTATATGAAGTGATGAGGTAAAGAAATATGATGACATATGAATATATTTTAGTACGTTACGGAGAAATGACGACAAAAGGTAAGAACCGTTCTAAATTTGTAAGCACATTAAAAGATAACGTTAAGTTCAAACTGAAAAAATTCCCAAACATTAAAATCGATGCAACACATGACCGTATGTACATTCAGTTAAATGGCGAAGACCATGAAGCGATTGCTGAAAGATTGAAAGATGTATTTGGTATTCATAAGTTTAATTTAGCGATGAAAGTACCATCAGAATTAGAAGATATTAAAAAAGGTGCATTAGCAGCTTTCTTACAAGTAAAAGATGATGTGAAAACATTTAAAATTACAGTGCACCGTTCTGATAAACGTTTCCCAATGAAGACGATGGAGTTACTTCCAGAAATTGGCGGGCACATTTTAGAAAATACAGAGGATATCACAGTAGACGTCCATAATCCAGATGTGAATGTACGTGTAGAAATTCGCAGTGGTTACAGCTATATTATGTGTGGTGAGCACATGGGAGCTGGCGGTTTACCAGTTGGCGTTGGCGGAAAAGTAATGGTACTTCTTTCTGGTGGTATTGATAGCCCAGTAGCAGCGTACTTAACGATGAAACGCGGCGTATCTGTGGAGGCAGTTCACTTCCATAGTCCACCTTTCACAAGTGAGCGTGCGAAACAAAAAGTAATCGATTTAGCACAAGAGTTAACGAAATACTGTAAACGTGTAACACTTCACCTTGTTCCATTTACTGAAGTGCAAAAAACGATTAATAAAGAAATTCCATCTAGTTATTCTATGACAGTAATGCGTCGTATGATGATGCGTATTACAGAGCAGATTGCAGAGGAGCGTAATGCACTTGCAATTACGACTGGTGAAAGTCTTGGACAAGTAGCGAGCCAAACGTTAGATAGTATGCATACGATTAATGAAGTGACAAACTATCCTGTTATTCGTCCGCTTATTACGATGGATAAATTAGAAATTATTAAAATCGCTGAAGAAATCGGCACATATGATATCTCAATTCGTCCATACGAAGATTGCTGTACAGTATTCACACCAGCAAGCCCAGCGACGAAGCCGAAGCGTGAAAAAGCGAATCGTTTTGAAGCGAAATATGATTTCACACCATTAATCGAAGAAGCTGTAGCAAACAAAGAAACAATGGTATTACAAACGGTAGAAGTAGTAGCGGAAGAAGAAAAATTCGAAGAACTTTTCTAAAACCATAAATTACCATATCTAAAATGTGTATGAAGTCATGTTATTTATCACACTCTATACTCACAAGGAGGTGATATAACATGGCACGTAGCACAAATAAATTAGCGGTTCCTGGTGCTGAATCAGCATTAGACCAAATGAAATACGAAATCGCTCAAGAGTTTGGTGTTCAACTTGGAGCGGATGCAACATCTCGCGCTAACGGTTCTGTTGGTGGCGAAATTACGAAACGTCTAGTTTCACTAGCTGAGCAACAATTAGGCGGTTTCCAAAAATAATTCCATATACAATGGCTTAGAAAGAGCGGGTTCTCCCCGCTCTTTCTTTTTGTTGTTCGTATTAGTATAAATTCATTTCGACAAAAGCATAAAAAAATTGTCAAAAGAAGAGGGTTCAAAATTTACTGAAAATTCTTTATTATATAAGGGAGGCATAAAGAAAAAGGAGGATGTTTATGAAGAGAGAGGAATTGTTGGCACCACCATCTTATAATTTAGTTTCAGAAATAGAGAAATATACAGACGATAAAGAGAAGCTTGCTTTAATTTGGCAAGATGATAAAGGGAATAGACGAGAAGTTACATATTTTGAATTAATGCAAGGTGCAAATAAAATTGGAAACGCTTTTATAAAAAGTGGCTTACAAAAAGGGGACAAGCTCCTTATTATGATGCCGCGTTTAATTGAAGCTTACATGACGTATATCGCTGCGATTAAAGCAGGGTTTGTCGTAATTCCGAGTTCGGAAATGTTGCGTAAAAAAGATATTGAATACCGCATTGGACATGGAGAAGTAAAAGCGATTGTAAGTTATGAACCATATATCGGACAGTTTGATAACATAGGGGCGATGGAATCTCTTCAAAAGTTCGTTCTGAGCGAGCAGTCAGTAGACGGATGGATCAATTTAAAAACAGCATTAGAAACAGAAAGTGACATGTTAGAAATGGCGAAAACAGATAAAGAAGATATGGTCTTTTTATCTTATACGTCAGGGACGACAGGAAACCCGAAAGGTGTTGTTCATACGCATGCGTGGGCATACGCTCATTTACGTACGAGCGCCCCAAATTGGCTCGGAATTGAAGAGAATGATGTTGTATGGGCAACGGCTAGTCCAGGGTGGCAAAAGTGGATTTGGAGCCCGTTTTTAGCAACTCTCGGTTCAGGAGCAACAGGATTTGTATACAACGGTAAGTTTGAACCGAAAACGTATTTAAATTTATTAGACGATAATAAGGTGAATGTGCTTTGTTGTACACCGACTGAGTATAGATTAATGGCAAAGGTAGAAGACTTGACTGAGTACAATTTAGAAGCGTTACATAGCGCTGTATCCGCAGGTGAGCCGTTAAATAGAGAAGTCATTGAAACGTTCCAAAAGCACTTTGATATTACAGTAAGAGATGGCTATGGGCAAACGGAAAATACATTACTTGTTGGCGTAATGAAAGGGATGGATATTAGACCGGGATCAATGGGGAAACCAACGCCAGGAAACCATGTTGATATCGTTAATGAAGAAGGAACCCCAGTGCAGGTAGGAGAAGTTGGCGATATTGCAGTTCATATTGAAACACCAGCCCTCTTTAAGCAATATTATAAAGATGATGAACGCACAGCGATACAATTCCGTGGTGATTATTATATTACAGGTGATAAAGCGAAAAAAGATGAAGACGGCTATTTCTGGTTTGAAGGGCGTGGAGATGATATTATCATTAGCTCTGGTTACACAATCGGGCCGTTCGAAGTTGAAGATGCGCTTGTAAAACATCCTTACGTAAGAGAATGTGCGGTTGTCGCAAGTCCGGATGAAATTCGAGGGAGTGTCGTGAAGGCATTTATCGTATTAAGAGAGAATATAGAAAAGAACGAAGAAACATTAATTCCAGTGCTACAACAACACGTGAAAGAACTCACTGCACCATATAAATATCCTCGCAAAATTGAATTTGTAGATGAACTACCAAAAACGATTTCCGGAAAAATTCGTCGTATTGAACTTAGAAAACAAGAGATGGAGCTCCCTTCCAAATAATTTTGAAAATAGAGAAGTAAATAGTTGAATGAAATGTAAAAGGATGATATTATAAAAACGAACACAAGTTCGATTTTATAAACTAAAAAAAGAGGTGTCCGTATGATTTTAGGTATTAATCCGTACTTAGTTTTAGATGGTAGTGGGCAAGAAGCTGTACAGTTTTACAAAGAGGCATTAGACGCAAAAGTAGAAGTAATGCAAACTTTTGGTGACATGCCTGAAAATCCAGAATACCCGATTCCAGCTGAAGCGAAAGAGCGCGTTTTACATGCTACTTTAAAAGTTGGTAATACGGACCTTATGATTTCTGATACATTCCCAGGTCAAGGGCATGCAATCGGATCTCAAGTAACAATCGCAATTCAAATTAGTAATGCAGAAAAAGCAAAAGAAGTATTCGAAAAGTTACAAGAGGGTGGAGAAGTTATTATGCCACTTCAAGAAACGTTCTGGAGCCCAGCATACGGACAACTAAAAGATAAATTTAGCATTGAATGGCAAATTACAACGTCTACTACTGAACAAAAATAATTTTGGGAAAGCACCATTTTTAATTCAAATGGTGCTTTTTTTATACGGATTAATCTCGTAGACTAAAAGGAAAAAGGGGATGAGTATATGGGAGAAATTTGGTATGGCGGCACCATTTACACGATGCGAGAAGTGAATGAAAAAGTAGACGCTGTTTATGTTGAAAACGGTGTGATTGTTGATGTTGGGAGTAAAGAAGAGTTAGAAGACCGATATGCTACTACGGTTAAATTGCACGATTTAGAAGGCAAAACGATGATTCCAGGTCTCGTTGATAGTCATATGCATCTTATTGGGCATGGAGAGAGGTTACTCCGTCTAGATTTATCAAATTGTACATCTTATGGCGAAGTACTTACTCTTGTTCAGAAGCAAGTAGAAGACGCGCCAAAAGGTTGTTGGATTATCGGAGAAGGCTGGAATGAAAATAACTTTACAGATACGAAAGATGTTCACGCACGTGATTTAGATGCAATTTCGAAAGAACATCCCATTTTATTAAAACGAGTTTGTCGTCACGTTACATGGGTGAATTCATACATACTGCAAGAAGCGAACATAACAGAAGAGACGCAAGATCCGAAAGGCGGGAAAATTGGCCGGGATGCATCAAATAAGTTAACAGGGCTTTTATATGAACAAGGACAAGAATTAATGAAACACGTTCAGCCTGAAATTGATGAAGCTTATTTACAAAGAGCTTTGCAAACAGCGATTAAAGACTGCTGGCAATATGGAATCGTTGGTGGGCATACGGAAGATTTAAATTATTACGGTGGTTTTAGAAAAACGTATAATGCGTTTTCTTACGTTATAAAAGAAATGCCATTTAAAGCGCATTTACTCGTTCATCATGAAGTAGCAAATGAAAGAAAAGAATATGAAAATGAGCACTATATTGAATTTGGTGCGATGAAAATTTTTTCTGACGGTTCTTTTGGCGGAAGAACTGCTTTATTAAGTGAACCGTATGAAGATGCGAAGGAAACAAATGGAGTTGCGATTTTCTCACGTGAAGAGCTTGCAAGTTTAGTGAAAAAAGCACGTGATTTACATATGCCAGTTGCCATTCATACTATCGGTGACTTGTCGCTTGAATATGTCATTGATGCGCTTGAATTACATCCACCAGCAGAAGGGGTACGTGACCGTATTATTCATTGCCAGCTAGCTCGTGAAGAGTTGATTGAAAGAATGAAACACTTGCCAGCTATTATTGATATTCAACCGGTCTTTGTTTCATCAGATTTTCCATCAGTCATTGAAAAGCTAGGCGAGCGTCGTCTTCGTTACGCGTATGCTTGGAAGACGTTACTGGACGCAGGCTTACATTGCAACGGTGGTTCAGATGCTCCTATTGAACAAGTGAATCCGTTTTTAGGCATATATAGCGCTGTTACACGTAGAAGTTTTATTGACGGTGTATGCTATATGCCTGAGGAAAGATTAACGGCATATGAGGCTGTTTCTTTATTTACGACAGGAAGTGCTTATGCAATAGGAAAAGAAGCGAAGCGAGGACAAATTATAAAAGGATATGAAGCAGACTTTACGATATTAGATCGAAACATATTTGAAATAGAGGCAGAAGAAATAAAAGAAGTACAAGCGGAAATGACCGTCATTGATGGCCAGGTTGTTTATAGAAAAGATGCGTAAAATATATCAGCGATTTTCGGAATATATCGACTGTAACTCGAAATATATCAGCGATTATTGAAATATATCGACCGTAACTCGAAATATATCAGCGATTATTAAAATATATCGACTTACCGACAAAAACTGACAAGAATAGCGACCGGATAGCGAGAGATTGTTGGCCGCGCCAATCGGGATAAATAAATAACCGCAGAATTATGGGATCCCCATAATTTTGCGGTTATTTTAATACTATAAAAATGTTCTCTGTACTTTTTCCCAGAAGGAATTGTTTTTTAATTTTACTGTTTTAATTTGTTTATCGCTTAAGCGTACAACAGCTTTTTCAACTTGTTTAATGCTAAGCGCTTCGTTATCCATGCCGATAACAGGATAATCGTTACCGTCTGGTTTAAGTTTTAAAGTTAGTGTACGTTCGTGGTTTAAGATGAACGGTGAACCGAGCGTACGGTATGTGTTGTTATTTAAAGATGCTAGTTCGCTTACTTGGAAACATGGGATAAGCGGATCGACAACGGCACCATGTAATGATTTGTTGTAAGCTGTACTTCCTGTTGGGGTAGAAACAACTAAACCGTCACCTCTAAATGTTTCGAAATATAAATCATCAACGTGAACATCTACAACGAATGTTTTAATAATGCTAGAACGTAATGAGAATTCATTTAAACAATGGAAAGATGTACCGTGATCTACATCTACCTGAATTGTTGGATATTTTCGCACTTCAATTTCATTTTTTGTAATTTCTTGAAGGGCTGTATCAACGTGATCAATGTGGAAATCACAGTAGAAAGAAATTTCATCTTTCGTAGAAATCCCTGCGTATAAGCAATCTTCTCTAAAACCAGTTTTACGAACGGCTTGTAAGAAAGTTGCATCATCTCCAACACTGACGATAGCGTTTGCATTTTTTGGTTGATCTAATATGGTAAATCCATTCTCTTCTAAAATGCGATAGATTGGTTTCATCTTTTCAACGAGCGTTGCTTTGTCATCACCATAAAAGAAAAATAAATTGCGACGATCTGTCATTATGTATCCCTCCACTGCAGTTAAATTTTCTGTTTTTCGTGCTACATATCATTAGAGTCCGTTCCCTGATGATATGTTCAAATAATATATTTCGATATAAATTGTCAAAATACCTTTTTATTTTTAGAAAAATTTTTATATTCAATCTTACGGAACTCTGTTTAATGATGAATAAACTTGTCGATAATGGGTACGGAGTGAAAGGATGATACGTATGAAGTGGCTCGTAATTGGAATAATAATTCTTCTCCTTTTTATTTTGCTTATACTATTGTCGAAAATAAAGCTTAAAGTGACATTTTTATATTCAGAAATGGAAAAGCAATGTTTGTTTCAAGTGAAAATATGGATGATTCGATATACATTTGATGTGTTGGAAAGAATTGAAAAACAGCAGAAAAAGACAGGACAGAAAATCGAAAAAGCTGAAAAGGACGGCGGAATAGATAATAAAATTATGGCGCAACTTGACAGCATCGGGGAACTGATAAAAAGGCTTCAAAAAGTTCATACTATCGTTAAAGATTTTCTCAAACGAGTGAAAATCAATGGTTGGAAATGGCATACGCAAATTGGAGCAGGCGACGCAGCTAGTACTGGAATTGTCACTGGATATGCATGGGGGACAAAAGGAATGGCTGCTGGAGTTATAGGACAATATATGCATATTGTCGATGTACCAGAATTTGAAATTATCCCTGTTTTTCAAGGGAAGGGATTTGCATCAAGGTGCGAGTTAACAGCATCTTTTCGTATATTTCGTGCTATAAAAACAGGATTCAAATTACTCATGTTTATGAGAAGGCAAAAATCTGGTATGACAGAAAAATCTGTTCAAGCATAGGGGGGATATAGAGTGGACCATCCAATTCAAGGTTTAATGACAACCGCAATGCAGCATTTAAAACAAATGACTGATGTAAATACAATTGTTGGTGATCCAATTAAAGCAGCAGATGGAAGTGTAATTCTTACTGTTTCGAAAGTAAGCTTTGGTTTTGCTGCTGGTGGAAGTGAATTTGGTAAAGTAGAACATTCAGGTCGTCATCCATTTGGCGGGGGAAGTGGTGGAGGAGTTTCTATTAATCCTGTTGCCTTTCTTGTTATAAATGGAGATGGTGTGAAAGTATTACACTTAGATAAGCAGACACACGTCATTGATAAAATAATTGAATTAGCACCACAAGCTGTTGATAAAGTGAAAGAAATGATGGATAAACGAAAAGAAGATGATCCTGAATTTCAAATTTAACGAATAAAGAAGCTAATCAATGGATTAGCTTCTTTAATTTTTTTGTAAATAAAGCGATTTTATTTGCATTATCGATGGGGACAAACTATCATTTACATTGTACATATTTTGTTTTAAATAAGGGAGGATTTTCAAGTGGCAAACGTAACTTTTAAAGGTAATCCAATGACTTTAGTTGGAACAGAAGTTAAAGTTGGCGATCAAGCGCCAAACTTCCAAGTATTAGCAAACGACTTATCTTCAGTAAGTTTAGAAACATACAAAGGCGAAGTAAAATTAATTAGTGTTGTACCTTCAATCGACACAGGTGTATGTGATGCACAAACACGTCGTTTTAACCAAGATGCAGCAGGTATTGAAAACGCGAAAGTATTAACAATTAGCGCTGACTTACCATTCGCTCAAAAACGCTGGTGTGCAGCAAACGGTTTAGAAAATGTTGTAACACTTTCTGATCACCGTGACCTTTCATTCGGTGAAGCTTACGGCTTAGTAATGAAAGAACTTCGTTTACTTGCTCGTGCAGTATTCGTAGTAGATAGCAATGACAAAGTAGTTTACGCAGAATACGTAAGCGAAGGTACAAGCCATCCAAACTATGAAGCAGCATTAGAAGCAGCTAAATCTGCAAAGTAATAGGAAGGAAATGACCTCTTATAAAGAGGTCGTTTTTTCTCATCTATTGCTGCGAATGGTAACGATAGATGAGAAAAAATGTTATATCATACATAACTTGAAAGGGAGCTCTTTACAGGAGGTCGCTTTTTCTTTTTGGAAAAAATCACTTTGTGGTATGATATAAGTTATGTGTAAAAGAGAGAAGGAGGAATGTACGTGAGTCAGACAGTGGAAACATTATTTTCTATTTTTGATTCTTCTACGGTAGTTTTACGTAAAGAATTAGATGTAACATATTTAGAGGCGCTTGTAGAAACAGGTGATAACTTGTTTGAAGGTGCGATTTTACAAGAGGAATTATCCGAATCAACAATTGAAAGGTTGAATCGTGAATATAGTACGTTTAATGAAGAAACATATAAAGGTGAAGAAATTCGTAAAGCATTTCAGCTAGCCATTTTAAAAGGAATGAAAGAGGGCGTACAAGCAAATCACGAAATGACGCCAGATGCAGTTGGAATGTTCATGAGCTACTTATTCCATAAATTTATGCAAGGCAAAACAGAAATTACTGTTTTAGATCCTGCAATTGGAACAGGTAATTTAATGACTACAGTATTTAATAGCGCTAAAGAAGAGCTAGCAATGAGTGGATTTGGTGTAGAAGTGGATGAAGTGCTAATTAAACTTGCTTTAGTAAATGCAAATTTACAAAAGCATGGAATCGAATTCTTCCATCAAGATGGACTAGCACCACTTTATATTGATCCAGTTGATGCAGTCGTTTCAGATTTACCAATTGGTTATTATCCAAACGAAATCAGTGCGAGTGAATATAAGTTAAAAGCAGATGAAGGAATGTCATATGCGCATCACTTATTTATTGAACAAAGTGTGAAACATACGAAAGAAGGCGGGTATTTATTCTTCTTAGTACCAAACTTTATTTTTGAAAGTGATCAAGCGCCGAAACTACATGCATTTATTAAAGAAACATGCTTTATTCAAGGTTTGTTACAGCTACCTGTTTCCATGTTTAAAAACGAGAAAAATGCAAAAAGTATATTTGTTCTCCAAAAGAAAGGCCAAGGTGTAACAATGCCGAAACAGGCACTACTAGTGGAATTACCTAAATTCTCTAATATGAAGGCTATGGAGAACATTATGGATCAATTAAATACTTGGTTTGCAACACAAAAGTAACACGATATATATGTAACAGGGTTAGTGATTAATGTAGTACAGTTGTATAGAATATGTCATATTTTTTAATATATACAAGATTTAACTGAATTTTTTTGAAATCTGTAATATATTTTTTTTCTTGGTGTTACAATTTTTTCACTTGAAATATATGTCGGACGATGTTTAAATTAAAATCGTGAGTATAAAATTTACTGATGATGAAACGTTTTCATAGTGAGTGAATTTAATTAGATAAAATCGAGCGGTTTGTGGAATGATCCACACAACTACCAAGAGAAAAAGGGGCGAAAGACTAGATGTCAAAAATCATCGCGATTAACGCAGGAAGCTCTTCCTTAAAATTCCAATTATTTGAAATGCCAAGTGAAACAGTATTAACAAAAGGTTTAGTAGAACGTATCGGTTTAGAAGATAGTATCTTCACTATTACTGTAGATGGCGAAAAACAAAAAGAAATTACAAACATCCCAGATCACGCAGTAGCAGTTAACATGCTTCTTAGCAAATTAACTGAAAATGGAATCGTAAAATCTCTTGATGAGATTGGCGGTATCGGTCACCGTGTTGTACACGGCGGCGAAAAATTTGCGGATTCTGTTTTAATTACTGATGAAGTATTAGCGGAAATCGAAGAATTAAGCGATTTAGCACCACTTCACAACCCAGCAAACCTTGTTGGTATTAAAGCATTCCAAGAAGTATTACCAAACGTACCAGCAGTAGCAGTATTCGATACAGCATTCCACCAAACAATGCCGGAATCTGCATTCCTATACAGCTTACCGTATGAGTACTATGAGAAATTTGGTATCCGTAAATACGGTTTCCACGGAACTTCTCATAAATACGTAACTGAGCGTGCGGCTGAATTATTAGGTCGTCCAATTGAAAGCTTAAGCCTACTTTCTTGTCACTTAGGTAACGGTGCAAGTATCGCAGCAGTAGAAGGCGGTAAGTCTATCGATACTTCTATGGGCTTCACTCCACTTGCTGGTGTAACAATGGGTACACGTTCTGGTAACATTGACCCTGCGTTAATTCCATACATCATGGAAAAAACAGGCCAAACTGTAGAAGAAGTAGTTAACGTATTAAACAAGAAGAGTGGTATGTTAGGTCTTACTGGTTACTCTAGTGACCTACGTGACATCATTGCGAAAGAAGAAGAAGGCGACCACCGTGCGAAAGTAGCACTTGACGTGTTCGTAAGCCGTATCCATAAATACATTGGTTCTTACACAGCTCGTATGAAAGGCGTTGACGCTATCATCTTTACAGCTGGTGTAGGTGAAAACAGTGCAATTATTCGTGAGCGCGTATTAGAAGGCCTTGAGTACATGGGCGTATACTTCGACGCAAAACGCAATAACGTATTCGGTGAAGAAGCATTCATCAGCTTCCCTCACTCTCCAGTAAAAATTATCGTAATTCCAACTGACGAAGAAGTTATGATTGCTCGTGACGTACTACGTCTTGGAGATATTGGTTAATATATGAAAAGAAAGACGAGATCCTATAGGATTTCGTCTTTTTTCTTTTTAATATATTTTAAAATTCCATCTGGATATAATAATTTTTCCTTCTGAATGAATGCAGTAATGGGAACCCATTTTGCATATGACGCTGTTTGCTCATCTTGTATATTCACTATTTCCATTTCATATAGTGATCTGTCTAATAAACGCAAAGAATATAGTTGAATAATCTCATGACCAATTTCCTCATCTAGATGAAAGATGTTTTCTAAGCAACCTAAATAATCGATAATTTCTACTTCTGTATGAAGCTCTTCATTAAACTCTCGAATAACTGTTTCATCTGATTTTTCTCCGAGTTCAATTGATCCACCAAGAGGACGGTAATAGGTTTCATTGTCTATATTATATTCTTGTAGTAGAAGTCGATTGTGATGTATAACAATACCAAAGGATTTTGCACGTGGGTACATGAATATGATCGCTCCTTATTCATTTATATGTGGATAATTATAAGTTGAAATATAGAGAAAATCACCTTTTTATTCACGTTGTTGAGCTAATTGTAATACCGTCTAATAGTTCTTTCCAAAATGCTTCATTGTACTGGTATATATCCATCACTGGGCATTTTATAACGCAAATGTTTTGTAATCCCCAATCTTCTTCAGTGATAGTTGGTACATCGGCAGGAAGTAATAAAAGGACGGAGAAGTTATACTTGACCATTTGAGATAAAATTTGTTCAAGAAAAAGTGCTTCTTCATATGTTCCCCCGGTTCGAATAAACAATATGGATTCTTCCATTTCTACTGTAGTTAGAAAACGATTAATCCGATGCTCATAATTTAATTTAATATCTGTATAAGAAGGCCAAGAAGTTGGTGTATTTACATCTGTTTTAAAGTCATGGCAGGAGTCAATTTCATAAATGTTGTCTCGTAGTCTTAATTTCGCATCATCATCCCAAAATGAGATGAAGGACAAATTTTCTAATTCTAAAAAACGGTGAAAGCGATTTTGTAATAATAAATTTACTTTCTCTAATGAAGGACTTAGCATAAAATCAATAACGCCAAAAAATGGGGATAATCCTAGTTGATATAAAGCCCAAGCAGGCCAGCAGTTTTGTCCTAAGCTAAATACAGCACTATACTTTTGTTTTATATTGGATAGATTCATGTGATTCATCTCATCCTTTTTGCTAATATTTTATGTCATTAAAAAATGGTATGTGAATGGAGATAGACAAGCATATTTGCAAAGAATAAGCAGAAATATGTTACAATAGAAAAAAATCGAACGAGGTGGTTGTTACGATGCGATCGAAGCGAGAACAAGCCATTTTAGACAATATAAAGGAATGGGAAGCGCAATTAGTTGAGCAAGAAGCGACCGATTTTCAAAAAGTGTTTGATAAATGGTTACATACTACAGTTGCGAAATTACCTGAGAAAAAACGAAAAGAATTCTTTACGAAAGCAGATGGATGGCTTTTTCATTTGCATGCACTGATTCAAAGTTCACAATCACAATTAGATGCACGTAATCGTATTTTAGGAACATCAAGATTATTTAATGAATCAATTGAACAACTTGAAGATTTGAAAGCATTATCTATTGATCAGTTAACATACATAGCAGAGCAACAAACAGCACGTCATCGTCTATATTCATTCGTGCAAGGCGGAGCAACGGGTGCTGGAGGATTATTATTATTGACAGCTGATTTTCCGGTTATGATTGCGTTAAATGTGAATGCTGTCCAACTTATTGCAACATCGTTTGGGCATGATGTGAACAAGCCTTATGAAATGATGCTGGCGTTAAAGGTGTTTCATGCGTCATTATTGCCAGGAAGACTTCAGCAATACGCTTGGTACAACTTGCTACGAGAGCTGGAGCAAGAAGATTCGTTCTTTTATGAAGGAGACGAAGCAGTGTTACAAACAGCCTCTACCGAAGTTTTGTTAAAGCAAATTTTGAAAACATTTTCAATTTATGCTCTTCGTCGTAAATTATTCCAAGGTATCCCAGTCATCGGAATGGCAATCGGATCTACAGTAAATTATCGTTTAACAAGAAATGTTACTGAATTTGCCAATCGATTTTATCAAGTGCGCCACATAATGGAGAAAGAAAAAAAATCATAAAAAAAGCGAGAGGCCGAAGCCTTTCGCTTTTTTAATTTGTTGCATGTTTTTTGGTCATTGGAATAGATACTGGTTGCTTTTCTGCTGCTTTTTCTGCTTTTGGATAATAAATTAAATCCAATGTTTTTGCCTGTACGGCAATTGAAAGAATAGTAAAAGCAATTTCTGTCCAATTTAAATAATATAATGAAAGCGCAAGAACAATCGCGTCAAAGACGAAGAAAATTTGCCCAATTGTAAAACGAGTTCGTTTACTTAATACAATTGTTAAAATATCGTCTCCACCGGTTGCACCGCCAAATCGCAATATAAAACCGAGTCCAATACCAGCTAAAGCACCGCCAACTATTGCAGCTATAAATAAATTGTTTGATAAATCTACCGTAAATGGAGAATAATTTTCCATAAGGGAATAAAATACTCCGAATGAAATTGAACCTAAAAATGAATAGCCAACCATTTTTTTACCTAAAAATGAAGCGCACAGTAAAATAATTGGGATATCCATTATTACAGTTGAAATAGATGGTGAAATATCATAAAAATTTTGGATGAATAGTGCAATACCTACAAATCCACCTTCTGTTAAGTGGTTTTGGAAGTGAATGTGATATAGCGCTGCCGCTAAAATAAATGAACCGATTAAAACCATAAAAACTTCTTTAATAATTTGTCGACTTTGGATGTTCCTCATCGTTATTCCTTCTTTCCGTAGTTAGTAGTCCTTTTTGTGTTGTAAACTAACTACGAGCTCACATGTAGCTTTCAGTTAGTTTACGAAAAAACTAACTACGCTATATGTCGCTGAAGAAATAACGAATAATCCTCTCGTCCATCAATTCTCCCTACCTTCGTTTTAGTTTAAGTCTTAAAACGACTAAACAAAACGTGGAGTAGGATTCGTCATTTAGCAATCCTGCTCTTCTTTGTTTTGTTTTGTTTAGCTAATAACAATTAAGTCCTAAACAAAACGCTACGTGTAAGAAGAGTCTTTTTTTTGCCAAATTATCCTTCGGGCAATCATAATTTCCCCACTCTCGTATTTTTTTCGCTAGACTAAAGTATCTGAGCTGAAAAATACGCTACGTGTATGATTCGTCAATACGATGCCACATGCTCCTTCGAGCGATCATGATATCAAAATCCCTTCCTTCAAGATTTATATTATTATATCATACTTTCAAAAAATGTATGCGGATGGAAACCGACAATAAACGGAGGGAATCTACAAAAATTGTTATGTTTAAATATTTTTGTAGAAAAGCCTAAGTTATTTTGTAGGATTGGACAGTTTTTAGAAGTTTGTCCAATAAGTAAGCAAAGATGGTTTTTTATTCAGTTGTATTGTTTTCGTCACCTTTATCTTTAAAAAATGCATCCCAGCTAATCACACTTAAAAATGTTAAAGCGATAATAATGAAAGCTCGCATCATTTTGAGGCCTCCTTTTGTACATAGTATATGAATATCTTACTTTGTAATGTGTCATTTTTTTACATATTATATTAATATAGATAGATGAAAGGGAGAGTGGAGATATGCTAAAAGGCATGTTTAAAAGAAGAGAATTAAAATGCGTTTCATGTCAGAAAAAGATTGAATATGAAGAAGAGCTAGTTGCTTTTGTGAAGTTGCCGAAAGAAAGAAGTATATTAGTAGGTCCGTTTGATGTATGTTTAGCAAAAACGGCGCAAGAAATATATTGCAAAGCTTGTTACGACAAAAAAGCATGACCCAAAGTGAATGAGGGGCATGCTTTTTTCATTGGTGTGCTTTTCCCTTAGATACATTTTGAGTGAGGCGATACCAAAGCCAAAGGTCGTTAATAATAGAGGCTAAATCAGCTATTTCAGAATTAAGCCTACAGGAAATTTCAAAATTATCTTCGTTATTTAAACGATGTTGTTTTTGATTAATGTAATGTTCAAGCTCTTTTATACGATCAGGTATTTTTCCGCGAATTTGCTCCCATTTTAATAAAATACCATGCTGTGTTTTTTCAGAGATGTCTTCCCATTCTTCTTGTATGTTTGGCACTGCAATTCCTAGATGTTCATTGTATATAAAATACTTTTCCATAGATACACCTCCAATTTCCTGCCTCTATTTTACATAAAAAAAGAAAGAAATTCGACGAAATTGTTTGAAAAAAAATTATGAATTCCCCTTGATTCATTTTATGAAAGGTGTTAAAGTTTGAATTATTATAAGAAATAATGAATATTTATTCTTTAGGGGGATGTAAAATGGAGAAGAAAAAAGTTGTATTAGCATATTCCGGAGGTCTTGATACTTCCGTTGCAATTAAATGGTTACAAGAGAAGAATTATGATATTATCGCGCTTTGTTTAGATTTAGGGGAAGGAAAAGACTTAGCGTTTGTAAAAGAAAAAGCACTTTCAGTAGGTGCAATTAAATCGTATATGATTGATGTTCAAGAAGAATTCGCGAATGAATATGCATTGATGGCGATGCAAGCACACACGTTATACGAAGGGAAATATCCTCTTGTCTCTGCATTATCTCGTCCACTTATTGCGAAAAAATTAGTAGAAATCGCAGAACAAGAAGGCGCAACTGCAGTTGCACACGGATGTACAGGGAAAGGGAATGACCAAGTTCGTTTTGAAGTTTCTATTCAAGCATTGAATCCATATTTAGAAGTGATTGCGCCTGTACGTGAATGGAAGTGGTCACGTGAAGAAGAAATTGCATATGCAAAAGAAAACGATGTACCAATTCCAATTAATTTAGATAGCCCATTCTCAATCGATCAAAACTTATGGGGACGCAGCAACGAATGTGGAATTTTAGAAGATCCATGGGCAGCGCCGCCAGAAGATGCATACGAAATGACATTAGCATTAGAAGATACACCGAATAAACCAGAGTTTGTAGAAATTGGCTTTGAAGCAGGCGTACCGACGACTTTAAATGGTACTGCATATTCACTTTCAGAATTAATTAAAGCGTTAAATGCGCTTGCTGGAAAACATGGCGTTGGACGTATCGATCACGTAGAAAATCGCCTTGTTGGTATTAAATCGCGTGAAGTATACGAATGTCCAGCAGCAATGACGTTAATCACGGCGCATAAAGAGCTGGAAGATTTAACGCACGTAAAAGAAGTAGCTCATTTTAAACCGGTGATTGAGCAGAAAATAACAGAACTTATTTATAACGGTTTATGGTTCTCTCCTTTAAAACAAGCGCTTCATGCTTTCTTACAAGAAACGCAAAAGAATGTAACAGGTACAGTGCGTGTGAAATTATTTAAAGGTCATGCGATTGTAGAAGGGCGTAAATCTGAATACTCGTTATATGATGAGAAATTAGCTACGTATACTGCCCAGGATGAATTTAATCATGATGCAGCAGTTGGATTCATTTCATTATTCGGTTTACCGACGAAAGTATACAGTCAAGTGAATCAAAAGAAGGTGGAAGCGTGAGCAAACTTTGGGGCGGACGTTTTACAGAAGAAGCGGAAGCGTGGGTTGAAGAGTTTGGAGCGTCCATCTCCTTTGATCAACAATTAGTCAATCAAGATATAAATGGGAGTATTGCACACGTAACGATGCTAGCAAAGCAAGGGATCGTTACGAAAGAAGAAGCCGAGAAAATAAAGCTAGGTCTTCAATATTTATTAGAAGAAGCGAAACAAAATAAGTTACATTTCTCAGTTGAAGCTGAGGACATTCATTTAAACATTGAAAAGATGTTAATTGAAAAAATCGGTGAAGTGGGAGGGAAACTTCATACAGGCCGAAGCCGTAACGACCAAGTAGCAACAGATATGCATTTGTATATAAAAGAAAAGGTAGAAGATATTATAAAAGCTACAAAACAATTGCAAACTGTTCTTGTTCATCAAGCAGAAAATAATATTGAAACAATTATGCCTGGCTATACGCACTTGCAACGTGCGCAGCCTATATCATTTGCACATCATATTCTTGCTTACTTTTGGATGTTAGAGCGCGATGTGAATCGTTATGAAGATTCGTTAAAACGCATTAACATTTCACCACTCGGAGCAGGAGCGTTAGCTGGGACGACATTCCCGATTGACCGAGAATATAGTGCGGAGCTTCTCAGATTTAATGGAATCTATGAAAATAGTTTAGATGCGGTAAGCGATCGTGATTTCATACTGGAGTTTTTAAGTAACTCATCTATGCTCATGATGCACTTATCACGCTTTTGCGAAGAACTTATTTTATGGAGTAGCCAAGAGTTTCAATTTATTGAAATGAGCGATCAATACGCAACGGGAAGCAGTATTATGCCGCAAAAGAAAAATCCGGATATGGCGGAACTAATCCGCGGTAAAACGGGCAGAGTATACGGTAATTTATTCAGTTTACTTACAGTAATGAAAGGATTACCGCTCGCTTACAATAAAGATTTACAAGAAGATAAAGAAGGAATGTTTGATACAGTAAAAACAGTAGAAGGCTGCCTTCACATTATGGCAGGCATGCTGGAAACGATGACTGTAAACAAAGAAAAAATGGGGCAAGCTGTAACGCAAGATTTCTCTAATGCAACAGAAATTGCTGACTACTTAGCGAACAAAGGATTACCATTTCGTCAAGCTCATGAAATTGTTGGAAAGCTAGTGCTACACTGCACACAAAAAGGAATTTATTTAGTAGATGTACCACTTGCAACGTATAAAGAAATGAGCTCGTTGTTTGAAGAAGATTTGTATGAAGTTCTTTCGCCATATGCCGCTGTAAAGCGTCGTAACAGTGCTGGCGGGACAGGGTTTGAGCAAATTGAAAAAGCTTTGGAGAAGGCGAAAGGGTTAGTTGGAGAGTTTGTAGGAATTAAATGATGTATGAGATAGAAGGTAAGGTGCTTTTTATAGAAAGTACCTTACCTTTTTGTATTTAGATTTTTACAGGAGTATTTATCATTCCATAATCATAAAATGATGTTTCTCATGTATGGCTAATAGTTGAATAGATTGAATCAAATTAGGATAGTGAGCAATTGGATCTAAAAATACGATATGCTCTGCAATATTTTCTTCTATATTTTGAATGAGTTTTTTTATTTCATTTGTTTCACGTGTAAGTAATTCTTCTAATTGAGTTACATTCATAGATTGATAGACTTTTTTTGAAGGGATTAAAATCCAAGGTGCTTTCATTCCTTTGCCATGCTTTTCTTTATATTCGGCATAAATGTCATGTATGTCAGTTGCAAATGGGGTGTTTCTTCTGAGCTTGGCATAAGGGATAAGAGTGAAAGAGAATTTAATCGCTACTTTTAGCATTTTTGCAATTAAATATAGGTGATAAAAATGCTCTCCAATAGACCATTTTCCATTCTTTTGCTGATACCACAGTTGTTCTTGAGATAGTGAATGGAGATGAGGAAGGAATTCGTTCCTTTGTACATGTAATGTATGAAAATGTTTTGAGATATTTTCAGATTTCATATTTTGACACCCTCCACATTTTTCCTAATTATAGCATTTTTCGTGTGGATGTAAGTAGGCCTAGAGCAATTTGCTCTAGGCCTACAATGTATCGATTAATCATACTTATGTCGATCTTCCGTAATTCGAATATACTCAATATCCATTAAATCTCGTAGTAATGCACCATTACTTAGTTCAATTCCGTGTGTCTCTTTAAAATGTGCACGAATCGTCTCTAACATTTCAATTTCTTTTCCATTCACATCTAAAATAATACGTTCAGAATCATCCATGTAGCATCCTCCTTTTTTACACATATATATTTTGTCCGTCTATTTCTAAAAAATGTATGTTAACCTAAAGTTAGGAAATAAGAAAGGGATGAAAAATGAGACGTATTTATTTTATAGGGCTAATTTTGTACACATTAATTGTATTACATGTTGCATTCCCAAATATCTTTTCATTTGAGGATGTAGAAACAGTACACGTTGCGATATTTATTTTTGCTCTATTTGTAGTAGATTGCTTTATTTCTATATGGCTTTCGAAAAGAAAACATGTACAAGATAAAAAAGAAATGGAACGGAAAAAGAGAAAACGTTCATTTTGGATGATGACGTACTGTTTGTCTTTAGTATTTACTGCTGCCTTTTTTAGTGAGTATATTCCATTAGAAAGATTAAATATTGGTTTTGGAGCGTTCGTATTTGCATACTATTTTTTCATGCATTTTCTTCCTTATATGAAAGAGAAGCGAGGAGGAGAGGAAGATCCTCTTGTAGAAGAAGCGAGAGAACGCGAGTATAAGAGAATAGAAGAAGATATACAAAAACTCGGAGAACAAAAATGGTATTTGAAATCAAAAATCATATATGTTTTTTGTTTCATTACGCCGCCAATCGGTTATTTGTATGTTTTCTTTCTTCGTAAAAAAATGACAGAAGATGCAAAGCAATCTTATTTAACGGTAGCTACGATCATGATGGCGCTGTGGTCCTTAAAATTTCTTCCGCCTTATGTATTAGCAATTACTGTTGTTATTGTGGCTTGTCTTGTATTTATAGTAAAATATATGAAATGAAAAACACCAAGCCCATCTGGACTTGGTGTTTTATTTATACATTAAAGATCACCTTGCTCCTCATCACCACGAACAACAAGGACATCGCATTTCGCATAGCGAATAATATGTTCAGAGACGCTACCGATTAAGAAACGCTCAACAGCATTTAAACCAGTCGCACCACACATAATTAAATCTACTTTATGGTTTGGAGCGATTTCTTTTGAAATTTTAGATTTAGGATTACCAAATTCTAATACAGTTTCAATTTTTTCAAGGCCAGCTTCAAGCGCAGTTTTTTTGTAGTCTTCTAATAAGTCTTCTGCAAATAGATTTGCACGTTCAGCAATTGCGCGGCTATAAGCTTCTACTGCTGAGTATGCTTTTACATCAACGATATGAGCAATTGTTAATGTTGCATTGTTTCGTTTTGCGACTTGAATTGCTTTTTTAAAGGCTTTTTCTGCTTCTTTAGAACCGTCCACCGCGATTAAAATATTTGTATATGTATTATTCATAGTAAATTCCTCCCAATCATTTTTATTACCTTTTACAACTTTATTATAAAACAAATTTTGGTAATGTGCTTGTCGGAAACGTTACAGAATTTTGAAAACTTTGTTTTAATTCATTTTAGTTGTAATTGGTGCGAGAACTTGTTACATATGAACTATAGCAATTTAAAAGGGGGCAGTTTTGTGAGACATGCGCTCATTACAGCCGGTACGAAAGGTTTAGGAAAGCAAGTAACAGAAAAATTATTGGCTAAAGGCTATTCAGTAACAGTAACATATCATAGCGATATAACGGCTATGGAAACGATGAAAGAAACATATAAAAATATGGAAGAGCGTCTACAATTCGTGCAAGCGGATGTCACGAAAAAGGAAGATTTACATAAAATAGTAGAAGAAGCGATGAGCCGTTTTGGCAAAATTGACTTTTTAATTAATAATGCTGGTCCATATGTATTTGAACGGAAAAAGTTAGTCGATTATGAAGAAGAAGAATGGAATGAAATGATTCACGGCAATTTAACAGCGGTATTTCATTTATTAAAACTTGTCGTTCCGGTCATGAGAAAACAGAACTTTGGCCGTATTATTAATTACGGATTTCAAGGGGCAGATAGTGCACCGGGATGGATTTATCGCTCAGCTTTCGCGGCAGCAAAAGTAGGACTTGTTTCATTAACGAAAACAGTTGCCTACGAAGAAGCGGAATACGGTATTACTGCGAACATGGTATGTCCTGGTGATATTATTGGTGAAATGAAAGAGGCGACAATTCAAGAAGCACGCCAGCTGAAAAGTCATAACACACCAATTGGTAGATCTGGAACAGGTGAAGATATCGCAAGAACGATTTCGTTTTTATGTGAGGACGATTCCGATATGATTACCGGTACAATTATTGAAGTGACTGGTGCAGTGGATGTTATTCATAGACATCGATAGAACAAAATAAAATGGAGTTTTAAATAATTGGACAGTTTATCCTTCATACTAAGAGATGCGGATAATACTGTCCTTTCATGTAATATTAAATCTATCGGAAAACTTGTGTTATTTTTTTGTCAAATATTGAGATATTATGTTAGAATATAAGGGCGTAGAAAGCGCTTTAAAAAATGATTCAGGGGTCATTTCATAACTCAAGGGGGAACTAATAATGCGTATCGGTATTCCAACAGAAATTAAAAACAATGAAAACCGTGTGGCAATGACGCCAGCGGGAGCAGTACATTTAGTACAAAATGGTCATGAAGTTTTTGTTCAAAAAGGAGCAGGTTTAGGATCTGGCTTTACAGATGAAGAATACGTACAAGCTGGTGCGAAACTTGTTGAAACTGCTGAAGAAGCATGGAACCAAGATATGGTTATGAAGGTAAAAGAGCCAGTTGCAAGTGAATACGGTAATTTCCGCGAAGGTTTAATTTTATTCACATACTTACACTTAGCTCCAGAACCAGAATTAACGAAAGCATTAATTGATAACAAAGTGGTATCAATTGCATACGAAACAGTACAATTAGACAATCGTTCTTTACCATTACTTGCACCTATGAGTGAAGTAGCTGGTCGTATGTCTGCACAAATCGGTGCACAGTTCCTTGAGAAAAACAAAGGTGGTAAAGGTATTTTACTTGCAGGCGTTCCAGGGGTGAAACGCGGCAAAGTAACAGTTATCGGTGGTGGTCAAGCTGGTACAAACGCAGCGAAGATTGCAGTAGGTTTAGGTGCAGATGTAACAATCATCGACTTAAGTGCAGAACGTCTTCGTCAATTAGATGACATTTTCGGTAACCAAGTAAAAACGTTAATGTCTAATCCTTACAACATTGCAGAAGCAGTAAGAGAATCTGATCTTGTTATTGGTGCGGTATTAATTCCAGGTGCAAAAGCGCCAAAACTTGTAACAGAAGAAATGATTCAATCAATGGAACCAGGTTCTGTCGTTGTAGATATTGCGATTGACCAAGGTGGTATTTTCGAAACAACTGACCGTATTACAACTCATGACAACCCAACTTACGAAAAACATGGCGTTGTTCATTATGCAGTTGCAAATATGCCAGGTGCGGTTCCACGTACATCAACTCTTGCATTAACAAACGTAACAGTACCATATGCAGTACAAATTGCTAACAAAGGCTATAAAGACGCTTGCTTAGGCAATTCTGCATTACTAAAAGGTATTAACACATTAGATGGATATGTAACATTCGAAGCAGTTGCAGAAGCACACGGCTTACAATACGCTGATGCAAAAGAGCTTCTTGAAAAAGCTCCTGCTTTATCATAATAGAGATACATTAGAGACCTTCCTCTTATGAGGAGGGTCTTTTTTTAGGGAATAATATGTAAAAAATTGTTACTTATTGATGTTAATAGATATTAGTTGTGATAATTTAGAATTATAAAATAAAAAGAGGGGATTCAATGGGGAGAAAAAATAAGAAGAAAAAGCAAGCTAAGAGACAAAAATATATAAAGAAAAAACAGGAACAGAACATTCCAACTTCAAAAAAAATAGTCATTATGATAGAAAAAACGTTTCGGTATGTTTGTATGGTTCTGTATGTGATTTTGTGTATGTATTCATTTGGAGTGTTTTACAGTTTTGAGATAACTCCCAATATTATTGAGAGCATTCTAGAATTTATACTTGTTGCAATAGAATTAGCCTTATTCGTTATACTCTTTGCTACAGTATGGCCTAGTCATGAAAGTAAAAAAGATAGAAAAAGAAGCAAAAAATCTTCATACGCTTCAAGCTCATCAAGTGGATTCGGTGACTACAGTAGCAGTGATTGTAGTAGCTCAAGTGATGGTGGAGGAGATTGCGGAGGTGGAGGAGATTAAGTTAGTTTTTTAGAAGAACGACTAATGAAAGGATGGGACGAAAGATGGAAACTGTGAACTTAATAGAATTAACAAAGGATATTAAACATCAACATAAAAATTTCGTCGTTTCAAATGTAAATAATCATTGCTTACGAATCGCTGTATTTACTGGTGAATATGATTGGCACTATCATTCTAATTCGGATGAATTATTTATTGTGCTAGAGGGAGAATTACTTATTGATTTTGAAGATGGAGAAACAGCGGTTTTAAAGCCAAATGATTCTATTTTAATTCCAGCATGTACGATTCATAGAACGAGAGCATTAAAGAGAACGGTAAATCTTTGTTTTGAAAATATAGAGGCTGATACGATTATAGTGGAGCAATTATGAAAAAATTATCTGTAGCCGAGTATAGAAAAGTTCTTCCGGTTTTAGAAGGTAATACAAGAACAACGACGTTTGCTTATGCGGTATGTGATCAAATAATAGATGGTGAGGTTTTTGTGAACGAGAAGTTAACAGCAGGACTAATTCGTACAGCTAACGGTATCTATTATTTATTTGGTGATACTGATGATCAAAATTATAACGAAGAGTTATTTTCATATTTAAAAATAGCTATTGAAAAAACAGAGAAGAGATTTACACTCTTCACTTCGAGTGAAGAGTGGGAAATGATGTTAGAAGAGCGTTTTAGTAATGTGCTTCGGAAAATCCCGCGAATGAAATTTCAAAGAGTAACCTTTGAGGAGAGAAAACGAGATCTTAACAAAAATACATATGAAGTGAAGCGGATTGATAGAAGAGATATAGAGCGAAGCAGTGAATTTAAAGAGGAGTACTACAAAGAATATTGGGGATCAAAAGAAACGTTTTTGAATAGTGGTTTTGGATTTTGTATAGAACAAGGTGGGATAATTGTAGCTGAATGCGTCTCAATATTTAGCGGGAATGGTTTTGCTGAAATAGATATTGCAACACATGAAGCGCATCAAGGGAAAGGATTAGCTCAAGCTGTTGCAAAACGGTTCATTGAACATTGCATGCAAAATGATATTATACCGAGCTGGGATTGTTATGTAGACAATATTCCTTCACGAAAATTAGCTAGTAAATTAAGTTTTTATCATCCAATAGAATATAGTTTGTACGTAAGAAAACGGGGGAATAAAAATGAATGTAGAATTAACGAGATTTAAAGTTAAGCCTGGTAAGAGTCATCGAGTAGATGAATGGATGCAGCTTCTTAATGACAATATGAAAGAAGTCCTTTTGACATTAAACGACGAAAAGATGTATGTTGAGACAATTTTCCGGGAAATAAGAGATGGAGAAGAGTACTTATATTGGTATTCTGTGCAAGGAGAAGGCGGGGCTCTTGTCGAAAATTCTCATCATGAAATTGATAAAAAGCATGTAGCGTTTTGGTATGAGTGTATTGATGAAGAAGCACCGTCTGTTGATATGAAAACAGAAGTTGTTATGATTCAAGATGTTGTGAAGGAAGCGATGAAATAATAGAATAGTGTTTTTTGGAGAAGCACATTAAAATAGATGTGCTTTTTATTATGCAAAATTTTAAAAAAGAAAAGCTGTATTTAGATATTTTTCAGTGAAAATAAAGGGGGATTTCAAGAGCATTTTAGGACAAACTATAATGAAAAGACCTACCAATATACGGTGTAGTCGTAACAGGAAAAATAGAGGATTTACAAAGTTTACAAGGGTTACCGTATATTAAGGTTGCTGTTAGAGGTGTAACAGTTGAGAAATATCGATTACAAGTAATTAATGTGAATAATCAGAAAATTTATGTTATAATATGGGAAAAGGAGGTTTATATGAGGCAAATACATGGAGCAATTTATATTTACATAACAATGTTTTTCGTGGCGATATCCTATGGATTGGGGCACGTGTATTCGCATCCTATACTAACTTTTTTAAGCGGAGCATGTATGGCGTTTGCGCTTCTTGTCCACCTTTTCTCAGTTTGGATCGTAAAATTTCAATTAAATATTAGTGAAATAGAAGAAGGCACTTTTTAAAGGGCCTTCTTTTTTAGTAATATTGGCGAAGTCCTTGTAGTAATTTTTCAATTTCGTATTCAGTTTCCTTACATATAGATATTGTACGTAATCTGAAAAATAAGCTACGTAAGAAAGCTTTTATATTTCCGTATAGAAATTCGTATGATTCAATATGTAGCGTTGATTTTTGAACTTGTAATTGAGTTGCTAAATCACGAAGGGCTAATATGAGTACTTCTTCCTTTAGGCCATTTTGCAGCATTGCGACAATTGGATAAACGAGACGCTCATCTTCTTCGTATTTGTAATAGATGGAATGAACACAAACTTTGTTTAATAAAGTTTGTAATATTTCTTCGTAATATAAATTTTCCAGTTTAGGACTATTCACAAGCGCTTCAAATGTATCGGAAGCATGAGCGACACTATGCGCCCAGCCACGTTCTTGGACATAGCCTCGTAAGTCGTGCTCTTTGTTCATATATAAAATTAATTGATCTTTTACATTTAATATATCAGTCTGTGATAAGAAATTATGATTTGTATCCGCATCAATAATGAGCGCAATTAATAATGTCGTAAATGCACGGGTAAATACCGCATCTTCGTCATCCGAATGAATCTTATACAATAAATATTTATCACTGATGCTTTCTAATAATAGTTTCTGCAAGTGTGAGTGTGAAATATAGCCCTTCTTGATGAGATGATAAAAAGTAGAGTAAATAAGTTTATCCCTTAAATAACTATCAGTAACACCGATATGTTCAAGCATATTGGAACTTAAAGAATTGATATGAATTGTGTTGTCCAGTATGTAATTATTATTACGAATTTCTTCTAACTGTTGTTGTAACATATAAACCTCCTATTTTAGAAAATTCTGCATTTTAATAATATAATAAAAGGAAGAAATAGACAATAAAGTGAAGCTTTAATCAGTGGGGGGTTCATCCCCCAACTAACTTCTTTGCTTTCACCGAATTTTGAGGTTGGGGTCTTACTGCCCGTTACTGCGGGATAAATAAGTGCTTTTGAATGGAGGGCATTATGAAGAGAGCATTATTCTTTTTTATAAGTATTTTCTTTTTAGGAAGTTGTTCGATTTCGTATGTTACTTTTTCTAGCGAGAGCAAAAGTTGGACGGGGCAATATAAAGGGCATATTAAGGATGACAGTGAAGATGGAATATTTACGTTTCAGTATAAGGGCGGAGATGGAAATACAGAATTTAAAAATTTGGAGATTTCTATTCATGGGACCTTTAGTACAATGAAAGAAACGTCAGAAGTTCATAAAGGAGCAAGGATTGAAATGAAATCTTCTTGTGTAAGTTGTGCGCCTCTATCTAAAGATGAACCGATAGAGATTGTGATTAAATGGGATGATAAGTATGAAGAGAAGATGGTTTTAAAGCGGAAATAGCAAACATAGAGTGAGGGATAAAAATGAGTAGGAATATGAGAGTTTCTATGTATATATTTTTTAGTGTATTTCTAATCATATTATCAGCGTGTACTACAAAACAAGTAGAGGTAAAAAAAGTACCTGAAGAAGGGTATGTCATAGTAAGAAATGATGCGGTATTTTTTGTCGGTGATAAAACGTTTAATACAAAAGTAGAGTTGCAACATTATATAGAACAACAAATGAATAAAGAACATCCATCAGATATAGTGTTGAGCTTTAAGGAGAAAAACGCATCTAATCAATTAAAAACAGGAGATAAAATAAAAGTATGGTCTTCTCACATACTTGAAAGTTACCCAGGACAAATGATTGTAGAGAAATTTAAAGTAGTAGAAAAATAGAAAAAGGCAGCAATTAAGCTGCCTTTTTCTTATTTTACAAATTGTAATTCTTTCGGGAATTTCGTTAAAATTTCTGATCCGTCTTTTGTGATGTAAATATCATCTTCAATACGAACGCCACCTACGTTTGGTACGTAAATACCTGGTTCGATTGTGAAGACCATACCTTCTTTTAATAGAGAATCGTTGCCTTCTTTTACATCTGGATATTCGTGAACGCTAATTCCAAGTCCGTGACCAAGTCGGTGTGGGAAGAAGTCTCCGTAACCTGCATCCGCGATAACAGAACGAGCAGCATTATCAATTGCGCCAAGTGTAACGCCTGGTTTACATGCTTCAACTGCTTGTAGTTGTCCAGCAAGTACAGTGTTGTAAATGCGAGTTTGTTCTTCAGAAAGTTCACCGAATGCTACTGTACGTGTAATATCAGAGCAATAACCGTCAATAATTACGCCTAAATCAAATAGTACGAAATCGCCGCGCTTCATTTTGTTAGCACCTGGAATACCGTGTGGAAGAGCAGAGTTAGCACCTGCTAATACCATCGTATCAAATGACATTTTATGTATGCCTTTTGTTTTTAATTCGTGTTCAATAATTGCTAATACTTCTAGTTCGCTGCGGTTTTCTTTAATTGCATTTACCCCAACTTCAACAGCATAGTCTGCCATTTTAGCTGCTTCACGTAAAATAGAAAGTTCTTTTTCATCCTTAATTAAACGAAGCTCGCGAACTTTTTCCTCTGCTGATTTGAAAGCTGCATTTGGGAATAATTTTGTTAATTCTTCGTAACGTTCTACGTTTAAATGTTCTTTTTCAATTGCAACTGCATTTGCATTGATGCCACGGTCTTTAATTGCTTTTGCAATCATATCCCATGGTCTGTCAGTATCAGTAAATCCGATAATTTCATGTGCCCATCCAGCGTTACGTGCTTGGCCTTCTTCCATTTTAGGGCAAATTAAAATAGGCTCTTTTTCTTGGAATACAAACATACCAAGTAGTCTTTCGTGTGGTTCACAGTGGAAGTTTGTCATGTAGAAAACGTTTGGTGTAGAAGTTAAGAACGCGGCTTCTACGTTTTTTTCTTTTAGCCATTGCATTAAATTTTCTAATCTAGCATTCATCGATTGGCACCCCCGAGATATTTAATTACAAATATAACTTTACCTCGGAAGAAAGCGTTATGACAAGTAAATAGATGTTAGAAAAGACAGGGAATTGAAAAATCATGTAGAATAAAAAGTGAGAATGTGAATAGGGGAGGAATGTAATAATGAAAGTATCTTATCATGGGCATTCAGTTGTAAAGATTGAAACGAATGGAAAAGTGATTTTAATTGATCCATTTTTAACGGGAAATCCGAAAACAGATTTAAAGGCTGAAGATGTAAAAGTAGATGCAATTCTTTTATCGCACGGTCATGGTGATCATGTTGGAGATACAGTAGAGCTTGCGAAGAAAAATAATGCAGTTGTTGTGGCGCCATTTGAACTAGCGACATTTTTAAGTTGGCAAGGTGTAGAAACACATCCGATGCATATTGGTGGTTCACATGAATTTGACTTCGGAAAAGTGAAGTTTACACAAGCATTCCACGGCTCTAGTTATATTGATGAAGAAAATAAGACGATTACATATACAGGTATGCCAGCGGGTATTTTATTTACAGCAGAAGAGAAAACGGTTTACCATGCAGGGGATACGGCTCTATTCTCTGATATGAAGTTAATTGGGGAACTGAATGATATAGATATAGCGTTTTTACCAATTGGTGATAATTTCACAATGGGACCAAAAGATGCTGTTTTAGCAGCAAAATGGATTCATGCGAAAACTGTTGTACCGATGCATTACAATACGTTCCCAGTTATTGAACAGGATCCATATCAATTTGTAGAAAAACTACAAAATTGTACAGGGAAAGTATTAGAAGCTGGAGAAAGTATTACGCTATAAAACAGATACCCTTCATTTGAAAAGACAAGTGAAGGGCTTTTTATGCGTGTAGTACAGCTTTTAAAGTCTGTATTTGTTTAGTTGACTCTTCTCTTTTTGAACGTGGCTGTTCAGGAGTTTCATTCAAATCCATTGCAACTTTTTTCCCATCTACACAAGCTAAAAATACTGCGCCTATAACCTCTAAAATTTTTTTCATCATGTATTCGCTCCTTTGTTTCATTTCTTGTCTTAATTGTATATGGAAGTGTGTGGACGAACTATCGAACGAGATGACAATAGCATTACATTGTTGTAATGGAATGACTAGTGGAATGTAAGGGTCATTTTGTTATAAAAAAAATAGTACAGATATACAAAGAGAGAGTGTAACAGTTTTGAAAATATAGTATACTGGGAATACAACACATGAAGAATTTAGGGAAAAGAAAGTATGGTGAAACCATTTGGCTACCAAACATAATCAAATTTTAGAACATATTAATAGCCTACCGGTAGGGCATAAAATTTCTGTAAGGCAAATTGCGAAAGATTTGAGTGTAAGTGAAGGGACGGCTTACCGTGCGATTAAAGATGCAGAAAATAAAGGATATGTTAGTACAATTGAACGTGTCGGAACAATTCGAATTGAGCAAAAGAAGAAAGAGAATATCGAAAAACTAACATATGCAGAAGTCGTTAACATTGTCGATGGTCAAGTACTTGGAGGCAGAGAAGGACTACATAAAACATTAAATAAATTCGTAATCGGGGCTATGAAATTAGAAGCGATGATGCGCTATACAGAAGCGGGGAACTTGCTTATCATCGGGAACCGTACGAATGCACATCAATTAGCATTAGAAACAGGGGCCGCTGTATTAATTACAGGTGGATTTGATACAGAAGAGCATGTGAAAAAGTTAGCAGATGAATTGAAGTTGCCAATTATTTCGAGTAGCTATGATACATTTACGGTCGCAACGTTAATTAACCGCGCAATTTATGATCAACTTATTAAGAAAGAAATTGTACTCGTTGAAGATATTTTAACACCGATTGAAGAAACACTATATTTAAAGCCTAGTGATATCGTGCAGAAATGGCATGAGTACAATGAAGAGACGATGCATGGACGTTATCCAATTGTGGATGAAAATAAAAAGGTGTTAGGTATCGTAACTTCGAAAGATATGATTGGTGTTGCGAAAGATACACCAATTGATAAAGTGATGACGAAACACCCTATTACGGTAAATGGAAAGATGTCTGTCGCAGCTGCAGCGCGTATGATGGTATGGGAAGGTATTGAATTACTTCCTGTTGTGGAAGATGGAAATAAATTGCAAGGTATCATTAGTCGTCAAGATGTACTTCAGGCATTACAGATGATTCAGCGTCAACCACAAGTTGGTGAAACGATTGATGATATTGTAACGAATCAATTTATGACGCCGAAAGAAGCAAAAAATGAGCATTTGTATCAATTTTCAGTGACACCACAAATGACGAATTCAATCGGAACGTTATCTTACGGTGTATTTACAACAATTGTGACAGAAGCAACAAACCGTGTCATTCGTGCTCAGAAGAAGAGTGATTCAATTGTTGAGAACTTAACAATTTATTTTGTAAAGCCGGTTCAGATTGATAATGTTGTATCGGTTCATCCGAAAGTATTAGAGATTGGGCGTAAATTTGGTAAGGTTGATGTAGAAGTACACCATGAAGGTAATGTTGTTGGAAAAGCATTACTTATGGTGCAATTGATTGATAAATAAAAAGATGGAACAAATCGTTTTGATTTGTTCCATCTTTTTTTATGTAGAGAGTGATTTATATAATGTTAAATGACAGAATATTAATTTATTTAGATGGTAGACTATGTTACAATTATATTGTAAGAAAATGGATTTTGAGGAGGCGGTATGCAATATGTCATCAGAAATAATCTTCTTTGGTGGTATCGCACTATTTTACTTTCTTGTAATGATACCGATCCAATATTTATATTTACAAGGTTTACATGAAAAAAGGAAACGTACAGGATTATCTCAGCGAGAACTATATGAAAAAATGTCTTTTGAAGAGGAACAATTACATTTTCATGTGCAAGGCAACCTATTTAATATACCTTCTGCGTTTGTTGCATATATGATTTTAAAAAGTAGAGGACGTAAAAAAGCATCACAATGATGATGCTTTTTTACGTTGCTTCATAAGCTTCTGCTTCTTTAACTGCTAATGGAAAGAAATGTTTATATTGGCGAAATCCATTAAATGCACTCGCACTACCAAATAGAACGAATAAAACACCGACGATCATACGAGCGGTTGAAAGTTCTAAAAAGAATTGGTTTATCCCGAAGAATAAGACGAATGAACCGAGTGCCATTGCGGATTTTCCTGAGAGCCAACCTTTTTCCATTGGGCGGTTTGTACGAAAGTATTTTGTTTTGTAGAAGAGGTACAACATAAATGAGACGATAATACAGAAGACTAATACTGGCATAATGCACACTCCCATCGCTTTGTGAAAAATTATAGTGAAAAAAAAGAAATATCTAAACTTTCTAATTTTTATTATAAAGCAATTGTTCGCATGTATGAAATACTTTCCGTTATAATGGAGGATAAAGTGAAGAAGTTGAATAAAAAGGAGATTATACATATGCATGAGCAAATTTTAGGAGCAATTAAAGAATTTGAGACAATTATTATTCATCGTCATGTGCGTCCGGATCCAGATGCGTTAGGTTCACAAGGCGGTCTTGGTACGATTTTGCAAGAATCGTTTCCAGAGAAAAATATTTATACGGTTGGGTACAATGAACCGTCACTAGCATACTTACGAGTAATGGATAATATTGAAGATAGCGTATACGAAAATGCACTTGTTATCGTTTGTGATACTGCGAACCAAGAACGTGTTGACGATCAACGCTATACAAAAGGGAAGATGTTAATCAAAATTGATCATCATCCAAATGAAGATCCGTACGGAGATATTACGTGGGTAGATACGACAGCAAGTTCTACAAGTGAAATGATTTATGAGTTTTATAACTATGGAAAAGATAAAGGATTAAAAATAACAAAAGAAGCAGCTCGCCTTATTTTAGCAGGGATTGTTGGAGATACAGGTCGTTTCTTATTCCCGAATACAACAGCAAAAACACTCCTTTACGTAAGTGAGCTTGTTGATATGGGTGTGAAATTCACAGATTTATACAATGAAATGTATAAGACAAAAGAAAAAATCGCTCGTTTAAACGGTTATATTTTACAAAACTTTACGATGGTAGAAGAAGGAGCAGCTTACATTAAATTAACGAAAGAAGTATTAGAAGAATTTGATGTACTTCCTTCTGAAGCATCTGGTGTTGTTGGAGCGCTTGGTAATATTGACGGACTAAAGGCATGGGTTCTATTTTTAGAGGAAGACGATGTAATTCGTGTTCGCCTTCGTTCAAAAGGGCCAGTTATAAATAAATTAGCAATGCAATATAACGGCGGAGGACATCCGATGGCTTCTGGTGCAAAAGCATCTTCTTGGGAAGAAGCGGATCGTCTGTTTGCTGATTTACGTGATATTTGTAAATAAGAGAGTATATGTTAAAACGAAAAGAAGGAGCGGCACTTAAGCCCTCCTTCTTTATTTTTCTTTCTCTATATCAATACTAATTTCAAGTACAGTATCAAAAGAAATTGTATCGACTTTAAAGCGGTATATACGATCGTAATGTTTATACGTTTTGTTTTCGATTGCTTTTTTGAGTAGGTCTTTATTTTTTGCGATACTTTGAATGTTTTTCGTTAAAAGATGCTGGAGGTCATTATGGATAGAAGTGGTCATATTTTCGAGTGTTAGATTGTCTAAATCATATTTTTCTCGATTTATTATTTTTATTTTAATCTCTTGAATTGTTAAGAGACGTTTATTTTCTGTGTTCAACTTTTCTTGATCTTCGAGAAGGACGTGGAGCTTTGCTTCTTGTTTTTCTATAATTTCTCGTTGCTCTGCTATTTTACTAGATTGTTCTTCTTGAAAAACACCGTATATGTACAAAAAAATAAACCAGCTCAACACGCCTCCAACAGCAGCACCAGCTAAAACTAAGTACCATCTTTTTGCTGTATTGGCACTTGGCACTCTCATACATGTTCCTGCGTTAGCCATTTAATAATAATAAGACCTGTTTGCATACCGCCAGTTGCGAAAAAAATAAGGAGAATTTGTTTTACGATATCTTTCATATCTCCGCCAAAGAAGCTTCTTTCAAAGCTATAAAAGGTATCAAATGTTCCGCCGATTGCTGCAACGAGTGCCCAAATTCTTAAATTTTGGGCGAATTGATTAATGTAAGTTAGAGCTGGTTTTCCGATAAGAAACGCACCAAATCCACCAATTAATGAACCGCCAAGTATAACCCCAAAGGCAATAAAATAACTAATAATAAGCAGAGAGAAAAAAGTATGTTCTCTTACATCCATCGTCATTCCCCTTTCTTCTTCATATATATGGACAAAGTATGAGAAGTATGTTTTGATTTCCGCTTTCCTCATCACCTATAATGAAAGTAGTCAAATAGGTAAAGAGAGGGTACAACAGTGAAGTTTGTGCATTTACAATGTCAAACCGTTTTTAGTTTATTAAAAAGTGCTTGTAAAATTGATGAGCTTGTAATCAGGGCGAAAGAGCTTGGTTTTTCATCGTTGGCTATTACGGATGAAAATGTTATGTATGGCGTTATTCCGTTTTATAAAGCATGTAAGAAACATGGTATACAGCCTATTATCGGCTTAACAGCTTCTATTTTTAGTGAAGAAGAAGAAAGGTCTTATCCGCTTGTATTACTTGCTGAGAATGAAATAGGCTACCAAAATTTATTAAAGATTTCTAGCAGTATTATGACGAAGTCAAAAGAGGGTATTCCGAAGAAGTGGCTTGCGCATTATGCGAAAGGATTAATTGCTATTTCACCAGGTAAAGATGGGGAAATTGAACAATTATTATTAGAAGACAAAGAGAATCAGGCGGAAGAAGTAGCTTGTACATATCAAAATATGTTCGATAATTTTTATATGAGTTTGCAGCATCATGCGATTCAAGATGAACTGCTCCTGCAAGAAAAATTACCTGAATTTATTAGTAAGGTAAATGTCCCAGTCGTTGCAACAAATGATGTGCGCTATATCAATCAAAGTGACGCGCTCGTTCACGAATGTTTACTATCAGTTGAAAGTGGAACGAAAATGACTGATCCAGACAGGCCGAGGCTCAAAACGGATCAATATTATTTAAAGTCATCGGATGAAATGGAAGCACTATTTTCTCACACGGAAGAGGCGATTTACAACACTGTAAAAATTGCAGAACGTTGTAAAGTAGAAATACCGTTTCATGTAAATCAATTACCGAAATTTCCTGTTCCATCTAACGAGACGAATGATACTTACTTACGCCGTGTTTGTGAAGAAGGCTTGCATAAACGTTATGGTACGCCAAAAGAAGTGCATATAAAGCGTTTGAATCATGAACTAAACGTCATTTCTAGTATGGGATTTAGTGATTACTTTCTCATCGTATGGGACTTTATGAAGTATGCACATGAAAATCATATTTTAACAGGACCAGGCCGTGGATCAGCAGCTGGCTCACTCGTTTCGTACGTATTAGAAATTACAGATATTGATCCGATTGAATACGATTTGTTATTTGAAAGATTTTTAAATCCCGAACGTGTGACCCTTCCGGACATTGATATCGATTTTCCAGATATAAGACGTGATGAGATGATCCGATATGTGAAAGATAAGTATGGTCAGCTCCGCGTGGCGCAAATTGTAACGTTTGGGACGCTTGCAGCGAAAGCAGCAATTAGAGATATTGCTCGTGTAATGGGGCTTCCGCCGCGAGACATTGACATATTTTCAAAACTTATTCCATCAAAGCTTGGTATAACGTTAAAAGATGCATATGAAGAATCACAATCACTCCGTGAGTTTATACAAGGGAATCTTCTTCATGAGCGTGTGTTTGAAATTGCAAAACGTGTAGAAGGCTTACCTCGTCATACGTCTATTCATGCCGCTGGCGTTATTATGAGTCAAGAACCGTTAACGGGTAGTGTAGCAATTCAAGAAGGACATAACGATGTTTATGTTACGCAATATCCTGCTGATGCATTAGAAGAACTCGGATTGCTCAAGATGGACTTTTTAGGCTTACGTAATTTAACGTTACTTGAAAATATTATAAAGTTTATTGTGAAAAAAACGGGGAAAGAAATTGATATAAGGAATTTACCTCTCCAAGATGAAAAGACGTTCCAATTGCTAGGGAGAGGGGATACAACGGGGGTATTCCAGCTTGAATCAGGTGGTATGCGAAATGTACTTCGCGGATTAAAACCGAATGAGTTTGAAGACATTGTCGCTGTTAACTCGTTATACAGACCAGGACCGATGGAGCAAATCCCAACCTTTATTGAATCGAAGCACGGAAAAAGAAAAATTGAATATTTACATCCGGATTTAAAGCCGATTTTAGAAAGAACATACGGTGTAATTGTATACCAAGAACAAATTATGCAAATTGCATCGAAGTTAGCAGGATTTTCGCTCGGAGAAGCGGATTTATTACGCCGAGCAGTGAGTAAAAAAAATCGTGATATTTTAGATCAGGAACGTCAGCATTTCGTGCAAGGTTGTTTGCGAAACGGATACGATGAGAAATCAGCAGATAAAATTTACGATTTAATTGTAAGATTTGCGAATTACGGTTTTAACCGAAGTCACGCTGTAGCTTACAGTATGATCGGATATCAGCTTGCCTACTTAAAAGCGAATTATACGTTGGAATTTATGACAGCATTATTATCAAGTGCAATTGGAAATGAAGATAAGATTGTGCAGTATATACGAGAAACGAAGCGGAAAGGTTTCCACATTTTGCCACCGTCACTTCAGAAGAGTGGTTACAACTTCCAAATAGAAGGGAATGCGATACGTTACAGCTTACTTTCAATTCGAAATATCGGAATGGCTACAGTGACGGCATTGTTAGAAGAACGAGAGAGCAAAATGTTTGAGGATTTATTTGAATTTTGTCTTCGTATGCCAGCGAAGTTTGTAACAGAACGAAATTTAGAGGCGTTCGTCTGGTCGGGATGTTTTGACGATTTTGGTATTTCGAGAACGAATTTATGGAAAAGCCTTAAAGGAGCGTTAGAGTACGCAAATCTTGCCCGTGATTTAGGGGATGCTGTTCCAAAATCAAAATATGTACAAGGAGAAGAGCTCTCTTTTATTGAACAGTTAAATAAAGAGAAGGAAGCACTTGGCTTTTATTTATCAAGCTATCCGACAGCGCAGTATGTGAAGTTAGCAAAAGAATTAGAAATTCCATCTCTCGCTCAGGCGATGCGAAATAAGAAAAAAGTACAAAGGGCTATCGTGTATATAACAAGTGTGAGAGTCATTCGTACGAAAAAATTGCAAAAGATGGCGTTTATTACATTCTGTGATCAAAATGATGAAATGGAAGCGGTTGTTTTCCCGGACACGTATATACATTTCTCAGACAAGTTACAAGAAGGGGCAATTGTTTTAGTTGACGGTACGATTGAGCTAAGAAATCATAAGCTGCAATGGATTGTAAACGGACTATATCCGTTAGAAGAAATGGATGTTTATGAAGAAAAGAAAGATGCATCTGTTTACGTGAAATTGCCGTCTCAGTATGAAAAAAAGCTTTTGAATCAGGTTACAAAAATATTGTTTGACTATTCGGGTTTTGCGAAAGTACTAATTTATTATGAAAAGGAACATAAAATGGTACAATTATCTCGAAGTTTATCGATTCATCCAAGTGAAAAATGCTTAGGAACACTTCGTGAAATTGTCGGGGAAGAGAATGTAGTTGTGAAAATATAATGGACAATTTCCCTACACTTCGATTATTATAGTAGTAGTGTTCGTGGTCAGACCACTTGGAGAAATTGATACCAGCTAGAATAATTTGAGGAGAGTGGATAGTTTGTCAACACTTCGTGAAGAAGCACTTCACATGCATAAAGTGCATCAAGGAAAATTAGAAACTGTATCAAAAGTAAAAGTAGAAAATGCAAAAGATTTAAGTCTTGCATATTCTCCAGGGGTTGCAGAGCCTTGTAAAGAAATTTATGACGATAAAAGTAAGGTATATGAATATACGATGAAGGGAAATATGGTAGCAGTTGTGACGGATGGAACGGCTGTACTCGGTCTTGGTAACATTGGACCTGAAGCATCTCTTCCAGTAATGGAAGGTAAAGCTGTATTATTCAAGAGCTTTGCTGGTGTAGATGCATTCCCAATCGCCTTAAATACAAACGATGTAGATAAAATTGTTGAAACTGTAAAATTAATGGAGCCAACTTTTGGCGGCGTTAACTTAGAAGATATCGCAGCACCAAACTGCTTCATTATTGAAGAACGTTTGAAGAAAGAAACAAATATTCCTATCTTCCATGATGATCAACACGGAACAGCTATCGTAACAGTAGCGGGCCTTGTGAATGCGCTGAAATTAGTTGGAAAGAAAATGTCTGACATTAAAGTTGTCGCAAATGGCGCAGGTGCAGCAGGTATTGCAATTATTAAACTTTTATATCGCTATGGAGTACGCGACATTATTATGTGTGACCGTAAAGGTGCAATCTATGATGGTCGTCCTACTGGTATGAATCCAGTGAAAGATGAAGTTGCAAAATATACAAATAAGAATCGTATAGAAGGTTCTTTAGCTGATGTTGTACAAGGTGCGGACGTATTCATTGGTGTATCTGCAGAAGGTGCATTAACAGAAGAGATGGTTCGTACTATGAATGACAATGCGATTATTTTTGCAATGGCGAATCCGGTTCCGGAAATTATGCCAGAATTGGCAAAAGCAGCGGGCGCAGCTGTTGTTGGAACAGGTCGTTCTGACTTCCCGAACCAAGTAAATAATGTACTAGCGTTCCCTGGTATTTTCCGCGGTGCACTTGACGTACATGCGACACAAATTAACGAAGAAATGAAGATGGCAGCTGTACAGGCTATTGCTGAGCTTGTAGCAGAAGATGAGTTGAATGCAGACTATATCATTCCGGCACCGTTTGACGCGCGTGTAGCGCCTCGAGTGGCAGCTTACGTTGCGAAAGCAGCAATGGAGACAGGAGTAGCTCGTCGTCAAGTAGATCCAAATGAAGTTGCTGAGAAAACAAAACAATTAGCGCTGATTGGTAAAGAATAAGCGAGGAATTTCCATTGACATCATCAAATACAAAAGTATATCTCGAAATTGTAAAAAAAATCCGTTCCATTATGGAAGAGGATGGATTGGTAGCAGGGGATCGTTTGCCGTCTGAGCGGGAGCTAAGTTCACGCTTAAACGTAGGACGCTCATCTGTAAGAGAAGCATTGCGTGCTTTAGAACTGGTAGGGTTAATTGAAACGAGACGTGGTGAAGGGACGTTTATTCGAAACTTTTACGATAACGGTCTTGTACAACTAATTGCTCCGTTTCTATTGCAAGATGAGAAAACAATTCGTGATTTATTACAAACAAAACGATTGCTTGAGAAAGATATGATTCGAATTGTATGTAATTTACCGAAAGAAACATTTTCTAAAGTGCTAAGTAGATTACAGAAAGTGCTTGAAGAAAATGAAAGTTCGATTCCAATGCTTCACCAAACGTTCTTTAAAACACTAATTGAACAAGTCGATAATTATTTACTATATCGCATTTGGATGATCGTAAATGATTACGTAGCAACTCTTTCTTGTAAAGTTTCAGGAGATTCTATCGATATGTATAGAAAGCTTTATGCTACTTTGGAAGAAAAACAAGAAAATGATGCACTAAAAATTTACGATGAATTAGTAGAGAATATACAGTTTCACTCGTAATGTATAAAATTTGTCGAAATGACCATGACACGTTATGACAAACATTCTACCGCATAGCGGTTAAAGTTAAACGTAAAGAGAGAGGTTATTAGACAGATTGAGAAGATAAGGCTAACATCAAACATTGGTGTTAGCCCCATTTTCTTCTTACGCTAACCTTAGCTCTCAACGAAGGGGGTCAAATTGTGCTAAGAGATTTATTCGTGAAAAAGAAAAAGTATGCTGCAATACCTTCAGAACAAGTACGAAAAGATGTACCAGATGGCGTTATGACAAAATGTCCGAAATGTAAAAAAATCATGTATACGAAAGAACTTCTGAAAAATTTAAAAGTATGTGTGAACTGTGGATATCATCATCCTATGAATGCATGGGAGCGCCTTGATAGTATATTGGACGAAGGGTCATTCCGTGAGTATGACAAAGAAATGGTTTCATTAAATCCACTCGAGTTTCCGGGATATGAAGAGAAATTAGAGAACGATCGTAAGAAGACTGAATTGAATGAAGCGGTTGTAACTGGTGAAGGAACAATTGATGACATGCTTGTTGTTGTTGCAGTAATGGATTCTCGTTTTCGAATGGGGAGCATGGGCTCTGTTGTAGGAGAAAAAATTGCCCGTGCGGTTGAAAAGGCATACGACTTACAAGTTCCATTTATTATCTTTACTGCTTCGGGTGGTGCCCGTATGCAAGAAGGTATATTAAGTTTAATGCAAATGGCAAAAACAAGCGTAGCTTTGAAAAAGCATAGTAATGCAGGAGGGTTATTTATTTCTGTTATGACTCACCCAACGACGGGCGGGGTTTCAGCGAGTTTTGCTTCACTTGGTGATTATAATCTTGCAGAGCCAGGTGCACTTATCGGATTTGCTGGTAGACGTGTAATTGAACAAACAGTGCGTGAGAAACTACCGGAAGATTTCCAAACGGCAGAATTTTTACTAGACCATGGTCAATTAGATGCGGTTGTGCATCGTGATGATATGAAAGAATCACTTCGTAAGATTTTAGAAGTTCATCAAGGAGGGGAAATGGCTGTATGGCAGAGCTAGAATTTGAAAAACCAGTTGTTGAGCTAAGAAATAAGATCCGTGAACTGAAAGACTATACGAAAAACAGCCAGATGGACTTCAGTGAGGAGATTCGTATTTTGGAAGACAAGCTAGAAAATTTAGAGGAAGATATATACGGCAATATGAAAGTATGGGACCGTGTGCAAATTGCTCGTCATGCAGAACGACCGACAACGCTCGATTATATTGAGCACTTATTTACTGATTTTTTTGAATGTCATGGAGATCGCCTATTTGGCGATGATGCAGCGATTGTCGGCGGCATTGCGAAATATAAGGGGATGCCTGTAACTGTAATTGGGCATCAGCGCGGAAAAGATACGAAAGAAAATATTCGTCGTAATTTTGGGATGCCTCATCCAGAAGGATATCGAAAAGCACTGCGTCTCATGAAACAAGCGGAAAAGTTTAATCGTCCTATTATTTGTTTCATCGATACGAAGGGAGCTTATCCTGGTAAAGCAGCTGAAGAACGTGGACAAAGTGAAGCTATTGCCCGCAATCTATTTGAGATGGCAGGTTTAACGGTACCAGTTATTTGTATCGTTATCGGTGAAGGCGGTAGTGGTGGTGCGCTAGGTCTTGGAGTAGGAGATTACATTCATATGCTAGAAAATTCCACTTATTCTGTTATTACACCAGAGGGTGCAGCGGCAATTCTTTGGAAAGATGCAGGAAAAGCGAAGGAAGCTGCAGAAGCAATGAAAATTACAGCAGCAGATTTGAAAGAATTAGGTGTAATTGATGAAATTATTCCAGAGGCAAAAGGTGGAGCTCACCGTAATCTTTTAAAACAGTCAGAAAATATAGACTTAATGATTAGAAAAACTTTTGAACAATTAAACGGAATTTCGAAAGATGAATTAATCGAAAAACGTTATGAAAAATATATGAAAATTGGGCAAGTTTCGTTTTCAAACGCTTCCATTGGGATAAAATAAGAAAAGCGTGCGTTCCTCTTCGCGAATGCACGTTTTTATTATGAAAAGACACATCTTCTCCATTGTGTTTTTATATTTTTTCGTGTTATTTTATTATAAGGCAAATAATCTTTATGAGGTGAGTACAAATGAAACGTATTGGTGTATTAACAAGTGGTGGAGATTCACCTGGTATGAATGCTGCCATTCGTGCAGTTGTTCGTAAAGCGATTTTCCATGATATTGAAGTATATGGTATTTACCATGGATACGCTGGATTAATTTCTGGTCACATTGAAAAATTAGAACTTGGTTCTGTTGGCGATATTATCCACCGCGGTGGTACGAAATTATATACAGCAAGATGTCCTGAGTTTAAAGACCCAGAAGTACGACTAAAAGGTATCGAGCAATTAAAGAAACACGGTATCGAAGGACTTGTTGTTATTGGTGGAGATGGCTCTTACCAAGGTGCTAAAAAATTAACTGAACAAGGATTCCCATGTGTTGGTGTACCAGGTACAATCGACAATGATATTCCTGGAACAGACTTCACAATTGGTTTCGATACAGCTTTAAATACTGTTATTGATGCAATTGATAAAATCCGTGACACAGCTACATCTCATGAACGTACATATGTTATCGAAGTAATGGGACGTCATGCTGGAGACATCGCATTATGGGCTGGTTTAGCTGATGGTGCAGAAACGATCTTAATTCCAGAAGAAGAGTATGACATGGATGATGTAATCGCTCGTCTAAAACGCGGTAGTGAACGTGGGAAAAAACACAGTATTATCATTGTAGCTGAAGGTGTTGGAAGTGCAATTGACATCGGTAAGCATATTGAAGAAGCAACAAACTTTGATACTCGTGTAACTGTATTAGGTCACGTACAACGTGGTGGATCACCAAGTGCACAAGACCGTGTATTAGCAAGTCGTCTTGGCGCAAGAGCAGTTGAGTTGTTAATTGCTGGTAAAGGTGGACGCTGTGTAGGTATTCAAGATAATAAACTTGTTGATCATGACATTATCGAGGCGTTAGCTCAAAAGCATACAATCGATAAAGATATGTATCAATTATCTAAAGAATTATCCATCTAATCGGCGTAATGTCGGATATTTGGGAACGGTTTCATAATTTTCGGAGGTGCAATATGCGTAAAACTAAAATTGTATGTACAATAGGTCCTGCTAGTGAAAGTATTGAGAAATTAGAACAATTAATGGAAGCGGGTATGAACGTTGCTCGTTTAAACTTCTCTCATGGTAGCCATGAAGAGCACGGCGCTCGTATTAAAAACATTCGTGAAGCTTCAAAGAAAACTGGTAAAACAGTTGGTATCTTACTTGATACAAAAGGTCCAGAAATCCGTACTCACGACTTCGTAGACGGACAAGCTGAACTTGTAACAGGTGCAGAAGTAGTTCTTTCTACTGAGCAAGTATTAGGTACTGCAGAGAAGTTCTCTGTATCTTATGCTGGTCTTTATGATGATGTAGACCCAGGTTCTCGCATTCTAATCGATGACGGTCTTATCGAGCTAGAAGTAATCGAAAAAGCTGACGGAAATATCCGTACAAAAGTTTTAAACAGTGGAACTGTAAAAAATAAAAAAGGTGTTAACGTACCAAACGTAAGCATTAAGCTTCCTGGTATCACTGAAAAAGACGTAAAAGATATCATCTTTGGTATCGAGCAAAAAGTTGATTTCATCGCAGCATCTTTCGTTCGTAAAGCATCTGACGTATTAGAAATCCGTGAATTACTAGAAGAGCATAATGCTCAATACATCCAAATCGTACCAAAAATCGAAAACCAAGAAGGTATCGACAATATCGATTCAATCTTAGAAGTTTCTGACGGTTTAATGGTAGCTCGTGGTGATATGGGTGTGGAAATTCCACCAGAAGAAGTACCTTTAGTGCAAAAACGTTTAATCAAAAAATGTAACGTATTAGGTAAACCAGTTATTACTGCAACGCAAATGTTAGATTCTATGCAACGTAACCCACGTCCAACTCGTGCGGAAGCAAGTGACGTAGCTAACGCAATCTTCGATGGTACGGATGCAATCATGCTTTCAGGTGAAACTGCTGCTGGTCAATATCCAGTAGAAGCGGTAACAATGATGGCTAACATTGCAGTACGTGTTGAAAAATCATTACAATACGAAGATATGTTCAAAAAACGTATTAAAGAGTTCACTCCAACAATTACAGATGCAATTAGCCAATCTGTTGCGCATACAGCACTTGCTCTTGATGTAGCTGCGATCGTAGCTCCGACAGAAAGTGGACATACTGCGAAAATGATCTCTAAATACCGTCCAAAATCTCCAATCGTAGCTGTAACATCTGACGAGCAAGTAGGACGTCGTCTTGCACTTGTTTGGGGTGTACAAGCATTTATGGCTGGGAAACGTGCAGCGTCTACTGACGAAATGTTAGATACTGCGATTCACACAGGTATGGATGCAGGTCTAATCGGACTTGGAGACACTGTAGTAATCACTGCGGGTGTTCCAGTTGCTGAAACTGGTACAACAAACTTAATGAAAATCCATGTTGTTGGTGAAGAAGTTGCTAAAGGACAAGGAATCGGTCGTAAAGCTGCAAAAGGTAAAGTAGTTGTAGCAAAAACAGCTGCTGAAGCTGTAGCGAACGTAAACGAAGGTGATATCCTTGTTACAACAAGCACTGATAAAGATATGATTTCTGCAATCGAAAAAGCTGCTGCTTTAGTTGTAGAAGAAGGTGGCTTAACTAGCCATGCAGCTGTTGTAGGCGTATCAATCGGTATTCCTGTTATCGTTGGTGTAAACGGCGTAACAGCAACTTTAAAAAATGGCCAAGAAGTAACAGTTGATGCGGCACGCGGAATTGTTTATAATGGACATGCGGAAGTGCTATAAGAAGTAATACGGAGAGAAGGAGCGGAGTCCTTCTCTTTTTTTTACACAAAAACATGATAGAACTATTTTAAAACGTCTAAATTTGCTTTTACAAGCTGCTTGTTATGAAGTTTAATGTGAATGGATGTCTTACTTCTGTTTAGTCTATATGAGCGTTTTAGGGGTCTTTAAAGCGATTTGTGAAAGGGGTGCAGAACTATGAAATGGTTGTTATTCTTGTTGATTTTAATACCGGCGGTTGAGATTACGGTATTAATTGGGTCGAGTCATGTAATAGGGTTATGGTCTACGTTCGCTATGATTGTATTTACTGGTGTTGTAGGTGTATATTTGGCGAAAAGGCAAGGGTTTAAAGTGCTTAGAGAGATTCAATCTAAGTTGAATAGAGGAGAAATGCCAGGCGAGGCAGTACTAGATGGTATTTTTGTATTTGTAGGAGGTATTCTTTTAGTGCTTCCTGGATATGTGACGGATGTAATGGGGTTTATTTTTGTTGTCCCTTTTACTAGGGCTTTATTGAAGCCGCTTGTTATGAAGTGGATGGAATGGAAGTTTAGAAAGAGATCTACTATTATTATTCAGAAGTAGTGCTTAGATTATAGCGATCTAAGCACTACTTTTTTTATTCTGCAAAAAGCCTGATTGGTACGGGTTAATAATTAGTGGGGGATGAACAAAGCCTGATTGATTAAAGTTTCACTTTATTGTGTAGGATATATATTTCTGATTGAACATGTAAATTGGATACTATTTGTTCTTAATGAATAGGATGTAGAAAAAATCCGCTATATTGAAGTTTTATTTTTGTGTATGAAGGATCGAGGAACGTAATGAAATCTGATAAAAGCAGGGAAATCGTTAGTTGAAGCCTTATCTTATACTGATTTGTATATTTATTCATTTACATAAAAAGTAATAAATGTAAGTAATAATTATAAAATAAATAGAATAAAAATGTATTTTAGGTTGAAAAATCCGTTTTTATATGCAAAAAAACAAGAGAATTATCCTTTTTTGGGCAATTCTCTTTTTGCATGTAGTTAGTATGAAAAAGAAGTACAAGGAATAATGAGTGGGAAATTGCACTCATTATTCCTTAAGTTTTTTGTGTGAATTAGAAATTATTGTTTTGAAGAGGGTGAACCTTTAATGTATTTCCACAAGTCATGGAAGACATGAGCTTTGTGTAATGTATTAAGTAGTACTAATGTGACTGGACCGATGATTAATCCTAAGAAACCGAAGAGCTTAAAGCCGATAAATAGAGCGACTAGTGTCGCTAATGGATCAAGACCAATATTAGATGAAAGCACTTTAGGTTCCATAATTTGTCTTTGGACAATCACGACGATGTATAGAATGAGAAGACCGATGGCGAATGCAGTGTCGCCAGTGAAAAATACGTATATAACCCAAGGGACGAAGACGGCTCCTGTCCCTAAGTATGGGAGTAAATCTACAACACCTGTAATAATCGCGATAGTAATGGCGTATGGTACGCGTAATATTAAAAGTCCGATTAGTACAATAACGGTTGTCATAGATACGAGTGTAAGTTGCGCTTTAACAAAACCGAACAAAGCTTTTCTTAAATCGACAAAAATAGTTTTTCCGTAGCCATGTACACGATTCGGTAGAAGTTTTCTTGCTTTTTGAGCAAGACGGTGCCAATCGTAACTAATGAAGAAAGTGGCTAATAAAATGAATACAAGAACAGTTAGAGTTGTTGGTAATGCACTAATGAAATTTGTTAATCCACTTATAATAGCTGTTAAAAGTTCTTTCATTTGTGTTGTTGCTTCAGTTCCTAAGTTTTGGATGTTTTGTGTAATTGTATAACGCTGCGGTTCTCCAAGATGATTAAATTTAGAAATTAAATCGTCATAGAGAGGCATAATATGATTAAGTGCAAATTGCTCTGCGAATTTAACGATATCCGGAAACTTTACTGTAACAAGTTGTAGTAAGTATGTTGTGGCAGATATTGCTTCTGTTACAAGGTATGTAACAAGCCCGACGATAGCTCCGAATACGAGAATTAAGCTAACGAGTACTGCTAGTGCGCGAGGGAATTGTAGTTTTTGATTAAGGAAATTGACGACAGGATTAATCAAATAAGCAAATGCAAAAGCGATAATAAAAGGATAGATAAGTCCTGACATGTATAGTAATACATAGAACCCAGCTACCGTTGCTACAATGACAAATATGAGTCGCAATATCATATATAGTAAGTTTCGGTTCAAAGATGTATACCTCCCATTCCAATTTGTATTAGCCTAATTCGTTCAACTTATAACGAGTAGCATTCACTGATTAAAGTTTCACTTTTATGTTATAGTGGAATGATGGATTTTCCCTGCTTTTTCAGTACATGAACGACTGTAAAAGCTTGTTGATGATGCTTCTACTATATGGTAAAAACTTCATTTTCTCTTCTTTTTATTTTACCTGTTTCTTGTTAGAAAAGAAAGGAGAGACCATCGTTTTCAAAAATGTATATATGCTTTGATTTTTTTGGGGTACAGTCTCGTTTTGTAAGTTAAAAATGCATACAAAAATGAAATTGTTGGCTTATTCTCATTGGCAAATAGACATCGATATGACATGTATAACGATAGGTTTAAAGGTATTTTTGTTTGGAAGCGAGTTCATTATTTTCAGAAAGGAAGTGCAAACATGATTAGTCAGTCAACGTTATTTTTATTCATACTACTTATTATAGGACTTATTGTTAAAAACCAATCGCTTACTGTAGCCATTGGAGTGTTATTCTTATTGAAGTTTACGTTTTTAGGAGATAAAGTCTTTCCTTATTTACAAACGAAAGGGATTAACCTTGGTGTAACAGTCATTACAATAGCAGTGCTCGTACCGATTGCGACAGGGGAAATAGGCTTTAAACAACTCGGAGAAGCAGCGAAATCATATTATGCATGGATTGCTTTAGCCTCAGGTGTGGCGGTCGCTTTGTTAGCGAAAGGCGGCGTACAATTATTGACGACGGACCCTCATATTACAACTGCGCTTGTTTTTGGGACGATTATAGCGGTTGCCTTATTTAATGGGGTGGCTGTAGGCCCGTTAATTGGGGCTGGAATTGCCTATGCAGTTATGAGTATTATACAAATGTTTAAATAAGGAATTTTATAGTAATATAAAATTTTTGAATTCTTTCTGTTCACAAAAGTCAGATAATTGTTTATAATAGAATTAGAAACTTTGAAAAGTTACATAACAGCAGAGACTTTACACCAGATAAAATAAAAACAACATAAAACAATTTTATAATGATATTGTTTTATGTTGTTTTTATCATAAAACTCTTCGGAATTCATTTTCCTCACTAACTTGTTGTTCTGAGCGTGAGGATTCGGGGAGACATTCACGCTCATGCTTTCCATGTAAGCAATGGACATTAAGAGGGGAACATCGCAACAAATGTGCATGATCGTGCATTTTGCTTGCCTAAAGAGTGAACGGGCGTTCATAATTCATAAGGGGAGCAAATAGATATAAGGAGCAAGGTTGGGAGAATTTTTCAGGAAAAGGAGAGAATGTCATGACTGTTATTCGAGGTTTAGAAGGGGTAGTAGCAACAACATCATCTGTGAGCTCTATTATTGATGATACATTAACTTATGTTGGGTATAATATTGATGATTTAGCTGAGAATGCTACATTTGAAGAAGTAGTGTACTTATTATGGCACCGTAAGCTTCCTAACGAACAAGAACTAGCGGAATTTAATGAAACTGTATCAGAATACTATAAAGTGCCAGGTGAAATTTTAACATATTTGAAACAAGTAGATTTAAAGATCGCACATCCTATGTCTGTTTTACGAACTGCAATTTCCATGCTATCATTATACGATGAGAGCGCTGAAATTATGGATGAAAAGTCCAATTATTTGAAAGCGGTTAAATTACAAGCTCAAGTGGGAACTTTAATTGCCGCTTATGCAAGAATCCGTAAAGGTTTAGATATTGTTGAACCGAGAAAAGATTTATCATTAGCTGCAAACTTCTTGTACATGTTAAATGATCGTGAGCCAAATGAAGTTGAAATTGAAGCTTTTGATAAGGCGCTTGTACTTCATGCAGATCATGAGTTAAACGCTTCTACATTTACTGCACGTGTTTGCGTAGCTACACTTTCAGATGTATATTCTGGTATTACTGCAGCAATCGGTGCGTTAAAAGGTCCTCTTCACGGCGGGGCAAATGAAAATGTAATGAAGATGTTAACTGAAATTGGCGAAGAAGAAAATGTAGAATCATATATTCATAATGCTCTTCAAAATAAAGTGAAAATCATGGGCTTTGGTCATCGTGTGTATGAGCAAGGTGATCCACGTGCAAAACATTTACGTGAGATGTCTAAGAGATTATGCGTGCTTTTAGGAGAAGAGAAATGGTATAATATGTCTATCAAAATTGAAGACATTGTAACAAAAGAAAAAGGTCTTCCACCAAATGTTGATTTCTATTCAGCTTCTGTATACCATTGTTTAGGAATTGACCATGACTTATTTACACCTATTTTTGCAATTAGCCGTATGTCAGGCTGGTTAGCTCATATTCTAGAACAATATGAAAACAACCGTTTAATCCGTCCGCGTGCTGATTATAATGGACCAACACATCAAGTATATGTTCCAATTGCACAACGATAAGCGAAAAACACTATTTCGATAGTAAAAATACGCTTTCAAAAGTCTGATTTTTTTGGGAAGATGTAATGATTAGAATATTTTAATTTGACTAACGGTTTGAACTGAGGGGTTATTCCCTCAGTTTCATACATATGAAATTTCAAACATGGGGGTTATCACATTGACGACAGGTGAAAAAATTACTGTAACTAATGGTGTTATGAATGTACCAAACAATCCGATTATTCCATTTATCGAAGGAGATGGAATTGGTCCTGATATTTGGGAAGCTGCATCTCGCGTACTAGAAGCAGCAGTAGAAAAAGCTTATGATGGTGAGAAGAAAATCGTTTGGAAAGAAGTGCTTGCAGGGGAAAAAGCATTCAACCAAACAGGCGAGTGGTTACCAGAAGAGACTTTAAATTTAATCCGTGAATATTTAATTGCAATTAAAGGTCCACTTACAACTCCAGTTGGCGGTGGTATTCGTTCTCTAAACGTAGCGCTTCGTCAAGAATTAGATTTATACGTATGTCTACGTCCAGTTCGTTATTTTGAAGGTGTTCCTTCACCTGTAAAACGTCCGGAAGATACTGATATGGTTATTTTCCGTGAAAATACAGAAGACATCTATGCTGGAATTGAATATGCACAAGGATCTCCAGAAGCAGAAAAAGTTCTTGCTTTCTTAAAAGAAGCAATGGGTGTTAATAAAATCCGCTTCCCAGAAACATCTGGTATTGGTATTAAACCAATTTCAGAAGAAGGGACAAAGCGTCTTGTTCGTGCTGCAATTCAATATGCAATTAACGAAAAACGCTCTTCTGTTACATTAGTTCATAAAGGAAACATTATGAAATTTACAGAAGGTGCTTTCAAAAACTGGGGTTATGAAGTTGCGGAACAAGAATTTGGCGATAAAGTATTTACTTGGGCTGAATATGATCGCATCGTTGAAAAAGATGGCAAAGATGCAGCGAATAAAGCGATGGCAGACGCAGAAGTGGCTGGAAAAATCATCGTAAAAGATTCTATTGCAGATATCTTCTTACAACAAATTTTAACTCGTCCACGTGAGTTCGATGTTGTTGCAACAATGAACTTAAATGGTGACTATATCTCTGATGCACTTGCTGCACAAGTAGGTGGAATTGGTATTGCACCTGGTGCAAACATTAACTATGTGACTGGACATGCTATCTTTGAAGCTACACATGGTACAGCTCCAAAATATGCAGGTTTAGACAAAGTAAACCCATCTTCTGTTCTTCTTTCTGGTGTATTATTACTAGAACATTTAGGATGGAATGAAGCTGCGAAATTAGTAACTGATTCAGTTGAGAAAACAATTGCATCAAAAGTAGTAACATACGACTTCGCTCGTCTAATGGAAGGCGCAACAGAAGTGAAATGTTCTGAATTTGCTAATGAGCTTATTAAAAACATGGATGTAGCGATAATCAAAAACGCATAATTAAAGTGGGGGGTAAATTATGACAATCAAACGCAAGAAAGTTTCAGTCATCGGTGCAGGATTTACAGGAGCAACAACAGCATTCTTATTAGCACAAAAAGAACTTGCAGATGTTGTATTAGTGGACATTCCACAACTGGAAAATCCAACAAAAGGGAAAGCGTTAGATATGTTAGAAGCGAGCCCAGTACAAGGTTTTGATGCTAACATTATTGGAACATCTGATTACGCAGATACTGCTGATTCTGACGTTGTCGTTATTACAGCAGGTATTGCACGTAAGCCTGGTATGAGCCGTGATGACTTAGTAGCAACGAACTCTAAAATTATGAAAAGTATTACGCGCGACATTGCAAAACATTCACCAAATGCAATTATTGTTGTGTTAACAAATCCAGTTGATGCAATGACATATTCTGTATTTAAAGAAGCGGGATTCCCGAAAGAGCGTGTTATCGGCCAATCGGGCGTATTAGATACAGCTCGTTTCCGTACATTCATTGCACAAGAATTAAATCTTTCTGTGAAAGACATTACAGGATTTGTTCTTGGTGGACACGGTGACGACATGGTACCTCTTGTACGTTATTCCTATGCGGGTGGCATTCCGTTAGAAACGTTAATTCCGAAAGAGCGTTTAGAGGCAATTGTAGAACGTACACGTAAAGGTGGCGGAGAGATTGTAGGCTTATTAGGAAATGGTAGTGCATATTACGCACCAGCGGCTTCTTTAGTTGAAATGACAGAAGCAATCTTAAAAGATCAACGCCGTGTATTACCGGCTATTGCGTATCTTGAAGGTGAATATGGTTATAGTGACCTTTACTTAGGGGTACCAGTAATTCTAGGTGGTAACGGAATTGAAAAAATTATTGAATTAGAACTTCTTGCAGAGGAAAAAGAAGCGTTAGATCGCTCTGTAGAATCTGTACGTAACGTTATGAAAGTTCTTGTTTAATAATTAAATATAAGCGGAAAAAGATTCGGGGCCCCGAATCTTTTTCTACTATTTAATGAAATGTTTTTTTGAAATAATATGAAAACGCTATCATTTGTAGTATCCTATAATGAAACTGTAGATTTATACTATACATTGCCCTCATCATAGTAAATTTCGGATAAGGTATCGCTTTTAGTAGGATAATAAGGTGAAAAAATCGGAGGGGGTTGTAACATGTTAAAGAAAAAAGTTCAAATTGGTCGTAAAATGGATGAAATTACAGTAGGAGAGAAACTATCTATCACTGAAAAAATTGAGGATAAAGATTTGTTATTGTATTTAGGGCTAACGAATGATGCCAATCCATTATATATTCAGCATGATTACGCATCCCAAACTCCGTATGAAAAGCCGATTGTACCAAGCATTATGCTAACGGGAATGATTACAACGGCGGTTACGAAATATTTACCAGGTCCAGGTAGTCATATTATTAGGAAGGACCTTACGTTCGTGAAGCATGTTCACCATTATGAAACGTTACAAATCCACTTTGAAGTTGTGGCTGTTTCTGAGGAGGCACATACAATTGATATGCTTGTATCTGCTCATGATGAAAAAGGAGAAACGGTTGTTAAAGGTTCATTAACGGTAACGCCACCTTTTAAATCTGTTTCCATTATGGAAAAAGCATTAGATAATTTTTAAAACATGAAAATATGAATAGCGCTAGCATACCTTTAATAAGGGAGCTAGCGCTATTTTTAGTTGAAGAATCCTTCAGCGAATCCTTCAGCGAAATCTGAACAACCCGTTTTAATCGTATCCCAGCTTGGAGCGTTAAAAGTAAGAATACATGTTACTACTAAAGTTAGAATAGGTAGTACTAGTCGCATAATAGAACCTCCATATAATTAATATTGATATATATTAATTATTATATTAAATTATCACATACTTTAATAACTGAAGTCAATTGAAGGAGGGATTTTTTAAGTGAGATGGAAAAGGGAAGACGTTATTTTTGAAACGATAAGAGAAGCTGAAGTGTGGGCAGACGGGATCGCGAATGAAATGTACGGAAGAGTATTTGATGGATATGAAACACCGGACTATAAAATAGCGTATGTTCTATCTTTTTTCTTAGCACAAAATCGAGAATTCAATGTTCATACGGAAGTAGAATGTAATGAGAATATAGAATTGTATAAAGTGTGGATAGTAACACGTTAATTGAGCCGAGTGTAATTGTTTTTAGAGATAACGAGAGCATAATCTGAATCCATGAATAGACAATTATATTGAGGGGGGACCTGTTTTCTAGTATGATGAGAATAACGGGGAAAATACTAGGATGAAGAAGGTTTCAAGTCTATAACTTGGAGGAAAAGAATGAACAATCGTATTTTAGTAGTTGATGATGAGGAATTTATCTTAACTTTAATTGAATTTAATTTACAACAAGCTGGTTTTGAAGTTATAACAGCGATGGACGGAGAAATGGCGCTTCAAAAAGCGACAACAGAACGTCCGGATTTAATTATATTAGATTTAATGCTTCCAAAAATGGATGGTATGGAAGTTTGTAAAGAATTACGATTGCAGCGTGTTATGACGCCGATTTTAATGTTAACGGCAAAAGATGATGAATTTGATAAGGTGCTAGGTCTTGAACTTGGGGCGGATGATTATATGACGAAGCCATTTAGTCCAAGAGAAGTTGTTGCTCGTGTGAAGGCGATTTTGCGTCGTACGAAATTACAGCAAGAAGAGCAAGTTGCAGAAGCGCCAGATGAAGATAGCATCCTAATTGCAGACCTTAAAATTTTACCGGAGTTTTATGAGGCTTATTTCCAAGGAAGAAAGCTTGAATTAACCCCAAAAGAATTTGAACTACTTGTTTATCTTGCGAAAAATAAAAGTCGCGTGTTGACGCGTGATCAATTATTAAGTGCTGTATGGAATTATGATTTTGCTGGTGATACACGAATTGTTGATGTTCATATTAGCCACTTGCGCGATAAAATTGAAAAAAATACGAAAAAACCGACGTACATTAAAACGATACGTGGTTTAGGATATAAATTAGAGGAGCCAAAAGGGGATGAATAAATTTCGTTCCAGGCTTCTTTTTACATTTGTTTCTCTTATTGTGTTTATTTTAGTTGGACTAGGTTTACTGTTAGAAACCGTGTTTGAAAACTATTATATAGATCATGCGAAAGAGAGAATGGTAAAAGAAACAGGATATGTTGCGGTATTAGCAGAAGAACAAGGTTTTGAGGATGTTTTAAAAAAGCCGTATGTATTTGAAAAGTTAGAAGAAAAAATACCAGCTTCTATTATATTTGTGGATGAAAAAAAGAAAGTTCAATATAGCAAAGGACCACACTCTGCATTTAGTCAAGAGATGATTAAAGAACTTTCTGCCGAAACAGCGAAACAAAGAAATAAAGTCATTACGAAAGAAACGGATCAGAAGAATGAATTTTATCATGCGGTGTTCGTTCAAGATGTAGCAGGGAAACAAGGATACATTTTGGTGAAAAGTACAATTGAGCCTCTGAAAGATGTTCATCAAAAAACGTGGGGATTATTAATTATTGGATTTGTTATCGCTTGTCTTGTAGTCGTGTTTTTAGGTATGAAAATTACAGGGCAATATATTAGGCCAATTGAATCAGTTACGAAAGTGGCGATTGAATTAGCGAAGGGAAATTATAAAGCACGTGCTTATGAAAGTCATTCGGATGAAACAGGAATGCTGAGTAAAGCGATTAATATTTTAGCTCGTAATTTACAAGAGATGACACTTGAACAAGAAATGCAACAAGATCGTCTGCATACGTTAATCGAAAATATGGGAAGTGGAATGATTTTAATTGATAGCCGCGGTTATATAAACCTTGTAAACCGTTCTTATAAAGAGACTTTCCACGTAACAGATGAAGAATATTTAGATCGCTTATATTATGAATCGTTCCACCATACAGAAATTATAGAGCTTGTGGAAGAAATCTTTATGACAGAAGTGAAAGTGCGTAAACAAATGTTATTGCCACTTGGAATTGAGCGAAAGCATTTCGAAGTATATGGAGCGCCGATTATCGGGACGAACCATGAATGGAAAGGGATTGTTCTCGTATTCCATGACATAACAGAGTTAAAGAGATTAGAACAAATGAGAAAAGACTTTTTAGCAAATGTTTCTCATGAACTAAAGACGCCAATTACTTCTATTAAAGGTTTTTCAGAAACGCTCTTGGATGGAGCGATGGATAATAAGAAATTCTGCGAACATTTCTTACACATTATTTTAAAAGAAAGTGAACGCATGCAGGGGTTAATTGAAGATTTATTAGATTTGTCAAAGATTGAGCAACAAGGGTTTAAATTAAATATGGAAACCGTTGATATGAAGGGACTTCTTGAAGATATTCATATGGTGCTTGACAATAAAGCAGGCGAAAAAGAAATCTCTTTACAAGTGAATGTATTAAAACGTGTCTCTGTCATTGGAGATCCTGGTCGTTTGAAACAAATCTTTATTAATTTAATTAATAATGCAATCGTATATACACCGGCTGGAGGCGTTGTTTCTGTTGAATTAGCAGAAGATAAATACAATGCTTATATAAAAGTATCTGATACTGGAATTGGTATTAGTAAAGATGAAATCCCACGTATTTTTGAACGTTTTTACCGAGTGGATAAGGCGAGAAGTAGAAATACTGGTGGTACAGGTCTTGGATTATCGATTGTAAAGCATTTAGTTGAGGCACATCACGGTACAATTACTGTGGATAGTGAAGTTGGGGAAGGGACAACATTTACAGTTGTTTTACCGAAATCGGCAACTGAAAAATAGGATGAAGGATATTTACAATATATTAACAATGGCTTAATTAAATATTAATAAAGCTCTGTTAATATAATACATGAAAACCCCTTCATCCAAGGAGTAATTTTGGACGAGAATAGTTATGCTGTTCTCGTCACTTCCCTTTATGCCAATATAAGTTTGATATATATGAAAGAAAAAAACCGTTATTTTTCTTCTCTCTATTAGTCATGTTAATATAGAGAGAGGAAAGGAACGGTTTTTTTTTCTATGTGAAAATCGTTTCAAATTTGTATGGGGAGGTTTCTATTGTGGAAAAAAAAGTCGTATTAGTAGATGGTAATAATATCGCGTATCGTGCTTTCTTTGCACTACCGCTTTTAAATAACGACAAAGGTATACATACGAACGCAATTTACGGTTTTACAATGATGTTAATGAGAATATTAGAGGAAGAAAAGCCAACGCATATGCTTGTTGCGTTTGATGCAGGAAAAACGACATTCCGTCATAAAACGTATAGCGAGTATAAAGGAGGACGTCAAAAGACTCCACCTGAGTTATCAGAACAATTCCCGTTTATTCGTGAGATGCTTGATGCATTTAATGTACCGCGTTATGAACTAGAAAATTATGAAGCGGATGACATTATGGGGACGTTAGCGAAAGAAGCGAGTGAGCAAGGGTTTCATGTTAAGGTTATTTCAGGAGATAAAGATTTACTTCAACTTGTTTCTGATAATACGCTTGTATGTATACCTCGAAAAGGGATTACAGAAGTAGATGAATATACGAAAGAAGCTTTATTTGAGAAATACAGTTTATCACCAAAGCAAATTATCGATATGAAAGGTTTAATGGGGGACCAGTCAGATAATATTCCGGGTGTACCAGGAGTTGGTGAAAAAACTGCAATTAAATTGTTAACGCAATTTGAAACGGTTGAAGCAGTGTATGAAAATATCGATCAAGTAAGCGGGAAGAAATTAAAAGAAAAACTAGAAGCGAATAAAGAACAAGCTCTTATGAGTAAAGATCTTGCAACTATTATTACAGATGCGCCGATTACAGTGCATGTGGATGATATGGAGTATAAAGGATATGAAGCAAGTGATGTGATTCCAATGTTCGAGAATTTAGGATTTACATCTCTTTTGAATAAATTAGGTGTTACGCCAGAAGAAACAGCTCCAGCTGAATTAGATGATATTACATTTGATATTGTGGAAGAAGTTACAGAAGAAATACTTCAGCAAGATAGTGCACTTATTGTAGAAGTACAAGAAGATAACTATCATAAAGCGGACATTCAAGGTTTTGGTATTCAAAATGAAAATGGTTGCTACTTTATTCAGACGGACATAGCTCTTGCATCCGAGGCTTTCAAAGCATGGCTTGCAAATGGAGAAATGAGAAAGCATACATTTGATGCGAAGCGAGCTATCGTTGCACTCAAATGGAAGGGTATAGATATTCAAGGAATCGACTTTGATTTATTAATTGCTGCTTATTTACTTGATCCAGCTGATACGGATAAAGATTTCCGTACTGTAGCGAAAATGAAAGAAACGCATGCCGTGAAATCGGATGAAGAATTTTATGGAAAAGGTGCGAAGCGTGCTGTTCCAGAGCTAGAAGTAGTAGCGGAGCATGTAGCTCGAAAAGTGCATGTATTATATGATGTAAAGCAAACGTTCTTGGAAGAATTAAAAAAGAACGAACAATATGAATTGTTTACAGAGTTAGAATTACCACTTGCACGTGTACTAGCTGATATGGAAGTAAAAGGTGTAAAAGTTGATACGGAGCGCCTTCGTAATATGGGAGAAGAACTTGCGGGTAGATTAAAGGAAATGGAACAGGAAATTTATAAGCTTGCGGGAACAGAATTTAATATTAATTCACCGAAGCAACTTGGGGTTATTCTGTTTGAGAATTTAAACTTACCAGTTATTAAAAAGACGAAAACAGGTTATTCTACGTCAGCTGATGTACTAGATAAACTTATGAATCATCATGAAATTATTCCAAACATTTTACATTATCGTCAGTTAGGGAAATTAAATTCAACTTACATTGAAGGTTTACTAAAAGTTGTACATGATGATTCATCGAAAATTCATACTCGCTTTAATCAAGTTTTAACACAAACAGGTCGATTAAGTTCAACAGATCCGAACTTGCAAAATATACCGATTCGATTAGAAGAAGGAAGAAAGATTCGTCAGGCATTTGTTCCATCAGAAGAAGGATGGATTATGTATGCGGCCGATTATTCACAAATTGAACTTCGTGTATTAGCTCATATTGCAAATGATAAAGGGCTAGTTGAAGCGTTCCAACATGATATGGATATTCATACGAAAACAGCTATGGACGTATTCGGTGTTGGAAAAGATGAAGTAACTTCGAATATGAGACGACAAGCGAAAGCTGTTAACTTCGGAATTGTGTATGGTATTAGTGATTACGGTCTTTCACAAAACTTAGGAATTACAAGAAAAGCAGCAGCGGAATTTATTGAAAAGTATTTAGAAAGTTTCCCTGGTGTACAAGAATATATGGATGACATCGTAAAAGATGCGAAACAAAAAGGGTATGTGGCTACCTTATTAAATCGTCGCCGTTACATTCCGGAAATTACGAGTCGTAATTTCAATTTACGTAGCTTTGCTGAGCGTACAGCTATGAATACACCAATTCAAGGTAGTGCTGCAGATATTATAAAGATAGCTATGATTATTATGGCAGATCGTTTAGAAGAAGAAGGATTACAAGCGCGTCTTCTTCTGCAAGTACACGATGAATTAATCTTTGAAGCACCAAAAGAAGAAATTGAAAAATTAGAGAAGCTTGTACCAGAAGTAATGGAGCATGCAATTGAACTCGCAGTTCCACTGAAAGTTGATTATTCTTACGGTCCAACTTGGTACGACGCAAAATAAGGAAGTGATGAAATGCCTGAATTACCAGAGGTTGAAAACGTCAGACGGACACTCGAAAATCTTGTAACAGGAAAAACGATTGAAGATGTTATTGTTACGTATCCAAAAATAGTAAAACGACCAGATGATGCGGAAATCTTTAAAGAAATGCTCAGAGGCGAGAAAATTGAAACGATAAAGCGAAGAGGTAAGTTTTTGCTTTTATATGTAACGAATTATGTTATCGTTTCACATTTGCGTATGGAAGGAAAGTTTTTACTGCATCAAGAGGATGAGCCAATTGATAAGCATACGCACGTCCGTTTCTTATTTACAGATGGAACTGAATTACATTATAAAGATGTGAGAAAGTTTGGTACGATGCATCTCTTTAAAAAAGGTGAAGAGTTAAATCAAATGCCTCTTGTTGACTTAGGTCCAGAGCCATTTGATGCTGAATTGACACCACAGTATTTACAAGAAAAATTGCAAAAGACAAATCGTAAAATAAAAGTCGTATTATTAGATCAGCGTCTTTTAGTAGGGCTTGGAAATATATATGTAGATGAAGTTTTATTCCGTTCTCATATCCATCCAGAGCGAGAAGCTGCATCTTTAACGCAAGAAGAAATCGAAAGAATTTACGAAGCAATTGTTACAACGCTAGGCGAAGCAGTGAAGCGAGGCGGAAGCACAATTAGAACGTATATGAATTCGCAAGGGCAAATTGGTTCATTCCAAGAACTTTTAAATGTATATGGGAAAAAGGGAGAACCATGTGTAACTTGTGGCACGATATTAGAAAAAACAGTTGTTGGCGGAAGAGGGACGCATTATTGCCCAATTTGTCAGCCTAGAATATAGAAAAGAGATAACATCGGATAGGCATTTGTCATATACATACAGCAGAGCTATGTATAAGGGAGGAGCTTACCGATGTACCTTTATTTATCTCTTATTTTATTAGCTTTTACATTAAGCTTAGATAGCTGTAGTGTAGGGCTGACATATGGTTTGAGAAGTGTAAGAATTCCACTAAGATCAATTATAATTATCGGAATCTGTTCAGCGGCTGTTATGCTTGTTTCAATGGGAATTGGACATATGATTGCGAAAATATTTTCACCTGTTATCGCAACGCGTATCGGTGGGCTTGTTCTTATTGGAATAGGGATTTGGGTATTATATCAATTTTTTCGAAGTGATAAAAAGGAAGAACCGAAGCAAGAAGAGAAGGTTTGGAAACTAGAAATTGCTTCACTTGGGTTAGTAATTCAAATTTTACGGAAACCGACTGTTGCAGATTTTGATAAATCGGGAACTATTTCTGCAGGAGAAGCGCTACTTCTTGGTATCGCACTTTCCGTGGATTCGTTTGGTGCTGGAATTGGTGCATCTTTATTAGGTTATGCACCCGCTATGATGGCAATATTAGTTGCAGTTATGAGTTCTTTATTTTTGTTTATTGGAATGAAGCTGGGTACAGTTTTATCGAATATGAAATGGTTACAAAAATTTACATTCCTGCCTGGGGTATTACTCATTATTATTGGAATTTGGAAAATGTAAGTATGGGCGTGGAACATTAGTTTCGCGCCTTTTATTATGAGGAGGAGAAGTATTATGACAGTGGTAATTGGATTAACGGGAGGAATTGCAAGCGGAAAAAGTACGGTATCAGAAATGTTTCGTGGGCTAAGTATACCGGTTATTGACGCAGATGTTATTGCAAGAGAAGTTGTAGAACGAGGAAAACCAGCATATAACAAAATAGTAGAAGTATTTGGAACGGAAGTGTTACAAAAAGATGGAGAACTGGATCGGCCGAAATTAGGAAATGTTGTTTTCTATAATGAAGAAAAACGATTGCAGTTAAATAAAATTGTTCATCCTGCAGTACGTGAGGAAATGAATGCACAAAAGGAAATGTACATAAAAGAAAGTATGCAAGCGGTTGTGTTAGATATCCCTCTTTTGTTTGAAAGTAAATTAACAAGTCTCGTTGACCGCGTTTTAGTTGTAGCTGTCACGCCTGATACGCAATTAAAACGTTTAATGGAGCGAAATAATTTTTCGGAAGAAGAAGCAAAAGCACGTATACAATCGCAAATGCCGTTAGAAGAAAAAGTGAAGCATGCGGATGAAGTAATAAATAATGATGGCACAATTATAGGAACGAAAACACAATTACAGGAAATTTTAATAAAATGGAACATTATTGACTAAAAAATTGTGAAATTAATGAAAATGCTTAGTGACATATCCCCTTTTTGTGTTATACTATTATTGGGATTGGAGATAAATAGTATAACGCATTCAAGGGGGATAACATATTATGACTCGTGTGGCAATTAATGGATTTGGACGTATTGGGAGAATGGTATTTCGTCAGGCAATAAAAGAAAGCGCATTCGAAATTGTAGCAATCAATGCAAGCTATCCATCTGAAACGTTAGCACATTTAATTAAATATGATACAGTTCACGGCAAGTTTGACGGAACAGTAGAAGCATTTGAAGATCACTTATTAGTTGATGGGAAAATGATTCGCCTTTTAAACAACCGCGATCCAAAGGAATTGCCTTGGACAGATCTAGGTGTTGAAGTTGTAATTGAAGCAACTGGTAAATTTAATTCAAAAGAAAAAGCAATTCTTCACGTTGAAGCTGGAGCGAAAAAAGTTATTTTAACAGCGCCTGGTAAAAATGAAGATGTAACAATTGTAGTTGGTGTGAACGAAGACCAATTAGATATTACAAAACATACCGTTATTTCAAATGCATCTTGTACAACAAACTGTTTAGCGCCTGTTGTGAAGGTGTTAGATGAGCAGTTTGGAATTGAAAACGGTTTAATGACGACTGTTCACGCTTATACAAATGACCAAAAAAATATTGATAACCCACATAAAGATTTAAGAAGAGCACGTGCTTGCGGACAATCAATCATTCCGACAACGACAGGTGCTGCGAAAGCGCTAGCAAAAGTTCTTCCGCATTTAAACGGAAAACTTCATGGTATGGCACTTCGTGTACCAACACCAAACGTGTCTCTTGTTGACTTAGTAGTAGATGTAAAACGTGATGTGACAGTTGAAGCTATTAACGATGCATTCAAAACGGTTGCAAACGGTGCGTTAAAAGGTATTGTAGAATTTAGCGAAGAGCCTTTAGTATCTATTGACTTTAATACAAATACACACTCAGCTATTATTGATGGCTTATCTACAATGGTAATGGGTGATCGTAAAGTAAAAGTACTTGCTTGGTATGATAACGAGTGGGGCTACTCTCGTCGTGTTGTAGATCTTGTAACGTTAGTTGTTGACGAATTAGCGAAACAAAAAAATGTGCAACATATTTAAGTGAATAAGGGAGAGGGCAAGTGAATATTGCCCTCTCTTTTTTTATTTTTTTCTGAAAAGGAAAAAAATTATATGAGTATATTTTGGAAAGTGGACATACCACGAAGCGTTGTTATTACTGTATTTGTGAATCATTTCTTTTTTTTAGGGAAAAGTAAAGAGGAAAATATGACAGAAAATCGAAAAAACTGTTGTTGCAAAATGAAAATAAACAAAGTATACTAACACTCGTAAACTTAAGAGCTGAGGTACGTAGTCACTACTTAAAGGGTTAGGACCTCTCTGGACTAACTTTCCCCCGTGGTAGTGGAGCAAGCCAAATTGCAAATTAGTTTTCAATTCGAACAGTTAGAATAAATTTACAAGGGGGAACTGTAGAATGGATACTATGGATACGATGGGTCGTCACGTGATCGCTGAACTTTGGGATTGCGATTTCGACAAGCTTAATGACATGCCGTATATTGAACAATTATTTGTGGATGCAGCACTAAGAGCTGGTGCTGAAGTGCGTGAGGTTGCTTTCCATAAATTTGCACCACAAGGTGTAAGTGGAGTAGTAATTATCTCGGAATCACATTTAACAATTCATAGCTTTCCGGAGCACGGTTACGCAAGTATTGATGTTTATACTTGTGGGGATCGTATTGATCCAAATGTTGCTGCAGAATATATTGCAGAAGGTTTAAACGCGAAAACGCGTGAGAGCATCGAGCTTCCTCGAGGCACTGGTAGCTTCGAAATTAAGCAGAGAGAAACAAAAGCTCTTTAAAAAAGAACATAATTGATTTAAAATGTAAAGAGGTGTATAATGCACCTCTTTTTTAGTTTATAAAAAAGGAAAAACATAACGTGTTCATTAGTTAGTTAAATGGAGCGCTCACACATAAGTTAGTGCTACATCTACCATCTTATTTTGTTGGGAAAATAGATGATGAAATCATGTATTTAAACTTAGAGTGGTAAGAGCATTAGAATGAGTTATATAATATTGTATATATATTTTTACGTGAATGAAGTAGAGAAAAATAAAAATTAAATTGTAAGGGAGTGAATGAATTGCGTTGTCCATCCTGTTCTCATAATGGCACAAGAGTGTTAGATTCGCGTCCGGTAGACGAAGGGCGCTCTATTCGAAGAAGGAGAGAGTGTGAAAGTTGTTTAAGTCGCTTTACGACATTTGAAAGAGTAGAAGAGTCACCTCTTATCGTTGTTAAAAAAGAAGGCACACGAGAAGAGTTTAATAAAGAAAAGATTTTACGCGGTTTAATTAAAGCATGTGAGAAAAGACCAGTATCTTTAAGACAATTAGAGGAAGTAACACAAAGTGTGGAACGTGAACTTCGTAATTTAGGTATATCAGAAGTGAAAAGTGATATGATTGGTGAAATTGTTATGGAAGAACTTCGTGATATCGATGATGTTGCTTACGTACGCTTTGCTTCTGTATATCGTCAATTTAAAGATTTAAATGTATTTATTGAAGAATTAAAAGATATACTGCAAAAAGAAAGAGAATAGAAGCTGTATTCAATTCTCTTTACATACTGTAAGTAATGAGGTAAGAGAGCTAGAAGCGTAAGCTAATAGCTCTTTTTCGCTAATAATCATTGGGAATTTTGTTCATTCCAAAATGAGTATTAGCCTTCACCAATCGGGCATTTACGGGAAGGTATCTCCTACCAAACTTTCGTGCATTCGCCGAATTTTGATGTGGGAGTCTTACTGCCCGCAAATAGCGGGATAAAATATATAATGAAGATAGAACGAATGAATTAGAGGATAGATTGGATGAGAGAAAGGAAAAGCAAGAATGCAAAAACAGTCATGGATGGAGCTATTGCCGATTGATCGTTATAAAGTAAGTACGAAAGGACTACTACATAATTACGACCGAAAAGTGTTAACGATGTTGTATCAGCCGTTAATAGGTAGTAGAGCTTTTAGCTTGTACATGACGCTATGGGGGGCGTTAGAGCAAGATCGTGTATTTGGAAAAGAGAATACACATCATTCCCTTATGGTGACCATGCAAATGCAACTTCCCGAAATATATGAGGAACGAGTAAAGCTAGAGGCAATTGGGCTTTTAAAGGTATATATTAAGAAAGAAAAAGATATTCGAATGTTTATATACGAATTGCAACCACCTTTATCTCCAAAGCAGTTTTTTGATGATATTGTTTTAAGTATCTTTTTATACAATCGATTGAGTCGGACAAAATATAATCAAGTAAAACAATATTTCTTAGAAGAAGAATTTGATTTTGCTTCTTATGAAAATATTACACGTTCTTTTAATGAGGTGTTTGATTCGTTTAATCCAGGACAGCTTGAGCATGCGCAAGAAGAACTCCGTATTCCAAAAGCGACAATGATGCCAAATAATGAAAAGGGAGATGCTCCTAAAGTTTGGAACGATTTCTTTGATTTCTCCTTATTTGTAGACGGATTGTCCGCTCTTGTTCCTAAAAAGGCGATTACAGATCAAGTGCGAGAATGTGTCATTACACTTGCTTACGTGTATGGTGTGGATGTGTTATCGATGCAAAATATCGTTCTTGGTGCGGTGACAGAGATGCAAACAATTGATATGGAAAGGCTTAGAAAAGGAGCGCGCGATTGGTACCAATTCGAAAATGGTCAAGCGTTACCAATATTAAGTGAAAGAGTACAGCCACACGCTGCACGTACGATGAAAGAGAAAGAGCCTTCATCGCAAGAAGAGATGCTTATAAAACAATTAGAAGAAATCTCACCAAAACAACTATTGAAAGAGATTTCTGGTGGTGCAGAGGCGACGAAAGCGGACTTGCAAATTGTTGAGGATGTTATGATCAATCAAAAATTAACGCCAGGAGTTGTGAATGTACTTATTTATTACGTTATGCTACGCTCAGATATGAAGCTTGCGAAAACGTATGTGGAGAAGATTGCTGGGCATTGGGCTCGTAAAAAGGTTGGTACAGTAGCTGAAGCAATGGCGCTAGCAAAAGAAGAAAACCGTCAATACCAAGAATGGGCTGAGACGAAGAAAAAAGGTCGTACAGCGAAGAAAACAGTACGAAAAGAAATGGTACCAGATTGGTTGAAAGAAGAGCCGAAAGAAAAAGAAACTGTGAAAAATGATGTAGGTGCGGAAAAAGATACAAGTACGTTAGAAGATGAACGAAAACGACTAGAAGAAGTGTTGAAAAAATATAAGCGTGATTAATAGAAGAGAATGAACGCTCTTTGAGGTGAGAAAATGGAGCATATTCAAAATTCATTTACAAAATTAATGGAAAATGAAAATTTTAAAAACAGATATGAAGTATTAAAGGCGGAAGTGATGGCACATCCGCGTGTGAAAGAATTTATAGATGAGCATAAAGGCGAAGTAACAACTTCTATGATTGAGCGCAGTCTTGTGAAGTTATATGAATATATTGGACAATGTGTAGGTTGTTCAGATTGTCCGGATCTAGGGACATGTAAAAATATGCTGCAAGGATATGAGCCGAAGCTCGTTATCCAAGGTAAGATGATTGATATTCAATACGATCGTTGCATTAGAAAAGTAGCATATGATGAGAGAAAAAAATATGAAAAACTCGTTCAAAGTGTATATATGCCAACGGATATTTTACAGGCGACTATGGAAAATTTAGACCCTTCAGAGTTAAATGCACGTATTGATGCAATTGGTGCAGCGAATGAATTTTTAAGCACATATGAACCGGGTAAAAAAGTACAGGGGCTATATCTTTACGGTAAATTTGGTGTAGGGAAAACATATCTTTTAGGTGCGATTGCGAATGAGCTTGCTCGAAAGAAAATAAGTTCCATGCTCGTATACTTCCCAGAATTTTTACGTGAAATTAAAAGTTCGATTCAAGATAATTCAATTGGAGAAAAGATTGATGCGGTTAAACGGGTACAAGTTTTAATGTTAGATGATATCGGAGCGGAAGCGATGTCTAGTTTCGTACGTGACGATGTACTCGGTGCAATCTTACAATTCCGTATGCTAGAAAACTTACCAACGTTCTTTACGTCTAATTTTGATTTCAAACAGTTGGAACATCACTTAACGTATACACAGCGCGGTGAAGCAGAAGAAATGAAAGCGGCCCGTATTATGGAACGAATTAAATATTTAGCGAAACCAATTACAATCGGTGGGAAAAACCGCCGTCATAAGTAAAGAGCAAGCTGAGAAGCTTGTTCTTTTTTTTGTTTTGAATGCTTTTCAGCGTAGTCGAATTGTAAAACGAACAGTTCTTATTGAAAATTCATAGTAGCTTGTATCATTTTTTTCTCCCTCCCTTAATATATATAAAATTAGCAAGCCATATCGAGTGGATTTTCTAACGAAAGGAAATGCAATTCTACTAAGAGTGAACTTCCACGGGCCAAACTCTTATAGGATTTGTAACGTATAGATACAATCCTTTAGAGCGGGGATAAAAGGGGGGACAAAAGTGATTGAAATTTGCTTCGAAGAAAAAAATGATGCTATGTACGTATATAAACAACTACTGAAAAGGGCGGAAGTGTTATATAAAGAAACGAGTGTGTATTTACAGGAACAAAAAGTTGTAATTCACATACCAGTATGTGAATCACACTATATTGAAAAGATTTTATTGCCAGTCATGGTATATTTCATTGTGAATGTGAAACAAAATGAGTGGATTTATACAATTTTAAAAGAAAAGTTTTTTTATGAAGAACAAGAAGAGTGTCATCAAATATTGCATATAGCACAAGAAGTTTTAAAGGGAAGAAGAAAAGGGGTTGCTCGTGAGTTAACACGTTACACATTTGAATCGTATATTAAGTCTTCTTTAAATAATTGGCTTTGTGATCCGCTCTCATTCTCGTTTTCATCATATGTTCGTTTTCGTCTTCGTACATATAGGGAAATGGTAGCTAAGCTTACTGAAGTGGCAATTGATGAGTATAAGATGGAACAAGAATATCAAATGTTCATTGAGACGCTCCGGCAACAAGTTAGTAATCGAAAGTCACGTTTGTCCTGTATGCATCTTATTTTTGATGAAAGTTTTATTTTCTATGATGATAAAGGTAGACGTTTAAAACAGGAGAAATTGGTCCAATATATAGATGAAGATTTGCTAAAGCAAAAAGATGTATATATTGATACAAAAGTAATTGCACCACTTCTTTCTATTTCACCGAAAAAAATCTATTTGTATACGAAAGAACAAGACCATAATATGATAATTACTTTGCGAAACGTATTTCAAGAACGGATACAAATACACGGATTACATGAGTTTGAACGCAATGTGAAAAATTTAAAAAATAAAGGTAACGCCCTTGATTTTCTAAGTTTTTGAGCATATAATTACCTACATAAATGAAATATATTGAAATGTCATGATGAGGACATGAGTAGTTTTCTACGATTTTCAGAGAGGGAAGCCTTAGGGTGTGAGCTTCCTAGTACGGGATTATTACTTACCACCTCTAAACTTTAGCAGTGAACGATTTTTTTAGTAATTGCTAACGGACAACACCGTTATGTTGAACTTGAGCAATTAACAATCATGTTAATTGGAACAAGGGTGGAACCACGAATTCAACACTCGTCCCTTTTTACGGGATGAGTGTTTTTTATTTTGAGAAAAAGAGGAGTGACCAGTGATGGCAGATGTAGTTAAAATTACTTTCCCTGATGGAGCTGTGAAGGAGTTTCCAAAAGGCGTAACAACTGAAGAAATCGCAGCTTCTATTAGCCCAGGCTTAAAGAAAAAAGCTGTAGCTGGAAAATTAAACGATGAGATGATCGATCTTGTTACACCAATCGAAGAAGATGGTGCAGTTTCTATTATTACATTAGATTCAGAAGATGGCTTATACATTTTACGCCATTCAACAGCCCACCTTTTAGCACAAGCGTTAAAACGTTTATATAAAGATGCTAAGCTTGAGCTTGGCATTGGTCCAGTAATTGAAAATGGCTTCTACTACGATATTGATATGGAAGAAGCAATTACAGTTGAAGACTTCAAGAAAATCGAAAAAGAAATGCAAAAAATCGTGAACGAGAACTTAGAAATCGTTCGTCATGAAGTACCACGTGCAGAAGCACTTCGTCGTTTTGAAGAAATCGGCGATGAGTTAAAATTAGATTTAATTAACGATCTTCCAGAAGATGCAGTTATTTCAATCTATGAGCAAGGCGAATTCTTCGACCTTTGCCGCGGTGTTCACCTTCCATCTACAGGAAAAATTAAAGTGTTTAAATTATTAAGCGTTGCAGGTGCTTACTGGCGCGGCGATAGCAATAATAAAATGCTACAACGTATTTACGGTACTGCATTTGTTAAGAAAGCAGAATTAGATGAGCATTTACGTATGCTTGAAGAAGCGAAAGAGCGCGATCACCGTAAATTAGGTAAAGAATTAAAATTATTTACTAATAGCCAAAAAGTAGGACAAGGTTTACCACTTTGGTTACCAAAAGGTGCAACGATCCGTCGTATTATCGAGCGTTACATCGTTGATAAAGAAGCAAGCTTAGGCTATGATCACGTATACACTCCAGTACTAGGAAGCAGAGAGCTATATGAAACTTCTGGTCACTGGAATCACTACCGTGATGGTATGTTCCCATCAATGGAAATGGATAATGAAGAGTTAGTTCTTCGTCCAATGAACTGCCCTCACCACATGATGGTTTATAAAAACGATATTCACAGCTACCGTGAATTACCAATCCGTATTGCGGAACTTGGAACAATGCACCGCTATGAAATGTCAGGTGCGTTATCTGGATTACAACGTGTACGCGGAATGACTTTAAACGATGCGCACATTTTCGTACGCCCAGATCAAATTAAAGAAGAGTTAAAACGTGTTGTAAACTTAACTCTAGAAGTGTACAAAGATTTCGGTTTAGAGAACTATTCATTCCGTCTATCTTATCGTGACCCAGCAGATACTAAAAAGTACTATGCTGATGATGAGATGTGGGAAAAAGCACAAGGTATGTTAAAAGAAGCTATGGATGAAATGGGTCTTGATTACTACGAAGCTGAAGGTGAAGCGGCGTTCTACGGTCCAAAACTTGACGTTCAAGTTCGTACTGCTCTTGGAAAAGACGAAACACTTTCAACTGTACAATTAGACTTCTTACTTCCAGAACGCTTTGAATTAGCTTACGTTGGTGAAGATGGAAAACAACATCGTCCAGTTGTAATTCACCGTGGTGTTGTATCAACTATGGAACGTTTCGTAGCATTCTTAATTGAAGAATACAAAGGTGCATTCCCAACTTGGTTAGCTCCAGTTCAAGCACAAGTAATTCCAGTTTCTCCGCAAGTGCATTTAGACTATGCGAAGAAAGTACAAGATGAATTGCGCCGTGCTGGTATTCGTGTTGAATTAGATACTCGCGAAGAGAAAATTGGTTACAAAATCCGTGAAGCACAAATGCAAAAAATTCCGTACATGCTTGTAGTAGGTGACAATGAAGTAACTGAAAATGGCGTAAACGTACGTAAATATGGTGAACAAAAATCAGAAACAATCGCATTAGATGCTTTTGTTGACATGATTAAAGTAGAAGGAAAAAGATAAGAAAGAGCCGCGGTATACCGCGGCTTTTCTTTTTAATATAAAAGAGAAAAACTAGAAAAAATAACCATGTAACTCTTATCATAAAAAAGTATTGCATGTATGCTAGTTGTTTGTTACAATATTTCTTGTTGTTAGTAAAACACATCGCGTCTTCTTGACAGACGTCATGTCCTATGATAAACTCATCAAGGATAATAGAATATTGTTTTGTGGAACAAGTAGAAGCACCCGCTTCTCACCTGATGGACGCATTCGCAGTTAGCAGGTAAATGTATTTCTTACTTAAGATTTTACAAGTGTGGGTGTCGTATGCCCGCACTTTTTTTGTCGGGTTCTATGACTACAAAATATGTTCTGAGAAAACCTTGGAGGTGGCTTACTATTAGCAAGGATATGATGATTAACGAGCAAATTCGTGCACGTGAAGTACGTTTAGTTGGCGCAAATGGCGATCAACTTGGAATCAAGTCTCGTAATGACGCTTTAGACTTAGCTGCAAATCTTAATCTTGATTTAGTATTAGTTGCTCCAAATGCGAAACCGCCAGTATGCCGCATTATGGACTACGGTAAATTCCGCTTTGAGCAACAGAAGAAAGAAAAAGAACAGCGCAAAAATCAAAAAGTAATTAGCATGAAAGAAGTTCGTTTAAGTCCAACAATTGATGAACACGACTTTAACACAAAACTTCGTAATGCTATCAAGTTTTTAGAGAAAGGCGACAAGGTTAAAGCGTCAATTCGCTTTAAAGGACGTGCCATTACTCATAAAGAAATCGGTCAACGTGTTTTAGATCGCTTCTCAGAAGCTTGTGCTGAAGTTAGTACAATTGAATCTAAGCCTAAAATGGAAGGACGTAGTATGTTCTTAGTTTTAGCACCGAAAAACGATAAGTAATAGATAGAGGAGGAAATACCTATGCCTAAACAAAAAACTCATCGCGGCGCTGCAAAGCGTTTCAAAAAGACTGGATCAGGTAAACTGAAACGTTCTCACGCTTACACAAGCCATTTATTCGCTAACAAATCTACAAAAGCTAAACGTAAACTACGTAAAGCTGGTGTAGTAAGCGCTGGTGACTTCAAACGCATTCGTCAAATGCTTGACAACTTAAAATAAGTTCGGCTGATATATAGAACAATTAGGAGGTAATATTATGCCAAGAGTAAAAGGTGGTACAGTTACTCGTCAACGTCGTAAAAAAGTTATAAAATTAGCAAAAGGTTACTACGGTTCTAAAAATACATTATTCAAGGTTGCTAACCAACAGGTTATGAAATCTCTAATGTATGCATTCCGTGACCGTCGTCAAAAGAAACGTGACTTCCGTAAATTATGGATCACACGTATCAACGCAGCAGCTCGTATGAATGGTCTTTCTTACAGCCGCTTAATGCACGGTTTAAAAAATGCTGGCATCGAAGTTAACCGCAAGATGCTTGCTGACTTAGCTGTTCATGACGAAAAAGCTTTCGCTGAATTAGCAACAGTTGCAAAAAACAACATTAACTAATTAATTAGTTGAAACCTTAGAAGAATTTTCTTCTAAGGTTTTTTGTTTGTTTTCAAAGAGAAGTTTGAAGTGAATGAAGCTCTAAAGATTTATGGAAGCATCGTTATCGATATGACAAAATCAACATAAAAACTATAGTGATATAGAAAAATATACATATGAAGTCAGGAGAATTCTCCTGGCTTTTTTCAATTATGCTCGTTTGGAAAGAAGAGTATCTTTCCTAGCCGAAACGACACTGCTATAATGGAAAGATGATATGGAACTTTCATCAGATGAACAATATACGAGCGATGACTGAAACGTATTTGTAAATTAAGGACAAGCTATTTTATAAAGAGGTAGATAGCTGACTTATTCATAAGAACTGAAACATAATAATGAACTTTGAGATGAAACAACATTGTTGCATAAAATGCGATGTTGGAGGAGGACAATAGAATGGACTTACTACAACTATTTAAATTACAAAAAGAATTAGATGACCGTATTGCAAAAGAACATGACTTACAACCGAAAAAGTTGTTAAAAGAAAAAATGCTAGCTCTTCTTGTAGAAATTGGAGAACTTGCAAATGAAACACGCTGTTTTAAATATTGGAGCAATAAACCAGCATCAGAACGTGAAGTAATATTAGAAGAATACGTAGATGGTTTGCATTTTATTTTATCAATCGGAATCGATTTAGGTATTGATAAAAACTTCTTATTCTATAAATGTGCACAAACGAATAAAACACAAGTGGAAATTTTCTTAGACACATATGCGAAAGTAATTCGTTTTACAGATCAACCATCTATCACGAACTATATTGAATTATTTACAAGCTATCTTCGACTTGGACAAGCACTTGAATTTGAACAAGAAGAAATTGAAAAAGCGTATTTAGATAAAAATGAAGTAAATCATCAGCGTCAAACACAAGGATACTAATTTAATTTTTGAATATTTCAATTTCCTTTTGTATAATAAGGTGACTGAAGAAAAAGGAGGGTGTTGGCAATGACAAAATTAGACGCGACATTGACAATGCTAAAAGAGTTAACAGATGCACGTGGTATTGCTGGTAACGAGCGTGAACCACGTGAAGTAATGAAGAAATATATTGAGCCGTTTGCGGACGAACTTTCTACTGATAATTTAGGAAGTTTAGTTGCGAAAAAAGTTGGGGAAGAAAACGGCCCGAAAATTATGGTTGCAGGTCATTTAGATGAAGTTGGCTTTATGATTACGCAAATTGATGACAAAGGCTTCCTTCGTTTTCAAACAGTTGGTGGCTGGTGGTCACAAGTTATGCTTGCACAGCGCGTGACAATTGTAACGCGTAAAGGAGATGTAACAGGTGTAATTGGTTCAAAACCACCACACATTTTACCTCCAGAAGCTCGTAAAAAGCCAGTTGATATTAAAGACATGTTCATCGATATCGGTGCTTCTAGCCAAGAAGAGGCAATGGAGTGGGGCGTACGACCAGGAGATCAAGTTGTACCTTACTTTGAATTCCAAGTGATGAAGAATGAAAAAATGTTACTTGCAAAAGCATGGGATAACCGAATCGGTTGTGCGATTGCAATTGACGTATTAAAACAATTAAAAGATGAAAAACATCCAAACGTTGTATACGGCGTTGGAACTGTACAAGAAGAGGTTGGTCTTCGTGGTGCAAAAACATCTGCGAATTATATCAAACCAGATATCGCGTTCGCAGTAGATGTTGGTATCGCTGGAGATACACCGGGTGTAACGTCAAAAGAAGCGCAAAGTAAAATGGGCGATGGACCGCAGATTATTTTATATGATGCTTCTGTTATTGGACATACAGGTTTACGTGATTTCGTAGTTGATGTTGCTGACGAACTACAAATTCCATACCAATATGATTCAGTAGCTGGCGGGGGAACAGATGCAGGTGCGATTCACATTTCTGTAAATGGTATTCCGTCTATGGCAATTACGATTGCGACACGCTACATCCATTCGCATGCGGCAATGTTACACCGTGATGATTATGAAAATGCAGTGAAGTTAATTGTAGAAGTTATTAAACGTCTTGATAAAGAGGCTGTACATAACATTACATTTAATTAATAGAAAAAAGCGAAGGAGAATCTCCTTCGCTTTTTTATGTGTTAAAAAGGTCTTTCTAATCCTGCGGCAGTATGGGCCCCTAAAATAATTAAACGAGTTAATTGCATGGCCATAAAATGCGGGGTATATATCATCCCTCTTTTTAACCATGACATAATCATCCCGATGTGAGCCCCTGTCACATAACTAATTAGAATATCACGAGGAACCATAAGATCTTTATCATCTGGTTGTGAAATTGATAAGCTTAATGTTAAATGCGTTTGTATTGTTTTCATCATTTTATAAGAGTAGTTTCCTGCAGCTTTATCCCCGAGCATAACATTATAGAAGTTCACGTTTTCTGCGATGTGTTCGAACAGAGCCAAAAATGTTGGATGTGGTGAATCGAATGTAAGTTGAAAATCTTCTTTATTTTTGTTTTTCGGTTTGATTACTTCTGCTAGCTTCTCTAACATTTCTTCAATGCTTTTGTCTAATAAGTCGTATTTATCATGGTAATGGCTATAAAATGTAGCGCGATTTACAGGAGCGCGTTCTGCGATATGTTGAACAGTTACATTTTCAAACCCTTTTTCGCCTACTAAAGCGACAAAAGCATCCTGTATGAGTTGTCTCGTCCGCTTTACACGTGGATCATTTGTATTTTTAATAGACATTTTACTTCTCCTCGTTTCATTTTATACACTTAAACAACAAATCGGTATTATATTGTTGTTTAAGCGACATTTCATACTTAAATTGTCGGTTGTAGATTCGAAATAATTATTTATAATTATAAACGATAGTCCTTTAGAAATCAGCACCACTCGCAGGTAGACGAAATCCGGTTTATGCTGCTGAAGGTGTGCTTTTTTTGTTTAAAGGTTAATATAATTAACAATTAAACAGTATAAACAATAAGGATGTAAATAGTTTAGAAAAAAATTATATGCGATATAAGGAGAGGAATGCAATGAATCAGTTTCGAAGAATGGTGATTATCAACATTATCACATTAATTGTGCTAGTTGGCGGCGGCATTGGCGGTTATTACTATTACAATCAAGCGGAAAACTATTTAAAAACAGAAAATGCAAAAATTGATGGAAAGGTAATTCCAATTGCTTCACCAGCAGCAGGTAAATTGACTGACTGGAAAGCTGAAGTAGGAAAAAACTACAATGAGAACGATAAATTAGGTGCTGTCACTGTAGTTGGAGCAAATGGGGAACAAACAGTAGACGTAACAATTCCGCAAAACGCGACAGTTGTACAATCAAACGCAACGACAAATGCTTTCGTTGGAGCTGGTAGCCCAATTGCTTATGCATTTGATATGAACAATTTATGGGTAACAGCAAATATTGAAGAAACAGATGTTGACGATGTGCAAAAAGGTCAAGATGTAGACGTGTATGTAGATGCATACCCAGACACGACGTTATCAGGAAAAGTAGAGCAAGTTGGATTAACAACAGCGAATACATTTTCTATGTTACCATCAAGCAACGCAACAGCGAACTATACGAAAGTAACACAAGTGGTACCAGTTAAAATTTCTTTAGATCATAGTAAATCAGTAAATATTGTTCCTGGCATGAATGTGACAGTTCGTATTCATAAGTAAGGGGGAGATGAGATGTCCTCAATTGCAATTGCAGGATATGCACTATTTTGTATAATCGTCTTCTTCCTTGTAAATCGTCTTTTACGAAAGAAAAAAACGAACGTGGGAGAAGAACAAGTCCCAGCCGTAAGTAAAATAGAAGTAAGTAAGGTAGAAACAGAAGAAAAAGAAATTGAACGAAAGCAAGAAACAGAAATTTCTAATGTAGTTGAGTTAGAAACAGGTAAGCAAGAAGAAGTAAAACAAGAAAAAGAAATGCCGAAAAAACAAACGTCTATGCCTAAAGAGAATGTGAACGTAAAAGCAGTTGTAACAGTATTAATTCTCGGGATGTTCGTTTCTATTTTAAACCAAACGATCATTAACGTTGCATTGCCTCCGTTAATGAATGAATTTAATGTATCAACTTCAACAGCACAATGGTTAATTACAGGCTTCATGCTCGTAAATGGTATTTTAGTACCGATTAGTGCCTTTTTAGTTTCACGATTTACGTATCGTAAATTGTTCGTAGCGGCAATGTTATTCTTCACGGTAGGATCTATCATTTGTGCTACTTCAGGAAACTTTACAATGATGATGACGGGCCGAGTGATTCAAGCGGTTGGAGCGGGTATTTTAATGCCGGTTGGTATGAATATTTTCATGACATTATTCCCGCCTCATAAGCGAGGAGCAGCTATGGGATTACTAGGGGTAGCGATGATTTTAGCACCAGCTATCGGACCAACTGTAACAGGATGGGTAATTGAAAACTATAGCTGGAACTTAATGTTCTACGGAATGTTTGTGATTGGTTTAATTATTACTTTCCTATCTTTAAAATTCTTTACACTAGCTCAGCCGGTATCTAACACAAAGCTAGATGTATTCGGTGTTATTAGTTCAAGTATTGGACTAGGTAGCTTATTGTATGGATTTAGTGAAGCGGGAAATAATAGCTGGACTAGTGCAGAGGTTGTGATATCACTTATCATTGGTGTAGTAGGTATTGCAGTATTTATTTGGAGAGAGCTAACAACGGACAATAAAATGCTTGATTTACAAGTGTTTAAATATCCAGTATTTACTTTTACTTTAGTAATTAACGCAATCGTAACGATGGCATTATTCGGAGGTATGTTATTACTTCCAGTATATCTACAAAATATTCGTGGCTTTACGCCAATTGAATCTGGTTTACTACTTCTTCCAGGATCATTAATTATGGGGATCATGGGACCAGTAGCAGGTAAATTATTCGATAAATATGGCATTCGTCCATTAGCGATAATTGGATTGGCAATTACAACTTATGCGACATATGAATTTACAAAATTATCGATGGATACACCGTATAGCGTTATTATGACGGATTATATTATACGTTCAATTGGTATGTCATTCATTATGATGCCAATTATGACAGCTGGTATGAACGCGCTGCCGATGAAATTAATTTCTCACGGTACAGCAACGCAAAATACGTCAAGACAAGTAGCTGGTTCAATTGGAACAGCGATCTTAATCACACTTATGACGCAACAAACGACTGCTCACGTAGCGGATTATGGCAACATGTTAACAACGTCAAATCCAATTTTAGTCGATAAAGTACATGGTATGGGCCAAAGCTTAGCGGCTTTAGCTGGATCAGCTCAAGCGGGAGATGCGATGAGCACGCAACTACTATTTGGACAAATCTCAAAGCTATCTGCAATTAACGGTATTAACGATGCATTCTTAATTGCAACGATACTTGCGGGTATTGCTTGGGTGTTATCGTTCTTCTTACCATCAGGCAATAAACCAAATAGAAAAGCAGGGAATTAATTTCCCTGCTTTTTTGTGTTTTTTATGTAGTTAGATATAAAAGATGATAACTAGTTACAGGGCACAATCCTGTTATAACCAAAATCGTCCCCATAGAACGAATACTTGATATTTGTCTGCCACTTATAATAGCTACTAGTCCAGCTAATGAGAAGAAGCACCAATATAAAGTTCCCGAAATTGGAACCATTCCCTCTAAATCTATTCCATAACCTATACAAATGATAGGAACAACGATAAGTGATATGCTAATTAAACCAGCTATAACGATAAGTGATTTTCGATATTTAATTCCGGCAGCAATTAAATAAATGCCAACGATGCCTTCACATAATAACAAAATAGGGGCTAAGATAAGCCAAATAAATAAACCGGTAGATTCCATATGTAATAACTCCTTAATGAATAAAATATGAATCAGGCATGGACAATAGCTGCAAACAGTCCTATTGAGAAAATAATGAGTCCCATGTTGCGTATACTCTTAATTTTTGAATGTACCTCATTCAATCCTGCTAATAAACCAGCTAGAGAGAAAAGCATCCAATATAGGACAGGTGGAATGTGGAGAACGTTCTCTCCATTGATACCTTTGTTTAAAAAAAGTAAAAGGCATTATAACGAATGAAAAGCAAATAATCCCCATTAAGGTAACAAGTAATTTCCGATGTTTAATTTCTGTTACCATTAAAAAATACCACCAGCAATCCCGCATAGTAAGAGAAGTGGCGTAAAAAGCATCCAAATAATACTGAACATATGTAAACTCTTTTATGTGAATTAAGTTATATTTTACTACATGAGGTTTATTTTGGATATTATTAATAAAATCGAAAAATAGTTATTGGCGATTTGAAAAGCTAGAGGATAGTGTAACGAAAATTATACTGACGCCTGTTCTAACTTCCGGTGAAGAGGGAGAAAAGAAAACGAATTATCGAAAAGTGCTAACAGAAGAGGAGTTTGAAGTTGTTATAAAAGAGTGAAAGAGGTATCGTGATGATACCTCTTTTTAACTTAAGAATGCTAACATATTATTCATAATATGAAATAACATAGCTGGAATAATGGATTTTGTTTTTTTGCATAAAATAGCCATTAATAATCCCGTGAAGAAAGTAATTACCATTACTCCGAGTGAGTATGTATGAGCGATACCAAAGAAGAAACTTGTTAAGACTGCTGCAATCCAAAATGGAAAGCGTTCAGAGAAAAAGTGGAGTAAAAAACCACGGAAAATAAGTTCTTCAAAAATTGGGGTGAGTATCGCAAAGCCGATAAGTAATAATATTTGATATTGTTCAAATACGTCTAAGTTTAGTGCAGAAGCTTGTTGCTTTGTTGCGTCTTGGAACACATATTTTAAAAAGATATAATTGAGTACGATGCTTATAGCGAAGAAAAGAAGTAAGTATACGTATGTGCGCCATTCTTTCAGTGCTTTAAAATTAAAAGATTTTAATAGTAAATTTTTTGCGGGTTCGAATTTAAAAATGAAGAATAACAACACGGTTAGTTGTAATCCGATACTTGCAGTATTTGCAATAGATTCATACAGGGCAATTTGTTTTTTATTTTCGAGTCCGGCTGTATAAATTGTTAAGGGCATTGCGAGGAACACAGTAATGAGTCCAGTTCCGAAAAAAGCAAATAAAACGGAGCTAATGAATTGTCCCCATGACATAGAGTATTTCTGTTCATAAGGAAGTTGTGTAGTGGGTTGCATATGTAGAATCACCTCTTTATATTTGTATATATAATTGTAAGGTGTTTTCATTCTGGATGTAAGATTAAAATATTACATCCAGAATTGTATTTTAAGAAAAAATAAAAGAGGTATCACCCTATAGTGATGCCTCTTTCTCATTGATAACTATGTTCTGCCTTGTTATTTGATTTCGATTGCTCTATTTGCAATTCACGCTCTACCAATTGATCTAATTGCTGAATTGCTTTTAGTGCCTTTTCATAAGAAATCGTTCGGTAATGGTGTGCTCCGCCCGGTTCTTCATCGGCTTCATCTGCCCACTTAATAATGTTTTGTAGAGGTGTTCTTTCAAGTGATTGTTCTACTAGGAAAGAATCAGTATGCAATAGAATTGCAACAGAAATTTCTTTTGCTAGTTTTGGATGTTCTCCTAGTCTAATAAGCAACTTGTGAGCTCTTTCCGCTCCTTTAATTGCATGTATATCATTCTTTTTATATAAGTCATAGTCCCATTCGCCGCCTGTGTACCATGTATGATGTCCGATATCGTGAAGGAAACCGGCTTTTGTCGCAGCATCGACTGAGGCGTGATGCTTTTTGGCTAAGTGAAACGCATGGTAAGCGACAGCAATCGCGTGGACCATTCCAGAACGGTTCACATATTTTTGGGTAATGTGGTGTTTAAAAACTTGTTCAAGCGTAATACGTTGCATAAAACATTCACTCCTTTTATCTAATGATGTATATGAAGAAAAATCGATCGGTTTAAATGTATTTTGAACATTGTACTCCATCAATCAGCGTTAGTAAAGTAGAAATGTTTAGGAGAAGAAAAATTTTATAGACATAAAAGGTCACCTTAGTTTTTTCTAAGGTGACCTTTTATTGTTTATTTTTTTAATCCTTGTTCTAGTGTTTCTAACATTTCGTGCTTTTCATTTTCATCAGCGTTTTTCCAAATGACTTCGAATAAAACACCAAGACCTGGAAGCATTTTTTCTTCACCGCTTTGAATTGCATCGACAATCGTTTCTTGTAATTGATCTTGTGAATTTCCAGATACATTTGCTAATACAGCACCGCGTAAATTAAAACTCATTGCTTTCACCTCTTCTTCAGAATTGAAACTGACGTTAGTTTTTGTTCTTTTTTATGTAAATATGTATGAAAAATAGGCTATAATGATAAGACAAGAAGAGAGGGAAATACATATTATGAAAAACATTGATTCAGTACAAAATCCGCGTGTGAAGCAGTGGAAAAAGCTGCAGACGAAAAAAGAGCGCGATAAAAAAGGTTTATTTTTTGTAGAAGGATTCCACTTAGTTGAGGAAGCTTTAAAAGCAGGAGTTGTAACAGAACTTATCGTTTCTGATCAGACAGATCTTCCGAAAGATTGGACAGTTAATGATGTGGAAATGTATATCGTACCTGAAGCAATCGTAAAAATACTTCGTGAAACAGAAACGACGCAAGGTGTGTTTGCTGTTTGTGAGAAGCATGAGAAAGAAGTAGCTCTTACTGATGGGAAATTCCTTTTATTAGATGGCCTGCAAGACCCAGGTAATTTAGGAACAATTATTCGTACAGCTGATGCAGCTGGTATTCACGCCGTTGTGCTTGGAGAAGGTTGTGTTGATGTTTACAATAGTAAAGTACTCCGCTCTACACAAGGTTCTATTTTCCACTTACCAATTGTAAAAGGGAACTTAGAAGAATGGGTAGACAAGTTAAAAGAAAATAACGTTCCTGTATATGGAACAGCTCTTGAAAATGGAGTTCCGTATGGGGAAGTAACACCAGCTGGCAGTTTTGCATTAATTGTTGGAAATGAAGGAAATGGCGTACGCCAAGAAATTCTTGCAAAAACGGATCAAAACTTGTATATTCCGATTTACGGCGGGGCAGAATCATTAAATGTTGCGGTTGCAGCAGGGATTTTAACGTATTATTTACAAAGCCTGGTTGCGAACAAATAAAAAACTTCTTATAATAAGTTGAAGTATATTATATTAAAAGTTAAATAACGAAAAACGTTGATAGAGAAGAGTAACTTACAAAATCGCCATATAGGGAGAGAATGCCTTAGACTGAAAGCATTCTTATGGTAGACGGAAGTGAATTCACCTCTGGAGTTGACGCCAGGACCATGTATATGTAAAGGCGTTCCGGTCAGAATTGATCGTTATAAATAATGAGTGGGCAGACTTGTTCTGTCAATTTAGGGTGGTACCGCGAATTTACCTCGTCCCTTTTTGGGAGCGAGGTTTTTTTATTTTTAAAATTAGGAGGGTTCCAAATGGAAGCACGTTTAAAAGAGCTAAAGCAAAAAGCGTTAGAGCTTATTGAAGAAGCGAAAGAGCTAAAGGGCTTAAATGACGTACGCGTAGCGTATTTAGGGAAAAAAGGCCCAATTACAGAAGTATTACGCGGCATGGGAAAATTATCAGCGGAAGAGCGTCCACGTATGGGAGCATTAGTAAATGAAGTACGTGAAGCGATTCAAACGCGTCTAGATGACAAAATTGGTAACTTAGAAAAAGCAGTAATTGAAGCGAAATTAGCTACTGAAACAATTGATGTTACCTTGCCAGGTCGTCCTGTTGAAACAGGTTGTCACCATCCGTTAACAGCTGTTGTTGAACAAATTGAAGATGTATTCATCGGTATGGGTTATGAAGTAGCTGAAGGAACAGAAGTAGAAAAAGACTACTACAACTTCGAAGCATTAAACTTACCGAAAGATCATCCAGCACGTGATATGCAAGATACATTCTACATTACAGAAGAAACGTTACTACGTACGCATACATCTTCTGTGCAAGCACGCACGATGGAAAATAACAAAGAAAAAGGCCCAATCAAAATTATTTGTCCTGGTAAAGTGTATCGCCGCGATGACGATGATGCGACGCATTCACACCAATTCATGCAAATTGAAGGTCTTGTAATTGATAAAAACATTCGTATGAGTGACTTAAAAGGTACACTGCAAGTATTCGTGAAAAAGATGTTCGGTGAAGACCGTGAAATCCGTCTTCGTCCAAGTTTCTTCCCATTCACAGAGCCATCTGTAGAGATGGATATTTCGTGTATGATGTGTCACGGTAAAGGTTGTGGCACTTGTAAAGGAACTGGCTGGATTGAAATTTTAGGCGCAGGTATGGTTCACCCGAACGTACTTGAAATGGCTGGTTATGATTCAAAAGAATATCAAGGTTTCGCATTCGGTATGGGCGCAGAACGTATCGCAATGTTGAAATACGGCGTAGATGACATTCGTCATTTCTATACAAATGACGTACGTTTCTTACAACAATTCAAACGAGCGTAAGGGAAGGAGAGGATAAATATGTTCGTATCATATCGTTGGTTACAAGAGTATGTAGATATTAAAGATGTAACAGCACAAGAACTAGCAGACAAAATCACGAAAAGTGGTATTGAAGTAGAAGGTGTTGAAGTATTAAATAAAGGTGTAAAGGGTGTTGTAGTTGGTCACGTATTAGAGTGTGAAAAACACCCAGAAGCTGATAAGTTAAGCAAATGCTTAATCGATATCGGTGAAGAAGAACCAGTTCAAATTATTTGTGGTGCTGCTAACATTGCAAAAGGTTTAAAAGTACCAGTTGCAAAAGTTGGCGCTGTACTTCCTGGTAACTTCAAAATTAAAAAAGCAAAACTACGCGGTGAAGCTTCTCATGGTATGGTTTGTGCTCTTCAAGAGCTTGGCATTGATGGAAAGTTAGTTTCAAAAGAATACGCAGATGGTATCTTCATCTTCCCAAGTGACGCTGAAGTTGGTGCAGATGCACTTGAAATTTTAAACTTACATGATGAAGTACTTGAGCTTGGTTTAACACCAAACCGTGCAGATTGCTTAAACATGTTAGGTGTTGCATATGAAGTAGCTGCTATTTACGGCCGTGAAGTAAAACTTCCAGCTATCGACTTACAAGAAACAGCAGAAAAAACTTCTGACTACATTTCTGTAAGTGTAGAAGCGAAAGAAGAAAACCCATTATATATTGCAAAAATGGTGAAGAACGTAAAGATTGGTCCATCACCAATGTGGATGCAAACGCGCCTTATGGCAGCTGGCATTCGTCCAATTAGCAATGTAGTTGATATTACAAACTACATTTTAATGGAATACGGTCAACCGTTACATGCATTCGATTACGATAAATTAGGTTCAAAAGAAATCGTTGTTCGTCTTGCAAAAGAAGGCGAAAAAATTGAAACGTTAGATGATCAAGAGCGTACGTTACAAGAACATCATCTTGTAATTACAAACGGCACAAAAGCTTTAGCGGTTGCTGGTGTAATGGGCGGAGCTGATTCTGAAGTTACAAATGAGACGGTAAACGTTTTAATCGAGTCTGCATACTTTGCAGGTCAAACAGTGCGCCGTACATCAAAAGACTTAGGTCTTCGCAGTGAATCAAGTGCACGTTTTGAAAAAGGAATCGATCCAACACGTACGTTTGAAGCAATTCAACACGCAGCTGCTTTAATGGCGAAATATGCTGGCGGAGAAGCACTTGAAGGTGTAGTAGAAGCTGATAACTTACAAGTACAAGAGCGTACAGTATCTGTTACGGCTGAAAAAGTAAACCGTGTATTAGGTACAGATATTTCTGCAAGTGAAATGGGTACAATGTTCACAAACTTGAAATTCCCATTCACAGAAGTAGAAGGAACATTCCATGTAAATGTACCAGCACGTCGTCCTGATATTACAATTTCAGAAGACCTAGTAGAAGAAGTGGGCCGTCTGTATGGGTATGATCACATTCCAGTTACATTACCTTCTGGAACGATGACACGTGGTAAATTAACATCAGCACAAACGAAACGTCGTAAAGTACGTCGCTTCTTAGAAGGTGCTGGTTTATATGAAGCAATCACATATTCATTAACAAGCGCTGACAAAGCGAAACAATATATGGTTGAGCCGAACGAAAAAGCTCCTGTAAACCTTGCGCTTCCAATGAGTGAAGAGCGTAGCCAACTTCGTTTAAGCTTAGTGCCACAATTGTTAGAAGCAGTTTCATACAACGTTGCACGTAAAAACGACAGCGTTGCTTTATACGAAGTAGGTTCTATCTTCTTACCGACAGAAGAAGGAGAACTTCCGAAAGAAGAACAACATCTTGCAGGTGTTATGACAGGCCTTGCTCTTCACCATGCATGGCAAGGTGAGAAGAAAGTAGTAGACTTCTTCGTTATGAAAGGTGTGCTAGAAGGATTATTCGACGTACTTGGCGTTGCAAACCAAATCGCATACGCACCAGCAAAACGTGAAGGTATGCACCCAGGTCGTACAGCTGACATCGTATTAGATGGGGAAGTAATTGGTTTCATCGGTCAATTGCACCCTGAAGCAGAAAAACAATTAGATGTGAAAAATACATTCGTATTCGAACTATCTCTTGTAAAAGTATTCGGTGCAGACGTGGAAGAAACTTACTACGCAGCAATTCCACGTTTCCCATCTATGACACGTGATATGGCTGTTGTTGTAACGAAAGAAACAAAAGCTGGCGAAATGAAGCAAGTCATTGCTGAAGCTGGTGGAGAACTTCTGAAAGACGTAACACTATTCGACTTATACGAAGGTGAAAAAATGGAAGAAGGCAAGAAATCACTTGCATTCTCTATGACTTACTTCGATGCAGAACGTACGTTAACAGACGAAGAGGTAACAGAAGCACATAACCGTGTATTAACAACGGTAGAAGAGAAATTTGGTGCGGAGTTACGTAAGTAATAAGAAATTGCCGGATCTATTCCGGCAATTTTTTTTATGATGCGATTGTCGATATATTATAAAAATTGCCGATATATTTGAAGTTACGGTCGATATATTGCGAAAATCGCTGATATATTTTCTGGTGTCTTGCATCTTTCCCTCGAATGTAGTACATTAATTTTAGTTTAACAAAATGAAAGACGATGATAAGGAAAAGTAGTATATACTATAATCCATAGCGAGTCAGGGACGGTGAGAGCCTGATGAGGCGGTATATGTGAAGAACACCTTGGAGTTGCTAACCGAAATTGAAACTTGTATTCAAGAGTAGACTTAGACGGGAATCCGGCCTGTTACAAACCGGGAAGTATGTATTACATACGAGTTAAAGTTGGTCTTTATGACAAATTGGGTGGTACCGCGAAGTTTAACCTTTCGTCCCTTTATGGATGAAAGGTTTTTTTGTATTTAAATATATCAGCAAAGGAGAATTTCACTATGGAAAACACATTAGTAAAAAGTCTGTATAGAGATACAGAAAAGTATGCAGATCAAACAGTACAAGTATCAGGGTGGATTCGTAACTTACGTGATTCAAAAGCATTTGGTTTCATCGAATTAAACGACGGTAGCTTCTTCAAAAGCGTTCAAATCGTATTCGATACTGAATTAGAGAACTTCAAAGAAATTGCAAAACTTCCACTTAGCTCTTCAGTTAAAGTAGAAGGTAAAGTAATTGCAACGCCTGGAGCAAAGCAACCATTTGAAATTAAAGCAGAAAAAATTGATATCGAGGGCTTATCAGATTCTGATTACCCACTTCAAAAGAAGCGTCATACGTTTGAATACTTACGTACAATCGCTCACTTACGCCCAAGAACAAATGCATTCTCTGCAACGTTCCGCGTACGTTCTATCGCAGCATTTGCGATTCACCAATTCTTCCAAGAGCGTGGATTCGTACATGTTCACACACCAATCATCACTGGTAGTGATACAGAAGGTGCTGGCGAAATGTTCCGCGTAACAACGCAAGATTTAAACAACGTATCAAAAGGTGAAGATGGACAAGTTGATGAATCAAAAGACTTCTTCGGTAAAGAAACAAACTTAACAGTAAGTGGACAGCTGAACGCTGAAGCTTATGCATTAGCATTCCGTGATGTATACACATTCGGACCTACATTCCGTGCGGAGAACTCAAACACAACTCGCCATGCAGCTGAGTTCTGGATGGTTGAGCCTGAGATTGCATTTGCTGAATTAGGCGATGTAATGGATCTTACAGAAGATATGCTGAAATATGCAATGAAATATGTATTAGAACATGCACCAGAAGAAATGGACTTCTTCAACAGCTTCGTTGATAAAACAGTTCTAGAGCGCATGAACAATGTGATTAACTCTGACTTCGGTCGTATCACTTATACAGAAGCAATTAAAGTACTTCAAGAATCAGGTGCTGACTTTAAATACCCAGTAGAATGGGGTATTGACTTACAAACAGAGCATGAAAGATACTTATCAGAAGAAATCTTCAAACGCCCTGTATTCGTAACAGACTATCCAAAAGACATTAAAGCGTTCTATATGCGTATGAATGAAGACGGTAAAACAGTAGCTGCTACTGACCTTCTAGTTCCTGGCATCGGCGAATTAATCGGCGGAAGTCAACGTGAAGAAAGAATGGACGTTTTAGTAGACAGAATTAAAGAATTAGGTATGAACGAAGAGGACTACTGGTGGTACTTAGAACTTAGAAAATACGGCGGTACAAAACACGCTGGATTCGGTCTAGGTTTCGAGCGCTTCCTAATGTACATCACTGGTATGGCTAACATCCGTGACGTAATTCCATTCCCAAGAACTCCAGGTTCTTCTGAGTTTTAAGATATAAAAAAGCGAGAGCAACTGCTCTCGCTTTTTTTATTGAGAAAGGTTGTAATTGCAACCTGAACTTTATAAAGTATTTCACGACTAGAAAAGATGTTGTTCATAGTTCAATTCCCACTTCATATATAAGTAAAACGAATGCGACATTTATATAGGGAAGGGGTTTTTATACAATGGGGGAAATCCCAAGTCATACAAAGTGGACATTGCGTGACAAGTATATAGTAATCACTGGTGCAACAAGTGGTATTGGATTAGCGGCAGCTAAGGTGTTTGCAAAAAGCGGTGCTAAGCTAGGAATCATTGCACGTAATGAAGCAAAAGCGAATGATGTTATGACTCAACTTGAAAATATAACGGATGGGAATGCAGTGGTAGATATATTTTTCGCTGATATGTCTTCCCAACAATCTATACGCCAGGTAGCTACCAATATTTTAGAAAGATGTCCGAGAATTGATATATTAGTAAATAATGCGGGTGCTTTATTTCAAACAAGGCAAATTACAGAGGACGGTTTGGAGATGACCTGGGCGGTAAACCATTTAGGTCCATTCTTACTTACAGATTTGTTGTTGGAGCGTTTAAAAGAAAGTGCTCCTGCTCGCGTCATTACCACTGCATCTCACGGTCACAAAATGGCTGAAAAGGGAATTGATTTCGATGATCTAGATGCAGAACAACTGTATCGCGGTATTAAGAAGTTCATGGGCGGTCCTACAATGCGTTATGCACAAACAAAACTAGCTAACATTTTATTCACCTCTGAATTGGGACAGCGGTTGGAGGGAACGGGTGTTAGTGCTTATAGCTTTGACCCGGGGCTAGTGAATACGAATTTTAACCAGGATAATGGTCTAGCTGCTCGCTTAACTATGGCAGCAATGAAACCTTTCTCCCGTACGCCGGAGAAAGGTGCTGAAACTTTAGTATGGCTAGCAGAATCAACTGGATTTACTAATCAGAGTGGTTATTACTATGCCGATAAACAAGTAGGGGAAATGTCTGAAGCTGCCTTGGATAAGGATGCAGCAAAGCGTCTATGGGACATAAGCGAAAACCAAACACGAGAGTAAAAGAGTAGCGAGTATATGTTCAGATTATTATGTTGAATAGTTTTTTACCCTTAAGTAAAAAGTAACCTTGGGGGTGAGTGCAATGAGTAAAAAAGTGAAAAAAGACCATTCAAGATCAATCCTAGGTTCTCCAGAAGTGGAAGGACAAGGGACAACAACACATGAAACTGGTTCTCATAAAGTATCTTCATCAAATAAGAAGCAGAAACGAAGCTAATATAAAAAAGGGAGAGTCTTGGCGGCTCTCCTTTTTTATAGGGGAATTACTAAAAATGAGTTAATTTAGCGATATAGTTAGGAGAGGAAAATAGTAAATGCAATTACATTGAATCGAGAACACATGAAACAAAAAACAGGAGTTTGTAAGCCCCTGTTTTTGTCGATACTATTTCAATAAGCGAAACGCTTTCTCTGTATTAGCAAAATGCAGTTTTACAAACTCAGGTAATCTTTCTTTACCTACTTTTTGAATTAATTTAGCAGCGGCGATATCAACTTGTTTACCAGCACCTTTTGGAAGTGGCATACCAGCTTTTTTACTTAGTTCGTCAAATTGTTTTACGAATGAGTAACGAGCTAAAATGGAAGCGGCGGCAACAGCTAAATGAACACTTTCACCTTTCGTAGCGAAGTAAACATTTTCACGCTGTACCTGTTTTTGTTTTGCTAAATACTTATAGTATGTATCAGGTTGCGTAAATTGGTCGATTAAGATGCCTTCTGGTGTTGTAGGAGCAATTTTCGCTAATAAGTTTGTAATGGCTTTATTGTGTAGTAAAGCTTTTAGCTTACCTTGATTATTTCCTTTATCAAATAGCTCGTTATATTTTTCATTATGAAGAACGAGAGAGCTGTAAGGAACAACGTGAAGTAGTTGTTTTGCAATAGCGGTAATTTGAGCATCGTTTAAGTTTTTGGAGTCTTTTACACCAAGTTCTTTTAAAAGTGGAATTTGTTTTGCGTCCACATATACAGCAACTACTGTCATCGGTCCGAAGTAATCACCAGTACCTACTTCATCTGATCCTGCTATAGACATTGTACCGAAGGAAGCAGGCGGTGCAAAACGATGAGAATCGACCGATTTTTTTACAGTTGTTTTCGGTGTTTGAGAGACAGTTTGCCAACGAGAAGCTTCTGCTTCAGCACGTCCACCTTGGAACATTACTTTTCCAGATTTATATGCTGTAATCGTGCAAGATGGCACCTTTGCCATAAAGATACCGCCTTGCGGAATTTTTGAGCTAAGTGCTTGTTTATATTGTTGTTTCATGTCTTCAATTACTGTAGAACTTGTTTGTATTACGATAGAATTTGACAAAATGGTCGCTCCTTTTTTATATTGTTATTTTTATCATATCGGATTGTTCTTTCTGTTTCCATATTATGATGGTTCATGGTATGATAAACTTTAGGATTCTGTACGTGATTGGAGGCCGGTGAGTTGTCACAACAAAAGGGAAATAAAAGTCGAATTAATGTAGAAATATATGGCCAACAGTATTCAGTTGTTGGCGATGAAAGTACAAGTCATATCCGCATGGTAGCAGCGATTGTGGATGATAAAATGCGCGAACTCAATGCCAAGAATCCTTCGCTTGATACGAGTAGACTAGCGGTATTGACGGCGGTAAACGTCATACACGATTACATAAAATTAAAAGAAGAACATGAGAAGTTGAAAGAAAGTATGACAAAAAAAGGAATGGAATAAACATGATTGATATTATTATCATTTTACTGCTTGTTATGGGATTTTTCCTCGGATTACGCAGAGGTTTTATCTTACAACTTGTAAAGTTAACAAGCTTTATTATCGCATACCTTGTTGCATACTGGTACTGTAAAGATTTAGCGCCAGCACTTGCGAAATTTATTCCGTATCCATTTGATAAAAATGTATCTGTTCCAGAATGGATTGATGCAAATAATATTGAGACAGTATTTTATCAAGCAATTGCGTTTATCGTATTATTTATTATTACAAAAATCGCACTTTCATTACTTGGTAATTTGTTAAATATGTTTGCAGAAATACCGGTGTTAAAGCAAGTAAATGCGTTTGCGGGGGCAATCCTCGGATTTTTAGAAGTATATATTATTTTGTTTGTTTTAATTATTGTTGGAAATATTCTTCCGATTGAACAAATACAAACACCATTACAAAAATCATCAATTAGCAAAATAATTGTAGACGATACACCGATTCTCTCTGAAAAGGTGAAGGAGCTATGGCAGACAGGTAGCAGAGTATAACTTCTCTTTTTTCGGAAAGAGAAGTTTTTTTCTATGAAAGAAAGGCGGAGCAATGATGAAAGTAAATAAAAAACAAGTTATTAAATTACTAGAGACAATCGGGCTTTTTATGGAACTAAAGGGTGCGAATCCATTTAAAATATCTGCATTTCGTAAAGCAGCAGCAGCACTAGAAAGTGATGATCGTAGTCTTTCTGAAATTGAAGATTTCACAAAGATTCCAGGTATCGGAAAAGGAACGGCAGCAGTTATTCAAGAATATATAGAATCGGGAACATCTGAAGTATTACAAGAACTTGAAAAAGAAGTGCCAAGCAGTTTGTTACCGTTATTAAAACTTCCAGGCCTTGGTGGTAAAAAGGTAGCTAAGTTATACAAAGAACTTGGTGTTGTGGATATGGAATCGTTAAAAGCTGTTTGTGAGGAAAATAAAGTACAAGCTTTAGCAGGTTTCGGTAAGAAAACAGAAGAGAAGATATTAGAAGCAATTGATCAAGTAGGATCTCGTCCAGAACGTTTACCGATTGCGATGGTATTACCTATTGCCGGGGAAATAGAGGAGAAGTTGTCGAATATTGCTGAAGTAATTCGTTTTTCTCGCGCTGGTAGCTTACGCCGTGTTCGTGAGACAGTGAAGGATTTAGATTTCATTATTGCAACGACAGAACCAGCAGCAGTACGTGAACATTTATTGCAATTCGATAATATGATTGAAGTAATTGCAAGTGGAGATACGAAAGTTTCTGTTCGTCTTCAATACGAATATGATATTTCAATCGATTTCCGTTTAGTAAAACCAGAAGAGTTTATTACAACGCTTCACCATTTCACAGGATCAAAAGACCATAACGTAAAAATGCGCCAAATTGCAAAAGATAAAGGCGAAAAAATTAGTGAGTACGGTGTAGAGAACTTGGAAACAGGTGAAGTAAAAACATTCGAGACTGAAGAAGAATTTTTTGCTCATTTCGGTCTTCCATTTATCCCACCAGAAGTGCGTGAAGATGGAAAAGAAATTGAATTAATTAAAGAGTATCCAAACTTAATTCAGTTTTCTGATATACAAGGTGATTTACATATGCATACAACGTGGAGTGACGGTGCTTTTTCTATTGAAGAAATGGTACAGGCATGTCGTGCCCGTGGATATAAGTTTATGGCGATTACTGATCACTCACAATACTTGAAAGTAGCGAACGGTTTAACGAAAGAGCGTCTTCGTGAACAAGCGAAAGAAATTGAACGTATGAATGAAAAGTATCCAGACATTACAATTTTACGCGGAATTGAAATGGACATTTTACCGGATGCATCACTTGATTTTGATGATGAAGTATTAGCAGAATTAGATTATGTTATTGGAGCTATCCACTCTAGCTTCTCACAAGACCGTGAAACGATTATGAAGCGTCTTCGCGCTGCACTTGAGAATAAACATGTTACAATGATTGCTCACCCGACAGGACGCCTTCTTGGACGTCGCGAGGGTTACGATGTAGACACAGATTTATTAATTGAACTCGCAAAAGAAACAAATACAGTTTTAGAATTAAATGCAAATCCAAACCGTCTAGATTTAAGCGCGAAATTATTAAAACAAGCACAAGATGCTGGTGTAAAAGTAGCGATTAATACGGATGCTCATACACTTGAAATGTTAGAAGACATGGAAACAGGTGTAGCAGCAGCACGTAAAGGTTGGGTTCAAAAAGATAACGTGATTAACACGTGGGATATTGAACGTTTATTAGACTATATTAAACGTAATAAGTAACACAAGGGGGACCTGCAACATGTTAGAAAGAACGTTGCGTGTATTAGAATACAATAAAGTAAAAGAACAATTACTTGAACATACAGCCTCTTCACTTGGTCGTGACAAAGTGAAGAATTTAGTACCGAGCACTGATTTTGAAGAAATTGTAGAACTACAAGATACGACGGATGAAGCGGCGAAAGTCATTCGTTTAAAAGGGAGTGCGCCATTAGGTGGTATTACTGATGTTCGCTCAAATGTGAAGCGTGCAAAAATCGGAAGTATGTTAAGCCCAAATGAACTACTTGATATTGCAAATACGATGTATGGTAGTCGCAATATGAAACGTTTTATCGAAGATATGGTTGATAATGGTGTCGAGCTTCCGATTTTAGAAACTCACGTCGCTCAAATTGTATCTTTATATGACTTAGAAAAGAAAATTACAAATTGTATCGGTGATGGCGGTGAAGTAGTCGATAGCGCAAGTGATAAACTACGTGGTATTCGTAACCAAATTCGTACTGCGGAAAGCCGTATTCGTGAAAAGTTAGAGAATATGACGCGTTCTTCAAACGCACAAAAGATGTTATCTGATGCGATTGTAACGATCCGTAACGAACGTTACGTAATCCCGGTAAAACAAGAATACCGCGGTGTATATGGTGGTATTGTTCACGATCAATCTGCTTCTGGACAAACGTTATTTATTGAACCACAAGTAATTGTAGAATTAAATAACGCACTTCAAGAAGCACGTGTGAAAGAAAAACAAGAAATCGAACGCATCTTATTAATGTTAACAGAAGAAGTAGCAGTAGAAGCTGACATTGTTTTGTCTAACGTAGAAGTAGTTGCAAATCTTGACTTCATTTTTGCAAAAGCTTTTTATGCGAAGCGAATTAAAGCAACGAAGCCAATCGTAAATAACGAGCGCTACATGGATTTAAGACAAGCGCGTCATCCGCTTATTGATCCGGAAATTATTGTGCCAAATAACATTATGCTCGGTAAAGATTTCACAACAATTGTAATTACAGGACCGAATACAGGTGGTAAAACAGTTACGCTGAAAACGGTTGGTATTTGTGTATTAATGGCGCAATCTGGTCTTCATATTCCAGTAATGGATGAGTCAGAGATTTGTGTATTTAAAAATATTTTCGCTGATATCGGTGATGAGCAATCGATTGAACAAAGTTTAAGTACGTTCTCCTCACATATGGTGAACATTGTAGATATTTTAGAAAAAGCTGATTTTGAAAGCTTAGTTTTATTCGATGAATTAGGTGCTGGAACAGACCCGCAAGAAGGGGCTGCACTAGCAATTTCAATTTTAGATGAAGTATGTAATCGTGGTGCTCGCGTTGTTGCAACGACGCATTACCCGGAATTAAAAGCATACGGATATAACCGTGAGCAAGTTATTAATGCGAGTGTTGAGTTCGATGTGAACACATTAAGCCCAACGTATAAATTATTAATCGGTGTACCAGGACGTAGTAACGCCTTTGAAATTTCGAAGCGCCTTGGATTATCTGATCGCGTTATTGATCAAGCGCGTAACCATATTAGTACGGATACAAATAAAATTGAAAATATGATTGCGAAGTTAGAAGAAAGTCAAAAGAACGCAGAGCGTGACTGGAACGAAGCAGAAGCGCTTCGTAAGCAATCTGAAAAACTTCATCGCGAATTACAGCGTCAAATTATTGAATTTAACGAAGAGCGTGATGAAAAATTGTTAAAAGCGCAAAAAGAAGGGGAAGAAAAAGTCGAAGCTGCGAAGAAAGAAGCAGAGGGCATTATTCACGAACTTCGTCAATTGCGCAAAGCGCAGCTTGTAAACGTGAAAGATCACGAGCTTATTGAAGCGAAGAGCCGTCTAGAAGGTGCAGCGCCAGAGCTTGTGAAGAAACAAAAAGTGAATGTGAAAAACACAGCGCCAAAACAACAATTACGTGCAGGCGATGAAGTAAAAGTATTAACGTTCGGTCAAAAAGGTCAATTACTTGAAAAAGTAAGTGATACAGAGTGGAGCGTACAAATTGGTATTTTGAAGATGAAAGTGAAAGAATCCAATATGGAATACATTAATACACCGAAGCAAACAGAGAAAAAAGCAGTCGCAAGTGTGAAGGGTAGAGATTATCATGTGTCGTTAGAGCTTGACCTTCGCGGTGAGCGTTATGAAGATGCAATGATGCGCGTTGAAAAATATTTAGACGATGCACAGCTTGCAAGCTATCCTCGTGTGTCAATCATTCACGGTAAAGGAACAGGAGCGCTTCGCCAAGGTGTACAAGATTACTTGAAAAAACATCGCGGCGTGAAAAACTACCGTTACGGTGACATGGGCGAGGGAGGCCTAGGCGTAACAGTTGTCGAATTAAAATAGCACACAACGAAACAAAGGGGAAACCATTATATGTTTATGGACAAACTTGCAAAAGCATTGTTAGCTTGTTGTGGAATATTTTTGGTGATTGGGGTTATTTATTTAGTTGTTTTTGCGAAGTGAAGGAGCGTCAATCGTGGCATAATGATATTGCCATAGATTGACGCTTTTAATATACGAAAAGGAACAAAATATGAAAATCAACCAATACATAAGCGAAGCAAAATCCTGCTCAAGACGCGAAACAGATCGTCTTATTAAAGCTGGACGCGTGGCTATTAACGGCGAAATTTGTACGCACGGTGCTCTCGTGAGCGATGATGATGTTGTAACGATTGATGGGCAGGTTATTGCAAAAGAAGAGAAAGAAAAGGTGTATATCGCTTTTCATAAACCAGTTGGAATTACTTGTACAGCGGCCGATCATATTGAAGATAATATTATTGATTATATCAATTACCCAGAGCGAATCTTTCCCGTTGGACGATTAGATAAAGCATCGGAAGGACTTATTTTATTAACGAATGATGGCGCGATTGCGAATCAAATTTTACACGGAGATCACGAGCATGAGAAAGAATACGTTGTGACGGTAGATAAACCTTTTACAGATTGGTTTATTGATGAGATGTCCAGCGGTGTAAAGATTAAAGATGGAATGACGAAGCCATGCAAAGTGACGAGAGTTGGCCAATCTACATTTCGCATCGTTTTAACACAAGGAATGAACAGGCAAATTCGTAGAATGAGCCGTGCTTTCGGGTTTACTGTAACAAAGCTAAAGCGAGTGCGCATTATGAATATAGAATTACATGAGCTTGAAGTGGGAAAGTGGCGGAGCGTTACAGCTGAAGAGTTAGAAATTTTAATAGGGCAGTTATAGGGAGGAAAAATTTTCTCCCTATATTTTTTTGTCAGAAAAAATAAAACTATTGATTTTTTAAAAAATAGCCCATATAATAAAAAACAACAAGTTTCGACAAGATATTTTATAAAAGTAATGATGAGGACATGAGTTGTTTTCTACGATTCTCAGAGAGGGAAGCCTTAGGCTGTGAGCTTCCTAATACGAAAAGACAATCTTACCACCTCTAAACTTCAAGAGTGAACTGCATGCATGATGCATTGTAATTCTTGGCGGATAAAACCGTTATCAATTTACACGAGCTATAAAATGAGCTTATTTCGTTATAAATTCATTTTATTAGAATAAGGGTGGAACCACGATTTCAACACTCGTCCCTTTGTTAGGGACGGGTGTTTTTTGCGTTCTTTTACGGGGAAGTATGCTTGAAAGAGGAGATGTGACGGATTTTAATTCAGAATATTTTGTCAATTAATTATTTAGGAGGTTAGTAGAAATGAAATCATCTTTAAAATTTTCTGAGATGTTTGCAATAAGTTTAATGTTATTTGCACTATTTTTCGGTGCAGGTAATATGATTTTTCCACCAGCGTTAGGACAAGGTGCTGGAACAGATGTATGGATCGCGTTATTTGGTTTTATCGTAACAGGTGTTGGATTGCCTTTATTAGGGGTAATCGTTATAGCTCTAAAGGGAGATATTAATGAGCTAGCAGGACGTGTGCATCCTATCTTCGCACTTGTTTTTATCACTGCAATTTATTTATGCTTAGGCGTATTCGTAAGCGTTCCGCGTACAGGGACAGTTGCTTATGAAATGAGTGTTGCACCATTTTTACCAAGTGAGATAGCTAGCCAATCCTATCCACTTGTTATCTTTACATTTATTTTCTTTGCGGTAACTTTCTATTTAGCTTTAAATCCTTCAAAATTAGTGGGACGCATCGGTAAAGTGTTAACTCCAATTTTATTAGCTGTTATTGCAATTATTGTAGGTAAAGCACTTATTACACCAATTGGAGAATTTGGTTCACCGACAGAAGCGTATAGTGCTCCTCTTTTCAAAGGTTTTATTGACGGATATTTAACTTTAGATGGACTGGCAGCACTTGTTTTCGGAAATGTTGTCATTAATGCTTTAAAAGCAAAAGGTGTTACAAATAAGAATAGCATTGCGAAAGTAACAATCTTTGCAGGATTTATTGCAGCACTTGGTTTACTACTTGTGTATTTAGCGCTTGCGTATCTTGGAGCTTCTAGTGTATCGCTTGGAATGGGCGCAAACGGAGGCATTATTTTAACAAACGTTGTAAATCATTTATTTGGTAGTTACGGAACATTATTACTAGGTATCGCAATTACAGCAGCATGTTTAACAACTTCTGTAGGTATTGTTGCAGCTTGTGGAGAATATTTCTCTTCCTTATTACCAAAGCTTTCATATCAAAAAGTCGTTTTCATTTTCTGTGTACTAGCATTTATGGTAGCCAATCTTGGTTTAACGCAGTTAAACGCATTAGCATTACCAATCTTAATCGCCATTTATCCAATTGGAATCGTTCTTATCGTATTATCACTTGTTGAAAACTATGCTCGTCTTCCATTAGCGATGTATGTGGGTGGTATTGTAGGAGCGTTCGCAATTAGTTTCTTTGATGGATTACACAATGCAAATCTTCAAATTGCAGCATTAGCACCTATTCTAAATAAGATTCCATTATATAGTGTAGGAATTGGTTGGTTAGTTCCAGGCATAATCGGTATAGGATTTGGTTATATAGTTTCTAAGTTTCAAAAGCAGGAAATTGCTGTAGAAAAATAAAGAAAAGAGGCTTTCTATAATAGAAAGTCTCTTTTTTTATAGAAAAAGTTGTACATAGGGAAATTTAGATATTAAAAAATTTATACGTAATATAGTTGACAAAAAATTTATGAGTAGGCTAAGATTGACTTAGTTGTGGAAATATTGGAAGGGAAGTGAAGGAAAGGGGTTTCTATAACTATAGTGTTGTTATGGGAAGAGGTGAAAGAAGAGGAAAAGGGATAGTTTATTTTTTTTGATTTATATTGAGAATGATAATCAATTAATAAGTTTTATAATTTTTTCTCAGTTTCTATGCCTTCGTATAAGGAATAGGGTGAGATATTATTTTTAATATTCAATGAGAATGATAATCAATAATACTTATGTTACATAAAAGAATGCTAATTAAATATAGGTGGAAAAGGTTATTTTTTTCTTATAAATTGAGAATAATTATCATTTTCGAAAAATGAAATGCAAGATAAACAAGGAGGAAACAAGAAAAATGAAAAAGTTTTCTGTATTACCCGCTTTTATTATGACATTTGTATGTATGCTAGCTTTTCTTGTAGTGCCGTTCGGACAAGCTTCAGCAAAATTAGCTGACGGTACGTATGATATTAACTACGTAATACAAAAAGCGGAAAACGAGTCAGCTTCAATGGCAAATGATTATTTTGAAAAGCCAGCTAAGTTAGTTGTAAAAAATGGTGAGATGAAAGTTCAAGTTCCAATGAACCATAGTGCTTGGATTACAGAATTTAAAGCACCGGAGAATGGAAATTTTGTTGATGCAAAAGTAGTGAGTAAGGACGAAGCGGCTGATAAAAGAACGGTTGAATTTAAAGTTGATGATCTATCAAAGCCGTTGGGAGTAAAAATTCATGTTGTTGTACCAAGTGCAAACTATGACCACCACTATACAATTCGTTTTGCGTTTGATGCAAATGTAAAAGCTGTAGGTGGCGATAACGGTGTAGTTGCTGCAACAAAAAATAATGATCAAGCGAAAACAGACACACAAGTAAAAGAAGAAAAAACGAAAGTAGAGAATAAAGAAGCGAATAAAGAAACAAATGAGAGTGGAAAAGCTGAGAAAACAGATAATCCAAAAACAGGAGACGAAGCACGTATCGGATTATTTGCAGCGTTACTTCTTGTTTCAGGTGTTTTCTTAATTCGTAAAGTGAAGCTAAACAAATAAATATTTCAAAGGGTGATGAATATATGTTTAAACAATTTAAAATGATTATTGCCGTATTTGCTGTTTTATTTACGTTTATCGCAACACTAGGTTCACAAGATGCAAAGGCTGCTACAAAACTAGCTGATGGGAAATATAATATTGCTTTTACTGTATGGAAAGGCGATAAAGATGAATCATCTAGAATGAATAGTTATTTTGAAAGCCCAGCAACATTAACAGTTAAAAATGGAAAACAATATGTTTCATTTAAAGTGAAAGATAGTTCTTCTATTAAAAGTTTCCAAGTAGAAAAAGATGGTCAATTTATAGAAACAACCGTGTTAAGTGAAAACAAAACAGATAATACTAGAGTTGTAGAGTTTGAAGTTGCTGACTTGTCAAAAAAACTAAACGGCAAGGTGAAAATTAATATCCCAATTATTAAATACAATACTTCATATGATATTCGCTTTGTATTTGATGGGAACGGTGTTAAATAATTAATTTTTTATAAAGGAGCGTTATTTCATTGAACAAGTATCTTAAGATTGTTGTTGCAATGTGTTTAATGATATTTACATTCGTATCAACATTACAACCACTTGCAGTTCAAGCAGCTACCAAGTTAGCTGACGGTGAATATTCAATTGGCTTCAAAGTTTTAAAAGATACATCAGATGAAGAATCGATGATGAATCAATATTCAGTAAGCCCGGGAACTTTAAAAGTGAAGGATGGGAAAAAGAAAGTATCCTTTACATTAACGAATAGTTCATGGATTACGAAGTTTGAAACAGAAAAAGCAGGCCAACTTGTTGAGACAAATGTAATTAGTGAAGATAAAGAAAAAGATACAAGAGTAGTAGAATTTGATGTGGAAGATGAAGAGAAGGTATTAAATGCAAAAGTAAAAGTAGATATTGATTTTTTAAATTATCATCATGACTATGATGTGCGCATTGTCTTTGATCAAAATAGTATTAAACCCGTTCATGTAGAAAAGCCAAATGAAAAAGAGGACCCAGCTAATCAGCCAGATCCAAATGAAAAACCTGATCCGAGTCAGAAGCCCGACCAAAAGCCTGACCTAGATCAACAACCAAATTCTAACACAATTACAGATGGTGAGTACAGCATTCCATTTAAAGTGTTCAAAGATCAAACAGATGAAGAATCCAAGATGAATAGTTACATGGTAAATCCAGGAGTATTAAAAGTAGAAAATGGTAAGAAAAAAGCCGTTATAACACTAAAAAGTAGCTCATTAATTAAAAATTTCCAAACGGAAAAAGATGGTGCATTTGTTGATGCAAAAGTAGTGAGTGAGGATAAGGAAAAAGATACAAGAGTAGTAGAGTTTGAAGTAAACGATTTATCTAAAAGACTAAATACAAAAGTATTTATCGAAATGGCATCAAGAAATTATAAGCAAACGCATGATGTACAACTTTTATTTGAACAAGATAAACTTGAAAAAATTAAAAATGAAGAGAAAAAACCAGAAGTAGAAAAACCGGAAGTAGAAAAACCAGAAGTAGGAAAACCAGAAGTAGAAAAACCAGAAGTAGAAAAACCAGAAGTAGAAAAACCAGACGATAATAAAAATCCAGATGCTGAAACAATTAAAGATGGTGAATACAGCATCAATTTTAAAACATTAAAAGATCAAACAGAAGAAATTTCAATGATGAACACATATACAAAAAGTCCAGGTGTGTTAAAAGTAAAAGATGGTAAGAAGTATGTATCCTTTACGTTAACGAATAGTGCTTGGATTACAAAGTTTGAATTTGAGAAAAATAGTTCGTTTGTTGATGCAAATGTAATAAGTGAAGATAAAAAAGCTGATACACGCGTAGTGGAAGTAGAAGTACCGGATTTATCGGAAAAGTTAAATGCAAAAGTAAAAGTAGATATCGATTCAATGAATTATCACCATTTTTACGATATTCAATTTGCATTTGATAAAGGTAGCATTAAGCCGTTAAATAACCAAGGCGGAAACGACAAGCAAGGCGGAAACGACAAGCAAGGCGGAAACGACAAGCAAGGCGGAAACAATAACCAAGGTGGAAACGACAACCAAGGCGGAAACAACAACCAAGATAATAACACAACAATTGATCCAAAAGCTCTTAAAGATGGTGAATACAGCATTGGCTTTAAAGTGTTAAAAAATCAAACAGATGAAATCTCAATGATGAACACATACACAAAAAGTCCAGGTGTATTAAAAGTAAAAGATGGTAAGAAATATGTATCGTTTACATTAACAAATAGTACATGGATTACGAAATTTGAATTTGAGAAGAATGGTTCTTTCGTTAATACAAAAGTGTTAAGTGAAAATAAAGAACAAAATACAAGAGTAGTAGAAGTAGAAGTAAACGATTTGTCTAAAAAATTAAATGCAAAAGTAAAAGTAGATATTGATTCAATGAATTATCACCATGTCTACGATGTTCAATTTGTATTTGATCAAGATAGTATTAAAGCTTTAGGGAATCAAGGTGGAAACGACAACCAAGGCGGAAACAACAATCAAGGTGGAAACGACAACCAAGGCGGAAACAATAACCAAGGTGGAAATGATAACCAAGGTGGAAATGATAACCAAGGTGGAAATAATAAACCGAAAGTAATAGTTGATCCGAAAAATTTAGTAGACGGTCAATATGATATTACATTTAAAGTATTAAAAGATAAAACAGATGAGATTTCAAAGATGCATGACTATGTTGTAAATCCAGCGAAATTAATCGTAAAAGATGGTAAAAAATACATTGAGATGACGCTGAAAAATAGCGTGTGGATTACGAAATTCCAAACGGAAAACAATGAGCTATTCGCTGATGCGAAAGTAATAAGCGAAGATAAAAATGCAAATACGCGAGTAGTACAGTTTGAAGTAGAAGATATATTTAAAAAATTAAACGCAAAAGTAAAGGTAGACATCGATGAGATGAACTACCATCATTTCTACGATGTACAAATTCAATTTGATACAAATAATATCGGTGCGTTAGGAACTATTAAAGAGGATCCAAAAAATGAACCAAAAAATCCAGTGACTACACCGAAAGTAGATAATGTAAAAACAGTAGGTAATCCTGATTTTAATCGAAATGCAGATGATAAGAAGAAAAACAATGCTACAGATAATGATGCAAAAAAAGAGAAAAACTCAAAAACTGCAGATACAGCACAACTTGGTTTATACATGGTGTTACTGCTAGGTTCACTTGCTTTACTAGTTCGTAAATATAGAGCGGGTAGATTGTAATTTTTGGAGTCTTGATGCATGTTCGCGTGCATCAAGACTTGTTTCATATTGTATGGAAAGGAGTGGTGATTGAGAGTGAAGAAAATTACAAGTGTACTAATGGCTATCATTTTGTTAATGAGTATAGCCGGGTGCTCATCACCCAAAAAAGAAACAGCAAAGCAGGTAAAGAGTGAGAGTAAAGAGCGCATTGTTGCAACAACAGTGGCTGTTACTGAAATTATGGATGCGTTAGAAGTAGATTTAGTCGGCGTTCCAACAAGTTCTAAAACTTTACCAAAGCGATATAAAGGTTTACCTGAAGTTGGGAATCCAATGAGTCCAGATATGGAAAAGGTAAAATCATTAAAGCCGTCAGAAGTATTATCTGTGACAACACTTGAATATGAATTAAAGCCAGTTTTTGATGGTGTGGGTATGAAAGCAAACTTTTTAGATTTAACAAGCTTGAAAAATATGCAAAATTCTATTAGCGATTTAGGTAAGAAATATGGACGTGAAAAGCAGGCTGAAGAAGTTGTAACTAAGTTAGATAAAAAGGTTGCTAGCATTCAAAAAGAAGTAAAAGGAAAGAAAGAACCGACAGTACTTATTTTGTTAGGTGTGCCAGGAAGTTATTTAGTAGCAACAGAGCATTCTTATATTGGAGATTTAGTGAAACAACTAGGTGGTAAAAACATTGTACAAGGTGAACGAGTAGAGTATTTAGCTTCTAATACAGAGTACTTAAAGAAAGCTGATCCAGATATTATTTTACGAGCAGCTCATGGTATGCCTGATGAAGTTGTAAAAATGTTCGATAAAGAATTTAAAACGAATGACATTTGGAAGCACTTCGCTGCAGTTAAAAATAACCGTGTTTACGATTTAGAAGAGCGTTTATTTGGAACGACAGGCAATTTAGCAGCAATTGAAGCGTTAGATGAATTGAAAAAAATGATGTATCCGTGATGCATTTTAATATAAAGGAAGAGTGGAATGAATAAAAAAACTTGGAGTTTCCTCATTGTTACTGCATTGCTTATTGTTATGACATCATTGTCAGCGATGAAAGGGAGTTTAGAAGTAGGTATTGTTGAGCTTGTACAAGGGATATTTACAGGGGGAAATGAAGATGTTGAAGTGATTAAAGATTTACGTTTCCCACGTATTATTATTGCACTATTTACTGGAGCAGCTCTGGCTGTTTCAGGTGTGCTTTTTCAAGCTGTTATGAAAAATCCACTTGCTGATGCTGGTGTAATCGGGATATCTTCTGGAGCAAGTTTTATGACACTCGTTATTATTACGTTGTTTCCGCAATTCTTTTTCTGGACACCAGTATTCGCATTTTTAGGCGGTGCGCTTGCGTGTTATCTCGTTTACTCTTTTTCATGGAAGTCTGGATTAAGTCCACTCCGCATTATTTTAATTGGTATTGCTATTAATGCAATGTTTACTGGATTAAATGAATCATTCGTTACGATTTGTGGATATTTTATTAAGAGTATTAAGCAAACGACGACTTCTAACATAACAATGAAGACGTGGGGCGATGTAGAAATAATGGTGACTTATGGAACGATTGGTCTTATTCTTGCTCTGTTCGTAGGAGCTTGGTGTAACTTATTATCGCTACAAGATAAGACTGCGAAAAACTTAGGCTTGCACGTGACGAGAGTTCGTCTTGTTATTTCTGCCATTGCAGTACTCTTAGCGGCAGTATCAACAGCGATTGCAGGTGTTATTGCTTTTGTAGGATTACTCGTTCCGCATATTTCAAGACAATTAGTCGGTTCAGACCATAAAGTATTAATTCCATTTTCTGCTCTTGCAGGGGCGTTATTAATTTTGACGGCAGATACAATTGGAAGGTTAATTGTGCCACCTAATGAAATTCCAGCAGCAACAATTATGGCAGTTATTGGTGGTCCATTCTTAATATTCTTGCTTAGAAAGAGTGATAAAGTTCATGGAAATTAAAAATGTAACCTTTTCATACGATAACGTAACAAATCGTTTAAAGTCTGTTAGTAGTGAAATAGAAATTGGGAAAATTACAACAATTATTGGCCCGAATGGATGTGGGAAATCAACATTACTTAGTGTCATGTCTAGAAATCACGCTCCTAGCAGTGGAGAAGTAATACTTGATGGGAAAGCGATTAGTGAATATAAACCGAAAGAGTTTGCTAGAAAGCTAGCGGTTGTCCATCAACAAAATGAGGCTCCAGCAGATATTACAGTGGAAAAGCTAATAAGCTTTGGGCGTATGCCATATAAAAAAATTTTTTCTCCGCAAACAGATGAAGATAGAGAAGCGATTGAGCGTGCACTAGTATGTACGAATTTACAAAGTAAGCGTGATAAGCCAATTTATGCTTTATCAGGCGGAGAGAGACAGCGAGTTTGGATTGCAATGACATTAGCTCAAAATACACCAATGCTTTTCTTAGATGAGCCGACAACATATTTAGATATTTATTATCAGATAGAAATATTAGAGTTAGTGAAAGAGTTAAATGAAGTGTATGGACTAACGATTGTAATGGTATTACATGATATTAATCAAGCCATTCGTTACAGTGATCATATTATCGTTATGAAAGATGGAGAGATTGTTACGAAAGGTAATCCTAATGATGTAATAACAGAAGAAATGGTTAAAGCAATATATGGTGTAGATGTCGTTGTAAAGCAGGATGAAGATACAGGACTATACATGGTACCAATGGGAATCTAAAGGCTGAGCATAATCCGTTTTGAGGTGATAATTTGAATAGTAAGAAAGAACGGAAAAAGAATTCATTTTTTCAACGCATACTTACCATTGTGTTTTTAGGAATCTTTTTCTATTCAATGTATGAATTGGGTGGGATTTTCATGGATTATTATGAAAATCGTAAAGTAATGGCTGAAGCGCAACATATTTATAAGAGAAGTCCAATGGAAGAAAAATCAGAGGATGGGGAAGTACGTAAGCAGTTTCAAGCTCTCCAAAAAATTAATCCAGAGATAGTTGGATGGATTACGATGGATGATACACAAATTAATTATCCAATCGTTCAAGCGAAGGATAATGATTACTATTTATTTCGTAATTACAAAGGTGAAGATATGAGAGCAGGAAGTATTTTTATGGACCACCGTAATGATGTGAAATCTCAAAACCGAAATACTATTTTATATGGTCATCGTATGAAGGACGGTTCTATGTTTGGGAGTTTAAAAAAAATGTTGGATGAAGAATTCTTCATGTCCCATCGTAAATTATATTACGATACATTATTTGAAGGATACGATGTTGAAGTTTTTTCAGTATATACGACAACAACGGACTTTTATTACATTGAAACGGATTTTGAAAATGATGCAGCATATACATCGTTCTTAAAGAAAATTCAAGAAAAATCACTGTACAAAACGGATACGGAATTGACGGCTAATAATCAAATTGTAACACTTTCTACATGTGACTATGCGCTTGATCCAGAGGCTGGAAGGCTAGTTGTACATGCAAAATTAGTGAAAAGAAATTAAAGAAAAAGTATAGAATATGAGAAGTGATAGCACTCCTCATATTCTATACTTAAAAAATAACTGTTTTTACTGTGCTGCAGCCATTGGCATACGTACAACTTTTACATCATAGTAAGCAATTTTATTATCAAGAATATATTCTGGCATTCCGCCTTGATGTGAGTGAGCATCTTTAAATGCTGAGCTCTTTGTCCAACCTTGGAAATCTTCTTTTGCATTCCAGCGAGTGCTAATTGTTACTTCATCATAATCAACTGTATTTTGCGTTAAAAGAACTTCTAATCCTAAAAATCCTGGCATCGTTTCAACTTTACCTACTTTATTAAAACGCTCAATTAATTTATGTCCATTTCCCTTTGTAATTTTAGCTGTATTTGTAACAATAATCATGTGTATTCCTCCTATAAATGTATATATATTTTCAAGAACTCATATACATTAAATGATAATGAAAATCATTATCATTGTCAATGACAATAATGAAATATATAAATTTTTTTTGAAAGTATGATGTTTATTTCATAAGTTAGTAAATATATTGCGATTAGGTGTAAGGCTGAGCGGGTTGTACTAGCAAAGCGATAATATGGTATAGTGAAACGAGGCTGTTTTTCGGCCTCGTTTTTTACATGCTTCCTACTAATAGAAAGCATTCAAATGGAAAGGAAGACATTACATGCGATCTGAAGTAACTATAAAAATAAAACCGAAATTTATAAAAGAAATTAAAAGTGGATATCCGCTTATTTTAAAAGATGCGATTCAAAATTTAAACGATATTCGTGAAGAAGGGACAATCATCAAAGTAGTAGATGAGAAGAACCAATTTATCGGAAAAGGCTATTATGGAAAACAAAATAAAGGATACGGCTGGATTTTAACGAGAAAAGAGAGTGAACAAATTAATCAATCTTTCTTTGAAAGTAAAATCAAATCTGCCTTACATAAACGAAAACAGTTTTACAAATCAAATGATACGACAGCATTCCGTGTCCTAAATGGTGAAGGTGATGGTCTTGGCGGCTTAATCATCGATTATTATGACGGTTATTACGTAGTGAGCTGGTATAGTGAAGGGATTTATACTTTTAGAGATGAAATCATAGCGGCGCTTCAAAAAGTAGCAAACTTTAAAGGTATTTATGAGAAAAAGCGTTTTGATACGAAAGGGAAATACATTGAAGGCGATGATTTCGTAGCAGGAGAGCGCGGTGAGTTCCCACTTATCGTAAAAGAGAATGGTGTGAACTTTGCGGTTTATTTAAATGACGGAGCAATGGTTGGTGTATTTTTAGATCAGCGTAACGTTCGAAAACAAATTCGTGATACATATGCACAAGGAAGAACTGTGTTAAATATGTTCTCTTATACAGGTGCTTTCTCTGTATTTGCAGCACTTGGTGGAGCGACTAAAACAACGAGTGTGGACCTTGCAAATCGTAGTTTAAGTAAAACGATTGAACAATTTAGTGTCAACGAAATTGATTACGAAGCACAAGATATTATTGTAGAAGATGTATTCCTTTACTTTAAATATGCTGCGAAGAAAAAAATGAAGTTCGATATGGTTGTATTAGATCCTCCAAGCTTTGCGCGTTCTAAAAAGTATACATTTAGCGCAGCGAAAGATTATAAAAACTTATTAAAAGAAACGATCGCAATTACAGAAAATAACGGTATTATCGTTGCTTCTACAAATTGTAGCGCATTTGATATGAAAAAGTTTAAAGGCTTTATCGATACTGCATTTAAAGAAATGAACGGTAAATACAAAATATTAGAAGAACATTCTTTACCAGAAGATTTTCGTACAATTGATCAATTTAAAGAGGGAGACTACTTAAAAGTAGTTTTCATCGAAAAAATTAAAGGCTAATAAAGAAAAAAGGAGCTCGGGTTTACTTGAGCTCCTTTTCTTATTGAACGATATTTTGTACTCTACCGACTTGCCCGTCCTGCAATCGCACTTTAATGCCATGCGGATGGGAAGGAGAGTTTGTTAAAATATCTTTTACAATTCCACGTGTTAATTTGCCTGTTCGTTGATCTTGTTTTAATATAATATCAACTTCAAGACCGGGTGCGATATTAGAACGTTTTTGTCCGTTCATTTATACACCTGTACGTCTACGTTGGTTGTTTGTTTTTTTCGTTTGTTGGTTTTGTAATTTTTTCGTTTCTTGGCTTTGACTTTTTGCATTTTGGCCATTTCCATTTCCTTGCTTTTTCTTAGCAAGTTGTTCGCGCATTAAATCAGCTAAGCTTACTTTTTTGTTTTCTGACATGATAAGTCTCCTTTATATAAAGTTAATTATGAACAATCGTAGTGAATTTTATCATATCATTGTTAGGGGAGGAAGGGAAGTTGGTTTGAAAATTCATATAATTGTTTCCAGCCTGTAGTAGTTACGATACAATTGAGTTGTTAACGTTTGTAAAAAGGGGATAGACATATGTCACATCATATTTTATTAGTTGAAGACGATATTTCAATTCAAGAGATGGTGGAAAAGTATTTAATAAAAGAGGGCTTTCAAGTTACAATCGCATCTGATGGAGAAGAAGGCGTGAACACATATTTAAAAGGTTCATTTGATTTGATTATCCTCGACATTATGATGCCAAAGCTAGATGGCTTAGAGGTTGTGCGTATTATTCGTGAAAAAAGTGCCGTTCCGATTTTAATGATGTCAGCAAAAGATACAGATGTTGATAAAGCTGTTGGATTAGGACTTGGAGCAGATGATTACATTTGTAAGCCATTTTCTATGATTGAATTGGCTGCACGTGTAAAAGCCGGTATTCGGAGATCTACGAAATATTCGGCTACAGAAACACCAGAAAAGATGATTCAAATTGGTGATTTAACGATTGATCCCATTAATTTTACTGTGGAAAAAGACGGGAAGCCTCTCAAACTTACTTTAAAAGAATTTGAGATTCTAAAACTGTTCGTAAAGAATCAAAATCGTGTATTTACAAAAGCGCAAATATATACGTTAGTTTGGAACGAAGAGTATTATGGAGATGATAACGTTATTAATGTTCATATGAGGAGATTGCGTGAGAAAATCGAAAGTGATCCATCTAATCCAGAATATATTAAAACGTTATGGGGCATCGGCTATAAGTTGGAAGTGATGTAATATGGTCAATTTGTTAATAGGTATTATTTTTATATTGTTATGTGTCATTTACATACAATATAAAATGAGAAAAAATAGTAGTAAAAATTTGCGATACACATATGAAAAGTTAGAAAGTATTGTAAATGTACAAACAGGCGAGAAGTTACTCGTTATGACAGATGATCGAGAATTGCAAAAATTATTAGTGGCAATTAATCAATTATTAGATGCAAAACAGAAAACAAATGCAGATCATGCGAAAGTAGAAATTTCGATGAGAAAAATGCTTTCAAATATTTCACATGACTTGAAAACACCGCTAACAGTTATTCTTGGATATACAGAAATGTTAAATAAGGATAAAACAATGAATAAAGAAGAACAACAAATATTACTTGAAAAGGTGCATGTGAAAACACTAGAAGTAATGGAACTAATTCATAAGTTTTTTGACTTAGCAAAATTAGAATCTGGTGACAAAGCAATCGAGATGACAAAAGTGAATATGAATGAAGTTTGTCGTGAGAAGATTTTATCTTTTTATGATTTAGTGACGTCGAAAGGTTTTCATGTTCATATTGATATACCAGAAAGAAATATATATGCACTTGGAAATGTAGAAGTATTAGGTAGGGTATTGAACAATTTAATATCAAATGCAATTACATATGGAGACGATGGAAAGATACTGGGTATGACGTTAAGAGATGATGAAACGAATGTGTATATAGACGTATGGGATAAAGGAAAAGGGATTGATGAATCTCATATTGATAAAGTGTTTGAGCGTATGTACACACTTGAAGATTCGAGAAATAGATTGTACCAAGGAAGCGGTTTAGGGTTAACGATTACGAAAAGACTGGTGGAAGCGATGGATGGAAAAATTCATCTTTCTAGTAAGCCGTATGAAAAAACAATTTTTACAGTTGCATTAAAAAAGATGCAGTTTTAGCTTGTAGAGAAGTAGATTCTACAAGCTTTTTTTTCAGCGTAAGGAATTTGTAAGAAACGGGTAAGAAAAAAGAGATTTCCGTTGTCTATTATAAAAATATAAAGTAGTGCGAAAGGGGAAAGTGACATGACCTATATATTAAAAACGAATCAGTTAACGAAAGTGTTTAAAGGGAAAGAAGTTATTTCTAGCGTTAACATGCATGTGAAAAAAGGAGAGATATACGGTTTCTTAGGACCGAATGGTGCTGGTAAAACAACGATTATGAAAATGATTACAAATTTAATAAAACCGACGAGCGGTGAGATTGAAATTTTAGGTGAGAAGTTAACAGACACATCTTATGAAGTATTAAAAAGAATGGGGACAATTATTGAATACCCAATCTTTTATGATAAATTAACGGCGAAAGAAAATTTAGAATTACATTGTGAATATATGGGCTATTACGATAAAAACGCAATTGACCATGCATTACATTTAGTGAAACTGCAAGGGATAGATAATAAAAAAGTAAAAGATTTTTCATTGGGAATGAAACAACGACTTGGTATTGCAAGGGCAATCGTGACAAAGCCAGAATTGCTCATTTTAGACGAACCCATAAACGGTTTAGATCCAATTGGTATTAAAGAGTTACGAGACTTATTTAAAATGCTCTGCAAAGAATATGGCATTACATTATTAGTTTCTAGTCATATTTTAGGTGAGATGGAATTAATGGCGGATACAATTGGTGTAATTCAAAATGGAAAACTAATAAAAGAAGTTTCAATGAAGAGTATTAACGGAAAACAAACAGAGTACATTGAAATTACTGTTCCTGATGTGAAGCGTGCAGCTTATGTTTTAGAAGATAAACTTGGTATAAAAAATTATAAAATAATGAGCGGAAATATGATTCGTGTGTATGATACGGCAGTGTCTCAGCAAGCCATTTCAAAAGCACTTATTATGAATGATGTGGAAATTGAAAGTATTAATAAGAAACATAGTTCCTTAGAGGAATATTTCTTAAATGTAATGGATGGAGAGGGCATTCATGCTTAATGAATTGTGGCTGAACCTGGTAAGTGGATTAATCGTAATGTTTATAAGTGGAATTTTATATTATAGGAAACCAGAGCGGAAATGGTTGTTAATTCTACTAGTGATAGGAATGTTAAGCGTAGTTACTGCTGGAATTAGAATGTTAGCAGTGTAGAGACAGGTATATAAAGAATGGAGGCGTGGTTTATATGTTTAAATTAATGAAACTCGAATGGAAAAAACATAAATTATCTAGTTATTTTAAAGGAGCAGCGATTGGTATTATAGCAATTTTTGCTGCGGTAAGTCTTATGGCATGGGCATCTAAAGTAGAGGATGAGTTGATGTTCTCTAACTATATGGAATACATGTCTTTAGCAAATATTTTTATTAGAATTACATTTATTATTTTTGCATCGGTTATTTTATCACGTTTAGTGATTGATGAATACAAGAACAAAACAATACAGCTACTATTTATGTACCCACTGCAAAGGAAAATGCTAATGAAAGCGAAATTAGCAATTGTTTTTAGTTTTTGCTTTGTGAGCACGATAATCGCAACATTTATTATTAGTTTGCTCATACTCTGTATGAATCCAATAATAGGAATACTTGAAACGCCTGTTACGATGGGGGAAATAATAGCTACCGTTCCAACTACTATTATAAGTGCATTTATGATATCTGGTATAAGCTTAATTCCTTTATTTTTTGGAATGAGAAAGAAATCGACACCGACAACGATTACTTCAGCAGTAATAATTGGTATGCTGATTAATGGTAACGTTGGTCCTGGAAACGGTCAAGTAAGTATGTTTGAGTTTATAGCTATCCCAATCGTGCTCTGTTTATTAGGAATTTTCATTAGTTATCTATCGTATCGAAAAATCGACAAGATTGATGTGGCGTGAAGCAAGCTTAAAACAAAAACGAACTGGGGTATGACTGGTGAAAAAAATAATAGTAATTGCAATATTATTCATTACAATTGCTAGTGTGGTTTTTGGTTTTAAGATATTTCAGGTGAAAGATTTTAAGCAAGAAAAGTCTTTTGAGATAAATAATATAAAAGAAATAGAAGTAGACAATGAAAACTGGAATATTGAATTTAAAAGTACAGACGCTAATAAAATAGTAATTTCTGCTCAAGGTCAACAAGTAGATAAAGAAATAGATCCCGTCAAAATAGAAAATGACGAAAATAAAATTGTGATTAAGCAAAAACAAAAGGTGACCAAATTTTTTAATGGTTTTACGTTTAGGAAGAAAAATAGTATATGTATAGCTATTCCGAGGAAAGAAATAGACAAAATTGTAGTAAATAATAAATCGGGTGATGTGAAAATAAGAGATATAGTAGTAAAAAGTATCGTGACGAAAGGAAAATCTGGAGATGGAATGATTACAGGACTATTGGCAGAGAAGGGTGAGTTCATATCCGAAAGTGGGGATTTGATGTTAAAAGATAGTTCATTACAAGAAGTAAATATAACTTCTACTACTGGCGATAATTATGTGAAAAATGTAAAAAACGAAAATGTGAACATCACTTCAACATCTGGGGAAGTATTACTGAAAGATATGACAGAAGGAAAATCATTATTTGTAGAAACAAAATCAGGGGATATTGGCGTACGGTATAAAGGTGTCCCAGCATCATTGAAGCTTATGGCTAAAAGTAATTCAGCTGACGTAATAGTGGATTTAAAAGGACTTAAGAAAGATAAAAATACAGAAAAAATAAAAGTAGGAACGATTGGTGATGCAAAAAATGAAGCGAAGATTTTAAGTGAAACAGGAGTCATTTATATTGATTAAATCTTAGGAGGAAGGAGGACACTATCATGCTACATTTAATGAAGCTAGAATTGAAAAAGTTTAAGCTTGGTTGGTACGTGAAGAGAGCAATTATTGCAAATATTGTTATACTGGCATTAATGATCTTTGTGAGCATCATCGCTCAAGTAGAAGGTGATGCAGAAATAAGGAATCCAGAGACGATATTGTTAATGGCTAGCACAATAGTAAGAGCAACGTTTATTGTTTTTGGTAGTGTATTAATCGCAAGGCTAATAATTGGTGAATATAAAAATAAAACAATACTACTCATGTTTTCTTATCCCATTAACCGAAAGAAGATGATGGCTAGTAAGTTGGCTATTACAGCGACAGTAACATTTATAACAGTTATTGTATCTAACATTTTAGTAGTAGGAATTTTCTTTGGGATAGATAGTTATTTTTCAATTCTTCCTAATTCATTCACAGTAGATCAATTGATGCAAGAAGGAATAAAACTAGTTCCTTTAGCCATTGCAACTGCGGGAATGAGTTTAATCCCATTATATTTTGGAATGCGTAAACGTTCCGTGCCAACTACAATTGTTTCATCTCTTATCGTTGTCACAATTGCAATGAATAATGGCAACCCAGCGTTTTCTACAGCAACTTTTCTTCCTCTTCAACTAGCACTTGCAGCAATTGGAGTTGTAATTGCATATTACGGAATTAAAAATATAGAGAAGGAAGATATAACAGTATGACAAGAATACGTAAAAAAGAGTTGGCATTACACCAACTCTTTTTTACGTATGTATGCTTCGTTACTACTCTGTAAATTTGGAGTGTTTGCTCAAATATTCCTGAACTCCTGAAGAAATGTTAAAGTTATTAGGACTTTTATATTCGATAGTAAACTCTCCGTCGGTACTTGTTTCAAAGGAGATGGCATAGCTATTCGTTTTAGCATTGTAAGAAGTATTTTTGACTTCTGCATCTAAATTAAAGTATTTTGTAATATAATTCTTTGATTCCGCAATTGCTGCTTGTTTTCCCCAAGGGGTACCATAACTTGTGAAATATAGAGATACGCTAATAACTCCAATAATAGAAGTTAGTAAAATAGTTCCCATAACTATTTTTTTATTTTTTGTATTCAACTTGGTTACTCCTCTTCATAATATGTATTCATTTTAACCTATCTTTTCCATAAAACAACCATTTAGTAAAAATAGTTTCACATGAAACAAGTTACAGAAAAAGACAAGATGTGTAAACACCTTGTCTTTTTTTGTTGTTACATTTTAGGAACTTCCATTCCAGTCGCAGCCCATTCTTCTTTTGCAGGACCATATACGCCAGGGACTGTTAAGCCAGCTTGTCGCATTAAAACTGTCATTTGTCCGCGATGGTGATTTTGATGATTAATAAGTGTCATTAAAAATATAGAATTCGGCATAGGACGACCAAAGAAGTCATTAATAGTTGCTAAATCTTTATCAGTCCATTCGCTTTGAAGTGCTTCAACGAAAGCTGCATTCACTTTATGGTATTCATCTGCAATTTTTTTTGCAGAAGTTTGAACAGGATAATCTTTCGTTTCTCCTTCAAACTTTAGGCCTGTGCCAGATAGTATAACAGGAATTGCCGTTACGATATGCCAAGCAACTCTTCCTAATGTCCAATGCCCAGGCGCAATTTCTTGTGATAAAGATGCATCGGTTAATGAATTAAGCATTTTCTGAGTAGACTCTGCTTCGTAAGTCCATGATTGAAAGAAGCCTTCAATTGTTTGGTACATTGTTATCCCTCCTATTTTTGTTCATAGATTAAATTCGTGAGAGATAATATAATCCCTGTTCCACAAGAAATAATTAATTAAGTATTTGCTACAATATGAAAACAATTAGAAAATATTTGTAAAAGTGTCAGGAAACGAATGTGTTCATTCGTATATATAATGAATAAAGAAGGGGATAAAGAGTGGTGATAAGGGTGAAGGATATAGAAATAGTAGAAGGTCTTCGAAAACAAGACATGTTAGCATTACATACAGCAATTGATCGATATGGGGATTTAATTTATAAGGTGGTTCATAGTGTTTTAGATACGGCACAGAGCAAGGTATTAGTGGACGAATGTGTTGACGATATTTTATTAATCGTTTGGTACAACATTAGTAGTTATGATGAAAATCGTGGGAAGTTTAGAAACTGGCTCATATTTGTCGCTAAGTTTAAAGCTATTGATTATAAACGAAAAAGTAATAAGGCTTATCAATTACAAGAGCTTCAGCAAGAAATATATGAAGATAGAAAAAATGTCAATTTAACAAAAGAAGAGCGAGATTATAATTTTTACGTTTTAATTAAAGAATTGAATGAAGAAGATAAGAAAATTTTTATAAAAAGGTATTTAGATGAATATAGCGTACAAGAAATAGCGCTTGAATTCGGTATGACACGAGATACGGTATATAGCAGGCTTTCAAGAGGGAGAAAGAAATTGAAGAAGCTGTTGGGGGGGGAAAGAAATGAATAAAGAAAAGTTACTTCAGGAATTAAATAACTTGCAGTATAGCGATAATTTTGTAGATGATTATAGAAATGATGAGAAAAAAGAAAATAAATCGTACAAAAGAAGTTGTAACAAAAACAATTTTAATGAAACGTTGTTATGAGGTTGTACAAGAAGAGTTACAGGGAAGCGAAGAGATTTTATATAGTATGCTTGTCGAAAATCCTCGTGTGAAAAATTGGCAGACAGGCACAGCCATGACATTAGGGGTAGGCGTTCTTGCGATGAACTTCGGTATTAATAATGTGCTAATCGTTACAAATAAACGGTTGTATGTATTTTTTGTGGATCGTTATTATAATGAAGTTGATATAAAAGTATGTGTATTAAATGAAATAGCTTCTATGAGAACAATATTAGACCGTAAAGGTGGGAGTGAATTTCTACATATAAAGTATAAAAATGATAAGGAGTACGTATTATTGGGAAATGCTGATGATTACAGAGAGTTATTTAAAATGGTAGGTAGACTGAAAGTAGCAAATGGAATAGAACTAAAATTACAGGATAAGAAATTAAAGAGAAAGTTAACTTTAAAACGAAGTGTATTCAATATAATCATGTATGCACTTGTTATATATATTCTGTACAAAGCTTATATTAATTTTATGCCATAATAGGAAAAGACGGCTTCATATATATGAAGCCGTCTTTTAATTAACTTTCTTCCCACTCTTCCTCATCAACCATAAGAAATAAGGTGCCCCAAGTACAGCAACGACAAGGCCAGAGGGAATTTCTTTCGGATATGCGATTGTACGTCCAAGTAAGTCAGCAACAGAAAGAAGGATTGCTCCAAACAGAGCGGAACAAACGAATAATCTTTGATGATTCATACCAACAACAATTCTTGCTAAGTGAGGAGCGACAAGGCCTAAAAAGGCGATTGTACCGACAGCTGCGATATTTATAGATGCAAGAAGTGTCGCTAGTACAATTAGAGCAAGACGCGTTTTATTTACAGGCTGTCCGAGTCCAGTTGCTAAATCGTCTCCAAGTACAAGGACATCAAGTTGTTTCATTAAGAAAAAGATAATTGGTATAAGAATAAGTGATGGATATAGAATGATATTTTCTAAGTGATTCCATCCTCTTGCATACGTACTGCCTGATAGCCATGTTAAAGCAGCAGCAACATTCAAATTCGCTCTAACGATAAAGATTTGAATAATTGCTGAGCCGAGAGCCGAAATACCAATCCCTATTAAAGCAAGAGCTGTTGGACTAAATCCTGCTTTCCATGAGAAGAAGAGGACAATTCCAACTGCAAGTAGTCCGCCGATAAATGCACCAATTGGTAGGAAGAAACCTGGAAGTGCAGGGAAAACATACATAATAGTTAAAGCACCGACACCTGCTCCAGACGAAATACCAATAATCGAAGGGTCGGCAAGTGGGTTTCGTAATATTCCTTGGAAGACAAGCCCACTTATTGCAAGGCATGCGCCAGCAATAGCGGCAACGAGCATTCTTGGTAAACGAAGGTTCATCATCATATTTTTATCAAATTGCGTTAATTGCCCTGTTATAACATTTGTAATGCTTTCGATATAAGCATTACTACCGATTGTAACACCAAGAGCAATCGTCACAATACAAAGCGTGATAGATATGATGATTACCTTTTTATAAGAGTAATAGCGGGAACTAGCTCCAGCTGCATTCGCACCGTTATCATTCATATATTGTTTCGACTTCATCATACGATACACTAAATAAATAAGCCAAGGTGAACCAATCATTGCTGTGACTGCTCCAACAGGAAGTTCTGCACCAGTTGGATCTATTAATCTACCGACGACATCTGCCCCAAGTAATAATACTGCTCCCCATAAGAATGAGGAAAGAAGAAGAGTAAAGTGTTGCCGGTAACCAATAAGGCGCATTAAGTGTGGTGCAACTAAGCCAACAAACCCAATCGGTCCAACGACAGTGACAATTACTGCTGTTAAAAAGATTGCAGCAATGAAGGCGATAAGACGTGTTACTGCTGTTTTTTCACCAAGAGAAACAGCAACATCGTCACCAAGTAAGAGGATGTTGAGTTTACGAGACATAAATAGTAAAACTAGGAAAGAAATAATGATAAATGGAAAAGCAAATTGAACGCCATCCCAGTTATTTTGGATAAGAGAGCCAGCTCCCCATAAAAATAAACCAGCCGTTTCATTTTCATAGAAAAGCTGCATCGTTCCAGTAAAAGCAGAAAGCATTAATGTAACGACCATCCCAGCTAGTGCCATTCTAAGTGGGGTTCCCTTTTTCCCACCAGAAATACGGTATACAAATAAAGCAGTAATAGCACCACCGATAAATGTGAAAAGAAGTGAGTTAATTTGCAGACCTTTCGGTAAGAAAATTGTAGCCGCTACTAGAAAGAAATATGCGCCAGAGTGAATTCCCATTGTACTTGATTCAGCAAGTGGGTTTTTTGTTAATGTTTGCAAAATGACCCCAGATGCAGCAAGAGCACCTCCAGCTAAAATAGCAATTACGGCTCTAGGTAATCGAAGCATGATTAAAGTTTGGTGCTCTAGTGATTGGTTCGGTGAGATAAGAGCATCGATAATCATACTATAGGAAATATTTGCTTGCCCTTGTCCGATATGAATAAAGAAAAGGAGGAGCAAGAGAGCTGCTCCTCCTCCGAATACAAGACTTGCTCGAAGTGTATGTTGTAAGCTATTCATCGTGTAATCACTTCTTCGCTGTCATTACATCTGCTACTTGTGTTGCTAAAGATTTTGCAGACTCAGGACCACCGAAAATCCAAGTGTCGCCTTTTAATTTATACATTTTGTTTTCTTTTTTGAACTTTAATTCTTCCCAAGCAGGATTGCCTTTTAGTTGAGTGTCAAAAATGTTATCTTCATCCGCTACAATGTAAATGAAGTTTGAATCTTGTACACTTTGTAATGATTCTACAGTTGTTTGTTTGAAACCATCTGCCTCTGATTTACCCGCTTCAAAAGTGTTTGTTAAACCTAATTTTTTTGTAACTTGTAAAGCTGTAGAATTGTCAGTTAAGATGCGGAATGTTGGCACGTTTTTAGCAGTAAATGCTTGTGCCATTGCAATGTTTTTATCTTTTAAGCCTGCTTTGTCAATTTTTGCTTTTGCATCAGCAAATGTTTTATCCATATCAGCTAATACTTTTTTACCTTGTTCTTCTTTTCCAACAGCTTTTGCAATTTGTTTAAATGTTTCTGTCATTTCAGCAAAGTGATCGTTGTTGCTAGTTGATGGATCAAACATAACTGTAGGAGCAATTTGCTCTAATTCGTTTTTAATTGCTTTACCACGGAATGATGCTGTGATAATTAAATCTGGTTTTAGACGGCTAATTTCTTCTAAGTTTGGTTGTTGACGTGTCCCTACATCTACAACATCTTTACTCGGTTTTGTTTTTGTATTTACCCATTTATTATAATTCTTAATGTCTGCCATCCCTACTGGCTGAACACCAAGTGCTAATAAGTCTTCTGAATATACCCACTCAAGTACAACAACTTTTTTCGCTGGTTTATCTAACTTCGTTTCCCCTTCAGCGTGTTTAATTGTTATAGTTTGATTTTTATTGTCCGCTTTTGTTTCCTTTTTCTCCTCTTTTTGCTGTCCGCATCCAACAGCGAATAGAAGAATTACTATGAAAATACTGAGAATTTTCTTCATCTTCTGCCCCCAAATAAATTATTTAATTTGCAATGTACGATATTGAAAATCGTTATCAATTACAACATCCAAATCATACTATGATGATATTTTAAGTGTCAATATATTTTTAAAATTTTGACGAAAAATAACGAATTATACAGATTTCAATATATGAGGTTGAAATCTATATGTATATGAAAATGCAGAAAAGGAATTTCGTTTAAGCAGGAAGGCGAATGTACAAGCAAAAGGGAAGGGTGTCGCATGTAATAATTATTAGAATGTACAGAATAAAGTATTTCTTTATTATTGGATAGTTGTTTTATAATTCGTTGTTTGTACTGAAAAGATTGAATTTGAAGGAAGGGATCAACATGTCTTCATGGCTCAATAATACAAATGGATATTGTGGGTGTAATAATCAAAATGGTGTACATGTTGATTCATGTTGTTTTAGTTGCGATGGGACAGTACCTAAGCTTGGTCCAACAGGTCCAACGGGGGCAACCGGTGATACAGGCCCAACGGGAGCAACAGGAATAACAGGAGCAACGGGAGCAACAGGTCCAACAGGAGCGACAGGAATAACAGGAGCAACAGGTCCAACGGGGGCAACCGGTGATACAGGCCCAACAGGAGCAACAGGAGCAACGGGAGCGACGGGAGTAACAGGTTCAACAGGAGCAACGGGAGCGACGGGAGTAACAGGTTCAACAGGAGCGACAGGAATAACAGGAGCAACAGGAGCAACGGGTCCGACGGGAGTAACAGGTTCAACAGGAGCGACAGGAATAACAGGAGCAACAGGTCCAACGGGGGCAACCGGTGATACAGGCCCAACAGGAGCAACGGGAGCGACGGGGGTAACAGGTTCAACAGGAGCAACGGGTCCGACGGGAGTAACAGGTTCAACAGGTTCAACAGGAGCGACAGGAATAACAGGAGCGACGGGAGCAACCGGTGATACAGGAGCAACGGGTCCGACGGGAGCAACCGGTGATACAGGCTCAACAGGAGCAACGGGAGCGACAGGGATAACAGGAGCAACAGGTCCAACGGGGGCAACCGGTGATACAGGCCCAACAGGAGCAACCGGCACAAGTATAACGGCAACATACGCATTTGCAAATAATACGTCGGGTACAGCAATATCGGTATTACTTGGTGGAACAAATGTCCCGCTTCCAAACAATCAGAATATCGGTCCAGGTATTACAGTGTCTGGGGGGAACACAGTATTTACGGCTGCAAATGCAGGGAATTATTATATTTCATATTCGATTAATATAACGGCTTCATTATTAGTCAGTTCGCGAATTACAATTAATGGGGCACCGCTTGCTGGGACGATCAATTCCCCTGCAGTAGCAACCACATCGTTTAGTGCAACAATTATTACGACTCTTGCGGCGGGGAGTGCAATTAGTTTGCAATTATTTGGCTTGTTAGCTGTTGCGACGTTATCAACGACTACTCCAGGAGCGGTGTTAACAATTATAAGACTAAGTTAAATAATAACTCTCTTACTCTTTTAAGAGTAAGAGAGTTTGTACATATAATAAGAAGTTAATGAGGTAAAGCATAGTTATATAAAAGTCAGAATATTATGATTGTAACGTTGTTATGACTATAATATAATGAAAACAACCATCATGAATGAACATTCATTTATTTTTTATGTATTTGAAGGGGGAATGAAGGTGGAAAAACCTTGGTTGAAAAGTTATCCAGAGGAAATTCCTAGTACTATTTCTTATGATATTCAGCCACTTCATGGATATTTAGAGAAAATAGCTTCTCGTTATCCAGAAAAGAAAGCGCTTCATTTTTTAGGTAAAGACGTTACATTTTCAGATTTCCATGACAAGGTAAAGAAGTTTGCGAATTATCTGCAAAGGCTTGGTGTTGAAAAGGGAGATAGAGTTGCGATTATGTTGCCGAATTGTCCGCAATCTGTAATCGGTTATTATGGTACTTTGCTTGCGGGGGGGATTGTCGTACAAACGAATCCTCTTTATACAGAAAGAGAGCTTGAGTACCAACTTCATGACTCTGGGGCAAAAGTCATTCTTTGCCTTGATTTAGTGTTTCCGAGAGTTACTAATGTTCAAAATGCCACAAAGCTGGAGCACATTATCGTAACTCGTATTGCAGATTTCTTACCATTCCCTAAAAATTTACTTTATCCATTTGTACAAAAAAAGCAGGCGAATCTTGTTGTGAATGTGTCGGAAAGCGAAACGATTCATCTATGGAAATCAGTAGAAAGGGAAAGTACTGCTGATGTTGAGGTTCCCTGTGATCCTGAAAATGATCTAGCTCTTTTGCAGTATACGGGGGGAACGACAGGATTTCCAAAAGGGGTTATGCTGACGCATAAAAACCTCGTTTCGAACACTTTAATGGGAGCACATTGGTTATATAATTGTAAAGAGGGAGAAGAAGTGATCCTTGGTGTCCTTCCGTTTTTTCATGTATACGGAATGACAGCTGTAATGAATTTAAGTATTATGCAAGGGTATAAAATGGTGCTTATTCCGAAGTTTGATATGAAAATGGTTTTTGAAGCAATTAAAAAACATAAAGTTACACTATTTCCAGGAGCGCCGACCATTTATATTGCTCTATTAAATAGCCCTCTTTTAAAAGAATATGATATTTCTTCTATTCAGGCTTGTATTAGTGGCTCTGCACCGCTTCCTGTAGAAGTACAGGAGGAGTTTGAGAGCGTTACAGGTGGTAAACTGGTAGAAGGTTACGGATTAACGGAGTCATCACCCGTTACACATGGGAATTTCTTGTGGGAAAAACGTGTGCCAGGAAGTATTGGGGTACCGTGGCCAGATACGGAGTCAATCATCATGTCACTTGAAACAGGAGAGGCATTACCTCCAGGTGAAATCGGTGAAATAGTTGTTAAAGGCCCACAAATTATGAAAGGGTATTGGAATAAGCCAGAAGAAACGGCGGCTGTATTGCAAGATGGCTGGCTTCATACAGGTGATGTAGGATACATGGATGAGGATGGCTTTTTCTATGTGAAAGATCGTAAGAAAGATATGATTGTTGCTAGCGGTTTTAACGTATATCCTCGTGAAGTAGAAGAAGTGTTATATGAACACGAAAAGGTGCAAGAAGTAGTGACGATCGGTGTTCCTGATCCGTACAGAGGGGAAACTGTAAAAGCATTTGTTGTTTTGAAAGAAGGCGCTGAATGTTCTGAAGAGGAATTAGATCAGTTTGCACGTAAATATTTAGCGGCTTATAAAGTACCGAAAGTATACGAGTTTAGAAATGAATTGCCGAAAACGACAGTAGGGAAAATTTTGCGCCGCGTCCTAATAGATGAAGAGAAGAGGAAGAATGAGGATGAGCAAACGGGCTAAGGCCCTTTCTTTTTGAAAAAATAGGATTGACACTTTTCTAAATAGTCAGTATTATAAGAATATGAATGACTATTCATTCAGTCATCTTCTTGAAGGGGACAGTAAAGTGAAGAAAAATAGACCGAAATACAATCAAATTATTGATGCGGCAGTCATTGTGATTGCAGAGAATGGATACCATCAAGCGCAAGTTTCTAAAATTGCAAAGCAAGCTGGGGTAGCTGATGGCACGATTTATTTATATTTTAAAAATAAAGAAGATATATTAATATCCTTATTCCAAGAGAAGATGGGAGAATTTGTTGAAACAATTCGTCAAAAAACAGCAGGAATTGAAAGCGCTGTAGCGAAGTTATTCATGTTGGTAGAAACGCACTTCTTGCTGTTATCACAAAATGATCCTCTTGCTATCGTTACGCAATTAGAGCTAAGACAGTCCAATCAAGACTTGCGCCTTAAAATAAATGAAGTATTAAAAGGCTACTTACAAGTTATGGATGAAATTTTAGAGACAGGTATAAAGCAAGGTGAGTTTCAGGCGGACTTAAATGTTCGTGTGGCAAGACAAATGATCTTTGGAACAGTAGATGAAGTTGTGACCAATTGGGTAATGAGCGATCATAAGTATGATCTGGTCGCACTTTCAAAAACGGTACATGGGCTACTTATTGCGGCTTGTGGTTATCGTCAATAATGGGAGGGATCATGTTGAAATTCCTATCTGTAAGAGTTGAAGACCATATTGCGGTGGCGACGTTAAATCACGGGCCAGCGAATGCGATGTCTTCACAAGTTATGCATGACGTTACTGAGTTAATTGATCAAGTGGAGAAGGATGATAACATTCGTGTTGTTGTTATTCACGGTGAAGGGCGCTTCTTCTCAGCTGGAGCAGATATTAAAGAATTTACATCTGTTACTGAAGCGAAGCAAGCGACAGAATTAGCACAGCTTGGACAAGTTACATTTGAGCGTGTTGAAAAATGTTCAAAACCAGTTATCGCGGCAATTCATGGAGCGGCACTTGGCGGCGGCCTTGAGTTTGCTATGTCTTGCCACATGCGCTTTGTAACTGAAAGTGCAAAACTTGGTTTACCTGAATTAACACTTGGATTAATTCCTGGTTTTGCAGGTACACAGCGCTTACCACGTTATGTTGGGAAAGCGAAAGCTTGTGAAATGATGTTAACGAGTACACCAATTACTGGTGCAGAAGCATTAAAATGGGGACTTGTTAACGGAGTGTTTTCTGAAGAAACACTTTTAGACGATACACTTAAAGTTGCAAAACAAATTGCTGGAAAAAGTCTAGCAACAACTCGTGCTGTGTTAGAGTTATTGCAAACGACAAAATCGTCTCATTATTACGAAGGTGTACAGCGCGAAGCTCAAATCTTCGGTGAAGTATTTACGAGTGAAGATGGAAGAGAAGGTGTAGCAGCGTTTTTAGAAAAACGTAAGCCTTCGTTTAGTGGTAGGTAGTTCAATTATTTTTTTAATATAAATTAACAGAATTTTAAAATTGATAGAATCTTTCTGAAAAAATAAGGGGGTAAATGGAATGAACATCTACGTACTCATGAAACGAACATTTGATACAGAAGAAAAAATCGTAATTAAAAACGGTGCAATTTACGATGGCGAAGCGGAATTCATCATCAACCCTTACGATGAATATGCGATTGAAGAAGCAATTCAAGTAAGAGACGCACAAGGTGGAGAAGTTACTGTCGTAACAGTTGGTGGCGAAGATAGTGAGAAAGAACTTCGTACAGCATTAGCGATGGGCTGTGATAAAGCGGTATTAATTAATATTGAAGATGATGTTGAAAATGGCGATCAGTTTACAACAGCAAAAGTACTTGCTGAATATTTAAAAGATAAAGATGCAGATTTAATTTTAGGCGGAAACGTTGCGATTGACGGTGCATCTGGACAAGTTGGTCCACGCGTAGCTGAAGCGCTAAATATTCCGTACGTAACGACAATTACAAAACTTGAGATTGATGGTACAAACGTGAAGATTGAGCGTGACGTTGAAGGTGATACAGAAGTTATTGAAACGTCATTACCAGTTTTAGTAACAGCACAACAAGGTTTAAACGAACCGCGTTATCCATCGCTTCCAGGTATTATGAAAGCGAAGAAAAAGCCACTGGAAGAAGTAGAATTAGATGATTTAGATTTAGAAGAAGATGATGTGGAAGCAAAGACAAAAACAATTGAAATCTATTTGCCTCCTAAGAAAGATGCAGGAAAAGTGTTACAAGGCGAGCTGCAAGATCAAGTAAAAGAACTTGTATCGTTGCTCCATACAGAAGCGAAAGTAATCTAATAAAATACGAAATTATATATGCAGGAGGGAAAATCTATGGCTCGTAAAGTATTAGTAATGGGTGAAGTTCGTGACGGATCGCTACGTAACGTTTCGTTTGAAGCGGTAGCAGCAGCAAAAACAATTGCAGAAGGCGGTGAAGTGGTAGGTCTTCTAGTTGGAGACAGCGTTGCCTCTTTTGCAAATGAATTGATTCATTACGGTGCAGATCGCGTTGTGACAGTTGAAAATGATAAATTAAAATCATATACATCTGATGGTTACGCACAAGCGTTTTTAGCTGTATATGCTGAAGAAAAGCCAGAAGGTATCGTATTTGGACATACAGCACTTGGTAAAGATTTATCACCAAAATTAGCAGCGAAACTTGAAGCTGGTCTAATTTCTGATGTAACTGCTTTAGAAGTTGAAGGTGGAAATGTTATCTTCACTCGTCCGATTTACTCTGGTAAAGCGTTTGAGAAGAAGATTGTAACAGATGGTATCTTATTTGCGACAGTGCGTCCAAATAACATTGCAACTCTTGAAAAAGACGAGTCTCGCACAGGTGACGTGTCTTCTATTACAGTAGATGTGAAAGATTTACGTACAATTATTCAAGATGTTGTCCGTAAAACTGCAGAAGGCGTTGATCTTTCAGAAGCGAAAGTTATTATCGCTGGCGGACGTGGTGTGAAGAGTGAAGATGGATTTAAGCCATTAAAAGAGTTAGCTGATGTACTAGGCGGCGCTGTTGGAGCATCTCGTGGTGCTTGTGACGCTGAGTATTGCGATTACTCATTACAAATTGGTCAAACGGGTAAAGTCGTTACGCCAGATCTATACATTGCATGCGGTATTTCAGGTGCGATTCAGCATTTAGCTGGTATGTCTAACTCAAAAATAATCGTTGCAATTAATAAAGATCCAGAAGCAAGTATTTTCAAAGTAGCTGACTATGGTATTGTTGGTGACTTATTCGAAGTTTTACCTCTTTTAACAGAAGAGTTTAAAAAGTTAAAAGTACATTCATGATTTGAGTACCCTTGAGTTCCAAGTGAAGTACCCCTATATATAGAAAAAGGTGAGGGATCCCCTGTCCCTCACCTTTTTAGTGTTTCATCCATATTTTTATATAGTATAAAGGAACATTTTTTTGTTACAATACATAACGATACATATTATTCGCCACGTATATAAGTTAATGATATACTCTTGGTAGAATATACTTGAAGGAGGAAATAAAATGGCAATTATAAACGCAAATGACCAAAGCTTCGCAGCTGAAACTAGCGAAGGTGTTGTATTATTAGATTTCTGGGCACCTTGGTGTGGACCTTGTAAAATGATCGCTCCTGTATTAGAGGAAATCGATTCAGAACTAGGTGAAAAAGTAAAAGTAGTAAAAGTAGACGTTGATGAAAACCAAGAAACTGCTCGTCAATTTGAAGTAATGAGCATTCCAGCTCTTTTCGTATTAAAAGACGGTAAAGTAGTTGATCAAGCGTTAGGTTACAAACCGAAAGAAGCGTTAGTAGAATTAGTTTCTAAACACTTCTAAAAGAAAGAAGCTACCATTTGGTAGCTTTTTTTATTTTCCTTTTTTAAACCTTTCCGTTACAATAAAAGAACGTATGTTGGGTGTTTTGTCATTGTATGTTTTTATTTTGAATTTGCAATGATAAGCATGTAGAAATGGAGGTAGGCGAGTGCACGAACATTTGAAAGAGAAATTGGCTATTTTACCAGATCAACCTGGTTGTTATTTAATGAAAGATAAGCAAGGAACGGTTATATATGTCGGGAAGGCAAAAGTGTTAAAAAATCGTGTGCGCTCGTACTTTACTGGTTCGCATGATGGGAAAACACTTCGGCTTGTAGGAGAAATTGTAGATTTTGAATATATCGTAACCTCTTCAAATTTGGAGGCTCTTATTTTAGAGTTAAATTTAATAAAAAAGTATGATCCAAAATATAATATTCAATTAAAAGATGATAAAACATATCCTTTTATTAAAATTACCGCTGAAAAACAGCCGCGCTTACTCATTACGCGTAACGTAAAAAAGGATAAAGGAAAGTATTTTGGCCCTTATCCGAATGCACAATCAGCTCATGAAACGAAAAAACTATTAGATCGCATGTATCCGCTTCGCAAATGCTCAAACATGCCCGATAAAGTGTGTTTATATTATCATATGGGCCAATGTTTAGCACCTTGTGTGAAAGAAGTGACGGAAGAACAAAATAAAGAAATTGTGGATGAAATTATTAAGTTTTTAAATGGTGGACATAAAGAAATTCGTTCAGAATTAGAAACAAAGATGTATGAGGCTTCAGAGAAACTAGAATTTGAACGTGCGAAAGAATTACGAGATCAAATTGCTCATATAGATGCAATTATGGAAAAACAAAAGATGATTATGAGTGACTTAGTGGACCGTGATGTATTTGGATATGCAGTTGATAAAGGATGGATGTGCGTTCAAGTTTTCTTCGTTCGAAAAGGAAAGCTAATTGAACGTGATGTTTCTATGTTTCCAATCTATGATGAACCAGAAGAGGGATTTTTAACGTTTATCGGTCAATTTTATGAAAACAGCAGTCATTTTAAACCGAAAGAAATTGTTGTTCCAGGAAGTATAGACTCAGAATTAGTAGAGCGCTTTTTAGAAGTTGAAGCGACGCAGCCGAAACGTGGTAAGAAAAAAGATCTTGTAGAATTAGCAAATAAAAATGCGAAAATTGCACTTGAAGAGAAATTCTACTTAATTGAACGTGATGAAGAGCGAACGATTAAAGCTGTAGATCAGTTAGGAAAGCAGCTCGGGATTGAAACACCGTATCGTATTGAAGCGTTTGATAACTCAAATATTCAAGGAACAAATCCCGTTTCTGCAATGATTGCTTTTATCGATGGGAAACCAGCGAAGAAAGAGTACAGGAAATATAAAATTAAAACGGTTCAAGGACCAGATGATTATGAGTCTATGAGAGAAGTTGTGAGGCGCCGTTATACAAGGGCGCTTAAAGAGAATTTACCATTACCAGATTTAATCATTATTGACGGGGGAAAAGGTCATCTGGCAGCTGTAAGTGATGTTCTAGAAAATGAGCTTGGGTTATATATTCCGATGGCAGGCCTTGTAAAAGATGACAAACATAAAACATCCCATTTAATTATTGGGGATCCACCTGAACCGGTGATACTTGAGAGGAATAGCCAAGAATTTTATTTATTGCAGCGCATTCAAGATGAAGTGCATCGATTTGCGATTACATTCCATCGTCAATTACACGGGAAATCTGTCATTCAATCAGCACTGGACGATATTCCAGGAATCGGTGATAAACGGAAAAAGGTATTGTTAAAACATTTTGGTTCGTTAAAGAAGATGAAAGAAGCTTCTGTAGCAGAATTTGTCGAAGCGGGTATGCCGAAAAATGTCGCAGAAACAATTTATACGTATTTAACAGATAAGAAGACGTTGTAGTTTACAACGTCTTCTGTTTTTTGGTATAATTTCTGAAGATTTAAAATAAACGCATCTGAATGAAAATACAAAAAAGTCAACTAAACTTATATGTCTAGTTGACTGTAGGTAAGGCTACACTTCAATGAGATCTTTTATATCCCATTTCACAAGAAATGTAATAGAGTCTGAACGTTTTTTCTTTTCTTCGTATGACTCTGCTACGACGTTTCGTTGCTTCTGAATTTGCTCAGCAATGAATCCAGCTTCTAATTGATAAGAAGAATGTCTGTTTTGTTTTTGACGTTCAGCAATGAGAGTGCCTTTAAGTTGGAACTGCATTTCACGACGTTTATGCTCAATAATACTTAAAGTGCCCCAACCAGCTTTTTCAAAGAACTGAATGACTTCTTCAATTGTTTCTAGCGGATATTTTCTTGCAAGGTTTCTACCGGACCAGTATAAAATACCATCTAAATCGTTACCAATTAAATCAGGTAGTAATTCTTCACGTAGCAATTCATAAGCGAAGGCGTTCAATGAAACATCTTCTAAAGATGTTATATCGATTGTATTTTTGCTCACAATATTCCCCTCTTTCTATAGGGCTTATTATATAACATTTCTCATTTATAAAAACAGATTTTTCTTTAGGAAAATCTGAATATATAAGAAGAAAAAAAGAATTGGCAAATTATATGCAAATTATGTATACGTTTTCTTGACGCTTCGACAAAAATAGGAGTAAAATGAACTTGGTATCAAATTATGCTGAAATATTTCGAATAATTTTTTCAGTTTTTCTTATGCCAATAGTGAAAAAACATTATTGTTGTAAATTAATCTGAAAACAGCAGTCAAACATTCAAGGGGGTAATGGGGACATGAAAGGCCGCGAGTATACGTTTCGTAAGTGGCACTCATTAATGGGGGTCATCCCGGTTGGTGTCTTTTTGACGCAACATCTAATTGTAAACAACTTTGCAACAAGAGGAGCAGAGGCTTTTAACAAAGCTGCAGGCTTTATGGAGCTCCTTCCATTCCGGTATGCGCTAGAAATTTTCATCATCTTTTTACCTATACTGTACCATGCTATATATGGCTTATATATTGCATTTACAGCTAAGAACAATGCGGTATCTTACGGTTATTTCCGTAACTGGATGTTCGTCTTCCAACGAATTTCAGGTATCGTTACGCTGATCTTCATTTCTTGGCATGTCTGGGAAACTCGTATTCAAGCAATGTTAGGTAAAGAGGTAAACTACGATATGATGGCAGATATTTTAAACAATCCAGCTATGTTTGCATTCTATTTAGTTGGTGTTGTTTCAACAATTTTCCACTTTGCAAATGGACTATGGACATTCTGCATTAGCTGGGGAATTACAGTGTCTCCACGTTCACAAAGAATCTCTACTTATGTAACATTAGCTATTTTCTTAGGTCTATCTTATGTAGGTGTGAGTGCATTATTAGCGTTCATCGATCCACAGCTAGCAAACCAGTAAGGAGTGGGAGAGCATGAAAGGGAAACTTATAGTAGTCGGCGGTGGCTTGGCTGGCTTAATGGCAACGATTAAAGCGGCAGAAGCAGGAGTAAATGTTGAACTGTTTTCATTAGTACCAGTAAAACGTTCACATTCTGTATGTGCTCAGGGCGGAATTAACGGTGCCGTAAATACGAAAGGTGAAGGGGATTCTCCATGGATCCACTTTGACGATACAATTTATGGTGGGGATTTCTTAGCGAACCAACCACCAGTTAAAGCAATGTGTGAAGCAGCACCTGGTATTATTCATTTAATGGACCGTATGGGTGTTATGTTCAACCGTACGGAAGAAGGACTTCTTGATTTCCGTCGTTTTGGTGGAACACAACATCACCGTACAGCATTTGCTGGTGCAACAACTGGACAGCAATTACTATACGCATTAGATGAGCAAGTACGTCGTCACGAAGTAGCAGGACTTGTAACGAAATATGAAGGTTGGGATTTCTTACGAGCTGTTGTTGATGATGAAGGTGTGTGCCGAGGAATCGTTGCACAAGACTTACAAACTATGGAGATTAAAAGTTTCCAAGCTGATGCCGTGATTATGGCAACAGGGGGCCCTGGTATCATCTTTGGAAAATCAACTAACTCTATTATCAATACAGGTACAGCAGCGTCTGCTGTATATCAACAAGGTGCATATTATGCGAACGGTGAGTTTATTCAAATCCATCCAACGGCAATTCCTGGAGACGATAAGTTACGTCTTATGAGTGAATCTGCACGTGGTGAAGGTGGGCGTGTTTGGACATATAAAGATGGTAAGCCATGGTACTTCTTAGAAGAGAAATATCCTGCTTACGGAAACCTTGTACCTCGTGATATTGCAACGCGTGAAATCTTTGATGTTTGCGTAGAGCAAAAACTAGGTATTAACGGTGAAAACATGGTGTACCTAGATCTTTCTCATAAAGATCCGAAAGAACTAGATATTAAACTTGGTGGAATTATTGAAATCTATGAGAAGTTTACAGGAGATGATCCTCGTAAACTACCAATGAAAATCTTCCCAGCGGTTCACTATTCAATGGGCGGGCTATGGGTTGATTATAAGCAAATGACAAGCATTCCAGGTTTATTTGCAGCAGGTGAGTGCGATTATTCTATGCACGGTGGTAACCGCCTTGGTGCGAACTCACTATTATCAGCAATTTACGGTGGTATGGTAGCAGGACCGAACGCAATTGAGTATATGAAAGGTCTTTCTAAATCATCTGATGCTGTTTCATCTAGTGTATATGAGCAAAATGAATTAATCGAAACAGAGAAATTTAACAATATTTTAACGCTTGATGGTAACGAAAATGCATATGTTCTTCACAAAGAGCTGGGAGAATGGATGACAGATAACGTTACAGTAGTTCGTGAAAATAAAAAGTTATTAGAAACAGATGCAAAAATTGAAGAGTTAATGGCGCGTTACAAACGCATTAACATTAACGATACAGCGAGATGGAGTAACCAGGGTGCTTCATTTACACGTCAACTTGCAAATATGTTTGAGCTAGCTCGTGTTATTACAATTGGGGCATATAACCGTAATGAAAGCCGTGGAGCGCATTACAAACCGGAATTCCCAAATCGTGATGATGCAAACTTCTTAAAAACTACAATGGCAAAATTTGAGGGAGAAGGAAATGCACCAGCATTCCATTACGAAGAAGTGGATGTTTCATTAATTAAACCACGTAAACGTGACTATTCTTCAAAACATGATGTAGCTGCTAAGGGTGAAGAGAAGGGGGATAAGCAACATGTCTGAGAAAACAATCCGCCTCATCATTACGAGACAAGATGGACCAGATGCACAAGAGTTTGACCAAGAGTTTGAAATTCCATATCGTCCAAATATGAATATTATTTCGGCACTTATGGAAATTCGCCGTAATCCTGTTGATTCAAAAGGGAACCAAACAACTCCGATTGCATGGGATATGAACTGTTTAGAGGAAGTATGTGGCGCTTGCTCGATGGTTATTAACGGAAAACCACGTCAATCATGTACAGCGCTTATTGATCAATTAGAACAGCCAATTCGCTTAAAACCGATGAAGACATTCCCGGTTGTACGTGATTTACAAGTTGACCGTAGTCGTATGTTTAACGCATTAAAACGCGTTAAGGCTTGGATTCCAATCGATGGTACGTATGACCTAGGTCCAGGACCAAGAATGCCGGAGAAGAAACGTCAATGGGCTTATGAGCTTTCAAAATGTATGACATGTGGTGTTTGCTTAGAATCATGTCCAAACGTAAACAGTAAATCTGACTTTATTGGACCAGCACCGTTATCACAAGCTCGTTTATTCAACTCGCATCCAACAGGTGAAATGCACAAAGCAGATCGCTTACGTGCAATTATGGGAGATGGAGGGCTTGCAAACTGTGGTAACTCTCAAAACTGTGTGCAATCATGTCCGAAAGGTATTCCATTAACAACTTCAATCGCAGCATTAAATCGTGATACAACAATTCAATCGTTCAAAGATTTCTTTGGTAGCGATAATAACTATTAATAAATATGCCTCTTCATTTGAAGGGGCAATATTTATAAGGTTATTTTTCAGTTTATTCTGTATATTGGTAGTTGAAAAGGAGAGAAAACGATGAAGAGAATTTCTTATATTGAAGACTTTAAGCAATGGGAAAGTGGTTTTTCGTTTTACAATCCTGTAAAAGTTCGTTTCGGTGAAGTAGATATGTTTGGACATGTAAATAATGTCATTGCTTTTACATATTTTGAAGAAGCACGTATCGCATTGTTTAAAGAACTTGGATTTATGCAAGAATGGACAAATGAATCATCAGAAACGATGATCGTTGTTGCAGATTTACAATGTAATTTCATCAAACAAATATATTTTGATGAGCAGTTGAAAGTATATGTAAAGGCAGGAACAGTTGGGAATTCTTCTTTAGATTTGCACTATATGGTCAAAAATGCAGAAGGGGAAGTTTGTTTAGTTGGACGCGGTATGATGGTACAAGCATCGAAAAAAACAGGAAGAGGCGAGCCGTGGCCTGAAGAATGGAAGATGAAATTACTAAAATAATAGAAGAGAATACAAAAATAAGAGAGCGAATCGCTCTCTTATTTTTTATCCTTCATTGCCTCTTCTAATGTTAGATGGTGTTTATATATGTATGTGGCATATGGATTACCAACGTAGCGTAAGTGCCATGGTTCGTATGCGTACTCTGTTGTTTCTGTTTTATCTTCTAAATAACGAATGACAAATCCAAACTCATGGGCGTGTTTTGCAACCCATTTCCCTTCTGTTGTCTCGCCAAAGATTGGTTCTAATTGGAATTTAGCAGATTTTGAGCTAATATCCATTGCTAGACCAGTTTGATGCTCACTTGTTCCTGGAATTGCACTTACCGAATTAGCCTCAGTTTTTCCTTGGCGCTTAATATAGGTATTATGTAATGACTGTTGACGTTTGTAAGAACGGTAACCTGAAACTGCTGTAAGTTCTATCCCCTCGTTTTTCGCTGCTTGGAACATTTTCTCAAGCGCATCTGCAGCATCTTTACGAAGTAATGTTTTCTCTTTATCTTTTGGACTAGTAAATGGTACGTTCGGTTTCTTTAAATCTTCTGGAATATACCCATCTGGTAATTTACGATGTTTATTGACTAATACAAGAGCAGAATCTGGATTTGTTACAACGGAAAAATTATCATCTAGTTTTTTTTCATTATGATTAGCTTTTGGAAAAGCAGGAATCTCTTCTTTTGGATGATTACTATGTTTTTGACTTTCGACAGCTTTCGCCCCATTTTGTAATGGTGATTCAGAACTGAAATAAGCGAAAGATGTGATACCGATTACAATAGTAGCGGCAGAAATAATTATTATTTTTTTCATGATGCCTTGTAATCACAGTCCTTTCTTAATAAAATATGTATTGTTTTTATTATAAGTTTAGTTTGTTGAAAAAGAAATATAAGAGCCGTAACGTAATGAAAATGCAAAGAAAATGTCAGAAAATGTGTGAAATTGTAGTATTTTTTCATATAATTCATTTCTTATCTTTCATGAATTGAATTTTTTATGTAATATATATACATAAGAAGATGTAGCGATTATCGAGAATAAAGAACTTCTTGTATAGACTAGGAGTGAATGGGAATGGATTTTGCAACAATTATTGGACTCATTTTAGGATTTGTAGCGGTAGTAGTAGGGATGGTCGTCAAGGGCGCTGACGTAACAGCCTTATTGAATCCTGCCGCAGCATTAATTATTTTCATCGGTACATTTGCCGCAGTTTGTATTGCATTTCCGATGAATCAACTAAAAAGGGTTCCAAAATTATTTAAAGTTCTTTTTGGTTCAAATAAAAAGGATTTAAGTTACGAACAGTTGCTAGAATTATTTGTTCATTGGACATCTGAAAGTAGAAAATACGGTATTTTGTCTTTAGAGCAACAATTAGACAAAATTCAAGATGAATTTCTTTTACGTGGTATGAAATTTGTGATTGATGGCGTATCCGCAGAAGATTTAGAGCAGATTTTAGAAGCTGAATTAGAAGCAATTGAAGAAAGGCATGCAAAAGGAGCGGCGATTTTTTCACAAGCTGGTACGTATGCACCGACATTAGGGGTTTTAGGTGCTGTTATTGGTCTTGTAGCTGCGCTTGGTAATTTAACTGATATTGACAAGTTAGGACATGCTATTTCAGGTGCGTTTATTGCAACGATTTTTGGTATTTTTTCAGGTTATGTACTATGGCATCCATTTGCAAATAAGTTAAAGCAAAAATCTGCAGCTGAAATCGAGAAAAAACGTTTAATTATTGATTGTTTATTAATGTTACAAGAAGGTACATATCCGTTTATTATGAAGAACCGTATTTTAGGTGCACTTTCTGCAACTGAGCGTAAAAAGCTAGAAATAGGAGCAGAAAAAAATGCGGAGTAAAAAAAATAGAAGAGGTAAAAAGAAAAAACATGATGAACATATCGATGAAACGTGGTTAATTCCGTATTCTGATATGTTAACGTTGTTATTTGCATTATTCATCGTATTATTCGCAATGAGTAGTATAGATGCTGCGAAGTTTAAACAGATGGCAGTAGCTTTTCGGAGTGAACTAGCAGGTGGAACAGGAAATAAAGAGTTTTTAAGTGACCAGAAGCCGAATGAAGAGAAAGAGTTGTCAGCAAATAGTTTAGAATCTGAGCAGATTAAAAAGAATGCTGAGGCTGAAGTAAAGCAGCAAGAAATGAATGAATTAAAAGCGGTACAAAAAGGTATTGATAAATATATTGAGGAAAAGCAATTATCGTCTTCTTTTAAAACCGATTTAACTGAAAAAGGATTAATGGTAACAATATTAGAAAATGTACTATTCGACTCGGGGAAAGCAGATGTGAAATTAGAATCGTTAGGGATTGCAAAAGAGATGTCTAACCTGCTTGTTTCCGCATCACCTCGTGAGATTACAGTATCTGGTCATACAGATACTGTTCCTATCGCAAATGCTCAGTTTGCATCAAACTGGGAGTTAAGTACACAGCGTGCCGTTAATTTTATGCAGGTATTACTTCAAAATAAAGATTTGCAACCAGGAAAATTTAGTGCAATTGGTTACGGAGAATACCGTTCGATTGCACCAAATGATACACCGGAAGGAAAAGCAAAAAATAGACGTGTAGAAGTGTTTATTTTACCTTTAACGAGAAATATGCAATAAAGAAAGAGGATGGCAAATGCCATCCTCTTTTCAGAGTGTTGGGAAACCCTTTAGGGTTCCCAACATTCTGCAATCCTTTTTAATTTTAGTAAATGAAAACAATATAAA
>NZ_CP031292.1:4603618-4776585 GCF_003355115.1 Bacillus sp. COPE52
GCGCCTTTGGCGTGGGGGTTCGACTCCCTTCACCCGCACTTTTAATAAAATATCTCATAACATGTCTTGCGGAAGTAGTTCAGTGGTAGAATACAACCTTGCCAAGGTTGGGGTCGCGGGTTCGAATCCCGTCTTCCGCTCCAATTTTCAATATGACATGCCGGGGTGGCGGAACAGGCAGACGCACAGGACTTAAAATCCTGCGGTGGGTGACCACCGTGCGGGTTCGACCCCCGCCCTCGGCACCATATGCGCCCGTAGCTCAATTGGATAGAGCGTTTGACTACGGATCAAGAGGTTAGGGGTTCGACTCCTCTCGGGCGCGCTTTTATTAACGGGAAGTGGCTCAGCTTGGTAGAGCACCTGGTTTGGGACCAGGGGGTCGCAGGTTCAAATCCTGTCTTCCCGATATTCCCAAAAACATGGGGCCTTAGCTCAGCTGGGAGAGCGCCTGCCTTGCACGCAGGAGGTCAGCGGTTCGATCCCGCTAGGCTCCACTTATTTTTATATTACTTATGGCGGTGTAGCTCAGCTGGCTAGAGCGTACGGTTCATACCCGTGAGGTCGGGGGTTCGATCCCCTCCGCCGCTACCATAAGGACCTTTAGCTCAGCTGGTTAGAGCAGACGGCTCATAACCGTCCGGTCGTAGGTTCGAGTCCTACAAGGTCCACCACTCAAAGTTTATATCTCGGAGGTATACCCAAGTTCGGCTGAAGGGATCGGTCTTGAAAACCGACAGGCGGCGAGAGTCGCGCGGGGGTTCGAATCCCTCTACCTCCTCCATTTTTTCTAAATTGAATATTTTATCATCGCGGGGTGGAGCAGCACGGTAGCTCGTCGGGCTCATAACCCGAAGGTCGCAGGTTCAAATCCTGTCCCCGCAACCAAATGGTCCCGTGGTGTAGTGGTTAACATGCCTGCCTGTCACGCAGGAGATCGCCGGTTCGACCCCGGTCGGGACCGCCATTTTTTTACATAAAGGCTCGGTAGCTCAGTCGGTAGAGCAGAGGACTGAAAATCCTCGTGTCGGCGGTTCGATTCCGTCCCGAGCCACCATTTTGAAATCGCAAGCCGGCTTAGCTCAATTGGTAGAGCAACTGACTTGTAATCAGTAGGTTGGGGGTTCAAGTCCTCTAGCCGGCACCACTTTCAAAATGAGCCATTAGCTCAGTTGGTAGAGCATCTGACTTTTAATCAGAGGGTCGAAGGTTCGAATCCTTCATGGCTCACCATTTACAATTTAATGCGGGTGTAGTTTAGTGGTAAAACAAGAGCCTTCCAAGCTCTGGTCGAGAGTTCGATTCTCTTCACCCGCTTTTCAATTATGGGCCTATAGCTCAGCTGGTTAGAGCGCACGCCTGATAAGCGTGAGGTCGATGGTTCGAGTCCATTTAGGCCCACCATAATTGTTCCGCAGTAGCTCAGTGGTAGAGCTATCGGCTGTTAACCGATCGGTCGTAGGTTCGAGTCCTACCTGCGGAGCCATATTATAGAGAAGTACCCAAGTGGCTCAAGGGGCTCCCCTGCTAAGGGAGTAGATCGCGAACGCGGTGCGAGGGTTCGAATCCCTTCTTCTCTGCCAGAATTGGCCCGTTGGTCAAGTGGTTAAGACACCGCCCTTTCACGGCGGTAACACGGGTTCGAATCCCGTACGGGTCATACTAAAAGAGATAGCATAATCTGCTATCTCTTTTTTATTGTGTAAAAGTGGGCTTTGGATAGTCTGCTTTTTTATGCAATAGAAGAAATATGAAGTATTCGCTATTGCAGTGGGGTACATAGAGAGCCGTAAATACAATCATGTTGTTTATTTGGGCCTGTATGAATATGAAGGAATCATCTACTTAACAAATCATACTCAAATTGAACTTTTATCCCATCTGTATGGCTGTAGCCCCCTGCACTTGTATAAATCGAAGAAAATACATCCGGGAGCTACTGCGGAAAATAAATAATATATAGAAGAAGCTGTCTCCCAATAAGTAATCTACTGGAGACAGCTTTTTATGTTGTCATTATTGTCGAGTTTTGTCGGTAAGTCGATATATTGCAAAAATCGCTGATATAATTTGAGTTACGATCGATAAATTTCAATAATCGCTGATATATTTGGAGTTACGGTCGATATATTCTAATAATCGCCGATATAATTTCACTTATCGACAAAAACCATAAGAAAAACCCTTTCACAATCTAAAGAAAACGCCTCCATTGAAATGGATTCCACACCTATTCCAATAACTTTACACTCTATGTGAAAAAGTTCACAAATAGGTCATAATTTGTGAAGTAATTCACAATGATACGTGCTACAATATGAATGTAAAGAAGTTAAACAACATTAAATTAGTATTTTAATTAATTACTTAAACAATCATAAAAAAATATATGTGAACAATAGAGAGGGGAAATTAACATGAAAAAAGGTATCAATCGTGTAGTATTAGTAGGAACAGGAGCTGTAGGTTGTAGTTACGCTTACTCAATGATCAACCAAGGTGTAGCTGAAGAATTCGTACTTGTAGATGTTAATGAAGCAAAAGCAGAAGGGGAAGCAATGGACTTAAGCCATGCGGTACCATTCTCTCCATCACCAACAAAAGTTTGGAGCGGTAGCTATGCAGATTGTAAAGATGCAGATTTAGTAGTTATCACTGCGGGATTACCACAAAAACCAGGTGAAACTCGTTTAGACTTAGTTGAGAAAAATACAAAGATCTTTAAACAAATCGTTCGCGGTATTATGGATAGCGGATTCGATGGAATCTTCTTAATCGCAACTAACCCAGTTGACATTTTAACTTACGTAACTTGGAAAGAATCTGGTCTACCAAAAGAGCGCGTAATCGGTTCTGGTACAACTTTAGACTCTGCTCGTTTCCGTTACATGTTAGGTGACTACTTAGATGTAGATCCACGTAACGTTCATGCTTACATCGTTGGTGAGCACGGTGATACTGAACTTCCAGTATGGAGCCACGCTACTATCGGTGTACAAAAACTAGAAACAATCTTAGCTAACAACGAACAGTACAATCAAGAAGACTTAGATAAAATTTTCGAAAACGTACGTGATGCAGCTTATCATATCATCGAGCGTAAAGGTGCAACTTACTACGGAATCGGTATGTCACTACTTCGTGTAACTAAAGCGATCTTAAACAACGAGAACAGCGTATTAACTGTATCTGCATACCTTGAAGGTCAATACGGTGAGAAAGATGCTTACGTAGGTGTTCCAGCTGTTATTAACCGCGAAGGTGTACGTGAAATTGTAGAGCTTGAGCTAAATGAAGAAGAAAAAGTGAAATTCGCTCATTCTGTAAAAGTATTAAAAGAAACAATGGCACCAGTACTATAATAATTGCTAAATAATTCAGAGGTGGGAAACTGCTTCTTACCTCTGAACTTATATAATTTAATATAAATTCCTTTTCCGGTTTCCCTTGTATATCCCCAATATACCCCTTTTGCTGGATAAGGGTCGTTTATAGAAAAAGAGCACTCTACGTAAAGTAGAGTGCTCTTTATTATCCCGCTATTTGCCGGGCAGTAAGACCCCGATTGGTGCGGGCTAATAATCAGTGGGGATGAACAAAACCCCCCACTGATTAAAGTTTCACTTTATTATTTTTTAGGCGTTAAGCCCAATTTCTTTAAAATATCTGCGAGTGTACCGCTTTTTGATTTTTCTACAGCTGTTTGTGATTTAGATGCATCTGGTCCTTTTTTCAAGAAGTTCTTTTCGACGAAGCAAATATCTTTATCACCTGCAAGGCTTTCCTCAGGTCTTGCATAATAATATTGACCAAGTAGCTTTCAGTACCTAATTTTGTTGTTAGACAGTTTGAAATGAGTTACTCGATGTTTCAGAATCACTGAAATAAGCGAATAAACCACCGAATGTAAGTGATAAGCTGAGTGTTGCCGTGCCAACTCCCAGTTCTAATTTTTGTTTTACTGGCATAAGAACCCACCTTAATTTAATTTTTTATCGAATTTTCTTTTTGGATATAGATAGAGTAAACACAGTATTTTAGTATGAGTTATATTTATGAAAATTTAATATTCTTTATTGAGAATAACCTACTTAGGAATTTTGCATTTCAATAAAATTATGACAAAAAATATTGAGAAATATTTTTTTATGACAGATTGTTTTGCTACGGTTTTAAGTAGAAAATAGCATGAAAAATAGGCTAAACCTAATAAAATAGAGGTTGAGAAAAAAATGATAGTAAAAAAGATAGGGGAAAATGAAGCGTTTGCAATGAATATTCGTCAAAATTCGATATTTTACACGGAAATGTGAAGAAAAACCAACGTTTTTAAGAAAAAAACGAATATTTTTTATAAATTAACAAGGATATCACAGTTTTTTGCAGAAATAGTTAAAGTATAAAAAATTCTGTCATCTTAGTGAGGTGAGCATATTGAATGTAATAAATTGTGAAAAAGTGAAACGAGATGAGTTTCATACAGAAAAGTACTATGAGAGTTATAGCATCTTTGGCGCACATATTGTGACGGAAGATGAGATGCGAGGGGTACGATTTACAGTATGGGCTCCTCATGCGAAAGCAATGAGTGTTGTTGGCGATTTTAATGAATGGGATTATGAGCAACATAAGATGCTACAAGAGACAGAAGAGGGAATTTGGTCCTTGTTTATACCGCATATTGAAGAAAGAGAAATATATAAATATGCGATTGAAACGATGGCTGGTGAAGTCATTTTTAAGGCAGATCCGTACGCTGTATATGCAGAAGTAAGACCGAATACGGCATCTGTAGTTTTTGATATGAAGGGATACGAATGGAATGATAAAAACTGGAGTCGTAAGAAAAAGAAAAAGCCGATTTATAAAGAAGCGATGACAGTTTATGAATTACATTTCGGTTCCTGGAAGAAGAAAGAAGATGGAACGCTGTATTCTTATAGGGAAATGGTAGAAGAACTCATTCCGTATGTGGTGGAACATCAATTTACACATATTGAAATCATGCCGCTTGTTGAGCATCCATATGATCGTTCTTGGGGATATCAAGGGACGGGATATTATGCAGCAACGAGTAGATTCGGCACACCACATGATTTGATGTATTTTGTCGATGAATGTCATAAATATGGAATCGGTGTCATTTTAGATTGGGTGCCGGGGCATTTTTGTAAAGATGCTCACGGTCTATATTTGTTTGATGGGACACCGACTTATGAATATAAAGATAAGGATGTACAAGAAAACCAAGTATGGGGAACTGTCAATTTTGATTTAGGAAAAAGGGAAGTACGTAATTTCTTAATTTCAAATGCGTTATTTTGGATGAAATATTTCCATATTGACGGTTTCAGGGTGGATGCAGTTGCGAATATGTTGTACTGGAATAAAGAAGGACAGGAGCAAAGTAATGAGCACGCTGTTTCATTTTTACGAGAGTTAAATGAAGCGGTATTTGCAGAGGATGAAGACTGTCTTATGACAGCAGAAGATTCAACAGCTTGGCCACTTGTAACAGCTCCAACTTATGAAGGTGGACTTGGATTCAATTACAAATGGAATATGGGCTGGATGAATGACGTGCTGAAATATATGGAGTGTGCACCTGAATACAGGAAGTATATTCATGAGAAAATAACATTCTCTTTACTATATGCTTACTCTGAAAACTTCATATTACCGCTTTCTCATGATGAAGTCGTTCACGGGAAAAAGTCGTTATTAAATAAAATGCCAGGAGATTACTGGGATAAGTTTGCTCAGCTTCGTTTATTATATGGATATTTATTTACTCACCCAGGAAAGAAATTACTTTTCATGGGAGGAGAATTTGGGCAGTTTGATGAGTGGAAAGACCTTGAAGATTTAGATTGGAATTTACATGATTTTGAAATGCATCGTTATATGCATGATTACTTTAAAGAGCTCATAGCATTGTATAAGCGCTCAAAACCACTTTGGCAGCTTGATCATTCACCTGAAGGATTTCAGTGGATTGATGCTAATAATAATGAGCAAAGTATTTTCTCGTTTATTCGCCAAGGAGATAAACAAGAAGATGCGTTAGTTGTCGTATGTAATTTTACGAAAGCTACATATGAAAACTATAAAGTAGGTGTACCAGATTTCGAGTATTATAACGAGATTTTAAACAGTGATGCGGAGCAATATGGCGGCTCGGGGCAAGTGAATAAAAAACGTCTTAAGGCGACTCTAGAACCGTACCATAATCAAGAGGCACATGTAGAAATTACAATTCCACCATTTGGCGTATCCATATTACGACCAGTGAAGACTAGAAAGGGGAGCAAAAAACAAGATGGCTCAAAAACAAAAGTGCGTAGCAATGTTACTAGCAGGGGGAAAAGGTAGTCGTTTAAGTGCATTAACAAAAAATTTAGCCAAGCCAGCTGTTCCATTTGGTGGTAAATATCGCATTATTGATTTTACGTTAAGTAATTGTGCGAATTCTGGTATTGAAACGGTTGGGATTTTGACGCAGTATCAACCGCTCGAACTTCATAATTATATCGGAATCGGCAATGCTTGGGATTTAGACCGAGTAAACGGTGGAGTCACAGTATTACCTCCTTATGCGGAGTCTTCAGGTGTGAAGTGGTACACAGGTACGGCAAGTGCCATTTATCAAAACTTAAACTATTTAAGTCAGTACGAACCAGAGTATGTCCTTATTTTATCAGGCGATCATATTTATAAAATGGATTACAGTAAAATGCTAGATTACCATGTTGAGAAAGAAGCGGACGTTTCGATTTCTGTTATTGAAGTGCCTTGGGATGAAGCGAGTCGCTTTGGCATTATGAATACGAATGAAGAGATGGAAATTGTTGAGTTTGAAGAGAAACCGCAATTTCCAAGAAGTAATCTTGCATCAATGGGAATCTATATTTTTAACTGGGCAATTTTGAAAGAGTATTTAGAAATGGATGCAAGAAATCCTGAATCTAGTAATGATTTCGGAAAAGATGTACTTCCGCTTTTATTAGATGAAGGGAAGAAGCTAATGGCGTATCCGTTTGAAGGATATTGGAAAGATGTTGGAACAGTGAAAAGCTTATGGGAAGCGAATATGGATTTACTTCGCGATGAAACATCATTGAATTTAAATGATCGTAACTGGCGTATTTATTCTGTCAATCCAAACGAACCGCCTCAATATATTGCGGAAAAGGCAAAAGTGGAAGAATCATTGATTAACGAAGGGTGCGTCATTGAAGGGGACGTGAAGCATTCTGTCTTATTCCAAGGGGTGACGGTGGAAGAAGGTAGTATGGTTATTGATTCCGTCGTTATGCCAGGAGCGAAGATTGGGAAAAATGTTGTGATTGAAAGAGCAATTGTTGGATCGGAAATGGTTATTGAAGATGGAACAATCATTCGTCCAGAAAAAAATGTTGACGATGTAGTATTAATTGCTGAAGGGAAATAGAAAAGGGGGATGAAATGAATGGGAGAAAAAATGTTAGGAATTATTAATGCAACGGGAAGTTTTACTTCCTTACAGAAAGTAACAGGGCATCGTTCACTAGCGGCGCTACCGTTTGGGGGCCGTTATCGACTCATTGATTTCATGCTTTCCAATATGGTGAATTCTAATATTCATAGTGTGGCGGTTTTTACAAGCCATAAAAACCGTTCGTTAATGGACCATGTTGGTTCAGGGAAACAGTGGGATTTAGATAGAAAACGTGACGGATTGTTTTTATTCCCACCAAATTGCCAATGTGACCAAGATGAGTTTGGATCTTTTGCACATTTTAGAAGACATATTGATTATTTTCTAAGAAGCAGAGAAGAATACGTTGTTATTACGAATAGCCATCTCGTAACAGCATTAAATTTCCAGGCGGTGTTAGAGCGGCATATACATACGGCAGCTGATATTACTGAAGTTTGCCATGAAGGGGTTTCGCTTCAAACATACGTGTTAAAGAAACAATTATTGTTAGATTTATTTGAGACATATAAAGATGTGGAGCAATACAGTTTATTTGATGTAGTGAGAGAAAAGCGCGGAAAATCACTGCATATTGCTACGTATGAGCATACAGGATATGTAGCTATTATTGACTCGATTGAAAGTTACTATAAACATAGCTTAGAAATTTTGCAACCTGCTATTTGGAAGCAATTATTTAAGAAAGAAGCACCGATTTTTACGAAAGTAAAAGATGAGCCACCAACTCGTTACCTAAAGGGTGCAGTCGTGAAAAATACAATGATTGCAAATGGCAGTATTATTGAAGGGGAAGTAGAAAACAGTGTTGTTTCCCGTTCTGTTAAAATTGGAAAAGGTTCAATTGTTCGTAATAGTATTATTATGCAAAAGAGCCAAATTGGAGATAACTGTATAATAGACGGTGTTATTATTGATAAAGACGTGAAAATTGGTGACGGTGTCGTTTTAAAAGGAAACACCGATGAGCCGTACGTTGTAGAAAAAGGAAGCATTCAAAACAGTACGATTAATAGTTATTCTTGAAGAATCAGTGGGGGTCTTTCCTCCACTGATTAAAGTTTTAATTTAAATGAAAACTCGAAGGGAGGAAGCTGCAAGAAGAGTAATATATGCTTTTCGAGCAGTGGGACAACAAGTGAATATTTTATTTGCAGTATCAGAATGTGTACCGTTTGTTAAATCGGGAGGATTAGCTGATGTAGCAGGTGCGCTCCCAAAAGAGCTTAAAAAATTAGGTGTGGATGTACGTATTATACTTCCGAATTATAGTCTTATTCCGCAAAAATTAAGAGATGGATGTACGCTTCATAAAGTAATTAACGTTCCTCTTGGCTGGAGAAATCAATATTGCGGAATTTTAAAAGGTGAGCAAGACGGGATTACGTATTATTTAATAGACAATGAATATTATTTTAAGAGGGATTCTTTGTACGGTCATTATGATGACGGAGAGCGTTTTTCTTATTTTTCGAAGGCAGTTTTAGAGTGTATTCCGCATCTTGATTTTGAAGTGGATGTTCTTCATAGCCATGATTGGCATACCGCTATGGTTAATTTCTTACTTCGCGAAAAGTATCAAGACAACCCATTATATGAGCGTATTAAAACGGTATATACAATTCATAACTTGCAGTTCCAAGGTGTATTTTCTCCTGAAGTGATGTACGACCTGTTAGAGCTTGGTGATGAATATTTTCATAGTGAACAGCTAGAGTTTTATGGAAATGTGAACTTTATGAAAGGCGGTATTATCGCTTCTGATCAAATTACAGCGGTTAGCCCGACATATAAAGAAGAAATACAATATGAGTTTTTCGGTGAGAAATTAGATGGATTGCTACGAAAATATAATGATAAGCTGAGTGGCATTGTAAATGGAATTGACACGAGCGTATATAACCCAGAAACGGACTCGTATATTACAGCTCAGTATGATGCAGAGTCATTATATGAAAAAAATGAAAATAAACGTGCATTGCAGCGTTATTTTGGTTTGCCAGAAAAAGAGGATACACCAATTATTGCAATGGTCACGAGATTAACGAAACAAAAAGGTCTTGATTTAGTACGTACTGTATTCCGTGAAATAATGGAAGAAGATGTACAATGTATTATTTTAGGATCCGGTGATTCAGAATACGAACAGTTCTTTGAATGGATGGCATATGAGTATCCAGAGAAGGTGAAGGTATATATCGGATTTAATGAGGAGCTTGCGCATCAAGTGTATGCGGGAAGCGATCTATTTTTAATGCCGTCACTGTTTGAACCGTGTGGACTTGGACAACTTATCGCATTAGCGTACGGTACGATTCCGATTGTAAGAGAAACAGGTGGATTAAACGATACTGTACAATCTTATGATGAAGAAACAGGAGAAGGAAATGGTTTCAGTTTTACGAATTTCAATGCACATGACATGTTGTATACGGTTCTCCGTGCAATTGAATTTTATCACGATAAGCCGGTATGGGAACAGCTTGTAAAACAAGCGATGACTGAAGATTATAGTTGGGAGAAATCAGCTCTTGCTTATAAGAAATTGTATAAAAGTCTCATGGAATAACATGTAGGTGGTGAAAAAATGTTTACTCATGTTGAAAGTTTCAAATCAGCCTTTCTAGAAAAGTTAGAGACGATGTATGGGAAAAGTTTCAAAGACTCTACAACTCGTGATCAATATAATACGCTTGGGTACATGGTACGTGAGTATATGAATAGTCAATGGATTGCAACGAACGAAAGCTATCGGTCTGGAGAGCAAAAGCAAATGTATTACTTATCCATTGAGTTTTTACTTGGACGTTTGCTTGGAAGTAACATTTTAAATTTAGGTATCAGGGATGTATGTGAGCAGGGCCTTTCGGAGCTTGGGATTTCTTTGCAAGAGTTAGAAGAGGTGGAAGCAGATGCAGGTCTTGGAAATGGTGGGCTTGGACGTCTAGCAGCCTGTTTTCTTGATTCACTCGCATCTTTAAACTTACCAGGACACGGCTGTGGGATTCGTTACAAACATGGCTTGTTTGATCAAAAAATTGTTGATGGTTATCAAGTTGAGTTTCCAGAACAATGGCTTCTTCATGAAAATGTATGGGAAGTAAGAAGGCATGATCAAGCTGTAGAAGTAAGCTATTTTGGCAGTGTGGAGCCGTTAGAAATGGATGGACGTTTAGAGTTCAGACATACGAATGCAGAAGTCATTATGGCGGTACCATATGATGTTCCAGTAGTAGGCTATGAGACGAGTACTGTAAATACGCTTAGGCTTTGGAATGCTGAACCAGTTCCTTTCCCGCAAAACTGCAAAGATATTTTGAAATATAAGCGTGAAACAGAGGCGGTATCGGAGTTTTTATATCCAGATGATACGCATGATGAGGGGAAAATACTTCGCTTAAAACAACAGTATTTCCTCGTATCAGCAAGTTTACAAAATATCGTTCGTACGCATAGAGAAAGATATGGTGACCTTCGTCAATTACATGAAAAAATTGCGATTCATATTAACGATACACATCCGGTTTTAGCGATTCCAGAACTGATGCGTATTTTATTAGATGAAGAAAAATTAGCATGGGAAGAGGCTTGGCACATAACGACGCAAACGATTTCTTATACGAATCATACGACGTTATCAGAAGCGCTTGAGAAGTGGCCAATTCACATTTTTAAACCGTTATTACCGAGAATTTATATGATTATTGAAGAGATTAATGAACGTTTCTGTCATGAACTTTGGGAACGTTATCCGTACGAATGGCATCGCATTGAAGATATGGCGATTATTGCACATGATCTTGTGAAAATGGCTCATTTAGCAATTGTCGGTAGCCATAGCGTAAACGGTGTAGCAAAAATTCATACGGAAATTTTGAAGCAACGTGAAATGCGATTGTTTTATGAGTTTTATCCAGATAAGTTTAATAATAAGACGAATGGAATCGCTCATAGACGTTGGTTAATGAAGGCAAATCCGCAGCTGACGAACCTTATTTCAGAGGCGATTGGAACAGAGTGGAAGAAAGAACCGATTAAGCTGCAGGCGTTGCAAACAGTTCAATATGATGCGAGTTTCCAAGAGAAATTTGCAGAGGTAAAACAAGAGCGTAAAGAGATTTTAGCGGAGCGTATTCATAATAAAATGGGGATTACAATTGATCCAAATTCTATTTTTGACGTGCAAGTAAAAAGACTGCATGCTTACAAGCGACAATTATTAAACGTTCTTCATATTTTATATTTGTATAACCGTTTGAAAGAGGATACTAGTTTTACATTTTATCCGCGTACTTTTATTTTTGGAGCGAAAGCATCACCTGGCTATTATTATGCGAAAAAAATTATTAAATTAATTAATGAACTCGCAAGGAAAGTAAATAACGATCCGTACGTAAGCCAATATATGAAAGTTATCTTTCTAGAAAACTATCGAGTTTCTGTAGCGGAAGATATATTCCCAGCGGCGGATGTAAGTGAACAAATTTCAACTGCGAGTAAAGAAGCATCAGGAACAGGAAATATGAAATTTATGATGAATGGTGCGATTACACTCGGCACATTAGACGGAGCTAATATTGAAATAAAAGACAGGGTCGGTGATGATAACTGTTTCATTTTCGGTTTAACGGCGGAAGAGGTTCTTCATTACTATCAAAATGGTGGATATCGTGCAAGTGATTATTATCACCACAATATGCATATTAAAAAAGTAGTAGATCAGTTAACGAATGGTTTCTTTGCACAGTCGGGAGCTGAATTTGAAGCAATTTACGATTCTCTCGTTATTCAAAATGATGAATATTTCGTTTTGCGAGATTTTGGTCCATATGCGGAAAGGCAAGAAGCTGTAGGGCGTACTTATGAAAATCGAACGAAATGGCTAGAAATGTCGATTTTAAATATTGCACAATCAGGTCATTTTGCGAGCGATCGAACGATTTTGCAGTACAGTAATGAAATTTGGGGTATTGGTAATACGGTTAAACAACATTAAGTAAAAGTCCCTTTTGAAGGGACTTTTACTCATTATACAGAAGTGTGGTGAATGGCATATGAAGGGTATGTATGAACAAGGAGATTTAAAAACAAATAGATTAATTTTAACGAAGATACATGGTGCACATGCAGCTGATTTATTTGAAGTATATTCTAATGCGGAAACAGCTACATATGTACCGAGGGAAGTACATAAAACGAAAGAGGAAACTCATCGTTTATTAGAAAATATGTTTACAACGATACGAGATGGTAAGGCTCTTATATGGTCTATTATGCTGAATGATAACCAAAAGGTAATTGGAACATGTGGAATATGGCTTATGCCACATAATAGTGCATCGATTGGAGCTGTAATTAGCCCAACATATTGGGGGAAAGGAGTTATTGTTGAAGCGTTAGAACAAGTTATAAAAGTTGGTTTTCAAGAATTAAATTTGAATCGTATTGAAGGGAGATGTAGTGTGAGAAATGTAGCTTCTGAACGTGTGATGCAAAAATTAAAAATGGTATATGAAGGTACATTAAGGCAAAATGTAAAAATGAATAATACGTACAGTGATTCTAAAGTGTATTCGCTTTTAAAACAGGAATACGATTGCTTCGCAAAGTAAACCGAGCTAAATGAGACTAAGCTCGGTTTACTTATTTTGCTTAAGAAAGAAATGGGATAGCGGTATAGATTATGCCTGTTCCACCATATTCTCCTGTCGCAAAGTATGAAAATGTAAAGAAACCTGTAACCGAAAAAATTACAATGAGAAAAAGTGCAAAGATAAACTTTAACATGTAAGGTCCCCTCATCCAAAAGTAAATTCATATATTATTATAGTATACGAATGTATAATTTCCAATTGTTTACTGGTTAAAAATGAGAAGTCAGACATGTTTTGTATGTTGTCATGGAATGATTATTCGTAATAGATTTTGTATTTTTTGTAAATGTCATATTGTGATGAACGTGGGCATATTCCCAATCACGATCATTAAAATTTATGTTTCGCGGAGGGAGAAGTGGAACGACATCGAATAAATTTACAAAACGAAAGCTACTAGCTACTTGTAGTTTATAATAATTTCGAAAAGCGATATCTCCTACTTTTGGAGAAGCGAATGTATAAAGGCCATACTGTGCGAAGGCGGTATTGATACGTGCATCTAATATGTGTAATGTAGCAAGCGCACCACCTAAACTATGTCCGGTAGCTAGTAGTTTTTTATGGGCTGGCAATGATACGAGCATATCCATAATAGAATCTCGGCAAGATTCATAAATAGAAAGAAAGCCGTTATGGACATTTCCGCTGTTTAAAGCATATGGGTATGGCTTTTGGTTGACGAGTGAATCGATAATCCAGTCTGTATCTGTTTGTGTGCCCCGAAAAGCTACAATAATTGTATCCTCAGATTCTAATATGAATCCAAACCATTCTGTCATTTGAATGGTTTTTCCTTGAAAACCTTGTACATATTGAAAACCATCTGGTATTTCAAAAATCCCATTTTGTTTATATTGTTCATACGTTAACTCACAACAAGAAGCTAACAATATGGCAGTGTCTTTATCAAAGGATAAAGGAGTACGCATTAAGGAAGCCCTCCTTAAGAAAAGGTATGGTTAAATATATGCAGTGAGGGACTTGATTCATTCTTTTTGAGGGTTTTGAAAATGAGGATGGAACATTTAGTTATATGAGGGGGGAGGGGAAGCGTAGTCCACCTAAATAAAAAGCGCCCCATAAGGGCACTTTTACTCTTTTCCATCTAATAAACGACCAAGTCCACCTAAAACACTGCCTTCACCGGTGCTTTGAGCTGCTGGACTCGTAAGGCGTGCTGCTAAGCGGCTAAGTGTTAAGGACTGAATCCAAACCGTTCCAGGACCTTCTAGCGTTGCGAAGAATAAACCTTCACCGCCAAATAGAGCTGTTTTTACTTTTCCTACAAATTCAATATCATAGTTAACGTCTTTTGTCATGGCAACGAGACAACCTGTATCAATGCGAAGTTTCTCACCGGGTTTTAATTCGCGCTTATATACAGTTCCGCCTGCATGCATGAAAGCTAGACCATCACCTTCAAGTTTCTGCATGATGAAACCTTCACCACCAAAGAAACCAGTTCCTATTTTTTTAGTAAACTCAATTCCGATAGAAACACCTTTTGCAGCACAAAGAAACGCATCTTTTTGGCAAACTATTTTCCCTTGATATTCTGTTAAATCAACAGGAACAATTTTACCAGGATAAGGAGCAGCAAATGAGACGTGGCGTTTGCCGTGACCTGTATTTGTAAATACAGTCATAAACATGCTTTCACCTGTAACAAGACGCTTACCAGCCCCCATTAATTTTCCGAATAGACCGTTAGATGGTCCAGAACCATCACCGAAAATTGTCTCCATTTCGATGTAGTCTTCCATCATCATCATTGCCCCAGCTTCTGCGATAACACTCTCTTCTGGATCTAATTCAATTTCAACGAACTGCATATCGTCACCGTATAACTTATATTCGATTTCATGTGCCTTCATTTTTTTCACCTCATATGTAATATATATTTATATTGTACAGAATTTAATAGTATTAGAATACTCTAGTTTTGTTAATTTTCAAATAAAGTAAGGAGATGGAAATTCAACATTATATTAAAATTATAAAAAAATGATGGAATGAAAGTGTTCTCATTTGACGTTTTTCATATAGCGTGATATAGTGAAAGCACTATTGAGCTACATAATGTGGTACGGAAATAAAGCACGTTGTATTAAAGGCTGTAAGCTTGTTATACATTCATGTCCTTTATATCCACCTTTTCATGTGGATTCATAGTTTCATTTTTATTTAGGAGGTACATGACATGCAAACAGGTAAAGTTAAATGGTTTAACGGCGAAAAAGGTTTTGGCTTCATCGAAGTTGAAGGCGGAGAAGACGTATTCGTACATTTCTCAGCTATCCAAGGCGAAGGCTTCAAAACTTTAGAAGAAGGTCAAGAAGTTTCTTTCGAAATCGTTGAAGGAAACCGCGGACCACAAGCAGCTAACGTTACAAAAAACTAATTAGCTAGCGATAAAAAGCATTCCGAATTTCGGAATGCTTTTTTTATCCCATAAACGTCCGAAGGGTGTGGGCTAATAATTAGTGGGGGATGGTCCCCGCACTAATTAAAGTTTCACTTTACTCTTTGGAACTAGATTCATTTGAAGATAATTCGCCTTTGAAGGTACGCTCTTCAAAGTCATCAAGCATTTGTTCATACTCTTCATGTTCTTCTGTGGCGAAAACTTGTGGGTTTTTTCCATACATATCTGTACCGATAAAGTTTTCGAAATCCTCTACATATCCAACATTCTCTTCACTATTTACATACATACCATTATAATTTTTTGAATCTTGTCTTTCTAAATCAGACGGTGTTTCAGACGTTCCATAATTTGCGACATCTTGCCACGCATCTTCTGCATCGTACTCAACAGAATGATCTTCATCGTGCTTATGGAAAGAAGGAGCCAATACTTCTTCTTCAACTGGACGGGTCTCCATATTTAATTTATTTGTCGCGTGCTGTATGCATGTTGTAGCAGTCGGCATTGCTTCTAATCTTTCAAATGGAATTTCCACGCCAGACACTTCACAAATACCGTACGTACCTGCTTCTATTTTTTGCAAGGCATGTTTCGTATCCTCTAGCTGTTTATGCCAAAGCTCAATAAGCCCGAAATCTTTTTCACGTTCATATAGCTCTGTAGCCATATCACCTGGATGGTTATCATAGCTAGACAATTCTCCGACGGAATCGCGTTCAGAGGCACGATTTTCATTTTCATGAGTTTGTATTGTTTGCTCTAGTTCTTGTTTTTGTTTTTCTAAAACGGATTTAAATTGATTTACTTGTTGTGGAGTTAACATTGTCATCCACCTTCCTACAATTCAGTTTCTTTACATAGTATGAGCGTTGCGAGTAGGAATTATGAGCTGAAATTGGTATATGAAAAAGGAGCCGCATTAGCAGCTCCTTTTAAAGGAAATATCCAAGTAATAATCCGATTCCCATGAGGAGACCGAAGATTGTATTTGTTTTTGCTGTTGAAATCATCGCAGGTACCATTTCCATTGGAATGCTTTTGCCGATAAAACCTTTCGTCGCTTTAAATGCTTTCGGTGCACTTAAAAATACGATCAGCATCCATGGTGATACGATGCCCACGATAATTAAAGCAATTGTCCAAATGTAGGAAACGATGAACATAGAAGCAAGTACACCAACGGCTCTTTCACGTCCAACGAGAATTGCTAACGTTTTACGACCGTTTTCTTTATCGCCATCTAAGTCACGGATGTTATTAGCTAGTAAAATGGCACCAATTAAAATGGAGCTTGGAATAGATAGTAAAATGACTTCTGATGTTACAGTTCCAGTTTGAATAAAGAATGAAATCCCGATAATAATGACACCCATAAATAATCCTGCTGTTAACTCTCCAAATGGTGTATAGGCAATTGGAAGTGGGCCGCCTGTATAAAGGTAAGCAACGGCCATACAAACGAGACCGATTGCAGCAAGCCGCCAGCTAGAATTCATACAAATATAAACGCCTAATAGCATTGCGATGCCAAAAAATCCAAATGCTAAGTTAAGCACTGTTTTTGGCTGAATGCCATCGCGAACGATAGCGCCGCCGATACCGACTGAACCTTCGTGATCGAGTCCTCTTTTATAATCAAAGTATTCATTAAACATGTTTGTTGCTGCTTGAATGAGAAGACAAGCAAGAAGCATCATAAGGAAAAGAGGGAGATGTATTTGATTTATACCTCCGACCTGCATCGCATATGCTGTTCCGATGAAAACAGGAACGAAAGCTGCTGTTAATGTATGGGGGCGTAGTAAACTCCACCAAATGCGCCAGCCTGTTTGTTTACTTGGCTTTGGCGCCGTAGGAGAGGAATTCGTTTCGACGTTCATTTCCATGTTGAATCCTCCTTAGGTCACATATTGTACACAATTAAGTGTAGAAAAAGCATCATTTAGTGTCAACGTTTATTTTCTAGGAAGAGAAGGTGAATTTCTCAGAAATGCTAAACGTTGACAGGCCTTTCGTTTGAGGTGTATCTTAAAATCAAGCGTAATTATGACTATTTTTCGCCCATAGGGGGGAGACAATTGTGATTCAAACGAAACAAAAAGGCTTGCAAGAAGTTCTTAGTGCGGCCATTAAGCGTGTAAAGAATGAAAAAACATTAGTTAGTTTTGTCAAACAAATAGACTGGGTGGATCCACTTCTGTTTTATGCAGCAGGAAAAAGGACTTCATTCGAAAATAGATGTTATTTTGCAGACCCAGCTCAGCATGTAATATTTGCAGGAATTGGCTCTGTTTTCACTATAGCAAATTCTTCTCATAAGCGCTTTCAAACTGCTCGTGATGAGTGGGAGAAAGTAAAAGAGAATGCATTTGTGCAAAGAGATGAATATGAATTTGGAACAGGTCCTCTTTTATTTGGTGGGTTTTCATTTGATCCAGAAAAAGAGAAAACAGACCTATGGAAAGAATTTAAAGATACAACATTTTCACTACCCGCATTTTTATTAACTGTAAAAAATGAAAAAGCGTGGTTAACGATGAATACATTTGTTTCAGAAACAGATTGTGCAGAAACTCTTTATAACGAAATGATTTCTTTAGAAGAGAAAATTTTTGGGGAGAGTAAATGTGCGCTAGAAGGATCGAAATTAATTGTTACTTCTAAAGTAGAAGTTGATCCGAAAGGCTGGATGAAAGCAATTGAGAAAGTGCAAGATGAGATGAAGCAGGGTAACGTGCAGAAGGTTGTATTAGCGAGGGAGTTAAAAGTAGAGGTGAATCATTCTATTGATTCTGCTCTTGTTTTAGAAGCGCTTCGCATTGGGCAACCGGATTGTTACGTATTTTCTTTTGATTATAAAGGAGCATGTTTCCTAGGAGCGACGCCAGAGAGATTAATTCGCAAAGAAGATGAGAAGTTTACGTCGATGTGTCTTGCTGGTTCAATCGGTCATGGTCATTCTATAGAAGAAAGTAAACAAAATGGTAATGCGCTTCTTCATGATGAAAAGAATTTAGCTGAACATGGTTATGTAGTGAACATGATTCGCGGTGTATTAAATGAGCATTGCAACGTCGTTAATATTCCGGAAAGTCCGGGTTTATTAACAACGAAAAACTTAATTCATTTATATACGCCTGTAGAAGCAAAAGGTGATGTGAGTCTTTTAACAATGGTAGAAGAATTACATCCAACACCAGCTCTTGGCGGGACGCCTCGTTTGGAAGCAATGAAACTGATCCGTGATGTTGAATTGTTAGACAGAGGATTGTATGGTGCACCGATTGGTTGGATAGATGATGAAGGAAATGGTGAATTTGCGGTTGCACTTCGCTGCGGATTATTAAATGGCGAGAAAGCATCCTTATTTGCCGGTTGTGGGATTGTAATTGATTCAGTACCGCAACTTGAATATGAAGAAACAAGTTTGAAGTTTAGACCGATGCTTGGTGCTTTGGAGGAATTAATGAAATGAACAATCATATAGAAGCATTATCATACTATTTAGGCGCGTTCGTGGATGAACTGACGCGTCTAAATGTATGTGATGTTGTCATTAGTCCAGGCTCACGGTCAACGCCGATTGCTCTACTAATGGAACAACATGAAGGAATGAACACATATTTACACGTAGATGAAAGATCAGCAGGATTTTTTGCGCTCGGTATCGCAAAAGCAAAAAAACGTCCTGTTGCATTATTATGTACGTCAGGAACGGCAGCAGCGAACTATTACCCAGCTGTATGTGAAGCTTTTCATTCACGAGTACCGCTTATCGTCTTAACGGCAGATAGACCGCATGAATTAAGAGATGTCGGTGCACCACAAGCGATGAATCAAATTAATTTATACGGTACGTTTGTGAAGCAATTTACAGAGATGGCAATTCCAGAAGCGAGTGAAGCGATGTATCATTATGCTCGCATGACGACGCAGCGCATGATAGCAAGCGCACTTTTAACGCCGCAAGGACCTGTTCATCTTAATTTTCCAGTGCGTGAACCGCTTATCCCGGACTTTTCATTAAAAAGTTTATGGGATAAAGGACGCGGGGAATATACAGGAGTAGTTCAGCAAGGGAACGCGGTGATGACGAGTGAATATGTAGATTCTCTTGTAGGGCGCCTTTCACATATGGAAAAGGGGCTTATTATTTGTGGAGATGATAGTCATTCAGAAATCGCAGCGTTTGCGGCACAATTAGCTAAAAAAACAGGATATCCAATATTAGCGGATCCACTTTCTAACATTCGTAGCGGACATCACGATAAAACGATGGTAATTGACTGTTACGATACATTTTTACGAAATGAGTTGTTAAAAGAAACGTGGAAGCCAGAAGTTATGATTCGCTTTGGTGGTATGCCTGTTTCGAAAGCATTAACGCAGTTTATTAAAAAACAGACGAAAGCCGTTCATATCGTTGTCGACGAATCCGGACAATGGAGAGATCCAGCTCTCGTTGCGACAGAAGTTGTACAGGCAAATGATATTGCATTTTGCAAGGCATTAATAGAAAAAATGCCAGCTATGAAAAAGAATGATTGGTCCCGAATGTGGCAACATATAAACGAAAAAACGAAGGAAACGCTTCGTGAAATGGAAACATACGAAACGGCATTTGAAGGAAAGGTTATTACGGATATTGTACGCGTATTACCAGATGGGGCAACGTTATTTGTGAGTAATAGTATGCCAATTCGTGATACAGATTCATTCTTCTTCACATCAAATAAAAACATTCAGGTGATGGCAAATCGCGGTGTAAATGGTATCGATGGAATCATTTCAACAGCTTTAGGCGCGAGCGTTATTTGTGATCCGCTCGTATTAGTCATCGGTGATTTATCATTTTATCACGATTTAAATGGACTGTTAGCAGCGAAATTACATGAATTAAACATAACAATTGTCGTTGTAAATAATGACGGTGGTGGTATTTTCTCATTCTTACCACAGTATGAGAAAAAGGAACATTTTGAATCATTATTTGGAACACCGATTGGGCTTGATTATGAACACGTTGTTAAAATGTACGGTGGTTCATTTAGCCGTGTAAATGGTTGGGAGCAATTCCGAGAAGAGGTACAAAAGGGAACAAGGGCGGAAGGTTTACACGTTGTGGAAATTTGTACGAATCGTGATGAGAACTTAACATTGCACCGTACATTATGGGCAAAAACGATGGACGTGATTACTACATCTTTACAAGGTGAATCACGATGAAAGTAACGCTGCAAGGTGTATCGTATGAATATGAAGTAGTCGGAAGCGGTGAACCACTTCTACTTCTTCATGGTTTTACGGGAAGCATGGAAACGTGGCGTTTTTTCGTTCCTTCTTGGAGCGAGAAATTTCAAGTCATTTTAGTAGACATTGTTGGGCACGGAAAAACGGAAAGTCCTGAAGCTGTGACGCATTATGATATTAGAAATGCGGCATTACAAATGAAAGAGCTGCTAGATTACCTTCATATTGAAAAAGCGCACATACTCGGCTATTCAATGGGCGGTAGGCTGGCGATTACGATGGCATGCCTATATCCAGAATATGTACGTTCTCTTTTATTAGAAAATTGTACAGCTGGGCTTGAAAGTGAAGAGGCTAGAAAAGAACGTCGTGAAAAAGATGAGCGACTTGCTCATAAAATTGAGCGAGAAGGAATCGAAAGTTTTGTAGCGATGTGGGAAAATATTCCGCTGTTCGAAACGCAAAAACGTTTAGCAGAAAAGGTACAAGAAGCAGTGCGAAAAGAACGACTTGCTAACAATCCAAAAGGACTTGCAAATAGCTTGCGAGGCATGGGAACAGGGGCTCAGCCTTCATGGTGGAATGAGCTACAAAACTTAAAAATGCCTGTTCTTTTAATGAACGGTGAGCATGATGAAAAGTTCTTTCGCATATTAAAAAATATCGAAAAATGCGTCTCTGACGCGAAATTTGTCAAAATTGATGGTGCTGGCCATGCAATTCATGTGGAACAACCTGAAAAGTTTGATACAATAGTAAAGGGATTTCTAAAAACTATGCAGTGATGCTTTTTTCACCTAAGAGGGAAGCTACACTTATAGAGGAGATCAGAAATATACAAGGAGGTAGTTGTAATGGCTATTGAATGGGTAAAAGAAGGCAATTACGAAGATATTATTTATTCAACATACAATGGTATCGCAAAGATTTCGATTAACCGCCCTGAAGTACATAACGCATTCCGTCCTAAAACGGTAATGGAGTTGATCAACGCTTTTGCACACGCTCGTGATGATGCAAATGTTGGCGTTATCATTTTAACAGGTGAAGGTGGACGTGCATTCTGTTCTGGCGGCGACCAAAAAGTTCGCGGTCATGGTGGATATGTAGGTGACGACCAAATCCCACGTCTCAACGTATTAGACTTACAACGTCTAATTCGCGCAATTCCTAAACCAGTTATCGCAATGGTAGCAGGTTATGCAATCGGTGGAGGACACGTACTTCATATCGTATGTGACTTAACGATCGCTGCAGACAACGCTGTATTCGGACAAACAGGTCCTAAAGTAGGAAGCTTTGACGGTGGATACGGAGCTGGTTACTTAGCTCGTATGGTAGGCCACAAGAAAGCTCGCGAAATTTGGTACTTATGTCGTCAATATAGTGCACAGGAAGCGCTTGATATGGGCTTAGTAAACACTGTAGTACCATTAGAAGAGCTTGAAGCAGAAACAGTACAATGGGCACAAGAAATTTTAGCAAACAGCCCAATGGCACTTCGTTTCCTAAAAGCTGCATTCAACGCAGACACAGACGGTCTAGCTGGTATTCAACAATTAGCTGGAGATGCAACGTTATTGTACTACACAACTGACGAAGCAAAAGAAGGTCGTGACGCGTTCAAAGAAAAACGCAGCCCGGACTTCGGTCAATTCCCTCGTTTCCCGTGATCAAACCAAAAGCGGAGCCGACTGTTTAGCCTCGTAGGCTAAGGTTCTTTCGCACAGAAAGTGTTTTTTACTTTCTCGTGCGGAAGGTTCTTAGATGGAAGGGGCTAGGAGGCGCAGCTGGATGAAACCAAAAGCGGAAGCGGCTTGCTTAGAACAAGAGGGCGTTGGAACTCCTGACGTAGAGGCGCTTTTTGCCTCGTAGGAAGGCGTGAAACGACCGACTGTTCTAGCCGCTGTAGCTAGATGGAATCAACCGGAAACAAAACAACTAAGAGACTTGATGTCATATCAAGTCTCTTTCTTTCAGGAAAGGAGAATGTATGATGGAAACTATGCCAAATTGGTTAAAGCAACGTGCATTTTTAACACCAGATCGCACTGCAATTGAAATAGAGGACGAAAAGGTTACTTTTATGCAGTTGCATGAAAAAGTAGTATCTGTTTGTGAACACCTCACGCACGTTGGAGTGAAGCGTGGACAAAAGGTGGCTGTTCTGATGAAAAATGGTATGGAGATGATTACAGTTATTCACGCCCTATCTTACGTAGGTGCAGTAGCTGTGCTTTTAAATACGCGTCTTTCAAGAGAAGAGCTACTTTGGCAAATGGATGATGCTGAAGTTGTTTGTTTAGTGACGGATCAAGATTTTGAGACTACAGATGTTCCTGTATATTCATTTGCTGAAGTGATGAATGGATCGAAGGCGGAAGCATCTATACAGGAAGAATTCTCTTTAGAAGAAGCGATGACAATTATTTATACGTCTGGGACGACAGGGAAGCCGAAAGGCGTTATTTTAACGTACAGTAATCATTGGGCAAGCGCAGTCGGTTCTTCGCTTAATTTAGGGCTTCGTGATGATGATTGCTGGTTAGCTTGTATGCCGATGTTCCACGTTGGCGGGCTATCTCTGTTAATGAAAAATATTATGTACGGTATGCGCATTTTACTCGTTCCGAAATATGATGCTAATTTTATTCATGAAGCACTTCAAACGAGAGGCGTTACGATTATTTCTGTCGTTTCTAAAATGTTAACAGATCTTTTAGAGCGACTTGGAGAAGAGACATATCCCTCTTCTTTACGATGCATGTTACTAGGCGGAGGGCCAGCGCCGAAACCGTTATTAGAAACGTGTGTAGAAAAAGGAATTCCTGTGTATCAAACGTACGGTATGACAGAAACGTCTTCGCAAATTTGTACGTTATCAGCAGATTACATGTTAACGAAAGTAGGATCAGCTGGAAAACCACTATTCCAATGTCAGCTTCGTATTGAAAAAGACGGCGTAATAGTGCCTCCACATGCTGAAGGAGAAATTGTTGTAAAAGGACCGAACGTAACAGGTGGCTATTTCAACCGTGAAGATGCGACGCGTGAAACAATTCAAAATGGCTGGCTTCATACTGGTGACCTCGGTTATTTAGATGAAGAAGGATTTTTATACGTATTAGACCGCCGCAGTGATTTAATTATTTCTGGGGGAGAAAATATATATCCAGCTCAAATTGAAGAAGTGTTACTATCTCATCCTGCAGTAGCAGAAGCCGGTGTTGTCGGTATGGCTGACGAAAGTTGGGGACAAGTGCCAGCTGCTTTTGTTGTAAAAAGCGGAGAGGTAAGAGAAGAAGAAATTCTTCATTTTTGCGAGGAGAAATTAGCGAAATATAAAGTGCCGAAGAAAGTGTGTTTCTTAGAGGAATTACCACGAAACGCTTCGAAAAAATTGTTAAGACGAGAGTTAAGACAATTATTGGAGGAGATGTAGGTGGAGATAAAAAAAGCGATACTTTATATAACGGAAATGCCACTCGCAATCCCGTTTGCTGCAAGCTACGGAACTTACGAAAGGCGTGAGAGTATCGTCGTTGAATTAGAAGATACGGACGGGCACATTGGATTTGGTGAAGTCGTTGCTTTTTCTGAACCGTGGTATACGGAAGAAACGGTGAAGACAGCACTGCATGTACTTCAGGATTTTTTAATACCGGATTTATTGGAAACTGAAATCTCTCATCCGAATGAAGTGCCGAGTTTGTTCCAGCATATAAAGAGAAACCGAATGGCAAAGGCCGGAATAGAAGGGGCTGTTTGGGATTTATATGCGACGCGTCAAAAGAAACCACTAGCGACATTGCTTGGCGGAACGAAGTCTGAAATTGAGGTCGGCGTTGTAATCGGGATCAATACGATTCCGGTTATGCTAAAACAAATCGAGAAGTACGCGGAAGAAGGATACGAGCGTTTTAAAGTGAAAATAAAGCCAGAGCATGATTACGAATTATTGAAAGAAATTCGTAAAGAGTTTCCGAATATCCCGTTAATGGCTGATGCAAATTCAGCCTATACATTAGCGGATACGGAGAGGCTGAAACGACTAGATGAATTTCAATTGCTGATGATTGAACAACCGCTAGCGGATTACGATTTTCTTGATCATGCACAGCTGCAAAAGAAAATTGAAACGCCGATTTGTTTAGACGAAAGCATCCATAGTTTAGAAGATGCGCGCGTTGCGATTACGCTTGGTAGTTGCCGCATCGTTAACATTAAACCAGGGCGAGTGGGCGGATTAACAGAATCTATTCAAATCCATAATTATTGCATGGAGCATAACATACCCGTTTGGTGCGGTGGTATGGTAGAGATGGGCATATCACGAGCACAAAACGTTGCGCTTGCTTCATTGCCGAACTTTACGATTCCTGGTGATATATCCGCTTCTAGTCGACATTGGGAGCAGGATATTATTTCGCCGGAAGTGATGCTTAAGGGCGGGAAAGTGATTGTACCGCAAAGTGTTGAAGCTGAGTATGAAGTAGACCGCAAGAGACTGGATGAAATCACGAAGCAGCGAATTGTGTTTGAGCGGTAAATGGAAGTTTCGTTAGGCTGTCCGCAAATAGCGAGAGGGTTTTGTCGTTAATTGTCGGTAAGTCGATATAATTGGAAAATCGCCGATATAATTCAAGTTATGGTCGATATAATTTCATTTACTAAGGCTACTCAAACGGGTAGCCTTTTTTGTATTGTACAAATTGGATAGACTAGTTTAAAATCGAGCGTATAAAGGGGGAGTAAGATGAAGCGCATTTCAATTTTGATAGCTGATGATGAGGCAGAAATTGCTGATTTAATTGAGATACATTTAAAAAAAGAAGGGTATCATGTTGTGAAAGCAGCCGATGGAGAAGAAGCGGTGCATATTATTAAAACGCAGCCAATTGACTTAGTGGTTTTAGATATTATGATGCCGAAAATGGATGGATATGAAGTGACGAGACAGATTCGCGCCAAATATCATATGCCGATTATTTTCTTAAGCGCGAAAACATCTGACTTCGATAAGGTGACAGGTCTTGTACTAGGTGCGGATGATTATATGACGAAGCCTTTCACACCAATAGAACTAGTTGCACGTGTAAATGCACAACTGCGTAGGTTTTTTACGTTAAATCAACCGAAAGTAGCGGAAAGTAAGTCTGCTTTAGAGATTGGCGGAGTCATTATTGATCCTGAGCGCCGAACGGTAAATGTATATGGAGAGCAAATTGAGTTAACACCGAAAGAATTTGACATTTTATATTTATTAGCGAGTCATCCGAAGAAAGTGTACAATGTGGAAAATATTTTTCAGCAAGTATGGGCAGATGATTATTATGAAGGTGGAAATACAGTTATGGTACATATTCGTACGTTACGGAAAAAGCTTGGGGAAGATAAAAGAAAGGATAAGTTAATAAAAACGGTGTGGGGGGTAGGTTATACTTTCAATGGCTAACATGATGAAAAGCTTTCGTTTTAAAATGATTGCCTTATTTGCGTTAAGTATGGTGCTTGCAGCAACTGTAACTTATATAATTTATAAAGGATTGCAGCTGTATTATAAAAAGATGGTTCGCTACGAAGAGCCTTTAGCGCAATTTCGATCAATGGTAAGGGAATTTGGGGACATTAACTTCTTTTTAATTTTCTTTATTCCGTTATCTATTATCTTTTTCTTCTTTTTGACAAAACCGTATTTAAAATACTTTGATGAAATTTCTAATGGGATTCATCATCTTGCGAACGGTAACTTTACAAATAAAGTTCAAGTTTCATCAAATGATGAGTTTGGAAATATCGCGCGCGAAATAAATGTTGCGAGTGAAAAGTTAAAAGAAGCTGTGGAAAGAGGCGACTTTGCTGAAAGTAGTAAAGATCAGCTCGTTGTGAATTTAGCTCATGATTTAAGAACGCCATTAACATCCGTGTTAGGATATTTAGATTTAATTCTTAAAGATGAGAATTTGACGAAGGAACAAATTAAACATTTTTCCACGATTGCATATACGAAATCACAAAGGCTGGAAAGTTTAATTGATGAGCTATTTGAAATTACACGTATGAATTATGGCATGCTAAAGCTGGATAAAAAGCCTATTGATATAAGTGAGTTGCTTATACAGTTAGAAGAGGAATTATATCCGTTATTAGAGAAACATCATTTAGAAGCTAGATTGCATGTTGATGCTCATTTACCGATGCACGGTGATGGAAAATTGTTAGCTAGAGTATTTGAAAACTTGTTAACAAATGCTGTTCGATACGGATATGATGGACAATTTGTTGATATGAATGGGTATGTCGATAATGGAGAAGTTGTCGTGCAAGTTATGAATTACGGAGATAGCATTCCAGAAGAAGATTTACCGTATCTATTTGATATGTTTTATACAGGTGATAAAGCGAGAACCGAGAACCGTGGCGGGACAGGCCTTGGACTATTTATTGCAAAAAATATTGTCGAGCAGCATAACGGTACGATTTCTGCTGAAAGTAATGTAGTTAGAACGCTATTTGAAGTGAGATTGCCAAAAGACGAGAACGTAACAATTTAATAAAAATTTAAACTTTACCCCACTTTTTATTTTAATAGTTTTTTCTATTCTATACGTAAGTTACGTTAAGGAGGAACTAGAAATGAAAAAGTGGGTATTTATTTCTTTTTTTATAGCATGCACAATCTGTGTAGGCGTTTATATATCACCGTTATTTCAAAAGGAAATTGATGTGAAAATCGGCGGGGAAAATAGTGCAGTAAAGACTGCAAGTATGGAAAAGGTAGAGGTTACCAAAGAACAAATTTATAAAGGGGATCTACTATTAGTTAATAAAGATTACCCAGTAAAAAAAGATAGTATTAGGTCTGATATTATAAATGTAAATCATAATAGTGAATTAGTAAGAGGTTATGTAATATTTGATAGAAACCTTCGCTTATCAAAGGGTGTTGTAAAAAAGTTTTTGAACGTTGTCGATGCGGCTGGAAAAGATGGAGTACAGCATTTCCTAATGAGTAGCGGGTACCGAGATTTTCAAGAACAAAGTAAATTATATAAAGAAATGGGATCAGATTATGCACTCCCAGCAGGATACAGTGAGCATAATTTAGGATTATCACTCGATGTTGGGTCTACTCAAAAGAAAATGGAGAGGGCTCCTGAAGGTAAGTGGGTGGAGGAGAACGTATGGAAGCATGGCTTTGTATTACGCTACCCGAAAAATAAAAGTAACATTACAGGCATTCAATATGAGCCATGGCATATACGTTACGTCGGTTTACCTCATAGCGCAATTATGCAAAAAAAGAATTTTACGCTAGAGGAATATTTAGAGTTCTTAAAAGAGGAAAAAGAAATTTCAACTGAGGTGGAAGGCAAGAAATATACGGTTTCTTATTATAAAGTTTCAGAGAATATGAACGTAAATGTCCCAGTAAATAAGCAGTATGAAATTTCGGGGAACAATATGGATGGGGTTATTGTGACGGTTCAGGAATAGATAAAGAGGTTGTTCCGTTTTGGAGCAGCCTTTTCGTATATAAGAAAGGGATTGGCGTTTTTTGTCGGTAAATCGATATTCCTTGTCGAATCGTTGATATATTTTGAGTTACGATAGATATAATTGAAAAATCGTTGATATATTGTAAGTTATGATAGATATATTCGAAAAATCGTTGATATAATTTCCTGTACTATCAGCATTTTGAGGAGCATCTTTTTATTTACTTTTAAACATTATAACGTTATATTTACTTCTCCCTTTTTTTGTGCTACTCTAAATGTGTGAAAGAGATAAAGAAAAATGAAATTTTAATGTAAGCGTATTCTTATGGCTTCTTATAGAAAAGGGTGGAAGTACAATGACAGAACGATTCGTACTACGTAATGTGAAACGTGTGAACGGGGAAGAGATTGACATTGTAATTGAAGATAATAAAATCGCACAGGTGACGAAAGCTGGTGCTGGCGAAGGTGGAAAGGTTCTTGATTACTCTGGTACTTACGTATCAAGTGGCTGGATTGATTTGCACGTTCACGCTTTTCCAGAGTTTGATCCGTATGGCGATGAGGTGGATGAAATTGGCGTTAAGCAAGGGGTAACGACAATTGTTGATGCAGGTAGCTGCGGAGCTGATCGCATTGCAGATTTAGTAAAAAGTAGAGAGCAGGCAAAAACGAATTTATTTGCCTTTTTAAATATTTCTCGCATCGGTTTAAAACGAATTGATGAATTATCCAATATGGAATGGATAGATAAAGAGAAAGTAATAGAAGCAGTAGAAAAGTATAAAGATGTAATCGTTGGATTAAAGGCGAGAATGAGTAAAAGTGTCGTTTGTGATAGTGGAATTGAACCACTTCATATAGCGCGTGATTTATCCCGTGAAACATCATTGTCAATTATGGTACATATCGGTTCAGCGCCTCCTCGCATTGAGGAAGTTGTACCTCTTTTAGAAAAAGATGATGTCATTACACATTATTTAAACGGGAAAGAAAATAATTTATTTGATGAAGAAGGCAAACCGCTACCTGTGTTACTAGATGCAGTGAATCGCGGCGTACATTTAGATGTTGGTCATGGTAATGCTAGTTTTTCTTTTAAAGTAGCAGAAGCGGCGAAGCGTTACGGTATTGCGCTTAATACAATTAGTACAGATATTTACCGGAAGAATCGCGTGCACGGTCCAGTGTATAGTATGGCTCACGTTCTTTCGAAATTCCTGTACTTAGGTTATCCGCTAGAAGAAGTGATTGATGCGGTTACGAAACATGCAGCAGAGTGGCTTAAGAAACCTGAGCTTGGCCGCATTCAAGAAGGCGATATTGCAAATTTAACTTTATTTACGGTGAAAGATGAGAAGGTTACGTTAATTGATTCAGAAGGGGATCAGCGCATTGCTGAAAGAAGGATTGATACGAAAGGGGTTGTAATCAATGGGTCATTCATTGAATGCTAAGTATGGATTAAAAAGAGTGATTAATGCGAGCGGTAGAATGAGTATTTTAGGTGTATCCGCTCCGGCAAATACAGTTATGGATGCAATGAAACATGGTGGACAAAATTATGTGGAAATTGCTGATTTAGTAGATAAAGCAGGAGACCATATTGCGAGAATTCTAGAGTCAGAGGCAGCAGTTGTTGTGAATTCAGCATCGAGTGGAATTGCGCTTTCTATCGCTGGTATCGTTACAGAAGGAAATCGCCGTAAAAGTGAAAGACTTCATCAAGAAGTAATCGCGAAAAACGAAGTGATTATGTTAAAGGGTCATAACGTTCAATACGGTGCCCCTGTTGAAACGATGATTTACTTAGGCGGCGGTAAACTTGTAGAAGTTGGCTATGCAAATGAAGGGAAAGCAGAGCATATTGAAGATGCGATTGGTGAAAATACAGCGGCGATTCTTTATGTGAAATCCCATCATGCAGTACAAAAAAATATGATTTCTGTTGAAGAAGCATGGGAAGTTGCGCAGCGAAATAACATCCCGCTTATCGTCGATGCGGCAGCTGAAGAAGACATTCAAAAATATGTGAAGTATTCAGACCTTGCCATTTATAGTGGTTCAAAGGCGATTGAAGGGCCTACTTCTGGTATTGTGGGCGGTAAAAGAAAGTATATTGAGTGGCTGAAAGTGCAATTACATTGCATCGGAAGAAGTATGAAGGTTGGGAAAGAAACAACATTTGGCTTACTTCAAGCGCTTGATGAGTACGGAGTAAAAGAAGATAAGAGCGAGCAAGAAAAAGAATTGTTACAAGTACTTATGCCACTAAAAGAGTTAAACGGCGTAAATGTAACGATCGTTCAAGATGAAGCCGGAAGAGCAATCTTTAGAGCTCGTATTCATATTAACGAGACACAATTAAATAAATCAGCAAAAGACGTTGTGACAGCATTACGCGAAGGGGAAATCGCAATTTATACACGTGATTACGGAGTAAGACAAGGATTCTTTGATATTGATCCACGTCCACTTCAAGGTGATGACATACATGTAATTGAAGAAAAATTGAGAGAAATTGTAGGGGGGAAACTAAAATGACAAACATTCAAAAACGTTTTTATAAAGGCCGCGTAGCATTAAATGTATTAGCGAACAATATCGAAAATGCAAAAGATATTTTTGAATCAGCAGAAGGTTATGTAGTAGTTGGTGTATTATCAAAAGATTATCCAACTGTAGAAGAAGCTGTTACAGCGATGAAAGCATACGGAAAAGAAATTGATGACGCTGTATCGATCGGACTAGGAGCAGGAGATAATCGCCAAGCAGCAGTTGTAGCTGAAATTGCGAAGCATTATCCTGGTAGCCATATTAACCAAGTGTTCCCTTCAGTTGGAGCGACACGTGCAAATCTTGGCGAAAAAGATAGCTGGATTAATAGTTTAGTATCGCCAACAGGAAAAGTAGGTTACGTAAATATTTCTACTGGCCCAATTAGTGCGGCTGGAGAAGAAAAAGCAATCGTTCCAATTAAAACAGCGATCGCACTTGTACGTGATATGGGCGGAAATTCATTGAAGTACTTCCCGATGAAAGGGCTAGCTCATGAAGAAGAATATCGCGTAGTTGCGAAAGCTTGTGCGGAAGAAGGATTCGCATTAGAGCCAACAGGCGGAATTGATAAAGAAAACTTCGAAACAATTGTACGTATTGCGCTTGAGGCAAATGTAGAGCAAGTTATCCCGCACGTGTACTCTTCTATTATTGATAAAGAAACTGGTAACACGAAAGTAGAAGATGTGCGTGAATTATTAGCAGTCGTGAAGAAGCTAGTTGATCAATATGCGTAAGAAAATTGCAGCATTCGGCGAAGTAATGATGCGCCTGCAAGTACCTGGATATGAATTGTTGTCGCAAGCTAACACGCTAAATTACTCATTTTCAGGTACAGGTGTGAACGTTGCAGCGGCACTTTCTCACTTAGGGCATGAAGGGCTTCTTATTTCAACTTTACCGGAAAATTCGGTTGGAGATGCAGCTGTATCTTACATTCAAAAGTTAGGGATTCAAACTTCTCTTGTTTCAAGAGGCGGTAAATATGTAGGTATGTATTTTTTAGAAAATGGATTCGGTGCACGTGCAAGCCGCGTTACGTATTCGAATCGACTAGAAAGTAGCTTCAATACGGCGTCTGAAGAGATGTACCAATGTGAAGAAATTGCTAAGGAAATTGATATCGTTCATTTTTGCGGTATTACACTTGCGATGAATGATACGGTGCGCCATCATATGAAGTCTTTAGCGAGAGCAGTTAAAGAAAACGGAGGAGCCGTCGTTTTTGATTGCAATTATCGTCCATCACTTTGGGGAGAAGACGGATATGAACAGGCAAAGCCGCATTATGAAGAAATGCTAGGACTTGCTGATATCGTTATGATGAACGAAAAAGATGCGATGTTTGTTTTAGGAATGAAAACAGAAGAAACGGAGCGAGAGGCGCAACTTGTTGATCTTATTCCAAAGGTAGCTGAAACGTATCATATTGCTACAATTGCTGGTACTCATCGCTCTATTAGCAGTGACAATACACATTCACTGCGCGGGTTTATATGTAAAGATAGAACGTTCACTTTTGCAAAAACACTTACGTTTTCTGTATATGATAGAATAGGTGCTGGAGATGCTTATACGAGCGGGATTATTCATGGCGAGATAGAAGAGTTTGCACCAGAGAAAGCTGTTTCATTTGCGTCAGCAGCTGGCATGCTTGCACATACAATCGTCGGTGATACGCCAATGTCATCAGAGAAGGATATACTTCGGGCAATGACGGCATCAGTAGGTGATGTAGAAAGGTAGTGGGTGTAACGGTGAACGTAACGAGAAAAAAAGGACCATTATATTTACAAATAAAAAATATTATTCGTGATCGAATATTGCATGGTGTATATGCGATTCATACGAATATTCCTTCAGAACCACAATTAGAGGAAGAGTTCAAAGTGAGTAAAATTACAGTACGTAATGCGATTAAAGAACTCGCTCAAGAAGGATATTTGGAAAAGAAGAGCGGTAAAGGAACGAAAGTCATCCGTAATACTTCTGCGACAAAACTGTCAAAGGGTAAGAAATTTACTGAAGTGTTAGTGGAAGAAGGATATAAAGTACAAAAGAAATTGCTAAAGGCAGAAGTCGTTCATAATGAAGAAGGAACAGTGCCATTTCGCTTATTCGGTAAAGAGAGTTTTCGTATTGAACGTTTATATACGTTAAATGATGCACCATATATTCATTATACGCACTATTTCTCAGCGAAAATGGCAAGTACAGACTTATCGGACTTTGATTTACAATCACTTTATGATTTAGTCGAAGACCGAGGTATACATTTAGAAAACTTCAGAGATGAATTCGCAGTTGGACTTGCGCCCAGTTTCGTTGCAGAATCGTTAGGTGAAAAAGAGGGGACAGCGTTATTAAAACGTATGCGCTATTCTTACGATGAAGTTGGCGAAGTAATTGAATATAGCGAAGGCTACTACAATACAGAAATGCAGCATTATGTAGTTAATTATGACGTATAAAAAAGAGGGGATTTTCCCTCTTTTTTTATAAAGTAAGGGGAATGAGAGATGGATATATACTTATTAATCGTCACGTTACTTGCGATCGCAATTGTCATTTTAGGGGTATCATGGTGGAAATGGCATGCATTTATTAGTTTAACAGTTGCGAGTTTGTTTTTAGCTATCATGTCTGGACTGAACTTAACGAAAATAGTGGCTGCCTATGAAACTGGTGTTGGTAGTGTACTAGGGCATTTAGTTGGCATTTTGGCACTTGGAACTATCTTAGGGAAAATGATGTCTGATTCAGGGGCAGGCATGCAAGTTGCAGATTTCTTTATTCGATTTTTCGGCGTAAAAAAATTACCTTGGGCAATGTTATTTGCAGGGTTTGTTATAGGGATTCCAGTCTTTTTTGAAGTGGGGATCGTCATTTTATTACCACTTGTTATTTCCATTCGAAAAACGACGAAGCAAAATATATTGTTAATTGCGTTACCTGTTATTGCTGGATTATCGATTGTGCATGGGCTAGTGCCTCCGCATCCAGGTGCGATGACTGCAATCGGGATTTATAATGCGAACTTAGGAAAAGTGCTTTTATATTCATTAATTATCGCGTTACCAACAGCCATCATCGCAGGGCCGATATTTGCGAAGTGGGTACATAAGAGGGTTATACCTGAAAATGAACCGGAGCTTGTTCGAGTTACGACTGTATCAACCGATTTACCAAGTCGTAAAGTTTCGTTTTTTATTATTTTACTGCCAGTCGTGTTAATGATTTTATCAGTAGTTGCACCGTATATTTCTTTATCAATAAAAATAACTGAATTTTTAGTCTTTGTAGGAAGTCCAGTAATCGCTTTACTTATTTCATGTTTTGCAGCATTTTATTTACTTGGCATCAAACAAGGAATTAATAAAAAGATGATAAAAAAATTAACAGATGAAAGTTTACTACCTGTAGGCTCAATTATTTTAATAATTGGTGCAGGTGGTGGGTTTAAACAAATATTAATTGAAAGTGGAGTTGGAACGGCGATTGCGCAAATGGCAGAACATATATCGTTATCCCCAATCGTCTTAGCTTTCATGGTAGCTGGATTAATTCGAATAGCGACCGGATCAGCTACAGTAGCATTAACGACAGCAGCAGGAATTGTTTCACCAGTTATTCAGCACATGTCTGGTGTAAATTTAGAATTGCTCGTTATAGCAACCGGTGCAGGTTCACTAATGTTTTCTCACGTAAATGATGCAGGCTTCTGGCTTGTAAAAGAGTATTTAGGTTTGACGGTGAAGGAAACGTTTAAAACGTGGACGGTGCTGGAAACATTGTTATCATTTATTGCATTCGGTTTTGCTCTTTTGTTGAATATGTTTCTTTAGGAGAGGAGATCAGATTTAAACGAATAAAACCTACAGAGGAAATGTAATTTCTCTGTAGGTTTTATTCGTTTTTTGTGCTTTCTACTACTTAATGGAACGTACATACTGATCTTCTCCATCGTCTTTGACAAAGACTCCTAGCTCATTCAAATCTTTGCATAAATGCTTCTTTTTTTTCGAGTTTCCTTCTCGAAGAGCATTTCGTCTTTCATACAAAATAGTATTTATGCTTTTATTAAATCGCTCATCCTCTAATTTCCATAAGCTATACTCATGTTTATAAGGATCTTGTTCCACCCAGGGGAAGCCGTGCATTACGAAAGTATCTTTAATTTTGCTTGGGTTAATGTCAGATGTTTCACGTAACCATTCTCGGTCTTCTTGATCAATGATAATCACTTGACGCTTATCTACAAAAACGGCTTTTACATTTGACCTGGTGATTTGTTTCTTGTGATCGTCCTTATTCACGTGAATGCTTTCCGAAGTAATGTTCATTTTTAAAGCGTCACTATAAATAATTAAAGAAAATAAAATCCCTGCAATAGTGCCAATTAACATGAGGATAATTGGAAGCCAAAAAGGGTTAATAGAATTTAAAAGTTCTATAATTTTCGAGTCAGAAAAAAGAGGAATCTTTTTTATAATCTCTATTAATTTAGGTGAAAAATATCCAATAACGCCTAAAAGGATTGGACTTACTATAGCAAGTAATTTTTCTAAAAAACCTAATCCAATGACAGATACCTTTTTCATTTGTAGTTCATCCTTTCTTAATATATATTTTTTCAAAATCAGGGCATTTAAATAGTGAGTTTCTTCACCATTTTTATGAGCTCATCTGAGTAATTTTCTATAGATATCGATGAATTCGCCTTTAGCATTCTTTCTTCGATTGCTCCTAAAATAAATGAAGCCAATGTGTCAATTCGGAAAGAGTTAGAAAACACTCCATTTTGTTGACCAGTCTTCAAAATATCTAATAACATCGTTCTAAGAGCATCATCTTCTTCGTCGTCTTCGATTCTGTAATAAGGAACATTCTCTTCATTTCTTGCATTAAAGACAATCTCAATTAAGGCAATATTATTTTTGTAATGAGTTTCTTGATAAGCCAAATGTGCTTCAATAAAAGCCTCTAGTTTGTTTATTTCAGATTGGGCTAATAGTACTCGATTGCTAATAAATTCATGTTGTTTCTCAACTAAAAATTGTAATGTTCGATTCATAAGATAAAGCTTATCGTTAAAATGATAAGAAATAAGTCCAGTGCTAATCTTAGCTTTTTTTGCTACCTTCGTTAAGCTTAAGTTGTTATATCCAACCTCTTCTAATGTATCGATACATGCAAGAATAATTTGTTCACGTCTAGCCTCTGCAATAAAAGAATCAGTCATGCTATTCAACTCCTGATTTATATAATTTGAATGTATAATCAAAAAATTGATTGATCGTTCAATTAAATATTAGTAAGAAATTATTAGTATGTCAAATGTTTTTATACCTACATCTTGATAAGGCTAATTCATTTTTTAATGAGGCTCATTTTCTGAAACAAGCCCGTTTTTAAGTAAGCCAAGCTTCCTATTCGCCCTGAAAACATACTATAAATGGAATCCCCTCATTTAGAGCAAGGTGAACTTGTTATGAATGATACTAAAGGAGGAATAGAGTAATGAGCGAAAAGTGTGAACACAGACATGATGATTGTAACCGCAGACATGGGTGCGGAGGCGGTTTTGCGCTTCTAATCGTATTGTTTATTTTATTAATTATCATCGGTGCTAGCTGCTTCGGCGGAGGCGGCGGTTGTGGTTATGGTGGTTACGGCGGTTATGCAGGCGGCTATGGTGGATATTGCTGCTAATTAAAAACTATTGAAAATGGCCTTGTGCGTATTGCACAAGGCCATTTTATTCACGTTTTAATATGTTGTGATAATTTATTAATGTACAGAGAACGGATTAAGAAGAAGAAAATAATCTCGATAATCCCGAAAAAGGTGAGTACGATACATGTCTCTTTTAGTAATGAAAAAGAAAACATACTTTGTAAAAACTTAACCGCAAATAACGTGTGAACACCAGCAACGATGTAAGGAACGAAAAATAAAATTCCTAATTGAATTGTTGCAGAGCGAAACATTTCTGATTCAGTTAAGCCAAGCTTTGTAATCGTAATGTATTTTTGTTTTTCATTCGTTAAGTCGTTATACATACGGAAGTATAAAACACTAGCCGCACCGATAAAGAAAATAAAGCCGAGAAATGCCCAAATAAAGAACTGAGCAACCGCATTTCCTTTACTATGAACGAGTTCATCCGTAGCTGTATAAATATGAAATAGTTTAATGAAATCTTCTTCATCCTTATGTGCTTCATACAAGGTTTCTGCATCATGATCTAAGCTTTTTAATATATTTTTTGTTGGGACAATTGCGTTTTCCCAATTTTCCACGAAGTAGTTATAAACTGTAATTGTTTCAATATGAGGAATCATATTTTCAATTACTTCATCTTGCATCACAATTAAGTGAGGTAATGCAAAGGGAGGCTCAATTCCTCTATTAATAAAACCTTTAATTTGAAATTCTTTTTTATTAGAGCCAAGTGTAATCGTGTCCTGCTTCGCAAATGGGTTAGACACGAGATTTAATAACGCTGGTGAATAGCGAGAAATATTATAAACTTGTGTAGAATCAAGAGTGATTTCTGGTCTGTTTAATTGCTTTGCTATTGCGTTATAATCACTCATTTTCATAATGGAAATTGATTCTTTTGAAGCTGTATCTTTTAAAACGGTAAACTTATATTTGTCATATTGAAAATTAGTATTTGTAAGTTCAGTTTCAATCGTAGTAATATGCTTTTGTTCAAATGCATTAACACCTTCTGATGTATAGGTGAATGGTATTGGATATCGTTCTAGTATGGATGCTTTCGTATGATTGTTTGCAGCAAATAACCCGATAATAATTGTAAATGCAAGTGCAGATAGCATAGAAACGATAAAGAGTACATTAATATTACTGCGGGTACGAGAAACTAAATCTGAAATCCATAACATATTTATTTGTTTCAAATAAAACTTTCTTCGTTTCTTTAAAATATAGATAAAGAGAAGAAATGTTTGTGAAAAAAACAAATACGTCCCAACTACTACGAGCGGTAAAATAGATAGCATAATTAAGAATACAGACCCATTTTGTGCATTTTTTTCCGTTATGTAGCCTTGCGGATAACCGGCAATATAATAGCATAGTCCTAAACAAGTTAAAGCAAATAGTGAAATGAGTATAGATGGTTTTTTTTCGCTCTTCTTTTTGTTAACTCCCTTAATAAGCTGCGTTGTTTTTCGAGTACGAATAAACATTGGTGTAAACGTAGAAACGATTAAAAATAAAATGATAAACGTTACGGTTGTAACGATAACCGCTTCTGTTGGCCAATATAAATAAAGACCTTTCGAACTTGTTAATTTCGAAGTGACTAATAAGAAAAAGTTAGAAAATACAAGACCACCCTGTATGCCGATAAAGATAGATAATATCCCAATTATCATGTTTTCGGTAAATAATAATCTTTTTAATTGTCTCTGTGAGATACCAAGAATAGTGAGTATCCCGAATTGCTGCTTCCGAACATTTAAAAATGTTCCAATTGAATATAAAAGAAAGAAAAACGAGAACATAACAATCACAAGCTGTGCTGTACTAGCTAAGTTCATTAGAGGATCCCGATCTTGAAAGCCTTGTACACTTTGTAAGCGCGGATGATACGCATATACAGTAAATGAAAAGAAAACCATAATAGAAAAAGCACTACTTACAAAATAAGCGAAATATGCTTTAGAATTACGCGAGACATTTTTAAATGCGAATTGCCAAAATGTCATCCACGTCTTCCTCCTAATAATGCTAGGACATCTAATATTTCTTGATAAAACTTCTCACGATACAATCCGCGATGCAGTTCATTGTAAAGCTCTCCATCTTTAATGAAAATAACACGGTTACAATAACTTGCTGCAAACGGATCATGCGTAACCATTAAAATCGTTGCATCTTCTTCTTTGTTTAATTTCGTAAATAATTCCATTACATCAATCGCTGCTTTTGAATCTAAGTTTCCTGTTGGTTCATCCGCAAGTAAAAGAGACGGATGATGAATGACAGCACGTGCTACCGCAGTACGCTGTGCTTGCCCTCCTGAAACTTCAAAAATACGTTTGTCCAAAATATGATCAATTCCAAGTTTCTTTGAGATGTTATCGAGCTTTTCGTCCATTTCTTTTAAAGGAACATTATCTAACGTTAAAGGTAATACGATATTTTCTCCAATCGTTAACGTATCTAATAGGTTAAAGTTTTGGAAAACAAATCCTAATTCTTGACGGCGGAAAATTGCTAATTTTTCTCTACGAAATGTATGAGGTTGTTTGCCGTTAATTACGACTTCTCCAGAAGTAGGAGAATCAATTGTAGAAATAACGTTTAAAAACGTAGATTTACCACTTCCAGAAGGCCCCATAATTGCGACGAATTCACCTTTATCCACGTGTAAATTTATATTTTTTAAAGCGGTATGAGGGACTTTCCCTTCATACACTTTTGAGACGTTTTTTATGTGTAATACTTCTTCCATAATAATCACCTTTCTATTTTTAAAACTTAATATGTTGTGATAATTTTTGCATATAAAAGGAACGAATTAAAAGGAAAAAGAGAATTTCAACCGTTCCAAAAATCATAAGTACGACTGTAATTTCAGCGAAGAACGAGAGATGTAATATCTCTTGTAGCATCTTTGTCGCGAACATCGTATGGATGGATGCCATAATGTAAGGGACAAAGAAAAGAATCGCAAGTTGGATTGTAGCAGATTGTTTCATTTCGTCTGCTGTTAATCCAATCTTTGTAATCGTTATATACTTTTCTTGCTCATTTGTTAAATCTGTATACATTCGGAAATACAGAACACTGCCCGCACCGATGAAGAAAATAACACCAAGAAAAGTTCCGATTAAGAAGAATGAAGCAACGTTTAGTTTCGTGTTGTATAAAGAGTCACTTGCTTCACTTGCATGAAACGGTGGATGTTCTGCCTGAATAGCTGCATTGTCGTTATCAATTTTTGTTATAAATGCTGAACCGATAGTATGTGCTTCTTCCCAATCGTTAACTTTAAAGTTATATACACTCATCTGTTTTGAAGCGTTGGATAATGTTTCTACATTTTCATCAGATAGTATGAGCAATTGGTATATTAAGCTGTTTGGGAATGGGTTATAACTTTTATATTCTTTCACTTGTAGTTGTAAATTGTTTTGAGCAAGTGTAAGAGTATTTTTCTTTTCTTTAGTATGAATTGTTCCAACAACTTGATCGTCTAAGTCTTTCATAAGAATATAAGATTCATTCTTATTCACCGAGAGAGTTTCCCAATTTAACGCCTTAGCAAGTACATTATAGTCACTTTGTTTAATGGCATAATAGAGCTGCGCGTTATCTTCAGCTGAAGATACTTCATATATGTCTGTTTTAAATTTTGTATAAGTAAAGTGCTCTTCATTAAATTTTTGTTCTAACCAGTTTAAATGTTCATCAGCTAACGTATTTTCAGTATGTGATAAATATGTAAACGGGAAAGGGTTTTGCCTAATCGCATCAAACTTTGTAAATTTCCCGAATCCATATAAGAATGTAATCATTGTAAAAGCGAGCGTTGATAGCATTGCTACTATAAATAGCATATTAATATTTGTTCGAATGCGCGTTGCTAAATCCGAAATCCAAAGCATATTAATTCGTTTCATATAAAACTTTCTTCGTGTTTTTAATATACGAATAAGTAAAAAACTAATCTGTGAAAAGAAAAAATATGTTCCGGCTGCAATAAGCGATGGAATGACAAATATACTAGAGACGGCATATAAAAGCCCAATGATGTCGCCTAGCGACATAAAATATAGAGGATTTGCTGCTAATACATATCCAGATATTAAACATATCGCACCAAATAGAGAAATGAGTACGGATGCTTTTCTTTCTTTTTGTTTTGTTCCTTCTTTTAAAAGTCGTACAGCTTTTCTCGTACGGATTAGCATCGGTGTAAAAGATGATACGAGAATGAAGAGTCCAAGAAAGATGATTATAGTTAAAACGATAGCACCTGTCGGCCAATATAAATATAGGCCAGGTACATGTGTAATTTTGGCGGTAACTAGTAAAAAGAACTGTGAAAAAACAAGCCCAAGTTGAATGCCAAAAAATATAGAAAGAACACCAATCAGCATATTTTCTATAAATATGAGTCGCTTTAATTGTTTTTGAGATATACCAAGTACTGTTAAAATCCCAAATTGTTTTTTACGAACCTTTAAAAATGTACCAATTGAATAGAGTAAAAAGAAAAATGAAAAGAACACAATGACAACTTCTGAAATTGTCATTAATATGTTCAGAGCATAATTCACGTCTGTCATATGCAATTTAGGATGAAATAAATAAACTGCAAATGAGAAAAAAATAGCAATGGAAAACGCACTGCTTACAAAATAGGCGAAATAAGCTCTGGCGTTTCTTGTTACATTTTTAAAGGCAAACTGCCAAAAAGTCATTCACCTAAACCTCCTAATAGAGTGAAGAGGAAAAGAATATAAGAGGTATCCTTTTCCTGTACTAATATATTTATAAAACTTAACCATTCGTATACTCTGATAACTTTTGCATGTAAAAGGAACGAATAAATAAGAAAAAGATGAATTCAACTACTCCAAAAATAATAAGAACGGCTGAAATTTCTTTGAATAGTGATAAAGCAATTACGTCTTGAAGCATTTTTGTCGCGAACATTGTATGAATGGACGCCATAACGTACGGAACAAAAAATAAAATGCTAAGTTGAATGGTTGCAGATCTTTTCATCTCTGCATCTGTTACACCAATTTTTGAAATTGCTACATATTTTTCTTGTTCGTTCGTTAAATCTGTATACATTCTGAAGTAAAGAACGCTACCAGCTCCAATAAAGAAAATGACACCTAAGAATGTCCCGATTAGGAAGTATGCGGCACTTCCTGATGTGATTCTATATAATGAGCCTGCTGATTCATAGGAGCGTACAAGGGGTCCTTCGTATTGGAATTCTTGTCGATCTCTTTGTATTCTTTTCATAAAATCATCAGCAATTTCATACGTCTTTTCCCAGTTTTGTACGTTATAATTGTACGCTGCTACATGCTTTGTTGTATTTGGTAAGTTGTTTACAACAGTGTCAGGTAAAATTAAAGTTTGATATGAAAAGTCAGAGGGAATGGCCCCTACTTGTTCATAGCCTTTTACTTGTAATGTCGTATTTGTGCTAGAAAGTGTAATGGATTTTCTATTGTAGCTTGGCTCAAATTGGCTGAATAAGGTGAAATAAGCGCTACCTGTTAAGACATATGCTTCGTTATCACTCATGAATAGTTGTTTCATTCGCAGGGAAGCTGCAAGTTTATTATAGTCACTTTGTTTCATTGCATAGATGTCATTGTAAGTCGTTATACCTTCATCTTCTTTCAATGGTGTTTCATATAAATCAGCTTTTATCTTTTTATAAGAGAAATTTTCTTTTTGTAACTGCTGTTCAAGCCAAGTTAAATGCTTGTTAACAAAAGGATTGGCGTCATATGAAAAATAAGAAAATGGAAAAGGTGAAGTTCTCGCAACATCTAGCTTTGTAAACTTTCCGAAGCCATATAGGAACGTAATCATTGTGAAAGCAATTGTAGAAAGCATCGCTACAATAAAAAGCATATTGATATTCGTTCGAATACGACTTGCTAAATCCGAAATCCAAAGCATATTAATTCGTTTCATATAAAACTTTCTTCTTTTCTTTAAAATATAAATAAGTAAGAAACTAATTTGAGAAAAGAAAAAATATGTCCCAATTGTAACAAGTGCTGGAATCACAAAAACACTTGAAACCATATAGATAACGCCTACTTGCGTGTTTATTGAGAAGAAATATTTAGGGTTTGCAGCTAAAATATAACCACCTAATAAACAGATAGCACCAAATAGAGAGATAAATATGGATGGTTTTCTTTCCTTTTGTTTCCTACCATTCGTTTTTAATAGGTTTACCGTCTTTTTCGTACGAATTAGCATGGGTGTAAATGAAGATACAGCGATAAAGAGACTAAGAAACACAATCGTTGTTAAAATGAAAGCATTCGTAGGGGGATATAAATATATCCCCGGTAGATGTGTAATTTTCGCTGTTACTAATAAGAAAAACTGCGAAAAGACAAGTCCAAACTGCATACCGAAAAAGATAGATAAAATACCAATTAACATATTTTCAGTGAAAACGAGTCGATGTAATTGTTTTTTTGATATACCTAAAATAGTTAAAATACCAAATTGCTTTTTACGAACTTTTAAAAACGATCCGATTGAATAGAGTAGAAAAAAGAACGAGAACAAAACAATCACAACTTCTGAAAAAATCATTAATCCTGAAATTTCAGAGATCATAGTGGGATTTTGTAATTTCGGATGAAACAAATAAACAGCGAACGAAAAGAAAACAGCAATGGAAAAGGCACTGCTTATAAAGTAAGCAAAATAAGCTCTAGAGTTGCGCGTTACATTTTTAAATGCAAATTGCCAAAATGTCATAATACGTGCCTCCCGTTAGCAGGGAAATATGTAGTTTTATTGCAAAAAATGTATGAGAGTGAGTTCTCATACATTTTGCTAGCATATGTTCTGATCATGATTCAGTCACCTTCTCTACATTCTCTGCTTGATTATTCGCAGCATTGTGGAAGATGATTTTAATCGTCGTTCCTTTACCAACTTCAGAATCTAGTTTGACGGAGTGACCTAAATAATCACAAATTTTACTTACAATATAAAGCCCCATACCGGTAGATTCTCCGAATGTACGACCGTTTTTCCCAGTGTAAAATGGTTCAAATACCCTTCGAATATCTTCTTGCGGAATACCAACACCTTCATCGCGAATTTCTAGAATAATATCTTTTCCATTTCGATAAGCGGATAAGAACACTTTCTTTCCACGCTCACCAGAGTAACGGACTGCATTTGTCATTAACTGATAGATAATAAATTTTAGCCATTTCGCATCAGAAGCAACCTTTAGATCAGAATGTACTTCTAAAACAGGGAAGACACCATTACGAATGAATAGTTCTTTTAATCCATTAATATTTTTTGTTACCGTATCTTTTAATGAAATCGTCTCAACATGGAAATCTTCATGGAAGTTATTTAACCTAGCCATGTATAAAGCCATATCAAGTCCTTGGTTTAGACGCTCTAACTCTTTTTTGAATTTCGGAATTAAATGTTCGTCTTCCATCTCCAGTACCATAAGCTGCATAACAGAAACAGGTGTCTTCATTTGGTGCACCCAATGGTTAATGAACAATTGATGTTCCTGTTGTTTTACTTCATACGATTGTAGTTCTTTTTGGAAGAGACGGTATTGCGTACGCACGAGTTCATTTACACCGTGAGGCATCGGAGCGGTTGCTCTTTCAATAAACGCATCTTCCATTTTTTCTGGCTGCTCACTTAATCTATGATACATTCTACGGTTACGAACGTAACGATAAGCAAGGAAACAAATAAATAAGTATAAGCTTAAAACGATGAAGTAAAACTTATTATTTTGAAATCCATCTACTGCATCATAGAGAACGAAAATGATACCGAAGTTTAATACGTACAGTAGAAAAAATGTAAAATGATCACGTAAAAATAGCTTCATGCTTATTCACTCCAAGTTGCGTTAAAACGATATCCAAGTCCACGTACTGTTTCAATAGCATTTTCAATACCAAGCTCATTGAACTTTTTACGAAGACGCGTGATGTTTACGTTTAATGTATTTTCCTCAACGAAGCTCTCATCATCCCAAAGAGCAGCTAATAAATCTTCACGGCTCGCTGTACGAGGGAATTTAGATAATAACATTTCGGCTAAAATTGCTTCTTTCTTCGTTAAAAGAACTTGTTCAGATCCGAAGTGAATTTCTGGACGTTCAGGGAATAGTTTTAAACCTTCTACTTCAACGATACGCTCAGAAATATTTGGTGCATAGTCACCGTAAATACGGCGCAATTGACCTTTAATTTTTGCCATTACAACGTCGTAGTGGAACGGTTTCGTAATATAATCATCCGCACCGCTTTCAATCGCCATAATTTGTTCCATCTCACCAGCACGCGCTGAAATGAAAATAATTGGACAAGTAGATTCATGACGAATTTGACGGCACCAGTAGAATCCATCGAATTTCGGTAAGTTCACATCAAGTAAAACAAGGTGTGGTTTCACGGCGTTAAACGATTCCATAATATCATCAAAGTTTTCAGTAACAACAGCGTCGTACCCGTATTTTTGAATGTGAGATTGCAGTAATGATGAAATATTTGGATCGTCTTCAACGATTAAAATTTTATACATATGTATATTCCTCCTCAAAAAAACAATTGTAGCTATAGTGTACCATGTGTTTCACGTCTTTTCATTATGTTGAAATATAAGCTAGTTAACAGTATAGGTTAAAAGTGAGAAAAGTAAAAAGTATTATAGGGATAACTGAATGTATTGTCCTTTTAAATAGATGAAATTTCATAAAAAATAATATATTTTTTATGAAATTTGGAACTTTATTTTGCTTACTGTCCAATATATAGTGAGAACATCGTTAAGGAGGGGGCACTACTTGGCAAGTAATGAAGATATACATATCTGGATAGAACGTTTATTAAAAGGTGATGAGGAGGCTTTTGAATTTATATTTGATTTAACGAGTCAGAGAATATATGAAACTGTCTTCGCTATAGTTAAAAATCGGCATGATACAAATGAAATCGTAAATGAAGTTTACTTTCAACTTTGGAAATCTATTTCAACATATGATCAATCTAGACCGTTTCTATTTTGGTTGAATGGAATTGTTTACAAACAGATTAGTCAGTGGAGAAAAAATATATGGAAGAGGATGCGCTTATTTGAAAAACAACAATTACGTGATGATCCAGTTGTAGACGTTCCCGAAAAAGTATTATTAAGAAAAGAAACAGAAGAGCAGTTATTAACGGTGATACAAGAACTTCCATTTAAATTTAGAATAGTAATCGTGTATCGCTTTTACCACGATTATACGTATGAAGAAATTGCAGAACTATTACAAATCCCTATAGGTACAGTAAGGTCTAGAATTCACAGAGCGTTAGAAAAAATTCGGAATCAATCTAGTATAGAAATAGATGAGGAGGAATCTAATTCAAATGTCGTTTTCAAATGAATTTAAAAAAGCAATGAAACAAGAGGTCCCTAAAGAAGTTAAAGAGCATGCTTATCAATCCTTTAGTCAAATGTATAAAAAAGATAGCAAAAAGAAAACGAAAAAGAAATTATTAATAGTGGGTTTAATAGCGGCTGTCGTTATACCGACGAGTACAATGGCATTAAACAATTCTTATTTTGTAAAACCGGAAGTAAAATTAAATGACATGATTAATGATCAAGTTAAAAAGGATGCTGCGGATGGAAAGTCTATACAGCTAAATGAAAAAATAGTCGATAATGGTATTACTCTTCATATAAAAGAAATATTAATTCAAGATGCCAAAATACTTGTTTATTATCGTTTTGAACAACAAGATGGTTCGCTCGTTCCATATGAATTTAATACAACTGGGCTTGATATTAAATCTGATGGTAAAGAAGACGGGAAACAAGTAGAGAGTCCACATTATGAAAATAAGAAATTTAATGCTGTGCAATATTTGCATTTTCTTAGTAACACTCATATCGATAATTATCAAAAAGATCGTATGGGTAATCCTGATGCACCAGAGGCAAGTATTTTTTACTTAACTGATCAAACAGGAAAGAGTTTTGAAACGGTGTTAGCTGCGCACGACAAACCAGAGGGAGTAGTTGTTTTTGAACCGTTAGAAGGTGAAAAATTCCCAGACTTCTTATCTGTACATATTAATATTAACAGAATTGGAGGAACGGAAGGAACTTGGACAACGAAAATTCCAGTGGACATGACGCATAAAACTGTCCAAAAGGAATCTACAAAGAATGAATAATTTCGTATTATATTTAATAGAATCCAAACTAGGTGTGTGAAAGCATGATTAGTTATTGGTTAAATGCATTCGGAACGATAGTAGGTATGTCCTTTATTATAAGTTTAATAATCTTTTGGATTTCTTCGTTTGTTAATAAAATGATAAAATTTAAATAAAAGAAGCTCTTCCTTTAGTTAGAAGAGCTTTTTTTATTTTGTATCCCTCGTATTTCTTCCATCTTTACAGTTTTACTCTATAAAGTAATTAATGTAGGTTAAAAGTGGAAAAAGTAAAAAGGGCCTTACATATTATTGACAATTAACTGAAATCATTTTAACATTTAGATAAATATCTAAATGTCTAATTATCGAAAGGAAGAAAGACATTGAATCAAGCATTCAAAGCATTAGCAGATCCAACAAGGCGAAAAATTTTAGACTTATTAAAAGAAGGTGATCTAACCGCTGGTGAAATTGCCGAACATTTCAATATGACGAAACCAAGTATTTCACACCACTTAAGTGCACTTAAAAATGCTGAACTTATTCAAGATGAAAAAAGAGGGCAATTCGTTGTGTACTCTTTAAACACAACTGTCTTTCAAGATTTGTTGACTTGGGTGTTTACGTTTACAAATAAGGGGGAAGAGGGGAAATGAAAAAACATCTTTTCGCAATTATATTAATTGTTACAACTTGTTTAGCTTGGGCGTTTGCTTGGCCACATTTGCCGGATACAATTGCGACACATTGGAGCGGCGGTAAGGTAGATGGCTATTCGTCTAAATTTTACGGAATGATTTCTATGGTCGGAATTATGATTGCATTATATATATTTCTAAATGTGATACCTAAGATTGATCCAAGAAAAGCAAATTACGAGAAATTTTCTAAAGCTTTTATGATGATGAATAATGGGGTACTCCTGCTACTATTTGTAGGGAATATAGATATTATTACAAGTGGATTAGGATATAACTTATTTATTAATCGGGTTCCAGAATTATTAGTGGGTGTTTTATTTTTAGTAATGGGTAATTATTTACCACAGTGTAAGCCAAACTTTTTTGTCGGGATGCGTAATCCATGGACGTTAAGTAATGAAGAAGTGTGGCGGAAAACACATCGATTTAGTGGAAAAGTATTTGTGGCTTTAGGAATTATTATGATTATAAGTGTTTTCGCTCCGGCTGATTGGAGATCTTATATGATGCTGGGGATTATAGTAGTTGCTGTTATTATAACGAATTTATATTCTTACGTTTTATATAAAAAAGAAATACAATTGTGAGCTATATTAATCAAATTTTATAGTTATAGTTTCTATGTGTTAAGAGATTTTAATACTCAGTGGGGAAAATGAAAAGCTCACTGAGTAAATTTTTTGTTTCAAGGTCTGAAAATTCAGTTAAAAAGATGACTTGGGGGGATTTTACATGTTAGAAATTATAAATTTTAGTAAGACATACAAAGGTGGAAAGAAAGCAGTAAATCATTTAAATATTACTGTTAAAGCAGGAGATATCTTTGGATTTATTGGACATAACGGTGCGGGGAAAAGTACAACAATTAAGTCGTTAGTAGGAGTTATAGATTTTGAAGAGGGCGAAATTTTTATTGATGGACATTCAGTAAAAAAGGATCCGATTGCATGTAAGAGAGTAATGGCGTATATTCCTGATAATCCAGATTTATATGAGCAATTAACAGGAATTCAATATTTGAACTTTGTTGCGGATGTATTTAAAGTGCCGGCGAAGGATCGGGAAGAACAGATCCAGAAGTATGGGGATGCCTTTGAGATTACACCTTACTTGGGAGACTTAATATCTTCTTATTCGCATGGCATGAAACAAAAAGTAGCGATTATATCGGCGGTTTTACATAAACCGAAATTATTAGTTTTAGATGAACCTTTCGTTGGTCTTGATCCAAAAGCAGCCGTAGTTTTGAAAGGTATTATGAAAGAGCTTTGTGAAAAAGGAAGTGCGATTTTCTTTTCTACGCACGTTTTAGATGTAGCGGAGAAGTTATGTAATAAAATAGCGATGATAAATAGAGGGAAATTAGCACTTTCAGGAGAAGTGCATTCTTTAATAAAGGAAAGTTCATTGGAAGAACTCTTTATGAAGGAGCTTGCTAATGAATACTAATAGTTTAGGACTTTTAAAAATCCGGTTAATAACGCAGCTCGGTCTAAACACTTTTAAATATGAAAAAGATAAGAAAAAGAAGCAGAATAAGATTTTGCTGACAGCATCTATTGCTCTAGTTGGTGTCATGCTAATGTTATATTGCGGAGCCTCGGCATATGGATTGGTGAAACTAGGAATGAGTGAAATTATTCCCGTTTATGCACTAGTTATTAGCAGTGTATTAACGTTGTTTTTCACTATATTTAAGGCAAATGGAGAAATTTTTGCTTTTAAGGATTACGACTTTTTAATGTCATTGCCGATTCGTGTAAGTACTGTTATTGCAAGTAGATTTTTGTATTTATACTTGCTGAATACAATCTTTTCAATCATAATCATGCTACCGATGGGAGTTGTTTATGGCATACATGAAAATCAATCAGTTTCTTTTTACTTTATGTGGTTCATCAGTATGTTTATAGCATCTTTAATTCCAACAACAATTGCAGCAATCTTTGGAGCTGCGATTACGGCAATCGCTTCTAAATTTAAAAATGCGAATAAAATAACTACGATTTTAAGTTTTATAGTAATTATTACATTCGGTTTCTTTATGCTAAAAAACGGAAATGCTCAATATAGCCTTAATGATATGAACGGAATTGGTGCAATTGTTTCGGAGCAATTAACTAAAGTGTATCCACTAGCTAACATGTTTCAAAAAGCAATTGTTCATGCTGATATTATAGCTTTCATCTTATTCGTCGGGATATCAGTTAGTTGGTATTATCTTTTTGTAAAAATACTTTCGTTAAAATATAAGCAAATAAACACAGGGATTTCCACTTATCATATGCTTTCAAATTATGAGATTAATAGTATAAGAAAAGAAAGTGTATTGGTCGCATTGTATAAAAAAGAGCTGAAACGTTTCTTCTCTTCTACAGTGTATGTCATAAATAGTGGAATGGGAGTCGTGATGGCGATAGCTTTCTCGTTAGCTGTAGTTGTAGTAGGGCCAAGTCAATTAATAGCGTACCCTGGAATTGAGCCCTTGTTGCAAAAGATTGCTCCATTTGCTATTGCAGCAGCGATTTCAATGACGTGTACAACATGTGTGTCATTGTCTTTAGAAGGAAAAAATGTATGGATTATTAAGTCATTGCCTATAGCGCCAAAGATGGTTTATGACAGTAAAATTCTTATGAATCTTTCATTGAGTATACCTGCATCACTTATTAGTGCCGTATTGCTAATAATTGGGTTAAAACTAGATATTTGGAGTTCTCTTTTCATCGTAATAACACCGATAACATACTCACTCTTTTCGGCAGTATGGGGAATTTTTATTAATAATCGATTTGGTTATTATGATTGGGTATCAGAAACTCAAGTAATAAAACAAAGTATAGGATCGTTTATCGGTATGTTTGGTGGCTTAATTATGGCAGTTATACCTGCCTTGTTAATCGGTACCGGTACTATCTCGAACGACAGAGTATTTACTTTTGTCGTTGTTATAGTACTTACGATTATTACTATTTTCTTGTACAAGAACGAGTCGAGAAGAAGTATAAAGTGAAACTTTAATCAGTGGGGGGGGTTCATCCCCCCGCTGATTATTAGCCCTTACCAATCGGGCGTTTACGGGCAGTTTATCTCCCACCTAACTTCTTTGCTTCACCTGAATTTTGAGGTGGGAGTTTTACTGCTCGCAAATAGCAGGATAAAATAAAGAAGCTGCTTTTCCTTTAAAAAGGAAGAGCAGCTTTTTTATTTTGAAAAGGTTTAGACTCTTATATTACTTTTTTAAAACAGGTATCCATATCTCGCTTCTGAAATTCGGCGAGGATATCTCTTTACTTTCATTCCACAATATTTCCGGACCTCCTGCTAGTTCATAGTTTGAAGAAGGGAACCATTCAGAATAAATACGTCCCCACACATTTTGTAATGCATCAGGAAATGGACCGACAGCTTCAAATATAGCCCATGTTGAAGCTGCGACTTCAAGTTGCGCGAATTGCTCTGGACAATCTTTCGTTGTGGCTACTCCAATATAATGATCGAGTTCGCCTTTTTCCTCCATTCTTCCTTCAGAAAAATTTGTAGAAGCACTAATGATTCCATTTGGTTCCACATTTGAAAGTATCTTTAATGTTTGAATGGACTGTGGGTTTAAACTTTTCCACATAGAAGCAATTTCTTCATTTACACCGTTAAAAACGATTGGCACTCGTTTTGTAATACCTATAATTCGAAATGAGTCTTTTTCTTCAATTCGATAGTTCATTTCAGTTCCTCCTTGAATGGATAATTGGAAGGTCATTGGTGAATAAGCTTTCAAAGAATGACTAGTACTTCGAGCTTCTGAAGGCGTTATGCCATGCAAATTTTGAAATGCACGTGCAAATGAATCTGGTGAATTGTAGCCATATTTTATAGCAACATCAATGACTTTTATATTGCTGTTTTTTAGTTCAAAGGCAGCGAGAGTAAGACGTCTACAGCGAATATAATCAGATAGTGATATACCTGCTAAAAACGAAAACATTCTTTTAAAGTGATACTCAGAACAGAGAGCTAGCCTCGCAACTTCTTTAAAATCAATTTCATTCGTAAGGTTATCTTCAATATAGTGCATTGCAGCATTCATATTTTTAAGTGAATCCATACTATGACCTCCTCTGTACATAGAATAGCAGGAAAGAAATAACCACATCCGACATTTCGTGCACAACTTTGTAGGTAGCTTTTTTACCTTACAAAATTGTAATGTTCCTGTAAGGAGAATGAATGGATGGTATGATATCCCAATGTTATAGTAACAAAGTACTTTTGTTCAGTAGGTTAAATTTTTATATCTTTACTTATGCGTCTTACATAACTGTCATGTTTGTGTAAGAAACATCGATAGTGGCAAGAGTAGAGAGTGTATATAGTTGAAAATAGAGAATAGAAGAAATGAGGGATGTCGAGATGAAAACAGTGTTAGAAGCAAAAAATATTGAAAAAGTGTATGACACGGGTGGTAATAAATTTGCAGCGTTAAAAGGTATTAACTTACAAGTAAAAGAAGGTGAGTTCGTTGGAATTATGGGACCTTCTGGTTCTGGTAAGACGACTTTACTAAATGTTCTTTCTACAATTGATAATGCGACGAACGGTGAAATTTTAATTGATGGAAAAGATATTGTGAAGATGAATGATGATAAGCTAGCGTTATTCCGCCGCGATCATTTAGGTTTCATTTTCCAAGATTATAACTTATTAGATACGTTAACAGTGAAAGAGAATATTGCGTTACCTCTTGCTTTATCGAAAGTAAAGGCAAATGAAATTGATCGACGTGTTCTTGAAATTGCGAAAAAGTTCGGTATCGATCATATTTTAAGTCAGTTTCCATATCAAGTATCTGGTGGACAGAAGCAGCGCTGCGCCGCATCGCGTGCAATCGTTACAAATCCAAGTATGATTTTCGGAGACGAGCCAACTGGAGCGCTTGATTCTAAATCAGCGACAGATTTACTTGAAAGTATGAAGTCGTTAAATGAATATGATAACTCTACCATTTTAATGGTAACACACGATGCATTTGCGGCGAGTTATTGTAAACGAGTTATTTTCATTAAAGATGGTGAACTATATAAAGAATTGCATCGCGGTGAATCGACGCGTAAACAGTTCTTCCAAAAAATCGTTGACGTAATGTCTTCTATTTCTGGAGGTATGGCTGATGACCTTATCTAGCATTGCCCTCCGCAACATACAGCGGAACTTTAAAGACTACTTTGTATATTTTGCATCTATGATTTTTAGTATCGTCATTTACTTTACATTTAAAGCACTGCAATATAATTCACAAATGGAAAAAGCAGCGGAAGCCTCTAAAAAAATTAGCGGTGCGTTTCAAGTTTCAAGTGTGATGCTTATCATTTTCGTAGCAGTGTTCATTATATATTCGAACGGATTCTTTACACGTAAACGTAAAAAAGAAGTTGGCTTATATTCGTTATTAGGTATTCGTAAAAGACAAATTGGTAAAATGCTCTTTTATGAAAATATGTTAATGGGACTAATGTCATTAGTAATTGGGATTGCAATCGGTAGTGTCCTTTCAAAACTATTCCTTGAGTTATTAGTAAGTATGATGGGCTTAAACTTAAATGTTCATTTTGAAGTACCGATGGCTGCCATTATTGATACAGCAATTATTTTCCTTGTGATTATTTTATATACATCGCTCCAAGGATATCGTTTAATTTATCGCTTTAAATTAATTGAACTTTTCCGTGCGGAACGTGAAGGAGAAGCAATGCCAAAAGGATCAGTCATTATGGCATTAATTTCAGTTTTCTTAATCGGTTCAGGTTATTTCTTAGCATTAATGTTTATGAAGGCAGTTAAGTATGCAGACTTTATGGCAATTGCACTTTATATTTTACTTGCGACAGTATTAGGTACGTACTTACTATTTATGTTCTTTACAGTATTCGTATTGAAACGTTCAAGAAATAATAAGTCATCGTTTTATAACGGTATGAATATGGTAACGACGTCACAGTTACTATATCGTATTAAAGGAAATGCAAAGTCACTTGCGACAATTTCTATTTTAAGTGCGGTAACATTAACAGCAGTTGGTACGTCAGTTACGATGTATTACAACACATTTACACAATCAAAAGCAGTTGCACCATACAGCTACTCTTATGAGAAGAAAGATGCAGAATTAGATAAGAAAGTAAATGCGATTTTTGCTGAAGAGAAAGAAAATCATCCTGTAAAAGATCAATTTGAAGTTGAAATGGTTCCTGTAAAAGGAAAGTTTGAAGGAGATAAAGTTGATTTCATCCTTAATATGAACTACAGTATCTCAGAGAAATATCAATTTATGTCTCAATCTGAATTTAATAAACTTGCTAAAAAAATTGATGCAGAAACAGTGAATGTAGCTGCAGGAGAAGCATTTATATATGATAGTTCTTATATTGAAGGGCATGAGTTTAGCCCTCAATATAAAGGGAATAAAGTGGTATTCCAAATTGGAAATGAAACGAAGAAATTGGCGATTCAAGACGCAAATGATAATGCAATTACAAACTTAGGTGAACTAGTTGTTGTCGTTTCAGATGAAATGTATGAGCAAGCGAAGCAAGCATTTGGAACACGTGTTGTAAAAAATATCGATGTAAAAGATGAAAGAAACAGTAAAGTGTTAACGGAAAAATTAGCAAAAGTGATGCCAGCTGGTGAATCAGAAATGGTGCCACCATTTAGAGACTTCTACACTGGTTTCCATATGGGGCTTGAAGGAACTGGACTAATGATGTTCATCGGAATGTTCTTAGGACTTGTATTCTTACTAGCAACAGGTTCTATCATTTACTTTAAACAATTAACAGAAGCAAATGCTGATCGTGAGCGTTATGTTGTACTTCACAAAATAGGGGTCACAAAACAAGAAATGAAAAAAGCGATTGCAAAACAAGTAAGCTTTATTTTTGCGATTCCGTTAGTAATCGGAATCCTGCACAGCTTGTTTGCATTAAAAGGTTTAGGGAACATACTACCATTTGAAATTATGATTCCGCTTCTAATTAGTATCGGAGTATACGGCGCTATTTATATTGGATATTACTTCTTAACAGTTCGTTCTTATTATAAGATCGTGAGTGCGAAGTAATAAGGGGCAGCTATCGCTATAGGCGATAGCTGTTTTTTTATTCTTCATAAAATCTTAAGAAATCTCCTCAATTTTTATTAAGAAACAATAGTTATACTTAGACACAAGTTAAAAACTATTGAACGAATGGGGAGAGGTTTACATGCAACTCATAACATTCTTACATGAATTTATTAAACATCCGAAACATACTGGTGCCATTGCGCCAAGTTCAAAAATATTAGCAAAGAAAATGGTAGATGTAATTGATTTTAATAAAGCGAAATGCATTGTAGAGTTAGGTCCTGGTACAGGAGTTTTTACGAAAGAAATTATGAAGAGAAAGAAGAAGGAAACAATATTTCTTCTTATTGAAATTAATGAAGTGTTTTGCAAAGAGCTAAAGAGAAAATTTAAAGATGAGCAGAACGTCATTGTTGTACACGGTTCAGCTGAAAATATAAAGAAGTATATGGAAAAGTTCAATATAGAATGCATTGATTACGTCTTATCAGGATTGCCTTTTACTTCTTTACCAGAAGAAGTTTCAAAACGTATTTTAAACAATGCAATGGAAGCGATACATGAGAATGGGGAATTCATAACATTTCAATATTCACTTGTGAAAAAAGGCTTTATACAGCATTTCTTCCCTGAAATTACATTAGAAAAAGTGTGGCTCAATTTCCCGCCAGCTTACGTCTTTAGCTGTAAAAAAGAGCTAAGGAGAGCATATGCATAATGGAATTACATGAATTATTATCATACATTGAACAGTACGGGTATTGGGCATTATTTTTCTGTTTATGGTTAGGAATTATCGGTATGCCAATCCCTGACGAAATGATTGTAATGAGTGGTGGTTTTGTATCTTCACTCGGTATATTAAGTGTTATTCCTGCATTCGTATTAACATATTTAGGCGTTGTATCTGGGCTTTCTTTAGGTTATATATTAGGGAAAATATTTGGTACAAAAGTACTTGATAAGCTAATGAAAAAGCAAAAGGCGAAATATCTTTTGAAATCTCAACAAATGGTAGAGAAGTATGGTCATTATGCGTTAGTCACAAGTTACTTCATACCAGTTGTAAGACATATCGTACCGTATTTAGTTGGAATGAATAACATGTCATTTAAGATGTATGCTTTGTATTCTTATACGACAGGCTTTGTTTGGACGCTCGTTTACTTTGTGCTTGGTTCTATATTTGGACAACATATTGAAAGTATTGTGGCGATTGCGATAGAGTATGGTGTGTATTTTGGCGGGATTGTCGTTTTGATCGTAAGTTTGTTTTATGTAAAAAGAAGTGCAGTGGTGAGTAAGTAAAGGAGGCTGTTCCAAAATATATTTTTGGACAGCCTCCTTTATTGTGCGGTTCTACTGTCAACTTTTGTCGGTAAGTCGATATTCCTTGTCGAAACGTCGATATATTGAAAAAATCGTTGATATATTTTGAGTTGTGTTCGATATATTTGAAAAATCGTCGATATAATTTCATGTACCTAGATGTGACGTCACATTTCCTCTACATTAAGAAAAAGTTAAGAAACCGTATGAGTTTTTATTAAGAAATGCGCTCTATACTTAGAAATGTCCTCAAGAAAACAGAATGAAAGGCGGAATATAGATGAAAAGATTTATTTTTGGAGCATTACTTGTTATTGTCGCAGGGGCGGCATATTTATTAAATGGAAGTAAGTTGCTAGATCAGATGAACCCATTTCTTGATATAGAGAATCATTATGCAATTATTGATACGGATGGAAAAGAGTTAGGTGGAAATAAAGGCCGTGAATATACGGTGAAAGCTTACGATAAGGATGGGAAAGAAAAAGAAGTAACGATTGATGGAGTAGGTGAATTACAAAAAGGTTCGTACTGGCATGTGCTTACAAGAGGACAGTTTTTACATGATAAAGTGCAAGTAACGATAGATAAAATTCCTGACGGTGCAAAGGCAAAGTTAGGACTGTAAGTATAAACCCGATTCTTGATGAGAGAATCGGGTTTGTTATTTTATGGTAACATGTAGAAGGGGAGTGAGAGTTATGCTACTCATTGTTAGTCTTATATTAATTGGGGTTATGTGTAGTATGAGAATAGTATCCTTACATATGATAGAGCGGCAAAAGATAGAAGAGCGATATGTATATTGTCCAAAATGTGATTCGAAAATTAGAAAAGGAAATTCTGCTCCTTTTTGTTCGAAATGTAATGTAATATTTTAAAGAAGATAAAAAGGCAAAACGAACATACTTCGGTTCGTTTTGCCTTTTTTTTATAAGGAATAATACTAACTTTCCATTTTCCACTGATAACTTCTATAGTGACCTCCACAGGAATAGTGGATTTTTTTAATAAAATCAATTTTAATCATTTTATTTTGGAGCTACAGACGTTGAAACATAAAATTGTTACTTATTAGTATCTATAACACTTTAAAGTGCGTACTTTTTATTGGGTCTTAGATGAGACATAATTACATACGTAAGAGGGACATGAGTAATATGAAACTACAAAGTATCTATGTTTTTTTAATAACTATCGTGCTTTGGAGTGCATACTTCTCTGACTGTTCGAACCCTTTATATCGCTTTTGATCAGTCATTCCTTTTCACATTAATTGATATCCATTCATTATTTTTAAATAGATTTTTAGGAGGAGATTTTAAATGAAAGATTTATTAAAAGGCACACTTGGTTTTGGTACGGCACCACTAGGTAATATGTACCGTAATATTCCAGAAGAAGAAGCAATCGCAACAGTGGATGCTGCTTGGGATAATGGTGTTCGTTACTTCGATACAGCGCCACTTTATGGATCTGGTTTAGCAGAGATTCGTCTTGGTGAAGCACTATCGAAACGAAATCGTGATGATTACTTCTTAAGTACAAAAGTAGGTCGAATTATTTCAGATGAATTGGAAGATCCATCTACACGTGATTTAGGTGAAAAGGGCGGACTATTCGAATTTGGTCGTAAAAATAAAATCATCAATGACTACAGTGCGGATGCAACGCTTCGTTCTATTGAGGATAGTTTAAAACGTTTAAAAACAGATCGTCTAGATTTTGTTTATATTCATGATGTAGCACAAGATTTTTATGGAGATGAGTGGATTTCACAATTTGAAATTGCTCGCACAGGAGCATTCCGTGCACTTACTCAATTGCGTGATGAAGGTGTAATTAAAGGCTGGGGCCTTGGAGTAAATAAAGTAGAATCAATTGAACTTATGCTGGACTTAGAAGAAGCAAAACCAAATGTTTCTTTACTAGCGGGTCGCTATTCATTATTAGACCATGAGCGTGCGTTACAACGCGTAATGCCTGCAGCTGTAAAAAACAATATGGACATTGTTGTTGGTGGACCATATAGCTCAGGTGTACTTGCTGGAGGTACTCACTTCGAATACCAAAAAGCGTCACCAGAAATCGTTGCAAAAGTTAATAAAATGAAAAACCTTGCAGATCGTCATGGAATTAGCATTAAAGCTGCTGCTTTACAGTTTTCACTGGCTAACCCAGCGGTTGCAGCTGTTATTCCTGGTGCAAGTAAACCGGAACGAATTGCAGAAGACCAAGCTGCATTGAAAACAGTGATTCCGGCAGCGTTCTGGGAAGAAATGCGTGAACAAAAACTAGTTGCAGCTCATGCACCACTACCAATTAACGTTAAATAAAAAGGAGCGTAATGAAAATGGCAAACACTATTACATCTATTGAAATTCCAGCTTCACCTGAACAAGTATGGAAATTAATTGGAGGTTTTGATGCACTTCCAGATTGGTTACCGTATATTCCTAGCAGTAAAGTAACGGAAGGCGGGCGTGTACGCCATTTAGCTAACCCTGATGGCGATGCGATTGTAGAGCGTTTAGAAGCATTTAATGAGAAAGAGCGCTACTACACATATTCAATTATGCAAGCACCGTTCCCTGTGACAAACTATTTATCTACAATTCGTGTGAAAGAAGGTAAAGATGCTAACACATCATTAGTTGAATGGTCTGGTAGCTTCACTCCTGTAGCGGTTACTGATGAAGAGGCAATTAATCTATTCCATGGAATTTATAAAGATGGTTTAGAGGCATTACAACAAGCATATTTAGGTTAATCAATTTATTAAACATTTGAAAGTCTGCAGTGTAACAACTGCAGGCTTTTTTATGATTATTAAATTTCTTTTTTAAGAAAATATTAAGAAACCCCGTCACTATTTGTTAAGAAAATGTATCTATACTGAATTCTGTTGCTTAAAGAGAACATCAAGAATCATAACAGGAGGTACAGATAGATGAAAACAATGTTAGAGGCGAAAGGGATTTCGAAAATATATGATACAGGCGGGAATACGTTTGAAGCGTTGAAAGATATTCATTTACAGGTAAAAGAAGGAGAGTTTGTCGGTATTATGGGACCGTCTGGTTCTGGTAAGACGACACTTTTAAATGTCCTTTCTACCATTGATACAGCTTCAAAAGGTGAGATTTTAATTGATGGAAAAGATATTGTGAAGATGAATGATGATGAATTGGCGCTATTTCGTCGTAATCATTTAGGATTCATTTTTCAAGATTATAACTTGTTAGATACGTTAACAGTACGAGAGAATATTGCACTGCCACTCGCTTTATCAAAAGTGAAGGCGAAAGAAGTAGAATTACGAGTCGAGACGATTGCGAAGAAGTTTGGAATAGATCATATTTTAAATCAATATCCGCATGAAGCATCAGGTGGACAAAAACAGCGCTGTGCAGCATCAAGAGCGATTGTAACAAATCCAAGCATGATTTTTGGGGATGAGCCAACGGGTGCACTTGATTCAAAGTCAGCGACAGATTTATTAGAAAGCATGAAAACATTAAACGAGAAAGATCGTGTAACAATTTTAATGGTAACGCATGATGCATTTGCGGCAAGTTATTGTAAACGTGTTGTATTTATTAAAGATGGCAAGTTATATAAAGAATTACACCGCGGGGGTATGACACGCAAACAATTCTTCCAACAAATTATTGATGTGATGTCTTCCATATCTGGAGGTGCTACAAATGAACTTATCTAGCATTGCACTTCGGAATATAAAACGAAATTTTAAAGATTATTTTATATACTTTGCGTCTATGATTTTTAGTATTGTCATTTATTTTACGTTTAAGGCGTTGCAATACAATTCACAAATAAGTGAAGCTGGAGATAACATAGGACGAGGATTCCAGCTTGCGAGTGTAATGCTTATTATTTTCGTTGCTATATTTATTATATATTCGAATGGTTTCTTTACACGAAAGCGTAAGAAAGAAATAGGTCTTTATTCTTTACTTGGTATTCGAAAGAAAGAAATAGGTAAAATGCTTTTTTATGAAAACATGTTAATGGGGTTATTATCGTTAGTAATCGGAATTATAATAGGTAGTTTACTTTCAAAAGGGTTCCTGAATTTACTTGTAAATATGATGGAGTTAGGTGTAAAAGTTCATTTTGAAGTACCGATTGGAGCGGTTATAGATACAGCAGTTATTTTTTGTTTCATTATTTTATACACATCGTTTAAAGGGTACCGCGTTATTTATCAATTTAAGTTAATTGAGCTATTCCGTGCAGATAACGAAGGCGAAGTCATGCCAAAAGGTTCTAAAATAATGGCTATCATTTCTATATTATTAATTGGATCAGGGTATTTCTTATCAGTAACGGCTATTAAAAATGCAAACAGTGATAACTTTATGCCACTTGCTCTTTACATTTTATTAGCAACAGTACTTGGAACATATTTATTATTTATGTTCTTTACAGTCTTTGTATTAAAAAGAGTGCGAAACAAAAAATCTTCATTCTATAACGGAATGCAAATTGTGACGACATCTCAGTTACTATACCGCATTAAAGGAAATGCGAAATCGTTAGCGACGATTGCAGTATTAAGCGCAGTAACGTTAACGGCGGTTGGAACTTCTGTTACGATGTATTACAACACATACATGCAAGCAAAAAAATATAAGCCAGTTAGTTATTCATATGAAGTGAAAGATAATCATGTGGATCGTAAAGTGAATGAGATTTTAAAAGAAGAAAAGAATGAAGTCATTCATCAATATGAGTTAGAGACAGTAAAAGTGATAGGTGAATACGGTGATAATATTTCAAATAAAGATAGTTTACATGCAAGAACAACTGAAATTATCGCACAGTCAGCATTTAATAAAATTGCAAAGTATTTAAATGAAGAAACTGTGTCTTTAAAGAAGACAGAAGCGTATGCATTTGATGGCATGTACAGTGAAGGGAAGGGGGATAGTGGCGTATATAAAAATCGAGAAGCTATCTTCCCAATTGGAGAAGTAGCACCAGTACAAGTGAAAGATGTACAAGCAAAAAATATTACAAACTTATATGAACTTCTAGTTGTCGTTCCGGATGAAGTGTATGAGCAAGCGAAGAAGGCAATTGGAGCTCATACTGTGAAAAATATTGATGTGAAAGATGAAAGAAATAGTAAAGTGTTAACAGAGAAATTAAAGAAAGTAATACCGGAAGAAGATGCAGAAGGAAGAGAACAATTCAGTGATTTCTATACTATTTTCCGTGATGGTATTGAAATATCAGGTTTAATGATGTTTAGTGGTATGTTCTTAGGACTTGTATTTTTACTTGCAACAGGATCTATCATTTACTTCAAACAATTAACAGAAGCACATGCAGACCGTGAACGGTACATCGTTCTTCGAAAACTCGGTGTTACGAAAAAAGAAATGAAAAAGGCAATCGCAAAACAAATGAGATTTATCTTCTTCACTCCTTTAGTACTTGGTATATTACACACTTTATTTGCGCTGAAAGGATTAGCGACAGTTATTCCATATGAAATTGCAGTCCCGTTGTTAATTAGCATTGGCCTGTATAGCGTTATTTATATTGGTTATTATTTGTTGACGGTTCGTGCTTATTTTCGGATTGTTAGTAAATGAAAAAAGCAAGAGAACGTAGTGAAGACTATGTTTTTTTGCTTTTTTATCGTTATTTATGTCCTAAAATATGCTAAACTTCATGCACATTTAATGTACTTACTTTAGCGATCGAACAAAGAAATGGAATTACTTTGGAGAGAGTTAAAGAAATACAAGAGATGATTCAACAACATAACTAGATTAGAAGAGGAAAACGAGTGATAGCACTCGTTTTTTCTTATACAACCGCAGGATTATAAATCATCGTAAAGTGTCCTTGTAACAATTCAATATGACACGGTGTATGAAGCGAACTTTCGCCATCTGTATCTACTTCTTTTTCTTCTTTTGTTTCAATATGAATGGATTTCGCCTTTACATGGAAAATATCATTTTCATTTGAGTCTTCAAATAGTTTCTTTCCGATATAATCTTTAAACGCTTGAATGCCTGTTGACTTGACTACGAAAATATCAAGTGTACCGTCATCACATTTTACGTTCGGAATAAAGGAAGGAATACCACCAAGATATTCACCGTTTCCAACCATAACAAGGACAGCTTCGTCTTCATATACTTGTCCGTCATAAGTGATTTTTACTGGGAATGTTTCAGCATTTTTTACAGTTCGAATTGTGCTTAAGTAGTAGCCGATTTTTCCAAGCTTTGCTTTTTCTTCTGCATCGATATTATTTGATACTTCAGATACGAGACCAATGCCCCAGAAGTTTAAGAAATGTTGTCCATTTGCTTTTGCAACGTCAACTGGTTTTACGTGTTCCTTTGTGATAAGTTTTGCCGCTTCTGCAATATTTTGCGGAACACCAAGTGTGCGCGAGAAGTCGTTGCAAGTTCCGCCTGGAATAATTGCAAGTGTAGGTCTAGTTTCAAGAGGGGCTAAGCCGTTTGTGCATTCAAATACAGTTCCGTCACCGCCAAAGACGATAATTAAATCTACTTTACTAGCAAACTCCTGACAATATTTTGTTGCATCGCCTTGTTTTTTCGTATGAAGGATACGTAAGTCAGGAAAATTTGCCGCAAGAGGTGGTACGATTTTCGCCAAATTTGTATGTAAGTCGCCTTGTCCAGCTTTTGGATTTACAATGAGGAGTACCTTTTCAAATTTTGTCTTTGTCATTTTTATTCTCTCCCTTTGTCTTTTACGAATTGTGATAGAAAATAAACTTCCATCAGTAATTGATGGAAGTTTACCCCGCTTAACGGGCAGTAAGACTCCCACCTCAAATTTCGCCGAATACGAGGAAGTCAGATGGGAGATTAACTGCCCGTAAAAGCCCGATTGGTGAAGGCTAATAATCAGTGGGAGAAAAAAACCACTGATTAAAGTTTCACTTTATTTTATTATATTACTCCGTTACAACTGAAGCGATAAATGGTAAGTTACGATATTTTTCTGCGCAGTCGATGCCGTAGCCAACGATAAATTCGTCTGGAATTTGGAAGCCAACATATTCAGCTTTTAAGTCCACTTTACGGCGTTCAGGTTTATCAAGTAACGTACAGAATTTCAATGCTTTTGGTTTATGCATGAAGAAGTGATCTTTTAAGAAGTGAAGTGTTAAACCAGAATCGATAATGTCTTCTACGACAATTACGTTTTTTCCAGTAATGTTTACATCGATATCTTTTAATAGTTTTACTTTTCCAGTTGTTTCTGTTTGATTTCCGTAGCTAGATGCAGAGATAAAGTCGATTGTTACTTCGTTTTTAATGTGACGAATTAAATCAGCAGCAAATACGAATGAACCTTTTAATACGGCGATAACTACGATTTCTTCTCCTTCAAAGTCACGCTCGATTTGAAGTGCTAGTTCTTTTACTTTTGCTTGTAATTGTTCTTCAGAAATTAAAGTGTCTTTTATTTCAATTTTCATTTGAATCCTCCTACAGTGTAAAACTTGTGAACATTTCGACTGTAAAGGATAGAAAGAAAAAAGTCAAAGAAGACATAAGGTTTTTACAAAAATCCCCACAAAATAGTCAGATGATATGATATACTGATTACATTAAGAAAACGCTTCCGCAAAGGGTGATTATGATGAAAAAGAAACAGTATACAAGTGTAACATTTATAAAAGCATTGCTTTTAACAATTGTTCTTGGTATGTTGGCTTACATAATTGATGTACCTGCAATTCGCATTTCACTAATTGGAATGACTTTAGTATTAGGCGCAATTTCCCACGGTATGATATCACAGCTCAAAGAAGCTGGACTTGATAATATGAAAAATCATATAGATAAGAATTAAGAAACCTTCACGTATATATAGTGAAGGTTTTTTCGTTTCTTACAAAACTGTAAGGTAGTTGTAAGACAAATCGATAGTTGCATAATAGTATTTTGGATAAACTAGAGGTGTAAGGTAAAAGGCAAGCATATTTTAGGTAAATTAAGTTTTAGGCACTCTATATGTGAAGAAGGAGTAGGAGGGCATGGAGAAACGTTGGACAACCTTTTCTTTTTTAGCGACTAGTAACACCGTAATGCTAGCTGGAGAAATGGATTTTTTGCACTTGTTTGATCGTAAAGACGATCATTCTTCTTCGCAATTTACAATGAAATGGCGTAAATGGAGCGAAAGTTGTAGATTGGAAGAAGAGACCCCTAACGAAGAGCAAAAGATTATTTTAACAAATCCTATTAAAGCGTGGGTTGTTCAACGTCGTAAGTGTAACGTCAAAAATCACTTCAAGAAAACTGAGCCGAGACAATTAGTTATCGCTCCGGCCCGCTCTACTTCTGAAACACGCGAAAGTAACATGTAAATATTGAGACACGCACCCAAAAAAACATCGTATATATTGCGATGTTTTTTTATTTTTCTACAATGAAATCTTTAAATGAAATATATTTCATCTGCATCTTATATTTATATCTCTTGTTTATTCTAGTGATACATCCGATGCGAAGTGATGTAAAACGTATAAGAGGAGAGAGATAAAATGAAAAAGAAACTATTACCAATCTGTGCAATGGCACTTTTAACAGTAGGATATTCTTCAGTAGCAAGTGCAGATACTGGAACAGTAACAAAAGAAGAAGCAGCGCAAGTGCAACAAGATAAAGCTAAAAAAGAAGAAGCAATTAAGGCGCAGCAAAAAAATGAAGAAGAGAAAAAGCAAGCGGCACAAGTCCAAGAGAAAAGTGATATGGCTAAAAAAGAAGCAGCGATAAAAGAGCAACAAAAGAATGAAGTAAGGAAAAAAGAAGAAGCACAAGTGCAACAAAAAAATGATGCGGCAAAAAAAGAAGTAGCGAAGCCAATTGTAAAAGGTGAAAAATTACCAAATACAGCATCTAATAATGTAGCAATGATGGGATTAAGCGCATGTCTTGTAGCGGTAGGTACATTATTTGGTTTGAATCGTCGTAATAAAGTTAAGGCGTAAATAAAATATTGTCCTATAAAGAATGGGATAATTTCACATATTAAAAATGGTAGGTTATCCCTACCATTTTTTGCATGGAGGGATGAAACATGAAGTTACTCAATTATATCGGTATCATATTGATGGCCATAGGGCTATTCATGGGATCATATTACGCTGTGGAATGGTATAAAGGAAAAAGCTCTGCGCAAGAATTAACGGCAGAAGAAATAAAGAAACTTAAAAATATACAAGATACTCAACTTTCTCATGAAACACCTGTAACTTCTCAAGTGCCTTCTTCTCAAATAGAACATAAAGAAGGAGAAAAAGTAGCAATGTTAAATATACCGAAAATAAAGAAGAAGTTTTCTATATATTGGGGAGCGAATAATGCAACGCTCAAAAAAGGAGTTGGTATGTTTGTTAGCGATTTAACGACAACGCCATCTGGAGGGGGACATACTGTACTGAGTGGACATCGGGATACTGTATTTACAGATTTAGGAGAGTTGAAAGAAAAGGATACTCTTATTTTAGAGTATGATAATAAAACTTACACATATGAAATTCAAAAGACGTGGATTACCCATGCGGATGATCGTACTGTTATTATAAAAAAAGAAGAACCACTATTAACACTAACAACTTGTTACCCATTTGATTATATAGGAGATGCACCGGATAGATATATTATCGAGGCGAAGTTAACTGCTAGTTATTCAAAATAAAATTATAGTTTCTGAAGGCGAGAGGGGGATACATACGTTATGTCAAAAAACATTTTAATTGTTGAAGATGAAGATATATTACGTGAAATATTAAAGGACTATTTTTTAAGTGAACAATATGTAGTGTTTGAAGCAAGGGACGGGAAAGAAGCTTTAGTTGTATTTGAAGAAGAAGAGGTTGATTTAGTTATTTTAGATATTATGTTGCCGGAACTCGATGGATGGTCTGTTTGCCGAAGAATTCGGAAGACGTCCGAGGTGCCTATTATTATGTTGACGGCGCGCGTAGATGAAGATGATACGTTACTTGGTTTTGAACTTGGAGCAGATGACTATGTGACGAAGCCGTACAGTCCACCAATTTTATTAGCAAGAGCGAAACGATTATTAGAAAGTAGAAAAGCATCGAAGAAACCTTTAGAGAATGAAGATGATACGTTATCAATTCATGGTATCCACGTTCATTTTCCATCACGTACTGTTACTGTTGATGAGGTAGATGTTAGTTTAACGCATACGGAGTTTGAAATATTGGTGTATTTCATGAAAAACCAAGGGATTGTACTAACAAGGGAACAATTAATTTCAAGAATTTGGGGATACGAATTTGCTGGCGATGATCGAACAGTTAATAGCCATATTCGTAATTTGCGAAATAAATTAGGAGAGAAAGCAAAGTACATTACAACTGTAGTACGAACTGGATATAAATTTGAGGGGAATGTATGAGAAAAGGGATTGTACTAAAATTATTTACTCTCACAACAGCATTATGTATGTTAATTTTAGCGACGATATTTATTGGACAAACGATATTTTTCAAACAATATTATGCGAATCGAAAAGTAGAAGATATTAAAGTGAATTTAAATTCCTTTGAAAAGAATTATTTAAATTACGCAGGAAATGCAGAAGGAATTCAGAAACTGGAGCAAGACTTTTTTAGAGAAAATAATACGTGGATTACGACATTAGATCAGAATGGGAATTTAAAACATGTGGATGATTTTTATTTTGAGGTAACGATAGACCGTAGGAAACAAAAGGAGTTTGGACAACAAATATTCAAGATTCCCTTATACAATCTCGTCAATATAGAGGAGATTGATAATAAATCATCAGATCAGTTTTTAGGACAAATAATGTCTGTTTCTGGGATGAAACAAGAAGATAGTTTTATTCCATTCTCTTTCACGTTAAGTAAGCAAAATTTAAATGGATCTAATAAGCCATTAGAAAAAGCGTTTCAGGAGAAAATTAAATTAGATGAGGAGAAAAGGAGAGCAGCTGGGGAGCAACTTGTTAAGGAAAAGAAACCAGCTGTTCAGGAAGAAGCTGCTCAGGAATTAGGCTTTTACATAGAAGGACGTGTTACAAAAGTACAGCTCCCAGATGTAAAAGGTCCTGTGAATCCAATTTATAAAAATAGTATATTCTTGGATAACATAAAAGAATTTCAAACGGATTTATTATTAAAAGAGAGCAAGCACATACAATATGCAACACAAACAATGGACTATGAAAAAAATGATATAAAATATAAATTATTAATCAAACCAATAAAAGAAAAAGACGGATCGGTAACATATATTTATGCAATGGCTTCTTTACAGCCTGTAGATGAAGCTGTACAAATGGTGCAAGATTATTACATATATATCATTGCATTTGTAGTTGTTCTTATTTTTCTAGCGTCATTCTATTATTCAAAACAAATTGCAAAACCATTATTAAAAATAAATGATACGACGAAAAAAATAACGCATTTAGATTTCACAGAAAAAATACCAATTACTTCAAAAGATGAAATTGGTGATTTATCGAAAAATATTAATACGCTATCGAATAAACTCCATTCGCATATTGGACAGCTAGAACAAGATATTGAAAAGGAAAGAAAGCTAGAAAAGACGCGGAAGGAATTCATTTCTGGTGTTTCGCATGAATTAAAAACACCGCTGAGTATTATGAAAAGCTGTATTTCTATTTTGAAAGATGGAGTAGCTGAGCATAAAAAAGAGTACTATTTTCAAGCGATGGAACGAGAAGTAGATAAAATGGATACGTTAATTTTAGATATGCTTGAGTTAGCTAAATTTGAGTCAGGTACATATAAAATGAAAATGGATTCATTTTATATCGATACAGTAATTGAAGATATATGTGAACACCTTTCTGTAGAAATAGAGAAAAAAGAACTTCGTGTTCATAAAAACATAGGTCCATTTGAAGTAGTCGCAAATCAAGGCCGGATTGAACAAGTCATCGTGAACTTCATTACGAATGCCATACGTTATACACCGAATAAAGAGGATATTATTATTTCTACAATAGATGAGAAAAATCGTATAAAAGTGTGTATTGAAAATAAAGGTACTCATATTGAAGAAGAGCAATTAGATAAAATTTGGGATCGTTTTTATCGCGTGGATGCAGCGCGTCATCGTTCACAAGGTGGAACGGGGCTTGGGCTTGCCATTTCAAAGAATATTTTAGAACTACACGAAGCTGAATATGGAGTAAAGAATACAGAAGACGGTGTGTTATTTTACTTCTACTTACCGAAAAAAGCGTAGATCATACATGCTACGCTTTTTTTTAAGTTATTTTCATATTATCTTTACCTAATCTTTATTTTTAAGAGATATAATCTTGTTAGAAAAAGAGGTTATGTAAGGAGTAGATTAGCCATGAATAGCAATTTACTAGGTGTGATGGTATTTATTTTTCTTTGTGCATTTATTGTATTTATTATTGATATTACTCATTGAGAATTTTGATATAAAAAAGGGCGCTAGTTAAGCGCCCTTTTTGTTTGCATTTATTTGATAAGCATTGATGCTTTTGAATAAGCGTGGTGAAGTGATAAATAAAAATATAAGTAAAACTGTACATAGAATAAAAGAACCAAGCATTGTGCTGCCATTTACGATTAATGAATATAGCACAGCTGATTGACCTTTCGGTGCATATTGTCCCCAGAAAATAATACCGGCAATAAAGTGACAGAAGTAACGAGCTAGACTACCGATAAATGTAGCAACGATAATGAATCCAATTACTTTCTTTCCTTGGTTTTGTTTTGATGAAGGTTTATTTTTATGGCTACTTAAGTTTGATTGTTCGTTGCCATTCGCATTAGATGCTAAAAGTGCATTTTGAATTGGACGATAGAATAACCCGGCAAATCCGATAAAAGCAAAGGCAATGAAGTACTCAATGAATGCTTGAACTGGTGTTAAAATGTAGGCATCACCTACGACAATTTGTAATAGTCCCCAAACTAAACCACCTAAGAAAGCTGATTTAAAGCCCCAGCGGTAAGCAATAATAAAAATAGGAATCATAGCGAATGAGATAGAACCGCCTGTTGGAAGTTTAATTGATAATGGTAAAATGTCGATGACCATGGCGAAGGCTGCAAGAATAGCAGATTCGATCATCGCTTGTAAATTAGTGTTACGCATGTTGTCTCCCCCTAAATCCAAGTTGTACAAAAAAGAATAGATATCATAGGAGGATACGAAATACGTAAATAAAAATGAGGTATGTATTTCGGACGTTTGCACAATCCCTGCGTTAGCATTAACTAACAGGTTCGAAGGGTCGGAACGAAGTGTTCCCTCTCAGCGGCATGGCTCCCCCAGTGATAACGAGATTCTTTATTTGCTATTGTTTATTGTAAGCGAAATGGATGAGAATGGCAAATGAATACAGCATGACAATAATTGAAATACAATTGTAGCGAAATGTTAATAAATATGAAGCAAAAGGGTATAGTACAAGAGAAATTGGGTGTGGTATAATTTTTTTGAAAATAATTATCATTCTCTTCTGAGGGGGAAGGTTATGAGCTTAGTAGATATTAAAATTGGAGAGAAAGTGTTAGTAAAAAGCATTCAGTCTTTAGATCAGCTATTAAAGCGTAGACTAGCTGCTTTCGGTCTAGCGGAAGGAAGCGAACTTCGCCTGAAACAGAAAGCGATGTTTAAAGGTCCTTGTACATTGGAGTGTCGTGGACAGTTAATTAGTATTCGTCATTGTGACGCGAAAATGATAAAGGTGGAATTAGCGTGAATAAGGTAGCTTTGCTAGGGAATCCGAATACAGGGAAGACATCATTATTTAATGCACTTACTGGTTCTTATGAATATGTAGGAAACTGGAGCGGTGTAACAGTAGAAAAGAAGGTTGGTAAATTAAAAGATAAGCAAGGCACATTGATTGATTTACCAGGCGTTTATGATTTAAATCCAGTTTCGCGTGATGAAGGTGTTGTAACAAACTTTCTATTAACAGAAGAATTTCAGCATATGTTAAATATTGTGGATTCCTCGCAGTTTGAACGAAATATGCATTTAACGTTGCAGTTGCTCGAATTTGGCAAGCCAGTTTCAATCGGTTTAAATATGGTTGATGTGGCGAAGCAAAGAGGAATTGTGATCGATGTAAAACGATTATCAGAACTATTAGGTGTAACAGTTGTGCCTGTCGTTGCAAGAAGCGGAAAAGGCTGTGAAGAACTACTTGCGACTCTTAAAGAAATTGACAAAAACGAGAAAACCCCATTTGTTATTTCATATGGTGTACAAATGGATGAAGGAATTGGAGAAGTAATTGCTCTTTTAGAGACAGTGAATTACGAGCATCCGAGATGGTTAGCACTTCAATTTTTAAGCAATAACGAAGTAGTAGAAAAAGAAATGAAAGCATTACCAATTTATAAGGAACTCATAGCCATTCGATCTCGCTTAGAAGGAAAACTTGATTGTACGTTAGAAGAGCACATTTACAAAACTCGTGAAGCGTATATTGAAAAGTTAAAAACAAATGTTATGAAGCATGAGAAAGAAGGGGAAATTCCTTTTTCAGAAAAAATTGATAGATTAATTACACATAAAATTTTAGGACTTCCAATCTTTTTAGCAGTTATGTTTTTTATTTTTCAGGTTACGTTTACTTGGATTGGTACACCTTTATCGGATATGTTAGATGAGTTTTTTGGTGGGCAGCTTACGGATTGGGTGACGGCTGGACTTACAAGTATTGGAGCTTCTGATTTTATTCAAGCACTCGTTACAGAAGGTATTATTGCCGGTGTTGGTGCTGTGTTAGTATTCGTTCCACAAATCTTTGCACTATTCTTTTTCATTTCATTATTAGAAGACTCAGGATATATGGCGCGAATTGCAGTTGTAATGGATAGAATTATGGAGTTCTTCGGCTTAAACGGTAAAGCTTTTATTCCGATGATTATCGGTTTTGGCTGTAACGTTCCAGGTATTATGGCAGCGAGAACGATTGAACAGGAGAAAGAGCGTTTACTTACAATTTTAGTAACACCATTTATGTCTTGTTCAGCACGTTTACCTGTATATGCATTATTTGCGGGAGTGTTCTTCCCTCATAGTCAGGCAACTGTTGTGTTCTCTTTATACGTTGCAGGGATTGTCCTTGCGTTATTAGTTACAAAAATAATGTCTCTTACTATTTTAAAAGCGGAAAAATCTATTTTCGTCATTGAACTACCGCCTTACCGCGTGCCACAAGCGAAAACGTTATGGCTTAGCACATGGGAAAAAGGGAAAGGGTTTGTTCGTAAAGCTGGTACATTCATCTTTGGTGGTTCGGTTGTCATTTGGCTATTAAATTATGCAGGTCCATCAGGATTTGGTGTTGATATGGGAGACAGTTACTTAGCGATGATTGGTGGATTTATCGCACCGCTATTTGCACCGCTAGGCTTTGGAACGTGGCAAGCTGCAGCATCCCTTTTAACAGGATTTTTAGCGAAAGAAGTTGTCGTTTCTACAATGGCGATTATTTATGCGGTTAAAGAAGATGTGCTTGGAAACGTAATGGGAGCACATTATACAGCATTATCAGCGTATGCATTTATGTTCTTTATTTTATTATACGTTCCATGCTTAGCGACAGTAGCTGTTATTAAACGTGAAACGGGATCAGCGAAATGGACGATTTTCTCAGTCGTTTATCCGCTCGTAGTTGCTTATGTATTAACGCTTATTATATACCAAGTTGGATCTTTACTCGGATTCTAAAAGGAGATGTATGATGATGGTCAATATTATAATTGGAGCTATCATTTTTGGTTATGCAGCATATACGTTAGTTAATTTCGCAAAGCGAAGTAAAAAAGGAAAATGCGCAGCATGTTCTTTAAATAAGTCATGCCAGTCGCAAACCTGTAGTCCGGATATGGAGCAAATTGCTCACAAGTAGAAAAAAAGCTTTGCGAATCTCGCAAAGCTTTTTTCTTACTTTTTAATTTTTACAAGTTGTGATGTTTCTACACCATTTTTGCCAGGGAATTCTTTACTCGGGTCCTTATCAAATTTTAATACACCCACCGATTTTTCTTCACCTTTTACATTGTTGTAAGTTGCATCATCAACAATCGCGAACATATCTGCGTATGCACGGCCACTTCCGATAATTGTGTTGCCTTCATATTTTAATTTCGCGCCATCAATTGTAGCATTTTCAATTTTGTTTTTTGAGAATAATACACCTTGTTCTGTTGTTACAGCTGGTAATTTATCAAGTGGTTTCGTGTCGTCTTTTGCATCCACTTTGCTAAGTAACTCTTTCTTCACTAATTCTTCACCAGTTTTTTTATCCATTACAAGAACTTTTTTATCTTCTAACGTTGTAAGTTTCATTTTATAGAAGTCTTTTTCTTTCACTTCTTTTTTGTTTTTATCTGCAATTTGTGTTACTTGCTCTTCTGATCCGTACAATACAAAGCCGTTTGCCTTTTCTCCTAATAAAGAACAACCTGATAATGCTCCGAATGAAATTGCTGCTGCTAATCCGATTCCTACTAATTTTTTCATGATGATTTCTCCTTGTCATATGTTTTATAGTAAATACAGTTTTTGTATTAGTTCTTACAGTTTGAGAAGCTTGTTTGTTGCTTCTGGTATTAGTGTATAAGAAATATCGGAACGTAACTATCGAGTTAGCTTACAGTAACATTACAATAATGTAATTTAGTGAAAGTAAATAAAAATAAGTCAATTTTAGAGGGTTTTAATGAGAATATATTAGGAAAACAATATTATATCTGGAATGTCATATTATATTGGCTATATTTTGGAAATAACATGTAAGGACATATTAGTTTTGTTATAATAAACACATAGGCTGTAAAATGAATATTCTTTACTGTAAAGGAAGATTTTTCAGTTTTCCAAGTAGTGAATTTGAAATATGAGGTATATCATAGGAGGAATTTGGATGTCTGTATTTAAACGATTAAGAGATTTAACAATGTCGAATGTGTATTCAATGATTGAAAAAGCGGAAGATCCAGTTAAGATGACGGATCAATATTTACGCGATATGCAAGCGGATGTACAAGAAGCTGAGAAGAGTGTAGCAGCTCAAATTGCACTTGAGAAAAAGTTCAAAATATTATTTGAAGAGCAAGAAGCACTTGTGAAAAAACGTGAAGAGCAAGCTCATATGGCTGTTCAAGCTAGTAACTTAGATCTTGCGCGCCGTGCACTAGAAGAAAAACAAAATGCAGAGCAAAAAATGAATGAGTATAAAGCAAGCTATGAGCAAAATAAAGCAGCTGCTGATAATCTTCGTGCAAAGTTAGAAGAAATGCGTAAGCAATTAACAGAGCTGAAAAATAAACGTGAAACACTTGTAGCACGTGTAAATGCAGCGAAAGCACAAAAGAATATTAATCAGGCGATGTCTGGGTTTGATTCAAATTCAGCAAAAGCTGGTTTAAGCCGTATGGAAGAGAAAGCTCTTCAATTAGAAGCTGAAGCAGAAGCAAGCGGTGAAGTTTACAAAAAAGAAAAGTCATTAGATGATGAATTCGCAAGCTTAAACAAAAATTCTGCTGTTGACGATGAATTAGCTCGTATTATGAAGCAGTATGAGAAATAATATAGAATAGAGACAAATGAACCGACATGTCTAAACAAATTCATGTCGGTTTTCTATTCCCCGCTATTTGTCGGCAGTGAGACTCCCGCCTCAACATTTCGTGAAAGCAAGAAGGTTGGTGGGAGCTAATAATCAGTAGGGGATGGAAAACGCCCGACTGATTAAAGTTTCATTTTATATTTAGAGGAGGTTTTGCAATGACATGGATGAATGTAGTAGCCATGCTCGTATGGACTGGAGCGAGTGCAGTACTTTTATTTGCAATTATGTGGGTTGATTCAATTTTTACAAAATACAATGATTTAAAAGAAATAAAAAATGGGAATACAGCTGTAACAACTCGTTTTGTCATGAAATTATTCGCACAAGGTTACATTTTATCTCAATCAATAACGAAAGCAAATGACTTATGGCAAGCACTACTTGCTTCAGCAGTTTCTTTCGTTATTTTATTAGTGGTAGAAATGTTTATTGAATTTGTGCTAAAGAAAATGTCTGGTTTAGATTTAGAAGAAGGTACGAAAGAAGGCAGCGTTGCGCATGCGATGTTAGCTGGATCATTACATATTGTTGGTGCACTTATTTTAGGGGCTTGTTTATAAAGAGAAAAGGAGGGGTAGATTGTGAGCTTATTTAAACGAATTAAAAATATAATGAAAAGTCCAGAGCCGCTGAAGCCGGAAAAGAGTCTTTTAACGTTAGCTCCTGGCGATATGATTGAAGTTTCATTAGTTATGTACGAATTAACTGGAAAAACGAGCATGCATTCTCGTAAGGAAATTGTTTTAACACTGCAAGATGGAAAAGATATTCGTTATTTGAAAATTGAAGATCGTGAAAATACGTATTACAAATTATATACACCAATTGATGGTCGCTTAGATTCAATTGATGAAGTCCCGACGACAATTGAAATGGATGATACTGAGTATCATATGGAAGAGCAATATAACGGACGTGTTGTTGTAATGGGGAAAACACCATTCGCTGCTTCAGAAGAACAGTACGTATGGGAATTTCAATCTGATAACCGAAAATTATTACGTATTGAATGGCAAAATGGTCGCACAATGATGTATGAGGGAGAAGCTATCATTCCTGCTGATGTACAAATTATAAGAGCAACGTAAGGGGGCGTAATCATGTCAAACCGATTGTTTACCATGATTAAATCGTTCGTGATCCCTATACTTGCTATCGTTATTTTACTTGTTGTTGCCGGTTATGCCTTATCAGGCTGTCAAGGCGGGCAGACGAAGTCGATTCAAGACCGTTATCCACTCGAGTCTGTTGCAAAGGAAGGTAAACAAGAATCTTACGTGTATAGGGCCGCCAATCGGTCTGTTCCTGAAGTAGCAAAGGAACTCATTAATGAAAGAGAACCGAAGCAAGCATCTAAAGAAGACGAAAATCAAATGTTCCTCGTTTATTCTGATAAGATTTATAATCTGCAAAAGGATAAAGAGAAACCGTCTGATACGTTAATTGAAATAAGTAATAAAGAGTTTGTCCGTCAAAATTACCAACCATCCTTCTTGCAAGGGTATATTATGGGGAGTATATTAAACGATATATTCGGTTCAAAAAAATCATCATCTGGTGATTATCGAGGATATAATGACAGACAAAATCATAAACCAGTTATTCCGGAAAGGCCACCTACGAAAGAAGAAAAGAAAACCCCGCCTCCAATTACGAAGGAGGGGAAAGGATCTATCATTAAGCGAGGCGATAATGTAGATTCGAAGTCATCAGTAGGTGATAAGGGAAGTATTACTGAAAAAGGAAATAATACGACGCCTCCACCTTCTACCGGAAGCAAAGGGAAAATTACAAAAACACCAGGTGGTTCAAGCGGATCAGATGTGAAGCCGAAATCATCTATTAAAACCCCGCCAAGGAATACATCTCCTCCGAAAACGAGGGTCGGTGGTTCTGGGAAAATTACGAAGAGAAGATAGTATAGAGACCGAAAAGTGTAAATTGCTTTTTGGTCTTTTTTATGTCGTGGAAATTAATTCCTTTCAGGTGGTACGATTTAGGCATAAGGGGGGAAAGTAAAAATATATCAGCGCTTATTGGAATATATCGACCGCAACTCCAAATATATCAGCGCTTATTGGAATATATCGACCACAACTCCAAATATATCAGCGCTTATTGGAATATATCGACTTACCGACAAAAATTGACAACGATAGCAACTTAATAATAAAACGAGGCTGTGCCAAAATGTTGGCACAGCCTCGTTTTTCATAACGATTAATGAATATCACGTTTCTTGAAATTACCGCCTTTTACTTCTGCTACGTCATAAACTGTAATAAAGGCATTTGGATCGATTTCATTAATAAGATCTTTCATTTTACTTTCTTCTAAACGGTTAATTACACAAGAAATTTCTTTGAATTTCTCTCTTGAATAACCACCGTATACTTCGTTATACGTTGCGCTTCGGCCTAAACGATCGCGAATTGTTTCTACCATTAATTCAGGCTCTTTTGTGATAATTTTAAATGTTTTCGAACCACTTAAACCAACTTCAACGATATGAATCACTTTCGAAGCAATAAAGTAAGCAATTGCCGAAAGAATAGCTCCTTGAAGACCGAATACTGTTGATACGAAAATAAACACGAACATGTTTAAGAATAAAATAAGGTCACTCGTTCCAAAAGGTAACTTGCGAGAAAGTAATACAGCTAGCATATCGATTCCATCTAATGCTCCGCCGTTACGTAATGCTAGTCCCATACCAAAACCGATAATAATACCACCAACAACTGTAACTAATAATGTATCGCCTTCAATAATAGTTGGTATTCCGTGCATGACAACGGTACCTATTGCTAATGAAGCAATCCCGATAATGGAATAAATTGCAAAGCTTTTACCGATTTGCTTATATCCTAACCAAACGAAAGGAATGTTAATAACTGCGATTAGAGCCCCTAATGGCAATCCAAATAATCTTGAACTAACGATACTTAAACCAGTTACACCACCGTCGGATACGTTATTTGGAATTAAGACAGCTTCTAATCCGTACGCTGTAATAAATGCCCCAATAATAATCATCAAAGCTTTTGAAGCGATTTTTAGCTTATTGGGCTTGTTTTTGATAGTTTTCTCCATATAATTTCCTCGTTTCAAACTAGTTTCTTGTTTGTTACATCATTCACACCTAAATTTCATTTTAACATTTAATTTGAAAAAATTCTCCTTTAATGGATGTATGGAGGGAATATTATCGCCATATTATCTTTAAAATATTTTTGAAATGAGTATAAGAAATCCCATCCTTTCAAAGGATGGGATGCTATTAAGAAAATATAAAGCTAAGTACTGACACGAATAAAGCGAATCCTAAAATAGCTCCGCAAAACTTCATATGACGTTTACGTCCCATTACGACAATCGCAACATATTCACGAATCATTGCATTAGGCCAGTAATAAAATGCGGTTTTTGATCCAATTCCTTGGCTATTCAGGCCAGCTTGTCTTGCATATATACCAGCGCGGAAAAGGTGGAAATTATTCGTTGTAAAAATACTTCTATACGTACCTTCAGGTTTTAAAGAATCCATAATTTCTTTAGAGAACGACATATTTTGATATGTGTTTACAGAACGATTTTCTTGCACTGTATGTTCAAGAGGAATTCCTTTTTCAACCGCATAATTTTGCATCGCTTCTGCTTCAGGAAGCCCTTCATCTGGACCTTGTCCACCAGAGAAAATAATTGTTGGTGGTGTATTCACAGCTGCTTGTTTCCAATAAAATTCGATAGCTTTATTAATGCGGCTTGCAAGTAAAGGTGGTACTTTATCATTAATTAAGCCACTACCGAGAACGATGATGAAATCTTGATTACGTCTTGGTCTGTTGAATTGGTATAGAAAATAAGCACTTAAAAAGTTAGATAAGTGTATAAAGAAATATACGCTTATAAGAGAAATACCTGCAAAAATAGGCTCTAAATGTGATGAGACCAAACTTGCTGGATTTATAATAGGGAGTAACATAAAGAATAACATCCCTAATGCAGCAAGGAGCGTTAAACAGTTAGTGAACCGTCTTCCTTCTCGCTTCATTAAAATTCTTGCATTAAGAAATAATCCAAACATTAAAGCGATAATACCGAAAGGAAGCATAATGAGGAGGGCTAAAAAAGGTAAAAATATAATGTAACGCAAGACAGCACTATCTGAGTTCAAAGATGCGATTACGCAAAAAAGAAGGAAAAAACAGATAAAGGCATTAAATAAAAAGCCGTTTATGATTTTTCGCGGATCTTTTAAATAAGAGATAAGAAAAATAATAAACAATATAAGAGGAATAATTCCAAAATACAGCATAAATATAGTACACCTCAACTTGTATAAGAATTTGACATATCTTTTATATTACATGATTTCATAAGTGAAAATGAAAGAAAAAGGATTTTGAATTTTCTTAATAAATTATATAGATACATATGTTAAAATGTATGTAAGGCGATATATTAAAAGTAAAATGGTTGAAGGGGCACTCGGTAGAGTGTCTTTTCTTTTTTGTATGTAATTGTGCATATTATATTTATTTTCAAATGAAGAGGATTAAAATATAAGTTGTAGACAGACTTTATAAAGCAGAATTTTGTACAAGCATTTCCCTCTACTTTTTGTATCTAACAATCGTATAACAATAAAGTGAAACTTTAATCAGTGGGGATTCATCCTCAGCTGATTATTAGTTGAACCAATCGGGCATTTACAGGCAGTTGATCCCCCACCTAACTTTTTTTCTTTCGCTGAATTTTGAGGTGGGGGTCTTACTGCCCGTTAATGCGGGATAAATAATTCTGTTTTATAGTGTCTGTTTATGAAAAGTGTCTTCTTTGAGGGCACTTTTTGTTGTTTAGTGGAGATGAGTTTTTACTGTTAACATAGTGGAAACTATCTATACTAAACATTAGCAATCTTCCGTATAAATATTATCAATTTACTATATATTCCAGTGGTGTTAAGTTAAATATGAAAGGCTTTCTTTTTCAAAATATTACCCCTAATAAAATTTTGAAGAAGTCAACTGTCTCCAAACTTGCCATTCATGCTTAGAGAAAAAGCACTCATTTTGAGTGCTTTTTCTTATTGAAACATGCTATTTTTATAGGCGATTTTCATAAAATGAAAGTAAGGAAATGAAAGTAGGTGACAATATGCCGGCAGTTGTTGAAGGTGTTATTATTGAAAACTGCAATGGGACGATTAATTTAGGGGATAAATATAACGTGCAACCGATTGAAAAGACGAAAGCTTATAATGGATCGGGATCATCGAACACTGGATTAAATGTGAGAACATTTAGCGGGATTAGTACAGCAGATGTAAGGGATAATGATGTAAATGACCAAGAGATACAATTTACCTTATAGTGCAATATGTAAAATTGCATAAAATGATGAATTTGCCCTATGATACAATTTAGTAGTGAGCTGTTTGTGATTCTTCTGTATCATAGTTGTTAGATTGAAAGTATAACATCTTATCCTGCTATTTACGGGCAGTAAGACTCCCACCTCACAGATCGGCTTGTGCTGAGTATTTAGGTAGGGAATCAACTGCCCGGAAATGTCCGATTGGTGTGGGCTAATAATCAGTGGGGATGAACAAAATCCCCACTGATTATAGTTTCACTTTATCGAAAATCATACGTAAAAAAGACACTTCAAACGAAGTGTCTTTTTATCTTAGTGATATCCTTTAGCAGAGTCTTTATGGATTTTATTTTTAAAAATACTGTAGCTCCAAAGTTGATAGCTAATAACAATTGGTACCATAACTATTGCAACGAAGAACATAATTTTTAAGTTTAATTGGCTACCAGCTGCGTTGTATAACGTTGTACTATAGGCGTCGTTAATGCGAGAAGGTAACATTCTTGGGAACATACCTGCAAAGCCAGTTGTCATAAACATTGCGATTGTTAAGCAAACAAATGTAAAGGCAAGACCGATTTTATGTTTGTACACCATAATAAGTGCGAGTACACTCATTAACATTGCAAGTACTGGAAGAATAAATAGTACCGGATATTCCGTAAAGTTTTGGAATAAGTTTGTGCGATTTGCAGTTGCTACATAGAAGATAGCTAAAATGATAGCAGCTGCCATTGAAAATGGTCTTGCGATTTTATAAGCACGGTCGGATACTTCACCAGTCGTTTTAATCATGACCCAAAGAGCACCAGATACGACGAATATAGCAGTGAAGAACAGACCTCCTAAAATACCGTAATGGTTTAGTAAGCTAAGTAAATTTCCTTCATAGCCATTTTTGCCAATTTGTAGTCCGTAATATAGGTTAGCGAATGTAACACCGAATAAAAAGGCGATTAGAAAACTACCAATTGTAAATGCCCATTTACAAGTTTTTTGCCAAATTGGTGAATCATCTTTATGCATAAATTCAAGTCCAGCAGCACGAGCAAATAGTGCAAGTAATACTAAAAATAGTGGTGTGTATAGGTAACTAAACATATTTGCATATGTGATTGGGAAGGCAGCAAATGTTGCACCACCAGCTGTAATTAACCATACTTCATTACCACCCCAGAATGGGCCAATTGCTTCTTGTAATTGATTTCGTTCTTGTCGGTCTTTCGCAACGAATGGGAAAATCATTCCGTTACCGAGTGCGTAGCCATCAAGAATGAAGTAAACTGTCCAAATTACGCCCCATAAACCGAACCAGATGATTGCAAGCATATCATGAGACATGAGCTGTACCTCCTTCAGTAGCAGGCTCTTCTAATGCAGCTGGTCCTTTTTTTGCGAACTTCAGCATTAAGTATACGTCTGCAATTAAAAGTAAAGTGTAGAACAATATTAAACTAATTAATGAGAACCAAATTTGTGGAACTGATATAGGTGATACAGATTCTGCTGTACGCATGAGTTTATAAACTGTCCACGGTTGACGACCTACTTCAGCGACAATCCAGCCAGCGTTAATCGCAATGTACGGAAGTAAGACAGACCACATTGTAATTTTTAAATAACGTTTTGAGTTTTCTAGTTTTCCTTTTCGGTTTAAATAGAAACCGAACCAAGTTAACGCCATAAAGAACATGCCAAGTGCGACCATTAAGCGGAAGCTATAGTACACGAGGTTAACGTTTGGGCGATCTTCTTTCGGAATATCTTTTAAACCAACAATTTCTCCATCAAATGAGTTTGTATAGAAGAAGCTTCCGAGTTTTGGAATTGTAAGTAGTTCAAAGTTCTTTTCATTTTTCACATCAGGAATTTGAATGATTGAGAAACCTTGTCCTTTTCCAGTTTCCCAAACTGCTTCCATCGCAGCTCCTTTAGCAGGTTGATATTTAGCTGCCGATACACCAGATTGATGTCCCATAAACGGTGTAATAGTTGCGGCGAATAAGCCTAACATTAAACCAAACTTAAATGATTTTTTGAAGAATTCCACTTCATTTTTACGTAGCAAGTGATAGGCACTAATGGCCATAACGAAGAAAGCACCAACGATATAACAACTAATTACAGTATGGAAGAACATGTTCCAAGCATATGGATTTGTAACAAGTGCCCAGAAATCATTTAATTCAGCGCGGCCGTTACGTACTACATAGCCAACAGGATTTTGCATAAAGCCGTTTGCTGTAATAATCCAAAGTGCGGAAATATTTGTTCCAAGTGCAACCATCCACATACAGAAGGCACGGAACTTTGGTGAAATTTTGTCTTTACCGAATAACCATATTCCCATGAAAGTAGATTCTAAGAAGAAGGCAACGAGTGCTTCAATTGCGAGAGGTGATCCGAAAATGTCTCCCATATATTTGGAGTACTCAGACCAGTTTGTTCCAAATTGGAATTCCATCGTAATCCCGGTTATAATCCCCATTACGAAGTTAATTGTAAATAATTTACCCCAGAAATTTGCCATTTTGCGGTATGTTGGATTCAATGTGCGGGCGTATTGAGTTTCCATACATGCTACTAAAATGACAAGTCCGATTGTCAAAGGTACAAATAAAAAGTGATAAAAAATAGTAATTGCAAATTGAAAACGACTCAGTAATAGAACGTCGGACATAATGAATATTCACTCCTTTTTTACATTATCTACAATCAGTTTATAGTGAAAATACGTTTAAAGTATGTGAAACTTGTTACAAAGCTGTGTGTATATTTTGAAAGAATTATGTCGATTATCTGAAAAAATCTTATTTTTACTATAAAGCGATATCCTTTTTGAGTTTTTCATATTTTGGTACACTATTTATGTAGTGTAAATGAGAGAAAAGAGGGTTCCTTACTATGAAGTCATTAGAAGAGATTTTGCAGTACAATGAGAAATTTGTTGAAGAGAAAAAATACGAAGAGTATGAAACAGGAAAATTTCCAAATAAAAAAATGGTAATTATCTCTTGTATGGATACTCGTCTTGTTGAATTATTACCGAAAGCGATGAATATGCGTAACGGTGATGTGAAAATTATTAAAGTAGCAGGCGCTGTTATTTCCCATCCATTCGGAAGTATTATGCGTAGTATTTTAGTTGCTGTATACGAACTTGGTGCCGATGAAGTTTGTGTAGTTGGTCACCATGATTGTGGTATGGCAAAAATTCAAGCAAGCAGTACAATTGAGAAGATGAAAGAGCGCGGTGTAACAGATGAGAAATTAGATACACTCCGTTATTCTGGAATCGATTTAGAAAGATTCCTACAAGGGTTCTCTAGTGTTGAAGAAAGTGTAGAACATAGTGTATCAATACTTCGCAATCATCCGTTACTTCCGGAAGAAGTACCTGTTCACGGTCTTGTTATAGATCCTGATACAGGAAAATTAGATTTAGTTGTGAATGGTTACGACAATTAAGAATTTACTTTGTCATCCTTTTTATCTGGGACAGGATCAAATCCTCCCGGGTGGAAAGGGTGACATTTTAATATACGCGTACAAGTAAGCCAAAAGCCTTTGAGTGCGCCATGTTTTTGAAACGCCTCTAATCCGTAATGAGAACAAGTCGGATAAAAGCGGCACGTTGGCGGCGTCACCGGAGAAATGAATTTTTGATAAAAGCGTATAATTCCAATGAAAATCTGTTTCATAATGGTCTCCTTTTCAGCATATTCTTAAAGTATTATAGCACGACTGTACATAATACTTTACTAATGTGAATTTCCGTTATATCATATTGGATATAACGGAATTAAATTAAAAGCGGGAGAGATGTTGTATGCCATCAGTAGAAAGCTTTGAATTAGATCATACGATTGTAAAGGCACCTTATGTAAGACATTGCGGAGTTCATAACGTAGGTAGTGACGGTATTGTAAATAAATTCGATATTCGTTTTTGCCAACCGAATAAACAAGCAATGAAACCAGATGTTATTCATACGTTAGAGCATTTATTAGCATTTAATTTACGTAAATATATTGATCGTTATCCGCATTTTGATATTATCGATATTTCACCAATGGGTTGTCAAACAGGATATTATCTTGTTGTAAGCGGAACACCAACAGTTCGTGAAATCATTGATTTATTAGAACTAACATTAAAAGATGCGGTTCAAATTACAGAAATTCCAGCTGCAAACGAAACACAATGTGGCCAAGCGAAGCTTCACGATTTAGAAGGAGCACAACGCTTAATGAACTTCTGGTTAAGCCAAGATAAAGACGAACTTGAAAAAGTATTTGGATAAAGAAAAACTGCCTGTGAAAAGGCAGTTTTTTTATTTGTAAAAGAGAAAAGTAAAGGTTGTATAGAAAAACAACGAGTTTCACTTATGAGCATTTTTAAGAAATGAAAGGCAGTAGGTGATTGGAAATTACATGTTATCTTTAGTGAAAGTAATTCGATATTACAATGAAGAGCATAAGACTAGAAACGAAAAAATGCGAGATACCCATTGATTTTCTTCCGGATTTCAGTTCATTAATTCCTAGAAGAATAAAGAAACAACTGAGAGCAAATTGCATGTATGGGAGAAGTGTGAAGTTGTCGGTAGCAAGAGAATAAGTGCAAAGAGAGAGTGTGAGAAGCATGAAAAAATAGCGTAATCCAGTTAGCGTTGTATACCTCCTTTAAAGAGACTATTTATCGAAATATTTCTGAGAAGCCAAGAAATAAAGCACTAGCTCCTGCTAACAGAGCAAGTATACTACCACCTTTTTGCTGTTTTAAGATTTCCTCTATACTAATAGCGAAAGCCATCATCCCTAAAAAGATGAACATATAAGGCATAATTTCTCTATTACTAGTAAAGAAACTATAGATTGCTATACATAAAGCAATAAGTGAAAAAGTAATTCGCAATCCTTTTAGCATACATGTATCCCCTTTATTTTATATAGCTAATGATAAGAACAATCCAAATGAAAGCACCGGCAACAATACAAATGAATCCTGTTCCTGAATCCTTCTTTTTTATTTGTTCCATTGCAATGAGGAACATGAGAGCTCCTAATAAAAATTGTGAAAGTGGTAGAAAGTTATTTTGACCTGTATAGAGCCCGATTATCGACATTATGATCACAGTGAGTGCGATTGCAATGCGAAGTACACGAAGCATATTATGAATCCTCCTTATTATTTTTTGTAAAAGGATTATCTTCTGGTTTATCAACGGAATGTTTGTATGCATAGCCTTTATTAATCGTCATGACGGAGAGTACTAGTATGACTAGGACGATTATGATACCGATAATTAATATTTTGAACATGAAATCCCTCCTTTTCTTTATTTTACATAATTTTGTAATTGATGAAAACAATAGAAACTAAAAGGATGAAAGAAGGGTGTTACATGGAGAAGAAAAAAACATATTATATATCAATAGGTAATGGTCAAATTTCACAAGTGAAGACGGCAGATACGTACAATTTTGAAGTTTACGCAAATGATGAGGAAATTACGGAGTTAAGAGCGTACTTTGATCAAGCATATGTAGAGGATTTAGGTTCATTTGTACGGTCTCACGTTCCATTTGTTGAATATCATCACGATTCAAATAATGATCGATATGATGAACAACTACAAAAAGCATATAAAATGATTTACGAATTAGGAAATCATGAGACGAAAGAATTAGTCGCACAAATGGGAATAATCAATGGATTGTAATTGGATAATATTATGCAGAAAAGCGAGAATATGCTACAATTTGTGGTAGGAAAAACTTGTAACCATCAATAGGGGAGTAATGGCATGTACAAATTTAAAGATTATTACCACAACACTGTACAATTATCGTTTGAACGTTATCCATTTTCTCCTGAGCCAAAGCATGTTTGGGTTGTATGCCGGTACGGGGATCAATGGTTATTAACGCATCATTTACGTCGCGGTCTTGAATTTCCAGGTGGTAAAGTAGAACTAGGGGAAACACCGGAAGAAGCGGCGGTTCGAGAAGTTCATGAAGAAACCGGCGGCATAGTTTCGGATTTAACTTACTTAGGACAATATAAAGTATCTGGAAAAGACAAAATAATCATTAAAAACATTTATTTTGCAACAATTAGTGCGGTAGAAGAACATACGCATTACGAAGAAACGAAAGGGTCTGTTTTATTAAAAGACATTCCTGATAACATTAAAACTGATAGAAAATTTAGCTTTATTATGCGCGACGATGTATTAGCGCGTACGATGAAACATATAGAAGAAATCGGCTGTTTTACGAAGTAAAATGGCCGGTTTCTTTTTTTGTTCGAGAATGTAAATATATCTTTACATAATTTAAGGAAGAGGAGGTGTTTTTAAATAACGGCCTCCTCTTTTTGACGGTAAATCGCTTATATAATTTATTTACTATTATCTTGTTTTTATCTCTACCTCTAAAAATGAAAGAACATCTAATAAATCATCTATCACACGTGAATGCTCGAAGTCACCCCAAAATAAATCTCTCTTCCAAACGCCAAGAATTCCTACTTGTTCAGAACCGAGCGCGTCGTTTTCTGGATGATCTCCAACGTAAAGACATTCTTCGGCTTTTACATTCAGCTTTTGTAAAGCACGTTCGAAAATTTCAGGATGAGGTTTTTTGATTCCTTCCGCTTCTGAAACGAGAATTGTATTTGTATACGTATGTATGTTTAATGCTCGAAGGTTGCTCATTTGAAATTCAGTAAAGCCGTTTGTAATTATACCAATTTTAATGTTTCGCTGTTTTAATTGTTGAAGTAGTTCATGCATGTTTGGGAAAGGAATACAATGATGTCGGAAGTTTGTAATGTAGTCGTGCAACAGTTGCTCTGGCGTTAAAGTGGTAATGTTGTATTCGCAAAGGAGAGTGGAATATACCTTATCTTTCCACGTGTAACCATTATTATTGAGCTCGAGAAAACGAGAGCAATACTCGAATTTTTCTATGTTTATCAAATGAAAGGCGAAACGATTATATTGATCACGAATAAATTGCTCTAGAGATTGGCGACGATCTAATAGTGTTCCATCTAAGTCAAATAAGACTGCTCGAATCATGGGAAACCTCCATACAGTTTTTATAATTAATTATCGCATATTCGTTAAAAAATGATTATGATATTTTTGTAGAATGGAATAATGGAGGGGCGTATGAAAAAACTGTATGGCAAGTTAGTGTGTTTTATGATTTCAACGGGCTTAGTAGCTGGATGTGATATGTCGGAGCAAACTTCAAAAAGAGAGAAAAAAGATGTGTGCAAAACGACAGAAGAATGTGCACAAATAGGTGATAAGACGCTTCAAAAAGTATATAAAAAAATAGATGGACTTTCAGAACTTGAAGTACTAGAGGATTATGTTTTAGAAGGAAATTCAAGTAATGATATGAAAGAAGCGGAAATGAAAAAAGAGGATGATGAAAATTATTTCTTTTTAGCTTCTTATTATATTGATGGTGATGAAATTGTAGATCCGTATTTCGATAAACTAGATCGGAAACGATTGAATAAGGCGTTCGCAGAAGATAAAGAAGCGAAAGAAGAGATACTAAAACAACGTCAAGATAAAGCGTATCATCAATCATTATGGGAGATGTATAGCACTCTTATTCCAGCTAAGTATCGCACTGACATAAAAGAGTTTGACATGGTAACAGATGGTTACGATGGAATTGTCGCCCACGTTATGCCGAATGTAGAGTATCCGAAAGAGTGGACCCTTAGTTTAGATACGCTTGATTCTGCAGTAAATATTGATCAAGTGATGAAAACATTAATACATGAGACAGCACACGTATTAACACTCGGGCATAAACAAATATCAGTAAATGAAAAATACTTAAAGGCTTTTGAAGAAGAAAAAGATATTTCATCATACCAAAATAAATGTAAATCTCTTTTCTTGCAAGAAGGATGTGCGAAGGAGAGCTCTTATATAAATCAATTCCACAATTTGTTCTGGAAACCAATTGAGCAGGAGTGGACAGAAAAGAAAGTGGAAGAAAGCGAAGAAGCTCAAATTGAATTTTTTAAAGAGAAACAAAATGAGTTTGTTTCTCTTTACGGGACGACAAATGTAGCAGAAGACATTGCAGATACATTTACAGCGTTTATTTTACAAGATTCAAAAAAGGTGAAAGAAGGAACGGAGTTAAAATATAAAAAAATTGCGTTTTTCTATCAGTTCCCTGAGCTTGTAAAAATGAGAGCGGAAGTGTTAGCTGGATTATATGATGTTTCGAAAACGATAGAGTAACCAATTGGACATGAATGGGAGCTATGTATCCGATATATTTTAGCCAAGAGAAAACGTGAAGAATTTTAGTTCTTTACGTTTTTTATGTTGAGAAAGTTGAAAATTCTGTCTTTTTTAAAAAAGAAGAAGGAACTAGTGCTATAAAAGAGAATTAGTATAAAAATGTCACAATTTAGACACAATTATAATGCGCGTGTTGTAGGGACTATAAGTTTACTCTCGAGGAGGTAATGAAACGTATGAAAACGATTCTTGCTGTTGCTGGTCTCATTTGGGTAATGTCTCACGGTTTTCCGATTTTTGAAGGGGAGCAAATTCGTAGTGCACTAAATAAAAAGTTCAACGATTATCATGTAATAGATCGAAAAGATAATGTCGTTACAGTACGTGTGAAAGACTGTTTCCATACAGTTACGGTTGCCGATGGAAATGTTACAAATGAAACAAAAATGTGTGATAAAAGGTAAAAGAAAGAAGCTGACTCTAGCATATCGTTTTGAGTCAGCTTCTTTTTCGTTTTCCGATTAGAAGTTTTTCAAATGCTTCTACAAACACATACATCAGTGTTGCGAGAACACATGTGAGTAGCACACTCAGTAAGACGAGTGTGAAGTTAAAGACTTGGAATCCATAGCTGATTAAGTAACCAAGCCCTTGTTTAGAAACGAGAAGCTCACCGAAAATAACACCGACCCATGATAATCCAACGTTCACTTTTAGCGTTGAAATAATTGCAGGGAACGATGAGGGGAGTATAACTTGCTTATAGCATTGCCATTTATTTGCGCCAAATGTGTCCATTACTTTTATATAGTTAGAATCGACTTCTTGAAATGCGCTGTAAATAACGAGAATGGTAATGATGATGGAAATGATTACGCCCATTGCAATAGACGATGAAATATTAGGACCGAAGATTACAATGATAATAGGCCCGAGTGCGACTTTGGGCATTGCATTTAGGACGACGAGATATGGATCAAGAACGCGAGCTAAAAGTGGTATCCACCAAAGGAACGTGGCAATAATAGCGCCGAGTACTGTTCCAAGAATGAAGCCTACTCCTGTTTCAAGTAGTGTCGTCCATATGTGAATCCAAAGCGAACCATCAATCCACTTGCTAAGAAAGAGATCCCAAATACTCGACGGAGAGCTAAAGAGTAAAGGATCAATCCATTCGTTTTTGCTAGCTATTTCCCATAATGCAAAGAAAAGAATGAGCAATAAAAGTTGTAGCGAGCGAGCAATCCATGCACGCCTGCGTTCTTTCTTTCGAAATTGTTCATGTAGCTGTTTTATATTATCCAAGGCGCTCCAGCTCCTTCCATATGTCTTGGAAAAGGGCTGGGAAGTCGTAGTGATGGCGCGATTCTAACGGTGATAAGGAGCGAATACTTTCTGGGACGACGAACGTTTTTGCAATTTTCCCAGGATTCGCTTGTAGTAAATAAATACGATCACTCATCGCAATTGCTTCTTCAATATCATGTGTCACGAGTAAAGATGTTTTTTTAAAGTTACGTAATAATGTGAAAACGAGATCCTCTAGTTTTAACTTTGTTTGATAATCGAGAGCGGAGAATGGTTCATCTAACAATAAAATTTTTGGATCAGTCGCTAATGTTCGAACGAGTGCAGCGCGTTGACGCATACCACCGGACAATTCACGAGGATATTGCTGTTCTACATCATGCAAACCGACTTGTTTTAAAAGCTTTAAAGTATGTTCTTTCGTTCGTTCATCATAAATCTTTCGAATATGAAGTCCAAGCATAATATTTTCTTCAATTGTTTTCCACGGAAACAAGTAATCTTGCTGGAGCATATAACCCATAGATGGACTTTTTGTTGTAATTGGTTCACCATCTAAAAATACGATGCCTTCAATTGGATCAAGTAGACCGGCGATAATCGAGAGAAGCGTTGTTTTCCCGCAACCACTTGGACCGAGTATAGAAATAAATTCTCCTTCTTCCACTTGTAAACTCATATCTTCGAGAATCAGTTTGGCATTCTCTTTTGCGAAAAAGCAGTGAGAAACGTTACGTATTTGTAAAAAACTCATACACTTCGCCTCTATTTCTTAATAACGCTTTCGGCAATTTTCGTATTGACGAGCGCTTCATGTGGGACTTCTTTTTGTAATTCACCAGCGTCTTTCATGATAGTTTGGAGCTGTTTCCATTCTTCCGCATCTAATAGCGGATTTGTCGCATAAGAATGTTGCTTTTTATACCGTTCAATTACTTTTACTGTAATGTCTTTTGAAGTGTCTTTAAATAACGGAGAAACGGCATCAGCGATCTCTTCGGGACTATGTGTATCAACCCATTGCTGCGCTTTATAGAGCGCACGTGTGAACTTTTCAGCAGCAGTTTTATCTTTCTTTAAGAAACTTTCTCTTGCCATGAACGATGTATAAGGAACAGTACCAGATTCATTTCCGAACGAAGCGACGATATAACCTTTACCTTCTTTTTCGAATATACTTGCAGTCGGTTCAAAGAGCTGTACAAATTCTCCCGTACCAGATGCGTAGGCATTTGCAATATTAGCAAACTCGATGTTTTGAATTAAGTTCGTATCTTTGTGAGGATCAATGCCATTTTTCTTTAAAACGTATTCTCCAACCATTTGCGGCATGCCGCCTTTACGCTGACCTAAAAACGTAACACCTTTTACGTCATTCCAATTAAAAGAATCTAGTTTTTTACGTGAAACTAAAAATGTCCCATCTGTTTGTGTAAGCTGTGCGAAGTTAATAACAGGGTCTTTTGCTCCTTGTTGATGAACGTAAATAGACGTTTCAGAACCGACAAGAGCAATATCAATTCCACCAGATAATAGGGCGGTCATCGTCTTATCTCCGCCAGCTGTTGTTTGTAGGTCAATATTTAGTCCTTCATCTTTAAAAAAACCTTTTCCAATCCCAACATATAACGGTGCATAGAAAAGAGAATGGGTAACTTCGCCGACGCGAATGTTTTGAGTTTGATCTTTTGGCCCTTCTTTTTTACTACTACAAGCAGCAAAAGTGAAAACAGTTAGTAACATGATGCAAAAAACAGCTATTAATTTTTTCACTATATAACACCTCCTAGAAGTCACTCTACAAGCATGATATGTAGGTAAGTGCCCATATGTGAGTATAGATAGCAGGAATTTTTTGAGTGATAAAGAAGTACAAATATAAGGGGTGATAAAATGAAGTACGAATATGATGATAGCGTACATTTACATCTTGATTATTTCGGAACAGAATGTGATATGGAATCGATTGCTTATAAGAGGAAGAATGAAGACGTATGGGATGTGTATTTTAATTTTAGAGTATACGGTATTCAGAAAGAGGATGTAGAGTTAGGAAGGTTTATGGACGAACATGCTGGTCATTACGTTTTTTCTGTACATGCTCGTGATTTAAGCTGGGAATTTGGAAGTGCTCAGTTTGAGGAGTGGGTTTTGAAGAACCATATCGTCGAAAAAGCGCTACAAAAATAGGAAGGAATTTCGTGATTGGATTTCTCATTTTAGTATTCATTTTTGTAGTCGGTTTTTACATCATGCAACTGCTCATTTATCAATTTACACAGAAAAATATTCATAAGTATAAAAAATGAAATGGGTTCATATGTGGCTACATATGCATATGGAAAAGGGTCCGAGACTAGATTTTTTTGATTTTGTATTTATAGTAATCGTATGTATTATATGGAGAATGTGGATAGTTTCTCTTTTATAGTAGATGTTTCAACACGTTCTTAAAGGCATCATGATCTGTCCTCTTAGTTTGTAAGGAATAAGCAATAGAAATCAAAATACGAAGCAAAACCTGCAAGTTTGATCAGGTTTTGCTTCGTATTTTAATTTGCATAATAAATAGATTATATCTCCTAAAATAACGGTAAATTTTAACTTTTTTAAAGGTGGAATCCTTTTGTAATATAGTTTGTATATGCAGTATTTTTGTACTTTTGAGAATCTATTTTGTTGTAAAAAGTACGAAAAAATGTTATTTTTTAAGGGGTATTTAAGGTTATATATATATAATAAAAATAGATATAAAGTTCATAAGTATAATGTTTTTTACTGATGCGGGGTGAAATAGAGAGAAGAAAACAAGAAGAGAAAAGAGGGAAATAAGTTGAGTTTGGATTTTGTAGTTCAGCAACAAAGAAGAAATGAATTTCGTTATAATTTTTCTGTTCAGCAAGAAAGAAAGAGCCCGTTACTTTCTTTCATTATTAGCGGAATATGGACTGTTTTTTTAGAAACGTTGTTTGTTATTACATTAGGCTATTTCGAATTAGAGAAGACGAAGTTATTTTTTAATGAAGGAATCACGTTAAGTATAATTACTATAATTTTATGGAGCATACTATTTTTTATTGATTATTTGAATAAAGGGATAATCAATAAACTTAGACCAGCTATAAGAGTTCATATTTTATTGCTGCCAATAGCTCATTTAATAGTTTTTATTTATATATTCATACAAGAATATATGAATTTTTTGCTTGTGAATAACTGGATTTATTTGCAGTATACACAGTGCCTATTCAGCGTTTTACTCATTTATATGGTGTATATTTTAGTTTACAATTCAATTGGGAAAATTTTACTAAGTGTAATGTTAACTAGTTGTTCTTTTATTATTTTAGGGATTGTTAATTACTTCAAGAGTATGTTCAGAGGAGAGCCGCTATATCCATCTGACTTTACACAAATAGGGCATATGCAGTCAGTTATACCAATGGTTATGGATTATTTTAGTTTGAAAAATATATTAATAGGAATCATTAGTATAGTTGTATTTGCATTTGTTGTTTTTACTATTCGAAAGCATATTAAATCTATAAAAATCCATATCGGTATGCGAATTGTTTTAATATGTACATCTCTGTTTATGGTATATGCGTTTAGTAATTACCCTAATACATTTGTGAATAAGTTATTTGTAAAGGGTGGGGTATATTTCCCTTTATGGAATCAAAATATGAACTATGGTCAAAATGGCTTGGTTTTAGGATTTTTAAGTAACTTAGATACGACAGTTATTCAGGAACCAGAAAAATATTCAAAGGAAAATATGCTTCAAATTGCGAATGACATAAAGAAACAATATGGTGTTAATGTGAGTGAACAAAAAAAAGCTGAGAAACCGAATATTATATTTCTGATGAGCGAGGCTTTTTGGGACCCTACAAAACTAACGAATCTTTCATTTAGCGAAGATCCAGTCCCGAATCTACATCATTATATTGAGAATTTTCCAGGTGGACAAACAATAGCTCCTACATTTGGGGGGAATACAGCGAATACCGAATTTGAAGCGCTAACGAGTTATTCAATGAGTTTGTTAATGCCCGGTTCTATACCGTATCAACAAGCTGTTACAGGTCAGAAAGAAATCCCATCTATTGCAAGTGAATTGAAAAAACAAGGATACTATGCAAGTGCAATTCATGCTTTTGATCGCTCATTTTACAAACGAGATACTGTATATAATGTATTTGGATTTGATAACTTTAATGCAGAAGATACGATGAAGCATAAAGAATTAGCTGGGGACAATGTTAGTGATTTGTCTATGAGTAAAGAAATAATAGATGAATTGAATAAGAGAAAACAGCCTACATTTATTCATGCCGTAACGATGCAAAATCATTTTCCGTATAATCCGGGACGATTTGAAGAAAATCAAATAGAAGTTAATGGATTAACAGAAGATGCATCGAAGGCAGAATTAGAAATATATACGGAAGGTGTAAGGCGCTCCGATGAAGCTTTAAAATATTTAATAGACCAGCTTAATGAATTAGAAAGACCTACTTTATTAGTCTTTTTTGGAGATCATTTACCAGTACTAGGGACAAATAAGGCTATTTATAAAGAGGCTGGATATATAGAGAATGAAGAAACTGTAAGTGAAAGATTATCAATGGCAGAAACACCATTGTTAATGTATGCAAATTTTGATATACCAAATGACAACTTAGGTTTAGTAAGTCCAATGTATTTCTCAAATCTTGTTTTTGATTACGCAGGATTAAATAAATCACCATTTTATCAATTTTTATCGGGATTATATAAAGAAATCCCAGTGCTTAGAGATGAATTAAAAGTTGATAAAAATGGCGAAGAGATTAAAGACTTAACAAAGAAACAAAAAGAAATGTTAGAGCAATATAAAATGATTCAATATGATTTACTTGCTGGAAAGCAGTATAGTAAAGATATACTCTTTAAATAGGGGAAACAAAAAAGGACTTGTATAGGATACAAGTCCTTTTTTCATAGTATTTAACGGGGTAACCAGACAAGCTGGGTTTAGGGAGTATTACTTGTACATTTAGTATAAACAAAAATGTAATCGTTTTATTGATTGATTTGTGAGAAATGTGTGAATTTTATTTTGTAAAAACTTCATTCACTTCAACAAATAATCTATAGGGCATATACTTTCACTTTCTTTGAAAAATAAGTTGTAATGATATTCGATGGGATAAATTAAAACAGGAGATGAGAAGATAACAAAATGTATCATTCGTATCGTAGTTATTCTTACTTATGAATGGGCCGATTTAATTGGATAAACAAAAAAGATAGTTAATAAAAAAGAATTTGCTGTAAGGAAACTATGAATTTAAAAATTTTATAAGTTCTGCATTTAATTCATCTGCTTGGTCGATTGGAGAGCCGTGACCACTATTTGTAAGAGCATGTAGTTGAGCATTTTTAATCCGTTTTTGCGTGAGTTCAGCACTTTTGTATGGGATCAGTTGGTCGTGAACGCCGTGGAATATTTTTGTTGGAACGTTAATTTTACTTAAGTCTTTCGTTACGTTTTCGTTTGCAGCTGCTTGCAAAATTTTGATGAGAGCATAGGAAGCGGACTGCATACCGAGATAAGAAAACCATTCAAGGGTTGCAGCTCCTAAGTTTCTATTGAAAAATGATAAAGATACATCACTTAAAAATTTTGGTAAATTTACATACATTTGATGAATGAGGGTATCTGCTTGTTCTTTTGGTACACCGTAAGGGGACTCTTGATTTTTCACGAAAGAAGGAGAGACGGCATCAATTAATGCGAGCTTAGAAATACGACGCCCATTGTAGCGAGACATATAGCGAATAGAAAGAGCACCGCCGACTGAAAAACCGACTAACGTAGCATTTTCTACTTGGAGTGCTTCCAGAACAATTGCAATATCATCAGCTAATCGGTCATACGTGTAACCAGTCCATGGCTTATCAGATTGCCCATTTCCGCGTATATCCATGGCGATGCAGCGAAAGCCGTGCTCCGGTAAAACATTGAGTTGATATTGATACATTTGATGATTTAAAGGCCAGCCATGGACGAAAAAAACAGTTTTACTACCAGGACCGGGATTAACGTCTTGCACAAAAATATGAACATCTTTCTCGACCGTAACAAACATGAAGTATCCCCCTTATGTGTGTTAGTATGCTCTATCCCAAATTAACGAATGAACGCCGAGCTTTGGCTTCCAGTGGAGTTTTACGAATCGCGACTTTTCATTTTTATTAACGAAACGAAATGTATGAACGTCAAATCCTTGCATCATTCGAAAACTTCTTGGAATTGTACGGTCGGACATAATCCACATCATCATTGCAGCTGATTCTTGATTATTGGCGATGAAGTCCCAAAAAGTATCATGTGCTGTTTGGCCCTGTGGAATTTCATTATGTGGCTCTGGTTTAAGGGCGTGAATAAGATCAGGAAATTTAATACCATCTTGAATGAAGAAAATTGGTATGTTATTTCCTACTAAGTCGAAATTCCCTTCTTCTGTATAAAATTTAACAGCGAATCCTCTAATATCTCGATTCGTTTCATTGGCTCCTTTTGATCCCGCTACTTCAGAAAAACGAACGAAAAGTGGTGTTGTTTTTGAAGGGTTTTGTAGAAAGTGTGCCATTGTTAGCTCTTCTAAAGATTCATATAACTCAAAAATGCCATGTGCTCCGTATCCTCGTGCATGAACGACTCTTTCAGGAATTCGTTCACGATCAAAATGAGAAAGCTTTTCTCGCATAAGAAAATCTTCCAGAAGGGTAGGGCCACGATCACTGGCAGTTAAAAAGTTTTCATCATTTGAAATTTTAACACCTGTATTTGTTGTCATCTCCTTTCCTTCATTTTCGCGTGTAAAGGATTGGAGCTGTGCTGTCTTTTTATTTTTTTGCCGTCCATATAAAACACCTCCCATAATATACGTATTATTGATTGTAGTTTTTATGCTTGCATATAGTCTGAAGATATTACACTGTTGGTATGATTTTCCTCAAATGTTCGATTTATCTTTGTTTGTCTATGAAAATCATTTATTATAATAAATGGTATTCTTCGAGATATTATTTTGAAGGGGTGTTAAAGTGAAAGAAAGTTTTCTATCATATAAAGAAGAAGAAAGGAATGCAAAAATTTTCTTATGGGTGCTATTTGTTACTGTTACTGCATATCAAATTTTCTATGCAATCGTATTAGAAAATAAATCACTAACGGATAAGGGACATAACATACTATGGCAAGTTATTTGTGGAACAGCAATACTCGGCGTGAATATATATTTAATAAAAAAAGAGAAAGCAAACCTTGTTAAATATGCATGTTTATTTGCATACATAGGGATAGAAATGGCGAATATACTTTCGTATATTCTTTATAATAAGGCGGCATTTGATGGGGTAAATATAATAGAAATTATTTTCATTTTCTTTGTACCTATATTTTTAAATAAAAAGTATTTTGTGTTTTTACTTGCTACGATTATAGGGAAATATGTGATTTATTTATTTGTATTAGAGGAAGTAAAAGCGTTTATGTTTCTTATTATGTATACACTTTTATTAATAGCTGCATACATCATTTTAAATCGATTTTTACAATATCTTTCAGCTGTAAAGGAAAGTATTAAGATTGCTAGTGAATCACAAAAATTAGCAGTGATCGGAAAAATGGCAGCGACAGTCGGGCATGAAATTAAAAATCCACTTGCTTCGTTAAAAGGATTTACACAATTACAGCGAGAGAAGCATGAAGATGATCCTATTTATAAACGAATGATCTTTGAAATAGAAAATATGAATAATATGATAAGTGAGTTAATGGAAGTTGCTACATGTAAACCTTCTATTTATGAGAAACATGATGTAGGAAAAATTGTATTACAAGCAGTAAAAACTCTTCGCGAAAAAATGAATGAATCAAATGTTCAACTTATTTCTAATGTGGAAGAAAAAACAGTGGAAGTTGAATGTGATGAACGAAAAATAAGAGGAGTTTTTTTATATGTCATAAATAATGCTCTGGAGGCAATGGAGCAAGGTGGCATTTTAGATTTGCGATTAGAAAATAAAGGGAAAGATTATGTGATGATAAGTATAATCGATAGTGGTTACGGTATTAAGAAGGAAAATTTAGCCCGTGTGACAGAGGCTTTTTATACAACGAAACAAGATAAAATTGGTCTAGGACTTACGGTAGCGGATCGAATTGTTGCCGAGCATCTTGGTGAATTATGCATTGTAAGTGAAAGAGATATTGGAACAAGAATAGACATCATTCTTCCAATGAAGTTTGGAAATTATGAAATCCAAGTGGAAGAAAAGCTAGGAGTTACCATATGAATAAAGGCTATATATTTAAAAATGAAGAAATAAAGGCACTCAAAGTATTTTTAAGCTTATTTTTTATTATATTTTTTGTATATGATCTTGCCTATGAATTTATCGTACCTTTAATAGGGGGAGAACAAGAAGGAGTAGGAAAATTCGAAGATGGTTTAGGTTTATGGCTCTATTTTTGGATGGTGATATTGTTTTGTATCGGCATATATTTTATGAAATGGAAGAATCCATTTGCGGTAAAGTATATCATTTTAATTGGCTATAATATATTAGATTTTATCCATAATATTATGATTTATTCTGGTAGTGATGCTGAGTTTGATGGTGGAAATATAGTAGAAGGATTTTTCATTTTATTTGCACCAATCTTCGTGAGTAAAAAATATTTTTGGTTAGTTATAGGGATAATAGTTGGAAGGTACGCTCTTATTGGAATCATTATTCAATCTTCTCTCGTTTTAATCCCAATGACATTATGTAGCGTATTCTCCATTATATGTTGGATTATATTTTTGAGATTCCAGTCTTACATTCGTACGATTGAGATGATGGATAAAGAAATAAAACAAACAGAAAAGCTAGCAACTGTTGGAAAAATGGCAACAGTTATTGGCTATAAGATTAGAAGACCTTTAGCAACTTTAAAAAAACTTGTGAATAAACAAGCGAACAAGCATCCCGAGGATAAGATTTATAGCGATATTATGAAGCAAGAGGTAGAACGAATTCATACAATTACTACAGAACTTAGTGGATTTGAAAAATCTAAATCGATAGAATCAGAAACTCATAACATACAAGAAATTATCGCTTATGTTATTCGGGTTATGGGTAAGCCTGCTTTAGAACAAGGGGTGCACATACAAGGTATTTACAGTAAAGACATACCGTCAATTACATGCGACGAAAAACGATTAAAACAAGTATTTTTTAATTTAATCAAAAATGGGATTGAAGCAATGTCAGTTGGTGGAACGATTACGATTAAAGTTACCGTAGAAGATGGAATCGTCGTTCAGGTGAAAGATGAGGGGTGCGGCATTCCAAAAGATAAAATTCCAAAGTTAAATGAAGCTTTTTACACAACGAAAGAAACGGGCACAGGTTTAGGGTTAGTAGTTACAGAAAAAATTATTAAAGACCACAACGGTAAAATGAGCTTTGAAAGTGAAGTTGGAGTTGGAACGACGGTAAAGGTAATGTTGCCGATGTAATGATAAAATATTCGAAAAAGGGAGATTACTTACTTGAGAGCGATCTCCTTTTTTATTCTGTAAAAAATCAATTGGTGTGTGTACCCATCTTCACTAATTAAAGCGTCCTTTTATAACCACCATTTCTCCTGCGGAATTAAAGTAATATCCAAACGAAAGTTTTCTTTAAACCAATCATATATCAATGTCTCTTTCACTAAATATTCAGAGGCAGAGTGTGACACACCGATGAGTGACATATTCGTTGTTTTTACGTAATCCATAATGAGCGAGTATTTATGTCTACCGTAATCATTGTCGATATGGCAATGGATTTCTCCTGCAATATATGCTTCAGCACCTTTTTCTTCTGCTTCGTTCATTAAAGATACGACATCGCCACATCCAGCGATAATTGCAATTTTTTTAATGGAATCGTGTTGTTTACCTTCGAAGTCTGTGTAAGGAATGTGGAAGAGTTTTTTTAGACGTTTTTGGAGTGCTTCTGTTGATGTTTCATCTATTTCACAAATGAGACCGACTGGCTCGCTTTCTGGACCACCGTAAGCAAATCCGTCAATTACACTGGCTTGGAGTGCTTTTGCGATTGAAATGCTTGTTCCATACGTTTGATGAAAATCCATTGGTCCGTGACATGTATATATAGAAAGTTGTTTTTCTTTTATCGCCTGCAAATATTTTTCTGGAATGGGAATAAAACCACGGCCTGATTTTCCAAGCGGATCACCGCACTCCATTACAAGTGGATGATGCATAAAGAGTAAATCACCGGGTGTCGATTGTGAAATGAAGGCTTCAAGAACGTCATCTGTAGGGAATACAGCTAAAAATACTTTGTTTACATTTTCAGCCCCTCGTATCATAAGACCGTTAAATAGCTCTACAAAAGTTGCTTCAAAAAATTGTTGCCATGGAAATTGGATAGAATCATATACAGCAGGGATAAAGCGACTAAAGGCAATGTCTTTACCGTATTTTTCGATTTGGAATATATGATTGAGTGATTGTTCTATTTCTTTTAAAGCTGGCATGTTGTGTTATCCTCCTTAAACTAATTCTTACTCTATTAGTTATTTTTATTGTTCATGGCAAAATAAGAAGTGGATAGGAAACAAATAAAACCTAGAATCCAACCAATAGAAGGAGAATAGGGAAGTATATGTTGTAATATCATTCCGCTAGAAATAAAAAAGCTACCTAATAGGCCTAATAAAATAGGATATCGCTTTAGTTGAGACATCAGTGATAGAACCTCCTTTATCACATACATTGTATATTAGTCTTAATTTTCTGTATACAAAGTTTTAGAAAAATAGTGGTACAATATATGAATGATACGAGAAGAGAGGATGAACATTAACAGATGTACGTTACTGTAACAGAAGCAGCATATAAAAAAATTATGGATACGATTCCAAATGAAGCGAAATATATAAAGTTATTTTACGATAATGAAGGTTGCGGTTGTGTTATGAGCGGAATCATTGATTTAGTAGCTGTAGCTGAAAAAGATGAGCGTGATGTAGATATTGAATCAAGTACACTTAGCTTTATCGCCGATCGTACAAAGCTTGTATTTATGGATGATAAGTTAACGGTTGATTGGCATGAAGGTGGAGGAACTCTTCAGTTGAAAAGCCCGAGCCAGTTTTATAATCCAAATATGAAGTTACATGTTCGAGTATAATAAAGAAAAGACGGTTCCAATATGTTTTTGGAATCGTCTTTTTTATTGCATAAGGTGTTATTATTGCCGTTTTTGTTGATAAGTCGATATACTTAAAAAATCGCCGATATAATTTCATGTGTCAAAGTAAAGCTCTTGATACAATAAAAAGATTTTTTCACATAATGAAATGTACACATGATTGAATTTTCTGTATAATTTTCTTTGCGGAGGGGATACGCATGAGAAGATGGGGAATTGAGTTATTAATTTTAAGTGTCGTTATGATTTGGGGTATTAACTATACCATTGCAAAATATGGGCTTGTAGAATTTACAGCAATTGAGTTTACTGCTATTCGGATGATGGCGGCGGCACCGTTACTGTTATTGATTACATTCTTTATTGAAAAGTCGCTTTATGTGGAGCGAAAAGATATACCAAGATTAATCGTTGTTAGTTTTGTAGGTATTGTACTATATCAAACGTTATTTATGGAAACTGTTAAATATACATCCGCTACAAATGCCTCTTTACTCATTTCTATTTCACCTATTTTTACAACTTTATTTGCGTTTTTTTTGAAACAAGAAAAGTTTTCTTCTCGGAAGTTAATTGGTTCTATGATTGCCTTTGTGGGTGCAGCATTAGTTTTAGTAGCGGGGCATTCACTCGCTAGTTCTTTTTACGGGAATGGAATTGGAATGATTACATCAATATGCTGGGGGCTTTATCCTGTTTTAGCAGGGCCATTAATTAAAAAATATTCAGCACTACGTGTTACTGCATGGTCGGCATTAGTTGGAGCAATTCCGCTTTTATTATTAAGTGGTCCACATGTATTTGTCATGCCGTTTCACATTACAAAAGGGATGACACTATTTGCTTTACTATATTCTATTTTCTTTGTAACAGTATTTGGTTTAGTAATGTGGTATATCGGTGTTCAAAAAATTGGGGCATCCCATACGATGGTATATATGTATATTACACCGATTGTAGCGGTTTTATTTGCAGCTATATGGGCAAATGAATCTATTTCATTACAACAAATGATCGGTGGGATAATCATTTTCTTTGGTCTATGGTTTGTAAAATTGGAGAAAGTAAAAGTTCATACTACCGTACAGGAACCTATATCAAAATAGGAAAACAGATCACTTATGATCTGCTTTCCTATTTTTTTATTTTTGGTAAGAAGACGAGAAATAAGATAGCAGTAATAAGTGGAATTAAGTTTAAAAATGGAATACGGAAGAGTGTGATAAGAATAATACCTGGAAGGAGAACACCGAGGACAGCGTAGAAAATACTATGATTTTTCGTGTACCAATATAGCGAAAGTCCAATAAGTGCAGGGACAATGAGATGAATGAGAGCCATTAAAAAATAAATCATTAGACGCCCCCTTTATTTGTGTATTTATTACATCATATCCGTATGTTCATAGATTGATATCACTTTTTTCATAAATGGACGAAAAATGTTTGGAAAAACGTCACAAATTATAAGAATATGATGTTCGAAATCTTGTATAATATTATTTTCTGAAAACATTTAAACAACATAAACATTGGGTTTATGTTGTTTTTAATTTGAGTGAAGAGAATTTTAAGTAGTATGAACTCGAAAGAAATGAGTTATACAGCTTTTGTTGGATAGATTAAAACTACTGAAGAGGGGTACAGCATGATTAGTATGTCATTAAGATCGTTTAAAATTCAATCGTATTATTTACTAGGTATTCTGCTATTAGGCTGGAGGTTAACGCCGTTTTCAGCGCATTTTCTAGGTGCAGGAATTGGACTTATGGTAAGTATGTATTGTGTTTGGCTTTTAGGGAGAAGGATTGAGAAGTTAGGAGATAGTATTGTAAAGAAAACGAAAGCACCGACGCTCGGTATGTTTAACCGTTTTGCCGCTGCTATTTTGGGTGCTATTATTATGTACGAAATTGAGCACCATATGGTGATGTGGGCTTTTGCAGTAGGGATTATGGGCGGTTATTTCTTAATTGTTGTTAATTTAGGCTACTATAGCATGAAAGATGAGAAAGAATTAACGAAGAGATAAAAAGATAAAAGCTGCTTTTTAGATGGGATAGAGGATCCAGCGGTGGATAGAAGCGGTTAGAGACTTTTTTAGCTCCATACAGTGTGAGAACAGAAGGATGTAGTAAGTAGGGAAATAGTTTGTGTGTTTGAATCCGTGATTTGTATGTGTGAAAATGTAAGTATATGAATTCTAGATTGTGGTTGGGAATTTTTTAGATGGAATAGAGAATCCGGCGATGGTTGGAAGCGGTTAGAGCCTTTTTTAGCTCCGTACTTGTATAAAAAATAGATAGAAAGAAGCTTACGTAAAAACGTAAGCTTCTTTTTTATGTAAGTGTGTGTAACCGTTAAGCCGCATTGGGTTTTGTCGGTGAGTACGCGAAACTTTTCGGTTACACGACACTTATTCATATGAGTAAAGGGTTATTCCAACAGAAAGTTTTAACTTAAGCGATTGGACCGCCTAGGTTAATAATAGCTTCAGAAACGCTGTCGAACTTTTTGAAGTTAGCTTTGAATTCGTTTGCAAGTTCAATTGCTTTTGTTTTGTAAGCAGCTTTATCAGCCCAAGTTTGTTCAGGCATTAATACTTCGTCAGGTACACCTGGTACGTGAAGAGGTACTTCAAGACCGAAGATGTCATGTTTAGCAGTTTCAGCTTTTGCAAGTTCACCGCTTAGTGCTGCTTGAATCATTGCGCGAGTGTAACCTAAGTTCATACGCTTACCAACACCGTATTCGCCACCAGTCCAGCCAGTGTTTACTAAGAATACTTTCGCATCGTGTTTCTCAATTTTTTCACCAAGCATTTCAGCATAGCGAGATGCATCAAGTGGTAAGAATGGTGAACCGAAGCAAGTTGAGAATGTAGCTTGCGGAGATGTAACGCCGCGCTCTGTTCCTGCTAGTTTACTAGTGTAACCACTTAAGAAATGGTACATAGCTTGTTCTTTTGATAACTTACTGATTGGAGGCAATACGCCAGATGCATCAGCAGTTAAGAAAATGATTGTATTTGGATGTCCTGCAACACTTGGCAACACGATATTGTCAATCGCATGCATAGGGTAGGCAGCACGTGTATTTTCTGTTAAAGTAGTATCGTTATAGTCAGCGATGCGTGTTTGATCATTAATGACAACGTTTTCTAAAACAGATCCAAATTTGATTGCATCAAAGATTTGTGGTTCTTTCTCATGAGAAAGGTTTACACATTTCGCATAGCAACCGCCTTCAATATTGAATACACCGTTATCAGACCAACCATGCTCATCATCACCGATTAATTTACGGTTTGGATCAGCAGATAAAGTTGTTTTACCTGTTCCAGATAAACCGAAGAATAGTGCTACGTCACCTTCTTCACCTACGTTTGCAGAGCAATGCATAGAAAGAATATCTTGTTCAGGTAGTAAGAAGTTCATAATAGAGAAGATTGATTTTTTCATTTCTCCAGCGTATTCTGTACCACCAATTAGTACGATACGTTTTTCGAATGAAACCATGATGAATGCTTCAGAGTTTGTACCGTCAATTACTGGATCTGCTTTAAAGTTCGGTGCAGAAACAATTGTAAACTCTGATTCATGAGTTGTTAATTCTTCTTCAGTTGGACGAATAAATAATTGATGTACAAATAGATTGTGCCATGCATATTCGTTAATAACTTGAATTGGTAGGCGATAGTTGCGATCAGCGCCTGCAAATCCTTTGAAGACGAATAACTCTTCTTTTTCTTTTAAGTATTCTAAAACTTTAGTATATAATTTATTAAAATGTTCTTCAGAAATCGGTTGGTTCACAGCTCCCCAAGCAATTTTGTCAGCAACCGATGCTTCTTTCACAATAAATTTATCTTTAGGAGAACGTCCTGTGTATTTTCCTGTTGAAGCAGAAACTGCACCAGTAGAAGTTAATTTCCCTTCATTTCGCATTAATACTTTTTCCACTAATTGCGGAACACTTAGTTGAATCTGTGCATTGCTTCCGTTCAATAATTCATGTAAACCGATTTGGACATTCACAGTACTCATATTTATATACCATCCTTTTCATTTAATGAAATATTTCTCGTAATCCCCATCAAGAGTATAACACAATTATATAAATAATGTATACTATTTATTTATTTTTGTTTGTGTGAATGTATTATTTCCTTATTAATATTTCATTCCAGGCGTATTGAGAAAAACTTTCAGGAAAATGTGAATATTAATTGACAAATGAATATCATTTCTTTAGTATAGGTTGGGACGGATACTCTCTTATCCCGAGCTGGCGGAGGGACAGGCCCGATGAAGCCCAGCAACCTCACTTGTAGTGGTAAATACATGTGAATAGGTGCTAAAACCTGTGCGAGGCTAATGGTCTCGAACGATAAGAGCAAAGGGCAAAAAGCAGTATGCAAGTAGCAAATTAAACCTTTCCTCTATGTTAAGTAGGAAAGGTTTTTCTGTATGCTTGTGTGGGAGAATAAATGTATGTCGCAGTTTGTGGCAAATTAAGGATGAGTTCCGTACAATATATACAATTACTGTAGGGAGGTTTACCACATGACAAAAAAACGTCATCTGTTCACATCTGAGTCTGTAACTGAAGGACATCCAGATAAAATTTGTGACCAAATTTCTGATTCAATTTTAGATGCGATCTTATCAAAAGACGCAAATGCACGTGTAGCTTGTGAAACAACTGTAACAACTGGTTTAGTATTGGTAGCGGGGGAAATTACGACTTCTACTTACGTAGACATTCCAAAAATCGTTCGTGAAACAATTCAAGGCATTGGTTACACACGCGCAAAATACGGATTCGATGCAGAAACTTGTGCAGTTTTAACATCTATCGATGAGCAATCTGCTGACATCGCTATGGGTGTTGACCAAGCGCTAGAAGCACGCGAAGGTCAAATGACTGACGCTGAGATTGAGGCAATTGGTGCAGGAGACCAAGGTTTAATGTTTGGTTTTGCATGTAATGAAACACAAGAATTAATGCCACTTCCAATCTCGCTTGCTCACAAATTAGCTCGCCGTTTAACTGAAGTACGTAAAGATGACACATTATCATACTTACGTCCGGATGGAAAAACGCAAGTTACAATTGAGTATGATGAAAATGGTAAACCTGTACGTGTAGATACAATTGTAATTTCTACACAGCATCATCCAGATGTTACATGGGAAGAAATCGATCGCGATTTAAAAGAGCATGTAATTAAAGCTGTAGTTCCAGCAGAATTAATGGATGGAGAAACGAAATTCTTCATTAACCCAACTGGCCGCTTCGTAATTGGTGGACCTCAAGGTGATGCTGGTTTAACAGGACGTAAAATCATCGTTGATACTTACGGTGGATACGCTCGCCACGGTGGCGGTGCATTCTCTGGTAAAGATGCAACGAAAGTTGACCGTTCTGCAGCATATGCAGCTCGTTATGTTGCGAAAAATATCGTAGCAGCTGGACTTGCTGACAAAGCAGAAGTACAACTTGCATACGCAATTGGCGTAGCACAACCAGTATCAATTTCAGTTGATACATTTGGCACTGGTAAAGTATCTGAAGACGTACTAGTAGAACTAGTTCGTAACAACTTCGATCTTCGCCCAGCTGGTATTATTAAAATGCTAGACTTACGTCGCCCAATTTACAAACAAACAGCAGCTTACGGTCACTTTGGACGTACTGATGTAGATCTTTCATGGGAACGTACAGACAAAGCAGCTACTTTAAAAGAGCAAGCTGGTCTATAATATATGAAAAAAAGCTTTGCGCAGTGAGCGCAAAGCTTTTTTTATTTCGTTTTACTTACAATTTGAATGCATGATTTACAATACACTTCTCCGTCTAGCTCAATATATTTTTTCATATTAGTCATACCACTTGCTGGAAATGGCATATGAATCCGTGATTTTTCATATGTTTGTATTTCTTTTTCACATGATTTACAAATGGTCCGTTTCTTATGTAACATATGCAATCAACCTTTCATTTGACGTGCTTTACCCGCGCAAAAGGCACTGCTTAGTAAAAATAGCGTTGCGAATATAATACTTACTAATGTGGCGTATGGAATTGCTCCTTTTAGAGAAAAACCGACAGTGATGGAAGCAACGAATAAGAGGATGAATGTTGTTGTTAATTTTTTGTATAGTTCCATAATAGGTAGACCTCCGATTTATTTGGTAGTGCAATTTTAAAAACTGAATTCTACTATGTAGAAAATATAAGAAAAGTTAAAGGTTAGCTAATGATGTGAAGTCTAGGGGGATAAGAAAGAATGTTTTTCATTTTCCTTTTTGTGGATTACTATACTTATATTGTATCATGATGCATCATCGTCTTCATACATAATTGTGTAAAGGTATGTATGATAAAATGAAGAAAAGTCTTTAAGAAAGGAAGAAGAAAAATGAGTGTCAATGAACATAAAAAACAAGCGCCAAAAGAAGTGCGTTGCAAGATTGTAACAATTTCCGATACACGTACGGAAGAGACAGATAAGAGCGGACAACTATTACATGAATTGTTAAAAGAAGCAGGCCATACAGTGACTTCTTATGCAATTGTAAAAGATGATAAAGAAAGTATTCAGCAAGCAGTGTTAGCTGGTTATCATAAGGAAGATGTTGATGTTGTATTAACAAATGGTGGTACAGGTATTACGAAACGTGATGTCACAATTGAAGCTGTATCAGCTTTATTAGATAAAGAAATTGTCGGATTTGGTGAGTTGTTCCGCATGATTAGTTATTTAGAAGATATCGGAAGTAGTGCAATGTTAAGTAGAGCGGTTGGTGGCACAATTGGGCGAAAAGTTGTCTTTTCAATGCCAGGATCTAGCGGAGCAGTTCGCCTTGCGATGAATAAGTTGATTTTACCGGAGTTAGGTCATATTACATTCGAGCTGCATCGCCAATGAGTAAATGGGCTGGAATTGTATTAGCGGGCGGTATGTCGAGTAGGTTTGGTGAGCCGAAAGCGTTAGCGAGCTGGCAAGGGAGTACGTTTATTGAGCATATTTTGAAAGTGATGACAAGGACGCTCCAAGAGGTTGTAGTCATTAGTCATTCTGATATAAAAGAGCGAGTAGAGCAATTCGTACAAGTTCCTGTTATAGAAGATATTCTACACTATAAAGGAAACGGTCCACTTGCTGGAATTGTATCAGGAATGGAATATATAGAAGCAGATTGGTACGCTATTATGCCTTGCGATGCGCCAAATGTTTCGCATGAGTGGTTTACTATTTTATTAGAGCAAACGAACAATGAATATGATGCGGTTGTACCTATTATTAATGGAAGAAAACAACCGTTACTTGCAGCGTATCATAACCGTGTGAAAGAAAAGATTTATACTTTACTTCAAGAAGAAAAAAGAAGTATGGGGCAGCTTTTATTACAATGTAATGTGAAATATGTTGCCGGAGAAGATATACAAGCAAATGCAGAATGGTTTATAAATGTAAATACGAAAGAAGAATATGTGCAAGCTCAAAAAAACCTTTCAAATGATTGAAAGGTTTTTTGATATACAGAATTGGGGAACAATTGCTGTATAAAGGTATGTGAGTAAGCTGATTTTAAGGGGAATTCTTAAAATCACTATACAGTAAAAACACTGTATAACCATATATTAATTTTTATGGGTTTTTATTACAAGTCTGTTTAGTTATGTTTATTTTTGCTATAATGAATATAGGAATAAAGTGATATTTAACCTTATGTATCATTTATTAAACTAAAATTTGTGTTCGTGTAATAAACTCCCTTCATTTTTTTGAAGGGAGTTTTTGTGTTTAAGCGAGTAATTCTGATGTGGTGTGCTGAAGGACTTCTTCATATTGATTAAGTAAGCCACGAAAAATCTCATCCCAGCTTTTAGATTTCGCATAAGACGAAGCTGCTATTCCCATCTGTATAAGTTTTTCTTTATTTTGTAATAAAGAATAAATGGATGATAGAAATGCATCCGCATCTTTTGGTGGACAAAGAACTCCCGTTTTTCCATCTGTAATAATATTTTTAACTCCGCCACTATTTGCACCAATGACAGGGGTACCACATGCAAGTGATTCGAGTACGACATTTCCAAACGTTTCAGTAGCTGATGGAAATACCATTATGTTAGAACAAGCATATGCTTCAGCTAAATCTTCACCTTGTAAATAGCCAGTAAAAGTGACATTTGTTTTCGAGACAGCTTCACATAAGTTTGCTGCTAGAGGACCATCTCCGGCGATGAGCCAATGAATGTCGTTTCGAGTATGCGCGGATTTAACGATAAGGTCTTGCAACGTATCAATATCTTTTTCAGGAGCAATCCGTCCAACATAGGAAAGGACATACTTCGCTGTAATATTATATTTTTTTCGGAATAGCTCTGTATTATAAGCTGGATGAAAGAGTGTGCAATCTACACCACGTCCCCAAATAGAGAGGGACTGAAACCCTTTATTTTTTAGTTGATGTAATGTTTCAGAGGAAGGAACAAAATTCTTTTGCATATGACTATGAAACCATTTTAAATAGTTCCAAAGCATATTAGAGAGGAATTCGATTTTGTAATAGCGTAAATAGGCATCGAAATCAGTATGATAAGAACCGACAACTGGAATGTTTAACTTTTTTGCATAATACAATCCACAAAGTCCCATGTTGAAAGGTGTAGCAATGTGAATCATATCAGGTTTAAAGGTAAGAAGTTCCCGTTTAATGCGCGGAGTAGGAAAAGAAAAGCGGCATTCTGGATATAATATTGTTAACGGGATACTTCTCATTTTGTTCACATTTGCTACGAAATTATCTTCAGCGGTATGCTGAGGGGCGAAAACAGAATAGGCGATATTTTCTTTTTGAAAGTAACGTGTTAATCGCTCTAATGTTTTCGCAACCCCATTGATTTGTGGTGTAAAAGTATCGGTAAATATGGCGACTCTCATCATATCGCTCCTTTACGTGAAGAGTGGGATGCATTGATAAAAAGAGATGATGCCAGAGCAAGTGCCGAGGCACATACCGACGAATACGTCTGACGGATAGTGAAGCCCTAAATAAATGCGAGAAATCCCGACGCATAATGCTAACGGTAATAGAAAAACAAGTAAGCTTGGATTATAGCAAATAAATGGAATGAACACAGAGAAAACAGCCGTTGTATGACCAGACGGGAAAGAGTGGTCTTTTAATGGATGGACTGGATATTTTGCATCCTGAATTGTTAAATAAGGACGTTTTCGTGGATAATATCTTTTTAATATTTGCACAGGAATATGGCTAATTGCTAAAGAAATAGCAGTTGCAATTGCAGCTTGATGCAAAGTCCCTTTTGCGAAAATTAAAAAGAAAAGTGTGAGTGCAATGGAGAAAGTGGCACCACCAATATGAGTAATATTGCTGAAAAAGATATTTAATGTTTTTTGATCAAAGTAGCGATTAATTCCTTTGAAAATGTAACATTCTATTTTATATAATCCACTGACCTTCATGAAAATTCTCCTCCCTCATCTACATATATATGGAGATATTTGCTTCTATTTTAATAAGATTTTGTTGAGGGAATAATAATGTTTTGTAAAGAAAAAGTTAGTTTTTATAAAGTGAAACTTTAATCAGTGGGGATTCTGTTCATCCACCACTGATTATTAGCCTTCACCAATCGGGATGAAAAAAGCTGCCAATCTTATGGCAGCAGGAAAATTATTTTTGTAATGATTTATAGTATTGACCTTTTTCAACGTATTGTGTGCGAATTCGTTCCATGTCTTTACGGTCTTCTTCTGTTAATTCACGAATGACTTTCGCTGGGCGACCGAACGCTAACGTATTTGGTGGAATTTTCTTCCCTTGTGAAACGAGACTCCCAGCACCGATAAAGGCTCCTTCACCAATTTCAGCACCATCTAATATAATAGATCCCATTCCAATTAAAGCATCTTTTTTAATGTGACAGCTATGTAAAATGACTTGATGTCCAACTGTAACGTCATCTTCTAAAATAAGAGGATACTGAGGGCTTTGGTGGAGTGTACATTGATCTTGTACATTTACCCGGTCTCCAATTATAGTCGGTGATACGTCACCTCGGATGACTGTATTAAACCAAATACTTGCTTCTTCACCAATGGAAACATCGCCTGTAATCGTAACATAGTCAGCGATAAAAGCACTACTCGAAATTTTTGGGTTTTTTTCTTTATAAGGATATATCATGTAAAGCCTTCCTTTCCTAGAGACTAGTTTTAGTGTATCAAATTATGAAAAAGAGTGAAATGGAGGAGGTCTGTATGTGGAATTATGAAGCGGAGGAAGCGAAAGCTGTAGTCGTTATTGTACACGGCGCAATGGAATATCACGGACGCTACGAAGCGGTCGCGGAAATGTGGAATCATATCGGCTACCACGTCGTGATGGGAGACCTTCCGTCACATGGAACGACTTCGAGAAATAGAGGACATATTGATTCATTTGATGAATACATAGAAGAAGTTAAATTATGGGTGAAAGAAGCTAGAAAATACCGGGTACCTATTTTTCTATTCGGTCATAGTATGGGCGGTCTTATCGTGATTCGTATGATGCAAGAAACGAAGAGAGAAGATATAGATGGTATCATTTTAAGTTCGCCATGTTTAGGCGTATTAGCTGCACCTGCTGCTCCGCTTCGAGCGGCTTCAAAAATATTAAATGTTGTTGCACCAAAATTGCAATTTGCAACGAATCTTACAGTGGAAATGTCGACACGTAATCATGAAGTGAGAGATGCGATGGAGAATGATTCATTGTTCTTGCGCAAAGTATCAGTACGTTGGTATAGTGAATTAATTAAGTCTATTGAAATGGCTCATAAGAAAATAAACGATTTTCCAGATGTTCCGCTCTTGCTAATGCAAGCATGTGAGGATAAACTTGTAGATAAAATACGTGTCCGCATGTGGTTTGATAATGTTAAAATAAGTGATAAGGCATATAAAGAATGGCCTAATTGTTATCATGAATTATTAAATGAGTATGAGCGTGATGAAATTTTGAATTATATTCAGTCATTTACTGAAATACGTATCAATAACATAATAGAAACAAATAAGTAAATTATTTGTACAATGAATAGAGGAGATGAAGGAAGAAGTGAACGTACCGAGTAATCCCATAACGCTCATGGCGAAAGTATACCGTGATGTGTTTCCGGTTGTACACCATGAGCTAGCGATGTGGAAAGAGCGTGCCTACCATATTCCGAATGATGAGCTTCATAGTCAGGCAATCGCAAGTATTGAGCATAAAACGTTTCATTGCGAGGGCGGTGGCATTTTAGCGCTATTAGCAAATGAACACCGAGAGGAATGTATTCGTTTTATCGTAGCGTATCAAACGATTAGCGACTATTTAGATAATTTATGTGATCGCAGTACATCGCTTGATCCGAACGATTTTGCCGCGCTGCATGAATCCATGTTAATGGCATTATCACCTGAAGTAGAAGGTGGCGGTAATTATTATCGTTATCGTGATGATCAAGATGATGGTGGTTATTTAGATGAACTTGTTGAAACGTGCCAAGATGTTTTAAAGAAAACGAAGCACTATGACAAAATTGCTCCTGTTCTTCATGAACTAGCTTGTTATTATTGTGATTTACAAATTCATAAACACGTGAAGTTAGAAGAAAGAGAACCACGTTTAAAAACATGGTTTGAAGCACATAAAGAAAACTTACCCGAGATGAGCTGGTTTGAATTTTCAGCATGTGCGGGTTCTACGCTTGGAATCTTCTGTCTTGTAGCATATGCATTTCATGATGAATTACATGATGAAGATATTGCGAAAATTAGACAAGGATACTTCCCTTACGTACAAGGACTTCATATTTTGCTTGATTATTTCATTGATCAAGAAGAAGACCGTATAGGCGGAGATTTGAATTTCTGTAGTTATTACGAAAATGAGCAAGCGATATTAGATCGCATGAAACATTTTGTAGAAGAAGCAGAGAACAGCATTGGTGATTTGCCTCATGCGAAGTTTCATCGTCTTATTAGCCGAGGGTTACTTGGTATTTATTTATCAGACCAAAAAGTATCAGCACAAAAGAATATGCACAAAATGGCACGGCGCATTGTAAAATACGGAGGGCTTACTTCACGATTCTTCTATTGGAACGGGAAGTTGTACCGAAAGAAAATGGCGCAGTGATGAAGAAAACCACTCTTGTAGAGTGGTTTTCTTGTTATAATATGGGAAAGAGGTGGTGGAAATGAAGAGAGTGTTTCAAAGGGTATATGACCATATGGAAGTAACATTACTCGTGCTACTTTCCATTTCATTTGTAACTGGAACGTATATGATGATGAATAAAGCCGGCGGTCCTACAACGATGGATTATGTGGCTCAAGTTATCATTGCATTGATTATTATAGTAGACATTGTCTTTTTAATAAGTGGTAGGAAAAAAGAAAATAGTAAATAAAAAGCATTTGTACACGGGGGTACAAATGCTTTTTATTATGATCGTATTTTTGAAAATACATATATAAGAAGTTCAATCGCGAAAATAACTAAAACAGATAGTCCGAATAAAGGCATGACAGCGCCTAGTATAACCATCATGATAAAGAAAACGAGTACGCTTTTCTTATCTCTTTGCTTTGGCGGTGCTGCTAATTTTCCTTTCGGTTTTCTTGCTAACCACATTTTTATTCCGTAATAAATGAGAAGTAATAAAGAAAATGTCGTTAGTAAGCATAATATTTTATTTGGCCATCCGAATAAATGTCCTTCGTGAAGCGGGATACCGTAAGTGAACCATTGTGCAAATAAGCCATAATCACGATAGTCCGTTTTTGAAATGAGTTCTCCGCTATATTGATCAAAGTAAGCTGTTATCTCTTCATTGGGTGCAACATGCATACCCGTAATACCAGAACCGCTCGATTTTGAAACAGTGAATACACCTTTCGGATCAGCTGGTAGTGAGATAACATATGGCTTTTTTATTTCAATTCCTTTTTGTAATTCATCGACAGAAATTGCTTTCGGTTCATTTGAATTCGATTCAGGCGGAGCTTCTTTTCTTGTTGCCCACGGCAATTCTTTTACCTTCGATTCAGGCGGTGCCATATATAATTTGGGATATCCGATCGATTCATTCGACGCTGCGATTTTATAAATTTGGTTGCCCATAAATCCTGACCACGGCAATCCAGATGCGACTAGCAGAACGAGAGGAATTGTAAATATAATACCGATAATAGAATGACGCCGTTTTGCTTTTTCTCGCTTATTGGATGATGGTGTGTTTTTGAATTGGCGTATACTCATATATAAACCAGTCATAATTAAAAAGATTGTCCAGCATGCCGCGAGTTCTACAATATAGTTGACGACAGTACCACCAACTAAAAGAGAACTATGTAATTCCCGCATGATATTGGCAAACGTTTCACTAGCGTTTTGATCCCCAACAATTTGATTATTGCTATCTAAATACACATATTTTTGTTGCCCAGTATATTCATTTGCAATAGTAAGCCTCGTATTATAATCCCCATTAAACTCACTAATTTTCGCCACACTATAATGTGGATATTTTTTCTCTGTTAAGGAAATAGAATCAGACATCGAAATAGATTCTGTTTGGGCGCTCTTCCCAAAATATAAATCTTTATAGATGAAATCTTCAACTTCCTCTCGAAATAAATACCCAATTCCGCTCAGTGACAACGTAATAAGAAGTGGCGTAATAAAAAGCCCAGCATAAAAATGCCAACGCCAAAAAATGTAATGAAGCGAACGATTTACTTTCATACTTTCAGTTCCCCTAACCTTCCCTATATGAATAACTACTTATTTAATATAGCGAGATTAAGTGTGGATACTTTGAAAGAATTGTGAAGAAAGTTAAAAGTTTTGGGGATTTTTAGCAAACAAAAAACACATTTTAAAAGGGCTGTTTTCTATGTTTATGAAGATCTCTTAGTATTTGATAGATACATCCTAACAACCGCCTCAGCAAGACATTGAGCAGAATCCACAAAATCCTCACTCGCCACAACATTCAAATCAGTACATGCGATAATAGCAGTATCTATTTCATCTTTTAATTGTAAAACGAGCGCGCTCCATAATTTGCGGGCTTCTTCAACTTCTCCGCTTTTAATACAAGTAATAATTTGATTAATCATCTCCTGCCATTTTTCATTATGGAGGTATTCTATATTACGTTTTGCAATCCCGTCTTGGTAAATTCCAGCTTGAACAGTCGCTTCTGTTGCGAGAAGAGCGACTCTTTTTACAGTTTCAGGAATTGCTCGTAACGTCTCATCGACTATATTCAAAATTGGAATAGAAAGAGAATGCTGTAATTCTTCAAAATAAAGATGCGCTGTATTGCAAGGCATAGCAATAAAGTCTACACCAGCACTTTCGAGTTTTTGTGCTCCTTCAATAATCGCTTTTTTCATCGCTTCGTGATCGATAGGACGATCCATGTAAAACGGTGTTGGGCAAGAATAAATCATCATATGAGGAAAGTCTATATCATGTTTTGCTCCGTATATTGTTTGGCACTCTGCTACAACTGTATCGACGAATGGCCCAGTTGATTTTGGCCCCATTCCTGCTAGTATTCCAATCATTTTTTCGTCTCCTTTAACATTGTATATATCCATTATATAGGAGAATAACAAAAAGACGTGCAGTGAGTGCACGTCTTTTTGTTATGTTTTGTCGAACAATCGATATATCCAAGAAATCGTTGATATATTGTAAGTTATGATAGATATATCGAAAAAATCGTTGATATATCCCGAGTTATGATAGATATAATTGAAAAATCGTTGATATAATTACCCCGTAAATGCCCGACTGGTGAGGGCTGATAATCGGCGGGGGATGCCCCCACTGATTAAAGTTTCACTTTATCGCTTCTCAATCGCCACAATAAATGGCGGGTTGTTTTGTTGGTTAATGAAGCCGTATCGCAAAACGTGAGCATGTTTTTGGTCGAGTTCTTCTGCAAATTTAAGTACAGCGTCGCGTTCTACTTGTCCTTCTGGATGTCCGTGGTAAATGACGAGGACGATGATACCTTCAGGTGCCATTACTTCTAATAACTGTTCGATCGCCGAAATCGTTGAGTTCGGCTTTGTAACGATATGTTTGTCTCCGCCTGGAAGGTAACCTAAGTTGAAGATTGCGCCTGTCACTTTTCCTTTTGCATCTTCTGGTAATACGGATACAAGTGTATCGTGACTATCGTGAACTAAAACTGTACGTTCAAAAAGTTCTTTTTCTTTTAGACGGATGGTAGAACTTTCGATAGCTTCTTTTTGAATATCAAATCCAAATACTTTTCCGTTATCTCCAACGATTTCAGCTAGGAAGCAAGTGTCATGCCCATTGCCGAGCGTTGCATCTACAGCGTAATCGCCTTCTTTTACTGCCGTTTGCAAGAGAGTGCGAGCAAACGGTAATACACGTTCTAATTTCATTTTTGTTTCTCCTCATTTGCATATTTTCCTTGCCAGCTTCCGCGGCGTACAAATTCTGCATCGATGGAATTTAATACTTCCCATTTATTTAAGCTCCACATTGGGCCAATCATTAAATCAGGTGGACCGTCACCTGTGATACGGTGCACAATTACGTCTTCTGGAATCATTTCAAGTTGGTCTACAACGAGACTTACGTAATCCTCAAGAGAAAGGAATTCTAGTTGTCCTTTTTCATATTGCTTCACCATTGGCGTTCCTTTTAATAAGTGAAGTAAGTGGATTTTAATTCCTTGTACATCAAGCTTCGCTACTTCACGAGCTGTTTCCATCATCATGTCGTAATCTTCAAGAGGAAGGCCGTTAATAATATGAGAGCAAACTCTAATGCCATGTTTACGTAATTTATTTACGCCTTCAACGTAAGAAGGATAATCGTGAGCACGGTTAATCAGATTGGCAGTTCGTTCATGAACAGTTTGTAATCCGAGTTCAACCCAAAGGTACGTGCGTTTATTTAAGTCCGCTAAATATGCAACGACATCGTCCGGTAAGCAATCTGGACGAGTCGCGATAGAAAGACCGACAACGTCTTTTTCTGCTAGAAGCGGTTCGAATTTTTCTTTTAACACTTCAAGTGGTGCATGTGTATTTGTATAAGCCTGAAAATAAGCGATACATTTTCCATCTTTCCACTTTGAACGCATTTTTTCTTTCATTTCATGATATTGCGTTATAACATCATCGCGGCGATCACCAGCGAAGTCGCCAGATCCGGCAGCACTGCAAAATGTACAACCACCGTAAGCAACTGTACCGTCACGGTTCGGACAATCGAAGCCAGCATCTAATGAAACTTTAAAGATTTTTTCACCAAATTCATTTCGTAAATGGTAATTCCATGTATGATAACGTTTATTGTCGTTTGTATATGGAAAAGGGTTTTGAACCTTCATTATTTTCCCTCCTAAGCCGAGTCAAAATGAAACAAAATCCATTATAACATACTCATAAGGTTCAGATGGAAGGGACACACTAAAGGGGAATTGAAGCAAGGAGGGACAATTATGGCAGAGCGTCAATCACTTGAATCGTATATTACACAGGCGGAACAAGCGGTGGAATATGCGAAAGAGCAATTAGATCTTGGTATGAGACAAGAGCATTACAATACGATGGAGTATTCAGATGCACAGTTACAATTAGAACAAGCATATAACGATTTACAAACGATGCAACAACATGCGAATGATGAGCAACGTGAGCAGTTAAATAGAGCACGTATGGCAATTCGCCAATTGCAACATCAAATGATTATTACACCGCACTAATAAGGAGTGAATGTAATGGCGAAACGTTCAGATCAAAATAACCCAGAACAAAAAACACAAAATGGACATAACGCTGAGTTTTCGAATGAGCTTGATCCAGTTGTGCAAGTGAAACAGCGCAACAGTAAAAAAGGACAACCTCAAAGATCGAAGCAATCAGAGTAGACCAGGTCGCAATATGACCTGGTTTTATTTTATTATATTACAATAATGTAAGATTCCTGTAAGGTTAACCGATAGTTACGATTGTCCTTTTCCAGTAGAGTAAGGAAGGATTAAATTTTATACAAGGAGTTGCTTTATGGGGAACAATATTACAAACAAACGAATTGATGAGTTAGATTACATTCGTGGTTTCGCACTACTGGGGATTATTTTAGTAAATATTCTTGCACTACTTAATATTAAAATTCCAGACCCTAATACAGTGGATGCAAGTTATCAAAGGTTTCTATACTTATTTGTAGAAGGTCGTTTCTTCTCGATTTTCTCATTCTTATTTGGAGTGGGATTCTATATCTTCATTACGAGAGCAATTGCAAAAGGGAAAAATGGATACATTTTATTTCTACGCCGCGTAGTTGCATTATTTATTTTCGGTTTGATTCATTACATGTTTCAGCCTGGAGAAGCGCTAACGTTATATGCAATTTGCGGGTTAATCGTTTTACCGTTTTATAAAGCGAAAAAACAAGTGAACTTAGTAATTGGTCTTATTTTGACAATAGCCTTTAGTGTAATGGGTGTTAAAGAACTATTACCACTTGGTTTAATTTTATTAGGTCTTGCTGCAGGCCAATATCGTGTATTTGAAAATCTTTCAAAAAATATAAAGAAAGTCGCTATTTTTACAGGTATTATGTTTGTTTTAAGTGTCGTAGCTGTATGGTATCAATACGGGCACGTGCCTGCTGAGCCATTTGTAAATATGATACTTATGAATGAGGACGGAACAATGGATGCTGCAGGCCAATTTTTAAAAATTGGTGTTACAGTTGGACCAGTCATTTCAGCTTTCTATGTGGGCGCATTAATTTTATTACTTCAATTAAAAACAGTTCAAACATTGTTAGCACCACTCAAATACTATGGTCGTATGGCGTTAACAAATTATATCGGACAAACTGCAATGATTTTAATTGCAGGAAGTGCATTTAACTTTGCGGGAAACTTAACGTACATGCAGACGTTATATGTATGTATTGCAATTTACGCAATTCAAATTGTGTTTAGTGTGATTTGGATGAAAATCTTTAAGATGGGTCCACTAGAATGGATTTGGCGTGTTATTACGTACTGGACGGTAACACCTTTAAAGAAATAAAAAGAGAAGTAGGCTGTTCCTTTTGTGGAACAGCCTACTTTTATTTTCAGCTTTTGTCGGTAAGTCAATATAATTTCATTTGCGGATGTACCATTTCAAAAAGTGAACGAATTTGTATTTAAAGGAAAAAAGCCAACCTTACATGCTCAGCCTTTTTATATTACAAAAGTGTAAGGTAAATGTAATGTTAACAAATAGCAGTTCCCCTCCAAAAAGCGCAAAATAGGTAATGGAAAAACAAGCATAGGAGGATATATATGACGAAACCAGTTGTAGACGTGAAAAACGTTCAAAAAGTGTACGGTAAAAAAGGTGAGAACCAATCACACGCGTTAAAAGGTGTATCATTCTCAATTCAAGAGGGTGAGTTTGTAGGAATTATGGGACCATCTGGTTCTGGTAAAACGACATTATTAAATGTAATTTCAACGTTAGATAAAGCAACAGGCGGCGTTGTTGAAATTGCGGGTACGGATATTACAAAAATGAAGCAAGGTGAGCTTTCAGATTTCCGTTCACAAAAGTTAGGATTCATCTTCCAAGACTTTAATTTATTAGAAAACTTATCTATTTATGAAAACATTGCACTTCCACTTTCACTTCAAGGTGTTTCATCACGTAACATTGGACCGAAAGTAGAAAAAGTAGCAGATATGTTAGGAATCACAGAAATACTTCAAAAGTATCCATCTGAAGTATCTGGTGGACAAAAGCAACGTTCGGCAGCAGCGCGCGCTTTAGTACATGAGCCTGCAATTATTTTAGGGGACGAGCCAACAGGAGCGCTTGATTCTAAAAATGCAGCGAGTTTACTTGATGCGATGACAAACTTAAATGAAGATCAAGGCGTATCTATTATGATGGTTACACATGATCCGTATAGTGCAAGTTACTGTCAGCGTATTTTATTCATTCAAGATGGTGAGCTATATAAAGAAATTCACCGTGGTGGTACACGTGAAGAGTTTTATAAAGAAATTTTAGATGTGCTTGCAGACTTAGGCACACAAAAAGCGTAAGAAAGGAGACTTTGGCATGTTATTCAAACTTTCCATGTCAGGGCTAAAAAGTAAGCTGAAAGATTATATCGTCTTACTTGTTGGTCTTGTCATGTCGATTTCAATTTTTTATATGTTCCAAACGTTAGCGCTGAATGAAGCGTTTATCGAATCTAACTCAGTTATTAAATCAATTGGATTCGTATTCCAAGCAGGTTCATTTTTATTAGCAATTATAACCTTCTTCTATATTTTATATGCGAACTCTTTCTTACTATCACTTCGTCAAAAAGAGTTTGGTATGTATATGATGTTAGGAGCAAAAAAGCATAAAGTTACATTACTTATGTTTATTGAGACAATTGTATTAGGTGCCGCGTCTCTTGCGATTGGACTTGCAGTTGGTGTAGGACTTGCTGAAGGTATTGGTCAGTTGTTAATGAAACAACTCGAATTTGCGGGTGAAGGTTATAAAGCATTTTATTTACCATCCATGACTGTTACTTGCATCTTCTTCTTTGCATTATTTGTATTATCAGCAATTATGAATAGTATTAAATTATCACGTATTTCTGTATTACAACTTGTACATGCAGATGCACAAACAGAACGTGTTGCAGTAAAAGGGAAAATGACAGGTTTAGTTGCATTCCTTGCGGTTATTTTATTAGGTATTGGCTATGCATCAATGATTTATATGGAAAAGCTAAGAGAAATGGGAATCCTTATTGCATTAATTACAACAACAGCTGGTACTTACATGCTATTTGGATCGCTTCTTCCTGTTATTATTAAAAAGTTAAAAAGTAATAAAAAACGAAGCGAAAAAGGGCTTAACGCTTTTACTTTTGCACAATTAAACTTCCGTATTAATAGTTTAACGAAAGTGCTTGCGACAGTAGCAATGTTAGTTGCTCTTGGAGCCGGTGCAATTTCAGGTGGTATGGCGTTTAAAAATAATGTTATAAAAATGGTAGATGGTTTAGTAATATATGATTCAGTAGTTCATAACCCAACAGCTGAAGAAAAGAAAATTTTAGACGGTATTACATTTAAAGAGAAAAACGAATATCGTTACAAAGTAGATGGTAAATACGTTTATTATGTAAAAGAAGATTTAGAAAAAAATCGTCCTTTAATAAAAGATATGTCAAATATGAAGTCGATGAAAGATTTAGTGAATACGAAGAAAGTTTCAGAGGAACTACCGGTAGGTGCAGTTTCTAGAGAAATGAATGAAAAAGATGCGAACGCTAAAGAACTTCCAGAAGAATGGGACGAGGCTTTCAGAACAATTCACCCATTTTACGTATATGAGAATCATGCAATTAAAATTGTAGATCAAAAAATGTACGATACTGTAAATGGTAAAGAAGGAATCGTATTTACAGGGAAAACAGATGATTTTGTAGCATACACAAAAGAATGGAAAAAACTTGACGAGTTGCAGCTAGATAAATATAAAAATGTAGCAGCTGAAAGATTAAATAGTAAATATCAAGCTTACGACATGTTCTATGGCGTTGCGAGTGGAACAGTATTTATGGGCTTCTTCCTTGGAATTGCTTTCTTAGCGATGATGGCAAGTTGTTTAATGTTTAAAATTCTTTCTGGTGCATCAAAAGATATTACGCGTTATCAAATGCTTCGTAAAATCGGTGTGCGCCGTGAATTATTAACGAAATCGATTTATAAAGAGTTGTTCTTAGTATTCTTATTCCCGGCAATTGTCGGTATTGCCCATGTATTAGTTGGTATGAATATTTTTGGTTTCATTTTAGTTGATCCGTATTTCCGTATTTGGGTACCGATTGTAATTTTCGTAGTCATTTATGCGATCTACTACTTCATTACAGTTCAATTGTATAAAGGAATTGTTCTTCCGAAAGAGGACTAATAACAAAAATACCGAGCATAGGGTGCTCGGTATTTTTCTTTATTTTCAGAAAGAAATATCAAAAAACATTGATATGTTACTTAATTGTGTTATAGAATATAATTAAGTAACATAAAATGAATGTATAAAGTAGCAGGAAATGAAAGGAGGAATCCAACTTGCAGAAAGAAGATGGATCTTTATTTGAAGTTATAAGTATAGCGCTAAGGTCCAAAGAAGTTTTACTATTTTCATCTTTATCCCTCGTTATTTTTCTAACCGCAACGTATTTTTACAATAGTAAGTTTCCAAATCATAAATATCCAGAATTTTTAGGTGCATTAAAGTATATCGCTTCAATTGTATAGCGTAAAAAATTTAAAAGGAAATGGATAATACATGGAATTCCCATAGCATGATAAGGTAAAATGGACAACATGATGAGAAAATTACCGTTCATAAGATGAGGAGAATACATGTATGGAAGTTGTAGAGGCACTAAAAGATATAAGCCAAATTGAGGCTATGAAAAAATATTTGAAAGAGCATTCCCAGCGAGATTATCTTTTATTCGTTATTGGAATTAACACGGGATTAAAAATTACTGAGCTACTTAGTATGAAGTTTGAAGATGTATTAAATGAAGATGGAACTGCTAAAGAGTTTTATTCTCTTCCTGTGAAAGATGAAAAATTTAAACAAGATATTTATTTAAATACAAAAGTAAAAGAAGCGCTTTTAGCGTACGTACAATCTTTTGATGCTCAAAGAGAAAACTACGTATTTCAATCTAATAAAACGACAAATTCAATTACGCGTCAACAAGCTTATCGGGTGATTCATAATGCTGCGGAAGCAGTTGGAATTGTTGGGAAGATTGGAACGAATTCAATGAGAAAAACATTTGGGTTTCACGCGTACAAAAGAGGAATAGCGATTGCGCTACTGCAAAAACATTTCCATCACGCAACGCCATCAGAAACGCTCAAATATTTAGGTATTTCAAAAGATGAAAAGTTTAAAACGGAGATCGATGTAGATTTGTAAAAGCCGTAACTAAAAATTTTAGGGGGCGGAAAATATGAATATTAGAGAAAGTGAACTTCCGGGTATTGGTTGTAAGTTTGAAGTAATTACGAAAGGTAATGAAAAAATGGTTATCGTTATTCATGATGATGGAAGAAGAGAAATGTATCATTTTGATGTGGATCATGATGAGAGTATTTCAAGCATTTCTCTTCGCGATTCTGAAGCGAGACAAATTGCGGCTATATTAGGCGGAATGGTCTATAGGCCACAAGCGTTAGACACGATTGAGATGGCTTTTGAAGGATTATCAATTGAGTGGTTTAAAATAGAAAATAACGCACCAGTCGTACAAAAGACAATTGGTAGTTTACATGTTCGTAAAACATATAACGTAACAATCATTGCTATTTTGAAAAAGAATATGAAGAAATTTTTCAATCCAGGTCCAGATTCTATCATTGAGGCTGGTGATATGCTCGTATTATCGGGTGAAAGACATGAAGTGAAGAGAATTATTAATGAGTTGCTTTCAGCGGGAGGTGACTCATAATCGATGGATACTTTAGTCTTTGAAGTTGGAACTGCGTTAGTATTAGTAGCTTTTGCAGCTATCCTCGCTGCAAAGTTAAAGTTTTCGATTATTCCGTTTCTCATTATACTTGGTATGCTAGTGGGGCCTCATGCCCCAGATTTAGGGCTTATCGATTTAAGGTTTATTGAAAGCGGAGAAGTAATTTCCTTCCTCGGCCGTGTTGGCGTCATATTCCTCTTATTCTATTTAGGCTTAGAATTCTCAATAAAAAAATTAATTAAATCCGGAAAGTCGATTGCTTTTGGGGGAACTGTTCATATATCGCTTAATTTTATATTAGGTTTGCTTTACGGATATATAATGGGTTTCCCCTTATTAGAAACATTAATTATTGCCGGAATCATAACAATTTCCTCGAGTGCAATTGTCGCAAAAGTAATTGTTGATTTAAGGCGATCTGGTAATAAAGAGACGGAGCTAATTTTAGGAATCATTATGTTTGATGATATCTTTTTAGCTGTATATTTGTCAGTTGTTTCAGGGTTAGTACTCGGAGGGGCAACGTCATTTGTAGGTGCTCTTACATCTGTTTTAATCGCAGTAGGCTATATGTTATTATTCTTTATAATCGCTCGAAAAGCTACGCCGTTCCTAAATAAAGTATTAGATATTTCGTCTAATGAAATTTTTATTATCGTAATATTCGCTATTTTATTCTTTGTGGCTGGTTTTTCAGAAACGATTCATGTTGCTGAGGCGATTGGAGCGTTATTATTAGGGCTTGTCTTTTCTGAAACGGAGCATAGTGATCGAATCGAGCATCTTGTCGTTCCGTTTCGTGATTTCTTTGGAGCTATATTCTTTTTCAGTTTCGGTTTAAGTATAGATCCATTTTCTCTTGGAGGAGCCGTGTGGTTGGCCTTAGGAGCAGTTTTCATTACTCTCATCGGTAATTTTATCGCTGGAATGGCTGCGGGACGTAAAGCAGGGTTATCACATAAGGCATCTACGAATATCGGATTAACGCTTGTATCACGCGGAGAATTCTCCATTATTGTCGCGAATATTGGAATTGCGGGCGGCTTAATGGCGACGATTAAACCATTTTCAGCTTTATACGTGTTAATATTGGCATCGTTAGGACCTTTATTAACGAAAGAGTCTGGGAGGATATACTCTCTGTTGGATAAAATATTTAAATGGAGCGCTAAAGAACGTGCGAAGCGAGAAAAAGAAGTTGGGTAGTACAAACAAGGGTAGACTGCATGAAAATTTCATGCAGTCTACCCTTTTATATATTGTTACTGTTGTTATTTTTTGTCGGTAAGTCGATATATTCTAATAATCGCTGATATAATCCAAGAAGCAATCAATATAATTTCATTTACCGATAAACCATTATCTGAATTTCATCAACTATTAATCAGTTGCCTTCCTATTTAAAAACGACTACAATTTTACTGTTATATATGAACGAAAAAAATAGAATAGGAGGGGAGAATATGCCAAGGAAAGTATGGCTATTAGTAGCTGGGATGATTATTAATGTCACGGGTGCTTCTTTTTTATGGCCTTTTAATACAATTTATTTGCATGATCATCTAGGGAAATCTTTATCAGTGGCTGGAATGGTATTAATGATCAACTCGCTTACTGGTGTAATCGGAAACTTGCTCGGCGGTGTTTTATTTGATAAATGGGGCGGTTATAAATCAATTTTAGTAGGAATTGTCATTACACTCGTATCGATTTTAGGTCTTGTGTTCTTCCACGGTTGGCCGTTATATGTTGTATGGCTAGCATTAATTGGCTTTGGTTCTGGAATGGTCTTTCCATCGATGTATGCGATGGTTGGTACAGTTTGGCCAGAGGGCGGAAGACGAGCATTTAATGCGATGTATGTTGGACAAAACGTTGGTATTGCGATTGGAACAGCGTGCGGTGGTTTAGTTGCGTCGTATCGTTTTGATTATATTTTCTTAGCGAACTTTATTTTATACTTTGTTTTCTTCTTAATTGCTTTTATTGGATTCCGTGGTATGGAAGACAAAAAAGGGTCAGAGGTACAAAAAGAAGTCGAAACGAAAAAAGGGTGGTCACTTACACCGGGATTCAAAGCACTTCTTATTGTGTGTGTAGCATATGCCTTATGCTGGGTTACATACGTACAGTGGCAAGGGGCGATTGCAACACATATGCAAGAATTAAATATTAGCCTTCGTCACTATAGTTTATTATGGACGATAAACGGAGCGATGATTGTTTGTGCGCAGCCGCTCGTTAGTATGCTAATTCGCTGGATGAAGCGTTCTTTAAAACAACAAATTATGATTGGGATTTTCATTTTTGCGGCTTCATTCATTGTGTTAAGTCAAGCGCAGCAATTTACGATGTTCCTCGTTGCGATGGTAACATTAACGATTGGTGAGTTATTCGTATGGCCAGCGGTTCCGACCATTGCAAATATACTTGCACCGAAAGATAAATTAGGATTTTATCAAGGGGTCGTAAATAGTGCGGCGACTGTAGGGAAAATGTTCGGACCAGTCGTTGGCGGAGCAATTGTTGATTTATACAATATGGAAGTATTGTTTATCGCGATCATGGTAATGCTTGTAGTAGCGCTTATAGCAACGAGCATTTATGACAAACGAGTAAAAGTAGAAGAAACAGTTGAAGAAAAAATTGCAGTTTAGTTTGACGGAACATGTAACATGTTTTAGAATATATTTAAATTAACTCATATTTGTAATAACAGTGAAAAGGAGTAGTAGTAATAGAAGCTGGTTTAGAGAGTTGACGGTCGGTGCAAGTCAATCCACGTTTCGTTATGAACTCGCCTTTGAGTTGCAGTTGTGAAACTAATAGTAGCAATTGCCGTTAATCCACGTTACGGATCTAAGCGAATGTATATTTTACATTAATTTAGGGTGGTACCGCGGGAATCTATAACCTCTCGTCCCTTTCTAGGGATGAGAGGTTTTTTGTATTTTGGGCGGTGAAAATAAATAGAATTTCAAGGAGGGTATCTCATGAGCTTTAATCATCAAGAAATTGAGAAGAAGTGGCAAGGATATTGGGAAGAGAATAAAACATTCCGTACGCCAGATGAGACAGAAAAACCAAAATTTTATGCACTAGATATGTTTCCATATCCATCAGGTGCAGGCTTACACGTAGGACATCCAGAAGGTTATACAGCGACAGATATTTTATCTCGTATGAAGCGTATGCAAGGATATAACGTTCTTCATCCAATGGGGTGGGATGCATTCGGTCTTCCAGCAGAGCAATATGCACTTGATACTGGAAACAGCCCGGCAGAATTTACAGAGCTTAATATTAATACGTTCCGTAATCAAATTAAAGCATTAGGCTTCTCTTATGATTGGGATCGTGAAGTAAATACAACGGATCCAAACTACTACAAGTGGACACAATGGATCTTCTTAAAACTATTTGAAAAAGGCTTAGCTTACGTTGATGAAGTACCTGTAAACTGGTGTCCAGCGCTTGGTACAGTACTTGCAAACGAAGAAATCATTGACGGTAAGAGTGAGCGCGGTGGACATCCAGTTGAACGTCGTCCGATGAGACAGTGGATGTTAAAAATTACAGCTTACGGAGATCGTCTATTAGAAGATTTAGATGAGCTTGATTGGCCGGAAAGCTTAAAAGATATGCAGCGTAACTGGATCGGTCGTTCTGAAGGTGCAGAAGTTCACTTCAACATTGATGGTACAGATGAGAAGTTCACAGTTTTCACAACGCGCCCTGATACATTATTTGGTGCAACATACTGTGTACTTGCTCCAGAGCATGCACTTGTTGCTGAAATTACAACAGCAGAACAAAAAGAAGCTGTAGAAGCTTACATTAATTCTGTAAAAATGAAGAGTGACCTAGAGCGTACAGAACTTGCGAAAGAAAAAACTGGTGTATTCACTGGTGCTTACGCAGTTAACCCAGTAAACGGTGAGAAATTACCAATCTGGATCGCTGATTACGTTCTTGCAACTTACGGAACAGGTGCTGTAATGGCAGTTCCAGCTCACGATGAGCGTGACTATGAATTCGCATCAGTATTCAATCTTCCAATGAAGGAAGTTGTAAAAGGCGGAGACATTACGAAAGAAGTGTACACAGGTGATGGTGCACACGTAAACTCAGCATTCCTTGATGGACTAAATAAAGAAGAAGCAATCGCAAAAATGATTGAATGGCTTGAAGTAACAAGTGCAGGAAATCAAAAAGTAACGTATCGTCTACGTGACTGGTTATTTAGCCGCCAACGTTACTGGGGTGAACCAATTCCAGTAATCCATTGGGAAGATGGCACAATGACAGCTGTGAAAGAAGAAGAATTACCGTTAGTTCTTCCAAAAACAGAAAACATCCGTCCTTCAGGTACAGGGGAATCACCACTAGCTAACATCGAAGAGTGGGTAAATGTTGTTGATCCTGAAACTGGTAAAAAAGGTCGTCGTGAAACGAACACAATGCCACAATGGGCTGGTAGCTGTTGGTACTACCTACGCTACATGGATCCAAACAATAACGAAGCACTTGTAGATCCTGAAAAAGTAAAACAATGGCTTCCAGTTGATATTTATATCGGCGGTGCAGAGCATGCTGTACTTCACTTACTATATGCTCGTTTCTGGCATAAAGTATTATATGATATCGGTGTAGTTCCAACGAAAGAGCCGTTCCAACAATTATTCAACCAAGGTATGATTCTAGGTGAAAACAACGAGAAAATGAGTAAATCAAAAGGTAACGTTGTAAATCCTGATGATATCGTAGCGAGCCACGGTGCAGATACACTTCGTCTATACGAAATGTTTATGGGACCATTAGATGCTTCAATTGCTTGGTCTGAAAATGGTCTTGACGGAGCTCGTCGTTTCCTAGACCGCGTATGGCGCCTGTTCGTTCAAGATAACGGTGAATTAAGTGAGAAAATTACTGATGCACCAAATAAAGAGCTTGAAAAAGCTTACCATCAAACAGTGAAGAAAGTAACAGAAGACTATGCAGAGCTTCGCTTCAACACAGCGATTTCTCAAATGATGGTATTCATCAACGATGCATACAAAGCTAATACACTTCCGAAAGAATATGTAGAAGGTTTCGTAAAAATGATTGCACCAGTTGCACCTCATATCGGGGAAGAACTTTGGAGCAAGCTTGGTTACAATGAAACAATCACATATGCAAGCTGGCCAACATTTGATGAGTCTAAACTTGTAGAAGATGAAGTTGAAATCGTTGTTCAAATTATGGGCAAAGTTCGCGCAAAATTAACAATGAGTAAAGACGCATCAAAAGAAGAAATGGAACAACTTGCACTTGAAGCAATTAAAGAACAAATCGAAGGAAAAACAGTTCGTAAAGTAATTGTCGTTCCTGGAAAACTTGTTAACGTTGTTGCAAACTAATGAATGAAAGAAAAGCTCAGAGCCTTTATGCTCTGGGCTTTTTTATATAGAAAATAATTTCTGGATCGTCTTCATCTAGGTTTTCAATTATTCCACTACGCATAAATCCATTCGCTTTAAAAACTTTTTGCATATTTGTATTCGATTCGTTCGTTGAAGAAAATATTTTTTGAGTAGGAGAATTACTTAACATATAGGAGATTAATGAGCTTGCATGACCTTGTCTTCTTTTTGTTGGCGAAACAATAATTAATGAGAGGAACGTGTAGCCAAAGAAGTTCGTATCATACGTCAGAAAACCTAAAATAGAATTGTCTTCTTTTACAATGATGCATTGCTCCTTATCAATAGCGTGTTTAATATAATTTCGTCTACTATCGTCTCCAATTACATCAATATCTATATGTAAGATTGAATCTAAATTGTCGTTTGAAGCTTTTGTAACGTTTCTCAATAGAAATGCCTCCTTTTAAAGTGGAGAAAGAATAATTAGTCAATTGATTCTATCATGAATGAGGAAAAAGGTGAGGAATTATTATGCAGACAAACACCTATTTTTAACTAGGAAATATGATACAAAAGGTAGGTTAAATTGAAAACAAGGGGTGAAAGGAATGAAAGGGATGGACAATAATGCACCGCATGGCTTCTTCGGAGGTGGATCGGATAGTTATGAACAAATGATGTTAATGGGAGGAGCAGGGCAACAAGGATACGGTGGAATTCCGAGCTGGATGGGTGGAGCACATGGAGGATTTCCAACATCAGTAGCAGGCATGCAAACTGGAATTCCAACGTTAACGGGAGGATTTCCGACATCAGTAGCTGGCGCACAAACTGGAATTCCAGTAGGAGTACCAACTACATTTCCTTCTTTCGTTGGAGGGGGACAGACAGGATTCCCTGTACCAGGAGTAGGTGTTGTAGCAGGAGGAGTAGGTGGGTATCCGCAAGTCATACACGGTCATCACCACCATCAAGGTCAACATGGCCAACACGGTCATCACCACCATCAAGGTCAACACGGCCATCATGGTCATCACCACCATCAAGGTCATCACCAACAACAAGTACATCACCACGGTCACCACCACATTCATCCACAAGCTGTTCTTTATCAAACTCACCAAGGCCAACACGGTCACCAAGGCCAACACGGTCACCAAGGCCAACACGGTCATCAAGGCCAACATGGTCACCATGGACATCACCACCAAGGCCAACATCATGGACACCAAGGTCACCACCATCACCAAGGTCATCAAGGCCAACACGGTCATCATGGGCACCAAGGCCAACATCATGGACACCAAGGTCAACAGCACCAACAGCACCAACAATATCAGCAATATCAACAATCTTCTCCTTGGACAGGTGGAATGGGAACAGGAGCAGCAGGAGCAGCTAGTATTAGTGGAGCAGCAGGACACGCGGGGCACGTGGGTCATTAATGAGCTGCAGAAAAAAAGACATAATAAAAAACTGCTAGGAAATCCTAGCAGTTTTTTTCAGCTTCTTGGCGCTGACGTTCGATTTCAGCTCGAAGTTGTGGTTCTGGTGCTTGCCAGCCTTCTGGTTTTAAAATTTTGCCGTCGCCTTCACGGAATCGAGGTTTCCCATCAGGGAATAGTTTTGCCATGTTTGCGTTGTTTACAATCTCGAATCCTTTATCTGGACGTACGCCCATTTCTGCAAACGTTCCGAATGCAAAGTAAATAAGGTCAATAAGTGCATCGTATTGATCTTCAACAGTAGTTGCTTCTAGAAATTCTTCTAGCTCTTCTTGCATAAAACTTGCACGGATTTTTGCGCGCTCTTCTGTTAGTTTTGTTGGAGTATTTGTTACAGGATGTCCGAAATCTTCATGCATTTTTGCAACAAGCTCGTACCCTTTATCTAAACCTTTTTCGTTTGTCATGTTGTTTCATCCTTTCTCACTTTGTGCCGAATTTCATTGTAACATAAGGTGATTATTAAATAAAAAAAGGATGTTCTAAAAATATATTGAAAAATTCTCTTCTTATTATAGGTTGTTACTATTGTCAATTTTTGTTGGTAAATCGATATTTTGTGTCGAATCGTTGATATATTTTGAGTTATGGTAGATATATTTGAAAAATCGTTGATATAAATTCATGTACTGTAGCGCTGATTCCAAAATAGAAAATGAAAAGGATGTCATCTAGTCAAAAATCTCGACTTATGAGACATCCTCGCTCGTTATTCTTCTTTTTTTATTAAAATGGATAAAATAAGGTCGATGCCGAACATACCAACGAGTAACATCGGTATAACGACAAGTAAATAACGTGTGAAGGAAACATTTTTTAAGTATGTATGAGCAAATAAAAAGACGCCGAGAAATAAAATACCGTTTAAAATAGGCTTTACTAATTTTTTAGACATAAGCTCCCCCATAAATATCTTCTCTCTCTATCTAAAATAAAAACTCCTCTATCCGTTGTATCATGCCGGAGAGAGGAGTTCAATCATTTCTCATTCAATCACACCAGAATTTGTAATATTTACGGTGTATTTTATATGAATTGGAACATCTTTGTACATTTGTCTCCACTCTTCTAATTTGAATGGGCGATAATGGTGTTTATATCTTGCTCCTAGCCCGAGGGGATCGACGCCTAAAGATTTGAACTGCTTAATTAATTTGGCAGCCTGTACATCCAATTGTTTTTGGACATTTTTTTCAATGTTTTTTGTGTTCTTGTTATTTTCTAAGTTAATTTGTTTCGATAGTTCTTGAATACGTGCATCAAGATGAACGTGAATGAAAAAAGAAGGCTTTCCGCTTTTAATCTTTATATCGTAAGTTGGAACAGAACGAATATTATTAATCATTACGTACGCAGAATCTGTTTTAAATTCATGTGAATCTAATTTATGTTTCTCTAACAGTCCTTTAAATATGAACATATCTTTTTGCGCAATTTTACCGATATATTTATCCTTTTTAAAAAGACCAATTCCGGTGATTTTTATTTTATCACCATGTTTCTTTAAAATTGGAATATAGTAGTCTTGTCCTTCTTGATAATAACGGAATGCTCCTACATGCAGATTATCTCTTGGTAAAGGACCGGTCTCCATATTATGTTCTAGCAACTTTTTTATATAAATTGCAACGTTGTATGAGGTTGTATATTTGCCTTTTAAAAGTTCAGTACCATTCCCCTCTAACAAAGCAGCATATAAAGCGTTCCCTATATTCACATCTCGAAGTAATGTATCGAATGAAGTAGACATTCCTTTTTTGGCAAGTCTTATAGTATATAGAGCGACACGCATTTGTCCGCTAGCAAAAGGTTGAGAAGATTCTAAAGATGTGTCTGCTTTTACTTGTTTTACCGCATTGGCGCTACCTTCAAAAACTTGAACTTTATTTCCTTTTTTCTGAATGGGACAAACGAATGTCACTTTTACTTTATTATCTTTTGCTACATCAAAAACGCTTCCTTGAATAAGTTGTACATCATCGATAATATTTTTTTGTAAACATCCGGTTAAACTGAAGAATGTTATACAAGAAATAAGTATTAATTTACTTGTGCTTTTGATTTTTTCCATTTTCTTTTCACCCACACAATAATAAATAGGATTGGGATGTATACATAAATGAGCCAAAAACTAACTTTTGATGCATTACTAATAAAGTTATTAATATCTTGTCTGTTTGTTAAAAGTTGCGAAACAATGAGAGTGATAATGATAAAAGCGATTAAAATACCTCTTTGTTTTACACGGAATATTTCGTGAGTTGCTCTCATTGACGCCCATAAAGGGAGGATAAAACTTGTAATAATAACGAGTGCATAAGCGGAAATTGCGATATATTCGAGTCTTTCTATAAATGGTAATTGAATGACTTGGGTCATAGAAAGTTGGGCCCATATCGTTTTTAACAATTGTTTTTCACTAAAAAATGCAAAGGCTAAAAGGGTGCTAAATAGATATAGAAGATTTGAAAATAGTGCTCCAAGCTGAGCGTATTTATGAGATTGCATAGGCTTTTTCACAAATGGATACACCATGAGGTAAATCTCAAAACCGGTCATACTGTAGATTGACAGTTGAGCGGATTTTAAAATGTCTGAAAAAGAATGGGTGAATATAGGTAGTAAATTCTCCCAATGTGAATATTTCAAAACGAATAAGCTTAGAAATAAATATCCTAATGTACCACCAACAGAGATGACGCAAATACCGGTAATTACACGAAATCCAGAAGAGATAATGTAATAGCTAACTAAGCACAAAAAGAGTGTTAACATAAAGGTGGAAGCGGTAGGAAACATCCATACTTGAATAATTTCGACATACGTTCGAATAACCGAAATACTGACGATTAAAAAATAAGCTGCAAAGATGATATTAAAGACATTCCCTATCCACTTTCCAAACGTTTGCCTTTGTAAATCAATTAAATTTCCGTTTGTTTCTTTTACTAAAAAATACATCATCCATATAAGGAGGTGAATACAGAGTCCTGTGATTAGAACGCCCATCCATCCGTCGTATCCAGCGGCCTTTGCGATGATTCGAGCGAAGCCGAGAACGCCAGCACCGAACTGTGCACCGTGAATTAAGAAGAAAACGAAGATAGGAGATATTTGATATTTTTCTTGAACTTTACTCATCGAATGCACCTCATTTCTTAATCATCAAAGTCCGATCTATGTTTTGTTGAAATTCCTTTTGCTGCTTTTTTTACATGTTGTGGTCTTGCTTGCACATCTCTTGTATCAATCATTGTTAAAGGGAAACGAATCCAAGAATCTTTAACGGATTGTTGTCTTGTCGGATAAAACAAAGCGTACGGCTTACGTAAGGACGTAAGCCTGAATAGATGAGTAAATAAGAAGATAAATCCAAGAGAAATCCCGAAAAGTCCTCCTATTTCTGCAAATGCGAGAAACGGGAAGCGTAGTAATCGAACCGCATTACCCATTTTATAAATAGGTGTAATAAAGGAAGCGAGTGCTGATAAGGCAACGATAATTAATAAAATGTTACTCGTTAAACCAGCTTGTACAGATGCTTGCCCGATTACGATACCGCCTACAATACCGAGCGTTTGACCGACTTTCATCGGTAACCTCGCGCCAGCTTCTCTCAGTAAGTCGATTGCTAGTTCTAAAAAGAGTGCTTCAATTAAAGGTGGGAATGGTACTTGTGCCCTTGATAAAATCAAAGTTTCAAGTAAGTCACTTGGAATGAGTTCATAATGATAATTTAAGACTGCAACGTATAACGGTGTAGCGCAGATTGAAAATAGAACGGCGATTAATCTTAAAATCCTTGAAAATGTAGCGTACATCCAGGAGACGTTATAGTCTTCTGGTGAAATGAAAAAATCGAAATAGGATACTGGAGTAAGTAGCACGCTTGGAGAACCATCAACAAAAATAGCGATTTTTCCATCAATGAGTGCTTTTGTAACTCTATCAGTGCGTTCTGTATTGATATAGAGAGGGAAAATCGATTTTTCACCCATCAATTCTTGTATATAAGCACTATCATTAATTTGATCATATTCAAGAGCGCGTAATGATTCCTCGAGAAAATCAACATTATCTTTTTCAGCGAGGTTGTCTAAATACATCATGACAACTTTTGTTTTGGAAAACTCGCCGATAATCATTTCTTTTGTTTGTAAATCTAAAACAGGAAGACGTTTTCGAACTAAATTAATGTTTGTATCAATATCCTCTACGAAACCTTCTTGTGGCCCAATAACAGTTGATTCGTTTAAAGGAGGGGTTGGTGCACGATAATTATCAATTGCAATGTTTGCAAGCATACATTTTTGATCTTGCTGCTTCAATTGAATAATTGCATGTCCTTTTAAAACCATGTCCTCAATTTTTTGTAAGTCATTCGTAATTGTGATACCACTCATCGGAATATGTTCCTTCAGTTCTTCTAGTGAAGCATTAGGTCGTTCCAAAAGAGTAGGCATTAAATACTTTTGCAATTTCTCCCCATCAAGTGAAGGACGATAGTAAGAAATCCAATATGGCATCGTTTCATCATCAGATGTGTGATAATTAACAAAATCACTAGACTTCTTGAGCTTCTCTATTAAATCTTGTAGTGAATGAATACGGTCTTTTTCTGGCTTCGAAAAATCATAAATACTATTACTTCCAGAGCTTTGTTGTTTATTCTGAGAAGAATCATTTTGTTTCGAGTTTTGCTGTTTCTCATGAGAAGAGTCGTCTTGTTTAGAATTTTGTTGTTTCTCATAGGAAGAGTCGTCTTGTTTAGAATTTTGTTGTTTCTCATGGGAAGAGTCGTTTTGTTTAGAATTTTGTTGTTTCTCATGAGAAGAGTCGTCTTGCTTAGAATTTTGTTGTTTCTTATGAGAGGAATCGTCTTGTTTCGAGTTTTGTTGTTTCTCATGAGAAGAGTCGTCTTGCTTAGAATTTTGTTGTTTCTCATGAGAGGAATCGTCTTGTTTCGAGTTTTGCTGTTTCTCATGAGAAGGATCATCTTGTTTAGAATTTTGCTGTTTCTTATGAGAGTAATCATCTTGTTTCGATTTTTTTTGCTCGCTACTATCACCTTTATTATGTTTCATACTTCTAGTCTGATCTTTGTTCACAATCTCTTGATTACTAGGCTGCTGCTTCGGGTTATCTGCTTCTTTTGTCTCTGTTGAATTTGATTTTTTTTTCTTACGTAGCCAATTCCAAATCATATGTATGCCCTCTTTGATTTTTGTAATATAGTGCTATTTTGTGGCTAATTTTGTATATTATTCATTTATTTATGAAAAGAAGAAGGAGATTGATTTGCATAGAAAAAAACCTTTAGTAAGCAGTTCATACTATAACGGGAAGAGGGAGAGTCTGTGCAAATTGTAAAAAAAGAGAAGTTTGCATTAAATGAGTTTACATTTGAAAATGGTAGGGAAATCCCTGTTCAAATGGGATATGAGACGTATGGTATTTTAAATAGAGAAAGGTCAAATGCCATTTTGGTTTGTCATTATTTTAGTGCAACAAGTCATGCAGCAGGAAAATATACTGTGCATGATGAGGAGTCTGGTTGGTGGGATGGGCTAATTGGACCTGGAAAAGCGATTGATACAAATAAATATTTTGTTATATGTACTGATAATCTTTGTAATGTACAGGTGAAGAACCCGTATGTAATTACAACGGGACCGAAGTCGATTAATCCAAAAACAGGGGAAGAATATGTTATGGATTTCCCTGTGTTTACCTTTCTTGATGTAGCTCGTATACAATATGAGTTAATAAAAAATATGGGAATCTCAAGGTTACATGCTGTAATAGGGCTGTCGGCGGGTGGAATGATTGCGCAGCAATGGGCTGTTCACTACTCTCATATGGTAGAGCGAATGATTGGCGTTATTACGAACCCGCAAAATCCAATTATAACGTCAGTAAATGTAGCGCAAAATGCGATTGAAGCAATTCAACTAGATCCAAGTTGGAAGGGCGGGAAATATGGAGAAACACAGCCAATGCAGGGGCTTCATTTAGCAAACAGAATGATGTTTATGAACGCTTTTGATGAGCATTTTTATGAAACGGAATTTCCTCGTAACAGTATTGAGGTAGAACCTTATGAAAAGTTTTCTACACTAACATCATTTGAGAAAGAGATAAATAAAGTGACATACAAAAGTATAGAGTTAGTAGATGCAAATTCGTGGATGTACACTGCGAAAGCAGTTTTATTGCATGATATTGCGCATGGATTTTCTTCTTTGGAAGAGGCTCTTTCTAAAATAGAAGCGAATGTACTTATGATTCCGTGTAAACAAGATTTACTTCAGCCGTCTCGTTACAATTATAAAATGGTAGACATTTTGCAAAAACAAGGGAAGTATGCGGAGGTCTATGAAATAGAAAGTATAAATGGGCATATGGCGGGAGCGTTAGATATTCATTTATTTGAAAAGAAAGTTTATGAATTTTTAAATCGGAAAGTGTCTAGTTTTGTGTAGAAAATAAATGATGTGAAAAAGGTGCAATATGTGTAGTAGGCACCTTTTTTTACATGATTTGTAGACGGAAAATATATGTAGCGATTGCTATACCGAAGAACGCTATACTAAGTAATAGAAATAAGAATGACATTTCTTGGGGAGATTTTAACTTTTTATTATTTTTCATGCTGAGTACAATAATTGCGGCGGTTAAAAAAATAATGCTCATAATGAAAAGAAAAAGTGTCATTTTAATCGACTCCTTTCATAAAACAAGTATATTGAGGATACAATGCGATAGAGATGTTTGTAAAGAATAAGTTTTACGGAGAAATTGAGAAATAAATTCTCCATTCTTTGCGTTCCTTCTTTTGCATGCTAAAATTGATTAGAAATGGTTGTTTAAAGAAGAAACGAAAGGTTTTATTGTATATAAGGAGGAACGACATATGACAGAAGTAAAAACAATTACAACAGAAGAAGTACAAGAACGTTTAGAAAATGGAGAAACGTTATTTTTAGTAGATGTAAGGGAAGATGAAGAAGTAGCAGCAGGGAAAATTCCAGAAGCGGTACATATTAAAATGGGTGATATCCCAAATAAAGTAGACTTCTTTAATAAAGAGAATGAATATATCTTTATTTGCCGTTCGGGAATGCGCAGTGAGAATGTATGCCATTATTTAAATGAGCAAGGATTTAAAACAGTGAATATGGTTGGCGGTATGCTTCAATATGAAGGCGAAATGAAATAGTTAATTACTAAAAACTTGAAACGAGTCTGTTTCAAGTTTTTTTCTTTTGCATACAGTATACAAAAGGAGGAGGGGGAAATGGGGATTAATTTGCGTAAAGTAAAAATTATTAATAATACAGGAGCTGTTAATGTCGGCGACTGTTATGATATCTCACCTTTAGCTGTAGCGAAAATATACGCGGGTGCTGGAGGATCGAGTGCGGCTATTTTTTTAAATGGAAAAAGGCAGCCAGAAGCGGTGATTAGAACATCAGTATTCCTTCCGCCATTAGCAACGAGTACACGTACATTAGGTTCGTAGAGGAAAGGTAGAGTGTAATTATGCCTGCGCATATAAAAGAGTTTGTTATTGTTAATAATACTGGGAATATATTTACAGGTGACAATTTGAGTGATACTTCATTTACTGCTACGAAATCGTATAGTGGTTCAATGGGGTGTACTTGGATTGATGTTGTTACAGTAATAGGAACAGAGACGAAGCTTTGTTTACAGCCGGGTGATTCTGTGACGACAACATATACACGAGGTACTCCTGCTGGTACTGTAACAGGAACAAATATGGGGCAAAGTGTAAATGCATCGAGTATAGCGCAAGCTGTCCCGAATACAGATAATATGGATTCAATTGCTGGACTCCCTTAAGGAATTAAGGGGGTTTTTATTTATTTGAAATAAAAATAGTCTTTGAGATTGTTTTTGTAAATACATATTAAGAAGAAAAGGTTTGTTTAATGTCAAAAAAAGATGGTATGTAGGTGGTGAAAGTGTGAAAGAGCGCGATAAACAAAATTCATTAAACTCTAATTTCAGAATTTCACCAAATCTTATTGGCCCTACTTTTCCTCCCGTTCCAACGGGATTTACTGGCATTGGGATTACTGGCCCAACAGGTCCACAAGGTCCGACTGGCCCACAAGGACCAAGAGGATTTCAAGGCACAATGGGGGAGAGGGGCCCAACAGGACCTCAAGGTGTGCAAGGAATTCAAGGTCCAGTCGGACCAATAGGTGCGACTGGACCAGAAGGACAGCAGGGGCCACAAGGATTGAGAGGACCACAAGGAGAAACTGGAGCGACAGGTTTACAGGGGGTGCAAGGATTACAAGGGCCCATTGGTCCAACAGGTACGACTGGAGTACAAGGGATACAGGGTGTACAGGGATTACAGGGTCCGATTGGAGCTACCGGACCTGAGGGTTCTCAAGGAATCCAAGGAGTGCAAGGGATACCGGGAGCAACAGGTCCACAAGGGATTCAAGGAGTGCAAGGAATCCAAGGGACAGAGGGACCGAGTGGAAGTACGGGAACAACAGGAGCAACAGGTCAAGGGATTACAGGCCCGACAGGAATAACAGGTCCAACAGGGATAACTGGACCTTCAGGAGGCCCTCCAGGTCCAACTGGCCCGACAGGAGCAACAGGTCCTGGGGGTGGACCGAGTGGAAGTACAGGGGTGACAGGACCAACAGGAGCAACTGGAAATACTGGAGCAACAGGTCAGGGGCTAACCGGTCCGACAGGAAGTACAGGAGAAACAGGTGCGCAGGGGCTACAAGGAATACAAGGAATTCAAGGGCCAATTGGCCCAACAGGTCCAGAAGGGCCACAGGGAATTCAAGGTATCCCTGGTCCGACGGGAGTAACTGGTGAGCAAGGGATCCAAGGTGTTCAGGGGATTCAAGGAATAATGGGAGCAACCGGAGATCAAGGCCCACAAGGTATACAGGGAGCTATAGGACCTCAAGGTGTAACAGGAGCAACAGGAGATCAAGGTCCACAAGGTATACAAGGAGTACCAGGTCCATCAGGAGCAACGGGACCACAAGGAGTTCAAGGGATACAAGGTCCGATGGGTGAGATAGGCCCAACAGGTCCAGAAGGCCCAGAGGGACTTCAAGGCCCGCAAGGAATACAAGGAGTGCCAGGTCCAGTTGGAGTAACGGGTCCAGAGGGGCCACAGGGGATACAAGGCATACAAGGACCGGTAGGAGCAACGGGCCCACAAGGCCCACAAGGAATACAGGGAATACAAGGTGTGCAAGGGATAACGGGAGTAACAGGAGTACAAGGAGAAACTGGAATTCAAGGGATACAAGGGGAAATAGGAGCAACGGGTCCAGAGGGTCCCCAAGGAGTACAAGGTGCTCAAGGGGGGATTGGTCCAACAGGTCCGATGGGCGCACAAGGAGTGCAAGGAATACAAGGGATTCAAGGCCCAACAGGTGCACAAGGAGTGCAAGGACCACAAGGAATTCAAGGGATACAAGGTCCGACGGGAGCGACAGGAGATACGGGAGCAACCGGGGCGACAGGGGAAGGCACTACAGGCCCAACAGGAGTAACCGGTCCAACAGGGGTGACTGGCCCGTCAGGAGGACCAGCAGGACCGACCGGTCCAACAGGACCATCAGGTCCGGCGGGAGTGACAGGTCCATCTGGTGGACCGCCTGGCCCGACAGGAGCAACAGGAGATACCGGGGCGACAGGCTCAACTGGAATGACAGGAGCGACAGGAGAAACGGGAGCAACCGGAGTGATGGGTTTACAAGGTCCGCAAGGAATCCAAGGAGTACAGGGAGAGATAGGTCCGACGGGTCCCCAAGGTGTTCAAGGTCCCCAAGGAATTCAAGGAGTAACGGGGGCCACTGGAGATCAAGGTCCGCAAGGGATTCAAGGCCCCCAAGGCGACATAGGTCCAACCGGCCCCCAAGGAATTCAAGGTCCACAAGGTTCTCAAGGAATCCAAGGAGCGACAGGGGGAACAGGAGCACAAGGCCCACAGGGAATCCAAGGTCCGCAAGGTGACATAGGTCCGACTGGGCCACAAGGTCCAACTGGAATCCAAGGGATACAAGGAGAGATAGGAGCAACCGGTCCAGAAGGCCCAGAGGGACTTCAGGGCCCGCAAGGAATACAAGGTGTTCAAGGGCCAGTTGGAGCAACGGGTCCAGAGGGTCCTCAGGGGATACAAGGCATTCAAGGACCGGTAGGAGCAACAGGCCCACAAGGTCCACAAGGAATACAGGGAATCCAAGGTGTGCAAGGGATAACGGGAGCAACTGGAGCACAAGGAGAAACTGGAATTCAAGGGATACAAGGGGAAATAGGAGCAACCGGTCCAGAGGGGCCCCAAGGAGTGCAAGGTGTACAAGGGGCGATTGGTCCAACCGGTCCGATGGGGACACAGGGAGTGCAAGGAATTCAAGGGATACAAGGAGCAACAGGTGCGCAAGGAGTGCAAGGACCACAAGGAATTCAAGGGATACAAGGTCCGACGGGAGCAACAGGAGATACGGGGGCAACCGGAGCAACGGGAGAAGGAACTACCGGTCCAACAGGAGTAACCGGTCCAACAGGGGTGACTGGCCCGTCAGGAGGACCAGCAGGACCGACCGGCCCAACGGGGCCATCAGGTCCAGCGGGAGTGACAGGTCCATCAGGTGGACCACCTGGCCCGACAGGAGCAACAGGTGCGACAGGAGTAACAGGAGATACCGGGGCGACAGGCTCAACTGGAGTGACAGGAGCGACAGGAGCAACGGGAGCAACCGGAGTGACGGGTTTACAGGGTCCGCAAGGAATCCAAGGTGTTCAAGGAGAGATAGGTCCAACCGGTCCACAGGGTATTCAAGGTCCGCAAGGAATCCAAGGTGTAACGGGGGCAACCGGAGCACAAGGTCCCCAAGGAATTCAAGGCCCACAAGGCGACATAGGTCCAACCGGCCCACAAGGAATTCAAGGTCCACAAGGTCCTCAAGGAATCCAAGGAGCGACGGGGGCAACCGGAGCACAAGGCCCACAGGGAATCCAAGGTCCGCAAGGTGACATAGGTCCGACCGGCCCACAAGGCCCACAAGGAATTCAAGGCCCGCAAGGAATTCAAGGTCCAACGGGAGCTACAGGAGCAACCGGAGCGACAGGTCCCCAAGGAATTCAAGGCCCACAAGGAATTCAAGGCCCGCAAGGAATTCAAGGTCCAACGGGAGCTACAGGAGCAACCGGAGCGACAGGTCCCCAAGGAATTCAAGGCCCACAAGGAATCCAAGGTCCAACGGGGGCTACAGGAGCAACCGGTTCACAAGGTCCAACTGGAGATACAGGTCCCACCGGAGCTGGAGCCACTGGAGCGACCGGGGCGACTGGAGTTAGTACAACTGCAACGTATGCATTTGCGAATAATACATCAGGAAGTGTTATTTCTGTTTTATTAGGCGGTACAAATATCCCATTACCAAACAATCAAAATATTGGACCAGGAATAACCGTTAGTGGTGGAAATACTGTATTTACAGTTGCCAATGCAGGGAATTATTATATAGCCTATACAATTAATTTAACAGCAGGATTACTTGTAAGTTCGCGTATAACTGTAAATGGAAGTCCGCTTGCGGGAACGATAAACTCCCCAGCAGTGGCTACTGGTTCATTTAGTGCAACAATAATTGCTAATTTGCCTGCTGGAGCTGCCGTTAGTTTGCAATTATTTGGAGTAGTTGCACTGGCTACATTATCTACGGCAACGCCAGGAGCTACTCTAACGATTATTAGATTAAGTTAATAAGTAGAAAACCTTGGAACTTTTATGTTTCAAGGTTTTTTTATCCCAGTATTTGAGAGTAATTCTCGCTAATCAGAGGGGAATGGATAACTTCCTATTGTTTAAAGTTTCACTTTATTCACCTTAGCAAAAACATCGCAGTTCGAAAATATATTATAATAGAATGAAAAGAAAGAAATTTGGCAGAAAGGGAGGGTGGCGATGCAGGAGATGGTTAAAGACTTTTTTGGACGCCCACTTCAAGATTTACGCATATCTGTCATTGATCGTTGCAATTTTAGATGTACATATTGTATGCCAGCAGAAGTATTTGGGCCTGATTATGCTTTTTTGAAAGATGAGTTTTTACTGACGTTTGATGAAATTGAACGTTTGGCAAAAGTGTTTGTTAGCATCGGTGTACGAAAAATTAGACTTACTGGTGGCGAACCACTGCTTCGTAAAGATTTAACAAAACTTATTGCACGTCTCGTGAAAATTGACGGGCTTGTAGATATAGGATTAACGACAAATGCGATTCATTTAACGAAACAAGCGAAGGCATTAAAAGAAGCTGGATTACATAGAGTGAATGTTAGTTTAGATGCGATAGATGATGATACATTTAGAAATATTAATGGTCGAAATATTAATACGAAACCTGTGATTAAGGGCATTATAGCAGCAAAAGAGGCAGGGCTTGAAGTAAAAGTAAATATGGTTGTGAAAAAAGGGATGAACGATCATCAAGTACTACCGATGGCTGCATATTTTAAAGAACAAGGAATCACGCTTAGATTTATTGAGTTTATGGACGTTGGTAGTACGAATGGATGGAATTTTGATCAAGTAGTTACGAAGCGGGAATTAATTGAGACAATTCATGGAGTGTATCCGCTTGAGCAAGCTGAAGCGCATTATTTTGGTGAAGTTGCGAAACGATATCGGTATGTTGGAACAAATGTAGAGGTCGGTTTTATTACTTCTGTTTCTGAGTCGTTTTGTTCTTCTTGTACGAGAGCGAGAATTTCGGCGGATGGAAAGTTCTATACTTGTTTGTTTGCGACGGAAGGATTGGATATAAGGGAACTTCTTAGAGATAATCTTTCGGATGAAGAGCTATTACATGTTATACAAGATGTATGGATGAATAGAAAAGATAGATATTCAGATGAACGGACAGAAGAAAGTGCAAAAAATCGTCCGAAAATTGAAATGTCTTATATAGGAGGATAAGGAAGGGGGCTATCGTATGCAGGAGCGATATTCAAGACAAATATTATTTCCTGGTGTTGGAGAAGGAGGGCAGCGAAAAATAAGAGAGAAGCATGTGCTTATTATCGGCGCTGGTGCCCTAGGTGCGGCAAATGCAGAAGCGATTGTTAGAGCAGGTGTTGGAAAAGTAACGATTGCAGATCGTGATTATGTAGAATGGAGCAATTTACAAAGACAACAATTATATACAGAAGAAGATGCAAAGCAGTATAAACCGAAGGCGGTAGCGGCAGCAGAACATTTAAAAGAGATTAATTCTGAGGTGGAAATTAATCCAGTTGTAACTGATGTAACGGTGCAAGAAATGGAAGAACTAGTGAATGGTGTAGACTTAATATTAGATGCGACAGATAATTTTGAAACGCGTCTTCTCATTAATGATATTTCACAAAAGTATAATATTCCGTGGATATATGGTGGTTGTGTCGGAAGTTACGGAGTGACTTATACAATTTTACCAGGGAAAACACCGTGTTTCCGCTGTTTAATGGAGCATCCGGCGAGTGGAGCAACATGTGATACAGTTGGTATTATACAGCCAGCGGTGCAGTTAGTAGTTGCGCATCAAATAACAGAAGCGTTGAAAATATTAGTAGAAGACTTTGGTGCGCTTCGTGAAACGATGCTATCGTTTGACCTTTGGAATAATCAGCAGATGGCATTTAAAGTGAATAGGCAGAAAAAAGATACGTGTTTATCTTGTGGAAGATTACGTACATATCCGAGTTTAACATTTGAAGCACAAACGAAAACGGAAGTGTTATGTGGGCGGAATACAGTACAAATTCGTCCAGGGATGCGGAAAGATTTTAATTTAGAAGAAATTAAAAAGCGCTTACAAAAAAGTGTAGAGGTAAAGGCAACACCTTATTTATTATCATTCCCGATAGAAGAATATCGATTTGTTCTATTTACAGATGGTAGGGCGTTTATTCATGGGACAAATGATATGAATGTAGCGAAAAGTTTATATGCAAGATATATAGGTTGAACCTAAAGGAAATCCTTTAGGTTCAACGGAGAGGATTACGAATTTCTCGTATAATTGCCACTTTTTCCACCTGTTTTTTCAAGTAAGTACGTTTCACCAATAATCATACCTTTATCAACAGCTTTACACATATCATACACGGTAAGAGCCGTAGCAGAAGCAGCTGTTAAAGCTTCCATTTCAACGCCAGTGCTACCTTCTGTTTTAACTTTTACTTCAATAAGTAATCGATATTGTTCATTTGATTGTTGCCAATCGAAAGAAACGTCAACACCTTTTAATAATAAAGGATGGCACATTGGGATAATATCAGAAGTGCGTTTTGCAGCCATAATGCCTGCGATTTGGGCAACTGCTAATACGTCACCTTTCCCAATTTCATTGTGAGAGATTTTATCATAAATTTCTTTCGTAACTACAATGCTAGAGCACGCAATTGCTGTTCGAACGGTTGTTTTTTTGTCGCTTATATCAACCATCTTCGCGCGTCCTTGGTCATTAAAGTGTGTGAATGAAGACATGGAATTCCTCCTTGAAGTAATTTCTGTTTAATATATAAAGTTTAATCGAGATAAAAAAAATTGCAAATATGAGGTGAGAAACGATGGTGGAAAAACGAATTCCAATTCAAGTTGCTGAGGCAGTAGAGCGGGTAATGAAATATGCGAAGCATGGTGAAGTAGAAGAAGTTTCTATTACGGAAAGTTACGGGAGAATTCTTGGGGAAGATGTTGTCTCAGATCATGACGTTCCTCATTTTGATCGTTCTCCTTACGATGGTTTCGCAATTCGAGCAGAAGATACGAAAGAAGCGAATCAAGAGAATCCAGTTGAATTTGAAGTAATAGGAGAAATTGGAGCGGGGTCTGTTTTTGTAGAAGAGGTAGGTTCTTTTGAAGCAGTTCGTATTATGACGGGAGCAGCTATTCCAGAGGATTGCAATGCAGTCGTAATGCTAGAACTGACAGAAGGATTTGAGAAGAACGGAAAAACATATATGAGGTTAAAGCGTCCTTTTAATAGTGGTGACAATGTGTCATTTAAAGGAGAAGATATAAAACAAAATCAAGTTCTCGTTAAGAAAGGTGTTGCAATTAATCCAGGTGTTGCTGCGCTATTAGCGACGTTTGGATATAGTACTGTGAAAGTTGTAAAACAGCCTGTTGTCGGTATTGTAACGACAGGGAGTGAATTACTAGAAGTACACGAGTCGTTAGAACCAGGAAAGATTAGAAATAGTAACTCTTATATGATTGCCGCTCAAATTATGAAAGCTGGTGGAAAGGTCCGATATTATGGCCAACTGGCTGATGAGCTAGATGCATGTTTTACAGCTGTTCAATCGGCGATGGATGAGGTTGATATTTTAATTACAACAGGCGGTGTTTCGGTAGGAGATTATGACTACTTACCAGCTATATATGAAAGATTACAGGCGAATGTCCTCTTTAATAAAATAGCGATGAGACCAGGAAGTGTAACGACAGTAGCTGAAGTTGATGGAAAGTTACTTTTCGGTTTATCAGGGAATCCGTCTGCTTGTTATGTAGGCTTTGAATTATTTGTGCATCCGATTATAAAAACGTATTTGTATGCGAAGGAGCCTCACGTATATAGAGCTGATGCTATTTTACAAAAAGATTTTCCAAAGCCAAATCCATTTACTCGTTTCGTAAGAGCAAACGTGACGATCGTGGATGGGGCATTACAAGCGATGCCGGTCGGTTTAGATAAATCGAGTGCGGTATCTTCACTTGCGGATGCAAATGCGTTTATCGTGTTGCCTGGAGGAACGAGAGGATTTGAGGCAGGGATGAAAGTATCCGTATTATTGTTAGAGCATTCGGAGGGATGTGATTGGCCTTGGGCAAAGTCTCTTCAATCATACAAATAGTAGGGTATCAAAATAGCGGGAAAACAACACTTGTAGAGAAAGTTGTGCATGCTTTAGCCGAAAGCGAAATGAAAGTTGCTACAATTAAACATCACGGGCACGGAGGTTTTCCAGAAGTAGCACAAAAAGATAGTGAAAGACACAGAAAAGCCGGTGCTGTCGTAAGTAGTGTAGAAGGTGCGGGATTACTTTCACTTTCTTCGTTAAGAGAGGAATGGTCCTTACAAGAAATTATTCGCTTATATGAGTTTTTTGAAGTGGATACAATTTTAATAGAGGGCTATAAAAAAGAGAACTATCCGAAAATAGTGTTACTTCGTTCTGCGGAAGACGTTGAACTTGTACATAAAGTAGAAAATGTAGTAGCGGTCATTACGTGGTATAATGCGCCGGTAAATTTACGAGAAGAATATAAAGTATTTCATATAACAGAAGAAAAGTTGTACATAGGCTGGTTTTTACAAACGGTTAGGAGTGCGAAATGATAAATACATATTATGAAGTAATTGATACAGAAATCTCGATTGAAGAGGTAGCGAAGAAAGTAATTCGCCGTGAATGCGGTGCTGTTACAACGTTTATTGGAACGGTTAGGGAGTTTACGAAAGGGCGTCGTACATTATACTTAGAGTATGTCGCTTATAAGACGATGGCAGAAAAGATGCTACAGAAAATAGGCTTAGAAGTGAAGGAGAAATGGCCAGATACACACGTTGCGATTACGCATCGCATAGGTACATTGCAAATTTCTGATATCGCGGTTGTTGTGGCTGTTTCAACACCGCATCGTAAAGCGGCCTATGAAGCGAATGAATATATTATGGAACGCATAAAACAAATTGTTCCCATTTGGAAAAAGGAGTTTTGGGAAGATGGTGACTCGTGGATTGGTGACCAATTAGAAAAAACGCCATATCCGGCGGGAGAGCCTGGGAAGGAGTTATAAGTATGATTCGAGTATTGTTATTTGCGCACTTGCAAGAAGAAGCAGGAACAAGTGAATTACGAATAGAGAAAGAAAATATTACGGTTGCAGAGTTAAAAGATATTGTTACCAATGAATATAATGTACCAGTATCAGCGCCAATTATGGTTGCAATTAATGAAGAATACGCAAATGAAGATGATAAAATTCAATCTGGTGATGTTGTTGCACTCATACCGCCAGTGAGCGGTGGTTAATATTGGATTCATTAAAACGACTTTCCTGAATAGGGGAAGTCGTTTTTTTATGGTATTTTTGAGAACACTAATTTATAGAACAAGGAGGGCATTATGAAAAAAATATGTGTAATGATGACGATAATATGTTCTATCTTTCTCTTTTCTCCAAGCGACTCTTTGGCGAAAGAATCGAAAGAACAACTTTTAGAGAGTGCGCTCTTAAATCGATATTACTCCGTTATAAGGCAAGCGACAGAAGATCAATATGAATGTGATTCAGTTGTAAATATAAAGCGTCTCGGTAAGAAAGACGAATTCGTTCCTCGATTTGAAGTGACGCTACAATTTCTTACTTTTCAAGGTGCACATAATCCGCCAAATGACAAAGTTACACTTACTTTGGAAGATAATTTAGATCACATAAAGATCAAGAAAGTGGAAAGAGAAAAAAATGTTTCTAGTGCGATCGCAGAAAAGGTTTGCGCACAAGCGAAAGAAAAAATGAAAGCACACTCTAACAGTGTAGAGCGGTAACTGATGACATTTCGTAAAGAAAGGTAATGAGCCATGGATATATTTTTAGCGATTTTACCAGCTATATTTTGGGGAAGTATTGTGCTATTTAACGTGAAACTGGGCGGTGGACCGTATAGTCAAACGCTTGGCACAACGCTTGGTGCACTTATTTTCTCGATTGTTGTTTATATTTTTGTAAAGCCAGTATTAACTCCTACCGTTATTGGAGTTGGAATTGTGTCAGGTTTATTTTGGGCACTTGGTCAGGCGAATCAATTGAAAAGTATTGATTTAATGGGTGTTTCGAGGACGATGCCAATTTCAACAGGACTGCAATTAGTTGCGACGACTTTATTTGGCGTTATCGTATTTCATGAATGGTCCACGACAATTTCAGTCGTCCTTGGAATTTTAGCGCTCGTTTGTATTCTTATCGGTGTTATTTTAACGTCACTTCAAAGTGAAGAAGAAAAAAATGCAGAGCAAGCAGCAAATTTTAAAAGGGGCATCATAATTTTATTAATTTCAACAGTCGGTTATTTAGTTTACGTAGTAGTTATTAGGCTATTTAACGTAGATGGTTGGTCGGCTTTATTACCACAAGCAGTTGGTATGGTGTTAGGAGGTATTTTACTTACGTTTAAACATCATCCATTTAATAAATATGCGATACGAAATATTATTCCAGGATTAATTTGGGCAGCTGGAAATATGTTTTTATTCATTTCGCAGCCGCGTGTCGGAGTCGCAACAAGCTTTTCACTATCGCAAATGGGAATTGTTATTTCGACGCTTGGCGGGATTCTTATATTAGGCGAAAGAAAAACGAAACGTCAATTAACAGGTATCGTTGTTGGGATCGTTTTTATTATTGCAGCTGGAATTATGTTAGGAATTGCAAAAGGTTAAGGAGGTATTGAAATGTATAGTGATTTAGAAGGGAAAGTCGTCGTTATTACAGGATCAGCAACGGGTCTCGGAAGAGCGATGGGAGTAAGGTTTGCTAAGGAGAAAGCAAAGGTCGTTATTAACTATCGCTCACGAGATTCAGAAGCGAATGATGTGTTAGAAGAAATTAAAAAGGTAGGCGGAGAAGCGATTGCTGTAAAAGGTGATGTGACGGTCGAGGCAGATGTTATGAATCTCATTCAATCTGCTGTGAAAGAGTTTGGTACGCTCGACGTTATGATTAATAATGCAGGAATAGAAAACGCGGTACCGTCGCATGAAATGCCGTTAGAAGATTGGAATAAAGTAATCAATACAAATTTAACAGGCGCTTTTTTAGGAAGCCGTGAAGCGATTAAATACTTTGTGGAACACGACATTAAAGGATCTGTCATTAATATGTCTAGCGTTCATGAGAAAATTCCGTGGCCACTATTCGTGCACTACGCAGCAAGTAAGGGCGGTATTAAACTTATGACAGAAACGTTAGCGTTAGAATATGCACCAAAAGGTATTCGAGTAAATAATATTGGACCAGGTGCAATTAATACGCCAATTAATGCCGAAAAGTTTGCTGATCCAAAACAGCGGGCTGACGTAGAAAGTATGATACCGATGGGCTATATTGGGAAACCGGAAGAAATTGCAGCGGTAGCAACTTGGCTTGCTTCATCAGAGGCGAGTTATGTAACGGGAATTACGCTATTTGCAGATGGTGGAATGACGTTATATCCATCGTTTCAAGCTGGGCGTGGGTAATATAAAAGGACGAAGAGATAAAACTCTTCGTCCTTTTTTTACAAAAAAAAATAGCGGCCAGCTATTTTAAATTTAGTGATTAATTGTATCTTGAAGAAATTCTGTTGCTTGATGTTCAGTAACATTTTGTACGAGCGCGACTTCGCTGATCATCATTTTTCGTGCATTATCTAGCATTTGTTTTTCGCTCGCATTTAATGTTCTCTCTTTATTACGGCGAAGTAAATCCCGAACCACTTCTGCGCTATCTTGTAAATTGCCATTTTTCATTTTTTCCATATTCATTGTATATCTTTGTTTCCATGAGAGTGATGGGTCTGACTCCCCGTTTTGAAATTCAAGAAGTATATCATCTAACGTACCTCGATCAACGATATAACGAATACCTGATTTTTTTAATTGTTCCATCGGAAGCATTACTTGCATATCTTTACTAATGATGCGTATCACACAATATTGACGTGAAGTACCTAATATTTCTTTCTCTTCAATTGCTTCGATAATTCCTGCACCGTGCATTGGATAAACGATTTTATCACCAATTTGAAACAAATCATCCACCTCCATATGTGGTAACCACTTTTAATGATAACATAAGTTCGTAAAAATGTCAAATTTTATATAATACCATATTGAATACATTTGAGTCAATATGTAAAAGGTCTTTTTTTATGTATTTTTTTATGGTTTTATGTGAAATAAATATAGGTAACTTTTTTAGAAAAATAGTACAGGGTGAAGAAGGGGCATATCCACTTATTTTTAAGCATAAAATGTAAAATCGCTAATACAATATACCTAAATCCGTTCTTTGCAAAGGAGGGAGAGAAGGTGGGGCACACAATAAAAATTGATATTACAAATAAAGTTGTAGCTAAATTTAGATCAAATTATTTGGAATTATATACGAGTAAATTTATGATAGGTAAGTTTTATGTCTATACTGAAGATAAACAATATGTGTTAGAAGACGGATATATATATGAAAATGGAAAGTTTTATCGCATCATAGATACGCACCGTGGCAATAATCAAGCGGCGGAGGGCTGCGATCTAGGATGGTGTTAACATGATTCGTGTGAAAGTGTTTGATGAAAGTCACGAAAAAGACTTAGAAGACGCTGTAAATGTGTTTTTGAAAAAGATTGATGATAGTCACTTTGTAGATATTAAGTACCAAGTTGGTGTTTCTATTAACGATGATGAAAACCAAATTTATTGTTTTTCAGCAATGATTGTTTATAAAGCATAAAAAAGAGCTGGGTGAGCCAGCTCTTTTTTATGCTTTATGTTGGGACAACATGGGTTGGTAATACGTTCATAATAGATTGGGGTGCGCCTAATTTCTTTGTCGTTAAAAGGTTTGCCTCTGTTTCATGATCTTGGGCATCTTTACACATACCAAGGTGATAGCGATCACCTAAAAATGGATCAATATAAAAACCGTTTTTGAATACTTTATCATTCGGATGTTTTTCATGGTGAATGTCAGAGCAGTTAATGCAATAGAACATAGCTTTCATCCCCTTTTTATTTTTGTTTAAAAAAGTGAGTCGGTAGTCATTTCGCTCCTAAGGAAATGTTGAGGAGAAGAGAAATAACTACCTACTTAAATGGTGGGCATATTCCTTCTGATTTTTTATATTTTGCGTATTGCCTCTTGAGGGAAGGAGGAGAGACGATGTACGCATGATATAAGTAAGGCACTTCTTTCAATATGAATGATGGAGTTTCATGTTGAGAGAATTTTTTATTTTTTATTGCCTTTGTGAGTATATTATGAGGGAATGCTGAGAGGGTGTTTGTCCTGTTGAAAAAATGTTGAGAATTTCTCAACGGTAAAAAGAATTAGTGTTGACATGAAACCAAAAGGTGTTATATTATTCAAATACAACTAAAAGGTGTTATGTTTTGATGCCGGATAAAGGAGCTAAAAAAATGACTCAACAAAATACATTAAACGATATTAAACAAACAATCGTTTTTAACGCGTCTATTCAAAAAGTATGGAATGTAGTGTCAACTGCAGAAGGAATTGCATCATGGTTTATGCCGAATGATTTTGAATTAGAGGTAGGACATGAGTTTCATGTTCAATCACCATTTGGACCGTCACCATGTAAAGTGTTAGAAATTGATGAACCAAACCATTTATCTTTCTCATGGGACACAGATGGCTGGGTTGTTTCATTCCATTTGAGAGACTTAGGAGAGAATAAAACAGAATTTACATTAATTCACGGCGGTTGGAAACATCCTGATGAAATTCTGCCGAAAGCGAATGCGAAGAGCTCTATTATTCGCGATAGAATGAATGGCGGCTGGGTAGCGATTGTAAATGAAAAACTGAAAAAGGTTGTTGAAGGATAAATGTCTTCGTCAGCAGCGAAATATGATGTATTTCAAGCAATTGCTGATCCGACCCGCCGAGAAGTGTTACGGTTATTAAGTGATAAAGAGTTACCAATTTCAAAAATAACGGATCATTTTCCGATGAGTCGTACGGCTGTTGTGAAGCATCTTCATATTCTTTCAGAAGCGAATTTAGTAAGTGGAAGAAAGAGTGGAAGAGAGAAGATATATTGTTTGCAGCCGGAGCCGTTAGAAGAATTAAAGCAGTGGCTCTCATATTATGAACGATTTTGGGATAATAAATTGTCCGTGCTTAAACATATTGTGGAGAATGAAGAATAAAAGAGGATGACCATTTGGGTCATCCTCTTTATTATTGCTCACTTGTTTGTGTAGCTGGTTTTAATAAGAGCCAAGCAATAATTAATGTAAATACTGCTAATACGAAAGTACTCATATAAATAACGTGTACACTTGCTGCTAATGCAGATTGTGATTCAGTTGCTACGTTTGCTGTAGTTCCGCCGTGTCCGCCAGATACAAGATCAAGGTTTTTAATACCACGTGCGTGAATCATCGTATTGAAGATTGTACCGAATATTGCAGCACCTAACGTTTGACTAAATGTGTTAATAAATGTGTTTAAACCAACGGCTGTTCCGCGTGTATGAGCTGGTACGGCTGCTTGAATTGTTACCATGTAAATAGGTGTCACAAGCCCCATGCCTAAGCCGAATAATCCGACTGCAACATAAATAAGGAATGATGGTGAATTTGTTGACAATGTAAATAATAAGAAGGTGGCAACTGATAAAATGCTAGCTCCAAGTAAAATAATTTGTTTCGTTTGTAATTTGCCAACTAAGTTACCGGAGAACATAGCACCGAATGTCCACATAACAGGAATTGGCATTAAAATGAGTCCAGCTTCTGTCGCATTTTTTCCTAATACACCTTGGCTCCAAATTGGAAGGTACATTGTAATACTAATAATCATCGCACCGGCAATAAGAGTTAATATGTTTATCGTAGATAATGTACGGTTAGAGAAAAGTGCTAGCGGAATTAATGGTTCCGGAGATTTTTTCTCGATGTATAAGAAAATAATGAATGACACAGCCGCAAAGATTAATAGACCGATGATTGTAATGTCTCCCCAGTTTTGCTTACTGCTACCTGTTAATAATGCGTATAGTAAAGCAATTGTACTTAATGAGAAGACTGTCGCACCAATATAGTCGATATGCTGCTTGGCGGCAGACTTAACAGATTCCTTATAAGAAGTGGCAAACATTAAGCAAGCGATAATTCCGAAAGGAACGTTTAAGAAGAAAATATAGCGCCAAGAAAGAGAATCAACTAAAAAACCACCTACTAACGGCCCGACAACACCAGATACACCCCAAACGGCACTCATCCAGCCCTGTGCTTTCGCGCGGTCTTTCGCTTCGCTATATAAGTCTCCAATAATCGTCATTGTGATTGGCATAACAGCGCCAGCGCCTATACCTTGAAGAGCACGGAAGAAGATTAATTGTTCCATCGATGTAACGACACCGCAAAGTGCAGAGCCGATTAAAAAGATTGTAGCTCCGATAAGCAGAACTTTTTTACGACCGAATAAATCAGCCAATTTTCCGTATATTGGAGTCGAAACCGCTGTGGCGAGCATATAAATTGCGTAAACCCAGCTAACAAGTTCGACGCCTGACAAATCACTCGTTATACGAGGGATTGCTGTACTAACAATCGTTCCTTCTACGGCAGAAAGAAACGTCATTAGCATTAAAGACACCATGACTTTTTTTCTCATATGTTTTCCCCTTACCCTTTTTTAAATATTCAACAATATAAAATATAAAGGTACTAAGGTATATAAAGCAACAAATAAGTAATGGGAAGTTAGGAGGAGTGTATATTTGTCGCTTATTGTCGGTAAGTCGATATATTTGAGAAATCGCCGATATTTTTGAAACATCGCTGATATAAGTCGTGGAATCGCTGATATATTTGCAGAATCGCCGATATAATTTCGTGTACCTATAAAAAAAGAAACAGGAATCCTGTTTCTTTTTTAATATTGCATTTTCGCATTTTCTCCAGCTGTAGTTCCAGCAATTCTACCAGTAACGAGAGCGGATGTAATGTTATAACCGCCCGTATAACCGTGAATATCAAGAACTTCGCCGCAGAAATATAAGCCATTCGTGAATTTAGAAGACATTTCTTTCGGATTAATTTCTTTAACAGATACGCCTCCGCCAGTAACGAATGCTTTTTCAATTGACTGCGTACCATTTACATTCACAGTAAATTCTTTAAAGTCTTTCACAAGTGCACGAATCTTTTCATGAGAAACTTGTCCAGCTTGTTCGCTACCGTCAATTTCATTTTTTTCTAATAAGAATAGGAAGTAACGCTCGGGAACGTATCCTTTTAACACGTTTTTAATTCCTTTTTTCGGATCTTCTTTCATTTGTTTCAGCATGCGCTGGAATAGTTGTTCACTATTTTCTTCTGGTAATGCATCAATACTCATTTGTATTGTATTCGTTTTAAACTTTTTCAGTGCTTTCACGACGAATTGACTACAGCGAAGAGCAGCAGGACCAGATAGGCCGAAATGAGTGAAGAGCATGTCCATTTTGTGAGAAATGATAGCTTTTCCTTTCGGGTTTAATACGCTTAAGTTTATATCACGTAAAGCAAGACCTTGCAGTGAACGGTCTCGAATAAATGGTTCATTTGAAAGGATGGGTACTTCTGTTGGGAATAATTCTGTAATTGTATGACCACCTTTTTCAGCCCAAGCGTATCCGTCTCCAGTAGAACCAGTTTGAGGAACAGATTTTCCGCCAACAGCGATAACGACGTGATTCGTTTCTAACACTTCGCCTGTTTGTAATACAACTGCTTTCGTTTGACCATTTTCATATTCAATCGTTTCAACAGGTGTATTCGTACGGATTTTCACACCTAAGTCTTTTAATCGTGTTAAAAGTGCATCTACAACAGATTGCGCTTTGTTTGATACAGGGAACATACGGCCATGATCTTCTTCTTTCAATTTTACCCCGAGATTTTCGAAGAATGTAATAATATCTTCATTATTAAAAATAGAAAAAGCGCTGTATAAGAAGCGGCCATTTCCTGGTATATGTTTAACGATTTCATCAAGTGGTAGACGGTTTGTTACGTTACAACGACCACCACCAGAAATCGCAAGTTTGCGCCCTAGTTTATTTCCTTTATCAAGAAGTAAGACATTTGCGCCTTCTTCTGCAGCACCGATTGCAGCCATTAGCCCAGAAGGCCCGCCACCGATTACAATAACATCATAATGCATAATATATCGACCTCATTTTCTACATTTCCTGCCTAAAAGAATAGCATGTTTTCCCTTAAAAGAAAAATAGAGTGAAGTACTGCTTGAGGGGAGAATTGTGGTACAATACAAAAGTTAGAGTTCAGCGTTATATAGGAAGTAGGAGGATTTTCGTATGTCCGATTCAAAATTTCTGCGCGGAACGCTTATTGTGACGTTAGGGACATTTTTAGTAAAGTTCTTAGGCATGATTTACGTCTTTCCGTTTCATGCATTAGTAGGCACAGAAGGCGGAACGCTCTATACATATGGATATATTCCATATACGATATTTTTAAGTATTGCAACGGCAGGGGTGCCGCTTGCTGTTTCAAAGTTTGTTTCCAAATATAATGCACTTGGAGATTATAAAACGAGCCGAAGAATGTTCCGCTCGGGAATGGTTATGATGATAGTAACAGGAGTTCTTTCCTTCTTAGTACTGTACATGACCGCACCATTATTTGCAGAAGCAATGCTTGGTAAACAAAGTTTACAAAATAAGGTAGAAGAAGTTACGACGATTATTCGCCTCGTAAGTTTCGCACTTATTGTTGTACCGGCAGCAAGTTTGATTCGTGGTTATTTCCAAGGTCACCAATCGATGGGACCGACTACGGTGTCACAAATTATTGAACAAATTATTCGTATCGTCTTTTTACTAGCGGGTAGTTTCATCGTTATTAAAATACTTGGCGGTACAGTAGCAACAGCAGTCGGAGTTGCGACATTCGCTGCATTCGTTTCAGCAGTTGGAGCACTCGGCGTATTAATTTGGTACTGGTTAAAACGTAAAAAATATTTGGATCAATATTTAATTGAACAAACTGTACCAGAATCGACAGTAAGTACCGTTCAATTGTTTAAAGAGTTATTTGCGTATGCAATTCCTTACGTTGTAATTGGGTTAACAATTCCTTTATATCAACAAATTGATACATTGACATTTAACTCTATTATGCAGGCAATTGGTCAAGGTGATATCGCAGAGCGAGCGCTCGGTATTTTCACAATGTGGACGCATAAATTAATTATGATTCCAGTATCGCTTGCAACAGCGTTTAGTTTAACGCTTGTACCAGCGATTACAAAATCATTTACGGAAAAACAATATCGCTATTTAAAATTACAAATTACACAAACATTCCAGGCGAATATGTTTTTAACATTGCCAGCAGTTGTCGGTATTTCAACACTTGCTTATCCAATTTACACTGCGTTTTACGATTCAGATCCATTAGGTGGACAAGTGTTAATGTGGTATGCACCAGTTGCATTGTTATTTGCTTTATTTACGGTAACAGCCGCGATTCTGCAAGGGATTAATCAACAAAAACATGCGATTGTCGCACTTGTTATGGGTGTTATTTTGAAATTTGTATGTAACGTAATCTTTATTCGATATTTCGGTACAGTAGGAGCGATTTTAGCTACTGCAGTCGGTTTCTTAGCGTCCGTATGGTATACGAATAGACAAATCCAAAAACATGCACACTATTCATTTGGTGTTGTATATAAGAGAACATTCCAAATTGCAGTATTAACACTTGTAATGGTCGTGGCGGTAAAACTATCACAGTGGATTCTATCCTTCATGATTTCGCCAGATGGCCGTATTGGTGCTTTAATTACAGTTGCGATTTGTGCAGGTGTTGGTGGTCTTGTTTACGGTCTGTTAGCAATTCGCACAGGAGTACTTGAAAGAGTATTTGGCGGAGAAGCGTTAGAGAAAATCCAGCGTAAACTTGGCAGTAGATTCAAAATAAAGTTGAAATCAAAAGGGGCGTAAATACGTCCCCTTTTCTATGATAAATAAAGAAGGTGAAAAACGTGAGATTAGATAAATTATTAGCGAATATGGGATACGGAAGTAGAAAAGAAGTAAAGAAATTATTGAAAGACGGCGTTGTGAAGATTGATGGAACGCCGGTGAAAGATGCAAAGGTTCATGTAAATGTAGAAGAGCAAGAAGTTATGATTCACGGTGAAGTTGTAGAATATAAAGAGTTTGTTTATTTAATGCTGCATAAACCACAAGGTGTAATTTCAGCTACAGAAGATGATAATCACGAAACAGTAATAGATTTATTAGAACTAGAAGATGCAATCTTTGATCCGTTCCCAGTTGGACGACTTGATATCGATACGGAAGGTTTCTTATTGATAACAAATGACGGGAAGTTATCACATCAATTATTATCTCCGAAAAAGCATGTGCCGAAAAAATACTATGCACACGTTGCAGGAGTTGTAACGGAAGAGGATGTAAAAGAGTTTGCTAAAGGTGTTATTTTAGACGATGGTTATGAAACGAAACCAGGTGCACTTACAATATTAAAAAGCGATGATGTTTCTGAAATTGAGCTTGTGATTACAGAAGGAAAATTCCATCAAGTGAAGCGCATGTTTGAAGCAGTAGGGAAAAAGGTTGTTTACCTAAAGAGAACAGAGATGGGTCCGTTAGTATTAGATGAAGAACTAGAACTTGGAGAATACCGAGAGCTAACAGATGAAGAAGTAGAAATGTTAAAAACATATCAAGTAGATACTGAGAAGTAGTCCTGTTTTTAGGCGCAGAAAAGACCCCTTTCTAATGAGTTAGAAAGGGGTATGTATTTATTTACATACAATTATTTTTTCGTTATGAGGTCATTCTCACTTTCTTTCCTGTTGTTGTCCACTTACCGCGGCAAGGGCTATACACGAGTTCATTAAACTGCAACACATTTAGATCACGTTGTATCGTTCGCGGTGTGATCCCGAACTCATCTACAAGGTCTTTCGTCGTTACCGTTCCGTTTTCATTGATGTACATATAAATTGATTTAATGCGTGTTAGCATACGAGTAGTTGTAGGTTTCAAGAGAAAACCACTCCTCTACTAGTTTTTTTGACCCCATTCAGGAAAGAAGGTCGTTACTACCATTGTACTCTACATGATAAAATTCATGCTTTAATCTACTTAAATTTTACAAAAGTTTAACAAAATTTCATATAGAAAAATATTGGTAGTTGACATTGTATATATGATCAGTCAACTAACACATAAAATTCTACGTAAAACGCCAAATTCCTGCAAAAATTTTTGAAAAAATAAAAGAAAAACTAATGGGAAATATCTGAAATATTACAATTGTTCGGTATTTGACTTTCGTGTATGGCATAAGGGATTTCGGTTTGCTATGATGAAAGAGATAATATAGCGAAGGATGGATGCGTGATGTCAGCGATTAATTGGACAGAAGAAGTTGCAAAACGAAAAGATGATTTAATTCGTGATACACAACAATTTTTGCAAATTAAAAGTGTGTGGGAAGAAGAGTCGGCGAAAGAGGGCGCACCGTTCGGTGAAGGTGTAGAAAAAGCTTTATCTTTCATGTTACATAAAGGAGAATTAGAAGGTTTTTCTTCTAAAAATTTAGAAGGTTATGCAGGTCATCTTGAAATGGGACAAGGAGAAGAACTAGTAGGTATTCTTTGTCATGTTGATGTTGTACCAGAAGGAGATGGCTGGACGACTCCTGCATATAGTGCAGATATTCGCGAAGGAAAGATTTTTGCACGTGGTGCAATTGATGATAAAGGCCCAACGATGGCAGCTTATTATGCGATGAAAATTGTGAAAGAATTAGGGTTGCCTCTTTCAAAACGCGTTCGTATGATTTTAGGAACAGATGAAGAAAGTAACTGGAAATGTGTAGATCACTACTTTAAAAACGAAGAAATGCCAACAATCGGTTTTGCGCCAGACGCGGACTTTCCAATTATTAATGCAGAAAAAGGAATTTCTGATATACAAGTTGTGCAAAATGGTAGTGAAGAGAAAAAAGGTGTATATGAACTCGTTTCATTTGAGTCAGGCCGCCGTTTAAACATGGTTCCTGATTTTGCAAAAGCGGTTATTACAGGAGAAGATGTAAATGCACTTACAGTAGCATATGAAGAGTATTTAAAAACGGCTAAAAAAATAGGGAACTCAACTATAGAAGGAAATACAGTGACGTTGCAAATAGAAGGAATTTCAGCACACGGATCTACTCCAGAAAAAGGAGAAAATGCAGGTTTACTATTAGCAAACTTCTTAACTACAGTTTCACTTGATGGAAAAGCAAATGCATTTGCGACATTTGCAGCAGAAACATTTACTGGTGATATTTTTGGTGAAAAAGCTACTATTGCTTATAAAGACGAAGTTAGCGGTCCGTTAACAGTGAATGTCGGTCGCCTTTCTTATACGAAAGAAAACGGTGGCAACTTAGGGTTAAACGTACGTTACCCAGTTACGACTAACTTTGAAGAAATGATTGCGAAGTTAAAAGAATACGTTAGTATTCATGGATTTGAAGTAGCGGATTATTCTAACTCTCGTCCGCATCACGTCGATAAAGACCACGTATTAATTCGTACGCTGCAGCGCGTGTATGAAGAACAAACAGGAGAAAAAGCAGAGCTATTAGCAATCGGCGGTGGTACTTACGCCCGTTCATTGAAAGCTGGCGTTGCATTTGGCCCGCTATTCCCTGGAAAAGAAGAACTTGCGCATCAAAAAGATGAGTACATTGAAATTGAAGACTTATTAAAAGCAACAGCAATTTACGCGCAAGCAATTCATGAATTAGCGAAATAAAGGATATATGAATAATGACCGCTCTCTACTTTAGAGGGCGGCTTCTTTTTAACTGAATGAGATAAGAAAGAAAAGCAACAATAAAAAGAAGGAGATGATATAAATGGAGCCGCATTATTTTGTCGCAATTACTTTACCAAATTATATAAAAGAAGTGCTCTCTAATTATAAAGAGGATATGGAGGAGGAATTACCATTTCGCTCGTGGGTACATAAGGAAGACTATCATATTACCCTTTCCTTTTTAGGAAGTGCGACAGAGGAACAATTAGAAGGAATAAAGAATGGATTACAAACACTTATAGAAAAAAAGGAACTACCTTTCACATTACAAGGATTTTCAACATTTGGCATGGAAGACAGGCCACGTATTTTTTGGGCGAAGGTAAGTGAGAATCATGAGTTGTTTCAGTTACAAAAGCAAGTGCATGCGATTTGTGAAGGGAATGGGTTTTCTTTAGAAACACGTCCGTATCATCCACATATTACTGTTGCTCGTAAATGGATGGGAGAAAGAAAGTTTCATTTGGAAAATATAAAAAAAGTGCCTGAAATATCATTTCAAGCGGATACAATTACTTTATACGAATCTCACGTGAAGGAAACACCGAAATATAAATCGATTGCTGAAATAAAACTACAAAAATAGAATGTATGAAAACGTTTTTTATACAGGTGAATATACTATAGAGAATAATGGAGTTACTGTATAGAGTCTTGCTAATAAGAAAAGCTTTATTATTTGCAGCTCGTATACTCACACAAAGGCCCGATTGGTGGGGGCTAATAATTAGCAGGGGATACCCTGAATTGATTAAAGATTCACTTTATTTTAATTTTGAGAATGATGGTGATTTTTTTATGTTGAAAGTAAAACGTCCATTTGATGCCTATTTAGATGAAATGAATAAAATTACAATTTTGCTCCCACATGCGTATGGAACAAGTCGGACATTTCGTTTGCAAGAAGGAAATAATGTGAAAGATTTACCGATTGCTCATACTATTGCGCTTCCAGATGCAACAAAGTATGAGTGCTTTATAGAAGAGTCACTAGATGTGGGGAAGTATTATACAGTACGAGATGAACGGAACGAAGAAACGGATTTACAAATAGGCGCTGTTATTCGAACGGCAATTTTCGATGAGAAGTATTATTACGAAGGCACAGATTTAGGTGCTGTATACAAAAAAGAAGCAACAACATTTAAAGTGTGGGCTCCAACTGCGAGGCTTGCAAAAGTAAGATTTTATAAAAGTGATAAAGAATATACCGATTATGACATGCATAGAGAAGAAAATGGTGTTTGGGTTCATGCATTACAAGGGGATCATGATGGGGCTCGATATACCTTCCTCGTCTGTATTAATTTAATATGGAATGAAGCGGTGGATCCATACACAAAGTCAACGACTGCAAATGGGAAATACGGTGTTGTTATCGATTTGGAAAAGACGAATGTAACGAGACGAGAGGAATTACCACCATTACAGTCAATGACAGATGCTATATTGTATGAACTGCATATTCGTGATGCGACTATTCACCCAAATAGTGGAGTGAATAAAAAAGGAACATATAGAGGGTTGATGGAAGAGAGGACGACGGGACGGAATGGGACGTTAACAGGATTGTCTCATATAAAAGATTTAGGTGTTACACATGTTGAATTATTACCGTTATCTTGTTTCGGTGGTGTAGATGAGGCAAATCCTTCCGGCGCATATAATTGGGGTTATAATCCATTATATTACAATACGCCAACGGGGTTTTATGCTACAAACCTTGCTGATCCGTATAACAGGATAGTAGAGTGTAAGCAATTGATTGAAACATTTCATGAGAACGGTATCCGAGTAGTTATAGATGTTGTATATAATCACGTTTATGAAAGAGAACTATCATCATTTGAAAAGCTTGTTCCAGGTTATTATTTTCGCCATGGCGAAGATGGTATGCCTTCTAATGGGACGGGAGTTGGAAATGATATAGCGTCTGAACGGAAAATGATGAGGAAATTCATTATAGAGTCTATTTTATATTGGCTGACGGAATACAATGTTGATGGATTCCGATTCGACTTAATGGGGATTTTAGATGTTGATACAATGAACATAATAGAAAAAGAAGTGCGAAACATAAAGCGAGACGCATTGTTATTAGGAGAAGGATGGGATTTACAAACACCGCTTCCTCTTGAGGAAAAAGCAACGTTAAATAATGCAAGAAAAATGCCACATATCGCGCAGTTTAATGATCAATTTCGTGATGGAATAAAAGGTAGCACATTTAATGTAACTAAACGTGGTTTTGCGTTTGGTGGGCATGTAGACTGTCAGCATTTACAGTATATAGCATCAGGTAGTCTTTTAAGTGTGAAAGAAACAGGATTATTTCTAGAACCGGTACAAAGTATTAACTATGTAGAATGTCATGACAACATGACGATGTGGGATAAACTAGTGCACAGTAATGAAGAACCGGAAGAAATTTTGAAAAAACGGCACCTTCTAGCAAGCGCAATAGTTATTCTTTCGCAAGGAATTCCTTTCTTACACGCAGGACAAGAGTTTTATCGTACGAAGAATGGAAATGAAAATAGTTATAATGCAAATGATGAAATAAATCGATTAGACTGGGATCAAAAAGAGAAAGAGATGGAGACAGTTAACTATATAAAAGGGTTAATTGCGATTCGCAAAGAGCACGGGGCATTCCGATTACAAAACGCAGATCTTATAAAAAAGCATATGACTTTTTTGCAAACATCTACAGAAGTACTTGCATACCACCTAGAGCATGTAGAATTGTTTGGGCCGTGGAAAGAAATTGTCGTTTTATTTAATAGCGGTTTGGAAGCTAAAACGGTGCAGCTTCCAAAAGAAGGAACGTGGCATGTGTTAGTAAACGAAAAGCAAGCGAAAATAGAGCCAATTTCTTCATTTAGAGGAAAGGAACTTCAATTGGCTCCCATTAGCACGTATATATTGACGATAATGTGACAAATCGCTACTTGACGATGAGAATGTAATAAATGTAGAATTGACAAAGGTGACGATTTTGATAAGTTGTCATTCTATGAGTGGTTTTGTAAAATAAAATAGAGAGTTTTTGGCTTATGCCAAGTTTTCTTTTCATTTACAGTAAAATATATATGAATCCACAACATGTGTAGAAATGTTGCGGTTTTTCTTTTCATAACTATAAAAGATAAGGATTTGTTAACGGGTAATGAATATGGAATGGTTGGAACAATTATTAGGAAAAGAGTGGAGTCTTGTACCGGCTGGTGGAGTAACGGGCGATGCATATATTGCGCAAAACGGACAACAGAAGTTATTTTTAAAGCGGAATACATCGCCCTTTTTAGCGGTATTGTCAGCAGAAGGAATTGTTCCAAAATTACTTTGGACAAGAAGGGTAACGAACGGTGATGTGATTTCTGCTCAAAAATGGCTTCCGGGACAGAAGCTAGAGCCAGAGGATATGAAACTAGAACGTGTTGCGAAACTTTTGAAGAAAATACACTCCTCTAAAGCGCTTGTGCAGATGATTCAAAGACTTGGGAAGCAGCCGCTTCACGCCCAAGAGTTATTACAACAATTGCAACTTGTTTTAAGGGGAGATATAAGGGTAGATGAAACAATTCAGCAAGGCCTTCAATATTTAACGGATTCATTAAAAAGTATTGAATACAATGAATTCGTTGTATGCCATTGTGATGTAAACCATAACAACTGGATATTGTCGGACGAAGATGAGTTGTTTTTAATTGATTGGGATGGAGCTGTCATTGCTGACCCAGCTCTAGACCTAGGTATGTTATTATACTGGTACATTCCGCGTCATGAATGGAGTGAGTGGCTCGGGTATTATGATATTGAAATGGATGAATCATTGCTTAGGCGTATGAGATGGTATGTAATAGCACAAACGATTTTATCTATTCAATGGCACACAACAAAAAAACAGCAAGCAGAAGCTGAATATTGGCATCAATATTTACAGCAACTACTTGCTTCAGAATAATACTTAAGAAAAATTGTCCATTCCAGCAATCCACTGAGTAAGTTGTTCTTGATTATTGGAAATATGGTTGTCCAAATTAGAGGAAGATTTACCCGATTGACTATAAGAATATACATCGTTTAGCATTGTTTTAGCGTCATTACTTATATTATCGTTTGCGAGTAACGATTGAATGAGGCGCTCTAATTGCTCGCATTCAGAAACTGTCCCGCAGCAATCGCTTTGGTGATTGACTAAAATATCTTTCAGCACTTCTAATTGATGTTGTTGACTAATTGGCATGAACGGATCATCCTTTCGATTGTTTTTCTCTTCTCGGAATGTAAGAGAAAAAGCTACGTCGTCATGGAATGTTTAATGCTGTATGTAGTTTTTATCAAAATGGTACATCTTATACTTGAAAGAAACGGACCGAGTGCTCGTACGTACTTGGTTTTTTGTTTGGTAGATTGATTAAAACAGAAAAAAGGAATCATTCCTTTAAAATAGCTTTGTAAAGAGAGGGAGACATCTATGCGTTTAAGACATAAACCATATGCATTAGATCGAATTAATGAGTATTCACATATCGTAATTGGAAACCCAGAAGAGCGCGCGGGTAATTGGAAAGAAGTATTTGGAAATGAACAACCCATTCACATTGAAGTAGGTACAGGTCGTGGCCGCTTTATGTACGATATGGCAAAAGCAAATCCACATATTAATTATATTGGAATTGAAAAATTTACGAGTGTTGTTGTAGATGCACTTGATAAATTAATTGAAGAAGAATTACCGAACTTAAAGTTAATAAATAAAGATGCTGAAGATTTAACAGTTTTCTTTGCAAAAGGTGAAATTGATCGTGTTTATTTAAACTTCTCAGATCCATGGCCGAAGAATCGTCACACGAAGCGTCGTTTAACGTATAAAACGTTTTTACGCAATTATGAAGAAGTGTTAGTAGAGGGCGGAGAAATTCATTTCAAAACAGATAACCAAGGGTTATTTGAATACTCTCTAATGAGTATGGCTGAGTATGGTATGTTACTAACTTACTTAAGCCTAGATCTTCATAACAGTGATTTTGAAGGTAATATTATGACTGAGTACGAAGAGAAGTTCTCTAGTAAAGGTCATCGTATTTATCGAGTTGAAGCGAAGTATCGCACAGAGCCTATGCAGTAATGCATAGGTTTTTTTATAACTAAAATAATCAGAATTTTATGTTAAAATTAATGTAAAAGGGGGATGTGTGATGGAAGAATTACGAATTGGAGATATAAAAGTGACGTGGTTAAAAGGTGGGAACACACATTTAGATGGCGGGGCAATGTTTGGCGTTGTGCCGAAAGTACTTTGGTCACGAAAATATAAACATAACGATACAAATCATATATATTTACGAACAGATCCGTTACTTTTGCAAACGAAAGATGGAAATATGCTTATTGATTCTGGAATAGGAAACGGTAAATTGAATGAGAAAATGAAGAGAAATCAAGGAGTAACGGAAGAGTCATCGGTTTATGAATCTTTAGAAAAACGGGGATTAAAGCCTGAAGATATTCACTACGTCTTAATGACGCACCTTCATTTTGATCATGCATCTGGTTTAACGAAATGGGAAGGGGAGCACCTTGTACCGACGTTTCCGAATGCGAAAGTTTATGTAAGTGAAACAGAATGGAATGAAATGAGGAACCCAAATATTAGATCACGTAATACATATTGGAAGGAAAATTGGGAGCCGATTGTAGATCAAGTTGTTACGTTTCAGCAAGAAATAGAAATTACGGATGAAATAAAAATGGCGCATACAGGCGGTCATAGTGATGGACATGCAGTTATTGCGTTAGAAAGCAAAGGTGAAACGATGCTTCATTTAGCTGATCTATTGCCGACGCACGCCCATCAAAATGTATTATGGGTAATGGCGTACGATGATTATCCGATGACATCGATTGAAAATAAGCAAAAGTGGATGAAGTACGGTGCTGAAAACGATGCATGGTTTTCATTTTATCATGACGCATATTATCGTGCAGTGAAGTGGAATAAGGAAGGACATATTGTAGAAAAAATTGAGAGAAAAACGAGTATAGAAGCTTAAAAAAAAGAGGTTGTTCCATCATATTTATTGGAGCAGCCTCTTTTTTATTGTCGGGTTTTGTCGGTAAGTCGATATATTTAAACAAACGCTGATATAATTTGAGTTGCGCCGATATAATTGGGAAATCGCTGATATAAATCGAGTTGCGCCGATATATTCGGAAAATCGCCGATATAATTTTAATCACTATCCGCAATTTTTCAAAAAAAAGAGGTTCACCTAATGGGAAACCTCTTTTTATGCTGCTATTACCTCTAAAACAGTACCTGTTTTAGCATCAACTAAAAATTCAAATCGTTCTTGTATATCATCTAACATTGTTGTAAGACCGCCGCGATAAACTTCATACGCAACATCATATTTTTCAAATGTCTCTGGAACCATATGTACCCAAGAGCCAGTAATTTCACCTTTATGATTTAATGCTTGTTTCACCATTTTCAATGCTTTTTCTGAAGAAATATGGGATTGTTCTTGTACTTTGTTTGCAACGAAATAACCAGCTGCAAATCCAACGCCAAGACCTGCTACTAAACCTTTCCAGCTCATATATTCACCTCAATTCTATAAAATAAAAATAGTGTACCGATAATAATTATAAAGCAAATGCAGCTAAAAAAGAAGAAACTAGAAACATTTCGAAAATTTCGTTACAATAAAAAAGGTATTCTACTAAGGTTTGAAAGAAGGGGACTTCGTGAATAAAGAGACATTACAATTATTTCGTACGTTAACAGAATTACAAGGTGCGTCAGGTTTTGAACATGATGTACGCCGTTTTATGAAGCAAGAATTAAGCAAATATGCTGATGAAATTGTGCAAGACGGTTTAGGTAGCGTATTTGGTCTGAAAAAAGGGGACGAAACTGGCCCACGTGTTCTTGTAGCAGGTCATATGGATGAAGTAGGTTTCATGGTTACGCAAATTACGAAAAACGGAATGCTTCGTTTTCAAACGTTAGGCGGCTGGTGGAGCCAAGTGCTATTAGCGCAGCGCGTACAAGTGATGACGAAGAATGGTCCTGTTATAGGGGTTGTTGGTTCTATCCCTCCTCATTTATTAAGTGATGCGCAACGTGCAAAAACGATGGATATAAAAAATATGCTAATCGATATAGGTGCAGATAGTTATGAAGATGCGATTGAAATTGGTGTAAAACCAGGACAACAAATCGTGCCAATCTGCCCGTTCACACCGATGGCAAATGAGAAGAAAATTATGGCGAAAGCTTGGGACAACCGTTATGGATGTGGCCTGGCAATCGAGTTATTAAAAGAATTAAAAGATGAAACATTACCGAATACATTATACTCTGGTGCTACTGTACAAGAAGAAGTAGGTCTTCGCGGAGCACAAACAGCTGCTAATATGATTCAACCAGACATTTTCTATGCGCTTGATGCAAGTCCAGCAAACGATGCTTCTGGTGATAAAACGCAGTTCGGTCAATTAGGAAAAGGTGCTCTTCTTCGTATTTACGATCGTACGATGGTAACTCATCGAGGAATGCGCGAATTCATTTTAGATACAGCAGAAACACATAATATTCCTTACCAATACTTTATTTCACAAGGTGGGACAGATGCGGGCCGTGTACATACAAGTAACTCAGGTATCCCATCAGCAGTAATTGGTGTTTGTGCTCGCTACATTCATACGCATGCTTCTATTTTACATGTTGATGATTATGCAGCAGCAAAAGAACTTATTACAAAGCTTGTAAGAACAACGGACAAAACGACGTTAGAAACAATTAAGAATAACGCGTAAAGAGGAAGGGCTGCAGAGCTCTTTCTTTTTTTAGGTAGGAGAGATGACCCAGCGATGTGTAGTAGCGGTCAGTGCTTAATTAGTGCTCGAATAATGCATGAAGACCGCGGAAGAATGTTTTTGTGTTCGGGACCAAAAATATTGTGGGAAGTCACCTTCTACTATAGGTAGAAGGGATTCCTTGGTGGTGTGTGGTAGTGGTTGGCACTTCATTTGTGCTGAAGTGGATATTAGAACAGAATAATGAATTCTTATAGAGGTGAACGAAATGAAGGTAGTAGTTGGATCGAAGAATAAAACGAAGGTTGGGGCTGTGGAGAAGGTATTGAAAGATGCTGAAATTACATCTCTTTCTGTCCCATCGGGAGTATCTGCACAGCCATTTTCAGATGAAGAGACGATGCAAGGAGCAATTAATAGAGCGAAGCGAGCATTGCAAGAAGGAGAAGCTCAAATTGGTATTGGGTTAGAAGGCGGCGTGATGAAAACGGATCACGGTTTATTTATGTGTAACTGGGGCGCACTCGCAACGAGTGACGATAAGATATTCGTTGCCGGAGGAGCACGTATTAAGTTACCAGACGATTTTTTAACGCCTCTTGAAGATGGTAAAGAGTTAAGTGAAGTGATGGAAGAGTTTGTAGAGCGGAAAGATATTCGTAGTCACGAAGGTGCTATCGGTATTTTTACAGACGATTATGTCGATCGAACGGAATTATTTGTACACGTTGTTAAGTTACTCGTTGGGCAATATAAGTATGATAAAAAGCAAGCATAAACCTTGCACCGTGTACGATGTATGGTAGTATAAAGAAAAGATTATAGTGTGAAAAAAGTGCACGCATTAGAGGAGGAAATATAGATGAAATCATTAGAAAGCATGGAACAATTCCAAGAATTAAAAAATGAAGAGAATGTAGTCTTCATGTTCTCAGCAGAATGGTGCCCAGATTGCCGTTTCGTTGATCCATTTATGCCAGAAGTAGAAGAGAAGTATAGTGATTTCTCATTTTACTATGTAGATCGTGATGAGTTTATTGATCTATGCGTAAAATTAGACGTATTTGGCATTCCAAGCTTTGTAGCGTACAATAAAGGTGAAGAAACTGGACGCTATGTAAACAAAGATCGTAAAACACAAGAGCAAATCGAAGAGTTTATTGAAGGTTTAAAATAAAACAATTAGCCAATTGAATTGTAAAAACAACCTCTACCTTCGCGGGGGAGGTTATTTTTTTGGAAGGGAGGAAAAAGAGATGAAAATGACAAGTAAAAAGATGAAAGACGAGTTAATGAAGAAATTATCTCGACCAGAATGGGATTTTCATTATGATAGCGAGAAAGAAGTTCTTCGTATTGAACAAACAAACTCGAAAAAAGGTATTAACGTATCACTTCCAGGAGTAGTAGCGAAATGGGAAGTGAACAAAGAAAAGGCGATTGAAGAGGTTGCTTATTATGTACAAGAAGCGTTAATTGCAATGCATAGAGAAGAAAATAGCACGGCGAAAATTTTACCTGTTATTCGCTCTACTTCTTTCCCAAAACAATCAGAAGAAGGAAATCCGTTTATTATGACGGATCATACGGCGGAAACACGTATTTATTACGCGCTAGATTCTAATAAAACGTATCGCCTAATTGATGAGCGCTTATTACAAAAATTAGAGCTTACAGAGCAGCAAGTGCGCGAAATGGCATTATTTAATGCTCGCTCATTAGGTTATGAATTTAAGCAGGACACAGTAGCGGATAATACATTCTACTTTTTAAACACAAATGATGGGTATGATGCGAGTCGTATTTTAAACGAAACGTTACTACAATCGATGCGTGAAAAGATCTCTGGTGACATGGTTGTTGCTGTTCCTCACCAAGACGTATTAATTATTGCTGATATCGTCAACGAAATCGGTTATGATATTATTGCACAAATGACAATGAAATTTTTTGCCGAAGGGCATGTTCCGATTACATCACTTTCATTCGTTTATGAAGATGGGGACTTTGAACCAATCTTTATTTTAGCGAAGAATCGGAAGAAGACAGATGGAAAAGAGAAAGGATGAACGAAGTGAACGTTTTTTATAACCTTGAAGGAATTGGTGACACTTTAATTGTTGCCTTACAAGATATTACTTTAGAGAACCGTACTTTTGATCGTAAAGGAGATGTTGCACGCGTATACGATCGTGAAAGCAATGTAACAGCAGGATTCAACATCTTTAATGCATCTTCTTACTTAGAAGTAAAAGAAACAGGTAACCTGACATTAACGAAAGAGCTTGTAGAAACAATCAACGAAATTTTAGCGAAGAACGGCTTTGAAGAAAAAGTAGAAGCAGATCTTTCTCCGAAATTTGTTGTAGGTTATGTAGCTGAAAAAGAAAAGCACCCAAATGCTGATAAATTAAACATTTGTACAGTAGAAATTGGTACAGAAACATTACAAATCGTATGTGGTGCACCAAACGTTGATGCAGGACAAAAAGTTGTCGTTGCAAAAATCGGCGCTGTTATGCCAAGTGGTATGTTAATTAAGCCAGCTGAGCTTCGCGGTGTTCCTTCTTCTGGAATGATCTGCTCTGCACGTGAATTAGAGCTTCCAGACGCTCCGCAAGAAAAAGGTATTCTTGTATTAGAAGATAGCTTTGAAGTTGGACAAGAGTTTAAATTTTAATTGATATAAGAAAAGAGAGGTTGTCCTTTTGGACAGCCTCTCTTTTCTTTTTATCATTCTTTGTCGGTAAGTCGAAATTTCGTAGTGAATCGTTGATATATTGAGAGTTGTGATGGATATATTTAAAAAATCGTTGATATATTGAGAGTTGTGATAGATATACTCAAAAAATCGTTAATATGATAAGGGTGTCACCTTTTTTTAAAAAATCTATATTGTATTTTATAAACAATCTAGTTAAAATTTAGAAAAATAGAAGGGGATAAACGTATGAAACAACAACCAAAAATCGCAGAACTTCTAAAACGAATTGAAACTTCAAAACAGCAAGATGTTGAGCTAGGTACTTATGAAATATATGTATTTAGTGAAGATGAACTGGAAAAAGGGCAGATCGGTTATCGATATGATAAACATAAAAATTCATTAATAAGCAATGAAAGTGGAAAATGGCAAGAAGAATGGATTGTTATTGGATATGAAACAGATATGGGTGATCCAGTTTTCGTGAATGTGGATGATGACGCTTATCCAGTCTATACGGCAGAGCGTGGTACAGAAACGTGGCAGCCTGTTTATATTGGAAGTATGGATGAGGTTATAAAACAATTATAAGAAAAACTTTGAGTCCGGTGCAAAGTGATGGGAGAGAAGCATGAAGTATATAAAAATAATGGTCATGACTGCATTCATTGGAATATATATGGGAGGTTGTTCACAAGAACAGTCGAAAAAAGAAACATTATCTTCTACACAAGAAAATAGTAAAGATGATAAAGAAGAAGCACCGGTAGAAAAGCAGCAAGAAGAACAAGAAAAAAAAGAAGAATCGCAAACAATTCAAACGAATGAACAAGTAGAAACTAAGCGGGAGGAAGTATCGGCCGAGGAAAAGAAAGAGGAAAATACGCCGGTGAAGCCAACTGAGCAACTTATGCAAAATAATGAACAAAAAGTAGAGAGTAATGAAAAACAAGGAAAGTTTCTCGTCGTTATTGATCCAGGGCATCAACAAAAAGCAAATTTAAATTTAGAACCGATTGGACCAGGGGCAACGACGCAAAAATATAAAGTGACAGATGGTACAACGGGTGTTGTGACGAAAAAGAGAGAGGCTGTACTTGTATTAGAAATGTCTTTTTTATTAAAAGAAAAGCTTGAAGCAAAAGGGATACAAGTAGTAATGACGAGAACGTCACAAGATGTTGATATAAGCAATAAAGAACGTGCGACATTCGCAAACGATCATAAGGCAGATTTATTTTTACGCCTTCATGCAGATGGTTCTGAAAATCCAAATCAAAGTGGGTTTGCTGTATTGACGCCAGCAGAAGGAAGTCCCTATACGAAAGAGATTTATGCAGAAAGTCTTCAAATCTCGCAAAAGATAGTAAATAAAATGAGAGAAAACAATCAGGTGAAAGTAAATGGGATTAAATTTAGGGATGACCTTTCTGGATTTAATTGGGCGAAAGTTCCTGGCGTACTATTAGAGCTCGGGTTTATGTCCAATGAGGATGAAGATAAAAAATTATCTGACCCGCAGTATGTAAATTCTTTACTGCAAAGTGTAACAGATAGTGTAGATGAATATCGGAAGAGTAAAGCTTAAAAGCAGTCTTACATAGAAGGCTGCTTTTTTCTATATGAAAACAATCGTAAATTAGAATGTTATGGATAAATATGACATGCTTAATTTTACCTGCACTTTTTGCCGAATGCTGATACAATAAAGGATGTTACTATTTAGTAGAAAGAGTGGTAAGCATGTTAGATTGGATGAAAAAGCTGTTTAACAAAGAGGAAGAACAAACAGCGATGAATAAAGAAGCAATGAAACAAATTGAAAGTCAGCCGAAAATTCCTCGTGTAAACCACTACACTGAAGCAAGAGAAGCACAAATGGCAAGCAGAAATGCAGGTAAATGCCGTTTTCCATTAATACCAGATGATGGATTTGATGAGGATGACGTAAGAGAATTACCTCACTTTGAAGAACAACCTGTTCAAAGAGGTATATACGAAGAGCAGCCTACTCAAAGAGGAATAAAAGTGGAGAGAAGTAGACGGCAGTATGTGGAGAATGCAGTTTCTACATACGAAGAGCCGGAAGTGCAATATGAACCGGATCCAGAGCCAGTCGTAAAAAAAGTATCTGTATCGCCGCAAGAAAGTAGCCGTAGACCATTTCGTCCAACAGAAATGATTTCGCCGATTTATGGATATAATCGTCCTTCAGTAGAGAAAAAGGAAGAAAAGCAGGAGGAAGAAAAGGAAAGAGAAGATCTTGAAATATCTGTAGAGGGCAAATCAGTCGTTGATGCATGGTTAGAGAAAAAAGGGTATACATTATCTTATTTCTCAGAAGGAAAAGCACCGACTTCTTCTAGTCATCAAGACGTTGATCAGCAAGGTCAACAGAGTAAAAAGGAAGAAAAGTCAGTTGTTGATCAATGGCTCGAGAAAAACGGTTATGAAATTGAGCGCCAAGAGCCAGTAGTAGAAGAAAAAGAAGTAATTCAAGAAATAAATACACCGCAGGAAGTTTCAGCGGATGAATTACTTCATAAAACGGTAGCTGAGCGTATGGAAGATGCAGAGCAAGAAAAAGATGTAGTGGTGCTAAACGAAAACATTTTACAAGAGGAATTAGTAGATTCCAAAGTAGAGCACGAGGATACAATATTATCAGAAGAAATTAAACGTAATACAGAAATAGAACAACCTATTATGGAAGTAGAAAAGCAAGCTCCAGAAGAATCAGTGATTGTCAAAGCAGAAGAAAAACTTGAAGAAACAATCATTGTGGAAATACCAGAAGAGCTTGGAGAAGTTGCAGAAGTAATGGCGGAAGCAGAAGAAACTGAAGAAGCAGAAGTAATGGCGGAAATGGAAGAAACTGAAGAAGCAGAAGTAATTGCAGAAACAGAGGGGTCTGAAGTAGAAGCAATTGTAGAACTTGAGGAAACGCAGCAAGAAATGGTATTAGATGAAGCAATTGAACAAAAAAATGAATTCATACATGTTGCTGAGGCTGATGAACAAACGAAGGAAGATGTCCAAAGTTTTGCGAATGTTTTAATTGCAGAAACAGAGGAAAGTAAACTATTTGTAGAAGAAGGGCCAGTCGCTGAAGAACAACCAGTTGTAGAAGAAGGGCCAGTCGCTGAAGAACAACCAGTTGTAGAAGAAGGGCCAGCCGCTGAAGAACAACCAGTTGCAGAAGAAGGGCCAGTCGCTGAAGAACAACCAGTTGTAGAAGAAGGGCCAGTCGCTG
>NZ_CP031292.1:4776635-4861215 GCF_003355115.1 Bacillus sp. COPE52
GGATCAAACTCTCCAATAAAGTTAGTTTGTCTAGCATCTAAAAATAAAAATTGACGTTTCACGTTGTTTGTTTCGTTCAGTTTTCAAAGAACTACTTGGTCGCTCATTTGCGACTTCCTTATGTTAACATCTTCGTTTTTCGATGTCAACTAAGTTTTTTAATTTCTTTTTTGTCGTTTTCTGCGTTTCCGCATCAGCGACGGTTATTAATATATCATGGTGAAAATTGAAATGCAACACCTTTTATAAACTTTTTTTAAAACCACCCACATTTCTTTTTTAATATCATATACTTAAACGAAATATCTCTTCATGTATAAGCAATTCCTACATATATTCTATATAAAGTTACTCTATCAAAAACCGTTTCTTTCTATAATAAACGTTTTATTCCTATAAAATATCATACAAGGAGGAATACATATGGACTATACCGATTTATTACTCAAACTAGGTCTCTCGGCTATTTTAGGATTCGCCATCGGTTTAGAACGTGAATTAAAACGTAAACCACTTGGTTTAAAGACTTGTTTAGTTATCTCTATTATTAGTTGCCTCCTCACTATTGTTTCTATTAAAGCAGCTTACAATTTACCACATACCGACCATATGAATATGGACCCCCTTCGACTTGCTGCTCAAATTGTATCAGGAATTGGTTTTTTAGGTGCAGGTGTTATTTTACGAAGAGGAAACGATAGTATTGCTGGGCTAACGACCGCCGCCATGATTTGGGGTGCTTCTGGTATTGGCATTGCCGTTGGAGCTGGTTTCTATATTGAAGCGATTTTCGGAATGTGCTTCCTTATGATTAGTGTAGAACTTATACCATTAACGATGAAATTTATAGGACCTAGGTCATTTCGTCAACGTGATATCGCAGTGAAACTTGTTGTACGAAATATGGACAATATCCCGATCGTAATTGAAGAAATAAAAGAAATGGATATAAAAGTTAAGAACATGAAGCTCAAAACATTGGAAAATGGTTCGCACTATTTACATTTAAAATTGTCTATCGATCAAAAAAGACATACTGCTGATGTTTATTATGCTCTTCAACACCTTGAAAGTGTTCAACAAACTGAAGTTGAAAGTATGTAATAGAAAACAAACTCTCTTTTAAATTAGAGAGTTTTTCTTTTTTCTATAATGGTAACAATGAATGTAGTCCTGCAAAGTAAGGAGGAATTGGCAATTGAAATCCCGTCCAAATTTAGTAGATACATTTCGTGATTCCATTATTTTTCGTTTAATTTGCTTTATTGTTGTACTTACTGCTTTTTCCGGCTTTCTTATACATAGATTAGAACCATCGCACTTCACCACATGGTTTGATGGAATTTGGTGGTCAATCGTTACAATTTTCACTGTTGGCTATGGTGACTTCGCCCCACATACACTAATAGGCAAACTCATCGGTATGAGTATTATTTTATTTGGAACCGGTTTTTGTTCTTATTATATGGTTCTATTCGCCACTGATATGATTAATAAACAATATATGAAAGTTAAAGGAGAAGAAGCTGCGACTGCTAGCGCTCATATGATTATTGTCGGATGGAACGAACGGGCAAAACATGTTGTAAAACAAATGCACATCTTACAACCAAACCTTGATATCGTTTTAATTGATGAAACACTTTCTTTACTTCCAAAACCATTTCATCATTTAGAGTTTATAAAAGGTTGTCCACATCACGATCAAACGTTATTAAAAGCTAACATTACAACGGCACACACCATATTAATAACGGCTGATAAAGAAAAAAATGAAAGCTTAGCTGATACACAGTCCATCTTAAATATTTTAACTGCAAAAGGACTTAATCCAAACATTCATTGCATCGCTGAACTTCTTACTTCGGATCAAATTCAAAATGCAACGAGAGCTGGTGTATCAGAAATTATAGAAGGAAATAAATTAACGAGCTATGTATTTACCGCTTCTCTTTTATTTCCTTCTATTTCAGGTGTACTATTCTCACTTTACGATGAAATCTCTGATAACAAATTGCAACTGATGGAGCTTTCTCCGCCTTGCACCGGACAAACTTTTGCAAATTGTAGCTATACTCTTTTAAAACAAAACATTCTCTTACTAGGTATAAAGCGTGACGATCAATATATGATTAACCCAGTCCATACCTTCATTCTTATCGAAAGCGACATACTTATTGTTATTCACCATTAAAAAAGTGACGCTCTAGTTCCTGTACTAATACTTTCCCAATATTAATATACTTACTTTTCACATCTCCATCTGGATCTTTCGGCTCAGCAAATTGATCAAATCCGCTCGTTCCAGCTGTTAACGCATTCACATTATCATCTAGTTCGTCTTGATACACATGCGAAAGAATATACGGCGTTTCAAGACGGACTATTACACCAGGCACATCTAATTCCCCATCCACAGCTGTAAATGGCACTCGTAAAAATTGATAGCCATCTTCTTCGTCGATTTTGTAATCAAAGCACCCTTTATCGTAATCCCAATTGCCACCAATACTATATCCAAGTGGTTTCATAACCTCTTCTAACTTATATAACGCATATGTATGTCCTTTTAACTTTGATTGAATCGGAATCAAGCCCATCCCTCCAAGACTTTTCCTTTAGCATACCCATTCTAGTTTGAATATACCGATGGACATTTCAGTAAAATAATAAAAAGCGACCGGATCTTCGGTCGCTTTTTATTATTTTAAACGCTCTTCTAATTCTGCTTTTAATTCTTCAAATCCTGGTTTACCAAGTAAAGCAAACATGTTTTTCTTGTATGCTTCTACTCCTGGTTGGTCAAATGGATTTACGCCTAATAAGTAGCCGCTCATCGCACATGCTTTTTCGAAGAAGTATACAAGGTAACCGAATGTGTACTCATTTAATTCAGGAATATTTACGATTAAGTTTGGTACTCCGCCATCGCTATGTGCAAGTAATGTACCTTCATATGCTTTTGTGTTTACGAAGTCTACAGTTTCACCAGCAAGGTAGTTTAATCCATCTAAATCGTTTTCTTCTGATTCGATTGTCAGTTCATGTGTAGATTTACCTACTTTAAGAACTGTTTCAAATAAGTCACGACGACCTTCTTGAACGTATTGACCTAATGAGTGTAAATCAGTTGAGAAGTTTGCTGAAGATGGGAAAATACCTTTTTGATCTTTTCCTTCACTTTCACCAAATAACTGTTTCCACCACTCAGCGAAGTATTGAAGCGCTGGCTCATAGTTAACAAGCATTTCAATTGTTTTTCCTTTATTGTATAAAGCGTTACGAACTACTGCGTATTGATAAGCTGGGTTTTCTTCTAGTTCTGATGCCCCGAAGTCGTCATGACCAGCAGCTGCACCTTTCATCATCTCTTCAATATTTAAGCCACTTACTGCGATTGGTAATAAACCAACTGGCGTTAATACAGAGAAACGTCCTCCAACATCATCTGGAATTACGAATGTTTCGTAGCCTTCGTTATCAGCTAATGTTTTTAATGCACCACGCGCTTTATCTGTAGTTGCATAAATACGTTTGCGAGCTTCTTCTTTTCCATACTTCTCTTCTAATAACTTACGGAAAATACGGAATGCAAGTGCAGGCTCTGTTGTTGTACCTGATTTGGAAATAACGTTAATAGAGAAGTCTTTACCTTCTAATACATCCATTAAATCTTTCATGTAAGTGGAGCTAATGTTTTGTCCAACAAATAGCACTTGTGGAGTTTTACGTTGTTCTTTAGAAAGCGTATTGTAGAATGAATGGTTTAACATTTCGATTGCTGCACGCGCTCCTAGGTAAGAACCACCGATACCTACAACAAGTAAAATGTCAGAGTCATTTTTAATTTTTTCTGCGCATTTTTGAATGCGAGCAAATTCTTCTTTGTCATATTGAAGCGGAAGCTCTACCCACCCAAGGAAATCGTTCCCAGCTCCAGTTTTTTCGTGGATTGCATGATGTGTTACTTTCACTGCATCACGTAAATAAGTGATTTCATGTTCACCGATGAAGGATAACGCTTTAGAATAGTCGAACGTTACATGTGTACTCATCTTTTTCCCTCCAATTATGGATATGTATTTCTGTATTCACTTTAGCGAAACTGAAGTTGTAAATCAAGCGATTCAACCAGTGTAAACGTAACCAATATATATTTTTTAGAAAAAGTTCATTTTTTGCATAAAAATTCGCATTTTTCGGTATAGATGTATATACATCTTTTTTTCACACATTTTTTATGTATAAAAACAACATAACTGCACCATTCTATAAAAGAGTTGATTAACTCAGCGCTTGCTCATGCTTCACAATTAAGGGGGGGTTTTTCATGAGTACATTGCAACGTATCGCATTAGTCTTTACTGTAATTGGTGCAGTAAACTGGGGACTAATCGGGTTCTTCCAGTTTGACTTAGTAGCAGCCATTTTCGGCGGACAAAACTCAGCTCTTGCACGTATTATTTACGGCATCGTTGGTATATCTGGGCTTATCAATCTTGGTTTACTGTTTAAACCATCTGAAAATCTTGGTACGCACCCAGAAACAAACGAAATTCGATAATCAGTATGTCCTTTCACCTCCGACATACGAATATGATTGCATGCAATCATATTTGCAAATATATATCATAAGATAAAGTAAAAGAGGAACGCTCATATGCGCTCCTCTTTTACTTTGTTAACTCGGACTCTTCAATCCATTCTGTCAGCTTTTCTCGCAACGTATTAAATCCGTCCTTAGATGGATTCGGTATAAGAATCCTTCCTTGTTTTCTTTTCGCAGCTTTTAACGATAAACTCATTTTTCTGTGCTCTTCATCAATTGAAAGTACTTTTACTTCTACTGTATCGCCGACTTTCAAAAAGTCATGAATATCCTTTACATATCCATTTGTAATTTCAGATATATGCACAAGTCCTTGTGTTTCTGCATCTAACGCTACAAATGCACCGTAATCTTGAATTCCAGTCACTTTCCCTGTTACAACCACTCCTGTTGTATATTGTTCTGACATATGAAACACTCCCATACGTTTACCATTTTCTCTACAAATGTAGATTGCAAAACAGATGTACTTATTTTAAATATCCGATTAATTAGTACGCCTGTTACGTATCGCTACCTAACAGGCGCATACCTTATATTAGTAAATTATACCACTATGACAGAACTCATTCAAAATTCACGAAAAAATTTCCTGTAGCACGTATAATTCTCCAATATTGGGATAGAATACTAACACATGGCTTTCTAGTATTCCCCCCCTTTTATGGACAAAACGTACTATGTTTTGTCCTTTTTTTATTCTCGACGAACCGTTCCATTCTCTTCATTGCTTCCATAAGTTGTTCAAGCGATGTTGCATACGAACAACGAATAAATCCTTCACCACTTTCTCCAAATACACTTCCAGGTACAACAGCCACTTTTTCTTCTAGTAATAACTGTTCTGCAAATTCCGCTGAAGTTAGTCCAGTTGAGGCAACAGAAGGAAAGACATAAAACGCCCCGCCCGGCACATGACACGTTAATCCCATCTCATTGAAAGATGTCGCCATAAAATTACGGCGTTTCTTATAGCTATTTCTCATTCGAATGACTTCATCATTCCCTCCGCGTAATGCTTCAAGAGCTGCGAACTGGGACATCGTCGGTGCACACATCATAGAATATTGATGAATTTTAAGCATCAACTCTGAAAATTGAACGGGAGCTGCGATCATACCGAGACGCCATCCTGTCATCGCAAATCCTTTTGAAAATCCCGAAATTAAAATCGTATGTTCGCGCATGTTTTGAATGCTCGCGAAACTCGTATACACTTCGTCATATACAAGCTCTGCATAAATTTCATCAGATAATACGATTAAATTGTACTTCTCAACCATTACTGCTAACTTTTCTAGTTCGGATTTGTTTAACATTGCACCTGTTGGATTATTTGGGGAACAAAGTAAAATTGCCTTTGTTTTCGCTGTAATAGCTGCTTCAATTTGTTCGGGTTGTAATTTAAACTCTTTTTCTAAAGTAGTCGCTATAGGAACTGGAACTCCTCCAGCTAATGTTACAAGCGGTGCATAAGAAACGAAGCTCGGTTCAATAATGAGTACTTCATCATCAGGATTTATAATGGCACGCATCGCTACATCTAACGCTTGGCTCGCTCCAACCGTAACAATGATTTCATCGTTTGGATCATAAGATACTGCAAATTGTTTTTTTAGATACTTTGCTATTTCTTGACGGAGCTCCAATAATCCTGCATTTGCTGTATACGCTGTATATCCTTGCTCTAAAGAACGGATACATGCTTGCCTTACATTCCAAGGTGTAACAAAGTCAGGCTCTCCCACTCCAAGTGAAATAACACCTTTCATACTTGCCGCTAAATCGAAAAACTTTCGAATACCAGACGGTTGTAAAGATTCTGCTACTCTAGACAGTTCAAACTGCTTCATGGTGTCACCACAATTCGCTTATCATCATCGTTTTTTTCATAAATAATTCCCTCATGTTTATACTTCTTCAAAATGAAATGAGTTGTTGTAGAAACGACAGATTCAATCGTTGCTAATTTCTCAGAAACAAACATCGCTACTTCTCCCATCGTCTTTCCTTCTAATGTAATAGAAAGATCATATGTCCCTGACATTAAATACACGGATTTCACTTCTGAATAGCGATAAATTTGTTCAGCAACTGCATCAAACCCAACACCGTGCTTCGGCGTAACTTTCACATCAATCATCGCTGTTAAACCCGTATGTTCTTTTACTTTTGTCCAATCAATATGTGTTACATAATCCACAATAATCTTTTCACTTTCTAATTTCGCAACCATCTTCTTCACTTCTTCTACTTCTATATTTAATAGCTTCGCCAATGTATCTACAGACAAACGACTACTTTTTTCAAGACAAGCCAATAATTCTAATTCCTTTTCAGTCACCATATAAATCATCCTTCCTTTTCGTTTCTGTCTAAATTATACAAATACCCTTTCCAGTTTGAAAAGAAGATTTTTTTAGAGAATTATGTCAAAATAAAGTGAAACTTTAATCAGTGGAAAGGTTCATCCCGCTGATTATTAGCCCACACCAATCGGGCTTTTACGGGCAGTTAGTCTCCCCCTATCTTCTTTGCTTCAGGCATTTTTAGGGGCGGGAGGCTTTATTGTCCGTTAACAAGGGAGAAAAGTGAGAGGGGATGGAACCGTGAAACCAAAAGTATATATCGCTGAACCAGTTCCAACATTTGTAGAAAACTATTTATCAGAACACTGTGATTATGAAAAATGGAATCAAAATGAGAAAGTACCTCGTGATGTTCTATTAGAGAAGATACAAGATAAAGATGGGTTATTAAATTTCGGATCTGCCATAAATGAAGAATTGTTAAATGTAGCACCGAAATTAAAAGTAGTGAGTAACATTTCTGTTGGCTATGATAATTTTGATTTACTAGCGATGGAAAAGCGAAATGTCATCGGAACGAATACACCATACGTATTGGATGATACAGTAGCTGACCTCGTTTTCGCTCTTATGTTATCTGCTGGTCGTCGTGTTTGCGAACTCGATTCCTATGTGAAAAATGGTGAGTGGAACGCTGAAATCGGAAAAGAACATTTCGGACTAGATGTGCACCATAGTACAATCGGTATTATCGGAATGGGACGAATTGGTGAGGCCGTTGCAAAACGAGCAAAATTCGGATTTGATATGGATGTTCTTTATTATAACCGTCGCCGTAAAGAAGAAGCAGAGCAAAAATTCGATGCTACATATTGTGATTTACAGACGCTACTAAAACAGTCTGACTTTATTGTTCTTCTTACTCCATTAACAGATGAAACGTATCATCTTATCGGAGAAAAGGAATTTTCATTAATGAAAGAAACAGCAATCTTTATTAATGCATCTCGCGGGAAAACAGTAGATGAAGAAGCTTTAATCCATGCCTTAACAGAAAAGAAAATCTTTGCAGCAGGCATTGATACTTTTACACAAGAGCCGATTCAAAAAGATAATCCGCTCTTATCATTACAAAATGTTGTGACTTTACCGCACATCGGATCTGCGACATTAAAAACTCGACAGCAAATGGCCATGACAGCCGCTGAAAATTTAGTTGCAGGGTTACAAGGAAAAACACCGCCTAATATTGTTCGCGGGTAATGATGAATAAGCGAAAGGCAAGATGACAATGTCATCTTGCCTTTTTTTGTTAACATATTTTTTTCTACCTTGGAGATGATATGAACAAAAATCAATGGAGTGACAAAAAATGAATCATGAATATACTTGTCCTTATTTCACTTTTTCCACTCGCGGCACTACTATTCATTACGAATTGTATGAACATAAAAATAAAACAAAACGTCCTACTTTCGTACTCGTTCACGGCTTTTTATCTTCCTCATTCAGTTACCGCCGTCTCATTCCTTTACTATCGAAAGCAGGAACAGTACTGGCTCTTGATTTGCCTCCATTCGGAAAAAGTGATAAGTCTCATCTCTTTAAGTATTCTTATCACAATTTAGCAACCATTATTATCGATTTAATCGAACATTTATCTCTCTCAAATATTGTGTTAATTGGGCATTCTATGGGCGGGCAAATTTCTCTCTATGTAAACCGTATACGTCCTGAACTAATCTCAAAGACGATTTTACTATGTAGCTCTAGCTATTTAGCACGCGCAACCTTACCTTTACTGTATTCTTCTTATTTACCGTTCTTTCATTTATACGTAAAGAACTGGATTATAAGGCGCGGGATTGTTCATAACTTAATGAATGTCGTTCATGATCACTCATTAATTGATGATGAAATGAAGGAAGGCTACTCCGCTCCTTTTTATGACAACCGTATATTCCCCGCCCTAACTCGCATGATACGAGACCGTGAAGGTGACTTATCTTCAACTGAATTACAAAAAATCGAAACGCCTATACTACTCATTTGGGGTGAAAAAGATCGCGTCGTCCCTGTACATGTAGGACACCGTCTCCATAAAGATTTACCGAATTCAACATTTATCTCTTATGAAAATACAGGGCATTTACTACCTGAGGAAAAGCCTGAACATGTTTATGAAGAAATTATCGCTTTTTCCGCGCAATAAAGTGAAACTTTAATCAGCGGAATGTTTCACCCCGCTGATTATTAGCCCGCACCAATCGGGCTTTTACGAGCAGTGGATCTCCCACCTCACTTCTTTGCCTCAACCGTCTTTTTAGGTGGGGGTCTTACTGCCCTGCAAATAGCGGGATAATATAAAAAAGACTGTCGGAAATTCCGACAGTCTATAATGAGCAACTTCCGCCTTCTTTTAATACAAGTAACTCTTCAGCTAATTTCTCACATTTTTCAAGCGCAGGTACTTCCTCAAAAGACATAAAGTATATATGTTGAATCTTCTTTGCAATATATTTCGAATCGTCAAACACAGTTACGACGTTCACTACATCGCTCGCTTCTGTTTCATAAAACTCCGGTCCCATTCGAAACGGATCCCAATTCTTCACAACCTCTATCATCTTTTCATATGTACCCATCTACTTCCCGCCTTTTCACTTTTTAATACTTTTCTTTATCCTATCACATCAGCTATTCTATAAGAAGAGAGAGAACTTTCATAACTTAGCAGTTTCACAGAAGAAAGGGGCAAACATATGCAGCTATTTCATAAAACGGTAAATCGGCGCGGAACACATAGTACAAAATGGGATACTTATAAAAACGAAGAACTCATTCATGCCTGGATTGCCGATATGGATTTTGAAGTACCAAAACCAATTCAAACTGCATTACAAAAACGTATCGAACACCCTATTTTTGGCTATACACTTCCACCTGAACATATTGGAGACATTATTTGTAACTGGACAAAAAAACAGTACGAATGGGATATTCAAAAAGAATGGATCGTATTTAGTGCGGGGATCGTTCCAGCTCTTAGTACGAGCGTACAAGCTTTCACAAAGGAAAACGAATCCGTTCTTGTACAACCACCTATTTATCCTCCATTTTTCGAAATGGTTACAACAAACAACAGACAATTATGCGTGAGCCCATTATATAAACAAGATGGCACATATATGATAGACTTCGATCATTTAGAAAAACAATTTCAACAAGGGATTAAACTAATGCTTCTTTGTAGTCCTCACAATCCTATTGGACGCGTTTGGACGAAAGACGAGCTAATGAAGCTCGGAGCGTTATGTACAAAATATAATGTAATTGTTGTCTCAGATGAAATTCATGCTGATATTATTTACGGAGATCGTACTCATACACCATTCGCTTCTTTATCTGAAGAATTAGCAGCACGTACCATTACTTGTATGGCTCCAAGTAAAACATTTAATATAGCTGGATTACAAGCATCTATCATTATTATTCCAAATGAAAAACTACGTAATACCTTTACGTCTATTCAATATAGACAAGGGTTCCATGGGCTAAATACATTTGCTTATACCGCGATGCAAAGCGCCTATACAGAATGTAATGATTGGCTAAATGAAATCCGACTATATATAGAAGATAACGCTCAATTCGCTTGTGAATATATCAAAAATCACATACCTACTCTTTCCGTAACGAAGCCAGAAGGTAGCTTTTTATTATGGATTGATTGTTCTCACCTAAAACTTTCTCAAAACGAGCGCACCACGTTACTTGAGGAAAAAGGAAAACTTATCGTCGAACCTGGTGAAAAGTACGGATTAGGCGGCGAAGAACATATTCGAATTAACATTGGCTGTCCACGATCTGTTTTAGAAGAAATTTTAAACAGACTGCGCCATACGTTTTCATAATAAGAAAGGATCCTGCCCACGAATCAATTTTGGGCAGGCTTCTTTCTCAATTTTTGTCGGTAAATCGATATATTTTAAAAATCGCTGATATATTTTGAGTTACAGTCGAAATATTTCAATAATCGCCGATATATTTTGAGTTGCGGTCAATATATTTCAATAATCGCTGATATATTTCCAATTACGTTTCACAAAAAAAGCTACCATCCACGGTAGCTTTTACTTTTTCTTCATATCCGACGCTTTTTTTACAATCACACCGCAAGCAATTCGATCACCAGATTTACCCGTTGGTTGTGTCATGCCATCATCAGGGTTTTCAGTAATAATAATAGACGCTCCATCTTTTCTATGAATCGTCGTTTTCCCTTCTTCAAGCGTTATGTGCGGTGCATCGATATCCGCTTTAATCTTTCCAGAACCATCTGCAATTACATTCGGTAAATCACCATTTTCCGCACCCTTCGGATTGAGTAAGCCATGCTTTTTATTATCTGGATTAAAATGATTACCAGACGATTCAAAACGAGGCGCTTTACACTCTCCAATTTCATGTACATGTATGCCGTGCGGACCAGGCGCGAAACCTTCCCCTTTAATCGTAATTTTCACTCCACTTGTTTGCTGAACTACTTTCGCAGTCCCTACTTCATCTCCTGAAGCATTATGTAATTTCACTTCAATTTCTTTCGGCTTTCCTTGGTCACAACCTGCCATCAGAAATAATAAACAACAACTGAAAAAAAGCCGTTTTTTCATTCTATTCCCTCCAAAATACATTCTGCCCTTAGATTGTCCGAGCATAGAGGGAAACATACAAAAATGAATTACCGTTTCTTTTCAGCTAAAAGCTTTTCTTCTACTTTCTGTAATCGCTCTGCTTCTCGTTTGGATACACGAATGAACATACGCCACGTAGCAACGGCACCAATGATAAATAGAACGCAAACAATCCCTGGAATAATATATTCTGTTTTATCTTCCGGAAAATATAAAGGCATCATATGAAACACTCCTTATTGTAGGATTCAAAAACCATCAGAATTTTCTGTTATATTATTTTAAATTATAGTTGAACCAATTCATATTCTCAAGGGGCGTTCCGAAAGCGAATGATTTCTTTGACTCCTTCTCCTACTTTCCTTACTATAAACTTGAGGTGAAAAATATGAGAGAAACATTTGAAATTGGTGAAATCGTTACTGGTATTTATAAAACGGGAAAATACATCGGCGAAGTTACAAATAGCCGCCCTGGCAGTTACGTCGTAAAAGTATTAGCTGTTTTAAAACATCCGGTGCAAGGTGACTTACATAACGTAAAACAAGCTGACGTACCATTTTTCCATGAAAGACGTGCTTTAGCTTTCCGTGAACAGACGAACATTCCAGAACAAATGGTGAAGAAATATGAAGGAGAGATTCTAGATTATACAGATTCACTCAAATTAGCATTAGAAACTCAAATGAATTCATTTTCTGAAGATGATTCACCTTTTGCGGTTCGTAGTCTAGAAACATTAGAGCAGTTAAAAAAAGACTACAAACTTTAAAAAAACAAAACGACCAAATTACATACTGTGCAATTTGGTCGTTACTGTGTACTCACTTTCTTTAACACTTTTGAAAAGTCCACGAGTTCCCCTAATGTTGGAGGTGCTGGTTTCACTAAATACTCTTTATCTTTTTCTACTAATTTAAAAATATTGTACGTCGTCATCGCATCATCTAGCGCACAATGATGCTTACCCGTTCCTACTTTTCCATACGCCTCAATCGCTTTCCATAATCCTGTTTGATTTCTTTCTCCAAAAAACTTCTTATACTCAAGCGATAAATCACGACACTGTCCGAAAAACGGAAAAGCTACTCCCGACATTTCACAATTATGCTTCAGCACTTTCATATCCATATTTCCCCACGTTACAATGGTCGGTTTACATCTTTTTTCGTATTCTGCAAGTTTATCAATGAGTTCAGGAAATGAAATTCCTTTATCCACGATTTCTTGTTTAATTCCTAAAAATTTCTTGCATCGATCTGTTAAAGAAGGAAATGTTTTCGGCCTGACATGTGATGAATACGTATCTTCTACCTTACAACCTACAACCGAGACGAGTCCTACCTCAATAATTTCCGGGAAAAATCCTTTTGGTTTCTTTCGATGCTGGGGCATCGTAAACTCAAAATCTAAAAATAAAAATCGTTGTTCATCCATACGATCCCTTCCTTATCATCTTTGTCATTCCTTTCTATTTGACACTCCTACACGAACAAGCTCGAATGCTAATTCCATTTTAAATATTCAGATTGGATGTATCTTATATATATGTCAAATGCCCACAAATATTTTTAAAAATGAGAAAAAATGACCTATGCAGAAAATATGACAAAATCCCTCCTTTCATTTACATCCGCAGTTTTTCTACTTTATAATGACGTTATGTGTGTTTCATCTAGTTAATATTTGACACACTAAGAAAAATGAATGAAAGGAGATGAGATTTTTGCACGAAACAACGCAAGAACTCGCTAACTGGCAGTATTATTTTGCTATCGCAGTCTTTTTAATTACATATGCCATTATTATTTCTGAAAAAATTAATCGCGCTGTCATCGCACTTCTTGGTGCAGCACTCATGGTAATTGTGGGGGTCGTCGATTTACATAACGCCTTTACGAAACATATTGAATGGGGAACGATTACGCTACTCATCGGTATGATGATTTTGGTGAACATTACGAGTAAATCAGGTGTTTTCCAATACGTTGCCATTAAAGCAGCAAAAGGGGCACAAGGAAATCCAATTAAAATTTTAATTTCCCTTTCCCTACTTACCGCGCTTGGCTCCGCATTTTTAGATAACGTTACAACTGTACTTCTTGTTGTTCCAGTTACTTTATCTATTACGCGCATCTTGCAAGTAAATCCTGTTCCTTATTTACTTTCTGAAATTATTTTTTCAAACATTGGGGGAACAGCAACATTAATTGGTGATCCGCCAAATATTATGATTGGTTCTGCAAATAAGCACCTAGACTTCAATGCTTTCTTACTGAATCTAGCACCAATCGTAATTATTATTATTGCAGTTACAGCAACAATACTTTACTTCATGTACCGTAAACAATTAATTGCTGATCCTGTACAAGTTAAAAAATTAATGAGCTTAGATGAAAAACAATACATTAAAGATCCAGTATTAATGAAAAAATCTTTAACAGTACTTGGACTTACAATTGTAGGTTTCATGACTCATTCCATTTTCCATGTTGATGCAGCTATTATCGCCTTGACTGGTGCTACTGTACTTATGCTAATCGGTGTGAAAGAACATGAAATTGAAGAAGTATTCGCAAGCGTAGAATGGGTGACGATTTTCTTCTTCGCGGGACTATTCGTACTCGTTGGAGGACTTATCGATATCGGTCTTATCAAAATGTTAGCTCAAAAGGTAGTCGGAATAACAGGCGGAGATATTTCTCATGCATCTATCCTTATTCTATGGGTATCTGGTATCGCCTCTGCAACAATCGATAACATTCCATTCGTTGCAACAATGATTCCACTTATTAACGATATGGCAGTTGGGCTAGGTTTATCACCTTCTGACGCACAAATCGACGTATTATGGTGGGCATTAGCATTAGGTGCTTGCCTAGGTGGAAATGGAACTTTAATCGGTGCTTCTGCTAACGTAATCGTAGCCGGAATCGCAAGTCGTGAAGGACATAAATTTAGCTACATGGAATTCCTTAAAGTCGGCTTCCCAATTATGATTGTTTCATTAATCATTTCTCATATTTACATTTATTTACGCTATCTTATGTAGTAGAAAAAGGGCTGTCCTATGTGGCAGCCCTTTTTTCTTAGTCAACGAAATATCAATTAACCAACAAAGAGCTGTTCCAAAATAGCTTCGAAACAGCTCCCCGCATATATCTACTCGTTATATCTTACCGGCTCATTTCGGATAATGAATAAATGAATCGGCAAGAAAACCGAAAATGTGATTACATGAATAATCGTAAATAGTATAGAGTTCGTTCCATATCTGTCTAAAATAGCGTAGATGAGATAAATGGACAGCACAATCGATACGGCTGTTGCTAGTAAACTTATAATTGGTACGAAGTTAAAGATGAAACATGCGACATATATACCGAATACTTTCCACCCTGCCTCTTCTTTCAAGAAATCTGGTAATTTATCCTTCGCCAAGTCACCCCACGTCTTACTATTCAAAAATGGAATAAACGCAAGAACCCCATCAGTTGCACCATCATTTTTTGCCATCGTATAAAGTGCAAAAGCCGTTAACAAATACGAAATAATTGCCCAAATTATTATAACAAGAATAAACGCAAAACTAAGAGCAAAGAAACCTGCTAGTACGCTCTGATCTTCCATCTTATCCTCTCCCCTCTCTTTTCAACATATTTCATTACATTGCAAGTTATGTTTTAAAATTTAACCAAACTCTTTGTATAATAAGAGAAGAAAGGTAATAAGAGAGGAGAAACACTTATGCATCCATTTGTACAAGCATTACAAGAGCATTTTACAGCTCATCAAAATCCTGAAAAGGCAGAACCAATGGCTCGTTATATGAAAAATCACTTCCCATTTCTAGGTATTCAAACACCGGAAAGACGCCAATTATTAAAAGACGTCATTCAAATACATACTCTCCCAGATAAAAAAGACTTCCAAATTATCGTACGTGAACTTTGGAACTTACCAGAACGTGAATATCAAGCTGCCGCACTTGATATTATGCAAAAATATAAAAAGCATATAAACGAAACTCATATCCCATTTTTAGAAGAACTTATTGTTACGAAATCTTGGTGGGATTCTGTTGATAGCATCGTCCCTACATTTTTAGGTACTATCTTTTTACAACATCCCGAATTAATTTCTGCATATATTCCAAAATGGATTGCATCAGATAACATATGGTTACAACGTGCCGCTATTTTATTCCAACTAAAATATAAACAAAAGATGGATGAAGAACTTCTTTTCTGGATTATTGGACAACTACATTCTTCAAAAGAATTTTTCATTCAAAAAGCGATCGGCTGGGTTCTTCGCGAGTATGCAAAAACAAAGCCTGATATCGTTTGGGAATACGTGCAAAATAACGAGCTTGCCCCGCTCAGTAAACGTGAAGCAATTAAGCATATTAAACAAAATTACGGAATAAATAACGAAAAAATAGGCGAGACTCTATCATAGATAGACGCGTTCCTCTATTGAGATTTAAAAAAGAACGTGTTAGAATATGTTCATTATTATTAATATAAGTAGCGATGACGGACTTATAAGTACTTGCACAAAAAGCGATTCAGGGATAGTGAAAGCCTGAAGACGCAAGGAAACGGCAGTCTCGAGCATTACATGATAAAGTGGATGCACATTTTGTGTATCAACTAGGGTGGAACCGCGGGCAAACGCTCGTCCCTAGGCAAATATGCCTTGGGATGAGCGTTTTTTTATGTTTTTCAAAGCATATACTGCGCATTTCACAAGTACCAGAGCACGTCATCGCCAATACGTTAACTTTCAAAAGGAGGATTTTATTATGTATTCAATGGAACAAGTTGTAAACTTAGCGAAACATCGCGGTTTTGTTTTCCCTGGTTCTGAAATTTACGGTGGTCTTGCAAACACTTGGGATTACGGTCCACTTGGAATCGAATTAAAAAATAACGTTAAAAAAGCTTGGTGGAAAAAATTCATTCAAGAATCTCCACACAACGTTGGTTTAGATGCAGCTATTTTAATGAACCCAAAAACTTGGATCGCTTCTGGTCACGTTGGTAACTTCAACGATCCAATGATCGACTGTAAAAAATGTAAAGCGCGTCACCGTGCTGACAAATTAATTGAAGATGCATTAGATGCAAAAGGCATTGAAATGGTTGTTGACGGTCTTACTTTCGACCAAATGGCTGACTTAATGAAAGAACATGAAGTAAAATGTCCTGATTGTGGTAGTGAAGAGTTCACTGAAATTCGTCAGTTCAACTTAATGTTCAAAACATTCCAAGGTGTTACAGAGTCTAGCACAAACGAAATCTTCCTTCGTCCTGAAACAGCACAAGGTATTTTCGTAAACTTCAAAAACGTACAACGCTCTATGCGTAAAAAACTTCCATTTGGTATTGGCCAAATTGGTAAGAGTTTCCGTAACGAAATCACGCCTGGTAACTTCACATTCCGTACACGTGAATTCGAACAAATGGAACTTGAATTCTTCTGTAGGCCTGGTGAAGATTTAGAGTGGTTCGCATTCTGGCGTGAAACTTGTAAAAACTGGTTACTTTCACTTGGTATGCATGAAGAGAGCATGCGTCTTCGTGACCACGGTGAGGAAGAGCTATCTCACTACAGTAACGCAACAACTGACATTGAATTCAAATTCCCATTCGGTTGGGGCGAACTATGGGGCGTTGCATCTCGTACAGACTTCGATTTAAAACGTCACATGGAACACTCTAACGAAGACTTTAACTATATCGATCCACAAACGAACGAGCGTTACGTACCATACTGCATCGAGCCATCTTTAGGCGCAGACCGTGTAACATTAGCGTTCTTATGTGATGCATATGAAGAAGAGCAATTAGAAAACGATTCTCGTACAGTTCTTCGTTTCCACCCTGCTTTAGCACCATACAAAGCAGCAATCTTACCATTATCTAAAAAGCTATCTGAAGGTGCTACTGAAGTATTCGCAGAACTAGCTAAAGACTTCATGGTAGACTTTGATGAAACTGGTTCTATCGGTAAACGTTACCGTCGTCAAGACGAAATCGGTACACCATTCTGTATCACATACGACTTCGACTCTGTTGAAGACAAAGCTGTTACAGTACGTGACCGTGACACAATGGAACAAGTTCGTATGCCAATTAGCGAACTAAAAGGTTTCTTAGAAAAGAAAATCCAGTTCTAATTATAAAAAAGAGGCTGCTCATGAGAGCTGCCTCTTTTTTATTTTTCACGTTTTTCTTTAATTGCTACTGTACATCTTGAAATACATATTAAATCATCATTTTCATCAATGATACGAATATCCCAAACCATCGTTGAATGTCCTCTATGTATCGGTGTCCCGATTGCTGTTACGATTCCATCTTTCTTTGAGCGAATATGATTTGCATTAATTTCTAGACCGAAACAAATACATTTCTCTTGATCAATTAAATTATATGATCCAACACTTGCTACTGTTTCCGCTAACGCAATAGAAGCACCACCATGTAAAAATCCAAACGGCTGATGCGTACGCTCGTCAACAGGCATCGTAGCAACTACTTTATCTTCTGTCATTTCTAACAACTCAATTCCAAGTGAGTCCATTAAAGTTTTTGCCATATCGTTTTCGCCTTCTCTCTTTAATTAAATGTATAATTTTACCTATTTATTTTCAAACTACCTATAACACTTATATAAGGAGGTTTCACCACAATGAAACAGAAACTTTGTATACTATTGCTCATGTTCTCCTTGCTGACTATTGTACCAAATTGTGCAATGGCAGCCAAAGCATCTAACCTGACAATCGATGTTCAGACTATAACGCAAAAAGGTAAGAAACCTTATATAGAATATCAAATTAGTAGGCCTTCTTTTCACAATTTTTCCGATTCTAAATTTCAAAATAAGCTCAATTTCTATTACAAAAAATCTACTGACAAATTTAAAAACAAATTAGAAAAAGAAGCAAAAAAATATTATAAAGAAACAGAAGGGTCTAGTACACCCTTCCATCCGTACGTGGCGAATGTTGATTATAAAATCTCCTTAAATAAACCACCTTTTCTCAGCCTATATGTGAATTACTATCAATATACGGGCGGGGCACACGGCCTTTATACGTGGAAAGCAAACACATTTGATTTAAATGAAAAAAAATTACTACGCTTAGACGATTTATTTCAAAAAGAAGATAAATATAAAGAAGTAATCCGTGCAGAAATTGTAAGGCAAATTAAACAAAATGAAAGTATTTATTTTCCTGATGCAACGGAAAAAGTAATGAGTGCTAAAAAGTTTCACTTCTTTTTAGAACCAAACAATCTCGTTATTTATTTCCCTTTATATGAGATCGCTCCTTATTCAAGCGGCATTCCACAATTTCGTATTCCGTATACGTTGCTAAGAGACTATTTGAAGCCTTCTTATCAAAATAATTTGATTGACAACAAGTAAATATTTTCGCTACGATAATGTTAACCTAAAAACAACAGGAGGTTAACATTATGAGAAGATTTCATGTTTTAGATTTAGCATTAGCTGCCATGTTTGTTGCTCTTATGGCCATTGGTGCAAATATTGTATCTTGGGCGCCATTCCTGCAAATAGCGGGCGTTCCGTTATCTATGCAACCATTTTTCGCAATTTTAGCAGGCCTTCTTCTTGGAAGTAGACTTGGTGCATTATCAATGACTGTGTATATGCTAGTTGGCGTAGCCGGCGCACCAATCTTCGCTAACTTCAAAGCTGGATTCGGAGCACTTTTAGATCCTACTGGTGGTTTTATTATCGCATTTATTATCGTTGCTTACGTATCAGGAAAAATAGTAGAACAAAAAGAAAGACCAACATTCAGTACATTTGCTATCGCTTCTTTCACAGGAATCATTTTAACTTATATTATCGGTACTACTTACATGTACGGGGCGGTCAATCTCTTCATGGGCGGTAATATGAGTTATAAAGCTGCCTGGATGATTATGATGTGGTTTGCAGTAAAAGATATCGCATTTACAATTATCGGTGCTATTATCGCACCTCGCATATACTATGCTGTACGCCGTTCTGCTTATCAACGTTCTCATTCGACGATTTCTTAATAAAAAAGAGTTATTTCAGTACACTGAAATAACTCTTTTTTTATATTAAGACTCTTGATTCGTTTGTTCTTCTAAAATTCTCTTCATCATTGTAACCATGTCACCACGTAATTCTGGGTGTTGCAGGGCCATTTCAATTGTCGTTTGAACGAATCCTAACTTTTCACCAACATCGTAGCGTTTTCCTTCGAAGTCGTAAGCAAATACTCGTTGAATTTCATTTAAGTTTTGAATTGCATCTGTTAACTGAATTTCACCGCCAGCACCGACATTTTGCTGTTCTAAGAACATGAAAATTTCAGGCGTTAAGACGTAACGTCCCATAATTGCTAAGTTTGATGGTGCTGTACCTGCTGCTGGTTTCTCAACGAAATTACGAACTTGGTAACGACGTCCTTCCTGCTCTAATGGGTCGATAATTCCATAGCGATGTGTTTCATCTTCTGGAACCGTTTGTACACCAATAACAGAAGAAAGTGTTTTATCATATTCGTCCATTAACTGACGTAAACATGGTTTTTCAGCTTGAACGATATCATCACCTAATAAAACAGCAAATGGTTCATCACCGATGAATTTACGTGCACACCAAACTGCGTGTCCTAATCCTCTTGGTTCTTTTTGACGGATATAATGAATATCTACCATTTTTGAAGAAGCCTGTACTTTTTCAAGTAACTCATACTTTTTCTTTTCTAATAAATTTTGCTCTAATTCAAATGCATTATCAAAATGATCTTCAATAGATCGCTTTGTTTTACCAGTAACGATAATAATATCTTCGATTCCTGATTGTATTGCTTCTTCGACAATATATTGAATAGTTGGTTTATCTACTATCGGTAACATTTCTTTTGGCATTGCTTTTGTAGCTGGTAAAAAACGTGTTCCTAATCCAGCTGCTGGGATTATCGCTTTTCTTACTTTTTTCATAACAAAATACCCTCTCTTCTGTCAGGATCAATAACGATTATTTCCTTACATAGAACAAAAGGGAAGTTTTGCTTCCCTTTTGTTCTGACTACCTAAAATTAATTTATATTATAAACGATTCATAATATCTTCTTTAATAGTAAGTAACTTTTGTTCACTATTTTGTAAAGAATTATCTTTTACACCAAAGTAAAACTTGATTTTCGGCTCTGTTCCAGATGGACGTAAGCAGAACCAAGAACCATCTTCTAATTGATATTTTAACACATTTGATTTCGGTAAGTGAATCTCTTCTTTATGTCCATCTTGTAAAGATGTAACGATGCTTGTTTTATAGTCTTCAACCGCTACGACTGTTAAGCCCGCTACTTCTTTCGGAGGATTTTCACGGAATGTCGCCATCATCTCTTGAATTTTTTCCGCTCCATCTTTCCCTTTTAACGTTAATGACACAAGATCTTCACGGAAGAAACCGTACTTCTCAAATACTTCTAATAAACCATCATATAACGTTTTACCTTGTGATTTGTAGTATGCAGCTACTTCGCATGCAAATAAAACAGACTGTACCGCATCTTTATCACGGCAGAATGGACGGATTAAATAACCATAGCTTTCCTCATAACCGAATTGGAATTCATATTGTCCGCTTTCTTCGTACTGTTTAATTTTTTCACCAATAAATTTAAATCCAGTTAACGTATCAACTGTATCTAAACCGTATGCTTTTGCAATTGTACGACCAATTTCAGACGTTACGATTGTTTTTAATACAACACCGTTCTCTGGAAGCGTTCCGTTTTCTTTCTTTTGAGATAGTAAGTAATCAAGCATTAATGCACCTGTTTGGTTACCAGTTAATACTTGGAACTCACCATCATGATTACGAACTGCTACACCTAGACGGTCTGCATCAGGGTCTGTTGCGATTAGCACATCTGCACCAATTTTTTCACCGTCACGAATTGCATATTCAAACGCTGCATGCTCTTCTGGGTTCGGTGATTTTACTGTAGAGAAGTTTGGATCTGGTAACTCTTGCTCTTTTACAACCGTTACATCTGTAAATCCAACTTCCTCTAAACCACGGCGTACAGAAAGATTTGATGTTCCGTGTAATGGTGTAAAGACGATTTTTAAGTCTTTCCCTACCTTTTGTACCATTTCTTTATTAATAATGACATCGTTCAATTCTGCAGCATATGCATCATCTACTTCTTGTCCAATAATATGTAATAAACCTTCAGCTTTTAATTGCTCTACATCAGCTACTTCAACTGTTAATTCATCTTCTACTGCATTTACGTAACTAATTAACTCATCAGCTTCTTTTGGAGGCAACTGTCCACCATCGTCACCATATACTTTATAACCATTATATTCAGGCGGATTATGGCTTGCCGTAAGAACGATTCCACTTACTGTATGTAAATGACGAACTGCGAAAGAAAGCACCGGCGTTGGGCGTAAGCTTTCAAATACATATGTTTTAATACCATGTGCACCAAGTGTTGCAGCTACTTCCATTGCAAATTCAGGTGATTTATGACGAGAATCATATGCTACAACAACACCACGTTCCTTTGCTTCTTCACCTAATTTTTCAATAAATTTCGCTAATCCTTGTGTCGCTTTACGAACTGTATATACATTTAATCGGTTCGTACCAGCACCAAGTTCACCACGCATACCACCTGTACCGAACTCTAAATTTTTATAAAAGCTATCCTCAATTTTCTTCTCATCTTGCTTCATGTTTTCTAGCTGTTCTTTTAATTCTACGTCTAATTCTGCATATGAAAGCCAGCGACTAAATTCTTGTTTCCAATTCATATCTCTATCTCCTCCCGCTTGTCATACCTTTATTATATGAAAAAAACAACCTGTATCTCAATATTTTATAAAATATAGCAGGATTTTACTAGGAATATTTGTATACACTATGGTTAAATACTCCACCAAAGGGAATGAGGATTATGCAAGAATGGGGCTTGTCCGAAGAGCTCAAAATACAAACAAAGCAAATGATTGAAAGCGCTGAAAAAGAATTATCTATTATGAGGCAAGCAATTGATAAAGAAGATGAATGTATTTTATGTAAAATGGAAGAGATTCATCATATGTTGGCAAATGTACAAACATTGGCAGCTACATACTATATTCAGGCGTATTTATCACCTTATACAGAAAGCTCACATTTTATCACAACTGCTGTCCAACATTTAAGTGCCCGCAAACACGGTGCTCTTATCGTTGTGGAACGAAACGAGACGCTTGAATCTTGTATTCAAACTGGCACAACATTAAACGCTCATTTAACTGCACCGTTACTCGAATCAATTTTTTATCCAGGTAATCCTCTTCATGACGGAGCCGTTCTCGTTAAAAATAATCATATTGTTTCAGCAGCTAATATTCTTCCGTTAACGAAAAGTACGGAAGTTGATCCTGAACTAGGAACACGTCACAGAGCTGCAATTGGCTTATCAGAAAAAAGTGACGCACTTATTTTAGTTGTCTCTGAAGAAACAGGACGTACTTCCTTTGCTTTAAGCGGGACGTTATATACGATTTCTTTATAAGACGAGCCTTTCACTATGCCACACGTTTTTAAACAGCATAATAGTAAATGAAGTTGTATCGACTTACCGACAAAAACTGATCACACTCGTACCATATCAATAAGAAAAGACTGCCTCAAATGTTTGAGACAGTCTTTTCTTCAAAAATTATTCTTCCCCGAAACGCTCAACAAGTGTTGCAAGTGTACGTACCATTGCACCTGTTGCCCCGGCCGGCCCTAAATCATTTGCTCCTGATGTTTCAGATGTTCCAGCGATATCTAAGTGTACCCACGGTGTATCTTCAGCAAATTCACCTAGGAATGTACCTGCCATAACCGCATGCCCTTCACGGCCTGGTGAGTTATTTAAATCAGCAAACTTACTGTTTCGAACGCGTTCTTTATCACGATCAAAAATCGGTAATTGCCAAATTGATTCATCCGTTTCCATAGAAGCTTCTAGTACTTGCTCAAACAACTCTTCATTGTTTGTCATTGCGCCTGTCGTATGATTTCCAAGTGCAACAATTACACCGCCTGTTAATGTCGCAACATCAATAAGGTAGTTTGCACCTAGTTTTTTAGCATACGTAATACCGTCCGCTAACGCAAGGCGACCTTCTGCATCTGTATTTAATACTTCAATTGTTTTTCCGCTCATAGATGTAATTACATCGTCTGGCTTAAATGCTGTACCACTTACAACGTTATCAGTTGATGGAATAACAGCGATCACATTTTGCTCTGGGCGAAGTTCACCGATAATTTCCATCGCACCTAATACAGCAGCAGCACCGCCCATATCACCTTTCATACCGACCATGCCTTCACGTGGTTTTAAAGAATAACCACCTGTATCGTATGTGATTCCTTTTCCAACAAATCCAATGACATCTGTCCACTCTTCTTTTCCTTTATAAATAAGAGCAATCATTTTTGGCGGCTCTGTACTACCTTGGTTTACTGCAAGTAACGCACCCATACCAAGATCTTCCATCTCTTCTTTCTCAAGAACTTTATAATCCATATCATACTTTTCCGCTAACTCAACAGCATACTCAGCAAGCTTCGTCGCTGTTAATACGTTTGGCGGCATATTTACAAGTGTACGAGCCGAATTTGTTGCGCGTCCATGCACGTAGCCAACTGTTAATGCAGCTTCAATTTCCTGTGCATCTTCCGCTGTAATAGCCGTGAACTTCTCTAACTCTACACGATCCTTTTTATCTGATTTATACGTTTGTAATTCATATGTACCAAGACCTTGTACTTCTGCCGCTATATGAGCTACATCAATCACATCTAATTTCTCTGTTACGAAAGAATCAAGTAAGATTGCTGCATCTTGTACTTTTGCTGCCTGTAACGTTTTAAACGCCTTACCAAGAGCCGCACGTAACGTTTCTGTCGTATAAGATTCTTTCTTTCCTAAACCGACGAAGTAATAGCGTTTTACATTTGTTTTTCCTAAACTATGTACTTTTGAAATAGCTTTCTTCTTAGTAGAAAGTTCTTTCTCTTCTAATAAAACTTGTAATTGCCCTTCAAACGCTTTGTCCAGTTCTTGTACAAAACTACTCGTTTTCTCTTCTTCAAATAAGGCAACAATTACCGCTTCATGACCTGCTAATTCTTTTTGTACTTGAAACATGTTCAGACCCCCTAAATTTCTCTACTCTGCCTTTATTATAACTTTATTTTCGATAAAATGCGACAATTCTAACTTCTGTTACATCCTATATAAAGTGAACCTTTAACCAGTGGTGTTTTTCTTCATCCCCCACTGATCATTAGCCTTCACCAATCGGGCTTTTACGGGCCACAAATAGCGGGGTAATCCATCTTTCTTCCATTTCTTCTATGATCAAATAAAAAAGTCTAGCGTAATTACCACTAGACTATCTTTGTTTTAAATATTGGCCACGAAACACTTGCATCGTTTCGTCTTCATTTAACATCGTTAACTCTTCTTCTGTAAACTTACCATTTCCTACCTTAACTACATATACATTTACTTTTTTCTTACCCCATTGGCTATAAACATCTTTCACCGTATCATAATATAAATCAAGACGATTTCCTTTTATAGCACCGCCCTTATCAGCGACAACCCCATATCCGTAATCTGGCACGAATAAAATCGTTCCAATCGGGAATACACGTAAATCCGCAGCGATTGTAGAATATAAATCCCTTTTCGCTTTAACACCTGAATATGTAATACCATACTCTGGATGTCCTGGACTCTTACCAGTTGACTCCACTCCTGACGTATAACCAGTTGCAGTCATTTCAATTGAACGATATTTAGACCAATCGTTTGCCTGCTCTAAAGCATTTATCACTTCTTTACTCGGAGCAACATTTCTCTTAACTTCTGCTGCATGTACTTCTTTTGCACTCGTTCCCTCATACTTCTTTACAATCTCTAATAAAGAAACTCCTGTGAAAGCATTCCATGTTACGCATAATGCGGATACAAGTAAACAAGTCATCATAATGCGAATACAATATCGTTTTAACATTTTTATATTCCACACTCCTTCATCGTTAATCATTCCCTATACGATGAAGGAATATGCAAAAAAATAATCTCCAAATTGATTGGAGATTAAAACATTTGATATCCACTCTTTCGAAGTTTCTTAATTACGATTCCTGCCAAAGCAGCACCTACTAATCCAGTAGATAAAATAAACATATCGGCTTGTCCTAAATGCGATACACTTTTCCCAAATGAAGAAAATGTTTCTTTCGGCTTTGAAAAATAATCCCACACACTCGCTTTATTAATAATAAGCATACAAACAATCGGATACACAATAACCATTACCCATGTAGCTCGCAAAATCATGTTGAGTAAAAATCCAATTCCAAAAAACAAAATAAAGAATAACATCATTGAAATAAGTAGTACCGGTATACTCACTCTTTCTCCCTCTCCTTCGCATGCGCCGTAAATACGTGATAGGCTGTATAACCAAATTGCTCTCCTGGATTTAATGTTTTGTCCATTTCAAGATGTAGTTCTGATCTTCTTTCTAGCAAATATTTAATAAGTACAGACGTATTGGGATCGTCAGCAATCGTCTCTGGATGTAAAAATGCTACTTCAGACAATTCCTTCTCCTGTACAATAATATTTTCCCCTTCAGGCTCCAAAAGGAAAATAATCATATTATCACTAATTTCATTACGAATAACGCCCGACCGAATACCTATAATCCCCTTCACATGAGCGACAATACCTGTCTCTTCTAATACTTCACGTTTCACAGCTTCATCAACCGTCTCACCTTCATTTACAAAACCAGCTGGCAAAGACCATTTCCCCTTTAATCCACTGTATTTTTTCTTAACAAATAGCCACCTGCCATCTTTTGTAGCTACTAAACCACTAACAGCTAACCACACTTTCCCTCGTTTCTCCATGATGTAATAACCTCCTCCACCTGAACGGACAGAATATTCTTTCTTTTTTATATATTATACTATATTTTTAATATGAAAAAAGCAGAAACAGCTCTTAGCCGTTTCTGCTTTTTCTATTATATATTAAAAGAACTTTAATTTACCTTTTTTAAGAACTAATAAAGGTCCACCTAATAAGAATAGGTAACGGTTATCAATTACTTTCTTCATGAAGGAAGCTTTCCAACCTGTTAACTTTTTACCCATAACAACGCCCATTGCATCGTCATGCCCTAAAGAACATACAGATCCTTTATTGTCGAATGCGAATTTTTTCATTTCGCCCTTACCACGAACTAACACAGTTAAGTTATGTGCAATGTTGTAACCTTGTTGAATTGCAATTTGTGCTGTTGGTGGATATGGACGGTTAATTTCTTCGTTAATGATTAACGCTGCATCACCAACCATGAATACATCTTCGTATCCTGGAGCGTGCATGTACTCATCGACTTTTACACGTCCGCGCATTGCTTCAAAGCCAGACTCTTCCACAATACCGTTACCACGAACACCTGCAGCCCAAACTACTGTTTCAGACTTAATTAATTCAGTGTCATCGCCATTCGCAACGATAATACCTTCTTCAGTTGCTTCTTTAATTGCTGTACCGATGCGGAATTCTACACCTTTTTTCTCAAGTTGTTTTACAGCGTATTCTACTAACGCTGGATCGAAACCTGGAAGTGCTGTTGGAGCAGCTTCTACACAGATGATACGTGCTTTTTCACGTGGTACATTGTACTCTTTGCAAAGTTCAGGAACACGGTTTGCAAGCTCACCTACGTACTCGATACCAGTAAATCCAGCACCACCAACAACGATTGTTACTAACTCATCGCGTTGTTCAGTTGCATATTTAGCGAAACTAGCTTCCATATGCTCACGAATTTCACGAGTTGCATTAATGTTAGCGATTGAGAATGCATGCTCTTTTAATCCTGTAATTCCGAATGTTTCTGATTCGAAACCAAGACCAATTACTAAGTAGTCATACTCTAACTCGCTGTCTTTTAAGATAATGCGTTTTTCAGCAGCTTTAATTTCTACTACTGTATCTTGTACAAAGTTCACTTTATTTGTATCAATAACGTCTTGAATATCTAGACAGATTTTTTCATCTTGTAATGTACCAGCTGCGCTCTCGTGTAACCAAGTCGCTTGGTAGTGATAGCTGTTGTTGTTTACTAGCGTAATTTCAGCTTCATTTACAGATAATGCTTTTTGCAGACGAACAGTCGTAATCATCCCGCCATAACCTGCACCTAAAACTACGATTTTTGGAGTCTTCACCAAATCACAACCCTTTTCTTTATATAATAGTAATGAAAAATAATACCAAGTACTAAAAACTCTATTTGTCAAGAATGTGGAATTTATCACATTCTATATCGTAACAAAACGCAGTCAAAAAATCGTACGAATTTTGTCATAGAAATTTAACATAATACTTCCCTATATTAGTCGGTTTTATTCCATAATTCAAGCACCTAGCGAATTATCAATATTTTAAAATAACATAGCGTTTACAAGGGTTTTTCAGCCTTTTTTTCATGTATTTTCCTTTCTGTATATTTTATACAATGTAAAAAACATCTATGCGGAAACTTACTTATAATTCAGTCGTTTTCAGAAGTATTATGAACTGAAATATGCTATCATTTATTTGAAAGTATCATCATTTGCAGGATTTTCATGTACATATGAACAATATATGAAATCAATATCAAAATTCCATCTATAGGGGGAATGAAAGTGGCAGAAAATCAAAAAGTTTACGACATAACAATTATTGGTGGTGGTCCAACTGGACTTTTCACAGCATTTTATGGCGGTATGAGACAAGCAAGTGTAAAAATCATTGAAAGCTTACCTCAACTTGGAGGACAATTATCCGCACTCTACCCTGAAAAATACATTTATGATGTAGCTGGATTCCCAAAAGTGCGTGCACAAGAGTTAGTTGATAACTTAAAAGAGCAAATGAAGAAATTTGATCCAACAGTTTGCTTAGAAGAAGCTGTTGATACGTTTGAGAAACAAGCTGACGGTATATTTAAACTTGTTACGAATAAACAAACTCACTATTCTAAATCAGTCATTATTACTGCTGGTAATGGTGCTTTCCAGCCACGCCGCTTAGAATTAGAGGGGACCGCAAAATACGAAAAGAAAAACTTACATTATTTCGTTGATGATATGAATAAATTTGCTGGCAAGCGTGTTGTTGTATTTGGCGGCGGCGACTCAGCAGTAGACTGGACGATGATGTTAGAACCGATTGCTGACAAAGTTACAATCGTTCATCGCCGTGATAAATTCCGCGCACATGAACATAGCGTCGAAAGCTTAATGAATTCTCGTGCAGAAGTAAGCACACCGTACGTTCCAGTTGAACTCATTGGTGATGACAAAATTGAACAAGTCGTTCTTCAACACGTAAAAACAGAAGAAAAACTTATCATCGATGTTGATGATGTAATTGTAAACTACGGCTTCGTTTCTTCTCTTGGCCCAATTAAAAACTGGGGCTTAGATATACAAAAAAATAGCATTCTTGTGAATTCAAAAATGGAAACAAATATTCCTGGCATTTACGCTGCTGGTGACATTTGTACATATGAAGGAAAAGTAAAACTTATCGCTTGTGGATTTGGTGAAGCACCGACAGCAGTAAACAATGCAAAAGCTTACTTCGATCCAAACGCAAAACTTCAACCAATGCATAGCTCCAGTATGTTTTAATATAGAACTACGAAGAACCCTTTTCACATATGAAAGGGTTTCTTTTATATCTCCTCAAAAAAGTAACACTTTCTAAAAAGCTCTACTTCTCCCCAAAAACATGTTACACTAAAACAGAACAAACGTTCTTATTTAAAAGGAGGAATTTTCATGATTAACGAACCCATTATCGTAAAAAAAGAAGCTTTCCAAGCAATCGGTGTTTCTCTTACAACGACAAATGAAAAAGAGGCGTCTACTGAAGGAAAAATCCCAGGGCTTTGGAACAAATACTTCCAAGAACAAATGATGCATCACATCCCAAATCAACAAACAAAGGAAACGTTCGCTTTCTATTCAAACTACGAATCAGATGAAACTGGCACATATAAATTTACAATCGGTATGCCCGTTTCTTCATTAAAAGACGTTCCAGAAAATATGACAACTTTAACAATACCTGCCGCTACATATGCGGTATTTACATCGAGAAAAGGCCCAGTTTCTGAAGTCGTGTGCGAAGCTTGGGAATACATTTGGCAATGGTCGAAAGAAAACAAACGTGCTTTTACAACAGATTTCGAACTGTATGATGAAAAAGCGGTAGACCCAAATAATGTGCAAGTAGATATTTATATCGCATTAGCTTAAAGAAGATACTCTTTGGTATCTTCTTTTTTTGTCGTTAAATAGCTACTGGGCAAATTCATTATTATTGTCTACAATGAGAAAGTGCAGTATAGAAATATTAGAAACTGTATAAAGTGAAACTATACTCAGTGGGGGTTTTGTTCATCCCCCACTGAGTATTAGCCTTCACCAATCGGACGTTTACGGGCAGTTGGTCTCCCACCTAACTTCTTTGCTCGAACCGAATTTTGAGGTGGGATTTTTACTGCCCGTTAACGCAGGATAAAAAGATTGTTAATAGGTTTTTTAGTTTAAATTTGTCACATAGAAAGGAAGCAATATGGAGGAACTACAACAAAATAAAACTGCTCTAGAAGGAAGCGGAAAACCGTTATTAAAAAATACGAATTTCCTTTTTCTTTGGGCAGCTACTCTTTTTTCAAGCTTTGCTTTAGCCTTTTTTACTTTTTCACAAACGTGGTACATAGCAAAAACATTAAACCTTGAGGCTTCACTCGGTGTTGTTTTCGTAGCTCTTAGTGTTCCAAGGCTTATTTTTATGATTATCGGCGGCGCTGTAGCTGATAAATTCCCGAAAAAAAATATTATGTTTTACTCCAATATTATTCGAGCGATTCTTGTCGCAACCATTCTCACATGGTTCATCGTCGGTGATGTAACACTATATACATTTGCCTTATTCGCTTTATTCTTTGGACTTGCTGATGCTTTTTTCTGGTCCGCAGATGGATCTATTCTTCCAGAACTTGTAGAAAAAAGCCGCTTAACGCAGGCAAATTCACTTACACAAATGACGAATCAAGCGTCGGTCATCTTGGGCCCTGTACTTGGTGGAATTCTCATCAAATTTACGAACTATGAAACAATCTTTTCGATTACGATTTTACTACTGATCGTTGCGGCCATACTCGTTCAAAAAATACAATTTACGATGTCAGAGCAAAAAGATACCGACAAAGGCATGTTTACTTCTATTAAAGAAGGAATCTTATATGTAAAGGAATCACCATTCCTTTCAACTTTCCTTATTTGTAGCGCTTTTCTAAACTTATTTTTAATCGGTCCGATGCAAGTCGGTTTCCCGCTCTTCGTTAAAAATGTCCTGCACGGTGATTCACTTCAGTTCAGTTACTTAGAAGCTGCTGTTGGTGGTGGAATGGCGATAGGCGCTGTCATTGTCGGTTTAAAGAATATTAATCGTAGACGCGGCCTATTTTGCATTATCATGATGCTACTGTCTGGTATATTCTTCTTATCCATTAACTTTAGTACGGTACTTTGGCAGGCATTATTAGCTGGCATGTTTTACGGTATTACAATCGCAATGGCGATCGTTCCACTTATGGCGATGATTCAAGCAACTGTAAAAGAAGAGATGATGGGGCGTGTAATGAGTTTACTTATGCTATCATCAATGGGCTTTATCCCGCTCTCTTATGCATTCACATCCATTGCACTTGCAATAGGAATTCCAATCGTAACCGTTATGAAAAGCGGTGCAATCGCCGTTATCGTCTTCGTACTATTTGTAGCGATTCGTGTTCCAGTTGTAAGGAAATTCGATTAACAAGCAAGAGTCATGTATTATAAGCATGGCTCTTTTTTAAACGGATCAAATAGATGTACTCCCTTTCTCCTCCTTAATGCTGCTCCCCACTCTAATCCAACCTCAAAAAATAAATCTCGCACTGTACTGTACAAAAGTGCCCCAATATCTTTACGAATTTCCCCATATTTATGTGCCCTCACAACACTTTTCACGCGCCAAATGAAATTTCCGTTCACTTCTTCATCAGCTAATATTTGCTCTAATAAAACACCTTGCTCTAATAAGCCACTCTTTTTATACGCAAGTTCCACCTTACTCCAAAATATATTAATCTTCTTCGGATTACTTGTCATCGGCACCAGTGCGTATATAAAAGACTTCGGTATATCATGACGGCAATACGTTTCATCAAGCTCATACGTTATTTTTCTTTTCTCTTTTATTTGTGGAATGTTTTTAAAAAGAATTGTTTCCCCCTCATATTTTTGCTCATTTTTACTACAGCCAGCTGCATAATCCTTACTTTCACATGCGGACATTTTCATACGGTCATCCATGCGGTCAATTGCAGATATAAGAAAAATATATAAGTTCGCACTATACCCACCGCGCTTATGTCTTTCTTTTGTCGCAACACGCTTTATAATTCCTAGTTCCTCTAACTTTGCAACGGAGCGGCGTACTGTACGAATACTCTTTCCAACATTCGTCGCAATCGTCTCCATTAACGGACAAGCAACTCCTACTGTTTTCTGTTTCTCATTCACCGCATACTTTCCTAAAAAATGAATAATGGTAGCATCCGTTTTATTTAATTGAAATCGATAATATTTCAAAACTTGTTTTTGATATATATTAAACTCCTCTTTACTTTGAAATTCACTATATGGTTTCATTAAATTATATAAGCTTCCCATTCTTATCACCTCATTTATAAGTAAGAAGCAGGAAGAGAAATTGGCGTGATAGTTAATATTTCTTTATTGGAGATGAAAATATGATTGTAATTAGCGCTTGTTTAGGTGGTATCGCTTGTCGTTATGATGGGAATGACAATCTCGTTTCAAAAATAGAGGAACTTTTGCACAAAGAAGATACAGTCCTCATTTGTCCTGAAGTATTAGGAGGACTACCGACGCCTCGTCCTTCCGCTGAAATTATTGGTGGGAATGGCGATGACGTTTTGGACGGAAAAGCGAAAGTGATGACAAAAGATGGAGAAGATGTCACAGAAGCTTTCGTAAGTGGTGCTTATAAAGCATTAGAACAACTTAAAGACTTACACCCAGAATATATTATTTTAAAAGAACGTAGTCCATCTTGTGGTAGTTCTACAATTTACACTGGAGAATTTAACAGGAATAAAAAAACTGGTTATGGGGTAACAACTGCTTTATTCAAAAGACATGGATTTACAGTCATTTCAGAAGAGGATTTTGAGAATATAAAAAGGAATTGACCCTGTTCGTCAATTCCTTTTTTCTTTCTTATTTTGCACCTAATTTTTCTTTAACTTTCGCTGGAAGCTCGTCTTTTTTCACTTCTTCCCAAGCTGTTACACCTTTTTTATCTGAATTGTATACGCGTAAGAATGCTTCTTTGCGAAGATTTTTTGGAGCTGTGAATTCCAATTCTTTTTCTTCTCCACCTTTATCGAATCCTTTTAATTTATACTCGAAATATTTATGTGGCTCTCCGTTATCAAACTTCTCATTTTTTTCAATTCCATCAGCTGTAACTTGAACATAATACTCATCTTTTCCTAAACGATTAATATCACAACCAACTAACAGACTTGCAAATACAACTAAAATACTAAAAAGTGCAATGTATCTTTTCATTTCCTTCACCTCAAATGTTTTTTCTTATATTCTTATCTTAAAGCTCAGGCTTTAAAGAAGAAATTCAAAAACATGACATGAACATTACACTTTTGTAAGATAATAATTATTTCTTCACTTTAGAAATAGTCATTCCAACACCAATTGGAACGAGGACAGATTCTACCTTCGGATCAGTTGCTACTACTTCATTAAACTTCTTCATACACATCAGCCAACTTCTATTATGCAAAAGACAAAAATCGTAAGAAAATAGATAAAAAATAATAATTCCTTACTCAACCAACTAGCGATTTCGTTTTCAATATGTGAAAAGGGATTTGTAAAAGATGAATTGAATATATATTTATTATTTTCTAACTTTTGGCTGAAAGTTTTTTATTACATAAATTTCATTATTTCCTAATTTAAAGTTTTCGAGGGGAGAAATAATATGAATCCTATTTTATTAGATGTTCCGTTACAAATAGAAACAGACAAACTCATTCTTCGAGCACCACTGCAAGCAGGTGAAGGGAATGTAGTACATAAAGCTATTAAAGATTCAATTCATGAATTAAAGCAATGGTTGTCTTTATTCCAGTCCATTCCTACTGTTGAAGAAACGGAAATTCTCCTTAGAAATGCGCATATAGATTTTTTGAAAAGAGAAAGCTTTCGCTATCTTATCTATCATAAGGAGACGAATAATTTTATCGGAACTGCTAGCCTTCACGCGATTGATTGGAAGGTTTCTAAATGTGAAATTGGATACTGGATTAACACCCAATTTAGTGGCAATGGATATATGACAGAAACAGTAAGTGCGTTAATAAACCTTGGATTTCAGTTATTCAAATTTAGAAGGATTGAAATACGATGTGAACGTAATAACACAAAAAGTCGTGCGATTCCTGAAAAACTAGGCTTTGAGCTTGAAGGGATATTACGTAATGAGGATCTTTCAGCTGACGGCAAACAACTAACTGATACTTGCATCTATGCAAAGATAAATTAGATTAAGACTTTAAAACTCGTTGCACAACATATCTTGAGGCTGATTTCTAAATTTAGAAGGTGGCTTTTTGATTTTTCACGACAAAAGAAAAGACCTCCTTAACGATTGTATTCCATCGTTAAAAAGGTCTTTCTCTATTTCTGCCAAAAAATTAGCACTCTTCTGGCTTACCAGCATTCGTCGCTGTACGGAAAGATGATCCACATCCGCATGATGCGATTGCGTTTGGATTATCAATTGTGAATCCGCCGCCAAGCATCGATTGTTTATAATCAACTTTTACTCCTTTAACAATTGGAGCACTTTCTTTATCGATAACAAATTCAACACCGAAAAATTCAAGAACTGTGTCGTCTTCTTTTGGTTCTACTTCAAATCCTAAGCCGTAAGAAAGACCACTACATCCGCCGCCGTGTACAGCAAGGCGCACGTACTTCTCTCCATCTTCAGCATCTTTTAACATATCTTTAATTTGAAAAGCTGCTTGTTCTGTTACTTCAATCATGAAATACACCATCCTTTCTGTTCTCATTCTATTATACATCTTTACGCTTCTATCTTGTACTCATACACTCCGCGGCAAATTACTTCCGCAGGTCCTTTCATTAACACATTTCCTTCTTCTGTCCATGCAATCATTAAATCGCCGCCAGCTAAATGAACTGTAATCTCTTTACCACGTTCCAGCTTTCCATTTAAAATAGCAGCTACAACTGCAGCACATGCTCCTGTCCCGCAAGCTTGTGTTACACCAGATCCACGTTCCCAAACACGGAAGTTCATCTCGTCACCATTCAAAATTTCGATAAATTCAACATTTACTCGCTCTGGGAACATTTCATGTGTCTCAAGGACTGGTCCAAGTGTTGTAAGTGGCGCTTTTTCTACATCATCAACAAAAATAACCGCATGCGGATTCCCCATTGAAACAGCTGTAAATGCATAACGATGATTATTGTATAAGAAGTTTTCACGAATAAACGGTGTTTCACCTTCACCAAGCATCGGGATTTCTGCACGTGTTAAACGTGGTGCTCCCATATCGATTTTTGCTAATGTAACTACACCATCTTCTACCGTTACTTCAGCCGTTACAATTCCGGCTAACGTTTCAATTGCGAAAACTGTTTCTTCTACTAGTTTATGCTCATACGCATATTTCGCTACGCAGCGTAAACCGTTGCCGCAGCTCTTCCCTTCTGAACCATCATTATTAAACATGCGCATTTTCACCGGAGCTACGTCAGAAGGACAAATTAAAATCATTCCATCTGCCCCAATACCAGTATTAATATTTGAAACTTTTTCCGCCACAAGAGCTAAATCTTCTTCAAGAATTTGTTCCTCAAACATATTTACATATATATAACTATTGCCAAGACCATGCATTTTTGTAAAAGAAAATTGGCTCATTTGTATTCACTCCAAAAATAATTTGTTATTTTAAGTATAGAATGCATGCTTTTAGAACACAATATGAATGTCCCCCGTTTCTCATATTTGACAACATTTGGCGATGAGCCATTCTTGCACAAATTGTGTAGGAAAAAAGCCCTTCTAAAAGGGCCTTTTTTTTATTTATATTCCGTATTATCCTACCCTGCGAAATAATATTTTATCTAATGGAAAAAGGTGCTGCCCATTCGCAACACCTTAAAACATTGGATTTTCATCCAAATACTCATATACATTATTAACAAGCTCTTCTACTGTCGATCCTTGTACTACTTCACCATTCACAAGGGCAAATGGGCCTTCAAAACAAATACCACAATATCCTAAACATCCATACTCCATTACATCTAAATTCGGATCTTTTTCTAATTTCTCTAAAGCTGCTTGTGAACCACTCGCGAGGTTACCTACACAAAATTCAATTAACGGTTTAATCAAAATTCTCCCCCCTGTACTACAAAACAAATTACCTTCTGACTTCATCTATAAGAAGAAAACTAAGCTGTTTCTTGTTGTTTTCATTACACTTACTAAACTATTCAATTCCTTCACTGTTTCACTTCAAAGCAAATATTCTTTTCTATATAAATATATTCACAACACTGCTTTTCGGCCTTCATAATGAAATAGTAACTAGAAAAGGAAAACAGTTTACTTTACTTTTCTTCTTATTGTACAACAGAGTATTCATTCATGCATTGTTATTTGTTCACAAATTCGATATAATTTGATTGAGTAAAGTCGAAATATTTTATTAATATAAAATTTTAGGATTAGGGGACATTTCAACAGAAAAGGGGTAATCCATCATGAAACACCTCGTAATACTAGGTGGTGGCTACGGTGGAATGAGAATTCTGCAACGGCTACTTCCAAGCAACCAACTTCCAGATGATGTACAGGTGACATTAATCGACAAAGTACCATACCATTGTTTCAAAACTGAATATTATGCATTAGTAGCGGGTACAATTTCAGAAACGCATATTCGCATACCGTTTCCTGAGCACCCACGCCTCAATATTCAATACGGCACAATAACAAATATTGATCTCGAAGAAAAAGCTGTTCATCTTGATGGCGGTGAAGCAATCCAATATGATGATTTAATTATCGGACTTGGCTGTGAAGATAAATATCATAACGTTCCTGGGGCAAAGGAATATACACACAGTCTACAATCAATTGAACAAACACGTAAGACATATGAACAATTAAATGGCCTAGAACCGAATGCTACAGTTGCTGTCGTTGGTGCTGGCTTAAGTGGCGTTGAAGTAGCAAGTGAACTTCGTGAGAGCCGTTCTGATTTAAAAATCTATTTATTTGATAGAAAAGATAGAATTTTATTCCCATATCCAGAGAAATTAAGTAGTTATGTAGAAGAATGGTTTATAAAACATAACGTTACCATTATACGAAACTCTAACATTACCAAAGTCGAACCAAATATTGTGTACAACCACGATGAACCTCTTGCATGTGATGCAATCGTCTGGACAGCTGGTATTCAAGCAAATGAAGTTGTTCGAAACCTTCCGGTTGAACAAGATGGTAGCGGACGGGTTGTTTTAACAAAATATCACAATATTCCAAATGACGAGCACGTTTACGTTGTAGGAGATTGTGCAGCACTTCCACACGCACCATCTGCTCAACTTGCTGAAGGTCAAGGAGAACAAATTGTCCAAATATTATTAAAACGTTGGAATAATGAACCACTTCCTGATGAACTACCTGTTATTAAATTAAAAGGTGTTCTCGGTTCCCTCGGCAAAAAGCACGGATTTGGTTTACTAGCAAACCAACCATTAATGGGACGTGTACCGAGATTATTAAAATCCGGTCTTCTTTGGATGTATAAATATCATAACGGTTAATACTTTACGAGCTGTCTACTATGTAGGCAGCCTCTTTTCATTAGTTAAAAAAAATTTTTTCATAAACAGAAATTATCAGAAATATTTTTCTCAATATTTATTCAAAAATTTTCTATTTTTATATTAAAAACTATTGATGAAAAGTGTATGCTATTTGTAAGTTGTTTTTATTATTTCCTTTAAGACCGAATGAATTCGGTCTTATTTTTTATGTGATAAATACTTTTATAGGAGGCATTACATTTCACTTATGAACTTGACGAAACTACACGATCGAATAGAAACGAAGAAGAAAGAATTGATCTATCTCGTTGAAATGTACGGATTCACTCATGATAAAGTAATTTCTTTCAGTCAAGAATTAGATTGTTTACTTAACTTATTAATAAAACTCAAGACGAAGAAAAAACGTTGCTCTTTATAACCTTATTTTTCTATTTCTCTCTCTTTTTTGATACGATATAACTAGAATCAGAAAGGAGCAATTTATGTTTATATTAAAAGACGTTACATATAAAGATATACTACACATTCCTTATTTACAGATTCAAAAAGAGACAATCACTTGTATTATCGGTGAAAGTGGGAGCGGAAAGAGTACATTACTTCGCATGTTAAATGATTTACAATCTCCAACATCCGGTACAATCGAATATAACGGAAAACCAATTTCTGATTATCCCCCTATTCAATTACGCCGTGACGTAGTTATGCTCGGACAAACTCCACCTATTTTTGACGGAACAGTTAAAGACAATCTATTAATGGGACTTCGTCTTTCTGAAAAACCCTCTCCAAGTGATGATACTTTGCAGAATGCATTAACGACTGTTAGCTTAAATAAAAATTTAGAAGACAACGCCGCTTCATTATCAGGCGGGGAAAAACAACGGCTTGCTTTTGCTCGCATCATACTTATAGATCCGCCTGTCTATTTATTAGATGAACCAACTTCGGCATTAGATAGTGATACAGAACGCCGCGTTATGAAGCAATTCACTATACTCGCAAGAGAAAAGAAAAAAACCGTTATCTTCATCACGCACTCGCAACAACTTCCAGAAGAAATTGCAGACGATATTATTGAAATTAGTAAAACAAACGGTGCAACTAGAAAGGGAGTGCTCTCAGTTGAAGGGCGTTATTGAACTCCAAATTTGGCAACTTGCTGCTGCCTATATTTTCATTCTTATTTTAATCGGACTTGTAAGATTAAAAGGGATACCTCGCGAGAAACAAATTGCGATCGCAACATTCCGTATGACCATTCAGCTCGTACTTGTTGCATATGTCCTTACATACATATTTGAAAACAGTAATCCATTTTATACAATTGCTCTCATTACTTCTATTACTACATTTGCTATTTTTAATATTTATAAACGAGTTAATATTCCGATGTCAAAAGAATTAAAACGTGTAGCCGCTCTTTCCATGGTTGCGGGATCAATCGGACCATTACTACTATTTATCTTTGTTATTATCGGGCATAATCCGTGGTATGCACCGCAATATATCGTTCCTATTGCCGGCATGTTAATCGGTAATGCTATGACCGGTATTTGCCTCGGGGCAAACACCTTTTTAAACAATATGAAATCTCAAAGAGATCATATTGAAGGTGCCCTTATGCTCGGCGCAACACCGAAAGAAGCAACTGCTCCCCTCATAAGGGACGCTTTTGATTCTGCTATTTTACCAACAATCAATTCCATGGTCGGTATGGGAATTATAAGCTTACCCGGCATGATGACCGGTCAAATATTATCCGGTGTATCACCGTTTACAGCAATTCAATATCAAATTGCTATCATACTCGGTATTTCAGGGAGTACCGCTTTCGCTGTCATTATCTTCTTACAGCTTGGATATAAAACATTCTTTAATAAGCGCTGTCAGTTGAAAGAAATTGACTATGATGCGAGGTGAATCGTGCGTAGTTCACAGCGAATGAAATTATATTAACAATTTTTTCAATATATCTATCATAACTTACAATATATCAACGATTTTTCAAATATATCTATCATAACTCAGAATATATCAACGGTTTTGTACGAAATATCGATTTACCGACAAAAAGTGACATAATAAAAAGAGGAGGCGAATAGCCTCCTCTTTTTATTTGTCTTACGCCTTCTTAACGAACTGTGATTTTAACTTCATAGCTCCGAAACCGTCGATTTTACAATCAATATCATGATCTCCATCAACTAGACGAATACTCTTTACTTTCGTACCAATCTTCACAACTGAAGAAGTACCCTTTACTTTTAAATCTTTAATGACAGTAACAGCATCACCATCTTGAAGAACGTTTCCGTTTGCATCTTTTACAACTTTTGCACCATCATTGTTTTCAGCTTCTGCTTCTTTGCCCCACTCATGAGCACATTCTGGACATACGAAAAGAACGCCATCCTCATACGTATATTCTGAATTACATTTTGGACAATTTGGTAAAGTAGCCATAAATTCATTTCCTCCGTTCATTATTTATACGTAAAAATCAAATTTGATTTTTACATCTCGATAAATAAAATTTGTATAGCATTTCTTTATAGTGCCATAGTCTTACGTTATTGACAAGCCTACCTCAAATTCTCATTTTTTATTGTATTTTACAAAATTTCAATTCGTATGGTGTTTACAATAAAAAAGAAGAACCTTCACAAGATTCTTCTTTTCAAAATGAATGAGTTCTCACTAGAACCCCCAACCATTCTCTTCAATATAAAATTGATACTCTTCTAACTCTTCTTCACTTAACTTCTTATTATTCTCATATACTTCTTGCCATTCAAAGTAACCTTCACTGAAATAAACAGCGAATTTAATTTTTACGTTTTTCTTCTCTGTATAGTCATAACCAGTAAACTCTACTACGTCATACTCTTTTTCTTTCTTCACGAACTTCCAAGTTGGATTATCAGTCATAACCTCTAAAGTAAATCCTTCATCACATGAACGAACAACATTTTTAATATTCGGCTCAGTTGGTAAAAGAGAAAGTCCGAACATAGCTCCACCAAACAATATCCCCACTATAACTTGTAAACCAATCATACCAGCAGCACTAGCGCCACCCTTTGATTGTAAGTAATACGCCTTCTTGTGATCCGGCATATCTTCTCCCTTATGTAAAACACGAACAGCATGCTTATAATATAAACGGTTTCCTTGCCATCCAGTAAATATCATCATTCCTAATTGAAGAGCTAAACTACATGTTACATAAATCCCATCTGGAACATCTATAAAAGGTGGGATAACTATACTAGGTATAGCCAATAACGCAAATATAATAAATAACTTATACATTTTACGATAAGCTAACCAAAAAGTTGGGAAGAAAAAGGCTACCCAATTCCATGTATTCCCTTGTGCTGGATTCTCTACTTTCCCCCATTTAAAGTCATAATACGCCGTATTCTTTTGCACAATCTTATGTAACTCTTGTGGAGAGATTGTTTCTTGTAAAACAGTGTCTTTCACATACATCATCCTTTTCTTATTTCTATATACAGGTATTGTATATGTACAAAAAGAAGGAAACTAACAAAAAGTACATATATTTCATAAAAATGAATGAAAATCGAATATATTCTGACAATTACCCATTAATTATTTCATTTTGCTTTAAAATATATTAAAATACTTATGAATCATACGTTTAATACACTAAGTTAAATGTTTTGTATGTTCACAAAAAAAGATGCCCCAAAACCATTTGGACGCATCCTACTCCTATTATATAAATTACTATTATGAGATGGCCCAACCTAAAATCTCGACTTAAAAGACTTCACAAATTAGCTTTCTACTATTTCAAACATATTCCCACTTACACAACTAATAAATAATCTATCATTAACTTCCTCAATTGATCCAATAAAATCTATTTCAACAACATTTTTAAGGAGTTTCATTATATATTTTACTTCGCCACATTCAGCATCAAGTATTATTAATTCTAAATTTGAAGTAGCAATATAAATTTCCCCATCTTTATATAACAAAACCAGTTATTACATAATGTTTCACATGAAACTATCGACATTCCGGATTACCTTTCTAGCATTCTCGACTGGTTTCAAACTTGGGATTATTAGGAAAATTTAACCAAAACAAATATACATTCCATCAATCCGGTACTAGCTGTCGTTCCAATATTACAAAAAAAGCTTTTCTGCTTCTTACCTGTTTTTCTTTCTACAAATTAAAACAATACGAACAAGCTAATCGCTACTTACAGCAATATTTACACTGCTCTGTACATCTTAATAACGAGGAAAAAGAAAAAGTATTCTGCGTATCAGGATGCTTTTGTTATTTTCCCTACCACTTTCTCCTACACTCTTCAATCATACTAAGCAAATATCTCTTCGTCATATCAGCCCTTCTCCAAATAGAAAGTTTCTTCTTCTCCTTTGGATCATACCTCATTCGCTCTACTTCTTTTAATAAAGGCTCCCATTCTTTCGCTGAGCGTTCTAACAAGTATTGCAATCCTCTATCTTTTGAAACAATTGTTTTATGATCTAACGTATATAAAATACGCCCCATCGTAACGACAGCTGATTCTACCCATTCTTCTATAAAAAATAAATATGGCTGCTTCGCTTTTTCACTCCAGTACTGTTCTACGTTGTATTGCATTGTATTGACTACATCATCCCACTTTATTTGAAGTGGAAGGTCTTCTACTTCTTTCCCGATAACTGTAATGCCTTGATTTTTTAATGTCCACCATGTGACCGCATTAATATCCCAATGACCTATATTCGCCTTACCATCTGCACAATACACGTACTCATTTATTTCATGATTGTATTTCCCTAAGTCAGCAAGCGGAATATACATACCGTCCATTCTTTTACCTAGCGTACTTTCACTCATTTTCTTATGCAGTTCTACAATTTGTTGTTTTTCAGCTTCATTCACGGAATCATTTAGTACTGCAACAAAATCAACATCGCTCGTTTCTATATGAAATGCACCTAGCGCAATAGAGCCGTAAACATATACTCCGACTATTTTTCCATCTAAAAAAATTTCTTTTAACCCTGCTATGTACTGCTCCATTAACTGCTTTACTTCTGCTGGTAAAGCTTGTTTTATTCCATTCTCCACATCTATCCCTCCATTAAAAAAAGCCTTCGCAAATTCGCAAAGGCTTCCTGCTTTATAAATATTTCTCGATTTCCTCGTAAACATCCTTCAAACGAGGATTTCCTTCTCCAACAATCTCTCCATTCACAAGAACGACTGGATAAAATAAATCTTCTTCTACTACGCGCTCTGCGAATGCTTTTTTATCTTCATCTTCTTGTTCTTGTTGAAAATCAATATACTCGAAATTAAATTTATTTTCTTGTCCTTCATATTTACGACCAATCGCCGCTTGTAACCACTCAAACGTTTCTGTTGAAGATGGCATTCCGACGCAGCTCGCACAAATCACTTTCGTCCCATACACTTGCACATTAACCATTTCTTCTCCCCCACTCCTTGTTCTAACAGTATATTCAGATGTCTTATTACATAAGCACATCATTTTACAAACTTATTCCATACCCCTATACTGAAAAAACACGTTGTACACATGATAAAATATTTCGACAATAAAACAAGAACAGAAAAAATAGATTTTCCCCTCTATCTTGATTATAATAAAACTGATGAAAGGAGTCGATAAAAATGGAAAACCCACATATGCAAGAACAAGTACTAGAAGTACTAGATAAATTACGTCCGTTCTTACTTCGCGATGGCGGAGACGTTGAATTAGTAGACATTGAAGAAGGTATCGTAAAATTACGCCTTATGGGTGCATGCGGAAGCTGCCCAAGTTCTACAATCACACTAAAAGCTGGTATCGAGCGCGCGTTACTTGAAGAAGTACCAGGCGTTATTGAAGTAGAGCAAGTATTTTAATTAAAAGCGGAAGCGGCTCGTTCAGAATGTGAGGAGGATGGAGCTTCTGACATAGAGGCGCTTTTTGCCTCGGCGGAAAAGAAGCGAAGCCACCGAACATTTTAGCCGCTGGAGCTAGATATTAATTAAAAGCGGAAGCGGCTCGTTCAGAATGTGAGGAGGATGGAGCTTCTGACATAGAGGCGCTTTTTGCCTCGGCGGAAGAAGCGAAGCCACCGAACATTTTAGCCGCTGGAGCTAGATATTAATTAAAAGCAGAAGCGGCTCGTTCAGAATCGCTTCCTAGAAAGAGACCCCAATGGGTCTCTTTTTTTATTCAAATAACACTTCTCCTTTAACATCATAAAACAAAATTGGAAATCCTTCTCAAAAAAATGCGATAATTAATACTATATAGTGAATCGTTCACACATATAAAGTGAAACTATAATCAGTGGGCGTTTACGGGCAGCCCGATTCCCACAAATAGCGGGATGAAGTAAAAAACATAGGGGGACGACACATGCCAAAAATGGGGAACACTTTTTTAACAATTCAAGAACTAGAAGAGAAAAAAGAATATTTATTAGGCCTTTCGTCCGTTATACCAACATGGAATACAAGCTATCAATTTTTATTTAAAGAAATCCAGCAAGAATTATTGAGTAAAGTAAATGAAAAAATCGAAAGAAATCAATTCATTTTAAATATATGTGCAGATCAACAGGTAGGAGCATAATGTATTACATATACAATTGCGGTATAAAAAAGAGACCTCAATCGGTCTCTTTTTTATACTTTTAAGATAGCCAATCTAATTTTCTAATCCCTAACTTATCAATTGGCAAACGAAGTGATCCATAAAAATTCCTCATAAATTGCTCAGAGCGGTTCACATCATGTAAAATAGCTTCTAAGCGATCTCTATATATACTTTTTTGTTCTTCGTTCCCAGTTTGATAATATCGTTCGACCGTTTCAAAATAGTGGAGCGGGAACAGGAGCCTTGCAAATAATAAGCGCCAACCAAATGAGGATAGCGAATAATTGCGTTCATAATCTGTAACAAATTGAACGATTGTTTGCTCCCAGTCTTTCTTCTTTTCAATCATCATATAGCGAATCAATTCTGCTATATCTCGAGTGGGATGATCATACACCCACTCAAAAGGAAGTTTTAGACGCTTCGTTTGATGCCATAATAAAGGTGTAAATCGCTCCTGGCAAATTGTTGCCGCATCGGTCATTTGTGGCGTATCATCCATCTCTGTATCGACAACATACTGAATTGCATTTTCCGCAACTCCTAAATAATACGGGAAGGATTCGATAAACAATTGATCGAATACGTCTGTAGGGTGGTTCATCACTTGTGATTGCCAAAATTTTTCTAATTGATCGAGCCTTTTTTCCCATAACGCTTTCCATTCACCAATGCGGCTTAATTGCTCAATTTCTTCTGGAAAGAATGCACCTCGTTTATGGAATATAGAAAGCTCACTTCCTAATGACATAGCATGTCGTTCTAACGTGCGCATACCTTTTAATAAGCAGTAATTTTGTTCTTCTATCTCACTTACATAGTAGCCGTGTATAGTCGGAACGAAAGTCGCTACAGTCATATCCCCTTGCTGGTTCATATAGTCACTGAGCTTTTTCATCTCTACAAGTACTTCTTCCTCCATTTCTCCAATTGGAACAAGTACATAAATTTTGTTGCGAATCCAAAAGCTTTTATAGGGGCCAAGGGGGATTAATTCTTTAACATGCATGTGATAATGCTCATAAATATGCTGAATCATCGCAGTCGCCACCTATGGTTTTTCTTTATATATATGAGCTTGTGCTCGCCTTTCATTCCTATGCACATGATAAAGCAACGAAACGTATACAAATACTAAAAAGAAAAAAAGGTGATAAACATGAAAGAATCAAATCAACTACAAGAAAGAGCATTACAACTATTACAAGAACGCGGTGTAACAATTGACGATATTGCTGAACTTGTTCATTTTCTTCAAAAAAAATATCATCCAAATTTAGAGATGTCAGAATGCCGTTATAACGTTGAGCGTGTATTATCAAAACGTGAAGTACAAAACGCACTAATTACTGGTATCGAACTCGATGTCCTTGCTGAAAAAGGAATGTTAAGTGCGCCGTTACAAGATATCGTAAAACGTGATGAAGGCTTATACGGAATTGATGAAGTTATCGCACTTTCTATCGTTAACGTGTACGGCTCTATCGGTTTCACGAACTTTGGATATATCGATAAATTAAAACCTGGTATTTTAGAATACTTAAATGATAAATCAACTGGCAAAGTGCATACATTCCTTGATGATATCGTTGGCGGAATCGCTGCCGCTGCTTCAAGCCGTTTAGCGCACCGAGCTGATCACTCGGAATAATAATGCTTTCTAGACCGTCAGTTTTATGCTGACGGTCTTTCATATTCCATGAGCATAAATTCTCTTCCGCGGCTCAAAAAGATAGGTCCTTGCTGAAAACCTATATTTTTATATAGCGTAATTGCTCTTGTATTAAATGTTGCTACACTTAATCGAAACATTTTTGCATTAAACTCTTTCGTGGCAAACGCTATTCCAGCTTTGAAAAATTCTTTCCCCATTCCTTTCCCTGTTAACGCCGGCTTCATACCAAGTCCGATATCAATCAGATTTTCTCTACCATATAAATTAGCATCTCTTCCACCTGGTACTTGTGCATTTTCTCCAAAACAAAAATAGCCGATGAACTCTCCTTGATCGTCACAACAGCCATAATACGTTCCATCTAATAGCTCTTCTATCACTTCTTTCTCGCCTGAAAAACTATATAAATTATATGGTTCCTCGTACGTCCACGTATTTATCTCATTTGCTTCTTCTACCGTTAACTTATGTATATCCATCCTTCTTTCTCCTTATCAAGTGTTCTATATACTCATTCATTCTCCGCACCTTATTTCCCTCTAATTGAAATATGCAGAATTGCATGCACACAAACATTACACAAATGGTACAATTTATTTGAATCGCTGTTGCTACACTTCTTGATTAAAGAAAAGGCGTTAAAACGGAAATTAGCGTCTTATCGAACTCAAGCAATTGACACATTTTGTCATCATAAAAGACACTCGAAAGAGTGTCTTTTTTCTATATTTCATAAGGACTTACTCATTCCCCAAAATAAACGCATAAAATAATGTAACTCTTTACACGCATGAATCCCTTTCTAAAAGTTGTGAAGTACGTTACGGGAGATTCAAAATAAAAAGCACTCTGACTAGAGTGCTTTTCACTTTAAAACAAGGAGGTTACATATATGGATAGTACTCTCGTATTTAACTTCGGTATTGGTATTGTCATCATTTTATTTGTCTTCTTTGTTCTTTGTATGAGCGGGGTATAGCAATCTTTTATGCCGATAATTCCTTTAAAGTATCACTTAATTTGAACTTTCTTAATTGTAATGAAGCAATCATCGCTGCCCCTGCTCCAAGCACCACACTAGCAAAAGCTAATATGCAAACTTGATTATACGGAATAATAATAACCGTTAACTCTAAGCTTGATAACACGATATAGCTAAACAGAATCCCACCAAAAATGCCGATACAACCAGCTATCGCTCCAAGTAAAGTTCCCTCTAATAAAACGATCCGTCTCATTTGCTTCGGAATAGCTCCTACCGCACGAATCATACTAATTTCAGCACGTCTTTCATGTAAACTTGAGACAATCGCATTCATTAACCCTATACCAGAAATAATGAAAACAATTACAACTAACAAGCGAATTAACATCATCATTTGCGATAATAACTGCTCTTGTTCTTTCAATAAATCATAACTGTTTATAACTTCTACATTCTCTTTATTCTTTGTAATTTCTTTTACTTGCTTCTTAATCGCTTCAAATGATTGATTAGAATTAGTCATAATTTGAATTGCTTCATATCCTTGTACGTGAAACTTATCGCGAGCCCATTGTTCATTTACGAAAACATCTGATCCTCTTAACCTTAATCCTTGCTCAATAATCGAAACGACTTTAATCGTTTGTTTTTCTTTTCCCTTTCCTTGTACTTCAAACGTATCATGCAACTGAAGCCCTAATTTTTTAGCCGTTTCCTTCGTAATGACTCCCTCACCATCTTGTAATGGCTTATTTAAATCTTTTCCTTCAATCACCTTCGCTCTCGTTACTTTTTGATACGCGACAATATCATTTCCCACAACTTCCATCAAATCAGGTTCAAAATCATTTTTCCTCGCATGTTCATACCACTCTTGATTCGCTTTTTTAAAGTCATAATTCACAAGCTTTGCTGTAAAGTCTGTAGCATTCCCAACACTCGCCTCTACACCGTCAATTTTTCTAACCTTCTCCATCCAACTAAACGGTAATGTTTCTATTCCTTGCGACTCTACCGGAATTCTTACTACTAAGTCCGCTGGTAAATGTTTTTGTAATCCTTTTTTCATACCTTCATACATAGAATTTACATACATCGTTCCAACAAGTGCTAACATAAAACCAAATGCTAGTATAGCAACGGACACAGCCGCCTTATTTCGATAACGAATGACATTTCGGCTACTAATCGTCGTTTCAATTCGTAATATCATTTGAAGTGGTTTTGCAATCACTGGTGCTATCATCCGAATAAATAACGGAATCGCAAATAACAAACCGACCGCAAATAACAGCGCACCTATCGCACTTGGATTAAAACCGATATACCGCTCTAATACGTTACCCGTTAGTCCAATAACAGTACCAATAATTAAAATGCTACCACTAAAAGCACTCCACCTTTTTTCTTTTTTCTCATTACTAGGAAGACCTGGCCTAAGCGCTTGAACTGGTGGAATCTTTCTAACCATGAAGGCTGGTATAATAGCCCCTATAATAGACATAACAATTCCTAGTAAAAACGTAATGAGTAAAATCTCGCCTGAAATCGAGAATGATTCTTTCCCTGCCCCCTCAATATTCACCCATTTATTAATAAATGATGCAGCGATTGTTTGCGTACCTGCTCCAAGAATAACTCCTGCTAGCGATCCGATTGCCCCAATACATAAAGCCTCTAATAAGACGACTAATATAATTTGATTTGGATTACTACCAAGTGCACGTAATAATGCCCATTGCTTAAATCGACTTCTGACAGATAAGAAGAAACTTCCCATTATTAAAAGAGCTACAACAAATAAGGCAATACCACCTAAACTAAAAATTAATGGCTTCATTACATTTAGTCGTTCAAATGCCTTATCTACATAAGTACGTTGGTCCACCTTTATATTTTCTATCTTCTTATTTACATCAAGAGCAATCGCTCTCTTCACATTTACATCGGCTGTTTTCACTTGAACGAGATTGAACTGATTTAGTAGATTTAATTCTTTTTGAAGCCAATGGATGGGAAAATAAGCCCCATGCCCCATTGCCGCCATTAACGGTGGATTTAAAATACCGACGACTTTCACAGTCTTTTCTCCATGCTGCGGAAATGGCAGTTTAATTGTATCTCCCACCCGTATATTTTCACGGTCTGTATACCCTTTTGTTAGTGCTACTTCAGCCCCTTCTTTCGGATATCGACCTTCAAATATTTTATAAGAATGTATTTCTGGAGAATCTTGCTCAACACCCCAATAGGACGGTTTTCCCGATAACTCTTTATAGTGTGGGAAAGGATATGGTATAAGTACTTTTGATATTTTTTCAGCATTTTCTAAGCCATCTATTCCTTTTAAACTTTCATTATTTAAATACATATCATTTTTTATATAGCCAAATTGTAAATTATAATCTCCATACCGACTTACTACTTGTTCCTTCACACTTTGCTCTACTGATTGATTGCCTAGCAATAACATCGTCGCTAACATAACACCTAAAGCTGCACCGAGGGCAATCAACATATTTCGCAACCAATTTTGTTTCATCGATTTTACCGCATACTTAATTACCCATCGCATCACCTTTACCTCCTACTTTAAAGTGACGATTCATAATCTCTTGAATGTGGATAACTTGTTGCGGGATATTTCGAAATTTCCATCCTTTACTTTCAGCATGCTCATGAATCACCTCACCATCTAATAAGAAAACGACTTTATCAGCATGGGCCGCTACGAACGGATCGTGCGTTACAATGACAGCTGTTTGCCCTAATTCATCACATGCATTGCGAAGTGCCGCAATAATATTTTTGCTGTTTTCTGAATCTAACGCCCCTGTTGGCTCATCAGCTAATATAATAGCTGGCTCATTTGCAAAGGCTCTTGCTATCGCAACCCTTTGCTGTTGCCCACCTGATAACTGTGCTGGTAAATGCTTTTCTTTTCCTTTCAATCCAACGAGTTCTAATAAACGATTTGCTGTCACCGTTGCCTTTTTTTGCGAAACATTATCTAATAATAAAGGCAACCCTACATTTTCCTCCGCATTAAACACTGGAATTAAATTAAACTGTTGAAAAATAAAACCGATTTTATGCCTTCTAAATAAAGCGAGCTCTTTTTCTTTTAATGTTGAAATCTCCGTACCATTAACTCGAATACTACCTACTGATGGAATATCTAATCCACCTAACAGCTGAAGTAAGGTCGTTTTCCCCGATCCACTTGCCCCCATAATACAAACAAAATCTCCTTTTTGAATTTGAAGATTAATATCTTTTAAGATCTTTACTTTACTATCTCCAATATCAAACGATTTTTCTAACCCTTCAATTTCAATAATATTCATCCCGATATCCCCTTCTCTCTCTATTTACCAATCTATATATTCTATTCGAAAATGCAAAATCCCTACTATTTTGTATTTTTTTGTCACATACTAACATTTATATTAACCGGCAGTAAGTGCCCGATTAGTGTAAGCAAATAATCAGTGCGGGATGGATAGCCCCCACCGATTAAAATTTCACTTTATTTCTCACGTCAGAAAAGTTGACTCTCGCAACGAAAGTAACCATAATAGTTACACGAATATTTAAAAACTATTCACATATCCACAAGTAGGAGGAAGAACAATGAAACATGTAATCGTTTATGCACACCCGAATACAGAAAGCTTTAACCATGCAATTTTAGAAACTGTAAAAAGTGAATTAGAAGGCAAAGGTCATGAAGTACGCGTTCGTGATTTATATGAATTAAACTTCAATCCAGTATTAGGTGCTTCCGATTTCATCTCATTTTCCCAAGGAAACACACCAGAAGATATTAAAGAAGAACAAGAGCATATCACTTGGGCTGATAGTATTACATTCATTTACCCAGTTTGGTGGGCAGGTCTTCCTGCTATTTTAAAAGGATACGTTGACCGTGTATTTAGCCACGGCTTCGCTTATGCTTACGGTGAGAATGGTATTGAAAAATTATTAAGCAGTAAAAAAGGATTGTTATTATCTACGATGGGAAATTCAAAAGAAGTATACACAGCAGGCGGTATGTTTGATGCAATGAAAAAAACAGCAGATGTTGGTATTTTTGAATTTACAGGCATTGAAACACTTGAGCATACATTCTATACAAGTGTTCCTTCTGTGGATGACAGTGTGCGTAAACAATATCTTGAAGAGGTTAAAGATGTTGTGAATCGTGCATTTTAATAAAAAAACTCCGGCTTTAACAACCGGAGTTTTTCATTTCATCATTAATTTCGGAATATACCTTTGAAGAATGCTTTCTAATTCATTCATATCTTCCTGTCTAATAAGTAAATTCACATTGTCATTCATTTTTTCTCGCCCGCGATATAAAAATATATTTTCTTTTGGATTTTCCCATGTTGATGTTTTATAGCCTTTCAATTCTTCGTATGAATAAAAGTTTAATCCGTCTACTACACCTTTTTCATATATTTGTACACTTTTAATAAGATGGATCGCTATTAAAGTCATAAAACAACTTGCTACAGCATAACTACCTGACTGAATGAGAAACTGTTCAAGTGTGCCAATATCACCACTTACGTATTGAGCATATATATACATACATTGTCCAATGAAATATGCTGGTCCAAGTAATGCAACCCAACGTCTTTTCACCCGAGGATACATTGCAATGAGTTTTCCTGCGCTTTTTTTCATTTCATTTATTTTATATATCTTCCATAGAATAAAAAACAAAACACATAATGTAAAAACAAACATAATACATGACATCCAGTACATTCTTATTCTCTCCCCCTTACATCATTACATTTAAATTTTACATTTTATATACTTATAGTACATATGCAATTATGCATAAAAAAACAGGTAACCTCTTCCGGTTACCTGCATTTCATTACATCTTCTCAATCCACTCCGTCAAGTTATGCACAACTTGCGTCGGTTGAACTTCGTATTCTGTTAACTTCTCCACAGTTGTGACTCCAGTGTGGACAAGAAGGGTATGCATACCAGCATTTACTCCCGCTAAAATGTCCGTATCGTAGTTATCCCCAACCATTAATGCCTCATCTTTTCCTATGCCAAGCACTTTTAACGCTTGTTCCATAATGATTGATTCTGGTTTTCCAATAAAGATTGGCTCCACACCTGTTGATACTGTAACAACTGATGTTAATGAACCGTTACCTGGTAATAATCCACGCTCAGTTGGAATAGCAATATCTCCATTTGTAGAAATAAACGTTGCACCGTTACGTACAGCAAGACATGCTTTTGCTAATTTTTCATATGTGATGTCGCGATCTAAACCAACAACAACGAAATCAGGGTTTTCATCCACAAGTTCAAATCCTTTTTCCACAAGAGCATCATGTAAGCCTTCTTCACCAATCATGTATACAGTTGCATCTTGTTTACGTTCATAAATGAAATTCGCTGTCGCCATACTCGTTGTGAATACTTGCTCTGCTTTCGCTGGAATATCGAAACGAACAAGTTTTTCTGCAACTTGTTCTGGTTTACGAGTTGAGTTATTCGTAACGAATAAATACGGAATGCCGCGCTCTCCTAATGCTTTCACGAAGTCGCTTGCTTCTTCAATTTGTTCTTCACCACGATACATCGTACCGTCTAAGTCAATTAAATAACCTTTATACATCTATTATGTCTCTCCTTCTATGCTAGAGTTCTCATCTATCATACCACTCTTATATTACCCCCTTTTCCAAAAGAAAAAAACGCTTTACCTTAAAGCGCCCCAGAACGTTCATTTTTTCTCTTTTACTTGGTAAGAACAACTACAATCACCCTCACACATGTTTGCTAGCGTATTTACATCTGCATTCGCAAATAAACGCTTATACATCTCTTTTTCATCTGCACATACTTGCGGGAATCTCTCTGCAATTTCCTTTAACGGACAGTTTTGCTTTTCAATTACGAAAGAGTTCTCTCCATCTCTCTTTATTTGAACCATATAACCATTTTTCTCTTGCATTGCTGCTACCTCTTGCACTTTATATGCTAAGTTCTTTTGATTACTGATTCTCTTTTGCAATTTTTCTTCCATTCGCTTCGTTCTTTCTTTCAAAACGTAACGAAGTATTTTTTCATCGCCCATTCGAGCTAAATCTTCTAGCATATCAATCGCAAATTGCTTATATTCTTTCGGGAATGTATCTTCTCCCTTTTCACTTAACCCGTACAAATAAGTTGGTCTTCCGACATGTTGCCTGACCATCTTAGAATAAATGAACCCATCTTTCTCAAGATTACTTAAATGTCTTCGAATCGCCATTTCTGTAATCTCTAAAACGTCAGCTAATTCTGCTACCGTATGTTCTCCCTTTACTTTCAACAATTGGACAATCTCGTCTTTCGTAGTGCGTGCTTCCCCCATGCTTTACCCTTCTCCCTTCTCCCTTTTCTTTCTCACATACAATATAAGATCCCCAAAAGGTATTCCCGGGGATCTCATAAGCATAATTATTCTGGTACAAATGCAGATACAGGCCCTAATTCCTTCTCTAAATAACTGCGAATATTTGCTGGGTAGTTCTCTACCACTGCAATATGTTTTTGAATCGTCTTATATAATTCATCATGATTCATTTGAATATAATCTTGCGTAAGCATTTTTCGAAGAAGGATAACTTCTTTCATTCCTTGTCCTTCTTCTGCACTTATCACTCGCTCATCCATTAAAATATCGATAATATCTTCATAGCTTCCTGGATCGCGCATAATAAATCCATCAATCATCGCATTCCCTACATCTAATACGCAATCAATCATAAGATGGGCTATGCGCTCTAATGCATAAAATTCAAACTCGGTTTCATATATCTTCTTCTCTTGAAATGTATTTGTTGCTCGTTCTAAACATACTAGCATTTGTTCTATTTTTTTTCTGTCTACGAAGTACATTCATGTCACCTACCTGGAAATTAAAGCATTTACATTTTAATTGTAACGCTTTCTTCTGAAAAAATCGACAATTTTTCGAATTCACCTTTTCTCCGTTATTTGTTATAGTTATATTTGTATGATTTTTGAAATTGGAGGAATGAAATCTTGGAACGTGAACTCGCACTAGAAATTGTCCGTGTAACAGAAGCAGCAGCATTAGCATCCGCACAGTGGATGGGCCGCGGAAAGAAAAATGAAGCAGATGATGCAGCAACTACAGCTATGCGTGATATGTTCGATTCAGTAAACATGGCAGGTACAGTTGTAATTGGTGAAGGAGAACTTGATGAAGCACCGATGTTATATATTGGTGAAGAACTAGGAACAGGTAACGGTCCAGAAGTAGATATCGCCGTTGATCCATTAGAAGGTACAAACATCGTTGCAAAAGGTCTTGCAAACGCAATGGCAGTTATCGCAATCGCAGATAAAGGAAACCTTCTTCACGCTCCTGATATGTACATGGAAAAAATCGCGGTTGGTCCAAAAGCAGCTGGTAAAATTAGCTTAGATGATCCAATTGAAAAAACAATTGAAATTGTAGCAGAAGCTAACAATAAAAAGATTCGTGATCTAACAGTTATCATTCAAGAACGTGAACGTCATCAAGATATTATTGACCGTGTTCGTGCAAAAGGGGCTCGCGTGAAATTATTTGGTGATGGCGATGTTGGTGCATCAATCGCAACAGCACTCCCTGGAACAGGTATCGACTTATTCGTAGGTGTTGGCGGAGCTCCAGAAGGCGTTATTTCTGCAGCAGCATTAAAATGCCTTGAAGGTGAAATGCAAGCTCGCTTAGTTCCAATGAACGAAGAAGAAGAAGCTCGTTGTCGTGAAATGGGATTAGAAGATCCTCGTCAACTTCTTATGTTAGATGACTTAGTATCTGGTGATGATGCAATCTTCTCAGCAACAGGTGTTTCTGCTGGTGAGTTATTAGACGGCGTGAAATTCCTAGGCGGAGATTTAGCTGAAACATATTCTATCGTTATGCGTTACAAAACAAGAACAGTACGTTTCATTAAAACGCATCACCATTTAGATCATAAACCACACTTAAACTTAGATATTTAATAAAGGAGCCATGTGTATGGAAGAACGTTTCTTTCTGTACGACGATACTGTCGCTACAAAAACTCGTTTCGTTAGCTTTATGGGAGAAAATGAGCGTCATGATTTAGCGCTTTTATACTCCGATCGTCATTACGGTAAAACAATTGTCCTTGATATGCAGAGCAATAAATTTGCAATCATCGGTCCTGACGATTTAAACGAACCAGGCTACTTAGAGCACGCATTTTCTATGACTGAAGAAATTGCAGAAGAATTACGCTCATTTTTATTTGAACTTATATAACTTATCTCAAACACCAGCTATTTTAGCTGGTGTTTTTTCACTGTAATTATTTTGAATTTTCAATCTCTCGTGGTATACTTATGTACAAATCTATTTGGATAGAAAGGACGTTATCTACGTATGCCAACATTTACTTTGTAATGGACCAGCAATTGGATAGCATTACTCTCAAAAAAGCACGGTGCTTTTTCAAGGGAGTAGTCTGCCCATTCCCATTACAAAGGAACGTAACGCATCTGTAGTATGATGTTTACGGAGGTTCCTCTTTGGGGAACCTCTTTTTATTTTTGTCTACTTCTCATGTCTTCATACTACAAGACATCCAAATAGCTGTATTACGTTCCTTTACCACTACTATAAGAGGTGAAGGAAAATGCAGAAAGTACAACTTTCTTGGAGTTTATATGAAAATCAGCAAAACACAATCGAAAAATATTGTAAAAATTGCGGACGTAATACCCTATTTACTGATACGAATATTCGCAGGCATAACGCCAATGGAAAAAACATATACCGCTTTGCCATTTATAAATGCCCGAACGATCATACGTGGAATCAAAAACTGCGCATTTATAAATCATTTACTGATCATGTCGAAACAATCGATATGATTCAGCAAGACCAAACAGAAACAACTACTACCATTTCTATGACACAACATAAAGAAAGTGGCATAGTTGAAATCACGATTGTATTAGACATCGTTTTTGGCTCCCACCGAATTGATAAAGTGTTATCCACATATATTTCAGATTGGAGCCGTACTACCATTGTGGATAAAATTAAAAGTGGGGATATTCAATTGAACGGACAACAAATGAAACCAAATAAACAACTCTCTGAAGGCGATTATATTTCAATTTGTTTATAAGGAGGTGCCTCATGCTAAACGTGAGAAAAGGTACGATGGATTTATTAGACGAATTAGATGGAATGTATACAGAATGTAAAAAAGCGCTATTACAAAATCAAATTTACCAATGGGATGATTCTTATCCAGCTCGAGAACATATTTCCTATCACTTAGAACAAGATGAACTCTATTGCTTGTTTGAGGATGATTCACTCGTTGGTGCTGTCGTGTTAAACGAGTGGCAGTCTCCCGAATATAAACGAATTGATTGGTCAGAAACAGACGGACGCTTTCTTATCGTCCACTCTTTCGTTATCCATCCTCTCTCGCAAGGAAAAGGATATAGTAAAGTACTTTTATCTTTTTGGGAAAGTGAAGCAAGACGGGAAGGTTACAAAGGCATACGCCTAGATTGCTTTACTCGCAATCCGGTTTCATTAAGTCTATATGAAAAAAACGATTATATTTGCCAAGGTGCTGTTTATTTTGAAAGTAAACAGCCTCCTCACAACTGGTATAATTGCTATGAAAAAATCCTCTTACAATCGTAAGAGGATTTTTTTATTTCTTCACTTTTCGTAATACGAAGTGTGCACAACCGAAGTTACAGTACTCGTATAAATACTCTGATAAAGTACTAATTTTCGTATCATATGTCGCACGTTGGTTACTATCATCAAAGAATCCGCGCAATCTAAGTTGCTCATATCCCCAGTCTCCAACGATATAATCATATTTATTTAAAATTTCTGCATAGCGCTCTTTAAATGCTTCTTCACTAAAACCGTCACGAAAGTTTTTAATTACTTCGTACTGAACATTATTAATGCTCACCGTAGCATGAATTTCTTGCTTTTGCTCCATCATTAACTTCCTCTCTAAGCATTCTTCTTTTTATCGTATCACAAAGCATAACAACCAACAATTTCAAATACAAAAAATTGCAAATTAGTACATGCTATGGAGAAGGAGGTGATACATCGTGAAAAAACAAATTTTACTTTCCCTTCTCACTCTTTCCCTATTTGCAGGCTGCCAATCAACGAATAAAGCCGAAATGGAACGTGAGGAAGGAAGCCGTGTTCTTGTTTCCAACAAAAACGACATGTATCATACGGAAAATACAAATACACGATTAACGAGAGTCGGTTATTCATCTAAACAAAAGCATGAAGTATCTAACAAACAAGTAGGAGCCATTAACCGTGAGAAAGTTGCTGAAATGATTACAAGCATGACAGTCAAACTTCCTGACGTTACAAACGCTGCTACGCTCGTTACCGATGATGAAGTATTTGTTGTATACCGTGCAAACACAACGGATCCGAAACTCGTAGCGGATCAAGTATATAAAGCTGCTTTGTCCATCGTTCCTCGCTATTATAAAGCATATGTATCGACAGACCAAAAGTTGATTTCTCAAATTCAAGGACTTCAATCAGGTAGCTTAAATGATACAGAATATACGCAAAGCCTCGATATGTTAAAACGGGAAATGAGTAAAAATCCTCATTTGAACAATACAGAGGATCAGACTTTAAATGATATGATTAAAAAGTAAAACAGGTGGAGAAAACCTCCACCTGTTTTACTTTTTATTTTTTATTACAATCCGCATAAACCTCCATCGCATCACACATAAACTGTGCTAACCCTTCGCCAAACTTATCAATATTTTTCGTGAAGCGCTCATCAGCGACGTACATTTGACCGAGTCCCTTGAAGGCTTCTAATGAATATTCACCAAAGTTTTGCAAGTAATCATACCATACTTTAATAGCTTCTTGTGCCTCTTTAGAATCAGGTGCACCATGTCTAAGCGCTGCTAAATTTCTGTAAATAGTATTAAACTCTTCCTGATTCTCTTTTGACATACCTTTTGCATATTCGTTCGCTTTATCTACAGTTGTATCTCCCCATCTTTCACGCGCTTCTTCTTCATATGGGTTATGGCTAAAATCAAATCCTTCAAATTTCTCTTTGTTCGTCATTTCAATCTCTCCTTTTGTATGCTGAATTGTTTTATCAATCGTCGCAATCACCTTATCTAACCTCGCACGTTTTTCAAAAAGCATTTTCTTATGAAGCTGTAATGCTTCTTCGCGATCAAATGACGGACTCATGATAATTTCTTTAATTTTCTTCAAAGGGAAGCCTAGCTCTTTAAAAAATAAAATTTGCTGCAGTGTCTCTAAATTTTCGTCAGAATACAGACGATATCCAGATTCTGTCGTCTCGTCTGGGGTTAACAACCCAATTTCATCGTAATGATGCAGTGTGCGCACACTAATTCCAACTAAATCAGCTACTTCTTTTACTCTCATTGTCATTTGTATCTCCCCCTTAATACATACGATAAAGTATGACGCAACGTTAGAGTCAATAAGTAAATTCATTTTATCCCTCTATTTGCGAGCAGTAATACCCTCACCTCAAAATTCGGGGAATAGACAACACTCCCATTGATTAAAGTTTCAATTTATCTCTAAAAGTTTCATCTCTCCCATATTTCATGCATAATAGATATGTACATATATTAGAAAGCGGTGAAAGTATGGTTTCAAATACTGTAATTGCCAGCATCATTATGCAACTCGTTGTTTCGGTTCTGGTCCCAATTATTGTACTCGTTTATTTCCGTAAAAAATATAATATTAATTGGAAAGTGGTCGGAGTTGGTGTTCTTATCTTTATCGGATTTACCCAAATTCTCGAAACACCATTTCATCTATTTATGCGCGGTAATCCAGCAATCGCTCCATTTTTAGAAAATCCATTTGTCTTCGCACTTTATGGCGGGCTAACTGCTGGTATTTTTGAAGAATTAGGACGCTTCGTTGCCTTCTTCTTCCTACTAAAAAAATATCTAGAATATAAAGATGGCTTTGCTTACGGAATTGGTCACGGCGGGATAGAATCTATTTTAGTTGGCGGATTCTCTGCATTGCAAACTCTTATATTCGCAAATGCTATTAACGATGGTAGCTTCGCTCAAATGGCAGAAAAACTACCTCAATTAAACCTTGTAAAGGACATGTTAATCGAGCAGCCTGCCTATTTTTACTTCCTTGGTAGCGTAGAAAGAATTATGGCACTCGTATTGCAAATTGCCTTTACAATGCTTGTTTTATACGCAGTAAAACAAAAGAAGTACATCTTCCTTGTATATGCTATATTATTCCACGCATTCGTAGACTTTTTCGCAGCACTTTACCAAACAAAAACGATCAACATCTTTGTTGCAGAAGGGATTACTCTTCTACTAACAATTTGTGCTCTCGTTGTGATTCGCAAAATGAAAGTGAAATTAATGAGTGTGCCGGAGTAAAAAATAACCCACCAGTTGGTGGGTTATTTTTTACTCCGCACTAACGGGCGGTAGGACTCTCACCTCAAAGTTCGGCAAATGCAGAGAAGTTAGGCGAGAGATCAACTGTCCGTAACTGCCCGATTGGTTCAACTAATAATCAGTGGACAAATCCCCCACTGATTAAAGTTTCACTTTATAAGGATTATCACAATGATGATAACTTTTGCCCTCTTGCAGCTCCCTCTTTGTTTCTGCATCTATAACGATATACTTATAAAACTCTTCTACTTCATTTTGAGTAAAAGAAGCAAAGAAGTACACTTGGCAATCAGGGTGAACAAAAAATCTTGAAGCACCACTCTACTTCGACAACCGACAGCTGTTTTTTGTAGGAAAGAAAATTCTTCATCAGGCACTTCTTTAAATAAGATTTTTTTCCGAACACTATATGCTGCATTTTTGTATTCTTTATAAATTTTCTTATCTAACTGTTTATAAAACACATCCTCACTCACAAATGGCTTATTTCGATTGCTTGGATAATCTAACTTTTCATTGGATTCTGCATATGTTGTGGATAATTGCATAAGAAAACAAATAATGAATACAATGCACATCATTTTTTTCATAGTGGCACCTCAATTTTTCATTATCCACATTACTTTTCCACATATTTAAATCCATATGCTGTTTCCAATAAAAAGGAATTATTTCTACATTTGTCGAAGTATATAGCGTCAACTTGAAAGATGGGGATGAATTATGAAGAAAATTATTGTAATACGACATTGTTCCGCAACTGGACAAAAACGTGATGCCGAATTAACGACTGCCGGAAAAAATCAAGCTAATATCCTTGCTACATTCCTTTTAGAAAATCAGCTACAAATAGATCATATTATTTCGAGCCCATTTGTCCGAGCTATCGATTCTATTCGGCCCTATGCGCTCCAAGCTAACCTATCTATCGAAGAGGATGAACGATTAGCTGAACGTATATTAAGCAACGTTCCGATGGATGATTGGATGCCAAAACTAGAATCTACTTTTACAAACATAGATATTGCCTTTTCAGGCGGAGAGTCAACAAAACAAGCGACGGACCGTGCTATATCGCTTATCCAAGACGTTTTAAAATTAAACCATACTACAACACTACTCATTACACATGGAAACTTACTTACACTCATTTTAAAGCACTTTGATCATACGATCGGCTTTAATGAATGGAGAACTTTAACGAATCCTGATGTTTACGAAATTACAATCGGTGAACAAAGTATCATAAAACGATTATGGGAAGCGTCGTCCAAGTAGTATCCCTTTCCGAAACACTCAGTTGACGCCACGAGAAGAGACTGTATTAACAATAGAGAGGGGTATCATTCCATATGTATGAAGATGTACTTTCTTTACTACATAAAACAAATATTTCTTATGAAAAGTTTGAACACGAGCCAGTGCTTGATTATGAGACAGATCGTATCGTGCGTGAAAGACTCGGTTTGCAAGGTACTCCAAGTAAAAGCTTATTTTTAAAATCAAAATCCGGAGATTATTTCGTATTTTTTACGTTAGAGGGTACTCGGCTCGACCGAGGAGAAATGAAAAAAATAACAGGAGAAAGCTTATCACTTTGCTCTCCACATGAGTTACGAGAAAAAACTGGTTGCACCCCTGGCTGTGTAGCTCCTTTCGGTTATTCACAAGATGTAACGATTATTGTGGATAGTTCCATTTATACGTACGATAAAATTTTGATTACACCTGGTGTACCCGAATTTACAATTGAATTATCCACAGAGGAATTAAAAAAAATTGTATTCACATGCCCAAATACTGTTTTAGAGTACAAACAAAAAGAGAGCTAATGGTTAGCTCTCTTTTTTCATTATTTGGCTTCTGCTGTTTTTTCTTTTGCAGAACGTACTTGCTCGTCCGCATGATAAGAAGAACGTACAAGTGGGCCAGCTTCACAGTGGCTAAATCCTTTGCTAAGTGCAATTTCTTTAAGCTCTGCAAATTCTGCTGGTGGGTAATATTTAAGAACTGGTAAATGCTTCTTAGATGGTTGTAGGTATTGCCCAAGAGTTAAAATATCCACATTGTTTGCACGTAAGTCATCCATTGCTTCAATTAAATCTTCTCTCGTTTCACCTAAGCCCACCATAATGCTCGATTTAGTTGGAATATCAGGCTGCATTTCTTTCGCTCGACGTAAAAACTCTAATGAACGTTCATATTTTGCTCTAGCGCGAACTCGGTCAGATAATCGACGTACTGTTTCAATGTTATGGTTTAAAATATCTGGTTTTGCATCCATTAACATTTTTAAGTTTTCTTCTACTCCACCCATATCAGATGGTAATACTTCGATAGACGTGAATGGGTTTTTACGACGTACTGCGCGTACTGTTTCAGCAAAAACAGCTGCTCCCCCGTCCTTTAAATCATCACGTGCAACCGCTGTTATAACGACGTGCTTTAAGCCCATTTGTACTACTGAATCTGCTACGCGTTCTGGTTCTTGTAAATCAAGCTCAGTTGGTAAGCCTGTTTTAACCGCACAAAAACGACAAGCACGTGTACAAACCGCACCTAAAATCATAAATGTTGCTGTTTTTCTTACAGCCCAGCATTCATGAATATTCGGACATTTTGCCTCTTCACAAACGGTATGAAGATTTTTAGAACGCATCATTTTCTTTAAGCCTGTATAGTTTTCATTCGTGTTTAACTTAATTTTCAACCATTCGGGCTTGCGCTTATATTCTGTTTGTTTTGTCATGGTTATCAACTCCGCACAATATGAAATAGTTTACCGTGTTCGCTTCTTTCAATGTAACATATCTATTCTAACGTATGAAAGCGATTTGCTCAAATGAAGATTCTAAGATTTTTTCCAATCGTTCCCTATAATGAAATACTCCGTATATCCCACACTAAAAAGAGTGATGTTGTGAAAGGAGTCTATTTCATGCTTCGAAAAATTTCTCTTTTGCTTTCTATTTGTTTTCTTCTCCACCAAAACATCGCTTACGGTGAAGATAATCAGCAAAGCATATACGAAAAGCGCATGGCACTATATAAAGAAACCGAGCAGTCTTCAGGCATTCCATGGTATTACTTAGCTGCAATGGATCAATATGAAAGAAATATACGGAGCGTACGAAAAGATATTCCGAAAAAACCAGATGCCATCATTTCCCTTTATTTCAAACCAGAAATATGGGCTGGACCTATCAATAGTAACGATACTCTCCCCCATACAATTTCTCTATTTGGCGGAATAGGTTTAGATGGTGACAAAGATGGATTTGCAAATGCAAATAGCGACCGTGATCTTCTGCATACCGCAGCGACTATTTTAAGGAAACAAGGAACGTCAGAAGACCGTATTAAAATTATGCTCTGGGAATATTATAGACGTGCAAAAACAGTTGATTTAATTAGTGAATACGCCCAAATTTATAAACATTATGGACGTATTAATTTAGAAGGAAATGCTTTTCCTCTTCCGATTCGTAGTGACCATAGCTATCGGAGTACTTTCGGCGCTGGAAGAAGTTTTGGCGGCAGAAGGATTCATGAAGGAACCGATATTTTTGCCGGATATGGCGTGCCAGTAAGATCGACTTGCTATGGCATTATTGAAACGAAAGGTTGGAACCGCCTTGGTGGATGGCGCATTGGTATTCGCGACCTTCATAACAATTACCATTATTACGCTCATTTAGGCGGGTTCTCAAAAGAAATACAGCTTGGACAAATTGTTGAGCCAGGAAAAGTAATCGGATTTGTTGGTAGCACCGGTTATGGACCTCCTGGTACAGCCGGAAAATTTCCGCCCCACTTACATTTTGGCATGTATAAAGACAATGGCTATACAGAATGGGCATTCGATCCATACATGCATTTAAGCTTGTGGGAACGCAAAGAACGAGCAAATACAAAACGATAACCGTAGCAGATTGCTACGGTTATTTTTTATCCCGCTATTTGCCCAGCAGTAAGACCCCTACCTCAAAATTCAGCGAAAGCAAGGGAGTTCGGTCGGTTGGGGATCAACTGCCCGTAAAAGCCCCCCACTGATTAAAGTTTCACTTTATATTCGCTAACTATCCGTTTTCTTTTTATCCGGTACAACAACGCCACCGCTTCCATAATAAGTAGGCACTTCTCCTTGAACAATGCGCGTTGCAATCGGAACATCTTGTTTCACTTTTATTTCTTTCGTATGAAATGGAATAATCACTTGCAACGTTACTTCCATCTCCATAACAATTTGAATCGCTGTATTATTAATCCCATGCGGCTCAATTTTTTGTTTAATATCCGTGTTTACATGACCGATTGTCGTGAAATCAATCGGAATATCTGGCCCCATATTTCCGAAAAGCACATTATCCGTTACACGACCAAAAGGAACTGCCATAGTCGCCCCGTTTTTTTCAGAAATACCTAGCTCCTTCAAATTCCCTTGTTCTACTTGCTGTAAATATTTTTCTATGTATGTGGTCGTTGATGTTACGATTTCATTTACTTGCTTTGTATTTAAATTAATTGTAGATACTCTTCCGTTCCGATCCGTTTGTACTTTCATTAATGAATCGACGTCGAATCCTTCATTAATTCTATCCTTTACCGCCTTCGTCATGACTGCTGTCGCCATTTTATGCGTCTCTACTTCCCCATATTTCATTAACGTTGGCTGAATGCTGTTATTCACAATCCATAATCCTTGCATTAGTAATATCACAAAAAGAATAAATGACATAAGCAGTATGTACCGAAAGGAAATAGGTCCCCTTCGAAACCGCGAATTTTTCGAACGAAATATGCTCATAAAAAAACCTCCTTCTTATATCATTTCTATGCAAGAAGGAGGGACGATATATGCTTATCTCATTTTTAATAACGCTTCTTTTCCAATCGTTCCTACTGGAATACCTAACGCTTCCGCTCCAGTCGTTACGGATTCTAACGGTGCTTCAAGAAGTTGTTCAATCGTTCTTACACCAACCGCACGGCCAGCAATAATTCCCCGATCACCTAACTTCTCATTTAAAAGACCTACATCTAATGCACCACACATAATATATCCTTTATCGCTCATTACAGCTAGCAAATTTGTCTTTGGAAGTTTTACACTAACCGCAATAAACGTATAATTATCGATTATAATTGGCTCCACATTAACCATAGTTCACACTCCTCTCTTTCTTATCTGTATGACAAGAGAAAAATGAGTGTTACAAGTAACTAGCCTATAGTTTGACGGAAGATGTATGAGTTATTAACATGTCTGTTAACACATCTCTAAGTAGTTCTGGCATATAATATTGTTTGTCAGAAAGTGTGGATAGCTCTGGGTATAAGTAGCCGAATGTAAACATATCAATCGTTCCTACCGTATATATACGATCTAACTCTAGCAATTCTCCGTTAATTAATACATCCTCCAGTAAAAGTTTATTGCCTGGAATCGTATCTGGAATGACTTCTACACCAGCGTAAATCATTTTCCCCATCACTTTTCCTCGAAATCCGAATCCTTTCACCTCAAGATTCTCCATATTCGGGCGGCGTGCTTTCAAGATCACTTCTCTTAATGTTTTTCCTGACACTTTCAACGCACATGGATTAATTGGATGTGGACAAATTCTGTGAATATCTCCGCGCGTCACAACACCTTCTTCTAATCCCTCAAGAAGTACACCAGCGTTCACCATTCCAATCTCTGCACCGCACCACGTTTTCAGCGCATTTGCTAACATGTGCGAAAATGATGTCTCATGAAACCAATCAACTGGTAATGATTCCTTTAAATGAACGACAGGCTCTGCCATAATATGCTTACTTTCTTCCTGCAGCATTTCAATTGTGGATAACGGTTCACTATAAGCACCTAACCGCTCTGTCTTAATCGCTCTACCGTCCTTCTTCAACAGTCTCTTCGTCTCTTTATCCACAGTAAGCTGCACGTGCCCAACGTAACGGCCCCACTTTTCACAACAACAAAGTAAAGTATTATTCATAAGAACACCGCGCTCAAATAAATGATGCGTATGTGCACCTAAAATAACATCTATATCATAATGCTCCGCCATATACTCATCCATACTTTTTCCAAGATGCGAAAGGACAACTGTAATATGAGCCTCATCTCGCACTTCTTCTAAAATAGACTCTAAATGCTCGATTGGATCTTCAATGTGCCAGTCTAACATTTGATAAAACTCGGGATATGCTACCGTTAATCCAATAAAAGCAATCGTAATTCCATCTGTCGTTGTATGTAATTTATAAGGCTTTGCCCATGCTGGACGTATACCTTCTTTTTCAAATAAATTCGCGACGAGCACCTCAAATCCAGCATCATCATATAGACGATTCAAATGCTCCTTCGCTAACGTAATTCCTTCATTATTTCCAATCGTTACATAATCATATAACGCCTCATTTAAAAGCTTCGTATTGCCAAGCCCATTCGTCGCTTCCGAAATACTATGAAAACGATCCACATGATCGCCAATATCCACAGTTAAAACAGTCTCTCCCGCTTCCTGTCTTCGCTTTTTCTCCCCTTGTACAAACCGAGAAATTTGCGGCCAATTTTCAAAATGACTATGTATATCGTTTGTATGATAAAGGTGGATGATTGTTTCTTTATTTATATTCAGAGAAAAAACCTCCTCTCAATTCCTTACTGCCATTTACGCTATACGTACGCAATAATCCTGTAAATACTTTTCGTCTTTTCTTGCTATTTTACATTGTACTCGCATTGTGAGAAAAAGCAAAAGATTGTCCTTTTTATATGGAAACTTTTGTTTTTTCTAGTTGGTGTTAAAGGATTTTAGATGGTGAAGTGGGGGATTTTTCAAAAAGTTTAAGAGAGAATTCAGTGGGGGGTTGTTCAAGTGGATTTGTCAGTATCTTTGTCTTAAATCTAGTCGTTCTCTGTTCTTATAAAATGTTTGGGGTATGTGAGGTTTTTCTTTTGTCTTACTTTGTCGACAAATCGATATTCCTTGTCGAAACGTTGATATATTGAAATAATCGTTGATATATTCCCATTTATGATCGATATATTTGAAAAATCGTTGATATATTTAGCCGAACACCCACCCCGGTATCTCTTTCCCCATCTCCGATTGATGAAGGCTTTTACGGGCAGCCCGCCCCCACCTAACTTCTTTGCTTCCACTGAATTTTGAGGCGGGGGCCTTACTGCCCGTTAATGCGGGATAAATAACAAATAAAAAAGCGCCCTGCACAGCAGGACGCTTTCTTCATACATATATTATCCAGTTCTAGCGGCTAGAATAAGCCAATTCCACTTTTAAATATTATCCAGCTTCGCCTCCTAGACCCTCATGTCTAAGAACCTTAGCCAACGGGGCTGAACAGTCGGCTCCGCGTTTCTATTTAACCAATAGAACCTTCCATCTCAAACTTGATTAGGCGGTTCATTTCAACTGCGTATTCCATTGGAAGTTCGCGAGTGAATGGCTCGATGAAGCCCATTACGATCATTTCTGTAGCTTCTTGCTCAGAAATACCGCGGCTCATTAGGTAGAATAATTGTTCTTCTGATACTTTCGATACTTTCGCTTCGTGCTCAAGTGAAACGTAATCGTTTTTGATTTCGTTGTAAGGAATTGTATCAGATGTAGATTGGTTATCCATGATTAACGTGTCACACTCGATGTTAGAGCGAGAGTTTTTCGCTTTTGGTCCGAAGTGTACGATACCACGGTAAGTTACTTTACCACCATGCTTCGCAATCGATTTAGAAACGATTGTTGAAGAAGTGTTTGGTGCTAAGTGAATCATTTTCGCACCAGCATCTTGGTGTTGGCCTTTACCAGCAATCGCGATAGATAACGTTAAACCACGAGCGCCTTCGCCTTTTAAGATAACTGCTGGGTATTTCATCGTTAATTTAGATCCGATGTTACCGTCAATCCATTCCATCGTTGCGTTTTCTTCACAAACCGCACGTTTTGTAACTAGGTTGTATACGTTGTTCGCCCAGTTTTGGATTGTTGTATAACGGCAATATGCATCTTTCTTAATGATGATTTCTACTACCGCACTGTGAAGTGAGTTAGTCGTGTAAACAGGTGCTGTACAACCTTCTACGTAGTGTACGTGTGCGCCTTCGTCTACGATGATAAGCGTACGCTCGAATTGTCCCATATTTTCAGAGTTAATACGGAAATACGCTTGAAGTGGTGTATCAACTTTAATACCTTTTGGAACGTAGATGAATGATCCACCAGACCAAACTGCAGAGTTTAATGCAGAGAATTTGTTGTCTGTTGGTGGGATTACTTTTCCGAAATGCTCACGGAAAATATCTTCGTTCTCTTTTAATGCGCTATCTGTATCTTTGAAGACGATTCCTAGAGCTTCTAGGTCTTCTTTCATGTTGTGGTATACAACTTCAGATTCGTACTGTGCAGATACACCAGCTAAATATTTTTGCTCAGCTTCAGGAATACCTAATTTATCAAATGTCGCTTTAATTTCATCAGGTACTTCATCCCAAGACTTCTCAGATTTCTCAGATGGTTTTACGTAGTACGTAATTTCATCGAAATCTAAGTCATTTAAGTCGCCGCCCCATTGTGGCATTGGCATTTCATAGAACTTATCCAGTGATTTTAAACGGAAGTCTAACATCCACTGTGGTTCTTCTTTCATACGTGAAATCTCTTCAACGATTTCTTTTGTTAAACCGCGTCCAGCACGGAAAATCGAAACGTCTTTGTCTTTGAAACCATATTTGTAATCGCCGATATCTGGCAGTTGCTTCGCCATGTTGGTGTGTCCCTCCTTAGATAACCTCGTTTTTAGGAACCTTTAACATTACTTATCTTCGTTTAAGCCCTTTTCTAACGCTTTCCACGCTAATGTTGCACATTTAATACGTGCAGGGAACTTGCATACGCCTTGTAATGCTTCAATATCTCCTAAATCGATGCTGTCATCGTACTCTTTTCCTAGCATCATGTCAGAGAAAATTTTAGAAAGCTGAAGTGCCTCTTCAATTTTCTTACCTTTTACTGCTTGTGTCATCATTGAAGCTGAAGACATTGAGATGGAACATCCTTCTCCTTCAAACTTCGCTTCTTGCACAATACCTTCTTCTACTTTCATCGTAAGTTGAATACGATCGCCGCAAGTTGGATTGTTCAAGTTAACGGTAACACTATCTTCTAACACGCCATGGTTACGAGGATTTTTGTAATGATCCATAATAACTTGACGATATAACGTATCTAAATTATTAAATGACATTTGTGAAATACTCCTTTGTCTTGATTAGCGATTCAACAAATGTATCAATTTCTTCTTTTGTATTATATAAATAGAAGCTCGCACGTGCTGTTGAAGAAGCTTTTAGCCACTTCATAAGCGGTTGTGCACAGTGATGTCCTGCGCGAACTGCAATGCCTTCCACATCTAATACTGTTGCTACATCGTGAGGATGTACGTCTTCAATATTAAATGTAACTAGGCCAGCGCGATGCTTTGGACCATAAATTGTAACGCCATCTACTTCTGATAGTCTTTCTAAAGCGTATTGCGCTAATTCATGTTCATGCTTTTCAATATTATGAAGACCGATTTCTTCTAGGAAATCAATTGCCGCACCAAGTCCGATTGCATTACCGATAATCGGTGTACCTGCTTCGAACTTCCACGGAAGCTCTTTCCACGTAGATTCTTGTAAGTCTACGAAATCAATCATTTCACCACCAAATTCAATTGGTTCCATATTGTTTAGCAATTCTTTCTTACCATATAATACGCCGACACCTGTTGGTCCGCACATCTTATGAGCAGATAATGCGTAGAAATCACAGTTTAAATCTTGTACATCCACTTTCATATGAGGTGCACTTTGTGCCCCATCAACGATCATGATTGCACCGTTTTCATGTGCGATTGCTCCGATTTCTTTTACAGGGTTAATCGTTCCAAGTACGTTTGACACGTGCATAATAGAAACGATTTTTGTATTCGGTGTAACAGTTTGACGAACATCTTCTAAAGAAATTGTACCGTCTAGTTGAAGCGGAAGGTATTTCAAAGTTGCGCCAGTTTTCTTCGCAACTTGTTGCCACGGAATGATGTTACTATGGTGTTCCATGTAAGAAATAACGATTTCATCGCCTTCTTTTACATTTTCAAGACCATAGCTAGCCGCTACTGTATTTAATGCTGTTGTCGTTCCGCGCGTGAAAATAATCTCTTCCATTGATTTCGCGTTAATAAACTTGCGAACTTTCTCACGTGCACCTTCATACGCGTCAGTAGCTTTCGTACCGAGCGTATGAACACCGCGATGCACGTTAGAATTATATTCTTTATAGTAACGTTCTAACGTTTCAATGACTTGAATTGGTTTTTGAGAAGTTGCTGCACTATCGAAATAAACAAGTTGTTTGCCGTTCACTTTTTGATTAAGAATTGGAAACTGTTTGCGTATTTCATGAATATTCATTAGCGAACTTTCCTTTCAATTACCTCAACAAGCTGTGCTTTTACTCCTTCAATTGGAAGCTCATTTACTACAGGTGCTAAGAATCCATGGATGACTAAACGTTCTGCTTCGCGTTTTGGAATACCACGGCTCATCAAGTAGTATAATTGGTACGGATCTACGCGGCCTACTGAAGCTGCGTGACCTGCCATTACATCATCTTCGTCAATTAAAAGAATTGGGTTTGCATCTCCGCGAGCTTTCTCGTCTAACATAAGAACGCGAGAAGATTGTTGTGCATTTGATTTAGATGCACCGTGTTCAATCTTACCAATTCCGTTAAAGATAGATGTTGCACTATCTTTTTGTACACCGTGTTTTAAAATCCAACCTTCAGAGTGTTTACCGAAGTGAACAACTTTAGTTGTAAAGTTTTGTGTTTGGTTACCACGGCCAATTGTTACTGTTTTCGTATCAGCATATGAACCGTCGCCCATTAAGTTCGTAACGTTCTCTGAGATTGTGTTTCCGTCATTCATAAGGCCTAGAGCCCAATCAATGCGGCCGTCGCGTCCTACAATGCCGCGGCGGTTAACGTAAGTTGTTACGTCTTTTGCTAATAAATCAACCGCACCGAATTTCACTTGTGCGCCTTGTTCCACGATTACTTCTGCTACGATATTTGCAATACCTTTAGCATTTTCATTTGCAACATAGTTTTCTACATAAGTTGCAGTACTGTTCGCATCAGCTACGAATAATACGTGGTTATATACGTTAGCTTCTTCGCCGTCTACTAAGAATACAGCTTGAAGTGGAGTTTCAAGAACAACGTTTTTCGGAACATATACGAATGCACCGCCGTTGATTAATGCAGCATGAAGTGCAGTTAGACGATGCTCGTCTACTTTCACGCCGTCTTTCATTAAATACTTTTGTAATAGTTCAGCATGCTCTGTTGCAGCTGTTACGATGTCTGTAAAAATAACACCTTTTTCTTTTGCTTCGTCTGCTAAAGAAACGAACGCAGTTGTACCAGTACGTTGTACTAGTACGCTGTTATTTTCATCGATTAAGTTTTTCACTGCTTCTGGAAGCTCTGTTAAAGAACTTACAGGCTCTTGCTTAGCAGCGTCGCCTTTTCCGATAAAGTCCCATTTTTCAATTTTCGTTTTATCAGGCGTTGGCATTGGAAGTTCTGTTGCTTGTGCAAGAGCTTGTAAGCGGAACTCAGTCAACCAAGCAGCTTCGTTTACTTCGCTAGCGCGCTGACGGATTGTTTCTTGATCGAAAGGTAATGTACCGATTGTCATGTTTATGCTCCTCTCTTACGCTTCTTGCTCTGCTGTTTCGTCTTCAATACCTAATTCTTTTTTAATCCAGTCGTAACCTTCAGCTTCTAGACGTTGTGCAAGCTCAGGGCCACCAGATTTAACGATACGACCGTTCATCATAACGTGAACGAAGTCTGGAGTGATGTAGTTTAATAAACGTTGGTAATGCGTAATCATTAGGCAACCGAACTCTTCGCCGCGCATTTGGTTAATACCTTTAGATACAACTTTTAACGCATCGATATCAAGACCAGAGTCGATTTCGTCTAAGATTGCAATTTTTGGCTCAATCATCATTAATTGAAGAATCTCATTACGTTTTTTCTCACCGCCAGAGAAACCTTCATTTAAGTAACGTTGTGCCATTTCTGGATCCATTTCTAGGAATTCCATGTTTTTATCTAACGTACGGATAAATTTCATAAGAGAAATTTCATCGCCTTCTTCACGACGTGCGTTAATCGCAGAACGTAAGAAGTCAGCGTTTGTAACTCCGCTAATTTCACTTGGATATTGCATTGCTAAGAATAGACCTGCTTGTGCACGCTCGTCTACTTCCATTTCTAATACATCTTCACCGTCAATGATGATGCTACCTTCTGTTACTTCATACTTTGGGTGACCCATAATTGCAGAAGATAAAGTTGATTTACCTGTTCCGTTAGGTCCCATAATTGCGTGGATTTCTCCACCTTTTACTTCAAGGTTTACACCTTTTAAAATTTCTTTGCCGTCAATTGATACGTGTAAGTCTTTAACCGTTAATGTAGAACCAGCCATCTCAATACCTCCATTAATCCTATATATACATTTTAAAAATTCCTAAAACGTTCATATTCTCATTTTATTCTCATTCTAATTTTATATCAAATAAAATGATATCGCAAACGACGAAAAAAAGTAACAATTTTTTCACAAATGTATATAAGTATTTCCTTTGCATCCTTATATGATACACCTTTCTTCTTATATATATAAAGAAAAAAGGACTGGTAAATTCCCAGTCCTTTCCTTACTTTTATTCACTTACCGGAAGTACAGCACCTTTATATTCTTTAGTAATAAAATCCTGAATTTCTTTTGAATGCAATACTTCTACCAGTTCTTTAATTTCTTTTTTCTTCTCGTCACCTTTACGAACTGCAATAATATTTGCATACGGAGAGTCTGATCCTTCAATCGCAATTGCATCCTTTGTTGGATTTAATTTCGCATCAATTGCATAGTTTGAATTAATAAATAAAGCATCTCCCTCATTATTTTCGTACAGCTTCGGTGACAGTCCAGGTTCAACATCTGTTTTAAACTTTAAGTTTTTCGGATTTTCTACAACATCTTTTACTGTCGCCTTAACAACATCTACTCCATCTTTAAGCTTAATAACGCCACCTTTTTGTAATAGTGCTAACATACGGCCGCGCTCAGCCACGTTATTACTCATAATAACTGTTCCGCCCTCTGGCAGGTCTTTTAAGCTTTTATATTTCTTAGAATAAATGCCCATTGGTTCTAAATGAATTTTTCCTGCGTTTACAATTTTATATCCTTTTTCTTGAATTTCTTTATCTAAATACGGAATGTGTTGGAAGTAATTCGCATCAATTTCTTTATCCGCTAACGCTTTATTCGGTAACACATAGTCCTGGAACTTTTTAATCTCTAATTTAATACCCTTTTTCTCTAATATTGGCTGTGCTTTCTCCAAAATAACAGCATGCGGCACGTTAGAAGCTCCAACGACAAGCTTATTTTCCTCTTTTCCCCCGCAAGCAGCTAATGTAAATACAGATAGCGCTGTAACAACTGACAGTATAATCTTTTTCATCTGATATCCCCTTCTCCCCTATAGGTATGTAGTTAGAAAAAAAGAGCCGGCATACACCAGCCCTTCTTCAAACAATTATTCTTTTACAGGAACAACTGCCCCTTTATACTCTTTAGTAATAAAGTCTTCAATTTCTTTAGAATGCAACACTTCTACAAGAGCTTTAATTTCTTTCTTATCTTTATCCCCTTTACGAACTGCTACGATGTTAGCATACGGAGAATCACTACCTTCAATTGCAATCGCATCTTTTTCTGGGTTTAATTTCGCATCAATTGCATAGTTAGAGTTAATTAGAACAGCGTCGCCTTCTTTATTGTTATACACTTGTGGTAATAAACCAGGCTCGATATCCGTTTTGAATTTTAGATTTTTCGGATTATCCGCAATATCTTTCGGAGTCGCTTTAACTGGATCTACTCCATCTTTAATTTTTAAAATACCTTCTTTTTGTAAAATTGCTAAACCACGTCCATGATCAGCAACAGAATTACTCATAATAATTGTTGCTCCGTCTGGAAGCTCTTTTAAGCTCTTATACTTTTGAGAATATACACCAATTGGTTCTAAATGAATCTTTCCGGCTACTTCAAAGTCATACTTTTTATCTTTAATCTCTTTTTCTAAATACGGAATGTGCTGGAAGTAGTTTGCATCTAAATCCTTATCCGCTAACGATTTATTTGGTAATACGTAGTCTTGAAATTTTTTAATTTCTAACTCAATTCCTTTTTTCTCAAGTAACGGTTTTGCTTTTTCTAAAATTTCAGCATGCGGTACGTTAGAAGCACCAACAACAAGTTTCTTTTCATCTTTATCTTTCCCGCCACAAGCAGCTAACCCAAAAATTGAGGTTGAAATAAGTGCTGTAAGTAATAATTTTTTCATTTGAAATACCCTCCTGTTTTCATTATCTTTTATCTATTCGAGTCGTTACACTATCACCAATCCACTGAATGAAAAATACAACTAGCAACACACAAATTGTCGCAACGATTGTTACATCGTTATTTCCACGCTGGAATCCTTCTAAGTAAGCAAGTGTTCCAAGACCACCAGCACCAACAACTCCCGCCATTGCTGTATAGCCTACTAAAGCAATTGTCGTTACCGTAATACCAGATACTAACGCTGGTAATGATTCTGGAATTAACACTTTTAAAATGATTGTGCTTGTTTTTGCCCCCATTGCTTTTGAAGCTTCGATTACACCTTTATCAATTTCACGAAGTGCGATTTCAACCATTCTTGCGTAAAATGGTGCCGCTCCAATAATTAAAGCTGGCAATGCTGCACTAGCCCCGAGAATTGTTCCAAGGATAATCTTTGTGAATGGAATTAATAAAATGATTAAAATGATGAACGGTATAGAACGGAATATGTTTACGAAGGCTCCAATCCCTGTATTAACCGCTTTGTTTTCCCATAAATTATCTTTGGATGTCATAAAGAGTAACAATCCTAAAATGAGTCCTAAAACAAATGTGGCAAGCGCTGCGATTGCCGTCATATATAACGTTTCACCAGTTGCTTCTAACATTTGGTTCCAATCAACATTTACGAGTAACTTATCCATGTGCAATCACCTCCAGCTCTACTTGATCTTGATGTATTCCCTCTATCGCTTGCTGGATTGCTGTTTCCTCACCATTTAAATGAACAACTAAACTTCCGTAAGAACCGTTATTCGTTTGTGCGATATTTCCTTGCAAAATGCTAACTTCTATATCACTGCGTTGCATTAATCTTTGAAGTACTGGTCTTTCTACAGCCTCGCCGACAAACTGCAAGCGAATTACTTTGCCATCTGGATATTTTTCAATTAAACTTTCAATTGTTTCGTTTGTATCTTCAGAATCTGTTAACTGCTGTACAAAGCGTTTCGTAATGTCTTGCTGTGGATTACGGAATACGTCAAGTACTGGACCTGTTTCTACGATTTTCCCTTTCTCCATTACCGCAACACGATTACAAATCTTTCGAATTACGTGCATCTCATGTGTAATCAATACAATTGTTAAACCGAGACGCTTATTAATATCAAGTAGTAAATCTAAAATTTGATCTGTCGTTTCCGGATCAAGTGCTGACGTTGCTTCATCACATAAAAGCACTTGTGGGTTGTTAGCTAACGCTCTAGCAATCCCAACACGCTGCTTTTGTCCACCACTTAACTGGGATGGATACGCGTCTCCTCTTCCTTCTAATCCAACGAGATGAATTAACTCATCAACACGTTTTCTTCTCTTCTCCTTATCAACACCTGCAATCTCAAGTGGAAATGCGATATTTTCGCGTACAGTTCGTGACCAAAGTAAGTTGAAGTGCTGAAAAATCATTCCAATTTCTTGCCTTGCCTTACGAAGTTCACTTCCTGTAATTGCTGAAATGACACGATTTGCAATTGTAATTTGGCCAGAAGTTGGTTTCTCTAACTGATTAAACAGCCTTATTAAAGAACTTTTCCCAGCACCACTATATCCGATAACACCAAATATTTCGCCTTTTTCTATTTTTAAATTGGCGTTATCTACAGCAGTGACATCACCGCTTTTTGCCTTATATATTTTCTTTACATTTTCTAATAAGATCATGATGTTCACCCCTTTTTTGTTTGGATAGACTCCGCAATTTTTTTATTTTTCATGCGTGTAATCTATCGCCATAGCTCCTCTTATTATTTGAATGTCCTCCACATTCAAACAACAAAAAAACCTTTCCGCTTTAGAGAAGCAGAAAGGTTTATATGCGTATATAACAACATTATCCCTCTCTCTCATCTCTCAAAGCATTCGCTTTGCAGGAATTGGCACCATTTCAACATAAGTTGACGGTTGCCGGGCTTCACAGGGCACAGTCCCTCCACCTCTCTTGATAAGAGAAATCAGATTTAATTTTCGTCTGATTTGTAATTTATGAAATTGTCTATATTTTATGAATTGAATTGTATCAATATCCACACGTCATGTCAACAAGAATTTTCACAAAACAAGAAACTTCAGAATTTTAAGCACCTACTGACATCGGTTTACATATATGAAACATCGATTCAACTAATAGCATCGTTCGATATGTTCCCGAATATTGCACACGTCCATCGTTCATTAACGTTTGCAATCTTACATTTCCGTTCACTAATTGTTTTACATCCTCTTCATCTAAGCACACAATTTGTTCCGTTCCTCTTGCCTCTTGTGACAATTCTATATAATCTCTTGAAATTTGTAATGAACAACTTTCATCTCCAAAGCGGAAATTAACAGTTTTTTCTCCTTGTCTTAAAAGCGGTTCTAAATGATATTGACCGTTAGCGTAATTTACAAATGATTGAAGCAAAGAATATAATTTCACCCTAAATCACATCCTTCATATCACTTTCTATTACATACCATTTCCCTCTCACTAAAGAGCAATCCTGTTACTTTCGCTCGACAAATACTGTATCCATCCCGCATGTCGACATATTTCCCAAGAAATATGTCGAGGCGGCAAAAACTTTGCCGCCTACTTTAATTCCGTATATAAATATTCAACCGAATGAAATGCATATATCTTCTTCATGAGTGTCCCATTTTCAAAAACAAGTAAACAAGGCACACTTTCGATTCCATACTCTTTCGCTAAATGCGGAGCATAATTTAAATCTAACATTCCAATTTTCAACTCTTCAATCGTCATCTCGACAACCGTTAACATCTTCTTTGCTAATTGGCATGTTCCACACATTGGTGTATATACATATAGCACTGTTTTTTCTTCATTCTCTATTAGGGCTGTAGCTTCGGCTCCTGTCCAGTCAATCACTTCTATCATTCCTTACCGTAAATATTCTGTATAAACGTCAATGTCAGCTCCCCATAATACATTTGCTAAATGTGAAGAAGGTGCAGTCGCCACTTCTCGGTACGAGCGATCAATATAAATATGCTCTGCTTGCGGAAATTCTTTTCGAAACTGTTTCCTTAACTTTTCCCCTGCATCATCAGCATCCACTAGCACATATACGTCCTTATCAAAAAACTGATCAATGAGCTCATCCATTTTCGACAAACCAATTGTACCATTTGTACAAACAATTTCCACCGGTTCACGAATAATAGATTCAATCTTTCTTCTGTCTGATTTACCTTCTACAATAATGACTTTTTCTACATAAATCATATGTCATCACCCGATCACCATATACTATACAACCTTTAACTTAGTATATAGTATATTCGTTATTTTCATGTTGTTTCCTGTTTATTTTTGCAAAAGAAAAGCGGAAGCGGCTTGTTTAGATTGTGAGGGGGATGGAGCTTCTGACGTAAAGGCGCTTTTTGCCTTGTAGGAAGAAGCGAAGCCACCGAACAATTTAGCCGCTGGAGCTGGACAATTAAGAAAAGCGGAACCGACTGTTTAGCCCTGTTGGCTAAGGTTCTTTCGCACAGAAGACGCTTTTTGTCTTCTCGTGCGGAAGGTTCTTAGACATGAAGGGCTAGGAGGTGGAGCTGGACAATCAAGAAAAGCGGAAGCGGCTTGTTTAGAACAAGAGGGCAATTGGAACTCCTGAACTAGAGGCGCCTTTTGCCTCAAGTGAAGGAGTGAAATAACCGACTGTTCTAGCCGCTGGAGCTGGACAATGAAAAGCGGAAACGGCTCGTTTAGATTGTAAAAAGCATGAAACTTCACTAAATAGATTTCCCATTAATGTACTCTCACATGATAATTGATTCATATATATGTGCTTTTCAACTCATTATGTAGCACAAAATAAAAAGGACAGCACAAAGGCTGTCCTTCAGTTGACTAAAATTAGTCTTGGTTTGTCATTTCTGCATATTTTTCTGCAGTTAATAACTTCTCAACTTGGCTTGCATCAGAAAGTTCAACTTTAACCATCCATGCACCCTCGTATGGAGATTCGTTTACAAGTTCTGGTTGGTCACTTAATTCTTCGTTTACTGCTACAACTTTACCGCTTACAGGTGCGTATAATTCAGAAACTGTTTTAACAGATTCTACGCTTCCGAATGGCTCGTCAGCTTCGATTGTTGCACCTACTTCAGGAAGTTCAACGAATACGATATCGCCTAGCTCACCTTGTGCAAAGTGAGTAATACCGATTACAACTTCATTACCTTCAGTTTTTACCCATTCGTGTTCTTCAGAGTAACGTAAATTATTTGGAATGCTCATGACTGTACCTCCAGTGAATGTATTAATTATGTAAAAATACCTTATTGGTACTTTTTCCACACACTTTCAAACTGCTCTTCGTTAAAACCAAGTGTTACATTCGTTCCATCTGTTACAATTGGACGTTTAATCAACATGCCATCAGATGCTAAAAGCTCATACATTTCGTCCTCGCTTGCATCTTTCAACTTATCTTTTAGACCAAGTTCGCGGTAACGCATTCCACTTGTATTAAAGAATTTTTTTAATGGTAATTCACTTTTCACATGTAAATTACGTAAATCTTCTTTTGACGGTGGATTTTCAACAATATGAATCATCTCATATGCTACATCGTTTGCCTCAAACCATTTCTTTGCCTTTTGACATGTGCCACACTTTGGATATGAATAAAATGTTACTGTCATAAATTCACCTACTTTTTTACTAACCTTTACCTTTATCATATAGAAAACGTTTTATTATTTCAAACGATTATTCGCTAAACTTTTACTTATTTCGTGATAATTTTTAATAATCCTGCAATTTTTCTTATTTTTCCGCCATTTGTTAAGAAAAAATAAATATATATTTTTTGTAGATTCTTCTCTCATCCCTCACCGAACATATATCTTAAACAAACGTCTGATTAACTTCCTATTTTTCTTTGTTAGTTCTTGAGCTGCATCGATTTCTTCCTACCGAACATACATCTTAAACAAACGTTTGATTCGTTCCCCTTTTTCTTTGTTATCCCTTGAGCTGCATCGGTTTCTTCCTACCGAACATACATCTTAAACAAACGTTTGATTCGTTCCCCTTTTTCTTTGTTATCCCTTGAGCTGCATCGGTTTCTTCCTACCGAACATACATCTTAAACAAACGTTTGATTCGTTCCCCTTTTTCTTTGTTATCCCTTGAGCTGCATCGGTTTCTTCCTACCGAACATACATCTTAAACAAACGTTTGATTCGTTCCCCTTTTTCTTTGTTATCCCTTGAGCTGCATCGGTTTCTTCCTACCGAACATACATCTTAAACAAACGTTTATTTAACCATTTCAGCCTATGGTCACAAAACCTGAAAATACTTTAAATGACAAAGGCGTACAGATAAAAGGAACTAACGATTTTGACTGTAGTAGTGAGCCCATAAAAAAGTTATTAAACGTATCCTTTATTAAAGCAGAAATGTATAGTTTTCTACTTTTTCTTAGTTTATTCAAAATCTTTGCGGAACCGCCACTATCTCATTTACATAATTATCGTTAGTTGAAGTTAATTATATTTTTCTACGTACTAAATAAAAAGCTAAGCACCCCATAATAATAGGCGCAACTAAACTAGAAGCATATACACTTGTAATAGTAAAAAGAGAGAGTATACATATATAGATAAGAGCGAGTCCTATAAATACAGGAATTCCAAATCGAAACTTCCTACATTGTTTTATGTTCCTGTATAATACTTCTCCAATTAGGCAAGCTACAAGATCTAATATACTACCAAATATAATGAGAATTATAATGAATCCAAATATGTTAGGTAAATCATTCTCGTAAGAATAACTAGGATTAGAAATATACGGTATTAAGAACCATATGATAATAAAAGCAAGCAAACTTGCAGCATAACTAATTAAAAATTTCCCCAACGTAATCCTCCTCATAAATTTCTAATATTATCTTCATTGTATGACATAATTTCCTATTATTAATAGCAAAACTACCATCCACGAAATTGCTAATTAAATGAAATAAAAAAGACGCATTTAAATTGATGCGTCTTTTGGAGATGTTTCTTTTGTAAAATCATATAAAGCAATTGCGCCTAAAATAACCAATATACTTTCAGGGGCATCTAACAAAATAGTTCTCCAAGTTTCTGATATTACCCATTTAATACCTGCCGCTGATTCAAGATATACTTGAAAATAACTGATTGTAAAATCAATTACAAATAAACATACAAGTAATGTTAGACCAAATCGAATTAATTTCTTGTTTTTAAACATGTAACACCTCTCAAAATTCATTGGATATTTCTGATTTCAATTCGTTATATACAAAAATCCCTATATTTGATTTTAGCATACAAAAAATCCAAATAAATACAATATGCACATTTGCATATTTCATGAATATTGAGGAATTACTGTTAATAAAAAAACCTACTAGTGTAGGACAAAATAGCCTTAGCGATCCCAACAAGTAATCGCATAAATAACGGAATCATTTGAACCACTATATAACCGATTCCTGGATGCGCTTCATTAAAACTTTATAATTAAATCTGCAATAGCTGATATAAAATTATAAATCGGTATCATTATAGCAGGGAATGCATCTCGCATACGTTGTAATGCTTTCGTAAGCTTCTCGATCATATTGTTATATGTGCTTCTGCTTAAAAAATAAGAAGCCTCGTTTACAGGCTCCTTATTCATCGACTCAAATAATCTGCAATTGTTTGAAATACGACGATATACATATTATGAATGCTTTCTTCAGTATTTCCACCATTTGATAAACCAACTGCCCATTGTTGTCCTTCACCACTTCCGATATTTGCAAAGCCTTGCGTATACATAGCATTTACATCTTTTCGTGCACTGTTATACTCTATCCCTTTCGTAATAAACGTTGAATATGATTTATCTTGCAAACCGATAAAAAACACTGGTTTCTTTAGCGATGAAAATATACTTTTATACTGCTCTGTTGAGGCTTCTTGAAAGTGATCTTTCATTATTAGAAAACCATCCACTTCCTTAGATTTCTTTTCCAGTTCCTCTAACTTCATTTCCTCAAACTTTATATTCCTAAACGTATCTTTCGGTTTTTCTCCAACAACTCCAATTACGAGTGCTCTCCCGTTATATTCTAATTTCTCTCCTTCTTTATCCTTTGCACACCCAGCACTCACTAGGCATATCAATATAAAAAATAAGAAATACGATAAACGCTTCATATAGCACTCTCCCCTTCTTTTAAGTCAAGTGACAAAAACGTAAGGTTAATTCAAGAAAATGTAAGTAAAATCGATAGCCCAATTTACGTTTCTATATTATAATCAATTGAATTTACCTACATTACTAAACATAGGAGATTATCATGAAGAAATTTAAACTTTCATCTTTTCTTCCGTTAAGTTATATACTTCTACTCGTACTCGTAAGTCCCCTTTACGACGTATTAAATAAATCAACTGTTCACGCAGTAGATGTCACAACTGTAGTAGATGATTGGATTCCATTTGTAAAAGCATTTATTATTCCTTATTTACTTTGGTTTCCTTACTTATACGGCGCACTTATTTATTACTGCTTTGCTGATCGAAAGCAATATTACGTTACTTTAAGTAGTGTAATTCTTGGCAAACTTGCTTGTTTTTCTATTTATTATTTTTGGCAGACAACTGTACCACGTCCAACTGTCGTTGGAACAGACGTATTTTCTGAACTAGTTCGCTATATTTATAGTATTGATCAACCGGTAAACTGTTTCCCTAGCATTCACGTTCTTACGACATTTGTAATTATGTTAGCTGCCTTTAAGCGTAGAGAGCAACATGCTTTTGAATATTACATCCTTACTTTCTTCGGTACACTTATCATTTTATCAACACTATTTACGAAGCAACATGCATTTGTAGATGCTGTTTCTGGAATGACGCTCGCGAGTATATTATACTTCGGCGTTCAGCTCTTATTAGCAAAAGAAACAGTACGCATTCCAGTAAAACAAAATCATAAGATGTAACATAACAAAAAAGCAGACTGTGGCTTCTTCAGTCTGCTTTTATCTATTATTAAGGAGATTTTCAATTTAAGATTGCGGTACAGTCATATCACCAGAATGAATACGACCTGCTTTTTTAAGAGCAATGTAAAGTATATAAGAAACAGCTACTGGAATGATGATATAAGTGATTGCCATAGCTGGAAGAACTCCCCATCCTTGACTGGAAATTAAATTAATTGGTGCGATAAGAGAACTTAATCCAAGACCAGCGATTTCTTTCCCTGCTTCTAGTTGGAAAATTAATGCCGATACTGGGCCGACTATCGCACTAGCGACGACAGTCGGGACGAGAATCATTGGATTTTTAGTAATGTTTGGCAACTGTACTTTCGGAGTACAAAGCGCCTGAGCTAATATGCCACCTAAATTATTTTCTTTCGCTGAGATTACAGAGAATCCGATAAACTGAGCAACGCATCCTGCTAGAGCTGCACCACCTGCAACGCCATCTAAGCTAAGTGCGATCGCTAATGCAGCTGATGAAGCTGGAGAGATAAGTAATAGCCCCCAAACTACTGCAATGACGATAGAAGCGATAAACGGACTACCAGCTGAGCTATCTTTGATAAATGCTCCAACTGTATTTAAAACAGGAGTAATATTATGAGATAACCAAATACCAACTAAACCAGAACCTAATATGGCCGCAAATGGAACGAGCATCATATCTAACGCAGTTTTTCCACTTAAACGTTTACCGATATATACAGCTAAAGTTGCTGTTAATAATGCACCGATTGGCTCACCTGTTTTAATGATTAGACCCGCTTCAGTAATTGAAATGGATCCGGCACCAATCGCTCCAGCTACCATCGCTGAAAAGATAACAAGACCGTTTGCACCGAGCATAAAAGCAATGCCGGCACCAATGGCTGGTGCCATAAGTGATTTTGCAACAACTCCGATTGTAATAAGTAATGGAATATCAACAATTCTTCCTATATTTTCGATCAGTAAACCAATTCCGAGGGATACGAAAATACCTTGTGCGATTCCAGCAGATGCTTTAAATACACGAGACATTATATATTCCTTCATTTGTTTCACCTTCTCCTATAAGTTAGTAACCAATTGTTTTCATATAATCACGTAAAATATCGTTTGATTTTGCGAATCGAGATTCTTCGTCCTCTGTTAAGTTTAGTTCTACAACTTCTTTCATACCATCTCTAGTAATAATAGCTGGCACTCCTGTACAAATATCATACTCACCGTACTCTCCATCTAAAATGGCTGATACAGCAATGACACGGTGATCATCGTTAAAGATTGAGCTCGCAATATACGCTAGAGAATTTCCGATTCCGTAATAAGTAGTACCTTTTCGTTTATAAATTTCCCATCCTGCTTTTGCAGTCTTCTCAACAATTTCATCTAAATCTATTTCACCAAATCGTTCTTTTTGCTCCTCTAAAATTTGTAGAATTGGCTTTCCACCAACAGTTACGTGAGACCAAGCAACCATTTGAGAATCACCATGTTCTCCTAATGAATACCCATGAATACTACGAGGATCTACATGTAACATTTCAGATAAAATTGTTCTTAAGCGAGAAGAATCTAGTGATGTACCAGTACCGATCACACGATTTCTAGGTAATCCAGATAATTTCCACACTTCATATGTAATAATATCAACTGGGTTCGATGCAAGTAAGAAAATACCATCAAATCCACTTTCCATTACGCCACCAACAACACTTTCCATAATTTTCGCACTCGCTCCTAAAGTATCTAAGCGACTTTGTCCAAGTTTTGGTGCTGGTCCCGCTGTAATAATAACGATGTCCATATCTTTGCAGTCTTCATAGCTTCCTGCATATACTTTTGTTCTTGTATTTGTAAAGTTAATGCAATGTGATAAATCCATCGCTTCCCCAACTGCACGTTCATGATTTATATCAATTAATAATAGCTCTTCGCAAATGCCTTGATTTACAATGGAATATGCACAACTTGATCCAACTAATCCAGTACCGATAATTGCAATTTTTCTTGTATTTCTTTTCATAGCAATCTCTCCTAATTGATCATATAATCTATTTCTTTTGTTCTTTACACTCTTAATTATAGAGATTCCCACGATAGAAACCATGGATGCTTTGTGAAATATTGAGCAAAGTTTTTGTCCTTTTTGTGAATTGTTATATTTAATTTTCGTCATATTTGTTACAACTGAAAAAATATTTATTATGTATTTATTGACATATATAAAGTGAAACTTCAATCAACCTTTATCCATTGGGCTTTTACGGGACAAAACAAAAAAACGAGCGACTTCTGAACTGCACCCCAATTGTTAGACACCGTCTAACAATTGGAGGTGCAGTTTTTCTATGGTTAAATTTACAGCTGATGAAAAAATACACAT
>NZ_CP031292.1:4861265-5039001 GCF_003355115.1 Bacillus sp. COPE52
TAAAGGCAAAATTAAAAATGAGCCCGGTGCAATACCGGACTCATTTGGATCAAGCTGCCTAATGAAATAACCGTGTCTAACTTTTAGGGGTCACTTCACTTCATTCGCTCGTTTTTTTCATCCCATTATTCCGCACTTAATTGGCCTTTTAATTGCTGCACAATCATTGGATTCGCAGGTGCTGCCGGTTTGTAATAACTCTTTTGCTTTGCGTACTCATACATATTACGTTGGCGCATTTCATCTTGATTACGAATTTGAATTAATGTTTGGTGTAACTGTTCATTATCAGACTGAGCAATATAATTTGCATAACTTGTTAAACTTGCATTTAATCCTGCTAAATAATCATTTACCATATCTTTTTCATTCATTTCTCTCTTCCTCCTATCCTAAAAAAGTCATTAATTGTTGCTTCGTATTTCGTGCATCTTGCGCATCCTTTTGTAGCATTTGTTTCAACTCTGGATCTGTACACGTCTGTGCATACTGCTCCAACTTGTTAATAATTGTTGCGTGTCCACCGATTAAATGACGTAAGTTTTCTACTTCAAGCTCTGTTAAATTTTGCATGGAATACTCCTGCCTTTCTTTGTTCATTCGTCATTAGTATTTGGTTCTTTTTGGATTATATACATGCATGAATTAACTTCTCCTACCTATAAACAAAATAAAAGATGCATAGCTAGGCCATCCATCTTTTATGCTAAATATTCGTTCAATTTTATAGAGATACAATCATACTTATACTCACAAGTAAATTCCATACAATGTGTAAAATAATACTAGGTATAATAGATTGCGTCTTTTTGTATAACATCGCAAACACAATCCCCATAATCGTCGCCGTAATTAGAAGACCTCCATGAAGAATTCCAAAAATGAAGGAAGAAATAATGATACCAACTAAAAAATTATATTTCTTTTCTAAAAATCGATATAAAATACCTCGAAATAGAATTTCTTCTTTAACCGGTGTAATTATAGCAACACTTAACACATATATAATACTTTGTAGACTATTTTGAAGTCCTAAGCTCCCTAATTGTTTCTGTTGTTCTGCTGCACTTTCAAAACTAAACACATGTAACATTAAATATTGTGATAACGCAATAACCATAAAACCAATTAATAGATATAAATATGTCTTCCCATTCTTCAAAACGGATAAATCCCAAATATATTTAATAAAATGAAGAACTGGTTTATAAGCTAATAAAACGATAGCAACAACAGCCGCATCTAATAAAAGGAAATAGTACCCTTCTAAATTATCACGCAACGCTTCCTCACCATAAATCCCAAAAGCTAAACCAAGGAATAACCCTCCTAGAAGTAAGAATCCTAAAATGATTGCTATCATTACAAATAGATTTTTATATGTTATATTATCTATTTTCCTTTCCACACTATACGCTTCTAACACCGTTTTACTCATACTATTCCTCCATTTGTTTTCATTACCTTAACAAAAATCCTTTAATATAAATATAAGGATAATATAACAAAAATTTCAAAAAGAATAATATGCAATTTTACATATTATGAATGCTTTGTATTCTATAGTTTTAGGAATTATATTATTATAAAATAAAAATTTCTTACTTCCACATCATGATCCCCACTTCATACTAAACCTTATGAATAAAAGGAGAGGTAAACATGAAAACACATGATTTTCTTACTAAGGTGCAAGATAGCTATGACCCTAACCCAAGCCAAGACCCTTTTATATTTATGTTTTTCGGTTTCCTATTAGCGATATACACATACTTAAAACCCACAAAATAATATCATTTAGCAAAAAAGAGCCTCTAAACAATTAAAGGCTCTTTTTAGTTAAATTCCTTTCCGCTTCTTCAATCGCCCGTTGCATTTGCACTAACGGATTTTTAATCATCTTCCCATGCCCTGTCGCTAATATAGACGGCTTATACTCTAGCAATTTCTGAGCGCTTTTTAATGAAACTTCTGCATCCCACGTACCAAACATAGGAAACGGAAAAAGCCACTTCAACTGTCCTGCTACCGCCACTCCTCCTCTCGTTTGAAATGCATCTCCAACAATGAGCGCATCATTTCTCGTGTCTAAAAACGCCATTGATCCTGGTGTATGGCCTGGGGCTGCAATTGCTACAAGTGAACCAATTTGATCTCCCTCTTGAAGAAGGATATCTGGAATCGTCTTTATCCTTTTTGACACACTCACTTTTACTTGCGTGCCTGGTTCTCCGAGTTGCAGTGACAAATCCCCTTCAAGTAAACGAGCATCTCTTTCAGAAATATAGACCGAAACATTCGGCAGTTCTTGTTTTATAGCATCAAGCGCTCCTACATGGTCATCATGTGCATGTGTTATAACGATATTCGTAATCGGTTTTCCTAGTTTTCGAGCCGCTTCTAAAATCTTCTTTGCACAAAATGGCAAAGCTGCATCAATTAACGTTAATCCTGTTTCTTCTTCGACAAAGTAACAGTTAATCGGAAATAGACGCGGTAAAAATGAGATTTGATGAACTGTTCCTACTTTTATTAACTTCATCTCCTATCCCTCCATGAAAAAGAGCTGTTTACAAATACATATGTAAAACAACCCTTTTCAAGAATCCATCAATAAAAAAACCAGCAGCCAAACGGCCACTGGTTCCTTTTCATCTATTAAACTGTATAACGCTCATCTTCTAAAATTTTCGCAGCGATTTCACGTTTCTTCGGAATTACGTTAAGTGGCGTGTGGCGAGTTAATTTACGTAATGATGATAACATCATGCGCAGCATGTCGCCGTTTTCAACTGCGATAAGTGTTTCTTTCGCATCTGCTTCGATTTCGTTGAATGCTTCTTGGCAGAATACTTCAGTGTATAACACTTTTTGTTTATTCTTTTCAAGGCCAGTTGTTTTAATTGCTTTTTCTGTACGAAGAACAGCTGATTCCATTGCATAAAGGTTGCTTACGATGTCAGCGATATTCACAAGAATTTCTTGCTCTTTATCTAATGCTTTACCGTATTTTTGAGCCGCTAATCCAGCTACCATTAAGCCGATTTTCTTCGCGTTAGTTACTAAATATTTTTGAAGTGCTAATGGCTCATCGCCTACTTCTTCTGGCATCATCATCATTAACTCTTCTTGTAATTTTTGTGCTTTTTGAAGAAGTGGTAATTCACCTTTCATCGCTTTACGTAAGAACGTACCTGGTACGATTAGGCGGTTAATTTCGTTCGTTCCTTCGAAAATACGGTTAATACGAGAATCGCGGTACATTCTTTCAATCTCGTATTCTGCCATAAATCCGTAACCACCGTGAATTTGAACACCTTCATCTACTGTATAGTCTAATACTTCAGAACCGAATACTTTATTTAAAGAGCACTCGATTGCATATTCAGCGATAGAAGCTGCTACTGCTTTACCGTCTTTCACTTCTTCTTCAGATAATGTGCTCATGCGGCTTTCGAATAAACCTACTGTACGATATACAGAGCTTTCAGCTGCATATGTTTTCGCTGCCATATTCGCAAGTTTCTCTTGAATTAATGGGAAGCGAGCGATTGGTTGTTTGAACTGTTGACGTTGGTTTGCATATTGTGCTGAAATTTCTACTGCACGTTTCGCAGATCCAACTGTACCAACACCTAATTTATAACGACCGATATTTAAAATGTTGAACGCGATAATATGACCTTTACCGATTTCACCAAGTAAGTTCTCTTTTGGTACTAATGCATCTTCTAAAATTAACGTACGAGTTGAAGAACATTTAATACCCATTTTCTTTTCTTCTGGGCTTGTAGATACGCCAGCATATTCTTTCTCTACGATAAATGCTGAGAAGTGCTCTCCATCGATTTTTGCATATACGATAAATACGTCAGCGAATGCAGAGTTTGTAATCCACTGTTTTTCACCATTTAATACGTAATGTGTACCTTCTGCATTTAAACGTGCAGTTGTTTTTGCACCTAATGCGTCAGATCCTGAACCTGGCTCTGTTAATGCGTATGCAGCTAATTTTTCACCAGTTGCAAGTAATGGTAAATACTTTTTCTTTTGCTCTTCGTTACCGAATAACACGATTGGTAAAGATCCGATACCTACGTGAGCACCGTGAGTAATTGCAAAGCCACCAGCGCGAGAAAATTTCTCTGCGATTAACGCTGAGCTTACTTTATCAAGACCAATTCCGCCGTACTCTTCTGGTACGTCAGCACCTAATAAACCAAGTTCCCCAGCTTCTTTTAAAAGACGAACAGAACGATCAAACTCATGTTGCTCTAAATATTCAAGCTCTGGAAGAACTTCATTTACGATAAAGTCCTCTGTCGTTTTTGCAATCATTTTATGCTCAGATGAAAAATCTTCTGGCGTAAACACTTGATCAATCGTAATCTCATCAACTAAAAAGCTACCGCCTTTAACCGCATTTCCTACTGTTTTTTCCATGAAAATTTCCTCCTTCATATTTTCATGAGCCGCTTCTCTCTTTTTGAAAGAAGCTGGCTCTCCCGTTTATTTTTTATAAACCTTTGTTGCTTCCATTCTTTTTTTCATAATCCAGTTCCAGTGGCTAAAACAGTCGGTCGTTTCACCCCTTCCTGTGAGGCAAAAAGCGCCTCTTCGTCAGGGCTTCCAACGCCCTCCTGTTCTGAACAAGCCACTTCCACTTTTTTTATAATCCAGTTCCAGCGGCTAGAATGTTCGGTGGCTTCGCTTCTTCCTGCGAGGCAAAAAGCGCCTCTACGTCTGAAGCTCCATCCCCCTCACATTCTGAACGAGCCGCTTGCACTTTTTTTATAGTAATTCAAACACTCCCGCTGCTCCCATTCCGCCGCCGATACACATTGTTACGATACCGAATTGTTCGTTGCGGCGTTTCATTTCGTGAATAAGAGATAGTGTTAGTTTTGCTCCTGTACAGCCAAGTGGATGTCCAAGTGCAATTGCACCACCGTTTACGTTTACTTTTTCTTCATCTAAACCAAGTTCACGAATAACTTGGATTGATTGAGAAGCGAATGCTTCATTTAGTTCGAATAGGCCGATATCAGATAGCTCTAAACCAGCTAATTTTAACGCTTTTGGAATTGCAGCGATTGGGCCGATTCCCATTACTTCTGGTGGTACGCCAGCTACTGCAAATGAACGGAATTTCGCAAGTGGCTTCATGCCATCGCTCACTGCTTTTTCACGATCCATTAATAGTACAGATGCTGCACCGTCACTCATTTGTGAAGAGTTACCAGCTGTTACAGAGCCGCGAACGTTAAATGCTGGACGTAATTTACCTAAAATGTCTAGCGTCGTCTCTGCTCTTACACCTTCGTCTTGTGCGAAAATGATTGTTTCTTCTTGCAGTTTATTGTTTGAGCCAACCGAGCGTAACGTCACATCTACAGATACTGTTTCATCAGCAAAGTTTCCTGCCGCTAATGCTTTGGCAGCACGTTGATGACTTCTTACTGCAAATGCATCTTGCTCTTCACGAGAAATTCCATATTTCACAGCAACTTGCTCTGCTGTATGTCCCATACCCATATAATATTCTGGAGCCGCTTCTACAAGGCGACTATTTGGACGAACAACGTGTCCCATCATCGGAACTAAGCTCATTGATTCCGCTCCGCCTGATAATACAGCTTCAGAGTGTCCAAGCATAATGCGCTCTGCTCCGTAAGCGATACTTTGTAAACCTGAAGAACAGTAACGGTTAATTGTAATAGCTGGAACATCGTAAGAAAGCCCTGCTAATCCGCCGATATTACGAGCCATATTTAAACCTTGCTCTGCTTCTGGCATCGCACAACCGAAAATTAAATCATCGATTGGCCCTTCATAATTCGCACGCTTTAACGTTTCCTTTACTACTAACGCCCCTAGATCGTCAGGACGAACTGTTTTTAATGAACCCCTCTTTGCTTTTCCAATTGGTGTTCTTGCTCCCGCAACAATGACAGCTTCTCTCATGAACGATATCTCCCTTCGTTATTAGTTACGTAATGGCTTTCCTTTTACAAGCATGTGCTGCATTCTTGCTTGTGATTTCATCTCGCTTACTAAGCTAATAAATGCTTCACGTTCTACATCTAATAAATACTGCTCATCAACTTCTGTTCCGTACGGCACTTTTCCGCCCGCGATGACATATGCAAGTTTCTTCGCAATGTGAAGATCATGTTCAGAAATGTAACCTGATAAATGCATTGCTTCTGCACCAAGTACAAGAGTTGCATATCCTGTTTCACCAACAACTGGTATTTTTTTACGGATTGGTGCTTTATAGCCAGCTTCATATAAAGAAAGTGCTTTTTGTTTCGCATCATATAGTAAGTGATCACCATTCACACTAATACCGTCTTTATCGCCTAAGAAGTTGTTCGATACAGCTTCTTGTGCTGATGTAGAAACTTTCGCCATCGCTACAGATTCGAATACTTTATTCGCAACTTTTTGCAGATCAAACTCTACACCGTTTGGCATTTTATTTAAGTGTTTAATGTATAGCTCTTTATTACCGCCTCCGCCAGGGATTAAGCCAACACCAACTTCTACTAAGCCCATATATGTTTCGCTAGAAGCTTGAATGCTCGCTGCTGGTAAGCAAACTTCTGTACCTCCACCAAGCGTCATACCATATGGTGCTGCTACAACTGGCTTAGAAGAGTACTTAATTTTCGTCATTGCATCTTGGAAGTTTTTCACAACCAACTCAATTTCAAAGTAATTGTCGTCTTGTGCTTCCATTAAGATCATTGCTAGATTCGCACCAACGCAGAAGTTCTTCGATTGGTTACCGATAACAAGACCTTTATAATTCTTTTCTACTTCATCAACAGCGTAGTTAATCATTTGCGTAATATCCATACCGATTGCATTGCTCTTCGAATGGAATTCTAAGCAAAGGATGCCGTCACCTAAATCAATTAAGCTCGCGCCGCTATTTTTCTTTAATACGCCATTTTTCTCTTTTAATTGTTTAAGAGAAATTGCTTTTTTATTACGCTCGATTAGCTTATATTCACCATTATCGTAATAGTAGCTATCGCCGTTATCATGTTTATAGAAAGCAGTAAAACCTTTCTCTACCATTTCTTTTACCCAAGCTGGTACATTTACGCCGTTTTCTTCCATCTTTTGAATCGATTTTTCAACGCCGATTGCATCCCAAATTTCAAATGGTCCTTGCTCCCAACCGAAGCCCCATTTCATCGCTTGATCGATTGCCACGATATCGTCAGCAATTTCTTTATGAAGCTTTGCAGAGTATAAAAGAGTTGGTGTGATGATATTCCATAACAACTCACCTGCGCGGTCTTTCGCGTATACAAGCGCTTTCAATTTATTCGCTAATCCTTTTTCTTGCTTGCTTAACTCTACGGATGCAGCTTTTAATTTTTTGCGCGCTTCGTATTCCATCGTTTCAGGATTTAATTCTAAAATTTCTTTTCCTTGTTTTAAGAAGAAGCCTTGACCAGTTTTACTTCCAAGCCATTTTTTATCAAGCATGTCATGCATGAAAGCTGGTACTTTAAATACATCTCGCTCTTCTTCTTGTACATTTTCATATACGTTATTTGCAACATGTACAAATGTATCTAAACCGACAACATCTAATGTGCGGAACGTTGCGCTCTTCGGACGACCAATTAATGGACCCGTTACAGAATCAACTTCTCCAATGCTATAGCCGCGCTTAATCATTTCTTGAAGCGTTACAAGCAAGCCGTACGTACCAATGCGGTTTCCAATAAAGTTTGGTGTATCTTTTGCGATAACAACGCCTTTTCCAAGAACGTCTTCGCCAAATAATTTCATGAAGCTTAATACTTGTGGATCAGTTTCTTTCGTCGGTATTACCTCTAGAAGTTTTAAATATCGTGGTGGGTTAAAAAAGTGTGTTCCTAAGAAGTGTTTCTGGAAGTCGTCTGAACGACCTTCTGCCATTTTTTCAACGGAAATGCCTGACGTATTTGAGCTAACAATAGAACCTGGTTTACGAACAGCATCTACTCTTTCAAATAATTTCTTTTTAATATCTAAGTTTTCAACTACTACTTCAATAATCCAATCTACATCAGCAAGACGCTCAAGATCATCTTCTAAGTTACCTGCTTCAATCAGTGCTAAATTTCCTTTCACTGTCAGAGGAGCTGGTTTTTGCTTCAATAGTTTTTGCAGTGCCGTATTACTAAAACGATTTCTCACACTTTTATGTTCTAATGTAAGTCCCTTCGCTTCTTCTTCTTTCGTAAGCGCAGGTGGTACAATATCAAGCAATAATGTCGGAATACCAATATTAGCTAAGTGTGCCGCAATTCCTGAACCCATTACGCCTGAACCTAGAACAGCAGCCTTTTTAATTTGGAACATCCAATTCTCCCCCTATTCTTGAATGAATGCTCATTCAATTTTTCGACATAAGTCGCAATCAATGAGTGAGCCTCTACTAATAAATATATGATACTGTTTAAATTTTCGCAATATATTTATTGATAAAATTTTCTGAAATAAATATATTTCTTTTATTTGCCCATGCTATATATGTGTATTTTCTTCACTAAAATGCACTTTTCCTTTTTACAATCTGACGAAACTGGAGGAATATATATGGCAAAACTTAAGAAGAACCCCTCAAAAGCTGGAATTAGTGCAGCGAGTGTAACCGGAAATGCAGGTCCGCATAACCACGGTGTGGAAAAAGGACGTCAAGGTAATAACCAACAATATAAGAAGCATAATATGGGCGAAAAATAACGCTATATTTTTGGGCAGAGAACGTGGCATAATGATTAATGGCTGCTTTTTCTGCCCAATTTATTTGTACATATGGAAAACAAAAGAGGGAACGATGATGAAACGAACAATAGTTATGATTGTAATGATTGCTACACTATTTACAGGGATGATTTTCTTCTCTTATGCACAAAGACAACAAACTGTAAGAGCTGATCAGCCTAGTATTAAGGGGCAATACGGAATTACAATCGATGCAGACACAGGTGAAATTTTGTATGGAAAACGCGAAGATGAACGCTCTTATCCGGCTAGTATAGCCAAAATGATGACAACCCTTCTCTTACTAGAGAATGTAAAAGAAGATGAAGAAATTACAGTTACAGAAAACGCAATAAAAACAGAAAGTCAAAGTAAAAAAATTAAGCTGCGTGCTGGGGAAAAATTAAAACGCGATGAGGCATTAAAACTTATGCTTATCATTAGTGCAGACCCAATCTCTGAGTCAATTGCAGAACATATCGCAGGATCAAAAAATGAGTTTGTGAAAATGATGAATGCTAGAGCGAAGGAACTTGGTACAAAACATGCAACTTTCAAAAACGCAAGTGGTGCTGATGCACTTGGAAATAAAGTATCACCATATGACATTGCCATTATTACGAAAGAAGCATTAAAATACCCAATTGTTTTACAATATATGAATTCAGTACATACAACTCTACATACTTCCGAACGCTCTCCAAAAATCGCAAACTATGGACGAGAAGAACTATATGACGATCCATATGCGATTGGAAGTAAAAGCGGTCTATCGGCACTCGGAAAATATACGGTCGTAACTGTTGATGAGAAAGACGGTAAACGCGTCATTAACGTCGTATTATCTTCTACTCGCGCGCAACTATATCCTGATACGAAGAAAATGGCACATTACGCATTTAAGCAATTAAAATAACCAAGGAGTATTTTCTCCTTGGTTATTTTTTAACCATACCTTTTAATACGAACGCAACGTTCGCTGGACGCTCTGCTAGACGGCGCATGAAATAGCCATACCAGTCGTTTCCATAAGGTACATAAACACGCATCTTGTAGCCTTCTTTTACAAGCTCGAGTTGACGCTCATTACGAATACCATATAACATTTGGAATTCAAATTGATCCCTTGGAATATTGTGTTCTTCGGCAAGTTTTTTCGTATATTCAATAATTGCTTCGTCATGTGAAGCAATTGCAGTATAATTTCCATTTAATAAGTGCATTTTAATAATTTTTTTATAATTGTCATCTACATCTTTCTTGTCCGGGAACGCTACTTCTTCAGGTTCCTTATAAGCCCCTTTTACAAGACGTAAATTAGGATTATAAGCATTTAAATCTTCCATATCTTTTTCTGTACGATACAGGTAAGCTTGAATAACAGTACCAATATTATCGTATTCAGATTTTAATTGTTTAAAGATATCAATTGTCTTCCCGCAACGCGTATAATCTTCCATATCAATTGTAACAAACACACCGTTTTCTTTTGCAGCTTCTAAAATACGGCGCATATTGTTCATTACGATTTCATCTGAGATATCTAATCCCATAGAAGTCATTTTTAAAGAAAGCTGTGAATCAAGTCCTTCTTTTCCAATTGCACGAATCGCTTCAATCGATTGGTTAGCCATTTCATTTGCTTCCGCCTCATTATCAACGAATTCACCTAAATAATCGATTGTTACACAAAGGCCTTGCTTGTTCAATTGTTTAATAGCTGCTGTCGCTAATTCGATTGTCTCCCCTGCGACAAAACGACCTGCTCCAAAGCGTAAACCGTACTTTTTAGCTAACTTTGTTAGCGCTTTATTTTTTGACAAGAAAAGAAACGAATTTCGCATTAATTGTTCCATGTAATTCACCCCTATGACTGTACTTTATCTGTTTTTTACCCCTCTTCAAAATTATATCATTCTTTAAAATTATTTGATACAAATAATTATTTAGATAATTTATAAAATACTATAAAAACATTTAAAACCTCATATTCTCGCTTGTAAATATAAAAGGAATATTTTTCGACATTTAGAAAAAACGGGTTTACTAGGCCTCAAATAGACATGTTGAAAATATTCGACACACCTATAAAACCCTTTATATTCCATCCAAATTATATGAGGATATTAATAAAGTGAAACTTTAATTAGAGCCCCCTCTGATTATTAACCCTCATCAATAGGACTTTTACGAGATAAAAAAAGCTTAAGGTGAAATTCACCTCAAGCTCTCTTATTTTTCATTTCGCTTCTCTTCATTTATCTTTTTTATATCTGAAATTAGCTGTACCATTTCTTCTTTCGCATCGGGATACGTCTCGTTCCAATGCTTCACTAAAGCTGGCATCGTCTTTGCAATGTAAGAATAAAGTGCCCACTTCTGCACCTGTTCTTTTCTTTCTTCATTGCTCTCTCCCAGTAATAGTTCCGTGTACTTCTCTAGCAACCCATCAAATTGCTCATTAAACTTTTCACTCACCTTATTTACCTCCTATATGAAAAAAGCAGCGATGATCGCTGCTTTTTCTTATAATTTTGATCGAACAGAGTTTAATTTCTTCTCCATTGTGCTTACTTTATCACGGCGATCATCGATACGAATTGTTGTTGCAACGCGTTGTGCACCTTTCGTATAGGGAACTTCATGCATTTGTTGAATTACTTCTAGAATGACAGGAAGATCTCCTTCAATAACTGTATTCATCGGTGTTAATTGATACTTCACGCGATCTGCATTTTTCTCTAGCACCTTTTGTACTTCTGCTACATATTCACTAACACTTGGATTACCTGTTCCTACTGGAATAATCGAAACGTCAACAATTGCCATAGTAGTTTTCCTCCTATAATTGCTTCTTATATATCCATTGTCTATTTTACCGAAATCTTCATCATTTTACTAATATGTTACTCTTCCACTTTAAACTGCTCGACTAATCTTTCTAAATCTCTCATATGCTCTGTCAAGCTTTCCATCGTATGAGCTACCTTTTCTAAATGATTCACTTGCGATTCAGTTGCAGCATTTACCTCTTCAGATACAGCTGCACTTTCTTGACTCGTACTAGCAATTGTATGCATTACCTCTGTAATTTCACCTTGCTCGTGACCTATATTGTTTACTTCTTCTACAATTTTTTCAACTGAGATACTAATCGTATTTACAACCGACATAATTGTACGGAATTCCGCCTCTGCCTCTGTCGTCACTTTATTTTGTATATCAGCAATATCTTTCAATTTACTTACGACCTCTACAACTCGTTTTACTTCTAATTGGACATCGCCAATCATTGTTGCGATTTCTCCTGTTGCCTCTTTTGATTGTTCCGCTAACTTTCGAACTTCTTCAGCCACCACTGCAAATCCCTTACCTTGTTCACCTGCACGTGCTGCTTCAATCGAAGCGTTTAAAGCAAGTAAGTTCGTTTGATCCGAAATACCTTTTATAAGCTCTACAACATTTTGAATCGATCCGACTTTTTGCTCTAACTTACCAGATGCTTCCTCTGTATGAACAACAATCGAAGATGACTCTCCTCTTGTACGAACTAAATTCTGCATCGTATTTAACCCTTGCTTAGATGCCTTTTCCGCTTTACCAGCCACTCCTTCTATTTCACCAACGGAGCTATTCATTTCTTCCACTGACTGCGCCATGTTCTCAAGCTGAGCTGAAACTTCATCTACACTATTGGCAAGAGTAGAAGCTCCCCCGCTCACATCATCCATTGCACCTGACACTTCTCTACTAGCGGCCACCGTTTCATTCGTTAAATAATGGAGATTATTCGTTGATTGCTGCACTGTTGATACACTATTTTTAATTTTACTTACCATTTCATTCATTTGCCCAACCATATGATTAAAATGGTTCGTCAGCTCTCCAACCTCATCTTTACTTGTCACTTTCATTTGCAGTGTTAAATCTCCTCCTGCTACTTTTTGAACGTGATTCGTTAATAATTGCAGTGGCCTTGCTAATCTTCTTGAGAATAAATAGGAAGCTACTATTCCAACTAATAAACTAATACATGCCATTATAATGACTGTATTTCTCATACTACTTAACAATCCATCAATTGTTTGTTTCGGATAAAAAATTCCTATCTTCCATTTCATTGCATCAAATAACTGACTATAAACAACTACATCTTCACCTTTTAATGTAGTTTCAGCATATTTTGTAACATCTTTATTCAAACTCTTCAGCAATGGCTCTTTAGAAATATCTTTCCCTATCTTTTCTGGGTAAACAAGAGCTATATTTTTATCATTTATAATAAACATTTCTCCACCATTATTGTATTGAATATTATGAAGTAACTTCTGAATTGTTCCGAGCGATACATCCATCGCAACAACGCCTAATACAGAACCATCTTCAGACGTAATAGCTTTAGAAACCCCTACGCTTAACTTTCCTGTCGCGATTTCATATGAAGGTTGTCCCCAATGAACCTTTTTCACATCAGCCTCTGAATCTTTATACCACGGTCTTGTCGTTGGATCATATCCTTCCGGCACTTTTCCACCTTCAGCAAGATTGGCACTTAATGTTTTTTTATCTTTCGTACCAATATATAAATCTAAAATACCAGGATGGTTCTTTTTATACCCCGCAAACTCTTTCGTTAAAAATGCTTCCTCTTCTGGAGTAACTCCATCTTGAATCATATTACGAATCATCTCACTGTTCGCATAATACCCCATATCTTCATCAGTTCTTTGAACAAATGTCGTAAGTTGCTCTGTCACAAGATCCATCGTATTTTGAGAATACTGGTCTAAGGAACTTACTTCTTTCTCTTTCTGTAATTGATACATAGCTGTACCCAATACTACGAACATCATAGAAATAAGCACTGAAAATACTACCGCAATTTTTAAACGTAAACTTCTTAACATCTTTCCCCTAGCATCCCCTTCGCATTAAATTAAAATCTTATTAATCACTATATTAAGTATAATAGATAAAATTAAAAAATTGAAATTAATTCTCACCTTAATACAATTAGAAAACGGACTACCACTTGTGCAAAAACAAATAGTTCATTATCCTTAAAATATAATCTCATTCGTTCGGAGGGAACTATGTTACAAAAATTCGGTTTCTCACAATATGAAAGCCAAGCTTATGAAGTTGTCGTATCAAGCAATGAACCGTTAGATGCTACAACAATTGTGAAGCACTCTGGTGTTCCAAAAGCAAAAATATATGAAGTGCTAGCACGCCTGATAGATAAAGGCATGGTAATGGATTCTGTTTCAGAAAAGAAAAAGTTGTATACAGCATTACCACTAAAACTAGCAATTGAAAAATTAACGACAGAATTCCAATCAAATATTAAAGACTTAGAAACGAATATATCAAAAAAATCATTTACGGATGACCGTGTGTGGAGCTTAAAGATGCAATCTTCTATTCGAGTTCAAAGTAAAGAGCTCATTGAAAGTGCAAAAGAATCGATTCGTATTTCAGCTTGGAATGACACTCTTTCAGAATACCTTCCTTTACTAGAACAAAAAGCAAAACAAGGCGTCCAAATTGAGTCCCTTATAGTTGGAAAAGTAGAAACAGATTTAGAAAACATGCATTTTCTAATCCCAGCTGAAGAACCTAATGCATTAGAGCGCTACTTACTACTCATCGTTGACGACCGTGAAATTTTATTTGCTGGTGTAGAACAAGAGTCATGGCAAGCAATGAAAACAATGTCACAACCTTTCGTGAAGTTCTTTACAGAATTCTTCTATCATGACGTTGCACTTGCGAAAATTACCCAGAAACACCATGATCTCTTTATGGAAGATGAGGAAATTAAGAGTTTGTTGATGAAATTAAGATACTAATTAAATAATAAAAAGGAGTCTAGTTTTTCACTTAGACTCCTTTTCATTTTGTTCCTTTATATCCATCAACAGCTCAATGATTTTCTCATTTTGCTCCACTTGTTTCTCTGAATTTTGATAAATGAAACGAACCCATCTAAAGAGAAAAATTACAAGAAAGAATGGTATGATCGTAAATAAAAAACCAATGATTGAAAAACTTGAATACATATACTATCACCTCGCTATATATACCTTCTTCATTTTTCTACTAACCCCTTCCATTTTTTACAAATAAAAAAAGAACCTATCAAACGATAGATTCTTCTTTCACAAACTGAGTAGAACGTCCTCTCGTAATGGAGAAAATCGCACAAAGCAGTGCCAATATAATAAAACCTCCGCCTACCCAAGCGTTATATATAACAGATGATTTTTCAATAACAACTCCGCCTACTGTTGAACCGAGCGCAATTCCTAAGTGAAGGGCAGAGTTATTTAAACTTTGCTGAATACCAGCTGATTCTGGTGCAATTTCAATTAAGTAATTTTGTTGTGCTGGTGAAATAGCCCAGCTCAGCATACTCCAAAGTCCCATCATAATAATGAAGAGCGGGAATGAAAATGTCATCATTGGCAACATAAAGATTGCACATGCAAATACGATAATGATGGAAATAATACTATTCTTCGATCCCCATTTATCAGCAAGCAAGCCCCCAAGGCCGCCTCCAAGTACCGCTGCGATTCCGAAAATGAAGTAAAACACACTAATCCAGTTCGCTTCCACATGCATCACATCTTTTAAAAATGGTGTTAAGTATGCATACAGTGTTAAATGACCTGTTAAAAATAAAAATGATGTTAACTGTGCACTCACAATTTTTTTATCTTTCAACGTAGCAATTTGCTCTCTTATTGATAACACCGATGTTGGCGGTACTTTCGTTAAGAATAATGAAATACAAGCGATTGCCATAACTGTTAATATCGAAATGAATACAAATGGTGCACGCCATCCATATGCATTGCCGAGCACAAGACCAAGTGGTACCCCAAGTACGAGAGAGCCACTAATCCCCATGAAAATGATTCCAATTGCACGCGCACGAAAATGCGGTTCTACAACACTAGAAGCAAGTGTTACAGATAGCGCAATAATTAATGAACCACTCGCCGCACAAATGACCCTTGAGAACATTAACATTTCGTAATTTACACTAAATGCTGAAATAATATTTCCGATTAAGAAAATCGATAATGCCCCAATGTATAATGTTTTTCTTTCAAACTTTCCTGTTACTGCTAATAAAACTGGACCTGATAAAGCAAATACTACTGAAAATATTGTTATAAGCTGACCAGCTGCGCTAATAGATACTCCTAAATCATTGGCAACTAAATCAAGCGTTCCTCCTATAATTAGCTCAACCGTTCCGACTACGAAAGCCGCAATAGCTAAAATATATACACGAAAATTCAAGTCTTTCCCCACGCTTTCTATTTTGGTTACTACGATTATAGTAACCAAAATAGAAACTGTAAGCAAGTACAATTTTTTACAATAAAAAAGGTAGGCGCATTATACACCTACCCCTCCATCATTCAGTTTCTTTCTTCTTATTTAAATACCAATACACCGGAAGTCCCGTAAAGACAATTCCAATTGATAAGAAACAACTTACCGGATCATTGATAATTGCACTACCAATTACAAAGAACGAACCTAAAATCGCTACGATTGGTACGATTGGGAATAAAGGTACACTATATGCACGCTCTTTATTCTTATTACGTTTTCTTAAAATGAAGACACCAATAAACGTCATTACATAGAAAATATAAATAATGAATACGGAAATCTCAGATAGCTTATTTGGATCACTAATAATCATTAAAATAATTCCTAAAATGATTTCAACAGTAATCGCATTTGCTGGTGTTTTAAATCTCGGACTTTCCTTTGCAATAAACTTAGCAAATGGAAGTTGTCCACGTTCTGCCATCGACATCGGGATACGTGGGAACGTTAAAATCTTTCCATTTAAACAACCGAAAATAGAAACGATAATACCGATACTAATAATTTTTCCGCCATATTCTCCAAGTAGCATGCCTGCAGCTGTCGCTGTTGCATTTTCTCCAAGGTCTACAATTTGTGTTGCTGGTAATACATTCAGTAACGCCAAGTTAATTAATACGTAAGCAGCAGTTACAATTAAAATACCAACTGTCATTGCCTTCGGTAATAACTTTGTTGGATTCTTCATTTCCCCGCCGATGGAAGCGAGTAAAATCCAACCGTCATAAGCAAATAAAGTTGCTAAAATTGCCATACCTATACTTTGATTTTCTGATATCGGCACTACTACGTTAAAAATATCACTATTTCCTTTCCAAAAGCCTAATACAACAATTAAAATGATCGGAATCATCTTCCCTATTGTCGTAACCGTTTGGACGATACCTCCATATTTTGTCCCCATACTATTTACAACGCCTAGGAACACAACGGTACCAATTGCGATTGGTAAATTCCATACTTTATCTAAATAGAAAAAATTGATCATTAAAGAACTAAAATACAACCCTAACGTTCCAATAATAGCTGGGCCATACACAATCGTTTGCATCCAGCCTGATAAATACCCCCAAAAACTTCCGTAAATCTCCTCTAAATACGTATACAACCCACCATTTTTCGGGATTTGCGCTCCAATTTCAGCTACTGTTAAACCACTTGCTAGTGTCAACAGACCACCAATTACCCAAGCAAGAATAGCCATATTAGAACTCCCTGAGTAATCTAATACGCTCCCTGGTTTCATAAACACACCAGATCCAATGATAGTCCCTACTACGATAGAAAGCGCTACTGTTAAACCAATTTTGTTTTTCTCATCATGATGCATGCTGCGTATCCTCCTTCCAATCCTAGTGTGATGCAAAAATGAAATAAAAAAACACTCCTCCCTAAAAAAGGGACGAGTGTTATATTCGTGGTTCCACCCTTGTTTCAATTCGCAAAGTTACATACTTCACCAATTTCTCAAGTCTAAATAACGGTTTTTGCCGGCAAGCAATTACTAGGTATCCGTTCACTGCTGCAGTTCAGAGGTGGTAATCTATTTTCCCGTACTAGGAAGCTCACAGCCAAAGGCTTCCCTCTCTGAGAATCGTAAAAAATTGATCATGTCCTCATCATCACTTCTTGATGTCGAATTTTGTAGTTATTGTTCATTATATTGAATTGTTAGAAAAAATCAATATATTTTTTATATAACATAAGAAATATTTCTCTTCTTATATTATAACAGAAGGTACGACACTTCTCCATTTCCCTAAAAATGGTACAATCCATTTAGGAGGTGCACCAATAATTTTAGGAGGTGCACCAATAATGATTGCTGTCTTTTGTATCATCGCTACGTTTCTCTCTGTTCTATTCGCTATCATGCATCGGCAAAAGTATCCTGGTTATAGCATTTTAGCGGTAGCTATTATGCCAGCTGTTTCCTTCTACGTATTGGGTAAATATCAATATACGGAAGTGTTTATCGGTTTTGCAATCTTCTACTGCATCTTTGGATACATACTAACAATGAAAAGAATTTTATTGAATCATTAAAAGAGACCGATTTCTATAAGTAGAAATCGGTCCTCGCATGTACCTTCCGGTTGCCCACACGAAAGATACATAACTCAATTATTTATCTTCTTTTTTCATAAAAAATTTATGATGCGGAAGATCCACATTTAATTCCTCTAATTGTTTCTTTTCATTTTCTAGAACTGCTTTTGCTTTTGCCTTTGTTGCTTCATCTAATCCCGCGAAGATGTCTGCATGCTTCTCTTTCTCTGGAAGTTTCACGCCTAACTTTGTTAATTCCTCTTTTGCTTGTTCACGTGTTAATTTTCCGGATTTCTCTTGCTCTAAAATCGATTTCGCTTTTTCTTTCGCCTGATCATCTAATCCTGCAAACATATCCTTATGTTTACCCTTCTCTGGCAACTTCACGCCTAGCTTTGTTAATTCTTCTTTTGCTTGTTCACGTGTTAATTTTCCGGATTTCTCTTGCTCTAAAATTGACTTTGCTTTTACTTTCGCCTGATCATCTAATCCTGCAAACATATCCTTGTGTTTACCCTTCTCCGGCAATTTCACACCTAGCTTTGTTAATTCTTCTTGCGCTTGTTCATGTGTTAACTTCCCAGATTTCTCTTGCTCTAAAATTGATTTTGCTTTTTCTTTCGTTTGATCATCTAATCCCGCAAGCATATCTTTACGTTTTTCTTTCTCTGGAAGCTTTACACCTAGCTCCTCTAATTGTTTCTTTGTATCGTCCATAATTGTTTTCACTTTTTGTTTTGTAGCGTCATCTAAATCTTTCTTCACCGTTTTTGTAGGCTGATCCGCTGCTGGAGTATTCGTTGCCGCAAATGCTGGTACACCCACTCCTCCTATAATTCCAAATGATAAAGCACCTGCAATTGCTAAATACCCAACTGTTTTCTTCTTCATAGGAAATTTCCTCCTTCATATTTCTAAAGCATGTACACTTTCGTATACAATGCCTATAGTAATATTGGTTTCTTAAAATTCCCTTAACGACTTAACAAAAAAACACCGCTCATCACGAGCGGCGTTGTTCTAAGCTTTTTGTAATTGTAATTCTTCACGTTCCATTATTTTTCTTAATACAATTGTTTGTGTCATTGTAAATAGGTTACCTGTAATCCAATACAGTACAAGACCTGATGGCGCCGCAAATCCCATAAATAGAATCATTGCTGGCATCATAATTTGCTGCATTTTTAGCATTTGTACTTGTTCTCCAGGTGTGATATTAGATTGGAAAACTTTCATCTGAATAAATGTCGTTAACGCTGCAATAATCGGTAATATATGATATGGATCTGCATGTCCTAAGTTCACCCATAAAAATGAAGATGTGCGAATCTCTTCTGTTCGGCTAATCGCATAATACAAAGCAGAGAAAATCGGCATTTGTATAAAAATTGGCCAACAACCAGCAAGTGGATTCCAACCACCTGATTTCATTAGTTCTGACATTTCTTTTTGATACTGCTTTTGTTTTTCAAGATCTTTGCTTACATCACCGTATTTTTTCTTTAGCTTCTGCAATTCAGGTTGCATTTTTTTCATTTTCGCTTGGCTACGGTATTGTGAAACAGCTAATGGAATCATTGCTGAACGAATAACGAGCGTCATGATAATGATCGCAATCCCGAAGCTAGCTCCAGGTATATGATGAGCAACAAATTGAATCATAAACGAGATTGGATATACAAAGTAATGATCCCAAATCCCAGTACTATGTGCATCAATTGGGGCCGCATTACTGCAACCAGATAAAACAAAAACAAGTAATAATGATAAACTAACGAGCACAGCTCGATATGATTTTAACATGTTCATTCCTCCAATGTTTCGTAATTATTTAGCGAAACATTGGTGTATACGGACCGACCTCGTCATTCTCTTCACTTGATTCTTGTCTGCGAACAGAACGAATCATTCCATATTTATAAAAAATAGAAAATAGCGTTACATTTCCTGCACTATCTTCACATGTATCAACTAACGCAAAAGCTCTTTGTTTACCGCTCGATGCTTGCTGACGCACAAAGCGAGAAACATTGGCAAGGAAGAAAACTTCTAATAAACAAAGCGCCGTTGTTACAAACGATATATATAGAATTGCATCCTGCAATAAAAATTCCATCGCTTCACATCCTTAATAAGCTCATTTTAGCACATCGGGCAAATATTCTCTATTTCCTTTTATTTTCAAAAAAAGTATTTTGCATATTTTCTCAAGAAAACAATAATTAAGAAACATTGTATTCGCTTTCTTTAGTATATTCACGCACATCAATGAATAGGCTTGATTTATTAGAAATTTATAAAATTTTTGCATTATAATAAAACTATTGCCAGTTTTTGAAAAAACCTTTATTCTCTTCTTGTAATCAAAAATGAATATGGAGATGAAACATACTATGGGTCAACTAGGAGACGCCGATTACGTTCCCGACACCGCCTTTTTATCTTTCCCAGCAGCTAAAACATTTCACTTAGAATTTATGATACAGTTGGTTGTTATTTTCATAGCTTCTATTTTGTATGCAATTTCTATGAACATGTTTTTTATCCCGCATAATATGATTAGCGGTGGATTTGCTGGTGTAGGGATGATTATCGGTTATTTAATGCATTACAATATCGGTGCACTTATCTTTTTACTAAACATTCCTCTTCTTATTTTAAGTCACTTTTACTTAGGCAAGAAGACAACCTTTTTAACAGCGTATTTTGTAGCTGTATCATCTTTAGCGATGAACATTATCCCAGTACATCAAGTTTCAGACGATATTTTACTTTCTTCTGTATTCGGTGGTGTAATTTGCGGAGCAGCTTCAGGAATCATATTCCGATTTGCTTCTTCAACAGGTGGTTTTGATGTCGTTGGATTGATTGTAGCAAAACATCGAGATATTTCGATTGGAGCAATCATCTTTGGATTCAACTTGATCTTACTTGTTGCAGCAGGATTTATTTTCGGATGGGATATTACGCTTTATACGTTAATTAGCCGGTTTGTAGTCAGCAAAGTAATTGATGCCGTGCATACAAAACATATTAAATTAACGATAATGACAGTTACAGAAAAAGGTGAGGAAATAAAAAGCGCACTATTACATCACGGCATACGCGGGGTGACAATGGTAGATGCTGTCGGCGGCTATACAAACCATAAGAAAAAAATGATTTACACTGTCGTGACTCGATATGAGTTAGGCGAAATGAAACGTATTATCCGTCAAGTGGATAACAAAGCATTCATGAACATTACTGAAACAGTTGAAATTGTCGGCCGTTTCAAACGCATATAAAAAAGCGCAAGGAACTAACATTCCTTGCGCTTTTTATTTTTTACACTTATTACAAAATCAGATAATTCTATTATTGTGTCCCTAAATGTGTTATAATGAAAACAGACTCACAAAAAAAGAGTATATAGACTTGGAAGTTTCTCATATTTTACAAACAAAAAGAAACGAGAAGTCGGGTATATTTCAGTCACCATACACGTAACGGTTTAAAAACCGATCATCTTAGTTATTCTTCACTAATCTTTTTATAAAAAGATACGTACAACTAAAATTCACTTCAATATACTATACCTACCTTTTTGACTTCCAAATCATCTTATTACATAAGGAGATGAACATATGAATCAATATATACGATATACAATAGCTGTCCTGTTTGCCATTATCGGCGGTGTGATTTGCTTCTGGACAAACACTCAGCTTGGAGAGAATATCATTTTTAATGGAATCGAAACACTTGTAAGCGCTTCAATTTTAGGCGGATACATTTATTTCCTCTTCAATCCAGAAGAAAATGCTCAAAAAACAATGTTATTAACAATGATCGGAATCGTTGGTGGATGTATTTCCTACTCAATGACAAACTATACATTACCACTGCAATTAAGCTCTGCTTTCTTCCACGGTCTATGGACTTGGTTTATCGCATTCTGCCTAGCAGATGTATTCAATCTTTTACAAGACACTGAAGAAGAAAATGGTCGTCAAATTGAAAGTAACTCGTAAGCTGGAAGAATATCTTCCGGCTTTTTTGTTTGCTATTCTTTCCTGTTCATACTCCATCACCAAAATAAAAAGAAGTTACCTCCATGGCAACTTCTTTTCCATATACCCCACTTAGTATTCACTTAAATATATCAACGATTTTTCAAATATATCGATCGTTTCTCCACTTATATCAACGATTTTTTCATTATATCGACGATTCGACACAAGATATCGATTTAACGACAATCTTCGACACTCGAAACACACAACATACCCTATCCCCCAAGCAACTTACTGCCGAACTCTACGATTAAAAAGATAATTAATAGGATCGCGAGTATCTTTAATGCTACATATGCTACTTTAAAAACAACATAAATGAGCAAGATTATCAAAACAATTGATAAAATTTCCATATTTACTTCCTCCAAGCTTTGCTCTTCTTATCTTATTTTACTCGTCCTAGGCTGTTTATGGAACGTTATAAGATGACATATAAAAAAGAGGATACCTCACCCATCGTAAGATACCCTCGCCTGTAGCTGCTCAAACCATTCTCTCTCTACTTGTAAATATCCCATTCCACTCTTCTCAGCGCTCTCCAATTCTTTATCAGCTTTCTTCATATAAGTGCGGGAAGCTTCCATATCGTCCTCTAAATATTTAATAATTCCTTGTGTACGGTAATATCCGTTTAAATCCATTTTGGTAATGGCCTTTGCATGTTCCTTTGCTTCTTGCAGAGAAAGGCTATTTATCTGATAAAGAGCTTTATATAAAAGATACCAACTATGAAAACTACTAACGAAAAATTTATTTTCCTTCGTTACAGATAGTTGAACAATTTGTTCTATATACGGTATTGCTCTTTCCATTCCCCTTTGATCAGCTCGGGCATAAAAGACGAGCATAAGTCCGCTCATTATCTCTCTTATACTTTTATCCTCTTTTAATTTTTCCTCACTAAGTTCTACTAATCTCTCATCCCAATCTTTCGGTCTTTTATAACTAAATAACTCACTCGATATTTGAATCGTATATAAATGCTGCTTAGCTTTTTCATCATCTTTAATTAAAATGAGAAATTGCATACCATCACTCAGAAGCGTTCCTTTTATCGGCACGATTGTAACTGCAAAAATCACAAAGTGGAAAACGGAAAAATATAAAAGATATTGATAATAACTCACCATATATATGTAACCTGAAGTAATACCGAATAGTAAACTCATAATTGGTCCACCTAAAGTCATCCACGCCCATTTCTTTGAAAGGTTCGGTGTCTCTATAAAAGACGGCGCTAACATCACCACGCCACCAAAGTACGCCCATAATTTATTTTCTCGAATGCGTAATTTCCCTTTTTCCTTTTGAACAGTGATAGGTCCTACTGTCATAAATTTAAAATTCAAACCACCTATCAAGCCAAATAGTACGTGCCCTAGCTCATGAATGGCTAACACTAATAATACAATTCCAAATACTGCCCATATATTCAACATTACTTCTAATTTCCCAGTTCGGATTACTCCATATAAAATGGACAAAACTAGCGCCACCGTCATTGAACTAGCTGGCCTTCTTAAAATATCCACTCTTTTCTCTCCTTAATAAATCATTTTCCTCTGCATTTCGTACATGAATTTTCCGAGATGCAATATCCAAATAAATGAGATTAAGCCAATCAATACAAAATCGATATTACTAGCCGCTGTATATATAACGGCAGCCCACCATACATATGCTAATATTGTATTCGTAAATTCATACGCTTTATATCCAGCCTCATGCACAATGTGTTTTAATCCTTCATCTGCGTTTTTCGTCCACATTTTCATAGATTCCATATATGTTACACCTTGTTCAGGATATAGCTTATTATAACGATTTTTTGTTATGAGCCCGATAATCACTACAGTAGTTAAACAGACAATAGAAGCTACTAAATTCCACACCGCAAATGAAACATTTGTATCCTGCACTAGTGCACGTCTACATGTAATAACTGCATATACAAACCATGCCTGCGTAACTATATCACCTACACGTAAATATATACTTATAATACCTAATTTTCTGCCTTGTACGCTCTCTTCTTCATCGCGTGCTTCCGCTAACATACGTGTATTCTTCCAAGTGTAGTACATCATTAAAATTCCAAAAATAGTACATACACCTATAAATAGATTAGATGATAATTTTCTCGGTTCATCCGAGAGTAAATCTAAAGCTATATAAGATGTTAAAAAACCACCCATCATACTTAATGCTATTTTTCCCACAAAATCAAATTGTTTTTTTCGTTTACTCTTCATCGTCCTCTTCCCCCTCCACTAACGTGAATATTTCCTCCACCGATACATTGAAAATTTGTGCGATTTTTAACGACAATACAATAGATGGTGCATAATCCCCACGCTCAATTAAACTAATCGTTTGCCGTGATGAGCCAATCGCTTTCCCTAAATCCCCTTGTGATAAACGATGCTTTGCTCGCAATTCCCTCACTCGATTTTGAAGCTTCATATCTTCCCTCTTTTTCATTTATTTAATTAAAATTGTAAATAATATCCTTATTTTTGTCAATTATAATTGTCATTACGACTATAATAATTGACAAAAATAAGGATGTATTATGATGAAAATAACCTATATAATGAATGTGAAATATTAAACAAAGGAAGTGACATATGAATAAAATATCTACTTTTTCCTATATTCTTACTAAGCTTACAGCGACTTTCTTATTATTATTACTTATTAGCACGCTTCTCTTAACAACTAGTCAACAAACATTATATAGTTTCTTAGCTGGATTACGAGAACTGCTATATGTTCCCTTCGTTCCTATTCTTGCTGCATATGCATTTTTTTGTTCTATTTGCATCGATAAATTGAAATTAAAAACACATACAAGACTGAAGACATTATTACTTTATATTTTTTGCGGCTATTTATTTTTTCTTCCCTTCCTAACATTTAAAGAAGCTAGTCTAATACAGTTCTTGTTCCTCGGATCAATTGGTGCAGTATGTTCTCTTTCTTTCTATTTATGTACAGTTATAGCAACAAAATTTAAGTGGCTACAATATTTCGTACCAAGCATTATGTTTATTATATTTATCACAATTAACTTAGTAGATTTAGAAAGGTTTGGAACATCAAAAGAACAATGGGTCGAAACAAAAACAGATAACTCTTTCGAAGCATCTTTTCAACATTTTAGTGGTGAACATAAAGTCCCAATTGAACTAAAACGAGGGGACATATTAGAATTCACCATTGAATCACGAGCTGAAAATTCGAATGGCTACATGGGGGACATAAAAATGGCTAGTGAATTTCAAGAGGAAGAAAATTATTTAGCTCCAGCTGGACCTAATACATACCAGTTCGCGGCAATTAAGACAGGAACTTATTACATTATAGTTAGCGGAAATCAGCTAAAAGGAAAGTTAAAAATAGATTGGAACATAAAATGAAACTTTAATCAGTGGGGGTTTTGTTCATCCCCCACTGATTATCAGCCCTGACCAATCGGACTTTTACGGGCAGCCCGACAAATAGCGGGATAAAATAAAAAAGGCAGTGCTTTTGCACTGCCTTCCTAAATTTTGACATAGAATGGATTCCATATTAACTTGCGTTTTGTAACAATACTCGTTTTAACTGTTTACGGAAACGAATGCCTAGCGTAATTGCTACGATTACGATAACTCCAAAAATGATTTTACCAATATGACCTTCTAGCACTCCAAAAATATCATGTAAGTTTCCACCTAACCAGTAACCACCGATTAAGAAGAATGATACCCAAAACAGAGCACCTGAATAAATTGTAATCGCAAAACGACGAAATGGTAGATTAATAATTCCTGCAAAGTATCCTGTAAAATGGCGTACACCAGGAATAAAGAAACCGATAAAGATTAGGAAGTACCCATACTTATCGAACCACATTCTTGTTAAGTCGATTTTTCTTTGTGTTAAAAATACGTATTTCCCATATTTTTGAACGAAAGGCATACCTAATTTATTTCCTAAAAAGTATTGAATCGTCATTCCTACACTTGTCCCAATAAAGGATAAGATAATTAAAATTGGTAAACTTAAATCACCCTTCTGTGCTAAAAATCCCGCATATGCTAATGTTGGCTCTCCCGGAAACGGAAGCGCAATATATTCTAACAGCAACCCGACAAGTACAACATAATACCCGTATTGCTGAAATAATTCATGAACCCATTCCATGTCATCTCTCCTTTCAGTCACGTACAACTTCTTACTATTATTGTATAAAAAAAATGTCGAAATAACTATCACAATAGCTTACATTTTTATTACATTTTTGTAAGGCTCACACTAAAATTTTTTGTTCTCTATTTACTTATATCTATTAGCATTTAAAAACAAGCTAACAACTATATATCACGCGAATGAAATCCATTAATATACATTTTTTATCCAATTTTTAACACTAAAAAACTATCTTATTTTGTTCTCTATAAAAAACCACCACAAACTCATACGAACTTCATATTAGCTTCATATACGTATTGTAAGATTATATCGGAATTTGTTGAAAAATTTAGCTAATATATGACTAAACATTAAATTGAATAAATATAAGTCGCTTTTCGAAATTGAAAAAAGGGTGAATAAGAAATGGAAGCTTATAAAATGCACGATTTTATTAATACGAATGTTGAATCTCATCAAAATGAAACCGTTTTTAATTTACAAATATGTGAAACAAATGAATTTGACGTAAGTTTAACAAAATCTACTACGCTGTCTTTTATCGTTTCAAAAAAGAACATTAAGATTGTCACTAGAAAATGGGTGAATTCAAATCCAGAAAGCATGATTGGCAAAAGCTACATCATTCCAACGAAAGCTTTTCACTATTTCTTACCAATTATTTCTGAAACTGAAGATGAACTAAATATTCAAGTTCAAAGTTTTGGACTACATGGTGAGCTTTTATTAAATGAAAGATTACTTATTGATAAAAACAACAAATGCAATCCAAAGATTACTACCTTCTTTGAAACATTAGATGAAAATGTCAATCAAGCATTACGAGGATTACAAATTCACTGTATGTAAGACTACTACAAGAAGTAAAAGGAGAATATCATGAAAAAATTATTATTAAGTGCGCTATTATCATTAGGATTTTTAACTCTTCCATTCACTACTGCAGAAGCAGCTACAACGAAAGATCAGCTTATCGTAAACACACAACTAAATAAAATGGATTATTATCAAAATGGAAAATTCATAAAAAGTTTCACTGTCGCTACTGGAAAAGCAGCAACACCAACACCTAAGGGTACTTTTCAAATTGTAAATAAAATTAAAAACCGTCCTTACTATACAGGAAAAATTAAAGGCGGCGATCCACGTAATCCACTTGGGGACCGCTGGCTCGGATTAAATATGGCAGGAACTTACGGAACAACGTATGCGATTCATGGAACTAACAATAATCAAGCAATCGGGAAAGCAACAACACTTGGTTGTATTCGTATGTTTAACAATGATATTCACTGGTTATTTGAGCGCATTCAGCAGCAAGCTACTGTCACTGTAAATTAACCTAAGAACAAGATTTACGTGTAGCCAAGAATTTTATGTCTTGGCTTATTTTATTTATTCATTTACAGTAGCAAAACAACTGTATTTACATATATAATAAAAATAGATTGCGTTCAACATCATCGTAACATTGATAAACATGGATATTAAAATTATACAGTTATAATATTTTATAAATTTTACAATACATACTATAATAGAACTACTGTAATTCTGAAATATTCAGTGACACTAAACAATCCCCCTTGCTACTTTCATTACTATTTTATAGCGGGGGCTTATTATATGTATAAACAATCTGAGTCATCCGAAAAATGATGAATTCGAATATTGCAGTAAAAAGCGTTATTTAGGAGGTGTTACTATGACGCATATACTGGTGATTGAAGACAACCCAGATATACAAGAACTTATTCGTGAATTTCTAATGGCACAAAACTTTACTGTTGATGTAGTTGGTGCTGGTACAGAAGGCATTCTTCTTTTCCAAAAAAATTCATACGACCTTGTCCTCCTCGATGTAATGTTACCAGATATAGATGGCTATAGTATTTGTAAAATTATGCGAGGACAATCTGATGTACCAATCATTATGCTAACAGGCTTACATAATGAAGAAAGTGAAATTAAAGGATTTGAGTTAGGTATTGATGACTATATTACAAAACCGTTCCATTACACCGTATTTATAAAACGTGTAGAAGCTGTATTAAGAAGAGCAGCAACGAAGGAAGCAGAAGCTGCAACTATACTACAATTCCATGAATTGATGTTAAATTCTACAGCATATGCCGCTTATGTTCATGGTAATCAAATTGAATTGACTACAAAAGAATTTGAAATTATATATACTTTACTGCAAAATCGGGGAAAAGTACTATCAAGAAGTGATTTGTTGAATAAGGTATGGGGCTATGAACATTATGGTGATGTGAGAGTAATAGATACACATATTAAAAACTTACGAAAAAAATTAGAAATTCCTTATATTAAAACGGTGAAAGGCATTGGCTACAAAATCGAATCGTAGCAAAGACAACATCACCAAAAATATATTCATCAAAACCTTATTATTTTGTATTTTGTTATCACTTTGTCTTTATCAAATTATTTATTTTCTAGCCTCAAATTACGATAAAGATCGTTTGAGAGCGTCTGGAACGCAAACTGCGGAACAAGCGGAATCAGACAAACAAAACGACCAAAGTAAAACAAAGCAAAATAAAGCTGTGTCAGAGAGTAGCATCTCTAATTTTCAATCTTCTCAAATAGACATGAATACACTCTCTACAGCCATCAATCATCTTTTGCAGCCTAGCCAAACTGCAAAAGCAAAAGAACATGCACAAAATATTCCGGGGAAAAGTAACACAACGTCTTCACTTACAGAAGCGGAAAAGCAAGTTACTAACAATGATGCCTTACATACACAAAATGCAGCAAGTAAAACAAATGATACACATGATAATCCATCGTTAACAGATGTGTTGCAGCAATTAGCTCCACATATTGGGGCGACAATGCTTGCATTATCTCTGCTAGGATCTTTAATCTACGCAAAAATAATCGCCAAACCTTTCCAATATATGAGCGATGCTTTAAAAGATATTATGAATCTTGATTTCTCAGATAAAAAGCTACTTAACAAAAATACAGATCAAACAGATTTTAATTTGCAAGTAGCTGCCTCACAAGTACCTACTATTGTGAAAAATTTACATGAAAGCAATCAAGATTTAAGAAATGAAATCAAGAAGGAACAACAATTAGAACAATCTCGTAAAGAATTTATGTCTATGATATCCCATGAATTAAAAACACCAATCGCAGCCGTTATGGGACAACTCGATGGCATGATTCACGGAATTGGCGCTTATAAAGATAGAGATAAATATTTAAAACGTTCATATGAGATGATGCAAGATATTAACATATTAACGGAAAAGGTATCAGAATTATCCAAAATACAAAACCCTCAATTTAAACCCAATTTAAAAGTTATCTCATTGACTAATATTATTGAGGACGTTATAAAGAAAGTAGATTATTTTGTATCTGTAAAACAATTAAATGTTCAGTCTAACATTAAACAAGATGTACAAATTTTAGCTGATCCTAAATTTATGCAAACTGCTATTTTTAACATTATTTCCAACGCAATTCATTATACAATTGACCATCAGCATGTATATATAAAGCTTTATGAAAAGCCAAACGGTTACGCATTAGAAGTATTAAATACAGGTTCTCAAATTGATGAAGATAAACTTGCCCATTTATTTGAGCCATTCTATCGCGCAAATCCTGACAAACATGGCTTAGTACAAGGTAGTGGTCTTGGGTTATATATTGTAAAACAAATATTAGATAAACATCAGTTTCCTTATGGGATACAAAACACACCTCAAGGTGTAAAATGCTCCATTGTATTCCCAAAGGCAATGTAAAACCTATTGTAATTTCATACCCCAAATTCATACTTCGTATGAATGGCGGAATTTTGTAGAGTATGTTACTCTGTTTCGTTCGCCCGTTGTCCTTATTTGGATAGCGGGCGTTTTTTATTTTAAAAGGAGGATTTTTATGGAGAAGTTTAAGTATTCACTACTCGTTTTACTCGGTGCTTGTAGCTATGGCGTGCTTTCAACTATTTTCAAACTCGGATTTATTAACGGATTTTCAGCACATCAACTATTAGGGGGACAATATGTCTTCGGATGGATTGGACTACTTCTGCTCGTTCTTTTCTTTTCACGCCATAAAGTAACAAAAAAGCAATTCTTGTCCTTACTAACAGTCGGCACAACAATGAGTATGACTGGTATTTTCTATGCTATTTCTGTAGAAGAACTGCCAGCATCTATCGCTGTCGTTCTACTCTTCCAGTTCACATGGATCGGAGTAGTCATCGAGGCTATTGCAAATCGAACGTTTCCAAGCCGTGAAAAAGTTATATCTATCATCATTTTATTCACTGGTACGTTGTTTGCTGGCGGTGTCTTTGAAGGGCTAGGAGAAGATTTTTCTACGAAAGGTATTATCTTTGGACTATTAGCTGCTGTCTCTTTTTCATTCTATGTTTTTGCAAGTGGACGCGTTGCTACAGATGTTCCACCTTATACGAAAAGCTTTCTCATGACAACAAGTGCTACCCTTATCGTCTGCCTATTCTTCCCGCCAACCTTTTTAACAGATGGTGCCCTGCAAGCCGGTCTATGGAAATATGCTTTCTTCCTCGGATTATTCGGCGTTGTCGTACCTGTCATTTGTTTTTCAATTGGCGTACCGAAAGTCGGAATAGGACTTGGTACAATATTAGGTGCAGCTGAATTACCAACGGCCATTATCGCTTCTATAACACTTGTACATGAAGTTGTAACGCTTATGCAGTGGATTGGAATTATATTTATATTGTTTGGTATTTTCACTCCTCAGCTCCTTACGTATAGAAAAGAAAACAAACATAATCGTGTGCATAGTGCATAAGAAAAGACCTTTCATTTACTTGAAAGGTCTTTTCTCTCTCGTTCACTTTACCGCTCCATACAGTTTCTCTATCTCATGCTCAATTTGTTTTACATCAATTCGCTCAAATAATGGCTGTACGCTATCAATTTTATTCGGCAACATATTTTGAGGTTCCCAATTTCGTTTAACAATCGACAATGTGTTTCGAACTCTTTCACTTGAAAATGGTAAAAATGGTTCAAGGAGATTTGCAAAATTAGCGATAAGATAAACACAATTATAAATCGTTTCTTCACATGAAACTGGATCATCTTCTCTTTGTTTCCAAGGCTGCTTTTCGTCAAAGTATTTATTTGCAAAACGCACTGCATCAAATATTGTCTCTAACGCCACCTTAAATTTAGTTTGTTCAATAGCCGCTCCTACATATTTATATAATCCTTCTACTTTATCTTTCAGCTCTACATGAATAGTTCCCTTCGGTACAACGCCATCATAATACTTTTCAATAAACTTTAATGTCCGATTCACAAAGTTCCCATATGCACCTAACAATTCACTATTATGACTGTAAATAAACTCACGCCACGAAAAATCAGTATCACGATTTTCTGGTGCATTTACTGTTAAAAAGTAACGGATCGAATCTGGATCATAGCTTTCTAATATATCAGGTACCCATACTGCCCAGTTTTTACTTGTCGATAATTTTCTTTTTTCTACCGTTAAATACTCATTTGAAACGATATGACGAGGAATCGCTTCTTCTCCTACTCCAAGTAATACCGCTGGCCAGATGATAGAGTGAAATGGAATATTATCCTTTCCGTGTACATAATACGTTTTCGTTTCTTTATCCCAAAACTCTTGGTCATCTTTCCCTGTTTTTTCAGCCCAATGTTTACTTGCAGAATAATATCCTGTCACTGCTTCAATCCATACGTAAATTTTCTTATCTTCGTATCCTGCCACTGGAATTGGAACCCCGACTGGTAAATCACGCGATACTGCCCTATCTTGCAACCCTTCTTTTACATATCTTTCTGTTAGCTGAATTGCATTGTCACGCCATGTTCCTTTTTGTTTTGCAATTTCTACGACTCCTTTAATTTGCTCCTGAAATGTATGCAGTGCGAAATAGAAATGCTCTGTTTCCTGTACGGATGGCGTACTACCACATAACTTACATTTCTTTTCTAACAAATCGAGTGGATCTAAAATGGCCGAACAAGCATCACATTGATCTCCTCTTGCTGCTTCATGGCAATGAGGACAAATTCCTTCTACATAACGATCAGGTAAAAACTGCGTACACGTTTCACAATACGCTTGTTCCACCGTTTTTTTATAAATATAGCCTTCTTCTAATAAACGTAAAAAGACATTTTGAACAGTTTCATGATGATGCTCACTATCTGTACGTGTATAGCAATCATAAGTAAAACCAAGGCTACAAAAACATCGCTCAAACTCTTCATGATACTTATCAGCAATTTCCTTCGCCGTCACACCTTCTTGTTTTGCCCTAATTGCAATCGGTGTTCCATTACAGTCACTTCCCGAAACATACAACACATTCTCACCTTTTGCCCGGTAATAACGTGCTAAAATATCTCCAGGTAACAAACTCGCAATATGCCCAAGGTGTAACGAGCCATTTGCATACGGCCAAGCGCCTCCAATAAAAATACTCATCTTACATTCCTCCTTTTAAATATAAAAAAGCCCCACCCTTATCTTAAAAAAGATAAGGGCGGGGCTGTATAAACAGTCGCGGTACCACCTTATTTCGCCAATTACTCACATAATTAGCCTTAACAAGTACGGAGCTATATGCTCTTATACTGTGGTTTTGATAACGAGTACCAACTCTCGTCGCCGCCTACTATTATCATTTGATAAGTTCAGGACGAAGCTCAAAGGCCATTGTTCAAATGAATATTCTTGCTTCTTCTCAGCTACCGAAGCTCTCTGGAAAGAATGTGTTCATCCTACTTTTCCTTTTCAATGCTTTTACGTATAACAAGTATTTTACGACTTAATCACAGAAAAATCAAACTTTTATTCAAAAAGAAAAGGAAATCCCATCCACCTGCCGAATAACTATACGTTCACAAAAGGAGTGATAATATTGAATCAAAAACAACTAAGCGCACGTAATGAAAAAAGCTGGAATACAGCTGCTTATGAAGCTTGGACGAATCGCCACGGAGCACCAGCGGATTATGCAAAAAAACTCATAGAAGATCCTATGCGCGAGATAGATCACTATTTACCTTACATACAATCTCCAAAAGGAAAACGTATCATTAATTTACTCGGGTCAAAAGGAAATAAAGCCGTTGCTCTCGCTCTTTTAGGAGCTGACGTAACAGTGGTTGATATTTCAGCAAGTAATGCAAAATATGCAAATGAACTTGCAGAAGCAGCAGGTGTCTCTATCCAGTATGTCGTTTCTGATGTACTAAATGTGCAGCTCTCCGAATCATTTGATATCGTATTACTGGAACTTGGTGTACTCCATTACTTTCTAGATTTAAAACCGCTCTTTCAAAAAATTGCTACCATGCTTAAAGGAGATGGAACACTTATCCTTCGTGACTATCATCCTGTTTACACGAAATTACTAGGAGTAGGCCACCCATCATTTCACGCTAATGGAAATTATTTCGATGAAGAATTGATTGAAGATGATGTGGCTTATAGCATCCTTCTTACAGAAGCGCAGAAAGAATCATTGCCTAAAACAACCATCCGTCGCTGGACGCTAGGAGAAATAATTACAACACTTGCGGAAGAACGTTTTAAAATTGAAAAGCTAGTTGAAGAACACGGATCTCATCAAAGGTGGGTTTTCCCTTCTACTTCACCTGAAGGAATTGAAGAACGTATACCAGGTCTATATACATTAATTGCGACAACATGCAAAAAAGGATCCCTTCACGGATAGGATCCTTTTTTGCATGCTTACGCATATAAGTTGAGGTTGGAGATTACCATAATTCTGTAGAATAGGACACAAGATATTTCAACATTTTGTCTCTGACTTACGTCGTCAAAAAGGGGTATGACCAACATAACGAAGAGTAATGTTTCAGTTGATACTGATAATCGTTATCAACTAATTAGAAGTATACATGATGTTATTTCAAATTACAATACCATTTCTAATTTTTATTTATGAATTTTTTGATATACAAATGTATACATTTTAAGAACATTTACTCACATTAATCTGCCATATTCCATTATCTGCTATAATTTTCATAGAACAGATTAATAACTTCTTAATCATGTTTTTATTAATTTCGTTCTAAATATTTATAAATTATAATAAACGGTTTTAAAAAGGTAGGGGTAACGATGAAATATGTTAGCATTCGAAAAAAACTACTGTTCACACTCTTAAGCATTTCTTCCTTATTTAGCATTGCTCTTATTGTTATTCTTTCATTTGCGATGCATCAAGCAAGTGAAATCGAAACGTTAAAGAATGATGTATCGAAAAGAGCAACGATTTTAAAAGAACGTGGCGATTGGTTCCAAGCACAGGTCGCTGGTTTACAAGAATATTTACTATCACATGACCAAAAAGGATTGAATAAATTCAATCGGGAAGGAAAAAAACTAGCTGATACTAGGGAGAAAGTAACAAGTGATAAAAAACTCCCAGAAGGAATGAAAGAGGCCATTTTAATGGGAGCAAAATGGCGCAGCGTCGTAGATAATGAAGTCCTCCCTCTTGCGCGTGAAGGAAAATGGGATGAAGCATCCAAAATTGCTCTTGCTCAAACAGATTATGTAAATGACCTTTTAAGTCGTTTTACTAAATATACAAATGAAGAAAATGACAAACGGGATGTATTAATTGCTGACGTAGAGTCTTCTTCATCCCTTATTCAATATATTATTTTCTTCTCACTCATTACATGTACATTAACATCTATTCTATTGGCATGGTGGTTCTCTGGTAAACTCGTTAAACCGATTCGACAAATTGATGCGAAGTTAAAAGAATTAGCTTCGCAAGATGGCGATTTAACCGCTAGATTACACGTAACGAGTAAAGATGAAATTGGTGACATTGCAAATTCCTTTAATCAAATGCTTGCTAACTTACAGCGTATAATAAAGCAAGTTCAACAAACATCAACAAGTGTAAAAGAAGCTTCTGAAAATGTATTTATCGAAACAACTGCTTCTATGGAAAATACCACAAAAACGAAAGAGACTATGAATGCTCTTGTGCACAATATTCGTTCCCAAGTTTCTAGCATCGAAGAAAGTTCAACCGCAATGGATGATATCGCAACGGGTGTTCAGCGTATTGCAGAAACTGCATCTTCTGTCGCTAGCCTAGCTGTTACAACTTCTGAAAAAGCAGATGATGGAAATAAAGTCATTGAGAAGTCTATTACACAAATGCATACAATTAACGAAGCTGTTAACGCTACATCACAAGTGGTAGAGCGACTCATTACACATACGAATCATATTGATACTGCACTTCAATCTATTTCTAATATTGCCGAGCAGACGAATTTACTCGCTTTAAATGCTTCTATTGAAGCGGCCCGTGCTGGTGAACATGGAAAAGGATTCGCTGTTGTTGCCGATGAAGTACGAAAACTTGCTGAACAATCTCAGCTAGCAGCAACTGATATTAACCATTTACTTCATCACATTCAAGCGGACACAAAAATAGCAAATGACATGATGACACAAGGTCAGTCAGAAGCTTCTGAAGGAATTACAGTCATTCGTACCGCTGGATCTTCATTCTCAGAAATTGTTAATCACATTAACAATGTATCTACACAAATACAAGAAATGTCTGCAACTACTGAAGAAATGGCCGCAAGTTCTGAAGAAATGAATGCAGCTTTAAATAATATCGCTTCTATTTCAAATGAAGTTGCTGCCGAAACATCACAAACAGCAACTTCAGCTGGTGACCAAGTAAACAAAATGAGTATCGTTGCTAAAAAATCATCAGAAATGAAAACAATTGTACAAGAACTTGAAGTGCTCGTTTCTCATTTCAAAACAAATGGTTAAAATGAAAATTCCATTTATACTTCTACGAACTCTAAATTGTTAGAAAGAGCGATTTAGAGTCTCTCTTTTTTCACGCTAAAATATCTCTTTCTATCTCCCATTCTGTCTGCTATAATTCCTAAAGGAAAGAGGAAAGCTTTATTCCTACTGGAATAAAGCTTTCTTTCAATTTTTTACATTAATTAATTCTAATACTAAGATTTCACAAAGGAGGCTTTTTATCATATGAATTTTATAAGTATCAGAAAAAAACTAATGTTCATGATGGGAACGATTTGTGCTTTATTCGGCATTGCCTTAGCTTTTATTTTATTCTTTACCATGGATCAGTCTCATAAAGCTGAAACATTACAAAAAGAAATTTCTCCTCTTGCAACCGAATTGAAAGAGCGCGGAGACGCTTATCAAGTACAACTTTCTGCTTTAAGAGGTTATTTACTACAACATGATCAAGTCGAATTAGACAAGTTTAATGAGATGAGTAAACGTCTTGAAGATACAAAAGGGCAACTTCTTTCTAACCCTAACACTTCTCAGTCCGTGAAAAGCACAATGGAATTAGGATCCACTTGGAGAAAGTTCATTGAAGAGAAAGTATTCACTCTTGCAAAAGAACAAAAATGGGAAGAAGCTTTACAAGTAGCTTCTACAGAAAATGGTACTGTTTATAAAGTAATTGGTGATTTCACAAATTACAGTAATGAACAAGCTAAATTACGCGAACAATCTATTGAAAAAATCGATCAATCTTCACTACGAATTGAATATGTTGTCTTCTTATCACTTGTTATTTGTATTGTAACTGCAATTATTCTTGCATGGTGGTTCTCTGGTAAGCTTGTAAAACCAATTCAGCAAATTGATACTAAACTAAAAGAATTAGCCTCTCAAGAAGGCGACTTAACAGCCCGTCTACAAGTAAATAGCAATGATGAAATCGGTGCAATTGCATCATCGTTTAATAAAATGTTAGCAAACCTGCAACATATCATTAATCGTGTTCAAAAAACATCTGTAGAAGTACAAACAGCTTCTGAAAATATGCTAGAAAAGACTAATACATCACGCGAGGCAACAATACGAGTTCAAAGCTCGATGTCCAACTTAAATTCAAGTATTCAATCGCAAACTTCTAGTATGGAAGAAAGCTCAACTGCGATGGATGATATGGCAATAAGCGTTCAACGCATCGCTGAATCTGCTTCATCTGTAGCCGAACTTGCTGTAGCTACATCTGAACATGCTAACGATGGAGGTACTGTTATCCAAAAATCTGTTTCACAAATGACAACGATACATGAAGCTGTAAATGCTACATCAGAAGTAGTCGAACGTCTAATCACCCATACGAAATATATTGATACGGCTGTACAATCTATTTCTAATATCGCTGAGCAAACAAACTTACTTGCTTTAAACGCTTCTATTGAAGCAGCTCGTGCTGGTGAGCAAGGAAAAGGATTTGCTGTCGTAGCTGATGAAGTCCGTAAACTTGCGGAACAATCTAAAACTGCTGCAACAGATATTAACCAATTACTAAATCAAATTCAAAATGATACAGAAACAGCTAGTTCTATGATGTCTAAAGGTCGTTCTGAAGCATTTGAAGGCATTACTGTCGTTCGTGAGGCTGGTACTTCTTTCACAACAATTGTTGAACAAGTAAATAAAGTATCAACTCAAATGCAAGACATATCAGCAACTGCTGAAGAAATGGCTGCAAGCGCTGAAGAAATGAACGCTTCACTTAATAACATCGCTTCTATTTCAAATGAAGTATCTAGTGAAACAGCCGCAACGGCACAATCTGCTGAGCAGAAAGTTATTGTTATGAATGAAATGACAGTAACTGCAAAACAAATGAAACAAACGGTTGAAGAATTAGATCAACTCGTATCTCATTTTAAAACTGAATAGCTCAAAAAAATATTCCTCTTTCAAGAGGAATATTTTTTTGAGCTCATTCCCTGCACATTATACATATATCCGTTATAATGAGAATCGATATCATTAATCTGTAGGGGGTGCTACACATGTCACAACAAGCATTTGAAGAAAAATTATATGCAAACTTAGAAGCTGTTATTGATCCTGAACTAGGTGTTGATATTATCAATCTTGGATTAGTTTATGACGTTACAGCGGATGAAAATAATAATGCTATCATTACAATGACGATGACTTCTATCGGCTGCCCAATGGCTGGTCAAATCGTATCAGACGTTAAAAAAGTACTATCAACGAACGTACCTGAAGTAAACGAAATAGAAGTAAATGTCGTTTGGAATCCACCATGGTCGAAAGAACGTATGTCACGTATGGCGAAAATCGCATTAGGTATTCGTGACTAAATTAAGTGAAACTTTAATCAGCCTACACCAATCCAGTGCTTGCTGGATAAAGAAAGACCTGACATCATAGTCAGGTCTTTTTCTCTTATTATTTAACGCCTACTGCATCATAAGCTTTCGTTACAGCTTGTAACTCTTTAGAGTTTTTACCATATAAATCTTCTGCTGACTGAAGTGCTGCTTGACGCATCATTTTAAAGTCAGAGTTTGCAGTTAAATATTTAGTAAGAGCACGGTAGTAAATTTTTTCTGTCGCTTCACGGCCCACTCCAGTTACTTTCACGCCGTAATGCGTGCCACCGTCAGATACTAAGTACGCAGCTTTATTGTTAATACTACTGTTAATATGAACGCCGCCATTATCAGCTGTTCCAGTGTAGCGTTTATTGTAATGATCTGGATAACCTTCACCTGGTTTTAATGGGTTTGGAATAGATGCTGGATCTTTCAGAGAACGAAGCGCATCACCAGGTTTACCAGGTGTATAAATATCAGCACCTAAATCCCAGCTCTTCTTCTCAACCATGACACCCATAATATCAGATAACGATTCATTTAACGCACCTGATTCATTTTTATAAACAAGGTTTGCTGTATGCTCAGTTACAGCATGTGTTAATTCGTGACCGATAACATCTAGGCCAGCAGATAATGGAATAAATGTCTTGCCATCTCCATCACCATACATCATTTGGATACCGTTCCAAGCTGCGTTATTCCAGCTTTCTCCTACGTGAACAGAGGAGATCAGCTTCGCGCCTTTATCATCGAAAGAGTTACGGTTAAATGTCTTTTTGTAGTAATCGTATACTTTCCCTGCATTTACATGCGCATCAACCGCTGCTTTGTCATCAAAGAACTTATTTTTACTTTCTACTTCGACACCTGTATATCCAAACCATTGTGAGAATATGTTAAACCAGTTTTCATCCATATTCTCTGCATCAAACGTATGAACACCTTGTCCACGCTTACCATCAAATAAATGGAATGCTCCTGTCTTCTCATTTTGAGCAATTTCAAATGATTGTCTAGCACCTAATACTCCGTAACCAAATCCTGTAATGTTATCTACAGCATTATATTTCTCAATCACATTTCCATTTGTTGCATCAACAAAGTAATGCCAATAGCCTGGAGCTGGTTTTGAAATCGATGCCTTAACTAAGTATGCAAGATAGTAGTTTCCATCTTTTTCATACACAAATAAATCTTTTTTCACACCATCATAATTTTTTACTTTACCAACTTCTTTTTCAATATCTGCCTTTGCAATTGTTTCTGCTTGTTCTGCACTAATACTTGCAAAGGTAGGAATATTTTTATCCTCTAAATTCGGAATAACTTGTCCGAAGAATGCTTTTACATTATTCTCTTTATCTAGTGTAACAGTTTGGTCTGAACCATACACAGGAATGTTATTATGTTTCTCAACTAACTTCACATGTGTCGTACCAGATTCAGCATCTTTTTCTTCCCCAACGACATTGAAATGTTTATCAATGTTTCCTGCTAATTTAAACATATCTTTCTTACTTTCTAAATATTGAAAGACCGTCTCTTTTTTATCTAGTCCTTCCGGTGCTTTCCATTCTTCACCTATGTATGCAGGTGTTTTAAATTCTTGATGATATTGAATTTTTTGTTCTTCCGCTTTCGTTGTCGTTGCTCCAAACGTTCCAAATCCCCCGGCGATAACAGTTAACGCTAATGCTGATGAAATGACTTGCTTTTTCACTATAACATTCCCCATTCCCATAAAGATTTTTGACACTTTTATAAAATTCTGAATTTTTAACCCGATACCTCTTCCGAAAATTTGAGAAACATTTTTCAGATAATTCCACACAAAAAGAGGACACCCTATCAGGTGTCCTCTTTTTTATAAACATTTTGTTATTTTTTTAGCTCAATTGCTAAATAGTGTGATTGCTCTTTCGCTTGAATATGAATATCTTCTTCTACTGCTTCTGCCGCATCGCGCATAACAAGTATCTCACCATTTATCACACTACTTCCTTCAATTTGTACAAGGTACAATTGACGGCCTTCTTTCACAGGAAAATGAATTTCTTTTCCTGCCTCTAACGATAAAGAATATAAATTCGCATCTTGGTGAATTTGAATTGGCGCATCACCTTCCACTGGGGAAACCATATGGAACCACTCATTATCACGTTTACTCCAATCAAATTTAAACTCACCATAGTTTGGTTTATGATCAGCACGGTCTGGTAAAATCCAAATTTGTAATAAACGCAATGTTTCATTTCCTAAATTATGTTCACTATGAAATACACCAGTACCAGCACTCATATATTGAACATGTCCACGCTCAATTGTTCCTCTATTCCCCATGCTATCTTCATGTGTTAAGGCACCATCTACAACGTAAGAAATGATTTCCATATCGCGGTGCGGATGCATATCAAACCCAGTTTGTGCCGCTACTAAATCATCGTTAATAACGCGTAACGCTCCAAAACTCATATTATTTGGATTGTAATAATTAGCAAAGGAAAAATGAAAATGTGTATTTAACCAACCGTGATTTGCTCTACCCATATTTTTATGATCAACTTTTCTAAACATATCCTTCACCTCATATTATCTTGAATTCAAGATTTACTTTAAAATTGTTTCTTACTGTAATTTTTTTAGTAATTTTAATAATTGATTTTGTTCTTCTATATTTAATTTATGAAACTGCTCCGCTTGGAACGTTTCCTGGGGCGGGACGATCTCCTCATATAAAGCTCTTCCCGTTTCTGTTAACGAAATATATTTCGTAGTACCTTCTTGTTCACGCCCAATCCAGTCCAGCTGCTCCATTTTATTTAAAAGCTGCGTGACATTTCCTTTCGTAACAAATAGCTTCTTCCCAAGCTCTTGCTGCGTTAAACGATTATGTCCTCCAACTTGAGCTAGTACATCAAACTGAGCGGCAGATACATTCCATTTTTTCAAATGCTGATTCGTCTCACGAATACTCTTGTTATAAAAACGTGATAAACGAAACCATAATAGTAGTCCTAATCTATCTTCTGTTTTCATTTCATCACCTCGCTCGTTTCATACCATTAGTTTAGAACTAAACTTTATAGAAGTCAATTACTTATTTTTAGTAATTAACAAAGAAAGCATAGCGCTATTTCTTCACTATGCTTACATCAATTTTCTATTTTTATATTCATCTAATTTCCTCTCCGCGAACTTCCTCGCATCTTTCTCAATCCATCTCTCTTCATACGATTCACTTCCAACATACAATACTTCTCTCTTATGCTGCATCGCATGGCGAAATTCATGCAGTAGTGTTTTAAGCACTTGCTCATACCCATCCCACATACAAACGAAAATTAATTGTTTTTCTTTATGATAAAAACCACCTACGGGGAATAAAAACTCCTCTTCCTCTTCCCCTAATGATAGAAGTACATGATTTGCATCACACGTATCACAAAAAATAACTGGCGTTTTACATACTTCAATAAGAGAAAATAAATCCTCTCTAATCCTTTTGACATCCCAAGGAAGCTCCGAATCCAACACATACCAATTCTCCACCTGTTGATATACATTTTGAAACTGGAGTTCCATTTCTTTTTATTCCCCTTTCCAAGCTCTCTTTTTCTATATGTATGCCACAATATGGTAAATATTAAACATACTCTTTCCCCCTTTGAAAAATGACAATAAAAAGAACCTATATTAGTATAGGTTCTTTTCCATAATTACTTTTTTTTCATAATTTTTTTTAGTACAAAATAACCAATTGCGCAAACAATAGCAGCAAGTGCAAAATATTTCACATATGGCCCAGCTACTTTATTAATGCTTTCCCACTCTGAACCTAATTTAAATCCTAAATATACAAACACAATTGACCACGGAATAACAGCTAATGTAGTTAGCGTAATAAACTTAGCATGTGACATTTTCGCAATACCCGCTGGTATCGAAATCGCATGACGCACAACAGGAATAAAACGTGCCGTAAAGATAACGCCAGTTCCGTAACGATTAAACCAATCTTCTGCATAATCAATATGCTTCTTCTGAATTAAAATATATTTTCCATATCGCTCAAGAACAGGTCTTCCTCCGTATCGACCAATCCAATAAATAAATAGTTGTGCGATTACACCGCCAATTGTCCCGAACGCAACAGCTCCCCAAAATGTAATGCTTCCTGTTGATACTAAATAGCCTGCATAAGACAATACGATTTCACTCGGAATAACTTCTAACATCAATCCAAGCATAATTCCCCAATAACCAAGTCCTTCTAGAAAAACTAAAACTGAATGAATCAACTCTCCTAACATCATTTACCTCTCTTTACTGTTTTCGTTACCAAAAATAAAAGTACAAGCAGTAAGTATCTTGTACTTTTACTTTTAAAATTTAGTTAGTCTTCGTATCCCACTTAAAGATTTTATTTAAAAATTTATATACATTCTTTGACTCTTTTGTCAGAAGTGGACCTAAGATGGATAGTATAAGCACGTATAGTGCTGAGAATGGTTTTAACACTGACATTAAACCACCAGCGATACCGATATTAGCCATAATGATGGAGAATTCTCCCCTTGAAACGATTGTTAATCCAATATTTGTAGAAGCTTTATGAGATAATCCAGCTTGTCTTCCTGCAATCATCCCTGCTACAAAGTTACCGATTATCGTAAGAAGTACCGCACCTAGCGTTAACCATATTGCTCCGCCTAACGAGAACGGATCGATACTTAACCCGAAGCTGAAGAAGAAAATTGCTCCGAAAAAGTCTCTAAATGGAACAACAAGATGTTCAATTCGATCACTATGCTCTGTCTCAGAGAAAACTAATCCTAAAAGAAGTGCTCCGATTGCTTCTGCAACGTGAATTGTTTCTGAAAAACCAGCGATGAAGAATAACGAAGCAAATACTACAATAATAAAGATTTCATCTGAACTAATATTGAGCAATTTATTTAATAACGGCGTTGCTTTTCTAGCCACAATAAAGAATAGAAGCATATATCCTAAAGCAATTCCAATTGAAGTAAGAGCACCTAAGAAGGAAGCATGATCCCCAAGTACTAAACCAGAAACGACTGATAAATATACAGCAAGGAATATATCTTCAAACATAATAATTCCTAAAATTAGTTCGGTTTCATTATTACCAGTTCTTCTTAAATCCACTAATACTTTCGCAACGATGGCACTAGAAGAAATCGTAATAATACCCGCAATAATTAAGATTTCTAGTAATGGGAATCCCATGATAAACCCGTATAATAATCCAAGTGAAAAGTTAATTAGAATATAGATTGTTCCACCAATCGCAATAGAACGTCCGGATTTAATTAGTTTCTTCATCGAAAATTCTAGCCCTAGATAGAAGAGAAGGAACAGAACGCCAATTCTTCCAAGGAAGGATATTACACTTGCACTTTCAATAAATTTGAGATCGATTACACCTATTGTCGGCGCGTGCGGCCCTACTAACATGCCAAGAACAATTAGAAAAGGAATTACTGAGAACTTAAACTTTCCAGCGATTACTGCCGCAATTGCCACTAGAACTAAAGCTGTACCAACTTCAAAAATTAAAGTATCCATCTAGTCAGTCCCCCTATTCGAAAGTAACTCATTAATAATTTTTTTAATTTCTTCTCTCTCACCTGAAACTACTAGCATATCGCCTTCTTCAATTACTGTTTCTGGTCCTGGATTAAATAGCTTTTTCATATTCTTTTTCATAACTGCAATTATCGTTACGCTATACGTTTTTCTTATTTCAAGATCACCAATTGTTTTTCCGATTGCTGGAGCTGCATTCTCCACTTTAAACCACTCAATCGCTAAACCTTCAAAGACCATCTCAACATTTTCTAATGCCCTAGGCTTATATACCATTCCACCTAATATTGCTGCAACTTGTCTTGCTTCTGAGTCACGTAATGAAATACTAGAAATACTTTCTTCATGATCTGAATCAAAATGATACATTTCTCTACGTCCGTCATCATGAATCACAATCACCATTTTTTCGTTACCTTTCGTAACGATTTGAAATTTATACCCAATACCTGGAAGTTCACTTTCTCTAATATTCATATTTAGCTCCTCCTCAACAATTTTATTTGAATTTTCTGTTTTTCAGTCTTTTGTTCATCCAACCAATTTTAGAAATTCTAACCACTCCGGATACTTATGATTTGGAAATCTTTTATTGTAATAATAAGTGGCCCCTAGAAAAATACTTGAAGATGTAATGATAAAAAATACATTGCTTCTCATTTTTAAACTCTCAAGGCTTACTTTCAATAAAGTTTCTTCTTTCAAATTATCCCCACTTTCTCGCTTTACATTTAGTTTTTTAAAATGTAAATAATTCTAAAAATATTACGATGTAACATAATCATAACATAAAATACACTTAAGTAACATCATTTTTTAGAAAAATTGATTCTAGTATATTTTTTGCATATAATTTTCTTATTACAGAAAAAAGGAAGTGTATTATATGGTTGATATCTTTAGCAGATTCCTTGAGGTAACGAATAATATTTTATGGTCATATATTCTTATTGCAATGCTAATCGGCTTCGGTCTTTATTTCTCTTTCAAATTAAAATTTGTCCAAATTACTCATTTCAGTGAGATGGTCAGTTTAATTAGTAAAGGATTTAATCGAAAAGAAAAAAAGAAAGATAGCATCTCTCCATTCCAAGCATTTTGCTTAAGTGCAGCCGCTCGCATTGGTATCGGGAACTTAGCTGGTGTAGCATTAGCAATTTCAATGGGAGGACCTGGTGCAATATTTTGGATGTGGTTTATCGCGATTCTCGGAGCAGCTACTAGTTTTGTAGAATGTACGCTCGCGCAAATTTATAAAGTAAAAGATGGACGCAGGTTCCGTGGTGGCCCAGCATATTACATGGAAAAAGGATTAAACAAACGCTGGATGGGTGTCTGGTTTTCACTTCTTATTACAGTTGCGTACGGATTAATTTTCAATTCAGTACAAGCAAATACAGTAACAATAGCGTTTGAAAATGCTTTCGGATTAGAGCGAACGATCGTAGGAGCTCTACTAGCTTTACTAGTTGCAGTTATTATTTTTGGCGGTATTAAGAGCATTTCACGCATTACAGAAATGATTGTTCCCCCAATGGCAATTGTTTATATTGGTGTGGCTATTTTTGTCGTGATTAACAACTTCAATATGTTACCAAGCATTTTCATGGAAATCTTTAACGGTGCATTCGGTTTAGACCAAGCCATCGCTGGTGGTATTGGAGCAGCTATCAAGTTCGGAATCCAACGCGGTTTATTCGCGACAGAAGCAGGTATGGGGAGCTCTCCTAATGCAGCAGCAACATCTGATGTATCTCATCCTGTAAAACAAGGACTTGTTCAAGCATTAGGTGTTTTCGTAGATACATTCTTAGTATGTACATCAACAGCGTTTATCGTATTATGTTCTGGACTTTACAAAGGATCAAATTTAGAAGGTATTGAATTAACACAGCAAGCATTAAGTTCACAAATTGGACCGTGGGCAAGCACTTTCTTAGCGATTATTATTTTCCTCTTCGCTTTCAGCTCTTTACTAGGAAACTACTATTATGGTGAAACAAATATCGCATTCATTAAAGAAAGCAAAACATGGTTAATGATTTATCGCGTTGCAGTTGTCGGAATGGTGTTCTTCGGATCAATCGCTGCCCTTCAAACTGTTTGGAGTTTAGCTGATTTATTCATGGGACTAATGGTATTCACAAACTTAATTGCCATCTCATTCCTTAGCAAATTTGCCTATGCAGCATTATTAGACTACATTAAGCAAAAGAAACAAGGTAAAGATCCTGTCTTCCTTGCAAGTTCTATCCCTGGCTTAAAGAATACAGAGTGTTGGGATGGGCAGGATGTAGAAGAAAAACAAAAAGCTGTTTAACAAACAAAGGCCCTATTACTTCACCGTAATAGGGCCTTTTATTTACAACAGTTCATAATTTGTTCAAATTAATTCCAGCAAAAGGGTTGATTTATACAAATTACTAGATTATAATAATTATAAATTAGTAATTGATATAACATAACAACTCAAAAGGAGATTGATCATAATGAACAAACAAGTAATCGAAGTATTAAACAAACAAGTAGCAGACTGGAGCGTTTTATTTACAAAATTACACAACTTCCATTGGTACGTAAAAGGACCTCAATTCTTCACATTACACGAGAAATTCGAAGAACTTTACACAGAATCAGCTACTCACATCGATGAAATTGCAGAACGCATTTTAGCAATTGGCGGCAAACCAGTAGCAACAATGAAAGAATACTTAGAACTATCTTCTATTCAAGAAGCAGCTTACGGAGAAACTGCAGAAGGGATGGTCGAGGCAATCATGAAAGACTACGAAATGATGCTAGTCGAACTGAAAAAAGGCATGGAAATCGCTCAAGACTCTGACGATGAAATGACATCTGACCTACTACTAGGCATCTACACAGAACTAGAAAAACACGCTTGGATGCTACGTGCGTTCTTGAATCAATAATAGATTAAAAGCGGAAGCGACTCTTTCAGAGTCGCTTTTTTATGTAATGGTTGCATTTAACGGTACACGAAATTATATCAACGATTTTTCAAATATATCGATCATAACTCGCAATATATCAACGATTTTTTCATTATATCGATCATTACAAGCAATATATCAACGATTCGACAAAGGATATCAATTTACCGACAAATCACGACAATATTAACACACCCCTCGCCCTACTTTTATCAATATATTACAATCTCATCTATGTTAAAATATAGGAAACACCTTTTAGTAAAATAGATCCAAAAAGCTTTTCCAAATTCATCATTTACTACTTAAATGGCGGGAGTGGTTCAGTTGAAAGACTACTTAATTAGAGCATTTTTTGCGTTAATAACAGTTGGAATCGTCTTACTTATAGCTAATATTTTCAATATACGTGTCGAGGTTAAAGACTATGCTTTCCTCGTTGTTGTAGCAATTGGTGGCGGCTGGGGTGGCTGGTACCTGTATAAAAAACAAAGTAATCAAAATGATAAAGGCATTCCAAAGTAATATGGAATGCCTTCTTTTATTTCCGTCTATAATAAATAACAAAATTCAAACCACTGATACAACCAATCGCTATAAACATACAAAACGATTGTCCATCTCCACCTAGACTATACTCATCAACGATAAATCCAGACATAAACAATGTTATCGCTGAAACACCAACACACAATATCGAAATAAACCAAAGCGAAAACTCATTAATCAGCTCTTTCTTCTGTCTTAAAACAATTAGCATAACAAGAATAGACGCTGCTAAAATACTTTTAAAAACAGGACGTAAATACACAAACTCCTCCATCTATTTCTCCTTTCCGAAAAACTATACATTCTAACATTAATATATTTAACTGAATTAAAAACACATGTCTTTTTACGATAAAAAAGACATGTGTTTCTATAAATCGCTATAAAAACGTACTATGATAATTGCTTCCACTTCGTCCCCAAGACAGGACGCTCGTAATTTTGGATTTCATGAATTAGTTTATCTGCCGTCTCAGCGGAAACAATTAACTCTTTATTCGATGGATTCATAAAGCCTTCTTCTGCTGCCCGTTCAACCATTTGCAAAATTGGTCCGTAAAAGTCTTTTATGTTCAATAAACCAACCGGCTTATTATGTATACCAATTTGTGACCAACATACTACTTCAAAGAGCTCTTCAAACGTTCCATATCCGCCTGGTAATGCAATGAAAGCATCCGCAAGCTCTGCCATTTTCGCCTTGCGCTCATGCATCGTTTCTACTTCAATTAATTCTGTTAATCCTGTATGTACGATTTCTCCTCGAAATAGACCACGCGGCATAACACCTGTTACACGTCCGCCTAAACGAAGAACTTCGTTTGCTACTTCTCCCATTAATCCAACGCATGAACCACCGTATACGAGCTCATAGTCGTTCTCAACAAACATTTTCCCTAACTGGATTGCCTGCTCTTTAAACTCTGGTCTCTCCCCTAAATTGGAACCTGCAAACACACAAATCTTTCTCATTCCTACACCCCGAAACTATATATTGTTATGATACAATTGACATTGTACAACATATTGAGGAGATGAGGAAGGAATGGATATCGTTGCATTTCAAAGATGGGTTGAGGAATTTTACGAAAAACGAAGCTGGTCACAGTATAATGCCTTTATTCGCTTAAATTTCTTAACTGAAGAAGTTGGAGAAGTTTCACGAGTTGTTCGCGCTATTGAAATCGGCCGCGATCGTCCTGATGAAGATGCGAAAACAGAAGAAGAGCTAAAACAAGAACTAAAAGAAGAACTTGGTGATGTACTATCTAACCTTATTATTCTTTCGCAAAAATATGATTTGGATTTACAAGACATTATGGACGCACACGTCACAAAGCTTTCGAAAAGGTTCGAAGCACTCAAATGAGAATATTATCAACTATGGTATAATATTCTTGTCACAATACTAAGGGGGATTTTATGTTATCTAAAAAATTGCATAACGCATTAAATGAACAAATGAACTTTGAATTTTACTCTGCCCACGCCTATATGGCAATGGCTGCTTACTGTACAGCTGAGAGCTATGATGGATTCGCTAACTTTTTCCTTGTACAAGCTGAAGAAGAGCGTTTCCACGCAATGAAGCTTTACAACTATATTAACGACCGCGGTGAGCGCGCTATTATTACTGGATTCGATAATCCAAATAACGAATACGAATCTGTATTGAACGCTTTTGAAGTCGCACTTGAGCACGAGCGTGAAGTAACGAAACGTATTTATCACTTATCTGATATTGCTTGGGATGAGCGTGAGCATGCAACAATTACATTCTTAAAATGGTTCGTTGATGAGCAAGTAGAAGAAGAAGCTTCATTCGATAGCATCATTCAAAAATTAAAACGTATTACAAGCGATTCAAACGCACTATTTATGCTAGATGCTGAATTAGAGAAACGTACATTTACGCCTCCAACTGAGTAGTATTTTAATCACCTTAATGAATGTATTAAGGTGATTTTTTTATTTGCTTTCTATCTTAAAATCACCTTAAATTTCCTAGCATTTGACATAGAACTAGTTAATAAATGGTATTATTTTCAATATAAAGTGAAACTTTGATCCGTGGGGGGTTCGTTCATCCACCACGGATTATTAGTTGAACTAATCGGGTCTTTACAGGCAGTTGATCTCCCACCTAACCTCTTTGCCCCCGCCAAATTTTGAGGTGGGAGTCTTACTGCTCGTTAATGCGGGATAAAACAATATGTGAGGAGAGAAAAAATGAATCAACGTGTAGAAGCTGTTGATGCAATTCGTGGTTTCGCTTTATTTGGCATTTTACTTGTTAATATAACATTAATTCAATTCGGGTTATTCGCTAATGAAAAACCCACTTATATTTTCGGAAAACTCGATGAGAGTGCTAATTGGTTTATTCAATTTTTCGGCACACAAAATTTCATTTCCCTATTCTCTTTTTTATTTGGGCTTAGCATTATTTTGTTACAAAAAAGTATTATCGCAAAAGGAAAAAAGTTTTTCCCCACATATATAAGACGTATTAGCATTCTTTTACTACTAGGTTTCATTCACGGTACCTTTATTTGGTCCGGAGATATTTTATTTGCATACGGACTTATCGGGATTTTCTTAATGATGTTTATAAATAGAAAACCAAAAACATTATTGATTTGGGCAACTATTCTACTCGCACTCATTACACTTATGTCTTATCAAACTGATCCAAATACAAATATTAATGATTTTGCTCCTTATGTTGAAAAAGAGCATAAAGTTCATGAAACTGGAAGCTATATGGATCATGTCAACTTTAGGTTAACTGAAAGTCCTTTCGATTATATTGGGATTAACGGTTTCTTCGGACTAGTTTTCATATCAATTTTCGCAATAATTTTTATGTCCCCACTTTTCTTACTCGGAATGTATGTAGGAAAAAAGGGCTGGCTATTTGAGATTGATAAACACATACCTTCTATCAAAAAGATTTGGCTTATCACTGGTATTTTCTCTTTTACAATTAAAATCTTAGCCGTGTTCGTAAAGCATCCAATTTTAATTATGTTACACGATGGCCTTACATCAGTAACCATGACATTCTTTTACGGAAGCACCATTATTTTATTATTCCATTACAAAAAAGCATCGCGCTTACTAACATATATGGCGAATATGGGGAAAATGTCGGTTAGTAATTACTTAGCTCAATCCATTATCACAACAACAATTTTTTACGCATACGGCTTTGACTTATTCGGCAAAATCGGATATTTCTTCGGTATTCTTTTGACCATTGGAATTTATACAATTCAATTATTCGTTAGCACCTATTGGCTACAGAAATACCGAATGGGCCCTATAGAATATGCGTGGAGAATGGGAACTTATTTAGAGAGACCACGATTTAAAAAAGACTTGGATAAAGCAAGTTAAACAAAAAAAGCAATGAGCCTACGCTCATTGCTTTTCTTAATTTATTAAAGCATAACCCCAACAATAATCGCTGATAATATACTTACTAACGTTGCACCGTATACAAGTTTTAGTCCGAATGATGATACAACATTTGCTTGTTTGCCATCGATACTCTTTGTTGCACCTGCGATAATTCCGATAGATGAGAAGTTCGCAAATGATACAAGGAAGATAGATAAAATACCTACTGTACGAGTTGATAAATCACCAGCTACTTTTCCAAGGTCAAGCATTGCAACGAATTCGTTCGTTACTAATTTTGTTGCCATAATTTGTCCCGCTGCTAGCATCTCTGATGTTGGAATACCCATTACGAATGCTAATGGTGAGAAGATATATCCTAAAATGCTTTGGAATGTGATTCCGAAAATTGAATCGAATACACCGTTAATTGCTGTAATTAATGCTACGAAACCGATTAACATCGCCGCTACTGTTACAGCGATAGAGAAACCAAGCATAATATATTCGCCTAACATTTCAAAGAATGTTTGTTTCTTATCTTCTTGTAATTCTAAAATATCGTCTTCTTCTTTCACTTCATATGGATTGATAATATGAACGATAATGAATCCACTAAATAAGTTTAATACAAGTGCTGTTACTACATATTTTGGATCAATCATTTTCATATAAGAACCGACGATTGACATTGATACTGTTGACATTGAAGATGCACAAAGTGTGTATAAACGATTTTTCGGTAATTTGCTTAATTGATCTTTTACTGTAATAAATACTTCACCTTGACCAACAATTGCAGCTGCTACCGCATTATATGATTCTAGTTTTCCTAAACCGTTAATTTTACTTAGTACGAAACCGACTGCACGAATGATAATCGGTAAAACTTTAATATGTTGCAAGATCCCAATTAATACCGCTAAGAAAATAATCGGTAATAATACTGTTAAGAAGAATGGTGCTTGTCCATCGTTCGCTAAACCACCAAATACGAAATTAACCCCAGCTTCCGCAAATTTTAAAATAGCGCCAAATCCATCTGCAATCCCTTTTACTAATACAAATCCGACCTTTGTATTTAATAAGAAATACGCAAGTACCAATTGAATGACAAGCATAAGTGCAATTGGCTTATATTTAATTTTCTTACGATCTGAACTTATAAGGAAACCTAGTACAAACACTACAAGTAAACCGACTAGAAACATTACTATTTTCATATGTGAATCCTCCACTTCTCCCACGAGTTATTGGTCGTATAACGTATAACGAATGACGTCTGACCATTGATGTTAAAAAAATTTAAAACCCCTAAATACTATTCAACTGTTATCTAAAATCAGTAAGCGTTTACATAAATTGCAATTTATAAAAGGTAGCCTCTTCTCTCCTACCGTATTAAAAGTCTGAAATTGATACCACCTACAAATCAAATTGTAAGCGTTATCTAGAAGAAATGCAATATAAATTTTAAAAGATTTTCATATGTTAATATGTTCCTAATTAATTGGTTTTTTTATGTAAATTTACCATAAAAAACGGCCCTAGCTATGAGCTAGAACCATCCTTTTTTATCCCGCATTAACTGGCAGTAAGATCCCACCTCAAAATGCAGCGAAAGCAAAGAAGTTAGGTGAGGGATCAACTGCCCGTAAATGCCCGATTGGTTCAACTAATAATCACTGGGGGATGAAGCCCCCCACTGATTAAAGTTTCACTTTATAGCATAACACCAACGATAATCGCTGATAATATACTTACTAATGTCGCACCATACACAAGGCGTAAACCGAATGATGATACAACATTTGATTGGTTTTCATCGATACCTTTCGTTGCACCTGCGATAATTCCAATTGATGAGAAGTTCGCAAATGATACAAGGAATACAGAAAGAATACCTACTGTACGAGCTGATAAATCACCAGCTACTTTGCCAAGATCAAGCATCGCAACAAACTCGTTTGATACTAATTTTGTTGCCATAATTTGTCCCGCTGTTACCATCTCTGCTTGCGGGATACCCATTACGAATGCTAATGGTGAGAAAATATATCCTAAAATAGCTTGGAATGTAATACCGAACACTGAATCAAACAAGCTATTGATCGCTGTAATTAATGCTACGAAACCAAGTAACATTGCTGCTACCGTAATTGCAATCGTGAAACCAAGCATAATATATTCGCTTAACATTTCAAAGAATGATTGCTTTTTCTTATTTTCTAACTTCAGTGTATCTTCTTCTTCCGTAATATCGTACGGGTTAATAATATGAATAATAATGAAACCACTAAATAAATTTAATACAAGTGCTGTTACTACATATTTTGGCTCGATCATTTTCATATAAGAACCAACGATTGACATCGATACTGTTGACATTGAAGATGCACATAATGTATATAAACGATGTTTTGGGATTTTACTTAATTGATCTTTTACTGTAATAAATACTTCCGCTTGTCCAACAATTGCAGCTGCTACTGCATTATATGATTCTAATTTCCCTAAACCATTTACTTTACTTAACAAAGTACCAATAGCACGAATAAATATCGGTAAAATCTTAAAGTGTTGTAGAATTCCGATTAATACTGCGAAGAATACGATTGGTAATAATGCAGTTAAGAAGAATGAAACTTCTCCTTTATTAACAAGGCCACCAAATACGAAAACGATTCCAGCTTCCGCATACCCAAGAAGTGCGCCAAATCCATCTGAAATTCCTTTTACTAAAATATAACCCACTTGCGTATTTAATAAGAAATACGATAATGCTAACTGAATTACAAGCATGAGTGCGATTGGTTTATACTTAATCTTCTTTCGATCGGCACTTATAAGAAAACCGAGTACGAATACAACGAGTAATCCTACAAGAAACATAACAAACTTCATTAATAAAATCCTCCATTTAACTCTTCATTAACGTTGAACGTCTGACCATTCAAAACAAGAAATAATCCGAACTTTCCATTTCTCCACCAAAACACTTAACTGGATATGAAAAATCATAAAACCTCTTGTCTCAAAGGCATTTTCCATTCTATCATAAATCCCAACTCATATCCGCACTTTTCTAAAAAAAATTACATTTTATTATAAAAACCTCATTAATGTTCGTCTTTTGCCCCTTTCTCCTATTTTATAACTATACAAAAAACGAGCATCAAATTTCACTGATGCTCGTTCCATATTTTATCCCGCTATTTGCCGGGCAGTAAAACTCCCACTGATTAAAGTTTCACTTTATTATACAACTTTTTCTTTATCTGCTACTTCCGGCTTATCCCAACACTCTGTATTGTTCAACCCTGGAATAGACTCCGCATAAAAGACTGGATCTTTTCCTTGTTTCTTTTGCTTTACGTAATCTGATAACGCTGCGAAGGCGTACTTTGAAAGGAATACAATTGCCACTAAGTTAATAACAGCCATAATCCCCATAAATAAATCTGCTAAGTCCCAAACGATTTGAATTGTTGCTACAGACCCTAACATAACCATACCAAGTACAGCAATGCGGTATGCCGTTAATAACACTTTACTTCCATTTAAGAACTCAATATTTGTTTCACCATAGTAATAGTTACCTACTAATGAGCTGAATGCAAACAAGAAGATTGCAACCGCTACAAATACAGATGCCCACGGTCCGATATGTTGGCTTAACGCTTGTTGCGTTAATTGAATTCCATTTAAATCAGCTGCACCAGGTACATCAGATAATAAAATGATGAACGCTGTACAACTACAAATTAATAATGTATCTGTAAATACCCCTAAAGTTTGAATGAAACCTTGTTTAACTGGGTGCGTTACGTTCGCAGTCGCTGCTGCGTTCGGTGCACTACCCATACCAGCTTCATTTGAGAATAATCCACGTTTTACTCCTAGTAAAATCGCAGCTCCTAGTCCCCCACCAACTACTTCTTTAATTCCGAATGCATGTAAGAAGATTTCTTTAAATACATACGGAATTGCCGTAATGTTTGTTACAACAACGAATAATGCAACTGCTACATATATAATTGCCATTACCGGAACAATCATTTCAACTGCACGTGCAATTCGCTTAACCCCACCGAAAATAATAATTGCAAGTAAACCAGCCATAAACAGACCTACAAGTCTACTATCCATTTTAAATGCGCCATCAAAAGCTGCCGCTACTGTGTTTGACTGCACTGCATTAAAAATCAATCCGAAACTCACTGTTATTAGAACAGAGAAAACAACACCTAACCAGCGTTTCTTTAAACCCTTTTCCATATAATACGCTGGGCCCCCACGGAATGCGTTCCCATCTTTTACTTTATAAATTTGCGCTAATGTGCTCTCTACAAACGCAGAAGCACCCCCAATTACCGCAATTAACCACATCCAAAATACAGCACCTGGACCACCTGCTGAGATTGCAATAGCTACACCAGCTAAGTTACCAGTACCTACACGAGAAGCTGTACTCATACAAAATGCTTGGAATGATGATACACCGCTTTTTTCTTTTTGCGCTTTTCTTGTCTTTGAACTCGCCCCGTCCCCAAGTAGGCGAATCATTTCTCCGAAGTAGCGAATTTGGACGAATTTCACACGAAATGAAAAATAGAGTCCTAATCCAATTAACATCGCAATAATAATATATGACCAAAGGACATTATTTACATCCCCAATTACTTTAGCTAAAAAATCCATAATCGAATTGCCCCCTCTTCCTAACAATAAGAAAATTATATTCTAAAAACTTTTAGTAATCAAGAACTTTATGTTAGGTTTTATGACATGGATAAGTTATATTCCTTAACATATATATGTTTTTCACTTAAAACTATAGCCAATACGTGCATTTATCCACTACTCAATCACTCATCCTATTCGACCAATCATACTTTTAAGACAGTACGTTACCTACAAATAACGAGAGAAATGAACAAACAAAAATTATATTAATAATTACCTTTCACCCTTCTCATCATTTACTGCAACAAAAAAGGCGAGCATCGAATTCCTCTCGATGCTCGCCTTTTCTTATACCGCTTTTTCTTTATCCGTTACCGTTGGCTTATCCCAACACTCTGTGTTCGTTAAACCCGGAATAGAATCTGCACTGAATACTGGATCTTTCCCTTGTTTCTTTTGCTTTACATAGTCTGCCAACGCAGCATACGCAAATCGCCCAAGAAGTGTAATCGCAATTAAGTTTGTAATTACCATTAGACCCATAAATAAATCTGCCATGTTCCATACGACTTTAAGCGTCGCAACAGAACCGAATAATACCATTGCAACTACCGCAATACGGTAAATTGTTAACCAAGCTTTACTTTGTTTAATGAATTCAATATTCGTTTCACCATAATAGTAGTTTCCTAGAAGTGAACTAAATGCAAATAAGAAAATAATAATCGCTAAGAAGCTACTTGCCCACGGGCCGATTTGTGAACTTAATGCATTTTGTGTTAATTCAATACCTTCTAAATTCGTTGCTTTATATGCACCAGAACATAATACGATAAAAGCTGTTGATGTACATACTAAAAATGTATCTACTAAAACCCCGATTGTTTGAATAAAACCTTGTTTCGCTGGATGCGTTACATCAGCTGTTGCTGCCGCATTCGGCGCACTACCCATACCTGCTTCGTTCGCAAATAATCCGCGCTGAATACCAAATTTCATTGCAGCACCGATACCGCCACCTACAGCTGAATCTAAACCGAATGCACCTTTAAAGATTTCTGTAAATACATCTGGTATTAAATAGAAGTTTTTAATAACAACGAAAATAGCTACTGCAATATAAATAAGTGCCATTGGAGGAACAATCATTTCTGACATACGCGCAATACTTTTCACACCGCCAAAAATAATAACCGCAACTAATACCGCTAATACAATCCCAACAACATAACGCTCTAAACCGAATGCATTTTCAAATGCTAACGTAACTGTATTTGCTTGTACTGAGTTGAAAATTAACCCGTAACTAATTGTGATTAGAATAGAGAACCAAATTCCCATCCAACGTTTATTTAAACCTTTTTCCATATAATAAGCAGGACCACCACGGAAGCCACTGCCATCTTTTATTTTATAAATTTGCGCAAGCGTACTTTCCACGAAACTTGAAGACGCCCCGATAATCGCAATAACCCACATCCAAAATACAGCTCCTGGTCCTCCCATAGAAATAGCTAGCGCTACACCAGCTAAGTTTCCGATACCGATACGAGCTGCTGAACTCATACAGAACGCTTGGAAAGAAGATACGCTACCCTTTTTACGTGTCTTACCAGTTAGTCCATCACTCATTAATCGAACCATTTCTCCTAAATGAGTAATTTGTACGAATTTTAATTTAATAGAAAAATAAAGCCCTAAACCAATTAGCATTGCAATAAGAACATATGACCAAAGAATCGTATTCGTTGATGAAACGAATTGATCTAAAATATTCATACAATTAACCCCTCCTTTTCTCCATAAATCGAATTATATTCAAAAAATATTCAAAAATCAACATTTTTCGACACCTTGCGACTTCCAAATATTAGGTTACTCTACATAAATACATCGTTCTTTTATGACTCCACTTTCAGTAGCTGTGCATACTAAAACAAAAAATAATTTCATAAACAACACCATTGACAAAAATATATAACTGTAACTATAATGGTTACATCAGGTTGTAACTAACCTAATTACATTACATTCATTCATTTCAGATATACACTTTAACAAAACACTTTGGAGGGATTTATTATGAAAATCGGAATCATTGGAGCAACTGGTAAAGCTGGAAGCCGTATTTTAAAAGAAGCATTAGATCGTGGACATGAAGTTACTGCAATTGTAAGAAATGCTGCAAAAATTACAGAAGAAAATGTAAAAGTTTTAGAGAAAGATGTATTCACTCTTACATCTAACGATCTACAAGCATTCGATGTAGTTGTAAATGCATTCGGTGCTCCAGCAGGACAAGAACACCTTCACGTAGATGCAGGAAATGTACTGATTGAAGCTGTGAAAGGTGCACCAAATACAAAATTACTTGTAGTTGGCGGAGCTGGAAGCTTATTTGTAGACGAAGAGAAAACAACACGTGTATTTGATACACCAGGTTTCCCGGACGAATACCTTGCAACAGCTCAAAACCAAGGTAAAAACTTAGAAATCTTGCAACAAACAAATGACATCACTTGGACATTCATCAGCCCTTCTGCACTATTCGCATTAGGAAAACGCACTGGCTCTTACACAGCTGGTAAAGACAATCTTCTTGTTAACTCAAAAGGCGATAGCTATGTAAGTTACGAAGACTTCGCAGTAGCAGCACTTGATGAAATCGAAAATCCAAAACATGTGAACGAACGCTTCACAGTAGTTTCTGAAGCTGAATAATAAGAAAAAGCTCGTAAAACATAATGTTTTACGAGCTTTTTTATTTTTAAGCTTTTACCTCTTGTATACCTTCTATTCTTTCGAAACCTTGTTTCGTAATTTTAAAGAATACGTCATGTATACCATACTCAAATAACATACCATTAAATTGTTCTGTCAATGCTTTCGTATTTTCCATTCCTTCTAATCCATGTATATAAAAAGCATCGGCAAATGCCAATGCTTTTTATACTATCTTTTAATTTGATTTGGTTTATGTGGTTCGTTTGGAGTATACGGTTTATTCGGTTTCTGTGGTCCTTCAGACTTTTTCCAACTCACCGCTAATTCCGGACTTGTTTTCTCTTCACTACGTTCTAATAATACAACCGCATTTTGAATCGTCGGTGTTCCTTTATGCGCAATCCCTTGTAATTTCGTTAAATTTCCTGATACTTTAAAGCTAAATCCACCTGCTGGTGTTTGTTTTGGAATTAAAATGCGGAACTTTTCTCCTACATTAAATTCATTTTTTGCTTCGCCTTTTTCATTTACAAATTTCACACCAGCTGGTGCACCTGTTGCTTGCACTTTATACGTTCCGCTTTTTGCATTCGTTTCTACTGTATATAAACCTGTTTCAAAGAAATCATTTTTCAATACTGCTTCTTGTTCTTCTGTAGGAGTTACACTCATCGTAATTTCTTGTAACTCTTCACTCGCATTTGCCTTTGCAACTATGTCTTTCGTTACTTTCTCTACGTTTTTATTACGGAAATCTAAATCGTTAATATCGATTTGTTTTAATGCATTCCATACTGCAAGCTGTGTTGCGTAATGCGCTTCTCTCCAATCGGAAACGCCTAATTCTTGCGGACTCTTTTGTGGATATCCATTTAATAGTACACGGTATACGTTAATATCCACTTTTCCCATTTCCGGTAAATCTTGACCACTTGGAGATTTCAAATCTACATTTAAGCAAAATGCAATTTTTCCATCTGCCGTTTTAATAAGCTCTGTTCGGATTGGTCTTTTCTTTGACTTACTATAACTCCAATCCATTTCATACTTTGTATGGTCCATAACTTCTGCAAATGCTTTTTGAAGTGGGAATAATACAAATAAGACACTTAAAAACACAGCTAAAAGTTTGAACGATTGCTTTATATTCATGTTCACAGCCCCTTAATAACAAACTTAATACTAAGTAGTATTTAATTAGAAAATATTTTTATGCACACAAAAAAAAGAGTGCAATAAAAGCACTCTTTTTTCTTTCCTACTTTAATCTTAGAAATCGAAGTTATCAGGATCTGGACCAACGCGGTGATTTTGGTTTAATGCATCGATTTTTTCCATATCTTCTTTTGTTAATTCGAAGTTAAATACATCAGCATTTGCAATAATACGGTGTTCTTTCGTTGATTTTGGAATTGTAATTACTCCATTTTGTAAGTCCCAACGTAAAATAACTTGCGCTGTTGTTTTGCCGTGTTTATCAGCAATTTCTTGTAATGTTTCGTTATCTAATAATTGACCTTGCATAAGTGGTGACCATGCTTCCATTTGAATACCTTGTTCTTTACAGAAAGCTTGTAATTCTTTTTGTGTTAAACGAGGGTGATATTCTACTTGGTTAATCATTGGCTTAATTTCTGCATCTTTCATTACATCTTGTAAGTGATGGATTTGGAAGTTACTTACGCCAATTGCACGTACACGCTCTTCTTTATAAAGTGTTTCTAGCGCTTTCCATGTATCTTTATATTTTCCTTCTACAGGCCAGTGAACAAGGTATAAATCTAAATAATCTAATTCTAATTTTTTTAAGCTCTCTTCATATGCAGCAATTGTTTCGTCATATCCTTGATCTGCGTTCCATACTTTTGAAGTGATAAATAATTCTTCTCTTGAAATACCAGTCGCTTCAATACCTGCACGGATTCCTTCACCTACAGCTTTTTCATTTCCGTAAATTGCAGCTGTATCGATGCTACGGTATCCTGCTTTAATCGCTGATTTAATTGCTTCTACAAGTTCTGGTCCTTCTTCTACTTTAAATACACCTAAACCGAACCAAGGCATTTCTACACCATTATTTAATACTGTTTTACTTTGTAAGTTTTTCATTTTATTTTCTCTCCTTTTATTTTACTTGATCTCTTTTTTCTAATGTCATACTCCATGCTGTTAAAATAACAGCACCTACTACCATAAGGCCGCCTACCCAAGCAGTATGGATTAACCCTAACGAATTCGTTACAAGGCCACCTATATAAGAACCTAAAGCGATTCCTCCGTTAAATGCGGCAATATTAATTGCTGAAGCAACATCAACCGCACTTGGAACAAAGCGCTCTGCCAATATAACTACATATACTTGTAGCCCCGGAACATTCATAAACGCGAATAGTCCCATGAAAATAATTGTGATTAATCCAGCTACTTTAAACGGCGCTGTAAATGTTAAAACAAATAATATAATCGCTTGAATAAGGAACATGTAGAATAGCGCTCGAATTGGATTATGATTCGATAATTTTCCGCCGACCATATTCCCTATCGCAATGGCGATTCCATACACTAATAAAATGATGGTAACGGTACTTGCTTCAAATCCTGTTACTTCTTGTAATAACGGTGATAAATACGTAAATGTTACGAATGTACCGCCGTATCCTAGTGCAGTAATAATGAAAACAAGTAACAGTCTTCCATTTTTAATTAGTTTAAATTGATCACGAAACGATACAGGTACACCATTTTTTAAATTAGATGGGACGAGTATACTATTTGCGATGAAAGCAATAATTCCAATTACAACGATCGCCATAAATGACGCTCTCCAGCCAAACTCTTGACCGATAAATGTTCCAATTGGCACACCAGTAATAGTCGCGACTGTTAATCCAGTAAACATAATCGCAATTGCGCTAGCACGTTTATTCTCTGGTACGATTGCAGCCGCAATTGTAGATCCTATCGACATAAACACACCGTGTGCAAATGCAGCTACAATCCTTGCGATAATTAATACAGTGAAGCTTGTTGCTACCGCCGCAATGCCATTACCAATAATGAAAATAACCATAATCCACATTAATAATGTCTTTCGCGACATACGAGCCGTTAACGCTGTTAAAACAGGAGCTCCTACTGCCGCTCCTAACGCATATAAGGAAACCGTTAAACCAGCTGTTGTAACCGAGACATTTAAATCTTTTGAAATAGATGGTAGTAAACCGACACTAATAAACTCGGTCGTACCAATCCCAAACGCACTAATTGCTAGTGCTAATAAAGCAAACATACTTCTTCGATTCGTCTGAACTTCCGAAGATGGTACTGTATATGAACTCAATTGAATTCCTCCTTATTACAAGAAATCCAATCATAATAGTATGATAAAAGGGCCCTTCTATCTTCTAAAACATATATTTCATACTTACAAATGCTATTATGAATGGTTTCATTCTTTTTTTGAAGAACGCACTTTAAAGTACGATAGGCACCAAAAAGTAACATAGTCACTTTTCAGTACCGTACTACTCATTTGCCTCTTACATGTGCTATTATGAAACATATTTAACATAATAAAAAGTACGTACTTTAAAGTGCTATAGGTACTAAAAAGTAACATTTATATTATTTAACTTACTTTGCTCACAAAAGGAGGGTTTCATATGAAGAAATACAATATTCCTGTAGAGGCGACTTTAGAAGTTATCGGCGGCAAATGGAAAGTTGTTATTCTTTGTCACTTAACGAAAGGTACAAAGAGAACGAGTGAACTAAAACGCTCAATGCCTGGTATTACACAAAAAATGTTAACGCAGCAATTACGTGAATTAGAAGACGACGGCGTTATTCAAAGAAAAGTATACAATCAAGTCCCACCAAAAGTAGAATATTCTCTTACTGATTACGGTTGGTCTTTAGAATCGATTCTTGATTCTCTTTGTTCTTGGGGCGAATGCCATCTTGAAAAAGAAGGTAACACATCGATGCTAATTGCGGAAGGTGAATAATAGGAAAAAGGAAAAAACGAACATGAATTTGTTCGTTTTTTCCTTTTTTTCTATATATATATGTACATTTCTAACTGAAACAAAATATTTTATACGCTTTCATACCTTGTCAGCACTACGTTATACACTCAATATCAAATAATTAGGAATCATTTTTATGTTAACATAGGTGTATATAGTATATAATATAGGATATATATTATATACACTTTCCGGTAACGGAGCTTTTCCATTATGCGGACAAGCCATATATCGGACAGTTCATAAATAATAAGTAAGACGTTATGGTTTTAGATTTATGTTTGCAGCTTAGTTGCTGTCATAAATTTAAAGGCATTTTATTGTGTTTTGTGAAACTTTGTATAAAGTTTCGTAAACGGTTACTATCTTACTTATAAAAAATAAGAGTATTGCTATCGTAAAGGAGAATTGGAGATGCCAGAAACTATGACTCAAACAAAGCCAGAACAAGAAACTGTACAAATTTCTGCTAGCCAAGGACAACTTGATGTACTTGATCAGTTGTTAAAACCTGAGGTACAAGAATCATTAACAACACTAGTAGAACAGCTTCCAAAATTAACTGAGCTTGTTAACATTTTAACTAAGTCTTATGACTTTGCTCAAACTGTTGCTACTGATGAAGTATTAAAAAGCGACACTGTTGGTGCAATCACAGAGCTTGTAGAGCCTGTAAAAGATACAGTGAAAAGCATGGCTGCAACTGCAATCGAAGCGAAAGATCGTGCTGACGAAAGCAACGAAGTTATCGGCCTATTCGGTCTATTAAAATTACTAAAAGACCCACAAGCACAAAAAATGTTCCGCTTTGTGAACGCATATCTTCAAATTAGTGCAGAACGTAACAATAAATAATTTAACTTATAACAACAATTAGTAAAGACGGGGGATATCATACTATGTCAAAACAAATTGTCATCTTAGGCGCTGGTTATGGCGGTCTTCTTGCCGCTTTAAACGTACGTAAATTTTACAGCAAATCAGAAGCACAAGTTACAGTGATTAACCAATACCCAACACACCAAATCATCACTGAACTACATCGCCTTGCAGCTGGTAACGTTGCTGAGCAAGCAATTGCAATGCCACTTACAAAGCTTTTCAAAGGTAAAGATATCGATCTTAAAATCGCAACAGTTGAGTCATTCTCAGTTGATAGCAAAGAAATCAAACTAGCTGGTGGCACTACATTATCTTACGATGCACTTGTAGTTGCTTTAGGAAGTAAAACTGCTTACTTCGGTATTCCAGGACTAGAAGAAAACAGCATGGTATTAAAATCTGCTGCTGATGCAAACAAAATCTACAAACACGTTGAAGACCGTATTCGTGAATACGCGAAAACGAAAAACGAAGCTGATGCTACAATCGTAATCGGTGGTGGCGGATTAACTGGCGTTGAGCTAGTTGGTGAGCTTGCTGACATTATGCCTAAACTTGCAAAAAGCCACGGCGTAAATCCAAAAGAAGTTAAACTTCTTCTTGTTGAAGCAGGTCCAAAAATCCTTCCAGTATTACCAGACCACTTAATCGAACGTGCAACTACTAGCCTAGAAGCACGCGGTGTTACATTCTTAACTGGTCTTCCTGTAACAAACGTTGCTGGCAATGAAATCGACTTAAAAGACGGTCAAAAACTTGTTGCTAACACATTCGTTTGGACAGGCGGCGTACAAGGTAACCCATTAATCGGTGAATCAGGTCTTGAAGTAAACCGTGGTCGTGCAACAGTTGATGCATACCTACAATCTACTTCTCATAAAGACGTATTCGTTGCTGGAGACAGCGCTGTTGTCTTCGCTCCAGACGGACGTCCATACCCACCAACTGCACAAATCGCTTGGCAAATGGGTGAGTTAATTGGATACAACTTATACGCAGCACTAGAAGGCAAAGCATTCGAAGAGTTCGCACCTGTAAACTCTGGAACACTTGCTAGTCTAGGACGTAAAGATGCTGTTGCTACAATTGGAGCAAGCAATACTCCACTTAAAGGCTTACCAGCATCATTAATGAAAGAAGCAAGTAACGTTCGTTACTTATCACACATTAAAGGTCTATTCAGCTTAGCTTACTAATCTGAATATAAGCCCGAATCATGCCCGGCATGGTTCGGGCTATTTTTATCCGTAATATTCTCTACTTACTTATATTCGGCAAAGAGATACTATAACCCTTTTTAATTATCTAAATATACTGACTTTTTTGTGTCGGAATTGTGTATATGAAAAGAGTGAAAGCATCTTTCTTACTTCCACTCTTCTACAAAAATTATTATCCCAATTTCACTAAGCTGTAGTTCTTCTTCCCTTTACGAATAATAATAAATCTTCCATCAAATGAATTTTCTACAGTAACATCCGTACCTACATCCGTTACTTTCTCACCATTCATAGAAATCGCACCGTTATTAATGTCTTCACGAGCTTGACGTCTAGATGGTTCAATCCCTAAATCAACTAGCCACTCTACAATATTTTTCGTCTCTTTGGAAGACTGGAATGTCGGCATCTCTTTAAAGCCTTGTTCAATTTCATCAGCTGTTAACGATTTAATATCTCCGCTAAATAATGCCGAGGTAATTTTCACAGCTTGCAATAATGCCTCTTCTCCATGAACGAATTTCGTCATTTCTTCGCCTAACACTTTTTGCGCTTCACGTTTATGAGGCTCGGCTTCTACCTTCGTTGCCAATTCATCAATTCGCTCTTTCGCTAAGAATGTAAAGTATTTCAAGTATTTAATTACATCACGATCATCTGTATTCACCCAGAACTGGTAAAATTCAAATGGCGTTGTTTTTTCAGCATCAAGCCAAACCGCACCACCTGCTGATTTTCCAAATTTCGTACCGTCTGATTTTAATAATAACGGAATTGTTAGTCCAAATACTTTCGCCTCATGCCCTTCTAACTTACGAATTAAATCTAACCCGCTCGTAATATTTCCCCATTGGTCACTACCACCAATTTGCAGTTGAACATCTTCTTTCGTGTATAAATGATGGAAATCCATCGCTTGCAAGATTTGGTACGTGAATTCTGTAAAAGAAATGCCTGTATCTAAACGACTTGCTACAATATCCTTCGCTAACATGCTATTGATGCTAAAGTTTTTCCCGTAATCACGTAAAAACTCAATAATGTTTATTTCATGTGTCCAGTCGTAGTTATTTACCATCTTCACTTCGCTATTTCCGCCGAAATCAAATAGCTTTTTCATTTGCGCTGTTAACGCATCTACATTATGCTGCACTACTTCTAAAGTTTGCAGTTGACGCTCTGATTGACGTCCACTTGGATCACCAATTGTTCCTGTTGCCCCGCCAATTAAAATAACCGGATGATGACCAGCTAATTGGAATCTCTTCATCATCATAAACGGAATCAAATGTCCGATATGCATACTATCACCAGTCGGATCAACTCCGCAGTATAGTGAAATCTTTTTCTCTTCTACTAACTTACGTAAACCTTCTTCATCCGTCTGTTGATTCACAGCACCGCGCCATTCTAATTCATCAATAATATTCATCTTTTGTCATCCCCTTTATTTTTTAAAAACAAAAAAGCCCCTATGTCTATGACATAGGGACGATTATTCACCGTGTTACCACCCAGTTTGCATAAATAGCATAGCTATTCATACCACTCTTAGCAATAATATCGATTGCTACTCCGCTTAGCGTTACCTAAGATACTCCAGAGTGTAATTCACAAGTTTGTTTGTGCTAGGTTCCAGCAACCCCTAGCTCTCTTTGATAACAGTGACAAACTGCTACTGGGCTCTTTCAACGTATGTTATTTGTTAAATTATTAGCCATTATATTGAATTGAAAACAAATTGTCAACAATACCCAAATGTTATTTTAAAATAATTCATACTTTTATACGCTTTTAATTCAAAAATTATTGTAGATCTTCTCCAATAATCCTTACTTCTCTCTCTAACTTCACACCGAATTTTTCTTCAACTGTCTTTTGTACGAAGTGAATTAAATCGATGTAGTCTTGTGCTGTTCCATTATCAACATTCACCATAAATCCAGCATGTTTTAATGAAACTTCTACTCCGCCAATTCGCTTTCCTTGTAGTCCTGATTCTTGAATCAACTTACCAGCAAAGTTATTTGGTGGGCGCTTAAATACACTACCGCATGAAGGATATTCTAAAGGTTGTTTCGATTCACGCTTATACGTTAAATCATCCATTTTTTCTTTAATCTCTTCATATACACCTTCTTCAAGTTCAAATCTCGCTTCAAGAATAATGTAATGATTGTTCGCAAATACACTCTTACGATATCCAAATTCAAATGCTTCTTTCGTTAAAGTGCGTAACTCTCCATCACCTGTCATTACGACAGCTTCTGTTAATACAAACGATACTTCACCACCGTAGGCACCAGCATTCATATATAATGCTCCGCCAACTGAACCTGGAATGCCACAAGCAAACTCAAGACCTGTTAAATTGTGGTCTAATGCAATACGTGATACATCAATAATTGCTGCACCGCACTGTGCTACAATCGTTGTTCCTGTTACAGTAACACCTGTAATATGAATTAAACTGACCGTAATTCCGCGAATCCCACCATCTTTAATAATGACATTTGATCCATTTCCTAAAAACGTAACTGGAATATTATATTGGTTAGCATACTTAATAACTTCTTGAATTTCATCATAATTCGTAGGCGCAACGAACACATCTGCTTTTCCGCCAACTTTAATATGCGTATGATTCTTTAACATTTCATCTTGTGTAACATGACCTTCAGGCAATACCGTACTTAAATATTTATAAACCTCTTGCATATTCATTTTACGATTCCTCTATTTCTATATTCTTTTTATCCCGCTATACGGGCCCATAATATCCCCACATACATGAAATGAAACTAAAGTGGTGGATACAGTGTACCCAAAATCAATTCGAGACACCTATAAACCTCTTAAATTATAAGAGGTGCCACTCATATTAAAATATATATTGCATAATAAAGCAACCCAAATGGACTACTAAACTTGACATGTCATCAGAAAGACAACAATTTGTAAAATATATAACTTTTACAAAACACTATCCTTCAGTATCTTACTATACCACACGAAAATAAAGTGGTATTTTTTTGTAATCTTTACTTTATTTTCTTCAATATAAAAAAAGAGCACATCCCACAGAATGCGCTCTTTCTATACTCTTTATATTACTTTTCGTTCTCTTCTTTTTCCTTATCAAACCATAATAGTTCATCGTCATCAACTTCACCATTATAATTGATTAAAATTTCTTCTCCAGCTTTTATATCCTTATAAGCAAAGAAGTTAAACGTATGGTTCTCGAAGACGATATCATACGTTGCATTCGGCTTATATGAATGATTAAATAACATGCCGTATCCTAAAAGGAATGCCGTATGATTTACCCCATACTCAAATGCGTAGTCAGCAAGTAACGTTTTCTCAATATGTTCATGCTGTTCATTCGGATAAGAGATAACTGGTGCTGAATGTATCAACTCACCCTTTTTAATATCACGAGTTGCAAATACACCTCTATTAAATTCTCCATCACTAAGTTCTGAAGTCTTAACTTCGATCATATGCGTCACCTATATAATTCTTTCTTTGAAGTATTTTATCTCGCTATCTGCGAGGTTCAACTAATAATCAGTAGCTATTAGTTAAATTTTATCTCCTTAAGCTTGGCAGAAAACTCATAGAAAAGCAATTAAATTCCTATCAAGTATTCGTTCAAATGAAAAAGAGCACATCATTTGCGCTCTTTTTCAGCGATATTATTTTTCTAAAATATCTTCTAGCAACTTCACTTGCTCACTAACAGTATGTAGCGTCTTCACCGACGTATCATTTCGATTCTTTTCTTCTTCAATACTTGCTAACACTTCTTCCGTAGCTGCAGAAGTTTGCTGAATTACGTTAGAAGCATGTGTCACATCTTTAACGATATTCGTCGTTTTAACTTGGAAATTTTCTTGATGACCAACAATCTCTCTCATTACATCATTAATCGTATCAATAAACTTCCCTAAGTCCGTTACATTCGTTAAAACACTTGCTAACATTTCGTTACACTCTTCTTGTACTCTTTCTGACTTCTCTACCTGCACTTCTACTTTACTTGCTTGATTACTAAACTCCTTCAAAATCCCTTGAATTCTCCCCGCAGAACGATTCGATTCTTCAGCAAGCTTTAACACTTCATTCGCTACAATAGCAAAACCTTTTCCATGTTCTCCTGCCCTTGCAGCTTCAATATTTGCATTTAAAGCTAGCAAACTCGTCTGACTTGAAATATTCGTTATTACATCTACAATTTCATTAATTTGTTTCGATTGTGTCATCAATTCTCTAAATATCGTTCCTGATTGTGAAACAACATCATTTAAACTTCTCATGTTAGATTCAAAATTTCTTAAAGTGTTTACACTACCCTTTGAGATTTCCAAACTTTTATCAACACGCATCGAAGCATTTCTTACTTGAGAGATGATTTGGTCAATATTTCCCTCCATATCATTCAATACTTCTACTGAACGTGACATCATCTCTGATTGTGATTGAGTACCAACTGCCACTTCTTCAAAAGCAAAATTAATTTCACTCATCGACTCCATCGAAGTGTTCATATTCTGTCTTAAATGATTGAAATTACTATCTAACTTCACAACAGTTTCCTCAATAAGCCTTTGCGTTTCTTCTAACTCCTGAGCTTTCTTCATCACTGCTTGCTTCTCATCACTTAAACGAGCCAAAAGATTAGAACCAATCTTTGTGACACCCCACATTGCGATCGTTACAATCGCTAACAAGCTTGCAAAATTTGCAGCTTCAGATGATGCTGTATAAGCAAAAAATTGATTTGGCCAATAACTACAAAGTATAAATGTAACAACAACTGCTACCCCGCCAAGAATTAAAATAAGACGTTCACTCAAATAAATAAGTGAAACTGCTAATGTAAAATAGACCATTTGAAATACAGCTGGGCTTTCATTAAATGCTTGTACCATAATGAAAGACATAATAAGTAGCATACATGTCATGATGTATTTATACATCGCTTCCATACTTTCTATAAAAGTAAGCAGCGTTCCAAATACTACGATAGAAATACCACACATCCAAAATGCTATTGCTCGCTCTGTAAAAATATATCCATAATACCCAATCGCGAGTACCCCAAGGAAGAAACTGCAAATCGTGATAAACAGCAATAAATGATTTTTCTGTGATTCTTTCTCAAGGTTAGAAAAACAAGTTCTCTTTAACCACTCCATATATGAAGCCCCACCTTCTCATACGTATCGATTACTTCAGCTTGAATATCGCACTCACTGGGTTATGATCGCTATTTTCAAACTTCAAATCTTTCCCTTCTACATTTACAATTTCAACATTCGGTGAAACGATAAAGCCATCAATAATCGTGACAAAGTTTTCACCTTCCACGTATTTCTTTACATCATCTCTCACAGTCATAACAGACGGATCTACAGCCCACTTAAAGCCACCGTCAGTAAAGTCCTTCGGTAACTCTACTAACCACTCAGGACGCTCTTTCACGAACTTCGGATCACTTAACTGAGCGTTAGAAATTAATTGATTCCAGTCTCCGCCCATTATTACATAATCACCATTTTTATAATGTTTGTTCATATATTCTTTTAAATACTCCACTTGTTGCTTTCTAATTTTTCCGCCTTCATCATAAGCAGACAAATGTAAATTTACGAGTCTAACAAATTTTCCATTATTAACAGGAATTTTATGTTCAACAATCGCTCGGTCTAAATCAAATAAACGCTTTGGCCACGGCTCCATTCCTGGTAATTGGAACCTCTTCGCTGTTTGAACTGTATATTTAGAAAACGTACTTAGTCCAGCATCAGCATATCCCATTGGACTTGTGATTGGTACCGGAACCCATTTTGTATCATAGTTCTTTCCGAACGAAGAAGCATAATCAGGCAGTCCTTTTTTCAAAAATTCATGCCCATTTATATCAAATGATCTCATTGATTTTATATCTACTTCTTGTAATAGCGTAAAATCACTATTCTCATTTTGTAAAAACGAAAGCATATTCTTTAAATTCGTTTCCGTTTGTTCTTTACTACTTGAACCAGACCCTTTTCCCCCATCCATAAAGAAGTCTTGATCCTTATCTAGTCCAGCATATCCAATATTAAACGTTGTAACTTTAAATTCATTTCCCTGCGCAATTACGCGCTCCTTATTGTTTTCCACCTTCAAGCTTATAACATCAGCTGGCTGTTCTTTTGTAAGTGTCATATACGCTAAAAACCCACCTACAACTCCCACACCTACTAAAATACATATAAGTACTATTTTTAATAACTTTTTCAAACAAACGACTCCTTTTCTAAAACATACGATTTTACTTTTCTTTATTTTCAGTCAAATAAAAAATGACAGATATACGAAACATTTTATCACACTAAAAATCTTATATCACTATATTTAGTTTATAAGTAATGATTCCCTATCTTAAATGATTTGAGAAATACAAAATACACCAACTTCTTCACTGGAAATCAAACGCAATTTTTAGTACACTATATGTAATAATTATAGGCGATGGAGTTCGCCATAACCGCTGCTTAGCTAATGACTCCTACCAGTATAACTACTGGTAGGAGTCTATTTTTTTGAGCAAGCTATTTAAAGAGGTGAGGAATTTGATTTATATTATCGTCGGTATAGCCGGTATATTAGGAGCCCTTTCTCGTTATTATTTAGGTCTTACTATTCATGAATTTTGGCATCATTCATTTCCATTAGCTACATTACTCATTAACTTAATCGGCTGCTTCTTATTAGCATGGCTGACTACATATGTTGCACGGCTAAACATCTTACCTTCGGAGGTTATCACAGGCATCGGTACTGGATTCATCGGTTCTTTTACGACGTTTTCAACATTTAGTGTAGAAACCATGCAATTAATTAATCGTTCTGAATGGAGCATGGCTTTCCTATATGTATCATGTAGCATACTTGGCGGTCTCATTATGTCTGGAATTGGCTATACACTAGGTGATTTCTTAATTAAGAAATCAGTTACGGAAGGAGATCACTTATGATGGAAGCTTTATTAGTGGCAACTGGAGGTTTTTTCGGTGCGATTACACGATTTGCAATTAGCAATTGGTTTAAAAAAAGAAATAACACATCCTTTCCAATTGCTACATTCCTTATTAATATAACAGGAGCATTTTTACTCGGTTATATAATTGGCAACGGAGTCACTACAGGCTGGCAATTATTATTAGGAACTGGATTTATGGGCGCATTCACAACGTTTTCGACGTTTAAATTAGAATCCATTCAGCTTCTCAATCGCAAAAAAATTTACACATCCCTTTTATATGTAAGTACTACTTACATAATCGGTATCCTCTTCGCATTCCTTGGAATGAAGCTCGGTGGAATATAAAAAAGCGACTCTATTGAGTCGCTTTCTTTCATAAGAAGTAAGTCCCGCCATATGGAATGGAAAGTAAACCCGCTGGATACACATCATAATGCACACTTTGCATTGGAAATTGTGAGTATTGCATATACTGTCCTTGCATCATTTGTGCAAAATATGCTTGTTGCTGCATTTGAATCACTTGATTCACAGCATGAATTGTCCCCTGCGCCCCGGCTAGCGTTATAGCCGCCCCTACTTGTCTACCATTATAAAAATAATGATTCATCATTATTCAGCTCACTTATTATTTTTCTTCCATATGGTATGTTTCTATTTCATAGTAAGTATTTTGTCCCGATTGGAGAATCCATCACTAATTAAACTTCACTTTATCTATTACTTTTTCTCAGCTTTGAAGTAATACATCCAAATAGTAATACACCAATACCACTAAAGAACAATACATAACTTACCGGTACTAGGAAAAAGAAAGGTTCTTCAAGAAATCCATCCGCTCCGACTTTACTGTTTGAAGCATGTATAGTTAAAGAAATAATCGCTAAAATCATGAAAGAAATAGCTAATACGTATTTATTTTTCATTTTACATTCTCCTCTATTCATATAATTCTTCTTAATTAACATCATATTATCCAAAACAAAATCATTAGTCAATAATAATTTATCGTTTTACAATAAAATATTATTGACTAGGATAAAAAATATTTATGAAGCATCTTAAATTGCCTCACAAACCTTTTATAGACAATACATATTTACACTTCAAACTTCCTGCTTAATACAACATACATTGCGCAAAATAGTACGAATATCCCAGCATAAATTAACAAAACCTCTACACTAAACACATCAGCCAAAGGACCAAATATAATCATCCCTAAAGGTAAAGCACATGAATTCGCAATCTGTACGAGGCTAAACATTCTGCCATGCATAACTGGATCTACTTTCTCCTGCAATAACACAGTAACTGGCGTATTAAAACATGGCATTGTTATACCAATTAAAAAATTAAAGACTAAATACATAATAAATACCGGTGCAATTCCTAGTCCTACCATAAGCAGACCATATAACGCACAGGCCAGCGCTGTTGTATGCATACGATTACGGAAACCATCCCATGCTGCAATCAGTACGCCACCAGCTGCTGCACCAGCACTAAAGGTCATCTCACTAGCAGTAAGTCTCCACATTTCCGCCCCGAAGGAACGAGTCACCATTAAAGGTGTTAAAAAGGCGGCTGGACTTATTAAAATCATAATAATGATTAATAAAACGAGTAGCCTTTTCATACATACATTTTCTTTTAAATAAGCAAACCCTTCTTTTATACCTTGTAGATTAGATTTTTGCTTACCCCCTACATTCACATGTCCTTCCACTTGAATGATAAACATAATACTAATTCCGATTATAGCTGTAATAACATCAATAAAAAATGTCGTTTCAATGCTAGTAACAGAAAGAATTGCGGCACTTACCGCCGGTGAAAGAAACATAATTAAAGATGTAATACTACTATTTATCCCATTTACTTTCATAAGATAATCTTTCGGAACAATTTGTGGAATTAACGCATTCACAGCCGGCGTTTGTACACCTGTACCAGCTGAGCGAATGAGTAATACTATAAACAGCATCCAAATACTTTTATATCCTGTTAAAAATAAAATTGCCAAAATTAACGTAGCAATCGCTATAATCCCATCCGATAACATAATCATCTTTTTACGGTCATAACGATCAATCCACACACCAGCAAATAAAGATATCGCAATTTGTGGTAGAAAACCGCAAACAGTTGAAATGGTCAACATCGCCCCTGATGATGTTGTAAGGGTGATATACCATATAATCGCGTATTGCACGAGAGATGAACCGAACAACGAAATAGTTTGAGCGGTCAAAAATAATATAATGTTCATTCTCCAATTATTTTCATGCATATGTTTCACACCCCCTTAACTAATCCCGTCTCTATATTGAAAATACTATCCGCCCAATCAAGATAAAAACTCGCTTCATGAGATACGAGTATAATGCTGCCCTTAAACTGTATTAACGCCTTTCGCAAAGCTTCCTTCGCTTCTGCATCTAAATGATTCGTCGGTTCATCTACAATTAAAAAATTACAAGGTGATAATAACAATCCACACAGTTTCACCTTCGATTGTTCACCACCACTTAACGTACGAATTTCTTGCGAGACATGAGTATCTTTCACACCACACGCAGCTAAATGATGACGTATTTCCTTCATATTCAATGTAGGAAACTGTTCCGAAATAATTTGAAGCGGAGTTAAAGAATCATTGCTCCAATTTAAATCTTGCTCATAATATCCAATCTTTATTTGCTCTGAGAAGTGAAATTCTCCAGCAATACTAGCAATAGTGCCAACAATTGTTTTTAATAAAGTAGATTTCCCTACTCCATTGAATCCTGTAATAACAAGTTTTTGCCCACCCATTACTGAAAAATTCAATTTTGGTAAGAGAGCAAAGTCATAACCAACTTCGAGATTATTTACCTCAAGAACTGTTTGAACTGAAATAGGAAGTTCCCGAAAATGAATAGACGGTTTATGGGTAAAACTTGGTGGCGCAATTCTTTCCATACGTTGCAACTGCTTTCTACGTCCTTGTGCTATTTTTGAATTCACTCCAGCAATATTTCTACGAATATACTCTTCCGTTTTTTCAATTTTCTTCTGTTGTGCATGGTATTGGCGAATATATTCTTTTCGCAAATGCTCCTTTTGTCTTACAAAATCTGAGTATTTTCCGTAATACTTCTTAACTGTTCCAAACTCTACATCACATATGCAAGAAGTCACCTTTTCCAGAAAATCAAAATCATGTGACACGACAATAAACGCCCCTTCAAAATTCATTAAATAATTAGCAAGCCACTCCACATGCTCCTTATCAAGAAAATTCGTCGGTTCATCTAGTAATAAAATAGTCGGCTCTTCTAATAAAAGCTTCGCTAAAATTACCTTTGCACGTTGTCCTCCGCTTAATTCACCAATAATACAATCCATCCCGATAGCATCAATACCTAAACCAGCTGCCACCTTATTCGTTATACTGTCTACCGAATAAAAATCACGAGCCTCAAGCTGTTCTTGAATCTCTGCCGCTTTTAATAGTTGATTCTCATCTCCAGTCCTAGCACTTTCTTCATATAACTTGTTCATTCTATCTTCCATTTCATACAAATCATAAAAAGCTCTCTTTACATATTGTGAAATGGTATAGCCCCCATCAATTTCTGCGTATTGATCCAGATGTCCAATTTGAATATTAGGTTGCCACTTTATATCTCCTTTATCAGGAATGATTTCTCCAATCAATATTTTCATTAACGTGCTTTTTCCTGCACCATTCTGTCCAACAATCCCCATATGTTCTCCTTTATGCAAACTAAAAGAAGCATTTTCATATAAGGCTTTATCTATAAAACTATGTGATAAACTTTCAACTTTAAGTAAACTCATTCGTATTCCTCTTTTCCTGAAATTAAAAAAAGCAGAGAGATAGCGTCATTCGACACTAGCCCTCTGCTTCGTGGTTTTTCCTATACTACTCCAATTTATAGTAAAAGCTCATTGGAATAATATACACAAAGGGCCATAGACAAAGCATTGTCTATGGCCCTTAATCTATTTTATACATCGACTTACAAACCGTAACCAAATAAGCATAGATAAACTATACTTTTTTAGAAAAGTTATTCAGCCGATGAATATAGGGGATTTATGCCCCTTGATTAAGCTCCGTACAACGCTTCACCGTATACATTTGTGCGGAGCAAAGTTTTCTAATGAGTTTTACAAATTTTATATAAAGCATGTTCTGCACCTTCCTTAATACTTAAAAGGGATTTTAGCATACGGTTTTGCGAAGCGTCAACATTACTTCCAAATCATTCAACTACTTACTTTCAAAATATTGCTTCTGAAACATACACATTCTTATCGCATTATGATAGTTACCATCAACGAAAAACTCGTCGAGAAGCTCACCTTCTACCATAAATCCAACCTTTTTATAAACATGCACAGCCTTTTCGTTTTCTTTATCGACAACTAAATATATCTTATGCATATTTAAAACAGCAAAGGCATAACCCATCGCTAAACGCGTCGCTTCTGCTGCGTAACCATGCCCCTGATAATTTGGATCAATAATAATTTGGAATTCTGTTCTTCGGTGAATATAATCAATCTCCACTAACTCAACCAATCCAACCATTTCATTATCTTTCTCAACGATAAATCGGCGTTCACTTTGATCGTGTATATGTTTATCATACAAGTCCTGCAATTCTACAAAGGCCTCATAAGGTTCTTCAAACCAATACGACATAATATGCGCGTTATTATTCAGTTCGTGTACAAACTTTAAATCTTCTCGTTCTAATGGACGTAACTTCAATTCCTGACTCATTTCTATAACCTCCAAGTAAAAGAAACCTCTTCACTTAATTTCTCAATTTTTTTCAATTTCAAACGCCCTAATTTCATTGTAAACTTTCAAGTAACTTGAAGGTCAAGGTGAAAAGAGTAGTAGTGCAAACTTATGTCTGCACTACTACTCTTTTCTCAAATCTCTCATATTCGATATGTATAAAGCAATGACTAAAACAAGAATGGATCCCGCATATAATAACGTCTCCATCGGTTCCTCATGAGATACAATAATTAACCGAATTAATGCCGTAATTCCGATATAAATAAAATAACGTAACGGGAAATGATAGTTCGATTTAAAATACTTAATAATTAATGCAATAAACTCGAAGTATAAGAAATATACGATGATACTTTCAACCAATTTATACGATGTATATTTCTTTGTTGAAAAGATGTATTGAATAAATGTGATAGTCTCATTAATTAAAAAGATAGATAAGACAATGGATAATATAATTAGCGCTATATTTAATATCCATTGCAAAACACTAGCTATAAGATGATCGATATTAAATGACTTCATTTTCTCTTTAAACTCCCCTTCGTATACGTACGTATTTATTATAGCAAAATTATCATTGGAAAGAAGTTAAATCATATATTCGTCCTTTGTTGTTGCCAGTGTAGGTGATATTCATTGTTTGGAGGAGTCTTTTAACCGCAGAACTAGATTCCATATTAAGAAATTCCCTCAATTCGCTATTAGTAGTTATCATACTAAACAGAAGTGTGTAATCTTGTACAGCACGTAAATGAGCATGTTTAGACATACTATTGCAGTTTGAACAACGCCATCCCTGCCTTTCTTTTAACATTGCCATTGTAAAACATGCCTCACACTGTACGCCCTTTAGCAATTCCTCTTTTTTAATTTTATATTGTGCAAGAACATTTTGACGCTGTGGAGAGTGCTCATTCATAATCTGACCTATAAGTCCATTTATATTATCGATCGCTTTTTCTTTATATTGATTTTTAATCTGTTTTATTCTATTAGGTAAATTTGCACTGTGGATAATTTTACTAGACAGTATTTCATCTGAAGTTTTAATAATTGTACGAGGTGAACTAATTACAACGAGGGATTCAATCGGAATATTATGTAAATCATGTAGCCTCAGCCATTTTCTCAGTTGCATCTCTTGCCGTTTCAGTTGTAAAAGCGGATCTGGGAATCCTTCTTCCGAAGTACCATCTGCTATTCGAATGAGCTGATTAAACTTTGCATCAAAAATTAATGTACCAATAATATTTTTTATTTCAAGAAAAAGAAGAAAACGTGAGGAAACTATGAGGGTATCAATTTGAAAATAATGTTTCTGATCAAACAACCTAATATCATGTAAAATACTGTATTCTGTTTCAGATAAGAAACTAAGCGGATATTCAATCGCCTGCTCTCCTTTATAACCAGCCATAAATTTCGCTAGATTTTCAGCCACCATATTCCTTTTGGGATGATGAGCAGGCAATCTTCTAAGTAAAGCTTCTAATTGGAGCAAATGTACGGGCATTTTCCGCTCTTTCACAATCATTTTTATCCTCCCTCCAAAATATATCAGCGATTTTCGAAATATATCGACTTACCGACAAAAAACGACACACATCAAAAGCCTATACACAGTATAGCATCACATCCAAAATCGCACTGTAATCATAATGTTAATCCCTCCATTTGATTATGGCATTTTCAAAATGAAAGAGTAACATTCACCGCATGTAAAATTTCTTTTTTATAAATATGAAAATTTTTTAGGAATTAGTTTATCTTTTTTTAATGTTTTATTTAGAGGGAGTTTATACTCTGGGATTAACATAATAAACGTAGCAACTAAGTTCATTGATTCAACCTAAATCTTTTCATATAACAAAGATTCAGAAGGATGAACTACTACTATAATCACAAACCGCACTACTTAAAACCATGTGAATAACATGAAAATCATAAAATGAGGAGACGATAAAAAATGAACAAAAAAACGAAAGCACTATCATCAATACTGCTCGGATTTACATTAGCATTAACAGGGTGTGCTGGTACTAAAGCCGAAGAAAATCATGGTAAACAAAAACAAGAACAAGCTGCTAAAGAGACGAAAAAGGAAAACAAGTTAACGAAAGGCCAAAAAATGGCTAACATTCTTAGCGATACTAATTGGCAAGGTACAAGAGTATATGACAAAGATAAGAATGACTTAACAAAAGAGAATGCAAACTTCATTGGCCTTGCAAAATATGATGCGAAGTCCGGCAGATATGAATTCTTTGATGCTAAGACAGGTGCAAGTCGTGGCGATAAAGGAACTTTCTTTGTCACAAATGATGGGAAGAAGAGAATATTAATTTCAGAATCAATGAAGTATCAAGCTGTTGTTGACATGACAAAACTAAATAAAAATGTATTTACTTATAAACGAATGGGGAAAGACGCTAACGGTAAAGATGTAGAAGTTTTCGTTGAACATGTTCCATATAAAGAAAAAGAACTTTCTTTCACTGATCCGGACAAGCAACTGAACACTACTACAGGCGATATTGTTAAAAATGTTGATGGAGATAAAATTTTAGGCGGCACCCTTTGGCATGGAACAAAGGTATTAGATGAAGCTGGTAATGATGTAACACAGTTTAATTCTAATTTTATAAGTCTAGCAAAATTTGATGACAAGGCTAATAAATACGAGTTCTTCAATAGCGAAACAGGTCAAAGCCGCGGTGACTATGGTTACTTCGATGTTGTACACGAAAATAAAATAAGAGCTCATGTATCAATTGGAAATAATAAATATGGTGCGGCTCTTGAACTTACTGAACTGAACAATAAGAAATTTACGTATAAAAGAACTGGTAAAGACCAATCTGGTAAAGACATAACTATATTCGTTGAACATGAACCTTATAAAGGTGATGTTAAACCACAATTTAGTTTTTAATTAGTTTGATTAAAAATCCTGTACTGAACTACAGGATTTTTCTTATGAGTCTACTTTTTATATTCGAAACATGAATTAGCTGTAAACGAAAAGAAGCATAAGCTAACCAAAACGGTCATCTTATGCTTCTTGTTACAACTAGGATCAACCACTACAGCTCTCCAATTACTTTCGTTAGCTTTTGAAGCGCTGATAAAAAATTTGTTAATTCTTCAGGTGATAAACTTGCATAATATTTTTCAGAAACTTGTTGCATATATGCATCCATTTCTTTTTTATATAACAAGCCTTTATCCCCTAATTCAACTGAAAATGCACGTTTATCTTCTGCATGCTGCCTTCTGAAAATGTATCCGTCCATTTCAAGTTTTACTAACTGTTGACTAATGGCACTCTTCGTTACATTCATTTTTTCTGCTAGCTCTTTAGGGGTGGATGATGGATAACGAATAATTAATGTTAATAACGTATATTGCTGATTATTTAAATTGAAATTCGTATAGGATCTTTCTTTCGTTTCAAGTAATATCCATAATTCTTCAAGTGTTTGATTAATTTCCTCAGCTATATTTTTATTTTTCATACTTGTCTCTCTCACCTTTTCTTCTCGAATTTTTTGGGTTTACATACTTTTTATATTTTGACACCACTTCTTTCCCGACAAAGACAGCACCTATCAAAAAAAGGATTTCCCCTATTACTATACATCCTGGAATGACAACGGCCTTTATCTGAGTCGAAAGTGAAGTAAATGGTATGATTAAAGCACTCGCCCACAGTAGAACATATATGATTAGAAGCCCTATTCCAACTTTAAAAAGAAATGGCTTTTTTGGCTTATTTTCGTTTGAAACTATTTCTTTTCCCATTTCAAAACCTCCAAATATAGTTTAGTTTAGTTAACTAAACTATATATCAATATTGGTTCCATTGCAAGACTTTAAATTGCATCTAATAAAATTAAACTTTCTGGAAGCGTAAGTTGACTGTAAATAAAATGTATTTTGAACTGTAATATTGCCATAAAGCATAGTTAGAGCACTACTATACCTCAAGCACTGCTATCCTTTTTCATCTTAACCGATGAATGTTTTTTCGTGCATAATAAAAAAATAAAAAATTTCTGTCACAAAACTCGCTGTTCCGGGTTCTCTATAATACAGGCATCAAATGAGAGTGAGGTTTTAACTGACATGTTAAAAATAAAAAAGGAAGAAAGGCCTGTTTCGGATGTGACATTTGAAGATTTGTTTAAACAAAACTATGTTTACGTTGTGAAACAGATCGTATGGATTGTCAAAAGTCAGACTATCGCTGAAGAATTAGCCCAAGAAGTATTTTTACAGCTATATCGCAACGATTGGAAGAGTATTGAACACTTACCTGGATGGCTAATAAAATCTTCTACTTATGTAGCCTATAAATATCTGCGATCTGAAAAACGGCATCAGGCGAGAGTAGATAAAACCATACAATATCATGAAGTACAACATATTTCATCATTAGATGATGACTGGATTAGAAAAGAGGAAATTACAAAGGTCCAAATGGTACTCAGTAACATGAATGAACGAGATCGAACCATTTTATTGATGAAATTTTCTGGTTTTCAGTATAAGGAAATTGCAGAAGTGCTTCAAATCGACATATCTTCTATTGGAACATTATTGGTCCGAGCCAAACAAAAGTTTCGTAAGATTTATAAACAATTAGAGGAGGCTTAATAAATGAATTGTTATGATGTGGGATTTATTCAAGCATATATGGATGGGGAATTACCTTATGAGACAAGAAAAGAATTCACAAAACATTTAGATACGTGTAACGCATGCCAAGACTTATTACTAGAAATTAGTAAATTAAATCAATGGGAAACTATCATGTTAGAGGAAGAAATAGTACATTCATCAAAAGAAATCAAAATTGATGTAGACCAAGCGTGGCAAGCATTTGAAAATCGCGCAAAATTAGAAGATGTTTCTTATATCAATCAAAAACCTGAACAGAAGAAGGGATTATTTACAAATATGAATAAAAAATCAAAACGTTTCATGTATATAGCAGTAGCGGTAGCAGGGCTTTTTTCAACAGCCATGATTCCACAAGTGCGAGTAGCAGCTACGAATGTTGCCTCCTATTTTTCCAATGAAATTTCAAATGATACGATTATAAACGAAGGAAGAGACGTTGAAAATGGTCAATTCATTCCGATTGATGAAAAAATTATAGATCAGGGTGTTACGGTACATTTGAAAGAATTATATGTAGCAGATTCACGTATATCCATTCATTACAAAATTGAAAAAGAAAATGGAAATGTAGTACCGTTTGAATTTGATACAACGGGGTTACAACTTGAAGATGACGGCAAAGTAAATGGTCAACAAGATTACAACCCAACTTATAAGGAAAATGAATACTTCTCACAATTAGCATTTATTCAAGGAGCAAATGGTGGACCCTTCGAGCTAAAAGCATCAGGTGAAGAATTAAAGCATATAGGTGTTCGTGATAAGGATAGACCAGAAGGTGTCATTACATTTATCGAAGGTCCTGAAGGGAAAGATTCCTTCAAACAACCACTTACATTAGATGTCAATATAAGCAGGATTGGAAAAGTAGCTGGTTCTTGGAAAGGTCAACTTCAAATTGATCCTACCAAATTGAAAAAATAAAGTAAATTCAAATGAAAAAAAGAATAGAACGATGCGTATCCAATACCATGCTTATATTCTTCCTTGTGTTACTTACATTTATTTCATACATGATTTCTACTCTATCATTTTTAATTTCATAATCATAAAAAGGTAGTATAGAAAGTAGCTGGTTCCTTAACATACAGGGAATCAGCTACATTTTGTCCAAACGCACAATGTTCTTTTTTCGTATGATGCCCCTACATGCAAAACTTACATAAAATCTAGATGAACTCCAAATAAACTCCAGATACTTATTTTATGCTAAATATAATCTTAAGCAAGGAGGTAATAAAAAATGTTTAAAACATTATTAGCAGGAACACTTTTAAGTACAGGATTATTAGCGGGTGGTGCAGTAGATACAGAAGATGTGAAAACGAACAAACTAGAATCGAATGAAAAAATAGAATGGAGACAAATAAATAAAAGTGAAAAAGAATCCGCAAAAAAGATGGACAAAGGTACAAAAATTGATCAAAATCAACCAATGTCAGTTACAACAAGTGTAGATGGAACAACAACTTCTTCGCCAATCCATAATTCACCTGAAGACGCAGTGCCAGCAATTCCTAACGAAGATGTGAAATCTAACTATAATCAAATCTTTGAAATGCCTGAGGACACTAAATCAAAACCTGCACATGATTCTTCTAAATAAGCTATAAAATGAAATAGGATCATACCCTCAAATAAGTAATAATAGAATCCCTGTTGCATACAGCGCAGGGGTTTTGATGTTAAAAAATTTCCCTTCACTAGTCAAAGGCAAATAATGAAAAAAGAAAAATCAGATGTAAAATAATCAATAATTATTAAAAACAAATAAAAGGAGTATCTCTTATTTAATAAGAGATACTCCTTTTATTTTTGGAAACATGTCTTAGCCACAAGCAAAAAGAACTATAAACTTGCATAAAGTTTATTTTAACTTCCCTATTGATAGGTTAACACGGTAATTCCCATATTTTAATAGTCGTCCTAGAAAGTTATCCAATTCTTCATTGGAGGCAAAATGTGTTTTTAATAAATAACATCCGTCACCACTTATACGATGTACTTCAGAAATCCCTTCTTCTCCTTGAAAGAAATTCATAAACTCTTGATGGTTAGCTGTTGTTACGAACAGAGTAACAAACGCAGTCACTACTTGTCCTAATTTGATTCGGTTTATTGCGATTGTGTATTGCTCAATAATCCCTAAATCCTCTAACCTTCGAATTCGATTTCCTACCGCCTGTCCCGTCATATGTATTTTTTGACCAAGTTCTTTCCATTGTATTCTTGAGTTTTCTCCTAATAATTTCAGTATCTCAAAATCTGTTTGATCAATGATATAAACCAATCCTTTCACCGTGAAAGTAGAAAGCCAGAAAGTGTTTCGCCAGCTTATTCTGCTTATCGATACAATTCACTATACTTAGTTTATCCTCTTACATCACATTGTTTATCAGTTATATTCACTTATAACATAGAGGACGCAACAAAAAAATACATCTAGATTTAAAGGAGGTTACAAATATGTTATTACAAGAAATCCTATCGTTCAATGAACAATTTGTAGAAAATAAGGAATACGCTCCTTTTGAAGCGACAAAAATGCCTAAAAAACGTATGGTTGTTGTTTCTTGCATGGATGCTCGTTTAATTGAGCTACTTCCAAAAGCTTTAGATATACACGATGGCGATGCAAAAGTTATCAGAAATGCAGGTGGTAAAATTGCTTCTCCTTTCGATAGCGTTATGCAAAGTGTTATAGCATCAGTATATGATCTAAATGCAGATGAAATCTTTCTTATCGGACACCATAAATGTGGTGCAAGCCAAACTAATCCAAAAGGAACAATTCAAAAAATATTAGATCGTGGAGTAGCTTCATCCGAAATTTTATCAGCAATTGAATATGCTGGTGTTGATCTTGAAAAGTGGTTATTTGGATTCGATGATGTCTGCGATTCAACTCAAGCTAATGTTGATTTAGTAAGAAATCATCCACTTATTCCAAAAGATGTTCCTGTACATGGTTTAGTCATTGATCCTCACACAGGTAAATTAGATTTAGTAGTTGATGGATATAAAACATTAAATGGTATGAAAAATTAATTATTACTCAAATGAAGGGAAGTTATTAAATATGAATAGACAAGAAGCTACGCAAAAAATTATGGAAGCAAAAATTGCAAAAGGTTTAACATGGGAAGAAATTTCAAAAGTAAGCGAAAACTCTGAGACTTGGGTTGTAACAGCATTATTAGGACAAGCTACAATGACACGTCCGGAAGCAGAAAAAATCGGTAAATTATTAGAATTAGATGAGGAAGTGGTTCAGGCATTAACAGTAGTTCCACTTAGAGGTCAAGTAATGCAAATGCCTCCTACTGACCCAATCTTATATCGATTATATGAAATGATGTTACAATACGCACCAACTCTTAGAGAATTAATCTTAGAAAAAGCTGGCGAAGGTGTAATGAGTGCAATTAACTTCAATCTAGGTGTGGATACACAAGAAGATCCAAAAGGTGGCGATCCTCGTATCGTTATTACACTTAACGGTAAATTCTTACCATTCCGTACATGGTAATTAATTTTAAATCTATATATATAATTAAAATAATTTTATAGATTTACAAAATCCATCCTTTTTAATCTAACTGTATAGAAAGGATGGATTTTTACTATGAGATTCTTTTTCGACAAAGGAGAATAATATGAACAAAAAATACTTTAATACGAGCTTTAGTATTCTACAGTGGTTTGTGTTTCTATTAGCAAATGCAATTGCATTGCCTATCATTATTGGTGGCATATTTCATTTATCAATAGAAGATATCTCAACATTAATGCAGCGAACTTTTTTAGTCGTGGGAGTAAGTTCATTTATACAAGCATGGTTTGGGCATCGCTATCCCATAGCAGATGGTCCAGCAGGTTCATGGGTAAGTATATTTGTCATACTGGGACAAGTAGCTATGCATCAGGGACAAAGTGCAAAAGACGTGTTGCAACTTTTAGAAAGCGGGTTAATTATTGCAGGTATATTACTCTTCGTACTTGGTATAACAGGGCTTGTGCATCGAATCTTACGTTTATTTACCCCTTTAGTTACAGGAACTTTTCTTTTAATCTTAGCACTTCAGCTTAGTGGTGTGTTACTAAAAGGAATGATGGGATTACAAGAATCTGTAACTCATCCTGATTATACAACAACTACTATTGCACTCTTTGTTTTTACCATGATTACCTTCTTATCAATTAAAGGGAAAGGCTGGATGAAAAGTTACGCTGTGTTACTTGGCATTTCATTTGGTTGGCTTTTGTATGCTTTATTAGGAAAATCGTCTCATATGCCTTCACACACACCGTTAGTTAAGTTACCACAGATATTTGCTTGGGGCATGCCTAGATTCGATATTGGAATGACTCTAACTGCAATTTTATTTACATTTCTTTTAGTTGCAAATACGATTGCTGCTATTTCGGCTGTAAAACAAGTGGCTCCATTATCTAAAGAAAATGAAAAGCAAACACTGAACCGTGGTGTATGGGTCGGAGGTATATCACATATTATCTCGTCGTTGTTTTCTACAATTGGAATTGTACCATTACCTGCATCAGCAGGATTTATTCAACTAACAGGACAAAGAAAAGTGAAGTCATTCCTTATAGCAAGTCTCATATTAGCAGGAATTTCTTTTATTCCCTCAATTGTAAGCTTTATATCCTTACTTCCAGGCCCTATTGCTAATGCTGCACTTTTAGCAACATTTGTCCAAGTAATAGGCCTTTCATTTCAATCAATTTTACGTGAAGAATTAAATCAACGCCGATTAACTATATTAGGAATTACATTATTAATCAGTTTAGGAATAATGTTTCTTCCAGAAAGTGCATTTAGCGGTATTCCTTCTTCCTTACAATATGTTTTAAGTAACGGATTACTCGTAGGCACTATGATCAGTATTCTGCTAGAACAGTTTTGGAAAGAGTAAAGGGTTATACAATGCAATAATACTCCTTGCTCAGTCCTAACAAAAAGGGATCACACCAGACGGTTGATTCCTTTTGTTTTATAATAACCTCTCTTATTTTTCTACAATATCTTTTGCTTATAAAGCTTTATGTTAACACAGCTATTGGTTAGCTTGTCCTGATATATTATGAATTTCCGTTCAATTTATCTAAGATACTCTTATCTATTTTTGTTTGATCCACTTTAGCTATTTTAGAAACAATCCCACGGCGATCTTCCCAATCAATCAAATAATATTGATTTTTTTCCAATTTATTTTGTACGGAAATTTTCAGTTTTCTTTCTTCCCCTTTTTTATCGTACACCTTCTCATCGTAAACATGATACGTAAGAATTTCTCCATTACTCAATTTTTCGTTTTCTACTGTAGAATCAGTCATTACCTTTACATAATATTCTTTAGTTGAATAGTACCCATTACCTGATTTCAGATAGTAGAAAGCACCTCCTATTATAGCTAATAACACAAAAATCCTAATGATCCATCTCATATGATAATACCTAACCTTTCTATCCTACTTGTAAAATTTATATTCATTCACATATAACTCTTCCTTACTTTAAGTATGCTTTATCTAAAAAGAGGGTACAATCCAGTTTCCTTACACCCACATTACACTTTTGTAATCCTATCATTTTGGATTAAAACATTTTTATCATTTTACAAAACAAGCATAATTTTTTCGCAAACAAAAAGAACCATACCCCTGCCAACCTGGAAAAGTTATGGTTCTTATCATATAAAATTGTAATTTGAATATTATTGCCGTAAACGCCAATCTCACAGGATTATTTGCATAAGGTGTTCAGCAATTTTGTCTCCACTTATCTTTTTATTTTTTTCTTTTCTACCAGGGCTGCCGCCCACATTTTAACGAAAATATACGCTAAGGATTATCTTGCAGCGTAACAAGCTACTTCTCCCTTAAATGTAGACACACTATACCGAATCTTAACTACATCACAACTTCTTATATGAGAACGGACGAAACCTACTTTGTCTAACACAATTGTGTTAGCTTATGAGTGGATAACCAAACCAGAGTATAATGATTCCCTTACATTCACCGTCCGAGTGTTCAACACGTCGCTGGATTGGGAGTAATGACATATCTGTGGAGCTATTACCAACAGCCAGAAAAATTAAGAGTTATCATGATGGGCAATCGCATAAAAAAAGCTGCTGCCTATAAAATACAGACAGCAACTTCAACTAGAGTAGCTAGCATAATTTACGCAAGCTACAGTATACATTTTGTAACTAATAAACAGCGATTGGCCCATAGGGACCATTGATAATTTCTATTTTTGTTTCAAAAATATCTGTCAAAAGTGTTGGGTCCATAACCTCTTCTACTGTTCCAAAAGCAGCAATTTGCCCATCTTTCATAGCACAAATTTTGTCAGAGTATTTAGCAGCAAAATTTATGTCATGCATAACAGTCAAAATTGTTCTTCCGAATTCATTAGCTGCACGTCTCAAATGCTCCATCATTTGAACAGAACGAGCAACATCAAGGTTGTTCAAAGGTTCGTCCAAAAGTACATATTCCGTCTCTTGGCACAATACCATCGCTACATATGCCCTTTGTCTTTGACCACCAGAAAGCTCATCTAAATATCTATTCTCTAAATTAGTTAAATCCAAGAAATCGATATATTTAGAAATAATAGCTTCATCCTCTTTCGTTAATCTTCCCTTTGAATAAGGAAAGCGCCCAAATCCAACTAGTTGTCTAACAGTAAGCCTAGTTACAAAATGATTTTCTTGTCGCAATATAGTCAAAACTTTTGCTAAGTCTTTTGATTTGGATTCAGAAACATCCATATTTGCTACTTGAATGTGACCTTCATCCATATCTAAAAGTCTGCCAATCATCAAAAGTGTCGTTGACTTTCCAGCGCCATTTGGTCCAATTAAAGAAGTAAAGCCTGCTTTTGGTATTTCAATATCCAAAGGTCCTATTTTTACCTTATCACTATAGAACTTTTTAACATTATCAATTTTTATCATAAAGCCCTCTTCCTTAAAACTATAGTTAAGAATATGATTCCACCAAATAATTCAATAATAACTGAAACTACACCTTGAGCATGGAATACATGATACATTAAAAAGTATGCGCTCGTCATTATTAAAAATCCTATAGCAAAAGCCATCGGAAAAATATATCTATGATCATACGTTGACGCTGCCTGATAACTCAAAGTGGCCACTAAAAAGCCGTAGAAAGTAAGTGGCCCAATTAGAGCTGTTGAGATGGACATTAAAATAGCTACTAATACAAGCGTATAAATTACACTAGGTTGATATTTAACCCCGAAAGAAGTAGCAACATCCTTTCCTAGTGACAAAACATTCAAATTCTTAGAATGAGCAAAAATCAATACTGCTACAATTATGATCATAGGAATTACAATAGGAAAATATGCAGGATCTGCATGATTAACAGAACCAAATAATCTTGCTTGTAAAATATCAAATTCTGAAGGCGCAAGTAGTTTTCTCATAAAAGTTGACACAGAATTTAGCCCGGTACCAATAATAATTCCAACTAAAAGCATAAGTTGTAAATTCCCGTATTTACCGGAAAGTAACCATCCATAAAGTATCAAACTCATGAAGACCATAACAACAACTTGGAATAAAAATGATCCAATTCCATTAAAATTTATTAACGCACTAGCACCAAAGAAGAATACTGTACTCGTTTGAATTGCTGAATAAAGTGATTCGAAACCTAAAAGTGAAGGAGTAATAATTTTATTATTCGTAATAGATTGGAAAGCAACTGTCGACAAGCTATGGCAAACCGCAGCAATAATCATTGCAACAATAGCTACTATCCTTCTCTTAACAACTGGGATAAAAGAAGGTGAATCTATCGGAACTGGATTGTTATACACTAAAAGTCCATATGAAGAAAGGAGACCTAAACCAATCAATGTTATCAATAAAATCCAATAACGTCTTGCTTCCTTCTTAGAACGAAAAGCGCTAGCTGATCTACTTTCATTATGAAGGCTAGAATCGATTTCGACATTTTCTTTATTTCTATATTCTAATGTGATCATCGTAGCCTCCTTGGTTTTCTTTGTCTCAATAAAATAGTAATAAACACGACTGCTCCCACTGTTGCAAGTATTAAAGAAACAGGTAATTCAAAAGGCTTTATAATTGTTCGAGAAATGATGTCACAGGCAGTTATTGACCCCATTCCGATCACACAAACCCAAGGTAAATTACTCCTAAGATCATCACCTCTAAACATGGAAACGATATTTGGCACAATTAATCCTAAGAAAGGTAAGTGTCCAATAACAGCTGCAACAATTCCAACTGCAACAGAGATAAGACCAGTCCCAAAAAGAACAATTCTATTGTAATTAACTCCAAGGCTTGTTGCGACATCTTCTCCTAGTCCAGCTAAAGTCAATCTATTAGCATACATAAAAATAAGAAAAGTAATGATAACAATCAGCCATAAATATTCATATCTTCCCACTTGAATGTTAGCAAATGAACCTACGAACCAAGTTTCAATACTTTGTGTCTTTTGAAAAAGGAGTCCCAAAAAAGTAGACACTGCAGAAATAACTGCTCCAAGCATCAATCCAATAATCGGGACAATTAAAGACGAACGAAGTTTAACTCTTCTTAAAAATAAAAAGAAAATCATAGTTCCTATAAAAGAAAAAATGATTGCACCAGTCATTCTTTGCACTAAAGTCGGGGCAGGGAATAATAAATATACAAAAAGCAGGCCTAAGCCTGACCATTCAATAGTCCCCGTTGTAGTAGGTTCAACAAAACGATTCTGTGTAATAAGTTGCATGACGAGCCCTGCCATCGCCATTGCAGCTCCAGTAAGCATTAATGCAACTGTTCTCGGAACACGAGTTATGAAAAACATCTCCATTCCGTCCTCTTGTCCACGTATATCATAAACTCCAGTAAACAGTGATATAATCCCTAAAATTATAACAACTATAATCGCTATTATAAAAGATTTTGTCCATAATTTATTGTGATTATAAAACTGGGGTTGAGAAATATTCTCAACCCTAGAAATTATATTTTTTGACACTGTTTCGTACTCCTTTACACTACTTAGCTAAAGTTTTTGCAAGATTTCCAAACAACTCTATATAAGTCTGAATTGATTCATTTGTGTAAGTATCTTCTGGTGCATAAACAACTTGTTTTTTAGAAACAGCAGTTGTGTTTTGAAGAGCTGGTGATTTAGAAATAACATCCTTAGCAGGTGTTGAAGTAGCTGCATCAGATGTTGCAGCATCACGATCTAATACGAAAAGCCAATCAGGATTTGTTTGTGCAATAGCTTCAACAGAAACGTCATCACCTTTATGACCTGCAGTAGAATTTGAAACTTCTAGTGCTGGAACCCAACCGAAAATTTCATACATTGGTCCCCAAACACGACCAGAATGTGGAGCAGCAAAACCAATATTCCCACCAGTAACGATAACACTCATAACTTTATCTTTTCCGTTATAAGCAGATTTTGCAGTTTCAATAGATTTATCAAAATCAGCCACTAATTTTTTAGCTTCTTTATCTTTATCAAAGATTTTTCCTAAAGTAATTGTAGAATCTTTAAGTCCTTTTACTAAGTTTTCTCCAGGCTTAGTAGCCTTCTCTGAAACATCAAAGTTAAGATCAATAACTGCTGCATTTGGTACTAATTTTTTGATTTCTTCGTAATGGTCAGCAAATCTTTGACCAACGATTACAAGGTCAGGGTTTGCAGCTGCAATAATTTCTAGATTTGGTTCACGGTGATTCCCAATATTTTGAACTTTTTCATCCTTTTTATATGCTGAATCAGCAGGCATGATATCCTTTGGAGCAGCCGCTAATTTAATTCCCCAATCAGATAAAGTTTCAAAAGTTCTGTTATCCAAAGCAACTACATTCTTTGGATTTACAGGAACTGTAACTTTTCCATGCGCATCAGTGATTTCAACCGTTTTTGTCTTATCACTACTATTATCTTTAGTAGCCTTCGAAGTTTCTTTACCTGAATCTGAGCAAGCTACTAACATTAAAGTGAAAATTGCTAGAATACTTACTAATTTTAAAAGCATAGTTTTTTTCATATGTATACTCCTTATAGTGTGATTTATTTCGAAAATGATGACATCCATAGATTGAATTAGAAAGTGACTTTTATTCAATTGAATCGCTATTGATAATCATTTTCATTTGAACATCCTGTTAATTAGTATAGTCATTAATTCTGTGAAAATCTTGTGAATGGTGCGAATTCATAAAATCAGGTATAAAAAGTAATATGTGAAGTCGGGCGTGTTGATTAACCATGATTTCCTCTACAAAACACGCTCATTAATAGCTAATATTTTCATAATCCATTTTTTCACGTCTTTTAATACTTCTAAGAAACTATTTGATTATCATATTTAATAAAAAAATGAGTAAAACTGAATGAAATAATTTTACTCATTTTTTATTATCTTATTTTTATCAGTCAATCATTGAATAGCCTCTGCCATGTATCGTTTGAATATATCTGTCTTTCTTCTCGCACTTTAACTTTTTTCTTACATACCCAATATATAAGTCTACTACATTTGGATTTACTACTACGTTATATCCCCATACTTGATTCAAAAGCATTTCACGGCTCAATATTGTGTTTTTATTCTTGATTAAAAATACAAGTAAATCGTACTCTCGCTTAGTAAGCGAGAGGTTTTCGCCACCTTTTTTCACAATATTGCTAGATGCATCAACAAAGAGATCTTTAAACTGAAAAAAGTTTATTTCCTTTTGCTGGTTACAATCACTTCTCCTTAAAATTGCTTGAACCCTTGCTACTAATTCTTCTTTCGCAAATGGTTTTCTGATATAATCATCTGCTCCTGCTTGTAACCCTGCTACGCAATCCTTGCTAGAAACATTGTCGGTCACAATAATGATCGGTGTCGTTTTAACTAATCGTATTTGTCTACAAATTTCTGGTCCGGATATACTTAATGAATCCCAATCCAATATGATAATATCCCAATCTTGTTCATATATTATATTTAAACCTTCGTTTTCATTGTGAAGTTTTAAAATGAAATAGCCTTCTTGCGTTAGACCGCTTACGATTTTCTTCGCTAAAGACCGTTCATTCTTAATTACTAAAACCTGCTTCACCGATGGTTCACCTCTACTTCAATATAACTTAGTTAGATAAAAAATTATCCCAAAAAATAATTTAAGATTTATAAATTTTAAATTCCTAAAAAATCCGTTATAACAGCTTATTAGGAGAACTCTATATAATCTTACAATAGGTATGGATAAAAACACAAAACATATAAAGATTTGAATAAAGTGAAATTTTAATGAAATCTCACCAATTGGGCGTTTACGGTCAGCTATAGTATCTATCTGCTTATCATCAATAACTAGTTCTTCATTTTCTGTTTCAGGGGTACCGCCCGATTCCCATCAACTTAAGCATTTTATAAAACCACAAAATGAAAAAATGGCATTCTCTCTATTACTTTAAATCTAGAAAACAAATCACTTCAATATTTTCTGAATATTATGGGAGGATGTAAATACTGTGAACACTGTATATTTAGTGTTTAGTTGACCTTATAATAAAAAAAGCGCGCTAAATTGAATTGAAAGGTGCAAAAACATGATTACAAATCAACAATTAGTAATAAACAATTTGGAAGAAAAATTAAAAGTATTTACTCATACAGTTAGTGGAAAACTTACAAAGGAAGAAGATTTCATCATAGCAAATACAGAAATTCCTACTGATACATTCAATGTTGTATTGCCGAAATCTCCAAATATCAAAAATGCAGTTAAGATTAGACATGGAATCGATAATTTTTCATATAAAAAATATCCCTTTAGTATTTGGATTGATGCTCAGTATTTAACTGAGGATTGGACAAAACTTATGCAAGAATATGACCTAAAAGAAGCGGAACGTAATGTAATGATGAAACTTGAAAATACTCTTAATGTTGATCAAAGAATTTCCCATCAACTTATGATTACTAATGTGAAAAATAATGAAGAACTTTTAAAATATATAGACGTATTCATGAGCTTATTTGAGGGTACACCAGAAAAAGATGCATTAGAAAGTTATTTTAATAAGTTTTCACAAGTAAAATTAGGTTCAGAAGTTCAAATGTTTATTGGATGCATAGATGACATGCCTGTAACTACTGGTTTATTAATAGAAAGCAAAGATAGTTATGGTATTTATGATGTGATGACAAAAGAAACATTTAGAGGTAAAGGAATTGGCAGTGAAATGTTTCAATTTCTTCTAAATCAAACAACAGATAAACAAAAACCAGTTGTATTACAGGCTTCAGATGATGGGAAAAATATCTATAAGCGATTTGGATTTATAGATGTCGGAGAAATGGTTGTATTTGAATAAAAGGTTTTTTTATTAAGCTATAGGGCGGAATTGTTGAGCAACATAGATAGGAAATGATCCAACTTTTTATAAAAGAATAAACCAATTGAAAATATTAAGGGCGTGTTTTGAACAATCTTTTTTCAAAACACGCTTTTTTCTTTTTGTTTGTTTATCAAGGTTATTTGCTTAACTTGAACAAACTTTATTCTAAAACAACATGAATTATTAATTAATATCACTTTGAAGAAGCATATCTTTACATAACAAAAAAGAAGCATAAACCTGCACATCATGCAAAGTTATGCTTCCTGTTATACAAAATAAAAAAACCACCAAATATGTATTGGTGGAGACGGTGGGAGTCGAACCCACGTCCAAAAATATCGGCACTTAAGCTTCTACGAGTGTAGTCGATATATTAGTATTTCGCAAACTCTTCGGCCTATCGACAGGCTTCCAAGTTGCTAGTCTGATTGTTCTCTTCCTTCGCCCTCAGACGGCGAACTCCGGCGTAGTCCACTTAGTTTGAGTCCCTTACCCTACCACATGGACGATGGAGGGAGGAACCTTTAGTGCAATTAAGCAGCTAAAGAAAGATTGTTTTGTTTGCCAATTATAGGCTTTGACGTTTTAACGAGGCCGATCCCCTCGACTCGCAACCTAAGCTCGAACTATCCCTGTCGAATCCGTAACGTCCCCATGATAAAAATGGAGCATACGAAGAAAATATCGTGATAGCTACTAAGAGCTGTTTTTCAATGTGCAACAACCTTACATAAGTTATTATATCATACGCGCGCCGTTTTACAAATGTAAATATCTGTATTACATCTTTTGGCGATCACGGAACACGCGTGCAATTTCACGTTTCGCTTCTTTCTCTTTTAAATCATGACGTTTATCATATTGTTTCTTACCTTTTGCTAAACCAAGTGCCATCTTTGCAAATCCATTTTTCAAATAGATTCTAAGTGGAACTAATGCGTAACCTGTTTCTTTTGCAGCTCCCGCTAGTTTATCAATTTCTTTTTTATGAAGAAGTAATTTTCTCGTGCGAAGCGGATCATGGTTGAAACGATTCCCTTGCTCGTACGTATTAATATGCATATTATGAACCCATACTTCACCATTATGTATACGTGCAAACGCATCTTTCAAGTTCACGCGACCAGCGCGAATCGACTTAATTTCCGTTCCTTGAAGGACAAGCCCTGCTTCGTATGTTTCTTCGATGAAATAATCATGAAATGCTTTTTTATTTTGTGCAATAACCTTACCTGTACCTTTTGGCATATAACGTCCCTCCTCTATTTTTACTATTGTAACAAATGTTACTAAAAAGCGAAAGTGGCTCGTTCAGAATGTGAGGTGGATTACACAAAAAGCGAAAGTAGCTCGCTCAGAATCTTTGGACATTGGAACTCCCGACAGAGAAGCGTTTTTTGCTTCGTTCGAGGGAGTGAAATGACCAATAAAAAGAAAAACGGCCCCGCTTTTCATCAAAGCGAAGCCACTCTTTTCTTACTTACGCTTTTTCTTTTTCTTCTTGAATCCTGGTACGTTTTCAAAGAATCCTTTTTTCTTCTTGCCATTACCATCTTTTTTCCCTGGCTGACTAGCGGACGTGGATGCTGATGCTGATCCTCTTCCTGTGCTTTTACCTTTGCCACCACGGTCAAATTTTCTACCTGTACCGCGTTCGCCACCGCGCTCATTACTGCGCTCGCTACGTCCACCCCGTTTCTTTCTGCCTGTTCTTGGCTGTTCGATAACGACTGGACGATCTTTGAACTTACGGCGAGGTGTACCTTTCATGCCAACGATTTCAAAGTCAATTGCGCGCTCGTCTTTGTTTACGTTAATAACGCGAATTGTAATTTCGTCACCGATGCGGAATACGTTACCTGTACGTTCTCCAATCATTGCGAAATGCTTCTCGTCGTAACGGTAGTAATCATCCGTTAAGTAACTAACGTGTACAAGACCTTCAATTGTATTTGGAAGCTCTACGAATAAACCGAAGTTTGTTACAGAGCTAATCATACCATCATACTCTTCACCGATCTTATCGACCATATACTCTGCTTTTTTCATTTCGTCTGTTTCACGCTCTGCTTCAACAGCACGACGTTCCATATTAGAAGAGTGTTCTGCAATCTCTGGTAAGTTTTCACGCCATTTTGCTTGTGTTTCACTGTCGACTTTACCGTTAATGACGTATTCACGAATCAATCTATGAACGATCGTATCTGGGTAACGACGAATCGGCGATGTGAAATGCGTGTAGAACTCAGTTGATAAGCCGAAATGTCCTAAGCTTTCCGAATCGTAACGTGCTTGCTTCATAGAACGAAGCATAACCGTCGAAATTACTACTTCTTCAGGCTGTCCTTGAACCATTTCAAGGATTTGTTGTAATGCACGAGGATGTACTTCATTCGCACGTCCTTTTACCGCATATCCGAAGTTCGTTACAAACTCGAAGAATCGCTCTAACTTATCTTCTTTCGGATCTTCATGGACACGGTACATGAATGGTACGTTCATCCAGTGGAAGTGTTCTGCTACTGTTTCGTTCGCAACAAGCATAAATTCTTCAATTAACTTTTCTGATACAGAACGATCACGCATGACAACATCAGTCGGTTTTCCTTCTTCATCCACTAATACTTTTGCTTCTTTAAAGTCAAAGTCAATTGCACCACGGCGCATACGCTTTTCACGTAAAATTTGTGCCAATTGACCCATCTCTTTAAACATTGGTACTAATGGTTCATAGCGCTTGATTAACTCTTCGTCCTCATCTTCTAAAATGCTTCTTACATCAGCATATGTCATACGCTCTGTCGTTTTAATCACACTTTGGAAAATCTCGTGTTTGACAACATCACCTAAGTTGTTGATTTCCATTTCACAAGAAAGTGTCAGACGGTCTACTTTCGGATTTAATGAACAAATGCCGTTAGATAGACGGTGTGGAATCATTGGAATTACACGATCAACAAGATATACACTAGTCGCTCTTTCCGCTGCCTCAACATCAATTGGAGAACCTTCTTCAACGTAATGACTTACATCCGCAATATGAACACCAAGCTTGTAATTACCGTTCTCAAGCTTCGTTACTGTAACAGCATCATCTAAGTCCTTCGCGTCTGCACCATCAATCGTTACAATCATTTGGTCACGTAAATCACGGCGATCTTTCAAGTCTTCTTCTGAAATCGTTTCTGGTACACTGTTTGCATGCTCCATCACTTCCTCAGGAAATGCTAAAGGTAAATGATGTTTATGGATGACCGATAAAATATCTACTCCTGGATCATTTTTATGACCTAGAATTTGAATAACTTCACCTTCCGCACTTAAACGATTCTCTGGATAGCTCGTAATTTTAACAACTACTTTATGGCCTTCTACAGCACCCATGGATGCGCTTTTCAAGATGAAAATATCACTTGTCCAACGCTTATTGTCAGGTATAACAAACCCAAAGTTTTTCGATTCTGTATATGTACCAACTAGTTCTTTCGTTCCACGTTCTAAAATGCGTACAATTGAACCTTCTTGACGTGAACCACTTGATTGTGAACTAAGGCGTGCTAATACTGTATCACCGTGAAGTGCACCGTTTAATTCTGTAGGAGGAATGAAAAGATCATCATCTCCCGTTTTCTTCTCTTCTGGCACAACGAAAGCAAAGCCACGCGCATGTCCAATTAACTTACCACGCACTAAATTCATTTTTTCTGGAAGACCATAACGATTGCTACGTGTACGAATAACAAGTCCCTTCTCTTCCATCATTACAAGTGCCTTTACAAAATCTTTAAAGCCCTCAGAACCTTTAATTCCAAATGCCTCTTCTAACTCTTGTATCGTTAACGGTTTATACGCTTCTTCTCTCATAAATAATAACAACTTATCAATATGTTCTTGTGTGATTTCTTCCAAGCAAAAATACCTCCTTTAAACCCTTATATTATTTAGTGTATCCGAAAGATGGGGGATGTATAAAGCGAAAATTCAATACTCCCCTAATGATTTTTTTACAGTTTCCATAAAAATTTCCTTATGAAAAAAAGAGGCAACTAGATCTTACCAATCTAGTTGCTCCAAGAAGTTATATACATCCTCATGTAGCTCGTCACGTTGCTTATCCAGTGTAATGACATGCGTAGAGTCTTCATACCATTTAATGTCCTTTAACGTTGATTCTACACCATTATAAATAATGTTAGCACTATCCGTATTAATCATTTCATCATGACGCGCTTGTACAACAAACGTCGGTGCATAAATCATATCAACATTATTACGTACATCAGCAATTAGCTCTTGTAATGCTTTTAATGTATTCATCGGTGTCTGTTGGAATTCCAACATTTCTTGTTCAATTTGCTCTGGTGATTTTTGCTCACGCTTTTTATATTCGCGGGCATATGCCAATATACCTTGGTACATTGTTTCTTCACTCTTAATATACATCGGTGCACACATTGGTACCACACCTAAAACAGGGATTGTATATGCTAATTTCAGAGAAAATACTCCGCCTAGTGACAAACCAACGACAGCAATTTTCTCAAAGCCTTTATCTTTTAAAAGCTGATATGCCTCCGTTACATCTTGCCACCAATCTGTAGGACCTGTATGAACAAGTTCTTCTGGTGGTACGCCGTGTCCTTTATAAATTGGCGCATGACAAGTATAGCCTTTCTTTTCTAAGAAACGCCCTAACATACGTACATCAGCTGAGTTTCCTGTGAATCCATGTAGTAATAAAACAGCGCGGTCTCCACCCTCAAATGTAAATGGTTTCGGAGATGCTAATTTCATCATGTACTTCTCCTCTTTCTCTTCTGTAATCTAGTCGTATTCTTTCTATATCTTAGTGTACCATATTTATATTTCTATAATCTAATTAGAAACTTTTTTCAAATAACAAAATAAAAAAGAAGAACCATTAGTACAAACTACTAACGCTTCTTCTTTCAACTCTATAAGTTTAAGTACGTAACAGCAATTGTTAATACAAAGAACAATACAGCTAAAACAATTGTAATACGGTTTAATACCGCTTCAATTCCACGTGCTTTTTGCTTACCAAATAATTGCTCTGCACCGCCGGAAATTGCACCTGAAAGGCCTGAGCTATTACTAGACTGCATAAGTACCATAACAATCATTAAAATCGATACAATAATAAGTAAAACGGATAATAACGTATGCACTTGGCGTACCTCCTACAAAGATTCAGTTATTTTAACTGTAGCATAAATCCTATAGAAAAGCGAGAGCTATAGAGTCGCTCTCGCTTTTCTTCTATTACATAAACATCATTGCAAATAACGGTCCGAGCAAACATGTCAAAATTGCTGTTAATGTCATTGTTACCGATCCAATAACACCTTCATGTTCGTTATTTTTCATCGCTCTCATAACACCCATAATATGAGAAGCACATCCAAATCCGATACCTTTACCAACCGAGTTTGTAACGCGGCTCCATTTTAATAAAATTGGACCTGTAATCGTTCCAGTAATACCTGCGATAACTACGAATGCCGCTGTTAAGGATGGAACACCACCAACTTGTTCAGAAACGCTCATCGCAACCGGCATTGTCACTGATTTTGGTAATGAAGATAAAATTAAACTTTTATCTGTTCCCATAAGTGAGGCAATAGCAAAATCACTCGCAATCGCAACTGTTGTACCTACTAATACTCCGCCCGCAATCGGTACAACATATTTTTGCAGCACATGACGTTGTTTGTAAAGCGGGATTGCAAATGCTACAACACCTGGTCCAAGTAACTTCGCAATCCAGCCACCACCGCTTTCCATATAATGTTGATATGGTATATCAAGCACAATAAATAAGAAAGCCATTAATCCTGTCGCTACAAGCATTGGAATAGTAAATGGTGTTGGAAATAATTGATAGATTTTTTTAGATAATTGATATAATAGCACCGTAAAAAGAACCCAACCGATTCCGATTAAAATTTGACTCATCACGACTCTCTTTCCTTTCTATTCGCAAGATATTGCCCTGTATGTCCTGCGACAATGATAATTAAAAACGTACTCGCTACAACTGTAATGAAAAGAGAAATTCCTTTACTCATAAAAAAAGCACCGTAATTCATTAAGCCAAGCGTTGGCGGAATTAATAAAAACGGCATAATAGCGACGAGTGTTTCCGCTCCTAAATCCAACCATTTCACTGGAAGTACTTTTAGGCTAAGTAAAACAAGTAAAAGAAACATCCCAATCAAGCTTCCTGGAATTGGAATATTCAACATTTCTTGCACCCAAGTTCCAACCATATAAAACACATAAAGAGCAGCAATTTGGACAAGGATCTTTGTAAATTTCATGTTCATCATCCCTCATGTTTATACGATCTTCTGTTAATATCTTTATCATAGTATAAATTGTAAAAAGCTGCAATTTATCAACTTGACAGCAAAAACAGCCTATGTTATACGCTTACACCCTTGATATGACTGCATTTACAAATGAAATTTAAGTCAAAAACCTTGACCTAATATAGAAAGTTTTTATTTTCTGAATTTATCCCATTACTATTTCAAGAAAACAAACTTTTTTATTCTTCCTATCCGAAAACTTACATATATATAAAGTGAAACTTTAATTAATGGTGGGCTTCATCCCCGCGGATTATTAGCCTTCACCAATCGAGCGTTTACGGGCAGCCCAACCCCCGCATAACTTTTTTGCTTTTTTTGAATTTTAAGGTCGGGGTCTTATTGCCCGTTACTGTGGGGTAAACAAGATAGGTGGTGAACATATGCCCAAAAAAGTTCTTATTTTTTGTGATCCTGGAATCGATGATACGATAGCCCTCCTTCTTGCATTTTATATTGATGAAATTGAAATCGTTGGGATTGTGGCTGATTACGGCAATGTTCCAAAGGAAATGGCCGTACAAAATGCTCATTTTCTGAAGTACGAAACAAAGAATAGGAATATCAAAATATTCGGTGGTTCAGAACGTCCCCTTACTGGTACCCCTCCCGCTTTCTTTACAGATGTACACGGGAAACAGGGACTCGGACCAATTATTCCAAAGGAGAATGTGACTAACGGAGAAATGGAGAATTTTTTTGAAGTTATTCCTCTTATTGAACAGTATAAAGATGAATTAATTATTGTAAGTTTAGGAAGACTTACCTCTCTAGCGATTTTATTTATCTTATGTAAAGAGTTAATGAAGCAAATTAACTCTTACTACGTAATGGGCGGCACCTTTTTACATCCCGGTAATGTTACCCCTATTTCAGAAGCAAACTTTTATGGTGATCCTACTGCCGCTAATATAGTCCTTCAATCTACAGCTAACATGTACATATATCCATTAAACGTCACTCAATATTCCATCATTACACCAGAAATGGCTGAATACATTGAAGCCATAGGAAAAGCGCCACTTGTTAAACCGTTATTCGATCATTATTACTACGGATATTATAAAGATACCTTACCGCATTTAAAGGGCAGCCCCTTTCATGACACAATGCCAATACTCGCCTTATTTGATAACTCTATGTTCACTTATCATAAGTCACCTATCGTTGTCATGACGGAATCCTATGCACAGGGAGCAAGTATTGGAGAATTTCGCTCTTTAATGGAGCCAAAGCCATTTATTAATTGGCCGAGTCATCAAATTGCAATTGATTTTGATTATAACCGCTTCTTTAAACATTTCATGTCGCTTATGACAGGTGAGCAATTTTAGCATAAAAAAAACAGACCGTGATTTCCCACGGTCTGTCGTTATTTTCTACAATTATCGTTTGATGTTATAGAAAGATTTTACACCATCGTAAACAGCGATTTCGCCTAGTTCGTCTTCGATGCGTAATAATTGGTTGTACTTAGCAATACGGTCAGTACGGCTCATAGAACCAGTTTTGATTTGGCCAGCGTTAGTTGCAACTGCGATGTCAGCGATTGTAGCATCTTCAGTTTCACCAGAACGGTGAGATACAACTGCTGTGTAACCAGCACGTTTAGCCATTTCGATAGCTTCGAAAGTCTCAGTTAAAGTACCGATTTGGTTAACTTTAATTAAGATTGAGTTAGAGATACCTTTTTCGATACCTTCAGCAAGTTTTTGAGTGTTAGTTACGAATAAGTCGTCACCAACTAATTGTACTTTATCACCGATACGCTCAGTTAATAATTTGTGACCATCCCAGTCGTTTTCGTCTAAACCATCTTCGATAGAGATGATTGGGAAGTCTTTGCAAAGCTCTTCGTAGAAATCAACCATTTCTGCAGAAGTTAAGCCAGTACGGCCTTCGCCTGCAAGGTCATATTTACCAGTTTCTTTGTTGTAGAACTCAGAAGAAGCAACGTCCATTCCTAAGAATACGTTCTCGCCAGCTTTGTAACCAGCTTTTTCGATAGCTTCGATGATTACTTCTAGAGCTTCACGGTTAGAACCAAGGTTTGGAGCGAATCCACCTTCGTCACCTACTGCAGTATTAAGACCTTTGTCATGTAATACAGCTTTAAGTGCATGGAATACTTCAGCACCCATACGGATTGATTCTTTGAATGTTGGAGCGCCAACTGGTAAGATCATGAACTCTTGGAAGTCTACGTTGTTATCAGCGTGAGAACCACCGTTGATGATGTTCATCATTGGAGTTGGTAATTGTTTTGCATTGAATCCACCAAGGTAACGGTATAATGGAAGACCTACGAAGTCAGCTGCTGCGTGAGCTACTGCCATAGATACACCAAGGATAGCGTTAGCGCCTAGTTTACCTTTGTTTGGAGTGCCATCTAATTCGATCATAGCACGGTCGATACCAGCTTGGTCAGTTACATCGAAACCAGCGATTTCTGGAGCGATAATTTCGTTAACGTTGTTTACTGCGTTAATAACACCTTTACCAAGGTAACGAGATTTGTCACCGTCACGTAATTCTACTGCTTCGTGCTCACCAGTAGATGCACCACTTGGTACGATAGCACGTCCGAAAGCGCCGCTTTCTGTGTAAACTTCTACTTCTACAGTTGGGTTACCACGAGAGTCAAGGACTTCGCGAGCATAAACATCAATAATTGTTGACATAATAAATTCTCTCCTTTTTATATAAGCAAATTATTTAATAATTGTTTTACCTGTCATTTCTTTCGGTTGTTCCACATTTAAAAGTGTAAGCATTGTTGGGGCGATATCTCCTAAAATACCACCTTCACGAAGCTCTACATCATTTTTTGTAACGATGAAAGGAACCGGGTTAGTTGTATGAGCTGTCATAGGCCCGCCATCAGCAGTTAACTCCTGATCAGCATTACCATGGTCAGCAGTAATAAGTGCTACACCATCTTTTGCAAGAATCGCTTCTACAACTTTTCCTAAACATTCGTCAGTTGCTTCTACTGCTTTAATTGTTGGTTCCATCATCCCAGAATGGCCAACCATATCACAGTTCGCAAAGTTAAGAATGATAACATCATGTTTATCATTTTCGATTTCATTTACTAAAGCGTCCGTTACTTCGTAAATGCTCATTTCAGGTTTCAAATCATACGTTGCAACCTTCGGTGAGTTAATTAAGATACGCTCTTCTCCTGGGAATTCAGCCTCACGACCACCGCTAAAGAAGAATGTAACGTGCGGATACTTTTCAGTTTCCGCGATGCGAAGTTGCTTTAATCCCGCTTGCGCAACAACTTCACCTAAAGTGTTATCAAGGTTCATTGGCTTAAATGCCACGTAACCATCTACAGTTTCACTGAAGTGTGTCATACAAACGAATTCAGGAATGTGAGGTACTTTTTCACCACGATCGAACTCACGGAAGTCTTCGTTTGTAAATACACGAGCAATTTGAATTGCACGGTCTGGACGGAAGTTATAGAAAATAACTGCATCATCATCATTGATTGTTGCAACTGGCGTGTTATCTTCGTTAACAATTACAGACGGCAATACGAATTCATCATAGATACCGTTCGCATAAGAGTCTTCTACACACTCTTCTGCTGATTTATAAGTAGGGCCTTCACCATTCACCATAGCACTGTAACATTTTTCTACGCGATCCCAACGCTTGTCACGGTCCATGGAGTAATAACGACCAGAGATAGTCGCGAATTGTCCTACACCTGTTTCTTTAATTACTTCATTTGTTGCATCGATATAACCTTTTGCTGTTTGTGGTCCAACATCGCGGCCATCTAAGAACGCATGGATATAAACTTTCTCCACGCCTTCTTTTGCTGCTAAGCGAAGAAGAGCAAACATATGGTTCATGTGACTGTGCACACCACCGTCAGAAAGTAAACCGAATAAATGAAGAGCAGTACCTTTTTCTTTCACGCTTTTAATTGCATTTTGGAATGTTTCGTTCTGATCGAACTCACCTTCACGAATTGCAACGTTTACGCGTGTTAAGCTTTGGTATACGATGCGGCCAGCACCGATATTTAAGTGACCAACCTCAGAGTTACCCATTTGACCTTCTGGAAGACCTACTTCCTCACCACAAGCTGTAAGCGTTGTATGAGGGAATTTGTTCCAGTAACCATCAAAATTAGGTTTCTTAGCTTGTGCTACAGCATTCCCATGAGTTTCTTCACGAAGTCCGAAACCGTCAAGAATGATTAAAGCTGTTGGCTTTCTCATTTTACCGCCCCCAGAAGACCTAAGAACGAAGCAGGCTCTAAGCTAGCACCGCCAACTAAAGCGCCGTCGATGTCAGATTGTGCCATATACTCTTTAATGTTTTCTGGTTTTACGCTACCGCCGTATTGAATACGAACAGCTTCTGCAGCTTCTGGAGAAACAGCTTCTGCAACAACTTTACGGATGTGCGCACATACTTCGTTTGCATCTGCAGAAGAAGATGATTTACCTGTACCGATAGCCCAGATTGGCTCATAAGCGATAACAGTTGCTTTAACTTGCTCTTCTGTTAAACCTGCAAGTGCTTTTGTCACTTGACCTGCTACTAGATCAAATGTTTTTCCGCTTTCGCGCTCTTCTAAAGTCTCACCACAACATACGATTGGTGTTAAACCATGTTCAAATGCTGCAAGAGTCTTTTTGTTTACTGATTCGTCTGTTTCAGCAAACATTTCACGACGCTCAGAGTGGCCAAGTACTACGTAGCCTACTTTTAAGTCGCTAAGTGCTACTGGGCTAATTTCGCCAGTGAATGCACCATTTTTTTCGAAGTGCATGTTTTGTGCACCTACTTGTAAGTCCGTTCCTTCAGTTGCCGCTACTAAGCGCTCTAAGAATAGAGCTGGAGAGCAAACTACTGCATCAACAGCTGAAGCTGCTGGGATTTGACCTTTAACTTCCTCTACGAAGCTAACTGCTTCAGATAGAGTTTTATTCATTTTCCAGTTACCTGCGATAATTGGTTTACGCATGCTTTGCACCGTCCTTTTTCTTTGGCTGCTACTTATTTGTCGTTAAGACAAACTACACCTGGAAGCTCTTTACCTTCCATGAATTCTAATGACGCACCGCCGCCAGTAGAAATGTGGCTCATTTTATCAGCCATACCGAATTTTTCAACAGCTGCTGCAGAGTCACCACCGCCGATAACAGAGTATGTATCTTCTGCATCTGCTAATGCTTGTCCTACTGCTTTTGTACCTTCTGCGAATGGAGTCATTTCGAATACACCCATTGGTCCATTCCATACAACAAGCTTAGAGTTTTTAATTACATCTGCATAAATTTCACGTGTTTTAGGACCGATGTCCACGCCTTCCCATGTAGAAGGAATAGAGTCGATACCAACGATTTGAGTTGTTGCAGTTTCAGAGAATTCCTCTGTGATTACAACATCAACTGGCATGTAGAAATTTACGCCTTTTTCTTTTGCAAGTTGCATAAATTCTTTAGCTAGTTCAATCTTGTCGTCTTCACATAGAGATAGACCAATTTCATGACCTAAAGCTTTAACGAATGTGTAAGCAAGTCCGCCACCGATGATTAAGTTATCTACTTTGTCTAATAGATGACGAATTACACCGATTTTATCTTTTACTTTCGCACCACCAATGATAGCTGTGAATGGACGTTCTGGGTTAGAAAGTGCTTTACCAAGTACATCTAACTCTTTTTCCATTAATAAACCAGATACTGCTGGTAGGTAGTCTGCGATTCCTGCTGTAGAAGCGTGAGCACGGTGAGCTGCACCGAATGCATCGTTTACGAAGATGTCAGCAAGAGCTGCAAATTCTTTCGCAAGTTCTGCATCGTTCTTTTCTTCGCCCGCATAGAAACGTACGTTTTCAAGAACTAATACGTCGCCTTCGTTCATTGCTGCAACCATTTCTTGTGCAACTGGTCCGAATGCTTCGTCTGCTTTTTTAACATCTTTACCAAGAAGCTCGCCTAAACGTGCTGCTACTGGAGTAAGACGTAATTCTTCTACTGCTTGACCTTTTGGACGGCCTAAGTGGCTTGCTAAAATAACTTTCGCACCTTGCTCTACTAAATATTGAATTGTAGGAAGAGCTGCACGGATACGAGTTTCATCTGTAATTTTGCCTTCTTTCATAGGTACGTTGAAATCAACGCGGCAAAATACACGCTTACCTTTTAAATCTACGTCACGAATTGATTTTTTGTTCATTGGATTTCCCTCCGACTACTAGTTAGGATTGACAAAACCCATTCAAAAGCTTAACACATTTGCTTCTAAAACGAAAGAAGAGAGAGAGGGAACAAACCCTCTCCCTCGTTTTGTCATTGATTGCTTATATACTTAAGAATTAAAGACCTTTAGAAGTCATGTATGCAGCTAGGTCTACTACGCGGTTAGAGTAACCAGTTTCGTTATCGTACCAAGAAAGTACTTTAACCATGTTACCTTCCATTACCATTGTAGATAATGCATCGATTGTAGAAGAAGCTGTACATCCGTTATAGTCGATAGATACTAATGGCTCTTCGCTGTATCCAAGGATACCTTTTAATTCGCCTTCAGCTGCTGCTTTGAATGCTGCGTTTACATCTTCAACTGTTACTTCTTTATCAAGTTCAACAACTAAGTCAACAAGAGAAACGTTAGCAGTTGGAACACGTACAGCGCCACCGTTTAATTTACCTTTAAGTTCTGGTAATACTAATGCTACAGCTTTAGCAGCACCAGTAGATGTTGGGATCATGTTTTCAGCTGCTGCACGAGCACGACGTAAATCTTTGTGTGGTAAGTCTAAGATTTGTTGGTCGTTAGTGTAAGAGTGAATTGTTGTCATCATTCCGCGTTTTACGCCGAATTTTTCGTTTAATACTTTAGCGAATGGAGCTAGACAGTTTGTAGTACAAGAAGCGTTAGATACTACATTGTGGTTAGCTGCATCGTATTGTTCGTGGTTAACACCCATAACTACAGTGATATCTTCGTCAGAAGCTGGAGCTGAGATGATAACTTTCTTAACTGATCCACCTAAGTGTTTCTCAGCGTCTGATTTTTTAGTGAAACGGCCAGTAGATTCTACTACTACTTCTACTCCGTAGTCGCTCCATGGTAATTGAGCTGGGTCACGCTCAGCGATAACTTTAATTTCTTTACCGTTAACAACGATGCTGTTTTCGTTAGCAGATACTTCTGCATTTAAAGTTCCGTGAACTGTGTCATATTTTAAAAGGTGAGCTAATGTTTTAGCATCTGTTAAGTCGTTGATTGCTACTACTTCTACCTCAGAGTTGTTAAGAGCTGCGCGGAATACGTTACGTCCGATACGTCCAAATCCATTAATACCAATTTTAGTCATTTGAATTTCCTCCTTGGGGGATTATATTAAAGGGTAATACCCTTTGTTAATTGTTTTGCTGCACCTTCATCTGTAATTAGAATTGAAGTGTGCCCTTGCTTTATTACAGCCTGTATTGCCTTTGCCTTTGAAGAACCTCCAGCGACCGCAACAACGTGAGATACATTTTGTAAATCTTCAAGTTGCATACCAACTGTTCTTACTTTATGAACAACATTTCCTTGTTCATTAAAATAGTAACCGAAAGCTTCGCCAACTGCTTCGTTTGCTTGAATCTTTAACCAATCTGCTTCCGAAGTACTTCTGCGACGTGCCATTGTTAACGCATCACCGATTCCATGAATGACGATATTGGAAGATCGAATCAACTCAAGAACTTCTTTCACGGAGGGCTCTGTCACAATAGACGCATATGCTTCGCTACTAACATGGTCTGGAACATACAATAAGCGATAATTACTCATCGTATTTTGCGCCATCTTGGCACAAATGGTATTGGCTTCTAATTCAACACCTTCTCCAATTCCACCACGTGCTGGGACAAATAGCATATGTAAATCTTTGCAATCAAGTTGCATCATGTCCGCAGCAGCAGCTAGCGTAGTTCCTCCAGCCACAGCAACGATATTATTCGCTGTCAGACGGTCTTTTATACAAGTCACACAAGCACGGCCCATCTCCAGTTTGACCCACGGCGATTCATCACTATCACCAGGGACAACGAAAACTTCATCCAAGTCTAATGTTTCCTTAAGTTGCTTTTCTAAAACCTTTAACCCGGAAATTTCTTTCATAAAGTCTTCCAAAGCAAGAACTAAAGCTGTTCCTTCTTCTGTCAAAGTCATTCCAGAAGAAGCGACGTGAACTAAGTTTTGTTCTTTCAAAACTTGAACTTCACTTCGCAATACTCGTTCTGTCATACCGAGACTTGCTGATAAGTTTCTTCTTCCAATCGGCTGCATGAGCCTAATGTATTGAAGAATTTGCATTCTCGTTTGCATAACAGGTAGCAGATCAGGTAATAATTTTTTTGTGTTCTGAATCCATGAGCGCATATCTTTTCTCCTCACTACATTGGTTCATTTTCCCCTCGTGGTCACTTTACGTCCCGTAGTGACATTTTATGTCCCACATAGGTTAAAAAAAATAATCCCTGCTACGTGTATTATTGTAACAGGAGATAGAAACTTATTCAACTCTTAACTGCATTCTTTATATAGTTTATTATGACACCTTTGTGAATGTTACCATATTCTACTTGTTTTCCGCCTATTTCTACAACCGGAATCATTAAATGATATTTTTCTAAAAGGTCATTATCTTCATATATATCTATTTCCTCGATTTGAAAAGAATATTCACATTGTACTTCTTGTAAAACTTGTTTCGCCTGCACGCAAAGACCACAATCTACTTTTGTATATAGTACAACTTTCATCTTCTTCACCTATCCGATCGTTTTTCGTAATGATGAAGCTGGGATATGCATTTGTTCTCTATACTTCGCCACTGTTCTTCGAGAAATAACAATTTCATGCTCTTCTTCTAATAATTTTGAAATCTTTTGATCTGAGAGTGGCTTTTTCTTGTTCTCTGCTTCCACAAGCGTTTGAATAAACTGTTTCACTCGCTTCGTTGAAACTGCCTCATCCTCTGTCGTCGAAACTGCATTACTAAAGAACGATTTCATCTCAAATAAACCGTGTGGTGTTTGCACATACTTATTTCTTGTTGCACGACTAATCGTAGACTCATGCACACTTAGCTCTTCCGCCACCTCTTTTAAAGCGAGTGGCTTCAAATACGCTGGACCTTCCCAAAAGAAATCACGTTGTTTTTCCATAATAATCGTCATCACTTGCAGAAGTGTTTGTTTTCTCTGTTTCAAACTGCGCATAATCCATTGCACATGCTGATACTTTTCTGAAACGTAAGATGCTACTTCACTTTCACTATTATTAAGAAGGGCACTGTACTCAGAGTGAATTTCAATTCTCGGCATATTTCTCTCATTCATCTGTAAAACGAGGCGATCGCCTTCTTTTTTCACTGCCATGTCAGGCACAATATACAGTGGTTTATCCGAAGAATACGCAAGGCCTGGTTTCGGCTGCAATGATGTAATACAGTTCACCGCGGATTGTAATTCTTCATTACTACACTTCAGCACATGAACGAGCTTTCGCCAATCCTTCTTCACGAAATAAGCAAAGTGCTCCTCTACAATATCTTCCGCTAATCCATCCCTTCTTTGTAAGCGCTTCAATTGTAAAATTAGACATTCCTGAATATTACGTGCTCCTACCCCTGCCGGCTCAAGTGATTGGACAATCTCTACAGAGCGATCGACTACATGAAGCGGTGCAGAAAGGAGATCTGCTAACTCTTCATTCGTTTCTTGTAAATACCCATTTCCATCCATGTTCATAATAATGAAAGAAGCTACTTTTCGCTCTTCTTCTTCTATTTTATAATACTGTATTTGATTTAATAAATGTTGCTGAATCGTCATGGAATCCACACTGTAGATTTCCATCTGATTCTCGACTTGTTTGCTGGTACTTTTACTTTTGTTAGAGCTCTTCTTCTTCTCCCTCTCAAAACCACCTAACTCAATAAGGGGATTCTCTAACGATTGCTCATACAAAAACTCCGATAATTCTTGTACATTATACTGAAGCATTGTAATCGCTTGCCTTAACTCTTGTGTCATTGCCAAACGTAAGCTTTGTTCTTGTAAAAGACTTGCCTTCAAACTAATCTCCCCCTTGTTTCTATTGTACAATAAGTTTGGTAAAAGGAGAATCCTATCGCAGACACCCATTCCAAAATATTATTAATTTATATGTATTAATGAGATTTACAACTTACAACCGAAATTTGAATAATATTGAAAGAAAATAATAGTGCACAAAAATTAGAACCACATACTAATAGTAAATCTTATCACTAGATATAACAATAGGGAAATAAAAAAGAAGATAGAATAAAACTCTATCTTCTCGTGTATAAAACAATAAAATTTCATAGAAAACAACAAATCTTTAACTATAAATATTGAAAGAACTAAATTTATAACGTAAAATTTTCCATTATATACAACAATTAGAACGGGAGATGAATCATGCAAAAAACACTTCGAAGTATACCTTCATTAGGAGTTAACCTGGCATCATGTATCATTCTGCTAATCATGTGTTGGAGTATCTTTCAACAACAAGATTTGGCATTTAGTCCTTTTATCATCTTTGGGATATGTACTTTCATCATTTTCATATATGCCCTCGTTTTCTTAACAAGAAATATAAGCACAAAAAAATACGTCTATACGATAAGCATCGTTTATCTACTGATATCTATCATAATTATTAAATTAGTCCCTTCGTCTCCAATTTCTGATTTTCAGTACATGTTGGATGGAGCTAAAGAATTAACCGCTGGCAACATGAAAGCCATTAAGGATAATCAGTACTTCTTTTGGAATACTACTCAGTTGGGCTTTACAATTTACGAGGCACTTGTTCTTACATTAACCTCACATAGTTACTTTGCCTTACAGTTCTTGAATATTGTGTATACATTGCTAACAGGTTTAGCTATTTTTTACATAGCTAAACACCGATTAAACAATGAAACCTTCGGGCGATTTGGTTTCATTTTATACGTAACATCTATTAACTTATTTTTACTAGTCCCTGTGCTCACAAATCAGCATCTTTCTATGATGTTGTTTTCTTGGGGAACGTATCACCTATTAGCACGTGATGGAAATAAAAATTACATAAATATGGTTTTTGGTGGTCTGCTATTCGCTTTAGGAAATATTATTTATCCTATTGGGATCCTATTTTTAATAGCTGCCGGGCTTTTCCTTTTATTCTTTCACAGCAATATTTTAAAAAGGAATTTCATTTCTTCTATAACATTTATTTCTACATACTTAGTTATCTTATATACTTTAGCCTATATTCCTGTAATGCTTAATATTTCACATAACCCAATAACCAATGCGGATTCTGGCTGGAAATTTGTTATAGGCTTGAATAAAGAATCTAACGGCCAATATTCCTTAGAGGACTTCGCTAAATTAAGACAAAGTATTGTCGATTTTGATATAGAGGAACATAATCGAATTCAAAAACAATTAATTAAAGAAAGAACCGAAAATTTAACCGACCTTATCCCTCTTATGAACAAAAAAAATATTATTATGTGGGGTAGTCCAACAGATTCTTATGCATATATCCCTATAAATGATATCGCCAGAAATACTATCAACGATGTTTCATTTATAAAACTAGACTTTATACACTATGTATCGATTATGTTGCTGAGCATGGGTTCTGTCTTTATTTTTCTTTTCAGTTCTCCATTTAAAAATTTAAACATGAAGTATTTTCAAATTCTGATTATCGGTGCTTTTCTCATTTACTTAGTGACTGAAGTTCAAATTCGTTATCGCTATTTCTTCTTCCCGATCTTCATTATACTTGCAGCCTTTACTTTGCAATATATAATGAATTTATCATTATTTAAAATGAATAAAGCGCAAGCTGGTTCAACGGCATCCACTGATTCATAACCCTTACTAATCTGGTATTTACAGGACAAACAATACAATTATGAATAAGAAAATCCCTAACTTACAACGATGTAAGTTAGGGATTTTTAACGCGCCCAGAGGGATTCGAACCCCCGGCAGACGTGGTACCGGAAACCACCGCTCTATCCGACTGAGCTATGGGCGCATGATTATAAAATATACTTCATTTTCTCTTCATAATAATAGCAATAAAAACCATTTAAATCAATAAAAACTCTTTGATAACACATTGTACGTACGCTTTTTCCTGCATAAAAACGCCCCCTAATTTCTACATTTAGGAGGCAATTCTTAACCATCTTATTTATCTAGTTTCTTTTTAATCCCTTTTGGAATTTCATTTGGCTGTACTTCTTGGTATGTTTCAATATATTCACCTTTTATTTTAACCTTTACATATGCCCCTTCTCTAAGTCCACGCGGCGCATAAAACTTAACATCTCTTTCTTCACCCGAAGCGGATTATATCTATCAATCACCTCATTATGAGAAAAGCTTGCCACACCAATAACTAATATAAAAATTCCAATTAAACCCATTCCCCTCTCCTTAACATATCCTTTTAACTTGCTTTACATTCTTTATTCTAGGAGAAAAAGTTTTTCCACTATCGCTTACCCTTACATATTCATTACAAAATTGTAATCTACACGTGTAATACACCTAAATTTTCCAATCATAAATTCACCTCAACTCACAAATTATAATCTTTGAATTGATATTCCAAAGGGGGCTTCATTCAATGACTGTAATTACAAAACTAAAGCAAACTGTTTCTGGATTAAAAAGTGCACAAGCTAGCTTAGAGGGATTCGCTCTTGATACGGATAACCAACAAGCAAAGCAACTTTTCCAAACAGCTGCAGAGCAAACGCAAACTATTATTGATTCTTTAAACCCACGCGTTGAAGAAGTCCAACAAGAAGAACCACAATATTCACAGCAATAACCGAAAGTACCATTTCATCTAATGGTACACAATGTGAGAAAAAGGGTGATATGCAATCATCCTTTTTCTCGCATTACATAATGCAATAGAAATGGAATGATTATAATGCGAAAACTTGGAATCATAACCGCGTTATTTATGCTGCTATTCGGTTCACTTACCGGATGTGATAATAGCCCGTTAGATAAAAAGGTAAAGAAAGAAGAAGCGAAGCGAACAGATGAGAAAAAAGGTCCTAAATTAACAAAAATGAGTACAGAATCCTTTAATCAATCTATATCGCAAGACGCTAAGAAAAAAGCTCTTGGTATCGAAGGAATTATAGAAGCTACCGCAGTTAATACAAATTTAGATCTTTACATAGCCATCAAACCTGAACATCACGAAAGATTTGGTTTAAAACCTTTACGAAGTAAATTAAAAAAGAAACTAAGTGATGAAAATCCTACTTTCGATATTCGTGTAAGTACAGACAAAAAGATCTTTATGCTCATAGAAGAACTTGAAAACAAAATTAAGAAAAAGAAAGTAAGTAACGACGGCATCAAAAAACAATTGAAACTCATTCAATCAGAAATGGGATCTAATATTTAAGCTTTCTAATAGAGAAGGAAGGATTCAAATGTCTAGTAAAGATAAAAACTTAACACCTGTACAACAAGAATATAAAAAATTCGAACAACAGCGCGAACCAAAACGCCCCGTTTTAAAAAATTGTATAAAAGCTTTTTTCGTCGGCGGATTCATTTGTCTAATAGGCCAACTGATTTCTACCTTTTATATTACGTATTTTGATTTCACTGAACGCTCTGCCGGGAACCCTACCGTTGCAACTCTTATTTTTATCTCCATGCTACTTACGGGATTTGGCGTCTACGATCGCCTTGGACAATTTGCTGGTGCTGGTACCGCAGTTCCCGTTACTGGATTTGGTAACTCTGTTATTGCCGCATGTATTGAACACCGTACAGAAGGATTCGTTCTTGGCGTTGGTGGTAACATGTTTAAACTAGCAGGATCAGTCATCTTATTTGGCGTATTTTCCGCTTTCGTCATCGCACTTATTAAAACGATTCTCGTTCAATGGGGAGGGTTATAAATGTTACAAGGACACCGAACATGGGTATTCGAAAACAAACCAGTTATTATTTCAACAGGTGTAATCGGTGGCCCCTTTGAGGCAAAGGGGAAAATCCCTGAAGACTTCGATACCCTTCATGAAGATTTATGGCTCGGACAAGATTCCTACGAAAAAGCACATAAAATTTTGTTTGAAGAAGCTTGTAGCCGTGCTACAGAAAAAGCGAGACTTAGGAAAGATGATATTCAATTCGTTCTGGCTGGAGATTTAATTAACCAAATTACGCCTACTAGCTTTGCATGCCGCACACTTGGCACACCTTATCTCGGATTATTTGGTGCTTGCTCTACTTCTATGGAAGGTTTAGCGCTCGGTGCAAGTATCGTAAATGCAAAAGGCGCAAAATATTTATTAACTGGAGCTTCAAGCCATAACGCTGCTGTGGAAAAACAATTTCGTTATCCAACTGAATATGGTGGTCAAAAACCTCCTACGGCCCAGTGGACAGTAACTGGTGCGGGCGCAGCTATTTTAAGCGATACAGGACATGGCCCAAGAGTAACTTCCGCCACAATTGGGCGCATTGTTGATATGGGATTAACTGATCCATTTAATATGGGAGGTGCAATGGCCCCTGCTGCTGTCGATACAATTGAAGCTCATTTAAGAGAAAGAAATCTTGATGCATCTCACTATGATTTAATCGTAACAGGCGACCTCGGACATGTTGGACGCGAAATTGCTTATGACTTACTACATAAACATGGGACAAAAGTAACGAGTGAACAATTTCAAGACTGCGGACTACTCATTTATAGAGAAGGTCAACCTGTAATAGCCGGCGGAAGTGGTCCAGGCTGTTCAGCGACAGTCGTATACGGTCACTTATTAAACCGAATGAAAAGAGGAGAATTCAAAAAAATACTTGTCGTTGCGACAGGCGCTTTACTATCTCCACTTACATTCCAACAAGAAGAAACGATTCCGTGTATCGCCCACGCCGTTTCGATTGAATTTGGAGGTGCAACGCAATGATTTTCTTCTGGGCTTTTGTAATCGGTGGACTTATATGTGTAATTGGACAACTTATGTTTGATGTTGGCAAACTAACACCAGCTCATACAATGGCAACACTCGTTGTTGCTGGAGCTATATTAGACGGATTCAATTTGTATGAACCACTAATTGATTTCGCCGGGGCTGGGGCAACTGTACCTATTACAAGCTTTGGAAACGCCCTCGTTCACGGCGCGATGGAAGAAGCTGCAAAACATGGAATCGTCGGCGTAATTACTGGTATGTTTAAAGTAACGAGCGCAGGTGTATCCGCAGCGATTATTTTCGGCTTCATTGGAGCATTACTATTTAAACCGAAAGGATAAGAGGTGTTTGCATGACTGTTATCGCTAGCGTAAAAACTTGTCTTGCTAGTTTAAGGGGCGCTCAAGCAAGTTTAAGCTCCCTTTCATTAAATTCACAGGATGAAGAATCAAAACGCGTATTTCATGAATGTATGTTAGAAATGGACAGCGTCATCGCTGATGTAAAAGATAGAGTTTCAGTATTAGAACGTGAAGAACCTCAATATAAAGGGTTTTAAGTAGACTGGAGGAAATGACTATGTCTCACCTGCCCGAATGGACACTCGTTATTCTTCGCTCTGTATTCATATTAATCATTTTATTCGCTATTACGAAATGGTTAGGGAAAAGACAGATCTCTCAGCTCTCCTTTTTTGAATACATAGCCGGAATGACAATCGGTGACATCGCTGCCCAAGTATCTACAGGGCTCGATTCAAAATTTTTCCACGGCGTCTTTGCGATACTCATTTTCGCTGTGGTACCTTTTTTCACAGGAATCCTCTCCTTAAAGAACAAAACAGCTCGGGACTTCTTTGAAGGGAAATCTACCGTATTAATAAAAGATGGAAAAGTACTCGAAGATAACTTAAAGAAAGAAAAATATACAAGTGACGAATTACTTGAACTACTCCGAGGAAAAAATGCATTCAGCGTAGCGGATGTTGAATTTGCTGTACTAGAACCGAGCGGTGAATTAAATGTATTATTAAAGAAAGATCGCCAACCACTTACAGCAAAAGACGTAGGTTTAAAAGTACCAAACGAGAAGGAACCACAAACTGTTATTATGGATGGAAATGTACTAGATGAACCTCTGTCATCAAGCGGGCATAACCGCGCTTGGCTACATTCAGAATTAGAAAAGCTCGGCGTTGTCATTGAAAATGTTTTTCTCGGTCAAGTTGACTCATACGGGCAACTTACTATCGACATTTATAATGACAAACTCCAAATGCCTTCTCCTCAAAACAAACCTTTATTATTGGCATCTTTAAAAAAATGTCATGCTGACCTTGAGCTATTTTCTTTAGAAACAAAATCGAAATCAGCAAGCGAAATGTATAGTAAAAACGCGAAACAAATCGAAAAGATTTTAAATAGAGTAACCTATCTTTTAAAAGAATAAATATCGAAAGAACGCTTCAATCAAAAGGCGTTCTTTTCTTTTTTTCTACAGTTTTCATGACGTTTAAATTTATGTAATTCGGTTATGATGTTGAAGATACATAAGCAGGGAATTTCAAAAACATAGCGAATATTTCATGGTACAACTACATATTTTTTTGATTTAAAGTGGTTTCGTTTGACCTTTATTGACCATAATTGTATTATAAGACTAAGAAAGCTTTAGAAGGAGGAAATAACAGATGAATTTAATTCCTACAGTAATTGAACAAACAAATCGTGGAGAACGCGCTTACGATATTTACTCTCGACTATTAAAAGACCGCATCATTATGCTTGGTAGTGCAATTGATGACAACGTAGCTAACTCAATTGTTTCCCAGCTTTTATTCTTGGAATCTCAAGATCCAGAAAAAGATATTCACATCTACATCAATAGCCCTGGTGGTTCTATCACAGCAGGTATGGCAATTTACGATACAATGCAGTTTATTAAACCACAAGTATCAACAATCTGTATCGGTATGGCTGCATCTATGGGTGCATTCTTACTTGCAGCAGGTGAAAAAGGAAAACGTTTCGCTCTTCCTAACAGTGAAGTAATGATTCACCAACCACTTGGCGGAGCACAAGGTCAAGCGACTGAAATCGAAATCGCTGCAAAACGTATCCTATTCTTACGTGAAAAATTAAACCAAATTCTTGCTGACCGCACAGGTCAACCACTTGAAGTACTACAACGCGACACAGACCGCGACAACTTCATGACAGCAGAAAGAGCTTTAGAATACGGCTTAATTGATAAGATCTTTACAAATCGTTAATAGATTTGAAGCGGAAGCGGCTCGTTCAGAACAGGAGGAAGTTGGAACCCCTTCATTCGAGGCGCTTTTTGCCTCGAATGAAGGGGCGAAGCGACCGGAGATTCTAGCCGCTGGAGCTGGATACACTTAAAAGCAGAAGCGCCCTATTACAGGGCGCTTTTTTATTATCATGCCCTCCGTCTGTATACCCATCCTGGTATTCCCTTAAATATATCAACGATTTTTCAATTATATCGAACAAAACTCAAATTATATCAACGATTTTTTTAATATATCAACGGTTCGACACAACATATCGATTTACCGACAATCTACGACAAGGACAAACCAGCTACATACCCCCTATCCCGCAAACTCCCCTTAAGTAAACAGCAAAAACAAAAAAGCTATCGCACATGCGCGATAGCCATTTTATTGTACATATGCAGCTAATGCTTCTAAAGCCTCTTCTGCATCTGAACCTTCTGTTGTAATTGTTATCATGCTACCAGTTCCGATTGCTAAGCTCATAATCCCCATTATGCTCTTTGCATTTACTGTCTTTCCATCTTTCTCGATAAAGATATCTGCATGAAAGCGATTTGCCTCTTGTACAAACAACGCAGCCGGACGTGCTTGCAAGCCGTTTTTTAATGAAACTTTAACCTGTTTTTGAACCACAGCTCCATTTCCCCTTTAACCTCTTATTTTTTTGCTATCGTTTCCCCCGCGCGTAATTTCTCTGCAATATCATCGATTTTACGCAAACGATGATTAATACCCGATTTACTAATTTTCCCCCCGGATACCATCTCACCTAACTCTTTCAATGTTACATCTTGATAATCTCTTCGTAGTTGCGCAATTTCTCTTAGTTTATCTGGTAAAATATCTAGACCAACTGACTCATCAATATAGCGGATATTTTCAATCTGCCTTAGCGCTGCACCAATTGTTTTATTTAAATTAGCTGTTTCGCAGTTCACTAGTCGATTCACTGAATTACGCATATCACGAACAATTCGAATATCTTCAAATCTTAAAAGTGCGTTATGAGCACCTATAATATTTAAAAATTCCGTAATTTTTTCTGCTTCTTTCAAATACGTAATGTACCCTTTTCTTCTTTCCAACGTCTTACTATTTAAATCAAATCCGTTCATCAGTTCACATATAGCATCATTATGTTCCTTATATAACGAAAAGATCTCTAAATGATAAGATGATGTTTCTGGGTTATTTACTGAACCACCTGCTAAAAATGCACCTCGTAAATACGATCGTTTACAACATTTCTTCTCAATTAATTCTTGTGATATATTTCGAATAAATGAAAAGTCGTCCCGGACAATATGGAGATCTGCTAATATTTCACGAGACTTCTCAACAAGCCGCACAATATATACATTATTTTTCTTCAATCGCATTTTTTTACGAACAAGTAATTCTACCGTTACGTCATATCCTTTTTTCAAAAGCGTATAAATCCTTCTTGCAATTGCCGCATTTTCCGTTTGAATATCGATAGATAGACGACGATTTGAAAAAGAAAGCGACCCGTTCATTCGAAGTAATGCTGATAATTCTACTTTCTCACAGCATTCCTTCACCTCAAGATTCGTCAACTCTTTCTTTGTTTCCGATGCAAATGACACAGTCAACACCTCCTTATACGATTATTATGGAACAAAAATCTTGTCCTATATGAATGAGGAGCGTTACCTCAAAACGAGGTAACGCACATTTATAACAGTGAATATAAAATAGAAGCTAACTTTAACGTATCATGCCTTACAACACGCTCATCATACTTCGCTAATCTATCTTGAATGACATCAATATTATTTTCAGTAAAACGCTCTTCATCCACTACAACTGGTGTCGACATTTCTTCCTCGTATAACTTGCGTAATTCACAAGGAATATCACGATTATTTACAATTGCAGTATCGATAAATGGTTGCCCTAAATGATCATGTAACGCCTGCACATGATCAAACGCAGTATACCCCATCGTTTCACCCGCTTGTGTCATAACATTACATACATATACCTTCTTTGCTTTTGCAGCAAGAACAGCGTCCCCAATTTTATTAACAACTAAATTCGGCAATATACTCGTATACAAACTTCCTGGACCGAAAACAAGTAAATCAGCTCGTTTAATCTCAGCTAACGTTTCATGTAACGGCTCTACATCTTCTGGAGTTAAAAAGACACGGTTAATCTTCTTTCCGAAATACGGAATCTTTGATTCACCTGTTACAATTTCTCCATCCTCTAGTTCCGCATGCAGTACTGCACTTTGATTCGCTGCTGGTAATACACGTCCTCTGACATTTAATACTTTACTCGTTTCTGTAATTGCATGGAAAAAGTCTCCTGTAATCGAGGTCATACCTGCCAATAACAGATTTCCTAACGCATGACCTTTCAGTCCGTCTCCCGTTGTGAAACGATGCTGAAATAAAGCTTCCACCAGGGGCTCTACATCCGACAGTGCAACAAGTACGTTACGAATGTCACCTGGGGGTGGAATTTCTAGCTCATCACGTAATCTACCTGAACTGCCACCATCATCAGCGATTGTAACAACTGCTGTAATATCAACAGGATATTGCTTTAATCCTCTTAATAAAACAGAGAGTCCAGTTCCTCCTCCCATGATGACAATTTTAGGTTTTCTCTCTTTTTTCATCCCCTAATGGCCCTTTCTCTTCTCCACATCACGATGAGATACATGAACGCTATACTCTGGTTTCAAATGTTTCCCAAGGTACTCTGTAAGCGTAACAGAACGATGCTGTCCACCTGTACATCCAATTGCAATTACAAGTTGACTTTTGCCTTCTCTTTTATAATGAGGCAGCATGAAAGTAATGAGATCTATCAGTTTCTCTAAAAACTTATGTGTCTCATTAAATTTCAGTACATACGACGAAACTTCTTCATCTAGTCCTGTTAATGGCTTCATATGTGGAATGTAATATGGATTTGGTAAAAAACGAACATCAAATACTAAATCTGCATCAATTGGAATACCGTACTTAAATCCAAAGGACATAACATTTACACGAAATGCTTGCTCAGTTTCAGTAGAAAACAAATGAACAATTTTTTCACGTAATTCTTTCGGTTTTAAATCCGATGTATCAAGCACAATATTCGCTCGTGCCTTCATATCTGTTAATAAACTACGCTCCGCTTCGATTCCTTTTAACGGCAAACCAGTCGGCGCGAGCGGATGCGAACGTCTCGTTTCTTTATAACGAGTTACAAGCGTACTATCTTTCGCATCTAAAAATAAAATATGAGGAATAATCCATGTACGTTCTGATAAATCATCAAGCGCTCCCCATAAATGTTCGAAAAACTCTCGGCCACGTAAATCAACGCCAAGCGCTACTTTATTCATTTTCCCTTTTGAATCCGACATAAGCTCAATAAACTTCGGCAATAACATCGGCGGTAAATTATCTACACAAAAATATCCTAAATCTTCAAAACTTTGTAAAGCTACTGTTTTTCCGGCTCCAGACATTCCTGTAATAATCACCATTTTTATATCATTATTCTCTGTCATCGTATCCTCTCCTTGGCAATTTAACTCGGATCTAATCGATATGAAAGCAGCTCAAAATCTGGGGTATATACAAATGTACCGTAGATTATACCATTCCCTTTAATTAAATAATCAATAATGTGATAATCTCCTGGCGCCATTGCTAAATCATCAATCTTATCAAATGTATGCCAACCAATGATGCCTTCTTCGCTCTCTAGTTTGTTTTCTCCTGCAAAATCTGTCGCTAAAAAGGAGAACATCATCCATTCAGAAACAACTTTATCACCTTCTTGGATGACAAAGGTGAAGACCCCTTTTAACGCTGGGTTCTTTAAATAAATACCTGTTTCTTCACGATACTCGCGAACAACGGAATCTCTTACTGTCTCACCACGCTCCATCTTCCCGCCTGGTGCAACCCACCAATTTCGGCGAGGTTTTTGGAGTAAGAGTACTTCATTATCTCTAATTAACACACAGTTTGTCACTCTTTGCATGTTTCTTCACCTCAGCTACTTGCAGCAAAATTTATCACTGCATACTCATTTCATTATACTATCAAAAACAGTTTGCTACAACGAAGGAGCCAGTCCTCTTTCGCTAAACACATAGTCCTCAACAATTGTAAAAAAGCTTTCTATAACAAGCAATCTAAATGCTTGCAATTACAATGAATCACACATAAAAATCCCCTTAACGATTTTTATCGCTAAGGGGATTACATTCTTTATTTCTTACCGAAATAAGTAACAATCGTAAATCCTAAAATGAAGGTAATGATCGAACTTACAATTGAAAATCCGCCAGTTGGAATACCAGGGAAAACAATTACAATCGAACCGATAACAAGTCCAATAATTACTGCAAATGTCATATTTTTATAACGATCTAATAAAAAGCTAATTCCTTTACTACTTACAACAAATCCGACCATAACACCAGCACCAATAACCATAATTAATGGTAAATTAAGTGTAGTTAAAGCGTTAATTGCCGTTGGATAAACACCAATAATTAATAAAATAAACGATCCGCTAATTCCAGGAAGGAGCATAGCCATACTAGCCATCCATCCTGCGAAAAATAAACCGATTGCATTTAAAATTGTTAACGTCGTAATTGGATCTGCTGCCTTATCTGGCTTAAAGAACGCTGTTATCGCAACAAGAATAGCTGCAATTATTAATAAAGCGATGTGCTTACCTTTAAACGTCGCCTTTGCATCAGCTTCTCTCATTAACATCGGTAATATACTAATAATTAAACCGAGGAAGAAAAATTGAGTCGGTTCATAATGATTTGCAAGTAAATATTTAATAACGTGACTTAACGTTAAAAACGCTGCCGCCACACCAGCTGCAAGGGGAATTAAAAATCCTAAATGTTTTTTCCATTCACGACTAAAGAACCCGCTAATTGCCGCAAGCAATTGTTCATAAATCCCTAACACTACAGCGATTGTACCGCCGCTCACACCAGGAATTAAATCACTAACTCCCATACAAAATCCACGATATATATTACGCCATTCCATACTGAATAAATTCCTCATTTCTTATAGTGATTTTTTCCGTAAAGTCCAGTATATCAATAAGAAAGCTTATAATCCTAATTGTTTTTGACAAAACTTTGACATTTTTACATAAAAAAAGAAAGCTCCTATCGGTAGCTTTCTTCTCAAAAGGAGTATTACCCCTTATTTTTCTGTTACAGTTTTTAATTCCTCTAACAATTCTTCTACGTAATGTTGTGCACTTTGTGCAGCAATACTACCGTCACCTGTTGCCGTTACAATTTGACGAAGCATTTTTTCACGAACATCACCTGCTGCGAAAATACCAGGAACTTTCGTTTCCATACGCTCGTTCGTTTCAAGGTAACCATTTTCATTTGTAATACCTAGTTCAACAAATGGTTTTGATAAAGGTAACATACCGATGTATACGAAAACGCCATCAGTTTTTACTTCTTTCTCTTCTCCACTATTTACGTCTACAAGTGTTACACTTCCTACTTTACCATTTGCATCATTAATTTCTTTTATAGTGTGATTCCAAATGAAATCCACTTTCTCGTTTTGGAATGCACGATCTTGTAAAATTTTCTGTGCACGAAGAGTGTCACGACGGTGAACGATTGTTACTTTTGATGCGAAGCGCGTTAAGAACACACCCTCTTCAACAGCTGAATCTCCGCCTCCAATAACAACAAGTTCTTTTCCTTTAAAGAATGCCCCATCACATACTGCACAATATGATACACCGCGGCCGCCAAGCTCTGTTTCACCTGGCACACCAATTTTTTTATATTCTGCACCGCTTGCAACGATAATTGCACGTGCTTTATATTCTTTTTTACCAGCAATAATTGTTTTATATTCTTTACCATCGATGACTGCTTTCACATCACCATATGCATATTCAGCACCAAATTTCTTCGCATGCTCGAACATTTTATTTGATAAGTCTGGTCCTAAAATAGACTCATAACCTGGATAATTTTCTACATCTTCTGTGTTTGCCATTTGGCCACCTGGAATACCACGCTCAAGCATTAATGTGCTTAAATTCGCACGAGATGTATATACTGCAGCTGTCATACCAGCTGGTCCTGCACCAATAATAATGACATCATAAATTTTTTCTTCTGACACACCATTCACTCCTATCCATTCCTACACAATTAAGTTACCCTCATTATACTGTTAGCATCATTTTTTTCCCAATGATTTGCTTATACTATGTGTGCGTACGCTTAACAGCTTGCACATACTTTCGAACAGTCGCTACAGATACATTATATACATCTCCAAGCTCCGACTGTGTCATCTTATTTCCTTGTTCGCCGCGCACAATATATTCAATTGCCGCCGACCAACCGTACACGTTTGTAAAAACAGACCCGGATGTATATAAACGTATGAACGTACAAAACCAAAAGTGTAAACACTCTTCGATTAGTTCATCGTCCTTTTTCGTATAATTATATAATGCGTCCGCGATTCGCGCGCATTGTTCAAATTGCTGTAAATCAGCAGGAATACCTTTATGACTATTAAGTAAAAAGAAATACTTTGCAAGTTGCGATACAATTGGAACACCATTTTTCACTTGCGTTACATCAAAAAAGAATCCGACCTTCTCTGGTGTTGACAATTCATTCATTAAATATAAAGCTAGCATTTGCTCCTCTAGCGTCGCACTTTGCTGAAATGACTTTTGTAATTCTTCAAACAACACGTTTTGCCCTTCATCCGCTAAATTTAGTGCGTTCCACGGCTCTTTTCCTTTTTTATCAGGGTGCAATTCTACTACATGTTGCCACATTTTTTCAGCTACTTGCTGATTTTTCACCATATACGCAGAATAAGCAAACCAATAATAAAAACTTACGTCTCCCTCATATCCTTGACGCTTTAATACTTTGAACCACTTATATGCATGCTCGAAATAACCAATTGTTGCAAGGGTCGTTCCAAGTTTCAAACGATGTTCAAATGAAATCGGATATACTGAAACTAGCTGTCCCGCTAATGCTTCTACTTGTTTATGTTCCCCAATTGAATATAGAAAAATAAGCGTATTACAAAGCGCATGTATATTACCAGGATTTTTCTCTAAAATCATTTCCGTTAATTTCAGCGCTTTGTCTACATTACCAGATTGAAAATGTGCGATGGCTAAATTATTATGACCCGACCAAAATTCCGGATAATCTTTCGTAACAATTTCTAATGTAGCAATGGCTTCTTCTAATTGTCCATTACGAATATAACGATTTGCCTCTTCTTGCATAACAATTAAATCATCTTCATCCTCAATCTCTTCCGCACCCATTGCTTCTTCTTCCATAATCTCAAGCAATTCTAATGTATCTTCTACAAATTCCTTCTCTTTCGCAACTTCTAAATATCGATCCGCATACTTCTTCGCTTGTTGAAATAAACCCATATATGCATAATTATTTGCAATAAAATAATAGCATTGTTCAAGTTCAGGGTTGGATCTAGCAAGCTTTAGAAATATCTGATTCGACTCTTGGTATTCACCAGCCTCAGATAACGCTATTGCTAATTGGCATAAAATAAACGGCTCCTTCTCGCTTTGTGCCGCTCTTCGAAAATATTTAATTGCATCTTGCAATTTTTGCCCTTTGTAAGCCCTCATCCCTTTTTTATAAAAGAAGTCCGCTAATTGGTTAAAAGAGATAACTTGTCCGTTCTCCTTATATATCCTTTGATTTTTCCCCATATATCCTCCAGTTTTTTGTTTTCTTCGCTCACACATTCTTCTATCTATAAGTATAAACGATTCCGTAAAAAACAAAACAGTATATTATACTCAATTATTTCCTTTTTATTCATAAAAAAAGAAAAGAAATGTTACATTTTTAGCATCAACCTTCTCGGGCCGCCATTTCCTCTTTCGTATAAATAATACGCATTGGATTTCCACCTACGAAAGCGCCGCTCGGTACATCTTTATGGACAAGTGTTCCAGCCGAAACAATGGCGCTATCTCCAATCCTTACCCCTGGTAAGATTGTCGTGTTCGCTCCAATCATCACTTCATTCCCTATGACGATCTCTCCAAGTCGATATTCACGAATCAAATATTCATGTGCTAAAAGCGTTGTATTGTATCCGATAATTGAATTGTCACCCACAGTAATTTTTTCGGGAAACATAATATCCGGCATAACCATAAGTGCAAATGATGTTTTTCCCCCTACTTTCATTCCTAAAAACGTACGATATAACCAATTCTTCACAGATAAAAATGGTGTGTAACGTGCAATTTGAATAATAATAAAGTTTTTCATTACCTTCCAAAAAGACACGGTTTTATACACATTCCATAATGAATTCTCTCCTGAAACAGGATAGCGCGTTGTCCGTCGCACTTAACCCTCTCCTCTACTTATGATCGGTTAATACCGGACAAAATCGGCAATAAATCACTCATTTTATCTAGCATAAAGTCTGGTTTGTAAGATTCTAAATACGCTCTACCTTTCAAAGTCCATGAAACCGCAGCTGTTTTCGTACCCGCATTTTGTCCGCCGACAATATCATGGTGATTATCCCCAACCATCACTGTTTCTCCTGGTTTCGCATCTAGTAACTGGAGCGCTTTTTGAAGTGGTTCTGGATGTGGCTTCACATGTTCCACATCATCAATTGTCACGACAACATCAAAAAACTCATCAAGCTTTGACAACTTTAATCCCATCTTAACGGTTTGTCTCGCTTTCGTTGTAACAATACCAACTTTATAACCTTGTTTTTTCAACTCTTGAACTGTTTCGTATACAGTTTCATATTCTTCTACTAATTCATCATGATGCTCATGGTTAAATTGACGATAACATGTAATCATCTCTTCAACTTTATTTTCATCAATCTTGCTGAAAGTATCATGCAAAGATGGACCGATAAATGGCAGCACATCTTCACGCTTATATTGATCTGGATAATATGTATTTAAAGTGTGTAAAAAAGAAGAAATAATAAGTTCGTTTGTATTAATTAAAGTTCCATCTAAATCAAATAACACTGTATTTATTTGCATCGCCCTAGTCCTTTCGCTTTCCTGAATATGAAAGAAGCAGCATCTTATAATAAGATGCTACTTGTCTCTAATTTTCTGAATATCTTTTATCAGCTTGCCCCATTTTTCGTCTCACAATAATGAAAATAATAGAAATAACAACAAGTCCAATTGACATTACTTGTGCAATACGAAGTGGTCCTAGCATTAAACTATCTGTACGTAAGCCTTCTACGAAGAAGCGCCCTACTGAATACCAAATTAAATATGTAAAGAATAATTCCCCGCGTCGTAAATTCACTTTTCGTAGTGCGAGTAATAAAATGACACCTGCAAAATTCCATAATGATTCATATAAAAACGTCGGGTGATAATACACACCCTCGATATACATTTGATTAATAATGAAATCTGGTAAATGAAGACCTTCTAAAAACTGTCTCGTTACTTCATCACCATGCGCCTCTTGGTTCATAAAGTTTCCCCATCGGCCAATTGCTTGTCCTAATAAAATACTCGGCGCAGCAATATCCGCCAACTTCCAGAATGAAAGCCCGCGTCGTTTTGCAAAAAGAATACCTGTAATAACAGCCCCGATTAAACCACCATGAATCGCCAAGCCACCTTGACGAATATTAATAATTTGACTCGGATTTTGCGCGTAATATTCCCATTCAAAAATAACATAATACATTCTCGCAAATAGAATAGCGATCGGTACTGCAATTAATACAAGGTCAACAAATGTATCTTTTGGAATACCTAGCCTTTCTCCCTCACGAGTTGCTAGCCAAAGACCTAATAGCACACCTGTACCGATAATAATCCCATACCAATAAACAGGAAACGGCCCAAGTTGGATGGCTACGCGGTCAAGCTGTGGTACAGAACCTAACAGCATATGTATGACCTCCCTCTCCAAAGTTTACTCCTGATTCCCTAACTCAATCGCACTCATTAATCGTTCAGAGAACTGTTGTGCCGCATTGACTCCCATACGTTTCAAACGGAAGTTCATCGCTGCTACTTCAATAATAACAGCCAAGTTTCGGCCAGGACGAACTGGAAGTGTAATCTTCGTAAGTTCTGTATCAATAATCTTCATCTTCTCTTCATCAAGACCTAAGCGATCATAATTTTTCTTTTGATCCCAAATTTCAAGATTAATAACAAGTGTAATACGCTTATAATTTCGCACTGCCCCTGCACCAAATAACGTCATAACGTTAATGATACCTAGACCACGAATTTCTAATAAATGCTCAATTAAATCTGGTGAGCTTCCTACTAATGTGTCTTCATCTTCTTGGCGAATTTCTACACTATCATCCGCAACAAGGCGATGGCCACGCTTCACAAGTTCAAGAGCTGTCTCACTTTTACCAACACCACTTTGACCTGTAATTAAAACACCAACACCGTAAATATCCACTAATACACCATGAACAGCAGTTGTTGGTGCTAACTTACCTTCTAAATAATTTGTTAAACGACTTGATAATCTCGTTGTCGTTTGAGAAGAACGTAATAAAGGCATGCCTGATTCACGTGATGCTTGTAATAACTCATCTGGTACATCTTGATTACGAGTTATAATAATACATGGCGTCTCCTCGGTACAAAGCGCTTTCATTCTCTCTTGTTTTTGCTCTGTCGTTAACGTATCAAAGAACGTAAGCTCCGTTTTTCCAAGAAGCTGCACGCGATCAGCTGGATAATATGTAAAGAATCCTGCCATTTCAATTCCAGGTCGTGATAAATCACTTGTATCAATCGGACGATGAATTCCTTCTTCACCACTTATTAACTCCAATTGAAATTGTTCAATTAAATCTTTTGTCCTTACTTTTGGCATATGTATAAACCTCCACTCCGCTGCGGGTTCAGTCTCGTTTGATGTAAAATTCCATTCTACCGGATATTGTACCATTTTTTTCTGGAAACAAGAAATACGGTTTCTCATAAATAGAAAAAAACATTTCATACGAATGATGAAATGTTTTTCTTTTTGTCATTTTCTCTTTTTTTCATATAACGGTTCAACAATTGCCTTTTCAATTATCATATTAAAAATAGAAATACAAATTGCCGCAATAATTGCTACGCCAAACCCTGTTATATTAAAAGCATCTCCTAATAATGAATCTGTTATTTTTAACGTAATCGCATTAATAACAATTAAGAAGAACCCGAACGTTACAACAGTAATTGGTAGCGTAATTAAAATTAAAAATGGTTTTACAAACACATTTAAAACCGCCAATATAATACTCGCAATAATTGCAGTTTGTATATTTGCTACGTAAAACGCGTCTGGTGCAATCCCTTTTAAAAGTCCCGATACAGCGATTAACACAACGCTATTTACAAGAAGTGATACAATCCATCTCATTTTCTTACACATCCTTTTGACATATATATTTCATCATACGCTAATAGACAATAAACGCAAGTATCATACAAACACTTATATCAACTTATTCTACCCTTCATGCTTGTATACCTACTAACATCTCCTAGTAAAATAAGGACCACACCATCTATGTTCATGAGTTTTTACAAAAGTCCAAGTGAAATCTTTATCTACAATATATATATCACCTTTATACATATCATCTGTTTCACGTAATATATCATCCATACTTAATAAACTCGCATCTTTTATTAGTAGTACGTCATTACAGTGTTGATAGAAGATACAGCACTCCTTTTTCACTTCATTATGAAACGCGTTCTCCGCTTCTTTCCCCTCTAAACACTTCTTCTTCTCATAACTAAATATGTGCCAAAGATACCCACAGCCATACTTATCTCCATAAAGGAAAATGTCTTCTTTTTCTTCATCACTTAAATGGTTTGCAAAATGCTCCTCCCAGCGCTTGCGAAAATATACACCCCAATTTTGAAACTCTCTTACCTTCATATTTTTCTTTCTTAAAACATCTATAAACTCCATTTTCTCCCTCTATGAACGAAAAACCGAGTGTCATTTCCACTCGGTTTTTCGTAATAAACTTATTGCGATAGCTCTACTTCTTTTATTTTCTCTTTCATTCTTGCTTTATCACGATTTAAAATCTCTTTTAAATACTTACCTGTATACGAGCGTTCTTCTTTTACTACTTGCTCTGGCGTTCCAGAAGCGACGATTTGTCCACCTTTGTCCCCGCCCTCTGGTCCAAGGTCAACGATATAATCAGCTGTTTTAATCACATCTAAATTATGTTCAATTACAAGTACCGTCTCACCACTCTCTACAAGACGTTGCAACACTTCTAGAAGACGTGCAATATCATGTGCATGTAAACCTGTCGTTGGTTCGTCTAAAATGTATAACGTACGCCCTGTAGAACGACGGTGTAATTCAGAGGCTAATTTCACGCGCTGTGCTTCACCACCTGATAACGTCGTTGCCGGCTGTCCTAATTTCATATAACCTAGCCCAACGTCTACAAGCGTTTGAAGTTTACGCTTAATTTTTGGGATATTAGCGAAGAACTCTACCCCATCTTCAATTGTCATTCCTAATACTTCAGAAATGTTCTTATCTTTATATTTCACTTCTAACGTTTCACGGTTGTAACGTTTACCATGACAAACTTCACACGGCACGTATACGTCTGGTAAGAAGTGCATTTCGATTTTAATAATTCCATCACCACGGCACGCTTCACAACGTCCGCCTTTCACATTAAAGCTAAAACGTCCTTTTTGATATCCGCGCACTTTCGCTTCATTCGTTTGAGCAAACACATCACGAATATCATCGAATACACCTGTATACGTCGCTGGGTTAGAACGTGGTGTACGACCGATTGGTGATTGATCAATATCAATTACTTTATCTAAATGCTCAAGACCTTTAATCTCTTTATGAGTACCTGGCTTCGCTTTCGCTTTATATAACTTTTGCGCTAACGATTTATATAGTACTTCATTAATCATCGTACTTTTACCTGATCCAGATACACCCGTTACCGCTACAAACGTACCAAGTGGGAATGACATCTTCGCATTCTTTAAGTTATTCTCTTTTGCACCGACAATCTCCACTTTACGTCCGTCACCTTTACGTCTTTCAAGTGGAACTGGAATAAACTCTTTACCGCTTAAATATTTTCCTGTTAACGAATTCTCATCTTGCATAACTTCAGCTGGTGTACCTGCTGATACAACTTGACCACCGTGAATACCTGCACCAGGTCCGATATCAAGTAAATAATCAGCAGCCATCATCGTATCTTCATCATGCTCAACAACAATTAACGTATTTCCTAAGTCACGCATTTCCTGCAATGTACGAATAAGACGATCATTATCGCGCTGATGTAAACCGATAGAAGGCTCATCAAGGATGTAAAGTACGCCAGTGAGTCGAGAACCAATTTGTGTTGCTAGGCGAATACGTTGTGCCTCACCACCTGATAAAGTACCAGCCGCACGACTTAACGTTAAATAATCTAAGCCAACGTTTACTAAGAAACCTACACGTTCTTGAATTTCTCTTAAAATTAAATGAGCAATTTTTTGTTGTTTCTCCGTTAACTCAACATTTGAGAAGAATTCCTGTACTTCTTGAACAGAATATTTCGTTACGTCAGCAATCGTTTTATCACCAACGAAAACAGCTAAACTCTCAGGCTTTAAGCGTCCGCCTTTACACTTCGGACAAGCTTGCTCCGCCATATATTTCTCCATTTGTTCACGAACATAATCAGAACTCGTCTCACGATAACGACGCTCTATATTCGGAATAACACCTTCAAATAAAATCTCATTTTCCTTTACTTGACCAAATTCATTTACATAGCGGAAATAAACTTTCTCTTCACCGCTCCCGTACAACACTTTATCAAATAAATCTTTCGGTATATCTTTCACAGGCATATCCATGTCAACGCCGTAATGATTACACACAGATTGTAAAAGTTGTGGGTAATATTGTGAACTTGTCGGTTCCCAAGGAGCAATCGCATGTTCATTTAATGTTAAATCCCAGTTCGGAATGACAAGCTCTAAATCTACCTCTAACTTTGAGCCAAGTCCATCACAAGAAGGACATGCACCGAACGGACTGTTGAATGAGAACATACGTGGCTCTAATTCACCAATTGAAAAACCACAATGCGGACATGCATGATGTTCACTAAATAGAAGTTCCTCTTCTCCCATAACATCGATTAACACTCGTCCCCCGCCAAGCTTTAATGCACTTTCAAGAGAATCCGCAAGACGACTCGCAATTCCTTCCTTTACAACAATACGGTCAATTACAACTTCAATAGAATGCTTTTTATTTTTATCTAACGTAATCTCTTCTGACACATCTAGCATTTCACCATCAACACGTACACGAACATACCCTTGCTTCTTAATATCTTCAAGTACTTTCACATGTGCACCTTTACGTCCAGACACGATAGGAGCTAACACTTGTAATTTCGTACGTTCAGGATATTCAAGAACACGGTCTACCATCTGTTCCACTGTTTGTGATGTAATTTCAATTCCGTGATTTGGACAAATCGGCGTACCAATTCGTGCGAATAATAAACGTAAATAATCATAAATCTCCGTCACTGTCCCGACAGTTGAACGTGGATTACGACTCGTTGTTTTTTGATCAATCGAAATCGCTGGTGACAACCCTTCAATCGTATCGACATCCGGTTTATCCATTTGTCCTAAAAATTGGCGTGCATACGCAGATAACGATTCTACATATCTGCGCTGCCCTTCTGCATAAATTGTATCAAACGCTAATGATGATTTCCCTGAACCAGACAATCCCGTTACAACAACAAGCTGATTTCTCGGAATGGTTACATCAATATTTTTTAAGTTATGTGCTCTAGCACCTTTTACAACGATAAAATCCTTGCTCATGCTCACTCTTTTCACCCTTCCGCTTTTAATTCTAATAGTAAATCTCTTAATTCAGCTGCACGCTCGAAGTCTAACGCTTTTGCTGCTTCTTTCATCTCTGCTTCGATCTTAGCGATTGTTTTCTCACGTTCTTTCTTCGTCATCTTCTTAGCAGGAGTTGCTTCATATGTTTCCGGTTCTTCGGCCGCTGTCGTTGCACGGATTACATCACGAACGCCTTTTTGAATCGTTTTCGGCGTGATACCATGCTCTTCATTGTAAGCTTCTTGTATAGTACGACGACGCTGCGTTTCTTCAATTGCAATTCCCATCGATCTAGTTATGCGATCTGCGTACATAATAACGCGGCCGTTTTCATTACGCGCCGCACGACCAATCGTTTGAATTAACGAACGTTCTGAACGCAAGAATCCTTCCTTATCTGCATCTAAAATAGCTACAAGTGATACTTCTGGAATATCTAATCCTTCTCGTAATAAGTTAATACCGACAAGTACATCAAACTTACCAAGGCGAAGGTCACGGATAATTTCAATACGTTCTAACGTTTTAATTTCAGAGTGAAGATAGTTCACTTTAATTCCTACATCTTTTAAGTAATCCGTTAAATCCTCTGACATTTTTTTCGTTAAAGTCGTAATTAATACACGTTCATTTTTTGCAATACGATCTTGAATTTCTCCTAATAAATCGTCAATTTGACCTTCAATTGGTCGTATATCAATTGGTGGATCTAAAAGCCCTGTTGGACGAATAATTTGTTCTATTACCCCCGGTGACTGCTCTAATTCGTATGGTCCTGGCGTTGCCGAAACGTAAATGACTTGATTCATTTTCTCTTCAAACTCATCGAACGTGAGCGGTCTATTATCTAAAGCTGATGGCAGACGGAATCCATGATCCACAAGTACTTGCTTACGTGCTTGGTCTCCGTTATACATTGCTCTTACTTGTGGCACTGATACGTGCGACTCATCCATAACAATTAAGAAATCCTTCGGGAAATAGTCTAATAACGTATACGGCGTTGCACCCGCTGGACGAAGTGTTAAATGACGGGAATAGTTTTCAATCCCTGAACAAAAGCCCATCTCGCGCATCATTTCTAGATCATAACGTGTACGTTGCTCTATACGCTGCGCTTCCAACAACTTACCATTATCATTTAATTCTTTTAAACGCTCTTCTAATTCTTTTTCTATATTTTCAATAGCAACCTTCATTTTTTCTTCACGTGTAACGAAGTGAGATGCTGGGAAGATTGCTACATGATCACGTTCTGCTAATACTTCACCTGTTAACGCATTTACTTCACGAATACGATCGATTTCATCACCGAAAAATTCAATTCGAATACAATGCTCGTCAAGTGATGCCGGGAAGATTTCAACTACATCTCCGCGCACACGGAATGTCCCACGCTTGAAATCAATATCATTACGTCCGTACTGTACATCAACAAGTTCACGAAGCAATTGATTGCGGTCCTTTTCCATACCAACTCGAAGTGAAACAACTAACTCGCGGTATTCTTCCGGAGAACCTAAACCATATATACACGAAACACTCGCAACGATAATTACATCGTCCCGTTCAAATAATGCAGACGTTGCTGAGTGACGCAATTTATCGATTTCATCATTAATTTGCGCATCCTTTTCTATAAAAGTATCCGTTTGCGGCACATACGCTTCTGGTTGATAATAATCGTAATAACTAACAAAATATTCAACTGCATTATTCGGAAAAAAATCTTTCAGCTCACTATATAATTGTCCTGCTAACGTTTTATTATGAGCCATCACAAGTGTTGGCTTCTGTACTTCTTTAATGACATTTGAAATCGTAAATGTCTTACCCGTCCCTGTCGCTCCCAGCAACACTTGCTTTTTCTTTCCACTATTAAGTCCCTCTACAAGCTTCTCTATAGCTACCGGCTGATCACCTTGCGGGGAATACGCTGAGATAATTTCAAATTGATGTTCCAAGTAAAATCCGACCTCCTCATAAAAATCTGTATTATTATTTTACCACGAATGCCCATAAAAAACCTAAAAAAACGAACAGATATTCGGTAAAATTTTCGACAATATATACATAGAAAAAGGAAGGAGTCAAAACTTCCTTCCTCTACTAACTCTATTTTTTAGGTACATATAATAAATCATATCCATTGCGCCCATTTTCATTCAGACAGTCTATTAACCTATAAGCCGTTTGTAATTCACGCTGCTCTTTAACAATCCTTTTACAACTATCTTCATCTATATCTGTATGATTACCAGCAAATCGATCTTGCCTATTATCTAACATATGAATTATATCTGTTCCACTATACTCTAACGTTTGAAAAACCGGATCACCTTCATGTGTATAATGTACAATTCTTACTTTATCAACTTCCCCTTGTTCCACATTCAAAACGAACTTTTCAAATTTATCTAGATTAGAAGTTACCGCTTCCTTTACAATGACATCATTCTTCTTATCAATTGTAATGTTAGGTTGTGAGCATGCTACTAAACTAAAGAGAAGTAGGCATATAAAACCACTTCTTTTTCCTATTGTCATCCTCTCCTATAAGAATTATTTGTATACTGCAAAAGCTACTTTCCTCTACGAAAGTAGCTTTTCTTTCCCTTTCTCCTTCTTCGGAAAAATAACATATGAAAATGAAATTGCTGTATCAACTAAAAATATAATTGCCCACACTTGGCTCACGCGACTTGCAGCTTTATTTAAAACGATTCCCGATTCTAACCAATTTCCCCATTGTTCAAATGGAATAAATCCATACGCGAAGAAAAAGAATATATGCACACCAACGAATAAAACAAGATGTAATACCCAATTTTTCATTTCCTGCTTTGCATAGGCCATACCTGTTAATTCTATATGTTCTTCAATAACAGGCGCTGGTTCATTCCGCCATTTCGCAGCTAACTTTTGCACAAATATATCAAGCTTCTTCAAATCCTTTTTCCCGTAGAAGACCGCATACAATAAAATGATTACGGTAATAATCTGAAAGTTAGAAAACTTTCCTGTTTGATAATAGTCCACTACCCCTAAGGTTAAAATGAACACTTCATTTACGAGTAGTACAATCCCCATAATAAAACTCGCCTTTTTCAAACGGAATCCGTAACGAAGTAAAAAGAAACCGATAGCCGATAACCAAAATACAATCTCTGCCCCAATTAAAAAGTACCAACGATATTCTGCGAGTATACTCATTTATCCTTCTCCTTTTCATCATATATACGAAAAGCTTCATCCATATATAATAAAAATTCTTCTTCGATTGGATACATGCTCATTTTCTGTGAATCTTCCTTCGATTTTCTAACTTCCCATAACTTATCTAAAAACGCTTCATCACCATTGGCCATTTCTAAACACTTCTGCATTAATCTCTTCATTGCCCCTTGCACCTCATCACTTGCAGTTTCTTTACCGTCTTTCATAAAAGTGCGTAATTGCTTTAATAAATCCACCCATTCTAAAACATTCGGATCTTCTTCACTCATATTTGGCAAATTATGAAGCAACTTTTGTTCTTCCTTTGAAAATACTTCATTTTGAAATATTTCACGTATACGAGAAGACTGTTTCGAAAGCTGGATCAGTTCAAACATAACTTTCCAATCGAGCTCTCCCTCCACATCCACCGAATAAACAACTGCTTGTAAAACGCGCTCCATTCGATTGAATTTCTTTTGTTCTTCCTGTACAAACCGAAGTTGTTTTTCAAGCGAATCCTTTAAGTTAAGCTCACCTTTTACTAACATATTCGCAGACTCTTTTAGTGAAAATCCCATTTCCTTTAAAAATAAAATTTGTTGGAGACGTATTACGTCAGCTTCACTATATAAACGATGCCCGCCTTCTGTTTTCCCGCTCGGCTTTAATAAATCTATTTGATCATAATAACGTAATGTACGTACTGTTACCCCTGTCTCTCTCGTCAATTCTTGTATTGAAATCACTACCATCACCTCTTCCCCTTCATTATAAAAGATGACGTTACGTAACTTTCAAGACTTTTGTAAAAAAATACAAAAAGCTGTTTATACTCATTGTATAAACAGCTTTTACGGAAATAATCCTTTTTGTACAGCGCGCCCACAAAATAAAATAAGTGCTCCAACAACAACGCTCGTTGCCGTTTTATGATAATGGGCCAATAGTAATAAATAATACGATAAACCAACAGTGCCAATCATAATACAAATACTTGGCACTGGATTACGAGAGAAATTTTGCATTCCCCAAAGAAGTGCAAATATAGCTGTAGCGACACATAACACCGGTAATCCCATTCCGCTTCCCCTTTATATATCTATTTGCTAGTCTTTGTTAATACGCTCATTGATAACATACTAATTAATACCCCAAAACCAGTCCTTATATATTTAAACGTTTAATCTAATTGAAATCTCTCAAACTTATCATTTATTTCCTCTCCCCTTACTCCAGCGTAAAGATTTCCTCCACCTTTATCCCAAAATATTTGGCGATTTTTAGGGATAACTCTAGACTCGGATTGTAATGGTGATTTTCAATCGCTATAATCGTCTGACGCGTCACCTGCATCACCTTTGCCATTTCAACTTGTGTTATATGATTTTGCTTTCTTAATTCTTTAATTTTATTTTTCACACCCATAGGATCCACCTTCAAAAGTAAAGATATCTTTACTTTAATTATAAATATTTTCCAATTACAAGTAAAGATTAATTTACAAATTTTAGAAAAATATTCCACTGAACACCTTCTCTAACAAAGTACGATAGTAGTTAAGTTTATATCAGCGATTCTCCCAATATATCGACGTAACTCCATTTATATCGGCGATTTTCTAAATATATCAGCGCAACTCCATTTATATCGGCGATTTTCTAAATATATCAGCGCAACTCCATTTATATCGGCGATTTTCTAAATATATCAGCGCAACTCCATTTATATCGGCGATTTTCCGAATATATCGACTTACTAACAAATACTGAAATCCATAGCGCTATAATCATAAGAAAAAGCTGTCCCAAAATATCTTTTGGAACAGCTTTCTCCTCTACTACATAAATCCTAATACCCATACAAGAACATATCCAAGAATAGAAAGACAAACCGAGCCGATCAGCCCTGCTACAAATGCTTTGCTTCCTAATTTACGGAACGTTTTAAACTCTACATTTAAACCAAGACCTGCCATCGCCATTGCGATAAGCATGTACGCAATTATTACAATATAACCGGCAACAACTTCGGGGATAATCCCGAGTGAATGCACCGCACTCATCGCTAAAAATCCGAATATAAACCAAGGAATCGGAAGCTCCTTCCACGATTTCTTTTCTTCGCTTCCCTCGCTCTTACCAAACCATAACCCAATTAAAATCGCTACTGGTACAAGCATCGCAACGCGCGTTAATTTCACGATAACCGCGATGTCGACAGCCGTGCTACCGCCTGGTGCCGCAGCCGCAATTACGTGAGCAATTTCATGCAGCGTCGCCCCCGAGAATACACCGTAACCGTACGGAGATAAGCCAAGCACTGGATATAATAATGTATAAATAAGCGTAAATATCGTACCTAAAATAGCAATAATTGCGGCACCAACCGCCGTTTCATCGTCCTTTGCTTTCACTTGTGGTGCAATTGCCACGACCGCTGCCGCACCACAAATCGCCGTTCCACACGCCGTTAAAATCCCAAGTTTCTTTTCTACTTTAAATACTTTTGTCAATCCATATACAACGAAAATGGTGAATGTAATAACTACCGCTGCGATGACCAATACTTTCGGCCCCGCCTTCGCAATATCAACCAGATTTAATCGCATTCCAAGTAAGATAATCCCAAAGCGAAGCAACTTCTTACTCGCAAAGTTCGTTCCCGCTATCGCTTCTGGAGGGACTCCAATCGCTGCGCGCCAAATCATCCCAATTAGAATAGCAATTACTAATTGTCCCATAATATTTAAAAATGGAAGCTCCGCTAAATATTTCGCAGCAATGGCGATTAATAATGTAATCCCAATACCTTGCGAAAATCCAAAGCCCTTTTTCTTTTGTATAACAAGTGTTTGTTCCACCTTGTACCACCCCAATAATCGTATTGGAACATGCATGTTCTTTCTACTTACATTATAAGAGAGTTTTTATAATAAGTTTAATATCAATATTCAATCTCTATCATCAGAAATACTTATGATAGAATAAAAACAAAAATAAAGGGGCCTAACAAATGAACGTCGACATTTTGAAAATCTTTGTGACTGTCGTTGAACAGAAACATTTCTCTCGTGCAGCAGAACTTTTAAACCTTTCACAACCCGGTGTAAGCATGCACATTCGCAACCTGGAAAATGAATTTGGAACTACACTCATTCAGCGCTCCCCAAAGCATGTACAAGTTACGGAAGCTGGAAACATATTATACATACATGCAAAGCAAATGCTCTCTCTTTATGATGATGCAAAACAGGAAATTAACGAATTACATAACGTTGTAACAGGAACACTTCGCATCGGTGCTAGTTTTACAATTGGCGAATACTTACTTCCCAAAATACTCGCTAACTATGCCAATGAAAATCCGCACGTCGAAGTTCATACCCTTATCTCTAATACAGAAGAAGTTTTGCAAAGCCTTCGCTCTAATCAAATTGATATCGGCTTAGTAGAGGGGCAAGTCGTATATGCTGACGTAGACGTTGAAGCGTTTATGCAAGATGAAATGAAGCTCGTCGTCCCTCCAAATCACCCATTACTTCACATCAAGGATATAAACGAAGCTACTCTCCAAGACCAAGTATGGGTATTAAGAGAAAGTGGCTCTGGGACACGTGCCTATGGCGATCGTTTTATTCATCAACATCATTTAAAAATGAAACGATTCTTTACATTTAGTAGCATTCAAAGTGTAAAGGAAGCCGTCGCTGCCGGGCTTGGCATCGCTATACTTTCTGATTGGACCGTGCGGAAAGAACTACTAGCCCAAGAACTATTCCACGTCGAAGTTCCAACTGAAAAACTAATTCGTCCATTCTCCATCGTGCGTGGCAAATATTTCATTCCATCTAAAGCCATTCAAGTGTTTTTAAATCATGTAGATTCTTTTGCGAAAAAACAGAGTTGACCTTCACATTAGTGTGAAGGTTTACAATACATGTAAAAGGAGTGAAATGCAGTGCGAATTGGAGAGTTATCAAAAGAAACTGGCGTTAGCGAAAGATCGCTAAGACATTATGAAGAAAAGGGATTGCTCCCTTCAAATCGCCTCACAAACGGCTATCGTGATTTCGATAAAAGTGCCATTGAAAAAGTAGAGCTTATCCAAATGTACTTACAGCTCGGCTTAAATTTAGAAGAAACTGCAAGAATGCTGCGCTGCCTCGAAATCGAACCACATCTATACGAAAATCCATGCAGCAGTATCCTTGCACTTTACGAAGTTAAGCTCAATGAAGTAACAAGGCAAATCTCATTACTTTCCAACATTCAAACGAATTTACAAAAACACGTTTCACTGCTAAAACAAGAAAAAGAAAAGGGATGATTGCATGTTTGTTATACACGGCAGTTCAAGACAAAATGGGAATACGGAAGCCTTAACATATATGATGATTGATGGAATGAAAGCAGAACAAATTTATTTACTTGACCATACCATTTATCCTATTACAGACCAACGCCATGATGCTGAAGGATTTCAACCTGTAAATGATGACTACGAGCAATTAACCAAACGCATGCTAGAGCACGACACGATTATCTTTGCTACACCACTATACTGGTACGGAATGAGCGGCCATATGAAAAACTTCGTTGATCGCTGGTCACAAAGCTTACGTGATACCTCTCTTCATTTCAAAGAGAAAATGAAAGGTAAAAAAATGTACGTCGTCATCGTTGGCGGAGACAATCCGAAACGGAAAGCATTGCCACTTATTGCTCAATTCCAGTATATCTTTGATTTTGTTGGTTCATCATTTGAAGGGTATATTATCGGGGATGCGAATGGATTGGATGAAATCAAAAATGATACTGAAGCACTTACAAAGGCACAACTGTATAATAGCAAATTTAAAAATAGCCAACAGAAATAAGTTTGACAAACCCATTTGTATGCGCATACAATAAAAATAATATTATGAAAGGAAGGTACTTTGACCAATGAAGTTCTAATTCTCTTATTTATTTCATCCATCACAAATAGTGAACAAAAATGATGAAAACTAGCAGGGGATTAGTCTGTCCATTTGTCGATACTTTCTTTCGAGACGATCATGTGAAAAATCGTTTATTTATGTACGATTTTTACATTGAAGGGCGACGTTTATCCTCTCTAGTGAAACTAGGGAGGTTTTTTTATGACTATTTTATTCGCACGTAATATTGAAAAGAGCTTTGGTGACCGTACCATATTTACGTTACCATCACTAGAAATTCACGCACACGATCGCATAGGAATCGTTGGAGTCAACGGAGCTGGAAAATCTACGTTATTGCAAATATTAAGTAAAGAAATAGAAGCTGACAAAGGGACAGTAACTCATCATAGTTCTATCGCCATCATTCCACAGCTTAGCGATACAATACTGGAAACCGCTTCTTCTCTTGCAAAAGGAAAATGGAGTATTTCAAACGTCGCAAATTCAATGAGCGGCGGCGAACGAATGCGCCTAAAGATTGCCCATGCCCTTGAACAAGAGGCAGGCATTCTATTTGCTGATGAACCAACAAGCCACTTAGATATGTTCGGTACAGAGCAATTAGAAAAGGCACTTTCATCTTATAAAGGTGCGCTTGTTTTAATATCTCATGATCGCGATTTCCTAGATACAATATGTACAAAAATCATCGAAGTTGAAGACGGGATGATTAAAGAATATAAAGGAAACTATTCCAACTATCGAAAGCAAAAAGAACGTGAGAGAATACAAAAGGAAGCAGAATACGAGCAATATGTACAAGAAAAAAATCGTTTGGAACAGTCCATTTTACAAAGAAAACAACGCGCTTCTAGCATGACAAAAATCCCAACTCGGTTCAGTTCATCTGAATCTAAACTTTATAAATTAAGTGGAGCTCATGGGCAAGAACAGGTCAGCAAAGCAGCCAAAGTATTAGAAACACGTCTCGAAAAACTAGAAAAGAAAGAAAAGCCAAAAGATCTTTCTCAGGCTCAGTTTGACGTGCAATACCATACACCCATTCATAGTAAAGTGGCAGTACAGTTCAATAAAGCAACAAAGAAAATAGGCGACCGCACACTATTTAAAAATATGAATGGGACAATTGCCCCCGGTGCAAAGCTTGCTATTTTAGGGGCAAATGGAAGTGGAAAAACAACTTTGTTCAACATGCTTCTCGCAAACGAGCGTGGTATCCAGCTTTCGAAGAGTTGTAAAATCGGATACTTTGAGCAAACACTATCTATTTTAAACACAGATAAAACAATTATAGAAAATGTTCTAGAAGAATCGAGCTATACTGAATCGTTCGTTCGAACAATACTTGCCCGGCTCCTTTTCCGCCGCGAAGATGTTCATAAACCTGTGCACGTTCTAAGCGGGGGTGAACGAATGAAGGTTGCACTCGCAAAAGTATTTTTAGGAAACTATAATATGCTCCTGCTCGATGAACCGACGAACTATTTAGATTTAACAACACAGGAAGAATTAGAAAACATGTTACAAGAGTATCCTGGCACTATACTCTTCATTAGCCATGACCGTGCCTTTATTCGTTCTGTTGCAGACCATATTCTACAAGTAGATGAGAGCGAACCAAGAATATTCTATGGCAATTACGAGCAATACATTAAAAGAACCACTCAAGCTTCCGTAAACGTTACTGAACAAGAATTATTGCGATTACAAACGAAATTAACAGAAATCATCAGCCGGATTTCTATACCCAATCATCAAGATGACATCACATTTCTTGAACAAGAATATGAAAAATTATTAGTTCAAATTCAGCGGTGTAAAGAAGCGCTCTAATGTCTTCCCTATATATCGACGGGGCCTTCCACATTTCCCAAGAAATATCGTGGCTTCGACATAAAGATAATATTAGACATCACAATAACAAAAAGCCGTGCACCAGCACGGCTTTTCACTTTATCTTGCTACTTGTAGGCATTAAATGCCCAGTTGGTGAAGGCTCATAACTAGCCGGGATGCCCCCCACTGATTAAAGTTTCACTTTATATACGGACAGCAGTCCCACTCACCGCAACCATTAGCATTCCTTCGCGAACTACTTCGTAATCCACGTCGATACCAACGATGGCATTCGCATTTTTTTGCCTTGCGAATGTTTTCATCTCTTCCATTGCGATGTCGCGCGCTTCTTTTAATTTACTTTCATAAGCACCTGCACGGCCGCCGACAACGTCACGGACAGATGCGAAAAGGTCACGAACAATATTCGCACCCATAATCGCTTCTCCATTCACGATATCAATATACTCAATAATTTCTTTCCCTTGAATTGTAGATGTTGTTGTTACAATCATGCTTTATAGCCTCCCATATAAGATTTCCACTTACTTATGGTGCACGAATTCAGCAGAAATTATATTTACGAACTAAACTGCGCTTCGTATAATCGGCTATACCCTCCGCCTCGCTCAATTAATTCCTCATGCGAACCTTGTTCTGCAATACCATCTTTATTTACAACGACGATACGATCCGCATTTTTAATAGTTGCAAGCCTGTGAGCAATAATTAAAGTTGTACGACCGACAGCTAGTTCTGCAAGTGATTTTTGAATAGCAAGTTCCGTCTCTGTATCTAATGCAGAAGTCGCTTCATCTAATATTAAAATTGGCGGGTTTTTCAAGAACATACGAGCAATTGCTAGACGCTGCTTCTGTCCCCCTGAAAGTTTCACACCACGCTCACCGATAACTGTATCTAAACCGTCTGGTTGCGAGTAAATTAAATCCTCCAACTGGGCACGTTTTACCGCCTGCCAAATTGCAGCCTCTGAAGCCTGTAAATTTCCATAAGCGATATTTTCGCGAATCGTTCCTGAGAATAAGAATACATCTTGCTGTACAATTCCAATTTGTTTACGAAGTGACGATAAAGTCATCTCTTTCGTATCAATGCCATCAATTTGGATTGACCCAGATTCCTGCTCATAAAAGCGTGGTAATAAACTACATAACGTTGTTTTCCCTGCCCCTGATGGCCCAACGAACGCAACTGTTTCACCTGCGTGTATTTTCAAGCTAATATCATTTAAAATCGGTTCTTTATTTTCATATCCGAACGTAATGTTGTTATAGTGAATATCACCGTGTACATGCTTTACTTCTATCGCATCTTTAGAATCCACAATATCAGGCTCTGTTTCAAGAAGTTCTACATACCTTTTAAAACCTGCGATTCCTTTCGGATAACTTTCAATAACTGCATTAATTTTCTCAATTGGTCGGAAGAAAATATTCGTTAATAAGACGAATCCGATAAATCCACCATACGTTAACTCACCTTGCAGAACAAACCATGTGCCACATATTAATACGAAGAGCGTTACGAGACGCATGAGCATATAACTAATGGATGAGTTTAGCGCCATAATTTTATACGCCATTAATTTCGTTGTACGGAAACGAGCGTTGTTCACAGCGAATTGGTCTTTCTCAAACTTTTCATTTCCGAATGCTTGTACAACGCGAATACCACCGACGTTATTTTCGATACATGCATTAAAATCAGCGACATCTGAGAATAAACGTCTAAACGTACCCGTCATTTTTTTATTGAAGTAAAGCGCCAACCATAATAGGAATGGAATTACAAAGAATGTTAGAAGTGCTAACTTCCAGTTAATCATCATCATAAATGAAAATGCCCCAACTAAAGTCATTACGGCGATGAATAAATCTTCTGGCCCGTGGTGAGCAATTTCCCCAATTTCCATTAAATCGTTCGTAAGACGTGAAATTAGATGACCTGTTTTATTATTATCAAAAAATCTGAATGATAGCTTTTGAATGTGATCAAATAATTTCTGCCTCATATCTGTTTCAATATTAACTCCTAGCATATGCCCCCAGTAGGTAACAACATATTGTAAACCTGCATTTAACATATAAACTGCAAGTAAACCAAAACAAGCCCATAAAATAAGCGTCCAGTTTTGTCCTGGTAATAACTTATCAATAAATTGATTTACGATAAGCGGGAAACCAAGTTCCAGTAATCCTGCGATAACCGCGCAAGAAAAATCGAGTATAAATAAACCTTTATACGGTTTATAGTAAGAAAAAAATTTACGTAGCATATATTTCCTCCCTTTTCCAAATTAAAAGACTCCCTAAATGATAACCATTATCAAATAATTATTCAAGTTATTCGACTATGAAACTACAAATAAGGTTTGCGATAGTTGTCGTTTTTTGCCAGAAAGTCGATATATTTTAATAATCGCCGATATAATTTCAGTTGCGCTGATATATTCCGATAATCGCCGATATAAATTTCATGTACTAACTCCCGTCCCCACTCAGACCAAAAAAGGTATCACCTATTGGTGATACCCCCACTTCCATTACATCGCTTCCGAATCCCACTCGTGCTCTTGCTGAACAAATACAACGCCTAACTCATGATGTCCTCCAGCATATAATGCTGTTTGAGCAAGACGAAGCTCACCATTTGTATCTACCACTTCTAATTTACAAAAAGCTCCTGTTGTTTTCGTTTGAAGCGCATCATAAAATTCTTCGGCACTCCTTGGAACGACTCCATTTACTTTCGTAATTATTTCTCCAGGCAGTAAATTCAGCTCGGCCCCAATTGTATTTGGAATTGTATCTAACACAACAAGTCCATCATTGCGTGCAGCGAAATATGCCGGTCTTGTCTCATCTACAATTTTTTCTTGCATCGAAATCGTAAAACGTCCAAGCATTGCGACACCCATTGCAATAATAGCAAGTACGTGCCACCAATAACTCGCGACCCCTAAAACAAGTACAAGACCAGCTAATCCATAAACACGTCTTCCTGTAAAGAGTAAAGCTTCCGTCGGCTCATAACTTCTAATCTTTCGCATAAATCCAATTAAAAATGGAACGAGGAATAGAGAATATGTATTTGTCCCTATTGAAACGACAGGCCACCATGAAATAAACTGGGTTACCGCATCACCTGGTACAAGAATAAAAATCGGCACGATCCATAAACGCTTCGATTCGTGTAAACCAATCTTGAGCCCACGTTTCCCCTTCCTAATCCTCGGTGTAGAATATCTCACCGCGTTTTTAGAAATCAATAAGCCCTCCACAACAAGCATGATGCCTAGTAAAATAGCAAGAGATACAATCGTACCCTCTTCACCTTCTCCAAGCTGTAAGAAGGAAACTGGCAGCTTAGAAGATAATAAAACACATACAATTGCGATACTGAACGTATAAGCTGCCGATAAATATCGATACATAGCAGTTAATCCAAATAATAATGTCCAAAGTAAAATGGCCCATAAGCTCGCCTTGGAAACAACAAGTCCAAGCCCAATCGTAATAATAGATACGATTAATCCATATCCAAGCCCTGCAAATAGAGATGTTCGCAATTCAAACCAAATATCATAAACTTTAAAAGAAAAATCTTTTCGTTCTCGTAATATACGTAAATATCCAACGAAGATACTACTTATTAAAAATACATAGACAGCAGGGTGCAAGAAAAAACGTCCAACTGCCCGCATTATTTCAAAAAGCCATGCCTCCACGAACTCATTCACCACCATTTATATCATTCTTTCTTTTTATATTATCATAACTGGACAAACGTTTGTTTAACACAAAAAAATACAGGCAATAAAATGCCTGTATTTCTTCTTATTTCGCTATTAATTTTAATGCTGCCTGTAATTGTAGATCATTTTCTCCAGAACGGATTTTTTCAATGATTTTAGTTTGGATTGCCTCAGCTGTCTTTTTATCAAGCTGTCCTGTCGCTTCCATCTCATTCGCATTTTGGAATGCTTTCAGTGCTGATTCTGTCTCTTTACTAAAGTAGCCATCTTCACGACCCGGTACATAACCTAAGCTTTTCAGCATCTCTTGCGCATGCTTCACTTGCACATCATTTGAATTGTATGAAAGTGTTTTTTCAATTTGAATTGGCGTCGCATGGTAGTAATCTGGTTGTTTCACTTCTACAGTTGGCTTGATTCCCTTTTTATGAATCCAGTTTCCATCTGGAGTTAACCATTTGAACATCGTTAATTTAATGTTACTGCCATCTTTAAACGGAACGGCTTGCTGAACAGTTCCTTTACCAAATGTTGTTTCACCAATTAAATCGTAACCTTCTCCTTCTTTCAATGCGCCAGCTAAAATTTCCGAAGCAGAAGCACTTCCTTTATCAATCAATACTGAAATTGGATATGGCTTCCTCTCTTTCAGCTCTGTAGAGATTTGCTTTTTCTCACCATTTCGCTGCTCTACTTGTAGCATCGGCTTTTTGTTCGTCATAATTTCTCCTAGTATATCTTCTACACTATTTAAATAGCCACCAGGATTACCACGAACGTCAATAACTAAACCTTTTATGTTTTTCTTCTCTAACTCTTTTAACTGATCCTTAAATTCTTTCGCTGTATTTTCAGCAAAAGAAGTAATTTGCATATAACCGATATCTTTTCCATTCTCTTGTTTCACAGAACTAACTACCGTGAAGATTGGGATTTTTTCACGCTTAATTTTGAATACAATCGGATCAGTTACTCCTGCACGTTTAATTTCAATCGCGACAGTCGTTCCCTTTTTACCACGAATTTTTAATACAGCTTCTTCACGCGATAAGTCTTTTACACTGTTTCCATCTACAGATAAAATTTGGTCATTCGGCTTAATTCCAATCTTTTCTGCTGGTGAACCTTTAATTGGCGATACGATAATAAGCTTACCGTCTGTTTTGTTCACCTCAGCCCCAATCCCCTCTAACTCGGGATCAAGTGATTCACTAAACTGTTTGGCTGTTTCTTTATCCATATACGTGGAATAAGGGTCCTTCAGCGTAGACAACATGCCTTGTATTGCACCTTCAACTAACTTGTCATCTTTCACGTCTTCCACATAACGTGAATCAATTAGTCCATATGCCTCATTAATTTTTGCCAAATTCCCTTGCGTCGTGCTAGCGTTCCCACTCGAAATTGTTTGCGTTACTTCTGCTGGGTTAACCCCAAATACAGACATTCCTGCAAACATTCCGCCAGCACCAATTAAAAATGCAACAACCATTCCAATAATTGCAACTCTACGTTTCAATGCGGAATTCCCCTTTCCAAAACACACAGGTGGTGTAGCAAAAGGCATCACACAGCGTGTGATGCCTTTACCTATTTCTACTATATGATAAGCTTGTACGAATTATGTTTGCAACTTTTTATACTTTTAAGAAGCGACGAATTGACATTACACTTCCCCACATACCGATTAACGCACCGATTAACACTAATAAACCAGCTAATTGGAATACGAATGGGCTGTATGGTAAAAGCTCGAAAATTGTTCCGCCAAGTTTTTCATTAAACACACTTTGCAGTGAATTATACGTAACTAGAATTAGACCAATTGGAATAATTGATCCTAATACTCCTAGGAATAATCCTTCTAGCAAGAACGGCCAACGAATAAACCAGTTTGTTGCACCTACAAGTTTCATAATTTCAATCTCAGTACTACGAGCATAAATTGTAATTTTAATTGTATTAGAGATTAAGAACATCGCTGTGAATAAAAGACCTGCAATTAATGCAATCCCGATATTACGTCCTGTTTTTACAGTATCAAATAATTTTTCAACTTGACCTTTACCGTATTGAACGTTACTTACAAACTGCATTTTTTCAATCTTTTTCGCAATTTGTGCTGTATCAGTTGGCTCTTTCGCTTTTACAATAAATACGTTTTTCAGTGGGTTATCTTGCTCAAATAACTCGAACGTTTTTCCACTATCGCCTAAACTTTTAATTAAACGTTTCAATTCTTCTTCTTTAGAAGAGTATTTAATAGAATCTACTTTCGCGACCTTACTCATATCTTCTTCTAATTTCTTTTGATCAGCTTCTTTTGCTGCTGGATCAATGTGTACACGAATTTCTACATCTTGCTCTACTTTTGTAGCAAAATGGTTCATATTCATAATCGCTGTTAAAAAGACACCTACAAGTAATAATGTAACTGTTACTGCACTTACAGAAGCAAATGTCATCCATCCGTTACGGGATAGATTTTTTACACCTTCTCGCAAATGTCGACTAAGGGTTTTAGCCTTCATATCCGTATCCTCCCTCAATCTCGTCTCGAACAATTTTTCCGCCTTCAATCGCGATTACACGATGACGGATTGTATTTACGATATCTGCATTATGCGTCGCCATAACAATCGTTGTACCACGCTCATTAATGCGCGTAAAGATCTTCATAATATCAAGAGCTGTTTCAATATCTAAATTACCAGTTGGCTCATCGGCAATTACAACCTTTGGTCTATTAACAATCGCTCTTGCAATAGCCACACGTTGCTGCTCTCCACCTGAAAGTTCACTTGGAAGTGCGTCTGCACGATCATCTAGACCTACTAGTCCTAACACTTCAGTAACACGCTCACGAATCGCATCTGGTTCTTCTTCAATTACTTCTAAAGCAAACGCAACATTCTCATATACCGTTAATTTAGGTAATAATTTAAAATCTTGGAAAATCACGCCTAATTGACGACGGAAATATGGAACATCTCTTTCTGCCAATGATTCGATAGTAAGTCCATTTACATTAATAGATCCTGTAGTTGGCTTTTCTTCACGATACATCATTTTAATAAATGTAGATTTTCCGGCTCCACTCGGTCCAACTACGTATACGAATTCACCTTGTTTAATGTTAACTGTGAGACCAGCAACGGCTTTCATACCATTCGGGTACTCCTTATAAACATTCGTCATTTTTATCATTATTTATCACCCAATGCTTAATGATTTTTTTTTCGAAATACTTTTCTGTACATGTGAAAATAAAAAGGAATCCTTTATTTTCATTTAACCATTCTTGTTGAAGGCAGCTTACTTACATGCTTTTTATTCGCACCGCTACTCTATGTAATATATTTCAGCAAAATTCTACAAACCTCATTGTAACATCAAACGGTTTCCAGTTCGGATACATTTTTGTTACAGTTATGTTACATCCCAGAAAAAGGAGACGAGTTGTTATAACTCTTATCCAAAGTCATTTTTAGATAAGATTATATAATCAACTCGCCCATTTTTCTCTTTTTATTTATGTTCAGCTAACCACTCAGCTACTTTTTTCGCATCTTCACCTTGAATAATTCCCGGTGACATTGAACCGCGACCTTTTTCAATAATCTTTTCAATCTCTGCTGCATCATATTTCTGCCCTACTTTTCGTAAATCCGGTCCAGTTGCTCCTGATAAATCTTTCGCATGGCAGCCTATACAACTTTTTTGATAAATTTGCTCTGGGCTATCTGTGCTTGCAGATTGTTTCGAAGGCTTACTCTCTTCTTTATTTCCACATGCTCCTAAAGCAAAAACGACTGATGTACCTAGTGCAATAGCCAACAATTTCTTTTTCAATTCTATCGCTCCCCATTGTTGATATTCTTTTCATTCCTAACACACTCATTTTTATTATAAGCATTATCTTTATATAGAAAAACTAAGGTATATTTCATATTCTTGAAAAATACAGTGAGAACCCTGATAAAATAAAGCTTCCATAATTTGTTTCAATTCTGTGAACAACGTAAAAACTTCTATAAAGAATCTTTTTAAAAGGCAAATCAAAAAAGTTCTTTATAAAATCTTACTCTATTGCCGCTCTGTTTTACTATTCTCTACTTTTTACAAAACAATATACAACATTGTATTCTGCATATAACCCCATCAAAAAGAGAAGTTGTCGTTTCCAACTTCTCTTCCCCTGTACTTCATCCATATAAATAAAACGTTGTATATCCTCTATTTTCTCAGCATGGGCCAACAATTTTGTTGGCTTTTTCTCTTATCCCACTATTTACTGGGTAGTAAGACCCCTACCTCAAAATTCAACAAAAGCAAAGAAGTTAGGTGAGGGTCGGGCTGCCCGTAAAAGTCAGATTTGTTAAAGCTAATAATCAGTGGGGATTCCCCCACTGGTTATTAGATGCGAGAACGTAAGTAAGCATCAATAAATGGATCAATTTCTCCATCCATAACTGCTTGTACGTTACCAACTTCTGTATTTGTACGATGGTCTTTTACAAGAGAATACGGGTGGAATACGTAAGAACGAATTTGGCTGCCCCATCCAATTTCTTTTTGTTCCCCGCGGATTTCATCTAATTGTGCTTGTTGCTCTTCTAATTTCTTTTGATATAATTTTGCTTTTAACATTTTCATCGCATGCTCACGGTTTTTAATTTGAGAACGCTCTGACTGACACGTTACAACCGTATTTGTCGGTGTATGCGTAATACGAACTGCTGAATCTGTCGTATTAATGTGCTGTCCACCAGCTCCACTTGCACGGTACGTATCAATTTTTAAGTCTTCTGTACGCACTTCAATTTCAACTTCATCATTGAACTCAGGTACAACTTCACAAGATACAAATGATGTATGACGACGGCCTGAAGAATCGAACGGTGAAATACGTACAAGACGATGTACACCTTTCTCTGCTTTTAAATAACCGTAAGCGTTATGACCTTTAATTAATAAAGTAACACTCTTAATACCAGCTTCATCACCTGGTAAGTAGTCAACTGTTTCTACTTTAAATCCACGTTTTTCAGCCCAGCGTGTATACATACGTAATAACATAGAACCCCAGTCTTGTGACTCTGTTCCACCTGCACCTGGGTGTAATTCTAAAATCGCATTATTTTTATCATAAGGATCACTTAATAGTAATTGAAGCTCATACTCATTCATTTCTTGAATTAAGCCTTTTACTTCCGATTCTAATTCCTCATGTAAATCTTCATCATATTCTTCTTTTAAGAGTTCATGCGTTACTTCTAAGTTTTCGAACGTCTCGTCTAACTGACGGAACTTTCCAACCATATCTTTTAACGCATTTGCTTCGTTAATTACAGTTTGAGCGCCTTGTTGGTCATCCCAAAATCCTGCGCCCATCATTTTTTCTTCTAATTCTGCAATTTGTTTCTCCTTAGTAGGGAGGTCAAAGAGACCCCCTAAAAGCCGCTAATCTCTTAGCCATTTTCTCTAATTCCTGTCTAATTTCTACTAATTCCATTTTCTTCACCTCTATGTAATTGCTATTACTTTCGTATGAAAACAAGGGAAACTCTCTCCACTTATTAGGGAGAGAGTTTAATCCTTTTTATTATAATTTGCAAAACAAGCTGAATTCAACAGCCGCAGTTTTTATTAGCTTACAATGCCACAGCAGTTTTTATATTTCTTGCCACTACCACATTTGCATAAATCGTTACGGCCCACTTGATCACCTTTTACAACAGGCTTTTTCTTCGCTTCTTCGCCATCGCTAGATGGATGAACAGCTTCACCTTGAACAACTTCTTGACGCTCTAAGTTTTGTTCAATTTCAGCTTTCATAATGTAACGAGAGATTTCCTCTTCAATAGAAGCAATCATTGACTCGAACATTGCGAATCCTTCCATTTGATACTCACGAAGTGGATCGATTTGACCGTAAGCACGTAAATGAATACCTTCACGAAGGTGGTCCATCGCATCAATATGCTCTGTCCATTTCGTATCTACTACACGGAATACAACAACTTTTTCGAACTCACGCATTTGCTCTTCTGGCATAAGCTTTTCTTTGTCGTTGTAACGCTCTATTAATTTCGCGATAATCGGCTCGCTCATTTCTTCTGGAGCAAGACGACGTAATTCTTCTTCTTTTATATCGCCTTCTTGCAGAAGGTTTGTATTTAAGTAGTCAACAAGACCTTTAATGTTCCAATCTTCTTCAATTTCCTCTTGTGTATGAAGCGCAACAGCACGTTCTACTGTAGATTTCATCATACCTTCAATAATACTACGTAAGTTCTCAGAATCCATTACTTCTTGACGCTGTTTGTAAATAACTTCACGTTGCTGACGAAGCACATCATCGTATTGTAATAACTGCTTACGTGCATCATAGTTATTTCCTTCTACACGTTTTTGCGCAGATTCTACTGCACGAGAAACCATTTTACTTTCAATCGGCTGTGAATCATCCATACCAAGACGATCCATCATCGCTTTCATATTGTCAGAGCCGAAGCGGCGCATTAGTTCATCTTCCATTGATAAATAGAACTGCGTTACACCAGGGTCCCCTTGACGACCAGCACGACCACGTAACTGATTATCAATACGACGACTTTCGTGACGCTCTGTACCGATAACCGCTAGACCGATATTTTTAATATCATCGCCTAATTTAATATCCGTACCACGACCAGCCATATTCGTCGCAATTGTTACAGCACCTTTAATACCAGCTTCTGCAATGATATCTGCTTCACGCGCATGGTTTTTCGCGTTTAAAATATTATGGCGTACACCTTTACGTGTTAACATTTTTGAAATAAGCTCTGACGTTTCAATTGCAACTGTACCAACAAGTACAGGTTGTCCTTGTTTATGACGATTTACAATATCCTCAACAACTGCATTGAATTTACCTTCCATTGATTTAAAGATTAAATCAGCACGGTCATCACGAATAATATCTTTGTTCGTTGGAATTACGATAACATTCATATTATAAATATTACGGAATTCTTCTTCTTCCGTTTTCGCTGTACCAGTCATACCAGATAACTTTTCGTACATACGGAAGTAGTTCTGGAACGTAATTGTCGCAAGCGTCATGCTTTCATTTTGAATTTCTACGCCTTCTTTTGCTTCAATCGCTTGGTGTAAACCTTCGCTATAACGACGCCCTTTCATAAGACGACCAGTGAATTGGTCTACAATTACGATTTCACCTTCTTGTACAACATAGTCTGTATCACGGTGCATAACAACATGCGCACGAAGTGCCTGATTAATATGATGAAGAAGTGCAACATGTTTTAAATCAAATAAGTTTTCAATATGGAAAGCTTTCTCTGCTTTCGTAATACCATCTTCAGTTAACATTACATTTTTCGTTTTCACATCGAATGAATACTCTTTTTCATTTTCTAATGTACGAACGAATGCATTTGCAAACATGTATAGCTCTGTTGATTTTTGAGCTTGTCCCGAAATAATAAGCGGCGTACGTGCTTCATCGACTAAAATAGAATCGACTTCATCGATAATAGCAAAATGAAGTGGACGCTGAACGCACTGCTCTCTATATAAAACCATATTGTCACGTAAGTAATCGAATCCAAGCTCATTATTTGTGCTATACGTAATATCAGCAGCATAAGCCTCTTGCTTCTCTTCGCGTGACATACTATTTAAGTTAATTCCTACTGTTAAGCCAAGGAACTCATGAAGTTGTCCCATTTCGCTCGCATCACGTTGTGCTAAGTATTCATTGACTGTAACAACGTGAACACCTTTTCCTGTTAAAGCATTTAAATATACAGGTAATGTAGATGTTAACGTTTTACCTTCACCCGTTTTCATCTCAGAGATATTCCCTTCATGTAAAGCAATACCACCCATTAACTGCACGCCATACGGACGCATTCCAAGAACACGAGTCGCAGCTTCGCGAACAACCGCAAAAGCTTCAGGAAGTAGATCATCTACTGTCTCACCTTTTGTTAGACGTTCTTTAAACTCAAGCGTCTTTCCTTTTAATTGTTCATCTGTTAGTGGCTTAATAGATGATTCTAATGCATCAATTTGCTCAACTGTCTTCTGCATACGTTTAATTTGGCGTTGATTTACATCAAATACCTTTTTTAAAATACCGATCATAGGAAATACGCTCCTCTTTTTTATTAAAATAAAACTTCCGATTGTTTTTTCTTTTTCTATTACAATCAGTCGTTATAAAAATCAAATGTATGTTATGCCAATTTTTCTCCTAATTAAAAAAACTAAAATGTATATACCTAATGATAATTGTAACACTTGTCTTATAACTATGACAACAATCGGCCGAATGTCTCGTTCTAAATTAGGAAAAGTTTTTTAAAAATCTATTTCAGCAAAAAAAGCGCAGCCTCTTTCGGCTGCGCTTTCGAATTATTATTTAGTTTCGATTAAACCATATTTTCCGTCTTTACGGCCATATACAACATTAGTTTCATTTGTATCAGCATTTGTGAAGACGAAGAAATTATGCCCTAGCATATCCATTTGCAAGATCGCTTCTTCAACGTCCATCGGTTTTAAATCGAATCGTTTTGTACGTACAAGTTCTAATTCATCCTCTTCTACCTCATCCAGAACAGCTACTGCTTCTGGAAGGATAAAGTTAGTTTTCACAGAACCTTTCTCACGTAACTTACGATTTACTTTTGTTTTATGTTTACGAATTTGTCGCTCAATCTTATCAACTACTAAATCGATAGCAGCGTACATATCGCTATTAGTTTCTTCTGCACGAAGTAATAAATCAGTAAACGGAATTGTTACCTCGACACGTTGCTTGTCAGAGTATACTTTTAAATTAACTTTAATCTCTGGGAATGTATCAAAATAACGCTCTAACTTACTTAGTTTTTTCTCTACATATTCCTTTAATGCTGGAGTTACTTCAATATTTTCACCACGAATGTTGAATTTCATAGATGAATTCCTCCTTTCAAGCCTATGTACTATAATTTCGACACTGGCTTAAAAACTCCTTCTAACTTTTTTAAAAAAATTAGTGGAATTGCGATTTTTTTATCGTTTTTTGTTGAAATGAAAAGATGCATCGTTTCTACCTTTATTTTATCCTATTAACATCGTGAGTAACGAATATAACTGTGGACAATTCGTTACAGAAAAGAAACAACTTTTTGACAATTCGCCCCATAACAAAAACCTCTTGCGAAAAACAAGAGGTTCTACTATATATATAACGTTGCCACAAACGCAGCTTTCTCTTCCCAAAAACAATATCCCTACAGTTTCACAACATTAGCTGCTTGTGGCCCACGTGCTCCATCTACAATATCAAACTCCACTTGTTGCCCTTCTTCTAATGACTTATACCCATCTTGTTGAATAGCAGAAAAATGAACAAACACATCCTCACCATCTTCACGCTCAATAAACCCAAATCCCTTTTCTGCATTGAACCATTTCACTTTTCCTTGCATGTTCATTCCATTCCCTTCACTCTAAAAATCAGGGCATTCGCCCCATATTCTGACTATAACGAATGACAACTTACGAAGTCAAAGAAGACTTATCGTCTTTTTATTATCTCTTTCGACAGTTACAGATTAACTTCTACAGAGCGTCAAACTAGAAACTTCATTTGCCCCTCTATCGTATAAAAGACTGCCAATTTGTCTAACTGTAATACCTGTCGTATACACATCATCAACGAGTAAAATATGTTGCCCATGAAACATCTCTTCCCCCTGAAAATAAAAAGGATTGCTTCCCAACATCCTTTCTTTGCGCGTCTTCTTACTTTGTTTTTCTGTTTCCCTTCTTCTTAATGACGGATAAGAAAGACCAACAGGCAAACAAGCTGCTAATAGCTCAGCTTGATTAAAACCACGTTCATATTCCCTTTCCTTACTAAGCGGAACAGCGATAACGGTTGAAACGTTAGCAAAATACTGTTGAAATAAACTTCGAAAAGGGCGATGAAAAATACGAACTAACTCAGCATCACCACGAAACTTAAACTGCGCTAGTATTCTTTTCATCTCATTATCGTACATGTATAATGAACGATTTTTTAAAGGTCGATAACTCTCCACATTCATCCATCGTACACAATCCTTGCAAATGTCACCTTCTTTATATTCAGCTGGCAATGAATCTAAAGACCGTCCGCACTCTCTACAAATCTCTCCTATAATATAAGAAATTTTTTGCTCACATCTATCACATATATACTTTTTGTGAGCCTTAACAAAAAAATTGTACCAACTAATCGCGTATGAAATATCCTCATCACAAAGTAAGCAATGCATTAATCGATTAACCCTTGTTCTTTCGCATTTTTGTTCATACTTCGAATGTGTTTTTTCGCGCGCACCATCGCCTCTGTCTTACCATAATGAAAATAAATGACCTCTCCATACGGCTCTTCAAAACTACGACCTACCCGGCCTGCAATTTGTACGAGTGCACTTTCTGAAAATATTTCTTCTTCCGTCCCTAAAACCGCAACTTGCAAATTTTTCACCGTTACTCCTCTCTCCAAAATCGTCGTTGTAACTAATAAAGGAATTTCTCCCTTTCTGAAAGCTGCAACTTTCTCTTTTCTCATTGGATCTTCTGCATGCACACCGGCAACTCTATCGTCTAACAACTTCAATAACAGACTCATTTCTTCTATATATCGCACATGGGGAACAAATAAAAAAATGGGGTGCTTTTTATTTAAGTATACTTTTAACCATTGTAGTAAAACTTGAGGAATTCTTTTATTGATGAGGCTTTTCTTCCAGTTTCCGCACCAACAAAATTTGGGGACTGGCAACGGATGACGGTGATACCGTCCAGAAACAACGATACCTTTTTGTTTCCCCTTTCTAAGGTTATGCTTCCACTCTTCATCTGGAGTTGCAGTTAAATAAATACATGCCGCCTTCTCTTTCATCGCTTGTTTTACCGCATACTGCAACATTTGATCTGCATGGTATGGAAAGGCATCTATTTCATCTACAATCATGACATGAAACGCTCTATAATAACGCAATAGCTGATGGGTGGTCGCAACGACTAACGCTGCATCTTTTTCCCGATCTAAACTCCCACCGTATAAAGCAGCTACATTTATATTCGGAAATACTTCTTTCAATCTCGGTGCTAATTCAAGTACAACATCCGTTCTCGGCGTTGCGATACAAACTCTTTCTCCTTTTTGAAGTGCCTCTGCAATACCATAAAACAACATTTCTGTTTTTCCAGCGCCGCACACAGCCCAAATAAAAAACGATTCTTTCTGTTTAACAGCCCCCATAACACCTTGCGCAGCCAACTCCTGGCCAGTAGATAAATTTCCTTTCCACTGTAACGGATTTACATCCATTTCTCCTTCTTTTTCGGCAATTCCGCGAACAAGTACAGCACATTCACTAACTCTCCCCATCGTTATGCACTTCCGGCAATATGTGCAGACTTTACTACACCTTTTACACAAAAATGACGAAAAGAGTCTTTGTGCTATATTTCCGCAACGCTGACACATATATGTAGAAGCCTTATTTTTTACACCTTTTACACATACGACCTCTCCCTTCTTCTTCAAATCATCTAAATTATCCCGTACGTCTGTAGAGAGTTCTTCTAATAATAACTGTTTCCCAGATAACATGGACCATCACCTCTAGCACACTATAAACCTTTCCCGTAATTTCGTAAAAACTCAAAAAAGCCGATAACCTACTTATAAAATAGTAAGCTATCGACTTTATACACGTGTTTTATTCGTTTATAAATCCTAGAATCGACCGTATCCTAAGAAATGTTTTTTGTTGTATGAACTGTTAATATCACCGTACGCAATTCCTTTATCACTAGCATGAATCATTTGGCCATTACCAACGTAAATACCGATGTGAGATGGACCTGCTTTATAAGTACCTTGGAAGAATACTAAATCTCCAGGTTGTGGGCTACTTACTTTAGAAACTGAATTCCAGTAACCGTTAACGTCTTGACGACCTACACCAAAGATGTAAGAAATGAATCCACTACAATCAAAACCACCTTTTGATGGAGATGCACTTCCCCAAACATATGGCATACCTAAGTATTGTTGTGCTTTACCAATTACGCCACCCGCATTTGAAGCTGGAGCTGGCTCTGGTTGTTTCTTCTCTTGTTTAGGTGTTTCTTGTTTAGGTGCTTCTTGTTTAGGTGCTTCTTGTTTAGGCTCTTCTTTTTGAGCTTGTCCACCGTTGTTCGCTGGTGCAACTTGTTGAGCAGGCGCTTGCACTTCTTTAGCAACTTGTTCTGCTTGTTTTTGAGCAGCGGCTTCTTGTGCAGCTTTTGCTTGTGCTTCCTGTTCAGCCATACGTTGTAATTGTAATGCTTGTTTTTCAAGCTCTTTCAATTGATCTTCCGTACTTGTCATCGTCGTTACAACTGTATCCATTTTACCACTTAAATCGTTTACTGCTGTTTCTTTTTTCGCTTTTTCAGCGTCAAGTTCTTTCTTAGCAGTTTCAATTTGAGCTTGCGCTTCTTTTAATTCTTTTTGTTTTTCTTTTACTGTTGCAACATCCTTTTTCACGTTCGCTTGATCTTCTTGTTGTGTTTTCATGATATCTTCGTCAGACTCAAGAATTTTAGAAACAGAAGTTAAACGATCAACTAAATCTGCAACGTTTTTAGAGTTTACAAGAACTTCTGTTACAACGTTCGTATTCGGCTGTTCTTGAAGCGCAACTAAACGTTTTCTTAATAAATCTTCACGTTTTGCGATTTTCGTTTGTAGTTCCGCAATGTCTTTGTTTTTCTTTTCGATTAATTGCTCAGTATCAGCAACTTTTTTCGTTGTTTCATCAAGCTTTGAAGCATTTTCTTGAACAGACTTATCTAAACCTTGAATTGTTTTATTTAATTCGTTCATTTGTTTTTGTAATTCATCACGTTCTTGTTGTTGTTTATGTAAAGTGTCATTTTGTGTATTAATTTGTGATTTCACGTCAGAAATATTATCTTCTGCAAATGCATTTGGTGTTAATCCTGAAAACATTAACCCTGCAACTAATGCGCAAGACGCCATTTTTAGCTTTTTCATTTTATCTTTTACACCGCTTTCTTTTTCTTTTTTTCCGTATATAACCTATAAAATTTATACCATAATTCGGGTTTTTTTTTACCAATGTTACGCTTTTGTAAAACAAATGTAATATTATATGTGCATCTAGCGCAAAATACGTATATTTTTGTATGTATGTGTAGAATTTTTTAATTTTTCCTCATTGTTATAAACAAAGAAAAAACGCAAGGTGCCCCTTACGTTTTATTAAATATACGAATACAAATATAAATGAAATTGAAACGCTATTTCATCCATTTCTCAGCCCAATTTTGGACTTCATCCATAACACTTTCTAACGCTTTTCCTTTATCAGTTAAGCCATACTCGATTCGAACTGGTACTTCTGGATAAACATTACGAACTACAATGCCTTCGCTTTCCAATTCCTTTAAACGCTCTGACAACATACGATCGCTCATATTCGGTATAATATCTGCGATTTCTCTAAAACGTTTCGACTCTTCTAGCAAAGATTTAATGATTAAGCCAGTCCATTTTTTACTAAGCAAAGTAAAAGCTGACTCAAACTTTGGACATAAACAAGAATTATGCTCCATATGTTTCACCTCTCTTCTATTATAATATAGTTTCTTGTAAAAAGTAAGTTATAAAACTTTCCTCATATTTTATTTTACGTACATTTTATCATTTCCAAATATTAACTTGTCAACTATACGTAACATTTCCGTAAAAAAACCCTCTTCAAAAAGAGAGCCTTTTCTATCTTATTACTTCGTATACCATCCAAGACCAAGTGCACCTTCACCTAAATGCGTACCAATTACAGCACCAAAATAACCCGTGCGAATTGCGACATGAGGATATTTTGCTTCTAATTCTTGCTTCCATTCATTCGCTTCCTCTTCACGTTGCGCATGAATGATAACTGCTTCCATAGGTACACCTTTACTTGCTTGTTCATCAAAAATTTCAACGATACGTTTTAGCGCTTTTTTACGTGTACGAATCTTTTCAAATGGAATAATGACTTTCTCTCTAAAATATAAAACTGGCTTCACTTGTAGCAAGCTACCGATGAAAGCTTGCGCACTATTTAATCTTCCACCACGTTGTAAATGATGTAAATCATCCACTACAAAATATGCGTCCATCGTTTGCTTCATTTCATCAAAACGAGCGATAATTTCTTCTGGTGTTTTTCCTTCACTTGCTAATTTCGCGCCTTCACGTACATAAAATCCTTGTACTTCACAACTAATTTCAGAGTCATACGTATATACTTCAATACCCTCTACCATCTGTCCAGCTGTCGTTGCTGTTTGGTATGTACCACTAATGCCACTTGAAAGATGAATACTAATAACTGCATCATATTCTTTAGATAATTCTTCGTATAACTCTAAAAACTTTCCAATCGCTGGCTGCGAAGTTTTCGGAAGTTCTTCCTGCTCACGTACTTTTACATAAAAATCATCTACTGAAATTTCAGCTTCTTCTTGATAAGATTCTGTTCCAAACACAACGTTTAATGGAATCATATATATATTTAGTTCGTCACGAATATGCTTCGGTATATATGCTGTACTATCAGTAACAATAGCTGTTTTCATTCTCGTACCTGCCTTATAAAAAATTTTTATCCCCTAATTTTACACGAAAACTAAAAAAGGTGCATCCATACATAAAAATACCGGTTGAGAATTATACTCAGCATCTCGACAAATTACAACAAAAAGATAAAATACTCATCAAAAATTTCAGCTTATTTATAAAAAATGTTTGAATATAAAAACGCCCGCTTTTAAAATGTAAAGTACTAGTCATTTTGACAGATAGGGGCGTATATCATTGTTATTACAATATTTAACAATAAAAGACTATGGCGAACACGAAATTGTCATTCAAAAATCAAGATTTATTTGTTATGTAAATAGAGCTACAACTGAAGAAGAAGCGCAGGCGTTTATACAAAAAATAAAAAAACAGCATTGGAATGCAACACATAACTGTTCAGCGTATTTAATTGGCGAACAAGATCAAATTCAAAAAGCGAACGATGACGGTGAACCGAGCGGCACAGCTGGTGTACCTATGTTAGAGGTATTAAAAAAACGCGGTTTAAAAGATACTGTTGTTGTCGTTACACGCTATTTTGGTGGCATTAAACTCGGTGCAGGTGGATTAATTCGCGCATACGGAAAATGTACAAGCGAAGGCATTAATCACGTCGGCATTGTCGAACGAAAACTAGTGCGGGTTATACAAACCGAGATTGATTACACTTTACTTGGCAAGCTAGAAAATGAATTACGCAATTCAAAATATGTCATTAAAGATATACATTATTTAGAAAATGTCACATTCGATACGTTTGTAGAAGAAGATGGAAAACAAGCATTCACAGATTGGATGATTGAATTAACAAATGGGAAATGTACAATTACAGAAGGAGATATGTTGTACTTAGAGCAAGATCTTATCTAAGAATAATGAAATTATCACCTTTAAAGATTAATGTAGTGAAGAACTTCTCTACAATGAACTAAGGAGATTATATATGGAAGAACGTTATCATCATCTCCAAAATCGCAGAATAAAAAAGAAGCGAAGAAGAAAACTTTTCTACTTCTTTATTTTCGCATTTTTATTTGGCAGTGTAGGAGTCTATATATTAAATTCCTACACTTCTCTTATGGGGATGTATAGTGGATTTAGTCGTGAAAAATCGGATTTAAGAACTAAAGATGTAGAAATTACAAAGCAACCTTTTACAATACTCATTATGGGTATAGAAGATTATGCAACAGATGGTCAAAATGGGCGTACAGACTCATTAATGTTTGCGACAGTCAATCCGAAAACTCAAAGGATTTCACTTATGAGTATTCCTCGGGATAGCCGCGTTCCAATTGTTGGAAAGGACAAAGAAGATAAGATTAACGCTGCGCATGCTTATGGTGGAGAACAAATGGCAATCAAAACTGTCGAAGGTTTTCTAAAAGTTCCTGTAGACCATTATATTAAAATTGATTTCCAAGGCTTTAAAGGTATCGTTAATGCTGTTGGCGGTGTTACCGTTGATGTCCCTTTCGATTTTTGGGAGCGCTCTGACGTGGATTACTACAAAAAAATCCAATTTAAGCAAGGGCAACAAAACTTAAATGGTGAAGAGGCACTCGCTTACGTCCGTATGCGAAAGCAGGATCCAAACGGCGATTATGGCCGAGCCGCTAGACAAAGACAATTGCTAGCCGCTGTTGCTCAAAAACTGAATTCTGCCTCTACTGTATTTAAAATTAAAGATTTAACGACTGTCGTTGGAAAATATATAAAAACCGACATTCCTATTTCAGACGGACTTGCTCTTTACAATAAACTTTCTGGTTTTGATCCTTCTACAATACAAACGTTAAAACTTGAAGGAGAAGACAAAAAAATAGGCGGTATTTATTACTTCCTTCCGGATCCAATCGGTGTAGAGACGGTACGTAATGAAATAGAAAAAGAACTAGGGGAAAAAGCAAAAACTCCAACAAATCCAAATACAAAAACCGATTCATCAAATCCTGACTCAAATTCTAACTCTAACGAAAAAGCAAAGAAAGAAACAAACCCGAACAAAACACCAACTGAGCCGCCCCCTTCCACAAATGCTCATGCAGAGTGGATTATGAGAAATCAGGAATAACAAAAAGAGCCAAATCTTATAAGATTTGGCTCTTTTTTATTTACTTATTAAAGTGTTGTAAAATTGATTCAACAATACGCTCTGATGCACGACCATCACCGTAAGGGTTAGATGCTTGCGCCATCTTATCATGAGCTTCTTTATCAGATAGTAACTCATCAGCAAGATTAAAGATTGTCTCTTCATCTGTTCCTGCTAATTTTAACGTACCTGCTTCAATACCTTCTGGGCGCTCTGTTGTATCACGTAGAACAAGAACTGGCACGCCAAGTGATGGTGCTTCTTCTTGAACACCGCCAGAATCAGTTAACATTAAGTATGAACGAGCTGCAACATTATGGAAATCAATTACATCTAGCGGCTCGATTAAATGAATACGGGTATGTTCTCCTAAAATATCATTTGCTGTTTCACGAACAACAGGGTTCATGTGAACAGGGTACACGACTTGCACATCTTCATGTTTATCAACAAGGCGCTTAATTGCACGGAACATATTACGCATTGGTTCACCTAAGTTTTCACGGCGATGCGCTGTCATCAGTACAAGGCGATCATTTCCAAGTTTCTCTAGTACCGGATGACTGTATGTTTCTTTTACAGTCGTTTTCAGTGCGTCAATCGCTGTATTTCCTGTTATGAAAATGCGTGACTCATCTTTATTTTCTCTCTGTAAGTTCGTTGCTGATTTCGCTGTCGGTGAGAAATGAAGGTCTGCCATTACACCTGTTAATTGACGATTCATCTCTTCTGGATATGGAGAATACTTATCCCATGTACGAAGTCCAGCTTCAACATGACCTACTGGAATTTGATTATAAAAAGCAGCTAAGCTAGCAATAAATGTTGTTGTTGTATCACCATGTACAAGGACGATATCAGGCTTTGCTTCTTTCATTACTTTGTCTAAACCTTCTAAACCGCGCGTTGTAATATCAATTAAAGTTTGACGATCTTTCATAATATTCAAATCGAAATCTGGCGTAATTCCAAAGATGCTTAATACTTGATCTAACATTTGACGATGTTGTGCTGTTACAGTCACAATTGATTCGATTTTTTCTGGATGCTTTTGCAACTCTAATACAAGAGGTGCCATTTTAATTGCTTCTGGACGTGTCCCGAAAATTGTCATTACTTTTAAACGTTCAGTCATTTTATTGCCTCTTTTCTCTCACTAGTTACAGTTTCTATTATGACGTATAAGAATAAACAAGGAACTTGCTCTTTTTATCGAATAGTAGCAACATGATTATTACAAACATTCTTTCGTCCCACTGAGTAGTAATCTATCCCTTGCTTTCTAGCATCCTCATTAGTATAACAATTTCTCCCATCAAATAGAATAGCCTCCCCCATAAGTTGTACATACTTTTCTAATGGATATGTTCGAATAGATTCCCATTCCGTTACGATAAAAACTGCACTCGCGCCTCTAATCGATTCATCTATACATTCAGCATATTGTATCGTCTTTCCAAATGTTTGTTGTACATGCTGAATTGCTTTCGGATCGTATACAACTACATCCGCACCTATATTAATCAATTCTTGTATGATAATAAGAGATGGTGCTTCTCTAATATCGTCTGTATTCGGTTTAAATGCTGCTCCAAGAACTGCAACCCGTTTCTTATTCATATTTATTACTTTTTTCGCTTTTTCAACTAATAACAACTGCTGCTTATTATTCACTTCAATGACCGCTTTTAACAAACGAAAATCATGAGAAACATTTCCTGCCATTTGTACAAGTGCTTTCGTATCTTTCGGAAAACACGATCCCCCATATCCAATGCCCGCCTGTAAAAAATGGGTACCAATTCTCTTATCCATCCCCATTCCTTTTGCTACATCTAATACATTTGCTCCTACCTTCTCACATATATTTGAAATTTCATTAATAAAGCTAATTTTTGTAGCCAAAAATGCATTAGACGCGTATTTAATCATCTCTGCACTCTTAATATCTGTAATATACGTTTGCAAGCATAATGCACTGTACAAATCCTCTACTTTCCGTGCAACTTTCTCATCATCCGCTCCAATTACAACACGATCACCATGGAAGAAATCATAAATACCGGAACCTTCTCGTAAAAACTCTGGATTCGATACGACATGTAATTTGTGCCTCCCTTGTAACTTCGCCTCAATCCATCCCTGCATCGCTTCATTTGTACCTACAGGAACTGTACTTTTCGTAACAACAATAATATCGTTATTCACGTACGTCCCAATATCCTCACACGCACGCTTAATATACGTTAAATCAGCTCTCCCATTTGCTAATGATGGTGTTCCAACCGCAATAAATATAAATTCAGCATTTTTAAAAGCTTTTAATATACTTGTTGTAAAAGTTAACTTTGCACACTTATACGCATCATGTATTAATTCATGTAAGCCACATTCATAAATAGGTAAATCCCCTTGTTTTATCCGTTCAATTTTTTCATAATCTATATCAAAACATGTGACCGAATGTCCCAGTTTTGCCAAACCTACTCCTGTAATTAATCCAACATATCCAGTACCAATTATCGTAATTTTCATTTCCCCTTCGCACAGGAATATACAATAGAAAATATACGAATACATAGAATTCTCCTGTGCTTCCTCCTCTCATATTAAAAATGAGAAAACATTTTACTTCTCTATTATATGAATTACCTTTTCCATACTTTTTTAAGTTTTTGTAAAATTACATAAGATAATATAAATTACCATATTTTAACACGAGACTTACTCATTTCTACGTGTAACACTTATAATACTGAAATAAAAATACTCACTATAGGAGAGGCGCGAAAATGGTCTATTATAAATACCAACAAACGCAACCTTCTTAAATGAGCTAACATTCTATATACAATTGTCATATCTTCTATTCACTTCCACTTACTACAAAAAGAAAAAAAGATTGAATTCTAATCTTTTTGTGATACCATATGTTATGAGCCTGCAAATAAACATCATAATTTTCAGATAAATAAACTAAAAAATTATGTTAGACTATAAAAAGGTGGGGTATTAATGGACTCACAAGTGATTTATGCCATTTTGGCATCTTTCATCACTGTACTCGTCGTTACTCCTTTAGTTATTAAATTAGCTTTTAAAATAGGAGCAACAGATAAGCCAAATGCGCGTAAAGTACACCAAAAGATTATGCCTCGTCTTGGCGGATTAGCAATATTTATCGGTGTAGCTGTAGGATTTGTTGTTGGCGGGTTATATGAACAAAGAATGTTATCGATAACATTAGGTGCGATTATCATTGTAATCATCGGGATTTTAGATGATATGTACGAACTATCTGCGAAGGTAAAATTCGGTGGACAACTATTAGTTGCAGCTATGATTGTAAAAAGTGGATTATTAGTGCAAGTATTATATATTCCAATCCTCGGGGATACTGAACTCGGATGGCTTGCTTATCCAATTACAGTGTTTTGGATTGTAGGTATTACAAATGCAATCAACTTAATTGACGGATTAGATGGATTGTCCGCTGGAATTTCATCTATCGTACTTGCAACACTGGCATATATGGCCTTCACTAGCCCATGGGGTACTGGAACAGCTATCATTTTACCTCTAGCACTAATTGCACTTGCAAGTACACTTGGATTTTTATTCTATAACTTCCATCCAGCAAAAATTTTCATGGGAGATACAGGAGCACTATTTTTAGGATACTGTATTTCTGTCATATCGTTACTTGGATTATACAAAAGTGTAACGTTATTCAGCTTCATCGTTCCAGTTATCATTTTAGGTGTACCTGTATTTGATACGGCATTCGCAATTATCCGCCGTATCGTAAATAAAAAACCTATTTCAGCGCCAGATAAATCGCATTTACATCACCGTTTGCTTGCAATGGGATTCTCTCATCGTAAAACGGTACTAATTATATACGCATTCGGTATCTTCTTTAGTGTAAATGCCATTATTTTCACTAGTGCGACATTATGGTTATCCATTATTCTTCTTTTCATTTTAATCTTCTTCACAGAAATCATTGCTGAAATAATCGGCCTTGTACACGAACGTTACAAACCAATTATTTCCTTCTATAAAAAAATGAAAAAACGCGAAGACTAATTGTAGTATAGCCTTTACAATTATGAAATATTCAAATAGCATCCTCTTTCTTTGAAGAGGATGCTATTTTTTATTTTTTACTCCTTATTTGACATTTCCAAAATATAGATTGTTTGAGAGTCCCTTTATTGGAGAAAGATATACATAATAAAAAAAGTATTAAATTTTATTTTTTACATCTTGATTGTCAAACTGAGGGTGAATGTTATGATCAAGCGAGTATTTCAATGTATCATTTTATTTTTCACAATTACTATATACACGTCATCTAATTCTGAAGCAACTACAATTATTCCTGCTGAACATCATCCAAATGCTGAAACGACCTCTCCTACACAAAAGATTGCGTACTTAACATTTGATGATGGACCAAACAAATATACGATGCAAATTTTAAACATTTTAAAAGAAAAGAATGGAAAAGCAACCTTCTTTGTTATTGGTGGAAAAGTACCGCATTACCAAAAGACGATGCAGCGATTAATTAAAGACGGACATTATATTGGACTTCATAGTATGTCACACGATGTAAAACGCCTTTATACTGGCGATCCTTCCACTTTAATTACAGAAATGGAACAAACTCAAAACATTGTCCAGCAAGTTACAAAATTAAATACACACCTCGTCCGCGTTCCATACGGTAGCATGCCTTACTTAAAAAAGAATTATCGTGATGCTCTTGTATCAGCTCGATATAAAATGTGGGATTGGACAATTGATACATATGATTGGAAAAGCTATGACAATCCTTCTGCCATACTAGAAAGAGTACGTAATCAAAGTGATGAACAAGTCGAAGTTATTTTAATGCACGATTCAAGTGTCACTGTACAAATACTGCCAAAAGTAATCGATTATTTACAGTCACAAGGATACAAACTTCTTCCTTATAATCCCTCTTCCCATCTCGAAGTTAATTTTTGGAAAGACACAAGATTGTAACAGCTTTAGTGCCTATATGCTAAAGCTGTTTTATTTTTCTCTTCCCACCCTTCTCATTTTTGTGTAAAATTTTAAATAGTGATGAAGTTTCGAGGTGAATAGAAATGAAACGAATAGATCTCATTTTTAACGCAATACAAGAAGGAAATTACACAGAAGGTATAACCGCATTAGAACTCGCTACCCTGTTGCAACTAGATCGTGCCAATGTAAGTAGCGACTTAAACAAACTTGTAAAAGATAAACGTTTATTAAAAACAAATACGCGCCCTGTTCGTTTTCATATAGAAACGAACACTTCGTTGGAAACGCATTCAAAAGACGTGACTTCACTAGATACATTTGCAATTGAAAATACGAGCCTTAAAATCGCAATTGAAAAGGCGAAAGCTTCTATTCTCTATCCTCCAAACGGTATGCATACTTTACTACTAGGAGAAACAGGAGTCGGAAAATCTATGTTTGCTTCTTTAATGCACGAATATGCAATTGAAGTTGAACAGCTTCCAAAAAAGGCACCATTTATCGTCTTTAACTGTGCTGATTATGCAAACAATCCACAGCTACTACTTGGACAGTTATTTGGGATCAAAAAAGGAGCTTACACAGGTGCGAATGATCAAAAAGGGTTAATTGAAAAAGCACATGAAGGAATTCTTTTCTTAGATGAAGTACACCGCCTTCCTCCAGAAGGACAGGAAATGCTCTTCACTTTTATTGACCGCGGAGTATATCGCCGCCTAGGAGAAACAGAAAACGAGCGTAAAGCACAAGTATTAATCATTACTGCAACAACAGAAGAACCAAATTCATTTTTATTAAAAACATTTACAAGACGTATACCGATGACTGTCACGCTTCCACCACTTCGTGAGCGTACACATAAAGAACGCTTTGCTTTACTACAACTATTTTTCACAAATGAAGCAATTCGGCTAAGGAAAGAAATTCATGTTAGCCCGAACGCAATGCGTGCTTTCGTCTTTTACAATTGTCCCAATAACATCGGTCAATTAAAAACAGATGTACAAATCGCCTGTGCGAAAGCTTATTCTGATTTTGTAACAAAGAAACGTGATTCTGTCTATGTTTCAAGTACAGATTTACCTTGGTATATGAAAGAAGGGCTATTTATTGAAAGAAAGAGCCGTCACCTTTACCAAATACCAAATGAAACATTTGTATTTACGGGAGATGAAGGTTGGAGTAAACATAAAGCAGAAGATGAAAAACGGTCTTCTATTTACGACTATATTGATTATAAATATGAAGAACTTCAAGCACGCGGTATTGAAGAGGAAGAATTAGAATTACTAATAGAAAATGATATTCAAAGCTTTTTCGTACAATATTTTAACCAAATGTCCAAAAAGACAAGTCATGAAAATGTTTTTAAAATTGTTGATCGTAACATCGTTTCCGTATGTGAAAAAATTGCGGAGCTCGCTGAAAAACATTTATCTAAGACGTTTGATGAAAAAGTCTTTCTCGCATTAAGTTTACATGTACAGACAACTCTACAACGTTTACAAAGCGGGAAGCAAATTCATCACCCACAATTGAATCAAATTCGTACGAAATATAAAGAAGCTTTTTCCGTAGCTATGCAATGCATTCAACTACTGGAAGAAGAATTACAAATAACCATGCCCATGGATGAAGCTGGCTTCTTAACAATGTTCTTCGTTGTTGATCCAATTCCTGCTTCCCAAACAGAAGTAAAAGTATTAATATTAGCGCACGGTAATGGCATCGCAACAGAAATGGCAAACGTTGCAAATGAACTCCTCGGTATTGATGAAGTGACCGGTATTGATATGCCACTACATGAATCACCGAAAGATTTTTTAGAGCGGGTTAAAGTGTATATGAAAACACTTCAGAATGTAAACGGGCTTCTCTTACTTGTTGATATGGGGTCTCTTGCTTATATCGGTGATATATTAGAAACTGAATTCAAAATTCCTGTACGTGTCCTTTCCATGACAAGTACTCCACACGCACTAGAAGCAGCTCGAAAAGCTCAGCTCGGCTATTCATTAGATGCACTATATGAAACAGTAAAGAACTTAACGCCGTTCTATTTAAACGTACAAGAAGAAAAGAAAAAGCCACTATCACCAATGAAGTCTGTTATTTTAACAGCTTGTTTAACTGGTGAAGGAAGTGCCTTAGCTATTCAAAAAATGTTAGAGAACTATTTACGATTTGATAAAGACTTAATTGAAATTATTCCAATTAGTATCGTCCATGAAAAAGATTTAACGAAAATGATTGAGAACATAAAAAAAGAGCGTAATATCATTTGTATCGTCACAAATTTCGATGTGCAAGTTCCATGTTTAACATATCATTTCCAAGATATTGTGAACTACACAGCGATTCAGCCAATTCAAGAATTAATTACGTATGAAGAGACATATGCGAAAATGGCCGATATTCTTGAACAACAAATGCAGCGTAACGACGGGGCATTACTAATTAAAACAATTCGTTACGCACTAAATACAATTCAAGAATTAATTTCCTTGCAGCTAACTCCTGATAGCTTAATGGGTGTTATTTTGCATATGAGCTGTATGGTTGATCGTCTTCAAAAAGGAGAAAAACTTCTTCCTCATCCTGATAAAGAAAAAAGAAGACAAGATGAGTACTGGATGTATATGAAAGTGAAAAAAGCATTACAACCAATTGAAAATACATTTGAAATACAAATACCAGATGATGAAGTATTTTATATCATGGACTTCTTTATTAAAAATCAGCCTGTTAAAAGTTAAACAAGTAACCTTTAGCGACACTCCTTCGAATAAAGTAAATGCTTTTACGGGCAGTTAATGCAGGATAAATTTATATCGACGATTTTCAAAATATATGAATGTATCGTCAATACACATCATCCTATCTAATTCGAAAAGGCTGTTCCAATTTTTTGGAGCAGCCTTTTCATTTACTTCTTTACCTTTCTAATCCGCCCTCTTATTTCTCCTTTTTTATGTGATTTCGTATGAACATTTACATATACATTAGCTTGAATAATTTCTTGGAGAAAATGAACAAGGGATTTTCCTTGTAAAGGCCCTTCGAATTCCTCCACATTTACGGCACCAGTAATGCTTCCCTCATTCAAACTAATCCCTTGCTCTAGCGGACCGTATAAATAGAAAACAACGGGACCAATTTGACTGGACTTCCCTAAATGAATTTGACACGATGTGACCTTTTCTATATTTTTTAATATTACCCTGTAATGCAACTTCGTTAAATCATCACTAAAAATAAACTCTGCTACCCCAAAAGCTTCTGTATTTACAGGAGGCAATTCCCTCTTCCCTGTTAACCTAGCAAAAAAGTGTGTTGTCATAGGGCATTCTCCTTATATCAATTTCCCAGCACTTCTTTTACTACTTTATGGTTTACACATAATCATTTATGACTTTTTCAACTTTTAATTACGAAGAAAAGATTCACAAAATCTTTACATAAGAATCATTTCTTTTGCTTTACCACCTCTTGTATAATGCACATAGAAAAAACTTTCTAGGAGGTTACTTTGAAAAATAACAACTACTCTTTTCGATTATTAGTAGAGATTTTTCTCGTCTCATTTAAATTAGGACTTACTTCATTCGGCGGTCCTGTCGCTCATCTTGGTTATTTTCATCATGAATACGTGCAAAAAAGAAAATGGATGGATGAAAAAAGTTACGGAGACTTAGTAGCACTGTGTCAATTCCTTCCTGGTCCCGCTAGTAGTCAAGTCGGTATGGGCGTTGGATTATTAATGGGCGGGCTATTAGGAGCAATTATCTCTTGGATTGGTTTCACCCTCCCCTCTGTTCTCGTTTTAGTCTTTTTTGCTTCATTCCTTAATCAATTCGAAATTGGAAGTACAGGATGGATTCATGGACTCAAACTTGTAGCAGTCGCAATTGTCGCTCATGCAATATGGGGAATGGCTCAAAAGCTAACTCCGGACCGAAACCGTGCAACAATCGCCATTGTAACTGCCGCGATTGCCTTGTTATGGCCAAGTAGCTGGACACAAATCATTCTCATTTTACTTTCAGGGCTGATCGGCTGGCTTTTATATAAAACTCCTCAAAACGCCCAAGTCTATAAAATACAAATTTCTATTTCAAAAACGATGGCTAGTTCTTGTCTCATTTTATTTTTCGGACTATTACTATTGCTACCAATACTGCGACCGCTCTCTCCTCATATCGCATTATTTGATAGCTTTTACCGTTCTGGTTCTCTCGTATTTGGCGGAGGGCACGTCGTACTCCCTCTTCTTGAAAGTGAGTTTGTACAGAACGGGCTGATGACAAAAGAACAATTTTTAGCTGGATACGGATTAACACAAGCGGTGCCAGGGCCTCTCTTTACATTTGCTTCTTATATAGGGGCAGTGCTAAACGGAACCACTGGAGCAGTAATCGCAACAATCGCTATCTTCCTTCCTGCCTTTTTGCTCGTTATTGGTGTTTTACCATTTTGGGACAGTGTAAGAAAGGTACCCGCTATACAAGGCGCATTACTCGGTGTTAACGCCGCAGTTGTCGGTATTTTAATTGCCGCTTTTTACGATCCAATTTGGACGAGTACAATTATGAATGCTTCAGATTTTGTCTTTGCATCTCTTCTTTTTGGCTTACTAACTTTTTGGAAAACACCGCCTTGGATTATCGTTATACTCGGGGCTTTTGGTGGATATGTTATATCTATTTTATAAATATAAAAAACGACGGCCACTTAGCCGTCGTTTTCCTATTAAAACTTCACAAGCTCTATTCCTTCAGGTAACTCACTCTCCGTTAAAATACGCAATTCTTTCACACGATCCATTACGTAAGAAGAACGTTTCACAAGCTCTGGATCAATATACGCTGGATGTACCATAATTTCTATCGTTTGTTCATCCTTCACTCTTCCTTTTAACTTGGAAAAGTAATCTTCCGTCACACCATCCGCGTAAAAATCGCTATAAAACACATCAGAAAATGGGCGCACTGCTCTATCTTCCTCACAACGACGAATCGGAACGTTATATTTACTTGCTAACATCTCAAGAACATCGTGTAAAACCTTTAATCCATGCACATGATGATGACTATCTAAATGAGTTGGTGTTAATCCGTAAGATAAAAATTTCTCAATTTGAGCAGTCCATTCTCTCTCAACTTCTTCAGGATTTATATTCCCTTCCCTTACAACACGTTGTTTATGGAACGCCCCATCTTTCCCTACAAGGGATGGTACATCCTTTAAAAGTGGTTCTCCTGCCGTTAATACGAGATGCACACCTACTCCTAACGTTTTATAATCTTTCGCTAAGCGTACGGCATGTTCTGTTCCTGGCATATTCATCATCATTGTCGTTGAATTTACAAGTCCATTTATATGTCCATCAATAATACCATAATTTGTACCTTCTGTAAGACCGAAATCATCTGCATTTACAATCAACTTAATCATCATAATACCTCCTAATAGAATAAAAAAAGCGGGCTAAATAGCGCCGCTTTTTACTTCTCTACCTTTTTAAAGAACTGTGGAAGATATTCTTTATGTGCTTCCAACATTTCATCTAAAATTTGTTTTGCAACTTTATCTGATGGTACAAGTGGATTAATTGTCATAGCAAGCAGCGCCTTATGATAATCCCCTGTAACAGCAGCTTCAATTGTTGTGCGCTCAAATGATTTAATTTGCTGTACTAAACCGCGAACTGGTACTGGAAGATCTCCGACCGCAATTGGTTTTGGACCTTCTTTCGTAATAATACAGTTCACTTCAACAGCAGAATCATGTGGTAAACTTGCAATTGTTCCGTTGTTTCTTGTATTAACAGGCTGGATATCGCCTTTATTATTGTAAATAGATGTAATTAAGCTACATGCTGCATCACTGTAATAAGCTCCGCCACGTTTTTCTAATTGTGGTGGCTTAATATCTAAATTCGGGTCTTTATATAACTCGAATAAATCATTTTCTAATTGTTTTACTACTTCTGCACGTGTACCTTTTTCAATTGAAGCTTCTTTCTCTTCTTCTAACATTTCACGTGTTTTGTAGTAATAACGATGATATGGACATGGAATTGCGCGAAGACCGCGAATAAAGTCTGGCTCCCAATTAAGAGCAGCGATATTTTCCATCGTAATTTGCTTTTCTGGATCTGTTACAAGCTCTAACACTCGATCCATTACACTTACGCCATCTAAATATACGTCTAATCCGTATACCATATGGTTTAAACCTGCGAAATCAACATGTACACGACTTGCATCTACTTCAAGTAATCTCGCAAGACCCATGCGAATTCCGATTGGAACGTTACATAGACCAACTACTCTTTGAATATTTGTATAGCGAAGGACAGCTTCTGTTACCATACCTGCTGGGTTAGCAAAGTTAATTAGCCATGCATTTGGACAAAGTTCCTCCATATCTTTACAAATATCTAAAATAACAGGAATCGTTCTCAGCGCTTTAAATAAACCACCAGGACCATTCGTTTCCTGACCGATTACATCATATTTTAACGGAATTGCTTCATCTTTTGCACGTGCTTCTAATAAACCGACGCGAAGCTGTGTTGTTACGAAGTCAGCACCTTTTAATGCCTCGCGGCGATCAAGTGTTAAATGCACTTCGATTGGTAAACCTGATTTTTTCACCATACGTTTTGCTAAGTTACCAACGATTTCTAACTTTTCTTTTCCTGCCTCAATATCTACTAACCAAATTTCACGAACAGGAAGCTCATCATAACGTTTAATAAATCCTTCAATTAACTCTGGTGTATAACTAGATCCACCGCCGATTGTAGCAATTTTAATTCCAGTCATGCTTTATTCCCCTTTCGCTTCAAGCTTTTTATAAAGATCGATAAACTCTGCTGCTAATTCTTTTACTGTAATAGAATTCATTAAATGATCTTGTGCATGGATTAAAAGAACACTAATCTCTGTTTTTTCTCCTCTTGCTTCTGATTGTATGAGCTCTGTTTGGAAATGATGCGCTTCATTAATCGCTTCTTTCGCCTTTACCATCGCTTCATCTGCTTCTGCCATTTTCCCCTGTTTGGCAAATTGAAGTGCCTCCATTGCAAAGCTTCGTGCATTACCACTATTTAAAATCAATTGGAATGGAATTTGTTCTGCTGTAGTCATCATAATTACCGCCCTCTCTATTATGGTTCAACCGATTTAAATACCCCTTCAGTTTGAACATGTCTATTAAATTATTATTTTATGAATGATAGTTTGGTGTTCTTATAGATGTTTTTCATCTTTTTGAACATGATATAAAGGTAATTGTTCTGACGAGCTATACAAACTCGTCAGAACAACACTTTTTAAAGTGATACTGAATTGTCGTTTCCTTTTGTTTCAGCTTTCGCAGCTTGTACATACGTACGGTCACACATTAATACGAATGGATAGTAAATAACTACCGCGATTGCAAAGTTTACAAGCTGTAGTACAGCACCAGCAATACTTCCGCCCGCTACAAGATAACCACTAAAGATTGGTGGCATTGTCCATGGAACTAAAGCAACTGTTTTTGGTACCCATCCTAAAGAAATTGCTGTATAAGAAGTAATTACTAATACAACTGGTGTAAGTACGAATGGAATGATTAACGCTGGGTTTAATACAATTGGTGTACCGAAAATAACTGGTTCGTTAATATTGAAGAAACCAGGACCGATAGATACACGGCCTACACCACGAAGTTGCGCACTTTTTGCAACAAGCATTACCGCTACTAAGAATGCTAATGTTGCACCTGATCCACCGATGTATACGTATACATCAAAGAATGGCTTTGTGAAAATGTGCGGTACATCATATGCAGACATACCATCGTTAAATAATTTAATGTTCTTTTCTAGTGCTGGTAAATAGATTGGGTCGATAATACCACCGATAATATTAGGACCATGTAATCCGAAGAACCATAATACGTGAATAAGTAATGCGATAATAATTGCACTTGGTAACGTACCTGCTAAACCTTGTAATGGTAATTGAATTGTTTCAAATACGATTTTATGAATACTTGTTCCCGCTAATTTCACAGCTAATTGAATACTTGCTGTTGCGATTAAAATAACGAATGCTGGAACTAATGCTGCGAATGATTTCATTACTGCTGGTGGAACACCATCTGGCATCTTAATTGTAATATCCCTTTGAACAAAGAATCTGAATACCTCGGTTACAAGAAGAGCTACAATGATAGAAACGAATAAACCTTGTGATCCTGTCCAAGCTAAATCAATACCGCCTTCTTTTGGCGTTGTCGGAGATATAATAATTAATGCACCGAATGTAATAATTGCTGCTGACAACGCATCTACACCGTAAGATTTCGCTAAATTATAACTTATCCCAACTGCGGCTATGAGAGCTAATATTGCAAAGGACCCTGTCCACATACCACCGCCGATATCTTTCCAAACATCCCCAAATGCACCCTTCATAAGTTTTTGGAATGCATCAACTGGTAGATTATTTATAAGTACTGCAAACGATCCAACTAAAATAAGAGGCATAACTGCGATAAAACCATCACGGATTGCAACTAAATGACGCTGCGATCCGATTCTTCCTGCGACTGGAACTAAATATTTCTCCATAAATGCAATAAATTTTTGCATTTCGCTTCCCCCCTAATTATTTTTTAAGTGTTAGTGCGTGATCTAAAACTGCTTCTCCATTCATCATGCCGTAGTGCATTGGATTAATAACATCAATTCCAACGTTTTTCTCATCAGCAAGCGTTTTCATTGAAGAGAGCATGTAACGAACTTGTGGTCCTAATAATAGTACATCTGCTTGATCGATATTGTTTTTTACTGCATCCCCAGATACAGCCCAAATCTTTCCTTCTAAACCGCGAGCTTTTGCAGCCGCTTCCATTTTTGTAACTAGTAAACTTGTAGACATCCCTGCTGAGCAACATAATAAAATATTCATTTGAAAATCCCCCTTGTGTAGTATAAAAAGTTTATGTTATTTATTTTTCTTTACGCTATTTATTAATGCAATTATCGTGCCAACTTTTTAAAACCACTAAAATCAGCGCTTTTTCGAGCATTTTCTTTGTGTGTTAACGCTTTCAATTAGTGTGTCCCCCCAAAAAACACACAGTGTGTTATAAAACAACACACTTTTAACACATAACTGTATGAAAATAGATTAGTGTTTAGTTGTCTAGTTGTATTTAAAATAAAAAAACACTAAAAAAATTTTTCAGCTTGAAAATCCAGTAAAAAAATAAACCTCTCTTGAACACACTCTTCTATCTATTGTCCAAGCAAACTCTACTAAATTACATAGAATAAAATAAAATAACACAATTCGAAAGGGGATTCCTATGCCAAAACATAGAAAACAAAGCAAAATAAAGATTTATAGAATAACAAGCTATACAAAAGACGAGCGCTCTGAATTAGAATCTGACAAATTTGAACTAGAACAGCAGGAAATAGAAAATAAGCAGGACAAGCACGACAAACAGGACAAACAGGACAAACAGGACAAACAAGACAAACAGGACAAACAGGACAAACAAGACAAACAGGACAAACAGGACAAACAGGACAAACAGGACAAACAGGACAAACAGGACAAACAGGACAAACAAGATAA
>NZ_CP031292.1:5039051-5357761 GCF_003355115.1 Bacillus sp. COPE52
AAACAAGACAAACAGGACAAACAGGACAAACAGGACAAACAGGACAAACAGGACAAACAGGACAAACAGGACAAACAGGACAAACAGGACAAACAGGACAAACAGGACAAACAGGACAAACAGGACAAACAGGACAAACAGGACAAACAGGACAAACAGGACAAACAAGGTAAACCAGGTAAACCAGGTAAACCAGATAAACCAGGTAAACCAGATAAGCACGACAAACAGGACAAACAGGACAAACAGGACAAACAGGACAAACAGGACAAACAGGACAAACAGGACGAACAGGACAAACAGGACAAACAAGATAAACAGGACGAACAAGATAAACAGGACGAACAAGATAAACAGGACGAACAAGATAAACAGGACGAACACAATAAACAAACACAATTAGAACCTATAATAGAAACAAACTCGCACAGCTTAGATATATGGGATGAAATTTCTCTAAAAGAAATACAAGCTGGGGAACACACAAATTTATTTGAAGAAAAAAGTGATTATCAAAATATTAATTTAGTACAAGTCAGCGATGTTCGCCTCTATTTGGACAAACAACTACAATTTAGTTCCGTTGATGAGCAAATTTATCATGAAGCACTTGTGCATCCGATTATGTCAAAGGTAATTGATCCAAAACGTGTTCTCATATTAGGTGGTGGCGATGGTCTTGCCTTACGAGAGGTATTGAAATATGAAACAGTATTACATGTAGACCTTGTTGACCTAGACGAGGCAATGATTAATATGGCGCGTAACGTTCCTGAATTAGTTGCTTTGAACAAAAGCGCATTTTTTGATAATCGTGTGAATGCACACGTATGCGATGCAAAAGAGTTTTTGAATTCTCCTTCCTCTTTATACGATGTAATCATCATTGATTTCCCTGATCCAGCGACAGAGTTATTAAGTACTTTATATACAAGCGAACTTTTTGCTCGTATAGCTACATTCTTAACAGAAGATGGTGCTTTCGTCTGCCAATCTAATTCACCTGCTGATGCACCTCTTGTATATTGGAGTATCGGTAATACAATTGAAAATGCCGGCTTAATTGTAAAAAGCTATCATATAATTGTTCCTTCTTTCGGAACTGACTGGGGATTTCATATTGCAGCTAATTCTGCCTATGTACTCGATCAAATTGAGCAATTATACGTAGTACCAACTCCTCGAACATTACCTTCTCTTCTTTTTCCTTTATTTCAATTTAAAGAAGAACATTTAGATCACCGTAATCTCGCTCTTCTAAACTCAGAATCCAATCTTATCCTACATCAATGTTACAAAAAGGAAATGGAGTTTTGACGATATTATAGTAAGGAGTGCTAACCTATGGAATATTCTACTTTCGGTAAGCATATAATAGTAGATTTGTGGGGAGTGGATTTTTCCCTCTTAGATGATATTCACTTTTTAGAACGCCATTTAGTTGTCGCTGCCGACCATTCTGGCGCACATGTTTTAAATGTAAGTACAAAAGAATTCCATCCTTATGGCGTTACAGTATTAGTGTTACTATCAGAAAGCCATCTTTCTATTCACACTTATCCAGAAAAAAACTTTGCAGCAATTGATTGCTATACATGCGGTACAACTGTTGAACCACAAATGGCGATTGATTATATCGTAAATATATTAAAACCGGAGCAGATACAAATAAAAAAATTGATTCGTGGTATAGGAGAAATTGTTACTATCGATTAACTATTTCTCTTACTCATCCGTAAAAAGGAGGATTGCAACTACCATCAGTGGGATGAACACCCCACTGATGGTGCGGGCAAATACATAAAAAAACCTTGCATACGCAAGGTTCATTCATTCACTGACATCTTCCTATATAACTCTACAAATTCACTCGCTAATTCCTTTACTGTAATCGCATTCATTAAATGATCTTGTGCGTGCACCATCAGTAAGGTAACCTCTGTCTTTTCCCCACCAGCCTCTTTTTGTATAAGCTCCGTTTGTACACGATGTGCCTCTTTTAATTCTTCTAGTGCCTCTTTTAATTTAGCTTCAGCTTCTGTAAACGCCCCACGCTTCGCGCAATCAATTGCTTCCATTGAACAACTTCTTGCATTTCCCCCATGCAAGATTAGATGAAAAGCTTTCGTCTCTATCGTATCCATTTTAGTTCTTTACTCCCCCTTTTCTTCAGCTAATTTTTGTTTATCCCATATTTTTAAGAACGGTAAATAAATAAAGAATGCTAGTGCAAAGTTAACAAGTTGCAAAATAACACCTGAAATTTTCCCACCCGATCCTAAATATCCACTAAAAAGAATAGGTGTCGTCCAAGGTACAGCCGCTCCGCTCGGACGAGCAACTAATCCCCATTCCATCGCAAAGTAAGAAACAAGCGTTAATACAACTGGAACTAATATAAATGGAATAAGTAAAAGTGGATTCATTACAATCGGCATGCCGAACGTCACCATTTCATTAATATTAAAAATACCAGGTGCAATGGACAATCGACCAATACTTTTTAATTGCTGACTTCGTGCAAACAATAACATTCCTACAACTAAAGCAAGTGTTGCACCAGAACCACCCATGTAAATCCACAAGTCAAAGAACTGTGCCGTAATTGTATTCGGTACATCTTGACTAGCCTGAAACGCTACGCGATTTTGATCCATTAACGATAACCAAATCGGGCTCATTACACCACCAACAATTGCAGCACCATGAATTCCGCACGCCCAAAGAACATGGACAATAATAACTGCAATTACTGCGCCCCAAAGACTAGCACCAAGTACACTAAGTGGCTCTTGCAGCAGCTTCCCTACAACATTATGAATACTTCCGAAAGTTGTATGTTCAAAAATCAATCTAATGATCCAAACAACTGTCACAACAATAAATCCTGGAATAAGAGCAGCAAATGAACGTGTTACTGCAGGTGGAACTGTCTCAGGCATCTTTATAATCATTTTTTTCTGTACAATAAATCGGTATATTTCAGTAGATATAATTGCAATAATCATCGCTACAAATAAACCTTGGCTTCCCATTAACGCCGCTGGGATTGCTCCATCTACAATCACACTTTCCTTCGTGCTTGGTATAATATATGCAACTTGAAATGGAGTCGCAAGTAAAAATGTCACAAGCGACAATGCCCCGGATGCTAAAGCATCCACTTTATAATACTCTCCAAGTCTGTAAGCGATTCCAAAAACAGCTATTAAAGCCATTATATTAAAAGTTGCACTAACTGGATACCCCAAAGCTTTCTGCCAACTTTCACCAAACAACCCTGCCATAAAATCATTATAACCTGGTATTGGTAATGCACTAATAATAAGAAAAAATGATCCAATAATTAAGAAAGGCATCGTTAAAATAATTCCATCACGTATAGCTTGCAAATGCCTCTGCTCTGCTACCTTTCCTGCTATTGGCATTACATATTTTTCTAAAAACCGTATCATCTATCCCACTCTCCTCATGGTTTCATTGACAAAGCTGCTTGCAAGATAGCCTCCCCATTACAAAGTCCGTAATGGACGGATTGAATGACATCAACAGGTATCCCTTTCCCCTTACATAGTTCTTTCATTTTCGGTAATAAATAACGTACTTGCGGTCCAAGTAAAAGTACATCTGCTTCATCGATGTGACTATTCACTTCAGAACCTGATACAGCCCAAATCTTTACCTCTATCCCTTTTGCCTGTGCTGCTTTCTCCATTTTTGTAACAATCAAACTGGAAGACATTCCCGCCGCACAGCAAAGCAAAATATTCATCCCGCATCCCTCCCCTTTTTTCTAAACCTAAGTTATGGTACATCCCTTGCTACCACTAGGTTACAAATATATATGTCTAGATTTCTAACTGTATGCCGAGCTTAAAAACAAAAATTTCTCGGTTTTCACGCTATTCCATCTATCGGTATTCTTCTAGTAAAGAGGACTCTAACTCGCTATAATAGTTCAGTATGATTTTTTTATAATAGATAGGAGGGTATATTTATGAAGGCATATCGCTTTCCACTTATTTTATTATCTTCTATCCTAATTGGTGGTTTCATTGGTTATTTCATGGGTGCCGATGCAGTTGCTTTAAAGCCACTTGGTGACATTTTCTTAAACTTAATGTTTACGATTGTTGTACCTTTAGTATTCTTTAGCATCGCGTCATCTATTGCTAATATGGATGGATTAAAACGTTTCGGTAAAATTATGTCTAGTATGGCTGGAACTTTCTTATTTACAAGTATTTTAGCTGCTATTTTTATGATTATTGTCGTGAAAGTATTCCCGCCAGCACAAGGCGTTGTATTAGAACTAACACAACCTGACAAAGCTGAAAAAGCAGTGAGTGTTGCGGATCAAATCGTCGGTATCTTAACAGTATCTGACTTCTCGAAGTTACTATCTCGTGAAAATATGTTAGCTCTTATTTTCTTCTCTATCTTAATGGGGGTTGCAACTTCAGCAGTTGGTGAAAAAGGTAAACCATTCGCTACATTCCTACAAGCTGGTGCAGAGATTTCAATGAAAGTCGTATCTTTCATTATGTACTACGCTCCAATCGGACTTGCTGCTTACTTCGCAGCATTAGTTGGCGAATTCGGACCACAACTTCTTGGAACTTACTTCCGAGCAGCAATGGTATACTATCCAGCATCTCTAATTTATTTCTTTGTATTCTTCACTTTCTATGCATACCTTGCAGGTCGCAAACAAGGTGTTCAAATATTTTGGAAGAACATGGTCTCTCCTACAGTTACATCTCTTGCAACTTGTAGTAGTGCCGCAAGTATTCCAGCGAACTTAGAAGCAACGAAGAAAATGGGTATTTCTTCAGACGTTCGTGAAACAGTTGTCCTTCTTGGATCTACACTTCATAAAGACGGCTCTGTTTTAGGCGGGGTATTAAAGATTGCTTTCTTATTCGGTATATTCAACATGGAATTTGAAGGACCAAAAACATTAGCAATCGCACTTGTCGTTTCTCTATTAGTAGGAACAGTAATGGGTGCTATTCCAGGCGGAGGTATGATTGGGGAAATGTTAATCGTTTCTCTATATGGATTCCCGCCAGAAGCACTGCCAATTATCGCAGCAATTAGTACAATTATTGATCCTCCTGCAACGATGTTAAACGTAACCGCAGATAATGCTTGTGCCGTAATGACAGCTCGCCTTGTAGAAGGTAAAAACTGGATCAAAAATAAATTTGCTTAATAAATAGAAAGAGGATGCTCATTTGGAGCATCCTCTTTTTGTCGTTATTTGTTGATAAGTCGATATCCCTTGTCGAAACGTCGATATATTGAAAAAATCGTTGATATATTTGAAGTTATGATAGATATATTCGAAAAATCGTTGATATATTTGAGGTTATAATAGATATATTCGAAAAATCGTTGATATCTCCTCTTGCCACAAATTTGTTAAAATCTTCACAAATATTCCACACCTCTCATCCTTACTCCGTACTATAATCATGTATGGAAAAGGAGATGGAAACAATGACACAAAGCGCACCGGAATTTAAAGTTTTGCAAAGCATTGCATTTCTTGCTGTCGTTTTGCAAAGTTCCTTATTATATACAATGAATCAAGGAAATGTCTTACTTGAACAATCCCTCATTATGGGTATGCTATTTAATCTCGCAAAGTTTTCAGCACCTGCATTCATATTTATCGTTGGGTTTCACCTAATTCGTCACTATACAAAGCAATTAGTATACAAAGAATATATTTCTGAAAAAGCTACACACTTACTCATTCCTTATTTCTTTTGGTCTATTCTTTACTTATTAACAACAAACGATATTATGACATTACAAGGCGGGATAAAAAGTTTACTACTCGGAACAGCCGCACCGCATCTTTGGTACGTTATTATGATGTTCCAAATTCATTTATTATTCCCTTTACTATGCACACTATTTTATTGGTTTCAAAAACGAACAGAAAATAAAAAAGACATATATAAATATATGACCATCTTTGCTTGTCTATATTTCCTTTTAATGTGGTACTCCTCTCACTACATTTTTAATGGAGAGAAATTGACTAGTTCAACCATTTTACATTATACAGATCGTTCCTTCTTCTTCTACTCGTTCTATTTCGTTATGGGCGGAATCGCTGCTGTATCATTAAAAACTTGGCGTATATTTGTCATGAAACATATCCCGCTTATCACAATATTATTTTTCATCTTATTTTTATTCATCAATTATGAGTTATTTAGTTTTCACGGAGCAAACTCTATTCATTTAACCGTTTCTACTTATTTAAAACCGTCTATGTTTTTATATATCGTTTGTGAAATTATGATACTGTACGTGCTATCTATTACAATCGTACAGCGACGCGGTTTCTTATATAAAGCTTTACGATTTATCGGAAATTACACGTATGGTGCTTATTTAGCTCACTTTTTCTTCTTGCAACTATGTACAAAATTCCTTTCTTTATTCACACTGCAAGAAAACACAATATTATATAGCCTATTATTATTTACAATAACGGCTACAATCTCGATTTCAGCAATGGCCATTTGCAGTACACTACCACTTCATACGTGGATTACAGGACCTTCTCCTACAACAAATATAAAGTGGGCGAAGATCATACTTCGGAAAAATCACGAAAAAGTATGCAAACCATATCTTTGATATAATAGAATTCCATACAAGAAAAGAAAGTAGGATACACCTATGATTAATCAAATTGGACAAATTATGTTATATGTAAATAATCAAGATGAAGCCGTACAATTTTGGACTGAGACAGTAGGATTCCAAATTATTGCGGAAGAAAATAACGGAAAAGGATTCCGCTGGATTGAAATTGCACCGGCGAAAGAAGCAGGAACAAGCATCGTCCTTCACGATAAAGCGTTAATCGCGAAGATGCAACCTGAACTAAATCTTAATACACCTTCACTTATGTTCTTCTCAAATAACTTAGACCGTCTATATAAAGACCTTTCTGAGAAAAATGTCACAGTTGGACAAGTTGTAGATTTACCTACTGGTAAAGCATTTAATTTTGCTGATAATGAAAATAATTACTTTGCAGTAATGGAACGCAAATAAAAAAGAAGCTATCCGAAAAAATCGGATAGCTTCTTTCATTTTAAGAAACTTGTTCTGTATTCGTTTCTCTATGCTGTATATGACTCGTAATCCAAGCAATTCCACCAGCAACAACGAGGTAACATAACAATATTAAAATTTGCATTCGTAATTGCGACCAATCTCCTAAAGAAATAACATCTTGTAATCCTCTAAGAGAATGTGACATTGGAAGAAACTGTCCGATTTTGCTAAGAACAGCTACGTTTAATTCTCCTGGGAAAGTCCCCCCACTCGTCGCTAATTGCAAGACGAGAAGTGTTACTGCCGCGAATTTCCCAACAAGACCAAATACCGTTACTAACATAAGAATAAACGTCATAAACGTAAAGGAAATAACAATACTTGATAAAACAAAGAGTGGTACACTTGCAACTTCTAATTTCATAACTCCTAGCACAACCACATCTACAAGTAGCGCTTGAATGAGTCCAATTAAATATACTAATCCTAGTTTATTAACAAAATGTACCGTTCCACTTACCTTCATATTTTGTCTACGGCCAAGCGGTAAAATATTTGACGCCATTATTCCGCCGACATAAAATGCAAGTGATAAGAAATATGGTGCAATACCTGAACCGTAGTTAGGTACGTCAGAAACTGTTGACTTCACTAATTGAACTGGCTCCGAGAACATCGTATTGCGTGCATCATCATTGCGAACATCCGCTATCTTCTCTGCGCCCTCTCCTAATTTCGTAGCAAGTTCTTTCGCACCGTCGTCAAGTTTAACAAGGCCATTCACTAACTTGCCAGCGCCATTATTCAGCTCTGTTCCACCACTCGCAAGCTGATTTACACCTTCTTGTAATGATGTAAATCCATTGCCCCACTTCGTAAATCCATCAGCTAGATTTGCCGCACCATCTGCTATCTTTTTCGTTCCAGCAGTAGCTTCATTTAACTTAACTCCGAATGTATTCATGCCTTCTTCAACTTTAAGCTGACCGTCAGCAAGCTTCTTCGCGCCTTGTGTCAATTGTTGTTGGCCATTATTTAAAGTATTTGTTACTTTAGCTAACCCATTAGAAGTAGCAACGATTTTTTGAAAAGCAGGATCTTGCTGTGCTTCTGGATGACTTTTCATGTACTCCTCTAATTGCTTCTTCACACTACTTGCCGCATCATCCGCTTTCACTTGTCCCTCAGCAAGTTTCTCGCTTCCGTTCACCCATTCATTTGTACCAGCACTTAATTCACTAACTCCTGATTGTAAAGTTCCTTCACCTTGCGCTAGTAATTCCAAACCACTATGAAGTGATGTCGCTCCTTGACTTAGCTCATTTGCTCCCCCGGTTAAAGCAGATTGACTGGATGCAAGCTTGTCACTTCCTTCTTTCAATTTCGATGTCCCGTCACTTAAACGATCAATACCATCCGCAAGCCGATTTGCTCCATTTTTTGCATCGGTCGTTCCTTCATGTAACTTCTCAGCCCCATTACTTGCATCACTCAATCCATGTGCCAAATCTTGAAACTTTGAAAAGACACCTTCTGTATAAGATTTCGTAATACTGTTTGAGATTTTTGTTTTCATATTTTCAACAGCTGTCGTTCCAATTTGAGCTGCTACAAAGTTTTTACCTGGATTTACTTTGTACTGCAATTGTGCCGGTTCTGGTTTCTCATCCATAAGTGTACTTACTTTTTTAGAGAAATCTTCCGGAATCGTAACAACCATATAATACTTATCTTCTTTTAACCCTTCATCAGCATTTTTTTCTGATACGAAATGAAAAGCCAGTTCCTTATTCTCTTTTAAATTTTTAACAAAGTCGTCTCCTGCATGAATTGTTTTTTCATCCATTGCAGCACCTTTATCTAAATTCACAACTGCAACAGGTAATTTATCTAATCGTCCGTATGGATCCCAATATCCAGCTAAAAAGAATCCCGAATAAATTAAAGGAACGATTAATAAAAAAATTAAAGCGATACGTCCATGTTTATGGTGCCACATCGCTTTCCAATCTTTAAATATAAGTTTAATACCCTTCATGAAACATACTCCTTCTCCTAATTTAACACCATTAGAATGGTTTAACAGATTTACTATACACGCCCATTTCCATACTGTATAATACATCTTTAATTATCAATTCATTCCTTTTGGTCTATAGGAAGGAGAGTCAAAATGGAACTTCTTCAACTAAAATACTTTCAGACAGTCGCACGATTAGAACATATGACAAAAGCCGCTGAAGAATTGCATATCGCACAGCCTTCGCTTAGCAAAACAATTGCTAGACTAGAAAAAGACTTAGGCGTCCCGTTATTTGATCGCCAAGGTCGACAAATTACATTAAACTCTTTCGGGAAAGTATTCTTAAAACGAGTAGAGCGCATTTTTCATGAATTAAGTGAAGGCGAACGAGAAATTAAAGATTTAGCTAACTTACAACAAAGCTCTATTACGCTGGCCGTTTCTATTCCAAGAATATTACCAGAACTACTCGGTTCTTTTTTACTAGAACATCCTAATGTTAGATTCCAACAGTTTCTCGCATCTACTCCTTCTATGAAACGACAACTAGATAATATAGAAATTGACTTTTGCATTTCTTCTGTGCCAATTGAAGGCGAGGAGATTATTTGGGAACCACTTATTACAGAAGAAATTTTCTTAGTCGTCCCTTCAGGCCACCGTTTATCAGGACGTGAGAGTATCTATCTTCATGAAGTAAAGGACGAACCGTTTATTAGTATGAACACTGGTTATGGATTTCGACACTTAACAGATGAATTTTGTAAAGAAGCTGGCTTCACTCCACATATCGCTTTTGAAGTAGATGAACCAACCGTGATTAGCGACCTTATTAAGCAAGGTCTCGGCATCGCTTTTGTCCCAAGCTTAACTTTATTAAAAAACTCTACTTTAGCATTAAATAAATTACGTATTATTGAACCTAATTGCGAACGAACCATTGGCTTAAGTTGGTCGAAGAAACGCTACTTATCGAAAACTGCTCAGAAATTCCGTGAATTCGTGATTGACTACTTCTCCAATATTAGGTCATAAAATTATATCGATCATAACTTCAAATATATCGACGTTTCGCCAAGAAATATTGATTTATCAACAAATAACGACACAAATAGAAGGTGCCACCCCATAGGATGGCACCTTCTATTTCTTACTCTTCTCTAATTCCATTTCAGCTAAAAGTGGTAGTACATTATCAAAAATATGCGTATTATTATTTTCGCCTGTTACGTACCCACCGTAATATCTACTAAATACATTATCATTTCGGAATGTGGCCATATGTTCATACAATTCCGTCGCAAACTTTGTATCACCTGTTTGTAGTACGTACAAAATCGTTAATCCGTAAGCAGCTGGTGATTCATAATCCACAGTTTGTTTTCCCGTTTCTAAATTATAACGACCGTATAACTTTCCGTCCTTCTGGAACTTCTTCTTTATAAATTCCAAATAAGCATCTGATGAAAGACCACCTAAACTACGATGGTAAGCAACGTATGATTGGTCAATAAGATTCACTTCTTTATCGTACGTAAATGTACCATCTTCCTTATACTCTTTCGGGAATGCCCAGCCATGCCTTGGATAATCCGCTAGAAATTGAACCACTTCTTGATACTGCTCAGCAGAAACTTTTCCATACTTTTTCATGTACGAGAATGCATGCGGATTTATGTATGATGTTGTTGCAAAACCACTTTGCTTCCCTGCATCCGCGTCATAATAATCAACGTAATAATTATCTTTCTTATTGTAACGAAGTACAGCATCACTCAATTGATCTGCAAGATTTTTATAACGATCTTCCTTATACATTTCATAAGCACGATATAATTGTTCTATAATACGAAGATCATCTATAAGTGCATTTGTAGCTGATTGCATTTCTCCCTTTTCAGAGACTTTCCATAAAACGATACGATCCTTATGTACAAAGTTATTTTGAACGACCTTTACTTGTTCATCAAATAACGCTTGATCATCTTTATCCAATGTATATTGTAGCCATAGCCCTGCCGATTCTGATAAAGCTTCACGGCCTTTCGCTTCCCCAGTACCTGACTTTGTATCTTCTAAACGATAGGTGGCAAGTGTCCCATTTTCATTCACCATATGTCTTAAAATAAAATGTTCCGTACGGTTTCCTTGTAAGGCTGACCAAAATACAATTCCACCTAAGGCGATTAAGAGAATAACTCCAATCCCTATATATAAACGTTTCCGCAATCTTTTCACCTCCCTAATAAGGCTAACCTTAATTTTACCAGAACATACGTAAATTAAAAAAGACAATCTATTAGATTGTCTCCCGCATTTCTACCCCTCACAAACCTCTTTAGAAGGTCTATATAGTGATTCCACAAGTCGGTCATATTCACGACGTGTAATTTCTTTATTATACAACTTCAATAATAAATCTCTATGCTCTTTTGAAAACGCCATCTTTTTAATGACTTCAGGATACATAAAACACCCTCTCCATTTCACATAAACTTCTCCAATCGAAACAGAACTTATGTTCGCATAAAAGATTATAAAATATTCCTAGATAAAAAACAAACAAAATATTATTAAACGTTAATTTCTTTCTATTTATAATATTCAAACACAATATTACCATATTCACTTTTTAAATACATATATATATTTGGCAGTTTATTGAATAAATCTTCCAATTCAATCAGAAAATAATGGCAAAAAAGAAGAGGAGTATATATATGGATACCGTAACATTAGCAAGAGCGTTTTTTGGTTCTTCATTAGCATTCCACATTATCTTTGCAACACTTGGAGTCGGGCTATCTTTGATGATTTTTATAAGTGAGATACTCTATCACTGGAAGAAAGATTCCGACTATGCCATTATGGCAAAAAGATGGACAAAGGCTTTTGCTATTCTTCTCGGTGTAGCAATTCCAACTGGAACAATTGTTGGTGTACAAATCTCACTTCTTTGGCCTGGTTTCGCCAAAATTGTTGGGCAAGTTATTTCTGTTCCCTTTCAAATTGAGATTTTCGCCTTCTTTTTAGAAGCTTTATTCATGTCTATTTATGTATATGCAGCTGATAAATTACCTCCATTCATGAGATTAATCTCACTCTTTTTCGTCATGATTGGTGCCACGGCATCCGCCGTGCTTATTACATCAGCAAATACATGGATGAATACACCCGCAGGCTTTTCCATGGAGCCAGATGGATCGGTTTTTAACGTTGATCCGTGGAAAGCTTTCTTTAATCCGAGCTTTGGCACAAGCGCATTCCACGTCGTTATTACAGCCTATGCGACTGGAGCAGCCGTCATTGCCTCTATCGCTGGATTTAAATTATTAAAGAAGAATGTAAGTGAGCGTGAAGTGGCTTATCATAAAAAGGGACTACTGTTAGGACTCGTCGTGACATTTATTACAGGTGCTACGATGTGGCTTTCGGGGCACGAATCAGCAATCGCCTTACATAAGCATTCACCTGAAAAACTTGCATCTGCTGAAGCTTTATTTGAAACGACATCACATGCTCCCTTATCAATTGGCGGGGTTGTGGATCCTAACACACTTGAACTAAACTATGCGCTGGAAATTCCGAACATGCTTAGCATATTAGTGGGACTAGACCCTAGCACCGTCGTAAAAGGTTTAAAGGAATTCCCACAAGAAACATGGCCACCATTTTACACACATACGCTGTTCAACTTAATGGTCGGCACCGCTGCCTTTACCTTTGCAGTTGCAGCAATCGCTCTCTTATATTGGTACTTCGTTTACCGAAAAAAAGGAGCCGAGTTACCAAAGTGGCTTCTTTGGGGAGCTGCCGCATGTGGACCAGTTATGATGCTCGGTATTGAATTCGGATGGATTTTCAGCTGTAGCGGTCGTCAGCCGTGGACAATTTATGGTATGCAGCGTACAGTCGATGCTTCTACACGCGCTGATTTCGTCGGTCCTTTATTTATTCTATTCATTATTTTATATATCGGACTCGGTATTTTAACAGTCTTTGTACTACGGACATTCTTTAAGAGACATCCGCTAAAGAATGATTTACATCACCAAGGAGGCGGTTCTCGTGCATGAGGAAAGCATTGCAATCATCATCTTATGGGCTCTTATTTTCGTATACAGTATATTAGGGTCCATTGATTTTGGAGCGGGTTTTTGGGGCATGGTATATGCGAAACATCCAACACTTGCTGCCAAGCTTGCTAATCGATACTTATCACCAACTTGGGAAGTAACAAATACGTTTCTTGTCTTTGTCGTTGTCGCTTTCCTTGGTTTCTTTCCGAAAGCAGCCTTTACCCTTGCAACCGTTATGTTCGTACCAGTCATGCTAATTCTAGTACTCGTTGCAATTCGTAGTACATTTATGGTATTTGCTTACTCTCTGCCGAAGTACCAACATCTTCTTCGGATTATTTCAGGTATTACAGGGCTCTTAATTCCAGCCCTATTAATTACCGTTTTACCTGTTACAGAGGGTGCCTACATTACAATGGCTGAAGGAAAAGAAGTACTCCTTTACGGAAAACTTCTTTCTAGTCCTGTTATTTATTGTTATATGCTATTCGGACTAACTTCGGAACTGTTTCTATCTTCTCTCTTTCTCGCTGATTTTGCGAGAGAGCAAGGTTCAGAAGATGCATATAGAATTTATAGAAGAAATGCCATCATACTTGGTCCTGCAACGCTCGTTACGGCAATTATAGCTCTCGTTGTAATGGACCCACAAACACACTGGCTAATGCAAGGATTAATAAAGCAATTCCCATGGTTTACAGTCTCTATCATTTTATTTGTTATCGGCTATTCCTCCCTTTGGTGGACAAATAAGAAATATAGCACACTAGGATTTCCTCGCATTGCAGTTTTAGCTGTCGTCGCTCAATATGCATTTGCAAGCTACGCTTACGGCGTCGCTCATTTACCGTATATCATTTACCCGGACGTAACTGTATTTACAAGCTTTACGACGGTCGAAACATTCTATGCGCTACTTATCCTCTACGCAATCGGGATTGCAATTTTACTACCCGGATTCATTTTCTTCTGGAATTTATTCTTGAAGGATCGAACTTTTTTAAAGGAAAAATAAACATATAAGCTGGAAATGGGGCATTATCATATATAATGTCCCTAAGTATTAGGCCCCTCTCTCGATAGTTATTTCACTACTATCTACATTTGCCTCCTATCATCAAATACACATATTCACTAGATTCAATTAAATGCCTAGTTCCTATCATTTTTTTGTGAATATACTGCTATATAAACTTGAGACAAGCTACATCCGTTCAAGGGAAAATAGAAAGGTAGGCTAACTATGAGCATTGAGATATGGATTACTATTATTGTATTCTTCTTAACGATGGTTGTTATTTTTTGGCGACCTCGTGGCTTAAATGAGGCATGGCCAGCAGCAATTGGCGCTGGTATTATCCTCATTACTGGACTTGTATCAAAGCCAGATGTCATGGACATTATAAGTAAAATCGGAGGCGCTTCCATAACGATATTGGCGACCATCGTTATGGCAGTTATATTAGAAAGCTTCGGCTTCTTCCATTGGGCTGCAGCAAAACTCGCAAATTTAGCGAAAGGTTCTGGACGCCGCCTATACTGGTACATTCAATTACTATGCTTTCTTATGACTCTTTTATTTAATAATGACGGTAGTATTTTGATTACAACCCCAATTTTAATCCTTCTTCTGAAAAATCTTCAATTAAAGCCTCATCAACAAATTCCTTATTTATTAAGCGGTGCTTTAATCGCCACTGCATCTAGTGCACCAATCGGTGTAAGTAATATCGTAAACTTAATCGCATTAAACATCGTTAATATGACTCTCTATATGCACACAGCGATGATGTTTGTACCTGCAACCTTAGGATTATTGTTTATGTCATGGCTCATGTATACTGTTTTAAAGAAAAAATTACCAGAGAAATTACCGGTTTCTTCATATGATATTGAAGAAATTTTCTTCACGAAAAATTTCCATCCATTAAAAGGAAACAATTCTGTTGATACGAAACAAAAACGTACAAAATTCATGTTAAAAGTATTAGGTTTTGTCTTCCTTATGCGCTGTCTTCTGTTCGTTGCATCCTTCTTATCTATCCCAATCGAAATCGTTGCGGTGCTAGGTTCCCTCGTTCTTCTTATCTGGAGATGGTACTACTTACGAACAAACCCTGTCGATATTTTGAAAAAGACACCGTGGCACATTTTAATCTTCGCCTTCTCTATGTACGTCATTATTTACGGGCTTCACAACGCAGGATTAACAGCCGCACTTGTGCAATGGCTCGAGCCACTTGTAAGTCAGCATTTACTCTATGCTAGCTTTGCCATGGGCGGACTTGTATCCATCCTCTCTAACGTCTTCAATAACCACCCTGCACTTATGATTGGTACAATCACATTAACAGAAATGGGGCTAGATCCAGTCACATTAAAAACAATCTACCTCGCAAACATTATTGGTAGTGACATCGGTTCACTATTATTACCAATCGGTACACTAGCTTCCCTCATCTGGATGTATATTCTGAAACAAAACAAAATTAAAGTAAAATGGAAAGATTATTTAAGCGTATCTCTCATCGTTATTCCTCTCACAACAGTCGTCACATTATTCCTCTTATACTACTGGGTACACCTCTTCTTTGCCTTATAAAGAAAACAGAAGCCCCCTTTGCTACCGTCTTAGCAAAGGGGGCTTTTTCTATAATTAAGTTAGGTACTACAGTGTGATCAATCAAGTAAAGAGGTGTAACGTGTTATTGGTATAAATGACTACCAGTATCTTTAAATTCTTTCGCCTTCTCTTTCATTCCTTTTTCAATTGCTTCTGTCGTTTCTAAGTCATTTTCTTTCGCATATTCACGAATATCATGTGAAATTCTCATACTACAAAACTTCGGTCCACACATTGAACAAAAATGAGCTGTTTTCGCTCCTTCTGCTGGTAACGTTTCATCGTGATACTCCATCGCACGTTCAGGATCTAAAGACAAATTAAATTGATCGCGCCAACGAAATTCGAAACGTGCTTTTGAAAGTGCGTCATCACGCTGATGAGCCGTTTTATGCCCTTTCGCAAGATCAGCCGCATGTGCTGCAATTTTATACGTTATAACCCCTTCTCGAACATCATCTTTATTTGGTAAACCTAAATGTTCTTTCGGCGTTACATAACAAAGCATCGCCGTTCCAAACCAGCCGATCATTGCTGCTCCAATTGCGGATGTAATATGGTCATATCCTGGTGCAATATCTGTCGTTAGCGGCCCAAGTGTATAAAATGGCGCGCCCTGACAAATATCAAGTTCTTTCTCCATATTTTCTTTAATTAAGTGCATCGGTACATGTCCAGGTCCTTCAATCATAACTTGCACATCATGTTTCCAAGCGATTTTCGTCAATTCACCAAGTGTTTCAAGCTCCGAGAACTGCGCTTCGTCATTTGCATCTGCAATCGAACCTGGACGTAATCCATCTCCAAGCGAGAATGAAACATCGTACTGCTTCATAATTTCACAAATCTCTTCAAAATGAGTATATAGGAAGTTTTCTTTATGATGGAATAAACACCACTGTGCCATAATCGAACCACCGCGTGAAACGATACCTGTCGTACGTTTTGCAGTAATTGGAATATAACGAAGTAATACACCAGCGTGAATCGTAAAGTAATCAACGCCTTGCTCCGCTTGCTCAATTAACGTATCACGGTACACTTCCCACGTTAAATCTTCTGCAATTCCGTTTACTTTCTCAAGTGCTTGATAAATGGGCACAGTTCCGACAGGTACAGGAGCATTACGAATAATCCATTCGCGCGTCGTATGAATATTTTTACCTGTAGATAAATCCATAATCGTATCTGCACCCCAGCGCGTTGCCCATGTCATCTTCTCTACTTCTTCTGCAATAGAAGAAGATACAGCAGAGTTTCCGATATTTGCATTTACCTTCACATGAAAGTTACGTCCGATAATCATCGGTTCTGCTTCCGGATGGTTAATATTCGCTGGTAAAATCGCACGACCTTCTGCAATTTCCTTACGAACAAACTCAGGCTCCACTCCTTCACGAATCGCAACATACTCCATCTCAGACGTAATAATGCCATTACGCGCATAGTGCATTTGCGTAACATTTGCACCTTCCTTCGCTCTAAGCGGCTTACGATCCATTTGCGGGAAAACAGGTGTATGTTTCGAAGCCACTTTCACACCGTCATCCTCTGGTTTTACTTCACGCCCTTCGTATGCCTCTACATCCCCGCGCTCCATGATCCAAGAATGACGCGGCGCCTGCAACCCCTTTTCCAGCTCCACTTTATACTCAGGATCTGTATAAGGTCCACTCGTATCATACACACGGATGGGCGGATTTTGGACACCATTCGTATCGCTTTGTGCAATCTCACGCATCGGTACTTTCATACCTTCCCGTGATCCATCTACATACACTTTCTTACTTCCTGGTAAACTCGATTTCAATTCAATTTGCTCAGCTGAAACAGATTGTTTCATAACCTTTGTTGCCCCCCTGTACGTGACAAGGACGAGATATGGCCAGCGTATGCCAAAACAAAAAGAGCCAGGTCCATAAAAAAATAAGGACCTGGCTCATAAAAGACATCATTATGTAAAGCCGTTAACTTCCCTACGCTGGTACGAGCCAGATCAGGTCCAAAGGGTTAAGAAGTTCACACGCTTCTCTCTCAGCCTACGCATACGTTAGGCACCCCTAGTTTATCACTGATTTAATTTTCAATACTTTCTCATCATACACGATAATCTGAAAAATGAAAAGTTTATTTCTTTTATTGTTTATGGAATCATCCACGTTAAATAATATGCCTGTACATACGTCATAATACCAACAATAATAACGAAGAACAAACTATGCTTAACTGTAAAACGGAACAAATCCGACTCTTTTCCGGCAAGTCCAACTGCCGCACAAGCAATTGCAATCGATTGCGGAGAAATCATCTTACCTGTTACACCACCTGTTGTATTTGCCGCAACGAGAAGTACTTCAGATACGCCAACTTGCTGCGCCGTAATTGCTTGTAAATTCGAGAACAGTGCGTTCGCTGACGTATCGGATCCTGTTAAGAATACACCAATCCAACCTAGGAATGGTGAGAAGAACGGAAATAGTCCGCCAGTTCCTGCTAGCGCTAGCGCTAATGTAGAAGATAGACCAGAATAGTTTGCGATAAATGCGAATCCTAATACGAATCCGATAGATAGAATTGGCATCTTAAGTTCGTTTAACGTTTCTTTAAATGTCGCTACTGCATCTTTTGCACTCATTTTCAAAATAAAGATAGAAATAATACAAGCAATTAAAATTGCCGTTCCAGTCGCTGATAAAACATCTAATTTCAAAATTGCTTCATAAGGCGTTGGTTTATTTACTATCGGCTCTGCTTTCATTACTAAATTGTGTAAGCCTGGAACTTCAAACTTAAATACAAGACTTTCTAAAGCGCCTCCTGGAGCAAATAAAGATTTAAAGAAGCTTTGGCTCCAAACAACTACCATAACCGTTAAAATAATGAACGGAGACCATGCTTTCACTACTTTTCCTATTGTGAGTTTTGGCATAGATGTCGTCGTTGTTGCCGCTACTTCACTATTTGCTTGTTTAGATTGATAGATTTCTTTCGGCTGCCAAACTTTTAAGAACAGCGCTAAACTCACTAAACTTACAAGTGCTGACGTAATATCCGGAAGCTCCGGCCCTAGAAACGTTGCTGTAATAAACTGTGTAATTGCAAATGAACTACCTGCTACAAGTAACGCAGGCCACGTTTGTTTTACCCCTTTAAACCCATCCATTAAAAATACGATGAAGAACGGAACAAATAATGATAGAAACGGTAACTGATGTCCAGCCATTTGTCCGATTTTATGTGGATCAATACCCGTTACTTGTCCAGCAACTGTAATCGGAATTCCCATCGCTCCGAATGCTACCGGTGCAGTATTTGCGATTAAACAAAGACCAGCCGCATATAAAGGATTTAATCCGAGACCTGCTAGAAGCGCTGCCGTGATTGCTACTGGTGCACCGAATCCCGCAGCCCCTTCTAAAAATGCTCCGAATGAAAAACCAATTAAAATAACGAGTAAACGGTGATCATTTGTAATAGATAATACAGATGCACGAATGACATCGAATTGACCTGTTTTTACGGAAATTTTATACAAAAATACCGACATAATGATAATCCAAGCAATTGGCCATAGTCCGTATAAAAAACCGTATCCAGTTGCTGCCGTCGCCATCGTAAACGGCATTTTATAAGCGAATAACGCTACTAAAATTGTAAGTACAACTGTAATAAACCCTGCCACATACCCCTTCATGCGGAAAACTGCTAAAGCTAAGAAAAAAAAGATGATTGGAATAAGTGCGACTGCTGCCGAAATCCAAATGTTACCGAACGGATCATAAACTTGTGTCCATGTGTTCATTGTTCTCTCCCCCTAAAGAATCCCCTTTTAAATAGAATAACCTCATCAATAGACTATCAGGTCATCATACCTTTAAGTCTAAAAATAAAAAACGTTCAAGAAAACGTTTTCATCTAATCCCATTTATACTTTATCACAGCATTTTCCATAAAAAAAGATTTTTTTGAAAATTTTATTATTTAAAGAAAAAATCTTACAAAATCGTCACGTTCTTGTAATGTTCATCGATAGTAAGCTTGTAAAAATTACTGCATAATAATAGTATAACAACGGAAATTATTTATGAGGTGATATATATGAATGGAAACAAAATACTAGCTGCTTTATCATACTTTAGTGTACTATTTGCCCCTATCTTATTCCCAATCATCGTTTGGATTGTGGGGGATGCTGAAACAAAGCCACATGCAAAACGTGCTCTATGGACACATATCATTCCAAGTATCGCTACATTTATCGGCGTAGCCATTTTAGGAATTATGGGCATCGGATCGGACCAACCAGATGTAACACTTGGAATTGGAGCAATGATTGTCTTAGCTATTTGCGGAATCATCAGCTTATACTACTTCATCTGGAACATTGTAAAAGGAATTAAAGTGCTGAAAGCTTAACTTTAAACAAACGTTTGTTTAAAAAAGGACACTTGCAAATTGCAAGTGTCCTTTTTCCGATTAGTGTGAGCTAATAATTAGCGGGGGATGCCCCTACCGATTAAAGTTTCACTTTATCTTCTTCGTTTCTTCTTTTTTCTCATCATTTTCTTTCGGCGCGTATTCGTTTTATCCGCTATAATGTGAAGCGTGCTCGCCACAACAATTCCCATTAGGAACGTTTTAATTTCCACCTCATGTTTTTTCGCAATTTCTATTAAGTTCCCGTCCAGTGCTATTACATTTAATAGAAATAAAAACGGAGAAAATACGATTAACATGTATGCAATACGAATTACATCACCAAGTATAATCGTATGTGTAAGAAAGGAACGATGTGGCATTACTTTCTTATACGGATACCAAAATATACGCAGGAATCCCCATTTATTATACGCATTACTGTACGTATCTAAATCAGGTGTTAAAAATGAAGTACCTACTAAAAAGCCAATTGCAAAAGTTAATAAAAAATCAAAATTTGTTAATCCATACGAAAAGAGCAGAAACAAAACAACCGGAAGGGATATTAAGTTTATTTTCGTATGCGTTTTTCCTGATGGCATAATGCACTTCCTCGCTTACGTTCGCCCTGTCACTCTATGACAGTTCTCACCTATTGATCTAATTTCTGATCGATAAATGATGTGTCTATATCCGAACCAAACCATTCTGCCAACTTCACTCGTGCCTTATCTTTCACATCTTCATTGACATATAATGACGCCTGTATTAGTGCGGCCGTTAATGCCCCTAAATCGTCCGTATAACCAACTCCAGCAATGAAATCTGGGATGGCATCAATCGGCGCAATAAAATAAGCAAGTGCTCCAATTACAATAATTTTCACCCGCTTTGGAACATCAGGTCTTTGCAAAACGTAAAACAGTAATAAACTGGCATAAATGACCGACTGTCCGGCTTGCTTTGCAACATGCTTTACTTTTTTCCAAAACGCTTCAACTGAAAATTTTTGTTTCATGTAAAAGCCCCCCTATTTTTTAAAAGAAATAAGCTACAATATATTACCAGTAAAAGTTCATCAAAATTACACATAATCTATCAATGAATTTTTATTTTAACAAACAAACTTAAAAAGAACAAGTGTTCGTTAATTTTCATATCCTTTCCTTCATATAATAGTTTTCTAGACAAACCATTACATATTTCCACTTCTTATTTCTCAACCATGAAAATTTTCACTTTCACTTAACATTATTCTCTATCTTTGTTATATTTTCTAGTTGACGGACATATAAACGAATGATAAAGTTTTCTCTGGTAGTGACAAAACACATACAAAAAATGTAAAATGTTATAGTGTTTCTCAGAAATGAATTTTGTTGTATAATACAGAAATGACGTTATACTTATGAGCAGCAAAAGAAACCAAAAAAGGGTATGCATAGTTAAAGTCGTATATGGGTGAATATAGAAGCTCTAATTATGGCAAAAGAAACTATGTATTTTTTATTTTAACATTTTTCGCTCCAAAATCGACCAAGCCTGATAGAGAAAGGGTGGAAATGAATGAAAGAAACCTTGAAATCACAATTTCAAAATGTGCGTTTCACTTTATTCGTAGCTTTAGCCGTATGGCTGAAAACCTACATTATTACACGCACAAGCTTTGATTTAAAACTTGAATCTTTCATGCAAGAATTCATTTTATTCATTAGTCCATTAGCAGCATCATTACTGTTTGTGGGACTTGCATTATTTGCAAAAGGAAAAAAACGTAACTATATAGCACTTGGAATTAATTTTGTTTTAACGTTCATTCTTGTTGGTAACGTAATGTTCTACGGATTCTACAACGACTTCGTTACTTTACCAGTACTAGGGCAAACTTCTAACTTTGGAAGCTTAGGTTCTAGTGTAAAAGAATTATTTAACTACAAAATTATCCTTGCATTTGCGGATATTATCGTATTCTTCATCTTATTAAAGAAGAAGAAAAACTTTGCACCGACAGAGCGTGTAGCACGTCCGATGCGTTCTCTATACTTCGTGTCAACAGTTGCTATTTTCTTCGTAAACCTAGGGTTTGCAGAAGCTGAACGTCCAGAACTATTAACACGTTCATTCGACCGCGTTATGCTTGTTAAAAACTTAGGATTATATGTACACCAAGCATACGATCTTGGCTTACAAGCGAAGTCAAGTTCACAAAAGGCATTTGCCGACGGTAGTAAATTACAAGAAACAGAAAACTATGTGAAAACAACACAAAGTAAACCAGATCCAAATATGTTCGGTACTGCAAAAGGAAAAAACGTAATTGTTGTCTCTCTTGAGTCATTACAAACATTCTTAATTGGCGCAACAGTTAACGGACAAGAAGTTACACCATTCTTAAACCAATTTACGAAAGAAAGTTATTACTTTGATAACTTCTTCCATCAAACTGGGCAAGGTAAAACATCTGATGCTGAATTCTTAGTAGATACTTCTTTATATCCACTAGACCGTGGTGCTGTATTCTTCACACACGGTAACAACGAATACACAGCAACTCCAGAAATTTTACGTCAGCAAGGGTACCACACATCGGTATTCCACGCAAACAACGCAACATTCTGGAACCGTAACATTATGTATCCGGCACTTGGTTATGATCGTTACTACAACGAGCTTGACTACAAGATTACGCCAGAAACAAAATTAAATTGGGGATTAAAAGATATCGAATACTTCGATCAATCTATCGATATGTTAAAAGAAGTGAAGCAACCGTTCTACACTCGCTTCCTTACTTTAACAAACCATTACCCATTCACTTATGATGACAACACGAAATTAATCGATGAATATAATTCTGGTGATGGCGTGTTTGACCGTTACATGGTAACTGCTCGCTATTTAGACGAAGCAATGAAACATTTTATTGAGCGTCTAAAAGCAGAAGGCATTTACGACAACTCTGTGATCGTATTCTACGGTGATCACTATGGTATTTCTGAAAACCATAACCGTGCAATGGCACAGTTCTTAGGAAAAGAAGAAATTACTGCATTTGACCATATGAACTTACAAAAAACACCGATGTTTATTCACGTTCCAGGTCAAAAAGAAGGTAAAACAATTTCAAAACCAACTGGTGAAATTGATATTAAACCAACTATTCTAAACTTACTTGGTGTAGATTCTACGAATCAAATTCAATTTGGCCATGACGTATTCTCACCTGATAATAAAGGATTCGTTGTTCTTCGTGACGGTAGCTTCATTACAGATAAGTACATGTATACGAACAGTACATTCTACGACCGTGCTACTGGCGAAGTTGTACAATTACCGAAAGAAGAATCTCAACCACTCATTGATCGTGCTCAAAATGAATTGAACATGTCAGACAAACTCATTGAAGGTGACTTACTTCGCTTCTCTGAAAGTAACAAGATTAAAACTGGTGAAGTAAAAACAGCTATTAAAGAAGAAAAGAAGAGCGCTGAGTAATCTCAGCCTCTTTTTTATTTTCCGCTATCCTTCTTCTCCTATTCATTAACTTTAAAATTACATAACCTTTACCAAATATTCACACCACATTAACGAAACATCTCTATAATAAAATATGCAAACGAGGTTCTACATATTTCTTATCTCTCATCTTCAATAAGATCCCTTAAAGAAATATGCGAACCGTTTGTTTTCTACTTTCTTTTAATTGTCTTTTAAAGTGTTTTGTTCTCATGTACAAAACCTTCAATAAGATGATATCCCTATGAAAGATAGCTACCCTCCTTTTGCAGCATTCCATATGAATGTTGCTTTTTTTTATTTATAGGCAGGATTATTATTTCTTATTTTCGAATTTGTATATACAAAATGCTATAAATCTCTATTACTTCCCTATTATTTACAAATACATATACGTCATATGTAGAGTATTGCTAACATAAAAATTACTATAGCGATTTTATGCCGCGTTAACTAGCAATAGGAATCCCACTTCAAAATTTGGCCGGATTCAAAAATCATATGGATGGTCTAACCGTATAGCTCGATTAATCAAAGTTTCACCTTACTTCAGTACTTACGAAAGGATGGGATGGAAATTGGCATATGAAAGATTTGTACTTTGGAATGATGCAGTTATTGATACAACAAAACAAAAAACATACATAGAACTAGAAGAAAGAGGCTTGCAATTTGGAGATGGTGTCTACGAGGTAATGCGGCTCTACAACGGAAACTTTCACTTATTAGATCCGCACATAACAAGACTATATCGCTCCCTAGAAGAAATAGAATTATCGCTCCCTTTCTCAAAAGCAGAGCTCATCACCTTACTTTACAAACTCATTGAAAGTAATAATTTCTACGAAGATGGAACCATTTATTTGCAAGTATCTCGCGGTGTACAAGCTCGTACTCATGCATTCTCATATGACATTCCCCCGACAATCTATGCCTATATCACAAAAAAGGAAAGACTGGCTTTATGGATTGAATATGGTGTACGTGCTATATCAGAACCAGATACTCGCTGGCTTCGCTGTGATATTAAATCATTAAATTTACTACCAAATGTATTAGCTGCTACGAAAGCTGAACGCAAAGGTTGTAAAGAAGCCCTTCTCGTACGAAATGGTATTGTAACTGAAGGTAGCCGTTCCAACTTCTTTTTAATTAAAAATGGAACACTCTACACACATCCAGCCAATCATCTTATTTTAAACGGAATTATTCGTCAGTATGTCCTTTCTTTAGCTAATACTCTTCACATTCCTGTACAAGAAGAACTTTTTAGCATTCGTGACGTTTACCAAGCCGATGAATGTTTCTTTACAGGCACGACGATTGAAATCTTACCGATGACTCACCTTGATGGAGCTGCGATTCAAGATGGTCAAGTTGGCCCCATTACAAAAACAATACAAAAATCATTTTCTCAAAGCCTTTTAAAATCGAACACACCATCTTCTTAAATACGAATAATTACCATCCCCTCTAATGTTAATATATGTATTTAAATCAAAATCAAGGTAGAAATTCATACCTTGATTTTTTCTTGTAATCTTTTTGTCACATTCAGTTTCCCGCATAAGTCTTGACAGTAATCGACATGCCTTTTAGAATTTTTAATAGTTGGTAAATTTTTCTTCACTACATTACAGACAGAAAGGAATCGACAAACTATGAAAAAATACCTTGCCGGTCTTGCCGCAGTTTCTGTAGCAGGAGGAGCAGCACCTACACTTGATAGTGTGCAAGCTGCCCCGGAACAAAATACACAAAAAGCTGCTACACAAACTGTACAAGCTTCTGCACCTAACACTTCATCTTACACGGTAAATGCTGATGTATTACATGTTCGTGCAGGATCAAGCACTTCTCAAGATATCATCTCTCGTGTTTATAACGGTCAATCATTAGACGTGATTGGCGAAGAAAATGGTTGGTTCAAAATTAACCATAATGGAAAAACTGGCTTTGTCAGTGGCGAATTTGTATCAAAAAAGGGAGCAACTAATTCCAATGTAAGTACAACAGGTGGAAAGAATAAAGTTACTGCCGATGTATTACGTGTACGTACGGCTCCTAACACTTCTAGTTCTGTTTCAGGACGCGTGTATGAAGGACAAACATTAAACGTAATTGGTCAAGAAAATGGTTGGGTGAAAATCAACCACAATGGACAAACTGGTTACGTTAGTGGCCAATTCGTATCAGGTGTTTCTGCAAATACAGGAGCTACAAACGATACGAATCAACAAACTGTACAACCAGCAAGCGGAAACTATACAGTAAATGTATCTTCCCTTCGTGTTCGTACAGGTCCTAGCACTTCTCACACAACTATAGCTTCTATTACAAAAGGACAAGTAGTACAAGTTGTTGGCGAAGTTCAAGATTGGTTCAAAATCAATTATGCAGGACAAGCTGCCTACATAAGTAAAGACTACGTAACAAAGGGCGGTTCTAACGAAAACGGTTCACAAGGCAACAATCAAAACAATAACGTAACTGTTCAAACTGGTGGTACTTACGTTGTTAACGCAACGTCTCTACGTGTTCGTACAGGCCCTGCTGCTTACCATAGTGTAATTGGCGGCGTGTTAAATGGTACAACATTAAACGTAGTTGGATCTGATGGTAGCTGGTTTAAAGTTAATTACCAAGGAAAAACTGGTTTTGTGAGTAGCGAGTTTGTAAAATTCGTTAAAGGTGGCACTGCTACTCCTGAACAACCAAAACAACCTGAAAAACCTAACCAAGGTGCAATTGGTGACTACTACATTAATGCTTCTGCACTAAATGTACGTAGTGGCGAAGGTACAAATTATAGAATCATAGGGGCACTTTCACAAGGACAGAAGGTGCAAGTAATCTCTGAAAACTCTGGATGGAGTAAAATTAACTATAATGGCCAAAATGGTTATATCGGAACACGTTTCCTATCTAAAACACCAGTTGGTGGTGCAGTAGATAAGCCTAACAACAATAATAATCAAAATAACAACAATCAAAACAACAACAACAATACAGGCAACAACAGCGGTGACACTTCTTCTCTACTTGCATACGCGAAATCTATGCAAGGTGTACCATACGTTTGGGGCGGTACTTCTGCTAACGGTGTTGACTGCAGTGGTTACATCTACCACGTATTTAAGAAATTTGGTCATAACATTAGCCGTCAAAGTGTTGCAGGATATTGGAGCAGCTTACCGAAAACTTCAAGTCCACAACCAGGCGACTTAATTTATTTCCAAAACACTTATAAAGCAGGTCCTTCTCATATGGGAATTTACCTTGGGGGCGGATCATTTATCCAATCTGGAGATAAAGGTGTAGCAATTGCTTCACTAAGTAACTCTTATTGGAAGAGCCACTTCTTAGGTTATACGAAAGCACCTTAAGTTATAGTTTCAGAGCCTTCTAGATTACTAGAAGGCTCTTTTTAAAAAAAACTCTATATAGTAATCCCCTTTCGTTCTTTCTCCACACAAAAATTATGCGTTCATTTTCCTATTTCGTACACTATATTCTATAAAAATCACTCAAAACGTTATCACAATGAATATATTCCCACAAAAAACATAACCTATTTCATGTCTATTCATTTCATATGTGTTTTTTTGAAGAATTTTCTTTTTATTTAAACTTTTCGTTAGACGTTTGACCTCCGATGTCCATTATGATAAGTTACTTAAGATGTTATATTCGCAAAAGTATAGACAACTGGTTTATACACTTTTTTACTATGAGGAAGGAGCATACACTGCATGAATCTTTTATGGGGAATTGGCGGCGTGATTGGAGTATTAGCAATTGCTTTTTTACTATCTTCCAACCGCAAAGCTATTAATTGGCGCACAATTTTAATCGCGCTAGCATTACAAATGTCATTTTCATTTATCGTATTACGCTGGGATGCTGGTAAAGCAGGTTTAAAACACGCTGCTGATGGTGTTCAAGGATTAATTAATTTTTCTTACGAGGGAATTAGGTTCGTTGCTGGGGATTTAGTCAACGCAAAAGGCCCTTGGGGATTTGTCTTCTTTATTCAAGCACTACTTCCAATTGTATTTATTAGTTCATTAGTAGCAATCTTATATCATTTCGGTATTATGCAGAAATTTGTTAGTGTCGTTGGTGGTGCATTAAGTAAACTTCTTGGAACTTCTAAAGCAGAAAGTTTAAACTCAGTAACAACTGTATTTTTAGGACAAACTGAGGCACCAATCTTAATCAAACCTTACTTAGCACGCTTAACAAATAGTGAGTTCTTCACTATTATGGTAAGTGGTATGACGGCTGTTGCCGGATCAGTTCTTGTCGGCTATGCAGCGATGGGAATTCCGTTAGAACACTTATTAGCAGCAGCAATTATGGCAGCTCCATCAAGTTTATTAATTGCAAAACTAATTATGCCGGAAACAGAAGAAGTAGATAATAACGTTGAGCTTTCTACAGAACGTGAAGACGCAAACGTTATCGACGCCGCTGCACGTGGTGCATCTGAAGGTATGCAACTTGTTATTAACGTAGCAGCAATGTTAATGGCTTTCATCGCATTAATCGCTTTATTAAATGGATTATTAGGATGGGTTGGTTCTTGGTTCGATATTAAACTTAGCCTAGATTTAATCTTCGGTTACTTATTATCACCATTTGCAATCTTAATCGGGGTTTCTCCAGGTGAAGCTATACAAGCAGCAAGCTTTATCGGTCAAAAACTTGCAATCAACGAATTCGTTGCATACGCAAACTTAGGACCACATATGGCAGATTTCTCTGCAAAAACAAATCTGATTTTAACATTCGCAATCTGTGGATTCGCAAACTTCTCTTCTATTGCAATTCAATTAGGTGTAACTGGAACGTTAGCTCCTACTCGCCGTAAACAAATTGCACAATTAGGGATTAAAGCAGTTATCGCTGGTACACTAGCGAACTTCTTAAACGCAGCAGTTGCAGGTATGATGTTCCTATAAATTTATATCAAATCTCCTCTTTCCATAGAGGAGGTTTTTTTGTATGTATAAATATATTTTTATATATACAAAATACTTTATGATGAAATATAAAAACATTATGATACAATAATTAGTAAGTCTGTTTATTTTTTCTTGTGCAAGGGAGATACTACTTCATTTTGTTCTATTAAAAAAGAATTGCAGTTACATGGTCTAATCCTTATTAATTGCGCATACTACAAGTATCCTTGCCTGAATTACCTTTAAGGAGGAACGTTTGTGAAAAATAATTTCTATAAAGTCTTCTCTATGTGGATTTTACAAATTTTATTTTATTTTACAACTGTACATGTGACGCATTATGAGCATGCTCTCATTTTTACAATTATATATGTAATCGTTAATGTACTATTTCTATTTTTGCCTGATAAAACCGCATTTGTTTTCTTCATATTGGGAACCATTATTTCGGTATTCTATTTATTCTATCAAGCGTGGCTTTACTTATGGAGTACATCAGATCAATGGGAGTACATTATTACTCACTTCCTGATGGTAGCAAACTTCTTCATTGTTTATATCTCAACACATCTATTAAAGAAAGTTATTCATGAAAATAAAGAATTAACTGAACGTGTGAGAACGCTAGAACAATACATTGGAGAATCAAAATTATTAACGAGACAAGAATTCGAAAGAAGACAAGCATTATTAATAACTGCAATGAATCGTCGCAATGAATCAGGTATTATCATTTACTTCGATTTTGCTTCCTTTAGTAAATACACGAAAGAAAGCGTCATGGACCGTGTAGCTTCATTATTAGTTGAAACGGTAAGAAATGACTTTGACCTTGCTGCTGAATACGATAGCAATACACTGGTTATTTTACTACAAAACACAAATGAAGCTGGTGCTAACATTGTAATGAACCGCCTACAGCCAAAAATGGGGCAATGGCTTGCTGCTGAAGCAATTCAAGATATAAAAATTTCGCGAGAGCAAATCGGAAGTAAAGGACCGACATTATTATGATGACGCTTGTTATACTCCTTTTATTTCTTTTATTCTGTGTACTCGTTTTTTGGATTAGCATCGCATTTTCAATTAAATACGTACTTATTTTTACAGCCTTTCTATTCTCTGGCTTACTCGTTTATTATTCTTTCTTAACACTCGCAGGCTTAATTCACCGAAATAGTAAACGAAAAGATCGTACGCTAGAACATTATCCGAGCGTTGATATTTTAATACCCGCCCATAATGAAGGGGTCGTTATTAAAGATACGTTAGAGGCGATGGCAAAGATTGAATATCCAGGCAAACTAACTGTTTATTTATTAAACGATAATTCTCAGGATGAAACACCTGAAATTGGTGATGACTTTGACAAAGCTTATGCTCATATCCGTCACATTCGTGTCCCGCCTGGTGAACCAAAAGGAAAATCACGTGTATTAAACTATGGGCTTAGTATTTCGGATGGTGAATATTTCTGCGTTTACGATGCAGACAATCAACCTGAACCACATGCTCTGCGAATGCTTGTCGAACATGCTGAAACAACCAAAGATGCCGTTGGGGCTGTTGGACACGTTCGTACAGTCAATGAAAACAGAAACTGGCTGACACGAATGATTTCACTAGAGTTTCAAATCTTCCAGCTCCTTATGCAATCTGGACGCTGGTTACTATTCCAAACAGGTTCACTAACAGGAACGAACATGCTTCTTCGTCGCTCTGCCTTAGAAGAGCTTGGTGGCTATGATCCTTATGCAATTGCAGAAGACGCTGAATTAACATTACGAATTACACAAAAAGGCTATCTCTTACCAATCGTTCCAGAATCGATTACATGGGAACAAGAACCTGAGCATTTAAAAATTCTTATTAAACAACGTACACGTTGGCTCCAAGGAAACCTCTATATTTTAGAAAAGATGTTTTCTTCATTAAGTTTCTTTAAAGGGAAACTTCTTGTCCATTCCTTACAGCAAGTGTTAGTGTATGTCGTATTTTGGCTATTTTTAATCATTTCAAACGTTTGGTTTGTCATTGGACTACTCGGGATATTCCAGATTCAATATAGTATTCCGTTACTATTTATGTGGTATGTTGCATATATTACATATGTTTCGCAATTATTTAGTGCCCAGAGCGTCGAACGAACCTTTACACCGACGAATATTTTTATTAGCGTCATCATGTACTTTACGTACGCACAGCTCTTCACGTATTTATTTATTCGCAGTCTAATCTTATACTTACGTGCAAAGAGCAAGAAACAAGTCATCGGCTGGGATAAAACCGTTCGATTCAAAAAAGATAAATAATAAAAATAAGCACAGAGCGCCGTATGCTCTGTGCTTATTTATTGCCGTATAAATTATATATCAGACAATACCCCTTAGCTGAAAGTAATTTCACGTCCATCCCCCAACGAACGATCGACCTTCATTTATATACGAAAAAGTGATTGCTATTTTTGTAGAACCAATTGCTTCTCTTGCTGATCTTTGCGCGTTTCAGTCTTAGGTTCCGTGCTTTCTTGCACATTTCGATGTGCCACACGTTTCAAACAAATATGCTTCCACTTTCTTTCGTAACGTTTCATTATTCTAGATGTCCCCCTTGAATGCGCTTTAAAACTATTTGAAATCGCTTACAGGAAATAATATAGCACATATACATAAAAGTGACAACACATTTCCGACATATTTTTGACAAAAATATGAATAGAATTCATAAAATATCGAATGTTGTCGAAAGTTATCATTTTTTCTTCGTATAAAAGGCATACTACTTATATAGTACAGTATTTTATTTCCCTGATTTGTATTTAAAATCTCTTCTATATAAAATGAAACTTTAATCAGTGGGGCTTTTTTCATCCCCCACTTAACTTCTTTGCTTTAGCTGAATTTTGAGGTGGGTGTCTTATTGCCACAAATAGAGGGATAAAAAAGGGCTGATATGAAATCAGCCCTTTTCCTTCTATTATTTATGTTGCTTCATACGTCCTTCTTTTTGCAATTCTTTAAATAATGCTGCCATCATAAAGAAAATAACAAAGACGAATGGGAATGCCGCAATAATAGCTGCCGTTTGCAATGCTTCTAATCCGCCAACATATAATAAGGTAGAAGCTATCGCGGCTAGAACGATACCCCAAACCATTTTAATGCGGTTCGGTGGATTTAAACTACCATGCGTCGTTAACATTCCTAAAACAAACGTCGCAGAATCTGCTGATGTAATAAAGAATGTTGCAATAAGTAGAATACCTAAAACTGATAAAGCTGATCCAAAGCTACCCATCTGATCGAACATAGCGAATAATCCTACTTCTGTTCCCATCTCTTTCACTTTGTCGAAGATATGCGCATCACCAAACAGCTCCATATGAATACCAGTCCCGCCGAAAACAGAGAACCAAAGTGCACCAATTACGGTCGGAACAAGTAACACACCAATAACAAACTCACGAATCGTACGCCCTCGTGACACACGAGCAATAAATGTACCTACGAATGGTGACCATGCAATCCACCATGCCCAATAGAAAATTGTCCAAGACTGGATCCATTGATTTCCGCCTTCATCCAATGGACTTAAACGGAAACTCATGCCTGGCAATTCCTGAATGTAAGAACCAATCGTTGAAGTGAAGTAATTCATAATAAAGTTTGTTGGACCTGCAAATAATACAATTATCATAAGTGCAAATGCCAAAATAATGTTCGTATTACTTAAATATTTAATTCCTTTATCAAGACCGGTTTGCGCAGATAACATGAAAAGAACTGTTACGATTGCGATAATAACTAACTGTGTCGTTAATGAATTAGGGATAGATGTTAAATAGCTAACACCACCTGCAATTTGTTTTGCCCCAAGACCTAATGATGTCGCAACACCAAACACAGTCGCGAACACAGCTAACACATCAAATGAATGAGCAATACGCCCATGTTCCCCGCCCTTAAATAACGGACCTACTGTCGCACTAATTGTACTTGCTTTTCCTTTTCTAAAAGTGAAGTACGCAATACATAACGCTACAAACGCATATAGTCCCCAAGGATGTAATCCCCAATGGAAAAATGAAAAACGCAGTGCAAGACGCGCACTTTCCTCAGTTGCACCATCTCCAAACGGAGGTGCGTATAAATGGTTTAATGGTTCCGCAACACCCCAGAAAACTAAACCGATACCCATACCAGCACTAAATAACATAGCAAACCATGTCATATAACTATAATCAGGTTCGTCATCATCTTTACCTAAACGAATAGAACCGTATTTCGAGACAATTAAAAAGATGGACACACCTAAAACGATAGAAACAGAAATAATATAAAACCATCCAAACTTACTAACTAGTGCAGTTTGAATTGCAGTTGTTACATTTCCTAGGCTACCTTGTCCAATAATAGATTCGGGAATAATCCCCCAAATTGTAAATGCAATACATAATGTTAATGAAACGATGAATGTCTTTGTCAGTTTCCTCATCAAATCCCCCTTCGTAGGTTTCACTTTTGTAAATAACATAAATTCCGATATGTTAAATCGGATAGAAAACTATAATTTTTGCGGTGATTTTCTTTCAAATCTCTTACTTTCACCTTCACCAATTAGAATTCTTATAGACAGCCTTACCTTCCGTATAACCTTTTCACTCTGCAAGAGCTACAAGGTAGAAATACTGCTGCCAAATTGTGCGAGAAAAATGCGGATGGGAATGTATTTTCCCAAAAAAGGATGTGTTACATATGTAAAAAAGGGCAAATTCCTTCCTTGCAACCTTTTCTTCTTGTAACAATTATGCGGTTTTTTTACTAGTATATAGCACATGTTTATAGCTTCACAAACGAAATGTTTATGTTTATATAACTATATTACCCATAAAACGGTAAAATACTCAAGGAATGTAACTGTATAGTAAACGTTTTGTAATACTCTCGTAACATTTTTATTTACGCCGAAAAAAATATGTTGTATTAAATATTTTGAATATAACTAGAAACCTACTAATCATATAGAATGAAAAACGCTTTCCTATATTTTTTGTTATATTACAGGATGTTAACGACTGATTACGAATGGTTTGTAATTGTGTGTTTTCCCCAAATCCGAAAAAATCTGTTGCTATAATGAGGACACGAAAACAAACGCAATGGAGGCTATCATGAAAAAATTAATTGGTATAGCAACAGCAGCAGTTTTTGGTCTTGGGATTTTCACATCATCTGCCAATGCAGAAACTGTTGTAACAACAGACGTACTAAACGTACGCGAAAACCCTACTACTGAATCAAAAGTTGTCGGTAAATTACTAAACGGTAATAAAATAGATGTTCTAAATACAGAGAACGGATGGTCAAAAATCACTTTAGATGGTAAAGACGCATTCGTAAGTGCAGAGTTCACAAAAAGCATCTACTACGTAACAGCTAACGTATTAAACGTACGTGCTGAAGCGAACACAAACTCAGAAATTCTTGGAACGTTGAAGAAGGACGATATGATCGAAACAACGAACCAAGTACAAAATGAGTGGTTACAATTTGAATATAACGGGAAAACAGCTTATGTTCATGTTCCTTTCTTAACAGGTACAGCACCTGTTATTGAGAAACAAGAAACACCAGCTCCTGCTAAAGCTGCAGCACCAGCTAAAGCTCAAGCACCTGTAGCACAAGCAAAACCAGCTGCTAAGCCTGCTGTGAAAGCTGCTGAAACTAGCGAACCTTCTGGTGGTCGTGAGTTAACAGTTGTAGCTACAGCATATACAGCTCACCCGAGCGAAAACGGTGGCACATATGGCGGCCGTGTATTAACTGCAATGGGTCATGATTTAACTGCGAATCCAAACATGAAAATGATCGCTGTTGACCCGAAAGTAATCCCATTAGGATCTAAAGTATGGGTTGAAGGTTATGGAGAAGCTATCGCTGGAGATACTGGTGGTGCAATTAAAGGTAACCGTATCGACATTCTACTTGGATCAGATAGCGCTGCCCAAAAATGGGGACGCAAAACTGTTAAAGTGAAAATTTTAAAATAACCAATGACTGCTAAATTACAGCCGGTTCTCTTTGTTGAGAGCTGGCTTTTATTTATTTATAATAGCTATGAGGAGGCTATTATCATGAATGTACAAGCAAAAGTAGACTGGATTGGTACACCAAAACCTTATATATATAAAGACGAAGTAACATATGATGCTACTTCCATTGATTTTTCACTCGCCGGCGATGACAATCGCTATAAATTAATTGTGCTCGGCCATGAAGGAAATATACATTACAAAATTGTACAATACGGGATAAAACCAGGCTCACAAAAGCCATTTCCTATCGATATTCCATTCGAACAAGCAATGCTACCGCTAGTCGAACAAATAGTAAATGATCCGTATGTACAAGCGACATTAAAGCAGACACGCTTCTGACCGCAAAAAGACTATCTCAATTACAAGAGATAGTCTTTCTTACGTTAACGAGTCGGACCAGATACTTCCCCTGGTTTCAACGTATTATTTGTACCAAGAGAATGATACAGCATCTTCCCATTCACAGTTACGATATGATAATCTAAATTTCATTTTTTCTGTTTTGAGCATTTTTTGTTTATAATGGTAAAGGAAAGAAATATGTGTACGGAGGAATATTATGCTGCAACACTCAATTACGAAAGATGAAATTATGATGATTGCGAATGAGTTCGTTCAAGGACTAGATCCACAGCAAACAGCTGATCAGGAACATGTCGCTACAGCTCGGCACCTATATCGTAGTGGTGTTGTCTACAACGTTGACTTTGATGGTTACACGCTATCAGGAACTGTAGATGCTGAAGGCAGCGTATATAGCGTTCATATCCCGATTCGTAACGTCGCTGAAAGCTATTGCGATTGCTTCGCACCAACGCAATGTGAGCATATGCTCGCTGTGTTACTATCTGCAGCGTCTAGTTTCGGGCAAGTAGGAGATGTATTAACTTTATTTAAAAATAATACGAAACCTTCTCTTCCTCCTATTCGAACTGCAAGACAAGTATTGCAATCATCAGCTTTTGAAGAAACGGATTATAAAAGTTGGCAATCATATTTTGACAACGAATATGAATCATTTAAAAAAGAACAAGCTCGGCTTACTTATAAACAAATGTATTTTCTTATGAGTATTTTTACAGACTTCTATACGAAACTCGAGCGGAAAGCTCCGCGTATCATTGCGATACATGAATTGTTCAGACTACACGCGGCACTTTATTGCTTTCAAAAATTATTAGAAGAAATTCAGGCATTCGAAGTAAATAAAACGTATTCTTATCACCAACCTGTTAACGTCGTTCGCCTATTTGTGGATAAAGTGGAATCCATCGTTCGGGACCTACAATCAGAAGCGATTCCTTCAGAGTCTGAATCAATTTTACAAGAAACTGCTCGTCTCGTTCACGAAGTATTCTTCTCCACTGATGCCTATACACAGGAGAGATTTTTTATTTATCGTCACATATGGAGTGAACTGTTAAACAATAAAGATCAACTGCAAGAAGAAGAAAAACGAATTGTCACGAAAATAAATCCACTTTCCAAAGCATTAGCCTCTTCTCATCTATTCTTTTTAAATGACGAAGACCTACTAGCAATGGACTTACTAAAAAAACAGCCTGCTTCTGTTGTAAGTCTTTATTTCTATTGGTTAGAAGAGCTATTAAGCGCCATGCAGTGGGATCGCGGAAAAAACTGGCTTTCGTTTACGTATAAACAAGTAAAGAAAACCATACATGAGCACGAGGATACAATCTTCATAAAAGATATCGTTCGGTTATTTGTAATCATGTACGAAACATATGCAACGCATACAAATGAACAAGCTGGATTCGAAATGATTTTACAAGAACTATTACCGTATAGTTTCACAAACTACGAACAATACGTACTCGCGAAGAAGCAGTATCGTACATGGTCCGAACTTCATCTCTTATATGGATTTGAAGCAATTGAACTATTGAAAGAGCCATTGAAAGATATTGAAAAAGAAGCGCCAGAAGCGGCACTTCCTCTTTATCATCTTGCTGCTGTAGAGGCCATTGAAGAACGAAACCGTAAATCATATAGACGTGCAGTTCGCTACTTAAAGAAATTACGTACATTATATAAACGTTTAAAACGCACCGATGAATGGGATGCTTTCATTATTCATATCGCCAATCTACATTCACGCCTTCGTGCACTACAAGAGGAATTACGGAAAGGAAAATTAATCGATGATCAATCAAACTGAAGTAACAATTAGGCTCCAGCATGTTAGTCAAGGTTGGTTCCTTTGGGGCGAAGATGACAGCGGTACTCCATTATCCGTAACAAGTTGGAAACGAAATGCATTTACATGGCACGCCACTTCCTTCTATGGCACGTTTCTAAAAGAAGCAACCTTTGAAGGGAAACAAGGTGTTATGCTAACAAACGCACAAGCATTTGAATACATCGCAAACAAACCGATGAACTCCTTTGCACATATTCAAATGAACGATCCTATTACAGCACTTACGAAAGATGCAAATGAATTATGGGATGCCTTCGTAAGCGGTAGCTTCGTACCCGATATGGAACGTTGGTCCAAACAACCATCTTGGAAAGTTCAAAATACACCAATCGAAGATGATACATTAGCAACGCTTTTCTCAACCTCGGTAAATGAAAGTATATTGCAAGATAACCGATCAAATGACGGATGGGAAGATGCAAAGAGACTATACGAACATTACGACTTTACGAAAAGACAGCTGGAAACAGCGCTACATGAAGAAGATTGGCTTCGAAAAATCGGTTACATTGAAGATGACCTTCCCTTTACAATTGGACTAAGACTGCAAGAACCACAAGAGGAATTTGAAATGTGGAAGCTTGAAACGATTGTGGCACCAAAGCGCGGGGCACATCGCATATATGTATATGAAAACATCGATTCCTTACCGAAAAGATGGCACGATTACGAAGAGCGTATTACGGAAACGCAAGAAGGCTTTAGTAAGCTCGTACCGTGGCTAAAAGAAGAGGATACGTTCAGAAAAGAACTGTTTGAAACAGAAGCATGGAATTTCTTAACAGAAGCAAGTGACGAGTTACTTGCAGCTGGTATTACAATTTTATTACCATCATGGTGGCAAAATTTAAAAGCAGCAAAACCGAAGCTGCGTGTACAGCTGAAGCAAAGCACAGCACAAACACAATCTTTCTTCGGCATGAATACGCTCGTTAACTTTGATTGGCGCATTTCAACGAACGGAATTGATTTATCGGAAAGCGAATTTTTCGAACTCATTGAACAAAACAAACGATTATTCAATATAAATGGTCAATGGATGCGACTGGATCCAGCCTTTATTGAAGAAGTAAGAAAACTAATGAACCGTGCCGATAAATACGGACTAGAAATGAAAGATGTCCTCCAGCAACATTTATCAAACACTGCTGAAACAGAAATTGTAGAAGAAGATAGTCCGTTTACTGATATTGAAATCGAACTAGACGGATATTATGAAGAGCTATTCCAAAAGCTACTCCATATTGGAGATATTCCAAAAGTAGATGTCCCTACTTCACTAAACGCAACACTTCGTCCGTATCAGCAACACGGCATTGAATGGTTATTATATTTACGACAACTTGGATTTGGGGCATTATTAGCGGACGATATGGGACTTGGGAAAAGTATTCAAACGATCTCTTACTTACTATATGTAAAAGAAAACAAGCTCAAAACAGGTCCTGCATTAATCGTGGCGCCGACATCCGTTCTTGGAAATTGGCAAAAAGAATTTGAGCGTTTCGCACCAAATTTACGCGTTCAATTACATTATGGAAGTAACCGCGATAAGGGAGATTCATTTAAAGATTTTCTTCAATCAGCAGATGTTGTATTAACGTCTTATGCGTTAGCTCAACTTGACGAGGAAGAACTTACTTCGTTATGCTGGGACGCTGTTATTTTGGATGAAGCACAAAATATTAAGAACCCACATACGAAACAGTCGAAAGCAGTACGCAACTTGCAGGCAAATCATAAAATTGCTTTAACTGGTACACCAATGGAAAACCGACTTGCCGAGCTTTGGTCCATTTTCGACTTTATTAATCATGGATATCTTGGCAGTTTAGGACAATTCCAGCGCCGCTTCGTCACACCGATTGAAAAAGACCGTGATGAAAGAAAAATCCAACAAGTCCAACGCTTTATCTCACCATTTTTACTGCGTCGAACGAAGAAAGATCAAACAGTCGCATTAAACTTACCAGATAAACAGGAACAGAAAGCTTACTGCCCACTAACTGGTGAACAGGCTTCCTTATACGAGCAACTTGTTCAAGATACATTACAAAATGTTGAAGGGCTAAGCGGGATTGAACGTCGCGGGTTCATATTACTAATGTTGAATAAACTAAAACAAATTTGCAATCACCCTGCTCTTTATTTAAAAGAAACAGAACCGAAAGATATCGTTGAACGTTCTATGAAAACAAAAACGGTAATGGAACTAATCGAAAATATTAAAGATCAGAATGAGAGCTGTTTAATCTTTACTCAATACATCAGCATGGGAAACATGCTAAAGAGCATATTAGAGGAAACATTTTGTCAGCGCGTCCTCTTCTTAAACGGCAGTGTGCCGAAGAAAGAGCGTGATAAGATGATCGAACAGTTCCAAAACGGAACGTATGACATTTTCATCTTATCCTTAAAAGCTGGCGGAACAGGCTTAAACTTAACTGCCGCTAATCATGTCATTCACTACGATCGTTGGTGGAATCCAGCTGTAGAAAATCAAGCAACGGACCGTGCATATCGTATTGGTCAAAAACGATTCGTTCATGTTCACAAACTTATTACAACAGGAACATTAGAAGAGAAGATTGATGAAATGTTAGAACGAAAACAATCACTAAACAATGCTGTCATTACAAGTGATAGTTGGATGACTGAACTATCAACAGACGAATTAAAAGAATTACTTGGTGTATAAACAAAAGGAGCAAATCTCGAAATGAGATTAGCTCCTTTTTCTATTCCAAAACCAATTACTTATTATAATTCCTGTCAATCCGCCGCACGTATCAAGTAATGTATCTTGCCACATCGGTGTACGGTCTCCCGTAAACCATTGATGGATTTCATCCAATGTTGCATACCCTGCAACGAAAAGAAGGGCATATATAAAGCATCTTTTTCTCGAACAACCCGATCGATGAAAAGCATAATACGTCAAAGAACCGAGCATGAAGAACACCATAAAATGAGCACCTTTACGAAGGAAAAATTCAACAAATCCGCCCACACCTTTATTTGCAATACTAACAGGTGTACCTCCACCATAATCGATAGATACCCACGAAAAATGCTCTTTCACAAATTCAACATTTACATATTGTTCAATATCCGAGCGCATATCCTGTTTTTTATATGGTTGTGCTGAGGAATAGAAGATAAGCCCCATCCATAGTAATACAGGAATCCAAAATAACCATTTACGATTCATTCTTCCGAAACCCCTCTCTTAGTCTTTTAAGAGTACCAAAAAAAAGAAAAAATTTCACGCCAAAACATGACATTTGCCCCCTATTTATAAAGTGAAAGGGGGTGATACACATGGCAGTTGAAACAATTGTAATGGATTTAACTCTACGTCTTGTATTAAACAATGGATTAGATAAGAATGGAAAAACAACTTTGAAGAACAAACAATTTAAACGCGTTAAAACAAATGCAAACTTAGAGCAAGTACACAACGCAGCCCGTGCCCTTGCTTCCTTACAAGAATCATCACTTCACGCTGTACAACTTGTAAGTACTTCAGATCTTGCTAACGTATAAATAATAAGGAGGGAATAAAGCATGCAAGTACTCGAATTGATTTTCACGAAAGAAGATGGAAAAACAGTTGTTTTTTCTATCGATAAGCCCATCACACCCGTCGATGCACAAGTCGTAAATCAAGTAATGGATACCATTCTTGCGTCATCTATATTTTCATCAATTGATGAAAATACCCGAAAAAAAGGAGCCCGTCTCGTAGAAAAAAATGTATCCGAAGTTCCAATTACTCTATAAAGTAAAACTTTAATCAGTGGGGATTTTGTTCATCCCTACTGATTATTAACCTTCACCAATCGGGCATTTACAGGCAGTAAGGCTCCCAACTAACTTCTTCTCTCCAGCCGAATTTTGAGCTAGGAGTCTGACTGCCCACAAACAGCGGAATAAACGAAAAAGACGAATCTGCATTATTTTGCAGATTCGTCTTTTTTCTTCGGCATTTCAATCGGAATAAAAATCTTTGAAAAACCGACGCATACATATTTATAATTTTCTCCACCTAAATCGAAATCAGTCGTATATGTTGAGAAGAAAATATAATCATTTCGCTTTGTATAATGGTCGATTAATAATCCAACTTGTGGCTCAACATACTTTTTCGCCAACTTCTTACCTGCCGATGCTAAATCGCCAAGAAGACCCTCTTCATTTTCTTTTTGAACCTCATCTAGCTTCTTACTTACATCATTACGTTTCATAAACTGCTTCGCTGCCCAATCCGTATATTCTCCTTTACTCGGATTACTATTCGCTAAATAAACTAGGAGAACAACAGCTAGAACTATAATAATATACTTTTTCTTCATGCTATATCACCGCCTATTCTTTTCTATTTTCATATATATGTACAAGCGATGCAAATTAGAAAGACTATCATCTGTTGATTGTAAACGAATAACTAAAATTTACAATATAAAACAGAATATTAATAGTGACTTTACAAATTTATATATAATTATATTCAGAATAAAAATTACAAGGGAGGCATTATACTAATGAACAATGAAAATGATATTTTTATTTCTAGTTCTACAATGATGTTAGAGCCATGTAAGCACCCCTCTTACCGTACAAAAATTATCGACAGTAGCGGGAAGCACCTTTACTCCCGCCAAACCGCTCTCCAGCTCATACAGAAATCTTGTCTAACAGATGTTTATTCTACTTATCAGGGCAGACGTAATGCAGTCCAAGCAAACTTTAAATTCAAACAAAACGTTCCGATTCCAATTAATCATAAGGAATATATTTGCGCTTTTCCAACAGAATCTCCTGCTTCTCCAAACTGTATTTGGTTGTTCTACAAGCATATCCATACAATAGAGTTTTTCAAAAAAACTAAAAAAGCTAAAATTTTTTTCTCAAACGGATTTACCGTAACGATACAAATTAGTTCCCATAAGTTAAGTCAGCAATTATGGAAAGCTGGATATGTTTTATCCCAAATGAACATGCAAGATTCACTACACTCATAAAACCTCATGCCACATTTACTATCTTAAAACAAATAGAATGGAAGGTGATCTTTCTCTTATCTTCCATTCTACTTATTCTCTTTATCCCTTTACACTATCTCGCATTTTCTCAAGTGCCTGCCGGTATATCCACCTCACCTGATAATATGTCATTCCCATTTCACAGGCTATTTCTCCCATCTTTTTCCCTACAAAAAATCGTTCCGAAATAATGTGTCTCTCCCTCTTATTTAACACACTCATAAAATCCTGTGCTCTCATTCCCGTTTCTTCAGACTCAAATTGTTCATCGTACTCTCCGACGCACACATACCTCTCCTGCATTACGCATTCTTTCTTTAGTCTTTCCAATATATAACCACGTACCGTTATCACCGCATAAGCAGGAAAACTTCCTTTCCCCTCCTCATATCTTTCATACGCATACCAAAGACCGATTAAACCACATTGATAATACTCTTCATGATCTTGATAAATACTTAACTTCTTTATTTGATTTACAATCATTCCTTCATACAAAACAACCGTCTCTGTAAAAGTCGCTGGCTTCACATAGTACCTATTTCTAAAAGGTATACCTCTTTGTTATTCCGCGGTACCTTTACAATATAAAAATAAAGAAGAGACTTCACTGTGAGTAATTTCAAATACTACCGAAGGAATTTGAAATTACACTAGGCAGTATTTGAAATTTTGTTGGTGGTATTTGAAGTAAGGGCAAAAATAAAAAAGGTGACTCTAGAGAGCCACCTTTTTTGTCAGATCATATTATACAGGAATATTTGGTAATATTTTTGCCATTAACACAACAAATGCAGCTAAGAATGCCGCTTTAATAATGAATAAAACAATAATTGGAATAGCTGCTTTCACTTTACTTAATCCAGCTGTAACTTGTAATCCTAACCAAATTAAAACTAAATTCCATAAATAGAACAATTCAATTGTATTACCTATTCCATATGCAAGTGAACCTTGATCAAATAATGGTCCTAAACTTGTATACTGGGTTGCTCCACCATCTAAAATTAGGGCTATAATACCATTAATAAGTCCACCAATAATAAGAATAATATTAGTATATACAACAATCGTTAATAACTTCTTATAAGACGTATCATTTCCAAAGAACATCATAAATACTTTATAAATAGCTGCGACAAATAGCGCTCCAATCATCGCTCCAACAAAACCAGATCCAATTCCATAAATAACTTCTGATGTTATTGAACCCTTACCAGCAAGTTCACCTAATTCTTTCTGCATTTTAACCATTTCAGGTGACGTGTTCACAACATATGTTGTCAAACCACCTACAAGCCCTTGTAACAACGCAACTAAAAAGAACATACCCCAAACTTTCTCGCTCGCCTTCATTCTCTCAAACTGTAAACCAGGAGAAGTAATCATTCCAAATAATGATGGCTTCTCTCCGCCAACCTTTTGCGTATTCAAATTCGCTTCCATTATAACGCCTCCTTCTATTTATATAACCCGTTCTAACGGGCGGTTCACTTCCTCATTGTAAGAGGCTACGAACCGCCCACTAGAACGGTAATGTGTAGTTCTACTACACTATTAATTACTCATAACGTAATGCTTCAATTGGATCTAATTTCGCAGCTTTGTTTGCTGGAATTAATCCAAAAACAATACCAAGTGTCATAGAGAATAGTACTCCTCCAACGACAACTTCCCATGAAACGAGCGGTGGCCACTTCGCAAATGTGGAAACGATATATGCCCCGCCATAGCCAAGACCAATTCCGATTAAACCACCTAGAAGCGTCAACATAACTGCTTCAATTAAAAACTGTAATAAAATTTTACTACGCGTCGCTCCAAGTGCTTTACGTACTCCAATTTCGCGCGTACGTTCTGTTACAGATACGAGCATAATGTTCATAACACCAATACCACCAACGACTAGTGAAATACCAGCGATACCGCCGATGATCATTGTCATAATACCGGTCATCTTTGAAATACCTTCTTGAAGTTCTTTTAAATTCATAACTTCGTATTTACCAGTTGCATCACTCGGTTTACGACTGTTTAAGACATCTGCAGCTTTTTTACCTGCTTTTTCTAAGTTATCTACATTTTTTGCTTGAACAGAAATATTTTGAATTTCATCTTTTCCATACAGTGTCGGCCATAATGAAATTGGAATTAATGCTTCTGATGGTCCCATTCCCATAAACTCGTTATCTGATTTGTAGACACCGATAATTTGCATTGGTTGACCCTTCATTTCAATAATTTTACCGACTGGATTGGCATCCTTAAATACCTTTTCCTCCATTTGTTTACTAATCATGACAACGTTATTACCTTGATCCACATCTGATTCTTGTAAAGAACGTCCCTTTAACAACTTTACTTTATTTACTGAAAAATACTCACTGTCTAATCCAGTAATACTCACCATTTCTACTTTATCTTCAATATCAAGTGGTTCCATACTTGAATTTGTTGTTACAACATGTGAGATTTCTGGAATTTTTTTAATTTCAAAAATATCTTCTTCAGTTATTTTCGGTGCTTCTACCATCCCCATACCAAAAGGATCATTCATATCAGCACTATAATGAATCGGAACCGTTTGATTACCTGATCCAACAAATTGAGATTTCAATGCCGCTTCCCCGCCTTGCCCAATCGCAACGACGGTAATAATAGAGCCTACACCGATAATAATCCCAAGCATCGTCAAAGCCGAGCGTAGTTTATGAGCTAAAATAGACGATAAGGCAATTTTCATACTATCTAGTAAACTCATACTGCACACCTTCTATCTTCTGTAACTTTCCCGTCTCGCAGTACAATGCGGCGAGACGAATAAGCCGCTACTTCCTCTTCATGCGTAACCATAACAATTGTCGTACCTTCTGCATTAAGCTTCGTAAAAATATCCATAACTTGCTCACCAGACTTCGTATCTAGCGCACCAGTCGGCTCATCGGCCATAATGAACGTTGGGTTATTCGCAATTGCCCTTGCAATCGCTACACGTTGCTTCTGTCCACCTGATAATTCATTCGGTAAATGATGTACGCGGTCCGCTAATCCAACTTTACCTAACGCCTCTAAGGCACGCTTACGACGTTCTGCTTTCTTCACGCCACCGTATACGAGCGGAAGTTCAACATTTTCCACCGCAGAGAGACGCGGCAGTAAATTAAAATGTTGGAATACAAAGCCGATATATTCATTACGAATTAAAGCGAGCTTTGACTCGTCTGCTGTTAAGATATTCACATCATTCAGCATATATTCGCCTTCTGTTGGACGATCTAAACAACCAATAATGTTCATAAGCGTTGACTTACCGGAACCAGAAGGCCCCATAATCGAAACAAACTCACCACTCTGAATCGTTAAACTAATACCATGCAAAATCGGTACCGCAAGCTTCCCTTGATAATACGTCTTAGCAATATTATTTAGCGTAATCATTTCTCTTTCACTTCCATTCCGTCATACACGTTGTCGGAAGGATTTTTAACCACCTTTTGCCCCACTGTTACGCCTTCAGTAATCTCTGTCCAATCTCCATCAGTAGCACCTTTTTTCACATTTTGTTTACGAAGCTTTCCTTTTTCTTCGATATAAACAAATGCATCATCGTCTTTTTCTACAATGCTCTTACTTGGAACAGCAATCATCGTCTTATTCTCTAAGTTTACTTGTAATGAAACATGGTAACCTGGAGATAAACCGTCTTGGCTATCAAGACTTGCTTTATATGTATATTGGGACATATTTTGAGTTGCTTCACCTACACCACCAGCTTGACCCATCTCTGCACTCGTTGGGAATTCACTTACCTCTGTAATCTTACCTGTCCACTTCTTCTTATTATTTGCTTTCGCAGTTACAGTGAATGTTTGATCCTTTTGGATTTGTGACTTCTGAAGCTCTGTTAAAGTCCCTTGAACTTGGAACGGGTCTTTAGAAGCAACTTGTAAAAATGCCTTCCCTTGTCCACCTAACGCTTGAGATGAACTTTGCGCCGCATCTTTATCTAACTTTTGAACAACACCAGCAAAATTACTATAAATCGTAAGCTCTTTCTGCTTTTTATTTAACTCTTCTTTCTGTAACTTCCCTTTCTCTTTCTCAAGATCAGTTGTTTTTTGCGCTATTTCTAACTCACTTACTTGCTCTTCCATCGGATCTGTTACTTCTTTCCCAGCTCCGCTATCTTTCACCTTCTTAATTTCTTTCTTAAGCGAATCAATCTTCTTTTTCCCTTGATCATAACGCATATCTGCCATCTTCTGATCAAGCTCAGCTTGCTTCATTTGAAGATTAATCTCTTCATTATCATAAGAGAATAACTTCGTACCTTTCTCTACCTCTTGTCCCTCTTTTACCTCAATATCTTTCACTTTTCCTTTGGCCGGATCCGCATAGAAACTTTCAATATTCCCAGGCTTCACCTGACCAGAAACTAACTTCGTATTATTCAGCTTACGCTCTGTCACTTTCTCAAAACTTACAGCATCAGCCGTTGTTGATGCGCCCTTCTTCTTACCTTGCATAATAAAAATATTAACTACTGCTACAATAACAATTAGTGCAATAACTCCGATAATAATCCATTTTTTCTTCTTATTTGGAGTACGAACCGTATTTGGTAACATATTCTCTCTCCCTTTATAACTTAATAGTTTAATATAAAAAATTGTATAAAACTTTCTGAAAATATATTACATATTATTACATTATTTTTACAGAGTTTTACACATCCATTTATATTGTAACAAAAATTCCAATGATTAGAAATATGACATCTTGTCTTTTAAGATAGATTTAAGGAAATATTATATTATATAGAAAAAGCTATCCAATATAAAAATTGAATAGCTTTTCAAACAAAATATTACGCCGCTTTAGGATCTTTTCTCTCATGTCCACGTTGAACGATGAACAAGAAGACTGTTGATAAAATCGCACCTGTTAATAGTAAGATAAAGCAACCATCCCAGCCAGAACGATCAACAATAACACCAATTGCTGCGTTTGCTACAAGACTTCCGCCCACATAACCGAACAGACCACACATACCAACTGTCGTACCTACCGCAAATTTCGGTACTAATTCCATCGCACTTAAACCGATTAAGAACTGTGGTACGTAAATTAAACATCCGATAATAGAAACTGCAATACTTACAACAAGTACGCTAGTTGCTTGCCAATATACAAACGTACCAATAACAACTCCAACCATACTAATAATACACAATGGCATACGTTTCCCTTTAAATAATTTATCACTTAAAAGACCAACGATTAATGAACTTGGAATTGCCATACCTTCAAAGATTGCATATGCTGCATGTGCTTCATTTTTTGAAAAACCTTTAACTGTCGTTAAATAAAGTGGAACCCAGTTAATAACACCGAAACGAATTAAATAAACAAATGCATTCGCAATACATAAGAACCATACAAATTTATTTTTTACTACATATTTCATTAAAATCTCTTTTGGTGACATCTTGTTAGCATTATCTGCTTTTTCAAGATTTTCATAGTCATTACGATACTCATCAATTGGAGGAAGACCTTCAGACTCTGGTGTATCCTTCGCATTGATCCAAACAAGAACTGAAATTACCATTGCGATAATCGCTGGGAAAATAAACACGCCGCCTTGCCAATGACTTTCACCGAAAATACCTACACCAATTCCGACAAGTGGTGGCACAAGCATTCCGCCAACGTTATGTGAAATATTCCAAATACCTGTTTTCGTACCGCGTTCTTTCTTTGAGAACCATTTCGTCATAACGATACTACAAGGTGGTGCTCCCATACCTTGTACAATACCGTTGAGGACAAGTAATGTAACAATCATTCCAAATGAAGATGCAAACCCGAAACAAATATTTACAAGCCCTGATAAGAATAATCCGACTGCGATAAAGCGCTGGGCAAAAGCTTTATCTGATAAATTCCCCATAAAGAACTTACTAAACCCATAAACAATCGCCATTACTGAACCTAGTAGTCCAATTTCAGCTGTACTAAAACCATATTCTTGTACTAAATACGTACTTGATAACGTAAAGTTACTGCGTACTAAATAATAAGCAGCATATCCAACAGAGATTCCGATTAGCACACGAATACGTAGTAACGTATATACTTTCGCGATCATATCCGCTGGTAATCTCTCAATTGCAGGTGCTGGCTTAAGCCATTTAAACATATACACTCGTCTCCTTTTCTCACTTTTGAGAGAGACGCTGTCTATTCCATATCTCGATTATTCCACTATTTGATATATTTTGGTTCGCCCTTCTAACCGGCTGTCCTTCTATTTCTTTCTCATTCTTCGCAAACATCGTTGGTACGCCAAACGAAACTTTTTCTAAAATGTGACCCGCTTCTTCTGATAAACAATAATCAATAAATAAATCCGCAATAATACCACTCGGTGCACGTTTTAGTTTCGAAATCGCATTGACAGACAAACCTGTTTGCTCAGGTTCGTTACTTAAAATAGGAAAGCCTCGTTTTTGAAGCATTCTCTGATCTCCCATAAAATTGATGCCTATCATATATTCACCACTTGCCACAAGTTCTGCTGGTATGTAACCATTCACTGTTACTTCTCCAACCTGTCCTGCAAGATGCTTCACATACGCCTTCGCTTCCTCTTCACCTAAAGTATCAATAAGTGATTGAAAAAACGTATATGCAGTACCCGAAACATTTGGATCTGGCATAACAATCTTTCCTGTGTACGCAGAGTTTAATAAATCTTGCCACCTGGATGGATACGGTAGGCCAAGCGGTGCTATTTCTTCGTTCCACCGCTCTTTATTAATTGCGATTGCCAATTTCTCTACTTCGTAACCGTACCAATAACCATCTTTATCTTTAACAGTTTTTGAAATACGATTCGCATGCTGGCTCGTCACAGGAATAGACAGATCTTTTTGCTTCATCATTTGATGTGCATCTACTGTACCGCCAATAATAATATCCGCTTTCGGATTTCCAGCTTCTTCTTCCACTCTTCGAAGAAGTTCTTCTGTCGAAAGACGAATAAATTCATACGTACATCCACGCGGTTTACAAAATGATGAAAGCAATGCCTCACCAACTTCCTCACGGGCCGCTACATATGCAACAAGATGACGATCATCCAAAATAGGGAGACCACTTTTATTATATTTAATAGAGGTTGTATCTCGAGAGCAACTAGACATCGCTCCTCCAATTACTAGCAAAAAGAAGAAAAAGGCTATCTTTCTCATGACGCATTCTCCTTTACGAATAACTCTGCTAGAGAGCCTTTCATATACATGACATTCCCGTTATTATCACCGAGGTATTGCACAACAAAGTACGATGGATATACAGAAATCGTAAGAATATCTTCACGCTCATTCTTTACATGCTTACCTGATTTATAAGCTGTAATATAAGCAATCGGTTCATTCTGTGATTGTAATAATTTCTGAATTTCTCCGTAATCTGTAATTTGTTTTGCGTACCGAATAGAATCAAGCATGTGCGTAAGATTGATAGTACGTACTACATTCCCTTGACGTACTATGACATCCTTTGCTGAAGCGAAGAAATCACTAATACGCTCTGGCGTGTAATACAGGCTTAACAAATACGTTTGAAATGCCGAGATCATCGGATCAGTGCCCTTCTTCCCGTATACGTTCGCCTCATACTGGAACAAGTCACCTACTGCAAAAGTACGCTTATGTCCATTCAAGTACGTTACTTCTCCAGTAAATACTTGTTCTTGGCTCTCTGCCTCTCTCGGTTCTATTCGAATTCGGTCAAAGAATGAAACAATTGTATGTAAACGAACTTCATCCGTTACAACAATTTCTCCCCACTTTTCATGTCTTACTTTCACTTCAATTGGAAGAGATTCGTTCACTCTTTGTAAAACGGCTTGTTTGTCATTCACAATTGTGATTCGATTATATGTTTGTTTCTCCACAACATAAAACAAAACAAGAGAAACAATGATACAAAAGACAAACATAAGAATTTGAAATGATAGCCTTTTCATTTCTGCCTACCTCCAAGATAAAAAAACGTTGTTTCGAAAATACCGCATAATTGTTTCATAAATGTATCATTTAACCGCTTTCAAGTTTTTTATGTCTTCCATTCGTCTTGGAAGCAAAAATGTAATAAATATCGTAGTACCAATCTCTTCACTGCTCTCAATTCGCATACTTCCGCCTTGCTTATTCATAATCTCCTGACAAATATACAAACCATAGCCGTTCCCATAACTAGAAGGAAGCATTTTCCCTCCTGGAGACCCATTCCACTCGGCAAGTACATCCTCATCTATACCGATACCATCATCATGAACAAAAACCTTCGCCTCATGCTCACTTACAATTACATTCATGCGAATTTGCGTAGCATCACTATATTTAATTGCATTATCAAGTACATTTAAAAAGATTTGCTTCGTCTTATCAAAATCCGCAACGACATGTACATCCGTTAACTCATTTATCACTTCAATCTCAAATTGCTGCAGACGAGGTTTCACAATTGAAACTGCTTCTTCTGCTAATTCTTTTATATTCACAACTGTAGGTGACACTTCAAACGTACTCGTCCCGTACTTTGAAGACTTAAGTAATTCCTCTACAAGTGATAATAGACGCTCACTTTCTACAGCTACATACCGGAGACTCTCTTGCACATCTTCCTTCGAGTGTAACTTCGGAATTAAATCAACATAACCGATAATTGCCGTAAGTGGTGTCTTCAACTCATGCGTAATACGGTCCAAGAAATCTTTCTGTTTCTCTTTTTCTTCCTTCAATTGCTTAATATGCAGTTCAATTCCATCAGCCATCGCATTAAAGGATGCTGAAAGCTGTGCAATTTCCACATACTCATTTAGCTCAATCTTACTTTCATAATCGCCATTCGCAAGCCGCTTTGCCATTTGTCTCAACTGATCAATTGGCCTATGAAGAGACCTAGCTAAACGAACCGCAAAGAAAATACCTGCAGCCACTAAACAAAGAGATGTCATTAAAAAAGTCCAGCTCACATTTGTTAAAACTTCCTTCTCACCCGTTAACTCATCTATAAAACGAATACTCCCAATGACATCGTTTCCATAATAAACCGGGCTTGAAAACAAAAGAATGGGTGCTGGCTCTCCTTCCGCAAAAACATAAGCTTTCTTACCCTTCAAAGAACTCTCAATATCAATATTTCGATGAAGTAACGCTCCTTTTTGTGTATCTGCAACAACATCTCCATTCTTTCCTATCATCTGTACACGGACATCCATCCGCTTTGCTAAGTACGAAGCAATTAAAAGCGAATTCGGACCTAACGTCTCAATTTCTGCTTCTTTCTCTAAATAATTCATCGTATAAATTTGTGCCTCTACACTTAACTTCTCAAGAGAATCTGCTGCATTATGATACATATTCTTCTCTAGTGAAATATAAACAACCGTATACAAAAGAAAAAGAATTGGAATCAACAATCCAACTATTCCAAATACCATATTCCGTTTTAACGACATATCATCACCACTTAACAATCCAGCTTATAGCCAACGCCATAAATTGTTTTAATATATTCTCCGCTCGTACCAAGCTTCTTACGTAATCTTTGCACCATAATATCAACCGCTCTCGTATTTCCGATATACTCAAAGCCCCACACTTTCTCGAGTAACTCATCTCTCATAAATACACGCTGTGGATTTGAAACAAACAGCTGACATAAATTAAATTCTCGGTACGTTAACTGAATCTCTTGTCCACTAACATGTAATTTTCTTTCCTTAGGACAAATTATTAACTCTCCAGCTCGAATTACTTCGTGGCTTGCCGTAACCTCTTCCTTCTTCACACGCCGACTCATATTCTTCACACGAAGAATGAGCTCCGCATAATTGAAAGGCTTCGTTACATAATCATCCGCACCGAGTTGCAAGCCGAGCAATTTATCATTCATCTGACTCTTTGCAGTTAACATGAGTACTGGAATATCTCTATCCTTCTCACGGAACAAGCGAAGTAACTCATACCCATCTGTATCTGGAAGCATAACATCCAAAATTAATACATCCGGTCCTTCCTTCCACTTCTCTAGCGCTTCTCTACCATCGGCCGCTACTAATACTTCATATCCTTCCATCTCTAACTGCATTCGAATCAAATTACGAATACTCGATTCATCATCAACTACAAGTATTTTCATCCTTATCCTCCTTCCATCCTGTATTATAGTACAGTTTAGTATAGCAAAAATCATACAAAAAAAGAGAGGATATTGTCGAACATATTTTGTCGACGATACTCTCTCCCGTTATATTTCTCTCTTACACGCTTGCAATAATAAATTCAGCACGTCCTACAACTCTATATTCCCCAAAATCACTTGGTAATATGAGATGGTCCCCTTGCTCAAATCGATACTTTTCAGTTCCATGTACCAACTCTCCTTCTCCATCTATTACACTTAAAAGGAGAAATGAATTTTTTTGCGTTAAGTTAGCCACTCCATCTAACTCCCATTTTTCCACTAAAAAGTAAGGACACTCAATAAACTTTGTTACATGTAAATCTTCTATTTCTTCATATTGAACAGCTTGTTGATGTGAAACAAATGGTGTTTCTATTACTTCCATGCTTTTCTCAAGATGAAGTTCACGTAATTTCCCCTCTGAATCTCTTCTATTATAATCGTATAATCGATAAGTAGTATCAGAGTTTTGTTGCGTTTCTAATATTAAAATACCCTCACCAATTGCATGAACTGTTCCGCTTGGAACAAAGAAGAAATCACCCCGTTTCACTTTTACACGTTGTAATAGCTTGTCCCATCCTTCTTGTTCAACCATATCTACTAGTTCATCCTTTGTCTTTGCATGATGCCCATAAATAATCTCAGCACCTTCTTTACAATCAATAACATACCAGCATTCAGTTTTTCCTAACTCACCATTTTCATTTATACGTGCATACTCATCATTTGGATGTACTTGAACAGATAAGTCACGACTTGCATCTAAAATTTTTGTAAGAAGAGGGAAACGATCCCCCTCGATATTTCCAAATAATTCTCGATGATTACTCCACAATTCCCCTAAAGATAAACCTTTATACTTTCCATTCTTAACTACACTTTGTCCGTTCTGATGTGCAGCAAACGCCCAACATTCTCCCGTTTGTTCTGATGGTATTTCATATCCGAAAGAAGTTAATTTCGTACCACCCCAAATTCTTTCTTTAAAAATGGGTGCAAAAAATAACGGTTCTGTCATGATTAAAATCCTCCATTTTATACGATGTCATCTAATAACTTATGTGCTTCTTCCTTCGTTTGGACAGATATTAATCTCTCTCTATAACTATCATCCATAAGTTTTCTTGAAAGCATTTGAAGAATCTTCAAGTGCTCATTTCCTTCACTCTCTTTTGGAACTGCAATCATAAATATTAATTTTGCATCTGTCCCGTCTAAGCTTTTCCAATCTACTCCCGATTGTTTAATTCCAAATACAACACTCGGTTTTTTTACTGCATCCGATTTCCCATGAGGAATCGCAATATTCATTCCAATACCTGTAGTACTCTCTGCTTCACGATTCATAATAGCTTGCTTAAATTCCGAATCAGAATGTAAAGCACCTACAGCATTTAATTTCCCAATCATTTCATCAATAATATCGTCACGTGTCTCTCCTACTAAGTTAATATCAATAAGCTCAAGATTCGTTATATCTGTTAACTTCTGAATTTCAACCTTTTCAGCTTTCTTTTCAATTACTTGCTCTTGAACCCTCGCTACTTCCTTTGTTGCTGACACTTCTTTCATTTCTTCTAATTCTTGTTTTTCTTCAACTTTTGAAATGTCTTTCTTTAACACATTTACAATAACTGCTGTGACAAGAGAACCTGCAATAATAGCAACAAAGAACATAAATACGTTATCTACCGCCCCTAGTACCGCAACAATCGGTCCACCATGTGCTACTCTATCTCCTACATTACCAATCATTGCAATAACAGCACCTGTCATTGAACCAGCCATAATACTTGGAATAACACGTAATGGATCCTGCGCTGCAAAAGGAATCGCTCCTTCTGTAATACCGAATAGGCCCATCGTAAATGAGGCTTTCCCCATTTCCTTTTCAGACTCTTGGAACTTTCTTTTTCCTATAAATGTAGCAAGTCCCATCCCAATTGGAGGAATACAAATTGCAGCTGCAATCGGCCCCATAATTTCATAATTTCCTTCTCCAATCATTGCAGAACCAAATAAGAATGCCACTTTATTTACTGGACCACCCATATCGAATGAAATCATTGCACCTAAGATTAATGCTAAAAGAATTGAACTTGAACCTTGCATACCAGCTAACCAAGCTGTTAACGATTCAAATACTTGTGCTACAGGAGCACCGATAATAAATACAAATGCTAAGCCGACAATAAGTGATGTAAATACTGGAATAATAATAATTGGCATAATTGGTTGAATCGCTTTTGGCACTTTTAACTTTTTAATTCCTAAAGCTACATAACCAGCTAAGAAACCTGCGATAATTCCACCTAGGAAACCAGCCCCACTCTCACTACCATAGAAACTTCCTGTCGCTGCGATATATCCGCCAATCATACCAGGAACAAGTCCAGGTTTATCAGCTATACTGTAAGCAATATAACCAGCTAGAATTGGAACCATAAATGAAAATGACGCTCCGCCTATTTGCTCAATTGTTTTCCAAAAAGAACCTTCTGGTATTACTAAACCACCAGGAGTTTTCTCACCGCCAAGTGTTAATGCAATTGCAATTAATAATCCACCTACAACAATGAAAGGAACCATGAATGATACACCATTCATTAAATGACGGTATATAGGATTTTGTTTTTTCCCTTGCGAGTCATCCCTTGCTTCTTTCACATCTGAATGATAAACAGGAACATTACCATCTACTACTTTTTGGATTAGTTCCTCTGGTTTACGAATACCATCCTTAACTCCTACAACTAGTAACTTTTTACCTATGAATCTATCTTTATTTACAACCCGATCTGCAGCTATAATGATGCCATCTGCTTCACGAATCTCCTGATCAGTAAGCTCATTTTCAACACCTATACCACCTTGTGTTTCAACTTTCATTTCAATCCCTAATTTATCTGCTACTTTTTGTAAATTTTCTGCAGCCATATATGTATGGGCAATCCCATTTGGACACGATGTAATTGCTAGTACTTTCATTTTAATCCTCCTCCACCCTTATGTAAGCGCCTACAAATAATATATATCAATATCCGACCCATAAAAGTTTTCTTTTTTACCGTAACTTCCGGAAAAAACATTATTTTACCGGAGTAAACAAAAAAGTAAGGCTTCTCGCCTTACTTATTCATACCTTAAATAAGATAAAAACTTCATTATATTTGTTTCCTTTACAAGTTTCTGAACAAAAACAGGTTGTTCACTTATAAAAGATAACTCGTGAAATAATTGTTTCGTCAATTCCTTACCATCGCTCTTAACCGCCAACATAAATACGAGCGATACCTTCTCTACTCCCCAATCCAACGGCTCCCTAAGCGTAGCAACTGCGATTACGGATTGTTTAATTAGCTTAGGGCTTCCATGTGGAATGGCGACTCCTGCTCCAATTGTCGTTGCTGACATCCTATCTCTAGCAATCGCATTTTCAATATACGCTTCTTCTACATATCCCTTTTCATAAAGAGATCTTGCTAATCTTTCAATTAATTCGTAACGATGTTCTACTTCTTGTTGTAAAAAGACCAAAAAAGGAGTCGTGTAATTCAATAACACAAAATCCTTTTTTACATTAGACGATAGTTCATCTAATTTCTTCATAAAGTCCTCTAATTTACTCTCTTCACTCCGCTCTAATAAAGGAGATACAACAAAATGAGGAATCTTTAACTGAGGAAGATTGATCGTGGAAATGATAAACTCTACCTTTTTATTTTTCATTAAGTACTCTTCTAAATCGGACTTTGCGATACAATCCATCACATGAATATATCGGAATTTCCTTTCAATTTTTGTCCTTAATAATTGCGACATCCCTATCCCCATATGACAAACAATAATTACATTTTTTGATACCTTTTCGTCATTCAAACGCTCCATTGCTGCCTGAAAATGCAAAGTAAGATAAGCAGCTTCCTCCTCAGGAATTTGTAAACTTAATAATTGATTCATATCATCCAGCTCATGGATTAACATATCAAACATATACGGATACATTCGCTTAATTTCATGAAGCATTGGATTCGAGACAGAAAGATTATATTGCAAACGATTTAATGTCGTATACAAGTGCATCTGTAATCCCTCTAATAAAAATGTATCCTTCTCGAAATCGATTTCATTCAACCTAGACATACGATCTATTAAATGTAATACAACTTGTGAAAGCACAGGACTACTCATATTTAACTTACTTTTTTCCCATTCACCTTGATAGCGAAATTTCCCACCTAAAATATGAATGGCTAAATAAGCTACCTCTTCTTCAGTAAAATGGACTGTAAATACAAATTCTAACCTTGTCAAAAAATCTAATGTCCATCCATACTCTTTCGTCTCTTGTACAATTTTTAAATCTTCTTTAGACATTGAAATTGGTTGTTTTAACTTCATCCTCCGTACCATAATCAACGTATGTAATAAAAGATTTTCTAATGTATCATCTGTAAAAAATGTATCATATCTCTTTTGTAACGCTTTCAATTCACTTATTACAAATTCAATTTCATGATACAAAAATTGCTTTTTAATAAATTGATTCATTAATTCCCGATTACGAATTAAATCTGATAGTTTTGCTAATGCTTTCCTCTTACTTCTTTCATCGCCCTCTATCGTTAATCCGATCCTCTGCTTTAAAATTAACTTTAATCCCAATGCCTCAAGCCAATTTTCAATTCTATCTAAATCTTTCTTAACCGTAGCCCTATTAACAAAATACTTTTCAGCAAGCTCCTGCACCGTAACCGGCTTAACACTCATCAACAAGCTATAAGCAACTTGCAACACTCTCTCCTCATCTGATTTATAGCTTACATCCTGCCTTACAGCATACAACCTATTAAACAAACTCGCCTTATCATAATCCTTAACTTCCAAACACACACCTAAACCCGGTTTTCGAATAAGAAGAGCATCTGAATATCTTTCTAAATACTCCTCAATTACCTTAAAATCATTGCGAATCGTCTTCTCTGAACACTCTACCCTATCAGCAAGCTCCTGCACTAGCAAATACTCATTAGACTCAGATAATAAAACTTGTAAAATTTCCTGTTGCCTTTTATTCATCTGTTTCACCTGTTTCTTCTATCCTTTGTACCCAATATGTTACTAACTTAGTGCATTTATCATAACATATTAGCAGATTTCTGAATTAGGGGATTTTATTGTTTAGAATTTGTTCATTTTTACATAAACAAAAAAACTCAAAAAGTAGTCAAAACTACTTTTTGAGTTTTTAAAAATCATTACTTTTCATACCCATTAGGTTTCTTCTGATGCCAATTCCAAGCATGCTCAATGATTGTTTTCACATTTACATACTGAGGATCCCATCCTAACTTCTCTTTCGCCTTTTGAGAAGAAGCAACTAAACGTGCTGGATCTCCCGCACGACGCGGTGCTACCTCAGCAGGAATTTCATGATTTGTAACTTCACGAACTGCATCAACGATTTCTTTTACACTGAAACCATTACCGTTTCCTAAGTTATAGAAATCACTTTCTCCGCCGTTTTGTAGGTCTTTAAGCCCTAAGAAATGAGCTGCTACTAAATCTTCAACATGAATATAATCACGAATACAAGTACCATCTGGTGTATTATAATCTTCACCAAACATCATAATCTTCTCACGTTGACCTAACGCCACTTGCAATACAAGAGGAATTAAATGTGTCTCTGGACGATGATCTTCCCCAATAATACCATTTGGAGTTGCACCAGCCACGTTAAAGTATCTGAAGACCTTATATTTTAAGTTAGACGCTTGGCTATACCAATGAAGCATTTTTTCAATTGCTAATTTTGTCTCGCCATACGTATTCGTTGGATTTGTTACAGTTTCCTCAGTAATAAGATCCACATCTACTTCGCCGTAAGTTGCCGCAGTAGAAGAGAAAATGAACTTATCTACTTTAAACTCGTCCATTACTTCTAATAAACAAAGTGCGCCATACACGTTGTTGTTATAATATTGAAGAGGTTTCTCCATACTAACACCAACTAAAGAATCAGCCGCGAAATGCATAACCGCGTCAATATTTTCTTGTGTAAAGACGTCTCTTAAGAAACTTTTATCACGAAGGTCTCCTTTATAAAACTTTGCGCCTTCTGTAATGGCATCTTCATGACCTGTTTGTAAATTATCAACTACTACTACAGATAAACCTTCATCTACTAATTTTTTCACAGCGTGTGAACCGATGTAGCCAGCTCCGCCACAAACCAAAATTGAACTCATGTTATTCCTCCTACTATACTCAATACAACAAATATATAGTTTCTCTCATACATTTTATGATTACCTATATTTTACCATAAACATTCATTTAAAATAATATAATGTGAACCGTAACGACAACTAACTTCTTAAAGTGGCAAGCTTCTCTTCAACCTTCTCTAAATCCTCGACAGAATCTATTTCAAAGCTGTCATTGCTATCAATTTCATATAAGTGAACATTCAGATGACCAATATTATCTTTCACAATATTATCCCAATACAGCTCACTAAAGTCTTCTTGCTCCACTGCTTTTTCTAACTCTTTTACGATATAATCCGCATCGTCCTTACACCAATAGGAAAGGCCACATAAAATGTAATCATCATGACCGTCACCAATTTCAATATCGTACACTTTCTTGCTCTCATCGTGCTTAATAATCCATTCATTGTGGAAATCTTCTTTCCTTGCACTAAAGTATAAAGATGACTCTGGTTTTTCAATAAATATATTACGATGTAAATACACATCAGCATCTACCACATACGCATCTGCCAAATATTCACGCACTACATACATCGTATAAATATTGTTGTACACATTATATTTATCGTTATATACAAGACGTATATTTTCATATTTATCAACAAGATAATTAAATTTTTCCGATAAATATCCAGTAACAACAATAATTTCATCTATACCAATCTCTTGTAAATATTCAATTTGTCGTTCTAGCATCGGTTTCCCATTTACCTCTACTAATGACTTTGGTTTCGTTAATGTTAATGGGCGCAAGCGCGTCCCCATACCAGCTGCTAATAAAATCGCTCTCATGCTACCTCTCCTCTATATTTCTTTCTCTTAATAAATTCATTTACATCCGCAACTGTTAAAACAGCCCCTACAATAATGAATAAACAACAAATAATTAATTTCCAAGAAAATGGTGTTCCCATTACTAATATAGAAATCCAAATCGCCCAAGCTGAATATGTAATATTCAGCCCCATAGCTTTCGTTGGGCCCAGTTCATGGATTGCTTTATAGTAAAAAATGTACGAAGCCGTCCCAATTAACGCAACAAAGATAATTAAGATAAATTCACTACTTACCATAACTTCTTTCGTTAAAAAATGCCCGCCTAATGTCGGTAAAATGATCAGTCCATATGTTACAGACGAAACAAGTTGGCGAATTTGCAACGCCTCTTCTGGTGAAACTTCTCCATCCTTCATACCGTAGGCACAAATAACACATTCTAATCCCCAACCTATAATACAAATCAAAACAAAAATAAAACCTAACATATAGTTTTGTGTTGCAAATCCATCACCGGTAAAGCCAAGAATAATAATACTACTAATGCTTATTAAAAGTCCTAACCAATTCCAAGAGCGTAAACGTTCTTTTAAAAACATAAATGCAAAAAATGCTCCAACGGCTGGATATATGGCTGAAATTGCTGCCGTATACGAAGCCCCTATATACTTTACAGCTAATACATAAAACGTCATCCCTAAAGGTCCGCCCATTAAAGCACCTAACATTACGAAACGACCACTTCTTGTTTTTAATTTAGAAAGTGCTGTTCGTAATTGACCTTTAAGTCCCATATAGACCATCATCCACAATGTCGACATAAAATCATGTAAAAAGGTGCTAACAAGCGGCGCAAGGAATATAACTTGCTCCGTTTCCAACATAACTGTCGAGGATAATATAATTCCAATTAAAACCGTATCTATAGCCCAAGCAAATCCGGAGAACACACCATAAAAAATCCCTCTACTTTGCTTTCGATTCATACTGGTATCCTCCATAGTACTCTAAAAATAACTGTAAATTTTCTTTTGCCCGCGTATAACGATCCATTCCATATGTTCCGAAATCACTACCCGCTGCTTCTTTAATCTTTGTCCAAATACTCCATAAAAAGTCTTGGAAAATTTTATTTAATAAGATTCTTTGTCGATGCATTTCTTCTACTTTTCCATTAAAATAGTAATCTAAAAATAACTCTTCATCTTCAGCTGAGAATTCACACTCTAAACTATGCGCTGCAATATCCCACATCGGATCATTCAAGCCGCCATACTCCCAGTCGATTAAATACATCTTGTTTTCTCCGTTTTTCACAAAGTTTTCAGCAACAGTATCATTATGGCAAGGTGTTAACTGAACATCCATTTTCTCATACATTGCTTTTAATCGCATAACTTGCTTCTTTACCTTTTTATAATCAGCAAAGTTTAAACCATTTGATTTACTTAATAAACCTTCATAATGCTCAATTTTCTCAAATACATTAAACGTATTACTCATCGCTGCACTTGATTCATGTAATTCCTTCAGAATAGCTGCCGTTAACTGCATGTTATCACTACGTCGCGCCGTTTTCGGATTCAATGTTTCTGCATTTGAAATAAGCTCTGCTAACTTCACACCTGTTTCTTCATTAAAATATAGAAGCTCAGCGTCAATTCCTAGCTCACTTGCCAAATTAGAATTCACCATTTCATCATGACGACTAATCATTTCTTCCGTACCGCTTCCTGGAATACGAAGTACATATTCTGAATCCCCGACACTTACCTTGAAATTCGTATTTGTCATACCACCAAATGGTTGAATATTTGTAATAGCATCTTCTGAAATATTTAAAGCCTCCATAACGTGGCCTTTAATTTGTTTTTCTTTAAACTCTGCTTCTTTTCTCAATAAACGAGGGTAAATTTTATTCCTCACAACTTCATATTGCTGTTTTGTATCAATTTCTGCCCACACAATATTTTGTAATTTGATATGCCCAATATCATATGTTCTTGCAACATCAAGAAGTAAATATTCATAATTCACATACGGATTTTGATTATGATTAAACAACTCCAACATATTAAGAAAAACATCATAAGAAAGTTTTGAAATTCCAATCATCTCGCCATCAATACGATTTAATTGATGAACATCTTTCGAGATTTTATACAAATTCCCGTTTTGAATCTCTACAAATGCCTCATCACCAGAACCACTTTCATTCGTAATCAATACACAGTCCCGTTCCGGATATTGTAGCAATTGAGAAATCGCATCTTCTTCTATTAAAATATCATCTTCAATTAATAGAAAATCATCTGTAATTAAACTTTGAACACTTGAAAGTGAAGCCATAGAGCCTGTCCATTTATATTTCGGATTTTCTACAAAGTATACTCCTTGCTCTTTATTCCAAGAAGCAAATTTTTCTTTTTTATATCCAGAAACAATAACAACTTTTTCAATTCCGTTATTGTGTAATATCTCTAAATTTCGATTTAAAAGTATTTTATCACCAATGGATAATAACCCAGATGGTTTACCTAATTCCTTACGATTTCCTGCCGCAAGAATAACTGCTTGCTTAACTTTTTTATACTCTCGCTGATGAACACGAATCTTTTTTTGCTGCATTGTAGCTAACTCGCTCTGCAAAAATTTAAGACCCTGTTCTTTCACATAATAGCTTATATGTTTTCCATTTTTTTCACTAACAACATAATTTTTTTTCGTCAAATCATTTATAATATAATTCACTTTTCCGGTAGATATCCCACTACGTTCTGCAATTTTCTTCTGACTTAAATGTGGTTCTTTATTAATAATTTCTAATATATCAATCATATGTTGCATCTGTGGTCCCCCATAACATCGATAATACATTCAAAATTTGAACGCAACATTAATATTATCACTAATAAGGTGCAATGTAAATTTGTTGTAAAATTTCAGTAAATACAGTTTTACATTTCTCCTATCATCTAAAATAAAAAGAAGTGCCCCTGCTTATTTTGCACAGGGGCACTTCTTTTTATTTATAAATAGCCTCAACGTTATGGGCTGTCACAACCTTAATATTACTAGCAGAATTTGCAAAATCCCAATTCTCATCCTTAATCATATAATTAGGACCATAGTTTTCAATAAGATACTCTTCAACATTTGAAGGAACAGGGAATTCTTCGCCCTTGAATGGCATTAATTTCGTTCCTAGCAATGTAGAACTTGCTGTTTTCGTTTTCCATCCTGTAAGGATCTTTTCAGTTCCTCTTTCCTGCGTCGACATCTCATCAGTTCCTTCAAAGAAGTAACACCATACTTTATTAGGATCTTCCGAAAAATAATAGAAAAGATCGATATGAGTTCCTTTATAAGTGAAAGTTTGCTCTACAACATGACCATCAACTGTGAACTCCCTAAACGTCTTAACACCTTTATCATTTAACGTTTTCTCTAGTGCTCTTTTCTTCTCTTCACTTATATTAAAAGTACCAATATCCATATCTAAATCATGGCTTATGAAATCTTTTTCTCGCACTGCTCCAAGTAACGTGCCATAATCTAACCAAAATTCTTGATCATGCTCTTTAAAAGCTTCTTGCACTAATAGTAAACACTCTACTCCATATTGTTTAATATTGTTTCGTACTAATTGCAATTGCTTATTCGCACGATATTCTAAAGGCTTTTTTAACAATGTACGAACTAGCTTATTTCCTTCAATAAACTTTCTAATTTCTTGTTTAAATCCCATATAAAAATCCTCGCAATAACATCTATTTAAAGTAATATAACGGAATAAAATCACTCACATATCTCCGTTATTTTCTCCGTTTCCTACACCATCATACTATTTGACACCAAATTTTTCAAAGGGAAAGTCAGATTTTTGGATTGATCGTGTTGTATAAATGAAAACAAATTACTTATGCTATAACAAATAACCCTTACGCTTAGACAGTAACTCCGTATTTACATAAATAAAAGGTATACGATTTCTCGCATACCTTTGGTGTATCTTTCATTACTTAGCCACGAAATAATCCGTTACATATTGTGCCCAAACTTCATGTCCTTTAGCACTTGGGAAACCAAACTCTTCTTGTAAGTATGGTAAAATAGCCTTTGTTGCTGCATCAGGCCATGCTCCCCAGTGATCAACATATGTATAACCATTTTGCGTTGCAAATTGCTTTAATGCCTCAATTGCTTTCGGATAATTCTTCGCACCATACACTGGGTTTGATGGTTGAATCATAATTGTAGCGCCTTTTGCACTAGTAGAAAGTGCTTGAACAAATTTCTGTGTACTCGCAACAGAGTTCCCATTACCAGTTTTACCGTTATCAGTAATAAATGGTGGCTCAAATAAAATCACATCTGGCTTTTCTTTCGCAATCTCTTTATCACGCTTATTCGCGATTAACTCATCTGTACTTTCACCCTTATATTCCTTTACTGTCACATTCCATAAATCTTTACCGTAAGCAGTTTCTATATTAGCTGTTAACTTAGCTGCCCAAGCATCTTTTTCAGATGAAGAAGCTTCATCACCAACAATAACAAGATTCACTGCCTTTTTCTCTTTAGCAGCTTTCTTCAACTTCTCTTTCACTTCATCTGGCAAATTCTTCGCATATGCTTCATTAAAAGATGACTTCGCATCTTGCTTTTTCTCTGCTTTTTTCTCTTCTTTCTTCGCTCCGCTATCTTTCACTTCAGCCTTTGTCTTCGTTACTTCACTCGTCTGTCCCGTTGCATTTGCAACTTTCTTATTCCAGTACAATTTACCGCTCACAATCGAAGCAACAAACAATACAAAAACAACAAGAACAAGTACTGCTTTCTTATTCATCGATTCACCTCATCTATTAATCTCACAACATATAATATTAATATAAATCCATGCAAAAATAAACCCAACTCCTTCCAAAGGAGTTGGGTTATTACATATTATTTAGTCACTTCAAGATGCGCTCTTAACTTATTCGTTATATCTTGTTTCGCTGCATCTGGAACATAGTAATACCAAATGCCATCAGCGGCTTTATGACCGTCGCCTGGGATTTGAATCTCTTCGCTATTCTGCATACAATCTTTATAGTTCTTTTGAATCTCAAACATTTGCTCTTGCGTTAAACTTGTTTTTACGTTTTTCTCAATTGCTTTTAATACGTCACCGTAACTTGCTAGAGAAGATACACTTGCGCCCTTTTTAATTACAGCTTGGATAACTTGACGCTGACGCATTTGGCGACCGAAGTCACCGCGTGGATCCTCGTAACGCATACGAGTATACTTTAATGCAGTTTCACCATTTAAATGAATATTACCTTTAGCAAAATGTTGATCTCTTGATGTAAACTCTAAATCGTTATTTACATCAACACCGCCAACAGCATCTACAATATCTCTAAATCCAGCCATATTTACTTCAATATAATGATCAACTGGTACATTTAGGAAATTCTCTACTGTTTTTACAGACATATCAATGCCACCAAAAGCATAGGCGTGGTTGATTTTATCTTTTTTACCTTTCCCTACAATCTCCGTATAAGAATCTCGTGGGATACTCGTAATTTTCATAGATTTTGTTTTTGGGTTTAAGGTAAATAACATAAGTGAATCCGATCTACCTGTCCCATTATCTTCCTGATCTACACCCATCAGTAAAATAGATATAGGTTTATTATCTGAAACATCTACTTTCTTATCTCGTTTATCAGACTTATCACGATCCAAAGGCTTATGAACTGCATCTAGTGTATTAGATACATTAGAATAGACATAATATGCATAAGCTCCTCCTGCAATTACTAGAAAACCTACTATACCTAAAATCCAAAATAAAATTTTCTTTTTCATATCTTTTACCTTCTTCATCAATATTTATGAATAACACAATAAAATTATACTACTTCATTATATTACCTTAAGACTGACCCAAAATAAAAGAGAAATTATCATCCTACAAATGAGATACAATAGCAGTAATATTTCCTTTTATAATAAAGTTTTCAATTGTTATTGGCAAAATAAAGTGATCACCCTTTTTAATAGAAAATGCGCCATCAATAGTAACTAATTCACCTTCTCCTTCAATTACACTCACTAATTGAAAGATTTCTCTTTGTTGAAATGATGCTTCCTGTTCAATTTCCCATTTATATACCGAAAAATATTCTTCACACACATAAGTGGTAATTAACGCACCACTTCTATCAGTAGTTTCTGGACGAACTTGATAATCTTCATGCGGAATACTTGCAACCCGAACTGCTTTATCTAAATGCAATTCTCGTTTCTTACCATTCGCATCTACTCGATCATAATCATATACTCTATATGTAGTATCCGAACTTTGCTGTGTTTCTAATACCACTGTCCCTTCACAAAGAGCATGAATAGTTCCACTTGGTACATAAAAGAAGTCGCCTGGTTTAATGGGAATACGTCGAAGCAGTCTATTCCATTTCCCCTCATCAATCATCTTTTTAAATTCTTCTTTAGTTTGGGCAGAGTGTCCATAGATCATTTCAGCATCTTCTTTACAATCAATTATATACCAACATTCTGTTTTTCCTAGTTCACCGTTCTCATGTACATTTGCAAAATCATCATTAGGATGTACCTGCACAGATAAATCCTTTTTTGCATCTAAAATTTTAGTCAATAAAGGGAACTTGTCAGTTTGATATTCACCAAATAATTCTCTATGTTCGTCCCATAGCTGTTTTAATGTTAAACCTATATATTTACCGCTCTTGACAATACTTGGTCCATTTAAATGAGCAGAAATTCCCCAGCACTCGCCAGTAGTTTGTGAAGGTAAGTCATAATTAAATCCTTTTAAAGCTTCTCCTCCCCAAATACGTTCCTGTAACACTGGTTGAAAAAATAATGGTCCTTTATACAAAATAACTCCACCTCTAGCTACTCTTACTACTAATTTTTATTTCTTTAAATAACAAATTCCCTCAATTTCATTCCATTGCATATAAATCCGAACAATATCTTCCTCAATTAATTCGATACCTGATTGTACCTCAATAAATTCTAAATCCGTAATAGCCTTAATTGCATGTTTCTGCCCCGGCTGAATTTCTAATACATCACCAGAACGAACAACTCGTATCTCATCATCTAATACAAAAATACCTTCACCTTTTACGATTGTCCAAATCTCACTTCTATTATTATGATATTGGTAGCTGAGATTTTTACTAGCCGCAATACCTATACGCTTTGTTAACACTTCGTTCCCATCGTCATACTTAGTATGGTCCAACACACGATACCAGCCCCAACGGCGCTCTTCATACATTGGCCTTTGATCCCAATCGCCTACTAATTCTTTCACCCGAGGGCTTGCATCTTTTTCCGAAACTAAAATACCATCTGGGCTAGCTGCTACAATTATGTTAGAAAGGCCTAATACAGAAACCGGGATATCTAATTCATTAATAATATGATTCTGCTCACACTCATCTCCCATATTACCCTTACCAAGGATGTTCGTTCCCATCTCTTCTGTAAGGGTATTCCAAGTCCCAAGATCTTTCCATGAACCGTTATAAGGAAGTGCAACAATATTTTCTGTTTTCTCTACTACTTCATAGTCAAAGCTTATCTTTGGTAAACTTGTATATTGTTGAACTAATACATCATACTGAACAGGAAGTCCCTTTTGATCTAATAGAGAAATAATTTTATCTAACTTAAATGCAAATACACCAGAATTCCAAAGTGCATTTTGTTTTAATAACTCCTCAGCCTCAACAGTGGCTGGCTTTTCTTTAAAATGACTTACCTGAATAAGTTCCTGTGTGCTTGTCTCTACATTGGGAACAATATAACCGTATTTTTCAGATGGATATGTAGGTGTAACACCCATTAAACCTAAATCTGCATTTGAAGAATCTAATACTTTTTCTAAATCCAATAACCTTTCAAAAAAACTATTTTCTACATATGGATCTACAGGTAATACACCTACTACCTCATTTAAATCAACATGCTCTTTAGAATATAGATATGAGGCAGCAAGAGCAATTGCCGGGAATGTATCACGACGCTCTGGCTCAATAATAATAGGTACATCATTTCCTAATTGGCTATTAATCATATCTACTTGAGATTTACTTGTAGCAATAACTGTATCATTTTCAATCCCTAAACTTTTTAATTGCTCCCATACCCTTTGAACCATAGATTGCATTTCATTATTCTCATTTTTAAGTACTTTTAAAAATTGCTTAGAACGTGAGTCATTTGATAACGGCCATAGGCGTTTTCCTGAACCACCCGACAATAGAATTAACTTCATACCTTACTGCTCCCTTCTTCTTTTAATAAACTCCCTAAACACTAAAACTAAAAAATAACTATCATTAATAAAATATCTTCTAAACATCCGTTTCGGTTCTTGAAGAAAGCGATAAAACCACTCTAATCCTACTTTTTGCATCCATAGTGGTGCACGTTTTACGGTACCTGCAATAAAATCAATAGAAGCTCCTATTTGAAGAGATATTGGTACATTTAATTCTTGTAAATTCTCATATATAAAACGCTCTCCTTTAGGTGATCCTAACGATACTAATAATATGTCTGGCTGAAATTCTTGAATTTTTTTAATACCTCCCTCTAAAACATCTGGTTGTTTTTCAAAACCAAATGGAGGGGAATAAGATTTAATAGGGAATGTATACCCATATTCAGACTTAATTTTTTGTATAGCTAAATCTGGTACCCCTTCTCGTGATCCAAAAATAAATACTTTATAGTTATTACGCTGAGCCAATTCAAATAAATAAGGGGTTAAGTCTGAACCTGAAACTTTCTCCTTTAATGGAACACCTATTTTTTTTGATAACATAAAAATAGGCGCTCCATCAACTAGTGTTAAAGTAGCACCTTTATAAATTTCTCTAAAATAAGAATCTTTATGAACATTTACAATATGATCAACATTTGGTGTAACGACATATCCCTGTTCGCTACTTTCTCTATTTTTGTTAATAATTTCATCAATATCTTGTATTGCTTCCTGCATCGTAAGATTACTGAAATCTACTCCAAAAAGATTTACTGTTCTTATTGTCAAAAAACTCATCCTCTACAATTTTTCTATAATTTTTTGCAATTTAGCTGGTAAAAATTCCGCTGAATAGTTAGATTTAAAATTTTTATGAGCGTTAAGAGTAAGCCTATCTAATTTGATTTTGTTACTTCTCACATCTCCTAATCTAGCAATAAAATCTTCAATTGTGTCAGCAATTATAATATCCTCACCATCTATATATATTAAACCTTCAGCTCCTATAGATGTGGAGATTACTGGAATACCTTTAGCAAAAGACTCAATTATTTTTACACGTTGCCCGCTACCAATAAAAAGTGGAACAATACTAATATCACATTTGTCTATATATTCATTGACATCTTCTACATATCCCGTGACATGGACGTCTTTTCCATTATGATATTGTTTAATGGTTTCAGGAGGGTTGCTACCAACTATATATAATTCATAATATTCTTTATCTAACCTGTTCCAAACATTCTCTAAGAACCACTTAATCCCATTTTGATTTGGGTACCATGACATAGATCCAAGAAAAAGTAACTTGACCTTTTCAATACTTAGATTCGCATTTTTTTTACAATAAGATGACTTCAAGTGTATTGGCAAAATGTTTACCTTATCCTTATTTATCCCTAATTGTATAAATTCTTTTTGATCCTCTTCACTCAAACAAATTACTTGTCCCGCTTTATGCAACATACCTATTTCAAATTTTCTTAGCTTTTTATATTCAATCGCTCCTAACACTTTCTTGAAAACACTATTTTCTGATTGTATAAGACGCTTAAAAATTAAGCTTTCCACATTATGTTGATCTAATATTATATTTTTATAATTAAATAAATCATAATACACCATCATTTGTAGATGATCAACATATATTGCATAGTACTCATTATTTGAGAGTTTATTTAAAATTAAATCTTCAAAACCTGAATGTCGAAATTTATTTACATTATAGGGATATTTAGTCATTAAACTTTTCATATAATCAATAAAAAAATCTTTAAACGAGACACTTCTAATTAGATTTTTGCATACAACTTGGACATCATTTACAATCCCCTGCAAACCAGCTATATTTTCCCTATCCTTTTCATTACTAATATAGCAAATTACATCGATGTCAAATTTTTTAGATAGTGCCTCTATTGTATTAAATGTCTTTATTTTCCCACCATTATCCAATGGATATGGAAGTAAATTGGTAATAAAAAGAATTTTTTCTTTCAAAACTTATGCTCCTTTTTACTTTAGTGAAATTAATAATTAATGATTTATAATTCTAAATAATTAAGTAACTTATCCAGTTTAAAGTTCCAATCATGTGTTTTTGCATAATTTTCAAATTCTGTTTTATTTCTTCCATTAGATTCTATAGATTTCTCAATATTTGCAGCAAATTCATTAAATTCATTAGATAAATAGGCTGGACTATTACACTCTCTTATCTCTTTCCAAGATGTACTCACAACTGGAAGCCCGCATGACATATATTCATATAATTTTAATGGATTAACAGAATCTATTAATTCCTTATAATCTTTAGTATTAAAAGGAATTATCCCCACATCTGCATGATTTAAGTATTTTGGGATATCTTCATAAGGTTTTGTACCTAACAAATAAATATTATCCAACTCCATCAATCTTTCCCTTGCTAAATCACTAGGACCAATAAAAACAAATGCTACATGTTTGAGTTCTTTAGCACAATAGTTAATTAAATCGTAGTCTATCCATTCTGCTAATGCTCCTACATACATACAAATTGGGGCGTCAATACTCTTAATATCCCTTGGCTTTTCTAATCCTTTTTGTTTAAAGAATTCATAACGAACTCCATTAGGGAAATACATTTTTTTACTCGTTTGTACTTGTTGGAGTAATACCTCCTCCAATTGTTTTGCTGTATACAAAACTAAATCTACCTTATCTATTAGTTTATCTTCATATTTTCCATATAATTCCGTATACCCCTGAAATCCTTTATGATTATCTGCGACACGAAAAACCGATTTTTTATACTTTATTTCGTCCAATAAAAAATGATAGGTTGGATTATCCATATATATTAAATCAACATCATCATAACCAAATTCACCTAATTTCTTTATTAAATTAGGCGAAGAAAAAGCATGCCACTTATTAAACATAAATTCCGTATTGCATATAGGTTTATCGTTCGGTACTAATAAAGAAAATGGAACATAAGCTTTAAATGTTGGGTTTATTGTTATCCCATCAGATTTATATATTTTATAACGTTCATTAAACTGTGTTTCTTTCTTCTTAGATAACTTGTGTAAAGGAGAAAGGGGCAATGATAAATAAAGTACTTCCCATTCCTCTTTATTACTTAAACATTCTGCTAAATGATGTGTCCCTACCTTAAAGGGCGATCCCCAATAATGGATCCCTATGAATAGTGCTTTTTTTTTCATTAGTCTGACCTCTTTATACTATATATACTTTTTTTTGTATAATACACTTATTTTTTAGTTATCTTGTTCTAACTATTTCCTAATAATATTAGCTATAAATAGAACTGTTATCTATATATCTTGTTTATATGCAATTCTCATAATGTATTCTCTATAATTTTTCTACATATTTTCGTCGCTTCGTTGTACTAATATTCATAAAGAATAAGAGAATAATACAAAATTGAGATAAGGTGTCACCATTTACATTTGCTATTCCATTATTCGAATTCATCATTATAGATATCACTAAAAAATAAAAAAACAATTTGTAATCTTTATTTTTTAATAATACAGTAGCTGGGTATAAGAACACACAAATATAGATGAGTATAGTAATTAGTATCCCATAATCATATGCAAACATAATTATAGGATATTCAAAGTTTCCTATATAATTATGTAAAAGGCCTGCTACATAACGCGAATAATCTAATCCTTCACCAAAGAAAAATTTTGGCAAAGGTGCCATATCACTATTCATTAAACGTGCTAATAATTCGTTTCTACCTGTTGAAATATCTCCTGTGGCAATACCTTCAATAAAACGTTTTGCTAAATTATTTTGAAACAAGGAAGTATTAAATAATATTAAAAACACACTAATAATTAAGGTATAATAAAGTAACTTATACTTATTAGGCTTTGTTCCAAAAACAATTATTATAAGAGCCAACATTAAGGCTGTTTTACTCCCACTCAATAATATCCCCGTCAGGGAGATTATTATCAGTATGTACCTATTAATTAAAAATTTAATATATCCCCCATAAATATTATTTAAAATTAGAAATAACAAGAAAAATTTTGCATTAGTTAGAGGATGTCCTGCAATTGAATAATACCTATATATCCCCATATAATGCTCATACCTAATTAATTGACCTAAACCATTGGATGTATAAATAGTAGAGGCCAAATATAACTGAATAGATCCGTTAGTTATAAAATCGACAACTCCCATTACAAATAGAACCATAACAAATACATTAAATAACTGAAGAAATTTTCCTAATCCGTTTATAGTTTCATTAAAATCCATATACACACTTAAAATCAATATAGGGAGAATTATATTAATAAATGTCCAACTCATTTGAAGTGGTGAATGTTCAAAAATAAAAAAACCACCTACTACCAATAAACATGATAAAAATACACCTATAAAGAATAGTGTTCTATTGAAATTACCCTTAGATATAGATTTAAGTAAAAATAATACTCCTAAAAATAAAAACGCTATATTTAAGATAGCTAATTTATTTTGAAAAAATGCTCTAGTGGTTTCATTTAAAATAAATAAACATATACAAAAAAGTACTGCATAATTAAAACGAAGCTTATTGACCGCATATAAATGTTGCATTTTAATCTCCTTAGATTAAATAGGTATTTAGCGCTTAAACTTTTCAACCAAGAAAATCAAGCTAAAATTGTGTAATTACCTGCTAACACAGGAATATTAACAATCCCTACATTAGATTCAACTATCTCCTTATTGGGTAACATTATTTTAAAACGGCTAGTTAAATCCACCTTTAATGTAATAGTATTAAAGGTTACATTCTGAGATAGATTACTATTAATTCTAAAACTTGATTTGTCCACAAGTTCAATTTTTATACTTTCCCTCAACCTCACATAATCTGACAATTCACTTCCTGTACAATACCATACATTTTTATCTTGTAAATATCTAAATATAGTTCTTAAACTTTTCTTATCATCAAATATATTAGGCGCTTGACGTCTACCATCATCTCGTGAAGGGGCAATGTGCTCTTGTATACTAATAATTAATTTATTATCCAGTAATTGATTAATTTGTGTTAGCTTTTTCTTTATTAAATATTTTTTAAAAAAATGCTTTGTTATTCCCTTAACAGACCTTTTATTATAATTGAATATACTAGTTAGCAACGCCCCATTTACTGTAGAGGGAATATCTATAACCTTTCTCTCTCCAAAAAATTTAACATCAAAATTAGTTAAAGAATTCTTGTCCTCACCTGTAATATTGGAGATCGTTTCTTCTTCTATTCCTTTATTCCAATATCGGCACCACCATAAGAAACCGGTTTTATCTATGCTGGAATCTGAATACCCATTACTTGTATACCCACAGTATTTACCACCTACAGGATCTACTCCAATGGCATTCCTGAAAATCTGTTTCCCTTTTTCAATTGTTACTATAGCTTCTTCTAAATCATTAAACAATTCCCATTCCTGTTTAAAGTCTAGGTTTGTACTTCCTACCCTTCCATGCGTTGTTCCATGATACGCAATTTCAAATTTATTATCTTCATGAATTTCACGGAAAAATTTTTTTGTTTCATTATCGTTATCTATTCTTTCAGATATTGAAGGAACTACGGGATTTTTCACCATCCCTACCCTAACACCTACCGGTACAAAGAATGTCACTTTTACCTCTGGGAAATTTTTCAGAATAACTTCGTTTAAATATCGAAAAGATGATTTCTCTTCATTTTTCCAATAACCCCAATCTTCACCTAATTCTAATTCCCCGCTTTTAGTTGTATCTACCCAAACGTTTGCTAAATCGTCTATCATAAACATAACTGGAGAATCTGAATTATTAAACCACTTACATATTTCAATATTCATCATACCTTCTCCTTATTAGAATACTTACTATTTTAAATTACTTTTCATTTAATCTTTATTATGCATTAGCTCAAAAAATTAAATACTTTTGAGTGTTGTCTATTTCTTTTTTACAATTGACAACAGAACGCCCCTAATTTCTTGAATATTAGTAAACTTGAAAACAATCAATAATAAAACATATACTATACATAGAAATACATTACAAATAAATTCAATGTATAAATTTTGAATTGGAGAAATGAACATCCAATATATCCCATATAATAAAACAAAAATGGTAAAATATTTATATGGATATAGTAAGCCTAATCCTAAACTATAGTATTTTTCACTAAAATAATAATAAAGAATATTAGCCACTATATAAGATACAATTGTAGCTAAAGCTGCACCATTTATTCCAAGATGAGGAATCAGTAATATATTTAGAACTATATTTATAAAAGCACTGATTACAACAATTAGGGAATTTAACATCATTTTATTTGCTACATGTAAACCTAAAGAATAAAATTGTCCAATTCCCCATATAAAATGGGAAATAGCAATTAATGGAATAATCTTATACGCCTCTAAATATTCATTTGTAGCTAAAATACTAATCATTACCTTACCAAATATAGCCAATCCAAAAATACAAAAACAACCTACAATATTGTAGATTCGAAACATATTTTGGATTTTTTGTTGACCGCCTTCTTCTTTATAAACCTTAAATTTATAAGCTGTAAATACTTGAGCAAATGGCGTGATAAAAACTGGATTTATTAACATTCCAATTTTCGAAGATATTGAATACACCGCAACTGCTGAATAATTGATTAATTCTTTAATAAAAAAGCGATCTATCAAATTTAATATCCATGCCGAAATTTGTCCTAACAATAAACCTCCACCATAATACAGTATGTTTTTGAGATATGGTACATGAATAGCAATTTTATAATTTTTAAAGTCTAATATAAATAATACAATAAAAACTAATAGATTCGAAATTAAAGTAGCCTTTAATATACCTATAATTCCATTGCCTAAAATCAAAATATAATATGTGGCTAATAAAAATGTTAAAACTAAGATACTTAATTGTACTATGGCTACCCTAAAAGCTTTAAATTCCATTTCATAATAACTAGTATATATAGCAATCAAACATGTCAATAAAGAAGTTATTACTATAACTCTAATATAAAGAGTGACCTCATTATCACCACTAAAAACATAATCACTTATTAACGGACTAATAAAATATACAAATGAAAAAACAACAATCCCCCATAATACTGAGAAGTTTAATGCTGTATTTTTCAATGTTATTTTATTTTCTACATCATAAAAAAATCTTTTTAATCCCGAATATACTCCAATCGTAATAGCAAGACCTAACAATTGTTGTATGGTATTTAATAATTCATATTTCCCATAATCATTTTGTGATAGATTACTAGTATATAAAGGGATGAGTAACATATTTATTAGTTGTGTTAGAATTGAAAATATAAAATATACTGTTCCACTAGATATCAACTTATTACTATTTAAACTCATACTTACCACTATTCCTTAACTTAAAATTATTTCTTAACTACACGCGTAAAAGTTTTTTTAAAGTTTAAAATGTGAACATAATAATAAACTAGATTTTTTATAAAACCTAATCCCTGATAGCTTTTTTCAGAATACAAATTTCCTTTTAATATGTTTACAATAGCTTTTGAATATCCTAGTTTCTTAGCCAACTCCAAACGTGAGTAAACCGAAAATTTATGTACACCTTTACCACGTTTTTCTAAAAATGTGTAATCATCAAATAAATACACTGTATTTTTACTAACTTGGACATCGATATTTATAGTACCATCTCGCGTATCTCCAATCGAGAGGTGGAAATAACCATATAAATCTCCTTCTTTGTCTACTACTACATACGGTATATGTTTATTCTGTTCCGCAATTCTTTTTTTTAGAATTTCGTACTTGTAACTACCTATTTGGTTATCATATAACTCAATCATTGTTTTCAAATGATACATTTGCATTGGCATTAATACATAACAATTGTATTTTTCCTCATAAGAAACCATACTATAATTATTCAAGTTTAATATATATCCGTTGGAAACCGTGAAAAATTTTGTTTTAATTTTTTTAATTATAATTTTGATACTCCGATTTCTAATTTTATTTACTAAGCTCATCATCTATTACCTTTCATTATTTTCTTAGAATCATATCATTATTCTATCTAGTCATTATTTTTTCTTACTTTAATTAAATGCCTCTTATAATGTATAAAGCTTAGTAAAGTATTTCCCTTTTTGGTGTATGTATAGATTTGCTCTACTTCTTTCATAAATTTCAACTTATAAAAATCTGTTCCCGTACCTTCCGAATGTAATTTAATATTCTTCTTAAAACTATCCTTAATACTTTCTTCTACTGATAGGGTGCCTAATTCTAGATTTCTAAATTCCCTATCATAGGCTGCATCAAAGCAAAATTTTATATCATTAAAAAATAAATTCAGTCTGTAAGCAACACAATCATTATTAACCCTTCCAAATATAACCTCGCTTGGTAAACTATCAATAATTGTTTTTACAAATTTCTTCTTATCTTCATCTAAATAAATACTACCTTTACCATCCTCAAGTTTTGATCGGGAAATCCTTACAATTTCTTCAAAGTTTTGATTATTTATTCTTTCAATTACTGAATCATAAATTAATCCTTTTTTCTTCATTTTATTAAATGCTGTTCTAATATTTTGCTTTAATTTTTTTGAATATATCTGATTTTTGTATTCATCGAACTCATTGAAATCCTCAATTACCAGATATGGGCATCCTGATAAAACTTCTGCATCTTTACTATTCAAATCAAAATTCTCAGTAGATTTTCTGATATATTTAAGTTGTAATAAGTCAAATTTATAATTACTATAAACATATCTCATGATATAATCTACGTCCTCTTTGCTTAAACCTCTACCAATAATATCAATAAAGGTTCCACCCCATTGTTGGCCTATAAATTCTATCATTTTTAATTTAATTCCATATTTTTTATGGACTACTTGTATTAATGGAGCTATTGCAATTAACTCTCCTTCTTTATACAGAAAGATTACAATGAGCTTTTTTTTATAGCCAAATTGATTATCTTCTCTTGGAAAAAATACTTTTAGAAAGCTTTCTATCCAATAATACGAAGTGGTTATATTTTGATTGTTTATTTTTTTTTCAAAGTCCAACCACTCGTTTTTTTTATTTTGTACATCTTCTAATGAGCTACATACATTAATCTGATACATTTTATCCTCCAAACCTTACTAATTTAATATTTTTACTTAGAGCTTACCTCTCTATAAATACTGAGCAAGTTTTCTGCATAATCTTGATTATTTATCACACTTATCTCATCAACATACTCATTATAATTTTGAATAACCTTAATTACTTTCTCAAATAAATCATCTATGTTCCGGGATTCAAACAATATCGTACCTGTTGGTCTTTCACAGACCTTGCTTGCTATGGAAGGTACTCTATAATAAATTGCTTCTGTAATTGATACTCCCAAACCATCAGTATTAGTAGGCCTTATAAACAGATTTGTTTTTTGGAGAATAGGATAAAACTCTGTATTTTCTACCTCATAAAACATAATGTTATTTTCCAATTTATATCTTATTATTCTTTCTTTTAACTCTTGATAATACGTTTTTTCAAGTTCTGTCTGACTATCTTTATCTAAAACAGCAAATAGTAAGCTCGTTTCTATTCTGTTATCTTTTAATTTCTTCATTAATTCAATAAGCATATCAATTCCGTACAAATCCTCATTTTTATAAAAACGTACACATCCGTTTGCACTAATAAGAAAAGGCGTTCTTTTTATGAAACCCCAAACTGTTTCTGGTATACTAAGGATATCTTTCTTATCCTCTTGCGGATGGATATATCCTGGAACTGTAATCACTTTTTGATGTTCTACTCCAAACTGAATTAGGTTATTTGTAATTGAATTATTTACACAAATAATTCTTTCAAGTTTATTTAGACTTTTTAATAATAAATACCTAGTAATAAAACTAGAACTTTTCAATTGATCAGTTAGACTTTCTCCATGTACTGTTAATATAATTTTTTTCCCAAAAAAATTATATACTCCTAAAAGAATACGAATTTTTATATCTATGGAATGAAAGTGGAACACATCAGCCTTTAAAAAAGGAAGTCTACACATAAAAAATTTATAATTTTTTATAGGATAAATATCATCTTCTTCTCTTCCCCAATTTGCTTCATTGTATACTACACTTTCTATTTTTCGTTCATCTAAAAACTTTTTTGTCCTTTTTATATGAACAGAAATCCCACCTATAGGGGGTGGGACTGTACCAATTATATTAATTTTCATTATATAAGCTCTCCTTTTAGTTCTTTTTAAGAGCTATTTATTTCTCTACACTGTTTCTAAACAGCGATTTTGAAAATCTGCTATGCGTTTATCTCTAATTATTCCTTTATCTATAATTAAAGCCCCTAATAATACCTCATTTTCTATATCTTCAACAATAAAATCTATATATTTACAAATCTCTAGACTTAAAGATCTAGAAACAGTTTTATAAAACATAGCTGGAGTATGATCTACTACATAATGTAAAACTCCATCAATTTCATAGACAGGATTACTTATACTAGTCGGAACACTTGTCTCTACAGCTTTATGTGCATCGCAACTAATATCAATAATCATTGCCCCCTTTTTCATATGTTTTAAATCTTCTTTATAAATAATATGATCTGTGCGATCAACATCCCAAAGAATCGCATTCACTAGTACATCATATTTTTTTAGTTCTTTTTGAAATAACTTTTCTGTTCTTCTATCATACATTACAACATCGGCCCCAAGAGCAACTAATGTTTTATATGCGCCTCTTCCTATATTTCCACGCCCTAAAATAGCAACTTTTGTCTCGTATGGTAATTTCCCATATAAATTATAAGCATGTAAAATTGCAGCTTCTCCAGCAATCTCATTATTTCGCCAAAAAACGTGTCTCCCACTTTCAAACATATCTTCCCAAGCGATTGCAGTTAGTTTATTATCTATAAACTGATCTGTTATGTCCTTATTTTGAACTGCATGTATCCAACCAAAAATAAGTTGTCCTTCCTTTAAATCGTTTAGATATCCAGCATCACCAGCTTTAGGGTCACATATAACATCTCTAGACATAACAATATCTCTTTCAACTACATTAACTCCCATATCACTATACTGTTGATCTGTAATTCCTAAAATCTCACCGTATCCCTTTTCAACATATATCATATCTTTATTACTAATGTTTACTATATCTTCAGGTACTAAAGCTCTTCTTTTTTCATTTTTCTTGTCACTTATAGGAAATCCAATTGTTTTTTTCACTGTTTAGCCCCTCACTTTATATTAGAGATAATAAATCTATGTTTTTGATTTAACGGTCTATCTATATGGTTCACTGTTTTTATTTCAATATTAATATGAGTATCTATTCTTTTTTGAAGTTCATCACTAAAACGATTTCCCTCATCTTCTTTATAATATTGATTTGGTACAATAAGTACTTCCAAATGATTATAACTTTTTTGTACTAACTGCAAATCTTTAAAATTTTCAATATGACGAATAGCAAACTCCAACATAGTTGGTGAATAATGCTTCCCATCCTCGGTCACTAAAAAGTCCCCTGATCGTCCATCAATTTCTTTTACGCTGATATATGGTTTACCACATTTACATTGAAAATCTTCTCCAGATATTGTTGCCATATCTGATGTTTTATAACGAATAAGTGGAAAAGCATAGTTATTAAAACCTGTCCCCACAATTTCGGCCATTTGATTTTCTTGATTGACTAGGGAACCATTGTTATCCAAAAATTCAACAATACCATATTCAGGTAAAACATGATACCTGCTACATTTTGGGCAATATTCCATTAAAGCTAGACGCTCATTATGCCCATAATAGTCAATCACTTGAGTATTAAAGGCTTTTTTTATTTCTTCCCTTTGAAAATCGTACATTTTTTCTGAGGAACAAAAGATAGCTTTAAATCTCCCTATTTTTCCAGATAATCCATTTTTATTAATATATTTAGATAACAGATAAATCAACGAAGGATATGCTTGTATAAAAAAAGGTTCATATTTTGAAATAACATTTAATATTCCCTTCATTTTTTCTTCATCTAAATTTCTAGTATTTATAGATATTAATTTATTATAAGGGCTATATTTATACAATTGTTCACTATCATTTGCATCTCCTCTTAACACTAAGCATAATTGCCCTTCATAACCATAACTCTTCCATATACGATTAAAAAATGCCGCTTCTCTATTGTTTGTAGTATCTGTATTGAAGAAATGCATTGGGCTAGAAGTCGTGCCACCTGTATTAATAGACCTAAGTTTACTCATATCAATATTTTCAGCTATAAATTTCTCTCTATTTTCTTTAACCACTGACTTATCTATAATAGGAATTTTCCTCAAATCCCTGACATCCCTGATATCTTTTACACTTATCCCATATTGATTAAACATTTGAGTATAGAAAGGAACGTTTTCATAAGCATGCTTAATTAATAGCTGTAATTGTGTATTTTGAAATTCAGCTATCTTTATAGCATCCCATGAAGAAGAAGACTCTAAAAATCTTACGTAATCTTTATACTCTTTACTTTCTCTCAACTTTTGAGGAATTAATGCAGCCATATATAATAGCGGTAATTTAAACGGATACGGTAATTTTTTTATAGTATTCTTCAAACTAATCACCCTTATAATTTTTAAATACTATAGATGTCTCTAGGTATGAGGCGGAAGTTTTCACCACCAACTTTATACTTTCTTCTTTTTTCCCATAACCATCAGAAACAAAAATAGTTTCATGATCTATTTTCATATTTTTATTTACTTGTAAAATTACTTTTACATGTTTTTTAAAAATATGTACCTCATTTTCTTCAATGTTAATTTTCACTTCCGGATCTAAGATAAAATTAAATTTGCATAACTCAAAATTTTTCCCACCTAATATATTATCCTCAATATTTAAATTGCTTTTTCCTAGGTATATAGATCTTTCATGGATTACATCACACTTATCTACATAACCTTTATGTTGACCTATAAATTTATTATTATCAACATAAGTGCATTTTGAAAAACTTTGTTCTCTCATCTCAAATAAATTATTTTTTTCGAAATCATTTTGTTCATATGGTGGAATTTCAAGTGTATTATGCATACTTGTACTTCTAAATAAATTTCTTGCCTGATAATCCGCTGTATACGTAAATGTGCCAGCATCAATAAAAATATCTTCTCCATTAATACTTAAGGTGAAGCTTAGCTGATCGTTATGACTATGTGCTCCTTGTCCCCTAAATGATAATTCTCCACATCGGACACAACAATACATATTTTCATTCCGCAAAATGTAATATCCGCCATCATTAAAGGCCTTAGACTCTAACGATAACTGATGCTCTACCTTTTCCCACTTTCCTGTACACCATAAAGCATCTTCCCTGTAACTTACACCAAAATATCGAAAATCATCCCTGTTAAAAAATTCACCTGCAATTGCTAGTAAGTGCCGAAAATCATTTTTATTCCAAGAACAATACTTAGAAAAAATAAATAATCTTCCATCATCTGCATCTCCAATTAATGGACTTTTTCCATTTGGTTGATTTAAATACATCAGGAATTCACACATATTTTCTAAGCGCTTTACATATTCATTAGAAAATATAATATTATTTTCATTACACAAAATGGTTGTAATTAAAAATAATTCTGCAACCAATCTATGATATGAAGTAGAGGCCTCATAATTTGTTCCATCTTCATTCACTTGAACAAACATCTCTTTTTCTAATTCAGTAACCCCGTATGCCAACCATTTTTCTGGAGTATTTATATTAAAGGCCGAAGAAAGGCTAAACCCCTTAAAATACAAACCTAACCAGACTAATCCTACTATATTAGATACATAATGATTACCAGTATGTTCACCTTTATTCTCTAAATTTTTATAAATAAATCTTCCGTGCATATATAAACTCTTATTAAAAATTCCCCAAAATTTATTATCTATCTCTCTAGAGTCTTTAAAAAAGTAATAACCAGCTATCCAGTTTACAGCCCTAATAGCTATATCCATTGTACACGTCCAATTAACAGACATTTCAATAGGGTTTTTTTCTATCCAATCCATTATTTGTTCTTTAAACTCTAACGCATATTTTTCATCTTTTGTTATCCAATATGCTTTTCCCAATGTAAAAACATGTTGAAATCTTGATAATTCCCACGGCACCTTGACATCCGCATTATTTTGCAAGTCAATTACTTTAATTTCTTTATAAAATTGATTTTCCCAAATAAACCCTGTTTTAAAATCCTTATTCCACGGAATTTTTTTGTCTAATTGTATATCTCCAGAACCTAACAAATTAAAAATATGCTTGCAAATTTTATCCGCATCTCTAATAATATCTTCTTCCACACTTATTTTTTGCAACTTAGCTACATAATCTAATTTCTCTCTTGATTTAAATATAAATTTATATTGTGGTTGAAAATCTTTAAAGGCTTCTTCCTCTAAATCAATTAAGTTCTTCAAAATAACTATTTTACGTCCCTTATAATATATTGCATCATATGATTTTCGAGCTACCTTGCGAGCAATTAGGTGAATTGATTTTCCTTTTAAATTACGCACTTTCTGTAAGAACCTTGACATTCTTGTCCCCCAAAACAATTTATAAATTATTTAATAAATCCTTTTGTATCAATAACCACTTTCTCTTTCAATTGATCAAAGTCAATCGAACCAAAAATATCATGATCAACTAATACCAAAATAATGTCTGATTTTGCTACAGCATCTTCAACTGAAAGAAGAGAAATTCCCTTCTCCTGAAGAGACACTGGTAATTCATTTACATGTGGCTCTACTGCAATAACTTCTCCCACACTAGATTCCGCTAAATGTTTAACAATTTCTAGGGCAGGACTTTCACGTAAATCATCAATATTCGCTTTAAACGCTAATCCTAAACAAGCAATTACTGGATTTTTAAATCGATCTGCTTTTTCTTTGACTTTTTCAACTACATACATCGGTTTATAATCATTCACATTTCTTGCAGTATGTATAAGTTTTGCTTCTTCAGGTGCAGCATCTACAATAAACCAGGGATCTACAGCGATACAATGCCCCCCTACACCTGGGCCAGGCTGTAAAATATTCACACGAGGGTGACGATTTGCTAAACGGATTAATTCCCAAACATTAATATTTAACTTATCACATATTAAAGATAGCTCATTTGCAAAGGCGATATTTACATCACGGAAAGAGTTCTCAGTCAATTTTGCCATCTCAGCTGTTCTTGCATTTGTATCAAGAATTTTTCCTTTTACAAATTGTTTATAAAATTCAACTGTACGTTTTGTAGATTCTTTGTCTAATCCACCAATAATACGATCATTTTCGACTAGCTCCTTTAATATATGCCCCGGCAATACACGTTCCGGACAATGAGCTACATAGATTCTTCCTTTATCACTATGCATTTCCTCAGAAGTTGTTAAATCTGGTCGTTCTTCCAAAATCCATTCCGCAACTTTTTCAGTTGTACCAATCGGGCTTGTAGACTCAAGTATAATGATATCCCCATTTTTTATAACAGGTGCAATCGTTTTAGCTGCTGCTTCTACATATGCTAAATCAGGTTTATGCTCATCTTGGAATGGTGTCGGAACTGCTAAAATAAAAATATCGGCTTCTTCTGGCTTCAATGAAGCTTTCAATTTCCCACTTTGTACAGCTGCCTTAACTAAAATATCTAAATCTGGTTCATAAATATGTACTTTACCACTATTAATCATTTCAACTGCGTTTTCATTTACATCGACACCATGTACTTGAAATCCTTTAGTTGCTAGTAAACTAGCAGTTGGTAACCCAATATATCCTAGGCCCATTACACAAATCTTTTTATCCATTTTTTCCAACCTCTTTTCTACGAGTTAGCTACTACTACTAAGATGCACCATTAGACTTAATCATAATTTGAATCGTTTTAAAAATAATTTTCAAATCATAGATTACACTTCGTTTGTTTATATATTCTAAATCTAGCTCGACCATTTCTTTGAATCCAACACTATTTCTCTCCGTTACTTGCCAAAGCCCCGCACATCCCGGAGTAACAAGTAAACGTTGCTTATCATATGCTGTATATTCCTTTACTTCTCTGGGAAGTGGTGGACGAGGTCCTACTAAGCTCATTTCACCTTTTAATACATTTAATAGCTGTGGTAGTTCATCAATACTCGTTTTTCGAATAAGTTTCCCAATCCTTGTAACTCGAGGGTCCTCTTTCATTTTAAACATCGCACCAGATACTTCATTATGTTTTAATAAATCCTTTAATTTCTCTTCCGCGTCTACAACCATTGAGCGAAACTTATACATATAAAATTCTTTTCCATCTTTTCCAATACGAATCTGTTTAAACAACACAGGTCCTTTCGGATCTTGGTATTTAATTAACACTGCTACAATCAAAAAAACAGGAGCTAATAAAATTAGTCCACATAACGCTCCAATAAAATCAATACAACGCTTAGCCACTAAATATCCTCTACTTGCATTTACTTTTTTCAAATCAAGCTCTATATTATTTTCCTTTTCCAATTCTCCGCTTGATATTTTTACCAAGTTCAATGCTCTCCCACCTCACCTTTATGCATGTATATTTTCTTTCTTTACAAGCCCATTCATATATTTCATCAATTCTTCTCTCAATTCTTCATGCTGAAGTGCCATCTCAATTGTTGTCTTAATAAACCCAAATTTCTCTCCAACATCATAACGAGTACCTTCAAAATCATATGCAAACACACGCTGAATTTCATTTAAACTTTGAATCGCATCTGTCAACTGAATTTCTCCACCAGCACCTGTCTGTTGGTTTTCAAGGAACATAAAGATTTCTGGTGTCAATATGTAACGACCCATAATCGCCAAATTAGATGGTGCTGTTCCTTCAGCTGGCTTTTCGACAAATTGACGCACTTGATAACGGCGATCATCTTGTTCAACTGGATCAATAATACCGTAGCGGTGTGTTTCATTTTCAGGGACTGTTTGTACACCAATAACTGACGACTGTGTACCTTCATATTGATCCATTAATTGACGTAAACATGGTGTATCTGCTTGGACAATGTCATCACCAAGCAATACCGCAAATGGTTCATTTCCAATAAATTTACGTGCACACCATACTGCATGTCCTAAACCTTTCGGTTCCTTTTGTCTTATGTAATGAATATTAATTTTTGAAGAAGCCTGTACTTTCTCAAGCATTTCATACTTTCCTTTTTCTAAAAGGTTTTGTTCTAGTTCAAAGGAATGATCAAAATGATCTTCAATCGCGCGCTTTCCTTTTCCAGTAACAATAATAATATCTTCAATTCCTGATTCTATTGCTTCTTCTATTATGTATTGAATTGTCGGCTTATCAACGATTGGCAACATTTCTTTTGGCATCGCTTTCGTCGCTGGTAAAAATCTTGTTCCAAGACCAGCAGCTGGAATAATCGCTTTTCTTACTTTTTTCACCTATAATCCCCCATATCTTTTTATTTATATGTAACAATAACAAAAACCCTACCTATAGAGTCATATTTATAACTCCATAGGTAGAGTTTCTATTACAAATAAATTATGGGCATCTAACCCAACCTCACGCCATGCTCCCGACGACAAGCGTCTAAGGTAGGCACGAAATAAAACTTCTACCCACAGCACAACCGAGTGCCTCCGTTGATAACGGTTAGGAGACATCACCAATTCTTTATTAAAAAATACCGAACAATTTTTTACGACGGATTTGTTCCGGATCTTCTTTATAAATCGATTTCCCACTGATTAACAAATATGGATTTTCTTTTAAATCACTCATAACACTCATTCCGAATTCTTTCTCAATTAATTCGTAGCTTTCCATTAAATGAAATCCTCTTGACGTTGTGTTATGTGCATCTGATGCGATCATATGCGTTAAATTGTGCTCCACAAGTTGTAGTGAAAATTTTTTAATTTTTTTACCGAATTTTCCCAATAAACTACCTGCCGTCACTTGTGTTAATACCCCTTTACTTACAAGGTTATATAACTTATCTGGCCGCTCGATTAACTCGGCATTACGTTCTGGATGGACGATAATTGGAATCATTCCCTTAACAAGTAATTCGTATAATAATTGTTCAGCATAACGCGGTACGTGATTCGATGGGAATTCAATGAATATGTATTTATTTGTTTCGTTCAAGGTAACGATTTTACCAGCTTCATAGTCTTCTAATAAATCACCATATAATCTGACCTCTTGCCCTGGTAAAATAGTAAGTGGAATATTATGTTGTTGTAGTTCATCATTTAGTTGTTTTACTTGATGAATAATTGAGGTACGCTCATTTATATATTTCCCATTTTGATGGTGCGGCGTTGCGACAATTGTATGTATTCCTTCTGCTACAGCTTGCTGCGCCATCGCTAAACTATCTGTTACTGTTTGTGCACCATCATCGATGCCATGTAAAATGTGACAATGTAAATCAATCATTAGTTTTATCCTCCCTCTTTCCTAGTAATCTTTTTTCCCTTGAATATGAGACATCTCATATTCAAGGGAAAAAAGGAGATATGTTTCAACCATATCTCACTCTTTTAACTAGTTTGCACCGTAATAATAATATAGGCCTTGTTCACGTTCACGATCGTTCAGAACGACACCTAACAGTTTGCCTTTAGCCGATTCTAACAATCCTTTTGCCTTTATCGCTGTTTCTTTTTCCGTCGCTTCACTACGAACGACAAGAATAGAAGCATCACATACATTTGCCATAATTTGTGCGTCTGTTACCGCTAAAATAGGTGGTAAATCAAAAATAACTAAGTCGTACATGCTGTATGCTTGTCCAAGAAGTTCTTTCATTGATTTCGAACCTAACAATTCTGCTGGATTTGGTGGGATTGGACCGCAAGCTAAAAAGTGTAGATTATCCACTAATGTTGTTTGCACACATTTCTCTAAACGTTCACTATGTGTTAGTACATTCGTTAGTCCAAAAATATTATCAACTTGGAACATTTGATGCATCGCTGGTTTACGCATATCCGCATCAATTAATAATACTTTCTTTCCCTGTTGGGCAAACACAACTGCCATATTCGCTGTCGTTGTCGTTTTCCCTTCGCTTGGATTCGCAGATGTTACCATTAACGAATGTAAATTCGTATCAATAGCTGCAAATTCGATATTCGTTCGAATATTACGATATTGCTCTGAAATTGGTGATTTCGGTTGTTGATGAGCAATTAATTGACGACGTTGACGATGATTTTTTTTCTTTTTAAATAAATTAAGAGCCAATTGTTTGTCCCCTCACTTTTCTTGATGATGGAGCGTGTGATTTCACGTTCAATGTTTCTTCATCCATACGAGCTACAATACCTAACACTGGTAAGCCAAGTAAGCTTTCTACATCTTCTTCTTTTTTCACTGTGTTATCTAAATATTCTAGTAAGAATGCGAGACCAACTGAAGCCATTAAACCAACAACGAAAGCAATTGCTACATTTAACATCGGGCGTGGTTTAATTGGAGATAGATTTTCTGCGATTTCTGCTTTTGAAAGTACAGTTACACTATCAACATTCATAATTTTCGCTATTTCTCCCTTAAATACTTCTGCAGTTGTGTTAGCAATATCACGAGCTAGTTTTGGATTTTTATCTTGTGCTGTTACAGTTACTACTTGTGAATCCTTTTCATTTACTACTTCAATTTTCCCATTTAAATCTTGGGTCGTTACATCTAGTCCCAATTTTTCTTTAACTTGATCCAAAATAACTGGACTTTTAATAATAACCTTATATGTATTCGTTAATTGAATATTCGTTTGAACTTCACCCGCTTGAATCATTGCACCCTCTTGCTTCTTCTGGTTAACAAGAATTTGCGTCGAAGATTGATAGATTGGTGTCATAAAGAAGAAGCTAATGATAGCACTTACAATAGCTGCACCAAAGGCGATTACGAGGATCATTGCTAAACGTTTTTTTAAGATATGAAATAACTCTTTTAGATTAATTGTTTCTTCCATAAGTTCCTCCAACTTTCTAAAATTTACACATAGGAAAAATTATAACATATAAATCTTACATTTTTTATTTTTAATCATTCAGTTCTATATTTGTTCACAAGAAACAAGTTTAATCTTACAAAATAATCTTAAATCTGACAACACATTCCAATCATTTCCCAAAAATTTTATCATATCATGTTTTTTATAGTGTATAACTTGATAAATAATTTTCAGAAAACAATAAAAAGCCAACAAAAATTTTTGTTGGCTTTTATATTTTAGTAATAACCATACTGCTCTTTTTCTTCTCTTTTATCGTTTAAAACAACACCTAGTAGTTTTCCTGATGCTTTATCTAATATTTGTTTCGCTTTTACGATTTTATCTTTTTCTGTCTTTTCACTGCGTACAACGAGTACGATTCCATCGCATTTATTCGCTAGTATTTGCGCATCCGTAACCGCAAGGACAGGTGGTGTGTCGATTAAAATAATATCAAACATGTTATATGCTTCTAGCAACGCTTCGTCCATCGCCCGGCTTCCTAGTAATTCTGCTGGATTGGGCGGGATTGGACCTGCTGCCATTAAATATACGTTCTCTATATCTGTTTTTTGAATGCATTGCATAAGCTTTGCTTGGCCTGATAATAAGTTCGTTAACCCATTTGAACTATGAATGGCAAATAAGTTTTGTATCGTCGGCTTACGCAAGTCAGCTCCAATTAATAAAACTTTCTTTCCTTGTTGGCCGAAAACAACTGCTAAGTTTGCGATTGTCGTTGTTTTCCCATCACCTGGATCTGCCGAGGTAACGATAACAGAACGAACATGACTATCTACAGATGTAAATTCAATGTTTGTACGAATGTTACGATATTGTTCTGTAATACGCGATTTAGGCTCTTTATGTGTAATTAATTGTCGTAATGATTTTCTTTTCTTTCTCCCGAACATATTCATAATCTCCTTTTGTGAAATGCGACATTTCCCTTTTCTCTCTCTTATGCTCGATTTCATACGTCTAATTAATATTTTGTATTGCTGATTTCCCCATATCTCATCATAATCAATAACATTCTACTTTGTCTTATATAAGTGCCTTAACAATATGACAATGCCCTGACTTCTTCATTACCTTTATCACTTATCCTATTTTCTAAATAAATGATAAAGTAAATTATATGGTAATTACCATCTATTTACAAGTAATTTTCTGATTAGTTTGTATTTTATCGTTTCATCGCTATATAACAGAAACAAAAAATCTCCTTGTACGTTCACAAGGAGATTTTTTTATTTGTTCTCTATTCTTTTTTATCACCAATTGCAAATGTGATTTCAGCTTCACATGCAACTTCACCATCTACTGTCGCAATTGCTTTTCCTTTTCCGATCGGGCCACGTACACGTGTCATTTCAACTTCTAGGCGAAGTTGATCACCAGGGCGTACTTGTTTTTTGAAACGACAATTGTCGATACCTGCGAAGAAAGCAAGTCTTCCGCGGTTTTCTTCTTTCTTTAATACAGCAACCGCTCCGACTTGTGCTAACGCTTCTACAATAAGTACGCCAGGCATAACTGCATAGTCAGGGAAGTGTCCATTAAAGAATTCTTCGTTTGCAGATACATTTTTAATTCCAACCGCTCTTTTCCCTTCATCTACTTCTAATATTTTATCAACAAGTAAAAATGGATAGCGGTGAGGAATGATTTCTTTAATTTGTTCTATATTTAGCATGTAATGATCGCCCCTTTTGTAATATTGGTCTTACCACTTGGACATATTGTTATTATCCCATTTTGTTTATCGTTTGTCATTACAAAGTGAATTTTTATATTTAGTATACTTACTTCTCCATATAAAAAAATGCACACACTCTATTCCCTTAAAATAGTTGCACATTCCTGCAACTGACACGGAGGTAGAAAAGAGTGTATGCCCAGATTAGGGAAAGGCAATATGTATTGAAACATTATTTGCCTTAATGTCGTATTCGACTCATTATATTATAAACGTTTTCAAATAAGGAAATATTAAATTTAACCATATATATGAATATTTTACCTGTTTCCTCCGTTTTTCTTTATTTTTCTCTCATTTTCGCAAAAAAACGAAATAAAAAAATATAAAAATAAAAAAGAACTAAGGTTTACACCTTAGTTCCTTCTACTTTATCCAGCTATTTTTGAAATAATAATCAGTTGGGTGCCCCACTGATGAAAGTTTCACTTTATTTCAAAGCACGACGTGGTAATTTGTCAATATTCTCTAACATAATACCTGTACCAACCGCAACACATTGCATTGGGTTTTCAGCGATTAATACTGGTACCTTTAATTCTTCCGCTAGAAGCATGTCGATACCGTGTAGTAAAGCTCCGCCGCCTGTTAAAATAACACCACGGTCGATAATGTCCGCAGATAGTTCTGGTGGTGTGCGCTCTAGTACGCCTTTTGCAGCTTGTACAATGATAGCCGCGTCTTCTTTTAGTGCTTCTGTAATTTCTTCAGAGCATACTGTAATTGTACGTGGTAAACCTGTTACCATGTCACGTCCGCGAATTTCAAGCTCTTCACTACGTGCACCTGGGAATACTGTACCGACTTTAATTTTAATATTTTCTGAAGTACGTTCTCCAATTAATAGCTTATACTTACGTTTAACGTAGTTTAAGATCTCCATATCAAACTTATCGCCAGCCATTTTGATAGAAGAAGAGGTAACAATATCACCCATAGATAGTACAGCGATATCTGTTGTACCTCCACCAATATCAACAACCATGTTACCGCTTGGTTGGAAGATTTCCATACCCGCACCAACTGCGGCTACTTTTGGTTCTTCTTCTAAAAATACTGTTTTACCACCTGAACGTTCAGCAGCTTCACGAATTGCTTTTTGTTCTACTGATGTGATATTTGTTGGACAACAAATTAAAATGCGAGGTTTTGAAAAGAAGCTCTTTACGTCCAACTTGTTAATGAAATACTTTAACATCGCTTCTGTAATTTCGAAATCTGCGATTACACCATCTTTAAGTGGACGAATTGCTACAATATTACCAGGCGTACGTCCCACCATACTTCTTGCTTCTTCACCTACTGCTAATACTTTACCTGTATTACGATCAATTGCCACAACAGATGGCTCATTTAATACAATACCCTTACCTTTAACATGAATTAATACATTAGCCGTACCTAGGTCAATTCCGATATCTCGCGCAAACATTCCCGTCTTTTCCTCCTCGATATTCAAAATCAGGTTACACCCGAATTCTTTTACACCTAATTTCTGATTTTATCATAAATTTAACAGAAACGTAATATTCGCAAAAAGAATTCTTCTGAAAAATATTACCGAATGCACGCGGAATGTTTGCTAACGTATATTTATCTTATATTAACGGAAGGTAAGACTCTCATCTCAAAATCAATCCGACGAGTTTAGAAGAGTTGAGCGAAAGACAAAAAGCCTGCAAACGCCCGATTGCTGAAGACTAATAATCAGTGAGGCATGCCCCACTGATTAAAGTTTCACTTTATTGACGTACAGGCTTTTCCACATCTTCTTTTCTATATTTCTGTTTTGTTGCTTCTCCGCCTCTTAAATGACGAATAGACTTATGATAATCAAGAATTTCTTTCACTTCATTTGCGAGCTCTGGGTTAATTTCTGGTAGACGTTCTGTTAAATCTTTATGGACTGTACTCTTTGATACCCCAAATTCCTTTGCAATTACACGCACTGTCTTTCTTGTCTCCACGATATACTTACCAATCTTGATAGTTCTCTCTTTGATGTAATCGTGCACACCACTCGCCTCCCTAAATTGGATGTGAGAAGTGTGAAATGAGCTTCGCTGCATACGACTAAGAAGTAAGTGTGAGTGCTGTTTGTAAGCGTTAAACATTCTTGGATTTATAATGAAATGATTCACGATTTCTCACCTCAAACACTCTCTTTGCTTTGGTTTATACCATTGTATTGCCCGCACTACTGATATATGCTACATGTTCACTATTTTTGCGGACTAAGTTAAGAAAAATTACGTTTTTTTGTGAGAAATACGTTAACAATGACTATTTTGGCAAAAAAATGACACCTTGTTTAAAAGGTGTCATTCTTCTCGATCATATTCTTCTTCTAACAATTGATGGTGGGGAACTTCCTTCTTACCGGCAATATAATAATACAAAGTAAATAAAACAAACAATAATATAATAGCAATCGACAGAACAAACAAAAACGACACAGTATCCCCTCCCTTTTGTAATATATATTCGAGAATCTCGTCATTTTTCCTTGTTATTGCAACTTTTTTCTCGAAATTGATTATTTTTATATAAAGTTCAACTAATAATCGGGCTTTTACGGGCAGTTAATCCTCCCTCACTTCTTTGCTTTCGCTGAATTTTGAGATCAGGGTCTTACCACCCGCAAATAGCAGGATAAAAATAAAAAAATCAGTTCTCTTAATGAGAACTGATTTTTTCACTTTCTTATTCTTGTGAAGAAGAACCGTTAGATGATTCTGTAGAACCATTTGTTGATTTTTCTTCTTTCTTCGTTTCTTCTTTTTTGTCACTAGTCGAACCGCTTGTTGATTTCTCTTCTTTTTGAGACTTATCTTCTGTTTTACTTTCTGGTTTCGTGCTCGTTGACTTCTCTTCTTTTTGAGATTTGTCATCAGCTTTTTTACCAGAAGCATTCGTTGCTTTTGTAGCACCTGCATCAGCTTTAATTTCTGCTACTGATTTATTTAAGTAGCGCTCAGGGTTCACAGCCACATTGTCTTTACGTACTTCAAAGTGAACGTGAGAACCTGCTTCTTTATTCATTGCACTTAGACCGGATTTTCCTAATACTTCACCTTGTGCAACTCTTGCACCTTTTTCTACTTTCACACTGCCTAAGCTTTGATAAGAAACTGCTACACCATTTCCACTATCAACTGTTACAACATAACCAAGAAGTGAATCTTTTTCAGCTTTTGTTACTGTGCCACTTAAAGCAGCAGCAACATTGAACTCTTTTCCATTTTTCGCAGCAATGTCAATTCCTTTATTCGGGGAATATGTGTTGTTATAAAAAACAAGTGCTTTTTCTTGTTCCGCCTCAGTTGCTGCATCTTCATAGAATTTCTTCTGTACGACTACTTCCGCATTAGCGGCTGCCGGCATTTTTACTATTTCTGAAGATTTCGTTACTGGTACTGCTGGATCTTCCGATTGTGTATACGGTGTTGCTTGATCTTGGTTCGGAGTCTTCTTCGGATTAGCTCCTTGGAACCATAGCGCAACCACTAGGATTACCGCTGCACAAGCAATGTACAGTGCCGGAAACACCCATCTTTTTTGAAATAAATGTACTACCTTTTGCGACTTTTTATTATTTCTTCCTCGCATTCCATCATCACCTCAGCAATCATTTTGAACAATATTCATGTATCCTATACAACGTATAACTAATTACTTTTCGACAAATTATGTAAAAATATGTATAGAAATTGTAAAATTTCCGAGGAAATGATGAAAAAAGAAAAAACTGAGCATTTTCAGCTCAGTTTTTAGTCCATTTGTTTCTTTTTGTAAACTACAATACAAAGAATAATTGAAAGTACACACCAAATTATAATATTTATTAAATCACCACTAACAGTTGAAAACCCTTTTCCAGCTAGTAGCTTTGGCATTGCATCCGCAAGATGTTTCGTTGGAAGAAAATCGATTGCTTTTTTTACAAACTCACTTTTAATAAATCCTCCTAACATTGGAGCTAAAAGAAAAATAAATAGAATCGGCATACCTACTACTGATGTTGATGCCGTTGTTTTAGCTATTAATCCAATCGCCGTACCTAACATAAGGAAGAAAAATATGCTAGCAAGTAAAAATAGAACTATTAAAACCATATTCCCCTTTATCACACCTAAAATAGCAAAGTTACTAATACAAATTACAAATGTAATAAGAGCTGTTAATGCGCTTTTTCCTAATAATACTTCTAACGATGATGCTGGCGATAACATCATCACACGTAGCGTGTGCTTTTCTTTTTCTTCCGCAATTAAAGCCGCTTGAACAAAGCTTCCTACCATCGTTAAGGCCATTAAAGTTACCATATTAGCGATTTGCTCTTTCGGCCCATCCATCTGTTGATAAACAAAAGAAAATATAATTGGCATTGCCGCCATTACGAGTACAGATGCATTTGCTTTAATATCCTGTACCTCTTTCCGAAAAATAGCAGAAAATCGTCTCATTGAAAATGTCATTATAATCCCCTCCCAGTAACTTCAATAAAGATATCGCCTAATGTTGGCTCGTGTGAATGAATAGATAGTAATTCGCCTTTTTTCATCCATTCTGAAATACGTTTTGCACCTAATTCATCTTTTTGCACGACTTCTTTTTGCTTATCTTTTAATACGACTTGTATTTGATCTTTCGCGTATTGTAAGCGAAGGTTTTCTGGTGTATCAAGCGCTACAATTTCTCCGCCGCATAGAAAGGCGATACGGTTACAAAGCGTCTCTGCCTCTTCCATATTGTGCGTCGTTAAGAAAATCGTCGTTCCTTCTTTGTTTAAGTCTTTTAAGATTTTATGAATGTTTTGTACGTTAACTGGATCGAGTGCGGATGTTGGTTCGTCTAAGAAGAGGATATCTGGTTTATGAAGGATTGCTCTTGCTAGTGTGACGCGCTGCTTCATTCCCTTTGATAGTTTCTTTACTAATGTTTTTTTATCATCTAATAGATTCACTTGTGCTAGCACTTCATCGATTCTTTCTTTTTTGCAATCGTATAAGTCGCAAAATAATAGTAAGTTATCATAAATGCTAAGTCTTTCATATAAACCGCTGTTGTCTGTTAAAATACCAATTCGTTTATAATCGATGCTACTTGGTCCTGTAATGTCTTTCCCTAATACTCTTACTGTTCCAACACTATGAAGTAATTGAGAAGTTAATATTTTTACTGTTGTTGTTTTACCAGATCCACTCGGTCCGAGGAATCCAAAAATTTCTCCTTGTTTCACCTCAATATTTACATTTCGAAGTGCCGTTTTTTCATTGAAACTTTTCATTACATCTTTCATTTCAATTGCCAATGTCATTTCGTCATCCCCTTTGTTTTTCTTTTATAGATGAAAGTCGCTTTAGCGCTTTTCGTTTGTATGTTTCGCTTTTCTTGACTCAATCATATGAAAAACAAAGGGTAGGCGCAGTAAAATACCGGTAAAAGGAGTATTTTTACCGGTGAATGAATCATATTTCGATCCTATTGGAGCACTTTTTATAGCCCAATCACACCTTTTAATTCATCCATTCGTCCTTTTGAAAGCGGAATTGAACTTTTTCTTTCATCATCCAAAATTAAACTAAAACTATTCCGGGTCCACGTAATAACTTCTCGTACTCGTTGTAGATTAACGAGGTACGAACGATGACATCTAAAGAAACCGAATCCTGTTAATCTCGTTTCTAATTCACTTAATGTTAATGCACATACGAAATCACCTTCGCGTACATGAATATGTGTCACTCCGTTTTGCGTTTCAATGAAATGAATTTCCATCGGATCAAGTAAAATGATTTTATCGTTCACTTTCGCTGGTATTCTTTCTAATTTCATCTGCGGAATCATTTGAACGACTTTTTCTTCATCGACTTCTTCCACTTCTTCTTGCTCGATTTCGACCTTTTTCACACCATCATTGTTTAATATGTATACATCTTCTGTTAACGAAAGAGCGTCTGATAGAAAAGAGGACGTAATAAAGATCGCCTTTCCTTTCTCTTTCATTTTCATAATTGCTTTTCGAATGATAATTGTACTTTCTGTATCTACATTTTGCTCTGGTTCTTCCAAAATAACTAAATCCGGATTATGAATCATAACTCGTCCAATATGAAGTCGGCGTTTCTCTGAAAATGACAATTTTTCTACTTTCACGTTTAACTTATCTAGGAGACCAACACATTGTACAACTTCTTCTATACTTGTCTTTGATTCATAAAGCCCTAACAAAAATTTAAAATATTCCTTCACCTTCAAACGATCATATGCTTCATCTTTCAAAAAACAAAAACCAATGCTGGAATAATTTTTCTTTCCAATCGCTTCGCCTCCAAATAGCACATTGCCAGTTGAAGCTTCTTCCTCACCAATAATGATGCGATGCAACACTTTAGCTGTATGGTTATTACATTGCAAAACAACACATTGTCCTTTCTCAACCTCTAGCTCAATTACTGGTAACTGGTTCGTCTTCCCTAATTGTTTCAACTCCAGTAGCGCCATTTCGTCTCCCCCAAATGCTTTTTATCCTATTATACCAAACAATTAATGGAAAATTTTGATATTTTTATGAAACATATAAAAAGAAGGCTATCCAAATGAACGGATAGCCTTATTCTCTATTTTTGTTCTACCATATAAGTTTTGAGTGAATCACGAAGTGCTCTTTTTAAAAACTTACCTACAAATAATGAAAAAAGGAGCTAATCTTAATTAGCTCCTTTCACGTTCTACTTCTTCACCATCAGTTTTCCCTCATAATCATTCATCGTTTTTATTTCAACGCCTTTATAATAATGAGCGACGATATCTGTATATTTCTTACCTTCCGCTGCCATACCATTCGCACCGTATTGACTCATACCAACACCATGACCGAAGCCTTTCGTCGTGACAATGATTTTATTGCCCTCTTGTTTCCATGTAAAATCAGAAGAGCGCAAATCTAACTTTTCACGAACTTGTTTTCCTGTTAATGTTTTCCCTTGGAACGCTACATCCTTTACTCTTTTACCCTCCGTAAGATCTTTAATATTTCCAACCTTTCCATCCGCCAGCACTTTCACACCGAGACGTTTTTGAAAATCAGCTACTGTGAACGTTTGCTCGCTTGTAAACTTTGGAGAGGCTTGATCCCACGGGCTATCTACACTTTTCAAATACGGATAATCATTTCCCCAATAATCAGCTGCATTCTCTGTTCGGCCGTTACTCGTTGAGAAGAAAGACGCTGAAATCGGTTTTCCCTCATACGTTAAAACTTGTCCTGCGGTTTTAGAAACGGCTTCCTCGATTTTCTTTAAATTGTTTTCGTAGTTATTACCCCATTGTTTTTTCAATTCCTCTTTGCTTTTGTACACTTGATCTTTCACCGTATCTACCACATCTGCATTGTTTTTCTTTTCTCCACTTAGCATACGCTGCACCACGAATGTTCTTGCTGCTAATGCCTGTGCCTTTAGCGCCTCTATTTCAAAACTGGCATTCATCTCAGAAGCTACTACACCGGTCACATATTCCTCCACAGGTAATGTTTCTACCTTCTTCTGTTGGTCGCGATATACAGCAACTTGAACTGCTGTATCCACTTTCCCTGGAGCTGGTATACTTTCTATCGCTGGAGGAGTTTTAGAAGCTGCTTCTTCTCCTATTTTTGCTTTCGCAAACGGAATTACAAGAGCAGCGGGTACAATGATAACGAGCGCTATTAAAAGCACTATTATAATGAAAAATGGCTTTGAAAATTTCATCCTATTCCCCCAATATAAAGTTGGCTTCCTTTCATTCTTATGGAACTACGGAATTTTTTAGAACATACTTGGGGGTATCGGTATAGACTGAAGTTTTAATGTGCTAGAGTCTTACTGCCCGTTAATGCGAGATAAAACGAAAATTTTCTAAATATTTTTACTGGTACGTGCATAAGTATAGAGTTTATTGACTATAACAGTAATAACCAAAAAAAAATAGCCTCTATATCAAAAGACATAGAGACTACTTCAATTAAGCGTGAAGATCAGAAACTTCTTGTTCTTTCACTTCTTCTACTTTTTCGTTTACACGTTCAATAGTTGCACCTAATGCAGCTAATTTCTTATGGAAGTCTACATAACCACGGTCAAGATGCTTTAATTCAGTTACACGAGTGTAACCTTCTGATACTAAACCAGCTAAGATTAATGCTGCAGCTGCACGTAAATCAGTTGCACCTACTTCAGCACCTTGTAAGCTGTTTGGACCGTTCATAATAACAGAACGACCTTCGATTTTAATATCAGCATTCATACGACGGAATTCTTCAACGTGCATAAAGCGGTTTTCGAATACCGTTTCTGTAATCATACTTGTTCCATCAGCTTGTAGTAATAATGCCATCATTTGTGATTGCATGTCTGTTGGGAAACCTGGGTGAGGCATAGTTTTAATATCAACCGCTTTTAACTTATCTGGGCCGATAACACGTACACCTTCATTTTCCTCAATAATTTTAACACCCATTTCTTCCATCTTCGCTGTAATTGAGCGTAAATGTTCAGGAACAGCATTTTCAATTAAGATGTTTCCACCAGTAATTGCTGCTGCAACCATGAATGTTCCCGCTTCAATACGGTCAGGAATAATAGAATGGTTTCCACCATATAATTTATCAACGCCTTCGATACGAATCGTTCCAGTTCCAGCTCCGCGTACTTTCGCTCCCATCGCATTTAAGAAGTTAGCTAAGTCAACGATTTCTGGTTCTTTCGCTGCGTTTTCAAGGATTGTTGTCCCTTTTGCTAATGTAGCTGCAGACATAATGTTTTCTGTCGCGCCCACGCTTGGGAAGTCTAAATAAATTTTAGCTCCTTTTAGTTCTCCCTCAACGTATGCCTCAACAAAACCGTTACCAACCTGTACTTTTGCTCCCATTGCTTCGAAGCCTTTTAAATGTTGGTCAATTGGACGTGAACCAATTGCACATCCACCTGGAAGTGCAATACGAGCACGACCGTTACGTGCTAATAATGGTCCCATTACTTGAACAGATGCACGCATTTTACGTACATATTCAAATGGTGCTTCAATGTTTAGTTCTTTAGAAGCATCGATTGTTACTTGGTTATTTTCAAATACGACTTCAGCATTTAAATGACGTAATACCTCATTAATTGTGTATACATCAGACAAAACTGGTACTTCAGATAGTACATTCTTTCCATCACTCGCTAATAGGGCTGCAGCGATTATAGGTAATACAGCATTTTTTGCGCCCTCAACACGCACTGTGCCGTTTAACCGCTTTCCGCCACGGACGATGATCTTTTCCAAATTATTCCCCTCCGTGTCCTTTTTTCAGTATCTATTCACTCAATACTCAGAAGTTATGATCGGTGTGCCAACCACAATTGTATCTTTGTTGTTTGTAGAACGTATTGCTATTTGCACATTTATTTTCTCTCTATTTGTTGAAAGAGCGTCATCCCACTTTTTATTGTATGCGGAGACTGACACAAATGCTCTTTCTTCTACTTGTTCGATCGCTCTTGCTGAAAGATCTTTCAAAACCTGATTGGTTTTATTTTGCAAAACACCTTCAATCTTATCATTCAGTACACCTTGAACACAAGTGTAAATTATAGGTTTTTCATTAAAAATTTTATTCATTTTCTGAACATGCTTCGGGTCCCATTTCGCCCCACTTACTTCAAAAATAATGAAAGTGTTTTCTTTAGTATTTTCCTTACTCCAAGTTACTACTACTCGTTCTTCATATGAAGCAAACTTTTTATAGGATGTAGCTTTATATCCATCTGGAGATTGCTCTAAGTCCCATTTTTGAATATTTGCCTTCCTCTTCACATCGTTTAACAATTTTTGAAACGTATGTATGTTAGAAATTGTTTTTGTTTCTCGCGCTAACCATGACCATTTCTCCACTTTAGCATCATTTTTCTCTAAAGCCTTAATCATGTTCTCCATTTTCTGTTCATCGCTTATCGGTTTCATCTCTCTATATCCAACCAAAAAGAAAACAACACTCAAGGCAACAATAAGAATGGCTTTAAGCTTCAATTTCATCCCCTCCTATCCCCATTGTTAACGGAGATATGAGGTTCTATACACTTACTTTACTAAATACGTTAAACTCTTCGAATAGCCTAAATAATCAAGGAAAAAGTTACTTACAGATGTCCCAATTGCAATTGTAATTAGGATGAGTAATACCCTCGTCTGCAACACTTTTCCAGCTTTCATTAAACGCTCGATGTGAATACCTTGTAAGGCCCACCACGTAATGGTAATAAACAATAAATGCGAAACGATGGCAATCAGTGCTTGTTGCCCTAAAAGTTGTGCCAAAAAATCGACCCCTTTTTACTTGGCTACTACTTACGAAAGAAAATAAAAACGATACCATAATAAGTAGGAGCCACACTTTTTCAAATGCAAATAAGCATCTTACATTTTACATCGTAAACTTCTCTCGAAAAAACGTATACCTATATGCATTTTCATTTGTGGCTAACACAAAATAAAAAGCGTAGAGTACCGACTCCACACCTTTTATTTTCACTATTGTACCACGTTCCCCAAGAAGAAGAAATCTTTCATTAATGGAAAATATTCATAAAAGAAATTGTATCCAATCATCGGCATAATCCCTAGTATTACAATCGAAATTGCACAAAGACTCATAACAACCTTTATATTTAATGGCAACCGAATTTTCTCTTCTACTTCTCCCGTCCGGAAAAACATTTGCTGTAAAATACGGAAATAATATACGAATGAAATGACTGTCGTACCCATCATAATAGAAGCTAGTACGTAATGAGCTGGCTCTACATGAAGTGCACCTAAAAAGATGTTAATTTTCCCGATGAAACCAGCTGTTCCTGGTATCCCGGCCAACGATAAAATAAAAATCGTCATTACTATCGCTGTAAATGGCGACCTGTTATATAATCCGGTGAAAATAGTAATATTTTCTTTGTCGCTTTGTAAGATTAAGCCGTGGATAATTGCAAATGCGCCTATATTCATAAGCATATAGGCGAGCATGTAAAACCACATGCTATCCATCGTAAATGGTGATAATGCCACAAGTGAAACGAGTAAATACCCCGCATGCGCGATTCCTGAATAAGCAAATAGGCGTTTTACGTTATATTGCTTTAGTGCGACTACATTTCCGATAATCATCGTAACACTTGCTAGAACCGCAATATATATACTCATACGCCCGTATAAAGATTGCATGTCTCCTTGCACCGATACACTTGCAAAAATCATAAGGAACAGACGAATAATGAGTAGGAACCCAGCAATTTTAGAAATCGTTCCAAGGAAAGCAGTAACAGGTGTAGCCGCCCCTTCATACACATCGGGTGCCCACATATGAAACGGTACTGTTGCAATTTTAAACGAGAGCCCAACGAGCAATAGTAGAAATGCGAGAGCTAACAATAACTGAATACCACTAGTTAGCTCCCCGGTGAATACTTTTTGCATATCCACAATATTGGTTGAGCCTGTAATACCGTATAAATAACTCATTCCAAAGAGCGTAATCGCCGTTCCAATTCCTCCATTAATGACATATTTCATTGCCGCTTCATTTGATGCACGGTTCCTTTTTCGTATTCCTACTAAAACATAGGAAGAAAGTGATAGTAGCTCTAAACCGACGAAAAGTGTAATAAAATCAACACTAGAAGCCATGAACATCGCCCCAAGAAGGGCCATTAAAAATAAGTAATAATATTCTCCCTTATCTTCAATTGGATTCTTCTTGTCATCGCTCATTGCGGTGCATAAGATGAGGGCCGCTCCGCCTAATAACAACGTTTTAAACCCTTTTGAAAATCCATCTAACACAAACGATCCATTTAAAATATCTCCTGCTGGTTCGCCGTATAGCGTAATTAATGACACAATTGCTAATACGACAGCGGCGATTGCACTAAGCGCTACATACCTATGGTTCAGCTTAAAAAACAAATCACATATGGAAAGAAGGATGGCAAACCCGAGAATAATGAATTCTGGCACCATGAGATGCCATGATAAGCTCAGTAACGTATCCATATCCATCCTACTTCACCCCCAATGTTTTCAATGTATTTTGAAGTGGATCCCCTAGTATTTCTGGCATTACTCCAATGGCAATAATACAGAAGATAAGCAATAGGACCGGGACGTACTCCCATCCGTGTATATCAGTTTTCGCTTCCCACTCTTTCTTACCGAATGTTACTTGAAGTGTCGCTCTTAATACGTACACAGCGGTTAAAATAATCCCAAGTACACCGACTACAGCAATGACTGGCTCTCCTTGGAATAAGCCGAGAAAGGCAAGAAACTCACTCACAAATCCAGACATCCCCGGCAGTCCAAGCGATGCCATTCCTCCTGCTAGGAAGAAGCCGCTAAGTATTGGGACACTTTTTGCGAGTCCACCAAGCGCTGTAATATCCGACGTGCCAAAGCGCTGTTCTATAACACCAAGCAAAAAGAAGAGCAAGGCTGCAATTAAACCGTGCGAAACAACTTGGAATAGCGCCCCTTGTGTACCTGGCGCATTAAGTGCCGCAAACCCCATTAAAACAATTCCCATATGCGAAATACTAGAGTAGGCGAGTACCTTCCTAAAATCCGTTTGGATGAGTGCTAAAAAGGCGCCGTACAATAAGTTGATTACTCCTAAAATCGCAATTAGCGTGGCAAACTCGCGAAAGTATTCTGGGAATAGCCCCTTCCCGAAGCGAATCATCCCGTACGCTCCAATCTTTAGCAAAACGCCCGCATGAAGCATAACTACAGCAGGGTGCGCTTCAATATGCACATTGACCATCCAGCGATGCAACGGGAAAATAGGTAGTTTAATTGCAAAGGCAATCATTATAGCAATAAATACACCAAGCTGTAAGCTACTCGGGACGATCTGTCCTCCACCAGCACTTACACCTGTTAATATCTCTTTCAATTCCGCAATATTTGTCGTACCTGTTTTCGCGAACAAAATCGAGAAAACGATGAGCAAAATAGCTGATCCAATGCCGTTATATATTAAATAACTATATGCAGCCTTTTCACTCGACAATTTCCCCCACTTGCCAATTAATAAAAACATTGGTGGCAGTGTAATTTCAAAGAAAATAAAGAACAACATTAAATTTTTAGCAGCGAAGACACCGAGCATCCCTATTTCTAGCATGAGCAATAGCATATAAAATGCTTTTAAATTTCTTTTAATGGAAAACGCTGCAATTGCTGCAAGCATCGCTAGAAGGGCTGTCAGCACCATCATTACAAGTGACAAACCATCAATTCCAAGCTCGTAATAAATAGAAAACCATCTTTTATCCACCGCTGCAAAATCACCAAATTTAATCCATTTCACTTTTTCATCAAATAGCGATAGACTCTTTCCAGAAGCATATGTACAAGCGAGGACAGTGGCGATCCCAAATGGAAGCGCCGTCCCAAATAAACCGAGCACTCGTACTGTACGCGATTCTTTTTTCGGTGTTAATACAAGTAATAGAATCCCTAAAAGTGGGGAGAAAATGAAGAACGTCAACAACAAATCATTCATCGTAAATCCCCTCCCGTATATAGCAAAATAATGACGAGGACCGCGAGCGAAACTGCTGTTACAGTGCCGTACACTTGTACATTCCCGTTTTGAAGCCTCGACAAGGTGCCACTTACCCCTTTAACCAAACTTGCGATTAAAACAGCAATCCCTTCCACAACATATACTTCAAATAAGCGAAGCACATGAGCGATTCCCTTCGTAATAGGAATCACTGTCATATTGTATAGTTCATCCACATAATATTTTTCTTTCAAGAGCTTATGAAGAAATGACCTTTCTCCTCCTGCCCAATTTTTTGAGATAGTTTTCTTTCCATATATGAAATACGCAAGGGCAATCCCCCCAAATGAAACGAGCGTCGCAACAATCATAATCCAAATTGGTCCATGTGCTTCTTCCACTTTAAATTGTATATCCTTCGTCAGCCAATCTCCGAGAAACGTTCCAAACCACGGTGTATTTATATATCCTGCTACTACCGCGAGAACCCCGAGAACAATCATCGGATACGTCATAATACGCGGTGAGTCATGCACGTCTTCCTTCGTCTTCGCTTCCCCAGTAAAGACAAGAAAGTATAGGCGGAACATGTAGAATGCTGTTAGGAATGCCGCAAAGACTGCTAGAACAAATAAAAAGTAATTGCCACTCATCCAAGTTGCTGCCAAAATTTCATCTTTACTAAAAAAACCCGATAGAAGCGGAACTCCACTAATTGCAAGTGTACCTATTAAAAATAACGTACCCGTTACTTTCATCTTCTTCTGTAAACCGCCCATTTTATTAATGTTTTGCGTATGCACAGCATGAATTACACTTCCTGCTGCCAAAAATAGTAACGCTTTAAAAAAGGCATGTGTCGTTAGATGGAATATACCCGCTACATAACCAGCAGAACCTAAGGCGAGCATCATATACCCGAGCTGGCTAACTGTAGAATAAGCAAGTACCCTCTTTATATCCGTCTGTACAAGACCGATAGAGGCCGCAAATATTGCGGTGAAAGCACCAACAATTGCCACCGTCTGCATTGCCACCGCACTTGCCGAAAATAGCGGGAACATCGTTGCTACTAAATATACACCGGCTGCGACCATCGTTGCCGCATGAATAAGTGCCGAAACAGGCGTTGGCCCCTCCATCGCATCAGGCAACCACGTATGAAGCGGAAATTGACCTGATTTCCCCATCGCCCCGATAAAAATTAATATCGACGTTATCGTTATCATAGTCGGGGACAGATCGCCTGTATGAATCGCTCTAAAAATTGCGTCATACTCAAAACTACCTGCATGCCAGAAGATTAAAATCATCCCAATAAATAAACCAACATCTCCAATACGAGTCATAATAAAAGCCTTTTTCGCAGCAGCCTTCGCTTCTTCCTTAAAGAAATAAAAACCGATGAGTAAAAATGAACCAAGGCCTACTAACTCCCAAAATATATAAAGCTGTAACAAATTCGTCGATATAACAAGCCCGAGCATCGCAAATGTAAAGAGTCCTAAATATGCATAAAAAGTTGGTAATCTTGCGTCACCTTTCATATAACCTTTTGAATACACATGTACAAGTAAGCTCACAAGTGTAACGATAAATAACATTAAAGCCCCTAATGCAGTCACTTCAAAGCCAAATGATATATCAATATCTCCAGTTCTAAGCCATACCCATTTATGCTTCACTGTGACCTTCGAAAATCTTTCTAATAATACAAGTACCGCGAGTATAAAGGAGAGAGAGACGAAGAAAATACTAAGTACGCTGCTTCCTTCTCTAATTTTCTTCCCGAACATAATAAGTAAAAAAAACGAAACAAGCGGGAAAAGCGGTATGAGCCATGCATAATCGATCATTGTTTCCTTCCCCCTTTTCGGTCACAATGCTATCCTTTAAGCGTATCCATTTCATCTACATGAACTGTCGTGCGATTACGATACAAAGCAATTAAAATGGCGAGTCCTACCGCCGCCTCCGCTGCCGCTACAGCCATCGTAAACAGCGAAAAGATTTGCCCTGTTAAATTCGGGAACAAACCTAATTTACTAAACGCCACTAAATTTAAATTGGCAGCATTTAGCATTAATTCGATACAAACTAATACGATTACTGTGTTTCGCTTCGTTAAAGCTCCAAATAAACCGATGCAAAACAAAATAATCGCAAGTGTTAAATACGCAGAAGCTGGAACGCTACTCATTGGAATCCTCCTCTTTCTCATCCTTCTTCGCAAGTATAATCGCGCCAACAAGTGCTACAAGTAAAATAACCGAGGTTAACTCAAATGGAATAATGTATTTCGAATAGAGAAGTGTACCGATTTGAAGTGTGTTTTTTTCATGGAGAGGTAAACTTCCTTGTGTGCTTTCATTTGAAAAATCGATACTATTAACAGCGAAATACATAACTGCCCCAAATGCTACAACTGCAAAGAAGATAATCCATTTTCGAAGAGTAAGACGTGATTCATTTTCTGCATTATGTTTCGTTAACATAATGCCAAAAATCATAATAATTGTGATTGCACCAGAGTAAAGTAAAATTTGTGCAACTCCGATAAACTCGGCCGATAAAAGAAAGTACAAACCTGCAATGCTGAGAAATGTCAGAACGAGAGCTAGCATCATATGCATTACTTTCGTTAAGTTCAACATGAGAACACCACCGATAATTGCAGACAAGGATAGTATAAAGAATGCTACAAACTCGCCATTCATGCTTTATTCTCCTTCCTGACGTTTTCATCGTTTTCGTCGAGCCACTGCAAATTTTTAAATAAATCATCACGTGAATATGCTGCGAGTTCAAAGTTATTTGTCATAACAATTGCCTCTGTCGGGCAAACTTCTGTACATAAATCACAAAGTATACAAATTTCAAAATTAATATCATACGTATCAATAATTTTCCCTTTTTTCGTAGGGTCAGGATGTTTCTTTCCCGTCAATTGAATGCAATCTGTCGGACAAATGTTAGAACACTGATTACAAACAATACATTTCTCAGGATAAAATTTTTGAATCCCTCTAAAGCGATCTGGCAATGGCAATGGCTGATTTGGATAATCATACGTCACCTTTTTCTTACTCAAATTACTCAACGTATATTTTAAACCTTTAAATAACCCTTTCATCACTTACTGGCACCCCCTTCATAGATTAGAAGAATAGCTCCTTAATCAATGCCGTTAAGAAAATATTTGCAAGTGCGATTGGTAATAATACTTTCCAGCCAAACTCCATTAACTGGTCACCCCTTATACGCGGGAACGTAACGCGGAACCAAATTAATAGAAAGACTACACTGCTAAATTTCAAAGCAAACCATACAGCACCTGGAATAAATCCAAGAAACATAACTGGGTTCCAGCCGCCTAAAAAAAGTACTGTAATTAAAGATGCCATTCCGAAGAAATATACATACTCTGAAAGCATGAAAAACGCCCAGCGAAAACCTGAGTATTCCGTATGATATCCAGAAACAAGTTCTGACTCCGCTTCTGGTAAATCGAATGGCGTCCTATTTAACTCTGCTACTGCTGCGATTAAGAAAACGACGAATCCAATTGGCTGTACGAAAATGTACCAAACTTTCTCCTGCGCCGCTACAATTTCATTTAGATTCAAGCTACCAGCTAGCAAAACGATACCAATTACGCTCATTACGAGCGGAATTTCATAAGAAATCATTTGCGCCGCCGCGCGCATCCCTCCTAAAAGGGAATATTTATTATTTGATGCCCATCCCCCAGTTACGACACCAATTGTCGTAATCCCAGAAACAGCAATGTAATACAGCAACCCTACACCAATATCCGCAAACTGAAATTTATCGGTAAACGGGATAACCGCAAGTATCATAAATGCTGGTGCAAATGCAATGACAGGAGCTAATATGAACAACGGTTTATCTGCAGCTTTCGGAATACTATCTTCTTTCAATAATAGTTTCAAAACATCAGCCACCGTTTGCAGTAAACCGAACCGCCCTCCAACCTGGTTTGGCCCAATCCGGCCTTGCATAAATCCCATCACTTTCCGTTCTGCCAAAATACCATATGTAACGAAGCCAAGGACTGCAAATAGTAGAAGCACTGCTAATCCGAAAAAAATGAAGAAATTCGTCCAGCTTGAAGGTGATTGTAAGAGCGTCTCAATCATTAGCCATCGACCTCCCCAAGTACAATATCGACTCCACCTAAAATCGTAATTAAATTGGCGATGTTTTCACCCTTTAATAACTTCGGTAAAATTTGCAAGTTATAAAAAGAAGGTCTACGGAATTTCAGACGATATGGCTCTTTCTTTCCGTCACTAGCGATATAGCAACCAATCTCCCCGCGTGGTGATTCTATACGAACAAACGCTTCCCCCTTAGGCGCCTTAATAATTTTCGGCACTTTCGCCAGTATGGCTCCGTCCTTTGGAAACTGCTGGACTGCTTGCTCTACAATTTTTAACGACTCTTCAATTTCCTCCATTCGGCAAACGTAGCGATCCCAAGCATCTCCCACGCTCCCAACAGGAATATCAAAATTAAAACGATCATAAATCGAATACGGCTCATCTTTGCGAAGATCCCAGTTTACTCCGGTGCACCGCAAATTCGCTCCGCTTAAAGAATACGAAATTGCTTCTTCCGCGCTATATATGCCAACGCCCTTCACGCGATTCAAGAAAATCTCATTACCACTAACAAGGTCGTGATAACCTGCCAATTGCTCTCTCATGTATGGAACAAACTCTTCCACTTTTTCAATCCAACCATCCGGCGCATCCCACTTCACACCGCCAACTCTCATATAGTTAAAAGTAAGCCGTGCCCCGCATAATTCATTTAATAAATTTATAATCATCTCTCGTTCACGAAACGCGTACAAAAACGGGCTGACCGCTCCTATATCAAGAAGATTTGTACCCCACCAAACGAGATGGCTCGCAATTCTTCCCAGCTCCATCGCAAGTACTCGCAAGTATTCGGCACGCTCCGGAATTTCAAGTCCCATCATCGTCTCTACAGCATGGCAAATGACGTAATTATTCGTCATTGCTGATAAATAGTCCATTCGATCTGTATAAGGGATAATTTGTGTATACTGTAAGCTCTCAGCGATCTTTTCAGTCCCGCGATGCAAATACCCAATAACCGGTGTAGCTTCTTTAATAATTTCCCCGTCAATCTTAATTACGAGCCTGAACACACCGTGTGTACTCGGATGCTGAGGTCCTACATTCAAAAGCATCTCTTCCGTGCGGATCATAGCTACACCTCCACATCATACGGTTCATAGTCTTTTCTAAGCGGATATCCTACCCAATCATCTGGCATTAAAATACGCGTTAAATTCGGATGCCCTTTAAATACAATGCCGAGCAAATCATACGCTTCTCGCTCCGGCCAGTCAGCCCCTTTCCACAGCGCTGTTACCGATTCAACTTGCGGCTCTTCTCTATCCAGCTTTACCTTCACCGCTACAGACTGTTTCTTTCCATATGAAAATAAATGAACATACACTTCCATATGAGTCACAAAATCTGTCGCATGTAGCTCTGACATATAATCAAAAGCAAGTCCCTCATGGAATCGTAGTAACTCCATCACCTCATAATATTTTGAAGGATCCACCACAAGAGTTGGTACATCTTTTGAAAGTTTATTAATATAGGAATCTACTAATGTGCTACCTCCTAATTTACCCCTAATAACCTCAACATACTGATTGAGATACGGCTGATTAACGGACGGCTCTTCTTGCTTCGGTACATCTTCCTTTTCACTTTCAGCACCCTTCGTCTTCGCCCTTGCCGCCGCAGCCGCTTTCGCCTTCGCTGCTGCAATTGCCTTCGCCTTTTCATCTCCCAAATTCCCATCACCTTGCGAAGCTTTCTGTTTCGCTAGCGCCGCTGCTTTTGCTTTCGCAGCTGCCACGGCCTTCGCCTTCGCTTTGGCCTTTTCTTCTTCCGTTACTTCTTCTGTTCCTTCTCTTTTTTGCTTCGCTAACGCTGCCGCTTTTGCTTTCGCAGCTGCGGCTGCCTTCGCCTTCGCTTTGGCCTTTTCTTCTTCCGTTACTTCTTCTGTTCCTTCTCTTTTTTGCTTCGCTAACGCTGCCGCTTTTGCTTTCGCAGCTGCGGCTGCCTTCGCCTTCGCTTTGGCCTTTTCTTCTTCCGTTACCTCTTCTGTTCCTTCTTTTTTTTGCTTTGCTAGCGCCGCTGCTTTTGCTTTCGCAGCTGCCACGGCCTTCACCTTCGCTTTGGCCTTTTCTTCTTCCGTTACTTCTTCTGTTCCTTCTCTTTTTTGCTTCGCTAGCGCCGCTGCTTTTGCTTTCGCAGCTGCTGCTGCACGTTGTTTTGCTTCTTCTACAGTCATTCCATCAATTTTTGGTAGCGCTTTCTCTTTTTCTTGATTTTCTCCCTCAAGCTTACTTATTTCCGCATCATGTTTCGCAACAAGACGTTTTCTCGCTTCTTCTTTCGCGCGCCTAGCAGCTTCTCTTTTCAGATCCTCTAAATCTTTATTTGGATTACTCATTTATTCGTCACCTGCTTCCCTGTCTTTGCCTCGTAACGAATTTTCTCTTTCAACTTATTAATTCCATAAATTAAAGCTGCAGGGTTTGGTGGGCATCCAGGAATATACACATCAACTGGTACAATTTGATCTACACCTTTCACAACAGCGTACGAATTCACATACGGACCACCAGCAGTCGCACAAGATCCCATCGCAATAACCCATTTCGGTTCAGGCATTTGATCATATAAACGCCTAACAATAGGAGCCATCTTCTTCGTTACCGTTCCCGACACAATCATGACATCTGATTGCCTTGGTGAAGTCCGAAAAAATGACCCAAATCGATCTAAATCGTAATGTGATGAACCTACTCCCATCATTTCAATCGCACAGCATGCCAGTCCGAATGTCATCGGCCATAAAGAATTACTCCTCGCCCACCCTTTTAACTGCTCCAATGTAGAAAAAAAGATATTTCTCTCTAATTCCGCTCGCTCATTTGGATGTAGTGCCTCAAAATTTATAACCATTGTAACACCTTCTTTTTCCAAGCATAAGCTAATCCAACTAGCAACATTACAACAAAGATGAGCATTTCAATTAATGCAAATAAACCTAGCTTGTCATATGCAACAGCCCATGGATATAGAAATAAAGTTTCTACATCAAAGATGACAAACAATAAAGCGAAAATATAGTAACGAGCATGAAACCGAATATTTGCATCATGAAAAGGCTCAATTCCACTCTCATACGTCGTCGCTTTTGCTGCACTTGGTTTGTTTGGGCGCAGCATCCTTCCTAATGTAAGAGCCACTACCGGCAGTAATATGCCTACTAGCAAGAAAATCAAAACGATCATATAACTATTTTCATATACACTTGCCATTGTGAAACCCTCCCCCCTGAATTAAGAACAAGTTCACTTAGTAAACAATATGTCCCAGTTGCGACAAATATTATTTTTAAATTTTTCTAAATAATTAAACTATTTCATTTATTATAGCAAACTTCAAATTCCTATGTCGATATGTTGAGGACAGAAACAAGAATTATTAAAATCTATTTTTATAACTCGCTATACCTGTGCAAAATAAGTATAGAATTTATATATATTTTTTAGGCAATCGTAAAAAATAAAAAGGGAAGTTTATATGTATATACCATAGGTGATATAAATGAAAAAACAAACACATGTAAGTATTCTTATAAGCGTTTTATTGTTTTCTATCGCGATTCATTACGTAGCAATGCTCTTTCTATATGAATACTCATTTCCCTTTCAAATATTAATCGGAATGAGTACCCTATTAATTGATATTATCGCTTGTAGTTATATATTTTATTTTACAAATACGAAACAAGGGTTACCCCGTTTATTTTGGATCATATTATCTGTTGGGGCTCTCTCTTATTTCATTGGTGATATAGTTGTTTCCTATCAACGTTTAATTTTAAAGGACTACTATACGTTTGTTGATCCGTCTGACTTTTTTTACCTACTTTTTTTAATTAGCTTTGCACTTGCCTTTCTATACGAGATCATTTATAACCGGGACTTATTAGAAAAGCTTTTTATGATATGTGATATTTGTATTATCGTTACAGCCCAATTTACTTTAAGTTACTACTTACTTATTGAGCAAACCATTCACGTTTTTACAACATCCTATATCGATATATTTGTTCAACTTACCTATCCAATGGCTGATTTACTCTTTCTTTTAATTGGAATCAACCTTTTATTCAGACCATTATCCTTATTACCAAAACAAGTTGGTGCACTTCTTGGTAGTGCTTTAATTTTGTATGCTACTACAGATGCTATTTATGCTTATATAAAATATTTCACACCAGCTTATTCTATGTTTACAGTTACTCCGTTCTATCAAGTGGTTTTAGTGCTAGCAGCAATCGCCTGTATTCTTCATACGAAAGAGCCTGAAAAACAAGAGCAGGTACTATTAACACCTAAATTCGGTGAATCAATCCGATTATCATTACCTTATATTTCTGTAGTAATGCTTATTATTTTTATATTGGCCGAATATGTTTTTGCCCCCATTGTAGTAATCGGGCTTATAATAACTTTCACTTTCGTTCTCATACGCCATAGTTTAGTTCGAAAACAAAATAAAATATTATTACTAGCCCAAATGCAATTCAACTTGGAACTCGAGAAACAAATTGAACTACGTACAGAAGATTTAGTAGAACAAAAAAATGAGCTCTATCATAACCAACAAATGTTTAAATCTTTATACGAGCACCATCCAGATCCAATCTTCACATTAGATTTGTACGGCAATTTTCTTAAAGTTAATAACGCTGGTACTACTTTACTAGGGTATCAAACGAATGAATTATTAAATCAACCTTACTACTCACTCATATACGAAGAAGATTTAGAAGAAATTATTAACGCCTTTCATCGCGTAAAAAAGGGGAATTCTATCTCTTTAGAAATACGAGCGTATCACAAAAATAGAGATATTTACTACTTGCATGTTACAGCTGTTCCCATCTTTTTAAAGGATCATATTTCAGGGGTCTATTTAATGATTAAAGATATTACGGAAAGCAAACAACAACAAGAACAAATTAATTTCCTAGCATATCATGATACTTTAACTGAACTTGCAAATCGCCGTGCATTTCATCAATATTTAGAAAAGGCGATTGCACGAGCAAAAATATCGAAAAGCTCCTTTGCTGTTATGTTTCTCGATTTAGACCGCTTTAAGGTTATTAATGATACTCTCGGGCATCGGGTGGGAGACCTCCTATTAATTGCAGTAGCCAAAAGGCTTGAACGATTATCAACACAGCATATGAAACTTGCTCGACTAGCTGGAGATGAGTTCACAATCCTCATCGAAAATTATAAAAAAAGGACAGATGTAAAAAAAATAGCTGATATGATTGTAGCGGCCATGAACAAACCATTCGAAATCGAAAATCAGCATTTACGAATCTCACCGAGTATCGGGATTGCAATATACCCTGAAGCGGGCGAAGACCCACTTTCTATTTTACAACATGCCGATATGGCCATGTACGAAGCAAAAAATAAAGGAAAAAATCGTAGCTCTCTTTATACGAAAGAACTATATAAGAAAATAGAACGAAAAGCTCGAATCGAAAAGGATTTGCCACTCGCTTTAGTAAACAAGGAATTTTATCTCGTCTATCAACCACAAATTGATACGACAACAAATAAAATTATCGGTGCTGAAGCATTAATACGTTGGAAACATCCGCTATTAGGTGACATTTCACCATGTGAGTTTATTCCAATTGTAGAAGAAACGCCACAAGTCGTTCCACTTGGACATTGGGTATTAAAAGAAGCCTGTCTCCAATTAAAAATATGGCATACCTTTGGCTATCAAAATTTAAAAATAAGCGTTAATTTATCAGCAAAAGAGTTCCAACAAAATCAATTAATCGAAAACATTTCACAAATATTAAACGACGTGCAGGTTGATCCAAAACATGTCACACTTGAGTTAACAGAACGAATTGCGATGATTAATGAAAAAGAAACACTATCGAGACTGAAGCAATTAAAAGAATACGGCATTCGAACGGCAATTGATGACTTCGGTACTGGCTATTCTTCTCTCGCTTATTTATCAATTTTCCCTATCGATACATTAAAGGTACCAAGAGAATTTACACAACTAGCCGATCATCGCCCTGAAGAAAGAGCCATCTTTTCCACTATCCTTTCTCTTGCAAATACTTTAAATCTCTCTGTCATTGCTGAAGGAATTGAAACGGAAAAACAACTTAAGTTTCTACAAAAAAACAACTGTAAATATATGCAAGGTTACTATTTCAGTAAACCTTTAACAAGTAAACAGTTTATAAAATTTCTACAAAAAACACCCAGTATGAACAATTAATTCACACTGGGTGTTTTTATCCTGCTATTTGCGAGAGTGAAAGTTCGTTATCATTTTGGGATGAATAAAGCCCCAATGACAACAGTTTCACTTTATATTGTTGGGGTTTTTTTCTCGTAATATTCTTCTGCAACCTCTTCGTAAAAAGCTGCAGCTGTCGTATAGAAATATGGAATTAACCAGAGGAATCCAATCCCTAATGTAATACAACTTAATATAAACCAGCCAATAAAACTTAAACATAAAATGAAATACTCCATTTTATGCCCATCCATCATACGACGACTCTCCGTAATCGCTTGATTCAATGAGTACTCGGGATGGTCATTTAAAATAAAATATGTCATTGCATAAGAAAATGATTTAATAATGCCTGGAATAATGAAAAGTAAAGTCCATAAAAGAAGATAAAGATTCACTAGTAAATATACTAAAAACGATTTTAAAAATCTTTTCCCCTCTGTAAACCAAACAAATATATTGCCGATACTAGCTTGTTTTTCACGAATGATATTTAAAGCCAGATAATACCCCCCTAAAGTTAACGGTCCGGTAACAAAAAGTGTAAGAATATCTATCGAAAATGAACCAGTTGTATCTTGCCAACCGAAAGTTGAAGAAAATCCCCACTTAACACTAAAACTAAACATCGTGATAAGAATTGAAATTAATAATGTTGCCCCAACAGCTAATCCCCATTTTCCTTCTAGAGAGTCTAACGCTTCTCCTTTTAAATCACTAATCATAATTAGCCTCCTATACGTAACAATTCTATTAGTATAGCATGTTCTTACCGCAATTCATCTTTTGAAATATAGCGATAAAAATGAGATGTCGTTGTACCCATATACGGACTAAGCCAAAGAAAACCTATTCCAAATGTCAAAATCGCTAAAATAACCCACCCTATAAAACTAAGCCATAAAAGAAACAAATCTAACTTATGTCCCTTCATAAGACTCTTACTTTCTTTCATTGCTTGTGACACACTATATTCTGGATTTCTAATCATTACATAGTACGTCATTGCATAAGAAAAATACATCACAATCATGCCAACGATTGAAATAGCTAATAGTACGAAGAAAGCAATTGCAAATGACGTATTCCCTTCTTCACCTAACAATGCAAATAAGCCTATTAACAACATCGGAATCCATGTACCTGTATATAACAAAATCGCAAGCATTGCCCACATTGTTTTCATCATTCTTTTAAAACCACGAAATCCTTCGAATAAGTAATCTACTTTAGCACCTTCTCGTTTACTAATCTGTAGACATACATTCGTATAACCGTATGATGTAATACCATACGATGCGTTACTCAAAATTATCATGATACAATAAAATACCCCAAAGGTAATAGCTGCTCCAATTGATATTGTTTCCCCTTCAATTGAACCAGCGAAGCTAACAATTAAAAAAAATAGAATAAGTCCTGGAATTAAAAGTATAAGCATTGCAGCCATTGAAACAACATAACTTAAAATAAAATATAAAATCGTTGATCCAACACCTAGTCCCCAATTCCCCTTTAAAGAGTGCAACGCTTCTCGTTTCATTTCACCGATCATTGATTCATCCCCTTTATGAAATATAAATTGTTGTACATTCTCTACTTATACAACCATCAATGCAATTATACCATTTTTGTAAAATTATCCATAAAATACAATAAAAAAAAATCCGTAAAGGCTTTACCTTTACGGATTTTTTTATTTCATATCGGAAACGTTTAAACGGTTCACAGCACGTTGTAATGCCATTTCTGCACGTTTAAAGTCAACATGTGCTTGTTTGTCTTGCATACGTTGCTCAGCGCGACGCTTCGCTTCATTTGCACGATGGATATCGATATGGTTTGCTTCTTCAGCAGATGATGATAATACAGTTACTTTATCTGGACGAACTTCGATAAAGCCACCGCTAACTGCTACATAATCAGTGTGTCCACCATTTTTCAGACGAACTGCACTAATTTTTAATGGTGCAACAGTTGGAATGTGACCTGGTAAGATCCCCATTTCCCCACTCTCTGCTTTTACACTTACCATCTCTACTTCTTTTTCGTAAACCGGTCCATCAGGAGTTACAATACTGACTGGAAATGTCTTCATACTTCGTCCCTCCTAAGGCCTTACGCCATCATTTTCTTCGCGTTTTCAATAACTTCTTCAATGCCACCAACAAGGCGGAATGCATCTTCTGGAAGGTCATCATATTTTCCTTCTAGAATTTCTTTGAAACCACTAACTGTATTTTTTACAGGTACATAAGAACCTTTTTGACCTGTAAACTGCTCAGCTACGTGGAAGTTTTGAGATAAGAAGAATTGAATACGACGAGCACGATGTACAACTAACTTATCTTCTTCAGATAACTCATCCATACCTAAGATAGCGATGATGTCTTGAAGCTCTTTATAACGTTGTAAAGTTTGCTGTACTTGACGAGCTACTTCATAATGCTCTTCTCCTACGATTTCTGGAGAAAGTGCACGAGATGTAGATGCTAATGGATCTACGGCTGGGTAAATACCCATTTGCGTTAAACGACGCTCTAAGTTTGTTGTTGCATCTAAGTGAGCGAACGTTGTAGCTGGTGCTGGGTCAGTATAGTCATCGGCTGGTACATATACCGCTTGGATAGACGTGATAGACCCTTTATTTGTAGATGTAATACGCTCTTGTAATTGACCCATTTCTGTTGCAAGTGTTGGTTGGTAACCTACCGCAGATGGCATACGACCAAGAAGGGCAGATACTTCAGAACCCGCTTGCGTGAAACGGAAGATGTTATCGATGAACAATAGTACGTCTTGTCCTTGCTCATCACGGAAATGCTCAGCCATTGTTAAACCTGTTAATGCAACACGTTGACGTGCTCCAGGTGGCTCGTTCATTTGCCCGAATACCATCGCAGTTTTCTTGATTACGCCAGAATCGCTCATTTCGTGGTATAAGTCATTACCCTCACGAGTACGCTCACCTACACCAGCGAATACAGAGATACCACCGTGCTCTTGTGCGATGTTGTTAATTAATTCCTGAATTAATACTGTTTTACCTACGCCGGCACCACCGAATAGACCGATCTTACCACCCTTAATGTAAGGAGCAAGTAAGTCTACTACTTTAATACCAGTTTCAAGAATTTCTACTTTAGTAGATAACTCTTCGAATGCAGGTGCTTGACGGTGAATTGGATCACGACGTACATCCGCAGGAACATCACCATCTAAGTCAATTGCATCACCTAATACGTTAAATACACGACCAAGTGTTGCATCACCAACTGGTACAGAGATTGCTTTACCAGTATCTTCTACTTCTGTGCCACGAACAAGTCCATCTGTGGAAGACATTGCAACTGTACGAACTGTGTCATCACCTAAATGAAGTGCAACTTCAAATGTTAAGTTAATGTTTGCTCCGTTTTCGTTGCTTTGTTTTACCGTAAGGGCGTTGTAGATTTCTGGTAGCTTTCCGCCATCAAACTTAACGTCTACAACCGGACCCATGATTTGCGTAACGCGCCCTTTATTCATCGGGTTCCCTCCTAGCTTTCTTTTAATTAGCCAGCTTTCTAAGAGAAGTCGGCTTTTAATTTTTTATTAGTTTATAGCTTATGCGACTCTTTTGACAGAGCCGCTTCCACTTTTTATTACTATTCTAACGCTGCTGCTCCACCAACGATTTCCGTAATTTCTTGCGTAATCGCTGCTTGACGTGCACGGTTGAATGAAAGTGTAAGTGAATCGATAACTTCCATTGCGTTGTCTGTAGCACTCTTCATTGCTGTCATACGCGCCGCGTGCTCACTTGCTTTACCGTCTAGTAATGCACCGTACACTAAGCTTTCTGCGTATTGTGGCAATAATACTTTTAAAATTTCTTCTTCAGAAGGTTCGAATTCATAAGCTGTCGTCGGTTTGTCAGACGCCACATCAGTAAGCGGTAAAATTTTATTTTCCGTTACTTCTTGTGAAATTTTACTTACGTAATGGTTGTAGTAAATATACAGCTCATCATAAGCACCATCTGCGAACATCGCAATTGCTCGAGAAGCAAGATCTTTAATATCAGTAAATGATGGGTGGTCAGATAATCCAACTACTTCATCAATGATGTTAAATCCGCGACGTTTTAAATAATCACGTCCTAGTCGGCCAAGCACAATAATTGAATATTGGTTTGAATCCATATTATGACGTTCACGAATCACGTTACTAACTGTACGTAATACGTTACTGTTATAACCACCTGCTAGTCCGCGATCAGATGTAATAACGATGTATCCTGTACGCTTTACAGGACGCGCATTTAGCATTGGATGATTAATTCCTTTACTTCCTTGCGCAATGCTCGCTACTACTTCTTGAATCTTTTCCATATACGGAACGAAAGATTTAGCATTTTGCTCTGCACGGTTTAACTTAGATGCAGATACCATCTCCATCGCTTTCGTAATTTGACTCGTTTTCTTTGTCGAGGTAATCTTCGCTTTTATATCGCGTAAAGATGCCACAGGTTTTCACCACCTTTTTTCCGGAAGTTGGCACGATTAGTAAGAATCCTCTTCCTAATCTACGTTGCAAGATATTCTTGCTCATGATTGAAGGAAAAGAATAGGTGCACCTACTCTTTTCCTCTACATAACCGTCAGCAATCTCAGAACCTGAGATGCCTTTTATATATACTATCTAGCTCCAGCGGCTTGAATGCTCGGTGGCTTCACTTCACATTCAAATCGAGCCGCTTCCGCTTTTATTAATTACTCAGAAGCTACGAATACTTTTTTAAATCCGTTAATTGCTGCTGCAAATTTGTCGTCATCCGCAAGTTTCTTAGTTGTGCGGATTTCGCTTAATAAGTCAGCTGCATTTGAATCTAACCAAGCATGGAATTCTTCTTCGAAACGAGTAATATCGACTACTGGGATATCATCTAGGAATCCACGTGTTAAAGCGTAAAGAATGATAACTTGTTTCTCTACACGTAACGGTTTGTGTAATCCTTGTTTTAATACCTCAACTGTACGAGCACCACGGTTTAGTTTCGCTTGTGTTGCTTTATCAAGGTCAGAACCGAACTGAGCGAACGCTTCTAACTCACGGTAAGATGCAAGGTCAAGACGAAGTGTACCTGATACTTTACTCATTGCTTTAATCTGAGCAGATCCACCTACACGTGATACAGAAGTACCCGCATCGATCGCTGGACGTACGCCAGAGAAGAATAGGTCAGATTGTAAGAAGATTTGTCCATCCGTAATCGAGATTACGTTTGTTGGGATGTAAGCTGATACGTCCCCTGCTTGTGTTTCGATGAAAGGTAGTGCAGTTAAAGAACCGCCGCCTCTTGCATCACTTAATTTTGCTGCACGCTCTAATAAGCGAGAATGTAAGTAGAATACATCCCCTGGATATGCTTCACGACCTGGAGGACGACGTAATAGTAATGAAAGCTCACGGTAAGCCGCTGCTTGTTTTGATAAGTCATCATATACTACTAATACGTGTTTACCATTGTACATGAACTCTTCACCCATTGTTACACCAGCGTAAGGAGCTAAGTATAATAATGGAGCTGGTTGAGAAGCTGATGCAGTTACAACGATTGTGTAATCTAATGCACCGTGCTTACGTAGTGTTTCTACTACGTTACGTACAGTTGATTCTTTTTGTCCGATAGCTACATAGATACAAATCATATCTTCATCTTTTTGATTAATGATTGTATCAAGTGCAACTGCTGTTTTACCTGTTTGACGGTCACCGATGATTAACTCACGTTGACCACGGCCAATTGGTACAAGAGCATCGATCGCTTTAATACCTGTTTGAAGTGGCTCATGAACAGATTTACGATCCATTACACCTGGTGCTGGACTTTCGATTGGACGAGTGTTTGTTGTATTGATTGGGCCTAAACCATCAACTGGTTGACCTAATGGGTTTACAACACGACCGATTAGTTCTTTCCCTACTGGTACTTGCATGATGCGACCAGTACGACGAACTTCGTCACCTTCACGGATTTCTGTGTAAGGTCCTAAAATAATGATACCTACATTGTTTTCTTCTAAGTTTTGTGCTAGCCCCATAACGCCGTTAGAGAACTCTACAAGTTCACCAGCCATAACGTTATCAAGACCATGAGCACGCGCGATACCGTCACCAACTTGGATAACTGTACCAACATCACTAACTTCGATTTCAGACTGATAGTTCTCGATTTGTTGCTTTATCAGTGCGCTAATTTCTTCAGCTCTGATGCTCATGTGCTTCACCCCTATCTATTCTTCATTAATTCACGTTGAATACGTGCTAATTTTCCTTGTAAACTTCCATCATAAATGCGATTTCCAATACGTACTTTAATGCCGCCTAGTAAATCTTCATCTACAACATTTTTCACGCGAATTGCATCTTTTCCCGTTCTCTTTGCAAATGCTTCTGCAACGTTAAGCTTCTCTTCTTCAGATAGAAGACGAGTAGAATACACAGTTGCATCCGCTACGTTACGTTCTTCATTAGCAAGAACAACATATTCATCTGCAATTTCAGGTAAGATTTCAATGCGCTTGTTATCAATTAAAATATATAACGTATTTAAAATAGATTCAGAAACAGATCCGAATACGTTTGCAAGAAACGTTTTCTTCTGCTCTTTTGAAATGTTCGGTTGCGTTAAAAAGCTATGTAGTTCTCCGTTCTTTACATAAACGTTTTGTACAAGGCGTAATTCCTCTTCAAACATTTCTAATACGTGTTTTTCTTTTGCAATTTTAAAAAGAGCGACAGCATAACGTTTTGCTACAATCCCATTGCTCATCGCGCTTCTCCTACTTCTTTAATATAATCGCGAATTAACTTCACTTGATCTTCTTCTTTTAACTCTTTTTCAATTACTTTAGAAGCAATTTGAACAGATAAAGAAGCGACTTGTTCTTGTAAAGCAGCAATCGCTTGCTCTTTTTCGCGTTGAATTTCTTGTACAGCAGATGCTTTAATTGATTCTGCTTCTTCTTTCGCAGCAGCAACAATCACATCTTTTTGATCTACAGCTTGTTTTTTCGCTCTTTCGATTAACTCTTGTGCTTCAACACGCGATTGTTTTAACATTTCACGTTGTTCTTCTACTAATTTCTTCGCTTCAGCGTTACTTCTTTCTGCAGCGTCGATTTCACTAGTAACATGCTCTTCACGTTCTTTCATAATTCCCATTAAAGGACCCCACGCAAATTTGCGTAGCATTACTAATAGAAGTAAGAAAATGAACAATGTATAAGCAATCGTTCCAAATGGAATGGCAGCCCCTAATAATAAAGTTGGCACAAGGATTCACTCCCTTCAAAATATCTAAATTGATCATATGAAAAAAAAAGACATACGTTTCGTTCATAAAGCAATGGCGAAGAAAGTTCAAAAAACACTCTTCGCCATCTATGTAAGGGGAGTCTCCCTTATTTGTTCATTACGATGAAAGCAATAACTACACCGATGATTGGAAGTGCCTCAACTAAAGCAACCCCGATGAACATAATTGTTTGAAGTGCGCCTTTTAATTCTGGTTGACGAGCAACACCTTCGATTGTACGTGATACGATAAGACCGTTACCAATACCTGCACCTAATGCTGATAAACCAATTGCAATTGCAGCTGCGATTACACCTAAACTCATTTAATTTGTCCTCCTTTGTATTATAAAAAAATAAATTTTTTCTTACTTAAATTATATTAATGGTCATGGCTTACTTTATGAGCCATATAAACCATCGTTAACATAACGAAAATAAATGACTGGATTGATCCAACGAATACACTGAATCCCATCCATGCTAACATCGGTACAAGCGCACCTAATGCTCCAAGAACTGATGCTCCGCCTAACTTAGCAAGTAATCCTAACAGGATTTCACCTGCATAAATGTTACCGAACAAACGAAGACCTAACGTTAATGTGTTAGCAAACTCCTCAATAACCTTTAATGGGAATAAGAATTTCATAGGTTGGAAATAACCTTTAACGTATTCTTTCGTACCCTTCATCTTAATTCCATAATAATGGGTGAGGGTAACTACCATCACGGCTAATGTTAATGTAACTGCTGGATCAGACGTTGGTGATCTCCACCATGCAATATGTTCGCCAGCCTCAACTGTTGAATACATGAATGGTAAACCAAGGAAGTTCGATACGATGATAAACATGATAAGCGTAACGCCAAGCGTTAAGAAACGTCCACCTGTTTTCCAGTCCATCGTACTATTGATAATCCCTTTCACGAAGTCAAACACCCATTCCATGAAATTTTGCATTCCTGTTGGGCGAAGAGCTAAGCTGCGAGTTCCTATAACTGCGATTAAGAAAACAATAACTGCTGCTACAGTAACCATCATAACTGATGACAAATCGAACGTTAAACCTAGAAATTCAACTAATTTACCGTGTTCCACTAGTAATTCACCTCTCTTCCCTGCTCTTATACTCTAAATAAAGAAAATCTATGATCATGACAAGATATCCTGTCAGCAATCCTACACCTAAGCCCCACATCGCAATTAACTCTTGATATTTGGCTGCAAATAAAATTAATAACCCAATTGTCGCGAATCTCGAATATGTACTTACCGCTGTTGCCTTAAACTTCACGTTTTCTCCATTCGTTACGCGATCTAACAGCTTGTCTGTTCTACGTGCAATGATGCGCAAACTAAGAAAACTGAAAATCGTTCCGATAATCAGCCCAAGAAATACATCCTTGTAAGAGGTGAATCCCCATCCTAGCACTAGAAGCGCAAGCAAGTAGTACATATATTTCTTTTGTCTTTGGACAAGTCCATGTACGTCTATCATCATTGCTCTCCCGAATAGTAATGTCGAATGAGTCGAATCATTGCGTATACCCCTGTTCCTAATCCTAGTAATAAACCTATAATAAGAAACAATGGAAACGTTCCAACCTTATTATCAATCCACTGCCCACCAAAGATTCCAATAAGAATAGAACCGACTAATTGAGCAAGAATTCCTGACATTAAAGCATAAGCTTTTATATGGCTGCGGTCGTTTTTTTGCAAGGATTCATCCCTCCAATATGTAACCCTCATTCACGATGTGTTAATAATAACTCATTTTTTTGCATAAATCCTATACAAAATAAAAAGTTTACATTTTCGTCACGGAATAGATGTATTTTTGTCACTGAAAGCCCTACCATCTATCCCCGTTGTTAGCATACAATAGGGTATTAACAGTGTCAACGAGAAATCGTAAAAAATCAAAAAATTTGAGTATTAGGCATTTCCTCCCAAAAATGAAAACGTTCCCCTTCTAAATACTGGTTAGAGATATGCAATTTCTAACAGTTTTCTCTTTATAATAGAAGGAAATGTTCACAAGTTTGTCACTATTATATTTTTAAGATATAACGCTTTCCTTCCATAATATAGTGCTCCTTAGACGTAAGACTTCTATATTATATGTGTTGTGTATGCAACTTATGTTGTATACACGTTGCATATTTATCCCCCTCCCCTACCTGCATACCCGGGACAAAAAAAGACGAGTAGGGAATCCCCTCTCGTCAGTTGTCTTACTTCGTTCCGAATAAACGGTCACCAGCATCACCAAGACCTGGCACTACATAACCGTGGTCATTTAACTTTTCATCTAATGCTGCTACATAAATATCAACATCAGGATGCTCTTCTTGTACTACTTTTACTCCTTCTGGAGCAGCTACGATACACATTAATTTAATTTGTTTCGCACCGCGTTTTTTCAGAGAGTTAATTGCTTCAGCTGCAGAACCACCTGTTGCTAGCATCGGATCTAGTACGATAAAGTCACGCTCTTCTACATCCGTTGGAAGTTTCACATAGTATTCTACCGGTTGCAATGTTTCAGGGTCACGGTATAAACCAACGTGTCCTACTTTTGCTGCTGGAATTAATTTCAGAATTCCATCAACCATTCCTAAACCTGCACGTAAAATCGGAATTAAACCAAGTTTTTTACCAGCGATCACTTTTGTTGTCGCTTTACTTACAGGCGTTTCAATTTCAATGTCTTTAAGTGGAAGGTCGCGAGTAATTTCGAAAGCCATTAAGCTTGCTACTTCGTCCACTAATTCACGAAAATCTTTCGTACCTGTATTCTTATCGCGAATATATGTAATCTTATGTTGAATTAACGGGTGATCAAATACATACAGTTTTCCCATGTGAATCTCTCCTTTAGATGATATTCATGCGTTTGCACGCTTTTTTACACTATTTACGATTGTAAAGAAAACGCTACTAATATTCAAGGGCAAATTTGGCAAAATCATGATTTTACGATGAATCTATCTAGTATCTTTACCAATAATGGAAGCTGTATCCTTCATTATATCGCCAAAATTTATTCATCATTTGTATACATACTTTAAAAACAATATATGTCCTCAAAAAAAACTGCTAAAACAAGTACGTTTCAGCAGTCTTTTTCAATCTATTATAGATCTGTATACATTGGGAATTTGCTCGTTAACGCTTCTACACGCTTACGTGCTTCTTCTAATGCAGCTTCATTTTCATGATTTTTTAATGTATAAGCAATAAGTGCAGCAATTTCATCCATGTCTTCTAAACCGAAACCACGAGATGTTACAGCTGCCGTACCGATACGTACGCCACTTGTTACAAATGGGCTTGCTGTTTCAAATGGGATTGTATTTTTGTTCACTGTAATACCAACTTCATCTAATACGTGCTCTGCTACTTTACCTGTGATTTCTAAGTTACGAACATCAATCAAGATTAAGTGATTGTCTGTTCCACCAGAAACAAGTGTAAGTCCTTCTTTTTGAAGGCCTTCAGCTAAGCGGTTCGCATTATTAATGATATTTTGTGCATATGTTTTAAAGTCATCTTGAAGCACCTCACCAAATGCAACAGCTTTTGCAGCGATTACATGCATAAGTGGGCCACCTTGAATACCAGGGAAGATTGATTTATCAATTTGTTTTGCAAATTGCTCTTCACATAAAATCATACCACCACGCGGGCCACGTAATGTTTTATGTGTTGTTGTTGTAACGAAATGTGCATGTGGTACTGGGTTTGGATGTAAACCAGCAGCTACTAAACCAGCGATATGTGCCATATCAACCATTAAGTATGCGCCCACTTCATCCGCAATCTCACGGAATCGTTTGAAATCGATAACACGAGGGTATGCACTTGCACCTGCTACGATTAATTTTGGTTTATGTTCTTTCGCTTTTGCTAATACATCATCGTAATTAATACGGTGAGAGTCAGCATCCACGCCATATTCTACGAAATTATATTGTACTCCACTGAAGTTAACAGGGCTTCCGTGTGTTAAGTGACCACCATGAGATAAATTCATACCAAGTACTGTATCGCCTTGCTCTAGAATTGTGAAATATACTGCCATGTTCGCTTGTGCACCAGAATGTGGTTGAACATTTACGTGCTCTGCACCGAAAATTTCTTTTACGCGATCACGTGCGATATCTTCTACTACGTCTACGTGTTCACAACCACCGTAGTAACGTTTTCCAGGATATCCTTCAGCATACTTATTCGTTAAAACAGAACCTTGCGCCTCCATTACTGCTTCACTTACGAAGTTCTCCGAAGCGATTAACTCAATCTTTGAACGCTGTCTTCCTAGTTCTGCCTCAATTGCAGCAAATACCTTTTCATCTTGACGTTTTAAATGATCCACCAAAATCCCCCTTTTCTGAACGAATTACATCAATTCCCAACAGTTTTTTCTTATTTATTCAGAAAAAACGAAAATTCAGGTTGTAATTCTTTCGAACCTTCATGTTTTCAACTACATTCTAACATGACTTTCTATATCATAAAAGAAAAAAAAGACCGAAAATCGGTCTTTTCTTTCTTCTATTATAAAGTCAGACAACATACCTTTTATCCTATGATAAAAAGCTGCTATATGACTTCCTCATTTTTCGCATTTAACGGCAAGTAATCGTTTCTTCCTCCGCTGCATAAACAGCACGTGCTCCACCTATTAGTTTTCCACGTGTTTTCGCCATCGTTACATGTGCATTTCCAATTTCCTTCACACTTGTACGAACTGGAACAGCTACATGCTTTAAATGCATACCAATAAATGTATCACCAATATCCATTCCAGCATCCGCTTTAATAAATTCAACTACTACCGGATCTTTCAAATTGTGATACGCATATGTCCCCAATGCACCACCTGCTGATCTAACAGGCGTAACTGTTACAATTTCAAATTGATATTTTATCGCTACTTCTCTCTCAACTACTAAAGCACGGTTTAAATGCTCACAACATTGGAACGCTAACTCAATACCTGTTTGCTCTTGAAATTGTTTTAACTCAGAAAAAATCGCCTCTGCTACTTCCATCGTTCCTGATGTTCCAATTCTTTCTCCTAGCACTTCGCTCGTGCTACACCCCACTACAAAAATTTGACCACTTTGCAATGAAGCTTGTTCTTGGAAATCAGAAAGCGATATTTGTAGCTGTTCTCTTACCTTTACGATTTCTGTCATTACGCCTCTTCCTTTCACAGGTTGGTTCACCAAATTATATTTCACACTACTGATAGTTAGAATCTATTACTTTGTTTCGTATGTTTTAATTTTTCCTACGCGGTTTTCGTGACGGCCACCTTCATAGTCAGTTGTTAACCAAATTTTTGCGATATCACGCGCTAGACCAGCACCAATTACACGCTCGCCCATCGCTAGCATGTTAGTGTCATTATGCTCTCTCGTTGCTTTCGCACTGAAAGTATCATGAACTAACGCACAACGAATACCGTTTACTTTGTTTGCCGCGATTGACATACCGATGCCTGTCCCACAAACTAAAATACCACGATCCACTTCACCATTTGCTACCATTTCCGCTGCTGGAAATGCAAAATCAGGGTAATCAACAGAACCAGCTTCACATTCACAACCTAAATCAATATATTCAATATTTAATTCTTCTAATAAACTTACAAGTTCTTTACGGATATTCATACCGCCGTGATCAGATGCTATTACTACTTTCATTTTTACCCCTCCAAAGTTTCAACCAATTATCTTCATTTCACACTCGCTACCTCAATAGGACGAAGTGATCTCCAATATCGTATTATACACGAAACATCAACCCTCTGAATGTTTTTTCAGTAAAGTTTGTACAAGTTTTTCCATCTCATCTAACGTTTCTTTATAAATAGAAAGCGATCCTCCAAAAGGATCTGAAATGTCTTTACCTATACCTTCAGTTAGTCCATATAATGTATTCAACTTCTTTTCAACACTCGGATAGTGACCAAGTACAATTTGCTTATGATTTTCTGTCATCGTTACGACAATATCAGCCCAATCAAGCAAAGCTTCATTTACCTGCTGCGCGGCATGATCGATTGAAATTCCTTTTTCAGCTAAAGCTTCCTTCGCATATATCGATGCATCGCTTCCAGGATAGGCGAAAACACCAGCAGATTGCACTTCAAACTTATCTCCTCCATGATGACGAAGTAACGCCTCAGCCATCGGACTACGACATGTATTGCCAGTGCAAACAAATAACACTCGTTTCATCCAAACCCACCCCTTATATTGTATCTTTTCCCTTTAATAATAGCTTACATTAGGATGGAACAAAAGAAATGTGAATATACAAAAGGCGCATTTTTCTAAGAAAAATGCGCCTATCCACATATATGTGAAACCCTATTTCCAAGTGCCTAGAGTATTTTAACATACCTACTAAACATACAACAAAAAATAAGGAATCCATTTCATATGAAACGGATTCCTTTTATACAACAATTATTTCATTGTAACTTTCATTACTTCTGTTGAACCTTTTGTAGCTGTTACACCTACAGTTGTCTTAATAGAATCAGCTGCATCTGTGTTTGTAATAACGATTGGAGTAATTGTGCTTTTCGCTTTTTCACGGATTAATTCTAAGTCGAATGAGATTAATTTATCTCCAGCTTTTACAGCTTGTCCTTCAGAAACGTGAGCTTCGAAACCTTCGCCTTCCATTTTTACAGTTTCTAATCCAACGTGGATTAAAATTTCTGTACCGTTTTTCGCTTTAATTCCGATAGCATGTTTCGTGTGGAATAATTGTACGATTTCACCATCAACTGGAGATACAACTACACCTTCAGTAGGATCGATTGCAACACCGTCACCCATCATACGACCAGCGAATACTGGATCTGGTACTTCTTCAATATTTTTCACTGCTCCAGTTAATGGAGCTACAATTGTTTCTTCATTTGTTTTTGAACCAAGACCGAATAATTTTTTAAACATAGGATAGTCCTCCTTATAATTTACCTAAAAGTTTATAGGGCAATCCCTAGTAAAGCTCGGGATACATGTAAGACTTCATACTTCGAATATTATACTGTAAAAACGCTTTCGAAATAAATTACGTCATTACTAATAGACTCTTATTGTAGCGCTTCACAAAATTCCAGTCAATTCTGATTGTCTGAATAACAATAAGAAGTTAACTTCTACTTATATTTTCTCTTTTTTCGACCAACTTGTCTAGAGGTCTTTACTACATTTTATTTTTTGTCGTTAATTTGTAAAATTTAATTCAAACTTTTTTCTAAATTCACTTGACTAAAGTAAGTAACTATTTTATTATTACTTACATAAGGTAAGTTAATAAACTTTCAGGAGGTTTTCAAAAATGATGGATTTCGGTCTTCTTATTATTCGTCTTATTATAGGAATTACATTCATGGGTCATGGTGCTCAAAAATTATTCGGTTGGTTCGGTGGTTATGGCTTAAAAGGAACAGGCGGTTGGATGGAATCAATCGGTTTACGCCCTGGTGTATTTATGGCATTTATGGCTGGTGCAACTGAATTACTAGGTGGTTTCTTATTCGCATCAGGTATTTTCACTGTAATTGGTTCATTATTTATCGTTGGAACAATGTTAATGGCAATCTTCACTGTTCACGGAAAAAATGGTTACTGGGTAACACAAGACGGATTTGAATATAATTTAATGTTAATCGCTGTCGCTGTTGGTGTCGCTTTAATCGGGCCTGGCGCATACGTTTTACTTTAATATTTATCTCAATTTCAAGATGTTTACTTAAAAAGAGATTACTTCAGTATAATTGAGGTAATCTCTTTTTTACATCATTAAAAAAATATTATTTCCAGCAGGAGTTTCCCACTAACATCTTGTAAACAAACAATAAGTCGTCATATTCAGAAGGGAGATTTTAAACATGTTATCAATTAATCCAAATGAACAAACGGAAAAAGAGAATTACAAATTATTAACGGGCAGCATTATTCCACGTCCCGTCGCATTCGTTACTTCTATAACAAAAGACGGTGTATTAAATGGAGCGCCTTATAGTTATTTCAATATTGTTGCTGCTAATCCACCACTTATTTCAGTTTCTGTACAACGAAAAGCAGGAACACCGAAAGATACTTCCCGAAACGCAATGGAACAAGGAGAGTTTGTTGTACATATTTCTGACGAATCTTACATAGAAGCGATTAACGAAACAGCAGCTAACCTTCCGCCAAACGAGAGTGAAATCGAACTAGCAAAACTAACACCAATTAAAAGTGACGTCATCTCTGTTCCAGGTGTGAAAGAAGCGAACATTCGAATGGAATGCGTACTAGAACGCGCAATCCCTCTTGGCGGAACGGAAGACTCACCAGCTTGCGATCTACTAATCGGACGCATCGTTCGTTTCCACATCGCAGAACACCTATACGAAAAAGGCCGCATTCACGCAGAAGGACTAAAACCAGTAAGCCGTCTAGCAGGACACAACTATGCAAAATTAGGAGAACAATTTGAATTGGTTAGGCCAATTTAAAAGTGGAAGCGGCTCGCTCAGAATGGGAGGGGGATGGAGCTTCTGACGTAGAGGCGCTTTTTGTCTCGCAGGAAGACGCGAAGCCACCGACCATTCTAGCCGCTGGAACTGGATAATATTTTAAAAGCGGAGGCGGCTCATTCAGAATCGCAGAGCATTGGAGCTCTCGACCTTGAAGCGCTTTTTGCTTCATGCGAGAGAGCGAAATGACCGGAGATTCTAGCCGCTGGAGCTGGATATATCTAAAAGCGAAGGTAACTTAATTACTTCCATCACTCAAAAATAAAATCCCCCGCTAAGAAGCGGGGGATTTTATCATTGTAATTCTTCCTTCTTTTCCTCTAAAGTAGGCAATTTCTCTTTTTTCGGTTTCCCAAGCTTAATTACTAAGAAATATAGGGAAAGCAATGTAATAAGAAAAACAATTAAAAACGGGTATGGAGAATAAAAAGTACGCGCTGCCTCAGTCTTTCCGGCAACAAACTTCAATGACTCAATATCTAAAAACTCAGCAAACATTTGTACACCGAGCATACTAAACCAAAAAACAAAAAAACTAATAATAATACCAAAAACTTGCTTCAATCTCGTCATTCATCTCATCCTTTCTATATCTGTAATTTTTAGTGCAATAAATATAGTACAAACAAAATATGCACAGAAAGGAACCATCTCACCATTCACGAATTAACTTAATCCAACCTAACATCGAAATTTGCAAAATAATACCCCAAATTATAAGTCTTCTTAGCCATCGAGGAAAGAAGGTTAAAAACTTAACATACCATTCCAATAGCGTGTTCATAATTCCCTCCTACATAAAATTATATAGGAAAAAGGATATATAATCCAAATCCAACCAGAATGATACCACCTACTATCTCACCATATGTACCGAGTATACTTTTCGCATGTCTACCAATTAATAAACCAAACCACGCTAATAACATGCTAATAAATCCAAAAAGTAATATTGTAATAATCGTCTGTGCTCCGTAAATACCAAGACTAAGGCCTACCGAAAAGCTATCTATACTGACGCCAAATGCAAATACAAATAAACTAATTCCAATAGGAGCAGTTCTAGTCTCTTCGTTTTCTAAAATAGACGAATATACGATATAAAACCCTAGACCAATTAATAAAATAGCACCTGCAAAATGTGCAATGTCCCCATACTTCTCTGATAAAAAACGACCTAATACCATTCCTATAAATGGCATGATAATATGAAAAATCCCTATCGTCATACCGATATACAGGATTTGTCTTAACTTTAAGGTCATCATCCCCATACCAAGACTCACCGAGAACGCATCCATCCCTAAGGCGAATGCCATAATTATTAAAGGTATTAGCTGTTCAAACGTCATTCATGTCCCTCCTCGGACGTGCTACTTCAAAATATGCTTATCCGAGGAGAAATATTCTGTTTGCTAATCGTACCTTATCATTCAGTAATAATATGATGTCCTGCCGCTTTTGTTAAGCGATTCATAATTGCATTCCCTATTCCGTCATTCGGGAACGACTCACTAAAAATAACATCCACTTCACTTGCATCAAACGTTCTAAGTACATCATATAATTTGGTCGCAACGCTAGCTAAATCACTTCGCATACCACAAGATAATACGACATCTGCACTATATACATGCTGATACTCTTCTGTCGTTAATACACCTACTTTAAATCCTTCTTCCTTCTTCTTATCCACAAGACGCTGAATAAACTCACGTGATCCTTCAACAATACTAAGTGGCGCTTTCGGTGCATAATGTGTATATTTCATTCCAGGTGATTTCGGTTTTTCCTTCTCATCCTTTAAAGCTGGATCTAAAGAAACAGTACCTATTACTGCTTCCAATTGTTCTTTCGTAATCCCGCCTGGACGTAAAATTGTTGGAATCTCACTTGTACAATCGATTACAGTTGATTCAACGCCTACTCCCGTTGCCCCACCATCAACAATACCTGCAATCTTTCCATTCAAATCTTCATATACGTGAGAAGCTAACGTCGGGCTTGGACGCCCTGAACGATTCGCACTCGGTGCTGCAACCGGTACATTCGCCTCCTCAATAAGAGCGAGCGCTACTGGATGATCCGGCATTCTTACTCCAACCGTATTAAGACCTGCCGTCACCTTCTCAGAAATACCTTCTTTTCTTGGCAAAATAATCGTTAATGGTCCTGGCCAAAAGTGTTCCATTAACTTCTCCGCAACCGGTGGAATTTCATTTACAATCCCATCTAACTGAGATTTTGTACCTATGTGAACAATAAGTGGATTATCACTTGGTCTCCCTTTTGCTTCAAAAATTTTCGCAATTGCTTCATCATTCATCGCGTTTGCACCTAGCCCATATACCGTTTCCGTAGGGAAGGCAACCGCTTCGTTTTCTCTTAATAGTCTTGCTGCTTCTTGTAACTGTGGATAATATTTTTTTCTTTCCACAACATTATCCACAACCCACATATTTGTGTGCATTTTTTTCCACGTCCTTTTCTACCCTGAAATACTTGTCTATTTTTAGTTTACTATGAGATTTATCCAAAAGACAAACAAGGTTTATCCACAAAATGTGGATAAACCTAATTAATCCGTGGATAACTTTGTGAATAGCTGACAATTTAGTATTATTGCATTCGGCTCTTTTATATTTTTACAAAAGTGTTCTAGCTGTCGAATTCCCTCTGGCACTTTCTCTCTCTCTATAGTGACAAAGTCAAAAAACTGAAAGATTGTTATAGATTGTGGATGATTTGTTAGTAAGTACAATTGTCGAATATTTTTTTCTTTCATATACTGCAAAAACATTTCAAAAAAATATAAGAAAGTCTGTTTATCCACATGAGGTGTGAATAAACAAGAACGAATAAGTGCATTTTCTTCACTTTGTTCATATCCAATTACAGCTCGTATTTCTTCCGCCTCTTCCAAAATCATAAATTGTGCGTATAACTCATTTATTTTATCATCTTTTTTATTAGCTTGTCCGAAAAAAGAATGTAATCTTTCTACATCCTCTTTCGTAGCAAAATACACTTTCTTCATAATAAATCCCTCCTCATCTTTATATATGAGAAGGGACTTGTTAATAGTACTATTTAGAAAATAAAGATGTAAAAGCTTCTACAATAAATAATTTAACTTCTGGCTTTTTTTCTTCCTCTTCCACTTGTACATACTCATTTTGTTTTTCTTGCTTTTTCTCCACAGGATTCTCCACTTTTTCCACTGTTTTTGTTTCTTCTTTACTTACAGGCTGTTCTTCTACTTTTATTTCACTTTTTACTACTTTCTTTTCAGAAGCTGTTACCTTTTTTGCTACTTCCTGTTTTACAACTTTCTTTTCCTTCACCTTATCCTCTTCTATCTTTGGTGAATCGACTATATCCCCTTCAGCTTGTTCCACTTGATCTTCTTCAGGAGATTCAGCCTTCACAACATGCTCTTCTTTTCTTACAGCTGTACCACTTGAAAAATCTAAGAAACACATTGGAGGAAATAACACACACCACCAATTCGCCCCTTCACCTTTTCCAATTGTAATGAGTACCGCTTCATATTCTCCTGCTGGATAAATAAAATTCCCATATACCTTTGTAGGAAACTTTACATTCTTACCAAATTTCACTTGGAATGACTCTGTACTGCCTTCCTTTTTTAGCGTGTTTTTCACTGTTTTTTCGATTTCTGGAATATGACTTTGAATTACCTTTCGCGCCTCTTCAAATGACGTTAAATCTGCTACCCATCCATCAATTTGCGCTTTTACTTCATCGCGTACTTTACGCTTTAACGCCTGATCTTTATCTGAATCACTATTTGCTAAAATTCGTAATCGAACGGCCTCTTTCGGAATAACAGAAGGCCCTTTCGCATCAGCTTTCATATATCCAAACTGCACAAGTAACTGTGCACCAATTAATAATAGAAGAAGATAAGCAATAACTTGTTTTTTCATTTCCTCCACCGTCCCCTCTACAAACAGTGTGGACAGACTTTCATCTTTCTAAACTATTAAATTCAAAATCTATATGAATTTTCCCCACAAAAAAATAGAGTAAGGTGTGAACCTTACTCCATCTCTGCAAATACCATACGATCTTTTCCGTTAATATCAAAAACAACTTCAACATGAGCATGCGGAAAGGCTTGTTGTAACAATTCCTTTACATCCTCACCTTGCCCTACTCCAATTTCAAATGCCACAATTGCTTTCTTCTGCAACACGTTCGGCAATTCTTCCATAAAACGGCGATAGAAATCTAATCCATCTTCACCGCCAACAAGTGCTCTCTTTGGTTCATGCTCTTTCACAACAGGAGAAAGACCACGCCAATCCTCTTCTGGTATATATGGAGGGTTTGAAACGACAACATCTAACTTTTGATCTATTTTATAAAATGGTGACAATAAATCACCGTGATAGAACGTTACTTCTGCACCCAAAGATTTTGCATTTTCTTTTGCAACTTCAATCGATTCTCGTGCAATATCTACCGTATACACATGAAGATTTTTATTTTCTAAAGCGAGCGTAATAGAAATTGCTCCACTACCTGTACCAATATCCGCTACATGAAGTTTCTCATTACCAAAATGACGCTCAATTCGCTCTAGCACTCCTACTATAAGCTCTTCCGTTTCAGGCCTTGGTATTAATACCTCTTCATTCACAAAAAACGAGCGTCCATAAAACATTTCATAACCGAGCATATATTGGATTGGAATACCTTCCACGTGCTTGTGGATAAATTCTGCAAAACTTTTCTCTTGTTCCGCGGTTATCTCTTCACGCATATTCATGAGCATTCCTGTTCTGTTCGTCTTTAATACATGACAAAGGACAAGTTCTCCCGCATTTTCATCTCGTCCATTTTCCTGTAAAAAAGAAGAAGCCCATTTCAGGGCTTCATAGACACGCATTACTCAGCTGCCTCCATCTTTTGCGCCTGATCTTCCATCACTAAGGCATTGATGAAATCATCTAACTTACCTTGTAGGATTTGATCTAGCTTTTGAATCGTTAAGCCGATTCGATGGTCAGTTACACGGTTTTGCGGGAAGTTATACGTACGAATACGCTCTGAACGGTCTCCCGTACCAACAGCTTGTTTACGGTTTTGATCGTACTCAGCTTGCGCTTCTTGTCTGAATTTATCATAAACACGTGCACGTAATACTTTCATTGCTTTTTCTTTATTCTTAATCTGTGATTTCTCATCCTGACAAGATACAACTACACCAGTCGGTAAATGCGTTAAACGTACCGCTGACATCGTTGTATTAACGCTCTGTCCACCAGGACCACTAGAAGCAAATGTATCAACACGAACATCTTTTTCATGAATAGTAATCTCTACTTCTTCTGCCTCTGGTAATACAGCTACAGTTGCTGTAGATGTATGAATACGTCCACCAGATTCCGTTTCAGGAACACGTTGTACACGGTGAGCACCATTCTCGAATTTCAGCTTCGCGAAAGCACCTTTACCGTTAATCATAAAGATAATCTCTTTATATCCACCTAACTCTGTATAGCTCGCTTCGATAATTTCAGTTTTCCAACCTTGCACCTCAGCATAACGGCTATACATACGATATAAATCACCAGCAAATAAAGCTGCCTCATCACCACCAGCAGCACCACGAACCTCCACGATAACGTTTTTATCATCATTAGGGTCTTTTGGAACAAGTAAAATTTTCAGACGTTCTGATAATGTTTTCTCTTGTCCTTCTAATTCAGAGACTTCTTCCTTAACCATTTCACGCATATCAGCGTCTAACTTATCTTCTAACATTGCTTTTGCATCTCGTAATTGCTCACGAACATCTTTATACTCACGGTACACCTCTACCGTTTCTTGCATATCAGATTGTTCTTTTGAATACTCACGAAGCTTATTTGTATCGCTAATAACCTCTGGGTCACTTAACAATTCATTTAACTTCTCATAACGATCTTCTACAGCTTGCAAACGATCTAACACATCATTCACCTCTACATCCTAGTATCTAATACAAATAGTATATGGTACTTACTCAAAAAAACGCAAATTATATTTAAAAGCGCAAGCGGCTCGCTCAGAATCGCAGGCCATTGGAGCTCTCGACCTTGAAGCGCTTTTTGCTTCGAGCGAGAGAGCGAAATGGCCTGCGATTCTAGCCGCTGGAGCTAGATAATATATTTAAAAGTGGCGGTGGCTCTTTCAGCTCTGACCAGCCAAGGTTCTTTCGACCTAAAGGTGCTTTTTACCTTTCGGGCGGAAGGTTCTTAGATGCGAAGAGCTAGCCACCAGAACTAGATATATTTAAAAGCGCAAGCGGCTTGCACCACTCATTCTCTCTATTTTGAAAAAAACCCGCCCTACAAAGCGAGTTTTACTTATTTTTGTTTGCAGGAACTGCATGACAATGACGACAACGTGGTTCGTACGATTCTGAAGCTCCAACTAAAATAATCGGATCATTAAATGCCGCCGGCTCTCCATCAATTAATCGTTGTGTACGACTTGCCGGAGATCCACATGCAGAACATACTGCTTGCAGTTTTGTTACGTGTTCAGCAATCGCCATCAGCTGAGGAACTTGTCCAAATGGTAGACCACGGAAATCTTGGTCTAAACCAGCTACAATGACACGATAGCCACGATTTGCCAATACTTGCACCACTTCCACAATGTCCCCATCAAAAAATTGCACCTCATCGATTGCAATAACATCCAACTCTTCTGTAATATGTTCAAATATATCCTTTGAAGCTGAAACAGGAACTGCTTTTACCTTTAATCCGTTATGTGATACAACATCTTCTTCACTATAACGATTATCAATACATGGTTTAAATACAATTGCATGTTGTTTCGCAAATTGCGTGCGGCGCACACGGCGGATTAGCTCTTCTGATTTACCAGAAAACATACTACCGCAAATCACTTCAATCCAGCCATTTTGATTTATTAAGTACATGAAGCTCTCCTTTCATCTACTTTTTAGTTAAAAGTAGGGTAAAGGTATAATATTTTCGCAAAAAAAACAGACAAGCGAATACATACACTTGCCTGTTTTATGTTTTTATTACTTGATACCGTATTTCTTATTGAAGCGATCAACGCGTCCGTCTGCAGTAGCAAACTTCTGACGTCCAGTGTAGAATGGGTGAGAATCAGAACTGATCTCAACTTTTAGTAATGGATAAGTGTTACCATCTTCCCACTCAACAGTTTCGCTAGAGCCTTTAGTAGACCCGCTTAAGAATTTGAAGCCTGTGTTTGTGTCCATGAATACAACTTTCTTGTAATCTGGGTGAATTCCTGCTTTCATTCTTTTCATCTCCTTCCGCCCTGAATCATTTTCGAAACAGAGTTTTTCATCTTCAGCTGCATACACAACTATATTGATGAAACACATATGATGAAATTATAACAAGGCTAACTTCATTTTGCAACTACCTGTTTTTGTCTTTTTAAATTAAAAGTGGAGACGGCTCGTTCAGCTCTGACTGGCTAAGGTTCTCTCGCACAAAAGGTGCTCTTTACCTTTAGTGCGGGAGGTTCTTAGACACGAAGAGCTAGCCGTCGGAACTAGATACAATTTAAAAGCATAAGCGGCTCGTTCAGAATCCAGGACACTTCAAACTCTCGACCTTGAAGCGCCTTTTGCTTCGAGAGAGTGAAATGACCGGAGGTTCTAGCCGCTGGAGCTGGATATTATCTTAAAGTGGAGGTGGCTTGCTTAGCTCTGGCTAAGGTTCTTTCGCCCTAAAGGTGCTTTTTACCTTTCGGGCGGAAGGTTCTTAGATGCGAAGAGCTAGCCGCCAGAACTGGATACAATTTAAAAGCGCAAGCGGCTCGTTCAGCTCTGACTGGCTAAGGTTCTCCCACTTACTTCTCCCTTTAACATCACCTAAAAAACATAAAAAAACTCGCTTACTACGAAATAAGCGAGTCCCAATCTTTTCCCTTTACTTAGTTGTTACATACCTTTTCGAGTCTGCAACAATGTTTTGTAAAAATTCTTCATTTGTCTTTGTTTGACGAAGTTTACGTAAGAAACCTTCAACGAAGTCTGGTGTATCACGCATTGTTTTACGAATACCCCACAACTTGTCTAAATGCTCTTTCGGAATTAATAGATCTTCTTTACGCGTACCAGAGCGACGAATATCAATCGCTGGGAAGATACGACGCTCAGCTAATGAGCGATCTAAGTGAAGTTCCATATTTCCAGTTCCTTTAAATTCCTCGTAAATTACATCGTCCATACGAGACCCTGTATCAACGAGCGCTGTTGCTAAAATCGTTAAGCTACCGCCCTCTTCAATATTACGCGCAGCCCCAAAGAAACGCTTCGGTCTATGGAAAGCCGCTGGGTCGATACCACCCGATAATGTTCTACCACTTGGCGGAATAACGAGGTTGTAAGCTCGCGCTAAACGGGTAATACTATCCATTAAAATGATAACGTCTTTTTTGTGCTCTACAAGACGCATTGCACGTTCTAACACAAGTTCAGCTACTTTAATATGATTTTCTGGTACTTCATCAAAAGTAGAACTTACAACATCGCCCTTAACAGAACGTTCAATGTCTGTTACTTCCTCTGGACGCTCATCAATTAGAAGCACAATTAATTCTGCTTCTGGATGATTTGTTGTAACGCTGTGTGCAATTTCTTTTAATAGACTTGTTTTACCCGCCTTTGGAGGCGCAACAATTAAACCACGTTGTCCAAATCCAACTGGTGCGATTAAATCCATGATGCGTGTCGGTAACTTTTTCGGTTCCGTTTCCAATTTCATTTGGCGATCTGGGTATAATGGTGTTAATGCAGGGAAATGCACACGCTCTTTTGCTGACTCTGGATCATCTCCGTTTACAGCTTCAACTTGTAATAATCCAAAATAGCGTTCATTTTCTTTCGGAGGTCGTACTTTACCAGAAACCTTATCTCCATTACGTAAATCGAAACGACGAATTTGCGAAGCTGAGATATAAATATCTTCTGAGCTTGGAGAATAGTTGATAGGACGTAGGAATCCAAATCCTTCTGATTGAATAATTTCTAATACGCCTTCCATGAAAAAGAAACCTTCTTTTTCTGCTCGAGCTTTTAAAATGGCGAAGATTAATTCTTTTTTCGTTAATTTGCTATAATACGAAATCTTAAATTCTTTCGCAAGCTCGTATAACTCTTTTAATTTCATGTTTTCTAATGCTGCAATTGACAAATTCATTCAGACACCACACTTTAACGTTATTCTCTTTTCACATGGGTAAAGGGAAAAAATACGGAAGGCAAATAATTAATAATGAAAGGCAATAAGTTCAAGTAGGGTAATATTCACTATTGTAACCCTTTTATCTAGTTTTAATCAATACGTTGGGACACAAATACAATAAGCGAAGACAAGAAAATTTGTCTTCGCTTATTATTTAATCTAGTTTTAACAACTAGAATGGTCGGTAGCTTTGCTTCTTCCATTCTGAACGAGCCGCTTGCACTTTTTATTTAATAACCAAGTTCGGTTTTTTATTTAAACTATGGCGTCCGTCTACGAAACGTACTGTACCTGATTTTGCACGCATAACAAGAGATTGTGTTGTTCCAACGCTACCTTTAAATTGAACGCCTCGTAACAATTCTCCGTCTGTTACACCTGTTGCTGCAAAGATTGCATCGTCACCCTTTACTAAGTCTTCCATACGAAGGATACGATTTATATCTTCAATACCCATTTTTTTACAACGAGCTAATTCAGCTTCATTTTGAGGAAGAAGCTTTCCGTGGATTTCTCCACCTAAACATTTTAATGCGACAGCTGCTAATACTCCTTCAGGAGCCCCACCAGAACCGAATAAAATATCTACACCTGTACGGTCAAATGCTGTATTGATTGCTCCAGCTACATCTCCATCGTTAATCAATTTAATACGAGCACCAGCTTTACGAATTTCTTCGATAATTGCTTGATGACGTGGACGGTTTAAAACTGTTGCTACAACATCTTCAATATCCTTGTTTTTTGCTTTCGCAACTGCACGTAAGTTATCAATAATAGGGGCATCAATATCAACGGCTCCAACTGCTTCTGGACCAACCGCGATTTTATCCATGTACATGTCAGGAGCATGTAACAAATTACCATGATCTGCAATTGCAATAACGGCAAGTGCATTCCATCCGCCAGCTGCTACAATGTTTGTCCCTTCTAAAGGATCAACTGCAACGTCTACGCGCGGGCCATACCCTGTACCTAATTTCTCTCCGATATACAGCATTGGCGCTTCATCCATCTCACCTTCACCAATTACAACTGTACCTTTCATCGGAATTGTATCAAATACATCACGCATAGCAGACGTTGCTGCACCGTCTGCTTCATCCTTTTTCCCGCGTCCCATCCAACGCGCTGATGATAATGCTGCAGCCTCTGTTACACGTACTAACTCCATAGATAAACTTCTTTCCACGATAATCCCTCTCCTTTAAGCCTTTATATTTCTGCCGTATTTTGTGAACTTTATTTTTCTATAAAGTGTACTTCCGCAAATAGTGATACTTCGCTCCCCACTTGCGGAAGTATCACTTATGCGTTCTTCATCTCTTCAATTTCTTGCTCTGTCATTTGTTCTCGCCAAATGTTTGCACCAAGACCTTTAAGCTTGTCTACTATATTTTCATAACCTCGATCAATATGCTCAAGTCCGGTTACTTCTGTAATTCCATCCGCCATTAATCCTGCAATAACAAGCGAAGCCCCAGCTCGTAAGTCACTCGCCTTTACTTTTGCACCTTGTAATAAAACAGGACCAGTTACAATTGCCGAACGACCTTCTACTTTAATTTGTGCATTCATACGACGTAATTCATCAATATGTTTGAAACGAGCGCCGTAAATTGTATCCGTTACAACTCCCGTCCCGTGCGCCTTTGTTAAAAGCGTCGTAAACGGCTGTTGTAAATCTGTTGCGAAACCTGGATATACAAGCGTTTTTATATCAACTACTTTTAACCTTCTATTACCGTTCACTGTAATTTGATCATCGTTCGTTTCAACTTGAACACCAGCTTCTCTTAGCTTTGCAGTAACTGACTCTAAATGCTGAGGAATAACATTATCAACTGTTACTTCTCCTCCTGATGCCGCTCCTAAAATCATATACGTACCAGCCTCAATACGATCTGGAATGATAGTATGGTGACAACCATGCAGTGAGTCCACACCATCAATTCGGATTACATCTGTACCAGCACCTTTAATGCGTGCTCCCATGCTTGTTAACAATGTAGCTACATCAATAATCTCGGGTTCTTTCGCTGCATTTTCAATAACAGTTCTACCTTTCGCTCGGACAGCTGCTAGCATAATATTAATCGTAGCCCCTACACTAACAACGTCTAAATAAATACGTGCCCCGCGCAATTCATCTGCTCTTAAATAGATAGCACCTTGTTCATTCGTAACATGTGCACCTAACGCTTCAAACCCTTTAATATGCTGATCAATCGGCCTCGGTCCTAAATGACATCCACCTGGAAGCCCAATAACAGCTTTTTTAAAACGACCAAGCATCGCACCCATTAAATAATAAGAAGCACGCAACTTTTTCACTTTTCCATTTGGTAAAGGCATCGCAACCATGTTAGAAGGATCGACTACCATCTCTTCCTCCTGCCCATATGTTACTTTCCCTCCAATTTCCTCTAGTAAGTCTCCTAACATTTTCACGTCCGAAATATTAGGAACTCCACCAATGGTTACTGGAGTATCTGCTAAAATTGTCGCTGGAATTAGTGCAACAGCGCTGTTTTTCGCACCACTCACTCGAATTGTTCCATTTAAAGCTCTTCCGCCTTCAATTAGCAATTTTTCCATATTGAGCTCCCTTCTTGTGAATGTATTTACCTTCTAAATTCTTTATAAAAAGAATTAGAAGATTCCCCTTAACAATCTCAATCACTCTTTCCATCCCAAAACTCAATAAATAGGAAACCATTATCTCCATTTCTCCTATATTCCGAATAGATAAAGATTAACTATTCATCGAGCAAAATTTATCAATTTAGATACGTTATCACATTTATTAATAGGACTATGCACATTATTTTCTATTTCAAAAACGAAATGATAAAAATCTTTAGACTTGTTCACGCTTTCATTATACAACGAAAGGAAACCGTCTAAAAGACTAGACGGTTTCCAAAACGGAATTTTATTCTTACGCTTTACCGTTAGAACCGAATTCGCGAATTTTACCAGCAACAGTTGCTTTGATAGCTTCGCGGCCAGGTCCAATATATTTACGAGGATCGTAAACTTCTTGATCTTTGTTTAATGCTTCACGAACAGCTTTTGTAAACTCAATTTGGTTCTCAGTGTTTACGTTAATTTTTGAAGTACCTAAAGAAATAGCTTTTACGATATCAGCAGTTGGGATACCAGTACCACCGTGTAATACTAAAGGTACGCCAGTGAAGTCGCGAACTTGCTCCATTTCTGCGAATCCTAAGTTAGGCTCACCTTTGTAAGGACCGTGTACAGAACCTAAAGCTGGAGCTAGGCAGTCGATGCCAGTTGCTTCAACAAGGTGCTTACACTCTGCAGGATCAGCGTAAATTACGCCTTCAGCGATGATATCATCTTCTTGTCCGCCAACTGTTCCAAGCTCAGCTTCAACAGATACGTTACGAGCGTGTGCGTATTCTACCACTTTTTTAGTAGTTTCAACGTTTTCTTCGAATGGGTGGTGAGAAGCGTCAATCATTACAGATGTGAAACCTGCATCGATTGCTTCTTTACATTTTTCGAAGCTTGAACCATGGTCAAGGTGAATCGCTACAGGAACAGTAATGTTCATTTCTTCGATTAAAGCTTTAACCATAGCTACAACTGTTTTGAAACCAGTCATATGACGAGCTGCACCCTCAGATACACCTAGGATTACAGGAGATTTTTCTTCTTCCGCAGCAGCTAAGATAGCTTGAGTCCACTCTAAGTTGTTCATGTTGAATTGACCAACTGCGTATTTTCCTTCTAGTGCTTTGTTTAGCATTTCTTTCATAGAAACTAAAGGCATGGTGAATCCTCCTAAAAAACGTTTTTTGTATCCGATAAATTCTTATCGCTGGTAGTATGACCAGAATAAGGTAAAATATGTATATTTACATACCGGACTTTTTTCTACACTCAATAGGATAACAACTTGTACTCAAAAACTCAACTGTATTCACCTGCTCAATAGTCCATGTAAACGCTTTTTTCCATATTTTTTATAAAAAATTCATTTTTTACGCCTCTACAGCAAGCTCATTTCTCACCGCTTGACGAATTTCATCAATATCAAATGGTTTAGCAAAGTGCATTAAAGCTCCTAAATCTTTTGCCTCTTGGATCATATCAAGCTCTCCATAAGCAGTCATTAAAATTACTTTAATACTCTCATCAATTTCTTTTACATGCTTTAAAATCTCTATACCATCCATACCTGGAATTTTCATATCTAACACAACTAAATCTGGATTATCTTTTTTCACGATATCTAAAGCTTGAAATCCATTCGCTGCTTGGAACGTCTGATAACCTTCTTTTTGGAACACTTCATGTAATAACACACGAATGCCATATTGATCATCAACGATTAAAATTTTCCCTTCCATAACTCCCAACCTTTCTGTATAAATACAAGATTTAAAGCTTCTTATATCTTAACGATTTATTTTCGCTATTCTTTGGCAAATTCCTTCCTATTCTTTCTTATTTTACCGTTTCCTTTTTTGTTATGCTACCCTACGATTTCACCTTTCTAAAAAAATACACTATAATGAAAGCCGGCGAACACGTACGAAGGGAGTAACATTATGTTAAAAATTTTTTCGACTCAATTAAGTGGTTATTTCTCCAGAGTTTCTCAAAAAGAGGAAATGAATATAGAAGATAGCGCTCGTCTACTTGCTCAAGCATTAGTTGGCGATGGCTTCATTTATTTACATGGTACAAATGAAATGGATGGTGTTGTTGCTGAAGCACTATTCGGTGCTGAACCAATGCAGCAAGCGAAACGTTTATTTGAAAATGATAAAGAAGCAGAAGTAACTTCTGCAGACCGTGTACTTCTTATTAGCCGTTTTTCAACAGATGAAGAAGCGGTAAGTATTGCAAAAAAACTTCAAGAAGAAGGCCACTCTATCGTTGGAATCTCTGCTATTCAAGAAGGTATTGAATCACTGGAACAATATACAGATGTACATATTGATACAAAACTGTTAAAAGGTCTTATTCCAGACGATGAAGGTAATCGCTACGGATTCCCAAGTTTAATGATAGCCTTATTTGCTTATCACGGATTGAAATTTACAATTGATGAAATGTTAAACGAATATTAAAAAAAGCGCCCTATTTCAGGCGCTTTTTTATTACTTGCTCTCTTTATTCGTAATAGAAGCACTTACGAAATCATGGAACAATGGTTGTGGACGGTTTGGACGAGATACAAGTTCTGGGTGGAACTGTGCTGCCACGAACCAAGGGTGATCTTTTAATTCAATGATTTCAACTAGGCGACCGTCTGGGCTTGTACCAGAGAATACAAATCCTGCTTTTTCCATATCCGGACGGAATTGATTGTTGAACTCATAACGATGACGATGACGCTCATATACAACCGGCTCACTGTAAGCTCTATAAGCATTCGTTTCTTCAGAAAGCTTACATGGGTATAGACCAAGACGAAGTGTACCACCTAAGTCTTCTACATCTTTTTGCTCTGGTAATAAGTCGATGATTGCATAAGGTGTGTCAGGATTAATTTCAGAAGAGTTAGCTCCTTCTAATCCTAATACGTTACGTGCAAATTCGATTGATGCAAGTTGCATACCTAAGCAAATTCCTAAGAATGGAACTTTGTTTTCACGAGCATATTGAATTGCAACGATTTTACCTTCTACACCACGATCTCCAAAACCACCTGGCACAAGAATACCATCTGTGTCACCAACTAATTCTTTTACGTTCTCTGCTGTTACGTGCTCAGCGTTTACCCATTTCACTTCTACATCTGTGTCGAATGAATAACCTGCATGACGAAGTGCTTCTACAACAGAAATATATGCATCTTGAAGCTCTACGTATTTACCAACAAGAGCGATTTTTGTTTTCTTAGAAAGGTTACGTACTTTATCAACTAGCGCAGTCCACTCTGTCATATCTGCAGCTGGATTGTCTAATTTTAAGTGATCGCAAACGATTTGGTCCATGTTTTGCTCTTGAAGAGATAATGGAACCGCGTATAAAGTATCTGCATCGCGTGCTTCGATAACTGCTTTTGTATCGATGTCACAGAATAATGCAAGCTTGTCTTTCATATCTTGAGAAACAGGCAGTTCTGTACGAACAACGATAATATTTGGTTGAATACCTAAGCTACGAAGCTCTTTAACGCTATGTTGCGTTGGTTTTGTTTTCATTTCACCCGCTGCTTTTAAGTACGGGATTAACGTACAGTGAATGTACATTACATTGTCACGACCGATGTCGCTCTTAATTTGACGGATTGCTTCTAAGAATGGTAGAGACTCGATATCACCAACAGTTCCACCGATTTCTGTAATAACAACGTCCGCATTTGTTTCGCGACCAGAACGATATACACGTTCTTTAATTTCGTTAGTAATGTGAGGAATAACTTGAACTGTTCCTCCTAGATATTCACCACGACGCTCTTTTTGAAGAACTGAAGAGTAAATTTTACCTGTTGTTACGTTGCTGTATTTGTTTAAGTTGATGTCGATAAAACGTTCATAGTGACCAAGGTCTAAGTCCGTTTCTGCACCATCATCTGTTACGAATACCTCACCGTGTTGGTATGGGCTCATAGTCCCTGGGTCTACGTTAATGTACGGATCAAACTTTTGAATCGTTACGTTTAAACCACGATTTTTTAAAAGTCTTCCAAGAGATGCTGCTGTAATACCTTTACCTAAAGACGATACTACACCGCCTGTTACAAAAATATACTTAGTCATGAAAAAGCTCCCTTCTACCTTGTTGTTATATAATCACCGTTGCAAAGCGCAACGTATGTAGATAACACTGTATCTATCTTATTGTTAGACTCTTTTTGTATTCTAAACAAAAAACAAAAAAGAAAATTGCTCCCCTCATCACAAAAAGTAACAAGTAGGGAGCAATTTTCTTTTATATTTACACTTTAAAAGTATTATCGTCCTTTTTTAAAGAGCCCAAAAATGATTCTACATGGACGATAATGAAAAGTCAAGAACTACAGTTCTTCCTCTTCTTCTTCAGTTTCATCATACTCAAGTTCTTCTTCAGCGAAGTCATCTTCATCATCTTCATCTAAATCATCAAGATCATCGTCATCTCCGTCTTCTTCTTCAAGAACCTTGTCCAAATCTTCTACTTCTTCTTCTTCCTCTACATTTCCGTCTGCATCGTCGAAGTCATCTTCGTCTTCCATGTAGTCGTCAAAACCGTCCTCTTCAACTTTACGTTTCTTCTTCGGTTTTGGCTGAGGCAGAATTTCTTCATCGATTTGCTCATATGGGTACCAGCTACGTAGTCCCCAACGATTTTCTCCTAAATTAATGAAGCGTCCATCGATGTTTAAATCTGTATAAAATTGTGCGAGTTTCGCATTAACTTGCTCTTGAGATAGTCCCAGCACTTGAGCGATTTCTTTAACCAACTCGTTGAATGTCGTTGCTTGTCTTTTATCCCCTAAAACGCTATGTACAACTTCAATCATTGAACATTCTTTTAGCTCTTCTGGTGAATATTGCTTAAAATTCACTTATGCGGCACTTCCTTTCATCAAATATAACCTTATATATAACGGTCTGCTTAAAAAAATCCATACTATTCATTATAAACAAAAGTCGCACAAATATGCTACAAAAAAAACGGGAAACTTTTATCCCGCTATTTGCGAGCAGTAAAACTCCCGCCTCAACATTCGGCTGGAGCAAAGAAGTTAGGCGGAAGCCCCGCTACCTGTAAACGCCTGATTTGTGAAGGCTACTAATCAGCTTTGGATGAACACCCTCACTTTATATAGTAATAAAATTATAATTTTTCCATTCCTTACTTCGGAAGCATATGCGCCCCTTGCAACACATACCTAATTTGCATTTCTGTATATTCTTCGAGCGTATACAGTTTTTGCAGCGCCCAACGTCTAAATCCCCACATCTGTCCTTGTATGAAAATGTTATGTGCAAGAAGCTGTATTTCTTTTTTATTTAATATAAATGTTCCATTTTCTGTACATTGTTCTAAAATATTCTCAAACATTCCTACCATTTGAAACTCTTTCTCTAGTACGTATGGGAGTGATTCTTTCGGTAAAAACCGTACTTCTTGATACATGATTAATACTTCTTCTTGCAATTCGTCCATCACTTTAAAGTAATTTGTTATCGCTATTTTTAAACTGTCTATACTTCCTTTCTCCGTGCATACTACTTCCTCTAATCGTTCTTTTACATGTTCATAAATACTATCACAAACTAAATATAACACGTCATCTTTCGTACGAATGTATTCATATAGTGTTCCGATACTAAATCCGGCCGCTTTTGCAATCTCTCTCGTTGTTGTACGCGGGAATCCTTTTTGCTTAAACAGTTGCACCGCACCTTTAATCATTTGTTCACGCCTTAACGCAACTAATTTTTCATCTTTTACTGACGCATGCACATTATGTTTAACCATCCCCTTCACCTCTCTCTATTATTTTTTGGAAGGAAAAAGCGTAGGAAAATACCTACGCCTTTGCCCCTACTTCGTTAACATACGAGAAATTACGAGCCTTTGAATTTCTTGTGTTCCTTCATAAATCTGTGTAATCTTTGCATCTCGCATATAACGCTCTACTGGATAATCTTTCGTATAACCGTAACCACCAAATACTTGCACAGCTTCAGTCGTCACCTTCATCGCTGTATCACCTGCAAATACTTTTGACATCGCTGACTCTTTCCCATATGGAAGCCCTTCCGATTCAAGCCACGCAGCTTGATATGTTAAAAGGCGCGCAGCCTCTACATCCGTTGCCATATCCGCAAGTTTAAAGCCAATCCCTTGCTGCGCCGCAATCGGCTTTCCAAATTGATGGCGCTCTCTTGCATATTCTACAGAAGCATCTAAAGCCCCTTGTGCAATACCAACTGCTTGTGCAGCAATACCGTTACGACCGCCATCTAACGTTTGCATTGCAATCTTAAATCCTTGCCCTTCTTCTCCTAGTAGATTTTCTACAGGAATACGGCAATCTTCAAACATAATTTCAGTCGTTGGCGAAGAGCGAATCCCTAGTTTACTTTCCTTCTTCCCAACCGAAAATCCTAGCGTGTCGCTTTCCACAATAAATGCGCTCGTGCCGCGCTGCTTCGATTCAGGATCTGTTAACGCAAAAACAACATAAATGTCAGCAATACCGCCATTTGTAATGAAAATTTTCGATCCATTTAATATGTAATGGTCTCCATCTCTTTTGGCGATTGTCTTCATTCCACCAGCATCTGATCCAGAACTCGGTTCTGTTAAACCGTATGCACCAATTTTCTTCCCTTCAGCCATCGGTCGCAAAAACTTTTGCTTTTGCTCCTCCGTTCCGAATTTAAAAATCGGCCACCCAGCAAGTGAAGTATGCGCGGACAGCGTTACACCTGTAGAAGCACAAACGCGTGATAATTCTTCGATCGCAATTACGTACGCTAAGTAATCGCTTCCAATTCCACCATACTCTTCAGGCCATGGAATACCTGTCAAACCAAGCTCAGCCATATGATCAAATAGCTCGCGGTCAAATCTCTCTTCCTCATCACGCTCAGCTGCCGTTGGTGCTACTTCGTTCTTAGCAAAATCCCGAACCATTTTTCTTATCATTTCATGTTCTTCTGATAATTTAAAATGCATTTCCGTCTCCCCCTCTTCCCTTTATAAAGCACGGCTAATAACAAGTTTTTGTATCTCACTCGTTCCTTCATAAATTTGCGTAATCTTCGCATCACGGAAAAATCTCTCTACCGGATAATCTTTCGTATAACCGTAACCGCCAAATACTTGTACCGCTTCAATTGCAACTTCAACTGCTGTCTTAGAAGCAAATAACTTCGCAATAGACGCTTCTTTACCGCATGGTAATCCTTGTGCTCTAAGCGATGCAGCCCTATATACAAGTAATCGCGCCGCCTCCACACTTGTCGCCATATCTGCAAGTTTGAAGCCAATCCCTTGCTGCGCCGCAATCGGCTTCCCGAATTGCTCTCGTTCCTTTGCATAATCTATCGCACATGCGAGCGCCGCTTCCGCGATCCCTAACGCCTGCGCCCCGATTCCAATTCGTCCAACATCTAAATTCGCCATCGCTACCTTGAATCCTTGTCCCTCTTCACCGAGTAAATTCTCAGCCGGCACTATCATATCTTCGAACGTAAGTTGAACTGTACGAGAACCGAGAAGTCCCATCTTATGTTCATCTTTTCCGATAATTAAGCCTGGCGTATCTTTCTCTACAATAAATGCAGAAATACCACTTTTTCCTGCATCTGGATTTGTAGAAGCGAAAACGATGTATGTACTTGCTTCGCCGCCATTTGTAATAAATACTTTCGATCCATTAATGATGTAATTATCACCTTTCTTGACAGCTCGTGATTTCAAACTCCCTGCATCTGATCCAGCATTTGGCTCAGTTAAGGCGAATGCACCTAAATATTCACCAGCCGCAAGCTTAGAAACATACTTCTGCTTCTGCTCTTCTGTTCCAAAGTATAAAATCGGGTTCATTCCAACTGACGTATGTACAGCTAAAATTACACCAACCGTTGCGCTTACTTTTGAGATTTCCTCAATTGCTAAAATGTAAGAAATAAAATCCATTTCTGCGCCGCCGTATTTTGCAGGCGCTGGAATACCCATTAATCCAAGCTCACCCATCTTTTGCAAAATCTCTGTCGGGAACACCCCTTGTTCCATGCTAGGAACAAAGGGTGCTATTTCCTTCTGTGCAAAATCCCGAACCATTTTCCTCATCATCTGTTGCTCTTCATTAAAACGAAAGTTCATATACTCCGCCTCCATTTGCTATATATCTTTTAACAAGTTGGTAAGACCACTACTCTATACAAGGAGGGATTTACTCATAAACGTAGAAACCACGGCCCGTTTTACGCCCTAACCACCCTGCATTTACGTACTTACGTAGTAATGGACATGGGCGATATTTACTATCTCCTAATCCTTCATGCAACACTTCCATAATGTATAAACACGTATCTAAACCGATAAAATCAGCGAGCGTTAAAGGGCCCATCGGATGATTCATGCCAAGTTTCATTACTTCATCAATCGCTTCTTTCGTCGCTACACCTTCATATAACGTATAGATTGCTTCGTTAATCATCGGTAATAAAATACGGTTCGATACAAACCCTGGGAAATCATTTACTTCAACTGGTACTTTCCCAATTTTCTTCGTAATATCTTCAATCGTTTCATATACCGCATCATCTGTAGCCAATCCACGAATAATTTCAACAAGCTTCATAACGGGAACTGGATTCATAAAGTGCATACCGATTACTTTTTCTGGGCGTTTCGTTACCGCTGCAATTTCAGTAATTGGAAGAGATGACGTATTCGTTGCTAAAATTGTATGATCTGGAGCAATTTCATCTAAATTCGCAAATATTTTCTTTTTAATATCCATTTTCTCAACAGCTGCTTCAATAACAAGATCAGCTTCTTTCACACAATCTAAATCAAGCGTTACTGTAAGACGATTTAACGTTTCCTCTTTCTCTTCTTCCTTCATGCGTCCTTTTTCTACTTGACGCACTAAGTTTTTCGTAATGATAGCTAACCCTCTATCTAATTGCTCTTGTTTTAAATCTTGAATCTTCACATCATATCCTGCCATTGCACATACTTGCGCAATTCCCGATCCCATTTGTCCCGCACCAATTACAACTATTTTTTGTACACCCATTCTTTCTTCCCCCTTAATATAAGTCTGTAATAAATGAATCGTTTTCTCGCCGTAAATTAATGAACCTCAATCATCACTGCATCACCTTGACCGCCACCGCTACAAATCGAAGCAATTCCAATTCCGCCGCCGCGCTGCTTCAGTGCATGGATAAGTGTAACGATAATACGCGCTCCGCTTGCTCCAATTGGGTGTCCCATTGCAACCGCGCCGCCATTTACATTCAATTTTTCTGGGTCAATACCTGCAATCTCTGTACTCGCAATTGCTACTGCCGCAAACGCTTCATTAATCTCGAATAAATCGATGTCTTCAATTGTCTTGCCGGTCTTTTTCAATAATTCGTTAATTGCATAACCTGGCGTTCTTGGGAAATCTTTTGATTCTACCGCGATTGCCGTATGTGCTAAAATCGTCGCCAAAGGCTTTCTTCCTTCTTGCTTCGCTCTGTCCTCGCTCATTAATACAAGTGCAGCACCGCCATCATTCAGTCCTGGAGCGTTACCAGCTGTTACTGACGATGTCTTATCAAATACAGGTTTTAATTTCGCTAACTTTTCAATTGTTGTATCTTCACGCGGCGCCTCATCTTTAGCAACAACAATAGGATCGCCTTTTCTTTGCGGAATTGTTACTGGTACAATTTCCTCTTCAAAGCGCCCTTCTTTATGCGCTGAAACCGCACGCTGATGACTACGATATGCCCATTCATCTTGGGCTTCGCGAGAGATTCCGTCTTCCTTCGCAACTTCGCCGCCATAAACGCCCATGTGTATGCCTGAAAATGCGCATGTTAAACCATCTGCAACATTTAAATCGATAACTTCGTTGTTACCCATTCTGTATCCCCATCTTGCACCTCGTAAAATGTAAGGACTGTTACTCATCGATTCCATTCCACCAGCTACAATAAGTGATTGATCACCAGTACGAATAATTTGATCTGCTAACGTAACCGCACGAAGTCCCGATGCACAAACTTTATTTACTGTTTCCGTCTGCACTTCCCAAGGGATTCCAGCAGCTCTCGCAGCTTGACGAGATGGAATTTGCCCCTGTCCACCTTGAATAACCGTTCCAAATATAACTTCTTCAACATCACTAGCAGAAACATCTGCTCTTTCAAGCGCTGCTTTAATTGCAATTCCTCCAAGTTCTGTTGCCTTCACATCTTTTAAAGATCCTCCAAATTTTCCAACCGGTGTTCTTGCAGCACTTAAAATAACTGTCTTATTCATGTTTCTTTCCCCCGTTTCTTTTTTAGTACCGAGCGCTCGCTCGGTATCCTTGCGTTGAGAAGAGGTGCAATAATTGCACCTCTTTCTAAAGTTGTATACATGCTTACAAACTACATTGCTTCTTTCTTCTGTCCGATAACAGATCGTTCTAAAATCTCTGTTACATCAAGTGTTTGAACTTTCTCTTCTACTTCCTTCGCTTTCGTCCCATCACTAATCATCGTTAAGCAATACGGACAACCTGTACCGATAATGGATGGTTGCACAGCTAGTGCTTGTTCTGTACGAGCAACGTTAATACGAGAACCCGTTGTCTCCTCCATCCACATTAAGCCACCACCTGCGCCACAGCACATTCCTGTTTCACGGTTACGTGCCATTTCTACAAGATTCACACCAGGAATTGCTTTCAAAATATCGCGCGGTGCTTCGTACACTTCGTTGTATCGTCCTAAATAACAGGAATCATGGTACGTAACTGTCTCCTCAATAGCGTGAACAGGTTTTAAGAGTCCTTCCTTCACCCACTGAGCTAACAATTCTGTATGATGATAGACTTCTGCTTGTAAGCCAAAGTCTGGATACTCATTTTTGAATGTGTTATAAGCATGAGGATCAATCGTAACGATTTTCTTCACTCCTGCTTTTTCAAATTCTTCGATATTCTTTGTTGCCATCTCTTGGAATACGAACTCATTTCCAAGGCGGCGCGGTGTATCTCCAGAGTTCTTTTCTTTATTACCAAGAATCGCGAATGAGACGCCTGCTTCGTTCATTAACTTCGCAAACGATATCGCAATCTTCTGACTACGATTGTCATATGATCCCATCGAACCTACCCAGAATAAATATTCGAACTCCTCGCCAGCTTTTGATTTTTCTTTTACAGTCGGAACTGTTACTTCATCATCACCTTGGCGCCATGTTTCACGCTCTTTACGGTTCAGACCCCATGGATTCCCTTGACGCTCGATATTCGTCATCGCACGCTGCGCTTCCGCATCCATCTTTCCTTCTGTTAAAACAAGATAGCGGCGTAAATCAATAATTTTGTCAACATGCTCATTCATAACCGGACACTGATCTTCACAGTTACGGCACGTTGTACAAGCCCAAATTTCTTCTTCTGTAATAACATCTCCGATTAAACTCGGATCGTAAGCTAGCGCTGTAGCTGCTGATTCTTGCTGCCCTTTTCCAGCTGCCATCATCGCTAATTGATTTCCTTGTGTATTATTAAAAGCAACTACTGGAACCCAAGGTGCTTTCGATGTTACCGCCGCTCCTTTATCAGTTAAATGATCCCGAAGTTTTAAAATTAAATCCATCGGTGATAACATTTTTCCTGTTCCTGTTGCCGGACACATATTTGTACAGCGCCCACACTCTACACAAGCGTATAAATCAATAAGCTGATTTTGTCTAAAGTCTTCAATTTTACCAACACCAAATGTTTCTTGCGTTTCATCTTCAAAATCAATCTTTTCAAGCTTCCCTGGATTTGAGAGACGACCGAAGAAAACGTTAGCTGGTCCAGCAATTAAATGTGCATGTTTTGATTGTGGAACATAGACTAAAAATGTTAACAAAATTAGTAGATGCACCCACCAAGAAAAATAGAACACTGAAATGGCTACGGTTTCATTTATTCCCGAGAAAACGTAAGCGATTGCAGAAGCAATCGGTTCACTCCATGAAAGTTCCTCGCCGTGCCATATAATTCCCATCCCATTACCAAGTAGTACAGAAATCATTAAACCACCGATAAAGATAAGAACAAGACCTGATTTAAAATTACGTTTCAAACGAACTAGCTTCTCAACATAACGTCTATGAAAAGCCCAAAAGACTGCGATTAATATAACGAGTGTGACAATTTCCTGGAAGAATGTAAATGCAGGGTATAGTGGTCCAAGTGGAAGATGCGATCCTGGTGCGAGTCCTTTCCAAACGAAGTCAATTGCTCCAAATTGGACAAGAATAAATCCGTAAAAAAACATAACGTGAATAATGCCGCTCTTTTTATCTTTCAGCAGCTTTTTCTGACCGAAAACATTGACCTTAAGAAGATCCCAACGTTCTTTGAAGCGACGGTCAAATTCAATCTTTTTTCCTAATTGTATGTAGGCCATTCTCGTTCGTATAAGATATACAAACAAATATCCCGCATAAGCAATAACAGCAATGGCAGCCAGCCAATTCATGATCAGTAAGCTATTCATTTTTATGCTACCCCTCTCTTTGTAAGCCTTCTTTCTTTTTTAGAATCTTCAAAAACATATAATTTTCTGAATTTTATCCCCTACCTTCATTATATAATGAGTGAGCATTCAGTCAACAGTTTTTTGTTATACAACAACATATTTTTTAATAAACCTGTTTATTTGGGTGAAACTATAAAGTGAAACTTTAGTCAGTGGGGACTGTCCATCCCCCACTAATTATTAGTTAAATCAATCGGGCTTTTACGGGCAGTTGATTTCAACCTAGCTTCCTCGTATTCAGCGGATTTTAAGGCGATTGTCTTACTGTCCGTTGAAGCGGGATAAAGTGAAACTTTAATGAACAAACCGTGCTATCTTCTAGTTAAATTTTTGGTAGCATTCTTACTCCCCATATCATTTGTAACACACTGAAGGTGAAAAGAATGCAAAGGAGGGACTTCACTCATGTTCTATTTCTCTCTCTTATTCATATGCGTTACTCTTTGGATCACAATTGACCTTTCATATGGGAGACTTCTTCATTTAAAACGTGTGCGTTCCCGTACTTTCCCTTTACGTCAAAGTGATTTTCACCTTTATACATATGGGAAAGATTTATACGATGCTTTATTTACTGATATAAAACAAGCCCAGCACCACATTCACGTTTTATTCTTCATTGTAAAAAATGATAAGATCAGTCGTGAATTTTTAAAGTTACTTATTGATAAGGCAAAAGAAGGCATTGAAGTAAGACTGTTACTTGATCGATTTGGTAGCCATTATTTATCAAATGAAGCAATTCGTTCCCTACAAAAACATGGTGTCTCTTTTTCTTTTTGTCATAAAGTCAGATTCCCTTTCCCTTTCTTTTCTGCCAATCAACGCAATCATAGAAAAATTACAGTGATTGACGGGAAAATTAGTTATATTGGGGGATTTAATATCGGCGAGGAATATTTGGGACATAATGAGCAATTAGGATTATGGCGAGACTATCATTTACGTCTTACAGGAGAAGGCGTTCAAGATTTACAAAAACAATTTTTACATGACTGGTTGGATGATACGAACCAAAATTTATTGGATGCTCCTCTTTATTTTCCGAAACAGGAACCTGGTACCATCCTACATCAATTCATTCCAACCGATGGTGCCTATTTACAACATACCTTTTTACATTTAATTAAAAGTGCGAAAAAGGAACTTTTTATCGGTACACCATATTTCATTCCTGGCAAAAAAATTATGAACGCTCTATTAAAAGCACGAGAAAGAGGGGTCCAAATAACAATTCTCGTTCCAGAAAAGGCTGATCATGCCCTCGTTCGAGAAGCGAAATTCCCGTACTGCCGAAAGTTAATACGGGCTGGTTGCAATATTTACGCATTTCAACAAGGTTTTTTTCACGCTAAAGTTATTATAGTGGACGATGATATTTGCGATGTTGGAACTGCAAACTTTGATATGAGAAGTTTATATAGTAACCATGAAATCAACTGCCTCTTATATGATAGGCACTTCATACAGGTGGTAAAAAATAAATTCCATGAAGATTTAAAAAATGCGTCATTACTTTCCTATGACGATGTCAGCCCGCTTTCCCTTATAGATAGAGGAAAGGAATGGATAGGAACGATACTTGCTTTCTTCTTATAAGAAAGGTGATGAATAAAAGAGGTGTATTCCTTATGATTATGCGGTTTGGATACGTCTCACATGCAATGGCATTGTGGGACTGTTCTCCTGCTAAAACGATGACATTTACAACTTTTAAAAAACTCAATAAACAAGAGCGAGAGGATAAACTATACGATGTTACAAGGCAAAATTTAGAACATACAATACGTATCCTTCATTACAATATCGCACATGAAATCCCATTATATCGTCTTTCTTCTTCCATCGTTCCACTTGCAACACACCCTGAAGTTGAATTTGATTATATTGGAGCATTCATGCCGCTTTGGCGTAAAATAGGGTCGTTAATTCAAGAGCACAATTTACGAGTAAGTTTTCACCCAAATCAATTTACATTATTCACAAGCGATAAGCCGCATATTACAACTAATGCAGTTACGGATATGACCTATCATTATAAAGTATTACATGCGATAGGAATTGCAGATTCTTCTTACATTAACATTCATGTAGGTGGTGCCTACGGAAATAAAGAAGCAGCAGTTGGACGCTTCCATGAAAACATAAAAAAACTTCCTGCACATATAAAAAAACAAATGACTCTAGAAAATGATGATAAAACATATACAACTGCTGAAACTTTATCAATTTGCCAAAAAGAAAAGATCCCTTTCGTATTTGATTATCATCATCACATGGCTAATCTTTGCGAAGAATCACTAGAAGAATTACTTCCTGCAATTTTTGAAACTTGGTCACATACAAATATCCCACCTAAAGTTCATATTTCCTCTCCTAAATCAGAAAAAGAATTTAGGGCTCATGCAGATTATATTAATTTAGAATTTATTAAGCCCTTTTTACACATTGCAAAAAAAATTAATTATAATTTTGATATTATGATTGAAAGTAAACAGAAAGATTTAGCAATGTTACAATTAATAAGTGAGCTTTCTTCTATAAAAGGAATCAAAAGAATAAATGGCGCAACATTACAATGGTAAATTGTCATGTTGCGTTGTTTTTTTCAAAAAGTAATTCTTATAGTAAAAAAGTTCCTATTTTATATGATATTATTTAAATTAGCATTTTCATCCTGCGATTCAACTTTATTGAAACGGAGTCATCATATGATTAATCAAAAAAAATATGTACAATTTGTCATGATGTATATAATTGTATTTTCTCTTTGGATATTCCTTATTCCTAAGGACTTACATATAAAAGAAATTGGAATTCTCTTCTTATTTTGTTTTGCTACATTCTTTTCTTGTAATTGCTTATATAAAGCAATTAAGAAGATGAAGCGCGGTGACAAACTATTTTGGGTTTTAATACTGTGCACTTGCCTATGTGGATTGACTATGGAGATAACTTTATTTCTTCATTCACTTTCTATATATGAACAAGTTTTATTCTCATATAGAGCATTACCCTTTTTTATCATACAATATGTTTTGCTCTTTTCTGGCTTTGCTATAAAGTTCATAAAACATTACTCTATTAGGGGCCTTGCACAGTTTTCATTCGATAGCATCTTTATCATTATTATGAATATTTATTTTACCTTAACCTTTATTTTGGACATTTCAAGTTTCCGCATGCTAACAACGGATACGTGGATTTTAATTAGCTACTTTATTGCACAATCATTAGTAATTTATGCCGTTATTAGCTTATATAGAAGAGAACAATATTCTTCTAGTAGAATCTCATTAATTATCGGCTTTACTATCATACTCGTGTATGGATATATACACCTGTTCCAGTTAAACAAAGGAATGGAAACTTCTTCTGAAGTCTCTTATTTAATACATACCGCTTCAATTTTATTAATCGGTTTATCTTCTATACTATATATTTTAGATAAACCAATACAACATGAAACAAAAACGAAATATTATCGATTTGATTATGTACGCTTTATATTACCTTATTTTAGTATAATCATTACTTTTTCCTTTATTATCATTCAACCTTGGGACGATAAATTCATGTTAATTGGTCTCGTATTATCACTCATCTTGTTATTCTTACGACAACTTTACATGTGGAAAGATAATCAAGCATTAATTGATACGTACGAACAGTTGACTACACAACTAGAGGGTGAAGTTGAAGAAGGTGCTTCTGCGTTATCAAAAAGTGAACAACGTTATAAATCTTTATTTGAAGATCATCCTGATGCCGTTTTCTCTTTAAATATGCATGGTATTTTTCAGCAATCTAATACAGCTTGTGAAAGCTTATTTACTGCTTACTATTGTGAAGTAGCAAGCTATTCCCTTCTGCACTTTATTGATCCAAAAGATCATGATTTACTAAAAAGGGCGTTACAAATAACAAAAGAAGGTAGGCCACAAACTTTAGAGGTTCGTACGAAAGAAAAAGAAGGCTATTACTATTACCTTCACATTACACTCATCCCTACCTTTATAAATAAAGAAGTTGTTGGGATGTTTGGGATAGCGCGTGATATTACAACTTTATATGAAAAACAAAAACAAGTAGAACATTTAGCTTTTCATGATGCACTTACTGGATTACCAAATCGCCGCAAATTCGAAAAAGATTTAAAGGCTATTTTAAATACAGCTCAAACTAGTGCAAATGATATTGCCGTCATGTTCCTCGACTTAGATCGATTTAAAAAAATTAACGATCGACTCGGTCATGATGTCGGAGATTTATTATTAATTGAAGTAGCAAAAAGATTACGCGGATGTTTGCGTTCAAAGGATATTGTTGCCCGTCAAGGCGGAGATGAATTTACAATCCTATTACCAGATATGTACTCAGAAAAAAGTGCTACTTTTATAGCTGAACAGATTTTAACCATCTTAAACAAGCCATTCTTCATTAAAGATGAAGAACTATCTATTACACCAAGCATCGGCATCGCAATGTATCCTGATTATGGAAATGATGTAACCGAATTAATGAAAAATGCTGATATGGCTATGTATCGCGCGAAAGCAAATGGAAAAAATCGATTTGTTTTCTTCTCAAAAGAAATAAGTATTGCGCAAAATGAGATTCAATTCTTAGAAGGCGAACTTTCAAAAGCATTACAACAAAATGAATTTTTCCTTGAATACCAACCACAAGTAAGCACAAAAACAAAACAAATTATCGGTTTTGAAGCGTTAATTCGTTGGAAGCATCCAAAACTAGGCATCGTATCTCCTGCCCAATTTATCCCTCTAGCAGAGGAAACAGGTTTTATTATTGAACTAGGCAATTGGATTTTACGCACAGCTTGCTTGGAAGCAAGAAAGTGGCATAAACAAGGATTTTCCCACTTAAAAGTTGGTGTGAATTTATCTGTTGTTCAATTTAACCATGCAAATTTAATCTCAACTATTTCAAAAGTGTTAGAAGAAACACAGTTAAAACCAGAAGCACTAGATATTGAAATTACGGAAAGTATCGCTATTAATCAAAATCAATCTGTAATTGCAAAGCTAGAACAGCTTCAAAATCTCGGTATTCAAATTTCAATAGATGACTTTGGAACTGGTTATAGTTCTTTAGCTTATTTAACAAAATACCCAATCAACACATTAAAAATTGCTCGAGAATTTATTTGTGGAATTACAACAAGTCCTTTAGAGGAAGCAATTATCTCTTCCATTATTACACTATCAAAAGAATTAAATTTAGAAGTTATTGCAGAAGGTGTAGAAACAGAAGAACAATGGAAATTTCTATATGAACAAAACTGTGACCACATTCAAGGATTCTTTATTAGCAAACCTGTTTCTAGTAAAGACGTTTGGATGTTACTCCATAAAAAAACAACCGCCTAAGTAAGACGGTTGTTTTTTAGTACTCATAAGGTACCTCTTGAGCTAATTGTACCTCTTGATCATTATGAGAAATTATTTGGCTTTCCTCTAATGCTATATCTCCTAATGAAATACCCCATGCCATCGCTAACGTTAATAGACTACCAATAAGCAGTTTCTTCATATTCCATCACCTGCATTTTTTCTTTAAATATATCATGAAAATTTATCCACATTTTATGCAATTATGCATATTTGTTTTTTAGGTCTTTTTTATTTTTTCATTTTTTTTATAAGTGATTCTTTTAATGCATGGTTTCCTAACATATCAAAAAAGAAGCATGCTTTTTCGTAAGCATCTTCAATTTCTGCTCTATCACATCCTAGCTTTGCTAGGCATTCACCTTTTCGAAAGTATAGCTGTCCAATCAATGTCATACTATTAATTTGACACGATAGTTCAATAGCTTTATTTGCGTGGCAAAGCGCTTCTTCGTATTGATTATCTGAGTATAATGCTTTTGCATGATTATGTCTCACCTTTACATCAAATTCTTTATTATCATGCAATGTCTCTAACTGTTTTAATATATTTTCAAATAACTCAATAGCCTTCTTCAAATAGCCATTTTCAGCATAAATGTTTGCAATTGCGTTTTCAATATAAAGATTCTGATATACATCTATTCCTGCCAATTGTTGATTGAGCAATTTCTTTAATTCTAAAATACAATATTCGTAATCAATTTTTTTCAATACGTAAGCTGCTACATGATATTGCCATTGAAGAAATTGCTGAAGCTCGGGATGATATTCTTCCTTTTTCAGTTCATTCCATACCCTATTATAAATTTCTTTATATTTTTTTTGCTTACAAAGCATAATAATTCGATCTTTTAACTGCTTATTCCTCTCAATATCAGAATAAATGAGTACCTCATAAAAATGAATAATGGGAACTTGTAATTTTGCTGCTATACCTTGCAATATATCCATACTTGGGTATACCGCACCCGATTCAATTCTACTCACTTCTGATTGATGACATATGTTCTCGGATAACTGTTTTTGTGTTAATCCTCTCATCGCCCTAATTTTCTTAATTTCAATTCCTAATTTTTCTGCGTGCATACTTACTCACCATCCCATTATAACAATCTAATTTTTTGAGTTGTCATACCACTACAATAATGTGAATTCGACAATTTTTGATATGAAATAATGCATAATATATATAAAATCTGGCAAATGTTTCATACAATTCATCTCACATACAATAGATTAGGAGTGTTATAGATGAATTATAGAAAACTTGCTAGTGCATTCGTTACATTCGGTCTCCTTTGTCCTTTATCCACAGAAGCTATTCATGCCCAAGAATTAAACAAAAATGAAGTGAAAGTTGAAATTGCTCAGCCTGGTTTAACAATCGGAAAATTAACAGAACCTCAAAATGATACGAAAGAGAATATTGCTAAAAAATATTTAAAAGGTGAGGTAAACGGGGCTAAAGCTCAACAAGAGCAAGTTACAACTGAAAAAAATGTTGATTTTCAACCTACAAATAAAGAAACAAAAGAAAATCAAACCGAAGTTCGCCTTGCACAAACTTACAAAAAATATAAAGTATATGGCCAAGATCTTATTGTAAACGTAGATAAAAATGGAGTAATTACAACTGTTAGTGGTAAAGTTGTCCAAAATTTAGACCAACAACCTAATCTTACTATAACAAATTTTTTGTCGAAAAATGAAGTAAAATCTAAATTACGCGATATACTTCAAATTCCAAACGATGCGACTGAGACAGAATTCTCCAACGAAACCGTTGTTTATAAGAAAAAAGATGGATATTACACATTTGCAACTGTTATTACCTTTACTTACGAAAATAATGAACAAATTATAAACGGTAATGCAATCCTTGATTTAAAAACTGGCGAGGTACTCTTCCAAGAAAAATTCATTAAAAATAAAGAGAATAAAACTATAAATCAAGTAACATCACCTAGACTATCCCCCACAAGTGAGCACGGAACCGGGAAAAATGCACTTCAAGAAAACATCTCTTTCAATATCGCCAAAGGGACTGACGGAAAATTTTATTTAGCTGATCTATCACGCGGAACTGGCATATATATTTATAATGCAAACTATGCGGACTCTCTCGGCGGATATAGTCAAGCTGGTTATCCAGGGACACTAGTTTCAAGTAGCACTCCTAACTTTGCAGATAAAGAAGCAGCGGGTGCTATGAAGAATATGAGTGATATTTATGACTACTTCAAAAAAGAGCATAATCTAAAAAGTTACGATAATAAAGATTCAAAAGTTATTGCTAGTGTACACGGTTTTGATTCTACTGAAGTTAGTGATGGTGTAAAAGAAGATTATGTAAATGCATTTTGGCACCCTGCTTGGAATCAAATGGTATTTGGTGATGGTTTAAACGGAAAGCTCACTTCAGCCCTTGATGTAACAGCCCATGAATTTGGACATGCTGTATTCAGCGGTACGACAAAGAATAAAATTGTGAGATATCCAAGCGCTGAAACATCTGCGTTAAACGAGGGATTAGCAGATTTTTGGGGCACGCAAATCGAATATTATGTAAAGAAAGATAAGGGAAACTGGATTATGGGTGATACACTAGGTGGCCTAACAATCCGTGACATCCCGGGAGAAATTGGTGACGGTGGTCATAAATTATATACAAACTTACAAGATTTTTATAACGATGGAAATGATCAAGAGTCTCACGTAAATTCTGGTATCATCAGCCACGTATTATATCAATTAGCTGAAGGTAAAACATATAACAATGTTGCTGTTCAAAAACAAGGCAACGAAAAAGTAAGTAAAGTTGTTATGCGTACATTGCAAAATTACGCAACTTCAGCTGAAGATTTTGAATCACTCCAATCCCACATCGTACAAGCTGCAAAAGATTTATACGGAAATGCCGTATCAAATGAATTTGCAAAAGCATTTGAAGCACATGGTTATAAACCATTACAAAAAATAAATAGAGTAATAGAAGTATAATAATAAAAAAGAAGTTTACCGTTCGTAGGTAAACTTCTTTTCATATCCATCCCTTTTCTTCCGCAATTGTAATTGCCTCAATTCTATTTTTCGCGTCGAGCTTCGTTAACACTTCAGAAATATAATTACGTACTGTGCCCGGTGAAAGATAAAGTGTTTTCGCAATTTCATTTGCAGTCTTTCCTTCTTTAGCAAGTAACAATACTTCTTTTTCACGATCTGACAACGGATTTTGCTCCTGCCATAAACCAAACATTAAATCTTGAGAAACTTCTCGTTTTCCCTTCATTACATTACGAATCGCTGCGGCTAAATCTTCACTTGGGCTATCTTTTAACAAATATCCGTGCACACCAGCTTTCATTGCTCGTTCAAAATAACCAGGTCTTGCAAATGTTGTTAAAATCATTACTTTGCATGATGATTTTTCTTTCTTTAAAGTCTCAGCGACATCCAATCCACTTTGAATCGGCATTTCAATATCCATAATACTTACATCTGGCTTTAACGATTCAATTAATTTTAACGCCTCTTCCCCGTTCGCAGCTTGCCCAATCACTTCCATATCATCTTCTAAATCAAGTAGGGCTCCTAATGCACCACGAAGCATCCGTTGATCTTCCGCAATAATAATTCGAATCATACCCTCACCTCATCTTTTCCTGTTCTAATGACAACTGGTACTTTTACTTTTAATAGCGTCCCTGGATGTATCGTATTTAGTTCAACAAATCCATCAATAAGAGCAATTCGCTCTTTCATACCGCGAATACCATTTCCATCATTGCTTTGATCCTCTAAACCAATTCCGTTATCCTCTACTTTCAAAATCAGCTCACCTTGTGATTCTAATACAGAAACTGTACACTGCGTCGCCTTACTATGTTTTACAACATTCGTCACAGCCTCACGTAAACACATTCCTAAAATATTTTGTTCAATTGGTGATAACGAACTTGCACTCGCTTCTTGTTCTATTTCTAATTCAATATTAGCAGCTTGTAAGATCGCTTTTATTTGCTCAAGCTCTTCTTCTACTGTAATCATGCGCATATCAGAAATTAATTCCCTCAGCTGTTTTAAAGCGGTACGAGATGTTTGTGTAATTTCCTTTGCTTCCACACTTGCACGCTCTGGATTTTTTACGATTAACTTCTCAACAAGCTGGCTTTTTAACGTAATAAGAGATAACGTATGACCTAACGTGTCATGAAGATCCCGTGCAATTCGCTGCCGTTCCTCACGTTTTACTAAATCTTTAATTTGCTCATTCGCTTCGTTTAATTGGTTCTTTAACATCTTTTTCTGATTAAAATTACGCATACCAAATGGCGTAAGAAGCATTAAAATAAACATCGGAACGATATTTACTAAATTTGCCGGTGTTAGTTGATTCATATTTACAAATACAAATGCTCCGAGCATTACAACTAACAGACATAGTAGCACTCGAAATGCTTTCTTACTTGGCGCAAAGCCCATCGCACTTGCCGTGAAAAAGCCAAAGAATATCATGAAAGGATTATAAAATATGGCAAATAAAAAGGTTAATATCATTTGAATAAACGCCCACAAAACAAACGTCTTCTGAACAAAATAAAGTTGACGGTATGTGATAATGAAGACTATCAACATACCGATCCCCATTACAAGTTTCCATCCTGATACTTGTGTTAAATTATAAATTGGAAATAACAAATACACGAGCCACATATACGGAAAAAATCCCATATGTTTCGGAAAAACCTCAATCCTCTTCTTCTCTATCATTTATACCGCTTCCTGTCTTTTTCTTATATATATTGATACTACAACAAATATAAGGAAATAACCTCCTAATACCGCGATATTTTCCCATCCAATTGATTTTCCAGCTACAATATCCCACGCACCGCTTCCAAAATGATATGTCGGTGTCCATTCACCAATCGTTCTTAATATTTTCGGGAATACTTCAATCGGCATCCATAACCCGCCAATTACAGCTAAACTCATATTTAAAATATTTGCTAGACCAGCAGCTGCATCCGCCTTCTTAATGGAACCTATTACTGTTCCGAGTGCTAAAAATGGTGTCACACCTAACAATAACCATAATCCAGCACCAATCCATTGTCCTACCGTTAACTCAACATGATTAATTAATATCCCTGCCATAAAAATAACTAAGATTGAAAAAGCATTTACTACTGTTTGAGCGATAATTTTTGCTGTTAAATACGCCCCTTCAGGAAGCGGTGTAATTTTTAGAAGATGTGTCCAACCTTGCCCTCTTTCCTGAGAAAGTCTCACACCAAAACTAAAAAGTGCAGTCCCTACAATACTAAAAGTCGCCATAGAAATTAAATAATGTGCTTTCCACGCATCTCCGTTTTGTGGCACTTGCACAACATTTGTGAAAATGTAGTAAAACATAACTGGCATTAATAATGAGAAAAAGATAAATAATTTATTACGGAACGTACGTAAAATTTCTATTTTGCATTGCATCCATAAAGCTTTCATGCAATTTCCCCCTTTTGATTTGCGACAAACTGTTCAAATGCTTCATCGAGACTTCCACGTTCAACAGAAACATTTGTTACAGGTAGATTCTTCTGATAAATTGCTTGTAGAGTGGCATCTGTATCTTCCGTCGTTAAAGTGAAGCGCCCTTCATTTGACTGTACTTCTGTTACATGCGGTAATTCCTTTAGTAAACTCTTAGGGATTTTTTCTTTAGAATAAAACGAGATGGTTTTTCGAGAAATCGTCGCTTTCATCTCATCCGGTGTGCCATCTGCGATAATCTTTCCGTTCGCAAACAATAAAATACGATTCGCCAACGCATCTGCTTCCTCTAAATAATGTGTTGTTAAAATAATCGTTTTCCCTTCACTTGCTAACTTTTTAATCGTTTCCCAAAACGTTCTTCGAGACGTAATATCCATTCCAACTGTCGGCTCATCTAAAAATAACAAATCTGGATTTCCCGCAAGTGCGAGTGCAAAATTTAATCTTCTTTTTTGCCCACCTGATAACTTTTCACATCTTTGCTTTCGCTCTGATTCCAAATTTGATAACTGTAGTAATGTTTCTTTCGCTACCGGGTTTGTATAATAACTGCGGAATAGCTCAATTGCCTCTTCCACTGTAATGCTATCAATCACACTTACTTCTTGTAACATTGCCCCAAGGCTATTACGAACGCCTCTATGCTTTGGACTCTTTCCAAATATAGAAACTGTCCCTTCTGTAGGATCTTTTAATCCAAGCATCATCGAAATCATCGTCGTCTTCCCCGCACCATTTGGTCCAAGTAATGCTACTATTTCCCCTTTATCCACGTGAAATGAAACGTTACTTACTGCGTTTTTATGTTTAAATGTTTTAGAAACACCATTTATCTCAATAACCTTTTCCATCTCTCCACCCCCGCTGTTTCTTATATTTACATTGTATTCCTTGGAAAAGTTAGGAAACAGTATGATGCGTCATGACATCGATATGACAATTGTCATGTATTCTTTGTGTGAGGAATCAACCCGCATACCGCAAGCGAGTAGCAGGACGAAAATAAACATGATACAATCGGGTAAGATATATATTCGAGGAAGGACAGTGGTTTTCATGATTATTCGTAATGAACAGGATTTAGAAAGCTTACGAAAAATCGGCCGCATCGTTGCGCTTGCACGTGAAGAAATGAAAAAAGAAGCGAAGCCAGGTATGACAACGAAAGAGCTTGATTTGATCGGTAAAAAAGTATTAGATGAGCATGGTGCTATTTCTGCACCTGAAAAAGAATATGATTTCCCTGGTGTAACTTGCATTAGTGTAAATGAAGAAGTTGCTCACGGCATTCCAGGAGATCGTGTATTAAAAGAAGGCGACTTAGTAAACGTCGACGTATCTGCCGCACTTGATGGTTATTATGCAGATACGGGTATCTCATTTGTACTTGGGAAAGACGAAGAAAAAGAAAAACTTTGCCAAGCAGCTGTTGACGCATTTTGGGCAGCAATGAAAAAAGTTAAAGCTGGTTCAAAACAAAATCAAATTGGTCGTGCGGTTTCAAACTTCGCACATAAAAGTGGATACAATGTTATTCAAAACTTAACTGGTCATGGTATCGGTCTTAGTTTACATGAAGCACCAAACCACATTTTAAGCTATTATGATCCAATGGATAGTGCGCTTCTAAAAGACGGTCTTGTTATCGCTGTAGAGCCATTTATCTCTATGAAAGCTGATCATATTATCGAACGCGGTGATGACGGTTGGACATTCGTTACTCCTGACAAAAGCCTTGTTGCACAATGTGAACATACAGTTGTCGTAACACGTGGTGAGCCGATAATTTTAACAGAAATATAATACGGAAAAACGACTGTTTTGTAGATTGATTCTACATAAAACAGTCGTTTTTTCATTTTTGGAAAATATATGAAGTATTGTTGAACTCTTTATCATTTAAGTATATAATCTTTAGCGGAGGTTATTTAGGCTTATCTTTACTAAAAAGATATTGTCGCTAAGAAGTAACGTACCTTCTTTTTTATTATTTAAAACAGTTTCAAAAATGACCGCAGTAACGGATTAGTCGAATATTATGTAATCCTTATATTCCTCTAACAATGTAAGAAACAATCGAATTTCCACTTCGGTCCACTAATCGTAAAACTCTTTTTAGGCAAAATAGATGACTATTTTCAAAGTATATATTTTCTTCATTCTGACCAAAATCAACCCTATCTAGATTTTTATTTCCACATAAACTTAAGGCAAAAGCAAGCCTTCACAAAGGGATACATTACTTTGGTTAGCATGTATCGTAAAACTTACCTTTATAACCATTCTTTTTATTAGATTCACATGAAAACTCTCACCTATAAAGGTCTGATATCATTTTTATATCAGTATTTTTTTCGACATTTTTTGTCGAATTGTGTATATTTCCATAGAAATGCGTAAATATACATTTTGTTTTACGTTAAATAACACTACATTGAATTCATCTTTTTTGTCGGAGAACGCGTATAGAAATGGAGGGATAGCAAAAACAAATCGCTTATAACAAATACTTTTAATATTCCATTTGTTCATGTGGAATAAGTCCCCAATGGACAAAGGAATGTACAGAGGAGGAACAATGAAAAAACTTTTCAATATATGTTTAACTGTATTCGTACTATTTTCGCAGCTTGCTAGTTTTCCATACAATCAAGTAAGAGCGGAAACCTTAACAGGGGATTCATTATTTGACACTGTTGAAATGAAAGATGCAACTAATCATATTATTGACGAAGCAAAAAATCCTAACAACTTAATAAAGATAGGATCAACCATTCAAGTTGAATACGCTTGGTCAATAAAAGATAAACAAGTTGTACATGCAAACGAGACAGCAGTACTTCAAATACCACTTGCATTGAAAGTATCTAAAGATTTGCAAGGGGATTTAGTAGCAGACCAAAAAAATATTGGTCAATATTTTATAACAGCTAAAGATAATAAATTAAAGCTACTATTTAATGATCAAGTAGAAACTTCAAAAGGTGCTAAAGGAAAAATTAAACTTGATACTGTATTTAACCCAACTTTAACAACTGGAGAAAAATCAGTTCAAATTGCTTTTCCTCTAGGAACAATGCTTCATCCTATTTCAGTTCCTGTTCAAGTAGAAGATTCTAAAGAAGATGTAACCAAACAGGATACTAATAAACAAGCGCAAGATCCAGTAGCTAAACCTGTTACTGGTAATCCGGAGCAAAATCCAACAGCTAAACCTGTTACTGACAATCCAGAGCAAAATCCAGCAACTAAACCTGTTACTGACAATCCGGAACAAAATCCAGCAGCTAAACCTGTTACTGACAATCCGGAGCAAGATCCAGCAACTAAACCTGTTACTGACAATCCGGAACAAAATCCAGCAGCTACGCAAGCCACTGACAACCCAGAACAAAAACTAGCAAGCAACCCTGCTGAGAATACAAATTCAGGTCCAAAGCAAATAACAACAAACATTTTAACAGGTGTAAAGTTAACGGACAAAGACGGAAAACCATTTACAGAGGATAACCGTCCAAGTACAGATTCCCCTGCCAACATTGAGTTTACATGGGAACTTTTAAAATCAATGAATGTCAAAAGTGGAGATTACTATATTTTTGATCTTCCTAAACATTTTAAGATTTACAATACAATTAACAGTCCTTTATACGATAGCGAAAGCAACACAATTGGGAACTTTACTGTTACAAAAGAGGGAAAGGTCACAATGACATTCAACGATTATGTTGAAGAACATCCAGATCTTGTCGGTAACCTACAATTAAAGACAGAATTTAATAAAGCTGAAATTAAAGGTACAACAACACAAGAAATTCCTTTCCCAATTAAAGATAAAGATGTTTCTATTACAGTTGACTTTAAGCCTAATGTCCAAACAGCTACGAATAAAAAAGGGTTACCTGATAGGCCAATTAATACAAATGAAATTAATTGGACAGTAGAGATGAATAAAACGAAAGATAAGCTTAAAAACGCTATTTTTAAAGATAACATCCCACAAGGTACAAGCTTAAATAAAGATTCTATTAAAGTTTATTATTTAGAAGTTGATGTTAATGGGAACGCAACACGTGGTGCAGAAGCTGATCCAGCAGATTACAAAATCACTTCATCAGATGGTTCAAAATTAGAGATTGCTTTTAAAGATAACATCGATAAAGCATACCAAATCGAATATACCACAAAAATTACTGATGAAAATGTTGAAAATTTCCAAAATAACGTTACGATAACGAGTGATAATCAAAAGCAACAAAACGCAAGCTCTACTGTAACGGTTTCTCGTGGTACACATTTAAACAAAACGAGTAAATATGATCCAAAGACGCAAATGATTGAATGGACAATTACTTACAATGGTGATCAAAGAGATATCAAAAAAACAGATGCAATTTTAAAAGATGTTTTTGGCGCTGCACATGTACTAGATGAAAATTCTATTGTCGTGAAAAATGCTTCATATGATGATAAAGGAAAGCTTGTAACAGGAGACGCTGTTACTAATTACACTGTAAGTAAAAAGAAAAATGGATTCGACCTACAGTTTAATGAGGATATTAATAGTGCTTATGTAATTACCTATAAAACAAAGCCAACTGGTAACGTCATAACAGATGGAAAAGTAAAAAATACAGTTACAGCTGATAATGGTTCAAGTAAAGAAAATGAAGCCGGCTTCAAGCAGCAAAATATTATTAAATCTAATAATAAAGCTGAAACAAACTATAAAGACAAAACAACAACTTGGACAATTATAGTAAATAATAACAACTATCCATTAAACAACGCGATCATTACGGATACCTTTGATCATGGTGGATTGCAATTAAAAGATAAGAAATTAGAAATTAAAGACGGAGATTATACTCTTCAAGCTGGGACTGACTATGTTTTAGATGTGACGGATAAAGGTTTCAACATTACCCTTATAGGTACATATCAGTCTAATATGACAAAGACATTAGTTGTAAAATATACAACAGACTTTGACTATACAAAATTGGAAAGTGGTAAAACTTCCTTTAAAAATACAGGTAACATATCTTGGATAGATGCAGATTCCAACAAACAATCAAATAAAGATGCAGCTAATTTTGATCCTGATGCTTTCACAAAGGCGAATGGGTATAAATACGGTTCTTATAACGCCCAAACAAAAGAAATCACTTGGATAATAGGCTTTAATTATAATAACGTTGAGATTAAAGATCCTTATGTTATAGACGTAATACAAGATAAACAAAAGTTAGTACCAGGATCCATCGAAGTGCGCGACATGATTTTAAATGGAAGTCCGGATAACGCAAAACCTGGTAATGCTGTACCGACTGAGCAATATGAACTTGAAGAGCCTACAGATAAAAATAAAAACACCCTAAAGGTTCATTTCAAACAATCAATTAATTCACCTTATTATATTATCTTTAAAACAAGTCTTGATGGTGAGCTTATCCAAGGTACCTACAAAAACGAGGCAGAGTTAAAAGATGGCTCTAAAATTGTTAACACTCTTAAAGGTGATGCTCAAGTAAATAAAGGTGATAGCTTTGTCACAAAAAAAGCTGTACAAGATGACAACTATATTAATTGGAGTATTGCAATTAACGAAAGCCAATCAACCATTGCAGACGCAGTTGTAACAGACGATCCAACAGACAATCAGGTACTTGTGGACGATTCATTCCACTTATATCCTACAACTGTCGATCCATATGGAAATTTAACAAAAGATACAGCAAATGAATTAAAACAAGGAACAGACTATAAGTTAAAGATCACAACAGACAATAATACAGGAAAGCAACATTTCGAAATTGCCTTCTTGAAAAAAATTGATCGAGCTTATATTTTAGAATATCGTTCACTTATTAATGCAGACGATAAAGAAAAAGTAAGTAATAAAGCGAAAATCGCAGGCAATAAGTTAACAGTAACAAATACAGAAACTACCGAAACGATTGAAGTACGAATGTCTTCTGGTTCGGGCGGAGGATCTGCTACTAAAGGTCGTGGAAACCTTGAAATTATAAAGGTAGATAATGACAATAAGAACGCACCATTGGCCGGGGCAGAATTTACTTTATACGATCGTACAGGGAAAACTGTTATCCGTAAAATCACAACAGACAAAGACGGGATTGCTAAATTTAATAACTTAAAACGCGATAAATATTTATTAAAAGAAACAAAAGCTCCTGAAGGCTATGTAATTAGCTGGGATTTAAAACAAGGGAAAATCGTGGAACTTGGTACACAAGAGACTACAACATATACACTTGCAAATAAGAAATTTGTCGGGAAAGTAGTTTTAACAAAATCTGATGACCTGAATAAAAACGTAACACTGCAAGGTGCCGTTTTCACACTACTTGATAAAGACAAAAAAGTAATTTCAGAACACAAAGAATTAACAACAAATAATAACGGACAAATTATTATAGATAAACTAAAGCCAGGAACTTACTACTTACAAGAAACGAAGGCTCCTGAGCATTATCAACTAGATAGCAAACTAATTCGCTTTACTATCTCTGAAGATCAAACAACAATAGTAAACCGAACTGCGACAAATAGTTTAACTAAAGGATCTGCTCTTTTAACAAAAGTTGATAATCATAATAAAACTTTAGCAGGGGCAGAGTTTACTGTTCAAGATCGCAACGGAAAAAATATTACTGGATATGAGAAATTAACAACAAATGAACATGGACAAATCGAAGCAAAAGATTTACGTCCTGGTAAATACCAATTTGTCGAAACAAAAGCTCCTGAGCATTATGAATTAGACAAAACACCTATCCTATTTGAAATAGAAAAAAGCCAAACTACAGCAGCTTCTGTTAAAGCAAAAAACACTTTAATTAAAGGTGGCGTGACTTTAACAAAAATTGATGATGTTGATGGTACTACCCTTGAAGGTGCGGTATTCAAAATTGTTAACGACAAAAACGAAGACGTGCGTACAAACTTAAAAACGGAAAAAGATGGAACCTTATCCATTAAAGATTTAGAGCCTGGTGAGTATCAATTTATTGAAACAACACCACCTAAATACTATGACTTAAATAAAGAACCAATTCCGTTTACAATCGAGAAAAGTCAAACAAGTATCATTCCAATTACTGCAAAAAACAGTTTAACAACTGGTGCCGTTGAGTTAGTAAAAGTCGACGAATTTGATAAAAAGGCTCCTCTTGCTGGAGCTATGTTCAAAATTGTTAATGAAAAGAATGAAGACGTTCGTATGGATTTAACTACCGATACAAACGGAACTATTAAAGCTTCTGACTTACGTCCAGGCAAATATAAATTTATTGAAACGAAAGCTCCTGAACATTATGAACTGCGATCAACACCAATTGAATTTACAATTGAAAAAGGTCAAAAAACATCGATTGTTATTACAGCTGAAAATGGTCTATTACCAGGCGATGTTGAACTAACAAAAGTCGATGATGTTGATGGCACTGCACTTACAGGTGCCGTTTTCAAAATTGTTAATAACAAAAATGAAGATGTCCGTACAGAATTAGTTACGAATCAAGAAGGTAAAATTATTGCTACTGGTTTACGTCCAGGTAACTATAAATTTATCGAAACGAAAGCTCCTGAGCATTACGACTTAAATAAAAAACCGATTGAATTTACAATTAAGGAAAGCCAAGCAACTGCTATTAACGTTACTGCTAAAAACAGCTTAACAAAAGGCGGTATCGAGCTAACAAAAGTTAACGCTGCAGATGAAAAGGAAACACTTGAAGGTGCAGTATTTAAAATTGTAGATGCAAATGATGATACAAAGGTAATTCATAAAGACCTTGTTACGAATAGTGATGGAAAGTTAGTGGTGGACGACTTACGCCCTGGTAACTATAAACTAATCGAAACAAAGGCCCCTACTTATTACGATGTAAATGTAGAACCAATTGAATTTACAATCGAAAAAGGGCAACAAAAGCTAATTCCACTTACATTTAAAAATAGTTTGACGAAAGGGAAAGTTAAACTAATTAAAGAAGATGATGTGGAAAGCAGTATAGCTCTTGCTGGCGCGGTATTCACATTACAAGACGCAACTGGCAACGAAATTATGAAAGATTTAAAAACAGATGATTATGGAGTACTAGTTATTCCAGATTTAGCACCAGGTGATTACCAATTTATTGAAACAGAAGCTCCTGAACATTATAAGTTAGACAAAAAACCTATTAAGTTCACAATTAAAAAAGGTAGCAAGGAAGATCTTCCTATCCCTGTTACTGTAAAAAATAGTTTACTTACAGGTGGTGTCACTTTAACTAAAGTTGATGATGTTGATGGCACTACTCTTGAAGGTGCAGAATTTATAATTGTTGACGCTCATGATACTAAAAAGGTAATTCGCACAGGTTTAACGACTGATAAACAAGGTAAAATTACTGCTTCTGATTTACGTCCTGGAGACTATCAATTTGTTGAAGTAAAAGCTCCAAAAGACTATACCTTAAGCAACGACCCTATTCCGTTCACTATCGAAAAAAGTCAAAAAGAAAATATTAATGTTACTGCTACTAACAGCTTAAAGAAAGGTGTAGTAACATTAACAAAAATCGATGACATCGATCGCACGATGCTCGAAGGTGCAATCTTTAAGATTGTTGATATGAATGGTAAGGAAGTTCATACGAATCTTGTTACAGATAAAAACGGAAAAATTTCTGTTTCTGATTTACGCCCTGGAGACTATCAGTTCATTGAAACAAAAGCTCCTGAGCACTATGTATTAGATGAAACAACGATTCCATTTACAATTGAAAGAAGTCAAACGAAAGAGATCAATGTTACAGGCAAAAATGCTTTGAAAAAAGGTAGCGTTGAACTAACAAAGATTGACAATATTGATATAAATACAAAACTTGCTAACGCCGTATTTAATTTATTAGATGCAGACGGAGAGCTAGTTGAAGAAGGCTTAAAAACAAATGATGAAGGTAAAATTGTTGTTGAAAATCTACGTCCTGGTACGTATCAATTCGTTGAAACAATTGCTCCTGAACATTACGATTTAGATAAAAAACCTATCGTATTTACAATTAAAAAGAACCAAACTGAAACTCTTCATGTCACTGCTACAAATACTTTAACAAAGGGTGCAGTTAAACTTTCTAAAGTAGATGATGTTGATGGCACTGTTCTTAAAGATGCAGCATTTAAAATTGTTAATATGAACGGTGATGTAGTTCATAAAGACCTTGTTACAAATGAACAAGGAATAATCGAAATTAACGACCTACGTCCTGGTGATTACCAATTCATCGAAACGAAAGCCCCTAAGCATTACGTTTTAGATGAAACACCAATCAAATTCACTATTGAAAAAGGACAGAAGAAAGCAATTTCTTTAACTGCTACAAATAGCTTAAAACAAGGTAGTATCGAATTACTTAAAGTTGATGATTTAAACAATCAAACAAAACTTGCCGATGCGGTATTTAATTTACTAGATCAAGATGGCAAAGTACTTAAAACAGATTTAAAAACAAACGGTGAAGGTAAAATCGTTGTTGAAAACTTACGTCCTGGTACGTATCAATTTGTCGAAACAACGGCTCCTGAACATTATGATTTAGACAAAAAGCCAATTGTATTTACAATCGAAAAAAGCCAGAAAACTATTGCTACTGTTACTATGAAAAATAGTTTAACAAAAGGCGGCGTGGAACTTGCTAAAGTGGATGACGTCGATGGCACTACTCTTGAAGGCGCAGTATTTAAAATTGTTGATATGAATGGTACTGTAATTCGCAAAGACCTTATTACGAATCAAAAAGGTAAAATCAGCGTTTCTGACCTACGTCCTGGTAGTTATCAATTTATCGAGACAACAGCTCCGAAACACTACGATTTAAATAAAGAACCGATTTCATTCACAATCACAAAGAGCCAAGCAGACCCTATCTCTGTTACAGCTACCAATGGCTTAACAAAAGGCGCTGTAGAGCTTTCTAAATTGGATGACGTTGATGGCAATGCTCTTAAAGGTGCAATATTTAAAATCGTTGATATGAACGGTAACGATGTTCACACTGATCTTACAACAGATGCACACGGAAAAATTTCTGTTTCTCATTTACGTCCGGGAGACTATCAGTTTATTGAAACAAAAGCTCCTGAACACTATAACTTAAACGAAACACCAATTAAATTTACAGTTAAGAAAAGCCAAAAAGAAACACTGCAAGTTACTGCTACTAACAGCTTAACTGAAGGTGCTGTAGAATTAATTAAAGTAGATGATGTAAATCAAGATATAACACTTTCTGGTGCGGCATTTAACATCATTGATGCGAAAGGTAATGTTGTTCGCACTGATTTAACTACTAACCAAGAAGGTAAAATTTCTGTTTCTCATTTACGCCCAGGAGACTATCAGTTTATTGAAACAAAGGCTCCGAAAGATTACGATTTAAATAAAACACCGATCAGTTTCACTATCGAGAAAAGCCAACTAGCTCACGTTTCTGTTACCGCTAAAAACGGCCTAACAAAAGGCGGCGTGGAATTAACAAAAGTTGACTCTGTAAATACGAAAGAAAAACTTGAAGGTGCGGTATTTAAAATTACTGATATGAATGGTAACGACATTCGTACGAATTTAGTTACAAATAAAGATGGGAAAATCATCGCGAAAGACCTACAACCAGGAGACTATCAATTTATTGAAACAAAAGCTCCTAAACATTACGACTTAAATGAAGAACCAATTAAATTCACAATCGAAAAAAGTCAAACAAAACATGTCTTCGTTACAGCTATTAATAGCTTAACGAAAGGTAGTGTGGAGTTAATTAAAGTTGATGATGTCAAGCAAAACACAACACTTGAAGGTGCAGTATTTAAAATTGTTAACAAGGATGGGCATGACGTCCGTACCGATTTAACTACTGATAAAAATGGCCGTTTAGTCGTTGATAACTTACCACCGGGAGACTATGAGTTTATCGAAACGAAAGCTCCTGAACACTATGACTTAAACGAAACACCGATTAAGTTCACAGTTAAAAAAGGTCAAGAAAAAATCGCTTCTGTTACCGCTACTAACAGCTTAACAAAAGGCGCTGTCGAACTTTCTAAAGTGGATGATATCGATGGTTCTGCTCTTGAGGGCGCTATCTTTAAAATCGTCGATGACAAAAACAATGATGTTCATACTAACTTAACTACCGATAACAACGGGAAAATTATTGTTTCTGATTTACGTCCGGGAGACTATCAGTTCATTGAAACGAAAGCTCCGAAACATTATGTCTTAAATCAAACTCCTATCAAGTTTACTGTTGAAAAGAGTCAAACAGCTAAAGCTTCTGTTACTGTTACTAACAGCTTAACGAAAGGCGCAGTTGAATTAACTAAGCTTGACGACATCGACAGCACTACTCTTGAAGGGGCTATCTTTAAAATTGTTGATTCTAACGGACTTGATGTTCGTACTGATTTAACTACTGATAAAGATGGGAAAATTACTGTTTCTGATTTACGTCCAGGAGACTATCAATTCATTGAAACGAAAGCTCCTACTGGATATGATTTAAATGCTAATCCTAATCCAATTCCTTTCACAATCACGAAAGGACAATCTCAAATTGCCTCTGTTACAGCTCTAAATAGTTTAACAAAGGGTTCAATTAAGTTAACTAAAGTTGATATTGATCACCGCGGAACACTTGAAGGTGCCATTTTCAATATTTTAGATCAAGACGGAAAAATAATTCGAGAAGGTTTAAAAACAGACGGGCATGGTAAATTAATCGTAAATAATTTGAAGCCTGGTAATTATCAATTAGTGGAAACAAAGGCTCCTGAAGGCTATCAATTAGATGCATCACCAATAAACTTTACAATTGAAAAAGCTCAAGCTGCGCCACTACAACTTACAGTTTCAAATAAAAAGATTGAATCTTCTTCAGGTGGAGATAACAAGCCAGTTACTCCTCCAAATAAAGAAGAAAATCAAGGAAATGAAACATCCGAAGAACAAGGCAATAAAATGTCTGAGGAAAACGGAAACGGAACTTCTGAAAAACAATCAAAAGAAACTGATGACAAACAAGCTAACAAACCGCAAAATGATCGAAATACGGATAAACACCTTCCAAACACAGGTCATAAAGAAGATCCTACACAAGCAGTAGGTATTGTTCTTCTACTCGCTGGATTGTTAAGCATTTTAGCTACAAAACGAAAAAAAAATTATTAATTTTTTTCACATCCAATTAATCTCTCAATTGATTGGATGTTTTTTTATACAAAAAAGACGATACATAAAGTATCGTCTTTTTAACGGGGTGAGGCTGTCCAAAAGTACGGAAAACCTTTGAACAGCCTCGTATTTTCATATGGATGCCTTACATATATCACTGATGATAATTATGAAATGCGGAAACATATTTATCATCATATGATTCAAACATGAGAAAAGAAACCCTACAGTGGATTCTTTTCTCTACATAATCTAAAGTTTGGGTACACTAGATTCATGCAATGTAGGAGCTTTCCAAGCAGAAAGCTAACCTTCATTTAAGATGATAGCATACATATCTCCACCAAAAATATGCAAATATGCATATAGCATTTTTATTTCTCAATGTCAGAATATTGAAAAATAAATGGTGCACAGGTAAAATAAAGTCGTTATCCGTCTTCTTTTGTCAGTCAGAGAGAATAGAAGAATGGGAGAGGAAAAAATGATAAAATCGTTGAAACAAAAAATGGTAAGCTCTTTACTTGCCTTATCACTTGCTGTCGGTTTAGCTCCAATCGGACAAGCAAAAGCTGATTCCACCTCAGAAATTACACAGACTCCATCTATTACAAAACAAATTGATGCAAACCGTGCCATCGAACATATCCGTTTCTTATCCGAAACAATTGGTCCTCGCCCTGGTGGAACAAAGTCTGAAGAATGGGCTTCTCGCTACATTGGTATGCAACTTAAGTCGATGGGCTATGAAGTTGAATATCAGCCATTTCAAGTGCCGGATCAGTACGTTGGATTTATCGAATCGCCATTATCCACAAAACGTAATTGGCAAGCCGGTGCTGCTCCTAATGCATTAATTTCTACAGAGGCTGTTACAGCCCCTCTTATCTTTGTTAAAGGTGGAACAAAATTAGCGGATATTCCAAATGAAGTTAATGGTAAAATTGTTCTATTCGAAAGAGGAACAACGGTAGCAGACTATAATAAACAAGTTGAAAATGCTGTTAGTAAAGGTGCAAAAGGCGTTCTTTTATACAGTTTAATTGGGGGGCGTGGAAACTACGGACAAACTTTCAATCCCCGCTTAATGAAAAAACAGTCTGTTCCTGTATTTGGTCTTGCTTACGCTCAAGGAAATGCATTTAAAGAAGAAATTGCGAAAAAAGGAACGACAATCCTTTCTTTAAAAGCTAGACATGAATCTAATTTAACTTCTCTAAATGTTATTGCGAAAAAGAAACCAAAAAATAGTACAGGTAATGAAAAAGCTGCCGTTATAAGTTCACACTATGATAGCGTCGTTGGAGCACCTGGTGCCAACGATAATGCTTCTGGGACTGGATTGGTATTAGAATTAGCTCGTGCTTTGCAAAATGTAGAAACTGATAAAGAAATTCGTTTTATTACTTTCGGCTCCGAGGAAACTGGATTACTTGGTTCAGACCATTATGTAAATAGCCTATCTCAGAAAGAACGTGACCGTATTTTAGGTGTCTTTAACGCTGATATGGTTGCAACAAATTATGATAAAGCAAAAAATTTATACGCTATGACACCTGATGGTTCTACAAATCTTGTAACAGATGCAGCCCTGCAAGCGGGTAAACAATTAAATAATAACCTCGTTCTTCAAGGAAAATTCGACTCTAGTGATCACGTACCGTTTGCTGAAGTTGGTATTCCTGCCGCTCTATTTATTTGGATGGGTGTCGATAGCTGGAATCCATTAATCTATCATATTGAAAAGGTATACCATACACCTCAAGATAATGTGTTAGAAAACATTTCGCCTGAACGTATGAAAATGGCATTAGACGTTATCGGGACAGGAGTTTATAATACACTTCAAACACCTGTTACTCAAACTGAACAGAAGGCCGCTTAATGCTTTAAAAGACCACTGAGTTTATCGGTGGTTTTTTATTGAGAAAAAATATATATGCATAAAAGCATATTTTCTCCTATGTATTATCGTATACAATATTAACTGTAACAAAAATGATTACAACTAATAAGGAGGCTTTTTCTACTATGAAAAAAATGATTTTAGCAGGTGCGTTAACTTTAGCAGGAATTACTGGAGCTACCGCCTTTATTCCAGAAACAAAGGCTGCCGCCGCTCAAGAACAAAGCTTTACAAAATTTTATTCTTTGCAAACTGGAAGTAGTTCCGAACAAGAACCTATTTTCCTTCAAAAAGGACAAGAACTAACAATTCATCCTAACAGCAAAACTCCTAGTTACAGTGTTTATGACTCAAATCATAACCTTATTGGGCGTTATTCTGATGGTTACGGCAGAATTTTCGCTGCAAAAACAGATGGAAATATGTATGTCCAATTTCATGCACCTTACGTATACTATAGTCCTGTTAGTTTTTCTGTTACTTATACAATTCAATAAAAAGGAGGCCCTTTATAGGGCCTCTCTTATTGCTCTTTCCAATTCACTTTTACAAATCCATCTTTCACCATGAAACCACTTATATTAAATACGTACTTTTCGTTTGCCTTCAATGTAACTGTAAAAGTACCTTTTTTCGATTCACAGATTCTTTTAACTCTTTCATACTTTCCGCTTGTCTTTCATACAAACTAAAGCATAAGTTACCACGTCTTGCATCTGTTTCATAAAAAAATGTTACTTCTGTATCTTTTTCGTACTCAAGCTCAATGTCTTTCCCCGCAGTATCCCATGATGAGAACTTGGCCTCGTAACTTGCCTCTCCTTGCTTCTCGCTTTCTAAATATATATCTCCGGCTTTCCACGTATCATCTAACGTTTGGACAAAAGCAAAGCCACTGAGTAATACAAACATTACACTTGCAAATATGGCAACTAACGTTATTTTTTGTTTTTTCATACCCTTCATCATATGTTCTCCTTCTACTCTCTTTTTACTTCTTCGCATCATATATAACAAAACTCCAATAAAGAATGGTAATAGAATCGATACCACACTCCACCACTTACTTATTCCATGCGTTTTTGCATCTGTATATACCCATGATGCTATACATACTAAAAGTGCTATAAAAGCAAAAAGCATTGTAACTCCTGCCACCTCAAATATCACAAATGGATTAGCGAACTCTTTCATATATTTGTTTGATAAAAATTATATTTTTTTATTATCTCCATACAAAAAGGCAACCACACCATCGTGTGATTGCCTTTTACTTAAAGCGAAAGTCCGCTTCCGCTTTTCTTCATTGTCCAGCTCCAGCGGCTAGAATACTCGGTGGCTTCGCGCCTTCCTCCGAGGCAAAGTACGCCTCTCTGTCAGGAGCTCCATCCCCCTCCTATTCTAAACGAGCCGCTTCCGCTTTTCTTCATTACATTTTTTCTGGTGCAGATACTCCTACGATTGCTAGTGCGTTTTGAAGTGTAGTGCGTACTGCTTTCATTAATTCGTAACGAGCTTTACTTAACTCTAAGTTATCTTGGTTTAATACTTTCTCTGCATTGTAGAAGCTGTGTAGCGCTGCAGCTAATTCAAATGCATAGTTTGTAATGCGGTGTGGCAGACGTTTTTGCGCTGCATCCGCAACTACAGCTGGGAATTCACCAAGTTTTTTCAGTAATTCTACTTCTTTCTCAGAAGTAACAAGTTTATAGTTCACGTCTCCGCCTGTAGCTAATCCTAACTCTTCACCTTGACGAAGGATACTGCATACACGAGCATGTGCATATTGCGCATAGTATACTGGATTTTCATTAGATTTTGATACAGCTAAGTCCATATCGAAGTCTAAATGAGAATCACCGCTACGCATTGCAAAGAAGTAACGCATTGCGTCCACGCCTACTTCTTCCATAAGCTCACGAAGTGTAACTGCTTTACCCGTACGCTTACTCATCTTCATTTTTTCACCGTTTTGGTATAGTTGTACCATTTGGATGATTTCTACTTCTAATGTGTCTTTATCGTAACCAAGTGCTTGTATCGCAGCTTTCATACGAGGAATGTAACCGTGGTGGTCAGCACCCCAAATGTTGATTAATTTATCGAAACCACGCTCTAATTTGTCGCGATGGTAAGCGATATCTGGCGTTAAGTATGTGTAAGAACCGTCGTTTTTAATTAATACACGGTTTTTGTCGTCACCGTAAGTCATTGAACGGAACCAAGTTGCGCCGCCTTCTTCAAAGATTTCGTCACGCTCTTTTAATACAGCAAGAGCCTGATCAATTTTTCCGTTTTTGTATAATGATGTTTCTGAGAACCATACATCGAATTTAACACGGAAGCTCTCTAAGTCTTTTTGAAGTTTTGCTAACTCATATTTCAAACCGTATGAACGATAGAACTCATAGCTTTCTTCTGCATCAGCTTTCGCATAACGATCGCCAAACTCTTCAGCTAAACGTTTACCGATACCGATAATATCTGCACCGTGGTAACCGTCTTCTGGCATTTCTTTATCTAAACCTAACGCTTGCATGTAACGAACTTCAACAGAAAGAGCTAAATTATGAATTTGGTTACCCGCGTCATTAATGTAGTACTCACGAGATACATCGTATCCTGCTTTTGCTAATACGTTACATAAAGTGTCGCCTACCGCAGCACCGCGTGCATGTCCTAAGTGAAGGTCACCTGTTGGATTCGCAGATACGAACTCAATTTGTACTTTTTCACCTTTACCAGTGTTCGTTTCACCGTAAGCTTCACCAGCATTAACGATTGTTGGAATTAAGTCTGTTAAGTAACTATTATCCATATAGAAGTTAATAAAACCAGGACCAGCGATTTCAATTTTTTCAATAGAAGCTTTTGCTTTATCAAAGTTTGCAACTAATTCTTCTGCAATCATACGAGGTGCTTTTTTCGCAACACGTGCAAGTTGCATTGCCATATTTGTAGAGAAATCACCATTTGTTTTATCTTTTGGAGATTCTAATACAACGTTTGGAATTTGTTCTTCTGTTGCTAATTCTGCCTTTAATACAGCAGCTTGAATTTCTTCTTTAATCAATCCTTTTACCTGTTCTAAAGAATTCATTATTTTGCCTCCTTCAAGTTAATTGTAATTGTATATCTGCCAGCTTCTTGTTCACTTAGAAGCAATGCGTACGTTAAGAAGAGTTGTCCTTTTTTCTTTTCATCCGACCATTTAAAAAGAACGTTATCAGTTTTCGTTTGCAGTGCAAACGTACCAAGTTCACTCGTGTACGTACCAGTTGTCCATTCACCTTTCACATGCGTCTGACGCATAGAAATAGCACCTGAACGCATAATGAGAACTTGTTCATCTTGAATTTTTATAATTGTCTTCACTTCGCCTTGTTCGTTCGGCTCTTGGAATGTTACGTATGTACCTTGACCTTTTACATAGTATTGACCATTTGCTTCAAAAGCAACGGTTTCCTTCCTCGCCCCTTCACGGATTTCTGTTACGAAATGAACGTGTACCGGCAAGCCTGCAAGTTGTTTCTTCACGTCTTGCACACCTTTCAAATGTTATAGATATTAAATACTACTTATAATAAATCACTTTTCCTATCATATCAAAAAAAGATGCTGTCTGTCTGCTGAAAAATCAGGAAAACTCCTTTTCAAAAAATAATTCACCCTCACTTTATTTCATATGATAAAATATTTTTTAAATCTAAATATTCTTTTAATTAAAGGGGTGAATGTCGTGATACCAACAAAATTAAAAAAAGGGGATGAAATAAGAGTTATTTCACCATCTTGTAGTTTAAGTATTGTCTCAAATGAAAACAGAAACCTTGCTATAAAAAGATTAACCGACATGGGCTTTCAAGTTACATTCTCAAAATATGCTGATGAGATAGATCGATTCGCTTCCTCTTCTATTTCTTCACGTGTTCAAGACCTCCATGAAGCATTTAGAGACCCTAATGTAAAAGCAATTTTGACGACACTTGGCGGATATAACTCTAACGGCTTATTGAAACATCTCGATTACGATTTAATTCGCGAAAATCCAAAGTTTTTCTGCGGCTATTCTGACATTACTGCTTTACATAACGCACTTTATACAAAAACAGGTCTTGTTACATATTCAGGTCCTCACTTCTCTTCATTTGGAATGGAGAAAGGTCTCGCGTATACAACCGATTACTTTTTTAAATGCTTAACTTCTAATGATTCTATTGAAATCCTACCATCTGAAACGTGGAGTGATGATTCTTGGTATATAGATCAGGAAAATCGAGAATTTATTAAAAATGAAGGATATATTTCGATTCAAGAAGGAGAAGCTACAGGGGATATTATCGGCGGAAATATGAGCACTTTACATTTACTACAAGGTACACCGTATATGCCAAGCTTACGAGATAAAGTTTTATTTCTTGAAGAAGATAGTTTAACGGGAAAAGCTACACTTAAAACTTTCGATCGATACTTACATTCTCTTATGCAACAAACTGATTTTGAATACGTAAAAGGTATCGTTATAGGAAGAATGCAAAAAGGAGCAGAATGTATGATAGAGGACATTCAAGAAATGATTGCTTCAAAGCCTGAACTTGCACATATCCCTATTATTGCGAATGCAAGTTTCGGACATACAACTCCGATCTTCACTTTCCCAATTGGCGGACGTGCAAAAATCATTTCTAATAAAGAAAGTTCAGCTATCACCATTTTAACGCACTAAAAAAGGAGCGAACGTTTCGCTCCTCTTATGGTTTTTCTATTTTTTGCAACGCTTTTTGTGGGATTGATTCTTTCGGGATTTCAGCCCATCCTTTTCCCTGCATACCTTTTGCATAAATTTTTATAAAAGCACCTGTATGCAATTCACGGTTCACCATTCTTTTAATAACTTGTAACTTTCCATCTTCTGTATATCCTTTAAATGTATACAAATATTCATCGTCTTTTTTCTCGCTTTTATCTATAACAGCATAATAATCTTGTATTTCTTTATTTGAAAAGAAGTTGTCTACAAAAGCATGCACACCTTCTGTTTTCGTGTTTAAATAATATGCTGTTCCTCCTAAAATAATGGCGAACACAGCTAAAACTTTAATTACCAATTTCATAAATGCGCCTCCTGTTTGCACTACTTTCTCACTAATCATATGTCTATACCTGTATTATACGAAAAAAAGCATACTATACTCTATCGAAATGCCTTACACTTTCCTTACATTATTGTAAGGGTTTTTCACCTTACAGCAATTTCCCAATAAAAAATTTTTCCGTTTCACAAACTTTTATATTATTATTGAATGATACAAATTTTTATTACAAAAATCAAAGGAGACAGTTTTCAAATGGCTATCTTGCAAGGTTTAGCACTATTACTTGTTGTACTTTGTCTATTTACACTTTTCAGTTACCGTGCGCCTTACGGAATGAAGGCGATGGGTGCTTTAGCTAATGCAGCAATCGCAAGTTTTCTTATTGAAGCATTTCACCGTTATATAGGTGGAGAAATGTTTCATAATGACTTTTTACAATCAGTAGGAGAAGCTTCTGGTAGTATGAGCGGTGTTGCAGCAGCAATTTTAGTAGCATTAGCAATCGGCGTTTCACCCGTATACGCTGTTTTAATCGGTATCGCTACTAGTGGATTCGGTATTTTACCAGGATTTTTTGCTGGATACGTTTGTGCCTTCGTCGTGAAATTTCTCGAAAAGAAATTACCAGCTGGTGTAGAGTTTTTAGCAATCCTATTTATTGCTGCACCAATCTCACGTGGAATGGCCATGCTTATGGATCCACTCGTTAACGCAACACTTGGTAAAATCGGTTCTATGATTTCAGTTGCAACTACAGAAAGTCCTATCATTATGGGTATTATGCTTGGTGGATTAATAACAGTTATTTCTACCTCTCCATTAAGTTCTATGGCATTAACTGCAATGCTTGGATTAACAGGTTTACCAATGGCAATTGGCAGTCTTGCCGTTGCGGCCTCAGCCCCGATGAACTTTATTTTCTTTAAACGACTAAAAATTTGTTCAAAGAAAGATACAATTGCTGTAGCAATCGAGCCTTTAACACAAGCCGATGTTGTCTCAGCAAATCCAATTCCTATCTATATGACAAACTTCGTTGGCGGCGCGCTTGCCGGTATTATTACATCGCTATTCCAGCTCGTTAATAATGCGCCAGGAACAGCATCACCAATTCCAGGGCTTCTCGTCTTGTTTGGATTTAATGACGTTATAAAAGTAACGATTGCTGCTGTACTATGTGGAATCGTTACCACTATTGTCGGATACATCGGATCTATTGTGTTCCGCAAATATCCGATCCGCTCTGCTGATGAAATTCGCGGCATTGCTTCAGAAGAAAAGGTTGCATAAGAAAAAGAGTTATTCTCACCTTTTGAGAATAACTCTTTTTTTCATGTCTTGCTATGGTAAATGGGATTATATCGACTTACCGACACATAACGGATAAAATAAAAGCTCCTATTCATAGGGGACTCTTACTTTATCCAGCTACAGCGGCTAGAATGGTCGGTCGCTTCGCTTCCGCTTTTATTTCTATCCAGTTACGCCTCCTAGCCCCTTGCGTCTAAGAACCTTCCCTACCAAAAGGTAAAAAGCACCTTTTGCAGGAAAGAACCTTAGTCACCGGGTCTAAACAGTCGGCTTCACTTTTACTTTACCCAACCGAGCAGCATTTCCCGCACGAATTTGCTTGCTGCGACTGGTGTTTGATCACTATGGTCGTAGACAGGAGCTACTTCTACTAAGTCTGCTCCAACTACATTTATATTTGAATTTGCAATTGCCATGATGGAATCTAATAGTTCTTTAGATGTGATACCTCCAGCCTCTAACGTTCCTGTTCCAGGAGCATGAGCTGGGTCTAATACATCAATGTCGATTGTGACATAGACTGGACGTCCTGCAAGTTTCGGTAATACTTCTTTTAACGGCTCTAATACGTCAAATTTGTATAAGTTCATACCTACTTCTTTCGCCCATTCAAATTCTTCCTTCATTCCAGAACGAATTCCGAAAGAATATACGTTTTCCGGACCAATTAAATCACACACTTTACGAATTGGTGTAGAGTGGGATAAAGGCTCCCCTTCATACGATTCACGTAAATCAGTATGAGCATCCATGTGGATGATTGCTAAATCCGGATATTTTTTTGCCATTGCCTTAAAAATTGGCCAAGACACTAAGTGCTCACCGCCGAGACCTAGTGGAAACTTACCGGCATCTAAAAGTTTTGATACATACTCTTCAATCATGTCTAAGCTGCGTTGTGCATTTCCGAATGGTAATGGGATATCACCCGCATCAAAATATTTTACCTCTTCTAGTTCACGATCTAAATACGGACTATATTCTTCAAGACCGATTGATACTTCACGAATACGTGCAGGGCCAAAGCGAGATCCTGGACGGAAACTTACTGTCCAATCCATAGGCATCCCATAAATAACCGCCTTTGACTCTTCAAAACTTGGATGACTTTTAATAAATACTTTACCTGAATAAGCTTCATCAAAACGCATATTCTTTTCCTCCTTATGTGGAACTTAAGGTATCCCAACCTTTCATTATTTCTCAAATTTGGAGCGTACTGCTCCTCTTTCTCGATTTACCTGGGCCTTCTTGTTATCACAAGAAGACTACTTCATTTGTAGCAGTGTAAGTAACTAGCATGTTCAAGCCTTCTAGACAAACACCTTAAATGAGTTACTTACACTTTATTTATTTCAATTTAACGCTCTTACTTAATTAAATCGCCAACAAATTTCGGTAATGCGAATGCTGCATTGTGTAATTCTTTTGTGTAGTATTTCGTTTCGATTTCGTGGAAACGCTCTTCACTTACTTCTAGTGGATCATGTTTTTTAGATCCAATTGTGAATGTCCAAAGTCCACTTGGATACGTTGGAATGTTTGCTGTGTATAAACGAGTAATTGGGAAGATCTCTTTTACGTCTTTGAACACAGTTGTAATTAGTTCTGGTGTGAACCAAGGGTTGTCCGTTTGTGCAACGAAAATACCATCTTCTTTTAACGCTTTAGAGATTCCAGCGTAGAAACCTTTCGTAAATAAGTTTACTGCTGGTCCTACCGGCTCAGTAGAATCTACCATAATTACGTCATATTCATTTTCGCTTTCTGCGATGTGTAGGAAACCGTCTCCTACTTTCACCTCTACACGCTCATCATCTAATGCGCCTGCAATTGATGGTAAGTACTGTTTAGAGTACTCAATTACTTTTCCATCAATTTCAACAAGAGTTGCTTTTTTTACGCTTGGGTGTTTTAACACTTCACGAATAACACCGCCATCACCACCACCGACAACTAATACGTTTTCAGGGTTTGGATGTGTAAATAAAGGTACGTGCGCTACCATTTCATGATAAACGAACTCATCTTTTTCTGTTGTCATAACCATGCCATCTAAAATAAGCATGTTTCCGAACTCTTCCGTTTCAACCATATCAAGTTTTTGGAATTCTGTTTGCTCCGTATGTAATGTGCGGTTAATACGTGCCGTAATCCCAAAATGTTTTGTTTGTTTTTCAGTGAACCATAGTTCCATCGTACAATCACGCCTTTCAATGCAAATTTATAATAGGGACATCATTAATGTCCCCTAACAAAAATAAAACAAAACATCCAAAATGTATAGTTAAAAGTACAAAAATACCGAAAATATATTTTAGTCAGAGGGTTCTAACATATATGTGGAAAGGGTTTGCCTTGTAATAGGAAAGAAAACCCTTTCTTAAGAAAGGGCTTTTGTCTCTATTTCTACCGGTTTACGAATCGGAATTAAGATCATAACGCAACCAACTAATACAACAACTCCACCGACTAAAAATGGACTTTGTGGTGAAACAGTGTGTCCGATAACTCCTGATAAAATGGGAGCAATCGCTCCTCCTAACCAACGAACGAAGTTATAAACACCTGACGTAACAGATCTTTCATAAGGTGAAATATCCATTACATAGCTTGTATATAATGCATTATTTAAACCAGATGCTAATCCTGATAGAACGATTAATACGATTTGTAACCACATAATTTTCACAAAGAATAATGCAATTAAGAAAATCGCAAATACGAGTAAACTACCTTTTAACAATGTTTTCGGTTCATATTTCCCTTCTAGCTTATGTGCTAAAATTGCGGAACCGTAAGCTAACGCTAATCCCCATCCACAAAATACAAAACCTAATTGAATAGCGGATAAATGCATAATAAGTGGTGAATATGCTAGCACGACGAAAAATCCGTAGTAGTATAACATCCCTGAAATCGCACCTTGCATAAACGGTTTATATTTCACTAGGTTAAGTAATTCACCTACGCCTGCTGCTTTACGCTTCACTTTTCGCTCCGGTTCTTTTACAAAAAAGAATACTAAAATAAATGCTAAGAAAATTAAAATACTCGTTGCGAAAAATGGGTAACGCCAAGAATGTCCACCTAATATACCACCTAACAATGGGCCACCTGCCATTCCTAAACCGATAGCTGCTTCATATAATCCTACTGCTTCATGAACCTCCTTACTTAATGCTATTAAAAGTGTCATTGCTGTAGCAAAAAACATCGCATTTCCTAATCCCCATCCAGCACGGAAAAGAGATAATTGAGCAATCGTTTGCGATATACCGCATATAAACGCAAATACAGTTACAATTGCAAGACCGATTGTCATCATGCGCTTATCACCAAATCTTGATGCGAATATACCAGCTGGTAACATCATAATTGCCATCGTTAAAATATATGCGGTAAATAACATTTCAACTTGCCAATGCGTTGCACCAATTTTCTCAGCAATAATTGGCAAGATTGGATCGACTACCCCTATACCAGAAAAGGCAAGGAAAGTAGCCACCACTGTAATCAATCTCCCTAGTTTTTGTTTGCTCTCCATTTCAATCATTCTCCTTTTATGCTCTCTAAAAATGTCACTGCACGATGTAAACTATCTTCAAGTTCTGCCTTTACACGCTGCATTTGCTCCATTTTTTCATCCAACGTTTGCACTTGTTTCTCAAGCATATCTTTAATTTCTTGAATCACTTCGCGGTCGCGAGGATTCTCGCTATTTCTTCTTTGTTCCATTCTTTCTTTTAACGATAAGAAATGTTGCATTTCTTGAAGCGTGATTCCTAATACTTCTTTCGCTTCCACGATCCTTTTAATTCTTGCAATATCCTCATCCGTATAAAGCCGAATGTTCCCCTCACTACGCTCCGGGGGATGAATTAAACCAATTTCCTCATAATAACGAAGTGTACGCTTTGTTAAACCAACTTGCTTTGTTACTTCATCAATTTTATACATGTTTATTCCTCCCTTCACTCAATTATTACATTTTACGTTAACGTTAACTTTTGTGCAACTGTTAGACTTTTGTAAATTTTTTTCATATAAATTGTATTTTTCTCATAGCGGTTTCATAATGAAGGAAAAGAGATGATAAGGAGATTTTCACATGAATAAACCACTTATTTTCGCTCACCGCGGGGTAAAAGGAACACATCCAGAAAATACGATGATCGCCTTCCAAGAAGCTGAACGCATTGGCGCTCATGGGATTGAACTTGATGTTCATCTATCAAAAGATGGCGAACTTGTCGTAATCCACGATGAAACAGTGGATCGCACAACAAATGGCGCAGGGATTGTTTCTGAAAAAACGGTAGAGGAACTACAATCATTGGACGCTGGTAGCCATAAAGATCCTTCTTTCCATGAAGCAAAAATCCCAACGTTACGCGAAGTTTTCATCTGGCTTTCCACAACGAACTTACAACTAAATATCGAATTAAAAACAGATGTGATTCACTACCCAAATATTGAAGAGAAAGTTGTTGCACTTGTTCGTGAATATCATCTTTCTAATCAAATTGTATTCTCATCATTTAACCATGACTCTGTTTCATTATTAGCAGAAATAGCTCCTGAAATCCCAAGGGCAATTTTATATGATACGCCACTTGCTAATCCTATTGCTGAAGCAAAAATTAGAGAAGCAACTGGTTTACATCCAAACTTTCAGCTACTAACTAAAGAATTCGTACAGTTAGCACAAAAACAAGGGTACGTTTTCCGCCCTTATACAATTAACGAATACAAAGATTTACAAACGATGATTGATTATGGTGTAGATGTCATCATCACCGATTGGCCAGCACGTGCCTTTGAGCTCCTTTCTTAATTGAAGGGGCTTTTTTGTTTTCAAAATTTCATTGTTTAAAATAAATGAAAATCCTCAATACTAATACAATAATGTTTGTATTAATGAGGGGCTGAAAAAGATGAATCAAACTATGAATCCAAAACTTAAAAAATATAAACGTCTTTTCTTCACCGTAATGTTTTCTTGTGTTATTTTTTTCGTTTTTTCCTTTTTTGTTATTATTATAGTTGCAAAAATTATGGGACCACCTCCTGTCGCAGTCCCGCAAACAAGCGTCTTTTACGCGAATGATGATACAGTTATTGGACAAAGTAACGAAATACAAAAGCGTTACAATGTCTCTCTAAATGAAATTTCTCCCTATGTAAAAGAAGCGACACTTTCTATTGAAGACCAAAGATTTTATAAGCATCATGGCTTCGATATGAAACGTATTGCAGGTGCAATTGTTGCTGATTTAAAAGCGATGGCAAAAGTACAAGGTGCTAGTACGATTACACAACAATACGCACGTAATCTATATTTAGATCATGATAAAACGTGGAAACGGAAACTATTAGAGGCAATGTATACTGTCCGCCTTGAAGTGAATTATAATAAAAATCATATTTTAGAAGGTTATTTAAATACAATTTATTACGGACATGGTGCTTATGGCATCGAAGCTGCGTCTCGTCTATATTTCGATAAAACAGCAAAAGAATTAACATTAGCAGAAGCCAGTATGCTTGCAGGAATCCCGAAAGGACCTAGTGTCTACTCTCCCTTTTTAAAAGAAGAACGTGCTAAAGGACGTCAATCTCTCATATTAGATGAAATGGTAGAACAAGGTTATATTACGAAGCAGCAAGCAGCTTCTGCAAAAAAGGAACCACTAACTTTTGCCTCGCTTGATACGAAAAAAGTAGCAGAAGTTGCGCCTTATTTCCAAGATGCTGTACAAGCTTCTCTTCTTCGGGATATCGGACTGGATGAGCAAGCCTTACAACGAGGTGGCTTACGTATTTATACAACTTTAGATCCTAAGTTACAATCTGTAGCAGAACAAGCTGTCAAAGATCATATACCTGAAACAGCAAACATACAAACTGCCCTCGTCTCTATGAATCCAAAAACAGGTGAAGTGGCTGCTCTTGTTGGAGGAACTGATTATAATACGAGTCAATTTAACAGGGCTACACAAGCCGTCCGTCAGCCTGGATCTACATTTAAACCCTTTCTATATTACGCAGCTTTGGAACGAGGATTCACCCCTGCTACGCGCTTAAAAAGCGAATACACTGTATTCACTTTAGGTGACGGTGTTTCAAAGTATAAACCGAAAAACTATAAAGATTATTACGCAGATGATTTCGTAACGATGGCACAAGCTCTCGCAGTCTCTGATAACATATACGCTGTGAAAACAAATTTATTTTTAGGTGATGACACGCTCGCAAAAACAGCGAAGCAATTCGGAATTAAGAGTGCATTAAAAGATGTGCCTTCCCTAGCTCTCGGCACGTCTCCTGTAAAACCAATTGAAATGGTGAATGCTTATAGTATGTTCGCAAACGGTGGAAAAGAAGTAAAACCTATCTTTATTCGCCGTATTATGGATCATGAAGGGAACATGTTATACGATGCTCATTTGGAGAGCAAACAAGTTCTCGATAAGAGCAAAGCGTTTGTGATGGAAGAAATGATGACTGGTATGTTTAATAAAAAACTAAGCAGTTATGCCGCTGTAACTGGTCAATCTATGTTATCAAAACTATCAAGAACATATGCCGGAAAATCTGGTTCTACTGAAACCGATAGTTGGATGATTGGATTCACTCCGCAAATTGTAACTGGTGTATGGGTTGGATACGATCAACCTAAATCTATTTCAAACGTAGCAGAACAAGGATATGCGAAAAAAATATGGACCGATACGATGGAGAAAGGCTTAGATGGACAACCTAAAAAGGATTTTAAACAACCAAGTGATGTCGTAGCCGTTAATATTAACCCAGAAAACGGCAAGATTGCTACAAAGAACTGTCCAATTTCAGTTAAAATGTATTTCGCCAAAGGTACCGAGCCTACTGAATATTGTATGGATCATGTCGATGATAAAGAGGAATTTGAAAAAACAAGTGAAGAAAAGAAAAAAACAAGTTGGTGGAAAAAATATCTTCCTTGGTAAAAAAATAGCTGACGGACATCCGTCAGCTATTTTTTATTCACTTAATAATGCATGACGCAATTCTTCACTAGACTCGTTCCAAATCGCTTCATTATGTTCTTTCAAGAACGTACCAAGTACTTTTTTAGAAGATTCATCCATATGTTCAACCATAATGTGACGCTTCAATGATTTATCCATTTTGTTTACATGCTCTGGAAGTGATTTATATCCGCGGCGAATTTCACGGTCTACTGTCATTTCACAAGCTGTTACCCCTGCGTAATAAGCACCGTTCGGTGTTCTTTCAATTGTTACCCAAACAAGCCAAAATGGTTTTCCGTTTGGAACGTCATCTTTATTTGTTAAAAACTTAATTCCTTTTTCTACTGTACTACGCGCATGCATCGCACCGATATCAACGAATGCAGTTTTCTCTAGTACATCAACAAATACAGGTGAAATGTTTTCTAAGCTTAATGCCCCAACACCAAATCCACCATGTCCATCTGTTGAATCATTTTTCACGATATTAAAACCGATTTTCTTCTTTTTCTCTGTCATATGTAACTTCCTCCTCACTTAAAAATTATAAAAGCCCAAAAATAGGCGCAATGATACTTTGTAAAAATACGAATACATACGGAATGACAACATTGAAAATAGGTTGAATTGTGTAGTTGCTAAGCGGTGTAATAACAAGAATTAATAACGCAATTGCTCCATATTTTTCATACTGTGTCATTTTCGCGCGAATATTTGCTGGTGCTAAATCTTCCACAACGCGATATCCATCAAGTGGCGGAATCGGTAATAAGTTAAATACAAGTAAAACGATATTAAGCATAATAAAAATTTGGAAGAATCGACCTAATGTATCTGCTACTGCAAATGGAATTGAGTCTAGTACGCCAAATGTTAATAAGCTATACCAAATAATTAAACCAATCGCACTTAAAATTAAGTTACTAATCGGTCCTGCAATAGAAACTAATATGCCTGCAAGACGTGGTCTTTTAAAGTTATAGGGGTTAACAGGCACCGGTCTTGCCCAACCGAATCCAAGAATTAATACTGCAATCATCCCGATAGGATCTAAATGGGCCATCGGTGATAACGTTAAACGTCCTTGTTTTTTCGCTGTATCGTCCCCAAATTTATATGCAACATATGCATGTGCAAATTCATGAACGGATAGTGCAATAATAATCGCCATTGCTACTAACGGAATTTCGTGCAATGGATATCTAAATAACTGATCCATACTTCATCTCCTCTTCAATATGTCAAAAAAGAAATTATTTGTTTTTTCGATTGTTCTTCCCCATAATCCGCTATAATAAGAGTGTAACTTACATAAAAGGAGCGATTGTACATGCCATACGTAACAGTGAAAATGCTAGAAGGACGCACAGAGGAACAAAAGAAAGCTCTTGCTGAGAAAGTAACAGCAGCAGTAAGCGAAACAACTGGTGCTCCTGAAGAAAACATCGTTGTTTTCATCGAAGAAATGTCTAAAAACCATTATGCAGTTGGCGGAAAACGCTTAAGCGACAAATAATTTCAAGTTCTTTCATAAGAAGCAGCCATTAGCTGCTTCTTATTTTTTGCCTTCTAACAACTCGATAATTCTCTCTTTATATTTTCCTTTTCTTCCATCTTCATAGATTAAATCATGCGGATAGAATAACTTTTGGTCCGTTCTCTTCTTCCCCGTAATCGCCTCAACAATATCCGATTCACGTGAAAGCTCTCTAAGTTCCCCGTTCGGCATAAGGAGTAAGATTGGCAGACGCTCTTCCTCTTCTCCTGCGCGATAAAAGTCATATGGTAAATCCGATGTTGAATCAACTACTAAATAATACTCTGGATCTAGTCCAATCTTTTTAAATAAGCTGCTTAGCTCCATCCAATTATCTAAACCGTGCTTATCTGTAAACTCTACATATTTAAATAGATTTCGATTCATAAAACGACGGCATAAGTCACTTAAAATTGGATCTTCTTCGTCTTGCCATACTTGGAAGTAATAATACATTACGTTCTCGTCTAGCTTTAAATAATCCTCTACTGTCACTTCTTCTTCAAACAAAGAATAAAAATGAACAGGATGATTTTTAAACGCATAATACTTCTCATGCAATGATTTAGCACGGTGTAAAATCTTCGTTAAAATAACTTCTGCACTGCGCGTTACCGGATGGAAATATACTTGCCAATACATTTGATAACGGCTCATAATATAATGCTCAACAGCATGCATACCACTATTTTTAATAACTACTTGATTCCCATACGGACGCATGACACGCAATATACGTTCCATATCAAAGTTCCCGTACTTTACACCTGTGAAATAAGCATCTCTTAATAAATAATCCATACGATCTGCATCAATTTGACTTGAAATCATACTAATCGCTAATTTATTAGTGGATGTTTTCGCAATTACATCTGCCACTTTTTGCGGGAAGTCCTTATCCACACGACTTAATACACGATTAATTTCCGTATCTCCTACGATAATCTTTTGCGTAAATTTCTCATGATCTAATGAAAATACTTTTTCAAACGAATGAGAAAATGGGCCGTGACCGACATCATGAAGTAATGCCGCACATAAACATAACAATCTATCTTCAGCATTCCAGTTCGGTCTGCCATCAAACACATCATCAATCATACGACGAATAATTTCATATACACCTAACGAATGAGTAAAGCGACTATGCTCTGCACCGTGAAATGTAAAAAATGTTGTTCCAAGCTGCTTAATACGGCGCAAGCGTTGAAATTCTTTCGTTCCGATTAAATCCCAAATAACACGATCACGCACGTGCACATATTTATGTACTGGGTCTTTAAACACTTTTGTTTCGCTGAGTTTGTCGTTTAAATATACCACTTTTCGACATCCCCCTTTCTTTACTGCATTCTTACTATATATTATAAACGAAATAGGAAACAGAAAGAAATGAAAGACTGTATTAATTGCCCTTATATAAAGAAAAAATCACCTTTACCGAAGTAAAAGTGATTTCTTTTTATACATTATTTTCCTAAAACGAACTCAGCGACTTCATCTAAGATCATTTCTTTTCCTAGTGGGAAGTAACCTTTGTTTAGATCTTCATTTTTAATTGTAAATACGTGGTTATTTTTAACAGCATTCATGTTTTTCCAAATTGATTCTTCTTGGAATTCTTTTAGACGCTGAGAACCGTCACCCGTTGTAAATACAAATAAGTAATCTGGGTTGTAATCGATTAAAGTTTCTTTTTGTACTTGTACTAATGGTTTATCAGTTGGTGTACCTTTAACTGCTGGTAATTTTAAATCATTAAAGATTACGCTACCGTAACCGTAGTCACCATATACACGGAATGCATTTGGATATGCAGCCATTTTCATGAATGTTGCATCACCAGTTTTAGCGATAATTTTATCATGTAATTTGCTTGCTTTTTCATCATACTTTTTAAACCATTCTTTTGTTTCTTTCTCTTTACCAAGAATTTGGCCTACTTCTTCAAACTTTGGACGCCATTGATCTAATGGAGTGTTTAACATAACTGTTGGTGCAATTTTAGATAATTGATCGTAAATCTTTTCTTGACGATTATTTACAAGAATTAAGTCTGGTTTTGCAGCAGCTACTGCTTCGATGTTAATTTTATCGCCCCAAGCAGAACCAACTGGTTTAACGTCTTTTAATTTATTTGCAATATGTGCATCAATTTTTTCTTGAGATGTATTAGCTGTAATAATTGGTTTCATGCCAAAGATTAATAATTCTTCTGTTGAACCACTAAGGTCAGCAATTTTCTTTGGATTTGCAGGGATTTTAATTTCCCCTTTTGCATGTTTTACAGTGCGCTCTTCAGTCTTCGCATCTGCTTTCTTTTCTTCTTCTTTGTTAGAACAAGCTGCAAATAGTACAGAAGTAACCACTAGTACCATTGCTAATAGTGCCATTTTAAAATTCTTCATGTTCCCACTCCTTCTGGCTGTATTTATCTTATAATTTAGGATGAACTATAAGAAACAAAAATAACAATTAATCAATATATATTTATTAACCGTTGTTAATGACCCATTCTAACGGGCGTTCAACTTCCCATTTATAAGTAAGAAGCTCAACGTCCATTAGAAGTCCCCCTCTTTACGAGGGGGTTCTACTTATGCTTTTTTACGCAATTGATTACTAATCATCGCTAAATCATATGTTAAACAAATCGGTTTACAGTTTACTGGACATGGAACGATTTGCGCTTCAATCTCAAACACGTTACGAAGTGTTTCACTTGTCATAACCTCATCTGGCGTTCCTTGTTTCATTAACTTACCTGCTTTTAATGCAATCATATGATCAGAGAAACGAGAAGCATGATTTAAATCGTGAATAACCATCACAATTGTCCTACCTTCTTCTTGGTTCAATTTCTTCAGTAAGTTTAATACTTCAAGTTGATGTGCCATATCTAAATATGTCGTTGGTTCATCTAATACAAGTAAATCTGTTCCTTGTGCAAGAGCCATCGCAATCCATACCCTTTGACGTTGACCACCTGATAAGGCTTCTGCTGAACGATTTGCGAACTCTGTCATTCCCGTCACTTCAAGTGCCCAATGAATGTAGCGATAGTCTTCTTCTTTCAATGTTCCAAATCCTTTTTGATGAGGAAAACGTCCATATGAAACAAGTTCAAACACAGTAAGGCCTGTTGGCACTTCTGCAGTTTGTGGTAAGATCGCCATTTTCTTTGCGATTTCTTTCGTTGGCTGTTTCTCAATTGCTTTTCCATCAAGATAAACAGTACCTTTTTTCGCCTTCAAAATACGAGAAGCCGTTTTTAATAATGTGGATTTCCCACAACCATTTGGTCCAATAATCGTTGTAATTTTTCCTTCCGGAATTTCAACTGTTAATCCATCAATAATTAATCCTTCATTATAGCCAACAGATACCGAATCAACTGCTAAAGTTGCCATACAAAAAGCCTCCCTTTATTTTGTCCTCATAAGTAAATATATGAAATATGGTGCACCAATTACAGAAATAACAAGACCGACCGGTATTTCTGAAGTTGGCAACACACTTCTTGAAATTACATCTGCAAATAAAAGCAAGAACGTTCCTATTAATGCTGCAGTTGGTAACATGATTTGATGTTTACCACCAACAAGGCGTCTCGCTAAATGAGGAGCCATTAAACCGATAAAACCTATTCCGCCCGCCACCGCAACAGATGCACCAGCTAAACAAACTGCAATAAATAATAATTTACGTCTTTCTTTTTCTACGTTTACACCAAGGCCAACAGCTGTAGAGTCGCCTAAATTCATTACATTTAATATGTGTGCTTTACTAATAGCAAGCGGTAAGAAAATAACCATCCATGGAAGTACACTTAATACGAATTTCCAATCTGTACCCCAGAGACTTCCTGCTAACCAAATCGTAGCAAAACGAAAATCGTTAGATGTCATCTTCATAGAGAAAATTAAACTAACAGCACCAAATCCAGCCGCAACAGCAATACCAACAAGTATTAATCGAGTCGATGAAACGCCGTCTTTCCATGCTAATAAGTAAATAATAACTGCCGCTAATATCGCACCAACTAGGGCGAAAAATGGAAGGATAAATACAGATAAAAATGTACCCGTCCCAACTTTTCCAAAGAAAAAGTAGACGAATATAACAACCGTTAATCCCGCTCCAGCGTTAATACCTATAATACCTGGATCAGCAAGTGGATTTCTTGATAGCCCTTGCAGAATTGCACCTGACATGGCTAACGCAGATCCTACTAATATAGCGATAACCATACGCGGCATACGAAATTCAAATAAAATAACTGACTGATCTTCAGCCCCGAGTCCAACCAATGACTTTAATACATCCATTGGTGGTATTTTAAAAGTTCCTGTATTTAAACTAATAAGAAATATAGAAATGATTAATCCTACTAAAACTGTTAAAACAGAAACGTTCTTTTTTGTTAAAATACTCGTCCTCACATTTTTCCTCTCCCTTCGTTACGTGCTAAGTAGAGGAAGAATGGAACCCCAATTAGCGCTGTAATTGCTCCAATTGGTGTTTCAAATGGTGGATTAATAACGCGAGATAACATATCTGCACACTCAATTAACAATCCACCTAAGACTGCAGAACATGGAATAACCCATCTATAGTCTGAGCCTACTAGGAAACGAGTCATATGTGGAATTACAAGACCAACAAACCCAACTGACCCTGCCATAGAAACTGCAGAACCTGTTAACACAAGAACAAGTACTGTTCCGATAAATTTAATTAATGTCGTATTTTGACCAAGTCCAATCGCAATTTCTTCACCGAAGCTCAAAATTGTAATATACCTCGACATCATAATTGCAATAAAGAGACAAACTAGACCAATTGGCACTAACATATTAATACTTTGCCATTTCACTCCAGCAACTCCGCCTGCATTCCACATACTCACCTCTTGGGCAAGATTGAAATACAGCGCAATTCCAGATGAAATTGCCCCTAATAAAGCACTAATTGCTGCACCTGCTAAAGCTAATTTCACAGGTGTTAATCCACCTGGTGAAGAAGACCCAATTCCATATACAATACTTGCGCCAAACGCAGCTCCAATAAAAGATGCGATAACAAACATTAAATAAGGTGAATTAGGGAAGAATGCATACATAATTGCAATCCCGAATACAGCGCCATCTGTAATCCCCATTAACGATGGTGATGCAAGTGGATTTCGCGTCATACCTTGCATAATTGCTCCTGATACCGCTAAAAAGGCACCTGCAACTACGCCCCCTATTGCTCTAGGCATGCGAAGTTCTTGAATTACGTTATGATGCGTAATAGAACCATCAAACTGAAACACAGCTTGCCATACGGTCTTTAAACTAATATCTGCCGCGCCAAACGAAATAGAAACTGCCATGCTTAAAGCTAATAAAATTGTACCCGCTACTAAAATGATAGAAGCGATGAGCGGCCTGCTCTTAATCTCTTTAACACTCTCTTCTTGTTGTTCTATACTCCTTGCGCTCGCTTTCATCCCTCAACCATCCTAACCAAAAACATATATTTAATAAAATGAAATTTATTCTCAAATAGTAATAAAAAAATTAGGTGAATTGGCTTATTCTTGATAATGATTATCAGAATCAGACACTTTCTATTCTACCCACCGCTTCAAAAGGCTGTCAACCATTATTTTGAAATACAAATTCATATAAATTGACAATGTAATGAACAGTTGATGTTCATCTGTCACTGACTATCAGTAATAACCAATTAAGCTTCCGTAGAATAACTCATTCCTCTTATGGGTATAAAAAAAGAAGAGTAATCTGTTCACTCTTCTTTTTCTTACTTATTTAACTTTGCTTCAATTTTTACAATTAATTCATCTTCTGTTGGAGCTGCAACTGGACGATTATTTACAAATGCGAATGATTTTTTACGACCAGGACCACAGTAAGACTGGCATGCAACTTCAATCGTTGCACATGAATCTACTTTTTTTAACTTCGGAATTAACGTTTTAACGTTCGTTGCCTGACAATCATCGCACACACGAAATTCGTTTCCCATTATATAACACTTCCTCTATTTTAAACTTTTCTCAAGTACATTTAAAAATAAACACTAAATGGTATTTTACCGCTCTTTTAAGCTCGTTGCAAGTTTCCTTGCGACGCTCTTTCCTTCATATAAAGCTACATATTTTTATGCTCTCCTACAGAAGCTTCCATCATTCTTGGCAAAATTTATCCCGCTGTTTGCGGGCAGTAAGACTTCCGCCTTAAAATTCGGCGAATGTGAGAGAGTTAGGTAGAAAATCCACTGCCCGTAAAAACCCCTAATAATCAGCGGGAGACGGAAAAAACTTTCACTGATTAAAGTTTCACTTTATTCCTTTCATCGAAATCTACCATATTTTTAAAAGCTTTGTATAAAAGCACATTTTTTTGCCCATTATAAAAATAGGAAGTTCATAAAAAGAAAGGGAGTTGAATCTATGAAAGTAAGACAAGATGCTTGGACAGACGAGGATGATTTATTACTTGCTGAAACGGTACTTCGCCATGTTAGAGAAGGAAGTACGCAATTAAATGCATTTGAGGAGGTAGGAGATCAGTTAAATCGCACATCCGCTGCTTGTGGTTTCCGCTGGAATGCCGTTGTTCGCTATAGTTATGAGCAGGCTCTTCAACTAGCAAAAAAACATCGTAAAGATAAAATGCGTGCTGCGAGCGGTGAACAAGCGAAAAAACGTTTACTTTATACACCACCAGCTTCAGGAGCGATAGCTGATTATGAAGAACTAGTACAAGAGGAAACAACTGTACAGTATAAAGAAGCTAGTCTATATCAAGAGCCTACTATCCCTGCTGTAAAAAGCTCTATCACAATGCAAGATGTTATTTACTTTTTACAAACCGTTGGATCTTCAAATATAAAATTAACCGGTCTTGAAAACGAGAATACGAGATTGAAACAAGAAATTAAATCACAAATCTTGCGAAATGAAGAACTAGAAAAGAAACTAGAAAAATTAGAACAACAATCTCATACTGTACAAGAGGATTACGAAACACTTATGAATATTATGAACCGCGCTCGTAAATTAGCAGTAATGGATGATGAGGAACGTTCACAAACTTCTTTCCGAATGGATCGAAACGGTAATTTAGAAAAAATTGCAGAATAAAAAGGATGCATGCAATGCATCCTTTTTATTATTTCACTTCAAGCACACATGCTTCTTTTACTTTAAAATCTCTCTTTATATATGGGAAAACTCCTTTCATCATTTTTTGCTATAATAGAGATTGTCATTTTAAAGATAAGGGGTTAGTTATATGAGCAATTCCCGTTCAATTTTATCTCAGCCAGAGTGGCGTATTGTAGATCAGTCTAGTTTAGGACCGACATTCCATGCCTTGCAATCATTCGCAATGGATGACACATTATGCACAAGTATTGGGAATGGCGCATCCGCTGCAACAATGCGTTCTTGGGTTCATCACAATACAATCGTTCTCGGCATTCAAGATTCACGCCTACCACACTTAGAAGAAGGTATTTCCTTTTTAAAAGAAAACAACTTCAATGTTATCGTTCGTAATTCCGGTGGACTTGCGGTCGTACTTGATGAAGGTGTGTTAAACGTATCACTTTTATTCCAAGAAACAGAAAAAGGTATCGATATTGATCTGGGATACGATACAATGTGGCATTTAATTAAGGAAATGTTAAAAGATTACGACGTTACAATCGAGGCAAAAGAAATTGTTGGTTCTTATTGTCCTGGTAGCTATGATTTAAGTATTCGCGACCAAAAATTCGCAGGTATTTCTCAGCGCCGTATTCGCGGTGGGGTTGCTGTACAAATTTACTTATGTGCTACAGGAAGCGGATCGGAACGCGCTGCGCTTGTTCGCGACTTTTACAATGTAGCAATTCAAGGAGAAGAAACACGCTTCACGTATCCTGAAATTGTACCGAGTACAATGGCCTCACTCTCAGAATTACTTGGTGAAACAATTACAGTACAAGATTTAATGATGCGTCTTTTAAAAACATTACAGCAATTCGCTCCAAAGTTAACACCATCTCAATTAACAGTAGATGAAGTTCCTTTATATGAGACGAGTTTACAGCGTATTATTGATCGTAATAATAAAGCACTTGGCTTAGAAAAATAAAAACGACCACCCTAAGGGTGGTCGTTTTTCATAGCAATTCATTATAGAATTAAAGTGCTTGAGCTGCTGTAATTAAAGCTAACTTGTACACTTCTTCTTCGTTACATCCACGAGATAGATCATTTACAGGCATGTTTAAACCTTGTAAGATCGGTCCTACTGCTTCGAAGTTACCTAAGCGTTGAGCGATTTTGTAGCCAATATTACCAGCTTCTAAGCTTGGGAATACGAATACGTTAGCATCACCTTTAATTGTAGAACCTGGAGCTTTTTTCTCAGCTACAGATGGTACGAATGCAGCATCGAATTGGAATTCTCCATCTAAAGTTAATTCTGGAGCCATTTCTTTTGCAATGCGAGTTGCTTCTACAACTTTTTCTGTTTCTGGAGATTTTGCAGAACCTTTTGTAGAGAAGCTTAACATAGCAACTCGTGGGTCAATGCCAAATAGTTCAGCAGTTTTCGCACTTTCAATACCAATTTCAGCTAAATCTTGACTGTTTGGTGCAATGTTAATTGCGCAATCAGCGAATACATATTTCTCTTCTTCGCGTACCATGATGAATACGCCAGAAGTTTTTGTAACGCCTGGTTTTGTTTTAATAATTTGAAGTGCTGGACGAACTGTATCAGCTGTAGAGTGAGCTGCACCACTTACTAAACCGTGTGCTTTGCCCATGTATACAAGCATTGTACCGAAGTAGTTTTCGTCTTTAAGGATTTTACGAGCGTCTTCTTCAGTTGCTTTACCTTTACGGCGTTCAACGAAAGATGCTACCATTGCATCCATTTCTTCGTATGTAGCTGGGTCATAAATATCAACGCCTGCTAATGTTAAATTCATGCTAGCAGCTTTTGCGCTAATTTCTTCTTTATTACCAACTAAAATTGGTTTTACTAACTCTTCTTTTGCTAAACGCTCTGCAGCGCCTAAAATTCTTTCATCAGTTCCTTCAGGAAGTACGATAGAAATGCCTTTTCCTTGAACTTTTTCTTTTACTGTTGTAAATAAGTTGCTCACGAATAAACCCTCCTACATATGTTAAAAAAACTCTATCTTTAAGAATACTGCTTTTCCTCTATATTTTAAACTTATAGCTCCCAAAAAATAGATAAAATGAAAATGATTATATTTTCATAAAATTCAGCCTAAAAATATGTCCTACTTAAGCCTTATTTTCTCCCGTTTTCTAATAAATATAAATGTGACAATTTTATATGCCGAAACTTTATATAGATGATTTTAAAACTATATATGCTATAGTTAACGTGTAAAACTATCATTAACTGAGGTGAATAGAATGAGTGAAGCAACAACAACGTTAGATGGCTGGTATTGTCTACATGATTTACGTTCTATTGATTGGGCTGCATGGAAAACATTATCTAGCGACGAACGCGGACAAGCTGTGTCTGAATTTTTAAATGTCGTTGAAAAATGGAACGAAGTAGCTACTGCAAAAAAAGGTAGTCACGCAATGTATACAGTTGTTGGTCAAAAGGCTGATATTATGCTTATGATTTTACGTCCAACAATGGAAGAATTAAATGAAATTGAAACAGAACTAAATAAAACAACATTAGCTGAATATATGGTTCCTGCATATTCTTACGTATCTGTTGTTGAACTAAGCAACTATCTTCCAGCTGATGAAGATCCATACCAAAACCCACAAATTTTAGCTCGCTTATATCCTGAATTACCAAAAGCAAATCATATTTGCTTCTATCCAATGGACAAGCGTCGCCAAGGTGATGACAACTGGTACATGCTTCCTATGGAAGAACGTAAAAAAATGATGTACAGTCATAGTAAAATTGGCCGACAGTACGCAGGTAAAGTACGCCAAGTTATTTCAGGATCAGTCGGATTCGACGATTTCGAGTGGGGCGTAACATTATTCGCTGATGATGTTCTTCAATTTAAGAAACTTATATATGAAATGCGCTTCGATGAAGTAAGTGCTCGTTACGGTGAATTCGGAACATTTTTCGTAGGAAACATTTTACCGAACGAAAAAGTAGAGAAATTTTTACACATATAAATAGTGAAAAAGGAACGAATTTCGTTCCTTTTTTATTATCCTCTATATTTCTCCTCAAAAAACTTCTTTTCTCCGCAAATTTGAACAAAAATCGACAAATTATTTTCAAATTTATTGTAAAATTGTAACCTTTTTATATATAAATTTATGCTAAAATGATACGAGCTATATGCTAAATACCGATGCGAAGGTGATAATCTATATGAAGAAAATCTTGTCTATTTTACTATTGCTTTTATTGTCAATTTCTCCCTTAGTAGTAACAACATCCCATGCGGAAGAAAAAATACATATTGAGGCAGCCGCTGCACTTCTATTTGATGCAGATACAGGAAAAATACTGCATGAGCAAAATCCAGATGAATTACTAGCTATCGCTAGTATGTCAAAATTAATTGTTGTTTATGCTGTTTTAGAGGCAATTAAAGAAGGGAAAATTACTTGGGATACAAAAGTAAATATTTCTGATTATGCTTATGAAGTCTCTCGTAATAACGAATTCTCTAACGTACCATTTGAAAAAGGACGTCAATATACTGTAAAAGAATTATATCATTCTATCGTTATCTTCTCTGCGAATGGATCTAGTATTGCTTTAGCAGAACTTCTTGCAGGAAGCGAAAAAAACTTCTTAAATCTTGCAAATGACCATGCAAAAAAACTAGGGTTAAAGAAATATAAATTTGTAAACGCTACTGGGTTAAATAACGCTGATTTAAAAGGAAAACACCCTGAAGGAACTGATCCGAATGGAGAAAACTCCATGTCAGCTCGCGATATGGGTATTCTTTCAAAAATAATAATTACAAAGTATCCAGAAATGCTAAAGGATACAAAACAAAGATTTAGAAACTTCCCGGATAATCATCCGAAGCCAATTCGTATGGAAAACTGGAACTGGATGCTACCAGGTGCTGCTTTCGCTTATGAAGGATCAGATGGTTTGAAAACAGGAAGTTCTGATACGGCTGGATATGGATTCACTATTACAGCAAAACGTGGTGATCTACGTCTTATTTCCGTTATTATTAAGACAAAATCAATGGACGAGCGTTTCACAGAATCTCGTGCATTAATTGAATATGGATTTAATAGCTTCGAAAAACAAAAGCTGAAAATTGATAAAAATAATACAATCTCTGTAGTAAAAGGGAAAGCAGATCAAGTAACTGTTGCACCTGAAAAAGAAATAACAGTAATTGCGAAAAAGGGTGACAAATCACCTTACAAAATTTCTACTGAAGCAGATAAGTCACTCGCTGAAGATGGACATTTAAGTGCTCCTATTAAGAAAGATACAAAGGTGGGTTCCATCGTTTTAGAATCAACTGATAAATATGGTTTCTTAGATGGAAATAAGAGCATGAAGGTTGCTGCAAAAACGACAGAAGAAGTAGAAAAAGCAAATTGGTTCGTATTAACAATGCGTTCCGTTGGTGATTTCTTCTCAAACTTATGGTCCAAAATATTTTAATGATAAAAAGCTAGCACACGCTAGCTTTTTTATTTTCCTCTCTCAATGTAAAACTTCGTTTGGTTGTCATATCTGAGTCCTTTTCCTCATACGTATGAACTAGTAATTGTTCCACACTTCATCTAGAGATAAAGTGAAACTTTAATCAGTGGGGGTTTTGTTCATCCCCCACTGATTATTAGCCTTCACCAATCAGGCGTTTAGGGGCAGTTTGATCTCCCACCCACCTTCTTTGCTCCAGCCAAATTTTAAGGTGGGAGTCTTACTGCCCATTAATGCGGGATAAACCTCTTTCCAAAAGGTATTCCACAAAGAGAGGTGACACATAATGGGTGTTATTGCTTATAACGAAGAAGATGTAAAGTTATTAGCTAGACTGATGCGTGCTGAAGCCGAAGGAGAAGGGCAACAAGGAATGCTAATGGTCGGAAACGTTGGGGTAAATCGTGTCCGCGGAAATTGTTTAGATTTTAAAAAGATACGTAATTTACGTCAAATGGTTTATCAAAATCCTGGTGGTTTTGAGGCAACTCAAAAAGGATATTTTTATCAGCGAGCGAGGGAGCAAGATATCGCATTAGCAAGACGGACCATTCAAGGACAACGTTTTTGGCCCGCTAACTTTGCCTTATGGTTTTTTAGACCTGAAGGTCCTTGTCCGCCAACTTGGTATGACCAACAAAATTCTGGTCGCTTTAAAAAGCACTGCTTCTTCCAGCCATCTGCCGGAGACTGTCCAAGCGTATATTAGGGAATGAAAATAAGGAGGGATTTTTGAATGGCACAGCAACAAAACCCGTACTATGGAACAGGTTTTTATCAACCATCAGGCACTTACGTACAACCGCAACAAATGACCGCGCAGCAACAGCAACAACAGCAAGCAATGCAACAACAAGCTGCTCAGGCTCAACTTGCAGTTTCTCAAGGGATGTTACCGCTCGAGCAATCATACATTGAAAACATTCTTCGCTTAAATAAAGGAAAGCAAGCTACAGTTGTAATGACTTATGAGCGTGGTAGCTCGCTCGGTACACAATCTTATACAGGGATTATCGAAGCGGCCGGACGTGATCATATCGTTATTAGTGAACCACAATCAGGGAAACGTTTTTTACTATTAATGATCTACTTAGATTATGTAGAATTCCCAGAAGAGATTACGTATTTACCTAGTCAACAAGCATCTTATGCTCCGAGACCATAAAAAAAAAGCTGGCAAATGCCAGCTTTTGTTTTTTTATAACCCTTTTACTACTGCAGTTCCTACTAAAATCCACGCCACAATAAACGCTACACCACCAAGAGGTGTAATTGGACCAAAGAACTTAATACCTGTCGTACTTAGTGCGTAAAGACTACCTGAGAACATAATAATCCCAGCTACCATAAGCCAACCAGCAGTAGTTAAAAGTGATGATTGAATCTTATCCATCAATAGAGCAACTACGAATAGTCCACCTGCATGAAACATTTGATATGTAACGCCTGTTTTCCAAACTTCTAACATTTTCGCAGAAATTTTATTTTCTAAACCATGTGCCCCAAAGGCTCCTAACGCAACAGATAGCCCCGCTGCAATACAACCTAGTAAAAAGAAAATTTTCATCTTAATTCCCCTTTTTTACTTTTATCATAAGCAATTTTTTCATATAAGCCAAACGATTTAATCCTTAAAAATCAAATAAAGAATTACCATTTGCACCTTCTTCTTTTATATACACAGGTTCTCCAGAAACCGGTATAACTGGTTGGACTGGTTGAACTGTTGTTATAGGCTGCGATCTAATTACTTGCGATTGAATTTGCGGCTCTCTATACGTAGAAGATTCAACTTGTTCATCTAATAGTAAATCGCATAAAGCACGCACAACTAATAAATGATCTTTTGATTTTTGTCCTTCACTACTTTTTGCCTTTGCAATTTCATTCGCCATTTTATTTAAAATCTTATCGCTCGATATTTGCATTCCTTATCACCTCGTACTTTGTAGTTCTTTCTCAAATTGCCCCAGCTTCTCTACTGAACCAAATACTATTATCATATCATGTTCTTGCAATTTTTCCTGCCCCGTCGGATTATGTATAATATCCCCACTTCTCAAAATCGCTAAAATTGTTACATCAAATTGATTTCTCACATCACTCTCTAGTAACGATTTATTGACTAAGATAGAATCGCTTCCGACTGAAATTTCTTCAATTACAAATGATTGCTCTATTCCATACAGTACTGTATCAATATAATGAACTGTTAGCGGATTCGCAATACCTTTTGCAATATGAATTCCTGCCATACTAGATGGATTAATAACCTTATTTGCACCAGCACGCCTTAATTTTTCTTCGGTTTCTGGCTTTTCCGCTCTTGCTACAATTTTAATTGCATCGTTTAATCCTCTTGCCGTTAATGTAATAAATACATTTTCAGCATCATTTGCAACAATAGCAACTAAACCAGCCGCTTTTGAAATTCCAGCATGATGTAAAACTTGATCCTCCGTCGCATCTCCATGTATATACAAAAGCTTTTCTTTCTCTAATATGCTTTCATCTTTATCGACAACAACAAATGGAATTTTCTTTTCTTGCAATTCATGTACAACTTGAAGCCCCACTCTACCGCAACCACATACTATAATGTGATTTTGTAACTGTGCTATTTGTTTATCCATCTTCTTCCTCCGCACTGCATGAAATAAATTCCCTTCAATAATTATAGCTGCCACTACTCCAATTGCATATGTAACAATACCAACACCAACAGGAATAATAAGGAGCGCAAATACTTTCCCTGCTTGCGTTACAGGAACGGCATCTCCGTATCCAACAGTCAATACAGTAATCATCGTCATCCAAAATGCTTGAAACAAACTAATCTCTTCAATTGTCATAAATCCTAGTGTTCCTAAAATTACAACAAAGGTCATACATACAACAGCTATCCATAATTGCTTACGTGCATTCATATCGTGTTTCAACTCTTTTCTCTATCTACAATCTTTGCCAGTGGAAATAAAATACGTATATACTAGATACGGAATCTATGAAAGAGGTTGATATAATGAAGACATTTCTTTCCGCCTTACAATGGGCACTATTTATTTTAGCGGGAAGCCTTATTGTACCAATTAGTGTCGCAACTAGTTATGGTCTTGATGGCGCTGAAGCTATCGCATTCGTACAAAGAACATTATTTGTTCTAGGCTTTGCTGGTCTCTTGCAAGCTATATTTGGGCATAAACTTCCTATTCAAGAAGGTCCTGCTGGCCTTTGGTGGGGAATTTTCTCCCTTTACGCAAGTTTAGGCGTCATATTATTTGGATCAAGCAATGAGACACTTAAAGTTCTTCAATATGCTTTCTTATTAAGCGGTATTATTTGCATTATTCTTAGCGTTTTTGGACTCATTGATAAACTAGTTCGCTACTTTACACCGACAGTTATTGGAACATATTTATTTCTTCTTGTCACGCAACTCAGTGGCTCCTTCTTAAAAGGAATGTTTGGTCTTGATGGACAACATACAGAAGTACAACCAAAAGTATTTATTCTTTCACTCATTGTTATTTTACTATCCTTTTTCATTATGAAGCTACCTATTATTGGACAATATTCCGTTCTCTTCAGTATTGTCTGCGGCTGGATTTTATTTGCATGCTTCGGATTATCTAATCCTGTAACACCTGTAACAGACATAATCCGTCTTCCATCTCTATTCGTTTTCGGAATGCCTCGCGTTGAATGGAACATGGCAATCACAGTCATTTTCGTTACACTATTACTTCTAACAAATATGTTAGCAAGTATTCGTGTTGTACAAAAGGTTGTTTCTAAGTACGAAACAGATGCAGCTCCAGATCGATTTAAACAAGCTGGCATTATAACGGGAATAAATCAATTGCTAGGCGGTCTATTTTCAGCTATTGGACCTGTTGCCATTTCTGGATCAGCAGGATTTATTGCAACGACTAATATTTATAAACGCCTTCCATTTATATTAGGATCAAGCTTTATTATTGCCGTTAGTATATTCCCAAAGAGCACTTCATTCTTTGCAGCAATCCCTGTTGCAGTTGGTTATGCCGCTATTTATCCTGTATTCGCAAGCATGATTGGCCTCGCCTTTCGAGAATACGAAACTGTCCAGGATAAAGAACGATTATTTAAAGTAGCCGGTCTTTCCATCTTTACAGGAGTCGGAGTTATGTTTGTTCCAGCAGGAGCATATTCCACACTTCCACCATTTCTAGCATCTTTTTTAAGTAATGGTCTCGTTCTTGGATCTGTAATGGCAATCTTGCTAGAAATACTATTTTCTCGTTCCACGGCAAAACAAATATCTTAAATTGGAAAACTTCCATTATTGCACTCTACCTTTAGAGTTGTTACGATAAAATTAAACTTTAATCATTGGGGGTTTATTCATCCCCAATGATTATTAACCAATATTATGAGCAACACACTCATAATAATTTATCTACTTCTTTTCAAAGAGGTTTGATGTCTTACTATTATTCCTCAACATCTTCATGAACATGTATTTTGATTTCAATTAAAGAAAGGAATTTTCTATATGACTTATAAAATGATTGTTTTAGATTTAGATGATACTTTATTACGTGATGACCATACTATTTCACCTCGTACGAAAGAAGCTTTAATGACTGCACAGGAGCGCGGCGTTAAAGTTGTACTTGCTTCTGGGCGCCCAACGTTTGCGATGCGCGCAATCGCAAACGAATTACATTTAGAGGCATACGGTAGTTTTATTCTGTCATTTAACGGCGCAAAAATTATTAACTGTAATACAGATGAAGAATTATTCAGTAGTACGTTATCTCCTGAAATCGTTCACAGTCTATACGATATTAGTAAAGACGAAAATGTATGGATTCATACATACATTGGTGACGATATTATCACTGAAGAAAATAACTCTTATACAGAAATTGAAGGTCACATTACTGGTATGCCAATTGTAGAAGTAAATAACCTTAAAGAAGCTGTGCAACAACCAGTGGTAAAAGTGCTAATGGTAGAAAATCCAGAACATTTACAAAATGTAGAGTCAAAACTACAAAAACAACTAGAAGGCCAATTAAGCGTGATGCGTTCAAAACCATTCTTCTTAGAATTTACTGAATATGGTGTTACAAAAGGAACAAGCCTAAACCAACTCATCCAAAAACTTGGTATTAAACGCGAAGAAGTTATCGCAATGGGCGACAGCTATAACGACCAAGCGATGATTGAATTCGCAGGTCTTGGCGTTGCAATGGGTAATGCACCAGATGATATTAAAGAAATTGCAAACTATGTAACAGATACAAATATGAACGATGGCGTTGCAAAAGTTGTAGAGAAATTCGTTTTAAAAACAGAAGTACTTGTTTAATATTTTCATTCATAAAACCTATTTGAAGTCAAACACTTCAAATAGGTTTTTATTTAAATTCTCGTGCTTTTGTGACTATATTTTGAACTTTGCACTATTCTCGTAGTGTAAACTTTCTTTTTGTATATAATGAAACAAAATAGACTATTTTATTTTGAAAAAGAATACAAATTTACTATAAACAAGCATACGTTAAAGGAGGCTACTTTACATGTTATCTACACCAATTGGACGATTAAGAGCAATTGGACTAGTTGAGGGGATTTCTTTCCTATTACTATTATTTGTAGCAATGCCATTGAAATACTTCGCAGGATTTGCAACAGCTGTTAAAATTACAGGCATGGCTCATGGTGTTCTATTTATTCTATTCATCTTTGCAGTCATTCAAGTAACAATCGTACACCGTAAATCAATTTTATGGGCACTTGGGGCATTCGTTTCATCAGTTATCCCATTTGGTACTTTTGTACTAGATGCAAAATTAAAGAACGAGCAACAATGATAATAAAAAGGTAGTTAACGACTGTTAACTACCTTTTCTATTTACCCCGATTGGTGAAGGCTGATAATCAGTAGGGGGTGAACAAAACCCCCACTGATTAAAGTTTCACTTTACAAATTTGGAATTTCCCAATCAATTTCTCTCTCATCCATATTAGCTAAAATCGTATTTACTTTAGAGTACGGCTTACTTCCAAAGAAACCACGTCTTGCTGACAATGGGCTTGGATGTACAGATTCGATAATATGATGATTTGGATTCGTAATTAACTTCTTCTTCGCCTGTGCATGGCGTCCCCACAATATGAAAATAACTGATTTTTCACGTTCATTTAATAGCTCAATTACACGATCAGTGAAATGCTCCCATCCTTTTCCTTTATGAGAATTTGCTTCACCTTGCCGAACTGTTAATACAGTATTTAATAATAAAACTCCTTGCTCTGTCCACTTTACTAAATAACCGTTATTTGGAATGCCATACCCATATTCATCTCGAAGTTCTTTATACATATTTAACAACGACGGTGGCGTTTTAATACCGGGTTGCACAGAAAAGCTTAAACCATGCGCTTGATCCGGTCCATGGTATGGATCTTGTCCTAAAATAACGACCTTTGTATTTTCATAACTTGTATACTCTAGAGCATTAAAAATATCTTCTATCTTTGGATAAACAACATGTGTACTGTATTCTTCTTTCAAAAAATTAGCCAATTCGCGATAATATTCTTTCTCAAATTCTGGTGCCAATAACGGCCCCCAATCATTTTTTAAAACATTTTCCATACTGTCACTCCCTGTCTAATTAATTCAACATATCCTGTTTTGTAAATACTATGAACGAAATAATAAGGGAAACAACTGCCCAAACAGTTAAATTCATCAAAGAAAATCCCATCGATAAACCTTGTAATGCAGGTAATTTTCCTGATAAATAATCCGTTAATGATAGGTTCACACTAAAAATATATTTTGCGCCTTCCCAAGACGTTGCAAATGAACTTAAAATACCACCTGCAATTAATGCAGCTAACATAACACCCATACCAGCTGGTGTATTGCGAATTAAAACAGAAACCATAAACGATATAGTTCCGACAACGATAGCAACAAACCAGGCCAGTCCATACGCCATTAAGATGTATTGCCACTGCGGAATAAGGTGCACAAAGTTCGTATTTAACGTTTCCTTATCAATGACAAATCCAGTTAAAACAGGTAAATTCCATCCCGAGTACCCAAATACAAGCCCTGATAATATGTAAGCAAACAAACCTACAAGAAGCAGTATGAGCGAAATGAAAAATAACATCGTCACGTATTTACTAAGTAGTATTTTCCAGCGCCGAATCGGCCGCGTAAGTAACATCTTCATCGTCCCATCACTTCGTTCTCCTGAAACGATATCAATAGCGACAATCATCACGAGAAGCGGAATAAACAATGTAATTCCTTGTTCAATAAATGCTCTGACAAAAGTCGGTGCGCCCGGCGCCATCGGGTTAATATCATGATCTAAATAATATTGTTGTTGCTCAACTCTTACTTTTAACCAATCACGCCATTCTTCTGGCAACCTAGAATTGTTCAACCGGTTCTGAGAATCAACAATTTGCTGTTGTAATGAAACTTTCCAATCCGTTGTACCGAGTCTTTTTTGTGTCGTTTCTATTTCACGATACTGCGCATACACAAAAAGCGGGATCAATATTGCTAAAATAAGCATGACAACAAAAATACGTTTCTTACGGTAAATCTTTTCTGATTCATTTAAAACTAGATTCGCAAATTCACGCATGCTGCTCACCCCTTGTGAGTTCAATAAATAAATCTTCTAGCGTAAATACAAGCTCCTTAACGCTATGCACATCTATCTCATTTTCTACAAAGTGTTTATTCCAACTACTTATAGATGCAATATCCATGCGGCATAGTAATCGCTCGCCTTCTACACTCACTTCTCTTACTTCCTCGGCCGCTTCTAGCATATCTTTCGCCTTAGAAATTGGTGTAACAATCCATTCTACACGATCACTTGCTGTTTTAATTAACTCTTCAACCTTGGCAACTGTTATCATTTTTCCTTTATGAATAATTGCGACACGATCACATATCATTTGTACTTCACTTAGCAAGTGACTTGAAATAAACACGCTCATATTTTCTTCTTTCACAAGCGTATGTATAAATTCTCTAAGTTCTCTAATCCCGGCTGGATCTAAACCATTCGTTGGCTCATCTAATATGAGCAACTTCGGATTCCCAAGGAGCGCCTGCGCAATTCCAAGGCGCTGTTTCATACCGAGTGAGTACGTTTTTACCTTGTCATGAATTCTTTCATCCAAATGAACCATTTGAGCAATTTCAATAATACGTTCATCTGATATATCACCTAACATACGAGCAAATTGCTTTAAATTTTCCCATCCTGTTAAATATGTATACAGTTCTGGGTTTTCAACGATACTCCCAATTTGACGCATCGCTTCTCTGAAATTTTCCTTAATTGAATAACCACCGATAGAAATCGTACCTTCTGTCGCCTTAATCAATCCGACTAACATTCGAATGGTAGTCGTCTTTCCAGCACCATTCGGTCCTAGGAACCCGAACACTTCTCCTTGCTTTACATCAAAGGAAATATTCTCTACAAGAGTCTTCTTTCCAATTACCTTCTTCAAGTCTCGCACGGAAAGTATCGTCGTCATGTTACCCCTCCTTGTTCTAGTTTTAACTTACTCACAACATTTTGAACTAATCGTTCTGCCATATATGTGTACCCTACTTCATTCGGGTGAAAATGATCAGAGTATAATAAATCTTTTCCACGGTTTTGGAATAAATCAAATGTCGGTGTAATATATACATTTTTATCATTTAACGCTAACTTCTCTAAAGAAGCGTTCCAATCCACAACAATGTTTGAAGACCCTTTTAAATCTTCTACATCTTCAAAAGGATTATATAAACCTAGCCAAAAAATAGGGCTATCTGTATTTAACTTACGAATTTGTTCTATAATTTTCTTAGCTTCATTTTGGAACGTTTCCGTATCAGGACGGTATGTTTCTAAATCTATCTTTCCAAGCGATTCCCAGCCTGGAAATAAATCATTTCCGCCAATGGTTAAAACGATCACATCTGCTTGCTTAATTGAATATTGAGCACCGCTGCTTTCAATTTGTTTTAATAAATCGGGCATTTTCGCACCACTCACTGCCAAGTTAGTTAGTGCAACTTTTTGCTTATAATCTTTTTGTAAATCTTCTTTCATTCGTCCAATATAGCCAATGCCTTCTTTATCACCGACGCCGCGCGTTAACGAATCACCTAAACTAACGACTTGCAATGTTCCCGTTTTCTTTTTCTCTTTTGCTACTACATCCGTTTTCTTAATTAAACTTGAAGCTTTCGGATTTAATACATCATTTACACCTGAAACAAAGCCATATGCAAATAAACAAAAAGATGCAATTGTAATGAGTAGGATTACTTTTACTACTTTTGATCTCATGTCAAAACCCCTTTTAGCCCTCTTAGATTGTCCATAATTATACCAAACGAAATTTTGAAAAGCGATTTTCACACCTTCCCTATCACGTCGTTTCTCTATTTACTAACTTTGGTAATAACTCTATATGTTTCACATCTAATTTCTCTGCATTAATCTTTTCATATAATAATTCAAACGCTTTTATCCCGACATTTTTACTAGGATGGGAAATTGTTGTTATACCTAATATATCTGCTACCTCTTGATCGTCACATCCGATAATCGTCATATCTTCTGGAATTCGAATTCCTTGTTTTTTTGCTTCTGTTACCATTCCCGCTGCAATATGATTACAAGATACAAGAAACGCCGTCGGTTTTACAGACATACGAGCCCATTCTCTGATTACGTTACGTCCATCTTCCACCGTAAAACACTCTTCAAATTTCCAAGTCTCTAACGGTGTTACGGTACTCTGTTGAAGCGAATCTGCATACGCCTTTTTTCGTCTTTGGCTATTAATGCTATTACTTCTTCCAATGCAATATCCAATACGTGTATGACCGACATCTATTAAGCTTTTCATCCCATGCGAAAATACTTTGTAGTAATCAATATGCACACTTGAAATGCACTTCGAATCTATTTCTTCACACATAACAATCGGGCCGAATTTCGTATATTCTTCAAGTTTCTCCTTACTATTGGCACGGGAACATATAATAACCCCATCAAGCTTTTTCATTTTTAACATATGTAAAATTTCTAGTTCTCTTTCTTCGCTGTAATTTGTCTGGCAAAGCATCATATTATAATTATTCTTTGCCGTTTCTTTTGATATCCCCTCAATAATAACACTATAATATTGATCATTTACGTGTGGCAATAAAACGCCAATTACATTCGTTTTTCCTTTCACTAAATGAATCGCGTTCACATTTTGCGTATAATTCAATTCCTCTATAATCGCTAAAATTTCTTTTCGTTTCTGTTCATTCACGTATGGATGATTATTTAGTACACGTGAAACGGTTGAAACCGATACCCCGGCAAGTTCAGCAATCTTTCTTATATTCGTCATCTCATTTTCCCCTTCCCCTCAAAAATTCTCACTTGACCTGGTAAGCTTTCCACAATATATCCTTTCCTAGCAAATACATTTAGAAAGGATATGCAACTATGCTTCGATTCAAGTTAGAATATATATTTTTTATTGGCGGTTTACTCATTCTCGCCATCGGTATTAATATGATGACGACAATTACTTCCTTTGGACTTAGCCCTTACGATTCCTTCTTTATTGCACTATATCAGAATTTCGGGATAAGTATTGGTTTTTGGATTTTCATGATTAACTTTGCTTTTACACTTATCGTACTCTTTTGGAATAAAAAACAAATTACAATTGGCACAATTGTAACGATGATTCTTATTTCTCTTTTTGTTGACTGGATTGGTTCCATTACAATTATTATGGACGCTATCCGCTCTCTTCCAAAATATATAACACTTATTTGTGGAAATCTATTTGTCGGAGCTGGCATTGGCCTTTATGTCTCAACAAACCTTTGCGCAGCACCTCAAGAAGCTTTCGTTTTAACAGTTGCTGAAAAGAGAAAATGGACGTTTAGAAAAACAGAGATTTCATTGGCTTTTCTATTTTTAACATTAAGCTTCTTATTAGATGGACCCATCTATTTTGGAACAATTATCTTATCCTTTACAACAGGTTGGATCATTCAAGCATTTATTCAAATTGGTACGCAGATTTTAAATAAAAAAGAGCCTATTAAGCAAGCCGCTTAATAGGCTCTTTCTGTTTTATGGTAAGAGATACTACTTAGCATCCCCTTCAATTCGATAGTTCGCTTTCAAACAATCTATTTCTTCATACCCTTGCAACGTATGTAGAATATAATCATAATCAGCAAGAGACGCACGATGCGTTACAATCACAATTTCAGCCTTTCCTTTCTCTTCAAGCGGCATTTGAATAATTTTCTCAAAGCTAACTCCGCGCTCAGAGAACAATGAAGTAATTTTTGCAAATACACCAATTTCATCTTTTACATGCAGTCTTAAAAACTTTTTCACGACAATTTCGTCTGGCTCTTTTAATACTTTTTGATATTGCGGGACTACAGCACTATTTCCTGTTACCCCTAGTCTAATATTTTGCATCACAGCAACCAAATCCGAAACAACCGCTGTTGCTGTCGGTAAGCTTCCTGCTCCCGGCCCATAAAACATCGTTTCTCCTACCGCTTCACCGTACACATACACAGCATTATATTCATTTTGCACCGCCGCAAGAGGATGTGTATTGGGAAGTAAAGTCGGTTCAACTGTAACCTCTAATTTTTCGCCATCTCTCTTTGCAAGACCAATTAATTTAATTGTATAACCTAAGCTCTTACTATATTCAATATCTTCTTCTGTAATAGAAGTAATTCCTTTTACTTTCACATCTCCAAGCTCTACGTTTGTAGAGAAACCGAGAGTAGCTAAAATCGTCATTTTTCTTGCCGCGTCTAAACCTTCTACATCTGATGTTGGATCTGCTTCTGCAAATCCAAGTTGTTGGGCTTCTTTTAACACGTCGTTATATGCTCTCCCTTCATCTGACATTTTCGTCAAAATAAAATTTGTCGTTCCATTTACAATTCCCATTACTTTCGTAATAAGATCTGAAGAAAGTCCTTCTACGATGCTTCGCAAAATCGGGATTCCTCCAGCTACACTTGCTTCATAAAACAAATCAGCCTTATTATCCTTTGCTACTGCTAATAGTTCCGCTCCGTGTAACGCCATTAAATCTTTATTTGCAGTCACAACGTGCTTCCCACTTTGTAAAGCTTGTAAAATATATGCCTTTGCATCATCAATGCCACCCATCACTTCGATGACAACATCAATATTTGGATTATCTAAAATTTCATTTGCATTTTGTGTTAATAGAGTAGAAGGTACCTCTACCTCTCTCTCTTTCTCAATGTTTTGCACCAATACTTTCGTTACCTTCACTGGACAACCTACTTGGTGTATAAGTCGCTCTTGATGATCTGTAATAATACGAACTACACCGCTACCAACTGTCCCAAGACCTAATAGACCAACCTGAATTTCTTTCATAATACTGTCCACCCCTCAAAAATTGTGTTTAGATGAAATTATATGAATAAAAAGTCTGAAAAACAATGTATTTTGAAGATTCGGAAAAATAAAGAGTAATCCTTACAAAGAAAACGTTGCCACGTGTTACACAATCTTTTTTTACAATACATAAGGGGTTTCTTGATACACGTAATAATTCAACCAATTAGAGAATAATAAATTCCCATGACTCCTCCACCTAACAAGCGGCTTTTCATCTGGATTATTATGTTTAAAATAATTTTTTGGCACGTCAATATTTAACCCTTTGTCACGATCTCGTTCATATTCTTGTTTTAACGTCTCACAACTATATTCACTATGTCCGAGGGCGAAAACTTGCCTTCCTTCTTGCCCAATAACAAGATGAACACCAGCTTCTTCAGAGTTTGCTAACAACGTTAATTCTTTCACCCCTCTAATATCACTCTCTCGTACTTCTGTATGACGGGAATGCGGGGCAAAAAACAACTCATCAAACCCCTGTAACAGTTTCACATGTTGCTCACAGACTTCATGTTCAAATACGCCGAACATTTTTTCCTTAAGGGGATACTTCGGAACGCCGTAATGATGATACAAACCAGCCTGTGCCCCCCAGCAAATATGAAGCGTGGATGTTACATTCGTTTTTGAATACTCCATAATACGTTTAAGCTCTTCCCAATAATCTACTTCTTCAAAAGAAAGAGTTTCAACTGGTGCTCCTGTAATAATGAGCCCATCAAATTTTTCATTTTCAATATCACGAAACGTTTTATAAAAGCTTGTTAAATGGTCCTGCGCTACATTACGAGACAGATGTGATTCCATATGAAGCAAATGAACATCTAATTGCAACGGTGTATTTCCAATTAATCGAAGTAATTGTGCCTCTGTGTCTTGCTTCGTTGGCATTAAATTTAATATAGCAATTTTCAATGCCCGAATATCTTGTGTTTCTGCTCGTTCCTTCGTCATTACAAAAATATTTTCTTTTTGCAATACTTTACGAGCTGGTAAGTCTTTATCAATTATGATCGGCATGTTGTTTGCCTCCGACTAATGCCGCTTCTAAATCTGCAATAATATCAGAAACATCTTCTATACCAACCGATAAACGAATTAAATCAGATGTAACACCAGCTAAACGCTGATCTTCAGCACTTAATTGTCTATGCGTCGTACTAGCAGGATGTATAACACAAGTTCTTGCATCAGCTACATGCGTTACGAGAGTCGCTAGTTTTACATTTGCAATAAATTCTTTTGCTGCTTCTAATCCACCTTTAATACCGAAAGTTAAAACTCCACTAGCACCTTTTTTCAAATACTTTTGTGCTAACGAGTAATTTTCATTACTATCTAACCCCGGATAATTCACCCATTCAATACGTTCATGGTTAGCAAGCCACTTGGCAACTGCGAGAGCATTTTCGCTATGACGCTCCATTCGTAAATGCAGTGTTTCTAAGCCAATATTGCTAATATACGCATTGAATGGGCTCATACAATTTCCATAGTCTCTTAACAGCTGAACACGTGCTTTCACAATATAAGCTGCTGCCCCGAAGTTTTGAACATAGCTTACGCCGTGATAACTTGGATCTGGTTCAACAAGCTCAGGATATTTCCCTTTTGTCCAATCAAAATTTCCTCCGTCAATTACAATGCCACCTAAAGAGCTTGCATGCCCATCAATATATTTCGTCGTAGAATGAACAATAATATTTGCTCCATGTTCGAACGCTTGGCATAAATAAGGAGTCGCTAATGTGTTATCAACGATAAAAGGTACTTCCAGCTCCTTGGCTGCATCTGAAAATTCTTTGAAATTTAAAACGTTCATTGCTGGATTTCCTAACGATTCTGCATAGATGAGTTTCGTCTTATCATTAGCAAGTGCCACAATTTCATCTGCTGATAAATTTGGATTAAAGAACGTAACATCAATGCCAAGCTTACGTAAACTTACTCCAAATAAATTAAACGTCCCCCCGTAAACTGTTGAAGAACAAAGAAGATGATCTCCACTACTACAAATATTTAAAACTGCTAGCATAATGGCTGCCTGCCCAGAAGCTGTTGCAACCGCTCCTACACCGCCTTCTAAATCTGATAACTTCTGCTCGAATGCAGCTAGAGTAGGATTGCCAATACGCGTATATATATATCCTTCTGCCTCTAAATTAAATAGTGCTGCTAAATCATCCGACGTATCGTACTTATACGTTGTACTTTGATAAAGCGGCAAAACACGTGGTTCACCATTCTTTGGTGTATAGCCACCTTGCACACAAATCGTTCCTTTTCCCCATGATTCTCCCATCTCTCATTCTCCTTTCTTTTATACAAAATAAAAAACTGCCCCTTTCCTGAAAATAAGAAAGGAGCAGTTTGAAAACACGCTCTAAAGGCTCTTTCTTATCTCTCAGGATTATCACCTGCAGGATTTGGCACAATTCCGTTATACGGCTGTTGCCAAGGTTTCATCGGGCCTGTCCCTCCACCTTTTCTTGATAAGACTATGCAATTACCGTTGATTTTATAGCAATAATTTCCTAATGTCAATTGATTTTTCCGAATGTTCTAAAATAAATGTTAACAGTTTTATAGAAAGCAACAAAAGAAATATATTCCATTCTATTTCAAAAAAGACCTTTAAAAAACTCAAATCAATCTATAAAATTAAATAAGTAACTTAAACTATAAATTCAAAAAATCGCCCTACATGTTGAATAAGCAATCCTCTCAAAAAGATACTATACATATTCAATCCATTTCACACTAACATCTGCAACCTTTTCCTACTAAGACTTGCATAACGGAGGTATAACATGACAAATACAAAAGACATGAATTATATAATCGTCTTATATGGCATTCTTCTAGGATCCATAGTAGGCGCTACAGTCTGGCTATTTTTAGTTACGATAAATATCGGAATCCATTTTATTTGGGGTTATTTACCTAGCGTTTTCTCTTCCCCCCCTTATTACACCCTTTGCGTAACCACAATCGGCGGGATTCTTGTTGGTTTATCACAAAAATACTTTGGTACATATCCACGTCTTATGCCAGAGGTTATGGATGAATATAAAAAAACAGGTAGGATTGAATACCGTTTTGTCCATCAAGCTACTTTAACTGCGATTATTGTCTTAATATTTGGGGCTAGTCTCGGTCCAGAAGCCGCACTTGTTGGAATTATTGGCGGACTTTGCACATGGGTTGGTGATCGCTTTAAATTTGCTTTAAAGGGAATGAATGAACTAACAGAGGTTGGAATTGGTGCTACTTTAAGTGTCATTTTTAATGCACCATTATTCGGTTACTTGGCCCCAAATGAAAATGAGAGTGAGCAAATTAACGAATTTTCTAAAGGAAAAAAAGCAATTGTATACTTAACTACTACTTTTGCAGGTTTTTCTGTTTATTTACTACTGAGTAAACTCGATAATCGAGGATCCTTTATTGTTGATTTTGGAGAAGGTTCACTTTCTTTCAATGAATGGATCGCATTTCTCCCGCTTGCTAGTATTGGTGCTATAATTGGTTTCTTTTATTTCAAATTAGAATTCATATTAGAGAAGTTAATTCATCCTTTTACAAAGTACAAAATTACACTTGGAATTATCGGTGGTATTTTATTAGGAATTGTAGGCACTTTTCTTCCGTACACATTATTTTCAGGGGAACATCAATTAAAAGAATTAGTTGTTGAATGGGGGCATTTATCCTTTTGGATACTACTTCTTTCAGGAGTTTTAAAGCTATGCATTACTGCCGTTTGTTTAAATACGGGGTGGCGTGGTGGACATATTTTCCCAATTATATTTTCAGGGTCAAGTATTGGATACGCTATAGCTTCTATTCTTCCTATAGATCCAGTAGCATCTGTGGCCATCGTAACGACAGCGATTTCGAGCTATGCGTTACGAAAGCCAATAGCTATAACTTTGCTATTACTTATGTTTTTCCCGCTTAATTTACTATTACCAATGCTCGGGGCAGCAGCGATTGGTAATGCATTTCCGCTTCCTAAACGGAACGAAACTACAAATTAATAAAAGTAGGCAGTAGGGACAAAAATTCCACTGCCTATTTTTGTTACACATGCCGCTTCAATAGAGCGTATAAATCTTCAAAACTATGCACTTCATATGTTGGCACAATCTCGCTATCATTTAATTTCTTTTCTGGATTAAACCAACAAGTATCAATTCCCGCTACATATCCACCTTCAATATCGGCGCTTAATGAATCCCCAATAATAAGCCCTTCCTCAGAAGCAAAGTTAGGAATCCGTTCAAAAACATAATCAAAATACTCTTTCATCGGCTTTTGAAAACCTGTATCTTCAGAAACAAAAATACCTTTAAACAATGAATGTAACCCTGCATTACGTAAACGTTTATCTTGCGTCTTAGAAATGCCGTTTGTCACTATATATAAATCATACTCATTTTGAATTTGATTTATAAATTCAAATGCACCTTGTATGAGTTGATTTCCTTCTTCTAAGTAGCTACGGTAATTATTTTCGAATAATATCCCATCTACTTCTTTCCCGTACTCTTTGAATAAAATGGAAAAACGTGTATTTACAACTTCATCGCGGTTGATTTCGCCTTTTTCAAAAACATCCCAAAGACCTTTATTAACTTTTTTATAACGCGCTTCAACCTCACTAGTTAGAGGAATCCCTTTCTCCTCAAAAAGCATACGTAATGCCACTTTCTCCGTCTTCTGGAAATCTAACAGTGTATCATCTACATCAAACAACAATGTTTTATATTTTTTCATAAACCCCTCACACTCTCTTTTCTACAAAAACAAATTTAAGTAAATCGTATCATTCTTTCTTGTAAAAATAATAGGAGATATCTCATACTAAATATGAGGTGAAAATATGAAAGTCAGCAAAAACAACGAAGAAATTTCTCATTACATGCAAACTTACAATCTCCACACTCTTTTTTCTTTTGATGTCTTACCGTATGCTGAGCTACATTCCTTTCAAAAGAAAGAAAAGATATGTACTGAAGGGGTTGATTTCCCTTATCTTTATTATTTAATTTCTGGGAAAGCAAAAATATATATGAGTCACAAAAACGGAAAGGTTTCATTAATTAACTTTATTCAAGCACCTTCGTTCATTGGAGAATTAGGATTAATTGGTGTAGAATCCTTTACTAAAGCAGTTGAGGTAATCGATAATTGTATTTGCTTAGCACTTCCTCTTAAAGATTGTCAGCATCTTTTATTGCAAGATGCTACCTTTTTACAGAAACTATGCAAATTCATTGGCGAAAAAACAATTGCCCGAACAGAAAGTTATGCAAAAAACAATAGTTATCCGTTCGAAAATCGATTAGCGGCTTTTATTCTATTAACAGAACAAAATAATTGCTATACCGAAAAACATACCGAAGCCTCAGAATACTTAAACGTCAGTTATCGTCACCTTTTATACGTATTAAACCAGTTTTGCCAGCAAAATTATTTAAAAAAAGAAGGCCGAACATATTATATACAAGATCGAAGTCAATTAGAAAAACTTGCTGATGAGTTAAAAATATAAAGAAACAGCATTAACGTTTATGTTAATGCTGTTTCTTTGAGTGGCGATTATAATTTCAATTAAAATTTGCTTGCTACTTTAGCTGCTTCTTCAAGGCCCGCAGTAATGATTTCTTCTGCTTTATCTGGGAATTGGTTATGTCCTTCAATAACCACTGTTTCCATGTTTGTTGCACCGAAGAAGCCCATCATACTTGCTACATATTTAACAGCCATTTCTACTTCAGCCGCTGGACCTTCAGAATATACGCCACCGCGTGCGTTTAATAATGCAATTTTTTTATCTCCAATAAGTCCAACTGGACCTTCTGGTGTATATTTAAACGTTTTACCAGCACGGTTTAAATAATCAATATACGTGTGCAATACTGCTGGAATCGTTAAGTTCCATAATGGGAAACCGAAAACAACTTTATCAGCTTCTAAAAATTGATTTAAGTACTTATCAGCAACTGCTACTGCCTTTGCTTCCTCTTCCGTTAAATCAAATCCTTTACCTGCTTTGAATGTACCATTAATCATGTCTACGCCTACATATGGTAATTCTTCTTTATATAAATCAAGTTCTACTACTGTATCATTTGGATGTGCTTCTTTATAGTTTGCTAAAAATGCCTCATATAATTTCACACTAACTGCTTGTTCCGCTGGACGATTATTTGCTTTTACGAATAAAACTGTTGCCATTATTTCTTCCTCCTAATACTCACTCTTACGTTGTTATATGTTTTTAAAAAAGGTATCCCTTGTAATTGTTGTTTTGTTGCTTGCAAACATATTTTATCTTTATATCAAGACAATTTCGTCCTCACATAGACGTATTTTTCCATAAAAAAAGTCCACCTCCTAAAGGCGAACTAGGTCTTACGACTTTCGTCTTATACAATCCCATTTTTCACTGCATATAATGCTGCCTGCGTGCGATCAGATAAGTTTAATTTACTCAAAATACTACTTACATGTGCTTTAACCGTTTTTTCTGTAATAACTAAAACAGAGGCAATTTCTTTATTGCTCATCCCTTTTGCTAATAGTTGTAACACTTCGTTTTCTCTTGCTGTCAATACATCTACATGAACGAAATGTTTCTCTGCCCTCTCTTCTTGAGGCAATGTTTGAGAGATAAGGGCGCTCGCAATATCGGGATGTAATTGAATATTACCTTTATATGCGCTTCTAATAGCTTCAACAAGTTGATCCGGTTCTACATCTTTTAAAATATAACCACTTGCTCCTGCTTTTAATGCCGGTAAAACATGTGCCTGATCAGAAAAGCTAGTTAATACGATTACTTTCACATCTGGATATTCATTTTTTATACAAGCTGTCGCCTCAACGCCATCCATTTCAGGCATATATAAATCCATTAGTACAACATCAGGATTTGTTTCTCCTACTTTCACTAATGCTTCTTTCCCATTATTTGCTTCTCCAACTAACTCTAAATCTTCCTGTGTACTCAAGAAAAATGCTAACCCTTTTAAAACGACTGTATGATCATCAACTAACAATACTTTTATTTTCACAAACTTCCCTCATTTTCACATCATAATGGTACATTTACTTTTACGCTCGTTCGTTTCTTGCTACTTACAACTTTAATTGTTCCACTAACTAATTCTACTCTTTCACGCATCGTAGTCATACCGAGTGATTTTTTCTCTTTTATATCTTTTTCTACAAAGCCATTTCCTTGATCAACTATTTCTAATGATACATTTTTCTCAGTCACTGTAAAATAAACCGTCGCTTCTTTTACACCTGCATGCTTACTTACATTGTTTAACGCTTCTTGTCCAATGCGCCATAATGCCTCTTCTACCACACGAGGTAAGTCACGAACACCGGTAACTTGCTCCCTAATTTTCAATCCTAAGTTTTCACCGTACTGCTTTAGAGCAGGTAATAATCCTTTTTCTAATCCTGCCGGACGAAGCTGCCAAATTAATGTCCTCATTTCTTTTAATGCCCCTTGCGCTAGTTCACGCATGTCATGCAAAGATCGATCCACTTTTTCATTTTGACCTTTTAAAACTGCCTCAGCACCTTTTGTCATAAAGGTTAATGAAAATAATTTCTGTGAAACAGAATCATGTAAATCTCTTGCTAATCGATTTCTTTCTTCCATTCGTACAAGTTCACGACGCTGCTCGTTTAATCTTAAATTCTCTATTATTAGCGAAATATGATTCGATAGCGCTTGGATTACATCTATTGTATTCACATCAAATTCTCCATTATTTAAACTTACACATAAAACACCAAATACATGGCTTTGAATATGTATTGGCGTAGCAATAACAGCTCCATTTAGATGTACATTATGACCAATTTGACGTTTTAAAAGAACCGATTCACCTTTTACTAGCGCCTTCTTTGCCGCTTCTTTTACATCTTCTTGTAACTCTTCCTGACTAAAAGACGCTCGCAAAGATAATTCTTTTTCTTCTCTAATAAAAAACGCCACTTGATTCCATTGAAATACTTCACCTACGTGATTTACAACTTTTTCAGGTAATACATTAAACCTATGAATTGTTTTTAAATCTTGAATAAAACGTTCCAATTTCACATAATAATGTGCTCTTCGTTTTTCATTTTCATATAATTTCGTTCGTTTTAAAGCCGTCCCAATTTGGAAAGCAACGGATTGGAGCAATACTAATTCTTCTTCTGAAAAATGTGTTTTACCTGGACTCGCCACATTTAATAAGCCAAACTTTTCTCCTCCTGCTTTTAAAGGAACTGTAGCATGATGAAGAATTCCTTCTGTATCTCCCCAATTGTATTCAATTGCATTATTAATTCTTTTACATTCAATAATGTTAACAGCTCGTTCTAATTTCCCATCTACAAATCCACGTAAACACCAACATTCACCTTCACACATCGGGCGTTTGTTTTCATATGTCAGCGCCTCTGGTAACTGGTAATCGATCAACTTCGTATACTTCCCATTTTCATCCGCAAGAAAAATCCATCCTGTCGTCAAACCTGTTACACTTAGCAATTTTTCTAGCACCGCTTGCAATACATGATATGTATCATTTGATGTATTTAGTGTTTCTGCAATTTCTTTTAATATAACTAATTCATTTGTACGATTATCTCGAAACATGCTCAATCTCCTACATACAAGATTTTAAATCGCCTCTAAAGTAAATCATCTACTTTTCACTTTGTACTTATTCGTAACATTGATATAATGGTGAAAACATAGTTTTCATTATATCACTTGAGGGGGATTTCATAATGACATTAAATAAAGCACTTACTATCGCTGGTTCTGATACAAGTGGCGGTGCTGGTATACAAGCAGATTTAAAAACATTCCAAGAACTTGGCGTATACGGAATGACATCTCTTACGACGATCGTAACGATGGATCCACATAACGGTTGGACACATAACGTATTCCCAATCCCAGCTTCTACATTAAAACCACAATTAGAAACAACAATTGAAGGTGTTGGCGTAGATGCTTTAAAAACGGGTATGCTTGGATCAGTAGAAATTATTGAAATGGTTGCAGAAACAATTGAAAAGCATAATTTCAAAAACGTAGTAGTTGATCCTGTTATGGTATGTAAAGGCGCAGATGAAGCATTACATCCTGAAACGAATGATTGCTTACGTGACGTTTTAGTTCCAAAAGCATTAGTTGTAACACCAAACTTATTTGAGGCTTACCAATTAAGCGGCGTGAAAATTAATTCTCTTGAGGACATGAAAGAAGCAGCGAAGAAAATCCACGCTTTAGGTGCTAAATACGTCCTAATTAAAGGCGGTAGCAAACTAGGTACAGAAACTGCAATCGACGTCCTATATGACGGAGAAACATTCGATCTTCTAGAATCAGAAAAAATTGATACTACAAACACACACGGTGCTGGTTGTACATATTCTGCTGCAATTACAGCAGAACTTGCAAAAGGAAAATCTGTGAAAGAAGCAGTAAAAACTGCTAAAGAATTTATCACAGCTGCTATTCGTTACTCATTCAAGATTAACGAATACGTAGGACCAACTCATCATGGTGCATATCGTAAATTCGTTGCACCGAAAGAGCTTGTCTAGCGTATAAATAAAAACACCCGCAGAGCTAATACGTTGCCTCTGTGGGTGTTTTTTTAAATAAATTTTACATCTTCTGGTCATCTTACCTTTAAGATGCAGAATTGACCTGATTTCTACCATTTCTTTTTGAATAATATAACGCGTCATCAGCCGCTTGAATAAGCTGTTCCTGTGATCCTTTATACTCTGAAATCCCTACCGACACTGTGATTTTTATTTTCGTTCCATCTAACAATTGAAATGAATGTTTTTCAACAGCTATACGGATTTGTTCCCCAAGACGAATACCATAAGTTAGTCCCCTCTGCGGTATCAAAAGTGCAAATTCCTCTCCACCCTTTCGAAAAACCAAATCTGGAAATGTTGAAATTCCTCTTAAAATACACCCTATTTGTTTTAACACTTCGTCTCCTGCAGGATGCCCATACGTATCATTTACATACTTAAAGTGATCAATATCTATAAGTAATAAACAAAGTGAACCACTTTTCATATGCTTATTACCGATGTAACGATTCATCTCTAAATCAAAATGTCTTACGTTTCCAAGTCCTGTTAAAGCATCTATCGTTGCATACTGTTTCATCGTTTGGAATAATTGATTAGATTGCAATACATATTTTGCACTAAAAAACGTGATATAGCCTGTAAGAATACTAGAAAATAAATATAACCCCACAATGTAGGTATCTTTAATTAACCATATATATAGCGCCGGGATTAGAATAGATAAAATATACGTATGTAACCATACCCACTTTTCTCCTAAAGAAAGCTTCATGCGTGAAATAAAGATACTACCTATCCCTATCGCAATAATTGTATAAATAGCCACTTGAGAAGCTAAAGAATAATCCATAAATAATAGCCTAGTTACTAAAATCATACCAACTGTTATAGTACTCGCTATTGGCCCTCCAATTATAACAGCTAGAATGACAGCTAAGTAGCGTAAATCCAATAGAATAGTACCAATACGAACACCGAAATACATTAGTAATATACCTAATATTCCAGTAAAAATACCTACTACGCATTTCTGCCAAAAAGAGAATCCTTCTTTTAACGGACTATCTCTTAAAAGCTGACCTCCAATAAAGATAAAGGAAAGAATGATTGTTGTGTTTACAAATAAATCCCTTAACATAAAATAATCTCCCTACTTTTTCGTCTATCCCTTTCCTTACTTTATTGTATACGAACTCCCTATAATTCCCAAAGCTTTTTATTTATTTTTGCTGTTCCACGTGAAACAGCAAAAAAATAAAAAAGGACGAAGATTCGTCCCTTTTTTATTAACAACAACGTGATATCTTGCCGCCTTTCGCATTAAATCTAGCTTCTTGCGCCTCAGCGAAAAATTGCTTCTGACATACAATCTCTTCTTCTGGATGATGCTTTTTCATATGCTCCACATATGCTTCATAACTTGGTACCCCTACAAGTAAACTAATAAAGTGTTTCCTTTTGCCCCATACTTGCCGTAGTTTTTTAAGCATAATTCCTCGACTCACTTTCATCCCTAGGAATATATGGTGCCTCTTTTAACGGCATCGGCTTATTTCTTAATACTTGAATCCAAATTCGAATTGCAGAAATTAATACGGCGATTACAACTATCATAAAAATCCCACAAAGTGCGGCATCGATATAATCATTAAAAATAATTTGTTTCATTTGAGCGACATTTTTAGCTGGAGCTAACACTTTCCCCTCATCTAATGCTCCCTGAAACACCTTTGCATGAGATAGAAATCCTATTTTTGGATTTTCATGAAATAGCTTTTGATAACCAGCTGTCATTGTTACAATTAACAATCCGACAGTCGGGATAAGTGTCACCCAAACATATACCTTTTTCCCCATTTTGAATAAAATTGTCGTCCCAAGTAATAATGCAATACCTGCTAACATTTGGTTTGCAATACCGAACAACGGCCATAATGTATTAATTCCACCAAGTGGATCTATTACTCCTTGGTATAAGAAATATCCCCAGCCTAATACACATAACGTTGTAGCTATTACATTCGCTAATGTAGAATCTGTTTTCGCAAACGGCTTATATACATGTCCTAAAATATCTTGAATCATAAAGCGACCGACACGCGTTCCTGCATCAATCGTTGTTAAAATAAATAGTGCTTCAAAAAGAATGGCAAAATGATACCAAAATGCCATCATTGCGGTCCCACCTATTACTTGTGAGAAAATATATGCCATACCTATCGCTAACGTTGGTGCGCCACCTGTACGTGATAAAATCGTTTGTTCTCCAACGTTTACAGCAAGATCTTTTAATTCATTTGGTGTAATAGCAAATCCCCATGAAGAAATAACTTGGGCCGCCTGAGATACATCCGTACCGATAAGTGCTGCCGGACTGTTAATTGCAAAATAAGTTCCTGGTGTTAATACACAAGCCGCAATCATAGCCATCGCTGCTACAAACGACTCCATCAACATTGCTCCATAACCGATTGGCTGTGCATGCCCCTCTTGCTCAATCATTTTTGGCGTCGTACCAGATGAAACAAGCGCATGGAATCCAGACACCGCCCCACAGGCAATCGTAATAAATAAGAACGGGAATAAGTTACCTGAGAAAACAGGGCCTGTTCCATCGATAAATTTTGAAACTGCTGGCATTTGTAAATCTGGTGCTACAATTAAAATACCGATTGCCAATCCAACAATTGTCCCTACTTTTAAAAATGTACTTAAATAATCACGCGGTGCCAAAAGCATCCAAACTGGTAATGCCGATGCAATAAATCCATATACGATAAGCATAATAGCAATTGTTTCACCACTAAACGTAAACATACTTGCAAGCGTTGGGTTTTCAGCTACATACTGACCTCCAATAAGAGATAGAATAAGTAGAATAATACCAATTACCGATCCTTCACCAACCCGGCCAGGTCTAATGTAGCGCATGTATACTCCCATTAAAATAGCGATAGGAATCGTTGCCGCTATCGTAAACATTCCCCAAGGGCTTCCGATAAGTGCCTTTACTACAACTAATGCTAATACTGCTAATAAAATAATCATAATGCCTAAAATACCTATCATGGCAATGAGCCCAGTCACAGGGCCTATCTCATCTTTAATCATTTCACCTAACGATTTACCATTACGTCTCATCGAAGCAAATAAAATTACAAAATCTTGTACAGCTCCAGCGACTACTACCCCGACAATAATCCAAATTGTCCCTGGTAAATATCCCATCTGTGCTGCCAAAATAGGTCCTACTAAAGGCCCTGCCCCAGCAATTGCTGCAAAGTGATGCCCGAATAATACCCACTTATTTGTCGGAACATAATCTTTTCCATCATTCAATGTATGGGCTGGCGTTTGCCGATTATTATCTAAATCAAAAACCTTTCTCGCTATAAATCTACTATAAAATCGATAAGCAACTGCATACACACATACTGCAGCTACTAAGAGCCACACAGCATTAATAGTTTCACCTTGTGATAAAGCTATTACACCAAAAGCACCTGCTCCTACTGCCGTAATAACCCCCCAAAGTAAAATCGACTTCAACGTCTTCACATACAATCCCCCCAATACTACTTCTTAGTGGAGATTGTACTAAATTTTCTGAATATTTAAGTTGAATCCTCCTTATCATGAAGGATTTTTAGTTTATCATGTTAAAATACTCTCATTACCTACTATAATTCAATTTTATTTCGAAGGCGCTTTACATAATTACGGCTGACTGGAATCGGTTGCTCATCATACCTGTCTAAATATAAATTATACGTGCCGTTATAATATGGTTTCAGTTCTTGTACATATGACATATTAATTAAATAGCTTTTATGCACACGTAAAAAATCATATACATTTAGTTTATTTTCCAATTCCTGAAGTGTATATGTTGAAATATACTGATTATTTGTTGTATAAATTGAAACCGTCTTATTCTCCTTATTTTTACTCACATATACAATATCTTCTGGGAAAACATATCTAATTCCCTCTTGACCTTCTATCGGTAGTTTTCGCAAATAACTCTTTGCTCTCTCTCCTTGCTCTTTACCCATTCTATATAAAAGAAATTGTAAATCTTCTTCACGAAATGGTCGTAATAAATAATAAAATGCTTGAAAACGAAATGCTGTAATGGATTCTTCTATATCCTCACCCATAAAAATAAATTTCGTATAGCAATTTACTTCTCGTAATAAACTCGCATATTCAAAACCAGTACCATCTATTAATTGCGAACTTAAAAAAACAAAATCTGGTGTATGTTTTTTCATTATTAACAAAGATTCTGTTCCTGTATTTGCTTCAAAACATTCTATATTTCGAATATTCTCAGTAAAGTTCTCAACTAATTTCCTTCGCTCTTCTGCCTCTTCCATGATAAGTAAAATTTTCATTTATCCAACCACCTAATTCCTTTGTCCGTATGTCCTGTTGTATACATTCTCTTTAATAAGAAACAATCCCTTTTTCTTACTATACCATTATTTATCTAAAAAAACAGAAAAAAGGAAACCACCTCGGTTCCCCCTCTCCTTTTACACTAATTCTCGTTGCTTCGTTTCTTGCCCAAGTATAACTACAGCAAGTGCTCCAATTAAAATTGATCCACAGAAGATCGTAAATATTAGCGAAAGTGAAGCTTGTGCAGCAACTAAATAGCCTACTAATAACGGGCCAATAATACCACCAATACGGCCAAATGCGGCCGCCATTCCTGCACCTGTACCACGAATAGCTGTCGGATACTGTTCAGGTGTATAAGCGTATAATGCCCCCCAAGCACCTAAATTAAAGAAGGATAGTAACATGCCTGCCACGATTAAAACTGTTAATGAATCTGCAACTCCAAACAAGTAGGCACTGCACGCTGTACCGATTAAATACGTAACTAAAACAAACTTTCGCCCAAGACGTTCAATAAACCAAGCGGCTGTGAAATACCCTGGAAGTTGAGCTAATGTCATAATAAGTACGTACTGGAAACTTTTTATTAAACTAAATCCTTTTAATACCATTACACTAGGTAACCAAAGGAACATTCCATAATAGGAAAAGACAACACAAAACCATAAAATCCATAACATAATTGTAGCTTTACGATATTCTCCAGACCAAACTGACTTTATATTTTCGATAACAGACGGTCTTTTTTCGACCTTTTCAAATCTCGGAGAATCTGGTAAATTCCATCTTAAATATAAAGCATATAGTGCCGGAACCGCACTCAACACCATCGCAACTTCCCAACCATATTTCGGAATAACGAAATATGAGATAAGAGCTGCAATTAGCCAGCCACCTGCCCAAAAACTTTCTAATAGCACAACTATTTTACCTCGTTCATGTGCTTCAACACTCTCTGATACTAGTGTGGAGGCAACCGGAAGCTCACCGCCAAGCCCCATACCAATTAAAAATCTTAAAACGAGGAACATCGCGAGTGTCGTCGTTAAAGCAGTTAAACCACTACCGATAGAAAATAGTAATAATGTAATAATAAAGACTGATTTTCGGCCTATTTTATCCGATAGTATCCCAAAAAGGAGCGCTCCTACTGCCATACCAATTGAATTAATACTACCTATCCATCCCATTTCTTGCGTACTTAATCCCCAATCTTTTTGGAGTGCCACCATTACAAATGAAAGCATTCCAACATCCATTGCATCAAATAGCCATCCAAGCCCCGCTATGCCAAGTAGCTTTCGCTTCGAAATTTCTTTTACCTTGCCCACAAGAAGTCCTCCTCACACAGGTGTCTTTACACATCATTTTACATGTGTGAATTACATAAGTAAAATACTTTCGTGTAAAAAATTCTCCTTCATCATTCCCAAAATTTAAAATATTTATCAAAAATCAACAAAAAAAAGTAGCGAGATTTCGCTACTTTTTTGAACGCATTACTTCTTTTAAAAATTCCGCTAATACTAACTGACGACGCCAGCGTGTTGGATTACTACATAACCTGTAAAACCACTCTAAATGAATCGCTTGAATCCACTTTGGTGCGCGTTTTACCTCTCCCGCCCATACGTCTAAACTTCCACCTACTCCAACAGCCATTTTCGTTTCTAAACGATGCTTATTGTTTTGGATAAAGTTCTCTTGTCTTGGGAAACCAAGTGCAACAAGTAGTAGATCTGGTTTTGCTTCTTGAATACGAGAAACGATATTCTCTTCTTCTTCTTGCTTAAAATACCCATCTTGCGTACCAACAATAGATACAGCTGAATATGTCTTCTTTAAATGATCCGCTGCAGCTTGTACAACATGTGGTTTTGCTCCTAATAAGAAAACGGATACTGGTTTATTCTCTTCTGATAACTTCGCAAACAAATTACACATTAAATCAAAACCTGCTACACGCTCTTTTACAGGTGTACCAAGCATACCACTTGCTTTTACAACCCCAATACCATCAGGTGTAATTAAATCTGTATTTAATAATGTTTTATGGAACTTTTCATCCTTTTTTGCACACATAACAATTTCAGGATTCGCTGTTACTACCTGAAAGGTATCATTTTGCTCCGATTCTAGTTGTTCCTTTAAATATTGGACTGTTTCATCCATTGTCATTGTAGAGAAAGGAACGCCTAGAATATCAACTGTTTGTACTGCCATAATTAAATATCCTCTCTATTTCAATAAAAGTTTTTTATATGCACTACGAGTATCTTCATACAAATTCTTTAGCGAGAAATGAGTAGATGCGTAATCATATAAACGATTTCCCATCTCTTCTAATTCCCCATTCAACCACTTTTCATAAGCATTTTCTAATGATTTTGCTAACGAATCTGCATCACCAATCGGTACAATCCATCCATATGTATCATCAACTATTAGCTTTCTCATATCCCCCACATTTGTTGCAATAGATGTTAAGCGTTGATTAGCTGCTTCTAATAAAACAAGAGGGAAACTTTCACTATAAGAAGTTAACAAATTAATGTGTGCAGATGCATATAATTCTTTTGAATCTGTACGAAAACCTAGAAAAATCACCTTATCCTCTAAGTTTTTTTGTTTCACCATCGCTTTTAATTCTGCTTCTATAGGTCCATCACCAAGCAAAAGTATCTTTATATTTTGGATTTTAATTTTTTGTAACGCTTCAAATAAAATACTATGTCCTTTAACAGGATGAAGACGAGCTACTTGGATCGCTGTAAATACTCCTTCATCGATACCAAATTCACTCTTATCATAAGCCTTTGCTGGAATATTATCATACTCAATTCCATTATAAATTGTACAAATTTTCTCTTCTGATACCCCAAGCTTTATTATATTTTCCTTAAAGTTTTCCGTAATTGCAAAAAACAAATCTACCTTCTTGAAAGAACGTAAATTTAATTTCGTAAATACCCATCCTTTTAATCCCCCCTTCATAAAATCTAAGGTTGGATCACTATGAACGGTCATTATCCATTTCGCTTTTATACCTTTTTTCAAGAGGGAGAGGTAGAAATTCGCTCGTGCGCCATGTGTATGCACAATGTCAAATTGATTTTCATTAATAAATGATTTTATTTTTGAAAGAATTGATAGGTCGTACCGAGATGACTGAGTAAAAACATGTACTTGAATACCAAGGTTCCTCGCTTCTCTAGCAATCGCCCCTTCTTCAAATACCATTAATTCCACTTCTTTCTGTGGAAACTGAGATAAGAGTGAAATAATATGTGTTTTCCCCCCACCTTCTTCTGCACCAGCATTAATATGCAACACTTTCATTTCTTACATCCTCCATTTTTATTTTTATTTACTATAACAAAAATAAAAGCTAACATATGCTAGCTTTTATTTTTCTATCATTCAATTTCCAAGTCAACTATTAAATATGCCATGAGTAATACTAAGTAAAAACTTACTCCAGGTGCCATTAAAATATGCCCCGCGATAAATGAGATACCTAATCCTAACAGGATTGCTGCAATTACCATTGCGTACCTTACTGTAAATATTTGTTTAAACTTAGTAAATACACATGCGATGAATTTAATACCAAAGTATACGAACGGAACTACCAGTAAAATAAATCCTATAATTCCGAATGAATAGAACCAATCATGAAAATCACGTTCAATTAATTTCGGATCTGCTTTATAGTTACCAGCATAACCCATACCTAATAATTTTTGAGACATTGGGGCTTCCTTATAAAAATCTTTATACATTTGCTCGAATATTTGACGTCCACTAAAAATAATAGCTTGAGTTTCTTCCTTTTTCTCAGCTACTTTTTCTTTCTCTTTTTCTTTCTCTCTTTCTTTTTCTTGTTCCTTTTCTTTCTCTGTCACTGGAGGTTTATGCTCTTTCGCTTCCTCTTTCTTTCTCTCTTCATTTTTCGCACTCTGTTGCTGTTCAATAAATTGGAAATGGAATCCCATGTTTTTCATGAATGGCGAAAAAGGTGTATATGCCATTATGCCTACAAAAACAGTCATTGCAATAAAACCATTTAATAAATAGACATTTTTCTTTCCATCTTTACGCTGTGTATATGCCTGGATAAAGCACATAACAACTGCAATAGCCATTGCCACAAAGATGGCTCCTACACCAACCTTCGTTCCAATTGCAAATAGTGAATAGACAACTAAAACTGAAGGAATCCAATAATATACTTTACCTATACTTTTTGTTTTTTCAATTGAATATAAAATAACAATTGGGCACATGATGGCTAAAATAGATCCTAGCTCGTTACCTGCATAAAACCAACCACGAGACCCCAATTTCAACCACGTATAACTATTGTAATCTGTTCCCGTTGCAATCGAAACTACCATTACTATTCCTATGATTAACGATGCATACGTAATATATTCAAGCATTTTTGAATGTCTTTTTTCTTTTAAAGATTTAAAAACAAACACATAACAAGTAAGCATAACAAACGGATATAAAGCTTTTGCTATAAACTTAACTTCTTCTGTAAACACCATAGGGTTCTTTGTAAATTTATTATTTATTAACCCAATAGTGAAAATAATTCCAACTAGAATTATATACGATATATATTTTATACTCTCTCTCTTCTTTGTTTGAATTAAAATATATATTCCACCTAGAAGCATAACGAATAAACGTGTAATAACTCCAATAGTCGTATCAATTTTTAAAACCATTATACAGAATGCTGTAAGCAAATCTAAAATGGGTTGCAACAAAATAAAGATTAATAGAAAATTTTCAAATTTATTACTTGTACTATTTTCCCTTAACATCTAGAACCTCCATAACTTATACCTAAATTCACTCTATACAATTATTATTATTTTTCTCATCTCAAATATGTATTATAACATATATTTTTTAATTAAACGTCTCACATTTCTATCCAACCTTACCTCATAAAAAAAGTAAATTTGCATTTTCAAACGCTTTCCTTCCTTATTTTTTCTTTTTTTCTACATGTAACGAAAATGCATTGTTATTTACATAACTTTAGTGTATATTTTTTCTCTGGAACATCTTTAGGAGGAAGGGATTACAGCCATGTTATTAATCGACATATTTACGTTTCTTGGCATTATCGCCGCTGCTATTTCTGGTACATTAGTTGGTTTAAAAAAAGATTTAGATTTATTCGGTGTCCTTTGTTTAGCTGTAGCTACTGCGCTCGGCGGCGGTATTATTCGTGATATTATGATCGGTAACCTGCCTCCTGTCGCATTTGTAAAACCTATTTACTTTTTCGTAAGCGTATTATCAGCACTATTTACTTGTATGTTTTTTGAGCGTATCAATAAACTTCAAGTCGTTATTATGCTTTCTGATGCTGTTGGCTTAGGTGTTTTTACAGCCATTGGTGCAAATGCGGCAATGTCACATCATGTTGATGCCTCATTTTTAGTTGTTTCAATGGGAGTCATTACGGGGATTGGAGGCGGTATTTTGCGTGATATATGCGCCCAAGATATCCCTTACGTATTCCGAAAAGAAATTTACGCAATCGCTTCTATATTAGGAGCAATTAGCTTCTTAATCACACATGCAATGGGGGCGCACGTATTAGCTTTCTATGTTTGTTTATTAGTAACATTCATTATTCGTGTCGTCACTGTAATATATAATGTACATTTCCCTGTTTTCTTTAAAACACATGCTAAAATTAATAAAGGTCATTAAGAGAATTCTACATAGAATTCTCTTAATTTATATACTATTCTATACACAAATATAGAGTAATTGAATATAAAAATATATAATTATATTAGAAACAAAAATGAAAACGCTTCACAAACAGGGGGAAGAACGATGCTTGGGGTTTTTAAAAAACATAATCATAAAACAAACACCAGTATAATCGAATTAAGTAAGGCACAACAAATAACCTTTAACGTACCTGCTAATTCCGAATTAAGGATTCAAATGGATATGCTACATATTTCAAAGGAAGATTTACAAATTGTAAAAGTACTACAGCCCTTTATTTATGAGGAAATAGATTGGATTACAGAAAAATTCTATGCCAATATTACAAAACAACCTAATTTAATTACTATTATTGAACGTTACAGCTCTATTCCAAAACTAAAACAAACTTTAAAAACACATATTAAAGAATTATTCAGTGGAGATATGCACGAAGATTTTATTGAACAACGTGTCAGAATTGCCAAAAGACATGTTCAAATTGGCTTACATAGAAAATGGTATACGGCTGCCTATCAAGAATTATTCCGTTCCATCATAAAGATTTTACAAACAAAGATTACAATAATCGATGATTTTTCATATTCTATAAATGTAATAAACAAATTATTCACACTTGAACAAGAGCTTGTTCTTGCAGCTTATGAATCTGAGTATGAACAAATTCAAAAAGAACATGAAAAAGAAAAAGAAATAACGGCTATGACAATTACACATATTGCAAATGAACTAGCAGCTGTATCTGAAAAAACAAGCTCTTCTATTCAAAAATTAACTGCTAAATCCGAAACTATTGTAGAGATTGCCAAAACCGGTACATCATTAGCAACAACATCAGAAGAAAAAGCTAATAAAGGTAAAGAACAATTAAATCAGCAAAACAAACGAATGGGATATATTCAAACAAATATGGAAACTATCATTACAGATACTCATGAACTTCTCAATATTTCTAACAAAATTAACGAAATCATAGATATCGTTAAATCAATTGCAGAGCAAACAAATTTACTAGCACTAAACGCTGCTATTGAATCTGCACGTGCTGGAGAGTTTGGCAAAGGTTTTTCTGTTGTAGCTGGAGAAATCCGAAAATTATCAGAGCAAACGAAAGAATCGATCTCCAACGTTACAAAACTCGTTGAAAAAACAAATGAACAGATTATTCATGTTTCTTCTTCTGTAAAACAAATTAGTTCTCTCGTATCTGAAGGAACTGATAGTATGTACGCGACAGATCAATACTTCCATGAAATCGTAAAAGATATGTCTAATTCGAAAGAACAGAATAAAAAAATTGAAAATGAATTAGAAGCTATTTCGCAAGTAATGAAGGGCATTCAAGACGATTCTTCAAAAATGGCTCTAACAGCTGATAGTCTACAACTAGAACTAAACCGATAAGGCCAAGCTTATATTAATAACGATTTTTCATCATCTAACAATAAAAAAAGAATCCATTTTGGATTCTTTTTATTTTCTAAAAAATATTTTTTGACAATATACATAACTCATATAGACACCAAAGCTTTGTAAAATAAACAATGCTGGCATAATAATATTATAGTATGCCATATCTACTTGAAAGATTTTTAGCAATACATATCCGCTAATCAACAATAAGAACAACATGTATCCTTCATTCTTTTGTTTCTTAATAAGGAAATGTAATAAAGCTATAGCCATGAATAATGTTATTGCTATATATATCAGCTTTTCACATTTGAATAGGATAGAATTTATCCCCTCATCTGAAAACTGATTCATTACTGGTTTTAGCAGTTTAAATCTTTCACTCTCAATCTCTTTTAACTTTTGATCAATATGTTCTATTACAGTTTGATTTCCCGGTATTTTTTCCTCTTTTTGATTTTTACCGATTAAAACCGATTGAACATACGTCTCATTCGAAATCGTATATTGTGACATTCCCATCGTCTTAATTCCGTAACTCACGCCAAAATGAACACTATAAAATAGAATAAGCATCCCTATCATCTTTAATAGTATTTTTTGTTTCGTTGCGGATTGAAACAATTCAATTAACAACACATATACCGCAATAAAAATAGGAAGAAATAACCCCATTGGGAACAGCATATTGCTAAATGCAAATAATGTCGCTGAAAGCACCCACATATAAGGATGATCTAATCCTTTATATAAAAGTATGTAACAAGCAAAATAAAATAAGCATATTGCGAGCGACTCAGGCGCTAATAAGGAACTCATAAATATATTTGGAATATATAAAGCGTAAAATACGGACGCAATGCGACCACATTCTTCCCCAAAAACCATAGCGGCAATACGATAAATTAAAAATGCAGTTCCTGTACAGAACAAAATATTAAATAACTGTAAAACAAATACCGTATCACCAAATATACGAATAACTATCGATTCATAAATGATAAAGGGTAACTGTGTTACATTCTCTATATTATTGCCAATTGCAATCTGCTTTGCAGACTCATACATCGCTTTCATATCACCGATGATCGGAACATCTACAAATAAAACCATACTAACTCTCACAACTATAGATACGCTCATAAGAAAAATAAAAAATTGTTTATCTGTAAAACGATATTGTAAAATTGATGCCACTAACAATATGAGGATGACGAAAATTGCCAATACGATTGTTACACTCGTTGTACTTCCTCCAAAAAATTGCTTACTTGTTTCAAACGCTGACCAACAACTATAAACAAAAAATGCGAGCATCGCACCAATCATTATTTTACTGAAAAAAGACGAAAAATTTGTTTGTATATGATTCATATGTCCATTGCACCTCTATCTCCATTCATAACAAAACGATTCTATCATGAATAGGTACACGGCTGATAGGGAATTTCTATGACAAATATATAGTCATTACTTTTTCACTTGCAATGTAAGCGAATCCTCTTTTACACTACACTTTAGACAAAATAAATTTTCTTTCAGTTACATGAATATACTTTCAAAAGTATTATTACTCCTCTACTCATACATTTTACTTGTTTAAATACCCGGTAAAATCAAATAGGAACTAACCTTCCTTTTATGTCATAAAGAACATGTCACTCTGATTGAAAATGTACACTAGGGGCTGAATATATGGAAAAGAAATTTATGAGAGAATCAAAAGCAATTAAAACAACACGTGTTTTTCCAAATGATTTAAACAACCATCAAACATTATTTGGTGGCAAATTATTGGCTGAAATTGATAGTATTGCTTCTATTGCAGCAGCAAGGCATAGTCGCAAGCATTGTGTGACAGCATCCATTGATTCTGTTGATTTTTTAACACCTATTCATCAAGCTGACTCTGTTTGTTATGAGGCATTTGTTTGCTATACTGGGAAATCATCTATGGAAGTCTTCGTAAAAATAATTGCAGAAAATTTATTAGAGGGAGAACGCCGTATCGCTGCTACTTGCTTTATTACATTCGTAGCATTACAAGATGGAAAACCTTCTTCTGTACCTCAAGTATTACCAGAAACTGAGGAAGAACATTGGTTGCATAAAACTGGTTCCGAACGTGCTGAGACCCGAAAAAAAGGACGTTTAAAAAGCAAAGAAATGGCTGAGGTATTAACTTTAAATAAGCCTTGGAGTGTATAAAATTTCAATATCGAAAATACCTTCTGAGCGGATAACTAAATTGTATTCGCTCATTTCTTTATAAACAGTTCAAGTCTCTCATACAATCTCTACGTCTTTTCACAAATACTATGTAATATTTTTATACATATCTTGGCTAGGCTATTTCAATATTAACTTTTTCTAGTGTATAAAGTTCTATTTATAACTCGCTTCTAATCGAGGAATAGTTGCTTTACAAAGTTTATGTAAGGTACACTTATACGGGCGGTCAGCAAACTAATTTAAAAATTTGCAAGTTGTGTAGAAAACGCCTTGTTTTTTACTATATCAAAATACAATAAAAAACGATCATTATTCTTTACCAGCGAAAAACAATTTCATTTTAGTTGAAGTAATTATCCCTACTTAAAAACTTTAATATAAAACGCATTTTAATTAAATTGTATTACTTTAATGGAAAGGTGAAACTATGCAAAAGTCTATTGTTTCAAATGTTTTTTATAAAATACTACTCAATACGTTTAACATTATACTTCCCATCTTAGTTGGTCCATACGCATACCGCATGCTAGGAGCCAATTCAATGGGAACTGTTAACTTTGCTGAAACTATTTTTAATTACTTTTTCATATTCGCGGTTTTTGGTGTATATCAATATGGCTTACGTGAAGTTAGCTTAATTAAAAATGATAAAAAGAAAGTTTCTCAATTATTCACAAGTCTCTATGTAATTAATGTTACAACTAGCCTTTTAGCTTTATGTGCTTTTTTAGCCTTTAGTTATATTGGATATGGAAATGAAAGCTTATTTCCTGTTCTTCTTATTTTTGGCTTCAATTTTATTTCCAATCTATTTTATGTGGAATGGTTCAATGAAGCGTATGAAAATTATGACTTCATCACTAAAAAAACAGTTATTGTTCGACTAATTTATGTTGTACTGCTTTTCTGCCTAGTTCATGGAGTGGATGATTATAAAACATTCGCAGGTTTATTAGCACTATCAACATTTTTAAATCATTCTATTAGCTTTGTATATGTGAAACGCCAAGTTAAGTTTGATTTTTCTAACTTAACCATTATCCCGCATTTAAAACCATTGCTATTAGTCGTCATTTTTTCAAATGCTAATATTTTATATACACAATTAGATCGTCTTGTGTTAGGTGAATACGCCGGAAAAGCAGAGGTCGCTTACTACGTTATGGCTTTTCAAATTATGACCATTATTAATACACTTATGTTAAGCGTTGTACAAGTAACGATTCCACGGCTTTCTTACTTATCAGGAAATGCATCTGAAAGTGAGTATGAATCTTTGTTAAACAAAATTTCAAAAGTGTATTTTATTACCCTATTTCCCGCCGCAATTGGTTTAATGCTCATTGCTCACGGAGCTGTTGTCATTTATGGTGGATCAGAATTTGCTGGGGCTGGTAATACATTAATTGTGTTCGCTTTCTATATGATTACAGTTGGTATTGAATCGATTTTATCGAATCAAATTATTTATGTTAAAAAGAAGGAAGGTATTTTAGTACGCTTCTTATTCATTTGCGGGTTTATTAACCTAGCATCTAATATTGCACTAATATTCTTCCATGTGCTTACACCAGCGACAGCAATTTTCACAACTACAATTGCTAACAGTTTATTAATTGTACTTGAATATATTTATGTTAAAAAGAAATTAAAAGTGAATTATACATTATTTGATATGCAAAAACTTAAATATCTATTTTATTCACTAACATTTGTACCAATAGCATTCGTTATTCGTATGTTCGTATCTGGACAAATACTACAAGTTCTCCTAGTCATGGTAGCATGCGGATTAACATATGCTCTTATCCTTTTCTTAACAAAGGATGAAATTCTCTTTACTCTAATAGAAAAAATACAAGCACGATTTAAAAAAGCTTAAACGTAATTCTTAAAGGAGCTGTTAAAATTGAAATTCTCTTTAATCATGGCTACTTGTGGCAGACGTGATGATATTCTTGACTTACTAAAATCACTTGAAAAACAAACTTACCAAAACTTTGAACTCATCGTAGTAGATCAAAATGATACTCCAATCTCGGATCTCTTTGATGAATATAAAGAAAAATTTTCTATTAACTACATTTATACACCTATTAAAGGGTTATCTAGAGCTCGAAATACTGGATTAAAAGTAGCGGATGGCGATATCATCGCTTTTCCAGATGACGATTGTATTTATGAAACAAATGTTTTAGAAAGTATATTAGAAACTTTCAACTCTAATAACGATGTTCAGTTTATATCAACAAACACTACTAATGTTGAAGGAACTGGTTCTTTAATACTTGCACCTAATACAGACATTATTCTTAATAACAAATATGGATTTTTAGGTCCATCTTTTACACTATTCTTTACAAAACAATTTGTACAAGATGTAGGTACATTCGACGAGGATTTAGGTGTTGGCTCTGGAACGATTTATGGAGCTGGTGAAGAAACCGACTTTGTTCTACGCGGTATGAAAAAAGACCACACTGGTTTATTTAGAAAAGATCTGTTCGTATACCATCCTGTAAAAGAAGAAGTTATAAATGAACAATCATTAAAACGTGCCATTTCTTATGCTGGCGGTTTTGGCAGAGTGATTCGCTTACATTATGGATTCCCTTATTTCTTACGTGCTATTGCTGCTGCCACATTCCGTATGACACAAAATATTTCTAATGATAAACGTAAATTCCATGCAAATCGTTTACGCGGGATTATTCGTGGATATTTAAAATAAACTCATATGAAAAAGGTGTAACCATTTCTATGAAATGGTTACACCTTTTATTTCTTTTGCATAGATAAGATTGTTTCCTCTAATCCTTCGCGATAAGATGTTTTAGGTACTTTCCCAATGAGCATTTCATATTTTTCTCCACTTAATACAACCGGTTTTTCTGTCAAATAGAGCATTTCTACATATTCTTTCATCTTCTTATCAAATAAACCCATTAACTTTATTATTCCTCTTTTTACGGTCATAACTTGTTTTGTATATCCCGTCAATTCGCGTATATATTGCATCATCTCTTCTCCGGTAATGACACCGCAACCTGGTATGTTCCACTGTTGTCCATAAGCCTCCTCACATAACGCTAATTCAACCATCGCTTTTGCACCATCTGGCGTAAAAATATACTCGCGTGCAATTCTCTTATCTCCAACAAAGCTAGACACTTTATTTGCAAGTACGCCATGTAAAGTATGATGAACAAGTGTGCTTTCCGCATTTGGACCGTAAAAATCAGGAAAATGAGCAATAAACATTTTGACGCTACTCTGCTTTGCCATCGCTTCAAGTTGTAATCGTATTTTCCCCTTCTTCGTATGAGGATTCTTTTCAGCATCTTCTTTAACCAGCCTTTGATTTTGCCTTCCATATGCATAAATATTATCAACGATCCCTAACTTACTATCACTCTCTTTTGCTACTTCCAATATGTTTCTTAATAGTTTATGTTGCTTCTTTTCCCAATCTGAATATGGGATATTTACAGCATGGAATATAACATCTACACCTTTCGCCGCATCTATTATATCCTCTTTTACAAATACATCTCCTGCTACTGTTTGTATATGTTCCTCTCCTTGAAATAAATTCTCCAACTTCTCCTTATTTCTTGCAAAGGCAACTACATCAATCCCTCTATTACATAACTCCTTTGTAATCGCATATCCCATTGCTCCTGATGCTCCCAGTACTAACGCTTTTCTCATCATAAGTTCCCCCTCTAATTAATTAACCACTGTTCAATTAATAACAAAAAGAAAATCACCTACATTAGAAGCGATTTTGAAATAAACTCTACATGCACTTGAGCAAGCCCCTTTAATTCTTCAAATGTTTGCCCACTTCCGCAATAATGTGCGACAAACCCATGTAATGATAAAAAGACAGACCATATCGTCATTGTATCTATTTTTTTATTACATAAAGAAAAAACAACCTTTGCAAATTTTTCATAACTAACATTTGGGCCGTCTGCCAAACATTCCTTTAACTCATCGTTTTTAATTAAAAACATAATTTCATAATGACTTTGATTTTTCAAACCAAACTCTATAAAACCAAATAAAACTGCTTTTAACTGCTCTTCTCGAGATAAGTTTCTTTTACTAATTTCATCTAACTTTTCATTTAACAATTGAAAGTCTTGTTCTACCATCGCATAAAAAAGTTCAGCTTTATTTTTAAAATGGTAATAAATTGAACCATGGCTATACCCTAGTTCCGTCGCAATTTTACGCATTGAAGTGTGCTGATATCCCTGTTGTACAAATAAATTTCTTGCTACGTTCATAATCATTTCTCTTGTTAACTCTTGTTTGACTGCTCTTCTTGGCGACATTTTTTATACCTCACGATTTAATTAACCACTGTTCAATTATATTATATATTTTTTCCAAAATAATGCAACTACTTATTTGAAAAATTATACATTTTTGAAATGATAGCATTATATCGAAGAATTTAGTATCATGATTCAAGACACTATTTAGAATTGAACGGAGGACATTATGAGCTTATTAACTGTTGAAAAATTAGGCCATACATTTGGTGATCGTACATTATTTAAAGATGTATCCATGCGCTTACTCGCAGGAGAACACGTTGGATTAGTTGGAGCAAACGGTGTTGGTAAATCAACATTTATGAATATAATTACTGGTCAACTTATCCATGATGAAGGCCGAGTTGAATGGACACCTGGTACAAATTATGGTTACTTAGACCAACATACAATTTTAACACCTGGCCGCACAATTCGTGACATATTAGCAGATGCGTTTTTACCTTTATTTGAACAAGAAAAAGCTTTAAATGAAGTTACAGAAAAAATGGGAACTGCTACACCTGAAGAATTAGAAGAGCTTCTTGAGCAAATGGCAGAAATACAAGATGCTCTTGAAGCAGGGGGTTTCTATTTATTAGATATGAAAATTGAGGAAGCAGCGCGTGGTCTTGGAATTGACGCAATTGGTTTAGATCGTGATGTTGCCGCATTAAGTGGTGGACAACGTACAAAAGTGTTACTTGCAAAATTACTACTTGAACAACCAGAAGTATTACTATTAGATGAACCTACCAACTATCTAGACGTTGAACATATTCATTGGTTAACAAATTATTTAAAAGAATATCCACATGCATTCCTATTAATTTCCCATGATACGGAATTTATGAATAAATGTGTCGATATTATTTTCCATCTAGAGTTTACAAAAATGACGCGTTATACAGCGACATATGAAAAATTCCTAGAACTTGCGGAAATTAATAAAAACCAACATATTAATGCTTACGAAAAACAAAAAGAATTTATTAAAAAACAAGAAGATTTTATTGCGAAAAATAAGGCTCGCTACTCAACGACAGGTCGTGCAAAGAGTCGTCAAAAACAACTCGATCGTATGGAACGTATCGATCGTCCTGAAACAGCAATTAAACCTGAATTCTCATTTAAAGAGAGTCGTGCAAGTAGCCGATTCGTCTTTGAAGGAGAAAATGTAGAGATTGGATATACACATCCGTTATTACCAAAATTAACGATGACAATCGAACGTGGTGAAAAAATTGCAATCGTTGGATGTAATGGGGTCGGTAAGTCAACACTATTAAAGACAATTTTAGGTAAGATCAAACCATTAAGCGGAAAAACAAGTCTTGGTGACTTCTTAAATCCATCATACTTCGAACAAGAAGTAAAAGCTGATAATATAACACCAATTGATGATGTTTGGAATACATTCCCTAGCATGGACCAACACCAAGTACGTGCAATGCTAGCAAAATGCGGTTTGAAAAATGAACATATTTCTCGTCCACTGAACCAATTAAGCGGTGGTGAACAAGCAAAGGTTCGTTTATGTAAGCTAATGGGAGAAGACAGCAACTGGTTACTATTTGACGAGCCGACGAACCACCTTGATGTTACAGCAAAAGAGGAACTAAAAAAGGCGATGAAAGCATATAAAGGAACAATTCTTCTTGTATGCCACGAACCCGATTTTTATGAAGATTGGATAACAAAAACTTGGGATGTAGAAAAATGGGCCCAAGAAAATTCTTAATCACCTGAAATCATCCCTTTACACCACCACTTAGTGTGTAAAGGGATTTTTCCTTGAAATAGCCATAAAATTCAATAAGGAGTTTTTAATTATAATGCAAAGTTCATTTTTTCTAAAACTCAATACATTTTTTGTGAAATCATTGTTAGTGCTATGTCTCATTATTTCTGGAGCTATTACATGGCACTCAGTATATGTAGTTAGAGAACAAGCCAACACTCGTTTACTTATTATAATCCCAAGTATTATTCTAATAGGGATTTTATTTTTACTAATTGGCTATATTTCCAATAAATATATGTCAAAATTAATGTTTGCCATTTCACTTATCATTTTAGCTTTCTCTATTCGATTAATCTGGATTCTTAATATCCAAACTCCTGTCGAATCAGATTTTGGTATGATGTACAATGGTGCTTTGCAAGCGACTAAAGGAGATTTTAGTTTTGCTCAAAGCATATATTATACTTCGTGGGTTTATCAACTTGGATTTACAATGTACGAAGCTTTTATTGTTAATTTATTTGGTGAAGGAACCTTCCTTCTAAAGCTCTTAAATGTATTCTATTGCACTGGAACAACATTTCTCGTTTACAAAATAACTTCTCACATATTTAATGAGTGGTCCGGACGCGTGGCTGGATTACTATATGCAGTATATATCCCAAGTATTGTGCTGAGCTCAGTCCTAACAAATCAACATCTTGCCACGTTCCTATTTTACCTTGGATTTTATTTATTAATTACAAAAGGATTAAGCCATAAATATATGTGGATTTTTATAGGAGTTTCACTTTCCTTAGGGGACATCATGCGTCCGCTTGGTGGTATAATCTTGATTGCAGTAACTATTTATGTCTTTTTACACGGTATGTTAGGGAAATCAAAGCAAGATATTTTCACTTCTATAAAAAAACTTTGTGGGATTTTCGTTGTATTTTACCTTGTTCATTACATTATAAGTTATTCGTTTATATCTGCGGGAATTACACAATATCCACTATCTAACCGTGATCCTCTCTGGAAGTTTACAGTAGGATTTAATCACGAAACAAAAGGTGGCTATTCTGCAGCAGATGCGGAATATATTATGTCCCTTGAGATTGGCGAAGAACGAAAAGCTGCTGAAAAGAAACTGATTCAAGAACGATTAGCTGATCCACAAAAGGTTTTATCGTTATTTGGTGATAAGTTCATACTCATGTGGGCAGAGTACGACTCCGCCCCAGTATGGAGTCTACTAACACTTGGGAACACAGATAATGATATGATTACTTTAAAAGACGACCTTACGAAATATGAAAAGTATATATATACTACATCTATGCTATTCAGTACATTAGCACTTCTTTATCTCATATTGACTAAGCAAAACAACACGCATTACACACTATTTTTATTATTAATAATTGGTTACGTAACTGTTCATTTCTTAATCGAATACCAAACAAGATATCGATACTTCATCATGCCTAGCTTTATAATCATTCAAAGCTATGGGCTATATTTATGCTATCGATTTATATCAAATAGAAAAACCTCAAAAGTATAAAATACAGTAAGGTTTTAATCATCAAAACAAATTAAAACCGAATAAAAAGGCATGAGCCCGGTACAATACCGAACTCATGCCTTTTCGTTTATATCTATATTCTCTTTTTTATTGAAAGCATGATTTATACCAAAAGCAGCCAAGATTACCATTGATATTGTAGCTGAATAATGATATCTTGATGCCACTTCTACTAACAACTGTGCCATTGTTAGCCCTATTGCAAATAAGCAAATAATAAATAGAGAAGATTTATTTTTATTTTTTATAGCCACTAATACACCTAGTATTGAGGTAGCAATTAAGAAGTAATAAAACATATTCGATGCTACAGTATATCGTACTATATTATCTAATACAGGCCCAGCATAGTCCACTGCTGAACTATCATCACCTAAAAACGAAAAGAATTTATCGGAGAATAGTTTCACAAAGTCGATATTACCACTTTGCACCCTTTCTTTTGCTTCTTCTAGCATTTTCTGTTGAGCATCATCAGCAGTCCATCCTGGTTTATCACTATAATAAAACAATAGTTCAGCATCTGGCTTATTCCATTTCCCCGAACTTTCCTCATTAAATCCTACATAAATATTATAACCTGGGGTTGATGCTATTTCTTCACCTAAACGTAATGTTATATACTGATTTATCGCCGAGGAAAAAATAAGGTATCCGACAACGATAACCCCTACATATGTTATCTTATTTAACCATATTTTTTTATTCCCAATTTGCTTTATATCTATAATAAAGAACCATATCACTAGAGCTATAATTGGAACTGCTGCAATTGGTCGTACCATATTCATAAATGCAAGTAACGCTGCTATTAAAATGGAATAAACAAGTAATCTTTTTATATTTATATTGGCGATTTTCTCATGAACGATTATCATAATCATCCAAATCAACAACAGTACTGTACAATAGAGCGGCTCTGACAATGCAAACATATTATACATGGTTTGCGAAGGTAACGCGATCCATAAAACACTTGCTGTTATTGCAGTTTTTACCCCACCAATTTTTCTAGATATAGCATATATTAATCCCATTGATATTGTAGTTAGGATAACATTCAAAATAGGTGGTATCATATAACTAGAGCCAAATATCTTCAAGAAAATACTTAAGACTGACGCATAACCAAAAATATGTGGAAATAATGCTATGTATCTCTTATTAATAACGAAGCTTTCACTTAATTCTTCTGCAGTATAATAAAACGTAGCATAATCAACTAACGGCTGAATTTGATAGCTGAGCACCCATGTTAATTTAACTGCTAAACAAACGATTACTAAAACGAAAAAGCATTTTTTTTCATTTAATTTTTCTAGATACAGCGAGCCTTTTCTAAGGATAAAACTTCCTACTATAGATAATAATAAAACACCCGTTAATAATATTACGTAATTATATTTTTGTGTATCTGAAAAATAATTAATAAATAATACCGAAGCAAAAAATCCGTATATGATATATACCGCTCGTGTAGAGAAAGTAGACATTCCTTTTAAAAATAAGTTCAATACAATTTACTCCTTTATACATTACTATAAGAATAGTGGTATCTCCTTTACAAAAACGTAATGAATATGTAGGGCCCTTCATTTCTACCCAAAAACCTAAAATACCCATTTTTTTTGCTCACACTATACCTTTTCTAATTGTCGATTTTAAATCAATCATACCATATATATAACTAGACTTTACATATATCGCTCGTTCTTTTCATATTTTCCCTAATTAAAACAAATAACGTTTCAGCATAAAATATGTTATAATATGTATTTGTTATGTATGAATAATCTTTCTATATTTTCTATTTTATAAAAATGAGGATACTATGATGGAAAAACTCTTAAAGTTTGGTTTAGTAGGAATCTTTAATACACTCATTACAATTATTAGTTTTGGGATATTCTTAAAATTCGGGATGAACTATCTTGTTGCGAATACCATTGCCTATTTAATTGGTGTTGCCAATAGCTATTATTGGAATAAAAATTGGGTGTTTAAACCTAATAATAAAAGCACGTCAATGTTCTTTAAGTTTCTAACTGTAAATTTAATTGTATTGGCTTTTAATACATTATGTTTGTTTATATTAGTAGATAAACTTACCTTTAATGCATTTATTGCACAAATCTTCGCAATTGGTGTTGGAATGGTTATAAATTTTATCCTTAATAAAATTTGGACATTCAACCAAACTGAACAGGCTACCAATTAAACTTAAGCAACTTATTAAAACTACGGAGGATACAACATGGAAAAATTAATTTCGGTTGTAGTTCCTATGTACTTCGAGGAAGAAGTAGCACAGGAATGTTATAATCGTTTAAAGTCCGTTATGCTTCAAAATAATATTAATTATGAATTTGTCTTTGTAAACGATGGCAGTACAGATCGTACAATGGACATTTTATCTGAGATTGCAGCAAATGATTACCGTACAAAAATTGTTAATTTTGCACGTAACTTCGGACACCAAGTAGCTGTTACAGCGGGTATTGCTGCTGCAAAAGGTGACGCTATTGTAATTATAGATGCAGATTTACAAGATCCACCAGAAGTTATTCCTGAGCTTATTGCCAAATGGGAAGAAGGATATGAAGTTGTTTATGCAAAACGTAAACAACGTAAAGGTGAAACTTGGTTTAAACTTTTAACTGCTAAATATTTCTATAAATTCTTAAACTATATGTCTGATATCGATATCCCAAAAGATACAGGTGATTTCCGAATCATCGATCGCAAAGTTGCTGATGTGTTCAATCAAATGACAGAACGAAATCGCTTTATTCGCGGTATGATGTCTTGGGTTGGCTTCCGCCAAACGTATGTTGAATATGAACGTGACGAGCGTTTTGCTGGTGAAACAAAATATCCATTAAAGAAAATGATTAAATTTGCATCAGATGGTATCATTGCCTTTTCGACAAAACCGTTACGAATTGTTATGTCTTTAGGCTTATTATCAGTTCTCATTTCTATAATTGTCTTGCTGTATACAATTACTGTGAAAATCATCGGTGATGGTACTCAAACAGGTTGGGCATCCATTATGGTTGCTATTACATTCTTTAGCGGTATTCAGTTACTTGGTCTTGGAATCGTCGGTCAGTATATTGCTCGTATTTATGACGAAAGTAAAAACCGTCCGATTTATATCGTGAAAGAGACAATCAATATTGAACAAGAAGAGGCTGCACAGAAAAAAGAAAAAGTGAATGCATAATAAAAAAGGTAACAATGAAAACTATCATTGTTACCTTTTTATATTGTAATACCCCATAAGTCTCAAACGGAACTCTTTTAAATTTGGGTATACATCTAAATTAGACAACATCCCTTGAATGACTGGGACCCTTGGATTTGGCAATCTCATTTCTGCCTCTAAAACATCTAGCGTAATAAGTAATTCATCATCTTCTAATTGATCAGCTAATGTACGCTTAAAAACAATTATTTCTTTTAAAAAATGCTCCTTAACTTGTTCTTTAATAAGCTCTGATTTACAAAGAAACTCTCCAAGCCTTTCTTCATGTAAAACAGGTTCTTCCGAAGATTCTATAAGTCCATCTACTAAATGATCCACCCTTTTTAAAATAAAAGCCGATACATAGGACAAATCAATTTCTGGCGCTTGTAAAATAATTAATTCTAAATATCCACGGCAGATCCCTTCTACCATAATTACTAAATCTAATAAATACGGCATAACCTTGTCACCATAAATAGACAACAAACTATTTCGATAAAATGCATGAGATTCCAATTTCATCCGCATCATAAATTCTTCTACTTCTTTATTAAATGGAATAGCATTTTCCCTCGCATGCATAATAATAAATTCCTTATGCTTTTGTATATCATTAAACTGGCAGCACAATTGTTTTTCAAATTTTTCACGCGGTAATAGTGATTCTTTTTCAATATCCATCATTTTATTTTGAATCTTGTCATAATAATATCGAAGTGTTGCTAATAAAAGCTCATCTTTCGATTTAAAGTATAAATAAAAAGCTCCCTTAGATATACCACAGGCTGTCACAATTTCCTGCACTGATGTCGCATTTACACCCTTAGTCGCAAATAACTTCATAGCCATCTCTATAATTAAGCGCTCTTTTTCTTTCATATCTTCTCTCCTACGTTTAATCTCGCATCATATTATAAACTCGAATTTGATTTTATTATACCATCTCTTTTCATTGACTACTGACCAATCAGTCAGTTATATTATGTATTAGACTGACCAGTTGGTCAATACGATATAAAGGGAGCGCAAACATGAACAAAATCATCAATTTCTCATTAAAAAATAAGTTCGCAGTTTGGCTACTAACCATTATTGTTACCATTGCAGGGATATATTCTGGGCTTAATATGAAACTGGAAACAATTCCTGATATTACAACACCTGTTGTAACAGTAACTACGGTTTATCCTGGTGCTACACCAGAAGAAGTAGCTGACAAAGTTTCAAAACCGATGGAAGAGCAATTGCAAAATTTAAGCGGTGTAAACGTTGTGAGTTCATCATCTTTTCAAAACGCATCTTCTATTCAAGTAGAGTATGATTTTGATAAAAATATGGAAAAGGCCGAAACAGAAATTAAAGAAGCTCTCGCGAATGTGAAACTTCCTGAAGGCGTAAAAGATCCGAAAGTTTCACGAGTAAACTTTAATGCCTTTCCTGTTATTTCGTTAAGTGTAGCAAGTAAAAATGAATCTTTAGCTACGTTAACAGAAAATGTAGAAAAAAATGTTGTTCCAGGATTAAAAGGACTTGATGGTGTTGCATCTGTTCAAATTTCAGGTCAACAAGTAGATGAAGTACAACTTGTTTTCAAGAAAGATAAGATGAAAGAATTAGGTTTAAGTGAAGATACTGTAAAAAATGTGATTAAAGGATCGGATGTATCTTTACCACTTGGCTTATATACATTTAAAGACACGGAAAAATCAGTTATTGTAGATGGAAATATTACAACAATCAAAGCATTAAAAGAGCTAAAAATCCCAGCTGTACCTTCAGCACCTAGCGCTCAAGGTAATCAAAATGCTGGAGCCGGTGCACAAACGCCGCAAATGAATCCAGCCGCTATGAATGGAATTCCAACAGTTACATTAGACGAAATTGCTGACATTAAAGAAGTTGGGAAAGCAGAATCTATTTCTCGAACGAATGGAAAAGAAGCCATTGGAATTCAAATTGTGAAGGCTGCTGATGCAAATACGGTTGATGTTGTAAATGCTGTGAAAGATAAAGTAAAAGACCTTGAGAAAAAATATAAAGACTTAGAAATCATCTCAACCTTCGACCAAGGTGCACCGATTGAGAAATCAGTTGAAACAATGCTTAGCAAAGCAATTTTCGGGGCTATCTTTGCGATTGTTATTATTATGTTGTTCCTACGAAATATCCGAACAACATTAATCTCTGTTGTTTCTATACCACTTTCTTTATTAATTGCTGTTTTAGTTATAAAGCAAATGGATATTACGCTTAACATTATGACGCTTGGAGCAATGACAGTCGCTATCGGACGCGTTGTCGATGACTCAATTGTTGTTATTGAAAATATTTATCGACGTATGTCGTTATCAGAAGAGAAACTACGCGGAAAAGATTTAATTCGTGAAGCTACGAAGGAAATGTTTGTCCCAATTATGTCTTCTACTATTGTAACCATTGCTGTATTCTTACCTCTTGGACTTGTAAAAGGTATGATTGGTGAAATGTTCTTACCATTCGCCTTAACTATCGTCTTCGCTTTATTAGCATCGTTACTAGTAGCAGTTACAATCGTACCAATGCTAGCTCATTCTTTATTTAAAAAAGAGAGCATGAGAGAAAAAGAAGTACATCATGAAGAGAAACCAAGTAAATTAGCAAACGGTTATAAACGCATACTTGCATGGGCTTTAAATCATAAAATCATTACATCAAGTATCGCTGTCCTTCTATTAGTTGGTAGTCTCGCACTTGTGCCGATTATCGGTGTAAGCTTCTTACCTTCTGAAGAAGAAAAAATGATTATTACAACATACAATCCAGAGCCAGGTCAAACATTAGAAGACGTTGAAAAAATTGCAACGAAAGCTGAGAAGCACTTCCAAAATAATAAAGACGTCAAAACAATTCAATTCTCATTAGGTGGCGAAAACCCAATGAGTCCTGGTCAATCAAATCAAGCAATGTTCTTCGTTCAATATGATAACGATACGAAAAACTTTGAAAAAGAAAAAGAACAAGTCGTGAAAGATTTACAAAAGATGTCTGGAAAAGGCGAATGGAAAAACCAAGATTTCGGAGCAAGTGGCGGTAGTAATGAAATTAAACTATACGTTTACGGAGATAGCTCGGAAGACATTAAGCCTGTCGTAAAAGATCTTCAAAATATCATGAAGAAAAACAAAGATTTAAAAGACATAGACTCTAGTATTGCAAAAACATATGCAGAGTACACTTTAGTAGCAGATCAAGAAAAGCTAAGTAAAATGGGTCTAACGGCCGCTCAAATTGGAATGGGTCTTTCTAATCAACATGATCGCCCTATTTTAACAACAATTAAAAAAGACGGTAAAGATGTAAATGTATATGTAGAAGCTGAAAAACAAAATTATGATACAATCGATGATTTAACAAATCGAAAAATTACAACACCACTTGGCAATGAAATTGCTGTTAAAGATGTGATGACTGTAAAAGAAGGTGAAACTTCTAACACAGTAAAACATCGCGATGGTCGCGTTTATGCAGAAGTTAGTGCGAAATTAACATCGGATGACGTTTCAAAAGCATCTGCTGCAGTTCAAAAAGAAGTAGATAAAATGGATCTTCCTTCTGGTGTAGACGTTTCTATGGGAGGCGTTACAAAGGATATTCAAGAATCATTCAAACAACTTGGCTTAGCGATGTTAGCTGCGATTGCCATTGTATACTTCGTTCTTGTCGTTACATTTGGTGGTGCCCTTGCACCATTTGCGATCTTATTCTCGCTACCATTCACAATCATTGGTGCACTCGTTGCCTTACTAATCTCTGGTGAAACGTTAAGTGTATCTGCAATGATTGGTGCGCTTATGTTAATCGGTATCGTTGTAACAAACGCAATCGTGCTTATTGACCGTGTTATTCATAAAGAAAATGAAGGTTTATCCACACGTGAAGCATTACTAGAAGCTGGTGCTACACGCCTTCGTCCAATTTTAATGACTGCAATTGCAACAATCGGGGCTCTTATCCCGCTTGCATTAGGATTTGAAGGCAGCGGCTTAATTTCTAAAGGACTTGGTGTAACTGTAATTGGTGGATTAACGAGTTCAACGTTATTAACACTTCTTATCGTTCCAATCGTTTATGAAGTATTAAGCAAGTTTAAAAAGAAAAAAGTAAAATAATAAAAAAATAACCTCGCAATTAGCGAGGTTATTTTTTATCTCCAAACAAGATTAGGCAATCTCCATATCCCTCTTTCTCTAACTCCCCTTTTGGGATAAATCGAAGAGCTGCTGAATTTATACAATAACGAAGGCCATTTGGTCCTGGGCCGTCTGGAAATACATGCCCAAGATGTGAATCTCCTTCCTTACTTCTCACTTCCGTGCGCGTCATATTATGACTAACATCCATTTTTTCTTTCACACTAGCTGACATCACCGGTTTCGTAAAGCTCGGCCAGCCACATCTACTATCAAATTTATCTATAGAAGTAAACAATGGCTCGCCTGAAACGATATCTACATAAAGACCTTCTTCTTTATGGTTCCAATACTCATTTCGGAATGGTGGTTCTGTACCGTTTTCCTGTGTTACATGAAACTGCATCTCATTGAGTTTTTCTTTTAAATGAGTTTTATCCTTTGGCCAATGTTGCTTAATAAAAGCATCTCGTCCCGATCCTTTACGATATAACTCATAGCGGAATGTATTTTTCTTATGATATCCTTGATGATATTCTTCAGCTGGATAAAATGTAGCAGCTGGCAATATTTTTGTCGCAATTGGCTTTGAAAATCGCTCACTCTTCGCAAGTTCTTCTTTTGAAGCCTCTGCCTTTTTCTGTTGTTCTTCATTATGATAAAAAATCACCGTTTCATAAGACTGTCCACGGTCGTGGAATTGTCCGCCGACGTCAGTTGGATCAATCTGTCTCCAATATATTTGAAGCAACTCTTCATACGGCATTTTATTTGCATCAAATGTAATTTGTACCGCTTCATAATGTCCCGTCGTTTCTGAACAAACTTCTTTATAGGTTGGATCTTCTTTATGACCACCTGTATAGCCAGAAACGACCTTTATAATACCTTCCATCTCTTCAAATGGCGAAACCATGCACCAGAAGCACCCGCCAGCAAATGTAGCCAATTCTATCTTTTCATTTACAGCCATTATTTCACCCCTATTCTATATTCTTCTTACAGTATGGCATAAGAAACATAATGTTATAAAAGAAAAAGCATCGAATATCGATACTTTTTCTTTACTTCACTCTATTTTTTTCAATATCCCTCTCCATTTCATCACTCGTTACATCTAAAACATCTAATAAGAAAATGAAGATCGGAATACCGATAATAAGTCCCCACACACCTAAAAAGTGCTCTGAGAAAATTAATACCATAAACGTATAAAAAATCGGTAAATTTGTTTTTTGGGACATAAACTTCGGATTCAATACGTAACTTTCAAGTGCATGAATAACTGTTACGATAACTAAAATATAAACAACGTACATAATACCGCCGATATTGTAAGCAATCATACAAAGCGGGAATAACGAAATAATAACCCCAGCTACTGGAATTAAACCAAGTAAGAAGATCATTAACGCTAAACCTAATAATTGTGGAAATCCTAATATCCATAATGCAATAACAGATAAAACACAGTTAACAACCGCAATTAAAAATTGTGCTTCAATTACTTTTCCAAATGAACGTGCAAATTTCTTTCCGAAGTACTCAATTTCATGATAGAAAATTGCAAGCCTGCTTTCTTTAAACTTTGCAGTAAAAGCAACGATACGGGCCTTTTCCAACAAGAAAAATAAACTTAAAATTAAAGAAAGTAAAACTTGAAGACCGAACTTCCCAACATTCGTAATAGATTTATACAAAATGTCTACGCCTTGTCCTACATATTTCGAAAGTTCCATATGATTGACAGCATTAACCGCATACTTAATCAATTCACTATCCGGTGGATTTCTTAAAAATACGTTAAATTGATAAATCAATTGTGAAATTTGTATCGTTAATACTGGTAAATATTTAAATAGTGTAATAGCAATTCCACCAATTAACATTACGTATAGAAATGCTATAATGAGTTTTCGATTAATGGGCATAAAATTATCTAATTTGTGAGAAATAAACTTTTGGAATCGATCCATTAAATACGTAAGAATAAACGTAATTAATATTAAATTCAACATACTTTGCAACCCATATAACACGAGAGCAAGTATTACTAATACGAGTAACCTCTGAAATCCTTTGCTTTGAAACAGGTTTTTTATTTGCATAATCGACGAGTACTCTCTCCTGTCCTATAAAGTAAAACGTTAATAAGTAGATTTCTCTCTATTTTCTACCTATAATTTATTCATTCATATGAAGATGAGCTATCATATAATTCCTAAAACCATACAGTAGCTTACTTCTTATTTTACAATACAATGACCTAATTCAAAACGTATTCTACACAGTATTAATGAAGATTTAAGGAAACTTGCATTTTGCTAACAATAGGTCTTACCACTACTGTAACATAAAAAGCAAGCCATCAGTAGGAATGTGTCCTACAAATAGCTTGCTTTTCTCATTTTTTAAGTAAGTTTTACTATCCAATGAATGGCATGAACATCGGTATGACGACAACTGTTACAACCCCAACTACTGTTACAGCAATACTTGCCATAGCTGCCTCTACTTCACCCATTTCAATTCCTACCGCAACACCTAATGCATGACCTGCTGTTCCAAGTGCTAGACCTTTCGCAATTGGATGTTTCACTCTAAATGTTTTTAAAAATAATGCTCCTAATGCGTATACGATAACTGCGTTAAAAATAACTGCAAACGATGTTATGGCTGGAATACCACCAATACTTTCAGAGATTGGTAATGCAATCGCTGTTGTTGCTGCCTGTGGTAACATTGAATTCATTACTGCTGTATCTAAACCAATTGCCTTTGCTACAATGAATACGACAATTACTGAACAAATAGATCCAACCACGATAGCCGATAAAATTTGCCACCAATATTTTTTTAACTTATCAACTTGTTTATATAATGGAATGGCAAATGCGATTGTTGCTGGCTCTAAGAAGAAACTAATCATTTTTCCGCCAGTATTATATTCTTCAAAAGTAAAATTACCTACCTTTAGAAAGACAATCCCTAATACCATTGCCACGAATAACGGTGTAAATAAGAAGAATCCTTTTGAGTGCTTAAATAATAATGTGCCGATTCCGTATGCGATTAATGAAACGACGATTCCGAAATATGGAGTCATTGTACTTGCCATGTTCATTCCCCCCTAACAATATATACTAAAATGGTTACGCAACTTTTCCGTGCTTGCGTCCTTTATTGACTACTTTCAATTCTTTTGTATCTTTTGTTTCTTTGTCATCTTTTCCTAAAATAAATTGTGCAAATAACCCTGTTACAGCGAGTAAAATAATTGTTGCGACAACAATTACAGTTAGTATTTGTACAAAATATTGTCCCATTACACCAAGAGAATTAATAACTGAAATACCTGATGGGACGAAAAGGAATCCGATAATACCTGTTAAAGCTGTTCCGAGTGATTCAACCTGCTCTAATTTAATAACTTTTAAGCATAATAGACTAAATAAAATGACTAACCCGATTACCGATGAAGGCATCGGAATTGGTAAATGTGTTGCAATAATATTAGAAATTAACATAATAGCTGAGAATATGAATGCTTGTGATAAAAAACTATATACTTTTTTCTTACTCATTTTGGCCACCTCTTTCGATTTGGTACCTTTATTGTATAAGATGTACACGTTTTAGTAAGCGTTTACAAAACAGAGCGTCACATATACAGAATCAGTTACAAAAATAAGAGGATGAAATACAAAAGCTGCTTCTTAAATACGAAGCAGCTTTTTAAGTTCTTTTGCATATGTACGGCTAACAGGTACTTTTGATCCTTCTTTCATAATTAAATTATAAGTAGAATTGAACCACGGCTGCACTTCTGTAATATGATTAATATTTGCAATAAAACTACGATGAACACGCATAAAACTTGTTTGTGGTAACTTCTTTTCCAAAATTACAAGTGTATCGTGTGTTACATATGTTTCTCTCATTGTTTTTACTGTTACTTTTCCATCTACGAGTCCTACATATATAATATCTTCAATATTTACAAGTACGATTGATTCCTCAATTGGCAGTGCTAATTTATGCATCTCTGCTGTTACATCTGTCCCCTTTATTTCTTGCTTCGTTTCTATTTTCGCTTGTTTTTGCTTTTTATATTTCTTCAATGTCTGTACAATGCGTTCTTCATCGAATGGTTTTAAAATATAATCTAACGCATCTACTTCAAATGCTTGTAATGCGTATTGATCATAGGCCGTTGCAAATACAATCGCAGGAGGATTTTTCATCTTTTTTAATATATTTGCGATTTCAAATCCATTATCATCGGATAATTGAATATCCAGAAATACAATATCTGGTTTATGGTTCATTAGTTCCTCTAATGCGTCTTCCACACAATCAGCCTCACCAATTATCTCAACTTCTTTCGTTCTTTCTAATAAATATTTTAGCTCATCACGTGCTAACATCTCATCATCAACTACTAATACTTTTAACAACCCGTTCTTCCTCCCCTACTTTTTTTGGAATTATAAAGGTAACCTCCGTCCCCTTATTTAATTCACTTTGAATATGAAGCATCGTGTCTTTCCCAAATAAACCGACTAGACGTTCATTAATATTATATAAAGCTGTTCCAGTCCCTTTCTTTGATGAAACTACCATTTTCCCTAATTGTTCTAAACGTTCTATCTCAATTCCCTGCCCATTATCCTTCACTTCAAAGTGAACCATACCTTCTCTTTCAAACACATGCACTTCTACTTCGCATACTGGTTGTTTCTTTGGAAAAGCGTGCCGCAATGCATTTTCAACCAATAATTGAAGAACAAATGGTGGTACTAGAGTTGTCTTTAGCTCTTCCTCAATATACAGCTTTACTCCATACTTATTTGGGAACCTTGCTTGTTCTAGTGATAAGTATGCCTGTACATGGTTTAATTCTTGTTCTAGTGGAATCAATAACTGACGTGCCCCTTGCAAATTACAGCGGAAATACACACTAAGCTGTAATAATAACTTCCTTGCTTTTTCTACATCGGTTCGGCATAAAGCTGATACTGTATTAATCGCATTAAATAAAAAGTGCGGGTTAATTTGTGCTTGTAATGCTTTTATCTCCGCATCTTGCAATAATTTGCTTTGCAATTCAGCTTCACCTAATTCAAGTTGTGTAGAGAATATTTTTGCCAACCCTTCTGCTAATTCCTCTTCCACACGACTTAATTGGTTAGGATTTTTGAAATACAGTTTTAATGTCCCTATCGTATTTCCATGTGAAGTGAGTGGAATAACGATCGCCGCTTGCAAGGGACAACCTTCATGTTGACAATTAATAACCTCACGTGATTTTGCTTTCATTATTTTCCCTGTGTTTAACACTTCTTTCGATAAACCAGTTATTAAACTATGTGAAGGAATATGGTGATCTGATGCTAATCCAACATGAGCTAATATTTTCTCTGTATCTGTTAAGGATACCGCATCTGTTCCTGTAAAGCGGTGAATAATTTGTGCCACATGCTTACACGATTCTTCTGTTAAGCCTTGGCGAAAATACGGTAACGTTTTATCAGCAATACGTAATACCTTATGGGTCTGAAGTGCCTTTGCGTTCTCTTCCTGACGCAAAATAGCTTGTATCATAGAAAGTAAAATAAAACTTCCAAAACTATTTACAAGGATCATTGGTATCGCAATTGTTTTCACAATACTAATTCCATCCTCTACAATTAATAGGATCATAATCATTTCTAAAGAAACGATAACAACACTTAAAATTGCTGAAAACTTAGGTGTAATTGTACGGTTATATTTTTTGAAAATGTATCCGATATACCCTGTTATAATCCCTGCTAAAATAGAAGAAATTGCACAACTTAGCGCTGTCGTACCACCGAGCATATAACGATGAATACCAGCGATAACTCCTACCCCAACTCCTACGATTGGTCCACCAAGTAAACCACTAATACCCACACCCATAATACGTGTATTCGCAATGGTACTTGATGAAGAAACACCTTGTAGCCAATTTTCATTCATAATCGTATTTCCTGCTATTTCAATACCGGTGTAATTGCTTACAATTGTAAACACAGAAAAAATACAAATAAGCTTAAGCTTATCTACATATCCGTCCTGCCTATGGAGAAGGCGCCTAAACGTTTTAATATGAGAGAGTAAAAATCCTAAAATAACGATAAGTCCGACGCGTTCAATCATCATGAGTACTAAATTTAACATCTTTGATTCATTCCTTTTTATTTAGTTAGTTTTATTATGGGAAAATAACGAAGTAGGCGTCAAGAAGAATGAAATGTTTTTTGAAATATTTTACACATGGAAATCTCCTCTTTATTTGACAATGTAATAGAAGAGTGCTAAAAATAAAGTAATATCATACAGTCCTTTAACCCAACCCCGTGAGGTTGAGAAGGAAGTCGGAATACTATATACGTATGTTCTTTTTTAGAGATACGTATGCTTTTTGGGCCTTCTCATCATATCAGGTGAGAAGGCCTTTTGTTATTCTTCCATAGCGACTGTAGAAGAAAATAAGGAGGAATAATAATGAACATCACCACTGATGTACAAACAACAGAGGAGACGAAAGAGAAAAGATATAAAACACTGTTTGGTTCTGCACTAGGATACGCCGCAGAAGGTTTAGATATGCTGCTCTTATCTTTCGTACTCGTCTATATTTTAAAAGAGTTTCATTTAAGCTCTGTTGAAGGTGGGAACTTAACATTAGCTACGACAATTGGTATGCTAATTGGTTCTTATTTATTTGGGTTTATCGCTGATTTATTTGGTCGTATCCGTACAATGGCCTTCACCATCTTACTATTTTCACTAGCAACAGCACTCATTTATTTCGCAACAGATTACTGGCAATTATTAATTCTTCGCTTTTTAGTTGGAATGGGAGTTGGTGGTGAATTCGGAATTGGAATGGCCATCGTAACTGAAACATGGTCAAAAGAAATGCGTGCTAAGGCAACATCGGTCGTTGCACTTGGATGGCAATTTGGTGTTTTAGTAGCTTCACTTCTTCCAGCATTTATTGTCCCGCATTTTGGATGGAGAGCTGTTTTCTTATTCGGACTAATTCCAGCTTTACTAGCTGTTTATGTACGTAAAAGTTTAAGTGAACCGAAAATATGGGAGCAAAAACAACGATACAAAAAGGAATTGTTACAAAAAGAAGCTGATGGTATTTTAACAACTACTGAAGCAGAACATCTAAAACAAATAAAAAAATTCCCACTTAAAAAGTTATTTGCAAATAAAAAAGTAACAATAACAACAATTGGTCTTATTATTATGTCGTTTATCCAGAACTTCGGATATTATGGGATTTTCACATGGATGCCAACTATTTTAGCAAATAAATATAACTATACATTAGCAAAGGCGAGCGGTTGGATGTTCATCTCTACGATTGGCATGCTCATTGGAATTGCAACCTTTGGTATTCTGGCTGATAAAATTGGTCGTCGTAAAACTTTTGCAATCTATTATATCGGTGGTACTATATACTGTCTTATTTACTTCTTCCTATTCACAGATTCAACATTATTATTATGGGGAAGTGCATTGCTCGGATTCTTTGCAAATGGAATGATGGGCGGATTCGGAGCCATTTTAGCTGAAAACTATCCCGCCGAAGCTCGCTCTACAGCGGAAAACTTTATTTTCAGTACAGGACGTGGTTTAGCTGGATTTGGCCCTGTTATTATCGGTTTACTCGCTACAGGCGGAAATTTACTTGGAGCATTATCCTTAATTTTCATCATCTATCCAATCGGATTAATTACAATGTTATTATGTGTGCCCGAAACAAAGGGAAAAGTATTAGACTAAACGAAAAAGAGGAAGCATCTCATTTAAAATGCTTCCTCTTTTCAGTGTTTATTTATCATTTATTTTGATTTACTAGCTTTCTGGAATAAGAAAGCAGTTTTATCTTTTTCTTGTACAATGCCTTGCTTCAATGCTAATTCTCCTGCAACTTTAGGTGCCAGCCACAGCATCGGGAATAACAAAATTGATACCGGAACAGCTGTCACTACAATGAAAGATTGTAATGCATTAATGCTTCCTTCTCCCATATATAAAAGAATTGCTGCAACTGCTCCCATAATAAGCGACCAAAAAATTCGCAAGCTAATTCTAGGATCTCCATCTCCAGTCACTGCCATTGAAATGGAATAAGCCATTGAATCTCCTGTTGTTACTACAAATAAAATTGTTAATAAAAGAAATGCCGGTCCAATAATATTAGATAGTGGCAGTTGCTCTGTAATTGCAATCATAGCTGCTGGCATACCAGATTCACTTAAAGCGTTCGATATAGATCCAGGCTTCATTAATTCATAAAATACACCCGATCCCCCCAATATAGTGAACCAGAACGTTGTAATAATAGGTGCAATAATTCCAATTGCAACGATGATTTCGCGAATCGTTCTTCCTCTTGAAATTCGACTCACTAAAATTGCCATCATTGGTCCATATCCAATAAACCATCCCCAGAAAAAGATTGTCCAAGATCCTAACCAACCTGTATCCCCGCGGTATGTGCTCATTGGTATAAACTCATTTATATAAAACCCAAACGAAGAAACAAATGAATCAATAATAAATCCACCTGGTCCAAAGAATAACACAAACACCATCAATAAAATCGCTAGTTTAACATTTAAATCACTTATTATTTGAATCCCTTTATCAATACCCGTTACCGCAGATATAGTAGAAACAGCTACCACACAAATAATAATTGCTAATTGAGTAGTAAACACGTCGGAAATTCCGAATAATGCTTGTAAGCCATAACTTGCTTGTAAGCCTAAAAATCCGATCGGACCAATTGTTCCTGCAGCTACTGCAATAATTGCAAATGCATCAATCATCGTTCCAAGCAAACTCTTTCGCAATTTCTCTCCAAAAATAGGATATAAAAGCGTACGAGGTTTTAACGGCATACCTTTATGATAATGTCCATACATCATAACTACCGCACTAATTGTACCTAAAATCGTCCAAGCTAAAAATCCCCAATGCATATAACTTTGTGCTAAAGCAGGCATGACTGCTTCTTTCGTTCCAGCAGATATACCTTCATGTATCGGTGGCACCGTCATCAAATGGTACATTGGCTCTGCCGCTGCCCAAAAAACGCCACCTCCGGCAAGTAGTGTAGACATAATAATAGCAAGCCACTTCGCCGTACTAATCTCAGGTTTTTCTAAATTACCTAGTTTGACCTTCCCATATTTCGAGAATGCCATACACATCGCAACAATAAATGTACCTAACAATAAAATCTGCCAAAAAGCCCCGAAGTACTTAATTGAAAATGCAAAACTGCGATTAATAGCTCCCTCTACATAACCTTTATTTAAGAAAACTGCGATTACAAATAATAAAAGCGAACCACCACTAATAAGAAATACAGGCCAATCTGTTTTTTGATTCTTCATCCTCATTTACACATCCTCCTTCCTCAGCAATCTAAAAAAACAACTTTATTATGTTTTCTTGTTTAAACCCAAAACACAATTACTATATAAATATAATAATTCATCAATTTTCCACATACTTATGTTGTCCCTAAAAATATGCTAAATCCCTTATTTAAAAGAAACATTCTATTCCTCTTACATAAAAAAGCAAAACAAAAGACCTTATATGTCTATAAGGTCTTCGAAACAGAAATTTGATTATAACATAAGGAACTCCCTGGTTCAAAAAGCTCCTGCCAAAAATAACCGAGAGTAAAGGCTTCCATTTGCTACATAACAGTAATTAAAAAAATTTTATATTTTACAGGAAATCCCCCTATACTAAATATTATTTATGAAAGAAATTTGGCTTCAAAATATCATTCGGATACGGTTTATGATAAATATGAGTGGCAGCTGGCGATAATGGCGGTATTAACCATACCCAATTTCCTGTTACAACGCGACCACAGGCAGCTTCTTGCTTCTCAAATTGCTGAAATTGTTGTGCAGCAGTATGGTGGTCAACAATACTAATTCCTTGTTTTTTAAATGAATATAATACAGCAATGTTCAACTCAATTAATGCCTTGTCTTTCCATAACGTGCTATTTCTTGATGTATCTAAATTCATCATTTCTGCAACTGCTGGAAGTAAATTATAACGATCCTGATCAGCTAAGTTCCGAGCTCCAATTTCCGTCCCCATATACCATCCATTAAACGGAGCTGCCGTATAAGAAATACCACCAATCTCTAAACGCATATCTGAAATCATCGGCACTCCATACCATTTCACTTCTAAAGATGAGATTGGGTAATCTGGATGCTCAATTGGTACTTCTTTTACTTCTTCTTTTGGAATTTCTTTATATATAGGCTCTTTTCCATCAACAGAAAATACAAGCGGTAATACATCAAAATTCGTACCTTCTCCTTGCCAGCCAAGTTCCTGACAAAAATCCGTAAATGTAGCGGAATGAGAATCACCGATTACTCCCATTTCTGTTTTATATCCTGCATATCGAATTAATTGATGATTATAAATTCGTATATTATTTTCTTCACTTTCATATTGCTTAAAAATTGTAATTGTCGGTTTAACTTTCCCGTCGTTCGTTGCATATTTAATGTGATGAATTAACGCATTATATACACCTTCTTCATCATTCACTTCACGTGCATCTAATATGTGCATCTTACTCCAGAATAACCTTCCAATACATCTATTACTATTACGCCATGCCATTCGCGAACCATGAACAAGTTCTTCAAATGTATGCTCATACGTTCCCGTTCTCTCTATTTCCATGTGAATTTCTTTTATACGCTCTTCTATGAATTGCTCTTTATTAAGCTCTTTATAGCAAGTAGTAATAAAATTACTCGCTTCCTCTATTAATTGTTTCGTTTTACTCATAAACAATCTCCTTCTATTTCAACAAACGCTACTAATTTACAGTATAAGCAAAAAGGATAATAGTCACAAACGAAAGTGAAAGTGTTACTTTTATTGTAATATTTTCAGAAAATTATAGAAATCTCTCTTGACTTCTATGAAAAATAAGTGTATTTTTGACTCAGGTAAAATATTTTTACCTAGACCAACTTTTAAACTAGAAAGGAGGTAATATTATGTCTTCATTTCAATTGCCAAAGCTTTCATATGACTATGATGAATTAGAGCCATATATTGATAGCAATACACTTTCTATTCATCACGGAAAGCACCATGCGACATATGTAAACAATTTAAATGCTGCTTTAGAAAACTATACTGAATTACATAATAAATCTTTAGAAGAGTTACTATGTAATTTGGATGATTTACCAATGGAAATTATTACAGCAGTTAGAAATAACGGTGGTGGTCATTATTGTCATAGTCTTTTTTGGGAAGTGATGAGCCCTCGAGGTGGCGGCGAGCCTAATGGAGACGTTGCAAAAGGAATTGATTATTATTTCAATACCTTTGACAACTTAAAAGACCAACTGTCCAAAGCGGCCATTAGTCGTTTTGGAAGTGGATATGGATGGCTTGTTCTTGACGGTGAAGAACTTTCTGTTATGAGTACACCGAATCAAGATACACCTTTGCAAGAAGGGAAGATCCCGTTACTCGTCATTGATGTATGGGAACATGCCTATTATTTAAAGTATCAAAATCGGCGCCCAGAGTTTGTTACCAACTGGTGGCATACAGTGAACTGGGACCGGGTAAACGAGAAATATTTACAAGCAATTCAATCACAAAAACATTAGTCGTGCGTATAAGGTAAATTTGGTAATGTAAAATCAGTATTGTCGAAATCCTCCAGAATCCCCCGGATTGCCACCGGGGGATTTATGATTACTTCATTGTATTTATGTAATGGCGTAAAATATTTTTCATTTCTAGTTTCAACTCTCGGAATGGAAATCCCAATTCACGAGCCTTTTCATTATGTAACGTACAATTAATTACTTCATTATAAGGCGCTTTATTATCTCCTACTTCTTGAATGAGAGCTTTTATCCCCGTATTTTCTTCTATGAAACGAATAACTTCTCTGGTAGAAACTACCCCGTTGCTACAAGCATTAATCGGCCCTTCTATGTTTTTCATCCCACACCAAGCTAAAAACTCTCCTGCTTCTTTCTCATGTATAAATGCCAAATCTCCATCTACATGATCCACAACGATAGGCTCTTGTTTCACAACATGTTCAACGTAAAATTGTAATCTTTTCGTATAATCATTTTCTCCAATAACAACTGGAAAACGCACTGCAACAACTGGGAATGCTGCATGTTGAAATACAACTGCCTCAGCTAATCTCTTACCTTCACTATAATTAAAATCATTCCTATCTCCATACGTGATTGCATACTCATATGGATTAAAGTCCTCTTCTAACAGACCTAGCGCAGGCTCATAGACAGCCATTGAAGATGTCATAATATACTTCTTAGTTTTTCCTTTTAACACTTCACATGCTCTCTTCGCTGCATTTGAGCTATAGCATAAATTATCGTATACAATATCATAACTTTTACCTTCTAAACGCTTTGCTAGTTCTTTTTCGTCTTCTCTATCTACGATGATTCTTTTTACTGCACTTCCAAAGGAATCTTTAGTAACTCCCCTCGTCGCAATCGTTACATCATGTCCAACTTGCAACAGTACTTCTACTAAATGTTTACCAAAAAATCTTGTTCCCCCTAGTACCAATACTTTTTTCACCTTCATCATCCCCGTTTTCATAAATTGTAAAATACTACCTCCCTTATTATAAATGCTAAAATAAAAAAACATGGAATCAGTTTAACGATTCCATGTTTTTTCTACATATGACGCATTAACGTACTCGATATTTAAAAATACAATAACAGAAATATAAAATAGAAATTACTGATACATAAACCCATAGTTCATATACAAATCCCTCTCCCCAAACTCCCATAAAATAAAAGAGTGAAGGCAGTGTCAATGTTACCCATGATTGTACGAAAGCAATTCTTCCAAGATATTGATTGATATTCTTTTTTTGTGTATTTAATACAAAGAATAAATACCAAAGTAATGCCCACATAAACCATGTTAACGCATTAACAACATCGTTGAATTGAACAAATGAAACGACCATATAGAATAAAGCAATAATCGCTACCCAAATACAGAACCATCCTAGACCACTACTATCCATTCCCTTTATAAAAGTAACACCTACATATAAATAAGTTAATCCAAATAAAAAGGTAGCTGCATATGAATATACCGTCCAATTACTTTGATCAGAAATCATAATCAAATAGAACGGAATGATAATTTGTAATGCCCCCACAAATAAATTAAAAACACCTGCGCTTTTCATCTCTGCTTTTCCTAATATAACAAGACTATTTAAAAATAAAGCTGCACCTGAAAGTAATAATCCTACATAACCCATATATATTCGTGTGAAAATCTTATCTTTTCACACTTTTAACCTCCCCACACTTTAAAGTGATACCTATATTATTTTTCTTCCCATTTAAAACTACATACATAGTTTTTCATCTGAATAAGTCAGACTTCCTACCTTAAAAAAGAGCAAACTTAAAACGCTTTCAATAATAAATAAACCTATCAAAATATGCAATAGGATTCCTTGATTATAAACGGACTCTAACAAGGATACAAGTGTTGGAATACTTTTCAATCATACGTTTTTAATTTCTATAAAAAATGAATAGAATGATACATTTTCCCTATCTCATTCTACTAATGCCTAGCATAAAATATAGTACAATCATATCATTTTAAGGAAGGTTTGATATTTATGCCTCTTCATTATCCAAATCAACCTGTTTTTCACTCCACAGGTGTATTAACAAGAGAGCCTGCAACTGTTTCAGCAGTAGTAAACATTGTAAATTTAGATGCATTTTACGCACACTATGTAAGTATAGAGGTTTGGGATTGGTCTAACTATTCTAATCCTGTAAAATTACCTGTACTAATTGGTGAAAATGCGGAAGTAGTATTTCCATATATTTTACAAGGGAACAACTTAGCAGTTTTTTATGCTAATTTAGGTGACGCTGTTGACTTGTATGAAATTCGTATTTCTTATCCTAGCCACTCCCATATTATCGCAAATTGTTTTGGACGAAGCATACCGCCATACGCAAGCCAAGAAGGTAATACCGTATATCATAAACAACTTGTTCGAATTCATTAAGTTCTCTTTCCAAATCACCAATTTATAAAAGCATTCAATAGATTAAATTCCTATTGAAGTGCTATGGTCAGTAATACTCTCTTTCATTTTCTTTTCCTCAACGAAAACTATTACTGACCTTTGGTTCCTTTATTATACATAAATACAATAAAAATAAAGTATCCTCCTTAAATCATTTGATAGCCATTTTTATTATTTACCTGCCATCTCCAAGAATCTAAACACATTTCTTCTAATCCATATTCCGCTTCCCATCCTAATTCTCGCTTCGCTTTAGATACATCAGCAAAACATATCGCTACGTCCCCAGGACGACGCCCGATAATTTTATAAGGTATTTTTTTGCCCGAAACCTTCTCAAAAGCATTAACCATCTCCAATACACTATACCCTTTCCCTGTACCAAGGTTATATGCATCTATTCCTGTAGTTTCAAGCACTTTCTCAAGTGCCTTTACATGTCCTTTTGCAAGGTCAACAACGTGAATATAATCACGAACACCTGTCCCGTCTTTTGTTGGATAGTCATTTCCAAATATATTTAATTCCTTTAACTTCCCTACTGCTACTTGTGTTACATATGGCATTAAATTATTAGGAATCCCATTTGGATCTTCTCCAATACGACCACTTTGATGCGCCCCAAATGGGTTGAAATAACGAAGTAACGCGATACTCCATTCACCATCAGCTTTTGCAACATCACGCATAATTTGCTCTATCATTAACTTTGTTTGCCCATATGGATTTGTCACGCTTAATGGAAATTCTTCCGTAATTGGTGATGTTTTTGGAATTCCATATACAGTTGCAGACGAACTAAAAATAAATTTTTTCACATTATGTTTTTGCATTACATCACATAATATAATCGTACTTATAATATTATTATAATAATATGTAAGCGGAATTGTAGTAGATTCCCCAACTGCTTTGAAGCCAGCAAAATGAATAACTGCTTCAATGTTATTTCCCAAAAAAATCTCATTCATTTTTTCACGATTTAAAACACTTTCATTATAAAATTTAAATTGTTTCCCTGTTATTTCTTTTACTCGGTTTAAAGACTCTATTGAACTATTTGAAAGATTATCTACGACTATAATTTTATAATTATTATTTAATAATTCTATACACGTATGACTACCAATATATCCTGCTCCACCCGTTATAAGTATCGCCATATATATAGTCCCCCACTTATCATCAATTATAAAATTTTATAATCTCAATACACATCTATCCTATCATATTCCAAGATATAAATTCTAAATATTTTAAATTTTCTTTTATATAAAAAGCTACATAACCTTTAAGTTATGTAGCTCTTCAACATCTATATTTTTCTATATCATTTTTTATTACCCAAAAATTTTAGTAAAAGCTATCCAAACGTTCTGATTTGTTAAATTACGTAACAATATACACTTAAAAAGTGTGCCAGGCTTCCTAATAATACGAAAACATGAAAAATTTCATGGTGTCCCATATATTTAAACTCCAACCATTTTGGCTTAGCACCATAAATAAACCCACCAATTGTATAAAAAATACCTCCAAGTATTAAGAAAAGGATACCTCCTGTACTTAAATTCTCAGCTAGCGGTACAAAGAATAGAACAATTAACCAACCCATCAGAAGATAAATTCCTGTCGATAACCATCTTGGGCAATTAAACCAAAACATTTTAAAAACAATACCACAAATCGCAGTTGCATAAACCAAACAAAATAGTAGTAAACCATTTGCCGAACTTAATGTAATTAAGCAAAAGGGTGCATATGTACCTGCAATTAATATAAAAATCATAGAATGATCTAACTTCCTAAAGAAATAAATAACACGTTCACTGGCTACAACACTATGATACACAGCTGATGCCATATAAAGGACCATCATCCCAATACCGAATAAAATAACAGCTGTAATTGCAGCAAAAGATGGCATCTTAACAGAAACTTTCACAAGCATAGCTAATAATGCAATAAATGCTAATACAGCTCCTCCTAAGTGAGTAAATGCATTAACCGGTTCTCTTACATAAGCATTCATATAAACACCCCTCATATAATTACATGTAGTTTTAATAACTACATGTAATTATATACGCATTATTTATACTAGTCAACATTTACAATTCACTTGTTTCGTAATACCATATTTAAAGATATACTAAACATTCAGTTCCACTAAGTTATAAAAGTGAGGGGTTTTACGTGGAAAATATAAATAAATTACTTGAATCATTACATTTAGAAAAAAATATTAAACTTGAGGATATCCCAAATGTCGACTTATATGTAGACCAAGTTGTTCAACTATTTGAGAATACTTATGCGGATACAACAAGAACTGATGATGAAAAAGTATTAACAAAAACAATGATTAACAATTACGCAAAAGGGAAACTATTCATCCCTATTAAAAATAAAAAGTATTCAAAAGAGCATATGATTTTAATTAGCTTAATTTACCAATTAAAAGGAGCCCTTTCCATTAATGACATAAAAAGCTCCTTAGAAAATATAAATGTACCTTTACTAAACGATGATACATTCGAATTAAATACTCTCTATAAAGATTATCTTGCTCTTACTGAAACCAATGTGGAAACCTTTAACCAGGACGTAAATAACCGTATTAGGGAAGTAAATGAGATTTCCTCCTTAGAAGATCAAAAGCTAGAAAAGTTTTTATTACTAACATCCTTCGTGACGATGAGTAATATGTACAGACGATTGGCAGAGAAGTTAGTGGACGATTTAAAAGAATCGTAAATAAAAAAACTATCCACCTGTTACAGTGGATAGTTTTTTTATTTACTTAATTGCTTCATGGACTTTTAATTGTTTCCCTTTAATCGTTGTAGTTTTCATGGTCTTTAAAACAATTGGTCCTTTTCCATTTAATATTTCAACGTAAGAAACATTGTCCTGTATCGTAATAATTCCTATATCTTCTGCTGTAACACCTTTAATTTTAGCAATTGTGCCAACAAAATCTACCGCTCTAATTTTCTTTTTCTTCCCACCATTAAAGTACAGCTTCATAATCCCTTTATTTAAGTCTGCACTTTTATCTTTCTTTATAATTGGTTTAGCATGTATTTTTTCCTCAAATACTGCCTTCCCTTTCATAACCTCTTCTTTTGAAGGTGCATATGCCTTTGGAATTTCAAAGCCGATGTACGCCTCAATTTCTTCTAAAAATCTATTTTCATACGGAGTTATGAATGTAATAGCTTTTCCTTTATTGCCAGCTCGTCCCGTTCTTCCCGTACGATGTACATAACTTTCTTTTTCTAACGGAATATCATAGTTAATAACATGTGTAATATTATCAATATCAATTCCTCTAGCAGCTACGTCTGTTGCTACTAAATAACGGAACTTTCCTTTTCTAAAATCGTCCATAACTTCAAAACGATCTTCTTGCACCATACCACCATGTATTTTGTCACAAGGATAGTTAACACGGTTTAACTGTCTAAATACGTGATCTACATTTTCTTGTGTACGGCAAAAAATAATACAACTATCTGGATTCTCAATTGTTGTTACATCTTTAAGAAGTGAAAGCTTCTCCTCTTCTCTCGTCTCAAAAAGTGTATGTTCAATTTTTTCTGTGGTAATCCCGGCAGCCTTAATTTCAATATGCGTTGGCGAATCCATATACGTACGGGATAACTTTTCAACATCTTCTGGAAGTGTTGCCGAAAATAGCATTGTCATTCGCTGTGTAGGTAATTCATCAATAATTGCCTCTACTTGATCAATAAAGCCCATATTTAGCATTTCATCTGCTTCATCAATGACTAAATACTTCAGACATTCTAAAGAAAGGGTACCTTTTTCAATATGATCTAACACACGGCCAGGAGTCCCCACTACGATATGTGTCTTTTGTTTTAACTCTAATTTTTGACGTGCAAATGGAGACTTACCATAAACGGCCGCAGCCTTAATTCTTTTGAAGCGGCCTATATTCGTAATATCTTCTTTCACTTGAACAGCAAGTTCTCTCGTCGGCGTCAAAACTAATGCTTGTGGCTTATTCTCTTCCCATTCCACCATTTCACAAAGTGGAATACCGAATGAAGCTGTTTTTCCACTTCCAGTTTGCGATTTTACAACAAGATCCTTCTTTTTCAATGCAACTGGAATAACCTCTCCTTGCACTTCTGTTGGATGTTCATATCCTAAACCAGTAAGTGCTCGTATTATTTCTTTACTTAATGCATAATTACTAAATTCTTTTTTACTCATATACTAACCTCATTTGAATTTTATATTTAAATAACTATACTCTCCATATTTAACGTCAAGTTATACCAAGATACTATATTAAATCAATGTTTTCAATTCATTTAAGTTTCAATTTATCTACGTATAATTCTTAAATAATAAAGGACAGCCTTAATTATAAGTCTGCCCCTCTAAATTGTATTCATCTTTTATGGAACTAATTTTTTTACAACTGGTATTCTTTGCAATACTAAAGTAATTACCATACTAAGAACAATTGTGATTGTTACATTAATAGGTATTGCCAATATTGCATGTGCATGTTCATTCACCTTTGGAAATACTCTGTACAGATAGTTATTTAATAAGAAAAAGTGAAGGATATAAATACCAAGGCTCGCTTGATTTATACCGCGTAATACAAATGGTAATTTTTTTTCTGAATTTCCGAAAGAATATTTAAAAAATACAAATAAGCTAATTGCCATAAGTACAACACCTGGAGAAAAGTATCCATACCAAAACTGATCCAATTGTCCGTTTGCCTGAACTGTATAATAATATGTAACAAAGAATGTAATAATAAATCCTACAATTCCTCCAATGTAAGCAAAATTCCTCCACTTTTTCACAATATCATAATTGGATAAATAATAACCAAGCAGGAAATAGCCTACATAATTTGTAACGTAAAATAATTCAATATTAAAGTTGATAGGATAATAATATTTTGCCAAATTAACGACAACAGATGCATATAACCATAAAATTAAAAAATACTCTATCTCTTTCTTTTGAGCATTCTTCACAAAAATTTTCAGTAAAGGTGTAATTAAGTATATCCCTACAATCATGTACATGAACCATAAATGTCCACCAATACTATCTGTTAGAAAATATTTTATCCCCTGTTTTATAGAACGTGGGAAATATCCTGCATAAGCTCCGTATAAATAAAATAAAACACTCCAAGCTACAAAAGGTATAATTACCTTACTTGCACGTTTCTGTATAAATTCTCCAATAGAAATATCTTTCGTACCCTTTAATAATAAAGCTCCACTAATCATCACAAAGATTGGAACGCTAGCGCGTGAAAGTGACTCAAAAAGATTCCCAGACAACCAACGCGAAACGTTATTTGCATCCAATGTGGAAACATAACCAGCGGAGACATGAATTGTAACTACTGCGATTGTCGCTAACACACGCAACCAGTCCATATACACTAATCGTTTCATTAATAGCTCTCCTAAATTTACATATTTGATTTTTCCTATACCACACATAATTTTACATTAAATCATGTTATGTTAAAACAAATTTTGACGATATAAACCTACAGTAGACTTAAATCAACTTAATTTTTTTATATAAACATTAAAACCTTTGACTTATTAGTGAAAATAATGTAAATTATCCTTTGGACGAACATTTTCAAACGAAACAAATAAAATATTCGTATTTTAGGGGGTGTAAACGATGGAAAACGTATTTGACTATGAAGATATTCAATTAATTCCTGCAAAATGTATTGTAAACAGTCGATCTGAATGTGATACAACTGTCACTTTAGGAAAACATAAATTTAAATTACCTGTCGTACCTGCAAATATGCAAACGATTATAGATGAAAGAATCGCAACTTATTTAGCTGAAAATAATTACTTCTATATCATGCATCGTTTCCAGCCAGAGAAACGAATCTCATTCATTAGAGATATGCAATCACGTGGATTAATTGCTTCAATCAGCGTTGGTGTTAAAGAAGACGAATACGAATTCGTACAACAATTAGCCGCTGAGCAACTTTCACCTGAATACATTACAATCGATATCGCACACGGTCACTCTAATGCTGTGATCAACATGATTCAACATATTAAAAAACATTTACCAGAAAGCTTTGTTATCGCTGGAAACGTTGGAACTCCAGAAGCGGTAAGAGAATTAGAACACGCTGGCGCTGACGCAACAAAAGTTGGTATTGGACCCGGTAAAGTTTGTATTACTAAAATTAAAACAGGCTTTGGAACTGGTGGTTGGCAGTTAGCTGCACTTCGCTGGTGTGCAAAAGCTGCAAGTAAGCCGATTATTGCTGACGGTGGTATTCGTACACACGGTGATGTAGCTAAATCTATTCGATTTGGGGCAACTATGGTTATGGTCGGTTCTCTATTCGCTGGTCATGAAGAGTCTCCAGGGGAAACAATCGAAAAAGATGGAAAGCTTTATAAAGAATACTTCGGTTCAGCTTCTGAATTCCAAAAAGGTGAGAAGAAAAACGTTGAAGGTAAGAAAATGTTCGTGGAGCATAAAGGTTCTTTAGAAGACACTTTAATCGAAATGGAACAAGATCTTCAATCTTCTATCTCTTACGCTGGTGGAACAAAATTAGATGCTATTCGTACTGTAGATTATGTTGTCGTGAAAAACTCTATTTTCAACGGTGATAAAGTATATTAATTCTTATATTCAGCTCGAAGGACAAGCATGTGTATGCCTGTCCTTCTTTTTTATGTATAAAACCGTTAAATATTTTTATTTTACTGAATTTTCTAGTATCATATTTTTAAATACTTAAAATAAGGGGGCTATAATAAATGAAAAATGTAATTGAAAATCGCCTTATTCGCGCAGAAGTTCCTACTGAACTAACATGGGATCTTTCTGATTTGTATAAATCTGATACCGAGTGGCACGCTGCATTAAACGTATTAGAAAATGATATACAGAAACTTGATGCATTTAAAGGACGCTTGCATACTAGCTCCACTACTTTACTAAATTGCTTACTTATAGAGGAAGAGCTTTTAATGAAATTAACAAAACTGAGCTCATATGCAAACCTAAAAGAATCTGCTGATCGGACAGATCCAGTTATTCAAGCGAACTCTTCCAAAGTTTCTGCTCTAGGAACGAAAGTACATACAGCACTAGCCTTTATTCATAATGAAATTCTCTCATTTGAAGAAGGCACGATTGAAAAATATTTAATTGAGGAGATAAAACTCAACCCTTTTCGTAAATCATTACTAGAAGTGCTGAGCAAAAGGCAGCACACTCTTTCACCTGAAACAGAAGAAGCACTTGCTGCACTTGGCGAAGTTCATAGTTCTCCATACAAAATTTACGGCATGACTAAATTGGCCGATATGGGTTTCAATCCTATACAAGACGAACAAGGAAACGAATTCCCTTTGTCATTTGCATTATTTGAAAGCAATTATGAATTCTCTCCAAGCGCATACATACGTAGAAAAGCATATGAATCGTTTGTTTCCACTTTGAAGCGATATAAAAATACAGTTGCCACAACATATGCTACTGAAGTAAAAAAACAAGTGACACTTTCTCGTTTACGCAAATATGAATCCGTTACTCATATGCTTTTAGAGCCGCAAAAAGTTCCACTTGAAATGTATAACAATCAACTTGATATTATTTATAAAGAATTAGCGCCTCATATGCGCCGTTTTGCAGATTTAAAAAAGAAAGTATTAGGACTCGATCAAATGCTTTTCTGCGACTTACATGCACCTTTAGATCCTGAATTTAATCCAGCAATTACTTACGAAGAAGCAGGCAAACTCATTCAAGATTCTTTAAAAGTATTAGGAGATGAATATAGTTCCATTATCGAAAAAGGCTTCAAAGAAAGATGGGTAGATCTTGCAGATAATGTAGGCAAATCAACAGGAGCATTTTGTTCAAGTCCATATGGTTCTCATCCATATATTTTAATTACATGGCAAAATACGATGCGCGGATGCTTCACATTAGCACATGAATTTGGTCATGCTGGGCATTTTTATTTAGCAAATAAAAACCAGCGCATTATGAATGTACGTCCATCTATGTACTTTGTTGAAGCACCATCAACAATGAATGAATTATTACTAGCCCAACATTTACTTGCAACAACTAACGATAAGAGAATGCGCAGATGGGTCATTCTACAACTACTTGGCACATATTATCATAACTTTGTTACTCACTTACTTGAGGGCGAATACCAACGAAGAGTATATACTCTAGCAGAAGAAGGACAAGCACTTACAGCTAAAAGTTTAACCGAAATAAAAACAAATGTCCTTTCTACATTCTGGGGGGATTCTGTAGAAATCGATGAAGGTGCCGGCTTAACTTGGATGCGCCAACCTCATTATTACATGGGCTTATATTCTTACACGTATTCCGCAGGTCTAACTGCATCTACCGCAGTAGCCCAAATGATTAAAGAAGAAGGGCAGCCCTCCGTTGATCGCTGGTTAGATGTACTTCGCGCTGGTGGTACAATGAAACCACTTGAATTAATGAAACATGCCGGAGTAGATATGTCAAAACCAGATGCAATCCGTAAAGCTGTTTCTTACGTTGGCTCCTTAATTGATGAATTAGAGCGTTCTTATCAAGAATAAAGTGAAACTTTAATCAGTGGGGGGTGTCCATCCCCCACTGATTATTAGTTGAACCAATCGGGCTTTTACGGGCAGTTGATTCCCTACCTAACTTCTTTGCTTCCGCTGAATTTTGAGGTGGGGATCTTACTGCCCGTTAATGCGGGATAAAAAAATAAGCCCTCGCTTCTTTATGAGGGCTTATTTCATATTTACTTTCCAAACCTTTTACGGTATCCACATTTCCTACATAACTCTTCGACTGCAACTCTTTTCGAAAATCCATCGACAATGTTTGTTGCTCTTTCACCTTCTATAATGTTAGAAAATGAATCATTATTAATATTCCCAAGATTAATAATCCCTTCACCGTCTAAACAGCAAGGAATAACCGTTCCATTTGCTAAAATACCCGCTTGATTTCGAAGACCATGACAGAATCCTTTTCCATCATCCTCTTCTTCATGCAATGCCGGCCATTGAAATTCATAATCTTGATTAATAAAGACACGTTCCGCAATTTTTATACCTTTTCCTGGTGTAAGCTTCTCTTCAATTTGATAAGGCAGATCAAACTCATTTTCAATTATGGATAATAGCTCTCTATTTTTCTGGATTTCAGCATTTGTCTTATTATCCTGAGTTAAATTCCATAACCTTAGCGAAACAATTAAATCTGATTGACTTGTTGCTTCCCTAATGAAGGCAAGTATACTTCTTACATAGCCCTCTTTATCTTGCGAACCTGGATGTCCATCAAAACTGTGCAGGGAAAAGTTCATTTGTCTTAGAGCAGGCTTATTTAACAGTCTATGCCTTCTCTTATTAATTAACGTTCCGTTCGTTGTAATATTAACTTTAAATCCTTTTTCATGGCTTAAATCTAGCAGTTGATCTATTTTTGGATGGAGCAACGGCTCACCCTTCACGTGCAAATAAATGTAGTCTGTGTGAGGTTTAATTTGGTCTAATCTTTTAGCAAAATCCTCCACAGAAATGAATTGCTTCTGCCTTTCCGTCGGCGGACAAAAGCTGCACGCAAGATTACATACACTTGTAATCTCTAAGTAAAACTTCTTAAACTTCTTCACCTTTAATTCCTCACTTCTCTGACTACTTATAATTTTTTCCTCTTCATATTACAGCATACTTTTTTAGAAATAGAAACATACTTATTTTAGGAAATCTGCATACCACCTATTAATGTTTAAAAGACCATCGGTGATTTTTATCCAATGGTCTTTTTTACTCTTTTTATATACAAATGGAAATTTACTTATGATATGGTTCACCACGATTAATACGAAACGCTCTATACACTTGCTCAAGCAATACTAATCGCATTAATTGGTGTGGTAATGTCATTTTTGAAAAAGAAAGAGATTCATTGGAACGCTTCATTACTTCTGAACTTAGTCCAAGTGATCCACCAATTACAAAGGCAACTTTACTCTTTCCATATGTAGCAAGACGATCTAGGCTTACTGCAAATTCTTCTGATGACTTTTGTTTTCCTTCTATCGCTAATGCGATCACGTGCGTATCATCAGAAATTTTATCCAGTATACGTATACCTTCTTTTTCTTTTACAATTAACATTTCTGCTTCACTTAAATTTTCTGGTGCTTTTTCATCTGGCAATTCAATTACTTCTACTTTTGCGTACGCAGATAATCGTTTTAAATATTCTGCTATACCTTGTTTTAAATACTTTTCCTTTAATTTTCCGATTGAAATAATCGAGATATTCACATTTATTCCCCACCTTACAAACATGTTATCCACATAACTTATCCACATATCCACAAATGTTACCCACATATTGTGTGAGAATCTGTGTTCGATACAACATATGTCGCCTCATTTTGACAAAATTCACATGTTTTTTTCTCTTTTTCTGAGTTATCCACATTGTTGATAACCGGTGCAACTTCACATTCATCAACAATAATATCTAACGCTAATTCAACATGTTCTAAACAACAAGGTAAATTCATATTCTTCACCTCACTTTTCTACAATAGAAAACAGGAGGTAGGCCCTCCTGTTTTTAATATTTTTGAATGCCTAATTTCACCGTTGTTGTTGCTCTTTTTGTACCACGATAAAACGTAAGAGTCATTTTATCATTAATTTTTTTATCATATAAGGCCGTACGGAACCCAATAATATCGTTTACTGGTTTTCCATCTACCGCTACAATAACATCATGTTCTCGCAAACCAGCATCCGCGCCTGGTGAAGGACTTTTCACATCTAAAATGCAAACTCCCTCTGCTACATTGCCTGGTAAATGTAATGTTTTGGACCAATAATAATTCGGAATCTCATTTAATGATCTAAGTTCAATTCCAACATAAGGTCTTCTTACTTTCCCGTACTTCTCAAGTTCATTCATAATCGGAACGGCTCTAGTAACCGGAATAGCTAATCCGATTCCTTCCACTTCTTTTGCAGCAATTTTCATTGAGTTAATACCAACTAATTGTCCTGCCGCATTTACAAGTGCACCACCACTATTACCTGGATTAATCGCTGCATCTGTTTGTAATACTTCTACTTGCCAATCGTAATGACCATCTTGGTCTAAGTCTACAGGAACAATACGCTCGTTAGCTGAAATAATGCCTTGTGTAACGGTCCCCGAAAATTGCAGTCCGAGTGGATTTCCAATCGCAATGACCGGTTCTCCTCGACGAACTTTATTAGAATCGCCAATCTCAATTATTTTTTTCACATGCTTCGCATCTATTTCTAGTACAGCTAAATCTGTGACTACATCGGTTCCTAATACTTTCCCTGGGACCTTCTTACCGTCACTTAGACTTACTTCAATACGATTTGCTCCAGCAACGACATGGTTATTTGTTACAATGTAAGCTTGTCCATCTGTCTTTTTATAAATGACACCAGATCCTGTACCGGCTTCTGAATCTGCCTCTGAAAAATTGTCTCGTTGAATATTAATAATACCAACAACAGCTTCAGAAGCGCGATCAACAGCGTCTACAAAGCTAACCTGTTTAATCCCTTGAGCTTCAGCCATGTTACTTCCACTTGCTTCAGCTTGCGGAAGCGCGCCAGCATGATTCGAAAATAAAGGCGCCCCAAATGCAAATAATGAAGCCCCTACAATTGTTCCTGCTATGCTAGAAATGACAATACCTTTATGCTTCTTTTTACCTGCACGTTTTATACGATACTTTTCTTCATCAATAAAGGACATATTTGTTCACCTATCTTCCTGAAAACAACTATATTCACCTTTATTGTTTACTAAAATGAAGAATTATACGTATTGAATTTTCGTAGGCATTTTTGGATCTGTATCATGAATTTCAAAGGATTCTCCCACTCCAAATCCTTTTTCCTCTAACACTTGCGATACTGACATACGCGCTAGTTCTTTCATATTGTTATCTAAGCTTAAATGTGCTAAATAAATATGTTTTGTCTCATCTGTAATTACATCTACCATCGCTAACGCAGCATCCTCATTACAAACGTGACCAACGTCGCTTAAAATACGTCTTTTAATGCTCCACGGATAACGTCCCATACGAAGCATTTCCACATCATGATTACTTTCAAATACGAAAGCATTAGCTCCCTTAATAACACCTTTCATACGGTCACTCACGTATCCTGTATCTGTAATAAGGGCTAATTTTCTATTATTGTTATGAAAAGCATAAAACATCGGCTCTGCCGCATCATGGGAAACTCCAAATGACTCGACCTCAATATCACCGAATGTTTTCACATCCCCAACTGAGAAAATGAACTTTTGCTCAGTTGGGATATTTCCTATTAAATGTTCCATTGCATTCCATGTTTTCTCGTTCGCATAAACTGGTAAATCATATTTACGCGCCAATACACCTAATCCTTTAATATGGTCACTATGCTCATGTGTGACAAGAATACCTGATACATCATTTATATTCAGTTCTGCTTGTTTAAATAAAGCCTCTGTTGCTTTACCACTTAAACCTGCATCGACGAGTAATTTTTTTTCATCCGTTCCTACATATAGCATATTCCCTGTACTTCCACTTGCAAGCACACTAAAATGCATACTCATTCTTTCTCACTCCATTATGTTCTTCCGGCACTTGAGTTTCCCCTAATTCCATAACTTGTCCTTCAATTGCATTCACAAAAAAGTCCTTTTTCTGCTCTGTCTTTAAGTTCCAAGTTGGAGCTAGCACTTGTATATTAGAAGATGATTCAGCTAGAGCCGCATATCCAATCTGCGCCTCTTTCACGTGCGTATTTTCTGCAATTTTATTTTTTAAATATATATTTTCCAAAGCTGTTTGAGCAGTGATAATTTCTTGTTCTTTCGTTTTTTCACTTTCGCCCATTTCCTTCAAATCCGTTAACATTGTTTGTGTATACGAAACAAGCTCGTTTTTTTCATTTAAATCCACAACAATCATTGCATGATTATTGTGGAAAATCGGCTTATCCTTATACTTTTGGAAGAAATAAATTTTAGAGTCTTTCATTGCTCCAAATTCGTATTTCTGCCCATCAAGGACACTGTTTTTTAAGAAATCATTATATTTATCCTTAGATAATGATTTTGCATTTAAAAATGGCTCTTTCAACTTACCTTCTATCGTATATTCATTTTGCAGATGCGCTGTTTGATTTTTTAAAGATTGCACATCTTCTTCTTTAAAGTTTTTATTTTTCGCCATAATAAATGACTCTTTTTTCGGCTCTTTAGGAAAACTCCCCATAGTAATTTTAGATTCTTTTAATTGTTGATCAATTTTTGTTTCTGTCACAATTTCCAACTGATTACTATCTTGCTTTTGAATGAACTGAAAGATAAGAAAGAGGTCTAAAACAAAAAAGGTCACAATAAATATCGTTTTAATTCGATCCCAATCCATTTAGTCCTCCCTCACTCCACTCATATATTTTTTGTTTACCCTCTTCATCACATTTTACATACCATATCGGCTGTAAAATACTGATCTCTCCTCCGTTCACAGGACCTCCGTTCACGGAAGATTTCAATGACATTTTATAACCAATACCAACATCCTGAATTGAATTTTTGTCAATTTCCGGATTATTCTCTAATGATGTCATCACTGTACGACCTGATGCAAGAGAAGTGGGTGTACTAGGTAAAGGAATATTGAAATCAAAAAGAGATCTCTCATACTGCATGATTTCGCCTGAACCCCATGCTTGTTTTAATTCAGCCATTCCATCTGCATTAAATACAGGTAAACCGCCCTCGTATAAACGGAATGAGGTTTTCCCCTTATTAATATAATCAAGACGATAAGAATTTAAGTTACCACTGTGCCCACTTACAAAGTCGAAGCTTTTCTTCAAAAGCATCGCATTATCTGTAACTTTATCACTATATACTGCGGAATTTTTATATTTCAACATTAAATTCAACTTATCAATTTCCATAGATCGAATACCATCTGTAAATGTTTCCTTTGATTTCTCGGTAATAGGACTTAAATAACGCGGATCACTAAATAAAACATTTTTAAATGAATCCACATCTAACCCAGACACAAAATACTCTATCTGATTTAATTCCGTAATTCCATCTGGTAAAAACAGTTTTTTCGTATCATTTACTTGATATTCAAAATATGGTTTTGCTAATGTAATAAATCGATTTTGGTCGTTTATAACATCCTTTACATAAGCACCACTCAACATCGCTTGATATATTCTACGAGGATTATCATAAGAAATAAAATTAACTTTAATTTCTTGGTCCTTGCTTCGAGAAGGATCGATTACAATGCGATTAAAACTTCTATTAGATTCTAAATTTTTATCTTTAATATTGAACATGTCTTTAATCGTCTCAAGTGGCACATTTGTAGGAAAAACAAATTCAATCTTTTCTTCTCCGTGTACATAAGAAAGAAAATCCCCTTTAGGAACTGTGCCTGTTATTTCCCTAAAATCATGTAATTCTCCATTTTCAAGAATTTTATAAAGTGAGTTCACGTTGTTCGTATTCTCACTTACGTAATGATTTTTTTCTTTATGAACAATAACAGAGGATGGGCGAACAACTCCTGAAATCTTTATCGGATTTATCTCTTCATTACCTTGAACAAATTTTGTATTTTGCACAGAAGTGGAATCGGGAACATATGTCCATAAATTAAAAGTTAAAAATAGACTAATAACAACTAAATTAATTAGAACTATCGTTTTAAAGTTTTCCATACTCATTCCCAATCGTCCTCTTCATCTGGTGCCAGTGGCAGTGTGAAATAAATCGTCGTTCCTTTTCCTTCCTCACTCTTCGCCCAAATAGAACCACCATGTGCCTCAATCATTTCTTTTGCAATAGCTAATCCAAGACCCGTACCACCCATTTGTCTTGAACGGGCTTTATCCACACGATAAAAACGTTCGAAGATTTTATCTACGTTTTCTTTCGGAATACCCATACCTTGGTCACTTACACTAATCTCTAATAACTCCCCTCGATCACGTAAGCGATATGTTACTGTTCCACCTTCTGGCGAATACTTTAATGCGTTAGAAATAATGTTATACAACACTTGTGTAATTTTGTCCGTATCCATATCAATAAATCTAGATTTTTTAGAGAAAGATCGTTTGAAACTTACATTTTGCTCTTTAGACATTTCAAAGCGATCAATAACATTATTAAAGAAGTCAGTAAAGTCGACCCACTCTTTCATCAAACGATGTTCTGTACTATCAAGCTTAGATAGTTGCAACAGCGCATTTACAAGCCTTATCATTCTTTCTGTTTCCTCTTGTGTAACTGTTAAAAATTGCGGTGCAATATTTGGATCTTGCCATGCACCATCTGTCAGCGCTTCTAAGTAACTACGCATCGTTGTTAATGGTGTTCTTAATTCATGAGAGACGTTCGCCACAAACTCGCGGCGTTCCCCTTCTATACGCTCCTGCTCCGTTACATCGTATAATACAGCAATTAAACCATTTGCCTTCCCCGTCTCTTTTTGAATAACAGAGAAACTAGCACGTAAAATGTATGGTTCATTTCTCGTACTAAAATCTAATAAAACAGAATCAGGCTCTTCGTATAAATGATCGAGCGTAAATTCTTCCTGTATCCCCAATACTTCTAAAACCGATTGATCCAGCGCCGTTTCACGCGAAACATTTAGCATCTTTTCCGCAGGGTCATTTAATAAAATAATATCCCCTTTTCGGTCAGTAGCAATTACTCCATCTGTCATATGTGATAAAACAGATGATAATTTACGTCTTTCGCTTTCTGTTGAAGAACGAGCTTGTTGTAGCTTTTTTGATAAATTATTGAAAGATAATGCTAATTGGCCAATTTCATCATGACTATGGACCTTTACTTTTCTCGAATAATTTCCTTTTGCCATTTCAATTGCTTGCCTTCGCATATCTGAAATTGGTCTTGTAATTGTTTGAGCTAGTAAAATCCCAAGTACAGCCGTTACTAACAAAGCAATCACTGTTCCGGTAGCAAAAATTTGATTTATATCCTTCATTTGTTTGTATACATCTTCCATAGATGCAACAATACGAATGACACCAAGTACCTCCCCAGCTTTATCGCTTTGAATAGGAGTAATCATCACTTGAACTCGATGGCCAGTTCCTCCATCTTTCTCAATTTTTGATTCTAGTTTATTTTGTACAATTACCCGTTGAACAGCTATATCTGTCGATGTTCTGCCTATCTTATTTTGCTTAGCCGTGTCTGAAATCGCCATTAATTTTCTATTAGAATCAAATACACTTACTTCTTGAATATCTTTCTTACGATCCGATGCAAACTTTTGAATCGAATTTTTTATAGCGTCATCTAATGATTCTGGATCTGTTTTTTCACGACTTTTTGTAAATTCTTGCTTTAAATTATACGATAGTAAATTCGTTTGTTGTGTCAGAGAATCCTTAAAGCCTTGTACAAGACTTTTTTCTAATTCTCTTACAAAATATACACCGATTACTTGCATCGCTATTAATATTAATAGCATATATATGAGCACAAACTTTAAATGAATGGATTGAAAAAAACCAACCTTTTTCATATATTATTCCTGCTCTGGGTCACGCAAGTAATACCCTACCCCACGTCTAGTTACAATTAAAGTAGGATGACTTGGATTATCTTCAATTTTTTCACGTAAACGACGTACTGTTACATCCACTGTACGCACATCTCCAAAATAATCATAACCCCAAACTGTTTGCAATAAATGTTCACGTGTCATAACTTGTCCTAAATGTTTTGCTAAATAATGTAGCAATTCAAATTCACGATGTGTAAGCTCAATATTTTCCTCACGCTTTGTTACACTATAAGCATTTGGATTAATAATAATTGGTCCAATAACCATTTCAGTATTTTCTTCTTTTTCTGCTGCACCACCTTGTTGATGGCGGCGTAAATTCGCCTTCACACGAGCAAGTAATTCCCTCGTACTAAATGGCTTCGTTACATAATCATCTGCTCCAAGCTCAAGCCCTAATACCTTATCAATTTCAGAGTCCTTCGCTGTAAGCATAATAATCGGCATTTCTGAGTTTTTACGTATTTCACGACAAACCTCTAAACCATCTTTTCCTGGTAGCATAATATCTAATAAAACCATATCTGGCTGTTCTTCATTAGCTTTCTCAATTGCTTCATCACCATCATGTGCCATTACAATTTCAAAACCCTCTTTTTCTAGGTTGAACTTCAAAATGTCTGCAATCGGCTTTTCATCATCAACTACTAAAATTTTCTTTCCCATCATCGTCTATTTCCTCCTCATAAAAATATGGTCAATGATTCTTAAATATATTGATGTTTCTATAGTATATCCCTATATGACAGCAACCTTTATTTAAGTGTTCTCTCCTCTATTCTCATAGACTCATGTATGATCCACCTTTACACGGAATCCTATACGATCTACAGAAAAACCTCTAGCTTCAACTGCTAGAGGCTCCTCATCCTATTGTAAAATAACTACCCACATTTGTAAAACTACACAAAATAAAAAGGATATTAAGTGGGCCCACTTAATATCCTGAGAGTGGCTCGGGACGGAATCGAACCGCCGACACGAGGATTTTCAGTCCTCTGCTCTACCGACTGAGCTACCGAGCCAAAACTATATATAAAACCACTAATGGTGGTATAAACAAAAGTGGCGGTCCCGACCGGGGTCGAACCGGCGATCTCCTGCGTGACAGGCAGGCATGTTAACCACTACACCACGGGACCAAAAATAAACATAAAAAAACATGACCCGTACGGGATTCGAACCCGTGTTACCGCCGTGAAAGGGCGGTGTCTTAACCACTTGACCAACGGGCCACGAAAAATAAAATGGTGAGCCATGAAGGATTCGAACCTTCGACCCTCTGATTAAAAGTCAGATGCTCTACCAACTGAGCTAATGGCTCATACTCACCAACGTCATATTTTCGTGACGACAAGATGTATCATAACATATCATCTTTCACTTTTGCAATACTTTTTTTGTTTTTTTATAAAAGATAAGAAAAAACTCATGCGGACATGAGTTTTTCTTAAAAATATCAATTAAACTTCGTATACGTTACGAACGATATTCGTTTGGTTACGATCTGGTCCAACTGAGAACATAGATAATTGGATTCCTGTTAATTCAGAAACACGCTCTACGTATTTTCTTGCATTTTCAGGAAGCTCATCTAATGATTTCACACCAGTAATATCTTCTTCCCAACCTGGAAGCTCTTCATATACAGGCTCACATTTCGCTAAAATGTTTAAGTTTGCTGGAACTTCATCTATAACTTCTCCGTTATATTTGTAAGCAACACAGATTTTAAGAGTTGGAATACCTGTTAATACATCAATAGAGTTTAATGATAAATCCGTTAAACCACTAACACGACGCGCATGTCTTACAACAACGCTATCGAACCAACCTACACGGCGTGGGCGACCAGTTGTTGTTCCGTATTCACGACCAACTTCACGAATTTGATGACCAATTTCATCATTAAGTTCAGTAGGGAATGGACCATCACCAACACGGCTTGTATATGCTTTACATACACCTACAACGCGAGTAACTTTCGCCGGACCAACTCCAGTTCCAACTGTTACACCACCAGCAATCGGGTTAGAAGATGTAACAAATGGGTACGTACCGTGGTCAATATCAAGCATAACACCTTGTGCACCTTCAAATAATACACGGTGATTGTTATCTAGTGCATCATTTAATACAACAGATGTGTCGCATACATATTGTGCGATTTGTTGTCCATATTCGAAGTACTCTTCAAAGATTTCTTCTACGCTGAAACCTTCTGTATCGTACATTTTTTCAAATAAACGATTTTTCTCTACTAAATTGCGCTCAAGCTTCTCTTTAAATGCTTCACGGTCTAAAAGATCAGCCATACGGATACCAATACGAGCAGCTTTATCCATATATGCAGGACCGATACCTTTTTTCGTTGTACCGATTTTGTTATCACCTTTACTAGCCTCTTCTAACTCATCTTGTTTTAAATGATAAGGTAAAATAACGTGTGCACGGTTACTTACACGTAAATTATCAGTACTTACACCACGGTCGTGTAAGTATTTTAACTCTTCAAGTAATGCTTTTGGATCTACTACTAAGCCATTTCCGATTACACAAATTTTCTCTTTATAGAAAATACCAGATGGAATTAAGTGTAACTTATATTTAACTCCGCCGAAAACAATTGTATGTCCCGCGTTATTTCCACCTTGATATCTTGCAACTACTTCCGCATGCTCAGAAAGAAAATCAGTGATTTTACCTTTTCCTTCGTCGCCCCATTGTGTTCCTACAACTACTACTGAAGACATTATTAAAGCACCTCCGCAATTTTCAAACGATCTATTCAAACAATATAATTGTACCAAAACCGAAAAAGAAGTCAACCAAAAAAGCGAACATTTTTTTATTAAAAATCATTTTCGTTCGTAAGAATTATATTTTCACCTTATGAAAGCCTTATCTTTACTCTATAAAAAAAGAAACACATCTTATTATAAGAAATGTGTTTCTTTTTTATACTGCCTTTATGCCCCATCCTCAAAGCGTCGTTCTAAGTTAACGAACTTATTAAATTCTTTAACAAACGCAAGCTCTACTGAACCTACCGGACCATTACGTTGTTTTGCGATGATAATTTCAATCGTATTTTTATTTTCCGTTTCACGGTCATAGTAATCTTCACGATACAAGAATGCTACAATATCAGCATCCTGCTCAATACTCCCCGATTCACGAATATCAGACATCATAGGGCGTTTATCTTGACGAGATTCAACACCACGGGATAACTGTGAAAGGGCAATAACAGGCACTTGTAATTCACGCGCAATCCCTTTTAATGTACGCGAAATCTCAGATACTTCCTGCTGACGGTTCTCGCCCGACTTCCCACTTCCCTGAATAAGCTGTAAATAGTCAATTAAAACCATCCCAAGACCTTGTTCCTGCTTTAATCTACGGCATTTTGCTCGAATCTCATTTACCTTAATCCCTGGTGTATCATCAATATATATACCGGCATTTGAAAGGCTTCCCATCGCCATTGTTAACTTCGCCCAATCATCAGAAGTTAATGACCCAGTACGAAGTCTTTGCGCATCAATATTACCTTCTGCACAAAGCATACGCATAACAAGCTGATCAGAGCCCATCTCCAAACTAAAGATCGCTACATTTTCATCCGTTTTCGTCGCTACGTTTTGTGCGATATTTAATGAAAATGCAGTTTTCCCTACTGACGGACGCGCCGCTACTATGATTAAATCATTTCGTTGGAAACCTGCGGTCATCTTATCTAATTCAGTAAATCCAGTTGGTATTCCTGTAACTTCACCTTTTTGATTATGCAAAAGTTCGATTTTATCGTAAGCATCCACAAGAACGTCTTTAATATTCTGGAATGCTTTAGCGTTCGTTTGATGAGATACTTCTAATATTTTTTTCTCAGCCTCATTTAAAAGGCCGTCCACATCATCTTCTCTCTCATATCCATCAGACACGATATGAGTCGCCGTTCGAATTAAACGACGTAAAAGCGCCTTTTCAGCGATGATTCGTGCATAATACTCTACGTTAGCAGCAGTTGGAACAATCTCTGCTAACTCTGCTAAGTAAGAAACCCCACCAACTTCTTCTAGTAATCCTTGATCAGCCATCGCTGACGTCATCATTACTAAGTCAATTGGCTCTCCCTTATCAGACAAGCCAAGCATCACTTCAAAGATCTTTTGATGTTTCGTTCGATAAAATGAGTCAGGTACCAATAGTTCTGATGCTGACGTTAACGCATCTTGATCAATCAATATGGCACCTAAGACTGCCTGCTCAGCTTCTATATTATGCGGAGGGGTACGATCAGCCATTACATCACTCATACGCAATCCTCCTTGTTTAATTTATTTTTATTGTTCACTAACATGAACTTTTACTTTTGCTGTTACTTGCGGATGCAATTTTACAGTCACATTTGTATAACCTAATGCACGAATTGCATCATCCATTTCAAATTTACGTTTATCAAGTTTGATTTTATGTGATTTTTGCATTGCGTCTACGATTTGTTTGCTTGTGATAGAACCAAATAAACGGCCACCTTCTCCAGATTTCGCCTTCAGTTCCACAGTTAATTTCTCTAAAGTTTCTTTCAGCTCTTTTGCATTCTCAAGCTCTGCTGCTGCATCTTTTTCTTCTTTACGCTTTTGAGCTTCTAAAGTTTTCATACTGCTGTTTGTCGCTTCAGCAGCTAATCCTTGTTTTAGTAAAAAGTTATTTGCATAACCATCTGGTACGTTTTTTATTTCTCCTTTTTTACCTTTACCTTTTACGTCTTTTAGAAAAATTACTTTCATGATTGTGTGCCTCCCTGTAAATAGTCATCAATAACAAATCGAAGCTTCTCCTCAGCTTCATCTACTGTAACATTTTTCATTTGTGTGGCTGCATTCGTCAAATGCCCGCCACCTCCTAGATTCTCCATAATTAGCTGCACATTCACTTCACCTAAAGACCTGCCGCTAATTCCAATGAAATTCTCCCCACGTTTCGCTATAACAAATGATGCAATAATACCCGTCATCGTTAATAGCGTGTCCGCTGATTGTGCAATAAGCACTTGATCGTAATAGTCATCACTATCAACTTTTGCAATAGCAATTCCATTTTTATAAATGTACGCATTTTTAATAGCTTTTGCAACTCGTAAATACTGATTCATATCTTCTTTTAACAATTCTTGTACAAGTACAGTATCTGCACCATGCGAGCGTAAATAAGAAGCTGCATCAAACGTACGAGCACCCGTCCGGAACGTAAAACTTTTCGTATCAACAATAATACCAGCTAACAATGCCGTCGCTTCTAACATTGTCATCTTTAAATTTTTCGGTTGATACTCAAGTAATTCTGTAACAAGTTCTGCCGTCGAAGAAGCATATGGTTCCATGTAAACAAGTAATGGATCTTCAATAAAATCTTCTCCACGACGATGATGGTCAATCACCACTACATTTTCAATTTTACGAACCAGTTTTTCCTCCATCACCATAGAAGGCTTATGTGTATCCACAACAACAAGTAAGGACTCATCATTTGCAAATTCCATCGCTTGATCTGGGGTAATAAAATGAGACCATAGTTCTTCATTTTGTTTCACTTTATCCATCAGACGTTTAATTCCCTTATCGGAATCATTTTCATCTAACACAATATATCCTTTGCGCTCATTTAATTGAGCTACCTTTAAAATACCAATCGCAGCACCAATTGCATCCATATCAGGGGCCCTATGTCCCATTATAATGACATTACTACTTTCTAATACTAAATCCTTCAATGCATGCGAAATAACTCTAGCACGTACACGAGTACGCTTTTCAACTGGATTTGTTTTACCGCCGTAAAATTTAACTTTACCTGTCGCTTGTTTAATAGCTACTTGATCCCCACCACGTCCAAGCGCAAGGTCTAAACCAGATTGAGCCATTGCTCCAAGCTCTGATAAAGGCATATCACCTGATCCGACACCCACACTTAACGTAAGTGGTATATTCCTTTTAGATGTTTCTTCACGCACTTGATCTAAAATGTTAAACTTGCCTTTCTCCATTTGTGCTAAAATACTTTCATTTAGTACAACGAAGAACCTCTCTGAAGATGCACGTTTTAAATAAGCGCCATACTTAACAGCCCATTCATTTAGACGTGACGTCACAAGACTTGTTATATTCGTACGTAATTGATCATCTAATCCTTGTGTAACTTCATCATAGTTATCTAAATAAATAACAGCTAAAACAGTGCGTTGATCTTCATACATCTTTTCAATTTCTGTTTGTTCCGTTACATCAAAGAAATAAATTAGCTTTTCTTCTTTCCTTACAAAAACACGGAACTTTCGATTATTTAAAGAAACTATATCGTCAGAAGTTTCCCCCTTAATAAAAAGGAGTAATGTTTCTGATACATCGTAAAGGTGCCAACCGGCTAATGCATGCTGTCCCAAACATGATGATAAATAAGGATTTGCCCAATCAATCCCATAATCCTTATTGTATAACAAAATACCAATTGGCATTTGGTTAAATGCTTCATTACTCACTTTCTTTACCCTTGTAATCATATCTGTCGTATGTTTTTCAAAATTTCTTTGGAAAGTAAGTTCGAATCGTATAACGACAAAAAGTACAATACAAAAGATAAAAAAGGCTGATATTCCCATAATTAAATGAAAGTAACAGAGGAGTGAAATTAGCACAAATACAAAAAATGCCAATACATAAACAGGATATAAAAACCACTGTTTCTTATAAAATTCAGGCATGTATACAACTCCTATAAAGTAAAACTAACTCACTTTCCAGTTAGTTTTACAGATTAAAATAGTATAAGGAATATTATTTTATCCCCCTATTTTAGAACGCAATGAAATCCCTAAGTCAATTATACCTAAGATTGTTACAAGAGGAAACATCATCGGAATAAACATGCATACAATAAAACTAATAATAGGAACACCTTTAGTAAATCCTTTTCTATGCGCTAAAAAGGTGATAAATGTCAGACCTTGCAGTACGGGCAATAGTGCAAATATGACATATAGGTTGGAAAATACCATATATAAATATGATGCTGGTTCTACCTTTATAAAAGTTGCTAACAAAATAAATATAACGTAATACCAGACAATGCTCTTTGGCAATTGTATATCTTTAAATTTAGGCCAAGATATAACGTCATACTTTAACTTCCTCAAGACACTACCCGATAGGAGCACTGTAATCCAAGAAAAACAAACAGAAACCATTACAAGTAAACTCGGGAATAGTGTTTGTAATATCTCATTGAATTGTCCAAATAACTCTTTTTGTTCTTTACTAATTGGCATACCTGCAGCGCTTACCATCTTTTCACTTTGCGCCATACCTTCATTAAACATATTTTGTATTTGCTTCATTAAATCTATGTTAAAAAACTTTATACTTGCAACATAAATGAGCACAAAACCAATTAAATATGCAAGGGTTCCTGCCATCAAGATCTCTATTGGCTTTTTTCTTTTTTTATACATGGATCCTAAAACAATCCCTATCAATCCAAACATTATTGTCTTCACTAGATTCAAGGGCTGGCTCACAATAACGGTAATAAAAAGCGCAGCTGTAAAAATTATAAAAGCATTGGATAACCTATATTTTATCGTAAACAATATAAACGGTAATGGTAATGCGAAAGTTACAACTGTACCTAAAACCGGAACGTATAAAGACACAAGCAATAATATCGCGTATATAGCTAATAACGCTGCGCCTTCAGTAATAAATTTTGTTTGTTTCATGATTTAACCTCTCTTTCAAAAAAGAAAAGCATAGCAAAATGCACAGTAGAGTCCGACTCTACTGTGCATTTCATACGCTATTATTCACCAACATATGGTAAAAGTGCCATTTGACGAGCACGTTTAATTGCAACTGTAAGTTTGCGTTGGTATTTTGCGCTTGTTCCTGTTACACGACGAGGTAAAATTTTACCACGTTCAGAAACGAAACGTTTTAATAAATCAACATCTTTATAGTCAATGCGAGTGATGCCGTTAGATGTGAAGAAACACACCTTACGACGTTTCGCACGTCCACCTTTGCGTCCTGCCATGTCTATTCCCTCCATTCTTTGTTAAAAATAGCCGATTCATACCATTAAAATGGTAAATCGTCGTCCGAAATGTCAATCGGTTGACCAACATTCGAAAATGGATCGTCATTCTTCGTAAATCCAGAGTTTCCAGTGTTACCTGAGTTGCCTGAATTACTAGATTGACCAAATGGGTTAGAGCTTTGGTTACCGAAACCAGCTCCTGATGGTTGCTGATTGAATGAACCACGTTGCTCCCCACCGCCATTACGCGGCTCTAAAAATTGTACGCTCTCCGCAAGAACTTCTGTTACATATACACGTTTACCATCTTGTCCATCGTAATTACGAGTTTGAAGACGTCCGTCTACGCCTGCTAAGCTACCTTTTTTCAAATAATTTGCCACGTTTTCTGCTTGTTTACGCCATATTACACAATTAATAAAGTCAGCTTCACGCTCACCTTGTTGATTCGCAAATGCGCGATTCACAGCTAACGTAAAAGTAGCTACTGCAACACCATTGGGCGTGTAACGTAAGTCAGGGTCCTTAGTTAAACGACCAACGAGGATAACACGATTCATCAATCGAACCACTCTCCCTTATATATCAATTATTTTTCTTCTTCTTTAACAACGATATGACGAAGGATATCTTCGTTGATCTTAGCTAAACGGTCGAATTCGTTAATCGCTTCTGCGTTAGAGTTCACGTTTAAGATCATGTAGAAACCTTCACGTAAGTCGTTGATTTCGTAAGCTAAACGACGCTTACCCCACTCTTTCGTGTTAATGATTTCTGCACCATTGTTTGTTAAAACACCTGCAAAACGTTCAACTAAAGCTTTTTGAGCTTCTTCTTCAACGCCAGGACGAATGATGTACATAATTTCGTACTTTCTCATTACACTTTCACCTCCTTTTGGTCTAAACGGCCCATAATGGGCAAGGAGCAATTAATTTATAGTAATTACTCACGAGTTTAGATTATATCATAGTAAGTTATATGAATCAACTCACCAATACGTAAAAAACTTGGCAAACACATAATATATTTGCCAAGTTCATATCTTTATTTTTCCTAGGAAATATTAAATTAAACGTTAAAACGGAAGTGCATAACATCTCCGTCTTTTACGATATACTCTTTTCCTTCTAAACGTACTTTTCCAGCTTCTTTTGCAGCTGTCATAGAACCGTTTGTCATTAAATCATCATAAGAAACTGTTTCTGCGCGAATAAATCCACGCTCAAAATCTGTATGAATTACGCCCGCACATTGTGGTGCTTTCATACCTTGTTTAAACGTCCATGCACGCACTTCTTGCACACCAGCTGTGAAGTAAGTAGCAAGTCCTAATAAGTCATATGCAGCACGGATTAACTGATCTAAACCAGATTCTTCAATGCCTAGTTCTTCCAGGAATACTTTTTTCTCTTCCTCATCTAACTCAGCGATTTCTGATTCAATTTTTGCACATACAACAATTACTTGTGAATTTTCATTTGCTGCAAATTCTTTTACCATTTGTACGTATTTATTTTCAGAAGGATCCATAATATCATCTTCACTTACGTTTGCTACGTATAGCATTTCTTTCGTTGTAAGTAAATGAAGGCCTTTAACAATCTTCATTTGCTCTTCTGTAAATTCAACAGTACGAGCTGGTTTCCCCTCTTCGAAAGCTTCTTTTAAACGCACTAAAATTTCATGCTCATATACTGCTTCTTTATCTTTTTGTCTTGCTAATTTCGCAACACGCTCGATACGTTTATCAACAGACTCTAAGTCTGCTAAGATTAGCTCTAAGTTGATTGTTTCAATATCATCAATTGGATCTACTTTTCCTGAAACGTGCGTAATATTTTCGTCTTCAAAACAACGAACAACTTGGCAAATTGCATCTACTTGGCGAATGTGAGATAAGAATTTATTTCCTAACCCTTCGCCCTTACTTGCACCTTTTACGATACCTGCAATATCAGTAAACTCAAATACAGTCGGAACAGTCTTTTTCGGTTCTACTAATTCCGTTAATTTATTTAAACGCTCATCTGGTACTTCTACAATTCCTACGTTTGGATCAATTGTACAGAATGGATAGTTCGCAGATTCTGCTCCTGCTTGTGTAATTGCATTAAATAAAGTGGACTTCCCTACGTTAGGTAATCCAACAATCCCAGCCGTTAATCCCATATTTTTCACTCCTATGTCTCAATCTTTCATCATTATAGATAGTAACGAAAAAAATGACAAGTTTCCTCCAAATGAAAAAAGCAACAGCCACCTACTGCAACTGTTACTTTTTCTCTATTCTTCGTGCTTCACAAGTATTTTTTTCACCTTACGATCAAACTCTCTTCGAGGAATCATTACTGAATGGTCACATCCCTCGCACTTAATGCGGATATCCATTCCCATACGAATAATTTTCCAACGATTCTCACCACATGGGTGGGCTTTCTTCATTTCCACAACGTCGTACAAGTTATATTCCTTTTGCTCCACTCTCCAAACCCCTCTCGATACTAAAGTGCTTTTCCACTAACCAGTTCTTCACGATTATATAAAACCATACGTGGATATGGAATTTCAATTCCATGTAAATCTAGACGATTTTTAATCTCTTTACGAAGTGCTCTTGCAATAACTGCATGTTGCATCGGTTCTACTTCAGCAATAACGCGTAATATAACTTCTGATGCAGCTAATGTTTGCACACCTAATAATTGAGGCGTCGTTACCATTTTTTCGTATTGTGCAGGTAACTCTACTAATAAATCCTCAATAACTTGCTCTGCTTTCGCAATGTCAGCCTCATATGAAATAGATACATCAACAAATGCTACACTATTACTAACTGAGTAGTTAGTAACTTGAACAATACTTCCGTTTGGTAAAGTATGAATTTCACCTGTCCAACTCTTTACTTTCGTTGTACGAAGTCCAATTTCTAAAACGACTCCTTCAAATTGACCGATTTTAACATAATCGCCAACTGAAAACTGATCTTCTAGCAAAATAAATAAACCTGTAATAACGTCTTTCACTAAACTTTGAGCACCAAATCCGACTGCTAAACCAATTACCCCGGCACCCGCTAATAAACCTGATGCATTAATATCAAACACACCTAAAATCGCAATTAGCATAATGAACATAACAACGTATGCTACAATATTTTCAAGTAATTTCGCTACCGTAACTGTACGACGTTCTGAAATTTGGATTGGAGAACGGCTCCCCATGCGAAACGCATTTCGTACAACCGCTCTTGCAACTCGCACAACAACTGCACCAATTGTTAAAATAATACATATTTTTAATGTCGCAACTCCAATATGAGCCCAACGATCAGCATCCAATAAATACTGTTTCGTAGAATTAAACCACTTCGTTAATAAATCCATGTATCTCTACCTCTCCAGCCAAAATTTCTTTTTAGTTATTCTTCTTATTGTATCAGAAGTCTCTCTGATTGCTGAAAAAATTTATAACTTTAATTGCATTTGTTAACTTCTATCCAGGTATAAAATGGAACGAATATATATATACTAGTACTATTATTTCCGTTTTCATTTACATTTTGCAAAAAGTACGCACTTATAGTTTTCCATTTTATTCGCCATATAACATATTTTGAAAATTTATTAAAAGGATGGGTGCTTCATGAATATTGGAAGTTTTCGCTTACCTTTTTTCGAAAAAGAAACTCAAAATGTTATGCACCAAGACTTAGAAGCCTCCGAGACAATCAGTAACTTCTTGCTTTCCCATATTCCTATTCAAACTAATATACCACTTATTCTCGTTTGTATCGGAACAGATCGTTCCACCGGTGATGCACTCGGCCCATTAGTTGGCACTAAGCTAGAACAAGTAGAAATCAAAAACTTCCAAGTGTTCGGCACACTAGATGAACCAGTGCATGCACTGAATCTAGAAGAGAAAATTCAAAATATACAGAAAGAAAATCCTACTTCCTTTATAATTGCCGTTGATGCATGTTTAGGAAAGTCTCAAAATATCGGTTCAATTACTACTGGAAAAGGACCTAGTAAACCTGGTGCTGCGATGAATAAGAAATTACCTGCAGTTGGTGATTTGCATATACACGGCATCGTCAATTTAAATGGTTTTATGGAGTTTTTTGTTCTTCAAAATACGAGATTAAGTTTAGTGATGAAAATGGCCGATGTAATCGCACAAAGTATAAAAGAGACGGATCAAAAATTATCTGCATTAAAAAAAGCAAACCATCTATAAATAATAAGATGGTTTGCTTTTTAATTTTTATGTGATAATAATTCTAAAATACGATTTAAATCTTCTTTATTAAAAAATTCAATTTCGATTTTACCTTTTTCTTTTTTCGTCTCTTTAATTTTCACATCTGTACCAAACTTTTCTCTTAAGAACGTTTCACGTTCTACGAAAAATATATTTCGCTCTTTTTTCACTTGTTTTGTTTCACGTGAAACGTGTTGATTAATCTCTTGGACGATTTTCTCTAATTGACGAACATTTAATCCTTCTTTTTCAATGCGTTTCAATAAGGACTTCAATTGTTCTTCATCTTTGATTGTAAGTAAAGTTCTCCCATGAGCCATTGAAAGTTGACCATTTGCAATCATATCTTGTACGAAAGAAGGGAGGCTTAATAACCGAGTATAGTTTGCAATGTAAGGTCTACTTTTACCAAGACGTTTCGCTAATTGTTCTTGCGTTACATTTAGCTCATTCATTAACATCTGGTATGCCATTGCCTCTTCCATCGGATTTAAATCTTCTCGTTGTAAGTTTTCTAACAAAGCAAATTCCATCATTTGCTGCTCGTTTAATTGCCTTACAACGGCAGGTACCTTTTCAAGTCCAGCCTCTTTGGCAGCACGATATCTTCTTTCACCTGCAACAATTTCATATCCTTTAATACTCTTTCTAGCAATTAACGGTTGTAATATGCCGTGTTCTTTAATAGAAGCCGCTAATTCCTCAATCGCAGCTTTATTAAAGTGCTTACGCGGTTGGTATGGATTCGGCCTTAATTCAGTTACGATAATCTCCTGAATCGTTTCTTCTTCTTTCACATCTAAATCAGGAAAAAACACATTAATCCCTCTTCCTAAACCTTTAGCCACCTGCAATCACTTCCTCTGCTAAATCTATATATACTTCTGCCCCTCTTGATTTAGCGTCATACTGCATAATCGGTTTCCCATGACTTGGTGCCTCACTTAAGCGAACATTACGTGGAATAATGGAACGGTATACTTTATCCCTAAAGTATTTCTTCACTTCATCTATAACTTGAATCCCTAAATTTGTACGGGCATCTAGCATTGTTAACAATACACCTTGAATTGCTAGATCTTTATTTAAATGTTTTTGTACAAGTCGAACTGTATTTAATAGCTGACTTAATCCTTCGAGTGCGTAATATTCACACTGAACAGGAATAATAACAGAATCTGCTGCTGTTAATGCATTAATCGTTAATAACCCTAAAGACGGGGGACAGTCGATAATAATGTAATCATATTCATCACGAACTGGCTGTAATGCCCTTTGCAAACGTACTTCCCGGGAAATAGTCGGTACCAATTCAATTTCAGCACCAGCCAATTGAATTGTAGCGGGTAGAACATCTAAGTTTTCAGTTGCGGTTTTCCGTATAACTCCCTGAACATCTGCATCTTCCACAAGAACATTGTAAATACATTGGTCTAATTCTGACTTTTCAATTCCCACACCAGTCGTTGCATTTCCTTGAGCATCAATATCTACGAGAAGGACTTTCTTACCTACTTGCGCCAATCCAGCCCCTAAATTAACAGATGTTGTTGTTTTTCCAACACCGCCTTTTTGATTAGCAATAGCAATGATTTTTCCCATGATGTCACCTACTTTCAACCTTTCTATCTTATTCTAGTAACAATTATGTTTATTGTAACATGAAATAAAAGTTTTTCTTTTCCGTCCTTATTAAACTTCAAAATTTATTTCTAAACTCCTTCTTCATTAACAAGAAAATATAGCAAAAGAGACCTCTCCAGTGGGATAAGGTCTCTAACACATCATTATTATTTTTTCTTCGGAACTTTAATCGTAATTTGATAGTACTCATCAAATTCTTCTTCCTCAGAATTAACATTTAAACCACTGTCAGCCACCATTTGTAATGATTGCCTAATTGTATTCATAGCAATTCTCGCGTCTCGGCTTACTGCTTTTTGCTTCGCCTTGCGCTTCGGTTTTACTTCTTCTAGTAATTTCGCGATTCGTTCCTCTGTTTGTTTTACATTGAGTTGTTTTTCCACAATTTCTTGTAAAACTTTCAGTTGTAATTCCTTATTTTTTAAAGGAATGAGAGCACGAGCATGACGTTCTGTAATACTTTTTTCTAACAATGCACTTTTTATTTCTTCAGGCAACTTTAACAATCGCAACTTATTTGCGATTGTAGATTGTCCTTTTCCAAGTCGTTGTGCCAATGCTTCTTGCGTTAAATTATGTAACTCAATCAGCTTTTGATATGCCACAGCTTCCTCGATTGCTGTTAATTCCTCACGTTGCAAATTTTCAATTAACGCTACAGAAGCTGTCTCTGTATCATTTAAGTTCTTTATGATCGCAGGGACCTTTTCCCAGCCTAACTTCGTTGCTGCGCGAAAACGTCTTTCTCCAGCAATAATCTCGTACTTATCATCCTCATACTGCCTCACAACAATCGGCTGAATGAGCCCGTGTGTACGAATCGTTAATGCCAACTCGTCGATACGTGCATCGTCAAAAACCGTTCGTGGTTGATAACGATTAGGAGTAATATTTACGATCGGAATTTCTTGTATTTCTTCATATACCTTTTTATCTATTTCTTCATGGCTTTCGTCTTGTAATTCGAATTCGCTCTCTTTATCTCCAAAGCCAAATAAACGAGAAAACGTATTTTTCATACATATTCCACCACCTTTTAGGCCTATTGACTATTCTACATAAAATGTTTCCTATGAAACATTTACGTTTTCATTTATATAATTTAATCTTACGTCTAATAAGATTTATTTTTCAATAGGTAATTTATTGGGTGTTCCCGGTTTGCGTGGATATTTCTTTGGTGTCTTGCGCTTTTTCTCGATTAATAAAATATTACGTTCACTTTCTTCAAACGGTAATTGGAACGTAGACATTTCTTTTAGATCCCCGCCTAGCACCTCTAAAGCATACTTGCCATTTTCAATTTCTTCGTTTGCCGCGGCACCTTTCATAGCAATGAATGTTCCTCCAACTTTTACAAGTGGTAAACATAGCTCGCTTAATACAGAAAGACGCGCAACTGCACGTGCCATTACAATATCGTACGATTCACGTACACCTTCTTTTTTCCCAAATGTTTCAGCACGATCATGACAAAACGCAACGTCACTTAATTCCAACTTTTGTGCTAAATGATTTAAGAAATTAATGCGTTTTTGCAATGAGTCTACAATTGTCACTTTTAAATGCGGGAAACAGATTTTTAAAGGAATACTTGGGAATCCAGCTCCTGCACCAACATCACAAATTGAGAATGGTTTTGAAAAATCATAATAAAAAGCAGCTGTAATCGAATCAAAAAAGTGTTTTAAATATACTTCTTCTTTCTCCGTAATAGCCGTTAAATTCATTTTTTCATTCCACTCTACTAATGTTTCGAAGTAGATTTCGAACTGCTCTAACTGTCTAGAAGAGAGAGTGATCCCCTTCTCTTCTAGCATAGATTGAAATTGTTCTATGTTCATCTAACAATATCTCCTTACTATTTATTGGTTCGATACGCGCGCAATTTTTCCTTGTTCAATATACACAAGTAAAATGGAAATATCCGCTGGATTTACACCAGAAATACGTGAAGCTTGCCCCATTGAAAGTGGACGAACATCTTTCAATTTCTGTCTAGCTTCTGAAGCAAGGCTAGAAATTGCATCATAATCAATATCCACAGGTATTTTTTTATTTTCCATTTTCTTCATACGCTCTACTTGCTGTAAAGATTTTTCAATATATCCTTCGTACTTAATCTGGATTTCAACTTGTTCTGTCACTTCATCACTTAGTTCTACTTCACTTGGTACTAAAAGATGAATATGCTCATATGTCATCTCTGGACGACGTAATAAGTCACTTGCACGTATTCCATCTTTCAATTCACTTCCACCAATGCTACGAATTAATTCTTGAACTTCAGGACGTGGCTTAATAATGATGCTGCTTAAACGTTCCTTTTCCTGTTCAATTTGTAATTTTTTATTTGTAAATCGCTCATAGCGCTCTTCTTTAATTAATCCAATTTCACGACCAACTTCAGTTAAACGAAGATCAGCATTATCATGGCGTAATAATAGACGATATTCTGCACGAGACGTTAATAAACGATATGGTTCATTTGTACCTTTCGTTACAAGATCATCAATTAAGACACCAATATAAGCATCCTCGCGACCTAAAATAACTTCTTTTTCACCTAAAGAACGACATGCTGCATTAATCCCAGCCATAAGCCCTTGTCCTGCCGCCTCTTCGTAACCAGAAGTTCCGTTAATCTGTCCTGCTGTATATAAATTTTTAATTTTTTTCGTTTCAAGTGTTGGCCATAGTTGTGTTGGCACAATCGCATCATATTCAATCGCATAACCTGTACGCATCATTTCAACGTTTTCTAGACCAGGGATTGTTCTAAGCATATCACGCTGCACATCTTCTGGTAAGCTTGTTGATAAACCTTGTACATACACTTCTTGTGTATTACGTCCTTCTGGCTCTAAGAAAATTTGATGACGTGGTTTATCATTAAACCTTACTACTTTGTCTTCAATTGAAGGACAATATCTAGGTCCTGTTCCCTTAATCATACCAGAATACATAGCTGAGCGATGCAGGTTTTCATCTATTAAACGATGTGTTTCCGTACTTGTATACGTCAACCAACATGGAATTTGATCCATAATAAATTTTGTCGTTTCAAAAGAGAAAGCTCGTGGTTTATCATCACCTGGCTGAATTTCTGTTTTGCTGTAATCGATTGTATTACTATTTACACGCGGAGGTGTACCTGTTTTAAATCTAACAAGATCAAATCCAAGTTCCTCTAAATGTTCTGATAAAGTAATAGATGGTTGTTGATTATTCGGACCGCTCGAATATTTTAAATCTCCCATAATAATCTCACCGCGTAAAAACGTTCCAGTCGTAATTACGACTGTTTTCGCTGTATATTCAGCACCAGCTTGCGTAATTACCCCTTTACATTCGCCATCTTCAACAATTAAACGCTCTACCATTCCTTGGAACAACGTTAAATTTGGTGTTTCTTCAATTGTTTTCTTTAATTCATGTTGGTAAGAGAACTTATCTGCTTGTGCTCGAAGTGCGCGTACAGCTGGTCCTTTACCTGTATTTAACATACGCATTTGAATATACGTTTTATCAATATTGCGTCCCATTTCTCCGCCTAATGCATCAATTTCACGAACAACAATCCCTTTTGCTGGTCCACCAACAGAAGGGTTACATGGCATAAACGCTACCATATCTAAATTAATTGTTAACATTAATGTTTTGGAGCCCATTCGTGCTGCCGCAAGACCAGCTTCGCATCCTGCATGACCTGCACCGATTACTATGACATCGTATGAACCGGCATTGTATCCCATTGTTTATTCCTCCTAATAATCTCTATCTTTCTAAAGCATCACTATATTATTTTCCTAAACAAAATTGAGAGAACAACTGGTCAATTAAGCTTTCATGGACGGTATCACCAGTAATTTCACCAAGTATTTCCCACGTTCTTGTTAAATCAATTTGCACCATATCAATTGGAACACCATTTTCTATCGCCTCAATTGCATCTCCAATTGTTTTTCCTGCTTGTGTTAATAATCCAATATGTCTCGCGTTAGAAACATATGTCACATCAGCAGAATCAATTGCTCCTTCAAAGAATAAGTCCGCTATCGCCTTTTCAAGCTCATCTATTCCTTGTTCCTCAATTAACGACGTCGTAATAACACGATTTCCCGCTGCCAATTCTGTAACACGTTCCATATCAATTACTTGCGGTAAATCTGTCTTATTTACAATAACAATGAAATCTTTTCCTTGTACGGCACGGAATAGCTCTTCATCCTCATTCGTTAAAGCTTCGCTATAATTAACGACAACTAACACTAAATCAGCTTGGCTCATCATTTCTTTCGAACGCTCTACACCAATTCGTTCAACAACATCTTCCGTTTCACGAATCCCGGCTGTGTCTATAAGTTTAAGTGGTACACCACGCACATTAACGTACTCTTCAATAACATCACGAGTTGTTCCTGCAATATCAGTTACAATTGCCTTTTTCTCTTGAACGAGACTATTTAATAGCGATGACTTCCCAACGTTAGGTCTACCGATGATTGCAGTAGCAATACCTTCACGTAAAATCTTCCCTTGCTTCGATGTTTCTAATATTTTTGCAATTTCAGCACGAACATGTGTCGCTTTCTCAATTAAAATATTATGTGTCATCTCTTCTACATCATCATATTCTGGGTAATCTATGTTTACCTCAACATGAGCTAGCGTTTCTAATATATCCTGACGCAGGCGGCCAATTAATTTAGATAATCGCCCCTCCATTTGATTAATCGCTACGTTCATTGCACGATCTGTTTTTGCACGGATTAAGTCCATGACAGCTTCTGCTTGTGATAAATCAATACGACCATTTAAAAAAGCACGTTTTGTAAATTCACCAGGCTCTGCTAATCGTACTCCTTGCGCTAAAATAAGCTGCAATACTTTATTTACCGAAACAAGTCCACCGTGGCAGTTAATTTCTACTATATTTTCGCGTGTAAAAGTTCTTGGCGCACGCATAATAGACACCATAACTTCTTCAATAACTTGATTTGTATCTAAATCAACAATATGGCCATAATGAATTGTGTGAGAAGGAACCTCTGTTAAGTCCTTCCCTTTAAAAATACGATTAACTTTTTCAACCGCATCATCCCCACTTACTCGAACAATGGCAATTGCGCCCTCTCCAAGCGCTGTGGAAATCGCAGCAATTGTATCAAATTCCATGTCCTTTCACCTCACTTGCTTATTTATCTCTATTTCAACACGATTATTTTCTTCACTAAATTATTAGAATACCATAACGAACCTATCTACAAAAGAATAATAACTCATTTTATTATGTCCTCATGTAAAAAACACTAAACTTATTCACAGTGGATAAGTTTAGTGTTTTTAGTTATCCACATCTGTTTTCCCCTCAAAAAAACCGGCACTCATTTGAGTAACCGGTCATTTGGAAGATATTACAACATGCCGATGTGGTTCATTTCCTTCAGAAGTTGTATTGATATCTTGATGATTAGATAATGCTTGATGGATAATTTTTCGTTCAAAAGATGGCATCGGCTCTAAAACAACTCTTTTTTTCGTTTTAGACACTTGTTTTGCTAATCGATAAGAAAGCGATTCTAACGTACTTTTTCTTTTACTACGATAATTTTCAGCATCTAGTGTGATACCAATATACTGTTTCGTATGGCGATTCGCGACAAGTTTTGTCAAATACTGTAAAGAGTTCAACGTATTACCTCTTTTTCCAATTAAAACACCTACATCATCACCAGAAATTGTAAATTCAACTTCGCGTCCCTTTACAATTTTACTAATCTCGACTTCCACACCCATGTTGCGAATAACATTTTTTAAATACTCTTCACATTCTTGAATGGGCTCTTTCTTCAATACAACTTCTACTACTGCAGGACGATTCCCAAATAAGCCTAGGAATCCCCTTTTACCCTCATCGATAATATTTATATCAACTTGATCTTTTGAAGTGTTTAATTGCCTTAAAGCATCTTCTACTGCCAGCTCGACTGTTTGTCCTTTAGCAGTAATTACACTCACTTACCTGATCCTCCAGCCTTACTAGCCTTAATTTCTGGCCCTTTGATAAAGTACATTTGAGCGATACCAAAGATATTACCAACAACCCAGTAAAGTGATAATGCCGCTGGGAAGTTAATTGCAAAGATTAAAATCATAATCGGCATAAGCCAAATCATCATTGCCATTTGTGGATTTTGACCAGCAGTTCCTGCCATTGCAAGCTTTTGCTGAATAAATGTCGTAATCGCTGCAACAACCGGTAAGATATAGTAAGGGTCTGCCTGTCCTAAATCGAACCATAAAAATGTATGTTTACTAATTTCTGATGTTCTCATAATCGCATGATAAAATGCGAATAAAATAGGCATCTGAACAAATATTGGTAAACAACCGGCTAATGGATTTACACCATTTTTTTGATATAACTGCATCATTTCTTGTTGTAATTTTTGCTGTGTTGCTTGGTCTTTCGAGCTATATTTCTCTTTTAACTTTACCATTTCTGGTTGTAACGCCTGCATAGCTTTCGTACTCTTCGTTTGCTTAATCATTAATGGTAATAATGCAAAACGAATAATAAGGGTCGTAATAACGATCGCTAAACCGTAATTATCACCAAGCCATGTCGCAAAATACGTGATTAACTGAGAAAGCGGGTATACGAAATATTCATTCCAAATCCCAGTGCTCTTCGATGTAATTGGCTGACCCGTTTCACTACAGCCGGTAGCAATTGCCATTAATGTAATAACCATGGCCAGTAAACCTATTTTCTTTTTCAAAGCCTGCTCCTCCTTGTTTCGGTATGTATATAGTGTAATTCATTTCCTTACGCTACTTTTTTATTCTTTTCATACCAGAGCGTTTAAAGACATGAATTAAGCTTTTCTTTACTTCTTCATATGTCATCTCTGCACAAGGCTTCCTTGCTATTATAACAAAATCTTTTCCAGAATCTATCTCATCTTTCAATTCTGTAATGGACTGACGGATCATACGCTTAATTCGATTACGAACTACTGCGTTTCCTATCTTCTTGCTAACAGAAAGGCCGATGCGAAAATTTGGCTGTTCTTCTTTATTTAGTTGGTATACAACAAACTGACGGTTCGCATTTGATTTTCCTTTTTGAAAAACCTCCTGGAATTCATCATTCTTCTTTATACGATTTTTTTTCTTCATATCAATTGACACTCCTGTATTTCATCAGCGGAAATTCACTATTATTAGAAAAAAAGACCACTGAACGATCAGTGGTCTACGCAGATAATACTTTTCTTCCTTTACGACGACGAGCTGCTAGCACTTTACGTCCGTTCGCTGTGCTCATACGGCTGCGGAAACCATGTACTTTGCTGCGCTTACGTTTATTTGGTTGGTAAGTTCTTTTCATTATATGACACCTCCCTGAGGAATATCTGTTAAAGACAGTCTTATAAATTATAGTTAATCAACTAGGAAAATGTCAATGGTTCTCGAAATTTTCATCAAATATTCATTTTGAACCTGTTCACATTCTTTTTCACAGTTCTTATATTTCCTTGTGGATAAATGTTTTTTTCTGTTTTTTATATCCACAAACTTTTTTCTTACTTTTACACAGTATATCGTATTGTGGACAAGTTTATTCCACAAGGTATTGATTTTGTGGATAACTTTCTTAATTTCATTGCTATAGCTACTTTTTTTTGATATTATAGTTGTGTTTTCACTTTGAATAAGTTTCCCACATGTTTATTTTATCCACAATTTGTGTATAACATGTGGACAGTTTTAATCACATGTGGGTAAATAGTTGTCCACATTTGCTTTTTTTGTCGAAAACCCTATTTCATATACAAACGACGTTTTTAGGTTTTAAAAGACGTTTCGTATAAATATACATTTACTATTTATTGGGTTGTACATTTGTTGCGCAACCTTATTCTTTTACCATCTTAGTAAAGGAGGGACACCTTTGGAAAACATCTCTGATTTATGGAATAGTGCCTTAAAAGAACTTGAAAAAAAGGTCAGTAAACCTAGTTATGAAACGTGGTTGAAGTCAACAACAGCACATAACTTAAAGAAAGACGTATTAACGATTACAGCTCCAAATGAATTTGCTCGTGATTGGCTAGAATCTCATTACTCAGAACTCATTTCGGAAACACTTTATGATTTAACAGGGGCAAAATTGGCTATTCGCTTTATTATTCCCCAAAGTCAAGCTGAAGAGGATATCGATCTTCCTCCTATTAAAAAAAATCGAGCACAAGATGATTCTACTCATTTACCACAGAGCATGCTAAATCCAAAATATACATTTGATACATTTGTTATTGGCTCTGGTAACCGTTTTGCCCATGCTGCTTCATTAGCTGTAGCCGAGGCTCCAGCTAAAGCATATAATCCTCTCTTTATTTACGGGGGCGTTGGGCTTGGAAAGACGCATTTAATGCATGCGATCGGTCATTATGTAATTGAACACAATCCAAACGCGAAAGTTGTATATTTATCATCCGAAAAATTTACAAATGAATTCATTAACTCTATTCGTGATAATAAAGCAGTCGATTTTCGTAATAAATATCGCAATGTAGATGTTTTATTGATAGATGATATTCAATTTCTTGCTGGAAAAGAACAAACTCAAGAAGAGTTTTTCCATACATTTAATGCATTACACGAAGAAAGCAAACAAATTGTAATTTCAAGTGATCGGCCACCAAAAGAAATTCCAACTTTAGAAGATCGTCTTCGTTCTCGCTTTGAATGGGGACTCATTACGGACATTACGCCACCAGATTTAGAGACGCGAATTGCGATTTTACGTAAAAAAGCAAAAGCTGAAGGACTTGATATACCAAACGAGGTTATGCTGTATATCGCAAATCAAATCGATTCAAACATTCGTGAATTAGAAGGTGCGCTCATCCGAGTTGTAGCTTATTCATCTTTAATTAACAAAGATATTAATGCTGATTTAGCAGCTGAAGCACTTAAAGATATTATTCCAAATTCTAAACCAAAAATTATTTCTATTTATGATATCCAAAAAGCTGTCGGGGGCGTTTACCAAGTAAAATTAGAAGATTTTAAAGCGAAAAAGCGTACAAAATCAGTTGCGTTTCCTCGTCAAATTGCAATGTATTTATCACGCGAACTTACAGATTCCTCTTTACCTAAAATAGGTGAAGAATTTGGTGGACGTGACCATACAACCGTTATCCATGCCCATGAAAAAATTTCTAAGCTACTAAAAACGGATACGCAATTGCAAAAACAAGTCGAAGAAATTAATGATATTTTAAAGTAGTAGCTGAATAGTGTGAATAACTCTCCTTGTTTTACGCACAGTCTATCCACATGTAGATAGACTGTTTTTACATCTTTCAACTGAGTTATCCACATATCCACAAGCCCTATTACTATTACTACTATTTTTTTATCTTTATTAATTAAATAAAATCTTATACTTACCGGAGGTTTTTCTTTATGCGTTTTACAATACAAAAAGACTATCTTGTAAGAAGTGTACAGGATGTAATGAAGGCTGTTTCTTCTCGTACAACAATTCCAATTCTTACAGGAATTAAAGTTGTCGCTACTGAAGAAGGGGTTACATTAACAGGAAGCGATGCAAACATCTCTATTGAATCGTTTATTCCAGTCGAAGAGGACGGAAAAGAGATTGTAGAAATCGGACAATCAGGAAGTATTGTTTTACAAGCAAAATATTTTAGTGAGATCGTAAAAAAATTACCTAAAGACACTGTCGAAATTTCTGTAGAAAATCATTTTATGACAAAAATAAAATCTGGAAAATCAGAGTTCAACTTAAATGGTTTAGATTCTGCTGAATATCCATTATTACCACAGATTGAAGAACATCATGTTTTTAAGATTCCAACAGACTTACTTAAACATATGATTAGACAAACTGTATTTGCAGTTTCTACTTCGGAAACAAGACCGATCTTGACAGGTGTAAACTGGAAGGTATATAACAGCGAATTAATTTGTATTGCAACAGATAGTCACAGACTAGCACTTCGAAAAGCAAAGATCGAAGGATATAATATTGCAGATGAGTTTCAAGCAAATGTTGTAATTCCAGGTAAGAGCCTAAATGAATTAAGTAAAATTTTAGATGAGTCGGAAGAAATGGTAGATATCGTTATTACGGAGTATCAAGTATTATTCCGTACAAAACATTTATTATTCTTCTCAAGATTGTTAGAAGGAAATTATCCTGATACAACACGTCTAATTCCAGCAGAGAGTAAGACGGATATTTTTGTGAATACAAAAGAATTTCTACAGGCTATTGATCGTGCTTCACTATTAGCAAGAGACGGCCGAAATAATGTTGTAAAATTATCAACGTTAGAACAAAAAATGTTGGAAATCTCTTCTAATTCTCCGGAAATCGGAAAAGTAGTGGAAGAAGTTCAATGTGAAAACGTAGATGGGGAAGAATTAAAAATATCTTTTAGTGCAAAATATATGATGGATGCATTAAAAGCTTTAGATAGTACAGAGATTAAGATTAGCTTTACTGGGGCAATGAGACCATTCTTAATTCGTACAGTAAATGATGATTCAATTACTCAATTAATTTTACCAGTTCGTACTTACTAGATAGAAAATAAGGGTTGCTAGTTTAAAGATGCTAGTAGCCCTTATTTGATTTTGGGGTATTACTTTCCTAATGCTAGTTTATTTAGTACAATGAAAGAATGAACACTTTGAGAAAGTGAGCGATTTTATGAAACGTATTAAAATTTCAACAGAGTATATTACACTAGGACAATTTTTAAAGTTAGCTGATGTAATCGATACAGGTGGCGCTGTAAAATGGTTTTTACAAGAATATGAAGTGTACGTGAATCAAGAACTTGAAAACAGAAGAGGTCGCAAGTTATATGCGAACGATATTATTGAAATTCCGGGTAGCGGAACTTTCCAAGTTCAGGCATAAAGGGGGAGCCCTTTGTTTATTTCAGAAATACAATTAAAAAACTATCGCAATTATGAAAAATTAGAGCTTTCCTTTGAAGATAAAGTGAATGTAATTATCGGTGAAAATGCGCAAGGGAAAACAAATTTGATGGAAGCTATTTATGTGTTAGCGATGGCGAAATCTCATAGAACCTCCAATGACCGCGAGCTTATCCGTTGGGATGAAGATTTTGGTCAAATTAAAGGGAAATTACAAAAGAGAAATAATTCTTTGTCTTTAGAATTAAATATTTCGAAAAAAGGTAAAAAGGCAAAATTAAATCAACTTGAACAACAAAAGTTGAGTCAATATATTGGCGAAATGAATGTTGTCATGTTTGCCCCAGAAGATTTAAATCTTGTAAAAGGAAGCCCTCAAGTAAGAAGACGCTTTTTAGATATGGAATTAGGACAAATAGCTCCTGTTTATTTGTATGAATTAAGTCAATATCAAAAAGTGCTCACGCAACGAAATCACTTGCTAAAAAAAATGCAAGGGAATAGTAAAAATGAGGAAACGATGTTGGATGTATTTACACTGCAACTGATTGAACACGGTGCAAAAATATTGCAAAAACGTTTTGATTTTTTACATTTACTGCAAGAATGGGCAGCCCCAATTCATCGTGGTATAAGCCGTGGATTAGAAGAATTAGAAATTATTTATAAACCGAGTGTAGATGTATCAGAATCAATGGATTTGTCGAAAATAAAAGAAGTATACTATGAAAGTTTTCAATCTGTGAAACAACGTGAAATTTTCCGTGGTACGACTTTAATTGGTCCTCATCGTGATGATTTACAATTCTTCGTTAATAGTAAAAATGTTCAAGTCTTTGGTTCGCAAGGACAACAACGAACGACTGCACTATCCCTAAAATTAGCTGAAATTGAATTGATTTATTCAGAGGTTAAAGAATATCCAATCCTTTTGCTGGATGATGTTTTATCAGAATTAGACGATTATCGTCAATCACATCTGTTAAATACAATTCAAGGAAAGGTGCAAACATTTGTTACAACGACGAGTGTCGACGGAATTGAACACGAAACATTGAAAGACGCGAAAACAATTCATGTAACGAACGGCACGGTAGATTGTGAAATAGATAGGGCATAAACCCCTGTTTAAATGGAAAAGTAGGTGATCTTTGTGTCAATGGAACAAAAACAAATGCAAGAAAATGCATATGATGAAAGTCAGATACAGGTACTTGAAGGACTAGAGGCAGTTCGGAAACGTCCAGGTATGTATATTGGATCTACGAGTGGGAAAGGACTTCACCACCTTGTATGGGAAATTGTTGATAATAGTATCGATGAAGCATTAGCAGGATATTGCGATGAAATTAACGTTAGTATTGAAGAAGATAATAGTATTCTTGTAACGGATAATGGCCGTGGTATCCCAGTTGGTATACAAGAAAAAATGGGACGTCCTGCAGTTGAGGTTATTATGACTGTCCTCCACGCTGGTGGTAAATTTGGCGGTGGCGGTTATAAGGTTTCTGGTGGTTTGCATGGTGTTGGTGCATCTGTTGTAAATGCCTTGTCAACAGAACTAGAAGTATTTGTACATCGTGACGGTAAAATTCATTACCAAAAATACGAAAGAGGTATTCCGGTTGCAGATTTAAAAGTCATCGGTGATACAGATAAAACTGGAACAATAACTCGCTTTAAACCGGATCCAGAAATTTTTAAAGAGACGACAGAATATGAATTTGATACGCTAGCGACTCGTATGCGTGAGTTGGCGTTTTTAAATCGTAATATTAAATTAACAATTGAAGATAAACGTGAACATAAACAAAAGAAAGAGTTCCACTATGAAGGTGGAATTAAATCATATGTTGAACATTTAAATCGTTCAAAACAACCAATTCATGAAGAGCCTGTATATGTAGAGGGTTCAAAAGATGGTATTCAAGTTGAAGTTGCGCTTCAATATAACGAAGGATATACAAATCATATTTACTCATTTACAAATAATATTCATACGTATGAAGGTGGTACACATGAGGTAGGATTTAAAACTGCCCTAACACGTGTGATTAACGATTATGGCCGTAAAAATAACATTTTAAAAGATGCGGATAGTAATTTAACTGGTGAAGATGTTCGTGAAGGTTTAACAGCAATCGTGTCAATTAAACATCCAAATCCACAATTCGAAGGGCAAACGAAGACGAAACTTGGAAATAGTGAAGCGAGAACGATTACGGAGTCAGTATTCTCAGAGGCTTTTGAAAAGTTCTTACTGGAAAATCCCAATGTTGCACGTAAAGTTGTAGATAAAGGAACGATGGCAGCGCGTGCGCGTGTAGCAGCTAAAAAGGCTCGTGAGCTAACTCGCCGAAAGAGTGCTTTAGAAGTTTCAAGTTTACCAGGGAAATTGGCAGACTGTTCTTCTAAAGATCCAGCAATTAGTGAAATTTATATCGTAGAGGGTGACTCTGCGGGTGGATCTGCAAAACAAGGACGCGATCGTCATTTCCAAGCGATTTTACCGCTGAAGGGTAAAATTATTAATGTTGAAAAAGCACGCTTAGATAAAATTTTATCAAATGATGAAGTTCGTACAATTATTACGGCGATCGGTACAAATATCGGTGGAGACTTCGATATTGAAAAAGCACGCTATCATAAAGTTATTATTATGACCGATGCCGATGTTGATGGTGCGCATATTCGTACCCTATTATTAACGTTCTTCTATCGTTATATGCGTCAAATCATTGAGTGTGGCTATATATATATTGCGCAGCCACCTTTGTTTAAAGTACAACAAGGTAAAAAAATTCAATATGCTTATAACGATAAAGAACTTGAAAAGATATTAGCTGAGCTACCAGCCCAGCCGAAACCAGGAATCCAACGTTATAAAGGTCTTGGAGAAATGAATCCAACTCAGCTATGGGAGACGACAATGGATCCAGAAGTACGTTCGTTACTTCAAGTTTCTCTTCAAGATGCAATAGAAGCAGACGAAACGTTTGAAATTTTAATGGGTGATAAAGTGGAACCACGTCGTAACTTTATCCAAGAGAATGCAAAATACGTGAAAAACCTTGATATTTAAATGAGTAATGACAGGAATCTAAGTATTCCTGTCTTCTACATATAAATCAATGTATGTGTAACGGAAATGTAAGAGGAGGTGCTCGTTGATGTCAGACAATCAACAACAAGCACGAATTCGAGAAATTAATATTAGTCATGAAATGCGTACCTCATTTTTAGATTACGCAATGAGTGTTATCGTATCTCGTGCATTACCAGATGTTCGTGATGGATTAAAACCTGTGCATCGTAGGGTTTTATATGCGATGAATGATTTAGGAATTACAGCTGATAAAGCGTATAAGAAATCAGCACGTATTGTTGGTGAAGTAATTGGTAAGTATCACCCCCACGGTGATTCAGCTGTTTATGAAACGATGGTACGTATGGCGCAAGATTTCAGTCAACGTTATATGCTTGTTGATGGGCATGGTAACTTCGGTTCTGTAGATGGAGATTCAGCAGCGGCAATGCGTTATACAGAGGCAAGAATGTCTAAGATTTCTATGGAATTAATACGTGATATTTCAAAAAATACAATTGATTATCAAGATAACTACGATGGTTCGGAAAGAGAGCCGATTGTATTACCAGCGCGTTTCCCTAATTTATTAGTAAACGGTACGACAGGTATTGCTGTTGGTATGGCAACAAATATCCCGCCGCATCAGCTTGGCGAAGTAATTGATGGTGTGCTGGCATTAAGTCATAACCCTGATATTACTATCGCGGAATTGATGGAATATATTCCTGGGCCAGACTTTCCGACGGCAGGTTTAATTTTAGGGCGAAGTGGAATTCGAAGAGCTTACGAAACAGGTCGCGGTTCTATTATGCTTCGTGCTAAGGTTGAAATTGAAGAGAAGTCAAACGGTAAACAATCTATTATCGTAACGGAACTACCTTATCAAGTTAATAAGGCACGATTAATTGAAAAAATTGCAGAATTAGTTCGCGATAAGAAAATTGAAGGCATTACAGATTTACGTGATGAATCAGATCGTAATGGTATGCGTATCGTTATGGAAGTACGTCGTGATGCTAATGCTAATGTACTATTAAATAATTTATATAAACATACAGCGCTTCAAACAAGTTTTGGTATTAATATGTTATCTCTTGTAAATGGAGAGCCTCAAGTACTAAATTTAAAACAAAACTTATATCATTATTTGGAGCACCAGAAGGTAGTAATCCGTAGACGTACTGCTTATGAATTAGAAAAAGCAGAGGCACGTGCTCATATTTTAGAAGGATTACGAATTGCTTTAGATCATCTTGATGAAGTTATTACGTTAATTCGTAGTTCAAAAACGGCAGATATTGCAAAGCAGGGCTTAATGGAACGTTTCGGTTTAAGTGAGAAACAAGCGCAAGCGATTTTAGACATGCGTCTGCAACGCTTAACTGGATTAGAACGTGAAAAAATCGAGCAAGAGTATCAAGACTTAATGCAGTTAATTGCTGAATTAAAAGCGATTTTAGCAGATGAAGAGAAAGTTCTTGAGATTATTCGTGAAGAATTAACAGAAGTAAAAGAACGTTTCAATGATAAGAGACGAACAGAAATTACAATTGGCGGTATGGAATTTATTGAAGATGAAGATTTAATTCCTGAGCAAAACATTGCGATTACGTTAACTCATAACGGTTATATTAAGAGGTTGCCAGCTTCTACGTACAAAACACAGAACCGTGGGGGACGTGGTGTACAAGGAATGGGTACGAATGATGATGACTTTGTTGAACATTTATTAACAACGTCCACCCATGATCATATTTTATTCTTTACAAACAAGGGTAAAGTATACCGTACGAAAGGATATGAAATTCCAGAGTATAGTCGTACTGCGAAAGGGCTACCGATTATTAACCTATTAGGGGTAGATAAGGGTGAGTGGATCAATGCCATTATTCCAATTCGTGAGTTTGGTGATGACCAGTTCCTATTCTTTACAACGAAACAAGGTATTTCTAAGAGAACGCCACTTTCATCATTTGCAAATATACGTACGAACGGTTTAATTGCAATTTCGCTTCGTGAAGAAGATGAAGTGATTTCTGTACGTTTAACCTCTGGCGATAAAGATATTATCGTAGGGACAAGCAACGGTATGTTAATTCGCTTCAATGAACAAGATGTGCGTTCTATGGGCCGTAATGCAGCTGGTGTAAAAGCTATTACACTAGGCGAAGAGGACCAAGTAGTAGGTATGGAAATTGTTGAAGAAGATACGAATGTTTTAATTGTAACGAAAAACGGGTACGGTAAGCGTACTCCAGTTGAAGAGTATCGACTACAAAGTCGTGGTGGTAAAGGTCTGAAAACTTGTAACATTACAGATAAGAACGGTAAATTAGTAGCAGTTAAATCTGTAACAGGTGAAGAAGACATTATGTTAATTACAGCCGCGGGTGTTATTATTCGTATGCCGGTTGATCAAATCTCTCAAATGGGACGTAATACACAAGGTGTTCGTCTAATTCGATTAGAGGATGAGCAAGAGGTAGCAACAGTAGCAAAAGCGCAAAAGGATGAAGAAGAAGAAACTAGTGAAGAGGTTTCTTCTGAAGAATAAGAGAGGGGATTCTTCCTTCTCTTTATTTTTTTATAATAATACTTGCATAGCAATAAGAAACTATATATAATAGGCAGAGTCAGCAAATGAGAGATACAAGTTATCTTGAAAAACTTGTTGACGAAAATAATATACTATGATATATTATAAAAGTCGCTGAAACGTGATATTGAACTTTGAAAACTAAACGAAACAAACAACGTGAAACGTCAATTTTTATTTTTAGATGCTAGACAAACTAACTTTATTGGAGAGTTTGATCC
>NZ_CP031292.1:5357811-5512403 GCF_003355115.1 Bacillus sp. COPE52
ATTGTCGTATCGAAAACATTTGCTTCAAGCCAATTATGTTCTTGTTGTGGATATCAAAACAAAGACGTTAAAAATCTAAACCTACGTAAATGGGATTGCCCTTCTTGCCATACACACCATGATAGGGATATTAACGTAAGTATCAATCTAAAGAATGAAGCGATAAGGCTTCTAACCGCAAGGACTGCGGGGTTAGCCTAATAAATTAGAGTTCTATAGAACTCTTTACTTAGGAATCCCCCACTTTTAAACGAAGTGAAAGTGGGGGTAGTTCAAGCCATAAATAATGAGTACCCTTTTATTTTCCCTAAAAACCCTAAAAAACGCATGTAAAGCCTGTATTCATCTTTACATGCGTTTTTATAATAAATAAGACCTATTGTATTAATTCCTTCATCAAAACGCAATATAAACCGATTTGGAAAGCCGTTTTCAAATCAAACCTCATTTTTATACAATTCTTCCTTATTTACCGCTTCCCAGCGATTCCTCTGTCTTATATAATTTAATATTAGGAGTTTTTAAAATGAATAAACAAAGTGCATCATCAGCGCTCGACAACCCTAGATTGTAAAGATGTTCTATCTTCCTTTGTGTATTGCATTTCTAAGATTTCCATTGCCCTTTACCCCTTTATACTTTATTTATATCAATACCCATTACTTCACCTTTTCTAAAACCATAAAGAACGTACTATCCGGTAGCGCAACTGCATTCCCAGACTCATCTTTAAACTCAATTTTCTCGCTAAGATGACTAGTATATCCATCCTGCAAATAGTTCATAGCTTGAACAATGTTTACTTTATCCCCAAAGATACCCTTTACGAAATCCTTATAGTCGTTTGGCGTAAATATTCCAAACTGCTCCTGTACCTCATGAACGAAGGAATCCTCGCCCCAGGTATACGTATATAAGAACTCCATCGCATCGTTAACAGGCATTTTGACTGTATTGTCTGCAAGTACCTCATATTGGATTATACGACCCTTAAATTCATGGACATACTGCTCTAAGAACTTCATTCCGCCGGCATCTTTAAAACGAATCACACGCATTAACTTTTTATCTTCGGTCATGATGCCATCACGAATGATAATACGACCTCCCTGCTTTAACACCTCGTAGGCACTCTGCAGCCCCTTTTTAATTACTTCATGATTGAATTTCTTACCTTCATGCTCGATATAAGAGAATAGTTCATGAAGGATAGAAGAATATACAATCGTATCAACCGATTCTTTATCAAACGAGCTGCTTAAGTTGATTGCATCCCCTTTAATGACGTCCCAAGAACGACCCTCGGTCTGCTTCTTCTTTTTCAACGTTTCAATCACGTTTTCAGAAATATCGATACCGTAGATTCGTTTATCCTCGGTCTCTTCCTCAATCATGTCTAGCATGACACCACCACCGGCTCCGACATCTACAACCGTATCTCCCTTTATATAATCAAGAATAATTCGTTTATCATCCGCCGAACTATTCATATGCTCCAGATACACTTCTTCGTTATGGAATCTATCATACGCGTCCTTACGTAACCCGAAGAAATCAAACAGTAGCACGTTTGCCCGAGCATGCATCATATCTACCTTTTCCGCCTCTACACAGAAGGTAATTAACGCCTCACCTACAGCTGAAAACTGAAACGACACATACGCAGTCTTCATATCTTCATCGACTTTAACCTCAAAGGAAACATGCGTTGTATCCGGCTTCTCGTTCTCACGGTACTCCCGTAGATACTTCTCAATAACCCGTTTACGATACAAGTTGTCCTTCTTCTCGCCTTTGAAATCATAGTGCAACTGCTGCATCAATTTCTCGAAATGGATATGCTGAACCTTTCCAGTGCCTATTTTGTTCTTTAACATAATAAAAACTGTCCAGATATCCTCGAAGCTAAGAGCATGCATAGACGGTTCTACATACCATAAATCCTTATCAGATAAGAAGGTTTGAACGCCACTCTTCTCGCTCCCCATAATTATATCTTTTTCAAATGCTGACTCCTTATGTTTTGGCGTGAGTCTATGTATGCGAGAAGTAAATGGCTCCACATAGCCATCAAATAGCCCATCAATTGTAATCTTCACATCGTTCTTTACTTCACTCCACAAGGATTTTGATACGCCCTCAATAATACATTGGTTAAGATAGTATAGAATCTCCTTTAACCTAACGTCTCCGTATTCTTCTTTATATGTGTTAATCAAATCAACATGAGAATCTAAACGAGCCTCCCCGCGGATATACTGCCCGATTAATCCATGTGTTCTAATTAAATCTCGAACAAACAAATACTCAGTAGAATTTAAGTTTGTCTCTATACGTTCGATAAACTGAATATCACTAAAGATATCCGCAGAACCTTCGTTATGTACCAATAGGTTAATCCCGTTTTTCTTCCATTGCTCCCGCTGTTTTAAAGAGCCTACCTTTGCAAGCTCACTATACGTTAATACTTGTTCAATAATGCGATAAGCTTCTTCATCTAAAGACAACCCCTCTAACACTTGCAGCGTACGGTGTACATAGTACAACACCACATCTGTTTTTAATGCACCAAGTACCTGTACATTCTCATAGTTTTGATGTATCTCCTCTGCCTCGATTAGATGCTTTAACCACGTAGGGAGAGCATCAGAAAACCCTTCAATGTATGTATTTAGAACTTCAATGCTTTTCAACTTATTTACCCCCATATATAATCAATATCCTCGTATTACCCTAACGCCTGTAACACATTAAGTCTGTTCTCTGTTAGCTTTACCGCACCTTTTTGGCAATCCTCACAACCTGTACTTTGCAATTAACCGTTTATTAAGCAACGATTGTACCGTTTGTTGGGACCCCATAGCTCAGCAGGGAGAGCGCTACCTTGACAAAGTAAGGATCATGAGTCCAAGCCCAATTTGTGTAACAGCATAACTTCCCCATTTATTACATCATTAATAAATGAATCTGACAATGCATTATACATAGTACTAAGTGTATCAATAAGATGCAACGCGGTATTTCCCACGTTTCCCCATTTACCAAGTTCCTTAAATCCTTCTATGGTATCTTCAACCGCTTCCCATGCACCAAATTCTGTGGGAGTATATAAAGTAAAAGTAGACGGTGAAGCAAAAACCGCGCTTTCTTCATTTTCCCCTAGTGATTGGGATAGAGTACAGGTACTTGATTCTATCAAAGAAGCATACAATAATAAGATTTAAGTCGATACAGTTAGATATACAGGACAAACATCTCTCGGATTTAAAGTAGAAATGATTATAAAAAATAATGAGATAATAACCGCATATCCTATTTATACAAGGAGGTAAAATATGAAATATACATACGAATTTTATCGTGATGGACTTGGCGGATTGAGAATACGTTTGCCAAAGGAGATTTCTATAATTTCTCATTTTTTAGAAGATATTTTAGATGATGAGGCAGACGAGTATATACAGATTTTGGATAATGCAGTTGACCAAACAGTTCCGCAATATGAAATAGAAGGGAACGTAGCAGCAGTCTACATTGAACCTAATTATACCAGTGCTATTAACTTCTTTATGAGTGCCCCAAATAACCAATGTAAAATTGAAACCTCTGAATTTAGAAAACTACTTGTGTTGTGGAGAGATACAGTGGTAGCAGAGGGGAAAGATATAGAAGTATAAAAGAAAACCGCCTGAAATGATATGTACTCGAATAGTAGTACATAAAAAAATACAAATAACAATAAATTAAATCTCCTTTACTTATCTAAATTTCTAAATTCTATACAGCACTACCAATTATACAATTATTAGATATATATTCTACCTAAAACATCGTATTATCATTAGCCGCTTCACTTGGAATCTCTTGAATTACATCCCAGTGTTCAACAATCTTACCATCCTTTATACGAAATAAATCCACTATAGCAACTCCCTTATCTTGAGAATTAGTACGAGAATGTACATGAAGAGCAACTGTATCCCCTTCAGCTACTACACGTTTAATCTCTGCAGAGGAATTAGGATTTTTAACAAAATCCTCCTTAAAGAAATCCATGAAGGCTTTTCGTCCATCAGCAACAAAAGGATTATGTTGCTTATAATCTTCGCTAACATATTTAGGGATAATATCGATATTGTGTTTATTAAAAACTTCATTATAGAAATCAACTACCATTTTTTTATTCTTCTCATTTTCTTTCACTTCTTTTGATACAGAAGCAACATTCTCACTCTTTATTGATTTACCTTTGTTATTACCGGTGGAAGCTTGATATACCAAAGTCGAAACTACTCCTAAAATAAACACAGAAATAATTGTTATGATTAAATTTTTCTCTAATTTCATATATACCTACCTCTTCTACTTAAATAAGTTTTCTTCTATAAAAAGCTTGAAGAAGGAGAAACCTTCCCCAAAATATAATGTAAGGGTAATGTCAGGAAAATTCTTTTTTCCTAACACTACTCCTTATACAAGATATGTTAGTAACAATTAACTCTACCTTAATACCTCATTAACAGTTGCACTGTCCACAATTTGAATAAACTTCTTAACCTTATCGTTCTCATCAAATTCATAAAGATGACAAAAATCTGCTATGAACGATTTCCCTGTAGCTGTATATGTTCCACTATATTTTCCATAAACGATAACAGTATTGTTATTAAATGCATAAATTTCATCTTTAGCGCTATAATTATCCCATTCCGTGCCAAGGCGTTCATGTACATTTTTCACTACTTCATCTGGACCTATATAAGTACCTGCATATGGAAACCCAGCAGCTTCTGTCCAAGATACATTTTCACTTAAATACGTTTTGAACGCGTCCAATTTACCTTCGCCAGTTAACACATACGTTTCATGTAATAGTTTTTGATATTTATTCATGGCATTAGCCCCAAGGCATTTCTTTTGTTACAACTTTTGCACTTAATTCTAATACACCTTTATTTGCATAACCTGGATATGCTGCTTCAAGTTTTGCCACAAAATCTTTTGAAGTTTTACTTTCCTCAGAAGCTTGAACCGCAGTTCTTAGGTAATCCATAGTTGCAGTAAGTGCCTGATTATTTAAAGATTTTTCAATTGATCCATGGCTAGGTACAATTATGTCAGCATGTAATGCTTGTAATACTTTCAAGTTTTCAATCCATGCCTCCATTGCCGCTTTTGAGCTAGTATCCGCTAAGAATACATGTATTTCGTTAAATACATCAATACCACCAATTAATAATTTTAGCTCTTTATTAAATAAGCTAGTTCTGTAATGATCTAAGCCTACTAGTTCAAATGTTAACCCTTGAAAATCAATAGCTTTTTCTTTAAACACTTGAGGTAATACTACGTTACTTGGTGCGTTTTCTCCTAGGGCGTCTTTCCAAACTTTTAATTTACCTAAGACAGAATGAACAATATGTTCAACAGTAGACTCTGTAGCATACGCTATAGCTTCTGGGTAAGTAGCTTTAATACTCTCTAATCCAAAGTAGTAATCAGGATCCCCATGAATAATAAAGATTTTATCTAAAGATAAGTCGTTTTTTTTCAGATACTCAACAATTTCTTTCGAATCAGACTGAGTAAATTTTGAGTTTATTAAAAATGCATGTCCCGCTTTCTCAACTAAGGTTGCAGTGACCATGAAACTTTTTTCGTCTGAATTAAACACCGTCAATTTTACATCTTTTTGATTTGTATCAATTGTTTTAAACATAGAATGTTATTCTCCCTTGTTAAGGTTATTAAATAGTTAACATATTCTTATCTTGTTCCGCCAGAAGTTCCCTCTTCAATTTACCTGAAAGTGTGATAGCACCAACAAATAGGTGAGAGATGAATGTCCGTTGGCTTAAGATAACATGTTTACTACTATAGTCTATAGAAAAATTAAAATTGGACTCTTTTTAAAAACAAGTTAAAACTATGACTGTTATAAAAGGGTTTAAGTTCATCCACTTCTAGCCTTTTTTAAAATGTTAAATGCTATATACTTTAGCTTAAAATTTTTTAATATAAATTTTTAAAACGTGCTTCGATTTTATCTGGTGTCATCACCCCACCACCAATAGGAATAATTTGATTCTCCTTTTGTAAAAGTAATGAAGGATAACTATTAACACCAAGCTGTCGAACTTTATTGAAATCATTTTGGACATCTATTAATGTTTCTTGAGCGTTTAAACGCTCTAGCACTTGTTCAGGGTCCAAACCATGCTCAATTGCGATCTTACGATATGTTTCAGGATCACTTAGACTTTGTCCCTCAAAATAAAACGCTTTTTGCATAGCCGAAGTGAATTCTAGCAAACGGTCTGGCGCTAATGAGCGTAATGCCGAAAAACCAATTGCAGCATCTTTCGAATTCATTTTAAAAGTACCTTCTTCCACCAATTTTTGATATGAAGGACCAAATTCTGCACCTGTAAGCTGATTAATTCTTTTATTTCCCTCTTCTATATATGAGAAATTTTTCATTGGTAGATTATCTAAAAATAATCCACCACATAAAACTGTTAATGGCACTTCGGTGTGGTTTTTATAAAATCCTTTAATACTTTCCGAAAAGCCATAGCACCATCCACAATATGCGTCCCATACGTAAATAAGGTTATCTTGTTTCGTCTCCATTTAAATCTCCTACCTTTATTTTTATTATCCAGCTCAGCTAACTTTTTGGTTTATATAAGTACATCTTTTTATACCTTGTTCTTTTTGAGTTACCTTACTATATTCCCCAAAAACTAATATTTCCAAAGAAAGATTAACCAAGGTTTTTAACAAAAGATAACGTTGCACATTATTGCCCAGTATTAGAAATTACTAAAGTTAGGATTATTCATTAATTTGAATGCGTTAGTAACTTTCTACACCCGGTGGCAACGTGTGGACCACCCTTCTTAATTAAATATATAAATCATATTTTTATTTTAAGCAGTCATTAGTTGTAACTGAATTGATTACATCGTTATGTAACCATTCTAGTTACAACTAATATAGAAGTCAATTCTTTTTTTCCGAAAACATTAAATTTCTACCCTAATGTTTCCAGAATTCTAACATTAAAAACTTTCTTCTTGTTCTTAAATCTTTCAAAAAACTTAGTAAAGCTCTTAAAAAATATATGCTACTGAGTTGGTAAGAAGCTATGTTATCCATTACCCCTGTATTTTCTACAGGGTCTTTATTGATTAGTTTTATTTTTAAATCGTTTATAACCAGCAATAAATTCCCAAAAAGCTTTTTGTTACATTTTTTAAGTATTCCATGCCGAACATGATAGTTAACAACATATAAATAGTGTTAACTATCTTAATTGAATATTAGTAATAGTAAGTTAAAACATTATCAATTTACTATATATTACATATGTGTAAAAATAATGACATAAGCTTTTTCAAATCTTTCACCTAATAAAGATTTGAAATTAGCACTTCATTACTCTCCTTACTGTTAATATGCCTGGGAAAAGAACCCCATAGGGTTCTTTTTCTGTTCATAACATAATATAAAATCTTATGTTATGAACAGAAAAAAGAAGAGGGATCTCTCTCCTCTTCACCAATAAAATTGAACATATTTAAAATTAAGGAAGGGTATACATTCATCAAGAGATGAAAGGAACAATAATAGTTCACCTAGTGAATTATAACATAAATCCATCCCTATTAATAGATAATATTAACATTTATGGGATATTTGTGACATAATTGTTAAATATCCTAATATTAAAAGGCTTTATATGTGTACAACTAGAAAGTGAATAGTGAAGGGATAAAATATAAGGGGGATATATCATGTTTACAAACAATCAAAAATTAGTAACAACCATAACAGCTTTAACATTAGGATGTGGATTCACTTTCGGATTAACACCAGCCTTTGCAGATTCAAATAATTCTTCTGGAAGCGCTACACCTGTTCACTCTATTCAAAACCAAGAGCAAGAACCTTTTACTGGATATGTTATCTCGGTAGACATCAATTATTTAGTAGTTGCAGCTACTTCTACAAAAGATGAAGCACTTGCGTATCAAACTGATTGGTGGGAGCTAGTTTCCCAGAATAAGATTCTAAGAGTTCCTGTTTCCAATGGAGAAGATTACACTTTAGGTGAAAAGTTAAATATATATGCAGCTGCATGGACTAAATCTCTACCACCAATCGCTGTTATGCCTACAATTGAAAAAGTATTTCAGTAGGTAATATTTCTGATAATAAAGCTATCCCATTTAAAATGGAGTCGTTATTCGACTCCTTTTTTCTTTTGACATTTTCCAGAATTCTTTCCCCTCTTGTACATCTAATATTGGATAACCCGCTTTTTGATTTTCTTTTTGTTCTGCATGCTTAATCTGTTCAATTTTTTCATCTATTTCTTTTTTTACTTCAGTTGCTTTTATAATTTGCTGCGACAACATCATTTGATAAAAATCATTAAGTTGTTGCATAGCTGCTCCATGCATTAAAATATCTGTGCTCATATCACTACGTCCTCCTCAACTACTTCTATTTACCTAAATATCACCATAACTCTGTAGATTATATAATAGTTCAACCTGCAATTGTAAATTGATGAAAAAATAACATAATACCCCAAATTAATAGGGGGAATTTACTAACAAATGGTTACTGTAAAAAAATAAAAAACTTGTGATATTGCTTGTATCATATTTGATCTTATATATGCTTCTGTTACAAAGTTTTCTAAGTTAATATAAACTCTAGAAAAAAATGAATAAAGATCACCACAGATGAGTTATCTTTAATCCATACAATAATTATAAGCATTCTAATAATTCATATTATTATCAATAAAAAATATTTAAATATTCCATTTTTTCTAACAGTATATTATACTGTTAATTGCTAAGGGTAATTTTTGGTATTTCATGGTAACTATTCGATTTTCCGGACCAAATAAAGATAGAAAAGTCCTAATTGAAGTCCAACAATGCGTAGAAGATATATATATTAGAAAAGGAATTTCAGGAGATCTTATCCTATATAACTAATACATATAGCGTTGTAGCTTTAAATCAATAAATTTGTAGATAAGCTAGTTAATAGATTATTGAATTTAATCTTTTGATAGAGTTAAAAAAATAACTTTATATTCTAATTTAGAAATTATTAGGTGGTGTTGGTAGTGTTTGAGTATCTTTTAGTTAAAGCTTTATTTACTATTTTCTTAATTAGCCTAATCGTGTTAATCAGTGTAATATGGACAAAAGTAGAAAAAACTCTGGACGAGAATTTATTTAAAAACATTTCTGAAAAATCTAAATATGTAGTAACTATGATAATTGTTATGGTGGTCGAATTTGTTCTCATAGTCATTACTTCATTAAATTGGAAAGCTTCAATTATTGACACACTCTTTTTTGGTAGTATTATTTTGTTCTGCTGTATATGGTTAATACCTTATTTTGTTAATCAACAACAAAACGTCGCTAAAGTTATGGATAAGCATTTTAGTGGAGGGGTAGATTTAGGTGAAATTCAAGTCCATCGTACAAAACTTTCTGCATTTAATTTAGGAAGTATTGTATTTTCTATAGTGGGAATTATTATACCTATTTGTTATTACTTTAAATACTTCTTATAACAGTTTATTGGTTCTGTTGCAAATTTTTTTTAGATACAGTAATAGGAGAGATTACAGATATTTATGTAGAAACAACTTAGATGTATAAGACAATCCATTTGAGCGAAAACAGTAAAATACCCTAAAAAATGATACTTATTTCCAAAACATCCACCAAGACTTTTTCTTCAACTCGGCTGCCGCTATTTCTTCCTGAGCTGATACAATAGTACGTTTAGCATCTTGAATCTCCCTGACCATCTTCATAAGATTATCATCCCTTAGCTCTAACCTCTTTTCTATCCTTTCTTCACACTCCTTCCGATCTTTCATATCTTCTCTTATTAATTTATTTCTTTAATATCCTCTTCTATTAATTTGTTTCTTAGATTTATACGATCACCGAGTCTCTTTTTCATTTCTAATAGGTTCGCTTGCTGTCCGAACTGCTGTTATATCAATAATAGTTGTATTGTTTATAAAAGAAGCTAAGGATTATGCTTATCTAGCTAACACTTTGGGGTATTCCTAAAAAAATTCCATATTACTACAACCATTATTTATGAAAATTCAGGTCATTTTTTTTAGTTTTGGCGAACAATGGATTTCTTAGCTTGATAATCATGAGCTAATTCCCCCATCTCGGGGATTTGGGCAAAAACACCCGAGTACAATGAAAAGAATAAAACAAAAAGCTAAAGGCTTATCGTTTTATTCTTTTGATTTAATTTCTTGCCCCTTATCTTTCATCTCCATACTAATGCCACACCTTTTTTATTTTACTCTCCTACTTCTTTTTCTTTTTTAATAAACCTTATAATTAAGTCTTCACCTTTGTATCTAGGGTCTAACTTAATCTCACCTTTATATTCAATTACCTTCACCTTATCCATGACAGTTATACTGTCATACAACTCTTGCTTTACCCATAACTTTTTGACTTTATCATCAACAATCAATTCTAAAGTAGGGTGTTCAAGGATAAGATATTCGGTCTCAACATGTCTCCCAAGAACAGGTGCTTCTATTGGCTTACCTTTCCCAACTAGTTCATCGTTTTGATACCCCTCTATTACTGACAAGACTATACAAAACAACCAAAGTATATCCAATTTTTCTTTCTTTTCTTTTTCTTATACGCTTCCAATTCATACTCTGTGTACCCCTTAACGTCTGTAGTCAAATAATAGGTTTTTCCAAACTTTTTACTTGTAAATGCTATATAGTCGTTTAAATACTCTGGGTCTTTCTCATAGTTTATAAATTTCTTTTCACCCATACTGCTACCCCTATCTGTCTTCTAGTATACCTACCCCTATTATACTATTACTTATCTTTAATATTACAGAATAGCCGTGTATAGTTTTCAAAAAAATTACATCCTAATATACCTTTAATTGACATAATACCACTTATCAATAGTCAATATATCTTGAAACCTACCAAAGTCACTTGAGAAGTTTTTTCCAGTTTGAATAATAATAAATGAACTGAATTATTAAAGTCATTATTGCAATGCCAGTTACGATTACAAAATTAATTAATCCAAAATCTAATAAATAAATAGCTATTAGTGAAATGAATACAAGAGGAGTTGAAGCTAATACATTGTAAAAACGTTTTTTATAAAAAAGTTCGTCTTTTGCGATTATATAATTATTGAACATGAATATTCCTTCTTTCCTATATAAATTTATTGTATACCTAAATTTTACAACATATCATTCACTTTTGCTGAATATTCAAAAAAAAAAAAAAAAAAAAAAAAAAAAACAGTAATGAACCGATTAACTTTTAATTTCGTCGATCTTATTTTACGTTTCAAAAGGTACACATATAAAAATCAAGTAAATAAAATACACAGAACCCATTTTTAAAAACAGAATATTCCGTTTATTATTTTTCAACAACAATGACACCTTGAAATTCCGCTAACTTGGTAAGATTATGGAAATATATACTAATAGGGTGAGGGGATTAAATATGAATGTGCAAACTGTCTCCAAAGGAGAAATAACAAATCTACTAAACAATTGGTATCAATCCATCATTTCACAACATGTACTAAAATCCACAAATTTCAAGAAAGAAATTGATAGTAAACTTCATCAAATTGAAGACCAAAACATCCTTATCTATTATTCATTACTAGATTTTAGATATAAGTTACTTACCCATGACATTAAAAACTATAAAGAAAGTTTAGAAAAGATAGATCGTATACCCGATCAAGCAGATACCTTTCTAAAATACTATCATTGTTTTTTCAAGGCAATTTATTCAATTAATATGGGAGATTACACTTCTGCTAAAGAACAATACGAAGAAGCTGAATCATTATTAAAAGACATTCCAGACGAAATTGAAATAGCTGAATTTAATTATATGTTCGGTTCTTTCCACTATCATATTTATCAGCCACTGCCAGCTGTCAAATATACTACAAAGGCAAAAGAATTATTTTCAAAGCATGAAGGCTACGATATCAAAGTTGCTGCTTGTAATAACACGCTTGGACTTGCTTGTACTTCCCTCGGCCAGTATGAAAGTGCGGAAGAACACTTCCTTGCAGCTTTAAACACTTTCAACAAACACGACGAGGATAAACTATCAGCAAAAGTGAAACATAATTTAGGGTTATTGTACGCAGATCAAAACCTTTCCGAACTAGCAATAAAATACCTAAATGGATCACTTGTAAATAACCAAAAAACATTGTTCTTATTAGCGCAGGAGTATTTCAAATTAAATGATAAAAATGCTGTCACGTTGCATATTGAAAATGGATTAAAAATTTCAAACGAAGAGTATAATCATCATTTCAATATTCTAAAAGGATTAAATGACAATATAAGTACAGATGAATTGGAAGAAATCATTTTGGCAGGAATTTGTTATTTTAAGAAAGAAGAGTTATGGAAATACGTAAAAGATTATTCAGCTATTTTAGGCAATAAGTTTTACGGGTCAAAATCGTATGAAAAAGCGAGCAAGTATCTACACATGACAAATGAAGCGGATAAAAAGGCTTCAGAGAAAGGAGCTTTAAAGTAATGAAAAAATCTCTATTAATTTTTGCTATTGTCACAGGTTTTTTATCTTTCAGCTTCAGTAACACTACAAACTTACAACCTGTATCAAAAGAAAAAGTAGATTTTGTTCAATATGCACATGGTGAAACTATTTAACACAATGAAATACTAAAAAGTTATGTCATTACCCCGTTTCAATGCATAACACAAATAATTATTAACAAAATGAAAAGAACCTAATGTAGGTTCTTTTCATTTGCTGTATAAAGTTTTATAAGACATGTTTTAACATTACCTTTTCAGAATACAGTGGTTTTCATATGTCCTTAAAATTATAACAATAACTTTTCTACACCTACGCCATCCATTAATAACAGTTTCAAAGAAGGTGATATTTTAATTGCTTCTTCGATATCTAAATCTCCAAAATCCACCATATATAATCCGAATCCTTCTTTTCCATTTGCATATAATAACACTTTCCCACCTTCATCATCACCAATTGCAAGTGAGTTAGGTATATATTTTTGGATATTATGTGCTTCATTCATCTCTATACAACCCGCTGGACTCCAAATACGGATATATATTTCATTATTTACATTAATCTCTGCCTCTGTACAATGTTGAATTATCTCTAGATAATCTGAAGGAACATCTATTGATGAAAAACCTTGTAATTCTCGAATCGTTTCATTAGTTGCTGGAGGTTCTTGTGTTTCTAAAGTGAAAACTGCATTTAAGTTCTCAAGTATACTCATTAATATTCAATCCTTTCATATTTTACTTTTAACTTATCAAGCATTCTATATTGTTGTTCTAAAGTTCCTCTAATAGTTTCTTTAGAAAATCCCGCTTTTTCAAAATCAGAAACTATATTCTTTAATTCCTCTTGTAAAGAAGAGCCCCGTTTTCCATTTCCTAAAGCTACACGTTCATCACGTCTCAAGTTCTGCGCATTAGTAATAATAGTATGTGGTAACCCCTTTCCCGTTTCAAAAGGTATAAAAAATATTTTTGATACACTATAAAAGTTATGTATACCTTTTGATCTTTTCTAATAATATATCATTTACATCTACTATTGAATAATACCCCGCAATTCCGTCAAAACTATAAATAACCAAGTCTCCAATTCCCCTGGAGCTGAGCAGTTAGTTCAATCTAACTGCTCTTTTTCTTTTTATCGTCACCTTTCCATTGCACATCCATATGTTGTATAGAGATATCTCCTTTTAAATTGTCATTGATGCCTCTTTCAAGTCCTAATACACATGTTAAAAAGAGCACTTTACAAAAGTGCTCTTTTTACTTTGCCAACCACTGAACCTATAATGAAGTCAGATTTTAACTTATGAATAATTTACGGAATCCTTTCCAATAATACGAATAGATTGGTAACAGCCAATCTGTATCCATAATGAATCTCTAATTTTCTTGAATTCTCCCTGAGACAAGGTAGCTATTTTTTAGCTACCTTCTTGTATGAACTGCAAACATATGCACATACTATTAACGGAATGCTTGAATCATTGTCATTGAAAATGTTCAGCACTTCCGCTCCTTAAGAGAACAGTCCACGCAACTGTTCTCTTTTTGATTTTCTTTTTCTATAAATTTCAAATGAAAAAGCATAATTAACTCCTCAACGATCAATAGCATTGCAACATTCTCAATGTTTCCTCAATAAATTTTCAATATTTTTCATGGACAATAGCACACTTTCTCAGCAGTTTTAATATCTTAATATTAAATACTGCAAGGAGGTATTGAAAAATGACTTGGTTTATTATCTTAGGATTTTTGCTTATTTTAATTATAAGCGGTTTTCATGCACATAGTATTCATATCATTTTCAAAATAGGTTCAGATACAAAAGCTGTGCCAAGTTGGTCTTTCGTTAATAGAATAAACTTCCAAACATTTAAAGAATTAATAAGAAGACCGAATAAGGATAAACTCAAAAACCTTACAATAGGAGAACTTGTTATTCCTTTAAGTTTCTTTAACAGATTATTTAGCAAAACATTAATTTTTCTATTCCTATTCTTTTATTCCCAGTACTTAAACTAAACGCAATATGAGATGAGTTAAAGAATAACAATCACTAAGCGTAGCAATCCAACAATCAATTGCCTATGATGAAATGGACCCAAAGAGTTAAACAAAAAATTAAGCGGCCGTTTGAATGTGAGTCCGGTATTAAACTGGACTCATTCCTTTTAAATGTACTTTAATTTTTTTGTGATTGTAATAACCTATATAGTTAGCTAATTCTGTCTTAAAATAATTCATACTTTCGAACTCTTTAAGATAAATTACTTCCACTTTGTCTTGTTTTGTAATTCCTTCTCTTTTTGAACTAAGGCCTTTAACTCTTTTATATAATCGATTTCCATACGTAAACATTCATTTTCATCTTTTAATGCCTCTATAACAACTTCAATAGCTACATTATCTAACTTTGATCTTGTATTTGTATTTCCCATAGCTGGATCCCCTTTCTTCTTTTATATAGGAAATCCATTTCTAAACATTTCAGATATCCCCTTTGAATAATCCCCCTATATTCATTCCATATTTCTCTCCTAAATGAATCGTAGTACATATTATCCCCCAACACATTTATAGGTTTAATAGTATTTTCAACAAAATCTTCTTGAATTTAAATAGACATGCCACTTTAAACTGTCAACTCCATCTATATTGATAAATATGAAACACCTAATATATTTGACGTTTTAATGACTTATAACAGGAAAATATATACATCCAATGAAACCTGATGTATCTTTGCTTTGTAAGTCATAGTTAGTTGGCCAACTTTCAATGCAATTTAACAATAAAAAATAAGGGGGACCTAAAATGAATCAAGTATTAAAGAAAAGTAAGAAAAAAATGATGTATCTAGTTGGTTCACTTCTAATTTCTCTATCAATGTTTTCAACTACAAGCTTTGCAGCTACAGAAGGTGCTGTAAAAAGTGTTACAAATAGTAACTATACCGGGATTGCAGCTGATATAAATCTACCAAAGTCAGTTGTTGTTAAGGATGGATATGTAAATTGGTATTTAGGTATTGGAGCATCTAAAGTTGAAGGTGGTATTTCAAAAACATCAAGTGGATATAAAGTATTTCTTAATTCAGGATATAATGAATCCGGTCAAAACAGTAAGTATTGGAATACACAGTATGATACATCAATTAAAGATGGTGATCGAGTAAATCTTAAATTAGTTAATAACGGAAATGGTACGGTTACTATGTATGTAAATGGAAGCCCTAGATACGCAAATCAGCCTGTATATGGTACATTTTCTCAATATGAACCAGTAAAAATGGTTCAGGGTGTGGAGGATACTGGACGTAATTCTTTTAGCCAATCTAGCTTTTCAAACGTGCTACTAAGAGCAGATATGTCTGGATCTACCTACAAAAGTTGGAACAGTTCAATTTCTTCTTCATTCTCTAGACACGGTACTTATGGTAGCAATTTCACAGTTTATTCACAAGTACCATTAAGCGCAAGTTTACGTTAAGTATGCTATTTGCATAATAATGTTTTTGAGAAAAAAGTAGCTGTACTTTTGTGCAGCTACTTTTTATATGCAATAAATCAGTAATAGATATTCGAGCTGCAATAAATGCCCCTTTTATACTTTGGCTTCCTCGAGTTTAATAGCACTTTATCGCGTGCCCTATCATTAAACTTAACGTATCGAGATTAACCTTCTACTCACTTCAATATGTTTTATCATTATTGGATTATACCTTCTAACGATTAAGATAACCACAATATGTATACGCATTAGGAAATAAGAATCATAATATAGAGCATTGCCACCTAATTGTATGTTGTATCAAAGAAGACAAGCCTTTCAAACATGATTATCTCTTTAAAAGGCATAGGTTCTAAAAATATTTTTTTAATACAGTATGTAATCAACTTTATAGACCCCATGAAAAAACACATAATTATTGATAAAGGAAGTAAAGCCCATGTTACCTTGCCAAGGTACGTGCAATCAACATGTAGATTTTGAGGTTTTAATTACAGCTCCTGAAGAATATATAATTAATGATACGCATTACACCGTTGCCGTTACATGGAATACAGAGCGATTCAAATGTACATTTGAACCATGTACACTGCAAACACCGAACCCTTGCCTACTACAAACCAATTCACCAGATGCTTCCTATCCAGTACACAGTGTTCGTATATATGGCGTACTATTTCTCCTGTTCAAAATCAATATGGACAAGGACCAGCAGCTTTTTCTAAATGGCACAAATTCTCCATTAATGAGATTGTTTTTTACACAACTGATTCTAATTGCTGCTTTAATTTTAGTGGGTTTAAACTTAAGAGTTTAACAGTCAAGCCACAAGATGAAAATACATTTATCTTAAATGGAACCCTTTCTCTTTCACCTAATCAACCCGTAGCATTGCTAGGAAACAAAACAACCAATGAAATCAATATTATTGATACAGCACAACAACTATCCACAGGAACGATTTCCATCAACAATCCAGCAGACGCTACATTTACACCTGATGGGCAATTCATCTATATTGCTCAGCCGGAACAATATACAGTTACAATTCTTAACTCCGTTGACTATACCGTAAATACAGTAATAACAGTTGGAAAATCACCTATAAGCATTGCAATATAAAAACTCTACCAAATCACTAAAGGAATCTCCTTTTCCCTATCGAATTATTATAGAGGAAAGGAGATGTATGCATGGAAATCCTAGGACTAGATACCCGCGCATTAGCGACGTTAGGTGCACTTGAATACACAAATCGTCGCAATAAATTAATAGACAACTCAGAGAATAGCATATACGAGTGTAAAGAAATGAAAGAAATACTTCAATCACTTCCTAAAGAGAAACGGATTGAGGTTCTTGAGAATCAAGCATACTTTGAAGCAGTGGCAAAGATGATTGAACAAAACAATTTAATTCTTTTAGAACAGATGAAAGCTTTACAACTAATTCAGAAATAATAAACTAATGATTAATTAATTTTACATATATTCCTATAATAAATGTACCTTTATCTATACAACCAGCCCCTACTTTTCAGGGGCTTTTGATAAGTTCTATGGAAAATAAATACGTAGACCTTATTTAATTACACTTCTTTGAAATGTACAGAAATTATATGAGCAATATTTTCTTATCTACACAGTAATTCTTACAAAATGAAATTATTATATATAAATAAAAAAGTTCCTTACTTTATAAAAGGAACTTTTTTTGCATATTATTAACCTGCAAACCTAAAATTACTACAATCCGACGAGCTTTAGCATTTCCAATATAATAATATACTTCTAATCCTTTTCTTTCTGTATGGAGTACAGTTCTTCTCAATTTTGATAAATGCTGTGAAACAGTAGATTGAGGGAGCCTTATTATTTCCGTTAACTGTGTAACATTGTATTTTTTATGATGCATTAATTCATTTACAATTTGTAATCTTACTGGATGAGCCATAACCTTTAACAAATCTACATTCTCTTCCGAAATTTCTTTTATATCCCAATCATTTTTTAATGCTATCATCTCACATTCCCCTTTATTATTTATTTCTATTTTCCTTATACATAGTACTTATAGATGAATACCTCCTTTTATCCTGTTGAGAAAATATTTCTTATCTGCTTTGTAGCCTAAATAAGAGATTATTTTTACAAAAATAACAATAATAAATACTATTTAAACCAAAATTAAACCGAATTTAATTAATAGAATATTCCGTCTTATATTGAAAAATGCTGTTTGATAGATTTTAATAGAGGAAAACTCTGCTATGATACTAATTGCTATATAGTATCTATGGAGAGGATGAGACTGAACAATGAATGTTCAATTAAAGGGACACGAACAAATAAATCATTTATTAAATGAATGGTATCAGGAAATTAGAGCCAGACATGTAGATGCCGCTCAATTACTGAAACAAGAAATCGAAAATAAAATCCAAGATATGGAAGAAAATCAAACCATACTATTATACTACTCACTTCTTGATTTTAGACACCAATATCTAGTTGATAGTTTAAGTATTTCTAAAGATAGTTTTAAACAATGTGATGCTTACGAGACTCCTACAGATGACTTCCTTTCATACTATTATCACTTCTTTAAAGCAATACATTCGAATGTTACGGGTAATCATAGTCTTGCAAGAATACATTTTGATAAAGCTGAAAGTTTATTATCAACAATACCTGACGAAATTGAATACGCTGAATTCCATTATGAATTGGCTGTTTTCTACTGTCATACACATAAATCGATCTTATGTATTAATCATGTTATGAAAGCTAAAGATATCTTTTCAAAACACATGGGATATGAATTAAAAGTTGCTTTTTGCAATAACTTATACGGGCTGGCATGTACTCATTTAAGAGAGTGGGAATTAGCCGAAGAACATTATATTTCAGCGATGGATGCATTCCAAAAAGAAAATTTAGAATACAATATTTTAATTGTCCGTCACAATCTAGGATTTATGTATGCTACACAAAACCTTTCTGAGTTAGCATTACGATATTTATCTGAAGTTAATCAAAAACTACCAAGTGATTATAAAGCTTTATTTATTGAGGCAAGAGAACATTATAAATTAGGAGAAAACCAATTAGCTCAAGAGCTAATTGAAAAGGGACTACAACTTTCCACTCAGTTATGTATTGAAGGTTATATACATCACTTTAATATTTTAGAAAAAATGAACCTTAATAGTTGTGCAAGTGATGTAGAAAAAGCCATTTTAGAAGGGATTTCTTATTTTGAACGCGAAGAACTATATGAGTATATAAATGAATATACTGAAAAATTAGCAACCCAATTTTATAAAGAAAATAATCATGTAAAAGCAAGCTATTACTTTTATGAAGCTAGCAAAGCCAGTGAAAAAAAGTTTAAAAAAGGAGCATTAAAATGAGAAAATTAGCGGTTAGCTTACTTGGTATCTTAATTGTTGTCACAGTAACTTTTGGATCGAGTTCTTCAACAGGTACTCAAAGTACGGTAAATATTATCAAATATTCACATGGACATACTGGATAAGAAAAGGAAGGATTACACCTTCCTTTTCCTTGTATATTCCCTTTATAAGCCCATTAAAATTGTGGATATCAAAACAAAAACATTAAAAATCTAAACCTGCGTAAATGGGACTGCCCTTCTTGTCGTACTCACCATGATAGGGATATTAACGCAAGTATTAATCTAAAGAATGAAGCGATAAGGCTTCTAACCGCAAGGACTGCGGAGATAGCCTAATAAATTAGAGTTCGATAGAACTCTTTACTTAGGAATCCCCCTCTTCTAAATGAAGTGAAAGTGGGGATAGTTCAATAGTCTAAGTATGAATTATAAAGTATGTTCGTTTAAAATTGTCACAATATAATTTTATATTAGACATTTTTAATTACTCGTGAAACATTTGCAAATGTTTTAACCGTTATTTATAAGATAAATCCCCCCTCTAAATAAAAGATTTACTTAATTTAGATTCTTTCTCTCATAGTCATAATGTCGAAAAAAGTCGAATTTTTATATTTTTTCTTTATTTTCTAGTTGTAAACGTTTTATTTTCATGTTACCATCTTAATCAAACATTAGATGGTAATAAAACTTAAAGTATTTCTTTCCCTTAGAGACATATAAACGTTCGGTAATACCATGAAAATAAGGCCAAAGAAATATGAGTTTACCTGATAAAAGATTTAATAGGATTTTTACCACCTTAATTTTCTGTTAATTCAGAATGTATAACTTTAACATTTTGTCCCTAAACAAAATTTAAATTTAAGTGTGGTAAACTCAAAAAGCTAAATCACCCACCCAAATTAATAAATGATATGTCCTATTATATCTAGCGATCAGTCATGAGAAATAGATTTCTTCCTAAGAAAACTTAGCCCATTAATAAAAAGTGTCTGAATTTTTATCTTTATTACCATCTATTGTTGATTACATATTTACCAACTATAAAAAAGAACCTATTGAAGGTTCTTTTTTATTATAATCATTCGCATTTCAATTATTGATAATCATTGGTGATAAATAAATTATGGATGAAGCGCTCGTGCCATCGCATCAAAATAATTCTGACTGGCACGCTGACTCACTTCGGCTTCAGGCACAAGTACTTCAAAGCAATGGAAGCAGCCGGGATAGAGATGAAATTCAACATCTACTCCTGCTTGTGCAAGTCTTGTTACATATTCAATGATTTCATCTCGGAATAAATCGAGTTGACCTACACATGTATAAGTTGGCGGTAGTCCTGCTAAGTTGTCTGCTCTCGAAGGTACGGCATAGGGAGATGGTTTGTTAGTATCGTTCTTCTTGCCCAAGTACATATTCCAAGCCGTTAAATTGTTTGCTCTATTCCATGTTGCGTTGTCTTCTATAATCTCGTAGCTTGATGGTGTTATGTTGCGGCTATCAAGCATTGGATACAGCGGCATCTGAAAAACAATAGATGGACCTCCTTTATCACGAGCCATTAACGCAAGTGCTGCTGTTAGTCCACCGCCTCCACTTGCACCGGCGATTGCAACACGATTCACATCAATACCAAGCGATTCTGCCTCATTTGTCATCCAAACCAAGCCTGCATAGCAATCTTCAATAGCCGCTGGATAAGGATGCTCGGGCGCAAGTCGATAATCGACAGACACAACAACGCATTCAGCAGTCTGAACAAAGCGTTCACACAAAACATCGTCCATATCAGGGTGGCCCATTACGTATCCACCACCGTGAATCCACAGCATAGCTGGAAGTTTATCAAGATTTTTCTCAATGGGTTCGTAAATTTTAACTAACATCTCGCCGGCTGCGCCAGGAATCATTCGCTTGGTCATGTGTACAAGCTCTGATTTTTCCAAATGTGGATTCGACAAGAGACTTCGACTCGCCTCCAAATCCCCCTCTAATTGAAAGCCTGGAAATTGTGAGAAAGCCTGTTTTAATTCTGGTAATACTCGACTGTCAATTTTCATATAAATTCCTCCAATTAAATAATGAAACTTGATGCAATCTTTATGGATTAATTAACGAAATAGATGTGTCTCCTGTTCTCCTTCAGCTTCCCATTTTGCAATTTCCTCTCTTACACGAGGGGCAACTTCTGTTCCTAGCAATTCTATGGCACGCATGACTTGATCATGTGGCATGGTACTTAATGGTACATACATCATAAAGCGTGTAATCCCTACATGCTTACGAAGATGGATGATTTTTTCGGCGACTGTATCTGGATCACCAACATACAACGCCCCTTCAAAACTTCGTGCAGCATCAAAGCTGGAACGATCATAATAAGGCCACCCCCGCTCTTTACCAAGTTTATTCATGCCTGCCTGAGTGGAAGGGAAAAATGTATCTGCTGCCAATTCCGTATTCTCTCCAACAAATCCAATCGAATGAGATCCCACCTGAAGTTTTGAAACATCATGACCAGCGTGAGCCGCCGCTTTCTTATATAGCTGTACAATTCGTGCAAAGTGCATTGGGCTACCACCAATAATCGCCAGCATAAGTGGTAATCCTAGAAAACCGGCACGGATAGCAGATTCCTGATTCCCACCGCTACCAACCCATATCGGTAAAGGATTTTGAACAGGTCTTGGATACACACCTAAATTATTGATTGCTGGTCGATGTCCGCCTTCCCAAGTCACTTTTTCGGACTGACGTATTTTGAGCAGTAGGTCCAAATGTTCTTCAAACAGTTCATCATAGTCCTTCAAGTCATAGCCAAACAGTGGAAACGATTCGATAAAGGAACCACGACCCGCCATAATCTCTGCCCGTCCATTTGAAATGCCATCCAGTGTAGAGAAATCCTGAAAAACACGCACAGGATCAGCTGAAGAAAGCACGGTTACTGCACTCGCAAGCCGTATCTTTTTCGTTTGTGGTGCCGCCGCTGATAGAACCATCGCTGGAGAGGATGCTGCATAATCCTTCCTATGGTGCTCACCAACACCAAACACATCAAGTCCTACTTGATCAGCAAGAACGATTTCTTCAACAACTTCACGTAATCGCTGTGCGTGACTTATCACTTCACCACTATGAACATCTGGTTTTGTTTCTACAAAAGATGTAATACCTATTTCCATTTGTTATCTCTCCTAGTCCAATTAGATTTTAAGTCAAAAAATTAATTATTTTCTTTATGGTAGTAACGTGTTTCTCATATTGGCTAACACACGTTTATTTCATAAAATCTTAACTCGTCTGGTCATAGCCCAAAAAAGAAGAGCGAAAGCACTGACAGAGGCTCCGAGTAAGGAAACTCCTCCCCAGCCAAAGTGTGCGTATATTTGAGTCGAAGCAATTGAACCACCAGCACTGCCGATAGAATAAAAAACCATATATCCAGCAGTAAGTCGACTCCGTGCTTCTGTATGCAATGGAAGAATCATGGTTTGATTCGTGACATGTATTGCTTGTACGGCCAAATCAAGTAGAACTATCCCTATCACTAATGCGATTAATGACTGCTCCATATAGCTGATGAACAACCATGAAATCAATAATAGAGCTAAAGCAATGCCTGTCGTTCGTTGTCCGTAACCTTGATCGGCTAATTTCCCTGCCCGTGCCGCAGCTAAGGCTCCAGCCACACCTACAAGACCGAATGCGCCAATTGCACTATGAGATAGAGCAACTGGCGGTGTACTAAGTGGCAGTACTAGTGAAGTCCACAAAATGCTGAAATCAGCAAAAATCAGCATGGCTAGAACGGAGCGAACGCGTAACGTTCGTTCTTGAATAAATAAAGTAAACACCGATCTAATCAACTGAGGATAGGATAGCGATTTTACCTCGCGCTCAACATTGGGCAACATCTTTATAAACATAAAAACCATCAAAAGCATGAGCGCAGCAGAAAATAGATATACAGAACGCCATCCCGCAACATCTGTTAATATACCAGCAAAAGTACGTGCGAGAAGTATGCCAATAACTATCCCACTTGTTACAATACCAACGACACGTCCTCTTTCTGTAGGGGAAGCGATGGCCGCTGCAAACGCCACGAGAGTCTGTGTCACAACTGCAAGCAGCCCCACCAAAGCCATACCTGCGAAAAGTACCATGCTGGAGGAAGCAGTACCAACTATAACCAGAGCTGTTGTAGATAATAGCATTTGACCGACAATTAGACGTCGCTGGTTTAGCAAATCTCCAAGCGGTACGAGTAGCAGTAAGCCCACTCCATAAAAAATTTGTGTAGCGGTAATAACAACACCAATAATGGAATGGTTAATACCAAACTCATTAGATAGTTGATCAAGCAACGGCTGTGCAAAGTAAATATTGGCAACAGACATTCCACAGGCAGCCGCAAACAATAATGCCAAAGTGTGAGACATGGATGGCTGTTGATTCAAATTAGGTTTTGTTATGGAAGATTTATGACTTATCTTAGTGTAGAGTGGATCATCATCTATATTTGTCTCTGTTTTGAACATACCTTACCCTCCAATCACATTAGATTTTTAACCATAACATACCGTTCAGTACAATATGATTACTGGTAAATATAACTTAGTCTTATTCATGATGTCAACGATTTTTGAACTGAAGTTTATGTTGCATTAAATGAATGCAGCTTGATTTGACATAAATAATGGCTAATTATATAATAATTACATACTGTTTGGTAATAAAAAAAACAATTGTATTTACCTACACGCCTATCCTAAAACAATTAATAAAATCAAAGTTTGAGAAGGAGAATTCTTAATGGCAAGAACCCGCGAATTTGATGAGGATCAAGTTTTAGATGCAGCAATGCAGTTATTTTGGGAGAAGGGATATGAGGCTACCTCATTAAGTGATCTTACTTCTAGAATGGGCATTCAACGCCCTAGTATTTATTCGACCTTTGGAGATAAGAAAGAATTGTTTGAAGCCGCACTTCGTAGATATACAATGTCTCGGGCCTCTGATATACGAAATAAGCTTCAAAGTCACTCCTCTGTAAAAGAGTCATTTTCTATTTTCTTTGCCGATGTCGTCAATGAAGAATACGCAGGGGATCTTAGTAAAGGTTGTTTTTGTATCAATACAATGGTTGAATTAGCACCTCATGATGAGAGATTTGAAATTTTGACCAGAGAACATCAAATGTACCTCGCCGTCATTTTTCAGGAGACGATTGAACGAGGAATCCAATCAGGTGAGCTTGAAGTCAACACAGATGCAAAGTCTTTGGCACAGGCACTGATTGTAGCGTTAATCGGTCTAACGGTTATGATGAAATCCCGCCCCCAACGTACATTTGTCGACAATGTAATAGCAACGACGCTCACATTACTTAAGTGACATAATTGTATATGAAAGTACGAAAACTATACCTTTATAAGGGTAGCGTCATATCTCCATCAAGCTAAGAAATGCAAATACCCCTAGAACGAAATTTAGTACAAAATTTCGTTCTAGGGGTACTATAAAATTTTAGCTTGATAGCGATGTGGTAGGGCCCTATATTTGACTCTTTTTCTACACCTAGATATTCTAGAGTTCGTTCTAACATAAGTGCAACCTGTTGACTTGTGATTGTATCATATGGCGTAAACTTAGTAGCTTAAACACCTCGGATAATTCCTGTATCGTATAGGGCTTGTACATCATAATACCGGCTGCGAACGTATTTACATCAAGAAGATCAATGGAGCAAATGATGATTGCCCTGAATTAGTATGATAGCTGTTTTTGCAGAGTTTGAGCGTGATATTATTCGTTGAAATTCTCTTCTTAAAGATAATACGTAAATACAAACAAAACCAGCAAAACACCGTTCCTATGTCGTACTGGTTTTGTTGAAGTCCATCTAGAATTGTAGCTAGTTCAACGTAATTGCAAATTCTGAGTTCGGTGCCCCAGCAATTACAACCGTTCCATTCTTCGGCAGTTTTACTTTGTTATTGCCGCTCACAATGGTAAAGTTGACACATACTCCATTCTCATCATACACCGCGAACGCACCCTTCGATGGCAATGTCACGGTCATCATTTTTCCTGCTGCCGCTTGCGGGATCGTAAACCATTTCGCATGCCCATTTGCTTGCAGCGTAACTTTGGTTGATTGGCTAGCATCAAGTGGTTTTACGTTGGTTCCACTTACGTATAACAACCCGGCCATTTCCATATATTCATTGCCGCCTTCTGTATAGAAATGCGTTTCCGTCGTATCACGGCCATTCATCACGGGGATCTGGAGCTGATGCGTCGCGGTGTTCGGACCTGTAATTTTTCTGCCCTCCCAATAGCCCGCCAGGCCTTCCTTACGAGTAATTTGTGTGGTAATAAGTTTCGGTTGTACGAGATATTCAATAGAACTAAATTTCTCATTCACGAGATAGAACTTGACACCTTCCCGCTTCGCCCATGCGGCAGCGGTTTTCTTTGATAGCACATTGTCTTCTAGTTTCTCGGCTAAATAGTGAGTCATCGCACTTTGCCCTAATTCTGGTGTCGATTTATATGTGCTCTCCCTCAAATAAGTTCTTCCATTCTTCTCGGTGACAAAGTTGAGCTTAGAAGTACCCTTCTCATTAATAAAGCTTCCATCCGCAGTATATACATATTTTTCTTCTCGATTAGATGGTAAGAACAGTTCTCCATTCTTTGTAATTTCAATTTTGAAATGCGTTTCGCTATTGCCATAAAAGCCCGCTTTCTTTGCCACGTCTTGAGGCATCTTGACCTTGACCGGCTTGCCAAAAGATTTGTTCGGCTTGATGTTCTTAATTGTACCCTTCTCTTTAAGCACGGCGAGCAGCAATTCTGTTGCCAGCAGTTGATTTGTAGAGCTTCGTCCACCGGATGACAACACAGCCGCTGCCATTTTCTGTTCTGGAAGCACGACCAGTATAGCATGTTGCAGTGCCGTGTCGCCGCCCTTAGCCAAGCCTTTTATCCCATATTCACTGAATGGGTATAGTTTCACGCTATCCCAGCCAAGACCATAGTTAAAAACATTATCTCCATCCCCCGGCCACATTCCTTTTTTATATTCCTCTTGCTCCATCGCCTTGACTACCTTATCAGAGAGGATCCCTTTTCCCTGTCCCATAAATAATTGTGAGAATCGTACCATATCTTCTGCTGTGGAAGAGACCCCTCCCGTACCAATCACATTCACCGATTCAATTGGAAGCTGCCCTTGGTACGCCGGAAAATAAAGTCCAGCCCGCTTTTCGTCTCTCCATTTGTCCTGTGGCGTTTTTGTATGATTCATCTTTAAGGGTTCTGTAAACCGTTGATGTAGAAATTCGGTAAAGCTCATGCCGCTGACTCTTTCCACCAAAATTTCGGCCAGCGTAAAGCCATCGTTGCAGTATACCGAGAACGCGCCAGGGTCTGCTTTCAGGCTCTGGTTGGACAATTGCTGCAACAAGAAATCATGGGAATAGGTATCATTATCGTTAAATAAAAATGCATTACTTAACGTGGAACCTTGCAAGCCGGAGGAGTGATTCAACAACATACGCGGGGTAATGCGTTTGTACCGCCCATCTTTCATCTTAAAATCAGGAACATAGTTGACCACAGGAGCATCCAAATCGACTTTTCCTTCGTCCACCAATTTCATTACAGCCGCTGTTGCATACATTTTACTGACTGAACCAATCCCGTATAGAGTATCTTTGGTTAGTGGCTGTTCCCCTTCCATATCGTTCTTTCCAGCCTGCCCCGACAAAGTAAGCTTGCCATTATCAATTAGCGCATACTGCACGCTAGTCGTCCCATGGGACTTCGTGAGTAGCGCAGCCTTTTCTGCTGCAATCTTCTTCAGTTCTTGGCTAGCTACTTCTGCGTTAGATACGACTGTAGTCTTACTGTCAGAAAATGCTTTCGCCCCTGTTGGTAGAATCATAGTTAGCGCTAATGTAGCGACTAATACACCAATTAATTTATTTTTCATGAAGGAATTGCCTCCTTAGATAAGTGATCAATTTCATCATTTAATTGTTTAACTATGAAAATATGATAAAAATTATCCGTTCTTCCTTTTGACCTACTTACTAAATTCAGCAAGTAAAATATTTTTAAAAGGATCAGGACTATCAGCTTTAAGGCTGTTCAAATTGACGGCCAATGTATGCTTACCTCCAAGTGTGCCCCCAGCAAAAGTTAAAAATCCAGGAATGGTTCCTCCATGCCCCCATATCGATACACCGTTTGAAAGCTTCATTTTGAAAATTCCAAGCCCGGAATCGCCAAGTTGATCTATTCCTGTAGGGGCTGTTGTAAGCATTTGCTTTAGTTCCTGTTCTTTCAGTAATTTACCCCCAAGTAAATAAGAGAAGAATTTGTTTAAATCATCAGCTGTAGAAATCATATCTCCGGCCGAGCTCCCCATACTTGGGTTATAATCAGTAACATCTTTTGGCTCACTTGCTCTGTCTAATTGGATATATCCACGGGCATGCTTGTTTCCTGGAATAACACTTGAATTTCCGGGTAAGAATGTATTCGATAATTCAAGTGGTTCAATAATTCGATTTTCAATCTCTTCCGCATAGCTGTTCCCAGTTACTTTTTCAATAAGAATTCCTAGTAATACATATCCTGTATTTGAATACGACCAGTTCTTTCCTGGAGCAAAATCTGGAGGCATGGATATTCCCATCTTTACTAATTCTTCAGCAGTATAAGATTTTTTTGTATCCATGATATTAAAATCCTTTGACCTTGTGTAATTAGCGATACCACTTGTGTGGTTCAATAATTGCCGGATAGTAATCTGTTTATCATCATATCCATTTCCCTGAATGACACCAGGCAACCATTTTTCAATAGAATCGTCTAGATTCAAGCGGTTTTCTCCTGCTAGTTGAAGTATAACTGTTGCCGTGAACGTCTTCGTCACGCTACCAATGCGAAAGCGAAAATCTGTTTTCATTGGTTTCTTGCTGCTCAGATTCGCTACCCCAGCGGCATAACTCCATGTTTTTCCACCCTCAGAAGTTTTAGCAAGTATCCCCGGGAATCCAAGTTGCAATGTATCCCGCACTGCTTGCTTGACAGAATTACGATCTCGCTGAGTACTTGTTTGTACCGAACTAGATACACTTTGAGTAGGTTCTGCTTTTACAATTAAGGTTGGTGTTGTATATAACAGGGAACTTCCAGCTACTAAAAGGGCAAGACTTGCAAATGTAATTTGACTACGTGTTTTCATAGGGCATTCCTCTCCTCTATTCATATTGTATAGGTGGTTTCTTGCTATTTCGTATTAACCACACAGCTACCATCTCCACCAATGAAAAAAAGTCAACATTGAATTCGTAATCATCTTCATAATTATTTTTTTACAAACGCCATTCTGTCCTGGGTAAATCCCTCTTTTCCCACATATATGTTAACCACATAAATTACTTCTTTTCCTTGAAACAGTCTTGTTACTGGTCTGCTTTTCATATATAAGTCATATCTGTTCGCCTTTCACGCCTCTTTATATTTTTATCATACACAATGAAAATTTCTTTTTTCTTACTCATTTCTTACAAATTACTTACTTTCAAAATCGATTTTATAATAGGATAGAAGGAGCATCTGTACCGGAAAGTTCAGTAAATATATTAATCAAAAAGAAACACAGAGGTTTTTTATTTCTGTGTTTCTTTGTTCCATCCTTTTAAATATTAAGAGTCAATTTACCCTTAACAGGATGAATTCTGGCTCTTTTCTAATGTAATTTTTCTTCTTCCAATACAACACAAATGACATTGTGCTGCATGAAACACTCCTAACGTTGTTAAAATCACTTGTTTTTAAGTCAAAATTTATTTAACTTAGGGCAGATACTCCATATCCATCAGCTTAAGAAAAATAAACGCCACCAAAACAAAAAAAGCCCCAAATTTTTCTTGAAAATAAGTTGGGGCTTTTGAACCAGAAAAGTATATTTTCAACTATGAAAATTATGTTAAATTTTTCCTTTTTCCTACTTGCTAAATTCAGCAAGTAAAATATTTTTAAAAGGATTAGGACTGCCAGTTCTACCCAAACTATTCCAATTGACGACCAACGTATGCTTGCCTCCAAGTTTACCTCCAACTAGAGTTGTAAACCCTAGAATGCCACCTGAGTGTCCCCATATCGAGACACCGCTTGGAAGCTTAATTTCATAGATTCCAAGACCATATCCATCGATTCCTTCTTTTCCTGTAGGAACTGTAGTAAGCATTTGTTTTAGTTGCTGTTCCTTCAGTAATTTGCCACCGAGCAAGTAAGAGAAGAATTTGTTTAAGTCGTCAGCAGTAGAAATCATATCTCCAGCAGAGCTACCTGCACTTGGGTTATAATAAGTAACGTCTTTTAGCTCACTTGCTCCGTCTGGTTGGACATATCCACGGGCATGGTTGGTGCCTGGAATAACGCTTGAATTGCCAGGTAGGAATGTATTCGACAATTCAAGCGGTTCAATAATCCGATTTTCAATCTCTTCCGCATAGCTGTTTCTGGTTACTTTTTCAATAAGAATACCCAGTAATACGTATCCTGTGTTTGAATAAGACCAGCCCTTTCCTGGGTCAAAGTCTGGGGGCAAAGAAATCCCCATCTTCACTAACTCTTCAGCCGTATACGATTTTTTTGTATCCGTAAAATCAGCGTCTTTTGACCTTGAGTATTCAGCAATACCACTTGTATGGTTCAATATGTGCCGAATAGTAATCTTGTTACCATCATATCCATTTCCTTGAATGACACCAGGCAACCATTTTTCGATGTAGTCGTCTAGATTCAGGCGATTCTCTCCAGCTAATTGAAGTATAACCGTTGCGGTGAACGTCTTCGTCACACTCCCAATGCGAAAGCGAAAATCTGTTTTCATTGGTTTCTTGGTTCTCAGATCCGCTATCCCAGCGGCATACCCCCACGTTTTTCCACCCTCAGAAGTTTTAGCAAGTATCCCCGGGTATCCAAGTTGCAATGTATCCCGCATTGCTTGCTTGACGGAAGTACGATCTCGTTGAGTATTTGTTTGTAACGAACTAGATACATTTTGAGTGGGCTCTGCTTTTACAATTGAGGTTGGTGTTGTATATAACAGGGAACTTCCAGCTATTAAAAGGGCCAGACTTGCACATGTAATTTGACTACGTATTTTCATAAGGCATTCCTCTCCTCTATTCATATTGTATAAGTGTTTGCTTACTGTTCCTTACTTCCTGACAAGACTTAGGGAAAGGCCCTCACGCATATAGATTAAAGCTCCAGTACAAAGGTATCTATTAATACCAACAATTTGAGCCATTTAAATCTCCATCCCTTCTATAACAAGATTATTCAAAGGTATGAAAGCATATTATGTACCCTTAGTTATTGTTAGGATTAACACAACATGAGACATAACCCCAACCCATATTTTACTTTATTTATCCATAATATGTATTGAGAAAGAATACAAATTCGAATCCTTTCCGTAACCCAACTATTAATCGTTTTTTTCACTTACTATAAACTCAACAGAAAACTATTCACTTACGCAAATGTACATCAATATCATCCTTGAATTTCAAAATACAAATTATTAATAAAACAAGTAAAGTAGCTATATTAAGAACATTGAAGATATACCCAAAAAACAACACGCCTGTCAGTACATGAGATATAAATCATTCTCTGATTTTTTTGAAGACAGCATAACTTTCTCTAGTATAAATATGCTAATGCAAGAAACTCGTTTTATATATAGCAAACACGTTATAATGATTACTGAAATTTTGTTGAATATATAGGTATGAGGGATGAAAAAATGGAACTCATTAAACAAGAAACAAACTTAACTCAAAAGATGCGTTTTCAGCGATACAAATAGGATTGTACCAAATCGCAAAATGTTTACAACAAGGAGAAAAAGTACAGTTACTTGGTTTTTGAGGACATCCGAAGTCCAGGAACTTGCAGAGCGTAACGGTCATAATCCAAAAACAGGAGAAGCGATGAAGATTCTCCCTTCAAAATTACCAGGTTTTAAAATCAGCTAAGAACTTAAATATATGGTAAAGTAAAAAAGTATTTCCCTACATATTAGGAAAATACTTTTTTAAAGGAACCTCAAAACTCACACATACCCTATACAGTAAAGGAAGTTTGGTACATGCAATTTTCTATAGACGCGATTCGGAATTTCCTCATACATGATATGGAATCCTATCGTGAAATGCTCCTACAAGAAAATGATTATGACAATATGAAATGGAGCTACACTACATTCATCGATATGAATAATTACCTAAAGAAAACAAATATGGATCAAGAGGAAATTCAAGAGTTATTATCGGTGAGCCGTGAAGGGATCTCTTTTGGATCGGTAACAAAACGTGATATGCTCTTTATACATTCTCTTACTAGTCCAAATCGATGTTTGGAACTAGTGGAAACCTATAAATTGATGGAACGAACAAACGAATACGTTCCCAATATGAAAGAAGAATTGCAATGGCTCAAAGATCGATGGGAAAAAGGGTTTTATATTTTTGTTAATCAATAAATATGTTGTATTTATAAAAGCGCTTACCATAGCAAATGTAGAAGATTCAAAGAATATGAATATAGCTTAGAAAAAAGCAAATCTTCTTAAAAGGGAAGCTTGCTTTTTTCTTATTCCCCCTTTTTGAGGGGATGAGCAAAAACCACCCTTAATGAACTTTATTAATATTTTAAAATCATATTGTTTTAGTGTTTTTATCTGTGAAGAATGGAGACTGGTTTTTATTTAATATCTTCCGAGATAAAAAAGGAGACCTACTAAATAGGTCCCTTTTTTATTCTACATATAAGTTTCATTGCTTTTTGGTTTTGAAATTGTAAGGTATAAAATTGTATATGGCGTTTTCTTAACATTACTATCAATAGCTAATTCGTGGCTCTCAGGATTGCTCACTTTCTTAGCTCTATTATTCTGTTCTTTCATTTAAAATTCCAATATCCCCATAACTTCTTTCGTAAATAGTTTAAAATCAGTTAAATGTTTTTCAATAATTTGACGAACAATATCTAAATTTACACTTTGATAATCATGAACAGCAATATTTCGAAATCCCACCATCGCCTTTAACTTATTTGCTAGCTCTGCGCTAAGTAATCCTGCTGTAACCAATAAATCAAAAGCCTCTCGACTAGATTGGGGTAGTCCTAATTTTTTCCCAGCAACAATATGCATTGCTAAATCAATACTCGCTTCACAAGCTCTTTGTATATTCAATATTATTGAATCTTGCTTTGTGTAATCCTCCAAATTTTTAGGTTCATTTCCATATACATCTTGGATTCTTTTTATACAGCGCTCTATTGTGGAAATTTTATTTAAAATAACCTCATTCTTCATATATAGAACCTCTTTTCTTTATATCATCGAACACTATCTTGCGTTCCTCATTCAATTTTGAATACATTTTTAAAGTTTTCATTTCAAAAATGATTTTCCGTTCTTCATCAGAACAAAATATTGTCTTTCCTGTATGTATAATCTGAGCTTGAAAAACTGTAGAAGCTTCGGATAAATCAACTAAATCAACATCTCTATGAACAATGTTAGCTAACTCCTGTGCTAATAAAAAACGTTCATAGTTCCCTAAAGTTGTGTCACTTAAATAAGCTATATCAATATCACTATCTTCCCGTTCTCTGTTCTCAGCCGTTGATCCAAACACAATTATCCAATAGGGATTTACCGCCTCTTGTAATTTTTCTATAATAGCTGTTATCATGCTTTGAAAAATCATTTAATTAATCCCCCTTATTATACTTGAATTTTATTATATCATAACCATTACAAAATCCATTAAGCTACAACAAATACATAAACAAAATTAAACCTTCTTAGTACTTAAAGCACCTCAAAATTACGTGCTTATCCCTGTAAAAGCAAAAGACTGACAATAACTGTAAGTCTTTTGCTTTTGAAACTCTAAACAAATAGGGGCTATATTTCTCTAACAATGGCGTCTTTTATATGTTAATTCACCTTTAGTTTTTCTTTTACTTTTGCAGGGAGTTCCTCTTTCTTAACCTCTTCCCAAGATTTCACACCTTTTTCCTTATCGTCCTTATCAATTCCAGACAATTTATATTGGTAGGTCGTATCACCATTAACATTTTTCTCTTTTAATTGTTCGCCATCCTTATTAATTTGAACATAATATTTATCTGTACCAAGTCGATTTAAGTTACACCCCGATAAAAACACAGTAAACATCACAAAAACACTAAACATAAGCATTATTCGTTTCATATTATTCATCTCATATTTCTTCTCACAAAAATTATATCCTAATCTTCTTACTACCAAAATCCATTAACATTACATTTTCGTAATATAGGCTTTTCTATCAACTTGTAGCCTGGAATCTCTTATTAAAGAAGGAATCGAAAAAAATGAAATTAAAAATGATATAGATGTTATGTCACTTGCTTCTTTCCTTTCTTCTTCAATAAAAGAAGCTATTATGGCTAGTCGAGTATGAAAAAATAATATACACCATCATTATTTTATAGAACGAATAAGACATCTTCTTAATTCATATTCTGCATAAAGAATGCAAAAGAAAACTCAAAAAAAAGATTAGACTCTTTTTTTGAGCTCTTTTCTTTTCATAATGCAATTTATTATTTTAAATATCCGCAAATTCTATCCTTTAATGCCGGATAGATTTATAGCCTGTGAAAATGTTATTTCACTTTTGAAGACCTCTTCACAAAATCCTTAATATCCTTTAATTTTTTTCCACTAATATTATCTTTGATGGTTGAATCTATTTCATTTTCAATATAAAAAGTTTTCTCATTAACCTTTACCTCAAATTTATATTTATATTTATTTTTATCCCAATCTATTAAATTGCTTTTTAGTTGTGCAATATCCCTTAAATCAAACTGAATCATAAAAGGTTCTAAAGCTGGATAAAAATGTCCAAGTTTACTATTCTCTTTTAAAAAAACTATATATGTGTCACCAGATTTAGGTTTTATATACAAGGGATCTTTGTTTTTCACTTTTTTTGTAAACACTTTCGTAGCACCTTTCAGAATTATTCCATTGTCATCAATAACTTCATTACTTTCCTCTAATACGAGGCTTTCTGAGTATCTATGATTTATTAAAATTTTATTCTCTACAGAGTCCCCTTTTAAAATTTCTTTAACATGAAAATTAAACAGATGGCCTTCGACATCTTCATCTTGAATCTCATATGATGAATTGTTTGCCATATTCCATTTAGAGTGTAAACCGTCATATTTACCTAGTACAATTACATCTGCTTCTTCTACCATTTCACTTAAATGATTTGTAGTTTTGAATGTCTTACTTAATACTATAGTTTCAGAATTCGATGAAACATTAGACACTTCTGCTATGTCTGTATTTGACCAAATTGTTTTACCAATAATAATTAAAAAAGTAAATATTAATAAACATAGACTCCATTTTATTACTTTATGTTTATACATTATAATAACGTCTCCTTAAAAGATATTTTATACCATTTTCTCAATATAAATATTCCGAATTTTTAAAAAATATTAATTCAAAACAAGATAATGATGCTATAATTCTCTTGTTAAAAATAATCTTTGGAGGGATAATATGAATTTTAGAAAAGGGATTACTGCATTTTTATTAGGTAGTGTGTTTGTCTTTTCCAGCGTTGGAGTTTCAGAAGCTTATGTAAAAGAAGGATGGAAGCTACCTTCAAAATCAGCTACATATAAGTGGGGAGACAGATTAGACGATGGCTCCAGTATCATTAAATCCGGTTGGCAAGCTGCAGATTCAGCCTGGTACACTGCTTCTCGTATTAACTTTACAGTCTCTTCTTCTTCTGTGAACAAATTAAACTCTTGGTTTGAAAGTTCCTCTACTTATTACGGAAGAATGAACACAACTTATAATACATCCACTAAAAAAGTAACGAAATTCGCTGGTGATATTAATGCAGGGAATACAAATATTACAAAATCTAATGTTGCTAAAAGTACAGGAGTACATGAGTTTGGTCATGCAATAGGAATAGGTCACAACAGTGGCACTTCAATTATGAACAGCAATCGTAATCGTACTACTATGCATGTTCCTCAAACTGACGATAAGAATGGTGTAAATGCAATCTATTAACAGAAAAAGGAGATGATTTCTTAATGTTAAATAAAAAAGCAAAAAATTTAGTAATTGCAATTCCTTTAGCTGCAGTGATTGGTTTCGGAGGATATTCAGCATATAATAGTCACTTCTCCAATGTTGCTGGCGAAGATAAGAATGCTGAAACTGTCATTCTCAGTAAAGATTTCCCTGCTACAAGTGATTTAAATCAAATGATTAATGAAGCCGACCTAGTTGTAATCGGTGAATATGAAGGTCTTGACTCTAAGTGGAATATGGCACGTAATCCAAGTAATCCATCGGAAGAGGACAAAGAAAACTATGTTGAAGGACATCTATATAATTTCAACATTTCCGAAACAATTAAAGGTGTAAATGAAAATAAACAAATAAAAATTAATCATCGTTTCGCTGAAAATGTAAAACTTGAAGATTCTAATGCAGTTGTTGCACCAGATGGCACAGTTACAAAACAAGCTACTAAGGTAACTACTAAAGAGGTTCAAAATAAGGATCCTTTATATATCGAACCTAAAGTTAATAAAAAATATATGATGTTTTTAAAGAAAGATCAATTATTTGGAAACTACTACGGAGCAATTGAACCATTTGCAATTACTTTTGATGAAAATAACAAAGCTGACCTCCAAACAAACATAGAAACTATTAATGAAAGTAAGATGTCTTCCAAGGCAGAAATTGCAGGTAAAACAATTGTATTGAAAAATGAAATACATGAAACTATTACTGACAATATTAGCGGTAAGACCCTTAATGAATTAAAAGATCAAGTAAAACAAAATGTTAAGTAATAACCATAACTTATAATAATTTATCCTAATTCATACGATAGTAAAAATTAATTTATTAAAGTTGTCAAAAATTAAATACAAATTATCTTAAACTACCCCTACTTCCACATCGTTTAGAATTTTGAGATGAATGTCATGAAATAATAAAAAAGAAAGGGCTTATCTTTAAGTAATCCTTAACATAAGCCCCTCCTTCTATTTAATTATTTAAACACATTCGTTTCCATCACTCTATACAGCAATTTCTATAACAATGGATTACCTATTTCAAATAGTGAAAACTACAAATTAGTTGAAAAATTAAACATTTATGCAGCTGGTTGGACTTCACTATTACCACCAATTACCGTTGTGCATATAATTGAAAAATAGTTCATTTCTAAATTTATAAAGAGGCTACACTGAATATTATATAAATGTAGATATAAGACACTTCACTACACTAAAAATATATCCAGGAGTACTTTCCTCTTCATATGGTTAAAAGTACAACAGATAGGCTCTTATACTATTACACATAAGAGTCTATCTGACTAGTATTATAAACAACTAGTTATATAAAAGTCTTTCATACTAAATAAAAGATATCTCTACAATTATTCTGGGAAAATGAAGCTAGAGTTCCCTTCACTATTAGCTGAATCCTCTTTTGGGAATGTAATAGTAGATCCTTCATTTCCCTTATTTCCATTATTTATTTCTTGTTCCTCAGGAAACACAATGGAAGAATCATTACTTAAGTTTGGTGAAAAACCAAGTTTAGATAAAATGGCTTTTAAGTCAGGTAACACACCAATTTTATCAGAAGTTGGATCATTAGATTTCGTTCCAGTACTAGAATCACTTAAAATATCCCTTAGCTGGCTTGGTGTATATACTTTCCCCTGATTATTTTTTGCAATTCCTTGAATTGATGCAGCAGCACCAGCAATAATAGGTGATGCACTAGACGTTCCGCTAAAGCTAGATGTATATAGATTTGTCATAAATTCACTTGGTTTTGCATCTGTTGTGTCTACTGCATTTCCCCACCCATAAACATCCACTCTACTACCGTAGTTAGAGAAATATGAACGTTTATGAGGGACCCTTGCAGAAGCTGCCCCAACCATAATTGCCCCTGAATCTTTAAAATCAGGACTATTACGATTTAAAACTTGTTTACCATTACGGTCTCTGAATTGATCCAAATCATTTCCGCCGTTTGCACCTGCTTCAATGATAATAATTCCCTTATTTGCTCCTATACGAATTGCATCAAATATATCTGGTTTTACTTCTACAGGAAGATAGTTCTTATCTCCATATCCATCATATGTTGCTTGGGCTTCTAATAAAAGGATATCTCCAGCTTGCATATTGTTAACTGCACTTAATATAGCATCTGCTGTATTATATCTACCGTTATCTCTAATCTGGGATACAACTTTTACCTTAGCTTTTGGTGCAATCCCAATTCCGCCTATGTTATTATCTTCTGCCGAAACAATCCCTAAGACTGAAGTACCGTGATCATGGTGTTCACTCTTATTCTGTCCTGATATTAATTCGATTTTCTGATTCACTAAATCTTCATGAGTAAATAACCAGCCATACTCCATATCTACAAAAGTTGTTCCTTTTCCATCTCCACCTTTTATACCCCAGGCATAAGGTGCATTGATTCCTAATGGTGCTGGTTCAAGGTAACCTTGCCTTGTAAGTCTAGGCTCATCATATGGATTAACAGATAAATTCGGTAAACGCTCTTCTGGTGGTGCTTCTTCTTCTTGTAGATATGCCGTTTCAACAAGAGATGATTTTTCAAATTTTACAAGTAATGCTTGTACATCAACATCAACTTGAGTTTCTACAATATAATAGTTTAGCAAATTAGAAGAAATATAATCAGAGTCTTTTATTTCTTCACCTAAATTTTTAATTTCTGTAGGGTTTAAAGAACTAAAAAGTCGATTTATAGTTATATTTGGGTATTCGGCTAAAATTTTAATTAGTTCAGGGTCTTGTTTTTTTTCTTTAATGAATTTTTCTATCCCATCCTGATATGGTAAATTTGCTTCATTTTTAAATTTCAAAATTAATTGTTTAGTAACTTGCTTATGTACAGTAGAATTCAATTGCTTATTTGAATAACTGTAAGTAGCAGCGTAGGCAACTTCTGATTTTTCGCTTGGAAGTATACCACCTACCCCATTAAATGCTGTTAAAGCAATTGAAGAAACTAGAATTCCCTTAAAAATTTTCAAAATGTGCACCTCTTTTAATTTATATATGATTATAAAAAAATGTATATTACCTAACTTCTTTTCTTATACGAACGTCTTAAATGTAGGCTTATATTTTCAACTCCATTCATTTTTTAATAATTGCTTATACATCACTAATACAACTAATTCATGTCATCAAATCTATTCATTCAGCCGCTTAGCTGTAACCATTATAGTTACAACTATAGTAAATAGTCAACCTTATTTTTTATGCAATTTCGCATTTTTAAAAATACATACTTCTTTTAATTTGCTCCTAATTATCTTAAGAGAAGTTGAGCTTCTATCATTTTAAGTAATTGCATATATATAATAAAAAGCATATAAGGGGGATGGAAACGTGGTAATTTCAAGACAAGATTCCTGGACTAACGATAACGATTTACTTCTCGCAACAATCGTGCTTCAAAATATTCGTAACGGCGGAACACAATTAGCTGCATTTAAAGAAGCTGCTAAACCATTGGCCAGAACTCCTGCTGCTTGCGGATTTCGTTGGAACTCTTACTTGCGAAAACAATACGAAGAAGAAATACAACAAGCAAAACAAAATCGAAAAGTGGAAAATAACATTTCTCCCTTCCAACAAAAAAAAGAAACAAACTCTTTATCTATTACATTAGATGACATTATTTCATTTCTACAAAATTATAAAGAAATGGATGAATTGACAACTTTACAAAATCAAATTGAATATTTAGAAGCAGAGAATCACTCTCTTTCGCAACGTTTAGCTATGTATGAAGAAGAGTATAGTATGTTACTTAATCATATCGATAAGACAAGAAATTTAATTGTAGCCAATTAAATTTAGAAATAAATTAACTATTATGCTTTCTAAACCGTAGTATTAGTTAAGAATAAGATTTGATTTATAGGTAAGTCTAAAGAGCATTTTTTGAAAATAAGATCGATAAAAACCCCTATTAACTTAAAAATTAATAGGGGTTTTTATCAAGTATTTTTATTAATGATCAGACTTTGTTATAAATTATCACCACGTATTTTAAAGCAACAATTACTTTACCTTGTGATAATCTTCCACTCTTATTAAGAGTTAGTAAATCAAATAAATCCCCCATTTTAAATTCACTTAACCCGTATAATAGGTATATACATTATTTTATTTTTGTTTTTTCATCTCTTCCATTTCTTGTTTCCATGTAGCACCCACACCTCCTGATGGCGTATTCCAACGGTCCTCTTGTCGTTTAATGCGTTCCATGTCTGCATCACTCGGCTTAAATTCTTCTACTTCCTTAAGTTGTTGTTCAACTTCGTTATTATTAGGTTTATGTTTGGTAGTAACTTCTTCGGGCTTATCATTGGCTTCAACATTCTTGCCTTCGTTCATTTGAGACTTGTGATTATTTGACTTACTCTCATTAGATTGCACGCTTACGTTTTTCTCTTCAGCCCAACGATTATTTTTGACATCCCATCCGACGGGAATAACTGAATACATTTCCTTATCTTGGCCAACATAATCCGCACCAAATAACTTACCGTCCTTAAATTGAACTTGTATCACTGCTTCTGGCGCCTCATAAATATATTCAATTAATTCAGTATCAAACTTCTTCGTTTTAAATGCACTTGTCGCATTACGGTGTAATGCCTTAGCTACTTCTTCATATGGCATACCATGTTCAAGTGCTTCAAAGTAATCGACAGGCATTGTAGAACTACTTTCATCTACTGGAAGCTGATACTGCACAATATCAACTTTATCCTCATTTTTTTCCGTATCAATCGCTCTGTTTTCGTTATCCCTTGGCACATTATCATCCAACTTTTCCGCGTCCTTTAATTCATCACGCTTTGTTTCATCTACCTTCTTATCGGCTAGCGCGTCCTTCTTCACTTCTTGCTCACTCTTAGGAGTTTCTTTCTTGGTAGAGGCGTTCTCCTGACCACATCCCACTAATAAACTTGACAACAATAATCCTAATACTAGATATCTTTTCATGTCCATTCTCCCTGTTTGCGCTATATTTATACAATAACATTATCGTATTTACCTTATATTACCTTATTCCCTTCGTAATATTATAACAATATATTAAAATATACAACAATTTAATTCTCTATTATGCTATCTATTACGAGATATCTAACGAGTTTAATTCTGTCAATCATGCTACGGCTTTCTAACACTTCTTTTGCACACTTTCTTCTTCCCCCCGAGATGCACCTTTAGTGAAAACAAATGAACAAAATTTCGTTAACCTGGTATGTATAGGTACTTATACAAATCAATCATTAATACGTTCACAGTATTGACCAGTCAGACATTTCAATTCGCCCCAATATTCACCCTAACATGCGTTTCTCATTGTAAATAAAAAAACGGCGAATCCTCCATGTAAGAGAATCCGCCATCACAAGTAACTAATTATTTCATATCTGTTTTTTCTTTTGCTTTCGTTGGAAGCTCGTCTCTCCTCACTTCCTCCCAAACTTTCCTAAGTAGTATACACGTAGGGGTGCTTCTTTACGAAGATTCAAGTTGTACCGCTTGTATCATTTCACTGTTTATAAAATACAGTTAGGATCAAAATGCTTCCACTTGAACAACTTTTTTATTTCCATACCAATTACAAGCCTTTGTAGAGTAACAGTATCGGTATGTCCAAGTTTAAGAATTTTTTTGCACCAAAACCCACAACTATATTTGGTTCAACTGTTCCCATCACTACCATATCTTTATCAGTGATTATCTTCACCGTTTGATCTTAAATTATAATTTTTTCATAATATATGCAGAAGAAATATAACCTACTAGTTTTTGATCTGCAGTTTTAACTGGATACCATACAAACTGATTGCTACTATCTACAGATTCATCATATGCAGCGTTTCCTTGAATAATCAAGTTCGTACTTTTACTTAACGGTTTCCCACTTGAAGCGGAAGTAGGTTTAGATCTTAAATTTACTCCATCTCTTGTTACAAGTACTTGATCACCTGTTTTTAGGTGATAGATAGAAGAATGTGGATTTGTTAGTATGTACTCCTTCTTTTTAAATACAATATTTGTGCTCGTGTTAGGATCATATTCGAAATCAGCTGTACTGAAAGGAAACTGTACCAATTTTGTATCATTTAAAAAACTGTATTGTTCTAGAATAGAAAACACTTTTTCTTGGTAAGCGTTTAAATTTTTTTGACCGGTAGCTTTATATAAAGGACTGTTTGCAGGTTTTGTTCCATTATAAGCCATAACGGAGAAGTACCAGTTTTCGATTACTTCTGATCCAGCAGCTTTTACCTTAGGTAGATCTGTTCGCTGATACATGCTACGAAGAACTTTAACACCTGCTTCAATATTATAATTAATATCATATTTTAACTTTTGTTGATCGAACTGAGGTTGATTGGTAATTTGCATAATCCCAATTCCACCATCTTGTGCTATGATTGGCTGGCCGTTTCCATCAAATTGTTTCCATCCACTTTCTTGTGTAGCTACAGCTTTTACAACTTCAGGAGGAACATTTTCTTTTAATGCTGCGTTCGTTAGTAGGCAATTTATGTGCTGACGAGAGGGATTTTGGTTCGGCTTAATTTCACCATATGGCTCACACGTAGATGCAGCAGAGACATCTTCATAGGACCAACAAAATATCATGAAGCAAGCCAATATCCCTATTCTTAGTAATTGTACTTTCATTCTAGTATTCTCCAATCTATTTAATAATTTATAGTTATACACATTTTACCATGATATATTTCTAACATTCTATATTTTAAGAATCCATAGGATCAATCACGAGAGTGGTAATGGGACACCACGGTCTTGCACTTCAGCGATAGCAGAAATGGACTTCGCCTTTGGTAGCAAAAATCCTACTAACGTTAGTCACTTGCCTATTTAGGGATAGGAGTTTGAATTTAAATAATGAGTTCTGAGACACTACTCCTCTTCTAAAATAGCGTAATAATATTCATCCCACCATTCATTCCCATGTGGTATACACTTTCTGAAATAGCCTTCTCTTCTCATTCCAATCTTCTCCATCACTCGATATGATGAGATATTTTGTGGCTGACATGTAGCGATAATCCTATGTAATTTCATTTTCTTAAAGCCATATTTTAATGTAGCTTGTGCTGCTTCAGAAGCATATCCTTTATTAAAGTATTTTGGATTGAACACCCAACCAATCTCATAAGTATGCTCACCAAAATATTTATGAAATACTATATGACCAATCAGGATATCTTCATCTATTAATACCACAGGAAAGTTCTTAGCATTTTTACCACTGTTTTCATTCACAAAGTTCCTTGTATCTTCTTCAGTAAAAACCCCTTCAGGTATGTATTTCATAACATTGATATCTGATGTATACTCATGGACAGCTTGCCAATCTTTGAACTCAAATTTTCGTATTAATAATCTTTCTGCTTTTACAAACATGTACTTTCCCCTCTCAAAAAATTGTAATTATATTTTAAATCCACATATAACCCTTAAAACAAAAAGAACCTGTAGGAATCTCTACAAGTTCTTTTTAGTTTAAGATGAATATATGGGGCAAACAAACTATCTTACAGATTCATCATAGAAACTACAGGGGTAATGCTTTGACAAATACATTATATAACAAATATTAACATCCACAGATTTTAATTTTGGAAATTATGTGAATTAATAAAAAACTAGTTTTTTATTAGATATTATTATTAAGAGCTGACGGTATCATTATATTTCATTCTGCAACTTATTTAGAAGAGTTATGTACATTTCGAAGAAGTTCCTCAATAAGTTTTGTTTTTTCATTTACCTTTGTGGCATATGTGAAATCACCATAACAATATGGATACCTAAAATTATTTTTATTTCCACCACAAGTGTACATCGCTGGATTTTGATCAACTTTCATCTTAGAAAACTTTTTGGCCGAATCTTCCGAGTGTTGTTTAACTTCTTGACTGGCGATAAAATCAATATACCCTGGTCCCATATTATAGCTTTGAATAATTGTCTCCATGCTAACATCTTTTTCCGTTCCATATTTGTACATTTTTGCAAAGTGTTTTACCCCTTGTTTAATGCTCAAGCTTGTCTCTTGAATTTCATTTGGCTTTAATCCCAGTGATTCAGAAGACTGCATAGGGTCGTTTCCCTCACCTCTACTCTCTTGGTACATAATTCCTAATAAAACTGCTGTTTTCTCTCCTAAATTATATTTTTCTAATTCTTTTTTCAAGGTGTGCTCATATTGCAAAACACGTTTTTCGGTTGCGAGCGCTTTATTTTGTTGAATATTGGTTTTATGATTAAGATATAGTATTCCAAGCATTGTTCCTAAACCCAAAATACTAATAAACAATAATATAATAATTCGTATTTTACTCGTATTCTTCATATATTCCTCCTCGTATAAGAAATTCTATTTTTCAAAGGTAATTAGTTATTTATAAAATATGTAATAAACATCTATCTCCCGCTCCTTTTCAGACTTAAACATCAATACTTTAAGATTTATAGTTTAATATAAAAATTTAAAGATAAGGTAAAGATAAGATAAAGATAAGATAAAGGGCATTTTTTATGCGTACATTAGTAAAGTATTGGTACAAACGGATATGTGGGAGAACTTGTTGATATGAATGGGTTTAGTGATAATTGAGAGATTATCGTACAAGTTATTAATTTTGGAGATATCATTTTAGAAGAAGATTTACCTTATCTTTTTAATATACTTTATAGAGAAAACTAAGAGATAAAATATAATAAAAACGGCTAACCCTCCACGTAAGAGACTTGGCCGTCACAAATTACTAATTATTTCATACTTGAGATATTATCACCCTTAGCGCTATACAATGAGATATTGGCTTAACCATTGAAAATTATTTAAAGGTTTACTTTTTTCATTTTTTTACTATTTCATAACTTGCTTCAAATTTAATCTTCCGCATTTATTGCCGTCTAACAATCATCATCACACATGACTTAATACATTATTGAAAAGAAACAGTTCTACACTATGCAGGCTTTCTTTATGATTTTACCGTTAAATTATTCATAAAACTCTCTATAGAATTCGCCTGGAATACACGAAAATAAGAAGATTGAACGTCATAATGTTTGTCAGTAATGATAAGGATTGAAGGAAAGAATTTAGAAGTTTTCGGTTGCCAAGATTCATTATGCCATTCTTGGCTATGGAAGTATAACTCATATCTATTTATCTTATCTTGCATTATCTTTTTACTGTACACTGACTTTTGAACTTCAATAAAGAATGGCGATCTACGCCATATTGTAAAAGCATCCGGTTCCATATATTCTTTCCCATACTTTGGTTCAACTTCGAATAGCTTAGGATTTTCATAATGAACGAGTTGTTTGTATACGTCCACAATACCAAGGAAATGAGGAATTTTTTGACTCGTTTTTTTGATAGAACTGGGTTGTGGAAAATAAATGTATGGGTGCTGTAATACGTTAGCATCAACATGCCCATCTCTTCTTAATCGTTTCATAACTGTATTACAACAAGTTATTGCATTCTTTAATCCTTGAAAATGTAAATAAATAATATCGTCACGAGACATACACCTAAATCGTTTCAAGTCATTCAAAATCCCTATATCTCTACTCTTCATCATCTAACACCCCAAATAAAGGCATTTCTTTTTGCAGAGGGTTTTTAGATTTTTTCTCCTCTTTAGCCATACGATATGGCTCAATAATTTGTTTCGCTTTACATAGTGACAAGTAAGGTGCTTGCACTTTCTTTAATCCATTTCTTTTAAAAATCATTTGGCCAGATTGCTCTAAATGCTCTGAACCAGGAGTACCCATGATATTACTATTAATCACACTATCACATTTAAAGCCAATTCTTACAGTCATATTAAGTTTTAACTTACCATCTAACACCTTGGCATCTGGTCGCTGCATACTAAGCATAAGAAAGACTCCAAGTGATCTCCCAACTGCTGAAATCTTTTCTATTGTAGCCATACACTCTTTTTCATCTTTAAGCATAGCTACCTCATCGATAGCAAGTAGAATATATGATTTTTGATAATTAGGATTTATTTTGTTGTACGCATCAATATGATCAACTTCATATTCTTCCATAAGTTTTCTTCGTTCTCTGATTTCCTTCCATAACTTTTGAAGCATTATTTTCATTTCGATTTCTTCCATACAAACTTCTTTTACATGCTTCACTCTACGCAAAAAATGAAATTCAGAGTTTTTTAAGTCACCAAGATATAAATGCAACTTTTCAGGAAACATATATTGAATAAGTGTGGATAATATAACACGTACCATACTACTTTTCCCACTTCCCGTTTCCCCTGCAATTAATAAGTGTGGTGAATTGGAGTCAATCATATCGTACGCAATCATCTTTCCAAATTGGTCCCTACCAACAACAACAGGTAAACGGTAATCTTTTAATAGTGGTTTCCATCCTTTATAACAGTAATTGTACGATTTTAGCCCAGCGTTCGAACGGAATACATGTAGGACAAATTTTTTCACATCACCTTCAATCGTAATATTTCGTCCTAATATTTGCTGGAAACAAAACCACTTCTTTTCAATCTTTTGTGGATCTAATCCGTTTGGTATGGTAAACACATATCTCACACTTTCTGCTGAAGAAGAAATATTATGTACCTTTGGATAAATAAGTACTTTCCCCCCGCGTGTTTGATGTTCCGTATATAGACCTGCTTTTCCAAATACCTCTATAAGTTGATTCCTTAACCTTTGTGTAAGAAGCCACTTCTTAATCAGTTTCATATACTCCCCCCTAAAACATGATTACGATGCGAATAAATACATATCCAATCAAACAAACTCCACCAATTCGCATGCCGTAATAAATTCCTTCACTTACAAATTTGGCTGCGGATATATAGTCATGTCGTACCAAATATTTTTCTAACATGACTGCCCCGATTAAAACAGTTCCCATTACTCCTAATGCAATGTAAGTGTTGAGTACCTGATCCGACATATGAAGGAATGCGAAAGGACTTAATGAATTGTATTTACGTATTTTCTTTACTTTCTCTTCATATGACCGATCCTTAAACTCACGAAAAGAAACTGTTTCCTTCCTACCACGCATTTAAATGCCCCCTCTATAAACAGAATGAACAAACTAGATAAAATATAGGTTTTATACGCTTATTACCTTGATAGCATTATCTTGACTGTTAACGTGGTAGATACTTTGCTAGTTCAAAGGCTAGTTGATTTGGTATCTACTTTGGTAATAAGTTTGCTAGATACCATGGTTGCTACCTTGATACATCATATTGCGTGGGGCTTGTACATTATTAACACTTTTGTTTAAAAAAATCATGCTTTGGAAAAGATGTGATTAATAGAGGATTTAAGAATAGGAGTGTTCACAATGTTTGGCTTGGGGAAACCATTATCAAAGTTTGGTAAATTTTTAAGGAAAAATAATATTACTCAAACCGAATTAAAGGAATGGAGTGGAGTTAATCAAAATACAATTAGTCGTATTTCTCGTTCAAACGCATACAAGCCTTCATTAGGGAATGGTCAAAAACTAATTAGATCCTTAAAAAGAAAAGGTTACAGCGTAGACTTTGAGGATTTCTGGATGTAATAATCAGCTCGTTAAACCGAGCTGATTATTTTTTGAGGATTTCATCATTATTTTTGATTTTTTAAATACCGGTTTCTCTATTAACAGAATGAACATATTTTTTCTAAAGGTATTACAAACTGAATCATAACTGGCCAATAAAAACCAAAAGAACATGATCTGAGGTTTTTTTGCTATACAAATAAAAGTACTAAAATTCCAAAGAACGTGTATAAAAAGTGATAAACAAAAGATATATTGTTAAGAGCAATAATATTAATACACAAGAAAAATACACGATAGAAATGCGCTTCCTATTCACCTTCCAATTACGTATACTGGAAATCATAAAACTTACTATCACCATGCAACAAATCCCCACAAAAAACACCAATACATATTCGTGAATAATAACACCACAAATTAAAAATATAACCGCTAATATTGCTAATAGTGAATGTATTACACGCAAAAATAACCTCTCCTTATCTCATTGGAAATCCATTAATATATTATTATTTTATTTAGCAAACAAATGGTTTCCGATTTGTGCAACGGTTTGACGTGTTGTAATCCATTTGTCAGTCGAGGTTTTTGGATTATAGAAATAAAGCCAATCAGAATTTGTTCCTTTTGAAGTGAGAGCCTCTTCTACTGCCATTCTTGCTTCCTGTGTAGCAGGCTGATTAATTCTACCGTCTGTAACAGGAGTAAATGCATAACCATTTTTAATGGGTTCATAAATTACGTCTTTAATTGTATTTGGAAAGCCATTAGCGTTAACCCGATTTAACACTACCATTGCAACTGCAACCTTTCCTTCATGCGGTTCTCCCCCTGCTTCTACATTCACTAATCGAGCCATTAAATCCACTTCTTGTAATGGAATACCCGTATCAATCTTTAAGTGCTGACCGACAAAAATTTGATTTCCGTCTACGTTATTATTTTGTTTAATAATCTGTATTGAAACCTTATATTGTTGTGATATAGAACTTAATGTATCCCCGCTTTTCACTTGGTAAATTGCTTGATATGTATTACTTGAAACTGCTGAATTATTTTTTTGAACATTTTCGTTTGCAGTTGAAGATCCTGGAATTGTTAAGCGTTCTCCAATATTAATTTGATCATTTGCTTTACTATTAGCTTGTTTAAGTGATTGTACGGACACCTCATATTGTTTACTTATTGCTTCTAGGGTATCATTCTTTTGAACCGTATAAACCGTTGAAGCCGCAGCGCCTACTGGATTTGATACTATTGTAATCATTGCAGCAGATAATGGTAACAAAGTTTTCACCTTACATAACTTCATTCAAAAAGCCTCCTAAAAATTATTAAGTACCCTTAATATGTCTATGTTAAAAACAAATCAAGCTATATATAGCGTAACAAAACATAAAATATAAGTCATTGAATTTGTATTTCTATATAATAATTGAATTGCTGATGATATTGAAAATGAATTATTATAGTTAGGTTTTAAAAGAATCGGATAATTCAATTCTCAAACAAAATTTTTGGAAAGTAGAGGCTTACTTTAATTGTTTAAAGAGAAACTAAAAACCTACCTTGAGGCTATAAGGATTTAAAGTCAACTCGAATAGTGTTCTTTTATTTGATTTTCCATAAAACATTTTTAAAATTCCGTACCATTGGAAATACCTATATAAAAAAATAATTAATTATTAGGAGTGCCATAAATGCCTGATGTGATCCGTCTCTGTATTGGTATAGTCATTGCCTTATTTTTATTTTCCTCCATAGTAATGGAGTTTAAAAAACCTCAAAAAGATATGTTTTGGTTTTCGATTGAAGTCTTATCTCTCCTCGGAGTTTTACTGCTAATAAAAGAGTTTTTAATTAATCATATAACATAACCTCTTGAATGAAATTCAATATTCCGTCAATACTGTATATAAGCTGTATGCCACAACTCATTTGAAGTAGTTTTCTCTGTATCTCCTTATAAGGAGCAGTTAGCTTTTGCTAGCTGCTTTTTGTTTGTAAAAAGCACTCCATTAACTGGGCACACATATAATATTCTGTGTTCCTCTCTTTATAAATTGAAATAGTCTTTACAAATGAATTATCTTGTCATGAGAGCACTTTATTAAGTGCTCTTTTCGTGTTTTAAATTAATACAAAATGAAATTTTTATTATATTTATTAATTGGAATATCCCCCTAATCAATGTGTGAAGGATATCACTTCTTTTTTAAGCATCTTTATGAACAAAATTTATAACTTTTACTCCACTTGGATCTATATTAAAAGTAACGGTTTCTATGCCATTCGGAGGATTATAAGCGCCTGTATAAGTTTTATATTGAACTGTAACGATAAAACTAAAATTTTCTTTTGGAAACCGTTCAACTTTTAAAATTTTTGCGTCCGTTAAACTATACTGATGATTTGGCCCAAGCTTATTTCTGATAGCTTTGCTTGCATATGGTGCTAATAAAGTATTGTAAGAATTATAAAAATCTTGATTATCAATATTAACTGCTTTGGTATCTAGCGGCTTTAAAAATAAAACTGCTATTATAATTCCCAAAAGCAAAATAACCACTTTGCTGTTCAACATATAATCACCCTTAATAAATTTGGATATCCGTTAACCTCCCCAGCATAAGAGATGACTATTCTCCCCCGTATTGAACTTCTTTTTATTCAAACAGCACTTTTGTTTAAATCCACTTTTTTTGACTGTGGCCTTACTAATGCTTATGTGCTAAAATCCACTAGGATATTAATTTTAAAATTATTTTTGGAGGCTTTATGAATAATCACAACAACAATGAGACAAACAACAGCAATAGACTATTGGCAATTTTTCTAATAGTATCACCACTATTAATACCTATCGCGCTCCCTACAGCAATAATTGTAGGAATGAAACAATGGATGCCTGATGACGTTGAATACCCTAGTATAATTTCACTATTAACCCTATGTATTGGATTTTTCATAGTTGGGATTATCTTCTCTTTCATATTACACGTATTTAAATTATCTGAAGAAAAGCTAAAAGAATTAGGTTTCTTAGGATTTACAATTTCAATTGTTAGTACATTCCTGACAATGTATGTCGGATATTTTTGGCTAGCAAACCTTAATTTCACAGCAGTACAATTATCACCACATGCTGTATTAATCTTTGCGATTTTATCTACAATTCTTTTAGAAGCAATCTTTAAGTTAATTGATAAATTTGATACCCCTAATACAAAAGAAACAATTTAATAGATTTTAAAATGATTATTTTAGAGCTCATATCAACTTGTGCTCTTTTTTCTTTTAATCAAATAACGATTTTTTTCACTTTTTTGATACATTTATGCGTTATCTTTAGTAAGTTCTTTTCTTTTTATAATATCTTGTGAGATATACCAACACAGGAAGCCCTAGATCCCCTAACCCTAGGGCTTCTTTATTCAAATAAAGATTTTGTTATACGCTTGTTTCTTGTAAGAATGATAATATTAATTGCTGAGATTTTAATTTAAATCTGAATCTTACGTTGAATAAAACTAAATATTCTGTTAATAATGCAGACAACATTATATTTTCTCCATTCCCCCTTGGAGATGAGCAGTTAGCTTTTACTGGCTGCTCTTTTATTTTCTGCAATTGGTTACATTTCCCTGATGTTTTTAACGTAATATTAAGTTACGATATAAAAGAATAAAATATATTTGGCTGTTATACCATTACCCTAGGAAACTAGGGTTTTTATTAAATTGCTTATACTTAATTTCTCAACCACAACGGATGGAATTATAATGAAATGAATGGTAATATATAGACATCTCAATTACGTTAGAGCTTGTTTCCTTGCAAGCTCTTTTTTTATTAAAATAGCGTTTTTGTTCAAAATGATGCCCTTACTCATTTGGACACATTTACCAGTATTTTCACCAAAAAACTCATGATATGTTTATTTAGTCGAGTACGTCATTACTTGACGATTACCCTTAGAAGCCCCGCAGACAATCGGGGTTTCTTTTATTTTAAAAACGATTTTGTTCACTTTTATAGCTTACAATTCCTCATAGTTGTATTTTTCTTCTAGGACTTTTATAAAGTTAAAGTGTCCATCGAGATAACAATCATTGATATAACCCCCAAAATATATTTCATTAACTTCGCTTAAAGTAAAATATTCATTTTTTCATTCAACAAAGTTCATAACATATTCTTTTCCTCTGGTAAAATAATGATTAGGTGCCTCACGCGCATTTTATCCACTGGAAATAACACCTTTTATGTACTTAATTATTAGAAACTTCATTTTTACTCCTTCTGCAATAGCAATTTTGTTCACTTTTTCGATACATTTATGAAACATTCATATGTTATCTTCAGTACGTTCTATTCTTTTTATAAAACCGTGTGAGATATACCAAAACAAGAAGCCCTAGAGCCCTAACTCTAGGGCTTCTTCGTTTAAATACGGATTTTATACACTTTTATTATTTTCACAAACTTTTATATTCATTATACTTAATATATAAATTAATTTATAATATCTTTATGAAACATCACGTGTTTCAAATACAACATTTTTTGATGGTCTCTTATCTTTCCGTAAGGGGTCTTTTTTTATAACTATTTTGTTTGATTTCCTTACGTAATATCCTTAAATCACTTGAAGCAAAGAGTAAGACTGCAAAGTTAACAGATGAAGAGAAGAAGGAAGCACGTATATTTTAAAGAAATTATCGGATGATCTTGATAAAACAGAGTAATAAACTTAGTCGGATCATTACAGATATAGTAATTTTAAAAAAAAGGGGGCTACGGCACACCTTTTTTATTTCCTTTCGACAATATATGACAATATAAAGATAAATAATTTGTTATTATATTTAAGGATTTATTTACATTAGGAGGAATGAACAACTATGTTTAAAAGATTAGCAGTATTACTTATTGGAGCTCTATTATTATTTGGTTTATCCGCTTGTGACAGCGTTAAATCAATGACAAGTAATGCCACGGTTGGTAAGGTAATTGAAGAATTTAAAGCTGCAGGATTAGAAGCTGACAATCCTAGTGACCTACCAGAAAAAGAATTTGGAAATACTAGAAAAGAAGCAAAACGCATTCTTGTTCCAGCATTAGGTGAAGATAGTGGTGGTAGAATATTTGAGTTTAAAAACAAAGAAGATCTTGAGAAAGCTAAGAAATACTATGACGATTTAGGTAATGGTAATCAGATGCTATTCTCTCATACTTACGCAAAAGGTAACTTCCTTATACAAATGAATGGTGATATGGAAGATGCCCAATTTAACAAATATAAAGAAGTTATGGACAAAGTAATTAAGTAAGTTAAAGAATCCGCTTTCATTTATATAAAAACATGTTAGAATTATCTTTGGATGGGAGTCCAATACATATTATTAAAATTAAAGTGGTTCAAGTCGGAGGAAGGCACCTTAGGGTGTCTTTTCTTTATTTTCAAACGGACCTGCTCAATTAATCCTTAAAAACATAAGGTAAAGTGAATCCATTAAAATACATGAATGACCTTAATTTTCCCCTCCTACTCAAAGGAGAGATTAAAATGGGCTTTGGTGGTAGTTGCGGTAGTTGTGGCGGAGGATTTGCCTTATTAGTTGTTTTATTTATTTTATTAATCATTGTTGGAGCTTCTTGCTTCTGCTAAAAAACTATCGGAAAAGGCACTCTTATATGGGTGTCTTTTCTTTTGGTTATTGTTTTATTTATAAAGTGCTTGAATTTAAAAAAGACATAGAATAGAACCTAATATGATAATCCTAATAAATCAATAATATCAATGATTTTCTTATCTTCTACTCTACAATAAAGCTTTGTACCCTTGCGCTCGATAATTACCATATTACCTTTAGTTAGTTTGCGTAAATGTTGTAAAATCATAGGTTCCGAAATATGCGTCGCAGCGTTCAACTGGGAAACTGTCAAAGTCCCACTTACAGTCAATTCACGTACAATTAATAAACGACTTAAACTGCCTAATAATTCTAAGATTTCCGCACCACTTTCATAATTACTGGAATTCATATTGAAATCGCCTAACATACTATTCATCCCCCTAATATTAATACAAATACTAGCTCAAATAGTTTAACATAAAAACAGGAAGTATTCTCCTAATAATTTCTATAAAAATGTAAAAATTTCAGGTTTTTGATGGTTCAAGTCGGGGAAGGCACCTTAAGGTGTCTTTTCTTTATGAATATGAGATACGGGGAAAAATAGGCCATAGGACAGAAGTGTAGTCTGAAAATTCTAAACTATCTTTTTATTTACTTTTGACATAATAAACAATATAAAGATATTCACTATGTTATTATTACGTTGCAATCTTAAATTTTACATAGTTGGAGGAACAAACGTGGGAAGAATCATAAAAAAAACATTGAATTACTGAAGTATTCTGTCCTCAACATTACATCAGATTTGCATCAGATTTATTAATCGTAAATACATTTCACGTTCTTTTTTCAACTTTTCTAAATAATTGTGAGCAGCATGAAAAACATCAAAAAATTGATTAAGAAAAAGCACTGCCAAAATCTTCAGCAATGCTTTTCTATTAAACGTATCATGATAATGAAAATCTATTTTCTTTTATTTATAAGTACTGTCGGTTCATATATATTTACTTTAATTTCAAGATACGTTCTATTTCTTCCACACTCAACTTACTTGCTTTTGCAATAGTTTCAAGCGGTACACCAATTTCATACATCCCTCGAATCATCTGCATCTTACCTTGCTCAATACCTTTTTCCATGCCCTCTTGTTCTGCATGGGCTAACTTAGCTTGTTCATCTAGAAGTAATTTCTCTCGAGCTTCATATGCTGTTCGGAAAGAAGAATCATGGCTCATATTTTCCCATTTATTTATTGCCTTTTGTAAAATTGGATCTTGATTCATCGCAATCTCCTCCAATGTTTGAGTTAAATGTTCATCTTCATGTGCTGGTAATAATAACATCCAACGAACAAATGTATTTTCCCACGGGTTTACTTTTTCTTCACGCCATTGTTTTACCAATTTTGGTATCTCTACAAAATGGATTTCAATGTCGTCACTTAATAGTTGCTGCATTTTAGGATTCCATAATTGTCCGATAGTATGAAATGCATCATCCTGAGAAAATAAAATAAAATCTAGTAAGTTAATGGTAATGGTTTTCCGAAGTGAACGATATGGCATTCCTTCTTGCATTTGGGATGTATAAAGTTTACTCCAGTAATATAAAGATCGCTTTACCATATCATGTGTATTTCGAAGCTGAATTTCAATATTTACTTGCGTTCCATTATCCAGCGTTGCTAATAGGTCTAAAATCGATAACTTATCATCTTCATAAGATTTATGGAGATGTGGATCATCTAATTGTAGTGAAGTAATAGGTGCATCTAAAGATTCCTCTAAAATTGCATTTAGGAAACCCATTAAAATTTCTTCATTTCCTTTTGTTCCAAATAACTGTTTAAAAGCAAAATCAATGCGTAAATTCACTAATTTAGTGGACATGGATTTCCTCTCCCTGTCTATATCATATCTTATTACTATTGTACATAAAAAAAGGTAGCACATGCAAACAGGCTCTTATGTTATCAGGTTGTCTAAACCTATAAAAACTTGTGATTCCGATAAAAAGCAATTGCAAATAACTTCGTTTTGTGCCAAACCCTTTATTATTCGTCTATTCCTTGATCACATTATTATCAAACTAAAACTTACTTTGCTAATTCAAAATAAGTATATTTAACCAACTTATCTCTTAACCTGTTTGTCCAATAATTGTTTAATTCGTGTATATGATTTAGATTTCCCCCTTGTAATTCCTCTAAATTATTATCTCTAGAAATCTCTTGCACCCCACACTCAAAACATTACGATTATATATATTTGCATTCTCTTCAATATTTCCGACTACCTCTCTCCAAGAATCCATGTCGTTGAATTCTTCATCTAATTGTTAATCTTTGTTAAGATTTTCGTATGCATTTATGCAACATTATATATAGTGATCTAAACTTGCACGCGGTGGCAAATGTAAAGATAAAAAAGTTGTTTAGTCTTGACGCAAAAAAATACAATAACCATCTGTCTATGTAAATGACAGATGGTTATTAAATTCGTTTGAAAATCTAGTTGCGTCATAGAGAATAGGTTTTTGGGTGAATAATAAAGTTTCTTAATTTGTGAGCCAAATAATGAAAATGAACACTCATAATAATAAAGGATTTGCGTTTAAACCCCATACACTAGATTATTTAACTTTTATTTAAAAATATAAGAGCCTCGTTACAAATCATATTGTAGTAAGGCTCTTTAAAGTTGTTTAATTTTTAATCTTTTAAATGTGTTTGTAGACAAAAATCAGTAATAAAATTATTTAAATCTAGTTCAACTAAAGAACCTTTTAGTTTAAGTGTAATTCTTCACAAATCATTGAGATTCTTCTTCGTCTAAATAATTAAAATTACCATCAATTAGATCCTGTAAATACTCATCAAAACTGTTTGCAATCACTTCATATTCATCCGGGTCGTGTAAAAAACGAATTATTTGACCACATACACCTTCATCAGAAGGGTTAAAATCAATATACAACTTTGATGTTCCACCATTGTTTATACAATCTGAAAAGTGAATATACTTTCCAGGGAGAAGCCCTTCTGGATTTATCTTAGAGTCAACAACATCCTCGTCATCTTGGTATTCTAAAAGATAGGAGACGTCTTCTTCTTCTTTTGAACTTTCGAGCATCTGCTGTGTAGAAAGCAAATAATATGGATACTCTTCAACATCTGAGCCTAAAATACATACCGCAACTTTGTTTTCCCCATATTTCCGCCAATATGTACCATCGATATTTTCAAGTAAAGAGATTAGTGATTCTGGACAATTTGGATATTCTGACCTTAATGTATCAATATTCTCTTTTGTAGCACCGTACGCTTTATTTATTGCCTCGAGATCATCTGTTGATAATGCTGCTCTCAAGCCGTTTAAAAATTCGTTTACCAAATCCATTATTTCGTCCTCCCAATAATAAAATATAAAATTTTTTATTAGTCTATATACCTAACATAAATAAGATTTGACCTTTAACTGTTTTCACATCTAATTTAATTAGTACCATTACGCTCTAGCTCTTCTTGATTAAAATATTGTTCAAGTAGCTCTTTACCTGTTTTGATTGTTGTATAGTACTCTCCACCATACAGTTTCCCTTCTAATGGATGGTGAAAATCTTCGTATTTCTTAAAGTCTTCATTTTCTTCAAATGATTTCTTTGCAAGGTCCATGTCTTCTGCTTCTATTTTAGCAAACAATCTACCTATATCGAATACACCGTCTTCATCAATACTCTCTTCTAAAAGATAGTGTCTTTCTTCCTCTATAGGTGTTAGTTTACTTTTTGTAACAGAATATAAATGTTTCGTTTCTTCTACTTCTACCATAATGAAAATCCAACCTACTCTTACAACTGTACATGGTGCCAATCCTTCTAATGTCATTGCAACTACCTTTTGGTCTTTCACAAATTTCCCCATCTTACATACCCCTTAATTTGTTTATTTTATTCTGTTTAAAGGTCAAAATATTTTCAACGTGATGATACATATCTATAACCATATAAAACAGTAATTCCCTTTACTACAATTGTATTTTCTTCAATACTTTTCACTATCGATTTTCCTGTTAAACGATTCATATGTTGAATATAAATAGCAAATTCTATAGGTTCCTTTTTTTGTTTTGCTTCTTCAAAATAATATAGTTCTTCTTCATCGGCACTTAACTCTAACTCCCAATCTTCAAAGTTAGTTTTATGTATGGATAGTGCATGAGATTCAGGCGATCCTATTTCATATTTTAAATCTTTAACAAACACACGGTCTAAGCCATGCCAGTTCCTTTTTCTTTAACAATCTGCCCCCATTTTTCCGATTTTTCACACTCTGAAATTACCAATATGTCTGCTTTAAGCGGTAATATTTTATTGATTTTCTTCCTAAATGCCCTGTCTGCATTCCATGCAACTATTTTCATTTACCCAGCTCCTATCTGTGACTACATAATATTATACAACCCATCAACACCCTAATATTTTTGTACATCCGAAATAATTGATACATACATATTCAAGTAAAAAAAGGTCATTGCAACAATGACCTTTATCTCTCATGTATTTACAACCTTTCTAACTATTCTTTGGTTTGTTTGCTGGAAAATTAAAAGCTTTAAAAACTTCAAAAATTACATGTTATTTTTGATAAACAATTATTTTATTAGTTCATTGATGTTATTACTGTTTTGAATTTTCTCTGACGTTAGCCAGCGTGAATAACTTGTTCTATCTTTGTTGGATAAAAATATATCAAATTTCTCGTTAAGTAGTTCTTCTTTAAAAATCGTGACCACCTTTGTCAGATCCTCCATTACATCGGGATCATTTTTATACTCCATAGAACTGTCATTAAAAACTATCGTAGCTTCATATTTTGGACATTTCCCTTCCTTCGGATCTGCACAAGTAATATCTTTAATTACAAAGCGGTCATTTTGAATTTCTTCTAATCTTTCAAAGACTTTTGTTTGTGTTTTAATCAAATATGTCCAATAACTGCTTACTGTGTCTTTCATTGTTAGTAGAAGTTCTTCTTTCGTTATATCCTTTTGCACATTTTCGAAAGGAAGACCAATCGATTTACCATTATGATCCTCAATTTGAAGTTCTGTTATCTTTCTATTACTCTTTTGAATGAGTTGGAATAATGAATGTAAACGATCTAATTCTATTGTTTCAAATTGACTATAATCGATTTCCTTACTCGTTTTCAAGGTTAATAACAACTCATCTGTTGGTTTTCCTGCTGCATTGTTATAATCTACTATATATTGCAGAACATTTTTATTTTCAGATTCCTCGTAACCTAACTTTTTCATTTCTTCAAGAACAGGTTTGAATTTCTTATATTCCTCGTATGTGTTTTTCCCATATTCGTATTCATCACCTTGTATTGTGGAATAGAAGATGCCATTTACCTCTACACGAAATTGAATATTTTTATTATCTTTTGCTTGAACAGTATGGTATGTATGTCCCATATTTCCTTCATCTATCCCGCCCCAATCTGTTACAACAACATCGAACCCATGTTTTTCTTTTATATATTTTTTCACCTGATCTTCATTTTCATAATTGCATCCACTCAAACATAAGAAACATAACACTAACAACCATATATTTTTCATTCTTTTCATATAATCCCTCATACCCCTTCCTTACATAAGAAACGTTGCTTGCTAGAATACAGTATAAATATTAAAGTAAAGCAATCTTTTGAATAACGTACTTCATTCGTTCAATTAGAAAGAACTCACTCATTAAAACAAGTATTCAAAACAACCCTTTTCACTATAAAATGCCCCTATAGATATAAAAATCCAAAGGGGCAAGACATGATGTCTTTGTTTTAACACCGATATTTTATTTCAAAGTTTCATTTAATTTGTATATCCAATAAGTCATTATAAATGCTTCTGTATTTCACAATATTTACGTCTATTTCCGTTAAGAGTATTCACTACATTAAGTAAAAATATTAATCCGAATGTACAAAATAAAAATGGATGTATCCATGTTCTAAAATTAACAAGACTAATAATAAGCATGATAATACAAATCATAGCTCCTATAGTATCTATGCTGAAAAACAGTTTGTTTTTTATAGTTTTCACAAAAATCCCCTTCTAAAGTTCACAAACATTTGTAATTTTCTATATAATAATACCATACAATTATGTTCCAAACCATAATTTAACATTTCATAACCCCTATTTGAACAGATTGAAGATCCCATTTTTTACAACGTCATATCTTTCTTTAAACATAGTGACTTTATTTCTAATAAACAAATACATGTAGTTTTAAATATTGTTTCATCTTTTAATTTATTATTATTAAATCCGATGAAATTTTACGAGTATTACATTTATGTTCATACGGTGTATTAGTTCAATATATGTTCCAATTTCAAAAGCTTTGTAACGGAAAACATTACATACTTTATTCAATTCTTAAGAATCCTTAAGAATTTTCACCCTACTTTCTTTATGTGTTTATTTTAAACTATAGATAGCACGTTGAAATTTTGAACAAGTAAAATATACTGTTAAATATAGACTAGGAACAGATGGTTACGGAAAATACCGACGACCATTTGCAAGACTTTATATTCCTAATGTAGACTATTTTGTTTTAGAAGCAATCTTATTAACGATAGATAAAGTTTAATATATTAGGAATTATTTTAAAAAGGTTTGTATATCAATCTTTTGCTAAAATAGATATGAAATGGAACCTTAGAAATGTACTACTAGCGTATATCTATAACAGTTCAATATAAAAACAAGGGTGAATACTATGTCAGATAAAATTCTTATTGTTGATGATGATAAAGACATCAGAAATCTTATTTCTGTTTATTTAGAAAATGAAGGTTTGCAAACACAAAAAGCTGAAGATGCTATTGAAGCTTTGAAATTATTGAAAGAAAAAGAGTTTGATCTCATACTTTTAGATGTTATGATGCCTAACATGGATGGGATTGAAGCATGTTTGAAGATTAGGGAAGAACAAACGATTCCCATTATCATGCTTTCTGCAAAATCAGAAGATATGGATAAGATTCAAGGACTTACTTCTGGTGCTGATGACTATCTATCAAAACCGTTTAACCCACTAGAATTAATTGCTAGAGTTAAATCCCAATTAAGAAGACATAAAAAATATAACACTGACACGAACAAGAATAAAAACACTATCGAAATGGTAGGATTAACCATAAATACAGATACACGTCAAGTATGGGTGAAAAATCAAGAAGTGAGGCTCACTCCTAAAGAATTCGATATACTGGAACTTCTTGCTCGTAACAAAGGGATGGTATTAAGTGTAGAAAAAATATATGAAGCTGTTTGGAAGGAACAGTTTTATAAATCGAATAACAATGTAATGGTACACATTACAAAAATTAGAGATAAAATAGAAGAAGATTCTAAACACCCTATCTATATTAAAACCATTTGGGGAGTAGGATATAAAATATGAGGATGTTTCAATTTAAAAATAAATTGGCTGTAAAACTACTTTTTGCGGTAGGAATTAGCTTTATCACCTCATTTGGGGTGATAATAATAACTATCTTTACTCCAATATATAATGAACTCTCACCTTTCTATTCTATACTAACTTTTTTTTCAGTGATAATCTTCACTTTTATTGGAGTATTGCTGTTACTGCTGCGAAAAAAATTACTATATTTGAAACTTATTACCGAGAGTGTTCACAATATTGCTAATGGAGAACTAGGGTTAACAATCAGAATAGATAGCGGGGATGAATTGGCTCTTCTTGCACAAAATATCAATTATATGTCCAAAGAATTAGGGAATAAATTTGAATATGAAAGAAAATTAGAACGGACAAAAAATGAACTCATTACAAATGTATCTCATGATTTACGTACACCTTTGACATCTATCATTGGTTATTTAGATTTGTTAAAAAAGGGAAAATATAACGATGAAAAACAACTTCAAGAATATATTGAAACCATTTATTCAAAGTCGCAGAGACTGAAACATTCAATCGATGAGCTGTTTGAATATACTCGTGTTTCAAGTCCGGATGTTATGCTAAATCTCAATAAGGTTGATCTGACAGGTTTATTACAGCAAATAATAGGAGAATACATACCTATATTTGAAAAGAAAAGCTTACATGTCCAAACATCCATACCGAATGAAGAGATACTGGTTTTCATAGATATAGATAAAATGGTCCGCGTTTATGAAAATCTATTTATAAACGCGATAAAATACAGTTCAGAGCCATCTGAATTATCAATACATCTCGAATGTATTGATAATAATGTGATTTTGAAAATATCAAACACCACAGAAAGGCCTCTCTTAGGTGATATAAATAAAGTATTCGAACGATTCTTTACGGGAGAGAAAGCTAGAATGACTAAGCAGGGAACTGGTATTGGACTAGCAATCTCAAAAAGAATTGTGGACCTTCACAATGGTACCATTACTGCAAAATATATAGACGGACGGATGACTTTTGTTGTTGAACATCCAATACTTATGTACGGAAATTAAAATTCCGTGCTCCCTTTACGAAACACTTCATAAAATTCCTCAAAATTTTATGAAGTGTTTTTTGTTGTTGTAAATGTTTTAAATAGTATACACAGAGAAGCAAGAGAGAATATTTAGGCAGTGCTGGCTAAATGCTATCGTTCACTATACATAAAAAAAGACTATGTTTGATACAAAATAGTGTATTTGTTAGATATGATTGGAAATGTTTTTTTCTTTAGCAAATAATTCATATAGGACTCTTCTCACTCCCCTCCGCCCCCCTCCACTTTGATGTACATTCCCAAACTATAAAAAAATAAGGTAAGTTTGTTTGATCCAAAATAAAAAAAGACCAAATTTGTAACCTACCTAAAAATCTAAAATTTTATCTTTAGTGCGAAAGCTTTCTATTTTTTTCTTAAGAAAACTTAATAAATATATACAGGGTTTATTAAGAATTTCTATTTATAATTCAAACTATCTTACAAAATAATTATTAGGAGGTAAATATGATGAAAAAAGGCACACTGATTACTTTACATTATTTTAGCATTTTATTTACATCATTCTTCATTCCAAAGATTATGTACTATGTAACAGAAGACGCAGTGAAACATCATGCCTAAATGCAACGTTAATACAACTAAATCTATATACACATATATATAAATTGTGGATATTTTTATGCATTAGTGGAAAAACAACTATTCAATGTAATAGGAACCAATAGCTGTTTGGCTCCAAGGGTTCACAATAGAAAAAGAAACATAGGAGGATATAGATGTCAAAATCAGTTGTAGATGTGAAAAACATCCAAAAAGTATACGGTAAAAAAGGAGAGAACCAATCACACGCGTTAAAAGGTGTATCATTCTCCATTCAAGAGGGTGAATTTGTTGGTGTTATGGGACCATCTGGTTCTGGTAAAACGACATTATTAAACGTAATTTCAACGCTTGATAAAGCGACAGGCGGCGTTGTTGAAATTGCAGGAACGGATATTACGAAAATGAAGCAAGGTGAGCTTTCTGATTTCCGTTCACAAAAACTAGGATTCATCTTCCAAGATTTTAACTTGTTAGAAAACCTGTCTATTTATGAAAACATTGCACTTCCACTTTCACTTCAAGGTTTCTCATCACGAAGTATAGGAGCGAAAGTAGAAAAAGTAGCTGATATGTTAGGAATCTCAGCAATACTTCAAAAGTATCCATCTGAAGTATCTGGTGGACAAAAGCAGCGTTCCGCAGCAGCACGTGCGTTAGTTCATGAACCAGCAATTATTTTAGGAGACGAACCAACAGGAGCTCTTGATTCTAAAAATGCAGCTAGTTTACTAGATGCGATGACAAACTTAAATAAAGAGCAAGGCGTATCCATTATGATGGTTACTCATGATCCATATAGTGCAAGTTACTGTCAGCGTATTTTATTCATTCACGATGGTGAGCTATATAAAGAAATTTATCGCGGTGGTACACGTGAAGAGTTCTATAAAGAAATTTTAGACGTGCTTGCAAACTTAAGTACACAAAAAGTGTAAGGAAGGAAGTTCAATCATGTTATTTAAGCTTTCCATGTCAGGCCTAAAAAATAAGTTGCAAGATTACATTGTCTTACTTGTTGGTCTTATTTTCTCTATTTCAACTTTTTATATGTTTCAAACATTAGCACTCAATAAGGCGTTCCTTGAATCTAACTCTTCTATTAGGGATATTGTGTTTGTATTTAAAATTGGGTCCTTTTTGTTAGCGTTTATCACATTTTTTTATATTTTATATGCAAACTCTTTCTTATCATCTCTTCGCCAAAAAGAATTTGGTATGTATATGATGTTAGGAGCAAAAAAGCATAAAGTTACCTTACTTATGTTTATCGAAACAATTATATTAGGTGCCGCATCTCTTGTGATTGGAATTACAGTTGGTGTAGGGCTCGCAGAAGGTATCGGTCAGTTACTAATGAAACAATTAGAACTTCCTGTTAGTGGTTATCAAGCATTTTACATGCCATCTATGACGGTTACTTGCATCTTTTTCTTTGCATTATTTGTACTATCAGCAAGTATAAGTAGCATTAAGCTAGCGCGTTTTTCTGTATTACAACTTGTACATGCAGATGCACAAACAGAACGTGTCTCCATAAAAGGAAAAATGACAGTTGTAGTTGCAATCCTTGGTGTGATTTTATTGGGTATTGGTTATGCATCACTGATTTATATGTCACATGCAAACCCCCTAATTGGTCTGGGATTAATGGCCATTGGATTAATCACAGCAACCGTTGGTACTTACCTTATATTTGGATCACTTCTCCCAGTTATGATTAACAAGTTAAAGAGTAATAAAAAACGTAGTGAAAAAGGCCTTAATGCTTTTACTTTTGCACAATTAAATTTCCGCATTAATGGCCTAACAAATGTGCTTGCAACAGTAGCAATCTTAGTGGCTCTTGGTGCTGGTGGAATCGCGTGTGGTATGGCATTTAAAAACAACGTAATAAAAATGGTTAATGGTAGTGAAATTTACGATTCAGTCGTTCATAATCCAACAGCTAAAGAAAAGAAAATTTTAAATACTATATCATTTACAGAGAAGCTTGAATATCATTACAAAATAGATGGTCAGTCTATTTACTATTTAAAAGATGATTTAGAGAAAAATCGTCCTTTAGTAGAAAAAAATGGAAGCGAAAGAGAAGATTATGGGAAAACAAAGAGAGTGTCAGAAGAGCTGCCAATTGGTGAAAACATGAAGAAGTCACCGCAACAATGGGGTGAAGCGTTCCAGACAATCCAGCCATATTATATGTATCCTGATCATGAAATAAAAATTGTAGACAAAAACTTGTACCATAGTATAAAGGGCCGAGAAAGTACTGTGTTTATTGGGAAAACAGATGATTTTAAATCATATTTAAAAGAATGGAAACAACTTGACGAATTACAGTTAGCGAAATATACAAGTATAAAACCTGAAGAACTGAAGAGTAAATATCGAATGTATAATTCTTTTCATGGTATGTTCAGTGGATTAATGTTCATGGGCTTTTTCGTCGGAATTGCGTACTTAGCAATGATGGCAAGTTGCCTGATGTTTAAAATTTTGTCTGGTGCATCCAAAGATTGCACACGTTATCAAATGCTTCGTAAAATCGGTGTACGCCGAGAATTATTAACACAATCGATTTATAAGGAGTTATTCTTTGTGTTCTTAGTCCCAGCAGTTGTTGGCATTGTTCATGTATTAGTTGGTATGAACATGTTCGGAGTCATTTTGATTGATCCATATTTTCGTATTTGGTTACCAATTGTTATTTTCGTAGTGATTTACTCAATTTATTACTTCATTACAGCTCAATTGTATAAAAGAATCGTACTTCCGAAAGAAGAATGATGTAAAGTGTTATATATTGTTTTGGAATAAAATTTAATCAGAAATGTTTTACAAACCTCTATTTGATAAGAAGCAAAAGGAAGCCATTTTGAAAAAGATTGATTAAAATGGCTCCCTACTTTGTGAAGAATTATACAATTTTTGTAAAAAAGTTTAATCAAAGTATTGCTGCAAATATTGATTTCATAAAATAGAAGAAACCCACACACTTTGAAAAAGTTTGATCAAAATGTGCGGGTTTTAATTTTGAATTCCTTTAGTTTTTATAAAAAAGATTAATCATTTTATGTGTTCTACTTACGTATTACGACATGATCTAACTATTCTGGTTTGTTTTTTGGTAAATTAAAATCTTTAAAAACTTCTAAATGTACTCCAGTAATTTGCCCCTCTATAAAATCGATAAATTTATTAATCTCTATATCAGGTGCCTTTGAATTGAGAGTGAAATCATAAGAAACAATAGCTTTAGCACCATCAATGTCATAGTATGTTAGATTAAATTTCGGATGATTTTCTACTCCTTTGACTAGTTCATCAAAAAAGTCTTTAATTGAGAAACCATACACCTTTGGCCCCTCTCTCTCTTCAATCACTTCTACTTTAAGTTTCACATCTTCAATTTTAGTAATATTTATTTGAACTTTCTTCATAAGAGCAGTTTTTGGTTCGCCATAATTTACAAGTGCATACGTAGTATTCATTTCAAGTTGTCTTAAATCCATGTTCATCGCTGCATCTCTTGATAAAAATACTTTCACAATTATATCCCCCTCTCTAAACTATTTAACAAATAAACACCGATTATATTAGCCCGTTAAACATTGCTACCAAACAGGGACTTATCATTTTAGCCAAGAAGGCTCTTTCCTCAAAGAATGTGAAGTGGTTGAATGGAAAATGAATTTCGGTTTGGCATAGCCAAAACATTTGATAAACTAGCTATATGAAGTTCTTTGATAACTTGATATATGAGGTTGCAAGAAGTAAACAGGGTGCGAAAACCAATCCATCCGGTTCCTGTGTAAAATATCAACAGTACTAAGAGAGCGTCAAAGCGTTGGACATCTAGGGAGGCCCCAAAAGTAACACTTAGAGAGATGAAAGATTACTTTCTTCGCGGAACTGAGAGGTTCCCACATCATACTTTGGTAAGTGGCGATTAGTTCACCGCTCCAATAGTTCCTTTGTTTTTCCCCTAACGTCACGATAGCTTACTCCATAAACTCAACGTGAAAAGTCATTAATAAAATATTGAATTGCTGAGGAATTCAATCCTCGACATAAAATCAGATTTGCATCAAAAATGTAACCCTCATTTTCCTGGTATTGCCCTTTATTAAGTCTTTGTCTTATAAATAATTCTGCAACAATTAAATTTGGTACCCACGCTAATCAAGCAATAACAGCGTAACTAAGGTCAAACTGCTCTACTCCAAATAGCAATACAAACAAAGGTAGCCAAATTCTTAATGTAACTGCCGCAAAGGTTAAGGAATAATTTCTAATCATCCAATTTCGATGGTCTTGAATTTTCTTATTCTTAACTCTATTTAATGGTTGATATGCTGATGTTAGCCAAAATACGGATAACAAACCGAAACCAAGCTTTGCTACCAATCCCCCCATAGCGTAAAAGGATAAGTACAGTCCTGAAACGCCGCCTAATAATATACCAATCATATAGATTCTTCCAACTATTCGATGAAGGTTGATATTCTTTCCTCTAAATTTTGCGGATAATGTAAACTGACCGATTACTAACGCTACTATACTAGTTGTAATATTTATAAATAACATAATGTACCAAAAAATACTTAATTTAGAAACGAACATAAGCTTCATTTTGACCAGCCCTGTTTGAAATCCATCCATAATAAGATATTGGACAACAACATAACTAGCTACTAAAATAGCTAAAAAAGTAAATATAAACCAAATTTTCCTGTTCAAATTTACTTCCTCCTTGCTACATTTAGGGACAGTAGATTATACATTACTTTTCATTCTAGTAATGAGTAGAAAAGCCTTCTTTAATTATCTATTCAACACATTGTTTTTTCATTAAAACAACTCTAATTGAAATCTATAAAAAATGAAATTAGATATATCTCAAACAAAAGTTGAGCTGTGCATATCGATTCATCGTTAGAACAACAAAAAGCTGCTTCAGCATATTAACCTGAAGCAGCTCTTGTTATCTCAAAAATGGTAAAGGTGCTTGCTGAATTCCGTTTTGAGTTGAGATATAAAAAGATTTTGCGAATCCCTCACTGTGAATGCATTCATCTATTACAAGCATTATAGGAATTTTTCTTAAGTCTAACATTAGCTCCTTTCTAACGTGTTCTGCTAAAGCGAGATTAGATATAGATAATATAAAAATTCCAGGTAAACTCTTTGTGTTTTCGAAGTTCAATAAATTATTTGGTCCATTTTGAATTTGATCTTCCCAAATTTTCAATCGCGATTTTAAATGTTGTGCATATTGCTGACCTTGTTGTACCCTTTCAAATATGAAGTTTTGATTTCCAATTGGAGTTTTAATTTCTCCAACAACAATTGGATTATAACCATTACCAGTACCTTTTAGCTTTGGATACCAGCACCAGTTTTTTAATAGCTGTTGGCCTACTGCAAACTCATATTTTATTTGATTCATAGTGACAAATCTTTGTACCCCTGCTACTCCAAGCCTTAACCACTGTTCTGGCTTTAAAGAATAGTTTGTATTACGATTATGATAAGCCCACATCATCAAATGACCAGCAGTATTTAAAGTGATTGGAGCAGAGGTTTTGGGTTGATCTGGAAATAGCCCCGATTTTATTTCCCATCTACTAACAAATCCATACAGTACCAGTTTTTTCAGCGATTCTGAAACCTGTGACCTACTAATTTTAGATTCCACAAAATTTTTAATTTGAGCTTCAGTAGTCGCTAATGAATCCCAAATAAGCTTTAGTATTAAATTGTCTTTTTCATTTATAAAACCTGAATTAATTCTGTCATATATACTACGTAAATCTGTGAGGGGTTTAAATTTATCTGGAAGAATTGGTCCCCCCTGTAAAGAGGGGTCATCCCAAAGTGATAACGATTCGTCCCTATTAAGCCAATATTGAACCGCCTTTCCATTCTCTTGTACGGAAACCTGCGGCGCACTCATTAGTTATATAAAAACGCCGTTGGATCGTTAACTTTTTTGCGTCCAAATGGAAACTTAAAGATAACCCCCGACCCTCTCTCTTTTTCCACATCCACACTTACAATTCTCATACTTACTACGTCATCCAATACTGGCTGTTCGATTGTTTTAGGGACAATTCCTTTAATTGTGCAGCCTTGGTCCAATTCAACAAAAACACCAAAACGCGGGTCAACATTTACAACCCTTCCTACAATTGTATCCCCTTCAGCTAATTCAGATAATAACTGATAAGGATTTTCCACGGCAGCTTTTCTAGAAACGTGGATTAGTCGCTGTTCTGGATTAAATTGTAGAACCTTAACTGGGATACGTTCACCAATTGGTGCATAGCGATCCACAGCGTTTTTATACACTCTTCCATAGTTTAGTTCATGTAATTTCATGAAGCATTCCGCACCATTGATGCGTAAGAATATAGTAGGAACCTGAGCATTCATGTTATATCCAGTTACCTCAGCTTTGTAAGTAGGTACTTGAAGTCTTTCATCTTGCTCCAATTCTATTAACTCACGAATTAACGCATCTGCCGATCTCCTGCTAGCTTCTTTTACTGAAACCTGTACTTTATTTATATCCAGTTCATCAGACATTTGTGTAATTACTACATTAAAAATATTACCTGTGAATTGAGTAATACTTCTAAAAGAGTAATCAGAGAAGTCTTCTTTTTTACAAATACCTATAATCTTACCATTTTCAAGGGCAAACTCAGCATATTCAGCATCTGGATCGTCTTTATCGTGTCTTTTAACCGTTCTCAATACTGCTTGAATTGGCTCTTTATATCTACGTAGTCCCTGTAGCTTTTCATAAGTTTTTGAATCCATAAAAATATCTCCTCTCCCTTGTTCAATATTTATAAAGTTCAAAAATAATACTTCTACTTGAATTATTGTTACTTTTAACTAAGAAACTAAGTTTTTTAGAAATTTCCCCTAAAATTTTTAATTGTTTTTTATATTAGACCTGTCACTTACTTTATTTATAGGGATTAACGTTAATGTTCCATATGTATTTAGGATTGGTAATTGTGTTATAATTTAAAGAAGAGGGAGGTTGCCCTCCCCTTGTTTTAGCGTCTTGTGATTCATTTGCTTCTTGGTAGGTTGCGACGAACCACAGGGCTTTTATTTTATTATTTTCTATCCTTTCTTCATTTTTCTCTTCTCTTAATTCCTTCGTTTTTTCTATTATGTCCAGAATGTTTTTAACAAGTTGTATAACAAGCAATTAAAGAATTACAATTCAATCACTATCATGTTCTTCATTCTATTATATTTGCATTATAATATTAAACAATCCGTATATTTAAAGCATCTGAAGTGGCTTGTGCTACGGTTTGGATTAATCCTTAATCAGGAATGTGTTGTTGTCTAATAAAAATAGGGCCGTTACTTCCACGTTCTTGAGGGATTTGTGTCATTCCTGTATACGTTTCATTTTCAATAAATAATGAGCGAATACTATCGTAATTCCATGCGTTACTTTCAACTAATTGTGCCCATGCATCATAAAGATCACGACTGCCACGTACTGCAGCCATAAAATTATGTTGCGAGCCTCCACCAATTAATCGATCACCCGATAATTTAAGCTGCCGTCTAATAGTTTCCTCTGTTTTAGAAAAAACGTTAAAGGAAATCTTATTATCATTAGCTAAATTTACTGCTGTCGCAATAGAAGGACTACTGTTTGGCATATTCGTTCCCGCTTCAAGAACAAGCACGGAAGTAAATTTATCATCCGTTAATTTTTTAGCAATTACCCCTTCGGCAGTACCGGCACCAATTACGATGTAATCAAAAATATATTTTTTTGACATGCTATTATTCCTTTCAATATAAAAATTTAAAACAACAAATTCAAGTCCAATATACTATTAACATATTGGACTAGCTGCCTGTACTTATGAAGGAGATTAATAGTTTAGAAAAGGCTTAGTTCTTATAATGAGACGTTATGTTAACTAATTTTGAATATCGTATACAGACTAAAAACAGAAAAAATGTCCTGTTGTGTAGGTTGTTTTTTCTGTTTTTTGATGATAGTTGTTAACTGATGTCTCACATTTCAAAAAAACAAATTTTTTGTTTGCTTGTCCACACCATTTCACCTCTTTATGAATTTTATAGTATTAAAGGAGGTGAAAAGAATGAATGAAGATATTATTTCAATTGGGGCAAATTGTATAGTGAGAATTAGAAACAGATTCTTTCTTCTAGTAGAAATTGAAGTGGAAGTTGGAAATGTAGCCATAGAGGAATTTGTTTTTATTCGAATATCTGAGCAAGAAGCTAGAACATTGTTAGCAGCGGGTATTCAACGTTGTACTATTTCTAATTGTATTCCTAGGTCTCATGATGATTTAGAAGTAGAATTCATTTGTGTTTTAATCGTGGGTGGGGAAGCATTTGCGGTTTTTGATGTAGAAGACGATGTTGATGAAGCTGTACTTGTTCCAATTTCATTAAGAGAAGCCGAGCGTTTAATCTGTAGAGGAGCAAGACGATGTACAGTTATTAATAGATAAGAGTAAGCCTTTTTGAGCGCTAAAGAGGTTTCATTTTGTGTGACTTCTTTTAAGGATGATGATGTAAATATGAATATCCTCCAGAGTACTTAACTGGAGGATATTTTTGTAGACTTCTAGATGTATTAACTACCAATAATAGGACGTTATGTTAACCGAATATGTATAAGATATACATCATGAATTTTATTAGGCGTAAACCAAACATTCAAGCCAAAGTACTAGATTTGAATACATATAATTATATTAAATTTCGAAAAAAGGAGATGAATTGTTTTGAACTCATATTTTTCAAAACAAAGATGCTGTCATAGACTTTTTCCTGCTTTTCCACCTGCTGTCCCTCCAATTCCAGAACCCCAAGGACCACTAACGATCATGACATGGAACATCTATTTTGGAACTATTTTAACGCCTTTAGCAGGAACCACTCCAGAGCAACTCCCACAACGTGTTACTGAGGTCTTTACACTGTTTCAAGCAACAAATTTTCCGGTACGAGCAGGGGCTATTGCTAATCAAATTACAAGAAAAAAACCAGATATAATAGGTCTTCAAGAAGCAGCAATATGGCAACTTTTGTTACCCCAAAATTCTGAAGTAGCAGTAGAGTATGATTTTGTTTCGATTCTTCTCAAGGAGTTAGAAAAAAGAGGATTGCATTATGAAGTTTTAGCAATAGTGGATGCTACGTTACCTAGTAGCACCGGCTTCAACGTTCGATTTGTAGATCGAGATGCTATTTTGGTGCGAAAAAATTCAGGACTTAAGTTCTCAAATATACAAACAAAGATTTTTGAAGCTTTTCTTCCCGTTCCAGTTGGCGGTAATGTTGAAAAACTCCTATTTGGTTTTATATCTGTTGATGTCGAAATATCCGGAAAGAAATTTAGACTCGTAAATACTCATTTACAACCCATTACACCTGGAATCCCCCAAACACTTCCAATACAACTGGCTCAAGCTCGCGAACTTTTAACTGGCCCTGGAGCGACTGATCTTCCCTTAGTATTCATAGGGGATTTCAACTCAAATTCTGACGGCAGTGGTCCATCTTACAATCTTTTGATAAATGCTGGATTTAAAGATACATGGACTATCGCAGGAAAAGGCAATGGATTAACATGTTGCCAAGATGCTAATGTATTAAATTTGATCTCGCAACTAGTTGTTAGAATAGACTTAATTCTCTTTCGAGGCGATTTCAAAGTTGAAAAAGTGGACGTTGTAGGAGAAGAGCAAGAGGATCGTACACCAACGGCACTATGGCCTTCTGACCATGCAGGAGTTGTGGCTAGCTTGATTCTTCCCTCCTAAAGAAAGGACTATATTAAAAAACTCTGATAAACAAAAGATACGGTCAGAGAAATATGAATAACGATAAACTGCTACCTTTTCTTTTCTATCAGCATAGTTTTCTTTCAACTGTTTAAATTTACTATAGCCTGATTTACCCATTTTCCCTGCCACCGCAGCACTTGCAACACCCGCGACGCCAGCTACTGCTACACCTCTTCCAACTGCCTTAGATCCACGTCTAACATCACGATATTTCTGCCTAATATTACTCATAGCATCTGATGCTCGGGCTGCTCCTGCACTTGCTGGTACTGTAGTAATAGCATCAAAAATTATTTTACGATATAACCAAACACCTAAGAACGAAAGTACTTGTAATGCAGCAACTACTAAATAACCATACTTATCAGTTGCGCTATATAAGATTGAAGAAACCCAAAACATTAAAGTTAATAGAAAACCAATTGCAACTTTCATAAGTAATGTTCTAAAAAGTTCAGATAAAAATCTCTTAGCTGTCCCAGTCCATGCAGGTACTAAAGCCATTAATAACATTACTGGTGACATCAGCGCTACGATGATAAACATTAATTGATAAAATAACATCGCCATACTACATAAGCCTAAGACAACCCATAAAGGTCCATTGATTAAGAAAAGTAGTAATACTAAAGCGCCACGCTCAAAAGTAGCATCTAAAGTTAATATCGTATTTTTCTTCTGCTCTACTTCCTCTTTTAATAGCTCCTGCCTTTCATCTGCTGCTGTTGTTGTTAACATTTTCTTAATTCTTTCATCACCGATTTTTTTCATATTTGTTGTGCCAAACTGTAATAATGTATAAGGTTGCTTTATTAATAGAGTGTGTGTTAAATCAGTGATGGAATCGACACCGCTTGAATATCCTTCACTTGCTCCACTAATACTTTGTGTTGAATCAAGAACAGTTTTATTTACTTGTTCCGAGAAAGTGTTCAATCCTTTGATAATATAACTTGAATTTGCGAAAAAACCTAAAGTAAAAACTAAAATACCTAATGCTTTTAACATTCCTCCTAGCATATCTGACTGGCGTCGTTGTACAAAACCTACCCAGATAACCCAGCAAGCTAATAAAGCTAACATGAGTCCAATTAATTCACTATATATTCCATTACCCCAAGAACCATTGAACCCTGCTGCTTTAGATATTACATCACCTAATTTATCTCCTACATCAGCTACAATATTGAGACTCATAGATTGGCCGACCATACTTGTAACAAAAGTACTAATTCCAAGATTAATGGTCCATCCAATACTTATAAGACTAAATAATACAGCAACCATTTGTTCTTTAACTTTATCCCCCCATTTCCAGAACTTAAGGGATTCACCAAATCCACCTTCTGGTGTATAAATATCAATCCCATAGCTACTTGGAGGGTATTCCTCATATTTTAATTTTTCCTTACTCTTTGGAATAATATCATCTATAAGAGAAGGTCTGGGTTCTTCCTCTGCATATACTGGGGTAGCTTTAAAAAGTAAATTAAATGCTAAAATCAAAGTACAAATTAATAACAATAGGGTAATAAACTTTTTCATTACATGTTACTCCCCCTTTTATGGGAAACCTATTAATTTTTCGAACTAAACTCATTTGTCGGTTTAGTATTTGCTACTTCATCGATTTCATTTCGATAAGGGGCAGCATAACTTCGAACTTTGAAACCATCTTCTGTACGAACTACTCTTACCCATTTCACTGCTTTATCGATATTTTTAGGGGGCTTCTTTGAAATAAAGTTATACATAATTGTATCCTTATCTACCACATACTCTTTTACTGTATAATCTTTGTAAGATAAATTATTTTGTGGTCCTTGATTCGGATCTAAAATTTTATTTTTATCTCCATCGACGATAAGTTTTCTAATTGTTTTATTATCATGTTGTAAGTCGGCCTTTACAAAATCCAACATCATTTCTCTAGGAGTGTGCCCCTGTTTATCTTTTTCTTCTCCTACATTTGTTTCGCTATTTCCACATGCTGCACTCAGGAAAAGAGTACCTACACATAGACTTGTTAGCATGATTTTTTTGAATTTAGTTTTCAACATATTAACTCACTCCTACATTTATTTTTTCTCCCCCTTCTTCGACAATGGTTGCATTAACTTCCTGCCTTTCATCATCATTTGACTTTCTATAATTCTTTCTTGCATTTGGTCTTGTATCGAATGCATCGTATAAATCTTTAAACACTACATCCATTGTGACAACACCTGTTCTTCCTTGAATGTCTTGGAATAGGCATTGGCCTGTTTCTAAATTTGTAATAATTGCATGATTTTCTTCATTGTCAGGTAATCCAAAGAAATCTAAGATTGAAGAAATTTCTTTACTGTCTGTGTTACGGAATGAGAACTTCATACCGATATTATTCTTAAATGTCTCATCTCCAAGGTCACTTGCACTTTGAGTAGCAAAGTATACTGCAGAGTTTAATGCACGACCTTCACGCACTAACTTACGAGCCAACTCTCGCCCTTGAGAAGTCCCCATAATCGCCCATGCTTCATCCAATAAAACAATTTTGAATTTAGTAGAATCCTTTTGAAAGAATTTTCTTGCAAAAGAAGATAGAGACATGAGCATACTAACTGATAAATTTTCTTGTAAGGTATAATCTTTCGGATCTTTTTGAATATCTGGCATATCAAGGTGCTGAATTTGTATGATATTCACTGCTGTATCAAGTTCAATATCTCTATTTGTTCCATCACCAAAGATTAAGTGTGCAAATGATAAATTCTCAAATGCTTGAATGTGTGCGGCTAATTGTTGATCCACTTTATCCTCACTATCTTCAAGATATTGAGATACAGCTGTTAAGCACGGCTCTTCCATTCCTGCTACGAATTCTACGGCTGAAGCTAAGCGCGGGAATTTCTCCGAGTTATCTGGTTTAATACCTGTAATGAAAGTAAGAATTGTCATCGCTAACTCAATTGCATCTTTTCGGCTATGTTTATGAATGATAAATGGGTCTAATTTCCCCTCATCTCGCCTATCAGTCCCAAGTGTAATTACGTTTACCTTACCTTCTAAGCCGTGTAAATCTTCTGTCCAGTTCCCCCTCTCACCTTTGGGATCGACTATTAGTGTTTGAGCTTCTCCTAGTACTGCTAGATAAACAATTAAGTTCGTTCCAAATGATTTACCAGAACCAGTACTTCCTGTTACTGCAACTGAAAGTGCGCTCGTTTTTTGATTTGCAACAGTATTTGTCGCTGCAAGAGAAGGTGTCATATAAACTGCTTTGTTTAAAATTCCAGTTGTACCTATATAAAATCCGATATTATCACCTAAATCTTGTGTTGCACCAAACATACCGGCCGCCAGAACTCCAGGCTCCATAAAGTGTATATAATCATTTACATATCTTCTAGCACCAGGGATAAATTCATTAAACAGCAGGAACTGATCTCCATATGGTCTTACTAGTTCAATCATCATCTCTCTATAAATAGAAATAAGTGAATTGGTATTTCGACGCATTGTATCTAAATTTTCAGCACATATACAGAAAGATACTGATGTCTTAACTAGTGGCATACGTGTCTTTTGTATAAGGGCTTGTAGCTCAGTAGCTTCCTGAACACCTTCATACACGTTTAATCCAACAGTTTGTGCATTTTCCCTTGCATGCATTTCTTGATCTTCTAAATCCTTTTTCTTCTTATTTAGTTTAGATAGTGCTTTACGATGATTTATGTTTTCTGTACGGACACTTAATTCAATAGGGAAATCTATGTTTTGAATCATATACATCCACTCTTGGTCTGGAAACTCCATCGTATATGGGATTTTAGATGTAGATAAAAAGCTCATATATGCTGGATATTCTAACCCGTCGGTACCAATCTGGGACATTTCAATATGTCTTCCTTTAACATCAAATTCTGCCTCTGATAAACGTAATAAGCTTTCTTGATTTGGTATGATTGCAGAGTCGTCATTTTGTACGGGAGGTGTCCATCCAGCAGTTACTGGCGCCTCTAATGTGCGATAGAAGTTTCTTAATATAATCCATTGCGTTTCATTAGTTTCTAGAGCCCTTACAGCCAAATGTTTTCTTATTTTATTTTTAAAAGCGCTAGCTTCTCTTTTAAACATCTCCAAATCAGTTTTTAGTATTTTGGTATCACCAAGTAACCCAAACTGTTCTGCAGTGTTTTTAAAGGTATGAAATGCTGTATACAACATTTCTTTAAACCCTTCTTGTATGTGTCTTACCTTTAATTTCACGCCAATAAAATATCGGTACTCTACTGCATTTTTACCAAATTTTCGTTCTAGCTCATGTACCACATCATCTGTATGATCAATTGCAAGTTCTTTTAATTCACCGCTTACTGTTTCTTTGAATTCATCTGCTTTTTCTTGGAAGTTCTGATAAACAGGAATCATTAAGAGGTGCTTTTCTTCATCGAAATTCCAAAACAATCCAAGTTGGCGCATGAATAAGGTATTTTTATCATCATCTCCTCGGAATTCGTATGGTATTCCGTATGCCTCATAATACGCCCAGCAAGAGCCATCTTGGTTAAAAATCAAATTTTCGTGAAAGTATTTGACTGGAAATTCAACCTGATTCATTTTACCCTCCTTAGAGAAGAATATGAGACTAAAATAATTCTTCCGTATAGTTTAATTAGTTACTTATTATTGATTGAATCATCCTTGAATCGTATTAAGGTTTTATATTGATAGTTTCCAATATTACCAGTTGTATCTTTATAGCGGCTAATCTTCTTACTTTCGAACATAAACACGAAAAATCGAAATAAAAATTTATGCGGGCTTTTTCCATCCAATTCTACATTGCCAAAGAAGTATGCTATTCCACCTGGTAATATTAAATATTTTAAAAACACATTATTTCCTAAAGGTAAAAACTGATCTAGAATTAAAATTAAAAGTAAAGATCCAACAAAGAAGCCCAACTGTCTATAAGGAACTGGGAAAGGGAGAGTTAAGTCCCTTATTCCGTATAAACTCTTAGGAATATCCCATATCGAGTTGTATGTCCTAACTTCTTTACGAGTCGGCTTTTGAGTCATTTCTACCAACCCCTTTAATATTTTTAGAGATTTTTAATCTATTACTTAAATACTAAATTATATAATTTTGTACCAAGATCTTTGAAAACGTCTGGTGAGAATACAAAAACTGATAATAGTGCACAAACAATTATCCAACCAAGTAAACCAGCCATTTGTCGTTTAACTGCAAAGACGATAACTCCAATAAGTGCTACAACTAAAAAGATCGGGCCCAATTGAGCTACTAACCAGTTTTTAATATTTACTCCAAAATTTATATTACCTATTACAGCTGCATCTGTAATAGCAGGTAATTGATGAGCAATCATATCTAATCCCAAAAGCTCCATAATTATTTACCCTCCACTTTCTCTAATGTGTTTTCAAATTTTTTCATAGAGCTAATTGAAAACTTATTATCTTTATTTACTAGATTTAAATCATATGTGTATGTGTACTCTAAGCTGCTATCGTTGTCTTTTAATTTGGCATCAACTAAGACTCTGTACCCTTTATCCTTATCTTCATAAATCCGCAAGTTTTCTAATTTGCTAAATGTCATAATACCTTTTAGTCCATTTGTTATATTGCTTTTTTCAAAGTAGTAAGCAATTTCTTCTGGTGTTCCTTCTGTATACACTTTAAATACAGACTGCAAAAATTGTTCTACTTTTTTTATTTCTGAATCTGTATTTATTTCTCGTCCTTCTGATTTAAATGTAGCCACTTTATAAGATGCCTTTTCTCTCTCTCCATGAACGATTGTAGGATGGTCAGGAATCACCATCTTCCCTTTCTCTATTAAGATTGGAATAGAGAAGTACCTTGTCACTTCTTTAGGTTCTTTTGGTGTATCTGGGGCTTGAGTTGTTCCAGGAGCTGGATTATTTACAGGTTCTAGTTTTTGAATGATTTTCAATGTAACTTCTGCTTCATTTCCTTTTTGACGAACCTCTACAGCTTCCGACTTAACTAACGTACTAGAAGCATTTTTTAAACTATCTCTATTTAATCCTCCTTGCTCATCGGATCCTTCAATTAAATATTTTTCTAATCGTTTTTTTCGTGTTTCAGCTACATTCATATCAACCTTCCAGTTAAAATAATCAGCGGCAAAACTATTGGCATATGCAATTAATTCTGCTTCCGACATCTTAACTTTTACGGGTTCCTCCTTCTTTTCTTGAACAGCTACTGCTCTAGGAGGACCGGCAAGTTGGATAAATGAAAGGGAGCTTCCTGCAAACACGAATCCCATTACACACCAAAATGTAACCTTACCTACTTTTCTTCCTGTTATAACTGGAACTTTCTCCCTTGTTTTACGTGTCTTCTTTTCTTTAAGTGCTTCTGAATTTTCTTGTTGCATATCTAATAGTTCAGTTGTTTTATTCTTTGCCTTTTTAAAGAATGTAAATTTCTTTTTTTCGGCGTTTTTCTGGGATTTCTTTTTTACCATGTCTTCACCTCTCTTTTTAAATGGTTAGGAGATTACAAGGTTCATTGTAATTTCTACTAATTAACTATCTACTTTAAGTATGATTTACTTTTTTCGGAAATCTAAGAGAAATAAAAAAAATTATGTTTTATATCAAAATTTTTTTAGGAAGATTAAACCTAAATATAATGTTTATTAAAGTACATAAAAAAACCAATTCCATTAAGAAATGAAATTGGTTTTACACAGGATCTATTCTCTATAGTAAGTATTACACAATATAAAAACCTAATATAATATATATCTTTAATATATATAAAGAAAAAAGATAATACTTTTATACAGAGAAAAAATCGTCTTAAAACATTGCTGTGCTAAGGGTTCATCATTACTCTAGCCGTAAAAAATCATAAAAAGTAAATACTGGGAACGTACTTAATGAGCTGGATGATGATTAAAAACTACAAAATATCGTAAAGTAGGTATATAAAAACTACATATAATCATCGTTAATTTGATGCGAGTAAATGAATAAATAATAAATACAAATTTTGCTGATTTATGAACAAGCTTTCCACATTTCTTAAAAACTACACACAATTTATTAACAAATTGGTCAAAGTTAGGAACAGAATCCACTTTTTAAACATAACTAACAGAAGTTTTTCTGATTTTAAGTAGATTTAGAGATAGAACATGATAAGAACAGTACTTAAGGCTTTATGTTATACACATCATGTCAAAATTATTAAGATATCAACAGAATTATAAAAAATATTTATGCTTTTTTGTAGATGAAATGACACAAAAGGATTGAAAATTCAGATTTAATAACTCGAAAATTGTGAATATCTCATTTTGATTTACATGCAATGTATGTAATTGCATAAAAAATAGAGAGGCGTGATCATTAAAATTGAAAACTTTCTCTCTGTTTTGTTTGAAGTAATGCATTTCATAGGGTATCTTCAACACGAATAGCCCTCCACTTTTGTTTTTTCAAAAATAGAGAGCTGTATCTTTACATTGCTGGAAGCAGCTGATCAACTGAATGTGGTGTTTCACTTGTTGAACGGTAGTATGCTTCTAAGGACTGTAGAAACTGAATTAAATCAAAGTCTTCAGGGACCTCAATTACACGAATCTTTTCCTTCGACAATTTATCAACTTTTTCAATGAACAGTTCACGAATATCACTAGGCATGTTAGTTCCTTGATGCCCGCTAGACTTTAATAGTTCACGGATTTCAATTTCTAATGCTGTATATGCGTTAATATTTACTCCTTGCTCATAAGCATATTTTCTAAATAGTGATTCCTCTTGATACTGCATGTAATTACGATGGTAAGCATCTAAGGTTACAGGTACAGCATATTTCGCATGAAGCAGGTCATGCGCTTTACGGAATAGCTTTTGAACATTTCGTAAAGAGTATATAGCAAAATGAGTACCAAATTTAAAAATGGCCTCTTCTTGTTCATGTTTAGGTACATTGTGTGTAATTAAAGGATAAATACCAGTTTTAGCAGCTGTGTCTAATACACGATATTGAGAAGATTGCTTTAATAATTTACTTAGTGTATAAACAAGCTTTTTAGGATATCCTTCTTGTCGATCAATCATTTCTCGTAAGCCACGAACTACTTGGCGAATTTGACGATGACAAGAGTGTTTTAAAACGTTAATGAATTGGTTCATATCCTTTGCAAATTCAGCAATATTCATTTCCACTAACAGATTTTCAATGAATTTAACTTTACGCTTATATGTATCTCGTGGTGTAAAAGGATCACGGTATTCTGCTCCTTCTTCTTTTGCGCATAAGAAATCAGGATGTACAGATAAATGCAATGTTGTGTATTGCTTTTTGTTCTTCTTCCCTTTTTCTAACTTGCAAATTTTAAATAAAGGAGATCCAGTAGCAGATAGCTTTGTTTCTAGTTCTTCAAGCACAGCACGAATCTGATGTGGGTATTTCTTATGTAAGTAACGATACATACCACCAAAGTGAGTTGAGTTTCCTTGTTCATCAACTTTAAATAAAGAACGTTTCAGGGTAGTTTCGCGTTTCTGCTGCATTGCTACATCCATGAATAGTTTCTTAGCTGCAATGGATAACTCAAAGAATTCTTTAGTAAATACTATCGGGCTAATAAATGTATATGCATTTGCTTTATTCGTTTCTTTATTCATGAAATCAGTTAAGGTGATTTTATATTTACCACTGTACTCATTTTCGATTGTAATGATGTTATGGAAACTTAACTTCTTCAAAGCCACATAAAATTGTGAGTGGTGAATATGTGCAAATGCTTCTTTATAATTTTTATAATCTTCCCAAAGCATATGGATCGATACATGCGAAAGCTCACCATATGTATTACATTTTTTATGAAGAAATAGAAATACTTCTACATCAGCATTTGTAATACCATATAGCTTATGTTTTCTGCCCTCATTTTTATCAAATCCACTTACTTTATCTACAATCTTTTTCATTTTCAGTGAAAAAGATGGCTTTGCTTGTTCAACAAATCCCTCTTCATCCGCAATTCGTTCTTCATAGGACATTGAATTCACAATGTCTTCTAGATAAGTATCTTTAAAACTGTAATACTTACCTTCTAAAGCATCTACTAACTTTTGCCATGATTTAATTGTTACAATTACCGGTGTTGTTGTTTCACCATTCAAACTACGTTTGTTCTTTATAACGAAAGGTTTTGCCATCTTTTTCACCTCCTTTTATTTTAAGTTGCAGTTTTCCCCACAATTAGATATAGAATTACATTTTTGATTATATCAAATCGAATACTGGTGAAATCTGTCCCTTTAAGAGGAAAAATAAAAAAATGAAACGTGCCTCAATCCCTTGTGCGACAAGGGGTTTGACGTTTCATGAAAAAAAGTTTGTTGCCACCATAGGGCTATGAAGTTTTTTAAATATGAAACGTAGTGTGTAGTGGGATAAATCTTTCTAAACCATTGATTTTATAGGGTTTCATGCTAATTTTGTTTTAAAGTTGTAGCCATCATATAGCTATAACGTTTCATGTTTTGGATTGACTAAGAAATTTCTCTAGATTTCGTATAAATACTGATATATAGGGAGTTATAACTGTTTTTAAATGAAAAGTTGTAGCCATCATACCGCTATAAACGTTTCATTTCGTTTCATGTTTCCTGCCGTCATATAGCTATAACGTTTCATGTTTTTAAAACAAGTTATATTTTATTGAAAGCTGCTGTAACCCTTGGTATATATAGATTTGTTTGAAGTTTTAAAGTGAAAGTTGTAGCCATCATATAGCTATAATGATTTTATTTTGTTTTCTTTCATAATTAAAGAAGTGGCTTTATATCAACGTTTATTAGTAAATTACATAGAATAAAATTTTTTTTAGTCGAATGATTTTCAGGATATTCTCGTTTCATTTTTTAAAAGTTGTAGCCATCATATAGCTATAACGTTTCATAAATTACGAAATTATAACCACAATATAGCTATTCATTATTATAAGTAAGAAGTAATAGCCATGATAAGGCTACATAGTTTCAAGTAAGAAGTAATAGCCGCGATAAGGCTATATAGTTTCAAGTAAGAAGTAATAGCCGCGATAAGGCTATATAGTTTCAAATAAGAGTTTATAGCCATGATAAAGCTATATAGTTTCAAATAAGAGTTTATAGCCAAGATAAAGCTATATAGTTTCAAATAAGAGTTTATAGCCCCGATAAAGCTATATAGTTTCAAATAAGAGCTTATGGCCAAGATAAAGCTATATAGTTTCAAATAAGAGCTTATGGCCAAGATAAAGCTATATAGTTTCAAATAAGAGATTATAGCCATGATAAGGCTATGTAGTTTTAAGTAAGAAATAATAGCCGTGATAAGGCTATGCAGTTTCAAATAAGAGCTTATGGCCAAGATAAAGCTATATAGTTTCAAATAAGAGATTATAGCTATGATAAGGCTATGTAGTTTCAAGTAAGAAGTAATAGCCGTGATAAGGCTATGCAGTTTCAAATAAGAGCTTATGGCCAAGATAAAGCTATATAGTTTCAAATAAGAGATTATAGCTATGATAAGGCTATGTAGTTTCAAGTAAGAAGTAATAGCCGTGATAAGGCTATGCAGTTTCAAATAAGAGCTTATGGCCAAGATAAAGCTATATAGTTTCAAATAAGAGATTATAGCCATGATAAAGCTACCTAGTTTCAAATAAGAGATTATAGCCATGATAAGGCTATGTAGTTTCAAGTAAGAAGTAATAGCCGCGATAAGGCTATATAGTTTCAAGTAAGAAGTAATAGCCGCGATAAGGCTATGTAGTTTCAAGTAAGAAGTAATAGCCGTGATAAGGCTATATAGTTTCAAATAAGAAGTAATAGCCGCGATAAGGCTATGTAGTTTCAAGTAAGAAGTAATAGCCGTGATAAGGCTATATAGTTTCAAATAAGAAGTAATGGCCGTGATAAGGCTATGCAGTTTCAAATAAGAGCTTATGGCCCCGATAAAGCTATATAGTTTCAAATAAAAGTTTATAGGCCCCGATAAAGCTATATAGTTTCAAATAAGAGTTTATAGCCATGATAAGGCTATATAGTTTCAAATAAGAGTTTATAGCCATGATAAGGCTATGTAGTTTCAAATAAGAGTTTATAGCCCCGATAAAGCAATATAGTTTCAAATAAGAGTTTATAGCCATGATAAGGCTATGTAGTTTCAAATAAGAGTTTATAGCCCCGATAAGGCTATGTAGTTTTTCATCTAAATGGGAAAAATAAACGCATTTTGATTCGGTCATTCGTTTAAAGTGAACTTCCATCAGTGGGAGTCTTATAGCCTGCGAATTGTGGGATGAAAAATGGACTAAGAATTTAATCTTAGTCCATTTCTTATTTTATATCCATTTTGTATGGAATGTACCTTCTTTATCTACTCGTTTATACGTATGCGCTCCAAAATAATCGCGCTGCGCTTGTAACAAGTTGGCAGGTAGTTTGGCAGTACGATAGCTGTCATAATAAGAAATTGCTGCTGAAAATGCAGGTATCGGAATGCCCTGTTGTACCGCCATTGAGATAATTTGGCGTAATCCACCTTGATATGACTCTACAATTTCTTTAAAGTATGGATCAAGTAAAAGGTTCGGTAGTTCAGTGTTTGTTTCATAAGCCTCTTTAATGTTCTGTAAAAAGGCAGCACGGATAATACATCCGCCTCTCCAAAGCATAGAAATGCTTCCAAAATCAAGGTTCCAATCATATTCCTCAGAAGCTGCCTTCAATTGCGTGAATCCTTGTGCATAAGAACAAATTTTACTCATATATAAAGCTTGGCGCACTGCTTCAATTAATTCAGCTTTTTCAACTTCAATTGCTGTTTTATCTTTAGGGCCAGATAAAACTTTGCTTGCGTTCACACGCTCTTCTTTTAAAGCAGAAATGCAACGTGCAAATACAGATTCCGTGATAATAGGCAGAGAGATACCTAAATCAAGTGCGCTTTGGCTTGTCCATTTCCCTGTACCCTTTTGTCCTGCAGTATCAAGAATAACATCCACTAATGGCTTACCAGTTTCTTCATCTTTCTTCTTGAAGATATCGGCTGTAATCTCAATTAGATAGCTGTTCAGTTCACCTTTATTCCATTCAGCAAATATTTCATGGAACTCTTCTGCAGTCAAATCAAGTGTTTGTTTCAAGAAGAAATATGCTTCACAAATTAATTGCATATCTCCATACTCAATACCGTTGTGAACCATCTTTACATAGTGGCCTGCCCCATTAGGTCCGATATAAGAACAGCAAGGCTCGTTATTCACTTTTGCGGAGATGTTTTCAAGCATATCTTTTACTTTTTCGTATGCATCCTTCTGTCCGCCTGGCATAATAGATGGTCCCTTCAATGCACCCTCTTCGCCACCTGACACACCTGCCCCGATGAAATTGATTCCTTCTTCGGCAAGACGTTTGTTTCGGCGAATTGTATCGACAAAGTATGTATTACCACCGTCAATTAAAATATCACCGTTATCGAGGTGAGGAACTAGAGAATCAATCGCCTTATCTGTAATTTCCCCTGCATTCACCATTAATAAAATCTTTCTAGGTAATTCAAGTGAGTTAACAAACTCTTCAATTATATGAGTACCAACTAAGTTTTTACCACGGTTTTCCTCAATGATTTCATCAACTTTTTCCTTTGAAATATCATATAGGGCCACAGAATACCCTTTGCTCTCAAAGTTAAGTGCGAGGCTTTTTCCCATAACGCCCACACCAACAACTCCAATTTGTAACTTTGCCATATTCCATCGTTCCTTTCCATGTATGTTACTCTGTATTATAGTATATATACCTAAAATAACACTTTAATCAAATAATCAATCTTTTTCATTTCAATAGGCTCCGCCAGTATTCTTGCGAAAGGTTATAGGGACACGGCACATCACTATCAAGTTAAAAAATAAAGAGAGATTTTCATCCTTATTAATCAATCATGAAAAATAACTGGTTAATTACGGAAAATCAAATTAAACAGCTTCCGTATCCCTTTTATTGTTTAGAAAGATCTATACAAATAAACTTAATAATAAAGTAAATCCTAATCCGGCTACAGAAACGATAGTCTCAAGTAAAGTCCATGTTGCAAATGTTTCTTTCATGCTTAAACCAAAGTACTCTTTAAACATCCAGAAACCAGCATCGTTCACGTGTGAAGCAATTAAACTACCAGCCCCTGTTGCAAGGACAACTAAAGCAAGGTTAACATCAGATTGACCTAACATCGGGATCACTAAACCGACAGTTGTTAATGCAGCAACCGTAGCAGACCCCAATGAAATACGTAAGATGGCAGCGATAATCCATGCGAGCAAGATCGGTGATAATGAAGTTCCTTTGAATAATTCGGCTACATAGTTACCAACGCCGCCATCAATTAATACTTGTTTGAAAGCGCCGCCTCCACCAATAATTAAGAGCATCATCCCAATATTCGAGATCGCTGTTGTACAAGATTCCATCACGTTTTTGATTGGAATATTTCTTGCCAATCCCATTGTATAGATCGCAACTAGTAAGGATATCAACATGGCAGTATCCGCATTCCCAATAAACTCAATCGTTGCTAGTAAACTATTATCTTTGAATCCCATTGTTTTTTGCAGCAAAGTAATAATTGTAGCGACTGCCATTAAAAGAACAGGCAGTAAAGCGGTAAAAACACTGATTCCAAAGCCAGGAGTTTCTTCAAGTTTAAATACTTTCTGCTCACCTAAAGATTTGATATTACCGGTTTTTGTGAATGCCTCAGGTACTAGTTTTTTTGCAAGTTTAGTAAATACAGGTCCAGCTAATACAACCGTTGGAACCGCTATCATAAAACCGTAAAGTAATACTTCACCGATGTTTGCATGTAATTCACCAGCGATAGCAGTTGGTCCTGGGTGTGGCGGTAAAAATCCGTGTGTTACAGATAAAGCTGCTGCCATCGAAATACCGAGATATAAGATAGAAACTTTTAATTCTCTTGAAATCGCAAATACAATTGGAATTAATAATACTAATCCTACTTCAAAAAATAATGCAATCCCGATAATAAATGAGGCAGTCACAACAGCCCATTGAATGTTCTTTTCACCGAATTTTTTCACAAGGGTCATGGCAATGCGTTGTGCGCCCCCAGAATCTGAAAGCAACTTACCTAACATCGCACCAAGTCCAAAAACGAGTGCTAAATGACCAAGTGTTCCCCCTAATCCCGCTTCAATGGTTTTAAAAATTTTTTCTGGTGGCATTCCAAGTGCTAAAGCAACCCCGACCGATACAATGATTAATGAAATAAAGGTATTTAATTTAAAGCGCATAATCAGTAAAAGTAATGCTAAAATCCCAATTGCTACAATGACTAATGGCATCGTAGTTCCCCCCTAATCTTAGCTGTATTTGTATTTATCCCGCTATTCGTGGGCAGTAAGGCCCCCCACCTCGAGATTTAGATAGAAGCGAGGCGTGGGGATTACTGATGAAAGTTTTACTTTATTAAATTTCTTTGATAATTTGCAATTCGTGTATAATCATCTTCTAGCGCCCTTGATAGATTAATAAATATCGGCAGTAATTGTCTGTATTCTTTTGTTGCTTCTTCTTTCGGTGTATGTTTGTAGGTATTGCCAACCATTTCGGAAACGATTTCAAAAGAATCAATTTTTCCTGTGGCATAGAGACCTAATATACATGCACCTAGACAAGAGCTTTCGTAGCTCTTTGGAACAACGACTTCAGATGCGAAAATATCGGACATCATCTGTCGCCAAACGGCAGACCTTGCGAAGCCGCCTGTTGCTTGAATACGGGTTACAGGACTATCCATGCATTCGGTTAACGCTAAGAATACAGTATATAAATTATATATAACGCCTTCTAAAGCAGCACGAATCATATGTTCCTTCTTATGTGACATCGTTAAACCGAAGAAGGAGCCACGTACATCTGGATTCCATAATGGTGCACGTTCACCTGCGAGGTATGGATGGAATAATAATCCGTCTGCACCAGGTCTCACGCGTTCAGCTATTTTAGTTAATACATCGTATGGATCAATTCCTAGTCTTTTCGCAGTCTCTACTTCTGATGAAGCAAGTTCATCACGAATCCAACGAAGGACCATTCCGCCATTGTTTACCGGTCCACCAATTACCCAATGCTTTTCAGTTAAGGCATAACAAAATATTCTTCCTTTTTTATCTGTTTGTGGCTTGTCAATGATGGTCCGAATAGCACCACTTGTCCCAATTGTGACGGCAATCTCACCTTTTCGAATTGCATTCACACCTAGATTAGAAAGCACCCCATCACTGGCACCAATGACAAACGGTGTTTGTGAATCGATACCAATCTTTTGGGCTAAATCTGGATTGCAGTTGCTAAATATTTGGGTGGTTGGTACAAGTTCAGATAATTGAGCTGGTGTTATACCAGCAATTTTTAAAGCTTCCTCATCCCAATCTAGTGTTTTTAAGTTCATCATACCCATGCACGAGGCGATGGAATGATCAACAACATATTGATTAAAGAATTGTTTGAAGATATATTCTTTGATTCCAATATATTTTTTCGTTCTAATAGCAATTTCCGGATGATCATTCACAATCCATGTAATTTTACTTAATGGTGACATTGGGTGAATAGGTGTTCCTGTTCGTCTATAAACTTCATGGCCATTCAGTTCATCTTTGATTTTATGTGCCCATGCCTCACTACGATTATCTGCCCAAGTGATACAAGGTGTCAGCGGATGATCATTTTCATCCATAGCAATGACACTATGCATAGCACTGCTAAATGAAATAAACGATGGTTTTTTATCTGAATGCTGTTTCGTTATATTTGATATCGCTTGTAAAACAGCTTGGAAAATCTCTTCTGGATCTTGTTCCGCTGTGGATATATCCGGTGTGCGAAGTGGATAACCAATATTCTCGGTTTGGATGACTTCGCCTTTTTCAGTAAATAAAACTGCTTTCGTACTTGTTGTACCGATATCTATACCTAACATATAGCTACTCATGTCCTTGCTCTACTCCTTTAGATAACATTTGTTGTGACATCCAGAAATCTTCAACTTTCCCTTGAACATCATCAAAATTTTGATGTAAGGCCTTAATCATGAGGGCTCGATCTTTTGATTCGATTGCTTTTATATAAAGCTCATGATTTTTTATAATCCGTTCAAAGTCTTCGTACTTTTCCTTGAAACGAGTACGCATTGATAAAAGGATTAAGCTTTCCATAACAGGCTTTAAATTATTCCAAATCATCAGGATGTAGGAATGCTCAATGGTTCGAATAATCGTTTCATGGAATAAGAGATCTTGATAAGAAAATTCATCGGAATCATGATATTTAATGGCGATTTTCATCATTTCCATTATTTTATTTAGTTCTCTTACTAAATCATTTGTGTCCATCTTTACAAGTCGCTCAAAGATAAACGTTTCTATAAGTAAACGAACATCATATATTTCTTCGATTTCTTTCTCGGTTAAACCAATGACAACTGCACCCATTCTTTCTAAGCGAATAATATTTTCAGAAGCTAGTACTTTTAATGCTTCACGGACGGGTGACCGACTTACAGAAAAATCGGCAGCTAATTTATTTTCCGACAGGATGGTACCGCTTTCAATTTCACCTGCAATAATGCGCATTCTCAGTTCGCTCGCAACACGATCACCTGTAGAAGCTTTTGAAAGCCATTTTTCAGGATAAAGAAATTCCATTGATTTCGCCATAAATTCACCTCATGTTAATCAAGTATACTTGTATACAAGTATTATAACTCGGATTTTTAATTATGCAAGCGCTTTTATTGTTTACTTTGGTTCTTTTAGAGGAAAGCTCCATAATTATTAAGCTAATAAATCGAGTCGCCCCAAAAACTATTATTGTTGATGAAGAAGATTTAGGGAATGGAAAACTGAAGAATATGATATCCAAGGACTTATATCAACATATTTACCACCCGGGTTTACAACTTGTTGAACCAAAAATATAGATGTTAAAAATGTAACAGTAACTGAATTTGAGCATTAAAAACTTTCAAAAATTGAAATTGTATTGTAAAGTAATGATTTTACAAATAGAAGCAGTTTTATATAATTAAAGACAAGTAAAGAGAATTTAAATGATTCACAGTAAAACGTGTAAAAAAACAACGATTATGTAGATTATTCAGACAACATTTCAACTTAAAGGTTATATAGCCATCATATAGCTATGACGTTTCACATTTTTAAGATTCAAATTATATTTGTAATTAACATTGTTAGGAGGTATTTAAATATGGAGAAAGTGTTAGCATTGTTTAGTGATGCCCTCCTACTTGCTGCTCCAATTTATGAAGAAAACAAGCAGTTATGGGCCAAATGGAATAAATATTATAAAGAAGTACAAGGGAATCACGATAAATTAGTAACATCAGCTAATATGTCCCCTTCCTTTTCGACACTTGTTTCTTGGTTAGGTCAGAAACAAGAGCAAGGAATATCGTTATTAAACATTTATGCCAATCTGAATAAATATAAAATTGAAATTCAAAATGTACTAGATAAGATCATTGAACAAGAATTCGGAGAAAAAGTTGAAGCAGTTGAACCAACTCAAATTTCAATTTTTGAAGATAGTCAGGTAACAGAACATATAGAAGATATATCGGATGATTACTATCCTGTAACCAATGACGCAATGTACTATCAATTACGTGATGGAATAGCAAAAAATCATTTTGAGGAAGATGAAGCAGTAGCAAAACCGGTACTGCCATTAGAAACAAAAAATTCAAGCGGTGTTGCACAACTATCTTCACATAAGGATGAGGATTTGAGATTAGTGAATACAAACGAAGCAGAAAGATGGTCTATATTGGTTGATGGAGTCATTAGTAATATGGATGATCTTACAGCAGACTGTTTGGATACCATTACAATACAATGGTTAAATCAAGCTAAATCTCCAGATGAATTCATAGATTTTAGTTATGAAAATGTGTTGGAATTATGTAATATGCCAAAAGCATCAGCAAACGGTGTAGAGTATTATCGTGCAGAAGATAAGATAAAAGTAGCGCAACGTATTGCAGCGTTAGCAAGCATCTTTATTTATTTGAATGATGATAATGAAGTTGTAGTATTGAACGATCAAGCTGAAACTGGGGAAAAATTTGAAGTAAAACGTGAAGTAATTAAAAGGCTATTCGTACTGGACTCTGTAGTGTTATGGAGAGATAAGAATACTAATGAATATATGGGGATAGAATCCTGTAAGATTAAACCAGGTAGTTTTTTATCGGGCTATTTGTATGGATCTAATAGCACAACTGCTTTATTATCGAAAAAAGCATTAGAGTATAATAGCTATAGACACAAGTTTCATAAACGTTTAATACGTTATTTATCCTGGCAGTGGCGAATTCGTCAACAATACAGTACTTTAAAAAGACCATACTCCATTGGTGGAGAAAAAGGTTTACTATCTGTAATGGGTATTACAACTACAAAGGGGCGCCCAACTCGAATTCGTGAACAACTAGAAAATGTTTTAAATGATTTAGAAAAAGAAAATGTAATTTCACATTGGGCGTATGCAGAAGAATTGGATGAAACAAAGATAGGAGAACGCAATTGGTTTAAGAATTACTTTGAAAAGTTGGGAATCATTATTTTACCTCCAAAAGAATTGATGAATAATATAGATAGTATGGTGAAGAAAAAATCAATAGATACGCAAGAGAAGCAAGAGGAGCGTTATATTGTAGATACAGTAAAACAACCTACTGTAGGATCAGAGGATATGGTTCGAGAGAAAATTATGCATCAGCATATGCATCAAAATAAAACAATGCGTGAGATAGCAGATGAAATAGGTCTATCCCCTGCTACACTCTCAAGATTTTGTAATAAAAAAATGAAACGCATTTCAAAAAGTGTTAATGAAAAACTTAACAAGTGGTATGAAAGACAAATGATTATAGAATCTATGTAAAAAGAAGCAGATACCTTTACAGAGGTACCTGCTTCTTTTTAGTTTTTTCATTTTCTATATGTATGGCTCCATAATCGCACTTGACATTGGAATAATTTCTATTTGCTATTCCTAAAAACAGAAACCACGTATTTAATTTCCCCTCCTTTACTTTACGTGAAATTCGTTCAACTACCCGGGGTATACCGAGTGTACTTTTGTACAAAATAAAATTGTTAAACGTTAAATTGAGGAGGGTTTGTATGCAAAATTATAAAAAAGCTATAGAGAAGTCTGGTTCTATTATAAAACCAAATTTTGCAGAAACTGATGCGCAAAAAGTAAAACAAGAAATTCAAAATGATGTAAGAGCAGGACAAGGAGCAATGACTTCCCGGGAAGCTGGGGCAATGCGAGATTAAGAAACCCCTTCTTACGGAGTTTTAATTTTCTTCTTTAAAATCTTATTCAGTAAGGAGTTATTCCGTAATCTGGCCCGATTGCTTAATAGGAAAAAATCCTGCACATTAACACAGGATTCTAATCAAGTTTTGCTGTAAGGCCATAATTCTGGTTTTGTTTCATAAAAAGTCTTTTTTTCGGAAATATTCATCTTAAAAAGTAAGAAGGTATGAGCTTACAGCCCACACCTTCTTACTGGTAGAAAAATTCGTTATATGCATAGCTTATCAATCATGATCAATGTCACCTTCGATATATTGATTGAGTTTAGCCTTAATTGCGGCACTTTCTGGAGTTACTTCTGCCACTTTCCGATTGTGAAGTCGAGAGCCCCCTTGCATTTCATCTATAGGTAATGTGTTTTCATCATCTTGAAAAACAGTAGTAGCCATTTGTTGCTGTAACCATTGCATTGTTAAATTAGAGGTTGTATTTTTACCATTGATTTCTGCAGTTCGTTGAATTTCCTGTTCTTGCTGATTATGAGTTACAGTCGATGTGTAAGCAGGCTCTCTATATTGTGGTGTTTGCTTCGCCCTTGGCACTTCTATTGGGGTTTCAGTAATAACTGATGCTTTTTTGTTAATTTCAATAGGTTCTCTATGTTTACTTGTGTCTGGTACATTTTCTTTTTGAACATTGATTACTTCATTAATTTTTGCGTGTTCTGTTGTAGTAGAAGTAGCAATTGATGCTGTAGCGTCCCCCTTTTTTAGCTTAGGAGCAGAATTTTTTGAGTAATCTTGCACAGACTGATTGTTTGTTAACTCACCTTCACTGTCAGTATAATCGTCATTATTATAAAAATCGTAAGTATCAGGGTTTAACGTTTGTAACCAACCTTCTATTGCAGTAGGCGCTGTTTTAGGCGTACTCAATTCCTCAATTACAGTTTCTTCACTATCAACATCTGTATCTGTAACATAATTATCATATTTAATTTCTGCATTCAATGATTCTTCACGAATTTTTAGCCAATAAACAGCTGCTTCTGCATCAACTTGAATCTTAGCTGTTTTAAACTCAGTGGCAGGAACAAAGTTTGCATTTACTTGTATTCCTCCTTGAGGAGCATTATCTTTTACAATTTTAGCAGCACACTGGAATGCTTTTTGAATCAATATATCATTTTCAGAAAGAATGGGTACCTCTGTTTTCGAATAAGAGTAGGATGTTCTACGTGTACTTTGAGTTTTCGTTTCAGCTGTTACCATATCAATTTCTTGATCACCTTCACGTGCTTCATAAATTGTTTTCGTACCCATAAGCTTACTAAACAATTTAGCATCTTCATTAGTAACATCACCATAAACAAGTTTATTACGAAATGTACCTAACAGGATATCCATGAATCTTGGGCCATGTTCAATTGCTAATTGACTAATTGTTTGTGCAATAACAATTAAAGGAGCTTTATATTTACGTGATTGAGCAGGAAAACTTTTAAATGCTTTATAAATGTAATCAGCAAACTCATCAACTAAAACGGGATGGTATGGAGATACGTTAGGTTTACGACGGAAAACAGCATTTTGCACTGCATATAAACATAATTTACCGAATACATCAGATAGGTCAGAAAGTTCCCCTTTCGCTGTATTGATTAAAAGGATACCTCCAAATTCCAAATGCTTTTCAAAGTCAAAATCTGATGGACCACATAATACACGACGGAGCAGAGGTTGAGCTGAAATATCATTTAATGTGTTTCGTAAACCACGAACGAAGGTTTCTTGTTTATCAATAATCTTTGGCTGCCCATAGTATTTCCCTTCAGTATGATAAACAACTTCCCCTCCCCCACGACCGCCAGAAATTTCAGGTACATAATTTAAAGCAAACCATTCATCAACTTGCTTCATTATTCGCCAATGATTTCGTTCATCTCTATCAGGTATAGATTCAATATCATTTGGAAGTCGCTCTTTTAACTTGAGATGCATCTCAAAAACGAGATTAGCATCATTATACAAATCAATTAAATGTTCAAATCTAGCTTCAAATTTTGAATCATGGAGTTTTAACAAGTAAATATGTTGTTTAAGATGCGAACGCTCAGATTGAACAAAGAAAGGATTTCCTGCGCCATTATCAGAGAGCCCCGTTAATACTGAACATAACATCTCAGCAACTTTATCAACTGGACCACGTACAAAATTTATTGAAGGGGTATCAGGATTTGTTGGATCTAAATAGAAAATAACACTTTCGGGAATCTTGTGTGCCAATACCAATTGATATACCTTTTCGCAGAAGTCGTTAGATGGCTCGATAACTGTAAGACCATTTATCTGCGTTCCTTTTACATCCTCTGAATGATAATCTTTTCTTGCATATAGGGTTTTAAAGTTATTAATCATTGAAGCCATATAGTCAAGAATTTGATTGGCAATTGGCAAACCTAGTGCAGCTGATTTACCTGTACCAATATTACCGATGATCATTATGTTAAGTGTTAAAGACTTGCCCTGAATAACTGCCATTTCCCGTGTAGCACTGTTAGGACCAAGAAAGATATCGGGTTCTGGCAATTTTAATGGATTTTTTTCAGTGAAAAATTTGTGTAATGAAGTAGCAAGTTTTCGTTGACGATCATCATTCAAAAAGGAAAGCATCCAACCAGGTATTTTAAATACGTATTCCCATTTTCCAAATTCATCTAAAAGCTCTTTTTTATGTTCATAAAAAATCTTAAAGAGCCATAAGAGTACGAGAATAATAATAATTACAGGTATAGCAAATACAAGGTGCATGATATTACTAAAATTTGAAAGTATAGTATCCTCTAATCCTTTGTCATTTAGTGAAACTTCTCCAGCTTTCGAATTTAAGAATGGAATAAATATTTTAGCTAATGGAACACTAAACGCCCATAAGTACTGGGCAACTATACCAATTAACATCATCGAGAAAATAAGCCATCTACGTTTTATCTCCTGATAAGTCTTAACCTTGGTTGAAAGCTGCCAAGTATAGATTAAAATCCAAAAGCTAAAAAAGGTTTCAATGTAATAATTAGTTTCGAACGGATTACCGAAGATACTTAAGGTAGGTAATGGAACGCCCATTTGTATTGACCAGAAAGAAGCATATTTATATATTCCCCTGAAAGCAAAATACCAAGCTAGCAGCAATAGTAAAGTCACAACATAGTAAGATGAGCGAGCTACTAAACGATATTTCCAGCTTTTTGTAATATCGATTGTAACTGTATAGGAATTTTTCTTGCTCCTCCCGGCTTTTGGATCCTCCCCATTACCTGGTGTATTATTAAGTTCAGCATTCTTTTGAACTGCGTTCTCCAAATTCTTGTTTCACCCTCTCTTTTAAAGAATAAAAAGCAGCGGTGAAATTAAGCAATTCAGCAGAAGTAGCCAATAATATATTCTCTGGTGCTATGGAATTGTGATACAAATCAGTAAAAATGGCCTGCTGCCCATGCTCTAATTCGTCCGCTTCATATATCCCCAATATTTTAATTGGGTTTAGTGTTCGGTGTTGATTTTGCATGGCCAACAATCCTGATAATTGTTGTAATTTAAAGTGTGTGTTAACCTCCCCTACCTTAAGTATTGTTAATATACAAACTATTTCTAAGTAATCTAAAGATTTTTTTTCTTCATCAGATGTTTTTTTTCGTAATACCAGAATGTCATCTGTTAGCTCAAGTAGTTTAGAATGCTGAACCCCTTTCGCTTGCATTTCATTTTTATTAGATATCCACTCTACCGAATAAGGGAAAGAAGAATTTATGCTTAAACGTTCAGTGATTTTTTTAATTAGGTGACTTTTGCTTAAACTATTAGTTTCGCGAATTTCTTGAAGAATATTATTTACTACAAGTGCAGAACTACCCATATTGCATACGTAAACATTGAGGTTGTTTAACACACTTAAACGTGGAATATTACCAAAAGCTTTTTTTAAATTGGTAACACGTGTGATCCGTTTTTTGTAAGTAGAAATGGTATGGTAGGAGTCATCAATAATAGAAAATAACACGTAATATTGCTTAGATGGGTTAGCAGCAGCGATATCGAGATATTTTTTTAATTTATTTTCTAAAAACGGAATGTTTTCCGATCCTGTATCAACTTCGATATTGATAATAGAATTGTTACAAGTAATAACCCAATCAGGAATTAGTAATGGGTTTCCCTTTGAGTCAGGATAAAATTCTTTAGATGGACGAAATGAATATACAAGTTGAGGCAGATCTGGTAGGAAAGAAACGGGTTGAAGTTCTGGCTGAAACACTTCACGGTATTCTTCATCTTCATATAAAAAGTAGACATCTTTTGAATCGGAATACATCAGGTGGGGCAACTGTAAGTTTTGCTTTACAATTTGGCTTAGTGGAAAGAGATAATCTCCATTACCGCCTACAATTGCGCCGGCATGTTCATTGTTTGATTCTGCTTTTAGTAAATTTAAGACAACTTGCGTGATTGCTATATTGTGTTCATATTGCCTTTTAGTAACAAATGAGGTGCTACAATCAGAAAGTAATTTTAATCTATATAATATTTCAGCTCCTTTCAAAGAGATAGAAACGAAATCTAGTGTGAAGCCTCGCTTTTTTCTCACGCTTATATTTTCCTTTTTTAGTAATTTCATTTTTGCCCATTTAGTTAACTTTGATGAAAAAGTAGTTCGACTTATAGGCCCCCCACTTATCAATTCATAAAATTTACGTAATTGAATTTGAGATACTGTTCGCTGTTCATATAAAAATAAAACTGTAAAAATATCAGAACGATTAAAATAAACTCCACGATCATTTTCTCCGACGATATATTTAACTGCATGATTAAATGATTTTTTCAATTTTAAACACTCCCCTGATATGGAAATAAAATACGGAAACTTGCATAAAATCGATTGCAACTATCCAAAAGCCAACCTAGACTGATTGGGTAAATAAAACATTTGAGAACATAAAAATGTTTTAAAAATATTTTAACTGAAATTTACAAAAAAACAACTCGTTATCCATCAAGACTCTGGATTTAAAAACACGTAATACATCTTCATGTATGTCTTATAAAAATCAAATGTAATAAGGATCTATTTACTATTAGAGTTCGTCATATATCCTTCGACATAAATAAAAAGACATGTGACGAAGCTAAAAAATAAAAATAGAGTTCGTCATATGTATTACGTCATATCTGTGTAGAGTCCTCAAAATACAGAGTGAATATATTTTTGAATGGATGAAATTCAATATTGAAATGAATGTTAAAATTTTTTGGATGTAACTGTTTATTAGGAGGAAAAATCACATCATAAAAGAAATAAGTAAATAATTATAATAAAGTAAATGAAAATTTTGTATATTTCGTATTTTGCATGTTACAATCTGATTTAAGGGGTGAAAAAATGCGGAATTGGAACACAGAATATGGGTTAATAAAAAAGATTATACAAAGTGAATTTGAAACAGACTTTTTTTATAACAAGGTAACTAACACATTAAATAACGAATATGAGATAATTCCATTACAGTTTGCTGCTCTAGATCCTTATAAAATCTACAATACTTCACAAGTTAGTAGAATATTGAGACTAAAACCTAATAAATTAAGGTATTTAATTAACAGATACGGTGAATACATCCAATTAATAAAAAAAGAAACTAAATATATTATTTCATTTAAAGCTGTATACAAGATTTATTTAGTACATCTATGTTTAACAAAGAAATTAATTAGTTTATCTGAGTTTAATCGCTTTATGGCATTACATGTGAGTTATAGTGATTATATTGATATGAAATTGACAAGTTATACTGACAAGTTTGTAGAACTTAATTTCAGAGAAAAACAAATGAATGAAAATGAATCACAATTTTATGTGTTATTTCTGCAAATCTCAGAAATAACTACGGAATTAATAAAAGAAATAACGAAATATAACATGACATTAACATCCCCTTTCCTTTCTGTGGACAACCAACAGAAAAATGAGTTATTAAAAAAGAAGCAGGATCATAAAAATCTGTTTAATAAACTAAGTGTTTTATATAAAACTATATAGTTAAAAGAGTAATACTTAAGAAGTATTACTCTTTTTTTATAGGGTTAAATACACGTTTTATTGATAAGTCTTTTATATAAGTCCTTTAAATAGGACGTGTAATAATTCATGGTAATAGTCTATTGACAAGAAATTAATATAAAACCATATAAAACCTTTAATACTAAGTGTTTGTCCATACGTCTTATATGTAGTTTTTATGTATAAGACGTATAAATCAAATAACCTTGATAATAGTACGTTATTTTAGGAGTATTATATATTGGAATTATAATTATGGGAAAAATATACATAAATACTGCACTCATATTTATTATTTAATAGTTATTGTTAGTTATATGAAACCTGATATTGACATGTTTTATTTACTGCTTATATGAAAGACTTTCATGTACGTCTTATATATTTGACGTTGATATATAGGACATTGTTTCGATTTTACATTTTGTAAATGTTATATAAGTCTTGTATATAACAACTTAATATAAGGCTTATATATAATGACTTGATATACGTCTTACAATGATGTAATATATTTTTAGGAATAATTAACCAACGTTTTAAGGGGGGGACAACTTGAACGAGGTATTAAGTGAAAAATATAAACAAAACAAATTCACTGAAGAAGTTGTGGAAATGTTTGCAGACATTATTGAAGGAGACGAAATACTCTACAATGTATTTCATTACATAGGATCTCAAGTAAACAAACAATACCAAGAGACGAAGTATATGAGAGGAATCTCAATAAATGAAATAGTAGAAAGTGTTGTTATTGATAGGAGAGTAAAGAAACCTAAGGGTAAATCCTATTCATTAGAACTTGAAAGAACTAACATTTCAAGAAGATCGGCAGAAGGTAGTGTTGCTACTTTAGCTTCAATGTCATTAATAACAGAAAAAATTATGCATCCGTATAAGTTTTTAATTTCAACTATTAGGGGACAACAAGTATTAGTTGAATTAGGGAAACGTAAAAAAAGTAATGAGAATAAGGGAGAGATAAAATAATGGCAAAAAACTTTCTGAAAAACGAAGTAGCTGTGAAAATGACTATGGTTGGTTTTGGTCAAGCTGGAACTAGAATGGTAGATAAGTTTGCTGAGTATAAGCATACAGACGGTACAGCAGTTTATAATTGCCTAGCATTGAATAGTAATGATGGGGATTTAGCTGAACTGAAAAATGTGCCGAAAAGTAACCAAGTTTCACTAAAATTAGGTGGTTTAGGTAAGAATCCTGAGCGTGCTGTAAAGGTTTTAGAATCTAATGAAGAAGCTAAAGATAAACTAAAAGAATTTATAACGGAACGTGTTAGACCAACTGATGAATTAGTACTATTTTTTGCAGGTTTAGGCGGTGGTACAGGTACATCTACAATTATTCAAGCAATTGAAGAATTCTCCGCTTTTCATAATAAACCTGTAATTGCTGAAGAACTTAAAAGTATGGCAATGAAAATTCCTAGAGAAGAATTAATAAAAAATCAACAAAAGTATGCAAGAATTGCTTTCAATAATGCTATTGAGCGTAAAGATTTCATTAAAATGGGTATTGTAGTTACACTTCCAGTTAGAGCGGATGGACCTGATGTACTAAGACAGGTGAATAAATTTTCACAAGAAATTTGGAAGTTAGCTAATGATCCAGCGAAAGGCGTTGCATTTGTTGTATTTGCAGATAACCAACACTTCTATGATGAGTTTAAGGGATTAAACGAAAATGAGAAAAAAGGCATTGGAAACTCACGAGACTATGCAAACCAACGCATTGGAGATATTATTCATGAGTTAAATACAGCTGCAAATGGTTCAGGAACATCAGTAATTCTAGATTCTCAGGACTTTAAACGAATTTTACTAGAAAGAACAGGCTGTTTAGTAATTAATAAGGTTTCACGTAATATGAATCAAATTGAAAACAGTAAAGAAATTGTAGATATGTTCTCAGAATCATTGAAAGGAAGCTCCTTCCATCACCCTATTGACCTGATGAAGACAAATGAAAATGGAGATTTAGAGGCATCAAAGGTACATCATTTTGGGATGTTAGCAATTTTAGATGAACAGAAGAACATTGATGATTCATTTATGGATGATGCAAAAGTAGAAGTGACAAATAAACTACCAATCAATGGAACTGTTTTTAATGGTTATTTAGTCAGTAAAAATGACTTTATGGGCAGCGTGTATACTTTCTATAAGACAGATGCACTACCATCACGATTATCTAAAGGATTAGTTGAAGAATATAATGAATTTAAAGAAAAACAAAGCCAAATCCAATATACAAAGTCTCAAATTAATACAATTGAAGCGCAAGACTTTGATGATGATTTCAATATTAATTTTGGTGATTACTTTGAATTAGAACCAGTTAAAAATGAAGAACCACAAGCACAAAATGATGAAGAATTAGCAGCATTTATGGATCCAGATAAGATGTTTGGATCAAAATAAAAAATAAGCCTGGGATTTTCCAGGCTTATTTTTCTGTTTTCATTACACTTTTCATATATTCAATCATGTTCTCATCAATATAGTTTTCTATAAAAAGTTGTTTTCTTGCAAGATCTTCCTCTTTTTTAAACCAGCCAACTTTTTTAATACGAGTTTCTTCTGGTTGTGCACTCCACTCTCTTTCAGCTTGTTTTCTTAACTCTGTACGTGCTCTATGTTGAATTATCATATTATCTAGTCTTTCTTGTCTTTGGCGCTCTTTTAACATTTCAGGGTCTTCTGGTTCAGGTAGCACCGCACGTATAGCATCTTCAAACTTTCCTTGATACTCTAATTCAATGTTTTGTAAATGCATTTGAATCTTTTGCTCTACTATTTTCTCAATAGTCGCTGCAGCTTCCTGCATGTTTAATGGGGTTGAGACTTCACTAGTTTGATTTTCTGGAGAAACTGGTCTTAGTTCGAATTGATGTGGTAAAAGCTCAATAATTGCATCTAGCGACCACTTTTCATCCCTCTTTAGCTTAATAAATAAAGCTATGTCTAAATCCAGTGTGTTATATAGCTTTTCATTTGTATTATTGGTTCTTAATGTTCCGTGTAACCCCTTTTCCTCTAGGGTATTGAACCAATTGTACACAGTGTTATGATGTCGGCCTACTAGTTTTGAAAACTCTGTTATTCGCCAAGCTTTTTCAAAAGCATCTTCATGACTAGAGTTTGTATTATTTGACTCCATATGTTCATTTGTATTTTTGTTATCTTGTTCAATCATCGTTATACCTCCTTGAAATATAATGGCCACAATAAAATGGAATTAACATATAAAGTGAGATTAACATGTTAAGTGTTTTTTTCGATAATATAAACCCGAATCCCTTTATTGATTGACATTCACATGAAATGTATCATTAACATGTAAAGCATCACTTGTTAACATAAAGTTGATAAATAAAGGGTTTGGAGCTAACTATTGTTAATATCTTGTTAATAATTCGTTAGTTGTTAATGATTATTGTTGCTATGAAATTAACAAATTAGTCTACAATATATTAATGATAAGAAAATATTAGTGATTTGTAAATAAATTATGAGGATATAGTATTAAACTTAAAGACTTAAAAGCTAAAAAGTATGTATAAATGTAAAGCGAAAAGCCAATACTAATAATAAATAAAGGCCTATATTTATTATTATTTAAGATATTTGGTAGTAGAAAGCTAAGAACTGTATAGTTAATTGGTTTCAGTAGGTCTTTAGAATGCACATGAAGGTTATTATAGGTTATTGAATTACTATTAATACGGCTTAATATAAACTCGTTTTTTCTAGAATGCACCGCCCTTTACAAGTGATCTCTATATAATCAAAATTGATTCATACAATTGGTACTCTTAAATCGGAAGTAATAAAAAGCAATTTATTGTTTTTAGCCACTATCAAAATGCTTTCAAGAATGATATCTTCTCCGGTTTATCCAGTGGATTTCGCTATAGAAAAAAGCCTTTTAATAAATGTAGAACTTAAAACTCTATTTGTATGTATATTCTCAACTTTAGAATTAATAATTGTTAATGTCATGTTGATACGTATTGGTGATAGTTGTTATGAAGTTATCATTAATTAATAACTAGCCCTATTAACATGTCAATCTCAGGTTATATATCAATGATAAATGAAGAGAAAACTATTATTTTTTTTGTGTTACTAATAAGAAACTATCAATTGTATGGAGTTCTTGTTGGTTTCTAGCTACAATTAGAGTTCTTTTAGGGTGTTTTCTTTTTTTATAGAAATACATGGTGGTAGATAAATTTTTAACTAATGCGGATATTGAAAAACCGAAAGGTGCTTCTATGACCATTTTAGTTATTTAATTGTTAATGTCGTATTAATGTTAAATGTAAATTGTTGATATAACATTAACAATTAAAATGGCATTTCTCCCTACGTTTGGCTTTTAGACTATATGTCAATGATAAACAAGGTGTGAAAACTATTGAATTGCTGTCGTCATTTATTAATGTGATGAAATTTCAAGTATTTTTTGATAGTGTGAAAATATCTTCTTGGATAGATCGTCACTAGATTCGCTTCGAGTAAACTGCCACAAAAGAAAATTTTCATCAATATAGATTTTGAAATCTCGAAAGCCATAAATACTTCTCCTTTTTTGACACCTCATTGTTAATGTTATATCAATATCAATTAGAATAATATCAATAACAAAAGAAAATAAATGCTTAACATGTCAATCTCAGATTATATATCAATGATAAATGAAGGGAAAACTGTTGTGGTAGATAAATTTATAATTAATGCAGATCTCTAGACTCAAGACCTGTATTTATACGTATTTCAACCACTTAATTGTTAATGTTATATCAATGTTAAATCCAAATTGTTGATATGAGATTAACAATACAGAAAGTATTCCTTTGTATTTGCTGTTTTCAACTATATGTAAATGATAAATAGAGGGTAAAAATCATTGAATTGCTGTCAGCATTTAGTACTCGATTAAATCTTTAACTATGTTTTGATAGTGTCGAAACATTTTTTAAGATAGATCGTTACTAGATTCGCTTCAAGAAAACTACCGCAGAAGAAAAATTTCAGTCAATATAGATTTTGAAATCTCGAAAGTTATAAACATTCCTTCTTTTTGATATCGAATTGTTAATGTTATGTCAATATTAATCGGAATGATATTGATAACAAGAGAAAACAATCACTTAACATGTTAATCTCAGTTAACATGTTAATAACAAATGAGAGATTAAAAATCAGTTATCTTTCCATTGGTATCAACATGAGATTGATAGTTTCGTGTTGTTTCTTTTGTATATCCTACTAGCATTGAAACATTTTCAATGCTAGTTTATTAATTAACATACTTCTATACAATCCGTTGCAATAGGCTAATGCTCAACTAATATAGATCTTGAAGTTTTGATAGGCACAAATATTTTTGATAAGCGTCCGCTTGTTAACGTTATGTTAATGTTAATTCATAGATACTAGCATTTAGGTTGGTGCGATTCAGTTGACATGTTAATCTCGTTTGATATGTCAATGTCAAATATGGGTAAGATGTATTGGTTTTCTGTTGATATCAACATGAGATGGATAATTATATGATTGTTTTATAGTCCTTGGTCTAAATTTTTAAAAAGTAGGAATAATTAATTTTAGACAAAGTGTAAAGTTATGATAATTGTTTACAAGGAATTGATTATGGTTAACAAGAATGCACTTAATAGTGCAATTAATTGGTTAGTAGGTTATATATACTGTATCAAAAAAATTCAGCAGAGAAACATTAGTGAACCGTTAATAACGGGTATCCTTATAGCTTGGTAAATATAGATTGCTAAAATAGTATCTGATTCTGAAGAAGTTCTCGCTTCAAAAGGTCCAAAAGGAGTTAAATAGTGATATGCCCATGTATAATTATAGTGTGGGGTTTAATAATATTTAGAAGATTATTTGATTAAATAAAGAATATTATAATTAACCTCTAGATTAAATTTATAATTTTTAGTATATTTTTATTATAAAATGTAAATTTTTTTATTTTCTAGTGATTACATGAAGCCCTTCGGGTTACGGATTAAATTACACGTTTGTGTGGTATTTAACCTCCGTATTCCAAAGGGCTTTTTTATTTGATTAAGGGAAAAGGTGAGATGTGATGTCAATTGAAAAGTTAGCAACAAGTAGAATATTAAGACCAGTGAGAAGCATGAATAAGGGGAGTAATGAGAGATGGTTTGAATATTATAGAACAACATGCCCTATATGTGGTAAGCAAGGATGGTGCATGGTTAATGATTCTGAAACCAAAATAATATGTGGACGAATTTCATCAGAAACAGTATTCGGGGAAGCAGGCTATTTACATATAGTAGCTGAAGAGCAAAAAAGGGGATATGACTTTTCTCAAGATCAGATGATTAAAGAACATAGGAAGAAAAGTGATTACACCCTTGATATTATTTACACTTTATTCCTAGAATCTTTAGACGTGCGAGATGAACATATTAAAATGTTAAGAGGATCAGAACGTAGGATTACAAGAGAAGTAATAAATATTAGAAATTACAAAAGTTTTCCTATTAAACCTTGGGATACTACAAAAGAGCTAATAAAAAAAGTAGGAGGGAAAACAAGCTATATTGTTGGAATTCCAGGATTTTATGCAAAAGAAACGAAGGATGGAAGATATTTCACGTGTGCAGGAAGGAGAGATTCTTTATTAATACCGCAGGGAAATATATATAATCAGATATGCGGTTTTCAATGTAGAATTGATGACCCTGAATATATGACAGTTGTAAAAAATCATAAATCAAGCTTTAAGGCAGAAGTTATTGAGCAACCCAATACTATAGAGGTGACCTATAAAATCAATGGGAAGATAGAGTCTATATTTAAAGGTAAAGTCGATGTTAAAGAATGGTATGAAATTAATTATGAGGGTGAAAAATTAGGTGAAGTACAATTAAAGTTAGAAAGTAAATATATTTGGATCAGCTCAGGTGGGAGATTTCATGGAACAGGAGTTGGGAACCCGTTGCCAATACATGTAGCAGTACCTAGTCGAGAGCTGAAAAATTGGGAACGTGGAGAATTAATAAAAAAGGATAATATATGGATTTCAGAAGGGAGTCTAAAGTCTGATATTGCTGCAGAAAACTTAGACGAGCTACTAACAAATGAGGAAAAATTAATGTATGGTACCACAGTCGTATCAATACCTGGGGTTAAAGTATGGAGAATATTAATTGAACCATTAAAAAAAATGGGAGTTAAACAGGCAACTTTCGCTTTAGATATGGATATGATTACAAATTCAGATGTTCAGTGGTCGTTATTAGAATGTGCGCAAGCGCTTTATCAAGAAGGGATAAGTGTTAATTATGCAAGTTGGGATATTAATCTTGGAAAGGGGCTAGATGATTTACTGTTAAACGATTATATTCCAGCAATAGAGAAAGTGAGATAAACGCTATTGTTCAAAGAGGAAACTAACTTGTCAATGAAAGGATTGCATTATTAAGTTTTGAATGAATATTAAAAAATAGAAATTCTTTTTGATATTTAAGTAAAGTATTAAAGTAGATTTATATAAAAATATGTAACACCACTATAAGAAGATAATGAGGAAATAGATATCTTTAAGTTTTAAGATTTTTCTAATAATTAATTTTACATTTTTTGTAATCATATATATTATATATAGAGGAATTTTGGAATAAATCTAATGGGGAAGTTTCGTATCTATGTAGTATCAATAGTAGTCTTTAATTGCTAAATTCTATTCATTTATACGAGGTGAATCAAATGGGGAGAAAAGTTGATAGGAAGAAATCACAAGAACAGTTTTTATATGAAAGAAAAAAACAGTTAGAAATAATGGAAAGTATCAGCAGCATCTGTAAAGGATGCGATATATATAATGAGTTAAAAAAGACGAAATCACATAAAGAAGTTGCTAATACATGTGCAAAGGATTGTAATTTAATAAACAGTTTACAAGAAGAGACAAAAATATTTTTAGAAACACTTCGCTAAAAAACAGAAAGGAGGAATATGTATGAATCAATCATATAGCAGTTTAAATCGAGACGAATCACTAACAAGAACTATAACTTTAGGTACTACTGCAAGAAGTATTGGGCCGCTGGTTAAACCTGAGGATGAAAATTTTGAAGTTAAGGAGATTTGGAATTATAAAGTACTGTCAAAGCAAGAGAGTTTAAATTTATTTCGAAGGTACAAACATGGTGAAAAGGATCTACGTGAATATTTGTTCCATGTAAATATAGGCCTAGTACTATCTATTGCAAGAAAATATAAAAAGAAGCACCCACAAATAGAATTTGATGATTTGGTTCAAGAAGGTAATGAGGGAATGTTGCGAGCAATTGAGGATTTTGATCCTGATTTAGGTTATTGTTTTTCTACATACGCTTACTGTTGGATAAAAAAGAGTATGTTAGGGTTTATATGTAAAAAAAAATCTGGGCCTTTTAAAATCCCTAACTATGTGAATCAAGTTAATGTGAAATATGTTGAAATCGAAGATAAATATTTACAAATGCACAACAGAATCCCTACAGTTGAAGAGGTAGTAAAAGAGTTAGATGTAACTAGAGAAAAGGTAGTTCGACACAACGTATATTATAATCGGGTTACTACTATGACTTTAGATATAGATACAATAAATGAAGATATAGGTATACTGAACTCATTCTGTAATGATAATTCAGCAATTCCCTCCACAAATGAGATGATAATGGAGGACTTGAATTACGAGATATGGATAATATTTGATGAAGTATTAAATCCGAAGCAAAAGATGGTACTAAATCTATGTTTTGGTCTACTAGATGGTAAAATTCATTTGCATAAAGAAATTGCAAAAGCACTTATGATTACAACTGAAAGGGTATCACAATTAAAAGATGAAGCGATTAATAGATTGAAGAAATGCGACTATAAAGATGAAATTTTTAATCTATTACATGAAAAGTTGAAAGTAATGGATGAACTTAATATGGCGTGAAATTATATATTCGTATTTATCAGAATATACAGTGTAACGAGCGTATTGTATTTTTTAATATCTATTTCACAAAATTTTGCCCCTCGAGTAACGTGAATTACAAAATTGTTATTTAATTTTGTAATAATACGAGACTATGAGGTTTTTTTGTATCTAAAAGGTGGAAACAAAGTGATGTATTAAGGGTATAACATGTAATATAACCTTAATACATGTAAAATAAAAAAGAAGGATAAATGGGTGCTACCTGTTTATCCTTCTTTTTATATATCATGCTTAAAAAAATAATATTATCTTTTTTTCCTTAGTTTTTCTAAAGAAATATCTCATGATTAATTATGAAGGATAAATAATTTAATTACTCTCATTTATGAGGTACCAATAGAAAGGAGGCCATTGTTGTTATATGCAAAATAATAGAAAAAGAAACGTAATTAAAGAAAGGATTAGACAAGAAAAAGAACGACGGGAACGATTACTAGCAGAGGAAGAAGAACAATATGGGGATTTCCATGAGGATCAAGTAAGTGAGCAATTTCAGCAAGAGCATTTAGAACAACCACTGAAACAAAGCGAAGAAAGTGTAAATTTATGTACACCTAAAAATGAGGTTTCAAATAATAATCCGGCTCTTGATTGGATTACAACAATTCAAAAACAGTCAGGCACTTCTGAAAGTGAATTTAAAATAGAAGAAGCACGTAGAAAAGCGAAAGAAAAAGCAAGGAAACAGGCAGAAGCAGAAGCGCGACGGAAAGCAGAGGAAGAAGCAAGGAAACAGGCAGAAGTGGAAGCACGACGGAAAGCAGAGGAAGAAGCAAGGAAACAGGCAGAAGTGGAAGCACGACGGAAAGTAGAGGAAGAAGCAAGGAAACAAGCAGAAGTGGAAGTGCGACGGAAAGCAGAGGAAGAAGCAAGGAAACGTGAAGAAGCGGAAGCGCGTAGAAAGGCGGAAGAAGAAGCAAGGAAACAGGCTGAAGCACGACGGAAAGAAGAAGAGAAAAAACTTGAAGAAGTAAGAAAAAGAAGATTAGAGGAAGAAAAGAGAATAGAAGAAGTACAAAAGAGACAAAAAATAGTTGTGGTTAAAAGAGAACCAGAAAGTGATGAAATTAATTTAAATAAGAAAAGAAATCTAGCAAATGAAACTAGATTTAAACAAGAAGAGGAAGTAGTAATCGATAAAAAAGGAATTTTAAATAATATGAAAAAATATAAGTACGCTATTATAGGAATCGCATCGATTGTTTTATTAATATTAGCAGGTTTTGCCTTTAGCAATTTGAAGAATTCACAGGCTGCATCTGCAAATAATGTAAATAGTTTAGAAGTTAACGCGAATCTAATAAATGGATTAAGGTTATCTGCAGTTCAAAAATATCAAGATGCTGCCTCGGAATTTGATAAAGTGGATTATAAAAAAATAGGAAAAGAAGATAAAAAGGCAGTTTTATTTACTTATCTTTTAAGCGGTAAAGCACAAAAGGCTATTGACTTAGAGCAAGATTTTGCAGAATCAGTAGTTTCATATTATATAGCTGTAGATAATTTGAAAAAAGTAAAAGAACTCAAAACAAAAAATCCACTAATTCATTTTGAAATTGCAGCATTAGATGACAGAAGAGAAGGAATTATTGTTAATAGTTATTTGAAATTAAATAAATCTGAGGAAGCTAAAAAGTTTGCTCAAAAGGTTGGAAATAAAGATTTACTTGAAAAAATTAATAATTCTGCGCCTAATAGCTCTGCTACCTCTGTAGCAACTATTAGTGCAGGTTAAGTAATGGGGAGGAATTGATTGTGCCATTAGATTATTCGGAAATTTTTAAGAAAGTTTTACTTGCTACTACTGCTACTACCCTAAGTGTTGGGGTAGTTTCAGGCTGCTCGCTGTTTTCTTCGGAAAAAAAGAGCACCAAAACAGCATCAGTATCTAAAAAGAAAAAAGATACTGAAAAAGAAAAGAAGAAAGATGAAAGTAAGGATGAAACAACTGAGAATTTAAATACTAATGATTTTGATGAAATCATTGATAATGCAAAACGTAGCTCAGATCAAAATTTATCTGGAATCATTGAAAATAACAAAACCAAAAAGAAATTTGATGATTTAACGGATTCAATTGCGACCGCGGCTATAAATTCAGATAGAAATCTAGCATCAGTTATTGACAGTGATAAATCAAATAATCGTTTTTCAGATTTAAATACTTCAATAGCATCCGCAACAAACAATCCTTCTGTCTCGGATAATAAGGACAGTAAGAACTTTGTATTTGGTGGCGATCTAAATATCAATGATGGAGTTGCTAGTGCAAATAATTCAATACCCCCAATTAATAATGATAAAAAGCCATCAGCTTCTGGAGACTCTAGTGGCGGAGGAGATACAAAACCGCCAACAAGCGGCGATGGTAATAATGGCGGAGGAGATACAAAACCATCAACAAGCGGCGATGGTAATAATGGCGGAGGAGATACAAAACCATCAACAGGCGGCGATGGTAATAATGGCGGAGGAGATACAAAACCACCAACAGGCGGCGATGGTAAAGATGGTGGAGGAGGTACAAAACCACCAACAGGCGGTGATGGTAACGATGGTGGCACAACAAAACCAGAGAAACCTGAAAAAGATACAGTGGCACCAGTAATTACAGTAAAACAAGGTGTGAAAGTATATGTCGGTGATGGTCTAAGTGCAGACGATTTAGTAGAAGTAAAAGATAATAAAGATCCAAATCCAGTAGTGACAGTAGGTGCGTATGATACAAGTAAGGCAGGGGAAATTCAAGTAACAGTAACAGCAACAGATGCATCAGGAAATAGCTTAAGTACAACAGTAACCGTTAACGTAGTAGAAAAAGAAGAGGAAAAAGATGCAGAAGCACCAATAATCACAGCGAAGCAAGGTGTGACAGTGCATGTAGGAGATAGTCTAAATGCAGGAGATTTAGTAGAAGTAAGTGATAATAAAGATCCAAATCCAGTTGTAACAGTGGGAGATTACGATACAAGTAGGGCGGGAGAAATTCAAGTAACAGTAACGGCAACAGATGCATCAGGAAATAGTTCAAGTACAACAGTAATCGTTAACGTAGTAGAAAAAGAAGAGGAAAAAGATACAGAAGCACCGGTAATTACAGCAAAACAAGGTGTAACTGTACATGTAGGAGATAGCTTAAATGTAGGAGATTTAGTAGAAGTAACAGATAATAAAGATCCAAACCCAGTAGTAACAGTAGGAGCGTATGATACAAGTAAGCCAGGTACAATATCAGTTCAAGTAACGGCAACTGATAATGGGGGTAACAGCTCAACTGCACCGGTAACCGTTAACGTAGTAGAAAAAGAAGAAGAGAAGGATACGGAAGCACCAGTAATAACAGTGAAACATGGTGTAACCGTACATGTGGGAGATAAATTAAGTCCAGGAAGTTTAGTGAGTGTAAAAGATAATAAAGATCCAAGTCCAGTAGTAATAGTAGGGACATGTGATACAAGTAAGCCAGGTACGATATCAGTTCAAGTAACAGCAACTGATAAGGCAGGTAACAGCTCAACGGCGAAAGTTAACGTGGTAGTTCTTGAGAAAGAAAAACCAGAACAAAAACCAGAACAGAAAACTGCAGGAACAATTTCTAAAGAGCAAGGTAATGGTTTACTTGTATCAAATTCTAATGGTGTAGCTAAATAAAATTTTAGCATAACGACAAAAAATTAAATGTACCCTATCGAATGGTTTATAGCGTAGAATTATCTTGTTATAAAATTAATGAATTTAATATTCAGAATATTGTTGTTTTTGTGGATGGAATTTGCTAAAATTAAGTATACCTTTTTAAATTTCAATTTTTTATATCTATAACTACTATAGCCCTTTCGGGGTTTCGATTTTCTAAGATAGTTTAAGTATTTTAACTTTACTTTCTCTGAAAATATAACTCTGAAAAGGGCCTTTTTGCGTTTTTTGGAGAACATTACATTGTGAAAGGATGAAGATTAAGAGATTGTTTTTATTGTTAGGCTTTTTAGCTATGATGTTTGTTTTTTATAACACCTTTATAAAAAACAAACATCAAACAAATGCTTTAACTCCAATCAAAGTAGAAGATTTGAAATATAAAATTCAATACGATTGTTTGTTTGAAGTTGAATTATCACAAAATGTGATTAATAACCTAGGAGGGCAATTCAAATTAATATTTAATGATATTGATAAGAACGGCCACTTAACCATTTTTCAAAATAAAAAAGAACTAGAAATATTTTTAGGAAATCATGTAACTATTGCAGAATTAGCTGATGGATTTACATAAGACTATTTTAGTATAAATAAGAATTACAAAGTTACTTATGAAAGTAAACCAAGTCAATTTAATTATGAAAAACCAAGAACTGTTAAAAAAATAAAAAAAGGATTGTTTTTGGTAAAATAAAACGACTTAATTCTGGAATTTAAATATGTACCAGAAATAGATGGATTTCGAATTTCTGAGATTACATATTTAAAATAAAAAATTATTGGGAGGGAGTTATTATGTTATTACAAATTAGAACTGTTATTGCTGATGCATTAAGAATAGATGAAGAAGTGAATGGCTTTTTGAAGTATTGTGCTAATTACGGGAAAGTAGTTAAAGAAATAACACCAAGCGGGTTCATGGAACGTGAACAAGGCCAACCGCTTTTGGTTATGGTAATAGAATATGAAGAAAAAAATGACTGCGGTTATGAAAAAGACTAGGATTGATTCCCTGTCTTTTTTATTTTCTAAGAAGTGTGGATATATCGACTATGAAAATTATAAAAAAGTGGCCGTCTTTAATTAAAAAGAATATGAGAATTCTTGGTTAGAAATGAATTTCGGTTTGGCGTAGCCAAAAGGTTTTGCTTTTTATTTTGTCTCCAATATAATCAGTCTTATAAATTATAAAGGATGGTATATCAATGAAATTAGATAGTAATAACCATTCAGTATTCTCGTTGTATTATCACTTTGTGTTGGTCGTGAAATACAGAAGAGATGTGTTTGATGATATGTCAGACTATGCAAAAGATATGTTTGTTCGACTATTTGAAAGCTATAACATGACATTAGTTGAATGGAATCATGATGTAGACCATGTTCATATTTTGTTCCAGGCGCACCCTAATACAGAAATGACAAAATTTATTAATGCTTATAAAAGTGCAAGTTCTCGACTAATCAAGAGAGACTTTCCAAAATTAAGAAAGAAACTTTGGAAAGAGATGTTTTGGTCAAGAAGTTTTTGCTTGCTAACTACTGGTGGTTCGCCAATAGACGTAGTAAAAACATATATTGAAAATCAAAGTGAAAAGTGAGGTGAAATGATATGACAAAGCAGAATAAAGCATATAAATTCCGTTTGTATCCAACAGAAGACCAAGCACATCTTATGCGTAAAACCTTCGGTTGTGTACGTTTCGTGTATAACAGAATGTTAGCTGAACGGAAAGAAACGTATGAAAAACATAAAGATGATAAGGATCAACTAAAGAAACAAAAGCTTCCCACTCCTGCAAAATACAAAGCAGAATTTGAGTGGTTAAAAGAAGTTGATTCATTAGCTTTGGCAAATGCTCAACTAAACTTGCAAACTGCCTATAAGAATTTCTTTAGTGGTCAAAATGACTTCCCAACATTCAAAAGCAAAAAAGACAGAAAGTCTTATACAACGAATGTAGTGAACGGAAATATTATGTTGCTTAACGGTCATATCAAATTGCCAAAACTGAAAATGGTACGTATCAAACAGCATCGAGGAATACCACAAGGCCATATAATCAAGTCATGTACGATTTCTATGACACCTACTGGTAAATACTATGTGTCCATTTTGACTGAATACGAAAAAGAGATCGTACAAAAAGAAGTAGAAACAGTTGTTGGATTAGACTTTGCGATGGATCAATTATACGTCAGTTCTGAGGATGAGAGAGCCAATTATCCTAAGTTCTATCGTGAAATGTTAGACCAATTAGCAAAGGCACAACGAGTATTATCAAGAAGAACAAAAGGTTCTATTCGTTGGAATAAACAACGTATCCGTGTAGCTACGTTACATGAAAAAGTAGCGAACCAACGTAAGAACTTCCTTCATCATAAGTCTAAAGAGTTAGCTCGGCTGTCTTAGGACGAATTCGTTAGCTATCAAAAGTAACGACTAACCGAGAAGCCCCCACTTCAAACAGTCCGTTAGGACGTTAAGTGGCGGGTAGTTCACAATCCAAAATATAAACTATGTCAATCAAGTTAAGATATTATAAATATCCCATAAAGAAAATTATTTTCATGATGATCCTTTTAGAGTAATTATCAATTTTTAAACTGATGTATATAGGAGATCACTCCATATACATCAGTTTAAAAACATAAAACACTTTATTTATCAAGTTAATTTAATTTGCATCCGCATAGGAGGGAATGGGGATTCTAAACACTTATTTGAATATTAATCACTTCAATCGTATTCCTTCGAATGCATTTATTACCAAGTCATGCACATAGGATTCATCCAACTTTTCACCTGTTACTAGCAAACGATAGAAAATTGGTCCGTAGATGAGATCGATGCTTAAGTCAACATCGAGATTTTCTTTTAATTCGCCTCTTTTAATTCCCTTCTCCAGAAGTTGCTTTGCTTGCAGTCGACGTGGTTGGAAATAGCGAGTACGATATTCCTCTGCTAGTTTCGAATCAAATTGCCCTTCGCCAATTAACTCAGTAATAATAGTGCCTTCTCGACTTATTAAAAAACTGGCTAAACTTGTGGCGTGTGTTAAGATATCATTCAATGCTGAACCTGTATCAGGTACAGGCAATCTGGCAGCAGCAGCAAAAAGAAAACCATCCATTACCACAGCAGCCTTATTTGGCCACCATTTATAAATCGTAGCTTTGCTAACTTTAGCACGGTCTGCAATTTTATCAACTGTGACTGCTTTAAAGCCACTTTCCAGTAATAACTCATAGGATGCAGAAAGGATAGCCTTTTGGGTTTCGATATTACGTGGTCGACCTCTTTTACCTTGCACATTAATCATTCCTTTCAAGAACATAAACTATACGTTTAGTATACTTAATATGAACGGATAATAAAATAGCCTATTTACAAAACTGAACGTTTAGTATATATTTTAGGTAATTAATAAACTGAACGTTTAGTTTATTAATTACCTAGCAACTTATAATGGTAAGGTCTTTAAACAGGTTTCCAAATCCACAAAGTGAATTACTAAAAAAATTTAGAAAAGGGGAATAAAAAAGTGGGGAAATTGGATCTTTTGAAAGAAGAACAGAAAGTAGTTCAGGCTCAATTTAGAATAATGGTAGTGCTGTAGTTCTTGCCAAGGCGATTCAGTAATTTTGAAATAAAAGTATGGGAGGAAATAGATATGTCTAATTTTAAAAATAAAGCAATCAATAAGGAGATTTCATCGGGTTTAATCATTCTTCTAGCAACTGCATGTGGTATTATTGTGGCTAATCTTTATTATGCTCAGCCTTTAATTGGGGTAATTAGTCATGCAATTGGGCTTTCTAATAGTAGCACTGGATTAATTGTAACACTAACTCAGATTGGATATGTTGTTGGCTTACTATTTCTTGTACCTTTAGGGGATATTGTTGAGAATAGAAAATTGATAATTATATTGTTAATTCTAAGTGCAGTTGCTCTAACTGCCACAGTTTTTGTAAAGAGCGCAATCTTGTTGTTAGTAGCTTCATTCTTTATCGGATTGGGGTCGGTTGCAGCGCAAGTGCTCGTACCTTTTGTATCATACCTTTCATCGGAAGATGCACGCGGTCGTGTAGTTGGTAATGTCATGAGTGGCCTGTTATTAGGTATTATGCTTGCGCGTCCGATATCTAGTCTAGTAGCTGATATCTGGGGATGGAATGCAATATTTGCTTTATCTGCTACTGTAATCATTGTTTTGGCGTTTGTATTATCGAAAGTACTCCCTACTAGGAAACCAACGGAAAAAACAAATTATACTATCTTACTTAGTTCAATGTGGCAACTACTACGAACTACTCCAATTTTACGCCGTCGCGCAATTTATCATGCTTGTGTATTTGGGGCTTTCAGCTTATTCTGGACCACTGTTCCATTATTATTGTCTAGTCCTGCTTTTCATTTTTCTCAGACTGCCATAGCATTATATGCACTTGTCGGAATTACAGGTGCAATAGCCGCTCCAATAGGTGGTCGTCTAGCTGATTTTGGCTGGACACGACCCGCCACTGGGATAGCTCTCACTGTTGTTATTATTTCTTTATTATTACCACTTATTATTCAAGGTAGTTCGCCCATCGGAATAACTGTTTTAGTAATTGCTGCAATTCTGTTGGACATGGGAGTATCTGCAAACCTTGTGCTTAGTCAACGTTTAATTTTCTCATTGGATCCAGAAATTCGTAGTCGACTAAACGGGCTATTTATGGCTATTTTCTTTTTAGGAGGTGCTGTTGGTTCCTCTCTTGGAGGATGGGCATATGCCTTAGGTGGTTGGAGCCTAACATTATGGATAGGAATCGCTTTTCCGATCATAGCCCTTCTTTATTTTTCTACAGAGAAATAGTTTTATAATTGAATTTTAGCAGTCCGCATTCGTTTGAATGCTTATTCATTGGTATATCCCAGTTTTATAGATTAATGGCGGTTATTTTGAAATTTGTATCATTTCTATTTTTGTTTTCAGTTCTTTTAACTGTTGTCGCATTTTCCATTGTCTGGATGATCTATCACCCATTTTTAACATTCCTTATACAATTATTTAAGAATGAGTATAGCATATAAGGGCAGTCTGTATGAAAATGAACTATTTAAATATAAATTAAACAAAAGCGTTAATTAAAAAAAGACCTCTTACGGAAAGATAAGAGGTCATCAAAAAATGTTGTATTTGAAACACGCGATGTTTCATAAAGATATTTTAACATAAATTTATATATTACGTATAATAAATATAAAAGTTTATGAAAAGAATAAAAGTGTATAAATCCGTATTTAAATGAAGAATCCCTAGACTTAGGGGGCTAGGGATTCTCGGTCTGGTATACTTCACACGATATTATAAAAAGAATAGAACGTACTGAAGATAACATATGAATGTTTCGTAAATGTATAAACAAAGTGAACAAAAGCGTAATTTGAATAAAAAATGACAGCTGAAATGTTAAGGCCGTATCAGCTGTCACTAAAATAGATATTGAGTTTTATTATTAGGTTTTTTAATTGGTATTTTTGCTCTTATTTCTAGAGGAAATTGTACCAAAGATTGCTCCAGACATTGCACCGATTAAAGTCATAAAGATCGCACTCCAGGCTGCAAATGACATAATTACACCTCCTAGTAATAAATTGTTGTAACTAAATAAAGTTATTGTTTCTTAGCCCTTTTAACAGAAATGATGATGCAACAATTATTAAGAAAAAAAGAGGAGCCCAAGAAAAGAAAGACATTTAGTACTCCCCCTTCAATATTAGCTTTGTACATTCTTATAAAACAATTATCTCGTGTTAATAAATCGAATATACAGAATATGTAATATTGCATATCGAATTGTAGATTGAGAAGAAGTGACAATGATAATTGAATAAAAAATAGCTCTTACTACTAAGTAAGAGCTCCTTAAGCAGAGAAAAAGTCGTATGTGATTCTATATGAGAACCACAATAACGTTTTAACTCCCTGATATATAGTTGTTTATATGTATTGACTGTAGTAGAACTAAAAAAATGCTATTTTACTTGAAGGCTAACAACTATCATCACGAGATTAAGGGGTATTATTTACACAATGATTACATCGAATTAGTTAAGTAATTCTATATACGAACGACAGATAATACTATCATTGTTTTGTGTTTAAGTGAGTTCCCTGAAGTGTTTGCGGTATATGAAGGATTCACTGAAGCGCAGATCAAGAAGATATACAGAGGAAAATTACAATAAAAGAGCAGTTAGCAAAAGCTAACTGCTCGGCTGGTTCTCCAAAAGGGGGAAAGGAGAAAGGTTAGGGACTTCATTAAATGAGTTATGGCCATCGCCTATCTATATTATTGACGAAATATTAAGTTTTATTCTGGGGAACCCAAAAAAAGCACCTTTAAAAAGTGCTCTTTAAGGGAAAAGTGAGATACTGAAAAATAAATTAGGGTTTTTTGCTTCGAGATAATATATGACCATTTCATCATAATGTGACGATGAATCACAAAAGAGCAGCTAGCAAAAGCTAACTGCTCATCTCCAAGGGGGAAAGGAGAAAAATCTAATGTCATCTACATTGTTGACGGAATATTGAGTTTTATTCAGGGGATTTACTAATTATGTAGGTTACGTGAGAAGCCCTATTAACATCCAAGCTGCTCCGATTAGAATTAAAGTTTCGAATATAATCCAAAATATTCTCTTCTCTGGTTTTTGAAATTCTTTAATTACAGAAAATACGGCACTTATTCCTACAAGGGTGAAAAGAACAATGCGGATCGTATCAGTCATTTGCATCACCACCTAAGATTTGAATAGTTTAATTATACATTAATTACCATTTTGTAGAAAGTTAATAAAATAATCGTTTTAATGATCCAGCGGGAGTTGGTGGAATTGGCAACGGAACATTCGGGATATTTAAGAAAACATTCTCTGTTACTAGAGGTTTAAATCCAGAATCAGTAATAAGTAACCCATCTTCTCCAGTAACTATTACTAGACCACCTCAAGATCCTGGTGTTGGTCCTTGTTATATGGCTGACTATAATCAAGTCATTACAGGTCCTCGAGAATCTCTGCTTCATGCCTGGAGTGATAATCGTAATACGTTGAACGGGCTGAATAATCCAAATGTATTCTTTAGAAAAACCGAGTCAAAGCCATAACCTAGCAAATTCCTCTAATAAACCTCTTTCTAGTAATTCCTCAACCTAATCCCAATTATTTAATGAGCCATCACCAGCATTTTGGAAAAAACCACGCTAAGAGTTTTTAAATCATTTTAATCTTATTTTAAATAGTGTTGCATTAAATGTTCTTGGCGTTGTTAAAATTACTTGTTTTTATGTCGAAATATGCTTAACGTGGTTTTTTCCGTTTTGCGGTCTGTATCCAAAAAAGAAAAGGCGCCCAGATAAGGGTGCCTTTTCTAATAGTTTTTTTAGCAGAAACAAGCAGCTCCAACGATGATTAATAATATAAACAATACAACTAATAAAGCAAATCCTCCAGCAAAGCCACAGCCTCCGCCGCAACTACCACCAAATCCCATAACAATAGTGCCTCCTTTAGATCAGAGGGGAAAACTAGGGGTCATTTCATGTAATTTAATGGGTTCACATTACCTTATGTATTTAAGAATGAATTGAGCAAGTCTTCTTGAAAATAAAAAAAGACGCTATAAAGCGTCCCCACAATTGGGTAAATAAGAAGTAAGGTTTCTAAGATAACTGAAAAAAATAGAACAGGTGGTTAGAGTTTATCACATTCTTTTGCTGAGTGATCATGCATTATTACATATCATAATAAATTCCTCTATTTTCCATTTGATAAAATGAATTACCAATATTAATAAGATTCAAATAAATATTTCTACAAATTCAAAATATTTACAAAAATTGAAAAAGTGATATATTTAAGGTGCAAGTTATAAAAATATTTGAGGGGGAATTTTTATGTTCAAGAAATTAGTAGTTGGAACATTAGCAACTGGTATTATGCTATCTGGTGCAGGTGGAGCGATGGCTGCAACACCTAATACTGATAGTGCAAAGACAGACAAGATTACTATGGCAGCAGATAAGAAAAATATTAAATTAACAGGGTACCTATCAAGAAATTCTATACCGAGCACAACTGTACTATATGGAATCACGTGGTACTTGAAAGACGCATGGCAAGAAAGGGATGGTACATGGACAGGTTATTTTGAAGGATGGTATTAATTAATAAAATCTATTTATTATAAAAAGCCTCTTATAAAGGGGCTTTTTTATTTGTGTAAAATCATAAAGAAAAGACACCCTAAGGTGCCTTCCTCCGACTTGAACCACTTTAATTTTAATAATATGTATTGGACTCCCATCCAAAGATAATTCTAACATGTTTTCATATAAATGAAAGCGGATTCTTTAACTTACTTAATTACTTTGTCCATAACTTCTTTATATTTGTTAAATTGGGCATCTTCCATATCACCATTCATTTGTATAAGGAAGTTATCTTTTGCGTAAGTATGAGAGAATAGCATTTGATTACCATTACCTAAATCGTCATAGTATTTCTTAGCTTTTTCAAGATCTTCTTTGTTTTTAAACTCAAATATTCTACCACCACTATCTTCACCTAATGCTGGAACAAGAATGCGCTTTGCTTCTTTTCTAGTATTTCCAAATTCTTTTTCTGGTAGGTCACTAGGATTGTCAGCTTCTAATCCTGCAGCTTTAAATTCTTCAATTACCTTACCAACCGTGACATTACTTGTCATTGATTTAACGCTGTCACAAGCGGATAAACCAAATAATAATAGAGCTCCAATAAGTAATACTACTAATCTTTTAAACATAGTTTTTCATTCCTCCTAATGTAAATAAATCCGTAAATATAATAACAAATTATTCATCTTTATATTGTCATATATTGTCGAATGGAAATAAAAAAAGAGAGATGGAGCCTTCAAGAAGGTATGGAAACAATTATGAGCTTCAACGGCCATCTTGAAATTCAATACCACAATTCATTTTTGGGAAGTGTATTTGAGAACCTTTTATTTTTGAATTATAAGAGTGCTCTCACATTTACGACAAGCAATCTTCTCTTCCTCAAAAATGAATAAATTTTCAGCATCACATTCTGGGCATACAACCGCAAATGGTGTTTTTATATTTTTATAACATAGGAAAGAAAGGGCTGCCAGGATTAGAGCTGGTATAACAAGCATCATAATTAAGAATAGGCCCGCAAAAACGCCTCCAATTATGGAAAGTGGTTTCATTAGTTTTCTACCCACGGAGTTTACTTGATTATCCTTCTTACGAAAAGCAGTAACAATGTAAGTTTTGGTTTCTCTTACCTGCTCAAATGCTATTACCGTATTGTAATCTTGTTCATTCATAGTGGGATAGGAAGTGTTTTGCCCTTGAAACCCTCGTTGTATATAATAGTTGTTTGACTCAGCTATTCGTGGTGTATACGAGATTCCAGTTCCGGGTATATAAGTTGTTGTTCTTGATTCAGGTGGAATGGCGCTGCCTCCCGTACCTGTGTATGTAAAGTTAATTTTCACACCCGGGGAAACTTGGATAATTCTACGAAACTTATAACCCATAATATTGTATCCTCTCCATCTAATTAATATAATTATTTACTAATTATAACAATTTCAACTTAACATTAGTATATTAAGTTAAAATAAATTAATGAAAAAGAGTAATATTGAAGTTTACTAATTTAAGGCGTATTAGGAGTCCTTTTTTATAAAGAAAAGACACCCTAAGGTGCCTTCCTCTGACTTGAACCACTTTAATTTTAATAATATGTATTGGACTCCCATCCAAATATTATTTTACAAGGTTAAAAGATATACGTCTTGGATATAATCACATTGTGTAAAGACTATAGGTCAGTGAAGGCTATGCGACAGCCAAAGTATTGGCCAACTCTATGGAGTATAAACGAGAAAATTCTTAGTCTTCTCCTAGTCACCGAACGTAAAACGCGTAGCTAATAAGAGCTAAAAAATTACATGATGAAGTGGCTTGGAGAAGTTTGAGAGTGCTCAGCCTTGAACTAATAGTGAATTTTTTATTTATTTTCTCACATCCTATTTAGGCTTTCTATTCCAAATGTATAATTAATTTATTCTAATAAAAGGATATTTATGACTCTTATCGAATAAATTAATTTGGAGGGGATTAGGAGATGGATAAATATATTTTTGATGAATTATTAAATTGGGAAAAAAAATTAATAGAAAAGTATAAAGCGATTGTAAAGGTGGAAAGAGAAAGAGAACTTGAATCCTTTACTCTGATGAAAAAAATTGAAATTCTAAAAAAAGTGAGTGAAAAGTTTGAAGGGGAAAGGAAAAAACTTTTCGTAAGAGCAGAAATCAATCCGCTTCAAGACAGAGAGAGACAATTAGACCAAGAAATTAAAAGTACAAAAGGGATTTATTATGAGAATAAGGAGGAAATCGAAATTACCCTTGAATACTTAAGAAAAGAAATTGATAATGATGATGAGAGTCAGCAACTTATTACGGATGATAAAGAGGTATTTTTAAAATGAAACTAGAAAGGCATCCCAAACGGGTGCTTTTTTCTTTGTTATATAGAAATTACACATTAAACTAGTGAACATTCTAATAAGACAAGCATATGATGAATTCGTGGGACGAGTTATCATATGAGGTGAAACTTGGAGCGCCATACTTATTTGTTTAAGGGTACCTAATGATGGGTACTCTTTTTATTTTGAACAAATGGACATTTGGGTTAAATGAGTATATAAATAGGAAGAATCTAATTATTGGATGCATATTTTACTCTAAGAGGTACAAATTCGATGCGACGTGAAAAGGATTTGTTGAAACAATGGAAGACGGATTTGCAAGCTGTTCAAGAAGAGAAGAGGCTGAAGAAGAAGGCTAAGAAAAAGAATAAGAAATATAGCATTCCTGGTAATACAGCTGACTTCATGAATGGAAAGAATACTTATCGTAAAGAGAATGGGGTATGGAAGCAAAGAAATAAATGACGTGAGGATAAATAAGTTGATTAAGTGTATAGGAATTATTGTAGGCGCCACCGTGATTTGGGTGGCGTCTTGTTTGTTGTTAAGGAAAGCTAACAAAATACACGAACACAACGAACGAAAATAAATGAATGTCCTGTTTAACTATCTAAAAGTTAGTTTGAAATGAAATGTATAAAACACTTATAACTTTTAGACAGTATCAAGTGGATGATTTTATGGAAGTGGTGGGACACGTACGAGTTAGTACAAGAGAACAAGACCTAGGATTGCAAAGTGAAAAACTAGAAACATAAGGTTGTACAAAAATATTCACTGAAAAGCAGAGTGGGGCGAAAAGTCATCGTTAAGAATTAAAGAAAGTGTTAGAATATTTGCGTTCAGGTGATAAATTGGTTGTGTACAAGATAGATTGATTAGCACGTTCTACATTTGATTTGCAAAGAATTGTAAAAGAATTAAAGGAATGAGATATATAAGTTGTATTTATAAAGGATCAACTCGACTTTTCTACACCTTCTGGAAAGCTCGTGTTTACAATGCTAAGTGCTATTGCTGAATTTGAAAGAAACTGGATTAATGAAAGAACAACAGAGGGCCGAGGAAGAGCGTAGGCGCAAGGGAACAATATGGGGCGTGGTCAAGATGAAAAACGCGTAAAACAGGCTATGAACTTATTTTTCAACAGATTAGTAAATAGTTTGGGTGTCAATGATACCTCAAAGATGACAGGTGTCCCACGCACTACTATTTATGCTAAGGCTAAAGAATTAAAGTAGCGAATCCACTTCTTTTTTACTTTGTAAAGAGGCAACTCTGACACTTTATATCCTTTTAGGGTAATATAAAGAAAAAAGAAGATATATGAATGCTTGTATTGGGTTTTATGCTAATCGGTTTAGGTATTTTGATTGTTTGCCTAACTATAATTGATGGAGTCAGAAAAGCAAAAGAAAATGATCGTGGAATTAAAGATTTTATAATTATAGTGCTGGTACGCATTGTAGATATAATTAGTGATTTATGGGGTTTTCGATTTCTCTTCATATTAATAGGGGTTATATGTATCGGATTTGGTGTGGCTATTTTAACAGTAGAATTGTATTAAGGGATAAGCGAAGAGCATCTAATTAGGATGTTTTTTTATTTTGCATAGAAAAAAGGAATCCCGATAGATCCCTTTTTAAGCTGTCTTATAAATTTTATTTTTAATCCTATTTTTAGAATCCATAAATGCGGCGAATGTAGCTATAGCACCACCTAAATTATAGATTTGGAATTTGTGAGAAAAGGCTAATCCTGTAATGAAATTGTAGCTGTATATAAAACAAGTTATACCGAACAACCAAAGCATGAACTTTAAATCATTTAAGCTCAATCTATAATTTTTGATTTTTTTCCACATATGTATCAACTCCTATTATTCTGAAGTTCTATAGTTTTTCTTGTTGATATCTCGCATGTTTAGAATGAAAAATAGAAGGAAGATAACAGTTGCAATGCCATTAATCCAGTAGTATGTGCGCCCCATTGTGAATCCGTCATAGAAGGAATAGGCATTCCAAATTATAAGGAGTACTGAACAGATAGTAGAGATTAATAATGAACTAAAACTTCTCAAGATTGTCACCTCGATTCAAAATATTAGAGATTATTTATAATTTTACATACAGATGAACAGATTTGTAATAATAGGATTTAATAAAATGATTTAAAGGAATTACCGTTAGGTGTAGGAATATGTCTGGAGAGCCAACCTGCTGCTTTTTTATTTTTAATAGAAAAAAGGAATCCCGAAAGATCCCTTTTTCTAATTATGATATATCGTAATCGCATATAAGTAAAGACATTTAGTATTATATAACAATTAAATAATATAAACAATAAATATTTTAGGATTTACAATAAGGAGGAGTTATAACGATTGTCTTCTTAAAATATTGAAAATAGACGATTACACTTGTGAGGCATATCAGTACAGCCTGTTATTTATTGCACCATGAGTATAGGCACGTTATAATAGTCCCTAATTACATATAAAGAGGTGCAGAAAATGAATAAAACAGAATTAATAAAAGTAGTAGCAGATAAAGCAGAACTTACACAAAAGGATACTGCTACAGCGACACAAGCTGTATTAGACGCAATAACAAATACTCTTGCAAATGAAGAGAAAGTACAGATTCTTGGATTTGGTACATTTGAGGTACGTGAAAGATCTGCACGAACAGGGCGTAACCCGCAAACAGGTGAAGAAATGCAAATTGCTGCTTCTAAGGCGCCTGCATTTAAAGCTGGAAAAGAATTAAAAGAGGCAGTGAAATAATTATATATAGTGAAAAAGGATCTGATATTCATATCGGATCCTTTTTATTTGTAACATGGCAAGGTCCCTCTTAAAGATGAAAATTTGTATATCTTATTTACGTAATTTATGATATGGTTTCATATGTTAATAAATTACAATACTTTTAAAAAGAAGTATACATTATGATAGATGCTACTTCTTTATAGGAAAAGTCTCAAGGTTAAAAACGATTTTCGTAGATGAAATCATTGCGAAACAAAAAAGAAAGAGTTGGAAGAAAAGAAACAACAATCACGAAACAAAGGGGTAAATTACAATGAAGCGTAAGTTATTAGAAGTTGCACTGCCAGTAATGTTGATGAGTGGTGTAGGTTGTGCAAGTAAGGACGTAGCGGAAGAGAAAAAAGAGGATAGTGTAAAAGTAGCAGACTATAAGGAAACAGAGAAGGAAAAGGAAAAAGATAAAGATAAAAGAACAAATAATGACTCTTCAGCAAGTGATAGCGAGTCTGGAACAACAAATAAGGACCCAATAGCTACTGTAATTAAAGACGTAGATAAAATACACGAAGAAAAAGACAAGTTAGAGAAACAAAAAGAAGCGGAAACAAAGAAGGAAGAAACAAGTAAAAAGGAAGTTCAGGTAGAGAAGAAAGAAGAAGTAAATAAAGAGAAAGACAAGATGTCTGACGCTACGAAACCTAATAGTATGAAAGAGTATCAAGAAAAAGTAGAAATACAGGCTAATAAATTCATAGCTGCGGTAAAAGCTACGAAACCAATAGTTGAAAAAGATGAAACTCTACGAACAAATAAAGACGAATTAAAAGCACAGTTTAATATAGTGAAAGGAGAGGCAGAGAAGTTAGTAGGCCTTAAACCGCCTGAAAAGTACAGTTATTTTAAAATTGAATTTATAGATGCTAATAAGACATTCCTACGGGCATTAGGCGACTTGTTTACAGCTCTAGATGAAGGAGATGTAGAAAAGGGTGATACGGCTTTAAATGGTGTATTATATGGTTTCGAGCAATTTGGTATGACAATAAATGGCATAAGAGACATAGAAGAATAAAGTTTGTCTTAGATTGAATAATATATTTGTTCTTTCCTGTTGCAGAATCCTTATTATAAGGATTCTCTTTTTTATATTTCAAACCCAAAAACAAAAAAGATAAGATGGCGTACCATTTTCTTGGCACCTTATAAGTTAATTCTTTGTTTATCGTTACTATAAATTTCGATAGTGTAAGAGTCGCCTCCAATCCATTTGCTTACTTTTTTTGTTTTAAACGAATCAGTAATTTCTTTTTCTAATTTCTTCCCAAACTCTTTGGCACCTGGATCAGCGCTACTAATTTTTGTATTTATAGTCAGAACATACGGCTGTTCTACTTCAATATTCATTTGATGAATCTCAGAACCCTTATACTCATTTTTAGTAAATATATTTTCCGAAATAGAACCAGTAACTCTATTCCATATTTTCTCTTTTTCCACAACCTTCATATCCCGTTCCTTTATATTGATTGTGTACGGCTTAATCCCTTGATTTTTTAATCGATTACTAATTTCTTTTTTTACTTTAGATGAATCTTCAGTATCAGCAATTTCTATATCTAACCTTCTTGTATTTTCGTCCCATATAGCAGCACTAATAAAGGATTTTTTATTTACAGTATTATTAACTACATCCATGACTTTTGAACCCTCACTCTTGGGTTCCTCTGTATTACTCTGACAGGAACACAGTAAAACAAGTGATAATACAGAAACACATAAAATTTTTCCCTTTCCCATTTAATTACCTCCTTAAGTATTCCTAACTTTGTAATATTCATCATTCGTTTTACAGTAATTATATTTTTATATAAAATATTCTTTCTATTTATAAAATCAATATTTGCAGCTGTGCATTTTGATTGGTTCTTCTTCCATTATTTTGTAAACGGATGCCTATTTGCTAGGAGTTATGAAAAGACAGGAGATATAATAGTGCCAATAGTAGCGCATATATCATTTAATTCATTTTTGTTTCTAGCGATAAGTTTATAGTTCACATTTACACATGTGTAAATGTGAACTTGTACAAATGTCCACGTGTCCACATGTGCAAATACAGTAGATATTTGTTGAAGAGGGCTATCGTATAGGGGTAAAGCCGATTCTTGAAACACTGGTAATTTCATATATTGATATACACCAAACATCTTAAACTGTGTCCAAAATGCATAAGGGTATAAAAAATGTATAAAACTGAAATGATGGTGAGCATTCTAATTATAAAGGAGTGTTCATTATGATAAATGACGAGTTAAACTGGCAGAAAATATTAAAAATAGGAGCTAGTTCTTTGGGTTCTTCAATAGGTACAGCAATAATAAACGAAATGTTTTCATCAGAAGATAGTGCTCAAGAAGCGGTGAAACAAGCAGTAGAAGAAATTTGTGATAGGGTTAAAAAAATAATTGACCAAGCCTTTTTAGATCACTATGTAGCTAATTGTGACAGTATTGCGAGACATCTTCAGGGCTATACAGAGAGCGGTGATGTGAATATTTTACATGGCATATATGACGATGGTTCAGATTTAGTATCAGATTTAGTACGTTTTGAAACGTTTGAAGGTATAACAGCCCTTGTTTACATTTGTACTTTGCATCTAACTGACATAAAAGCTCTTAGTGAAATTGACTCTGGGTATAAAGCTACTTTAAGTCGTTGTGGGGATGAGTATGCTGCTTTATGTGAACCACGTGGTGACAAATTAGTTTACTTTACAAATGTAAGTGTAGGTGATGCAATGTATGCTAATAGTGGCCTCTACGATATGATCACAGCTCCTACTACTTCTAATTCTTATCCTACACTCAAATACAGGTTTAATTTTGTAGATGAATGGGATGAAAATTTAGACACAAAGGTTCATATATATGATTCTGATCCTATATCACTAACAGATCCACTATGGTACACAGAATCTCCAGGTATCCCACGTTATAGATTAACCGAAGCTGGTAGAAATTCTACATCTATTCAAAGGCTCTATTTGAGTGCTAAAAATGAGATAATCTCACAGAGAGATACTTTCTTAAATGACAGACTAGAAATTACAAATAATATGCGTGAAAATATTCGCAAGGCATGTGATGAGTGGCGAAATCTTTAAATTCATAAGTGAAACGAGAAGTGAATTCCGACATTTCTATGCTCCTTAACACACATTTAGGCATCTATTAAAATGAATGCCTAAATGTGTGTATCATTTTCCTTTCATCGTTTAAATTGGAAGGATGTTTAGTTATGGCGAGTTACTCTTTGAATCGTTTTCATACATCATCAATACTTCTTTTTCTTCTGGTGTTAAATCTTCTAATTCCTTAGCAACTCCAATTATTTAAAAATAAAAGTCAGACTATGACCTGTTTTTACACATATCTCGGCTGTATCCCTATAGTAGTATGTTAGCCTTTATTTGTTAATTTCTCCTCGACGACTTATCGATAATATTATCAAAAACTTCCGTGCATCTTATAAAGGGTATTAATATTAATTTGTTTTTGGCAGAGGTTTTGATAATTATAAATTCAACTTTTCTATTTTTGGAACGTTTCATTTACAGAAGATTGATAATAACATAATTTTCTAAATAAGGAATTTTTTGCTTTTAATATAATTTTTTCACAATTCATGGTATATCTGTATTAAGGGGACCTTTTCGGTTGATTAGGGAGAAAGATTATAAAAATGATATGGGAGGAACAAAAAATGTCATTGAAAAAGAAATTAGGTGTTGGAGTGGTTTCAGCCGCTCTTGGCTTATCTTTAATTGGTGGGGGAACATATGCATATTTTAGCGATCAAGTGGTGACAAATAATTCATTCGCTGCAGGTACATTGGATTTAGCTATGCAACCAACTACTTCACTTAACTTAGAAAATTTAAAACCTGGGGACAAAATATTAAAGAAATTCAATTTAATAAATAGTGGTACATTAGATATTAAAGATCTCATGATGAAAATAGACTATACTGTAAACGATTTAAAACAAAATAACACTACAGAAGATTTCGGTAAACATATTAAAGTACAATTTCTTTGGGATTGGGATCCTGAAAAAAGCCCTGTATACGAGACAACTCTTGCAGAACTAAAATCACAAGGCCCAGAGATTGCCTCCAAAAAAGTATTTCATTCTAAGTGGACTGAAACAGGGGGATTAAAACCTGGGAAAATGGATTGGTTTTGGATAAAGTTTGTATTTGAAGATAACGGCACAGATCAGAACGTGTTCCAAGGGGATAGTATTGCGCTAAAAATGGAGTTCCAAGCCAATCAAACAGATGGACAAGAAAGATAAAATTAAGAGCATATTACTGGTAAAAAGTAAAACTGAGCTTATGCCTTTTAATTATTTAAAAAATTTTAGGTTATTTAAAATAAAACACAAAAAGAACTTGTAGGAATCCCTACAAGTTCTTTTTTAGATAATGTAAAAAAGGTGAAACAAACTATCTCATAATTTGAATCGGAGCAAACACTCTAACTACGGGTTGCCTTCATTATATATTAAATCTTAAAATGTGAAGTTATAATATTTGAAAATTATGTGAATTCGGAGAGAGAAAATAAAACCCTGATTATAATTCCTAAAAATATCCAAATGTTTTGCAATTAGACTATTAAAAAGAGTCCTATTTAAGATATTTCTATAATGAAAAAAGACACCTGTGAAGGTGTTTTTTCATCTCTTCTTATTAATCCTAGGCAGAATAATATTTATAACAATAATAGGTAATAGGTACTCTTAGGTTAATGGCAATATGATAATCCCCATCAATGAATAAAACAATTTAACATGGTAAAATAATATTTGGATGGGAGTCCAATACATATTATTAAAATTAAAGTGGTTCAAGTCGGAGGAAGGCACCTTTGGGTGTCTTTTTTTTGTACATAAAAAAGCTTCACCATCTTATAGAAACAGTAAGTCCCTGAAAATAAACAACAATTGCAAATATATTAATTTTACATTAGATTAAAGATTAGCGAATATTCGTATACTAATAAACTGCTAAATAGTAGGTGAAAAAATGGAATTTTACGATTTGGGTATTACCATTAAAGAAATTAGAATTAAAAAAAACATATCACAATCCGAATTATGTCATGGAATATGTTCACAAAGTCAAATTAGCAAAATAGAAAAAGGTATGATTTATCCATCTAGCATATTGTTGTATCAATTATCTGAACGGCTTGGTATTGATCCAAATAATATATTTGCACTAACTCAAAACAAGAAATTAAAATACGTAAAAAATGTAAAATACGTAATGAGAGATTGCGCAAAGCAAAAACAATATAAAGAACTTTATGAAATAGTAAAACAAGAAAAAAAACAAAATAATTTTCAATCAAAAGAAGATAAACAATTTCTAATATGGCATGAAGCAATTGCTATATTTGAGGTAAATAGATCAACAAAAACTGCTTTAACTCTTTTAAATCATGCATTAAAACTAACTTTAACCAATTCTGATTTTTTATCAGAAAGAGAAATAGATATTATGCAGACAATGGCTATATTTTATGCAGAACACAAAGAATATGAAAAAAGTATTAATATATTAAGAAGATGTTTAACCAATTTTAATAAGTTAGATTTTCCTAGAGATAAAGAAATTAAATTAAAAATCATTTTAAATTTAGCAAAACTTTTGGACCTCACATATCAACATGAAGAGGCAATAAAATACCTTGATAAGGGCATCAAATTAGCTATTAATCTAGACAATTTATACCTACTAGGTGAACTATGCTATTTAAAAAGTCAGTATTTATTAAAGATTAAACAACATAATGAAGAAGATGTTGTTAATAACATGAAAAAAGCATTATTTATATTTGAACTAAGAGAAAAAGAACATTATATACAAATGATTAAAGATGAACTTATTGAAATACAGAATAAAAAACACTCATAATTTCGTAAAAACTACTTACAAATCCCACAGGAAAAATCCCTATAGTTTTTAAACTTAAAACTATATTATTAAAATTAAAGTGGTTCAATTCAGAGGAAGGCACCTTAGGGTATCTTTTCTTTATGCATTAAAAAGGTATCGACAGCATTCCATAGAAAAAAAAGCTAAGAGTATGCAAGGTTTTATACAGTTTTTCGACGAACCCAGTAAAAAACGAGAACCCTAAATCCGCGCCAGGATAGGAATGTATAAAAAAATGAATAGCTTTATAGAAAATGAAAAAGGGGATTCCCTGTGAGAGTAAGGGTCCGCCTTTTTCCTTGCTACCGATAATTGTGCGTTATGTTAACTGGATTTGTATATCATATGCATGTGATACTTGTTCAATAATCGGACCAAATTATGGAGGATCTCTCCTGAAATAATTGGATATTAATGTTAAAACAGATCCAGCTTATGAAGTAATGTATTTAAACTATAGGACACAATTATTGATTTTCTATGTAATTACAACAAACAAAAGATAGGTTATTTAAGGATGGTTGATATGTTGAAAACAAAAGCTAAATATAAAACTTGGATACGAATTTACAAACTAATTATTTTTTTAGTTATTTCACTCATTCTTCTCTTGATAACATTATTACCTGTTAATTTATATCTGCGAATCCTGTCAGGTGTTTTTGCGTTGCCTTTTATTTATATAGCATTTATACTTTCTTATTCAGTTTACCAATTTGCAGCATTTGGGGGGAATTATCAGTCAAAAATACATAATTTAATTGTTACCAAAGTGAATTGGGATGGAAAAGGAAAAATACTAGATATAGGAACTGGTAGCGGTTCACTGATTATTAAACTGGCAAAGACCTTTCCTAATTCCTTTCTAACTGGAGTTGATTATTGGGGCGGAAATTGGGAATATTCCAAATCCCAATGCCAACAGAATGCTAAAATAGAAGGGGTCTCTGATAGAATTGATTTTCTAAAAGCAAGTGCTGCAGAACTCCCTTTTACTGATAATGAATTTGATACAATTGTAAGCTGTCTAACATTTCATGAAGTAAAAGATAGAGAAAATAAAACTGAAGTAATTAAAGAGGCATTAAGAGTGTTAAAACCTGGTGGTAAATTTGTTTTCTTAGATTTGTTTATGGATGAAAAAATATTTGGAGATGAAAAAGAACTCTTAAATGTCTTAAAGAAACAGGGTGTATCTGAATTAAATAGCTACAAGCTTACTGAAGAAATGGAATTACCAAAACTTGTATTGAACAAAAAAGTCTTAGGAAATGCAATGATTTTAAGTGGAAGGAAATAAGAATGCACTAATTCGCTTGCGGAACTAGCGCGGACTTCTCTATTATAAGAGCAACTATTTATTTAATTTAACTAACGAGGTCGTTTATTTAACATAACAAAGTGATGTAGCTCTATTTGTTTTTTATTAGTAAGTAAGCACATACCTGTTTAAGAATAGAGCTCGATTGTTTAATAAGCAGTATAGGGGATCTTCCAATTTGGGAGATCCCCTATACTGCTTATAATAGGACGTTATGTTAACTTGACGTGTATATGTTATACATCAAAACTCCTCATCCAGCGTTCCCTCCCACATGGTACAATTAGGAAAAGGAGGAGGACTTCAAAATGATTTTAGAAGCAGTCATGTTGCAAGTAAAAGACGGTATGGAGACAGAGTATGAATCGATATTTAAGCAAGCATCCTCAATCATCTCTTCCATGCAAGGATACATAAATCATGAATTACAACGCTGTATGGAGCAGAAAGGAAAATATTTGCTCCTTGTGCAATGGGAAACTTTAGAAGACCACACGATAGGATTTCGTCAATCTGAACAATATCAAGAGTGGAAAGCATTATTGCATCACTTTTATGATCCATTTCCAACAGTTGAACACTTTGAGCGTGTAGAGTTATCACGAAACTGAACTTGACCGTCTATTAATACTTGAAAAGTAACTTCCAATAACGATCATTATGTAAATAAGCTGTCCATATGGACAGCTTATTATATTTTTTGCTTAGCGTGGGTTTTTTCTGAAATGCTGGCGATACCCCTATTAACTCTTCACGAGACAAGTAAACGGACCTTTATTTAATACTTAAATTATCATTCCGATTTTTACCACAAATTCTTTTTAATTGTATAGCAGGTGGGAATTTTCTGTACTTATTTCGTTTTAGCTTCCATACTTTATGTATGTAGTGCATTCTTATCAATTTTCCCCATTACTTTAACTCGTAGGGGCATTAACTTTAGAACTCTGCTAATGGATAAGCAAGTTAATAATTATACTTGAAAATGGAGTGATACGATGAATAAGACGTATGATGTCATCATTACCGGTGCTAGATGTGCCGGCTCTACCCTGGCAATTTATCTTGCTAAGGCAGGTTTCCATGTGTTGTTAGTGGACCGAGCGAATTTTCCAAGGGACACATTATCAACCCATACCTTTTTCAATAATACTGTCGCTCTTCTTCGAGAAACCGGTGTCCTGGACAAGTTATTGGAAACAAAAGCACCGCCGGTACGGGATATTAAATTTCAATTTGAGGATACCGTGATAGAAGGTCTCATCCCTGAGGTTTACGGAGAGGAAAGTTGTTATTGTATTAGAAGAACTTATCTCGATCATATTCTACTTGAACAAGCCAAATCCCAAATGAATGTAACTGTTTTAGAAGGATTTCGTGTGACGGATGTCATCCGTGATGACGAAACAGTGATAGGCGTGAAAGGTTTAGACGGCGACAACGAGAAACAAGAATTTTTAGCTCGCCTGGTAGTCGGGGCAGACGGCCGATCCTCTATTATTCGCAAGCTGGTAAAAAGTGAACTCAAAATAAGTATTCCGGCAACAGTCGGCATCTATTTCGGGTATTTCTCTGGATTTCGCCACGATAATGTCCCTAAATTTGAAGTATACAAGATAAAAGATAACACAGCCATTCTCTTTCCGACGAATGATGATTTATATGTAATTGTCGGCATTTTCCCATTAGAAAATAAGGAATTGATAGAACGGTTGAAATTAAATCCGGAAAGCTGTCTACGCAATTTCTTTACAGATAACTTTCCGAATACAACAATTGGGGCTCGCTTGAAAAATGCAGAACTAGTAGAACCGGTCAAAGGCATTCTCGGATATGATAATTACTGGTATAAAGGAATGGGAAAAGGATGGGCGTTGGTTGGAGATGCAGTTTGTTTTAAAGATCCTGGCATGGCGCAGGGTATCCATGATGCTATATGTGGAGCACGTATATTATCCAATATTCTATCAAAATATAAGGGACAATCCGATCAATCAAATCAAATGTCTGAAGAATATCAAAAGGCAATAGAAGATGAGTTTATGGTTCGGTTTCACATGGGATGCCAAATTTCGAAGAATGAACGCATATCTGAACAACAGGATGCTGTCAACAAGCTAATCAGTTCCCATCCAGAGGCTATAGAGAAGTTTTTAGGGATTTACAATTATGCAAACGAGCCCGCTGCTTTAGAAAAAGAACTCGCACGAATTATGCAATCGATCTAGCAATGATTTTAGAGATTAAGTGATTTAAGTACAAAAATAATTCACTATGAACCTCCCCCACTTACTCGCTTCCGCTTGAAGTGGGGATTTCTTAGCATCAACAAAGACAAGGTCCCATGAGAAGCGGATTTTCCATCTCCTCTCTGCACCTATGCAGGGACTCCTTTTCTTCATTTGACTAAGCAACTTCTGCACATGCAGAAGGGTGGGAACACACCGTCTAGGGGTACAGCCGAGATACGTGTAAAAACAGGTCATAGTCTTACTTTTATTTCCAAATACGACCTATTGAGCTTATAAAGGGATTATTGCTATTGTATTATTAATAAGGTTACGAGGATAAATAATTAAAGGTTAATAGGAGATGAATTTGATGAATGAAGAAATAGAAAAAAATGATGTAATGTTCGCTGGCTATCGAAGGGTTGAGCTTTTTGATGAACAATTAGATATAACTTTTCCTATGTTTGTTATGTATCCAACAAATACTCCTGAAAAATTTGAAAATATTGGACCTTATCATTTGAATGTTTCAAGTAATGCTGAACCTCGAGAAGGTGTGTTTAGATTGGTCTTAATATCTCATGGCACCGGTGGTTCACCATTAGTTTATCGAACGATTGCTCGTCACTTGGCTCGTAACGGATTTGTAGTAGGAATGCCTGAACATCCATTCAATAATCGAAACGACAATACCTTGGAAGGTACAGTAGATAATCTAACCATTAGGCCAAAGCATATTTCTATGGCAATCGATTGGTTCTTTAATAGTGAAGATTTTGCAAAAACTTTAAAACCTGATTCTGTTTCAGTCATCGGACATTCTATGGGAGGATACACAGCATTAGCAGCATCGGGAGGAGTACCAACCTCTTTCTCTTATGAGTCTTCTGATGAGAAATCTCATCTTATCAAGATTACACCTGATTACAGAATAAAATCTTTAGTTCTTTTAGCACCAGCTTCAGTTTGGTTTAAAACAAAAGGTGCTTTGGAAGACATAAACATCCCCATTTTAATGCTTGTTGGGGAGAAAGATCAACTTGCACCTTATTTTCATGCAGAAATTATATTAAATGGGATAACTGACAGTACTAAAATTCAGCATAGAATAGTTAAAAACGCGGGACATTTTTCGTTTCTTAGTCCATTTCCAAAAGAAATGACAAATGCATCTTTTCTTCCTTCACAAGATCCACATGGATTTAATCGAGAATATTTCCATCATGAGCTAAATGAAGAGATTACAGAATTCTTATTAAAGAATATACAATAACAAGGGCCGTTTCTTAAACAAACCGAGAACAGATGATGAATCTCAATGTTAATCAACAATGGGACGCGATTGTTGATTAACACCTAGATTTCTAAACGAATTTATTGTTATATTTTTTAGTGGAGTGAAGCATCTTACCTTAAGATTAAACAACTATAAGTAGAGGTATCGACAGCATTTCGAAATAAAACCACGCTAAGAGCATACAAGATTTTATACAGTTTTTCGGCTAATCCAGTAATAAACGAGAACCCGAAAACTCGCGCCACAATAGAAATGTATAAAATGATAGAAAAAAAAAAGGCGGATTCCTTGTGAGAGTAAGGGGCCGCCTTTTTTTTCTACCGATAATAGGACGTTATGTTAACTGAATATGTATAGAATATATAACAGGGATTTCAATCTTTAAATAAGAATCTAATACATATAAAAATAGAATCTATAAAATCAACATAAGGTGGGAAAATAGTGATTACTAGTAAACTAAAAGATGGCGAACAATATCTTATACTTCAGGGGATAAAACACTGGTGTAAAATTGCAGGATCTAAACATAACACAATTCCTCTAATTATTGTTCATGGTGGTCCTGGTGGCAATCATTATGTATTTGAACGAACAATAGGAGTGAAACTAGAAGAATTTTTAACAGTGATTTATTACGAACAAAGGGGATCGGGCCGTTCTCAAGCACCAAACAATGATAATGACTATTCTATAGATACTCTTGTAGAGGATTTAGAGGAATTAAAAAAAGTATTAGAAATACCAAAAATACATTTATTGGGTTATTCATTTGGTGGACAATTATGTCTAGAATATGCTTTGAAATATCCTAAATTTGTTGAAAAATTAATATTACAGGCACCGTCCATAGGAGATTATGAACGCATGTATAACATTCAATTAAACGGTTTTTCAGCAATAGCACAAGGTGAAGTTAAACAACGTATAGATACTCTATGTAATTCAAAAATATCCTTAAAAGAAAAATATAATCAAGTTTGGCAATTAGTTGATACAGACACAGTGGATAGCTTGTTGTTTATTGATCAGAAATTTGCCAAACTAAATCGTAGTTTGTGGGAAGAAAGTAGATTAATTAATACAGGAATAGTAGCAAAAACTCTTTTTGAAAATCAACCATGTATACCACTTATTGAACGTGTAGAGAATATTAAAGTTGATACATTAATCATTGTTGGAAAGCATGATCGTAATACTGGGATTGAAATTAGTAAAGAAATAGCAAACAACATTAAGAATTCTCATCTTGTTGTATTTGAACATAGTGCACATTTTCCTGATATTGAGGAAACAAATAAAGTTGTTAAAACCATTAAAAAATTTTTAATGAACTAACTTCCAATAACAGTAATTATGTAAATAAGCTGTCCATATGGACAGCTTATTATATTTTTTTGCTTAGCGTGTTTTTTTCCAAAATCCTTGCGATACCTCATTTGTCTAACTCTTCCTTATGATAATTTCTTTGTAAGTCTTTTTATTTAAATGTATAATTGTAAAAAAAGTCGGAAATTTTAGAATCGAGGTGAACAGTATGAAAAGTTTTGGTACGTTAGTAATTTTTACCGTGATTTCAGCAGGCTTTGTATATTATAGTGTCGATTCCTTTTATAATAAATTTACATCAGGGAATACATATTACTGGGTAAACGGTATCCTAGCTGCTGGATTCCTTATATCCTTAATTATCAACATAAAAGATATCATCAAAAAAAACTACACAACTTCTGAATCGAATTAAGGAGCCTATTAGGGTTCCTTTTTCTATGCAAAATAAAAAAGAAGCGGATTCGCTACTTACAATTTGTTATTTTACTGAAAGTAAACTTATACCCATTAGTTTACATTAAATTTTAAAAGGGGTATCGTCAGCATTTTGGAAAAAACCCATGCTAAACAAAAAAACTAGCCCCACAAGAGAGACTAGTTGACGTAAAATTCGTTATCAGAAATAAAATTTAACTCGAAGACAGCTAATTTTATCAGTTGTTGAATGTCTGAAAAAAATCAAACTAATGATATTGTCGAGGTCCTTTGGCAACTTCTTGCTGTGATGACTATCATAGTGACTTTTTCTCCAACAACCACTATTAGTGGCTAATTACCATAAGGACTTAGTTTTGAAATTTGCTATTTTTTAGAAAGTATGTTAATTTAATAAAGACCTATTTTTGTTCGGTTTGAGATTAAGAATAAATTTTGTTTTTCGTCTAAGGTATTTGAGCAAGGGTAGTAACATATGTGTGGGTATCCACACTAGGAGGCAATAATTATGGAACAAGGTAAAGTAAAATGGTTTAATGCAGACAAAGGTTTTGGATTCATCGAGCGTGCAGATGGAGAAGACGTATTCGTACATTTCTCAGCTATCCAAATCGACGGTTACAAATCTTTAGACGAAGGACAAAGTGTAACGTTTGAAGTAGAACAAGGACAACGTGGCCTACAAGCTACTAATGTTCAAAAAGCTTAATGTTAGTCCATGAAAGACCCTCTTGTAGGGTCTTTTTTTGATTTTGTTATAACATTCCGAATACAACTTTTTAAGGGGATTTGGGGTGCTTAACTTTTAATGAAAAAGAAGATGTTAGAAATCATAATTTTAGCATTATGGGCTTTTTCTTTTAGTTTATCTTGCAATTATATTAGGAATACCAAAAAACGGATTATATATAGTCGTAGGATTTCCAATCTTATTTGTTGGTGGACTTTTGATTGTGCATCTATTTCAAAATAAGAATGAAAATGGAAAATAACTTTGTTTGATTGTATATCTCATACACGTCTAGTTAACATAACGTCCCATTATCAGTAGCAAGGAACAGTGGAAACCGTAATCTCACCAAGGAACCTTCTTTTTTGTTCTACGGATCTATGCTTTTTTTATACACTCCTATCTTTGCGCGGTTTTAGGGTTCTTGTTTGTCTTTGGATCAACCAAAAAACTGTATTAAATCTTGTTTGATCCTAGGGGTCACTATATATGAACACTACGTATTTGACTTTCTCAATGACCAATATTACTTAACTTGGTAAAATAATATTCGGATGGGAATCCAATGTTATTTTAAAGTGGTTATCAAGTCGGAGGAAGGCACTTTAGGGTGTCTTTTTTTTAAAAAATATATAAGCGCACCATCCCTTTCCTAATAGAGGCCCCCTCATGCCTCCTTACAGGGAGAATGTGATAAGGCATTTTTTATTTACCCAATTACCGAGCTCTCACATGTTTTAAATAGTTACAATATTTGTATTGCTTCAATAACATATGATCATTCTTAAGAATGTCATTGAAATGTATCAATAGATTCTAGTGCAGCAGAATAAATTGTGCTATGATGTGAGCAAATATAAAGCTATCTAACGGAGGGATTCACATGCCGCATGTTGTGTTTCGTGGAATTACTACTGAACAATTAAAACACATAAGCAAGCCATTAGTAGAAGAGCTCGCAGAGATTTGTGAGTGTGGTACGGATAATTTTACGTTGGAACTACCAAGTTCTACGTTTGTATTCAATGGAGAAGAAATAGAAGCGTTTCCTCTTATTGAAGTGAAATGGTTCGAGCGTGGACAGGAAATTCGTGATCGATTTGCCAAGGCCATTACTACATATGTAATGGATTTTGGACTTCCAGAAGTAGAGGTTGTATTTACGGTTTTCACAGAATCAGCGTATTATATTAACGGGAAGCATTGTGCAAGTTAGAGCCATTTGAAAGATTTTTGTAACATTTATAAGGGGTAGAACCACATCGCTATCAAGCTAACTAGACAAAATACCCCCTAAAAAGAAAAAGGCGTTATTCTTTCTGAGAAATTATAGGAAAGGATAACGCCTTTATATCAATATGACGGTATCCTATATGAAGAATTAACATCGTTCCAAATGTATATATTGTGTTCATAAGCATCTAAAAGGCAAGGAGTTGAATCATGAGGATCTTACTATCTAATGTAAGCAAAATAGGAAAATGGTTTGGAAAAATAGAAGGTGAATGGGAAATACAAATAGACCACAATGGAAGGCAGAAAGTATTAAAAGAAAAGTAGCTAAAAATAGGGGGCGCATTTCATGTATAACTTACAAGAAGATATGTATGAACAATTGAAAGAGAAAAAAGGAGAAGTTACTGTATTTTTAAAGAATGGCGTTCCAGTACGTGGAAAGATTCTTGCAACAGATAAATTTACCGTCCTAATGATGGTTCATGGTAAACAACAACTAATCTATAAACAAGCAATCTCTACACTTGCTATTTAATGGGTACCGCCAGCATTTCGGAAAAAAACCACGTTAAGCAAATTTCAACACAAAATAGCCGACTTTAATCCCTTTAAGACTAAATCGGCTGTTTTATATTCAAAACTTAGTTGTTTGTAATATCAAAAGAAAATGTTTCTTTTAGTCCCTTTTTCCCGTCAGAAGTGATTTTTATTGCTCTTGTTTTAGGTAAACGTTGAACCCAATTTAGTTCTAATAGTCTTTCTAGAAGGGCATTTCCTAATGCTCCCGCAAGGTGGTGACGTCTTTCACTCCAATCTAAACATTTGTGTGTAAATGAACGACGCTTTTTCTTAACCCTTTCAAGATCAATTTGAAAATTTGTAAAGAATGACTCCCCTTTTTCAGTAACAGTAAAACCGTCCTTTTCTTCATAAATAACACCTATTTTAATTAAAGAATCTGTTAATTGTACTCCTAAATTTCCTGCAAGATGATCATAACATGTTCTTGCAAAACGCATCGCTTTATCTTCCGAAGCCTGTTTTAATGATTTAATTTCAATGGGTGGAGCTATTGATAAAAATGACTCCATAACTTGAGCAACTTCCGGATTTCGAATTCCATAATATCGATGTCTCCCCTGTTTTTCAACTATAACTACATTCGCATCGACCATTTTTGTCAAATGGAAACTAGCCGCCTGTGGTTTGATTCCTGCCATATACGCTAATTCGCTTGCAGGGTGGAATCTACCATCTAATAAGACTGTTAATATTGTTGCACGAGAAGCTTCACTCACAAGAGTAGCAATCATTGCTACATTTGGATTTGCGTTCATTTTAATTTCCCCCTAATGTAATCCATATTTCGATGATAATCGAAATGTTTATATTCTACAATAAATAGGGAAGAACATATGAATAGGAGGAGAAATAAAGATGAAAAAAATGACTCAGGTTTCAAACACAGAGACTATTAAACCTAAAATTCTATACTACGGAACTCCTGTGATTTTACTAAATTCACTAAATGAAGATGGAACAGTAAACATCAGCCCTATGTCATCATCATGGGCATTAGGAGATTGTATTATATTAGGAATTGGACTTGGTGGGAAAGCTATTGAAAATTTAGAACGACATCCTGAATGTGTAATCAATGTTCCGAGTCCTTCATTATGGGAGAATGTTGAACAATTAGCGCCCTATACAGGGAAAAATCCTGTTCCGGATTATAAGAAAAAGAATGGGTTTACATATGAAAAAGAAAAATATAATATTAGTAGATTAACACCTACTGAGTCTAAATCGGTAAAACCTACTCGAATTATGGAGTGTCCAATTCAAATTGAGGCAAGGGTGAAACATATTCGAATTCCTGATTATTCTCCTGATTTTGCAATTGTTGAGACACAAGCTATACATGTACACGCTCATAAGGAAATCATTCTTGAAGAAAATCATATTGACCCAAATAAATGGAGCCCACTTATATATAATTTCCGTCATTATTTTGGTCTTGGTAACCAGTTAGGTAAAACCTTTCGATCCGAAATATAAATAAATATATTATCTTTTAAATTGGACAATCCTTTCCTAATTAAAGTTAAATATTGTAGTAAGAAACCGAATTCCACCTGTTAAGGAATTCGGCTTCTTTATTATTTTTAATTTTGCTAAGAAGTGTTATTTCGATTTCCTTATAGCATCCAATACAACACAATTTAAATTAGCGTTAAAATGGCTCAAAAATCCTTAGCGTGGTTTTATTCCGTTTTGCGGTCTGTATCCCTTAATGGAGGAATGAAGAATAAAGATTGCTGTATCGGAATGGAAAGCATTGAAAAAAGAAACAAAGTTAAAGCTATTGCGTTATGCGATGTTAGAAAGCAAGTATAAGTAGGGGTCCCGCCAACATAACGTGAATTTCGTACGTTAAGGAATTATTAGATGCCTGTTATTTGTTTTAATTCATTTACTTATATTATTTTTTGAGCGCCCCAGTGATGGGGCCTTTTTTTATCATTTTAGCCAAGAAGACTCCTTCCTCAAGGAACGCGAAGTGAGTAGGTGGGAGATGAATTGGCTTCGGACAAGGGATGGCAGGGAGCCATCTTAATTGTTCGACATACATAAAGTATTACTTCACTATCCATCGAATGTATGTTTGGTATATAATAGTCATATACCGAAATGGAGGTGAATCAAATGATAATTAATAAAGCCTTTAAGTTTCGTATCTATCCAAATCAAGCACAAGCAATTCTAATTAATAAAACGATAGGTTGTTCTCGCTTTGTATTCAATCATTTCCTATCCCTATGGGATCACGCATATAAAGAAACTGGAAAAGGTTTAACATATGGTACATGTTCTGCCAAACTTCCTGCCATGAAGAAAGAGTTTGTTTGGCTCAAAGAAGTGGATAGTATTGCGATTCAGTCGTCTGTTCGCAACCTTGCGGATGCATATACACGATTTTTCAAAAAACAAAATAGTGCCCCGCGTTTCAAATCCAAGAAGAATAACGTACAATCTTATACCACAAAACAAACAAATGAAAATATTGCCGTTGTAGGGAACAAAATAAAGTTGCCCAAACTAGGCCTTGTTCGATTTGCCAAAAGTCGTGAAGTCGAGGGACGTATTGTAAATGCGACTGTTAGACGAAACCCTTCTGGTAGATATTTTGTGTCACTATTAGTTGAAACAGAAGTACAAGAACTTCCGAAAACACATTCTTACATTGGGATAGATGTAGGACTAAAAGATTTCGCCATTTTGTCAGATGGAACACCCTATGAAAATCCGAAGTTTTTCCGATTATTAGAAGATAAGTTGGCGAAAGCACAGCGTGTTCTTTCTAGAAGAATGAAAGGATCTTCTCGCTGGAATAAACAACTAGTAAAAGTAGCTAGAATTCATGAATACATATCAAATGCTAGAAAAGATTACTTAGACAAAATCTCAACTGAAATCATCAAAAGCCACGATGTTATCGGTATAGAGGATTTGCAAGTATCGAATATGTTAAAGAATCATAAGTTAGCAAAAGCAATTAGTGAAGTATCTTGGTCACAGTTTCGAACCATGTTGGAATACAAAGCAAAATGGTATGGCAAACAAGTCATTGTCGTATCGAAAACATTTGCTTCCAGCCAATTATGTTCTTGTTGTGGATATCAAAATAAAGACGTTAAAAATCTAAACCTACGTAAATGGGACTGTCCTTCTTGTCGTACGCACCATGATAGGGATATTAACGCAAGTATCAATATAAAGAATGAAGCAATAAGACTTCTAACCGCAAGGACTGCGGGGTTAGCCTAATCAATTAGAGTTCGATAGAATTCTTTACTTAGGAATCCCTCACTTCTAAACGAAGTGAAAGTGGGGGTAGTTCAAAATTGTGTTAAAGTAGAAACCCCTCAAGTATAAGGAGGGGTTACATAACTCGGAAAATGGTTATTAGTGTTTAATCAGATGAAGTTCAGGATATTGCTTCTGAATTTCTTCTAAATGATTTTTGTTTATTCCTTTTAAATTTTGATCGAAGAAGCTAGTTACTAGTTTATTAATGAGTGTATAATTTGCGGCTACATCTTCGTCTGGTTCGTTAATAATAGGTGAAAATGCTGCTAAATCTGTAAAACTAGTATGATTTGTTTTTGGAATTACCACTGTGTACACGCCAGGTTTTTCAATAGTTTTATTTCTTAAATAGGATATTTCCAATAATTCATTTTGGATTCCGGTTGTCTTTTGATTTTTAGCTTCTTTCATATAATGAATCGTAGCCTCAGCATTCATCAACATGAATGGTTTCTGAGGACCGTCTTTAGGCATTGGATCACCGTACAATCCGCCATCCATATCAATTGCGGCTTTAATACGCGTATCTTTTACTAACATTTGTGCGGAAGTTGCTCCGCCAAAAGAGTGACCGAACATTCCAATTTTGTCATAGTTAATTAAGTCTGCGATAGTATTAAAACTTTTATCGAAATTCCCTTCTATTACTTCGTTTAAAACAAAAGTAGTATCCTGTTCCCATTTTTGAACTATGTTATTTAAGTCAGTAGGTGTATATTCAATTGGTATAGAGTCTACACGGTTTCCGTTAGGGAAAATCGTTGTTGCTGCATATCCTGTGAAATTAAGAGCGATTACTACATAGCCTTGACTAGCTAATTCCTCTAACTGGAATGTATTTTGTTGACCATATAATCCCATCCCATGGCCGAATAAAAGGAGGGGGAATTTTTCTTTATCTTGAAGTGGCTTAGCATCTTGATAAGAATGTGTTTTTGTCAGCCCTAAATGTGTCGTTACGATATACGGAGCACCGTTTGTTACTGCCAATTGTTCAGCCAGCTCGTTTATGTTCTCAAAATAAGCAGAAGGCTTCCCTGATCCTTTTTCGGCAGGATAGTATACTTGTATCATTAACTCACGATTTTCATGATTATTTGGTACAGTGGTTTCTTTTCGATTTGTATCAATTAAATGAAAAGCTTTCGTTCCTACTGTATATTTTCCAGTAGGCTCTGGGAGTGTTATGATCGGAAAAAGTAAAGGTAATGTAAACATTGCGATAGTAGTTACGATAATTCCTAAACCTTTTAAAACTTTCATCACTAACTTTTCAGAAACGGCTGTAGTTTTTGGTTTCAAAAAAACTTGTAATGTTAAAACGAACAATAAGAAATAGGCGGGGATCATACGCCAGTTTGCACCAATTACAATGATGATGGCAAATAAGAATACATAATTAATCAGTAAAATGACTATGTTTTTTTTCGTCAAACCTCGTTCGATAAAGATGGGAGTGATGCTAGATAAAAGTAATACAGCAACAAAAATGATTTCTAACATTTTCAGCTTTTAGCTCCTTTCCTAATCATATAAACGTAGATTGATAATTTACAATCTTCTCAATTATATAACCATCTTTGATAATTGTATGCATGTAAGTAAGTTTAGAATGTTTTTACATGACATGGTAAGAAAAAGTACTCATACGAGTACTTTTTTTAAAATAAATGTAAACGTCAAGTAACCCCAAAATATACAATAAAAGTTGATGTAGAAAAAGAGCAATAAATTACCTTCTCTCTTTTTATAAAATTCACGAACTCCATTCCTGTTGGAATTTTAAATAAAAAAGATAAGATCCAGGAACACGATCTTATCTTTAGCGTAAGAGAAAAACAAGTGACAGAAACCAGCTTAATTTTTATAGTATTATATTTTTTGTTAATTTTCGATATAACAACCATATATAACATCTATATCTGTATTGAGAAATTTATTACAAAATTAGTTATAAAATGATTCAAAACTCCAAAGTAAACTTTTACCCATTAGTTTACATTCATCCCCACTAAATTATTGACTTCTCACTAATTCCCCTGATACCCTCAATTTATATAACAAAAGTATACATTAAAAATCAAGTAAACAAGTGGATTATTAGCTTAATCTAACAATTCTTACAGATACATTTGGAATACTTGCAAACTGCGAATTATAAATGTTCCCTCCTAAAGAATCAGCAGCAATTTCCAAAGTATTAACTGGATTAGGTGCTATAACAAGAAATCCTGAACTTAAGGATTGAAATGTTCCAGAAGCTATTTGCGGACTAACAACAATAGCTCCAGTAATAGTAGAACCATTAAGAAGGGCTCTAGTAGATACAAAATTACCTGTTGGAGCTTGCGATACAGTATTATATTCAACTAAATAAGTACCAGCATCTAAATTTATAACACTAGAACCAGGTGTATGTGATATTCCTGGTGTCAATATTAAATTAGTATCTAATGGTATTCCTGTACCTTGAGGGATAAGAGCTGTAGTAGTAAAATTTACTATAAAAGCATTGGTATTAGTGGCAAATGGCCCTGTTGATCCTGTTGATCCTGTTGATCCTGTTGATCCTGTTGATCCTGTTGATCCTGTTGATCCTGTTGATCCTGTTGATCCTGTTGATCCTGTTGATCCTGTTGATCCTGTTGGCCCTGTTGGCCCTGTTGGCCCTGTTGGCCCTGTTGGCCCTGTTGGCCCTGTTGGCCCTGTTGGTCCTGTTGATCCTGTTGATCCTGTTGGCCCTGTTGATCCTGTTGGCCCTGTTGGTCCTGTTGGTCCCGTTGATCCTGTTGGCCCTGTTGGTCCTGTTGGTCCTGTTGGTCCCGTTGGTCCCGTTGGTCCCGTTGATCCTGTTGGCCCTGTTGATCCTGTTGGTCCTGTTGGAAAAGTAAAAGGTGGAATAGGTGGTAATGTAGGACCAATCAAATTTGGATCTAATGCAGAAGCACTCAAATATTCATCTGGTATAAGACCTTTCCATCTTTCTTCATTTAACATAATTCACCTCCAAAAACTCTTATCATAACTAATAAATGCATCAAAAAAGCAAAATAAAATCAATAAAAAAACTTCACACCATTTTTCTCTAATAAACTAATTTCATATCTCCAATCCCTTTTTATACAATATGAAATTCATCTCCATTTTAAAACTTTTATCCCTTGCATATAGTATGTATGTCAATTAACATAACATCACTTCTCGGTAGTTCATATATCTAAAGGCATATATAATTTGAACGTAAAAAACCTTCTTAAGAATAAAAGAAAAGGCACTCGAATGAGTACCTTTTTTTACTTATCTAACCATGCTATAGGAATTTTTTTATCTTCTAATATTTCGAACTTAATTTCTCCATTTTCATAATATACCCGCTTGATAATTGGTATACTATTCATTTCATTTTCTTTTTCTTTTTCACTTTTATAATGATTTTTAGTTTCAATATGAATGATATTCATCAGACATACCTCCTTTTTATTCACAACAAAACAAAGAACATTTTTTCTCACGATTGTAAATATATTCTCATTTTTTTCTTTTATTCTTCTAATCTTTTCTTTAAAAGGATTCCAACCACATGTCCATCAAGCTAATAATTTTAACTAACCCCATTATGAAAATTTTATATCTTTGCAAATTTTATTTTTTCACAACTAAAGAACAAATAAAAAAGGTCCTTAACAATTTGTTAAGGACTGCGGAATAAAACCGCAATTTGGATTGAAATCCAATCAGTTTGTAGAAAATAAGTTGCGATTATAATAGCAATTACATTCCCAAAAGCAATGTTTCAAATGGATTTTAGCATACCTGTAACTATATTGGTATCAATAAAATATGGATTGGATTACAAATAGTGGTTTCGAATATTAAAAAAAGTTTAAAAGTTGATTACTTCTCATGAAAAAACGTTAAGAAGAACTTGTAGCGATAAATTTTATATAATAAATGAGAAGTTAACTAAGTAGACAATTGAACACGGAACTCATCATACCTCACACATTGATTTATAACTAAAATATTTTAAACAAACGTCTGTTTACATTTTTAAGAATTAATTAGTATATAGAGACTGATTTAAAGTTATTTATTTGAAATATCCAAAGGTTTTGCAATTAGACTATAAAAAAGAGTCCTATTTAAGATATTTCTATAATGAAAAAAGACACCTTGTGAAGGTGTTTTTCATCTCTTCTTATTAATCTAGGTAGAATAATATGTATAACAATAAAAGGTAGTAGGTACTCTTAGGTTGATGGCAATATGATGATTCCCATCAATGAACAAAGTAATGTAACATGGTAAAATAATATTCGGATGGGATTCCAATACATATTATTAAATATTAAAGTGGTTCAAGTCAGAGGAAGGCACCTCTGGGTGTCTTTTCTTTTGTACATTAAAAAGCCTCGCCATCCTATGGAAAGGGTACGGTCCTTATGTAAATTACTCAGTATCTTGTTTCCTACAATAATTTCTTCTTGATTGAACATCTATTGCGTCATAATCATAACAACAAAAATAACTACTGCAATTACGAGTACCGAAAAACATAGACTGATATATGCACTATTAATTAACCAATAATTGCAACTATAATAATTTTACATTACATTAAGAATTAGAAAATATTCTTATGCTAATAAAGTGCTAAATAGTAGGTGAAAAGATGGAATTTAACGATTTGGGTATTACCATTAAAGAACTTCGAATTAAAAAAAATATATCACAATCCGAATTATGTCATGGAATATGTTCACAAAGTCAAATTAGCAAGATAGAAAAGGGTATGATTTATCCATCTAGCATATTGTTATACCAATTATCAGAAAGACTTGGTATTGATCCAAATAGTATATTTGCATTAACTCAAAACAAAAAATTAAAATATATAGAAAATGTAAAATATGTAATGAGAGATTGTACAAAGCAAAAACAATATAAAGAACTTTATGAAATAGTAAAACAAGAGAAAAACCAAAATAATTTCCAATCAACAGAAGATAAACAATTTCTACTATGGCATGAAGCAATCGTTATATTTATGGTGAATAAATCAACAAAAATTGCTTTAAATCTTTTAAATCATGCATTAAAACTAACTTTAACCAATATGGATTGTTTATCAGAAAGAGAAATAGAGATTATGCAGACAATGGCTATATTTCATGGGGAAAATAAAGAATATGAAAAAAGTATTAATATATTACGAAGATGTTTAACTAATTTTAATAAGCTAGATTTTCCTAGAGATAAAGAAATTAAATTAAAAATCATTTTTAATTTAGCAAAAATTTTAGGCCATACAAATCAACATGAAGAGGCAATAAAATACAATGATATAGGTATCAAATTAGCTATTAACCTAAATACTTTATACCTATTAGGTGAACTCTACTATGGAAAGGGTTGGAATTTATTAAGATTAAAACAACATAATGAAGAAGATGTTGCTGATATCATGAAAAAAGCATTATTTATATTTGAACTAACAGAAAAAGAATATCTTATAAAAATCATTAAAGAAAACTATTTTGAAAACCAAAATAAAAAAAATCACTCATAATTTCTTAAAAACTACTTACAAAGCCCCAAAAAAATCCCTGTAGTTTTTAAAATCAGAACTATATTATTAAAATTAAAGTGGTTCAAGTCGGAGGAAGGCACCTTAGGGGGTCTTTTCTTTATACATTAAAAGGGTCTCGGTCTCGACAGCATTTCGGAAAAAGGCCATGCTAAGAGTATGCAAGATTTTATACAACTTTGCGGATAATCTAGCTTTTTCTTACTAACAATAATGAGACGTTATGTTAATTAGGTTTGGATATTGTATACATCGTCTTTTCTTCAACTAAGAGTGCAGATTCATACAATAAGAATTATTTTTTTAATTATAAAATAAGAAAAAGTGAACCTATATTACTACTGATAGAGCTATGTTATAATCAAAATAAGGGTTTTACCCTTATTCCCTTTTTATAGGAGAGTGTTTAACATGATTATCAAGTTCATTCGTTTACGTTAATTTTAAACACAATTCGTTATGCCCAACTATTTTTTTCAAAATATGTGGGTTTATTTGATTGTGTCTTTTTTTATTAACTAAATACGAATGAAATGAGGAGTTAATCATGACTGAAAAGATTATTAAAATTAATAAAATTGATATATGTACAGAGAGCTTTGGCAATTCAGCAGATCCAGCAGTCTTACTGATTATGGGAGCCATGTGTTCAATGGTTTATTGGGATGAGGAATTTTGTCAACAATTAGCTAATACGGGCCGATATGTTATTCGTTATGATAATAGAGATGTCGGACGGTCAACTACTTATAAACCCGGGAGTTCCCACTATACTGTGGTAGATATGGCTGATGATGCGATTGGAGTACTCGATGCATATCATATTGACGAAGCACATATTGTTGGAATGTCATTGGGTGGAATGATTGCTCAGATTGTAGCCTTAAGGAACCCTCAGAGAGTTCTAAGTATAACTTTGATTGGATCAGGTCTTTTTGGTTCTGAAGACAACAACCGGAATTTACCTCCAATCGATGAGAAGGTACTCACTTACCATGCTAATGCGGCCAAACTAAATTGGTCAGATGAAGAATCTGTTGCAAATTACTTGGTTACAGGATCAGCTTTACTCTGTGGTTCAAATCATAAATTCGATGAGAAGAGGGTTTATAAGCAGGTAGAAAAAGAAATAAAACGAGCAAATAACCTACTCAGTATGTTTAATCACTCCCTTCTTAAAGGTGATGATTCTTATGAGGGGAAGTTAAAAGAAATCAATATACCTACTTTGGTTATCCATGGTACAGAGGATATAGTGCTTCCATACGAGCATGGTCTTGCTCTTGTTAATGAAATTCCCCATGCTTTGTTACTAACCCTAGAAGGATCGGGTCACGAGATTCACTGTGACGATTGGAATCATATAATCAACGCTATTTCGAATCATACTTGAGTCCTATAATCATTATAGGACTCATATAAAACAAAAAAGATTTGGAACTGTTACTCAGTTAAAGAATATTAATGCTCAGTGATTGATATTTCTTTCCTATAACGAGAATTATGTAAATGAGCTGTCCATATAGGCAGCTTATTGTATTTTTTGCTTAGCGTGTTTTTCTTCAAATATGCTGGCGGTACCCAAACATTACTTTAAAATAATATTCGGATGGGAGTCCAATACATATTATTAAAATTAAGATGGTTCAAGTCGCAGGAAGACACCTTATGGTGTCTTTTTTTGTTCCTAATATACACTTTTCCGTAATATTTTTAATATTTACTACCGCCTGGTTTCTTTTTATGTGTATTTATGGTTAAGCGCTACAAGTCTTAACATTGCCCCTTTTTATTTTCTTTCGGCAAAATAGTTGAAACTGGGTACAGCCTAGATACATGTAATTTAAGGTTATGGTCTGTATTTTATTTCCATTATCAGATTTCAGTGTAATAAAAAGCTGTTTTACTAGGATAGCACCACATCGCTATCAAGCTAAAAAGGACGGGTTACCTCAAAATAATAAAAACGAGCATAATACACAAAATTTTCGTTTTGGGGTATTTCAAAATCTTAAGTTGATGGGCATGTGGTGGGACCCCAAGAATGTATAAAAAGATGAATAGGGTTATAGAAAAAGAAAAAGGCGAATCTCCACTTTCAAGGGGGATTCGCCTTTTTCTTGCTACCGATAAAAGGACGTTATGTTAACCTCGCATGAGTACCCTATTCATGCAAATTTGCACAAAATTGTCTTTGCTGATGGTACAATCAAAATCATGGAGGGATATTATGTTAATTTTTTATGTAATACCATTTTTTATTATATCAGGTACTTCAATATCTTTATTTTTCATGTCTGTTTCACCAAAAATTAAGGCTAAAAATCTATCATTGATAATGATCTGTTTAGCGATAAATCTACTCACAATTCCAATTTCTTGTTTGGTAGGTTCGTTTGTTTCTTATACAAATGAGGCGTCAACAGAATTTACATATAATAATCCACTTTATTTTTGGAAAGGATTTTTCTTTATTCAAATAATACCGCTTTTCGTGCTATTTGTGGCTTTAATATGGTGGTTTATCCGTAAGGGTAAAGAAAAAATCGACACATAGAATTTTAAAATGACTTCCGCATAGCGTAGGCTATTTAGCAAAATGCTGGCGGTTCCACTACTAGTATTCTTGCATTTAAATTATTTTTAATATATTATATTTATATGGTTATATAGAGATGGATGTATACAAAAAGATTTTACCAAAATGTAATATAACTTATGCTTGTCTTTTTAATATGTATCTAGTAAAAGTACATTTTTTATCAATACAATTATGTTTTCAATATAAATGGAAGCTTATTTACTTTCAATGATAGGAGTTACTGGTTCTAGAACATAGAGGAACAAGGCACCATACAGAGTAATCTGACGAATCTAAGAAGTATTGTATGCAGTTTGTTCATCTCAAGTACAACAAGAGAGCCTTACCTCTCTAGGCAAGACTCCACTAGTGTAGTCGTATAATTTTTACATATCAAATAAGAAACAGAAAACATATAACACCAAGTAGAAGAACCCTACCATTCCGCCTACAGCTAATACCTGTTTAACCCAACTCTTAAATTTTAGATTACTATAAATCTCTTGTACTCTTTCCATATTTCCTCCTATTAAAAAGAACCCTTAAAAACTCTCACTTCGCTATGGTAACATTAAAGAATGACTAATAGAGGTATAATTTTTGTCTAAACGTATAAATATGCAATATTGCATACAGAAATGTATTGTTACAAATGTAAACGCTTACTATAATAAGAGTATAAAGATTAATCACATCCTAGTACTAACAAAAGAGGAGGAAATAATATGGAAATCGCAATGGCAGTTTTAAAATTTATCGGTGGAGCAATCCCATTAGTTCAAGAACTTCTAAAAGCATTTATGTAAATTCAATATTTAGCAATTATTTATAAAAATTATAATACAAGTGATCTGTATATCAAAGATGAATTGATATACAGATTATTTGTGTGAGTAAAGTTCCTTTAACACTATTAATATGCAATATTACATATAAAAATGTATTGATAGAATTGTAAGCGCTTACTATAATGAGAGTATAAAGATAAATCACATCTTAGCAACAACAAAAGGGGCGGAAATAATATGATAATTTTAAAATTTATAGGTGGAGTACTCCCATTAATTCAAGAACTTTTAAAAGCATTTATGTAAGTTCAATATTTAGCAATTATTTATAAATAATTATTATACCTTAATACGAAAAAAGGAAGAAGTTGATTTTTATGAAGACTACAAGAAATACAAAAGGAAAAAAATTACTAGCAAGTTTATTAATCAGCTTTTGCACTATTAATTATTCATCTATTTCATTAGCGGAAACACCTAAAAGTAATTCAACTAATGCACCCAAACAAGCTATTGGCATTGATACTGGCATAGCAAATTTAAAGTATGATAGTAGAGATATTTTAGCAGTAAATGGGGATAAAGTAGAGAGTTTTGTTCCGAAAGAAAGTACAAATTCAAATGGTAAATTTGTAGTAGTGGAACGTGAGAAAAAATCACTTACAACTTCACCTGTGGATATTTCAATTATTGATTCTGTGGCTAATCGTACGTATCCAGGAGCAGTACAACTTGCAAATAAAGCTTTTGCCGATAATCAACCTAGTTTATTAGTGGCTAAGAGAAAACCTTTAAATATTAGTATAGACTTACCTGGAATGAGAAAAGAAAATACGATATCTGTCCAAAATCCGACATATGGTAATGTGTCTGGAGCGGTAGATGATTTAGTATCTACTTGGAATGAGAAGTATGCATCAACACATTCGTTACCTGCAAGAATGCAGTATACAGAATCTATGGTGTATAGTAAATCACAAATCGCAAGTGCTCTTAATGTTAACGCTAAATATCTTGATAACAGCCTAAACATTGACTTTAATGCCGTTGCAAATGGAGAGAAAAAAGTGATGGTTGCGGCATATAAGCAAATATTTTATACCGTAAGTGCTGAACTACCTAACAATCCATCTGATCTTTTTGATAACAGTGTTACGTTTGATGAGTTGACTCGTAAAGGGGTAAGTAATACGGCTCCGCCTGTTATGGTGTCAAATGTAGCCTATGGTAGAACCGTTTATGTAAAATTAGAAACATCATCTAAAAGTAAAGATGTACAATCTGCTTTTAAAGCTCTAATTAAGGGTCAAGGCGTTGAAGCGAGTGGACAGTACAAAGATATTTTTGAGGAAAGTACCTTTACCGCTGTAGTATTAGGCGGAGATGCAAAAGAGCATAATAAAGTTGTTACAAAAGATTTTAATGAAATCCGAAATATTATTAAAGATAATGCAGAATTAAGTTCTAAAAATCCAGCATACCCAATTTCATATACAAGCACTTTCTTAAAAGATAACGCAACTGCTGCTGTTCATAACAATACAGATTATATTGAGACTACAACTACAGAATATTCAAGTGCGAAAATGACGCTTGATCATTACGGTGCATATGTTGCTCAATTTGATGTATCTTGGGATGAATTCTCATATGATCAAAATGGGAAAGAAGTATTAACACATAAAACTTGGGAAGGAAACAACCAAGATAAAACGGCTCATTACTCTACAGTAATACCACTTCCACCGAATTCCAAAAATGTAAAAGTCGTAGCGAGAGAATGTACAGGTCTTGCATGGGAATGGTGGAGAACAATTATTAATGAACAAAATATTCCATTAACAAATGAAATAAAAGTTTCAATTGGAGGAACAACTTTATACCCAACTGCTAATATTAGTCATTAGTAGAAGTGAAGCACCCTGTTTACAGGGTGCTTTTTTACTTGGTCACAAGTATATCGGGATTTTTTGCAAATATAGCATACTCATCAGATAGCGATGGAGTATAGACTCATTTAGTAAACTTTGCAACAGAACCACTAGTTTTATTTTTTTAGAGATTTGCAAGAATTTTGTTATATTCAAGTTAGCGTTTTTTTGACACTCTCACGGCTAAAGCTACAAGCTGACTAACGTCAGTGGGATTCTTGCTACCAAATGCGAAGTCTATTTCTAGTATCGCTGACGTGCAAGATTGTGGTGTGCCACCACCCCTCCCACAACAGACTATATAGGTTTGTGGGCTACAGTACTGTGACCATACCGTACAAATTGTTGGTTCTCATATGATTTTAAGTCTTTTGCAAGACTATGAAATGTTTATAGTTTTGTTATCTGAATTTTCTGTCCCATTTTAAATGTTTATATCAATGTAATAGCATGTGATAATAGATATGTTTGTTTAGTAACACCTAGTTAATGTAGGAATAAAATTTACTTTTTATTACTTGTTCCACTTGTGGGTTTTTCCGAAATGCTGACCGTAACCCTATAAAGAACGTTCGATTTGTGCTCTCTTCATATACTATTTTAGAAAGGGATATTATGATGAAAAAAAGTAGCATAAAAATAAGCATATCAATTTTAATACCTATTTTATTAATCATATGTTTTATTAATGTTAAATACAGAATCCTATTAACTGCATTATTTGGAGCTTCGATTATTTCAACAACATTTCTTTGTGCAATTGGATTTATCTTAGCTGTTTTATCATATACAGAAAATAAAAATATTTGGGCGAAAATCGGAATAATGTTAAACGTGTTAGTATTTTTTATTCCTCTTATTTGGATTATAGGGGGTAATGGGTAGTTTAGATTTAGGGGTACCAGTTTATCACTATCAAAACAAGAAAAGCGAATACTCCAAAACGAAAAAATGAGCTTTTTACTTACCAGTTAGCACAAAATTTCGTTTTGGGAGCACTGTAAAATTTCACGCACCATATGTTTAATATATTTTATATAAATAAGTACACGTCAAATCTTACTTTAATCGCTAATATTGACTAAGATAAATCTTATAACAAAAAGGCTATGTATTATGAGTTTCATAAGTCGAAAAACAAAGATTGTATCGTCCTCTTTTGGCTAGTTGGTCTAATTTCTCCCGCATTTTCCTGGAAATATAAATTGATTTTGAACTACCCCCACTTTCACTTCGTTTAGAAGTGGGGGATTCCTAGGTAAAGAGTTCTATCGAACTCTAATTGATTAGGCTAACCCCGCAGTCCTTGCGGTTAGAAGCCTTATCGCTTCATTCTTTAGATTGATACTTGCGTTAATATCCCTATCATGGTGTGCATGGCAAGAAGGGCAATCCCATTTACGTAGGTTCAGATTTTTAACGTCTTTGTTTTGATATCCACAACAAGAACATAATTGGCTGGAAGCAAATGTTTTCGATACGACAAT
>NZ_CP031292.1:5512453-5598334 GCF_003355115.1 Bacillus sp. COPE52
GCGCCTACAATAATTCCTATACACTTAATCAACTTATTTATCCTCACGTCATTTATTTCTTTGCTTCCATACCCCATTCTCTTTACGATAAGTATTCTTTCCATTCATGAAGTCAACTGTATTACCAGGAATGCTATATTTCTTTTTTTTAACCTTCCTCTTCATCCTCTTTTCTTCTTGAACAGCTTGCAAATCAACCTTCCATTGTTTCAACAAATCCTTTTTACGTCGCATCGAATTTGTACCCCTCAGATTGAAATATTAATCCATCAATCATATTATATATATTTATATATAATTTTCAATAAAAATAGAGCACCAATATCGAGGATGCTCTCAATGTGAATTGGGCTTTATCCTGAGCATTGAATAGGACACTAAGAACTCGTCCTACTACATAATATGCTTGTCCTTATCATAATGTGCAATAAAAAAAGCACCCTCGCCCAGGCGCCAATAGATACATATACTTTGAGGTAACTAACACGTTAGAAAAGATCCTTCCATTTCATTGTATTGATTATCGCTTATCTTTATACCTAACAGATTCATTAAATACGTTTAATGTGTAATTTCTATATAACAAAGAAAAAAGCACCCGTTATGGATGCACTTTTCTTTGTTATCTAATTATCTAGTTGTGTATTGCTCTTCTCGTTCTTTTATCATCATTTCAACTCTATTAGATATCTTTTTGTATAAACCTTCATTTACATTGATTTCTTTTTCTAAGTTTTCTATTTCATTTCTAAAGCTCTTTTGTTGTTGACCATGTTGTTTTAGCATTTCATCAAGTTCATGTTGCTGATTTGGTTCATCTACTGTAATTTTCAATAGACACTTCACTTTTTCGTCAACAACTTCTGACTCTTTTGTTAAATCAGTCAATTCCCTTTGTCTCTCCCCTTGTTTTTGAGACAATTCTTTCAACCACTCTCGCATTTCAGATATCATTTGAGGATGATTCAAAACAGTCATATTACTTCCCCCTTATAATTTTATATACTAATTATACCAGAAAAAGCCATCACCGAAGTGACAGCTTTCAAGGGGATGGGAGAAAAGAGAGAAAACAAATGGCAATAAGTATCTCTTCATTCAAGGCTGAGTACTCTCAACCTTCTCCAAGCCACCGCATCATGTAATTTTTTAGCTCTTATTAGCTACGCGCTTAACGTTCGGTGACTGGGAGAAGGCGAAGAATCTTCTCGTTTATACTCCGTGGAGTCGGTCAATACTTCAGCCGTCGCATAGCCTTCACTGACCTATAGTCTTTACACAATGTGTTTATATCAAGACGTATGTGTTACTTCCGACGCCTTGTTTGAACCAATACACTAAGGGGACGGAAGGGGAATGTTTCCGCTGTATTGGCTCAAACAAAGAGTGGAGAGCTCTTTGCTTTCTACATCAATAAAGATCGTGAGTAATTACTGATGTAATTTTTAAATCAATGTTGCTCTAAAAATTTAATACAAGTGTCACTCAATCATGAGCAACCACCCCCATTTCATTTTCAAGAGACGACATTAACAAAGAATAGAGAATTATTATATTCACTATCAACCCAGAGGACATGGCGGTCTCTGAGCTGAACACTAAACATAATAGAAACAGCATGACGAATGCGAGTTATCTCACACCCGCCACACTGGAATATGTCATAGTTATACATTCATTGGTCTCTTCGTCTTATCACGGGTTCTTACCGCCTTGCCCGCCCTACTATGCGGTATACGTTACCGTGACATTCTCGCATAAGAACGTTTTACTTATAGGTGTACTAATCCTCTTCAATATGCGGTTGTCAAAGGGCTTGTACATATAATTTATAATTTTTGTCATTTTATTTAGTCCCCCAAAAAGTTCGCGTTTTGTTCGCTATTTTCAAATGATTCCTAGCGCTGTAGCAATCAATTTAACCGCACTCTGCTTCTTCTCATAGAAATATGTCTTCTTGAGCAGTAGATCATGATAAACATCTGAATCTTTTACTCTCTCGTTTGTCAGAAACTTACGCTCAACGATATTCCGTTCATCTTCATCTAATAAATTGTTAAGTGCTTTCTCTACCTGCTGCACCTTCCATTTACTCGTATTCCTTGAATCACGTAACTCAGGGAATAAACTAATTCCTTCCTGCTCCACATCATTACTGAATCGCATCTTGAGTGCTCTGTATTCCTTTAATACGCTTACTACTTCCTTTTGTACCTTCTTATCATTGATAGCCGGTAATAAAGTTAATTGTCTCTCCATGAAGGAATCCCCCTATTTCTGAATTTGTCTTTTTAACATCACATCAGGTACGTGAAATTTTAATATCTCTTTGTTGAATGAAGGAAACATGCATAGCTAGTAGCCCCCACCATCCACTCTGCATGGTTCCGTTATCCATTAAGCCTTTAATAATTTACGTGTCTTATTTGCCATCTTCTCTTTTGCTGCTTCAATGTTATTTGCTACCTTCTTATGTTCCTGATCAAATTGAATCATTCCATCAAACATAACTGGGGCTACTGCTTCATCAACGTATTGCAAGTAATCAACTGGTGCTCGTTCTGTCTGCTCTACTAAGTACCCATAAATATCAAAGTCTGCTCTTGGTATAGACTTCTTGCCCTTCGGTTGATGAGACATCCTTACATAAGATTGAATGATTGATAGTGGTACTACAAATACTGATTTATCCTTACTAAACTCTATAAGGAAGAAGCATATTGCTCCCATCTTTTCTGTTTTCTCCAGATAATCCAATTGATGCTGCGCAATATTCTTTAAATCAAATCGTGTTGTACTCTCTGTGGACTTTGCTTCAAATGCAATAGCTCGTCCTTTATACACGCCGTCATAATCTACTGTACTTTTAGCTTCATAGAAACCATTTAGTACACGGCCACCTTTACTTTTTAATACCTTCACAGGAGTCGGACGCTTATTTATAAGCGCCACTCCCTCGCGTTGGTACATTTCATTCGCTAGATTGATAAGCATTTCAAATGCCATTCCACGGTTACCTTGTCCCATTGTTATTCCTCGCTTTCTATTAAAAGGATTATTTAAATCTTAAAAATCACGTAGAAATGACACCGAACTACTTGACGTTCATTTGTACATTTGATACCATACTACGTGAGGAGGTGATTAACTTGAAAAAAGCATTTTCATTAAGACTGCCTGAAGAATTACATAAAGGTGCATCTGTTAAAGCTTCTAACGACGGTTTATCCTTACAAAGTTACATTCAATCTTTAATTGAAAAAGACTTAAACATCACTGTAGCGCCGAGAGTTATTCCTTTAATTGATAAAATCAGACATGCTTGTAAAACTAAAAAATTAAAAGACCGTTTCACTACTAAAGATATACAGGATTGGATTCGAAAAAATAAGATTATTAATGATCAAAGTGGTGAAGAATACTCTAATGCATCTGTTCAATCTTTATTAAGTAACTCTTCATATGACAATAAAGATAAGAACAAAAATTTAAACAAAAAAGTATTAAATCGTAAATTAAATTCAGAAAATGTTTATGAATACTGGTTTTAAAACTAAATATTTCGTCAATAATGCAGACAACCCATTTCTTAACCATATTCCATGATTGGAGCAGTTAGCTTTTGCTAGCTGCCTTTTTTTATTAGGTCTATAATAAAATTTTGTTCTTATTTCTTTTTCACATCATATATCTCTAATCTAGCCGTTCAGAGTGTTACCTCCTATCTTAAAGAGCACTGATGCATGGTGCTCTTTTTTAGTTTTCTTATTTCTACAAAATGAAGTATTTATAAAAAGATTTCTCAATACCTAACACATGGAAATTAACTACCTTTTATGGTAATGTATTGGTAATCCCATAAAGGTTTAGTGTTTCACTAAAAGGACCCGTTCCCCTAATCGGGTCCTTTTAAATGTTCTCTACTAAAATAGTGTTTTTATTACAAACTCACTTTGATTCACTACATTTATGGTATAATCTGTATAATTCATTTTTTCAAGAAAGGCTAAAACAATGAGAAAATACTTTGGTTTCATTTCAATGTTTTTAACTTCATTCTTATTTTTCGGTTCATTTTCTAGATATATACACGTTGATCTTTTAACTTGTATTTTTATACTATCTATCTCAATTCTTTTAGCTATTCTTGCTCCGAAAGGAGATACAGCGAAAAAAATCACTTTTGCTATTTTGATAATTTTAGGTATTTTAATTGCTTGTGTACTAATTATTGCTACTATTATTGGCGCGGGAATGGCTGAAACACATTTGAATAATCACAATTCTCTCAAATAATATTTTTTTCATTTCCATTACACTCAACATGTATAGACAACTATATATTTAAATGTTAAAATATTATTGTGATTCTCATATAGAGTCACATACGACTTTTTCTCTGTTTATGGGGCTCTTACATAGTAGTAGGGGCCATTTTTTATTAACTTTATATAAAAACCTTAATATATAGTTGTATAAATTATTAGTTAAGTGTTAAAATTCCATATATACTCCTTAGGGAGTTCTCATGTAATTAAGCAAGAGTTTAAACATTCTCGAATCTTAGCCCATTGGAGCGCCCTCCAAGGGGCTGCACCAATTAAAATATCTTTTTTGTTCACTTTTTTGATACATTTACGAAACATTCATGTGTTATCTTCAGTACGTTCTATTCTTTTTATAATACCGTGTGAAATATACCAAACTGAGAATCCCTAGTCCCCTAAGCCTAGGGATTCTTTATTTGAATACGGATTTTATGCGCTTTTATTCTTTTCACAAACCATTACATTTATTATACGCAATATATAAATTTATGTTATAATGTCATTATGAAACATCGCGTGTTTCAAATACAACATTTTTTGATGACCTCTTATCTTTCCATAAGAGGTCCTTTTTTTCAAATAACGCTTTTGTTTAATTTATATTTAAAAAGTTCATTTTCATAAGGCCTGCCATTATATGCTATACTCATTCTTAAATAATTGTATAAGGAATGTTAAAAATGGATGATAGATCATCAAGACAATGGAAAATGCGACAAAAGTTAAGAGAACTGAAAACAAAAAATAGAAATGATACAAATCCTCTGTTTAATGAATGCCTTGAATCCCTAGGAGACGAAACTCTCATCTTCTCTCAGGAAAAAAGCCAACAGATTGCTACTAATTTAATGAATTTATTTCCTATAACTGTTTCTGGAAGAATAGATTGGGAACAGATAGACAATCAATTAATAGCTTCGAACAAAGAACAACTAATTTCCCTTATTAAAGCAAACCAACTAGATTTTGATGAACAGATTTTTATAATATGGGATAACTATGAAATCCCTGTAGTAAGTACAAATCTTGATAAAGTATTCCAATCACTAGTTGACGTTGATGCAGTCAGTTTTTATTACTGGCTATTAGATAAAGAGTATAGATTCGTAATTGAAATAAACGATGAAGAATTGATTAGGGTTGGATTTCGCTAATACTCTAAGCATATTTTTACATTCTACTGTTCTACAAAATTCAAATTATGTTTTAATCAAATACTTCAATCACATGTAAAAATTACGTAAAGATTGCTATGATTCAATCCTTCCACCTTAGAAACGTTATATAATAAAACAGCAAACATCAGGTTTGTAAGCAACTACCTTTCTGTACGACATAACTCTTTGCTAGGAGAAAATCCTAGCCCTTTTTATTTAATCCCGCTACTTCCAAAACCATTCTTTCCTCTTTCTGATTCTGATAGCTCATCTACTTCAACAAAATGAGCTGTTTCCACTGGCGCTATGACACCTTGAGCAATACGAGTCCCTCTTTCAATTACATGAGCTTGCATACTTGTCTCTTTAGGGACTTCAATGTTGTCAACTAGTACACCAACCTCTCCTCTAAAACCACTATCCACAGTTCCAAGAACCACGCGTAACTTTGTATCACGCGTCATACCGCTACGCGGGCGCACCTGCACTTCGTATCCTGGTGGAATCTCAAAAGCTAATCCCGTTGGTACAACCTTTGTTTCTCCTGGCCAAACAATCGTGTCCTCTGCTGCCACTAGATCAAAACCAGCATCGAATTCCCGTGCATACTTTGGTAAATCTACATCTTTCAATCGTTTAATTTTCACTCTTAACTTCATTCTGTTCCGCTCCTTATAAATAACTTTCCAATTTCTCTTTTCGATTCTTCAGCTCTTCCAAAGAACACTTTGTCTTCTGTCTTTCGCCATCCATCATGACTAGGTGGTATTCCAAATTACGTATCTCATTTTCTACAGCTTTAATCTCACTTTGCACCTGCACCACAGTTTCTTTTTTCATTATTTTTTTCCCTTTGCTTCGCTAATTAACTTCGTGATTTCATATACACCGTTCTCCATTTTCATCATTCTGAATACACTCCTTTTATTAGATTCCACAACTCTTGTTCAGTCATCTCATAAAGTTGTCGCCCTGTCTTTTCTTCTTTATAAATTCCCTTTTGTAGTAATACATCAATGTAGATTTGTTTCCTATCCATGCTGCCTCCTAGCTTCTTTTCTTCGTAGCTCTTCTTATAGGTGTAGTCGCTGCCCTTTGTGGATTCCATCTATTTATCGTCATGGCGCTATGCCTCCTAATCCAAATTCATGATTTCCTCTAAGGTTCTATCCGAAATATAAGTAGTAATGATTTGTATCTTTCCGTATTTCTTTTTAGCCATTTCTATAGCTGCGCCCTCGGAATTCGCCTCAAACCAACGAAGCTTCCACTTCTCGTCTTTATCGTAAAATTCTACTGAGTACGTCATAACGCTATTACTCTTCAAAAATCTTTCCGCTGTACTTGTTGCGCTATAATCAAAACTTCCTACTACATCCTCCAGTGTTAGTTGTTTCATGCCCCTAACCCCATTGGACGAGATTTAATTTTGTTCTTATCTGCCTGGTCCATGATTAATGCAGCGATTTCTAATTGATGCCTTCCTAGCTCTTTTGCTATTTCAAGAATATCTTTATCCTCATCCCACATTTCTCGTAATCGAATCACTTCATTTTCATCAAACAATAAGTCCAACTCTTCTAAGGCGATATATAAGTTACGACGCGATTTCTTCATGTACTTTCCCTGCTGCAACGCCATTGTATAATTCTCCTTTTCTAAATCCGTTCCAAGTCGTGGCATCCCATTTCCCCTCCAGTTGTAATTGATGAATTTCTCTTAGTTCCGCCATAACGGCATGACGTCTTCTATCCACTTCTTCAGGACTGCGATTCCCTGCTTCGCAAATACACGGTGCAAATTGATAACATCCATTCCCCATATCGTTCTGAATTACTCCCATTCCGTTACATACGCACATCTCAATTTCCCCTTTCTATCTTTGCGATTGCTGCAAATACCGGATACATTTGCTGAGGTACAACTGCATTACCTAAGCTTCTAATTCTGTCCATCCGGTTGGGAACCCCATCAGCTCTTCCCAAAAAACTGGATTGGAACGCCCTCTTTTCCCAGTCAATATCATCAAATAGTTTGGAAGTTGTCCCAAATGAGCCCTTTCCCCATTTTTCAATTTTGCTAATGTTTTCTTGTAATTGTTGAGACCCCTGATATCTGACGCAGTTGGAGTTGGAAAGAAACGAGATAATAAAGACTCTGTCCCTTCTATGCGGGGCACCGATGGCACAAGCCGGAATAACAAACGGTTGTGAGGTGTAGCCGATACTTTCCAAGTCAGTAAGCACATTGTCGAGCCCCAATGTGACGTGTCCAGCAACATTTTCACCAATAAACCAAGTTGGTCTGATTTCTTGTAATAAGCGGAATACTTCTGGCCAGAGATGACGGTCATCCTCCTGGCCCTTTCTGTCCCCGGCAACACTGAAAGGTTGGCAAGGATATCCTCCGGCCACAATGCTAATTGTTCCAACATCAACACCTCGTTCTTCTAATGATTGCTTTGTAAGTTTTCGTATATCTGAAAAGATTGGTACTATAGGCCAATGCTTATTTAGTACTTTTTGATTGAATGGTTCAATCTCGCAAAAAGCTGCCGTTTCAATTCCAGCCCAATCCGCTGCTAAACTAATACCACCGATTCCTGAAAATAGATCAAGCATTTGCATATTCCGTCCCCCTTTTAAAATGGCAATGCTTTTCTTCTGAAATCCTTTGTATCTTTGAAAACAATCGGTCTAAAGTTATTGAAGATACGTGATACAATTCTTTCATCATATGCACCCTCTAAACGCTCTCCTGTAAGGTTTGTCGTAAAGATAGTAGATTTGCCTTGCCTTCCATCAAAAACATCGAATAACACTCTATTAATGAAGTTTGTTGCTTTCGTATTGGCATCTAATGCACCTAATTCCGCTCCCAAATCATCGACTATTAAAACTTCCGCTTTTACTAAACTTCGAATGATTGAATCCTCAGTTAAGGAGGAATCCTTGTTAAATGTACTTTTAATCTTCCGTAGCAATTCACCAACTGTGACGAAGACAACTGATATCCCCGCACCTGCAAGTTCTTCTGCTATAGCGTAAGCAAGATGTGTTTTCCCTGCTCCACAATTCCCGGCCATAATCGTATTAAATACCTTTCTATTGAGGTAATCTGTTGCGATAACCTTTGCAAGTCCAAGGTTCTTCGCTCCTTCCTCGCTAGTAGGTTTATAGTTTTTGAAGTTTGCTTTCTTAATATCGCTATCGGCAATCATGCTTTGTTGATGAAATGAAAATTTCTTCTCATTTGCTTTATCCGCATCGTATTTCGCTTGTTCCTGTTGCTGAAGCTTTTTACTTTCGTTTTCAAGGAAGCAACGAGGGCAAACAACTTGTCCATTAAAAGTCATCTTATTCATGCCATGCTTATCACACACATCAGAATCCATAGTCATATTCACCTTTTTGGCTATATCGGTTGGTATTGCTGCCACCGCTCTCCGCATTGTTCTTCGCTCCTTTATTTCTTTGGTATTCAGCTTCTAAGGCTTCCACATCATCTAAAGTCTTAATGTTTTTGTTAGCCCATTGTTTTAAGATGCCTTCAGCGTAATTCCATTTCTTCTGTTGCTTTAATGCACGTTCCATAGCTGCTTGTACAAGTTCCTCACTTGTATCGTTAGCCCATTGCGTAATACTGTCAGCTACAAACGGATTTAGAATGCCGAAGTTATTTTCATAGAATGCGAAGATATTACTACTACTTACTTTCTTTGTTGTATTCTCTGTAGTAATCTCTGTTAAAGAAGTTACTGTTTCGTTAAATTCCATTTCACCCAAAGGGTAATTTGGATTTTCCCCAAAGGTCAAAATGGATTTTACCCTTTGGGTAACTTCAGAAATGTTTAACTTAATATGATTCGTAGGTGCACCATTAAATTTAAATTTTTGTACTTCCACAAATCCTTTATTTATCAGGATTTTAATTGCCCTATCATATTGTTTAGGTGTAATTCTTATCTCTGTTTTCCAGTCTTCGCGGCCCTTGGCAAGCCAAAACTCTCCATTTTTCCTAACTCGCAACTTATTCTTTCCTTGTTCGTTTGGCATGTACCAATAAACAATTTGTCCTAATAAAATTCCAGCAATTAAATCCTCTGCTATATCAACATAGGCGAGTCTCACCATATATCCGCTTCTCGCAAATGTTTCTAATTGAAATATATTACTGTTCATTTAGTTCACCTTCTTCATCCAACATTCGTAACTCACATTGTCTTCCATGCCAGTAAACCGAACCTTTTCTCTCCCCCTGAACTTACCTTCATGATAAAAAGTTCTTTCTGCCCTATATATTCGTTTGATCGGCGTTACATAGTCATAACCTCGTTTTTCTAAATCACGAACTGCTATTAACATCTCTTTCATCGATCCACGCCTTACAGGTATCTTAAACATCACGCATTCTCCCTTTCGCATACCGCTATGTCGCCTTGAACCTTAATTACTTTGTATCCTGGATAGCGATCGTGAGTAATGTACTCAATCGCCTTTACTCTTGCTTCTTTTTCATTCCGTGCGCCCTTCCACACCCACCTCGGAAGGACGACTTTAGATTGATTTTTGTCTAACATAGGCTTAGCACCTCCTTAGTTTGTTTGTTCTATTTTTCTGCTTGTTCTTGTTCTTCGATTTCAGAAGTTTCTTTTTCAGCCTGTTTAACCCACTTTGTTGATTTCTTAAGTACTTCTTCAGCTTGTTTTAATGTCAATTCGCCAACTTCTTTAATACTTAAGTGTCCTTTAATCGTGTCTTCATCCACTTTTCGAAGAGTAGCTAATTTTTTTATGTTTAATTTGATTGCACCAACTTGTTGAGCAGTAATCATTTCCTCTTGGATCTCTGGTAAATCTTCCCCTGCATAGATGTATAATCCTAATCCGTGAAGTGCAATTGCTTTTACTAAGCACCGTTGGATACTTGTGTTAATGTCAAAGCTGTTAGGCTCTGCAATCGGCTTGTTCTGATTGTTTAGTATTGGGTGAATCTGACTTAGTGGTATTCCTTGTACAGTTACTTCAACCTCTACAAAGTAACCACAATCTGTTTTGAGGTAAGGCGCTCCATTAAATCGTTTTACTTCCCATATTGCTGTTGGATCTACCTCACGAAGTTTTTTAACTGCCCATGCCCATGATAAGTAGTTAAAGCGTCCTTTCTTTTCAACATGTTCTGTGCAATCTATTTGAGCTAATTTAGAAAAGTAATTTTCAGTTGTCATATGAATCTTCCTCTCCTTTAAAATGGTGATATTTCTGTTTGTTTACTAACTTCATATACTTCCGTAAGTGCCTGTAATCCGTATTCATAAGCTACAACCATCGATGCAGCGTTAGGTTCCTTACTTTGCTTATATCGTTCAACTAAACTCTTCATAATTTGAATTTCAGCTTCAATTTTGCTTTGCAGGCTCATTTTATTCACCTGCCACTTTCATAACTGAATGATCAACTACATACTCTTCAACACATTCCGTTGAGTTATGTATGTAATCTCCATCAAAATCCAAATACTCTTCACCTAAATAAATCTCTTGAGAACACCCTTCGCAATTTCCGATAGAATCATTGGCTGATGAATCATGATGATTGCCAATTAACATTGGATTTTCAATTGAGTTCATATCTTTGCCCCCTTTAGTCATTAGAAAATTGAAAGTATTTTTTTCGAGCTTCTTTGACTGCCAATTCTGCTTCATCAAGACTTTTGAAGCTTTTGTAAAAGATACTTTTTCCTTCTGAATGCACTTGCGCGACGTAACAATTTCTTCTTGTATCAAAGAAAACACCACGTACTCCGGTTTTATTATCTATTTGAGCTCCTCTAAGATTTTGTTTATTTTGCGCTTGTGTTACTACCCTTAAATTTTCTTTTCTGTTATCTAATCCGTTCCCGTTGATATGATCTACCACTAAACCCTTTTCTGGATTCATTAGAAATCGATGTAGATCAATATTTCCCCATTTATCGCCTTTTTTTATTCTTGCTGTTGCGTAATGGGTATGACTTCTAGCCGGTTTATATACTGACCATGTCTTTTTAAAATCTAAAAGTTTCTCCAGATCTTCCGTATCAATTAAGATTTCTTGCCTTCCATGTGTCTTGCTTACCACATGAACAACCGTGGCATCACAGTAAATTTCGTAGTTATTTTTCATACGTTTCATTCTTCCTTCCTCCTTATTTACTGAGAGAAAACTTATGGTATAATAGGTGTAGCTAATTTTAGGGAATGTTTTCTCTACAGCGCTCGATGCCGTCGAGCGTTTTTTCATTTTTAATAGATAACTACCTAACAATCTGTTAAAATTTAGTTACCGATATGTGTATCAACTCGCCTGTGCTTCTGTACGGGCTTATTTGATGCTTTCGCGCATCGGAATATCCAGGAACCGGTTTATTAGGTCGGGCATTCTATTTGATTCCTGAATATTACGACAAGCGAAGGCTTGTCCTATTAACTTTGTAAAGACGTCATTACAAACATAATCCCTTATAGCTTCTATGGATTATCAACTTTTTTCATAATTTTTATCTTTGTTTTTTATATTCATAATTTCGTAACATCTTTATATAATGTTTTATTGAATTTCATGTTAAACTTATAACATTCCAAGAAGTCCTTTACTTTTAGAATCGATAATTCTTCAATACCCTTAGTCTTGCCCTACATCCCCTGTAGGGCTTTTATCATTTAGCTAGAGTGATATACTTCTTGTATGCTTCCCCTACCTTATCTGCGCTGTTATGTACACCCTTCGCTCTTAAATCCTTTATGATCCACAAGATTTTCTTTCGTTCGTATTCATCACGCTGCTGTTTATTTGTCATCTTGTGACCATCCTGTCTTTTTATCCCAGACATCAATTCTGTGTACTAGGTATGCTGATAGACATATAGCTGCTGATACAATCGCCAGCGCTAATATACTTTCCTCCATCATTTACATTGCCTCCCTATCCATTTCTGGAATAATTCCGCGTTTCGTTAGTATTTCATGAATAAACAATCTTCCTTTTCGCGTCCAACGAGTATTCATTTCTCTCCATTTGTTAACATTAGGTTAACTTGTATTTTTAAAAAAACGACAACCTATAGTTAACTTTACTCTAACAATTCATCAGTTGTCACACTATATAATATTGATAATTTACCTAATTTCTCTAGACTCGGTTGCCTTTTACCTTTTTCCATATAACAAATACCACTTTTAGAACAACATAGGTAATCCGCCACAAATTGTTGCGTATAACCTAGTGATATCCTCAATTCTTTTGCGCGTTCTGCATTAAGTTTTGTCATTAACATCACCCTTGTTTCTTTCGATATCTTCATAATACTAATTTGTTAACAACAAGTCAACTTATTTCCTTCAAAAAATTCATTTTATAAAAACCAAGTTGTCTTAGAGTCAACTTTTCTGTTATATTTTATGTATCAGGTAATACTAGGGTAATACAAAGGGGATCGTTATGGAAAATATAATTGGGAAAAGAATAAAAGAGATAAGAATGTCGCTTGGGTATACGCAACAACAATTTGCAGATAGCGTAGATATAAGTAAACCGATGGTATCTTATATCGAATCAGGTAAAAAGACTCCATCTAGGGAAACTGTTTCTAAAATTTCTAATTTAGCAAACATATCGACTGACTACATTATGGGTTTATCAGATAATAAAAATAACGAAGAACCTTCCGTATCGGATGTTATGTTAGAGCTAAAACATTATATAGACAGAGTGGAGACATTCGATGATGAAACAAAAGAATTTGCTATTAAAAAGATAAAAGCATTAATTTCTGGATTAGATATAGAAGACGATAAATAGCAAGGATGATTGATGGCTATAGCTAACAATCATCCTTTTTTCTTTAGCATATTCATTTCACATTCATCTAAAAGGATATCGATCTCCTTTAAAATTAACGCTGCTTGCTCATCCCCATTTTTAACCATTTCAATTAACGATTGAATCCCTTGTTTGCAATCCTCCATTTTAAATCCCCCATCCTTTTCTCTTCATAGTAGTTTGTGAACTTTTCACATTAGGAACGTTTTTGCACATTTGTTAAAAAGCGTTCCACTCCCTAAAAGCACGAATGACACTATCGCTATGATAGTGTCATTCTTAATATCTATTTAATTACCCCCCGGCGCCGCCAGGATCAACTTGCATATATAGTACAGGCTGTTCTACTTTTCCAACCTGTTGTGTATCTTCTGTTTTTACTGCTGTAAAAGAAAAACAAGCTACAGCGGCAATCGCTAAAATTGATTTAATGATCTTTGATTTCAATCATTTCACCACCTTTATTTATGTTTCCATTATATCATTTCAAGGCATATTTAGGTAATGAAATATAGAAAAAATCCCCTGTTTTTTCAAATTTTTCTACGGAGATTTCGAAGTGTTTTTTATCCCCTGTCGCTAATCCCATATAGTATTCTTGCATAGGTGACAATGAACCGTTTTCCCTTTTGATTTTATCCAAAATCGCAATAGCTTCACTTTTACGGTTACTTTTAATGTATAGAAAAGCTAATTCTGGTGCATGGTGTGGTTTCACCAAACCTAACTCTTCTCCCCAATGCAGACGTAAAAAATCAAGAGTGTTTTCTAAAACAGCTTTTCTGATTACTAGCTTCTTATTCGTTGGATTACGAAGTAATCTGATACCTCGCTCTAAGAACGTTTTGGCTGTTTTAAAATCTGTAAAAGAATATGTTTCTGCCAAAATGCAATAAGCATTAGCTGTTGTACCAATATAGATATTCTCTTTATCATTAATTATCTCTTGGCAAAACGTACGAGCATCTTCTATATTATTAGTTCGATGGTTAGTTGTTGCTTCCATTTCTTTTGCTCTTATCAAGAAAGAATGAGATAACGACTTATTCTTAATTTCATCAATATAAGTTCTTAATTCCTTTGTATATTTTAATACCATTTGATAATTTTTATAGTCCAAGAATGAATAAATTAGCGCGAAGTCAGAGACTATACGGAGTTCGTTACTGGTAATCTTCTTCTCTTTTCGTTTTTTTTCAACTTCTTGGTGAAAATCTTTCCGTGTGATCGTTTCGTCACTTCTACGGAGCAATAATTCGTATACTTCAGCTAATTGTCTATTTACTCTATTTGAAGATTGAGCAGATTTTTCAACTAAAATATTTTGCAAATCAAGTTCGCCATATAAATTTAAGAACTCCATTCCTAACCTTACATTTTTAGGAGAAATTTTATTTATAAATCCTCTTAAACATTCTCTTCGTAAATTGACATCATTAGGATAAAGCATTTGTAATACCCTAACAAAATGAACAAAATCAAACTCCCTTTTGTTTGATAGCATAGCATTCGTGGTTGTGTGGCTTACATCCAGTATTGTAGATAGCTGTCTGTTACTTATTTTTTGCGCATACAGATCATCGTTTATTCTATTCAAAACACTTTGCATAACTTTGCTCCCCTTTTTTCGGAACAAAAGACACGTTATACCCATTTTTTAACTTTCAAAGGAAAACGCGTCACTACATTCAAAAGGTGTGTTATAATTTATGTAAGACTTGCAGTAAGTGTTTTCCCTAGCTGGCTTAGGGAAAGCGGTTTAAGAGTGTTAGCGCACTACTTATACACGCTGTGAGTCTTTTTTACGTCCGTTTATTTTATTATTTTCATAATATCATATTTTTGCCAAAATTCAGTCGTGTGGTTATCGGAAAAATGTTGAGAAAGTTTGGAAATAGCTTTATATCAATGCTTTCTCACGCTTACGGATGAGAATATGCAATAGTGCATCTTTCTGTATGAAGTACTCTATGCGTATTTTAACGTATTAACCATGAGAGCTACGGGTCTCCTTTTTCATTCGTGATTTTGGATACAATTGAAATAATTAAGAAATGTATAGGGTAACGCGGCCGCTCTTAACTGCTGAAGAAAAAGAACTAATCCAGAACATGTTGTTATGTTCCTTATTATCTGAAGAAGAAATACTAATTACATATTATGAGGATGGTCATTTGCTCTCTATCTATATGACTGTTATCGGTAGTGATCAGCAACATAGCGCTATTATATATATCGATGATTTTTATAATAAGATGACACTACAATTTTCTAATATAATAGATGTAAAATAACCACTACATAAAAAGAACCGATTCCACAAAAATCGGTTCTTCTATATTACATATAGTCTTTGTACTGCGCAGCAAATGATTTGTTTTTTATTAAGTTCTTTAGTGAAGACCTACTATAACAAACTAACATTAACTATGTCTATCCTATTTATATTTCACTTAGTGAATTTAACAGTGGTAAAACATTGGGTTTCTTTGTTACAGGACTTATCCCAATTTTTTGTGCTGTTTTATTTTTTAAAAAATCAATTTCACTATCCCAGTAATTTATATAGAAAAACTCCCTATCCAATTCATTAATATCTTTTGCGAATTTCACCATATATTCTAAATTAAGGCTATTGAAAACAATTATATTCCCAAGTTTCATACGTAATTTCAGCGAATTAACACTTTCATAGTTCTTCCACTCCTGATTTGGGTTTGTCGTTGACAGTACAACAATTTTATCGTAGTTCCATAACGATTCTAAATCTTTACGAACTTTCAGTTGTAAAATCCCAAAAGGAATAACTAATATAACATCAAAACCTTTAGAAAGTATCTCTTTTGCTAAATCTTTTTCATAGCTACTTCCCCATCCAAGGGTAAAAACAAATTCACCTATTGGAAGTTCATTTATCACCTTTAATAAAGCATTCTTTTCTCTATCACTTGATTTATAATTTGCTACAATAGCGATATTCTTTTTATGTAATAATTTAGTATTCCCCTTACAATATATTTCGGGTGTAGAATGTCCTATTAGTTTAGGTGGATAATCCCCATCGTTAGGTAATAGCCTCTGAATATTTTGATCTTTCAGTTGTATATCGTTTAGTTTAAAATTAGATGTTCTTGTTGAACTACTGGGTTCGAATACTAGGATTTGTGCATTTAGATCGCTTAAGTATTTATTAATCATAATTTTAACTTTATTCCAGTCGAGTCCGCCATGTCCACAGCCTAAAGCAGGTAAAGTTACAGTGGAATTCTCTTTTTCTAAGAGATACTGTCTTAACCAAATTAAGCCTTCTTCTATATACTCATATTCTGAAGGGTTTCTCCAGTCAACTTTTGTGGGAAAGTTAATAATGGTACATGAAGAAAATAAATTTTCATCCTTCCACACATGGGGTTTACCTGGTTTAACTTCATTTCTATTGCATGCATTACGGTAATTAATGAACATACCTGGAAACTTTTTTTTAAAAACTAAAGCAACCCCTTTACCCATAACTCCTACACAATTTACAGTATTTATTCGGATATCAGCATCATAATCAAAAAAATCACCTGATACGAACTTTAACATTTTAAATCTCCTTACTTATTTTTTTTATAAAACCTGGTAACATTCTATTGATATTAAAAGCCCAAAAAGGGTTAATTGCAGAAATATCCGCCATAGATATGGCAATTAACATATTTAATTCATTATCATCTATTTTTAGACTTAATAATTCTTTTTCACTTCTGCCTTTAGCAAGAATCTCTCCAATTATGTCATGATAGATGACCAATAAGCAAATTTTCCGGATTTCATCTATTGACATTGTTTTAAATTCCTCAACTAAAATTCTTTTTAACATTGGAATTGAATCTGCTGGATGATCTGGATATGCAGTTTGAATTCCACCTTTCCATTTTGACTTAGGACCTTTACCTATGTCATGTAAATACGCAGATAATTCAACTAACTTTTTATCATCTTCAGAAAGGTTTCTATAATGCTCATTATCTTTTAAATTACTGACCACCTTAAGTGTATGATCGCTAACATTATCAGAATGTACTCTATTATCGGTCTCTAATTCAAAAATATCTTCTAATTCTTTTAAAATACAAAAATTCTTTTTTATTTTAGATAATGCATCATTTATGTCCTGAAAAGCATTTGCTTTTGGCTCTTCACTTTCCCTTTTTTCTACAATATATCGAATTGCCTCATTAAAATAGCTTCTAAGAAAAATCGGACCAGTTATTAAAGTTTCTTGTTTCCTATCATCCATAAAGAATTTTGTAAAATAGAAATGTCTGTTATTAAATGGTGTATATGAAATATTTGGTGATTTCAGTCCAAATTCTTGATAAATCTTCTTAATTTCTTGTTTACAAACTTTATTAAAAACAACATAGCTGTCTATCCATTCAATTGGAACTCTTTCGTATATTAGAACTTCAGCCATTCGAGAATGTAACTCTTCATTGGTACCACTTTTCCATTTATTACTATCAATTAAGTCCCATATTAGATTTTCTAAATCTTCAGGATTACTATAAAAATTAGGAAGTCTCAAAGTGTTTGCAGATGCATCAGTGAACAATACATTTTCTTCTAATATTTTTTCTATTGGTATTGCAATAAATACTACTAATGGTTGATCAATATTTTTCCTATTAAGTACACCTAATAACATAGGGTTTATTGTTGTAAAATAAAAAGGAACATAATCATGAATTTTCCCGTAAGGTTCTAGCGGAACATCCATTTGACTCCTCCTTTGTTGAATATCTTCATTTGCCAAATCAACATGTTCAACACTTTTACTTTCCTTTTCATTGGTGGATAAAAGACCATGTTTCACTATTGATTTAATATTATTAATATGTGTAAAGTGATAAAAATATTTTCCTTTATATTTTTTTGGAATTTTCATAGTACTCTCCTTTAAATTAAAAGATTTTAAAATAACTCGATATTTCCACAAATATATTTTCCTAGTGTCACTTTCAAATTAACTTGTCATTGTCCATCGTTGTTATCGCCCTAATATATGTGTAATACTAATTAACCAATAATTCCCTTATACATTATAGCAGCTAGAGTATAAGCTAGCATAACAAATCATTTATATAGTTTAGTATATTGATCGATATCATATTAATATACGATGGTTCAATTCAGAGGAAGGTACCTTTGGGTGTCTTCCTCTGAATTGAAAAAATCCCCATACTTTGTGCAGGGATTACACCTATAAGGGGTCCCGTCCCATATCCATCAACTTAATATTTTGAAATACTCTAAAACGAAAATTTTGTGTATTATGCTCGTTTTTATCGTTTTGAAGTAACCCGTTCTTTTTAGCTTGATAGCGATGTGGCGGGACCTCTATTAAGACTAAAATGTTTTGTTTAAGGTGTTCGTTTTCCTTATATGCATTAACATACTTGTCGTAACCCGAATTGTTATCTACTTATATTTTTTAATCAGTCCAACCTTCGAATAAAATTGCCTCGAGCTCTTCACTCGGGTTATTTGGGTTTGGGATATATATTTCAGTTTTTTTTAGTTTTCCACTAGCGAAATGTGTGGAAAAATCCGGTTTTTCTTCAAGTGCAATGTAATCGTCCATTAGCATAACTACAAATATTTTTGATGCATCAGTAGGGATATCACCCATTGTAATATATTCATTAAATACTTTATGCGGGTGCTCTAATTCATACATTCCTCGAACTCTTAGGTTTGATAGTTTTAATGGGTCAATCCCCTTGGCACGAGCCAATTCCTTAGAATCAATCAATGTTGCATTTGTGCTTGCTACTGCATCCCTAATCTCATTAATCAGATTTAAATAGATAGAGCGATCAGCTATCATCGTATTCCCGTAAGCAAACCAAAGTGAAAGAAGTTTGTTATTTTGAGTGTTTAAATTCCCAGCAACGTAAATGACCTCTTTTTTCTCCCACTCTTCCTCATCAATCCCTCTAGGTAAGTTCTGGCTATCTGGATATATATAGTCTTTTGGATACGAACTGTTTAACGCTAGAGAAGAATAGCTCTGATTATTTAATTTTTTCGGCTCAACACCGACCCCACCCTTAATAATAAAATCAGGGAAGTTAGACGAATTACCTGTCCAACTTAGATATTCATTGTACTTCCTCATTTTTTCATGTTCATACTGGTATTGACTAGCACCTGTGCAAAACATATCTTTTACGAAAAATTCAAGGCTATCTCCTGCAGCATTTGCTGAACCGTTTGATCGAAAAATAGGTGTGAGAATACTTGAATTCCTGTCGAGAATGTTCTTTAAAGCCAATAATACATTTGTTGTAGGTGATTGTACCATTCCGTTTCTCCTTCTGTTTTTTTCCTTTATTTTCTCATAGAAACAAAGACTGGCCAAATCCAAACTATTATGGTAAGATGCTATATATTGAAAAGGAGTGGTTTCTTATGGTAGGTACTGAAAGAGAAAAAAGAACTTTTGTGTCTTCGCTTACTTTCACGCCTGAAGAAGTACAAAATATTTTGTTTGAGAAAATTCAGGAAGAAAACGAACTTGTTCAAACCAATATCACTGAACAAGACAGATTAGAAGAAAAAGAAATGCTAAAAAAACTTCATTATGCCGAAGGAAAAATGAATATTGTTTCGTTATTTTCGGGTGCAGGTGGATTGGATTTAGGAGTAGAACTTTCAAGTATGGTCGTTCAATTTGGAGAAGAAAAAGCATACAGAGCTTTTGAAAACAAAGAAGACTATTTGAAGCTGCGTAGTAAAGTAAAATGCAATTTTGTTTATTCAAATGATATGTTTACCTCGGCAAACTTAACTTATGTTAATAATTTTGCTCCTACTGTTACTAAAGTCGCAAAGGATATTCGTAAAGTAGCAGAGTTTCCGAGCTGTAACCTTATGCTCGGCGGATTTCCTTGCCCCGGTTTTAGTAGTTCCGGTCCTCGATTACTCGATGATTCACGGAACTTTCTATACGTCCATTACATTCGTGCCTTAGTGCAAAGTACACCCGAGTTTTTTGTTGCTGAAAATGTAAAAGGTCTGATGACAATGGCGAAAGGACAAGTCCTTAGTCAAATGATAGAGGACTTTAAAGCTGCGGGTTATCACGTTACTGCTCATTTAGTTAATTCTCGTGACTATGGTGTTCCACAACTTCGTGAACGAGTATTTATTGTTGGAATCCGCAATGATATTCATGAAAAATATGGTTTTGAATATGAAGTTCCCGAACCGACACATGGAGAAGGGAAGATACCATATGTCACTTTGAAAGATACAATTAGTAATTTACCTCTAGATGCTAAAGACGTTTACGAAGGCTCGTTTTCAAGTATGTATATGAGTCGTAATCGAAAAAAGAATTGGAACGAGCAAAGTTTTACTATTCAAGCGAGTGGTAGACAAGCTCCAATGCACCCTCACGGTGAGCCTATGAGGAAAATCGGAAAAGACTCTTGGGAATTTCAAGGTGATTTTAATCGTCGTTTATCAGTTCGTGAAGTTGCCAAAATTCAATCTTTCCCTAACTGGTTCGAGTTTTCAAATGGGAATAAAGAAAATGTTACGAATAACCATAAACTTAATGAACAATACAAACAAATTGGCAATGCAGTACCAGTCTTACTAGCTGAAAAAGTGGTTCGTCCAATTATTAAGTTCTTATATGAAGAGATTATTTAAGTAAGAATTAAATTCATAATATGGTGACCCCGAATATAACAAAAGTCACCAGTTGAGCCAGGAAGTAGCTAACAAAATTGTGATTGGATTAAATTTTATGAAGTATGACAGTATTCCTCCATTAACCTCGGATGCACAAGTGGGAGTTGACGATACTCAAATTTATATCTATAAGTAAGGGAATAAACAATTACGAATGATTGTAAACAAACATGATCGTGTAACAGAGGTTAACTATACAGAATAAAAGCAAGCCATCTAGCTTGAAGTTCACCCCTATTATTAAAATTAAGATGGTTCAAGTCGGAGGAAGACACCCTTGGGTGTCTTTTCTTTACGGAATATATAATGTATTATAACAATAAATAGATTTTTTTAGAAAGGAACACCATATGTCACTCTATATAGAACTTATTAATCAGCTTACAACTGACAGCTTATATAAAGGCATTTTATTGTTGTGCGCACCACTAATTTTACTAGTTCCTTTTGGAATACTAGTAAGTATATATTGTAAGGACAAATTATTAAGACTTTTACTAGCATTCTTTGCTATAGGAACTTATTTGTATTGTGTCTTGAATTCTTTTTCAGCTATGTATTTAAAAATATAAATATTAATAAATTTGAATAATGATATGAAAACCCTCTGACAATTAAATAGTATGATAGATATATATAATTACAGAGGAGAAAATATATTAGTAGCAGAACCAGATGTAGTTGATCGAGAAGAAGGAAAAACGACTCGTGTATCTTATCTTGTTCTCAATGAACAAAACAATTTAACATGGTAAAATAATATTTGGATGGGAGTCCAATACATATTATTAAAATTAAAGTGGTTCAAGTCGGAAGGCACCTGTGGGTGTCTTTTTTAATCTCCCTAATTTTATTTTTGTACCATTTCATTGAAAAATACCACTTACAATAATGCTTCCCTTTTTAAATAATTAACAAAAGCCCTGTTATCCAAATAACAGGGCCTTAAATATAGTAAAGTGAGTACCTCTTCCTTTTGTATAGGTACTGCTGCATAGTCTGGTATATTTCATATGGTATCACGCACCCATTTGTTAGGATTAATTAATACGTTTTACTCTAGCAATCCTAACATCATTAATCTCAAATTCATTACAATATAATTGTGCTCTCTTTTTTTCGTGATTCTCAAATGTGAATAAGCATCTATATATCGGATGAACATCAGGGATTCCAAGATAATCTTCTTCTATAAATTGTACATATTCACCTTTTTTAAAATCTTCACATGTATCAGTAGTAACTTTAACATATTGACCTGGGACTAATTCAGGATATTTCATATATACCACCTCAAACCAATTGAGTATTTGCGTGATTAATAAAATTATATAGCAAAACACTCCACTTTTACAATCCTTACTTTTAAGTAAAATAGGCATGTTATTTAAATATACTCCACTTAAATATGCCATCAAACCATTTTATAATACAAACATTAAAAATCTTAGATAGTCTTTCAGTTTAACGCAAGAACAGCTATCAGAAAGGACTGAATTATCACTCAGGAAAACAAATCGTCACGAACCAGATCTTAAAAGTTTAAAGGTACTTGCGTCATTTTTTAACACCTCTATAGACCGCCTCCTTAGCTTTGAAAATACAAAAGAAGACCCGTTAGAGAATTACTAGCTTACGAAGAGCCAGATGGACGTTAACAAGGTCGTTTTGCAAAACAAGTTTCATTGTACGTGAAAATATTGCAACCTTACAGTACATACCATAAAATGAAAGTATATTACGAATCAAAATAATATTTCATGTATTTTATTCATAAAAGGTCTGCAAAAAGGAAGCAGACCTTTTTACATAATTGAAACAAAAATATTATATTATTCACATTAAAAAATTCCGGAGGAAATGTACCATGCAAGTAAGAAATGAATTTAAAATTTCCAAGAAACAAACAATCATGATCACCTGCTTTTTTCTAGTACCTCTAATTATTAGTCTTATTATCGGCTATATGATTTTTGGTAATTATTTAGAGGCTCTATCAAAAATGTGGGCGTACAGAGGGAAACCAAATGCTACAGCAAGTTCTATAACATCTTTATCTTATATATTTACAATTCTTCTTGCATTTTATACTTTTGGCACTACATTCTTTTTTAGCTATTTAGTATGGAAAGTTAGTAAAAGCAGCTTAGTGGTTTCTGAGAGATTACAAAATTTAGAATTCCAACGAGAAGAAGAAGTTTCCCGAGAAAATGCACTTATTGTATACTATGACCTTCAACGAGGAATTTCAAACTTACAAGAACTCTACATAAATTACGAGCTAAAAGGAATAGAAGCTAAGCCGAGTAAAATCTATTTCAGTACAGATTGGATAAAGAATGTAGCAAATCTAAGAGATCAACTTACAGAACAAGAATTAAATAAAGTATACAAATTATATGAACAATTTCATGCTTTACAAAACCTCTTAGAAAAACATGATCCTAACAAACCTGACGAAGCATTAAAAACACAACTAAAAATACTATCTGAAGAGGTTTTTGCTAATTTTATACCTCTTCAAATACTTGAAAGGCATAATGTTTCTTCAGCAAATGAATTAGTAAATATTGATTTATATGTTATTTTGAAAAAAATATATTATTTAACATTTTCACCATCCAAAAGACCGCCAGTGCAAAAAAATGAATCTACTGGACTTTATGAGATAACTTTGGATGGGAATCTTTTCTTCTCAGGAGATCATAAAGAACCATTTATAGGAAACGGGAAAATTTATAATACTAATAAAGAAGTAAAATGCTCAGGGGAATTTAAAGAAAAACAATTTGATAAAGGACTAATCTATGGATATTATTCTCCAGGACAAGAGCTTTACACTGTTAATTATTCTAGACAACTTGCACCTGATGAATTGGAACATGTTATAGTATATCAGCTTGATAAAGATGGAACAGATACTTACTATTATAGCGGCAAATATAAACAGGGTAAGATTTATGATGGATTTTCAACTCTATTTAATAGTTATACAAACAATATTATTTATCAAGGGGAATTTAAAGACGGCTACAGGGAAGGGGACGGGACATCATATAACAATAATGAGGAAATAGAATTTAAAGGCATCTGGAAAGAAGATTATATCTACATTGGAACTGAATATTCAAATAATAAAATTATGTTTAAAGGGGAATTTAAAATAGTCAATGACCGTAACACTGTTTCTGGTAAGAAAGCAAAACCTTGGAGTGGAACAACAACGAACTATGACATTTTATTCGAAGTAAAAAATTTCACAGGAGAAATATATAACGGGGAACCAATTAAAGGACACGGCAGAATTCTTCACCTTGATTACCAAGGAAGAGATTTAAAAGCGTATGAGCATGACGAACAGATGTCATTGGAACAAGCTGAATATGAATATGAAAATCCAGTAGAAATGAATGTACTAGATATTGAGCAACAGTTAGAAAATGAGGCAAAAGAAAGTAATGATCGTGACCGTCAAAATTATGGAGTATATAATGAGTATATTGAAGCTGATTGGATAGATAAGAAAGCAATTGTGAGCGAAATAAACGAGAGAAATATAAAAATTTATGATGCAAGAGGATAAAGGTAGAAGGTAGAAGTAAGGGTATATTTTTAATAACCTAGTAGTTAAATGTCTATTAATATAATGAGGAAAAATAGCATTCTATATTTTCATAGAATGTTATTTTTCAAATCACTTATGTGTTCGTTAAATACACTTTTAACGAACAGTTTGATGTTTTGTGAATGAATTGAATAATAATGAATTATATTATCTAAACTCCCAATTTGATGTCTCTAATAGGGGATGTATATTTTTGATAATAAATTCTGTTTTCTTCATTATATCTTCAAAATTTCCCTCTAAAAAATTGAACTTCCATTTATAAAGGGAGTTATATATTTTGGGTTTTGATTGCATGCGAACTCTATTCCCTTGAATCGTGGGGATATTAGAAACTATCGAAATAATATTTTCTTTTAATTGATGTAATTTGTCACCTGAAATATATTCCTCTTTAGGTAATTGAACTTTTAAGATAAGTTCCTCATAATTAAATTCCCAATAGAATGTAATTGTTTTATTAGAAATAGTTTTATCTAGCCATCCCGGCTCCCAATTCATAATCGGATTATTATTACCACTGTAAATATTCCACTCTATTTCGTTTTTTGAATTGGATTTAAGATGATGGTAAAGGTAATAAAACGCCGTGAAATGCGTTCGATATCCGTTCTCTCGCCAGTAGTCCTTGTTTCTGATATAAGTCAGATTAGCTAATGCACCTTTAATAGTTTGACTTCTTTTTAGCTCTTTTTGCAAAGATTCTATCCAATCCGTGTAAATATAGTGATTACAATTAATATTGTTAAATACAGATGCGATATCATTTAAGCGGAAAGTATTAAAGTGCTCATGTTTAGGGACCTGACATATTTGAGAAGAGCCAAATAGAAAAAGAATAAATATAGCGTTTTCTCTCCCGTGAAAACCATTATAGGTTGCTTCAAGTTGGTCTTTTTTCGCTATAGTATCAACCTTCATTTCAATTACTATATATTTTTTGTTTCCACTTTTAAGTAATATTTCAACGACAAGATCCACTCGTTTTCCTTTGCCAATAGAAACTTCTGTTTTACACTGTATGGACTTAATATCCAGACTTTTGAAAGGGATGGGGATATTGCACATTATATATATATTGCGAAGCACATTGAATTTTTCGTTGTGCTTAATCGAAGTATTGTTAGAATCTAACAACCATTTTATAACAGCTGTATGAACTTTTTCAAATTGATATCCAACAATATCTACAAAATTAGAATTCATAGTAATTAGCATCCTTTCATGCTTGAAAACTTGATTATATATGAAGAATAGAAAAATACTTTCTTCTATTCTTCACTTTAAATACATTTTTAACGAATAGTTTATCGTGTTTGATGTAAATCGAAAGCCCTATTCAGAATAGTATTATATTCAGTGGAATATGAATGCACTATTGAGTGATTCTTGATAAATATTTAATAAGGGCCATAATTCGATCAATCCAATAAAGTGCTTCCTCTGAAGAAAGTGAGATATCTTCAGTGTGACCATGCCTAACATCCGGTATATCTTCATGAACATAAGACCAAATAGTTAATGCATCTTTGATAGCCTTCTTGCTACCAATACCTCTGCTGACCAGTTCAGCTACCGAAGCTCTAAAATCATTCTTTCCAGATAAATATTTAAGGTGAGATTCAAGAGCTGAAACACAGTCTCTAAGTGCGTCTTTTCTTGCTCTTGGAGTTTCCATTCTACCTAACTGTTCTTTTGCTTGATTTAAATGTTGACTGGTATTTTCGTATGTAAAAAGCAATTCTCCCAAAGCTTCTGATACAGTTTCAGTCCGATTTTCAACACTATCTCTAATTTCCCAAATCGATCCTTCTCGTTCAAGAAGACTAAGGGTATAACCAATTGATGCATCCTCTAGCATGTCATTTATATCATCCAATTCATCTTGGAAATAATTCTCTACAATTTCTCCAATACAATCCATGAATTTTGGGAAACGTTTCTTCTGATACAAATTCCATATAACATCATCTAAATCACTAGTTATCCAAGGAAAGTTCCAATTAGTACCCGGATCACAAGGAACATATTTTGCAATTATAGCGATGATATGTCTAAATTCACCAGCGTTAGTTATATGACCGCTAATATAGCCTTTAATTGCACCTAAAAATTCACGAGGAATTTCATCAGTATAATACTCATCACTTTCATAAGTTTGATAATCTCGATGTTGTTCTATAAACTTCATTTAAAAACCCCCGTTTAGATATAAGGATATATTGATGATTACGTTGAAAAATGAAACGTATATATGAATTATATCAAATATGTATTAAAACTTGAATGACGAGAGCTATCCCCCTCCTATTTTAGAAATCGCAAAAAAACTGATGCTAGTTTGTAATATGAGCATTATGTTTTGAAGAAATTTGTAATAATTTTCTATTTCATTTATATTTTAAACAAACTTAATTCAAAGCCAACAGTATTGATATAGTTTAAATAAAGTAAAAAGCATACCAATGTATTTTAGTATACGGTACGATATCATTTAACAGATTAGTCCAGGTTTCCTCATCATATTCATTTGCGATCAACCAGTTTATGTGATGTAAAAAATGCCCATTATGAAGTTTATCGTCTTCATAGGATGTTATAATAAGGTCTACTACTTTTTTGAGAAAATAATGATTATTAGTAACGTCAATAATCATTAACAAATGATCGATATCTAATTTCTGCTACACTAAAACATAAGAAGGAAGGAGAACAAAATGTCCAACATAATAAACAACAATGAACAATTCTTCGAACAAATTTTTTCTGTAGAATATCAAAAAAATTGGGATTCACACCAGTTAGCTTTGGAGGAATATCTACTTAATGTTGTAGAAAAAGAATTTGATACAATTTTTAATGAAGATGTCCTAAGGAAAGAAAAAGAACTTGAAGAGAATCAGAGATTAAAAGTTAAATCCAGAAAATATGTTGAAAGTTTCTTTAAAACAAGCAATTTAGCATATGCTTGGTATCGTTCGGAAGGTAAATCGTTTCTTTTTTTAGCTGCAAGTGTAGAGATGAAAGATAATTTAGGTGAACGGTGGGATATTGATCCATTATTTAGGCATTTACGAAATAAGCATAATATAATTCTATGTGTTCAACGTTATGTTTTTGAAATTTTACCTTTTCACCGGTTGAATGAAGACTTAGAGTTTTTTGATTCTAAAGGTTTTATTTTGGTTAGCGATAAACAAGCAAATATGTATAGAACATGTTCAGAACGTGTAATTTTTGAGAATATAATTTGGTCTTTTCATCATCCGAAAGATCCTTGTGAGGGTCCTTATATTAAAGAAAATGAGGAGTTAGATATAAAATTATATACCGTTAAAGAGCCTTGTCTTTATTGCTATGCAATGATGAAGCAGCTTAAAGAAGATTATAGACATAACTTGAAATTAAAAGTTTATTATCGGTATTGGTTTAATGAAGATATGGAAACAGATGTGTACATAGATAAATATTCACAAATATTCCCAGAGGTTCCTTCAGATGATGCATTTGCATTAATGTTTAAGAAACTTAAGCAAAGAGGTACCTACTATGAGTATGAACGAATGGCTAGATATATAGAAAAAGACAAAGAAAATAAGCAGAAGATGTTACTTAGAAAAAAACACAAGCAATGATTCTAAACTTCTTTGTTCTTCTTAGATATAATTAAAAAATGCTTCAGTAGCATATAGCTGATGAAAATAGCAAAGTCCATTAATAAAATATAAATAAGGACGTTCCCTTGACAGAGTGAAGATCGTGAGTTCGATCCTCTCCGGGGCATAGTTGTAGAAATCGTGTCAAATTAAAATTTGATACGATTTTTTATTATTTACATTCAAACTCTATAGAGGCAGTGATCACATTCCCTACAAAATCTCTTCTATTTTGTTAACTGCATCTTCTCGTATTTTTGGCAATACATGCGAATACAACCATATTTCCAAGATTAGCTACTGACTCCAAACTTGAACTCACTATCTTAACGTAATCAAATTACGGCTTTAAGGTTATATAAAAAGAGTAGCAAAATTAAAATACTACTCTTTAAAAATCCATATAATAGGGGTGTCATTGATGAAAGGGAATAATTTAAATTAGACTAATATGTTTCAATAATCGTTCCATATGTTAATAAAGTTTCTTTCATCCTTAGTCTAGATAGCCTCTCGAAATATTAAGTCACATTTACTTAATAACTTCATTAAGCCATTCGGATTTGATTTGGTCACCTTGAACCAACCGTAACTCTTTAAACAAAAAAACTAAATCTGCCCCTGAAAATATCTTTACAGGATATCCATCCTGATATACTTCCTTCTGAGCCTGTTTTGTATAATATGAAGTTGTAACAAAGATACCATATTGTCCACGAGATAAACGTGCCACTAAGCGTGATAAATGCCTTGGCCCAACTCCACTTTTCCTGCCAAACTTTTTTGCTTCTCCCAGAAAACTTATATCATAGGACAAGGGATATGGTAAGCTAAAATGTCCTATAAAATCAAATCCCCCATCTTTAGTCGGCCTTGTTTGCGTAATAGAGTGCGTTACATCTTTTAACTGTCGAAATAAAGCTACCGTTACTGCTTCAAATTGTATTGAAGATAGCGAAACTAACTGTTCCAATATTTTAGCATTTGAACTTCCTTCTTTGGGTAATTGACTATCTTTAGTTCTTATTTTATTTTTCCATACATGTAATTTGTTTATTTTACCATTTTTGTATTCTCTCCATGAAGAAGGTGCATCTTTATCTATAAAGTTGATCTCCTCAAAATCATTTGCTCTTGCTCGATTATGTAACCAAGTAATATCTACTTCTTCAACATCAAGTATTGATAGGTGACATCTATAATTTTTTATTGGTAAACCACTTTTATTATCTACAAACCAAGTAAGTTCAAGTTTATCTAATATACAAAGTCCATTAAACCTTACAATTCCCTTCCTTGTTTTTGAAAAATGTAGTATTGGGGGGACATGCTTAAAATTACCATCTAATATTAAATGATTGATAACTTCAAGCGTTTGATTTCCTTCAAAGTCATCATATCTCTTTTCATAATTGAATTTTGCATCACCCCAATATAAAATTTCTCCCCCAGATAAATCTACAATATCATGCCAGGGATTACTTTCCCCCGAGTTTGTATCACTTGTCACCAATATTAGATATGCAGGTGCATCACTGAATCGTGATACATATTTTAAAGGGCGAATCCCTGGCGAATTTCTCATACCACTGTTCTTTATGTTTATCCAACGTGAAAACTGGTCTTCTTCATTACGGGTTGAAGCTTTATCTATGTATTCATGTCCTAACCTATATAAGTTTCCCAACATAATTGCCCCCATTGACGAGTTATTCTTTTTATAAGACTATCTTTATTAAAAAAACAAGATTAAAAACTCCTTATATTTTAACAGGAAAATCACACCATAATAATATTGTTTTTTTCAAATATAAAAAGTAAAGCATCTTTTAAATACTAACCTCATAAAAACTATATACCGCGTACCTACAATCCCCCACCGCAGCGATACGAATTTAAGAACCGATTTCTTCCCCCAAAACGATAAGAATGAACTTCGGTGTTATTAAAACACCAAATTTCCGTTTAGGTGTACTTTAAAATTTTAGCTTGATAGATCTTTCTATACCCCACTAACAATCCAAACCGGATAGGTATAGTAATTACTTGATTAATGTAAGGTTATATAGTTAATTTAAATTTAAATAAAAAAAAACAAAACCCTATTAAATCTACAATAAACGTTGATTTAATAGGGTTTTGTTTTAAAAATAAAATCACCAAAAAAAATTACCTATTGCATTTAATATACCTACATTGTATACTGAGTTCATCAAGTTGACACATGAAAAAACTTGTTTTTCACAATAGACTTTCGCCACAAAGTCTATAACACCAACATATTTATACACCGCCATGTATGTGAATTGGTGTTGCACACAAATATTAGGAGGTAACATTAAAATGCAATTATATCAAAATGAAGAAATAAGAAGCAAGAAAATAGGACTTGTGCTACAACCATTAGGTCAACAAGGCAATGAAAAACTTACAATACTTAAAGCAGTTCATTTAGACGATATAGCTGAGGCTTTAACAGATGTACAATATACATATTTAGAAAAAATGTTCCCAAATAAGGAATTTCTAATTTGGGGAGTACACGATCGCGGAATTACAGCTAGTCGGTATAATCTAATTGAAAATTATTTTCACGTTCTTTTTTATAAGCAACGTAATTATTTTTCACATGCAAAAATAGCTTGTAAGTTCCATAATCCAAAAGTAGCAAGCACTCTCTGGGAAAAAGATCAGGATGAAAAAGGTCGCAATTTTAACAACTTATATTTTTGCCCTGTTGAATCATTAGAGAATATCAACCTATCTGTATTTGAAGTGAATGAAGTATTAGAATCAAAGCAAGATAGATTATATGGTATGAAAGTTTGTGTTGATGAAGAAGCAACGGCTTTATTGAAATTACTATAAATATACAAAATCGTGACCAAGGACTTAATTCTCTGGTCACGATTTTATACTAGAAGTACTAAAAGGAGCAACTAAAATGACAGAAATAATGACAGGCTTACGTTATTTAATGAATGTCAAAGGGCAAAAAAACAAAGATATTGCGAAGATTCTTGACATCTCTACCCAAGCAGTTTCACTATGGACAAAAAAAGGCACTATTCCCAAGAAACATTTAGAAAGACTCGCAAATCACTATAAAGTATCCCAAGAGTATTTAGTAAATCCACTTACTGCTGATACAATTAGTGTCATTGAAAAAGATGCAACGCCAATGATGCAAATTGTCCATAATGGACTTAACATGTATGGAGATTTTAATGTTGTGCTACAGCCAACCAGTGATAAAATAGCGCGTACAAATTATGAGAATACAGTTCGTAAACTGCGAAATATTGAGGAATTTTCTGAGTATGTGAAAATAAACGAGCTAACTGATTTACATACGATCTTTCCAGAAGGACAATGCGCCGTTTGGGGTGTAAAGTCGGGTACCAATGACACAACAAAAAAGCAATACGATAAACTAACTCTCGGTGATTTCGTACTATTCTATCAAGATAAACATTTTTATAACCGTGCAATTGTAGCATATAAAATACATTCACCTAAACTAAGTGAATATTTATGGGGAACCTCTATTTTTGAGCACATATACTTTCTACAGGATGTTCAACCATATAACTTATCCGTTATACGATTTAATGAAATTGTATATGGAAAATCAGAAGATTTCCCAGTAATGGCATTCCGCGTTTTAAACCGTGAACAAAGTTTACAGATTATTGATGCATTTGATATTGAAGCTGATTATTCTCCAACTAAATTAACTGACAGAAAACAATCTCGTGAAGATATTTTGAAAGCACTGTTAAATTTAGAAAATAATAAAGAACTTGACCGTGATACAAAACGAAAATATCGCATTGAACAAAGTTTATTACGTGAATTTTTATTTAATGGAAAAGAAGAAGTTACATGTGCCTGCTGCCAAACAAAACTTTCACCAGAATTTTTTGCAACAGCTCATATTAAAAAACGCTCGCACTGTTCAACAGAAGAAAAACTAGATGTCAATGTTGTGATGCCACTTTGTTACTTAGGATGTGACATGTTATTTGAAAAAGGCCTCCTTGTCGTCAATTCACATGGCTATTTCCAACGTACTGATGTAATAAATAAAAAGATTCCCTATGAAGGACGTTTAGGCACATTGCTTGCAAAATATGACCAAAAACCTTGTTCTTATTGGAATAAAGAAACAGCCCAATATTATCAGTGGCATTATAAACACCATATAATGAAATAAAAAAGCTACGATAAGCCTTTGTATAACAATAAAGCCAAATCATGCAATAAGCATTAGCAGACATTAAAAATAATAAAAAACAGAATAATTGAAGCGGTAAAATAATAGTTGGATGGGAGTCCAATACATATTATTAAAATTAAAGTGGTTCAAGTCGGAGGAAGGCACCTTTAGGTGTCTTTTTTTATACGATTTTATAACAATTTTTAGAAAATAATTGAAATATTATACAATTAATTATATCATTATATATGGTTTTAGAATTTGCGTAATTATAAAAATATTTAGGGGGAAACAATAATGAAATTAGGAAAATTAGCATTAGTCGGAGCATTAGCATTAGGTGGTTTCACAGGTTTAGCAACATTAGACGCAAAACCAGCAGCAGCGGCAGGACCAGTAGTTGAAGATAACTGGGGTTTTCGATATCTTGGTGATTTCGCTGATATCTACCACATGGATGCTGAGATGCATCAATTAGTAAAGAAGAGCTATAAAACTGGCGACTTATTTACTATCTCTCTAAAGAAATACGGCGCTTATACAAGTGATGACATCGTAAAAATCTACAAAGTAGAAGACGATGCTTCTCTGAACCGCTACAAAACGATTGCTTCTATGCCAATTGGAGCAGAAAAAATCGTATGGCAAACTCAAATTACTGATGCTTATGGACCAGGAACTTACGTTGCAGTTGCATACATTGCAGGCGCTCATTGGCACAGTGACACATTCACTATCAACAAGTAATTCTTTATCGTCCTAAACCAGACGGCATAAACTGCTCACCCTCATCTTAGATGCTACAGTGATGGTTTCATACATAAAATATAATTATCAAGTCGGAGAAAGGCACCTTAGGGCGTCTTTTTTTTGTGCATTAAAAAGGTATCGACAGCATTCCATAGAAAAAACAAGCTAAGAGTATGCAAGATTTTATACAGTTCTTCGACGAACTCAGTAACAAAAGAGAACCCTAAAACCGCTCCAGGATAGGAATGTATAAAAAAATGCATAGATCCATAGAACAATAAAAGGTTCCCTTGTGGGAGTACGGTTCCCCCCTTGTTCTTCGGTGTGAATGCTAACTAATCTTGTTGGAGTAAAATTCCACATAGCATTGATCCCTATGGAAAAAGAATCATACTTTAAACAAAAGAATTGGTGTTTTGGCTTAATGAAAAATAAAAATTAGCCAGAGTTCGAAATGAGATGAAGAAAAGATTTATCGCAATTGAAAATAAAAAAGACTAGTAAAATACTAGTCTTAAAAGAAGAACTTTATTTCTTTTTCTCTTTTTTGATAATTTCCTTTTTTTAGCGATAAAAGAATTAAAAAACAATCGTGTAAAATACTACTATGTATATAGTAATCCTTATCTCAAGTAACTATACCTTTATGAAAGAATTTTACAAGCAGCACCTTTACTTCCATATTTTTCAACTAATGTGCCAAACAAATAACCACATGCAGCTACTGCTGCAGTAGCACCAAATGGACCTGCTACTCCAAAACCTAATGTACCTGCAGCCGCAACACATGCTACTCGACTAGAGAAAATACAAGCCCATTTATAAACAGAGTTACTGACAGCTGCTTTAGCCATAGAATGCTGTACTTGACCAGTTTCTTTTACGATGCTTGAAGTAAACTCATACACAAAACTATTATCTTTATTTACTGAATATAATTCAAAATTAGCATCTTCTTTTTTTGAATCAATATAATATTGAGTACTGTAATATGTAATTCTATCTTTCTCTACATATAAATTATAGTATTTATTTTCGTCTTTATTATAAATATTAATAACACCTGATTTTATTGTTTCATCGAACCAAAATGATGAAATTATATCCTTTTTATCTTGTGATAAACTATCAAGTACATCATTGAAATTCTTAATCTTTAATAAATCAATTTGCATATTATCCTTAATTGATTTTTCTTCAGCGTTTGCAACACTTGAAGAAGAACTGAAAGAAAATAAAACTAAGAATACACTTAAAAAAAGAACAAAAGCTTTTTTCATAAAATTCCCTCCTATTTGTGGTAGTATATATATATATTACCATAAATAGGAGGGGAATATATGAAATTTTACCATAAATTATCTTATTCTGAAAAATTCAAAAGAACTATAAACTTTGGGATTCCGATATTAATAATAAGCTCCATAATTATTTTTTATTTAGCCCCAACTACTAAAGAAAAAATCATAGTACCAATAATTCTATTGATTATCTGGTTAATACAATTACTATATACATATAAAAAATCAAAAAACGAGTAGAATTTTTAAAAAGAAACAAACATTTTATCATGTGAGCAATCATCTTAATTGTTATTGGATTACTCACTAAGTAAAAGAAAAGGATAACTTCCTAGAATAATTCGTTATGTTAACCTCATATGTATAGAATATACAGTTAACTAAAAATGAAAAGTTTACATTTGAAAATGAACAATAAAAAACAGTAGTGTATAAAAAAACAGTAGTGTATAAAATCACTACTGTTTTTTTATTGTTTCTTATAAGTGAATTATTTGCATTCCTGTTTATATAATTTAAACGAATAAATAGCTCCAATAAAGAATACAACAGCTTCAAATAATATAAAGATTTGACGGAAATTCTCAATATCTTTACCAACTAAAGAAATAAATATAGCATTCATTAGAATTTGAATAGTAAACATACGAGAAGTAATTTTTAAATAAATAGCATTTGTTCTTTCATAGGGTTTACAAATTTTTTTGTAAATAATAATAAGTGCAATTACTGAACCCAAAAATAGAAGTGCTGTAAGTCCTACAACGATATTGAAATTGCCTGTACTTTCTAACATCCATTTATTTAATAGATCAATCATTATTCTCTTCCTTTCCTACATAAGAGAATATTTCGTTCTTCTTTTTCACTATAATAAAAAAAGAAAAAGGAAAACATCGAACTTTCTTACAAACATTCGTGTATTCTTACAGTTTTGTCATTTTGTAAATGTATTCATCGCCTTGCCTTTCACTATTTTCTTTGGAAAACATAGTGAATTACGAGAAAGAGCGCTACAAGATCAACTTCCAAGAAGTAGTGCACTAAACCTCTTAATTAATGCAATTAGTATGTGGAATAATATTTATAACAAGAATGGGTAGTAAGTACTTTTAGGTAGATGGCGATATGATGATACCCCTCAATGAACAAAACAACTTAACATAGTAAAATAATATTTGGATTGGCGTCCGATATTATTAAAATTAAAGTGGTTCAAGTCGGAGGAAGGCACCTGTGGGTGTCTTTTCTTTATGCATTAAAAAGGTATCGACAGCGTTCCATAGAAAAAACAAGTTAAGAGTATGCAAGGTTTTATACAGTTCTTCGACGAGCCCAGTAACAAAAGAGAACCTTAAAACCGCGCCAGGATAGGAATGTATATAAAAATGCATAGATCCATAGAACAATAAAAGGAGGTTCCCTTGTGAAAGTAGGGATTCCTCCTTGTCCTTGCTACCGATAATTTAGGACGTTATGTTAACTTCACATTTATATGGTATACAAAACTAAAAATATGAAACTAGTTTATAAAAAAGATTATTTATTTATAACATGCGTCATAAAAATGGTATAACGTTTTTTTATTAATTTTATTTTGTTTATTTAATACATTTATTAATTAGGATAAAAGTTTTTGGAGGTAAATCATGTTTAATAAAAAGAAATGGGATGGTCTTATACCGGATGATTTATTAAGTGCCGCTGCATTAGATCCAAATTTGATTGGTCCTACATTACCACCTATTCCTTCTTTTACTTTGCCAACAGGACCAACGGGACCTACAGGACCTACGGGAGACACCGGACCTACAGGACCAACCGCAACAATCTGTATTAGAACTGACCCCGATAATGGGTGTTCTGTGGCAGAAGGAAGTGGTACTGTTGCAAGTGGGTTTGCCTCCCATGCGGAGGCATGTAACACCCAGGCGATCGGGGACTGTTCTCATGCTGAAGGCAATACTACAACAGCAAGTGGAGATAGCTCCCATGCCGAAGGAGATTTCACAACAGCAAGTGGATTTGCCTCTCATGCCGAAGGGTCGTTCACAACAGCAAGTGAAAATACCTCTCATGCGGAAGGGTTTAATACAACCGCAAGTGGAGGTTCTTCTCATGCTGAAGGATCAGGCACAATAGCGAGTGGGGGTATCTCCCATGCCGAAGGAGCTTTCACATTAGCAAGCGCAACTACCGCCCATGCGGAAGGGTTTAATACAACCGCAAGTGGAGATGGCTCCCATGCGGAAGGTTCTGGTGCAATAGCAAGTGGAAATATATCCCACGCCGAAGGGAACCGCACAACAGCAAGCGGAGATAGCTCCCATGCGGAAGGAACGGTCACAACAGCAAGCGGAGATAGCTCCCATGCGGAAGGATTTAATACAACAGCAAGTGGAGGTTTTTCTCATGCGGAAGGTCTAAATACCATTGTAGATGTACTTCATCAAGGTTCTCATATTATGGGGCAAAATGGAACTACACGATTCCCTTTTTCTTGGCATTTAGCAAATGGCCTTGCTGTTGGACCATCATTAAATTCTGCTGTAATTGAAGGAGCAACAGGAAACCTTTACCTAGACGGTGTTGTATTGTCCCCTGCTGCTGCGGATTATGCAGAAATGTTTGAAACCATTGATGGAAACTCCATTGATGTCGGATATTTTGTGACTTTATACGGGGAAAAAATCCGAAAAGCACATGCAAATGATGATTATATTCTAGGAGTAGTAAGTGCAACACCAGCAATGATTGCAAATGCAAGTGATTTACGCTGGCATAACCTCTTCGTAAAAGATGAATGGGGCAGAACTCAATATCATGAAGTTGTTGTACCAGAGAAAAAAGATGACGATGGAAGAGTAATTCAACCAGCTTTTACAAAAACCGAACCGATATTAAACCCTGAATGGGACCCTTCACAAGAGTATATTTCGCGACTGCAAAGACCTGAATGGGTTCCTGTAGGTCTTGTTGGAAAACTTCTGGTTCGTGATGATGGTACCTGTCAAGTAGATGGTTATTGTAAATCTAATGATGAGGGAATTGCTACAACATCAGCTAAAGGATATCGTGTTATGAAACGTACAGGACCAAATCAAATCATGATTTTAGTTCGCTAAAGGATAAACGACCATATAACATATTAAATTTATAATTTTCACTTCCATTAACGAGAATTATGTAAATAAGCTGTCCATATGGACAGCTTATTGTATTTTTTGGCTTAGCGTGTTTTTCTTCAAAAATGCTGGCGGTACCCAGATATTACTTAACATGGTAAAATAATATTTGGATGGGGGTCCAATACATATTATTAAAATTAAAGTGGTTCAAGTCGGAGAAAGGCACCGGAGGGTGTCTTTTTTTTATAATTGGTACTAAACCATTACAAATACCCCTTTAGTTTAAAATTCTAAAGAAAATACTTGTTAAAAAATCAAGTAACCTTATTTATTCAATACAAATCAAGCTTGCGGGGATATTTTCCAAGGGATTACTCTCAAATAAACCTTATATGAACCACCACCACCCGAAAACAACCTTGTCATCTCATTATCACGTGGAAAATTTGTTTCTACGTTTGATGGTAAATCAGGATGGTTCACGCCTGAAGTCGCTGTCAAACCTTCATCTACCCACTGTTTTAGCATAGTACCATCAATTACCCATTCTTTTTCATCGACTATATCATCTTTAAAAATATCTGTAATCACGTCAAGTGAAAGATCGCCCAATGCATCAAGAATCTCACTATCCAGATTTTGAGAAGCATCTTCAACATTAACACCTGAAAGTGCAGACGCTACATTTTTAATATCTCTCGCTATTTTATTCGCATTTTCTTCCACCTTTTGTCTCAATTGCTCTTCATTACCATGTTCATGTTCCATTAAAGCAATTTTGAGACGCACACCATACGGACCAACTAGAACACCATTAAAAACCACAAGATCTTGACCAAAAACCTCTTTCTCTTCAATACCTCTAAATGTTGGAGATTTCCATGTTCTCGCAATATTTCTTTCATATCCTTCAAGAAAGGCTGAGGATGTATTAATATTAGTAATGATTAAATACGGTTCATCATCACTACTTTCATCTTCAGTACCAAAACATTTAATAGCACCTATAAAAATATCACATATATAATATGGTTCTACCTTAGGTATTGCTATATCGGTCTTTGATAAAATTTTTCCATATTGATACTGTTGCGAATAAACTCCATCACTTTCTTTAACCATCTTACCACTCGGTTCACCAAGTACGCCATAAACGCTATTACTGCCTAGCTTATGATACTGAGCCTTAATTGCTTTTTCTGCTTCCAACAGCTCTATAATTTCAGAAACAGACATATCTGGAACTCTAAAAATTCTTCTATACTCTTCAGCACGTCTTTCTGCGTCCATTCGCTCTATAACTTCACTAACAGACATATTTGGATTTTCAATACGCCTTCTTGCTATTTCTCGTTGATCTATAGCAGAAATAGGAGGAAGTGATCCGAATCTACCATTCATTCCCAATAAAATCATCTCCTTAAATTATGCCCAATCTTTTTTGGTGAATTGGCTAAACTTAAGTTCCCACAAATAAATAGTAATTATGTATCTCATATTTTCGAAACAGCATAATAAAAATACAGATTTACAATAATAAGCCAAATTCCGAGACGATTTCCCAATACATAACATGTGGTTATCAAGTCGGAGGAAGGCACCGGAGGGTGTCTTTTCTTTATTTCTCAATATAAGAACTTTAAGGATATGCTATTATTTAAATACAAATTCCCTTTTGTGCACTGAGGTAGTAATACCCAATAATAAGGCCCACCTATTTCCGTAGGTGGGCCTTATCTTTATTACACAATACCGAATTATACCCTCTATTTCTCATAAACTTTATGTAATTATACATATATGAAAAAGTCACACTAAATGAATATTACATGTAGTAAAATATAAATTGTGGACACATTCTATAAAGCAGATTCTTTTGAAAGGCTTAACATATTGATCTCAAATCTCTTGAATTTTGTGAGCTAACAATCTGGTGTATATAGACGATTCTGTTTTATAGGATGTGTTTACACGTATAACAAGGGAATAATACGGATAGGTTTATATTAAATTAAAGTGGTTCAAGTCGGAAGAAGGCACCTTTGGGTGTCTTTTTATATTTCGACAAAATATGACAAATTAATAGCTCAAAAATCAACCAAGCTTTCTGATCCAAAGTTAATCAATGCTGTAGCTATCTTAACTGAAGTTGAATCAAAATTAGGTGTTAACGTTAACAGGCACTCAAAAGAGTGCTTTTATTTATGAATTAATACACAAAAGGGGATTGAACAGTGAAACTGACTTTATTTACAATATCTAACGAACAAATTAAAGAACAATTGAGCAAATTACAAACGAAGGTTGAATCCTTGGAGACTATAAAAGACGTACAGGATAAGATTATTTCGGCGAAAGATAGCCAGATATCGTTTTTAAATGATCAAATAGCTAATATATGGACGCCTATAACAATCGTTGCCGGTTTTATCGCTTTAGTTTTTGGTTATGTAGCCTGGTTAAACAAACAAGCTCAGAAAAAAGTGGACCAAGGCGAGGAGCAAATTTCGTTAGCTCAAGAACAGATTTTACAAGCTAACTTAAAACTACAAGAATCTGACAGACAAATAGAAACTGCCAATTTATTAATTACACAATCTCAGTCAGTAGCAACTATAGCTCAAGAAAAAATTGAGGAACTCAAAGATAAACAAGAGGAACTTACAGACTTATTAAATTCAACTATCTTTAATCAACAGGTGGATTTACTCCTCAAAAATATTAACTTCAAAACAGAATTCATGAAACAAATTATAACCACCATTAATGAACATATAAGATTGTTCAAGATAGAACTTTCAAATGAAGACAAAGACGAATTCCAATATTTAATGCACGAGCATAACATTACAGAGCGTAGCTATATAGATCTTTACTTGCAATTTAATAAAGATATTATAAACGGAGAAGAAATATTCACAGACGAAAGAAAAAGAATTGAAGAATTAGATTTGCATTGTGATGAATTAATCGAAAAGTACCATGAATTATATGAAAAAATCAAAACATATATTCAATAAGAATTTATTTGAAGTGGTACCAGTCAGGGGAAGGCACCTTAGGGTGTCTTTTTTTATTTTCACCCGACAAAATATGACAGTATACAAATAACTTGTTTGCTACCATGAGGGAAGAAATCTTACATTTTGAAAGGGGAAACAATATGAGCAACAACCGATTAGAAAAAAGACAAAATGAACGTTCACAAGGAAAGTGGTATAAAAAAATTATAGGGTTCCGTTCCGGCACTAAGTGGAAAATGGTTGTTGCATGTTTTGTATACCTAGCTATTATCGGTGGAATCATTGATGGATTTAAAGGCAATAAAAAAGAATCACAACAGGTAACTGCTGATGTTGAAAAAGAAAGACAAGAAGCAATAAAAAAAGCTCAAGATGAAGATAAAACGAATGCTGAAGAAGAGAAAAGGAAACAAGAAAAAGAAGCCGCTGCACAACCTGTAGAGAAAAAAGAGGAATCACTTGAAGATAAGGTTAAAAAGCTGGCTAGCAACGAATTTGGCAAGAGAAAAGTTGAATCTGTTAAAGTGAATGACAACTTAGGGACTGAAGATCCAAACGATAAAATTGTATTATTAACTGCTGAAGCCAAAGAAAACGTATCAGCAAATTACACTAAAAAAGGCATGTGGATTGCTACAATATCTATATTAAAAGATTTAAAAAATGAAAAAAACATAAGCGAAATTGCTTTCTTTTATACATACCCACTAGTGGACCAATACGGTAACGAGAAAAAGGATAATGTCATGAAAATCACACTTAATCGTGAAACGCTAGACAAGATCAATTACGATAACTTCATACATAACAACTTACCTAATATAGCTAATCAATATTGGGAACACCCTGCATTAAATAAGAAATAATTAGCACTCGAAAGGGTGCTTTTATTTTACTCCCTGTCATAAATAACATTAGGGGTGATGTGCATGAGAAAGGGATTTATTATGGGATTACTACTTGCTACATGTCTATTATTTTCTGGTTGCTCAGCTAATATGAAATATGTAGAACATGAGACTAAGGAAAAATTAGAAGATAGTCCTTTAGGCCCTTATATTGAAAAGGTCGATTATAAAGCTGATAAAAAAGAAGAAGATACTACACCAGTAAATATTCACGTAAACGTAGATGAAAGGTTCTCAGATTTGTCTACCATGGAAAAATACCAAATCATGTATACTACGCTCGATCAAATTATGGGTTCTTTTAATGATGTTTATTGCGGAGAGAATAGATCCTGTCGTTACAAGGAACTTAAATTATTGTATGATGACGATACATTTGTTATGGACATTTTTGATAAAATGCTTGTTATAAACGATTTCGAAAAATATTCAAAGCGTGATTATGACATAGAACTAGATAATAGCACTTATAAAGCCAACTCCGATAATACCTCTAAATACACACCACAAAAGAAAGAGAAATTTGCTAGTAATGGAATGAACTATAGGGTTATATTTGATTTTATGAAAGAACAGTACAGAATCCTCACAAACAATGACGAAGACTACATCCCTGAAATACATGATCCTCAAGTTGCTGAAATAGCTGCTAAACGGTTTGGAATTACAGCCAAAGAAGCTGGCTTTATTTATGAAGAAGTGCAAATGGACGCTTTTAGATAAACTATAGACTTGAATCATATTTCTCAATATATAAAACAATTTAATATGGTAAAATGATATTTGGATTGGCATCCGATACCATAATTACTATACGATGGTTCAATTCGCAGGAAGGCACCTTATGGTGTCTTTTTTTACGGCAATATATCAATATTTTCTTTTTTTACAATTAGTAACGACGTCCAAAGAGCTTATGCGGAGCTTGATGGACGTCAACAAATCCCTTTTGCTAAGCGAGTTTGACTGTACGTGAAAATGCTGCAAAACAACAAAGATGTACTATGCTTTGATTTCATCATAAAAGAAAAACAAAAGTATTTTTTAATGTAGTGTATTGTAGTGCTATTATCCTAAGGGGAGGTAAAAAATCACTCTTGGTAAGAGTACCATTTTTATACCGTAAACAGTTGTTTTGTTCCTTTTAAACCACTTATAGGAAATTAGTATTTTTTAAGTCTTAATCTACCTCTGTTTCAATTTAAAGTAGATTGTTTGCTTTTCCTGGCTACGATTTCCTGAATACGATAGCAGTGCCAAGCGCCGAGGCTGCCGGTATAAAAAGGTCGCCCGAATTCGTCTCAGCTATCGGGAAACCACTCTCTTCGAGATAACTTCGAGTGCGGGAGATATCACTCACTGCTACCGTGTACCCGGCAAATCCCGGGACTGGGGGTGCGACCTCTCCTGGTAGCAACTCTGACAACCGCGATCCGGGAACGATCGTAATGCGAGCCCCTTCCAAGTTAAAGCTGTGTGTCACTCCATCGGTCCGGGCCTCACGTTTCAAGTATTGGCTGTATCTCATAGTGAATTCGTCCAGTTCAGCATCGTCTACACATAAGATTGATTCGACTAAATCCGTCGCCCCATTCGGATGATTCGGAGGTATTTGCTCCTCCATTATGGCTGAGGTTGGGTTTTCCGCTGCAGCCAGACGACCTTCGTGCACGTTGTCCCCATCAATTTCCATATAGCGCACGGGAATAAGTTGAATTCCCCCAGACATCTCAAGAGGTCGCTGCACAGTGTTAACGCCACTATGACTGATTCCATTCCTTTGGAAACGGCCCGCTGTCTGGTCGGCGTCCTCGGTACCGAAACAAAGAATATGCGCTCCTTCATAACGGAACAGACATCTGGAGATAGTATCAACAGTACGTTTGATTTTCCCGATTATTACTTGGAGCACATCCGATGATGCCTGCAACGGAACGAGTTTTGCATTGCTCGGAATCTTCGCGCCTTTCTCGGCAACCGTTACAATTTCGATGAAGCTTCCTAAAAACTCGACATGCGAATTGGCTGCCCCAAATGGCTTCGGGGGTTCTCCTTCATTTTCGGCCATCGCCGGATAGGACGGCGGTGAACAGACAAATCCCAGTTTTCTGTACACCTCGAGTGCAGCTTCCATATCGGAAACTACATGACCGACGTGATGAATGAATTTGATTTCAGCATACATCTGCATCCACTCTCCTTGAATTCAATAATTGTGACAAAAGAAAAGTTTATTTTAATTGTATTAAACAATTTAGGGTAAAGACACATAGCCATCAAACTAAGAAAGGAGACAGTCAAGTTCAACCTTTTACCTCCGGTTCCTAATATTTAGAGCTTTAGGCTGATAAAGTTCGAATCTAAACTAAAGGTTTATTACTTCCTTTATCCAGTAAAGCTCTGGACAAAAAACTCCCGAAATTTACGTTCCGCCACGGACATATAGCGCCCTTCAAGCCATGCGATTTGATAGGTACGCTGACAAATAGGATTATCAATATGCACTAAATGAAATGACGTCTCTATTTTTTCTATTAAGGTTTCCGGCATAAAAGCAATACCAATTCCCATACGGATGAAATAACTTACTGCAGAATGTTCGTCAACTTCACATATAATGTTCGGAGTAAATCCTGCTTTTTGACAAAATTCATCCGTCATTTCTCGAAATGGATTCCCTTGCTTTATACAAATGAAAGGATCATCAGCCACTTCTCTCAAGTCAATGTTGCTCCGATTAACAAATCGATGTGTATGAGGAACAGCTAGTAAGATTTTTTCAGTGAGAAAAGACAATCCCTCTATCCCCGGCTGCTCAATAGGAGGGAAAGTGATACAAAAATCGATATCTCCACTTCGGAGCTGTTGCACCTTTTCCCTCTCTGAAGCTTGATTGATTTGAAGTTTGATATTAGGGTGCAAGGATATAAAAGTACCTATTACATCAGAAAAGCATTTATGAGTTGTTGTTGCTAAAGAAACACGCCCTCTTTCCATTGCCGCAAGATCTTCAACTTCTCTTCTGCCCTCCTCAAGCAACATGAGTGCCCTTTCTACTTTCTTTAGATACGCTTTTCCAAATGAGTTGAGTCGAATCTTCCTTCCTTGGCGATCAAATAATGGTACACCCAAATCCTCTTCCAACCTAGAGATGGTTTTACTGAGAGCAGGCTGCGCGATGTGAAGCTCTTGCGCAGCCTGCGTCATATGCTCCAACTTAGCGACTTTTAGAAAATAATGCAGTTGCAGTAGTTCCACATTCATCACTCCTTTATTCATATACTCGAGTATATAAAGAGATATATTAAAATGTCTTTTTATTTATTAATAATCAATTATAGAATAAAACATGTAAGCAATAAAAACTTTCAAAGATTTTAAAGGATTATACTGTTTTGATTATGAGTATTTTTTCTTAACTACTTCCCATTTTGGGAGGGCATTTTTAAAGAGTGAATATAGAGATGAAGGTATTATACCTAAAGAGAGGAAGTGGAACCTTTGAAACTAAACCATATCAATCTAACGGTCACTGACGTTAACGCTGCTCGAAAGTTCTTGGAGAAATACTTCAACCTACAAACTAAGAGCACGCATGGCGATTCATTCGCTGTACTATTAGACGAAAATGGATTATTGCTCGCTTTGATGAAAGGTACTCAGGTCAGTTATCCGAAGTCCTTTCATATCGGTTTTTCACAGGAGAGCGAAGAACGGGTGAACGAGATCTATCAACACTTGAAGAATGATGGATTTGATGTAAAACCGCCAAAAAGGGCCCATCGCTGGACATTCTATGTTAAGGCCCCGGGTGGATTTACCATTGAGGTGCTTAGTTGAATAAAGACATTCAATAATCGTTCAATAGAAGAACATGTCAATTCGTAATCCTGAGATTACATTTTAAAATAATGTAAAGGGATGATTATCTATGAATAAAGATCAGACGATTCAATCAATTAATCTTTTCAAACAAGAAAAAGAGATTTTAAATTTCGCCTGTCTGGCTGGTAAAAAGTTTAATTACCTAATTCATGCTCAATTCCGCTCCATCATAAGCTGGAACCACTACCCTTTAAGGAGGGATAAAGCATGAAAGCCGCTGCAATTTCTACTTCTGGTCCTCCAAATGTTTTGAAAGTAATGGAATTTGATACCCCTCATGCTGGTGCAGGGCAAGTTCGGGTCCGGGTTAAGGCTGCTGGAATCCAGCCGTTCGATTTGGCGGTGCGTAGTAGTGGCTGGGCACCACCCGGTTTGGTGGTGCGGTATCCACAGATTCTCGGTAACGAATTCGCAGGGATTATTGATCAAGTCGGGGATAAAGTTACAGAGTTCTCTATCGGCAATGAAGTCCTTGGATGGGCTTTACTGGCTTGCTATGCAGAATATGTGGTGGTTAGTGTTGACCAGATTGTGCATAAGCCACAGAGTATGCCTTGGGAGGAGGCTGGTGCAATAACAGCTTCTGGTCAAACCGCTCACACCGCATTACAGGAACTTGGTGTTGACAAGGGAGATACCATATTGATTCACGCTGCAGCTGGTGGAGTTGGTACATTCGCTGTACAACTGGCCCAGGCATGGGGAGCAACTGTCATCGGTACGGCCAGTGAACGCAACCATGATTACCTTCGATCGCTGGGAGCGATCCCTGTCACTTATGGAGACGGTCTTGCTGATAGAGTTCGTGCTCTAGCACCGAATGGCGTGGACGTAGCCTTTGATGCCGCTGGGGACAATGCTCTGCGTGCATCGTTGGAGCTTGTCGAAAACAAAGATCGAATAGGCACAATTGTTGCTTTCGACCTTGTAGAGGAACTTGGTGTTCGCCCCATACGTAGCCAAAGGTCCGTGGATCGGCTTGCTCAGCTGGTAGAGCTTTACTCCAAAGGGAAATTGCATATCCACATCAGGAAGTCATTTCCGCTACACCAAGCCGCAGACGCACATCGAGAGATCGAAAGTGGCCACGGCCGAGGAAAAGTGATTCTTACACTTGGTTAAAGTGTACTATGGAATTGGCAAATCCTCACCATTCTTACCAATGAGGGCTACGGCTCTCTTTTTTATCCCCTGATTTAATTAACAATGATTTTTCATTAAGACCTATTAGAAGCGATGTAAATATAGGTTTTCACGAAGGAACAGCAAGGGCTTTTTGTACATCAGCAATACATAAAATCATTAAATACATGCCTCCTGAGTTAAATGATGAATATATAAGATTTATGGACGAAATTGGTGTAATTGAAAAAATTCTCCCTGAACTAATGTCTAAAATTCAACCCAAATAAAATAGATGTGAATCCTATTTCTCAATGACCAATATTACTTAACATGGTAAAATAATATTCGGATGGGAGTCCAATACATATTATTAAAATTAAAGTGGTTCAAGTCGGAGGAAGGCACCTTAGGATGTCTTTTTTTATGAAACTAATACTATCTTAAAAAAGCGCTTAAACTCTATAACTAGAATTTAAGCGCTTTACTGTAAAAAAACTATGAAAGTTTATGATTTCTTGTATCATCATATATCTTCGTAGATATTTTAAAGGTAGTCTTCTTAGGAAATTTAATTACAAAATCTATAAAATCGTTAACATTACTACTTAACTTCGAAAAAATATTAGTATTACCTCTAGTTGTTAATCCATACTTTTTCATTACTCTTCTTTTAGCAACTTGTTTAGCATAAAATTCTGCATATATTTCCCCGATTAACTTTACATACAAAGGGTAGCTAGTAAGACTAACTTTTAAATATTCCATTCCTCTGAAAAATCCCTCTTCGTAAATTGTTATAAATAAATTTTTTATAGTAATTTTAATCAACATAATCGGAGTAATAATTGACAACAGAATTGTAAAAATGCTATTCATACCAAACTGAATTAATTTCAAAAATGAACCTAGTGAAAATGCCAAATACAAACCAAGAATAATCAGTAATACTTCTTTTAAGTTAATCATCATCTGTTGACACCTCCCCTAATTTTGTAGCAGCTAATTCCACCTCAAATTGTTTCTCATGATGATCTGTCCTACTCTCTATTGTATTCGATAAATCATAACTAGTTTCCTTTCTATAATCCGAAACAACTTCCTCTGTAAATTGTTTTTCATAAGGATTCTTACTAAAATAAATCCAATCTACAAAAGATAATGCAACCCAAAAAAATAGAAACCACCAAATATTCTCAAAAGATAAACCCATTAATAATTTTTTCTTCATATCTATCCCAATACCATCAAAAGATACGCTTACAACTACAGCAAGTGCAAATAAACTTGTATAACCACCAATCATTTTTAAATACATTCCAGTCTTACTATTATCCTCAAAACCAAAATAATCAATAATTAATGGTACAAAAAATAAAAACAAGGTTGCACAAAATGCAGTCTTAGTCGTTTCATCAAGTGAGAAGATTGGTCTTAAAGCAACTAACCAAGCAACCCCTAAATACAAAAAACGAATAAATAAATGATTCATCCCCTTAATTTTCCCCATAAAACTCCCCATCACCTTACAATTTTATCCTTATTACAAATCTATCATATTTATCACTAGTAATAAATAAAAAACAAAGGTTTAAAATTTCACGTACTCTATCTAATATGTAAAACCAAATTCTGCAATAAGACATATTCTAACATCCATCCCCTTATCCTCTAACCAAGTAAGTTATAATTCCCTTATTTATTCCTCTATCTTAGTGAGTCATTCCCCCAAGTCTTAAACAATCCTATATTTTTCATCATTTCTTCGAATTTAATGTTGACTGAAGGTCTTGAGGGTTTTTATCATGTGGGAACAATTAAGGAACACGGCTGGAAGGCAGATTTATCCCCTACTTTGAACGATCACAAAAAAAGTAATCAATCAAAATAGATGGATAAGCGTCTTGTTTTCGCCATGCGGTCACTTATAAGGTATCCGTATGTATAGACCCTGTTCACTTAGCGATCTTCACCGCATACATCCTTTTTCTATGGCTTGTCCTTGTAATATCGTCCCTACACGACAAACTGAATGTACTCCCTAGCACCGTAATGCTAACGATAACCACCCGAACCTTTTAGGGAATCGTCCCTGGGCACGTTCTCGCCCACCCTCACCAGAAGAACAGGATTCCAGTGAAGGGCGCTGTTTTTGTAGGCGTATACTCTGTACCCCCTGCACGACCAACAGCCAGCCACGCCGTAACACGTTCCCGCTAAATGTATGGCAGCACGGAATTACGGCTTATCAGTTTTTATTTACGTGGTATCAGGCAATTCCACGCGAACAAAAACAAAAAGGCACCTCCAATTCCTAAATGGCCTGTACATTCACAAGACTTCTAGGTTTAGAGATGCCCGGTATATATCTTTTAGACTACAAAATAATCAAATCTAGTATTTACTAGTTGAATTTTAGTCCAATCACAGATAAAATGGGTATATCAAATAAGCCTAGTCGAAAGGCATAATTGTTTAAGGATAGTGTTGGTGCACTACTTAAACCGAAGTCCTGCTTGGTTACAGGTTATGTCTAGTAAGTGTTGGTAGCAATTACTAGAACTGAGTCATTCCCGCTAAAGGTTGGTAGCCGTTAGTATATGGGAGTGGCTTTTTTATTTTCTGTTCATATTCAATTGTTTTTAATTTATCTCGTTCGATCTTCATGATTTTCGTTTATGTAAAATATCAAATTATGTTTTGTTTTGTAGAATGGTGCTTGTTGTGTACTACGTTACAACAAGCTTTATCCTTTGTAAACAGCGAATTTGCGCACTTTCCGAATAATATCCCTATTTCCCTATTTCCCTATTTCCACTTATAGATATAGGGATATTTCCCTTTTTCCCTATATCTATATTTCCCTATTTTAGTTATTTTTTTACCTACTAACTTCTCTATGAAATTACATATTTATTTCTTAACTCTTTCTACTTCATACATCAAAAGAATCTTTTGATACCAACGTTTTTGTTATTAATTACTAACTCTATGATTCTATTGCATATACCGTACTTCATTGTTATAATTTCTTTAAAGATATAGAAATATCCCTATTTCTATAGTTAGAAATATCCCTAATTCCCTATTTCTATTTTTCCCTATTTCTATAAAGGGATATAGGGAAATTTCAAATAATATAACTGGAGTGTTAAAAATGGCTATTACAATTACGGTAGGTAATTACAAAGGTGGAGTCGGTAAAACCACAAATGCTGTATTGAACTCTTATGAATTTGCTAAAAAGGGCAAGCGTACATTACTTGTTGACCTTGATCCACAAAGTAACGCAACAAAGTCTTTAATGTTAACAAAATCCATTCTTAACCCTGATGAAATTGTTACAGTAGAAAAAACATTAATGAAGGGAATACAAGAGGGAAACCTAGACGGCTTAGAAGTGGAAATTATGGAGAACTTACATTTACTTCCTTCTTATGTTGATTTTCAGGACTTCGCAAAATTCCTTTATAAAAATTGTTCTTCGGAAGCTGAAGAAGATCATTACTTTAAGGGATTGCTTGAAAAGATAAAGCATAAATACGACTACATATTTATTGACGTTCCTCCTATGTCACTAGAAGTTACAAAAAATGCAGTTGTAGCTTCTGATTATGTTCTAATTGCTCTGCAAACACAAGAACGTTCTCTTACTGGTGCTGAGAACTATATTAATGAGCTTATCAAGTTAAAGGAACAATATGATCTTGATATTGAAGTAGTTGGCGTTCTTCCTGTCCTATTAAAAAACAACGGTAAGGTTGACGAATATATCATGGAGAACGCTCGTGAAATTTTCGGTGAAGAAAACCTATTCAAAAACATTGTCCCTCAAATGGAACGTATTAAACGATTTGATGTGAATGGTATTACTGAAAAAGATAGACATGATATGAATGTAATTGAACTATACGAAACGATTAGTGATGAATTGCTATCTCGTATTGATATGTTCGAAAAAATGAAGGTTGGTGTGTAAAATGGCGAGAACTCCTGGTTTACTAGGTAGAAAGAAAAGTAACTTTGAACCTACTGAGCCTTATGTACCAGAGCAAGGACAAGCTGTAGTGGAAAATAACGAGGTTCCAGCTACGCCTTCTCAACCTAAGACTGAAGAAAAACAAGTAACTCGAAAAGAAAAAAGAAACGAAAAAATTGAATCAAAAAAGAAATTTAAAAATCAACAAGGTAGCATTAAAATTTCTAATCAATCAAAAGAAGAACTAGAAGTATTAATGAAACTTACAAACACAAAATTTGCTTATGAAATCATCGATTTACTTATAGATCGCTATGTAGAAAATGAGCTAACACCTGAACAGAAAAGGAAATTCAAGCTATTAACAGAGATTTAAAAATATAGAAATATCCCTATTTAGAAATAGGGATATTTCTATATTTCCACTTTTTTAATATATCTATACCTAATCAACCTTCTTCCACTTACTTAAATACACGGATTAAACAGCCAAAATTTCACCAGCCGTTTTGCTAAAGCTAAATACCCTTAAACCATTTATAAAGGAACAAGAAGGTATGGATAAAACATCAATTAACAACATCATTGACATGCTTGTTGAGCATTATGTAGATTCTCAACTAGTCAACCGACATTCTAAAGCATATAAAGACATGTATAAGCGCCTCTATGAGACGCTAGAGAATAAATAAAGAAAAAAGAAGTATCCCTGTTTTTCATTAAGGATACTTCTTTTTTATGTCCCCTCTTATTAAAACCGCCACCGCTAGCTCATTTACATACTTATCGTTAGCGTAAGGCATTTTAAAATTCTATGTGTCGATTTTTCCTTTTACCTTTTGGATAAACCACCATATTAAAGCTACAAGTAGCAGAAGGAGCGGCATTCCCTGAATAAAGAGAAATCCTCCCCAAAAATCAAGTACAGTACTATATGGAGAGTCTGTTGCCATCACACCTATAAATAAAGCCACTGGAATTGCGCATAGATTTGCCCCTAAACTGACCATTATGAATGTTAGATTTTTATCCTTAGTTTTTAGTGAATCAGAATTGAAGAATGAGAATACTGCCATGCCGCTTATAAAATACAGTATTACATAAAGCTGATTAAGATATCCCATAATAATCCTCCATTATCCTAATTGTACCATCAGCAAGGACAAGTTTGAACAAATAGGACATTTATGTAAGTCAGATATAGTGTCTCATTATCAGTAACAAGAAAGAGTGGATCCCTATCCTCACAAGGAATCCACTCTTATTTATCCTCTATGGTAGCCATTGCCAAAATAAATATAAATCATGCCAATAGGTGCAACGAATGGACCAAATCCATATAGCACAAGCACTTTAAATGTTTTCCAAATTAACATAAAAGGGAATGGCAGGATAAGAATATTGCCACTCGTTATAGTAGTAATAAGATCATCCCATACAATTGTTGCAAAAGGGAATAAAACACAAGCTAATAAACAATATAAGATTGCACCGATTGATGGAGTAGTCCTACTAGATACTTCCGCAATAACATTAACATCCGCACCACTATACCTCGTTACTTCCGTGTAAATAAATAAAACCGTTATAGAAATTGAAATAAAATATGATTTCACAAGATATTGAGTATTTACACCAAGTATTATCTTCTTAAAAAGACTTACAACTTTAGACAAAATAAGCGCTCCTTTCTTTATTTTTTATTCATCAACTAAAATATATTAATATATAAAACAATAAATATAAAGACTTTTTCTTTTTTCTTCAAAATTACTTCTATAGAAAATATTAGTAAGTAGAAAAGCATGCCTTTCTTACTTTTCTACTTACTTAGAGATTTTTTATTACCAGAACCTCCACCACGGCTTCTTCTTCTCTTTCGCAGCAGCAACCTCATCCCGAAATTCCTGCATTAACCTCTTCGTTTCCTGCATTTCACGCAATGTCTTCATCAGCGTTTCATCCCGCGCTTCCAATCGTTTTTCCACTCGCTCATTATGCGCTTCTACACTTGCTTTGATTTCCTCATTACTTTGCTTCGCTTGCTCACTTAATCGCTTTTCCATCGCTAACATACTATGATTCATTTCTTGCGCCATAACGCTATACTGCTGCTGTAATTGCTGTTTAATGTGGAATGGCACTAAATCCGTTTCCTCAGCCTCTTCTTGAATCAGATCCGGATTAACCTTCTCTATTTGCTGCGCAATCATCTTCGCTGCCTTTTCTAGCGTCATACCGTCATGCTTGCTGAGTTCAATTAACCTCTCAATAACCATAATATCGCCTTCTGAGTATTCTCGTCTGCCGCGCTTATCCTTCTTTACAGCGAATCCCTCACGTGACAATACTTCCATGTACTTTCTAAGGGTGCTATCACTTATTCCTAGTCGTTTGTATACTTCACTAGCAGAATAAACAATTTCGTCCGTCATAACGTCACAACACCTCCTAGTGAGAGTATTCCATGATGGCAAAGAAATTCCTGCAAATAAAAAAAAGACCTATACAGGCCTTTTCAACTTAACTATATACTTTCTTTTTCTCTTTTCTCTAACTGATAAGTTAATGCTAGATTGATTAAGAATGTTATAAATGCAAATATACTTGTTGCAATAAAGATATAGCCCATGATTGATATATTATTATAATCAATCGACAAATATAATAATAAGCCTATACAAAAGAAAGATGCAAAGTTATCAGAAATGACTTTTTTCATTCTAGTTTCCTCCATACACTTTCCGATTTCCATTTTTTACTATATAAATATTTTATAGCGCTTTGGTGATTTTAACAAGAAATTTCATAAACAACAGAATCATTTGAACTACAATATAAACAATCCCCGGGTGAATTATTAGCGAGAATCCTCGTTCCTGACTACCAACCATAATGAACAAACCACCGTATAACGCTACAACGGATGCAATTGGATAAATTTATATTTCATTTTAAATTCATCTAAATTGCAATTAAAAATTAGTCGTGCTAATGTATTTATTGTTAAATCTAAATATACAAAATTAATATAACAATACGAAATGGAGCGATTATTTATGCCTAAACGTGGCGATGAGTTCTGTTGTAATAAGTGTGGTCGATTTTGTATTTTCGATCTAGATGATGATGAATTTACATCAAATCTATTCCATAATATGAGCGTGTACTTTGGTTTCACTAGTCCATTTGACAATGAAAAGATAGAATTTACACTTTGCGAATTATGTCTATTCGAATTTTGGAGGGGATGTAAACATAAACCATCCTCCGAATATTATAAAAATATTGTTGAGGGTTATGACGCTGCCCGTTCAACTAAACATCCTTATTATGAAGACCTTTTTATAGAAACATATAAAAATTTAGAAGACGTAAAGAAAAAGTAAATCCATTTTGAATAGCCAGCCTCTCTAAGGTTTGACTTAAAAAACATTCTGATTATATTGCGAAGAAAAAATCCCTAAGTTGGGCTTTTTTCTTCTATATTCATCTTTGGTTACATAGTATAATTATTGCCTGTTATCCTTGTAACTCTTCCCAGCTTCGACCGTACAATTGGGTGTGCTGTTTATTTAGGGAAGAGTAACTATTTTTATTATAAAAAGCCAACTTATATAAGTTGGCTTTTACTATTTTATTTAAGTCCATCTTGAATTGGTCTTGAAGAAACAGGAATAACTCTATATAAGAATACCGCAAGTTGTTCACGCGTTACAGATCCATTTGGATCAAAATTATTATCACCTACACCATTAGTTATACCGTTACTGTATAAAATTTGCACAGCTTCATTTGCCCAGTGACCTTGCATATCGTTAAATTGGTGATCAAACTTCTTATTTAACCAAAAAGCATTTTTAAATGAAGCTGCAACTTCCGCTCGCGTTAAAGTACGACTAGGGTAAAATTTCCCATCCGCCACATAAGCAAATACTCCATTATCGTATAATTCTTTAATCTCATTTTGGAACATTGAATTACCTATGTCATTAAAAGGATGCGTTTGGTTTAAAGGATCTTTCCAAATTTTAATAGTTCGATATATGGTTGCTGCTAATTGCTCACGTGTCACTTTATCTTTAGCGCCGAAATAACCATTACCATACCCTTGCATTATTTTATGGTCAGCCATATACTGAATCTCTTTATACGCCCAATGCGATTGAGGTACATCTATAAAAGTACTAGATTGGGCACTTGCAGCTTTTATGCCTAGATTTGTGTTATTATTTGGTGTCTCAGCAAAAGAATTATTTGCAAAAAAAGTTGTACCAAATACTGCTACGCATACACCTGAAATAATTAATTTTTTCATTACTATTCTCTCCCCTTAATGTTAAACGTCAATAATATAATTCCAACAATCATTATATAACTATTTTGGGATTAGAAAAAGAAGGAATTTATAAAAATTAATCCCAATAATAATCCCTTAATTAATAGAATTATATAGCCTTTGCAATCTCAACAAGTAATCGCATAAACAATGGAATCATTTGAACAACTATATAACCAATCCCTGCCCGTGAAATCAAACTGAATCCCCGTTCCTGGCTACCGACCATAATGAACAGCCCACCGCATAACGCTACAACGGATGCTATCGGATAGGACACCGCTTTAATTAAAAAGATAACCGGTTCAAATGCATTTACAATACGATTGTATAATTGGCCATCTATATAATTTTTTATCGTCCCGTCATTGGACTGCACATCTTTAAATACTTCATCCACATCTGGATTATTACCGTCGGCAAATACATGAGGAATATCTATAATGTTGCTGAATATAATAGCACTACCGATCACAATACTTATTCGCGCCGCCACGGGTGCGTATTTTTTTGCTTTCTTTTTGAACAAGCACCACTTTTTCTTCGCCCCATAGTTACCATCCATAAAATCCTTGATGCTCATTGTCTCAGTTGCCATATGGACCATCTCCCTGTTTTTAATGGAAATCAGTAACCGTAAATATGTTGCAATCTAATCCTTCGCAAAGCTTTTGCAGCTGCTTCCGGCGATATTCCGTACACGTATACCAAGTGAATTTAGGCGGTTTATCAAACACATTACAATCGATTAGCTTACGGTATTTCTGCATTTTCACTCGGTTCGCACTCATTTTCTGTTCATGGTCCACCTCTACTATGTGGTAACGACCGTTATCCGTAAATAATGCATCTGCAATTATTGAAACGATACCTTTCACATTCATCTTTACTTCTTGCTTCCACGTCTTCGGGCATTCGTAAGCGATGTAGATATCATTCCTCATAATGTAATGACGAAATTGATTCGAACGCTTGAGTATCTTCTTGCTCCCGATTCGTTCTCGCCCCTCCTTGTTGAGATAATAAACTTTTTCTCCATCTCTAAAGCTAGACACATATTCTTCGATACCCTTCATTACACGAGAAGCATTCCTGTCACCGCCAAGATCATGAAGTACCTGGATTTGCTTTCTACTAAGAAAGCCGAGTTTCTTCAAGCTCAAGAGTATACTTTCCGTTCGAGCTTCCTTTATCGCTAACTTTTGCATTTTCATGCTCCTTTCTCGCTCTGATATTGATATGTGGCTTTATGATGTTATCGATCTGCTTATTATCGATATAAACAGTCTGTAGGACCTTTTTCTCATTTGTTTGATATATAGCCCTTCCCTTTATGTTAGGCAGACTTTCTGCACCGCCTTCATCAAGTACAGCACGGCTCCCTGCTTCTGTTTGTAATCTAAAGCAAACACGAGCACCTATGTTTTGACGTAACTGTGATGGCAAGGCTTCATTGGTCGGGTACTGCGTCGCATACACTAAGCGGAATCCCGCTGCCCTGCCACGACGACCTATATCAACAATGATGTCTTTGCACTCCTGATATGGCGTCATGTCGGCTGCTTCATCTACAATGACAAAGTACCTCGTTAGATCCCCGGCTTCTTTTATATCTTCGTATCCTTTTTCTAGTAAGTATTCGTTTCTAGCATTCAGTTTATCTTGCAATTCCCTTAGAGTTTCAAGGGCTTCCTCAGGGTTCTTTGCAATTGATTCGACTTGATTTAGGAATCTGTATCGGTTGAAAGAGAGACCACCCTTCAAATCAATAAGGAATAGCTTTATATTTTTTGATTGGTTTCGTACCAGGGCTGTAATGATGAGCTTTAGTACATTCGATTTACCCATGTCCGTCATACCGGCTGAAATCATGTGCGATAACTGATCAAAGTCGTGTTTTACTAATCCATCCCTTGTATAACCGATAGGTACCTCCCATCCTCTGCATTGCTTCATCATATCTTCTTCAAACTTCACAAAATCAGGAATCCCTTTCTCGTAAATTCTTATTTTTAGCAAACCGTCGTAAGACAGCTCAATTTCCTTTCTAACGAATTTTTTCTTGTTTATGATGTTTTGTATTTGTTTTAAAATACCTTTTCGTAAACGGAGAGATTTGAAGTCTTGTAGTTTGAAATCATAAACTTTGCTCTTATGGTTTAATCCGTCTTCTAAATGTTTCATCTTTTGTTCAAAATCGGAGAAGCTAAGACCCAAGGGAATCCGATATGCATATTCAATTCCCCAATCATTTCTCGTTTTGCGAAGCAGTTGTATGGTTCTGGTTTCTTTCCCCTCTTTCACTTTCAAACCGCAATTCGCACAAATCCTTTGGATCTTAGAGGCATCAGTCGTTGCTCCTTTTTGATGCATTTTTGTTAGAAGTATTACACTACCAACTGCAGCTGAACTTACTAACTCAAATATCAAAGGAGATCAACTCCTATTCTTTTGATGTCTTCTCATCTCGACAGCCTCGCAAATAGTAAGGTTCAAATTTTTTATCCGATGATATAGAGTTCCTTTTGGAATTCCTGTTTCAACGCTAATATCATCCAATGTTTTCATACCTCCATTAAATTCATAATAAACAGTTCTACCATTATTTCGTCTTTCTTGGAGTGTACGCTTTTTAAATGCAATATCAGGCCTCCTGTTGTTAGCCTGCTGCTTAAACGTGGCCCATATACAGTTGTTTACACTATACCCTTTATCAACATCAACCCTCTCCAGACTAGTGTTTTTATCTCCATGTAGTTCGCAATGTTTTAAGTAACTTTCATACATATCTTCTTTAAATTGTTCGAAATTGCTCCATTCTTCACTTATGGTAATACCTCTACCGCCATAATGTTTGAAATTAGGATCTTTCTCGTTGTTACATCTTTTCGTAGCTCCCTTCCAAATATTATAAAATCTAGTTTTTGACATACCATGTGTCTTACCGTATCTTTTTCTATTGAGTTGTTTACACCCGCAACCGTGAACACCATTACGTTTCATATCTCCAATTCTTGCTTCGTGAGTATTTCCACATTCACAAACACATTTAGCCCACAATTTATTCTCGCCGTATTCTTGTTTTTGAAATAAATCAATTACAGTCAATCGACCAAATTTCGCACCTATATATCTATTTTTAGAACTCTCTCTGATCATCATATACCTCCCTATTTCTCTTATCCTAATTATACAGAATCAGGAAAATCATCCCACCACCCTTCTTTTCGTATTCTGCAAGAATAGTCCCTGGAGATTAGAAGAGATAAAAACAGCTATTAATCATTGAAACTATTAGTCTTGCAATGTCTGAAGCATTATTCTGTGAGCGAATTCTATTTAGAATAGGTGAAACGAACTTTTAAAAGGCTATTAATTTGGAACAGAGAATCGTAGTTTGTTTGGTATGGTAAAAGGTATTTTGTACTGTTTGGTCTTTATGTCAGTTTTTTTCTCGCGTTTAAAAAAATGACGAAAAGGGCAAGCTATGTTTGAGGTGGTAATATTGTTCGGATTAGGTAAAAAACGTAGTAAGTTCGGTCGCTGGTTAGACAAGCAAGGGATTACACAAGGGGATTTAGAGAAGGCCGCCAAGTTAAGTAGAGGTACAATTTCGAAAGTATGTAACGATAAAGAATACGCACCTAAATTTTCGACTATATCCCAAATAACAAGGGGATTGAAAAAATTAGGGAAAAACATAAATGAAAATGATTTTTGGATGTAGCTTCGTTCGTTAGAATGAGGCTTCTTTTATTTTCATTCACTTGAACTAAAAAATAATTTTTAAATACATATAAATTGTATGGAATATTAAAAAGGAGGGATAAAATGAATCCTTATTATTGTTCTACAGAAATTTACAATTCAATTTCACCTAGAGATTTTATGAGTCATGGTGGTCATGGTAGTGGTTCTAGTGGTTTTTTACCACCACAACAATTTTATACAGGAGGTTGGACTTCAGGTGGCGGTATGGTTGCATCGCCATATGGGGGCTGGACTTCAGGTGGTTACTTACCATATGAAAATTGGACTTCAGGTAGCGGATTTCCCTACGGAGGTTGGGGTTCAAGTGGATATTATCCACCATATGGCGGATGGTCAATTAATGGCTAATAACTTAGTAATAATCAGCTCAATAAATTCGGGCTGATTATTTTTTTGAAAAAACCTCTTCATAAAAGAACATACATTCGTATATAATAAGAACTAACGTTCTGTTATTTAGGAGGAATAACGGTGTATGACTATTCAATATTGCCGAATCGAATTGTTTTATGTGTAGATCTTCGTAGCTTTTATGCTTCAGTCAGTTGCATCAAAATGGGATTAGATCCACTTTACACAAAGTTAGCTGTAGTTGGTGATGTGAATAGGAGTGGTTCGATTGTTTTGGCTGCAACTCCACCATTAAAAGCGTTAGGTGTCAAGAAAATGGCGAGGTTGTACGAAATACCTCGTCGTAAAGACATTCTTGTAGTAAATCCAATTATGAGCACTTACATAAAATGTTCTAATTTCATCACAAAACTAGCTCTGCAATATGTTCCTGTTGAGGATTTCCACCAATATTCCATCGATGAGTTCTTCATGGATATAACGGATAGTATTCATCTATTTGCTAACGATCCGTATGAATTCGCATTGAAATTCAAACGTGAAATCTATGCGAAGACACGAATCGAATGCACGATAGGAATTGGGCCTAATCCTTTAATGAGCAAAGTAGCGCTAGATGTTGAAGCGAAGAAAACGAAAGATTGCATAGCATACTGGAAGTACGAAGATGTACCCATAAAATTATGGCCAATACGACCACTTAATAAGTTTTGGGGGATTTCGGGTAAGACAGAAGCGAAATTAAACCGAAAAGGAATACATTCCATCGGAGACTTGGCACAGTACCCACTTAAATATTTAAAACAAAGCTTTGGCGTTATTGGCGAAGAACTACACTTACATAGCAACGGCATTGACTTCAGCCGTATATCAGAAAAATACGTTCCAGCAACAACTTCTATTGGTAAAAGCCAAATACTTATGCGCGATTACACCATAGAGGAATTCCCGATTATTCTACTGGAGCATATCGAGGAAGTTTGTTATCGAATGCGAAGGCAAAACAAACTAGCTCAAACTATTCATTTTTCAATTGGTTACAGCAAAAATTATTCTGGTGGTTTCAGAAAAACTCACACTATGAACCGACCAACCAATTTCACAATGGATATTTATAAGATTTGTACATATTTTTTACACGAGTTTTATACTGGAGAACCCATTAGATCTATCAATGTTTCTTTAACTAACTTAATCAATGAAGGCGAAGAACAAATCTCACTATTCGATAATGTAGTACAACGAGAAAAAGAAATGAAACTAACTAAAGTAATGGACGAAATACGCACTAAATTTGGAAAGAACAGCATACTACGAGGAATTTCGTATACAAATAGTGCAACAGCAAGATACAGAAACACATTGTTAGGGGGACATAAAGCATGAACAACGCTAATATGCCAAAAGGAAGAGGAATGGTTAAATGGACTCCATTCGCTGCGATGCCGGAGCAATTCGCTGGTATCCGTGAAATTATTAAAGAAAAGACGAAAGTAGAACGACCTACATTAACCCACGATGAACAAGAATTGATTGAGAACATGTTGTTATGTTCGTTGCTTTCTGAAGAAGAAATAATGATTACATATTACGAAGGTGGATTTTTACTTACTAACTATATGACTGTCGTAGATATTGATCCTCTGAATAAATCTATAATTTGTACGGATGCATTTTACAATAATATAACGTTGAAATTTATCGATATTATTGATGCTAAATAAAAAAAGCCGCCCAACAGGACGGCTCTTATTTTTGTTCATTAAAACTATTCTTTTGCGAGAAATAAAATCATATATAATCCCATTTTCTTGTTAAGTTCACAAATTATCACTAAAAGAATATCATAAATTCGAATATATGTATTTACTTTTAAAACCAAAAATTGTAATATTTTGTATGAACGAAACAACATAGGGGAAGGAATGGAAAAGATGTTTAAAAAAACCAAAAAGTTTATGGTCGTTGCTGCTGCAGCTGTTATGCTCTCTGCAGGATTTGCAACAGTCGCGCCTAACGAGGCTCATGCTGCTCATTGGGCAGATAAACAAATGAATTGGGCTAAGAAAACAGGTATTATTACTGTTGATTTAAGAGATAGCTTAACAACAAGACAAGATACTTGGGTAATGATTGCCCGTATGGAGTTACATAGCGGTGTTTCTCTTGCACAAGCTCGAAATTATGTAATGAATGACGGTATTTCAGATGGTACACGCGGAACTGACCGGATTACCCGTATTGAAGCAGTTGCAATGATGAACAAAGTAGCCGGCTATGGGCGTGCGAAATGGGATCCTGCGGGAACAAACTGGCTTGGAAAAGAAATTGGTATCTATGATGGTACACGCGATAACGATTATGCAACAAGAGCAGAAGTTGTAACTATGCTTTATAACGCACAACATTGGCAGAAAAAATAAACTACAAAAAAGGGGAGCTACTCATAGAGTAGCTCCCTTTTTCTTGTTATTTCACATACACATAGGCTTCATTTGCTATTTACTTTATTATCACATGTATTGATTATATGCCATGATAAAATACGAGAAAAAGAAGGTGAAAACCTTCTTTTTTTTTAGGGGCGTTCGTTTATCAGACGCTTCTTTTATTTTGTTTCATGAATTTGTTAATTCAAACTATTCTTTTGTAAAAAATCACTTCCTATATATAGTTCCATCTTTTCTTGTCAACTTCACAAATTATTCCTAAAAGAATATAGCAAATTCAAGTAATTCCATTTACTTTTAAATTTGAATATAATAATATAACACATGTCACAAACACATAGGGAAGGAATGGAAAAGATGTTAAAAAGACTAAAAAAAATTATGGTTGTTGCTGCTGCAGCTGTTATGTTATCTGCAGGTTTCGTAACAGTCGCTCCTAAAGAAGCGGCTGCTCATTGGGCAGATCCAGAAATGAATTGGGCTATGAATAGAGGTTATATCACAGCAGATTTACGTGATAGTTTAGCTACTCGACAAGATATGTGGTTAATAATTACTCGTGTAGATAATAGAAGCGGCGGGTACAACTATAACGCCGCACGTAATTATGTTATTAATCGAGGTATCTCTGATGGAACCCGCGGAACAAACTGGATCACTCGTAGTGAAGCTGCTGCAATGGTACTACGAATGAAATATCAAAATATTAAGTGGGACCCTGAAGTAGGCTTCGCTGATACTGATAGAGCTGCAAAGTCTCTTGGATTCTTTGATGGTACTCGCGGCAATAGCTTCGCTACAAGAGCCGAGGTAGTATCTATGCTATTTAGAGCAAAGTGGAATCACTAATAAACTATTCCAATATGGATAATACATTTACTTTAAAAACCAAATAATGTAATGTATCAGAAACATAGGGAGAGGGATGGAAAATATGTTAAAGAAACTCAAAAAATTTATGATTGTTGCTGCTGCAGCTGTTACGCTATCAGTAGGCTTCGCAACATTTGCTCCAAAAGAAGCATCTGCACATTGGGCAGACCCACAGATAAATTGGGCTCTTCAAAATAAAATTATTACTGCTGATATGAGGGACAGCCTAGCAACTCGACAAGACATGTGGTTAATGATGATGCGTAAAGAGTGGAAATATCATAGTGACTATAATTTTAATTCCGCACAAGCTTTTGTTGTTGTACATGGTTATTCAGATGGGTCTAGAGGGACAAACTGGGTGACTCGTAGCGAGGCTGCTGCAATGGCATCATCATTGGCCGGATATAAAAATTTATGGAATCCAGCAACCGGATTCAGCGGGTCAGATAGACGTGCAAAGAAACTTGGTATTTTTGATGGTACACGCGGGAATGAGTTTGCAACAAGAGCGGAAGTTGTAACTATGATATATAATTCTCGTTACGCATAAAGAGATGTTAAAAAAGGGCTACTCATTACGAGTAGCCCTTTTTTCTTTCTATTAATGTATACTGATATAAAATTCATTAGCAGTTACATAGTATGTTTTACCTTTGCTATTGTGAACTTTATATTGTGGTGAACCATTAACACTTACTTTTGCATCAATAGTAAATCCTAGTCCTGCATCTACAGAACCAGCAACATCTTTATCCTGCCAAGATGGAGCATCATAGAAACGTAGATTGTTAACTTTAGATACAACGCGCTTACCTACAATAGAAGAATCCACTGTACTTTTCTTATTAAACTTCACATAAGATGGATCGTTCTTAATCCACTGATCTCCACCAAGATTTAACCAGCCATCCTTTTCAGCCCATACAACATAAGATTCTGGTTTATTTAACTGACGAATCTTAGAATAGCTTGTATCTGGCCCTTTACGTAAATTAACGTTGTAACCTTTAATATAAGCAATCCCATCTGTTACAGCTGTTGGTACCTCTGCTGGTTTAGATGGCTTTTCAGGCACAGAAACATCCACATTAGAATTATTATATGCTCGTTGTACATCTGCTCTAAATTGAGCTTCTGAAATGCCATGAGACTTTAAGTATTCAAGTGGATCTTCATGATCTGTTCCACCAAGGTATTTCGTTACATCATAGTGAGTCCATAATCCTTTTTCCACAGATAAACCACGGTCACGAAGGATTTTAGCTAGTAACTTCACGTATTTATCATAGCTGCGTTTGAATTTATCGTAATCCGCTGTTTCGCAAAGTTCAACATGTACAAAGCGTTTATTTGCTCCTGGTCCACCACCATAAGCAATGTACTTTGTATCAGCAATTTGGATTGTTTCATTCCAATCTACTGCATAATGAACGAATGCATTTCTCCATGTACGAGACTCGTATTTTTGAATATTGATAGCTGGTGCTTCTGGAGTCGCCGTAGAATGAGCTACAACGCCCTCGTAAGCACCAACACCGTAACGATATGGTTGTTTAGGTAAATCAGGAATAATAAGCGTTCTATCAGCAAAAGCGCTTGTTGCAATGGATAAAGATACGATAACAGAAAATGCTACAGTAGAAATACTTTTTAACGTCTTTTTCATTTTACATCAACATCCTTTTTCATAATTTTTGTGTGGTCAAATAGTCCACTTGCTGACAATCCAATGATGATTCCTAGAAATACATTTGTTTTGATATCTCCGCCCAAAAATAAAACGCCTAGCACAATGCCAAGCGTTAAATTCAATAACGGAACATATTTTGTTTGTAATCCAATCGTTTTTCCGATTTGCGAAAGACCTACTACAATGGCAATCATTACTGTAATTTCAAACATTACATACCACCTCCCGTCATTAAAAAAGTGAGTGCCGCGCCTATAATCCCACCTACAATAAGTCGTAAGATCCAGGTAGTATTAGCGCTAATTTTATCTAACTGTTTGTTGATATTGATAATGTCTTTTTCGTTACCTGTTGTTCGTATTTCTAAGCTTTTAACTTCTAATCTTATTTCTTTAATTTCTTGCTTTATCTCTTGAACATCACTTCTTACTTCTTGTAATCCTTCCACTTTGACCACCCCGTTTCAAAATAAAAAGAGAAGCGAAATCGCCCCTCTTTGCTATAAAATCCGTATTTTATTCAAATTAAAAACAGCTCATGGCTGCCCTATTTATTTACATGTATTTAGTTAATATTGATCCGCTGATAATGCTTTTTCTATAATTCTATTTTCTACTTCTTCCACATGTTCAATTGTTACTTCATCAGAAGCCACCGGGCTCTTTCCAGTTAACTTTACATAATCGTCTGCGCAGATAAGACTTACTTTACCGAAAAGCTCAATCTCGTAAACTCTACCACCCTTATTACATAAGTCACATGCAGTAGCAATGCGCATACTCAGCGTACCATCAGGAAGTCCCCAAACCTCTACTTTTGTATCTTCTTTGATGCCGCAAAATTCTAGCATATCGTTTGGAATACTAACTGTTACCTGATTTTCACCTTTCTTCAAATCAACTACTCTACCTAAGAATGGAGACTTTTCATTGGGTGGCATTGGACGCATAAACTTATCTGGATTCATACTCATCTTCCTCTCTATGTTCTAGAAGTCATATTTGTGAAATTAACATAATTCCATCTGCCATCATGGAAATACCATCCTGTACCTAAGCTACCATTTGTATAGTGAATAGAACCTGCATTAAAACCAAAGTATCCGCCGCCTACGTTAATCCCATTACATTCGATTGATTGTGTCGTTGCAACAGGATCTTTTGATTCAATTCGGAATCTATTTTCATTGTTGTAAATGTGACCGATGTAACTTCTACGTTCTCCACCACCACGGGGATAAAAACTGAGTCCCGCACGATCAGTTCCAACGAGTGCCATCATTTCACCATTGCTTATGATTTCAAGCGGCGCATTCATATAGTTCCACCCGTTCACATGATTGTACCGAATTGTATTATCTCTTGTACCAAGTGCAATTGTAGAAAAAGGCAGTGTTCCGTTTACGAGTTCTCCATGTGTTGTATCCCAGTTATAAACGGAAGGAACGTCACCTTCCACCAACTGAACACCTGATACAGCAATTGCTTGCATATTATTTATGAGACCCTCGCCAAATATATCAATATAAACATAACCATTTCCTTCTTCATAGTTACTCGGCACAGTGAAGGTTAAAGCGTATCTTACTATTTTCCCAGTTTGAATGCTTGGTGCATCGTAAGTTTTTGATGCTCGTCCAAGCTCCACGGGAGTGTCACCGTTATATTTACCGAATACCGCTCTCATGATTGGCTTGTTTGTAATGTTTACACGATTATCATTGGTAGTTGCTCTGAAATGAGCCGACAATGTGTATTTCTTACCTGGTTTTACCCCTTCAAATAATGTAAATCGAATCCAGTTTGCTAAATCTATCCGCATTGGATTAACCATTGGCTCATAATTGTTAACCACTGGTTTTTCAATATATGGATTAGACATAATTGTCCATGTAGGACTGTATTCGATCTTCAAAAAATAATTATTAAAAATCTTAAAAGAAATGTGTGAAAAGTCATGATCTGGAATGAGATTCTTCCTTGGTGTTACTGAAAATTTCTGCCCACGCTCATCTTCAAAAAAGAAGTCAGCCATTTTTGCTGTAATACCATTTTTATCAATTGTTACCTTGTCACCTTCGATTTTAATAACATCTGTATTAATTCCTTTTGCTGTTAGCCATTTGACTATTGTATCAGCATTAATATTCAGTTTTTCAGCATCGATTGTAATCTTACCAGGTGACATATTGATAGAAGTCATGATGCCATCCTTTAAAATCTGTGCTAGAATCCCTTCATCTAACACTTCCAACCTAGATTCTGTTTTCTTTACATAGGCATTATACGTCTCATTTATAAACGTTTCTTGTTTTCCAGTAATAATTGAAACGCCTTTTTCAGTAGCGCTGATACTTCTTTCTAACTCTGTTACTTTTTTATCGTAATCCTTAGTAGCTACTCTATTAGCAATATCTTCAATCATTTTATCAGCATCAGTTTGATCTTTCGGATGTAACCAAAATTCACTTGCTATTGTGCCACGTTGCAACATAGGTGTAGCGCACCATAAACGCCCATTTCTTGTCACGTAATAACGCCATCTTACAAACGATGTATTAGCAGGAGCTTTGTCTGTACATACAGCACGAACCCACATGTTATTTACAACCTTGATATTTGTTCTAGCTGTTTTGATACGAGTTTTCTTGTCAGCAGTCCACCATTCAATTTCAAGAAATGCGCCACCATCAATAGGTGTTTTCCCATCAGTATTGAAATAACCTGATGCAATAAATTCCTCGTTAACCTGACACTCAATGAATTGATTTGTAAGCCCCCACCAACGATCTTGAGTCTGTCCAGTAACGGTAATTGAAAATGTATTCATACCTTTGTATTTTAAATTTGCATCAACAGAACCAACAGCTCCATTACCACTATTCCACAACCAATATTTCTGCCCTAACTTAAAATCAGCATCACGCAACTCGTTGACAGTACCTAAACTACCTACATAATCTTCAACTTGCTTTATTTCAACCTTCCCTTCTAAAGATTTTGCGGTTGTTTCCCAACCAGCTTTAGCATCTTGTAATTGCTTCCCTTGATTAGTTTGTATTTCTTGTAAACTAGAAACATTTTGTTTAATGCTATCTGCTGTTTTCTCTACAGTAGCAACCCGATTATCAAATCCATTTTGATTATTCTCTACTCTTGTTACTGTTTCTTTGATTCCATCCACACTTTTTTCAATCTCAGTTGTTTTATTTGTTAGGGTATTTGCTTGCTTTTCTACACTTGTTAACTTCTCACTAATCTTGCCTGCTTGCTCTTTAATTTCAGTTGTTGTTTTCTTCAGATCATTTGCAGTTTGTTGCACATCAGATATTGTCTTTTTTGTGCCTTCCACAGTTTGCTCGACTGTATTTAATTTATTGCTGATATCAGTATCTTTTTTAGTTAACGATTCAATAGATAATTTAAACCCGTTAGAATCCTGCTCAAACTTTGTTACCTTCTTATCAATTTCACCCTGTTTATTTTGCACATCAGAAATGGTACGACTAACACCTTGTAAGCTTTCTTCCACTTCATTAAATTGCCCTGTTGCTTGTTTTTGCGCTTCTTGAACCTTTTGATTTAATTCGCTTTTTGTGATCTCGATATCTTTGCTCACCTGTTCCAATGTTTCCTTCTTAACGGATTCCACATCAGGAACAACAGGATTCCATTTCCCATCCTTCCACAATTTCAGAATACCCGGCTTACCTTTGCTGATATCTTGCCACAACGTTTTTCTATCCTTTAAGTTTTCTGTTGGTGGATTTACGCCTTCAATAATATCAACGGTATTATTCTTCAAGTTTTCAGCCACTTGTTCAGCAATTTTCTTTGCTGCTTCCGATTCTTTTCGAATGACTTCTGTTTCTTTTACGTTTTCTTGAAGCTTCTTATCTAACATATCTAGTAATTCTTTAGAAGCTTTATTTGATAAGCTACCCATGATTTGTGCGTATAACCTATCGATCAGGCTTCGTGTATCTTGAATTTCACGATAATTACCAAAGATATATTTATCTTTCGATGGATCAGTGTCACATTCATCTGCTGCTATTAACCTAGCTTCTAAGAAAAGTGGTGGCCTAAACTCTGTATCTTTTATTCGTACCGTATCACCTTTACGAACCGATTCATGAGATAAACCAAACACTTTTTCAAGTGCTACAGCATCAACTTCATATAAAGTAGAACTATTAATTCGCTTCTTTAATTCTGCTTCAGTTAACTGTTTGAGTCGTTGCTTTGTCATATCTTGATCTTCTGTTTGCGGTGAATAAATATCAAATAAATGCTTGCCGTCTTTCGACCAGCGTTGTAACGCATCGTTGTTACTTACGTACAACTTTCCACCGTTGATATCTTCAAATGTCAGAAATTCTTCTTTCCCAGTATCAGGATTTTCTTTAGATGGCCCAACACCTACAAGAGCGGTTACTACATTTTGGCTGTTCTCAATACGACGAATGCCTTGTATATCTTTTCCTAGCACGAATTCTTTCCCATTGTCACGACCAACTTTTTTTATTAAATCTACATACCGACCGACAATAAAAGAACCCCGTATTTCTATTCTGAAACGAATCTCAAGTCCAAAAGTAGATGCGATTTGTTTTAAGAAATCAAGCGGATTTGTGAAATCCTTAATAGGAATAGTCCGTACACCACTGTACTCCGTAATCCCACGTTTCCATTCTGTACCTTGTAAAGCAAAGTCCATAGATTCGTTGACTGTAGTAGCTTGTAACGTTTGTGGTTTAATTACCGCTGCTTTCTTTAGCTTTGTATGTTCCCCGAGTGCGTGAATTTTTTTAGAACGATCTGCTGTATCTTGCTCTGCTTCTGTAATAACATACGAAACAAAAGTGCCATCTCTGGTTTGTTTTACTATAATATTTTGCTGTACAAGAGACGCCGATATTTTTGTTCCGTCCATTGTATTGAACTCTAATTGGTCTATATTTTTTTTAAGCTCCCACTGACGGATATCGTTCCAATAATTTTTTTCTTGTATAACACCAATGATTTTCTCTGTTTTAAAATCTACAATGTGTAATAGATTATTTGTTTTATTCATCGATAGCGCTCCCTATACGTGACATCCACTTGACCTATGTTATTTGGAAAAACAGTTAAATCATTCTTCCCTTTTTCAATACGTATATAGTCACTCAGAAAGTCTTTTATATTAATTGCATCCGCACCGTTAATACGAATACTCGCATCCGATGAATCAATTTCTACAACGTCTCCTTTTTGAACAATGTAGGGGATTTGACGTTCTATATTGCTGTTTACTTTTTGCACTTTAATATCGTGCACAGCTGCAATTAGCGAAGGTGCATCATTAAATGCACATATATGCACAACAATTTGAGCGACCTTCTTCATAAAGCTATTGCCCGTATCGTACCATTGAGCAAATTTTTCTGTATGATAATTTCCTTTTTCATCGATTAAAGCAATATCACCTTGCCAATAGTTTCCTACTCGTGCAATGTGTAGTCGACCATAAAAATCATTCCATGTTGTACGATAATAACCAGTTTCCGCTATAATCCTATGATTGTAGTCACCGTTTCCAACTATGACTTCACCGAAATTCTCGCTAGAATTTCTATATGCATCAAACATGCCTACTTTTCCGACTACAACGCTACTCTCATCTAATAAATAAAGCTCTACACGTCCCATAGTTGCAGGGTTTAAGTTCCGGCATTCGACTATTGCATCAAGTGTGAAATCTTGCAATGGACCTCCAGTGATACTTTTTTTCACTGCGGGTCCGTGCCAATATTGACCTTGACCGTAATCTGATGGTATAAAACGTGCGCCGTCTGCGATCATTTTCCCTGCTACGATTCCGTAGTCTGACACAAAATCTTTCCCTACTTCTGCCCAACCCACTAGGGAATTCGCTTTATCGTGCATAACCAATTCGTATCGACTTATCGGTGTTTCATCTACCTTAACTGGATATCCTATACGGAAATGCTGATTTCCATTTTCATTTACAATATCGATAAATGTAGAAGGGTTCTCTACTTGTATCTTAAATTTTAGATCCGCAAACTTTGATCCTGCATTAGTCACTATAGCTTTAAGTAAATTATTACTTTCTAATTTCGCTTTTACAGATTGTTGTGCACCTAATTTAAATGCTGACGTACAAATAAAAGTTATCTTGCATTGGTAAAGTCTATCTGTTTCCAGTAGTTCCTCCACAGATTCTTTCATACCGTAATATGTCATTTCAGGTTCATCTGTAAATACAATCGGTACCTCTTCTTCTGTATCTAATATAGAATTCAATTCGTTTAGGCGTTTTCTTAAATCAAAAGAAGAGGTCCCTTTAAGTGTAATCTCTACTTCAAGGGGCACCTCTGGGTTTCTCTTTTGCACATAACGGGATCCAGGACGATTTTGGGTAGTAATCCTGCTTATTTCATCACTCATTATACCGCGACCTTTTGGTATTCCTACCAAAAGATAACCGTCATTATTTTTATTTGTAAACTGTTTTTCTAAGTCGATACCATTAAAAATAAGCAGTTTACTCCCTCCTTCCTAAAACGCTTGCTTACGTTCTTTAACAGCCTCTTGCTGACTTGTAATATCATCAACAAATCTTGAGAATTCTTGCTTGCCAAGCTGTACATTAATATAAGCCGGTTGTTTATTTGTTGTTTGTCCATCCGATTCACTTGTATTGCTTCCATTTTGGTTTTTACTTACAGCATCTTGTCCAAAATTAGAAATTGCGGATATTCTTGAGGCATTTGCAGGTGTTTTGTATCCAGCAGAAACCATTGGAATTGTTGTCCCTGTTACAGCACCCATTGAAACATCACCAAGTAAAATCCCTTCTGATAACGAATCAAATGCATCCCTCACTGTTACTGCCATATTTTTTGCGGCTCTTAAAACCGGATTCTCCATTTGGTTAATACCCCATATTAAACCTTCACCGACGTAATTACCTGTATCTCGCATTTCCCTAGAAGGGGACTTAACTTGTAATACTCTATTTACAGTACTAACAATGCTACTTCCTAAATCCCTCGCAGCATCTATTGCATCGCCAATCATCGAACCAATTCCACCTATTAATCCTTGAACAATATTTACCCCAGTTTCAAAGAGATCGACATCTCCTAAAGACTCTAATAATTGGCTGCCAATTTCTACACCTGAGCTGAATACTTCGCCAATTAAACTCAAAATACCGTCAATTAGAGCACCTATTAGTTCAACGCCAGCTGCTAGCAATTGTGGTAAATGTTCTATAATTGCTTTTAACAATTCCGCCATTAACCTTATTGCAGCAGAAACCAATTGAGGTAGCACTTTAATTATCCCGTCTATTAATTTAGTTAATATTTGCACACCTGCATCTATAATTTGCGGTAGATTTTGTACTATAACCTCAGTAAACTTCGTAATTATTTTAATAACCGCATCTACAATCTGAGGGAGCATTTGAATAATCCCGTCTACTAGTTTTATTAAAATTTGCATTCCTGATTCAATAATTTGCGGTAAATTTTGAATAACAACCTCAGTGAATTTTGTAATAATCTGCATCACAGCATCAATTAATTGAGGTAGAACTTGAATGATTCCCTCAATTAATGAATTAAGGACTTTAATCCCTGCATCTATAATTAACGGCAAATTTTGAACAATGGTATTTAATAATGTTGTCAGAACCTGAATAGCAGCTTCAATTAATTGAGGTAGCATTTGAATGATTCCATTAACTAAAGATAGTAAAATTTGAATCCCTGCATCTATTAACATAGGAATCATAGGAATTATTGTTTGAATGAACATTGTTATAACTTGTATTGCCGACTGTACAATCATAGGTAACATCTGTGTAATACCTTGAACAAGCGCGTTTATAATCTGAACCGCCGCTTCTATAATGACAGGTAAAGCCGTTACAATAGCCGTTACGAGTGTTTGTATCAAAGAAATGCCAATTGTTATAATCTGCGGTAACAGCGTTGTGATACCTGTTATAAAGGTTGTAATGATTTGCAAAACGGCTGCTACAATTTGTGGAAGTGCTTGCGTGATCCCTTGCACTATTCCAGTGATTATTTTAATTCCTTGTTCTAGAAAAACAGGTAATTGAGTCGTTACAAAATTTGTTAATCCAGAAACTAAGTTATTCAGGATTTCCCCGAACTTAGTAACCATTTGAGCGCCACCAACACCAGTTGCTTCTGTCATTCTTGCGAACATAGTGCCAATTCCAATGACTAGCCCAGGTACACCGCCAATAATTACGGCAAGTAATGAAGGAAAAATTGTTTTGAACAATTCAGTCAGTCCGGAAAAATCACCATGGAAAGCCTGTACAATAGCTTCTTTCATTATTCTAAATGCTTCTTCAATTTTACCTACAAATTTATTGATTCCTTGTATAACCTCATCGTTCATTCCGATAGAACTAAGCATTTTTTCGCCATTTATTTGACTTCCGAATACCAACTGGAATAAGCCTTTGATCGCTGTTACAGTATTATCAACGGCTTTTCTAAACGGCTCTATGTTTTTATATGCATACGTAAACCCTACTGCTAATCCAGCAATTGCAGCAGCTACAGCCCAAGCTACAGGGCTGACGACCATTAACCCTAAAACCAATGGTTTCACCATTTGCCAAACTAAAAATAAGGCTGCTCTATATCCTTTTAGAAGTCCAATACCAACTGCTAAGGGAGCAAGAATCAATGTTAATGCTGGAACTAACATCATAGTTCCCTGAATGAATTTAGCTAGAACCGGGTGTGCTTCATTAAATTTAATTATCAATTCTGCTATCGCGGTTACGAATTTATAAACAGGTATCATAACTGCTGTGAAAGCTTCTTTCATCGGATTAAAGGCTTCAGATAGCTTTTCTAGCATTTTTGTATATGCTTCAGCATATTTTGGATTCATTTCCATGTTAGCCTTGTGTAATGCGCCATACAATAAGACAGAAGAAATCGCAGCAGCGAGCGCAACCATTTGCATTCGCATTAATCCCGTATTTATTACTCGTATTTGATCGTTTAATTCTTTCATTGACGCATTCGGACCAACAAATTCTAATGCTAATTGTGCCGCACTACCCCTATTCGCCATTCTTTCGATAGCCTCTCCTACAGCTAACGCCCCATGTGACAAGCTGTATAATGGGTTTCCCATTGTTCTTAGATTGTCTCTGAGCCTAGTTGCTGTAGGAGTCATATTGTTCATGGTTGCAATTGTTTCTAAAATAGCAGCTTTTGCTTCAACATTATTGTTTATTAATGCATCATTGGCAGCTTTTTGCGCTTTACCAATCTCATTAACTTGTGCAATTAAATCTTGAGCTGAACCAGTATAAGTATCCATGCTCATAGCAGTTTGCAAATATTGAAGTTCTGCTCGCTTTAATTGTTCTATATGCGGTTTCATAGCTTCTCTTTGTTGTCTGTTTATTTCACGTATTTCCCTACTTAATTCGCTATTCGCATCCCCCATATTCTCGATGCTTCTTCGATACTCCCGAGATGTACGATTTGTTGTTCTAACAAAATCATTTAATTGACTTTGCATAGCCGCCATTTCTCTTCGCATCTGATCTGTTTCCGCTCTAAACTGAACTACTAATTCTTCTTGTGTCGCCAAAATCTCACCTACCTTTCAATCAACCGAAGTTGAGACTTTGTAAGAATTCCATATTTTCCTCAGCCTGTTTCGCGCGGTTTTCAATAGATTTTTTCTTCTGTTCATCAGTAACCATTTTCGATCTATCAAATAAATCTTTTGGTTTCATACTCTTCTTTGGATTACTGTGATAAACCGAGCGCATCATCAGAGCAAATATGCTATAGGTTTGCAATTCATCTAGATATTGTTCATTTCTCCCTGTCATCATATTTTGAAACTCGCGGGGAGTCAGGTTCCTTACCTCATTTGGTAATAAACCTAAGTATCTAAATCCATCTTGCTGTACCTTGTCTAGTTCTTCTCTAGTAAAATCGGTTGTTCTTCGTCCGTCCCGTACATCTCGTCCGCCATCTCTTTCAGTTCCGGATTCTTCGCTACCAATTGTTTCTTCATTCGTGTTTTTAATTTCTTCGTTGTCGCTTTGTAGAAAAAATTATCTGCTACTACTTCGTTAAGAACTTCATCAATGAACTCTTGCGAGATTTTCTCTGCTTCGAATTGCTTTTCAATTTCAGTAACAACTTGCTCTCTAGTGATTCCTTCACCTGTATGCATTAATCCAAAGTAAATAGCGTCTTCAAACATATCTAAATCACCTTGTAAACAAGCTCCAATAACTTCTTGTGCGCCACCTTTATATTTCTTGTTTAGCTCAGCAATTGTTTTGTAAGTAAGTTTTAATTCGTGTTCTTTCCCTTTAATTTCAAAACGCATATATATCAATCTCCTTTTGATTGGATGTTATTTTCAAATTTAAAAAGAAGCGGTAAAAACCGCTCTTTATTCTCCTGCACCTTTAGGAATCTCAGTTAATGTTTCTGTACGTGTTGTACCAGAAAGCTTTGTCTCTACTGAATAAGAAACAAATTCTCCAGTAGATGATGATCTTTCAAAAGAAGTCAGCATATATGTTCCAATTTCAGCTTCTTTTGTACGCTTATTAATTTCATAAATCTCGATGTACTCTTTGTTTCGAATAGCAGCTTTTGCAGCCGGGTAGAACACGTCTCCCTCTGATAACGTACAACCAAATGAACGAGTCTCAGATACTTTACCATAGTCATTAATCGTTCTATCTTTCGACTCTGCTTCAATCTCATCTGCTTCAATACTATGGGATTCTTCGTTTTGATCAAACGGACGAACTAATTTTTTTGCTGTTGGATTTGCTGGATCCTTTATCATCGCAGCGATAATATATTCGTCACCACGATACATTTTATTTTTCACAGTAGGTGTTGTTTCAGTTGTGCCAGCCATACATTCACACTCCTTAATTCAAGTAAGTTTGTTGGTATTCAAAAATCATTGTTAATTGCGCTGAACCAACCTCAACTGGGGCGGTAGTCACTCTTCTTAAATAGACGGTATCAGTCGATTCACTTCCATCTTCATTACGAAGATTCACTGTGTAACCGCTACGTCTAATTAAGTTTGCAATCTCATCAGATAGACTCATAGCTTCCTCTGTCGTTGCATTAAAAAACCTCACTGTCATTGTGTACAGTAAGGTGAATGTATCCTTTGTATTTTTCAAATCATTCGTTGATAAATGCGGGAAGTAAACTGAAGGTACTCTTATTTCTTCTGGTACCTGCTCATGATAAGCGAATGTACCTTGGGGCAGGTTATCGAAAATGAAAGCTTTCATAGTACCATGTATTTGTGCGTACATAATCTAACCTCCATGTACCCATTGTCGAAACTGGCGGTCGAATGCGGTTTGGAACATACGCTCATAGATAGCAACCGCATTATCCCAGTAAGGACGACCTTCTATGAATTTAGCAGTTAGCATCATTCCGGTAGGTGCATGCAGATCATATTCAAAATTATGACCTTCCCACCTTCCTGGGACGAATCGCCTTACCTGCTGCCATCCATCATTCTGAAGCTTCGCATATTCCACATTTGTCCCCACCTCTAATACTAAACCGCCATCAGAGGAACGCCATACGTTCCCATCTCCGCCCTTATCAAACGAATTTAGCAGTCTCCTAGTATCAACAACCCCTAAAGAAATGATTTGATTTTGTACTTCTTCTAGAAATTGAAAACCGCTAGCTTCAAGCCATAAAGCGACGTTCTGATCTAACCCGTTCGCCATACGATTCAACTTAGCACTGAATTCGCGGAACCCTCTAGTCGTTATTTGGCTAGCCATGGCTCACTCTTCCTCTCTGCTATGGCTTTTATATGTGAAACCTCACCAGTACGTGGATTCGCTACTGGAAAGGGATTTCGTATATAGTAAGTGACATTCGTATCTTTTTTAATCGCTTTGTCATTATGCTTAACATCAGCATCAGGCATAAATAATACTCGGATTTCTTGGTTATTTAATTGGTTTGGTGCTGATTGTACAGATGCAGTTGTGCTTTCTATAAAGTAGCAGCTTTGTTCTGCTACATCAGGACTATCCTTGTAAGAATAAACCTCTTCTCCTGGTTGCCCGTACTTCCCTAGCTTTGTTTCCTTCTGCAAGTGGTAAATATCGCATTCATGGGCCATCATTACTTGTAGAGACATTAAATCGTCCTCATTTTGAACGTGACTTTATTCTTTCCAACGTTAGGTATAAACCCTTTTAATAAATTAAGCACATCAGGTTTAGTGATACTAGAGCTATCCTTTGTATATGAATAATCTCCACTACCAACACTTTCAGACTTAATCCCCTTCATTGCAGTAGTATCAGCGTTTGTATACGCATAATACTGTGCTAACTTTTTACAAGCTAACTTTACCACTTCAGGAATTACTGGGAATTTCGTTTGATCAGCGAAATTAGCTATATTAGGAATATTATTAATCTCTGTTTCCGCCTCAAGTATATCCTGCTCCAATAGAGGAACAGGACGCTTTTTTACTTCAGGCAGCACAGTGTAATCTATTAATTCTTGAGCAGTAATAAGCGACATACCTATCACTCCTCTCCTTTAGATTTACTACCTTCTTTTCGGACTGCAAATTGTTCGTTACCACTTAGGTAATCGTACGTTTTCTTTGTAACCTTCTCTTCTTGTCCCAATAAAAATAGACGTTCATGGACGTCATATGTTTTCCCAACTATTAATTTAGCATAGTAATTCAAAAGTCATCACTCCTTAACTTTGATAACTTTTGCCACTGCATCTTCCTCTTCGAACTTCACATCAACTTTCGCAGTTAAAACAATAATGAATTTACGAGCGCGAATATCCTTATCCACTTCAATTCGAATATTACGGCTCATACCTGTCACAATATTTTTAGGAAGAGTTAATAAAATATCAGATACAGTATTGGCTCCATCATTATATGGCTGTAACATAGCAATCCCCTCTACTGGAACACCATAAGCAGAAGCTAAACCACCTTGAAGTGAAACATCCCCTAAGTTAGTTTGTCGCATTGCTACTTGATCTTTCCATTCAATTTCTAAACCATGTGATGTGTAAAACTTCCAATCTTTAGGGTTACGCAGGTATTTAGCAGGAACAGCTTTATAAGCTTTCTTAAATACATCCTTAGTAAATGCACCTGCAGCACCATCTACAACATGCGACGTTGCCTGTTTACGCAGACCATCTAATAAAGCTAAATAAGGATCTGTAGATGCTATATCACCGTTCAAAATTAATTCTTCAATATCTAATGCAGCACGATCTGCAATCATCTGCATGATAGTATTTTGAAGATTCCCACCCTCAATATTGTTTTCCAATGTATCATAAGTAATATGCACTTCAGCAATTACTTCTTTGGCATTTAACGTAATTGTACTAGTTGATGGAGCAGAGCGATCAGAGTCTTTTAAAGGTACACCTTCAACGCCAGGACGAAGAATACGGGAACCAAAGCCAATCTTTTCAATTTTAAGTGTGTCTGAAGCCATTTGAATAAAGCGCGAATCCTTTAAAATAGTAGGGGAGTTTTGCACCATACGTAAGAATGTATCAGCTTGTTCAGGATTCATTAAACCACCACTAGCCAATGTGGCAAGAGTAACGTCTGCTTTTTCAATAATTGTTTTGTTATTAAGTGTCATATACCTTTTCCTCCTTCAGGCTTACAGTAAGCCATTCCATACAGATTTTTTGACTTCAGTTTTTTCAACAACATCAGTATCTTGTTGATTGCTAACGCCTTGAGATTTTTTCAACGTTTCAATCTCTTCACGTAGAGGAGCAGTCGCAGCTTCAACAGCTTTTTCTACTCTAATATCTTCTTCTGTTTTTTCCTCGTCGAGATTAAGATGTTTTTTAACAGAAGCTAATTCCTCTTTAATTGGATTCACTGCTTTCTCTACTGCGGATGCTAATGTCTTTTCTAACTGTTCTTGATTAAACTCCATATTATCTTCCTCACTTCCTGCACCTTCTGTTGACGGTGCGACGCGTGTTTTTAGATTTGTTAAAGAATCAATAGCTGCATCGATATCAGCCATGTTCACATTACTGATTTTCATGCCAGCTTTTTCTACTGCGGAAAGGAATGTTGCTTCATCATCAGCATCTTTCACGACTTCAATCTGTTTTTGCCCACTAAAAAAGCCCTTCACCAATTGGAAGAAGGACTTCATTTGTTTCTCTTCAGTTTTAGTTACTTCTTCCTCAATTACTTCTGTCTCGGCAACTCCTGCAAGGGAATATCCTGTCATTTTTCCATCTTTAATATCTTTCCATATCTCATCGGTTGCTTCTGTCACCAGTACCCATGTACCTTTTGTGATTATTTCACCGTTTATTTCTATGTCGACAGGAGCTACATAACTTTCTACTACTTTTCCTGCTCCTGCATTAAAATCATGTTGAGTGTCGATATTACGATACTTAGCGATAAAATTATGAGCGGATTTTTCTATTTCTTCCGCAGTCATAAAATCCCCGTGTGCGTCATGAGTGTTTGGGTCATCCGCGCTGCCAGGAGAGTATACAATTCCATATACAAGTTTTTGCTCTTCGTCTTCACCTTTAATAATTTTGACTTCTTTTTCAAATGTTGGTTCCTGTTCACTTTTCGTTAAGAAGAATTTCTTTTTGTTTGCAGCTTTATCCACAATAGAAACAAAACTTACATCCACGTTTTTTAGTTTTCTTGGCATTTACTCACCCCCTTTCAAATATGAATCAGCTTAATTTTAGAAGTCTTCATTTCTTGTTCAACTCCTTCAAAGTTTCTTCCCTAATCTTCTGTTTCTCTTCTTCAGATAGGCCTAATATATTATTATCTACGGCAGGGGACATAATACATTTACAGTTAATTCTTTCACGCCCACTTAACGAACTATCACGAGGAAACATACACCGTTCTCCAGAACCGGGGAGCTCAAATTCTTCCTCTACCAGAACCGTTGTACCGTCATACGCCACGTGATTATCACGAGGTTGATTGTTCTTTGTACCGCTATGACGCCACTTCTTACCTATTACAGCAGGGGATTGGCGATATGATTCAAATTGAGAAGCAGAACATGCTGCGAGGACTTCTGTCTGCGCTGTTGTCTTTGCTCTTTTACGGTCGAATTCCGGTAGCTTCGCAAGCCCTCTTGCTATTTCACGAATACCTTTCCCTTTCTCTAATCCCTCGTTTAAAATACGCTCTACCGCTTTTTGTGAGTTAATCTGCATTAACTTACCTAATTCATCAGACCAACTATTAATCCACTTTGTAGTGCGTTTTGAGAAGATACTAAACTGAATATCAGGATCAATTGCATCCATGAAAGCTTTCGTCATATCCTTCATCGTGTAATTAAGGAACTTCCTCGCTGCTTTACTCAAACTTTTAGCAAATGTATCAGCTCCAAATAGACTGCCAGTAACAAAGTTAATAACATCCTTTATCGTGATACCCTTTTCGATAGCATCCTTTTTCGTATAGTTCTTAATTCCATCAACAATGTACTTCTTCTGCTTCCGAAGTAGCTTGGCAACTTCCTTTTCGAAGTCCTCAACGTATCCCGGTAACATGTCCAATACTTCCAGATCATCAGGCAATGAATCTGTAAAATCACCAGTATCAGCTTTCTCTATCCACCCATTTAATGAATCTAGCAGTTTATCAATCTTCTGCATCTTGCATCGACTCCAATAAGTCTCGTACATCTTTCATTACATTTACGAGTTCTTCCTTAGCATTACCACCAGCTGATTTTTGTAGCTTCTCACTTAACCCTTCCTCCCAACCACTTACCTTACGATGTCTTTCTAAAACTAAAGCAACTGGTTGATCCGCTTCAGGAATATCATAATCTGAGAACTCTTTATTTAGCATATTGCCAGCAATATTGCGTATATCCTGGAATGTTAAACCACCCTTATCAGCAAGCACCTCAATAGTTTTAACCATATCCTCCGTGTTACTGATCTCTGATTTTCGTAGGTTTACGTATACGTGTTTTAATCCATATGGAAGTAGCAGTACATTGTTAATAATAAATTCTAAAGCACTTCGTTCCGGTTCAAATACCTGCTCCTCTGTAATCTCTCGTACAGATTCAGCAGTTGCTCTGTTAAAGTCGCGAATATAACCTACATATACGTCTGGTAAACGGAATGCTGATTGTACTTTTTGACGTGATTTCTCATCGTATTCAAGGAATAGAGCATCATTTTGCAGGATATCTGCTAGTGATTTAAGCTCGATATCCACCGACGTTGGAGTATCACCTACAATACCCTCTTCAGCACTTTCCACCTGCAGTAGCAGATATTTATGTTGATTATCTTCACCTTCAACATTCGAAACATAATCAGTTAGAGCTGCTTCACTTTCTTCTGATAAAATTCCATTTTTCAGTAAGATAGCCATCGGAATATGACGCCCTTGTTTGAAATAGCGTAGATTTAATTCCTCTGCCTTCCTAGCTCCTACCATATGAACAACATGCGATACCCAACGCGGGATACCATAAGGGCCATTCCCTATCTTCAGTTGTATTACTTCAGTGGCGTTTTTTTCGCCAAATGTAGAAGTACCAAATTGGCCAGTTTCTTTATTCAAGAAGCGTGGATCCCCGAATTCTTTAAAGTACGTGTCAGTATTTCCTACTCGCTGCACATAGCGACGAAATAGTTTTTTTCTTTTAACTTCATTTCCGTTAATGGTATAAGTAACCTCTTGAGGTTTATCATCCTTACGTGTGACCCTCATGTACTGCGACAACATATTTACTAATTCAGCAGGTTTCCCATCTAAATTACGAATCACTTCAATATATCCATTACCTGTGGTTTCTCTATCGTCGATACTTGTCTCAAGAACTTCTTTAAACGGTTTGTCGAAACTAAAGAAAGGAATTACCTCATCATTCACAAAGGACCACTCCATTTTCATCTCTGTCGTTTCTTTAATATCACCTTGCTTATACTTCATCTCATGACCAAATCCAGCAATATTACGCTTATACGCATCAATACACTGCCCTAGAATCGTACTATTTTCCCTAATCTGCTGCAAATCTTCAATTCTATAAGGCGGTTCGATAATATCATTAACTGTGTTCTTCTCATTCTCGCTCTCTTGTTGGCGAGATAATACTTGAGTACTTGTCCCTACTGCCTTAATTACCTTTGCACTAACTTTCCTTTTCTTTGTCATTAAGTTGCTTCACCTCATTTCTTTTTCTTCTTTTTACGTAATCCGAATATAATCGTGTTAATGAAGTATCTCGTTTCGTCCATGTGATGGTCATTCTCTTTAAGTGGTTTATCCTCACCGCGTTGGATCGCTTTTTCATCCCATATATAAGAGGCAAACTCCTTAAACGTCTCAACGCAGCAATCGTTAAAGTATGTTCTGCCTGTATTAAGCGCTATACCAACGTTTCCAATGCCCTCTTTCACATTATTACGAGCCTTATATACTTTCCTCTTATTACGCATCAATACAGCGATAAACGAAGCAGCCGAGGGGTCAACTACTGTTCCTTTAATTGGCAAATCACCAACGAATTCCTCATAGTCTTCGTAGTATTCCTGATCTGTTTTCTGCTTCTCTGCATCACGGCCACTATAATGGTACTCCTTGATTTTATACCACACTTCTTTGTCGCCTTCTTCAATACATTTACCCCATAATCCATACGCCATAGCGTTCTGTGTACCGTAGTCGCAAGAAACATAATACTCAACGTAATTACGATCTACAGAATCAACTTTGTGCACTTCTTCCTTGAACATATCAAATACAAGACCTGAAGCAGCTGCCCACAATCCTAAAATGTACCGTTTGAAGAAGACACCGCTATATAACTTGTAATAACGTTGTTTTGTCTTCTTAGAAAGGGATAAGTTATCATCCATAGTAAAGCGAACATGCAGTAAATTCCTTTCCTTACGCTTATCGAGCCATTCCAACTTAAACCAGTGATATGGACCTGCCGGATTGCAGTTGAACCATATTTTTGAGCCCTCTACTGAACAACGACCTGTCGCCTGATCTACGAAACTCCGAACCATCAGTGCTACCTCATCAAAGAATCATCCAGCAAGAGTAATTCCTTGAATTAAGTCCTGAGAACTTTCATCCTTACCACCAAAGATGTAAAAGAAATTAGTAACTCCATCCTTAGTAATTGAGAGCATATTTTCACTTCTATGATCTTTAACCTTATAACCACGAGACTTGAGCATTTTTTTAAGTGGCGTTATAACGTTACGACGGTGCGAACCAATTGTTTTCCCGCACATACCGAAGTTCTCACCTTCGAATGACTCCATTGCCCACATAACATAGGAAAGAGCCATCGATACTGTTTTTCCGGCACGAATAGAACCATCGCAAATAATCCCGTCATAATCTTTAACGGGACTGTTAGGCTTCCACCAAGTTAATACCTTCAGCTGCTTCTTGGAGAATGGTTTAAATTTAAAGGGAGCAGGTTTCTTTTTACGCTTCGGAATCGTCGTCATGATCATCCCACACTTCCTCTACCTTTCCTTTTAGCGCCTCTTTGAAACCATCGTCTTCATACTCTTCCCCATCTTCTCCCTTAATACGAGCAGTGTCAGCTTTCGTTTTTTCAATGTTAACTTTCATCTGCTCTAACTTCAATCGTCTCTCATCATCAGCATTTGCTAACTTATCGAACCTCTCAATCATAGAGGATAACGCTGTCATAGCGCGCGAATAAGCTGTAAGTAAATTAGCTTGTTTATCCCATGCAAACTGCACTGTGTACGCGTCTCCATTCAGTGATTCGCTAATCATCTCTTTTGACATATCGTTTTGACTGCGAACATGCATAATACGTTGTGAATTAAGGATATTGAAGTATTGCAGTTGAATAGAGTGGAATAGCATATCTAATTCAGTATGATTTTGTATTTCATCTAGCAATTCCATTGCATGCGGATCGTCACTCGGGATTATCTTCCTAAACAATCCATGCGTCATAGCGTTATGGTTCCCTTTTGGCGGGCCATGCCCTACTGCATTCTTGTTCCCATACTTAGGATTCTTGTTTCCCGGATTACCCACTGCATTCTTATTCCCAATGGGTGCACCTGTTTTCTTGGTTTGGGTGCATCCTTTTTCGTCTTTTGGGTGCACCCCTTTTCGATTCCAGCCATGCCTTTTTCTCCAGGACTTAATTGTATTAATACTGACCTCATATTTCTCAGCCAATTCCTTATACTTCATACCTTGCATGTAATCTTCTTGAGCTAACTCGTGTTTTTGTTTCACTCCATATCACCCACCACCTTCTATATAATAGGAAGAAACTCGTTATAACTCTTCCTTATAGTAATTACTCTTCAAAATCCTTTTATTTAAATGTATAATTATATAAAAAGTTCTAAAAATTTGAATCGAGGTGAAAATCATGAGAAGTTTTAGTTCATTATTGATCTCTACTATCTGTTCAGCAATCCTCTTAGTTTGTAGTTCCCTTTCTTTTTATAATGAATTCTCAACAGGACATACATACTACTGGATTTACGGTATCATAGCCTTGGTTTTCCTTCTATTCTTTATCTTAAACGTGCGAGATATCATCAAGAAAAACTATAGAACATCAGGATAATAGGAGTTGATACATATGTGGAAAAAAATTAAGAATTATAGATTGAGCTTAAAAGATTTAAAGTTCATGTTATGGTTGTTCGGTATTACTTGTTTTATATACAGCTACAATTTCATTACAGGATTAGCTTTTGACTACAAATTCCAAGTCTATGATTTAGGTGGCTCTATAGCGACATTCGCCGCATTTATGGATACTAAGAATAGGATTAAAAATAAGAATTATAAGACTGCGTAATGTAAATGGGATCCTTCAGGGTTCCTTTTTCTATGCAAAATAAAAAAGCAGCGGATTCGCTACTTTTAATTAATTAACAATGATACAGTTGACCACGAATTTCGCCATTAGGATGTTGTACAGTATGAACATTAATATAAATGTTTCCAGCGATGATTTCATTTACAAGAGCCTCTAATGTTTGACCAGCCAACGGCCCAACCAAATCCTCTTGAGTAATTATTCCTGTAAAAGTTGCACACTCTATTGAAACTGGATTTGTTATAGGTCCAAATAAAAAAGCTACAACAGGACCATTTGTTCCTTTTGCTCCTAGATGCAGATGGGCAACTACTACATTCTCTATATCAAATAACTCCAACTTAAATTTTAAACTAAGCTCGTCCCGGCTCAATTTAAAGAAAGCTTGTCCTCGAGCATCTGTTTCTACTGGTGGAACTTCATTTCTGCCACGTAACTTTGCGAAGAACATATTTATCACTCCTATGCTTTTTATTTACTCCTAATATATTCATGTCCTTCTTATATGGTGAAAAAATAAAAAGTAGCTGTTAGGCTACTTTAACTGTTTATTATTTACTTATATTCCTCCTCTTTTAATTCTTTCGCTTTAGCATAAATAGTAGAACGCGGAACTCCCGTCATTTTTGAAATATCATTTACACTTAATCCATTCTCTTTCCTATTAAAGAATAAGTTCATAGCCTGCTTAACCTGTTTTTCATCCTGTCCTTTACGTCCCATATGTTTACCCATCGCTTTAGCTCTTTCTCTTCCTTCAGCTGTTCTTTCATTAATTAAATCTCTTTCAAACTCAGCAATTGCCCCTAACATAGTAAACATCAATTTACCTGCTGGTGTAGAGAAATCAATTTGTTCTTTAAGAAATACCACCGCTATTCCTCTATCCGCTAATTGATTTACAATCTTATGCAAATCAAATATTGATCTAGCTAAACGATCTATTTTACAAACAACAAATTTATCTCCTTCTCTCATATACTCTAATGCCTTTTGCAATTCTTCCCGATCACTATTAGCTCCACTGTACTTTTCAGAATATATTTTGTCACATCCATATTCTGTTAACCTTTCAATTTGTGCATCTAAATTTTGATCTTTTGTACTTACCCTTGCATAACCAACGATAGCCATCCAAATCACCTCAAAATAGTCTAAAAGTCTTAAGAATTATATACTTTTATTTTAGACTATCTTTTAGACAATAACAACTATCTGTTTACAAAGTTTTTACCCTATAAATTTTAATTGTACAAAAGGGTCAACTTTTAGACAGTTAAGCAGGACAGTTATTTTCTTTCGTTGTGTTCGTTTGTTTTGTAAAACAGGACAAATCTATCAATTCATTCAAATCTATAAATCTAACTATAACATTTTATAGTTTTATTCATATACTGTATTAGATTGCTAGAAAGGAGGCGTAAGCATGGACAGTTGTGTTTTGTTCGTTAATGGACAACCTTTTTTAGTGGTCTCAGTTGCTGGAATCGAAATTGCTAGATTAGAACTTTCTCTTCAAGTAGCATTGACTTTAATAGCATTAGGGATTCCAATTTGTGCGTAAAACTTAGGTATTTATTAAAAAGAGGGCTTTAGTCCTCTTTTTTATTTATCCCCTTATCTTTCCTTAACAACAAACAAGACGCCACCAAAATCACGGCAGCGCCTACAATAATTCCTATACACTTAATCAACTTATTTATCCTCACGTCATTTATTTCTTTGCTTCCATACCCCAT
>NZ_CP031292.1:5598384-5600175 GCF_003355115.1 Bacillus sp. COPE52
CCCTTCTTTTCCTTGGTAATTGATTTTCGCCCAGCCATTTACTTTCCCTAGTACTGTTACTTTTTCACCATTTTTCAAGTTTCCTAGAACTGAGCTACTTGTATTTGCCGCACTTCTTACTCGGAGACTTGTCGCATTAATCGTTCCTACTTCTTGCGTTCCATTCGTAATGTTTTCCGCTGGCTTTTCTTCTTGTTTTCCTGCTTCTAACTTCACAAACTCTAACGACACATACCCTTCTTTTCCTTGATAGCTGATTTTCGCCCAGCCATTTGCTTTTCCTAGTACTGTTACTTTTTCACCATTTTTTAAGTTTCCTAGAACCGAGCTACTTGTATTTGCCGCACTTCTTACTCGTAAGCTTGTCGCGTTAATTGTTCCTACTTCTTGCGTTCCATTTTTAATCGTTGCATCTGATGTTTTCGGTTGTTCCGGCTTTTTTATCTCTTCTGTGTTGCCATCAATTTTCACAAACTCTAACGATACATACCCTTCTTTTCCTTGATAGCTGATTTTTGCCCAACCATTCGCTTTTCCTAGTACTGTTACTTTTTCACCATTTTTTAGGTTCCCTAAAACCGAGCTACTTGTATTCGCTGCGCTTCTTACTCGTAAGCTTGTTGCATTGATTGTTCCTACTTCTTGTGCTCCATTTTTGATTGTTGGTTGCAGTTGCTTTTGGCCAGAAGTGTCAGGTGTTTGAATTGCATCTCCAAATTTTAAAAACTCTAAAGATACATATCCCTCTTTTCCTTTATATTCAATCTTTGCCCAGCCGTTCGCTTTTCCTAATACCGTTACTTTTTCATTTTTTTGAACATAGCCAATCATTGAACTACCTAGAGTTGGACTATTACGTACATTCAAACGAGTTGCCGTAACAATTCCCTCTTCTTTTTGTCCATTATTAATCGTTAATTGTTGTTTTTGTTCAACGTTTGGATTTCCATTCGAAAATCCTAAAAATTGTAATGTGACATACCCCTCTTTTCCATCATGAGAAATTTTAGCCCATTCTTTTTCCTTACTTAAAACTTGTACATTTGTTCCCTTTTTTACTGTTCCTATAACTTTCCCTTGAGTTGTAGGTTGTTCACGTATATTTAAATTTGTTGCATTTACTGTCGCTAAATTATCACTTTCTGCAAAGGCATGCGTCGAAATAAAAGATGTTGCTGTCGCTAGAAATGTACCTGTTATTATTTGTTTTGTTGTTTGTTTCATAATTTTTTATAAGAATATAAGAAATCCTATATTCTTCAGCCCTCCCTTTTTTATTCTTCTTACTATTAATCTTAACATATCATTCCGAAATATTTATTTTGAATATCTAAATATAGCCATAAAATTTGTGAACATCTTATCTATATAGTTTTTTGCATAAAACTATATCTCCTATGAAATATTACAAAGGGATGTATTTTAGATGGAATATTAATTTTTCAGGAGGAAAACAATGACGAAAATCTTCATTTTAGCATCAACACTTTCTTTATCTTTTTTTAGCGGCTTGAATATCGGTAATGCAGCCACGGAAAACTTCTCTCCAACAAACGCTATTGTACAAAACAGCGATCATTTAGCAGAAGAAAACTCAAAAGATAATAATAAACCTCCAGGAAGCAACGGTTCTGGTGGTAGCGGTTCTGGTGGCAGTGGTTCTGGTGGTAACGGTTCTGGTGGCAGCGGCTCTGATGGCAGTGGTTCTGGTGGCAGTGGTTCTGGTGGCAGTGGTTCTGGTGGTAACGGTTCTGGTGGCAGCGGCTCTGATGGCAGTGGTTCTGGTGGCAG
>NZ_CP031292.1:5600225-5600536 GCF_003355115.1 Bacillus sp. COPE52
TTCCGCTGGCTTTTCTTCTTGTTTTCCTGCTTCTAACTTCACAAACTCTAACGACACATAACCTTCTTTTCCTTGGTAATTGATTTTCGCCCAGCCATTTACTTTTCCTAGTACTGTTACTTTTTCACCATTTTTTAAGTTTCCTAGAACCGAGCTACTTGTATTCGCCGCACTTCTTACTCGGAGACTTGTCGCATTGATCGTTCCTACTTCTTGCGTTCCATTCGTAATGTCTTCCGCTGGCTTTTCTTCTTGTTTTCCTGCTTCTAACTTCACAAACTCTAACGACACATAGCCTTCTTTTCCTTGAT
>NZ_CP031292.1:5600586-5600846 GCF_003355115.1 Bacillus sp. COPE52
ACCGAGCTACTTGTATTTGCCGCACTTCTTACTCGTAAGCTTGTCGCGTTAATTGTTCCTACTTCTTGCGTTCCATTCGTAATGTCTTCCGCTGGCTTTTCTTCTTGTTTTCCTGCTTCTAACTTCACAAACTCTAACGACACATAACCTTCTTTTCCTTGGTAATTGATTTTCGCCCAGCCGTTTGCTTTTCCTAGTACTGTTACTTTTTCACCATTTTTTAAGTTTCCTAGAACCGAGCTACTTGTATTTGCCGCACT
>NZ_CP031292.1:5600896-5601189 GCF_003355115.1 Bacillus sp. COPE52
ACCTTCTTTTCCTTGGTAATTGATTTTCGCCCAGCCGTTTGCTTTTCCTAGTACTGTTACTTTTTCACCATTTTTTAGGGTTCCTAGAACCGAGCTACTTGTATTTGCCGCACTTCTTACTCGTAAGCTTGTCGCGTTAATCGTTCCTACTTCTTGCGTTCCATTCGTAATGTCTTCCGCTGGCTTTTCTTCTTGTTTTCCTGCTTCTAACTTCACAAACTCTAACGACACATAACCTTCTTTTCCTTGGTAATTGATTTTCGCCCAGCCGTTTGCTTTTCCTAGTACTGTTA
>NZ_CP031292.1:5601239-5603838 GCF_003355115.1 Bacillus sp. COPE52
AATGTTATCTAGTTTTGAAGGAATATGCCTTCATAGTTTGGTGATGATGGCAGAGAGGTCACACCCGTTCCCATACCGAACACGGAAGTTAAGCTCTCTAGCGCCGATGGTAGTTGGGACCTTGTCCCTGTGAGAGTAGGACGTCGCCAAGCAAAAACCTAAGTCGATTCGACTTAGGTTTTTTTATGTTTATTTTTATTTATCAGCTGTTATAATCTATAATTTTAATAGTCCTAAAGAAGAAAAAAGATAAAATAGAAACGATATAAAGTGATAAGAAGGTTATAAAGTAATATATTTAAATGTAAATTAAAGGTAAGAATTACCTTTTGCATGAATTTAGTTGTAAAATGAACAAAAAAATTTTTACTTTTACATAACCTCTTTGTTTTTTTAGGGTTTTACATAAGGATGAATCTATAATTAAGGTAGTTAACATATATTTTTGATGGGTGTGGGGGATTATGAAAGAAATATGCATGTTATTAGTGGCTGTTATATTATGGGGGACAGCCATTGCGCCAACGAAATGGGCGTTAGAATCTATTCAACCGTTTACTTTGTTGTTTATTCGTCTTTTCTTTGCGGGTGGAATTTGTATGCTATTCTCATTTAAACAACTACAAAAATCAGTTGTACATAAAAAAGTTCCATGGAAAAGAATGAGTTTGTTAGCTTTTACCGGTGTAGCTGGATATTTTATGTTTACATCCTACGGCATTTCTTTAACAAGTGGATTACATGTTAGTATCATAGATGCTGCATTACCATTAGTTACAATTCTATTTTCAGCATTCTTTTTGAAAGAGAAAATTCGGTTGAATTATTGGATAGGAATTATATTGGGGGCTATAGGAGTACTCTTTATTACGATTCCATCTAAAGGTGTTGATCAAGAAGTATCTTTAATAGGAGATGTACTTATATTATTGAGCACTTTTCTATTTGCTTTCTACACAGTTTTGTTAAAACGACCAAAACAAGAACAGTATTTATCAAATGAGGTATTTACCACATTAACTTTAATTATCGGAGCTGTTATTCTATTGCCGTTTGCCTTGGTGGAAATTCTTTATTACGGTTTCCCAAAGATTGAAACTTGGAAAACGGGATTTAGTGTAATGTACCTTGTTATTGGAGCAACAATTTTAGCATATTGGTTCTGGAATAAAGCGCTAGAGAGAGTTTCTGCATCAGTAAGTGGATTATATTTAAATGCATTACCGTTAATAAGCATTGTTACTTCAATTATCCTATTAAATGAATCTCTGACATGGAGGGTAATAATGGGGGCAAGTCTAGTTTTAATTGGAGTAGGATGGGCGGATAAGCAAAAAATACGTAATCTATTAAAAGGTAATAAGGTGTAGAGTCGGGACTGTTAAACAGTATGTTTTATATAATTAAAAATGTTAAAAAGATACCTTATATATATGAGGTATCTTTTTATATTTAGCAAAGAAAATAGACTGAAATTAGTATGGATATTCTTTGCTATATCTATATGTATCGAAATCATTTTGAAATATTGTTTGAACGAGCTGCATACACTCAGTATCGTAAAAACTTTCGAAAGTAGGATGGCGAGGGAATAAAGGATTCGTAATATCGCCTTCACTAAAATCCCCTTTATAAATCATGGTGGGAGTTTGATGATGCCAAGATGTTGAGAACTCATTTATTGGTGCAACTTTTAATTCGAAACGCTTTTCTAATTCTTTCATTTCCTGATTGAAGTTTTCTAAGTATATATAATTGGTCACATATTCTTCTTCACCAGTTATATATTGTTGTGTGAAATGTGGGTTAATGTCATCTGCTTGAGCACCTTTAATAAATAAGTAGTATAGAAATTGTTTAAATGAGATCCCTTTAGGAGAGTTTTCATCTTGATATAAAAACTTTCGGATGGGTTTCCATTCGGGATTCTCCACATAAGGAGGTGCAATTAAGGATACGAAAGAACTGACTGCCCTCCTATAAGGGTTGCGAACAAGTTTAAAAGTTTCTTTTTGTTTTTCTCGTAACGCTATACCTAGTCGTACACTATAGGCAGGTGTATTTTTGTATATATGATATTCATAATTATGAATGAAAGGACTATAGCTTAGAGCTGTTTGTAATAAATCAATCTGGTAAAAGAACCAATTAGCAAGAGAGGTGCAACCGCTTTTTTGACTCCAGAATAGAATGATGGGGAAATTTCTATGATAGTTTGGAATTCTTGAATGGGTGCTTATGATGCGTAATAAAGAAGAATCGAACAATCTCTATACTCCTTTCAGTTATCTTATTAATATGTATGAGAAATAAAGAAGGGGTATGAGAGTATCTTTCATCTTTAAAAAAAAACGAAAGATTAATATTGACTATTATTATATTGAGGTGTAATATAGAACAAGTCGCCGATGCAATAACGCAGAAAACGACAAACGAAATAAAAAACTTAGTTGACATTGAAACATGAAGATGTTAACATAAGGGAGTCGCAAATGAGCGACCAAGTAGTTCTTTGAAAACTGAACGAAACAAACAACGTGAAACGTCAATTTTTATTTTTAGATGCTAGACAAACTAACTTTATTGGAGAGTTTGATCC
>NZ_CP031292.1:5603888-5604520 GCF_003355115.1 Bacillus sp. COPE52
CATATTATATGGTTAAGTCCTCGATCTATTAGTATTCGTCAGCTCCACATGTCACCATGCTTCCACCTCGAACCTATCAACCTGATCATCTTTCAGGGATCTTACTAGCTTACGCTATGGGAAATCTCATCTTGAGGGGGGCTTCATGCTTAGATGCTTTCAGCACTTATCCCTTCCGCACATAGCTACCCAGCTATGCCCTTGGCAGAACAACTGGTACACCAGCGGTGCGTCCATCCCGGTCCTCTCGTACTAAGGACAGCTCCTCTCAAATTTCCTACGCCCACGACGGATAGGGACCGAACTGTCTCACGACGTTCTGAACCCAGCTCGCGTACCGCTTTAATGGGCGAACAGCCCAACCCTTGGGACCGACTACAGCCCCAGGATGCGATGAGCCGACATCGAGGTGCCAAACCTCCCCGTCGATGTGGACTCTTGGGGGAGATAAGCCTGTTATCCCCGGGGTAGCTTTTATCCGTTGAGCGATGGCCCTTCCATGCGGAACCACCGGATCACTAAGCCCGACTTTCGTCCCTGCTCGACTTGTAGGTCTCGCAGTCAAGCTCCCTTATGCCTTTGCACTCTACGAATGATTTCCAACCATTCTGAGGGAACCTTTGGGCGCCTCC
>NZ_CP031292.1:5604570-5605464 GCF_003355115.1 Bacillus sp. COPE52
TCGCAGTCAAGCTCCCTTATGCCTTTGCACTCTACGAATGATTTCCAACCATTCTGAGGGAACCTTTGGGCGCCTCCGTTACACTTTAGGAGGCGACCGCCCCAGTCAAACTGCCCACCTGACACTGTCTCCCGGGTCGATAAGACCCGTAGGTTAGAATTTCAATACAGTCAGGGCGGTATCCCACCAGCGCCTCCACCGAAGCTAGCGCTCCGGTTTCAATGGCTCCCGCCTATCCTGTACAAACTGTACCAAAATTCAATATCAGGCTACAGTAAAGCTCCACGGGGTCTTTCCGTCCTGTCGCGGGTAACCTGCATCTTCACAGGTACTATAATTTCACCGAGTCTCTGGTTGAGACAGTGCCCAAATCGTTACACCTTTCGTGCGGGTCGGAACTTACCCGACAAGGAATTTCGCTACCTTAGGACCGTTATAGTTACGGCCGCCGTTTACTGGGGCTTCAGTTCAGAGCTTCGCTTACGCTAACCCCTCTCCTTAACCTTCCAGCACCGGGCAGGTGTCAGCCCCTATACTTCGCCTTACGGCTTCGCAGAGACCTGTGTTTTTGCTAAACAGTCGCTTGGGCCTATTCACTGCGGCTTTCCGTTAAGAAAGCACCCCTTCTCCCGAAGTTACGGGGTCATTTTGCCGAGTTCCTTAACCAGAGTTCTCTCGCACACCTTAGGATTCTCTCCTCGCCTACCTGTGTCGGTTTGCGGTACAGGCACCTTTTATCTCGCTAGAAGCTTTTCTTGGCAGCGGGGAATCAAAGACTTCGCTCCATAAGGAGCTTCCCCATCACAGCTCAGCCTTTACGATAAGCGGATTTGCCTACTTATCAGCCTAACTGCTTGGACGTGCACAACCAATCGCACGCTTCTTCTATCCTTC
>NZ_CP031292.1:5605514-5606708 GCF_003355115.1 Bacillus sp. COPE52
ACGATAAGCGGATTTGCCTACTTATCAGCCTAACTGCTTGGACGTGCACAACCAATCGCACGCTTCTTCTATCCTTCTGCGTCCCTCCATTGCTCAAACGATAAAGAGGTGGTACAGGAATATCAACCTGTTGTCCATCGCCTACGCCTGTCGGCCTCGGCTTAGGTCCTGACTAACCCTGAGCGGACGAGCCTTCCTCAGGAAACCTTAGGCATTCGGTGGACGGGATTCTCACCCGTCTTTCGCTACTCATACCGGCATTCTCACTTCTAAGCGCTCCACCAGTCCTTCCGGTCTGACTTCACTGCACTTAGAACGCTCCCCTACCACTGATACCATTGGTATCAATTCGCAGCTTCGGTGGTGTATTTAGCCCCGGTACATTTTCGGCGCAGAGTCACTCGACTAGTGAGCTATTACGCACTCTTTAAATGGTGGCTGCTTCTAAGCCAACATCCTAGTTGTCTAAGCAACTCCACATCCTTTTCCACTTAATACACACTTTGGGACCTTAGCTGGCGATCTGGGCTGTTTCCCTCTTGACTACGGATCTTATCACTCGCAGTCTGACTCCTAAGGATAAGTCATTGGCATTCGGAGTTTGACTGAATTCGGTAATCCGATGAGGACCCCTAGTTCAATCAGTGCTCTACCTCCAAGACTCTTACACTTAAGGCTAGCCCTAAAGCTATTTCGGGGAGAACCAGCTATCTCCAGGTTCGATTGGAATTTCTCCGCTACCCACACCTCATCCCCGCACTTTTCAACGTGCGTGGGTTCGGGCCTCCATTCAGTGTTACCTGAACTTCACCCTGGACATGGGTAGATCACCTGGTTTCGGGTCTACGACCACGTACTAAACGCCCTATTCAGACTCGCTTTCGCTGCGGCTCCGTCTCTTCAACTTAACCTCGCACGGGATCGTAACTCGCCGGTTCATTCTACAAAAGGCACGCCATCACCCATTAACGGGCTCTGACTATTTGTAGGCACACGGTTTCAGGATCTCTTTCACTCCCCTTCCGGGGTGCTTTTCACCTTTCCCTCACGGTACTGGTTCACTATCGATCACTAGGGAGTATTTAGCCTTGGGAGATGGTCCTCCCAGATTCCGACGGAATTTCACGTGTTCCGCCGTACTCAGGATACATTCAAGAGAGAACGAAGTTTCGACTACGGGGTTGTTACCCTCTA
>NZ_CP031292.1:5606758-5607738 GCF_003355115.1 Bacillus sp. COPE52
GAATTTCACGTGTTCCGCCGTACTCAGGATACATTCAAGAGAGAACGAAGTTTCGACTACGGGGTTGTTACCCTCTACGACGGACCTTTCCAGGTCGCTTCGTCTACCTCGTTCCTTTGTAACTCCGTATAGAATGTCCTACAACCCCAAGAGGCAAGCCTCTTGGTTTGGGCTAGATTCCGTTTCGCTCGCCGCTACTCAGGAAATCGCATTTGCTTTCTCTTCCTCCAGGTACTTAGATGTTTCAGTTCCCTGGGTCTGTCTTCCATACCCTATGTATTCAGGTAAGGATACCATACCATTACGTATAGTGGGTTTCCCCATTCGGAAATCTTCGGATCAAAGCTTACTTACAGCTCCCCGAAGCATATCGGCGTTAGTCCCGTCCTTCATCGACTCCTAGTGTCAAGGCATCCACCGTGCGCCCTTTCTAACTTAACCAAACTAAAATTAAAAAATATGAGCTACACTGTTATCTAGTTTTCAAAGAACATACCATTTGCTATATAAGATAGCTTTTTGGTGGAGCCTAGCGGGATCGAACCGCTGACCTCCTGCGTGCAAGGCAGGCGCTCTCCCAGCTGAGCTAAGGCCCCAAAAATGTATGGTGGGCCTAAATGGACTCGAACCATCGACCTCACGCTTATCAGGCGTGCGCTCTAACCAGCTGAGCTATAGGCCCATACAAATTGCAGGATTTATTTATATCATATCCTCATTTAAGAGTCAATATTGAATTGAACTCTCAAAACTAAACGAAAACGAAACACGGAAACTTATATTGATGAACAGCGTTCATCAATTCTCCATAGAAAGGAGGTGATCCAGCCGCACCTTCCGATACGGCTACCTTGTTACGACTTCACCCCAATCATCTGTCCCACCTTAGGCGGCTGGCTCCATAAAGGTTACCCCACCGACTTCGGGTGTTACAAACTCTCGTGGTGTGACGGGCGGTGTGTACAAGGCCCGGGAACGTA
>NZ_CP031292.1:5607788-5684967 GCF_003355115.1 Bacillus sp. COPE52
TTTATATTGTTTTCATTTACTAAAATTAAAAAGGATTGCAGAATGTTGGGAACCCTAAAGGGTTTCCCAACACTCTGGAAATAAACCTTTTATAAAGGTTTATTTTAAATATGATTATTGTATTTCGAGGGGCTCCTTATAAATCTTAGCTATATATTTTACAAAATCAATGACGGGATAGTGTATGAGTGAACGGTGCTGCGTAAAACGAACCCCTGCTTTTTCCATTTTCGAAATGAGTTGTTCAACTTCCAACTCTTTTTGTTGTATTTTATTATAATTTTGATATACAATATTTTTCCATTGATAGGAAGAGCCGTGAAAATAACTCTCTCCTTTTACCATGTGACTAAATATAATTTCTATTTTTTCTCTACGTTGTTTTTCCTTCATATGCGCTTCCGTTGACTGCATGTTTATCGCCTCTTCCCTTTGTGTTGTTATACCGTTTCACAAAATTTGGTCTAACTCATCCATAGCCAATGTACATTGATCTTGTTAGGAATTGTCGTTTAAGGCTATCTCATCAACTGTATTTGTTTTTCAAGCGCTTAATCTAATATATTGGATCTTACATCTAAATAAGTTGATAGTGTGTATAAAATACTATCAATCATTATTATAAAACGATTCTTTATAGGCATGCACCTTTTTACACTCACCAAGATTTACAACATGACGAGTATCTTCAGCCATGAATGTTATTCTATATTTACTGGGGTTAGTTTTTTATTTAGGCTAACTAAAATATTGTATGCCTTAGTATCTATTTTATAAAAAAGAAAATATATGTAACGGTCCCCCTTTTGATATAAAAAAATCCTATAAAAATATAGCGCTCTTAAAGAATTTTGTTACAAATTTATTATGTTTGACTTTAAAAAAGGAACGTAATATTTATTTGTAGAAAATTTTAAGAGTAAAAATAGAATGACAATTTATATGATAAGAAAAGGGGGAACTTATAGATGCTAACAAATGATTTAGATTTCCGATTAGAACCACGTTTAAAAGAACTGTATGAACAACATAAAATAAGAGCTCAGAAGATAGACTGGGGTTATCATGAGTTTTTACCATGGGATAAGGGAATGGACTTTAAAAGAGTTCCTTGGGATGAAAGTCAAGTTACTCTTCCTTTTGGTGTAATTACAGCCATTGAAACAGCTTTATTAACAGAAGTGAATTTACCATGGTTTACCACATATTTATCTGCAACTTTTAAAGGATCCCTTTCTGTTATTACGGACTTTATTCACACATGGACTTCAGAAGAGGATCAACATTCGAATTTATTAGAGACATATTTATTACTCACTCGAAGTGTGAATCCTAAACGAATACATGAATTAAGAAAGTCAGTCGTTGAGAGTGGATTTGAGCCAGATTTTCATACACCAATCGAAGCCATGACGTATACAACGCTACAAGAACTTGCAACGATGGTATTTTACAATAATGTTGCTAAGGTTGCAAGTAAGCATGATCCAGATCTTGCTACATTATTACGCCGTCTTGCAAAAGATGAAACTCTTCATTATGCGTTTTATCGAGACGTGATTCGAACACATTTAGAATTGGAACCTAATTATTGCTATCATATTGCCAATGTGATTAAGAATTTTAAAATGCCAGGTGCCGTCATGCCCGATTTTGAAAATAGAATGGCTGTGATTGCAAAAGAAGCGAATTATGGACCACTACAATATTTTGATCAAGTACTTGATGTAGTGGTTGATTATTGGGGGTTAAAAGACTTACGACCAATTGCACCTTTAGCCGAAAAAGCAAGAATTGAGATTTTGGAATACCACACAAGATTGAAAAAAATACGGGATCGATTTGGTCGTTTTAAAGGGAAAGCTGATTTACGTTAATGAGTAGAGATTTCAGAATATAAGCGGGGTAATTCCCCTTCTAAGTATTTGAAACGATAGATTGTTTTCTTTTTAAGAGCGGGATTTATCTTATAGTGAAACGGATAATTTAAAGGAGGAATTTAGACGGATGCAAGGAAAGAACTCATAAAATACGAGAAGATGTCAAAAAATTATGATCGTATTTATTTAGTTTCGTTTATCCTATTAATTGCTCTTGTTTGTAGTAGTGTGATTATCATAGGAGCTACATGAGGAAAATATGGATTGTTTTTATTGTTAGCAATTTTACTTAACGCACGTATTACGAAAGAATCTCAAAAAAAGTATGAGCAGTATGCTAACAAAGGGCGTATTTAAAATGACACATATCTTGAAAAGAACAACCTAAATGTACATTCAAAATATCCCTATATCATCACCTATTAACTAACAAAAGTAACCGTATACAAAAAAAAATAGTAATCTAGGAATAGAAAACGACTTTATTAAAATGTTATTTTTGTTCCTATAATGAATTATCCTTCTAGCATATTTATAAGATTTATATCATATATTAAGAGAAAGAATGTAGGTTAGAAAGGAGTTTTATAGATTGAGTTATTTGGAGGGAAATGACTTGAGTGAACAAAATATGGTAAGTGTACCTAATCCCTACGTATATCAGACATTACAATCGGTAATTGGTAAACATGTGGTTATTGAAACTGTAAGAGGTAATGTAAGAGGAAAGTTAAAGGATGTGAAACCAGATCATTTGCTAATTGAAGATACGGTACCATATATTGTACGAATTCAACAAATTGTATGGATTATGCCAAAACAATGATTAAATTACATCTAATTTGATTTATAACAAATTGGTTTCATAGATGTCCAAATAAAAACACAGGGTTTTATCTCTGTGTTTCTTCAAATTTTCTTTTTTGGATATAGGCTTGAGCATGGATAATTTCTTTCTGAAGTTCTTTTAATTCTTCCGTAGATCCTGATTCAATCCTCATGTACGTAGTAACTAGACTAATCATCATATCCATCTTCTCTACTATATTTTGAATGACCTGTTCAGATTGCTCTTTTTTAGGATGTTGTATTGCTATTAAAGCATTTTCTATATAATTGTTCTTTCTTTGCTGGATATCATAAATAAACTGCTTTGTGTTTGAGTTCATTTGCTATTCCTCCATTTTGGATATACTTCTATTCTATCATATTCGAATGGAAAATATTAGATTATTCTAAATGTAAACCTGTCTCGCACATCTCCTCAAATATACAAACTAGTCCTTTAATGTAAAGGAAGCTAAGAAAAATTTTTATAAAGAAAAAGCCGATTTCCCTATAAATTAAGGGTATCGGCTTTTGTTCATATTAGGAGGAATTTTGTTTTCTTAGCTGGATAGAGATGTGGTGCTACTCCATTAGTAAAACAAAGAATTTAATTAGCTCACTAAAAAGGTGACTTTAAGTAGGAGGTATATATACGGAATACCACCAGCATTTCTCTCATTTTCCACTTTAATTTATGGAATGAAGTATTTGACGTAAATAACTTCTTCTAATAATAAGGTAGTAAATTATTTGTACACTAATAAAGCTCGTGAATATGAGAATAGAATTTCCTGCAATAGGTAAGTCTATGTGCCTGCTCTGCGCTAAAGCCCTTATTGCCAAGAAGGCCATGCTACTGTGAAGAACTGAAATCACGATAGGTATAAAAAATAATATGCTAATTTGTTGGGTTAAAATTTTTTTTAACTCTCTTTTAGTTAACCCTAATTTAGAAAGCATTTGAAATTGGCTTTTATCTCGTTCTAAATCTGTGAATAAACGGAAGTATAAGAAACTAATTGCAAAAATAAAAAATACAACTCCTACTAGTACACTAAGAATAGATAGTATCGCATTCACTTGTTTGCCTTCTAACCATTTTAACACCGGGCTATCAAATATAAAAGGCGGACGTCCGCTCCTATAATCATTTGAAATTATCTTCGCAAGTTGTTTAGCCACATCTCCTGTTTCATACATATTTTTAATTAAAAAACGATAGTCTATATGCGAATCGGTCTTTACTTCTGCTAATTGCTGTGTATTTATTATTGTTTCGTACATTGAATCCGAAACGACGACAGAAAAGTGAGAAGATGGGCTGATAATATTATTTATTAATATTTTGTTCCTCGAAAGATTAAAATGTTTATTATCCTGTTCTAGTGTAAGTGATGAAGACATTTTCTTTAATTCCTCTTGAGAGGCCGCTCTCAGATACATTTTTGATGGAAGGATTAGACTGTCTGTTTCCTTTTTTAACGTTTCTACCGGGTATCCTAGTGTTTTGGCAGTTGTGTTGTAATCAGTCAGTTTCATTATTGATATTCCTCCGTCTGTATAAAAACCAGTAGAGGATACTAATTTATATGAGAATCCAGCATTATGTAATTGTTTCTCTATTTGAGAAATATGAGATGCCTCCTCGTTGTTGCCTTTAAATGATTTATATTCGAATGCATAAGAGCTGTTAACTGTCGCTAATGCGCCATTTCCAATAGAAAGACAAGCACCGATAGAGGTAAAGGCAACTGCGGAAAGTATACTTACTAGAAAGAGTGTTCTTGCGTTATCTGTCATTCGATATGTTAACTCTGAAATCATTAACATATTGGTTTTTTTAAAGAACGTGTATTGACGATTTTTCAATATTGTAATGACATAAAAGCTGAGCTGAGTAAATAAAAAGTATGTTCCTAATACGCTTAAGAAAACACATATTAACAGAACGTATATTTCATTTCCTTTTCTTAATGCTGTATCTAAATAAAATGCCGAGATATATCCAATGCTAATACAAAGAATTGAGAAGAAAGCTAACCATTTAGATGACTTTGGTTCTGCTTTTGGTTTTTCTTCGGATTTCATAAGTTCAATTAGCTGTGATACTTTCATTACCCGTACAGTGAAAAAAGAGACAAGTATAAATAAAATAAAAAACATAAGAGATGTTATTAAAATTGCCTTAGCAGGAAAATAAAATGGAAGCCCACCTTTTAACAGGAAAAGGGAACCACTTATTAGTAAGATTAGTTTTCCAAAAACTAATCCAAGTCCAATCCCAACAATAATTGCAGAACATCCAATTAACATATTTTCCATGAAAATTAGCTTTTTTAATTGTGCGTTAGACATGCCATGGAGTAATAAAATCCCAAATTCCTTTTTCCTTGTTTTTAAAAACATAGTACTAGAATATAGAATGAAAAAGAAGGAGAAAAATATAATTAGATATTGAGCAATTTTAAATCCTTTTGTACTTAAAGAACTCATGGTCTCACTGGTCGATACAAGATTACCAGTGAAATTAGGATGAAATGCAAGCAATTCAAAAGTAAATAGTACCATCACGGCAAATGTACTACTCAAAAAATGTCCAAGGTATAATCGTTTATTGCGAGTGACATTATTATATACAAGCTGACGAAAATTCATGTTAATTACCTCCTAGTGAAGATAGTACATCTGTGATGTTTTTGTGAAATTTCGAACATTTGTCACCGCGATAAATTTCATTATAAAAAGATCCATCTGTAATGAAGATTACTCGATCACAGTAACTCGCTGCTACAGGATCATGTGTCACTAGCATCATAGTTACTTGTTGTTCTTGATTTAATTTCTTTAGGAGTTCCATCACATCATTTGCCGCTTTTGAATCTAAATTTCCTGTTGGTTCATCTGCTAATATTAATTGAGGAGAATGAATGAGGGCACGAGCAATGGCGGTTCGTTGAGCTTGTCCTCCAGAAATTTCATAGGTTCTTTTATCTAAAATCTGTTCAATTCCAAGTTTTTTAGAAATAACTTCTACTTTGTTGTTCATTTCATTCAAACTTACATTATCTAATGTAAGTGGTAAAACAATATTCTCTTTTACAGTTAGAGTATTCATGAGGTTAAAGGATTGAAAGACAAACCCTAGTTCACGGCGTCTAAATAATGCTAAATCATTAGAAGATAAACAATGGGGATTTTTTTCGTTAATAAATACTTCTCCTGATGTTGGTGCATCAATAGTAGAAATCATATTCAGTAAAGTTGATTTGCCACTTCCTGATGCTCCCATAATTCCTACAAATTCTCCTTTTTGTATTGTCAAATCAATATTGGAAAGAGCTGTATAAGCTATATTTCCTGTATTATAAATTTTACTTAAGTTACGGACTGTTAATATACTCATAGTTATTATCTCCTGTTCGTTTGTTGGCTATATATAATTTAATCTAAAGTATTATAGTCCTCATATTGAATTGTCTTACATTTACCTTACAAGCATGTAAGAATTCTATCTTTTAAGAAAATTGTTTTAGAGGAGGTTAGAGATTTAACTCAACATATTTACAGTGTATAACGCCTATTAAATTAAAGGAAGGAACCTATCAAATTTCCTAATAGGTTCCTTTTTTAAAAGCAAAAATTTCAAATATAGAGCCATGCTTCAAATCTTATTAAGTTAAAAATTTCTTGTTTTATTTTAGCTTGTTATTGATAAGATACTAGCATTCAATTTTTTTATGATTCAATCTAGGATAAAATATCTACTACCGTTTGATAGGCAGTGCATAATAGCCAAAAGCTATATCCAGCAAGGCACTTGCCTCTTGACGCAGTAACAGGTCTTTTGGACGGAACATAAAGGAACCATCAGCATTGATGGAAGTATCAGGGTCTAGAATTCCTTGGGAGGCAAGTGCTTGAATCGATTGGACTGCCCAGTCATCTGCGGCATCGAGTAATTTAACTTTAATAGCTTTATCAGGTTGAATCGGTTTCAAGTCTATAATTTGCTTAACGTTTTGAATCATGATTGCTGCGACCTGTCGGGTAATCGGAGTAGCACGGTTATACTCTGGAATTCCATTCATAATTTTTGCCCTTGCCTCCTTGGATTCGTCTGGAAAACCGTTAAATCCATGAGCAAGTAACAACGTATCCGCAAACTCTCCTTGTGTCATAGTACCCATTGGATCGAATAAATTACCTTCTTTAGCATCCATGATGTTTAAAGCATAAAGATTATCGATATGACTTCTATAGTTACTCATTTGCGGGACATCTTCTAAGGACGGTTTGTTGTTAATTTTTTGTGCATCAGCCATGAAATCTAGGCTTTTAGGAGAGCTGTAGTGAAAATATGTGATTTCTCCAGCTGCATTTTTTTTGAAAGCAACCTTGTAGCCTTCCGAATCTTCAAATAACAACGGATTAATCATTTTGAGAACTTGTCTTCCGGATAATCCCCCTTCCATGACCAAATTCCCATTTTCAAAGGTAAAGTGGGTGCGAATTGAAGCGAAACGTGTGTTTTGGTACAAACCCAAATATTTCTGGGATTCTTTCTCCTCTAAAGAAAGATATTTAGTTTTTTCCACCTTCTTAGCAGGGAAATAGTGATCCATGAGAGCTTCATACACGTCTATACTCATCGTTGAATCATTATTGTAAGACATGAAGAATGCTGTTTTTTGTTCAGGCACTAAAATCATCAGTGATTGATGTCCAGGCATACTTCCCCCTTTCATTACAACGTGTTGACCGTTAGCAAATTCATTGAAAGGCGTTTCAAATCCAATTGTCGCAACAGGAATCGTCTTATCATCAAAAACTTGATAGGCATGCATCATATCCATGCTTTTTTTACTTACAATTTCTTTGTCTTTAAACTTTCCTTTCTGTAGTTGCATAATCATGTATTTTGACATGTCTTCTGCAGTAGATAAAATGCCTCCTTCTGGTGCATCCGTTATGTTCCTACTTGTTGGAATCGGATCGCCAGTGGGACCATAATGTGTAGCCATTCTTTCGAGAAGATCAGGCGTTAAGTTCATACTTGTAGATTTCATGTCTAATGGTTTGAAAATATTCTTTTCCATATATTTCGAGAAGGGGGTACTAGTAACATTCTCTACTGCAAACCCTGCGAGCGCAAATGCGACGTTGTCATACGTATAAACTTCCCCTGGTGGCCGCACCACAGTTGGCATATGTTTAGAGAAGAATTCTTTCATCGGTATACTATTATTAACGTATTCAGGTCCAGTTATCGTTGTGAGATTGGGAGAATCTACCCCGCTGGTATAAGTGAGCATATCAAACAAGGTAAGGGGTTTTTTTGTTTGATTAGGTATTTGTAATCCACCAAGATATTTTTGTACGTCTTGATCTAGTTTAAGCTTTCCTTTATCGACTTGCTGCATCACAGCCAAAGCAGTAAAAGTTTTCGAGACTGAAGCTATTTGAAAGACCGTGTCCTTAGTAACGGGGATTTTCTTTTCTTTATCAGCATATCCATATCCTTTATTGACAACGACCTTTCCATCATGAACGACGACAAAACTAGAACCATTCACATTATATTTCTTCATTTTTTCCTCAAACAACGGATCAGCAAAAGATTCTATTTCTTTTTTATTAGTAGGTCCTTTCGGCATTTGGATATTAGTCCCGGATGCCAATGGCTTTGATTTTTCAGCCTCTAATGATTGTTGGGAACACGCAGAAATCATGGTTGAAGAAGAAAGAAGAACTGCAACAATCCCCAGTTTGTTAATTGCTTGTTTCATTTTTGTACGCTCCTTTATTTAATTAGGATTTTTTGTTAGCACAACGAGTTAGCGGCTCGTTAGTGTATGAACAGAGTGTAGCAAGAGGCAAGTCATAGTAGGTAGTGAGTTTTTGTAATATTTATAAAGAAGAACAAAAATTGAGTGGGATACAGCGGTATTAATAGTTATGTCATACAAACAATGACATTTTGACACTACCGTATGTGACATAAAAAAACTTAGAATCAAAGAGCAGTTTTTAAAGCATTAACAATAAATGAGGAGGGGAGATTTTCATTGTGTATGACAAAAATATAAAGGGGCGTGAAAGGGGGAAACAAGTATGACTTATTTATGAAAAACACACCATTAACAAGAGTATTTTAAGGAAAATAAATAATTTATAGGGTTAACATACATGTGGAAAAAGAGCAATTTACCGCTTGTTAGGACACAATAGCATTTGTGTAAATAATGCTGAGTAAAATAATTACAAATCCATTTTTGTCCATTTGTCTTTGGTTAAGATGAAAGCTGTGTGACTAGTATAAAACAACAAATAACTACCGATAAAATATGAATAGAGGAGAGGAATATCTTTATGAAAAAACATTGTCAGATTACATCTACAGGTTTAGTCCTTTTAATGACTGGAAGTTCTTTGTTATACACAACACCAAGCTCAATTGTAAAAGCAGAGTCTGGTCAAAATGTATCTAGTTCGTTACAAACAAATACTCAAAGGGATCGTACTTCCGTCAAGAAAGCAATGCGGGATACACTACAACTTGGATACCCAGGGATACTTGCCAAAATTTCAAAGGATAGAAAAACGTGGAGTTATGCTGCTGGGGTAGCGGATCTGAGAACCAAGAAACCAATGAAAGCAGATTATCGCTTTCGTATTGGCAGTGTTACGAAGACATTCATTGCAACAGTTCTACTTCAATTGGCTGGAGAGAACCGCTTGAATCTAGATGACTCCATCGAAAAATGGTTGCCTGGCGTCATTCAAGGAAACGGATATGATGGTAACCAGATTACGATTCGGCAGTTATTGAATCATACAAGTGGGATTACTGAATACTTAAAGTCAAAAGACTATGATATTATGGATACAAAAAAATTGTATACGGCTGAAGAATTAGTAAAGATGGGAATTTCTCTTCCACCAGACTTTGCTCCAGGTAAGGGCTGGTCTTATTCAAACACAGGATACGTAATACTAGGTATGCTTATTGAAAAAGTAACTGGAAACAGCTATGCGGAAGAGGTTGAAAATCGGATTGTTGAACCGCTCGAATTGTCGAATACATTCCTACCTGGTAATTCAACTGTTATTCCAGGTACCGATCATGCCCGTGGATATTTCCAACTAGACGAAGCAAGTGAGCCAAAAGACGTTACTTATTCTTACCCAGGTAACTCGGATGGAGATATGATTTCTACTGCTGACGATTTGAACAAATTTTTCTCTTACTTACTTAGTGGCAAATTACTCAAGGAACAGCAACTAAAACAAATGCTTACTACAGTTCCTACAGGAACAGAAGTAATCGATGGATATGGTCTTGGAATCTATGAAAAAAAACTTTCAAATGGTGTCTCGATTTGGGGACACGCAGGTGGCTCTCCAGGTTTTTCTACTTTTGCTGGAGGCACAATTGGAGGCAAGCATACATTAGCCGTCAATTTGAACAGCAATAAAGCTAATAGTCCTAATCCTTTTAAAAATATTTTACTTGCTGAATTTAGCAAGTAGGCAAAAGGAAAAATGAATAAACTTTGTCATAGTTTATTTTTGAACAGCTGACTATATCATTTTCAACAAAAACTGACGATCTAGTATTTCGATATAATGATGAAAATAGGGACAAATATAAACTAAATACAATAAGTGTTCAAGAATAATTCACTGTAAAGAAACAAGAAATTAATCAAGGTTTTTTTTATCCCTACAATTAGGTAACCATGATTATTTTATTGAAGTAGGGAGGCGACATCCAAAAGCATAATAATTTTATATGCAGCAAGCATCTAAGAAATGTTACTGGAATAACCAGTGTAGGTATATATTTATTTGAAAATACAAAAAATTGATCTCTTAGATTATAATACTATGTATTATTTATTAGATAAAATGAGGGACCGAGGAATTTTTACGTATGATGCACGAAATCAAGGAATTGATTATGACATGTCATTTCTTTCAGGAATCCTTATTATAAGGATTCCTTTTTTGTACCAAAAAATTTGTAAAGAAATAAGATAAGATCAGGAACACATTCCTATCTTTAGCATAAAGAGTTAGCGTATGAACAGAGTATAGCAAGGGGTTTATCATGTTTATAAAGAACAACAAAAATTGAGTAAATAAGGCTGTATTGATAGTTATGTCATACAAACCATGACATTTTGACACTACCGTTTGTGACAGAAAAATACTTAGAATAAAAAAGTAGCTTTTAACGCATTAGCAATGAATGAGGAGGAGAGATTTTAATGATGAAAGCGTCAGCTCAAAAAACTTTGCAAGATTTTTATTTCTTGTTATTTACCTTTGTATCCGGTTTTTTTTACTTTTGTTTTTATCTGATCAGCATTACATTTGCATTAGTAATGACGATTATTTTTTGGGGTATTCCCTTATTAGCGTGGGTACTACAAACAACTCAAACGTTTGTTCGGTATGAACGTATCCAGACGAAAGTTTATACAGATATATCGATAGATCTATTCGAACCAAGAAAAAAAGAGGAGAGAGATAAATGGATTATAATGAGGGATATAATTCTTAATAATAGAAACTGGAGGGCTATTTTTTGGCTCATGCAGAAAATTTTTGTCGGAATAATGAGTCTTATATGTGCTGTTTTACTGTATATAATGCCAATAGTATGTATCGTTACCCCCTTACTTTTTCAATATTTTAATATATACTTATTGGGCATTGCTGTGAATTCATGGGAGACAGCAATTTTTGTCATGATTGTTGGTTTCATTCTCATCTGGATACATAATCTTATTGGAAACGACTTAGTTCGAATTATTGGAATGTACACGCGTTTCATGTTTAAAGCTATAAAGGAGTGATAATTTGTTTAAGACTTTAAAACTATGGTTTTGGTATGATTGGGCCTTACTTTGTATACGCTTTATTGTTTGGCTATCATTGATATCAACGACTATCCAACAACAAGATCATTTGACAGTACCACTTTGGATCATAATCCTTTGGGAAGTCGTTTCATTTTCAGTACCTTGGATTTGTTTAATGTTCAGTTATCGCTATTATTTATTTACTGAAATAATATTATTTGGCGGAGTTTGTTTCTATTTAACTTTATTATTTCCGTTAGCGTATCTTGCTTTTTTAATGCCAACTTTTATGATTGCGGCAAATAGCGTTCATAAATCTTACCGCTGGTCGGGTCCTATCACAATTATTTTGTTCCCGTTGCTCATTGCGATATTTTCCGAAGTGACAGATTTATGGGTAATCATCCTACAACTCAGTTTAGCTTTTGCTATGGGCTCTTTCTTTCGTTTACTGGCTATTAATTACCGTCAAAGTGAAATTATTCGGAACCAGAAACATGTATTGGAACAATACGTATCCCAAGTTGAGCGGATTACATTACTGGAGGAACGTGATAGGCTCTCAAAAGACTTACACGATACGATGGGGCATTCCTATACTTCAATTATTATGGGGATGGAAACATTGCGTGTGGAATTAAAGTCTAAAGAAGGAGAGCAACAACTAGATTCATTATTACAATTGGCCCGTAACAGTATGGAAGAAGTAAGACTGTATTTACACCAATTAGATTTATCACAAGAGTCGCTTTCCTTAGCTACCACACTACAACAATTGACAGAGGAATTTAAGAAACATGCAAAAGTAAATGTACGTACTCGAATAATAGGGGAAGAGTATACGGTCTCCAAACAATCAAAAATGACACTATATCGGAGCTTGCAGGAATCACTAACAAATGCTGTTCGCCATGGGCATTCCACAGAAATCATTGTGTCACTTCATTTTGAACCACAACAGATAAGATTGGATGTAGAAGATAATGGCTGTGGGGTAGAAGAGTGGAAGGATGGCTTTGGATTAACTGCAATGAAAGAGCGTGTAAGTCAGTCACAAGGAAGAGTCATTGTTTATTCCAAAAAAGGGGAAGGGACATTAATTTCATGTGTTTTACCGAAACAAGTACAACTGGCTAACGAACAAATTCGCCTGTGTATTGTCGATGATCATTCTTTTATCCGAGAAAGTCTTCATACAATTTTGGGTGGACTGGAGGATTTACAAGTAGTGGGAATGGCTGAAGATGGAGAACGGGCTTTGGAATTGTGCGAGAGACTTAAACCAGATGTAGTATTAATGGATTTAGAGATGCCAAATCTGGATGGGATTCATGCAACTAAAATGATTAAGAAAAAATGGCCGGACATTCGTGTACTCATTCTGTCAACCTTCCAGAATACAGAAAGGGCAAAAGAAATCATACGAAATGGTGCGGATGGATATGTATTGAAATCTATAGATTCGCGTGAACTAGCTGAATCAATTCGTCTAGTCTATCGAGGAGGCACCATGATTACTCATGAATTGTTCCATAGGATGTGGGAAGAAAATGAAGAAACAGGATTATTTGAATCACGATCAGATGGAATAGAGTATGGATTAACGAAACGAGAATTAGAGATTTTGGAACTATTATCAAAAGGAAGCCGTTATAAAACAATAGCTTCGACACTTTACTTGTCAAACGGAACGGTAAGAAATTACGCCTCCAATCTCTATGAGAAACTAGGAGTTAAAAATCGAGAAGAAGCAGTACAAAAGGCAAAAGATATAGGATTACTTTCATGACTCTCCCATTTGAACTAGTTAGCTGAAGTTCATGGGGAACTTACAGATGATGCAGGACATCACTACCCAATCCCACATTTGAAACTACAATGAAAAATAAAGATTTGGAACGCCTCTGCTTTTTTGTAAACAAAGTTGTTTAAAAAGGTTATTTTGATTCTCATATCGAAAAAGTAAAATACTATAGACGAAGACTATAAAATTTGTAGACTATAACTAAATTTGAAACAAGGTTTAGGGTAGATGAATGTTTTATTGAAACCTATCTTTACAGAGGACTGGTAAATAGTTTTCATATTCGTTAGTACATCGGTCCTAAATCTAAAAGTAAAATAGGTATTTGGGTCAATAACATTTTTGATTTAGATGTTATTGACCCAATTTAGAAAATATCTATTAAGTTGCCATGAGTAATTTTAGAATTGAAAGAGGGATTTTCGTAAATTCGGGAATAATAATACTCACTAAATTAAAGCTTTCTATAAAGAGAAGAATTTAGAAACTAAAGAAATTAGTGTGATGGTGCTAGATTGTAGTTAAATATAAAATATGTCGTTTTGAGTTGAAGTAAGATGTGTAATTGGAAAAGATAACAGGTTAAAATATTTCTAATCATTTAAAGGGAAGGGTATGTGATTGAGGTGAATAATTCGTATAATGAAAAGACGCATACATTGATTAAACAATTATTAAAAAAGTTTTCACCAAAAGTTCCTGGCTTTTCATATATTGCTAGTTTTGATAGCGGAGTAACTTATAAAGGTGCAGTTGGCTTAGCTTCTATAGAGAAAAATCTACCCATAACTACCAAAACCGTTTTTAATATAGCCTCAGTTTCTAAACAATTCACAGCATTTTCTATATTACTCTTAGAACAAGAGAGGAAATTGAGTTTAGATGATTCAATTGTAAAATTTGTCCCTTCTATAGGTGCATATGCTGAACCTGTAACATTGAGACATCTAATTCATCACACTGGTGGACTAGTTGATTATATGGAATTGGCTCAAGCAAAAAATATTAAATTTACTGATATATTAACTGTGGAAGAATCGCTAAAGCACCTTAAAAATCATCAAATTGCAAGATTCCCAGTTGGCACAAAATTTGAGTATAGCAATACAGGATATTTTTTATTGTCACTAGTGGTAGAGAAGGTAAGTGGCAAATCCCTACGTCAGTTTGCAAAGGAACGTATTTTTGATCCTTTACACATGAAAGACACAACAATTGTGGATTGCTACCCAACTACTATATCAGTTGCTAGTGGATATTCGAGGAATGAGCAAGGAACATATAAAATCTATGAAAGCCCTTGGGAACATACAGGGGATGGGGCAGTTCATACAACAGTTGAAGACCTGGTAAAATGGGGAGAAAATTTAACCAGAGGTACCGTTGGTGGAAAAAATCTTGTTAAAAGAATGAGCGGAATAGGTCCGGAAATTTCTCCAACTGGGGATACAATTATTGACAATGAAGATTATGCTTTTGGGCTAAGGCTTGCTGAAGGTTTTAACTATCGGTACTTGGAACATTCAGGAAGTTGGGCGGGTTATCGTTCACACTTTATGCGGTTTCCAAAAGAATATTTGTCCGTTGTAGTTCTAAGTAATTATGATGGATTTGACTCTAAAAAATATGCTAATAAAATAGCAGAAATTGTTTTAGAAAAGTAAAAAATAGAGGGTAGAATACAGTATTGGGATTTAGTTTATTTCACGTTGTTTAATATTGTTTTAACGGTATTTGCCTTACACTTCCTCCAAATCTAATCAAACAAATGGATATAATCTCAGAATCAGAGTTGGATTTTTTATGTTTTTATTTCTCTTTTTACATTTATCTTTTAATGAGATGAATGCTTTTTTAGTTCATAATAAAAAATAACCAGAAAAACTGTCACAAAATCCGTTTTTCTGGTTTCTCTATAATACAGGTATCAAATAGAGAGTAAGATTTAAACTAACATGTTAACCATAGAAAATGAAGAAAGTCATGCGTCTGCTATGACCTTTGAAGATTTATTTAAGCAGTAATATGCTTTTGCTGTGAAACAAATCATATGGATTGTTATAGATAAATATATCGCTGAAGAGTTAGCATAAGAAGTATTTTTACAATTATATCGTAGCGATTGGGTAAGTTTCATTACCAAATGAAACTTACCCAATCGACCGCTATCAAGACAAAATGTATGCAACCATGATACTTAATTTAACTCAAATACCTTTTGTTCCAGAAGCAGTAAAAAATATGAAAGCCATCGCAGTATTTCTTTCTCCAAACTTTGCTAAAGACTTGTCCAACTTATCAGGAAATTTTTGTATTAGAGAATATGGTTCTTTAGAGGAACTAGTACCAAATGAGATGTCACTTACGTTTCCAAATCTAAAACCTTTTCCCTTAATACCTAGATTACTTTTTGGGAATATAGAAAAGCAAACAAAACAACACTTCAAAAAGTTCATTTTTTCATTTTGGGTTAATTCTAGATTCTTAAGTTGATGGATATAGATTATTAACTTAAAACAACATAATTTCAATTATCTAGAGACAACGGTCTTTCATTAATATAATAAATGGAAGGTCATTTAATTCCCTATTTTTGGATATGTAAAATTACATAAAAAAACATGTTTAAATAAGACGCGCTTTTATATATAACTAGAGGTAGAGAAGAAAAACTATTGTTTAGGGTTAATTTAAAATTTTTATTTTAATCGATGTGTGTTGGTATTCCATTAAGAGAGAAATTAAGCAATTAGCCTTTGCTAATCGCTCTTTTATTAGAGCTATTTAACTTTCGTTAATAAGATGAATATCCACATAAGAATCTTTATATTTAGAAAGGGATAAAATATGAAAAAAATCGTATCAACACTATGTATAGCTGGAGTGACTTTAACTATTTTAGGAGTATGTCCTCAAAGTAGTTATGCTCATCTCGATCAAATTGATTTAAATGAGAATGATCCTATTACTGCAAGATGGTCTGCAGAAGCTCCGTATCATTCTGATAAAAGTACACATTTATGGATTGCAAAACAAGCTATTGAAATTATGAAAACAGAATCTAATATTGAAGCAAATAAGCAGGCTGTGGACTTTTTAAATTATCCACAATATAAAGATTTATTTTCTAAAGGATTATATGATGCAGATTATAATGCAGAGTTTAACGATGGTGGTACAGGAATAGGTGGCGTTTTTAAAGGCGGATGGAAATCTCATTTTTATGATCCTGATACTAGAGAAAATTATAGAGGAGAAACAAATCCAACCGCTCTTACACAAGGTAAGAAATACTTTTATGAATCTGGAGAACATTTACGAAATAAGGACTATGAAAAAGCTTTCTATTACTTAGGAGTAGCCACGCACTACTTTACAGATGCTACTCAACCTATGCATGCAGCAAATTTTACTGCAATTGATACGAGAGCTATAAAATATCATAGCTACTTTGAAAATTATGTTACAACCATTCAAAAGCAATTTGCAGTCAATACTGGAGGGAACTATAATAATTCTCTATCCACACCTGAAGAATGGATTGATTATGCAGCTCGAGTAGCTAAACCTGAAATCCAAAATATTACTAATGATAAAACATTTAAGTATTATAATAGTGGTAAGGCACAATTGTGGCAAGAAATGGTTACCCCAGCTGTGCAGCGAAGCTTAGGAGAAGCTCAGCGCAATACAGCAGGTTTCTTAAATCTGTGGTTTAAAACTTTTACTGAAAATGTGAAAGCTCCAAGTATAGAGACTGCATTAATCTATGATATAGAAGGAAACGTCATAGAAGCAGGGAAAAACTATTATATTGTACCAAGTGAATCTCCTTATCAAGGTCTAACATTTGAATGGTATATAGCAAATCGTTACGATTATGTCACACTTGCAAATAAAGAAAACAATGGTTTATCTGGTACACCTATGGAATTTGAATTCTACAAAGAAAATGATGCAAAGCTACACCACGGGGAGAGTATATATCTTCGCATGAAGCACTCAAATTACGACCAATTCCAATATTTAAATTGGTCTAATTATTCTAGTTGGATTCACCTTGCTCAAAAATCTGATAGTTTAGCTGATTTTAAAATTAAAATTAACCTGGATAATCCTACAGAATATAATATTTTTACAGATGACTATCCATTAAATTATGAGAATATAAATGCAAAGAAAAATTGGATTGTACTAGGTGAAAAAAAACAAAAACCTAGCTCATGGAAGTTTATCCCTGTTAGATAACCTAAAAAGAAAAACACTCGTCCTTAATCAGAACGGGTGTTTTTCTTTTTAGGAATTATAACCCAGAAATTTAATGTTAAAATTTTATCGTTTTTCGACAGAAGACTCCTTCCTCAAAAATGAGAAGGTGTGAAATACCAATTTTAGGTGAACAAACATTAGATCATATAAATGAATTAGTTTATTTTGTAATTGCTGAAAATAAGCAAGTATACAGTTCATATCAAATGTAAAGCATGTTCCAATCATATAACTTGTTTGTTTGAAAATTTATTTCATGATTTTACATTTGTAACCATCCACGTTTTTTGAGCTCTTTATACAAATTACTCACGTGGCACCCCATTTCCTTTGCAATATCAGGATAATTTACTCCTTGATTATATAAAATTATTGCTTGTTTGCACTTTTCATCCCATTTTTCTTCTATCGTTTTTACTTTTGTCAATCTCTTTCTAAATTCTTTTTTACCCAGCGTAATAAGTTTTTTTCCTATTTCGCATTGTTCAATACAATACTGTTCTACATCCGTTTGATATTTACAATTTTTACAATATTCATCCTGCAAACGTATTATTCTTACTTTTTTCGCGACCGCTCTCATATCGTATTCACTCCGATTTGATTTATATCTATCATAATTTTACGAGCGTTATTTACGTTAATCTTATAATTAATTCCAGTAAAAGCTTTACCGGTGGTTTACGTTAATCTTATAATTAATTCCAGTAAAAGCTTTACCGGTGGTCTTATTCTCTGTCCTTTCTTAGCAAAATTTACTGTTGACAAATATCATTCCACTTTAATTTCCTAAAGGGTAATTTTATTTAGAATTGTTAACTTGGAACTGATAAATATCCAAAAATGAATGCATTAATAATTCTGTATTCCTAGAAGAATGATAGTGGCCATCACTATCTCCAAAATAGAAGAAATTACTAGTACTATAACTAAATAAAAGGAAAATAAATCCACAAAACAGGTTTTATTTGCTTTTGTAGACAATCTAACAATAGGAGGTGTTTCGTCTGTTACAGGTTACCCACCAATCTGTAGTAAAGCTTTACTTAAATTTTTTTTCTTGAAAATTGTATTTAAAATGTACTCTATAAGTAAATTGATCCATTTTTTGCATCCGTATTCTTTGTTTCGTGTATCTTTTGCCCTGTCTTTAATGCTTTATATTTTCAATGATTGCTTTTTCTTTTGATTTAATAATTTCTATCTGATATATATTACTATTAACTTCCTAATATTTTTATGCTTATCTATATAATAAAAAGAATTTTATGAATTGAGACCAGCCAATTATATATATATTTTCTCAGCCATTGTGAATCCTTCATCCCTTGCCACGAATTTTTACAATGTTATTTTTTTTACTGTGTTTATTTCATTTTTTAGCGATAATTCTAATGAAAAAACAACAGATTGATTTACGGAATCAGTCTGTCCAAAATCAGAAAGAATTCATCCATTAAAAATAGAACAACATATAGAATATCATATATTATAATTAATAAACTTAATTTTATTGAAAATTGAAATATTAAGCAATATTCCTATTGCTATTAAATTAACCATTAAAGAACTTCCACCAAAACTTACAAATGGAAATGGGGTACCCGTAAGAGGAAGTATTCCCGTAATACCGCCTAAATTAACAACAGATTGCAAACCAATCATACACCCTATACCAATTGCTATAAAACTTCCGAATGGATCTTCACATAGCTGTGCAATTTTTAGTGAGCGAAGAACTATAGCTAATACTCCGGCCATTATTATGAATACACCAATGAATCCTAATTCTTCAGAAACGATTGCCATTATAAAATCAGTATGTGGTTCGGGGAGATAACCAGTTTTTTGAATGCTATTTCCAAATCCACGTCCAATAATTCCTCCTGAGCCAATGGCAATAAAAGAATTTACAAGTTGATATCCATTTCCCTGTGCATCAACAAAGGGATTGATAATTGTAGTAATACGTGTCTTTTGAACATCTGACAAACTAAATTGAATCAAAAAATATAAAATAGGTAACCAAAAAATAGCACCCATTATAGTTCTTTTAATTAATAGATTTATATTTATTCCCGAGCAAAGAAATATGCTAAAAACTATACCTAATATTAAAAGTGCAGATCCTAAGTTTGGCTGTTTATAGATTAGGAAAAAAATTGTAGCTAAAAAAAATAAAAGTTTTCCGCCCCCAATCCAAATTTGTTTAGCTGACCCTTGTCGCAATGCAAAAAAACGGGCTGTTACAAGTATTGTTCCTAATTTAAGAAATTCAGCTGGCTGTATTCCAAAGATCCATGATTGAGCATTATTTACCACCTTTCCTTTCCATAAAACCATAATTAACAAAAAAATCCCTCCAATCATAATACAGATTGAGACTATTCGTTTTTTCCATATTTCATATGGGAGAATAGCACAAACTATTAGCCCAATTGTTCCTAAAAATAGTTTTATTAATTGAGAATCAACAAAATGCCTACTGTTATAACCGTAATGTTGAACAGCAACAATGGAGCTAGCGCTATACATCATGATAATACCTAAAGTACATGTTATGAATAGAGGGAGGAGCAATAGATAATCGAGTTTTATTATTTTTTTCATTTTAAAATCCTCCTGATTTACATTAACACTTAATATTACATTTGCTAATGAATAGAATCTTGTTCTCAACAAGTATTAAATAGTACTTTTGTTTTGAGAGATTCTATCGCTTACACCCTGTTTTCTTACGCAAAAATCCCCCTTAGTTACATACTAGGGAGGATTCAAAATGGCATGACTAAATAAAGCTTTTCTCCCCCTAGTAGAGCTTTGGCACTATACAACGTAAAGTAATGGAAATTCATTACTTAGCTATCTTAAGAAGAGCCTTAATCCGACAATTCCTGTTCTACCCATTGGCGTCTTTCGACATTTTTGGGCAATAGCCTGTGTTTGTATAGGAGCCTCACCTAACAGGTTTAGCAATATAAATTTTATGTGTTTGTTCGTGTAGCCAGCATAAATACTTTTTTTTTGCTTGTCAAGTAAACGTATTGCTAACTTTATATTCTTTATTGCTTTATAAATCTTTGAGAAATGATGTGAGAAATTATATTTAATTGTCTCATATAGATACATATTTGCGACTTGGAATGTATAATTTGATTAAGTAGTTTAACCATATAAATTTGATAAACAGTAAAGAAGATATTAATCATAAAATAAGATTTTTTGAAGAATGTTCTTTTGAAGTACGGTATGACTAATGATGTAACTGCTGCTATAAAGTTACGAATTAATCATAAACAATAAGTTTCTTATACGAAATTTCATATGTTTTATAACGTTTTTTTGAACTAATTGTATTTAAATTTTAAATCTTTTAAGCTGAATTTCAAATTTGTAATAGAATCTAATTACATTTCTCTAAAAAAGAATTTTTTATGAATCAAATCGAAAGTTAGTTGACAAATATTAAATTCTGGTTTAAATTTTGAAGTAATTCAATAATCTTTGTTAGGTGAGGCTCCTGTATAGAGAAACGCTGCTGCCCAAAAATGTCGAGAGACGCCAATGGGTCAACAGGAACGGTCGGATTAAGGCCCTTTTTAATGTAGCTGGTTATAAAAACCTATGCTATACAGTGCTAAAACTCAACGAGGGAGTGGTATACGATTTGATAGAAAGGCACCTCTGGGATTATTGCAGAGCTGTCTTAATAATCATTTATTTGTATTGTAAAAAAACCTTTACTCCTTTTTGAGTAAGGTTTTTTTTGTTTAATGTTATTTATTTTTATCTTGTCTATATTCAAAAAGGAGGTAGTTCTTAATAAATTGATTGCAATGTAACTATTAATGCTCTAATCAAAATTTTAGACAGATAAAATAATACAAAACCACTCATGAAACTCTAGAGTCTCCCTTAGCAATATGAGGAGGAGTTAACATGAAGAAATTATTAAATGAATTACTTGTAACCCAAAATGATTTGGATGCAGATAAAGTTTTACGTCATCCGTCGTATGATGTTGCGCAAGAAATAAAACGGTTTTCAATAGAAGATCAAGTCATATTACTAGATAAGATTCCTGTATTAAAAAGCTCAAAAATTCTACAACATTTGAGTACAGAAGAAAAATATAATATCTTAATTCACTTATCTGAAAACAAAGCTAAAAAGTTACTAAATTTACAACCGATTGATGAAACAGTAGATTTACTTCTAGCGGTTCAGCCGGAAAAACAAGCTAAATTAATGGCGTATCTAAATAAAATTACAAAACATAATGTGAAAAAATTAATGGCTTTCAAACCTGAAACAGCAGGAAGTCTTGTCACAAGTGATTTTGTTGCAGTTAGAGAGAATTGGTCAGTAAAAATGACATTGAAGTACATTAGGGAACATTCTAAAAATGTAGAATCAATTTCTTATATTTATGTTCTTGATAGTCATGGTTATCTTAAGGGAATCGTTTCCATACATGAGTTATTACTAGCAGCAGATGAAGAGATTTTATCCAATATCATGATTCGAGAGGTGATTTCAGTACCTGCTGAGGTTGATCAGCAAGAAGTTGTAAAAAAGCTACTGAATTATAATTTAGCAGCAATACCCGTAACAACAGCAAATAATGAAATGATTGGTATTATAACATTTGATGACGTAATGAATGTTATGGAAGCAGAGGCTACAGAAGATATCCAAAAGTTAGGTGGAAGTGAACCATTAAATCAATCTTACTTTGAATCTAGTATTTGGAGCATTTTCTTTAAACGTCTACCATGGTTATTGCTTCTTTTTGTTGCTGAGGCATATACAGGTACAGTACTAAAGTATTTTGAAGACGAAATTGAAACAGTAGTTGCCCTTGCTTTCTTTGTTCCATTATTAGTGGGTACTGGAGGGAATACAGGAACACAGGTTGTAGCAACAATTACTCGTGCAATCGGTATTGGAGAGGTGAAATTTAAAGACATTTTCCGTGTAATGAAAAAGGAATTTGCAATTGGCATGCTTCTCGGACTTGCACTTGGGGTAGCTGGGCTCATTCGTGCTTATATGTTAGGGGTTGGAACAGAAGTTGCACAAGTTGTAGCAATCACTTTATTATTTATTGTTATTTGGGCTTCGCTTGTCGCAGCTGTTTTACCTTTGATTTTGAGAAAATTTAAATTAGATCCTGCAGTCGTTTCTGGTCCATTTATTACAACATTTGTTGACGGAACAGGATTAGTAATATATTTCTTGGTTGCAAAAACGTTATTAAATTTGTAAATATACACTGAAATAAATAAGAAATGTAGAATAAGTATTTTGCCTTGCTTGCTAAGACATAGTGAGGAACTCGGGAATAAGGGAAACAAACACTTTTGTCTTTAGGTAAATAATATTTTAAAGGATTCATTGAATGTAATTAATGCCGGAGGATATAACTATGAAACATCTAAGAAAAATCTTCAAACGAATTTTGCTTCTTCTTTCTATTTTCATGCTTATTGGCATAGGAATATTATTTGGTACTAACTATGGCCGAGATCTTCGTGTAACAATTGCTGGGAGTATACTAACTTCTCAGCATCCACAATATGCGAAATATACATTCCTATCCCAAAAGGAACTAGATAAATTACAAGATAGAATTAATCATCCAAAATGGTCAAATAGTGATGAGAATATTTATAAAAAAATAGCAGGAAAAAGATTAGAAGAATTAAAAAATCAGCCATTAAAAATTGACGTAGAAACGATTAAAAGTAACAAAGATAGTCGCTTTCTTTTCGAAGGAAAATTAGTCACTATTAGTAACCCTTTCAATGTTAAACTTGTTAGCCATCAAGGAACACAGGGCGATAAAAGAGGAGAAAAAATTAGCGTAATGGCAAAACGTAATCATGCACTTGTTGCTGTGAATGCAAGTGGATTTACTGATGAAACAGGAAGGGGTGGAGGAAATATTGCAACTGGAATAGCAATAGAAAATGGGAAAGCAATTGATACAAATATAGATAAAAATACCCCTACAATTATTACGGGCTTAACAAAGTTTGGACAAATGATAACAGGGAATTATTCTACCCAACAACTTTTGGATAAACAAGTCGTTTCAGCAGCAGGATTTATGCCACAGTTAATTGTAAATGGAGAAAAAATGATTACAGAAGGAGACGGTGGTTGGGGTTCTGCTCCGCGAAGTATTATGGCACAAAAAGAAGATGGCACAATAATGTTTCTAGTGATTGACGGTAGGCAGACACATAGCATAGGAGCTACGTTAAAAGAGTGTCAAGATATTCTATATGAAAAAGGAGCAATAAATGCGATGGCTATGGATGGAGGTTCTTCTGCTACGCTATATTTAGGAGGAAAGGTTATAAATTCACCTTCTACATTATCCCATGAAGATCGTTATTTACCGAATGCTTGGATGGTAACAGCAAACCAAAAACAAGAAATAAGGGTGACAATAGATGGGGAAAAAATAGATACTAAAAAATCAGATGAATTTGATGCAAATATTGCAACTGATTTATGAATGCTTAAATAAATGAAGGTTTAATTAAAGTTTAAAAACTAACATACAAATAGTGTAATAAAATTGAAAGTTTTATCATTTAAAATTCATTAAAGAAAAGCATATAGAGATACTCAATCATATGGAAAATCTCCAAGAGTTTAAAAGAAGGATAAATAATGTATACAGCTTACACTCATATTCAATTATATGCTTTTAATCTTATAGTATTTGCTACAGCTATGTGAAATGGACAACCTGTAAAAATAATTCTTGTGATCAGATGAGTAAAGATTAATGCGCAGAATGAATTAGTAATCATACCTGAAGTCATTTCATCAAACATCAAAGCAACACATTAGTCGCTTTGATGTTTGTAATGATAAAAGCATGGCATATTGTGTCACTCTTTTTTACACTTCATAACAAATAAGGATAAAAGAACAAAGTAAGTTATGCTTTAAACCTTTACTGATGAGAAAATGTTTGTATAGACCCACACACTTATTATTAGGTAATGTATGAAAGAAATTAAAATGATAAGACACAGACTTATAACTACACAATTGAATTAAACAATAATATTTTGAAACAAGAGTAAAGTTAAGGTGGGGATAAATATGAATGCTAACCAAAAAACGTCCTTATTGGCAGCGTGGATTAGTGTAATTAGCAATATATTTCTGACTCTCATCAAAATTATAGTCGGTTTACTTTTCAAAAGTCAGGTATTATTAGCCGACGGGATTCATAATGCTGCCGATGTTGTAGCATCCGTAGCCTCATTGGGATCAATGAAAATTTCAAACCAGCCAGCTGATGAAGATCATCCTTATGGACATGGTAAAGCAGAAGTTATATCATCAGGAATTGTAGCTGTGATTTTAATTTTAGCGGCTTTATTTATGGTTTATGAATCAATAAAGTCATTATTTGAACCAGCGACAGAACCCCATATAATTGCTTTTATAGCAGCGATTATTTCATTAATATGGAAGCAAATTTTATATGTATACACAATACGAATTGGTCGAAAAACAAGCAGCAAAGGGCTTATAGCAACTGCTTATGATCATCTTGCTGATGTTTATGCCTCAATTGCAGCTGTAATTGGAATTGGTATTGCTTTGATAAACAATATCTATTCCATTCCATATGCAGCTTATGGGGATCCTTTAGCCGGTATTATTGTTTCTTTTTTCGTATTAAAGTTAGCGATTAGTATGGGGAAAGAAGCAATATATATATTAATGGAAGGTGGTATTCCTACCGAGAAATGTAGTGAATATAAGAGAGTAATTCAGGCCCATCCTTTTGTAAAAAGAATTGATAGAATGCGCGCACGTGATCATGGTCACTATGTATTAATTGATATTAGAATTAGTGTTCCGGCACATTTAAGCATCCAGCAAGGACATGATATTTGTAGGGATATAAAAACTACTATTATAAATCAGAACCCAGAAATATATGAAGTACTAATTCATTTAAACCCATGGTATGAGGAGAAGTAGGTTTATTGAATTATAGATAGATATAAGTAAGTAGTTAAACCGTCCTTTTTAGATATTGGAGAATACATTATTTATAGAAGAAAAAACGTCCTATTAAAATATAGGACGTTTTTATCTATGATTTACTAATTTCCCAACCTTCGCGTGTTTTTCTAATTCAATTACAATTACCTTTTTAGAATCTTTTTGTTACAAAGCATCAACAAAATCTGAAAGATAAATATTATTGAGGGGGGAATGAATTAATATATGAGGGTTCATTTTCATTATTTGGCTCTCAAATGAAGCAACTTTAGTATTCACTCAAAAATCCATTGTCTATGAAACAACTAGATTTTTAAACGGTTTTAATAGACATCTGCCAAAAATACAATAGACAGATATCTATTGTATTTTTGGCGGCAAGATTAAATAGCTTTTTTGTTACTTTACAGTAAAGTATACTTAATATCAGTAATTCATGTAATTAGGAGTGATTTCTATATTTAAGGAAAATGTAAAAAGGATACTACTAAAAGTACATAATTTAAATCGAACCATAAGCTTGCCGGCAAATTTATGGTTCGATTTTTTTTAGTGCAAAGATAGCGTTCTAAACGGGTATCACCACATCGCTATCAACTTAAAAGAGTAAACCCCAATTGTAGGAATCTAAAATTTTCATTTATCTAATTCTAACAAGAGACAGTTTTTATATACCAATTAAAGTAGAATTTTAACTATGTATTTTTTATATAATAAAATTAAATATATAATGAATAATGCATGACATTTAAAACCACTAACTCTAGCAGAGAAAATAATAAAAGTTCAGCAATTTTGCATTGCTGAACTTTTATTATTTATTTTTTCCTATTCTGCCTAAACTATCTTTAATAGTTGTTTCCCCAAGTTGTGTATATAGCAAAGCTGTATCTTGGCTCGTATGCCCGAGTTGCTGCATTACTTGTAACGAGTCTTTTTCTTCCATATATAGCTTATTTGCCAGTGTGTGTCTTAATTTATGAGGAGACATTTTTTTGCCATAGGCCTTAGTATATTTTTCTACTATATCTTGGATAGCCCTAACGGAAAGTGGCTGTGCAGTATGTTTATACTTTGATAAAAACACATTTTTTAATTCTTTTCCTGGAGCATATTTGTTATCTCTAATTTCCATATACTTTTCAAGGTCATTCAATGCAATTGGGGTAATCCATACAGAATCTTCTTTGTTTCCTTTTCGGATTACATCAATTAGTCTTTCTTTTAAGTTTATATCTTCCATACGAAGATCGGCCAATTCGCTTACTCGAATACCACTACCAAGAAAGAGGGAGAGGATAGCTACATCACGATCTTTATCTCTTAGGAAATAGAACAACTGATGTTTTGTTAACGATTTCTCATGCTCATACTTCACGTAATTCAAAAATTCTTGATCGTCATCATTATGGAATATTTTAGATCTCATACGTTTTGCACGAGCATTTAATGTTTCTTTATCTTTATGTATTTCTATTTTAGCCATTACATTTCTATAAAAATAACATTCTCCATCTTCATTTTCTGATAGGGAGGTAAGGTACTTAAATAAAGACTTTAAGGCTGAAATTTTTCTGTTAACAGAGGAATTCTGCATGTTTTGTTGTAGTTTTAGAAACCTCATAAAGTTCTCAACATCTTTTTTCTTTAAATTTTCCAAATCAGAGAAGGATATGTCTTTAATCGGCTTAAATTCAATAATTTGTTCAGATAATAGCCAATTAAAGAAGACCCTAAAATCATATACATAATTCAGTAGGGTGGAGGGAGAGGCATCATGCAATTCTTTGTACTCCACAAATTCTTCTATGTAAAAGGGCATTTCATTTAAATTCTCGTATAATTTCTTACGATGTACGGATTTTTGACGTTGCTTGCTGTATTCCATAAAAATCACCTCATATACACTATAACAGAAAATAGACACGAACACAAGTTCGCATTAAATTCAATTTTTATACGAACTTATTTACATAATTATATTATGCAATACTAAAATATACTCAAATCTAAATGGTATAGTGTAGTTAATCAATAGAAAATTATAGCTAACCAAGTAATGATTTTCTATTAGACCATAAAAATTCGTGCAAAAACTACATATAAATGTATGTAAAATAAAACAATTTACATATATAAATTCACACAAAAAATTAATATATGAAAACAGTTTAAAATTCGTTATCTAACATGAATTGGTTAATTTAATCATAATTATGAGGAGTTAATCAGATCAACATAAAAAAAATCCTATATAGTAAAAGGTAATTTACTATGAATATTTCCAATGAATAGTTCAGTATTTAATGATTCCTATATAAAATATGAATTATATAGACACATACCAATATACTGAGATTCATGAAATTGAGCTCGAAATCCCTAAATACTGTATTAGATTTTTATTTATACATTCTATTATTCGTAAAATTGGTATTTCGCGCGAAGTTATAAATGTTTATTTTTCTCTCCTTTTATAAAGGTATCATATACCTTACCTTTCATCAGTATAAATATGATACATTCAGCTATACATATTTATATTGATGAAATTGTTGCTTATAGGACATTGCCAGTGTCTAACATTTTAATACAAAACAGTTAACTTTAACTCCTTAAGACAAAATAGATGGTGTCTTTTACAAAATTTAATTGTTGTGATGTCGAAGTAGAGCATTTCCTTTAATTCTTTTTATTGTACTTGGTTTAGCTGAGCATTCCGCTAAACATTATTTAAATACAGATTTTAAAATATAACTACTAAATTTCTCTTTCTGTCTCAATGATATAAGTATTCTTTTCTTTTTGAGATTTATTCACTTGTTTTTTACAAATACCTATGTGATGTATTATGTAAGTGCGAATCCGTACATCCGCATTCGCACTTACATAATAACATGCCAATTTGACTTAGATAACTGCAATCCAGTATATATCGTTTAATCTTTTGATTATCAACCGGGATTGTAATGGCGTTTGCGCGAGATGCGTATACATTCTATCTTTTAACACTCTCACTACTAATACTAACTAGATCAATTCTTTATTTTTTTCAGATTCATATATTCTTCTAAAGTTAGCTTTTCTTGATATATATTGTCAGCGATATCTCCTACATAACGAATATGCCAAGGTTCATATGCATATCCTGTTATACTTTCCTTACCTTTTGGATAACGAATGATAAATCCTGCACGATGCGCGTTATCTTTTAGCCATTTGCCTTCCTTCGTATTTGCAAAGGCTAGCTCTAGTCCATTGTTCGCGCTTTTCGATGAAACATCCATTGTTAACCCTGTTTGATGTTCGCTATGCCCTGGCTTTGCAGAGAAGCGATTCGTATGCTCTTGCCCATTCTTTTTAACATTGCTGGCATACAGGCCTTTTTGATACTCATAGGAACGAAATCCTGACACAGCATTCAACTGTATACCATCTTGCTTAGCTAAAAAGAATAGTTTTTCTAACGCTTCCGCTGCCTCTTTACGAAGGTGACTTTTTTCTACCGTTCCACTAAATGAGAAGGATACATTTGGTACAACTAAATCCTCTGGTTTATAGTTTTCGGGTAAACCATATTCCTTATTTATTACAGCCTGTATACTTGAAAAAGAGCTTGCAATCTTACTTGAAGTCCCATTTTGCTTTCTATTTTTTTCATTATTTATGGAGTTTTCACTAGTTTCATGGTTTGTCTTATATGGCTCTTTACCAATAGATATATTGGTGTAAATGATAAAGGTACCTAACATTACTACTATACAAGTTAAGGTTCCTATTAATTTAAGTCTCATCATTCATTTCCTTCCTGCAACTCCTACAGTTACTCGTTTATCATACTTCAACCATATCAAATCCATATTAATTCCCTGTGAACTTTTCTTCATAACGTATTTCTTAATAGATTGATAGTATATCTTCCTGTTCTTTTTACACCCTTAAAATACCAGTTCTATTCATACATGTAGAAAAATAATTTAAAAATTTGTATAATAAGATAAGAAGTGTAGCATTCTATTATAGAAAGGTCTTGGTATAATGCTAGGTATTGATGTAAAAAAAACAAAAGAAGCGTTAATTATTTCATGGCAATTGGCGGAGGTTACGATCCCATTACGTGATGTGCTTGAGGTTACCGAAGATGCTACCTATGCTGGAGTTGAAGAACCAACTGCAATCCGTATTGGAACAGCATATGGGACAACTGACCGTATATTAATTAGAACTGTAAAACAAAATTATGTATTATTTACTACAAACAAAGTGTCGATTTTAAAAGCTATTCTCGCTTAAATATGGTCATATACATAGACTCAAACAAAGATCGAATAAAGCAAAGGAGAGAAGTCATAGAATAGACTTCTCTCCTTTATTTAATTGAAATGAATATAATAATCCATACTCATTTCAGTATAGCTTTTATAATCTAAGAACATCTTTCTTTTTTGATTCTGATATTACTAATCAAATTAAGACCAAATCCACACATCATCATTATTTTGAGTGCTATTGTTTACCTCATGCACCTTTTCGATGTGATCAACTGTGTTGTAATTAATAGAAATGCCGCCCCAGCCTACATACTTCATATCAATTTTCACTTTCTCACCTGTTTTAAATGCTTGTCCCTTTGTTAAGAACACGTCAATAACGTCTTTCTCCCCATTTTGTGTTGGATACTCAACTACGACATATTTAGTAGCACTGTCTTCCATCGTACCTACTTCTGATACTTCACCAATCACATAATCAGGTGAGCCATTTTCTTTCAAATGCATACCTAGTTTATTTGTAGTATTCTCAACTTCTGTTGCAACCATATACTCCGTAAAGTTACGCATCATAGATCCAGTCGCTTTTACTTCGTCTCCTACTTTCACATTTGAAATATTTTCTATATAAACACTAACAGGTTCTTCATATTGTTTAGATTTCACAACAATCACACCATGATCCACTTCTACTACGCGTCCTTCTAACGTCGAAAAATTCGTTTCAATAGAAGCTGCACTCGCTTTTGTTGCTTCTAATCCTGGTAGATTTGTTCCTGATAATGCTGCGAACCCTAAAGCACCTGCTAAGATTAATTTTTTCATACCCATTCGATAACATCTCCATTCATGATGATTGTATTTGTTTGATTGGTATTCACCAACCTGTAACAATTATAGTTACAGGTTGTGCAAAATTGCAACCATTTTACACATGCAATCTTGCATATCATTATCCTAAAATATAAAAATGTGAGCTCACGGGCTTTTATTTGTGTAATTTTAATTTATTTTAATAAAAAAATATGGGAGCTTTTCTACATTTGAAATTATTATTACTTCAAATCAGAGGATAACATTCCATATACAAGACTATCTGTCCATTCATTTTTACTCCAAAAATCTTGTAAAAAATGGGCTTCTTGTCTCATGCCTATTCGTTCACACAATTTTTGTGAAGCTGTATTACGTGCATCAAGATTAGCTTGTATACGATGTACATTAAATTCATCAAATAATTTAAATACTAAACTACTTACTGCTTCTGTTGCCAAACCTCTCCCAGCTACTTCATTTGAAAAACTATAACCAATCTCAACAGTGTCTTTCATATCTGTGTACCATACTGATAGATCACCAACTACTTTAGTCCTGTATATGACTGCCAAACTTAATATTGATTCTGTAGTGAGTACATTGTTTGCTAGCTTCTGATCGAATCTTTTCTGCATATCTTCATGAGTCCACTTATTATGTAAAAGGTACTTACATGTGTCATCATTATTATAAATAGCAAATACATCCTGTAAATCAGTACCCTTAAACGGTCTAATTATTAATCTTTCTGTTGTGATTTCCAAGTTAGCTTTCCTCCCTTACATTCATTCTACAAAACATTTTTTATAGTATTGAAACCTCCTTCTCAGATTTCATCTAGATTACATATTTCATCATAGTAAATTAAAATCCTTCTTCCACTAACTGCACCGTTAGCTGGATAAGAAAAAGAGCTACAATCGTAGCTCTTAAATTACTATTGCATCAATGTGCTTATACTCAATAATCAACAATAATGTAACTTAATTTGGACTCCATACCTTCTATCTATTGGTAATAAGAAGGTAGTAATACTGTATTAATCCTCATGTCTTTCATGCATCTCTATTTTTTTATTTAGTAAATCTTTACCCCAAACTTGCATTGCTTCTAATACAGGTATAAACTTCTTACCTTGCTCTGTTAGTGAATATTCTACTTTGGGTGGAACAACATTATAAACTTCTCTGAGTACTAGCTCGTCCTCTTCAAGCTCTCTTAATTGTCTAGTTAAGATTCCTTTTGAGATACCAGGTAACATCCTTAATAATTCATTAAACCTAATAACTCCATTCTTGCTTAAGTACCACAAAGTAACAATTTTCCATCTGCCTGCAATTGCATTTTGGGTAACTATTAATGGACAATTCTCTTGCTGTATTTCTTTAGAAATCAATTCATCTTGATAACGAAAGTTTGCTAACTTCACTCGAAACGTATCACCGTCGATATGATCCAGTATCGTAGCTTTGATGATTCTATTAGCATTTTGTTTCTTACTCTCCCCAGGTACTGGGTTCATTGCCTGCTCGACCAATTCTGGTTACTGCAGTTTACCCGTAAACTCTTCTTTTTTACAGGTACGGACGCTGCTGCCTCATAACTATCCTCTTCTTTCTTATTTTGCTTTGTTTCGCTTCCTTTCTGCTGGTCTTTCTCCGCTACATTTCTTGTAACGGAAATTCCAGTATCATCTTTGCTACTACACCCTGTTACCACTCCTAAAATCATACACAATATAGAAATGAACCATAAATTTTTTTTCATCGTATACCTCCTCTCTTCTTATTTTTCTTCCCTTACATCATAACGAGATTGGAATCCTTGTTGGAAAAACTATTGATTTCTATGATTTAGCAAAGGTTTATGTATAAATCCATTGCTTAACTCCTCTACTCTTTCAAATGGACTTTTTATGATATGTATGCAGGATTCCCCCATACATGTACCGAAACCCCAATAGGAAAACATTCCACCAATTACCATTCCTATTTCATACCATTACATTTTGGAGGTTAAACAGGATGAAATAGATGAAAAAAAAGAAGTTACAAAAATCAGCACTTTCTTTTACTCTACTCTTTTCTTTAGGTGTTTCTTCTTTTCCGCTTACAACAACGATTCATGCGGATACACAAGTGACACAAACTGCAGAAAAGAAACCAGTCTCTTTAACGGAGCGTACGTCTTTATTTTTTGAATATCTCCAGCAAGGCAAATATGCAGAGGCACTTCAATTGACGTCTGCAGCTTTTCAATCCAAGTTTACGGCAAACATATTACAAAGCTGGTGGACACAAAGTGGCGGGAGCAGAATTACAAGCATGGGAACACCTGTTATAAAGGAACGAAACTTGGTCCATCAAACGGTTGAAATTCCAGGAGCTATCGAAGGAACTACTATTCCACTACTCATTAAATTCACGCCTGGCGGCAAAGCTGATGAAGTTGGCGTAAGGACGACGCCACAGAAATCTTATACCATCCCGCATCCTAGCTATGACCAACCTGATTCCTACCAAGAACGCGAAATCACCATTGGAAATGCTACATACCCTTTACCAGCCACATTAACGGTTCCAAAACATAAACCTGGCGAAAAAGTGCCTGTTGTTGTTCTTGTTCACGGTTCGGGTCCGCAAGATCGTGACAGTACAATTATGGGAGCTAAAATCTTTAGAGACCTTGCAGCCGGTCTTTCATCAAGCGGTATCGCAGTGTTACGTTACGAGAAACGTTCCTTAGAACACGGTTTTAAAATGAGTGCAGAACCTGCTACATTAGACCAAGATACTACAGACGATGCCATATATGCAGCGAAATCAGCAGCGCAGCAGGAAGGTATTGACCCAGGTAACATTTTCATTCTCAGACATAGCCAAGGAGCTGGCACCATGCCGCGTATACTAAGCAAAGCACCTTCATCACTTGTAAGAGGAAGTATTTTAATGGCACCTCCTGCACATCCTTTTACTGACATGCTCCTTGATCAGTATCAGTACCTCGGGGCACCTAAGGATTTTATTGATGAACTAAAAAAAACAATTCGCTTATATTAAGGATCCTACTTTTGATCCCAATCACCCACCAGCTGGTTATAATTATCCTTCTCCACATTTCATGTATGATGTGACTCGTTGGCGTCCAGTTGAGGAAGTGAAATCACGAAAAGAGCCATTACTGATTCTGCAAGGCGCACGTGATTATCAAGTAACTGTAAAAGACGATTTTACGAGATGGCAAGAAGGGCTTTCAAGCCGCAGTAATGTTCAGTTCAAAGAATATCCGAAATTGAATCACATCTTCACGGAGGGCGACGGGGAATTCAGTCACCCTAGTGAATACGAAGTCCCTTCCAATGTTCCTGCGTATGTCATCCAGGACATCGTTACATGGGTCAATGAGACAAAGAAATAAGATAACAACAAAAGCCATCATGCAATCATCATTTCGTGAGGGCCTTTGTGATATTAAAACATGTCATATCAGAAATTAATCGCTTCTATGAATTGATATTTTTACAGCGCTTATTTGCTTCATATCTTGCTATTCCTGGTCCGTCAGTGCAAGAATACAAAATTTATTTCGATATGTAAGAATGCATATTATTTCTCTTGGATGTTATGATATACTCTCTTTGTGAGCTGATACGATATTTCTTTAGATTGGAAAACTAAAACCTCATTAACCCAAGTTGGGGGCGCCATTTGGCGTCTTTTTTTAGTTTTGCTCCATAGGCATTTAGCTTAGATATTGTTTTTAATGTTGATTTCATTTAAATTATATAATATAGATATATTAATTCGAGTGTTAATACTTTATAAATATAAATACAAATGTAGGAGGATTTACATATTGTCAATGAAAGTCGTTGCCATAGAAGATATTTATCAAGAAATATTGGATGGAAAACGGAAACGATTCCCTCCGAATACTTGGAAAGAAGATATGGATAATAAGCTCGCCCGTAGAGTAATCACATATTTATTAAACAGTATCTTAAAATGGGATAAGGAAGACATCAGAAAAAAATGGAATACTCAATTACTTGTAAAGTATAAATTACGAGGATTACTCAAACATAGATACGAAAATAGCCCTTTTAAAGCAATAAATGATTTATACCCAAGTGAGTTTAAAGAATGGGAGTTTGGTATGACTCCTTTAAATTTTTGGACGAAAGAAAAGGCATTAACGATTTTGAGATGGATGATTGAAGAAAAAAAAGGTTTATCGAACGAAAAGCTCTTACGCGTATACGGCAAAAAATGGTTGGAGAAAAACAAACTTAGTGCCCCTCTGGCTATGTACTGGAATAGTAGTCCGTTTGCAATGATTAACGATCTGTACCCTAGTCGTTTTAAAGAATGGGAATTTCTCATGACACCCAATAACTTCTGGACAAAAGAAAAAGCATTAGAAGCATTGAAATGGACCATTGAAGAAAAAGAAAAATTAACGCCCGAACAAATACTGGATGTTTACAATATAAAGTGGCTAAAGACTCATAGATTAGCATCTCCATGTCAATTAATGTGGGGAAATAGTCCATTTAAAATGATAAACGACCTATATCAAGGTCGCTTTAAAGAATGGGAAATTAAAGTTACACCAGTTGGCTTTTGGTCCAAATGTAAAGCAATAGAAGCATTAAGATGGACCATTGAAGAGAAAGAAAAACTGGATGAAAAACAGCTATTAAAAGTATTTAATCAACGATGGCTCATAAAACAAAAATTACGGACACCCTTACAACGCTATTGGAAAGGAAGCCCCTATGGAATGCTTTTTTCTTTATATCCAAATCGATTCTCTAAAAGTGTGTTAAAAGGGTATTGTAATAATTAAAGTGGAAATGCAAATAGTAAAGGACTTATCGCAACTGCTTATAATCCTCTTGCTAATGTTTACGCATCCATTGCGGTTGTAATTGGAATCGGTATTGCATTGTTAAACAATATTTACCCAATCCCCTATGCAGCTTATGGTGACCCACTTGCTGGGATAATTGTATCCTTTTTTGTTTTAAAGCTTGCTATTAGCATGGGGAAAGATGCTACCTATATATTAATGGAAGGTGGTTTACCAACTGAGAAAAGTAGTGAATCCGAGAGAATGATCCAGGAACACCCTCTAACAATCGCGGGTGTTTTTAATGGATAAAGAATACAATCGGTATGAATAGAATTTCTGCTCTTTTCATACCGATTTACATTCGTTTATAAGTTTCATACCATATTCGCGGAAAAATGGCAGCATCTCTTTTATAAATAAGGCTCAAATATTACCATATCTGATAAAGGAAATATTAATGTAACGCTAGTTCCTTTATTCATTTCAGATTCAATCCCAATTTTCAATCCTAATTTTGAACAAAGTTTTTCGCATAGATATAATCCCATTCCTGTACTTTTGCTAAATCTCCTACCATTCTCTCCCGTAAATCCCTTTTCGAAAACTCTATTTACATCTTTAGGTATTATTCCTACTCCATTGTCCTCTATGGTTAGTATTACTGAGTTAGCTTTCTTAATTGAATATATACGTATCATTTGTTCTTTGTTATTTGAGTACTTTATAGAATTTCCGATTATTTGATTAATAATAAATTCAATCCATTTCCCATCACTATATACAATCTCATCAATATCCTGAATATCTAATTTTATTCTTTTATGAATAAAATCCCTATAGTTTCTTTTAATTACATTCCTTACTACATTATCAAGGTTGATTTGCTTTATCATATAGTCTTTATTAACGTTATTGCTTCGAGAATAATACAGAACCTGTTCTACAAACCCCTCGATTCGATCTATTTGAGAGTCAATTTTATTCGTTACTTCATTTTGATTATTTGCAATTATTAGCTTTGTAGAAGCTATCGGTGTCTTAATTTCATGCACCCATGTCTCTATATATTCCCTGTAATCTATTTGCATATCTCTATAATACTTTACATTTTCATGCATATCTCTACTTACTTCTTTTAGTATAGCGTTAAGTTTTTCCCCATGTATAAAGTTTGCTTCCTCTACTACCTCTGGAAGCAAGTATTTTTTCTCCAAGTTTTCTAATATGCCATTAATCTCATTATAATAATTTTTACATCTTATAAATTCTATAGCCATATATGAAATCAATGGAAAAAACCAAATACAAAAGACAAAGAATATGATAATGAACGGAACATGCGCAGTCAGCAATATACCTGCTAATATGATATATACCAGTACATTTGATAGTATTACTACTATTTTATCTTTAATAAATTCACCTATATTCATGGCATTATATACCCTAAGCTTCTTCTTGTTGCAATTGGATTATCTATACCTATCTCTTCAAGCTTTTTTCTTAATCTATTTATATTAACAGTTAAGGTGCTATCATCCACAAAATAATCAGACTTCCATAAAGTTTCAATGAGTGAATCTCTTTTTACAATATTTCCGCGATTATTTATTAAACATGAGAGTATTTTAACTTCATTTTTAGTTAACTCTACAGACTTGTCTTGATAAGTAACTGTTGCATTTGAAAGATTTAAAGTAAAATCTCTATAAATTAAGATATGATTCGTCTTGAAATCTCCAGAAGTTCTTCTTAAAATGTTTGTTACTCTTGCTAATAGTATTTCTGTATTATAAGGCTTTGTTATAAAATCATCTGCTCCTAAATTCATACTTATTAGTTCATCTACATCACTATCTCTGCTTGTAACCATGAAGATTGGAACATCTGAAGTTTTACGTATTTCTCTACATATATAATAGCCATCGAACACAGGAAGATTTATGTCTAGTAATATAAGGTCTGCATTCTCACTTTCTATATATTTGATAATATGATTAAAATCTGTGGGAGCCTTTACTTCATATCCATACTTTATAAAAAAATGTTGTAATTCTTCTCTGATGATTTCGTCATCTTCAATCAGAATGATTTTTTTCATGACTTTTCCCTCCCTATACAGAATATAAGGCTATTACCTCTTGAGAAACAAGGTGTAATAGCCCTAATAAGCATTATAAAATCAAGTATTACTTTTTACAATATTTTTATACCCGACATATGTTGTGTAGAAATATACTATATAAACTACAAGAAATACTAAGCCCGTCATCAATGCTGGCAAAATAATATCTGTTTGTTGAAATGTATTAATATAATAATTGACTACATAAATTCCAACTATAGAATGAATTATGGCAAGAAAAACTGGAAGACTAAAGTATAAGAAAGTTTGAATAAAAATCGTTTTGTCGATCATTGTTCCGTTTGAACCAATTCTCTTCAAAGATTTATATCGATCTATGCTATCACTGGCTTCTGATAATTGTTGAAGAGCTAATACAGCCATACTCGTTATTAAAAATACAATACCTATATATATCCCAATAAACAGCACGATAGTTTTCATTCCCTTACTTTCTGCATAAACTTCATCCTTTGATTTGCCTGCTATACGATTAATATTTAATTTCGGGCCATTTTCGTCATAAAAGCCCCGTGCAACGTTATCATATTTTTTATTATACGCTTCTCTATTTCCATCTAAATAATTTACATTAAGTACGGATTCAGTAATTTTGTAGCCTGATAAAAACTCATCATTTATAACGATTGTGAAGTAATTAGTCCGCACATCATAAGTATAAAGATTCTCTTGTATAACTTTAGTATTTTTTACTGAATATTCTTTCTCTTTAATATTCACCTTATTGCTATTTTTTAATCTTTCATTTGTCGAATTAATCAACAAGCTTTCATTTGATAAAAGTAAAATTTCATTGTTATTTAAAGTGATTTCCTTTTCACCTTTAAGATTTAAAATTTTATTATAATCAGATACTTTAATGAAATCTATACTGTTTTTATAATCTTTAAGTTCTGGTACAAAGTCCACCACTTCCATCCCTGTTCGATATACATTATAAGATACATATTTTTCATTATTACTTATTTTAAAATTAAATTTATTTAATACGTCTTCTATAGTGTAACTTTCATCCTTATTCTCCAACGTAATACTGGCATCAAATGGTGTTATTTCTTTCGTTGTTACGTCCATCATTCTGTTAAAGCTGATTCCTGTAGATAAAGCCACCATTGTAAGGAATAACATTAAACAGATTACAGACATGGATATAAAATTTGTATTAACCTTACTATTTATTTGTTTGATGATAAATATATTTAACCCTTTAAAATATACTTTTTTATTTTTCTTTACAACATATAATATAAATCCAGATAAACTAAAGAAAAACAGCAATGTACCTAATATACCAAGAATGATTGACACCATGAGCATAGGATTATTATAATTCAATCCGATTTTTAGTACAGTCACATATGCATATCCAAGTGATGCTACACACATAATAAATGTGATTACATAGATAAGAGGATTTCTAAATTTTACATCTTCGTTTTTTCTACCTGCTGTTAACAAATCAATTATTTTGTATTTAGAAACAACATATACATTAAATAACATAACAAGCAAAAACATGATTCCAAAGTATAATACGCTTTTACCTATAGCACCTGTTGAAATTACAAATTTATATTTATTGATGGGCAAGTCAAATAATTTTAATGCGAATGTAGATAATCCCTGTGATACCCCAATACCTATTATAAGCCCACTCACTAAAGATATAATACCAACTAGAAATGTCTCTGTTACTAATATTCTGGATATGTCTCTTCTTCCCATACCTAAAGTCATGTATATTCCTAATTCTTTTTTACGTTTTTTGATTAAGAAATTATTTGCATACAATATTAAACCACCTAATATTACAGATACAAATACTGACACATTTGAGACAGCGTTCATTATTGTAGGCACATACTTTCTATCTGAAGCGTTAATGTCCATAAGTGCCTTTTGTGATTCTATTGAGTTAAAGCTATAAAATATACAAACAGCCAGTGTTAGTGTTAAGAAATATATTGCATAATCTTTAAAACTTTTCTTTACATTCCCAATAGCAATCTTAGAGTACATTATTATCGTCACCTCCAAGAAGGGTTATAACTTCGATAATTTTAGTAAAGAATTCTTTTCTAGAATCATTCCCTCTTACCAACTCGATAAATATTTTTCCATCTTTAATGAAAAGAATTCTACGAGCATAGCTTGCTGTAAATGCATCATGAGTAACCATAAGAATTGTAGCTTTTAAATCCTTATTAAGACTTTCAAATCTTTCGAGTAATAATCTAGCTGATTTAGAATCTAACGATCCTGTTGGTTCATCTGCAAGTACTAAAGATGGATCTGTTACGATAGCTCTTGCCGAAGCAACCCTTTGTTTTTGTCCGCCTGATATTTGATAAGGGTATTTGCTTAATACTTGTTCAATGTCTAAATATTTTGCAACCACTTGTATTTTTCCATCAATTTTTGAACTTTCCTCACCTTTTATAGTTAACGCTAGGGCAATATTTTCATAAGCAGTTAGGGTATCTAATAAATTAAAGTCCTGAAATACAAACCCTAATTCATTTTGTCTAAACTTATCTAATGAATTTGATTTTAAGCGAGTAATGTCACTATTATTTATCATTATTTTCCCCGTAGTAACATTATCAATCGTTGATATACAGTTAAGCAATGTTGTTTTGCCACTTCCTGAAGGCCCCATTATCCCAACAAATTCTCCCTCATCTACCTTAAAACTAATATTATCTATTGCCTTTGTTACATTATCTTTATTACCATAATATTTTTCAATTTTTTCTACACTTAATATATTTCGCATTAATACTTCTCCTTTTTCATTATAAAAATTCTTTAACTCCCATTCATTTTATATAATTTCATTTATAGTATCGGTGGAATTACATTTCATTAACATTACATTTTTGTTATATTGAGTGATACCTCTACATGTAATTTATCAGGAATCTCAGTGGTATACGTAAGTTTTTTTCGATGCCTTACCAAAGGGGCAGATAAATATAGGCATATCGGTTCTGGTGCAATAATGATAAGACTTATGTAATAAGTGGAAATAAATAAACTAATTACGGCGTAACAACAGCTCTATTTAAAAGACATGGATTCATAGTCATTTCAGAAGAAGATTTTGAAAACAGAAAAGGGTTTGAACTTTAAGGCCAAACCCTTTTTATTTTTATTATTTCGCAGCTAGTTTTTCTTTCACTTTTGCAGTAAGCTCGTCCTGCTCACTTCTTCTCAATTAGATTTAATATTAATTACGGTACATGCAATTACCAATAATAAAAAACCCCTCAAATAGGATCACATTACATTTTCTCGTTCTGTGAGATTAGTCTAATGATAAAATACATTTTGTTTTTATCTGCACATTAGGTGCGTGAAATTTCATTATCTCATTATTGAATAAGAGAAACTTGAATAGCCAGTATTCCCCCAATCTACTCTGCATGGTTCCATTATCCATTAATCCTTTAATAATTTACGTGTCTTATCTATTTGATTAAGTCTGTTTTTTCAAGCGACATATCAGAGATATTTTATATCTATTTCGTATGTGTGTTAGCAAGTTCGTTTGCAAACTTGTTAGCACTTTTTTTATATTTCTTCTATATGTCTCCTTTTTAGAAAATTTTTTAATTACCTTTAAGTTTTTGCACCAGAACTGGAAAATCCGTGACTACTCGAAACATCAACTATCAGGTACTAATATTCAATAACGCGTACTGAAATTGATTAAACATTTTTATAAACCAGCGGAACGTTTAAGAAATCGATTTTTTTCTTATCGAAATTTAATTAGCTTACAGTAATACAGTGGTCATATATTTTTAAGAATAACGGAAGAATATATAGAAATCGCTACAGAAATGTGAAGTTTAATTAATTTAGGAGGAACAAACTTGTTTAATCAGCTTGTAAAAGTTATACCGAATTTATTTACGATTGGAAATTTATTGTGCGGTGTTTTCTCAATCACCCTGAATATGAGTGCATATTTAGGAGCAGCCTCCATTTTCATTTTCTTTTCAGCTGTTTTAGATTTTCTTGATGGAAGAATTGCAAGAAAATTAAAAGTGAACAGTGAGTTTGGCGTAGAATTGGATTCCTTAGCTGATATTGTTAGTTTCGGCGTCGCTCCTGCGCTTTTATTTCATACGATAGCAACACCTTCTATTTTAACTTCTTTGGCATTTATCCTTTTCCCAACAATGGGTGCTTTAAGATTAGCAAAATTTAGTGTTAAACCAACTATTGGATATTTTAAGGGATTACCTATTCCAGCTGCAGGATTATCATTGGCTGGTATGGGATTGTTTTCATATAGCAATGCATGGATTGCTTTAATCCTCGCTCTCTTAATGGTAAGTCCCATTAGGTTTAAAAAATTTTAATTAAGGTCACGCCCAACGCCATTAAGAAGCATTTCAAATGTATTTAACGCGTCAATACACTTTTAACAGGAGCTCCCTTTATCAAGAGAGCTCCTGTTCTTATTTCTTCTTCTTTTCTGTCGGTTGGCTTTGTTTAGCAAAATTAGATGAATCATCAAAATTCGGTTGCTTTTTACCAGCATTATTACTTCTACCTTTTCCCATATGTAATGCACCTCCCCTCACCACTTACTATTCCCAATAAAAAAATTCTCTTGCTCCCAAGAGAATTTTTGATTGGGTTCTTATTGATAATACCTAAGTACTTCCAACACTGCCATTCCATAAAAGATGAATCCAATGTTAAATTCATTAATGCTAAAACAAATATTACATTTTCATATTTACTGGATAATCAATTAATAATCCTAATGTATTTCCAGAAGCTGCAACAATTATGATTTCCTTGTCTAACACGTCATCTATAACTTCTTTTAATTATTCTTACCTATCATATAATATTTCTCTACACATTGAGATTGCATGTTGTATAAGGAAGCCCTTCTTTTTTCCATGCAAGAAATCCTCCCTTTAAATTCACTACTTCCTTTATACCAGCTCTTTGTAAAATACTAGCTGCTATAGCGGAACGTAATCCGGTTCGACATTGCAAAACTATTGGACAATCTTTTGGTATGCAATCTAGCTGCTTAAATAGATTTCCTAAAGGGATATGTATTGCATCATGAAGATGTCCTTCCTCCCACTCTTTTTTACTACGCACGTCGATTACCTTAACGCTTCCATCTTTTATATGCGGATATAATTCAATTGGTGTTTTTTCTTTGTAACTTTCAAATCTATCAAGTCTTTGTATAACTTGTAAGGGTGCAAAAGCAATAATATTATCTAGCCCAATAGATTCAAAGTCTCTAATAACCTCTTCCACTCTAACCTTTTCCTCATCTAGAATGATTAAAGTTTCTGTTTTATAATCTAGTAACCATCCACACCAGGTTGTGAAGGAATTGTTATACGGTATGTTAATTGATTTCTCCATGTGACCAGAAGCAAAACTCTCTACATCCCTTAAATCAACTATTTGGTGAACGCTTCTCAAAATTTCTTGAAGTTCTTCTACTGTATTAATGGCAATTCTCTTTCTCTTCTTACGAATTGGGGGACCATACTTATTTAAATTCTTCATTAATGAAAAATACTTTGGAGGCTCTGGCTGTCCCGTCAATAAAGTCGATATAAAATCACTTTCTTCATTACACTGAAATGCCCAATTGAACATCTTTTCATAACCTAATGTAGAAGTTGGAATTGCTCCTAATGCTTTTCCACATGCGCTTCCCGCACCATGTGATGGCCATATTTGCAAATAATCAGGAAGTATTTTTATTTTTTGTATAGAATCAAATAATTGTTTCGCTCCTATTGTTGCAGTATCTTTAATACCGACTGCAGTTTCTAATAAATCCGGCCTTCCTATATCCCCTACAAATATAAAATCACCTGTGAATATTCCTATCGGTTTATCATTCGTATAATTATTTTGACTTGTATCAGTTACTAAAAAAGAAATACTTTCAGGCGTATGCCCTGGGGTGTGAATTACATTAAATTTTATATGACCTACTTTAAACTCTGTGCCCTCTCTAACCAATTTGTATCGACCTTCGTTAAGATATTGATATTTCCAATCACAATCTCCTTCATCAGATACATATAAATTTGCATGATAAAGATTAGAAAGTTCTCTAGACCCGGAAAGAAAATCAGCATGAATATGAGTCTCAGCCGCAGCAATTACTTCCATCCCCTCTTTTTTAGCAAACTCTATATATTGTTCTATATAGCGACCTGGATCAATTACAATTGCTACGTCTTCCTTCTGACAACCGACTAAATAGGAAGCGTGTGCTAATTTTTCATCAAAAAAATATTTTAAAAGCATAGCTATTCCCTCCAAATACTTATTTCAAATTGATTTTCAATTTTTGTAACCACTTTTTATCTTCTCCTATAGAATCCCTTTCAACATTAAATTCCAATACATATATGGCAACATATATCTTTTAAGTAAAAACATACTATACCGTTCTTTCGCTTGATTAAATGGAAACGTTTCTTGGGGCTCATGTTCATAGTTAAATTCAGCGAGTATAAGACTTTTATATCCTGTAACAATCGGACATGATGTATATCCATCATATTTAGCCTGTAAATCTCTTCCGCTAAGTACGTCCATAATATTTTGTTTTAAGACAGGTATTTGTTTTCGAATTGCTGCTCCAGTTTTAGAGGTAGGTAAATTGGTACAATCTCCAAGTCCGAAAATATTTTTATATTGCACATGCTGCAAAGTATAAGGGCTTATATCTACCCACCCCTGATGATCACTTATCTCACTCTCTTTAATAAAATTTGGTGGCCCCATTGGTGGAACAACATGTATCATACTATATGGTACTGTTTCTCTTTTTAGTGTTTGCGTATCTTCAAAAATTGCCTCTCTCTTTTCGCCGATAATTTCTACTAAATTTTTATTATAATTCGTTATAATTTGCTTTCTTTCTAGTACTTGTTCTAAAGTATTTGCATAACGTGGAACCTGAAATATGTTAGCGTTCGCAGTATAAAACATTACTTCACTGTTGTTTCTTACACCGCTATTAGAAAAATACTCTTCTGCTAAATACATAATCTTTTGTGGAGCACCACCGCATTTAATAGGAGTATTGGGGTGGGTAAAAACCGCATTTCCTCCTTTAAATTTTTCAATTTCTCTCCAAGTTGAATCAACATATTTATAAGAGTAATTGCTACAAACCCCATTATTCCCAATAGACTCTTTTAAGCCTTTAATACCTTCCCAATTAATTTGTATACCGGCTGCTACAATAAGAATTTCATACTCAAGCAGCAGTCCATCATTTAAAAGTATCTTATTTTCAGTCGGAAATAACTTAACAACACTTTTAGGAATCCACGTTGCTCCTTTTGGAATAAGCGATTCTTGATCACGCATCGTACTTTCCTTTGAAACAATGCCTCCCCCCACTAAACTCCATAGTGGCTGAAAGTAATGTTTTTTTGACGAATCAATAATCGCTATACTTTCTTTCAATAGGGGGACATTTCGTAATAAATGTGCAGTAGAAGATAGTCCTGCAGTTCCAGCACCAATCACAATAATTTTATAACTATCTCTGGTCTTCATTATCCTCCTCCTATCTGAAATTAATTTTTAAATTAACTCATTGTTAGCCTTATTTCATTGTAGTAACAATATTATAAGTTATAAACACTATTATTTTTTCTGATTTAAATGAATATTTTGTTAATATTACCCATTGAGATTACTATATGCGTAAATCTCTTATCTTACTTCTTTAATTTGTTTCAAACACTACAATCTTTACATTTTTCAATGTTATCCGTATACTATGTCACTTTATTAATATTAAATTTCTAAAGATAATGAAATGCAAGTGCCTATGGTATGGTTTGTCCATCCTCCTTTTCAGGGGAAGTACAAAAACAAACTTATTCCAATAGCACTAATTTTTCGAAAGGAAAAGCCCACTACGTTGCGATAGCACCCAATTTAGGGGTGGGATAAGCGTGAGGTCAAATGCGATGTACAGATAAAATATTAGAAATAGTATAATTTTCATAATAGACAAGTAAAAGTCTCTAAAACAAACTTGTTCTCTGAAAACAGAATACATATGAGGTTGGAGTAACAAATTCTTCTACTCCGTAAAATGTATTGAGTCGTCAAGCACAAGACGCTAAAACACATTTGAGAACTCACAATCTGACTCGTTTGGCAATAAAACGAGTGCCGTGTCTGCTATATGCACTGGATACGGAGTCGTGATGGCATACTGCAATCTTGCACGTCAACGATACTAGAAATAGACTTCGCCTTTGGTAGCAAGAATCCCACTGAAGTTAGTCAGCTTGTGGCTTTGGCGGTGGGAGTGTCAAATATATGTGCTTTATTCTTTCATTTTGTTTACACACTTAAACGAAACGAGCATATGATATTATATACTAATCCAAAAACCATATTGTCTACTTTCTAAGAGCACTGATCTGTGTTCTTTTTTTTGTTTTCAAATTACTCTAAATTTCCATCGATACTACTAAAAACTTAAGCCTTGTATCTCATCCTACTCAAATACCATTCAGAATAGCTCCATGTACTTGTTATCTCCTACCTCATAATTCCGATCCATATCAATTGAATCTTGCAATAGCTGATCACTAGATCATACAATATCTCTGTCATATATCTCCTTACCATTTTTTATCTTTTAAACTTTTGTATCTTAGTATTTTATAATTATCATATTGATCATGAAGGGATAAAACCGGAAAGTGACTTCTATTAGTCCAAGCACTTCATATTTCAACCACATACACTATAAAATGTTTGGAGTTTAATACATTATTATAACTTAAAGTTAGGAGGGTTTAATATGGCAGCATGTAAAGGTTTAGCTTGTGTTATATTCTCTATATGGCCAGTGGGAACAATTGTTACAGTTACTACTAGATCAGGCCAAATTATTGGTCCTGCTACTTTTTCTCAATTTATTCCGAATACTTGTGCGGTGATTTTAGTTGAAGAAGATGTGATTACCCCCTCTTCTACCAATACTATATTCATAAGTTGTGAGGATATAGAAAGTGTGACTTTAACCACTCCTTAAAATGATTCATATGGTTCTAGCTTAATCCATATTTAAGCCAATCTAATGAATGTCTTTTTTCATGAAAGATCTAATCTGTATGCCCTAAAGTGCTCCCTTCTAATGTATCTATTATTTCAATACATTGCTTTAATTTAAATTTTTTCTCTTCTAAAGGTTACTTGTCTACACATCGTTCTACAAACTTTCATATGATATAGTATATTGTTTAAAGGAGGGATAAATTTGTTCTTATGCAATTTATTTGGTTGTTCAGGTGGAGTATGTAGTATTTTTAAAGATTTACAACCAGGCGAAGTCGTTACTGTGACTGGTAAATCTGGAAATATTATTGGACCTGCTATTTTTACAAATTTTAATCCTAATACTTGTATCGTCACATTAGAAGAGGAAAATTCAATTACTCCTCCTACCACAAGTATTACTAAGATTAGTTGTAAAGAAATAGAAAGTGTTACATTTTTCTCATAATATATTTTAAACCTAAAGCAGGGATTGAAATATGAAACTCTTATACATTACTTCTGGTTACTCAAAAATCTATCAATATTTAGATCAAAGCATACAGGGAACACTTATCGATCAAAATTTCGAATGGTTAGCAGTAGAGCCGAGTGAATTAATACAGCAATTGGATTTCATTACAACAACGTTTCATCCCGATATTGTTTTCACCTTATTAGGTAATCATCTACCACAAAAAGCAATCCAATATTTTAAAAAAAGGAAAATTAAATTAGCTGTCTGGTTAACTGAGGATCCATTTTATATAGATACCTCTCTTCTTCTATTAAATAACTTCGATTTTATATTTACTATTGACAGTGAAGCACTTAAATATTACACAGCTTTAGGATATACCAATGTATATCACTTACCTTTAGCAACTAATATAGATGTATTTAAACCTAATCTAAAAATCCCAAAATATAAAAGTGAAATATTGTTTATTGGATATCCTTATCCACTCCGGGTAAAATTGATACATTTTCTTTTGGAAAAAACCCCTTATCACTATACTATTATTGGTCAACACTGGAGAAATAAGTTATTAAAAAAATGGAAGAATCACCGAAGAATTAAGATTATAGAAGAATGGGTTCCACCTCAAGAAGTTGCACTCTATTATAATAACGCTAGTCTTATTTTAAATCCTCATCGTAGTCATCTATTTCCACAAAATAAAAATAATAATAAAGTAAAAAATAATACCATTAATAACCGTACCTTTGATATTGCCGCTTGCCAAGGCTTTCAAATTATTGAAGAAAAATCTGACCTTTCATCTTTCTTCAATAAAGATGAAATTATATCTTATAACAGCTTTGAAGACTGTTTAAATAAAATATCTCTTCATCTATATGATACGATTTCAAAAAGATTAATGGTCGAAAAAATTCACACAAAAGTGATTACACAGCACACTTTTCATGAGAGAATCCACTTTATAACAACTATTTTACAATCACAGCTTCAGTAATCTACTAAATTAATAATATCTTTTCTTCTATAATCATTCTGAATAAATTAAAATGCTTTTTCAATTTTATGAAGGGGCATTTTAATTTATCTTTCCCCCAATAATAAAGATAGGCGAAAGCCAGAACTCATTTAACCGTCCCTGTAGTTCTTCTCTTTTCTGTATTAAGCAGCTAGCTTTTACTAGCTGCTCTTTTTTATCCACATATCATAAGACTTCGAATACATAATGTTTGAAAGTGCTCTGTTTTATCAAAATGCGATTCGCTACGATTGCCTTTTTTATTTTTCAACATCCAAAATATGGAATAAATATTCCGGTAATGATAATATAAAGGTACCTCCAATTGTTAACTGTCATGCCCTTTTTAAAGGCCCTGTCTAAAAACAGGGCCTTTAAAATTTATTCTCTACTAAAGTATTTTTGTTATAAGTCTCTCTATAAACGATTTAATTTCCTCAGTATCAAATTAAATCCCACGAAATAGGTGTTCCTTTTTTGATATCCTTACTTGCTTTCTTTCCAATAATTTTGGATAAGTGTTTTGGCAATAAACCATTCCCTGGTCTAATAGCTTTAATATTTTCATTTGTAAAGACTTCCCCCGCCTTTATGTTTTCTACTACATATAATGACCTTCTAAATTTTAAAGAATCTTTTTCTATATCAGTAGGGCCATAATATATATTCCCCAAAGATTCCCATGCTTTTTCAGTTTCGCTTACTAATAATTTAAATTCAGCTGGTTCCATTGAAAATTTAGCGTCAACTCCTCCATCCAATCTCGAGAGCGTTAAATGTTTCTCAATTACTGTGGCACCCAAGGCGACACTCGCTACAGATACACCTACTCCCAGTGTATGATCAGATAAACCTACTTCACATTTAAATAACTCCTTCATATGAGGTATGGTAGCTATGTTTGTAGATTTTGGAGATGCAGGATACGTACTTGTACATTTTAATAGAATTAATTCTTTACACCCCTCTTCTCTCGCAGCTCTTACTGTTTCATCTAGTTCAGCAATCGAAGCCATACCTGTCGAAATGATTATTGGTTTTCCTGTTGCGGCTACTTTACGTATGAGGGGGATATCAGTATTTTCAAAAGATGCAATTTTATAACATGAAACATTTAATGACTCTAGAAATTCTACAGCTGTTTCATCAAACGGCGTACTAAATGGTATCATTCCTAACTCTATACAGCGATCAAAAATTGGTTTATGCCACTCCCATGGTGTATAAGCTTCTTTATATAAATTATAAAGTGATTTACCTTTCCATAAGCTTTTTGTATCGTGAATTAAAAAATCACCATTATTTATATTTAATGTCATTGTATCTGGTGTATATGTTTGAATTTTAAAACCTTGTGCTCCAGCCTCCGCAGCTGCCTCTACAATTTGCAACGCCCTATCTAATGATTGATTATGATTCCCTGACATTTCTGCAATAATAAATGGTGGCAAGCTATTACCAATCTCTCTACCTCCGATATATACATTACTCAATTTTTTCACCTTCAAGTTCTTTTTTTATAGCTTCTTTCTTTTCCGTCCATTGTTCATGAGACAGGGTCATTATAATGACATCAATATAATCATTATTCCTATAAATATAGTTTTCATATCTTCCATCTTCTTGGAACCCAAGTTTCTGATGAAAGTTTAAACTAATACGGTTTGATTCTATTATTTCTGCGCACACTTTGTGTATGTCTTTCGTTTCAAAAATATAGTCTAATGCTAATAAACCTAATACAGTTCCAGCACGTTTTGCGCTTTGTTTTTCACCTATATAAAATCCCCAATAACACGTCTGATTCATTTCATCTATTTTTGTAAAATTAACAAATCCAATTGGTTTTTCTTTATATGTTAATAATCTTGCAACCTTTGTATCATCTATTATTAGTTTTTCATACCATTTTACATGCTCGTCTATTGTAATTTGATGGTCGTCATACATAACTGAACGTATTTCTTTTGTATTCCGCCACTTTAAAATAAGTTCTAAATCTTTCTTTTCTAAACTTTCCAATTGAAAATCCCCAATACCTAACATACTATCCTCCTAAAATAATTTTTTCTATTTCCTTTGAATTACTGGCACACTGTATAGAAAGAGCTTTATTAGACATTTCTTTCACTATTTTAGAATCTGATAAAAATTTGTTTAGACATTTCGTAATTGTTTTATCCGATACACTTTCAGCTGTACCAATATTCCATGTAGCTCCAGCCTTCGCTACAGCCTTGGTTACTTCAATTTGATTATCGGCAGTTGTAATTGTTATAGAAGGTAATCCAAGAAAACAGCGTTCCCATGTGGTTGTACCCCCAGCTCCTATCCCTAAATCGGCTCGTACGAGAAACTCTTCCATGTTCTCTATTTGACAATAAAATGAAGCGTTAGAAACACTCTTGCAATAAGTTTGAATCTCCTCTTTATGCGGATTTTGGCTTCCTACGACAACGTCTATTTTTAAGTTATCTTTATTTATATTTTGTAAGGCTCTTAACGTTTTTAATGTCTCATTTGTTACATCATGTCCTCCAAAAAAAATAAAAATCCTTTCAATTTCTCCTGTTCTTTTTCGTGAAAATTTATTAGCGGCATGAAATTCTGGCCGTAATATAGCATATTTAGGTCCCAGTTTTACTAATGAATGCTCTGGTATTAAATCTTTATAGCGACCATTAAGGTTATCGTATAAATTTTGGTCTAGTAACAAATCACAGTCGTGCATTCGATTGGCAAGATCATCGATTACCATGATTTTTCTTACATTTTTTCTTAAAGCAGACTCCCACTTATTATCTAATCCATAATGATCAACAATTAACCAATCAAAGTTGGGAAGTTGTGACAAGATATCATTGGTCTGTTTTGCATCAACAAACCAATGATATTTTAGCCAATTTAAATAACTCCCGTTTTTTGCACTTAAGAAATTCGTATTTTCACCATCTCCATCTAATACAAACACATGAAATCCTTTATTTAAAATATATTGATACAAATCACCTTGCAGCTTACGACAAATGAAATATACTTGAGCACCTTTATTTCGCAACTCTTGAGCCAGTGTTAAACAACGCATAATATGACCGGTACCTATTTCAATAGATGCGTCGGCGCGAAAGACAATTTTTTTCTCAAGCAAGATACTCCCTCCTCACTAAAAGCACTATAATTTATTAACTTATAATTTCGTTTCTCTATTCAGCTCATCTACTAATGATTGTTGATTTGCCCATTTCAATTTCACATGATTATTCATTTCAATAAGTTCAGGATTTCGAAGGATGTAATCTTTTATTTGATGAAAAAATAAAGGTTTAGATTTTACATTCAGACCTTTATAAAGTTCATTGAACATATCTAAATCCGGTTGTTCATCTAAAGTTAACCTCCAAGTAGGGTAACAAAAGGGTGGAGGAAGTTTCACTATATTGATACGAAATAAATGTGGATTATTAATAAAATAAAACGGAAGGTATTCTGCATAGGTTAAAGGTTTTGGGGTTTGTAGTAGTCGTTCAATTGCCTCTAATGTAAAAATATCGCCTGCTGTTCCGACAGGTAACGTACTTAACTCTGCCTGTGTATAATCTGCACCACTTTTCAAATGTTCATCTAGTAAAAAAGTATTAATTTCTGGTGACACAGCTGGGCAATCTCCTGTAATCCGTATGACAATGTTTGCATTTTCTTGTTTTGCAGCTTGGAACATGCGATCAGCGGTATTTTCTGGATCACCTCTAAAAATCTTAACCTTTCCATCTAAATTAAATTTTTCCAAAGGGTCATCTTGTGCAATCTCTGAAGTAGCAAGTATGACCTGATGTTTTCCTGGAATAGCTAATGTATTTATAAGACATCGTTCAATGGAAGACACTCCGTGTATTGGCAATATTGCTTTTAAAGGTAACCTAGTAGATTTTAAGCGGCAAAGTACAATTATTACTACCTTAGGAGGTTCAATAACCTCTTTTGTTAATGGGGTACCTGCAGACAAATTATATACAGCTACCTGAGGTAATAATTCCTCTGCTTCAAGCTCGTTCAGCGCATTTTCTACAACATTTAATTCCATTGTTACTTTATTAGCTGTAATAATCTCTCCCTTTTTAATATCAACTTTTGTAACTGCTCTTAACAATTTCTGATTTTGCAATTTTATTAACACCCCTTTCATTTAATTTTTAGCAACACTATAAAACGAAAGAACTTTTCTCACAGCTTGTATTACATCCCACACATCAGCTTCTGTCATTTTAGGAAATAGAGGCAGCGTAATAATTTCCTCATATACGTTTTCTGCTTGCGGACAAACACCTTTTTCAAAACCTAATTTTTGATAAAACGGTTGTAAATGTACGGGTATATAGTGCACATTCACACCGATATTTTCTCTTTGTAACGCTTCGTAAACTTCTTTTCGATTACATTTTAATAATTTAGTATTTAAACGAATGATATAAAGGTGCCAGCTCGAACTGGTTTGAGGCAATTGCTTTGGTATGATGATTTCAGATAAAGAACTAAATTCTTTATTATAGATGTCTACATATTTCTTTCGAATCTTAATAAAAGAGTCTAACTTACTTAACTGTGATATACCAAGAGCAGCTTGTATATCCGTAATTCTATAGTTGTAACCTAAGAATTGCATTTCATAATACCAAGGCCCATGATTTTCAAGAAGTTTATGGGGATTCCTTTCAATTCCATGTGTACGGAATTGAACAAGTTTTTCATAAAAAAGAGGATTATTTGTGGTAATTACTCCGCCCTCTCCGGTAGTAATATGTTTTACTGGATGAAAGCTAAACATTGTCATGTCACCAATTGAACCAATCTTTTTATTTTTATATGTGGCTCCTAATGCGTGGGCTGCATCTTCAATGATAATCAAATTATTTTCTTTTGCTATTTTTTGTATTGCTTCTAACTCTACAGGCTGACCAGTAAAGTGTACGGGAATAATGGCTTTTGTTTTGTTCGTAATCATTTCCTCTATAGATTTAGGACTAATGTTATATGTTTCATTGTCAATATCGGCAAATACCGGCTGTCCTCCCTGATATAAAATACAATTTGCACTTGCTACAAATGTCATTGGAGTTGTAATTACCTCATCTCCCTCATTTATACCAGCTGCATAGCAGGCAGCATGCAATGCAGCTGTACCATTTGAAAAGGAAACAGCGTATTTTGCTCCCACATATTTCGCTATAGCTCCCTCAAACTGTTGAACCATAGGTCCTGTTGTTAAAAAATCCCCTTTTAATACGTCTACAACAGCCTGAATGTCATATTCATCAATTTGTTGCTGACCATATGGTAAATAAGTTTCTCTAACAGGCTTTCCTCCATGAATACCGAGAATTCCCCTTACCATTACTCTTTCTCCTTAGGGTAAATTTTTAAAGATTTAATCCACTCTTCTGTTTTAATAACTCCATCTTCTAAAGAAACTTTCGGTTCCCAGTTTAATATTGTTTTTGCTTTTTCATAGTTACATAATAATTTTTGGATTTCACTTTGCGGATGGATATGAGTTACATGTTGAATACTTACTTTATTTCCTGAAATCAATTCTGCTAATTTATTAATGGATATATCTTGTCCTGTTCCAGCGTTGATAATATGACCATTTGCTTTTTCAGAGTATCCTGCTGCCACAACAAAATTTGCACAATCTTCAACGTATAAAAGGTCTCTCGTTTGTTTTCCATCCCCATATATATTCAGTGGTACATTATCTAATTTATTATTTATAAAAATAGCAACAACCCCACCTTCCCCACCTGTTTTCTGGAATGGACCATACGTATTAAATGGGCGAATAACCACTACAGGTAGCTTATAAGCATAATAGTAAGATAAAACCATGTTTTCAGCAGCAATTTTTGATCCAGCATATGGAGAAGCTGGTTTAATTGGGTCTAATTCTGATATCCCTTGCATATTAGTAGCTTTATCATATACCATACAAGTACTCATAAAGACCATTTTGACATCATACTTAAGACATTGTTCTAACAAATTAAAAGTACCTATTGTATCATTTTCAAAAGTTGATCTAGCATCATCTATACTATCTTGAACATTGATACTCGCTGCTAAATGATAACAAAGGTCAAATGAATTATTTTTAAATAATTCAGCAACTAATTTTTTATCTTTGATATCCCCTTGAATGCATTGTTTTAAATTTAAATCGTGTGCAAATTCGGTAATATTTGCAGTAGTTGAATTTGCTAAGTTGTCTAATATCCATACTTCATGCTTATCCTGCAATAATCTCTTTACAACCCACCTACCAATAAAACCTGCACCACCAGTTACTAATATTTTCATAGTTTCTCCCCTCCTGTTAATAGTTGCTGGTTTAATATTAAATTTCTAAGCTCTTCTTTTGAAATCGCATTTTGATTATCAGAACGGTAAAACCCTACTTTCGCCCTTTTTGCATTTTCATATTGTGTACCCTTTTTTAATGGACTAGGAATGATAAACATATCTGGTAATTCAAAAGCCTGTAAAGACTCATCATGTGTCATAAGTTCTTCATACATTTTTTCACCAGGTTTTAATCCAATTTCTTCAATTTTTATATTCTCCTTAGGCAACCCATATAACTTTGTAACTTCTTCTATCATCACTTCACTTAAATCTTTTAATGAAATAACCGGCATTTTTAATATAAAAGTTTCACCACCCTTTGCTATTCTCATTGCTTCAATTGTTAACATAGTTGCTTGATTCAGTGTCATCATAAATCTACTCATACTAATATCCGTTACAGTTATTTTTTGGTTTTCTTTAATTTGATTTTCAAATAGAGGAATGACAGAGCCTCTTGACCCCATCACATTTCCGAAACGAACACTTGCAAATATCGTTTCACTTGAACCTTTTGAATATTCCGCTGATGTAATCAATCTTTCAGCAGTCAACTTTGTTGCACCGTAATTATTTGTTGGTGAAATCGCTTTATCAGAGCTTGTAAAAACTACCTTTTTTACTTTCTGAGCAATTGCCGCTTTTATTACATTTTGTGTTCCAAAAATATTGGTCAAAACTGCTTCAAACGGATTATATTCACAAAAAGAAACATGCTTCATCGCGGCCACATGAAATACATAATCAATATTTTCCATCGCACTAAATACTCGATCATAATTGCGAATATCCCCAATTAAATAACGAATATTTTGACTTTTATCCCTAAATTCTTCTTGTAATAAAAATTGATTATATTCACTTCTACTAAAAACCCTTACCACTTTTGGCTTTTCCTGTAGAACATTAGAAAGAATGCTTTTTCCAATTGTTCCTGTTCCACCAATAATTAATACGTTTTTATCTTTAAAAAACATGAAAATATATACCTCCTCATATTAAAAAATTTCTTTTTGCTAAGAAGAATCTCTCTTCAATGTGTGTGTAGTTCCACAGGCAAGTCATTTGTTGAGAGAAAAATAGGTTGCTGGATACCAAATCGTACGTTCTTATCGCAGGTTTAAAATACATATTAATCTCTGAAAACTGAGGATATAATCTTTCACTTCAAATAATTATAAATGGTGATGCGTTTAATCTTTTTCACCTTGAATTAAATTTATTAATCTTTTTGTGCATGCTTCTTGCGGATAGTTTTCATTAATAAATTTTTTTCTTAATTCTTTTGCTAAATTAGATTGTAAAGGATCATGTAGAACCTTTTTAATTGTGCTAGTCACATCCTCCATAGAATGATTTACAAGCCACTCTAACGTATCATAATATTTATAATCCCTTTCCTCTAATAAAGATTTATAAACAACTACAGGTATGTCTAATAACATTGCCTCTAATCCTACTGTTGAATTTGAGATAACCACAAGATTTGCATGTAAAATAACATCATACATGTTTACTTCATTTGTTATATATTTAACATTTGGATATGTGTTACTTAACTTAATATATTCTCCTACTAGGTTACGCCCTTTTTCCCAAGGATGAGGCTTTATAATAACCGTAATATTTTTGTCTTTCACTAGCTTTTCTGTCAGTTCAGTATAAAATGAAGTTTTAAATGGCTGGGTTGCAATAAAAACCACTTTTGTAGAGGAGTCTATTTTTAATTTATTAAAAAGACTCTTTTTATCCATATATACTCTATCAAAGATCTCATCATATCTGGGGTGCCCTAATATTTCAATTTGAGATTCAGTGACCCCTTTTTGAAGGTACCAACCTTCTTCATATTTCCCATATACGACCTGTTTTGTTGCGAAAACAGGAAAGTATGCTTCTTCTCCCATTATTGCACCATGCTGTAGACAATAACTTGGTATACCCTCACTACTAGAAAGAAACGTAAGAGCTCTACTTGTTATATCTTCCGTAGTACCAACGATCACACTAGAAATATCTTGTTCTTTAAAGATAAAATGAGCCATATTAAGTTTCTCGATCATGATAGGAAGGTCGCTGAGTAATTTTTTTTGAAAAAACATGTTTGAAAATAGTGGGTGCTTATTAAACTTTAAAAAGATTTCTTTAGCTTTTTCTATAAAAACATGTGCGTTATTAGAGGCTTTATTAATATAATCTGGTGCACAAACTGTAGGAAGACCGTAGAGTTCGGTCTTTTTTGATCTAGTTAATATCTTTGTTTGATTTGGATTAAAGTGGGTAAAGTTACTTACTGAAAAACGGAGATAATCTGAATTTAGGAGGATTGATCCACTTTGATTTTTTCTTTTTATTTTTGATTGAAATGCAGAAATTATTTTTTCAAACTCTAACTGTAACTGTGTTTCCACTATTGGCTCAATTGACAATTTCTTGTAAAAATTATTATCTTTCATTTCATTTTTTATATCTTCATCTAAATATTGATAAAAATTACTCAGTAATGGTAAAGGAATGTTATAATGCTTTAACCCTGAAAAAATATTTATATACTCTAGATTTAATAGCCAGTAATTTTTCAAATAAATGTCACTCAATTTTTCACCCTCTTTTTCTTCTTAGATCTTCTCTTAATTCTTTGCATGTTCTTTGTGGTGGTAATAATTGCACAAATTCATTTTTTTCTTCGGCAAATAACTGCGCATGTATTGAATGAGGAGTAATATAATTAATATCTAAAATTTCATCTAAGGGATAAAAATCCCAATAGTGATTTAATCTCCAAAAGAAACGTGCATCTCCTATCCGGTAAAACTGAGGATCTTCATCCCAGTAAGAATTCCACCTTTTTTCAAGAATTGGTAAAACAGATGCTCTATGCATAATAGAACAATGATCAATTGTACATGGAGCATTATTCGTAATTTTTTTTGCAGGTCTTTCAACCGTTTTAATAGGCATATCTGTTTCATCTATATGAATCGTTTTTGATGCAGAATAAATAATTTGAACATCTTTATTCTCATCAAGATAACTAGACATCTTTTTAAGGCGTTCTTCTTCATATTGATTATCATCTGTAATATAAGTTATATATTCCCCTTTAGCATGCTTAAGTGCCTCATTAATTAAAGCGGCATATCTTACTTTTTTTGTCCTTTCAGAAATATGAGCTATATTACTTTTATAAAAATGTACATTTTCCTTATTTATGAATGGTTGAATCACCTTCTGGGTTATTTCATCTGAATCATCATCCATTATAAAAAGCTCGAAATCTTGAAATGTTTGGTTTAATACACTTAATATTGATTTTTCAACAAACATAGGTTTATTGTAACTTGTCATTATAACTGAAATTTTAGGCAAATATCCCTCTCCTCCTTATCAATAAATACAAAAACAGTTACGTTATTATATAAATAGAAAGGACAAACCGTTCCGATAATTTTAAAATAAGTTTATTTATCTATAAAAAATTAATAGCAGTATTTATATTCACCCATGTCCCTTTTTTTCTCCACAATAGTCCATACCATATCTATGAAAAGGTAATAAACTATTCAAGTATAAAAAAGAAAGTGTCGATAAAGCTTTAATTATTAGATTTCACTAGAAAAACACATTCAACATTCTAAATAGAGGTGAAAAATTTGCAACCCAAAATATCAATTATCCTTACTAGTTATAATAAGCCATCATTAATTAATCAAGTTATTGAAAGTGTTCTAATGCAAACTTATACAGAATGGGAACTTTTTATTATGGATGATAACTCTTGTCCAGAAACTATAAATGTCATAAAAAATTATCTAGAGGATCCTCGAATTACTTATAAGAATAGTTTTATACAAGATGAAGAACGATATAAAACTACAAGATATGCAACACTTATCAATGAGGCACTTCCATTAACATGTGGGGATTATATTTGCTATCTAACGGATGATACTATTTACCTTCCAAACAGATTAGCTGAAATGTTATCTTTCTTAGAAAAACATCCTGAAATTGATGTAGTGTACTCTTCCCAATACGTAAAACATGTTGATTATAACTTACAACCTACAAATGAATTTGTGAGAGAAGCTTCGAAAATTTTATATACAGCTGCTAATGTTGTAGATCACTGTTCAGTTATGCATACTAAAAGAATATTAGTAAAAGTCTATGAAAAGTACCGTGGATATTGGGATACAAACCCTTTATATTGGTTTGCTGGAGATGCAATGTTTTGGAAACGCCTAAATACATTCCAACCTTTTTATCCCATTAACAAAGTGCTTGATATTACTTTTAAAACACCATTCTCTTTCCAAAACTTGTACGCTAACCTCCCTTCAAAAGATTTAAATGGTATTTTGTTCAGTAATTCACAGGGTGAAGTATTTTTAATTGATAATTTTAAACGCAGGCTCATTTCAAAAGAAATGCTTTCCTATTTCAAATATAATCAAAATGAAATTGTCTTAATTCCTGATCCATTTATCTACAAATATACAGAAGGACCACCCATAAGCCTTACAACATCAATACCAAATCTACGGGTTGTGCAAAATGAAAAAGGAGAATTATTTTATATAGAAAATAATCAAAAACGTCCATTTATTAACACCATAGCATTCCGCAAATTTAAATTTTCAATTCAAGATATTATTAAAGTTTCACAACATAGTTTAGATCAATTTTTAGATGGACCACCTATTTATCCCAATTTATCTAATTACACGATCTTACCGGAAGGAAAGGTATTTATCTATCATCACAATTATTTCATCATGACAGATTATATGCTTCATCCCATAGATAAAGATATATTGCAAAAACTATATTTATTAAAGAACTGTATACCGATTTCAAAGACCAATTTATCCTACTTTAAGATGGGCCCTCCTATTTCAACATACCCCTCTTACCTAGCCGAAAAATACTTAGAATAGTACCAAGAAGGAGTATTATCAATAAAACAATAGAAAAGGTCCTGAACTAAGTATCATGCTTGCCTACAGTATTATTAAAGGATTAAACGGATTGATAGAAAATGAACTAAATAAAAGTCCACATTTTTCTATTATTATCTCCTAATAGAGTGATAGAATTTATTTAGATGATCAAAGATTCTTCTGAACTTGTAAAATAAATTATTATAAAAAGAGGACGCAAATAAAAATGCTTCCTCTTTTTATATCAAATCAAACTAATACATTAAAATACTTTTCATTAATCCGGATAAGTAATGTTTTTAAGCAAAATATTATCTAACATCTTAGCTGTTACAATAAGTATATCCGCATAATTCACACCTATAACAAGTATTACATATTGCTTATGTTTCGTTACCTTTTTTTGTATATAACAATAAAAAATTGTGAAATTTTATCGCATTAAGTAAGACACTTGATATCAAATATATTACTTTTACTATGAACTAAATGTGTTTATAGGACTTTTCTAGATAAACAAGTTGCTAAATTAACTCTCAAGAAGTCATTACCATTATATTTATCTAAAAATTGAAAAAATATGTGTAGATGGATATCATCTTAAATACATATATAATTACCTTTAATTTTCTGACACGATTTCACATAATTCTTAAACTGATTTTTTGCGTACATTATGAAAAAAATTGCACTGTGTCAGTCTTTAAAAGATTATATATCATAACTTTAAGAGAGGAAGGAAAACTATGAAGATGAAAAGAAAAATCATTATGACAACAGCACTTGCAGCTACATTAGCTACAGGTGTGCTACCTACTACCTCGGTGTTTGCTGCAGAAAAAGAGGCTCCTATTCAACCAAAAGAGGCACAAATGAGTATTCAACCTTTTGCACAAAATAATTTGGAAACAGCCGTTCAAGCTGCCTTAAATGGTCCAGAAGTCAAAAAAATTAAAGTATTTGAACATGAATTTAATGTAAAAGAAATAGAAGTAGTAAATCTAGGTGCAGGAAAAAAATATGTTAAGGGGCAAATTTCTCATCATTTAAGTTTTCGTCCAGATGATCAATTTTATTATGAGTTTACAGTACAAGATGGAAAGGTACTAGATAAACCTGTATTTAATATTGATAGAGGTGGTTGGACACCATTTGCTGCTCCACTTTTATCAATTCTTGCTGCTTATAATGGAATTCCAGTTAATCCAAATGATTTAAATGTACTTGGTCAGCAGATTGGTAAAGTTATAGATGGAAGCTGGGAACATGCAGCCCAATCAATCGCAACTGTAGTTAGTCTAAGTTTTAATGAGTAGAATTTTTCAATTTTTATTAGCATTGTAGGGATTCACTTTTTGTAATCAGCCTTGTTATAAGAGATTCTAAAACAGCTATTAATAAATTTTTACCACTCATTCACATTATCTTGATTAGTTTACCACCTTATCATTCATTATATGTCACAAAATAGAAGTCTTTTTTAGGACTTCTGTTTTGTTTGTATACAATACGATAAACAGTTATTTTTTGGAGGTTATACTTCGATTTTTCAAGAATACGTTTAGCTATTAGGTACAATTCATTAAAACAAATTATTAAAGTCTCAAATAACTTACTCCCCCTATTTTTAATTATTTTTAAATACAAAAATTTATTATCTTAAGAATGAAAAACAATAAATATAGGAAAAAATCATCTAGCAATTGTTTAAAGGTCAGGAGAGATAAAATGAAGAAAATAAAAATGAGAAATTTCATTAAAATTAGCATCCTCACTTGTATTACACTAGCAAGTTTAAGTACACCATCTACTATTTTAGCTGATAGTCATTCAGGTTATTCCTATGAATCCAATATAGGATATCAAAATCCAGCGTGGATGTCGAAAATAGAAGATTCTACAAAATTAAGTGAAATATCTATTCCAGGGACTCACGGTACAATGGCTTTACATGGAGCAAGCTTTCTTGATGAAAATTTGACAAGAAATCAAACTATGAGTCTATCCCAACAATTAAATTCTGGAATCCGATATGTAGATATGCGTGTTAAACGTGTAAAAGATTCTTTTGCAATGTATCATGGCATTGTAAATCAAAAAGCTGTGTTTGAAGATGTATTAAAAGAGACAATTCAATTTTTAAAAGATCATCCAACAGAAACAATATTAATGCGCCTAAAAGAAGAAACTACTCCTGAGAGTGGATCTCTATCATTTGAGGAGATATTTTTAAAATATAAAAACGTTAATGCTTCATATTTTTGGAACCCTAACTCCGTACCAACTTCAGATAGAAATAATCCTACTTTAGGAGATACCCGCGGAAAAATTGTAATCTTACAAAACTTTACATCCACTCAATTGTACGGTATTGATTACGAAGGTTTGAATATACAAGATAAATTTGAAATTGGTGGCGGACCAGACGAAATATATGCAAAATGGATTGCGATAAAAACCCATCTACAAAATGCAAATACTAACTTTAATAATGGAAAAATTTATCTCAACCATTTTAGTGGTACGGGGGGCGCAGCGGCATTTTTAAATAATGTATATCCTTGGTTTATTGCAAGCGGAAAAGAGAGCAGAAATACTGATAGTAGTCCTAAATTGATTCAAACGAATTCCACAAATGCATGGAGTGATTTCCCTCGCGATAGAAACGGACAAGTATACTATGGGGGAATGAATACACTTGGGACCGAAATCTTACAACAAGGCGTAATTAAACATTCTGGTATCATCGCAGCTGATTTTCCTGGTCCAGGTTTAATTGATAGTATCATTAAATTAAATGGTATACATTCTAATGAAAAAGAAATATTAATTTCGCAAATATCATCTGAATCTAGTCCTTTATCCGGGCAACAAAATCGATCCAGTCAAAACTTTAAAATTGATAGTTTACCTGTAGGTACCAAAGAATTAAAATGGGCTATTGAGCCTTCAGAAAAAGATTATTCTTCTACTATCGCTTTCAATGTAATGATTGATGTCTCCCTAGGAATAGATTCTACTCGTTGGAAAAACATTTCACATGGATCTAGGACTGAAGCTTACACAAATACTAAATACTATATTGCAAGTCCAATGGGTGCCACTAACAAATTCACAGTGAAAATATACGCTATTACAAATTAGAAAAAAAGAATCCCAATGAAATTCCATTGGGATTCTTTTTTAATTTCATTTCGTAAACATTAGGATGGGGTTTAAATCTTATTGATTTATCATTTAAATCATAAAATAATTCATATTTGGAACAGCCCTTAATTTTCAAAAGAAAACCCAAAAATGTTAACTACCTTTTCCCACCTGTCACTTATTCAAAACTGGCTTCCAAAGCGATAAGGCAAAAATCCAATTTGAGTCGCCATTTCCTTGATGATTTTGAACTGCTTCATACACTTTTCCCTCATGTACTACTCTATCGCCTTTAGTATATGCTTTTCTTGCATCCCATTTTTCATATGTGGAATCCTCTGACTTTGTTGTTACATTCAAAACATCACTTCTACTAGATTCATTTCCAGCTAAATCAACCGCCGTCACTACATATTTATACGATGTATTAGCCTTCAAATCTTTATCCATAAAGGATGTATTTGCCGCTGTCCCAATTTTATTCATAACCCCAGCGCTTTCTCTATATACAATATAATGGTCAACACCTACATTATCTTCAGACGGACTCCACATCAAATCAACAGTTGTCGCTGTTGTACCCATACTATGTAATTCTTTTGGTTGAGTTGGAGCCTCTATATCTGGGATTGCATGTGTTGTCTTAACCTTTAGTTTTTCACTTTCTTTTGATATGTTTCCAGCAGAGTCTAATGCCTTTATTGTATAGGTATATTCCGTATCTGCTTTTAGTTTTTTATCAATAAAAGTTGTACCTGGTACCGTATCAATTACTTCGCCATTACGTAACACTTGATATTCTTTTACACCTATATTATCAGTAGAGGCCTTCCATGTTATTTCAACACTATTGGCAGAAACTTTAGAGGCATTTAATTCAGTTGGTTGACTTGGAGCTACTGTATCAGGAGACTCATTATTTACTAAATTTACATCAATTACATTATAAAACGCATTTGACGTATCTGATACATCCCATACAGCTAAAATAACATGATAACCATTACGATCAGTTGGTACATTAATTGTATGTGTTAAATTATTTGATGCGGCCGAACCGTCATGTTTAACAGTTCCAATTGGTTCTAATTCAGCACGTGTTAATGGTTTATTAGGATTCCATCCCTTTTTTGTAATGTAATAATGCCATTTACTTGTAGGATGTGCTGCTGTATATTTCCATGTAAATGTATTTGCTCCACCCTTAATTGTATTTTTGAACCAACGATTTGTTGTTTGTTGGTCAAGAGTTCCTCCAAATAGTCCTCCTGCCGAAGCAATTTTACCATCAATCGGTCCACCATCTGGAAACCCTTTAGGTGCTTCTAGACTTTGAGGTTCATACATTACATTTCCACAATTTAAATTTAATGCCCCATAATCCTGACTACATAAAGCAGCACGGCTACTTGGCTTTTCAACAAATCCATGTGCATAAGCACTTTGAGGAATCATAGTAATAGCCGTTACCCCTGCAGCTAAAACACAAGCACCAATTCCTTTTTTACTTTTTCTTAATCTTTCCAATTTAGATGTTAATTTCAAATTCATTCTTGTCCCCCCAATATATTATTGTTATCGCTAATATAATAGCAATATAGGGATAAACAAACAAATCACCAATTAATATATTAATATCTCTCATAAATTGGTACATTTATTATTATTTTTAATCTCCTATAAAAATAAAGTAAATACAATTACGCTATTTTGTAACATTATGTATTTAAAGAAGAATAAAAACCTCATTTTATTTCACAAAAAATTCAAATATTAAAACGGATAATTAAATCATGTAGGAAAAATAAGTTTTTTATATTACAAAAAAGCAAAAAAAGTCTGGAAGAAACCGATTATATCCGTTTCTTCCAGACTTTCACTTCTTTTATACCACTCACAAATCCTTTAACCTTAAACATATACACTTGAAGTTAAAACCCACATAACTAATATAACCTATATGTTGACTAGCTTCTAAATGTTAAAATTCATAAATTAATAGTAACAGACCAATTAAAACAAGCCATTTAGCAAACACATATAATATTCTTACTAATTCAATCTAACGCTTAATTACTTATAAAATAGCTTATAAGGTATCTAGCTTAACTGTATTTTCTTTATTAATACCATTGTCTACCCTGCATTTCCTTACTTTAAACAGATCATCAAGAGATTGTTAATGTTTAAGGAAAAGCCATTTTTTATTATCATATACTAAAAATTTATTATGTTATTTTTATCTAATAAGGCACAGAAACAAAGGGTAAACTTCAGTGTGCTTGAGAAAACGTTCTTAGGGTGAAACGTTTAAGGGTACTTTAGTACTGAGTTTTTATTAAATGTTCCTGTACCTAATATTTAAATTAACGTATGTCAAAATATTTTACAATACGAGTGTGAAACGTTACATATTTCTATATAAAATGACACATTTCATCAGCACGCCTTTTCTAATATTTATGCTAAATATAGAAAATTCAGCTCGTTAGGATTTAATTTTAGAATTCTCATAAAAGCATATGATAGATTAGGCACGTAATTGTCACAAATTAATAGTCTATATACTTTTTAATTACCTATGAAAACTCTATTACCACTTTATTATTTACTCCTAAACTAAGGCACATCTATACCTACAATTTCTTAAAACTCTTTTAGATAATATTTCAAAAGAGTCGATAGTTTTATTTTTTTATTTTTTTTATTTTTTTATTGTACATTTGTGCATTTGATGTTAGGATTATGCCTATTAAAATTGAATCCTAACGATTCTTCTTTATAATTTCTATATTTTAATTGTTAAATAAAAATATAGATTCTGATATATATATTCAAAATCAGACCTAAAATGTTTTTATTTCACAATAATGTCGTGGCATACCTTTAGAATGGAAAGATATATGCAACAACGTGTTAAGGGGTTACAGGAGGAACAAAAATGAGAGACTTTTTTGATGATAAGTACAAAAATATTGAATTAAAAAGGAGGTTAATAAATTTAATAAGTGAAATTAGCGAATTCAAAGGAAAATTAGCTGCTTATCAGGAACAAAACCCTGACATATTTAATAGTTTAGAAAAAACTATACCACTACATTACATAAAAAATTTCACAACTATTTATGAGGATATAAAAGTTCCTAATAAAAGATTAAAAGAACTTATTTTAGATGATATAGTACCTCAAAATATTTCTGAAGATGCTATTTTTTGCTATTATCAAACACTTTCTTTTATACATAAAAACTCCTGTACTTTATTAATTAATCCAGCAACTATACAGGAATTACATTTTCAACTAATACATTACATTACCTCTGACAGTGCCAAATGGCGTGAAAAACCTTTTATTATTCCAGGAGTTCCAGAACATGGAATGCACTTGAATAGTTACCGCATTCTTCCGCATGAACTTATCCCACAGTTTATGGAGCAATTATGTGATCAATACAACTCATTAAATACTAGTAAGGGGCTACATTCACTTTTATTAATAGCTCGTTTTATATTAAATTTTTATTGCATAGTCCCTTTCAATCAAGGTAATAACAGGCTGGCATTTATGTTAATGCAATTGCTGTTAATTAAGAGTGGACATACATTTGTAAAATATGTATGTTTGGATAAATATATTAAGAAAAATGAATCTGATTATTACAATTCGATTTATAAATCTTCCGTGAATTGGTACTGCGAGGAACATAATAATAGTTTTTGGTTAAAAACGTTTTTAACAATTATATTAGAGGCTTACAAAGATCTTCATAACACAGTTCTAGATTCTATATGTAAACATACTAAAGTTGAGAGAATTCAGGATTTTATACTTAAACAAAAACAACCTTTTACTAAGGAAAGTATTCGTAACACTTATCCAGACATTGCAGAAAGTACAATCAGTAAGGCTTTAAATTCCTTGCAAGTGTTTGGCCATATTAAGCTAGTTACAAAAGGAAGAAACGCAACGTGGATTAAGATTTGACCATACTTTCAATACACATGAGGTTTAAAAATTCAATTATAACCTTATCATTAAATTTCATGACTTTCAGCTCATATTCATTGAATTTCATTTTAATTTTAAGCTTATATTACTTTTTTAGTTATTTCTAATTCCAACAAAACATTTTATAGGAAAAGGTCCGCTTTCCCCCGCCTTTTCCTATAATAAAATGAAATATAAACATAAAATAATTGTCGAAAAAAGTCTAATTTTAATATTTTTTCTTTATTTTTTGGTTGTAAACGCTTCTATTTCGTGTTACCATCTTAATCAAACAATAGATGGTCATAAAAATGAAAGTATTTCTTTCCCTTAGAAACATATAAACGTACGGTAATATCAAGAAAATAAGGCCAAAGAAATATTTGATACCTACCAAAATAATTAATAAGAATTTTGTCGTATTTATTTTTCTGATAATTAAGAAAATACATTTTGTCCCTAAACAAAATTTATTAGTGCGCAATATTCAAATACACTAGAACACCCAAATAAATGAAATATCCTTTTTCATTGAGTGTTAAGGTATGAAAAAAAGAATTCTTCCTACAAAATTCAGCTGATTAACTTAAAGGCATCTACATTAATACCTTAATCGCCATCTATTGTTGATAACATATTTACCAACTATGAAAAAGAGCCTATCAAGGGTTCTTTTTTATTATAATCATTCAAATTTCAATTCTTATCTTGATACTTAGATTTCCACACAAATTACCTCTATTTTTTGCTCTCAATTATTGAATTAATAATATAGCACATCAAATTTTATGAAGTCTTAGCTCCAATTTTTTTTAAATTAGTGAATAAAATTCAATCATATAAAAATAATAACTACAACTAATCGTTATATATTAAAGAGGTGTCAATTTTGTCCTTAAATGAAGAGACCTTAGAAACTAAGACAGATAAATCCATTGAAAAGATCCAAACAAGTAACTTAAAACAACTTAAACATACACTAGATGATATCTTTGATATTAGTGCAGATTTGATTGAACATCCTTTGCAATTAAAAACAAACACGAATATTTTACTATATTATTTTGAAGGCCTTACAGATGGTATTGCATTAAAAGCCAATGTTGTTACACCATTATTACAAGAAGTAAATGAAGACAATCAAATATTTAATTCTAATATTATTGCTACTCATACCAAAATAGTATATACATGGAATGAAATTAAAGAAGGATTACTTGAGGGGCAATGTGTACTGTTTATGGAGGGTGAAAAGCGATCACTTCTAATAAATACAAAAGGCTGGGCAGAGAGAGCAATTCAAGAACCGATTTCAGAAGTTACTATTAAAGGATCACATGATGGTTTTATTGAAAATGCCGCAAAAAATATAGGCCTTATTCGTCGTTATATTCCTTCTACAGAGTTGAAAATCAAAAAGCTGACGATTGGAGAACGAGCCACTTCTTTAGTCTATTTGATTTACTTAGGTGATGTAGCAAACGCAGATGTAGTCCAAGAAATAGAAACTAGAATCTGTAATATTAAAACGGATGCGGTATTGGGCATTGGAGAACTATCTAATTATACAAAAGATCAAAATTGGACTCCTTTTCCACAGGCTTATTTAAGCGAACGTCCGGACGCCATTTCAAATCATATACTTGATGGAAAAATAGCAGTATTAGTTGATAGATCTCCTGGCGCGATGATTGTCCCAATGAATTTAATTGGATTTTTTCAGACTCCAGATGACTATAATATACATTGGCTCATTGCATCGTTTTTTCGTTTATTACGATTTGCAGGATTTATTATAGCGATTTTTTTACCCGCAATTTATATTGCTATCGTCTCTTTTCACTTTGAAATCATTCCTTTAGATTTATACACTTCTATTGCAACGTCAAGAGTCAAAGTCCCTTTCTCTCCCTTACTGGAAGCTTTTATAATGGAAATCACACTAGAAATGCTACGTGAAGCTGGTATTCGCTTACCACAGCCAATAGGACAAACAATTGGAATTGTTGGAGGGATTGTAATTGGGCAGGCGGCTGTTCAGGCTGGTCTTGTGAGTAACGTTATGGTTATTATCGTATCTATTACTGCCATTGCATCATTTATTGTTTCTAATTACGATTTATCAAGTTCTATACGCCTTATTCGTTTTCCAATGATGTTATTGGCATATTTTTATGGCATTGTAGGTATTGTTAGTGGATTAATGCTCTTATTTGCTCATTTTGTTTCGCTAACTTCCTATGGTTCACCATACGGATTGCCAATCGCACCATTTCGTCTCCAAGAGCTAAAAGATTCATTTGTAAGATTTCCTATTTCTATGATTACCACCCGCTCGAGTACAGGGCAGCCGAAACAAAAAAAGAAAAAAGAAGGTAGTTCGCATGGGGAATCTTAAATTCCAAAACATAACCTTATTTGAATTTATTGTTTTCATTCATTCACTGCAACTAGCCTCAGGTATGTTAATTATGCCAAGCCCACTTGCTACTACCGCTGGCACAGATGGCTGGATTTCTATCATTTTGGGTTGGATAACCACTTCTATAATTGGCGTATTTATTATATTAATGTTACAAAAAAACCCTAACAAAAATTTCTCACAGATTTTAAAAACATACTTTGGTAAATCGCTAGGTACAATTCTTTTTCTTTTATATGCTTTTTATCTATTTTTTGCTGGTTTTAATACTTTATTAAAGGCAACTGATATTGTAAAAGTGTGGATATTCCCTTCCACTCCTGCTTATCAAATCACCATATTATTACTATTGCCTTTTATTATTTTAGTCCTGAGTGGGTTAAGGGCTCTTATTAGTTATTCTATGCTTGTTTTCTTCTTCACTACTTGGATGCCACTATTTCTTCTTTTTTCATTAAAGAGTATGTATGCTCCTTTACACCTACTTCCTATTTTTAAAGATGGCTTATACCCTATTGTAAAGGCAACGAAAGAAACCATTACCCCTTATGCCGGCTTAGAAATTGCATATTATATATATCCGTTCTTACAAAAAAAACAACAAGCTATAAAGGGAATACTAATTGCGAATACTGGAACCATGTTTTTCTATCTATATGTGACTATTCTTTCTTATATATACTTTAGTCCGGAGGGGATAAAAGACGTAATTTGGCCAGTATTTCATCTGTTAAAAGGAGTTCGTTTTTCTTTCATAGAACGATTAGAAATTATATATATCGCTTACTATTTAATTGTATTTTCCACTACAATATATCCATATTTATTTTTCAGTTTTGAGTCTGTGACCATTTCACTTCAAAAAAACGCTCGCAATTGGGCGCTGGTTGGTTTTATGGTATTAATAGTCGGCTTATTTATTTTTCTAAATCCCAATGTGGATCAATATTTATTAATATATTCTCTTATGGATATCTTAAATATCATTTTCTTTATTCTATTACCAATCTTATTTTTCGCTTACAGCATTCTTTTTGCTTGGGTTACTAGGAGGAAACAACTTTGATTCGAAAATGGATATGGATTGTAATTTGTTGTATATGTTTAATTGGTTGTAGTCAGAGAATTCCTCTTGAGAAGGTTTCATTAATCCTATTAATTGGCTTGGATAGAGCCCCTAATGGAGACATAAAAGTTGGCACAAGCATCCCACTCTTTCATCATAAACAGCAACAAAGTACTATAGAGCAATGGACCCAGGCATCAACTGTATATAATGGCTTCAGTAAGATAGATACAAAGTTAACGGGCTATATGACAGCCTCCAAAGCTGAAATCATTTTAATTGGGAAAAAATTGGCGCGAGAATCAAATTGGTTGCAGGAACTTGATTCTTCTTACCGTGATCCTTACGCTACCATTAATGCTAAAGTAGTACTTGTAGATGGACCTGTAGAAGAAATTTTTACAATTAATAAGCCAGATAAACCATCACTACCATCTTATATAAGTAGTGTAATCGAATCCTCCATTCAAAATAATCAATCCGTTTCTTCTACGATTCAACAATTAACGAGAGAACAAAATGAAGAAGGAATGACACAAATTGTTCCAGTTATCCAAAAAACAAAGAATGAAATTGACACGATAGGAATTGCACTTTTAGATCGACAAGGAAAATATTTAACTCGTATCCCTAAAAAAGAGGTTAAGTTCTTCAATCTTATAAATAAGTCAAAAAATACAGGCCGGATGATACTACACCTTGCGCTTCCTCCTAAAAAGTCCAACAAAAAAACAAACACTTCTATCTTCGTACAGAATGCGAAAAGGAAGATAGATGTTAATTTTAAAAACGGAAAGTTTGTATTTAATCTCCAAATAAATGCTAATGTAGCTTTAATAGAAAAAACCAATGCGAATTTAATTAAGGAGCATTATGATAATAAAAAAAATATAAATAATTTAGAAAACGCTATCGAAAAAGAAATTAATAAGGAATTACAAAATATGTTGGATGAAATACAGCAGAATAAAATTGATCCAATCGGATTATCCCTATATGCTAGAGCTTTTCAATATAAAGAGTGGAAAAAAGTAAAAGGAGATTGGTCGCAAGCGTTAGCAGAGGCTAAAATAAATGTAAAGACACATGTCAAAATAAAAGATACTGGGACCATTAGAAATTAAAATAGACTAGTCTATTTTTCTGCTTAAAAGTCTTTCTAAGTGGGTTTTCCCTCTTCAATATTTATCATGTAAAAGGTACTAACTCGAAAAAACTCTTTCCGTTCTTTTAAAAGGCAATAATTTAAATAAAAGCCAAATAGCCGTTCATAATGAACGACTATTTGCATCTAACTAATAATTAGAATGTTCTTCATGTTAATCTATTTGGTTTAACCCCGTTGAAGTAACTTGATAGGTTCTTTTTTTGCCTATATATACTTGTTTATTATTCTCAAGGTTAAGAAGTGTAGCACGTGTCTTTTCCTTTACTGCTTCCCCTTCTATATGGGTAAACTCAATGTAATCTCCCACTTTTACGGGCACTGTTTGGATTTCAGCATTTTGTTGTCTGTTTCCCACTATTTCCTTATTATACACAACACTACCGGTTGAATTCTTTACTGTAATACTTGCATACGTATTATTAAAGTAAGAATGTGGTACGCCTGCTTCTAAATTCACCTGCATTTTCTCTGTTGTCCTATTATAATCAATTTTTGCGATTTCTCTATCACTATATCCTTTTAAAGACCACCCAAAATGATTTCCATCTAAAACCGTTGTTTCTGGCATTTTTTCTACTTTCTTCAAGCCTTCTTTTGTAACTTCGTACATGACTTTTTTTCCAAAGCTTTCTTGTTTACTGCTGTCTACATTTATTAAAGTAGCTCTATGCACACCTTCTAGGTGTGTCAACTCAATATAATCTCCTACTTTAACTGGAACTTTTTGCGATTCAGCATTTTGTTGTTTGTTTCCATAAATGTCTTTATTGTATACTACTTTCCCTGTTGCATTTTGTACTTTAATACTCGCATACGTTTCATTAAAATAATGATGCGGTACGCCTGCTTTTAAGTCGATTTGCATTTCTTCTGTCGACTTATTGAAATTAACTTTTGCAAACTCGAAATCACTAATTCCTTTTAGTGACCATGCAAATTGATTTCCATCCAAAATTGTTGCTTCTGGCATTTTTTCTACTTTCTTCAGACCTTCTTTTGTAACTTCGTATATGGCTTTTTTTCCAAAGCTCTCTTGTTTACTATTATCGACATTTGTGAAAGTAGCTCTATGCACACCTTCTAAATGTGTTAACTCGATATAATCTCCTACTTTGACTGGTACCTTTTGTGATTCAGCATTTTGTTGTTTGTTTCCATAAACGTCTTTCTTGTATACTACTTTTCCTGATGCATTTTGTACTTTAATACTCGCATACGTTTCATTAAAATAATGATGCGGTACGCCTGCTTTTAAGTCGATTTGTATTTCTTCTGTCGGCTTATTGAAATTGATTTTAGCAAACTCGAAATCACTAATTCCTTTTAGTGACCATGCAAACTGTTTTCCTTCTAAAATACTAGAAGAGTTCGGGATATCTGAATTAAAACCTAAGTTATCTAATATAGATTTTAGATCAGGTAAAACACCTATTCTATCATTCCACGGATCTTGAGATTTTGTTCCTGTATTCGGATTACTTAAGATATTTCTTAATTCGGCTGGTGTATAAGGAGAACCTCGATGTTCTTTAGCAATACCTTGAATCGAAGTTGCTGCTCCAGCAATAATTGGTGAAGCACTTGATGTTCCACTAAATGTTGATGTATATAAATTTGTAGTATTTTGACTTGGATTTGCTGATGTTGTATCAACATTTTCTCCCCATCCATATACATCTAATCGACTTCCATAATTTGAAAACCATAAACGTTTATGTGGAACAGTTGATGATCCCGCCCCAACCATAATAGCACCTGAATCCTTGAAGTCTGGACTATTTCGATTTAAGATTTTTTTTCCATTACGATCTTTAAAATTATCTAAGTCGTTTGAACCATTTGCGCCAGCTTCTATAATAATAATCCCTTTATCTGCACCAACACGAATTGCATCAAAAATATCTGGATGTACTTCTACAGGTAAATATTTATCCCCATACCCATCATACGAAGCTTGTGCCTCTAATAAAAGAATATCTCCCGCTTGTAAATTATGTACAGCACTTAAAATAGCATCCGCTGTATTATAAATTCCATTATCCCTAATCTGGGATATTACTTTTACATTTGCTTTTGGTGCAATTCCAATATTTCCAATTTGATTATCTTCAGATGAAACAATTCCTAATACAGAAGTACCATGAGCTCTATGCTGGCTTATATTTTGTCCCGACATAAGCTTAATATTTTTATTAACTAAATCCTCATGGTTCAATAACCATCCATATTCCATATCCACAAAAGTTGTATCCTTCCCGTCGCCACCTTTAATGCTCCAAGCATGCGAGGCATTAATTCCCTTTGGTGCCGCTTCAAGATATCCTTGATTTTTAAATCTAGGATCATCGTACGGATTAACAGATAAATTTGGTAACTGTATTTCAGGGGGTGTCAAAATTTGTTTTTCTTGTATATAAGCCTCCTCTACAAGAGGAGATGTTTCAAATTTTTTTAGTAATAATTCTATTTCTATGTTATTAGGAGCTTGTACAATATAATAATTTAATAAATTATTAGCTGATTCATTAGCAACTGATTTAGATTGTACTGATAATTTTTCAATCTCTATCGGATTTACAGATGAGAACAGACGATTCAAAGTAAGTTCTGTATTTTCGGAAAATAACTTCTTTAAATTGTTATCATAATCCCCATTTTTTATTCGTTTCTCAATACCATCTTCATAAGGTAAGTCAATTTGATTTTTAAACTTTACAATTAATCTTTCTTCCTGTGAATCTCTTTCTTTGTATGTGACATTATAAGATTCAGCGTAAACTTTATTATGAATACTATCATTTTGTAGGATTAGATCTGTTCCTACAAATGTGGTCATTGCAATTGATGAAATTAGAAACCCTTTGAATATGTTCATACTATACCCGCCGATCTATATTCTCTTGAGAATTTTTTAATGCGTATAATGGTTAAGATTTTTATATAATATATAAATCTATAATTTAACTTTTGTAGTGAAATCTATGACTTTATTAATAATCCCATAGAGGTAACCTGATATATCCTTTTCTTTCCCATATACTCCTGCTTACTATTCTCAAGATTAGTAAGTGTGGCGCGTGTCTTTTCCTTTTGTGCTTCTCCCTCTATATGAGTAAACTCAATGTAATCCCCTACCTTGACTGAAACGGTTTGGCTCTCAGCATCTTGTTGTCTATTTCCTATAATTTCTTTATTGTACAAAATATTACCGGATAAATTCTGGACTTTAATGCTTGCATACGTATTAGTAAAATAAGAATGGGGTATACCCGCTTCTAATTTAAGCTGCATTTTTTCTGTTGATTTGTTATATTCTATTTTCGCGATTTCTCGATCATTATATCCCTTTAGTGACCAAGCGAATTGATTTCCATCTAAAACCGTTGTTTCTGGCATTTTCTCTACTTTCTTCAAGCCTTCTTTTGTAACTTGATATCTTGCTGTTTTTCCAATGGTTTCATTTTTGTTATTTTCAAGGTTAATTAAAGTTGCTCGCGTTTTTTCCTTTGTTGCTTCTCCTTCTATATGGGTAAATTCAATGTAATCCCCTACCTTGACGGGCACAGTTTGGCTTTCAGCATTTTGTTGTTTATTTCCCGCGATTTCCTTATTGTACAGAACGTTACCAGAAGAATTCTGGACCTTAATACTCGCATACGTACTAGCAAAATAGGAATGTGGTACACCTGCTTCTAGTTTTACCTTCATCTCTTCTACCGTTTTATCATAATCTACTTTTGCAATTTCTCTATCACTATATCCTTTTAATGACCAGGCAAACTTGTTCCCTTCTAAAATTGTTGCTTCTGGCATTTTTTCTACTTTCTTCAGACCTTCCTTTGTAACTTCGTATATGGCTTTTTTCCCAAAGCTCTCTTGTTTACTATTATCTACATTTGTAAGAGTAGCTCTATGTACACCTTCTAGATGTGTTAACTCTATATAATCGCCTACTTTGACTGGAACTTTTTGCGATTCAGCATTTTGCTGTTTGTTTCCATAAATCTCTTTGTTATAGACCACTTTACCTGATGTGTTTTGCACTTTAATACTTGCATATGTACTATCAAAGTAGTCATGTGGTACACCTGCTTTTAGATTAATTTGCATTTCTTCTGTTGATTTATTTAAATTTACTTTCGCAAATTCAAAATCTCCAATCCCTTTCAGCGACCATGCAAATTCATTACCTTCAAAAATGTTTGGAGACTCATTTTTGATTTGTACCTTTTTCTCAACAGTTTGATCAAATATATCCGTTAATACAATTTTTGCATAAGCATTTGTTGGTAATGACATAGATTGACTGATTCCATTTTGATAAGATTTAATATCATCAATTACGTTAATAGGTTGGCCCGTCATATTTTCATTGTTATAAATTTCAATTTTCCCCTTAAATTGCGGTGTACTATTTTCTTTTAGTTTCCAAGATACATTTAATTTTTCATTTTCATAATATATAGATTGGATATCAAAATCTAGTTTTCCTATTTCAGGTTGAGTAGGTTGATTTAGCGTGAATATTTTTCCTGACCCAATAGTAGACTGCGTATTACCTCCTGCTTTGACCCATACATATTCTGAAGTAGATCCTCCATCATATTGATAAGTATTATCATGCGTTCCAGAAATACTTTGATTATTCCAAGAACTCCATTGTTTATCAACTAATTTTCGGCTATAACCATTTTTCAGGCGCGCTTCTCGAACATTCTGTCCACTATCAGCCCAGTCTTCTTGAAACATTCCTAATCCATGATTAAATGCAACATTAGCAACCGGAAAGTCCATAATTGCAATTTGATGCCATTTATTCTTTGTTACATCTTTCATCCATTGTCCAAATTTAGTATGACCATTTTCTTGCCATGAACGCATTGTCATTGTGTACCAATTGTAGTCTTTCCAACCATAAGTTGTTTGAACCTTCATTCCTGTTCCTTCTCCTCCAAAGGGTCCAGCTTGCGAATTCGGAGATAAGTATTCGGCCTTTATTGCTTCTTTAGAGGAAATTGGATCCCATAAGGCAAAATGTAAAGTACGTTTTCCATTTTCATCAAACCCACTTTGTTGTTGAAAACCAGCATATCCTCCAGCTTCACCACCTGCATTCCAGTTGTGTACAGCCCAGTACGTATAAGGTGGTGTCTGAACTGGTGACCAGTCTATACTAATAATATCTGAGGCAGGTATATTTTGGGGACTCACATAAACTGCTGGAGCAGCTGAATGTGTTGCAGCTTTAGTGTGCGAAATAGACGTTCCAAACATAGAAAACATGCTACATGCTGCGGTAATTATAATAACTTTATTAAATCTTTTCTTTTCTTTCTGAATAATCACTAATTTTCTCCCTTTTCTAATTTTAATTTTTGAATACTAACTTAGTAGAGAAATCTATCAAAATTCAAGCAACATCCAGTAAATCTTTAAAATACTGCCCCAATTTTATGTTGTTCTATCTTCACTTCTGATTCTTACATGTTATTTGATTGTAAGTGGTTTCCATAAAGATAACGCAAATATCCAATTCGGGTCACCATTTCCTTGATGATTTTGAACCGCTTCATACACTGTCCCTTGATGTTCTACTTTATCGCCCTTTGTATATGCCTTCTTTGGATCCCATTTCTCATAAGATGTATTTTGATCTTTTGTTTTTACCGGAAGAATGTTACTTTGAATTGA
>NZ_CP031292.1:5685017-5777733 GCF_003355115.1 Bacillus sp. COPE52
CATCACGATGATTTTTTAAAGCACCCATCATAAAAAATCTCTCCTTTACCTCTTTTTTATCAGTGTTGACACATAAAAAGAGGTTCAGACACATAAACAGGCTGTGGAGAAGACTTTCTCCACAGCCTGAAAAAGAAGAGGCTATGCCTCTTCTTTCGTTATATTATTGCTGTTTCTTAGCTAACTCATTAAGTTGATGAGCTTTCTCAGTTTTTGCATATACACCTTCTTCTCCCCCCGAACCGGTAAAGAAGTTAGCTATTTCTATAAATGCGTTACCGAAGAACTCTGCATCCCCATCGTCATGGAATAATGTTGCATTGAACATTTCATCGTATCGACCTGGTGCATCACCATAAATCATACCTGCATGGTTGTTAATACCTGCTGTTAATTCTTTCCCTCTATAAGTTAATGGCATTGCCACAACACATTGAAGGTTTTCCTTAAAACGGCGATAGTGTTCAAACAGCATTTCTGTACCAATCCATATGCCTGCATTAACAATGAATCCGACTGGCGTGAAGGAAGCTGCTCCCCGAATCATACCTAATGCTCCTTTACCAATCTTGGCTATATCATCAGAGCTTGATAAAACTTTTGCAAAAGCATTTCCTGATTGCAATATAGCTTTTTTACTTGTGTTTTTAAGAAACCCTACTTTACTTGAATTTTCGCCTGAAGTTTTTTGCAGTTTTTGGGCTACCTCTTCAAAGTCTTGCACTAGTTGCTTATGCAGATTTGAAACATCTCCATCCCCTTGTGCGATAATGCCATCCATGGTTTTTAGGATTTTATCCATATCCCCACCAGTATTCGCCATGCTCACTGTATGTCTTAGCCCCTTTGTAGATACCCATTTTCCTACATCCGCAGGGATTCCTTTAGATTTAGTAATCCATTTAGCCAAGTTTCTTCCAGCTTTATTAGTAGCTGCACGTATTGCAGCTGTAGCAGCTAATGACTGAGCGAAACTCGTGTACCACTTACTCATTTCAAGCATTACTTGATCATCGTTTACAACCAAGAGGTCTGGTTCTATGGAAGTAACGAATCCTGTTTCCATACTAAAGTGATGTGTTACTGATTTGATTAACGCATTTCCTTGCAGGTCGTTAATCTCATCATTGATGTGCATCATATCATGAGGTTTAGCGGTAGGATCTCCCAATACTAGTAGATTTCCTTTATACATATCTTTCATACTATCTCTAAGAGTAGAATGTCCGAAGTATGTAGCCATTACTTCTGAAGTATAGAAGTCTGCAAACTTTGCTACAATGTCTGCTTCTACTACTCTTGTTTTCTGCTTGTCAAAACGAATATCAGCATCTGCATACAACACCGGTGTTTGTTTTCCATCATAGTTTACGATAACATTTGTGAAAATATTATCCTCACTAGCTTTAATATTATTTTCTATAATATCATAAGCAGACATGTAGAACTTGTTTTGCATGTATGGGCGTCTTGGTTGTCCTGTAAGATATCTTGACCATGTTTTCTGTATAGGGTCAAACTCATATCGAGAATCGTACTCGAATGAACAACGCCAGTACGGTTTACCGAAGAATAGTGTCGATCGTAATTCAAACGGATGAACAGCTGCTATATAGTCCGGAGTTGAATAGGTAATCGTTTGTATAATATCCCAAACTGTGTTGTTGTAGAATTTAACAACTACATTGTCTGCATCTCCTGGGTTAAAGATTTTAAACTTATTTTCCCATAGACGTTTCCAGCTAAAATCTTCGAAAATATTATTTCGTTCTCCGTTAGGGTGCAACCATTCCGAAAATGTAGGAGTCCCATTTGAAGAGTAGATATTTTGAGCAACTTCTCCATATTCATCATTAAACCAAATTAGATTACCCATGGGTTTTGAATCCTTTGAACTGTTAACGTCAAATGGTTGGCCAAAATGCATAATCCCTAGAGGGTTGTCTTTGAATAACCGCTCATCTACTACACCGTTCATGAAGTCTTTAAACCAACTTCCTTTTGAACTCATAAGACTACAAATTAGGTCTCGTGGTTCAGTTACACTGAAGATTCCATCGTTGTCATCATCAGGGTCACCAGATACTACGTTTCCTAATTCAACTCCGTCACCTTGAGCAACGATTTCAATTACATCACCAATCTCAAGTTCTGAAATCGTACCATTAAACACAATTGGTAATGCACTAGCTGTTGCACCATACCCCATTCTCAAATGGATACGCGCTCCTGTTTCTAGGAAAAGATTCTTATGAATTTCGTTTTCCTTTTTTTCAATTAAATCTTGAGGAATATCATTCCAGATATAGTTGTCCCACCATTTTAACTGACGGTCTACATAGTCAACATCAGTACGACGAGTTGTTAAGTTCGAATAAACATTAGTCATAGAAATTACCGCTGTATCTGCAGCTACCTTACGAGAACGATGAACGTCTATACTTTGAATAGCGTTGAATCCGTACATATTATCCCAGAATTTGTACTTACCAAAGTAATCACCTTCATGGATGATAAACATCTGGAATCCTGGAAATGCACGCAGCATTCTTCCACGTTGATCATGATATCTTAAATCATAGAACATTTCTTCATACAGCACGCGTGGATCAACATCATTATACAAGCGCAGGTCTGTAGACTCTGTTGAGGCTTTAGCCGTCTCATCAACTTGATGAATTATTTCATAAAGCTTCGCACCTTTTTCGAAGATTTTTTGTGAATACTCGTATCCATTCTTATCTTTTTTACTCCCAGCGATTTTGTCTGTAACTTTATCGACGAACTTTCCAACAGCGCCCCTTGTAGCAAGGTTAGCTAGATTATACTTCCCAACAAAGTCTGCAGCTTTTTCAATCCAGCCATCTGTTTTACTTAATTCATACAGCATTTTTAAATGCTTCTCATAAATCGAGTATAGTGAATTTTTATCCATTGTTTCTAGATGTTTTTTCATGAACTTCTTGATATTTTTCTTATCAGAATCAACTTTTAAGTTGTTTGCTTTTAATACATCTAAATCATAGTATTCAAGCTCTAAGAGTTGATCCACATAGTCATCTTTATTCCCGTCACCCATCGTAACGCCCTCATCTAGAGTTAATCCGGCATATCCTTTATAGACATCCTTATTGTAGCCATTAAATGTATTAAATGGCTTAGTCGCATAATGGTTGAACCGGTTCATAACACCACTTGCAAAACTATTGTCTTCGATATCCTTAGAAAATTTAATTTTAGCATCAGGCTTTTCATACAGGGCAAACATTCCATCCCAAGGACGACAATAAGCTTCATAGTTCTCACGATCCTTATCTAACTTATCTAGCTTCTCGTAGTGTTCCGCAAGTTGCTTAACTGCTGTCTGTAAATTGTATCGCCAGTTGTACATTAAGCGTTTTACTTCATCAACCTTCATATCAGCTGAAGAAACGTCTACTTGCGCTAAACCTACACGTCCAGCCTTACTTACAGTAGGTTTTTTCCCTTTGAAATGCTTCCACTGACTTGTTTTATCAAGGAATGCTTTCATAAGTGTCATGAATCGTTCTTTTGTGATTTTTGATTCTGTTTTAGCGAAGTCCATATAATCCATATCATTCGGTTTTTTAGGCTCTTTAATGACTTCTTTCTTAATTAAATCACTAATCGCAGTAGTATCTGGTCCTCTTAACTTACTTTTTCTTACTTTAAAACTTGCATAATAAATATCTTCCGCAGGCTGATAAGAGACTATCTTTTTAGTTTTGTCCGCCTCTTTTAAATCCCCTCGACACTCTTCAATGAATGTAGGGGCTGAATAATATTTCTTAAAGTACTTATCAACTAGACTGTTAAGTTCTTGGTAGATAAGTGCTTCATCACCACTAGGTTTTTGAGATATCGTGCCATAGTCATTTCCTCCGTCAGGGAACAGTGTTTTCCATTCTTCCATAGTTGGGAAAGTTTCATAAGCAAATTTATCATCTTTTTTCTCTGTTAGAAACTTTTGAACATCTGCATTCTTTACAGAAGCAGTACCTCCTTGATCAGCCATGACAGGTCCTGCCGATGTATTTGGAGCGTCAGATTTCTTAGCATCTTCCTTTTTACCCCAATCAAATTTCCAGCCAAGGGGTCCTACACCTTCAGTTTTTTCTAATTCCTTAAGCTTTGCCCAGTCTGCTTCAGTTGTATCAAATAGCTTGTCTGATTGATTACTTGTGAAAGCAGCTACACCTGTAGCATCAAACATGTTTAACTGATGATTTCCCATGTATGACTCTTCGATTACCTGTCTTAATGTGCTACCTGTAGAGAAATAGAAGTCAGGATCAAGATATGTCCCAGACGTTATGTTGGGATACTCTGTTACCCCTGCATCCATCTTTGGTAATACGGCATTAAGTTGGGCATAAGTCGGAAGTTCCATATCAGGATATACTTCCAGCTTGTGAAGTCTAGCTTCAATCATACGGTCATTCATAAATGCTATCTTGTTAACCTTCAATTTCTCAAGATCCATTTGCTTACTGTTACCAGGTAATGCAGTTAATTCTTCATGTTGACGTTGTGTTTTATCAAACCCAATACCTTGTAGCATGATTTGGTATCTTCCCGGGAAGTTAGGAATTGTGTTTATAGAAATACTTTCGAACATTACAAATCGAATACCAAATAATTGAGAAAGATCATTTTCAATACCAATAAATCCATTTGTAATACCTTGATTATATGTCTTAGCGTAGTAATCGGAAGTCGCAATAAGATTGTTAAAATCTCTTGCACCATCTTCATCTACTTCTAAAAGTAAATCAATGTAGGGATCTCCACCGCCCATATATTGAAGAGTTGCAGCTTCACTAGATTGAATATGAGAAACGCTAAACTCATTTGAGAAACGAGCATTGATAGAGATTGGGATAACCTTCCCAGATATAGGGTACTCTTTCATTGGAATCATGCGCTCACTAGCTTCAATGACTTTCATATATTCATCAAATTCGCCTTTATATTTAGCTACTTCTTCTTCCATTTTCTTAGCGCCTTCTGCAATTTTTTTAAGTGCGTCGATTGCAGTATCGTTAGCCGGAATACGGAATGTTTCTTTCTCATAAAACTCCTTGAATTTATTTTCAAGTATTTTTTGGCTACCTGCATCTTTTAATTTCTTTAAAATAATAAGACCATCTTTTTCTTTTCCCCGATATTGTTTTTTATCATAATCCACATGAGGGTCTTCATCATAACGATTATTAAATGACTCTAAAAAATTCCAATCAAACCGGATTTTGTAGAATAAACGAGACTCATAAGGGAGAAAAATTTCCTTATGCATTAAGATAGTGTTTACATCCTTATATTTATTATCATATATATTAGAAAATAGTTCGCCTGCCTCCACAATAGCATTTTCTGCTTCCTCTTTTTTAATTTTGTACTGGTCCCTAATTAACCCTTGAATACTTGTAGATGCTTTATCTAGTCCTGGCTTACTAAAGTAGTCAATGATTGTGTGTTTTTTGATTTTAGAATCTTTATAACGATAATACTGATCCAAGATTTCTTTAACAACAGATGCATCTTCTTTTCTATTTTTGTAATCCCTATCCTTTGTCTCTAATTCGACTTTTCTTTGTTCTGGAGAATCTGCATTCTTCATGTAATCAATAGCGTGCTTTCGTGTAGCCAGGAACGTTTCGTCAGCAAGAGTGAATTTGATGTCACTTTTAATTGGGCCCTCTAATCCTTTAAAGAAACGATATTTATCCCCACGATCTGCTAAAGATTGATTGTAGTACCATCTTAGCATTGGGTAATTTATTGAGTCGTTTAACGTACTATGATTCATTAAGTATGCCTCTGAATTAAATTCAACAAGGGTTAACTTGGCAGTTAAAGACTCTGGGAAATTAGGAACTGTAGTTACTTCGATATTCATTAAAGCTACGTCACAAATACCTAGCACGTTATTAATGTAATAGTTATCAACTGGAAGAAACGGTGCTTTAGCGAATTGTGCCAGTAATGGTCTAAGTCCATCCACATAAAAATGTTGAGCTTTTTCCCCTTTTCCGTATTCTTTCTTCCAAGGATATTTCTTACCATTAACTGATTCAAGGTCGTGGAAATAAAGATCCATACTTAACGTGGTAAGCGATTGGCCGCTGTTAACTATTACAGAGGATTTTGTACGAAGTGTTTTTATTTTGGAGATATTCGAAGTTTTGTTTACCTCAATAGAAGTAGGTGGGATTGTAAGTATTACATCACCAATCCTAACTTTGGAATGTCTTTTTAAATCTTCGATTGAATTTATGCCCTCTGTAAAGACCGTCAATCTATCGTCATAAGGACTGAAAAAATCTAAAGCGTTGTATGCAGGGCCTGTTGTTCCTTTTATATTTGTCGTTTCAGGATTGATATCTTCATTATAGGGTTCACCAATATCAGGAGTACTCTCTTCATCACTTGAGCCTGCTGACGGAGCACCAATACCTGTATCAAATGCTTTTAATTTTAATTCAGTAATCCAGTTTAAGGGATTAAGAACTGTTAAGGTATTTGCAAACTCAAATGGGAAAATACCAAGAGGAACATGAGTGAACTGATCAGAGTATTTTACTAAAAGAGACTTGTTTACATGTACAAATGGCTTTCCATTTTCAACATTGTCAAATACGATATCTGCACTTCTTTCATTTGTTGCATATACATCCGCAATGTAGCGATTATATTTCCCGTCCTTTTTAGGTGCCTCTCCTCTTTTTTGACGATCAAAGTGAACAACAACAAGTGGCTTTTGACTTGCGTTCCACCCTAAGATTTTCTCGTTGTATTCATGGGCCTCTTTTCCGATTGCATACATATCCTGCATGGTAATCCCGTATGTTTTTCCTAACTTAGTATTTTTAGAGTCTTTGCTGGATTCCACCCCCGACTGAAATGTTTCTGGTGTTTCTACACCATTATATCGAACTGTGACTATTTGTTCTGTTTTTAAGTGATTAGATAAAAAATTAGACACCTTCAGTAGTTTCACATCAATCGTATCACCGTCTGTAACTTTTTCTACTCTACCAACCGTGATGTAATCTGAAGAAGTAATTGTTTCATTGTGTTCTTCCATTGCATTAAAGAGTGTATTGTTTTTTTCTGTCTTTTGCTGCGCTAATTCTAAGGGATTAGAAAGCACTTCTTTTTCGTAGTAGAAACGAGCACTTGATAATAGTCTATGAGAATTGTAACCACAATCCAGATAAACAATTTGGTCACGCATCTTTGTGACTTCCATCTCCCTATTATTCTCGATTGAATAGAAACTAATATCTACAGGGTAACGAGATACTTTCTTTTCCACCTCTCCAAGGAACATGTTAAACCTTGGACTAGTTGCCACATTCCCTTTACCACCTACATGAATAAATGTGTAGTTTTCATTTATGTATATACCAACACGCCAAGGCGTATTTTTTCTAACTCTTGTTAGAGAGGTAATTAATATTTTTTCTTTCAATCTGGTCACCTCTTTTTCTGTATTAAAACAAATGAGAGCTAACAAAATGTTAACTCTCATTTGTCTATTAATATGCATAACCCTTATTCATCGCATTTGCAATAGCGCTCTCTAACCACTTGCTGTCAATTTTTTTCGAATTATCATTTACGTTAACACTCGTGTTCATTTTGACATTCGACATTGCCATGATTTCATTGTTTATCATCGCTGCTAGATTATTATGATTCATTCTCTTACTAGCTGATGCCTTTACAGAGATGTTAATGTACTCACCATTTTGATTAGGTGTTATACGGGCCGTAGGAGACCCTAAAGTTTCAGGTGCTACTGGTGCCATCTCTTGCAGGCCTTCTGGTGTTGGTGTACCTTTCATTAGAGCGCTTGTCGCCCATAATTCATCAAATCCTATAGGCCCCATCCCAGCTAAACTTGTAGCACTTCCACTGAATACTTTCTTACCAACAGTCGCAATATCTGATAGTGATTCATTCATCCCATTATGCAATGTATGATGAAGTGGCATTGCTTCATTCAAGAAAAATTCTGGCTCAACTGCTCTTCTTTTATCCATTACTTCTTCTACGTTTTGACCTGAACCTTCTGCCTCATCGAATGGTTCTTTTTTTGATTCTTTCATCTTCATAAACTCTGCAGATATTCTCATACTTGTATTATCTATACTGCCAATTGTAGAAGAAATAGCACGAGCTAGAATTGATTTTTCTTGTTCGGCTTTACCAACCCCGGGTTCATCATTCTTAGCTGTTCTCCAGTCATTATATACACTGGTACCTTTAAGTGATTTACGATTTTTTTCGTATGCTCCAGCACCATATAGATTTCCAAGAGTGAGGTTCTCAGTGCTATTTTCTGAGAAGAATGCTTCAGAAGCATTGATTACATCAACTGCTAATTTGTTATTTTCCTTATCAGAATCACGCAATCTTATGATATCATTCACCACAGTATTTCTTTGTTTCTCATCATTTATTCCAGAAGGAGTTAAAAACACCGCTAAGTTATCTCCACTAAAATCCCCAGAAATACGCTTAACCATACTCGTTTTTGAAGTTGAATCACTAAAATTTGCAATAAGCTGAGAAATTTCTCTATTAATTTCCGTTTCTAGAACTCCACGTCGCGTCACTGTATCGCTTGCGGAAAACTTATCTGTTGTAAACAAGTCATTGTACTCTTCTGTTTTTCTAACAATAGAAGTATAGTAGCCTTTTAATGTATCAAGGAATTCTGTTTTCTCAACAAAATTAACATTACCAGGTAGTTTCATTGAGTTGATATCCAAAAGAGGAATGTATTGATTTGCTGCAAATTCTGGAAGCTTCAAGTATGCCGTTCCTTTTGTTCTAAGTAAGTGTTCTTGAATTTTCTTACCTTTAACACCAGGATCTAAATTAAATTCCATCAATCCAGCGTTAATAACAGTTTTTCTGTAATCCTCAACATTGAAGGGTTGGGTATAATCAAACTTTTGTGGAATTGCTTCAAATGAATCCTTACTTACATGAAGTACACCATCTTTCATCTTTGCATTTACATCAGTCAGTAGCCTCGTACTATTAGGAGTGTAATCAATAACTACATCTCCTGTTTTAGGTTCCCAATTATTTTCATAGTTACCAACAAACTTAACCATTTCATTAAATACTTTTTGTTGGGCTTTAATTTCTGGCTTTACTTGAGAACTATAAACCATATCATGCATAAAGTTAGAATATATAGAGGATTCTCCCGGAACATATAACCCTGTTCGAAAATCAGAATCATCTAATACCCCAGGCTCTTTAACCGTGTTCTTACTATGATTAATTCCACCCTGACAATCCCAAGCCTCATAGGCCATTGTGATGTCAGCAAATACTTCACGATTAAGACCTAACTTCCTCGTCCACTTAGATGAAAGCTTCTCACGTCCTTTATAGTCTAGCTGTTTTCCATTTAAACCAAAATTAGAATCCACTACATACTGGCCATCTTTATTAGTTGTTTTAATACCAAGCATTTGTTCAACATCCTTATAGAATGAAGATAACGCTCTTTCTTCAGTAGCATAGTCAGTAGTGATTTTCTTATTCATTACAGAACCACTGAATTGTTGACGAATTTGAGTATCGTAACCACGAATTAAGGCCGGTAAATCAGTAGAACCGTCCTTTTCCACTTGATGAGAAATCACCTGTTCTACCCCTTCTACGCCGTATAAATCACCCAGAATATCACCAAGCATTGGGGTCATAGTAGCACGGAAACCACCCTCAGTTACCACTTTAAATCCGTCTCCTGTTTCACGTTGTCTACCTAATACAAGCGATTTTTTATTGATGTCATCTACGTTGAAGCCAAGGATAGATACTGTATCCCCTTTCTTAAAACGTTTTTTATCAATAATTTTATTTTTGATATTGTTAAGTTCATATTTTCCAAGAGTAAGATGATTTCTCTCATTGAACATAGAATTGATATCAATCTCTAATGGTTTATTAAAAGCGATTCCTTTCTCTTTCCATAAACCATTACCAAGACCTTGTTTTTCAGCTTCTTTTTCTATAGCTACCTCAATATAGTTGTTGAACATTACTTTTTCGGCGTTCATATTGATACGAACCTCATCCATTCCATCAAAAGCCTTCATTAACTTGTAATCCATAAATGCGTAACCTTCACTATTAGAAAGCATCCTTATGTCTAAAGACTCCTTCATTAGTCTTGCTTCTACAGGAGAGATTTGTTTTTTTAATTGAGCTGTGTCAATCATACTCTTATATTTCATAATAGTGTTAGCATCTTCCAGCTTTAATGCAATTTCTTCATTCGACATATAACCAGTTTGCATTGTAATACCACGAACCTCATTTGCATCATCAAGAGCTTTGAATAAAGCTGATGAAATAAAACTATTTTTCGTACGGAACGATTGATCTTTACCCAAGTTACGTAACACTTTTGATGCAACTTCGTGGTCTACCTTTCGGTAATTGATTGGCTTATGTGGACTCTCTATTGTTTTAGCATAGTAGTTACCTAATGCCATGTAAGTACGAGCGTTTATATTTGTAGTCCCAACAAGCTCTTTTGAAGCTGACCGGTCATTAATCCCAACCACACTTCCTTTTAATCCAGAAGCACCTTTTGCAAAATCAAGAGGTTCTCCGGCAATAGCGTAATCTTTTGCCTTCTGTCCCATCGCTTCAAAGAATGTAATTCCTTTTTCAATTGCATTTTGAGCAATAATGTCGGCAGAAGCACTAATTCCTAATCGTTTAGAATTTGCACGATACCATGACTCTGCATATCCTGTGATATCCCATTTGCTTGAACGGAATTCGTCACTCATAACTGATTTGCTATCAAACATTTCCCTATCATCGAAGTGTAATTTACGACTTGCATCAGTAGGCACTGAATTTATTTGTCTTCCAATACGGTGACGTAGCCCTTGTCTTATTTGAACAAATGCATTCTTGCCACCTATACTTTCAGCTCTCTCAGACAGCTCTTTAGCTTTCTTAGAATAATCAAGAATCATATTAAGAGCATCTGTTACCGATGTACTATGATAAGCACCTTTTACACCAATACCTGAACGAATAACAGAGGCTTTTTGGTTTCCACCGTATTTTACCTTTATGTTCTTATCAAAGGATGGAAGCTCAATAGTTGCTAATCTAGGGTTTCGAATTAATTCTTCATATGTCTTTACTTTGCTTAAATCCATAACACTCTTCTTACTAGCTAAGATAAGTATAGGATTACCACCGTCCATAAATCGAATTTGAGTGTTGAAGTATTCGCTGTAAGCTGACATGATTTTCTCAACAAGTTCTTCGTACTTAGCAGCCATACCACTTGTCCTACTAATTACGTTTAGATCATTTATTCCATGTGTACCAAATTTTTTCTCAAATAATCTCTTAATACGGTTATCTTGCTCTTTTAAAAATTTCTTTAATGAACTATTACCGTTTAATAATTCGTTAGCATTTTTGTATGAACGAGCATTTTCAATACTTTCACGCATAACATTTGGTAGATTCTTCATCAAACCTTTAATTGCAGTTACACGGCTATCTGTCATCTGATTGGTTACTTCACGAACAAAATTGTCTGTACCCATGTTTTCTATCTTTTCACGAACGAGGTTTGACATCTCAATCAGAGCTATTTCAGTTTTATTTCCCGACATAACTTCCTTCTTCATCTGATTCACAAGATATTTCACATCATTAGAGGCTTTTCTATCTTGTGAAAGTTTGAAATTATTAATGATTATTTTTTGCAATTCATCAATACGAGCTAACTTATATGACCTTTCCAGATTCCCAATACGATTCCCTCTTCTGTCATTAATAAAAGAACTAAAAGAAGCTTTAATTGAATTCGTGTCTTTTGCATTAAATATTGTATTGTCTTCTTTATCAAAATTAAAATTAAAAAATTTATTTCCTTTAGCAGTTACTTGAGCTTTATTATCTCCTTTCTCATCTAACTTGCTTTTAATGTGGCGCAATGCAATTAACTTCTGTTCGTCATTTAATCCTGAATCTTTGAGAGTACTAATAGCTGTTCTCCAGACATCTCTTTCTCCCTCTAATCGTGCGACCATATAAGGGAATTTCATAGCTAATTCTTCTGTCCCACCATTTTTGATAATGTGTAATCTCCAGTCAAAATCTTCTTCAACACTACCTGCTTTATCTAGATAGTTATAGTACTCCTTCATTTTTTTCCATCCATTAGTGGCGAACATTCGTTCATATTCACGAAAAGAAGCGTCATATTTTATCTTTAAGTCACGCAAATTTCTAGAAATTGCATCATCCATTGGCATGAAAGAACTATGAATTTGCTGTGCTAATCCCTCCTGCGTTTCGGACATTAATAAAAGGACTTTCCCCTTTATATCTTTAGAATCAAGCCTTACGCCAAAACCTTTTTTATCTGCACCTGTTAACGCTACATCTTTGAGGAATTCTTGAATTACGAAGGTTTCATTTGAAGGGAGTAATGTCTTTAAATTTTCTAACCGAGGTACTATGCTTTCCTTATTTTTACCAATTTCACCCACAAGATTGTATTTGTGTTTATCTTTGTCAAAGTAACCTCTTTGATAAGAAAATAATTCCTTACCTATTTCTAGAGTATTTTTCTTTATTGCTGATGAAGAAAAATCATAAGTAGCAGACTTTTCTGCTCCCTCAATAAATGATTTGATTTTTTTGTGAGTAAACCCAGCAATATCAATATTTGCTTGAATATCATTTTTTGCTAAATGATATAGATATGAAGGGCTTTTCCCGTCAATTGCTACTTTACCCGCTTTAATTTTCCTTTTCGCTAAAATAGCTTGGTAAATATGTTCTTGACGTAAACTAGCACCAGTTAATGAATATGGATTTTCAACTGTTGCAGAGTATCCATGAAAAAAGTCTAGCGAACTTTTCGCTGCATCTACAAAGAATTTTTTTGTACTTGTGTCCTTTATTATTCCAAGAATGGCTGGTAAATCGTAGTAATGGATATTATATCCTCCTAATTTTGCATTACTAGACTTAATATGGCCTTGAAAAATAGATAATGCATCTTCAAGTTTTGTCCCTTTATGAAACAGGTTATTAAGACCACGTTCAATTACTTCTATTGTATTTCTTGTAAAAGCTGTGTCTGTAGGAAGAACACGTGTATGCCCTAATAGAGACATATAGGATTTCCCATTACTTATTGCACTCTTAAATTTACTTGCATCAGAATACCTAGTCAGATCCAGTAATATACGATATATGTCTTGTGAAACTGACATCATCGGATTCTGCTTTAATTTATTAATTTGCTGTTTTAATTGGGAATACGCATCCTTTTCAGGAGCGACTGCCATTGAAACAATACCCCCGTTCTTTTTAACAAATTCTTTTCCATTAAACTTAGTTCCACCAAAAGATAACCCAGTCATAGCAAATAGGTCTAATCCATTACTACTTTTCATGTGTTCAGGCGTTCCAATTGCTTCTATATCAAAGAATACTACATTGTCTTCATTTTTTAATTTTATAAAAGGGTCTAATGCTTGTTGAGCATTTACATTAAAACTATTTGGAGTACGAGCCAACTCCCAAATACCTAACGAACTTATACGATTATCTTTCGTTAATTCGTTATATGTTTGAGCTATTGCACTTTGTCTGTATTTAAGCGCTGCACGTTCAGTTTGATTTTCTATTCTAATTTCACCAAAATCTTCTGCTGATTCATAATCGGGTATTAACACCCTGTTTTTAATAGGCACTCTTTTAATATCTTCCATAATACCCTCCTAATAAATAACGGCGCTCGTCTAAAAAGACTGAACGCCGCTTAATGTATTCTAGAATAATGAGGAATGTACTCCCGCATTAAGACCATCTAAAATTTCATTTTTCACATCTTTCATGATGTCGATGGAAGTATTGATTCCACCTGGTCCTTCACCATAAGAAGTAGTTAATTGAACATCTACATCTGATAGTCCCATTCCTAATAACACATCACGCAAGCGACCGATATTAATCAAACTACTTAAAGAGTGTATTGGAATTACTTTTTCTCCTGTTTTTTCCGCTCTAGTTTGATCCTTACTCCAATCACCAGAAGTAGTTGGATTTCCCCCCTTCTTCTGCATAACCTTGATTTTTATACCACCAAGATTTGTGCTTGCGTTCCATCCAGTCCAATTTTCAGTTGGTAGATAATGAGTATTAAAATAATCTTCAATACCTTCTTGCTTATCTACTCTAAGCCCCCAACTGTCCTGTAAAATTCCTTTTGTGTTTTCAGGAACATATCGTAGAATCTCTTGACCTTCTTTACTGCTATTCGTCTCAAAGAATCGAGGAATATATTTTTTCCCTTTTGGTGTTAAGGCTCCCATTAACGATGTGCTATCAGAGTCTTCAGTCTCACTCATACTATAAAAAATACCTTCATATTCTTGTCGATACTTTATAGCCAAGGGCATGTACTTACCTGCTTGATTAGTTTCTTTTGTAGACGAAATATCTTCTAGTCCATCGAAAAGTTCATTAATTTGTGATTTAACGGCTTCGGTGTCACCATAACCCATTTTTTCAGCCCAGGACAATGTTTTCTTCTTATCTGTTGAGTAGCCTTTTAATCCTTTGTTCTTTCGTTCTTTTCCATCTGCATCATCAAAGAACGCTTCTAAACTTGCACTTTCTTTACTTTGAAGAGATTTACTAAATTTCTCATAAATATCAAAATACTGATTAATTTCTCTTTCGCCTTCACGCACTTGAGGAACAAAAACATTATTTAGTCCAGAAGTAATTCTTCGTGCACCCATATTTGTCATTTCCTCGCCAGTAATAATTTGATTTTGAGAAACAACCGTATTACCTTCGTATAGCTGGGGCCAAAGTCTCCAATCTGAATCGTATACTTGGTCTCTCTTATAACTTTCAATCGATGTACGTTTCTGTAAGAACATATCGGCTATTTTTCCGACAAAAGGTATTTTAGGAAGAATATCATGCGTTACCATTTCAATATATTTCCCATCAGCTACCGAGGCGTTTAAATTAAAAGTCTTTGGAGAAGTTGAACTACCGTCATCGTTAATCTGAAGTCGTTTCTTCCAAATGCGCTTACCAAGAAGAGAATTAAATGATTGATCTTTATTAGTCTCAAAACTAAAGCGTCCATCTTCATTTCTATTCGTATATACAACAGCATCTATTGAGGCGTATGTATTATTCATTCGAGCAATAAAATCTCTAGTAAAACCAATTTTATCTTTCTCACCGACTTTAAAATACTGTGCCATCCAATCAATAACACCTTGATTATCTTCCTGAGTTAATTTAACTGAAGTGTCAAACTCTTGAACCATAAACGTATGTGTATCGATACTTTTAGGAACTGTTCCATTTTTTTCTCGAATTTCAACATTTAAGAACTTCTTATTGTTCCAATGATATGTATCTTGATTATCGTAAATCAGCCTTGTAATCTCATCAGAACCTGTTCCATCCAAATGATACTTATCAGGTGTTTCATGTGCTTTATCAAAAAGTTTTATTTCATCCTTCTGTATTTGATTATTAAGCGATGAGTCTGGTGATTCACCTATACTAGGCAAACCATCAAACATCTTATTTAGGATTCGCGAAGAATAAACTTTGTTAGGACCACGAGAAACATAACGCCGACCAATACCTGATAAGATACTACGATGATTCCTAACTAAAAAATCTTGATGTGGAGAAGTCCTTAATATTGATGATACAAGTGTTTCCCCACGCCCGGAATCTTCGCATCCAACTCCTGTTTTCATTAAGAAACCAAAGATATCATCTAACTTTGAAGCACTATAAAATTTCTCTTTTAAAAAATCTGATAACTCATCAATTCGACTAATATCGTCAATAACTTGAGTTGATTTTTTTCCGTTTGCTAAAGTATCTCCATTAATATGACTTCCCGCTAACCTTTCTTTCGAAACAGCGAGCCCTTGCCCAACTAGAGGTGATACCGCGTCGATAGTATTTATTTTTGTATTAAATGTTTGATCACATTCATCATCAATAGCTCCAGAACTCTTTAAGTCGTTAATATTAATCTCTGATGCAATTGCTTTTCCAACTTTACTTATGCCACTATCTGAAACTAATTTAGTACTAATAAAACTAACTTTATCTTTATCATTATTTATAACATCTTCAAGGAATACCCTTGCTTCACGAAGCCTTGCATCAATAGTATGAATATTGTCACAACCCAGAAACTCGTTTAATGTTTCTAAACCCTTTATATTCTTTATATCTAATTCAGATAAAATCCCCTTATTTTTTGCATACTTCTTCACGACATCCGGTGTAAAAACTCCAGTTTCATTATCTAATGCTCTTAAATCGAATTGATGGAATGAACGTCTCAGTTTTTCGATTGCAGAGATACGTACTACGTCGTCATCAAATGTCGGAGTCATGAATTCCATTAAGGTTGATAAACTTTTATCCACTGCTGCTTCATTTAAAGATATAAATCCCTTAGAGGGATTTATATACTTCAATGTCCTTCTTACGAATTTTTCAACAGAATTATCCTCGTAAACTTGCGAGGCATTTCTACCTGTTACCTCTTCTTTATACCCAGAACGAGCATAAGACTTATCCATACGTGAGAACGCACCGAATTTTGATGGTGTTAGATAAAATCCTTCATTAATTAAATCTCCCACGCCAGATTCTGTATAACGAAAAACATTACCACTAGTATAAAAATTGCCATTATTATTTAATGGATTACGAATATCCCTTTCTTGAATCGTTTTAGTTACACTATTAAATCCTTTATCGCCTAAGTTGCTTGCGAATTTATGAACTTGTCCTGAATCTAATACCTGTAATTCTTCTTTAGATAGACTAGAGTAAAAAGCTTGCCAAGATGTTAAATCCGTCGAATCAGTAATAAATAATGGAGCTTCAACACGTTCCTGGAAAGAATCTATTGCACTAATAGCACCAGCATTTAAATACCTGTTTTCAATCATTTCACCTGTTTTAGCATGCGTGTATAAATTACTATCAAGAATTATATTTTCAAAGTCGAAAGATATTCCCTTTTTATCTAACAATATATTTAAATCGTCATTGTATTTATTGTTATCTAAGAAATTTCGTAACTTCGCAGTAACGTCAATAGATTTTTCATTTCCTTTTTCATCAATGTCATTAATGATTAACCCATACCTACGCTTAGTAGCTATATCAAATTTTTCAGCATCTTTTAATGTAGTGTAATTAAAGCCTGTTTTCTTTAAATAAGTCATTAATGTGTTGGTCTGATTAATTGCATCTTTGATAAATTCGTAAGCATACGCGGTTTCAATTGCCTTAGCTTGGGGTAATATTGTACCTTTATTTTCTTCAAATATTTTTTTAATATCCTTGTACCACCCAAGAGTTTGAAGCATTTGCTTCTGAAATACATTTCGTTGCGTATCACCTAGGAATTTAACTTTATGAGCATATTTTCCATTTTCCAGTTGCTTTATAAAATCATTAATGTAATCGGCAGGACTATTGAAAATACCTTTATTCTGATTGTAGTATTGGATAAGAGCTTTGAGGACCTTGTCCCCACCATTGTTTTTAATAGAAGATAGTTTTTGAAGTTTTTCAAGAATTTTATTTTGACGGAATAATTGAGTAGCTTCGTATTCAAATTTGTTAAAACCCCACATATTTCTTTTGTGGAATTCGTTATAATAACGGGTAGTGAATTCCATATTCTTTTGACTTAGACGCTTATTAAGTATCTGCTTCTTTTTACTATTTCTACGGATATAATTTTCTAATTTTTTATACATCTTCTCCTGTGTATAACCATCAATACCACCGCGTAACTTTCTACTAACATAAGCAGTTTTACCAAGACCATTAGATTTCCTCTGCATAAATGCTCCTGCATCGGATACAGTACTGTGTTTATAATTATCTTTACTTAACGTAACACTACCTATAACTGCTGCGTTACTAGATAAATTAAATACGGACTTACCTATCATTGAAAAATCGCGATATCCCATTATCCCTTCCCCTATAAGAGAACCAATTTTGGCTATACTTCTAAGCACATGATTTTTCTCTTTCTCTTCACCCACGTAACGTTTATTGACCATACGTCTTCACCACCTTACGGCTACTGTTGTTGAATTTCTTCTTCACCCAATAATTTTAATCCTCGTATATTTTCTAATAACCATTTAGCTTTTACATAATATTCTGCTGTTTTAGCCATTGTCCATGATTCAATTTCGCTTAATGGGATATCTTGGAATGCTTCTTTTATTACTAATGGAAGTTGATTTTCTACTTCTTCCATATGTTTTTCCCATCTAGCTATCATAATTTTAACTTTTTGAGCTTTTGTGTAACCTGACTCCTCTAAGATAGAAAGACAAAGAATTTCTGGAACACCTGCAAAAATATCTAACGAGTAGTCTTCAATAATTGGCTCTATAACGCAAGTTTTACATATATACTCAGTTCTTTCAAAGTCATCATTGTATACTTCCTGTGCAATTTTCAATTCTTCTTTGCTTAATGCACGAAAGAAAAATATGACATCGTTTATTTCTTGCATAAAGATATGCCCATATTTCTCATGCCAAATACGCAATTGTTCCTTGAAATCAACCTCTTCTTCATATGTTTCAAATTCAATAGGTAATTCTTTTACCTTGTCATCTAATAAACTAGGATCGATTAGCATGTTTTTTCCTCCCTACAATAAAAATAGGAGGCGATTATACGCCTCCTCCGCTCTTAGCTTAAGCGCATTGCGCCTGTTTTCGCTGCGAACCCTGACTTCTCTAGTACCAATTCGTGTAATAGTGTCGGGATACCAGCTTTACCATTTGTCATTTGCATGAAACCATAGTTAGCAGGGAAAAGAACTGCTTTTTCGCAGATACGCTCTTCTTTATAGAAATTATCTGCATTTGGAATTTTAGCAATATCTTTGTATTCTTTACGCTTAATTGGTCGCCATACAAAAATGTTTTCCTCATCAAACTCAGTTAAGTATACTTCTCCTGCATACATAGACTTCCATTTTTCAAGTTCGTTATAAGTCGGACCACCTGGGAAGATTTCTTGTTCTGCTTTTGAAACGTCATCTTCATCGAATTTGTCCCCTACTTTAACAACCGAAGTTTCTTCTTGATTACCCTCCATTAAAGCTTCTTCTTTTTCAATATGTTTTGCCATTATACTTCCTCCTCTTTCTCTCGCTAATATAAAAATTTAAAAGTTAAAATCATTTAGTCATATAAATCCCATAATTAAAATTAGTACGCTTTTTGTACATTCCCCGAGATATCTTTTGCTATAAAAGTATATACTTCAGAAATAGGGTTCCCAGACGGATCTACTCTTTGAGAAACACCTGTTAATTGCACTCCAACTATTGTTTGAACGGTCTTGTAGCTTCCAGCCCCTCTAACAGCACAAGGATTATTTCCATAAGTTAGTAAGATATTAAAACCATGTTCTTTCAAATTCCTATTTTTTTCATTTTCATTTGTGCTATAAAAGAATGTATCAGTTCTACGGCTATCTATTAACTTTGAAGAGTTAGAGTTTGTTCCCCATAGTGCATTTTCATAATCATCTGCTAATGCTTGAAAATTACCTATAAGGTCTTCAACCTTTGTATTTTTATGGGCACTTTGACCATTTTCACCATTAAATTCTGCTAGGCTAAACCACTCATTTTCCTCTGTCATTTCAGAACTTAAACTATTAAGTACCGTTTGTAAATAACCAGCTTCTTTGAAGTTAATAGAAAAAGAACCTTGAACCAACCTGTTCCCTCTAGCTACCTTATCCCAGGTATAAGAAGCATATCCGTAGATTGGTGCTAATTGTTCCTGCATTGTCCATTCTATTTCTACAATTTCATCTATCCAGTTATCTCCAAAGTAAATTCGGATATCTGTTCCTGAGTAATAATTCGCATAACCTCTTTTAGATTTACCTTCCGGTGTATAAGCCCCATTACTCATATCTCTTACCACCCTTCATCAAAAACATCTGGTTTCATTGTTTCGATATCTAGAGCAATGAATTCCATTGTATTTTCTGTAATCATGTCTTCAACTGACATTGTTTGACCTTCTGAGATAAGGTTAACTCCATATATCACCAATTTTGAAGATTGCCCATATTCATTCATAAAGTTAATTGTTATATCAAATGGTGGTAGCTCGTCACTTTTATTGATAGGACAACTGTTCCCATTCACATTATGATCTTTCATAACTTCGTATAATACATGGCGGTCAAACACCGTAAAGATTAAGCTTCCTGCTACTGTTCTTGCACCACGGACAACACCTTTAGCTGCAATTTGTCCTAAAGCAAATACTGGAGCTGTCGGTCTATAAACAGAATAAGAGATCGTTTGCAATTGACCTAGCACTACAGATTTACCACCTTCAGGGGTTACGACAGCAACAATATCTGTACCAGCAAAACTCGTATAAGTCTTCTGATATCTACTACTCATGAAGACACCTGCCTTTCTATTTTTCTATAAATAGAACATAACCACTCGATAATATTTTTGCTACCAAATACAAAAAGAGATGCCGAAGCACCTCTTTAAGTTTTATTATTCTACTTCCCAATCATCTTGTGGACGCATCTCAACAATATTACGAGCAATGAAAGTACAAGCTTTTTCTGTAGTGTTGTCATCTACACTTAAGCCCATTCCTTCGTTAAGAATCTCTACACCGTAGATTTCCATTTTACTAGCTTGTCCATATTCGTTAAGGAAGTTGATTGTGATATCAAATGGAGGGATTTCGTCGATGAAGTTGGCTTTACGTTTTGTCTGCCATCCCTGAACTAAGTCATTACGCTGAGTTAAAGCTGCAGCATTTGCATCAGCATCTAATACCTGAGTAGAGCTACTAGCAAGTGCATCCGTTTGATTTAAGCCATGACGGTGAACAGTAGCTTGTTGCTTAAGATTAAATAGTGCATCACGGTCGAAGATAGTAAATACTAAACTTCCTGCAATACCACGTTTCGTTTACACCGTCTCTTTCGAGATATTTTAACTCTGTTTTACAGACGGACTAGACTATATCTTCAAGTTGATAACACACCTCTAAATACTTTTCTCTTTTCCTTTTTAAAAACATTTTTTAAAACACTAAGCCATCATGGTGTTGTAAAAATTTTAATTTTTTGCTTGGGAGTTCTGTTTCAATCGGTTATCTGGACAAAGGATGTCTCTTACATCTGAGGCTTGCATTTCTGCAATATACCAGTATTCTGGTGAATTGATGTTTTTAATAAGGTTATTTTTTTAGTTATATTTTGGTGTGAATTCGCCCATTAAAGCATTGTCATCTTACATGGGCGTTCAACTTGCTCCGCACTAATAAGTCTCATTACCATTTCAGGTAGTACACTCTAGTCGTTGAACCTTCTCCATCCTTTCGGAACAGGAGCTTGGCTGCTGATTGCCCATTATTTTCTACGCCATAAATTTTTCAATTCATAACATGAATATAATTATCTTTTGTTTTTTTAACATTCACGCTTACCATTTCTAGTTACGTTGTAGTAACAAAAGCTTTAGGGGTTTCCAGCAGTTCACGGAGTTTGTCATTCTATGTCACCATAGAAAGGTGGCTACATCTCAACCACGAGAGAAAGATTTTGGGTTTGGATCACCCATTACATACACAGGTCCTTTTTCACGAGTAACTGAGTAAGTAATAGCTTGTAATTGGCCAACTACCTGTCCATTAAATGTACATACGATGTCAGAGCCACCGTAAGTAGTGAAAGTTTTACTATAGCGAGAAGCTGTTGTACTCATAGGTTAATAACCTCCTGTTATTCTTTTATATAAGAGAGGGGCCTTTGATCCCCTCTTCTCATTAATAGTTCTTACTGGCTAAGTCCTTGTAGCATATACTCAGGAGGAGTTAAGTTAACTTGAACTTGTACACGACGTAATTCAAATGCCGGGATAATTTCTAAAGTTACAGTTACCTCATCTAAGTATACTCCAAGGTTTTCAATTGAGAATTTGTATCCTTGAATAGCGCCTGCTTCGCGTATTTTCTCTAATGCAGACTTGATAGCGGTGTTCATTGCGTTGTATTGTGGCATTTCGTTTGCTTCACCAATAAATGGTTCTACTGCTTCACGAACAACTTGGATAGCAAGCTGGGTAATACGAAGAGTAGATAAACGAGCAAAGTCACTTTCACGTACTTTTCCAGCCATTACAATAGATGGCGCAGTTGTGATTCCGTCTGTAACAACTAATTGATTTGAATCTTTTAAACGGAATGTAACGATTTTCTTACTAGTTAGTTTAGAAAGTTGGCGAAGAGAGTAATCAAAACGGATAGCTTTAACACCTTTGATTGGTTTATTTGTAGGTGCACTTTCTTTTCGAAGAGTTGAAAGTAGTGCAGCGTAGTGAGTCGCACCATTTACATAGTGGATTGAGTTTGTTGTTGGCATGATTACTCCTACTTCAGATCCCACTACTTGAAGATAAGGAGAGATTTCTGTATCAATCTTAGATAGTTCTTCCACATATTTTCGGATTGTAGAAACCTTTGTATCTACTGGAGATTTAACTCCAATGTATCCAATCGCAGCTGATTTCATTAAAGTTTTCATTGAACAATAATCAGCAACTGTTTGAGCGAATGAACCACGGTGAATTACACCAAAGCTTGTTTTCTTCCATGTTGCTACTTGCTTATCTAATTGAAGACCAGCCGCTGTTGTACCAGCTTGGATAGAAGCAGGAGCATCGAAGTAAAGGACAATTTTACCACTGTCTTCTCTCACATTAACTTTAATACCAGTTGCATCTGTATTGATAACAGTCTTCAAGTCTTTTACTAAGTCAGCTATTGTTAATGAACTACCATTGTAAGTTTTAGCAGGAAGCGTAAACGTTACATCTTTGCCATCAACCTTTACTACTAGCGTATCGCTTGTACCAGTTTTGATTTCTACTGGGTAATTAATAGCGTGAGACTCCATTACATAAGAAGAAGTAACCATTCCACTAATATAAGGGAAATCTTCAGAGTTTGGAACTTCAGGGAAAAACTCACCAACTAAGTTAGTAGCTTCGTCCTCAAGTGTAACCCCTTTAAGAACTACGTGATCCACAGTGAAATCAAGTAGGTCACTCATTAGCATGTCGTAGAAATAGATGAATTTTCGGCGCATACGAACAGCTTCTGTAGAGCCAACTAAAACGTCTTTAAATTTAGCTTGTGCTTCTACTAGTTGGTTTCCTGCAGCCACATAGGCATCAATTGCATATTTTTCAAGTTCAGCAGCACGCTCTAAGCTGATTTCTTTAAGGGCTACTAAGTAAACCATTCTAGCTCCCGCATCAGTAGCAGCTTTCCATTCTGCAGCAATTGGGTTAACTTCTCCTGCAACATAAAAGTCACCGAATCCAGCTTGTACAAGTTCAGTTGAACTACGAATTAATACTGGTTCTTCAGGAGCATCTTTCGCAAGAGATGGAGCAATGATTAGAATCGATTCTGATCCGCCTCGTTCTGGGACAATTAAGCCACCATCTTTTAGTGTGACATTAATGCCAGGAAGATTTTCATAAAGCATAGGTTTGCCTCCTCTTTATTTTGTTATATTTGAAAAGCGACAAGCGCTATTCATCCAGTTGGATTTTTTTGTTTCTTAAAGTTTTTGTGGTTTCCTGAAGTTTCTGTTCTACGACATCTATCACACGAAGGATATCTACAGGAACTTCTGTTAATTCTTCAAATTTAGCAAAATAAACAATTCTACGAACCTTACTAGCATTACTTATATTTGCTTTTGATAAGTCTGTTTCCATCCTTACGAATTGAAGTTCTTTAAGCCCCTTCTCTTTAAGGAATCCCGTGAATGTTGCAAGCGTTTGACGAAACTCCTTTGTGAGCTTGTCTACTCGCGCATTGGTTTCTTCCCAAATCTCAAAAACAACTTCTGCATCAAATACCTGACCATAAACCTTAGTTGCAGGTGGTAGAGTTCCTTTAGGATCTTCATTAAAAGCAAGGTAACGTTGACGAGGTTTAATTTCTCTGATGCTTTTACCAATTAGTCCTGGTTGCATTAACTTAAGGTAATGAATGATAACTGGATATGCTACAGGCTTGTCAACTGTCACAGTTGGTTCTTCCGGGGTAAAGCTTCCCCACTGAGTTCCCCAAGCAGCATCTAGTAAATGCTTTATTGTCTTTGTCATGTCTTCATAGTCCATAGAACCATTTGCTTGGGTTGGCTTATTGATTTCTACTGCCATGAAACACTCACCTCACTTGACGAAATATAAGTAAAGGAAGTTCTAACCGTTTCAATCTCACCATATAACTCAAATGAAATAGATAGAGTAAGATTTTCTTGATCATAATGTAAGACTTCCATTTTTATATCTCTGTAGATTGGATGATCTTCTGCAAGACTATCAATGAAGGCATCAACTTGCGTAATGATAGATTGAAGTAATACGAAGTTTAATGGTTCCCCAATGTATTGATTAAAGAATCCAGCAATTCGATTAACATCGTAACCTATACTCCGGAGATAATGAGGTTTTGAATAAAATTTGTTTTGAGGGTAAAGATTTCTTGAGGAATAAGGAACAAATCCTTTTTTAATTGATGGTACTATACATATATAACCACTACTTGTTAATTTAGCAACTTCCACCTTTTTGAGTTCTCTATTTTGTAATGTATTTATGTTTAGTAGTTGTTTATTTGTAGCTGAATTATAGAAATTCGGCAGTTTATATCGCATACAAGCATAATTTGCTGCAACTGGCATAGAGGAATATTTAGGGTTCTCAGAGTTTTGTATACCAACAACAACTTCTATGTGCTCTAAATGACGATGTTCTTCTATATTAATAGAGGCTTTTTCTACAAGTGATTGCACTTGAGTCTCGTATGTATCTTCTCCTGTTACCGTAAAACGACTTTTAGAGAATAGATCAGAGCATAAAACAACTGAGCAGAAAATAGATTGTTCATTTGTCTTAGTCTTGGCAAATTCCCCGAATATAGAGGATAGCTGCCCAGGTGCTTTCTCGTAAGGTATATCTGTAAATAGGAGTGTATCTACTTGAAAACTACTTAATTCTCCTGTAAAGAAAACCTCAATTCCATCTTCAGCAATAAAACTATCTTTTAATAGCTGTAATTGCATTTGAATCTTATCTTTTGAGTCTGGATTGCTATGATTACTTACATAATGGAAGCCATCATCCGCTCCAGTAAATCTAACGTATTTCTCAGAAGTACATAATCCTTTTATTGGAATTTGATTAATAACTTCTACATCAACTTCTCCCGACCCAAAATAAAGATCTTGTTTGATAGCAAAAGCTAAGTCATCTACTCCTTTATAATCAGCAAACAGGTATGAATAACTAGTGTTTATGCCTTTAATAATCATATACGTTGGAAATAGGTGAATAGCTATGTTATTTGACTCATCTGTTGCTTCTAATGTTTTAAATCGGAAAACTGGAGTATTAAGTTCATCATGATTAACAACGCATTCTCCATGAGACCCATTTAACCGAAGGATTAGTGGGGTGATTCCGTATTTTTTTGCCATTCTTACGTTTTCCGTCAGGCGACAATCACCAAGAATATAAGATGGCTCTATGTTATCTCGAATAATAAAAGGTGTCCCTACTGGCCCATTTAAAGAAAAGCCCGCTAATACTAGAAAACGAGTATTCTTTTCCATATGAGAAGGGAAAATAAGTTGATTGTACGTATACATTCTTACCCCTCCATTAAAATATTGTATTGTTTAAAATCTTGTATTTCTAAAATGCAGATAGCACGCATCTTACTTCTTACAGATTCTACCTTAGTATAGTAGATTTTGTAGATAGTTTATTACTTTCCTAGATCTTAAGTATGACCCACATTTGTTATTTCCATATACCTTCATTTTCATAAGAAGGTTGTCCGCATTTATCCCAATCTGCTTCTACATTTAATTGTTTTACTAATTATTAAGTTTTGTTGCAAAAACACCTTCTACCTACTTTTAGTACATCCCAATGGTATGTTTTTCAACGATGAAAAAATAATTCATCTCGAGATAAACTGAACAATCTGGATTCACCTCTTAGGTCACTTTTTTTTCTTTGTCTAATGTCACCATATTCAAAAGGAATAGAGCCTCCTATAAGTTGGCCAGCGTTTTCTCATCTACCCTTATATGGATTAGGATGAAGTAAACCTCTTTTATAGGTACTCTGATACCAAAGAATAACCTGCTCTTGCATTTTCCTTGTTTAAGGTTTTATCGATTTTTTCTTTTCTTACTTCGTATTCAGACATATACATTGCATATACATCTTGCAGAAATGAGTCATACTGTTCTTGTACAAGACTTAATCCCCCGGCCATTTGATTTAGGAATGATTCCACACCAGGTGCCTTGCTTGGAGATTCCAAATGTTGCAATGAATCGTACATGTTTAGGTACATCGTATTTCGAAGTTCCAATGCCATTAATAATTCATCATGCGCACGCTTTTTACGAGAAAGATTGTTAATGTTTTTTAACACGTCTCGATATTGTTTCTTATCTTCAATTTGTTGATTAAGTTGTAACTTCAATGATAGCTGAGTTAATTTGAGCAAACCGGTAAGTTGTTCTTTTGTAGAAGCCTGATTTTCTAATAAATTCATAACCCCTTCACCATCAATCTCGCTACCTATAGCTAATCCAAATTTAATAGATTCAGAACAATCTTGTGAACCTATAAGAAGACCATCTATAAGAGAACTCACCTCATTAAGTGTCTTTTCTTTACGAACCACAACGTCATAAGGGCGCTTTGCTTTTGTATATTCCTCACTTATCTTGAAGAATTCAGGTGAACCGTACTGTGTTTTTAGGGCATCATAATATTTACGCTCGTTGTTCCTATAGAGGTTTGTAACTTGATCAAACCATTGTTTTTGCTTCTTAACTGCTTTTTCAATTTGCTCAGTAAAACCGTTATTCTTTTCTGGTGTCTTAGGAATATTTCCATCAAGATAATTCTTTAAAACAGTTTCTTTAAATAGGAAATATCCTTCCTCTACTATCGAATGCAACTCTTTTAGATCTTCATAAAATTCTAACTCTAAGCTGCCCTCCACATCTTCTGCGTACGAATGAACAATATCTTGAATAAGTGAATTTGCAGGTGCTTCTGGATTTTCAAATGTTTTCTGATATGTTTCAAAGTCAATGAAACCTTCGTCCCCTATATCTTGTTCAAAAAATGGTTGTGACTCATATACCTTCTCAAGTTCTTCTATAGAAATTGGAACTTGTAAGCCTTTCATTTTTTTCTCAATATATTCAATAAGTTCATTAATAAGCTCTAGTGTACCTACAAATTTATCATATTGTTTAGCTGGCTTTTCTTCCGGAATAAACGAACCATCTTCATCAAATTCCTTTTGATCTTCCTCTATGATTTCTTCTGTTGGTAAATTAACAGTAAAAGGTTTATTTGGTTCATACTTTACGCGTGGTCTGTATTCAATAATGGAACGCTCTAATTCGGTATCCAGTTCAACTTTTTTTCCTAATACTTCATCCATATTGTTGTCCTCCTTCGTATAAAAAAAGCAACAGGCCCACTGCGGATACCTATCGCCTTTATTACCATACTCCGCGGGAAGGCATATTCATATCGGAACCATGAATACCTCAATCCCAAACTTTGCAAGCTCTTTTTTAAATTAGGTGGGTTTGCTTTCTCTATTTGTTCTAAATCAATAGAACTAACTGAACGTTCCTGCTGTTTACACGAATTGATAGATATTTTCTTTACCTTCGTTATTTTCATAGTGTTTGATATATTAATAAAAATTATAAATTTAGGGTATTTATTAACGAACACTAATAATCCGAACAATAATCCATTTAAAACATGTTCGTCTAAGTAAATGCGGACTTACCTGCTTTATAATCTCCTTAGCTGAATTACCTGATGTAAACTCCGCTTTAGAAATTTTAACACGGTTAATAAATTGAAATTTCCCAAATAATATAACTGTTTTCCAAAACTCTAGTCTTGTATGACGAAAATCGTAAAGATAGTATTGAGTAACAAAGACTTATGTAACTACTCAATTTTTATCCATTCAATATCTATAGCAACTGGACTATTATGAGTTAGTAATGTAGTGTAGTTGTAACCAATGCTTGCTGCTTCGTCAATATATTTTTATTAAACACTTAAAATTTAGCAAGTACCTCATGTTCATAAGCAACCCTAGTAAGGTAGTATGTCCTCATATTCTAAACGTTTTTTATTCATTTTTACGTCTTTATGCATTTTCATTTAAGTCTATGTTTTGAGGAATGTCCCTCTTCGGCATATTGGAGTAAATAGGATGATAGATGCTTCTTTGATAATGATGAATATAGATTCAAAATTTTTATCACTCATGTAATCTACTTCTGCTATTTTCTTAAAAAACGCTACTATTTTATTATTTCCTCATGAACTGTTCATACTCTTACATGATGCGTGACTCTATCATCTCCCCTAGATATAGAAGAAGATCGTAATGCTCTGAATCAAGATACTTCAATCACCCGTATGGACTCAATTCTTGTTGACGCATTTCACATCCAATGGAATAGTCGTTGCACCTTGTTATTGATATTAGGAACGCACTCTATATAGCCTCAGATCAGGTGGTTATTTCCTTTTAAAAAATTAGGGTTCCCTACGTTCACCACGTTACCAGCAGGAATGATTACCTGAAGGGGCGTTACAAAGTTGTTATATATCGTAAAGATGTTAGAAATCATAGTAACAACACTTACTCTTTTTTTCATTTGTGTATTCAATTTCTATCTATGCTAAACATTTGTACATGGACTAAATACAAGAATATCTTCAACTACTAAGTTATGAGTCTCTGGAACAAAGACATCATAAGTCTGTCTCTTACCATAAGGAATGATTTCTACTACTTCTTCCCATAATACATGAGAATCAATTAAGTAATGTAACATTGCAAATTGTAAATTCTCTGCATATTCACGAGCATTACTTAAAGAGATACCTTTTTCTGTACGATAGCGACGATTACCCTTTCCTACCACTTCAGCTTTCGTCATTCCTTTAACAATTCGTTCCTTTTCAATGTATTTCCATACTTCTTTAGGGAGTGTTGGTTCAGAAGGTTTCATTTTCAGTGCTCTTTGTTGGACTGCTTCATAATTACGCTCTGATGTAGCTAAATGTTCGAGGAATAATAAAATAGAGGAACAGTGATAAACCATAAGATGGTAATAAACAGAACCGTTCATTTCTTTTTGAAGTAAATTCGTTTGGATACCAAAACGTAATAGTAAGTGTTTTAGGTCTAATGCAAATTTTCGACACTTAGTAGCATACCCAATTTCACTAATACGTCCGGCGCAAAACCAACCACCTGCCGAATACAGACTTCCTAAGAAGAACGCTAAGTGATCTCTATCCAACTCGTAAATAAATGAAGGGATTTTTTTTTCTTCTATCTCCCTATAAAACTCAAAACTTCTAAAGTCCATTAGATAGACTGTCGCCTTCTTATGATGCTCATGATACGTTGTAATACCAATTGCCTCACAAGATTTTTGCAACGACTCACCAACACCTTCATAACGTACTTGGAAGCTAATGCTATTCTTATTTAAACGTCCCGCAGCGAGCATATATGCAAGAATTCGAAGTTTATTCTTTTCTACTTGTTTTGTGCCATACACAGTTAAGAACTTAGGTGTAGCAATTCTTTCTCCGATACAGAGTGCATCTACTTCTTTCCATCCATCGACTGTTAGTATTGGATGATTTCTTGTAAGGGTAACTCGTGCTCCATGTTTTGTTACAACAGCAAACGTATCTTGAACACCGTTATCTTCAATGGAAAAAGCTTTACTATTCTTTAATTGATAGAACTCATTCAATGTTAATAATGGTGTAGCGATACCATCTAGTTGGGACTGATAAAGCTCTCCTATCGATTTATATTCTCCCGTGTTAGGATTTATAATTCGTTGGTTTTCTTCTATACATTTGCCGACACGCTCACCATAACGTAAACCTTCGCGATAATGTGACTGTCGAATAATTTGCTCTTGATACCAACTTGGGCTCTCCCCTAGGTGATGTTCTCTCCTTTGAACATGATCGTGAATAATTTGGAGCATTTCACGTTCAAGATTAATAATTTCACTCATATTTCCAATCCCCTTCTCTAATACCTTCTAGATGTGTAGCAACTTAGTAAGGGCTTAATATTTTAGCTTCTCCACCAAGTGCACTTCTTGCATTCATCTTACTTCCCTGGATAGCCTGTACAGCTGCTTGTCTCATTGTTTGAGCCCCTCGCGTATCTAAAAAGTTACCCCCAACTACGTTACTTGTTGCATACTGCGCTTTCCACCATTGCTCCCTTTGGTGATTGAATTCTAATAAACCCCAGTAACCTTTTTGCGCTAAGCTTCCCCAGCCTACCACCCCATATAAAACAGGGTTAGAAGCTTTTAAAACCCCTTTAATAGATGCTTTAGCCAATGATGTACCTAAGCCGTCACCTCCATATAAGCTAACCGCAACATCTTTCCCAAAAGTTAATTTAGGGGCTGCTTCTTTTATTTTTTTTAACACCATCTATGTTACCCCCTTCTATTATTATGAAGATCAAATACAATGCTTCCATCAACGTTTAAATTTTTAGAAACTCTTTCTTGCCCTACACCGTCGTACATCATAATTTCTGGAGATCCAATATACTGATGGTCATTCATGGTCGCTCGTTTAAGAGGTTCCATTTGATATTCAAAACTCATCTTAGCTTGATTAAAAGCAAGATATCCCCCTCCAACAACAGCAAAGTGTTTGGGATTTATTCTTTTACCAGTGTAGAGGTTACCCAATGTCTTTTTCTTATCTTTTGTATCAATAAAAGCACTCTTAATAATATTATTTGGAGCATTTTTAACACCATTTACGGCCTTTTTTGTATTTAGAACACCTATTTTAGCAAAATTTTTAATTGAATTTAAAATAGCCATTTTTTATCCTCCTATTTATTAGATTAAAAAATCCCTTTTGTTACTTGAGACACTTGTTTTTGATGTAATGCTCATTTTTATTGGGTAGACACGTCACCTTATAGCGGTGTTTCTTGCTTTTGTATAAATTCTACATAATTTCTTAGTAGTAGGATCCATGTCTTTCGAATCCACCATTTGCGTATGTACACGCATTTAATCATTAATTTCAAGCAACCACTAAAGAACTACGTATAGCACCCGTTTGTACTAATCCCTACTTGTCATCACTTTACCTACTGCTTGAAGAGTATCTATATCAGCCCGTTTTTTAGCCTCTACCGAAGAAGCGTTTTCTGATTTTTCTTCTCTAAAAATTTTCAACTAGTAGGTTTGTTGGATTATCTGCTCTTGCTTCTAGATAAGTAAATTTTAGGTTTTTTTATACCTACATTTAACTTCTGAGTCACCATTATATTTGATGGTCAATTATTGGGATCCGCATATCCAATAGTAAACATACTTGAACAATTTGTTTTAGAACGAATAAACTTCTCTACATCAATTACTTTTTTTAAGGAGTTTATTAGTATTTTTCAGGATTCTTAACAAGTTATCTGCAATTGAAACCATACACTGCTCCACCCTAATTAAATTTAGCATTCCCCATCTTATGATGACCTGTTCTGGATTCGAAAAGATTAAATACGACTTCTCCTTGATTTATGTTGCCATATAAATTTCTATTCCTCTCTCTTTGCTTCTTCATTTTTTTCCTAAGTTGAAATTCTTGTTCTCCTTTAATCTCTTCTGTATCATGATATCCTCCAATTCGGCGTCCTACATCTAAAACAGTAGCAGCAGTAACAGCATAATGTCCTTTACCCATAGCAGTTCCAAGCTTCTTTCCCGAAAATTGCATTCTACTTCCCTTGTCAGCTTTCTTGGAAATTCCTTTTTCTTCATCAAAAATTTCACTTTTTACTAAACCTTGCACAGGTTGAGTTTGTATTAAGTGCTTCGCTCCATAGGCAAAACCACCAACTGCACCCACTGCAACCTTTGACCTGTTCTTTTGTAGAAAACTAGATGTATCATAAATTTCAATTACACGATCTTTAGTAGCCATAGATAGTACCTACTTTCTGTGTATGATAAAAATGATTTAACTAAGCATTACTAACCAACGAATAATCTAACGTCTGCAATAATGGATTCTCCTTATCAAGGAAATTTGCCTATGACACAATTAACACTATTCTTAAAGTTTTTTTGCCAAAGCTAAAATTAATACTTTCCGAAATTCAATTTGATTCCTCATGTAGGTGAGTTATTTAAATAAATGTTATTTCAAGGTTTTTAAGTATGGTTCATTTTGAAAAGGTTAAAACACTTAAAAGCATAAATTACCCATCACGCGATTCTCGTCTGACTTAACACCTAAAAGGTACCTTCATGTTCAATGTAAGCTACAATATCAGCGATTCTTTTAAGCGCGTCTTTTGTAGCGTAATAGACACCTAGTTCATAGTCGTACTCATCTGGATTCATACAAGCTGATTGTCCAACTACTTCAAATCCATTGTTCATTTGAAGACAAACAACAGTAGTCTTTAGTCCCACCTTTGCTGACTCCTTACGTTTCACCCAATGATCAAGTAAGTTTTGTTCAAATCGTTCATACCTAAGCCCTTCCATGTCCTCGCCCTCCTTTCATGACTTCAGGCATAACCTAACCAATTTGTCATATTTTCTCAATCAAATACTGTTAGATTCATCACAGAATCTCCTATACCTAACTTGGTACACAGGCGAATCTTTTGTACTTTTTGAATTACAAAATGGTATACGGAATTTGCAATGAACAAGTTCACGAGTATGAATCCTCAACAAAGAATGCATCCTCAACAGATTGCATTCTTTTTATTTTCAGCTTAATTATATAAAGCTGAAATCCCGCTAGAGGATAACTCTCGGGTAGAACTTTTAAGGAAGATATTGAAACAATTAAACACATGTTGACTAAGCTAACGTCTGGTGTGAAACAAAATTAAGATTTAAAGAATAACCACTCTCTTTTTTTAATATATAACTACCAATTTCTATTTCAATATCACATTTTCAACCATATTACAAGTCTATAAATTTTCCAGTCAGAGGGTTAGGTTAAGTCGTCTATTAAATAGAAGGAGATTATCATGAACGAATTCATTACTGCCACTATGAAAAATAACAAACTGTCATACAAACAAATAGAAAGATGATTACATGAAAAACTATCCAACGAGAGTATCCGTTATCAAAGTGGATGATAGTTCCTATTATATAGGACTGCAATTCTATCACTCTGATACATGGATGACATTAAAATATATATCTCATCGCTACTCTTCCTATGAAAGGGCTGCGGCATCTTATAGAAAACTTGAACAACTTGGTTACATGGATCCGGTCCTATATAAATATGAATTATATAGGTAACATTAAGATTGTCAGCATGAACCTGAATTGGATAAACGTATCCGTCGTCACTTCAAACAAATGACTCTTGGAGAATGAAACAAACATATATCAAAGTGAAAATTTAATAGATATATTTGTTTGATATTTTTAATTCGAAAGGAAATACAATTAATTTTCCCCTAAACAACACAACGAATTAAAAGGCTGCAAAGCGCTTTTTCAGGAAAGCTTTGTAGCCTTTTCATATTTCAAATCCATAACACATAGTAGAACACGATAATCCCTTTATAAAGAAGCAATTCCGTCTATATTAGAATTCAAATATTTTCACACAGCTTTATCCATTCTTTCCAGAGTAGAAATCGTGCATATGATAAAAAAAGAACAGCTTAATTTACGAAATCAGCCTATCAAAAACGACCAATAATGCATCAATCAATTATTTAGACTTCTACCATAAGGTGAGATTCCGTTAGGAATATATACAATTTATTCTCTTTTATTTTTACACTAGGATTATATCCCTTAAGATATATAGTAATTTTAAGATAATATAAAACGGTTCATAAAAAATCTAGAAATAAATTTTAAAAATAAAAAAAGGGAGCAGGAGCCCCCTCTTTTCAACTAATTTTCATTAGTTCACAAACATTTACTAGTCCATTACCGAACATATCATCGGCACCTTTTTCTCCAAGGTCAACCGAATGCTCACGAATTAGTTGCATGATTTGATCAGGAGTTAATTTTTTGCCAATATCACGATAGTAAGCTAGAATAAGGGCGATTACCCCCGCTACCATTGGTGTAGCCATAGACGTACCAGATAGTTTTGCATAGCGATTGACAGGATATGTACTATAAATATCTACACCTGGAGCAGCTACATCTGTTTCACTGCCGAAGTTAGAGAAGGTGGCTCTATCAAGATTTCTATTAATCGCTCCCACTGCAATTACCTCATCATATGATGCTGGCCACCCAACATGAGTATTTTCATTACCAGTAGCAGCAACAATAATAATACCTGCCTCATGGGCACGTTTAATTGCATCACGTAGGACAGGACCAGGATCATTCGAAGAACCTAGACTCATAGAAATGATATCTACTTGTTCAGAAATAGCCCAATCAATTCCCTTTACAATTGCCTCAACTGAACCAGAACCATCGTCTGCTAATACCTTAGCAATGTAAAGCTCAGCTTTAGGAGCAACCCCAACGATACCAATTGAGTTGTCACACCCAGCAATTATACCTGCACAGTGCGTGCCGTGCCCCTTCCTATCCATTATGTCAGTAAAATTATTTGTAGTAAAATTCATTCCTTTTTTGTAATTGGCAGCAAGATCCGGATGGGTAGCATCAATACCGGTATCTAATATAGCAACCCTAATCCCCTCTCCTTTTGTAATTGACCACATTTGAGGAGCTTGAATCAAATTAACACCCCAATCAATTACTTGTATAGGTGCCACTGATTGAATATCAATTACATCTGATTGGATTTTAAACTTCATTGAAATCCCCCTATAATTATAATAGTTACTAAAGATAACCATTTTTTTTAGAAGGTTCAATAGGAAAGTATTTTATCTCCTAACTACTTCATTACAAGATAAAAGTATAAATAGGAGCACCTTGAAATTGATGGTCTTCTTGTCATTAACATTAAGAAAGTAACACCAAAAGTAAGAATAAAACATAAATAGTTAACAACTTACAGGGTCAACTACTTGGGTAAAAAGATTCAGTTAGCCTTCTTATAACTCGACCATTTAACTTTATTCAACGCTATTAATTGTTCACAAGTGAGGTAGTCATGAGGGAAAATATCCCCGCCTTGGTTTGGAAAAAGATCAATACCTGCTTCTTTTAAAATCTCATCCACCAGTTCTGTACAAATAAATTTATTCCTTCTATCTAGTTTATCTATTAGTTTGCTATTTGGAAATTTCGACTTTAAATATAGAGAAATTAATCGGAGCCAATCATATTGAAAACCTTTTCTCTGATATGAAACCGCTGTAGAGATAATAATTTCTTGTTTTTCTTTCGTTAACGCATTCTTATTTCTTAACACCATGCATTCTAAATTACTAATAGAATATGTCTCCCTTACTATAGAGGATTTAGTATTCCAATCTATCTCTATGATATATCCTCCACCAATATACAAAGCTACATGTGTCCACTTGGAACCTGCCACCTTTTGAATCATCTTTGAGATAAGAGACTTTCCACTTACGACAATAATATCGCCTACTATCATATTGCAAACCACCTTTCCAATTTTAGCAAAAAAATAGGGACCTCTAATTAGAGGCCCCCAAGAAAAGAGAGAAGTAAAAAGGAGTAAATAACATAACAAGCACATATGAGGATTAAAATCATATGATGAACGCTACATTATATATAAGCTATTGCTATATAACACTCAATCTTCTAAACCACGAGCTCTCGACTGGATAACGTCGACAATATTATTCCAGTAAGAAGGGTTCTCTTCCCTTTTCCATCAGCAACTAAACCTATGCAAATTAAAGTGATGATATTTTTCTTCATCATATATTCTTTTTATTTCCTTTTTAGGTCACCCATTAAACACCCATTTAAAAATTCAAAAACCTTCCAAGTAATGTGCATATGCACCACTGCGGTATAGAATTACTCTTTTTTTCTTAACAAAGATGCCATTTTTCTTTCTTGGAATCTTTTCAATCCCAATGCATGTATATAAAGATGGCCTGGAAATTCTTTTATCTTGTTATAGTTCCTCTACAGTACTTCTTTGCCTGCCTCACAAATCAGCTTTTGTTACATAAATGATTCCATTGTCTTGATATCAGAATAAACATTAAACAATAGATTCAACCAGATCCTACCTCATTTTTCTCTCCATAAGCCAATGGGAGAAGAAACAAAATTATGGCTGCGGTTATACGAAGAAGCACTCCATATTCATCTATCTCACCAATTTTGTAAAAATAAGCCGTACCTATAACTCCCCCCAATGCCCATCCATAAAAGAAATATCTTAATTTCCATAAAGGTTGCTTGCAGCAGTCAAGAATTTCTTTTATTTCTTTTTTTAATGACTCAATAAATTTCTTCATATTTCATTTCTTCCTCTCTCTCCATTTACCATTTGAGCATAGTACTTATCTCCTGCTCCAGAAACTCCCCTCAAATATGCCATTTTAGCTATGAATTCGAAGAAAAGTCTCTCTCCAAAACTACTTAAATTATTTTTAATAATATGAACCTCATAAACTGATTGTTTATTTTGGATGTCAGGTCGTAGCTAATAATCTGTTGATTGTTGGCCACGTAGCAAGACACTTCTTTGTAGCAAAACATTACAAATTTTACTTCATATAGAATCTTTACGGATTCCACTATCCTGAGGTAGATTCACTACATCTAACCCGCACCATTACGTGTAGCCACATTTCACTACACAAATTGAGACTATATCACGCTTTTAAAGAGAAAAATGCCTCCTATTCGAATTTAAGAAACGCTCACCTGCTCACTTGAACCCTACTCATTTTGCCGAATTCCAATATCATTAATAACTTGTTTTTCATAATTAGATTCATAGTTGTTTTTTCTGTGAGGATTTTTTAAATTTACAATTTCATCCATAACCATTAGAGCAAGGACAATCATTTGATTATTCATTTTGGTCTCACGTCTTGCTTCTCTCACAGGAGCGTTTGTAACATAACCTTTTTTAGAAGAAAGTCAAGATAAAAAAACAAGCCGAAACTCTTATCAGCTTGTTTTTTCATAAATATAGAATTATGCTGACTCAACGTCTTCTTGAACCTTTTCTCCTTGAGTCACTTCTTCTTGAATTTTTTCTTCTAACACAGTCTCATCCACTGGTTCTTTAACAACTGGTACTAAGTCAGCATTCGTTAAAATAGCTTTGTACATTTTCAATTCTTCCTCATCAATATGACGAAGTACGTAATCAAAGACATATGCATTTAGCTCTTTGCCTTCTAACTTATCAATAGCATTAACAAAGCTAACATAATTCCTTAAACGTTTATTGCTGTCATTCTTAGTAATGGACGGCAACAAAGTTAGAGCTGGAAGATATAACGTTTTATTCTTTAAAAGAACTAAAAGTTTATCAGCAATCTCGTTGTCCTGGTTAGTTGCAAGAACAGCTGACTTTGCTTCATTTGTAGTTGCACTAATTAAATTTTTGAATAACTCAATCGCTTCATCAATCTTCTTCATATAATTCATTTTCAACACCACCACTCAACAATAACTTATTACAACCTTTCCTTTATTAAAAAATCAATACTAAACATGAACTACAGTTAGGAATTGTCCAAACAAGAATTTGACAATATACATTACTAAAGGTTGTTGTATACGTGTAAGAGAGGTGATAAAAATTGAAAAGTCAAAGAAAAGAATATGAATTTTCAGAAAAATGGGTAGAATGCTTAAACTGTTCCCAAGAGTACGTAATCGAGTATGTAATTGATGAGCGAGATACAAAAGGTTGCCCCGTTTGTGGTTCTTATGCTCATGAAGATCCAGCAAGTGAATATAGCAATTGGAGCGCTTAAAAAATGATCGAATACATTGAAAACAATAATTCAGATAAACCACAAGTTAATATATATATCGGAGAAGACGAATGGGCGAACTATTCTTTTCAAAACAAGGTTCGATTATTGTATCGACTCAAAAACTCCGACAATTTACTAGCTAAACAATTGGTAAAATCTATTTCTTCATTAATAGAAGAAGAACAAAAGATGAGCGAGATTGATTACGAAGCAACAGTAAAACAATGTGAAGATACGATTGAATGGTTTGAATAAAAAATACGTACCAATATTACTTGATTTTTGAAGCAATTAGACCCTTCTTACCTTCACGTATATGAATAAACCAACAACAAACATCACAGATTTTAAATCCGGGTATAGAAATTATCTATGTTTTCTACAAAGAAAACATAGATATCCCGAAATAACTATTCCCATTTAAGACAACCTATTCCTAACAGACGAATTTAAACTGATTGGAAAGTTCATCAATTGAATCACACAATTATTGATTGATGCAAATTATTAATTTTAAAATCAACAATAACAAAACAGATACTTCCTCTAAATTTCCCCTCAAACATAGTCTACGGGTAACTACTATTATCCTTTTTATGAACTATTCTAATCCAAGCTTGATTAATTCTTTTATTTTTACATTGCACAGATAAACATTTGTCTTTATATAGAGACGAGAATAAAGCAAAACGCCTTAAGGGCGTACTAAAAGGAGTTCGTACCGAAAAAAGCAGGTGAAGTTTCATGTGCAAACCTTGTCCCATGATGAACTACTGCGACGGATTACAAATTTAGCTCCAGATAAGGAGGTAGTCGCTGCATGACTCCGAATGAAATTGGCATTATCGAAAAGATTTTTGTTAGCATTACTGAGGGTGATAAACCTTTTATGGTTCTCTTTGCGATTATCATGCTATTTGTTATCTTTATGTCCATAAAGGTTATGGGATATGTTCGTAGTGTTAGTGATAGTCACAAGGAACAAATCACCTCTATGAATGAAAACATGAAAGAACAGCGTGAAGACCATTATAAAATGATAGCGGAAGATCGGCTTCGCTCTGACAATCGTGAAAGAGAATTATTCGTAAACTTAGAAAAGAACACCCAACAGCTTGAAGGTATTGCTACAACATTAAAAGAGGTACAATTCAATTTCACTAGCTTAGAAAACAAAGTCACTCAAAACTTTGATTATCTAGAGAAAGAAATTGAAAGTGTTAAGATTAAAGTTAGTAAAAAAGAAAACTACGAGTAATCGTGGTTTTTTATTATGCCCAAATTATAAAATGCTTCAATACCAAATGGTTTGTATTCATTTTTCATCCCTTCTGGTATTACATTTTTTTAAGGTAATTAGAATAATAATTCGGGCAACCAATTATATTCATATGAAATTAAATATCTTCTTTTCCAAAATTACCTTGAATATGATCGTGTCCGCAAACTCAACGGCCTGCATTTATACAAAGAATTGTAATACTATATTAAGGATTTAGCTCAAATCCTATAAACAGGTTATACACTATTGTAAGATACGAAAGAAATACATCATCACCAGCATAATTAATCGATATGTAGATTGGAATCATTTAATAGATTCTTAAAAAATCCCCAAATACCTCGTATCTTGAGAAGATATCATCTGGCATCTACTGTATACACCTGAAATAATTAATATCATTAGATTAACCATAATATGTTTTTAATTGACGTGTTTTCTTTTTATATGATGCTCATATAGTACCACGTCAAATACACGTCTATATGTTATTTATGCTATGTTGGAACATAAACTTCTTCATCGAATTCAAAAATTTTAGTAACTGCACCAAAATGAGTTTGTTATCCATTACGGTTACATTTTATTTCGAAACCTCAAAGTCACTTCAATACACAAAGTTAATGTGCTTTAAACAAGCAAGTGTTATCAACTGAAAAGTATAAGTCAAATTCCTTTTCTAATTGTTCTTATCCCCACAATTTAATTTCCTTTTGATTAAACCTAGTATTTCTAGGCTGTCATTTTCCTAAATTTATTAACTCAGACGACCGCATCAATAAACTATTTAATTAATACTTTTTATCTATTTAAGTAAAATTAATAAAAATGTTAGCGTTAAACACCGACAGCTGATAATCTTGTACCAACTCTATATGAAATCTGTATTTTTTCCACATCTTTCTTACTCTCCATAGCTAATTTATTTCTTATGAGCCCTTCTTGATCAAGTAATCTATTCAATTCAGAACGTTGGTTGTCAGTAAGTTTATCCAAATTCTCATTTATCCATATAGATTGCTTATTAGATAATGGGTGGAATAGACTTTTAAAAACGTGGCAACCACTACACCCCTCTTTACTTGACCAAGGATATGTGCCAAATTTTAAAAATTCTCCTCTAGTTGCAATTTCGTTATAGTTCGTTTTATTTTTTATTTTATATTTTTCAATAAGCTCATTGGCAAGTTCGCTATGCTTACCGTAATCACATTCATAGAAAATACCATCCGGTGCTAAATATCCCGATAACCCATATCTCATTTCTCTCATTTTCCTATTCCCTCTTGTTCTGTTAGTTTATGATTTTTCTACCATTTACGAACTGATGTTCTTATTATATAAAAAATAATAAGAAATTAAAACAAAATTTTGATATTTTTTACCAAATAAATAAAAATTTAAATTTCTTTTCTCTCTTTAATTTTAAGATGTTCTAAAAAAGGGAAATCTCTATGAATACAAATTTTCTTAATCCTTTTAAAGCATAGTCTTCTTTACTGTGTCCACTATTTTAATTTCACAATAAGTAAAATATTTAAACCTATTACCTAAACATTTTATTGCAACACACTCTGTTGGACTTGATTATAAAACACTGTGCTTTCTTCTAGTAAATTAACTTGTTCGCCTAACTTTTCAATTTAATAATTAAGAGGAACAAGCTCTTTTTGATTTTAAAACGTTACATTCTAACTTAGAGTTATACCAGAAATTCACAAACCTTATATTTTCCTCAAAATAAAAGAGAGACGTAAATACGTCTCTTTCTTTCAAGTATAGTTCATTTATAGTGAGGTACATATCAAGAAAGATAAGTCTTATACTCCTATAATAGGACTCAATAATTAAATTTTGAGACTTTCAAAAAGATTTATGTAATAATTAACCCCCTTCTCTTAGGTACCTCTACTCTCCAAAAAATTCTCTGCTGGTGCAAATCTTGCCTCCAACAGTATGTCATTGATAACAAATCCAATATTGAATTCATCGTTTTCAAAATCTAAATAAATGGGTTTAGCTTTTAATTCTTTTTTAATATAGAGCTCATCCATATCTTCAATATTATCCTCTGTAAGTAAGTGTCTTCGATCTTTATTAGGTTCTAACACTGCTATGCCTATAGATGGAAAATACAAAAGAACATTAATTGAACCCACTTTAACATTTTCTTCGAACATTAAATGATAAAAAGAATTCTTAATGATCTCTATCGCTTCTTGCTTATTCATGACTAATTCCTCCCTCAAGCACTCCATCTTCCTTTATACCACATTTGCTAAAAAGCTAAAAGGTACCTTTTCTTATAAATGCTAAATTGAGCTAACTCACCTTTAAATATTTTAGATAATACTTTACACCCTCATTTCTAATGGTTCAAATTCTTAAAATAAGTTAGTCCAGGAAGGAATTATTGTGCTTAAATTTATTAACGTTTGAGGTGAAAAGTTATAGAAATTACAGATAACGACGATATAACCGTTTTGAATTAAGATTTAAAAATTCTCTTCTTAAAAACTCTCTAAAAAGAAAATACAGAAGAATTGAGTGAATTGAAACTCTTTTTGAGAAAATAAAAAAATATAGGACTGAGATAGAACCTATCTACACGATTAGTTAGCGTAAAATCTTTTATAGTACCGGTAAAGTAAAGAAATAAGACACTTCCTATAAAATCAGTTTCATCTATAAATTAAGAGATACAAAAAGTAAGAGATACAATGATTTCAGAGATGCTGTCTATGTTAGGTATTTGTAGACTTACATAAGGGAGGTGTGGTTGCTTGAAGATTTACCGTGGTAATATAGGGGTAGATTTATCTCTTGAAGAATTCTCCAGACTTATAGTAGATGAAGAGAAAATTGATGACTTGCTCAACCTCATATATACATTGGAGATGGATGAAATAATGAACTATAATAGAGATGACATTCAAGCTCTTGAAGAAAGTCTATTCCAAGAAATTGCAGAGTACCAACGCAAACAAAATTCAAATGACTCAACTGCAAAAATGGAGTATATCTTAGCCCACTTAAAAAAATACGAGCGTTAAAGTTCCACAAGATGAATACATTCAATCTCTATTGTTTGAATGTACAGCAAGTTTGAAGTAGATTGGGGTAGAAAAAGTCCAGCCCCTAGTTATAATCCCAAAAAATTATTTTTCAAATTACTCCAACAAATACTTTGCCACCTAAGATTAATGTATCTATATAATTATTATTTCTCACCATCAAAATAAAAAGACTCAGGATAAATTTCCTGAGTCTTCTCTTCTAATGGCCTTTGGAAAACTTAATATAAAAGATGTTACTCCATCTGCTGTGCCATGAACAGTTATTCGACCTTTATACAGATTCATTACTTCTTTAGCTATGGTCAAGCCTAAACCAGATCCTTGTTTTGAATTCCCCAAATTTTTCCCACGATAATAACGATCGAAGAGAAAAGGAATCTCTTTTTGATCAATAACAACCCCCGTATTGGTGATAGAAATATATACCATATTATCAGTTCTTTTAGAAATAGTATCTATTTTAACTATATTTGAATTCATTGAATACTTAACAGCATTATCAAGAATTGGATTCATCATTAAGAAAAAATGGTTCCTGTCTATAAATATCTCAACTTCTTCAGAATCATAGTCTGTCTCAAAAATAAAACTCGGATAGGTTTCTTGCTTAAATCTTAACAAGAAATTTACTAAATATTTCACGTCATAGTAATTGGCACTATCAATATTTGGGATTTGTTTCAAACGGGCTAGTTCCAGCGTAGTTGATATAATGGCCGTTCCTCTAATTATATTATCTTCAATAGCATTTAGTTTTTCAGCAACTAGTTTATCATCACTTTTTCCATATATTTTAATAACATCAACAGATTGTTTGATTGCCGTAAGATATGTCTTTATCTCATGCGATACATCTTGCATGGAATTAAGATTGTTTTGTACAAGCTCATGCATCCTGTCTAATACTGCATTAAAACGATGAACAATTTTTGATATTTCTTCTCCATACAAAGGATCTTCAATCCTTGTTTGATAATTATTATCTACTACATTTTCAAAACTTGAATCGATTGCACTTTGTAATGGTTTAAAAATAAATTTTAAACATACTAATACTGACACAACTGAAAAGAAGAAAAACCAAATGAACATATATAAGAAGTTTTCCATGCTATTAACCATTTGCATCTTCAAATTAGGTGTTATATCTTTTTTTATGATTATCGTGTCATAATGACCTTTATGTTTAAAAGAATGTAAAATCTCACCATATGCTTTATTTTTTTCATCAATATAAAAACTATAACTATCTTTATCAGCAGTAGCATCTAGTGATTTCATATGTGCTTTAATAGAATCAAAAAAGGTTGGGACGAATAAGGTCAGTATTTGAGCTTCAAACATACCAAATTTATCATTCTGTTCATACTCAGCTGCATAATGATAATCTTGTGCTCCTTGTTCACCCATGCGAATTTTCATTGATTCACCTGGATAGCTAATCTGCTTAAAGAACTCAGAATCAAGTTCCTGTGATGCACCTATTCCTGAAGAAACTATTTTGTCCTGTATTTTCTCTACCCTGGAAAACATAGATTCAAATTCTCTTTGAGTTGTTAGTTGTAGCTCATTATAAATAGAAAATAAATTGACTGGTATTGCTGAAACAAGAACAAGTATAAGGGTTAATAAAACTACTTGCACACGTAGTTTATCACGTTTCACAAAATTATTGAGAAATTTCCTAATCTTATTTCCCATTAGGTATCACCTCTCGATTCCTGATGCAAGGGTATGATTAATGTAAAAATGTTTTTGCCATCTTCATAACTCTTTACATGAATTTTCCCCTTATATAAATGCATCACTTTTTTGGATATTGTTAAACCCATTCCGAACCCTTTCATTGAATTTTCAATATTCTTCCCTCTGTAATATCTATTAAATAACTGTGGGATTTCCTCTTTTTCGATTTGAATACCCCAATTAATAATATCAATATATACATAGTTTGAATATTTACCTTCTCGAATATGAATGACTATCTCATTACTATGCAATGAATACCTAACTGCATTTTCAATGATAGGATTTAAGGCTAATACAAAATGTTCTTTATTAAAATGAATAATTGGCGAGCTTACATCATATTTACCAATAAAATCAAAATCAGGAAAAACCTTTTTTATATATTGTAGGTAATTCTCAATCATTTCTTTTACATCCCGAGATTTTGTAGCATCCATATAAATTCCCCGGTCTAATTTTGCAAGATCGAGAAATGTAGACATAACTTTTGTAATTTGTTCAATATTATCATCTATTGACTTTAATTTTTGTTCTACAATTAGTTTATTATTTGTTCCGTAAAATCGTAGCACATCAATAGATTGTTTAATTGAGGTTAACTTATTGTTTACCTCATGTGAAACATCCTGCATGGACTCTATATTAACTTCAATATTATTTTGCATTTGCTCGAGAATATCATTGATTTTATGCTGAACATTGCTTATTTCTTTTCCATAACTATCCTTTATGTCTATTCTAGCCTTGTAATCCTTTTCTTTTAACTCCACAAATGATTTTTCAAGAGCTTTCCCAAAGAAGCGAAATACTAGGCCCAGCCCAAAATAGATAAATATACTTATAGCAATAATGAAATACAATAAGTAAATAAAAAATTCTTTTTGATATTTCTCTATTAGCTTTATAACAATTGGTGTTACGTTTCTTTTTACTATAATTGTTTCATTATTATCTCTATGTTTAAAAGTATGCTTATAAGTCATATAATAAAGGCCGTTTGTTTCATCGTTACGAATTGATATGTTACCTAATTTATTTATTTCTTTTTGATGTCTTTTAACTAAAGTTTCTATTAAAAAGGCTGCAAAGTATTTATCTACACTACTTATTTCTTCTTCGTTTTGTTTAATGTAGAAAGTGTATTCAGTGTTTTTTGCTGCAGATGAAACTTTTATTTCTTCACCTTTCAATAGAATTCCATCAAAAAATTCCTGATGTATCTTATCAACCCCGCCAATTCTCCACGCTTCATTTTCAATCTGAATCGCCCTGTACTTCATATGACTAAACGCTTCTTCCCCATTTTTTAAAACAACAGAAACAAAAAATAGTAGCTGAATGGGTATTGTAATTAAGGTAACAGCAATGACTGCCACCGCCATTATCTTCATATGTAATTTATTATTTTTTATCCTTCTAGCAACTAGAGACTTCAAGAACATAACCCTTACCTCGAACTGTTTTAATTATATCAACATCAAGTGAATTTCTTAACCTACGGATATTTACTTCCAGAGTATTTGTTTCTTGAAGTTCTGAAGGATCATATCCCCAAATATTTTTATATAATTCTTCTTTAGAAATAATTTGTCCCTTATGAATGATGAAGTAATGTAATAATTCGAAAAGTTGTTTAGTTAAATGAACATGCTTACCCTCAACAATTACTTTGTGCGTTAATAAATTAATCTCAATATTACCGCATCGAGTAATTCCTCCGTTAGAAATATCGTTACTACAACTTCTTCTTAAAACTGTTCGAATTCTCGCAAGCAACACCGTTAAGTCATATGGTTTTGTTATATAGTCTTCTGCTCCCATATCTAAGCCTTGCATAATATCTAGCGGTTCGCTTCTTGATGTCAGGAGTAAATATGGAATTTTCTTTTTTTGATTCACTAACCTTGCAACTTCAAGGCCATTTGAAATACGAGTATTTAACTCTCCCACTGTTTTCTTTAACATGACATCTAATATCATTAAGTCATAATCATTAGATACAGCAGCATTCACTGCTTCATCACCAGTAGTAAACCAATCAATATGATAATTTTCGCTTCTTAAAATCATTTCAAGTGTGCTACCGATTTCAACTTCATCTTCAAGTAATAATAATCTGTACAATTTTCTCCCTCCCACAGGTCTTTTAAGTGCGAAATGTTTGAAAACAACGCAAAAAATCCCCTGTTAGAAGGCGAAATTAAGCAGTGAATTCGTTTATCTTTCCATAGTTTTTTTGTACATAATGCAATTAATGTCTGTAAAAGGTACTACTTACGAGTAACGTTCAATCTTATAAGTATCGTCCAAATTCCTCATATTATTTTTTAACCTTTATACGTGAAACACTTTTTATAACTACATGTACATTAACTTTTCTGCTTAAATCCTCTTTTAAAACTTGGAGTAATTCTACATTGTGCTTCATTTTCTCACTTTTGTCGTATTCCTAAAATTCTGCCCTACCTATTCAAGATTGAAAGCATACTTATAAATGTTTACACACTTCAATCATCTTTCACGACATATTTGCCACTAATGAATTTAATCCTACATTTAAGTACGTCATCGTATAGAAAAAATCTAATTAATTCAGTATTTCTGCCAATATAATCGATAGCTTTTTCTTATTTACATACCAATCTGAAATAGAAGCAATACTTTCATAATCCATTCTTAGTGAAACACCTAGCATACTCGGCATTTCAACTACCTGTTTTAAATGTTGGTTTAGGTCAAGTTCCATTTTATCTTTCAATTCTTCTGATGTATAGACTTTTATTTCATTTAGTGGAAAAACGTTTTCCTTCCTATTTATATTACATACTTTACTCAACTGCCTACACTTTCACTTCGTTTAGAAGAGAAAATTCCTAAATAAAGATTTCTCTGGAATTCTAATTTATTAGACCATCTTCACAGTCCATGCGGTTAGAAACCTTATCGCTTCATTCTTTAATTTGAGACTTTGTCCAAATAATTTTCCATATATTAATGAATTCTAGCTACCTTTACTAGCTGTTTATTTTAATGAGAAGATTCCTTCGTTCTTATTAGATTTGAAACCCAGGATACTGTTTAGTTTTTGAAAAAAAGTGTATATGCATCCGCAATGTTGCAAATAGACGACTGAATCGCAATACTATCCACTTCTTTTGGCAAAATAAACACTTTCTTCATGGCAGAAAGTTTGTGAAAGCATATACCCTATGTCAAACCTTTCCCTGTATCTTTGTATACGTTATCCCAAAGAGAATAGAAAGTGATTGAATATAACATGTAAATAGCCAACTATTTTATTAGTTACCAGTGCCTGTGCTTAATTTGGTTAGATACAAAATTTAGATACTTTATTGCGCCTCATTTCTTTCACCTCCATTTCGATATAGGTCTATTATACACCAAACATACATTCGGTACATAGTACCACTTTATGTATGTGGAAAAATTAATATGGCTCCTGTCATCTCTTGTCCGAAACAAACTCATCTTCTCCTACTTACTTCGCGTTCTTTGAGGAATGCATAAAAATGGCCCATCAAATAATACAATGGGCCATTTTTATAAAACTTTTTTAATTCTATTTTTCTTAATATAAAGTATTACGCTATTCATTGTACTTCTTTCAGTTTGTTTACCTAAATAATAGTTATACCAAAATTGCTTTTCCTTCTAATATTCTCCTGATTTTCTCAGCAACCGTGCCCAATGATATCCATATCATCAACTAGTTAAGAAATTCTATCTTGATATCTCTTCGTCCAAAGTCATTCATTCTGTCAGCATCTGTCATATAAATGTCTACTATGTTTCCTTTTATAGCACCACCTCGATCTTCGACAGTGTAAATTCCGTTAATATATGGATAAGAATCACATGTAATTCTTACTCTTGTTCCCATTGGAACCGAGCGATCCATTGCAATCATACCTGGTTGTATTGTCTTACCTGAAGCTGTTATACCTGTAACTCCTGGCTCGTTTAATGTATAAGCAGTACCAATCCCCATAATCGTTCTAGAAACACTAGTATCTTTAGCAGTAGGAGGATCAGATTTGTCTGATGATGTTTTTTCAGGCATCACTGGCCTGGCAGATTCCTTCGCTTCGCGCAATTGCTTAGCTAAATCTGCATTCTCTGCTTGAAGTTTCTGATTCTCTTCTTGAGACTGATGTTTCCCCTCATTAATAGCTTCGTTTTCATTTTTTATTTCTTCTAATTCAATAGAAAGCTGTTCTGTATTAGCTGCAATTTGTTTTTTTTGTTCTTCTAATACTTTGTTGTTTTCATTCGCGGTTTTTAATTCTAGGACAGTTTGTTTATGGTTTTTCTCTAAGGATTTCACTTCTTTGTTTAACTCTTGAATCTCATAAAATTGAAATCCTACACCGCTAGCCACTACGGTTGCTGCCGTGACTTTTAAACAGTTCTGTATTATTTTTCCCTTTTTAATTTTTGTTTTCATTTTGAATCAAGTCCTCTCATTATTATATTTCTGTTGTTACAGTAGTGAGAAGGTTAGAAGTTTTTATAGAGAAGTAAAATAAAAAAGAGCCCTCCTAAAAGAACGGACTCTTTATACATTATTTTTATTCTTTAACTTCAGGAAACTCTTTCTTTTCAAACCACTGATGACGGCAAGCACGCTTTAAGCATGTATACTTAATCCTTGTTTTCCATTCATCTTTATATGCACGAGGATTTTGACACTCCGGGCATGTATTCTCGACGTAACGTTCTTTGTATGTATTCCCCTTTGTCTTATGACCTCTTGATTGTGCATTATATGATACGATTTGTTTGTTCTCCATATAAACTACCTCATCCCTACGCAAAATTTGTAACAGTTGTTTTACCTTAAAAATCATTTACACCATAATATAAAATGTCCAAACAGAATATAAGCACTTACACTTGATTTTACAAGTCCTTATTGTAATTTTTTATTATTTTGATATTCTAAAAAATCATAGAGGATTGACAGCCGCTTTCCTTCGAGGGTTTGAACGAGTTTAAAATCATTTTTCACTGCCTCTACATTATAAATATCTCCAATAATGAAACGCTCGATATCTTCCATTATTGTGGCTAATTCCTTATGAGCAGTGCCGAATTTATCTTCAAAGTCTTTTGCAAACAGAATTGGAAATGAAGCATAAATTCGATTAAATTCATTAATCATATAACGATGAATATACAACATATACTCCTTCATTTCCCGAATTTCTTGTAAACCAATAGATACAGCCCTTGATTCTTGTTCTCTATTAATAGGAGGTAATGGCATTTCACCTACAAACTCTTCCAACTTTTCATCTTTAATGGAAGGAGAAATATACCCCTCAGTTGATTTTTCCCTATCTTCATGCGATAAGATTTTTTTCCCTTCTGCTCTTAACAAGACCTCTTCTAATTTATCTCTCGATTGATAAATCACCGCATCATTCTCTTCTTTGTTGTTTTCTAGTAGTTCACCAAATGTTTTTTCAAATATATTTGATTTATCTTTGTTTGACATTTTATTTACTACTCCCTTGTTATATGAATAAGTATGGTGAATTCGGCTTCTTTCAGTAATATTATTAAAACCTACTACTCTTCCAACTGAACCTTGTCTAAAAATTATAAGCACATGGACATCTTTTTTAGATAGACATTCCCGCTTACATTTCTTGTAAAATTATCCCATGGATATAATTACTGGTACCACTTAATTTTCCCATATTATACATAAAAAAACTAATTAAATTAGAATGAAGATTCTATGACATTTTATTTATTTACAAATAAATCTGATTATTATTTATAAAAAGAAAGCCATCATCATAAAGATGCCTGCCCTCTTCATTAATTATTTATTCCCACCACCAAGAAATACTACTAGTAATAGACATCTTAGTTGCAGCCATTGAAAGATTAAACATCATTTTTTTGAGCATTCGTTTTTACCTCCTTAATTGTTTTGTCAAACTGTTTTTCTGTCCGTTCTTTTCTTATGGAAAATATTAAAAGTAGAATAAATACTAAAGTTGAGCTAATAGTTAAAAATATTAAATTCAAATCAGTACCTTTTACATGTGTCATAAACATTGAAGCAGGTAGAACAATTGCCGCAACAAGAGAAATTCCTATCACTATATATTTCTCATATTTAAAACGTATTTTTTCGAAATCAAATTTAAAAGTCCACTCTTGAGAATAAAGAACAAATGCTAATAAAGCATAGCTAAAACCAGATGTAATATCCATTGCATAATTCCTCCAAATATGCTCTTTCAATTCAGAAGGACTAAAAAATCCAAGTGAAGCAAATATGATCATAATTTGAATAATAAGAGGTATAATGACACCTCCTGCAACAGTCACTACAAGTGCCCAAATAATAGAAAGCTTCTCTATAACAGCTAAATAAAGGAAAGTTATCAGCATTCCTATAATCGGTACTAAATAACCAATACCTTCTTGTTTATTAAAGTAGATGGAGTAATTAATAATACTAGTCAAAAATGAAAGTAGAGAAATTATCGTAATGTTTCGATGGAACCTTAAACAGAATATAGCGCACATAATTGCATAACTGCCAATTCCCAAAATTGTTTGAGATAAAACAAACCAACCCAAGTTTGCTGAATTCAAATTTTTCACCCCTAAGATATAAAAACATATGTATTACACTCTAATAATTTTGTCATACTCCCTTTTAAGATACCAATTAACTTTACATAAACATTCAATGAAATCATTGTCATCTTTCTAAATATTCTAACTAATTTATCTTTTCATTTTCCTCTCGGATTTTTTTATTTCTTGATTGAATGATCTCACTAGATAAATAAAGTAGATATGTTTCATCAAAACGAAAAAACGCAGTGGGGGCAATTTTCTCAAAACGCTTCAAATGTATATGTAAAAACCAATACTTAGGATTAATAATTATTTTTTAAAACGTTTATTTATAGCTTTTTTATCTTTTACCATTAAGTAATCCCGGGTTTTAAATCTCTATTTTTCTAAACGGCATTCCCAGCTGTTTGCTTTTCTTTCTGGTTTCTAATTTCTTGGCCCTTCCTTGAGTGTTCTTATAAAGCCGAATCTCTTTACATAATTTACAAATTACTGCATTCTCATATTTGCCATTTGTTTCTTACTACACTTATGCAACAAGACTCAACTCCTGATCACAACGAGTGGTATACTTGTAGTTGGTAACATCCTCTTTCAGACCAGTGATGGTAACAACTCTAGATTTGTAACAAACAGCTTGGTATCTAGATGTTACTAATATATAATGATTCTTAACCTTAGAAGGTTTGCGGTATTTTACATCACGAGCAAGATCTCGATTAATTTGCATTACAACACGTTTCTTAGAAGCAGTTCTTTTTCCAACACGTTGCTTATACCTCCTGACGGCATGTTCTGTAATTATCATCTTGAGCTTCCCCTTTCGGTTATACAAAAATATTTTCTATCTAATTGGTTATCTATTAAATTTTCTTCATAACTCTCAACTTCATCATTACCTATAATGTAATATCTATTGCGCTCAACTTCTTCAAACGGATTTAGCGCCTACCTTTCGCATTTATTATAGTTGGTGGCTACAATTTAAATGCTGTATTTTCGTTTGGTAATGTAAGTACTCATAAATGCAAATCCTCCTATTCACAACTCCCAATAGAAACGTAAGCAGTTAATTTGAAAACGTCAATAAGTCGGTAAAAAAATAAGACGAACATTTAAGCCCGTCTTACAAGATGACATTATTCCTTAAGTTCTTTTGTCTTTGACGTTACCTTGTTATCATTTATCAATGTCAGCACTGATGCGATAAATGTAACAACAGCAGCAACTTCTGCTTCACCTAATACAGGTAAAGGTTGATAGCCTTTAGAAGTCAAATACTGATTCAACCAAGCTAGTACAAAGACAATAATTCGAATTAATGCCCCTTTATTATTCATTAAAATATCTTTAAACATATGCAACACCCCAAAAAAAGAAGATATGGTACTTAATCACCATAACGAATTACAGAGATTAGAGCCATATCCTACTTTTTCTTCTCCCAACTTAAATCACATTTACAAAATCATGTTCTTGAGGGAGAGTAAACAAGTTCTATTATTGTTGCTATTAAGCTTTCACTCATTGGTGCATACAATTATCATAATTTACCTTAACCACATATCCAAGTTCCAAAATTTTTACATCCACTATTTTTTTCAAGGCTAGTAGGAATTTTAAATTGCTCGTAAGCTTCTTTTAACTTATGAACTATATCCTCTGATGCAGCTTCATCCCCTAATTTGAAATCCCTCTTTCAAACATCTCTTTAGAGTATTAAGCGAGGGATTTCAATGTAGCGGTTTTTAATAATTTTAGGAAGCCAGGTTAGATCCTTTCTTGTTCCTTATCATCATAATCAACTGGTAAATTTAAACTTGTATACATATATAAACCAAACAAGTGACTTACAAACATCTTTACCTTAGTACATTTACCTTTCTCCCTACTTTAGTTAAGGGTATTAACTCTAAAAAAAGGGAGCCTCTTTCAAGGAGCTTTTGAACTAATTGGCTAAGACTTAACAATCATTCATGATGTTTGAAAATTGCTCCGGAGTCGTATGCTTAGAAATAGCGCGGATAAGACATGATAAGTTAGGTTGTTGTTTTGCAGCAAACACTGCTTGATCAATTACTTCCATATACCCTTTCCCTTTACACATACAGCAAAATCCTTTCTCCGTAATACCGGTGCTATCACACCATGAACATGAACGATTCTTTAGCATAGCTAACCCTTCCTTTCAAAAAATATATACTGAACGAATGGTCGTAATCCTCACTTTTTTATAGCAGGAATGTATTTTAGTTGACCATTCCGAACTGTCTAACATAGGAAAGTATGAATCTACTTCATTGAGTGTATTATGAATGCGCGTAGAATAAAGATGAGAAACTATTGGTAGGAACAATTTATATGTTTGCTGACTAACAATAACAACAATATCTTTATCCTTTAATTGTTCACCCCTAAATTGAAAATAATCAAATCCTCCAAAAACAAAGTTTACATCTATTAAATAGAAATAATCTATTTTTAAAGGTATTGGAATCTCTTATAGGAAGTACTGTATTAAATCAATTTTTAATGTTTTGTGACTGAGTAAAAAAATTTTTATAATCCATAATAAATTTATCTTTCTTTGTTGATATGAAATGGGTCATATCATCTTTTAATCGACAAAACATTCTATTATCAAAACCAAGACTTATTAATTGTAGACATTAATTTTGCAATATTCATTTATTACCCTTCCCCGTTTCGTATTTTGTAACAAGTTCCTGTGCACGCAATAGAATTTCCACATCTTCATACAACTCAAACTGTTTTACGGGGTCCTTTTCATCCTTAGCACGTTTTTCCACCTTTTCAACAAGGCTTCCAAGATTAAAAGTTTTTTCTTGTTTCATAACTTGTTTAGTTAAATATTCATACTCTTCTATTAAGCAGTTGGATATTTGTTCTACAGATTTTTCATGCGATAAAGTTTGTCTATAAGAATTATAAAGGGTCATCGTAAATTGATGGAGCCCTTGTTTTAACTCCGACCGTAACCTTCTCTGATCACTCATATAATCACCTCCACCAATAAATAACCTACTTTAAAATGGTAAATCATCATCACTGATATTTATGTCACCAGTGAACATTTCAAAGTTATTTTGTTGTTGATTACTATTATTATCAAAGGTAAAAAATAAAATGTTATTTGCGCGTAATTCCCAGTACGTAATTTTATCCTTCTTAGAAGATTTCATTTTACCGATTACTTGCACAACAGAACCTTTCTTTTGGTATCTTTGTACCTTTTCACCCATTTTCCCCCAAACAGATACATTAAAGAAATCAGTAGTTTTTTTATCTCCATACCCATCATCTACTGCTACAGCAAAACGACAAACTGTCTTTTCACCATACGTATTACTCTCAGGATCACGAGTTAAGCGACCCGTAATTGTAATAATTTGATGCATAATAAATTACCTCCAACTAATGTTTAATTAATTTGGTAAAAATGTTTCATTTGCCACATAGTCATGAAGCAGTTTTAACAACAGAAATACAGCCGATTTAGTGGAGATTTTACTTTTCTTTAAAATCCTGTATAAAAACTTTACTTCTATTTATGACACGTGAAGATTGCATTTCTTCCCTATTTTTCTCTATAGTTTATTAAAAGGAGACTGCTGATAGTTTATTTACTATCTTTTTGAAAGAAATACCTACATATTTCTATTAAAATATGATTATCATTAGTAGTGTCATGATTTATGAAAATAGAAGTACTCCTTAAACATTTCATGTTATAGTAAAATGTTTTTAATGAAACAACGTCAAACTGCTTTTATGAGTTGTTAATAAATAACTCCTCTCAAAACGTAAGCACTTAAAAATTAAAAATCAAGGTAAAAAAAGAGCTTTCCCACGTAGTTTTTTCTACACAAGTAAACTCTTTACATTAGGCGTATATAGTATTTTAAATATATCTAATCTGTTAATAGTACGAGTGAGAAAATAATCATAAGTTACCAGAAAGAACAGGTTACAAAATCGCGTAAACCTTACCAACTACTACCCACTTAGCTAGGAATCCTCTTCGACCATTAGTATATCTATCTGTAGTATTATCGTTACATTAGTTACCTAGTACTAATTCATAACCTAGCCAATAAATAATTATTGTATTTCTATTCTTATAAACCCTTGGGACTAAGTTGCTTAAAAATGTTTTCAACTAATATCAAACTCCTTTTCGTTTTATTAAAAACAAACGACCCAAACGGTATTTTAATCCGTGCTACCGCATAGGCTATGCAGAGCTATAGAACTATAATTTTTTAAAATGACGAACTTGAACCTGTAACTCTATGTGTGTAAGATAAGCGTTCTCACAGCTAAGCGGAGAAGAAATAATATTTAAAATCATAAGTACTTCTCTTTTATTTTCCGGTATTTACTTTTTATATTTAGATTAAGGGCTCCTACCACTCCCCTAATCTAGTATCGAATACTAGGTTCTTCTTCCTCACAGCGAAGACCATCCTAAAATCTATTAATTTAATCTTAAATATATTTGCTAGATTATTAATAAAACCCTATGATCAAATAAAGTCAATAATAACTTTTAAATTATCTAAATAAAAAAGCAGACACAACATGTGCCTACTTTTTTGGAAATTAATATCTTGTTAGATTTGCATAAGATAGAGAAACCCAACCATCATGCACTCTCGCCCATCCACCACTAATATCGTAGATATTCCACGTTTCTCCATTAGGGATAGTACGAATAATATCCCCATCTGTAGAAGATTGTGTACGAACGTTTAGATTTGCAGTAGTTGTAATTTTCCCAATTGGATCACGTTTTCCCGCTAGATTTTCTGGATTTCCATTAGAACTTCCTGCAGGATTAAACTTAACATAAGCAGGACCTGCTGACACCCACTGGTTTCCTCCAACATTGTATAGACCATTAGATAGTCCCCAAGTTTGATACATTTCACCTTTTTTCACTGTCTTAACAACTCGTGAATCAAAGCTAGCAAATTCCCTTACATTAAGTTCTGGAACAAGAATCTCAACAACACCAATACCATCTGAAGATGGCGGTTGAGTTACTGGTGGTGCTATAGTTGCACCCGTACCAGTAAGTTCAGCTTGGACTGCTGCTAAGAAACTATTCCAGCGCCCTTCATCTAAGATACGGTGTGGGCAATTCTTAACTGCTCTAGAATTACCGTTTCGAACACCAATCTCTGTCCAACTCTTATGAGTACGCACACGATCAATTCCCCATCCGCGTTCTCGTAACAGTTGGGCGACGAATTTAATTGCTAAACTTTCAGCTTTTTCGTATCTTGGACCACCAGACAACGAGTAACAGATTTCAACACCGATAGATTTTCGGTTTCCATTCCCACTGCCATCTCCACAATGCCAAGCATTACGATTAACTGGAATACCCTGAATAACTTCAATATCATCTACTGCAAAATGAAATGAAACCTCATTGTTATTTCCAATCATGTAATTTATTTCGTTTTTTGCAGGAGCATCATTATACGTATTATGCACTGTAATATACTCTGCGTTCATAGAATAAGGAGCTTTGATTGGATATTTACTTGCAGCCACAAGATTTTGTATAACTGGAATGGCCATAGTCGTACACCTCCGTATAGATTAAAATGCACGACTAAATTAACCACTTCCTCTTTTTAGTTCAAGGTTAAACTTAATCTACTTTATTGAGCCCTCCTAAATGAAGAGAACTGATATATCTATTTTTTTCTGTACCGCACTGTTTTTACCATTTGTCTACTACACTATTTCCAGAAAACAAGGGTAGCCTTTTCCATCCTATATTCTTTAATACCAGGCTATTAAGCTAAACCTGCTACTACCTTATCTTCTACCACCTCAAAGGATAGTTTAAAGCCTTCTTCTTCAACTAAATAAGTAGCAAGTTCACTTAGGATATATGCTGTGTATTCGTGCTTGTACTCTACAGACTCTTTAAAACCTAACATATTTGCCTTTTTATAGAAAACAGAAGAAAATAGAATTTCGTAAACCTTAATTCCACTAGGGTCTAAGCAAACTGTTTGACTAGCAGCTCCGTCTTCAATAATTTCGTTAACAACTTCATCAAGGATACTTTTTATTTTTCCCTCAGTAGTCTTAGCAGGTCTTTGTTGTTCTACTTGATCTTTAATATTTGCAGCAAAATCTTCTTTGGTATTCACTTCGGATTGAGCCTTTATGTCTTCTACAAGTTTTTTGAAAGCAGCTTGTTCCTTGATGAAAGCTGAAAGATTAGCCTTTGGTTCTAATTTCATGTAAGGAATCATTACTGAAGAATCCATATCTACTTTCGCTACTTGTTCACGAATTTGTTTAGAAAGTTGTTGAGTTGAAATTTGAGAAGCTAATAAGCTAGCAAGAATTGGTTCTTGTATTGTTTTCTCATCAGATTCAATTCCTACAATAGATAAGAGTTCTGTCAATAATGGATCAGTGAAAATACGAGAAATTACTTCGTTAATCCCTGCATGAGTTTCATTACCTTGTGGGTGTGCATTTAATACTGTTTTAAATTCTATTACCTCTCTTGGAGATGTTTCTAATAAAGCCTTTGCTACAGATTCAATATATTCTTTAGCTAATGTTTTTTGCATAGTTAAAATCCTCCTGTATTGTCTTAGTTTGCTTAGTTATTTGTTACTCGATTTATATAGCGTTCGCTATCTGCAATTTCAAAAATATGAAAATCCACTCTAGTTAAGAGGTGTTTATTAGTGTTTAAGAAATCTTCTTTTGTTTTTAATGTAATGCAATCTAATGTATAATTCCTCTAACTAGAAAACCAGATACGTGAGGAACAACTACATCTGGTACTGCATCCAGAACACTACCTTCTACCGGTCCTAATTCTTCTGTTGTCAATCTGTTCATATTCCTTTTGAATTCTTTAAAACTACAGACTGTATTTTATGAAGTGCATCAGCCCACCTCATCTTACCTCTTATTTTGAGTCGCTTTAAGAGGATTCGACGTTATATTTTTTTGCATGTACAAACAAAACCATTTGAGAACAAAAAGTCAATAGGTCAGAAGAAAATTGTACACTTGTAATTTTCATTAAATCAATAAGACGTTATCCAACGCTTTATTCTGATAATAATTTAATTTCTCTCACTAACACACGAAAAGGTTCAAATCCATGTGAAACAATAATATCTGTATTTGCCCTTGATTTGAATTTACAATCTCTTTTTAAGGCAAACATTTTCCCACTCGCAATTACAACATCACCTTTTTTAGCACTGAGTTTCTGCCATAAAGTTACTGGTACTACAATTAGTAGCTCACCAAAACCATCATTAAGTGTTACATAGACAATATTAGCACTCGCATTATCACTTAGATTATTCATGTTTACAATACTCTGAATCTGTCCACCACAAACAATTTCCTTCTCCTGCATTCCACTAGATTTTAAATTGTAGGAGAATTCACTAATATGAGATTGTAGTCTCTTCATTAGTTTTGCTGCTTCTAACACCTCCGTATTAGTGTCTACTAGTACATCTAGTTCGTTATTTACATAAATTTCTTTTAGTATATTTGTCATTTGAAAAATCCTTTATCACATAGTTTTTTGTTTTTTCAATAGATTAGATTATATTTTTATAGAGGAATACAGTAGAATCCACTAAAAATAAAAAAAAAGACCACTGATTCGATAAGTCAATTCTCATCCAATCAAAACAGGTCCTTTACGATCTATTACTCCGATTAATAACTTCAAATATGCATTGAAAATTGCGAACAAATGCTAAATATGTCTTAATAATCAAATATGTAATTACAGTCTACTTACTACATTAGTCAATCCCTCAATCACAGCAAGTTCGTTACTACACTTAATATGTCCCAAAGTACCATATGTTCTTTTACCATTGAAATATTTTCTAACATCCGTTCGTAACTCATTCAGCTTACCCTGCCAATAATAAAGACCTAATACTTCCTATTAGGTAATGATTTCAATTCTGTATAGATAATTAGAAAACCTTCACATACTAAGGATTGGTTAAAATCTTTATTGACAATACAATGCAAAACAATATTGCAATTGTTTCTAAAAACTTGGTATATTCTTCAAGAATTCGCCATACTAATCTTCACACTTAACTTGTCCCTTATGAATTCTTAATGTATGTAATGTTGTATAACTAACAAGGTGATTAATTATATCTTTAGCCCTACTAGTATTAGGAATACACTAAAATATTTCAGTTAAGTCGAAATTTTTTTCAAATTACTACACATGATTAGTAACTTTTATATTCAACTAGCTTCCTCGTACTCGATTTGTGCTTCTGGTTTTAAGTACATCTTCCGTTGTTCTTGCTTTCTTAAATGTCGTGGAAGGAACATCTTCGTACCGTTTAGCCCAAATGCAATCCTGTTCCAGTCTGTCAAGATAGTTGTTTTTAGCAACTTCGGATTTTGAAGAATGACATTGTATGCTTCACGTAACGTTAAGTCATCAAGATCAATCCCTTGTTCAGTAAGAAAATCAATTGTACTACCACGTTGAGTTAATAAGTCATCTAAACCGTTGTCTGTTAACGCTAACAAAGCTTTGAACTCAGTAAAAGTAAAACGATCTCGTACAATATGTTTATTTGTCGCCATTAAATCGTACTTGGCTAATTTTTCTGCAACCCTTTCTCCTTCTGCACTGTTAATTGTATAAATAGTAATATTAAGGCTTTTCAAAAATAATTCCTCCTAATGTTTTCTTAATGTAGGTAACATAAACACTTGATTTAAAAAATGCTAGTAATTTTATCAAAAGCACCACTTCATTTCAGAAAAAAATTGTAAACTTTAAAAACACAAGAAAAGTAGGAGCTTTAGCCCCTACTTAATTACAAAAACCATATCTCACTTAATTTTCCTATCTTTCAGATAAATGACATTATCGACATATTTCATTCATGTAACAAATAAAAATATATCCTATTTTGTTGAATAAACACTAGATTAACAAAGTTAATATTGTTTTTTAGTGAAAATAACATTTTTGTCATTAAATAACTAAAGTTAGTATTTGTAAAAAAGGTGATTGCAATCGCTATTTGTCCCTTGTATGATAAAACCAAGAAAAATAAACATCATTAAATCCGATTTGTCAATACTTTTTCGAGACATTTCATAAAAATTAACCTAAAAAATAGGCTGCGATGTTCGCCACATCGAGCCTAGGACAAAATTTAAAAGTAAGAACACTTACATTTTCGTTTTGAGTCTAAATTGGAATGCGTAAAATAATATTTCAATTTGTATTTGTTCTAGTATGAAAATCTATCATCTTTAATAGTACAAAAATACTGCTCTTTACCTTTTTAATCTTTTGTCCTTTGCAAACTATTATACTACCAATGAATCTGGAGGCTTTTTTATGTTAAAAAAGAGAATTAATATAAAGGATATACCAAACGAAGAGTTCTACAAACTACCTAAAGTTTTCATTTGGAAAAAACAATATCGTGAGAATTTAAGTATCGGTGCGAAATTACTATACATGTTAATAAGAGATCGATTTAATTTATCTATATATACAACACAAATTTCAGTTGATAACGGAAACGACACGCCTGCCTTCGTAGATGAAAAAGGTGATATTTATTGTATTTTAGATAATCAAGAAATCGAATTCTCATTAAATATTTCAAACAAAACTGTTACGAAGTTCATGGAAGAGCTTATAGCTGAAGAACTTGTATCCACAGAATCAGTAGATGGAGGCGCTAATCGAATCTACTTGAATGAACCCGATCCTAGTGGAGCGTCATTAGCACATTTCCTTGGTGAAAAAGAATACTACAAACATGTTAAGATGCGTAAGAAAAAGAAGAAAGAACCATTAAAAACATTAGAAGAGTGTATAGCTACTGCTATAGATAAATACGGTGTAAAAAAAGTAGATAAGAAAAATTCCATTACTAGGGAAGGAGAAATTCCGGTACCTAGTGATGGAAAAAGTACACCCCTTAGTGAGGAGAAAACTCCACCCCTAGGGGAGGAAAAAGTACATCCTAATAATATTTATTCTAGTAATCTTGACCTTAGTGAGATTTATCCCAACGAGAATGATACAAACCCAAATAAATCTTCTAAATCAAAAATAGATGAAGAACCAATAGAAGAACTTAAAAATAATATTGTTTTACAAAAAAATAATTATGCCTTATTAAACCCTATCCTTGAACAAGTTGGGATCTGTCCCGATCTAAAGGCACTTAATGTTGTGAAGAAAATACTTGCAGAAGCTGGAATTACAACATTCCACAAGGTAGATGTATTAAATGCAATAGGTAAACATGCTATGAACGTCAAAAAGTATTTATCCCAAGGCGAAGTAATTGAATACGAACCTGCATTTTTCGCTAATAATCTTGTAGACCGTATTAGAGAGAATACTCTTAAGCGTCAAAACGAAGTGAAAAAACTGAAAAAGATAGAAAACCAACAAACCTATGAAACCACTTTTCATTTTTCTTCTTACAATTGGCTTGAAGCAAATTAAAAAAGGGTTCAGTTGCAAAAAACATTTGATAGAAATATAGACCCAATAAAGCCTATTTAATGACAGATTATGACGCACTTCTAAATAACTTATGTATGAACCCAACTTCATTTTAAGTAGATTTTACCTATAAGTTAAGTTGGCCTTCATTACTTGCGTAACTTCAACGCCGTTCAATATACAAGTGGCTATTTCATACATCTTAAATTTCAAATCGGAACATACACATTTCTTAATGAAACAGAGGTCCTTTTTACTATATTATTATAATATTTAACTTTAATTATTTATATACTTTTCTCTCCTCTTAACTCATGAATTGCTATAGGAAGAGTTCTTGTTTTATAGCAATTCAACAGTTGAGAAAATAAAAAGACACTTTTTTACAATCTTTAAGTAAAATTCTGTATTTTAGACATACGTAAATAGAACTTCCCTTAGTGCATCTTTTATGAAGTCACTGGAAGTTGCTCCGTTGATTTATTATTCCTCATTCAATTTTAAATACATTTTTAAAGCCTGCATTTCAAAATTGAACTTTTGTTCTTCATCAGAACAAAATATTATCTTTCCTTTATGTATAATTTGGACCTAAAGAACTGTTGAACTCTTTGATAAATCAACATATCAATATCTCTATGAATCATATCTACCAACTCCTGGACTCATAAAACGTTTAAAAATCCCTAAAGTTATGTCTCTTAAATATGCTATATCAATAACATTATCTCTCCACTACTTTTTTATTGTTAGGGATTTTACCCCTTTGTTACATATTCTTCTTAACAAAAAAATTAATTTTAAGAAATTTTTAAAACCTCTTTATAAAAGAACTAACGTTCGTGTATAATGAGAACTAACGTTCTTTTTGTTTTTAAAAATAATTACAATGTACAATTATTTAATCCTACTGAATAGGGTCATCTTAGATGTCGATTTTCACATTTTTTATCATTTTAACCAAGATGACTCCTTCTAAAGAATGCAACGATAAGGCTTCTAACCGCAAGGACTGTGGAACTAGCCTAATAAATTAGAGTTCGATAGAACTCTTTACTTAGGAATTCCTTCTTCTAAACGAAGTAAAAATGAGATAGTTCAAATCAGCAATATACTGGCGAAACCATTCGTAGCACAAACATATCCTTAACAAACCTACTTCAAGAAGGAGAAGAACAAATTTCACTTTTTGATAATGTCACGCAAAGAGAACAAGAAATAAAGCTAACGAAAGTAACGGATGAAATACGCACAAAATTTGGAGAGAATAGCATATTAAGAGGAATTTCGTATACAAATAATGCAACAGCAAGATACAGAAACACACTGTTAGGGGGACACAAAGCATGAACAACGCTAATATGCAACAAGGCCTAGGAATGGTAAAATGGGCGCGATTCGCAGGAATTCGTGAAATGATCAAAGAGAAAAATAAAATAGCATCTCCCTTTTTAACCTCTGAAGAAAAAGAACTGATTAAGAACATGCTTTTATGTTCCTTATTGTCCGAAGAAGAAATACTAATTACATATTATGAAGGCGGCTATTTACTTACTAACTATATGACCATCATCGATATAGATTCGCTAAATAGCGCTATCATATGTACGGATGCTTTTTATAATAAGTTGACACTACAATTTTCGGATATACTGGATGTAAAATAGAATAGATTTAAACGTTTGTATTGTTATAAAGGAGTGTATAAAATGCAAGGGAATCAGATAAGAAAGAACGCAGCAAGAACAGTTATTCATAATGATATAAATAACTATCCCTATTTAAATATACCTATGATTATCAATGAGAATGATGGAATAATTTACGAGGTTTTAAGCGCTGGTTTTCATAATAATGATGCAGTAGCAATGATAACAACTGACGGTTTCACTACAACTAGGGTAAATACACCAATCGTAACAGTAAAAAACGATGATAGTAGTATCCAAGTATTCCGTTTACCTTTAGAATTGGATTATTGGGTACTTTCATGTATGCGTGCTGCTTCAACAGGAAAAAATCCGTTCCCATGTAAAGTTGCTTTTGGAATCATTGATACTAAATGTCATGTGGAATTCAAGTAAAAAAGGAGTAAATTCATTTGTTCCTTTTATCGTTTTTGGGACAGTTATTTTTCTTAAGTTGATGGGCATGTAGCGGTACCCTCACTATTATATCGTGTTTGCTGGGAAAACAAATGCTTATAATTCATACTTAAAAAAATGGAAAAAACTCGACGAATTGCAGGTAGATAAATATAAAAACGCGAAGTCTGAAGCATTAAATAGTAAGTATTAACTATACAATGACATTCATGGTCTATTCAGCGGACTTATGTTTATAGGCTTCTTCGTTGGAATTGCGTTCTTAGCAATGATGGCAAGTTGTCTAATGTTTAAAGTTTTGTCTGGCGCATCAAAAGATAGAACGCGTTATCAAATGCTTCATAAAATCGGTGTTCGTCGGGAATTGTTAACAAAATCGATTTATAAAGAGTTATTCTTCGTATTCCTATTCCCAGCAATTGTGGGTATTACGCACATACTAGTTGGCATGAACATGTTGAGTCCTCTTTTAGTGGATCCATACTATCGAATTTGGTTACCAATTGTTATTTTCATAGTGATTTACTATTTGACTACAGTTCAATTGTACTTCCGAAAGAAAATTAGTGTACAAGGTTTACATATACGAATAATCAATATAATCTGTCCCCATTTATTGGTCATTCTAAATGGGTGCAAAAAATTTCAAAATAATAAATGTCATAGTACTACGACCTGCGAATAATTGATTCTAGTGTAAAAGCTCTACAATTGTATCATTTATTTAAGAACAGACTATTTCAGTAGTCTGTTCTTTCTACTTTCCATACAAAACGGGGTTACTCTTATACAGCATATCGAACTCAGTATTTTTTCGAATATTCGTTTCCTCTTCAGGGGTAAGATCTACTAGTTTCGGATTTTTTTAGCTTATTTCTTGATTTCAATTAATTTCAACACATCTAATTACCATCCACTATTCTCGTTTGTCAAGATTTTGCATATCTCCGTATACTTCCCGAAGTTTTTGCTGCAGTATATCACGGTCCCATAACAGTACATTGGTACTCTTCGCCTGATTTTGTGCCTGTTTCGTGTAATAATTATTTGTGATAACTAAACCCCGATCTAAATTGTAGAACGCAATTCCAGCAATTACCTCTTGTACGGCCTTGTTTGGTACTTTATCACTATACCGCTTTGCCTGTATGCCAATATTTAACCCTTTTCTTCTCGCAATAACATCTATACCATAATCTCCCGAACTACTCGTTACCTCTGTCTAATAGCCCATATCTTGAAATAACTGTGCAACAAACTCTTCAAACTGATATCCATCCATTGCATCTATGACTTCTATTGTTACTGATTCATAATCTTCCACATCAGCTAAGAGATCGGATTCATAATTTTGTAGAATCTGCTCTTCTCCTTGTCATAGAATGGAATAACTCTCTCATCTTCATTTATACAATCAGAAGAGAGTATAAAATAAATAGAAATTAAAAACATGGTGAACATTTTTGATGGTTCAAGACTTTGAACAGATTTTTCTTCAGCATACGGAATATTTAAACCGTAATTTATATCCCGATAAATACCTAGTTGTTGTGAATCATAGCGTATACTAAACCCATTCATTCTCTTTAATTCTATTATCTCAGGTTCTTTTTCTCCATTAGAAAGTTGTATATACGCTATTTTTATAGAGAATTTATCTAGAAAAAGTACATGCTGCAAATCTTCACTTACAAATTCGAAGTCAAACTAAAAGTCTGATAATACCTCTCTTGATTTCCGAAGAACACCTCTTTCTCTTTAAAATATATTTCAATTCTTTCTTCTTTCGACAATTTATCTGGCTTTTTCCGTTTAAAAAATCCCCACATCCCCCTGCACAGTTTACATATACGCTAATACTTAATATGTATTATAAACGTTGAGATAAATGCTCTGCTATACAAATTAATTCAGAATGTAATAAAAAGTACTGTATAAAACGCAAACAAAATAACCCCTACTAAAAATGAGAAGAGGTTGAAAGTATTGGCGTTAAATGAAAATAAAATTTGCCTTTTCACACTGGAAAAATAAGACTAATGTGATTGAAAATATAAACTTTATTTAACATAAACTCTTCCTTCTTCAGTAAGTTTGATATTCAAGATAAAAACTTATATACGAACCTGAACTATTGTCCTTTTACAAATTCTTTTATTACAGATGCCACTTTTCCAATGATCTTCCGTATGTTATTTTGCAAACCACATTCTCTAAAGCATTCCATTCTGCGGTAACAAATTCATATTTTTTTATATAAGGAATGGAAAAATAATTTATAATTCTATTTATATTACGTTTTTAATATAAATCTTATAGAGTTCAATCAGTTGGAAAGAAAGCAAATACAAATAAAGTTGTAAATTCTGATTTGGATGATGAAGATGATTTTAACGACTATTATGACGACTACAGTTCCCCTAGCTATTATAGCTCTTCTAATAGTTCAAGTTCTGAAAGTTCATATAGTAACTCCAATTATAACAGCACTTCTAGTTACAAAAATGAAGATTCCTCTAGGTATGATAGTCCTTCTTATAATTCTAGTTATAATAGTATCTCAGATGAAAATGATTACTAATAAAATACTAACTTGCATGATAGTGCACAATCTATTTGTCATAAGAATGCACACAGCCATGTATTCAAAATATATTAAATTGCAACAATCATTTTGATTAGGAATCTTATCCATAACATTAAACTTAAGATGGTTCCATACGGAGAAAGGCGCCTTTGGTGTCTTTTCTTTTTAAGGATCAGTGCCAAGCTTCTAATATATTACGTAAGAACTTGACGTTATTTTAAATCGCTCAAAAAATAGACAATGATTTTCACTTCCAACTTCACAAAACAATTTTCCCTTTTTGATTTGTACTATTTGACGATGTTCATGCAAATTGAATTATTCTATCCACTAAACAAGAAATAATTCTCCAAGAGCTGAATATATCACTCAATAAAGCAATTTTTCATATAATTGATTTCTTGTTTCATCTAAACCTATATCCTTAGACTTCTACGCTTGAAGTATCCTTTACGGATAAAACATTCCTTCACTACTACGTCAATTAAATCTTTTCTTGCTGCAGTAGTTTTTCTAATTCATGAAGAAATGTATGCGTTTTCTCAACATCCTTTAAGATATCCTCTAGGTTCTCATTTGCTACAAAATCTCTAATAGAATGGTTAAAAACCATTAACCTACCATATTTTTGCTCTATTTCTTTAAACCACGCTTCTTTTTCCAAACGCTTAAAATTTTTACGAATGACTTTTTCCCTTTTTGAAGGGATGGACATAAAGAGTCCTCCTAATACATCACCGATTACATCTCTCATGTGAAAACCTCCCCTTTTTATATTGTAACATTTAGAAAAAACGATATATAGTAACATTTCCAATACACTTCAAATAATGATTCGTTACCAATTAGAGTGAACGGTAGAACTTGCGTTATTGTTTTTTTCTTATCTCGACAGAATACGACATCACCATTTACCTTAATTTGGTATAATCATCTGTGGAATTTTACAATTTTTCAAAATGGAGGAATTAAACATGTTCAAAAAGTTGAGTACCATTGCATTAGGAAGTGCTTTAGCGATGAGTCTAGTTGCTTGTAATGATTCGTCAAACAAAACTTCTACAGAAAAGAAAGATGAACCAAAGCAAGAGGCTAAGAAAGAAGCAAAACAAGACCAAAAACAAGAAACGAAAAAGGACGATAAAAAGAAGATAACGGTTGCCGATGTGGATACCATCAAAACTGGTGACCCTGTAACTGGTGAAGGCGGAGATAAATACGAGGATCTAGTTGCTAAATATGGCGAACCTGACATCAAATCTGATTCTACAAGTAAAAATATAAAAACGTATACTGCTAGTTGGAGTAAAAATGCAAAAGGTGGCACAGGAGCTAATTTCACCGTTAGTTTCATTGAAAAAGATGGTCAAAAGTTAGCAGTAAGTAAAACTCAAATAGGGATGGAATAAATCCTAGTCATAGAAATCATGTTTATGAGGAAAATCCTAAATCGTGATAAAACAAGCACTCGAATGGGTGCTTGTTTTATCATTTGAAAGTAATGAATCACTAGAAATCCCCACTTATTAACAAATGATTTATTCTTCTTACATTTATGACCATACAAAAAACATGTAGTACCCTGTATTTTACGTACTGGAAAAGCAAATCCATAGATACATCCTTTTCAACTTGATATGCTCTGTTCTCATAATATAATTCCATACTAGATATCTCTGTTTTAGATTCTTTATATATAGCTTGATCCTTTTAATGATTAGATATTAAATCCCGTTTATTTTCATAAAGTTGTAATGGCGCAACCCCCATTCAACTTATTTATATATATTTTTAGGTTTAGTAAGCAAAAATAACAATTAAAAATAGATTCAAATTGAAAGAGAGGATCTAAATTATGTTTAAAAATGAGGAAGAGCTGCAAAAAGCTTTTGAAGCAGCAAAGGCGACCTTAGCAATTGAGGGATTGACTGTTACAAAGGAAATGGAGAAAGTCATAAAAGATAAGTTACGGGGAAAGATTACTATGGAGGAATTAATTAGTTTAGCAGATGCTATTGCCAGATGTAAATAAATAATCTTTTACTTCAAAATCTGTAACCTTGAAACCTACTTTACATAAAAATAGTAAAAAACCATTTTGAAAGGAAATTTAACAACATGGTTTTTTACTTTAAAAATGAGATTTTCAGTTGCTACAAAATTGCAATAAGCACTTACTGTAAATTTGCTAATTGAACATAGGAAAACACAGTAACAATTTTAAAAACGATAAGATTTTGAAATTCCTCCTACCTCCCATTATTCATCAAAATTCATATCCCTTCAACGTTGCTATTCTGGATAATATTTCTTTCTTAACACATTTAGTTCTTCACCTAATTTTTTCTACATCTGGTTTCCCATACAAAGAAACAATCGTTACTTGTTTTAAAGGAATCAGTCTTTCTGTTTTAACCAATTGATTTAATCTAGAACGAGTTATATTTAGTAATTCTAGTACCTCGGCAGACGTCAAAATATATTCATTTACAAATTGTTTAACATCTTCTCTTGTTCCTAATTCATGCATAATACGTCACCTACTTTTATAATCTGTTTTTTATCATTTCCGTAATCAAACTCTTTAGAACCAGATATTGAAAAAGAGCTTAAACCAGCTCTTTGGAATACTAAGTGGATTCCAATTGCAGAAAATGGTGGCGGAGATTACCTTTGCATTGATACAGATCCATCTGAAGTTGGGTTTTCAGGACAAGTTTTATACTATTACCATGACTGGGGAAGGCGTGCCATTGAGGCAAAGAATATTTTTGCATTCATCGAAATTTGTTTAAAAGAAGTGAATTATGAATAAATGTACCTAAAGTAATGTGTGCTTTAGGTACATAAGAAAGGACATTACATATTAATTATACAAAATATGTAATGTCCTTTAATTTATTTTAGCCTTTTCATTTTAGGTCCTGATAATTAGAAATTCACACAATCTTTTTAAATACCACTTTATCCTAGTAAACAATCAACTTTTACAGATGGTACTTGATTCAATTTAATATTCAGATGAATAAGTTAGCAAGAGTTTAATTATGCCTCCCTTTTTTATATCATGTTCTGGCTATGTAAGATGTTCTGGGTCTTAAACATAATATAAAAAGGATCAAGAAAATGACCCTTTTTATTATTTTAAAACTTAGTTTGTAATGAAAAATTTGGTTTAAAAGAAATTTGTAATATACATTCGATAGTTGGTGAAGTAACAATTTATGTATGTCGAACAATTAAGATGGCTTACTACCATCCCTTGTCCGAAGCCAATTCATCTCCCAACTACTCACTTCGCGTTCCTTGAGGAAGGAGTCTTCTTGACAAAAATGATAAAATGAAGAGATGGCTAATTTATTTAGTCCGTAAACCAAACATTCTAAACTATTTATACCCCTGTAAATCTTTTTTAATTACATCCCAGAGTGAATTATCTTGGCGTATCGGTTTACCCTCTTCGTCCCATTTTATTTTTCCTGTCCCCAATTCATAATTCATTCCCGTCCATGTGTCTTCACGGAATGCATAGAATGATTTATGCCAACCTTTTTGGTTGAAGATAGAAATAAGATCTTGCATGTATTGGCTAGCTCCTGGAACAGTACGGTTAATTCCAAACTCCTCTGCAATAATTCGATTAGATGGTACATGGTTTTTCTTAGACCATTGTTGGATTGGCTTCAAAAATTTCTCTAATCCTTGTTTATTCCACATTACAGGTTTCTCTAAATCTCCTACTTTTACTAATCCTGGATATTGATATTCCTTGTTTTGTTTTTCACCTTGGCTCGTTAATTCATATGGTTCATACATATGAAATGCGTATAGTGTTTTTTTATCATTTACTGATTTTAAATATTTAAAGGCCCATGGAGTAGCGTATAAACCTGAATCTAAAATAACCGGTGTTTCTTGGTCTACTTCACGTATGGAATTAATCACCTTTTGATAGAATCTGTTTAAATCCGCTGTCGTTCCCTTCACTTTTGCATACCATTTCTCGTAATCTTCCGTCCAAAAATCATTATATCTATTATTTTTAGCTGTTTCTGGATGTGGTTCATTTATAATATTATAACCAACCACCGCGGGGTGATCTTTTAGTTCCAGAGCAAGATCCTTCCAAAATTGACTTGCTTGTTCTTGATACTTCTCTTCTTCCCATATTCTGTCGTCATTCTTGTTATTATTAAATTGACGCCATCGATCACCAGGTAAAGATAACATTGTAAGGACAACTTTCATTCCTTGCGATTGGGCAGCATCTAAATCCGCTTTTAATTTTTCTAGATCCTCCTTTACTAATCCCTGATAGTTATCTGCATTACCTATCAGAAAATCCTTTCCGGAAGTATCTGGTTTATCCTCAAATAGAAAATCTTTATCTTTTGCCCATTTATCAGGTGCTAAACGAACATATTCAATATTTGCTTCTTTTGCACTTTTATAGTTTTCAGGCAATGACGTACTATTCATGAAATTAGTACCCTTCCTTTTTGAATCCCAAAAACTAATTTTTGAATCGCTCTTGTGATAAGTATCAGCTCTTACATTCATTTCCTGTACTCCAAAACTCATCATGCCTAATAACGCAACAATTGGCAAAAATTTTTTCACAACTTTTCCTTCTTTCTCTTTATATTTTACACACATAACATACCTTTGTTTTGTTACAGGAATATGGCAATTTTCCAAAAATAAATTTTAAGTTTATAAGGTGGTAGTTCATTCATAAAAAAGAAAGAGACAATTAGAACGTTGCTTCATTAAAAAAAAACAAAAAAGGAATCCTTGACGGATTCCTTTTTTTGCAATGCACTCTTTTTCAAATGGTACATTTTGCACCTACGTTTAGTATACCTCATAATTCCTATAAAATAAATAAGATTAAACGAAATTTACTGCATGTATTTTCATAAAAGTATATGAATCTAGAAATTAATACTACTAGGTTCACTTACAAAAGATTTGTGTTCTTTCACCAACAATAAAACATCATAATTCCTTATAATTTTACAGATAAAATAGCATATTTTTAAAACTCATCCCTTGAACATTCCTTTAGTTGTTCCATAGCAATCTTTTGCGCATGTTCCTCACTATCTATCAAAGTCAATCCTTGTGATATATAACTCCAAAATTCATATCCACAATCCTCCATCCACCTATAAGCTTCTGTTGTATATAGACCATCCTTTCTTTTAATGATTTGAACCTTATAGTTTTTACTTGGAGATAAAAACTCTTGTATAACCCGCTCCATTTATGTAATACCCTCCTAAAATAAGCGCTAGGCTTTTTCACCTAACCCTACTAATATATTTATCCATGTTTAATCAATCTCATACGGAAATCTTCATCTGCACTATAAAGTTGTAACGTATTTAAATCATAATTTTGTACCTGATATCTAAAACTCTCAGTTCTTTCAGCCTTATGACCGTTCTCAAGGTGAAAGTTATACTTTTGACCAAGTGTTCCTATCACAAACGGAGATAATAGTGCCCCTAAATTAATACCCATATAGAAAATACCGAAACCTGAATCACGACGAGTATCTGATTCACTATATAAATCACCAACAATACTAGATACATTCGGTTTTAATAACCCTGTGCCAAGTACTAAAAATACCATTGAGATAAATAACGTGCTAACCGTTCCTGGTAGAGCTAATATGAGATGACCAATCATAATTAAAACGCCACCCCAAAATATTGTTCTACTTGAACCTAATAGGCAATCTGCAATCCACCCACCAATAATTCCAGACATGTAAACTAACGAACCATAGATAGCCATAATGGATGCAGCTGTAGCATGATCCATCCCTAGGCCACCTCTTGAAATGGAATAATACATATAGTAAAGTAATATTGCTCTCATTCCATAGTAAGAAAATCGCTCCCAAAATTCTGTAAAGAATAAAGTAAATAGTCCTTTGGGATGTCCAAAGAAACCATTTTGCGGAACGGTGCGAATGATATCACTTTTGTTAAGCTTCTCCATACAAATGAACTCTTAATATAAAGATATAGTGATTTTAATTAAGTATATACCAAAAATTAGAAAATTTAAACAAATATACATTTGTTTAATAATTAGATTTTTAAGAAAAAACAAACTATGTATTGTTTTTAATGATAATTCCATGTAAATTAATTAATATAGATATATTAATTAAAATGCTAATACTGTATAAATACAAATGTAGGAGGATTTATATATTGTCAATGAAAGCCGTTGCGATAGAAGAAATTTATCAAGAAATATTGGATGGAAAACGGAAACGATTCCCTCCGAATACTTGGAAAGAAGATATGGATAATAAACAGGCCCGCAGAGTAATCACATATTTATTACTCAGTATTTTAAAATGGAATAAGGAAGACATCAGAAAAAAGTGGAACACTCAATTGCTTGTAAAATATAAACTACGAGGCTTACTCAAACATAGATACGAAAGTAGTCCTTTTAAAGCGATAAATGATTTATATCCAAGTGAGTTTAAAGAATGGGAGTTTGGTATGACTCCTTTAAATTTTTGGACGAAAGAAAAGGCATTAACCATTTTGAAATGGCTGATTGAAGAAAAAGAAAAGTTATCAAAAGAAAAGCTCTTACGGGTATACGGTAAAAGATGGTTAGAACGAAAGAAACTCGGTGCCCCTCTGGCGATGTATTGGAATAGCAGTCCTTTTGCAATGATTAACGATCTGTACCCCAGTCGTTTTAAAGAATGGGAATTTCTTATGACGCCCAATAACTTCTGGACAAAAGAAAAAGCATTAGAAGCATTGAAATGGACCATTGAAGAAAAAGAAAAATTAACTCCCGAACAATTACTGAATGTATACAATATAAAGTGGCTAAAGACTCACAGATTAGCGTCTACATGTCAATTAATGTGGGGGAATAGTCCATTTAAAATGATTAATGACTTATATCAAGGACGTTTTAAAGAATGGGAATTTAAAGTTACGCCTGTTGGCTTTTGGTCTAGAAGTAAAGCATTAGAAGCATTAAGGTGGACCATTGAAGAGAAAGAAAAACTAAACGAGAAACAGCTATTAAAAGTATTTAATCAAAGATGGCTGATAAAACAAAAGTTATGGACACCCTTAAAACGCTATTGGAAAGGAAGCCCTTATGAAATGCTTGTTGCTTTGTATCCAAATCGTTTCTCAAAAAGCATGTTAAAAGGGTATTTTAATAATTAAAAAGGAAGTTAAGCATAAGTTTTTATAGCTCGCTGCCATCTCATTTGTAGAAAAGTCCGGGGGTACTTTTATTTTCCCCTTTTTTCTTAAACATGTTTACTATTTATAAATTAAATGTTAGTTTTACAAAACATACAAAATGTTAAACTTACAAAAGCCATTGATATCATGCGTAAATGCTGATATCAATGGCTTTTGGTATAGATATGTAGTAATCATTCTTTTAAATTATTAAAAGGCATAAACTCAGTTTTACTTTTTCCAAGTAATCTGCTCTTAAATTTATCTTTCTTGTCCATCTGTTTGATTGGCTTGGAACTCCATTTTTAATGCAATACTATCCCCTTGGAACACGTTTTGATCTGTGCCGTTGTCTTCAAATATAAACTTTATCCAAAACCAATCCATTTTCCCAGGTTTTAATCCCCCTGTTTCAGTCCACTTAGAATGAAATACTTTTTTGGAGGCAATCTCTGGGCCTTGTGATTTTAGTTCTGCAAGAGTTGTCTCGTATACAGGGCTTTTTTCAGGATCCCAATCCCAAAGAAATTGTACTTTAATATGTTTACCGAAATCTTCTGTAGTGTTATTTTGTTTTAAATCGTTTACAGTATAGTCTATTTTCATCATGAGATCTTTAATATCTAATGTACCACTATTTATTAAATTGAATTTCTTTAATATTTTGTCCCCAGGTTTTAAATTTTCTAAGTTAAGTGAAGTAGTTGGTTGCATAGCTAAATCCAATGTACCTGCAGCAAATGAATTATTTGTCACCACTTGATCGCTAAAATATGCATATGTTCCCCCACCAATTAAAGATAAACCAAGAGCGGCTGAAACCACTCCAACACCTAATTTTTTTTTCAATGACATTTTTTGTTCCTCCCATATCATTTTTATAATCTTTCTCCCTAGTCAACCGAAAAGGTTCCCGTAATACAGATATACCATAAATTGCTAAAAATTTATATTAAAAGAAGAAAATTCCTTATTGAGAAAATTATGTTATTATCTATCTCCTGTAAAGGAAAAGAATTTCATTATCCTATTATCTCCAAATGGATTAGCAAATAAAAAATCAATAAAGAAGATTCCAGTGAATTATGGATTCTTCTTTATTTTGTATTTAGTATCTATTTATGAACTATAAACTCATATTTTGTGTTTTAATTCTAGTTGTGTTTATAATTAAGCTATTTTGATGGATTTGAAAGAAAGTGATTAATTATATAAAATTAAAAAGGAAAAAGCCATGATTAGATTTTAAATCTAGTCATGGCTTTTTCCTTTACATCTTTGCTTACACTTATATAAAACAACTCTAATCACATAAATTTCTTCATAAACAAGGCTATATTTTTTGTCTGCATATACATATGATATACAAATCTTTTACATAATATATGTGTTCCTATTTCATCTAATTCAAACTCTGTCGCAGTGTTACTAAGTAACTTATATGCTGCACTTCTTTCTATTCTTTCCCTGCCTACTCTTAATTAGATACTCATGATCTTCCATATCTCCAATGTACCTATTTAAATCTCTTCTTAATGCCGCAGTAATCTAGATACATTACTGCTTACCGCTCTTCATTTCAAGCGTTAAGATATAACTCCCTTTCAAACCTGCAACCTTTAGTTTTAAGAGGTCACTAATACGTAAACCTGTATTGTATAACTATTTTACTACATTGTTTGGGACAAATTTTAATTTAAACCATATATTATCTATATTTATTAAACCTTTTCTGTTTTTGGAAAAGAGATACCAAAAACTGTTTTATTCCATGGACTACTTTCAACCCATATCCTGCCCTGGTTTTTTTCTACTAAGGATTTAGCAATAGCAAGACCTAATCCGCTACCTCCATTAATAGAATTTCTTGATTGGTCACCACGATACATTCGTTCAAATACATGATCCAACTCATGTTCCGCGATTCCCTGTCCTTTATCCCAAACAAGCAATTGGAATTCTTGATTTGATTCCATGAGTTCTATCCCAAGTACTTTTCCTTCTCTCCCATATATAATAGCATTTTTTATTAGGTTATCTATAATTCTTATAATACTTAGATAATCAGCCGTGATAAAACATTTTGTTTTTGGTAAACTAAGCTTTAACTCCAAATTATTCTTCTTGATTTCAGGCAAATACTCAATTAATACTTCTCTTATAATCTCAGTTAACTCTAGAAATTCAGGATTTATTAAAACTTCATCTGCATCTAGCTTTGCCATATTAAATATTTCATTGATTAATTGCTTTAAGTTGCTAGATTTTTTCGAAATAATTTCAAGATACTCTTTTTTTTCTTCTCGAGAAACAGCTATATCATCTTTTAAAGCATCAATATATCCTATAATAGATGTAAGAGGAGTTCTGATATCATGAGAAATACTTGATAAGAGTCTTTTTCTCGCATTTTGAGATTTAATGGATTCGATTTGAACGCTCTCTAACTGTTCAATTAATTCATTCACAGAAAATATCATTTTATTAAATACATTACCTTCATTTACAATTATCCTTGTTGTTAAATTCCCTTTAATTACACGTTGTAATTCCTTAATCATTATTTTCAAACGATTAACGAAGTGAAACCTTATAAGTAAGAGAAAAGTCGTAAAGAAAAATAGTACTATGTACAAAACAAGTTTATTTATTCCTAATAGCTGGTTATTTAAATCTGTAAAAAAAAGTCCTATAATACATAATAGTTGAAGAATATTAAGTAAGATAATTTTATCGCTATACATTTTGGTCACCTACAAACTTATATCCTATTCCCCAAACTGTTTGTATTAATTGAGGATTAGAAGGATCCACTTCTATTTTTTTTCTAAGTTTTCGAATATGGACCATGACAGTATTATCATCCTCTAAATAGTTGTCCCCCCAAACATTACGGAACAACTGAGATTTAGTAAACACTTGCTCCGGATTTGAAGCGAAAAACCTTAGTAGTTCCATCTCTTTTGCAGTTAAAGGAATCTCTTCCCCCTCTTTGAAAACAGTATATTTTTTCATATCAATTGAGATTTCTTTAAACTCTATACGTGTTTGTTCTCTATCCCCTGCTTCACTTCCTAAAACTAAAAACCTCCTCATAAGAGCTTTAACTCTAGCTACTACCTCATTTATACTAAAAGGTTTTGTAATATAATCATCTGCGCCCATACTTAAACCTAATATCTTATCAGTTTCATGATTTTTAGCAGTGAGCATTAGAATAGGAACATTCGTTTTTTCTCTTAATTTTCTGCAGACCTCAATCCCATCAATTTTTGGCATCATAAGATCTAATATAAACAGATCATATTTGTTTTTATTAAATAACGAAAGAGCGTGCTCCCCATCTATAGCAACATCAACTTTATATAATTCTCGTTCCATATATTTTTTTAATAAATCTCTAATTTCTTTTTCATCATCCGCTATAAGAATTCTAATTTCTCGCAAAATAACACCTGCTTTCATAATTTCTATTATACATTTCCAAAATTATTGTGCTTATTCTCTGTAATTTACAGGTCATCAAAATAAGAAAATTGGCATTTCTTTAAAGAAATGCCAATTCTCAAAAATTAAACTGTTTCAAACGCCAATATGTCATTTATTATATTAGCATTCTTTTTAAGAATATCTAGGTTTGAATTTGATACCATTTCCATATGGGTTCCGTACCCTTGAATTATCCTGAAATTCTTAGTTGTAGCATTTTCCCACATTAAATTATTTTCATCTTCTTTTTCTTTTACTGATTTTATATAACTTATATTTCCATTAATACTACCATTTGTTGTTGTACACTGTACATACATATAAGACTTCATAATTAATTCTATCAAATAATCACTAGCTAATTTTTCTAAATCTTTATATTTTTTCAAATTGAATTTTTCATGAAGTTCTCTCTTACACTCTTCCTCTGTATAAAGATTCTGTTCTACAATCGTACGGTATTTTGAATCAATAAGAATAAGATTTTCTACTTCAAACCCTTGTCTATTCAATTCTTTTGCCACATCGAATGCAAGTATTCCACCAGCTGAATATCCCACTAATGTGTACGGTCCTTCTGATTGAATATCTTTTATTATTTTAACATATTGTGCAATTCTATTTTCAGATTTAATAAAATTAAAACTGTAAACCGAATATGACTCAATATGCTTTGCTAGCCCCATATATGCTATTCCTATTGAAGCAGCAGGTGGGAAACAAAATAGTTTTTTATTGGTGCTTGTTGAGCTACTAAGTTGAATACAATCCTCTGTATAATCCTTTAACATTTCTTTTGCACCTTCTAAGAACGCTGAAAAACTTCGGACTGTAGGCTTATCAAATACATCTTTAAACGGTACTCTAAAGTTTAACTCTGCAACTATCCTTGAAACAAACGTCATAACGTTTAAAGAGTTCGCTCCGATATCAAATATATTAGTATTCATACCTATTTTTTTGATATTTAAAATTTCTTCCCATATACTAACAATTTTTTCTTCTAAATCATTTCTTGGCGGTTCGTATTCTAATCCATATTTGACATTTCCATCTGGTGCTGGTAATGAATTTATATCTATTTTGCCATTTGTTGTCAACGGTAATTCCTTAAGCTGTGTAAAATACGCCGGTATCATATAATTTGGCAGTTCTTTTGATAAATATCTTCTCATCTCTGTAACAGTAATTGCTTTTTCTTTATTCTCTAAAACAACATATGCACAAAGATACTGACTATTCTCACCGTCTATTCTTGCAACAACTTTTGTTTCTTTTATATTATCTAATTTTAGAATTTGATTCTCTATTTCTCCTAATTCAATTCTATAACCACGAATTTTTACTTGATGGTCAGTTCTCCCTATAAATTCGATATTTCCACTAGGCAACCATCTTGCAAGATCCCCTGTTCGATACATCTTTGCTCCAGGTACGTATGGATTTGATATAAATTTTTCTGCTGTCAATTCAGGTCTATTTAAATAACCTGTAGCAACACCATCTCCACTTATATAAAGTTCTCCTTCTCCTCCTACTGGTAATATCTTTTGATTATCATCCAATATATAAATTTGAACATTATCAATTGGCTTTCCAATAGGTACCGATATGTGTTTATCGTCATTAAGGCTATATTTATAAATCATACAGCCAATTGTTGTTTCTGTTGGACCATACTCATTATAGATTTCAACATTATGATTGAAACTTTTTGAAATCTCTCTTGCTAACTCAGTCTTTAAATCTTCTCCACCCACTATTAATCGTTTTATACTTGAATTGCTGTTATCAATATCTCTTATCAACCTTAAATGAGATGGTGTCAATTTTACTATACCTACCCTATTATCCTTAAAGATTTGTCTTATAACTGGTTCATCCCCATCATTATTGTAAATAACTATTTTATTTCCAGAAATTAATGGTGTGAATATTGATGTAATTGTAAGGTCAAATGAGAAAGATGAATACAAGGCAAAATCTAAGGCCTCTCCTTTGACATATTCCTTATTTGCCCATGTTATATAATTGACTAGGCCTCGTTGCTTAAGCATAGTTCCCTTTGGCATACCTGTAGAACCCGAAGTATAAATCATATAAGCTAGGTTGTTAGTATTACTTGTTACTTTTATATTTTCAGTAGAATAATGATTATACTCTTCATCTAAAAATATTATTTCTTTGTTTAATCTTACTGCATCTATACCTTTTGTAAGTATTATATTTGTTCCACTATCCTCTACTATATACTTAATTCGCTCTTCAGGATATTCAGGATCTATTGGTAAATATGCTGCTCCAGATTTTAAAATCCCCATAATTCCTATAATCATCTCTAGAGAACGTTCAAGCATGATACCTACAACTGTGTCTGGTTGAACTCCTTTATTCTGGAGTATCCTAGCTATTTGGTTAGATTTTTCATTAAGTTCTTTATAAGTAAGTTGCTGCTTATCAAATACCACAGCTACCTTATTTGGAGTCCGTTCTACCTGTTCTTCAAATAAACGATGAATTGTTTTTTCTTTTGGATACTCTGCCTTTGTTTCATTAAACTCATTCAAGAAATAATGCTTTTCTTCTTTTGAAAGGATTTCTAATTGATTCACATTTTTATGTTCATCCTGCAAAACTTGGTCCATAACATTTTTCAGATGATTTGCTATGTTCTGGATGAGTTTTTCTGAATAGAGATTTCCATCATATGATATTTTGAGAACAAGCTGTTCACCTGGAACGACAACTATTGTAAATCCATAGTTGGTTTGTTCAATCCCTTTAATATCCTTAAACACGAAACTACTCTTACTTTCTTCTTCCTGAAGTAAACGTTCATCAAGTGCATAATTCTCAAAAATCATTACATGATCAATTAAATCCCTTTTCAAATCACTAAGAGACTGTATATCTGAAAGATTCATATAGTTGTATGCTTGGCTTTCTATCGCTTGTTGCTGTACCTCTTTTAAAATATTTTTAAAGCTCTTCTGTTCTTTTATATTAATTCTCGTTGGAATTGCATTAATGAATAATCCAACCATTTTTTCAATTCCAGCTACTTTGGCATCTCTACCAGAAACGACAGAACCAAATACAACATCGTCTGTATGATTATACTTGGCTAAAATAATCCCCCATAAAGTTTGTAGCACAGTGTTTAGCGTAACATTATTTTGATTAGCCAATTCAGTCATTTCTTTCGTAAGTTCCCTTGAAAATTCAATGAGCGTCTCTTGTCCATGGTACTCTCTTGTACTATCAATTTTGAACGATGGAACTTTCGCAGGTTTTTGATATCCTGCTAAATATTGTTTCCAATATTGAATTCCCTCTTCTTTTTCCTGTTCTCCTAACCATCTAATATAATCACTATATGGTCTTGGCTCTTCTAAATTAGGATACTGTCCTACTTGTTTGTTTCCATAGATATGGAACAATTCTCCCAAAATAATACCTCTGCCCCATCCATCGAACAAGATGTGATGATTACTCCATATAATTGTATAAGCCTTATCATCAGTTTGAATAAGTTCCAGTCTAATTAAGACATCTTTACTAAAATCAAAACCTTTTTCTCGATCCTGTTCAATGTAGGTTGTTATACTTTCTTTTTGCTGATTTATTCCTTGCTGTCTAATATCTCGGTATCTAAAGCCAATCTTTCGACCTTTTATAATTACATTTTTTGGTTTTTCTGTAATTTCATATTCAATTGCTGTCCGAAGGAGTTCATGTCTTTTCATAATATCGTTCAAGCTTTCCTCGAATAAGTTGACATCAATAAACCCTTTGACATCAATGACAAGTTGTTCAAAGTATGCACCTGATTTTGGATCTTCTAATGCATGGAATAGCATACCCTGCTGCATATTAGCTAATGGATAAATCTTTTCTATTTCTCCCCACCTATTTTTCGCCTTGATTTCCTCTAGTTGTTCGAAGGTTAATTCTTTGTCTCCGTAGTCAAATGGTGTTTTTTCAGCCTGTTCCTTAGAAATGCAATGATGGATTACATCACGAAGAGCATCCTTGAAAGCTTCTGTAAACTCCACTACGACATCCTCTGCATATACTTTTGTATTATAAGTCGTATCAATAGTGAGCTTTCCATCTAAGACAATAGCATTCATTTCTATAGGTGTTTCTCTTGTATGTTTACCTCCAATCGACTCTCCTGCCGATATCCAAGAAGAAGAAAAGATTGTATTATTGAGATCTGCATCCATTTGACCTAAGTAATTAAACAAAATAGGTGGCTGTTCAATATTCCATAAATCTGGATCTCTACTCAAATGTTTTAAAACCCCATAGCCTATTCCCTTATTCGGAATTCTTCTAAGAGACTCTTTCACTGTTTTAATAGTCATTGAAAGGTCCTTTTCATCTTCTAAATTGATGTATACAGGATATTTGGTTGTAAACCATCCAACTGTTCGGCTAATATCTACATTTTTTATAATCTGTTCTCTACCATGGCCCTCTAGACTAATCCTAATTTTATTTTCACCAGTTACTCTCCTTGTAGCTATTAAAAGAGCACTAATCAGTAAATCGTTGATTTCAGTATGATATGCTTGATTTGTTTCTCTTAACAATCGGCTTGTTTCCTCTATTCCGAGAGCGGTACTGAAAGTATCACTATCCTCATATCGGAATAGTCCAACTTCCTCTTTTTTCTCTAAAAAGTTAACATTATCCTTTAATGTGTTCACCCAATATTGCTTTTCTCTAAGGATTTTTGCACTCTTAGCATACTCGTTGAGCTGAGTGGTATACTCTTTATAAGAAGTCGTTTTGGGATAAAACGCTATTTGTTCTCCTTTCATTAGCTGGCTGTATCCAAGTGCAAAATCTTCAAATAGGATTCTCCAAGAGATTCCATCCACCACAAGGTGATGAATAATAAGTAACAGATGGTCTCCAACATTCGTCTTAAACTGTGCTACATTTACAAGAGGTCCTTCTTGTATATCAATTTTCTTCTGTAATATTGTCGCAAGTTCCTGAATCTTCTCATCTGGATTATCTTCTCTCGAAACGTCATAAACATAAAAACCAAATTGATTCTTTTCCACTTCTCGATTGAATTGAAGTACTTCATTATTCTTTTCTTTATAAATCATTCGTAAAGCGTCATGATGTACAAAAATTGCTTCCATAACTTCTTGTATGATTTCCTCACGGAATCCATCTTTCCTATACAACATAACTGCATGATTATAATGATTTACATCTTCTTTTCCATTCATAAAATACGCTTTTTGAATTGGAGTGAGTAACACATCTCCTGTTTCAATTTCATAAGAGCCTTCTTGTATTGTCTCAATATTGACGTAGTTGCTTAAAAGCTTGATTTCCGGATAGGTAAATAAATCTTTCATCTCTAACGTGAGACCTTCTCGTGATAAACGTGAGATAATTTGTAAAGCTTTAATAGAATCTCCACCCGAAGCAAAAAAGTTATGGCTAATCCCAATTGGCTTGACTCCTAATATATCTTCCCATACCTTTACAAGTTTTTCTTCTACCTGATTTCTTGGTTTTTCATAATCTACTCCCTTACTCACATCTGGCTCTGGCAAGGCTTTTTCGTCTACTTTTCCATTTGCCGTAAGTGGAATACGCTCCAGCTGAACAAAATAAGATGGAATCATGTATTCAGGTATTTCTACTTTTAAGTACGCTCTTAATTCTTCAAATGATAGGTCCTTCTGGGACGTAATATATGCACAGAGATATCTTCTGCCGTCCTGACCTTCTCGGTCAATCACGAATGCTTCTTTAATTTGTTCATGTTTAACTAAATGACGCTTAATCTCTTCTGTTTCAATTCGATAACCTCTTATTTTCACCTGGCCGTCTATCCTACCTGCAAGCTCAATTCTACCATCTGATAGTCGTCGAACAAGATCCCCTGTCCGATACATTTTTTTATTTGGTTCAAACGGATTTTGAACAAATTTTTCTTCTGTCAAATCTGCTCTGTTTAAATATCCACTTGCTACGCCATCTCCTGATAAGCATAATTCACCATAAACACCTTCTGGGACAAGTTTCATTTGTTGATCCACTACGTAAGCCTTCATATTCTGAATTGGTCTTCCAATCACAGGACATTCTTTGAAAGCTGCCATTGTATCATATTCAATAACATGATATACCGAACCAATTGTCGCCTCTGTAGGTCCATAGTGATTCATTACCACATGATTTGGGTAACGTGTATAGAATGTTTCAACATCTATTGGATTGATTTTCTCTCCACCTAACACGACTAATCTCAATGTATTACAGCTCTGATTATTTGAGAAACTCGGATCATTCACCAAGACGTTAAAGAGAGACGGTGTCAGTTTCAAATAAGAAATATCTTGTTCTTCTATATACTGTAATGCTTTCTGAGCATTAGTATATACTTCTTTTGTAACGAGATGCAGTTCACATCCATTTAAAAGTGATGAATATAGACTTGTATAACCCAAGTCAAATGCATAGGAAGATACTAACATTGCCTTATCTGTTTCTTTTAGATTCGCTTCCTTTGTAAACCAAGTCATGTAGTTTACAACGTTGTTGTGCTGAACACATACACCTTTAGGTGTACCAGTCGAACCTGATGTATAGATGATATACGCATTATGATTCCATTTATAATTGACTAATAAATTTGATGTATCCCTCTCTTTTATAGAATCATCTTCTATGGAGATTACTTCTCCATTAAATTGGAGAGTTTCTTTCATTTCTCCTTTTACTATCAATAGGCTAGCATTACTGTCCTTTAAAATGACATTCGTTCTTTTATCCAGTTGTTCAGGATCTATTGGCAAGTAAGTCGCTCCTGCTTTTAATACGGCCATAATTCCAATAATCATTTCAAGGGATTCTTCCACTAACATACCTACTGTTATACCTGGCTTTGCTCCTTTTTCTTGAAGCAACCTTGCCATTTGATTCGCTCTTTCATTCAGTTCCAGATACGTAAGTTTCTGATTTTTAAATACCACGGCTACATGGTGAGGTGTTCGTTTCACCTGTTCCTCAAATAATTGTGAAATTGTTTTATCTTTCGGATAATCAGCTTTTGTATCTTTATCATCCCGCAATAGCATCTGCACTTCTTCTTCTGAAAGCAACATAATATCCTGAATGCTTTGTTCTGGCTTCTCAATAATTTCTTTAAAAACCTGGATTAAATGTTTAGCTAATCTTTCTACAGTTTCCTTCTTAAATAATTTAGTTCTGTAATTTAATACACATTTAATACTACGCTCTTCTTCAACAGCGGTAAGTGTTAAATCAAATTTAGAAACATGCGCCTTCATTTGATATGGTGAGAAAGTTAAACCTTGTATTTCAAAATCATCATAGTCAAAGTTTTGTAAGACGAACATTGTATCAAACAAAGCACTTCTGCTCATATCTCTCTTTAAATCTAATTTTTCAACTAATTCATCAAATGGATAATCCTGATTTTCATAGGCTTTTAAAGCATTCTCTTTAACTTCTTTTAAATAATCTTGGAATGAAACGTCTCGTTTTGGATAATTTCTCATCGCAAGGGTATTAACAAAAATACCCATAATCTGTTTCAAATCATCATGAGGTCTTCCTGCGATTGGAGATCCCACTACGATTTCCTCTTGCCCCGTATATTTTGAAAGCAGTGTTGTGTATCCCGCTAACAGAAGCATGTACAGCGTCACACCATGTTCCTTCGCCATCTTCTTAAGATTAACATATATGTCACTATCGATTTCAAAATGTACAAGGTCACCTTCTGTACTTTGAATTGGCGGTCTTTTATAATCTGTCGGCATATTTAGTACTGGTACTTCTTCTTTAAATACATGCATCCAATACTCTTCTTGTTTTTTCATTTCTTCTTGAGTAAACAATTCTCTTTGCCATACAGAATAATCTTTATATTGAATGCTTAATGGAGATAATTCTTTCCCGTTGTATAACTCAGCTAATTCCTGTGTAAAGATCCCCATTGATACACCATCTGATATGATATGGTGCATATCTAATACCATCACGTGCTCATCATTTGTAATATGGATGATTTCAACTCGTAAAAGAGGAGCCTTCTCCAAATCAAATGGTTTAACAAACTCATTGATCATATCATCTAGCTTATTGGTACCCATTTCTCTATACGTCACTTGGAAATCTATCTCTTTTTCAATCTTTTGAGCTGGTTCACCATCTACCATTACAAAAGAAGTTCTTAAAGCCTCATGTCTTTCAATTACTCTATGAAACGCTTTCTCAAATTGACGTATATCCAAATCACCTTTTATTTTCATGGCGAACGGTATATTGTAAGATACTCCGCTACCCTCTATTTTGTTTAAAATATAGAGTCTTCTTTGTGCAGATGAAAGTGGATAATAATCTTGTTCTTCTACTTTTTTGATGGATGCATATACACTTTCTTTTGTAGAGTCAATAAATTCTCCAATCCCTTTTATAGTAGGTGTTTGGAAGATTTGTCGTAAAGGTATCTCCACCATAAGTTCCTTATGGATTTTAGAAACCATCGTAGTTGCTTTAAGAGAATGACCTCCTATTTCAAAAAAGTGCTGGTTGATTCCGATTTTTTCCACTCCTAAAATTTCCTGCCAAATGGATACAAGTCTTTCTTCGACTTCATTCCTTGGTGCCTCATACTCTACTCCCACAACTGCACTTTCATCAGGTTCTGGTAAGGCCTTTCGGTCCACTTTTCCATTTGCTGTAAGTGGTAGTTTATCCAGCTGAACGAAAAACGTAGGAATCATATACTCTGGAAGCTCTTGCGCCAAAACTTTCCGAATTTCTTGTAACATGGATTCTTTTTCACGTGTTTCAGACGTAAAATAAGCACATAAATATGGTTGACCATTATTATCCTCTCTTGCAACGACAACGGCTTCTTTAATCTCTTTCTGTTTCAAGAGTTGATTCTCTATCTCACCAAGTTCAATCCTGAAACCGCGAATTTTCACTTGATGGTCAATTCTACCTAAAAATTCGATATTCCCATTAGGCAATAACCTTGCAAGGTCTCCTGTCCGGTACATCCTTTCCCCTGGAATGAATGGGTTTGGAACAAACTTTTCCGCCGTGAGCTCTGGTCTGTTTAAATAACCACGTGCCAAACCTTCCCCACTTACACAAAGTTCACCTGCAACTCCTAATGGCACTAAATTATTTTCCATATCAAGGATATAAACCCTGTTATTACTTATTGGTTTACCAATAAGTACCTTCTGATCTTCCTGTTTTAATTCACATATTGTAGAACAAACACTATTTTCTGTTGGTCCATACTCATTAAATAATTTTACGTGAGGCATTTTCTGAAAATGTTTTTTAATTAGATTTTCATTAAAACCTTCACCTGCAATTGTCACAAATCTCAAATCTACTAAAGGCTTATCAATAGTGTTTAATAGATTATTATAATAGCTTGGAACAGCTAACAAATTAGTTATTTTATTACTTTGAATAATATTTATAAATTTACTGAAATTTATTCTTATATCTTCTATTAAAATTAATTTACCTCCAGAAAGCAAAGTAGTAAAAATATCTTCAACAGAGCTGTCAAAAGAGAAAGAAGGCATCTGTAACGTAATATCACTTTCACTATATTGATATGATTCTATTCTCCAACATAACGTATTGAGAATAGATTTATGATTCACCATTACACCCTTTGGTTTTCCAGTTGAACCTGAAGTGTATATTATATAAGCCATGTCAGAGGATTTATTTAGACTAGGTAAGTTTTCTTTAAATCTATCCTTAATCTTTTGTACATTTATATCAATACAAGTTAAATCATAATCTACTTGTTTATTTTCTTGTTTTAACAATATTTCTATACCACTGTCTTCCAACATATATCTTATTCTATCCTCTGGATACTCAGGATCAATTGGAAGGTATGCTCCCCCGGCTTTTAATATTGCCATCATACCAACTATCATTTCAATCGAACGTTCAACCATAATACCAACCACAGTATCAGGTTTCACACCTTTTTCTCTTAGCAGAGCAGCGACTTGATTAGACTTTTCGTTAAGTTCCCAATAAGTCAATTGTTTATTTTCAAACACAACTGCAATATTTTCAGGTGTCCTTTCTACCTGTTCTTGGAACAATTGATGTATCGTCTTCTCTTTTGGGTAATCTACTTTTGTATCATTAAATTCATACAATAAAGTTGTTCTTTCTTCTTCTGCAATTATGTCTATTTCATTTATTTTCTTATTCTCATCTGCAATCACTTGTTCAGTTACTTTTTTAATGTGCATTTCGATATTATCTATTATTTTGTCATCATAAATATTTCCATCATAAGTTAAAACTAAATTTAACTTCTCACCTGGAGTTGCAGCAATACTAAAACTATAATTGCTCTGCTCTTCTGCATGTAAATCTTCTACCTTAAAACCTATATCCATTTTTTCATTTCCGGCAATACGTTTATCAACAGCATAGTTCTCAAACACAATTATATGATCAATAAGATCATTCTTTAATTTACTCATTGCTTGAACTTCAGCTAAATTCATATAGTTATAATTATTGCTAGCTATAGCTTCACTCTGTACAACCGTTAAAACTTCTTTAAACTTCTTATTCTTTCCAAGGTTTATTCTAGTTGGAATGGCATTAATAAATAAACCAATCATCTTTTCAATTCCGTCTACTGGAGCTTCCCTTCCAGATACAATAGTTCCAAATACTACTTCGTCTGTATTGTTATACTTCGCCAAAATAACACCCCAAATACTCTGGAATACTGTATTAAAGGTTACGCTATTCCTATTAGCAAGCTGTGTAATCTTATTTGTTAGTTCGCTCGAAAATTCAATTACTTTTTCTCTTCTTAAATACTCACTATTATTCTTAGCAATCTGTAATTTTGGTATTTGCGCTTTCTCTTCATAACCATCTAAATATTGCTCCCAATAACTTTTACCTTCTTCTTTATCTTGCTCTTCTAGCCATTTTATATAATCGCTATAAGGTTTCGTTTCTTCTAACTCATATTCTTCACCATTTATTAATTTTCCATATACAGTGAATAACTCACCTAATACGATTCCAAGACACCAACCATCCAATAAAATATGGTGATGACTCCATACCAATTTATATAAGTTTTCATCTGTTCTAATCAAACATACTCTCATTAAAGTATCTTCACTTAAGTTAAATCCCTTTTCTGTATCTTCTTCTCTATATTTTTTTATGAATAACTCTTTTTCTATAGTTCCTCTTTCACTTATATCGCAATATTGAAAACCTATTTCTCTATCCGCTATTATTATTTGTCTAGGCTCCTCAACTATTTCATATTCAAATGATGCTCTTAGTATTTCGTATCTTTGCATGATTTTATTAAAACTTGTTTTTAATACCTCTACATCAACGTATCCTGTTATATCCATAACAGTTTGTTCAAAATATGCTTTTGAATTTTTGTTTTCCAAAGCATGGAACAGCATTCCCTTTTGCATATTTGCTAACGGGTAAATCTTTTCAATTTCGAAATCTTTATACTGTTCTTTAATATCCTTAAGTTCACTTAGAGTTAATTTAGTATCCCCATAGTCATAAGGCGTTTTGTCCACCTCTATTTGACTAACACAATGATCAATTATAGTTTCAAGGCTTTCTTTAAACTTATCATTTAATTTCCTGATTGTTAGTTCATCAAACTCTAGCTCATTAAAGGTAGTATTTATAACCAATTCATTATTAATAATTATTGAATTCATTTCTATCGAATTATTTCGTGAAATCTTTCCTCCAATTGTTTCCCCATAAGAAAATTTTGATTCAGAAAATGCATTTCTGTTAACATCATTATCCATTTCACCTAAATAGTTAAATGAAATTGGTGCTTTTTGTTCATTTAATAGGTACTTCTCTTTTGATAAATATTTTAGTATACCAAATCCAATTCCCTTGTTAGGAATTTTCCTTAAAATTTCTTTTACCATTTTTATATTAGTAGCAAGATCGGTCTCATCGCCTAAATCTATAAGTACTGGATACATAGTTGTAAACCAGCCTACAGTCCTACTAATATCTACATTTTCTAAGATATCTTCTCTTCCATGTCCCTCCATATTTATTTTTATACAATTTTCACCTGTTATCTCTCTAGTACCTAATAATAAAGAAGTTAACAATATATCATTTATTTCTGTATTGTATGCCCTATTGGATTTTCTTAATAAACTGATAGTCTTTTCCTTATCTAAAGAAATACTAACTGTTTTACTATTTTCGAATGTATCACTTTTAAGCTCTTTTTTTCTAGGTATAAATGCAACCTCAGTTTTTGCTATCTCTTGCCAATACTCTCTTTCCTTTAATAATTTATTGCTACTAACATACTCCCTCAACTTAGAGGAAAACTCTTTAAAGGATTCAGTTTTAAATCCAATGTCTAACTTCTCACCTTTTAAATCCTGAGAATATAGAGTTTCAAAATCTTCTAATATTATTCTCCATGATACTCCATCTACTACAAGATGATGAATGGTAATAAGCAGATGATCCCCTTGATCCGTTTTAAATAAACAAAGATTAACGAGTTTACCATTTTTGATGGAAGATTTCTTTTGGATATTTGTCGCTAATTCATATATTTTCTCTTCCTTATTCTCTACTCCCTCAACATCATGAACGTATAAATCAAAGAGGTTATCCTTATAGCCTCTATTATACTGAATGATCTCTCCATCATTTTCTCTATAAATCATTCTAAGGGCATCATGCTGTTCTAATATCTTATTAAAGACTCTCTCTATTCTCTTTTGATCAAATCCATCTTCCCTAAACAGCATAAATGATTGATTAAAATGATCTAGTTCTTCTTTATTTTTCTCAAAATACCATTTTTGAATTGGAGATAACATTACTTCTCCTGTAACTATTTCATAAGGTTTTAACCGTTTGTTTTGCTTTTTCACATACTTACTAAGATCTTTAATTTTAGGGTTTGCAAATAGGTCTTTCACTTCTAACTTAAGATTTATTCTGGACAACCTGGACACAATTTGCAGAGCCTTAATAGAATCTCCACCTGATACAAAGAAATGATGATTTATCCCTATATCCTCTATGCCTAGGATATCCCTCCAAATCTCAACAAGATGTGTTTCAACTTCATTTCTTGGTGCCTCATATTCTACCCCTGATTGACTACTTCTATCTGGTTCTGGAAGTGCTTTTCGATCCACTTTATCGTTTGATGTAAGTGGTAACTGGTCAAGTTGAACAAAATAAGAGGGAATCATGTAATCAGGGAGTTCCTTTTCTAAAAATTCTCTTATCTTAGCTGAAGATATTGCTTTTTCAGACACAATATAAGCACTTAGATACGTATGATTTTCCTTGTCCTCTTTTGCTACTACTACGACCTCTTTTATATCTTGATGTTTTAACAACTGGCTCTCTATTTCACCAAGTTCTATTCTATACCCACGTATTTTTACTTGATGGTCAATTCTTCCTATGAATTCAACATTTCCATCAGGCATCCATCTTACAAGATCACCCGTACGATACATTTTTTCCCCACTGACGAAAGGATTGTCCACAAATTTCTCGGCAGTTAAGGCCGGATTATTTAAATAACCTCTTGCCAATCCATCTCCAGTTACACATAACTCTCCTGTTACTCCAATTGGACAAAGCTGATTATACTTATTTACTATATAAACTTTAGTATTATACACCGGTTTTCCAATTGGAATATTATCATCATTTTTATTCATTAAGAAACTTGTAGTTACTACTGTATTTTCGGTTGGACCGTAGGCATTTACAAGCTGATAGCGGGTATTCTTATTTAAAATTAACTTTTCGCCACCGGATACTAACATTCTTAAAGAATGATTATCTTGTAATATAAATTGTTCACTTACCTTAGATGGGAATGTTGCAACTGTTATGTCTTTACTATTCATATATTCATTTAATTTATCTAGATTAAGCCTAATATCTTTGCCTAAAACGTGCAAAGTAGCTCCGGTGATTAAACAAGGGAAAATTTCTCCAATAGATGCATCAAATGAGACTTTCAAATAGTTTGTAATTCGATCTCTTTCTGTTATTTTATGAAAATCTACATACCAATTACATAAATTGACTAAGGAATGATGTTCCACTAACACCCCTTTTGGTAAACCCGTGGAACCAGACGTATAAATGACATAGGCTAAATCATTTCTATTATTACGCCTTTCCATATTAATTTGCTCTTGTTTTTTTATTGTTTCATCATTAATTGAGATTTTAGTTATACATTCATTATTGGTAAAATGAAGTTTATCGTATAAATGAGTCTGCGTTAATACGAACTTTGTGTTACTATCTTCTACCATATATTTAATTCGCTCTTCAGGATATTCAGGGTCTATTGGTAAATATGCTGCCCCTGATTTTAATATCCCCATGATACCGACAATCATATCTAAAGAACGTTCCACCATAATTCCTACAATCATTTCTGGGTGAACACCCTTATCATGAAGTAATCTGGCTACTTGATTGGATTTTTCATTGAGCTCCTTATAAGTAACTTGTTGCCCCTCGAATTCTACAGCAACCTTGTTTGGAGTTCTCTCTACCTGCTCCTCAAATAATTGATAAATGGTTTTATTCTTTGGATAATCCATATCAGTTTCATTAAATTCATTCAAAAGGATGTGCTTTTCTTCTCCAGAAAGCATATCTATTTGACCTAAACAAACTTCCTGATTATTAGCAATTTCTCTTAAAATACTAACAAAGTGCTCTGATATTTTAGCTATTGTCTCTTTCTTAAACAATTTTGTACAATATTCTAAATCAAATTTTATGATGTTATTAGTTTCTACTGCTGATAATGTCAAATCAAAATTTGCTATATTAAGTTCACTATCATATGTTTCAAAACTTAACCCTTTAATCTCTTCACTAGAAGTATCTAGGTTTTGTAGCACAAACATCGTATCAAATAATGCACTTCTACTCATATCTCTTTGTAAGTCCAGCTTTTCAACCAATTCATCCAAAGGATAATCTTGATTTTCATAAGCCATTAATGCATTTTCTTTTACTTCTCTTAAATAATTACGAAATGTTTTATCTTCTTTTGGATAATTTCTCATCGCGAGGGTATTCACAAACATTCCGACAATATTTTTCAAATCATGATGGCTTCTTCCTGCAATTGGAGATCCTACCACAATATCATCTTGACCCGTATATCTTGAAAGTAAAGTTGTATATCCAGCTAACAGAAGCATATACATGGTAACCCCATTTTCTTTTGCAATTCTATTAAGCTTCTTTGTCAACTCACTATCTATTTCAAAACTTCTTAGGGACCCTTCAACACTTTGTGTCTGCGGCCTTTTATAATCTGTTGGCATATTTAATATTGGTACTTCTTCTTTAAAAACATTCATCCAATATTTTTCTTGCTTCTTCATTTCCTCTTGAGTAAACAAGTCTTTTTGCCATACTGAATAATCTTTATACTGTATATCCAATGGAGATAACTCTTTCCCTTCATACAGTTTACAGAGCTCACTATTTAAAATATGCATTGAAACTCCATCTGAAATGATATGGTGCATATCTAGGACCATCACGTGCTCATTATCTGTGACATGTATGATTTCAACCCGTAAAAGAGGAGCTTTCTCCAAATCAAATGGTTTAACAAATCCATTGATTATATCATCTAGCTTATCGGTACCCATTTCTCTATACGTCACTTGGAAAGCTATGTC
>NZ_CP031292.1:5777783-5778006 GCF_003355115.1 Bacillus sp. COPE52
TACCATCGGCGCTAGAGAGCTTAACTTCCGTGTTCGGTATGGGAACGGGTGTGACCTCTCTGCCATCATTACCAGACATTATTCTTTTGAGACAATCATTATTATAACTTATTCACTTTAAAAGTCAACAAGTTTTTTATGTTCTCTCAAAACTAGATAACATTTGCTACATATTATATGGTTAAGTCCTCGATCTATTAGTATTCGTCAGCTCCACATGTCA
>NZ_CP031292.1:5778056-5778278 GCF_003355115.1 Bacillus sp. COPE52
ACCATCGGCGCTAGAGAGCTTAACTTCCGTGTTCGGTATGGGAACGGGTGTGACCTCTCTGCCATCATTACCAGACTGTATTCATTTAAGACAAGAATTATTGTAACTTATTTAACTTTTAAAGTCAACAAGTTTTTTATATTCTTTCAAAACTAGATAACATTGCTTCATATTATATGGTTAAGTCCTCGATCTATTAGTATTCGTCAGCTCCACATGTCA
>NZ_CP031292.1:5778328-5779516 GCF_003355115.1 Bacillus sp. COPE52
TTTATCATTTTAGCCAAGAAGACTCCTTCCTCAAGGAACGCTAAGTGAGTAGGTGGGAGATGAATTGGCTTCGGACAAGGGATGGCAGGGAGCCATCTTAATTGTTCGACATACATAAATTGTTACTTCACTACCTATCGAATGTATGTTTGTTATATAATAGATACATATCGAAATGGAGGTGAAATGAATGATGATCAATAAAGCATATAAATTTCGTATCTATCCAAATAAAGCACAAACGACTCTAATCAATAAAACGATTGGCTGTTCTCGTTTTGTATTCAATCATTTCCTATCTCTATGGGATCATGCATACAAAGAAACAGGAAAAGGTTTGACATATGGTACATGCTCTGCCAAACTTCCTGCCATGAAGAAAGAGTTTGTTTGGCTAAAAGAAGTGGATAGTATTGCGATTCAGTCTTCTGTTCGCAACCTTGCGGATGCGTATACACGTTTTTTCCAAAAACAAAACAATGCCCCACGTTTCAAATCTAAGAAGAACAACGTACAATCTTACACCACAAAACAAACAAATGAAAACATTGCTGTTGTAGGAAACAAAATAAAATTGCCAAAACTAGGTCTTGTTCGATTTGCCAAAAGTCGTGAAGTAAAGGGACGTATTTTAAATGCTACGGTTAGATGGAACCCTTCTGGTAGATACTTTGTTTCATTGTTAGTTAAAACAGAAGTACAAGAACTTCCGAAAACAAATTCTTACATTGGAATAGATGTAGGACTAAAAGATTTCGCCATTTTGTCAGATGGAACAACCTATAAAAATCCGAAGTTTTTTCGATTGTTAGAAGAGAAGTTGGTAAAAGCACAGCGTGTTCTTTCTAGAAGAATGAAAGGATCTTCTCGCTGGAATAAACAACGAGTAAAGGTAGCTAGAATTCATGAATACATGGCAAATGCTAGAAAAGATTACTTGGACAAAATCTCAACTGAAATCATCAAAAACCACGATGTTATCGGTATAGAAGATTTGCAAGTATCTAATATGTTAAAGAATCATAAGTTAGCAAAAGCGATTAGTGAGGTATCATGGTCACAGTTTCGAACTATGTTGGAATATAAGGCAAAATGGTACGGTAAACAAGTCATTGTCGTATCGAAAACATTTGCTTCAAGCCAATTATGTTCTTGTTGTGGATATCAAAACAAAGACGTTAAAAATCT
>NZ_CP031292.1:5779566-5782229 GCF_003355115.1 Bacillus sp. COPE52
GGATCAAACTCTCCAATAAAGTTAGTTTGTCTAGCATCTAAAAATAAAAATTGACGTTTCACGTTGTTTGTTTCGTTCAGTTTTCAAAGAACTACTTGGTCGCTCATTTGCGACTCCCTTATGTTAACATTTTCGTTAATTGATGTCAACTAAGTTTTTTATTTCGTTTGTCGCTTTCGACGTTGTTGTCATCGGCGACTTGTTCTATATTACACTCCATTTATACAATCGTCAATACGTTTTTTAAAAAACTTTATATTTTATAAATTTCATTTACATATTTCTTCTATAGTCATATACAAGCAACCCATAAAACTCTCTATGGGTTGCTATCCAATAATAAAGACTATTGTTCTTTTGACGGCACTGAACAACTTCCATCAGTACAAGAAAGATCGCTTCCACCATCTGCTGAAAGTTCCTGTAACTTCGGTGCAGGATTCTCTTCTTCCCAAACTTGCTGAAGTGCACCAACAAAAGTTCCAAGTGGTTGCGCACCTGAAATAGCATACTTCTGATTAATAATAAAATAAGGTACTCCCGAAATTTGATATTGCTGAGCAACCGCCTCATCAATTCTAACATCATTGGCATACGCATTTTTATCATTAATAACATGTAAAGCTTCTTGCTTATCTAAACCTGAAGCTTCAGCGATAGTAGCTAGCGTATCCACATCACTCAAGTTCTTTGATTCAGTAAAATATGCAAAAAGAAGATTTTCTGTAATCTCCTTTTCCTTCCCTTGATCCTTCGCAAACTTCGCTAGACGATGCGCATCAAAAGTGTTCGTTGGCTTCATCTCATCAAAATTAAAACTTAAACCCATACTAGCTGCATGATTTCCTAGTTGTACATTATTACGCTTAGCTTCTTCAATACTAATCCCATACTTTGATGCAAGCACTTCATTAATACTCGTTCCAGAGTAAACGGGAGTATTCGGATCTAGCTCAAAACTTTTAAACTCAACTTCAACATCCTTCTTATGCGGAAATTGCTCTAAAGCCATCTCTAATCTACGCTTCCCAATATAGCAAAATGGACATACAAAATCTGACCATACTTCAATTTTCATATTAACACCTCTTTAAAACTTAGTTTTCAATCATTGTAGCACTGAGATTAAGGAATTCAAAAGTTTTTGCTCTATTTCCTTCTATAGTACATACAAAAATATACTTATAGCAGAATACCTAATTAGAAAAAAACGATAATCAAAAGGGCAGACTATTCCCCTCCGATTATCGTCTATAAAAATGAAACAACTTTAATTATGCCGGAATATACTTCTCTACGAATTTCCATACAGTATTCCAATATTTATTTGAATCTACTTTCTCCGCTTCCCCATGCCCGGCACCTGGAACAATTAACTTCTCTTTTTCTACTTTTGCAGCATTATACACCTGATCTAGCATTTCAAAAGGAACAAATGTATCAGCATTCCCATGGATAAATAGCATAGGTGTTTTACTTCTCTCAACTTGTTTCACAGCTGAAGCCTCTTCTAAATCATATCCCGCCCTCAATTTAGTAACTGTATTGGCCGCATTCATAACAGGAAACTTCGGTAAGTGGAATAAATCTTTTAGTTGATACGTAAATTCATCACTAACAGTTGAGTATCCGCAATCTTCAATAATAACTTTAACGTTTGAAGGTAAATCTTCGCCTGAAGTCATCATTACAGTTGCTCCACCCATAGAAATACCATATAGAGCTATTTCAGCATTAGGATCTTTCTTTAAAATTTGTTGAATCCACAGTAGGACATCTTTACGATCATGCCAGCCCATACCAACATAATCCCCTTCACTATTTCCATGTCCACGAAGGTCTGGTGCTATGACATTATAGCCTCGTTCATAAAAGTTCCGAATATATTTCGTCATTTCTGATGCTCTGCCATTATATCCATGAACTACAATTGCCCATTTATGGCTAGATGATTCATTCATATATTCATAACCTTTTAAATTCAGCTTATCGAAAGAACGTATAGTTAATGTGTTCGGTTTATATTTCGATACAAAATCCGCATTCTTTTTTTCATTCGTAGCCAATACATCTCCCGATGCATTCACTGTTTCCGCCAAATGAGGGTTATCTTGCAAAAATTCTTTTTCTTGTTTCGCATTCAATGCGTAGTTATAAAAATAATTCCCAACTAACATATACGCGATTGTTAGAAGCACTAAAACTACTATAGTAATCATACCTATCTTTTTCATATTATCTCCTTTTTCCAAATTAAATCTCTTATGTTAACGTACCTCAAAAACAACTGTACTATTTTAACATACCGGTGAATCTTATCTATAAGAAATAAAATAGAAAATCTTAAATTACATATTAAAAATCACGAAAGAAACAGAATAGAGCTTATATAGATATGTAACCAAAAATCTTAAAAGAATAGGGAGTTCTTTAAAATCCAGGTAGTATTTGGCATTGAAAAGAAGTTATAAAACACAAAAAAGACGAGTCATTCTGACTCGTCTTAAGCTTGCTTGGCGACGTCCTACTCTCACAGGGACAAGGTCCCAACTACCATCGGCGCTAGAGAGCTTAACTTCCGTGTTCGGTATGGGAACGGGTGTGACCTCTCTGCCATCATCACCAAACTATGAAGGCATATTCCTTCAAAACTAGATAACATT
>NZ_CP031292.1:5782279-5800552 GCF_003355115.1 Bacillus sp. COPE52
CAATTCTTCCTAAAAACTCAATATTTCCATCAGGTAACATTCTCACAAGGTCTCCTGTTCGATACATTCTCTCTCCTAGAATGAACGGATTTGGAACGAATTTCTCAACTGTTAATCTCTCGCTATTTAAATACCCTTTACTTAATCCGTCTCCAGAAATACATAGTTCTCCAGGTACACCAAGTGGAAGCAAGTTAGAATTTTTATCTACTACAAAAACCGAAGTATTTGCTAACGGTTTTCCTATTGGAATAACCTCAGTTACTTCATTAACAAAATAATACGTAGCATATACCGTGCTTTCAGTTGGACCATAAACATGAATAATTTTATCTTTGCCCAATTTCTCAAGGGCTTTTTTCACATGTGGAACTGAAACTCTTTCACCACCGAATAATATTTTTCTTATTTTATCTAAACAATCTATTTCTAAATCTACAAGCGCATTAAATAAAGCTGTGGTAATAAACATAATACTTATCTGTTCTTCCTTTATTAACTTAGCTAGTTTAACAAGACTTAATACAGTGTCCTTCTCAACCATTATTAACTTTGCACCATTTAGAAGTGCACCATAAATATCAAATATAGACCCATCAAAAGCATAATTCGAAAGTTGTAGTATCGTATCATTCTCACTAATTTCAATATAATTTGTATTCTTAACTACTCTAATTGCACTATAATGCGGAATAACTACTCCTTTTGGTGTTCCGGTTGATCCTGAAGTATAAATGATATAAGCTGTATCACTTGAATGATTTATTAAATTCAAATTATCTGTACTTAGCCTTAAAAAATTCTCTTGATCTAAATTAATTAACTCCACATTCAAATTAAGTTGACTTATACATCTGTCTTGAGTCAATAAAACTTTTACATTACTATCTTGTAACATGTAGCCAATTCTCTCTTTAGGAGTCTCAGGATCAATTGGTAAATACGCCGCTCCGGATTTTAAAATCCCCATAATTCCTATTATCATTTCTAAAGAACGGTCGACCATGATTCCTACAATTGTGTTTGATTGAACACCTTTTTCTCGCAGTAGTCTAGCTATTTGATTTGATTTTTCATTTAATTCCCTATAAGTTAGGTTATTACTTTTAAAGCTAACTGCCACACGGTCAGGTGTCTTCTCAACCTGTTCCTCAAACAATTGATGTATCAACCTATCTTTAGGATATTCAACGGTTGTTTCATTAAATTTATAAAGAAGGATGTTTTTTTCCTCTTCTGAAATTAAATCTATATCGCTCATTTTCTTATCATCATTTTCAATAACTTGCTTCGTTACATTTTGAATATGACACTCTAGATTATTGATTAGTCTTTCTTCATATACATTTTCATCATATACAATTGTTAGTTTCAATTTCTCTCCTAATCCTACAGTAAGGCTTAGGCTATAATTACTTCTCTCTTCGTCGATTACAGATATAACTTCGAACCCTAATCCACTTTCCTTTTCTTCCAATCCTTTTTCATCAATAGCATAATTTTCAAATACTAATATATGATCAATAAGATTACTTTTTAAGTTACTAAGAGCTTGAACTTCGGCTAAATTAATATAATTATAATCATTACCCTCTATTGCATCATGTTGAGTTGCTTTTAAAACTTCTTTAAATGATTTTTCACTTTGCAGCTTTATTCTAGTTGGTATTGTATTTATAAATAAACCTAACATGTTCTCTATACCTTCTACAGCTGCATCTCTGCCTGAGACAACTGTTCCAAAAACAACATCATCACTATTGTTATACTTCGCTAGAATAAGCCCCCAAATACTCTGCATCACTGTATTTAAGGTGACGTTATTTTTATTTGCCAGTTGTGTAATCTTATCAGTTAACTCTTTTGAAAACTCTATCACTTTTTCTCTTCTCTGATACTTTCTAGCACTAGAGTTATTAAATTTAGGGAGGGTAGCATTTAACTCATACCCCTCCAGATACTTACTCCAATACTTCAATCCTTCTTCATTATCCTGATTATTTAGCCAATTTATATAATCACTATAGGGTCTAGGATCTTCTAATTGATGCTCTTCACCTTTCATTTTATGTGAATAGATAGTAAATAACTCATCTAATATAATCCCAATACACCAACCATCAAGTAATATATGATGAAAGCTCCAAATTACTTTATATGAGTTATCATTTGTTTTCATCAAACAAATTCTCATAAGGGTTTCTTTTGTTAGGTCAAATCCCTTCACCTTATCATCTACTATATATTTTTCCATATATAAATCTTTAGTGTTTAAATCTAAATTACTTACATCATTATAGCTAAACTTAATTTTTCTATCCCTTAATATTACATGTAATGGCTCGTCCAATTTATAATTAAATGATGCTCTTAACACCTCGTGCCGTTTCATAATCTCGTTGAAACTTTCCTCAAAAATAGTTTCATCTACATAACCTTTTATATCTAATATAATTTGTTCAAAATATGCATCTGAATTTTTATCTTCAATAGCATGAAACAGTATCCCCTTTTGCATATTTGACAATGGATAGATTTTCTCAACTTTATTAACTTTCATAAATTTATCCCCCTAAATAGTTTCCGTCGGAAAAGGCACAAAAATTATAAATATAATTTGTACAATTAAGTAGTCGTTATGATTGTGTTTTGCCTCCAGGCTTTAATTATCGATGTATTCATATTCACCTAGTAACTCATCAAGCTCTTCTAGTGACATTTTATTGTAACCATAATCGGAAGCTGTTTTTTCTGATTCCGTTTGATTAATACAATGATCGATTATCATTTCAAGGTTCTCTTTATACTTTTGGTTAAAATCAGCGATTAAAAATTCGGAATATTCCCTTTCGTTGAAGGTAGTGTTTATTATTAATGTATCCTCTACAATTATTGAATTAATTTCTATAGAAGCATCTCTTGCATTTTCGCCACCTATACTTTCGCCAGGTGATAGCCATGATGCAGAAAATTCTTCATTGGTCGCTTTTTTACTCATTTCTCCCAAATAATTAAATAATATAGGTGCCGTTTCATCATTTAACAAATCTTGATCCTTTTTCAGGTATTTTAAAACCCCATATCCTATTCCGTTATTAGGAATTTTTCTTAAAGTCTCTTTTACCAATTTTATACTCATAGAAATTTCTTTTTCTTTACCTAAATCAAAATATACAGGGTATATTGTAGTAAACCACCCAATAGTTCTACTAACATCTATGTTTTCAATGACTTCTTCTCTTCCATGACCTTCCATGAGAATTTTCAGCCTGTTTTCTCCTGTTAAATCTCTTACTGTTACTAACAAAGCCGCTAAAAGGATATCATTTATTTGAGTATTATAAGTTTTGTTTGTTTCTCCCAATAACTTTTGAGTGTTCTCCTTATTTAGTGAAATGGTTAGGGTCTTGCTATTTTTATAATCGGTCACATCTATTTCTTCATTTTCCGCTAAAAAATCTACTTTCATTTTAGATATGTCTGCCCAATATTTTTTTTCTTTTAAAAGTTTATTACCTACCGCATAATCCATTAAATTTTCTGAAAACTCCTTAAATGAATCCGTTTTAAAACCTATATCAAGTTTTTCATTGAGATATGCTTGTTTATATAACATTTCGAAATCTTCGAACAATATTCGCCATGACACTCCATCTATTACAAGATGATGGATAGTAATAAGCAAATGATCACCCTCATTTGTTCTAAAAATGCAAAGTTTTAACATTTTACCGTCAGTAATCGAAATTTCTTTTTGTATATTTGTTGCTAGTTGACCCACTATCTCCTGTTGATTATCCTGATTCTTAATATCATGGACATATAAATCAAAGAAATCCCCATTCAAATCACGATTATATTGAATTATTTCACCATTTTCCTCTTTATAAATCATTCGTAAAGCATCGTGTTTTTCACAAATTTTACGAAACACCTTTTCTACAATCTGTTCTTCAAATCCATTTTTTCTATACAGCATAAATGATTGATTATAGTGATTTAGCTCTTTATTATTTAATGCTTTGTTTAATACAAAATGTCTTTTCTGTATTGGCATTAAAGGAACGTTTCCCTGAATTATTTCATAGTTTTTCTTTACTCTCGATTCATTTTTTACATACCTACTAAGATTTTTAATTTTCGGGTTTTCAAATAAATCTTTAATTTTGAATTTAAGATTCACTTTCGATAGTTTAGAAACTATTTGTAACGCTTTTATAGAATCTCCACCAACCTCAAAAAAACTATCGTTAATTCCAATTTCTTTAATACCCAAGACATCCTGCCAAGCTGATACAAGATGTTCTTCCACTTCATTTCGAGGCGCTTCATAATCTGTTCCCTTAGAAAGGTCCCCCCCTTGTACAAGAGGCAATGCTTTTCTATCTATTTTTCCATTCGGTGTAAGAGGCATTTTATCTAATTGAATAAAAAATGCAGGAATCATATAATCTGGTAAATAATTTGACAAGTAGTCTCTTAATTCACTTGTAGTTAGCTCCTCTTTAGCTATTATGTATGCACATAAATAGGTAAAACCAGCATTATCTTTCCGATCAACTACTACCGCCTGATCTATATTTTGATTACTTAATAGTTTAGCTTCAATTTCTCCTATTTCTATCCTAAACCCTCGAACCTTTACTTGATTGTCTATTCTTCCTAAAAACTCAATATTTCCATCTGAAAGCCATCTTGCCAAATCTCCTGTTTTATACATTTTTTCACCAGGTATAAAGCCATTTGAAACAAACCTTTCATGAGTAAGGTCTGGTTTGTTTAGGTATCCTTTTGCAAGACCTTTTCCACCAATGTACAATTCACCATACACCCCTAAAGGTTGTGGTTCTAATAAAGAGTTTAAAACATAATATTTTGTGTTATTTAACGGCTTCCCTATGGGAGTATTTACCATTTGCGGTATATACTCGTACTCTTCTTCATAATAGCTAGAATCAATAGTTGCTTCTGTAACTCCATAGCTATTAATTACTCTCATATTCTCCCCATATCTTTTAACCAAATTTTTGTACTCATGTATAGGACAGCTATCAGAACCTAATATTAATAATCGTAATGTCGTGAGGTCAAAATTATTTTCATATACATAATTCATAAAAGGTATAATAAGACTTGGAGTCGATTCAAAAATATTAATTTTATACTTCTTAATTGTCTTATATAATAAATCCAGTTCTAGCTTGATATGACTCGGTACTATATACATTGTCCCACCATTTAATAAACTTCTGCATAAGTCCCCTGCAAATACATCAAACGACATACTAGCCATTTGTAGTAAATTGACGTCATACTTTGACAATTCATAGTGATCTCTCCAAGTGTAATGGGCATTAACCAAATTTTCATGCTCTACTAGCACACCTTTAGGGTTTCCAGTTGTTCCTGATGTATATATGATATACACTAAATCATCCGGTGAATTGATATGATTCAAATTATCTTCATCGATATCATATATATCTATATGATTTATATTTACCACTTCACCGTAGGCAACATTTTTATCCGTTAGATGTTCTTGGGTAATAATAATGTCCGCATTACTATCCTCAAGCATAAATTCTATTCTCTCTGTAGGGTATTCTGGATCTATCGGCAGATATGCTCCTCCAGCTTTTAGAACCCCCAATATTCCTACAATCATTTCTACTGATCTATCCACCATTATTCCAACTATACTATTTTGTGCAACACCTTTTCCTCTCAAAGTTCTAGCTAGTTTATTTGCTTTTTTATTCAATTCTTCATAGGTCAACTGCTTTTCTTCGAACACTACAGCTATATGATTTGGTGTTTTTTTAACCTGCTCTTCAAAAAGTTCGTGTATAGTACCTACTGGATATTCAACAGCAGTATCATTAAACTTGTTTAATATCATTTCTCTTTCTTCTTGTGAAAGCAAATTTATTTCACTTAATTTTTGTTCAGGATTATTAACAATTTCTTTTAAGATATTAACTACATGATTTCCAATTCTTTGTATTGTTTCTTCTTTAAATAATTTTGTGCAATACTCTAAAATAAATTCTATATGATCTGTATTTTCAATTGCCGATAGACTTAAATCAAACTTTGCCGCTTTAAAATCAATGTCATAAGGTTCGATTTTTAAGCCTTTTATATTCAACTCTAGATTATCTAAATTTTGAATAGAAAACATCGTATCAAACAATGCGTTTCTACTAATATCCCTTTTTAAGGCTAGCTTTTCAACTAACTCATCAAATTGATAATCTTGATTTTCATAAGCATTTAAGGTATTTTCTTTTACTTTCTTCAAATAATCAATGAATCTACTGTCTGCTTTAGGACGATTTCTCATCACAAGAGTATTAACAAACATACCAATAGTATTTTTTAAATCATCATGTTGTCTTCCTGCGGTTGGCGAACCAACTATAATGTCTTCTTGTCCCGTATATTTCGAAAGTAGCGTTGTATATGCTGCTAAAAGTAGCATATACATAGTAACTCCATTTTCCCTTGCAAACATTTTAAGCTTGTTTGTTAGTTCAGAATCTATTTCAAAACTTAATCTATCTCCCTCGCTACTTTGTATTTGTGGTCTTGGAAAGTCAGTTGGCATATTCAGAACTGGTATCTCATCCTCAAATACTTTAAGCCAATATTTCTCCTGTTTCTTTATATTATCACCTTTATAAAACTCTTCTTGCCATTCCGAATAGTCTTTATATTGAATTTCTAATGGCACTAATTTTTTTTCTCCAAATATATCTGTTAACTCTTTCATCAAAATGCTCATTGATACTCCGTCTGAAATAATATGATGCATATCAAGCATCATGATATGCTCATCCTGACTAACTTGTACGATTTCTACCCTTAGAAGAGGAGCTACCTCTAGATTAAAAGGTCTTATGAATCGCGCCACTCGTTCTGATACGTTCTCTTCTCCTAATTCACCATATTCAATTTTAAAATCTATTTCTTTTTCTATCTTTTGAACTGGTTCTCCATCAATCATTACAAAAGATGTTCTTAATGCTTCATGTCTATCAATTAATGCTTTAAAGGCTTTTTCAAAAGTGTCCAATTGAAAGCGCCCGTTCATTTGTATAACAACTGGTAGATTGTAAGTAATTCCACTATCCTCTATTTGATTTAAAATATATAGCCTTTTTTGAGCCGATGAAAGATTATAAAATTGTTTCTCCTCAGCTTTCTTTATTTTTGAGTAAGTACTCATTTCTTTCCCTTTTATATATTCACCAATACCTTTGATAGTAGGAAAATTAAATATTTGTTTTAATGGTATTTCAACATTTAATTCTTTGTGTATCTTTGATACCAATGAAAAAGCTTTTAGTGAGTGTCCTCCCGCTTCAAAGAAGTTATGATTTATTCCAATTTTCTCTATACCCAAAACGTCCTTCCACACTAAAGCCAACTTCTCTTCTACTAGATTTCGAGGTGCTTCATAATGATCTTCTATAAATTTACTGAAATCTGGTTCCGGTAATGCTTTCACATCCACTTTTCCATTGAGTGTAATCGGCAATCTTTCCATCTCTATAAAATGTAAAGGAATCATGTAACCAGGAAGCTCTTTGGCAAGCAACTCTCTCACTTTATCTATGTTCAGTTCCTCATTCAAATCATTAACTGTAATAAATGCGCAAAGATATCTGTTTCCATCTATTCCCTCTTTATCAATTACTTTAGCTTCTTTTATGTTCGATTGTCTTAATAAGTGATATTCAATTTCTTCCAGTTCAATTCTAAAACCGTTAATTTTCACCTGATTATCTATTCTACCTAAAAATTCAATATTTCCATCAGGTAGCCATTTTACTAAATCTCCAGTCCGATACACTCGTTCTTCTAAACTAAAAGCATTAGGCTTGAATTTTTCTTCAGTTAATTCTTTATTATTTTTGTATCCTCGTGCTACACCTTCTCCACCTATATATAATTCACCAGGTATTCCTATCGGCAGTAATTGAGCGTTATTATCCAAAACATATAATTTATAATTACTTAATGGTTTACCTATAGGTACACTCATTCCTATACAATCATTGGAACTGACCTTATAATATGTTGCGCAAACAGTTGTTTCTGTAGGACCATATGAATTATAAACATCGGCAATCTCAATAATATTTTTTATATATTCATACTTTAAAACATCTCCACCACTAATAAATTTCATATTTTTATTAAGTATTAAATGCTTATTTTTATCAATTTCATTGAGTAACAGTGGTGAACAGCTTACTAAAGTCACATTATATTTTTCAATATTTTTAACTAGCTCATCTATGTTCAGATCACCAATTTTTTTACTAATAATTAATTTCCCTGAATTAGCTAAAATAGGAAATATTTCTTCCGTAAAAGCATCAAATGAAAATGAAACTACTTGTAATATAGAATCTTCTTCATTTAAAGTAATTTGTTTTGAAAATGCATAAATATAGTTAATAACGTTACAATGTGTAGTCATAACCCCTTTAGGCTTTCCACTAGAACCTGACGTATATATTAAATAAGCTAAATCAGATGAATGATTTAAATTTTCTAGGTTGTCCTTATTTAAAGAATTAATTTCTTCATCATTAAATAAAATACTTGAAACTGTTCTTACCTTGAATTGTAAGTGCTCCTGAGTAACGACTAAATTTGCTTCACTATCTTTTAGCATATATTCAATTCTTTCCTCAGGATACTCAGGGTCAATTGGTAAATATGCTGCTCCAGCTTTTAAAATCGCCAATATGCCAATTATCATTTCTGGGGATTTATCCGCCATAATTCCTATTACAGTATCCGGCTTTGCACCATTTTTTCTAAGCAACCTTGCCAGTCGATTTGCTTTTTCATTTAGTTGTGTATATGTTAATTGTTCTTCTTCAAATATAACTGCAATATGATTTGGTGTTTTTAAAACCTGCTCTTCAAATACATGATTTAAGGTTTTATTTTTAGGAAATTCAGCCCTAGTATCATTAAATTTGTGTAATATGTTTTTCGTTTCTTCTTCTGAAAGTAAATTTATTTCTCCTAATTTAAGCCCCGGATTATTGGTAATTTCCTTTATTACATTTACTAAATGACCTGCAAGTCTTTTGATTGTTTCTTTTTTAAATAATTTTGTGCAATATTGCAAATCAAATTTCAAATGATCTGTATATTCTATCGCCGTAAGACTTAAATCAAACTTCGCCACATTAAAATCAATATCGCAAACCTCAGTGGTTACTCCATTTATATTAAACTCAAAATCATTTTGAGTTTGTATATCAAACATCGTATCAAACAATGCGCTTCTACTTGTTTCTTTTCTTAAATTTAGTTTCTCTACTAAGGTATCAAATTGATATTCTTGATTCTCATAAGCATTTAATGTGTTTTCTTTTACTTGTTTTAAATAATCAATGAATTTAGTATTTGCTTTTGGATGACTTCTCATTGCAAGAGTATTGACAAACATGCCAATCGTATTTTTTAAATCATCATGTGTTCTTCCCGCAATTGGTGAACCAACTATTATGTCCTCTTGCCTTGTATATTTAGAAAGAAGCGTTTTATATACTGCTAAAAGAAGCATATACATAGTAACTCCATTTTCTCTTGCAAGAAATTTAAGTTTATTTGTTAGTTCAGAATCTATTTCAAAACCAAGCCTATCTCCCTCACTACTTTGTATTTGTGGTCTTGGGAAATCAGTTGGCATATTCAGAACTGGAATGTCACCCTCAAATACCTTGAGCCAATATTCCTCCTGCTGCTTTACGTTATCTCCTTTATAGTATTCTTTTTGCCATTCCGAATAGTCTTTATATTGAACTTTTAATGCTGCTAATTCTTTTTCTCTAACTAAATCAGCTAACTCCTTCATCAAAATGCCCATTGATACTCCATCTGAAATAATATGATGCATATCAAGCATCATGATATGCTCATTCTGATTAACACATAAAATCTCTACCCTTAGAAGCGGCGCTATCTCTAAATCAAAAGGTCTTATAAATCGTGCCACTCTTTCTGATACACTATCTGCTCCTAATTCACTATATTCAATTTTAAAATCTATTTCTTTTTCTATCTTTTGAACTGGTTCTCCATCAATCATTACAAAGGATGTTCTTAATGATTCATGTCTATCAATTAGTGCCTTAAAAGCATTCTCAAAAACATGCATTTGAAAATGGCCCACGATTTTGATAACTAAAGGAATATTATATGTCGTACCTTTAGATTCCAAATTATTTAAAATAAGCATCCTTTTTTGTGCCATTGATAAGGTATAACAATCGTTTTCTGATTGTTTCGCTTTTGGAATTTCATTCTTTTTTTCTATATCTTCATTTTTTAAAGCTATAATAATTTTTTCTTTATATAACTTTATTTTTTCCTTTAATTCAGCTGTTATTAGCTCACGAGGTCCAATAATTTTTATCTTCCCTTGATTCTGATATAAGAAAATGTTTGATTTTTTCAAATCATTTATAAACCCTTTAATATCCATAACTAGAATCATTCCCTTCGCGGTGCCCATTCAATTTCTCACACTATTAGTAAATAACTAAAACAACTATCAAATTTCATATACATCTTTGAAATTTAAACCATTGGGCCTAGTTTAACTGCACAATCTATTGCTTTTTCCCTGCTGAGAAGAAGTATAAATTGTACAGTTTTCCTAGGATAAATCCCTTTTTTTTATAATTAAATCTTAAATCTCAAAGCAATCAACATTATAGAAAATCTGCCTTTTTACACCTATTACTAATATCTTTTACTTCCAAAAGAAATGAATTTCATTTTAAACCGTTATACCTCTTCCTCAACATAATCATAAGAACTATTTTGACGATCATGTTCAGTTGATAGGATATAATTTGCTAAACCCATTACACTTGGATTCTCAAAGAAATTGTGAATGCTTATATCTGTATTTAAAACTTTATTAATAGCAGCAACAGCACTCATTAACTTCAGTGAATTTCCTCCTATTTCAAAGAAGTTATGAGAAATCCCAATAGATTTGATGCCTAGGATTTCTTCCCAAATTGAAATAATAGTCTCTTCTACAAAATTACTTGGTGCTACGTACTCTACCTCAGTTGTTACATTCCCATCAGGCTTTGGTAATGACTTTCGGTCTACTTTCCCGTTTGTAGTTAGCGGTAGCTTATCAAGTTGAACAAAAAATGCAGGAATCATATACTCTGGAAGCTTTTTAGTTAGATACTTTCTAATTTCTTGAATTATCAATTCATCTTTCCATGTTTCAGAAGTAAAGTAAGCGCATATATATTTTTCACCATGAATATCATCTCGTACGATAACAATAGCTTCTTTTACTTCTTTATATTTAAGTAGCTGACTCTCTATCTCACCAAGTTCAATCCTGAAACCACGAACTTTCACTTGATGATCTATTCTACCTAAGAACTCAATATTTCCATCAGGCAACATCCTAACAAGATCCCCTGTTCGATACATTTTTTCTTCTGGTATAAATGGATTGGAGACAAACTTTTCTGCTGTCAAATCTGGTCGGTTTAAATATCCATGAGCTAACCCTGCTCCACTTAAACAAAGTTCTCCAGCTACGCCGATTGGAAGTAGTCTCTGATTTCCATCTACTATAAATACTGAAGTATTTGCTAATGGCTTCCCAATTGGTATTGTGTCGAATTCTTCATTGATTTCATTTATATAATAGTACGTAGCAAAAACAGTACTTTCTGTCGGACCGTATACATGAATCAGCTTATCTTTCCCTAGATACTCCAATGCTCGTTTTGTATGTGATACTGAAATTCTTTCACCACCAAAAAGGATTTTTCTTATATTAGATAAACACTCTATTTCTAAATCAACCAACGTATTAAATAAGGCTGTAGTTATAAACATAACACTAATTTTTTCTTCTTTTATTAATTTTGTTAGCTTACTTAAATTCAATACTGTATCTATTGATACCATCACTAATTTCGCACCATTTAACAATGCACCGTAGATATCAAATACGGATCCATCAAAAGAATAATTTGAAAGCTGTAAAATAATATCATCTGCATCAATCTTAATATAGTTTGTGTCACGAACAACTCTTACTGCATTAGAGTGTGATGTAACCACACCTTTTGGTACTCCAGTAGAGCCCGATGTATATATGATATAAGCTATGTTCCCAGAATCATTGATAGGAGCTAAATTCTCTTTACTCAATTGAAAATTCTCACTCTTATCTAAACTAACCTTCTCTACACTCAATGAGGAATCATTAATGAACTTCTCCTGCGTTAATAGAATTTGAATATCACTATCTTGTATCATAAATTTGATTCTATCCTGAGGAGATTTAGGATCTATCGGCAAATAAGCTGAACCTGATTTTAAGATACCCATTATTCCAATTATCATCTCAGGGGATCTCTCAACCATAATTCCCACAATTGTATTTGCAGTAACCCCTTTATCTCGTAACCATCTAGCAACTTGATTAGACCTTTCATTTAATTCTTGATACGTCATTTTAGTGCCTTCAAATTCAACGGCAATATGATTAGGCGTTTTCTCTACCTGTTCCTCAAACAGCTGATGTATAGTCTTATCCTTCGGATAATTCGTCTTTGTATCATTAAATCTATACAATAATGCATTTCGCTCTTTCTCTGGGATTATGTCTATCTCATTTAATTTCTTATCCTCATTTATAACAACTTGTTCCGTTACTTTTTTAAGATGCATTTCTATATTGTCTATTATTTTCTGTGGATAAATCTTTTCGTTATAAGTTAATTTTAATACTAACTGTTCTCCAGGAATTGCTACAATGTTGAATCCATAATTGCTTTGCTCTTCTCCCCTTATATTTTGACACATAAAACCTGTATTATTTTCTGCATGATTAAAACTACTATCATCGAGTGAATAATTTTGAAATACCATTACATGATCAATTAGATTCCTTTTTAGACCATGCAAAGATTGAATTTCAGCTAAATTTATATAGTTATATTTATTATTTTCTATTGATTCATCCTGGACATTTCTTAAAACCTCTTTAAAACTACTATCTTTTTCGAGTTTAACTCGAGTCGGAATTGTATTAATGAATAATCCTACCATCGCTTCAATTCCTTCTACTTTTGCCTCTCTTCCTGATACGACTGTTCCAAATACAACATCTTCTATATTATTGTACCTCGCTAAAAGAATGCCCCAAATTGTCTGCAGTACGGTATTAAAAGTAACTTGATTTCTATTTGCGAGTTGAATAATGTTACGAGTCATTTCTTTTGAAAATTCTATCATTTTTTCTTTTCTTTTATACTCATTAACTTTATTCAAGATTTTAGGAACCTGTGCTTGTTCTTCATATCCATCCAAATAGCTCTTCCAATGTGCTAACCCTTCTTCTTTATCCTGTTCTTCCAACCATCTTATATAATCACTATATGGTGCTGGCTCCGCTAAATGGCTCTCTTCACCTTTCATCTTTCTTCCATAAACATCAAATAACTCACCTAATATAATCCCAAGACACCATCCATCTAACAATATGTGATGATGACTCCATACCAATTTATATGAATCCTGATTTATTTGAATTAAGCTAATTCTCATTAATGTATCTTTACTTAAATTAAAGCCTTTTTGTTTATCATTTTGTAAATAATTCTCTATAAACTTTTTTTTCTGCTCAATGTTTTCGTCTTGAATATCATAATAGTTGAAACCTACTTTTCTATCTTGAAGTATGACATGTCTTGGTTCCTCCACTAATTCATACTCAAATGCTGCTCTTAATATTTCGTGTCTCCTGATTATTGTATTAAATGATTTTTCTAAAATATCTACATCTACAGTCCCTTTTATATCCATTACAATTTGTTCAAAATACATACTTGAATTTTTATCTTCTAATGCATGGAATAACATCCCTTTTTGCATATTTGCTAACGGATATATTTTCTCGATAGTAAAACCATTGTATTTTTCTTTTATTTCTTCAAGTTCTTCTAATGTTATATTTATATCTCCATAATCAAAAGGTGTTTGATCTGGTTCTACTTTATTCGCACAGTGATTAATTATTATTTCAAGACTTTCTTTATATTTCTGATTTAAATCCTTTATCATTTTTTCACTGTACTCTAATTCATTAAATGTTGTATGAATAACCAATTCACCATTTAAAACCATTGAATTCATTTCTATAGATGTATTCCTAGTAATTTTCTTACCGACTGTTTCACCTATAGACCATTTCGATGCAGAGAATTCTTGCCTGTTAATATCTTGATCCAATTCACCTAAATAGTTAAATGAAATTGGTGCCTTTTCTTCATTCACAAATCCCTTATCTTTTGCTAAATGTTTTAATACTCCATAACCTATTCCTTTATTCGGTATTTTCCTCAAAGTTTCTTTAACTGTCTTTATGTTGGTCGAAAGTTCATTTTCGTTCACTATATCTAAAATCACTGGATACATCGTCGTGAACCAGCCAACAGTCCTATTGATTTCGAAATTCTCTATTACGTCTTCTCTTCCATGCCCTTCCATATTTACTTTTAGCTTGTATTTCCCCGTCAATTCTCTGATTCCAACTGCTAAAGCTGTTAATAAAATATCATTTATTTCTGTGTTATATGCCCTATTTGTTTTTCTAAGTAAAGATGTAGTGAGTTCTTTATCTAATGTAATACTTACTGTACTACTATTTTCAAAGTTGTTTTTTGTGATTTCTTTCTTTTTAGGGATAAACTGTACATTCTCTTTTGATATGCTTGTCCAATATTCCCTTTCTTTCATTAATTCCCTACTCACGCTATAAGCTTTTAACTTTGATGCAAATTCTTTATAGGAATCTGTTTTGAATCCTATTTCTAGCTTTTCACCCTTTTCTAGTTGTGAATATAAAGTCTCCAAATCTTCAAGTAGGATTCTCCATGATACCCCATCCACTACAAGGTGATGAATCGCAATCAGAAGATGGTCTCCTTCATCCGATTTAAATATACAAAGCTTTACAAGTTTACCTTCTTTAATATCCATCTCTTTTTGAATACTTGTAGCAATTTCATATACCTTCTCTTCCTTATTCTCAACGCCCTTAACATCATAAATATATAAATCAAATAAGTTCTTGTCATAACCTCTATTATATTGAATTATTTCTCCTTCTTTTTCTTTATATATCATGCGTAAAGCATCATGATGTTCCATAATTTTATTAAATATTTCTTCTACCTGTTTTTCATCAAATCCATTTTCTCTAAATAACATGAACGATTGATTAAAATGATTCATCTCTTCTTGGTTTTTCTCAAAATACCAGCTTTGTATTGGGGTTAATTCTACTTCCCCCTTTACTGTTTCATGAACCTTTTGTTCTTTCTTTTCTCGTTTTATATATTTTCCAAGATTTTTAATTTTTGGATGTGCAAATAAATCTTTCATTTCTAATTTAAGGCCAATTCTAGATAATCTAGATATAATTTGGATTGCCTTAATGGAATCTCCTCCAGATACAAAGAAATTATGATTAATCCCTATATCCTCTATCCCAATAATACTTCTCCAAATTTCAACGAGCTTTTCTTCCACTTCATTTCTCGGTTCCTCATACTCTACCCCAGTATCAATGCTTCCATCTGGTTCAGGAAGTGCTTTTCTGTCTACTTTCCCGTTCGTTGTTAACGGAAGCTTATCTAATTTCACAAAATATCCAGGAATCATATAATCCGGAAGTTTCTGTTCTAAATATTCTCTAATTTCCCTTGCATGTAATTCTTTTTCTGAAACGATATATGCACATAAATATTGATTATTTTCCTTATCTTCTCTAGCTATAACAATCACTTCTTCGATATCTTGATGAGTTGACAGTTGACTTTCTATTTCTCCGAGTTCAATTCGATAACCACGTATTTTCACCTGATGATCTATCCGTCCTAAAAACTCTATATTCCCATCAGGTAACCATCTTGCAAGATCTCCAGTACGATACATAGATTTACCGTTATCAAATGGATTTTCAATAAACCTCTCAGCTGTTAATTCTAGATTATTCAAATATCCTCTTGCTATCCCCTCACCTGATACACACAGTTCCCCAGCTACTCCAATTGGCTGAAGATTATTTCCCTTGTCTAATATATATATATTAGTGTTTAAAATTGGTTTTCCAATCGGAATTACCTTATCATTGCTTATTTGATCAAACTCAATTCTATAGCTTGTGGAATCTACACAGCACTCTGTAGGCCCATAAACATTTGTAATATTAGGTTGAAGATTGGCGAATTTTTCAAATAAACCTTTGATTAAATAAGGCGTTAATGCCTCTCCGCCTACAATAAATTCTTTAATTTCTAATTCTTGTTCTATTTTTTTTACATAGCTAAGCATTGTTAAATGTGCCGGAGTAGCATCGGATACATGTATTTTATTTGTTGCATAATACTCAATTAAACTCATTGCATCCCAACTTACTTCCTTTGGCACAACAAATAAGGTATGTCCTAAAAGTAATGTTGCAAATATTTGTTTCACCGATGCATCAAATATAAATGGTGCTAGCAACGCGACATTAACATTAGTATTAAATTTTTTATAAATTACATCATTTAACCCATTGACTAAGTTATTTACACTATTTTGTTCTATCATTACCCCTTTAGGATTCCCTGTAGAACCTGATGTATATATTACATAAGCTAAATTTCGGGGACTATTTATTTTACTGATGTTCGTTCTATTTTCTCCATATTTTAATTTATCTAATTGTATAATTTGTCCATGAAAAGTTATATCGCTATGAACATCATTCGTTACGCATAGTATCTCTATATGGCTATTACGTAACATATATTCTTTTCTTTTCCTAGGATAAGTTGGATCAATTGGTAAATAAGCTCCTCCAGCTTTTAAAATCCCCATTATACCTACTATCATTTCAATAGAGCGTTCCACCAATATTCCCGTTACTACGTCAGGACCAACTCCTTTTTCGCGAAGTATATGCGCAAGGCTATTTGCCCTTTCATTTAGTTCTTTATATGTTATACTTTGATTTTCAAAAACAAGTGCAACATTATTAGGTGTCTTCTCTACCTGTTCTTCAAAAAGCTCTGGAAGTGTTTTTTCTTTAGCATATTTTCCTTTTGTATTATTAAATTCGTTTAATAACTTACTTTTTTCTTTCTCTGTTAATATATCTATTTCACTTAATTTCTGCTCTGGATTTTTTACTACTTCTCTTAAGATATTTATAAAATGCTCTAAAAACTTCTCTATTGTCTCCTTATTATAGAGAGCCGTACAGTATTCAATTTCTAGTCCTAATCCATCCTCTAACTCACTTACATGTATAGTAATATCAAACTTAACTATTTTCCGCTGATCTTCTAACATGCTAACCTTTAATTCATCTAAATTTAATAGCATATTATCAGTGTGTTGAAATACAAGCATCGTATCAAATAGTGGATTTCGTGAAATGTCTCTTCTCACATTTACCTTTTCTACCAATTCTTCAAATTGATAATCCTGATTTTCATATGCTTTCAATGTATTTTCTTTTACTTCTTTTAAGTACTCTTTAAAAGATGTATTGCCCTTTGGATAATTTCTCATCGCAAGGGTATTCACAAACATTCCCATTACATTATTTAAATCTACATGTTTTCTTCCTGCAATTGGTGATCCTACTACTATATCCTCTTGCCCTGAATATTTAGAAAGCAAAGTCGTGTATCCTGCTAACATCAGCATATACATAGTAACTTCATTTTCTGTAGCCAACTTGTTTAACTGATTATAAGTTTCACTATTGATTTTTAAATTGATTCTATCTCCAGCAAAACTTCTTCTTTTTGGCCTTTTATAGTCTGTTGGCATATTTAGTACTGGTACTTCTTCTTTGAACACATTCATCCAATACTTTTCTTGCTTTTTGATTTCTTCTTGAGTAAGCAAGCCTCTTTGCCACGCAGAATAATCTTTATATTGAATGCTTAATGGAGATAATTTTTGACCATTATATAATTCAGCTAATTCCTGCATGAAAATCCCCATTGATACACCATCTGAAATGATATGATGCATATCTAATACCATCACGTGCTCATTATCTGTGACATGTATGATTTCAACACGTAAAAGAGGAGCTTCTTCCAAATCAAACGGTTTAACAAATCCATTGATTATATCATCTAGCTTATCGGTACCCATTTCTCTATACGTCACTTGGAAAGCTATGTC
>NZ_CP031292.1:5800602-5802110 GCF_003355115.1 Bacillus sp. COPE52
TTTATGTGTCAACACTGATAAAAAAGAGGTAAAGGAGAGATTTTTTATGATGGGTGCTTTAAAAAATCATCGTGATGAGCGTGTATCCGTTTCTGTAGAAGAATTAGTTCCGCAAGACCATTTCCTTCGTGCGATTGAAGCGACAATCAGTTTTGATTTTATTGAGGAAAAGTTACGCCCTTATTACTGTGAAAACAATGGTCGTCCGTCAATTCACCCTATCGTTTTATTTAAGATGATGTTTATCGGATATTTTTATGGTATTCGTTCAGAGCGACAATTGGAAAAGGAGATCAAAACGAATATTGCCTACCGTTGGTTTCTAGGTTTTTCTCTATCAGATACAATTCCAGATCATTCTACAATCAGTTGGAATCGCCGTACTCGTTTCATTCATACAAATATTTTCGAAGAAATTTTTGATGAGATTGTGAGTCAAGCGACCGAGCACCGTATGGTGGGAGGACGTGCGTTGATGACAGATTCTACACACATTAAGGCGAATGCCAATAAAAATAAATTTGTACATAAATATAAAAAAGAAAAGGCAAAGTTCTATATAGATGAACTAGAAGCTGCGGTAATCGAAGATCGTGAGGTACATGGAAAAAAGAATTAAGACCTAGAAAGGAAAGTGATACCCCCACTAAAAAAACTCGTATCAGTACAACGGATCCAGATAGTGGATTTTTAATGAGGGATGGAAAACCGAACGGTTTTCATTTCTTAGATCATCGTACGACTGATGCGAAATATAATATTATTACAGATACCTATATAACGGCTGGAAATATGGCGGATTCCGAGCCGTATTTAGCACGTCTACAAGCTCAAACTAATAAATTCGGATTCAAAGTTGAAGCTGTAGCTCTTGATGCAGGCTATTTTACAGGTTATATCTGTAAAAAACTATCAGAACAGAATATATTTATGGTGATGGGGTATCGCCGATTTGGAAAGCGAAATAAAGACGTTCCGAAAAGCCAATTTAAATATGTAAAAGAAATGAATGTATTTGCTTGTCCGATGGGATGTATTTTAGAATATACGACAACGGATCGCGAAGGATATCGTCAATATAAATCAAATCCAGAAGACTGCGCTGTTTGTCCGCTACGTGAGGTATGCTTTTCAAAAAAACAAAAGCAAAAAGTTATCACTCATCATATATGGGAAAAATATAAAGATATCGCTAGAAAAAACAAACTAACAGCTACAGGGAAAAGACTGTATAAAGTACGCTGTTCAACTATAGAGCGAAGCTTTGCGGATGCCAAAGAACTACATGGCTATCGATATGCTCGGTTTCGAGGGCTGAAGTCTGTCCAAATGCAAGCTTACCTCACCGCAGCTTGTCAAAACATGAAAAAAATAGCCCTTCACCTAACCAAAAAGGGTCTGGTGGAGGGCTGTTTTTCTAAAATTTATTATTTTATATTGTTTTCATTTACTAAAATTAAAAAGGATTGCAGAATGTTGGGAACCCTAAAGGGTTTCCCAACACTCTG
>NZ_CP031292.1:5802160-5803572 GCF_003355115.1 Bacillus sp. COPE52
GACACGGTTATTTCATTAGGCAGCTTGATCCAAATGAGTCCGGTATTGCACCGGGCTCATTTTTAATTTTGCCTTTATCCATTTCGTATTAGAATAATCTACATATTTTTCTAATTCTATTTTAAAATGATCTACACTTTCAAACTCTTTTATGTAGAGGAATTCCGACTTCATGATCCCGAAGAAATTCTCCATTACTGCGTTGTCATAACAGTTTCCTTTTCGAGACATACTCTGCACAATACCTCTTGATTCAAGTGTCCGGGCATATTGTTTCATTTGATAATGCCACCCTTGATCTGAATGCATCAATAGTTGGTGATTTTCCGGTAAACGTTCTAATGCTGTCTCTAACATTTCTGAAACAAGTGAATACGTCGGTCTAGAGCCAATTGTATAGGTAATAATCTCACCATTACACAAGTCTAATACAGGTGATATATACAGTTTCTCTCCAAACAATTTAAACTCTGTGATGTCTGTTACCCATTTTTGATTCGGTGCATCTGCATGAAAATTGCGCGCTAAAATATTGGGTGCAGTTTTACCAACTTTCCCCTTATAAGACTTATATTTTTTCATACGCACAACACACTTTAATCCAAGCTCTTTCATAATGCGTTGAACCTTCTTGTGATTCACTTTTTGACCACGATTCGTTAACTCATCACGAATGCGACGGTAGCCATAACGGCCTTCATTCTCCTCATAAATCGCTTTAATTTCAGCTTTCAAATCGGCATCTAAATCCGGACGATTCATTTTCTTTACTAAATCATAATACGTGCTTCGTGGAATGTTAGCTAGCTCTACAAGTGCTTTCACCGAATATTTATGCCTTAATTTATAGACTACTTGTGCTTTGTCCTGTTTCGTGATTTTTCCTTGTTTTGAACTAAGGCATTCAACTTTTTTAAGTACTCATTTTCCATTTCAAGCTGTTGAATACGTGCTTCAAGTGCTTCGACTGAACCTTCAACTGGTGTTTGTTTTGATTGTTTATTTGAATCTTTTTCCATGGATGGACGCCCCTTTTTCTTTGATTGAAGGGCAGCGATTCCTTGTGTTTCGAATTGTTTTTTCCAAACAATAATCGTTGAAGGGGCAGGAATATTAAAAATAGCTGCCGTTTCAAATAAGGACGTACCGTTTTCAATCATAAAATTTAGTACGTCTAGTTTAAATTGTTGCGTGTAATTTGTATACCGTTTTAGAAAAGCTTCCACACCATTTTGTTTATATTGGTTTACCCAATTCAAAATTACGGTGTCTCTTATACCAACCGCTTTACTAATTTCTCGGTAACTTTCATTTCCGTTCAAATAACGTTGAACGATGTGTATTTTTTCATCAGCTGTAAATTTAACCATAGAAAAACTGCACCTCCAATTGTTAGACGGTGTCTAACAATT
>NZ_CP031292.1:5803622-5804597 GCF_003355115.1 Bacillus sp. COPE52
GGTTTAACAAATCCATTGATTATATCATCTAGCTTATCGGTACCCATTTCTCTATACGTCACTTGGAAAGCTATGTCTTTTTCAATCTTTTGAACTGGTTCACCATCTACCATTACAAAAGAAGTTCTTAAAGCCTCATGTCTTTCGATTAATTTATGGAAAGCCTTCTCAAGCTGATGAACATCTAAATCACCTTTTATTTTCATAGCGAAAGGCATATTATAAGATACTCCGCTACCCTCTATTTTGTTTAAAATGTAGAGTCTTCTTTGGGCAGATGAAAGCGGATAATAATCTTGTTCTTCTACTTTTTTGATCGATGCATATACACTTTCTTTTGTAGAGTCAATAAATTCTCCAATCCCTTTTATAGTAGGTGTTTGGAAGATTTGTCTTAAAGGTATCTCGACCATAAGTTCCTTATGGATTCTAGAAGCCATCGTAGTTGCTTTCAGTGAATGGCCTCCAATTTCAAAAAAGTTGTGTTGAATTCCTATGTTTTCTATATCTAAAATATCTTGCCAAATGGATACGAGCTTTTCTTCGACTGTGTTCCTTGGCGCCTCATACTCTACTACCCCTGCAACGGAACTTCCATCAGGACTTGGTAAAGCCTTTCGATCCACTTTCCCATTTGTAGTAAGTGGTAGCTTGTCTAGTTGAACAAAAAAAGCAGGAATCATATACTCTGGCAGCTCTTTTGCCAAAAACTTTCGAATTTCTTGAACCCTAGTCTCGTCCTCCGATGTTTCAGAAGTAAAGTACGCACATAAATATTGATGATTATTATTATCTTCTCTTGCGATTACAACAGCTTCTTTTACTTCCTTATATTTTAGAAGTTGACTCTCTATCTCACCCAGTTCAATCCTGAAACCTCGAATCTTCACTTGATGGTCAATTCTTCCTAAAAACTCAATATTTCCATCAGGTAACATTCTCACAAGGTCTCCTGTTCGATACATTCTCTCTCCT
>NZ_CP031292.1:5804647-5805303 GCF_003355115.1 Bacillus sp. COPE52
GCCTTCTTTGGATCCCATTTCTCATAAGATGTATTTTGATCTTTTGTTTTTACCGGAAGAATGTTACTTTGAATTGATGTATTGCCAGCTGCATCTACGGCCTTCACTGCATATTTATATTCCTTATTAACTGTTAAGTTTTGATCAGTAAACGTCGTTCCTTGTACCGTTTGAATCAATTGTCCATCACGTAATACCTGATATTCTTTTACACCTACATTATCTGTAGAAGGATTCCATTTTAGCTCTACACTGTTAGAAGTAAGGTTGCTTGCATATAATCCTTGTGGCTGTGTGGGAGCTTCCGTATCTGGTTTCGGATTAACAATTTGATTTACTTTCTTTAAGCCTTCCTTTGTAACTTCATAAATTGCTTTTTTATCAAAGTTTTCACGTTTATTATTCTCTAAATTTATTAATGTTGCCCTCTCTCTGCCTTCTAGATGTGTAAGTTCAATAAAATCGCCGATCTTTACTGGAACTTTTTGTGTTTCAGCATTTTGCTGTTTATTCCCATAAAACTCCTTGTTATATACTACTTTACCTAATGTGTTTTGCACTTTAATACTTGCATATGTACTATCAAAGTAGTTATGTGGTACACCTGCTTTTAGATCAATTTGCATTTCTTCTGTTGATTTATTTAAATTTACTTT
>NZ_CP031292.1:5805353-5805655 GCF_003355115.1 Bacillus sp. COPE52
GTTCAAGGTAACACAGGTGCTACCGGTGCCACTGGCGCTACTGGACCTCAAGGTGTTCAAGGTAACACAGGTGCTACCGGTGCTACTGGTGCCACTGGACCTCAAGGCGTTCAAGGTAACACGGGTGCTACTGGTGCTACTGGACCTCAAGGCGTTCAAGGTAACACAGGTGCTACTGGTGCCACTGGCGCTACCGGACCTCAAGGTGTTCAAGGTAACACAGGTGCTACTGGACCTCAAGGTGTTCAAGGTAACACAGGTGCTACCGGTGCCACTGGCGCTACTGGACCTCAAGGTGTTCA
>NZ_CP031292.1:5805705-5805959 GCF_003355115.1 Bacillus sp. COPE52
AAACAGGACAAACAAGACAAACAGGACAAACAAGACAAACAAGACAAACAGGACAAACAGGACAAACAGGACAAACAGGACAAACAGGACAAACAGGACAAACAGGACAAACAGGACAAACAAGATAAACCAGGTAAACCAGATAAACCAGGTAAACCAGATAAGCACGACAAACAAGACAAACAGGACAAACAGGACAAACAAGACAAACAGGACAAACAGGACAAACAAGACAAACAGGACAAACAGGACAA
>NZ_CP031292.1:5806009-5806263 GCF_003355115.1 Bacillus sp. COPE52
CAAGGTAACACAGGTGCTACCGGTGCCACTGGCGCTACTGGACCTCAAGGTGTTCAAGGTAACACAGGTGCTACTGGTGCTACTGGACCTCAAGGTATTCAAGGTAACACAGGTGCTACCGGACCTCAAGGTATTCAAGGTAATACGGGTGCTACTGGTGCCACTGGACCTCAAGGCGTTCAAGGTAACACAGGTGCTACCGGTGCCACTGGCGCTACTGGACCTCAAGGTGTTCAAGGTAACACAGGTGCTAC
>NZ_CP031292.1:5806313-5806513 GCF_003355115.1 Bacillus sp. COPE52
AGAAAAACCAGAAGTAGAAAAACCAGAAGTAGAAAAACCAGAAGTAGAAAAACCAGAAGTAGAAAAACCAGAAGTAGGAAAACCAGAAGTAGAAAAACCGGAAGTAGAAAAACCAGAAGTAGGAAAACCAGAAGTAGAAAAACCAGAAGTAGAAAAACCGGAAGTAGAAAAACCAGACGATAATAAAAATCCAGATGCTG